>NZ_FTPD01000082.1:0-7029 GCF_900156895.1 Mesorhizobium prunaredense
GGTGGTAGCGGCGGCAGCGGTGGCAGTGGCGGCGGCAGCGGCGGCTAACGACCCACCAGATATTCGCCCGATAATCGCGAAGGTGAGCGTCGAAAGACGCTCACCTTCCGTTTGGGATACTGAACAGGAGGGCCGGCGCGAGGGTGACTATCGGCCGCGAAGCTATCTTCACTCCTCCGCGCCGGGCTTCGTCGCAGACCGGCCCCCAACTGCAGCGAAAACCAGGATCTTCACGGCTCTCTACGCTCATTTGGAGCCCGGCCCACGGCCGTTGCCACCGCCTAGACCGTGCCGTTACAGTCGACAGTCGAAGAGCAGCCAAAAACTCGATCAATCTCGGCGAAACCATGTCCGCCCACCGGATTCAAACCTCCAAACGCCTCATGCCAAAGAAGAACTTTCATCGGGCCGAACGGTCTCCCGAACGACGGACGGTCGTGCCGCTGCCGGAGGAGATGGCAAGGATCCGAGACTTGGCGAAAGCCTGGATAATCCGCAATATTGGAAAAAAGGGTCTGTTTACCTACAGTATTAATCCGTATACGGGCGAGAAATCTGAAAAAAACAATGAACTAAGACAGCTTATGTCGTCGCGCACGTTAGCGGAAATGAGCGTCAGAAACCTCTCGCTTCGCCCTGTTCATCGCCGGAATTTGTCATTCATCATGAATACATGGTATAGGGAAGAGGGTGGTATTGGTTATATTGAATATGATGGCAAGTCAAAACTCGGGGCGAATGCGATGCTGCTTCGCACATTCGCGGCAAGCCCTCATTTTGAACAGTTCCAGTCAAAGGCTAGTGCAGCCGCGGAGGGCATCCTTGCGCTTCAGAATGCAGACGGGTCCTTTCGCCCTTGGCTAAAGGAGCCGAATTATTCCTTCGACGCAAAATACCTCTTAACATTTTACTCAGGGGAAGCATTAGTAGCTTTGCTCGAATATTACTTCCGGACTGGATTAACCCGTTATTTCGACGAAGCGGCGCGCGGTGCAGAATTCTATTTAGAGGAATATGTCCGCAATATCGCAGATAACTTTTACCCGGCATACGTCCCTTGGCACACCATCGCTTATCGGCATCTATATGGGTTGACGAAAGCCGACAAATTCGCCGAGGCGGTGTTTACTCTGAACGACAAATTGCTTGAACTTCAGGACCTGTCGTACAGGATTGGACGATTCTTCAATCCAGCAACCCCTCAGTACGGCCTTCCGCACGCGTCCTCGGACGGAGTTTACACCGAGGGGCTGGCTTATGCATTCGAGATGGCGCGGCGAACAGGGGACGAGGTGAGAGCAGGGCGATACCTTGACGCTATTATGATCTCGTTGAAAAACATCGCATCCTTGCAGTATAGAGAAAAGCTGGATGAGTCTCCTCTTCCTTTCTATGTGTACCGAGGCGCCATCAGGACAAATGCAGAGAAAAATAGGTGGGCTCGCATAGACAATGTCCAGCATACGATAGACGCTATCCAGGCCTTGGGGAATTTTCTCGGAAGCAATCAGGCTTCTACATTCGAGCTGGGGCTTTGACTCCCGTCAAAGGACAACCGGAAGCCCCGAATTGCTCCTGTGTTTCTTTACAGGTCGGTGCGGCCAGCATCTCAGTCTGGATCTGTACCATTTCGACCTTCAGCGCCACCCAGGATATTGCTCGTGGTTCTGCTTGACCGGCTCAGGCCATGATGCAAGCATGGGAAAGCGTTTTGAACACATCAGGCTCACAAATGCCGACGTTGGAATACCTGTTGACCCCATCGCCGGAAGAGCTGGCGCAAACCCATGTGCTGTTTTTGGCGCGTCATGCCCTCGACTCAAGCCCGGAGCGTAGGGCCAAGTACGGCTACCACGTAGTCTACCATGCCATTATGCTCGAAACGCTGCGGGGGCTGGGTTTCAGGGTCACGCCTGCGAGCGAGCACGAGGTGCTGTTCGGGCCTCTCGACTTCGATTTCCTCTATGCCATTCACTCTCATGCGATATTCGATGGTCACGAGCTCCTGGCGCCGGCAATCGCGGCCTATCGTGGCGTCCCGTGTCTCGGCGCATCGGCGTCAAGTCGGGCGGTCTCGGAAGACAAGGTATTGGCCAAGCAGTTGGCTGCTTCCTTGGGGCTCGATGTCGCGAAGCACAGGATCATGCAGCCCGGTGAGGTCAGCAATGATAAATTCAGCCTGCCCGGTTCGTGGATTGTCAAGCCGCGAGGGGGTATCGCTTCCGACGCAATTGTAAAGGTCGAGAATGAAGCGGATTGGCGGGATGCGCTGACAACCATCTCTGATCCGCGTCACGGCGGCCGTGAATTCATTGCAGAAGAGTTTGTGCCGGGCCTCAATCTGACGGTTCCAATTGTCGAGGGCTTCCCGCCAGGTTCATTGGCGGTTTTCGAGGAGCGCGGCCGCCCTGGCGACAATGTTCTGACCAATGAAGCAAAGCGAGGGCTCAACAGTTCCTACAAGTCCGCTCCTTACGACGGACCGGGAGCTGAAGAGGTTTCGGAGGCAACCGCACGTTTGGTGGCCGAGATGTCTCCATTCGACTATGCCCGCTTCGATTTCCGTTATGATCCCGACACTCGCCGGGCCGTTTTCATCGAAGTGAACATTGCCTGCAACATGGCGCCGGCCTCGGCGGTCTATCGTTCGGCCGCCCTGCATGGGATCAAGTATGAAGAACTGGTGGGACATGTTTTGACGCACAGTCTCAGGCGTCAGAGAAAGCGGCAAAGATAACCGCAAAACGCTCGATAAGGCACTTCAGTGATGGTCAGCGCATGCAAATCGATATGGTTGACAAATTCGAAGCGTTGCAGCCGCTGAGAGAGAATTGGGACCGGATTTATGACTCCGATCCGGAGGCGAACTTTTTCCTGTCCTGGCCATGGATGTCGAATTGGCTGCGACGCCCAGGTTGGATGATTTTGGCTGCGCGGCCGTCTCCCGAGTCAAACGAGTATGTCGCCTTCTTCCCTCTACAGCTCGTCACCGGACTTGATGAGCAGACGGGATTTTATAGCAGCATAAGGATGGCCGGCTCGTATTTCGCTACCTATACGGGCTTCATCTGCGTTCCCGAATTCGAAGAGCAAGTCATTTCGTCGTTCGCCGATCGCCTGCAGGCGCTGAATTGGACAACGTTACACTGCGACGACATTTCGATATCGACCAAGCGCCGTCAAATGCTGCTTGGAAGCTTTTCTGACAACGATTTTGTGAAAGAAAAGATTGAACGACGTCGCCATACAACCCGAACAGGCGAAAAGATAAATCATGACATCTATATGTATGTCGATTTGCCAGCCGATTGGGACGAATTCCTGGATGGCAACCTTGGCCCGAAAACGCGTCGTGATGTCCGCTATTTTCTCCGTCAGGTCGAGAATAGCGGAGAATACCGGATAAGTTTGGCGGGCTTCGAGACAATCCAAAGTGACCTGGAGGTTTTCTTTCAACTTTGGCTTACGCAGTGGGAGGCCAAAAGCCGTGCCTATGCTCAGGGTATTATTGCCAACTGCCGCTATATGTTACTTGAATGCCACAAGGCGGGTGTACTGTTCGCGCCCGTATTGTGGAAAGGCGATACTCCATTAGGAGTACACATTGCGTTTATCGACAAGTCAAAGCGTTCACTCGTCTGTTTCCTCGTCAGCCGCAATCTCGCAATTCGGAAGCCTCCACCGGGCTTGGTGCTTCACGCCTACAGCATCCGCTGGGCAATTCAAAACGGCCTCAGGACTTACGACCTTGGCACTGGAGATTTTTCGTACAAGTACAGTTTCGGATCGAAGGAGCGGCTTGTAGAGGGTGTCCGAATCGACGCCACCAACAGCCTGACGCGCCGGAACAGGCTGGATCGAAGAAGCCTTCCCTCAGTGATTTCGTCGGTGCGAAAGCTGCGTCAGGAAGGGAAGTTCCATCTGGCGGAGCGCGGTTGCAGGCAAGTGCTCGAGACTGAACCGAGCAATCTGGAGGCGCGCCGGCTTCTGAACGAGGTTGTGGCGGCTATGCGTATTGAGGAGCAATTTGCGCGTGCCTTGCAATGCCATCGGAGCAAGCAATTTTTGGATGCCCAGAGGATTTATCTGCAGGTACTGGCGGCAAATCCCCGACATTACGACGCTAATTATCTGTTGGGCGTTCTATGTCTTCAGGCCGGTCGGTATCAGGCAGCTGACACCTACCTGGCTCGCGCCACCGAGATCAATCCGAAAGCCGCAGCTGCGTACAACAACAGGGGGCATGCCTTGCGCGGTCTGAAACGGTATGATGAGGCTCTCGCGTGCTACGAGAAAGCCATCGGGGTGAGACCCGATTTCGTGCAGGCTATGAACAATCGGGGGGTTACGCTGCGGGCGTTGGGGCGCATTGATGAAGCACTCGCCAGCTTTGACGAGGCGCTGACGCTCAAACCGGACTTTGCCAAGGCCTTATCCAATCGCAACCAGTTGCGTGTGCCTCTGCCGCGCGACCGTTTGTCCATCGCCGATGATGTGGACACTTTAGAGTAAAGCGCATCGCGTTTTGCATTTGGTCAAGGACAGGAATGGCCGGGTAAACCGTCGACCTGCTAGCCTTTCCACTCCATCGATAGCCCATGCGGATCGCAGATCGCAAGCGTTTTGACCCTGCGCTCGCCATTGAAGTATCTGCTGACCTTGAGAGGATTGAACGTCTCAGTGGGATTGGGGTGTGCGACCTCGCCTTCCACGGTGACGCGCCAGACCGGCGCCGTTTTGCTCGCCTCCAACAGGATATCGTTTATGCGTCGGTGTTGATCGCCAGAAAGCTGATAGCCCATTATCGTGTGATACACGCATCGGGCTTGATAAGGCGGAATCTCCGCCAGCGCAGAGCTCAGGTTCAACACGGCGTCGCCGCCTCTGATCCGGGGCGGATGCGCGGCGGCGATCTTCAAGGCGCCATCCAGTTTTGTAAGCCGGTCAATGCGCTCGGGCCAGACAAGCGCCTTGAGCCACCGGCGTTCATTTTCATCCCGAACATCGGTCGGATAAAGTTCGAGGCCGATCCTCGATGAAACGGGGGGCGGGAACATCCCCAATACAGGCACGCCAGGCCCTTCAAGGATGCAGGAAAGGACGAAATCCGCATCGGTCCACCGCTCCAGCTTCGGAGCGCCTTTCCCGTCTGTATACCGATATCCATAGCTGTCGAAGTTCAGGTTCAGGCCGGCGCTGGATCCGATCTCGACGAGGCCAAGGGGAGCGGCGGCTTCGCGCGCAACCAGATCGAATGCGGGCAGCAGCAGCGCGCTGCGGCCAGCCTCGTTGGTGTTGGTGGCGCGCTTCGCGATGATCTCGACGAGTTCGGCTTCGTGGGCACCGCAAAAAGCCGCGAAAAGTTCGAATGCGCGATCGTCGGCCGGCCGTGTTCCGCCCAGACTCGGATAATAATCCTTGAGAGGATGATCGACGCCCCCAAGCAGGAGATACTGTACCGCGCCGAAGACAAGGTTCGCCGCCGGCTGACCCTTCCTGCGCCCTGCCGCCAGGCGCTGGAGCGCGACATTGTCCGCAATCCCAAGCGACAGCTTTTCATAGAGGGGAGAGCCGCCACGACGAGACTCGTTGGCAAAGAAGCGGTAATAGTGAGCGCTTGTTTCAAACACCACCATAGCACGAACCTAGCGGGCAATCTTGGATGTGGCTTTTACCTGTGATTGCCTTAATGCTTTCGGTCCAGCGGGTCAAGGAACGGGGCGAACAATAGAGGCTTTCGAGCATACATTCCTGAGAGACTGGCGGATGAACGAAACCGTGGACGATTCACCTTCGGGATATACTGTCATTGATGGCGCCTTTCGCGACGAATCGCGCAGCCGTTCGGTGCCGTACCGGCTTTATGCCCCCGCTCCCCTGTCTGGCGCTTACCCGGTGCTCCTTGTGTCGCATGGCATTGGCGGATCGCGCGAGGCGATGCCTTACCTCGGGCGGCGCCTGGCGGAAAGCGGTTACGTGGCGGTGCACCTGCAGCATACCGGGACGGACAGTTCGATCTGGCAACAGGCAAACTCTCTTGAGGAAGTCTACCGCATTCTTCGTGAAGCGATGTGGGACGCCAATGCTGCGCGCGCGCGATTTCAGGACGTGCCCTTTGCCCTGCGCGAGCTTGCGCGCATGAACGGCGAGGGGCGGCTCGCCGGCCGCCTGGATTTGACACGCATCGGCATGGCCGGACACTCTTATGGAGGCGTCTCGACGATGGTTGCCGCAGGGCAGAGAATGGGTCCGGGCGGGCAGTGGTCGTTCAAGGAGCCAGGAATTCGCGCCGGCTTGGTGATGAGCCCGAACATACCCATCCAGGGCGGCGAGTTGGCCGCCCTTTACCGCGATATCAATATCCCGCTGTTTCACATCACCGGCACGAAAGACGGCAATGCGGTGCCCGGCAACAAGGAATTCGATCCGATACAGCGGACCCTTCCTTACGAAGCGCTGACCATCCCTCATCAATATCTGCTCGTTCTCGACGGTGCTGGCCACAATGCGTTTTCCGGCCTGAAGCACGGACCACACGCCCACGGCCCCGAGGAGGAGACCCGCTACACGCGCGTTGTACAAGACGGAGCAGTGTCGTTCTTCGATGCCTGCCTGAATGGGAAAACGGCGGCTCTGGCGGCCCTTCGCCACGAATTTCAATCTAGACTTGAGCCGACCGACAGGTTTGAATGGAAATAGCGGGAAAGTCCGCCAGCGTTCACCGGCAGTTATTCGAGCTAGATTCGACATGGCGGGATGGGGAAGCAGCCAGCTTGATTTTTCTGGTACGCCCAAGGGGAATCGAACCCCTGTTACCGCCGTGAAAGGGCGGTGTCCTGACCGCTAGACGATGGGCGCGCTCAGATGTGAGCGCTTATAGTTGCGTTGCACCAAACCGGCAACCCGTCTGCCGCTACCTGCGACAACTTTTTTCGGTGACCGCAATACCGCGCATTTTCGGCGATTTAGAGTCCCCGATAGGGGATCAGGAAACCCCACGCCTTTAGGCGGCTGGGATGGAGCCGTTTC
>NZ_FTPD01000082.1:7039-113487 GCF_900156895.1 Mesorhizobium prunaredense
GCGGCGGACCGATCCGGCTTTGAGCCGTAACCGAAGCCACCGCCTTCAGGCGGTGGAGCATTCACCCCGGTTCGACGCGGCACCGCATGCCGTCGTGATACGGCGCATTGCGGACGTTGCATTAAACGAGGGAAGAACCAGCCGTTACCGCCGCCGACGGCAGCGCCAGTTCCAGTCGCGCTCGGGACCGACGTCGATGTGGACGGATTCGGTATGGCAGTAGGTGCCGACGCCGCCGCGCCCTGGCATGCTGCGGATGTAGCTTGCCAGTTGCGCTTTCGAGACGCCTGGAACCTGGATGTCGGCGGCGGCGCAATACATGTGCAGCGAATTCTTGGCGCCGTTGGCGCGGCGGTTGCGGGCCGGATCACGATAGCCGGAGGTGACGATCATCTTCTTGCCGTAGTGGCCCTCGATCGTCTTCAGCACGCGGACCAGCGAAGGTTTCAGGCAGGCAACGTCGACATTCTCGGTCTGCTTCAAAAGACCGTTGGGCGCCAGCCGGGCAAGACCGGGAGCGTATGCCACCTGATAGGCGCCGCCTTCATCCTCGTTCAGATCGACGTCGCTGTCGTCGTCGAGGCCGGATTTGCGCTTGATCTCGAAAAGTGCGGTCTTGCGCACGCCAGGCAGTGCGTCATCGGTGAAATGGCTGGTATCGCCGAGTGAAGCCAGTTGCACCGGCTTTTCAGCCGATTTGGCCGAGGCCAGGGTGATGGCGGGTTTTGCCGCCTTGGGCTGCGCGGCCTTGGGCTGCGCCGCCGTCGGTTGCTCGCCCGACCTGTTGTTGGCCTGCGGGGCAGGTGCTGCCGAGGCGGGCGTGGCGCTGAACAAAGAGGCGAGGAACCCCTTTTTCTTCGGCGCATAGGCCTGCGGCTCTGCGGCGGTCACATAGACCGGGTTGTTCATCGCCGGCGCGGCGGAGTTCGGCGCGGTCGTGCCGGCATCGGCGGTTTTAGTCTTCTGCGCAGCAGCATCGGCCTGTTCAACCGTCTGCGCCGCCTGTGGCTGCGGTGTCTGGCCCGCAGCCGTCTCTGCGCCCGCTTTAGCCGGGACGGGGAAGCCGGCATCGGACTTGGCGCCTCCCTGGGGGGCCTGCGCCCCTGGCTTGGCCGCTGGCACATAAGCGACCTGCTCGGGAAGGCTTGCGTCGCCCTTGGCGGTCATCGTCATTTGTGAAGTCGTCATCTGCGACGACGAACCAGTGGTGACCTGTTGGGTGCCGGAGGCCGTGTCCGTAGCCGAGGCATTGTAGCCGGGCATGCCGACGGACAGGGACGGGTCACCGGCCGAGGTGCAGGACGCCAGGAGCACGGAGAAAAGCGCGGCCGCAATGGCACGGCTTTCTCCCTTCGCGAGGCGCGATCCTGCTGATTTCAAAACCAAATTCCCCCTCGATGTCCGGTCGGTACTTCATTGGCGGCACCGAAACGTCTCGCCGCAATAAACCCTTGTCCCTGAACGGAAACGAGACCTGTGTCAAATCCGCAAGCCCCAGAGTAATTCGACGGCTAGAGAAGAATCGGGAGTGCTTAAGGGTTGACGACACCATTTCGCCCTCTTTTAGCGGCGCGTCAACTCACCACACATTACAGAAGGTTACACACGCACCTTGACATAGGTGCCTGGCGCATCGCCCAGGGTTTTCATGTGCTTGCCGGGTTTGCGGGCCGGCACGCGGGTGTCGTCCTTGGCCTCGATCCAGCGTTGCCAGTGCGACCACCAGGAGCCGGGATGGTTCGTGGCCTTGGCGAGCCACTCGTTGAAGTCGCCCGCTGGCTTGCCGCCGGTCCAGTAGTGATATTTCTGCGCCGCCGGCGGATTGACGACGCCGGCGATGTGGCCGGAACCGGCCAGGACGTAGTCGACCTCGCCACCGAAATATTTCGAACCGAGGAACACCGAAAGCGCCGGCGCGATATGGTCTTCCTTGGAGGCGAGGTTGTAGACCGGGATGGTGACATCCTTCAGCGATACCACGCGGCCGGCCAGTTCCATCTCGCCTTGCGAAAGTCTGTTCTCGAGATAGCAATTGCGCAGGTAGAAGGAATGGTTGGCTGCGGCCATGCGGGTCGAATCGGCGTTCCAGTAGAGCAGGTCGAAGGGCAGGGGATCCTTGCCGCGCATGTAGTTGTTGACGACGTAGGGCCAGATCAGGTCGCCTGAGCGCAGCATGTTGAAGGCGGTCGCCATCTTGGTGCCGTCGAGATAGCCTTTCTCGTTCATCGCCTTTTCGACGGCCGCGACCTGCTCCTCGTCGACGAACACTTTCAGGTCGCCGGCATGGGTGAAATCGACCTGGGTGGTGAAGAAGGTGGCCGATTTGATGCGGTGGTCGCCTTCCTGCGCCAACAGCGCCAGGGCGGCCGCCAGAAGCGTGCCGCCGACGCAATAGCCGACGGCGTTGACGTCCTGTTCGCCGGTGGCCTTTTCGATCGTGTCCAGGCCGTATTGCAGGCCCTCCCTGATATAGGCCTCCCAGCTCTTGGTGCCGTGCCGCTCGTCCGGGTTGATCCAGGAGATGACGAAGACGGTGTGGCCCTGCTCGACGGCCCAGCGGATGAACGATTTTTGCGGGTTGAGGTCGAGAATGTAGAATTTGTTGATCCATGGCGGACAGATCAGCAGCGGCCGCTTGAGCACGGTCTCGGTCGCCGGATCATATTGCAGGATCTCGGCGACGTCGCTGCGGCCCACCACTTTGCCGGGTGTCGTGGCCAGGTTCTTGCCGATCTCGAAGGACGAATAGTCGGCCTGCCTCAGTTTCAGGTCGCCCTTGCCGGCGGCGATGTCCTCGGCCAGCATCTTCATGCCGCGCACCAGGTTTTCGCCATTCGAGGCGATGGTCTCGCGAAACAATTCCGGGTTGGTCAGGATGAAATTCGACGGCGAAATGGCGTTGGACACCTGCTTGACGTAGAAACCGGCCTTGTGGCGGGTGTGCTCGTCCAGGCCGTCGGCGTGCTCGACCAGGTCGTTCGCCCAGCGCGAGGTGACGAGATAGGCCTGCTTGAGGAAATCGAAGAAAGCGTTGCGGCCCCATTCCGGGTCCTGGAAACGCTTATCGCCGGGCTCGGGCTTGACCGCGTCTTCGTCTTCGCCGCCGTCGCTGAGGCGCTGGATGGAGTTGGCCCAGACGGTCATGTAGCCGGAAAACAGCCGCGTTTGCGCCTCCAGCGCGCGCTGCGGATCGGAAAGCCAGTATTCGCTGAGCTTGGAGAAGGTTTTCACCATGTCGACGACCGGCTCGGCGACATGATCGCGCACGTCGCCTTTTTCGCGCGGCTCGGCCCATGCCGAAGCCGCCTTGCCGGCCTGCTCGATCATCCGGGCCATGTTCAAGGCGAAGCGTTCCGGGTCCTTGACCAGATATTGCTCGACGGTCGAAGGCCGGTCATCTTGCGCTTTGCCCGAATCGGGTGTTTTGGACATGGTTCGCAGGGTTCCTCCCGAAGCGTTTTCTTGACATAGTATCATGGCACATCCGACGGGGTCCAACGCGCTCTATCTCGGCTGCCAAGGAAACAATATGACGATTAATATTGGCAAAACTGTTTTTTCTGGCATTGGTCGTTTTTACCGCACAGGCGCGGCGGTCGTCTTTTTGGCGATCGCCGGCTGTTCGAGCACCAACATCGAGGGCGCCACGCCTGTCGCGGCTACCGACGGGCCGAAGAACACCGGCAGCTATCCGAACCTGAATATCCCGCCGCAGGCGGCGGCGGAGCAATTCACCGAGGCGGAAAAGAACGCCAAGCTCGCCCAGTTGAAGGCGGAGGCACAGGCGCAGGGCTCAAAGGGCGGCGCGGTCAAGGTCGCGAACCCGGCGGCGGCGCTGAACACATTGGCGAAGCAGCACGGCGCCGATGCGCTGAAGGAGATCGAAGCCAAATGCGATCCCGCCCTCGACCCTGCATGCAAATAGGGTTATATCGCGCGACCGACAACCATCCTTGCCAAAGACCACTTTGACCGTCTGGAATTGACCCACCACTGGAAATGACATGGAAGAATTTCACAAGGTCCGCCGGCTTCCGCCCTACGTCTTCGAGCAGGTCAACCGGCTGAAGGCCAGTGCCCGTTCGCGCGGCGCCGACATCATCGACCTTGGCATGGGCAATCCGGACCTGCCGACGCCCAAGGCCATCGTCGACAAATTGTGCGAGGTCGTGCGCGACCCGCGCACGCATCGCTATTCGTCGTCGCGTGGCATTCCGGGCCTGCGCCGCGCCCAAGCCAATTATTATGCCCGCCGTTTCGGCGTGAAACTCGACCCGGACACGCAAGTGGTGGCGACGCTGGGCTCGAAGGAGGGCTTCGCCAATATGGCGCAGGCCATCACCGCGCCCGGCGATGTGATCCTGTGCCCAAACCCGACCTATCCGATCCACGCTTTCGGCTTCATCATGTCGGGCGGCGTCATCCGCTCGTTGCAGGTGGAACCGGACGACGGCTTCATTCCGGCGCTGGAGCGCGGCATCCGCCATTCGATCCCGAAGCCGCTGGCATTGATCCTCAATTATCCGTCGAACCCGACGGCGCAGGTCGCCTCGCTTGATTTCTACAAGGAGGTGGTGGCCTTCGCCAAGAAGAACGACATCATCATCCTGTCTGACCTTGCCTATTCGGAAATCTATTTCGACGGCAATCCGCCGCCCTCGGTGCTGCAGGTGCCCGGCGCGATCGACGTGGCGGTCGAGTTCACCTCGATGTCGAAGACCTTTTCGATGCCCGGCTGGCGCATGGGTTTTGCCGTCGGCAACGAGCGGCTGATCTCGGCGCTGACGCGGGTGAAATCCTATCTCGACTACGGCGCCTTCACGCCGATCCAGGTGGCGGCCGCGCATGCGCTCAACGGCGACGGCGCCGATATCGCCGAAGTGCGCGACATCTACCACAAGCGCCGCGACGTCATGGTCGACGCCTTCAGCCGCGCCGGCTGGGTCGTCCCGGCGCCGGCGGCGTCGATGTTCGCCTGGGCGCCGATCCCGGAGCCGTTCAAGCATCTCGGCTCGCTCGAATTCTCCAAGCTTCTGATCGAGCACGCCGACGTGGCGGTGGCGCCGGGCGTCGGCTTCGGCGAGCATGGCGACGACCATGTGCGCATCGCGCTGGTCGAGAACGAGCACCGGATCCGGCAGGCGGCGCGCAACATCAAGCGCTTCCTGGCGTCCAGCGCCAAACAGCCCAACAATGTGGTGCCGCTCGCCGCGCATCGTTGAGTTGCCTGATACCACATCGACCAAATTCTTGAGAGGCGTCGCCGGACATGGCTGAAGCGTTGCGTGTTGGAATCGCCGGTCTCGGCACCGTCGGCGCGTCGGTGGCCCGCGTGCTGCGCGACAAGGCGGCGGAACTGACGCGGCAATGCGGCCGCGAGGTCGTCGTGTCGGCCGTTTCGGCCCGCGATCGCAAACGCGACCGCGGCGTCGATCTCGGCGCGGCCAAGTGGTTCGACGATCCGGTAGCAATGGCGCAGACCGCAGAGATCGATGTCTTCGTCGAGCTGATCGGCGGCGACGAAGGGCCGTCGCATGCATCCGTGAAAGCGGCGCTTGAAGCCGGCCGCCACGTCGTCACCGCCAACAAGGCACTGCTCGCCAAGCATGGCGTGGCGCTGGCCGAGACCGCCGAGAAGAAGGGTGTACTGCTCAATTACGAGGCGGCGGTGGCGGGCGGCATTCCGGTCATAAAGACGATGCGCGAGGCGATGGCCGGCAATTCGGTGACCCGCGTCTTCGGCATCCTCAACGGCACCTGCAACTATATCCTGACCCGCATGGAAGCCGAGGGCCTGTCGTTCGACGCCTGCCTGAAAGATGCGCAGCGGCTGGGCTATGCCGAGGCCGACCCGACCTTCGACATCGAGGGCCACGACACCGCGCACAAGCTGTCGATCCTGACCAGCCTTGCCTTCGGCACGAGGATTGCCGCCAACGACATCTACATGGAAGGCATTTCCAACATCAGCCAGGCCGACATCCGCGCGGCCGGCGATCTCGGCTACCGGATAAAGCTGCTCGGCGTCGCCCAGCGCACGGAAAGCGGTATCGAACAGCGCGTGCACCCGACCATGGTGCCGACGGCCTCGGTCATCGCGCAGGTGCACGGCGTCACCAATGCGGTGGCCATCGAAACCGATATCCTTGGCGAGCTTTTGCTCTCCGGTCCGGGTGCCGGCGGCAACGCCACTGCATCGGCAGTGGTCGGCGACATTGCCGACATCGCCAAGAGCCGGCCCGGCTTCCAGCACGGTCCGGTGTTCGGCCTGCCGGCGAAGGAATTGCGTCCCTACAAGAAGGCGCAGATGCGCAGCCATGCGGGCGGCTATTTCATCCGGCTGACCGTGCATGACCGCATCGGCGTCTTTGCCGCCATCGCCAAGCGCATGGCCGACAACGACATTTCTTTGGAATCGATCGTGCAGCACGCCGCCGGGCCGGATAGCGCCTTGCAGAAAACAGTGATTCTCGTCACCCACGAGACGACGGAAGCGGCTGTCCGCAAGGCCGTCGACGGCATCACCAAGGACGACCATCTGACCGACAAGCCGCAGGTCATCCGCATCGAGCGGGCGGAATAGGCATATCTCTTTTCTCATTCAATCGATTGATATCGTTGTGTTTTCAAAAAAGACCCGCAGAGGTCTTGCTGTTGTCATGGAGCTTTGACACAACCGGCGCGCCTCCGGCGGGAGGCAATGTGCCAACGAGGATTGTCCACCGATGAATGTTGCCCAGAACATCGTCGCCGGCCTTGACCGGATACTCACCATGGAACTGGTGCGTGTGACCGAACGGGCCGCCGTTGCGGCAGCCAGATTGCGCGGACGCGGCGACGAAAAGGCTGCCGACCAGGTCGCGGTCGACGCGATGCGCGAAGAGCTCAACCGCCTCGCCATCAACGGCACGGTGGTGATCGGCGAAGGCGAGCGCGACGAGGCGCCGATGCTCTATATCGGCGAACAGGTCGGTTCCGGCAAAGGCCCGGCGGTCGATATTGCGCTCGATCCGCTCGAAGGCACGACGATCTGCGCCAAGAACCTGCCCAATGCATTGGCGGTCATCGCCATTGCGGAAAAGGGCAGCCTTCTGTTCGCGCCCGACGTCTATATGGACAAGATCGCCATTGGCCCGGGTTATGCGGACGGCGTCATCGACATCGATGCCGCGCCGGCCGAAAACATCGCCAGCCTGGCCAGGGCCAAGGGCGTGGCGGTGTCCGAGATCACCGCCTGCATCCTCGACCGGCCGCGCCATGGCGCGCTGATCGAGGCGGTGCGCGCCACGGGCGCTGCGATCCGGCTGATCGGCGATGGTGACGTCGCCGGCGTCATCCACACCACCGATCCGGACGAAACCGGCATCGACATCTATCTCGGCACCGGCGGCGCGCCGGAGGGTGTGCTGGCGGCGGCAGCACTACGCTGCACCGGCGGCCAGATGCAGGGGAGGCTGATCCTCGACACGCCGCAAAAACTGGCACGCGCGGCGAAGATGGGCATCCTCGATCCGAAGCGGGTCTACCGCGCGCAAGACATGGCGCGCGGCGACGTGCTGTTCGCAGCAACCGGCGTGACCGACGGCAACATGCTGGCCGGCGTCAAGTTCGGCCGCAATTCCATCACCACGCATACGATCGTGTTGCGCTCGTCGTCGCGCACCGTGCGCGAGATCAAGGCCAGGCACCAGGATCTGGAAAAGTTTTGATTCCCGACTCGGCTGGCCGTCGCATATTGTGAGCAATGACAATCCGCAGACGGCGCGTCGCATGACGGGCGAAAACCGTATCTTCCTCGATGTCAGGCAGTCGGCATCAGGTGTTTCCTGGGAACACCGGTTGACCGAGCGGCAGGACATGACCGCGCTTGCCATAGCGCAAGGCTATGGCGTGCCGGACATCGTTGCGCGCGTGCTTGCCGGGCGCGGCGTGACCTCCGAGCAGACCGAGCGGTTCCTTGATCCGACCATCCGGGATCTTTTGCCGGACCCGGCGTCGCTGACCGACATGGCCAAGGCCGCCGCCCGCATCGCCGGGGCAGTCGTTGCCAGGGAAAAGGTGGCGATCTTCGGCGACTACGATGTCGATGGCGCGGCCTCGTCGGCGCTGCTCAAGCGGTTCCTCACGCATTTCTCGGTGCCTGCGGAGATCTACATACCGGACCGTATCTTCGAAGGGTACGGCCCCAATCCGGAAGCGATGCGCGAACTCGTCTCGCGCGGCGCGACGCTGATCGTCACCGTCGATTGCGGCACCAACAGCGCCGTATCCATCGACGCGGCGAACGCTGCCGGCGCCGATGTCGTGGTGCTCGATCACCACCAGCTCGGCGGTCCGTTGCCGGCAGCGGTTGCGGTCGTCAATCCCAATCGCGAGGACGACCTTTCGGGGCAGGGCCATCTTTGTGCCGCCGGCGTCGTCTTCCTGGCGCTGGTGCAGACGGCGAAGATCCTGCGCGGCCGGTTGCCGGATGCCGCACCGCCGGACCTGCTCGGCTTGCTCGACCTCGTTGCCCTGGCGACCGTTTGCGACGTGGTGCCGCTGACCGGGGTCAACCGCGCCTTCGTCGTCAAGGGACTGCAGATCGCACGCCAGCAGAGGAACGAAGGATTGGCGGCATTGGCGCGGGTCTCGCGCATCGGCGAGCCGGTCAGCACCTTTCATCTGGCCTATTTGATCGGCCCGCGCATCAATGCCGGTGGGCGCATCGGCGACGCAGCACTCGGCAGCCGCCTGCTTGCCACCGACGGCCCCGTCGAGGCCCGCACCATCGCCGAGACGCTGGACCGGCTCAATCAGGAGCGGCAGCAGATGGAACTGGAAATGCTGGCCGCGGCACGCGTCGAGGCCGATGCCGAGCTTGCCGGCGGCAATGGGCCAGCCATCGTCGTCACCGCCAGCTCCAACTGGCATCCGGGCATCGTCGGCCTGCTGGCCTCGCGGCTCAAGGACCATGCGCGCCGGCCGGCTTTCGCCATCGCCTTCAACGCCAATGGCGTCGGCACGGGGTCGGGCCGTTCGGTGTCGGGCTTCGATCTTGGCCGGCTGGTGCGCGAGGCGGCCATTGCCGGGCTGATCGTCAAGGGCGGCGGCCATGGCATGGCGGCCGGCATCACGGTGGAGCGGGCGAAACTTGGCGCACTCAGGGCCTTCTTCGAGGAACGAGCGGCGGCCGAGGTGTTCCGGCTGCAAGGCGAGGAAAGCCTGGCGATCGATGGCGCGCTGGCCGCTGAGGGCGCGACGCTTGGCCTTCTCGACGCACTGGAGAAAGCCGGCCCGTTCGGCGCCGGGCATGTCGCACCGGTGTTTGCGCTGCCGCGCCATCGCCTTGCCGATGCGAGGCCGGTCGGCACCAATCACATCCGCGCCGAGTTGCAGTCGGAAAGTGGTGGGCGCATCCAGGCGATCGCGTTTCGCGCCGTCGATACGGCGCTCGGCGAATTCCTGTTCAAGAACAGGGGCAAGCCGGTGCATGTCGCCGGTTCGCTGTCAGGCAATCACTGGAACGGCAACCGCACGGTGCAGTTCCGCATCGTCGATGCCGCGCGCGCCTGAGGTAGCTTCCGTTTTCTGCGCGGACCTTCAGTTCGGTCGCGCTTCAGGCCAGAACCGTCTGCAGGCGGACCAACTCGTCGATCTGGGCCATTGTCACCTGATAGCCGATGCGGATCGCCTCGTCGGCGCGGTGGAATTCGGTCAGGCCGATATGGCTGAGTTTCGGCTGCAGCGACATATCAGGCGGGTCGCCGGCAAGACGCGCCCGCGAAATGCGATCCTGGATGATGTTGAAGGCTTCGACCATAACCCCGGTAATGCCGAGCCGTGTCTGGTACTGGTGCCCTGTGTCGATCAGGCCGGGCCTTGGCGCGTCCTTCTCGACGAGCAGTTCGCCGGCGCTGTGCTTGATGACGGCGGCGCGGCCGAACAGATCGTAGTGAAGGTTCACCGCGACCACGAGCGGCTGCTCGTAGGCGCGGCAGACCGAGACCGGGACCGGATTGACCAGCGCACCGTCGACCAGAACGCGTCCATTGCAACTGACCGGTTCGAACACGCCGGGCAGGGCGTAGGAGGCGCGCATGGCGGTGATCAGCGAGCCGCCCGACAGCCAGATTTCATGGCCGGTGCGGATCTCCGTGGTGACGCAGACGAAAGGCTTGGGCAGATCTTCGAAACGGACGCCGGCCATGTGCTCGCGCAGCCGTGCATCGAGCTTCATGCCGCCGAACAGTCCGCTGCCGCGCAGGTTGAGATCGAGAAGACCAAAAATGCGCCGCTTGGTCAGGCTTCTGGCGAATTCTTCCAGCTCATCCAGCTTGCCGGCAAGGTAACAGCCGCCGACCAGCGCGCCGATCGAGGTGCCGGCGATCATCGACACTTCGATGCCGGCTTCGTCGAGCGCGCGCAGCACGCCGATATGGGCCCAGCCACGCGCGCAGCCGCCGCCCAGCGCCAGCGAAATGCCTGTTTTCCTGGCGGGGCTCTTTTCGGATGCACCGGCGGACGATGACAGGCCATTGGCCTCTCGAACGTCCGGTCTGTTGCGCGATGACGCCCATTCGAGCATCACAATCTCCCTTGTCCCACGGCCAACATAAAGGCTGGCTGTATCGAAATCATGAATATACGAGGCTGCAGTTCGGCGAATGGTTCAAATGGATGGTTCATGGGGCTTTCGATACGTTTCTTGCGCATCGAACAGCGGCTTGCTGCCATCGCTGGCAAGCGTCCCCTTGCCGTCGATCAGTCCCACCGTCCGATAAAAGCAGGAACGCCGGCCGGTGTGGCAGGTTGCGTCGTGGCCCATCACTTTGACGCGCAGCCATATTGCGTCCTGGTCACAATCCGTGAGCATCTCGACGATTTTCTGGACATTCCCGGATGTTTCGCCCTTCTTCCACAGAGCGCTGCGCGAGCGCGACCAGTAGTGGGCGATGCCGGTTTCCAGCGTCAGCGCCAGCGCCTCGGCGTTCATATGCGCGACCATCAGCAGCATGCCGTCTTCGGCATCGGTGACGACGACGGTGACCAGGCCGCCGGCATCGAAGCGCGGCGAAAAGACCGTGCTTTCTTCCAGTGTTTTCTTGTCTGATGGAGCTTTCGGAAATTCCACTGCCGACATCGCCGGTCCTTGTTCAGAGCCTCGTCCAGTCCGATCGGATCGGAATGGGCGAGGCTCTGTCTTGTTGTTTGGCCATGATCTGATCCGAGAACCGGTTCTCATTTCTCGCGATCATGGCTGGCGGCCGGCGAGGCTCGTTCAGCCCCTGCCGCCGCGCACCATGGTGACGAAACGGACCTGTTCCTCGGGCGTGTCCTTGAAGACGCCGGTGAAGGTCGAGGTCAGCGTCGTGGAGCCTTCCTTGCGGATGCCGCGCATGGCCATGCACATATGCTCGGCTTCGAGCATGACGGCGACGCCGCGCGGATTGAGCACATCCTGGATGACGCCGGCGATCTGTGCGGTCATCGCTTCCTGGGTTTGCAGGCGCTGGGCAAAGATATCGACGACGCGGGCGATCTTGGACAGGCCGACGACCTTGCCGTCCGGCAGATAGCCGACATGCGCCTTGCCGATGATCGGCACCATGTGGTGCTCGCAATGCGAATGGAACGTTATATCCTTGACCAGGACAAGGTCGTCATAGCCGGCGACCTCCTCGAAGGTGCGGCCGAGTTCTTCGGCCGGGCACTTGTCGTAGCCGCCGAACATTTCGCGATAGGCCTTCACCACACGCTTTGGCGTATCGACCAGGCCCTCCCGGTCCGGATTGTCGCCGGTCCAGCGCAACAGCGTGCGAACCGCGGCCTCGGCTTCGGCTTCGGTCGGCCGGTCGGTGACCGGCTTTTCCATATAGGCGGAAGGGGGCATGAATTTCTTGATGACGGCATCCATAAAGGCGTCTCCCGTAGTTCCCCTCTCAGGAGGAACGAGTTGAACGGACCACGACCTTTCGGGTGTTAGAAACGTGCCCTGTTTCCAGCCCGTAAGCGGCGTGAAGTGATTTGAGCAGGGACGCGGTTGTCGGTTGCCTTGTCCATACCCGAGTACCAGCATTATATATGATCGTTGCGAGCGAAAGGAAGGCCGTCTGCGGCAATCGCTGTTCGCTCGGCGGCGACGGATTGGAAAAATATGATCGACGACGTCTACAATGCGAAAATTCTGGGATTTGCCGGGAATATCGCGCGGATCGGCCGGCTCGACCATCCCGATGCAACCGCGCGCGCGCATTCCAAGCTGTGCGGCTCGACGGTGACCGTCGATCTGAAGATGGATGACGGCATCGTCACCGATTTCGCCCATGACGTCAAAGCCTGCGCGCTTGGCCAGGCGTCGTCCTCGATCATGGCGCAGCATGTCGTCGGCGCCAGCGCGGACGAATTGCGCAGCGTTCGCGAGACCATGCTGAAGATGCTGAAGGAAAACGGCGCGCCGCCGGAGGGCCGCTTCGCCGACCTCAGATATCTCGAACCGGTGCGCGACTACAAGGCGCGACATGCCTCGACCATGCTGACCTTCGATGCGGTGGTCGACGCGATCGGCCAGATCGAGAAGAAGCGCGCCGAACAGGCGGCCTAGTCGTCAAATGGCGACGGATCACACCCATCAGACGCCGCGATACACACGCAACTGGCCGGGCCCCTGGCGCAAGACGCCCGGCCGAATCCTCGGCACCTCGCTCGTGCGCTTCTACCAGCTGACCCTGTCCGGCTTTGTCGGCAATTCCTGCCGGCATTTGCCGACCTGCTCCGAATACGCGCACGAAGCGATTGCCCGCCATGGGCTATGGGCCGGCGGCTGGATGGGTTTTTTCCGTGTGCTGCGCTGCGGGCCGGGCGGAACGCATGGCATCGACCGGGTGCCGGAGGTGCTGACTGAGCGCTATGTCTGGTTCACGCCCTGGCGATATTGGCGGATCGGAAAAAAGAGCAGTGATCCGGAAACCGATGCCGGTGGGGCGTAAGCTCTGGCAAATAGAGCAGGATCTTTACGATTTGCTAGGGTTAACCGCACGTTGCGCATTTAAGACAAAATCGAGACAAGACGCCTCGCTAAGCCGCTCCTGATAGCCATCAGGAGAGATTGCCAATGCGCCAGCTAGACCGCCGTCCATTCGTTTTCGCCGTGGTTATCTACCTTCTGGCCTGGCTTTTTGGTTTTCCGATCCGCGCTCAATCGGCGCCGATGGAGGAGGTCGAATGCACGCTGATCCTGGATGCTGCAAGCGGTGAGACGCTGTATCGGGACGGGGTCTGCGACCAGCGCTTTAGTCCCGCCTCGACTTTCAAGGTCCCCTTGGCCCTGATCGGCTACGATGCGGGAATCCTGAGCGACGAGCACACGCCGGCCTGGGACTACAAGCCCGAGTTCAAGGCGGTCAAGCGGGACCAGAAAACCGTCGACCCAACGATCTGGGAAAAGGACTCGGTGCTGTGGTTTTCGCAGGAAATCACCCGCCGGCTCGGCAACGAGCGGTTTGCCGGCTACGTCTCGAAATTCGACTACGGCAACACCGATGTTGCCGGCGATGCCGGCAAGAATGATGGCCTGACCCGGTCCTGGGTGAATTCTTCCCTTGAGATATCGCCGGTCGAACAGGTGAATTTCATGCGCCGCCTGCTTGCCGGCGAACTGCCGGTTTCGGACAAGGCCCACGCGATGACCAGGGCGATCTTGCCGACCTTCCGGTCAGGTGGCTGGACGGTGCAGGGCAAGACCGGGACCACCAGGCTTGGCGACAGCGCCGACAAGTCCTCGCTTGGCTGGCGCTCGCTTGGCTGGTTTGTCGGCTGGGCCAACAAGGATGCTCGCAACATCGTCTTTGCCCGCCTGGTAATCGATACGAAACGTTCCGACACGCCGAAGGGTCCTCAGACGCGGACGATGTTCCTGAAAGAGCTGCCGAATCTCATGAACAAGAGCAAGTGATCGGCCATTCGCCTTTACGGCACGAAAATCTGCCCATAAAAGACTGCCGCCGGACGCATCCGGCTTTTACTTTATGCATGTCGTTGGCCAAAAACCGCTGCACACTTTGGGCGACATGCATTTCACCACCCGCGCTCGTTTGCGGGACTGGATAGGAGAGTTTTATGCTGAATTCCGTTTCCCTGACATTTCCCGATGGCTCCGTCCGCGACTACGATGCGGCGATGACCGGCGCCGGCCTGGCGGAATCGATCTCGAAGTCGCTGGCCAGGAAGGCGGTCGCCTACTCGATCGATGGCGTGGTGCGCGATCTTTCCGACCCGCTCGGCAAGTCCGGCAAGCTCGAGATCATCACCCGCGAAGACCCGCGCGCACTGGAACTCATCCGCCACGACGCAGCGCACGTGCTGGCCGAAGCCGTGCAGGAATTGTGGCCGGGTACGCAGGTGACCATCGGCCCGGTGATCGAGAACGGGTTCTACTATGATTTTGCCCGCAACGAGCCGTTCACGCCCGATGATTTCCCGGTGATCGAGAAGAAGATGCGCGAGATCATCGCGCGCAACAAGCCGTTCACCAAAGAGGTCTGGTCGCGCGAGAAGGCGAAAAAGATCTTTGCCGACAAGGGCGAGCGCTACAAGCTGGAACTGATCGACGCCATTCCCGAAGATCAGGACCTCAAGATCTATGCGCAGGGCGATTGGTTCGACCTCTGCCGCGGCCCGCATATGGTCTCGACCGGACAGATCGGCAGCGCCTTCAAGCTGATGAAGGTGGCCGGCGCCTATTGGCGCGGCGATTCGAACAACCCAATGCTGACCCGCATCTATGGCACGGCCTGGGCCGATCAGGCGCAGCTCGATGCCTATCAGACCATGCTGGAGGAAGCCGAAAAGCGCGACCACAGGAAGCTCGGCCGCGAGATGGACCTGTTCCATTTCCAGGAGGAGGGGCCGGGTGTCGTCTTTTGGCATGCCAAGGGCTGGAGACTGTTCCAGAACCTGGTCAACTACATGCGCCGCCGCCTCGAGGAGCAGGGCTATCAGGAAGTCAACGCGCCGCAAGTGCTCGACAAGAGCCTGTGGGAGACGTCAGGTCACTGGGGCTGGTACCGGGACAATATGTTCAAGGTGACGGTTGCCGGCGACGACACCGACGACGACCGGATGTTTGCACTGAAGCCGATGAACTGCCCCGGCCATGTCCAGATCTTCAAGCACGGGCTGAAGTCCTACCGCGATCTGCCGGTAAAACTTGCGGAATTCGGCAATGTGCATCGCTATGAGCCGTCCGGCGCGCTGCATGGGCTGATGCGCGTGCGCGGCTTTACCCAGGACGATGCCCACATCTTCTGCACCGAGGAACAGCTCGCCGACGAGTGCATCAAGATCAACGACCTGATCCTGTCGACCTATGCCGATTTCGGCTTCGACGAAATTACCGTCAAGCTGGCGACGCGCCCCGAAAAACGGGTCGGCACCGACGCGATGTGGGATCATGCCGAGGGCGTGCTGCAGGACGTGCTCGACAAGATCGCAGCGCGGTCGGGTAACCGGATCAAGACGGGCGTCAATCCGGGCGAGGGCACGTTTTATGGGCCGAAGTTCGAATATGTGCTGAAGGACGCCATCGGCCGCGATTGGCAATGCGGCACCACGCAGGTTGATTTCAACCTGCCGGAACGGTTCGGCGCCTTCTACATCGGTTCGGATTCGGAAAAAAAGCAGCCGGTGATGGTGCATCGCGCCATCTGCGGTTCGATGGAGCGCTTCCTCGGCATCCTGATCGAGAACTATTCCGGCCATTTCCCGCTGTGGTTCGCACCGCTGCAAGTGGTGGTTGCAACGATCACCTCCGATGCCGACGATTACGCGCAAAAGGTCGTCGCGCGGCTGAAGGCGGCCGGACTGTTGGCGGAAGCCGATCTTCGCAACGAGAAGATCAACTACAAGGTCCGCGAGCACAGCCTGGCCAAGGTTCCGGTCATCCTCGTCTGCGGCAAGCGCGAGGCGGAGGAAGAGACGGTCAACATCCGCCGGCTCGGCTCGCGCGACCAGGAGTCACTTGGCCTTGGCCAGGCAGTGGCAATGCTTGCCGAAGAGGCGGTGACGCCCGACCGCAAGCGCAAACGAGCGGCCTGACCCTGGCTCTAATGGCGCATCCTTGTCGGCAGTAATCCGGGCGAAGTTCACGCCGACAAGGTTGACGTCGCAGACGCTTCGTATTTGGCATTTTGAGAAGGCGAGAATTTCCGTCGCAGTTTATTTCTTGACCTGAGAGCTGAGGGGCAATCGGGCATTTGATATGCAAGAAAATGTGCACATATTGTGCAAATAAATGCCATTGCAGGCGCCGGAGAGATCGATGACAGTCGCTCAGAATACGCAGGCAGCCATGGTGTCGGGCTTCGTGGAGAGCCTTCAGGAACCTCGCACGCCCTACATTTCACCAAAACGCTTTTCAAAGGCGCTTGGCGTCCAGGTGACGAACCTGGCCGATCTGACTGGTGTTCACCGAAACACGCTTCGCAACCCGGCCTCTGAGCGACTGCAAAGCCGGATGCGCGAAATGATCAAGGCGATCACGGCTGCGGCGACGCTCACCGGAGACATTAGCAAAGCAATTTACTGGTATCGAAACGAGCCGATCGCCGAATACGATCATAAGACTGCAGCCGAATTGGTGGCCGAAGGGCATTTTGAAGCGGTGTTGAGCTATCTCCGCGACTTGGAAAACAGCGCGCGCGGATGAATCTCGTCCGCGTCGGGCCGGACGAGGTCTTCCATCGTTATCTGACGCCGAGATGGGCATATGTTCCGGTAAGCGGTGCCGGCACGGCGATTGACGGAGGTAGCGCCAATCTGACGGCCGACGACAAGGTGGAGGTGCATGATCCAGATGGTCGGTTGCCGCGCGATCAGTCGTCGTGGCAATGATGGTTTCATGGCGGTGAAGCGATCCACCGCCATTCGCATGCACGCCATTCACATGCCCGCCATTTCATACGCTTGTCACGCCAGCCTTGTAACGAGCCTCATGCTCAAGCTGAAGATGCGCGAAAGACCGTTTCCTGAGCTTTCCTATGCCAGCCCGCATCAGCCGGCATTGACGCGCTGGTTCATCCACTCCATCGAAGGCCTGTCCGGCCGCGATCGCTTCGCGGCGCTCTATGACTTTTGGCGCCGCCATGTGGTGCCGACCGGCGAGCGCGTGTTCAGCCGCATGCTGGAACTGATCGATGTCAGGGTGCGGACCACCGGCCAATGGCCGCCGGAAAAATTGCCCGACACGCCGCTGGTGATCGTCGCCAACCACCCGTTCGGCATCGGCGACGGCATTGCGGTGCTGTCGCTGGCCGAGCAGCTTCAGCGTCCGTTCCGTGTCATGATCCACAAGGATCTGCTCAAGGTCCGCGAGATGGAGCCTTATTCGCTGCCGATCGACTTTTCCGAGACCAAGGACGCGATCAGGAACAACATGGCGGTGCGCCATGAGGCGGTGCGGCTGCTGAAAGACGGCGTCATCATCGTCGTCTTCCCCGCCGGCGGCGTCGCCACCGCGCCGAAAGGTTTTGGCCGGGCGCGCGACCTGCCGTGGAAGATGTTTCCGGCCCGTCTCGTTAGGGATGCCAAGGCGTCGGTTGTGCCAATGCACTTTTCCGGCCAGAACGGGCGGCTGTTCCACCTGGTCAGCGGACCCATGAACCTAGCCGAGCGTGACGGACGCGTGGCGAAGTTCGTCGGCAGGGCTTCGCTGACGCTGCGCATTTCCCTGCTCATCCACGAATTCGCGCGGCTGTCCGGCAAATCGATCGACGTGCGCGTCGGCGACGTGCTGGGATGGGACGAACTGGAGCCGGTGCGCGACCGCAAGGCTTTGCTCGAGCGGCTTTACCGGGCTGTCTTCGATCTGGCTCCGGCCGAGCCGCGCGACCGCGGCCAGTTTCTGCCGCGACGCATGCGCAACGCGGCCTGATCGGCAAATCATACGCTGCTGGACCGGTTCCTGCACAGGATCCGGATGTCTAGTCCGCGCCTTCCTGGGGATCGATCGCCGAGGCCTCCGTGGCCAAAACCTGGATTTCCTTGTTCTGCCCGGCCACGACCGCAAAATCTTTCTGGTAGATGCGGTCGCGGTTCTTGGCGATGATGGTGTAGTCGCCCTCGGCAAGCACCATCGAAGCAAAGGCGCCGACGGTTTCCTGGATGGGATCACCGGATTCGTTGAGCAACGACCAGGAGGTGTCGGCGATCGCCTCTCCGCCTGGCTCGCGTACCAGCTTCATGGTCATCTCCGCCGCACGATGCTCGACGGCCGCTTCGGTCAGCTTGCCGGCCTCGACGCGGATGTCTGAGCGGATGACCGCATTCACCGAGCCATAGGTCGAGACGACGTGATAGACGCCCGCGTTCAGCCGCACGACGCTGTTCGGCTCGACATCGGGTATGATCAGGGCGCGATCGTGATTGGCCTCGGCCTGGCCTTCATAGATCGAAAAGCGCAATTTCTTCGGCGGTATGCGCACACCGCCCGACAGCACGGCGTCGAGCTTGAGTCCGCCGGCATCGAGCACGAGGCTTTCGCGCTTGGCGTCCTTGCCGACGGTGATGCGCTTGGTGGCTCCGGCCCGGCCGTAAGAGGCATGGACCAGATAGCTGCCGGGCTCGAGCTGGAACACCGCGCTGCCGCCATGGGCGGAAGCGACCATCGGCAGCTTGCCATCGCCGGTGGGGTCAGGCTTGAAGACGCGCCAGACGATGCCGCGCGTGATGTCGGCGCCCTTGTCGGTCAATTGCGCCGACAGCGTGATCGCGCCGCTGCTCCCCGCTGCCAGCGGTGCATCGCTTTTCGGGGGCGCATAGTTCGACATTCCGGGAAGTTTCAGATCACCGAGGCCGTCCGCATCCTGTGCGACGGCAAGCGAAACCGGCACCATCAACAGTGCGGCAGCGAGCCAGATCGGGAAAAGTCGCGATGTCCCCTCAAACATGCCTTGCGTTGAAGCCCAAGGCGGTGGCAATTTCAAGGCTTAAGAGTCCGATCAGCTTCTGCTAGAGGGCTCATTGTGCGGCGCGCCGCGCCAATGCCCGAGCCGCCCGATGCCCGATGGTGCGCTTCAGCTCAAATTCCAAGGAGACTTGCGCTCATGGCGTCGCCGATCATCGACTTTCTGCTGACCCGAAACTCCGCGCCGATCCCGGAGTTGAAGGAACCGGCGCCCAGTGACACTGACATCGCGACGATGATTGCCGCCGCCTCGCGGGTGCCGGACCACGGCCGGCTCGAGCCCTGGCGCTTCATCCTCTACCGGGGCGAGGCGCGCGTCGAGATCGGCAAGAAGCTGGCGGCACTTGCCGCACAACGCGAAGGGCCGCTGCCGGAGGGCCGCCACAACCAGGAACTGGCGCGTTTTTCGCGCGCGCCGCTGGTGATCGGCGTGGTGTCGAGCCCGAAGGAAAACCCAAAAATCCCGCAATGGGAGATGTTCCTGTCCGGCGGCATGGCGGCGATGAACCTGATGCTATCAGCCAATGCGCTGGGCTATGGCACCAACATGATCAGCAACTGGTATTCCGACGTGCCGGAGGGCAGGGCCATCCTGGGGCTGGCGCCGCATGAGCGGGTCGTCGGCTTCATCCATATCGGCACCTATCAAGGGCCGGCGCCGGAGCGGCCGCGGCCTGATCCGGCAAAACTCTATGCCGATTATGCAGGGCCATGGGTGGGCTGAATGTTCTACGAGCCGGCAAAGGGGCATGGGCTGCCGCATGACCCGTCCAAGGCGATCGTGGCGCCACGGCCGATCGGCTGGATCTCGACGGTGAACAAGGCCGGCGAGGTCAACCTCGCCCCCTATTCGTTCTTCAATGCTTTTTCGACGCGGCCCTTCATCGTCTGGTTTTCGTCCGAAGGCGAGAAGGACAGCGCCACCTTCGCCGAAGAAACGGGCGAGTTCGTCGCCAATCTCGTCAGCCGCGATCTCGCTGAAAAAATGGTCCGCACCGCGCGGCGTCACCGAATTCGACTATGCCGATCTCGCCATGGCGCCGTCGCGGCTGGTTGCGCCGCCCCGCGTAGCGGCAGCGCCCGCGGCGCTTGAATGCCGGGTGACGGAAATCCTGCGGCCAAAGGCGCTGGACGGGACACCGACCAGCGCCATCGTCGTCGCCGGCGAGGTCGTTGGTGTGCATATCGACGATGCTTTCCTGAAAGACGGCATCTTCGATATCGCCAAGGCGGGCAATGTCGGCCGTCTCGGCTATATGGATTATGCCAGCGTCAGCGAGATCTTCTCGATGCGCCGGCCTCGCTGGGGAAAAGGTTAGGGCTGGGGAAAATATTAGGCCGGAATCCCTGCCGCTCTGGCGCGTGCCAGAAGCCGCTCGGCCAGCTTGAGATGCGGCCGGTCGTACATCTTGCCGCCGATGCCGACGACGCCGGGATTTCCAGCCGCCTCGAAGGCCTGGACGATCGCCAGGGAGTGTTTCACCGCCTCGGCCGACGGCGTGAAGGCAGCGTTGATGACCGGCACTTGCGCCGGATGGATCGCCATCTTGCCGGTGAAGCCGTCGCGCTCTGCCTCGGCGCATTCCGCCGCGAAGCCGGCCATGTCACGGAAAGCGGGAAAAACCGTGTCGATCGCCGCGACTTCCGCGGCACCGGCGGCGAGGATGGTCATGGTGCGGGCGAAGCGGAACACATCGGTGTAGCGGCCATTCTCGTCGCGCGCGGTGGGCGCACCGATTGCTGCCGAGAGATCTTCCGCACCCCAGGTTACGCCGACAAGCCGCGCACTTGCCTTGGCGTAGGTCGCAGCCGCCAGTACGCCGGCAGCTGTTTCGGTGATGATCGGCAGGATTTTTATCGCACCGTCCGGCAGCCCGCTTTCGGCCTCGTGCACCCTGAGCTTGGCCGAGAGCTGCTGGACATCCTGTCCGCTGTTCGACTTCGGCAGCATGATGCCGTCGGGTTTCACTGGCACGAGTGCCGCCAAATCCTTGTCGGTCAGGTCGGTCGAGAGATCGTTGATGCGGACATAGATCGCGGATCTGGTCTGATGCCTGTGTCCGGTGATGAAGCGTGCGGCGATATCGCGGGCCAAGGTTTTGTTTTGTGGCGCGACCGAATCCTCGAGATCGACGATGACCACGTCGGCGCCGGCGCCAATCGCCTTTTCCAGCTTCTTTTCCGAATCGCCGGGTACGAACAGCAGCGAGCGCATCGGTCAGGCCTTCTTCATCATCATCGCCTGTCTCGTGCATTTGGCGACGAGCACGTCGGCCTGGTTGTAGGCGCGGTGCTCGAATTCGACGATGCCGCGGTCCGGCTTCGACCTGGAGTCGCGCACCGACACCACCGTCGTCTCGACGCGGATGGTGTCGCCGTGGAAGACCGGATGCGGAAACACCGTCTCCTTCATGCCGAGATTGGCGATGGTGGTGCCGACGGTGATGTCGTTCACCGAAATACCGATCATCAGGCCCAGCGTGAACAGCGAATTGACCAGCGGCTTGCCCCATTCGCTTTTGGCGGCGAAGTCGAAATCGATGTGCAGCGGCTGCGGGTTCAGCGTCATCACCGAAAACAGCATGTTGTCGCTTTCGGTGACGGTTTTCCGCAGCGTGTGCCGGAAGACATGGCCGACGACGAACTCTTCCAGATAAAGCCCGGCCACGGTCGATCTCCTCCGCTGCCGCATCGCCCCGAAAATCGGAATCGATTTTTGGAAAGCACGATGCGAAGATTCAAAGTGTTAGCGTACTTTCCGAAAGCGCGCACGTCGCTAGGCGCTGCCTACCGCGCTCGCAAGCCAGTTAACAAACAGGGGCCAGTTAACAAACATGGTGAACCGTTCGTAAACCATTTCTGCATACGGTCTTCACTGGGGCGGGAATGGACTCGGGCTAGGGGCGCAGCGGACGGCATGGTTGTTTCGCATTTCCTGAAATGGATCAACACGGCAAGGGTCTCTGAGCGCGCCGCGGCAGCAAGCGCATTGGCTCGCGCCTACATCAATGCCGAGCTGCCTTTCGAGGATCGCTGCGCAGCGGAGGCGGCGCTGACGCTGCTGCTCGACGATGCCTCGTCGAAAGTGCGGCTGGCGATTGCAGAGGCGCTGTCGATGAGCCATCACGCGCCGCTGCAGATCATCAGCGCGCTGGCGTCCGATCAGCCGGAAGTGGCCAGCCTGGTGCTGGCACGTTCGCCGCTGCTTACCGATGCCGATCTGATCGACCGGGTTGCCGGCGGCCAGAAGGCGATCCAGAAATTGATCGCCGATCGTGCGCGCGTCTCCATGGCGGTCGCCGCCGCGATCGCCGAAATCGGCGAGCCGGAAGCCTGCGCCACGCTTCTCGCCAACAGCGGCGCCGACATCGCCTCGCTCAGCTTCCGCCGTATCGCCGAACGCCATGGCCATCTGCCTTCGGTGCGCGAAGCGCTGATATCAGATGCGCGCCTGCCCGCCGACTGCCGGCATATGCTGCTGATAAAACTTGGTGAAACGCTCAAGGGTTCGCCGCTGGTGCTAGCGCTGATGGGCCGTGCCAGAACCGAGCGCGTCATGCGCGACGCCTGCGTCAAGGCTTCCATGACGCTGATCGAAGGCACGCGCCAGGAAGAACATGCGGCGCTCATCGAGCATCTGCGCCTGCGCGGCGACCTGACCGCAAGCTTCATCATTCGCACCATTGCGCACGGCAAGGTCGATTTCTTCGGCTCAGTGCTGGTCGCGCTCAGCCAGCAATCCGAACAACGGGTGAGGGCGCTGCTGGCCGGCGGGCACGACGTGGCGCTGCAGGCGCTGCTCCGCAGCGCTGGCCTGGCCGCGGCCACGCACGCCATCATCCTGCGCGCGCTGAAGATCTGGCGCGAGGTCGCCAATGGCAAGCGCCTCGCCGGCGTCCAGGAAGTCAGCTGGCTGATGCTGAAGGAATTGGGCGGGCAGTCCGCCGAAGGCGATCTCGCCGGATTGGTCAAATCGATCCACCTCGATGCGCTGCGCGAAAACGCGCGCGGCCACGCGCTGGCGATCGCGGCTGCCTAGCCGCGATTGCGTTGCGTTTGTAGGCGCAAAAAACTGCGATTATGTAGGGCCATGCGCGATTTTGCTTCGAAACGCCTTAAGGTTCCGGCAGAGATCAAGCCGTTGATCGATGCGATCAGGGTTCGCTTGAGTCCCGATTCTATATGGCTGTTCGGCAGCCGAGCGCGGGGCGACAATCGACCTGACAGCGACTGGGATATTCTCGTTGCTTTGCCCGACGACGCCAAGCCGGAACTGCTCGACCCGCTCGTCGGTTGGACGATTCAGCATGAAGTCGGAATTCCTGCGACAATCCTCTCCACCACGTCGAGTGAATTGGCGGCAAGCTGGGGTTCGCGGAATACGATCGCGTACGACGTCGCGCGGGACGGGCGCCAACTGGATGCATGATCACCGGACTATCGCCAGTGCCTTCGGTTGGCGATCGGTGCATCTGGGACGCACGCCTTAATGAGAGCACAGTACAAGGGCCACCGAATTCTAGACACCGATGCCGGAGCTTTTGCCCTCGATACGTGGAACCCGCGCGATCCGACTGACTTCTCCGTCACTATTGATTTCTATGCCGGTCCAGAAGGAGATAACAGAGCCGACGCATTTACAGCGACTGTCTGCTCTCCCAATTGGTTCCTTCGATCTCAGGGCGGCAAGGTATTTGCGGCGGAAAGTGTGATTTTCATGCCGCGTTTCGACTACGTCGAGCTCGAAAAGTTTCTCAGGGATCGTTGTGCTGCGACCGAGGGGGAAACTTGGCAGGCCATCGGCGCGCAACTCACCAGACTAGGGCGCTGGGAGTGCGACTATCGCCTTTGAAATTTCAAACTGAGACACTACCCGCCGTTGCGGTTCGCCGCGCAGAAGAAATTCAGATATCCAGCACTTCCGTCTCGGCAAACTCCGCGCGTTCCTGGATGAAGCGGAAGCGGGCTTCCGGCTTGGTGCCCATCAGCGCGTCAACCGCATCCTTGGTCGCCGCCTCGGCGTCGATCACATCGACCCTGAGCAGCGTGCGCTTTCTCGGGTCCATGGTGGTTTCCTTGAGCTGGGCGGCCATCATTTCGCCCAACCCCTTGAAGCGGCCGATTTCGACCTTGCCGCGCCCGGTGAACTCGGTGCGCAGAAGTTCGTCCTTATGCGCGTCGTCGCGGGCATAGGCGACCTTGCCGCCTTGGCGGATCGAGTAGAGCGGCGGCACCGCCAGGTAGAGATGGCCGTCGCGGACCAAGCTTGGCATCTCCTGATAGAAGAAGGTGATCAGCAGCGAAGCGATGTGGGCGCCGTCGACGTCGGCGTCGGTCATTATGATGACCCGATCGTAGCGCAGATCCTGATCGCGGTATTTTGACCGCGTGCCACAGCCAAGCGCCTGGATCAGGTCGGAAATCTGTTGGTTGCCAGCCAGCTTGTCGTTGCCGGCGCTGGCGACGTTGAGGATCTTGCCGCGCAGCGGCAGCACTGCCTGGCTGGCGCGGTCGCGTGCCTGTTTTGCCGAGCCGCCGGCCGAATCGCCTTCGACGATGAAGAGCTCGGCGCCGGCCGCGGCATTCTGCGTGCAGTCGGCGAGCTTGCCGGGCAGCCGCAGCTTGCGCACCGCGCTCTTGCGCGAGACTTCCTTTTCCTGGCGGCGGCGCACCCGCTCGTCAGCACGTGCGATCACCCATTCGAGCAGCTTCGAAGCTTCCTGCGGGTTGTCGGCCAGCCAGTGATCGAAGGGGTCGCGGATCGCGGCCTCGACGATCCTGATCGCCTCGATCGTCGCCAGCCGGTCCTTGGTCTGGCCGACGAATTCCGGCTCGCGGATGAACACCGACAGCATGCCCGCCGCCGAGATCATGACGTCTTCCGAGGTGACGATCGAAGCACGCTTGTTGCCGACCAGCTCGGCATAGGCGCGCAGGCCGCGCGTCAAGACGTTGCGGAAGCCGGCCTCATGGGTGCCGCCTTCGCCGGTCGGAATGGTGTTGCAGTAGGAGTTGAGGAACCCGTCGCCGCCGAACCAGGTCACCGCCCATTCGAGCGAGCCGTGGCCGCCTTGCCTGTCGCTTTTGCCGGCAAAGATTTCGCGGGTGACCTGGAATTCGTCGCCGAGCGAGGCTTTCAGATAATCCTTGAGGCCACCGGGAAAATGGAACTCGGCCTTGGCCGGCGTCGTGTCCTTCTCCTTGATCAGCGAGGGGTCGCAGGTCCAGCGGATCTCGACTCCGCCAAATAGATAGGCCTTCGAGCGCGTCATGCGATAGAGCCGCGCCGGCTCGAATGCCGCGCCCTTGCCGAAGATCTGCTCGTCGGGATGGAAGCGTATTTTGGTGCCGCGCCGGTTATGCACCTCGCCGAGCTGCTCCAGGCCGGTCACCGGAACGCCGCGCGAAAAACGCTGGCGATAGAGCTGGCGGCCGCGCGCGACCTCGACCTCCAAATGGTCCGACAGCGCGTTGACGACGGAGACGCCGACGCCGTGCAGGCCGCCCGAGGTTTCGTAGACCTTGCTGTCGAACTTGCCGCCCGAATGCAGCGTCGTCATGATGACTTCGAGCGCCGGCTTCTTGAATTTCGGATGCGGATCGACCGGAATGCCGCGGCCATTGTCGGTCACCGCCAGATATCCGTCGGCCGAAAGCTCGACATCGATGAAAGTCGCGTGGCCGGCGACCGCTTCGTCCATCGAATTGTCGATGACCTCGGCGAACAAATGGTGCATCGCCTTGTCGTCGGTGCCGCCGATATACATGCCGGGCCGCCGCCGCACCGGTTCCAGCCCTTCCAGAACCTCGATGTCGGCGGCACTGTAGCTCTCGCTGCCGTCGCGGGATGCCGGGCGCTTCGCCGCCTGCACCAGCGGGTCGGCCGGGCGCGCGGTGGCGCGCGCCGGTTGCGGTTGCTTGTCCAGATTGCCGAAAAGATCGTTGCTGTCGTTCATGCTGGTCCTGGATTGCGATGCTGCGAATCACCACCCGATACTGCCACGGTTTTTGCGGGCAGGCGACGGAGGTTCCCGTTACGTTCGAGGATAGAGCCTCTTACTGCAAAACCATTCGACAACCAAGCGGCGGAAATGGGTTGAGGGAATCGACGCTTTGTAAACCTTGTCCGAAGGTTACGCCGGAAGGTTGGCCGAAAAAGGGTATTCGCGGATTGCTGCTGACCTAGGATGCGGCAGAACCTGTGAAGAGGCTGTCGCTTACGCATGTTGGATTACAGTTCGCTCCTGCTTGCGGCAGCGCTGTCGGGCACGTGCCTCAGCATCACCATGTTTGCGATCTGGTTCACCGCGCCACAGGCACGCTTTGTGCTGACGGTGGCGTGCGGCATTCTCGTGCTCGTCGCGCATGTGGTCTTGTTCTGGCATTATGCCAGGCATCCCAGCCCCTGGCTTTGCCAGATCGTGCTTGCGCTTCTCAGCCTGGGCTTCCTGACCCTCTGCCTGTCGGCCATGCAGTATCTCGGCGTCCGCGACTACAGGCGCGCCATCTTGCCGACCGTGGCTGCGATGGCGGTTTGCGCAGGCGCGACCTCGCTGGGCCTTGATGGCGTCGGCTTCATCGTCACCTACGCGACGGTAACGGCGCTGCTCTCGCTTATCGGGGTGATGTTCTGGATCAAAGGTGGCCACGATCGCCGGATATTTCTGGTCGTTTCGTTCTTGAGCGGCGTCTGTGCGCTGTCCTTCGGACTTTGCGGCACGGTCCTGCTGGTCAAGGGCCAATGGGTGCTCGGCGTTGCGCCCGACAACTGGGCCGAACGGTTGAATTCCGCCGTGGCGGTCGCCTGCATGACGGGGCTCGGCGCATTGACGCTCTCCCTGCATCATTTGCAGGCGCAGATCGAACTGAAGACTGAGACCATGACCGACCCATTGACCGGGCTGATGAACCGGCGGGCGTTGACGGCATTCTACGGTGAGCGGGTTTTCGGCCCGTTCATGTCCGTCGCAATGTTCGACCTCGATCATTTCAAGAAGACGAACGATGTATTCGGTCATCCGGTCGGCGATCAGGTTCTGCGCCGCTTCGCAGCTGTCATCAGGAAATATGCCAGGACCGGAGTCGACGCCTTCCGGCTGGGTGGCGAGGAATTCGTCCTCGTCATGTCGCGGATGACTGAAGAGAAGGCTTACGACATTGCGAGCAAGATCAGCGTCGCCTTCGGCACGGAAGTCGTCGCCACCCAGCTTGGTCCGTTGCGCAGCACAGTCAGTGGCGGCATCGGCTTTGGCGCGACGGATGGCACCAGTCTCGACAATGTGCTGGCCGAAGCCGACGCCGCACTCTATGCGGCAAAGCGCGCCGGGCGAAATCGCGTCGTCGCCCAGAACAAGGCGAGCAAGGCCGACGCGCCGGCCTTGCGTTCTGCCTGATTGAGGCTTCTATCTTGTTAGACCATGATCCGAAAACCGGATTCCACTTTTCGGGATCGTGGTCTACTCCGCCGCCCCCAGATACTCCGACAGCGGCGGGCAGGAGCAGACGAGGTTGCGGTCGCCGGCGACATTGTCGATGCGCGACACCGGTGGCCAGTATTTGGCTGATGTGTCGGCATCGCCGGACGGGTAGGCCGCCTCCAGGCGCGAATAGGGATGGGTCCACTGGCCGGCCAGCGCCTCGGCAGCGGTATGCGGCGCATTGACCAGCGGATTGTCGGCCAGGGGCCATTCGCCTTTCGCCACCTTGGCTGCCTCGCCCGATATCGCGATCATCGCCTCGCAGAAGCGATCGAGCTCGCTCTTGGGTTCGGACTCGGTCGGCTCGACCATCAAGGTGCCGGCGACCGGAAACGACATGGTCGGCGCATGGAAACCATAATCGATCAGCCGCTTGGCGATATCGTCGACGCTGATGCCGGAGTTCTCCTTGAGCACCCGGGTGTCGAGGATGCACTCATGGGCGATGCGATCGTGCCTGCCCTTGTAGAGCAGCGGGAAGTGCGGTGCGAGCCGCGTCGCCACATAGTTGGCGGAAACGATCGCCGTCTCGGTGGCCTGCTTGAGGCCGGAAGCACCCATCATGCGGATATACATCCAGGTGATCGGCAGGATCGAAGCGCTGCCGAACGGTGCAGCTGACACGGCATGGCCCGAGCCTTCGCTGACGTGGCCGGGCAGATACGGCTTTAGATGCGCCTTGACGCCGATCGGGCCGACGCCGGGACCGCCGCCGCCATGCGGGATGCAGAACGTCTTGTGCAGGTTCATGTGGCAGACATCGGCGCCGATGTCGCCCGGGCGGGCGAGCCCGACCAGCGCGTTGAGGTTGGCGCCGTCGAAATAGACCTGGCCGCCATGCTCGTGAATGAGGGCGCAGAGGTGGCGCGCGCCTTCTTCGTATACGCCATGCGTCGAGGGATAGGTGAACATAAGCGCGGCGAGATTCTTGGAATGCTCATTGGCTTTGGCACTCATATCGTCCATATCGATATTGCCATCCTCGGTGCAGCGCACGACGACGACGTTCATGCCGGCCATCGCCGCACTCGCCGGATTGGTGCCATGCGCCGATGACGGGATCAGGCAGACCGTGCGGTGAGCTTCGCCGCGTGAGCGGTGATAGCTGCGAATGGCGAGCAGCCCGGCATACTCACCCTGGCTGCCGGCATTGGGCTGCAGGGTCACTGCGTCGAAGCCGGTGATCTCCGCCAGCCAGCCTCCCAGTTCGTCGACCATGGCGCGGTAGCCGGGCGAATGGCTGGCCGGAGCGAAGGGATGCAAATTGGCGACGCTTGGCCAGCTTACCGGCATCATTTCGGCGGCGGCGTTGAGCTTCATCGTGCAGGAGCCGAGCGGGATCATGGCGCGGTCGAGCGCCAGGTCCTTGTCGGCCAGCCGGCGCAGGAAGCGCATCATCTCGGTTTCCGAGTGGTTTTCGCGGAACACAGGCTGCGTGAGAAACGCCTTGCCGCGCGGCTTTCCGGGCATGGTGCTGCCGACGGCTGCGCCCGCCTTGGCGCCGAACAGCGCCGCGATCGCCTCCAGGTCGGCCTCGGTCGAGGTCTCGTCGAAGCTGATGCCGATGTGGTCGGCGTCGATGACGCGCAGCAATCGGCCGGTCTTTTCGGCAGCGGCGCCAATCGCTTCGGCTCTGCCTTTCACTTCCACCGTCACCGTGTCGAAGCGGCTTGCGCCAAGCACCGAGAGTCCTGCTGCCTTGAGACCGTCGGCCAGCCGGTTGGCCAATGCATGGATTCGGCCGGCAATCGCCTGCAGTCCGGCAGGGCCGTGCCAGATCGCATAGGCTGTCGCCATGTTGGCGAGCAACGCCTGCGCGGTGCAGATGTTGGAGGTCGCCTTGTCGCGGCGGATATGCTGTTCACGCGTCTGCAAGGCGAGGCGATAGCCGGGCCGGCCGTTGCTGTCGGTCGACTGGCCGACAAGGCGGCCGGGCATCAGCCGCGTCAGCCTGTCGGAAACGGCGCAATAAGCGGCATGCGGCCCGCCAAAGCCCATCGGCACGCCGAAGCGCTGCATCGGGCCGACGGCGATGTCGGCGCCAAGCGCGGCCGGCGCGTCGGTCAGCGTCAGGGCGAGCGGATCGGCAATGAAGACGACCAGCGCGCCGGTGGTGCGGGCCTGCTCGATTGTCGCCCTGTGGTCGCCATAGATGCCAAACGTATCGGGCCAGGAGACCAGCAGGGCGGCTGTGTTGTCGTCGATCGCGTCGCCGTCGACCTCGATGCCGAGCGGCTCGGCGCGAGTGCGCACGACATCGAGCGTCTGCGGATGCGGCGTGCCGGCCAGCGCCACCTTGGTCCGCTTGTCGCGGTGGTGGCGTAACGCGATGCCGACCGCCTCGGCCACCGCCGTCGCCTCGTCGAGCAACGAGGCCGACGCGACCGGCAGCCCGGTCAGTTCAGTGACCAAGGTCTGGAAATTGAACAGCATTTCGAGCCGGCCCTGGCTGATCTCTGCCTGGTAGGGCGTGTAAGCCGTATACCAGGCCGGGTTCTCGAACAGGTTGCGCTGGATGACCGGCGGCACTTGGACGCCGTGGTAGCCGGCGCCGATGAAGCTTTTCAAAACTGTATTTTTCGCCATTGTAGCTGAAAGCTCGGCCAGCGCCTCGGCTTCGCTCGCCGGGGCCGGCAAGGCCAGCGGCCGGTCGAGCCGGATCGATTTCGGCACCGCCTGGCTGATCAGCGTCTCGACCGAAGGAACGCCGATCGTCGCCAGCATGGCTCTGAGATCATTGAGGCCAGGGCCAATATGGCGGGCCGAGAAGGGGTAGGGTGCTGCGGTCATCTTCCTGGTCCTGCTCTCTCAACCAATATGGGCTTTGTAGGCGGCCTCATCCAGGAGACCTTCGAGTTGGCTTTCATCGGCCAGCTTCATCTTCCACAGCCAGCCGTCGCTGGTCGCCGCCGAATTGACCAGGGACGGATCAGACGAGAGCGAGGTGTTGGCCTCGGTGATCTCGCCGTCGACCGGTGCATAGACGTCCGATGCCGCCTTGACGGACTCGACCACGACTGCGGTATCGCCCTTGGCCAGCTTTTTCCCAGGCTCCGGCAATTCGACGAAGACGAGATCGCCGAGCTGTTCCTGCGCGTAGTCGGTGATGCCGATGGTGGCGATACCGCCTTCGACGCGGAGCCATTCGTGATCTTCGGTGAAATAGGTCTTTGCCATGAAGTTCATCCTTTGCGGTAGCGATGCGGCGTGAAGGGCAGGGGATTGATGTCGACCGGGATTTTGCTCCCGCGAACGTCGGCGAAGAGTTTTGCGCCAGGTTTGGCTAGCGTTGTCAGGACGTAGCCCATGGCGACCGGATGGCCGGCCGAGGGGCCGAAGCCGCCGGAGGTGACGTGGCCGGCGGCATTGCCGTCGGCATCGAAAAGGGCAGCACCGGGGCGCACCGGCTGGCGGCCTTCCGGCTTCAGGCCGACGCGTTTCTGCGCCGGGCCTCGCTCCAGGATTGCACGCAATGCGTCGGCGCCGATGAAAGCGCCAGAGGCGCGAACCTCCTTCGGGATCGCCCACATCAGCCCGGCGCTGGCCGGGTCGATCTCAGGCGTGATGTCCAGCCCGTGCAGGCACAGCCCTGCTTCGAGCCGCAGGCTGTCGCGGGCGGCCAGCCCAACCCACATCACGCGCTCGTCCTCAAGCAGTTTGGCGACGAGATTTCGCGCATCCACTTCCGGCAGGCCGATCTCGAAACCGTCCTCGCCGGTATAGCCCGAGCGGCTCATGAACCAGTTTTCGCGGGGCTCGAAGCCGTGCATGAACAGCAGCGACCCGGTTTCGATGCCGGCGCGCGACAGGGCGGCCCAGGCTTCGGGACCCTGGATCGCCAGGAAGACGCGGTCCAGTGCTTCAATCTTGGCGTCAAACTCCCCCTTGGCATCAAAGTCCTCGGCAAGCTGACGAAGGTGTTTTTCGTCGGCTTCAGCATTGCCGGCATTGGCGACGACCATGAAGCGCTCTCGGCCGAGCCTGGTGACGATCAGATCGTCGATAACGCCGGCGGCTTCATTGAGAAGGAACGTGTATTTGGACTGGGAAATCTCAAGCGCGCCGGCGTCGAGCGGGCAGGCACGATTGAGCAGTGCCTCGGCGCCCGGGCCACGGATCTCGAACAGCTTCATGTGTGAGATGTCGAACAGGCCGGCATGCTCGCGGGTATGAAGGTGCTCCTTCATCACGCCGGCCGGATAGGTCAGCGGCATCGACCAGCCGGCGAACGCGCCAAAGCGCGCACTGGCGGCCACGTGCAGGTCTTCGAGGGGAAGGTGTTTGGTGTCGTCGCCCGTCATGTCGTCTCCAGAGTCGCACGCAATCGGCCGCGAATGGCGACCAGTCCGTGCCCCTCTGTCTGAAGCCTGAGAGACTCGCGCCCCGTAACTCTGTCGGCAACGCTTACACCTTCGGCGCGGGGCGAAAAAACCCCGACTTTCCAGAGTGTCTTTCCCGTCTACGGTTCTTTTTGCCTGAGAGATTTCGGGCGATTTCCCCTTCGGCGGCAGCTCTCGCTGCTCTCTCCCGCAAACAGGTAGGACTCAATTTGAGCCCTCGACTCGTCATCCATAGCCTGTCGGCGACACGTTGTCACCTGCCAGCGACAGCTTGCCGACAAGTCTTCGCTAACCACGCGGGTTGCCGGTTTCTCAAGGAACTGCCGATATGTTGGGTCCAAGCGACGTATGGATGGGAAACGAGATGGGCGAATTGAAGAGCGCTCCGGTGGCCGAGCTGGCCGCGAAAAATCGGATCACAGCGGAAGACGTGGTCATGCTGCGCCGCGAGGTGTTCGGCGACGGGGTGGTGACGCGCAGCGAGGCCGAGGCGCTGTTTGCGCTCGACGCGATAGAAGGGGACAAATGCGCGGAATGGCCGGATTTTTTCATCGAAGCCGTCACCGACTTCATCGTTCATCAGGAAAAGCCGGCGGGCTATATCTCGCAGGACAATGCCGACTGGCTGGTCCGAGCGATTTCGCGTGACGGCATGGTCGACAGCCTGACCGAACTCGAACTGCTCGTGCATGTGCTGGAAAAGGCGAAATCCTCGCCGAGCGGGCTTTGCGCCTATGCGCTGGAGCAAGTGGCCCATGCCGTCAACGACGGCAAGGGGCCGCTGATGCACGGCGGCAAGCTGGTTCCCGGCCTGATCGCCAAAGCCGAGGTCGAGCTTCTGCGCCGCATCCTCTACGCCCATGGCGGCGACGGCAACATTGCGATCACTCGCGCCGAGGCCGAGATGCTGTTCAAGATCAACGAGCGGACCGCGGCAGCCAACAACGATCCATCGTGGAATGATCTGTTCGTCAAGGCGATCGCCAATTTCGTCATGTGCTCGGCCGGCTATGAAGCGCCGATACGCGACGTGGCGCTGCGCCGGGATTCTTTCCTGGATCAGGCCGATCCGGAGATCGGCGGCTTCTTCGGCCGCATGGTATCGGGCGGTCTCGCCGGCATCATGGAAGCCTACTGCGCGCCGGGCGATATCGAATCCGAATGGGAATCGAAGAACAAGGCAGCCGAGGCGCTGGCCCGCCGCGCCGAAACGATCGACGCGGGCGAGGCGAAGTGGCTGGCCGAGCGCATCGGCAGCGGCCGGCCGCTGCATGAGAACGAGCGCGCGCTGCTGACACTGATCAAGCACGCCTCGCCGGAAATCCATCCGGTGCTCAAGCCGCTGATCGACAAGGTCGCTTGAGCAAAGCACCAAACGCTGATCGGAAATGGCGGAGCTATGGCGTCAAATGCCGCCGTACCAGTCGTAGCCATTGTCCTCCCAGTAGCCGCCCCTGCCGCCGCCGATAGCGGCGAAACTGTCGACCAGCTCGATCCTGCGGAGATACTTTGGCATTTTGTAGCCGATCTGGCGCTCGACTCGGACACGCAGCGGCGCGCCGTTCTCGACCGGCAGCGGCTTGCCGTTCAGGCCATAGGCAAGGATCGTCTGCGGGTGACGGGCATCGATCAGGTCGATCGAGCCGTAATATTTGATGTCGCCGGATAGGCTGCGGTCGATCGTGTCGAGGCAATGGAACACGACGTAGCGCGCCTGCGGCTTGACCACCGCCTGTTCAAGCACCAGCGACAGCGGCGTGCCGGTCCATTTGGCGATGCAACTCCAGCCTTCGACGCAGTCATGGCGGGTGATCTGGGTGCGGCTTGGCATGTTCATCAATTGCTCACGGCTCAGCGACAGCGGCTTTTCGACGAGGCCGGAGACCTCGAGACGCCAGTCGGCGAAATTGTTGGCGAGCAGGCCCTTGTAGACATCGTCGTCCGGTGCGGTGACGCCGTTCGGCCGCTGTGGCTGGCGAATGTCGGCCTCGGTGAATTCCGGTGCCAGCGAATCGCCGGCGAGCAGGCGCTGCGCGCGCCAGGTCAGGCCGTTGGCGCCTTCAAGGAAGCTGCGCAGGCCGTCGCCGACGCGAAGCTGGCTGTCGAAGGCATCGCAACCCGACAGCATGATACCGGAGACGCCGAGGCTAGCCGAGGTCAGGAATTTTCTGCGGCTGATCACAAACTTCAGCATCTCACGCACCCCTCTGCGGCGTCTTGCTGCCATGCGCCGGCGGATCGGTTCGGTACCAGCCGGTGATGATGGAACGCAGCTCGTTGATCGGGCCGGCGGCGAAGATCATCAGCATATGGACGATGAAGAAGGCGACGAGCAGCAGCATCACGATGAAGTGGATTGTCCGTGCCGTCTGCCGGCCGCCTAGCAGATCGTTGAGGAACGGCAGCACCGCATTCATGCTCGGCGACATGGCAAGACCGGTGATGATCATCAGCGGCAGCAGCACGAACATCACGCTGCCATAAGCCATCTTCTGCAGCGTGTTGTACTCGCGGCTGTGATGGAACTTTAATTTGGCATGATCGACGATGTCTCGCGGCAAGCGCCTGAGATCATCGATGCGCGGGACAAGATCGCGGCGCAGATGACCGTTGACCAGGCTGGCGACCAGCCACACGACCAGGGTTGTGGTCAGTATCCAGGCGAAGAAGAAATGGACGACGCGGGCGGTGCCGAGGTCGTAATAGGAGGGGATCGTCGCCCAGGACGGGAAGGCGCGGGACGTCTCCTGCTCCGCCGGCCCCGACCAGCCGAGCACACCGGTCGTGTCGAAGCGCTTGCCGAAGATTTCGGTGTAGCCGCGCGGGCCGTTTGCGGTGTTCTCGGCGCCGATGGCGAAGATGGTGTTGTTATATGCGAATCCCGATTCCTTGCCGATATAGAGCTGGGGGCGGGCGTTGAAGATCTGCAGGCCGGAAAGCAGCATGAAGAACAGCGAAATGGCCCAGAGCCAGTGCGTCAGCCGCGTCCACCGCGACTGCCGGTAGATCAGCGTCGCATCCTTCGGCGCGGCGGCATCTGGCCCGACAGTGGATTGGCTCCTGGCAACCGATTGCATTTTTCCGTGTCCTCCCGACCGCTCAGCCGGCCTTTCCGATCGTTCTCCTCCCAATACGTTGCCAGCCAAAGCGATGTTTCATCCGATCACGGAATTATTACAGCCTGCCCGATACTACTGGCTCCCGAGACTGACGGCGAGGTTGACCGCGGCGGCGACGATCACTGTATTGAAAAAGAACGACAGGATCGAATGCAAAAGCACGATGTGACGCATTTGCGGGGTCGAGACCGCGGTATCGGAAGTCTGTGAGGTCATGCCGACGGTGGTCGAGAAGTAGAGGAAATCCCAGCCGTCCGGCCGCCCCTTACCGGCAAATACGAGGCCGCCGACCGGCTTTTTCTGCTTCGCTTTGCTGCCGGGGTCGGTCTCTTCGTCGTTGACCCAGTAAACATGCGCGTAGTGCAGCGCTGTCATGGCGTGGATGGTGAACCAGCCGAGCGGGATCGACAGCAGCGCGAAGGTGAGTTCGACAGGGTGCGCGCTGCCCTCGCGATTGATCAATTGGAACAGCGAGATGATGGCAACGGTGACGACAATCAGCGTCACCGCAAAGATGACCAGCACCGGCTGGTCGGTGGCCCGCGCGTTCCTGCTCAGATAGCGGCCGGTGAGCAGCGGCATCTGGGCGACGACGATGACGGTGTAGGCGGCGAAAAACGCATTGGCGCCGATCGAGAAGGCGAGCGGAGTGCGCAGCACCAGCGCGATCGCCAGTGCCACTACACCGATGCAGGCCGACACCGCGAACTGCATGTGGCGGTGCAGTGGTTTCTTCAGGGGCAGCTCGGTCGTCATGGCCCGGCCTCTGATGCGGTCCGTCTTCTACACCGCCGCTCGTCCTTTAAGTCTCGGACATTATAACACTTTTGACAGTGCGTTTGGTTTCGAAGATCGATTCCGATTGCTTCGCTGTGTTCCGTTTCGGGATCAGGCGCTAGCCCGGTGCGGCGGATTTCAGCGCACGCCGCAGGATGCGGTCGAGTTCGCCGAGAAACCGCGAGCGGTCCTGTGGCGCGAAACTGGCGTTGTAGCCCTTGCTTTCGCCGGTCTCGCGCAGATGCTGCTTGAGGTCGCGCATCGCCACCGCCATGCCGATCGTTTCCGGCGTGAACGGGCGTCCGGTCGGCCCCAGCACATGGGCGCCGAGCGCCACCGTGCGGGCGGCAAGCGGGATGTCTGCTGTCACAACGATATCGTTGGGCTTGGCATTGTCGACGATCCAGTCGTCCGCCGCGTCGGCGCCCTTGGATACGACGACGTTGCGGATCATCGGGTCGCGCGACGGGCGCAGGCCGCCATTGGAGACAAAGGTGACGACGACGCCATGGCGCTCGGCGACTTTTTCGACCTCGGCCTTCACCGGACAGGCATCGGCATCGACGTAAATGGCGGGTGCGGGCATGGTTCGTTCCAACGCGTATGAAGCCGGGCGATTTTTCGCCTGGCTCTGTCGATGATATTCGAGCGGTCGCCATCTCAGCAACGCTCCGGACCTATTGGTGCAGCGCAATCGCTTCAAAGGTCGGCGCCGCCCCTCATTGGTGACGGGGAGAAAGACGCCTTCGCAAAGGATTTCGCCAATCTTCGGCGTGGCAGAAAGCGTGCCGACGTTGCGATCAGCCCCTTCTCCGCGTCATTATACGGGGAGAAGGTGCCGGCAGGCGGATGAGGGGCGGCGCAAACCTGAAGCGATTGCCTTGCTTCCTCCCGGCCAGGTCGCGAATTCTTAGTAAACCACCACGCTCCTGATGCTCTTGCCCTCATGCATCAGGTCAAAACCCTTGTTGATGTCCTCCAGCTTCAGTGTGTGGGTGATCATCGGGTCGATCTCGATCTTGCCGTCCATGTACCAGTCGACGATCTTCGGCACGTCGGTGCGGCCGCGCGCGCCGCCGAAGGCGGTGCCCATCCAGGTGCGTCCGGTGACCAACTGGAACGGCCGCGTCGAGATCTCCTGGCCGGCGCCGGCAACGCCGATGACCACCGACTTGCCCCAGCCGCGGTGCGATGCCTCAAGCGCCTGGCGCATCACCTTGGTGCTGCCGGTGCAGTCGAAAGTATAGTCGGCGCCACCGATATGGTCGGCGCCGCGCTTGGTCATGTTGACGAGATAGGGCACGATATCGCCGTCGATCTCCTTCGGATTGACGAAATGCGTCATTCCGAATTTCTCGCCCCATTCCTTCTTGTCGTTGTTCAGGTCGACGCCGATGATCATGTCGGCGCCGACGAGGCGCAGGCCCTGGATGACGTTGAGGCCGATGCCGCCGAGGCCGAAGACAGCGGCCGTGGCGCCGATCTCGACCTTGGCTGTGTTGATCACCGCGCCGATGCCGGTGGTGACGCCGCAGCCGATATAGCAGATCTTGTCGAAGGGCGCGTCGGGATTGACCTTGGCCACCGCGATCTCGGGCAGCACGGTGAAGTTGGAGAAGGTCGAGCAGCCCATATAGTGGAAGATCTTGTCCTTGCCGATCGAGAAGCGCGACGAGCCGTCCGGCATCAGCCCTTGCCCCTGCGTGGCGCGGATCGCGGTGCACAGATTGGTTTTTCTGGAAAGGCAGGACGGGCATTGCCGGCATTCCGGCGTGTAGAGCGGGATGACGTGGTCACCCTTCTTGACCGAGGTGACGCCCTTGCCGACATCGACGACGATTCCGGCGCCCTCATGGCCGAGGATCGCCGGAAAGATGCCTTCGGGATCGGCGCCCGACAGCGTGAATTCGTCGGTGTGGCAGATGCCGGTCGCCTTGATCTCGACCAGCACCTCGCCGGGCTGAGGGCCGTCGAGGTCGACCTCCAGGATTTCCAGCGGCTTTCCGGCGGCGACAGCGACAGCGGCACGGGTTTTCATCGGGGCTCTCCTCTCAAGCCAAATCGGCAATCGAGGCGAGCTTTAGCGTATCTGCAGGTTCTGGACTATGGGACGAATTGACAGTTCGTAGCCGGGTTTTGGTCGTCACCAGGCGACTCGGCACCCGGATATGCGCCTACGTGCCTTGACCGGCTGGGCGAAGCCCATAAAAGAAAGGCAGCCGAGGGAATAAACCCGCATGTTCAGAAAGATCCTGATCGCCAATCGTGGCGAGATCGCCTGCCGCGTCATCAAGTCGGCGCGCAAGATGGGCATCGCCACCGTCGCGGTCTATTCGGACGCCGATCGTGACGCCGTGCATGTCGAGATGGCCGACGAGGCTGTCCATATCGGGCCTTCGCCGGCCTCAGAGAGCTATCTGGTGCCGGAGAAGATCATCGCCGCCTGCAAGGCGACAGGTGCTGAAGCCGTGCATCCCGGCTACGGGTTTTTGTCCGAACGCGCCTCCTTCTGTGAAGCGCTGGAGAACGAAGGCATCGTCTTCATCGGCCCGAAACCCGGAGCGATCAGGGCGATGGGCGACAAGATCGAATCGAAGAAATTCGCCAATGCGGCCAAGGTCAGCACGGTGCCCGGCTGGCTCGGCGTCATCGAGAATGCCGGTCATGCCGAGAAAATAGCCGGCGAGATCGGCTATCCCGTGATGATCAAGGCCTCGGCCGGTGGCGGCGGCAAGGGCATGCGCATCGCCTGGAGCAAGGCCGAGGTGCGCGACGGGTTCGACCGGGCGCGGTCGGAGGCCAAAAGCTCGTTCGGTGACGACCGCGTCTTCATCGAGAAGTTCGTGGTCGATCCGCGCCACATCGAGATCCAGGTGCTGGCCGACGCGCATGGCAATGCGCTCTATCTCGGCGAGCGCGAATGCTCGATCCAGCGCCGCAACCAGAAGGTCGTCGAAGAGGCGCCTTCGCCTTTCCTCGACGCCAAGACCCGGAAAGCCATGGGCGAGCAGGCGGTGGCGCTGGCCAGGGCGGTCGACTATCAGAGCGCCGGCACGGTCGAGTTCATCGTCGACAGCGAAAAGAACTTCTATTTCCTTGAAATGAATACGCGATTGCAGGTCGAGCACCCGGTGACCGAGCTCGTCACCGGCATCGACCTGGTCGAGCAGATGATCCGCATAGCGGCCGGCGAAAAGCTCGCCATCAAGCAAAGCGACGTCAGGCTGAACGGCTGGGCGGTGGAAAGCCGGCTCTACGCCGAGGACCCGTATCGCAATTTCCTGCCGTCGATCGGCCGGCTGACGAGATACCGGCCGCCGCAAGAGGGACAGTTCGGCGACATCGTCATCCGCAACGATACCGGGGTTGCCGAGGGTTCGGACATCTCGATGTTCTATGATCCGATGGTCGCCAAGCTGTGCACCTGGGCGCCGACGCGGCTCGCGGCAATAGACGCCATGTCGGAAGCGCTCGACAGTTTTGTCGTCGACGGCATCGAGCACAACATGCCGTTCCTTGCAGCACTTATGCAGCATCCGCGCTGGCGGGAAGGGCGGATATCGACCGCCTTCATATCAGAGGAGTATCCGCACGGCTTCGCGCCGATCGTGCCTGATAGCGAGGAAAAGGCCGTGCTCGCAGCCGTCGCCACCGCGGTCGAACTGCTGCGCCGCGACCGGCTCGACCGGCTGGGCGGGCGGCTGGCGCCGCATTCGGGTGTGCTGAAACGCGACTGGGTGGTCAAGATCGGCAAGGATTACCATTCGGCCTCGGTACTCGAAGGCATGATCACCATTCCGATGGAACTCGGTCTGTCGATCGACGGCGGCAAGGCGCTGACGGTGGCGTCCGACTGGCGGCCGGGCGATCTCATCTGGCGCGGAACGGTCGGCGATCGAAGAATCGCCGCGCAGGTCAGGCCGGTGCTGAACGGGCTTCGCATCGCCTGGAAAGGCATGTCGGTGAGCGCACGCACCATGCTGCCGCGCATCGCCGAACTCGAAAGGCTGATGCCGGAAAAAGTGGCGCCCGACACCTCCAAGATGCTGCTCTGCCCGATGCCCGGCCTTGTCGTGTCGATCGCCGTTGCCGAAGGGCAGGAGGTCAAGGCCGGCGAGACGCTGGCGGTCGTCGAGGCGATGAAGATGGAAAACGTGCTGCGCGCCGAGCGCGATCTCACCGTTTCGAAACTCATGGCAAAACCGGGCGACAGTCTTGCCGTCGACGCGGTGATCATGGAATTTGCGTGAGGATACAAGGCAGTCGCATTGGTTGGCGCTGCCCCTCATTGCCCTGCCGGGCATTTCTCCCCGTATAGGAACGGGGAGAAAGACGCCTTCGCAAAGGATTTCGCCAATTTCCAGCGTTGCAAAAAGCGAGCCGAGGTTGCGGCCAGCCCCTTCGCCCCGTCACTATACGGGGAGAAGGTGCCGGCAGGCGGATGAGGGGCAGCGCCAACATCGACAATTGGACGGTTGAACGCTGATGGTTTAGCGCCCGCTCTCGCTGGACTCGCATCGTCCGGTGCCGGACAATACATCTTCATCGACTGAGTCCTTTCAAACGGCGCTAAAAAACCATGGCGAATGAGACACTTCCCCGCGATCCGTTGCGGCGCGAGGCGTTTGTGAAGGCGTCGCGGCCGGAAGCGCCGGCGCGGCCGTTCATTCATCTGCGCGTCCATTCGGCCTATTCGCTGCTCGAAGGCGCTTTGCAACTCGGCACGGTCGTCGCCCATGCGGTGAGGGATGACGCCCCGGCGATTGCCGTCACCGACACCAATAATCTGTTCGGCGCGCTTGAATTCGCACAAAAGGCGGTGAAAGAGGGTATCCAGCCGATCATCGGCTGCCAGACCGCTCTCGCTTTTTCCGGTGAAGCCAGCGACAGCCAGCGCGACCGCAGGCGGCAAGGCCCGGAAATGCGGCCCGTGGTTTTGATCGCGGCGACCGAGGCCGGCTACAGCAATCTGGTCAGGCTGGTCAGCCGGGTCTATTTGGAAACGCCGCCCGGCGAGGCCGTGCATCTGACGACCGAGATGCTGCAAGGCCATTGCGACGGCCTGATCTGTCTCAGCGGCGGGCCGCGCGGCCCGATCGGCAACGCGCTGAAAGAGGACCGCCGCGACCTCGCCGAGACGCGGCTTCTGGCGCTCAAGGCGCTGTTCGGCGACCGGCTCTATGTCGAACTGGAACGGGTTTCCGGCTATGACCGGGCCATCGAGAAATCGTCAGTCGACCTCGCCTATATCAATGACTTGCCGCTGGTCGCCACCAACGAGGCGTTTTTCTCCGCGCGCGACGACTATGAGGCGCATGACGCGCTGATCGCCATCGCCGAAGGTTCGGTCGTCGCCGTCGACAATCGCCGGCGGCTGTCGCCCGACAATTTTCTGAGAAGCCAGGCCGACATGGCGAGGCTGTTTGCCGATCTGCCGGAAGCGGTCGACAACACCGTCGAGATCGCGCTGCGCTGCTCCTACTATCCCAAGACCCGCAACCCGATCCTGCCGCGCTTTGCCGGCGGCGATGTCGCCGACGCCGATGCGGCGGTGAAGGCGGAGGCGCGGGAGCTTGCCAGACAGGCGCATGAAGGACTGGAGGCGCGGCTCGCCGCGCACGGCCTGGCCCCTGGCTACACGGTCGAACAATATCGCGAACGGTTGGAGTTCGAGCTCGGCATCATCGAGAAGATGAAATTCCCCGGCTATTTCCTGATCGTCGCCGACTTCATCAAATGGGCGAAGGCGCAAGGCATCCCTGTCGGGCCGGGACGCGGTTCGGGCGCCGGCTCGCTGGTCGCTTATTCGACGACCATCACCGACATCGATCCGCTGCGCTTCTCGCTGCTGTTCGAGCGCTTCCTCAATCCCGACCGCGTGTCGATGCCCGACTTCGACATCGATTTCTGCCAGGACCGGCGCGAGGAGGTCATCCGCTACGTCCAGCAGAAATACGGCCGCGACCAGGTCGGCCAGATCATCACCTTCGGCACGCTGCAGGCCCGCGCGGTGCTGCGCGATGTCGGCCGCGTGCTGCAGATGCCCTATGGCCAGGTCGACAAGCTCTCCAAAATGGTGCCGTCGAACCCGGCCAATCCGGTCAAGCTCGCCGACGCTATCGCCAACGAGCCGCGCTTTGCCGAAGAGGCGGAGCGCGAGCCGATCGTGCAGACGCTGCTCGACATGGCGCAGAAGCTGGAAGGGCTCTACCGCCACGCCTCGACGCATGCCGCCGGCATCGTCATCGGCGACCGGCCGCTGTGGGAACTGGTGCCGATGTACCGCGACCCGCGCTCCGACATGCCTGTCACCCAGTTCAACATGAAGTATGTCGAGCAGGCCGGGCTGGTGAAGTTCGACTTCCTCGGCCTGAAGACGCTGACGGTGCTGGAGACCGCGGTCAAGCTGATCCGCCGCCGCGGCATCGAGATCGATCTCGCCCACATTCCGCTCGACGACCCCGACACCTACGCCATGCTGTCACGCGGCGAAGTGGTCGGCGTGTTCCAGGTGGAAAGTGCCGGCATGCGCAAGGCGCTGATCGGCATGCGGCCCGACTGCATCGAGGACATCATCGCGCTGGTCGCGCTTTACCGGCCGGGCCCGATGGAGAACATCCCGACCTACAACGCCAGAAAGCATGGCGAGGAGGAGATGGCGTCGATCCATCCGAAGATCGACCATCTGGTCAAGGAGACGCAAGGCGTCATCGTCTACCAGGAACAGGTGATGCAGATCGCGCAGGAGCTTGCGGGCTATTCGCTGGGCGAAGCCGATCTGCTGCGCCGCGCCATGGGCAAGAAGATCCGCGCCGAGATGGACAAGCAGCGCGAGCGCTTCGTCTCGGGCGCGATCGAGCGCGGCGTCGGCAAGCCGCAAGCCGACTTCATCTTCGACCTGCTGGCAAAGTTCGCCGACTACGGTTTCAACAAGTCGCATGCCGCCGCTTATGCGGTCGTCTCCTACCAGACGGCCTATCTGAAGGCGCACTACCCGGTCGAATTCCTGGCCGCGTCGATGACGCTCGACATGGGCAACACCGACAAACTCGCCGATTTCCGCCAGGATGCGCTACGTCTCGGCATCGATGTCGTGGCGCCGTCGGTGGTATCAAGCTTCCGCGCCTTCGAAGTCGCCGAGAACCGGATCTTCTATTCGCTGGCCGCGCTCAAGGGCGTCGGCGACGCGGCGGTCGAGCATATCGTCGCCATGCGCGGCGAAAGACCGTTCAAGAGCCTCGCCGATTTCTGCGAAAGGGTCGACCCGAAGATCGTCGGCAAGCGCGTCTTCGAAAGCCTGATCATGGCCGGTGCGCTCGACTGCTTCGGCCACGAGCGCGCCGCGATGCTGGCGGGCGTCGAGCGGATGATGGGGCTGGCGTCGCTGGCGCAGCAGAATGCAATGTCGGGCCAGCACGACATTTTCGGCGCCTCGCTCGGCGCACAGTCGCAGGCGCTCCACCTGCCGGCGACCGACCCGTGGCTTGCCGCCGACCGCCTGCACCGTGAATTCCAGGTGGTCGGCTTCTATCTATCGGCGCACCCGCTGGACGAATACAAGGCGGCGCTGCAGAAGATGCGGGTGCAGACCTGGGCCGAGTTCTCGGCCGCCGTCAAACGCGGCGCTGCCGCCGGGCGGCTTGCCGGCACCGTCACCACCAAGCAGGAGCGCAAGACGCGCACCGGCAACAAGATGGGCGTCGTGCAGTTCTCCGACACGTCAGGCCAGTATGAAGCAGTGCTTTTTTCCGAAGGTCTGGCGCAATATCGCGACCTGCTCGAGCCCGGCCGTTCGGTGGTGATCACAGTTTCGGCCGAGGACAGGCCCGAAGGCGTCAATCTGCGCATCCAGACGGTGCAGTCGCTGGAGGACGAGGCAAGCCGCATCCAGAAAGCCTTGCGCATCTTTGTCAGGGACGACCGGCCGGCGTCGGCGATTCAATCGCAGCTTACCCAGCGCGGCGACAGCCAGGTGAGCATTATCGTCATCAAGGATGAGGCGCAGGGCGAGGTCGAGATCGAACTGCCCAACCGTTACCGCGTCTCGCCACAGATCGCGTCGGCCATGCGCGCTGTGCCGGGCGTGGTGGAAGTGGAACTGGTGTGAGCTAACGACCGTATTCCGCCAGCCCGGTCGCATTGCCCGGTGCCGATGCGGCTGGTATTGTGAGCTCGGCGGCCTGGGTCTTTTTGGCGGCCGGGGGAGCGGGTCATGGATGAGCGGGATGCCGCTGCCGAACTCCAGAAAATGGTCAATGGCTTCCAGGTGTCTCAGGCGATATGCGTCGCCGCCACGCTGGGCATCGCAGACCATCTCAAGGACGGGAAACGCACCAGCGGCGAACTTGCCGCGTTGACCAATACAAATACGGAGGCACTCTACCGCCTGCTGCGCGCCCTTGCGTCGGTCGGCGTGTTCCATGAAGCGGAAGACCGGTTCTTCTCGCTAACCCCGGTTGGCGGCGCGTTGCGATCCGATGTTCAGCATTCTGTCGCGCCGTGGGCGATTCTGGCCGGGCGGCCGTATTTCCGTCAGGCATGGAGCGATCTGCTGCACAGTGTCAGCACCGGCGAAAACGCCTTTCGCCACACTCATGGCAAGGGCGTTTGGGAATACCGGGCGGAGCACCCGGAAGAGTCCGTCATCTTCGACCGGGCGATGACGGCGATGTCGCGCGGCGTCGCCGCCGCGGTGATCGCGGCCTATGACTTTCGGCCGTTCTCTGTCGTCATGGATGTCGCGGGCGGGCAGGGCGCGCTGCTTGCCGAAATCCTCCGCCGCAATCCGGGCCAGCGCGGCATTCTTTTCGATCAGCCGCAGGTCGTGGCGAAGGCCGGCCCGGTCTTTGACGCCGCGGGCGTATCCGATCGCTGCGACATCGTCGCCGGCGATTTCTTCGTCTCGGTGCCCGATGGCGCCGATGCGATTGTGCTTAAATGGATCCTGCATGACTGGGACGACGAGACAAACATCCGGATCCTGAAAACCTGCCGCAGGGCGATTCGCCCAGAAGGCAAGCTGCTGGTGCTCGAGAGCATTCTGGCGCCGCCCAACGAAGGCGCCGGCGCAAAATTCGGCGATCTGAACATGCTGGTCATGCCGGGCGGGCAGGAGCGCACGGCGGAAGAATTCAGGTCGCTGCTGGCGGCGTCGGATTTTCGGGTCGCGAATATTGTTGAAGCCGGACCTCACATCAGCATCATCGAGGCCGAACCGGTCTGATTGCTTTCCGGGTCCGAAACGCTCCGGATGTTCTCAAGCCACAGCGGCTTCCCTCTGCTCTGCCCACTGGACGGCTGTCGCGGCGAACATTATCGCAGTTGTCATGAAGGCGCCGGAAAGGGACGGAGTGCAGGATTTTTCAGCCTTGGCGCGGCTGCGCGACACGCTGCGCAAGCTCTATCACGGGCGCACGCCTGCGGCTTTCCGGTTTCAGCTTGCGGCTGTCATCATCGACCTTGCCATCATCGCCTTCTTCATCGCCACACCGGTCATCCAGGACACGTCCTCGTTCCTCTGGCTCGATTATTCGGTGGCAGCGCTTGTCGCCGCCGACATGATTGCCCGGCTGCTTGCGTCAAACGATATGCTGCGCCTGATGAAACAGCCGACGTCGTGGGTCGACGCCTTCATCCTGCTGACGCTGCTGATGCCTTCGGCGCTGGCCAATCTGGGTTTTCTGCGCATATTGCGGCTGTGGTCGCTGTCGCGCAGCGGCGCGCTGTGGCGGTTTTTCGAGATGCGCGGCCTCAAAAAATGGCGCGAGGCAAGCCACGCAGTCATCAATCTCCTGACATTCCTGTTTGTCGTCACCGGTTTCGTCTACACCTTCTTCTTCCGCACCGGGGCCGGTCTCGAAGGCTATGTCGATGCGCTGTATTTCACAGTCGCCACGGTGACCACGACCGGCTTCGGCGACATCGTCTTGCCGGGGATCGCCGGTAAAATCACCTCGATCGTCACCATGATCATCGGCATATCGCTGTTCGTCAGGCTGGCGCAGGCGCTCTTCCGTCCCAACAAGGTCTTCTTCCCGTGCCCGCAATGCGGCCTTCAGCGGCATGAAGCCGACGCCGTTCACTGCAAGGCCTGCGGGCATCTCCTCAACATCCCCGACGAAGGCGACTGAAATGCGGGGCTGGAGCGCGGTTTTGTGGAACCAAAACTGCGCTCTGGCTCCTTGCCTTAATGCGCCAAACGAAGACGTTTGGCTGCAAAATGCTAAGACGCTGCCACTTCCGCAGGTTTGGTCGCCTTTTTCTGCAGGTTGAGCAGGTTGCCCAGCAGGATCAGCAAGGCGCCGCCGGCGGTGAAGGCGTCGATCTGCTCCTGATAAAGCAGCCAGCCGATCAGCGCCGACAGCGGCACCCGCAAAAAGTCCATCGGTGAGATGACGGTGGCGTCGGCATAGGCGAGTGCGCGGGCCATGCAGAAATGCGACGACATGCCGGTGAAGGCGATCAGCAGGATCCACGGCCACAGTTCGAGCGGCGGGTTGCGCCATTCGTAGAGCGCCGGGATAAGGCCGAGCACCGACTGGATGACCAGCATCCAGAAGATGATGGACACGACGCTGTCCGTCCGCGTCAGCGATTTGACCAGGACCACGGATATGCCGAAGCAGACCGCGGCACCCAGCACGACAACATGTCCCGGATCGACGGAGCCGGCGCCCGGACGGACGATGATCAGCACGCCGATCAGCCCGAGCACGATCGCCGCAAGTCTCGGCCGGCTTAGTCTTTCACCAAGAAAGCCGACCGCCAGAATGGCCGTCCAGATCGGCGTCGTGAATTCTATGGAGATCAGCACGGCCAGCGGGATCAATGTCAAGGCGTAGAGCCATGCCGCCTGGCCGACAAAATGGACGACGTTGCGGGCGATATGGGCCATGGGGCGTTTGCTGCGCATTGCCGCAAAACCGCCTGACATCATCACCAGCGGCAGGAGGATGAACAGGCCGATCAACGAGCGCAACTCCAGCACCTGGAAGACGTTGAGCTCGGCTGTCGTGGCGCGGCCGGCGACCGACATCGTCAGAAATGATGCGATCGACAGCGCCATCCAGAACGCGGCCTTGGGGATCGAGGGTGAGGGCGCCATGCGCGCTATGTCGCAAGCCGGGGCTTTCACTGCAACCGCTAGTCAGCACATTCGGCTGGGCCAGAAGCGAGGTGTTGCAAAACGGTCATGCTGAAGGCGGAACCTGCCGTCACCGCGAGCGTTGGTCCAACAGCCAGTTCAAGGGGAGAGATCCAATGAAATCATGCGCACGATTTGTACTTGCCGGCTGCCTGGCGGCTGCAGCCGGCGCGGCTCATGCCGACGAGGCCGATTTTCTTCGCTCGTTCGAGGGGAATTTTGCCGGCAAGGGCACCGTCAAGGTAACCACCGAGGCGCCGACGGTGAACGTCTCCTGCCGCTTCAATTCCGACGCGACATCGAGTTCCTTGTCGCTGGACGGCACCTGCCGCGGTCTTGTCGGGGTGTCGCGCGCCATCAGTGCCGATCTGAAGTCCAGCGGGACGAAGTACACCGGCACCTATGTCGGATCCCGCACCGGGCCGGCGCAGCTCAGCGGCAAGCGCTCGGGCAATGCGATCAATCTCGGCATCCGCTGGGCGAAGCAGGTCAACGGCGATCGCACCGCGCAAATGACCGTCGAGAAGAACGGCGAGGACGGCATGCGGCTGACCGTTATCGACGTCGACCCGAAAACCGGCGAGCGCGTGATGACCAGCCGGATCGATCTGCGACGCACCTGAAGCGGCCTGCTTTACCTATCTTGCTTGAGCGTGACCTTTCCGAAAACTGGATCCGCTTTTCGCTTGCGCGGACATTCGGTTCGGGGTCATGCTTAAACTAATCCTCGATCGGCTCTGGCGGGTGGGCGTTGCGGCCCTTGCCGAAGGTGTAGCCGGTCTCCACCGCCCTGCGGCCGAACTTGTCGCGCAACGTGTCGATGGCGCCTTCGGCCATGGCACGCTTGCGTGACTGGATATCGACGAGGTCAGGCGGATCGGCCTTTTCGTCATTCGAGAGGTCGCTAACGCCGATGCCGAGCAGCCGGTATCTGGTGCCGTCCGCCTCCTTGCGAAGCAGTTCGAGCCCGGTCGAGAAAATGCGGTCGGCCAACCGTGTCGGGTCGCCGAGCTGGCGGTTGCGCGTGCGGGTCTTGAAATCCTGCGTCTTCAGCTTCAGCACGACGGTGCGCCCGGCAATACCGGACTTCTTCAGCCGCCCCGAGACTTTTTCCGACAGCGCTCTCAGCACCGAAACCAGTTCCTCGGGGGAGGCGATGTCGGTGTCGAAAGTGGTCTCTGCCGAGACGCTTTTCGCATCCTGGTCGGGGTGGACGCGGCGGTCGTCCTCGCCGCGTGAAAGATGGAACAGCCGGTCGCCCATCACGCCGTAGCGGCGCATCAGGTCGCCGCGCTCCATGCGCTGCAACTGGCCGATGGTGCGGATGCCGTCGCGCTCAAGCGTGGCGGCGAAGGCTTTTCCCACCCCCCAGATCAGCGTCACCGGCTGCTCGGCCAGAAAGCTGGTCGCCTCGGCTTCGCCGATCACCGAAAAGCCGCGCGGCTTGCGAAAGTCCGACGCCACCTTGGCTAGGAACTTGCAGTAGGAAAGGCCTGATGAAACGGTGATGCCGATCTCCTTCTCCACCTCGAGCGCGAAGCGTGCCAGCACCACCGCCGGCGGCAAGCCATGCAGGCGCTCGGTGCCGGCAAGATCCAGAAACGCTTCGTCGATGGAGGTCGGCTCGACCAGCGGCGTCAGCGCCTGCATCATGGCGCGCACCTCGTGGCCGACGCGACCATATTTTTCCATGTCCGGCGGGATGACGACCGCTTCCGGACAGGCTTCGAGCGCCTTGAACATCGGCATCGCCGAGCGCACCCCGTGGACGCGGGCGATGTAGCAAGCGGTGGAGACGACGCCGCGCTTGCCGCCGCCGATGATCAACGGCCGATCCTTCAGCGCCGGGTTGTCGCGCTTTTCGACCGCCGCATAAAACGCGTCGCAATCGATATGGGCGAGATGCAGCCGGTAGAGCTCCGGATGGCGGGCCAGCCGTGGACTGCCACAGCGCTCACAGCGCCGTGCCTCACCGCGCTGAAAGGTCAGGCAGTCGCGGCAAAAACCGTGATCGGGATTGTTGACAGGAACCGCCATCGCTGCGAACATAAAGAGAACAAAGGCAATGGTACGTCAGGACGGACGCCACGACAAGGCGGTGAGCCGGGAGAGAGTTCGTGAATACGACCATAGCGCCGCTGGTGCCCGAGCTTTGGGCGGATTTTGAAGATCTGTTCGGTAAGCAGGGCGCCTGCTACGGCTGCTGGTGCACACATTTCCGGCTGTCGCCGGCAGCGCGCCGCGCCAGCGACCGGGAACGCAACAAGGACCACATCAGGGCGCGGATCGAGGCCGGGCCGCCACCGGGCCTGCTGGCGTTCGAGGATGGCAAGGCGGTCGGCTGGATGCAGATCGGCCCGCGCGCCGACGTGCCCGAATGGAACAATAAGGGCAGGGGGTCGGCGCCGGTCGATCCCGCCGACGCCACCGATCCGGGCGTCTGGGCAATCTCCTGCTTCTTCATCCGCGTCAAGGCGCGCGGCAGGGGCGTGACGCACCGCCTGGTCGAAGGCGGCATCGAATTTGCTCGCCAGAATGGCGCGCGGCTGGTCGAGGCATGTCCGATCGACCTGTCGAAAGATTCGCGTTCGATCGGGCTGTTCGTCGGCTCGTCGCGGGTCTTCGAGAAAGCCGGTTTCGAGAGGCTGGTCGAGCGCAAGGCGGGCCGGCCGCTGATGCGATTGGTGCTTTAGCCAACGCTGCTGTGCACGCCGCTGCGGCGGCCGAACTATCGTAGTCGGCTGCATCATCAGGCGCCCACCCGGGAATAAATCCCGCTGCGGCCCGTTCCTCCTCGGATTTTTCCATGGAGGCCATCGATGTTTCATTTTTCCCAGTCTTCTCAGAAGACCTCTCGCTCGATCCGGTTTGCCTGTCGGCCGGAAGATCATGGCGTCATCGCGCCGCCAGTGGCGGCCAGGACGGTCCTGCCGGATTGGTTCCGCAAATTGCCGGCGGTCGATCAGCAGCAAGCCTCGGCCACCAATAATGGCCTGACCGTCAAGCGCTGCATGCCGTTTCTCGATGCGATGACAACCGGCTGGATCCTGCCGCTCGCGGCGACCGTCCGCCTTGAGATCAAGGATGGCGGCAGCGCCGTCGCGGCTGGGAGTTCGACAGGGTGATGGTCAGCAATCATGGCGCCCATCAGGTCGCCGGCAATCCGAAGGAACCGGCACCGCCATGCAAGTTTCACAATTACTGGTCGATCCGTACCCCGCCGGGCTGGAGTTGTCTGTTCCTGCCGCCGCTCAATCGGCCGGCTCAGCCTTTTGAATGCGTCGCCGGCATCGTCGATACCGACACCTACGCAGCCCACATCCATTTTCCGTTCTTTGCGACGGCGCCGGATGGCCTCTATGTCATCGAAAAGGCAACGCCGCTGGTCCAGGTCATACCGTTTCGCCGCGAAGATTCGGCGCTCAAGGCCGAGATCGGGGCGGAGACCGGAGCCGAGGCGACGGAGCGCGAAACGGTCTACCGCAACACGATTGCCAGCGAAGGCTGGTATCGCAAATGGGCCCGCGCGGCCCGCTAGGCTTTTCCCGGAGAACCATACGAAACGGGGCCGCTGGCCCCGTTTCGTATGGGTTGCCAGGGGCGCGAAGCGACGCGGCGCAGACCCCTAATGCTGATCTGTAGTGATCCTTCGCGCCCCCCTCTGTCCTGCCGGACATCTCCCCCACAAGGGGGGAGATCGGCCTTCATCACTGATTTCGCCAACCACCAACCTTGCAAGAAGGAGAGCTGTCCGCGAAGCTGCCGATCTCCCCCCAAGTGGGGGAGATGTCCGGCAGGACAGAGGGGGGCGCCGTGGAGCGCCGGCCTATGCCAACCGCCAGCGAATGCGAAACGGGGGCCGGCTGGCCCCCGTTTGTCTGTGGATTGTTGAGGGCGGCGGGTTCTCAACTCGAAGCGCGCCGCCGCTCTATCGCCCGGCCGACGTCACCACCGCCAGTTGCGCGACCACCCGCGATCCGAACCGTTCGAGTTCGAGTTGGAGGAACTGTTTGACGATGAGTTCGAATTCGAGTTGCTCGAGGAATTGGAGCTGGAGTTCGAAGACGAGTTCGAATTCGAATTGCTCGACGAATTAGAGCTGGAATTCGACGAACCGTTGGACGACGAATTGGAGCTCGAATTTGAAGAGCTGTTGCCAGCGACGATGAAGGAACCGTCGCTCTGGCCGGACATTGCGGCCGGCGGACGCTCGGTTTCCGTCGCCGCCGCGGGAGACTCCTTCGCCTGCGCCGCGGTGCCCGCGAGCGCTGCCATTCCTGCGACCAGTGTCGACTTGAGTTTCCAGTGTCTTGTCATGGTGGTTACTCCTTGTTTCAGACTGGACCGGCAGTTGCGGCCCGGCGGAGTAACGGGCGATTGCCGGCTTTATTCCAAAGAAAGCCGGGCCGGCGCAGTTTCACTTCCGGTCCTTCTGACGGATCTCGTCCAGCGCCTTGACTTCCTCCTCGGCTGACATCGAAACGCCTGCTTCAATCGCCGAAAGATAGGCGTCGAGGGCTTCGGTCGACGAGGCCGGGGCATAGCCTCCGGCGTCGCCCGGCGCCACGACCGCGAAGCTGACGCGCCATTCGTCACCGGAACGGCAGGCGACCGACATCACCGTGGAGCGGTCCTGCGAGTCGACCTCGAATTCGCGGCACAAATCCTGCGCATCGTTACGGAACGTGGCGATGGCCCGGAACCGGTCGCTGATCCGGGCGAGCTTGATTTCCTTGCCGGACTCGACCGTTTCAAGGGCTTGGGCCAGGGCCGGCCGGATGACGCCAGCAACCCACAATCCGCCCTGCGTGCGTTCGTCGGTGCCTGCTGCCCAATAGCCGGCGAGCCCGCCGACAACGGCCGCCGCGAGAGAGGCGGCCATTGGCAGCATCCATCGAGACCTCGAAGCAGGCCCTGCTGCGCGCCTGCTGCCGAAGGGCAGTATCGATGCCGTTGCCGCATTTTCGCCGGCACGCCTGGCCTCGATCATCTGCTCGACGGCCGCGGCAAGTTTTTCGGGAACCGGCTCGTCGAGCAGCGGCTTCAGCGCGGCCTGCGCCTGCGCTCTGGTTTCGATGAACACAGCAATCCTGGCAACCAGACGGTCGTCCGTTTCCATCGCCTGCTCGATCCTGGCGACCATGTCCGGATCAAGCTCACCGTCGGCGAACCGCATCAGGATTTCGTCCGAAAAAGTCTCTTCGGTCATTTTGCAGCCCCTTTTGTGACCGGAGAACGGGTGGGCGCCGAAGATATTCCAGTCGCCTCCGCCAGATTCTTCCTCGCCCGGGCCAGCCTGCTCATCACCGTCCCGATCGGCACGGCAAGGACTTCCGCGGCTTGCCTGTAGGAAAGCTCTTCGACACAGACTAGAAGCAGCACGTCGCGCTGGTCGGCGGCGAGTTCGCCTATGGCTTGCGCCACGCTGTTCAGCGCCAGCCGCGCCTCCATCTCGCGCTCACCGGAAACGCCGGCGATGTCATGGCGCTCGTCGATATCGTCCTGCGGGCCGGCGACCTTGCGCTTGCGGATGTCGTCGATCCACAGATTTCTCAGAATCTTGAACATCCACGCGTCGAAGCGCGTCCCTGGCTCGAAACTCTGCTCGTTGGCGAGCGCCCGTTCGCAGGCGCGCTGGACAAGATCATCCGCCATATCGCGGGACCGGCACAGCGCAATCGCGAACCGGCGCAGATTCGGCAGAAATGCGACAAGCTGATCTTGGACGCGGTCGGCTTTTTCCGGCATGTTGCTCCAAGTTCTGGAATAAAGCGGCCCCGCGCCCGTTCCTCGCAAGGCTAGCTTATTGCCGGATAGCTCCGCTAGCCTCGCGACCTTGAAAATCGGCTACGGCCGGAAATGTGAGGGAGACGATGCTCTACAACTCCTGGTTGAGACCAAAAGCCCTGCTGCTTTTCTGGGTCGCCGTCGCATTGATCGTCGATCCTCAGGCGCCGAGCGGCCAACTGGGGCTCGGCGAGTTCGGACCAAGATCGGCGTTCGCGGATGACGATGGTGGCGGTGACGATGGTGGCGACGATGGCGGTGGTGATGACGGCGGTCAGTCCGGCGCTTCGTCTGGTGGATCGCGAACGTCGTCCCGCCGATCGACCGGACCGAACCTGTTTCGCACGCTGACGGATCGGTTTCTTCCGCACCCGCCAAGGCGCAGCGGCAGGCGTGGGCAACGGCCAGCCGTCCCTTTGCCGTCTCGGGCACCGGACCAGATCGTGGCGACCGGGCTGAGTTCGGCTGAGATCGGTCGGCTTCAGGCAACCGGCTTCACCGTACTGGACCGTGCCGACATTCAGCTTTTTGGATCCGAGCTGATTCGGCTGCGCATTCCACCCAACATGCCGCTGGAGGCTGCGCGCGATCTTGTCATCGATGCCGCTCCGCAGTCGACGGCAGATTTCGTGCATTACTACCGGCCCGGACAAGAAGCCGAATGTGCCGGGCCGCACTGCGCCGCCGCGGGCCTGATCGGCTGGCCGGCCGGTACCGGGCTGCCAGCCGGCTGCGGTGGCAATGTCACGATCGGCCTTATCGACACGGCGATCAATCCTGCGCATGCCGCCTTCTCGAAAGGCCGGGTCGAAGTTCTTCGCCTGTCGGACGACGGCGTTCCCGAGTCCGGCCGCCAGCACGGCACCGCCGTCGCGGCCCTGCTTGTCGGCGGAGCCGACAGCCGTACTCCCGGCCTGCTGCCGCACGCCAGGCTCATCGCGGTCGATGCGTTTCATCGGGGCGATCGCCAGGATGACCGCTCGGACGCCTACGATCTGCTTCGCGCGCTCGATCTTCTTTCGGCGCGCGGCGTGCAGGTGACGAATATGAGCCTATCGGGTCCGCCGAACGCGCTTCTCGAGCAGGTTGTCCGAAGAGTCTCCGAACGCGGCATGGTGATCGTCGCAGCCGCCGGCAATGGCGGCCCGAAAGCCGAGCCTGCCTATCCGGCGGCCTACGCTGAAGTGATCGCGGTGACGGCGGTCGATCGCATGAAACGCCCCTACAGGCGCGCCGGCCGCGGCGAGCACATCGATTTGTCGGCCCCCGGCGTCGACATATGGACAGCCGCGTCGGTCAGCGGCGCACGGCCGAAGACCGGCACCTCCTTCGCGGCGCCGTTTGTCGCCGCTGCGGCGGCGTTGATGAAGTCGGCAAACAGCAACGCCACCGCAGCCGACATTCAAGACGCGCTCGGCAAGTCGGCGGAAGATCTCGGCACGCCGGGCAAGGACGCCGTCTTCGGCTGGGGCCTGCTCAACGCCCGCACCGCCTGCGTTGTCACGTCGAAGAAGGCAACCTGAAGCTCCACAGTCGCTGCCGGAGGATAGCGCGGGGGGCGAAGGCTCGTTATAGATCGGCTTCCAGCCCCAACGAGGGGATTGCACCGCGCCGGTTTCCGCTTACGGTTGCGGCTGGAGTTTTTACCACAGAAATAGCAACGGAGATTCTGCGTGAATCGTGTTCTGCCGGCCGCCTTTGTCCTCGCGCTCAGCGCGCCTGCCTTCGGCCAGACCGTCGACGGCGAGGGTGCCAAGCAGCTCTCCGAAAATCTGTCCCGCTATATCGGCAGCAAGGCGATCGACAACGGTTTCCTGAAGGTTTCGGTGGAAGGCGACGCCTACAAACTCGCCGTCGACTTCAAACCTGTCGTGGACCTGCTGGCGGCGCAGCATTCCTTCAAGTTCGACTTCAGCCCCTACGCATTGCTCGTCAAGCCAAGCAGCACCGGGACATGGAGCGTCTCGGCGGACGTGTCGCAAAGCGGGTCCTTCGAGTTCAAGGGGCCAGAGGGCCCGCAGAGCATGCAGTTCTCGATTACCGACGGCAAGTTTTCCGGCGTCTACGATCCTGAACTGGCGGCTTTCACCAGCGCCACACAGTCGATAGCCGGGATGACGATGAATTCCCGGGACACCGTGCAGCGCGCCAAGGTGAGCACCGGCGCCGGTACGGCGACCATGAACGCAAGCAAAGCTGCGAATGGCGGCGTGGATTTCACCGCGACGCAGACGCTCGCCGATTTCACCGAAGCGCTCGACTTTGACGATCCCGAGAGCGGGCTGAAATTCCCGCTCACGATCAAATCGCCAAACCTGTCGGTGAACGCGACCGGCAAAGGCGTGCGGACCAGGCCGCTTCTCGATCTGCTGGCATTTGCCGTCGCCAATGAAGACGAGGCCAGACTGAAGGCCAACCAGGCGCAGCTCAAATCGCTCTTGCTCGCCGCACTGCCGCTGTGGGAGCGGATCGACGGAACCTACGGGTTCAAGGATCTCACTGTCGAAAGCCCGGTCGGGCTTTTCGGTGCGACTGAGCTGGACACAGGCTTCGGGACCGACGGCATCGCCCAGAACGGAGCAATCAACTACTCGATCAGGGCCGCAGGACTGAAGATCCCTGACAATCTCGTGCCCGCCTGGGGCACGGCGCTGCTGCCCACCGATGTCAGTCTGAATTTCGGCGGCGCCAATATCGATCTCGACAGCATGGCGAAGAAGGCGATAGAAGCCTTTGATCTGAATAAGAATCCACCGCTGCCGGCCGACTTCGGCGACACCCTGACCGCCGATTTCATGGCCAAGATGCCGAAATTTGTCATCGGCCACAGCACGGTGAAAAACGGCGACATTGAAATCGCGATGGAAGGCGAGATGACGTTCGCCGGCATGAAGCCCGAGGCCAACGTGACCATCGATATAGCAGGCTATGACAAGATCGTGGAAAGCCTGCAGGCGGCAGCAAAGTCGGAGCCGGAAGCCGCGCAATATGTGCCGGTGGCGCTTGCGATCAAGGGATTCGGCAAGACGCTGCCGGATGGCCGCATCGAATGGGTCGTCAACGGTAAGCCGGACGGTTCGGTCACCGTCAATGGTGTCATGGTGAAGCCGGCCGATCCGGTTGCGAATGATGACGGCGACGACAGCGAAGAAGAAACGACGCCGTAGGCGCTTTGGCGATCCGGTCGTCGCTTATATCGAATGCTCATGATCGTCGTCGCCAAGCGGCAGCGCCCGCAGCGCCCTGCCGACGGAAGCCGGCGGCGTGCCGGTTTCCGCCGCGAACCGCATGAGCGTCGGCTCGTGGGCGAGGATGAACTGCAGCACGCCGGCCAGGAATCCCGGCTCGCCAGCGGCCTGGCGGATGGAATGCGCCTCGATGCCGGTGATCGCCAGGAAGCGGGGCAGAAGTTCCGGATCGGCGGCGACGAAGCCCAATGCCTTCACGGCAATGGTTTCCGCTTCCTCGCGCATTGACGCTGCGTTTGCCATCACTACCTTCTTGTGGGTGGAATGAGTCTGTTTTTGGCAGTAATCGCAAGCGTCGCCTGCGGCAAGCCATCTGTCTCTGCAATGCGGAGTTCGCGGTGAAATCCGAAGCTTTTCCGGCAGCCGGTTTCCGTTTCGTCAATTATCTCGCGGTAGAGTCGAGCAGGGTTTGGTGCGTACCGGCGAGGGCGCATGGCGGCATCCTTCGAGCGGAAGGCAGGCCGGGACGGGAATTTGATGCCTAAGAAGGTCATGATCGTCGAGGACAACGAGCTCAACATGAAGCTCTTTCGCGACCTCATCGAAGCGAGCGGTTACGAGACGGTACGCACGCGCAACGGTCTGGAAGCGCTGGATCTGGCGCGACTGCACAAGCCGGACCTCATTTTGATGGACATCCAGCTGCCCGAAGTGTCGGGGTTGGAAGTGACCAAATGGCTGAAGGAGGACGACGACCTCCATGTCATCCCGGTCATTGCCGTCACCGCATTCGCGATGAAGGGCGATGAGGAGCGTATCCGTCAGGGTGGCTGCGAAGCCTATATTTCCAAGCCGATCTCGGTGCCACGTTTCATCGAAACCATCAAATCCTATCTGGGCGACGCCTGATGCGCCCTTGCAGCCGAGCCGGAGCTTTATGAGATGACTGCACGGATCCTCGTCGTCGACGACATCCCTGCCAATGTCAGGCTGCTCGAGGTCCGGCTGCTTGCCGAATATTTCGAGGTGCTGACCGCCACCAACGGGCTGGATGCGATCGAGACCTGCGAAAACGGCAAGGTCGATGTCGTTCTGCTCGACGTGATGATGCCTGACATGGACGGGTTCGAAGTCTGCCGCCGGCTGAAGAGCGATCCGGCGACGTCGCACATCCCCGTCGTCATGATCACCGCGCTCGACCAGGTTTCGGACCGGGTGCGCGGCCTCGAGGCCGGTGCCGACGATTTTCTGACCAAACCGGTCAACGATCTGCAATTGATGACGCGCGTCAAAAGCTTGGTCAGGCTGAAGACGTTGACCGATGAGTTGCGCCTGCGCGCCTCGACCACGCGCAATATCGGCATCGAGGAGCTGTTGAGCCGCAACTTCGCATCCGCGGACACCACGCCGAAGGTTCTGCTGATCGACGAGCGCAAATCTTCCTTTGAGCGCGTCCAGAAGATGCTGCGCGGCAGCGCCGACCTCGACATCGCCACCGATCCGCATGCCGGCTTCTTCCAAGCCGCCGACACGCCCTATGAATGCGTGATGATCTCGACGGGTTTTGCCGATTTCGATCCGCTCAGGCTCTGCTCGCAACTGCGTTCGCTTGATCGCACCCGTTTCGTGCCGATCATCCTTCTGGCGGAGCAGGGTGAGGAGGGGCGCATCGTCCGCGGCCTCGAGCTCGGCATCAACGATTATCTGATGCGGCCGATCGACCAGCAGGAATTGACCGCTCGGCTGCGCACGCAGGTGCGCCGCAAGCGCTACAACGACCAGCTGCGCGCCAGCGTAACCCAAACCATCGAGATGGCGGTGACCGACGCGCTGACGGGATTGCACAATCGCCGTTACCTTGACAGCCATCTGCAGACACTGTTCGACCGCGCCGTGGCGCGGCGGCGGCCGCTGTCGGTGATGATCACCGATCTCGACCGCTTCAAGACCGTCAACGACGCGCATGGCCATGACGGCGGCGACGAGGTGCTGCGCGAATTCGCGCGACGGCTGCGCAAGAATGTGCGCGGCATCGATCTCGCCTGCCGCTTCGGTGGCGAGGAGTTCGTCGTGGTAATGCCGGACACGGACGGCGCGGTCGCCGAAAAGGTCGCAGAGCGTATTCGCGCCGAAATCGCCCAGATGCCGTTTGCCGTCGGTCAGGACGGCAAGACGGTCGAGGTCACCGTCAGCGTCGGCGTGTCGTCGGTGCTGAAGGGGGTCGACTCGGTCGCCGGGCTGATGAAGCGGGCCGACCTCGCGCTCTACGAAGCCAAGAGCGCCGGCCGCAACCGGGTCGTCGCCAAGGCGGCGTAGCGCCGATTATCCTGTCAATGCGACAGGGTTACGAATTTACCTTAACGCAAGCGATTCGCCGGGCTTGGTTAAGAAATTGTTGATTTTCACAGGCTGTTGCGCAAATGTGCAGGCCAATGACGGGACCGGCGCGAGGGTAGATCGCCGGATCGATCCGAAGAATACCCCATGATTCAGGTCCGCCGCATCTCCTGGGTCCGTGGGGTCGGCCGGCCGGCGCTGGCACATAGTGGCCTCCTCGTACCGCTGCCAAACGCCGACCGGCCCCCAATTCTAATGACATCAAGACTCTGCGCCAAGCAGTGGAATTTCTGGACTTTTCGAGCTTTGAACACAAAAACGCCGCCCACAGGGGCGGCGTTTTTGTCTAGGCAGGAAAGCAGATTACTTGATCTTGGTTTCCTTGAACTCGACGTGCTTCTTGGCGACCGGATCGTATTTGCGGAACGACAGCTTGTCGGTCTTGGTGCGGCTGTTCTTGCTGGTCACGTAGAAGAAACCGGTGTCGGCGGTCGACAGAAGCTTGATCTTGATGTTTGCGGCTTTGGCCATGGTATCAGTCCGTTGTGTTGGTGGAATTTTGGCCGCTGGAACACGGGAAAACACCCGGACGCGGGAAACTTAGCGCGACACATAAACAACGCGCCCGGAAAGTCAACCCCGTGAGAGCGCCTCTTCCTTCTCCCACAAGGGGAGAAGGAAACGCGGCTTCATTCTACGCATCTTCTTTAACTGGAGCGGCCTTCTTCCAGTCTCCCGTGGTATTCCACCAGCGGTTCGGGTTGGAGCGGTCGTCCAATCCCTTTGAGCGGCTGGCGAGGATCGGCTGGATGCGGATCACCGGCTCCTGATAGCTGTGGACCTGGAAGATCGCCTCGACGATGCGGGCGGCCAACGCCTGGTCGTCGGGCAGCTCGAACGACACTTCCACCGTGCCATGCCGTCGGCGCAATTCGGTCTCGGCGCCGGCGGCAGCACCTTCGAGTGCCCGGTAGCGCTCGATGCCGTGCGCCGACTGGTAGGCATTGCTGTCGTATTTGCCCATGGTGAGCGGGGCGATCGCGACCACCGCTTCCATGATACGGTCGACATCGGAAGCCGGCGCCTGGAAGGTCACAAGCAGCAGCAATTCCATCCGCAGCGATTTCGTTTCAAACCCGGAGTCGATCATGGCGGCATCCTCAAATTCGTGGCGTGTTGCTGACAATCTACCCAGGTGCTGCTGACACGGTTATGTCAGCAGCCTTGCGCCACCTGAGGCATTTGATCGGGTCTTCCTACAGAATTTTTCGGATAAGCCTGGCGCCGACCAGCGCGATATAGAAGGCGAAGAACATGCCGAGCGCCCAGCCGAAACCGGAGGGGCCGAAAAGGTCCATGCCGATGCCGATCGCCTGCGGGCCGAGCACCATGCCGACACCGTAGCAGAGCACGAAGGCAGCGTTGGCCGAGGCCAGGTCGTGGCCGGAAAGCTGCGAGCCGAGATGGGCCAGGCCGATCGTGTACATGGCCGCGACGACGCCGCCCCAGACGAACAGAAGCGCCGCCATCAGATGCCAGTTCTGCGCGAAGTGCGGCATGAAGATGGTGCCGGCAAGCCCGATGGTTGCACACGCCAGAAGCAGATAACGGCGGTCGCTGACACGGTCGCTGATCATGCCGAGCGGGATCTGCAACAGCACGTTGCCGAGGCCGATCATGGTGAGCAGGAGGGCGGCATCGGCCTCGGAGTAGCCGATGCGGTTGCCATAGACGGGAAACAGCGCAAAGCCGCCGGTCTCGACCGCGCCGAATACCAGCACCGCAGCGGTCGCCGTCGGCACCAACCAGATGTAACGCAGGAAGTTGCTGGTTTCGCCGTTGGAGACGATCGTCGGGCTCTCGTTGCGTGCCGCCAGAACTGGAATGGCGGCCAGCGTGACCAGCGCCATGATCACGCCGAAGGGCAGGAAGCCGGCGCTGCCGAGTTGGGCGAACAGCCACGGCCCGGCGGCAAAGCCGAGCGACAGCACGGTGGCGTAGATGCCGAGGACGAGACCGCGCCGGTGCGGCGGCGCCGATGTGCTGATCCAGAATTCCGACAGGATGAAAAGCACCGTCAGCGCGATGTGAAGCAGGACGCGCAGCGGAAACCACATCCAGAAGTCCGGTGCGAAATGGAAGCCGACAAAGGCCAGCACTCCAGTGGCGATCATGGCGAGCATCGTCCTGGCGACGCCGAACCGCATCGCGAGCGGGGTGGCGAGCGGTGCGCCGGCGATCGAGGCGAGGCCGGCGACAGCAGTGTTGAAGCCGATCATCGACGCCGAATGGCCACGCGTTTCGAGAATGACGCTGAGCAGCGGCATGCCGAGGCCGATGGCGATGCCGACGACGCTGATCGACGAGATCGCCGCGATCATTGGCAGCCAATGGACGCGTTCTTCGACCTCTTGCTGGGTATCGACTGTCATGGGATGTGAATGCTCTATGCTCTACAGAATTTCGCGAACGAAGCGATTGCGGACAAGCCGGTAGAACGGAACGGAACCACCGGGGCGCAGCAGCGGATCGTCGACGAGCCGCTTTTCCAGCTCCCCCAGGATAGCCCTGGTGATGTCGGGAATATCAGCTTCTCTGGCCTTGGCGAGCGGCAGCCAGACCAATTCCTCCAACTCGTTGGTCGGACCGCCGTCCGGCAGCTCCACGGCGACGTTTTCGCGCCAGGCGCTGAAGAAGCGCGTGTCGAAGCGCCGCACCCGGTTTGGCGGCGTGATGGCGCGCGCGACGAAGCGCAGCGCTTCCAGCGAGGGTCTTACGCCGTGCTCGGCAAAACCCTGCCAATCGCGCCTGGTCGTGGCGAAGGCGCCCTTTTGGCCGATCAGCAGGCCGGCTTCTTCATAGGTCTCGCGAATCGCCGACAGAGCGATGGCGCGGGCGCGGGCCGGGCTGGTGCGGCCGACGCCGGCGGTCAGCCTCGCCTGTTCCTCAGGGTGCAGCGCTGTGGCAACGGGAATTCGGCTGTCGGCCGGATCGGTACGGCCACCGGGAAAGACGAATTTCCCCGGCATGAAGGCGTGCCGGGCGTGGCGCCTGCCCATCAGCACCAGGAACTCGGCGCCGCTGCGGTCGAGCAGGATCAGCGTCGCGGCGTCGCGCGGGCGTATAGGCCTGGCGTCGAGCGCGATCGGCTCAACCTTGTCGACTTCCGCCTTGGTCATAACGTCCATGCGCACGACCTAGCGGAATCTTCTCCGATGCGAAAGTGGCGTCCAGCCATGCCGATTTGCGCTAGCCTCGGTTTCAAGCCTCGGGATGCGACTCGATCAGATCTTCTTCCCCGCCGAAGCCGTGCATATAGAACGCCCATTGCAGGCCGATGACGGCGCCCTTGACCGGCTGCAGCAAGACGATCGCCATGAGGATGGTCAGCGGTACCCAGATGGCGATGTGCTGCCAAGTGGACAGAGTGGAGGCCGCTTCGACACCCGTGAAGGCGCCGAGCACGATGTGGCCGACGATGACCACCACCAAGTAGGCCGGCAGGTCGTCGGCGCGGTGGTGATGAAGCGCCTCGCCGCAATGATCGCATTTATCGACGGTCTTGACGAAGGCACGAAAAAGCTTTCCCTCGCCGCAATGCGGGCAGCGGCCAAGCGCGCCACGCTTCATCGCCGTCCACAGCGGGCGGGCGATCCGCCCCGAGTGCTGTTGGCCGCCGAAAACCTGTTCGTTCTTTTTCAGATCGCTTGGCATTACCGTCTCCTGCCGCGCGAGCCTGGACGCGATTGCGACGCACGGGCGCGGCCCTTGGCCTTGTGAAACGACCGTTTGGAGCCGGGCAGCGGCTTTGGGTCGGTCAGCATCTCGAAACGCATCGCGCCGGCCATAGGCGCCACCTCGATCAGGCGAACCTCGACGCGGTCGGCAAGCTGATAGCCCTTGCCGGTGCGTTCTCCGAAAAGCGATCGGGCAGTTTCGTCGTATATATAGTAATCGCCGCCCAGACTTGACACCGGAATGAAACCATCTGCGCCATACTGCGGCAATTGGACAAATAGTCCCGACTTGGTGACGCCCGAAATGCGTGCATCGAAGCGATCGTCGACACGCTCTGCCAGATAGGCGGCGATCAGCCGGTCGACCGTGTCGCGCTCGGCGGCCATGGCGCGGCGCTCGGTGGCTGAGATCAGCGCAGAAACTTCTTCCAGCCGCTCCGCTTCATCCTGCGTCAGTCCGCCTGCACCGAAGCCGAGCGCGGCAATCAGCCCGCGATGCACGATCAGGTCGGCATATCTGCGGATCGGCGAGGTGAAGTGCGCATAGCGTTTCAGATTGAGGCCGAAATGGCCGATATTGCTTGGCGAATATTCGGCCTGCATCTGCGTGCGCAGCACCACCTCGTTGACCAGCCCCTCATGGTCGGCGCCGCGGACGCTATCCAGAATGCCGTTGAACTGGTTTGGCCGCATCTGGGACCCGCGCGCCAGCGACAGGCCAAGCGTCTGAAGGAATTCACGCAGCGATTCCTGCTTGGCGAGCGAAGGTGCGTCATGGATGCGGTAGACCAGCGCCTGTCGTTTCGCCTCCAGCGTCTCGGCCGCCGCGACATTGGCCTGGATCATGAATTCTTCGATCAGCTTGTGCGCGTCGAGCCGCTCCGGCACGACGACGCGGTCGACGGTGCCGTCCTCCTTGAGCAGGATTTTCCGCTCCGGCAGTTCGAGCTCGAGCGGCTGGCGCGTCTCACGACCGCGCTTCACGACGGCGTAGGCATCCCACAGCGGCTTCAGCACCGTGTCGAGGATCGGGCCGGTCTTGTCATCCGGCCCGCCATCGATCGCGGCCTGCGCTTGGCGATAGGCGAGCTTCGCCGCCGATTTCATCATGATGCGGTGGAACGAATGCCTAAGCTTGTGGCCATCGGCCGAAAAGGTCATGCGGACCGCCAGCGCCGGGCGGTCCTGGCCTTCGCGCAGCGAACAAAGGTCGTTGGAGATGCGCTCCGGCAGCATCGGCACGACGCGATCCGGGAAATAGACCGAGTTGCCGCGCTTCAGCGCCTCGCGGTCGAGCGCGGTGCCATAGCGCACATAAGCGGCGACATCGGCGATCGCCACGGTAACGACCACGCCGCCGGGGTTCTTCTCGTCCGGATCTGCTGTCGCGAACACGGCGTCGTCATGGTCCTTGGCGTCGGCCGGATCGATGGTGACCAGCGGCAGGTCGCGCCAGTCTTCACGGCCGGCCAGCGTCGCCGGTTTGACTGCCTCCGCCTCGGCGATGACGTCTGCCGGGAAAATATGCGGAATGTCGTGCGCGTGAATGGCGATCATCGAGACCGCCTTTTCGCTGGTCAGCGAACCCAGCACCGCCAGCACCTTGGCCCTGGGCAGCCCGTAGCGGGAGGCCCGCGCCGGCTCGACCTCGACAAGATCGCCGTTCTTGGCGCCGTTCTGGAATTCCTTGTCGACGACCAGCTCCGGCTGGCGTCTTTCGACAGGCTCGATGCGGAAGGTACCGTCCTGCAGCACGCGAAAAACGCCGAGAACTGCATCGGTGCGCTTCTCGAAGATCTTCATCACCCGCCCGGTATAGGCAGGGCCGGTCGGGTCATCGGTTGGAAAGGTCTTGGCCAGCACGCGGTCGCCAATGCCCGGTGTCGGGTCGCCGCCGCCGCGCGACACGCGGATCGCTATGACAGGAGGCTCGCCGTTGCCCACGGCTTCGGTTGGGTGCGCCAAAAGCACGCCGTCGGCGTCGCGGCCAAAGATGTCGAGCACGGCGACATGGGCGAGGGCACCGACGCGGGCGAGCCGCTTGCGCTCCTTGGTCAGCAGGCCCTCATCCTGCAAGTCACGCAAAACATCCTTCAGCCAGATACGGTCCTCGCCGCGCAGCGCAAACGCCTTGGCGATGTCGCGTTTGCCTGAGCGATCCGGATTTTCGGCGATGTAGCGCAGGATTTCGTCGCGGGACGGCCGGTAATCATCCTTAACCTTGGCCCTGGTGTCGGCGGTGCGCAGATCGCCATGACTTCTTCCGGATACCCTGCGCGCCACGATGCACTATCCCTTTTTGTTGGCCACTTTCTTGGCCGCCGGTTTTTTGGCCGCCGGCTTTTTGGCAGGTGCGGCGGCTTTGCGGAAGGGCTTTCTGCCGCCATTGCCGCCCTTGGCTTCCTTCTCGGCAATCAGCGCCACCGCGTCCTCAATCGTCACCGACTGCGGGTCCTTGCCTTTCGGCAGCGTCGCATTGACCTTGCCGAAATTGACATAGGGCCCGTATTTGCCGTCGCGCACGACGATCTTGCCGCCGCCCGCCGGATGCTCGCCAAGTTCCTTCAAGGCGGCGGCCGTGCCGCCATTGCGACCGCCGGGGCCTTTCAACTGCTTCTCGGCGATCACCGACACGGCGCGGTTGAGACCGATCGAAAACACGTCCTCGATATTGTCGAGATTGGCGTAGGTGCCGTCGTGCAGCACGAACGGACCGTAACGCCCCAGCCCGGCCGAGATCATCTTGCCGGATTCCGGATGCTTGCCGACGTCGCGCGGCAGCGACAGCAGGGCGAGGGCCTTTTCGTGGTCGATCGAATCGGCGGTCCAGCCCTTGGGCAGGCTTGAGCGCTTGGCTTCCTTGCCGTCGCCGCGCTGGACATAGGGGCCGAAACGACCGCTGCGCAGCGTGATTTCCTCCGCCGTGTAGGGGTCCTTGCCCAGCACCTTGGTGCCGTCCTCGCCATTGCCGTTTTCGGCATTGGGGTTGGCGGCGTCGCCGAACTGGCGGGTGAAGGAGCATTCGGGATAATTCGAGCAGCCGACAAAGGCGCCGAATTTGCCGAGCTTCAGCGACAGGTTGCCGGTGCCGCATTTCGGGCAGATGCGGGGGTTCGAACCGTCTTCTCGCGCCGGAAACACCAGCGGCGCCAGTTCCTCGTTGAGGGCGTCGAGCACGTCGGTGACGCGCAATTCCTTGATGTCGGCGACGGCGCCTGAAAAATCCTTCCAGAAATCGCGCAGCACATCCTTCCAGGCGAGCTTGCCGTCGGAAATCTCGTCGAGTTTTTCCTCGAGCGAAGCGGTAAAATCATACTCGACATAGCGCTCGAAGAAGCTTTCGAGGAAGGCCGACAACAGCCGGCCCTTGGCCTGCGGCAACAGCTTGCGCTTGTCCATGCTGACGTAGTCGCGGTCCTCCAGCGTCTTCAGGATCGCCGTGTAGGTCGACGGCCGGCCGATACCGAGCTCTTCCAGCTTCTTGATCAGCGAGGCTTCCGAATAGCGCGGCGGCGGTTCGGTGGTGTGCTGGGTGGCGTTGATCGCCTCGCGCTCGAGTTGTTCGCCGGCACGGATCTCGGGCAGACGGCGGTCTTCCTCGTCTTCCGCATCCTCCTCCTTCTGGTCGGTATAGGCGGCAATGAAGCCATCGAAGCGAACGACCGAACCGACGGCGCGAAGCTCCGCGGTGCGGGCGCCGTTGACCGCCTCGATCTCGACCGTGGTGCGCTCGATCTCGGCCGGCTGCATCTGGCTGGCGATGGCGCGTTTCCAGACAATCTCGTAAAGCCGCGCCTGGTCGGCATCGAGATATTGCCTGACCGAAGCCGGCGTGCGCATGAAGTCGGTCGGGCGGATCGCTTCGTGCGCTTCCTGGGCGTTCTTGGCCTTGGTCGTGTAGTTGCGCGGCTTTTCGGGCAGGTATTTTGGGCCGAACTCTTTTGCGATCGCATCGCGCGCGGCTGATATCGCCTCGGGCGCCATCTGCACGCCGTCGGTTCGCATGTAGGTGATCAGGCCGGTGGTCTCGCCGCCGATGTCCATGCCTTCATAGAGCCGCTGCGCCACCTGCATGGTGCGGTTTGCCGAAAAGCCGAGGCGCGAAGAGGCGGCCTGCTGCAGCGTCGAGGTGGTGAAGGGCGGGCCTGGATTGCGCCTGGTCGGCTTGGCTTCGACCGACAGCGCCTTGAAGGTCGCGCCATCCAACATCGCCTTGATGTCGTCGGCCTGCGCCTTGTTCGAAATGTCGAGCTTTTGCAGTTTCTTGCGATCGAAGGCAGTCAGCCGCGCCTCGAAATTATCCTTGCGCGGCGTGCCGAGAATGGCGGCGACCTGCCAATATTCCTCGCGGATGAAGCGCTCGATTTCCAATTCGCGGTCGCAGACGAGGCGCAGTGCCACCGACTGGACGCGGCCGGCGGAGCGGGCGCCCGGCAGCTTGCGCCATAGCACGGGCGACAGCGTGAAGCCGACAAGATAGTCGAGCGCGCGGCGGGCGAGATAGGCGTCGACCAGCGGCGCATCGATCTGGCGCGGATTGGCCATTGCTTCCAGCACCGACGATTTGGTGATGGCGTTGAAGACGACGCGGCTGACCGGCTTGTCCTTCAGCGCGCGCTTCTGCTTCAGCACTTCCAGGACATGCCAGGAAATGGCTTCGCCCTCACGGTCCGGATCGGTGGCGAGGATCAGGCCGTCGGCGTCCTTGACCGCCTTGGCGATGTCGGCAAGACGTTTGCTCGAGGCGGTGTCGACAGCCCAGGACATGGCAAAATCCTCGTCCGGACGCACCGAGCCATCCTTGGCCGGCAGATCGCGGACGTGGCCGAACGAGGCCAGGACCTTGTAGTTCTTTCCGAGGTACTTGTTGATTGTCTTCGCTTTGGCCGGCGATTCGACGACGACGACGTCCATGAGGTCTCATATCAGCTGTGGTGCGGCAGAAGAATTCCGCTGCGCGCGACGAAATCTCGTATAATTGTCGCTCACATGGCCGTGCTTTTGCATCCGGTCAAGGGGAAGCGCCCAAAATGCAGTCCTGCATTGAGTGCGCAACCCAAGGGCGCATCATGTGATATCCGCAATCCCAGATAAGGGGAGCGGCTGCCCTATCGTTGGACAAGCCGGCAATGAATCAGAGAGAAACGGGACAAATTCCTCCGCGGATATAAGAGAAACATCGATCATGCGCCAGCCCTGGCTGAAGAGAAGTCCGGCATGGTGCTCTGTCGGCGGGCGAGACAGGCGTGGCGAGTGGGGCTCGTGTCCAGCGGGACAGTACAAGAAGCTAGCCGCCGGAAGGCCTGCAGGGATATCCGGCAGCCAGCGATTTCCCTCGGGTCAAGGCGAGGGTTCAGGTTCGGGGCTCAGTCGGCCTTGGCGATATGCCAGACCTCGCCGACGCCGTCGCCGGTCACATCGCCAGCCTTCTTGTCCTTGATGAATGTGTAGAGCGGCTTGCCTTCATAGGCCCACATCTTGGTGCCGTCGGTGCGGTCGACGATTGTCCATTCGCCCTCCGCCTTCGCATCGGCCTCGGCTTTCAGCGGCGGCCAATTGGTGGCGCATTTGTCGTAGCAGTTCGACTTGCCTTTCTCGTCCTTGTCGTAGGTGTAGAGGGTCATGCCGTTGGCATCGGTGTAGATCTTGGTGCCGCCAACATCGGCTTCCTTCCACGCCTCAGCGGCGAAGGAGGCGGCGGTGCTGAGCAAAAGCGCGGCCAGCCCGGCTGTGATCGATTTCATGACATTCTCCCTGATATGATCGAGAAGCGCGCGGAAAGTCGCGGCCTCGTTGCATCAACGCGCTTGGCGTCGCGTTTCTTCCTCGATGCGAGGCGGCAACTTGCCACGCATTGGTGATTGGCGGACAAGCCCGCGCGCCGCTATATCGGCGCCGATACAGTTGGAGTTTCGGGAATGGCATTGGATATCGGCTATGTCAGCGCGGTCGGGGCGGGGGCGATCTCGTTCCTGTCGCCTTGCGTGCTGCCGCTGGTGCCGCCCTATCTCTGCTACATGGCCGGCGTGTCGGTCGACGATTTCCGCGGCAATGCCGGCGTCACCGCCAAGGCCGACGCACGCAGCGCGCTGCTCTATGCCTCGATCGCCTTCGTTCTCGGCTTCTCGACCGTCTTCGTGGCGCTGGGCGCCGGCGCCTCGACCATCGGACGGCTGCTGCGCGTCTGGCAGGAGCCGCTGGCGATGGCGGCCGGCGTGCTTATCATCCTGATGGGGCTGAATTTCCTCGGCATATTGCGCATCCCGCTGCTGTCGCGTGAGGCGCGCTTCCAGGCGCAGGGCAAACCGGCCAGTATCGTTGCCGCCTACGTCATGGGACTGGCCTTCGCCTTCGGCTGGACGCCTTGCATCGGACCGGTGCTGGGACCGATCCTGACGCTGGCCGGCGGCCGCGAGACGGTGGGCGAGGGCGCCCTGCTGCTCGCCGCCTATTCGCTCGGCCTCGGCATCCCCTTCCTGATCGCGGCGCTGTTTTCCGGCGCCTTCATGCGCTTTCTCGCAAAATTCCGCGTCCATCTCGGCCGTGTCGAAAAGGCGATGGGCGCGCTGCTGGTCGCCGCCGGCGTGTTCTTCCTGACCGGTGGCGTGCAGGCCGCGTCCTACTGGCTGCTGGAGAATTTTCCCGTGCTCGGGCAGTTGGGGTAGGCCCACTGCCCGTTCAGAAGCCGATGCGTACGCACAGGATCGAACTGCATTGCCTGTCTTGAATGATATCGTTTTTATTAAAAATTGTCTGAAAAAGTTCCTTTTGTAACATTGTGACGAGCGGAAAAATGCGGCTCGCGCCTGTGGAAACCTACACCAGCGACCAGCCGAAGTGTAAGAGCATTGTTCGCCTAAATGGGGTCAGTCTGAACGGTGCGCTTGCCGCTCTTTATCGCTCCGACGCAGCGAAAATACCAATCCAACAATGCCTGAGACTAAAGCAGCGGTCGGAACGCCCAAAAAAATCCGTAGGTTGCAACTTCCAGGCCCAATCTATTTTTTAAGCTCTCTGGAGCAAAGCTTGCGAATCCGTAATACCCAATAAATGCTAGCAATCCACCGAAAAAAGACCAAATAACAAAATCGAAGATGGCACGCACAATTGCCGTAAAAATAAATGCAGCGCCGGGCCGTTCCGATGGTGTTCGCATTGGTACTCCGATTAGCACGTCTATACTCGACAATAATTAAGATTAATTTATCGGTTGCCAATGTCTAACCTCGCCGGAATTCGACCCGGCCAGCCAGGGGATGTGTCCGGCCACTTGTCGCCGGGCATCTACTTTGGCGGTCTCACCGGCTTTGGACTCGGCACGCGCCTGTTCGTGGCGTTGGACGATTAGATGAAGGCGGACGCTGCGAGTTTGCCATTGCGGTCGTCGGGCGCTAACCTTCTTCATTGCATCCTCATTCGGCTTGAGCGTCAGCCCCATATAGGCGGCTTAGAAACTGAAGACACTTGGCGGTCACCGACTGTGAGTGCTCAGTGCTGCAAATACCAGCAAGAAAATAGCGGCAATCGGAAACGCTGCTCTACCACCTCACCGGAATTTAACCGCATTGGTGCAGCATGGCGCCAATCCATGCCTTGATTCCCAACCCTTTTCAAATGGTCGCATTCCATGAGCCAGAGAACCTGCCTGTCCGTCATCCTCGCTGCCGGCGAAGGCACGCGCATGAAAAGCGCCGTGCCAAAAGTGCTGCACCCGATCGCCGGCCTGCCGATGGTCACCCATGTCGTCAAGGCCGCGGAAGCCGCAGGCAGCGGCGATCTGGCGCTGGTGATCGGCCATGGCGCCGACGAGATGCGCAAGGCCACGCAAAAGTTCACGCCGAAGGCGGAGACCTTCGTCCAGGACAAGCGGCTCGGCACGGCGCATGCCGTTCTGGCCGCTCGCGATGCGATATCAAAGGGTTACGACGACATCCTCGTGATGTTCGGCGATACGCCGCTGATCGATCCGGCGGTGCTGACCGCCGCGCGCCTAAAACTGGCCGAAGGCGCTGCCGTCGTTGTGGTCGGCTTCCGCACCTCAAATCCGTCCGGCTATGGCCGGCTGATCGAAAAGGGCGGCAAGCTCATCGCCATCCGCGAGGAAAAGGACTGCACCGAGGAGGAGAAGAAAATCACCTTCTGCAATGGCGGTCTGATGGCGGTTGCCGGCAAGCACGCGCTGACGCTGCTCGATCAGGTCGGCAACAACAACGCCAAGGGCGAGTATTACCTCACCGACATCGTCGAGATCGCCGGCGGGCAAGGCCTTGACGTCGTCGCCGCAGAAGCCGGCTTTGAGAATGTGCTCGGCATCAACAACCGTGCCGAACTCGCTGCGGCGGAAGGCATCTGGCAGACGCGCCGGCGGCGCGAGGCCATGCTCTCCGGCGTCACATTGATCGCGCCGGAAACCGTCTTCTTTTCGCACGATACCGAGATCGGCGCCGATACGATCGTCGAGCCCAATGTCTGGTTTGGGCCGGGCGTGACAATCGCCACCGGCGCCAGGATCCATGCCTTCAGCCATATTGAAGGCGCCACGATCGCTTCGAATTGCGATGTTGGTCCGTTTGCGCGGCTGCGGCCGGGCGCCGATCTCCGGCAAAAAGCCAAGGTCGGCAATTTCTGCGAGGTCAAGCAGGCGACGGTCGAGGAGGGCGCCAAGGTCAATCACCTGACCTATATCGGCGATGCCCGCGTCGGCGCCGGCGCCAATATCGGCGCTGGAACCATCACCTGCAATTATGACGGCTACTCGAAATTCTTCACCGACATCGGCGAGGGCGCTTTCGTCGGCTCGAATTCGTCGCTGGTGGCGCCTGTTGCAATCGGCAAGGGCGGCTACATCGCTTCGGGCAGCGTGATCACCGAAAGCGTGCCCGACGATGCGCTGGCCTTTGGCCGCGCCCGCCAGAGGACGCTGCCCGGCAAGGGCAAGGAATTGCGCGAGCGTTTTGCTTCGGCTGCGGCGGCGAAGAAGGCCGGGGCATGATTATTCTTCGACAGTCGGCTGGTTCGCATCCTTGCCGAAAGCAGCGGTCACTTTGATTCCGCCGACAATCGCCCTGTTGAATTCAGGGAGGTCTTCGGCAGGAATCCAGTATTCCCGATGAGCCTTGCTGCCGGCGTGTTCGATCTGATAGCGGTCGAGAAAATCCTTCAGAACCTCAAACCGGGTGACGAATCCCGAGCCGCTGGCTGGCACGTTCCAGTCACGCGCGATCTGCACGGCATAGGCTTCGGTCAGAACGGGGTAGAAAATGGGTTGCTCGGGAAGGCGCGGCGGGAACGCCCGCATGCCCGACTTCTCGATCAGTTTCAGTTCTTTAGGCCCAACCGGACGCCAAAGCGTCACCGTGTCGATTCGTTTGTTCATGACCGCATCATATCTATGATGGATTTCAGGAACCACCGAGGCGAGATACGATGCATGCTCGGAGAAACCGAGCGATTGCTGTAACCGGATTGCAAGAGCGCCCTGTCATGGTGCATCTGTGCAGAACCGTTCCGGCTGATACGGAACGAAACGCAATGTGATTTTCGCGGCAGCCCGGCCAACCCTAAATGGCGCCGGGTTTTCATGCCGGAATCGGGGGCAACGTCTATGTGCGGTATCGTCGGAATTGTCAGTCACTCGCCGGTCGCGCCACTGATCGTCGATGCACTGAAAAGGCTCGAATATCGCGGCTATGATTCGGCCGGCGTCGCCACCGTCGAGCACGGCCAGCTGGCGCGTCGCCGCGCCGAGGGCAAGCTGATCAATCTCGAACGCCGGCTGAAGGACGAACCGCTCGACGGCATGATCGGCATCGGCCACACGCGCTGGGCAACGCATGGCGTGCCCAACGAGACCAATGCGCATCCGCATTTTTCCGACGGCGTCGCCATCGTCCACAACGGCATCATCGAGAATTTCGCCGAATTGCGCGACGAGCTGATGCGCGACGGCTACACATTTTCATCACAGACCGACACCGAGGTCGTCGCACATCTGGTGGGGCGCGAACTGGCCAGGGGGCTGCAGCCGGTCGAGGCCGCGCACCAGGCGCTGAAGCGGCTGGAAGGCGCCTTTGCGCTGGCCATCATGTTCAGGGGCGACGAGGATCTCATCGTCGGCGCGCGCAACGGCCCGCCGCTGGCCGTCGGCCATGGCGATGGCGAGATGTTCTTGGGCTCCGACGCCATCGCGCTTGCCCCCTTCACCAATTCGATCACCTATCTGGAGGACGGCGACTGGGCGGTGGTGCGCCGCAACGACGTCGCCATCTTCGACATGGACGGCAACAAGGTCGACCGCAAGCGCCAGCAGTCGCTCAGCACCAGCTTCATGGTCGACAAGGGCAACCGGCGCCATTTCATGGAGAAGGAAATCCATGAACAGCCCGAGGTGATCTCGCACACGCTGGCGCATTATGTGGATTTCGTTGGCGGCGTCTCGAAGCCGCTGGACCTGCCGTTCGATTTCGCCAAAATCGACCGGCTGGCGATTTCGGCCTGCGGCACTGCCTATCTGGCCGGCCTGATCAGCAAATACTGGTTCGAGCGCTATGCGCGGCTGCCGGTCGACATCGATGTCGCTTCGGAATTCCGTTACCGTGAAATGCCGCTGTCGAAGACAGACGCCGCCTTCTTCATCTCGCAATCGGGCGAGACCGCCGACACGCTGGCCTCGCTGCGCTATTGCCGCAAAGCGGGCATGAAAATCGGCGCAGTCGTCAATGTCCGCGAATCGACGATGGCGCGCGAATCCGACGTTATCCTGCCGACGCTGGCCGGGCCGGAGATCGGCGTCGCCTCGACCAAGGCCTTCACCTGTCAATTGTCGGTGCTGGCCTCGCTTGCCGTGCGGGCCGGCGTGGCGCGCGGAACGATTTCGCCGGAACAGGAAACGACGTTGGTTCGCCAGCTGTCGGAAGCGCCGCGCTACGCCAACCAGGTCCTGAAACTCGACGGCCAGATCGAAAAGGTCGCGCGCGACCTCTCGCACTACAAGAACGTGCTTTATCTTGGCCGCGATACCAATTTCCCGCTGGCCATGGAAGGCGCGCTGAAGCTCAAGGAAATCTCCTATATCCATGCCGAGGGCTATGCTGCCGGCGAGCTGAAGCACGGGCCGATCGCGCTGATCGACGAGAACATGCCGGTGATCGTCATTGCCCCGCATGACCGGATTTTTGAAAAAACCGTGTCGAACATGCAGGAAGTGGCGGCGCGCGGCGGCAAGATCATCCTGATCACCGACAGCAAGGGTGCCGCGCACGCCACGGTGAAGACGATGGAGACGATCGTGCTGCCGGACGTGCCGGAAATCATCTCGCCGATCATCTACGCGCTGCCGATCCAGATGCTGGCCTATTTCACCGCGGTGTTCATGGGCACCGACGTCGACCAGCCGCGCAACCTGGCGAAATCGGTGACGGTGGAGTAAGAGCTGGCAAGTTTCGACCAGCTGCCGATAGGGTCCGGTGACGGTTAGTATCAGTTATTGATACATATTTCTTGCACGCCCTCGTGTATCAATGTATGATACGTGACGAGGGCGGAAATTGATCGTTTCGTTCAAAGGCAAGGCGGTGGAAGCGGTTGCCGAGGGGAAGGCGCCGAAGTGTTTTCCACCCGATCTCGTTGCCCGTGGCGAACGTCGTCTTCGTGCTATCACCAATGCCGCCCAATTGAATGACCTTAGATCGCCACCCGGAAACCACCTTGAAGCCCTGAAAGGGAGTAGAGCTGGGCAGCATTCTATCCGTATCAACGACCAATGGCGCATCTGCTTCAGATGGACTGATGCTGGCGCCGAAGATGTGGAGATCGTCGACTACCATTGAGTGGGCACTTGCCCTAATCCTTCGAGGTCCCTGAACTATGCTCAAGTTCGCACGTCCAATTCACCCCGGAGAATTCCTGCGCGAGGAATATCTCCTCCCGCTTGGCATGAGCGCTGGCGCGCTGGCGAAGAAGCTCAATCTTCCGCGCACTCGTATCGAACGCATTGCCAAGGAAGAGATCGGCTTGACTCCCGATACCGCGCTTCGCCTCGCCAGGTTCTTCAACACCACGCCCGAATTCTGGATGAATTTTCAGCAGGCCTATGAGCTCGAAACCGAGGCACGGAAACTCGCGCCGGAGCTCGAGAAGATCGAGCCGCTGGAAGTCGCGGCATAGTTGATCTTTTAAAAAATTCGCAGTTCCAAAGCCGGATGCGGTTCATTAATGTCGCGCCGCAACCAGCGCTGCGGTGAACTATGTCCGATGCTTCCAAGACCTCAGGCATGACCCGGCTGCGGAATTACTTCCTGACAGGCTTTGTCGTCTGCGCGCCGCTGGCGATCACCGCCTACATCGCCTGGTCGTTCATCGGCTGGGTCGATTCCTGGGTGAAACCCTATATTCCGGCGCGTTACAACCCCGATAGCTATCTGCCGGCGCCGGTTCCGGGATTCGGGCTGATCGTCGCCTTGATCCTGATCACCCTGATCGGTTTCCTGACCGCCAATATCGTCGGCCGGGCCATCGTCTTGTTCGGCGAGCGGCTGCTCGGCCGCATGCCGCTGGTGCGCGGCATCTACGGGTCGCTGAAGCAGATATTCGAGACCGTGCTGTCGAACAAGGGCGACATGTTCCGCCAGGTCGGGCTGGTCGAATACCCGCGCAAGGGCGTCTGGTCGCTGGTCTTCGTTGCCAACGAGAAGGAGACCGAGATCAACCAGAAGCTCGACCAGGAAGGTGATCCGCTGATCGCGGTGTTCATGCCGTGCACGCCCAACCCGACCACCGGCTTCCTGATGTATGTGCCGAAATCCGATATCGTGCTGCTCGACATGACGATCGAGGACGGCGCCAAGCTGATCGTTTCGGCCGGGCTGGTGGCGCCGGCGGTCAAGACGAAAATGGTGACGTTGAACGGCAAGCCGATCGGCGGCCAGATCGGCAATCCGCCTGTGGATGCCGAGCCTCAGCCGGCGCGCAAGAGCCGCACCGCCTCGTCGCGACCGAACAAATAAAGCAGCATGCGAAGGGCGGCGCCGCGTTCGGATTGCAATTCCGGATCGCGCGACAGGATCAGCCGCGCGTCGTCGCGAGCGGCTTCGAGCAGGTCGGCATGCGCCTCGATGCGCGCCACCTGGAAGCCAGGTGTGCCGGACTGGCGGGTGCCGAGCAACTCGCCTTCGCCACGCAGCTTCAGATCTTCCTCGGCGATGCGAAAGCCGTCCTCGGTCTCGCGCATCACTGACAGCCGGCGCGTTGCCGTCTCGCCGAGCGGATCCTTGTAGAGCAGCACGCAGGACGATGGTTTTTCGCCTCGACCGACCCGGCCGCGCAATTGGTGCAACTGAGCGAGGCCGAAGCGCTCGGCATGCTCGATGACCATGATCGTCGCATCCGGCACATCGACGCCGACCTCGATGACCGTGGTGGCGATCAGGATGCGTGTTTCGCCGGCTTTGAAGGCGCGCATCGCCTCGTCTTTTTCGGCGCCCTTCATGCGCCCGTGCACCAGGCCGATCCGGTCGCCGAACAGGGGCTTGAGCGAGGCAAACCGGTCCTCCGCCGACATCAGCTTGATCTCTTCGGACTCCTCGACCAGCGGACAGATCCAATAGATCTTCTGGCCGTCGGCGACGGCGTCGCGCATGCGGCCGACCAGTTCGTCGAGCCGCTCGAGCGGCAGGGTGACGGTGCGGATCGGTTGGCGACCGGCCGGCTTTTCCGTCAGCTTCGATACATCCATGTCGCCGAAGGCGGTCAGCACCAGCGTGCGCGGGATCGGCGTCGCCGTCATCACCAGCATGTCGGGCGCGTCGCCCTTGGCGGTAATGGCGAGCCGCTGGTGGACGCCAAAACGGTGCTGTTCGTCGATGACGGCGAGGACGAGGTCGTGGAACGTCACCGTTTGCTGGAACAGGGCGTGGGTACCGACGACGATGTCGATCTCGCCACTGGCCAGACCGGTCAGCGTCTCGATGCGCTCGCGGCCCTTTTCGCGGCCGGTGAGGATGGCGATGCGCAGGCCGGCTTGTTCCGCCAACGGCGCAATCGTCGCAAGATGCTGGCGCGCCAGGATTTCGGTCGGCGCCATCAATGCCGCCTGGCCGCCGGCCTCGACGGCGCGTGCCATGGCGAGCAGCGCGACAACCGTCTTGCCGGAGCCGACATCACCCTGCAGCAGGCGCAGCATGCGTTCGGGGTCTCCGAGATCGGCATTGATCTCGGCAAGCGCCATTTCCTGCGAATTGGTCAGCGAATAGGGAAGGGCGGCGCGCAGCTTTTCGACGAAGCGGCCGTCGCCGACCAGCGGTCGTCCGGACAGGCGGCGGACTCTTGCGCGCACCAGCGCCAGCGACACCTGGCCTGCCAGAAACTCGTCATAGGCGAGACGCCGCCAGGCCGCGCCGTCGACCGACACGTCGATCGGATCGGCGGGATTGTGGATGCGGGCGAGCGCATCGCCGAAGGCGGGAAAGCTGCGGCGGCGCAGAAACTCATCCTCCTGCCATTCCGGCAGCACCGGCAAGCGAGCGAGCGCCTGGCCGATTGCCCGGCGCAGCACTTTTCCCGACAGCCCGGCGGTGAGCGGATAGACCGGCTCGACCAGCGGCAGGTTTTCCGCCTCACTGGCCAACGCGATGTGGTCGGGATGAACCATGGTCGGGCGGCCGTTGAACCATTCCATGCGGCCGGAGACCACGACATGCTCGCCCTCCGGCATCGCCTTTTCAAGGTAGGCGGCGTGCGCATGGAAGAAGGTCAGCGCGATCTCGCCGGTGTCGTCATGGGCGTAAACCCGGTACGGCACCGATCGGTTGCCGCGCGGCGGCGGCTGGTGGCGATCGATGCGCACTTCGAGGGTGACGATCGCGCCTTCGGCCGAACCGGCGATGCCCGGCCGGTTGCGGCGGTCGATCACCGAATGCGGCAGCACGAACAGAAGGTCGCCGGCACGCGCCGCGCGATCACCGAGATCGGCCGGCACGATTTTCTCGATCAGTGCGCCGACCTTCGGCCCGACGCCGGCAAGCGAGGTGATCGGGACAAACAGCGGATCGAGGAGGGAAGGTCTCATTTGCGCTGCGCCAACTCGGATTTTGTTGGGGCCGAGTTCCTTCGCGCCCCCCTCTGTCCTGCCGGACATCTCCCCCACAGGGGGGGAGATTGGCAGCTTCGCCGCCGTGCCTCTTCTTCACCGTTGGCGATTGGCGAAAACGGAAGGACAGTCCGATCTGCCCCCTTGTGGGGGAGATGTCCGGCATGACAGAGGGGGGCGCGAAGGAATGCAATCATTACAAGTTGATTGTCGGGCGTCTCACATTGCCGTGCAAGGCTGACACCGCGCTCTATCCACGCTATATGCGCCGCTTCAGGCAAGGATGCTGGACAATGACCGGAACGAGACGATCAAGCGAGGGGCTCGACGCCCGCCGCCGCAAGCTTCTGTTTCGATCCTGGCATCGCGGCATGCGCGAAATGGACCTTATTCTCGGCAGTTTCGCCGACGCCGAGATCGGTGCCTTGACCGGCGACGAACTCGACCAATATGAGAGGCTCCTCGAAATTGCCGACACCGAATTCCTGCCCGTGATCACCGGCGAGCGGCCGATTCCGGCTGACATCGACTGTGCCGTCCTGCAAAAAATCCTGGCGTCGCGCCAGGGGATGACACTCTGAAATACGTGCTTTCATGAGCCTGATCCCCACAATCGGCCTGCCGAAAGGCCGCGCCGGCCAGTTCATCGTCGACGGCGTCGCCGACGGTTACGAAGCCTTCGCGCTGGTGCAGGCCACGCACGAGATCGCGCCCGATAAGCCGGTGCTGTTCGTGGCACGCGACGGCCAGCGCCTGCCTTCGATCGTCGAGGCGCTTTCATTCGCCGGGCCTGGCCTGCCGGTGCTCGAACTGCCGGCTTGGGATTGTCTGCCCTATGACCGCGTTTCGCCCGGCTCGGATGCCGCCGCGCGGCGGCTGGACGCACTCACCGCGATGATCGCGTTGGCAAAAAACCCACACCGCGCCGTCATCCTGACCACCGCCAACGCGCTGCTGCAGCGCATTCCGCCGGCAAGCCTTGTCGAGGCGCAGACATTTCACGCCAAACCCGGCAACCAGATCGACATGAACGCACTGGCGTCGCGGCTGGAGATATCAGGCTTCGAGCGGGTGCCAACCGTGCGCGGCGTCGGCGAGTTCGCCGTGCGCGGCGGCATTCTGGACCTGTTCGCGCCGGGCTGGACGGAAGCGCTGCGGCTCGATTTCTTCGGCGACACGCTGGAATCGATCCGCGTCTTCGACGCCACCACGCAGCGCACCACCGGCCAGCGCAAGTCGATGGCGCTGCAGGCGATGAGCGAAGTGGCGCTGACGCCGGAGACCATCAGCCGTTTCCGCCGCTCCTACATCGAAGCTTTTGGCGCGCCCTCGCGCGACGACGGGCTGTATGCGGCGGTCAGCGAGGGACGGCGTTTCGCCGGCATGGAACATTGGTTGCCGTTCTTCTACGAGCGGCTGGAGACGGTGTTCGACTATCTGCCGGACACGCCTGTCGTGTTCGACCATCTGGCGCATGAGGCGCTGGCGGAGCGCCATGCGCTGATCCTCGACCATTACGAGGCGCGCAGGAAGCAGGCCGACGGCGCGCTGAAGGACGCCGTCCCCTACAAGCCGGTGCCGCCGGACCTGCTTTATCTGTCGCCGGAAAACCTCATCGCCTCGCTTGGCCCGCGCGAGGCGATCGACTTCACGCCGTTCGACGCGCCCGACGCCGGCGCCAGGAAAATCTACCATGCCGGCTCACGGCATGGCCGCAGCTTCGTCGAGGAACGCGCCGACCCCAACATCAACGTCTTCGACGTCGTCGTAAAACACATTGCCGACGAGCGCGCCGCCCGCCGCCGCGTCGTCGTCGCCGGCTGGACCGAAGGTTCGCTCGACCGGCTCGGCCAGATCCTGGCCGAGCATCATCTCGGCAATCTCAAGACGGTCGTCACGCTGGCCGAGGCGGAAAGGCTCGAACCGGGGCAGGCGGGACTTGCCGTGCTGCCGCTCGAATCCGGCTTCGAGACCGAGAAACTGGTCGTCGTCGCCGAGCAGGACATTCTGGGCGACCGCCTCATCCGCCGCTCGAAGCGCAAGAAGCGCCCTTCCGATTTCATCGCCGAAGCCTCGGCGTTGTCCTCCGGCGACATCGTCGTCCATAGCGACCACGGTATTGGCCGCTTCATCGGGCTGCGCACCATCGAGGCGGTCGGCGCGCCGCATGATTGCCTCGAAATCCATTACGCCGGCGACGACCGGCTGTTCCTGCCGGTGGAGAACATCGAGCTGCTGTCGCGCTATGGCTCGGATTCGGCCGAAGCGACATTGGACAAGCTTGGCGGCGGCGCCTGGCAGTCCAGAAAAGCGCGGCTGAAGAAACGCCTGCTCGACATGGCCGGACAGTTGATCCGCATCGCCGCCGAGCGGCAGATGCGCGCTGCCCCCTCGCTGGTGCCGGCCGACGGTCTCTATGACGAATTCGCCGCGCGGTTTCCCTATGAGGAGACCGACGACCAGCAGACGGCGATCGATTCGGTCATGGGCGACCTGGGCGCCGGAAAGCCGATGGACCGGCTGATCTGCGGCGATGTCGGCTTCGGCAAGACCGAGGTCGCCCTTCGCGCTGCCTTCATTGCGGCGATGGAAGGCTTTCAGGTCGCGGTGGTGGTGCCGACGACGCTGCTGTCGCGCCAGCATTTCAAGACCTTCTCGCAGCGCTTCTCCGGCCTGCCGATCCGTGTCGCCCAGGCCTCGCGGCTGGTCGGCGCCAAGGAACTGGCAGAGGCCAAGAAAGGCATCACCGACGGCACGGTCGACATCGTCATCGGCACTCACGCGCTGCTCGGCTCGTCTATCTCGTTCAAGAATCTCGGCCTGTTGATCATCGACGAGGAACAGCATTTTGGCGTCAAGCACAAGGAGCGGCTGAAGGACCTGAAGAGCGACGTGCATGTGCTGACGCTGTCGGCGACGCCGATCCCGCGCACGCTGCAACTGGCATTGACCGGGGTGCGCGAATTGTCGCTGATCGCCACGCCGCCGGTCGACCGCCTGGCGGTGCGCACCTTCATCTCGCCCTTCGACCCGCTGGTCATCCGCGAGACCCTGCTCCGGGAACGCTACCGCGGCGGTCATTCCTTCTATGTCGTGCCGCGCATCAGCGATCTGGCGGAAATCCATGATTTCCTTCGTGAATCCGTGCCCGAGCTGAAGGTGGCTGTCGCTCACGGCCAGATGCCGCCCGGCGAGCTCGACGACATCATGAACGCCTTCTATGACGGCCAGTACGATGTGCTGTTGTCGACCACCATCGTCGAATCCGGCCTCGATATCCCGACCGCCAACACGCTGATCGCGCATCGCGCCGACATGTTCGGCCTGTCGCAGCTCTACCAGCTGCGCGGCCGCGTCGGCCGCTCCAAGGTGCGCGCCTATGCGCTGTTCACGCTGCCGGCCAACCGCAAGCTGACCGACACCGCCGAGCGCCGGCTGAAGGTGCTGCAGTCGCTCGACACGCTGGGCGCCGGTTTCCAACTCGCCAGCCACGATCTCGACATCCGAGGTGCTGGCAATCTTCTCGGCGAGGAGCAGTCCGGCCACATCAAGGAAGTCGGCTTCGAGCTCTACCAGCAGATGCTGGAGGAAGCCGTCGCCGAGGTGAAGGATTCCGGCGAGGTGCAGGATGGCGGCTGGTCGCCGCAGATCGCCGTCGGCACGGCGGTGATGATCCCGGAAAGCTATGTTCCGGACCTGCAGCTGCGCCTGGCGCTCTACCGCCGCCTCGGCGATCTCGAAAACACCGAGGAGATCGACGCTTTCGGCGCCGAACTGATCGACCGCTTCGGACCTTTGCCGGAGGAAGTGAAACATCTTTTGAAGATCGTCTTCATCAAGGCGCTGTGCCGCAAGGCCAATGTCGAAAAGCTCGATGCCGGGCCAAAGGGCGTCGTCATCCACTTCCGCAAGCGCGAGTTCTCCAACCCCGTCGGGCTGGTCACCTTCATCGGCGAACAGGGTTCGCTGGCCAAGATAAGGCCGGACCACAGCGTGGTCTTCGTCCGCGACTGGTCTACGCCCGAAAAGCGGCTGGCCGGTTCCGCGATCGTCATGACGCAACTGGCAAGGCTGGCGGAGAAAACGGCCTAGCACTGCGTCGGCCCGGGCCTATCGCCGCAAACATTCCGCCGCTTTTCGCCGCGTCACGCCATTCGCCACACGTCCAAATCCGGTCTAGAATAGGAAATCGGCTTCGTGTATGGAGCCGCGATCCCCATATTGGGGCGAAATCGCGGGCGATAGCACCCGCAGGAAAGAATTTTGGGTGCAACGATGACGAAATGGTCGCCGAATTCGTGGAGAGCAAAGCCGATCCAGCAGGTTCCTGCCTATCCGGATCTTGCCGCGCTAAAGAACACGGAAGCCCAACTCGCCACCTTCCCGCCGCTGGTTTTTGCAGGTGAGGCACGCAAGCTGAAGAAGCAGCTTGCGACCGTTGCTGCCGGTGACGCATTCCTTCTGCAGGGCGGCGATTGCGCCGAGAGTTTTGCCGAGCATGGCGCGGACAACATCCGCGACTTCTTCCGCGTCTTCCTGCAGATGTCCGTGGTGCTGACCTTCGCCGGCGCGCAGCCGGTGGTGAAGGTCGGCCGTGTTGCCGGCCAGTTCGCCAAGCCGCGCTCGTCCGACGCCGAGACCAAGGGCGGCGTGACCTTGCCCAGCTATCGCGGCGACATCATCAACGGCATCGAGTTCGACGCCAAGTCACGCATTCCCGATCCCGCACGCCAGGAGATGGCCTACCGCCAGTCGGCGGCGACGCTCAACCTGTTGCGCGCTTTCGCGCAGGGCGGCTACGCCAGCCTGGAGAACGTGCATCAATGGATGCTGGGCTTCGTGTCGGACAGCCCGCAGGGCGAGAAATACGAGTCGCTCGCCAACCGCATCACCGAGACGATGGACTTCATGAAGGCTGTCGGCATCACCTCGGAGACCAATTACGCGCTGCGCGAGACCGACTTCTACACCAGCCACGAGGCGCTGCTGCTCGGCTACGAGGAGGCGCTGACCCGCGTCGATTCGACCTCGGGCGACTGGTATGCAACCTCCGGCCACATGATCTGGATCGGCGATCGCACCCGCCAGCCCGACCATGCCCATGTCGAATACTGCCGTGGCATCAAGAACCCGCTGGGCCTGAAATGCGGCCCGTCGCTGACGCCAGACGGCTTGCTGCAGCTCATCGACCTGCTCAATCCGGACAACGAGCCCGGCCGGCTGACGCTGATCGCGCGCTTCGGCTCCGACAAGGTCGCCGAGCATCTGCCGAAGCTGGTGCGCGCGGTGCAGAAGGAAGGTCGCAGCGTGGTGTGGTCGTCGGACCCGATGCATGGCAACACCATCGAGGCTGCCGGCTACAAGACACGGCCGTTCGACCGCATTCTGAAGGAAGTGCAGAGCTTCTTCGAGGTGCATCGCGCCGAAGGCACGCATCCGGGCGGCATCCATATCGAGATGACCGGCAAGAACGTCACCGAATGCACCGGTGGCGCCCGCGCCATCACCGCCGAGGAATTGCAGGACCGCTACCACACCCATTGCGACCCGCGCCTCAACGCCGACCAGGCGATCGAACTGGCGTTCCTGGTCTCGGACCTGCTCAAGAAAAGCCACCCGGTCCAGCACAAGCAGGCCGTCAACGGCTGATTTCAGTCGCCATCGGAATATTTCACGATCAAGAAGCACCGGAGAAATCCGGTGCTTCTTGATCACTCATTGCATTCCACGCATCTTGCGATAGACCGATTGCGAAATGCAATCGGTTATGTATCTTCGTGGGGGGACAGAACGGAGGCGCCGATGGCCAGGATCGTCTATGCTATGCTGATGTCCTTGGACGGCTATATCGCCGGGCCGGACGGAGACATTGCCTTGCCGGTACCCGAAGGGGAACTGCACCGGCATTTTAACGACATGATGAGGCAGACTTCGATCGCGCTCTGTGGACGCCGGATGTACGAGGCGATGCGCTTCTGGGACAGTCCGGACCGAGAGAACGGCGCCGAAATCGAGCTGGATTTTGCCCGTGCCTGGCGCGAGACCCCGAAGATCGTGTTTTCGACGACGCTTCGGGAAGTCGGACCTAATGCCCGTCTGGCGAACGGCGATGTCGAGAACGTGGTGAGATCTCTCAAGTCGGAAGCGGATGGCCAGATCACCGTCGCCGGCGCCGATCTTGCCGCGCATCTCGCACGATCCGGCCTCATCGACGAGTACCGGCTCTACATGCACCCGGTCGTGCTGGGCGGCGGCAAGCCGTACTTCCAGCCTGGCCTGTCGCTGGCGTTGAAACCGCTTGGTAAGGAAAGCCTTACCCAGGGCGTGACGCTGCTGCGCTACGCACCCGCCGGTTGAGGCGTGGCTCGACGCCCACACGCCAGATTCTGAATGGCAGCTCTGCGCCGATGCCGGACATTGAAATCAGAATTGCCGCTTCCTAAGAGCCGACATCCCAAGCGACCACGCTGAGGGTCGTGGTTGCCGGGAGCAGTCAATCGGTGGAAGCTGGAAAATGTCCGCATTGCGCCGCCAATTACGGACTTCCGCTGACGCCGGCCCGCTGTCAGGACGACCTGCTCGTGGGCGGTGGCGTAGAAGGAACCAACACCTTCCGGTTTTCCGCCACGACCGGAGAGGGCGATTTCCCTACGCTCGCGGATTTGGTGGCGCGCTTCGATGGCGCCGCGCTCGACACGAATAATGATTTCGGGTCCGGGGCGACGCGGCGTGACCGGGAGCGTGGAGATCACGCTGGCGGGATCGCGTTGCTCGGCGCCGATGACCTTTTCTTCATCACGTGACCGACGCCCGCGCTCATCTGTTGCACGTTGCGGCTGGCAGGCGCAAAGTGGCGGCGACATGGCGAGCCAAGGCGCGCAGCCGCCACTCGAGCTTCGGAGACAGACCATGGACTGGACCAAGGGACGCGGCCGGCAGATCCTGATTGCGGGTGCGGTGGGGGCCTTCGCCCTCCTGCTCGGCATGGAGGCGGTGAGGGAGGATGAGGGGGTGACCCTCACCGAGCTGTTGACGGAAGCGGCGGGCATTGCACTTCTCGTAGGCTGCTCGGCCTGCGTTGCGCTCCTGTCCTCGCGCCTGCGGGAGCAGGAAGCGGAAAGCTTCGACATGCGCGATGAGATTGCGCGGATCCGTGAGCGCGACACGCAGTGGCGGGCCGGCCTGGATGACCATTTCCAGGAACTCGGCGCCGCCATCCAGCGCCAGTTTGCGGCTTGGGGTTGCACCCAGACGGAGCAGGAGGTCGGGCTCCTGCTGCTCAAGGGCTTTAGCCACAAGGAGATCGCGCGAATCCGGGGAGCAAGCGAAGCGACCATTCGTCAGCAAGCGACTGCGCTCTACCACAAGGCTGAGCTCCCGGGCCGCGCGGCGCTCTCTGCCTATTTCCTCGAGGAGTTGCTTCTGCCGCCGGTGCCGTCGAACTCCTTGGGGGCTCGCAACGGCCTTGCTCGTCCCGAGATGTCGAGCCGGCCGGCCGCATCGCGCCCGGCGTAGCGCGGAGCTAGCTCCAGGGTCACGGGCCGTGCGCTTTCTTGCCTCAGTTCTCACCGGCCTGGGGTTGCTTGTATTCTCAACTCCAGTACTGGCCGAAGATCCAGTAGCGGAGCTGGTCGAGGGCTGCGCGGCGCCCTGTGTCAGTTACGAACTATCTACGGAACTTCAAAACGACTGGATTTTTGCGGCCGATCCGTCATTCCTGACGTCCGACGTGCTTCAACCGACACTCACAGCCGATTTGCTTTTCGCGCCGACGGACTATCTGCAACTGGAGACTTCCATCATCACCGAGCCGGTGGTGGACTCGGCGCCCGGCGAGAATACGGTTCTTGAAGGAATTGGCACCTACGTAGCCGAACTGTATACCGTGATCGAGGCAGGTCCCGCTACCACGCGGGCCGGAAAATTCGATACGATCTTCAGTCTCGCCAGCGAAGTCGCGCCAGGGATCAATGCCACGGAACTGGTGTCGGATTTCGACGCGGACGAACGTCTAGGCGGGGAAATTGTCCTCCGCTTCGAAAACCTCGGGTTGAACCATGCTTTGGCAGCGACTGCATTCACAACCGATCGCACGATCCTCAGCGAGTCGCTCTTTACCAACCGGGGCCGGGCCAGCCTGTCGGATGGCGGCGCGGGCAACACAAAGGGCGTGTCGTCGTTCTCGGTAACTCTTGATGGCTGCGAAGGTTCGGAAACAGCCGATTGCTATTTGGACGGCGAATTTGGCTACAGGTTCGGCTTTCGGTATCAGAGGGCCGGGCATCCTACCGAGGAGGACATCGAAGACGACGTTAAGCTTGGTGACGAAATTGCCTACCTCGCCGCCGCGACCAAGAGTTTCGAACTGGACGAAATGACGCTCAGGCTGCTGGGCGAAATGTCCTATCTTCGGCATTTTGACGGCCGCCAGGACGATGCCCTGGTCGTCACGGGCTCCGCCGCGCTCGACGTAGACTCACTAACCTATATCGCGACCTACACGGAGCAGACGAACCTGGTCGCCGGAGGTCCGGATACCCGCGACTACCTAGCTGATTTCGAGGTCATATATTCGTCCGACGACAATACGCCGTTCGTTGGATCAAAATGGCAACTCGCCGCCGCCTATACGTTCGCGCGGAATGCGGATCACGAAAACGCTCACATTCTCAGCGTGCGTGCGGTGTTCGATTTCAGCGGAGGTGTGGAGTTCGGCAGGTAGACTGCCGCACGTCGGCACGGAGATAAGTGCCCCAATTGCGTTCACGCATGATGGCCAAGGCGTCCTTGAAGAAGCCCGTGAACGCCAAAATTGCCTCCCTCGTTTTGGTCCGCCGCTGGCCAGCTTCAAGGCTTCACGCCCTCAGATACTTGACTGCAGTCCGTGACCGGGAAAGCTGTCATGCCGCCGGCAGGGCACTCACATCCGTAGGATGTGCCGTCTAGGGCTTTGAAAGGCTGAGTCTTTTTACCCGTCACGCCTGCCGGATTCCCGTGAGGCGGGAGCTAAGCCATGCTGGGGACTGCGGCGAGCGTCCGGCCGCGGACGCACCCGCGACGCGATCCACCTCGGAGGACATTCCCATGGCCATTTTACCCGACTTTGCCGCCGCCACGTTCGGCAATTCCACGAACATCGACAACACGTTCTTTCCGCTGCCCGGAGGCACCATCAACAGCTACGGCGCCGCGCTTATCGATCCCGAGACCGGCGAGGAGGAGACGGAGCGCAACGATCACTTCGCCACGTTCGAGACGAAGATCATCGAGGGCGTCGAGACGGTCGTCGTCCGCGATACGGCCTATGCTGACGGCGTTCTCGTCGAGGACACGCTCGACTGGTACGCGCAGGCCGATGACGGCAATGTCTGGTATCTGGGCGAGATCGCGACGAACTACAACTACAACGACGAGGGCGAGTTCATCGGGACCGACTTCGGCGGATCGTGGGAGGCAGGCGTCGACGGCGCCGCGCCGGGATGGATCATGCGCGCAGCACCGATGCCGGGCGACAGCTATTTCCAGGAGTTCTACGCCGGCGTGGCGGAGGATGAAGGCGAGGTGATCGCAACCGGCCTCGACGTCGAGACCGACTTCGGCTCCTTTCACGGTGTCGTCAAGATCCTCGACACTTCGGGCCTGGAGCCCGGCGTGGGCGCCTACAAATACTTCGCGCCCGGCGTTGGCCTGGTGTTGGAGGAGGAGGTGGTGCTCTCGGAGGATGAGCCCGAACTCGTCATCGAGATCACGAACAGGCGCGAAGTCGACGTCTCCACCCCCGTCGATCCGACGGAGCTCGCCTTCGCGGGAGACGGCGCTGCCAAGACCATCACCTTCCTCAGCGAGGACGCGAGCACCAACGCTGCGATCGGCGCCTACACTTTCGACACCGCGACGGGCGAAATTGGCGAGGCGCGCATCCTCTTTGCCGACACCGAGGACGTGAAGGCGGGCGCCCAGGCGACGATGACGGTCGCGGCCGGGCAGTCGCTCGGCCTGTTCCTCATCCCGGATGTCGAGGAACTCGGCCTCGAGCTCGAGGACTACGCAGACGGCGGCCTCTTCTTCCGCGACTTCACCTCAGGTGATGTCGCCGACGTTTACGACGGCGACGACGCGACGACCTACACGCCTGGCCCGGCCACCATCTACGACCGGGTGGCGCCGGTCGTCACCGACGCCGACGGCAACCTCCTGCCGATCCGGGCGTTCCACTCGGTCGGCAACCGCGACGGCTTCAACTTCCTGAACCCGGTGGCCGGCGAGAACGCCCTTGCAAGCGATATCGACGACGGCCTCGCCGGGGTCGAGGTGGTGAGCTTCGAGGATGGCCTGGCCAGCACCGAGGACTTCGACGGCGATTTCGACGATGCTTTCGTTGCCGTTAGCGATGCGCCGCTCAGCGGCGAGACAGTTAATGCCCTGGTTGAAGCAACCGGCATCAGCCGGCGGGTCGGCACGGACCGCCCGGATCGGCTCGTCGGAACCGATGAGGACGATCAGCTCATCGCGCTCGACGGCAACGACGTGATCCGTGGTAGCGGCGGCGACGACCAGATCGAGGCCGGCGACGGCAACGATCGTGCATATGGCGGCGCCGGCGATGACGAGATCTCCGGCGAGGAGGGGCACGACCGGCTGTTCGGCGACGAGGGCGACGACGAGATCAATGGCGACGAGGGTCGCGACAGGATTCAGGGCGGTGCGGGCGATGACGAACTCGCAGGTGGCGACGGCAACGACCGGCTCTGCGGCGGCGATGGCTTCGACGAGCTCAAGGGCGGTCAAGGCGACGACCGGCTCCGGGCCGGCGGCGACGGCGCGCGGATGTCCGGCGGCGCGGACGACGATACCCTCTTTGGCGAGGCCGGCGCCGAGGACGTCTTTGTCTTCGACCTGATACCTTTTGGCAGTGACCTGATCCGGGGCTTCGAGAACGGCGCCGATCGCATCGAGATCGCGACCTATACGGGCGTCGAGAGCTTCGAGGACATTGCCGTCACGCAGGACGGACGGTCGACCGTGCTGAGCTTCGCGGAGGGAACCCTAGAGATCGCCAATTTCGACTCCGCGCGGATCAATGCCTCCGATTTCTTCTTCGTCTGACGCGCGAGCGGGCGCGGTCTCCTGGCCGCGCCCTTGGCCCATCGGCTGGAAGGAGTCACCTGCAAGCGCTACAAGCGCAGCACGGCTCGTGAAGTTCTGATTAATAGTAAGGAATAGGGCCGCATGGGCCGGCGCCGCTTGCTCCGCGGTCATTGGCCCTAAACTTGCGGCGCCTCTCCCGAAAATGAACCGGATGCTTGGCGCGAGCGCCAAAAAAGCCTCTGTCAAAGGAACCATGATGTCCGCTTCAATTGCCCCGCAACCTTTCAATCAGCGAAAGAGACTTCTTGTCGTCCAGGGCTTGAGCATCGCGGCGATCGGATCGCTGTTGTTCTCTCGACCAGGCTGGGACGAAGCATCGACCCTTCATGAACTTATCGAGATGACAGGCTTTGTCCTGATCCTCGTCTGCATATTCGGAAGATTGTGGAGCATCCTATATGTCGGGGGCCGGAAGAACACCGAGTTGGCGGTAAACGGGCCATACTCGATCACTCGCAATCCCCTGTATCTGTTTTCGATGATTGGAGCATTCGGCATCGGCCTCATGTTCGGGTCGATCATCGTTGCCGTCGTTCTCGGAGTGTGCACCTACGCGGTTTTCGGGATGACCGCCAGAAAGGAAGAGGCGTTTCTTCTGGGAAAGTTTGGCCTGCAATACGAGGCGTATGCGGCCAGAACACCACGGTTCTGGCCCAAACTATGGCTTTATCACGACGAGCATCAGCACACGTTCTCCACGAAAGCGCTAAGAAGCACATTCTTCGATGCTCTCTATTTTCTCGCGGTCTTTCCAGCCATCGAAGGCATCGAATACCTCCAGGTGATCGGTTATCTGCCAACCTATTTCTGGCTATTCTAATCCCAAGGTCGAGGGAATCCGCCGTCGCCAACTTGCCTTCCGGCGGCAAACGCCGTCCTGGAGAACTCGATCCGCTTTTGCGGGAACTCGCAGATCGCCTGCACGCCGAAGGCACCCAGCCTGATGCGCCAGGTGTGGGGTTCCAGCGGTTTCGGCTTGGCAAAGCCGCTACATGCCAGCAGCGCCACATTGGCGCCTTTCGGGTCGCGCACGGAGCGATAGCGGATCGCCTCCAGCCCGGCTTCGCGCGCGACATCGGCAATATCTTGGCAGGCCGCGTAGTCGGTCGGGTGCGTCCACGCCGCCGCGTCGCGGTCGAGCGGCGGCCGCGTCAGGTCGATCACCTTGGTGCAGCGTATCGCGGCGGCGAAGGCGGTGTATTCGGCGGCGTCGCGCGGCCACGGCGTGGCCGGCGATTCCGCGAAGAACAGCAGGCGGTAAAAAGCCATCTCAGAGACGGCGGTCATCATGGTTTCCGCCGCGTAGTAGACGCCCTTGGTCCTGCCGGCGCGGCGGAAGCGCGAACCGTGCGGATAGATCGAGCCGTAGCGGAAGGGCGTTGCCAGGAGATAATGCAGATGCCGGCATTCCAAGGGGATTTGCGGCTTGGTTTCGTCGATCAGGTCTTCGAGGAGGGCCTGCTCGTCGAACGTGTCAACGACTTTCAATGTCGAGACGCGGTGCTGCGCCTCGACCATGCGCCAGTATTTGCCGTCGAGCCCATACTTGCCATTTCGCTTGGCGGCTTCAGACGAGAGCGCGTCGGGAGTCCAGATAGGCGATGACATCGACAAGCCCTGATATCGTCACGATTTTTTCGAGCGGGGTGCCATCGAAGGCCGTGTTGGCGTTCTTCAGCCATGCCCGGGCGACGGTCTCGTCGCCGCCGACAATGGCGTCGAGCGAGCGAAACAGGCGGACGAACAGCACGGCAAGCTCGAACGGCTTGGTTCCACGCTCCAGCAGGAACTCCTGCCTGCGCATGCGCGAAACCGTGGCTTCCGAAACCCCGATGATGGAGGCCAGCATCCTGGCGGTAATGTCCAGCAGGTCGGCGGCGCGCAGCGTGGCCTTGGTCAGGACTGCATTTTCGGCCGTATTGGCGGCGAGATCGGGTTGCATTGTCGGCAGTCTCTCCTTTCTGATGAAAATATAGCCAATAAAAATTCATATGGAAAGATAGTTGGCTTTAACAATGCGGCGAGCCGTTGAGAGGCTGCTGGCGCGGCCTGCCGCTTTGTACAAACCGTGCTATGCGGAACACACCCATCGAATGTCGCATTTGCTTGGACACAGCCGCTGCAAAACTGGAATCCTGGCAAGGGACGCCGAGAATGACGACTGCGTTGGGGGGCGAGATGGACGACATGCATAGCGGATCATGCCTGTGCGGGGCTGTGCGGTTCAAGACGCGAGGGGCCTTGCGCGGCGTCATCTACTGCCACTGCTCGCAGTGCCGGAAGCAGAGCGGGCATTTCTACGCTGCAACCAATGTTGCCAACGCAGACATCACAATAGTGGGCGCGGAAAGCATCACCTGGTACGAAGCATCTTCGTTTGCCAGGCGCGGTTTCTGCAAGACATGCGGCTCGTTGCTGTTCTGGAAGCCGCAGGATGATGAATACGTCTCGGTCCTGGCCGGACTGTTCGACAAGCCCACCGGACTTCAGGGCCAATGCCACATCTTCGTCGGCGACAAGGGCGACTACTACACGATCGACGATGGGCTGCCGCAGTTCGAAAAGTCGACGCCGGCGATCAAGGTCGCCGATGGGTGACAGGCTCGCCGGCAAATGATTTTTGCAGCGATCGCCTTATTCCCTTGATCCGGCCATTGCGCTATCCCCTGCCGGTGGTTCGGAAAGGTTTGGCATGCAGCGGCTGATCGATGCTTTCTTCAATTCAGTGCGGGCATTTCGCAAGTTGGCTTCCAGCGAGAAAGCCTTCCAGCAGGAGTTGATGCTGCTCGTGCTGGCGCTGCCGCTCGGCTGGTTTGTTTCGGTGTCGTGGCGCGGCTATGCGCTGCTGATCGGCGCGGTGCTGCTGCTGATCATGGTCGAAGTGCTGAACACCGGCATCGAGGCCGCATGCGATGCGTTCAGCCGGGAGTTCAACGTCGATATCCAGCTCGCCAAGGACTGCGGTTCGCTGGCGGTGCTGATTTCGGTGGTGATCGTTGCCGGCGTCTGGGGGATCGCCATCGTCGAGCGAATCTTGGGGCTACCGATCTAGTATCTCACCTCTTATATGACGGTCACCAAAGGAGACCGTCATGGGTGAAGGTGCCGATTTTCTACTGCTGGAGCGGGCAGGCCTGCCGGACGATTTACGCTGGCTGGCTGAAAAATATCCGCGCGAGGTCTGGCAGGGCCACACCAACATCCATGGCATCGCCAACATGTGGCTGCAGCGGCACGACATGTTTCGCGAGCTCGGCGGCATGCTGACCAACGGCATTGGCGACTATCGCGAGGGCCGGCTGACGGCGCCGGAGTTCGCGCGCTGGTTCGCGCCGCGGCTCAACCATTTTCTTGGGCATCTCGACGGCCACCATAACGTCGAGGATATCAATTATTTTCCGGTCTTCGCCAAGGCCGAGACCCGGCTGAAGCGCGGCTTCGAGATTCTCGATGCCGATCATCATACGATCCATGAAGGGCTGGAGCGCAATGCCGAGGCCGCAAACGCTTTCATCCGCACGCTAAGCGAGAGCGAGGACAAGCAGCGCTTTGCCGCCGATGTGTATGCCGACGAGAACAGCCGGCTGGTCGCCATGCTGACCCGGCACCTTGCCGACGAGGAAGACCTGATCATCCCGCTGATCCTTGATCGTGGCGACCGGGCGCTCGGCATCGACTGATCCTCACGTCTCCTTGCTGCGCTCCTTTTTGGCAACGCGATGAGCGATGAACCGGGCAAGGACGGCCACGCCCAACCCAATCGCCAGGGCGATCAGCAATCGCTCGTGACGGGCCAACGCCTGGCCGACGATGCGCTCCGCGCCCAGCCCGAACACATAGCCGATGGTGGTGAACAATCCGGCCCAGACCATGGATGAAATGACGTTGAGAATGACAAAGCGCGTCACGGCAATGCCGGACAATCCGGCGGCGATGCCGCCGACAAGGCGCAGGCCGTAAATGAAGCGGTTCGACAGCACGAAAATGTCGGGATGGTTGGAGACGAGACGATAGGCGTGGCTGAAGCCTGGCCGACCTCTCAATTTGATCACGAGCGGATAGTCGGCGAAGCTTCGTCCGAGAGTGAAGAAGAGCGTGTCGCCGACAAAGGCGCCGATGGCGGCCGCCAGAAACGCCTGCCACAGGACGAAGACATGCTGATGCGCGAAAAACCCGCCAAGGAGGGCGGCACTTTCGCCCTCGGCGACACAGCCCAGAAAGACGGCAATCAGCCCATATTGTGCGACGAGATTATGGATGGCATCCGTCATGGACGCGTCCGCTGCTTGGACAGAATCTCGTCGATGCGCTTCACCTGCTCGGCTAGCCGGGCGATCTCGTCGCGCATGCCGATGATCTGGCTGTGGCGCAGTTCGTCGAGCTTTTCATGCAGCGCCATGATCTCGATCTCGGCCTTGAGATTGACCTCGTAGTCGTGCGCGGCATCGATACGATCGCGCTCGGTCTGGCGGTTTTGCGCCATCATGATCACCGGCGCCTGCAGGGCCGCGACCATAGAAAGCACTAGGTTGAGGAAGATGAAGGGATAGGGATCGAAGGCGTCGCGCGTCAAAAGCCAGACATTGCCCGCCGTCCACAGGATCAGGAAAGCAATGAATGTCAGGATGAACGACCACGAGCCGCCGATCCGGGCGATGGTGTCGGCCAGGCGGTCGCCAAACGTCTGATGAAAGGCGACGGCCTTGTTGGTATCCTTGGAGATCGTGGTGCGCTCGAGCGTTGATTGCAGCACCCGGTTTTCAGGTGCGCTGAGGCCGTCCGGCTTTCGCTTCAGCCAACGGTTCGCCAGTTCCTCGATCGTCTTGTTCATCGTCGCCTCCGTCGTCAGCGATAGAGGTAGAGGCTACTGGTTCGCGCGGGAAGTGGTAGATTGACGCGACAGGGTGAGGAAACAATGATGGATTTCCAGAAAATCCGCGCCCGCGCGGCCAAACGCAAGGGCGGGGAAGCGGTGATGGCGTCGCTGCTGGGGCCTATGCCTGACAATGCCGCCGTGGCTGACATTTCCGACGACCGCATTCTCTCGACCATGGCCGAGCGTGTTTTCGCTGCTGGCTTCGTCTGGCGCGTCATCGAGCAGAAATGGCCGGGTTTCGAACAAGCGTTCCTCGGCTTCGAGCCGAAACGGCTGTTGTTCCAGCCTGACGATTTCTGGCACGACCTGACAGGCGACGAGCGCATCGTGCGCAATCCGCAGAAGATCAAGTCGGTTCGCGACAACGCGGCTTTCGTCGAGCGGGTGTCGAAGGAGCACGGCGGCTTTGGCAGGTTCCTCGCCGACTGGCCAGAAGACGACCAGATTGGACTGATGGCCTATCTCGGCAAGCATGGCAGCCGGCTCGGCGGCAATACCGGCCAGTATTTTTTGAGGTGGCTGGAGTGGGACGCCTTCATCATCTCAGGCGACATGGCGGCCGCACTGCGCGACGCCGGCCTGGACATCGCCGAACACCCGACATCGAAGCGGGATCTCGACAAGATCCAGAACCAGATCAATGCCTGGGCGGCGGATACCGGGCTGCCGCGCCGGCATGTTTCGCGCATCCTGGCGATGTCGATCGGCGAAAACCACTCGCCGCAGGCACTGCGCGAATATATGGGCGAATAGGACGCGATCGGTATCCGGCGGTCCGATCGGTCTGGCAAGAATGACCCATGTCATTAGGTCTGGGGTGGTCCAAGCAAACGCCATTGCCCGGCGAATTCTGTCGCGCTAAGTCAGCAGGCATGACCGACAACACCGCTTCCGACATATTGCGCATCGCCGTCGCCCAGCTCAATCCAACGGTTGGCGATGTCGCCGGCAATCTCGCCAAGGCGCGCGAGGCGAGGGCGGATGCCGCCCGACAAGGCGCCGACCTTGTGCTGTTCACCGAACTTTTCCTCGCCGGTTATCCGCCCGAGGACCTGGTGCTGAAGCCGGCGTTCCTGAAAGCCTGCGAGCGGGCGGCGCAGGATTTCGCTGGCGACACTGCCGATGGCGGGCCGGGCGTCATCATCGGCACGCCGCTGAAGCGCAAGAGCGGCACGCACAATTCGATCATCTTTGCCGATGGCGGCAAGATCCTTGCCGAGCGCTACAAGCTCGATCTGCCGAACTACGGCGAATTCGACGAGAAGCGCGTCTTCCAGGCCGGCCCTGAAATCCAGGGACCGGTCAATTTTCGCGGCGTGCGCCTGGGAATTCCGATCTGCGAAGACATCTGGGGCGATGTCGGCGTCTGCGAGACGCTGGCCGAAAGCGGCGCGGAAATCCTGTTGGTGCCGAACGGCTCGCCCTATTATCGCGGCAAGGTCGATGTTCGCCACCAAATTGTCATTCGCCAGGTCATCGAATGCGGATTGCCGATCATCTACGCCAACCAGCTTGGTGGCCAGGACGAGCTGATCTTCGACGGCGCGTCGTTTGCCATAGGTTCTGACAAGACGCTGGCCTTCCAGATGAGCCAGTTCGAGGAAACGGTCAACGTCACCACCTGGAAGCGCAACCGCGCTGCCGCAGGCGCGCAAAGTGGAAATAATTCCGAGGGCTGGGTCTGCTCCGAAGGACCGATGTCGAAAATCCCGGAAACGGAGGAGGCCGATTACCGCGCCTGCATGCTGGGCCTGCGCGACTACGTCAACAAGAACGGTTTTAGGAATGTCGTGCTCGGTCTTTCCGGCGGCATCGATTCGGCGATCTGCGCAGCACTTGCCGTCGATGCGCTCGGCGAGGAGCGGCTGCGCGCCGTGATGATGCCCTACCGCTACACCTCGAAGGACTCACTCAAGGACGCCGAGGACTGCGCCCGCGCGCTCGGCTGCCGTTACGACATCGTGCCGATCTTCGAGCCGGTCGAGGGATTCCTGCATACGCTGACGCAACTTTTCGAGGGCACCAAGGAAGGCATCACCGAGGAAAACCTGCAGAGCCGCGCGCGCGGCACTATTTTGATGGCGATCTCCAACAAGTTCGGCTCGATGGTGGTGACCACCGGCAACAAGAGCGAGATGTCGGTCGGCTACGCCACGCTCTACGGCGACATGAATGGCGGCTTCAATCCAATAAAAGACCTCTACAAGATGCAGGTCTATGCGCTGGCGCGCTGGCGCAATACGCATGTGCCGCCGGGTGCGCTGGGCCCTTCCGGCGAGGTGATCCCGAACAACATCATCGACAAGGCGCCGTCGGCGGAACTGCGCGAGAACCAGACGGATCAGGATTCGCTGCCGCCCTATCCGGTGCTGGACGACATATTGGAGTGTCTGGTCGAGAACGAGATGGGTGTCGACGAGATCGTTGCCCGCGGCCACGACCGGGCAACGGTGACGCGCATCGAGCACCTGCTCTACATTGCCGAATACAAGCGCCGGCAGGCAGCGCCCGGCGTCAAGATCACCAAAAAGAATTTCGGCCGCGACCGCCGTTATCCCATCACCAACCGGTTCAGGGATGGCGGGTAGATCGCCGTTTCTCGCTCTTGTGAAAATGGCTGCCGCGAGGAAGTGCACAACCCGCGATTGTTGCAAAATCGCCTCACCAGTTGGACCAGATGCACTTTTGGCCTTCCACTGACTTGGCGCGGCGCTGACGCGACTCTATAAACGCCTTTCCGCGATCCCTACGCATCGGCCTGAAAATCGGAATCGATTTTCAGAAAGCACGATGCGCAGATTCAAGAGTTAGAGCGTACTTTGTGCGTCCGAATGGACGCACATCGCTCTAATGGGAGGACCGAATGCCAGGATTTGACATCGTTATGCGAGGCCGCGAAGCCTAGGTTCAGAGGGCGCGCCGGAAGGTTTTCACCTTCATGCCCAGGCGATCTGACAACAGGCATTCGTCGATGCCGGTCGCCGCCCGTATTCGGGCGAGCCGCCAAAAATGCCGAACCTTCCGCATTCCCGGGCACTCACGCGCCCAACGCGGTTTTCTCAATTTCGACCTTAGCGGGACCGGGCTCGTTTGCGCCCGAATGACATCATGGCTCGTTTTCAGATCGATTTGCGCGCCGGCGCCTTTCGCAGCGTCCTTGGCTTCACGCTCAGCCATTGGCGGCGCCAGCCGTGGCGGCTTTCGCTCATCATGGGCACGTTCCTGCTGTCTACCTTGGCCGACGTGCTGACGCCGCTCTATTCCGGCCGGCTGGTCGACGCCGTCGCCAGCAGTGCTGCGGCCGACGACGTCGCTTGGAACGCGGCGATGGCGGCGTTTTCGATGCTGGTGGCGCTGGCGCTCACCGGTGTCGTGCTGCGCAACCTCGCCTTCATGGCCATCGTCGAACTGACCCTGAAGATGATGGCGGATATCGCAGCCGACGCCTTCCACCGCGTCCAGCGCTTCTCCACCGACTGGCACGCCAACAGCTTCGCCGGATCGACCGTGCGCAAGATAACCCGTGGCATGTGGGCGCTCGACCTGCTCAACGACACGATCCTGATCGCGCTGCTGCCGTCCGTCGTCATGCTCGTCGGCTCGACGCTGCTGCTCGGCTGGTTCTGGCCGCTGATGGGTGCTGTCGTCGCCGCAGGCTCGGTGCTGTTCATCGCGGTGACGGCGCTGCTGTCGCTTGGCTATGTCGCGCCCGCGGCAAGGCTTGCCAATGCATGGGACACACGCCTGGGCGGCTCCCTGGCCGATGCGGTGAGCTGCAACGCCGTGGTCAAGGGTTTTGGCGCCGAGGAACGCGAGGAAACGCGCCTCGCCAAGGTCGTCGCCAGATGGCGCGCCCGCACGCGCCGCACCTGGGTGCGCGGCACCATCAACGGCACCACGCAAGGATCGATGCTGCTGCTTCTGCGAACAGCGGTGGTCGGATTCTCCCTGCTTTTGTGGTCGTGGGGGCAGGCGAGCGCCGGCGATGTCACCTTCGTGCTGACCTCGTTTTTTGTGCTGCAAGGCTATTTGCGCGATATCGGCACCCACATCCGCAATTTGCAGCGCTCGATCAACGACATGGAGGAACTGGTCGACTTCCAGTTCGAGCCGCTCGGCATCGAGGATGTGCCCGGCGCCAAACCGATCCGCATCACCGACGGCCGCATCAGCTTCGACAACGTCACCTTCCATTACGGCAGCCACCGACTGCCGCTGTATCGCGACTTTTCGGTGGACATCACGCCGGGGGAACGCGTCGGGCTGGTCGGCCATTCGGGCTCGGGCAAGACGACCTTCGTCAAGCTGATCCAGCGGCTTTACGACGTAAACGCGGGAACGATCCTGATCGACGGCCAGGATATCTCCGTGGTGGCGCAGGCATCGCTGCGCGGGCAGATCGCCATCGTCCAGCAGGAGCCGATCCTGTTCCATCGGTCGCTGGCCGAAAACATCGCCTATGCCCGGCCGAGCGCGACGCAGGCCGAGATCGAGCATGCCGCACGGCTGGCAAGCGCGCACGACTTCATCGTCGATCTGCCGAAAGGCTATGGCACGCTGGTCGGCGAGCGTGGCGTGAAACTATCGGGCGGCGAGCGCCAGCGGGTGGCGATCGCGCGGGCTTTCCTTGCCGATGCGCGGATCCTCATTCTGGACGAGGCGACGTCGAGCCTCGATTCGGAATCGGAGGTGCTGATCCAGCAGGCGATGGAGCGGTTGATGGTCGGCCGCACGACGCTGGTCATCGCGCACCGGCTTTCGACGGTGCGAGCGCTTGACAGGCTCCTGGTGTTCGATCGCGGCCGCATCGTCGAGGAGGGCTCGCATGATCAGCTGATCCGGCTGCAAGGCGGCATCTACCGCCGGCTGTTCGAGCGCCAGGCGCTCGAATTGACCAGGGGGCTGGCGATCTGAAATCTGCGCATCGTGCGGCCCGAAAATCGGTTCCGATTTTCGGGCCGATGCGCTAGAACGCGCGGCGCTGCCGCCTTTTCATCGCCTTCGTCACGTTCTATGTCTGCGGCCAAACGCGGGGGCGTCTTGTCAACAGCAAAACCATCCGGTACGCCCCGTTCATGACAGTAACCGTCCGTTTCGCCCCATCGCCCACCGGCCGCATTCATATCGGCAATGCGCGCACTGCGCTGTTCAACTGGCTGTTCGCCATGAACAACAAGGGCCGCTTCATCCAGCGCTTCGACGACACCGACGTCGCGCGCTCGACGCAGGAATTCTCCGACGCCATCCTCTACGATCTGCATTGGCTGGGCATCTTTCCCGACGCCACGGAATACCAGTCACGGCGCTTCGAGATCTACGATGCGGCGGTGGAGAAATTGAAGGCGGCGCGCCTTCTCTATGCTTGCTACGAAACACCGGAAGAGCTCGATCTCAGGCGCAAGGTGCGCCGCACGCGCGGCCTGCCGCCGGTCTACGGCCGCGAGGCGCTGACGCTGACGGCTGAGCAGGTCGCCGAATACCAGGCCGATGGCCGCCGGCCGCACTGGCGCTTTCTCCTGCCCAATTTCACCAGCGACCCGTTGCAGCCGGAGCGCACCGAAATCCACTGGACCGATCTGGTGCGCGGCGAGGAAACCGTCGACCTCGCCTCGCTTTCCGACCCGGTTCTCATGCGCGAGGACGGCACCTATCTCTATACTCTGCCTTCGGTGGCCGACGACATCGAGATGGGGATCAGCCATGTCATCCGCGGCGACGACCACGTCACCAATACCGGCGTGCAGTTAGCCTTGTTCCAGGCGCTGAGTGCCGAGCCGCCAGTGTTCGGCCACCACAATCTGTTGACCACCACATCGGGCGAGGGCCTGTCGAAGCGGAGCGGCGGGCTGTCCATCGAAAGCCTGCGCGAGACCGGCATCGAGCCGATGGCCGTCGCCTCGCTAGCGGTGCTCGTCGGCACCTCGGAGAACGTCGTCGCGGTGCAGACGATGGCTGAGCTTGCCGAACGCTTCGATCCGGCGGCGACATCGAAATCCCCAGCCAAATTCGATCCGGACGAGCTCTTCGTGCTCAATCGCACGCTGCTGCACCATATGCCGTTTTCCGAGGCGCGCGACCGGCTGATCGTGCTCGGCATTTCCGGCGAACAGGCTGAGCCCTTTTGGCTGGCGGTGCGCGGCAATCTCGACAGGCTGGCCGATGCAGCGATCTGGTGGCGCGCGCTTCGCGACGGCCCGCAGGAGCAGCCGGATTTTTCCGACGTCGACCGCGAGTTCCTTCGCCAGGCGTTCGATCTTTTGCCGGAAGACCCCTGGAACGGGTCGGTCTGGAAGGAGTGGACCGGCAGGATCAGGGAAGCAACCGGCCGCAAGGGCAAGGCGCTGTTCACGCCGCTCAGGCTGGCGCTTACCGGCCAGCCCTCGGGGCCGGAGCTTGCAGATCTGTTGCCGCTGCTGGGTCGGGAAGGAACGTTGGCCCGACGACCCTGACCTTGCGCTGTTCCGGTGGCGGCAAGGTCGTCGGCGAGGGTTTTACGGCGAGGCGCTCGATGGCTTCGCGATCGAGCCGGCCTTCGACATTGGCCAAACTCTCGGGGTCGGCGGGGTCAGCTTGTTCCGGGCTTGGCGGGTTGCCGGCAATGATCTCGAAATTTCGCGCGGCGTTGCAGCCGCAGGCCGGCGGGCGCGCGGGCTGCTTGTAGAGATAGGCGGTCGGCAGTTCGCTGTAGGGCCTGCCGGTTACCGAAGACGTCATGTCAGCCGAGTCGTCGCCAAAGCTACGCGTATAAAACACCTGCATCTCGGTCCCGGGGCAACTCGAATCGCAGTTCTTCTGGTCGCGCTCGAAATCGCCCAGCGAGGCAGCATTCGACATCGGGAAGAAATAGCCGTCGCAGGTGCGCACGCACATGGTGCGGAATTCGCCGTGCGGCTGGCCCATGTCGTCGGCGAGCATGGTGCGGATGTCGCGCGGGCCTACAGCTTGATTGGGCTCTTCAGGCCAGGCGGGCACGCCGGGTTCAATTGCATCGCTGCCCAAAAGCTGGTCGAGCAAGTTTCGGTCGCCGGTTCCACGGCTGGCGTCCCGGCCCGGTGCCGGCTTGGGCGCCGCATCGTCGCGGCAGCCATTGGCGTCGAGCGAAGCCAGTATGCGTGCGCGATCGCGGCGGGCACCGCCGCCGGCGAGTTCAGCGCGCTTGGCTTGCAAGCCGTCGAGATTGGCTGCCATGCGACCGATGGTGGCGTCGAGTGTGGCGCATGCGTTGGCGTTGCGGCGCGACAGCGAAAACCCGCAGCCGGCGCGGCTGGATTGGCTGACGGCCTTTGAAATCTGCTGGCGCTGCCGCACGATTGCATCATCATATTTCCTGAGCAGGGTCGGCTTGGTGCCGCCACCGCGCGAAGCGGCCGCGAGATCGGCTTCCAGTTGCCGGCAAACACCGGAGGCGGCCTGCAGTTCGGTGGCGGCAAAGCCTGACAATGCCAGCGCACCGAGCAGTGCTGCCGCGCGCGTCAGCTTCCACCCTCCGCCCGTCATCCGTCTGAGCTCCGTTTATCCGCCCGTCGTGAAAGCTACCGCGTTTGGGGTTAACTTTTTGTTCAGCTTACCGTCAAATTGGGTTTTGCCCAGATTGGCTATGGCCAGGTCAGGGCAATAGCTTCACACAAAGGAGTCTCTGACTGATGTTGGGCGTGACCAATGCAACGTCGGCGCCGCCCCTCATCTGCCTGCCGGCATCTTCTCCCCGTATAGTGACGGGGAGAAGGGTCTGGCCGCAACCTCGGCACACTTTTTGCAACGCTGGAGATTGGCGAAATCGTTTGCGAAGGCATCTTTCTCCCCGTCACTATACGGGGAGAAATGCCCGGCAGGGCAATGAGGGGCAGCGCAGACCTGAAGCGATTGCCCTAGCCCAGACTTACGACCGCCTGCGCCTTGTGGGCTGCTTCGACCACCGCGAGCGCCGTCATGTTGACGACGCCGCGCGATGTCACCGACGGCGTCAATATATGCGCCGGTCTGTCGGTGCCGAGCAGGATCGGCCCGACATGCAGCGCGTCCATCATCGCGCGCAGCGCGGTGAGCGTGATGTTTGCCGAATCGAGATTGGGGAAGACCAGCAGATTGGCTTCGCCCTTCAGCCGCGAATGCGGATAAACCCGCTGGCGCAGCGGCTCCGACAGAGCCGAGTCGGCATGCATCTCGCCGTCGCATTGCAGGTCTGGCGCGATGCGCGCCAGGATCGCCGCTGCCTGCCGCATCTTGAGCGCGCTTGGCGAGTCGCGTGAGCCGAAATCCGAATGCGACAGCAGGGCGGCCTTGGGCTCGATGCCGAAGCGCTGGATTTCTTCGGCAGCCAGCACCGTCATCTCGGCGATCTCCTCGGCAGTTGGATCGACGGTGACATGGGTGTCGGTGAGGAAAATGATGCCGCGCTGCGAGATCAGCATGGAAAGCGTCGACAGGTCGTGATCCTTGATGCCGGCGCGCGGGCCGATGATCAGGGTGACATTGCGCAAATGCCGCTCGAAACGTCCTTCCAGGCCGCAGACCATGGCGTCGGCGTCGCCACGCTTGAGGGCAAGTGCGGCGATCACCGTGTTGTCGGTGCGCACCATTGTGCGCGCGGCCTCCGTCGTCACGCCACGCCGGCCGGCGAGTTCGATCAAAAGGTCGACATAGTGGCGATAACGCGGATCGTCCTCGGGATTGATCAGGCCGAAGTCGACGCCCGGCTTGATGCGCAGTCCATAGCGTTTCAGCCTGACTTCGATGACATGCGGGCGGCCGATCAGGATCGGCTCGGCGATGCCTTCCTCCAGCACCACCTGGGCGGCGCGCAGCACGCGCTCGTCCTCGCCGTCGGCATAGATGACGCGCTTGGCGCTCGACGTCTTGGCCATCGTGAACACCGGCTTCATGACCAGGCCGGAGCGGAAGACGAAGCGGTTGAGCGTGTCGATATAAGCGGCAAAGTCGGTGATCGGCCGTGTCGCGACGCCGGTGTCGCAGGCGGCCTTGGCCACCGCCGGCGCGATGCGCAGGATCAGCCTGGGATCGAACGGCGAGGGGATCAGGAAATCGGGCCCGAAGATCGGCGTTTCGCCGGAATAGGCGCGGGCGGCGACATCCGACGGTTCCTCGCGGGCAAGGGCTGCGATCGCCCGCACCGCAGCCATTTTCATCTCTTCGTTGATGGCGCTGGCGCCGCAGTCCAGGGCGCCACGGAAAATGTAAGGAAAGCAGAGTACGTTGTTGACCTGGTTGGGAAAATCGGAACGGCCGGTGCAGATCATCGCGTCGGGTCGCGCCGCCCGTGCCGCTTCCGGCATGATCTCGGGGTTGGGGTTGGCCAAGGCCAGGATCAGTGGTTTTGGCGCCATGTGCTGGAGCAATTCCGGTTTCAGCACGCCGGCGGCCGAAAGACCCAGGAACACGTCGGCGCCCGGCAGCACATCGGCCAGCGTGCGCGCCTCGGTGTCCTTCACATAGGGGTCCTTCCAGCGGTCCATCTCATCGACGCGGCCCTTGTAGGCGACGCCGAAACGGTCGGTGACCCAGATGTTTTCGATGCGTGCGCCCAGCAAAACCAGCAAGTTGAGGCAGGCGAGGGCCGCTGCCCCGGCGCCGGAGGTGACGATCTTGATGTCGGAGATCGTCTTGCCGGCAAATTCCAGCCCATTGAGCACGGCGGCGGCGACGATGATTGCAGTGCCGTGCTGGTCGTCGTGGAAGACCGGTATGGCCATGCGGGCCTTCAGCCGTTCCTCGACCTCAAAACATTCGGGCGCCTTGATGTCCTCGAGGTTGATGCCGCCGAAGGTCGGCTCCAGCGCCGAGATCGTCTCGACCATCCGCTCGATGTCAGGCGCGTCGATCTCGATGTCGAAGACGTCGATGCCGGCGAATTTCTTGAACAGCACGGCCTTGCCTTCCATCACCGGCTTGGAGGCCAACGGGCCGATATTGCCGAGGCCGAGCACCGCCGTACCATTGGAGACGACGCCAACCAGATTGGCCCGCGCCGTGTAGTCGGCGGCGGCCGCCGGATTGTCGCGGATTTCCAGACAGGGCGCCGCGACCCCGGGCGAATAGGCAAGCGCCAGGTCGCGCTGGTTGCCGAGCGGCTTTGTTGCCTGGATTTCAAGCTTTCCAGGGCGTGGATGCTTGTGGAAATAAAGTGCGGCTTCGTCGAGGTCCGACCGGGCTGCTTTTTTGTTTTCGCCTTGCATGCCGGCCGCTCCTCAGTCCGTTTGCTGTTTTGAGTCTCTTAGCATGCAGCCGAGGCTTTTCGAGAGGTGATATGTCGCAAAGTGCGACGCTCTGGTTTCGCATCGCCGGTCCGGCTGTGTGGTCCCATTGAAATGTTGGACGCGGGGCGGCGCGCTGTGACGAGTTACGCCACCGCCCAGTATGATTGTCTGCAACGGGTGCAGCCTGTGGAATGCTGTCATTCGTCTCGTCGATTGGGTACGAGAAAGTGGCGCCAAAACCGGTCGCTCAGCAGAGGTACGATCGCCGTCTGCTTCTGGCGTGACCTGCTCGTTCTGGCAGATGAGCCGAACAGCCGCGTCGCCGCGTGACGTTCGCGACATTCGCATCGCGGCCGCTTCAAACGGCTTGATGTCGCGTTATTTGGTGTTGGAGCAAGCTATCGTGCTAAGATCGCTGGTCGGCACCGTGCTACCTTTGGGGCAACGCGGCTGCAAGTGCCGGTTCGTAAGCATGAGTATACCGCCAAGCTGACCGCAGAAGACAATGCAAAGATTTTCTTGCCGCAGATTTTCGCAAAAGCAAGGAGACGTTCATGAGCGCAAGTGGCCGATATCTCCGGAGCCTGGTGGCATGCATGCTTGGCTGTGTCTTCTGGGTGGATACCGCTTCAGCGCAGTCGAATAACGCCGGCTGTACGTTCAGAGTGGTAGCAGGTACGTCCCGACAAATTCTGAGATGCCGGGAAGGCCTTACCATCATTGCGGAAGATGGCGCTCGTTTTGCACTGGTGGACCGTGATCGAAATGGCAGTGCCGATGCGGTCAGATTACGGCGCAAGGCGCTGTTATTCGATGCTCCAGCCGGCAGGGTCCGGGGTGGCTTCGCTGTCGTCACCCCGCAGGCGATCGCGGCGGTGCGAGGTACAAGATGGGCAGTCGACGTTGCCCGAGGCAAGACGTCTGTTTTCGTCGTCAAAGGTCGCGTCGCCGTGCAAAGGCCGGCGTCCAATGCTGGCGTGGTCCTCGGGCCGGGCGAAGGCGTCGATGTGGAAGCCGGAACAGGCACACTGACGGTCAAGCGCTGGCCCGCCGCACGTGTTTCGGCTTTGATGGCCCGTTTCGGTCAGTAAGCTAAATGAGCGGGCGAGCGCTTCAGACGCTGATCGCGCTCGTTCTGGCGGGTCTTTGGGGGGCCGGCCTTGGCTTTGCGCACTGGCGTGGCAACATGTGGTCCCTCGATCGCGTCGAAGCAACGATGACGGATCTTCGAACGCTTGTTCGGGGAACGGCAAAGCCGCCTGAGCTGATTACCATTGTCGCAATAGACGACGAAGCGGTCCGAAACGAGGGCCGCTATCCCCTCAGCCGCGCCACGCTTGCCCGGATTGTCGATACGATAGCTCGCTTTGGACCGAAAGCCATTGCGGTCGACCTGCTGCTGGTCGATCCCGGGAAAAAAGGTGATGATGAGGCGCTCGCGCGTTCGCTGCATGGGACTTCAAGCGTAATCGCTGCTGCAGCGGTCTACTCGGGAGGTAAACAATCGATTGCAGTCGAGGGCGATGGCCCTCTCGCCCGAGTGCCGAATGCCAAGCGGTTTCTGTGGCCCCTGAAAGCGTTCTCGGATATCGCCGCTGTCGGCGTCGTGAACGTGGTTACCGACTGGACGGGAACGCCTCGGTTCGTCCCGTTGCTGTTTCGGGCCGGAGACCGGACGGAAGCGTCTTTCTCCCTGCGCGTTGCCGCCATGGCGGTGCGAGAGGATCCGGGAATTGCGCCCGACCATCTATCTCTGGGCGGACAGCGGATTCGGACGGACATTGGTCACATACTCCCTCTGACATTCTATGGCCCCCGCGGCACGATCCGCACGATCAGCGCCACGACGGTGCTGGGGGGGCAAGTCGATGTCGGCATTCTTCGGGATCGAATTGTTGTGATCGGTGCAACGGCAACCGGCACCGGCGATGTTTTCCCGACACCGTTTGATCCCGTGCTCCCAGGCGTCGAGGTCATGTCGACGGCCATTGCCCATCTGATGACCGGCGACGGCATAGTGCGAGATCAGTACGTTCGCCTTGCAGATGCCGGCTTTGCAGTGGTGCTGCCAGTGGTTCTTGTGGGGCTGTTGGCATGGCGTCGCAACGCCATCGGCCTTGCAGCGATCGTCGGCGTGGTTGTGATCTGGTTCGTGGTCAATATGACCGCATTCTCACACCATATCTGGCTGAGCGCGGCGTTGCCGATGGCCGCCGCCGTTCCACCGGCTATTTTGTTCGGGGCCGCGCAGCTTTGGTTGGGCAGGAACCAGGCCCAGTATTACGCCACGCAGAGCGAATTGCTGCAACGAGTTCAGGCCCCGGGCTTTGCGGGGTGGCTCGCGAAGCATGGCGACTTTCTCCTGGAACCTGTCCGGAGGGACGCCGCCATCATATTCATTGACCTGTCCGGTTTCACCGGACTGAGCGAAACATTGGGGCCGAACGCCACACGCGAACTTTTGAACACGTTCCATGCGTTGGTGGACGAAGAGGTGACAAGCTGCGGTGGCGTTGTCACGAATTTCATGGGTGACGGAGCCATGATCCTGTTCGGTCTACCGGAAGCAGCGACAGATGATGCCTTCAATGCTGCCCGCTGCTGCGCAGCGCTCTCCAGCCGTACCAACAACTGGCTCGTCTCGTTGCCCGCATCAACTGCATCCAGGCTCGGCTTCAAGATCGGAGCGCATTACGGAACAATCGTTGCGTCGAGACTCGGTGGCAAAGGCCGTCAGCACATCGCGATTACGGGTGATACGGTTAACGTCGCCAGTCGCTTGATGGAGATCGCCGCCGACAAAAATGCCGAAGTCGCAGTGAGCGACAAAATGCTGCAAGTCGCCGGCCGCGACTGCGAGTTGTTCAAATCTGGTGCTCTAAGAGGACCTGTGGAAGCACAGGTCCGCGGGCGTTCAGGCTCGCTCGCAATCTGGCTGTGGCAGAGTTCGCAGACGCTGTAGGATACCGGGCCGCGTGAACAATGATGGTACCGGAATGTCCGAATGGCGCCCGTTTGGCCGCGACACTTCAAATCCTGCCTGAGGTCAAATCCTGCCTGAGGCCTCGGCCAACCCGAACGGGAGATTCTGAAAAAATCCGCATTGATGGAAGGCAGCTTCGGGTCATGGGCGTGAATTCGACTGAGGGCGAACGAGCTTCCGCCTAGGTGACGTATTCCCCCGTTCCCAGCCGGTACCAAGCTTGGATTCTGCCAGTGAATGCTCCACCGCCTGAAGGCGGTGGCTTCGGTTACGGCTCAAAGCCGGATCGGTCCGCCG
>NZ_FTPD01000082.1:113497-298160 GCF_900156895.1 Mesorhizobium prunaredense
GAAACGGCTCCATCCCAGCCGCCTAAAGGCGTGGGGTTTCCTGATCCCCTATCGGGGACTCTAAAACGCGCTGACGTAGAGGCCGCCGTCGACCGGTATGTTCTGCCCGGTCAGGTAGCCGGCGTGAACCGAGCACAGGAAGGCGCAGATCTGGCCGAATTCCTCCGGCGTGCCGAGCCGCTTGGCCGGAACGTTGACTGCTGCCTGGGTCTTGCGTGCGGCGGCGGCAGCCGGATCTTCCGGTGTGCCGGCTTCATGCGGGGGACGCAGCCGGTCGGTGTCGTGCTTGCCCGGCAGCATATTGTTGATCGTCACATTGCGGTCGATCACCGTCCGCGCGACGCCGGCCAGGAACGAAGTCAGGCCGGCGCGCGCGCCGGACGACAGATCGAGCCCTGGAATGGGAACATAGACCGACAGCGAGGTGATGTTGACGATGCGGCCGAAGCCGCGCTCGGCCATGCCGTCGATCACAGCCTGAACCAGTTCGACCGGGGTCACCATGTTCTGGGTGACGCCTTCGAGGATCTTTTCGCGGTCGAGCTCGCGGAAATCGCGAAGCGGCGGTCCGCCATTGTTGTTGACGAGGATATCGGGATCGGGACAGGCGGCAAGCAGCGCCTTCTGCACCTCGGGCTTCGACACGTCGCCGACGATCTCGGTCACCTTGACGTCGAATCTTTCGCGCAGTTCGGCGGCGGTCTTGGCCAATTGGTCGGCGTTGCGCCCGTTGACGACCAGATCACAGCCGGCTTCGGCCAGCGCCATGGCGCAACCGCGCCCAAGGCCCTTGCTCGAAGCACAGACGATGGCCTTTTTTCCGCGAATACCGAGATCCATGGCGATTTCTCCTCTGATTGGGGTCGCAACCTACTCTTGGGGCTGGACCAATCGCAACCGTCATACGGTTGTTGCATGAATCGAGGCATAGCCTGTTCGGAAGCAACGGTGAGAATCCAATGCCTGGCGCAGAGCCCCGCACTTTCCGCAGCATGTTCATCTCCGACGTCCATCTCGGATCGAAGGCGGCGAAGGCCGAGTTCCTGATCGATTTCCTGCGCCATCACGACGCCGATATCATTTATCTCGTCGGCGACATCGTCGACGGCTGGCGGCTGAGACGGAACTGGCACTGGCCGCAAAGCCACAATGACGTCGTCCAGAAATTGCTGCGCAAGGCGCGCAAGGGCGCCAGCATCACCTACATCGCCGGCAATCACGACGAATTCGCGCGCCAGTTCCAGGGCGTGCATTTCGGCGGCATCGTCGTCGCCGACCGCGTCGTCCACGAGACCGCCGACGGCAAACGCTTTCTTGTCATCCATGGCGACCAGTTCGACACCGTCGTCCACAATGCGCGCTGGCTGGCCTATCTCGGCGACTACGCCTATGACGCGGCGATGCTGGTCAACCGCGTGGTGACGCGGCTTCGCCAGCTGCTTGGCCTGCCTTACTGGTCGTTTTCGTCCTGGGCCAAGGTCAACGTCAAGAAGGCGGTGAACTTCATCGGCTCGTTCCAGACCATGCTGACCGAGGAAGCGCGCCGCTCGCATGTCGACGGCGTGATCTGCGGTCACATCCACCATGCCGCCATCGAAAACTATGAAGACGTGCAATACATCAACACCGGCGACTGGGTGGAGAGCTGCACCGCAGTGGTCGAGCATTTCGACGGCCAGATGGAGATCCTGCACTGGGCGCACGTCCTGCCGGAGGCTCCGGTCGGCGGCGAAGTGCTGGTGCCGATCGACATCGCCGCCATCAAGGGTAGGGCAGTCCAGGCTGCCTGACGCGATGATGCGTTCATGCACGTCGCGCAAAAGCATGCCCTCAGGCCCGACCCAGGGCCCGACCCGAGGGTGTGCAGCGGTTTTGCGATAACGACATGCATAAAACAAGAACCTAAAGCGCGTCGCACGCGACGCGCTTTAGCGCAGCGGTTTCATCGCTTTTTTCGCCATGTTATGGGATCGGCGTGCGTTGGCTGGCCGGCCGGTCGAATGCTGCGCCGACGGATTGCCTGCTGATGTCCTCCCTGCCGCCGCTTTCACCAGAACAGCTCGTCAAGCCGCGTCAGTTCGAGCTGCGCATGGGCCTGATCTTCTTCACGCTTTTCGTGCCGCTCGGGATTCATTTGCCATACTTTCCGTTGTGGCTGCAGGCAAACGGTTTTGATGCCGAGCAGATAGCGATCATTCTCGCGGCACCGATGTTCCTGCGCGTGGTGACGACGCCATTGCTTACGGCACTGGCCGACAGGGCGAGCGACCGCGCCCATGTCTATGTCGCGCTGGCGGCCGCATCGCTGGCGCTGTCCGCCGGTTATTTCCTGACGCCGACCTATGCCATGGTGCTGGCCGTTTCGCTGGCGCTCACCGTCGCCTGGACACCGCATTCGCCGATTGCCGATTCGCTGGCGCTGTCGGGGGTGCGCCGCTTCGGCTCGAATTATGCCAACATGCGCAAATGGGGATCGCTCTCCTATCTGTGCGCAAATCTTGCCGGCGGGTTCATCCTGTCGGCGACCGGCGCGCAGGCTGTTCCGGTGATCATCTTCGTGGCCTTTGGCGCCGCACTTGGCGTCGCACTGATTGCGCCGCGGCTCGGCCGTCCCCGCCGTGCCTCGCCGCTTTCGGCTGCCGACATCCAGCAATCGGCGCCAAAACTCCTCAACGGCTATTTCCTGTATTTCTCAGTCGGCGTCGGCGTCATAACCGCCAGCCACGCGTTTCTCTACGGCTTCGTCTCGATCTACTGGAAATCGATCGGCATCGGCGACCAGGTTGTCGGGCTGCTTTGGGGTTGGGGTGTCCTGGCCGAGATCGGCATGTTCATGATCTTCACCCGGGTTTTCGGTTCCTTCTCGGTCGTGTCGATCATGGTGATGGCGGGAATAGGCGCGATCGTGCGCTGGATCGCCTTTCCCTTGATCTGGCCGCTTGGCCTTGGCGTTGGCGGGTTTTTCGCAGTCCAGACGCTGCACGCCGTTTCGGTTGCGCTGGTGCTGATCGGCCTGCAGAAAATGATCGGTGAGACGGTCGCGGAGGAACGCACCGGGGCAGCGCAAGGCATCGCCTATTTCTCCAACGGCTTTTTCACCGCCGTGGTGACGCTCCTGTCCGGCCCGCTTTACGACCGCTTCGGCGTCGACGGCTTTTTTGCCATGATCCCGATCGCCCTGGTCGGCCTTGCGCTGATCGGGCTTGCGGCGCGTTCAGCCCCACAGCGCCGGATCGGGCGGTGACACCAGCGAACCCTGGTAGACAAGGCCAGGCGCACGGTCGCGGGCCAGCAGCAGCGGACCGTCGAGATCGACGAAATCGGCATCCTGGGCCAACAGCACGGCCGGCGCCATGGCCAACGACGTGCCGACCATGCAGCCGACCATGACGCCAAAACCCAGTTCGCGGGCGCGGTCGCGAAGGACGAGGGCTGCGGTCAAGCCGCCCGACTTGTCGAGCTTGATGTTGACGGCATCGTAAAGGCCGACAAGCGAGGCAAGGCCCTCTGCCTGATGCACGCTTTCATCGGCGCAGATCGGCACCGGATGCGCGATGTTGCGAAGGATGCCGTCGCGGCCCGCCGGCAGCGGCTGTTCGATCAGCGCGATGCCGTGCTCGGCGGCAAAGGCCAGGTTTGCAACGATGTTGTCGTCGCTCCAGCCCTCGTTGGCGTCCAGGATGATGCGGCTCGCTGGTGCCGCCTCCCTGACCGCGCGGATGCGGGCCATATCGTTGTCGCCGCCGATCTTGACCTTGAGCAGCGGGCGCAGGGCATTGGCGCGGCCCTGGGCTGCCATGGCTTCGGCTCACCGAGCGACAGCGTGTAAGCCGTTTCCAGCGCCCTCGGCGGCGCCGTGCAGATGCTGGAAGCCACCGGCCTGCCTGTGATCTTCGCCTCCAGGTCCCATAGCGCGCAGTCGACGGCGTTGCGCGCCGCGCCCGCCGGCATGGCGTCGAGCAGCGCGGCCCGGCTGATGCCGCCCGCAATCTGCTCCCGCATCGCCTCGATCGCATCGCGCACACCCTCGATGGTTTCGCCATAGCGTTTGTAGGGGACGCATTCGCCGCGCCCGCTCTTGCCGTCCTCGCGGATCGTCACCGTGACGACCTCGGCTTCGGTTTTCGAACCGCGCGAGATGGTGAAGGTCCCGGCGATGGGAAAACGCTCGGACTCGACCGAAATGACACGCGCCATATTTTTCTGCTCCGGCTGTGCGACAACAAGCTTGTCGGCAAATCGACAGGTGGGTTCTGTCAGGATAAACAGATGGCCCGTCAGGCTAAACAGGACGCCATGTTGACGATCCGCAAACGCGACGCAAGCGGCACGACCGCCAAGGAGGCCGACCACCAGCCGCGCGTTGTGGTCGGCGAGGACGGCGGCGTCCTCGGCTGCGCTTTCTCCGGGACCTGGACGACACGCACCGTGGCGCTCGTCGACGCCGAGATGCGCAAGATCGAGAAACGCAGCGGTTTTCAGACGCTGGCGCTCGACCTTTCGCATATCGAGAAGATGGATACCGCCGGGGCCTGGGTGATCGACCGCCTGGTCAGCGCCTTCGAAAAGCAGGGTGTGAAAATCACGATGCAGGGGCAAAGCGAGGTTGCCTCGATCCTGCTCGGCGCCGTCGGTGACGCGGTTCGACGCGAACCTGATTCCGGCACCGTTGGGCCGCCGAATATCGTCATTCGCTCGCTCGAGGCGGTTGGCCGGCGCGTCTATGAGATGCGCGACGATTTCCTGGCCGCGATGAACATACTGGGAGCCACCATACGCGGCGCGCAGATGAAGCTTGGCCGCGGCCATGCGGTCAATCCGGCGGCGATCTTCAACCAGATGGACCGCATGGGCGTCGGCGCCATCCCGGTGGTCGTGCTGATGTCGGCCATCGTCGGGGCGATCGTCGCCCAGCAAGGCGCCTATCAGCTCAGCTATTTCGGTGCCGATATCTTCGTCGTCGACCTTGTCGGCGTGCTGATCCTGCGCGAGCTCGGCGTGCTGATGACTGCGATCATGATCGCTGGCCGTTCGGGCAGCGCTATCACGGCAGAGATCGGCTCGATGAAAATGCGCGAGGAGGTCGACGCGCTGAAGGTCATCGGGCTTAATCCGATCGGCGTTCTGGTGTTTCCGCGGCTGGTCGCGCTGGTGATCGCACTGCCTTGCCTGACGATCATCGCCAATTTCGCCGCACTTGGCGGCGGCATCGCGGCGGCATGGCTCTATTCCGACATCGCACCGGCCGCATTCATCGACCGGCTGCGCGTTGCCATCGATCTCAGCACCATCTTTGCCGGGCTGATCAAGGCGCCGTTCATGGCCATGATCATCGGCACGATCGCCTCCGTCGAAGGCATGAAGGTCGGCGGCAGCGCCGAATCGCTTGGGCAGCACGTGACTGCTTCAGTGGTGAAGTCGATCTTCGTGGTAATCATCCTCGACGGGCTTTTCGCCATGTTCTACGCAGCGATCGAGTTCTGATATGGCGCTGCTTGGCACAAAGCCGACCAGGACTACGCAAACGGCCGAAGAGGACGAGATCGTGCTTTCCGCGCACGACGTCACCGTCTCCTTCGCCGACAAGGTCATTCTCGACAAATTGTCGCTCCATATCCGGCGCGGCGAAATTCTCGGCTTCGTCGGCGCCTCGGGCGCCGGCAAGTCGGTTCTCCTGCGCACCATACTGGGGCTGGTGCACAAGCAGTCGGGGACGATCAAGCTGTTCGGCGTCGACGTCGAAAAGGCGAGCGAGAGGGAGCGCCTTCGCATCGACATGCGCCTTGGCGTCCTGTTTCAGCACGGCGCGCTGTTTTCGGCGCTCACGGTCCTCGAAAACGTGCAGGTGCCGATGCGCGAATACCTCGATCTGCCGAAAAAGCTGATGGACGAGCTGGCCATGCTCAAGGTCGAACTGGTCGGGTTGCCGCCGGATGCGGCGCAGAAATTCCCGTCCGAGCTTTCCGGCGGCATGATCAAGCGTGCGGCGCTGGCGCGCGCACTGGCGCTCGACCCCGACATCGTGTTTCTCGATGAGCCGACATCCGGCCTCGATCCGATCAGCGCGGCTGAGTTCGACGAACTGGTCGTCAAGCTGCGCGATACCATGGATCTGACGGTGTACATGGTCACGCACGATCTCGACACGCTGTTCACCGCTTGTGACCGGGTGGCCGTGCTCGGCAAAAAGAAAGTGCTGGTCGAAGGCACGATCGACGACATGCTCAAGAGCGAGGAACCCTGGGTGAAATCCTATTTTCGCGGAAAACGTGCGCGGCAACTTGATCTTGCGGCCCGCGAATAGCCATAAGTGGATAAATGGAAACCAGAGCCAACTACGTCATTGTCGGCATTTTCACGCTAGCCGCGATCCTGGCAGCATTCGCGTTCGTCTATTGGACGGCCGCGATCGGCGACAGGGGTGAGACGGCGATGCTGAAGGTCCGCATTCCGGGATCGGCTTCCGGCCTCGGCCGCGGCAGTTTCGTGCTGTTCAACGGCGTCAGGGTTGGGGATGTCAGGCGCGTCTATATCGACCCCGCCAATCCGAACGACGCCATAGCCGAAGCCGAAATAGGCCGCACGACACCGATCACCAAATCGACGCAGGCCGATATCGGGATCGTCAGCCTCGCCGGCCAGGCCAGTATCGAGCTCAGGGGCGCTGACCCCAAGGAGGTAAACCTTCTCGACCAGGCGGAACAGGAGGGCCGCGTCGCCGAGATCGTCGCCAACCCGTCTGCGGTCACCAACCTGTTGCAGACGGCGCAGAATATCTTCACCCGCGCCGATACGGTTCTCACCCAGCTCGAAGACTTCACCAGGGACGTTCGCGGACCGCTGACGCAGACCGTCACCAACGTGCAGACCTTCTCCGATGCGCTGGCCAAGAACTCCGACGGCATCGACAAATTCCTCGCCAGCGTCAGTTCGCTGTCGGAGGAACTGAGGGGCGTCTCGGGCAAGCTTGACGGCACGTTGAAGGCGGCGGAAGGGCTGCTCAACGCCGTCGACAAGGATCAGATCAAGAGCATTGTCGCCAATGTCGATACCGTGACCAAGAACCTGAAGGAAACCAGCAAGCAGTTCGACACGGTCGTCAGGAATGTCGACACCGCGGTGGGGTCGATCAACGATTTCGCCCAAAGGACGCAGGGCACGCTGGCCAAGGTCGACGGCGTTCTCGACGGCATCGACCCGGCACAGGTCCGCACCGCGCTGGCCAACATCCAGAAGGCCAGCGAAAATGCCAACGAGGCTGCCGCCGACATCGCCAAGGTGACCAACAAATTCGCCAACCGGGCCGACGATATCGACCAGACGATCAAGGACGCGCAGCAGCTCGCGGAGCGCCTCAACGACGCTTCGGTGCGTGTCGACGGCATCCTCGCCAAAGTCGATACATTGCTCGGCTCAGGCCAGGCCGACGGCATGATAGCCGATGCCAGGAATACACTGAAATCATTCAAGCAGGTCGCCGACACGCTGAACGCCCGCCTCGGCACCATCACCGACAATCTGGCGCGATTCTCCGGCCAGGGCCTGCAGGACGTCGAAGCGCTGGTCCAGGACAGCCGCCGTTCGATCAACCGCATCGAAGAGGCGGTGACGGATCTCAGCCGCAATCCGCAGCGAATCCTGTCAGGCGGCGAAGGCGAGGTTCGGCAATTCGATGGCAGGGTGCGGCGTTGACTTCGGCTTTCGCCGGCCCCAAGAACGGCAGGCAAGTACGCTGCGGATGCGATTTGCTCATTCGATTCGGGGACAATGGGGATCGCGTGTGAAGTCGGTCGTGCTTAAATTGGGCGTGCTTAAATTGGGCGGGGTCAAAGCGGGCGGGCTCAAAGCGGGTGTGGCATTGCTTGCGTTTTCGCTGGCCGGCTGCGCGTTTTTGCCGGGCGGCGGGCCGGCGCCCCTGGACACATTCGAGCTGTCGGCGCCGTCGCTCGATGCGCGCGGCCGCGGCCGCCAGCAGATCCTCATCGCCCAGCCTTCCGCGCTCAAGGCGCTGGACAGCCAGAACATCGTCATCAAGCCGTCGGTGCGCTCGATCCAGTACCTCAAGGGAGCGCAATGGGCCGACCGGCTGCCGCTGATTGTGCAGGCGCGGCTGGCCGAGACATTCCAGCGCTCCGGCAGTTTCGCCGGCGTCGGCAAGCCGGGCGAGGGCCTGGCGATCGACTATCAGGTGATCGTCGAGGTCCGTTCCTTCGAAGTCCGCGTCGACGGCGGCGAACATGCCGAGGTCGAGCTGTTCGTGCGGATATTGAACGACCGCAATGGCGAGGTGCGCGCCTCCAAGAGCTTCAACGCGACCGCGCCCGTCTCGGGCAGCGGCAACCAGGCCTATGTCGACGCGCTCGACAGGGCGTTCGGCGATGCCGCCAAGGACATCGTCCGCTGGACCGATTCGGTGATCTGACCACAGCCGTAGCGGCCGGGCACGGCACTCAATTGTCGAAGCCGGCGCCGCCCCTCATCGCCCTGCCGGGCACTTCTCCCCGTATGGTGACGGGGAGAAGGACGCCTTCGCAAAGGATTTCGCCAATCTCCAGCGTTGCAGTGAAGGTGCCGAGGTTGTGGCCATCGGGCTTCTCCCCGTTTACGGGGAGAAGGTGCCGGCAGGCGGATGAGGGGGCAGCGCCAACGCTGATCAATGCAGGCGGCCACTGGCGTGGGCTAGCATCGTATAGACCTTGCCGGTGTCCGACGTCAGGTAGGTCTGCGCCATCATGTTGTCGCGGTCGTTGCGCGAGACGTCCTTGAGCAGCTTTTCGAAGTCGTCGCAGTAACGGTCGACGGCGGCGCGGAATTCCGCCTCCATCTGATATTTGCGGCGGATCTCGTCGAACGTCTGCTGGCCCTTCAGCGTGTAGAGACGCCGGGTGAAGACGTCACGCTCGCCGCTCCGGTAGCGGTTCCACAGCTCGATCGAGGCGTCGTGATCGATGGCACGGGCGATGTCGACGGAAAGCGAGTTGAGCGACTCCACGACATGAAGCGGCGAGCGCTGGGCAGGGGCCGCCGAGCGTGGCGCTTCCGAAGGTGCAGCGGGCTTGGCGGCCTCTTCGCGCGATGCCCCGGTCAAGAGATCGCGCACCCAGCCGCCCTGCGGCGTGCGGCCATTAGGGTCGCGCTGGCGCGGCGCTGTCTCCGACGAGCGTTCCAGGTCGCCGCGCAGTGCGGTGTCACCCGACGGCGCCTGCGGGGCAAGGGGTTCCGGTGCCGGAGGACGGCGCAGCGGCTCAGTGGCGCGCGGGGCAGGCGTCTGCTGTGCCGGACGCAGGTTGCGCGGCTCGGAGGAGTCGGTGCTGCGGCCAGATTTCGCAACGATTTCCGAGAGTTCCTTCAGCGCGTTGATCTGCTCGGAAACGGCACGGCGGATGGCCGTTGTCGATTCCTTTGCCTCTTCCGGCATCTCGATGACGCCCTTCTTGAGCTCGGCGCGGGTAAGGTCGAGCTCGCTCTTGATCGAGCTGGCGGTGCGTCGCATCTCCTCGGTCGCGTCGGCAAAGCGCTTGGTTGCCGAATCGACGACGTCGGCAATGGAGGTACGGATCTTGTCCGCCGACTCCAGCGTCTTGCCTTCGGCGTTCTGCAACGTCTGGCCGACCAGATCCTCGAACGAGCGCATGACTTTTTCGAGATCCTCCGACTTCTTGACCAGGCCGACGGCGAGGTCCTCCAGCGACGACTGCCTTTCCAGCGTGTGTTCGAGGTTGCTCTGGGCCGAGCTCAACAGATCCGAAGCACTCGACAGCAACCGGCTGTGCTCGTCGAACTTGGTGGCGATCGAGGCAACCTCGCGCAAGGTCGAGGATGACAGCTCGGTAAGCCGTGTCGTGTTCGAATCGACCAGACGCGCCGAGCTGGCGAAAGTCTGCGCGGCTTTTTCCGTTGTCGCCGCAAAGCTTTGCGTGCTGCCGGTCAGGCGTTCGTCAACCTGGCCGAGATTGGCCGCCGCCTGTTCGATCAGCTGGCCGAGCTGTGTGCTCGAGGTGCTCATGCGGCCGATGAGTTCGGCGACGCTGTCGGCGAGCGTCGAGCGCGCCCCTTCGACGGCCGACAATGTTTCGGCCGTGCGGCTGGCGAGCGCATCGACCAAGGCGGCGTTTTCGCTGCGCAGCTTCTCGGTGGCGCGTTCGGTCACCTCTTCCATGCTCTTTTGCAGTTCCGAGCCGCCCAGGGCGAAGCGCTCGACCAGAGGCCGTGCCGTTTCGTCGAGGATTTTCGAGATTTCGGCCGAACGTGCCGCAAGCATGGTGTTGAGCTCGCGGGTGTTGGTGCCGATGGTCTTCGCCGCGTCGTTGGTGCTCTGGCCGATATGCTGGCCGACCGCAGTGAAGGTTTCGGCGATCGAGTTGGCGCGCGAAATGAGCTGCGCCTCAGCGGTCGAAACCTGCTCGTTGAGCTTCTGGCCTATCGTTTCGGTGGTGTAGACGAGACGGTTTTCGACGCCGGCAACCTGTTCCTCGACGCGAGCCGCCGCAGCCGCTGCGCTGGAGGCCAGGCGCTCGTCGGCGCCGGCGAGCGCCTGCTCGATCTCACGGGCGTGGACGGCCAGTTCCTGCCCGGTCTGCTTGGCGCGTTCGGCAACCCGCTGCTCGGTGCTGGCGAAGGCGCCGACGATGTTGTCGGCATGTTCTCCGATCGTCGACGTGCTGTCGGCGATACGGGACACCAGGCGGTGATCCGCCTCATCGAAGATACGGCCGATCTCCGACGCGCGGGCCGACAGCGCTTCCGAACCTTCGGCGATGCGCGAGATCAGCTGCTGGTCGGCGGCATCGAAAATGCGGCCAAGGTCCGATGCACGCGCTGCGAGTGCTTCGGCCGATTCGCCGATGCGCACGCTGAGCCGTTCGTCGGCGCCTTCGAAATTGCGCAGGATGTCGCCGGCGCGTTCCGCCAGCGACTGCGCCGTTTCGACCGCGCGGGCAACCAGCTTCTGGTCCGCCGCATCGAATGTACCGGCGATCTCGCTGGCACGGGCAGCCATCTGGTCGACCGTTTCCTGGGCGCGCGCCAGCAACGAGTTTGAGGTGTCGTCGACGCGGGCCATGATTGCGCTCGATGTATCCTCGGCCCGGGCAACGAGCGCGCTCGACGTGTCTTCGGCACGTGCGGCGAGGCGGCGATCCGCTTCCTCGAAGGTGCGTGCGATATCCTCCGCCCTGGCGAGCAGGGCAGCGGAGGTCTGCTCCGCCCGTTCGGCGATCTTGCGATCGGCGTCACTGAAAGCCGCGCCTGCCTGCTCATGCAGTGCGCTGGTGACTTCCATGACCTTTTCGCGCAGCGCTCCGGCAACGAAGACGGCGCTCTTTTCGAGCACGTTGCGGACGTTGTCGACGCCGGTCGACAGCGCGCGCTCCATGGTCCCGGCGCGCTCCTCGATGATGCCGGTCTGGCGGCTGAACGCCTGCTCGATCTTTTCGACGTCGGCGGCAATGGCGTCCGTGATGTCGGTGCTTCTGGCGGCGATCTGGTCGATATGGCCGGACAGGGAACGGTCGACTTCCTTGCGCGTGTCGGCGAGCTTGGAGAGATCGTCCTCCAGCGCACGGGTCAGCGCGTCGCGGCCTTCGGCCAGCTTGCCGACGTGCCCGGCGATGATGTCGTCTATGTCGCTGCGGCTCGCCGCAATTTTCTGCAGGTCTGCTTCCAGCGCACGTCTGAGGATGTCGCGGCCTTCGGCCAGTTTCTCGACCTGGCCGGCAACCAGCCCGTCGATGCTCGACCGGCTTTCCGCCAGCTTGGCGAGATCGTCTTCAAGCGCCTTGGACAGGATCGAGCGGTCCTGGATGAGCTTCTCGGCGTGGCTGTTTACAAGACCGTTGACGCTGCCGAGGTCGGCCTCCAGCGCCCGCGCAAACTCTGCGCGATTGTCGGTCAACTGCTGAGACTGGTCGGCGACGACACCCTTGATGGTATTGAGGTCTGCTTCCAACGCGCGTCTGAGCAGGTCGCGGCCTTCGGCCAGCTTCTCGACCTGGCCGGCAACCAGCCCGTCGATGCTCGACCGGCTTTCCGCCAATTTGGTGAGATCGTCTTCGAGCGCCTGGGACAGGGTCGAGCGGTCTGCGGCGAGCCTGTTCATGTGATCGGAGATCAGGCCATTCACATTCTGCAGGTCGGTCTCCAACGCTTGTGACAGTTGACCACGATCTTCCGCCAGCTTTTCGGACTGGCCTGAAATGACCTCCTTGATCGTGTTGAGATCGGATTCGAGCGCGCGCTTGAGAATGTCGCGGCCCTCGGCCAGCTTCTCGACCTGGCCGGCAACCAGCCCGTCGATGCTCGACCGGCTTTCGGCCAGCTTGGCGAGATCGTCTTCGAGCGCCTTCGACAGGATCGAGCGGTCTTCCACAAGCTTTTCCGACTGGTCTGATAAAACGCTTTTGATCGTGTTGAGATCGGATTCGAGCGCGCGTTTGAGAATGTCGCGACCCTCGGCCAGTTTCTCGACCTGCCCGGTAACCAGCCCATCGATGCTCGACCGGCTTTCGGCCAATTTGGCGAGATCGTCTTCGAGCGCCTGGGACAGGGTCGAGCGATCTGCGGCGAGCCTGTTCATGTGATCGGAGATAAGGCCGTTCACGCTCTGCAGGTCGGTTTCCAACGCCTTCGAGAGCTGACCACGGTCTTCCGCCAGCTTTTCCGACTGGCCTGATAGGACCTCCTTGATCGTGTTGAGATCGGATTCCAGCGCGCGCTTGAGGATGTCGCGGCCCTCGGCCAGCTTCTCGACCTGACCGGCGACCAGCCCGTCGATGCTCGTCCGGCTTTCCGCCAGCTTGGCGAGATCGTCTTCGAGCGCCTTCGACAGGATTGAGCGGTCCTCGGCGAGCCTGTTCATGTGATCGGAGATAAGGCCATTCACGCTCTGCAGGTCGGCCTCCAACGCCTTCGAGAGCTGACCACGGTCTTCCGCCAGCTTTTCCGCCTGCCCTGAAATGACCTCCTTGATCGTGTTGAGATCGGATTCCAGCGCGCGCTTGAGGATGTTGCGGCCTTCGGCCAGCTTCTCGACCTGACCGGCGACCAGCCCGTCGATGCTCGACCGGCTTTCCGCCAATTTGGCAAGGTCTGCCTCGAGCGTTTGCGAAAGCAGGCTGCGATCGTCGGCGAGCCTGCCCGAATGGTCCTCGATCAGGCCTCGGATGCCCGACAGGTCGTCTTCGAGCGAACGCGAAAGCTCGCTGCGGTCTTCCGCCAGTTTGGCGGAATGGGTCTCGATGAGACCCTTGATGCCGACAATGTCGGTTTCCAAAGCCTTGGCGAGTAAGGCGCGACCTTCGGCGATCTTCTCGACCTGGCCAGCGACCAGGCCGTCGATGCTGGCGCGACTGTCGGCCAGCTTGCCGAGATCGGCATCGAGAGCGCGTGAAAGAATGCTGCGGCCTTCGGCGAGCTTGCCAACATGGCCGGCAACCATTTCGTCAATGATCGTGCGGGCTTGTATAAGTTTTCCGGAGTCTTCGTTCAAAGCCTGCGAAAGCCTGTTGCGGCCCTCTTCGAGCCGTTCGAGATGGCTGCCGAGCGACGCATCGATGGCGGCGCGCGACTCGTTGACCTTGCGCAGATCCTCCTCGAGGGCGCGCGAGATCAGGTTGCGGCCTTCGGCAAGCCTTTGCACCTGGTCGGTGACAGCCGCATCGATGCCGGCGCGGCTTTCGGCGAATTTCTCCAGATCGGCCTGCATCGCCGCCGTCATGTGTTCGCGGCTTTCGGAAAGCTTGCGGCTGTGGTTCTCGACAGCCTCCTCGATGCCGACGCGGGCATCGGCAAGCCGCTGGATGTCGGCGTCGAAGGCGCGCGACACCACATGACGGGCCGCTTCCATGCGGCCGGCGAAATCGCCGGCGCGTGCTTCGAGCATGGACGAGGTCGACGAAACGATGTCGGCCATGTCGGCGCCGATCTGGGTCTTGCCCTGATCGATCATCGCCGAAAGCGTCTCCTTGCTCTCCTGGAAGGTATGGGCGATTTCGCGCGCGCGCTCGACCAGGGTCTCGTTGATCTGGCGTGCGCGGGCCTCGAGCGCGGCGTTGAGCTTTTGGGTGCCGGTGTCCAGCGCTTCGGCGCGGGTCTGGAACTCACTGATCAGCACCTGGCCGCGTTCGGCCAGCGTCCGCTCGATGCCGTCAAGGCTGGCTTCGAATTCGGAGTTGAGCGTGCGTGCGGCGCCGCCGAGCAGCGACACCATGCCGGAGGTCCGATCGTCGAGCAGATCGGTCAGCGACCGGGTGAGGCCGTCGGTCGTCTCCGTCAGCTTGGCAATGCGTGTGTCGAGAAGGCTGGCGAAGGCTTCGCCGGAGGTCGACAGCCGGTCAGTGATGGATTCGAGCCGGCCTTCCACCGAATCGAAGATCGACAGCGAGCTTTGATTGATCCTGTCGATCAGCGTGTCGCCGGAATTGGTGATGGTCATCGACAGGTTGGTCGAGGCGTTGAGGATGCTGTCGCGAATGATGTCGCTGGCAGCCCCGATTTCGTCCTTCAGCGTCTCATGCGCGCCGGTGATCGAGGCGCGCACGCGTTCGGCGTGGCTGACCACCGCTTCGCGCTCGCTGCCCAGCCCGTCGACAAGCGAGCGGATGCGGGATTCATTCTCCGAATAGGAGCGTTCGATCTGGTTGACCTCGCTGTGGACCAGGGTTTCGAGTTCGACAGCACGTGCAAGCGTGCGCTCGATGCCTTCACCCATGGCCGCAACCTCGCGGCGGACGGCTTGCCCGATCATCATGACGCGATCCTGGGCGATTTGTTCCGGCTCGGTCAGGCGGAAAGCCACTTCCGTCATCGACTGAGCGGCGATGCGCATCTCCTGCGCGCGGCGAATCATGGCTGCAAACGCCCAGAACAGGAGGACGGGCAGGATCGCAGCGATCGCCAGGCCAATCAGTTCGGGACGGGCGAAAAACTGGTCGGGGGTGCGGATTTGCCAAATGCCTGGGCCAAACAGCAGATTGGCCAATGCACCGGCGCCCGCGATCCAGGCGAGCGAAACGAGCGCCACGACCCAGTAGATCGTGTTCGAGGCACGCCGATTGAGGGTGTGCAGCAGCGTCTTGTAATCTTTTTGACGAGGATCGTTGGCCGGCGTGAAGCCGGCCGGCTGCGTGCCATTGCGGGTTTCAAAGGGGCGCGTCTCAATAGGGCGCGTTTCAACAGGGCGCAGTTCAGCAGGGCGCGGTTCAGCCGGCCTGGCGTTTGCCGCTTCTCTCTGGTCCTGGGCTTGCTGGTCCTGATTGGCTGCAGGCTCGGCACTCTGGCTCTGGGTGACGACAGGCTCGGCATTCTGGTTCTGGTTGACGACAGGCTCGGCATTCTGGTTCTGGTTGACGACAGGCTCGGCATCCTGGTCACGGCCCTCGCGTGCCAACTCGTCGGCGGCCTGCGATATCTGCGCTTCCAGATCCTCCATCGACGCTGCGATGTCGAGGTCGCCGCCGGCATCGCCGCTCAGATCGATTTCAAGTGCTTTTTCGAGTTCCCTGGCTACGTCGTTGTCGAGCGTTCTTGTCGTCGATGTTTTCTTCGCCATGCTTTCGCTACCCTGTACAAGCTGCCGCGGGACTGTTGATTTTGCTTTTCGTGTCCCACGCAAGAGGCTGAAAATGGACCTTTCGTATCGTAATGACACACCGGGGTAAAGAAAACATCCATTCGGTGCGATACGTAAAACTTTAAATATAAGGTTAACAGAGCTGTGATTCCGGCGCCGCTACCGCAACATTTTTCCGGGCCAATCATTAACCCGTCGTCCACAGGATGGGCCTATTTTTTGGCGGCTGCCTATTTTTTGGCGGCTGGAAGAACGGAGTTGCAGATCCATGCGTGGCGAAGACGGCATTGCCTTCTCGATGCCCGGCGGCGATGTGTCGGGAACGGCCGGGTCGCGGCCCGTGGACCTGGCGCATCTGGCGCGCCAGACGATGGGCGACCGCAGCCTCGAACAGGAGGTGCTGGCGCTGTTCGTGCAGCAGGCATTGTCGGTTCGCGACAGGATCGTCGACGCCGATGTGAAGCAAAGACTGCTCCTGGCGCACGGGCTGAAAGGCTCGGCGCGCGGCGTCGGCGCCTTCGCTGTTGCCGATTGCGCCGGCGCGATCGAACTTCAACCTGAAGATACCAATACCCTCAAGCGGCTTGGCTCCCTGATCGAAGAAGTCCGCGATTTCGTCGCCGCCATCAGCCGTTAAACCCATTTCCGAAAAAAAACGGCATAGAGCGCCGCTTTCGCGCCGCAGTTGACTTGTCAGCGGGAGTGATTATCTCGGCTGGGACTCCCTTCAGGTGACAAATGACCAAGCTGACCTTCATCGCCCATGACGGCACACATTTTGACGTGGATGCCGAAAACGGCTCGACCGTCATGGAGAACGCGATCCGCAACGCCGTGCCGGGGATCGAGGCCGAATGCGGCGGCGCTTGCGCCTGCGCGACCTGTCATGTCTATGTCGATGAGGCATGGACGGCGGAGGTCGGCGAGCCGGAAGCGATGGAAGAGGACATGCTGGACTTCGCCTACGACGTCCAGCCGAACTCACGGCTCTCCTGTCAAATCAAGGTACGCGACGCTCTCGACGGCCTGGTTGTGCGTGTGCCCGCCCGCCAGGGCTGAAGCGTGGAGGCTTAAGCGATAGATATCGCCGATTTTTCCGGCCCCGGCTTGGCAGTGGGCCAATGGTCATGCAGTGTCGCGCCGTTCTCTACAGCGCCGCACGTTCCCTGGAACACGCAAAGCGCGCTGTAGCACCGTGATTTTGGCGCAGGATCCCCGGCGAGAATCGATTCCGATTTTCGGGGTCATGCGCATCGAAGGCGCATTCATGACCGATATCATCAGGACGGACGTATTGATTGTCGGGGCAGGGCCTGTCGGCCTGTTCGCCGTGTTCGAGCTCGGCCTCTTCGACATGAAATGCCATCTGATCGACATACTCGATCGGCCCGGCGGGCAATGCGCCGAACTCTATCCGGAAAAGCCGATCTACGACATTCCCGGCTGGCCATCGATCTCGGCCCAGGGCCTGGTCGACAGACTGCTTGAGCAGATCGCGCCGTTCAAGCCCGACTTCACCTTTAACCGCATGGTCTCGAGCCTCGAAAAGCTTGAGGACGGCAGCTTTCGCGTCATCACCGACGAGAACGAGGTGTTTGAAGCCAAGGTTGTGGTTATCGCCGCCGGCGGCGGCTCTTTCCAGCCGAAGCGGCCGCCAATTCCGGGCATCGAGCCTTATGAGGGCAAGAGCGTCTTCTACTCGGTTCGCCGGATGGAGGAATTCCGCGGCCACGACCTGGTTATCGTCGGCGGCGGCGATTCGGCGCTCGACTGGACGCTGAACCTGCAGCCGGTGGCCAAGAGCGTGACGCTGGTCCACCGGCGGCCGGAGTTCCGCGCGGCGCCCGACAGCGTCAACAAGATGTACGCCATGCAGGAGATGAAGGAACTGGATTTCCAGGTCGGGCAGGTGACCGGCCTGACCGGCACGGACGGCCATCTCTCGGCGGCGACCATCAAGGGACCCGACGGTGACACCGAGGTGCCATGCACTCGGTTGCTGCCGTTCTTCGGCCTGACCATGAAGCTCGGACCGATCGCCGAGTGGGGGCTCAATCTTCATGAGAACCTGATCCCGGTCGACACCGAGAAATTCCAGACGTCGGTACCGGGCATCTTCGCCGTCGGCGACATCAACTGGTATCCCGGCAAGCTGAAGCTGATCCTGTCGGGCTTCCATGAGGTCGCCCTGATGGCGCAGGCCGCCAAGCGCATCGTCAGCCCCGGCGAGCGCATCGTATTCCAGTATACGACGTCGTCGACCAGCCTGCAGAAGAAGCTCGGCGTCGCCGGCTGAGCTTTTACTCCCCGAGAATCGACCTTACCGTCTGGCCGAAGCTAACCCGGCAGCCGGCCGTTTTCGATCCGCTTCATGCGATAGCGCAGCAGCCGCAGGATGCGGCTTTCGAAATTGATGGTTTCGACGCGATCGAACTGCATCTGGGCGCGGTCGTGCTTGGCAAGAATAGCGGCGGAGATCTCCGCTGCCTTGGCCTTGGCCTCCTGGCAAGTCTTGCGCGGGTGGGTCGCCTTCAGCGCATCCTCGAGTTCGCTGGCATGGTTCTTGGCGATCTCGACATGGCGGTCCTCATGACGCTTGATGTCGGCGGACAATGTATCCCAAAACAGCTTTACGCCGGCATCAGCCTTGCGCGGGCGGCGCCACTCGGGAAGGATCACCTTGACCTTGACGGTGACGTTGGCGTCGGCAATCGCGCAGGAGCTCGATTTTTCCGCATAGCTGACGCGGGTGGTGAACGCCATCTGCGTGGCGCCTGGATGCCGCATCCCGGTGCTTTTCACCCGAGGTCCAAGTTTCGTAAGCTGGGATCCGATATCATCGAGCGTTCTGCCGCCGATGCTGAAATAGCTATATGTCTTCACCAAATTCGCCGTGCCCGCCGGCAAGGCGGAACAAGCAAGCATCAGGGCGCAAAGCAGGGATCGTTTCATCATGTTGCCTCTTTGCCCACCTTGCGCTACGGCCGTTGCCGACGCAACGGAATTGATCTTCGGTGGATCATACATGGTTGATCGACAATGACGACAGGGCGATGGCAGCTGGCGCATGGGCGCCATCTCGACCTTGCCGGCAAGGCGGTGATCGTCGGGATCCTCAATGTCACGCCGGACAGTTTTTCCGACGGCGGGCTGTTCGTTGCGCCCGAACAGGCGATCGCCCAGGCGCGCCGGATGGTGGAAGAGGGGGCCTCAGTCATTGACGTCGGTGGGGAGTCGACACGCCCCGGCGCATCTCCGGTAGCCATCGAGGAAGAGCAGGCCCGCGTGCTGCCTGTCATCGAGGCGCTCGCCGGGCTCGGCGAGGCGCTGATTTCGGTCGACACCTATCGCGAGGACACCGCCCGGCTTGCCGTCGCCGCCGGCGCGCATATCCTCAACGACGTCTGGGGCCTGCAACGCGAGCCGGGCATCGCGCGGGTCGCGGCCGAGACCGGCGCCGGGCTTGTCATCATGCACACCGGGCGTGACAGGCAAAAACTGCCCGACGTGATCGAGGATCAGTTCTTCTTCCTCGAGAAGTCCCTGGAAATCGCCCGGCGGAGCGGCGTTGCCGACAACCAGATCGTGCTCGATCCGGGCTTTGGCTTCGCCAAGGAAACCGCGGAGGAAAATCTCGACCTGATGGCACGGTTTTCCGAGCTCGATGTCTTGGGCTTTCCGCTGATGGCCGGTACATCGCGAAAGCGCTTCATCGGCGCCGTCACCGGCCGCGACGCTTCGGGCAGGGGGGCCGGAACAGCGGCGACGAGCGTCATACTGAGGCTCAAGGGCGCGCAGCTTTTTCGCGTCCACGATGTCGCAATCAATGTGGATGCGCTGGCGGTTGCGGATGCTATGCTGGCGCGTGAAACCGCCGCATAGCTCGCAAATCGAAATCGGTTCCAGCAGGATGCGTAGATTAAAAGCCTTAGAGCGTAGTCTGTGCGGCCAAGCGGACGCGCATCGCTCCAATCGAGCAGGACGCTGAGCGATGTATATCATCCGCATGAAAAATTGCGCCTTCTTCGCTCGGCACGGCGTGCTGGATGAGGAGGAGACGCTCGGCCAGCGTTTCTATGTCGACGCCGCGCTCACCGTCGAACCCGGCCGCGCGCTGGTCGATGATTCCATCGAGGATACCGTCCACTATGGCGTTGCTTTCGGGGTGATCGAAAAGATCATAACCGGGGAGAGGCGTTTTCTGATTGAAGCGCTGGCGCTGGAGGTGGCCCGGGCGCTGACTGCCCGCTTTCCCCAGATCAAAAAGGCCGAGATCACTGTGCGCAAGCCGAACGCGCCGGTGCCCGGCGTGCTCGATCATGTCGAGGTGACCGTTGCCTGGCCCGAATAACACGGTCTACCTCAGCCTTGGCGGCAATCTCGGCGACCCGGCAAGGTCGATGGGCGCGGCGCTGCGCATGCTGGACGCCGACGGGAACACGCGCGTCGTTGTCGTCTCCTCGCTTTACCGCACGCCGCCCTGGGGCAAGCTCGACCAGCCGGATTTTCTCAATGCGGCCGCCGAAATTTCGACCGTGCTCGCGCCACATGCATTGCTCGATCTCTGTCTCGACGTCGAACGCAGGCTGAAGCGGGTGCGCGAGGAGCGCTGGGGTCCACGGCTGATCGACATCGACATTCTGGTGTTCGGCGATCGGATCATCCACGAAACCGGTCTGGAAGTGCCGCATCCGCGCATGCTGGAGCGCGCCTTTGTTCTGGCGCCGCTGGCCGAGATCGCGCCTGACCTCACCGTCGACGGCAGAAGCGTGGCGGAGCGGCTTGCCGCTCTCGACAGCGCCGGCATCGAGCGACTGCCGTCCGGCCGGGATTGGTGGCTGGCTTGACGTCATAAATGCCGGAAAGGCCACAATCGTCAACGGCAATCGCTTCAGGTTTGCACTGCCCCTCATCGCCCTGCCGGGCACTTCTCTCCGTATAGTGACGGGGAGAAGGACGCCTTCGCAAAGGATTTCGCCAATGTCCAGCAATCTTTGTCTGAGGCGATTGACCTGCGCGAAGTCAGCCGGAAAACCCGCCGCCGTCGAGGAACACCTGCTCCTCCGGCGTCGTCTCTCGGCCAAGCATCCTGTTTCGATGCGGAAAGCGGCCGAAGCGCTGAATGATCTCCAAGTGCTCGACGGCATACTTCAGATAGGATTGGGCTTTGGCGGTGGTGAGGTCCACCGATTTGAGCTGGTCGGCGAGATGCTCCGAATGCTCATAAGGCAAATAGAGGAAGACGCGAAGCTCTTCGTCGAGCGCCAGATCCTGGCCGGCGGTGATCGCCTTTTCGGCAAAATGCCTTGCCAGCGGGTCGGTGGCATACATATGGCCGGTGCCGCGAAAACAGTTTCGTGGGAACTGGTCGAGCAGGATCATCAGCGCCAGTGAGCCTTCGGCATGCTCCGACCAGTCGTCGCATTCACGCCGCGCGGCAGCGTAATGCAGGTCGAGAAACCGGTTGCGGAACTCTGCGTCGAAGGCGTCATTCTTCTCGAACCATGCATCTTTCCCGGCGTTACGCCAGAATTTGGTGACGGAGAGCGCGCGCTCGTCCAGTACGGTCATCTGTTTGGTCTCCACGTGTTTAGTCGGCAGGCTCGGATTTGTGCAGAACGCCGGCGGTCTCTTCATTGAGCGCCTGACCGGTGCGGCGCGGCTGGCTGAGCGGTGTCGGAATGGGTGTGCCGATATTGCCCTTGAGGAAGCGCGCTCCGGCGCGAACCCCTTCGGCGAGCTGCAACTCGAAACGGGCGGCATCGCGGTGGCGGAGGTCCTCGATCACCTCGGCGACTTCCTCGGGGTCGACGCCCAGCGCTTCCAGCGTGGAGCCGCCGAAGACAAGCGCTGATTCGAAGGTTTCGCGAATCTGGAAATCGACGTCGGCACGTATCAACTGCAATGCGGTTCCGCGGTCGAAAGCGCGTGCCAGCACGGTGAGCAGGGGAAACTCCGCCTTGATCAGCTTTGCGATCCGGACGGCGACATCGGGCTTGTCGACGCAGATCAACACGGCGCGCGCGCGGCCGGCGCCTGCGGCACGCAGAATGTCCAGCCGCGTGCCGTCGCCATAATAGACCTTGAAACCGAAATCGGCCGCCGCCTGGATCATCTCGACCTCATTGTCGATGATCGAGACGTCGATCCCGCGCAACAGCAGCGGCTGGCTGGCGATCTGGCCGAAGCGGCCGAAGCCGATGATCAGCACGCTGCCGGTCAGGCCATCGGCGATGTCGACGCCTTCGAGCGACTGCTCGTCGCGCGGCGTCAGATACCGCAATGCCAGAATGGCCAGCGGCGTCAGCACCATGGAGATGATGACGATCGCCGTCAGCGTCGCGTTAGCCTGGCTGTCGATGATGCCGACCGCCGCGGCGGCGGAATAGAGAACGAAGGCGAATTCGCCGCCTTGCGCCATGAAGACGGCGCGCTCGAGCGCCTCCCGGTGGCCGGTCTTGAGGATGCGGGCGACAAGGTAGATGCCGATCGCCTTTATCACCATGTAGGCGACGACGTAGATGGCGACAAGCCGCCAGTTCTGGGCAACCACGTGCAGGTCGAGCGACATGCCGACAGCGAGGAAGAACAGCCCGAGCAGCACACCGCGGAATGGTTCGATGTCGGCCTCGAGCTGATGGCGGAAGCTGGATTCCGACAACAGCACGCCGGCCAGGAAAGCGCCCATCGCCATCGACAGGCCGCTGAGCTGCATGGAAAGCGCCGACCCCAGAACGACCAGAAGGGCGGCGGCGGTCATCACTTCGCGGGCGCGGGCATCCGCCAGGATGCGGAAGAACGGATTGAGCAGGTAACGCCCGGCCAGCACCAGCCCGACGATGGCGGCAAGACCGATGCCCACCTCCGTCAGCCGCTGCGTCAAGCTCATATCGGCGCCGCCCGGTGCCAGGAAAGCGATCAGCGCCAGCAGCGGCACGATCGCCAGGTCTTCGAGCAGCAGGATGGAGACGATGCGCTGGCCTTTGGGCGCGGCGATCTCACCGCGTTCCTCCAGAAGCTGCATGACGATCGCCGTCGAGGTCAGCACGAAACCGGCGCCGGCGACGAAGGATTGCGAGACCGGAAAACCTCCCGCCAGTCCGACGCCGGTCAGCAACAGCGCGCACACGCCGACCTGCAATGCCCCAAGGCCAAAGATCTCTCGCCTGAGGCCCCACAGCCGTGACGGCTGCATCTCCAGCCCGATGATGAACAGGAACATGACGACGCCGAGCTCGGCGACGTGAAGAATGGCTTCCGATTCGGAAAAGATGCCGACGCCGAACGGGCCGATGACCACGCCGGCCGCCAGATAGCCGAGGATGGAACCAAGCCCGATGCGCTTGAAGATCGGCACGGCGACAACACCGGCGGCGAGCAGCGCCACGACGTGGATCAGATCGCTGCCCGCTGCTTCTGCCGCCATGCCTGCCGTTCCGTTCTCTCTAAGGACCGCTGCACGTGCTGCGGCATCGAGCGGCCAAGATAGGGGCTTCGGCTGAGATCGAACAGTCCGAATCCGGAAACTGGTGCAGCAGTGTTGCAGGCGCGCTCCGGTGGCCGTGGCTGCCGCTTTTTTGGTGAATAGTGAATAGTGAATAGTCAGTAGTCAGTAGTCAGTAGTCAGTAGTAGTCTGAAGTGATATCTAATCCCATTCACCATTCACCATTCACTAATTGCACAGCGCGCCGCAAGTCCACTGGATGCGCAGGCGATCGGTCAGTTCGGCGCGATGGAGCCGACTTCGAGCGTATCGACGCGCTTTAGCTTCATGCCGATGACCGGCACCAATTGCTGGTCGACGCGCACCGCAACCGTCACTGTCATCGAATTGTCGTTGGGGACAAGAGCCTGCATGACGCCGCGCAACTGGTTACGGTTGATGGTGAAGACGACCTTGTTGGCGCTGACCACGTTGCCGCCGATGATGTCGAGCCCGGAACCGGCGGCACCGCCCATGAAGCTGCCCTTGTAGCCCTCGCGGCCCTTGTGCTGGATCGTCGCCGACATCTGCTGGGTGAACATGCCGACCCGGCAACCGCCGTCGAGCGACATGCCGATCTTGCCGTCCGGCGTCGAACCGGTGAAATTGCAGGTGAATTTCGTGCCCTTGTATTTGCCGGCGACAATTTCCCCCGGGCCGACCCATTCGCCTTCCACCGATCGAAAGAACTTCTTGTCCCGTTCTGCCGCAAAGGTCTTTTCGGCCATGCCGGCAGTTGTTGAAACCACGACTGCCATGGGCAGGACGCTAGACAAGATCACGCTTTTCATCGACGACACCCGGCAACAAAGAGACTAGTTTGGAACCCGTCCGACCATGAACAAGATTGGTTAATGCTTCGTCACCGCTTGCGCATGGCCCCGAAAACCGGCGCGATTTGCGCTGAGATCATGGGCGAATCGACCGTGCTGCAGCACCCCTTTGCGCGCCACCAGGACGTGCGGCGTCGGAGACGGTTGTCACGTGTCGGAAGCGGATGTTTCCTTCTGCTTTTTGGTTGCAAATGATGTCAGCGCGGACAGGAAATCGCCCATGCCGGGACGCCTCGCGGCGCTGAAGGGCAGGGGCCTTGCGGTTTCCATCGCAGCAATGCCAATGCGCGCCGTCATCATGCCGTTGACGACGCCTTCGCCAAGTTTTGCCGAGAGCCGGGCGGCAAGGCCATGGCCGACGATCTGCTGCACGAAACTGTCGCCGACGGCAATCGAGCCGGTCACCGCCAGATGGGCGAGGACGCTGCGTGCCAGCCGGAAGAACCCCAGCGTGCCCGGCCGGCCGCCATAAAGCTCCGACAGCCGGCGAATCAGCCGGCCGGCTTCGAACACGACATAGGCGACGTCGACCAGAGCGCGAGGGCTGACCGCCGTCACCAGCGACACACGCTTTGCCGCTTCGAGGATCATCACCTTGGCGCGCGCATCGAGGGGACCGAGGATTTCGGTCTCGGCCAGGCGCACCAGATTGCCACCGTCGATGATCTCGTCGCGCAAGTCTGCCAGGGCGCGTCTGCCGGCCGCGGTTTCGGGCTTGGCCGCGACAAAGGCCGACAGTTCGTCGACCACGGCGCGAGCGGCTTTCGGATCGTCGCGGGCGATGGCGTCGAGCGCCCGCTTCTGCAGCTTTTCGACCTCGGCGAGGCGGGCGATCGCCAGGAACTCGCGGGCTAGGATGACCAGGAGCGCGAGCAGCGCGATCACGGCCATGCCGGCGGCCAGCCAGCCCAGCCATTCGGCACGGGTGAACAGATCGCGAATCAGCTGGTCGGTCCAAAGGCCGAGGGCCAGCGAAACCAGAACGCCCAATGCGCCGAAAAACAGGCTGCCTGATATCGAACGCTGCCGCGGCGCGGTCGCCGGCGGCGGTTCGGCGGCGATGATGTCCGGCTCGTCGAAAACGTCGATTTCCGCCGGCGTGACGACGGCAAGGTCAGCGTTCACGGTGCGTGGTTTTCTGGCCGCGGCGGCGTCGGGCTGGCGCAAGGCCGCCTGTTGCTTTGGCGGGGCTTCCGGCTCGATGCGAAATGCCGCGGGCTTGCGGGGCGCGGTCATGCCAGGTGATCTCCGATCAGGAACTGCAGGGCGCGGTCGAGCCTGATATGTGGCAGCGACAGCGTAACGCCTTCGGCAGTGCGTTCGAGTTTTGGCGGGCGAAAGCGCACGAAGCGGATCGCCGGGTCCTGATTGCCCTGCCGATGGCCTGGGCTCTGCCGATGGCCCGGGTTCTGCCGACGGTCTGGTCCAGAGACATCGAACACTGCATCAATTTTTTCCGGTAAGTCACCGGGAAATATGGCTGTCTCTGTTCTACCATCAAATGTTTCGCCGTTGATCTTTTCACCTTTCAACGGTGTGCCGATGATGACCGGCAGCGTTTCACGGCTTTGCTTGACCGTGCCTTCGCGGGTCGCTCGCACCGCCGCCAGGGCGACCACGTCGACATCGGCGCCGGTGAAATTCGCCCGCGCCACGGCACGGTCGGCAAGCCGCCGCACGATCGCCTGCAGCCGGTCGTGACTTTCGTGATGCAGATGATCCGCCTTTGTCGCCGCCACCAATATGCGGTCGATGCGTCTTGAAAAAAAGTCCGTCAGGAAATTGCCGCGACCGGGGCGGAAGCAGGCGAGGATTTCGGTCACCGCACGTTCGAGATCGGCCATCGCGCCGGGCCCCGCATTCAAGGCCTGCAGGGCGTCTATCACCACGATCTGACGGTCGAGGCGGGTGATGTGCTCCCGGAAGAACGGCTTTACGACATGCGTCCTGTAGGCCTCGTAGCGCCGCTCCATCATCGCCTGAAGCGACCCGGACCGCGCCCGCCGCTCGCTCAGGCCCGGCAGCGGCGCGAAGGTCAGCGCCGGTGAGCCCTCAAGATCGCCGGGCATCAGGAAACGGCCGGGTGGCAGGGTCGAAAGCGCCCGCTCGTCGAGCTTGCATGCCTTGAGATATGCGGCGAAGCTCTCGGCGAGGCGTCGCGCCGTCATCTCGTCGGCGTCGGCATTCGCGTCGATTGCGGCGGAGAGCGCGCGCCATTCCTGCGAAAGGTCGGCGCGCACCGGCAGCACGGCCATGTCAAAGGCTTCGCGTGAGAAATCAGCGTAGGATTTGCCGAGCAGCGGCAGGTCAAGCAGCCATTCCCCAGGATAGTCGACGATATCGACCGACAACCTGCCTGATGAAAACATGCGGCTCCAGCCGGAGGCCGATTCATATTCGATGGTAAGCCTCAGCTCGGAAATGGCACGTGTCGAATCCGGCCACAGGCAGTCGTTGACCAGGGCCGCGATGTGGTCCTCGTACTGGAATCGCGGCACGGCGTCATCGGGTTGCTCTTCGAGGAAGGCACGGGCGATACGCCCCGATTTCTGCGCCTCGAACAGCGGCAACCGCCCGCCATGGATCAGATTGTGGACAAAGGCTGAGATGAACACCGTCTTGCCGGCGCGGGAGAGGCCGGTAACACCCAGCCGCAGCGATGGCGAAAAAAGCGCCGTAGCACGCCCCGACAGAGTATCCAGGGCAATCTTCGCCTCGTCGGTGAAAGTGGTCAGCGATGATGCCAAAATGCGGTCTCTCGGGGCTTCGGTCCGCCCCGATATAGGCGCTGCCGGCTACGTTTGAAATGGCGTCAGATATCGGCCGGCGACAGGAAGGCTTCGAGATAGCCGGTGCCTTGCGCGGCGTTGGCAAGACTGCCTGGAAAACGGACGATCGCGAGGCCGGAGGTCGGGAAGCCGTGGTTCAGCATTCCCCTCGCAGCCTCGTCGCCTTCGCCCGAAAGCGCGATGGTGAGATCTTCCGTCATCGGGTTGTGGCCGACGATGAGCAGCGAGCCGGGCCCGCCATTGCCGCGGATGAGGTTGAGATAGCCGGCGGCATCCTCGCTGTAGAGCGTCTCCAGGAACAGGACCCGGCCCGTATCGGTGTGACCGGCCAGGCCTTCCAGCGTTTGGCGCGCTCGCTTTGCATTCGAGCAAAGGGTTAGGTCCGGGACGTAGTTGCAGGCCCGCATGACCGCACCCATTGTTTCGGCGTCGGCGACGCCGGATGCGTCGAGCGGACGATCGAAATCGCGCATGCCCGGCAGGGCCCATCCGGCCTTCGCATGCCTCAGCAGATAAAGCTTGCTCACCGGTCCCTCGCTTGTGCCAAACACCGAAACTCGTCAAAAGGCGCTGCGGGATTAGTCATGAGAAAGGCCTTGCGCACAATGGCCGGCCGCCACAAACCCAACGAATCATACGCGAATTCGGTCGCGCCCTTCATGCGAATGATGCGGCCCATGGCATTTTGCCCGAGATTAACAATTGCGTGAAACTGTCGTCGATTGCGCTTGTGCAGCATTCGGTCCGTGAATATATAGGCGCCAAATTTGGGGCTGTCTGGGTGAGTCGAATGAACGACATCGTTACCGCCGATTACGTACCCTCCGAAGACGAGCCGTTCATGAACGAGCGGCAGAAATCCTACTTTCGCCTGAAGCTCGTCACCTGGAAGAACGACATACTGCGCGAAGCGCGCGAAACTCTCGAAATCCTGCAGCAGGAAAACGCCAACCACCCCGATCTCGCCGATCGCGCCTCTTCGGAAACCGACCGCGCCATCGAACTTCGCGCCAGAGATCGCCAGCGGAAACTCATTTCAAAGATCGATTCTGCGCTTCAGCGAATCGATGAAGGCACTTACGGTTATTGTGAGGAAACCGGCGAGCCGATCGCGCTGAAGCGGCTCGATGCGCGTCCGATCGCGACCCTGTCGATCGAGGCGCAGGAGCGCCACGAACGCCGCGAGAAGGTCTACCGCGACGACTGAAGCACGGGCGAAGCGTCGAAACGGGCGAAGCGTCTACAAAGCAGCCAATAGCGAATTTGTTTCATGGCCGGTCTCCGGCCATTTAATGCATGTCGCGCAAAAGTGCGCAGCGGTTTTGCGATAACGACATGCATAAAACAAGAACTTAAAGCGCGTCGCATGAATCCCTTCAAACGCGACGCGCTTTAGTCGTTGGCCGGTTATCTTTTCTGGCTGGACAACTCGCCGAGAAGCTTCGTCATCTCGTCATCGAGAGACGACGGCGCTTTCGCCGCCGGCTTGCTCTCCGGCTTGGCGGGGTGCGGGTCATCAAACGGGACCTCGAGCTCCCTCATCAGCGTATCGTCGATGGAATCCTCTTTTGCCAGGGAATCCTGCTTAGCCGGGGAATCCAACTTTGCCGGGGAATCCTGTCTTGCCGGCGATGGCGCGTACCGAACGGCATTGGTGTAGGCGGGCAGCGGCGTGATGGTCGCCGATTGAGGGCTTTGCGCTGCTGGCCTCGGCGCCGGCGCCGGTGCGGGCTGATGCGGCCGGACAGGCGTTGGGGCCGTGCTTGCCGGCTGCGGAGACGGTGCTTGCCTCACTGGCGCGGGGGCCGGTTGAGGCGCGCGCGGCGGCGGCGCCGGCTGATGGCCGCCGCCATCTCCGGTCAGTGCAGGCCGGCGCAGCGCCGACAGCCTGATGTCGCGTTCGACGACGACGTCGGTCGGGCCGCCGATCAGCAGCAGGTGCTCGATATCGTCGCGGCGCACCAGCACCAATCGGCGGTGACTGTCGACTGCGGTGGCGTCCATCACGGCCAGCCGCGTCTTGCGGTTCCTGCCGCCGGCAACGAATGTTCCAAAGGTCAGATTGCGGACCAGCTTGATGATCAGGAGAACGATGACCACAAGGACAAGCGCGACAAAGGTCCACAGGATTGCCGCGGCATAACCAGGACCCGCCACGCTATCAAGCCACTGCAGCATTGGTGCCCCCAAAATCAGCTTTCGAAGAAGACGCGACACTAGACTGTTGCGGCACGCGACTGCAAGTTACGTTTCGCGCTTCGTGAACAGCCTTGAAACACCCATGTGGTGGATTTCAAGTTTCTGCGAATTGAGGGCGTCAGCGTTCCCACTTCAATCCACGACACTGGATTTATCAGCAAGTTGCCGGTGTGATGAATCCGAAATTCGCTCGCGTCGGACCAGGATGGATGCGAATTTCGGAATCACCGCACCAGGCGCCGAACGGGGTGTCGTTTTTAGCGGACAGTTGCCGCCAAGGCCTTTTCCGGACCCTGAGAATGTGATTCAACCGGGCAGGGGCAAGTACCGGAATTCACGAGCAGGGGGCACATGGCCAAGGAAGCGCGCGGCGATTTCTATCCGGTACCGATCGTCGACCAGAACACGCGACCGGGCGCGGTCACCCGGCTCATCGTCTTCATCGTTGTGCTGACAGGAGCCGCGATCGTTTTCGGCCTTTTCCGAGAACGTCTTGGCGATCCATTCCTGCTTGGAATGCTTGGCGTGCTGGCGATGATCGGTGTCGGCTTCCTGTTCGCCACCGCCATCGGCTTCGTGCAGATCACGCCGCGCTCGACGAGTGACGAACTGTCGAAAGCCTTCGTCGATTCAATGTCGCAAGGCCTTCTGGTCACCGACACCAAGGGTCGTGTCGTCTACGCCAATCGGGCCTATGCCGACATGACGGGCGCGGCTTCTGCGGCGGACCTAAAGACCGTCGAAGGGTTGCTGTCCGATGTTCCCGAGGCCTCGGTGACCATATACCGGCTCGCCTCCGGCCTGCGCGACGGCCAGCCCGGCGACGGTGAGTTTCGGCTTGCCCAATCCATTCGACCTGGCGCCGAGCCGGGCGCGCGCTGGTACCGTGTCCGCGCCCGCGCCTTCAGCGTTCCCGGCCAGCGGCTGCCCTTGCTCGCCTGGCAACTCGCCGACATCTCGAAAGAACGGGCCGAGCAGGAGCGGTTCTTCCTTGATCTGCAGGAGGCCATCGACCATCTCGACCATGCGCCTGCCGGCTTCTTTTCGGCCGACCAGGAAGGCCGCGTCACCTACATCAACGCCACGCTTGCGGAGTGGCTGGGCATCGACCTGACGAGCTTCACGCCTGGTGCCGTCACGCTTTCGGAGATCGTCGCCGGCGACGGCATGGCGCTGGTCCGCTCGGTCAAGGCCGATCCCGGCACCACCCGCAATGCGGTCATCGATCTCGATCTGACGACAGTGAAGGGCGAGGCGCTGCCCGTGCGTTTCATGCATCGGGTTTCGGCCAGCCGCGAAGGCGCCAACGGTCCGACGCGCACCATCGTGCTCAACCGCACGCAAGGCGAGGACGCTTCCGCCGATCTGCGCGCCTCGGAGATACGCTTCACCCGCTTCTTCAATTCGACGCCGATGGCAATAGCGGCTGTCGACAACCGCGGGCGCATCTTGCGCACCAACGCGCCTTTCCTGTCGCTGTTTTCCTCCGTCGTCGACGGGGACGCGGTCGATCGGCGCGTACGGCTGGACACGGTGATCCATGAGCGCGACCGCCCCGCCTTTGCCGCGGCGTTCGAAAAAGCGCGACAACGGCAGGCCGATATCGAACCGATCGATACGCTGCTGCCCGGCAATGAAGAACGGCACATGCGCTTCTACGTCAACGCGGTTGCCGACGGCACCGGCGAGGGCGCCGAAGAATCGGCCATTGTCTACGCCGTCGAGACCACCGAGCAGAAGGCGCTCGAGGGCCAGATGGCGCAAAGCCAGAAGATGCAGGCAGTCGGCCAGCTTGCCGGCGGCATCGCACACGACTTCAACAATGTGCTGACCGCCATCATCATGGCGTCGGACCTCTTGTTGACCAACCACCGCCCGTCGGACCCGTCCTTCCCCGACATCATGAACATCAAGCAGAACGCCAACCGGGCGGCCTCGCTGGTGCGGCAGCTTCTGGCCTTCTCGCGCAAGCAGACGCTGCGGCCGGAGGTGCTCAACCTGACCGACGTGCTTGCCGATCTGCGGATGCTGCTGGCCCGTCTGGTCGGCAACGACATCAAGCTGAAGGTCGATCATGGCCGCGATCTGTGGCCGGTGAAGGTCGACATCGGGCAGTTCGAGCAGGTGGTGGTCAATCTGGCGGTCAATGCGCGCGATGCGATGCCGAACGGCGGCGAGCTCACCGTGCGCACCCGCAACGTGACCACAGAGGAGAGCAAGAGCCTTCCCTACCGCGAACTTGCGCCGGCCGATTATGTGGTGGTCGAAGTCGAAGACACCGGCAGCGGCATCGCCCCCGAAGTGCTCAAGAAGATTTTCGAACCGTTCTTCACCACCAAGGAGGTCGGCAAGGGCACCGGCCTCGGTCTGTCGATGGTCTATGGCATCATCAAGCAGACAGGCGGCTTCATCTTCTGCGATTCCGAGGTCGGCAAAGGATCGGTGTTCCGCATCTTCCTGCCGCGCTACGTTGCTGAGGCGAGAACGGCAGGCGAGCCCGGCGAGGCGCCGGCTGCACCGGCAAAGATCGCCGACGCAGCCAAGGACCTGTCAGGTTCGGCCACGGTGCTGCTGGTCGAGGACGAGGATGCCGTGCGCATGGGCGGCATGCGGGCGCTGACGTCGCGCGGTTACACCGTCCACGAAGCGTCCTCGGGCGTCGAGGCGCTGGAAATCTTCGAGGCGCTCGGCGGCAAGGTCGACATTGTCGTTTCCGATGTGGTGATGCCGGAAATGGATGGGCCGACGCTGCTTGGCGAATTGCGCAAGCGGCAGCCGGACATCAAATTCGTCTTCGTTTCCGGCTATGCGGAGGACGCGTTCGCCAAGAACCTGCCGGCAGACGCGCATTTCGGTTTCCTGCCGAAGCCGTTTTCGCTCAAGCAACTGGCCACAATCGTCAAGGATGTGCTGGAATCTTAGGGCTCACTAATTCGCACTTGCGAAATGGCGTGAGACTGCCATGATTATGGGGGAAACAGGCGGCGGGTTTTGGGGGAGCATGCCGTGACGCCGCACAACGAGGCAGGCAGGGGCGATTATGCCGCAACAGTGCTGTTGCCGGGCGATCCGCAGCGTGCCGAATGGATGGCGGAAACCTTTCTCGAGGCGCCGCGCTGCGTCAACCGTCGAAGGCAGGCCCTCGGTTTTACCGGCCTGTTTCGCGGCAAGCCCGTCAGCATACAGTCCACCGGCATCGGCGTCTCGTCATTCCTGATCTACGCGCATGAATTGCTGGACTTCCATGGCGTGAGGACACTGATCCGCACCGGTACCTGTGGTGCCCTGACTGCCGCGGTTAAACTGCGCAGTTTAGTGATCTCGCAAGCGGTGCGGGGTGAAAGTGCCGAGAGCGGCCAGGTTTTTGGGCTCTATGGTGCCGATGCCGGACCCGATCCGGAGCTGGTTTCCCAAGCCCTGGCCCGGGCTGCCGAAATCGGCATCGAACATCAGGCCGGGCTGACCATCTGCAGCGACATATTCTATCATCCCAAGGGGCGCGACCGCTTCGCCGAAGCGCAGGCACAGGGCGCGCTGGCCGTGGATATGGAGACCAGCGCGCTCTATCGCATCGCCGCGCATTTCGGCGCCAGGGCTTTGTCGATGCTGACTGTCGTCGACAATGTGGTGACCGGCGAGCAAACAGATTATTCCGAACGCCAGGCGCTTTTCACCGATATGGCCCGCCTGGCGCTCGATGTCGCGATCGAAAGTTAAGCTGCCTGCCGCTTCGGCGCCGTGTGTTCTTCGATGCCGGGCCGATGGCCGCGCAGATAGAGAGCACAGGTCGTGCGCAGCATCGAGGCGAAGTTCGGAATCTGGCCATTGATCTCGATGGCCTCGTCATAGAGCTTCGAGATGAATTTCGGCGTCGTCAGGCCCTGGCTGTCGGCGATCTCGTCGAGCAATGCCCAGAACGTCGCCTCGAGCTGGATGCTGGTCGAATGCCCGTCGATACGAATCGACCGGTTGATCTGCCGGTAGCCCTCCGGATCCTGCCCGGCAAAAACCCTGCACATCGTTACCTCCCGTTCTTATTGATCTGGCCGTTCTTGTCGGTTCTGGCCATCCTTGTTGATTTTGGGCGCAATCAGAGGTGATTCGCGCCTTTGGGCAGTGCCTGTCGTGGCCAATTATCTTCAGCTGGAAAGCGGAAAACAGCAATCGGACTTTCGTCCTTAGGCGGTTCCCACCCCGTCGTTAGATTAGCGCGTGGTAATCGGCTGCCACCACGTTTGCCGCAACCCGCGCATAATCACGCCGACGCGCACATCGCGCTTACCGCACGGAGTGTCATTTGGCGAAGGCGATCCATACCATGATCCGGGTTCTCGACGAGGCCCGGTCCGTCGACTTCTACCGGAAAGCGTTTGGACTGGACGTCGCCGAACGGCTCGATTTCGAAACCTTTACGCTCGTCTATCTGAGCAATGCCGAGGCGGAGCTCGAAGTCGAGCTCACCGTCAACAAGGGCCGCCAGGAGCCTTATGCGCTCGGCGACGGCTACGGCCACCTCGCGGTTTCGGTCGCCGATCTGGACAGCGAACATGACCGGCTCGGCGCGCTTGGCCTGAACCCGAAGAAGATCGTCGAGCTCAACCGCGACGGAGCACTGCTCGCACGCTTCTTCTTCATCGAGGATCCCGATGGCTACAAGATCGAGGTTCTGCAGCGTCAGGGCCGGTTCAAATAGGAGATACTACGGCCGCGCCGGCCAGCGCGGCGCCAGCCAGGGCACGTTCGGGTGCGAATAGCAAGCAAGGGAGGAACAATTGGTCACGATTTATGAGAGCAAGCCGGTCCATGAAACGAAGCCAGCGCTATCGCGCCGCGAGCTTCTGAAGCGCGGCGGTGTCGGCGCTTTGCTGGTCATTTCAGGCAGTGCCGTCATCAGCCCGGAACATGCCTGGGGTCTCGAAACATCCGCGCTCAAGCCCGAAACCATGGCGACCCTGATCCAGATGGCGCGCGACATCTACCCGCACGACCAAGTGCCTGACAAATATTACGCAATCGCCGTCAAGGCGCATGATGAGCAGGCCGGCAAGGACCCTGCCCACAAGGACCTTATCGAAAAGGGCATCGCAGATCTCGACTTGAAATCGGGCAAGGGCGGCTACACCGGTCTCGGCTGGGAGGAGCAGCGCGTTGCGGTGCTCAGGGATATCCAGGACACGCCGTTCTTCCAGGCCGTCCGCGGCGGGCTTGTTGTCGGCCTCTACAATCAGAAGGAGGTCTGGCCGATCTTCGGCTACGAGGGCGAATCCTACTCCAAGGGCGGCTATATGGCGCGCGGGTTCGACGACATCGAGTGGCTCTGAGCCCCCCGTCGTCGCAACCGCACACAACAGACATAACGGGAGGAAACCTTGGCACCACCATTTGATCTCAACAACGACGGCGTGGTCGTCATCATCGGCTCGGGCGCCGGCGGCGGCACGCTCGGCAATGAGCTTGCGCAGAAGGGCATCGATGTCGTCATGCTGGAGGCGGGCGCCCGTCACGAATACGAGGATTTCATCAATGACGAGTGGGATTCATTCGCCCAGCTCGCCTGGACGGACAAGCGCACGACCTCGGGCGACTGGCGGGTGGCGAAGGATTTCCCCAACCTGCCGGCATGGATCGTCAAGGCGGTCGGCGGCTCGACCACGCACTGGGCGGGCGCTTCGCTGCGCTTTCAGGAGCACGAATTCAAAACGCTTTCGACCTACGGAAAACTGGACGGCGCAAACCTGCTCGACTGGCCGATCACGCTTGCCGAGCTGGAGCCCTACTACGCAAAGGCCGAAGACAAGCTCGGCGTGACGCTCACCAACAACATCCCAGGCCTTCCCGGCAACAACAACTTCAAGGTGATGAAGGCCGGCGCCGACAAGCTCGGCTACAAGGAGTGCCACACCGGCCGGATGGCAATCAATTCCGAGCCGCGCGACGACCGCAATGCCTGCCAGCAGACCGGCTTCTGCTTCCAGGGCTGCAAATGGGGCGCCAAATGGTCGACGCTCTACAGCGAAATTCCCAAGGGCGAGGCGACCGGCCATCTCGAGGTCAGGCCGAATGCCATGGCCATCAAGATCAACCACGATGCGTCAGGCAAGGTAACCGGGGTCGTCTATGCCGACAAGGACGGCAGACTGAGGGAACAGAAGGCCCGCATCGTCGCCGTCGCCGGAAATTCGATCGAGAGCCCGCGGCTGCTGCTCAATTCGGCATCGAGTCAGTTTCCCGACGGCCTTGCCAATTCGTCGGGGCAGGTCGGCAAGAACTACATGCGCCACACCACCGGCTCGGTCTACGGCATCTTCGACAAGCCGGTGCATATGTATCGCGGCACCACCATGGCCGGTATCATCCGCGATGAGGCCCGCAACGATCCCTCGCGCGGCTTCGTCGGCGGCTACGAACTCGAGACGCTGTCGCTCGGCCTGCCGTTCATGGCCGCCTTCCTCAATCCCGGCGGCTGGGGGCGTTCCTTCACCACGGGGCTCGACCACTACGACCACATGGCCGGCATGTGGATCGTCGGCGAGGACATGCCGCGCCAGGAAAACCGCATCACGCTGCATGCCGATATCAAGGACGCGCACGGCATGCCGGTGGCGGACGTCCATTTCGACGACCATGCCAACGACACGGCAATGCGCAACCACGCCTACAAACAGGGCTCGGCGCTCTACGAGGCGGTCGGGGCGACGCGGACCTTCCCGACGCCACCCTATCCGTCGACCCACAATCTCGGCACCAACCGGATGAGCGAGAAGGCGGCCGACGGCGTCGTCAACAAGCATGGCCAGGCGCACGATATCAAGAACCTGTTCGTGTCGGATGGCAGCCAGTTCACCACGGGCGGGGCTGAAAATCCGACATTGACGATCGTGTCGCTGGCGATCCGTCAGGCCGAGTACATTGCCGGACAAATGTCGGCCAAAAGCATCTAGCCATACCCTCCCGACTGCTGCTGGCGCGGAACCTCACAAGGTTTCGCGCCTCTTCTTGCCGGCCGTTCAACGCTTCGTGCAGGTCGAGGCGGTGAAGGCGCCGTCAGGCTGCTTCATGATGATGTCGAAGGACGGGCTGGTTTGACCGTCCAGGGTGGCTTGCGTGAGCGAGATCGAGTTGCCGCCGGTCGTGTAGCCGCCCAACGGGCCCAACCAGGTGATCTCGCCATTTGCATTCATCTGATAGTTGTAGCCCTGCCCAGCGGTTCCGAAGCTCACCGGGCCGCTATAGACATTGCCCTTGATGGTGATGTCGCCAAGGCTGAGGAACATGCCAAGCAGATAGACTTCGCAGTGATAGCTGCCGTCCGGCAATTTGCCATCGGCGAAGTCGGCGCGGGCGCTGCCGGTTGCCGCAACCAGAAGCATGGTGCTGAAAATGCGAGAAATCCTGGAGGTCATGCGGTCGCTCTTTTGAAGATCGATCTTGCCCCATTTTCCTGCAGCGCTGCAACGGTTCGCCGTCTTTGAGGCGGTTTTGCTCAAATTTCATGCATTAATTCGCGAGTGATCAAAAATTAGGCGAGGGCGGGGAGTTTTTTCTCAAGCAGAGCACTGGCAGCGGCGCTTATCTTTGGCGGCTAATATATTAACCGGCTGATAGGGCTAGGAAATCCAAGCTCCCTTGGTTTTGCTCCTGTGGTTGGCACAGCCGTTGCATGGTCTGTTTGCGATGCGATCAACCAGTCAGGGAGTTTTGAAATATGCGGGGCAGTTTCTCGACAATAACAAAGATGTTTTCGGCAGGCGCGGTCACGGCCGGCCTGCTGATGAGCGTCCCGGCCAGGGCGGCTGACGACACGATCAAGGTGGGTATTCTCCACTCGCTGTCGGGGACCATGGCGATTTCGGAGACGACGCTGAAGGACGCCATGCTGATGCTCATCGAAGAGCAGAATGCAAAGGGCGGCCTGCTCGGCAAGAAACTCGAAGCGGTCGTCGTCGATCCGGCTTCGAATTGGCCGCTGTTCGCCGAAAAGGCGCGCGAGCTGGTCTCCAAGGACAACGTCGCGGCGGTGTTCGGTTGCTGGACCTCGGTGTCGCGCAAGTCGGTGCTGCCGGTGTTCAGCGAGCTCGACAACATCCTGTTCTACCCCGTCCAGTATGAGGGCGAGGAGAGCGAGCGCAACGTGTTCTACACCGGTGCGGCGCCGAACCAGCAGGCTATCCCGGCTGTCGACTATCTGATGAGCGAGGACGGCGGTTCGGTGAAGCGCTGGGTGCTTGAAGGCACCGACTACGTCTATCCGCGCACCACCAACAAGATCCTCGAAGCCTATCTGAAAGCCAAGGGCGTCGCCGCCGAAGACATCATGGTCAACTACACGCCGTTCGGCTTCTCCGATTGGCAGACCGAGGTCGCGGCGATCAAGAAGTTCGGCTCCGCCGGCAAGAAGACCGCCGTCGTCTCGACGGTCAATGGCGACGCCAACGTGCCGTTCTACAAGGAGCTTGGCAACCAGGGCATCAAGGCCGAGGATATCCCGGTCATGGCCTTCTCGGTCGGCGAGGAAGAGCTTGCCGGTCTCGACACCGCGCCGCTCGTCGGTCATCTCGCCGCCTGGAACTATTTTCAGAGCATCGATACGCCCGAGAACGCCAAGTTCATCGCCGACTGGCACAAATTCATCAAGAACGACAAGCGCACCACCAACGACCCGATGGAGGCCCACTATGTCGGCTTCAACATGTGGGTGAAGGCGGTCGAGAAGGCCGGCACCACCGATCCTGACAAGGTCATCGACGCCGTGGTCGGAGTCTCGGTGCCGAACTTGACCGGTGGTTATTCGACGATGATGCCGAACCATCACATCACCAAGCCGGTGCTGATCGGCGAAATCCAGGCCGACGGCCAGTTCGAGACCGTCTCGCAGACGTCTGGCCTGGTGATGGGCGACGAGTGGTCCGACTATCTGGCCGATTCGAAGGACCTGATCTCCGATTGGCGCGCGCCTCTGTCCTGCGGGAACTTCAATGTCGCAACCGGCAAGTGCGGCGGCAAGGGAACCAACTGATCCTCCCGGGTCTGACGGTCGTGGATTTCTCCACGACCGGGACCGCGACGCGTCCGGGCGAGCTCGTCTCTCCTCCAGTCCGCCCGGACGCGAAGTTTCAACCCTCAAGAGTCGCCAGAAATCGATGATCCTCACCCGTGCGATCGGCCTGACGCTGCTGCTCCTCCTGGGGATGCTGTCGCCGTCGAACGCTGCCGAAGCGGACCTGCGCGCCATCATCGCCAAATTTGCCACTGCCTCGAATTTCTCGGCCACCGAAGCTGTCGTGCGGGAGCTGGCCGCCACCGGTGACACTGCCGTCGAACGTCCGCTTGGCGCGCTTGCCGAGGGCGATCTCTACGTCCGCAAAGCCGATTCGCTGGTTTTCATCGGTAAGGCAGCTGGCGGCAGCGTTGAGTTGCTCGACCCGCTGAGCGGTGAAAAATCCGGCGACGCGGCCAAAAGCGAGATCACCAAGATCAAAGTCAACAACACGCTGCGCCGCGCCGTCCGCGATGCGCTGGGCACGCTGACGCTCGGCGCAAAAGATCCGGCCGCGCGCATTGCCGCCGCCGACACCATGTTCAAGACGCCCGATGCGACAAACATCGAGCCGCTCGATGCCGCAATCGCCAGCGAGACCGTGGCAAGCGTCAAAGCGCTGCTCGAACAGGCCCGCGCCGCATCGGTTCTGGTGTCCGACAGGCCGGAGGCCGACAAACTGGCGGCTGTCGCCCTGATCGGCGGGCGCGGCGATCGCAATGCGCTTTCCCTGCTCACCGCCGTCGAGGCCAATTCCGAAGGCGCGGTCAAGGACGCGGCGACGGCGGCGATCGCCAACATCAACTCGACGCTGGCGCTGTGGGATGCGGGCCAGAACATCTGGTACGGCATCTCGCTCGGATCGGTGCTGTTGCTGGCGGCGATCGGCCTCGCCATCACCTTTGGCGTCATGGGCGTCATCAACATGGCGCATGGCGAAATGGTGATGCTCGGCGCCTACACGACCTTTGTCGTGCAGGAGGTGATCCGAAACTCCTTTCCCGGCCTGTTCGACTGGTCGCTGGTTATCGCGCTGCCGCTCGCCTTCTCGGTCGCGGCGCTCGTCGGCCTCGTCATCGAGCGGGGCGTGATCCGTTTCCTCTACGGCCGGCCGCTGGAGACGCTGCTGGCGACATGGGGCGTCTCGCTGATCCTGCAGCAGGCGGTGCGCACCATCTTCGGGCCGACGAACCAGGAGGTCGGCAATCCGTCGTGGATGTCGGGTTCGTTCTATATCGGCCAGCTTGCGGTGACTTGGAACCGGCTCTGGATACTGGTATTCGCGCTCGGCGTGTTCGCGGTGCTGCTTTATGTGATGAAGCGCACCCCCTGGGGCCTGCAGATGCGCGCCGTCACCGCCAATCGCCGCATGGCCGCTTCGATGGGCATCAGGACGCCGTGGGTCGACGCGCTGACCTTTGCCTTGGGATCCGGCATTGCCGGCATCGCCGGTGTCGCGCTCAGCCAGATCGACAATGTCTCGCCCAATCTCGGCCGCGGCTATATCATCGACAGCTTCATGGTCGTCGTCTTCGGCGGCGTCGGCAATCTCTGGGGCACGCTGGTCGGCGCCTTCTCGCTCGGCATCGTCAACAAGTTCCTCGAACCCTATGCCGGGGCGGTCCTCGGCAAAATCGTCGTGCTGGTCCTCATCATCCTGTTCATCCAGAAACGCCCGCGCGGCCTGTTCGCGCTGAAGGGCAGGTCGGTGGAAGCATGATCACGGGACGCTTCTTCGCCGCCGGCGCCGACCGCCGCATCGCCATCACGATCTTCATCCTTTTGGCGATCGCCATCATCGTGCCGCTGCTCAATCTTGCGGTCTCGCCAACAAGTGCGTTCTACGTGCCGTCCTATGTCGTCGCGCTCACCGGCAAATACCTCTGCTACGCGCTGCTCGCCTTGGCGCTCGATCTCGTCTGGGGCTATTGCGGCATCCTTTCGCTCGGCCACGGCGCCTTCTTCGCGCTCGGCGGCTACGCGATGGGCATGTATCTGATGCGCCAGATCGGCTCGCGCGGCGTCTACGGCAATCCGCTGCTGCCGGACTTCATGGTGTTCCTGAATTATGGGGAATTGCCGTGGTTCTGGTACGGTTTCGACCAGTTCTGGTTTGCCGCGATCATGGTGCTTGCGGTGCCCGGCCTGCTCGCCTTCGTCTTCGGCTGGTTCGCCTTCCGCAGCCGCGTCACCGGCGTCTATCTGTCGATCATCACCCAGGCGATGACCTATGCGCTGCTGCTTGCGTTTTTCCGCAACGACATGGGTTTCGGCGGCAACAACGGCCTGACCGACTTCAAGGATATTCTCGGTTACAACGTGCAGGCCGATGCGACACGTTCGGCATTGTTCGCGGCCAGCGCCGTCACGCTGGCGCTCGCCGTCTTCGTCACCTGGGCGATCGTCGGTTCCAAATACGGCAAGCTGCTGATGGCGGTGCGCGACGCCGAGAGCCGCACGCGCTTTCTCGGCTGGCGCGCCGAGAACGTCAAACTGTTCGCCTTCACCGTGTCGGCTGTCATGGCCGGCATTGCCGGCGCGCTCTACGTGCCGCAGGTCGGCATCATCAATCCAGGCGAGTTCGAGCCGTCCAATTCGATCGAGGTCGTGGTATGGGCGGCCGTCGGCGGGCGCGGCACCATCGTCGGGCCGATCATCGGCGCGCTCGTGGTCAATGCCGGCAAATCCTGGTTCACCGGCGTGCTGCCGGCGTTCTGGCTGTTTGCGTTGGGCGGACTGTTCGTCGCCGTCACGCTGTTCCTGCCCAAGGGCATTGTCGGCATGTGGGATTCCTGGCGCGGCAATGCCAGGGCGCTGCGCGCAGCCTCGATCACGAACCCGATCAATGGGGAGGCCGGCACCGATCCTGCCGTCCCGCCACCGCCGAAGATCGTTCGCTCGGCTGCGAGAACGCCTGGCGACTGGTCCGCATCCGGTCCCGAACCGCAGCCGGCGGAGTGAGCAATGCCGAAGAGCAACACCATCCTCTATCTCGACGGCGTCTCGGTTTCCTTCGACGGCTTTCGCGCCATCAACAATTTGTCGCTGGTGCTCGACAAGGGCGAGATGCGGGCGATCATCGGTCCGAACGGCGCCGGCAAGACCACGATGATGGACATCGTCACCGGCAAGACGCGTCCCGACGCGGGCGAGGTTTACTTCGACGGGCAGGTCGACCTGACGAAACATGACGAGGCCGAGATCGCCATGATGGGCATCGGCAGGAAATTCCAGAAGCCGACGGTCTTCGAAAGCCACACGATCGAGGACAACCTGATGCTGGCGCTGAAGGGCCCACGCTCGATCTTCCCGGCACTGTTCCATCGCCGATCGGCGGCGGAGGCGCGGCAGATCGACGACATCCTCGGCATCATCCGGCTCGGTGACAAGCGCGACGAACTCGCCGCCAATCTCAGCCACGGACAGAAGCAATGGCTCGAGATCGGCATGCTGCTGGCGCAGGATCCCAAACTGCTGCTGGTCGATGAACCGGTCGCCGGCATGACCGACGCCGAGACCGAGGAGACAGCGCGGCTGCTTAGGGATATTGCTCGCGACCACTCGGTCATCGTCGTCGAGCACGACATGCATTTCGTGCGCGAGCTCGGCGTCAAGGTCACCTGCCTGCACGAAGGCTCGGTGCTTTCCGAAGGTTCGCTCGATTTCGTTTCGGCCGACGAACGTGTCGTCGAAGTCTATCTGGGGAGATGATCATGGTCTGGCGCATTCCGTTCCATCATTTCGATCTTTCGTTCTTCAGGCGCTGGAGAAGGCGCTGACATGCTCGAAGTTTCCAACGCCACGCTGCACTATGGCGCCGCCCAGGCGCTGCGTGGCGTCTCGCTGAAGGCCGGCGCCGGCAAGATCACCTGCGTGCTCGGCCGCAACGGCGTCGGCAAAACCAGTTTGATGAGATCGATCGTCGGCCACCACAGGCTGACGAGCGGAAGCGTTGCCTTCGAGGGGAAGGCGCTCGACCGGAGCGCGGCGTATGATCGCGCCCGGTCGGGCATCGCATTCGTGCCGCAGGGCAGGGAGATCTTCCCGCTGCTTACCGTGCGGGAAAACCTCGAATCGGGCTTTGCGCCATTGAAGCGCGCCGACCGCAACATTCCTGGCCACGTTTTCGAATTGTTCCCGGTGCTGAAGCAGATGCTCGCGCGCCGCGGCGGCGACCTGTCCGGCGGCCAGCAGCAGCAGCTTGCCATTGGCAGGGCACTGGTGATGCGGCCGAAACTGCTGGTGCTCGACGAGCCGACCGAGGGCATCCAGCCGTCGATCATCAAGGATATCGGCCGCGCCATCCGCTATCTGCGCGACCAGGCTGATATCGCGGTGCTGCTGGTCGAACAGTATCTCGATTTCTGCCGGGAACTGGCCGACGAGGTCAACATCATGGACCGCGGCCTGATCGTCCACTCCGGCCCGGCCGAGGATCTCGACCGGGCGGATGTGAGGAAATTTCTTACGGTTTAATCGCAGACCCTCGAGATTAGCCGAACCATCTCTCGCTCTCGCGTCGGTCGAGTAGAGGCGATGGTCGCCCATCGCCTCTACTCGACCGAAATCACGAAGGCCCGCTCAGTCTTTCCTGAACGCCTCTGGCGCGCTGAAGATTGCATGCTAGGCTTTACTTGGCCTTGTTGAGTCGGCCGCTTTCCGTATCAGTCTCGTCGACAGATCAAGGTGAGGCGCAGGCTCAGCCGGCACGTTCCGTGCAAGCAGTCCTTTCCGGCGATCTGATCGTTGTCAAACGCATTTGGGGCACTTGGGCCAGGGCAGCCGATGGAACGTTACCTCGAGGACCACCAGAAACGACGGCTTACCGAGCGCGTCGACATCATGACCGCCATCGATATTCTGAAATCGCAAGGATACAACCACGACGAACTGATCGCGGAACTCACCAAGGTGTTCTTCGTCGATCTCGATGTCTACAACGAAGTCGTGGTGGCGGCGTGACAGAAAGGGTGGATGCGCTGTGCCGCCCCAACGTCAGCCTGTGGCGCGCGTCATCAGCGCCATGGCGCCGAACGGCGCGCGGGCCTTGCCTTCGGTGATGAAGTAGACGAACACATCGCGCGGTTTGACCGGTGCTTCGGTTGAGGGATCGGCGCGCGTCAGGTCGGCCGGCGCCTTGCCCTGCGCCCAGGTCTTTGCCCGCGCCGCCCATTCGTCGAGCGCCTTTGGCGTGTAGCAGTCGGGATTGTCGTCGCTGCCGGTCTGCAGCCGGACATAGACGAAATCGCCGGTGACGTCGGCGATTGCTGGATATTTGGCGTGGTCGGCGTAGACGATCGCGACCTTGTATTGGCGCGCCAGGGCGGCGAACTCCGGCACGACGAAACTGTCGTTGCGCACCTCGACCGCATGGCGGAGCGCAATGCCGTCCTGCTTTTCAGGCAACAGCTTGAGGAAAGCCTCGAAATCATCCCGGTCGAATTTTTTGGTTGGCGCGAACTGCCACAGGATCGGCCCGAGCTTGTCGCCGAGCGCGACGACGCCCGATCCCAGGAAACGCGTCATCGACTCGCCGGCCTCACCGAGCACGCGGCGGTTGGTGACGAAACGGTTGCCTTTCAGCGAATAGATAAAACCGTCCGGCGCCTCGTTTGCCCATTTGACGAAGGTCGGCTCCTTGAAACTCGAATAATAGGTGCCGTTGACCTCGATGCTTGGCACCTGCCGGGTTGCGTAGTGCAGCTGCTTCGCCTTGGACAACTTGTCCGGATAGAAAGACGTGTCCCACGGCTCGAAGGTCCAGCCGCCCATGCCGGCGCGGATTTTTCCAGATTGAGTCACTGTCGTCCTCCCGGGTTGAAATGGATCAGGCCGTAGCGAGCGTCTCGACAGCTTTAGCCATGTCGACAAGCGTCTGTCCTGGCCGGTGCGGATTGGGCGTAGGGCGCATTGGCGGCTTCCGTCAGCCGGACGACAGCATCAAGATCACCGGCAAGGGCTCTTCTTATCTTCATTTGGAGGTCTTTCAAACGTCAGCCAGCCTTCACTCACTCCGCCGCTTCGCGCTTGCCTCCGGGCCGCCGCTCCAGCAATTCCCTGAGGAACTGGCCGGTGTAGCTGCGTTTTTCGCGGACGATATCCTCCGGCGTGCCTGAGGCCACCAGCTCGCCGCCGCCGTCGCCGCCTTCGGGACCGAGGTCGAGCACCCAGTCGGCGGTTTTTATCACCTCGAGATTGTGCTCGATGACGACCACCGTGTTGCCCTGGTCGACCAGTTCGTGCAGCACTTCCAATAGCTTGGCGACGTCGTGGAAATGCAGGCCGGTGGTCGGCTCGTCAAGGATGTAGAGCGTCTTGCCGGTCGCCTTGCGCGACAGTTCCTTGGCCAGCTTGATGCGCTGCGCCTCGCCGCCCGACAAAGTCGTCGCCTGCTGGCCGACATGGATGTAGCCGAGGCCGACCTGCTTCAGCGTCTCCAGCTTGTCGCGCACGCCGGGCACCGCGGCGAAGAAATCGACGCCTTCCTCGACCGTCATGTCGAGCACGTCGGCAATCGACTTGCCCTTGAACAGGACGTCGAGCGTCTCTCTGTTATAGCGCTTGCCGTGGCAGACGTCGCAGGTGACGTAGACATCGGGCAGGAAGTGCATCTCGATCTTGATGACGCCGTCGCCCTGGCAGGCCTCGCAGCGGCCGCCCTTGACGTTGAACGAGAAGCGACCCGGCTGATAGCCGCGCGCCTTGGACTCCGGCAGGCCGGCGAACCAGTCGCGGATCGGCGTGAAGGCGCCGGTATAGGTGGCGGGATTAGAGCGCGGCGTCCTTCCGATCGGCGACTGGTCGATATCGATGACCTTGTCGAGGAACTCGAGGCCCTCGATGCGGTCGTGCTCGGCCGGGTGCTCGCGCGAGCCCATGATGCGGCGCGACGCCGCCTTGAACAAGGTCTCGATCAGGAAGGTCGACTTGCCGCCGCCGGAGACGCCGGTGACGGCGGTGAAGGTGCCGAGCGGGATTTCGGCGGTGACGTTCTTCAGATTGTTGCCGCGCGCGCCGACGATCTTCAGGCGCCGGTTCTTCTTGGCCTCTCGCCGCACCGCCGGCGTCGCCACTTCGAGCTCGCCGGACAGGTATTTGCCGGTGATCGAGGCGGGGCTGGCCATGATCTGCTGCGGCGTTCCCTGCGCGATGATGTGGCCGCCGTGGATGCCGGCGGCCGGGCCGATATCGACGACATAATCGGCATGCAGGATGGCGTCCTCGTCATGCTCGACGACGATCACCGTGTTGCCGATGTCGCGCAAATGCTTCAGCGTGTCGAGCAGGCGCGCATTGTCGCGCTGGTGCAAGCCGATCGACGGCTCGTCCAGCACATAGAGCACGCCGGTGAGGCCGGAGCCGATCTGCGAGGCCAGCCGTATGCGCTGGCTCTCGCCGCCCGACAGCGTGCCGGAATTGCGCGACAGCGTCAGGTAGTCGAGCCCGACATCGTTGAGGAAGCGCAGCCGCTCGCGGATTTCCTTGAGCACGCGCACCGCGATCTCGTTCTGCTTGTCGCTGAGTGCGGAGGGCAGCTCGGTGAACCATTGGTCGGCCTTGCGGATCGACAGCTCGGTGACCTCGCCGATATGCCTGCCGGCAATCTTCACCGCCAGCGCTTCCGGCTTCAGCCGATAGCCGCGGCAGGCCGGGCAAGGCGTGGCCGACATGAAGCGCTCGATCTCCTCGCGCATCCAGGCAGATTCGGTTTCCTTCCAGCGCCGTTCGAGATTGGGGATGACGCCTTCGAAGGTCTTTGTCGTCTGGTAGGAGCGCAGCCCGTCATCGTACTGGAAAGTGACCTCGCGCTCGCCGGTGCCGTGCAGGATGGCTTGCTTTGCCTGTGCGGTCAGGTCGCGGAACTTGTCGCCGAGCTTGAAGCCATAGGCCTTGCCCAGCGCCTCCAGCGTCTGCACGTAATAGGGCGAGGTCGATTTCGCCCATGGGCTGACGGCGCCGGCGCGCAGCGACAGATTGTCGTCGGGCACGATCAGGCTGGCGTCGATGGCGCGCTGGCTGCCGAGGCCGTCGCAGGTCGGGCAGGCGCCGAACGGGTTGTTGAAGGAGAACAGCCTGGGCTCGATCTCGGGAATGGTGAAGCCGGACACCGGGCAGGCGAATTTTTCGGAGAACAGGATGCGCTCATGCGTCTCGTTCTTCGATTTGTTGACCGAATCCTCGCCGGTCTGGCTGGCGTCGAGCGGCCGGTCGGCGAATTCGGCCACCGCCAGCCCGTCGGCGAGCTTCAGCGCGGTTTCGATGGAATCGGCAAGCCGCGTCGCCAGATCGCCGCGCACGACGATGCGGTCGACGACGACGTCGAGGTCATGCTTGTACTTCTTGTCCAGCGCCGGCACGTCGGCGATTTCGTAGAAGACACCGTCGACCTTGACGCGCTGAAAACCCTTTTTCTGCAGTTCCAGCAGTTCCTTGCGGTATTCGCCTTTGCGGCCGCGCACCATCGGCGCCAGGATGAACAGCCGCGTGCCTTCCTCGAGCGCCAGCACGCGGTCGACCATCTGCGACACCGTCTGGCTCTCGATCGGCAAGCCGGTGGCCGGCGAATAGGGGATGCCGACGCGCGCGAACAGCAGCCGCATGTAGTCGTAGATTTCGGTGACGGTGCCAACCGTCGAGCGCGGGTTCTTCGACGTGGTCTTCTGTTCGATGGAGATGGCCGGCGACAGGCCGTCGATCTGGTCGACGTCAGGTTTTTGCATCATTTCGAGGAACTGCCGCGCATAGGCCGACAGGCTCTCGACGTAGCGGCGCTGGCCCTCGGCATAGATGGTGTCGAAGGCGAGCGACGACTTGCCGGACCCCGACAGGCCGGTCATGACGATCAGGCTGTCACGCGGCAGGTCGAGGTCGACATTCTTCAGATTGTGTTCGCGCGCCCCGCGAATGGAAAGATATTTATGGTCGGCCATCGCCGGTCGCCGCCTCAGATCTGGAATCTCGTGGGATGGCGGGTTGTCCCGGCCATCCCCTATGTAGGTAACTTCGCCACCGTTTCGAGAGAACTCTCGACCAAGCCTTTAACCGTCTTTCGCGCGGGCGAGCAAGCGGAAAGAACAAAGGCCGAACACGCTCCTGACAAAATGCTTCCATGTAGTCCACAGCCGACGCCGCGCTGCTCAAAACGGATGCAAATTTCGGATTCGCCACACAAGCGATCACGTTTTTTGTAATCGGCTATCCAGCTGTTGACGTCTCGGGCGCAGGGGGGCAGACTCCAGACGTCACCGAAGCCGACCGTCTTTCGATGGCCTCGCCGCCCCAAGGCGGCCTGCGAGACGCCGCAGGCTTTTGCGATATGCGCTTCGGACGACACCAGTCGCAGTGGACAGAAAAGGAGAGCAGAGGAATGACTCCACCGGACAGTCCCTTGAGGCTCCACGTGTCGCTGGAGCCGCGGCAGGCATAAGTGCCAGGGCCAGGCGTTTTGCGCCGCCAGACAAACCGTGACCTGCCGATCCCATTAAAATCAGAGACTACTAGTCGGATCGTCGGCTGAATGCCGCGAAGCATCCGAAATCAAAAGCCGGCAGTGTACTCCCGGCCAGTTTGGATTTCAGATCCAAAAAAGCCCCGACCGTTTGCGGAAGCAGCGGCGGGGCTGTTCGTTTCAGTGGCGCAAGCGCGCACGAGTACCTGACATTCCTGACATTGTGGCAGCGATGATGGCCGATGGACCTGTCCTATCGCCGGGGGCCTTTAATTGCGCCGGCGCCGACATCCAAGATTAGATTATGCTGCCGGAAATCCTGACATCGGTATCGCCAATCTTGAACTGGCTGTTGCTGCTGGGCATGGCATCGTCGGGTTCGTCAGCCGGCGTGGCGATGCGGTAGTCGTTGGTCACGCCGGGCAGCGTGCCTTCGTGCGGCGGCGTTGAATTGTCTTCGGCGAGCCGGAGGTAATCGCCGCGACGGCGATACCGATAATCAGCCGGTTCAAGCAAATGCGTGAAATCTCGGACATCGGCGGACTGTATCGCCGCACTCTGGCCGAAGCCAGACCGGTGGCGATCAAACTGGCCGAATGGCTTGGTTGTTATCGCTCATGGCGTTCGGCTTTCAAGCCGCCTGTTTGCGCGTATCAAAAACATGGTCGACAAGGCCCCATGTCTTTGCCTCCTCGGCGGTCATGAAATGATCGCGGTCGAGCGTGCGTTCGACCTCTTCGAACGTGCGACCACAGTGGTGCGCGTAAAGCTCGGTCATGCGCCGCTTGGTCCTGAGGATGCCTTCGGCGTGGCGCTGGATGTCGGAGGCCTGGCCCTGGAAACCACCTGAAGGCTGGTGCAGCAGAATGCTGGTGTTGGGCAGCGCGATGCGTCGCCCCGGTGTGCCGGCCATCAGCAGGAAGGAGGCCATCGACGCAGCAAAGCCCATGCAGACGGTGGATACGGGGCAAGAAACGTACTGCATCGTGTCGTAGATGGCGAAGCCGCTGGTCACCACGCCGCCCGGCGAGTTGATGTAGAGGGAAATCTCCTTGTCGGGATTGTCGGATTCCAGCGACAGAAGCTGGGCACAGACCAGCGCCGACACATTGTCGTCGATCGGACCGTTGATGAAGACGATGCGCTCGCGCAGCAGCCGCGAGAAAATGTCGAAGGCGCGTTCGCCGCGGCTCGACTGCTCAATCACCATCGGCACCAAATTGGCAAAACCGCTCATCGCTTTTCTCCGTTGTGCCGCTCAGGCCGCGCGCAGGACGAGGCGAGGCGTGTTTGCGGCTATTGTCTGTCTGGGGTTGTGTGCGTTGAACGAAAGCCGGCAACCGGCGCCGGCAACCGCAGGCGTGGCTACTCGCGCAAATCCGTCGTGGACGATGCGCAGATGCGTGCCACCCGACACAGTGCGGTCGAGCGTGAAGGTGACGATGCTGTCCATTGGGCTATCCATTGGGCTGTCCAGCGGATTCGCTGTATTGCCAGGCGCCGGCCGCTCCCGCCAGGAGTAGCGCAGCAGGCGTTCGGGCTCGGCGTCGAGGATTTCGCACTCGATCGGTGCATCCGCCTTGGCAAAGGCAAAGCGGCTGCCGATCTCCGGCTTGATGTCGTTCGGCATCATCCAGGCCGCGAGCAGGTCCGGCACCGTCAGCGCCCGCCACACTTTTTCCGGCGGGTCTGGAAGCTCGCACTCGAACTCGATCGAGTCTGCCGCCATGTCCGAATGCTGTTTTGCCGTCATTGGTCCATATCCTTCAAAACCGCCTTGAGCCGTTCGATACGCTCGGGCCAGAACGCACGGTAACGCTCGATCCAGCCGAGCAGAGGGTCAAGCCCTTGCGGATCGGCGCGATAATAGGCGTTGCGGCCGGCTCGCCGCTCGGCCACCAGGCCGGCGCCGCGCAGCACCGCGAGATGCTGCGAGACGGCCGGTTGCGACACGCTCATGCCGTTGCGCAGTTCCGACACCGTCATCTCGCCGGCGGCGAGCCGTTCGAAGACGGCGCGGCGCGTCGGGTCGGCAAGCGCTCGAAAAATCTCGGCTGCGATCATGGCAGAAGCATAAGTCGACACTTATTGATTTGGCAAGCGGTGTTTTAGGCTGGCGGTGATTTAGCAGGGTGCTGTTTTAGAGGCTCGCTGGAAGCCAGCGTCTCACCATCTTGGGGGACCCGTCGAACGTCGCCTCGAAAATTGGTGACGCGAGCACGGCGTGGATATGAAGCATTTCTGAGCCGACGTTCCGAAAGCCATGTTTGCTGTGCGCGGGAACAACAAGGGACTGCCCGGGAATCAAGACGACACGCTCCTCATCGATCCACATTTCGGCCTTGCCAGCGACCACGGTAAGCACTTCCTCGACCGGGTGCCAATGTGTCGGGGCGCCAACCGCGGGCTCGACCCATTGTTCAAATATGCAAAGTTGAGTTGCGCCGTTGCGGGCCGAGACGTGCATGCGGGTTTGTACTCCCGCTCGCCACTCTTCTTGCGGCTGGTCCTCATGTGCAACTGTCTTCATTGTGTTCGACCTTCGATCCCGGCGGCCAGATATCGTGGAATTTCCAGGCCCAAGATACTACTTGTTGCTGACATTCCTTGACAATAAGGGTCAAATGAGACTAGAACGAAAAGAGAACAAAAACCTTGTGGGAAAAGCCAGCCACGGCAGGCGGGGATTGTCCGCAGTCTATAAGGTGAGAGCGAGAAAAATTTGTTTTCGGATGAGCGTGGAGAAGTATCATGGCGGGTAGCGTCAACAAGGTCATTCTGGTGGGCAATCTCGGGGCGGACCCGGAAATCCGCCGTTTGAATTCGGGTGAGCCGGTCGTCAATATCCGCGTAGCCACGTCGGAAAGCTGGCGCGACAAGACTTCTGGCGAGCGCAAGGAAAAGACCGAGTGGCACAATGTCGTCATCTTCAACGAGCAGCTCGCCAAGGTCGCCGAGCAGTATCTGAAGAAGGGTGCGAAGGTTTATGTCGAGGGCCAGTTGCAGACGCGCAAATGGCAGGACCAGACCGGCAATGACCGCTACACGACCGAAATCGTGCTGCAGAAATTCCGTGGCGAGCTGCAGATGCTCGACGCACGCGGGCAGGGCGAGGGCGGTCAGGTCGGCAGCTATGCCGGTGGCGGCAGCAGCCGCGGTTCCGATTTCGGCCAGTCCGGCCCGGGCGAGAGTCTCAATCGCGGCGGCGGTGGCGGCAAGGGTGGCGGCGGTTCGTCGCGCGAACTCGACGACGAAATTCCGTTCTGATCCCGGAGCGAACGGCTCTGGGCGAGCTGACACCAGCTACTTGAGGCCACGCATTGGCGTCCCGAAAATCTATATTGGATTTTCGGGACGTTGTGCGTTTGAGCGGTGTGCGGTGAAAGGACGTATCAGGTGAAAGCACGGATCAAATGGGTCGAGGAGCGCACTTTCGTCGGCGAGTCCGGCAGCGGTCACAAGGTGGTGCTGGGGACCGCGTTCGGACCGGATGGCAAGACGCCGGGGCCGAGCCCGATGGAACTGGTGCTGCTCGGCACTGGCGGCTGCTCGGCCTATGATGTCGTCCACATTCTCGAAAAGGGGCGCGAGGCGGTCGAAGACTGCGTGGTCGAACTCGATGCCGACCGGGCGGAGAAGGAGCCGCGGGTGTTCACCCGCATCCATATGCATTTCATCGTCAAGGGCCGAGCGCTTTCGCATGACAAGGTCAGGCGGGCGATCGACCTGTCGATCGAAAAATACTGCTCAGCGACCGCGATGATGGCCAAGACCGCCGCTGTCACGCATGATTTCGAGATTGTCGATACAGCGGCGAAGTAGGATAGCGCCCGGTGGCGGCGGTTCGTCGCGCGAGCTGGACGACGAAAAAGACGGCGTCAGCAATCAAGCGCGGGGGCGCTTTCATTTTCATGCTGCCATCAGCGCCTTGATACCGTCGGCGACGAACTGCACGGCGAGTGCGGCCAGGATGACGCCGAGCAGCCGTGTCAGGATCGAGCGGCCGGTCTGGCCGAGGATACGGTCGATGCGCTCCGACAGCACGAAAACCAGATAGGTGATGACAAGGCAGATCGCGATGATGCCGACAAGGGCTGCCTGCGCGCCAAAACCTGGAAACGAGCCGGACAGCAGGACGGTCGCTGAAATCGCGCCCGGACCGGCGATCAGCGGGATTGCCAGCGGAAATGCGGCGATATTGTGGATCATGTCCTTGGTGATGGCGACGTCGCCGATCTTCTCCTTGCGGTCCTGCCGGCGCTCGAACACCATTTCGAAGGCGATGAAGAACAGCAGGAACCCGCCGGCGACGCGGAACGCCGGCAGCGTGATGCCGAACACCGACAGGATCGACGCGCCGGCGATTGCAAACAGCGCCATCACCAGGAAAGCGATGATCGAGGCGCGCACGGAAACCTGGTTGCGCTCCTCGCGGTTCATGCCGCGCGTCACGGCGAGGAAGAGCGGCGCCAGGCCGGGCGGGTCGATGGTCACCAGAATGGTGACGAAGGCGTTGAACAGGCTGTCGAAGCTCGGCATCTCTGACCCTCCCCGCCGGGCCGTGCCCGAGACCCCAGCATTGGTAGAGCAAAGCGGTGTCAGGGGAAACCGTGCAGGTCAGGTGCTGGCGGCGCGTCGCGCCAGGAACTCGACTTCGACCCGCCAGGTCGCGCCATCGTCCTGCGAGCGTTCGCCCAGCCAACGGAACGAATCTTCGGTGATCCGGGAAAAACTCCAGCGCACCGCGGCGCCGGTGCCGTCGGCGCCTTGCTGGACGATGGTGTCGCCCTCGGCGCGGCCGAGCTGGCGGCTGTAATACTGGGTGCGCGGATCGCTCCAGAAGATATGCCAGGCGTCGACGCCGGGGTCATAGACGCGCAGTGTCGTGCCATAAAAGGTCCATTTGCCGAGCGAGCTCTGTGCGCCAGTGTTCCGCGCGGGCAAGATCCATACGTCCTGGATCGCGCGGCCTTCGAGCACCCAGCCGAAATGCACCTGGCCGCGCCCGGTCAGCACTTGGCCGTCTTCGAGACGGCGCGTGGCATCGAACGTCCAGGCGCCGACGAAGCGGCCGTAAAGGTTCAGTTTTTCGGCAAGGTCTGCTGCTGGCCCGTCACTGTGAAGGGCTTCGGCAAAGGAGGATGAATTGAACATGGTTTCTGCCCACTTTGTCAGGAGACCGGGAAGAATAGGCCGCGCCAGGCTTCTTGCGCTTGGGAAAAATTGCTATGTTTCGGCCATGACGACGAGCGTGCATGCACTGGCGTCCGGAAAAGGCTGGCGGGTGTCGGACGTGGTCTGCACTGCAGGCGTTGCTGATCGCCCGTTCGAGGAAGAGCATCGCAACTTCTGCGTCGCAGTGGTGACCAACGGCACCTTCCGCTACCGCGCACGCCAGGGCACGGCGATGCTGACGCCGGGCGCAATTCTGCTCGGCAACGCCCGCACTTGCTACGAGTGTGGGCACGAGCATGGCGCCGGCGACCGCTGCATCTCCTATCATTTCAGCCCGGCCTATATGGAACAGATCGTCGCCGACACGCCGGGCGCGAAGCAGCTGGCCTTCGAGACGCCGCTTCTGCCGCCCTTGCCGGCGCTGGCACAGCTGCTGGCCGAGGCGGAAGCCGCGCGCGAAATGGCCGACATCGAGGCGTTCGAGGAACTCGGACTGCGGATTGCCGGCGCAGCCGTCGCCTCCGGTATCACGTCCGCTGCCCGGTCACCGAGCCGCCGTGATCAGAAACGCGTCGCGGAGGCGGTGCGGCGCATCGAAAAGGATGCCGAAAGGCCGGTCTCGCTCGCCGAGCTTGCAAGCGAAACGGCGACCAGTCCTTACCATTTCCTGCGCAGCTTCCGGCATGTCGCGGGCATGACGCCCTACCAGTTCGTGCTGAAAACCCGGCTGCACAGGGCGGCGGTGCGGCTGTGCATGTCGGATGAGGCGATCTCGACGATCGCCTTCGAGGCCGGGTTCAACGATTTGTCGACCTTCAACCGCCGTTTCCGGCGCGTGATGGGGGCGGCACCCGGTGCCTACCGGCTCCGGCGGCGAGGCGATAAATTGCCGAACGCATCCGTGGTGCCGGTTTTGTGAAGCAAGAAACTGGCGTGACAATGAGCTTTGCCCCGGCGGCCACGAAAGCGCCTCGGCCATATCGTCGCAATCAGTGATATCCTTTTGAAATCACCACAAAAATCGCCACTGGAAAACTGCCGGGGACGTTGGAGTTTCGACCCGGCATCCTATATAAGCACCAAGTGATTCCTGATTAGATTGTGACCTGATTTGACCGACCAGAAGACACCGCGCGGCGCCGACGGCGGCCCGACCGGCATCGAGCCGATATCCATCATCGAGGAGATGCAGCGCTCCTATCTCGATTACGCCATGAGCGTGATCGTCAGCCGTGCGCTGCCCGACGTGCGCGACGGGTTGAAGCCGGTGCATCGCCGCATTCTCTACGCCGCCCATGAGAGCGGCTACCACTGGAACCGCAAATATGTGAAGTCGGCGCGCCCGGTCGCCGACGTGATGGGTAAATACCATCCGCATGGCGACGCCTCGATCTACGACGCCTTGGTGCGCATGGCGCAGGACTGGTCGCTGCGCGTGCCGCTGATCGACGGGCAGGGCAATTTCGGCTCGATCGACGGCGATCCGCCGGCGGCAATGCGTTACACCGAATCGCGGCTGACCAAGGTCGCGCATGAGTTGCTGGAAGACATCGACAAGGACACCGTCGATTTCCAGGACACTTATGATGCGTCCGGCAGCGAACCGAAAGTCCTGCCGGCGCGCTTTCCGAACCTGTTGGTCAACGGCTCCGGCGGTATCGCCGTCGGCATGGCCACCAACATCCCGCCGCACAATCTGGGCGAGGTCTGCAACGGCGCCATTGCGCTCATCGACAATCCGGCGATCGATCTGCCGGCACTGATGGAGATCATTCCAGGGCCGGATTTCCCGACCGGCGGCATCGTGCTCGGCCGTTCCGGCATCTACAGCGCCTATTCGACCGGCCGCGGCTCCATCGTCATGCGCGGCCGCGTCAACGTCGAGGCGCGCGGCAACGACCGTGAATCGATCGTCATCACCGAGGTTCCCTACCAGGTGAACAAGTCGTCGATGATCGAGAAGATGGCCGAGCTGGTGCGCGACAAGCGCATCGAGGGCATTTCCGACATCCGCGACGAGAGCGACCGCCAGGGCTACCGTGTCGTCATCGAACTGAAGCGCGACGCGGTCGCCGACGTCATCCTCAACCAGCTCTACCGTTTCACGCCGCTGCAGACGTCGTTCGGCGCCAACATGGTGGCGCTGAACGGCGGCAAGCCGGAATTGCTGACGCTGACCGACATGCTGAAGGCGTTCGTCGCCTTCCGCGAGGACGTGATCAGCCGGCGCACGAAATTCCTGCTGCGCAAGGCGCGCGACCGTGCCCATGTGCTGGTCGGCCTTGCCATAGCCGTGGCCAACATCGACGAGGTGATAAAGCTGATCCGCAGCGCGCCGGATCCGCAGACGGCGCGCGAGCAGTTGATGGAGCGGCGCTGGCCCTCCGGCGACGTCGAATCGCTGATCCTGCTGATCGACGATCCGCGCCACCGCATCAACGAGGACGGCACCTACAATCTGTCCGAGGAACAGGCGCGCGCCATCCTCGAACTGCGCCTGCAGCGGCTGACCGCGCTCGGCCGCGACGAGATCGCCGACGAGTTGAACACGATCGGCGCGGAAATTGTTGATTATCTTGACATTTTGTCGTCCCGCGCGCGCATCCAGCAGATCGTCAAGGACGAGCTTGCCGCCGTGCGCGACGAGTTCGGCACGCCGCGCCGCACCGAGCTTTCCGAGGGCGGGGCGGATATGGAAGACGAGGACCTGATCCAGCGCGAGGACATGGTCGTGACGGTCAGCCATTCCGGCTACATCAAGCGTGTGCCGTTGTCGCTCTACCGGGCGCAGCGCCGCGGCGGCAAAGGCCGCTCCGGCATGTCGACCAAGGAAGAGGATTTCGTCACCCGGCTGTTCGTCGCCAACACGCACACGCCGGTGCTGTTCTTCTCCTCGCGCGGCATCGTCTACAAGGAAAAGGTGTGGCGTCTGCCGATCGGCAACCCGCAGTCGCGCGGCAAGGCGCTGATCAACATGCTGCCGCTGGAGCAGGGCGAACGCATCACCACCATCATGCCGCTGCCCGAGGACGAGACCAGCTGGGGCGAGCTCGACGTGATGTTTGCCACGACGCGCGGCACGGTGCGCCGCAACAAGCTGTCGGACTTCGTCCAGGTCAACCGCAACGGCAAGATCGCCATGAAGCTGGAAGAGGAAGGCGACGAGATACTCGGCGTCGAGACCTGCACCGACAATGACGACGTGCTGCTGACCGCAAGCTCCGGCCAGTGCATACGCTTCTCGGTCAGCCACGTGCGCGTTTTCCAGAGCCGCAACTCGGTCGGCGTGCGCGGCATCGCCATGGCTGCCACCGACCGGGTGATCTCGATGGCGGTGATCGAACATGTCGATGCGCCGCCGGCCGAGCGCGCCGCTTATCTCAAGCGGGTGGCGGCCGAACGGCGGCTCGCCGCCGGCATTGCGGCGGGCGAGGACGATGACTTCCAGCTCACCAATGAGGAGGTCGGCGAGGAGACGGAGCTTTCCGACGAGCGCTACGAATTCCTCAAGGCACACGAGCAGTTCGTGCTGACGGTGACGGAATATGGCTACGGCAAGCGCTCGTCGTCCTATGATTTCCGCCTGACAGGGCGCGGCGGCAAGGGCATCCGCGCCACCGATGTGTCGAAAGTGGCTGAGATCGGCCGCCTGGTGGCGACTTTCCCGGTCGGCAATGACGACCAGATCATGCTTGTCTCGGACGGCGGCACCGTCATCCGCGTGCCGGTCAACGGCATTCGTTTCGCCAGCCGCGCCACCAAGGGCGTGACCATCTTCAACACGGCTGACGGCGAGAAGGTCGTTTCGGTGGAGCGGATAACGGAACCGCAGTCGGACGAGGAAGCCGAAGAGAGTGTCGAGGGCGACGCAACTCTGGATACCGGTACTGAAGGCGCTGGCCCGGACAACAACGCCGACTAGTCCTTGATTGATTGGGGAGTGCCGGCCCGATGGACCGGCGCCGTCAACAGATAGCGGCCGGTCTAGAAGTGGCGTGAAGGCTTGCGGATACCGAAGCCTCCGAACCGCTTGGCATTGGACTTGGCGCGGACGCGCTCTGCTTCCTGATGCAGCCCGAATACGGTGGCGATCAGCGTGGCGACGGTCATTGCGGTGGCGAGCATGTAGATCAGCATGTGCGTGTTCTCCTGCACCTAGCAACGATCAAATGGGGTTTTGGTTTCATCTTCTGAAGCTGCAATCTAATGAACGCTGCGTGAAGCCTTCGTGATCGGCCCATTCATTGGTCGTTCATCTCGGCCAAAAGGTTCACTCAAAGCGCATCGCGATTATCGTGGCTCAGGCGATGCGCCTTGAAGTTCCCGTTTGGGTGGGCGCCGCTGTTCCAAACCGCTGCGCACCCTCGGGTCAGGCCATAGGGCAGGCTTTTGCGGCGACTTGCATTGGCGGCTCGCTGATCGGATTTGCCTTTGCGAGAGAGGCTCGCTAGAAGCACCTGCCATGACCGAACGCATCGCCCTTTATGCCGGCTCCTTCGACCCGCCGACCAACGGCCATCTCGACGTGCTGAAGGCGTCGCTGGCTGTGGCGGACACCGTCTATGCGGCGATCGGCATTCATCCCGGCAAGAAGCCGCTGTTTTCGTTCGAGGAACGGGTCGGCCTCATCGAAGCTGCGACGAAGGCCGAATTCGGCCGCGACGGTGTGCGCATCAAGGTCGTCGCTTTCGACGGGCTGGTCATCGACGCTGCCAGGAAGCAGGGCGCCTCGATCATGATCCGTGGCCTGCGCGACGGCACCGATCTCGACTACGAGATGCAGATGGCCGGGATGAACGAGACCATGGCGCCGGGACTGCAGACGGTTTTTCTGCCCGCCAGCCCTTCGGTGCGAACCATTACCGCCACACTTGTCCGTCAGATAGCCTCGATGGGCGGCGACATCCGCCCCTTCGTGCCGGCGGCCGTGGCTGGCGCGCTCACCGCCAAATTCGCGAAATAATGCATGTCGCCCAAACGTGGAACCCGGTTTTGGGGCAACGACATGCGTGAAACAAAGGTTTTCGGAGAAAGATCCATGCAGCTCAAAAGGCTCGCCACCTGCTTTGTCGTTGTTTTCGGTCTTGTGACCGCCTCCGTTTCGGCGTACGCCGCCGATCCGGAAAACACCATGATCATCACGCTGAAGGACGGCGACGTGACCGTCGCGCTCAGGCCCGATCTCGCGCCGAAGCATGTCGAGCAGATCAAGAAGCTGGTGCGCCAGGGCGCTTATGACAACGTCGCTTTCCACCGTGTCATCGACGGCTTCATGGCGCAGACCGGCGACGTGAAGTTCGGCAACATGAACAGCGGCTTCAGCGCCGACGCTGTCGGCACCGGCGGTTCCGATCTTCCCGACCTGCCGGCCGAATTCTCTCAGACCGAGCGCTATCAGCGTGGCGTGGTCGGGATGGCCCGCTCGCAGGACCCGGATTCCGCCAATTCGCAGTTCTTCATCATGTTCGCGCCGGCGCCGCCGCTCGATGGCCAGTACACCATCGTCGGCAATGTCGAGACCGGCATGGAGTTGGTGGACAAGATCAAGAAAGGCGACGCGGCGCAGAACGGGGTCGTCACCGATCCCGATCGCATGATCAAGGTGCGCATCGCCGCCGACGGCAAGTAAACCCATTTATTTCAAAGGATATTCTGACATGGCCGAGATCAAGGACCGCGAGAACGCACTCATCATGGAAACGACCAAGGGCAAGGTCGTCATCGAACTGTTTCCCGATCTGGCGCCTGGCCATGTCGGCCGCATCAAGGAACTGGCGCGCGAAGGCGCTTATGACGGCGTGGTGTTCCACCGCGTCATCGACGGCTTCATGGCGCAGACCGGCGACGTGAAATTCGGCAATTCCAGCAAGCCCTCTTTCGCACCGGCGCGCGCCGGCACTGGCGGCTCCGACAAGCCCGACCTGAAGGCAGAGTTCTCCAACGCCAATCATGGCCGCGGCACCTGCTCGATGGCGCGCTCGCAGAACCCGAACTCGGCCAACTCGCAATTCTTCATCTGCTTCGACGATGCCGCCTTCCTCAACCGCCAATACACGGTCTGGGGCCAGGTTATCGAAGGCATGGACAATGTCGACAAGATCAAGCGCGGCGAGCCGGTGCCGGATCCCGACAAGATCGTGTCGCTGAAGGTCGCGGCCGACGTGGAATGACCTCCTGGGCTGTCGCGGCTATCACTCTGATGCTTGCGGCGGCGGCCGCTCCGGCGCTGGCGACGGAATCGATCGTTTGCAGCGCTGAAGGCGACGCGGCATCGATCGACGTCCTGATGGGGCACACTGCCGTCATCGCGGTTGCGCGTGTATGGCTTGATGCCGGCGGCAGGAACTGGACCACCGACGGTCAGCCGGGTTCGACGAAAGTCATCGTCGGACAGGCATTCGAGGACAACCAGCACGTGGCGATCGATCTCACCGACGAGGGCATCAGCTCGATCGTCGCCAAATTGCGACTGGTCAAGGCCAAGGAACAGTCCGATTCCGCAATGGGCGGCACGCTTAGCATCGCCGGTGTTGGCGCCTGGGCGGTGACCTGCCCGGAATTTTGAGGCGGGATTTTCTTGCGCGTCGATCTTTTCGACTTTGATCTGCCGGAGGAGCGCATCGCGCTTCGACCGGCAGAACCGCGCGACAGCGCCAAAATGCTGGTTGTCAGGCCGGGTGAGGGCCTCGAAGACCGGACGGTGCGCGAGCTGCCGTCGCTGCTCGAGACCGGTGACGTGCTGGTCTTCAACGACACCAAGGTCCTTCCGGCACAGTTGAAGGGCATCAGGCGGCGCGGTGAAGCGGCGGCGCAAATCGAAGCCACGCTGCACATGCGGGTGGCGCCGGACCGCTGGCTGGCTTTCATGCGGCCGGGCAAGCGCATCGCCGCCGGTGACCGCATTCATTTCGGCCATGACGCCAATTCCTGCTTTCTCGGCCAGCTCGATGCCACGGTGATCGAGAAGGGCGAGGCCGGCGAGGCTTTGCTTGGTTTTGACCTCTCAGGTCTGTTTCTCGACGAGGCGCTGCACGCCGTCGGCCACATTCCGCTGCCGCCTTATATCGCTTCGAAGCGCGACGACGACGAACGCGACCGCAGCGACTACCAGACCATCTATGCCAGGGAAGAGGGGGCTGTGGCGGCACCCACTGCCGGCCTGCATTTCACGCCCGAGCTTTTCGCCGCGCTCGATGCCAAGGGCGTCGAACGGCGCTTCGTCACCCTGCATGTCGGCGCCGGCACATTCCTGCCGGTGAAAGTCGACGACACCGCCGATCACAAGATGCATGCCGAGATCGGGTCGGTCAGCCCGGAAACCGCCAAGGCGCTGAACGCGGCAAAGGCGCGTGGCGGGCGCATCATCGCCGTCGGCACGACATCGTTGCGCCTGCTGGAGAGCGCCGCGCGGGAGGACGGCACGCTGGCCGGATGGTCGGGTCCGACCGACATCTTCATCACGCCCGGCTATCGCTTCAAGGCCGCCGACATGCTGATGACCAATTTCCATCTGCCGCGCTCGACGCTGTTCATGCTGGTTTCGGCGTTTTGTGGTCTGGAAACGATGCGTGCGGCCTATGCGCATGCCATCGAGAACCGCTACAGGTTCTACTCCTACGGGGATGCAAGTCTGCTGTTCAAGCAGGAGAACGATGGACGCGCGCCCGGCATAGAACAAGGAATTCAATGACTAAAGCGTTCACCTTCAAGGTGCTGGCGACCGACGGCAAAGCGCGGCGCGGCTCCATCACCATGCCGCGCGGAGAAATCCGCACGCCGGCCTTCATGCCGGTCGGCACCGGCGGCACGGTCAAGACCATGTATATGGATCAAGTGCGCGGCGTCGGCTCGGACATCATCCTTGGCAACACCTATCATCTGATGCTGCGGCCGGGCGCCGAGCGTGTGGCGCGGCTTGGCGGTCTGCATGAATTCGCCCGCTGGCCGCATCCGATCCTGACCGACAGCGGCGGCTTCCAGGTGATGTCGCTGTCGAAGCTGAGGAAACTGACCGAAAAGGGCGTCACCTTCCGCTCCCATATCGACGGCGCCGCCTATGAGATGTCGCCCGAGCGCTCGATCGAAATCCAGGGACTGCTCGGCGCCGACATCCAGATGCAGCTCGACGAATGCACCGCGCTGCCGGCCATGGAGAAGGAGATCGAGCGGGCGATGGAGCTGTCGCTGCGCTGGGCCGAGCGTTGCAGGACGGCGTTCGGCGACCAGCAGGGCAAGGCGATGTTCGGCATCGTCCAGGGCGGCGACATAGCGGCCCTGCGGCTGCGCTCGGCGCAGGCGCTGAAAGCGATGGACCTCAAGGGCTACGCGATCGGCGGGCTGGCGGTCGGCGAGCCGCAACCGGTGATGCTCGAAATGCTCGACATCACCTGCCCGGAGCTGCCGGCGGACAGGCCGCGCTATCTGATGGGTGTCGGCACGCCTGACGACATATTGAAATCGGTGGCGCGCGGCATCGACATGTTCGATTGCGTGATGCCGACACGCGCCGGCCGTCATGGCCTCGCCTATACAAGGCGCGGCAAGGTCAATTTGCGCAACGCCCGCCATGCCGACGATCCGCGGCCGCTGGACGAGGAGAGCGACTGCCCGGCCGCTAGAGATTATTCACGCGCCTACCTGCACCATCTGGTTCGCTCGCAAGAGGCGCTGGGGGCGATGCTTCTGACCTGGAACAATCTTTCCTACTATCAGAAGCTGATGCAGGACATTCGTGCCGCCATCGAAGCAGGCGCCTTTGAGGCGCGGGCGGCAGAGATTTCCGAACGCTGGGCTAGGGGCGATATCCCAGGGATGTGATGGTGCTCTGGTGCTCAGCGAAGTACCGCGCGCAGGTTGCAGCCAGTGATGCGGAAACTTCCGTTGAGCAATCCTTGCCGTCCGGCCCGACGATCGGCACATTTCGGCGATTGGCTCACCTAAGTTGCGTTCTGCCGGAGCTCCGTCCTGAAGCTTGAAAGCCGGGCGGCAGTCTGCCACAAGGGCGGCTCATGCGTGCAAGCTTGAGCAGGACCGGGCAATGAAGGCATTTTTCGTGCAGATAAAGTGCGATCTGGGCAAGTCCTATGACGTTGCCGGCGCGTTGGCCGATGCCGAGATCGCCTCGGAAATCTACTCGACAGCCGGCGACTACGATCTGCTCGCCAAATTCTACGTCGACGACGGGGAAGACATCGGCCACTTCGTCAACGAGAAGGTGCAGATTCTTCCAGGCATCAAGGACACGTTCACGGTCGTCACCTTCCGCGCGTTCTGAGAGACCGTTTGGAAACTCTACTCTGGCGGCCATCTGATGGCGTTTTCTGCGCTTCCGGTGCTCACGGACCAGCGCATGACCCCGGAAACCGATTTCGGTTTCCGGAAAGGATCATGCGCAAATGCAGAGTGTTAGAGCGTCCTTTGCGCGTCCAATTGGACGCGCGGCGCTCTAATGTCCGCTGCGCGCCGGTTCTCGAAACCACCACCATATGACTCGCCAGAGCGAATTTCGAAACAGTCTCTGAGCGGCGCCTGCCGCCTGCCCGGGCACAAGGCAAAGCCTGACCCAGGCTTATCGGCGCTGCCCTAATTTTAGGCAAGCCGTGACATACTGATCGCCAACATCCTCCAAATCACCGATTGCGCTTGATTTTCTCCGGTGACGCCAGTGAAATGGCCTCACAGGGAGTAAGCGATTGGCAGCGTTCGACGAAATGCTTCCGGAAATCTCCGGATTGAGAAAACCGTATTCGGCTTACGATCGCTGGCTGAAGGAGCAGGATCCGGCCAGGCTTAGCGAAAAGATGCAGGACGCCGAACGCGTCTTTCGCAAGACCGGCATCACCTTTGCCGTCTATGGCGAGCAGGAAGCCTCCGAGCGCCTTATTCCCTTCGACATCGTTCCGCGCATCATTTCCGGCAATGAATGGCGACGGCTGACGCAAGGCATCGAGCAGCGCGTCCAGGCGCTGAACGCCTTTCTCGACGATATCTACCACCGCCAGGAGATTTTGCGCGCCGGGCGCGTCCCCAAGGAATTGATCGCCAAGAACGAGGCGTTCCTGCCGGAGATGATCGGAGTGCGGCCGCCGGCCGGCGTCTACACCCATATCATCGGCGTCGATATCGTTCGCATCAGCGAGAACGAATTCTACGTGCTGGAGGACAATGCGCGCACGCCGTCCGGCGTCTCCTACATGCTGGAGAACCGCGAGACGATGATGCAGCTCTTTCCCGAGCTGTTCCAGCAGATCAAGGTGCGGCCGGTGGAAAACTATCCGCAGCTCTTGCGCCAGTCGCTGGCGGCAGTGCGGCCGCAAGGCACCAAGGGCGCGCCGACCATTGCCGTTCTGACGCCGGGCAGCTTCAACTCCGCCTATTTCGAACATGCCTTCCTTGCCGACCAGATGGGTGTGCAGCTTGTCGAGGGACAGGATCTGCGCGTCGTCGATGGCCACGTCGCGATGCGCACGACCGAAGGCTACAAGCAGATCGACGTGCTTTATCGAAGGGTGGACGATTCTTTTCTCGATCCGCTGACCTTCCGCCCGGACTCGGCACTGGGGGTGCCGGGCATCATGGATGTCTACCGCGCCGGCAACATCACCATCGCCAATGCGCCGGGAACCGGCATCGCCGACGACAAGGCGATCTATTCCTACATGCCCGAGATCGTTGAATTCTACACCGGTCGTAAAGCGATCCTCGGCAACATCCCGACCTGGCGCTGCTCGGAGCCGGACAGCCTGAAATACGTGCTCGAACATATCGACGAGCTGGTGGTGAAGGAGGTGCATGGCTCCGGCGGCTACGGCATGCTGGTCGGGCCGGCGGCGACCAAGAAGGAATGCGAGGATTTTTCCAAGAAACTCGCGGCAAAGCCGTCGAACTACATCGCCCAGCCGACGCTGGCATTATCGACCTGTCCGATCCTGACCGACAAGGGACTGGCGCCGCGCCATGTCGATCTCAGGCCCTACGTGCTGGTATCTGATCGCATCCAGATCGTGCCGGGCGGGCTGACGCGTGTGGCGCTGAAGGAAGGCTCGCTGGTGGTCAATTCGTCCCAGGGCGGCGGGACGAAGGATACGTGGGTGCTGGATGATTAGAGTGGGAAGTAGCGAGTAGGGAATAGCGAGTAGCGAATAGGGGTGTGCGACGGCGATCAATTCATACAGGGACCTGATAGTTTGGAAGGCAGCCATCGAATTGGCGGTAGATTGCTATTCCGTGACGACAGGGTTCCCGAGCAAGGAAGCATACGGAATGACCTCTCAGATAAGGCGCTCGGCGGCGTCAATCGCAGCTAACATCGCGGAGGGTCACGGACGAGAAAATACGGGAGCCTTCATTCAATTTCTGCGCATTGCTCAAGGTTCTCTTAAAGAATTGGAAACGCACCTGATCTTGTCCGGGAGAGTGGGCCTGGTGGTTGAGAAAGAGGGTGGTCGGTTGCTTAATCAAACCGAGGAGATCGGGAAAATGTTGCGTTCGATGATCAGGAGTCTGCAACAAAAGTCATGAAGTCTTTTTTCCCCTATTCGCTATTCGCTATTCGCTATTCGCTCGAGATCGAGGCAGATTGAGATGCTTCTCGGCCGCACCGCCAATGGGCTCTACTGGATGAACCGCTACATCGAGCGGGCGGAAAACATGGCGCGGCTGGTCGATGCCGGGCTGCGCATGGCGCTGACCCGCACCCAGAACGCCTCCGAAGAGTGGAATTCGGTGCTGCTCAGTGCCGGTTCGGACGCTGCCTTCACGCAGAAATATTCCGACTATACCGCCGCCAACGTTGCCGATTTCCTGCTGCGCGACACATCCAACCCGTCGAGCACGATGGCGTCGATCGAAACGGCCCGTAACAATGCCCGCATGGTGCGCACCGCGCTGACGCGCGAAACCTGGGAAAGCATCAACGAGGCCTGGATGTCGCTGAAGCGCATCCTGGCCAAGCCGATCGACGAACGTGATTTGCCCAGCGTGCTCGACGCGATCAAGCGCGAAACGGCGCTGATCCGCGGCGCGTTCTACGGCACCATGCTGCGCAACGAGATCTTCGATTTCTCCCAACTCGGCACTTATGTCGAACGCGCCGACAACACGGCGCGCATCCTGGACGTGAAATACTACGTGCTGTTGCCTTCGATCTCGTGGGTCGGCTCCACCCTCGACAACTACCAGTGGGAATCGATCCTGCGCTCGGTGTCGGCGCACCGCTCCTATCGCTGGGTCTACGAGGCCGACTACAAGCCGACCAACATTGCCGACTATCTGATCCTCAACGTTCGCATGCCGCGCTCACTGACCTTCTGCTACCGCTTCCTGACGGAGCATCTCAGATTCCTGGGCGACGATTATGGTGAGCGCCATGCCTGTCATGTGACAGCCGGCAAGACCCAGGCGATGCTGGCCGCCGGCTCGATCAAGGACATATTCGACGCCGGCCTGCATGAATTCCTCGCCAATTTCATCCGTGACAACATCAGGCTCGGCGACGAGATCGCGCAGGACTACAGGTTTAATTGAGCATGATCCCGGAAAGTGGAAGCCGGTTTCCGGAAAAGATCATGCTCAGGGGACGAGAGCAATGCGGCTGAAGATCACTCACCGGACCGAATATCGCTACGATGCGCCGGTGCACTATCTCTTGCAGCGGCTGCGGCTGCTACCAGTCAGCGGACCGACGCAGACCGTCTTGTCCTGGGCGCTGAAGATCGAAGGGGCGCGCGAAGAAGTGCGCTTCACCGACCATTTCGGCAACGACACGCGGCTGTTGAGCGTCGAAGGCGACCGCGATTTCATCACCGTCGAGGCATCAGGCGAGGTTGTGACACGCGACACATCAGGCGTCTGCGGGCCACATCAGGGGTTCGCGCCGCTCTGGCTGTTTGGCCATGAAACACCGTTGACCACGATCGGCAGCGGCATTCGCGAACTCGCGGCCTCGGTCGGCGAGGGCGCCGATATCGAAAGGTTGCACCGGCTGATGGCGGTGATCGGCGAACGCGTCGCCTATACGCCGGGCACCACCAACGCGGCGACCCCGGCCGAGGACGCGCTGGCGCTCAAGACCGGTGTCTGCCAGGACCACAGCCACATCTTTGCCGCCGCCGCGCGGGCCATGGGGTTTCCGGCCCGCTACGTCAGCGGCTATTTGATGATGGATGCGGCGGTCGAGCAGGCGGCGAGCCATGCCTGGGCCGAAGCGCATGTTGCGGGCCTTGGCTGGGTCGCGTTCGACGTCGCCAACGGGATTTCGCCCGACGAACGCTATGTGAAGGTGGCAACCGGCCGTGATTACCGCGACGCCACGCCTGTATCGGGAATTCGACTGGGACAAGCGGAAGAACAGCTTGCGGTGACCGTCACCGTGGAGCAGTAATCCAGGGCAAGATTGCTGCCAAAGAGATTCGATGACCTATTGCGTCGGCCTGAAGATCGATCGTGGGCTCGTGTTCATGTCGGACACACGCACCAATGCCGGCATGGATTCGATCTCGACCTTCAAGAAGATGCATGTCTGGGAGGAGCCGGGCGAGCGCGTCATCGTGCTGATGTCGGCCGGCAATCTGGCGACGACGCAGGCTGTCGTCAGCCTGCTCGACGAGCGCACCAAGGCGGTGGCCGATCGCCACGCCACGCTGCTTGAAACGCCGTCGATGTACCAGACGGTGCGGCTGGTCGGCGACACCGTCAAGGAAGTCATCGCCAGTTCGTCGCCGGCGGGCGAAAAGGCCGATTCCTATTTCAATGCCTCCTTCATCCTCGGCGGCCAGATCAAGGGCAGCGCGCCGCGCCTGTTCATGATCTATCCGGAAGGCAATTTCATCGAATCGACCGAAGACACGCCGTTTTTCCAGATCGGCGAGACCAAATACGGCAAGCCGATCATCATCCGCGCCTATGAAAAGGCGATGAGTTTCGCCGAGACGGTGAAACTGCTGCTGGTGTCGTTCGATTCGACGCTGAAATCGAACCTGTCGGTCGGTCTGCCGCTCGACCTGCTGTTCTACGAAAAGGACGCCTTCAAGGTCAGCCTGAAGAAGCGGATAGCCCAGGACGACCAATATTATCGGACCATCTCGGACGGCTGGTCGAATGCATTGAAGGCTGCTTTTGCGAGCCTGCCTGACTTTCCCGAGTGAAAGCCTCCGTTTTTCGTGCTCTTTGATCACTGGGCTCGATGCGACGGAGAGCATGATGAATAGCGACGAATTCCGGGAATGGTCGCTGCACGCGGCCGAATGGGGTGCCGACTACAGGAGCACACTTCGCGAAAGGCCGGTGCGGCCGCTTGTCGAGCCGGGCGAAATTTCTAGAAGCATAGACGTCTCGCCGCCGGAACATGGCGAAAGGATGCAGGCAATCTTCGCCGATTTCGAGCAAAAAATCCTGCCGGGCATGACGCATTGGCAGCATCCGCGCTTCTTCGCCTATTTCCCGGCCAATGCCGCACCGGTCTCGGTGGTGGCCGAATATCTGGTCTCGGCGATGGCCGCGCAATGCATGCTCTGGCAGACTTCGCCCGCAGCGACCGAACTCGAGACGCGCGTCGTCGACTGGATGCGTCAGGCGCTTGGCCTGCCGGAAGGGTTTTCCGGCGTCATGCAGGATTCGGCATCGTCGGCGACGCTCGCCGCCGTGCTGACCATGCGCGAGCGCGCGCTCGACTGGCAGGGCAACAAGAAGGGCCTGCAAGGCCAGCCGATCTTGCGCGTCTATTCTTCCGATCAGGTCCACACCTCCATCGACCGGGCGATCTGGGTGTCGGGCGTTGGCGAGGATAATCTCGTGCGCATTCCTGTTGCCGGCCGCTTCCGCGCCATGGATGTCATCGCCCTAGAAGCAGCAATCGTCGCCGATCGCGAAAATGGCATGCTGCCGGCTGGCATCATCGCCAGCGTGGGCGGCACCAGCACCGGTGGCACGGATGACGTTGCCGGCGTTGCCGCGGTGGCCAAGCGCCATGGGCTCCATCTGCATGTCGATGCCGCATGGGCCGGATCAGCGATGATCTGCCCCGAGTTTCGCCATTTCTGGGCCGGCGCCGAGCACGCGGATTCCATCGTCTTCAATCCGCACAAATGGTTGGGTGCGCAGTTCGATTGCTCGGTTCAGTTCATCCGCCAGCCGGAGGATCTCGTTCGCACGCTGGCCATCAAGCCCGAATTCCTGAGGACGCATGGGCGTGACGGCATCATCAACTATTCCGAATGGTCGGTGCCGCTCGGCAGGCGTTTTCGTGCGCTAAAACTGTGGTTCCTGCTGCGCGCCCACGGGCTGGAAAATCTGCGCACCATGATCCGCAACCATGTCGCCTGGAGCGAAGGGCTGGCCGAGCGGCTGGCCGGGGAACCGGATTTCGAGATCGTCTCGGAGCCGATGCTGTCGCTGTTCTCGTTCCGGCATTTGGTGGCCGGCACCGATTCGGGCCAACACAATCTGCGGCTGGTCAACGCGATCAACGACGATGGCCGCATCTACCTGACGCAGACACGGGTGGACGGGCAGGTCGCGATCCGCTTTCAGGTCGGTCAGTTCGAGACGACGGCGGCGGACGTCGACATCGCTTTCGAGGTCATCACCGAAATCGCCCGCCGGCTGGCCTGAAATTGGTCGGCAAAGTTGCGTCGAGGTTTGTCTTTGGACGCATGCAATTTCGTTAGCCGGCTCATGCCTTTTCATCACTTTCGTTTTCCGATATAGACAAGAAAAACGAAAACGGGAGGTCCCCAATGTATCTGTCGCCCCGTCATTCCGAAATCATCCAGATGGCCAAGGACAATGGCCGCGTGCTGGTCGACGATCTGGCAACGCATTTCAACGTGACGCCGCAGACCATCCGCAAGGACCTTAACGATCTGTGCGACCAGCGACTGCTTTCCCGTATCCATGGCGGGGCGCTGTTCCCGTCCGGCATCGAGAACATGGAATATGAGGCGAGGCGCAAGATCGCCGCCGACGAGAAGGAGGCGATCGGCCGCGCCGCAGCCAGGCTGATCCCGGACAACGCCTCGCTGTTCATCAATATCGGCACCACGACGGAGTCGGTCAGCAAGGCGCTTCTCGATCATGCCGGCCTGATGGTAATCACCAATAATATCAATGTTGCCAATAGGATGCGCATATATCCTTCGATCGAGGTTGTTATTGCCGGCGGCGTCGTGCGCGGCTCCGACGGCGGTGTGGTCGGCGAGGCGGCGGTCGATTTCATCAGGCAGTTCAAAGTCGACTACGCGGTGATCGGCGCCTCGGCGATCGACCATGACGGTGCGTTGCTCGATTTCGATTTTCGCGAAGTGAAGGTGGCGCAGGCGATCATCGCCAATGCCAGGCATGTCATCCTCGTTTCCGACCAGACCAAGTTCGAGCGGACGGCGCCGGTGCGTATCGGCCATCTGTCGCAGGTCAACACTTTCATCACCGACCGCTGCGATATTCCGTCGGTGCGCAAGATCTGCCAGGAGGCAGAGGTACAACTGATCGAAACCTCGCTCTCCTAGATGGTGCCGTTGATGGTGCCGTAGCGGCAACTCCTGCTGTTTATATTTCGTTTGACATTCGTTCCTATTTCGAAATAATCCCGACACGGTTTCGTAAAAACCTAAAAATGCTGCAATGCGAAATCCGGGAGGACTTTTTGTGAGCGCATCCCCGATCCATGACATCTTCGTCATCGGTGGCGGTATCAACGGCTGCGGCATTGCCCGCGATGCGGTTGGGCGCGGCTTCTCGGTCTTTCTTGCCGAGATGAACGATCTGGCCAGCGGCACGTCCTCGGGCTCGACCAAACTGATCCATGGCGGCTTGCGCTATCTGGAGTTCTATGAGTTCCGCCTGGTGCGCGAGGCGCTGATGGAGCGCGAGACCCTCTGGAAGAACGCGCCGCACATCATCTGGCCGATGCGCTTCGTGCTGCCCTATGCCAAGGGCCTGCGCCCGGCCTGGCTGATCAGGCTCGGCCTTTTCCTCTACGACCACATTGGCGGGCGCAAATTGCTGCCGGCGACCAAGACGCTGGATATGGCAAACGACCCAGCCGGCAAGCCGCTGAAGCCGTTGTTTCGCAAGGCCTTCGAATATTCCGACGGCTGGGTCAACGATGCGCGGCTGGTGGCGTTGAACGCCCGCGACGCCGCCGATCGCGGCGCAACGATACGAACCCGCACGAAAGTCATCAGCGCACGCCGTGAAGGCGAACTCTGGACGGTCAGGCTGGAAAACACGCAGACCGGCGACACCGAGGAGGTCAAGGCGCGGCTTTTGGTCAACGCCGCCGGCCCATGGGTCGACCACGTGCTGTCGGCTACGGTCGGCTTGAACGACGTGCACAATGTCCGGCTGGTACAGGGCAGCCATATCGTCATCAGCAAGAAATTCGACGATCCGCGCGCCTATTTCTTCCAGAACAAGGATGGCCGCATCATCTTTGCCATCCCCTACGAGGAAGAGTTCACGCTGATCGGCACCACCGACCAGGATTTTTCCGGCGACCCGCACGACGTGAAGATCAGCGACGCCGAGATCGATTACCTCTGTGCTGCGGCGAGTGAATATTTCGCGCAACCGGTCAAGCGTCCGGACATCGTCTGGACCTATTCCGCCGTGCGCCCGCTTTATGACGACGGCGCCTCGAAAGCCCAGGAAGCGACCCGCGATTATGTACTGAAGACCGACGGCGGCGATGGCACGGCGCCGATCATCAACACCTTCGGCGGCAAGATCACCACCTATCGCCGGCTATCGGAATCGATGCTCGAGAAAATCGAGGGTTTTCTCGGCAAGCGCGGCAAGCCGTGGACGGCAAACGCGCCGCTGCCGGGCGGCGATTTCCCGGCCAGCGGCTTCGACGCCGAAGTGGCAAAACTGAAAACGGCCTATCCGTTCCTCGATGCGCGTCTGGCGCGCCGCCTGACCCGGCTTTACGGGACTCGCGCAAGGATGCTGCTGGGACTCGCCAGATCGAATGCCGATCTTGGCCGCAACTTTGGCGCCGATCTCTACGAGGCCGAGGTGCGCTACCTCGTTCAAAATGAATGGGCGATGACGGCCGAAGATGTATTGTGGCGCAGGACCAAGCGCGGCCTGCAACTGAGCCGCGAGCAGGCGGCAGCGCTCGACGAATTCATGCGCGGGATAAGCCGGCGCCATGTCGCGGCTGCCGAATAGTCATGCAGAAAGCCTGGGAGGAGGCATCATGCTGGAACTGAGAAACGTGACGAAGACGGTCGGCGCAACGGAGCATTTACGCGACGTCTCTCTGACGCTTCAGCACGGCTCGCTCAACGTCCTTCTCGGGCCGACGCTTTCCGGCAAGACCAGCCTGATGCGGCTGATGGCCGGCCTTGATGTGCCGACATCCGGCTCGGTCTGGTTCGATGGCAAGGATGTCACCGGCATCCCGGTGCAGAAGCGCAACGTCGCCATGGTCTACCAGCAGTTCATCAACTATCCGGCGATGACCGTTTACGAGAACATCGCCTCGCCGCTGAGAGTGGCCGGTGCCGAGCGGGCAAAGATCGACAAGGAGGTGCGCAATGCCGCAGCCCTTCTCAAGCTGACGCCCTTTCTCGACCGCACGCCGCTCAGCCTCTCCGGCGGCCAGCAGCAGCGCACCGCTCTGGCGCGCGCCATCGTCAAGAACGCCAGCCTCGTGCTGCTCGACGAGCCGCTTGCCAACCTCGACTACAAGCTGCGCGAGGAGCTGCGCGCGGAATTGCCGAAGATTTTTGCGGCAACCGGCACTATCTTCGTCTACGCCACGACCGAGCCGCACGAAGCCTTGCTGCTCGGCGGCAACACGGCGACGCTTTCCGAAGGCCGCATCACCCAGTTCGGCCCGACGATCGACGTCTTCCGCAGGCCGAACGACCTCGTCACGGCCAGGACGTTCGCCGATCCGCCGCTCAACACGATCGTGCTGAAGAAGAGCGGTTCGAGCTTCCTTCTTGATGGTGGGGTGAGCCTCCCGGTGCCGGCTGAACTCGCCGGTATTGCCGATACGAGTTACACGATCGGCTTCCAGCCCCACCATCTCTCCCTTGCCCGGCCGAGCCCGTCAGCGGTTCCGGTGAAAGCCAAGGTGTCGGTCACCGAGATCACCGGTTCTGAAAGTTTTGTGCATCTCGATTTCGCCGATGTCCGCTGGGTCATGCTGGAGCATGGCATCCTGGTGTTCGAGCCGGACCAGACCATCGAGGTGTTCATCGACCCGCGGCACATCATGGTGTTCGACGCGAACGGCCGCTCGGCCGCGCCGACACAGATGCTGGCGGCTTGAGGAGGAGGGCACATGGCGCGCATCGACTGCAATCACATCCGCCACGCCTACGGGCCGCATCCGAAGTCGGATAAGGACTATGCGCTGAAGGAGGTGCATCACGCCTTCGAGGACGGCGGCGCCTATGCGCTGCTGGGGCCGTCGGGCTGCGGCAAGACCACGCTGCTCAACATCATTTCCGGCCTGTTGTATCCGTCGCACGGCGAGCTTCTGTTCGACGGCAAGGACGTGACCAATCTGTCGACGCAGGAGCGCAACATAGCTCAGGTGTTCCAGTTCCCGGTCATCTACGACACCATGACCGTCTACGACAATCTGGCCTTCCCGCTGCGCAACCGCGGCGTTCCGGAACCCGACGTCGACCGCAAGGTGCGCGAAACCCTTGACATGACCGGTCTGGCCGATATGGCCAAGCGAAAGGCGAGGGGGCTGACCGCTGACCAGAAGCAGAAGATCTCGCTCGGACGCGGGCTGGTGCGCTCCGATGTCAACGCGATCCTGTTCGACGAGCCGCTGACCGTCATCGACCCGCATATGAAGTGGGTGCTGCGCTCGCAGTTGAAGCAATTGCACAGGCGCTTCGGTTTCACCATGGTCTATGTCACGCACGACCAGACCGAGGCGCTCACCTTCGCCGAAAACGTCGTCGTCATGTATGAGGGCGAGATCGTGCAGATCGGCTCTCCAGCCGAACTGTTCGAGCGTCCCAAGCATACATTCGTTGGCTATTTCATCGGTTCGCCGGGCATGAACGTCATGCCGGTCGCGGTCGAAGGCAGGAGCGCGCGGCTCGGCAGCCAGACCATCGAACTGCCGGGCGCGCCCAGGGCCGGGATCACCGGTGCGATCGAACTCGGCATCCGCCCCGAATATATCAGGCTTGGCGCCAGCGGCATGCCGGTTTCAATCCGCAAGGTCGAGGATATCGGTCGACACAAGGTGGTGCGCGCCAGTTTCGAAGGCCGCGACATCGCGGCGATCATCGGCGAGGACGAGGACATTCCCGCCGATCCGAAGATCGCTTTCGACCCGGCCGGCATCAACATCTATGCCGATTCCTGGCGCGTCGAAATGGGAGGCTGAGCATGGAAAGGACCTGGAACAACAAGGCCTGGTTCATGGTGCTGCCGGTGCTGTTGCTGGTGGCTTTCTCGGCGATCATCCCGCTGATGACGGTCGTGAATTATTCGGTGCAGGACACTTTCGGCAACAACGACTTCTTCTGGGCGGGCTCGGAGTGGTTCGACGAAATCCTGCATTCCGACCGTTTTTGGGAGGCGATGGGCCGTAACCTGGTCTTCTCGGCCATCATCCTCATCATCGAGATTCCGCTCGGCATCTTCATTGCGCTCAACATGCCGAAGAAGGGCTGGGGCGTTCCGGTCTGCCTAGTGCTGATGGCGCTGCCGCTGCTCATCCCGTGGAACGTCGTCGGTACGATCTGGCAGGTGTTCGGCCGCGTCGACATCGGCCTGCTCGGATATTCGCTGCGGGCGCTCGGCTTCAACTACAACTATGTCAACGACCCGTTCGACGCGTGGATCACCGTAATCGTCATGGACGTCTGGCACTGGACGAGCCTCGTCGTCCTGCTCTGCTACGCAGGATTGGTCTCGATCCCCGACGCCTATTACCAGGCGGCCAAGATCGACGGGGCGTCGCGCTGGGCGATCTTCCGCTACATCCAGTTGCCCAAGATGAACCGCGTGCTGCTGATCGCCGTTCTGCTGCGCTTCATGGACAGTTTCATGATCTACACCGAGCCGTTCGTCGTCACCGGCGGCGGACCCGGCAACACCACCACTTTCCTGTCGATCGATCTGGTGAAGCTGGCCATCGGCGAGTTCAACCTCGGTGAGGCGGCGGCCATGTCGATCGTCTATTTCCTGATTATCATGCTCCTGTCCTGGGTGTTCTACACCGTCATGACAGCCTACGACGCGGAGCAGTGAGATGGCGCGCCTCGAGGAAACCACGGCCGACGGACGAACGCTGATGCGGCAAACCCCGGCTAGCGCGGAAGCACAGACGGCGAACGCTACGCTGGCCCGCAAAATGCGGCGGCGGGGCGAGGAGTCGCGGTTCTGGTGGCTGGTGCCGACGATCTACATCATCTTCCTGATGCTGCCGATCTACTGGCTGGTCAATATGAGCTTCAAGACCAACCAAGAGATCCTCGGCGCCTTCTCGCTGTGGCCGAGAAACCCGACGATCGCCAACTACATGGTGATCTTCACCGATCCGTCCTGGTACAAGGGCTACATCAACTCGATCATCTATGTGGTTATGAACACGGTGATTTCGGTAACCGTGGCGCTTCCGGCGGCATATGCCTTCTCGCGCTACCGCTTCCTCGGCGACAAGCATTTGTTTTTCTGGCTCTTGACCAACCGCATGGCGCCGCCGGCGGTGTTTGCGCTGCCGTTCTTCCAGCTCTATTCGGCTTTCGGCCTGATCGACACGCACATCGCCGTGGCGCTCGCGCATTGCCTGTTCAATGTGCCGCTGGCGGTCTGGATTCTCGAAGGCTTCATGTCGGGCGTGCCGAAGGAAATCGACGAGACCGCCTATATCGACGGCTATTCCTTCCCGCGCTTCTTCCTCAGGATATTCATGCCGCTGATCGCGAGCGGTATCGGCGTGGCCTGCTTCTTCTGCTTCATGTTCTCGTGGGTCGAACTGCTGATCGCGCGCACATTGACCACGACCGCCGCCAAGCCGATCGCCGCGATCATGACGCGCACGGTCTCGGCCTCGGGCCTCGACTGGGGCGTGCTGGCCGCCGCCGGCGTGCTGACCATCCTTCCGGGCGCGCTCGTGATCTGGTTCGTACGCAACTACATCGCAAAGGGCTTTGCCCTGGGGAGGGTGTGACATGAACCTCACCTGGATGGCATGGACGCTGCCGACGGCGGTCTTTTTCATCACGATCCTGGCGCTGCTCTGCGGCATGGCGATCTGGGAGTACGTCTCGCCGGGCGGCAATCCGCGGGTTGGCGTGCTGCGGTTCGAGACGACGCGCGGCGATCGTCTCTTCCTATCGCTGCTTGGCAGCGCCTTTATCCATCTCGCTTGGCTGGGTCTTGTCGGACCCAACCTGTGGTGGGCTCTCGCTCTCTCCGTGGTCTACGCCATCGGCGTGTTCCGCTACGTATAGAGGGGGAAACTGTTGGAGCGGCCGCGTGCCGGCGGCTGCTCCGATCGCACTTGAAACTGAAACAGTGGAGGAAACACATGAGACGGCAATTTTTGACATCAACGACTGCGCTTGTCCTGTTGCTCGGGGCAGGCAACGCTTATGCCGGAATGGACGAAGCCAAGGCGTTTCTCGACGAAGAAATCAAGGACATGTCGACGCTCGATCGCGCTGCCCAGGAAGCCGAGATGCAATGGTTCATCGATGCTGCAAAACCCTTTGCGGGCATGGACATCAAGGTCGTCTCGGAAACCATCACGACGCACGAATATGAATCGAAGACGCTGGCCAAGGCGTTTTCCGACATAACGGGCATCAAGATCACCCATGACCTGATCGGCGAAGGCGATGTCATCGAAAAGCTGCAGACGCAGATGCAGTCGGGCGAAAACATCTACGACGCCTATGTCAACGACTCCGATCTGATCGGCACCCATTGGCGCTATCAGCAGGCGCGCAGCCTGACCGATTGGATGGCGAATGAGGGCAAGGACGTCACCAACCCGAACCTCGACCTCGCCGACTTCATCGGCACCAAGTTCACGACGGCTCCGGACGGCGATCTCTATCAGCTGCCCGACCAGCAGTTCGCGAACCTCTACTGGTTCCGCTACGACTGGTTCAACGACGAGAAGAACAAGGCGGATTTCAAGGCGAAGTACGGCTACGATCTCGGCGTGCCGGTCAACTGGTCGGCCTATGAGGACATCGCCGAATTCTTCACCGGCCGCGAGATCGACGGCAAGAAGGTCTACGGCCATATGGACTACGGCAAGAAGGACCCGTCGCTCGGCTGGCGCTTCACCGATGCCTGGCTTTCGATGGCCGGCAATGGCGACAAGGGGCTGCCGAACGGTCTTCCGGTCGACGAATGGGGCATCAAGGTCGACGAGAAGTCGCAGCCCGTCGGCTCTTGCGTGGCTCGCGGCGGCGACACCAACGGTCCGGCGTCGGTCTATTCCATCCAGAAATATCTCGACTGGATGAAGGCTTACGCTCCGGCCGCGGCCCAGGGCATGACCTTCTCGGAATCCGGACCGGTTCCGGCGCAGGGCGAAATTGCCCAGCAGATGTTCATGTACACGGCCTTCACCGCCGACATGGTCAAGGACGGCCTTCCCGTCGTGAACGCGGACGGGACGCCGAAATGGCGTTTCGCTCCGTCGCCGCATGGCGTCTACTGGAAGGACGGCATGAAGCTCGGCTACCAGGACGTGGGTTCGTGGACGCTCCTCAAGTCGACGCCTGACGACCGCGCCAAGGCAGCCTGGCTCTACGCGCAGTTCGTCACCTCGAAGACAGTCGACGTTAAGAAAGCCCATGTCGGCCTGACGCTGATCCGCGAGAGCACGATCCAGCACAAGAGCTTCACGGACCGTGCCCCGAAGCTCGGCGGCCTGATCGAGTTCTACCGCTCGCCGGCCCGCGTCCAGTGGTCGCCGACGGGTACGAACGTTCCTGACTATCCGAAGCTGGCACAGCTTTGGTGGCAGGCGATCGGCGATGCCTCGTCGGGTGCCAAAACCCCGCAGGAGGCGATGGACTCGCTCTGCGCCGAGCAGGAAAAGGTGCTCGAGCGCCTCGAGCGCGCCGGCGTGCAGGGCGACATCGGCCCCAAGATGGCGGAGGAAAAGACCCTCGAAGAATGGAACGCCGATGCCATCGCCAAGGGCAATCTCGCGCCGCAGCTGAAGATCGAGCCGGAGAAGGACAAGCCGCAGACCATCAACTACGACGAGTTGGTCAAGAGCTGGAGCAACTGAGCATCGGTCCGGGCGTTCGCGCCCGCATCGCACCAATCGGGGGAGGCGGCATCTTGCCGTCTCCCCTGTTTGCGCCGAGGGAGTGAGAATGAGTGGCTTTATCCTAGCAATCGACCAGGGGACGACGTCGAGCCGGGCGATCTTGTTCGACGGTGACATGAAGGTCATGGGCAGCGGACAGGAAGAGTTTACCCAGCATTATCCGGCCTCCGGCTGGGTAGAGCATGATCCGGACGAAATCTGGTCGAGTGTCGTGGCGACGGCGAAGGCTGCGCTGAAGAGCGCCGGCCGCGACGCGTCGGAGGTTGCAGCGATCGGGATCACCAACCAGCGCGAGACCGTCGTCATCTGGGACAGGGCGACCGGCAGGCCGATCCACAACGCGATTGTCTGGCAGGACCGCCGCACCGCGCCGCTGTGCCAGAAATTGAAGAAGCAGGGCCTGGAGAAGAAGTTCACCAGAAAGACCGGCCTGCTGCTCGATCCCTATTTCTCCGGCACCAAGATCGCCTGGATGCTGGACAAGGTGAAGGGCGCCAGAAAACGCGCCGAGAAGGGCGAATTGCTGGCCGGCACCATCGACAGCTTTCTGATCTGGCGGCTGACCGGCGGCAAGGTTCACGCCACCGATGCCACCAACGCCTCGCGAACGCTGGTCTACAACATCGAAAATAATGCCTGGGACGACGAGCTGCTGGCCATTCTCGGCATACCGGCAAGAATGCTACCACAGGTGAAGGATTGCGCTGATGATTATGGAATCACGGAAAAAAATCTCTTTGGTTCGGAGATAAAAATCCTCGGCGTGGCTGGCGACCAGCACGCGGCGGCCATCGGCCAGGCCTGTTTCGAGCCGGGCATGATGAAATCCACCTATGGCACCGGCTGCTTCGCGCTGCTCAACACCGGCAGTGATCTGGTGCGCTCGAAGAACCGGTTGTTGACGACCATTGCCTACAGGCTGAACGGCAAGACCACTTATGCGCTGGAAGGGTCGATATTCATCGCAGGTGCTGCCGTTCAGTGGCTGCGCGACGGCATCAAGGTGATCGGCAAGGCCGAGCAGAGCGGCGTGCTGGCAGCCAGTGCCGACCCGACTCAAGAGGTGTATCTGGTGCCGGCTTTCGTCGGGCTTGGCGCGCCGCACTGGGACGCCGAGGCGCGCGGCGCCATCTTCGGGTTGACCCGCAATTCGGGCCCGGCCGAATTTGCCCGCGCCGCATTGGAATCCGTGGCTTTCCAGACCCGCGACCTGCTCGATGCCATGCGCAAGGACTGGAAGGGCGCTTCAGCGAAGACCGTTCTCAGGGTCGATGGCGGCATGGTGGCGTCGGACTGGACGATGCAGCGGCTGGCCGACATCCTCGATGCGCCGGTCGACCGTCCGACCATCCTGGAGACGACGGCGCTCGGCGCGGCGTGGCTGGCCGGCTCGAGGGCGGGCGTCTGGCCGAAGACAAGGGAATTCGCCAGGAGCTGGGCGCTGGAGCGACGGTTTCGACCGGACATGGATGCATCGGTCCGTTCCGCAAAGCTGGCGGGTTGGCGCCATGCTGTGCGCCGGACACTGAGCACGCCGTAGATTTCGCGCACCGAAAAGAAAAAGCCTGCGCCGTTGTCAGCGCAGGCTCTTCAACAAGCTTTATTCAACTCTGCCCGGGTTTATCAATAGGGCGAGAAGCACTGCCGGCGGGGGCCGTAGTAAGGCTGATACGTGTTGTCATAGGCCCGGTAAGATCTGTAGCGGCTGTAGCACCACTCCATGTGGGCATCGCCTCGATAGACGCGGCGATACTGGTTGTTGACGATCGCGCCGGTGATCAGCGCCCCAGTGGGCAGCCAGCGGGAACCAGAAGTCGCCGTAGCGACGATAGCCAGGACGATAGTAGCGATAGCCGCGATAATACCTGAAATCGTCGTTACGGGCGAAACGACGAAAATCGCGACGGAAAAAATTGCGACGGAAATCACGGCGGGAGAAATCCCGATTCCTCCACCTCCACCGTTCATCCTGAACGGTCTGGACATCCGACGAGACGTTCTGACCCAGCGGCACGTAGATGGGCTGGGCGTTGACGGGCACGATTTGCGCTACAGCGAATGACGCTGACAGCACGGTCGCCAGCAAGCCCGACATGATTTGTTCATGGCCTTCTCCTTGATAGCGTCGTCCCTTGTAGCGATAAAAACGGGGATGTTGCGCAATTGTTCCGCGAAAAATAGCAAGCTGCTGATTTGTAATACGTCTCGGCATTTGTGCGACACAGCCGCTCCGATCTTGTCGAGACGGTTTGCGAGGCGTCAGGAGACCGCGAAAAGTCCGGCTTGCGAGGCCTCTTTTTCCGGTTGACCGTTCGAGACACTCTCCCTATGTTCCGCGCAATTTCGAGGGCGGCATCCTGAGCCCGCGGGAGCGCGTAGCTCAGCCGGTAGAGCAACTGACTTTTAATCAGTAGGTCCAGGGTTCGAATCCCTGCGCGCTCACCAACAAAATCAAGCCTTTAGAGAAAAATCCGGCGTTGTCTAATGCGCCATTGCCATTTACCAGAATTACCAGCGTTTCCGGGCTTTTTCATGGGTTAGCGGGGATTTGCTGGCGCATGAATGGCGCACGCGGCACATGAAAAACCCCGCCGAAGCGGGGTTTGAAGGGCGCTCTCGAGGCTAGCGGCATCGTATTCTTAGATGATGGCCAATGCGTCGACGGCGGCGCTGGCGTGAGGCTGAGGAAATGACGCTTTGAAAATCGTCGGTGCCCTGCTTTGCAGGACTGGGCTGCTTTGCTGATCTATGTTCAGAGCGACGAGCAAGGAAGCCGAGACTTCAAGGATCTGCTCGAACAACACTATGTCGGGGAAGCCGCTAAGCCTTAAGCGCGCCCTAGATGCCCGTCGGAGCGGGGCGTTCCAGCTCATTACATCAGGTCTTCAGCAACCCCGTCAAATTTCTTGAGGCCTACGCTTGGGCGCTTTCGCTTAAGAAGTCCCTGTTCAGATGCGGCCACCTTGAAAGCAGCGAACGCAGCTTGGTGACTGCAATGTCCGGCCAGGCATTCCTTGATCATTCGGATTGCCTCAAGCCGGGACGGCTTTTCCAAGAGTGGCCATGGTTGCTGAAGCGCCATCTCGGCGTCGGCTATAGAAGCGACCACCATCGGCTTGTGATTCAGGTAGACTGTAATCGGAATAAACGCCGCCATTTTTATCGCTCGCCAGGAATAAGGCGGTTAAACGCGAAGGCCATGGCGGTGGTTGCATCATCGCGACTAACGCTGCCGATCGCATCGCGGACATGTCGCGCGCGGATCTACAGATCATCCTGCGTCGCGCCGCATTGATGCTCAGGAACGTCTCAGGCGTGCCGCTGGAGCCCGCAACGGAGGACGCGCTCTGGTCGGCCCGACCTCATGGCCCGACCTCATTTAGACCATTAGATCGTGCTGCGCGAATGGCTGGAACCAACGCCTATCTGCCTGTGCGCACGATAGACGAGGAAAGTGAGACGGACGGGCAACGCGCCAGCCAGGCGAGCTCCCCTAAGGCTCGCTGGTCAGGCCCAGCGATCTCCCAAGCCGCTGGGCCGATCGAGCTTGCGTAACGCATGGCGGGGTTCATGACCCGGATTAAAAGCGGGTCGATTGAATGTCGACTTTTGCCGTAAAAAGTTTCGGGCCGGAACGCTTGCTTGTCTCGTGGGTTGAGATGAAAGAGATGCAGGCGTGGCCAAGAAGCCGTCCATCACCGGAATATTGCGACTTACCTCTGACCAACTGAAGAGGATCCGCAAACGCGTCGCCAATGGCGGTCACGTGGACCAGATGCAAGAGGTCGATGCCCTGGTCGGCCTCGCCAAAGAAATGGCCGACCGGCAACTGGCCGGGTTAGAAAGCCCGGCAGATGAAAACGATGGCTCTGTGCAAGACGGTGACGATGCAAAGGACTGAGCGTGGCGCCGGCCACCCTCCGCAAGCGACTGACAGTCGCTCACAAAATCATCCACGAAATCGTTCGGTGAACCACGCTATTTGCCACCCACCACCTTCATCGGCTTATGGGTCACCAGGCGCTTCGGCAAGTGCTCGGTGTGCACTTCAAGCAGGGGCTCGTTAATTCCTTTAGGCGATGGTGGGGTGCAGACGAAGGATTGTCATTGAAGTGCCCCACCAGGAAAGCCGATGGAATCTGTGTTATCCGATCCTCGTTCAACGGCATGTGCGATTTGTTTCAGCATCGCATGAGCCGCGCCAGCCGACATGACGAGGCGGCACACAATCACGTGTTCGAACTTTCCACGCTCGTAGATCGCTCGCTGCCGGCTGTAAAATATGCACCGGAAATTCCCGTCTCCCAAATTTTCCATGTCGGCCATCCCTGAAATGAAGACATCGGGGATGATGGCCGTTTCGACTAAGTCTATGATGGGATCGGTCATGATGCGTCTCCCCAATTGCCCCCAATTCCGGGTTCCAACACCCGGCGTTGCTGATACCTGCAATTTTTGCAGGCTAAGGGAGCAACTGTCGTTTGATCAACTTGGAGATTGGGGGTAGCCGGCACCTGCAATGGGAGAAGGATCTCGCATGCCGCATCCGCCTTACTGCGCATGAAGGGGATTAGAATGCCACCCCAGCCGGCGCCGGCCACCTTTCTCCTTATCTGGCGCATCTGGTCGCTGTTGCGAAGGGCGATATATACCCCATCCGGAAAACCCAGCATGCGGAGTTCTCTCGACCATTGCAGGCCAGCACAACGCTCAGCTCCACAGAAGAGCGGTCGCACGAGTGAACAGGGTCTGCCTTTGCTTTTCGTTCAGATCGCTCACGGGGTCACTGCTACGATAAACGCGACCGCAAGAGGCGGATGAGGCGAGCATCGGGGCAGGTTCTCCCAAGAATCGTGTGCTGAGAGATCCGGAAGACTTCGATCATACCAGCGAGACCTTCCCGCCGGCGTGGCGCTCCAGCCGGCCGGCGAGGTCCAGTTCCAACAGCACCATGAAAACCTGGGCGGGATGCAGGCCGGTGTGGCGGATGATTTCGTCGACCGCCACCGGCGTCGGGCCAAGGGCTTCGATGACGCGGGCGCGGTCGTCTAAGCCGGGTGGCGGTGTTGCCAAAAAGTCGGGCGGCTCTTCGAGCAGCGGCGTCCTTGGCGCCAGTGCGCCGACGAGCGGCGCGATCGCACTGGTAACGTCCAATGCTTCGGTGACCAGGGTGGCGCCGTCCTTGAGCAAGGCGTTGGCGCCGGCGGCGCGCGGATCGAGCGGCGAGCCGGGGACGGCGAAGACCAGCCGGCCCATCTCGCCAGCAAGCCTGGCGCTGATCAGCGAGCCGGAACGTAGCGCCGCCTCGACCACGACCAGCCCCAATGCCGCACCGGCGACAAGGCGGTTGCGGCGCGGAAAATCCTGGGCGCGCGGCTGCCAGCCGAACGGCATCTCTGAAATGATGGCGCCGCCGCGCTCGGCAATCTCGTTGCACAATGCGGCATTCTCGGGCGGGTAGGGCAGATCGAGGCCGCCGGCCAGCACACCGATCGTGCCTGACGCAAGGCTGCCCTGATGTGCTGCCGTGTCGATGCCGCGGGCCAGGCCGGAGACGATGCTGAAGCCGCCGCGGCCGAGTTCGGCGGCGAGCGTCCGCGCCATCTTGATGCCGGCCAGCGAGGCGTTGCGGGCGCCGACTATGGCGACCGCCGGCAGCCGGAACACCGCGCCTTCGCCCTTGACCGCGAGCAGCGGCGGCGGATGGTCCATGCTTTTCATCAGCGGCGGATAGTCGGCCTCGCCAATGCCGACGAAGCGGGCGCCGGCGCGCCGGGCGGTCTCCAGTTCCGCCTCGGCCTCGGCCATCGTCGGGATGCGGACGGTCTTTCTGGCGCCGCCCGAAATCATCAGCTCGGGCAGCATCTCGAGCGCGGTCTCGGCCGAGCCAAAACGGTTGATCAGGTCGCGAAAGGTGGCCGCACCGACATTCGGCGTGCGGATCAAACGAAGCCAGCTCAACCGCTGCCGGTCGCTGAGCCGCGTCCCGGCGGCGCGCTGGCTCACTCCCTGGCTCCGATCTTGTTCTCGGTGCCGGCCAGCAGCCGGGTAATGTTGGCCCGGTGTTTTATGATGACGATCAGGCTCATCAGCGCGAACAGCCCGGCAATCTCGGGCGTGCTGAGGACAAAGAGCGCGATCGGCACGACGATTGCTGCCGTCAGCGCCGCCAGCGAGGAATAGCGGAACAGGAAGGCCATGGCCAGCCAGACGAGGGCGAAGATCAGCGCCACCTGCCAGGCAAGAGCGATCAGCACGCCGAGATAGGTGGCGACCCCCTTGCCGCCCTTGAAACCGAGCCAGACCGGGAAGAGATGGCCGAAAAAGGCGCCGAGGCCGGCCCAGAGCCCGAGTTCCGGGGCAAAGCGACCGGCGATCAGCACGGCCGCCGTGCCTTTCAGCGCGTCGAGCAGCAGCGTGGCGGCGGCCAGGCCCTTGTTGCCGGTGCGCAGCACATTGGTGGCGCCGATGTTGCCGGAGCCGATGTTGCGGACGTCGCCAAGGCCGGCGGCACGGGTGATCAGGAGGCCGAACGGGATCGAGCCGAGCAGATAGCCGAACACCAGCGCCAAGACGATGCCGTAAGCCATTGTTCCCCCGGATATGCACCTAGGCCGAAAACACTGTGCGGCCCGCCACCATCGTTTGCAAGACCTTGCCCTGCAGCCGCGCGCCTTCGAAACAGGTGTTTTTCGAGCGCGAACGGATGCCACTTTCGCTGACGATCCATGGCTCGTCGAGATCGACCAGCGCAAGGTCGGCGACCGCACCCGGCTTCAGCGTGCCGCCGGGCAGGCCGAACAGCCTTGCCGGGGCGGTGGACAACGTCTCAACCAACCTGAGCAGCGTCAAATCGCCATTGTGGTAGAGGCGTAGCGCCGCGCCGAGCAGCGTTTCCAGTCCGATGGCACCGGCCGCGGCGTCGGCGAAAGGCAGGCGCTTGGTGTCGACGTCCTGCGGGTCGTGCGAGGATACGATGATGTCGATCGTGCCGCCCTTGACCGCTTCGATCATCGCCCGCCGGTCTTCCTCGGCGCGCAATGGCGGCGTCAGCCGGAAGAAGGTGCGGTATTCGCCAACATCGTTTTCGTTGAGAGACAGATTGTGGATCGAGACGCCTGCTGTGACATTGGCGCCGTCGGCCTTAGCCCTCGTTACCGCGTTTGCCGCCATGGCAGTCGAAATCTTAGCCGCGTGATAGGCGCCGCCAGTCAGCCGCGCCAGCGCAAGATCGCGCTCCAGAGGAATGGACTCGGCCTCGCGCGGAATGCCGGCAAGGCCGAGCCAGCTGGCATAGAGGCCTTCGTTCATGACGCCTGACGAAGCGAGGTCGGCGTCTTGGGTTTCATGCGCGATCACGCCGCCGAAATCGCGCGCATAGGTCAGCGCCCGGCGCATCACCAGTGCGCTTGATATGGTGTGCCGCCCGTCAGTGAAGGCGATCGCGCCGGCCTCGCGCAGCAGGCCGAATTCGGTCATCTCGCGGCCTTCGAGGCCCTTGGTGATCGCCGCCGCCGGAAAGATGTTGACGACGGCCGTGTCCTTGGCGGTACGCAGCACGAATTCGACCAGCGCGACATTGTCGATCACCGGGTCGGTGTCGGGCATCATGACGATGGAAGTGACGCCGCCGGCCGCCGCCGCCACGCTGGCCGAAGCGATGGTCTCGCGGTGCTCGCCGCCCGGTTCGCCGATGAAAACGCGCGCATCGATCAGGCCGGGAATGATTGCCTTGCCGGCGCAGTCGATGACGGTAGCATCTTGCGCAGCGCCCTGGTTCAAGGCCGCCTTGCCGGCGGCGACGATCTTGCGGCCCTCGACGATGACAGTGCCGACCTCGTCGATGCCGCGCGACGGATCGACGATGCGGGCCTGGCTGAAGACCGTTGTGCTCATGCGCCGCGGCCCTCCAGGGTGCGGCCCTCATAATTGCGGCGGGGATCGAGCAGCGCTTCCATCACCGCCATGCGCACGGCAACACCCATCTCCACCTGTTCCTGGATGACGCTCTGCGGACCGTCGGCGATTTCTGAGGCGATCTCGACGCCGCGGTTCATCGGGCCGGGGTGCATGACCAGAGCGCCGTCCTTGGCCGCCTTCAGCTTCTCGGCGTCGAGGCCGAAATAGTGGAAATACTCACGCACCGAAGGCACGAAGGCGCCTTCCATCCGCTCGCGCTGCAGCCGCAGCATCATCACCACATCCGCATCCTTGAGCCCTTCGGCCATCGAACGGGTGACGATCACGCCCATTTTCTCGATGCCGGCGGGCAAAAGCGTCGACGGCGCCACGACGCGCACCTGCGCGCCGAGCGCATTGAGCAGCATGATGTTGGAACGCGCCACGCGCGAATGCAGGATGTCGCCGCAGATCGCCACAATCAGCTTCGACAGCGGGCCCCTGGCGCGGCGGATGGTCAGCGCGTCGAGCAGCGCCTGCGTCGGGTGCTCATGGGCGCCGTCGCCGGCATTGATCACCGAGCAGCCGACCTTTTGCGCCAGCAGCGCGGCGGCACCCGCCGACTGGTGGCGGATGATCAGGATGTCGGGATGCATGGCGTTCAGCGTCATCGCCGTGTCGATCAGCGTCTCGCCCTTCTTCACCGAAGAGCTGGCCACCGACATGTTCATGACGTCGGCGCCGAGCCGTTTTCCGGCCAGTTCGAACGACGATTGCGTCCGGGTCGAAGCTTCGTAGAAGAGGTTTATCTGGGTGCGGCCACGCAGCGTCGAGGCCTTCTTCTCCGACTGCCGCGAGATCGCGACCGACCGGTCCGCCCTGTCCAGCAAAAGCTCGATGTCGGCGGGGGAAAGATCGCGGATGCCCAGAAGATGGCGGTGGGGATAGAGTGGCAGGGACGAAGCGTCGGTCATCTCAAGGCGCTGCTATAGGGTGGAGGACCTTTGGCTGCAAGCACCAGCTTTGGATTGCGGGCTTTCTCCCCGGTATTTTCGTCGCGCGCGTTGCGCGGCTTGGGCTATATCTAGCTGATGGCTTCGGATTCGTGGCCTTGTGATGATAAGGACAGTGTGTGACCGACGACGTGACGAACCAGCCGCCGCCGCTGGCAGGTGGCAACGCCTGGCGAGGCGATCCGTTGCTGATCCAGCTTGCCGAGCGTTTTTCCGATCCGGTGCGCAAGGATATCGATGGGCTTGGCCGTTTCGTGCTGACGCAGGAGGCGCAGGAGCTGGCTCGCCTCGCCAATGTCGAAACGCCGAAGCTCAGGACCCATGACCGCCAAGGCAGGCGCATCAATCTGGTCGAGTTCCATCCAGCCTATCATGCGCTGATGCGCCGGTCGGTGGCGAACGGGCTGCATTCGTCGGTCTGGGAAAATGGCGATGCCGAGATCGGCCGCCGCCATCAGGTGCGCGCCGCCCGTTTCTACCTGACGGCGCAGCTCGAAACCGGGCATCTCTGTCCCATCACCATGACCAGCGCATCGCTGGCCGCGCTGATGGCAAGCCCAAAACTGTTTCGCGAATGGGCGCCGCGGGTGACGACACGCAAATACGACCAGAGCCAGAAGCCGCCGGTCGAAAAAGCCGGGCTGACGCTCGGCATGGGCATGACCGAGAAGCAGGGCGGCACCGACGTCCGCGCCAACGTCACCAGGGCCGAGCGCGCCGGCAGCAGCTTCTATCGGCTGACCGGCCACAAATGGTTCATGTCGGCGCCGATGTCGGATGCGTTCCTGGTGCTTGGACAGGCACCGGAAGGACTTTCGTGCTTTCTCGTTCCCCGCATTCTCGGCGATGGCTCGGGCAACGGCTTCCGCTTCCAGCGGCTGAAGGACAAGCTTGGCAACCGCTCCAACGCCTCGTCCGAAGTCGAGTTCGTCAATGCCATCGGCGAGATGGTCGGCGAGCCCGGGGCAGGCGTCAAGACGATCATGGATATGGTGACGCTGACCCGGCTCGACTGCGCGATCGCCTCGTCGGCGATCATGCGAGCCGGGCTGGCCGAAGCCGTCCACCACACCCGTCACCGCCAGGTGTTTGGAACCAATCTGATCGAGCAGCCTCTGATGCAGCGCGTGCTGGCCGACATGGCGCTCGACGTCGCGGCCGCCACCGCGCTGTCATTCCGACTGGCGCGCTCGTTCGACGAGGCGGCCGGCGACCGCGGCGAGGCGGCCTTCGCTCGCGCCATGACGCCGGTCGTCAAATACTGGGTCTGCAAGATCGCACCGCCGCTGCTCTATGAGGCGATGGAATGCCTCGGCGGCAATGGCTATGTCGAGGAGGCGCCGCTCGCCCGCTACTATCGCGAAGCTCCGGTCAACGCGATCTGGGAGGGATCCGGCAACGTCATGGCACTCGACGTGCTGCGCGTGCTGGGGCGTGCACCCGGCCTGTTCGAGGAGGTGCTGGCCGGCATCGATCGCGATCTCGGCGCCGGCGGGCGCGGCACCGTCGGTGTGCTCAAGGCAGCAATGCAGGTCGCGGCAACCGATGAGGGCTCGGCCCGTCTGCTCACCGAGCAACTGGCGCTGTCGGCGGCAGCGGCGGAGCTTCGCAGGTTGGGGGCAGGGCGGATCGCCGACGCCTTCGTCGAGACGCGCCTCGCCGGCCAGTGGCGCAACACCTATGGCATGCTCGATTCACGTCACGACGCGCGCATGATCATCGACACGCTCTACCCACCGGTCACCTGAAGCGACACCGGCAAGATTTCTCGTCGTCTGTCGCGCCGCTAGTTGATTGCGAGCGCGGCGCAAATAATCTGAGACTGTGGGAGACTCCCACATTTGCTCCGATTAGGTCGGGTTGTATACGGCGACGACAGGCTCATGCGCAGCGAGATGGCAATGACAGTCAATTTCAGTGAGCTTCTGGAGGCGTTCGAATTCGTGAATTCCGGCGGAGGCGGCGAAAATACGGCCTATCTGTGCAAGGAGACAGGCAAGATCTACTGGCATTCCGACTGGGCGGACGATGTTGAAGAACTGCCTGACGACGTCGAGGACAGCGGGAGATACATCCCATCCCGGACAAGCGCGAACTCGATCTCGGCAAACCGCTGGTGCTGACATTCGCGCGCCACCACCTGCCCGACGATTGCGATAAGGTTCGGGAGATCTTCAGCCGGGCGGGTGCCTATGCCCGCTTCAAGGATCTTTTGGAGCGCAGGGGCGCCGTTGATCGATGGTACGACTTCGAGCAAAAAGCCACGGAAGAAGCGTTGAAGACCTGGTGCGCGGATAACGACATCAAGATAACGCTCACCGCCGCTGTGGATGACCGTTAACCTTAACAAATGGTTTCCATTGCAGCGGCAGGCCGCAAAGCCCACTGTCCTGTTTACGGAAGCAGGAACGCTATGCGGCATATATTGAGCTCCTTTCTGGCCTTGCACTGGGCGGTCGTTTTCGCCCTGCTGGCGTTCATCTGCATCGATGGGAATCGCGGTGTTGCGGCAGCGCTTGGCGTGCTCGGCGTCGCCATCCAGAACACCCGCTTCGTCGGCCTCGAAAACGCCGTCTTGGTGGCGCCGCCTGCCGTAGCGCTGCTTGCCGTAGCGCTGCTGGTCGTAGCGGTGCTGTTCTGCTGGGCCTTTGTCGAGGCTCTGTTTAGCGACCCGAAAAATCCGGACGCGACCGATAACGTCGTGCGGGTCGCCTTCATCTCCGCCTCCGGTGTGCTGTCGCTGATTGTCGTCGGCGGCGCCGCGCAAGGCATCAACGGGCTATTCATGGTTGTCGCGGTGCAACTGGCGGCACTGCTGGCTTCCTATGTCGCCATGCTCGCAGAGCGGCGGTCGGCCCTGGCCGCAGCGGTTCCGGGCACGGGTGAAATCAGTGGCGCCGCGCATGTGATGGCGAAGGCGGCGGCGCACAACTCGGCGCTCTCGCGCATTTCCGGCCGGCTGGACACGAACTTGTGGCCGGACACGAACTTGAGGGACCGCTGATGCGCACCTTGTTCGCGCTATGGGCGGCCCCGCTCGCCCTGTTCTGGGGCTGGTTCTTCCTGTCGCTCAACGACATCAATTTCGGCTATGTCATGCTGAGCCGCCAATTGCATGACCTCGTCTTCCAGCTCTATGGCGAGATGCTTGGCATCGATCCGGCGCTCATCCCCGGCATGGTCGCAAAGGCCTGCATCCTCGACAGCCTGCTGCTCATGGCGTTTTGGGCGTTTCGCCGCCGCCGCGTGATTGGTGGCTGGATCAGGATAATGCGCGACCGCTATTTCGACCAGGCGTCGACGCCGAGCGCCTGAAGCCGGTCGAGAACGCCCTGCAGAATAAAGGCCGCCGCGGCCGAATCGATCTTGCCGGCGCGTTTGCGGCGCGAAAAATCCATCTCGATCAGCGTCCGCTCGGCCGCCACCGTCGACAGCCGCTCATCCCACAAAACGAAGGGCAGGTCGGTCACACCAGCCATGTTGCGGGCGAAGGCGCGGGATTTCTGGGCGCGCGGGCCTTCCGACCCGTCCATGTTGACCGGCAGGCCGAGCACCACGGCACCGACATTCTCTTTCTGCAGCAAGGCGAGCAGCACTGCGGCATCCAGCGAGAACTTCCTGCGCATGATGACGGGCCGCGGGTGGGCAAAGGCAAAGCCCCGGTCGGAAACCGCCACGCCAATCGTCTTGTCGCCAAGGTCGAGCCCGGCCAGCGTCTTGCCGCCGCCGAGCCGCGCCGGCAACTCCTCGATGGTGATGATGCTCAACGGCTTTCCTCGGACTATACGCCGCAAAGGACGCTGTGGGACTTTAATTTCACTGCCGGCGTTCTATCCTTTGGCGAAGCAAGAATCGAGGAAGGCATTCATGAAACTGACCTGGTACGGACATTCCGCATTTTGCGTCGAAACCACCGATGCGAAAATCCTCATCGATCCCTATCTGATCGGCAATCCGTCATGGACGGGCGGCTGGGAAGAGCCGGCGGAAGGGGTCACGCATGTTCTGTTGACCCACGGCCACAGCGACCACATCAGCGGTGCGCTTGAAGTGCTTGGGAAAAGCGGCGCCATGCTGGTCGCCAATTTCGAGGTCTGCATGTATCTGGTCGGCAAGGGCGTCAGCGACAAGAAGATCAATCCGGGCAATATCGGCGGCACGATCGATTGCGGCGGCTTCACCACCACCTTCGTCCAGGCGCTGCATTCCTCGTCGTTCCCGGGCGACAAGGGCCAGAACACCTATCTCGGCAATCCCGGCGGCCTCGTGCTGCATTTCCAGGAAGACAAGACGCTCTACCATATGGGCGACACCGACATTTTTTCCGACATGGCGCTGATCAACGAATTGCACGAGCCGAAGATCGGCATCGTGCCGATCGGCGACCGCTTCACCATGGGCGGCGCGGTGGCAGCCCTTGCCTGCCGGCGCTTCTTTCAGTTCGAGACGGTAATTCCCAGTCACTTCGGCACATTTCCGATCATCGACCAGACCGCCGACAAGTTTGTCGCGGGGTTGGAGGGATCCGGCGTGAAGGTGGCATTGCCGGAGATCGGCGGGACGATTAGCTTGTAGAAGACGCTAGGTATAAGGCGCCAAAATGGAGTGAAAACATGGTTTTGAGGGGCTTTCTTTTCATTTCTGTTCTTTCTGTGGCCTCCCCGGCTCCCGCCGCGGAGGACTTCATCAAAGGCGTCTATCTCCAGTCCGAGGACCTTTGTGCGCAGGCCAAGAAGGACACACTGGAGACCCTGATCGACGCCGGCAACATCGTGCTCTCGGCGCGTGGCCTGCAAAGCGTCGAATACGATTGCGAGTTCCTTCAGATCACCAAGGCGACGCTCTCGCCGAGCTGGGCGGTGACAGCCATATGTCAGGAGCCGGGCCACGTCTTTCCGGACGTTCTCTCCGTAACGCAAATGAGCGCGAAGCAGATCGATCTGGTTTCGGTCCGACCCGCGGAAGACGAAAGCGAAGGGGGCAGCAACAGCGGCAGCTATTTCCTCTGCGACGGCGTTGCCCTGCCATAGACCTTCTGGGCCGGTTCTCGGCACGATGCATGTTGCGCGGCAAGCGCCGCGCCGCTATAGCGCGGACTGGTTTTCCCGAGGCACAAGCAAATATGTCCGTTGATCTGCAGACAGTGAAGCGCGTCGCGCGTCTCGCCCGCATTGCGGTGAGCGAGGCGGATGCCGAGCGCATGACCGGCGAGTTGAACGCCATTCTCGGCTTTGTCGAGCAGTTGAACGAGGTCGACGTCTCCGGCGTCGAGCCGATGACTTCGGTGACCCCGATGGAGATGAAGAAGCGCCCGGACGTCGTCACCGACGGCAGCAAGGCGGCCGACATCGTCGCCAACGCACCGGCCACCGAAGAGAATTTCTTCCTCGTTCCGAAGGTCGTGGAGTAGCGGGCCGATGGCAATCGAGATCGCCATCGAAACGCCGCTGCAGGACGATGTGCGCGGGCTGGTCAAGGAGCTCAACGACACGCTGCTGGAACTGACGCCGCCGGAGCACTGCTACCACATGACCGTCGAGCAGATGGCCGACAACGACACGACTGTCTTCATCGCTCGCGACAACGGTCTTGCCGTCGGCTGCGGCGCGCTGAAGCGCCACGACGGCGCCGTCGGCGAGGTCAAGCGCATGTACACGCGGCCTTCGCATCGCGGGCAGAAGATCGGCGCCGGGATCGTCGAGCGAATCGAGGCGCTGGCGCGCAATGAAAGACTGAAGCGTCTTGTGCTGGAAACCGGCGACCGCCATCCGGCTGCGTGGACCGTCTATGAACGCGCCGGATTTTCGCGCTGCGGCCCGGTGCTGGACTATCCCGATTCCGGGTGGTCGGTGTTTTACGAAAAGAGCCTTGCCTGATGAGCGACCTGACCCACCTGACGATTTCGCAGGCCCGCGCCAAGCTGCGCGCCAGGGAAATCACCGCAACCGAGATCACCGAAGCCTATCTCCAGGCAATCGAGCGGGCCAATCCGGCGCTCAACGCCTATGTCGTCATAACCGATGACAAGGCCCGCGACATGGCCAGGGCCTCGGACGCGAAGCTTGCGAAAGGCGAGGGCGGGTCGCTCGAGGGCATTCCGCTCGGCATCAAGGACCTGTTCGGCACCGAAGGCATCCACACCCAGGCCTGCAGCCATGTGCTGGACGGCTTCAAGCCGCACTACGAATCGACCGTCACCGCCAATCTGTGGGCCGACGGCGCCGTCATGCTCGGCAAGCTCAACATGGACGAGTTCGCCATGGGCTCGTCCAATGAGAGCTCCTACTACGGCCCTGTCGTCAATCCGTGGCGGCGTTCACGCGTCGACACGATGGTGATGCCGACCACGCATCAGGGCGATGGCGGTTTTGTCTCGGCCGGCGGCACCAGGACCGCGCGCACGCTGGATAACGCCCAGCTGGTGCCGGGCGGCTCGTCGGGTGGCTCGGCCTCCGCCGTTTCGGCGTTCCTGTGTGCCGGCGCCACCGCCACCGACACCGGCGGCTCGATCCGCCAGCCCGCCGCCTTCACCGGCACGGTCGGCATCAAGCCGACCTACGGCCGCTGCTCGCGCTGGGGCATCGTCGCCTTCGCTTCGTCGCTCGACCAGGCCGGTCCGATCGCCCGCGACGTGCGTGACGCCGCGATTCTCTTGAAATCCATGGCCTCGGTCGATCCGAAGGACACCACCTCGGTCGACCGCCCGGTGCCGGATTACGAGGCGGCGATCGGCAAGCCGATCAAGGGCATGAAGGTCGGCATCCCCAAGGAATACCGCGTCGATGGCATGCCCGACGAGATCGAGGCGCTGTGGCAGAAGGGCATTGCCTGGCTGAAAGATGCCGGCGCCGAGATCGTCGACATTTCGCTTCCGCATACCAGATACGCGCTGCCGGCCTATTACATCGTCGCGCCCGCCGAAGCTTCGTCGAACCTCGCCCGCTATGACGGCGTCCGTTACGGGTTGCGCGTGCCGGGCAAGGACATCGTCGACATGTACGAGAAGACCCGCGCCGCCGGCTTCGGCCGCGAGGTCAAGCGCCGCATCATGATCGGCACCTATGTGCTCTCCGCCGGCTACTACGACGCCTACTATCTGCAGGCGCAGAAGGTGCGCAACCTCATCAAGCGGGATTTCGAAAACGCATTCACTGCCGGCGTCGACGTCATCTTGACGCCCGCGACGCCGTCGGCGGCCTTCGGCATCGCCGACGAGGACATGGCCGCCGACCCGGTCAAGATGTACCTCAACGACATCTTCACCGTGACCGTGAACATGGCCGGACTGCCGGGCATCGCCGTGCCCGCAGGGCTCGACGCCAAGGGCCTGCCGCTCGGCCTGCAGCTCATCGGCCGGCCGTTCGACGAGGAAACCTTGTTCCAGACCGCCCATGTCATCGAACAGGCGGCGGGTACGTTCCAGCCGGAAAAGTGGTGGTAGTGTCGTCTCCCATCTGAAGGGGTGAGGGATGTTCTACTACCTTTCCAAGGTATTCTGGCTCCTCGTCCAGCCGTTGAATCTGGCGATCATCCTGCTGCTGGTCGCGTTGCTCGCTGCCTCGGTCGGGCGCAGAAAGCTGTTTGTCACCGGCAGCGGGCTGGCGTTTCTCATCCTCGCCCTCTCGACCTGGACCTCGATCGGGGCACTGATGCTCAATCCGTTGGAAGAACGCTTTCCGCGCCCGCCGCTGCCGGAGAAGGTCGATGGCATCGTCGTGCTCGGGGGCGGCATGGATGGCGCCGTCAATTTCGTGCGTGGCGGCTATGAACTGAGTGCAAGCGGCGATCGGATGGTTGCGGCGGCCGTGCTGGCACGGCATTATCCGACAGCGAAAGTCGTCATCTCCGGGGGCGGCATCGCAATGATCGGCGATGGCGAGGGCGATGCAGAAACAGCGCCGCGTCTGTTCGCCGCGCTTGGTGTGACGGCCGATCGGCTGATCCTCGAGAAAAAATCCCGCAACACCGACGAGAACGCCGCCTTCACCCGGGAACTGGTCACCCCGAAACCGGGCGAGACCTGGCTGCTGGTGACCTCGGCCTTCCACATGCCCCGCGCCAAGGCGCTTTTCGACAAGGTCGGCTTTGCCACCGTTGCCTGGCCGGTCGATTTCCGCACCTCCGGCAAGGAAGGCATCGGCCTGTCTCGCGACGATCCCTTCGGTTCGCTGCAGACCACCAGCGCGGCGGTCCGTGAATGGATCGGGCTCGTCGCCTACCGGCTGTCGGGCCGCATCGATCGGCTTTTTCCCGGACCGGGCGTCGGCTCGGGCGGCTGACCGATCACGGCTTGCCGCGCCGCCGAGAAGAACTGGCGACGCACCAGAACCGCCAGCAACAGCAGCGTCGACAGCACGAACACTTTTGGGTCGACGAACCAGCCGAGATAGCCGATCGAGAAGAACACGCCGCGCATGCCGGAATTGAAATGTTTTCCGGCCAGCATGTTCATGCGCGCCGCCCGCCATACCGCCGTCTCGCTGACCGGGTTGCGCGAAGCCTCGCCGTGCGGGATCGGCACCGCACCGATCAGGATCGAGCAATAGTTGAACAGCCGGTAGGCCCAGCCGAATTTGAAAAAGGAATAGGCAAGGATCAGCACCAATCCGAACACCTTCATTTGAAAGGCGGAGCGGGACGACGTCGCGCCGAGCGGCAGATCGCTCAGCACCGAAACAACCTGATCGGAGGCGCCGAGCAGGGCAAAACAGCCGCCGATCGCAATCAGCGAACTGGAGGCGAAGAAGGCGGTTCCCTGTTGAAGGCCGGCCATGATGGCGGTGTCGACAATGCGGACCTCGCGTTCGGCCATGTTTCGCATCCAGGCTTGACGCTGGACGTTCATCGCCGTCGTCAGCGACATGCGCCCGACCAGCTTTCCGTCGGAGGCGAGCGTATGCAGCACCCACACGAAAAGGAAGAAACCCAGCGCAACGAGGTCTGCCGTCGACAAATGGAAGGAATCGCCCATGCAACCCTCTTACCACAAGCGGTGACTGCGCTTCGATGGCGGAACGCAACGATGTCGCTGCCGGAGCAAACAAGGTCGGCAGGTGCAGCGCCGCAATCTTCGAAAGAGCGGAAACATCACAGGAATTCCTATATGTAAATTCCAATAGGAGAGAGCGGCGCGTGTTCCTTTCGGTTTTCGACCTGTTCAAGATCGGCATTGGACCATCGAGTTCGCACACGATGGGACCGATGACGGCTGCGCGGCGTTTTCTCGACGAGGTCGCGGGAGATGACTGGCCACGCCCGGCCGGCGCCAAGGTCGACCGCATCGCCGCCAGCCTGCACGGCTCGCTTGCCTATACCGGCATCGGCCATGGTTCAGATCGCGCCGTCGTGCTCGGGCTTGCCGGCCAGACGCCGCAGACGGTGGACCCCGATCAGGCGGACGGCATCGTCGACCGTATCGCCGCAGAAAAGCGGATTTCGCCGCCAGGCCATCCGTCCTATCGCTTCGACCCGGCCACGGATCTGGTGCTGGATCGCAAGACGCCGCTTTCCGGCCACGCCAACGGCATGGCTTTCTCCGCCTATGATGCCGACGACCGCCTGCTGCTCAAGCGCATCTACTATTCGATTGGCGGCGGCTTCGTGGTTTCCGAAGAAGAGCTGCAGCGGATGAAGGCGAAGGGCTCGGTGACGACGGAAGGCAAGAAGGTTCCATACCCCTTCAAGAACGCCGTCGAGATGCTGTCGATGGCCGCGAAAACTGGTCTTTCCGTCGCCGACATGAAGCGCGTCAACGAAGAGACGCTGATGACGCGCGAGGAGCTCGACGCCGGCCTCGACGGCATCTGGAGCGCCATGAAGAGTTGCATCGAGCGCGGCCTGTCGCAGGACGGCATCATGCCGGGCGGCCTGAAGGTGCGCCGACGCGCGCGTCAGTTGCATGACAAGCTGCAGGAGCAGTGGCGGCAGAACCGGCCCAATCCACTGCTCGCCAACGACTGGCTGTCGATCTATGCCATGGCGGTGAACGAGGAGAACGCCGCCGGCGGGCGCGTCGTCACCGCGCCGACCAATGGTGCTGCAGGCACGCTGCCGGCGGTGCTGCGCTACTGGCTGCATTTCCACCCCGAGGCCGACCAGCCAAGCATCCGCGATTTCCTGCTGACCGCGGCAGCGATCGGCGGCATCATCAAGACCAACGCTTCGATCTCGGGCGCCGAAGTCGGCTGCCAGGGCGAAGTCGGTTCGGCCTCGGCGATGGCGGCAGCGGGGCTGTGCGCCGTGATGGGTGGCACGCCCGAGCAGGTCGAGAACGCCGCCGAGATCGCGCTTGAGCATCATCTCGGCATGACCTGCGATCCGGTCGGCGGGCTGGTGCAGGTGCCTTGCATCGAGCGCAACGCGCTCGGCGCCGTCAAGGCGGTGACTGCCGCGTCGCTGGCCATCAAGGGCGACGGCGTTCATTTCGTGCCGCTAGATGCCGCAATCGAGACCATGCGCCAGACCGGCCTCGACATGAACGAGAAATACAAGGAAACCAGCCTCGGCGGACTGGCCGTCAATATCGTGGAATGCTGAGCCAAACTTTGCACTGTGGATTGGCGCCGTGGAGAACAGCGGCACCTGTGGAGAAAGTCGGCACTGTGGAGAAAGTCGATTGGGCCAGTTGACGCCTTCGCGCGCCGGACTAAACCTTAATCCATGTCCCTCAATCTCATAAAGCTCTGCGTTGGCTGCGACAGCGTCGAAGATCTCGAAGAGTGGATCGCCTTCCGCCTCGACGAACGGTGGCGCGCCGGTGAACCGGTCGAGCACTACCACACCACCCGCATGATGCCGACGCGCAGCGCCGAGGTCACCGATGGCGGTTCCCTCTACTGGGTGATCAAGGGCAATGTGCAATGCCGCCAGTTGATCACCGAAATCCGTCCTTTCACCGATGACGAGGGTATCGGCCGCTGTCACCTGATCCTCGATCCCGCGGTCGTGCTGACTGAATGGCAGCCGCGCCGCGCCTTTCAGGGCTGGCGATATTTGAAACCGTCGGACGCACCGGCCGATCTCTCCAAGGGCAAAGCGGGATTGGTCGAAATGCCGCCGAAACTCAGGCGCGAGCTTGCCGATCTCGGCCTTCTCTAGGAAGACCCCAAAATTCAAAGCTGCGGTGTTCGCCGGCCCTCCAGATCGCCTCATGCTGGGCTTGCAAGCTGTGCGACAACGCCACATCTTGAATGTCATGAGCGACAAGAAGCAGCCCGTGCCCGCAAAGGCCAATCCTGCGCCGGTCGAATCCCAATCGAGCAGCGGTGAGATCGATGCGTTTATCCGTCAGGCAAGGACGCTCGCTGCGTCCGCGACCGGTACTGGCCGGCTGATCCTTTCCCTCGACGCGACGATGAGCCGCCAGCCGACCTGGGATCTCGCCTGTGCGTTGCAGGGCGAGATGTTCGACGCCGTCGGCAAGGCCGGGGCGCTCAAGGTCCAACTGGTCTATTTTCGCGGTCTTGGCGAGTGCCGCTCATCCGCATTCGTCACCGATACGAACGCGCTGAAGCAGCTGATGACGCGGATCGAATGCCGTAGCGGCCACACCCAGATCGGCAAGGTGCTCGCCCATGCGCTGAAACAGACGGCGGCGGCCAAGGTCAACGCGCTGGTCTATATCGGCGATGCGATGGAGGAAAACATCGACGATCTGGCGAAAAAGGCCGGCAGCCTCGGCCTGCACGGCGTTCCTGTCTTCGTCTTTCAGGAGGGCCATGATGCCGGCGCGGAAAAGGCGTTCAAGGAAATTGCGCGGCTGTCCAAAGGCGCCTGGTTCCGATTTGACCGGCGGGCCGCCGCAACCTTGGCCAGCCTGCTATCGGCGGTCGCCGTGTTTGCGACCGGCGGGCTGAAGGCTCTGGAGGCCAGGGGCAGGCCGGAAGACCGGCTGATGATCGAGCATCTGCGGAGCGGCAGGAAATGATGGGCGCGACTATCGCATTCGTGGCGTTGCTTTTGGTGCTGCTCGGCGTGGCCATGGTGTTTCTGCGCGCCGACCCCGCGAAACTCGCAAGCTGGATGAGGACGCTTGGGCCCGTCCTGCTGGCACTGATCGGCGTCGCCGCGCTTCTGGTTGGACGCGCAGGCATCGGCGGCTTGATCCTGTCGACGGCGCTCGCCTGGTATGGCTCGATGCGGATGAAGCGGCCGACTGCGAAACTGGAGCCGGGCAAGTATTCGACGGTGCGCACCGCGGCACTCGAAATGGAGCTTGATCACGATACCGGCACTCTGGAGGGCCTCGTGCTCGCCGGCCGCCATGAAGGCAAGATGCTGGGAACGATGAGCCTTGCGGAATTGCAGCAGCTTTATCGCGAGCTCCCCGGCGACCCGGAGAGCCGCCAGCTGCTAGAGACGTATCTTGACGGCAGATTTCCCATCTGGCGCGAAGACGCGGAGGCGAATGGTGGCGACGGGCTGGGTGTTTCGCCAGGTTCGGGCGCCATGACTAAGGAGGAGGCCTACAAGATCCTTGGTCTTGAAGCGGGGGCCGCCGCGGCGGATGTCCGCAAGGCGCACCGCCGCCTGATGCAGCGCCTGCACCCCGATCTCGGCGGCACTTCGTTTCTGGCGGCGCGGATCAACGAAGCCAAGGACGTCTTGCTCTCCAATCACAACTAGTCTCCTTCGACGCAGAATTCTTCCGGGAGATGTTTCGACGCCTCCTACTGGTGGACGGCGTAGCACTCGATTTTCTTTTTCTTCAGGGCATTGCAGGCTTTCGAGGCGGCAGTCTTCGAGCCAAAACCGAACCGGGCGCGGTAGTAGGTGACGCCGTCCTTTTCGAAGGCGACGGTGAAGCCCACAGCATCGGCCAGGACCGAAGGCGCCTGTTTGCTCGTCTCGTCCAGGAGAGCCTGGGCTTCGGACTGTTTTGGCGAAGAGGCGACCTGGACTGCCCAGCCGGACGGCACCGATGCCGTGTTGACGGGATCAACCGTTGCCGGTTCGCCATAGGCTGCTGCGACCCGTGCGGTCGCCACATCGTCCGCCGTGGCCGCGGCCACTGTCGCGATCTTCCTGGTCTGAGAGACGGGCCTGGTCTCAACGACGGGGGTGGCTTCTTCAACGACGGGCTCGGTTTCCTCCACCAGGGAGGCAATGGCATCGCCGTCCGGGGCCTCGTTGTACGGGGCATCGTCGTCCGGCCTGCTGTCCGGCGTCGGCGCGTCGCGCTTGGGCAGGAATACTTTCGCCAGAGCGGTGATCGGGTTGCCGCCGCCAGCCTTGGCGATCAGCATGCCGCTGCCGCGCGACGACGCCTTGGGCATGTAGGTTTTGATCAATGCGGCCATCTGGTTGTCGCGGCTGCCGCCGGATTTTCCGCCTATGACCACCGCGACGATGCGGCGGTCGCCGTCGTCGACCGAGGAGACGAGATTGTAGCCGGAGGCGCGGGTGTAGCCAGTCTTGATGCCGTCGACGCCCTTGATGCGTCCAAGCAGGCGGTTGTGGCCGTTGATGCGCCTGCGGCCGTAGAGAAAGGAACGCTGCGAGAAATAGCCGTAATACTGGGGAAAATGCTCCCGCAGCGCGATGCCGAGCACCGCCATGTCGCGCGCGGTGGTGAACTGACCGGGATTTGGCAAGCCGTGGGCGTTGCGGAAAACGGTCCCCTTCATGCCCAGTGCCCGCGCCTTGGCTGTCATCATGTGGGCGAAATTGGCTTCATTGCCGCCGAGAAGTTCGCCGAGCGCGGTTGCCGAGTCGTTTGCCGACTTGGTCACCATCGACAGGATCGCGGTCTCGACGGTGATCGCGCCGCCCCGTTTGACGCCGAGTTTGGTCGGCGGCTCGGCAGCAGCATTGGCCGAGAAGACGACCCGGGAGCTCTTGCCGATCTTGCCGTTCGCCATGGCCTCGAAGGCCAGGTAAAGCGTCATCATCTTGGTGAGCGAGGCTGGATAGCGTCGGCCATCGGAATTCGAAGAGTAAAGCACCTTGCCGGTCTTGGCGTCGATGACGATGGCCGCCGACCTCGCCGCCATGGACGAAGCAGAGCCGGCAACGACGAATGTCGTCGCCAAAGCGAGGATCATGATCGTTTTCAAAAAGGACGCGGATTTGGAGAGAATGCCCGACAACGCCTGACGCACCGATGGTTCCTTTGAATTTTTGTTGCGGTGGAGGCGGCAAAGGGGTCCTGCCTCACTTCAAGCCAAGCTATCGCAGCCAGCGTTACCAATCCGTTTATGGTAACCGCGGCGTTCACCATTTTCTTCGAGCTTGAGCTTTTCTTTATTCGAATTTTCGCCATTGCCCGATGGTTGCGCCGATTTGCTGGCCGGATGGCCGGGGCCGCACTAAACCCGCACTCGGTAAAAACTTGACTTTTGTGCAGTGCACAATATATTACTTGCATTGCACAACGCGGCCCGGGACAAGGCCGCGTCCACCGCTCAAGGACAACTGGCAAGGGATTGCGTGAATGACCCAGACCTATGAAGATTTCAGCAAATACGGCAAGGAGTTTGCGGATAGCGGCTTGAAGAGCTTCGCGTCCCTTTCGAAGGGTGCGCAGGCCATCGCCACCGAGGCGGGCGAGTACACCAAGAAAAGCTTCGAGGCCGGCAGCGCAGCAGCCGAGAAACTTTTGTCGGCCAAGTCGCTGGAGAAGGCGATCGAGATCCAGTCCGATTTTGCCAGGCAGTCGTACGAATCCTTCGTCACCGAAGCCACCAAGATCGGTGATCTCTATGCCGAACTCGCCAAGGAAGCCTACAAGCCGTTCGAATCGATCGTCGCAAAGGCGAAGTAATCTCGCTATAAGATGTGAACACGGCCCTCGGGCCAGCGGACCCGGTCGCGAATGTGCGGCCGGGTTTTTTCATGGCATTAAGTTTCCAGCCGATCGACGCTGATCTAAACAGCAATGAGCCAGCTTGTCGGAGGGCGAATGATGCATGGGTCGATAAATGATGCCGGCGCTCCGCTAACGCTGGAACATATCAGCCGACGCTTCGGCGACACCCTGGCGCTGGATGATGTTTCGCTTTCGATTGCGCCCGGAGAGATCGTCTGCCTGGTCGGCCAGTCCGGTTGCGGCAAATCCTCGCTTTTGCGGATCATTTCAGGAGTTGATACTGCCGACAGCGGAAGAATTCTGCTCAATGGCACTGAGATCGCGGGCGCGAACAGCTTTGTCGCGCCCGAAGACCGCAACATCGGTTTCATGTTCCAGGATTACGCCCTGTTCCCGCACTTGACCGTCGAGGAGAATGTGGCCTTCGGGCTCAGGCGGCTGTCGCGGCGCGAGGCGAGCGCCCGTGCGGCCGAGGTGATCGCCCGAATCGGCATCCAGGCGCTTTCCGGCCGTTACCCACACACGCTTTCGGGTGGCGAGCAGCAGCGAGTCGCACTGGCTCGGGCGCTTGCCCCAAAACCCGTCATCCTGCTGATGGACGAGCCTTTCTCGAATCTTGATCGTGGCCTGCGGGAGCGGGTGCGCGACGAGACCATTTCGACGTTGAGAGCCTTGGGGACGACGGCGATCCTCGTCACGCACGACCCAGAGGAGGCCCTTTCCGTCGGTGACCGGGTTGTGCTGATGCAGGCGGGGCGTGTTGTGCAGGTCGGGACGGGCTACGATATCTATGATCATCCCAATTCACTTTACGCCGCCGAATTTCTGTGCCCGTGCAACAGGGTAGAGGGCATCTACCGCGATGGCCGGGTCGAAACGGTGCTGGGCACCTTTCCAGCCCGACTCGGTCTTCCGGAAGGCGGCAAGGCGTTTGCCTGCATCCGTCCGCAGGCTCTCTGCCTTTCCGGTCCGGACGAAGGTCTGCCGGCGCTTGTCGTCAACCGTTCTTTTCTGGGTGAGATCGAAGAATTGTTGGTCAGGATCGAGGGCGTTGCTGATCTCTTGCGCTTGCGCACCACCAGCCGGATCGATGTAAAGCCGGGTGAGCCGATCCACCTGACCATCGATGCAGGCGGCGTCCTGATATTCGCTGCGGCATAAGTCGCAAGCGCTTTGGTCGCAAAGTAACTTGACTAAATTAGTCATATATGATCGAGCAATTCCCGGGCTGTCAACCATGCCGGCCGCACCAATCAATTAATGGAGGACCGCTGCATGAAGAGCCTTTCCACATTGCGACTAGCCCTGGTGGGCGGCGTCTTCGCCCTCGCTGGCGGGGCCAGCGCCATGGCGGCCGAACTGAACATCTACACCACGCGTGAGCCTGGGCTGATCCAGCCGCTGCTTGACGCCTTCACCGCCTCGAGCGGCGTCAAGGTCAATACAGTCTTTATGAAGGATGGTCTTGCGGAGCGTGTGGCCTCGGAAGGGGAAAGCTCACCTGCCGATATTCTCATGACGGTCGATGTCGGCAACCTCGCCGACCTGGCCGAAAAAGGCCTCACGCAGGCGGTCGAGTCCGATGTTCTGAAAGCCGCGGTCCCGGAGAACCTGCGTGACCCGGCCAACAACTGGTTTGCTCTGTCGATGCGGGCCCGCGTACTCTACGCGGCCAAGGATCTCGATCTTGCCGCGTTCAACTACGAGGACATGTCCGATCCAAAATGGAAGGGCAAGCTCTGCATCCGGTCCGGCCAGCATCCCTACAACACCGCTCTTTTCGCCGACTACATCGCACATCACGGCGCCGAGGCGACGGAAGCATGGCTTGCCGCCGTCAAGGGGAATCTCGCCCGCAAGGCGGGCGGCGGCGACCGCGATGTGGCCAAGGACATCCTCGGCGGCATTTGCCAGATAGGCATCGCCAATTCCTATTACGTCGGACTGATGCGCTCCGGCAAGGGCGGTGAGGAGCAGGTCGCCTGGGGCGACGCGATCAAGGTCGTCCTGCCAACGTTCAAGGATGGCGGCACGCAGGTCAACGTCAGCGGCGCGGCCGTCGCAAAGCATGCGCCGAACAAGGGTGAGGCGGTGAAGCTGCTGGAATATCTGGTCTCCGACGACGCCCAGAAACTCTATGCCAAGGCAAATTTCGAATACCCGGTCAAGGCCGGCGCTCCGATCGACCCGATCATCGCCTCATTAGGCGCGTTGAAGGTCGATCCCGTGCCGATGACGGAAATCGTCAAGCATCGCAAGCAGGCAAGCGAACTGGCCGAGAAGGTCGGCTTCGACAACTGATGGGCGATCCGGGCGTGGGCAGTGCTGCGCCCGGTGAACTCCCGATGTCGGATGTCGGCCTGCGTAAAGCCTCCACTCTGAAGGTCGCCCGATACAGGTCCGGGCGACTGTGGTTCATGGCGACCGCGCTTATCGCTTTGCTGGTGGCGATCCCGGTTCTCGCCCTTATCTGGCAGGCGCTGCGGGGATCGAGCGGGCTCTGGCCGCATCTCCTCGCTTATGTGCTGCCGCAGGCCTTCCAGCAGACCACGGCGCTGCTCGTCGGCGTCGGTGTCGTCGTCACGCTTCTTGGCACCTCGACGGCCTGGCTTGTCACCGCCTATGACTTTCCCGGCCGCAGGTTTCTCGAATGGGCGCTGCTCCTCCCGCTCGCGGTGCCGACTTACATAATCGCCTACGTCTATCTCGATCTTCTCCATCCGATCGGCTTGGTCCAGGGTGCGGTCAGAGCGGCCCTTGGCTACACCAGCCCACACGAATTCCGCCTTCCCGACATCCGGTCGACGGCCGGCTGCATCGTGCTGCTCGGCTTCGTGCTCTACCCCTATGTCTACCTGACGACGCGGGCGATGTTTCTCACCCAAGCGGCCAATCTGGTCGAGGTGTCGCGCACGCTTGGAAGTGGCCGAGGCGGCGTCTTGTGGCGCGTTGCGCTGCCGCTGGCGCGCCCGGCGATCGCTGTCGGCGTCAGCCTCGCGCTGATGGAGGCGCTGAACGACATCGGTGCCTCGGAATTCCTGGGCGTGAAGACACTGACGGTCTCGGTCTACACGACATGGGTGACGCGGTCCGACCTGCCGGGCGCGGCGCAGATTGCGCTCGCCATGCTGTCATTGGTGGTCGCGCTCGTCACCATCGAGCGTTGGGCGCGTCGTCGTCAGCGTTATTGGTCGAGCGCACAAAAGGCGCGGAGTTTCACACCGCATCGTCTCGGCACCGTTTCCGGTCTGGTCGTTTTTGCACTCGGCCTCTTGCCGGTGTTCATCGGGTTCATCGCCCCGGCGAGCTACCTTGTCGTCGAGGCGTGGAAACGCGTCCGTTTCGCAGGACTGTCGCCCCGGCTTTTGTCGGAAACGCTCAATACCGTCACCCTGTCGGCCATGGCTACGCTCGCAATCCTGCTCTTCGGCGTGGTTATCGCCTATACGGCGCGCTCGCTTCCCGGCCGCATCACGGCGGCTTTGCAGCGGATTTCCTCGGTCGGCTATGCGATGCCCGGCACCGTGGTGGCCATAGGAATATTGTTGCCCGTCGCGGCGCTCGATCAGATGATCGACCGAGCCGCGCTCGCATGGCTGGGCGCGCCAACCGGCCTGCTGCTGATCGGGTCCGGAGCAGCGCTCGGCTACGCCTATGTCGCACGCTTCCTGGCGATTGCGGTCGGTTCGGTCGAGGCGGGCTTCAGCCGCATTCCGCGCTCGTTCGATCACGCCGCGTGCAGCCTCGGCCAGAATGTGACTGGCACATTCCGGCATATTCATCTGCCGCTTTCGAAACCGTCGCTCGTCGCTGCGGGCTTGCTCGTGTTTGTCGATTGCATGAAGGAATTGCCGGCGACGCTTCTGTTGAGGCCGCTTAATTTCGAGACGCTGGCGACGCATCTCTACGGCGAGGCGGCGCGCGGGACCTACGAGGAAGCGTCGATCGCCGCACTTGCCATAGTTCTCGTCGGCACCTTGCCTGTCGCTATTCTTGCTCGTGTTGGACGATGGAAATCCTGAGTGTGCCCGGCCTTAACAGTCTCGCTGGCACCTAAAGCGCGTCTGTTAGCTGACGCATCCACGATAAACCGTAAGGGCTCCACGCCTGTCGGATCGCGTCAATGCCCTCGATTTTGAAATCAGGGGCTCTGCTGCCTTCACGATTTCGAAAAATCGGTCAAGTTTGGCCACCTAGCCATATTGTCAGCTAAACAGAAGGGCTTAAAATCATTCATCGAACACCTACATGTCGAACGCGCATGGGGATTCGAAAAGGCAGGGTTACGTGACGACAGGTTTGACTGCCACAACAGATGTGGTGCGGATGCAAAACGGCAGCGACGGCAACGAGACCGGTCGCGGCACGGCCGTCATCACGCGCACCAAAACCAAGACCAAGAAGCCTAGCCTTTACCGGGTCCTCATTCTCAACGACGACTACACGCCCATGGAATTCGTGGTTCATGTGCTGGAGCGTTTTTTCCAGAAGGACCGTGAAGCCGCCACACGCATCATGCTTCATGTTCACAATCATGGAGTGGGCGAGTGCGGGGTCTATACATTCGAGGTGGCCGAGACCAAAGTGTCTCAGGTCATGGATTTCGCCCGACAGAATCAGCATCCGCTGCAATGCGTGATGGAGAAGAAGTGAGGTAACATGCCGGCTTTCTCCCAAGGCCTGGAAAAGGCGCTTCACCAGGCGCTGACGCTCGCCAATGAGCGGCACCACGAATACGCAACCCTTGAACATTTGCTGCTCGCGCTCATCGACGACACCGAGGCGGCCGCGGTCATGCGTGCCTGCAACGTCGATCTCGACGAGTTGAAGCATACGGTTCTCACCTACATCGACACCGAGCTCGACAATCTCGTTACCGGCTATGACGAGGATTCCAAGCCGACGGCCGGTTTCCAGCGCGTCATCCAGCGCGCGGTGATCCATGTGCAGTCGTCCGGCCGCGAGGAAGTCTCCGGCGCCAACGTGCTCGTTGCCATCTTCGCCGAGCGCGAGAGCCATGCCGCCTATTTCCTGCAAGAGCAGCAGATGACCCGCTACGACGCGGTCAACTACATCTCGCATGGCATCGCCAAGCGGCCCGGCGCATCCGAGACGCGGTCGCCGCGCGGCGCCGATGACGAGCAGGGCCAGAGCGGCGCCGAGCCGCAAGAGGACGGCGGCAAGAAAAAGCAGCAGCAGGACGCGCTGACCGCCTATTGCGTCAATCTGAACAACAAGGCCAAGGCCGGCAAGATCGATCCGCTGATCGGCCGCGAGTCCGAGATCAACCGCACCATCCAGGTGCTGTGCCGCCGTTCCAAGAACAATCCGCTCTATGTCGGCGACCCCGGCGTCGGCAAGACGGCGATCGCCGAGGGCCTCGCCAAGCGCATCGTCGAGGGCGACGTGCCGGAAGTGCTGCACAACGCCACCATCTTCGCGCTCGACATGGGGACATTGCTGGCCGGCACCCGCTATCGCGGTGATTTCGAGGAGCGGCTGAAGCAGGTCGTCAAGGAGCTCGAGGACTATCCGGGCGCGGTTCTGTTCATCGACGAGATCCACACCGTGATCGGGGCAGGGGCGACGTCTGGCGGCGCCATGGATGCGTCGAACCTGTTGAAGCCGGCGCTGTCGTCCGGAACGATCCGCTGCATCGGCTCGACCACTTACAAGGAGTTCCGCCAGTTCTTCGAGAAGGACCGCGCCTTGGTGCGGCGCTTCCAGAAGATCGACGTCAACGAACCGACCATCGAGGACGCCATCGAGATCATGAAGGGTCTCAAGCCGTATTTCGAGGAATTCCACAAGGTTCGCTACACGTCTGAGGCGATCAAGGCTTCGGTTGAACTGTCGGCGCGCTACATCAACGACCGCAAGCTGCCGGACAAGGCGATCGACGTGATCGACGAGACCGGCGCCTCGCAGATGCTGTTGCCGGAGGCCAAGCGCAAGAAGACCATCGGCATCAAGGAGATCGAAGCGACGATCGCCACCATCGCCCGCATTCCGCCGAAGACGGTTTCCGCCGACGACGAGAAGGTGCTGGCCGGTCTCGACGTCGAGCTGAAGCGCGTCGTCTACGGTCAGGACACCGCGATCACGGCGTTGACCTCGGCGATCAAGCTGGCGCGGGCCGGCCTGCGCGAACCGGAGAAGCCGATCGGCTCCTACCTGTTCTCGGGGCCAACCGGCGTCGGCAAGACCGAAGTGGCAAAGCAGCTCGCCGCCTCGCTCGGTGTCGAGCTGATCCGCTTCGACATGTCCGAATATATGGAACGCCACACCGTCTCACGGCTGATCGGCGCGCCTCCCGGCTATGTCGGCTTCGACCAGGGCGGCCTGTTGACCGACGGCGTCGACCAGCATCCGCATTGCGTGCTGTTGCTGGACGAGGTCGAGAAGGCGCATCCGGATCTGTTCAACATCCTGTTGCAGGTCATGGACCATGGCAAGCTGACCGACCACAACGGCAAGCAGATCGACTTCCGCAATGTCATCCTGATCATGACCACCAATGCGGGCGCCTCGGATGCGCAGCGCGCGGCTATCGGTTTCGGCTCGACCAAGCGCGAAGGCGACGATGTCGAGGCGATCAACCGGCTGTTCACGCCGGAGTTCCGCAACCGTCTCGATGCGATCATCCCGTTCGGATCGCTGCCGGTGCCGGTCATCCACCAGGTGGTGCAGAAGTTCGTCATGCAGCTCGAGGCCCAGCTCTCCGAGCGTGGCGTCACCTTCGACCTGTCGCAGGAGGCGATCGCCTGGCTGGCCGAGAAGGGCTATGACGAGCGCATGGGAGCACGGCCGCTCGGCCGCGTCATCCAGGAGCACATCAAGAAGCCGTTGGCCGACGAGGTGCTGTTCGGCAAGCTCAAGAAGGGCGGCACGGTGCGTGTCACCGTCGACAAGAAAGAGACCGGCGAAACCGGGCTGAAGCTCGAGTCGCTCGCCGACGAGGCGCCGGTCAAGCCGAAGAAGGAAGAACCGGACGACACGCCGAAACCCAGGAAAGCTGCCGGCAAGAAGCCGGCCGCGAAAAAGGCGGTCGCGCAGAAGGCGGAGCCCAAGGGCAAGGATGGCGGCAAGCGCAGCCTGGTGCCGCAACTGCCCCGCAAGGGGTGATGGCCTAAAAGCTAAAAAGCCCCGGAAACGGGGGTTTTTTGCTTCGAGGCGCTGGTGGGTGGCCGGACGCGCGACGCCCGGCGTCAGTTTGCCAGCGCCGTCCGTATCTTGCCGGCGTTCTCAGCCAACACTTCCGGCTTCTCCATCTGCCCGCTATGCGGCTTCAAAGGGATGCCCTCGAAGCGTGGAATGACATGGACATGGAGGTGGTAGACGGTCTGGCCCGAAGCGGGCTCGTTGAACTGCAGGATGGTGACGCCATCGGCGCCGAAGGCCTTCTTCACCGCCACCGCTACCTTTTGCACGACGGCGAAGAGTGGGCCGAACGTTCCCGGATCTGCGTCAAGCAGGTTGCGCGACGGCGCCTTCGGCACAACCAGCGTATGACCCGGCCCTTGCGGCATCACATCCATGAAGGCGACAACCGCGTCATCTTCATAGACGCTATGTGACGGGATTTCACCGCGCAGGATTTTCGCGAAGATATTGTTGCTGTCGTAGGTGGTTTTTTCGGCCATGGCGTGCGCTCCGGATTGTGTCTTGCTCCTACCGCATCGACCCGACAATCGGAATCGATTTTCGGAAAGTACGATGCTTTAGAGCGTACTTTGTGCGTCCAATTGGACGCACGTCGCTCCAACTAATCGTCCGCCAGATCCTTGCGGAACGGGGTGCGCTCTTCGAGATAGCCGGCCATCCGCTCCACCTCGCGGCGCTCGCGCCTGAGATAGTCGGCGACCGCGTTACGCAAGCCGGGATGCGCAATGTAATGCGCCGAATGCGTGGTCACCGGCCTGTAGCCGCGCGCCAGCTTGTGCTCGCCTTGCGCGCCGGCTTCGACCACCTTCAGCTTACGGTCGATCGCGAAGTCGATCGCCTGGTGATAGCAGACCTCGAAATGCAGGAAGGGATGGTCTTCGATGCAGCCCCAGTTGCGCCCGTAGAGCGCATCGGAACCGATGAAATTGATAGCGCCGGCAATGTAGCGTCCATTGCGCTTGGCCATCACAAGCAGGATGTCGTCGGCCATGCGCTCGCCGATCATCGAGAAAAACTCGCGGCTGAGATAGGGCCGCCCCCATTTCCTGCTGCCGGTATCCATGTAGAAGGCAAAGAAGTCGTCCCAGACCCTTTCGGTCAGGTCCTTGCCGGTCAGCCAGTCGATCGAGATGCCGTGAGCGAGCGCCTCGCGCCGCTCCTTCCTCATCGCCTTGCGCTTGCGCGATGCCAGAGTGGCGAGAAAATCGTCGTAGGTCGAATAGCCCTCATTGAAGAAGTGGAACTGCTGGTCGGTGCGGTGCAGGAAGCCCGCCGCTTCCAGCGCCTCGACATCCCTCAGCTGCGCGAAGGTCACGTGCGCGGAGGAAACGCCGAGCTTGTCGGTCACCGCCTTCAGGCCGGCTGCCAAGCCGGCCTTCACGGCGCGACTGTCCTCGCCCTTGTTGACCAGCAGGCGAGGGCCGGTGACCGGCGTGAACGGCACGGCGCATTGCAGTTTTGGATAGTAACGCCCGCCGGCGCGCTCGAACGCGTCCGACCAGCCGTGATCGAAAACATATTCGCCCTGGCTGTGCGATTTCAGGTAGCAGGGAATGGCACCGAGCAGCTTTCCCTGCGCTGTCTCGAGCCTGAGATGATGGCCCTGCCAGCCGGTGCGCCGCACGGCGCAGCCAGAATCCTCAAGAGAGCTCAGAAAAGCGAATGAAACGAGCGGGTTGTAGCCGTTTTCTGTGTCGCCGCATGAGGTCCCGCCGAGGCCATCCCATTCAGCGCAGGTGAAGGCTCCGATGCCGGAGGCAACCCGGATCGAATACGCCCCATTCGCCGTTTGCCCGTCGCCTTCATCGCCTTGATCCATGAAGCCTATTTAAGCTCCGTGCCGGTCCATGCAAGCTCGGTTCATGCGACCTGCACAAGATCCGGCTCAAATCCTTCGAACGTCATCTGGTCGGCATATCTGAAGGTCAGGTCGACCGCCGGTTGGTCGAGCACGGTCCAGGTGATGACCGGCATTTTGAGCCTTTCGCGCACAAAACTGACAAACCGGTTCGGCAGGTCGCCTGCGGCGTAGGAGGTGAAGGCGATGTCGTGCGCCAGCATGGCGAAATGCGCCTCGATCAGCTTGACTTCGTTGCCATAAGCGGTCAGCCCGCCCGGAATGCCGGGCGCGTGTTTCGGGAAGTCGCGGATCAGCCAGTGGTCGAACGACATGATCGCCGCCTTGCCCCTGTAGTTCTTGAGCATCTTGCCGACGCTTTCCACCAAGCCTTCGTCACGGGCGGGAACCCCTTTCAGCTCGATGACCACCGGCACGCGACCATCGACCAGGTCGAGGGCCTGCTGCAGCGTCGGCAGACGATCTGATGTGCCGCCGATCTTGAGGGCCGTCATTTCTGCTGCCGTGCGCTGCCAGACGAAACCGTCCTGGCCGGTCAGCCGCTTCAGATCGCTATCGTGGATGATCACCGGGATGCGGTCTGACGACAGATGCACATCGCATTCGATCGCATAGCCGCGTTCAGCCGCAGCGGCAAAGGCGGAAAGCGTGTTCTCCCAGCGCGTCTTGTTCATGTCGTGGAGGCCGCGATGGGCAATCGGTCGGGCGGTCAGCCAGGAAAGGTCGGTCATGCCGGGCTCATTCGACTTCGAAGATGGCTTCGATTTCCACTGCGGCATTAAGCGGCAGGGAGGCGGCACCGACGGCGGCGCGGGCATGCTTGCCGGGATCGCCGAGCACTGCAACCAGAAGATCCGAGGCGCCGTTGGCAACCAGGTGCTGCTCGAAAAAATCCGGCGCCGAGGCGACGAAGACGGTGATCTTCACCACGCGGCGGATTTTCTCGAGATCGCCAAGTGCCGCCTTGGCCTGCGCCAATATGTTAATCGCGCAGTATTTTGCCGCTTCCTGGCCAGTTGCGATGTCGACATCGCGGTCGAGCAGGCCGCTCGCCTGCAGCTTGCCCTCGCTGAGCGGCAGCTGTCCGGCGATGAACAGCAGATTGCCTGACCTGCAATAGGGCACGTAATTGGCGGCGGGCGCGGCAGCGACCGGAAGCGTCACACCGAGATCGCTTAGCCGCTTTTCGATTGTTTCACTCATGGTAATTCCCTATTGCTTGATGACGCTGCGCAGGCCGGGCCGAAATTGCAATTTTTGCCTCGCTTCCGCCACGACTTTTTTTAAGCTGGACCCTCTTTCCCTGCGGCCTGCCATCAGGCGCGATGATCGGAGCCCCTCATGCGCGCAACACGCCTCGCATTCCACGCTGTCCTGCTGCCAGCGGTGTTCTCGATGGCGCCGGCTTTTGCCGTACCGGCGCTGCAGGCGCATCGCGCGGTTTACGATCTGACCCTGGACAAGGCCTCCGACCGCTCCGGCATCACCGGCATTTCCGGCCGCATGGTCTACGAGTTCAACGGCTCGCCTTGCGAAGGCTATACGGTGAAGTTCCGTTTCGTCACCCAGATCGTCACCAACGAGAATACAAGGCTGACCGACCAGCAGACGACCACTTTCGAGGACGCCGAAGGCGAGACCTTCTCGTTCGTGACAAAATCCTTCGTCGACCAGAATCTCGACAAGGAGGTCAAGGGCACCGCGACGAAGGAGACAAACGGCCTCAAGGTCGACATCGACAAGCCGGAGCAGAGCAGCGTCGAACTGCCGGCCACACAGTTTCCGACGCAGCATCTGGTCGAACTGATCGACAAGGCCGAAAAGGGCGAAAATTTCTACGAAACCAACCTGTTCGACGGTTCGGAAGATGCCAACAAGGTGATGACCACCACCGTCGTCGTCGGCAAGAAAACCGATGCCGACAAGACCGATCCGGAAGTGCCGGCACTGGCAAAACTCGCCACCGACAAATACTGGCCAGTCGACATCGCCTATTTCGACAGCACCGACAAGTCGGGCGAGGAGGTGCCGGAATACCGGATCAGCTTCAAGCTGCATGAGAACGGCATCACGCGCGACCTCCTCATGGACTACAACGACTTCTCGATGACCGGCAAGCTGGTCAATCTTTCGCTGTTCGATCAGACGAAACCCTGTCCGCCGAAATAGAGCCTGGGGTTAGCCACGCCGCAAGGCGGCGGCGAATGACTTGAACACGCCGCAATTGCATTTCAACCTCTACGCCGAGGGATCGATCGGGGGGTGGGTTGAGCAAAATCGATGTGTTCGTGGCGCCGACGCCCAATCCGGCGCTGATCAGGATCATGACTGTCGTCAACCGGGTCGTCATGCTGCGTGGCATTCCCGGGTTTCGCGACCTGTTGCCGTTCAACCGCGTGGCCGGATTGCGCGGAGTCGCCAATGTCCGCCATATCGACTTCCCCGACGACGACCGGCAGCGGCTGAAGGCCTGTTGCGGCGCAGGCAAGGCGACGTTCATCACGCCCAACCATCCGGAATTCTTCACCGACTGGATGATCGACAAGGAGATCGTCTCGCGGGTCAGTCCGCTCGCGGCATCCTGGGCCACGCATGGTGTCGTCAACGGCCTCGGCCGGATCATGCAGAAATTCTGGCTGGCCAACAATCTGATCGCCCAGATACCCGGCAACAGCGGTGCTGCCAAGGAACACTCGATCGCCTGGGCGCTGAAAGGGCATGGTGTTCTCTTGCATCCCGAAGGCGGCGTCGGCTGGCATGCCAATGTCGTCGGTCCGCTTCTCCCGGGGGCGGTCGAGATGGGGTTCGAAGCGCTCAAACGCGGTCGCGCCATAGATCAGGATTTCGAAGTCTGGATCGCGCCGGTTGTCTGGAAGCTTGCCTTCACCAAAAATGTCGAGCCGGCGCTGGCGCAGGAATGCGCCTATATCGAGAAAAGCCTGAAGATCGAGCGTGGTGCCGCCGATACGCTGCCGGAGCGCGTCCACCATATCTATGCGACGCTGCTGTCGCGCGATGAGATTGTCTGCGACATGGCGCCCGACGAGCGGGCTTCGTACGCTACGCGTCAGAAGCTATTGCTGCTCGAATTGAGCCGGCGCCTGGGGGAGGGTATTTCGGCCGATCCCGGCGCCAGCGAGATCGCCGAGCTTTTGCGCCGGTCGCGCCGCTGGCTGCGGGAAGGTACCGGCGACGCCGAGCGACAAAAACAGATCCGCTCGCTGGCGGACACGATCCAGCGTCTCCAACGCGTCGGACCGTGGGCCTCAGCCAATCCGCGCATCACGCAAGAGGAGATCGCAGAGCATATGAAGCGTATCCGCAACGATTATTGCAAGGGCACGCTGCGCGACACGGTCAATCGCTTCGTGCCGCAACCGGCCGGGCCGCGCTGCGCGCATATCCGGGTGCCGGAGCCGTTGGGATTGCACCCCTATCCTGGCTCGATCGGCAATGCGCTTGCCGAACTGCACAGCCGCATGCAGGCGGCGGTCACCACGACCGTGGCCGAACTCGAAGCCGCCGGCAGCTTCATTTTCTATCCGAATCCCTTCTATCATCGCTAGCATTGGCATCGCTAACGTTGGATCTCGGCTGCGGGTGAACTGCGGCTCCGCTGGTCGGCGCAAGATGAAGGAGTGCGGCAAGCCTCATGGCGGTCTATGTCGACGCGGCGATCTGGAAGTGGGTCGGCCACCGCTGGTGTCACCTGCTGGCCGACAATACCGACGAGTTGCATCGTTTTGCAGCACAGCTCGGCGTCAAGCGCTCGTCCTATCAGGGGCCGCCGAAGACATCGGCGCCGCATTATGACATAACCGGCTTCGAGCGCGACCGCGCGGTGCGGCTAGGCGCCATCGAATGCAGCCGCGAGGAGATCGTTGCTGTTTTCCGGCGGGTCCGCGTGCCGAAGGGGAAGATACGACCATAGCCCCGGTGCGCTGATCGCCGCACGCTGAGCCGCAAGACACCGCTTACGACACAAGACACCGCAGCGCTTGCGTTTGCCGCGCAACCCCTCTATATGCGCGCTCATTCCACACACGGACTTTGGTGTCTGCCCGGGAGAAATCCGGCTGAAACCTCCGGTGGCGTTCGAGGACAAAGTCCAGAAATGCCTGTGTCCGTGGAGGCTAACCGGAAAAGGACATAAGAATGGCTCTGCCTGATTTCAGCATGCGCCAGCTTTTGGAAGCTGGCATTCACTTCGGCCACCAGACCCACCGCTGGAACCCGAAGATGGCGCCCTATATCTATGGTGCCCGCAACAACATCCACATCATCGACCTCTCGCAGACGGTGCCGCTGCTGCACCAGGCGCTGAAGCAGGTTTCCGACACCGTCGCCAAGGGTGGCCGCGTGCTGTTCGTCGGCACCAAACGCCAGGCGTCCGATATCGTTGCCGACGCCGCACAGCGTTCGGCCCAGTACTATGTCAACTCCCGCTGGCTCGGCGGCATGATGACCAACTGGAAAACGATCTCGAACTCCATCCAGCGCCTGCGCAAGCTTGACGAGATGCTGGCTGGCGAGGCCCAGGGGCTCACTAAGAAGGAGCGCCTCAACCTCGACCGCGAGCGCGAGAAGCTCGACAAGGCGCTGGGCGGCATCAAGGACATGGGCTCGACGCCCGACCTGATGTTCGTGATCGACACCAACAAGGAAGCGATCGCCATCCTCGAGGCCAAGCGTCTCGGCATCCCGGTCGTCGCCATCATCGATTCCAACTGCGACCCGGACAAGATCGATTTCCCGATTCCGGGCAATGACGACGCGGCCCGCGCCATCCAGCTCTATTGCGATCTGATCGCCAAGGCTGCAATCGACGGCATTGCTCGCCAGCAGGGCGCGCTTGGCGTCGACGTCGGCGCTTTGGCCGAGGCTCCGATCGAGCCGGCACTCGAGCCGACACCGACCGCCGAGACACCGGCCGCCCAGACACCGGAAGCGTAACATCGAAGGCCGGTTTCGGCCTTCATCTTTCTCATATTTTGGCGCACTAAGCGCTGGCGCCAGGCGCATCATCGAGGACCGGTGGTGCGTCGGTGCATTTTAAACGAAGAGGCGACAATGAGCATTTCGGCTGCACAGGTCAAAGAACTCCGCGACTTGACCGGCGCGGGCATGATGGACTGCAAGATGGCGTTGAACGAGACCAACGGCAACATGGAAGAGGCCGTCGACTGGCTGCGCAAGAAGGGCATCTCCAAGGCCGACAAGAAGGCCGGCCGTACCGCGGCCGAAGGCCTCATCGGCGTCGATTCCGGCGTGCGTGAGGCGGCGGTCGTCGAGGTCAATTCCGAGACCGACTTCGTTGCCCGCAACGCTGCCTTCCAGGAGATCGTCGCCAACGTCGCCAAGGTGGCGCTCGCCTATGGCGGCAAGACCGAGGCCGTCGCAGCCGCCCCGTATCCGGGTTCCGACAAGTCGGTCGCCGACACCATCAAGGACGCTGTCGGCACCATTGGCGAGAATCTTGGCTTCCGCCGTTCGGCCAAGCTCACCGTCGAGCAGGGCGCCGTCGCAACCTACGTCCACAACGCGGTTGCCGACGGCCTTGGCAAGCTCGGCGTGCTGGTCGCCATCGAGACGTCAGGCAACGCGCAGACCGCCAACGCCTTTGCGCGTCAGGTCGCCATGCATGTCGCCGCCACCAACCCGATGGCGCTGACGACGGAAGAACTCGATCCGGCGGCGGTCGAGCGCGAGAAGGCGATCTTCGCCGATCAGGCGCGCCAGTCCGGCAAGCCGGAAGCGATAATCGAGAAGATGGTCGAGGGCCGCCTGCGCAAGTTCTACGAAGAGGTCGTGCTGCTCAAGCAGGCTTTCGTGCTCAATCCCGACATCACCGTCGAGAAGGCGCTGCAGGATGCCGAGAAGGAAATCGGCGCACCGGCCAAGATCACTGCCTATCTGCGCTTCGCGCTCGGCGAGGGCATCGAGAAGGACGAGACCGATTTTGCGGCGGAAGTCGCGGCGGCGGTCAAGAAGTAAAACGCACTCTATCTTTCTGAAAAGACTTTACGGCCGGGTGTTCGCGAGGATGCCCGGCCGATTTCTTGCGCGGTATCGATGAAGGCCAGGCGTCGGCGACAGGCCAGCTGGCTATCTGCTCATGCCCGGATCTGCTCATGCAAGGATCTACTCGCGCAAGTTGCATTTGCCGGTGTAAGCCAATGGCTGGAAGAGCGTTTACCGGTTCCGGCGCCGCGTGACATCGCAGCGCCCTTCGTGTATCGGAACGCCAATGTTTCGGGGCAACGCCTGCGCGGGGAAGCCGCCCCGGGGCGCGTCACACGTATAATGATGAGGACCAGATGACGGTGAAGCCCCTCTACCGACGTGTCTTGCTGAAAGCGTCGGGCGAAGCGCTGATGGGTGAGCAGCATTTCGGCATCGACGTGTCGGTGGTCGATCGCATCGCCGCCGACATCGCCGAGGCCCGTACCCTGGGCATCGAGGTCGGGGTCGTCATCGGCGGCGGCAACATCTTTCGCGGCGTGGCCGTTGCCTCCAAGGGCGGAGATCGCGTCACCGGCGACCACATGGGCATGCTCGCCACCGTCATCAACTCGCTAGCGCTGCGCACCTCGCTGAACAAGATCGGCGTCGATGCGGTGGTGCTGTCTGCAATCGCCATGCCTGAACTTTGCGAGAGCTTTTCGCAGCGCCAGGCGACCGCCTATATGAACCAGGGCAAGGTCGTCATCTTTGCCGGCGGCACTGGCAATCCGTTCTTCACCACCGATTCGGCCGCGGCGCTGCGCGCGGCGGAAATCGGCGCCGACGCGCTGTTCAAGGGCACCCAGGTCGACGGCGTCTATTCCGCCGATCCCAAGAAGGACCCGCATGCGACCCGCTTCGAGCGCATCAGCCATGGCGAAGTCATAAAACGCGGTCTTTCGATCATGGATACGGCCGCGATTGCACTTGCGCGCGAAAACAACATTCCGATAATCGTCTATTCGATCCACGAGAAGGGTGGTTTCGGTGATATTCTGAGGGGCGGCGGCCGTTGCACGGTCGTCACGGACGACTGATCGGGAGCCCGATCCCGAACCGAAGGTTTTCCGTAGGCGAAAAACGGGAACCGGTTTTCGGATCGAGGCTTGAATACGGGTTACCCTGAAGTGAACCCGGCTAACGGGTCGAGGAGACGATGATGAGTGGCGAATACGATGATCTCAAACGGCGCATGGACGGGGCGATCGCTGCGTTCAAGCACGATCTGGCTTCGCTGCGGACCGGCCGCGCTTCGAGCAACCTGCTCGACGCGATCCAGGTGCAGGCCTATGGCACTACCATGCCGATCAACCAGGTAGCAAACGTGTCGGTGCCGGAGCCGCGCATGATTTCGGTTTCGGTCTGGGACAAGTCGATGGTCGGCGCGGTCGATCGCGCCATCCGCGAATCCAATCTCGGCTTCAATCCGATCGTCGACGGCACCAATCTCAGAATTCCACTGCCCGAGCTCAACGAACAGCGCCGCAAGGAATTGGTCAAGATCTCGCATGGTTATGCCGAGAATGCGCGCATCGCCGTGCGCCACGTGCGCCGGGACGGCATGGAGTTTCTCAAAAAGGCGGAAAAGGACGGCGATATCAGCGAGGACGATCATCGCAAGCGGTCCGACCAGGTCCAAAAGCTCACCGACGAGATGATCGGCACCATCGACCATCTGCTTTCCGATAAGGAAGCTGAAATCATGCAGGTTTAGGGTCTGGCCACTGCTGGCTCGAAAGCGAGAACATGACAAGCCCCGCGCATGTCGCGATCATCATGGACGGAAACGGACGCTGGGCCAAGGCGCGTGGCTTGCCACGGCTTGCTGGGCATCGTGCCGGCGTCGAGGCGCTGCGCAACACGGTGCGCGCTGCTCCTGGCCTTGGCATCTCGTTCCTGACCGTCTACGCCTTCTCGTCGGAAAACTGGTCGCGGCCGAAGTCCGAAGTCAGCGACCTGATGGGCCTGTTGAAAATCTTCATCCGCCGCGACCTCGCCGAACTGCACCAAAATGGCGTGCGGGTCAGGATCATCGGCGACAGGGCAGGGCTGCAGCCTGACATCAGGAGCCTGCTTGAAGAGGCCGAAACGCTGACCGTCCGCAACGACGCGCTGACCCTGGTCATCGCTTTCAACTATGGCGGGCGCGACGAGATCGTGCGCACCGCGCGCAAGCTTGCCGCGGCGGTGGCGCGCGGCGAGCTCGACAGCGAGGCGATCACGGCCGAATCCTTTGCCGGCTCGCTCGACACCCAGGGTATTCCGGATCCGGAACTGGTCATCCGCACCAGCGGTGAGCTCAGGCTGTCGAATTTCCTTCTGTGGCAAGCGGCTTACAGCGAACTTGTCTTCCTGCCTTGCTTCTGGCCCGATTTCAGCCGCGAGCATTTGGCTGACGCATTGCGCGACTTTGCCGGTCGCGAGCGCCGTTTCGGCGGGCTTGGCGCTGAAGACGTCCCCGTGACAGCCAAGGGATGAGCAACCTTCAGCTTCGCGTTATTTCTGCCGTCGTGCTTGCGGTCGTCACGCTCGGCCTGACCTGGCTCGGCGGACTGCCCTTCCGGCTGCTTTGCGCCGCCATGACGATCCTGATCTTCTACGAATGGACGCGAATGTGCCGCCCGGTCGCCGCCACGGGTCTTGGTCTTCTGCCGGAAGCGCTGCTTCTGGTTTTCGTCGGCGCCTTGGTCGCCGGCCTGCCGGCGTCCTGGCTGCTGCTTCTTGTGGCGGTGATGGTCGTTGCCACCGTGGCCGTGGCTTCGATGCGCCAGCCTTCGACGGGCCAGCCTTCGGTGCACCAGCCTTCGATGCATCAAACGGGACAGTGGGACGCGTCCGGCCTTGCCTATGCCGCCATTGCCGGACTGTCACTTGCTCTTTTGCGCGACGGCGACCATCCCGGCCTCGTCGCCATTCTCTTCCTGTTCGCGGTGGTTTGGGCGACCGACATAGCAGCTTATTTCGTCGGCCGCGCTGTCGGCGGGCCGAAGCTGGCGCCGTCGATCTCACCTGGCAAGACGCAGAGCGGCGCACTCGGCGGCGCTGTCGGCGGCGTGGTTGCCGGGCTGCTTCTGGCCGCTGCGGCCGGAGCCGGCAATCTGGCAGTGCTCGGCGTCGTCGCGCTGGTGCTTTCGCTCGTCTCCCAGGCTGGCGACCTTTTTGAATCATGGGTGAAGCGGCGCCACAACCGCAAGGATTCGGGCACGCTGATACCGGGCCATGGCGGCGTCATGGACCGGGTCGACGGGCTTGTCGCGGCGGCTTTCGCCCTGTACGTCATCGGCTGGATTTCGGCGACCGCCGACCATCCGGCACAGGGGCTGTTTCCAGCTTGATCGGCATTGATTGCGGGCCTGGTTTCTTGACCCTGCGCAGGATGCGCCATGGATTCGCCTGGATTGATGCCACAGTCGCGGTACCACCGTGCTGCGGACGAATTTTGAGGACATGAGTTGAACGAGATTCTTCACGCGGTTTTCAGCACGGAGGGCTTTGTCCTCGGCACGCTGGTGCCTTTCCTGTTCGTGCTGACCGTCGTCGTGTTCGTTCACGAGATGGGCCATTATCTCGTCGGCCGCTGGTGCGGCATCGGCGTGAAGGTCTTTTCGATCGGCTTCGGCCCGGAACTCTTCGGCTTTAATGACAGCCATGGCACGCGCTGGAAACTCTGCGCCATACCACTCGGCGGCTACGTCAAATTCGTCGGCGACATGAACGCCACCTCGAGCCAGCCGAGCTCGGAGGAGATCGAAACGCTGACGGCTGCCGAACGCAAGATTGCGTTTCACACGCAGCCGGTCTGGAAGCGCGCGGCGACCGTGGTGGCCGGTCCGCTGTTCAATTTCCTGCTGACGATCGTCGTCTTCGCGGTGCTGTTTTCCGCCTATGGCCGCCCGGTGCTGGAGCCGATGGTGGCCGAGGTCACCGCCGACAGTCCGGCGGCCGGGGCCGGCATCCTGCCCGGCGACCGATTCGTCAGCGTCGACGGCCGCAAGGTCCAGACCTTCGCCGATGTCCAGCGCCGGGTCTCGGGCCGCGGCGGCGACCCCATCACCTTCGTCATGCTGCGCGACGGCAAGGAGATCACCGTCACGGCGACGCCACGGTTGATGGAACAGGAAGACGCGCTGGGCAACAAGGTCAACGTGGCCGTGATCGGCGTCGTCAACAACCAGGAATTCGGCCAACCCCGCCTGATCACCTACAGCCCGGTCGGAGCGGTTGGGGCGGCGGTCGAGGAAACCGGCCACATCATCCAGGCTACCGGCCAGTTCCTGCAGCGTTTCGTCGTCGGTCGCGAAGACAAGTGCCAGCTGGGCGGCCCGATCAAGATCGCAAAAATGTCGGGGCAGGCGGCAAAACTCGGTTTCAACTGGCTTGTGCAACTTGTTGCCCTGCTGTCGGTCGGGATCGGTATTCTCAACCTCTTGCCGATTCCCCCGCTCGACGGCGGCCATCTCCTGTTCTACGGCGTTGAGGCCGTCATTCGGCGGCCGGTGTCGGAACGGATGATGGAGATGGGCTACAGGGCTGGCCTGCTTCTCGTCTTGGCCTTCATGGGGTTCGTTTTCTGGAACGATCTGTTTGGATGCTGAAATCATGAAGAAATTTGGCTTCAGCACAGCCAATGTTGAGACGCCGTTTACCATGCGTGGGGATATGCGTGACGCGAAAGCCACGCAATTCGGTTAAGTAAATACAAATTAACCAGGAGCCTTGCGTGTAGGGAAAATCCGGTTAATACGGTAGGGGAAATTACCGCACGTCCGGTTTTCTCGCCGTGGGGACTTCGAGAAAAGGTACAAAAGCCCGATGAAGGCATCCAAGTTTCTGAGCGCCGCGTCCGCGGTGGCCCTGTCCGCCGCCCTGGTCGTACCAGGTGCGGTCGCAGTGCAGTTCGTTGCCACATCGGCGGCCGAGGCCGCTGTTGTTTCAAGAGTTGAAGTCAGCGGCAATCAGCGCGTCGACGCCGACACGATCCGCAACTACGTCACGATCAAGCCCGGCAAGGCCTTTTCCAGCGCCGATATCGACGAGGCGGTCAAGGCGCTGTTCGGCACCGGGCTGTTCTCGGACGTCCAGATCAACCAGGTCGGTTCGACGCTGGTCATCAAGGTTTCCGAATATCAGGTCGTGAACCAGGTGCTGTTCCAGGGCAACAAGAAGCTCAAGGATAACGCCCTCGCGGCCGCGGTCCAGTTGAAGCCGCGTGGAACGTTCTCGCAGCAGGCGCTCGATGCCGATGTCGAAGCGGTCAAGGCCGCCTACAGGCGTATCGGCCGCGACGACGCCGCCGTGACCACCCAGATCATGGATCTCGGCGACAACCGCGTGAACGTGATCTTCAACATCAATGAAGGCGGCCGCACGCAGATCGCCGCGATCAATTTCGTCGGCAACAGCGCCTATTCGAGCCGCCGCCTGTCCGACGTCATCTCGACCAAGCGCTCGACCATCCTGTCGTTCGTGCTGCGCGATGACGTCTATGACGAAGACAAGCTGCGCGCCGACCAGGAGTTGCTGCGCCGTTTCTATTACAATCACGGCTATGCCGACTTCCAGGTGATTTCCGCGGTCGGCGAACTCGACGAAACCACCAATAAATACACGGTGACCATCACCGTGCAGGAGGGCGACCGCTACACCTTCGGCGACGTCAGCGTCGAGAGCACGATTCCCGAGGTCGACCCCGCATCGCTGCAGTCGGTGGTCGAAACCCACAAGGGCGATGTCTACAACGCCGAGAACGTCGAAGACACCATCATCGCATTAACCGAGAGGGTCGCCGGTTCCGGCTACCCCTTCGCCCAGGTGACGCCGCGCGGCGACCGCAATTTCGAGAACCACACCATTTCAGTGGTCTATACGATCGACCAGGGCACCAAGGCCTATGTCGAGCGCATCGAGATTCGCGGCAACGACCGGACACGCGACTTTGTCATTCGCCGCGAATTCGACGTGAGTGAGGGCGATGCCTTCAACCAGGTTCTCATCCAGCGCGCGAAGAAACGGCTGGAAGCGCTCGATTTTTTTGAGAAAGTCGAGGTTTCGACCGTGCCAGGCTCTGAGCCGGATCAGGTGGTGCTGGTGGTCGACGTGGTCGAGAAATCGACCGGCGAGTTCTCCGTCGGCGCCGGCTATTCGACAGGCGGCGACACCGACGGCCCATCCATCGAAGGATCGATCACCGAGCGCAACTTCCTCGGACGCGGCCAGTTCATCAAGCTATCGGCGGGCGGCGGCAAGAATTCACGTGACTACAGCTTCTCCTTCACCGAGCCCTATTTCCTCGGGCGGCGTATCGCTGCCGGTTTCGATGTCTTCCACCGGACCAGGGAATACGACGACTACCAGAGCGAGACGACGGGCGCGACAGTGCGCTTCGGCCTGCCGATCACCGACGACATCTCGACGCAGTTGGCGTATAATATCTCGCAGGAGAAGTATGAGCTCGACGATGGCTGCGATCCCAACGCCGGGTGCGAGGTCTCTACGGCTATCCTAAACGGCATTGAGGAAAGCCCGTGGCTCAAGTCGTCGGTCAGTCTCGCCCTGGTCTACAACACCATCGACGACATGAAGAGCCCGCATGAAGGCATCTTCGCCAATGTCACCACGGAATTCGCCGGCCTCGGCGGCGACGCCAAATTCGTCAAGGTGACAGCGCGTGGCACCGTTTACCAGACATTGTCTGAGCAGCTTGATCTGGTTGGTTTGATTGCGGGTGGAGCGGGCCATATCCAGGGCTACGGCAGCGACGACGACCTGCGCATCTTCGACCATTTCCAGAGCAGCGACCGTATGATCCGCGGCTTCGCCTATGGCGGCATCGGTCCTGTCGACGACCAGGGCTTTGACGACCATCTCGGTGGCACCACCTATTTCAACGCCTCGGCGGAAGCCCAGTTTCCGATGCCGGTGATTCCGGAGAGCTTCGGCCTGCGCGGCGCGGTCTTTGCCGATGCGGCGACACTTTATGGCAACGATGTGGCGGGTGTCGATCCATCGACAACCGGGATGGAGTGGCGCGCCTCGGTCGGTCTCGGCATGATGTGGGCGTCGCCCTTTGGCCCGATCCGCATCGACTATGCGATCCCGGTCCTCAAGGAGGACACCGACGACGTGCAGGAATTCAACTTCGGCATATCGTCCCGCTTCTGATCGGCGGGCAACGATACTTCCGGGCCGTAGGGGTCCGGAAGAGAATAATTCGACACTACAGCGCGGCGCCTCCTCTTGGACGCGCAAAGCACGCTGTAGGACTTTGATTTTGCGCATGATTTTTTCCGAAAATCGATTCCGATTTTCGGGGTCATGCGCTAGCTGGATATAGCTTCTGGAATGACCGATCCGGTGTTCTTCGCGCCATCACGCCGGTATACGGCTGGCGAAGTCGCGAATCTGACCGGCTCGGTGCTTGTCGATTCCGACCTCTCCGATAAATCGATCGAAGCCCTGGCGCCGGCAAGCGAAGGCGGCGAGCGCGCTCTTGTCTTTGTCGATGGCAGACGCAACTTCACGCTGATGCAATCGCTGCGAGCAGCGGCGGTTCTCTGCCCTGCCGAATTTGCCGGCAAAGCGCCGGCGGGTATCGCGGTTCTGATCCATCCGCGCCCGCAACAGGCTTTCGCGATGGTTGGTCGCCTGCTTTTCCCGGCGGCTGCGACACCGGCGCCGATGACCGGCGAAACCGGTATCTCGCCGCATGCCCATATCGATCCATCGGCGCGTGTCGAGGCCGGCACGATCGTCGAGGCCGGCGCGATCATCGGCCCTCGCGCTTCTATCGGCAGCGGAACCGTCATTGCTCCTCATGCCGTTATCGGTCCGTCCTGCCAGTTCGGCCGCGACGGCTATGTCGGTCCAGGCGCCAGCATCCAGTACGCGCTGATCGGCAACCGCGTCATCATTCATGGCGGCGCCCGCATCGGCCAGGACGGTTTTGGCTTCGTCGCCGGCGCCAAGGGCCCGGAGCGCGTGCCGCAAATCGGCAGGGTCGTTATCCAGGACGACGTCGAGATCGGCTCCAATACCACGGTCGATCGTGGCGCCATGTCCGACACGATTATCGGTCAAGGCACCAAGATCGACAATCTGGTCCAGATCGCTCATAACGTCCGCATCGGCCGCAATTGCATAATCGCCGGCCTTTCGGGCATTTCCGGTTCCGTAACGGTGGGCGACAACGTCACCATGGGTGGCGGTGTCGGTCTTGCGGATCACCTGACGGTAGGGACAGGGGCCAAGCTTGCTGCAAGAAGCGGGTTCATGAGCAACGTCCCCGCGGGCGAGATTTGGGGAGGGTACCCGGCGCAGCCGATGGCGGAAGCCATGCGGGAGATCGCGGCTCTGCGAAGACTGGCCAGGGCGCGCAAATCGGGCGACGGAGGGAAGAGCTGAGATGGTTGCGGCGACGACGCTCGAGGCGGTCGACATATTGGGGCTGATGAAGCTCCTGCCGCATCGCTATCCGTTCCTGATGATCGACCGCATCATCGATATCGATGGCGACGAGTCCGCCACCGGCATCAAGAACGTGACAATAAACGAGCCGCATTTCCAAGGTCATTTCCCGGATCAGCCGGTCATGCCCGGCGTGCTGATCGTCGAGGCGATGGCGCAGACGGCCGGCGCCATCTGCATCCGCAGCCTCGGTATCGAAAGAAATCCTGGCGCCGAAAAACCGTCGCTGGTCTATTTCCTGACTATCGACAATGCCAAATTCCGTAAACCGGTGGTTCCCGGCGACCAGTTGAAGATCCATGTGAAGAAAATCAAGAAACGCGGCAACCTCCTCAAATTCGCCTGCGAGGCCCTGGTCGACGGCGTCAAGGCCGCGGAAGCCGAGATCTCGGCGATGATGGTCACGAGCGACTGACGATCGAATGCTTATGAAAATCCAGACAGTCATCCATCCATCTTCGGTCATCGAGACCGGCGCCAAAATCGGCGAAGGCGTCCGCATCGGGCCGTTCTGCCACATCAGCGCCGACGCAGTGATCGGCGACCGCGTCGAACTGGTCAGCCACATCTCGGTGATCGGCGCGACCACCATCGGTGCGTCGACCAAAGTCTATCCGATGGCGACACTGGGCGCGCCGCCGCAAAACACCAAGCACAAGGGCGGCCGCACCACGCTGGTCATCGGCGAGAACTGCACGATCCGCGAAGGCGTGACCATGCACCTCGGCACCGATTCCAGCCGCGGCGAGACGACCATCGGCGACAACGGCAACTTCCTTGCCTACGCCCACATCGCGCATGATTGCATCGTCGGCAAGAACGCTACCTTCGCCAATCAGGCGACGCTGGGCGGCCATTGCGAGATCGGCGACAACGTCTATATCGGTGGTCTCAGCGCCGTCCATCAGTTTGTCCGCGTCGGCGACAACGCCTTTCTCGGCGGTTGCTCGGCATTCGTCGGCGATGTCATTCCCTACGCCATCGCCGTCGGCAATCGCGCCAGCCTTCGCGGCCTCAACATCATCGGCCTGAAGCGCGCGGGCCTGCCGCGTTCCGAGATCCATACGCTGCGCAGGGCCTACAGGACGATCTTCGATCGCTCCCGAACCGTCGGCGAGAACGTCGAGTTCGCCAGGGCGGAATTCGCCTCGTCACCGACCGCCATGAAGATCATCGATTTCATCGCCAGTCGCGGTAAGCGGCACTATGCCGTCCCGTCGCTCAAGGCTGGCGGCGGCGACGATGCAGATGACGAAGATTGAGGCCAGCCGGACGGGCCTTGATCTCGCGCCAGACGCCAAGGTCGGCATCATCGCCGGCGGCGGCAGCTTGCCGGTCGAAGTTGCGATCAGCCTGGCCGGACAAGGCTATCCGCCCGTCATTATCCTGATCGAGGGCGAAGCCGACCGCAAGTCCGAGCTCGGCGGCTACGAGCATGAGACTCTCGCTCTGGAAGACATCGGTTCGCTCGCTTCGTTGCTGAAGCGTCGACGGATCAGCCATCTGGTTCTTGCCGGCGAGATCAGGCGCCGGCCTCGACTGATCGACATGCGCCCGAGCCTTGGCTTGCTTGCCGTGGTGCCTTCGGTGGTCATGGCGCTTGCCCGCGGCGACGACGGCCTGCTGAAGGTTTTGACGCGGGCCCTGGAGGCGCGTGGCGTCAAGGTGGTCGGTGCCCATGAGATCGTGCCGGAACTGGTCGCCGCCGAAGGCGCGCTGACCAAGGCAGCGCCGCGGAAATCCGACTGGCGCGACATCAAAGCGGCCCACGCAGCGGCAATGGCCATCGGCGCGCTGGATATCGGCCAGGCGGCTGTTGCGATCGGCGGCCGCGTCATCGCGCTGGAAGGCATCGAGGGTACAGACGGATTGCTCGATCGAACACGGCAGTTGCGCGGCCATGGCAGGCTGGCCGGCAGAACGCGCGGCGTCCTGGTCAAATGCGCCAAGCCGGGCCAGGAGTTGCGCGCCGATCTGCCTTCCATCGGCCTGCAGACGATCGAGGCGGCGCACGCCGCCGGACTTGCCGGCATTGCCGTCGAAGCCGGCCGCTCGCTGGTTCTGGAAGGCCCGACAGTCGTCGCTCGCGCCAACGCGCTCGGCCTGTTCGTGATCGGCCTGCCCGCTGCGGAGCCGGTGCATGGCGACTGAGAGACCGCTGAAGATCGCCATCGTCGCCGGCGAGGAATCCGGCGATCTGCTTGGCGCCGACATCGTAGAGGCGCTCAAGCGCGTGACCCGCCGCGAGGTCCGGCTCGTCGGCATCGGCGGCCGGCATTTGCAGGCGCTCGGCCTCACGCCGTTGTTCGACGGCGGCGAGATCGCGCTGATGGGATTGAGCGCCATCCTGCGTGATCTGCCGCGCCTGATACGACGGATCAGCCAGACGGCCGATGCGGTCGCCAATGAAAAGCCCGACTGCCTCATCACCATCGACAGCCCGGATTTTTCGCTGCGCGTGGCGAAAAAGGTGCGTGCCGCCGATCCGGCAATCCCGATCGTCCACTATGTCTGTCCGAGCGTCTGGGCATGGCGGCCGGGCAGGGCGGGGGCGATGAAACCGTATGTCGACCACATCCTCTGCATACTGCCTTTCGAAGTGAGGGAGCTCGCCCGCCTCGGCGGTCCGCTAGGCACCTATGTCGGCCATCGCCTTACCCACGATCCGGGCGTGCTCGGCGCCGCCAAGGCGCAAAGCCTGCCGCGCGACCTGTCCGATGATCGTGTGAAGACACTGCTTGTGCTGCCCGGCTCGCGTCGCGGCGAGGTGCGACGGCTAGCCAGCCCGTTCGGCAAGACGATCTCGATCCTGCGTGCGCGCGGACACCGCTTGCGCCTGCTGTTGCCGACGGTGCCACATGTCGCCGACCTGGTCAGGGCTTCGGTGGCAAGCTGGGACGAGAAGCCGGAGATCATCCTTGATCCCGAGCGCAAATGGCAGGCCTTCGGCAAGGCCGATGCAGCACTGATCGCATCGGGAACGGTGTCGCTGGAACTGGCGCTGTCGGGTGTGCCGATGATCTCCTGCTACCGGCTCGATCCGGTCATGCGGATGGCCCAACGCCTGATCACCGTATGGAGCGCCTCCTTGCCCAATCTCATCGCCGACCGCCCGATCGTGCCGGAAAGCTACAACGAATATGTGCGACCGCACTATCTGGTGCGGCAGTTGGAGGCGCTGTTTTCCGACACCCCCTATCGCGCATGGCAGAAGGACGGTTTTGCCGAGGTGGCCAGACGCATGGCCGTCGACAGACCGTCCGGCGACATCGCTGCGGGGGTCGTGATGAGATATATCAAGGAGCGAATAGGGAGTAGCGAATAGCGAGGAGTGGATCGCCGCGGAGGCAACTCTATCCCTACTCGCTATTCCCTATTCGCTCGATCTTATCGCTTTGCAATCGGCACGTAGTCGCGTTCCGGCGCACCTGTATAGAGCTGGCGCGGGCGGCCGATCTTCTGGTGCGGATCCTCGATCATCTCTTTCCACTGCGCGATCCAGCCGACGGTGCGGGCGACCGCGAACAGCACTGTGAACATGGTGGTGGGGAAGCCCAGCGCCTTCAGCGTGATGCCGGAATAGAAATCGACGTTCGGATATAGCTTCTTCTCGATGAAATAGGAATCGGTCAGAGCGATCCTTTCCAGTTCCATGGCGATGTCGAGCAGCGGATCGTCCTTGATGCCGAGTTCGCCCAAGACCTCATGTGCGGTCTTCTGCATGATCTTGGCGCGCGGATCGTAGTTCTTGTAGACGCGGTGGCCAAAGCCCATCAGTCGAAACGGATCGTTCTTATCCTTGGCGCGGGCGATGAATTCCGGGATGTGGTCGACATGGCCGATCTCGCCCAGCATGTTCAAGGCTGCCTCGTTGGCGCCGCCATGGGCCGGTCCCCACAGGCAGGCGATGCCGGCGGCGATGCAGGCGAACGGATTGGCGCCCGACGAGCCGGCGAGGCGAACGGTCGAGGTCGAGGCGTTCTGCTCGTGATCGGCGTGCAGGATGAAGATGCGCTCCATCGCACGCGCCAGCACCGGGTTGATCTTGTATTCCTCGCACGGCACGGCAAAACACATATGCAGGAAGTTGGCCGCGAAATTCAGCTCGTTCTTCGGGTAAATGAATGGCTGGCCGATGTGGTATTTATAAGCCATTGCCGCGATCGTAGGCATCTTGGCGATCAGCCGCATCGACGCGACCATGCGCTGGTATGGGTCCGAGATGTCGGTGGAATCGTGATAGAAGGCTGACAGCGCGCCGACCACGCCGCACATCACCGCCATCGGGTGGGCATCGCGGCGAAAGCCGGTGAAGAAGCGCGACATCTGCTCGTGCACCATGGTGTGGCGCGTCACCCGGTAGTCGAAATCGTCCTTCTGCGCCTTGGTCGGCAGTTCGCCGTAGAGCAAGAGATAACAGACTTCGAGGAAGTCGCCGTGTTCGGCCAACTGGTCGATCGGATAGCCGCGATGCAAAAGGATGCCGGCGTCGCCATCGATGAAGGTGATTTCCGACTCGCAGCTTGCCGTCGAAGTGAAGCCGGGATCATAGGTGAAGGCCCCGGTGGTGCTGTAAAGCGAGCCGATATCGATGACGTCAGGTCCGACCGAGCCGCTTCGCACCTTGAGTTCGTGAGTTTTGCCGCCGAATTCAAGTTTCGCCGTCGACGCGTGGGTTTTACCGCCAAATTCCATTTTTGTCGCAGCTTCGGACATTGCAAACTCCTTTTGTTTTCTCATGTCGGCAAAGGCAAAATATCTGCAACGCAACACGTCGAAAGTATCGGAGTTCGCACGTTTGCGCCCGCAATTGGATTTGCGTGCCAAATTGGGCCAAGACCTAATGTTGCACTGCGAAACCCACCTTTCAATGCCAATCTTCTTGGGCCAGTTTTGCTAATCGATTTGATCCGCGACGCGCGCCAGGCTTTCCTCGCGGCCAAGCACGGCAAGCACGTCGAACACGCCGGGCGAAGTGCTTTTGCCGGTGAGCGCGGCGCGCAAAGGTTGGGCCACAGCGCCAAGCTTATGACCACCGGCAAGCGCAAATTCGCGGATCGCCGCTTCCGCCGCTGCGGCCGTCCAATCCCCTGGAATCGCCTTCAGCGCCGCATGGGCGCCCCGCAGGATTTCGCGCGCCTCACCGCCGAGCAGCGCCGCCGCCTTCTCGTCGATCGGCAGCGGCCGCTCGGCAAACAGGAAGGCGGCACCGTCAACCAACTCGACCAGCGTCTTGGCGCGCTCCTTCAAGCCGGGCAGGGCGGCCAGCAACTGCGCCTTGCCGGTGTCGTCGAGGCGCGCTGCGATCGCCGGGCCGCCTTCGAGATAGGGCAAGGTGTTGATGAAGATTTCGAGCAATTCGGCGTCGTTCATGCGGCGCATATGCACGCCGTTCAGCGCCTCGAGCTTGGCGAAGTCGAAGCGGGCGGCCCCTTTGTTGACATCGCCGATGTCAAACCACGCAATCATGTCGGCGAGCGACATGACCTCGTCGTCGCCGTGGCTCCAGCCGAGCCGCGCCAGGTAGTTGAGCAGTGCCTCGGGCAGATAGCCCATGGCGCGATAGGCTTCAACGCCGAGGGCGCCGTGCCGCTTCGACAGCTTGGCGCCATCGGCGCCATGGATCAGCGGGATATGCGACATCGACGGCACGTCCCAGCCCATGGCTCGATAGATCACCATCTGGCGGGCGGCATTGGTCAGATGGTCGTCACCGCGGATGATGTGGGTGATGCCCATGTCGTGGTCGTCGACGACGACGGCATGCATATAGGTCGGGTTGCCGTCCGAGCGCAGGATGATGAAATCGTCGAGATCCTTGTTGGGGAAGCGGACTTCGCCCTGCACGCGGTCATTCACCACCGTCTCGCCGTCGGCCGGCGCTTTTATGCGGATCGCGCCCTTGGCGCCAACCGGCGCCTCTGACGGGTCGCGGTCGCGCCAGCGGCCGTCATAGCGGGGAGGCAAGCCCTTGGCCCGCGCGCTCTCGCGCATCGCCTCCAGCTCAGCCGGCGTCGCATAGCAGTAATAGGCTTTGCCGAGGCGCACCAGCTCCTCGGCGACGGCGCGGTGGCGCGGCGCGCGCTCGAACTGCGATACCGGCTCGCCGTCCCAGGTGAGGCCGAGCCAGGAGAGCCCATCGAGGATGGCAGCGGTTGCCGCATCGGTGGAACGCTCGCGATCGGTGTCCTCGATGCGCAGCAGCATCTTGCCGCCGGTGTGTTTCGCATACAGCCAGTTGAACAGCGCCGTGCGCGCCCCGCCAATATGCAGGAATCCGGTGGGCGAAGGGGCAAAACGGGTGACGACGTTGTCGGACATGGAACTCCCAGGCAAGCGCAAAAACGGATGTGGTTGCGCGGACTTTCGCGCGTCGCGCGTTCATGTAGCATAGGAGGTCAAGGGCGCAAGGGGCGAACCCTATGGCTGGACCAGGCCGCGGCGTGGACGAGAGCGAGGGCGCGATCACAAGCGTCAGCGAACAATCGCTGTTTGCCGACGTTCCCCACGCTGAGCCGCTACCCGTTTCGCTGCCTGCGTCGCCGCCGGGCATCCAGCCTCTTTCGCCGGATCGCTCGGCGCCGATACCGGCTCCAGCACCCGGCCCTCTCATTCGTTTTCGCCGACAGCTCAGCCATCTTTCACCATCCGGTGTCCGCAACAGCGTGGCCTCGGCAGCCGGCCTGGAATTCGACCGCGGCGTCGCCTTCCTGCTGGTGCCGGTTTTTCTGGCATGCGGGGTGATCGTCTATTTTTCGCTTGCCGTCGAACCGGACTTTGCCCAGCCCATCGCCGTCGTGGTCCTCACGGCATTGTGTGCGGCCGTCACGCGCTCACGGCGCAAAACGCATCTGTGCTTCATGGCAGCGTTGCTGTGCGCGCTTGGTGTGCTCGCCGCCAAGGTTGAAACCTGGCGCGCCGGAACGAAGATGCTCGGTTCGGAAATCCAGACCCAGCTGACCGGCCGTGTCGTAAGGCTCGACCAGATGGCGAACGGCCGGATCAGGCTGACCATCGACGTGATGTCGACCGCCCGGCCGACACTGCGTTATGCACCCGAACGCGTCAGGGTATCGGCACGCAAGATTCCCGCTGAGATGACCGCAGGCTCGGTGGCAACCGGCTATGTGAGGCTTCTGCCTCCGACTGGCCCGGTCAGACCGGACAGCTTTGACTTCTCCTTTGACAGCTATTTCGCCGGTATTGGTGCCAGTGGCTTTTTCCTCGGCAGTCCAAAGATCGTCGTCTCCGAAGATGCACCGTTAACCGCACGCCTTTCTTCGTCGATCGAGAAGGCGCGCGAAACCATCGCCGACCATATCAGGGACAGCATCGGTGGTGCCGAGGGGGAGATTGCCGCTGCGCTGATCGTCGGCGTGCGTGCCGGCATCCCAGAAGAGATAAACGAATCGATGCGGCGCACCGGCATCTACCACATCATCTCCATTTCCGGCCTGCACATGGCGCTTGTCGCCGGCACCGTCATGGGATTGCTGCGCGGCGCCTTTGCGCTGTTTCCCGACTTTTCGTCGCGCCGGCCGGTCAAAAAATATGCGGCTGCTGCCGCACTCGTCTCCATCGCTGCCTATCTGATTTTTTCCGGTATCGTGGTGGCGGCCGAACGCAGCTTCATCATGCTGGCGGTAATGCTTGTCGCCATCCTGTTCGACCGGGCGGCACTCACCATGCGCAACCTGGCGATTTCGGCCATCGCCGTCATCGTCGTGTCGCCGCACGAGGTGGTCGGCGCAAGCTTCCAGATGTCCTTCGCTGCGACTGCGGCTCTCGTGGGCGCCTATGCCGGTTGGTCCGACTATCGCGCCGACAAGGCCACGGCGCCGCGACAGCGACGGTCGCCGGTCGCTTTCGTCACGCAAAAACTCGTCGCTGGGGCAGGTACCATCGCAATGACCTCCATCATTGCCGGCAGCGCCACCGCGCTCTTCGCCATCTGGCACTTCCAGCGCGTCTCGCCGCTCAGCCTGTTCGCCAATCTGGCCGTCATGCCGATCGTCACGATCGTCATGTTCCTGGCCGTCCTCAGCGCCTTGGCAATGCCTTTCGGCCTCGACGGCCCTTTCCTCTACATGATGGGCAAGGGCCTGACGGCGATGATCGCAATTTCGGGATGGATCTCGGAGCGTTCGCCGGTCGATGCAGTCGGACTGATTTCGTTGCAATCGGTTCTGCTGGTGACGGTCGCCCTGGTCATCGCCACGATGGCGACGACATGGCTGCGGCTTGCGGCCCTTCCCTTTGCGCTCGCCGGCCTGCTGACGATTTCCGACACGCGCACCCCCGACGTGCTGATCTCGGAGGATGCGCATCTGGTGGCGCTGCCGATCGGCGGCGGCGAACTTGCCGTCAACCGGGTGCGTTCGAACGAGTTCACCACCGACAACTGGAAACATGCGCTGGTTTCAACGACAATCGTCGAGCCGGAGACATTCGAAAAAGGAGATGTGCGGTTCGACATCGCCGATCCGGCCGACCTGCCGCCGGGAGCGCCTTTCACTTGCACTGCCGGCCTGTGCCTGGCCCGGCATCCGTCCGGCGCGCTCATCGCGCTCGCCGACAACCGCAAAACCGCGCGGCCGGCCTGTGCCTTTGCGGATTTGATCGTCATCGACGATGCCACAGCCTATTACAAACCCTGCCGCAATCCGCTGGTTCTCGTCGTCACCAAACGGCAGCTCGCTCGCATGGGCAGTGCCGCCGTCTTCTTCGATCCGCTATCGGCGACGAGGCGCGCAGAAATCCGTTTTGCCGTCAGACAGCCATATAGGCCTTGGCATGAGCAGCGGCGATTTTCGCGCGAGGCGAGGGGCCTGCCGCCATACCGCAGGGCCGAGAAACCCAAGAAGCCTGCCGTTCAGTAACGCCGGATCAGTCCGACCAGCTTGCCCTGCACCTTGACCCGGTCCGGCCCGAAGATGCGCGTCTCGTAGGCCGGATTGGCGGCTTCCAGTGCGATCGAGGCACCTTTGCGGCGAAATCGCTTCAGCGTCGCTTCCTCCTCGTCGACCAGAGCGACAATGATCTCGCCAGGCTGGGCGGTGTCGGCGTTGCGGATGATGACCGTGTCGCCGTCGAAGATGCCGGCCTCGATCATCGAATCACCCTTGACCTCCAGCGCGTAGTGCGTGCCGCCGGTGATCATGTCCGGTGGCACCGAGATCGAATGCGTCTGGTGCTGGATGGCGTCGATCGGCACACCGGCAGCGATGCGGCCCATCACCGGTATGGAGACGGTGGCAACGAGGTCGTCGTCATTGCCGGCCGCACGCATGCGCGAAGGCGCCGGCTTGATCTGCCGTCCGAGGCCGCCCTGCCCAAGGCTGCCTTGAATGACGCTCGGCGAGAATTTGCGCGCCGCATTGAGGCCCGGCGCGATCGAATCGGGCAGGCGCAGCACCTCCAGCGCGCGGGCTCGGTTGGGCAGGCGGCGAATGAAACCGCGTTCCTCCAGCGCCGTGATCAGCCGATGGATCCCTGATTTGGAGGCGAGGTCGAGCGCTTCCTTCATCTCGTCGAACGAGGGCGGAATGCCGCTTTCCTTCAGCCGCTCGTGGATGAACATCAGCAGTTCATGTTGTTTGCGTGTCAGCATCGCGACCCCCAACAGAATCAGAAAAACAAACCCAGAACAAACACTATCTGTTCCAGTTGTGTTCCGCAACCATTTAAAGTTTAATGAATGTGTTGACGTTTTGTTCAGCGTAGCATCAGCACGCTGCAGGCGGCGCCCGCTGCGGCGGCGGGAGCGAATGGCTCACGCACGACCAGTCCGTTGGCGTCGGCCAGCATTCTGAGCATCGAGGAATCCTGGATACTGAACGGCGTTGCCTCAAGCGTGCCAGCTTCTTCCTTCACCACCGCGCGTACATAGTCCTGCCTGAGATCGTTGGCCGGCATGGCGGCGCCGAGCCGCGCCAGACGCATGTCCTGGCGGAAGGCGCGACCGCCGAGCCGCGCCAGCAGCGGCTTCAGAAAGAGCTGCGTGCAGACCAGGCTGGCCACCGGATTGCCGGGCAGGCCGATGCAGCGGATGTCGCCCAGCCGCCCGAACATCAGTGGCTTGCCGGGCCGCATGGCGATTTTCCAGAAATCGAGCGCCATGCCTTCACCGATCAGCACGTCATGGACGAGGTCGTGGTCGCCGACCGAGGCGCCGCCCAGCGCGACGATGATTTCGGCGCCTGCGTCGACCGCTTTTTTCACCAGCGCGGCGATCGCCTCCTTGCGGTCGGGGGCGATGCCGAGATCGAGTGCGCTGGCGCCGACCGAGCGGGCCGCGGCGGCGACGCCATAGGCATTGGAGGAGATGATCTGATCGGGGCCAAGGTCGCTGCCCGGCGGCAGCAATTCGTCGCCGGTGGCGATGATGGCGACCAGCGGCCGTTTCACCACGCTGACCTGCGGGTGGTTGGCCGACGCCGCCAGCGACAATGCCGCCGGATCAAGCAGGCGGCCTTTCTCCAGCAGCACGTCGCCCTGCGAGAAATCGAGCCCGAGGCGGCGGATGTTGCGGCCTTCAACCGCCGGCGCGGTCACTTCGACCATGCCGCCGCCGAGGTCGCGGACATTTTCCTGGATGACGATGGTGTCGGCGCCCGCGGGAAGCGGCGCGCCGGTGAAGATGCGCACGGCCTGCGCCGGGCCGACTGTTCCGGCAAAGCCTCGTCCGGCCGGCGCCATGCCGATCACCGAAAGTCTCGCGGGCACGGACGCGACATCGTCGGCTCGCACGGCATAGCCGTCCATGGCTGACGCGTTGAATGGCGGCTGGGTGCGGAGCGCCATGAGCGGCCCCGCCAGCACGCGGTCGGCGGCGTCCACCAGGGCGACGCTTTCAGCCTGCAAGGGCGCAGCATCCTCAAGCAGGCGCTCGAGCGCCTCGGCGACCGCAAGCAGCGCCATTATTGGCCTGCCCCCTGGGCATCCGCCTTGTAGTCGCCGGATTTGCCGCCGGTCTTTTCCACCAGCCTGATGCCGGAGATCGCCATGGCGCGGTCGACCGCCTTGGCCATATCGTAGATGGTCAGGCAGGCGACCGAGACGGCGGTCAGCGCTTCCATCTCGACGCCGGTCTTGCCGGTGACGCGGGCCAGCGCCGTGACCTTCAGGCCGGGCAGCGTCGCGTCCGGTTCGATGTCTAGCGATATCTTGGTCAACAGCAGCGGATGGCAGAGCGGGATCAGCTCATGCGTCCTCTTGGCCGCCATGATGCCGGCGATGCGCGCCGTGCCCAGCACGTCGCCTTTCTTGGCATCGCCGTCGAGAATCATTTTCAGCGTTTCGGGCCGCATCGAGACAAGACCTTCGGCGATTGCCGTGCGGGTCGTCTCCGCCTTGTCGCCGACATCGACCATATTGGCTTCGCCTTTCGCGCCAAGATGGGTGAGGGCGGCCGACATCGTCAGGTCACCTTGGAGCGACGCGGGTCCGTTTGGACGCACAAAGTACGCTCTAACGCTTTGTATCTATGCATCATGCTCTCCGAAAATCGATTCCGATTTTCGGGCAGATGCATTGGCGGGCGTCTTGCCCATCAAAAGCAGGTGCGTCGCAGTGGCCACGTCCTGTTGCCGCATCAGGCTCTCGCCGACGAGGAAAGTGCCAATGTCGCTCCGTTCCAGCCTGCGGCAGTCTTGGTGCGAGAAAATACCGCTCTCGCTGACCAGCAGCCGGTCGGTCGGCACCATCGCCGCGAGCCGCTCCGATGTCTCGATGCTGGTTTCGAACGTGCGGAGATTGCGGTTGTTGATGCCGATCAGCCGCGACGACAGTTTCAGCGCGCGTTCCGTCTCGGCCTCGTCATGCACCTCGACCAGCGCGTCCATGCCGAGCTCGAAAGCCGTCGTTTCGAGTTCCCTGGCCACGGCGTCATCGACGCTCGCCATGATGATCAGGATGGCGTCCGCGCCCCACGCACGGGCCTCGAACACCTGATAAGGCTCGAACAGAAAATCCTTGCGCAAAGCGGGCAATGTCACGGCGCTGCGCGCATCGGTGAGGAATTCAGGCGCCCCCTGGAAAGACGGCGCATCGGTCAGCACCGAGAGGCAGGCAGCCCCACCTTTGGCATAGGCCCTGGCCAGCGCCGGCGGATCGAAATCGGCGCGGATCAGGCCCTTGGACGGGCTCGCCTTCTTGATCTCGGCGATCAGCGCGAAACTGCCGGTTTTGCGTTTGGCTTCAAGGGCCGAGAGAAAGCCGCGCGGCGCGTCGGTATCCTTTGCCCGTGCCTTGATTTCGGCAAGCGGCACCCGCGCCTTCGCCGCCGCGATCTCGTCGCGCTTGTAGGCTTCGATCTTGCGCAGGATATCAGACACGGCGCTATCCGTTCGAAATCTCGACCAGCCGGTCAAGCACTTTCAGCGCCCGGCCGCTGTCGATGGCTTGAGCCGCCGTTGCCATGCCATCGGCAAGCGTCGTCGCCTTTCCCGCCACCACCAGTCCGGCGCCGGCGTTCATCAGCACCGTATCGCGAAAGGCGCCGGCAGCGCCGCCCAGCATGTCGCGCAGCGCCTGGGCGTTGTAGGCGGCATCGCCGCCGCGCAACTCGTCCTTGGTATGCCGCTTCAGCCCGACCGCTTCCGGGGTCAGCGTAAAGCTGCGGATCTCGCCGCCGACCAGTTCGGCGACTTGGGTTTCGCCGGTGGTGGTGATCTCGTCATAGCCGTCGCCATGGGCGACCCAGGCGTGGTCGGCGCCCAGTGCCTTCAACGTCTCGGCCACCGGCATGATCCATTCCGGCAAGAAGACGCCAACCATCTGCCTGACGACACCAGCCGGATTGGAGAGCGGGCCAAGCAGGTTGAAGATGGTGCGGGTGCCGAGCTCGACGCGGATCGGGCCGACATGCTTCATCGCCGGATGATGCGCCGGCGCGAACATGAAGCCGACGCCTGCGTCGTGGATGCAGCGGCCGATCGTTTCCGGCGGGATGTCGAGCTTGACGCCGAGCGCGGTCAGCACGTCGGCGGCGCCGGTCTGCGAGGACAGTCCGCGATTGCCGTGCTTGGCCACCGGCACGCCGCAGGCGGCGATGACGAAGGCGGATGCAGTCGAGATGTTGACGCTGTGTGAATTGTCGCCGCCGGTGCCGACGATGTCGATGGCGCCAGCCGGTGCGTCGACGCGCAGCATCTTGGCGCGCATGGTGGCGACGGCGCCGGAAATCTCGCTCACCGTCTCGCCGCGCACGCGCAGCGCCATCAGGAAGCCGCCGATCTGGCCGGGCGTAGCGTCGCCCGACATGATGATGTCGAAGGCATCGCGCGCTTCCTCGAAGGAAAGGGAGCTGCCGGCGGCGACCTTGGCGATATGGGTCTTGAGCGCGCTCATCTGGTCAGGGCTTGGGCAACGGCGGTCTGGTCGATGCGAACGTCATATTGCGTCTGCAGCTGCGCCACCAGCTGGTCGAGCAGGTCGTCGGACATGCCGGCGGTGAACGATTTCTGCGCGTCGTCCGGCACCGAGCTGGCGTCGGCTCCGGCAGGCTCGAACACTTCGGCGATCCTGAACAGGATCTGTCCGTCGCCGGTGGGCGAGGGGATCAATCCGGTCCCGCCTTCGCCTTCGCCGAACATCGCAGCCGCCCCTTCCTTGCCGAAATCGGCGTCGTCCGCCCCGCGCTTGACGCCGCGCTTGGTCTGCTTCTCAAGCTTGAGCTCGCTCGCGATCACGTCGAGCGTGGCGCCGGCCTTGAGACGCTTCTCGAGCTCCTGCGCTTTTGCGGTGAGCCGCTTGGTCGTTTCCGCCGCCGTCCAGTCGGCCACCACCTTCTGGCGGACTTCATCCAGCGTGCGGTCGCGGGCCGGCGTGATCGAATCCACCTCGTAGAACACGAAGCCGTTGTTGGCGGTGGTGAGGTCGGGATTCTCGGTGCCGGGTTCGGCATCAAACACCGCCTTGATGAGCTCCGGCGATTCCGGCAGATCCTTGACGATGGTGCCGTCCGGCCTCAGGCCGGTGCGATCGATCGCGTCGACGGTGACGACCTTCAGCTTCAGTTTTTCGGCCGCTTGCTTGAGCGTGCTGCCCGAAGCGCGGCTATCTTCGTAACTGTCATGCACGTCGAGCAGAATGCGGCTTGCCTCGCCCAGCGCCAGGTCCTTGCGGATGTCGGCGGCCACTTCGGCCAACGGCTTCACCACTTCGGGCTTGATCTCGGTGACGCGCAGCAGCACCGGACCGAAGGCGCCCTGAACGACCGGGCTGACTTCGTTGACGTTGAGCGCAAACGCCGCATCCGCCACCGCTTTGTCGGCGATCTTGTCCTTGGACAGCGTGCCAAGCAGCGTGTCGGCCTGCGTCTTGCCTTCGGCGGCGACGAGTTTGTCAAAGGTCGCGCCGGTCTTGAGTGAATCCTCCGCGGCATCGGGCGTTTTGAACACGAGCTGTTCGATGGTGCGCGTTTCCGGCGTGGTGTAGCGCCCCTTGTTCTTGTTGTAGTCGTCGCTGACCTGCTGGTCGGTCACGGCACTCACATCCATGATGTCTTCCGGCTCGAGCCTGACATAGGAGAATTTGCGGTATTCGGGCGCCGCATAGGTCTTCTTGTTTTCCTCAAAATAGGCCGAAAGCGTAGTATCGGATGGCGCTTCGATCGGCTCGACCAGCGATTTCGGCAAGGTCACGTAGTCGATGGTGCGGTCTTCGCCACGATAAAGCGCGACCGCCTTCAAGAACGTATTCGGGGCCTTGAGGCCGTCCGAAACCGCCTCGACGATCTGCTGGCGCACAGCCACCTGGGCGCGATTCCTGAGATAGTCTTCCGGCCGCATGCCGACCTGTTGCAGTATGTATTCGAAAGTCCTTCTGTCGAAGGTGCCGCCGGGACCCTTGAAGGCCGGATCTTCATGCGTGAGTTGGGCCAGCCGGTCCTTGGACAGCCCAAGCCCGAGCTTGCGGGCCTGCTCATCGAGGACTGCCCCCGACACGAGTTGCGCCAGCACCTGGTTGTCGAGGCCGAGCGCCGTCGCCTGCTCGCGGCTGATGCGCTGGCCGAATTGCTGCGACATCACGCTGATCTGCCGGTCATAGGCCAGCCGATACTCGTTGATCGACACTTTGGTGCCTCCGGCCGTGACAACGGCATCGTGGCCTGCAAAACCACCGACCATCTGTCCGGAAATGCCCCAGACGGCGAAGCTCAACACCAACAATATCAGCAGCGCTTTCGCGATCCAGGTCCCCGCCGCGCTTCTCAAGATACTAAGCATGGTCACTTCCGATTTTTTCGCGCATTTTCGCATGCGCCGAGTCTGAAACAAGCGCAATAGCGTCCTTCCGGCCCACTGTCGATTGCTTTGTGGGCTGAGTTTGGTAGTGAGGACGCAGCCGAATATTGCCCGGAGAAGCAAATCCCATGACGCCTGGAATCCGCCCGCTGGTCGCCGGCAACTGGAAAATGAACGGCACCAGCGCCTCGCTCAACGAACTCAGGATGATCGGCAACGGTTTCATGAGCGGGCTCGATGCGGAGACCGAAGCGCTGGTCTGCGTTCCGGCGACGCTGCTTGCGCATGCCGCGGAGATCTTGTCGCGCACGCCGGTCCGGGCCGGGGGAGAGGACTGCCACACCGAGGAGAGCGGCGCCCATACCGGCTGTATTTCGGCCGAGATGCTGAAAGATGCGGGCGCCAGTCACGTCATCGTCGGCCATTCCGAACGCCGCGCCGATCACAATGAGGACGACGCCATCGTCCAGGCCAAGGCGTCCGCCGCGTGGCGCGCCGGGCTGGTTGCCATCATCTGCATCGGCGAGACGAGAGCCGAGCGCGAGGCGGGCGCTACGCTCGACGTGCTGTCGCGGCAGGTCGCCGGCTCGGTGCCGCCCAACGCCACGGCATCGAATACCGTCATCGCCTATGAGCCCGTATGGGCGATCGGCACGGGACTGACGCCGACCGCCGCCGACGTTGCTGAGGCGCATGCGCATATTCGCGAAAAACTGTCGGAAAAGCTTGGCAGCGCGGCGGCCAAGATGCGCATCCTCTATGGCGGCTCGGTCAAGCCGTCGAACGCGGTCGAACTGCTCGGCGTGAAAAATGTCGACGGCGCGCTGGTCGGCGGCGCCAGCCTGAAGGCGGCGGATTTTCTCGGCATTGCCGAAGCCTATCGAAATATCTCCTAGCATCGAAAGGCTGTCGGGCACTTCGGGTACTGTGCTGCAGCGGAAAACGTTGCAACGGGCGCATTGCTTCCCATATTCCGGCCACGGGCTTGGAAATGCCGTCAAAGCATTGTATGAGCCGCCTCCAAATCACCGGTCGTATCCGCGGCCGCGCAAGGCTTTGCCAGGATAAATTATGGAAACCGTACTGATCGTCGTCCACCTCATGGTCGTGCTCGCTCTTGTCGGCGTGGTGCTGCTGCAGCGCTCCGAAGGCGGCGGCCTCGGCATCGGCGGCGGATCGGGCTTCATGACCGCGCGCGGCGCCGCCAACGCGCTGACGCGGGCGACGGCGATCCTGGCGGCGGCGTTCTTCGCCACCTCGCTGACCTTGTCGATCGTCGCCCGTTACGGCGAGAAGCCGATCGATATTCTTGATCGCGTGCCTGTGACGAACGGCGGGGGCGGCGTGCTCAACCAGTTGCCTGGCACCACGACGCCGACACCGCCGTCCGGCAGTACGGCGCCAACGCCGCCTTCCGGCAATGATGCCGCAGCCCCGGCTCCCGCTGCACCGCCAGCGGCGGATTCGACCACGCCGCCGGCCACAAACGGCGCCACCCTGCCAGTAACACCGCAGGTTCCAAACCAGTAATCAGCAGACGTCCGGCGCCGCAATCTGTTGTTGTTTGAACACAGTCGCGGCAAATGCCGCACGATCGCGAGGATTCGACCGGGCGCGGCACGCCAGGGCGCTTGAGGCGTCTCCGATTAATCGATTATAGATTGCGCGCGGCACATTCGGGGTCCTTGGGGGACGCCGGGCGACGCCGTGGCAACAAGCATTGAACGATCGGATCTTCGCCATGCAGCTTCGCAGCTTCATTTTAGCCGGCCTTTGGGCCGTGCTCAGCCTTGGTGCGCCCGCTTACGCGGCCATGCCGGCGGGCAATTCGGCCCCTAAATCCGCAGTCACAACTGACGTCGTCAACGTCGCCGCCAAAAGCGATGCGGCGCAACTAAGGCTCCTCAAGAAGAAAAAAGACCCAAGCCCGGCCGATCTTGCCCGGATCAGGAAGATCGAAGCCAAGATCGCGGCTGACAAGCAGGCTGCACGAATCAAGGCGATCGAGGCAAGGAAGCTGGCGATGCGCGAGGCGGCCAAAGCCAAGTCCGACGCGGAACGGCAGGCGTTTCTTGCCAGGAAGGGCCTCGCCAAGAAGGATAAGTCCGCTGGCCAGGCCAGGCTGGCCGATGCCAGGCCGGTCAAGATCATCGAACCGATTCAACCCATCGCCGCAATCCAGTCGGCCGAGGCAATTCCCGCCGAGGCTATGAACGTCGCGCTGACCGGCAACAACGGGGAATTGCGCAGCGAGCCGGTCGGACAGAAGCCGCAGCGCGTCGGGCTGTTCGCCGGCCTGTTCGGCGGCACGTCCTCGTCGATGTCGCTGCTCCCCGAGACCCGCGCCCTCGATGCCGCGCTCGCCAGTAAGGAAGCAAGGAAGCAGTTCAAGGTGAAGCCGGAGTTCGTGCCGCAAGAGGTCGAGTTCACCGGCTATAGCCCCGGCACCATCGTCATCGATACGAGTGCGCGCCGCCTCTATCTCGTCGAATCCTCCTGGACCGCCCGCCGTTATGCGATTGCGGTCGGTCGTGACGGCCTGCAGTTCAAGGGCACGGTCGCCGTCGGCGACAAGCAGGAATGGCCCCGCTGGATCCCGACGCTCGAGATGCAGAAGCGTGAGCCGAAGAATTACGGCCGGTACAAGGACGGCATGCCCGGCGGCGGCGATAACCCGCTCGGCGCGCGCGCCATCTATCTCTACGACGGCAAGAAGGACACCCATCTGCGCATTCACGGCACCATTGCGCCGCAGTCGATCGGGACGAGCTCCTCCAACGGCTGTTTCCGCATGATCAACGAGCACGTCATGGACCTTTATCGCAGGGTGAAAGTGGGCACCAAGGTCGTCATCATCTGACGCCTTGACGGGTCAAACAAAAGGGCCGGCCTCGCCGGCCCTTTTGCTTTGGTTCGAGCATCACCGGGGCGCCTTCTTGGGAAAAAGCCTTCGCGGCGGTTTTTTCTCTGGCGGAATCAATTCGGCCGCGTTAAGCGATGACTCCCATGGCGCGATATGTATTCATCACAGGCGGCGTGGTTTCCTCACTCGGAAAAGGCATCGCTGCAGCGGCCCTTGGGGCTCTCTTGCAGGCGCGAGGCTATCGCGCGCGCATAAAGAAGCTTGATCCCTATCTCAATGTCGATCCCGGCACGATGTCGCCATACCAGCATGGCGAAGTCTTCGTGACGGATGACGGCGCCGAGACCGATCTCGATCTTGGCCATTATGAGCGCTTCACCGGCCGCTCGGCCAACCAGCAGGACAACATCACCACGGGCCGCATCTACAAGAACATCATCGAGCGGGAGCGACGCGGCGACTATCTTGGCGCCACCGTGCAGGTCATTCCGCACGTCACCGACGAGATCAAGAATTTCATTCTCAACGGCAATGACGACTATGACTTCGTCCTGTGTGAGATCGGCGGCACCGTCGGCGACATCGAGGCGATGCCGTTTCTGGAGGCGATCCGCCAACTTGGCAACGACCTGCCGCGCAACAACGCCGTCTACGTGCACCTGACGCTGATGCCCTACATCCCAACGGCGGGCGAATTGAAGACCAAGCCGACCCAGCATTCGGTCAAGGAATTGCGCGGCATCGGCATCGCGCCCGACATTCTGCTGGTCCGCGCCGACCGCCCCATCCCCAGGGAAGAGCGCCGCAAACTGTCGCTGTTTTGCAATGTGCGCGAGAGCGCGGTCATCCAGGCGCTCGACGTGCCGCACATCTACGACGTGCCGATGGCCTATCACAATGAAGGGCTGGATTCGGAAGTGCTGGCCGCTTTCGGCATCGATCCGGCACCGAAGCCGCGGATGGAGCCCTGGCAAGCGGTGTCCAAACGCATCCACAACCCGGAAGGCGAGGTGACCATCGCCGTCGTCGGCAAATATACCGGCCTCAAGGACGCCTACAAATCGCTGATCGAGGCGCTGTCGCATGGCGGTCTCGCCAACCACGTCAAGGTCAAGCTCGACTGGATCGAGAGCGAGATATTCGAGAAAGAAGACCCGGCGCCGTGGCTGGAAAAGGTCCACGGCATTCTGGTCCCCGGCGGTTTTGGCGAGCGCGGCGCGGAAGGCAAGATCCTTGCGGCGAAGTTCGCCCGCGAGCGAAAAGTGCCGTATTTCGGCATCTGCTTCGGCATGCAGATGGCCTGCATCGAGGCAGCGCGTTCGCTGGCCGGCGTCAAGCATGCCTCGTCGACCGAATTCGGTCCGACCGAGGAACCGGTCGTCGGCCTGATGACGGAATGGCTGAAAGGCAACATGCTGGAGAAGCGTAGGGAAACCGGCGATCTCGGCGGCACCATGCGGCTCGGTGCCTATCAGGCGGACCTCGCCAAGGGCTCGAAGATCGCCGAGATCTATGGCGACACGCAGATTTCCGAGCGCCACCGCCACCGCTACGAGGTCAATGTCGACTACAAGGAGCGGCTGGAGGATTGCGGCCTGGTTTTTGCCGGCATGTCGCCGGACGGCGTGCTGCCGGAAACGGTCGAATATCCCGACCATCCCTGGTTCATCGGCGTGCAATATCATCCCGAGCTGAAAAGCCGGCCGCTTGACCCGCACCCGCTGTTTGCCAGCTTCATCGAGGCGGCGGTGGAGCAGAGCCGCCTGGTCTAAATCGACAGGCTATCGCGAGATATCCGGGCTAGCATGCAAACCTACGTCGCTCTGCTTTACAGCATCGTCCTGGGCGAGGGGCGGCGTGTCGTCATGTCCGATCTCAGGGCCATGACAGAAGGCCTGGGGCTGAACAACCCGCGCACGTTGGTGGCGACCGGCAATCTGGTTTTCGAGACGAAAGAAACAGAAATTGCCGCGCTCGAGCGCCGATTGGAGACGGCGTTCCAAAAGACCTTCGGCCGCCATGTCGACATCATCGTGCGCCGCGCGGATGACTGGTTGAAGCTTGCGGCCGGCAATCCGTTTCCCGCCGAATCGGCTGCCGCCGCGGATCAGGTAGCGGTGCGCGTGATGCGCAAGCCTGTTCCCGCTGAGGCCGTTGCGGCGCTGGAGGCCTATGTCGGCAAGGATGAGCGGATGCAGGCCGTCGGCGGTGACATCTGGATCTTCTTTTCGCGCGAGACGCCAAGCTCGCGTCTTCTGGCGGCGATAAGCCATAAACGGCTCGGCGTCGGCACCTCGCGCAACTGGAACACAGTGCGCAAGCTGGCCGAGATGGTCGGCAAATAGAGTTCCGGCAACCGATTGATTTGCCGGCGTTGGCCTTAAAGGACATTCAATCAGAACTGCGCGTCGTTGCATCGTAACGGTCGATCGCTTCGCTTGTCACGTTTGGTGATTCGATTTCGGTCGAACGATATGAAAGACTTCGTTTTTGGCCCGACTTTTTTTCACCATCGGGTTCTGACTGCCGGAAACCACATGGTCAGCAGTTCAAAAGGTTCGATCAGGCACATAGCGATCGACCGGGAGGAAACAATGGATCGCCTGCAATTCTTTACGCCTGTGCGGATTTCGCGCGGGCAGGAAGGCCTTGCCGAAGAAATTTACAGCGTAGCCGACGCGAAGGAGTTCTTGCGTAAATGGCCAATCGGCCGGCGTGGGCCAGTCTACCAATGCGCGGTGAATTGCTGCTCCGCAGCTCTGGCGGGCCGGATGTCGGCAGAGGAAGCAAGGAAGGCTTTTACCGGCTTCGCCCGCATCACGCGCTTGCTCGCCGAAGACATGGCTCTGCCGATGGGCGGCGGCAATGTTGATAACGTGCATGCGCTGAGGCGATGAACGTTCATATTTGATCCTGCCAGGAACGGGGCATCGGCAAAGTCACAGCACCTCGACCGAGGCAGCGAACACGTAGCCAGCGCCACGCTCGGTGACAATGAGTTTCGGCTCGCTCGGGTTGACCTCGAGCTTGCGGCGCAGTCGCAATATCTGCACATCGATACTGCGGTCAAACACCTCTTCGTCGTGAATCCTGCTGGCAGCGAGAAGCTGCTCGCGGCTCAGGATCTGCTGCGGCGATTGCAGGAAGGCTGCCAGCAGGTTGAACTCGCCGGCGGTCAGCGGCGTCGCTTCGCCGGCGGGCGAGCTTAGGCGCCGCATCCGCATGTCGAGTTCCCAGCCAGCAAAGCGGTAGCGTTTGGGCTTCTTGCCAGGCGACTGCTGGCGCGTTGATCCCGATCGCCGCAGCACGGCGCGAACGCGCGCAAGCAGTTCCCTGAGGCTGAAGGGCTTGGTGATGTAGTCGTCAGCCCCGAGTTCCAGGCCGACGATATGGCTACTGGAACGCGACGCCGGAAGAGAATGCGAGGGTAGGTTTTTCACTGACGCCCCGCCGTTTTGTACAGAGCCGGCAAAGCCATCTCCACGGCGCTAGGCGGAGTCGCTGCGGCGATCTATCAGGGCGCGGTGAATAGCTGCGCCGTGGCCCTGGCTCGGCGGCTCACGGGCCTGCTTCGAGGAAAGCCCGGGCAAACCCGGGTTGCGCTGCTTCTATCGTTCCATCGGGCAGCTTCAAAAGCCGGTCGATTGCGATGCCGTAGAGCCGCAGCCGATCATCGAGCAGCCGCGCCGCTTCGTCGATGTTGCCCTGCTCGGCCTTTAGCAAGGCGCGGTGCATTACATCCCGAAAGATCAGCCGCAGCTGCAAGAACATCTCGGCGAAGGCTTCCGGGTCGGGCACGTCGAAGATGCCTTCGTCGCTGCCTTTCCTGAGCAGATCGGTGATTATCGGCATGGCCAATTCCCTGGCCGACTGGTCGACCCGATGGAAGAGGGCAAGGTTCTCGGGCCGGAACAGGACGAAAAATGTCTTGCGCATTTGCGGGGCAAGCTCGACGTTCAGCCGCCGCGAGCCGGCAAACAGGGCATTGAGCCGGCCAAGCCCATCGAGTGAGGGATCGTTGAGCACGGGCTGCAATTCGGTGAAGCTGTCGCGGGCGAGACGTGTGGCGAGCGCCTCCAGCAGGGCCTCTTTCGATGCGAAATAGTGGTAGAACGCGCCCTTCGACAGGCCGGCCTCGCGGATGATGTCGTTCACCGTGGTGTTGTCATAGCCACGCTCGAAGAAAAGCCGCTGGGCGCAGTCGAGGAGCTCGGCGGATCTTATCTCCGGCGACTTGATCACTCGGGGCAAATCGAACCTCACAAAGTGCAGGTGGGCAAGAGGAGCACGAACCGGAACTTTATGCAACTTTTATAGACCGACGGTCGGTCTGGTGCTATTATCTGTCACCGCCCGACATTCGGATTCGATCATGGAGGGAAAAGTCCCTTGCGACGGATACGCTGGACTATCGGCATTGTTGTTGTCGCGACCGCGGCTGCTTTCGGCGCCTGGTATCTTTGGCAACCGGCCAAGGTTTCGGTGGTGACGCCACAACGCGGCGATGCGGCGGAAATCGTTTACGCGAGTGGCTCCGTCGAGCCGCGAACCTGGGCCAAGGTAACTCCGGTGGTTCGCGAAAGGATCGTCGAGCAATGCAATTGCGAGGGGTCGAGGGTTGCACATGGCGACGTGCTCGCCAGGCTCGACGACAGCGAGGCCCGGGCCGTGCTTGGCGAACTCGAAGCGCGTCAAGCGCTTGCCCAGGAAGAGCTGCGGCGGCTGACGGTGCTTGCCGAAAGGCGTGCGGCGAGCCAGCAGGCTCTCGATCGTGCACAGAGCGAGCTCGGCCAGATCGAAGCGCTGGTCGCCGGACAGAAGGCGCGACTCGACACCTACGTGTTACGCGCGCCGAGCGCCGGCGTCGTGCTCAGGCAGGACGGCGAGGTGGGTGAGGTCGCCGAGCTCGGCACGGTGTTATTCTGGGTCGGTGAGCCGAAGCCGCTCCTGGTGGTCGCCGAAGTCAACGAGGAGGACATACCCCGGGTCGAGGTCGGCCAGCGCGCGCTGCTTAAATCCGACGCGTTCCGCCAGCAGAACCTGGAAGCGGTGGTCGACAGCATCACACCCAAGGGCGATCCGGTGACGAAGACCTATCGCGTCCGTTTCCGCCTGCCGGACGATACGCCGCTTCGTATCGGCATGTCGACCGATGTGAACATCGTCATCCGCGTTTCGAAAAATGCGCTGTTGATCCCGTCCGTTGCTGTGGACGGGAATAAGGTGTTCGTCGTCGAAGGCGAAAAGGCCTGGCGACGTGAAATCCGAACCGGCATTCGCGGCACCAATGGCATCGAGGTTCTGTCGGGGCTCGATGAGAAGGCTCACGTCGTCTCGACCTATCCCGCCGACCTCGCCGACGGCGCGCGTGTGAGCATCATCGGCGCCCAGGAGTGATGACGATGCCGCTCATCTTCGACATCGCCCTCACGCACATTGCCGGCCGCGGTCGCCAGACGCTGGTTGCCGTAATCGGCGTTGCGGTCGGTGTCGGATTCTCCATTGCCATGGCGGCGCTGATGCAGGGTGGGCAGGACGATTTCGTCAGGCAGCTCGTCGACACGATGCCGCATGTCGACATCACCGACGAGCAGCGCACAGCCCGCCGTCAACCGGCCGGGGATGCCTTCGCGACAGTGGCGATTTCCGGGCTCAGGCCGCGCGACGATCGCCGCGGCATCATCAACCAGACCGCCGCGACCTCCTGGCTGGAGAGCTGGATTCCCGGCCGGTTCGCGGCAAGCCTCAAAACGCAGGGTGTGATCCGTTTTTCCAGCCGCGAAGTCGGCGCGGCGATCATTGGCATCGAACCGGAGCGCGAGCCCGGCGTGTCGCCGATTGTCGGAAACTTCGTCGAAGGCAGCTTTTCGGCGCTTGCCGCGGGCGGCAACAACGTGCTCATCGGCGACACGATGGCGAGCCGGCTCGGCGCCGGGTTCGGCGACACGATAACGGCGGTTTCCGCCGAGGGACTGACGCGCAACTTCAAGATCGCTGGCCTATTCCACACCGGCACCACCGCGCGCGACGAAGGCGAGGCCTATGTGCTTCTGAAAAGCGCGCAGATCCTCTCTGCGCGTCCGAACGCCATCAACGAAATCCGCATCAAGCTCGACGATCCTGACCGCGCTCCCGCGGTGGCGCAGCGTGCCGAGGCCGAACTGGGCTACAAGGCGGTGGCGTGGCAGGAGGCCAATGAATCGATCCTCGAAGCGCTCGTCGTACGCAACGTCATCATGTACACCGTTGTCGGCGCGATCATGCTGGTCGCTGGCTTCGGCATCTACAACATCATCTCCACCATCACGCACGAAAAGGCGCGCGACATCGCCATCATGAAGTCGCTTGGCTTCCCGGAGTCCGACATGCGCCGGCTCTTTCTGCTGGAAGGCGTCGCGATCGGCGCAGCCGGCTCCGTGCTCGGCGGGCTGTTCGGCGTCTCCATGACCTATGCGCTGTCGCTGGTGCGTTTCGAGATCGCCGCGACCGGCCAGGAGATGACCCGGCTGCCGATCGCCTGGAGCTTGATGCACTACGTCATCGCGTCGGCTTTCGCGCTGGGCTCGGCGGCAGTGGCCGGCTACCTGCCGGCGCGTCGTGCGGCGCGCCTGAACCCCGTCGAGATCATCAGAGGCGCGTCATGAGCGCACTCATCGAGACCAAGAAACTGACCCGCGTGTTGCCAGAGACGGTTCCCGTCACGCTGGTCAAGGACATCACGCTCGCGATCGACGAAAGAGAATTCGTCGCCGTCACCGGTCCCTCCGGCTCCGGAAAATCGTCATTGCTCTATCTGCTCGGGCTGCTCGACCGGCCGACCGCCGGGACGTTGACAATAGGCGGCCGCGACGCCGAGCCGATGAATGAAAGGGAGCGCGCGCGAACCAGGCTTTCGATGCTGGGCTTCGTGTTCCAGTTTCATTTTCTGCTGCCGGAGTTCACGGCGCGCGAAAATGTCGAAATCCCAATGCGCAAGCTTGGCCGGCTGGCGCGGCCTCGGATGCGCGAACGGGCCGGGGAGCTGCTGTCGTCCCTCGGGCTCGGCGAACATCTCGACAAGCGGCCCGACCAACTCTCGGGCGGCCAGCGTCAGCGCGTCGCGGTGGCACGCTCGCTCGCCAACGACCCGCCGCTTATACTCGCCGATGAGCCGACGGGGAGCCTCGACAGCAAGAGTTCCGAGCAGGTCTTCGCAATCCTGGAGAATCTGGTGCGCGAGCGCGGCAAGACCGTCGTGGCAGTTACGCATGATCTCGACATGGCGGCGCGTATGGACCGCCGCATTCACATCGTGGACGGGAAGATCGGCTGAACCGAAACCAATCGGCGTTCATGGGATCAGGAATGGCGCGAGCCTGTCCAATGATCACCGGGATCGCGATCAGGACACCCGCGCCGCGCCGAAATTGGCCTCGAGCCAGGCTATTGCCTCGGTCACGTCGTCGAGAGCATAGTTTGCAACCGTCGGCCCGCGCGGCTTCACGCGGATAGAGATGCCGTTGGCCTCGTTTATTGCCTCGAAACCGTTTTCGTCCGAGGTGTCATCTCCGAGGAATACGGGCCACCGGGCGGCAAAGGGCTGGATTTCCATGAAACGCCGGATGGCAGCTCCTTTGACGGCTTCCAGCGGCATGAGTTCAACGCCAGCGTTTCCCGCAATCACGCGGTACCCGGGCGGAAGCTGCGTCAACGCCTGTTCGACAAGCTGCGTTGCCCGGGCAAGCAGTTGCGGCGCAGCTCGGGTATGGATGGCCAAGACCGGCCCCTTGCGCTCGACATAGACCTTGCGTCCACCCAGTTCGGCCTCAATCTCGTCGGCAAGAGCCGCGATATCCGCCGGAGCGTCGGCAGTGTCGACTTGACCGTCCGCCGTCAACCGATGCTCGAGCCCGTACAGCCCTGCAACGCGCAGCTTCAGGGGATGAAACAATCTGTCCACGGCAGAGACCGAACGTCCGGTGATGAAGGCGAGGGCGCCGTCCAGCCTTCGCTCGATATTTCCGAGAAGCTGACGCAGTTCGTCACCGACGAAGACAGCGTCGGGATGAGCGGCATGTTCCAGCAAGGTGCCGTCGATATCGAGAAAAAGCGCCCATTGCTCTTCCGGCAGGTCGGGGGCCAGCGGCAGTCGAAGGTCCGTCACGACGCCGCCTTTCGTGCCCGCTCGAAGATGGAAACGACGTTGTTGCTGTTGGATGGCCGCTCGCCGTTGCCAGTCACCCCGCGTTTGCGAAGGCGCGCAGCGTCCAGCAGCATGCTGCCGGCCCAGCGATAGACGTTATTGTCGCGGACCATCTCGCGCATGGGCCGCATGCGCTCGCGCTGCTCGTCCGGCGCCATGGTCAGCGCCTGCAGCAGCGCCTCGCTCATCATGGTCGCATCATAGGGGTTGACGATCAGTGCCTCCAGGAGTTCGCGCGAAGCGCCGGCAAAGGTGCTGAGCAGCAGCACGCCCTGTTCGTCGTCGCGCGCCGCGACGAATTCCTTGGCCACCAGGTTCATGCCGTCATGCAGGCTGGTGACCATGCATATGTCGGCGGCGCGATAGATCTCGTAGACCTGCTCCTGCGAATGATGTTCGGCGAGCATCAGGACGGGACTGTAGTTCTCGCCGCCGTAGCGCTGGTTGAGCTCTTCGGCATAGCGAAGGCATTCGTCATGAAGTTGCTGGTAGGCCGGCAATGTGCTCCGGCTGGGCGCCGCGACCTGCAGGAAAACCACTTTGCCTTCCCATTCGGGATATCGCGTGAACAATTCGTCCAAGGCATGAAAGCGATCGGGAATGCCTTTGGTGTAGTCGAGGCGCTCGACGCCGACGCACAGTTTGACGTTCGCCGGCAGCCTGAATCTTTCGCGGACACGGGCACGGCATTCCTCGACAGCCGGCAATCTTGCCAGCAGTTCGGCCGGCCATTCTATGGAAATGGGGTAAGCGTGGACCAGCGTCGTTTGCCCGCCATAAGAGATCGCCGCGTCCGCCCGTTCTATCCGGCTTTCCAGGATGCGATCGACGCTCTCGGTGAAATTATTGGCATGAAACTGCGTATGGAAGCCGATGATGGAGCTGCCGAGCAAACCTTCCAGGATCCGTTCACGCCATGGACAGATGCTGTACACTTCCGAATTGGGCCATGGGATATGCCAGAAAGTAATGATGATCGCCTCGGGCAGGCGCTCACGGATCATGCGCGGCAAGAGCGCGAAGTGGTAGTCCTGAACCAGCACAATCGGCCGCTCGTTGCGCGCTTCGGCAACCACCGTATCGGCGAACTTCCGGTTGACGGCCTCATAGACCTGCCAATCCGACGCGCGAAAAATCGGGCGGGTGAAGGCGATATGACAAAGCGGCCACAGGCCTTCATTGGCGAAGCCTAGATAATAGGCCTGGTATTCTTCCTCGGTCAGCCAGACCCTGCGCAGCGTGTAGGACGGATTGCCAGGCGGCACCTCAAGCCGATCGTTCTCGTCGACGGTGAAACGGTCCGCTGTTCCGCCGCCATACGCAATCCAGGTGCCGGCACAGGCGCGGGTGATCGGCTCAAGTGCCGAAACCAGCCCGCTGGCCGGCACCAAGAGCTCGATGCCATCATCCCTAGTGTTGTGGATGTAGGGCTCGCGGTTGGATACGACGATCACCTGCGTCGCCGGCAGATCGTCGGCCAGGATCTTGCGCAACGTGTCGGGCGACCATGTGATCAGCGCTGCATCGGCCGAGTGGCCATTCTTTTCAAACTCCCGCAGCACCGTGCGAGCCGCTTCCGAAGCCAGGTCATCGCCTGCGGAGGATGCGGCCGCAGGTATGTGGCGCCGGTGGGATATCGACAACACCAGGGCAACAGCGGAAAGGCCAAGGCTTGCAATGATTAGAACCCAGAGTACCTCTATGCCAAAGTCTGACATTGGAACAACGATCTTCTCCGGCCGGTCGGTGGCCATTTCGTTTGTTATTCGAATTCGCAGGCGCCAATCAGCTGCCGTGCGTCGGAACGTTCAGACGGGCCATCGGTTCCGCTAATTGCAGCCCCGCGGTTGGTTCCATGCGAAAAGCCAAACTAGGTCCGCACGACGAGCGGCACCAACCCCTCATGCCGGTCGGCGAGAAAGGCGACGACCCTATCGCCGACACGCTGGAATGTCAGATCCACCTTCCTGGTGCCAACGCCAAGGTGCCTCAGTGTGAGCGTGTCGATACCAATCGGCAGCCTGGGACGGGTGACGTGGATTTCGCCGTCCCAGCCGTCGATCTCGAGGCCGAGGCAGGCCTGCATCAGCATGAAGGCAGACCCAGCCGACCACGCCTGCGGCAGGCAGGCGACGGGATAGGCGATCGGCGCTTCGCCCGGCGCGCGGGTAAAGCCGCAGAACAGTTCAGGCAACCGCATGTTGAAATGGACAGCCGATTCGAAGGTGCTGCTCATCAGCCGGATCACGCTTTCACGCTCGCCAAAGCGTGCCAGACCGGCGCCGCACATGGCGGTGTCATGCGGCCAGATCGAGCCGTTGTGGTATGACATCGGGTTGAAGAACACAGCATCGTCAGCGAGCGTCCTCAGCCCCCAGCCCGAATGGAAGGACGCCGAAAGCAGCTGGTCGGCGACCATCTGCGCTCGTGCCGGCGCGGGGAGGCCGACATAGAGAAGGTGCCCGACATTAGACGTCCGCACCTTGCAGGGCTCGCCGGCGCCGTCGATCGCCAAGGCATAGAAGCCGAGATCGTCCAGCCAGAAATGGCGTTCCACAGCGGCGCGCATGGCCTCGGCGCTGCTCTCCCAATGATCGGCCCTGTCGATCTCGCCGCGGCGACGGGCGAGCGCCGCCAACCCCTGGAACGCGGCAAAGGCATAGCCTTGCACCTCCACCAGGGCGATCGGTCCCTTGGGGGCTCGGCCGTCGGCATGGAAGACGGAATCGCTGCTGTCCTTCCATCCCTGGTTGGCGAGGCCGGACTCGGCGGCACGCTGGTAGGTGACGAAGCCGGTCGGCCGGCTTGCCTCCTCGATCCATTCAGCCGCAGCGCAGAGCGACGGCCACAGGCTGTCGACGAACGCCATGTCACCGGTACGGTCCGCATAGGCGCAGGCGAGATGGATGTAGAGTGGCGTCGTGTCGACACCGCCATAGTAGCGGCCGAAGGGGAGTTCCCGCAGCGCCGCCATTTCGCCTTTGCGGGTCTCATGCATGATCTTGCCCGGCTGCGAATCGCTGAACGGCGATGTCTCCGTCGCCTGGTGCTGGGCAAGGAAGGCCAGCACGCCTCGCGCCAAGCCCGGGTTGAGCCACAGCATCTGCAAGGCGGAGATCACGCCGTCGCGGCCGAACGCCGTCGAAAACCAAGGGATGCCCGCATAGGGGTAGGGTCCGGTCGTAAGCTCGGTGGTCAGCAGCGCCACATCCGCGCGGGCGCGCTCGACCCAATCGTTGAAGACGCGCCCGGAACTGTGCACCGTAGCACCATGGCGGCGCTTGGCCCGCATGCCGAAGCGAGCCCGGGCCGCGGCGGCGCGGAAGCGATCGCGGTTCGGCGTTTCCGCCACTTCGGGACCGACTTCGACATACAGCACCTTGCTGCTGCGCCTCGTCACGGCAATCAGGAAGTCGGCTCGGTCGCCCGTCAGCTGGTCTGGCGCCTGCGAGAACGATATCGCCGACATCCGCGCCAGCCCGTCCAACCCGTCGTAGCGAAGCAGCACGCAGGTCGCATCCGTCTTGGCAGCATGGGCCATGCCGCGCTTCAGTCTCGTCGAGCCGCGCACTTCGAACATGTCGCGGAAATCTGCGGCAAAATGCAGCGAAACGCGGATGATGGAGTGTTCCTGGCTGTAGTTGGAAAGGGTGACGCGTTCAAACAGCCGGTCCTGCCAAAGCAGCCTGACGCGTTCGATATGGACCGCGCCCTGCGGAATGTCCCGGCCGCGGACGCTCTGCATCGGCAGATTGGTAAGGTTGGAGGTGAAGAGCACATTGTCCTGGCTGAGCGACGCACCGAGCAGCGATGTCTGCCGGTCGCCGACGGTCAGCCGGAATTCGGAAAGCACTCGCGTGTCGTCACGGAAGAAACCGTCGCCGGCGCCGCGGATATCGCCGTAGGCGTCGGACACGGCAAAACAATCGCCTTGCTTGAGGGCGAACAGCCGATGCGGCTCTCGATGTGCGGTGGCGTCCAGGGACGCAAGTGCTACCGCGGGATCAAGCTGGCGCTCGTCGAGTTGGGCCATTCTCTACATATCCCTCTCGTTTCGCCCCCCTGAGGTAATGCCGCTCACGACGCTCTTGCTTCGGCCGAGGCGCCGATCAGGCGCGCATAGGCGGAAACGTAGTCGCGGGTCATTCTTTTGGCAGAAAACCGCCTTTCGAAGACCGCTCGCACCCTCCGCCTGTCGAGCCGCAGCAAGTCGGGCACCGAGGCAACCGCGCCTTGCATGGAATCCACGATAAAACCGGTCACGCCTTGCTCGACGATTTCCGGCAAGGCGCCGGATTTCCAGCCGATCACCGGCGTGCCGCAGGCCATCGCTTCTATGACGGCAAGACCGAACGGCTCCGGCCAATCGATCGGGAATACGAGGCCGGCCGCCTTGCCGAGGAATTCCGCCTTCTTGTCTTCCTCGATCTCGCCGACATAGTCGACACGATCACCATCGACCAGCGGCTCGACCATTTTGCGGAAATAAGCCCGGTCGTCGTCGCCGATCTTTGCAGCAAGCTTCAGTTTCAGCCCCGAGCGCAGCGCGATCTCGATGGCACGATCCGGACGCTTGTCGCGCGACATCCGCCCAAGGAAGGCGAGGTAGGGCTCCCTTGGGCTCGGCTCGAAAACCGGCTTGTAGAGTTCGGTCGGCAGCCCGTGGTGAATCGTCGCCAGCCAGTTGGCGTCGGCCAGCCCCGTCCTTTGGCTGCCGGACACGGAGATCATCGGAAAGCGCGGAAAACGCTCATAGGCCGGTGCCAGATCGACGTAGTCGAGCCTGCCATGCGGCGTCGTCACCGTCCGCTCATGCATGTGCTCAAAGAAGGAAAAATGCAGGAAATGGCTGAGGTGAAAGTGAATGATATCAAATTCTTGAGATCGTGTCCTCACCTCAGAAAGCATCGAAAGGTGCGCGGCTGTCTCGGATTTCAGCGGGCTTGGGTCAAGACGCAGCGCACGCTCGCGACACGGCACTAATTTTGCCGAGGTCCTTGTATCGCCACTGGCGAACAAAGTTACGTCATGGCCTAGCTCGACCAAGCCTTCGGTCAGATAGGAGACAATGCGCTCCGTGCCTCCATAGAGCCGAGGCGGCACGGATTCGTGGAGCGGCGCCACATGGGCTATTTTCATAGGCTGGCATTTCCCTGAAAGATCATCGCTGATGTCGAAATGCACCACTCCCCCGAACGTTCCGCAACGGCAAGAAGTCGGGCGATGACTGGCGATTCACCCAGCCGGCCCGCTGGCGTTTATCAAGGCCGTGGGCGTTTTTGCCGGGAACCAATTGGCTGGCCGTGAATTTAATAAGGTTCGATCGAACGCATCGCGATCGACGGGAGGAAAAGATGAATCGCCTGGAATTCTTTACGCCGGTGCGAATTGCGCGCGGGCACGGAGAACCTGTGGAAGAAATCGACAATGTCAGCGAAGCGATGACGTTTTTGCGCCACTGGCCGAAAGGTAGGCGCGGCCCGGTGTATCAATGCGCGCTGAACTGCTGCGCTGCGGCACTGGCAGGTCAGATGTCTGCCGAGGAAGCAAGAAAGGCTTTTACGGGCTTTGCCCGGATCACCCGGCTCCTGGACGACGACATAGCGCTGCCGATACGCGGCGAAAAGATGGACAGCGCATACACGCCGAGGCGATAGACGCCAGCGCTCCCAGGTGCCAGTTTACCGACCAGCCCAGTTGGCGAGCAGCATAACCGCGACACCGGCGATCTGCGTCGGTGCGCAGGATGCCCGGGCACCTGGATCCAGGCCGATCCAAAATTATGGCAAGACCGAAATGCGCCCCAGAAGGGCCACCAGTTCCGCCTGACGTCTGGTTTCGGTCTTGGCGAACAGCGAGGCAAGTTGTGAGCGGATCGTGGTGCGGCTGAGCCGCCAGCTGCGGGCGATCTCCAAAGGCGCATCGCCCTGAGCCAAACGCAGAGCCAGGTGCGTTTCCGCGCTCGTCAAGCCAAACATCCTTTGCAGTGTCTGAGGGTTTGGCCCCGACCTGTTCACACGGCCAAGCAATGCCACGATGCTCGTTCCGTCGGGGGCGATAAGACCGTTCTCTTTCAGTACCACCGGCCTGTCGCCTGTACTGCGGATCACCACCCAAGAAAGGGAGCCCGGCAGGAAAGGCGCCGGAACATTTGCGACCAGCCGTCTTAGGGCTGCCGAAAGCTCACTGGCTGTATCAGCCGCTTCGCCTTTGTGCTCCGGCGTGGGGCGCTCCAGCGTGGTTAGAGCGGCCGCGTTCCATTCGATCACTTTTCTGTCGCGGTTTAGTACGAGATAACCACAGCCGAGGCGATCAAGCATGCCGGTGACGGATTCCAGGCTGCGTCTCTTTGGTTCGTCGCCCCCTGTCTCCGGCCGAGGATAAGCATATAAGGGCCGCGTCACCTGCGCGTCAGGGGTATACTTGGCTCCTGTCGTGATGTGCCGGTTGCCCGCAACGGCATCACTGTATCTATCGATCATAGTCATTTTTCAACCTCCCCAAAGGTTCATCAGCCCGTAATAACTTGTCCGGGATATACGAACAGTAATCTTGCGTAGGGCTCGCAAAAAAGGCGCTCCCTACTATCTTGAAACTCGTTATATTCTGATGAGTTTTACTCGTCCCCGCTTGATAAAATGCGCGCTGTGATGGTGGTATGGCAATCCCGCAGTCGGACTAGGTTGTACGTTTTTTGCTCTAGTCTCGACGGCCTAGTCAAAAGGTAGTAGTCTATGTCGATGAACTGGCAGTCGCGCAGGTCGGATTTGAACCCAACAGGCAGACTGCTAACTCACCTTGCCTCCGCATCGGTACTGGCTGCTACGCTGATATTTGAGACAAAAGCGTCAGCATACATCGGAGAAGGGTCGAGTTTCCTGGAATTTATTCCAGCTATTATTATCATTTCCTACCTTGAAGACCGTGGTCCTGCGCTTGCGGCGACGGTCCTGATGGTGGCTGCCGGCTTGTGGACGCGAAGCACCCTGCATGGTCAGATCTCCGGCGAAGATTGGGCGCGCGCCATTCTGCTTCTGATTTCCGGTGGCGTGATTGCCATGACATTCCATCGGCTGCGGCAGGACGTGCGTGAGCTGCTGGAGGTAGCAGAAGCCAGGCTCGCTGCGGTCGAAGCAACCGAAAGCCGCTATCGTTGGGCTTTCGAACGCGCCGCCATGGGGTTCGCAAACATCAACGAGAAAGGTGAGCTGCTGCAATCCAACAGACGCCTCAGCGAGATGACAGGCTACGAGGAGGACGAGCTTGCCCAATTGCAGCTGGAGACACTCGTTCATCCGGACGACCGTGATGCCTTGGCGCAATTGCTGGCTGGCCTTGGCAAAGACTCTGCTTCGTTCGCTTCGGAGGTGCGTCTGTTAAGAAGGAACGGTTCGGCATTCTGGGCGCGGCTAACGCTGTCTTTGTCCGTGCCCGACGGGGTTCTCTCAGAGACCATTTTCGTGGTGGTCGACGATATCTCGGGACGACGAGCCGTGCACGAAGCGCTTCGGGCTCAGAAGGAGTGGCTGGATCTCGCTTTGTCTGCTGGACGCCTGGCCACGTGGCGGATCGACCTTAAAGACGGCATCGTCACCGGTTCGGGCGCGTTCTGGGACATTCTCGGACTGCCCCCGGCCGGCAGCCGCCGGTTGGAGGAACTGTCGGCCGTCGTTCATCCGGCGGACTGGCCAAAGCTGGCTGTATCGAGAAAGCTCGCATCGGTCACGAACTACGACGTCGAGATTCGCGTCCGACGACCGGACGGACATATCCGCTGGGTTGCTCTGCGCGGAAGGGAAGAGAAATACGATGATCGTCTACAGCGGCTCGGCGTGGCCGCCGACCTGACCGAGCGACGGCAAACCACGCTGCTGCGTGCTGCGGCAAAGAAGCGGGAGCGCATTATGCTCGAGCAACGCCACAGGTTCATCAACCTGTTCCCGGTGATCACGGCACTGGTGAACATGGTCAATGTTCCCGAGAACAATGTCGCCAGGTACAAGGAGACGCTCATCGACAGGATACGTTCGCTCGAGGCAACGCATCTGCTCCTTTCGGGCAACAGCAGCGGGTCGGGGATGCTTCACGATCTCGTTGTCCAGGAGTTGCAACCGTATATGGGGACACGCGAAATATCTGTCAGCGGTCCCTCGGTTACGATGTCGGGAGGCGCCGCCGAGAGCTTTGCGATGATTGTTCACGAGCTTGCGACCAATTCCTTGAAACATGGAGCGCTTGGCGATTCAAAAGGCCGGGTCGAGGTAAATTGGACGTTCGCATCGGAAGATGCGGTCGGTGACATCGCGTTCGATTGGGTGGAATCAGGGCGGCGGCGGCCTTCAAAAGTTGTCCGCCATGGTTTCGGTTCAATGATAATCGGAGTGGATGGGGCGCCGCTTGTCGGTCACTCTCCCAAGCTGGAAATGACGGATCACGGGCTGCGATATTCGCTGCGGCTGTCGCGCAAGGAAATCGGCCCTTGACGCCAGCGGGCCAAGATCGGACAGCGCCCCTTGCGTATCAAAAGAACGTGGTGCTCTAATTAATTGATATCCCTCGTTAACCACGTCTTCAGCATAACGGCAGCCTCCGTCCGATTCCGCACCCCAAGCTCACGCAAAACCGCAGCGGCATGGATTTTCGTCGTCGCTTCGGCGATCTCCAGATCGCGCGCGATTTCCTTGTTCGAATAGCCTTCCGCCATCAGCTTGAGGACCTCCTTCTGCCTCGAGGTCAGCCTGCCAAGATTGCCGGTGGTGGTACGTCGGTGCGGGACATGCTCGGAGGGAGCAGGTGCGTGAGTTGTCTGCGCAGCACCGGGGCGCGACAGAAGTGCAGGGACGTAGATGCGGCCCGAGAGGATTTCGTTGACGGCCATAACGACCTCCTCGTCTCTTTGCGACTTTACGATATAGCCATGAAGTCCGATCGACAGAGCCGTGAGTATCTCCGAGCGTGAATCGTTCCCGGAAACAATGGCAAATCGCGTATCCGGATAAGCCGACAGAATGCCGCCGAGCACTTCCTGATTGAACAATCCCGGCATGTTCAGGTCCAGGATCGCAAGATCAACGGACGCCTGCTCGGCAAGCAGACTGAGCGCGGCGTCGAAACACGACGCCTCAAATATTTCCACACCTGGAATGCCCGCGGTCAGAGCCAAGCGCAGGCCACGACGATACAGGCCGTGATCGTCGGCGATGACGATTCGATACATTGATCTACCCCAACGAAACCTGAATAGATTGAACGGTCACGGGCCTTTGGAGTCGTGGCCAATCACTCGTCAATTCATCCAGTCAACGCCAGCGGTGCCCCAACACCGCAAGCCCAGTTTGCTAATATAATCCTAAAAGGCAGGTAAGGCTCCTCTTTTTTTGAACCCTGTCAACGGGAGCCGCCGAACACGTCGAATCATCCGTTCCTATCCTCCAGGACCATGTGCCAACGCCTTGAGACGATGCCGATAGCTCGCGATCGCCAATGCCCATGGCGAGGCGTGTTTTTCGATTGCCGATCGGGAACTTAGTGATTTAACTTCCACGCAATTGTCAGACACCGCGACCGGCAAGGCGGAAGGGGCTGTTGTGAGCGAAGAGATCAGTGTCGCGGAAGCCTACCGCAGACGCCGCACCATCTTCATGGGGCTGGAGGTGCTCATCGCGCCCGGTGCGCTCGTTCCCCGGCCGGAGACGGAGTTGCTCGGCACGACAGCACTTGATGTCCTGCGGCGAATGAACCTGTCGGCGCCGCGCGTTGTCGACATGTGCTGCGGGGCCGGCAATCTGGCCTGCGCCATCGCGCATTACGCCCCTGCCGCGCAGGTCTGGGCGAGCGATCTCACCGATGGATGCGTCGAGGTCGCGCGCCGCAACGTCGCCCATCACGACATGGCAGATCGCGTGTCGGTGCTTCAGGGTGACTTGTTCAGTGCTTTCTCGGGCTTGGAGCTTGATAACACGATCGACGTGATCGCCTGCAACCCGCCTTACATTTCGGAAAAGCGGCTCGAGGGCGACCGCGCGCATCTGACCGAGTTCGAGCCGCGTGAAGCGTTTGCAGCCGGTCCCTACGGCCTGAGCATCCATATGCGGGTGATCAAGGACGCGCCCCGCTACTTGCGGCGCGGAGGCATCCTGCTCTTCGAGGTCGGTCTCGGCCAGGACCGGCAGGTCATACGTTTGCTGGAGCGCTCCAAGTCCTTCGAGGGGATCCGGGCGGTCGCGAACGAAGCCGGCGAGGGAAGGGTGGTGGTGGGACATACCACGCCGTGAGCGTCAGCCATGCCGCAACTGCTGGCTCAACTCGTGGTGTTCACGGTTCTGGCGCGCTCCAGCAAAAAAGGTGGCGCTCACTCGCGTCCCTGATCAGCTTTTTGGGCTTTTCTTGATTTAGTCGGTGCTATTCCAAGCCCGCTGTTGTCTGGGTTTGCGTCGGAGACAACGCTGTATGCAAAGATGTGTCCCCGGTTCTCGTCGGTTACTCGGATCCAATCCTTTTCCCACCTTCGCAGCGTAACATGTCGATCTGTCGACATGGCGGCGGCTTTGAAGGGGCTCGGCGCGTTGATGACACGCACCGTTATCACGTCATCGCCCTCCATTTGTTCGACGAGGTATGTCTGCATAAAGGCCTCCCCAGCGCCCATTGCAACCTTAACGTCAGCCAAAGTGTTCGGTTGCAGCATAGCAAAGAGATTTTCGACAAATGTGACGAAGCGACGAGGCCTCTGCCCGGCCGGTCCGAGAATGGGCTACGGCTCAGTAAAATACGGGGTTCTGCATATGAAACCTCGCCCCGGGCGAGTAGCCCAAGCCGCGTACAGGTCGCTTACGTCTCGGATCGCGTTGGATGAGAAAGGAAGCATCAAGGCGTGCGGGCGAGGGTTAGCCCTGGATCGACCAAGCGGCACGCAGGTCGTTGGCTTGGGCGATCCTGACGCCGCAAGCAATCAGAACGCCTTTGGTCGCTGCTACGAGCGCGGCATTGTCCTTGGCAGTTGTGCCGTCGGCCAGAGTAAAATTGTTCTCGAACCCGACGCGGGCATGACCGCCCAGCAGCGCGCCGGCCGTAACGCAAGCGGTTTCTTGCCGACCAAAGGCACAGACCATCCAGTGCGCGAAGCGCGGCCGGTCCTGCGCAAGGAAGGGAGGCAGATCGGCCGGTCGCGAAACCTGTCCCGGGGTGTAGCGGCCGAGCACATAGAGCACGGGGATGTGATCGAAAGGCACCAGCCCGCGCTGCTGCATGGCGGCTAGGGCCGACGCCTCTTCGGGCGCGTAAAGGATGATCTGAGGGGCGATCCGCTCGCTCTTCAACCACGACAGGAACTGCGCGAAAGCGGTCTCATGGGCAGCGTCCGGCACCAGTTCGCGCAGCGCCAGCGAAACCGCCTCAGGGCGGGCAGCCCGCACCACCGCCATCTGCTCGGCCGGCTGGTAGCGGCCGACCGCTTCGCTGGTGATCTGGACGATCAGCCGCTCGCCCACCGCATCACGTATCGCTTTCGTCGTCTCGCGATAGGCGTGCGCGTCGAGCAAATGGCCGCCGTCGCGGTCGCGGACATGCGTATGGATCATCGCGGCGCCCGCCTCGAGGCAGGCGGCGGCAGTCCGGGCCAATTCCTGGGGGCCGATCGGCAGGGCAGGGTGGTCTTGCTTGCCACGCCGTCCACCATTCGGCGCAACGGCGATTACCGTCGGTGCGATAAGTCCGGGGCCGGTCGCGATACTGTCAGCGGTCATAGGCTCAGTCCAATTGTTTCAGTATTGCGCAGTATGTAACATCTGTTGCATGATAGATTCGCTGCAAATCGCGCCATCGTCAATCGGGGGAAGGCATGACACACATCCTGCATCGCCAGATCCATGCGAGCCTGCCCGTCGCGGCTGGCGGCAAGGGCATCGAACTCTTCGACCGCGATGGCCACGCCTATATCGACGCGTCAGGCGGCGCGGCGGTTTCCTGCCTCGGCCACGGCCATCCCGAGGTGACGGCCGCGCTCCACGCGCAGGCCGACAAGCTCGCCTATGCCCACACCAGCTTCTTCACCAATGAGCCGGCCGAGACATTGGCCGACAAGCTCGTCGCTGGCGCGCCACAAGGTATTAGCCACGCCTATTTCGTGTCCGGCGGATCCGAAGCGGTGGAGGCAGCGCTCAAGATGGCCCGGCAGTTTTTCGTCGAGACCGGCAGGCCAGAGCGGCGAAACGTCATCGCCCGCCGCCAGAGCTATCACGGCAACACGCTCGGCGCTCTCGCTGCCGGGGGCAATGAGTGGCGACGTGCCCAATTCCGCCCTTTGCTGATCGACACGCATCACATCGACCCATGCTATGCCTACCGCTACCAGGAAGCCGGTGAGAGCGAGGCGACCTACGGACTGCGCGCCGCCCAGGCGCTCGAGGATAAAATTCTAGAACTGGGTCCGGACACTGTCATGGCCTTCGTTGCAGAACCTGTGGTCGGCGCGACAGCAGGAGCGGTGCCCGCGGTTCCCGGCTACTTCAGGCGTGTCCGTGAAATCTGCGACCGCTACGGTGTGCTCCTCATCCTCGACGAGGTGATGTGCGGCATGGGCCGCACCGGCACGCTGCACGCCTGCGAGCAGGACGGCGTCGCGCCCGACCTGATGACGATCGCCAAAGGCCTCGGTGGCGGCTACCAACCCATCGGTGCGGTGCTGCTTTCGCGCCGCATCTTCGACGCTTTCGCCGAAGGCTCCGGCTTCTTCCAGCACGGCCACACCTATATGTGCCATCCCATGGCCTGCGCGGCGGCGCTCGCCGTCCAGGAGGTGATTGCTCGCGACGATCTGCTCGCCAATGTCCGGGCGATGGGAGAGCATCTTTCGCGGCGACTGGGCGAACGGTTCGGCAACCATGCCCATATCGGCGACATTCGCGGGCGTGGCCTTTTCATGGGTGTAGAGCTGGTCGAGGATCGCTCTACCAAGGCGCCCTTCGAACCAAAGCGGAAGCTCAATGCGAAGGTCAAGCGCGAGGCGATGGCGCGCGGCCTGCTGGTCTATCCGGCGGGGGGCACGATCGACGGCGTGCGCGGCGATCATGTGCTGCTGGCGCCGCCCTTCATCATAGACGCCGCGGCAATCGACGCGGTTATCGAACGGCTCGGCGACGCGATAGACGCTGCGGTGGCATAGCCAGCGGCCTTCATTCGGGCAGATAGGCGCCGAACGCCTGTAACTCCAATTCCGTCTCCCTGACGCGAGCCGCCGCGGCCGGCCCGCTGCGCGCCAGCATCGTTGCGGCCAGCGCTTCCACGATAGCCATAGCTGCGGCCACCGATGGGAAGAAGGACGGGCTGTCGGTTGAGAATCGCAAGACAACCTTCGCATGCCGCGCGATCGGAGCGGCCATGCTGTCGACGATCGCGACAATCGGAACGCTGTGTCGTTGCGCAGCCTCCACCACCGGCCCGAGTTCACGCGAATAGGGCGAAAAGCCGATCGCGACCACCGCTTCCTTCTTTCCAAGCGCTGCAAGTTCCGCCTCGATCGCACCGCCGTCGCCGCCGAGCAGCGTGATCTCGCGCCGAAACATCCGGCAGAGATAGACGAGCGCGTGGGCGGGCGCGCGGCAGCTTCGGAACCCGGCGACACGTATGCGCTGAGCCTTCTCCAGTATCGCGCAGGCCCTTGCGATTTCTTCGCTGCCGTTGACGGCTTCGGCCGCCGCCAGATTGGCCACCGTCGTCCTCAGCGATTCGGCGAAGATCGCCTCCGACCTGCGCCTGACAAGCGCATCGGCCCTTGCCGCGAAAGGCGCCTTGCCGGAGCGCAGCCGGTCCTCGAACGGCCTGCGCAGCGCCGCCCAATCGCCAAAACCCAGTCGCCGCGCCAGTCGCACGAAGGTCGTCGGTGTCACCTCTGATCGCGAGGCCAGCATCCGCATGGAAACCAGCGCCACCTCGTCGGGATGATCGACCAGGAAACGCGCCGCCTTGCGCAGTTCCGAGCTCAACTCGGGGAGTTCGCTCAGTATGCGCGCCAAAAGCGCGTCGAAACCCATCTCCCGACTGTCCATTGTAACAAGCATTTCCCTTGATTGATAAAGCGCAACAATCGTAGCATGCATCGACGTGCCTTGACACCAAAACACCGGACGGCCGCGACGGCACGCAAAGTACCAAGGGAGAACCAGATGAAACATGCCCGGACTGCACGCCTCGGAGCGCAGATCGCCGCCTTGTCGGCGGCGCTGCTGTTTTCGGCCAGCGCAATGGCACAGCAGAATTTCGTTACCATCGGCACCGGTGGCGTCACCGGCGTCTATTATGCCGCCGGCGGTGCTATCTGCCGCCTGCTCAACAAGGATCGTAAGACCCACGGCATCCGCTGCTCGGTCGAATCGACCGGCGGATCGGCATTCAACGTGAACACTATCAAGGAAGGCGAACTCGACTTCGGCATGGCCCAGTCCGACGTCCAGTACAACGCCTACAAGGGGCTGGAATCATTCAAGGACGGTGGCGCCCATACCGACCTGCGCGCGGTTTTCTCGATCCATCCGGAGCCGTTCACGGTGCTGGCGCATCCGAATGCCGGCGTGACGAAATTCGAGGACTTCAAGGGCAAGCGTTTCAACATCGGCAATCCCGGTTCCGGAACACGCACTTCCATGGAACGTCTGCTCAGTGCGATGGGCTGGACGTTGGCCGACTTTTCGCTCGCATCGGAGTTGAAGGCTGACGAGCACGGCCCGGCGCTCTGCGACGGCAAGATCGACGGGTTCTTCTACGGCGTCGGCCATCCCTCGGCAAACATTCAGGATCCGACCACTACCTGCGCTGCCAAGCTGGTGCCGTTGACCGGGGAAGTCGTGGACAAGCTGGTCGCAGAAAATCCCTACTACGCCAAGGCGGTGATCCCGGGCGGGCTCTACGCCAACAATCCCGACGATACCGAGACTTTCGGCGTGCTCGCCACGCTGGTCACTTCGGCTAAAGTTCCCGACGAGAGCGTCTATCAATTGACCAGGGCGGTGTTCGAGAATTTCGACGAGTTCAAGTCGCTGCATCCGGCCTTTGCCAATCTCGATCCGACCAAGATGGTGTCGGAAGGGAATTCCGCGCCGCTGCATCCGGGCGCTGAAAAATACTTCAAGGAGAAGGGCTGGCTGAAATAGGCTTCGTGACCTGACGGCAGTCCGGCGGGGTCCAGCGGACCCGCCGGGGGCATCCGCAACAGGAGGCGTCATGAGCGAAGTGAAGGCACAACCGGCCGGCGTCGATCTCGAAGAGCTCGAACAACTTGTCGCGGAGGCCGACACGGGTGGCCGGCATCCGAGCGGAACAGTCGCTCGAATCCTGCTCTGGGTTGCAGTTGCCTGGTCGCTTTTCCAGCTCTGGTACGCTTCGCCTTTGCCGTTTGTCTTCGGCTTCGGCATCCTCAATGATACGGAAGCGCGCGCCATCCATCTCGGCTTCGCGCTGTTTTTGACCTTCCTCGCCTATCCGGCGCTGAGATCCTCGCCCCGCGATCGTGTGCCGCTGCTTGACTGGGTGCTGGCCGTGGTCGGCGGGTTTGCCGGCGCCTACCTCTTTCTGTTTTACGTCCAGCTTTCCGGACGGCCGGGGCAGCCGACCACGCTCGATCTGGTGACCGGAACCGTCGGCATCCTGTTGCTTCTCGAGGCGACGCGCCGCGCGCTCGGCCTGCCGATGGTGGTCGTGGCATGCGTCTTCATCTTCTACACCTTTGCCGGCCAGTATATGCCGGACGTGATTCAGCATCGCGGCGCATCGCTCAACAAGTTTCTCAACCATCAATGGCTGACCACCGAAGGCGTCTTCGGGATTGCACTTGGCGTGTCGACGAGTTTCGTCTTTCTCTTCGTCCTGTTCGGTACGCTTCTGGAAAAGGCAGGCGCCGGCAACTGGATGATGCAGATCTCCATCGCGCTGCTCGGCCATCTGCGCGGCGGCCCGGCGAAAGTCGCGGTGGTCTCATCGGCCCTCAACGGCGTCGTGTCCGGCTCGTCCGTCTCCAATGTGGTTTCAGGCGGCATCTTCACCATCCCGCTGATGAAGCGCACCGGCCTTTCCGGCGTCAAGGCGGGCGCCATCGAGGCCGCGGCCTCGATCAACGGCCAGATCATGCCGCCGGTCATGGGTGCGGCCGCCTTCCTGATGGTCGAATATGTCGGCATTCCCTATTCGGAGATCGTCAAGCACGCGCTGTTGCCGGCGGTTTTTTCCTACATAGCACTGCTCTACATGGTTCATCTCGAAGCGATAAAGATGGACCTGAAGACGATCCCGCAGCGTCCGACGCCGGCAAGAGAACGGATGCTGCGGATGGGGCTGGGACTGTCGGGCAGCATTCTCGCCGTCTGTATCGTCTATTACGGCATTGTTGCTATCCAGGCTGTCTTCGGAGGGGCCGCGCCGCCGCTGCTCGCGCTCGCCGGCGTCGCTCTCTACGTCGCCTCCGTCTGGTATTCCTCCCGCTATCCGGACCTCGCACTCGACGATCCGAACGCGCCAATCCTCGAACTGCCGCGCGCCTGGGACGTCACGCGGACCGGGCTCGATTTCCTCATCCCGATCGCGGTGCTTCTGTGGTGCCTGATGGTCGAGCAGATGTCGCCTGGCCTCTCGGCGTTCTGGGCAACGGTCTCGATCCTCGGCATCGTCGTGACGCGCAAGCCGCTGATGGCGGTATTCCGCCACGAAGACCTCGCACCCTCGGTGCGTGCCTCTTGGGACGATCTGATCGATGGACTGGCGCTTGGCGCCCGCAACATGATCGGCATAGGCATCGCCACCGCCACCGCCGGTATCGTCGTCGGCACGATCACGCTGACCGGTCTCGGTCTGATGATGACGGAACTCGTCGAGCTCATCTCCGGCGGCAACGTCATCCTGATGCTGATCCTCATCGCCGCGATCAGTCTTGTGCTCGGCATGGGTATTCCGACCACCGCAAATTATATCCTGGTCGCCACGCTGATGGCGCCGGTCGTGGTCGATCTCGGCGCGCAGGCCGGATTGCCAATCCCGCTGATCGCTGTCCACCTCTTCGTCTTTTACTTCGGCATCATGGCCGATATCACCCCGCCCGTCGGGCTGGCGGCCTTCGCGGCGGCGGCGATTTCCAAGGAAGATCCGATCGCCACCGGTTTCCAGGGCGCGCTCTACTCGTTGCGTACCGCGATCCTGCCGTTCGTCTTCATCTTCAATCCGGCGATCCTGCTGATCGGAGTCGACAGTTGGCCCCAGACAATCTGGGTGGCAACGGTCTCGTTGATCGCCATCCTGCTGTTTTCGGCCGCGACAATGAATTGGTTCGTAACGAAAAGCCGACTTTGGGAAAGTGCGGCCCTGCTGCTCATCTGCTTCACGCTGTTTCGGCCGGACTGGTGGCTCAACCAGGTGTCGCCGCCTTACGAGGAATTGCCGGCCAGCGAATTCCTGTCGGCGGTCGCGCAGACGCCGGCGGATGGCCGCATCAATTTTGTCGTCGAGGGTGTCGACCTCATGGGCGAAGATGTACGCAAAACGGTCAACGTGCCGCTCGGGGAGCCGGGCGAGCCGCTGGAGCGGCTGCGCGGCATTGGACTTACCATCACGCAAGCGGGCGACGCGCTGATGATCAGCAATGTCGATTTCGGATCCTACGCCAAGCGCATTGGGCTGGATGTCGGATATGACGTGGTGGCGGTGCTCAGAAAGGCCGACCAGCCCTCGAGCCTCATTCCGATCGGCCTGGCGCTCGCTGCGACCGCCGGCGTCGCCGGGCTGCAGTTTGCGCGGGCGCGCAAGCAGGCCGACAGGAAGGAAACCGGGCCGGCGCGCTGAGAACGGAACGGTTGATAACAGCTGCTGACAGGCCCGGGAAAAACTCCTCAGTCGGCGGTCAGCACCACCTTGACGCTCCGCGAGCGGTCGGCGGCCAGGGCAAACGCCTCGCAGGCCGAGGGGAGCGGGCGTTCGGCGGTCACCAGCTTCAGGACATCTATATCCCCGCTGACGATGAGGTCGACCGCCTGGTTGAATTCTGCGCCGAAGCGAAACGTGCCGTTCAGGTCGATTTCCTTGGCCATCACCGCATTGGCGGCCACGGGGATCTGACCACCCGGAAGATTGCCGACCTGAACGACCGTGCCGCCGCGCCGGACGCTGGCGATCGCCGCTGCGAGACCGGCGGCGGTGCCTGAAATCTCGAACGCGACATCGATCGCCTTGTCGGCCGCGAGCGCCTTGAGCTCGTCGTCGCCGCCGGACAGGTCGATCGTCCTGTTTGCTCCAAGTTTGCTGGCGAAGGCGAGCGGCGCCTCGGCTATGTCGGCGACGGTGAGCTCGCCACATCCCTTGAGCCTGGCGGCGAGCATGGTCAGGAGCCCGATAGGGCCGGCGCCGAACAAGATGACGTTGCGGCCGGCGATGTCGCCGGCCCGTGCCACGGCATGCAGGCTGACGGCGAGCGGTTCGGCGAGTGCCGCCGCCTGGTAGGCGACAGCATGCGGAACCTTGACGCATTGCGCGGGCGTGGCATCGAACAGGCTGGCAAAACCGCCTTGCATGTGCGGCGTTTTCGACGCCGAGCCCATGAAATAGATGTTCTCGCAGAGGTTGGCGCGGCCCTCGGCGCATCGCGCGCATTGTCCGCACCAGCGCGACGGGTTGACCGCCACGCGATCACCGACGGCAAGTCCTGGCGCGTCCGCGTTGATTTTTACGATCTCTCCGGCGACCTCGTGGCCGAGCACGAGCGGCGATGTGACGACAAAATCGCCGGTCCGCGCATGGCGGAAATAGTGCAGGTCGGAACCGCAGATGCCGCCGGCGCCGAAGCGCACGCGCACCATTCCCGGCGCGAGGGGGCCGAGCGGATGCTCGACGACGCGCAGATCCTCGGGGCCGAACAGCGTCGCGGCGACTGCACTATCGATCATCGGATCAGTCCCATTTGCGTCGGCAGCCACAGCGTGATGGCGGGGATGAAGGTGATCAGGATCAGCGCGACGATCAACGGCACAAGCCAGGGCAGAATCGCCATGGTCGTACGCTCGACCGATAGTTTGGCGACCCGCGAGAGGACGAACAGCACCATGCCGAGCGGCGGATGGAGGAGACCAATCATCAGATTAAGCGTCATGATCAGACCGAAATGCACCGGGTTGATGCCGTACACGGCGGCCACCGGCAACAGGATGGGCACAAGAATGGTGATCGCCGCAATCGTATCGAGGAAGCAGCCGACCACCAGCATCAGGACGTTCACCAGGATGAGGAAGACCCACATGTTGTCGGTGAGGGCGAAGATGAAGGTCGAGAACAGCTGTGCCGCCTGGCTGACGGTGAGCAGCCAGGCGAATATCGAGGCGGCGGTGACGATGAAGAGTACGGAGGCCGTCGTCTCGATGGTGTCGAAGCTCGCCTTTGCGAGTGTGCGCAGCGTCATCGTGCGGTAGCGCACCAGCCCGAGGAAAAGCGACCAGATCACGGCGGCCATCGCCGCCTCGGTCGGCGTGAACCAGCCCATCGTCATCCCGCCAATCAGGATGATCGGCGTCATCAGTGCCATGACCGCGGAGAAGTCGAAATACCAGTCGACCGCAATCAGCAACAGCAGCGCGATGCCGACCGCGACATTGATGGACAGGCCAAGCTGCACCAGCAGATAACAGGCGAGCGGGAAGGCCGCCACCACCAGCACCTCGCCCGCCGCTTCGGCGAGCCGCCGAAGCTCGAACGGCGTGTCGGAACCCCAGCCGCGCCGATAGGCGAAGATGGCGACCGTCACCATCATCAGCACGGTCATGACCACGCCCGGTAGGATGCCGGCCATGAACAGCGCGCCGATCGAGACATTCGCCATCATGCCGTAAATGACGAAGGGCAGCGACGGCGGGAAAATCGGCCCGAGCGTCGCCGAGGCAGCGGTGACCCCGACCGCGGCGTCGATCGGATAGCCGTGGTCCTTCATCGCCTTGATCTCGATGGTGCCGATGCCGGCGGCGTCGGCGAGCGCGGTGCCCGACATGCCGGAGAAGATCACCGATCCGATGATGTTGACCTGCGCCAGGCCGCCCTTCATCCAGCCGACCAGCGCAAGGGCGAAGGCATAGATGCGGCCAGTGACGCCGGCGATGTTCATGAGGTTGCCGGCGAGGATGAAGAAGGGCACGGCGAGCAGCGGAAAGCTCTCCACCCCGGCAATCATGCGCTGGGCTGCGATGATGTCGGGCGCGACACCATAGATGACGAGGTAGAGCACCGAGGCTGCTGCCATCGACACGGCGACCGGCACGCCAATCAGCATCAGGACCAGAAAGCCTCCGACCAATAGCAGCATCGCTCAGTCCCCCACCGTTTCGAACGCACCGGGGCGCTCGAGCACCGAATAGCCACGCCTGTAGTTGCCAATGAAGACCTGGATCGAGCGCGCGAACATCAGCGCGAAGCCCGCCAGGACGGCGTAGAAGAACCAGCGGCGCGGCAGGTTGACGGTGACCATGCGCTCGTGCGCGACGATCGAGACATAGCGCCACATCAGCCAGGTCCCGTAGGCGAAGAAGACGACACGGATGACGTCGACGCTAAGCGCGAGCCAGCGGCCGACGCGCTCCGGCAGGTAATGGTAGAGCACATCGACATGGATGTGGCGCGAGATGCGCACGCACATAGCGGCGCCGAGAAAGACGACGACGACGAGCGCGTTGATGGCGATCTCCTCGGTCCAGGCAAGGCTGTTGTTCAGCGCATAACGGGTGAAGAACTGCAGGAAGACACAGACGACCATCCCCCAGAACACGGCGAGCGTGATCCAGTCCTCGATGCCGTGGTGCGACAGATCAATGTGTACCGGCACCTCCTCGAAAGCGTGGGCGATCTCTTCGACGGTGATCTCGGTATGGTGTTCCTCGGCCATTGGCGCGGGCTCCCGAAGCTGGTGGGTCGTCAAGGATTGGAAAGGCCGTCCGGCGCAACATGGAACCGGACGGACGGGCAGGTTAAAGCGGCGAATCCGGTTGCCGCTCTATCCCCTTGTCTGAGCACCTGATTTTCCCGATACTCTACTTGATCGCGCGGATCGCCTCCCAATCGGCCTTGTTGTAGCCGAACTCCTCGAACGTGACCTTCTCAAGAACATTCTTTTCAAAATCGGCACGGTCGATGTCGGTCACGGTGATGCCGCGATCCTTGAACACCTGCACCAATTCCTTTTCGCGCGCGACGATCTTTGCCGTGGCACGGGCGGCTGCCTCCTGCATCACCTCGGTGAAGATCTGCTTGTCCTCGTCGGAAAGCGAGGCCCAGCGCGACTGTGATACGATCGTGTTGAGGTGATCGACGATGTGTCCGGTGAGCACGATGTGCTTCTGCACCTCGTAGAATTTCTTCGCCTCGATGGTGGTCAGCGGGTTCTCCTGAGCCTCGACGGTGCCGTTCTGCAGGGCCAGATACACCTCGGCGAAGGCGATCGGCGCGGTGTTGGCGCCGCACGCGCGCGGCATGGCGAGATAGGCGGGAACGTCAGGGACGCGCATCTTCAGACCTTGCATATCGGCACATTTGGCGATCGGCCGGTTTGAGGTGGTCTGCCGCGTGCCATAATAGGTGGTGGCCGTTATGTGATGGCCTGACTTTTCCTCGTAGCCCTTGGTCAACGCCTTGTAGACGTCGCTTTTGGTGTATTTCAACAGATGGTCGGCGTCGCGGAAGGTATACGGGAAATAGGTGACGCCGATCGGCGGATATTCGCGCGCCGCAAAGCTCGACCCGGAAATGATGATATCGACCGTGCCGAGCGTCAGGCCCTGGTTTATATCCGCTTCCTTACCGAGCTGCGAGGCCGGATAGACGTCGACGGTGTAGCGGCCCTGGGTGCGCTTCTTAATCTCCTCCGCTGCCCACACGGACTCGGTATGGAAGGGCTCCGACGTCTCATACACGTGGGCCCATTTCAGAGCTGTCTGCGCCGAGGCCGAAGCCAAAGGCATAGCGATTGCTGCGATCGCACCGAGTAGAATTGCGTATTTTCTCAGCATTGTGTTCCTCCCTGAGGTTGGATTTGACTGCTCCGACCGGATCTCCTCCCGGTCGGCTGCTAGACCTTTTAGTTGAGCATTGGTTTTTCCCAAAACCGGTTCCCACTTTTGGGTCAGATGCTCTATTCCGCGACCTCCCTGGCCGCGGATTTCTCACCGAAATTGCGTGAGAATCTCAGTTGCGACTGACGCAGATGTTCCTGCATCGCGGCTTTGGCCCGTTCAGGGTCGCGTGCCGCGATCGCGTCGCGCACCGCGCGATGCTCCTCCGCGGCGGCCCGCCAGGACTCCCTGTTCTCGAAATAGCTCGACAGGCGTTCGAAATATGGGTTCATGCGCTGGTCGAAGAGCTCGCCGATGCAGCGCACCAGGACGGCGTTTCCGAGAATGCCCGCCACCATCGTATGGAACTCGCGGTCGAGCGCGATCGTCATCCTGGTCGGGCGAGGTATATCCTCCATGCGGCGCAGCACGTCGTCCATATGCTCGATGTCGATTGGCCGAGCATGGAGGGCGGCTTCGGCGGCGATCGCCCCTTCGATGAACTCGCGTGCCCGCAACAGCTCGAACGGGCCTTCATCCATCTCTGCCGTCAAAATTTCGGCACGCGGCGGTTCGGTGACGTAGATGCCCGAGCCAACGCGAATGCGTATGCGCCCCTCGACCTCGAGCGCGATCAGCGCTTCACGGACGGTCGGGCGGGAGATGCCAAGCTGATCGGCCAGTTCGCGCTCGGTCGGCAGCCGATCGCCGACTGCGAACTCGCCCGCGTCGATCAGCTGCCTGAGCTGATCGGCGATCTGTCGGTAAAGTCGACGCGGTTCAACGGCCTGGATCGGCATTGTTACCCAGTTCTACTTCAACGGAATCATCTGGCCGATCCCGGATCGGTAAATTGGTCTGACCTATTGATCGAAACCTGCCGCGAAAAAGGCTGAAAGTCAAGCAGCAGAGAACGCCCGTGGAACCCATTCTCCGTGACTTTCTTGGAAACGACGGATCGGCCATGGCTGGACGGCAACTCTTGATCTTCCAGAAGCTGGAAGAGGGCATAGCGTTAGTTTCCCGCTAAACAACGTCAAGGGAGATCAAGCCGAGAATACGAAGCCGATAGACGGATATTGTAAGGACCTTCGCGACCTAAAAAGGACGACTACAGCTCGCTTAATAGTGACAGTCTCCACCCGCCGCCCTCTCCGGAAATTGCGGAGACGTCCAGAGCGGACTTGCGCGCCGGTCGACGAGCAAGCCGCATCATTTGTCGCTGGTTGGTCTTCGACGATGGCCGGCCGCGAGAATGATGCTTGAATAGCCGTGTTGAGCGCATTCCGGCACATGCACAGTTCTGATCGTCAATGCCCCTTCCGGAAAACAGTTCCGTAGCATCCTTTCCATGTCGGCCGCGCCGAGCATGGGGCTTGGGAACGCCCTGCCGCCCACGAGGTAGCTGTGCGTCTTGCCGAGAGCGGCAACAAGAAGCGTCCCGCCAGGCCGCACCAATTCAATGATCCGCCTCATGTAGAGTTGCCACTCTTCGAGATCGGCCGTGGCCGAATCTGCGCAGTAGGCGCTCAGAACGGTCGTATAGAGCCGTTGCGCATCCGCCAGCGGCCTATCGTTACGAATATCGACCTCCAGCAGGGTCGTGATCCTGGCGCGCGTAAGGCGTTCACGATGAAGAATATCTTCCCAGGTGGGGTCCGCCATGCCCTCGCATTGAAGAGTGTAGCTGACGAAAGGCTTCCAGTCGTGCGCACCTTCGTCTTGTTCGACCCAGCGGGAGATTTCGTCGAGATTGCATCGAAGATAGTCCCCGAGATGAATTTCGGAGACCTGTGTCGTAATCGGGAAGACGTGGTGAAGCGTCGGACCGACACCGAAAACGAGCACCGATTCACCGGCTGGTATCCGTTGCGCGGCCTCAGCAAAAAAGGCGATCGTATGTTGCTCGTCGACTTCGACGGCGCTGTAATAGTCGGCGAGGTATTCCGCTGGGGACCATGCATTTTCGAAGGACGTGTAGGATACCGCCTTTTGAAGAAGCACGCGGGTCGACCAGCCGAGCCCGTATTCATAAGCCGCCGCACCGGCATTGGCGCCGGCTAGGAAAACCAGTGCCTCCTCTCCGGAGACAGCGTCGCTGGCGAGGGCGAGACCGAAAGCGCCGATGTAGTAGGGCGTTTCCTTGGCAAGTTCGAAGACGACGTATCCTGCTGCGCTCAGAAACCGGCGAATGCCGACGCGCATGGTTCTGCGTCCTGTGAGATCATAGGCCAACTTGGATAGAATACTGCTGCTGGTTCCTGTCATTTCCAGCAGCCGCCAGTTCGCAGCCAGGCTGGACGAAAGCCCGCACGCCCAAAGTACGTATGAGGCGCCCAGCACGATGGCGGCGGCGTGGATGCCTATGCCGGAAAGCTGGCCGGACGCTACGAGCAACACCCCCGCAGCAGTGGCGACCGTGTCGAGCGCGTAGGTCGAAACCGCGTTCGCGACGATCGTCGCCGACCACTTCTTGATCCGTGTGGCCGAGCGGAACGTTTCGGCGAGATCAGCCACCGGCGGAGCTGCCGGCGCCGACGATGCAATTGCGCGCCGTCTCCCACGATCCCTTGGCTTCCACCAGCCGTCCGGCGCTGGCCAGCCCCTGACGTGGCCCGCCCGAGTAAATCGCCTCGTACTGCCCGGCCTTGATCAGATACGTATCGTGCCAGATCCCTACATTGCCCCGAGAGTTCTTCATGGCGCGATTGAACTTTGTCCAATCCTTCCAATGCTGGCGATCCCGTGCGCGTGCGTAAGTCTCCAGATGGTCAAAGGATCGCCAGTATTGAACGAAGGTGAGTTTACCGAAGTAGTGGAAGCCAAGTAAGCCGCTCGCCGGGTCGACCGACAGTTCCTCGAGCATCGGCCGCATTGCTCGCAGCGGCGGCAGCCATTTGTGTGGCTTCCACCATTTGTTGATCCGCATGCCAATGAGAAAGACGAAGTCGCCCTCTATGATGGCCGCGACATGTTGGGGGATGACCGCCATGCTGATTTCATTCAGGTTTTCGGATTCAGCGAGCCGAATGGCAGGAAGCCAGGTAGGAACGGCCCAGCCGGCCCGTGGTGCTGATCGTGGTGTCGTCCAGACCGTGGACATGAAGTTCGACCCAGTCATGTTGACATGACCTCGGTCTCGACATTGATCTTCCATACCTCGTTGACATTGACCGAGCCGCCCGTGCCAGTGTGGTGTGCAAGGTCGGTGATGGTGAGGTCACGCTGTCAGCAGGACAACTTTCCAGCGCATTCGCAAAATCGTTGAAGAAAGACATGTCGACCTCCTTAAAGGGAGTTGCATTGCTTGCTGCCGCCCACGGCCATTGCCGAGATTCCGCGCATGCGTAATTAATACGTACGGTATGTATCTACGACTATACTTGCCAAGGTTCCGCCTGTCAAGTTAAGGAAACGTACCGTACGCACGTATCAAAGAGGCAAGAATGGAAACCGTGGAAGTGATCAACGGACGCTCACCGCTGTCAAAGGCAGATGCGCGCAAACGATACGTCGAAATCGGTGAACTCGTCGTTCTGAAGCAAATTCAGGACGATTCCGCAAAGCTGGACGATCGCGCGATCGCGATCGGCCCATTTGCGCGACTTGATGCCAGTGCGGCCGCCGCGCACGATGGCAAGACGCGCGGCGCTGTTACCAATCTGTTTGGCAGCCAGGCCGCCTATCAGACGGAGACGATGGCGTTGGCGCTCAGTGCGATCGCCTGGATCGAGAAGATCGAGTATCCATCGCCGGATGACTTCGACACTCCTGACAAATGGGTTGACGCGTTCTTTTCCGGCCAGTCGGACCGCGGTCCGCAGCACGGTGCGGAGCCAACCGTAAACTATGCTTTCTTGTGGGCGCTATGGCTGAGCACCGTACCATATGGGCTATGGAGCGAGGAGATATCCCGAACGGGTCTTGCAGAATACCGTCAATGGGTAGCTCAACTCAAGGACGTCTTCGCTGACGCTCTCGATCATTTTGACTTGGCGGTGGGGGAGGGGATGACCGTTCTGGATCTGGCGAGCGCGGCCGCAAGCCTGATCGAGGGTATATGGCTCAACCAGTGTTTGACCGTGAACCACCCGAGCGACCCGTCGGAACCCGTTTCTGCGGCGCTGCGGCGGTCTGGGCGGATGCTGTGGCGCGGCGCGACCAGACCTCGCGCCGATTGAAAATCGAGCCGCTCAAATGAGTCGATCCCTGCCGCAGCCGACCAGGGCAACGCTACGATGTCGTCTGGCAGGCACGTCGGCCCGGAAAATCCACTGCCATATCGGGCATCATACGACCAACAACATTGTCGAAGAGAAGGGCGCTGGCGGACTGATGGTCGTGATCGATGTGAGACCGTGAAGCCCGCTCCGCAAGGCGAAACGTAGATGGATATCCTTGCTATCTACGGCGGCCTGTTTGCTATTGCCTTCGCCGCGGCGACCATCCTTCCGGCGCAGTCGGAGGCCGCCCTTGCGGGGCTCCTCGCTGCCGGTTCTTACTCGCCCACAATGCTGGTTGTTGTCGCCAGCATAGGCAACATCCTCGGCTCGGCGGTGAACTGGGTTCTTGGTCGAGGGCTCGAACGCTTCCGGGACAGGCCCTGGTTTCCGCTGCGTCCCGCGACGCTCAACCGCGCCACGAACTGGTATCACCGCTATGGAAGATGGTCGCTCTTGTTAAGCTGGATGCCGATCGTCGGCGATCCATTGACCGTGGTCGCTGGGGTTTTGCGCGAGCCGCTATGGAGCTTTGTCGTAATCGTCGCCGTCGCGAAAGTTTCGCGTTATGTGGTTATCGCCGGAGCGGTGCTGGGCCTGATTTAAAATCGAATGTAAGACATCGCAGCAGGCAGCTGCGTTCACTTTTGGTTGCATTGCAACAAACTTTACAAACGCGAACTTGACAAACCACGCGAACAATTGTCCCAAGGGCACGATGACGAATGTTGGTCGAATCTCGATCTTAGGAAACATACCGCTCCGAGCAGTGCTGGCGGTGGTGTTCCTGGTCATGTCGGCTCTTCAGCCTGGCCTGTTCGCCACTGCTAACGCTACTGGTTTTCACAGCGACGCGGGGATGAATCTCCCTGCCGAAGACCACTCCCACGCGATGGGTGGCCACGACCACGGCGCCGTTGCCGACGACGTGCACACGTCAGAGCACGATCACGGCACCAAGAATTCCAGCGAGAAAAGCTGCGAAGTCCATTGCGCGCCGGTCCATGCCGTGCCTGTCGATTGTCCTGACCTGGAGCGCGTTGTTTCCCGCTGCTTTGCGCCCGTCGTTGCCGTCACTTTGCCGCTTGGCGAATACACAGCGCTCATAAGGCCCCCCAAACACATCTGAACTGACGCGCCCTCTTCGGGCGTTCGCGCGCAGCGTCGGGAATCCGTTCCCGCGCGGCCAAACGCATACGTCATGCTTCAGGTCTACAATGAAAATCGCAAGCTCCGCGATGCTCGCATCGCTGTTCGTTGCCGGATGTGCAGCAACCACACCGCCGGACATTCTTCCGGACTTCAATCCGGCCGACCCCGTGATGGGCATCCGTGATGCGCACTACCACCCGGTTATTGCCGACTATCACCACCGGGAACCGGTCGATCCGCAGAACTGGCGGCGTCTCAATGAAGAGCGCGCTCCAGCAAAGCAGGGAGCCGGATCATGAAGCGGCGGTTCCTGACCATGGCTACGGTCGTAGCCATCCCGCTGATCGCTGCCGGATGCGCGACCAGCGGGGGCTCCTACGGCATTTCCGACCCCATGGCCGGCTTCACGACAGTCGCGGCGCGCGCCGAATCCGTCACCGGCAAGAAAACGGTGTGGATGCAGTCCAGCGAGGAGGCGAGGGGGGTCTCAGAGCGCGTGAAAAGCCTCGTCCAGAGGAAGACGATCGGTCCGGACGTGGCGGTGCAGGTCGCCCTGCTCAACAATAAGGGCCTGCAGGCCGCCTACGCCGAGATCGGCCTGTCGGCGGCCGATGTCTGGCAGGAAAGCATGCTCGTCAATCCGACGATCTCGGTCGGCATGATTGGTGTCGATCCAATGAAAACGATCGAAGGGGCGGTGGTCAGCAATATCCTTGCGCTGGCGACGCGTAAGCGGCGCGTCGCAGTCGCGGATGCGCGCTTCCGTCAGGCCCAGCTCCGCGCCGCCGAGGAAACGCTACGGCTCGCCGCCGATACGCGGCGGGCCTGGATCAACGCTGTGTCGGCATGGGAGAGCGTTTCCTATTTGAATCAGGCGCAGGCTGCCGCAGACGCTGCTTCCGAACTCGCTCAAAAACTTGGCGAGACTGGCGCGTTCACAAAGACCGGCCAGGCCCGCGAGCATGTCTTCTACGCCGAGATCGTCGGCCAGGCGGCGGAGTCGCGTCTCGCCGCCCGGACCGCCAAGGAAGGGCTCACCCGGCTCATGGGCCTTTGGGGGCCGGACGTTGATTATTCCGTCCCGAACGCGCTTCCAGCTTTGCCGAAAGGCGCCAGGGCCAAGCGCGCGATCGAGGCCGAAGCGCTAAGAAATCGCGTCGACCTTGAGATTGCAAAGCTTGAGCTGGAGGCGCTGGCGAAATCCTACGGTCTGACCGAGGCGACACGCTACGTCAGCGATCTTGACCTTCTTACCGGCGTGGAAGTGGAACGCGAGGAGTCGGAAGAAGGCGGAACCGAGACGAGCACTGCGCCCATCCTGGAAGTCGAATTCGTCATCCCGATTTTCGATACCGGGAAAGCGCGCATGCGCAAGGCCGAGCTTGCTTACACGCAAGCGGCAAACCGGATGGCGGAAAAGGCGGTCAACATCCGATCCGAGGCGAGATCCGCCTATGACGCCTACCGATCGACCTACGACATTGCCCGGCACTATCGGAACAGTGTCGTGCCGCTCCGCACAAAAATCGAGGCCGAAGCGCTCCTGACTTACAACGGCATGATCACCAATACGTTCGAGCTTCTGGCGGACACCCGCGCGAAAATCAGCGCGATCATGCTTTCCCTCAACGCCAAGCGCAATTTCTGGCTGGCCGACGTCAATCTCGGAACCGCCATTCATGGTGGCGGCGGGAGTTCGCCCGAAAGCGGCGAAGCACCGGCCGCAGCCGAAGCGGGCGCCGAAGGCCACTGAACCGAAGGAGAAGAAAATGCTTTCAAGACGCCAGTTGCTGGGTGCCGGAGCCCTCCTCGCCGGAGCTACGGCATGGACCAAAACCTCGGCGATGGGCTTGCCGGATGCGGCCGTCATGGAGTCCCCGGATATGCAGCCGCCGATCTTCCCGACGAGCGGGCCCGACTACCAGCCGGTGGTGACTCTCAACGGCTGGACCCTTCCGCATCGCATGAACAACGGCGTGAAGGAATTTCATCTTGTCGCCGAGCCGGTCGAGCGGGAACTGGCGCCCGGCTCGATCGCATATCTGTGGGGCTACAACGGTCAATCGCCAGGCCCGACTATCGAGGCGGTCGAAGGCGACCGTGTCCGCATCTTCGTGACCAACAAGTTGCCGGAGCACACCACCATCCACTGGCACGGCATGATCCTGCCAAACGGCATGGATGGCGTGACCGGCCTTACCCAGCCCGGAATCCCGCCCGGCAAGACCTTCGTCTACGAGTTCGACCTCGTGAAGAGCGGCACATTCATGTATCATCCGCACGCCGACGAAATGGTCCAGATGGCGATGGGCATGATGGGCTTCTTCGTCATTCATCCCAAAGACCCGAAATTCATGCGCGTGGACCGCGATTTCGTGTTCCTGCTGAACGCCTTCGACATCGAACCGGGGTCGTACGTCCCGCGCATCATGGAGATGACGGACTTCAACCTCTGGGCCTGGAACAGTCGCGTCTTTCCGGGGATCAGCCACCTTCCAGTGGCGAAGAACGACCGGGTGCGGGTGCGCGTCGGCAACCTGACGATGACCAACCATCCGATCCACATGCATGGCTACGATTTCGAGGTGACCTGCACGGACGGCGGCTGGGTACGTCCGGAGGCGCGGTGGCCGGAGGTGTCGATCGACATCCCCGTTGGCGCCATGCGGGCATATGAGTTCGAAGCCAAATATGAGGGCGACTGGGCAATTCATTGCCATAAGTCGCATCACACAATGAACGCCATGGGCCACGACGTGCCCACGTACATCGGCGTCGACAACTCAAAAGTCACCGACAAAATCCGCCGGGTCCAGCCCGAATACATGGCCATGGGTGACCGCGGCATGGCCGACATGGGCGAGATGGAGATGCCGCTTCCCGACAACACGATCCCGATGATGACCGGCTGGGGCCAATTCGGCGCCATCGAGATGGGCGGGATGTTCTCGGTGGTGAAGGTTCGCGAGGGCCTGGCTTCGAACAATTACGCCGATCCGGGCTGGTACCAGCACTCGGAGGGAACCGTAGCTTACGAGTGGAAGGGAGATGTCCCCGCTCCGACGAAATCAGGCGACGCAAAAACAATGGCCCCGGCAGCGCACGGCGGTCACGGCAAACAGGGATGAGAAACCGAAACCCTTCAACATCAACAATGAGAGAAAGTGCAGCATGAAACATATAATCGTAGCGGTCGTTTTGATGGCGGTCAGTTCGGGAGCAGCTCTAGCCGGTGGAACGCATGCCGGAGGCCATGGCGACAAAGTCGCCACAATGCCGATCGGCAGCCCTGGTGAGGCCAAGCAGGCAAAGCGGACTGTCAACATCTCGATGTCGGAGAAAGACGACGGGAAGATGTTGTTCCAACCGGCCGTGCTCAAGGTGAAGAAGGGCGAGACCGTTCGCCTGGAGTTCGTCAACAAGGGCCAAGTCGACCACGAATTCGTCATGGACGTCCATGACGGGATCATGGAGCACAAGGCGCTGATGGAGAAATTCCCCGAGATGGAGCACGCGGATCCCAATTCGATCCGGCTGGCGCCCGGCGCCAGAGGCGAGATCATCTGGACGTTCGCTAACGCCGGCGAATTCGGCTTCGCCTGCCTGATCCCGGGTCACTACGATTCCGGCATGAAGGGCGACATCACCGTCGCCCACTAACCTTCAAAACCGCAAAGGAAGCAGCCATGAAACTATTGGTAAAGGCACTCTCGACGCTCGCGCTCATGCTCGCCATCGGCGGGAGCGCGCTTGCGCAGGAATACGTGAAGGGCGAAGTCATCAAGGTTGACGCCAAACAGAAGAAGGTGACGATCAAGCATGAGCCGCTGACCAATCTCGACATGCCAGCAATGACGATGGTGTTCGTCGTTGCGGAGCAGAGCATGCTCGATAAAGTCAAAACGGGTCAGCCGATCGAGTTCACTGCCGACCGCGTCAACGGACGCATCACGGTCACCGACATCAAGTGATCCACGACCAGCGCCGCGGGTTGCAAATCAACCCGCGGCCGCCGTCCGATCAGGCAAAAACGCGCGTCACGACGAGGGGGCCGCGCAGAATGTTATCCAGAGATTCTCTTTCCAATCGTCAGGTGCGGAACGGCTTAGAGGCATCTCTATAGGATATCTTCGCGCGCCCACGCTTACATACGCCGGATAATTGCAGCGAACGCGTGCACGATGCTTGCCGGTATCTTCATATCTGACAGCGCCGCTCGCGTCCGTCTCGACCAAGCCAATAGCGACGTCAAAGTCATAGTCTCCATCTCGCGAGACGCTATTGTTCAGGATGCTGAGCTGGACCGAGGTGGCATCTGGAAAATTGGCAGTATAAAAGATCAGTCGCTCTGCCGGCATCGAGGGCGTAGCCACCAACACGCCGGCAAAAAATGCAATGGCGCGCATCTCCTCCTCCCGAGGATCCAAGACGAGGCTATCATCTCTCGCATCGATATTCGAATCACTGTTCCGGGCAGTGGCCCGAGGCATTCAGATGCGTACTTCGTGTGTGTCTCCTCCCTTTCGTTATCTCGAGTCAGGACCATCGATGGCAAATCCTCCGCGCCGACCGACAAATCCAATGGCTGCCGCCGAAGCCGCATTCAAGCCTGCCAAGAAGCCGGCCGCACCGGCTCGCGAAACCGCAGCTGCTCCAAATGTCAGAGAGCTTGTTTCAATCAGGATTGATCGAGCTGTCCTGGATTATTTCCAGGGCGACGGACCGGGCTGGCAGGACCGTATCAACGACGCTTTGCGGGCCATGGTCGAGAAGCGGATCGCCGCCGAGGACGACCGTCCGGACGACATCACCTGAGCATCGCAGAGCCGCCGGGCGGAGCTGGCGGCGAGCCAAATTGAATATGTTCTGCTGGCCATGCCTCAGAGACAATCTCGAAAGCTCGCGATGATTGCTGGGTCACCACTTGGCGGCGTCGGCCAAAGCTACCCCAAGTACGCCAGCAATGGCTCCGATCGCGCGATTATATAGCGGTGACTCTCCAAACGGGTTGGGCAGTCGATCCTGCATTCGTCGGAAGAGACGGGATGCCAAGCGTCGAACTTTCTTCAACTAGAAGTCGCGCCGAACCCTGCCCTTACCGCTTCCCGTCCAGAGGCAGGTCTTGAAAGCCTGCCTCTGGACGGGTCGGCCCAACGACATCCGACACTCAGTGGACCGTAAGTTCCACAGCGGAATATTTGGATCAATGTAGCACGACATCGGCAAACGTCGCCCCGCCAGGTGAATGTCTGCGCTTTTGGCCCACTGCAGTCGGCAGGTTCCACGGAGTGTAGACTGAAAGGGTACCCATGGACGCTGCAGAGGTAATTGTTGAAGCGATCCGGCAGATACCTTCTGGGTCCGGCCTATTCAATCACTACGAAAGCTATGAAGCCGCCTGCGAGGATGCGGATGCGCCGAAATTGCGCCGGCACAATCTCGGGCTCTATGTTCGGAGTTTCATCGAGCGTCAACCTGCTGACTTGTGGATAGCTGAGGCGCCTTCGCGTTATGGCGCGCGCTGGTCGGGCGTGCCTTTCACCCATCAAGGCAACTTGAAAGAAATGGCCGAGATGCTGGGCTTGCCGAACTCCTTTGCCGTACCGACACGGGATCCAGAAAGCGGCGCAAGCCGAACCTCTTTAGCTATCTGGGAAATCTTCCCAAGGCCGATGCCGCTTTTGTGGAACGTCGTCATGCTGCACCCGTTCAAACTGCGGAACGGTCAAATCAGAAATGCAGAAACGACTCGCGAGCACCACGAACTTTGCCGCGAGTCTCTGACACTGGTCCTCGACACGTTCAGGCCGAAGCGCATTATCGCGATTGGCAGTGTATCAGCAAAGGCGCTTGGCCGAATGGGAGTACCTGTGAGGCAGGTGGCCCATCCAAGACGGAATCGCCACCACCTCTTCTGGGCCGATATGAAGAAGCTGGGTATCGGCCGTAGTTGCAGCCCTTTTTGAGCCGCGACCATCGCGCGCCGTTTAATTGCCCACCATGTCAGCATGGCTCATCCGCCGCCTAAGGTCGCCTTTTTGACCCGTTCGAGACCTTCATTCTCGGCTTTGCGAATGGCAGCAACGCGCCCCATGTCGGCCGTTGAGGTGATCTTTGCTGTTGCCCGATAAGCAGACGTTGCCGGCGACCATCCTCGACATCGTAGTCGCGCCACTACCGGTCATTCGCAGCGCGCCTCATTAGCTGACCTTCAGCCACTGGCCGGAGTCGACCCGTAGCTGCCCTTCCTGCGGAGAAGAGCAAAGGCAAGCTTCCTCGTGCGCGCGCACCGTGCCGGGTGTATGTTGCTGATATGAGTTGGGTCGACGCCCTTCAGGCTCTCACGCGACCAAGCAGGGTCGGGTCAGCAACAGGAGGAAGTTATGGCAGACGCGACGCTAAGAAATCAGAACTCCGAGCTCGTTCGGCGCGGTTATGCCGCGTTCAACTCGGGAGACATGGACACGCTCACGCAAATCATCGACGAGTCCTGCATCTGGCATACTCCGGGGAAGAGTCCGATCGCCGGGGACTACGAAGGCCGCGAGGCGACCTTTGGCCAGTTCGGCCGTTATGGCGGCGAAACCCACGGGACTTTCAAGGCCAACCTTTTGCATGTGATGGAGAGCGAGGACGGACGCGCGGTGGGCGTCCATCGCAATACCGGGGAGCGCAACGGCAAACGGCTGGATGTGCTCTGTTGCATCGTCTTCGACATCAGGAACGGCAAGGTGATGGATGGCCGAGAGCACTTCTACGACCTCTACGCCTGGGACACGTTCTGGGCCTAGCCTCGTAGGCGACCCGGACCGGCACGCGAATCGCCCCGGGTCCGGCCGGGAGAGTCAGTTTAGGGGCGCTACTTGCTCGTTGGGACGAGACCAACGACCGCTTCCCATCCAAGGACGAAGCCGCTCGCGC
>NZ_FTPD01000078.1 GCF_900156895.1 Mesorhizobium prunaredense
CCGTTTATGGACGGACACTAGCCAGAGCAATTCCAGGAAAAGTGCGTAGCGGTTTTCCGTCCGGAATTGGCGCTTTAGGCTGACGTTGCGTAAGTGACTTAGCAATTTGTCGTGCTAACCAAATGATTGCACAAAAAAAATGCAAGGCGCGAGGCCTTGCAATTTAAACGCGTCCGATCTGTTTCCGGTATTCGGCGGCAGCGGGTAACCGCGCCTAGATCGCATCCTCCCAAGACTTTGACCGCGCAGGAGAGCAGATTTCTTTCCGCCCTCTCGTTTATCGGCGCACATTAGACCAAGCCGGGTGAAAATGTCACGCAGAATTTTGCCCGGAAATGAGCAATCTCGTGCTGCACTGCACAATAGAATGGCAGGCGTTGCTTGCGAAACGACCAGCAAGGCGAACGCGGCACTGCGGCGCCTTTGCGACGCCCCAGTGGGCGCCCAGTTGGCTGCCAGTTGGCTTGGGGGGCGGGTTTCCATTCCGTCATGAAATGGCTATGAAGCCGGGGCAAGCAAGCCTGCGCTGCGCCGATTCCGGTGCGGCAATCCTCTCTCTCACGGACCAGTCCATGCGTTTGTCGCGCTATTTCCTGCCTATCCTTAAAGAAAATCCGCGCGAGGCCGAAATCGTCTCGCACCGGCTGATGCTGCGCGCCGGCATGATCCGCCAGCAGGGGCAAGGCAGTTTTTCCTGGCTGCCGCTCGGCAAGAGGGTGCTGGATAAGGTCTGCCGGATCGTTCGCGAGGAGCAGGACCGGGCAGGCGCGCTCGAGATCCTGATGCCGACCATCCAGTCGGCCGAGCTGTGGCGCGAAAGCGGCCGCTATGACGACTATGGCAAGGAGATGCTGCGCATCAAGGACCGGCAGGATCGGGACATGCTCTATGGGCCGACCAACGAGGAGGTGGTCACCGAGATTTTCCGCGCCTATGTGAAGTCCTATAAGGATCTGCCGCTCAATCTCTATCACATCCAGTGGAAATTCCGCGACGAGGTGCGGCCGCGCTTCGGCGTCATGCGCAGCAGAGAGTTCCTGATGAAGGACGCCTATTCCTTCGATCTCGATTTCGAAGGCGCCAGGGCGGCCTATAACAGGATGTTCGTGTCCTATCTCAGGACGTTCACGCGCATGGGGCTGCAGGCAATCCCGATGCGTGCCGACACCGGGCCGATCGGCGGCGACCTCAGCCACGAATTCATCATCCTGGCCGACACCGGCGAGAGCCAGGTCTATTGCCATCGCGACTATCTCGCACTTGATGTGCCGGGGGCGGACACGGACTTCTCCAACGATGCCGAGATCGGCGACATCGTCAAGAAATGGACGACGCCCTATGCGGCGACCGACGAGATGCACGACGAGGCGGCGTGGGAGAAGGTCGCGACAAGCGACCGGGTCTCGGCCCGCGGCATCGAGGTCGGCCACATCTTCCATTTCGGCGACAAATATTCGAAGCCGATGGGCGCCAAGGTGACCGGGCCGGACGGCAAGGACCATTTTGTCTCCGGAGGTTCCTACGGCATCGGCCCGTCGCGGCTGGTCGCGGCGATCATCGAGGCCAGCCACGACGACAACGGCATCATCTGGCCGGAGGCGGTGGCGCCTTTCGACATCGGCCTGATCAATATGAAAGCCGGCGACGCCGACTGCGACCGCGTCTGCGATGAACTCTATGCGGCGTTTGTCGCCGTCGGCAAGGACGTGCTGTACGACGACACCGATCAGCGGCCGGGCGGCAAGTTCGCCACAGCCGACCTGATCGGACTGCCGTGGCAGGTGATCGTCGGGCCACGCGGCGTGGCCGCCGGCGAGGTCGAGATCAAGAACCGCAGGAACGGCGAGCGTGAGACGCTGCCGGTCGAGGACGTGAAGAAACGCTTCGGTTTTGCCGGATGAGTGGAGCGGCAGCAGCTAAACCCATGGCCGCCGGACCGTTTTCCGTCTTCGAACGCATGGTCGCGTGGCGCTATCTGCGCTCGCGCCGCAAGGAGACGGTGATCTCCGTCATCGCGTCGATCTCCTTCCTCGGCATCATGCTGGGCGTCGCCACGCTGATCGTGGTGATGGCTGTCATGAACGGCTTTCGCGCCGAACTCCTGACGCGCATCCTCGGCGTCAACGGCCATCTGATCGTGCAGCCGCTCGACATGCCGCTGGAGGACTATGCGCAGGTCGCCGGCCGCATCAACGGCGTGCCCGGCGTCCAATACGCCATTCCGCTGATCGACGGGCAGGTGCTGGCGCAAGGCAATGTCGGCGGTGGGTCGGGGGCGCTGGTGCGCGGCATACGCGGCGAGGATCTGGGCAAGATTTCAATCGTCGCCAACAATATCAAGCAGGGCTCGATCGCCGGCTTCGACACAGGCGAGGGCGTCGCCATCGGCAGCCGCATGGCCGACAATCTCGGTCTTGTGCTCGGCGACACCATCACGCTTATCGCCCCCGACGGCGATGTGACGCCGCTCGGCACGACACCGCGCATGAAAGGCTATCCGGTCACGGCGATCTTCGAGGTCGGCATGTCGGAATATGACAGCTCCATCGTCTACATGCCGTTCTCGGAAGCGCAGCTCTATTTCAACATGGATGGCCGGGCCCAGGCGATCGAGATCTATGTCGACAATCCCGACAATGTCGATGCGCTGAAGCCGAAGGTCGAGGAGGCGTCGCAGCGGCCGATCACCATGGTCGACTGGCGAGAACGCAACCGGACATTCTTCGATGCGCTGCAAGTGGAGCGCAACGTCATGTTCATGATCCTGACGCTGATCGTGCTGGTCGCGGCGCTCAACATCATTTCGGGGCTGATCATGCTGGTGAAGGACAAGGGCCACGATATCGCCATCCTGCGCACCATGGGCGCGACGCGCGGCGCGATCCTGCGCATATTCCTGATGACGGGGGCGGCGATCGGCGTGGTGGGCACCCTTGCCGGCGTCCTCCTCGGCGTCATTATCTGCCTGAACGTCGAGCGCATTCGCCAGTTCTTCTCCTGGCTGGCCGGCGAAAGGCTGTTCAATCCCGAGCTCTATTTCCTGAGCCAGTTGCCTGCCCGCATGGACGCCAGCGAGACGATCTCGGTGGTGCTGATGGCGCTGGTGCTGTCGTTCCTGGCGACGCTGTTTCCGGCATGGCGCGCGGCCAGGCTCGATCCGGTCGAAGCGCTGAGGTACGAATGATGGCCGAGGCCATTATCGAGCTGAAGAGCGTCGAGCGGCATTATGTCCAGGGGCCGCGCAAGCTGACCATCCTCAACGGCGCCGATTTTTCCTTGAAGCGCGGTGAGATCGTGGCGCTGGTGGCGCCTTCGGGCACCGGCAAATCGACGCTGTTGCACACCGCCGGACTGCTGGAGCGGCCGGACGCCGGCGATGTCATTCTGGCCGGCCGCGCCTGCGGGCGGCTTTCCGACGACGAGCGCACGGCGATCCGCCGCAACGATGTCGGCTTCGTCTATCAGTTCCATCACCTGCTGCCGGAGTTCACGGCGCTGGAAAACATCATGATGCCGCAACTGATAAAAGGGCTGACGCGCAAGGAGGCTGCCGAGCGGTCGGCGCAACTGCTCGACTACATGCAGATCGGCAAACGCGCGCAGCACCGGCCGTCCGAACTGTCCGGCGGCGAGCAACAGCGCGTCGCCATCGCGCGCGCCGTTGCCAATGCGCCGCTGGTGCTGCTGGCCGACGAGCCGACCGGCAACCTCGACCCGGTCACGGCCTCCTATGTGTTCGAGGCACTGGGGGCGCTGGTCCGGCAATCGGGCCTGGCGGCGCTGATCGCCACCCACAATCACGAGCTTGCCTCGCGCATGGACCGTCGCGTCACGCTCGCCGACGGCAAGGTTGTTCCGCTTTAGGTGTATCGATATTCAGGTGATGCCGGCCTGCGAACGGCGGTTTCCTGCGCTTCCCTACAGCGCCGCGCGCCCTCTTGGGCGCGCAAAGGACGCTGTAGAACTTTGATTTCGCGCATGACCTTTCCGAAATCGATCTCGATTTCGGGGTCATGCGGTACTCACGTACTTAAGTACGCTCCGCTCCGGTTCTCGGAAGCCACCCAGTCTGGTCGCTTCGCGCCCGTCTTCGACTCCGGCGCGGCCTGACCTGAATCTCGACACACCTAACGGGCTGATCACCAGCGGCCGCGTTTTCCCGCGCGCAGCCAGCGCGGAAACAGCGAAATCCGTTCTCAACCTTTCCTTAACCCTGCCGAACTGAGCGCCCGAATTTCGCGACACGCACTGACTGCGGCCGTTGACATCCGAACAAAATTAGAACAAAATAGGAACATACTGAAAACAGGAGAGCGTTATGACCGGTCTTGTTCAGGATGTCGTGTCACTGGTGTGCATGAGCACGTTTCTCATTTCCATGGCGATCTGGATCGGAGCGATGTGAGGCTGAAGATGTGGCTCGACGCCCCCCGTTTTTCACGGGGAGAGGGTAGGGGTGAGGGGCAGCGCATGCGTGGACCAGAAATCGAGACGACGAGCCGAGCGAGACGCTGCGTCAATCGGACAATGATGCCGAAAACGCGCTCTGGATGGAACTGCGTGACCGCAGGCTGAACGGCCATAAATTCGTGCGGCAGTTTCCGATAGGCTCCTATTTCGCCGACTTCGCCTGCAGGGAGTGCCAGCTTGTCGTCGAAGTTGACGCGAGTCAGCATGTCGGCAGCAATCATGATCGAATCCGGGATCGCTTCATCGTCTCGAATGGCTGGTCCATGCTGCGCTTTTGGAACGTCGACGTACTGAAGGACTGCGAAGAAGTTCTTGAAACAATATTGGCTGCGATCGAAGGACGCCTCGAACGCCGTATCGAAACGCATGATCTTCGATTTGTTGCCGCCAAAGGCTATGGAGAGACATATCCTTGATCGTTCGCGCCGCCCCTCACCCTTACCCTCTCCCCGTGAAGAACGGGGAGAGGGGGCGTCAGCGTTGAGCCAGATTCGCCCTGACTCTGAGCTGGCACAGGCGTTGGGCAATGCTTCAGCCGGCCTTGCGGGCCGTTTCGGCAAGCAGAGCTGCGGCGGGTCCGAAGACATCCTCGAAGGCGGATTTCAGCGCGAGATCGAGATCGGCCATTCCCAGGGGAAGGCCGAGGTCGACGAGGCTGGTGACGCCGTGGTCCTGCACGCCGCACGGCACGATGCCGCTGAAGTGGCTGAGATCCGGCTCGACATTGATGGCGATGCCGTGAAAGCTCACCCAGCGCCTCAGCCTGATGCCGATGGCGGCGATCTTGTCCTCGGCGAGCGATCCGTCGGGCAGGGCGGGGCGATCCGGCCGCACCACCCAGACGCCGACGCGGTTCTCGCGCCGTTCGCCGCGCACGTTGAAGGCGGCGAGCGTGCCGATGATCCATTGTTCAAGTGCCGCGACGAAGGCGCGGACATCCTCGCGCCGCCGCTTCAGGTCGAGCATCACATAAGCGACCCGCTGGCCTGGCCCATGATAGGTGTATTCGCCGCCGCGTCCCGCGGCGAACACCGGAAAGCGGTCGGGCTCGATCAGGTCCTCGATGCGGGCGCTGGTGCCGGCGGTGTAGAGCGGCGGGTGCTCGACCAGCCAGACCATCTCGCCGGCGGCGCCGCCTCGGATCGCTTCGGCACGCGCCTCCATCACGGCAAGCGCATCCGGATAGGCGGTGAGGCCGGGTTCGATCCGCCATTCGACCGGCGCCGAACCGGGCAGGGGCAGGAACGACGTGGCGATCTGGCTGCGTTCTGTCATGGCATGTCTCGTCTAAAGCGCGCCGCGTTTGAAAGGAACCGTGGGCACGCCTTAGATTTCTGTTTTAGGCATGCTGCCCCAAAACCGCTGCGCACCCTCGGTTCAAGCCCGAGGGCATGTTTTTGGGCGACATGCATTCGCCTCACATATGGCGGCAATCGGCTGAAACGTCCAGTTGCGAGCGCGTTTCAGCTCTTTGGAGGGTTATGCCGAAGCCCGGGCAATTATTGCGCGACGCGCCCTTGTTTCGCCGGAAACGATTTGCTACACGCCGCGAGCCGGTTCGTTCCGGCTCCTACCACGTGCGGTCGTGGCGGAATTGGTAGACGCGCAGCGTTGAGGTCGCTGTGGGGCAACCCGTGGAAGTTCGAGTCTTCTCGACCGCACCAGCTCTATCCAATAAGCCGTTATTTTATTGTGCGATTTTGTGTTTTACTGCAGTTCTTTCAAGGACTGTTTGTGCAAGCTGAAACCTGCACGAACCCGCTGCTGGTTGGGTGCGGATGCCGCGCACTAACCGCGTGGTTTGACCCGCCATCATATGCCAGCTGCTTCATAGACCGAATTGTGCCGCGATGCGGACCATCGGGAACCCTCGGCAAAAAGATGCGCTTTTTCACGCATGCGCTCCGCGGCTATATATTGATGTGATTGCGCGACAGATTACCCGCTAGTTGCGTTGTCTTGAGGCTTGATCGCGGACGCGACTTTCCAGCCGCATAAGCAAATAGTCGACCTCTTGTCTGGCCGCCGCCGACAACGCACTGCCCGGCTTGCGCTGGGCGTCGGACGCGATGGCACCGCGCTTCATCATCACATATTTGCGTACCGCAAGTCCCACACCGGGTTGCTGCTCATAGCGCAGATAGGGCAGGTGGGCGTCGAAAAGATCGTGCGCCTTGTCGCGCTCGCCGGCGGCAGACAGTTTCACCATTTCGACCAGCATATCGGGGAAGGCGTAGCCGGTCATCGCGCCATCGGCGCCGCGCCCCATCTCGAAGTCGAGGAAGAGGCCGCCATTACCGGTGAGGATGGACAGCGGCCGCAGCAAGCCGTCCTTCTGAAAGCCGCGCAGCGCGCTGATCTTCTCCAGGCCCGGCCAGTCCTCGTGCTTGAGCATGATGCAGGCCGGGTTGTCGGTGACAATGCGGCGGATGACGGCCGGCGTCATGACTACCGAGAGGGTCAGTGGATAATCCTGCAGGACGAAAGGAACATCCTCGCCAACCGCTTCGGATGCGTTGCGGAAATAGGTGACGATCTGGTCGTCGGTGCGCAGCGCCGGCGGCGGCGCAATCATCACGCCCTGCGCGCCAACCTCCATCGAGGCGCGCGCAAGGCTGCGCATGGCGGCGAAGCCTGGGGCAGAGACGCCGACGATGACCGGCAGCCTGGTGCGCGCCACGATACGTTTGACGATCTCGAGCGATTCGCCGGCGTCGAGCTTCGGGGCCTCACCCATGATGCCGAGGATTGTCATCCCATCGACGCCGCAGCGCTCGTAGAAATCGACCATCGAATCAAGTGATGCCCAGTCGATCTTGCCGTCCGCCTCGAACGGCGTCGGGGCAATGGTGTAGACACCTTTGGTGTCAGGGCCGATGGCCATGAAATCCTCCTAAATTCAGCTTTCAGTCGTAGCGCAGGACCGATGGTCCGATCCAACCCGGCAGCCGGACGGTCGGGCGCGAAGATTTTGTAATGGATGCAGCCTTCCGGGTCCCGTGCCGATCGGGCAATGGCGGGGGCCGGCGGGAAAGAAAGAACGTCGCCCGGATGTGCGTCGAAAATCTTGCCGTCAATGGTGAGCTTACACATGCCCGATGCCATGACAAGGATCTGCTCGTTGTCGTGCCAGTGCGGAACGGAGCCAACTTAGCCAGGCATTGAAGTAACCGCATGGTAAGCTTGCTTCGCTATCACATTCATAATGCTACCGATGTCGGCATTTGAACCTTGGTAAATTAGTATGCTCTTAATTGCAGAGGCGGGGGACTACAGTCCATCGACAAAATGGTCATTGCGCCTTGCGTTCTTTTTAGCAATCTACGTGGTGTGCGCGTCTGCAATAAGCCCACAGTCTTTCTTCCACCTAACGCTGGTTTATGCGCAGAAGTTCGCCACCGGTATTCCGATCTTGTTTGTTGCTGGTGTTTGTTCCGCTGCGCTTATTTATGGACGAGGAAAACCAACTCGCTACGCCGTAGATTTGGTCCGAGCACGCTGGCGTGGCTGTTTGCTGGTGCTGCTGTTCTTCTTCGCCAGCTTGACCGCGTTCTCTACCTACAAGATGGCCATCCCGTCCGTCGTTCCATTCTATGCGGACAACTGGTTAGCCGATCTGGATGAATGGTTGCACGGGATAGCGCCGTGGGAACTCACCCACAAGCTCGACAGCAACACTTGGTCGATCGTCGTCTTCAACAGCTATGAGGTCATTTGGTTTTTCCAGTGGTTCGGCAGCATGCTATTCGTGTCTCTCTGGTCGGACAAGATTGGCCGCGTGCGCTACCTCTGGGCAGCCGCGCTGTCGTTATCCATCCTCGGCACTGTCCTGGCCTTGGCGCTGGCATCGGTCGGGCCGATCTACTACCACCAGTTTGTTGGCGAGGACCGCTTCAACGGACTCAACGCCGCCATGGACGGTCTCGACTATAGCCACATGGTGCGGGAGCCCGCTGCATATCTCCTGACGGCTTACCAGAGCGGCCGGCCAGACCTTGGCGGTGGCATCTCGGCCATGCCAAGCATGCACGTCGCCTTTGCCACACTGAATGCCTATCTGCTTTCATCCCTCAATCTCTGGCTCGGTGTTCTCGGTTGGATGTTCGCAGCGCTGATAATGTACGGTTCGGTATATACCGGATGGCACTACGCAGTTGACGGCTACGTCTCCATTATCGTGGTGTCGGTGATCTGGTGGGCGACCGGACGCCAGCCAGCGCAGATCAAGACACAGTTTGCGATACGCCAAGCCATAGAAGGTTAGGTGCCTGGCAATGTCAGCCACGGGCAACAGCGCTGGTTAACTGGGCGTCGCCCTCTGCATAAGGGAGGAAAAATCCGCGAGGTCGAAACCCGCGGAAAAGAGTCGAAACTCGCGAAAAAGAGAAGTCTTGCGCTGTCGGCCAATGCAATCATGCTCTCCGAGCCGTCAACCTTCTTCCGCCGCGAGTTCAGCAGCTGCAGGCGGCGATCCGTGCGGCGATTGACGTCAAGGGCGTCGACCCGGGGAATGACTTTGCCAAAGTCAAAATCCAGCCTTAACCTTCTGCAACACCAGGTCGAGAACCCGGGTTGATACTCGATCTGTCCGGGAAAGCCGCACGCAACGGAGCCATATTTATGAGTGACAGCCAGGTAAGGATTGCGGCCGGGAACACCATTCGAAGCCTGCATGCCGAGCTGCCAGTCAACGCTACCTTCCATCTCTGGCTCAAGGCGACCAAGGCGGACGTTCCGGGCTCGCTGTCGTTTTCCAATGTCCGGGGCAAGTTCGGCGAGGTGAGCGTCACGAACGCCGAAGAGCATGAGTTCAGAATTTTCCACGTCTTCGGCGGTGGCAGTGTCGAACTGGATTACGACACGGATCGAACCTCGGTATCGGTTGCCTACTGGTTCGCACTGGCCGACGTGCTGGAGACAGGCATTACAGTTCTCCACACCAATCCGGGAAATGCCCCGCCGAACATCCCTGACAGCTATCATTTTCGTCCGCCGTTCGGCTGGATGAACGATCCGAACGGATTTGGCCGGTTTGGCGGCCGCCCACATCTGTTCTATCAGCATTATTCGCATGGGCTTCGGTGGAACACGATGCATTGGGGGCACGCCGTATCTTCGGATTATTTGCGGTGGCGTCACATGCCTATCTTCCTGTTTCCGTCGGAAGATCTCACCGCCAGGCCCGACAAACGGGGCGGCGCCTATTCCGGCTCGGCCATCCCGCTCGCCGATGGTCCGGGCATTCGCGTCTTTTTCACCGAGCAGGTACAGGACCGTATCCCGGAACAGCAGATCCAACTCACGGCCACTTCCAGCGACCTCATCATGGCGGGAGATGCGTACGTCATTCTGCCATACCGCCCGCTTGACCAGGGATTGACAGCGGATTTTCGGGACCCATACGTATTCAAGGGACCGGATGGCCTTTGGAAAATGCTGCTGGGCAGCCAGAGCGATGAAGGCGGCGTTGTCCTGCTCTACGAAACCCGTGACCATACGGCCGCCACCGGCTGGACGTATATCGGCAAGCTTCTGGTCGAGAAACACTATCGGACGACGGCGATCGAATGTCCCTGCCTGCTGCCGCTCGACGGGCCCGCGACCGATCCTGCGACGCGCTGGGTTCTGATCCTCGGGCTGATGAACAGTGAGGACCAGTCGACCCGGCGCAAGAACCTGACAATGGCCATTGTCGGCTGGTTCGATGGTCGGACCTTTGCCAAGGAATTCGAACAGGAACTGGACTTCGGGACGGATAATTACGCCTTCCAGGCCTTCGTCGACGGTGATGCCATTGTCGGCATAGGCTGGCTTGCCAACTGGGCCGACACCGGGCCGGCGATCGATTTCCCCACAGCCATGACGTTGCCTCGCAATATCCATCTATCTGCAGGCGAGTTGCATACCCCGCCCATCGGCGCTGCCGAGAGCCTGCGGAGCCATATTCTGGACCGGACACGCCTCGCAGCCGGAGAGCAGGTAAGCTTTATCAACGGCGCCGTCGAAATCCTGTTCGAGCTCGAAAAGCCGGGTGCCCATTTCCACTTGAAGCTGCAACATCCAACTGTCCGGCTCGAGGTTGTCGTCGACGACGAGGGACTTGCCATTTGTCATGGAGACGACGCAGCGGCATCCCCTCACTATATTGCCAAGGGAGCCCGTCCGAAACGGCTGCGGATATTCCTCGACTACGGATCGATCGAGGTTTTTGCGGATCGCGGTCGTTGGGCTGGCACCAAACGGATCAGCGGGTTTGAGCCGGTGCAATCGGCACGTCTCATCGCCGAAACGGGCGCCGTTCTACACGCGACGGTATGGGCCCTCAAACCTTGAGAAGGAAATCCTGTTTCCAGTTCAGGATTGGATTTCCAGTTTCAGGATGTATTTCCAGTTCAGGATTTGGCGTCCGCAAACACCGACCAATGAACGAGGCCGTCGACGACGCCAAGGGCAAACGGCGTTTTCGCGCTGTAGATCAGCGGGTTGTCCCGCGCCATGTCAAGCAGTTCGGGAAGGGCATTGGCGACGACAATCCCGCGCGCCCCCGGCAGCTCGAACATGCTGCGATCGTTGTTGGTATCGCCGGCGACGACCACCTCATCCAGGCCGATGCCGAGTTCATTGCAGAGCCAGGCCAGCGCCTGGCCCTTGTCTGCTGAGCGCGGCAGGATGTCGAGATCGCGTCCGCTCGAATAGATCATCGTCACCGACAGCCCGGCCTCGGCCAGAGCATGCTCGATGCTGGCAAGGGCTTCCGGACTTGCGTCGAGCAGGTACCAGCTCGATTTGAAGGCGTGTTGATAGCCGTCGGGTTGGCGGACGGTGTCTTTGAGCGACCCGAGCACCGCATCGATCTTTTCAAGCGACCAGCCTTCCGAAAATCTTTGGGTAAAATGCCCGAGGCGCGAGGTGTGCCGCGGACCGGCGAGCATCGTGCCGACACCGCCGATCACGTAGTCCGGCGCTGGCAGGCCGACTTCGTCGACGAAGTTCAAGATATCGTCGGCCAGGCGACCGCTGTTGTAGACGAGAACCGGTCGGTGCTCGGGATCGAGCGCTTCCCATTTCAACCGAAAGCGTGACGTCGCCGGCGCATCGCCCGCCAGGGTCCCGTCGAGATCACTCGACAAAAGCGAGATCGGTTTCAATCGCCGTCGTTCCACGGCTCGTCCCAGTCATGATCGTCGACCGCCTTCAGCACCGGACGGCCTTCGACAAGGCTGACCAGCTGCTGCGCGATGCCTGTCCAGGTGAACAGGCTGCGCGCCTTGTGCGCGCCCATGCGGCCCAGGCGGCCGTAGAGGCGCTGGTGCTTCATCGGCTTGACGATGGTGATGCCGAGATCTTCCTTGTCGAACGGATCGCCAAAAAGCGCGTGCCGGCCATAGCTGATCCCGCGATAGAGGCCGCCATGGATCGTAACAACGGTCGGCGTTCCGCAGGCCATTGCCTCGATCGCGGTCATGCCGAACGGCTCGTAGCGGCTCGAGAGGACGAACATGTCCGCCGCCCGATAGGTGTCGGCCAGGTCCTCATCGGCAACATAGCCTGAGAAGACGACACGATCCTGCAAGCCTAACTGTTCGACCTGTTGCTTGAGCTGGTTCAGGATCTTCTGTTCCTGCTCGTCCATGTTCTCGCCGCCGACAGCAAGCCTCAGGACCGCATCCGGCACACGCGGCGCCACCACGGAAAACGCATCGATCAGCAGGTCATAGCCTTTGTTGGTGGCGAGCCGGCCGAGCGCGAGGACCGTTCGCCCTTCGAAGCCGAGCCGATGGCGGATCAACCGGCGAGACGCCTCGCTGACCGGGAAGAACCGGTTGTCGTCATAACCGGGTGGGATCATGTGCACGCGGTCGCGCTCGAGACTGTAGTCCTCGACCAGCATGTCGACCTGCGGCGGCGTTGTTGCGATCACCATGGCGCAGCTTCGATAGATGATCGTCTCGTGCTTGATGCGCTCGGTGAAATTGAACTCGGCCTCGAATGTATCGGCCTTGTCAGGGTAGTCCGTCTTCATCTGGCGCTGCTTCCAGATGCCAAGCGAATGCGGCGTATGGATGTGCGGGATATTGAGCGCTTCCGACAGTCGCTGCCCCGCCACGCCCGCATCCCAGTAGTGACTGTTGATGAAGTCGTAGGAGAGGTTTTCCCGGCGAATCAGGCGCAGCGCGTTTTCACACCACTCGAGAAGATGGCGGTGGAGATATTCCTTCGGAATAAAATCGGGTCCGCCACAGGCGACACGCAGGACGCGAACCCCGTCGGCCACTTCATCGATAGGCGGCTGGTCTTCAAATCGTCGCGTCCAGATATCGACGGCATAGCCCAGCTGGGCCAGCTTTTTGGCAAGTTCCAGGACGTAGACCACCTGTCCGCCGGTATCGGCCGCGCCGAGTGGTGGGTTGGCTGCTACGTAGCCGTGGGTTGATATAAGTGCAATTCGAGGTATCGCCGCATCCGAGTCCGGCATCTGTATCCTTCTCTTCGATTGATCTGCGCACGCCGCAGCATGCACAAGTTCGATTATATAAGGTTTCCAGCCGCCATCCGCAAATGTCGAAAGCGCAGGTGGCCGCCAGGCTGGTGGCACGTCGGTGAGGATATTGACGCGGCCCGCATTGGTAGACCCCCAAAGCCGCCGATAAGGAACATACGGAGGAACCTCGGCGCGACGATTATGGGAGCCGGACAAGTCGTTGTGCGATTGGTCGATGATTGCGCCCGCTGACATCGACTTTGAAATCTGACGGACGCTGTAGCAATTTAACGCTGCCCATGATCCTTTCTGGAAATCGATTCCGATTTTCATGGTCATGCGCTAGACCTAACACGCACCTTTTCCGGAATTCTGATGGCGGGAGGCGCTGGTGGAAGGCCAGGACGAACAGACGACCGGCGCCAGGACCGCTGAGGACAGTGCCGACATCTATGGCGAGGACGGCGCCATTCTGTCGTCGTTCCTTGCCCAGATCGGCGCCGCGATCGCCGATCGCGACACGCTGACGCTGAAGCGTGAAGTCGACGACCTGCACCAATCGGAACTCGGCGACCTGCTGGAGGCACTCCATCCCGAACAGCGCCGCGCGCTGGTCGAATTGTTGGGCGCCGACTTCGATTTTTCCGCGCTGACCGAGGTCGACGAGGCGATCCGCCGCGACATCGTCGACAGCCTGCCCAACGCACAGATTGCCCAGGGGGTGCAGGACCTCGATTCCGACGACGCAGTCTACATTCTCGAGGATCTCGAAAAGGAAGACCAGGACGAGATCCTGTCGCAACTGCCGTTCACCGAGCGGATCAGGCTGCGCCGCTCGCTCGACTATCCCGAAGAGACCGCCGGCCGCCGGATGCAGACCGAGTTCGTCGCGGTGCCGCCATTCTGGACGATCGGCCAGACCATCGACTACATGCGCGAGGACAATAACCTTCCCGACCGCTTCAGCCAGATTTTCGTCATCGATCCGAGCTTCAAGCTGCTCGGCGCCATCGACCTCGACCAGATCCTGCGCACCAAGCGCTCGATCAAGGTCGAAGAGGTGATGCATGAAACCAGGCACGCCATTCCGGCTACGATGGACCAGGAGGAGGCGGCGCGCGAATTCGAACAATACGACCTTCTCTCCGCTGCCGTCGTCGACGAGAACGAGCGGCTGGTCGGCGTACTGACCATCGACGACGTGGTCGACGTCATCCAGCAGGAAGCCGAGGAGGATCTGCTGCGCATGGGCGGTGTCGGCGACGAAGAATTGTCGGACAGCATCCTTTCGACCTCGCGCTCGCGCGTTCCATGGCTGCTGGTCAATCTCGGTACGGCCTTCATCTCGGCCTCGGTGATCAGTATGTTTGGTGCGACGATCGAGGAAATGGTCGCACTTGCCGCACTGATGCCGATCGTCGCCTCGCTGGGCGGCAATGCCGGCACACAGACGATGACAGTGACCGTGCGAGCGCTCGCCACACGCGACCTCGATATCTACAATGCCGGTCGCGTCATTCGCCGCGAGGTTGTGGTCGGCCTGCTGAATGGCATGGTCATTGCAACGATTCTCGGGCTGGTCGCAGGCTTCTGGTTTCACAATCCCGATCTCGGTTTCGTCATTGCCGCGGCGATGATCGTCAACATGCTGGCTGCGGCACTCGGTGGCATTCTGCTTCCGCTGTTCCTCGACAGGCTCGGCGCCGATCCGGCGATTTCATCATCAATCTTCACGACGATGATTACTGACGTTATTGGTTTTCTCGCCTTCCTTAGCCTTGCCACCTGGTGGCTGCATCTGGGCACGGGAGCCGGATAGGGCGTTTCAATTGACTTTTACGTAAGTTGCGTGCGAGGTTTCGATGGAGAGCTACCGGTCGATTCCGGTGCGGGATGAGCCCTTTTGTGAATGAAGGGCATCGCCGCATGACGGGTGATCGCCGCGCTCCAGGCATTTTGGAGTGATGATGCGGGAATATTATTCGATAACCGAACTGACCCGCGAATTCGATGTTTCGACGCGGACGCTGCGCTTCTACGAGGACGAAGGGCTGGTGCAGCCGGTACGGCGCGGCCGCACGCGGCTGTTTCGCCCGTCGGACCGGCATCTCATCCGCCAGATCATGCGCGGCAAAAGGCTCGGCTTTTCGATCAACGAAATCCGCGAAATCATCCAGATGTACAAGGAGCCGCCCGGCGAGGTCGGTCAGCTCAACCTGATGATCAAGCGCATCGAGGAAAAGCGCGAGGATCTGCGCCAGAAGCGCCGCGACCTCGAAGAGACCCTGGCCGAGCTCGACCAGGCCGAGGAATCCTGCGTCGAGCGGCTGGTGGAGCTTGGCGTCAACACCTGATCGGCCTTTTTGATAATTCTACTCTGAAAAAAGGCCTTGCCGCCTCAAATCCAGCGCCGCACCTTTTTCGCGTAATCCCGGTATCTCTTGCCGAATTTCGTTGCCAAAACTTTTTCCTCGCCCTCGATCGCCATTTTCTGCGTTGCGAAGGCGGCGATGATCGCCAGGAGCAGGAACCATACGATCCCCGAGATAAGGGCGACGCCGATCATCAGCAGCGTGTTGGCGAGATAGATCGGATTGCGGCTGACGGCGAAGGGACCCGTCGTCACCAGATGGTCCGGCATGGCGTTTGGGTGGAGCGTCGTCTTTGCCCGGATCATGGTGCGGACCGCCGTGAACCAGAGTGCGACGACGCCGAACAATGCCACCCAGCCGGCCGCGAACAGGATGTCGCCCAAAAGGCCGCCGATCCATGGCAGCGGATAAAGCAAGCCAAGTGCGATGCTGACGGCGATGGCCGCGACATAGATCAGCGGCGGCCACGGTATGAGCCCTGATTTCGGCTGTCCCGGTTTCAGTTGGCCCGGCTTCTGTTGGCCCGGTTTCTGTTGATGGTCGGTCATTGTGCTCCTCCCTCCATCAAAGTGCTGTCGGCTTTGGCAGTGCAGATGCCGGCGAGCTCGTCGAGATGCGCCTTCCATTCCGCAGCCTGGTCGTTGCGGTAGAGCCGATCAAGCGTGGCCTCGCCCTCGAGCGTATCGAGCATGCAAACACAATAGCTGGAGCAGAACTCAGTGTCGCGCGATTGCTCGCAAGAAGTCTGACACTCTTTCAGGAAGGTGACCTGCCTGGTTTCGACCGCTGCCGGCGCCACTTGCGAAAGCAGCCAGACAGAGCCGATCAGCACCGGCTGGTGGATCAGATAGAAGGCGAGGCTGTGCCGGCCGATAAAGACCAGCGGATTGGTCCAGCGGCCGGGCGTCAGGCCCGCCAGCCGCGTCAGCACGCCGGAGGCGAAGGCGAGTTTTGCCGCTGCCATGCCGGCAAGCACAGCGCCGAACCATGGAAACAGCGGGACATAATCGTTGGAGCGCGGGTTGGTCGCCGACAGGCCAACCCACCACAGGGCCGGATGATCGAAGGTCTCGGACCTGAGGTAGAGCGGCGCGGTGATGACGAAAGCTGCGACAACCAGCGTCGGCAGCGCCGGCAGCCGCAGAAACGCCAGGCCGAGCAGGCTGGCGAGCGCGATCTCGTGCAGGATGCCGAAGAAGATGAAGCTGTCGGGTGTGAAAAACCTTGTAGCGGCCGATATGGCGAGCGCCGCCCCGGCGACCATGGCGAAGCGTTTCCAGAAGCCGTTCCAGCGGATTTGTTTGCCATGGGCGAGGAACAGGCTGACGCCGACCAGGAACAGGAAGGTCGAAGCGATGCAGCGCGCGTAGAACTTCCACCAGCCGAAGGCGGTCAGGCCGGGATCGGCGTAGCCGAAGAATTCGAGATCCCAGGTGAAATGGTAGCTCGCCATGGCAAGCAAGGCGATGCCGCGGGCGACGTCGATGGCGATGATACGCCCGGATCGGTCCTGAACGGCCGCCGTAGGAATGCTCATGGTCTCGCAATCTGATTCAGCACTGCAAGACGACTATCATGGTTGCCCCAAAAGAAGATGGGCCAAAAGAAGACAGGGCCCATTCCCTTCGTCGTTCAGGGCTTTGGCTGAAGCGTTTCGTGGCGCTGACGCAGCCAGTTGTGGAAGCGGTGCAATTCATATTCCTCGGGCATCAGCACGCCCGCCCTATGGCGCATCGAGCGCAGGCCCTTCTGGTTGACTGCGCAGATTTCAGCGTCCTCCTCGAGAACCTGGCGGCCGAAGGCGACAATGTTGTCGATGTCCGCCGTCGGGTCGGCGAGCGCCTCCGGCGAAAAAAGCCATTCGGCGGTCAGTTCGGTCTGCTCCGGGCCGAGCGGCACCAGCCGCACGGTCCTGACATAGTCGACATGGCCGACGATGAACATCGACGGCAGGTTGGTGGCATAAGTCTGTCCGGCGCTACGCTCAGGCGAAGTCAGCTTGGGAAAGACCGGGCCGTGGACGCGGCCGTCGCGCGACCACGTCTCGGCTCCGGCCCGCAGGCCGCCGGAAAACTCCGGCGCATCGTTATCGGCCTGACGCGCCCATTCGGGGTCGTCGTGCCGCCCCATCAGGCCGCGGCCATAGATCGGCACCAGCCGCGACAGGTCCTTGTGGACACCAGGGCAATGCAGGCACTCGTTGAAGTTCTCCCAAAAAATCTTCCAGTTGCAGTTCATCACCTTGCGCAGCAGATGGCCGGACACCAGCGTTTCCAGCGGCCAGTTGGCGAGATTGCCGGATGCGGGATCGAAGGATGTTTCTGCCGTGCCGGCGGCATCTTCCGCCAGATTGACGAAGACAAAGCCGCGCCACACCGACAGCGCGACGCGGTAGAGTGGATGATCGGCCTTGTCGAAGCCTTCAGGCAGCGATTTCGACGGCACGCGTACGAGATCGCCGCGCAGCGAATAGGACCAGGCGTGATAGGGGCAGATGATGAGCCGCGCCTTCAGCCGTCCTTCGCTCTCCCGGCAGAGCTGCGAGCCGCGGTGCCGGCAGGTGTTGTGGAAGGCGCGAAGCGCGCCGGTCTCGTCGCGCAGCACGACGATCTCCTGGGTGCCGACACGGAACGTTCTGAACGCCAGCGGCTGGGCAAGGTCGGCCTCGCGGCAGACGAGCAGCCAACCTCGATACCAGATCGCGTCGAGATCGCGCTGATGGGCGTCGATGTCCCAGTAGGCTGACGACGGCAGCGTCGGTTCAAGTCGCGTCAAACCGTTATAGCGATCGTGCTCGCTCGGGCTGGGTTGCATGACCGGCTTCCTGTGGTGCCCCAGCCGACACCCGGCGGCGAAAATTGTCAATCGCGGCGCCGGCATTGCCGGTTTCGATCGTAGCGCATAATCATGTGGCTGGATAAGGGGGTGGAACGTGGCCGCACGACGGATGTCTCTTACGCCGGAACTGGTCGCGCGCTGCTGGCGCGAGGTCGAGGACGCTGGGCCCGATCCGGACGCAACGCATCTGGACGACAGCGACTATGGCGCAATGCTGGACGAATTGCGGCCTGAACTCCCCGTCGCCGAGCCGCTTTGGCTGTTCGGCTACGGCTCGCTGATCTGGAAACCCGAAATCGATCATGTCGAGGAACGGGTCGCCGTGGCGCGCGGCTGGCACCGGTCCTTTTGCATGAACATGACGCGCTGGCGCGGCACCAAGGATAGTCCCGGTTTGATGATGGCTCTCGACCGTGGCGGACAATGCATGGGCGTCGCCTTTCGGCTGGCCGACGGTGATCGGCGGCAACAGCTGGACAAGCTTTTCAGGCGCGAGATGACGCTGAAGCCGACAAGCTACAAGCCTCGGCTGCTCGGGCTGGCGAGCGACGTCGGCCCGCTGAAGGCCCTGGCTTTCGTCATCAACCGCAAGGGCCTCACCTATGCCGGACCGCTTGATGATCATGAGGTCGTCGGAAGACTGGCCACGTCCTGCGGACACTGGGGGTCAGGTGCCGACTATCTCTACAACACGGTGAAAAATCTGGAGGAGCGCGGCATTCACGATCGCCATCTATGGCGACTCCAGCGGCTTGTTGCCGAGCGGATCACTGCGTCGAAGCCTTGAGGCGCGTGGCGCATTCACGCTGGTAGCGGGCGGAATTTGGTTTGCCGGGCGCGACGATTCTGCCTATAGTCGCTGCCGTCGTCGGTTCCTTTGGAACCAAGAGGGAATGCGGTGAGGGCAGAATTTGCCCAATGCCGTGGCTGCCCCCGCAACTGTGTGCGGTAGTCCTCTCCATATGCCACTGAAGGGTTTCTTCGGGAAGGTGGGGAAGGGCGCTGATCCGCGAGCCAGGAGACCTGCCGGCGACAGGAGAACTGACTTCTATGCCCTCGGGTGGAGGGCGAAAGGACAAGACATGAATACCGCTTCCGTCTCGCTCGGCGCTTCCGTCTCCTCGCAGTCGCGCTTCGTGCAGTTGGCGCTTGCTGCATTTCTCGGCATTTTCGTCATGGGTTTTGTCGGCTTCTCGCATATCGATGCGGTCCACAATGCCGCCCACGACTATCGCCATTCGATGGGCTTTCCCTGCCACTGACGAGGGGCTGACACCATGACACTGTTTCGCAACGTCGTGTTCATCGCGGCGATCGCAGGGCTTGTGGCCGGCGTCGTTCTCGCCTGCATGCAGGCCTACGCCACGGTGCCGCTCATCCTCAAGGCGGAAGTCTACGAACAGGCCGGCGGTGGTCACACGCATGACCATGGTTTGGCGCCGGCCGCGACAGACAGCAATGCCATGAGCAGCGCCATGCCGGCTGAAGCAGCCACCGCGGAAGAGGAAGGCTGGGCGCCGGCCGATGGTTTTGAACGCTTCGCCTTCAACGTCGTTGCCAATGTCGTCACCGGCATCGGCTTTGCGCTGATCCTGGTCGCCGCTTCGGAGTTCGCCGGCGGCATCGGCAACTGGCGTCAGGGCCTGTTCTGGGGCTTTGCCGGCTTCGCCGTGTTCACGCTGGCTCCGAACCTCGGCTTGCCGCCCGAACTGCCGGCGATGCCGGCGGCCGATCTCGCCCAGCGCCAGATCTGGTGGACGGCGACGGTGGTGGCGACCGCGGCCGGTCTCGGCCTGCTCGCCTTTCGCAAGTCATTGCCGCTGGCGGTGATTGCCGTGGGGCTGATCGTGGCGCCGCATATTGTCGGCGCGCCGCAGCCCGACAGTTTCGAATCGCCGATCCCGGACGGCCTGCACCACCAGTTCGTGGTGGCGGTGACGCTGACCAATCTGGTGTTCTGGCTGGTGCTCGGCGCTGTCGCCGGCTTGGTGCGCGGACGCTTGACTGGCACCGCAACCGGCCTGCGCGACAGCTTTGCCTGATCGCGCTGCTCCAGGCAGCAAGCTGACCCTGGTCATCGGCGGTGCACGCTCGGGCAAGAGCGCGCATGCCGAAAGCCTGGTGGCGGCCTGTCCGGCGCCGTGGACCTATATCGCCACGGCGCAAGCCTATGACGACGAGATGCGCGAACGCATCGCGCTGCACCGGACGCGGCGCGGCGACGGCTGGACGACCATCGACGCACCGCTCGATCTCGTCGGCGCGATCGGGGCGCTGCCTGACGGCCGGCCCGTCCTGATCGACTGCCTGACGCTGTGGCTGTCCAACCATATGCTGGCCGAACGCGACATTGAGGCCGAATGCCGAGGGCTGGCGGATGTGCTGTCGCGGTCGCGCGGGCCGTGGTTCGTGGTTTCCAACGAGGTCGGCCAGGGCATCGTGCCCGACAATGCGTTTGCCCGCCGGTTTCGCGATGCCGCCGGCCGGCTCAACCAGCAGGTCGCCGCCGTCGCCGGCACGGTGCTGCTGATGGTGGCGGGACTGCCGCTCAAGGTGAAGTGATATGACCGATATCGACGACAGGGACGAGGAACGCCACCGCGCCAAGATGGCCAAGCGCAAGGCGGTGCAGGACGCCGAGGTCGCGGCCAAGACCGTCGAGAAGGGACTGCTGATCGTCAACACCGGCCCCGGCAAGGGCAAGACCACTGCCGCCTTCGGACTGGCGCTGAGGATGCTCGGCTACGGCAGGCGTGTCGGCGTCGTCCAGTTCATCAAGGGCAAATGGCACACCGGCGAGAAGGACGCCTTTGCCGCCTTTGGCGACCGGGTCGTCTGGCACACGATGGGCGAGGGTTTTACCTGGGAAACGCAGGATCTGAAGCGCGACATCGCCGCCGCCGAGGCTGCCTGGGCCCAGGTGCTCGAGCTGATGGCCGATCCATCGATCAGCCTGCTGGTGCTCGACGAGTTGAATATCGCGCTGCGCTACGACTATCTCGATCTCGACACGGTGGTGACGGCGCTGAAAGGCCGGCGCGAAAACCTGCATGTCGTCGTCACCGGCCGCAACGCCAAGCCGGCGCTGGTCGATGCCGCCGATCTGGTCACCGAGATGGGCGTGACCAAGCATCACTTTTCCGCCGGCGTGAAGGCGCAGCAAGGCATAGAGTTCTGAGGTTTTGCCCGCGCGAGGGGCAATGCTTCGGGCAGACGATGCATCCAACTCATGTTGAAATGGCTAATTTGTCGATCTCAGCGCCGCCCCTCATTGCCCTGCCGGGCATTTCTCCCCGTGTAGTGACGGGGAGAAAGGACGACTTCGCAGAGGATTTCGCCAATCTCCAGCGTTGCGGAAAGGGTGCCGAGGGTCGCGACAAGCCCCCTTCTCCCCGTCACTACACGGGGAGGAGGTGCCGGCAGGCGGATGAGGGGCAGCGCCAGCCTGAAGCGATTGGCGTTCTTGCTTTGTGCCGGCAGTTGTGTTGTATGGTGCTGATTTGCGCCCGCGACCCGCCCCTTGAGGCGGGTTCTTTTATTTTAGCGGATCTCGACCGGCGCAGGTCTGGACATCACGCAACGATGACGATCACCGACAGCAAGCCGAACAGTGCTATCAGCAGCAAGTCGGCAGCCCGATAGAGTCTCAGCGCTCGCCTGATGTCCATGCTCTCGACATCGCGGCGGCCGCCTTCGCCCATGAACGCGTCGTCGACCATGACGCCGTCGTAGGAGCGCGGCCCGGCCAACGCCAGGCCGAGCGCGCCGGCCATCGCCGCCTCAGGCCAGCCGGCATTGGGCGAGCGGTGCTTTTTCGCGTCGCGCCGCACGGTGCGCCAGGCGTTGCCGGCATCGGCGTCTTTGACCAGGAAGGCGGCCAGCACGATGAGCAGCGCGGTCAGCCGCGACGCCGGCAGGTTGATCAGATCGTCGAAGCGCGCCGCCGCCCGGCCAAAAGCCTCGTGGCGCGGCGTGCGGTGGCCGATCATCGAATCGGCGGTGTTGGCGGCCTTGTAGGCGACGCCGCCGGCCAGCCCGCCGACGCCGATCCAGAAGACCGGCGCGACGACGCCGTCGGAAAAATTTTCGGCGAGGCTCTCGATCGCCGCGCGGCAGACGCCGGCTCTGTCGAGCTTTTCCGGATCGCGGCCGACGATCTGCGAGACGGCAACACGACCGATGTCGAGTCCGCCATTGTCGAGTCCGTCGGCCACCGCCTCGACATGCTCGGCCAGGCTCTTCTGCGACAGCAGCGATGTCGCCAGGAGCGCGGTGAGGATCAATCCGGCTGGAATGCCCGCGAGCATGGTTTCCACCGCGAAAGCGATGGTGGCCGGCACCAGCACGATGATCAGCAGCGCATGAACACCGCGCCGGCGACGCAGGGCGTCGGAATCAGTATCGCGGTTGAGCCTGCGGTCGAGAAAGGATATCAGCCTGCCGAACCAGGTGACGGGATGGCCGATGGCGCCGAGCAGCCAGCTGGGATAGCCGACAGCGAATTCAACAAGCAGTGACAGGAAAGCGATCAGGATCGACATGAAGTCTCTTGATGGAGCGGCGGCAGTGGTGGATCACGGCGGAAGCCTTGGCCGGGCGATGGCGCTTTTTTCCAATGCGCCGCAGCCCTTTGTCGACCTCTCGACCGGTATCAATCCGCACTCCTACCCGTTTTTTGAGTTGCCCGCCACCGCTCTGTCAAGATTGCCGGAAGCTGCGCGGGTCCGTGATCTGGCCGACGTTGCGGCAAGCGCCTACGGTGCGCCATCGGCAGCGAATGTGGTGGCCGCGCCGGGCACGCAGATCCTGTTGCCGCGCGTCGCCTCGCTGGCGAGCCCCGGCAAGGCGCTGGTGCTCGGGCCGACCTATGCTGAACATCAGCGGGCGGCGGCGATCGTCGGTCATGCGGTGATGGAGGTCGACGATTTCGAGGCCCTGGCAGGAGCCGACCTCGCCATCGTCGTCAACCCCAACAATCCGGACGGGCGCGTCATTGCACGCAAGAGGCTGCTTGAGCTTGCCGGAAAATTGCGCGCCAGAGGCGGTCTGCTGGTCGTCGACGAGGCGTTCATGGATGTCGGCCCGCGCGCGGAAAGCCTAGCCGGCGATGTCGGCCAGGGTGGCGTTGTCGTGCTGCGGTCCTTCGGCAAGTTCTTTGGTCTTGCCGGCCTGCGGCTTGGCTTTGCACTGGCCGACGCGCTGACGGTCGAACGGCTGGAGGCGCAGTTCGGGCCGTGGGCGGTTGCCGGACCGGCGCTCGAATATGGGCTCCGCGCGCTTGCCGACAGCGGCTGGCAGGCCGAAATGCGGCGCCGTCTGGCAGAGGATGCCGCGCGGGTCGATGCGCTGTTCGGCCGCTTCGGCGTTGCTGTTGCCGGCGGCACCACGCTGTTCCGCTATATCAGGCTGTCGGACGCCGCCGGTCTGTTTTCGGTGCTTGGCGAGCGCGGCATCCTGCTTCGCCATTTCTCCGACCGTCCGCATGTGCTGCGCGCCGGGCTGCCGGGCGGCGACGAGGAATGGCAGCGGCTCGAATCGGCTCTTGCCGACTGGGCGCAACAGCGCGACGATGACGCCAAGGAGATCAAACAATGATCCATGTCTGTTCGCTGTCGAAAATCGAGGAAACAGTCGCGAAGACCGGCGCCGAGTGGCTGCTTTCTCTGCTGGCCGCCGGTACCGAAGTGACGCGCCCGGCCTCGATCTCCCGGGAAAACCATCTGCATCTGGTCATGCACGACATTGCCGTGGCGCAAGAGGGCATGACCATGCCGGGCGAGGAGCATGTCCGCAACCTGCTCGATTTCGCGCGCCGATGGGATCGTGCAAGGCCGCTGGTCGTGCATTGCTATGCCGGCATCAGCCGGTCGACCGCCTCGGCCTACATCATTGCGGCAGCACTGGCGCCGAAGCGCGACGAGTTCGAATTGGCTGAGACTTTGCGCGCGCTGTCGCCCTCGGCAACACCTAATCCGCGATTGATTTCGGTGGCCGACACGCTGCTTGATCGCAACGGCCGGATGATCGAAGCGATCCAGGCGATCGGGCGCGGCGCGGATGCTTTCGAAGGCACGCCGTTCGAATTGAGAATCTGAGCCTAAAAACAAATTTCAGGAAAAGTGCGTAGGAGTTCTAGGACGCGGCCAAAGGGGGCGAATGATGATCGGGAGAATTTTGGCCATCTTTGTTAGCGTGGTCTGCGCGACAGGCAGCGCCACGGCCGCGTCCATGCCGGCTCTCAAGTCGATCGACCCGGCAGCGCTCCAAGCCACCGTCGAAGGTTTGGCCAAGGAACTTATGCTGCCCGGTGCCATGGTTTTGCTCACGACTCCGCGGGGCAACCTCGTCTTCGGCTACGGTACGACTGAACTGGGTGCCACGAACCCGCCGCGCGCCGATACCCACTTCCGTGCGGCCTCGAACACCAAGACGATGACCGCCGCTGTCATCGTGCAACTGGTGCAGGAAGGGAAACTGAGCTTCGCTGATCCGATCTCGAAATACGTCCAGGGCGTTCCCAACGGCGACGAGATCACCATTCGGCAGCTCATAACAATGCGGAGCGGCCTCCCTAACTTCACCAATGCGGCGGAACTTGCCGAAAGCCTGGACAAGGAACCTTACAGGGTATGGACCGCTGACGAAGTACTCGGCATGGCGTTCAAACGGCCGCCGGACTTCGCGCCGGGTGCCGAATTCGAGTACAACAACACCAACTACTATCTGCTCGGCCTTGTTGCCGAGAAGATCGACGGCAAGCCGCTCTCGACCATCTTCCGGGACCGTCTGTTCGGGCCGCTCGGCATGAAGAACACGGCGTTGCCGCCGGCCACGTCGAACGACATCCCCGAGCCATACTCAAACGGCTACCTCTACGGCAGTACCTCGTACGCCCTGGCTGATTCGCCCTATCCGGACGACCTCCAGGCTGCGGCCAGGGCGGGAACGCTCAAACCCAACGACGATACATGGCAGAATCCGTCCGCCTATTTTGCGGCTGGCGGAGTCATCTCCACCGCGGATGACCTCGCGACCTGGGTGCGCGCGCTGGTCGGGGGCAAGCTCTTCAATGCCGACTTCCAGCGGCAGTGGCTAGCAAGCCCTGAGGCGCCGGAGCCGGGCGAACCTGCCATGCAAAAATACGGCTATGGCATCCTCACGCTGACCTTCGGGCCTAACGAAATCTACTATCACGAAGGCGAGATGCCCGGTTACCAGTCCTTCATGGGCTACGATCCGGCTAATGACGTCACCCTGGTCATATGGACCAACCTGACGCTCGCGCTCGACGGCCAGGCGACCGCCAACACCTTGATGGTGAAGATACTGGACGAAATCTACACGGTGTCGCCGCTTCAAGAGGTGAAGTGAGGACACTCGCGCGCGAATGGAATCGCCCCTCGTGAGCGAGGCCTGAGCTGTTGGGATCAAACACCTAGAGCGGTTCATCGTTTCACGGAAACGATGAACCGCTCTAACTCTTTGTTTGACGCAATTCCGGACGGAAAACCGTTTCACACTTTTCCTGGAATTGCTCTAGGTCAGCCAGTCGGCGAGCTTGGCCTTTCTCACATCTCTGATCAGGCCGATGAAACCGTCGGCCTGATGCTCGGCGGTCAGCCGGCCCTTTTCGGCTGCTGCAATGCCGGCGTCGCCGACCACGCCATTCGGATTGAGGTCGGTGGCAATCCAGGCAAAGGCATGCGTTCCGGTGTGGCGCAGCAGCGAAAACTCCTTTTCGGCGCGAGCGACGTTGGAAATGAAATTGTCGGCCTTGGCCATGTCGACGAGTTCCGGCCGGAAATGCAGCATCAACGAGGTCTCGACGTCGCCGCCATGGATGCCGTGACGGTCCTCGAGCTCGGTGAACATGCCGGCCGGCCGGCCAAAGCGCTGCCAGCTCGTCTTCACCGCCAGCATTTTGGCGCGCACGCGCAATTCGCGCGTGATGATGCCCATGATCTCCTCGTTACCGCCATGCGAGTTGACGACGATCAGTTTCCTGACGCCGGCCCGCGCAATCGACAGGCCAAGCTCGGTCCAGGCTTCGATCAAGGTCGCCGCCGGCAAAGTGAGCGTTCCCGGTGCATGCAGATGCTCGTTCGACTTGCCCACCGCCTGGACCGGCAGGATGCGGATGTCGAGATCGCCGGGCAGGCGAGCGATCACCGTTTCCAGCATGCCGTTCATGATCGAGGTGTCGGTCGAAACCGGCAGATGCGGCCCGTGCTGTTCGATCGCCGCCACCGGCAGGACGGCGATCGTCGCCTCCGGATCGACGGTGGCGTATTCGGTGGTCCGGTAATCGCCCCACCACACGCGTTTTTTTGTTCCGGCCATTTTGAACCTCGAAGAGACTGAATACGCGTCTGCGCTGCCCCTCGCCCTTGCCCTCTCCCCGTAAAGGACGGGGAGAGGGGATCGCCAGTGTTTCGGCCAGCCTCTTCTCCCAATCACTAACGCGGAGAAGGTGCCGGCAGGCGGATGAGGGGCAGCACCAGCATTTGTCGTGTAACTTGAGATCAACGGCCTGTCGATTCCAGCCGGCTCCTCACCCTGCCGCGATGACCTCGATCTCGACCTTGAATTCCGGCCGCGCGAAACCGGATACGATCATCAGCGTCGAAGCCGGCGCCGGGCTGGTGAACAGGCGATCGCGAACGTCCATATAGGGTTTCAGGAAGGCGCGGTCGGTGACATAGGCGTTGATGCGGACGATGTCGGAAAGTCCAAGCCCGGCGTCGCCGAGAATCGCTGCGATGTTTTGAAAACAGAGATCGGCCTGCGCGCCGGCATCCTCCGGGATCTGACCGTCCGGCGTGATGGCGACCTGGCCAGAACACAGCACCAGCCGCTTGCCGGGCGGCACCTCGACGCCATGGCTGTAGCGGGCAAAGGGCGGCTTGATCGACTTCGGCGTCAGGAATTTGAACATGAAAATCTCCAGTCTGCCGCCAGCCTAAGGCCGGATTGGGCGAGCCTTCAAGATGCGGTGCATGTTATCAGGGCGATTGTGGACAGGCGTTCAAAAAATAGGCACGATGCCTTCGGTACAGCATGACCCGTCCGGCCTTCGCCCACCACCGTTGCGCAGGCGGGCGGTCTCGGCGATGGCATGTGTCTTGCTTCTTGAATCGATGGTGTCGAGCCCGGTGCGTGGCGCGCCGGAGCCAACAGAGGGTGGTGTGGATGGACGGAAAACTCAAGATTTCGGTGCGCGCGATCGTGCTGCTTGCCGCAAGCACGCTGAGCGCGGCAGCAAATGAAAAAGTCACGTTCGGCACCAACTGGCTCGCCCAGGCCGAGCACGGCGGCTACTATCAGGCGGCCGCTGATGGCACCTATGCCGCTTGCGGGCTCGACGTAACCATCATGCAAGGTGGCCCGCAGGTCAGCGGTCGGCCGCTGTTGCTCGCCGGCAAGATCGACTTCTACATGGGCGGCAACATGCTGCAGGCCTTCGACGCCGTGCAGCAGGAGATTCCGCTGCGCGTCGTCGCCGCCTCGTTCCAGAAAGAGCCGCAGGTGATCATGAGCCATCCGGGTCAGGGGCTCGACAGATGGGAGGATCTGAAGAACGCGGACCAGTACATCATCGCTGACGAAGGTGCACAGAGCTACTTCCAGTGGATGATCACGGAGTTCGGCTTCGATCCGGCCAAGCGCGTGCCCTATACGTTCAACCCCGCACCCTTCATCGCCAATCCGAAGTCGATCCAGCAGGGTTACGTGACCTCGGAGCCCTTCGCCGTCGCCAAGGAAGGCGGCTTCCAGCCCAATGTGTTCCTGCTCGCCGACTACGGCTTCGACACTTATGCGACGACGATCGAGACCATGCAGGCGACGATCGACAAGCGGCCGGAGGTGGTTCAGTGCTTCGTCGATGGCTCGGCCAAGGGTTGGTACAACTATCTCTACGGCGACAACGCTGCCGCCAACGCGGCGATCAAGAAGGACAACCCCGATATCAGCGACGAGCAGATCGCGTTTTCGATCGAGCAGATGAAGAAATTCGGCATCGTCGATTCCGGCGACACGGAGAAACTCGGCATCGGCGCGATGACCGACGCGCGCATCCAGAGCTTCTACGACAAGATGGTCAAGGCCAAGGTCGTGCCGGCCGACGTCGACATCAAGAAGTCCTACACGCTGGCCTTCGTCAACAAGGGCGTCGGGATCGACCTGAAGAAATAGCACCCGGGCATGATGCAGGAGAAAGTGGCGCAAGCGCCGGCAAGCGCATCGGGCAAAGGTCCGATGCTGCTGGCGCTGCGCGGCGTCGGCAAAGTCTTTTCAAACGGCGTGACAGCGCTCAGAGACGTCGACCTGACGATCCGGGAAGGCGACTTCGTCAGCCTTCTCGGCCCGTCCGGCTGTGGCAAGTCGACGGCCTTGCGCCTCATCGCCGGTCTTGCGACGCCGACCTCCGGCCTGCTCGACTGGCGCGGCAGCAGCGCTGCCGATCGCTCTGACATCGGCTTCGTCTTCCAGGAACCGACGCTGCTGCCCTGGGCCGACGTCTTCGACAATGTCTGGCTGCCGCTCAGGCTGAGGGGCGTGTCGCGGGCCAAGGCTGCACCTGTCGTGATGGAGATGCTGGCGCGGGTTCATCTGACCGGCTTCGAGAAGGCCGTGCCGCGCGAATTGTCCGGCGGCATGAAGATGCGCGTCTCGATCGCCCGCGCCATGGTGACCAAGCCGCGTATTCTGCTGATGGACGAGCCATTTGCGGCATTGGACGAGATCACCCGCTTCAAGCTCAACAACGATCTTCTGGAACTGTGGCAGGACGAGCGTTTTACCGTCGTCTTCGTGACCCACAGCGTCTTCGAAAGCGTTTTCCTCTCCAACCGAGTCGTCGTCATGGCGGCGCGACCGGGCAGGGTGTTCAAAGAGCTCGCCATCGATGCGTCCTATCCGCGCAACGAAGCCTTCCGCACTTCGCCCGCCTATGCCGCGCTCTGCCGCCAGGCGTCCGATGTGCTGATCGGCGCCATCAACTCAACCGCCGGACCTCATCATGACGGCCATTGAAGAACACGCACTGACGCTCGATCCAGAGGAGGCGCGTCGCGTGCGCCAGGAGCGGCTCGAGCGGATCGGCCGATGGCTGCTGCCGCTGGCGATCATGGTCCTGGCCATCTGGCTGTGGGACCGCCTCTGCATCTGGAACGACATCCCGAAATATATCCTGCCGCGCCCCGGTGTGGTGCTGCAAACGCTGTTCGACGATGCCGGGCTGCTGTTCTCCTCGCTGCTGGTGACGCTCAGGATCACCTTTCTCAGCCTGCTTCTGGCGGTCATCGGCGGTGTCGGGCTGGCGGTGCTGTTTACGCAATCGAAATGGGTGGAGATGTCGTTCTTCCCGTTTGCCATCGTGCTGCAGGTGACGCCGATCGTCGCGATCTTCCCGCTGATCAACATCTATGTCGACAACCAGACGACCAAGCTTCTGCTGTGTGCCTGGATCGTCGCTTTCTTCCCGATCCTGTCCAATACGACGCTCGGCCTCAACTCGGTCGACCGCAATCTGCGCGACATGTTCAGACTTAACGGCGCGACCCGCTGGCAGCAATTGCGCTACCTGCGCCTTCCGGCGGCGATGCCCTATTTCCTCGGCGGGCTGAAGATCGCCGGCGGCCTGTCGCTGATCGGCGCGGTGGTGGCGGAGTTCGTCGCCGGGGCCCAGGGACAGTCGTCGGGGCTGGCCTCGCGCATCATCGAGGCCGGCTACCGGCTCAACGCACCGCGGCTGTTCGCGGCGCTGATCCTGATCTCGTTCACCGGCATTCTGATCTTCCTGGTGCTGTCGCTGATCTCACATCTGATCCTGCGACGCTGGCACGAGAGTGCGCTGAAGCAGGAGCGATGATGGTGGGTCGTGTTCAAGGCAAAAACTGCCTGTTATCCTTTCCGGCGTTGGCGCTGCCCCTCATCGCCCTGCCGGGCACTTCTCCCCGTATAGAGACGGGGAGAAGGGCGCTTTCATCGACGGTTTCGCCAACCACCAGCGTCGCAGAACGAGCGCCAAGGCTGCCGTCAGCCCCCTTCTCCCAGTTCACGGGGAGAAGATGCCGGCAGGCAGATGGGGGGCAGCGATGACCTCAGAAATTATCCCCGAAACCGGCCAATTCGTACTTTCCAACGTCCGGCTTCACGCATCACTTACGCCGGGACTCTCCGTAGCCTTCGATGCAGACGGCTTCGCGCTCGCCGACATCGCCGTCGTCGACGGCAAAATCTCCAGCATTACCGCGCGCGGCCGTTCCAATTCGCCCGCCGGCGCCCTCGACCTCGGCGGCCGTATCGTCGTGCCATGCTTCGTCGACTGCCACTCCCATATCGACAAAGGCCATATCTGGCCTCGAAAACCCAATCCGGACGGCACCTTCATGGGCGCGCTGAACGCCACCGGCGCCGACCGCGTTGCCCGCTGGAGCGCCGAGGACGTCGCTCGCCGCATGGATTTTTCGCTGCGTTGCGCCTACGCGCACGGCACAAGGGCTTTGCGCACCCACCTCGACAGCGTCGCACCGCAGGAGGAGATCTCCTGGCCGGTGTTCGAGACGGTGCGGGAAAAATGGCGTGGCCGCATCGAGCTGCAGGCCGCTTGCCTGCTCGGCATCGAAGGCGTGCGCGACAAGAAATGGTTCGAGGGACTGGCCAAACGCGTCGCCGCGGCCAACGGTGTGCTCGGCGTCGTCACCTATATGCTGCCGGACCTGGAAGAGCTTCTCGATCGGGTTTTCGCGCAGGCGATCAAGCATGGCCTCGACCTGGATTTTCATGCCGACGAGACCGACGATACCTCGGCGATCTCGCTGAAGAAGATCGCCGAGGCGGCCCTGTGGAACGGGTTTGAGGGAAACATCCTCGTCGGCCACTGCTGCTCGCTGGCACGCCAGCCCGATCTCGACGTGCTCGACACGCTGGACAAGGTGGCGAAGGCGGGGCTCGCCGTGGTGTCGCTGCCGATGTGCAATCTCTATCTGCAGGACCGGCGCGGCGACAAGACCACGCCGCGCTGGCGTGGCGTGACGCTGCTGCACGAGATGAAGGCGCGCGGCATTCCAGTCGCCGTCGCCTCCGACAACACCCGCGATCCGTTCTACGCCTATGGCGATCTCGACATGCTGGAGGTCTATCGCATGGCAACGCGTATCCTGCATTTCGATCACCCGGTCGGCGACTGGCCGCAAGCGGTGACTTCGACGCCGGCCAAGGTGATGCGGCTCGACGGTTTTGGCACGCTTGCCGCCGGCGGCGCTGCCGATTTCGTCGTCTTTAGGGGACGGAGCTGGACGGAATTGCTGTCGCGGCCCGAATCGGATCGCATCGTGGTGCGTGATGGTCGCGCCATCGAACGCCAATTGCCCGACTATGCCGAACTCGACGATCTGATGGTGCGATGATGGACATTTCGGCACTGAAGCGCGACCTCGACGGTCTGAAGATCGACGATCATCCGGCGATCATTCAGCAGAAGAGCCGCGATTTCTACTGGTACAGCCCGGTGCTGAAGCAACAGCTCGACCATGTCACCGGCGACCTGATCGTGACGCCAAAGACCGAAGAAGAGGTGATCCGCGTGCTTGCCGCTTGCCACCGGCATGGCATTCCGGTGACGCCACGCGGCAGCGGCACCGGCAATTACGGTCAGGCGATGCCCTTGTCCGGCGGCGTCGTGCTCAATCTCGCCGAGATGAACGCAGTCAAGACGATCGCGCCCGGCCGTGTCGTGACCGGTCCCGGTGCCGTCCTCGCCGACATCGACAGGGCGACGCGCGCCCATTCCGGCCAGGAGCTTCGGATGTCGCCATCGACCTACAACACCGCTTCGATCGGCGGATTCGTTGCCGGCGGCTCGGGCGGCATCGGCTCGATTCGCTGGGGCGGGCTGCGCGACCTCGGCAATGTCATCCGGCTCAAGACCGTGACCATGGAGGCGGAGCCTCGCATCATGGGTCTTACCGGCGAGGAGGTGCTGAAGGTGATGCATGCCTACGGCACCAACGGCATCATCACCGAGGTCGAGATGCCGTTGACCGCGTCCTACGACTGGATCGACGTCATCGTCGGCTTCGACGATTTCATGGATGCGGCCGGCTTCGGCAACGATCTCGCCATTCAGGACGGCATCCTGGCGAAGCTGATCACGCCGATCGCCGCGCCGATCCCTTACGACTATTTCAAGCGGCACCAGAAATTCTTCCGGCGCGAGCAAAGCATCGTCGTCTGCATGATCGCGCCGCATGCGATGGACGCCTTTGTCGCCCTCACGGCGCGCAGCAGGGGCGAGATCGTCTTTCGCGCCGACAAGGAGGCCGATCTTAGGGGTTTGCCGCCGGCCTATGAGCTGACCTGGAACCACACGACGCTGCGCGCCATCAGGGTCGACCCGACGATTACCTATCTGCAGACCCGCTATCCCTCGCCGGATCACCTCGCTTACGTCAAGGCGATGATCGACCGCTTCGGCGACGAGGTGCCGGTTCATCTCGAATTCATTCGCTTCGACGGCGCGATCGGCGTCGCCGGACTGCCGTTGGTCCGCTTCACCACAGCCGAGCGGCTCGACGAGATCATCCGCATCCATGAGGACAATGGCTGCTGGGTCTTCAATCCGCACCGCTACACGCTGGAAGAGGGCGGCATGAAGCAGACGGACGAGGTGCAGCTCGCCTTCAAGCGCGAGACCGATCCGCAAGGGCTGCTCAATCCCGGCAAGATGATCGCCTGGGAAAACCCTGAGTACGACTATCGCTCTGGCAAGTCGTTCCTGTTCAAGGGGTTGCAGAAGGCGGAATGAACGATGACGAGCGTACGGTGCTGTCGCGCTGACCTGCGAGGACTTCGGTGAACATCCTCGTGCTCTACGCTCACCCGGTCGAAACCAGCTTCAACGCCGGTTTGCACCGGACGATCGTCGAGCGGCTGACGGCCGCCGGTCACGCCGTCGACGACTGCGATCTCTATGCCGAGGATTTCGACCCGCGGCTGACACGGACCGAGCGGCTCGGTTATCACGACGAGCGCGGCGCCGGTGATCCGGCAGCGCCCTATGTCGAGCGCCTGCTGCGGGTAGAGGCGCTGGTGCTGTCGTTTCCGGTGTGGAACTACGGCTATCCGGCGATCCTGAAAGGCTTTTTCGACCGCGTCTTCCTGCCCGGCGTCTCGTTCAAGCTGGTCAATGGCAAGGTGCAGCCGTCGCTGCACAACATCCGCAAGCTGGCGGCGGTCACCACCTATGGCGGCAGCCGGCTCCACGCCATGCTGATGGGCGACCCGCCGCGCAAGCTGGTCAAGCGTGTGTTGCGCGCTACGGTCAAGCCAGGTGCCTCCGTGTCCTATCTCGCGCATTATTCGATGAACCTGTCGACCGATGAAACGCGGAAGAGATTTTCGGCGAAAGTCGCCGCCAGCATGGATGCCTTCTGATGCGGGTCCTGGTGGTTTATTGCCATCCGGTCCCGGAAAGCTTTTGCGCCGCGATCCGCGATAGTGCCACCGAGGTGCTGAAGGCGAGAGGCTGGGAGGTGCGGCTGCTCGACCTCTATGCGGAGAATTTCGATCCGGTCATGGGCTGCGACGAGCGACGCTCCTACAATGAGCACGCCCCGCAGGATCCGGCGCTCAAGTCGCATATCGAAAATCTCAACTGGGCCCAGGCAATCCTCTTCATCTATCCGACATGGTGGTATGGGCTGCCGGCGATGCTGAAGGGCTGGCTCGACCGGGTCTGGGCGACCGATGTCGCCTTCCGGCTACCGGTGGGCAACGGCCGGATCCAGTCGCTGGTGAGGCATGTGACGAAGATCGGGGTGATCACGACATGCGGCGCACCGACCTGGTGGAGCGTTGTCGTCGGCCAGCCGGGACGCAAGACGATCCTGCGCGGCATGCGGGCGCTTTGCGCCACCCGCTGCAGGACGTTCTTTCTGGCGCACTACCTGATGGATGCGTCGACAGCGAAGACGAGGGCGGCGTTTCTGGAGAAAGTGCGAACGAAGCTGGAGCGGTTTTGAGCTACATCCGCACCCGTTCCGCCTTCGGATCATACATCGGCTTCAGCGACACTTCCGCGGCGAAGCGCTCGCCGGCGATCTCGATCTCGTAGGAAGACGACAGCACATCCGCCTCGCTCTCGCCTTGGCAAGGCACATAGCCGAGGCCGACGGCGCCGCCGAGATGATGGCCGTAATTGCCCGAGGTGATCGGGCCGACAATCTTGCCGTCGCGCAGGACCGCCTCATTGTGGAAGAGCAGAGGTTGCGTGTCTTTCAGGCGGAACTGCACCAGCCGCCGGTTCAATCCGGTTTCTTTTTTTCTCAGCACGGCATCGCGGCCAAGGAAATCGCCCTTGGCAGTCTTTACTGCGAAGCCCAGGCCTGCCTCCAGCACATTGTCCTCGTCGGTGATGTCGTGGCCGAAATGCCGGAAGGCCTTTTCGATGCGGCAGGAATCCAGCGTGTGCAGGCCGCAAAGCTTCAGGCCGACATCGGCGCCGGCATCCTCGATCGCCTCGAACACGTGTGCGGCCTGGTCGGACGAGACATAAAGCTCCCAGCCCAGTTCGCCGACATAGGTGACGCGATGGGCGCGGGCCAGCCCCATGCCGATTTCAATCTCCTGAAACGTCCCGAACGGATTGGTTGCGTTGGAGAAATCGTTCGGGCTCAGCTTTTGAATGAGCTTCCTCGAATCCGGGCCCATCAGGCAGAGCACGGCCTCAGTAGCGGTCACCTCGGTGATGACGACGAATTCATCGGCGAGGTGTTTTCTTAACCAGGCGAGATCACGCTGCAGCGTGGCGCCCGGTACGACGAGGAAAAAGGTGGTTTCAGACAGCCGCGAGACGGTAAGGTCGCTCTCGATGCCACCGCGCCGGTTGAGCATCTGGGTGTAGACGATCTTGCCCGGCGCCACGTCCATGTCGTTGGCGCAAAGCCTCTGCAGGAAGGCGCAGGCATCGCGGCCCTCGACACGGATCTTGCCGAACGAGGTCATGTCGAACAGGCCTACGCCGTTGCGGACCGCCAGATGTTCATCGCGCTGGTTGTCGAACCAGTTCTGCCGTTTCCAGGAATAGCGATACTCGCGCTCCTGGTCCTCACGCGCGAACCAGTTGGCCCGCTCCCAGCCGGCAACCTCGCCGAACACCGCGCCGCGTGCCTTCAGATGTTCATGGAGCGGGGAGCGCCTGATGTTCCGAGAGGTCGCCATCTGCCGGTAGGGAAAATGGTCGGCATAGAGCAGGCCGAGCGTCTCGGAGACGCGCTCTCTGAGATAGCGGCGGTTCTTTTGGAACGGCTGGGCGCGGCGGATGTCGACCTCCCAAAGATCGAAGGGTGCTTCGCCATCATTGATCCATTGCGCCAGGGCCATGCCGGCGCCGCCTGAGGAGACGATGCCGATGGAGTTATAGCCGGTCGCCATCCAGTAGCCGGACAGCTCCGGCGCCTCGCCGAGATAGTAGCGGTCATCAGGCGTAAAACTCTCGGGGCCGTTGAAGAAGGTGTGGATGCCGGCGCTGGCCAGCATTGGCATGCGGTTGACGCCCATTTCGAGGATCGGCTCGAAATGTTCGAAATCCTCGGGCAACTGGTCGAAGCAGAAATCTTCGCTTATGCCGTCCATCCCCCACGGCTTGGCCACCGGCTCGAAGGCGCCGAGCATCATCTTGCCCGCATCTTCCTTATAGTAGGCGCACTCGTCCGGCACGCGCAGCACCGGCAGCCGGGTCAGGCCGGGGATCGGTTCGGTGACGAGATAAAAATGCTCGCAGGCATGTAGCGGGATGCTGACGCCGTTCTGGGCGCCAAACTCGCGTGCCCACATGCCGGCGCAATTGACGACGACATCGGCCTCGATCATGCCTTGCTCGTCGCCCTGCGCCCAGGAAACGCCGGTGACGCGGCCATCCCTGGTGTGAACCTTGGTGACCTTTGCATTCTCGACGATCGTCGCACCGCGCTGGCGCGCACCCTTGGCCAGCGCCATGGCGATATTGGCCGGGTCGCATTGGCCGTCGAGCGGCAGATGCACGGCGCCGACCACATCGGAAACATTAAGATGCGGGTACATCTGCTTGACTTCGTTTGGCGAAATCTCGCGCACGTCGATATCGAGCGCGCGGGCGAGCGACGCCTGCCTATAAATCTCGTGCTTGCGTTCCTCGGTCAGCGCCACGGTGATCGAACCGACCTGGCGCATGCCGGTCCCGACATCGGTCTCGGCCTCCAGCTTGACGTAGAGGTCGGCCGAATATTTCGCCAGCCGTGTCATGTTCTGCGAACCGCGCAACTGGCCGATCAGACCGGCGGCATGCCATGTCGTGCCCGATGTCAGCTGCTTGCGCTCGAGCAGCACGATGTCGGTCCAGCCGAGCTTGGCCAGATGGTAAGCGACCGAGCAGCCTGAAACACCGCCGCCGATGATAACGGCCCTTGCCTTGGGAGGAATGGTTTTGGGAGACGGGGCGGTCATGCGGCCACGCGGCGGTAGCTGGACGCGAAGCGGCGCAGCCGAAGGGTTGCTTCCAGAAGCACCGCCTCTGGCTGGCAGAGGCTGACGCGAATATGGCCGGCGGCGGCCTCGCCGAAGCTCGAGCCGGGCATCACGCCGACCTTTTCCTTGTCGAGCAGAGCCCAGGCGAATTTCTCGTCGTCGGGCTCGAGAGCCGAGATGTCTAGCATGACATACATGCCGCCTTCGGAGCCGCGCACGGTGACGTTGTTCATGCCGCGCATGGCATCGAGGACAACGCTGCGCCGTGCCGCATAGCGTTCGGCGATCTGCTTGACGCCGTAGCCGTTTTCGAGCGCCTCGGCGCAAGCGAGGCTGATGAACGCCGGCAGGCCGTAGGTGGTCACCAGATTGAGGTTGGTCAGCAGCGAGATCATCTGTCCGGGCCCGGTCAGCCAGCCCATGCGCCAGCCGGTCATGCCGTGGCTCTTCGACATGGAATTGATGACCAGCGTGCGTTCCGCCATGCCGGGCAGCGAACGCGGCGAGACGTGCTCGCCGCCGCCCAGCGTCCAATAGACCTCGTCCGACAGCAGCCAGAGGTCATGTTCCCGGCAGATCTGCGCCAGCTCTTCCAGCCGCTGGCGCGAATAGACAGCACCCGTCGGGTTGTTCGGCGTGTTGATGAGGATGGCGCGGGTGTTCGGCCGAAGTGCTGCGCGAATGTCGGCGGCGCGCGGCTGAAAACCATCCTCGGCCGGTGTCTCGACCACGGTGAAATCGGCGCCCGCTGCACTGAAGGTGTTGGGGTAGGTCGCGTAATAGGGCGCGACCACGATGGCATGGTCGCCCTGGTCGAGAACGGCCTGCACCGCCGCATACAGCGCTGCCTGGCCGCCCGCCGTGGCGATGACCTGGTCGGGGTTGGTCCTAACGCCGGTGCAGGCGGTCGAGGCCGCCGCCATGGCCTGGCGCAGGCGCGGAATGCCGGCAAGCGGGGTATAGTGGTGATTGCTGGCGCGAACCGCCGCGACGCAGGCTTCGATCGTCTGCGCCGGCGTGTCGAAATCATGGTCGCCGACCGACAGCATGATGATGTCCTCGCCAGCCTGCTTGCGCGTCCAGGCGGCGAAATGGACCTCCCAGCCGTCCTTGCCGGAAGGCACGATGCCGGAAATGCGCGATGACGGTCTGGGCATTATGCTACTCCCGAAATTGTGTAGCCGGCCTGTTCGAGCCGGTCGCGCAGGGCGGCGATATGGGGCGGCCCGACTTCGCAGCAGCCGCCGACGATGTCAGCGCCGGCCTCGACCCAGCCGACCGCCTGGTCGGCATAGGCATCCGGATCGAGGTCGTGGCGGGCGTGCAGCACTTCCACTGTGCCGCCATGCTTGAGCGCCTCGACCGAGGTGAAGCCGTTGGCATAGGCGCCAACCGGCCCGCCGAGAGCGATCATTTCGGGCAGCGCTGCAGCGATCGCTTCGGGCCGGCAGCAATTGATCAGCCTGGCTGCGACCGGCAGGCCGTCGAGAGCGCTCGACGCCGCCGCTATGGTTTCGCCGCTGCGCAGCCGTGGTGCGCGGTGATCGGCGAGCGTCCACGACACCCACACCGGCTTACCGCTTTCCGACGCGGCGGTGACCGCCGCGCGCGCTTCCTCGGCCGACGCCATGGTCTCGCACAGGAACAGATCGACGCCGTCGGCCTGCTCGGCAACGATGCGGCGGTAGATGTCGAGCGTATCCTCGAAGGATATCGTCAGTGCCGGTGCGTAGCTGCCGAACAGGGGCGACAGGCAGCCGGCGATCGCCGCGTCGCCGGCCTGGTCGCGAGCTTGCCTTGCCAGTTCTATGCCGCGCTTCTGCAGCGGCTTGAACAGCTCTTCCGCGCCTTCGCGCGCCAGCCGCTCGGGGGTTGCGGAGTAGGTGTTGATGGTGATGACACGGGCGCCGGCCCGAATGAATTCCGCGTGCAGGTCGCGCACCAGGTCCGGTTCGTCGATCAGCACCCTGGCCGACCATAGCGGGGTGGGATCGGAGCTGCTGCGGCGGACCAGTTCCTGGCCCATGCCGCCGTCGGTGAGAATGACTGAATTCATGCGCGCAACCTCTCGTTGTTGGGATCCCATAGCGGTTCGTCCTTCTGCACGACCGCCTTGAAGCGCTCGCCGAAGATCTCGACCTCGACCGCAGTTCCCGGCTCAGTCAGGTCGGCGCGCAGCATGCCGAGCGCGATCGACTTGTCGACGCGATGACCCCAGCCGCCGGACGTCGTCTCGCCGACGATCCGGCCGTCATGCCACAGCGTCGACATGGTTGGCGCGTCGCAGTCGCCGGGGTTTTCGACGACCAGCGTGACAAAGCGCTTCTTGACGCCCTGCTGCTTCTCGTTTTGCAGCGCCGCCTTGCCACGGAAATCCGGCTTGTCCCATTTCACGAAACGCTCCAGCCCACCCTGCAGGATCGAATAGTCGGTCGACAGGTCGCCTTTCCAGGCGCGATAGGATTTTTCAAGCCGCAGTGAATCCAGCGCGTACATGCCGAACGGCTTCAGGCCATGCTTTTGCCCGGCCGCCCAGACGGCGTCGAAGATGGCGGCGGTGTCGTCGATCTTGCTGTGGATTTCCCAGCCGAGTTCGCCGGCGAAGGACACACGCACCAACTTTGCCCAACGGCCGGCAATTGTCGTCTCCTGGTGCGTCAGCCAGGGCAGAGCAAGGTCGGCGGCGCAGACATCGGCGAGGATTTTTCGCGAATTGGGCCCGGCGAGGATCTGCGTTGAGAATTCTTCGGTCCGGTCGACCAGCTTGAACGAGGCGTCCTTCGGCATGCGCCATTTCAGCCATTCGAAATCGTGCCATTGCGCCACCGCGGCGGTGATCAGCGTCATCAAATCCTCATCGTGGCGAACGACAGACATTTCGGTGACGATGCGGCCCTTGTCGTCGGCAAAATAGACGAGGCCGATGCGGCCGGGTTTCGGCACCAGGCCGGTGACTTGTTGGCTCAGCCATTCGGCAGCACCAGGGCCATTGAGATTGAAGCGGGAAAAACCGGGCAGATCCAAAATGCCTGCGGCGTCGCGCACGGCGAGGCATTCTTCGCGGACGCGATGCTGCCAGGGCCCGTCGCGGCGGAAGGTCAGCGTCGCGGCTTCCGAAACATCGTCGCCGGCTTGCGCGTACCAGGTGGCGCGCTCCCAGCCATTATAGGCGTCGAAGCAAGCGCCGAGCGCCTTGATGCGATCATGGATCGGCGACAGTTTGCGGTCGCGCCCAGCCGGCCAGGCATGACGCGGGAACTGGATGGCATATTCGTTGCCGTAGATCTCCATGCCCTTGGCGACGCAGTAATCCGCGGCCGAGGCAAAGCTGGTGAAACGGCGCGGATCGCAGGACCACATGTCCCATTCGGTCTGGCCCTCAGTCACCCATTCGGCCAGCACCTTGCCGGCGCCGCCGCCCTGGGCGATGCCGAAAGTGAAGACGCAGGCCTCGAAAGCGTTCGGCACGCCGGGCATCGGGCCGATCAGCGGGTTGCCATCCGGCGCGTAGGGGATCGGACCGTTGATGACCTTGGACAGGCCGGCGGTGCCGAGAATCGGCACGCGGGCGACGGCATCGGCCAGATAGTCCTCGAGCCGGTCGAGATCGTCGGGGAGCAGCTGGAACGAAAAATCGTCTGGCATCGGATCGTTGTGGCCGACCCAATGGGCACGGCAATTGCGCTCATAGGGGCCGAGATTCATGCCGTTCTTTTCCTGGCGCAGATAGTAGGAGGTGTCGACGTCGCGCAGCAGCGGCAGTTTCTTGCCTTGCTCCTTCGACCACGCGGCCAGTTCGGGGATTTCCTCGAACAGGATATATTGATGGCTCATCACCATCATCGGCACGTCGCGGCCGAACATCCTGCCGACTTCTGCTGCACGGTAGCCGGCGGCGTTGACGACGATCTCGCAGTGGATCTCGCCCTGCGCGGTCTCGACCAGCCACTCGTCCTTGTCGCGGCGCACGCCGGTGACCGGACAGAAGCGAATGATCTTCGCACCCAGGTCGCGGGCGCCCTTGGCCAGGGCCTGGGTCAGCTGCGCCGGGTCGATGTCGCCGTCGCTCGGATCGTAAAGGGCGCCCTTCAGCTCATGCGTTTCGATGAACGGATAACGGCGCTTGATCTCGTCGAGCCCGACCACATCGATGTCCATGCCCTGGTAGCGGCCCATGCCCTTGGCGCGCTGGAACTCCTGCATGCGCTCGGCCGAATGGGCCAGCCTGAGCGAGCCGGTGACGTGGTAGTTCATGGGGTAGCCGACCGCGTCGGCCAGCCCGCGATAGAGCTCGGTCGAATAGCGCTGCATGTTCATCAGCGACCATGACGAGGAGAAGGTCGGCACGTTGCCGGCCGCATGCCAGGTCGAGCCGGAGGTGAGCTCGTTCTTTTCCAGGAGGACGCAGTCGGTCCAGCCCGCCTTGGCGAGATGGTAGAGCGAGGAGGCGCCGACGACACCGCCTCCGATGATCACCACACGTGCCGTGGTCGGCAAACCGGCCATAGTCTTCTCCAGATCTTCAATAGACAGGTGGCGAAACCACCCAGATGACCACCGCCGGCTCCGCACCGGGATTGCGCCAGCGGAACGGCTTGCCGTCGAAGCGAAAGGAGTCGCCTTCGCCAAGCCGGTGCCAGACGCCTGATATCTCGATGTCGAAGCTGCCGGAAGCGACATATCCGGCTTCCTCCGTCGGCCGGCGGGCTTCGGTCTTCAGTTCAGCACCCGGCGCGAAGACCGAACGCAGCATCTCGAAGCTACCGCCGAGATCGGGCGAAAGAAGCTCCTCCACCAGGCCGGAATCGCTTGTGCCAAGCGTGCGGCGGCTGCCGGCGCGCACGACCACGCCGCGCTCGTTCTCGACGGGCACGTCGTGACTGAAGAACAGGCTGACCGGCACGCCGAACAATTCCGCGAAGGCCCTGAGATCGCTAAGCGATGGTATCGACAGGCCGCGCTCGACCTGACTGACCCAGCCGACCGAGCGGCCGAGCTTCAGGCCGGTCTCGGCAAGCGTCAGCCCGCGCGCCCTGCGCAGCGCCCTGATGTCGCCGGCCAGCAGCCGTTCGAGATTTTCCTGATCCGATCTGACAGCGGTTGAGGACAAAGCTTTTTTCTCGGTGAAAATCTCTCTGGGTGAAAAATCCCCCTTGGTGAAAAACTGAGGGCAAATTTCATCAGGGGTCAGGTTTGTGAAAAAATCAAGAGAATTTTCATGAGGCCACAAGATTTGCTTGCGCCATTTTGACGGTTCAGGCAAAGGCTCGGCCACGAACGGCGAGTGAGGGCGCCCGGTCGAGGCTGCGTTAGAGCGCCACGCGTCAAATTGGACCGCAATGGTGCTCTCTCATTTCTAGACGGCGTATGATCCTTTCCGGAATCGATTCCGGTTTTCGGGTCACGCGCAAAGGGACGCCCATGCTGGAAAACAGGACTAAGATTACGGATGGCGCGGCGATCGTCGACGAGGCGATCACGTCGCGCCGTTCGGTGCGGGCCTTTCTGCCCGACATGGTCGACGATGAGACGATCCGCGCCATCCTCGCCGTTGCCGCGCGGGCGCCTTCGGGCACCAACATGCAGCCCTGGCGGGTCTACGTGACCAAGGGCGAGGTCAAGCAACGAATCAGCGACGCCATCCTCAGCTCCGGTATCCGTGCCGAAAAGGCCGAGTGGGACGAGTATCGCTACTATCCCGACCAGTTCTTCGAACCCTATCTGACCCGGCGGCGGGCCAACGGCTTCGGCCTCTACAGCGTGCTCGGCATCGGCCGGCGTGAGGTCGACAGGATGCGCGCGCAGCACGACCGCAACTTCGTCTTCTTCGACGCGCCGGTCGGCATGATCTTCACCGTCGACCGGCGGCTGAACAAGGGGTCGTGGATCGATTACGGCATGTTCCTGCAGAACATCATGGTGGCGGCGCGGGGCAGGGGCCTGCACACCTGCCCGCAGGCGGCCTTTGCACCCTATCACAAGCAGATCAGGCCGGTGCTCAACATTCCCGACGAGGAGATCGTCGTCTGCGGCATGGCACTCGGCCGTGAGGATACATCCAAGCCCGAAAACGCGTTCCGCACCGATCGCGCGCCGCTGGAAGAGTGGGTGACGTTCGCCAAATGAGGGGCGCCCAATGAGGTGACGACGCGCGGCGTCGGTCTATTGCACTTCGTAGCCGACTTCCTCGCTGGCGTGACAGAGCGCCTTCCAGAACGAGCGCGCAAACGAGCGGAATACATAGATGTCGAACTGGTCGGCGCCGGTGCGCTGGATCTGGGCGAAGACGTCATGATGCATGGTCGAGCGGCCGGCACCGACCGGGAAGGCCGGCAGCGCGAAGTCGATGGCGAAGAACTTTGCCAGCACCCATTCGGCCTTCGGTCCGGCGATGCGGATCGCGGTGCGGCCGTGCGACAGGTCGGTCACCGTGCCGATCGCCGGGGTGACGACATTGGCAAAGGCCGATGCCAGGCCCTCGGCCTCGTCGACCACGGTGAATTTGCCCGGCGCAAAACCGAACACCGACCTCACACCGCCGGTGCTGCCGGCGCCGGCGCCATCGGGCAAAGCAAGGCCGGTAACGGCGCGAATGCCTGCTATCAACGCCTTCTCCTGGCCCGGCCAGGCAGCGAGTTGCAGGATCGATCCCGGCCTGGTTTCGGAGAGGATGACTTCGATGCCGTGTTCGAAATCGCCATGCGAGCCGGCGCGCAGCTCCAGTTCAAGCGGTGATTGGCGCTCAACCATGCATGCGGCTCCCGTCCGGATCAAAGAAGTGGTTGGAGACGATCTCGACCGGGCCGAACCGGTTGCGCAGGGGATCGGAGATATGGGCGCGCGTGCCGCGCCGTGCCTTGCCATCCTTGACCAAAGCGAGCGCGATATACCTGCCGAGCGCCGGCGAATAACAGCAAGCGGTGATGTGGCCGATGGAATCGTGCGGATTGGCTTCGTCAAGCGCTTCGACGATGTGCGCACCGCCGTTGAGCGGCTGGTTGTCCAGCGAAACCAGGCCGACGAGTTCCAGCCGGCCGGGCGCGATCGGGCCCTCGCGGTCCATCATCGCCGAGCCGATGAAGGGCTTCTTCCTGGACAGCATCCAGTCGAGATGCAGGTCTCGTGCGGTGGTGCGGCCGTCGATCTCGGCGCCGGTGACGTGGCCTTTCTCGATGCGCAACGTGCCAAGCGCCTCAAGCCCGTAAGTCACCAGTCCGAACGGCTTGCCGGCTTCGATCAAGGCTTCCCAGACATGGGCGGCGTAGCCTGCGCCGGAGTAGACTTCGAAGGCCATTTCGCCGGAGAAGGAAAGCCGGCAGATCATCACCGGCACGCCTGATATCTTGCCGTGCACGATGCCCATGAAAGGCAGGGTTGCGTTGTCGACGGCGGTACCGGTGACGCAAGCAGCAAGAATGGCTCGCGCCTTTGGCCCGCCGATCGCCGCACCCGCCCATTCGTCGGTCACCGAGGTGACATGGACCTTCAGCTCCGGCCAGATGACGTCGAGGAAATACTCCAGATGCTGCATCACCTTGCCGGCATTGGCGGTGGTGGTGGTCATCAGGAAGTCCTGTTCGCCGAGCCGCCACGTCGTGCCGTCGTCGAAGGCGAGGCCGTCCTCGCGCAGCATCAGCCCGTAGCGGGCCTTGCCGACGGCCAATGTCGAGAACATGTTGGTGTAAACCCGGTCGAGGAATTCCGCCGCGTCCGGGCCCTGCACGGCGATCTTGCCCAGCGTCGAGACATCGACGATGCCGGCGCTCTCGCGCGTCGCCCTGGCTTCGCGCACATAGGCCTGCTCGATCGTCTCGCCGGGATGGCCATAGATCATCGGGCGATACCAGAGGCCGGCTGAATACATGGTCGCGCCGTTGGCGACATGCCAGTCATGCATCGGCGTCAGCCGTTCGGGCCTCAGGTCGCCGAAACGCTCCGCGGCGAGTGAGCCGATCGACACGGCCGAAAAAGGTGGGCGAAAGCGTGTCGTGCCGACTTCGGGAATCGGCTTGCCCAGCGCCTCTGCCATGATGGCGAGGCCGGGTATGTTGGAGCTCTTGCCCTGGTCGGTCGCCATGCCGAGCGTGGTGTAGCGCTTCAGGTGCTCGACCGAGACGAAGCCTTCGCGATGCGCAAGCCGCACATCCTCCGCCGTTACGTCGTGCTGGAAATCGACGAAGCTTTTTCCATCAGCCCTGATCTCGAACACCGGCGCCGGATCGGGATCGCCGGGTGCGGCTTCGACGACTGGCAGGGCCGCTGGCGTACCCGTTCCACCCGCCGCGGAAAGGCCGGCGGCGCGGCCTTCGGCGATTGCCTCGGCGGTGGAAAAGCTGCCGGTGAAAGCGCCGGCGCCAATCCATCGCTGGGTTGGCCATCGCTGGGTTGGCGATTGCTGGGTTGGCTTCGGTGGCAGGAAGGCCTGTCTGGCGGCATTCCATTCCGCCTTGGCGCCGGCCTGGCTGGCCAGATGGATGGTCGGCGACCAGCCTCCCGACATCAGCAGGCAGTCGGCTTGAATGCTGCGCGCCTCGCCGGCAAGCGCGCCGTTGACCATGTCGAAGCGCTGCACCTTGATGCCGGACAGCGCCTTGCCGCCTTCGGTGGCGACCACGGCGTGACCGAAAAGGATCTTGGCTTCCGCTTCATCGCCGAGCTCGCGCATCTCGCTCGAAAGCTCCGGCCGCACGTCGACGATGGCGACAATCGCCGCACCGGCCTTCTTCAGCGCCAGGGCGGAGCGATACGCGCTGTCATTGTTGGTGAACAGCGCGATCCTGTGGCCCGGCAGCACGCCGTACTCGTTGGCGTAGCGCTCGGCGGCATGGGCCAGCATCACACCCGGCCGATCGTTGCCTGGAAACACCAGGGGCCGCTCCAACGAGCCGGTGGCCAGCACCACCGACTTGGCGCGAATGGTCCAGTAGCGATGCCGCGGTTCGCCCTTGCCGGGTTTCTCCTTGTGGTCGGTAACCCGTTCGAGCGCGGCAAGCACGTTGCCGTCGTAATAGCCCCAGACCGTGGTGCGCGGCAGCAGGCGGACATTGTCATAGCCTTCGAGCTGGCCGGCGGCTCGCGCTGCCCAGTCGGCCCCGGGCATGCCGTCGATCGTCTCGCCCGACCAGTTGGCCGAGCCGCCGAGATGCGGTTCGAGCTCGCTGAGGATGACACGCGCGCCCTGATCGGCTGCTGCCCTGGCGGCCATCAGCCCGGCCGGACCGGAACCGACCACCAGCACATCGCAGAAGGCGTTCATGCGCTCGTAACGCGCCGTGTCGGCAGCGATCCCGGCGCGGCCGAGACCGGCGGCGCGGCGGATGAAATGCTCGCACAGCATCCAGAAACGCGTGCTCTTTAGCGGGCCGATCGCGGGTCCCATGAAGGTCTTGTAATAGAAGCCGGCGGACAGAAGCTTGCCGCCGAGCTGGTTGGCGGCGCTGACGTCCCAGGCCAGGGATGGAAAGCGGTTCTGGCTGACGGCGGTCAGCCCATCATAGATCTCGACCATGGTCGCGGCGATGTTCGGCTCGCGAACCTCGCCCCGCAACACCGTCACCAGGGCGTTCGGTTCCTCGACGCCTGATGTCAGCACGCCGCGGGGACGGTGGTACTTGAACGAGCGCCCGAACAGGGTGACGCCATTGGCCAGCAGCGCTGAGGCAAGCGTGTCGCCGGCATGGCCGGTGCAAGGCGCGCCGTCGAAGGTGAACCGGATGGTTCGCAGCCGGTCGATCCGGCCACCGGCATCGGTGCGGCGCGGGCTCATATCTTGCCCTCCGCCTTGTGCCGAGCAGCGACTTTGTGGTCGCCGCGCGTGAACGCGACGCTGGAGATCTCGTGTGTCAGCGTGTTGCGCACGACCCTGAGATGGGCGCGGCAGCCGCCGGAATGCTGCCAGATCTCGTTGTGGTCACCCGCCAGGTTCAACCGGTCATAGACATAGGCGTTCCAGGCATCGAGGTCCTGCGAGGCAGGCTGAGGGCGCTCGCGGTTGCCGTCGCCCTGATAGGTGAACTCGATGACGTCGCGCGGGCCGCAATAGGGGCAGGTAATCAGCATGCGATTGTATCTTCTCGTTTGACCATGATTTTGGCCGAAAACCGGTTCCACTCTTTGTTACGCCGGCCTACGGTTCGGGATCATGGTCTAATGCAGCCGCGGCGTTGCGCCCTGGCCCTTGTCGTCGATCACCAGGCCGCGATGGAAGCGATCCAGCGTGAAGGGCGCGTTGATGTCATGCGGTTCATCCTTGGCGATGGTCCAGGCAAAGCACCAGCCGGAGGCCGGCGTCGCCTTGAAGCCGCCGTAGCACCAGCCGCAGTTGAGATACATGCCCGGCAGCGGGCCGGTGGTGATGATGGGAGAACCGTCCATCGACATGTCGCAGACGCCGCCCCAGGAGCGCAGCATACGAACGCGGGCGAGACCGGGAAAAAGCGCCAGCATCTCGCTCATCACCTCGTCGACAACAGGCAAACTGCCGCGCTGGGCGTAGCTGTTGTAGCCGTCGAGATCGCCGCCATAGACAAGGCCGCCCTTGTCCGACTGCGACATGTAGAAATGGCCCATGCCGAAAGTCAGGACCGTGTTGATGAACGGCTTCAGCGATTCCGTCACGAAGGCCTGCAGCACGTGGCTCTCGATCGGCATCGTATCGATGCCGGCGAGCCGCATGACTTGCCCGGTGCTGCCGGCCACCGCGACCGCCACCTTCCTGGCGCGGATCTCTCCGCGCGACGTCGAGACGCCTGATATGCGGTCGCCGTCGCGCAGGAAGCCGGTGACCTCGCAATTCTCGATGATGTCGACGCCGCGACGGTCGGCGCCGCGCGCATAGCCCCAGGCGACGGCATCGTGGCGGGCGGTGCCGGCGCGCCGCTGCATCAGGCCGCCGACGATTGGGAAGCGCGCCGTGGCGGAGACGTCCAGCGCCGGCACCAGGCGCGCGATCTCGGCCGTGGTCATCAACTCGGCGTCGACGTCGAGATGGCGCATGGCGTTGCCGCGGCGGGCAAAATCGTCGAGCTGGGCGGGCGTGTGCGCGAGGTTGAGGCAGCCGCGCTGCGAGAACATGACGTTGTAGTTGAGATCGTGCGACAGGTTCTCCCACAGCTTCATCGAATGTTCGTAGAAGCGCGTGTTGGCAGGCAGCAGGTAGTTGGAGCGCACGGCCGTCGTGTTGCGGCCGACATTGCCGGAGCCGAGCCAGCCCTTTTCCAGCACCGCGACGTTGGTGATGCCGTGCTCCTTGGCGAGATAATAGGCGGTCGACAGGCCATGGCCGCCGCCGCCGATGACGATCACGTCGTAGGACGCCTTCGGGTCCGGCTTGCGCCAGGCCGGTTTCCAGTCCTTGTTGCCGGTCAGCGCATTTTTGAGAAGCGAGAAGGCCGAATATTCCGCCATTCTTTTTGTTGTCCGTTCTGGCTTTTCGTCAGCCGTTTTGGGCGATGCGGCACATTATAGAGCAGGCCGCTGCCGCAAAGCCAATATTGCGCCATCGCTTTTCGACTGGCCGACTCCGAAATCGGCGGGCAGGGGCGGGACGGCTTGCTCCCCGGTATGAGCGTCTTTATCAAGGGCGAGCTTTAGAACGCCTTACCACCTGTGAGTCGCCAAACGATCATGCTTTTCCGACTACTCCGCTTCGTTCTGGTCCTGGCGATCGTCGCCTCGGCGCCGCTGTCGCTTGATGCTGCGGCGCAGGGGCTTGAGCAGGCTGCCTCTGGAGTGGTCGCCGACCAGCAGAAAATCCTGCAGGACCTGACGACAAGGACCGACAATCTCGAAAAGAAAATCCAGGAGGACGGCGACGACGACGCCAGTCTTGTCGATATCCGCCTGCAGCTCGAGGAAATGTCGCGAGGTGCGCTGAACAGCGCGCTTGCCTTCCGCCCGCGCCTTTCGGAGATCAACGCAAGGCTCGATCAGATCGGGGCGCCGCCGGCCGCGGGCCAGCCGCCCGAACCCGAGATCGTGACCAGCGAACGCCAGGTGCTGGCGTCCGAAAAGGCTGAGATCAATGCTGTCATCGCCGCGGCGCAAAACCTGTCGATCCGCATCAGCGGCCTCATTGCCAAAATCGGCAATATGCGCAGCGAGCTGTTTCGCAACCTGCTCACCAAGCGCTACGTGCTGTCCGACGCGTTGAGCCCCGAGGTCATTTCCGACGCCAACGGTGAATTTACCGGCTTCTACAAGGCGGTGTCATCGTGGCTGGCCTTCGTCTTCAAGTTCAAGTTCCAGGCCGTGCTGGCCGCGACCTTGACGGCGCTCTCCCTGGCGGCGGTGCTTTTTGTCGGTGGGCGGCGTCTGTTCGGGCGTGTCTTCGAAGCGGACCCTTCGGTCGAAGATCCGTCCTATCTCAGCCGGTTGTCGGTGGCGTTCTGGTCGACGTTGCTGCCGACGCTGGCGGTCGGCGTCTTCCTGGTCTCGACCGTGTTCTTTTTCAACTATTACAACGTGTTGCGCGGTGACATTGGCGTTTTCCTGAATGCGCTGGTTGGGGTCATCGCGGTGGTGTTCTGTGTCAACCGACTGGCCAATGCGGCGCTGGAGCCGCGGCTGCCGAACTGGCGGCTCATCCCCGTTGAATCGGGTCCGGCGCGCTGGCTGGTGCGGCTGACGACCGCCATGGCTGTGGTGATCGGCGTCAACAATTTCCTGTCGGTCGTCAACGACAAGATGGGCTCGCCGCTGTCGCTGACCATCGCCAGAAGTTTTGTCGCCACCATCATCGTCGGCGTCATCCTGATCCTGATGGGGCTGCTGAAGCCGTTCAAGGCCACCGACGGAAGCTGGCGCCCCTGGCCGGCGTGGCTGCGCTACACGGCAGTCGCGATCGGCCTTTTCACCATTGCCACTGCGCTGCTCGGCTATATCGGCCTTGCCATCTTCGTCTCGCTGCAAGTCGTGGTCACCGGCACCATTCTGGTCACTGCCTATATCGGCTTCCTGTCGGCGCGGGCGATCAGCGAGGAAGGCGGTTTTGCCAACACATCGATCGGGCGCTGGCTATCGACCAATTCCAGTTATGAGGAGTCGGCGCTCGACCAACTCGGCCTGGTCGTCAGCGTCGCCATCAACCTGATGATCGTGCTGGTGTTCCTGCCGCTGATTCTGTTGATGTGGGGCTTCCAGCCTGGCGACATCCAGGCCTGGGGCTACAAGCTGGCGACGGACCTCACCATCGGCTCGGTGACGATCTCGGTGACCGGCATCCTGACCGGCATCATTGTCTTCATTATCGGCTATTTCCTGACGCGCTGGTTCCAGGGCTGGCTCGACGGCTCGGTGATGGCGCGCGGCAAGGTCGATACCGGCGTGCGCAACTCGATCCGGCTGGCGGTCGGCTATGCCGGCGTGGCGCTCGCAGCACTCGTCGGCGTCTCGGCGGCGGGGATCGATCTCTCCAATCTGGCGCTTGTCGCGGGCGCCCTGTCGCTCGGTATCGGCTTTGGCCTGCAAAATGTCGTCTCCAACTTCGTCTCCGGTCTGATCCTTTTGGCCGAGCGGCCGTTCAAGGTCGGCGACTGGATCGTCGCCGGTGAGATCAGCGGCACGGTCAAGAAGATCAGCGTGCGCGCTACCGAGATCGAGACGTTCCAGCGGCAGTCGGTGATCCTGCCCAATTCAAACCTGATCAACAATGCCGTCGGCAACTGGACGCACCGCAACAAGCTCGGTCGCATCGACATTAAGGTCGGCGTCGCCTACGGCAGCGACGTCAAGCAGGCCCATGCTGTCCTTTTGGAGATTGCGCGCGGCCATCCGCTGGTGCTGAAAAATCCGGAACCCTTCGTGCTGTTCACCAATTTCGGGCCGGCCGCTCTCGAATTCGAAATCCGCGTGTTCCTGGCCGACGTGATGAACGGCAACATCGTGCAGAACGACATCCGGTTTGCCGTCCTCGATGAGTTCGCCGATCAGCATATCGAAATTCCATCGGCGCCGCGCGCCGTCGTCGAGACCAAGAAGCATGAGGCGTGGCCGATCGATGACGACAAGATCGAAGTCGATTTCGCCGAGCAGGAGCGCGCGGCGGCTGAAGCCGCGGCCGAGACGAAACGCCTGGCTAGATCCGGGCGCAAGACCCGCAAGCCGGATCCCGATTGAAGGCTGAGATCCAAGCAAGAGCGTGGAAGGCGGATCACCCTAGAAGTTTATGTGATCGAGTTGATCTGACGGATAGGTTCTTGAGAGGTGATGCCGGTTCTGCTCGTCAGTGTATCCGAGGAGCTTTCCCGATAGCCATTCCAACTGCGGGCACCAGGCGCCGCGGTGTAGAAGCTCGAGAAGCAGCGAAAAGGCTTCCACTCTCCATGCTTCGCCCTCGTGGGCGTAGAAATAATAGTCGATGTTGAGCCGGGTTCCTCCCGGTCCTTTTGCTTCGAAAGTTCGGAGATGCTCGGACAGCGTTCCATTTGCAACATGGGTCGCGAAGTCCTGATTGGCCAATGCATCGGATTTTTCAAAGCCGTCCACGCGCTCGTGGGCGAACATCGCAAAGGGCTTGGCCCCCGCAAGCATCATCTCCAGTTCACGGTTGGTGTGCGGCGGGTATGGATAAGGCTTTTTGCCATTCATCTATTTCAATTCCCAACACTGCTGTGGAACGACACGGCGCTTCGGCTGAACGTTCCGAAAACCAATTGCGGCATGAATGCGGCATTCAGTTGCCGTTCAGCTGGCATCTCATATAAGCTCACGTGCAAAGGGCGAGAATGCCTTGCGAAATGCAACAGAGGCGGTGGAAACACCGATACTGCAAATGTGGAAGTCTCTCGTCGCCGCCATCGCTTTTCTTGCCGTGGGCGGTTCAGCCTTCGCCGCCAGCGCGACCAACAAGGACGCCGAGACCCGCACACTCGTCGTGACCGAAGGCGGTGGCAAGACGGAGCTGGCGCTGGCCGCCGGCGAAACCGCGGAATTCTGCCCGACCGGCTGTTTCGTTACCATGCCGAATGGCGACCTCGAGGCGCTGACCGGTTCGGAAACGATCGAAATCTCAGGCGGCGTCGCCCGTATCAAGTAACCGCGTCAAAACGTTAACGACTGTTTTTCGAAGGCCGGGCAAATGCCCGGCCTTTTATGGTTCGCCGGCGCGGTGCTGATGGTGGCCGAATTCGGCGACGCGACGCGGGCCGCGACGCCGGATCTGCTGTGCTCGGTGCTGTTCCTCGGCGGGCTTTTTGCGTATGTGCGCGGTCGCGAGGTGGCGGCGGCGATCCTGCTCTTTCTCGCCTTCATGGCGCGGCCCGACAGCATCGTCTTCCTCGCCATCTTCGCCGTGCTGCTGGTCGGCTACCGGCAGAAGGCGTGGGGCGCGCTGGCCGGCTTTGCCGCTTCCTTGGTCGCCTATTTCGCCAGCTCGCACTGGGCGCAGCATCCCGGGCTGGTGGCCGCATCTGTGGTTCTCCAGCGTCGAGCAGCACCACAATATGGACGGCTTCGATCCGCCGTTCTCGGCTGCCGCCTATCTCCGGGCTTTTGCCGTCTTCCTGGTCCGCGCCGTCAGCCTGAACAGCTGGGTGGGCATTTCGGTGCTGGCGCTGGCGGGTGGTATGCGGCCAGCCGCGCCGGCTTCAAGCTCGACCGCCGTGCCGGCATCCTGTTTGCGGCATTGGTGTTCGGCGTGCTGGCGAAGTTTACCGTCTTCCCGATCCGCGACACCCGCATCTATTTTCCCAATCTGATCCCGCCGTACCTGCTGCTCGCCGGCCCGTTCATGGCGCTGTGGGCGAGCATCAAAGGGCGTCGCCCCGCAGTGTTGCACTTCGTTCCAGGAGATAAACCATAAGTTCCGTCTCCAGCCTGGCGCGCATCATTTTCCCTTGAGGCAGCTGGTCTCAGACCAGTTTCTGCGCATGATCCTAGCGAAAATCGGTTCCGATTTTTCGGGGTCATGCGCCGGGGTCGCGCCGCACCTGCAGTGTGTCGCAAACAGGCGGTAGCACGATGGCCGTCGGCTGCATATTGTGCGCCGATCAAGCGGGCGCCTGGCGCCGGCAGCAGCACTTTTGGAGTCGCGGGCAATGGCAGGGTTTCCGGAAAAGGCGAAGGTCGTCATCGTCGGGCTGGGCGGTATTGTCGGCGCATCGGTCGCCCATCACCTGATCGAGCGCGGATGGGACGACATCGTCGGCATCGACAAGTCAGGGATCCCGACCGATATCGGCTCGACAGCGCATGCTTCCGACTTCTGCTACACCACCAGCCATGATTTCCTGTCCTGCTGGACGACGCTCTACTCCATCGATTTCTACGAAAAGATGGGTCATTACGCCCGCATCGGCGGCCTTGAGGTTGCCCGCGTCGGCGATGACGCCCGCATGGCGGAGATCAAGCGCAAGATCGCCTCGGCAAAGGCTTTCGGCACGCGTGCCCGCCTGATCGAACCGGCCGAGATCAAGCAGAGATTCCCGCTGATCGAAGAAGAGATGGTGCAGGGCGGCCTGTGGGATCCCGATGCCGGTCTCGTCATCCCGCGCTCGCAAACGGTCGCCGGCAAGCTGGTCGACCAGGCGGAAGCCTCCGGAAAACTTAAATCCTTCGCCAACACGCCGGCCAGGTCGCTTATCGTCGAGAACGGTCGCATCAAGGGCGTGGTGACCGATCGCGGCACCATCGAAGCCGACTATGTGATCGTTTGCGCAGGTATCTGGGGCCGGTTGATCGCGGAGATGGTGGGCGAGGACTTGCCGGTCATGCCGATCGATCATCCGCTCACCTTCTTCGGGCCCTATACCGAGTTCGCCGGCACCGGCAAGGAGATCGGCTGGCCGCTGCTGCGTGATCAGGGCAACTCGGCTTACATGCGCGACACCGGCGATCCCAAGACCGCCGAAGGCGGGCAGATCGAGTGGGGCTATTACGAAGAGACCAATCCGCGCCTTTGCCATCCGCGCGACCTTCTGGAGAAGGACCAGGCCCGTCTTTCGCCCTCGCAGCGCGACCTCGACATGGAACAGATCCTGGCCCCGCTCGAGCGCGCCATGGAGTTGACGCCGATCCTGGGCGAACTGGGCTACAATGAGAGCCATTCCTTCAACGGGCTTCTGCAGGTGACGGCAGACGGCGGCCCCTCCATGGGCGAGAGCCAAAAGGTGCGGGGCCTCTGGTATGCCGTCGCGATCTGGGTCAAGGACGGCCCCGGCATGGGCAAGCTCATCGCCGACTGGATGACGGACGGCAGGACGTCGATCGACCACCACGCCATCGACTATTCGCGCTTCTATCCGCACCAGACGCAAGAGCAGTTCATCTGGGACCGCTGCACCGAAACCGCGATGAAGGTCTACAATCCGGCCGTCCATCCGCGCGAGCCGTTCTCCAAGGCTCGCGACGTGCGCCGCTCGCCCTTCTGGGAGCGTGAGAAGGAACTCGGTGGCTATTTCATGGAACTCGGCGGCTGGGAGCGCGCCCATGGCTATGCCGCCAACGAGCACCTGCTCGAGAAATACGGCAACCGGGTGCCGGTGCGCGAAAACGAGTGGGACAACCGCCATTTCTGGCGCGTCTCCAATGCCGAGCATCTCGCCATGAGCGAGGATTGCGGCATCGTCAACCTGTCGCATTTCGCGATGTATGACGTGGAAGGCCCGGATCATGTCGCGCTGATGGAATGGCTGTGCGCGGCCAGGATCGGCGGCGACGGCAATATCGGCAAAGGCATTTATACCCACTTCCTCGACGATGAGGGCATGGTGCGGGCGGACCTGACCGTCATCCGCATGGCCGACCGCTGCCGCGTCATCGACGGCGCCGATGCCGGCCCGCGCGACTTCCACTACATGCGGCGGACGGCAGAAGACAAAGGGTTCGATGTCGCCATCACCGATGTGACCGATAACTACGTGACCGTCGGCATCTGGGGCCCAAACGCCCGGGCAACATTGAGCAAGGTCGTGGAAGACCCGGACGGCCTGAAGCCGGAGAATTTCCCCTTTGCCGCAATCAAGCCTGTCAGGATCGCCGGCAAGGACGTGACCGCTTTCCGCATCTCCTATGTCGGCGAGCAGGGCTGGGAACTGCATATGCGATACGAAGACGGCCTGGCCGTATGGGATGCTTTGCGTTCGACCGGCGTGATGGCTTTTGGCGTCGAGACCTATGCCAACAGCCGCCGCATGGAGAAGAGCCTGCGCCTGCAGAATGCGGATCTTTTGACCGAGTACAATTTGCTGGAGGCCGATCTCGCCCGCCCAAAGGTCAAGGAGGCCGATTTCAGCGGCAAGGCAAGGCATCTGGACTATCGCGCCCGCGCGCATCAGCCGGCCATGCTTTGCACGCTTGTCATGACGGATAATGTCGATTCCAACGGCGTTGCCCGTTATCCCGTCGGCGCGATGCCGGTGATGGACCCGCAAACGGGCGAGACGCTGGTCGACGAACTCGGCCGCCGATCCTTCACGACCTCGGTCGCCTACGGCCCGACCATCGGCAAGAACATTGCGCTCGCCTATCTGCCGTGGGCGTATTGCCAGGAGGGCCGCAAGCTGGATGTCGAATATTTCGGCGAGACATACCCGGTCGAAGTGGCCGCCGTCGGCTACAGGCCGCTCTACGACCCGGAGAACCTCAATCCACGCAGCTGAGCCTCCCACTATAGAGGGTGAACGGCGGGCTCGCAAAAACGTGAATGCAAGGACTTAAAGCGAGTCGCGCCTGACGGGAGTCATGCGACGCGCTTTAAGTTCTTGTTTCTATGCGTGTCGTTACCCAACCCCGCTGCGCCTTTGGGCGACATGCATTAGTCCGGCGCCGGGCTTTTCGCTTTGTGGGGCGACGATTTTCGCTTACCTTGCGGCATGTCTGCTTTTCCCCGCGCAGGACATCTCCTCTCATGCGCCGCCGTGCTGGCGCTGACGTTCGTCCAGGCGCCGGAATCCCGCGCCGCCGAACCGGTCGATGTTGAACTGGTGCTTGCCGTCGACGTTTCGCTGTCGATGTCGCCGGCCGAACTTGAAATCCAGCGTCGCGGCTATGTCGCGGCGCTGATGCATGACACGGTACTGCAGGCCATCGCCGACGGCGCCTACGGCAAGATTGCCGTCACCTATGTCGAATGGGCCGGCACGACATGGCAGCACGTCATCGTGCCGTGGACGGTGATTGCCAATCGTGGCGACGCCGAGCGGGTGGTCGAACAGCTCTCCGCCCATGCGCCCAACAGCGCACGGCGCACCTCGATTTCCGGAGCCTTGCAATTCAGCAGCGATCTCTTCGCCGAAAGCGGCTTTCAGGGCGTCAAGCGCGTCATCGACATTTCAGGCGATGGCCCCAACAATCAAGGTGCCCCCGTCGATGTCATCCGTGACGAACTGGTCAGGCAAGGCATCACCATCAACGGCCTGCCGCTGATGACCCGGGGCGGCTTCACCAGCGTCTACGACGTCAACTATCTCGACCGCTATTACACCGACTGCGTCATCGGCGGGCCCGGCGCGTTCATGATCCCGGTCAATGAGTGGACGCAGTTTCCCGAAGCGATCCGCCGCAAGCTGGTGCTTGAGCTTGCCGGGCCTGCGTCACCGCAATGGGCGGTGGAAGAAGCGGCACATCCGCCGGTGGTGCTGGCGCAAGACAAGCCGGCAACAGACTGCCAGGTCGGCGAGAAAATGTGGCGCGACCGAAGCTGGATGTTCGACAGCCGCTAGATTTCAAGCGCTCCCCGCCAGAGGTATGCGTGCTAGATGTTGCCTTGTTTACGCGGCCAGCAACTGCTTGCGATCGACGCGCTCCTGCTGCGGCGAGCGCGCATAGAGCTCGCGGTAGCATTTGGAGAAATGCGAGGCGGAGACGAAGCCGCAAGCGACCGCCACTTCGACCACCGGCATCGATGATTGGATCAGCAAGTGCCGGGCACGGTCGAGGCGGATTTCTAGATAGTAGCGGGCAGGGGATCGTCCCATCTCAGTGCGGAACAGGCGCTCGATCTGCCGGCGTGACAGGTCGACATGGTCGGCGATCTCGATCAACGACAGCGGCTCGGACAGGTTCGCTTCCATCAATTCGATGATGGTCAGCACCTTGGAGTTCTGCACGCCAAGACGTGCGCGCAGCGGCAGGCGTTGGCGATCGGTCGGGCTGCGCACGCGGTCAGTCAAGACCTGCTCGCAGACCCGGTTAACGAGATTGTCGTCGAAATCGTCGCCGATCAGCTTCAGCATCATATCGAGCGCCGCGGTGCCGCCGGCGCAGGTGTAGATGTTCTGGTCGATCTCGAAGAGGTCGGCAAAGACATTGGCCTTCGGGAACGCTTCGGAAAAGCCCGGCAGGTTCTCCCAATGAATGGCGCAGCGCTTGTTGGACAACAGGCCGGCGGCGGCCAGTATATGAGCGCCAGTGCACAAGCCGCCGATGGCGACGCCGCGATTGTATTCCTCGCGCAACCAGGCGAAGGCCGATTTGTTCTGGTAGCGCTCGACATTGATGCCGCTGCAAACGACCGCCATGTTCGGCCGTTCGGAGCCGGACATCTTCTTGCGTTCGTCCTCCAGCGAAGTGTCGACCGCGCATTCGACGCCGTTCGAGGCGCGCACCGGCTTGCCGTCGATGCTGGCGAGCCGCCAGCGGTAGGCCTCGTAGCCGAGCATCCGGTTGGCCGAGCGCAACGGATCGAGCGCCGTTGCAAAGGCGATCATGGTGAAATCGGGGACCAGGAAGAATACAAACGACCGCCTGATCGGATGATTTACGACGTTCACAGGGTAACCCTCACGCTGCAATGGCGCGAACAGGATGTCGCGATCAGCATAGCGACATCAGGAAAAACTTTTCCTGTCAATCGGCTAGGCGGCAACGGAAAGACTTTATTTGCGACATGGGTCGCAAATGGGCAATCGCTATGCGATGACGGACCCCAACATGCTGCCGGATTGAGCGTATGCGCATGTGGTCGGGGCATGATCAAGCACGCCGCCTCGGCAAACCGAAGCGGCGCTGTGATCAACTTCGAAGCAGCAACAGCGAGCGCCGCTTGCGAGCTTGGCAGATCAGGCGACGAAGCCGAGGCGCGCGGCGGCCACGGCGCCGGTCTGGCCCGGCATGGTGTTGGCAAGGCGCTGGCGCTCGAGCGCGGTCGTCAGGCTCATTTCACGGCGAGCAAAAAGGCGGGCAAAAAGCTTCATCATCATCTCCATTCGGTTGCTCAGACGGGTCGCCTTCGCGTGATGGAGTGGGGCAGCTCGTTGGCTGGCGCTGATATAGGCTTACGTGCGGGGAAACTAAATCGCAAATGCGAAGCACTTGATATGAAAAGCGACACGGAATGCGATAAGTTTGGGCATTCTGCCCAGGATTTGTAATCAGTTACAAGGCGTTGGCTCGAAATGTGGGCTGCTATGCAGCTTGTTCATATGCGCCATGCAACGGCGACATGGCTCTAGAAAACGTTTGATCGCAAATAATAAAGGCCTGCCGGACATGGTCTGTGCGGCAGGCCTTCAGCTTTTGATACACACGATCTATTTTGCTCCGCCAGCCCAGGATCCAACACCGTGGCGAGTGCCGGTCTTGGTGTCGGCGGCTTCAGGCCAGCCGATATCCTTCTGCAGTTCGATCGGCAGAGAGCGGATGGCGCGTTCGGTCTGGTAGCGGGCGCGGGCCGCGCTGAATTCGGTCGCGATGCGGCCGATGGATGACAGGATAGACATTTTAATTCTCCTTAGGGTTGGGTCGGGTGCCGGTCGCTCGGCGGACCAAGCGCTACATCCGGTTTGTTTCAGCTTCATTTCGTGTCGATTGCAGATCAGTGTCGCAGTCGTTTCAAGGCCGCCTTCGATGCGTCTGCCTTCGATGGAGTTGACTATCCTCCCAAAGTGATGTTCAATCAAACGAAATGGAATGATAGTTTGCATCAGAAAAATTGAAGGTCGATCCCAATGAACGCCCCACTCAATCATCCGTTGCCGCTGCTCGATCTCGACGTTTTGCGCACCTTTGTGGCGATCGCCGAAACCGGCAGTTTTACCACCGCCGCCAATGCCGTCTTCCGCACGCCGTCGGCCGTCTCCATGCAGATCAAGAAGTTGGAGGACATTCTCGGCCGCTCCGTGTTCGCGCGCGACGCGCGCTCGGTGACGCTGACCACGGATGGCGAGATGCTGCTCGGCTACGCCCGCCGGCTGTTGTCGATCAACCGCGAGGTGGTGTCGAAGTTCATCATCCCCGACATTGTCGGGGTGGTGCGGCTCGGCTCGCCAGACGATTATGGCGAGCGCGTGTTGCCGCATGTCTTGAAGCGTTTTGCGCAGTCGCATCCCTCGATCGCGGTCGACGTCACCATCGACCAGAGCAGCAATCTGCGCCGGCGCATGGACGACCGGGCGCTCGACATCACGCTACTCACCAATTCCTACAAGACCAGCGCGCTCGGCGCCGAAGTGCTGCTCACCGAACCGATCGTCTGGGCCGGCGCCAAGGGTGGCTGCGCGCATCTGCGCGAACCGCTGCCGGTGTCCTTGTGGGAAGAGGGCTGCGCCTGGCGGGCCGGGGCGCTCGAGGCGCTCGGGCGTGAGGGCCGCAACTATCGCGTCGCCTATATGAGCGCGCATACGGCCGGCCAGCGCGCCGCAATCATGTCCGACCTCGCGGTGGCGCCGCTGCCGAAATCTTTCCTCGGCAGCGACATGGTCGAGCTTTGCCCGAAGGACGGCATGCCCGATATCGGCACCTACAATCTGGCCATGGTCGTGGCGCCGGACGCCAGCGCGCCGGTGAAGGCGGTCGCCGACCACATCCGTGCGACCTTCGAAGTGTTCAGGGAAACCGGGAAATTTTGATGAGCCTTGCGGTGGGCCGCGTTTCAGTGCTCAGCGATCTTATTGCGTTCGGGAAGCCGATTGATCTTCTGGCTGCAGTTGGTCCGAGACGCCAGTAGTCATCCTGGTTGCTGATCATTATCTTGAGCGTGCTCCGCCGATTCCAGGCAGGAGAACTCACCGCTGCTGATATGGAGGCATGGGCGGACCTGATCGAATGCAGGGAAGACATCGACTACCAGCCGGAACGAGACGAAGAAATATTGGAGGCGATCTACGTGCTGGCCAATCCGGTCTTGAATGGCTCGCTTGACAAAGCCTTGGCCGACCAGGTGATGGCCTCGCTCTCGACCTGATCAGTGGGTTTTTCGCTGGCCAAGAACGTCACGATGCAGTCCCGCGCGCGCCGCGCTTCCGGCATGTCGATCAGCGGCCAGACATGGAACATGCCTTGCTCGTAGACGACCTCCACCTCGACGCCGGCGGCGCGGGCCTTCTGGGCGAAGATCAGATTGTCGGGGCTGAGCAGATCGTGCGAACCGGTCAGTAGCAGCGTTTTCGGCAGCACCGACAGGTCGCCGTAAAGCGGGCTGATGCGCCAGTCGCTGCGATCGATGCCGGCGCTGTAGAGCCGGACCGCCTCCAGCCCACCCGAAATGCCCAGCCACGGATCGTTGCGCTCGGCCTCGAACACTTCGGGGTTGGCGAGCGACATGTCGAGGCCGGGCGAAATCAGCACATGACTCGACGGCAAGGGCAGGGCGGCTTCCGCGGCCATCATGGTCAGCACCACGGCCATGTTGCCGCCGGCGGAATCGCCCACGAAGACGATGTCCTCGGCTTCCGTCTCGTCGAGCATCTGCCGGTAGACCTCGCCGACCATCCCGAACATGGCATGGAAATCGTGTTCGGGGGCGATGGGATAGATCGGCACTGTGATGCCGAAGCCCAGCCGGTTGGCTATTTCGGCGATCAGCCCCCAATGATAGGACGTAATTTGAAAGACATAGGCGCCGCCATGCAGGTAAAGGATACGCTTCTTCTCGCCGGTCTTGGGTGCGATGTCATAGACCGGAAAACCGCCGACGCTGCGCGTCGTGATATCGAAGCGCTGATGCAGCGAGGCAGGCGGCCGGGGGTCCTCGGTCTTGCGGGCATAGGCGATCCAGCGCTGCAGGTTTTCCGGGCTGGAAAAAGCCTGCTTGCGGCTGTGCCTGAGCACAAAGGACACGACGTGGCTTTTCAAACTGGGCATGCGGACACACGGATCTCGGCTGAGCCGACTAAGAGAACCCCCGCTATCGAAGATCGTGCCTTCGCCCAGAATGTCAAGATTTGCGCGGCTCCAACACGGCGGTGTGATCTGGCTGGCAATCAAGGCGAGCATCTGGTCGTGGCAAGCCGCAATGCTCAGCGCTGGAGCAGCAGTGCGGCGCGCAGCCGACGGTCGCTTGCTGCCGGAGCCGGATGACGGCTCCGGCGCTTGGCCAGCAGCTTGCATTTGTCGGCGAAGGTCATCAGCGCGCCGAACCCAGAAGCAGGGCCGAGAAGGTGACCTGCGGGTCGTTGCGCGGCGACACGGGCCAGCCGATGTCCTTCTGAATTTCGGGCGGCAGGCTGTTCAGGGCCCGGACCGACCTGTTCCTGTTGTGCGCATGCTTGATGGCCGTACCAAAGCGGCCGAGGCTTTCGAACATCGACATCTTCATCTCCCTTGGAGTGCTGCGGCGGCTGAAAGTTATTTCCTGCCTGCCGTTCGATGCCGGTTAAATGCGCCGCGCGTGTATCTGGTGGATTTCACGAAAAACAGCGCCTTGTTTCAGTTCGGGCTGATCCGGAAACATGTGCATGCAAACGAGAATAAGGGCGAAGTGCTGCTTTTTAGCAGTGGGGCTACCCCCGGCCGCGCCGGGCGGCGTGGCCCTCGCGCGAACGACGCCGTGGGGCGGCATCGCCGGCAATGCCGTCCTCGCTGACGGTCTTGCGCGGTGGCAGCTTCACCGCCGCCGATAGTTTCGGGAACGGGTCGATCTTGTTCGGCAGCGCCATGGCATAGACGAAATGCTCCTGGAATCTCGGCTCCAGCGCGGTCTCGATCTTCTCGATCCGGCTCACCGTTTCCTCGATCTCGCGGCGATAGCCGCGATTGAGCAGCGCCATGCGCGCACCGGCGCCGGCGGCGTTGCCGACGGCCGAGACCTTGTCGAGATCGCAGTCGGGAATCAGTCCCAGCACCATGGCGTATTTCGGATCGATGAAGGAGCCGAAGGCGCCGGCGAAGTGGATGCGGTCGACATGATCGGTGTGCTGCTTTTCCATCAACAGCTTGGTGCCGGCATAGAGTGCGGCCTTGGCGAGCTGGATGGCGCGCACGTCGGTCTGTGTGATGGTGATCCTCGGCTCGCCTTCCTTCAGCACGTAGGAGAAGGTGCGGCCATTGGCGGTGACGCGCGGCGAGCGGGCGCAGAGCCCACCGTCGATGACGCCGTCCTCGGAGATGATGCCGGCCAGGTACATCTCGGCGACCACCTCGATGATGCCCGAGCCGCAGATGCCGGTGACGCCGGTTGCCTGCACGCTGTCGAGGAAGTCGGGCTCGTCGGACCATAGTTCCGAGCCGATGACGCGGTATTTCGGCTCCAGCGTGTCGGGATCGATGCGGACGCGCTCGATGGCGCCAGGAGCGGCGCGCTGGCCGCCGGAGATTTCCGCGCCCTCGAAGGCCGGACCGGTGGGCGAGGAGGCCGCCACGACCCGCTGGCGATTGCCGAGCACGATCTCGGCATTGGTGCCGACGTCGACGATCAACATCATCTCGTCCTGGCGGTGCGGGCCTTCCGACAGCGTCACCGCAGCCGCGTCGGCGCCGACATGGCCGGCGATGCACGGCAGCATATAGAGCCTGGCGCCCTGGTTGAGCTTCAGGCCGATATCCGACGCCTTGATGTGCACCGCGCCCGAGACAGCCAACGCGAAGGGCGCGCCGCCGAGTTCGGTCGGGTCGATGCCGAGGAACAGATGGTGCATGATCGGATTGCCGACGAAGACGCAATCCAGGATGTCGTTGCGCTGGACGTTGCCTTTCGCGCAAACCTTGTCGACAAGACCCGAGATCGCCTCGCGCACCGCGACCGTCATGCCTTCGCGACCGTCCGGGTTCATCATCACATAGGAAACGCGGCTCATCAGATCCTCGCCGAAGCGGATCTGCGGGTTCGACGTGCCCGACGAGGCGGCGACGCGGCCCGACAGCAGCGACACCAGATGCATGGCGATGGTGGTCGAGCCGATATCGCAGGCAAGCCCGTAGGCCTCGTTCTTGAGGCCGGGCCACAACGAGATGACCCGCGCGGTTTCGCTGTCGGCATCCTTGTGGATGGCGGCGGTCGCGGTCCAGTTGCCTTTGCGCAAGATGCCTTGCACCTGCGGCAGCAGATGGAAATCGAAATCGAGGCTCTTGAGCCCCCAGTCCTTCATCAGCGCGATCTTCAGGCGATCGAGATCGCCTGATGGATTGTGCATGTCGGGCTCTTCGATCTCGACATAGCACATGTGGATTGCCGAATCGCGGGCAATGACCCTGGTGTCGGCGTCCTTGCGAATGGTCTGTGCGTTGATGACCGTATCCTGCGGCACGTCGACGACGAGATCGCCGAGGATCTGCGCCGAGCAGGACAGGCGGCGCCGTTCGGGAAGGCCGCGCACGCGTTCATAGCGCTCCTCCTTGGCGCCCTTGGGCGAGATGTGGTCGTTGGATGAGACGATCTTGTGCTTGGCGAAATTGCCTTCCTGCACCTCGACCTGGCAGCGCCCGCAGGTGGCGCGTCCACCGCACACGCTCTCGACATAGACGCCGAGCTGGCGTGCGGCATCGAGCACCGGCGTGCCGACCGGAAACCGCCCGCGCTTGCCGGACGGCATGAACAGCACGAGCGGATCGGTGATGTTGGCAGGAGAGTTCACGATTGCGCGCTTATCCTCGGGCCATACGGGCTTCACGGCCGCCGCGCCGGCGGCCGCCATTGCCATTGCCTTCGCCCGGCGCGTTGACTTGCGTGGGCGCCGCGATCGCCTGGCCGCCTTCGGCCGGCTTGTAGTCCTTGTAGGTCCTGATCCAGTTGGTGCAGTTCTCGTCGGTGCCGTTCAGCACATTGGCGCCGCGCACAGCTTCCATCTCTTGCGGCCGCACCGGGTTCATGATCGCCGAGGTCATGCCGGCGCCGATCACCATCGGGATGAAGGCAGCATTGATGCCGTGGCGGTGCGGCAGGCCGAACGAGATGTTTGACAGGCCGCAGGTGGTGTTGACCTTGAGCTCTTCACGCAGCCGGCGCAGCAGCGCAAAGACCTGGCGGCCGGCGTCGCCCAGCGCGCCGATCGGCATGACCAGCGGATCGACGACCACGTCATGCGCCGGAATGCCGAAATCGGCGCAGCGCTCGACGATCTTCTTGGCGACGGCGAAGCGCACATCCGGATCCATCGAAATGCCTGTCTCGTCGTTGGAGATGGCAACCACCGGGACATTGTATTTCTTGACCAGCGGCAGGATGGCTTCGAGCTTCTCTTCCTCGCCGGTGACGGAGTTGACCAGCGGCCTGCCCTTGGCGACCTTGAGCGCCGCCTCGATCGCCGCGGTCACCGAACTGTCGATCGACAGCGGCAGGTCGACCAGCCCCTGCACGATCTCCAGCGTCTGCACCAGCAGGCCGGGTTCGGTCTCGTTCGGATTGACCGAGGTGACGCCGGCATTGACGTCGAGCATGGTCGCGCCGCAGGCGGCCTGTTCCAGCGCGTCCCTGATGACGGTATCGAAATTGCCTGCGATCATCTCGGCCGCGAGCTTCTTGCGCCCGGTTGGATTGATGCGCTCACCGATCACGCAGAAGGGCTGGTCGAAGCCGATAATGATTTCTCGTGTCGCCGAGGCGACGATCGTCCGGGTCATGAAATCTCTCCCTCGTGATATAAAGACTTCTTTATATCGTTTCTGTTTTCGATCAAGCGAATGGTGGCCGTCCGCGCCATCAATGCGCGGTCTTGACCATGTCGACCTGCGTTTCGGTGATCTCGTCGTGCAATATGTGGTCGAGCCGCTCGGCGACGAGCTGGTCGTCGCGGCGGATTTCGCGTTTCCAGGGTTGGCGCCCCTTCAGCACGCCCGATTCATCGACGATCTCGGCGACATATTCCTCCTGGCGATAGGCCATAACATGGACGCCGCAGACGCCGGGAATTTCTTTCACCTCGTTGATGATGTCGATGCAGAGCTGCTTGCCTTCCTTCTTCTGGTCCTGGGCGCCTTCCAGCCGCTTGACGATCGAATCGGGGATATGAATGCCGGGCACGTTGGAGCGGATCCATTTGGCGGTCTTGGCCGAGGCCAGCGGTCCGACGCCGCACAGTATGAAGCATTTTTCGGTGAAACCGAGATCGCGGACCTGCTGCATGTAGGTGCGGAACATCGGCACGTCGAAGCAGTACTGGCTCTGCACGAACTGCGCGCCGGCGGCGATTTTCTTGCCCAGCCGGTAGGGGCGGAAATCGATCGGCGGCGCGAAAGGGTTGATCGCCGCGCCGAGGAAAAGCTGCGGCGGCGTCGTCAGCTGGCGGCCGGAAAGGAACTTGCCGTTGTCGCGCATGATGCGGCAGGTTTCCAGCAGCGACATGCAGTCGAGATCGAATACCGGCTTGGCGCCTGGCTGGTCGCCGGCCTGCACGCCGTCGCCGGTCAGGCACAGCATGTTGGCGACGCCCATCGCCGCCCCGCCCAGCACGTCGCCCTGGATGGCGATGCGGTTCCTGTCGCGGCAGGCGATCTGCATGATCGGGGCATAACCCATGCGGGTCAGCAGCGCACAGATGCCGACCGACGACATGTGGCAGTTGGCGCCCGAGGCGTCGACGGCGTTGATGGCGTCGACCCAGCCGTCGAAGATCTTGGCGCGGTTGTAGACGTCTTCCGGGTCGGCGCTGTCGGGCGGGTTGAGTTCGGTGGTCACCGCGAATTCGCCGCGCCTCAGGACGCGCTCCAGCCGGCCGCGCGAGGTGTGGCCGGGCAGCGGGTCGAGCGGCAGATGGATGCCGGCCGGGTTCTCGTCGGGCTGGCGGCCGATCATGCCGGTGCCCCGGGGTTAGGAGGGTTGCGCGCGGCTTCACGGGCGGCGGCGGCCTGCGCCGTCACCCGCAGCCAGGCCGAGGTTTCGCGCAGCGACTGGTCGACCGGCTTCTGCACGTCGAGAACCTTGTCGCCATGCACCATGTTGCGTGAACCTTCCCAGGCCTTGACCCAGACGCACGGCATATCAGGCTCGACCTCGCAATTGCCGTTGGCGCGCACACCGCCGCAAGGGCCGTTGCGCAATTGCTTGGGGCAATTCATCGGGCACGACATGCCGGTAGAAGAAAGGATGCACTGGCCGCACATGCGGCAGTCGAACATAAAACCCTTGACGCGTTTTTCGACGAATTTGATCGGACCCTCGACGCGGCCGTAACCGATGCGCTTCCACAGCGGATGGAGAGCCAGGAACATGTCGGAAAACCTGGCGTAGAACCATTCGAGCAGTCGCGAGTGGCGGACGGACCACAGCCTGACAGCGAAGGAGCGCTGCACGCGCCGCTGCGGCGACACGTCGGCCGGCTTGTAGTCGGATTTCGGCGCTGCCTTCTTGACCAGGGTGGCCTGGGTAATCGCCGGGCTCGTTTCAGACATCTTTCCCGCCCGCCTTTACCAGAGCGACCAGCCGTTCGCGGTCGTATTTCGCGTCGATGTCCTGAAGGGCTTTTTCCGCCTCGGCTTCAAGATCGTCGCTGACCGGCACCGGGTCGGCCTTGCGCCATTCGGCCAAATAATCGTCGGTGCCGCCGGCCCCGGTGCGCATTGCGCACATGTCAATCGCCTCGGTGAAACGCAGCGGCAGTTCGCGCTTGGCGTTCTGCCGGCCCTTCTTGACGATGACCTGGGCGGGGATGTCGCGCCAGTAGACGACGATCAGATCGGCCATGAATTCCTACTCCCGTAGAGCGCCGTGCGCCCAATCGGAAAGGACGCTCTACCATTTTGATTCAAGCTGCGTCGTGCTTACCGGGGACCGACTCCGATCTTTGGGCCGATGCAGCGGTTCCGAGCATTGCCGGAAGCGCTGTTGGGCTGCTTGTTATGGGACGACGCGCGCGCATTCAAAAGCGACGCAATTGGCGGCCGCAAAAGGAAACGCGAAAATTTTCGATGCTTGGCCTGGTTTTGATCAGCCGGCGCGACGATCGAAGCTGCCGACAAGCTTCCTGTGGAAGCGGACATAGCCTCGCTCGGTCGTGCGCAGATGTTCGGCGACAATCTGATGGAAACGCGGCAGGCGGTGAAAGGGAACAGCCGGATAGGAGTGATGCTCGGAATGGTACGGCATGTTCCATGCCACGAAGCGCACCAGCCTTGTGGTAAAGGTGGTGCGGGTGTTTTCGAGCATGTTGGCGACATGCGGGCACAGCGCATGCTCGGCCAGCAGATAGGCCCGCAAGAAGGGCTGGCCGACCAGCACCGGCACGATCCACACCCACAGCAGCAGCGCCGACTGCACGGCCAGCGAGGCCACCAGCAGCGCTGCATAGGCGAACAGGAACCAACGTGCTTCCGACGTCACCTTGTCGCGGCCCCTTTCCGGCACGAAGCCGTCGCGGTTGCGGCCGGCGGCGTTGACGACGATCACGCGCGCCATGCCGGTCCAGTAAGGAACGCCGGAGAGATGGCGCAGGTACTGAACTATGGTCTCCGGTTTCGGGGCCATCAGTTCGGGGTCGTTGTCGGGATCGTGCGTATGGCGGTGGTGCGCGAAATGGAAATAACGGAACCATGCCGGCGGCAGCAGAATCAGGAAGCCGGTCACGGCGGCGATGGCGCGGTTGAGCCACGGCGTCCTGAAGGCCGTTTCGTGGATCGTCTCGTGCAACAGCGTGAAGAAGAAGACGATCAGGATCCCCTGCGGCAGCACGAGAACCGGCCAGAACGGGATGCGGGCGGCGATCAGCGCACCCAGCACGACAACAAGCCCGCCGTGGGCGGCCAGCCGGACAATGCCGGGCCTGTCCAGTTTGGCGGTGAGGTCGCGACGATCCTCGACCGAAAGGCTGGCGATGATGGTGCGGTGGTCGATTTCGCTCATAAGGGCCAAGCTTATCGCCGGGGCGATGTCCGGTAAATCGGCGCTCATTGCCAGACGCCGGTTTTTGCGCCGGTCCAGAGATAGACCCAGATCGTCGGTGGTACTAGTGTTTCCAAGGCAGGCCGCGATGCGGCGCCCGTAAAGACATAGTGCTAGTGGTGAAAATCTGACGGTTGATACCCAAATCGAATTGCAGCGATGAGCGGTCTTCTGCCTTCCGTGTCGCCGATTGGAACGCACAGGCAGCGCCAGAAGCTGCCGTTGGCGCGAGTGCCGTGGAATGACCGGAGGCGGATCTCATTCAAGCTCGGCGAGAGCGGATATCCGGAACACCATCACCAGGATTACAGGCCGGTTCATCTGGCGCATTCCACGAGGCAACGAAAGGAGCCAGTAGTCTTCTTACTTGGGATACTGCTCGTCGCTCACATGTTCCAGCCACTCGACGGCCTCGCCGTCCAGTGCCTCGGCAACAGCAACATGCGTCATGTCGGCGGTAGGACTGGCGCCATGCCAATGCTTCACGCCGGGCGGGATCCAAACGACATCGCCAGGCTCGATCTCTTCAATCGGCTCTCTCCATTGTTGGACAAGACCCTTGCCGGCGGTGACGATTAGCGTCTGGCCCAAGGGGTGGGTATGCCACGCGGTTCTGGCACCGGCCTCGAAATGAACCGTTCCGCCGCCGACGCGCGCCGGCTCGTCAGCCTTGAACGATGACTCAACTCGAACCGAGCCGGTAAAGTGATCTGACGATCCCGTCGTTGACTTGGCGGGATCATATTTCTGCACGCGGATTGCTGCGCCGGAAGACCCGCCGGCAGCCTGCTCCTCGAAGGCCGCGCGCAAGGCAGGCATCGCTGCCATCGCCTTCGGCCACCCCGCATAGAAGGTCAGGTGGGTGGGAACCTCAGCAACTTCCGTCTGCGTCAGGCCATTGTCCAGCCCTTGCTTGACATGGAACGGCAGCTGGTCAACGTCTCCTGAAGCGAGAAGCGCGGCTATGGTGACAAGGCTGCGATCACGCCCGGAAAGCCCCGGCCGACGCCAAAGGTCACCGAACAGCACCCGGTTGGTGTAGGCCGCCAGTGCGGGAGCCGCCGGGGCCACCGCGTCGTCCACGGTAGCCGCTCGCGCTGCTTCGGCGGCGGCGTTGAGCTCGAGTGGTTCGGCTGTGCTTGCCTCGACTTCACCGATGCCGCGCCGGTCGAACACGCCCTTTGTCGCCTGAACTGTGGAAATTGCGTTCGGCCAGCCCGAGTAGAAGGCAAGATGGGTGATGATCTCGCCTATCTCCCCTGGCGTGACTCCGTTGTCCAGCGCCCGGCTGACATGTCCGCCCACCTGCGCGATGCGACCTGAGGCGATCAGCGCCGATACAGTAACAATGCTGCGGTCCCGCGGCGCGAGTTCCTTGCGCAGCCAGACATCCCCGAACAGGAGATTGTCTGTGTAGTCCCCAAGGCCCGGTGCTACGACATAGACGTCCGGGGGCGCGATCCGACCTGCAGGACGTTCCTGCGCGTCTGCGGCCGAGGCCGCGAGTGTGGCCGCCACCAGGGAGGCTGAAAGGGTTTTCATGTTGCGGGTTTCCGTGTGGCTGGATGCAGTCTCTTCAGAGCTCTTGGGCGGTCGGCCGGAACAGGATTTCGTTGACGTCCACGTCCTCCGGCTGGCTCATGGCGAAGGCCACCATGCGGGCAAAGCTGTCGGCAGGGATCGCGACGGCCTCATAGAACTGCTTGATGCCCTGGGCGACATCAGCTTCCGTGATGCTCTGGGGCAGCTCAGTGGCAACAGCTCCAGGCGAGATGACAGTGGTCCGGATGTTGTAGGGTTTGACCTCCTGGCGCAGCCCCTCCGAGATCACCCGCACGGCGTGCTTGGTGGCGGAGTAAACGGCACCGCCCTTTCCAACCTTGTGGCCGGCAACGGAGGACACATTGATGATGTGGCCGCTCTTTTGCTTGGTCATGTGCGGCAGTGCAGCCGCGATGCCGTAGAGCACGCCCTTGATGTTGACGTCGATCATGCGGTCCCAGTCATCGACTTTGCAGCGCTCCAGCGGCGAATGGGGCATGAGACCCGCATTGTTGATGATGACGTCCAGTCGGCCATGCGTTTGCACCGCGTGGTCAACGAGGCGCCTAACCTGATCGACCTGAGTGACGTCGGTCTGGACGACCGCCTCCCTATCCAGACCCAGTTCTGTTGCGATCGTCTGGAGACGATCGATGCGGCGAGCGCCAAGCACCAGCCTAGCTCCATCTGCGGCAAGCCGCCGTGCTGCCGCTTCACCGAGGCCGCTGCTGGCGCCGGTGATGACGACGACTTTGCCTTGAATCCCTTGGGTCATGTTGTTCAGTCCTTATCTAGTCGGTGCCTCGGATCGCGACGCCCAGGGTTTGCAGCCAAGGCTACCGGCGTATCTCGACGCTCCCGAGCCACTGTGTGACCTCTCGAAGCGTCTCGCGCTCCTGGTCGCATTCTTTGGAAAACCCATCGATCGGACGGGCGCCGGGTGCATGCTCGGCGACCACGGCAAGGCTGTTGCCGAGGCCGTAGCCACCATGCGTGATGAACGGCACCAGCGTCTTGCCCGAAAGGTCGTGCTGCGACAGGAACGAGCGGATGACGGAAGGCGCGGTCATCCCCCAGATCGGAAAGCCCAGAAACACGGTCTCATAGGAGCTCAGATCCGGCACCGTCGCCTGCAACGGCGGCTCGTAGCCGCGCTGCCGTTCGTCCTCTGCCTGCGCGACCTGTGCCTCGTAGTCTTCCGGATAGGCCGCCGCCGGCACGATCTGAAACAGCGTTGCTTCGAGTGTGCGGGCAATCTGGGTGGCGATCAGGCGCGTGTTGCCGGTCCGGGTAAAGTAGGCCACCAGGACCGTGGCGCTGCGACCGGCCGCAGCAGGTTCGGCGCTTGCCGCCGCCGAACTCACTCCCGCCACCAAAGGCAGCAGGAGTGAGCGTTGCAGGGCCTGCCGGCGCGAGATGGTTGTCGTCGAAATCATCCAGGGCTCTCGTTATGGCCAGTGAATGCGATCAGACTTTCGGAGGCGCTTCCACGCCCGAGAAGACCAGCACTTGGTCGGGAAGGCGCGCGCCCCTGATCTCGATCGAGGCCACGGCCGCATTGAGCTCCGCCACTTCTGCGGGCGTGAACTGGACTTCAGCCGCGCCCATGTTCTCGATCATGTGCGGCATCTGTGTCGACCCGGGGATCGGCACGATCCACGGCTTCTGCGCCAGCAGCCAGGCCAGCGTGATCTGGGCGGATGTGGCCTGCTTCCGTTCGGCCCAGCTCTTCACCAGCTCCACCAGCGCCAGATTGTGTGGCAAGTTGTCCGGCGAGAAACGGGACTCGATCCCACGGATGTCGCCTTTGGCAAACCGGGTCCTGGCATCGATGGCGCCGGTCAGGAATCCTACCCCAAGCGGGCTCCAGGGCACGAAGCCGATGCCTAGCTCTTCGCAAAGTGGAATGACTTCCTTCTCAGGCCCGCGCCACAGCATCGAGTATTCGTTCTGAACCGCGGTGACAGGTAATGCGGCATGAGCACGACGCAGCGTCTTAAGGCCCATCTCGGAAAGGCCCCAATGCAGAACCTTCCCCTCCGTCATCAGGTCCTTGACCGCGCCGGCGACGTCCTCGATCGGCACTTCAGGGTCGACGCGGTGCTGATAAAGGAGATCGATGCGGTCGGTGCGAAGGCGCTTGAGCATGCCCTCGACCACGCGTTTGATGTGGTCCGGGCGGCTGATGAGCCCCGGCCGACGTTCGCCGGTCTCCTGATCGATGTTCCAGCCAAACTTCGAGGTAATCACAACTTGGTCGCGGAACGGCGCGATGGCTTCGCCGAGGATCCGCTCGCACTCATGCGGCCCGTAGGCCTCGGCGGTGTCGAAGAAGGTGACGCCATGGTCGTGGGCAGCTCGGATGATGTTCAGCATCTCGGGTCGGGTGGGGACCGTCGTCTGGTAGGTCCGGTGCATGTTCTGGACACCGAGGCCGACGCTCGAGACTTCTAGCTGACCCAGCTTTCGCCGCCCGCTCGCCCGGGCTGCGCCCTCGCTGCCAGAACCAGTTGCCTGAGCGAAGGCCTGCGAACCCGTTCCTGCGAGGAGTGGCGCAGCGGCGAGAGTTGCCGCTGCTCCCAGAAAACCACGTCGTCTCAATGTTATGCGTTCGGTTGTCATCTCAATCGTCCTTTTATCGGGGCTCGGATTCGTCTCGATCCGAGGGGAATTTCTTATCGATGGTCTCGCTTAGCGGTGGGTATCAGGCGCGGTTCAGCGGTTGACGAAGCGCTGAAGCGAGGCGGGGTAGCGATCGCCCTTCACTTCGACGCTGGCGAGCGTCCGCTCGATGCGGGCGAGATCGTCAGCCGTCAGTTCCACGTCCGCGGCGCCGAGATTCTCCTCCAGCCGGTGGAGCTTCGTGGTGCCGGGGATCGGCGCGATCCAGGGACGCTGGGCGAGTAGCCAAGCGAGAGCGATCTGCGCGGGGGTCACACCTTTGGTCGAAGCGATCGATTCGATGAGATCGACGAGTGCCTGGTTCGCCTTGAGCGCCTCGGGCGAGAAGCGTGGCACGATGCGGCGGAAATCACTTTCACCGAAGGCAGTGTTCGGGTCGATCTTGCCGGTCAGGAAGCCCTTGCCGAGAGGACTGAACGGCACAAACCCGATGCCAAGCGCCTCGAGCGTCGGCAGGATTTCTTTCTCGGGCTCGCGCCACCATAGCGAAAATTCGCTCTGAAGCGCGGTGACCGGCTGAACCGCGTGAGCGCGGCGGATCGTCTCGGCGCCGGCCTCCGACAGACCGAAGTGGCGGACCTTGCCTTCGGCGATGAGATCCCGGACCGTACCGGCGACATCCTCGATCGGCACAGTCGGGTCGACCCGGTGTTGATAGAATAGGTCAATCACATCAGTTCGCAGCCGCTTCAGCGCCTCGTCCGCGACCTGACGGATTCGCTCAGGTTGGCTGTCGAGACCATTCGCCGGAATGCCGTCCTTGAAGCCGAACTTGGTCGCGATCACCACCTGGTCACGGACAGGCTCAAGCGCCTCGCCCACAACCTCCTCGTTGATGCCAGGGCCATAGGCCTCGGCGGTGTCAAAGAACGTGACGCCTCGATCATGGGCAGCGCGGATGAGCTTGATGGCCTCACCGCGATCGGTCGCCGGCCCGTAGCCGTAGCTCAGGCCCATGCAGCCGAGACCAATTGCTGATACGCTCAGACCGTTCCGCCCTAATGTTCGTTTCTGCATGATCGTCCTCTCGCTGGTGGTCGGCATCGCAGCGCCTTCCATCCGGAGAAGATATGCCCTCCGTGTCCTAGCGATTAGACAGGGCAAGTCGTATGGGCTTATGACTCCGTGTCATCAATAGCGGAGGGACGGCCATGCGACGTGAGGATTTGGGCAGTTTGGCAATGTTCCTGGCGGTCGCCGAAGAACAGAGCTTCACCAGAGCAGCTGCAAAGCTTGGCATCTCCCAGTCGGCGCTCAGCCACGCGATGCGGCGGCTGGAAGCCAAGCTGGGCCTGCGCCTGCTGACCCGCACGACGCGCAGTGTTGCGCCGACCGAGGCTGGCGAGCGGCTGGTCGAGACCCTCCGGCCTGCACTGGACGACATCGACGCCAAGCTTGCCGCGCTGACAGAACTGCGCGAGCGACCGGCCGGCACAATCCGGATCACCACGTCGGAACTCGCTGCTCAAACGGTCCTCTGGCCAGTGGTCAATCGGCTTACAGCCGAGCATCCCGATATTCAGGTCGAACTCAACATCGAGTCGGGCCTGACCGACATCGTCGCCGAGCGCTACGACGCGGGCGTTCGCCTTGGGGAACGGTTGGAGAAGGATATGATCGCGGTTCGGATCGGACCCAGGTTGCGGATGGCCGCAGTTGGCTCTCCGGCCTACTTTGCGCAGCACGGGCGGCCGCTGACGCCTCACGATCTGGCGAAGCATTCCTGCATCAATCTCCGCATGGTGAGCGGGAGCATCTACGCTTGGGAGTTCGAGAAGGACGGGCGCGAGCTGAAGGTCAAAGTCGAGGGTCAGCTGACGTTCAATAATATCGAACTTATCCTTGCTGCCGCCGTCGCAGGACATGGCATTGCATTGTTGGTCGAGGACCGCGCAGCAGCGTTGCTGGCCGAGGGAGCTTTGGTCCGTGTCCTTGAAGACTGGTGCGAGCCGTTCGACGGCTACTATCTTTACTACCCCAGCCGGCGGCAGCCATCGCCAGCCTTCAGCCTGCTTCTGGAAGGTCTGCGCTTCAGAGATTAGGACAAGCGACGTTGTGCCCCCTTGCGCGCCTTGCACTGACGATGAGCTCGCGCCTTCGGCGGCGAAAGCTTCGCCGTGGCGCGACCAATGCCCGCCGAAGCGCCGGTAATGAGTGTGACCTTATGCTCAAGACGTAGCATATGAGCTCCTTCCAAGGTGCGATTGGGTGACAGAGTTCGTTCACTTGGAAGTGAGGAAGTCGCTGACGATAGCGATCGTCGCCTTGGGATTCTCCTCCATGATCCAATGTCCGGAATCGGGCACCACGCCTTCGGTCACGTCGCTGGCGGCAAAGCGCATGATGGTCGCCATCGTCGGTCCAAACGACTTCTCTCCGCCGATCGCCAGCACCGGCATGGTGAGTTTGCCCTTGGTGGCGATGAACCGCTTGTTGTCGAGCGCATCCTGATCGAATGCCGCGAATTGCGCGAAACCGGCATGCATCGCGCCAGGCAGGGCGTACAGCTTGGCGTAGTGCACGCGCGAGGCCTCGGTGAAGCGGCTCGGGGTGGCGGAAAACTCGTTCCAGAAGCGATCGAGGTAAATACGCTCGCGGCCAGCGACGAGGCGTTCCATATCGGGGCCACCAAAACGGAAATGCCACAACAGCGGGTTCTTCAGAACCTCTTCCCACGGCCCAACCCCCGGCACCGGAGCGTCGATGAGGACAAAGCGCTTTGTCCGCTCCGGATACTGTATGGCGAAGGCGTAGCCGACCATATTGCCGATGTCGTGGGTGACTAGATCGGCGCGATCGATCTTGGGCGCGTCGAGGACACCCGCCACGTCGCCGGCCTGAGTCTTCTTGTCGTATCCTGTGATGGGCTTGGAAGATAGACCCAACCCACGAAGATCGGGGACAACCACCGTATGATCTCTCGCGAGATCTTCGGCCATCGGCGCCCACATGTCTCCGGTCTCGCCATAACCGTGCAACAGGACGACTGCCGGGCCTGCGCCACCGACGCGAACATGAATCGTCGTGCCGTTAGTCTCGATTTGCTCTGTGCGGAATGACGGCGGAAACGGTTGCACTTGAGCCGCTGCTGACAATACGGTTGCAAGCGCTCCGAGAACGCCAATCATGAACCTGAACATTGGAGATCTCCTGGCATCGGGAGGGCGGTCATTCCGACCGGCGCTGTCCCCGCTGCATAAGCAATGGATAGCAGCTTTGTATCGTCCGGATTAGTCTGCAAATGCCGAAACCATGCGCGACGCCGCTGTCGCCGGCCTCGGCATTTCGCTGCTGCCTACCTTCTTCGTCCACGGCCAGCTTGCAAACCGGGCCCTCGCCCGAATCGACATTGATGTAGAGGCCGAAGGCGCAGAGCTGTTCATCGCTTATCCGCGTGAGCGCAGTGCGTCAGCCAAGGTGCTCGCGCTCATCGAAAGTCTGCGGCGAAGCTTCGGCGATCCGCCTTATTGGGACCGAGCGTCCGACCAACCGCCGAGTCGCAACACGCGTTCGCCCTTTGAAGCCTAGAAGAACCGTCACCGTCGCGCCGGAATGTGCCGCTGGCAATCTTGTATTGCGGAGCCGCCGCGAATTCCAGCTATCACCAGCAAGCGGTTGCGGTGGAAGAGCTATGGTCGCGAAACCAGTAGTCCCGGACGTTCAACGCGTCACCATGAAACGTCGACAACGGGTCACGACGTTCCCTTGACCTCCCATCAGGGATGGTCCGCAAGGGGTCGTCTCGCGTCCTTCTGCGTGTGTACCAAGCGTCAGGTCTTCACCACTAGCGCATGGGTTCGCTTTAGACCGCCGGGTTAACCCCGATGATCGGCCTCAGGACAGCGGGCTCAGCGCCTGAGCTCAAGGATGTCGAGCTTCGATTCGTGATAGGGAGCCGGGAACTCGATGCGCCATTCGTTGGCGCTGTTGCGAAAGGCCTAGCCGACCTGGTCGCTTTGCGGGCCGCTGCCATAGGGTTTTGCGGGATCGTTGTTGACAAAGAAGGAGCCGAGATAGATCGCGCGCTTTTCGCCGTCGTCGAAGAAACGGCCCTTGGTGCGCTGCGAACCGGTGCGTTTTTCCAGCATCCAGCCCGAACCATCGTCGCTCACCTTGCACTTGAACCAGCCGTAGATGACGAGCGGGCTCAGTCCGCCGGCCTTGATGGTGCGGCATTGCCAGTTGCCGGTCAGGTCCTTGTCGGAAAACGCGACCAGCGGCCTTGCCAGCAAGGCGTCGAGCTGCTTGACCTCGGCGGCGTCGCCGGCCCTGGCTTCATCAAGGGCTGCCTTGCGCGTCTCGTCATATTTGTCGAGCCGCACCTTGTCGGCGGGCGTGGTCAGCTTCTGCACCTCGCCATCGGCGAGCGCGGGCAGGGCGAAGCAGAAAACGCCTGCGGCAATCAAGAGGCGAGCGATCATCGGTGCGTTTCCCGGTCGACGGCTGGAACAGCCTGTTTTCTCGTTTGGCATACAACTTACCCGTTCGCGGCGGCCTGTCATCCGTGCTTAACAGCGGTCAGCTTAAAACTCGTGGTTTTGCCGATGCGGATCTTGCTTACGGGGTCGTCAGGCTGGCTGGGCAGCGCGCTCGCGCCGCGCCTGCGGGCGCTTGGCCATGACGTCATCGGGCTGGATCCGGTCCCGTCGGCGCAAACGCAGATGATCGGCTCGATCGCCGACCGTGATCTGGTGATGCGGACGGTCGGCGAAAACCGCATCGAGGCGATCGTCCACAGCGGCGCGCTGCACAAGCCTGATATCGAGCATCACCGCAATGAGGATTTCATCGAGACGAATGTGCGCGGCACGCTCAACCTGCTCGACGCGGGTGTAATCAGGCGTTCAGCGCTTCGTCTTCACGTCGACGACCTCGCTGATGATCTCGAACGCGATACGCGCCGGCCTGACCGGCGGTGCGCGCAAGGCCGCCTGGCTGACGGAAGACATGTCGCCCGAGCCGCGCAACATCTACGGCGTAACCAAGCTTTCGGCCGAACATCTTTGCCGCCTCTATCACATCCAGTCCGGACTGCCGGTGATCGTGCTGCGCACTGCCCGGTTCTTTCCCGAGGCAGACGACATGGCGCATGCGATCGAGCAGTCGGACGCCAACACCAAGGCCAATGAGCTGTTGTTCCGCCGACTGACCGTGGAAGATGCCGCCGAGGCCCATGTCGCGGCGCTGGAGAAGGCGCCGCAACTGGGCTTCGAAATCTTCATCATCTCGGCGCCAACGCCGTTCCGGCCTGATGATTGCGAGGCATTGATCGCCGACGCGCCGCCCGTCGTGGCGCGTTATTTTCCGGAGTTTCCGGCGCTCTATGCGCGAAAGGGCTGGACGATGTTTCCCTCGATCGACCGTGTCTACGACGCCTCGCGGGCGCGGGACAGGCTGGGCTTCGTCTGCAAGACGAGCTTTGCCGCTGTGCTCGCCGCGCTCGCAGCGGAAGAAGGGGCGGCCTGATCGAACGGTCAGCCGTGTCCGGCGGCGCTGGCCAGCTCCTTCGTCAGGTCGCCATAGCCGGTCGAGCGGCGCTCATAGGCGAGGCCGAGCATTTTCGCCGCTTTCTCGGCGACCTTGTCGAGTTCCGGATCGTCGGTCTGGGCGATATAGACCAGCTTCTCGTAATTGCCGAAATAGTCCTTGATGAGCTCCGGATGCCGATCGAGGCCGAGCGGCTTCATGAAGAAGGCGTCGAACTGCCGGCACAGGAAGTCGGTCATGTAGAACGACATCATGTCGTCGTCGGCGACCGTCGCATAGGCATCCATGCCCTGGTAGAAGGCAAAGCAATGTGGCCCGGCCATGCGCTCGACGCCATGCTTCTCGCAGACGCGGTCAAGCAGGCCGCCGGTGCCGCAATCGGCGTAGCCGACGAAGATGTTTCTGTAGCCGTCCGCCTTGGCCTTTTCGATCGCCTTGTCCATGGCCGGCGCGATGCGGTCCGGGTAGAAATGGAACTCAGCCGGCAGGCAGGTCAGGTCGAGATGGTCGAGCCGCAACTGTTCCTTGACGGCCAGAATTTCGCGCGCAATCATCCCGCAGGCGATGACGAGCAGCCTGTCACCTTGATCGGGTTGTAGTTTTCGCATGGCGCCCATAGAAGCGGGTTTCGTTGCTATTGGTTTCGAATCTATCGAACGAGGGAGACACCGTCCATGAAACTGTTGCGCCTGACACCCGTCGCCATTCTCGCTTGCGCTCTGGCGCTTTCAGCCTGCGCCAACACCATTCGCGGCGTCGGCAGGGACGTCAAATCGACGGCCAACGCGGTCGAGGATACGGTCGAAAATCCCTGATCCCGCGGATATCAACAAGCGCATCGCTATCGAGAAAGTTCAAGCGATGCGCGTTAAGCCCTTGTAATATATGGGAGCAACTAAGCCGCGCCGCAAGGCGCGGTCCGGTCTGTTGTCCATGCGAGTTGGCGGAGATGGGCCGAAGCGCAGGCTTTGGTGTCCACCTAATCCGAAATTCCCTATCGTCACGACAGGCACAAAAAGTTGACTTTTCGAATGCGGGACATGCCGGTAATCTTTCCCTGCACCTCAACAACGAAGCTAGGAGCATAGAATGAAGACCGCTCTCTTAGTTGTCGCCGCTCTGGGCCTTTCGGTATCCGGCGCCGCAGCGGAATGTGTTGGCCACAACAAAACGACGGCTTCCGTAGATCAGCAAACCAAAGCTGCAAGCGTAGATCAGCAAACCAAAGTCGCAAGCGTCGCGAATACAACCGTCGACACGCCGATTCTGAAAAAGGAAGAAGCGAAAGAGTCAGAATAGGCGATTCAAGCCGCTACGCGGATCGCTGTTGCTTGTTGATGTCTTGACATGCCGGCGTTACGCGGCGCCTCGTCTGCCAGAGCATAAGTACGGGCTCCGTACTTATGCTCTTGTATGCTCTTGTGTCTCCTCGTCAGCTCAGGCCGAAGCGCGGACGTTGTGTTTGCGCTTCATGAAGTCCTTGGCGGTCTCGACCGCCACGGCCGCATCGCGGCAATACGCGTCAGCGCCGACGGCCTTGCCGAACTCCTCGTTGAGCGGCGCGCCGCCGACCAGCACGACATAGTCGTCGCGGATACCCTTTTCCTTCATCGTATCGATGACGACCTTCATGTAGGGCATGGTCGTGGTCAAAAGCGCCGACATGCCGATGATGTCAGGCTGGTGCTGTTCGATGGCGTCGAGATATTTTTCCACCGCATTGTTGATGCCGAGGTCGATGACGTCGAAGCCGGCGCCCTCCATCATCATCCCGACAAGGTTCTTGCCGATATCGTGGATGTCGCCCTTGACGGTGCCGATCACCATCTTGCCCTGCTTAGGCGCGCCGGTGGCGACAAGCAGCGGACGCAGTATGAACATGCCCGCCTTCATCGCGTTGGCGGACAACAGCACTTCCGGCACGAACAGGATGCCGTCGCGAAAATCCTCGCCGACGATGCGCATGCCTTCGACCAGTGCCTCGGTCAGCACCTTGTAAGGCGCCCAGCCGCGCCCGAGAAGGATGTTGGTGCCTTCCTCGATCTCTTCCTTCAGCCCGTCATAAAGGTCGTCGTGCATCTGCTGCACGAGTTCGTCGTCGGAAAGCTCGGAAAGGATGATCTCGTCGTCGGCCATTTTTAATCCAGCTCCTTGCCGCACAGATGCAATTGCGGGGCCTCAAATATCACGTCAATACCTAACCCGCTACAGGCCAGCGTCCATAGCTGATTTGCGACTTCCCGCAAAAGGAAAGCGACTGCAGATCTATTGGAATTCTTGTCGATTTTGCGACAGGCGTTGGCGCTGGCGGGCCGTTTCGAATAGGGTGCATGGCTACGATCCGGCCAGAAGCCGCGTATGCGGCCGTAATAATTGTGCCAGAACAAAAGTCAGGGAAGAACGATCATGAGTGAGAACGCGCCGGTCGACCAGGAAGCGTCAAACGCGCGGCGCGGACGCGCCGCCAGTGGTGGTGCCGCTGCCCGACGGGCGGCGCGCTCGGGTGGCGGCCCCGGCACCCAGCTCACCTACATCAAGCGCAAGATCAACGTCTATGAGGTGCTGGACGAGGAAGGGCTGGCGCTGATCGAGAAGAACACCGACACGGTGCTTGAAGAGATCGGCATCATCTTTCGCGACGACGCCGAGGCGCTGCAGCTGTGGAAAGAGGCCGGCGCCGACGTCAAGGGCGAGCGCGTGCACTTTCCGAAGGGGCTCTGCCGCTCACTTTTGAAAACCGCGCCGTCCGTCTATACCCAGCATGCCCGCAATGCCGAACGTTCGGTGCAGATCGGTGGCAACGCCACGGTCTTCGCACCGGTCTACGGCCCGCCCTTCGTGCGCGACCTCGACGGCGTCAGGCGCTATGCGACGATCGAGGATTTCCAGAATTTCGTGAAGCTCGCCTATATGGCGCCGTCGATCCACCATTCGGGCGGCACGGTGTGCGAGCCGGTCGACGTGCCGGTCAACAAGCGCCATCTCGACATGATCTACAGCCATATCAAATATTCGGACAAGCCGTTCATGGGCTCGGTCACCGCGCCGGAGCGCGCCGAAGACACGGTGGCGATGGCCAAGATCGTGTTCGGCGACGATTTCATCGAGAACAACACGGTGCTGACCAGCCTGATCAACGCCAATTCGCCGATGGTGTTCGACGAGACCATGCTGGGGGCGCTAAAAGTCTATTCGCGCCACAACCAGGCCTGTATCGTCACGCCGTTCATCCTCGCCGGCGCGATGAGCCCGGTGACGGTCGCCGGCACGCTGACCCAGGTCCTGGCCGAAGTGCTGGCCGGCGCGTCGTTCACGCAGCTGATCCGGCCGGGCGCACCGGTGCTGTTCGGCACCTTCGCCTCGTCGATCTCGATGCAGTCGGGCGCGCCGACCTTCGGCACGCCGGAGCCGTCACTGGTTTCCTATGGCGCGGCGCAGCTCGCCCGCCGGCTTGGCCTGCCGTTCCGCACCGGCGGCTCGCTCTGCGCCTCGAAAATCCCGGACGCGCAGGCGGCCTATGAGAGCGCCAACACGCTGAACTCGACGATCCTCGCCGGCACCAATTTCGTGCTGCATTCGGCCGGCTGGCTCGAGGGCGGGCTCGCTTCCTGCTACGAAAAGTTCATGATGGACATCGACCAGCTCGGCATGACCCAGAAGTTCTCCGAAGGCGTCGACCTGTCGGAGAACGGCCAGGCGATGGATGCCATCCGCCAGGTCGGCCCGGGCAGCCACTATCTCGGCTGTGACCACACCCAGGCCAATTTCCAGACGGCCTTCTACCGTTCCAGCATCGCCGATAACAACTCCTACGAGCAGTGGCTGGCCGAGGGCGAAAGGTCGGCACCGCAGCGCGCCAACGAACTCGCTCGCCGCTGGCTGGAAAGCTACGAGGCGCCGCATCTCGATCAGGGCATCGACGACGGGCTGAAGGATTTCATCGCCAGCAAGAAGGCGTCGATGGCCGACGCCTTCACCTGAAAGGAGCCCGAGTCAGGCGGGGCTAAAGTCGCCAACATCATCCACAAGGAAGTCTGGCGGAGCGCCTTCTCCGAGCCGGACAGGAAGGGGTGACTCCGGCGCGCAGCATGGTCGAAGATATAGCGGCGGCCCTTGCCGCCCACGGCCTCCTGCTTCGCGGCGGCTTCAATTTTGCAGGCGGTGAGGAAACACCCTCCGGTCTCTCCGGCGCTGCCGCCAGATCCGTGCTGCTGGTCGGGCAGGCGGGCGCCGCGCCGTGGCCGCATTTCCTGCGCTGGCGGGAAGGCCGATCGCAAACTATTGCCGATCCGCTCGACACATGGTCGCGAGAAGTCATCGGCGCAGTGGCGGAGACATTCGGGGCGCGCGCCGCTTCGCCGTCCGACACGCCTTATCTGCCGTTCCAGCAATGGGCGATGCAGGCGGAGGGTCTGAAACCGTCACCGCTCGGCATTCTCATGCATCCGCAATACGGGCTCTGGCACGCCTATCGCGGCGCGCTGCTGTTCGAGGACGAGATTGCGTTTGGGGAAACTCGCGAAGTGGTCCACCTTTGCGATGCATGTGTCGACAAACCTTGCCTGAAATCCTGTCCGGTCGATGCCTATTCTGCGGATGGTTTCGCGCATGGAACATGTCTGGCGCATGTGCGTGGGCACAACGGCGCGCCGTGCCGAACCGGCGGTTGTCTCGACCGCAACGCCTGTCCCTACGGCGCGGCCTATCGCTATCCGCCAGAGGTTCAGGCCTTCCACATGACCGCGTTCGCGGGCCTGTAGCATCGCTGAATGCCGAACGAAACTTGAACACCGCATTGCGACCCCGATAGACCGCTGGCGGTCATCTGACCGCCTGCAAAAAAATCTTTCCATCATCCCAAGGAATCGCCATTAGCCTTCGTCCAACAGGCAAATGATGGCGATGATGCTGGATGAAAGCGAAGCCTCCGACGCCGAGCTGATCGGTCGTGCGCAGGGCGGTGACAGGGGGGCTTTCGGCAAATTGCTCGAAAGGCACTATGACTTCGTCTATCGCGCCGCCTATCGCTGGTGCGGGAAAAAGGCCGACGCCGAGGATATCGCCCAGGAAGTCTGCGTCCGGCTTGGCCGGGCGATCCGCGACTATCATGGCGGCGGCGCGTTCACCACGTGGCTCTACACCATGACGCTGAATGCGGCACGCGACATGATGCGCAAGACCGTCCGCGAGGCGATCAAGACCGAAGCCTACGGGGCTTACGAGCTGATCTCGGGCGAGGCCCCGGCCGAGCCCGAAGATCCAGCCGAGGCGCTTTGGGCGGCGGTGCGGATGCTGCCGGACAAGCAGCGCGACGCGGTGCTGCTCGTCTATGGCGAAGGGCTGAGCCACGCACTCGCTTCCGAGGCTATGGGCATCTCGGAGACGACGGTTTCCTGGCACATCCATGAAGCGAAGAAACGGTTGAAGGCGCTCCTGCTTTCAGCTGGGGAAGTGTGATCATGGTCGACGACAACGAACTCAACAGGCTGCGCGACATCGCAGCACCGCCGCCCGGTACCGCGGCGAAGGCGCGTGCCTTCGAGGCCGCCATGCGGACTTACGACATGGGCGAGAAAATTTCACCTGCCGCCCAAGGAACGGCGAAAGGCCTTCGTCTCACAGAGCGAGCACAAAAGCTCTGGAGCGAAATCATGCAAAAGAAACTCTTCGCCACCCCGGCCATTGCCGGGCTCGTCGCCCTGCCGATCGCCGGATACGCCACCATCTATATGCTGCAGGAGCAGCCGTTCTATTCCGGTGGGGACGGGAAGATCACCGAAACGCTGGCCGATAAACCGCTGGCTAAAGGGCCGGCCACGGCGAGGCCGCTCACCGTAGCCGAGGCCGACAAGCGGAAGAAAGCCGATGCCGACGCCGAAAGCCGCGTCGCAGCCGAGGCGCTTGCCCCGGCATCGCCGCCGAAGCCCGAATCGAACGCGGTGGGTGGCCTGGCGCAGCAGGACGCTCTGGCCCGCAATGTGGCGCCCGAGCCGGCACCTGCGCCGAAAGGTGAGTTCGCACAGGATGGTGGAGCTGCGCCGTCTGGCAGAGTGATGATGTCCATATCTCCTCCGAAAGCCGACGGAGCCACGCAGGCTGGCCGCATGCCAGGCGCCGAATCCAAGCTGATGGTACAGCCGCAGGCCATGCCGGCCGACCAGATGCTGCCGCAGGAGCAAAACCGCGACCGCGTCGAGGATTTCAAGACCAATCCGGTGCGTGCCGCGCTCGAAGACCCGGTATCGACCTTCTCGATCGATGTCGACACAGCCTCCTATTCCTTCGTGCGGCGCTCGCTCAGGGAAGGTGCTTTGCCGCAGGCCGACACGGTCCGCGTCGAGGAGATGATCAACTACTTCCCCTATGACTGGAAAGGTCCGGACTCTGCCTCGATCCCGTTCAACTCGACCGTCAGCGTCATGCCGACGCCGTGGAACGAGCACACCAGGCTGATGCATGTCGCGATCAAGGGCTTCGACGCCAAGCCGGCAGAGCAGCCCAAGGCCAATCTGGTCTTCCTGATCGACGTGTCGGGCTCGATGAACGAGCAGGACAAGTTGCCGCTCCTGCAGTCGGCCTTCCGGCTTCTGGTCAACAAATTGAAGCCCGAGGACACCGTCTCGATCGTCACCTATGCGGGCGATGCCGGCACTGTCCTGGAGCCGACGAAGGTTTCGGAGAAGGACAAGATCCTCAATGCCATCGATACGTTGGCGCCCGGCGGCAGCACGGCCGGCGAGGCGGGTATCAGGCAAGCCTATCGGCTGGCGCAGAAATCCTTCGTCAAGGACGGCGTCAACCGGGTGATGCTGGCCACCGACGGCGACTTCAATGTCGGCCAGACCGACGACGACGATCTGAAGCGGCTGATCGAAAAGGAGCGCAAGACCGGGGTGTTCCTGTCGGTGTTCGGTTTCGGCCGCGGCAACCTGAACGATCAGATGATGCAGACCATTGCCCAGAACGGCAACGGCACCGCCGCCTATATCGACACTTTGGCCGAGGCGGAGAAGGTGCTGGTCGAGGATGCGTCTTCGACGCTGTTCACCATCGCCAAGGACGTCAAGATCCAGGTCGAGTTCAACCCGCAAAAGGTCTCGGAATACCGGCTGATCGGCTACGAGACCCGCGCTTTGAACCGCGAGGACTTCAACAACGATCGCATCGACGCCGGGGAGATCGGTTCGGGGCATTCGGTTACCGCGATCTACGAGATCACGCCGAAGGACAGCGGCGGCGAGAAGATCGATCCGCTGCGCTACGGCCAGGCTTCAGTGAACAATGGCGGCGTCGCCAATGCCGACGAATATGCCTTCGTCAAGATCCGCTACAAGCTGCCGAACGAGGATGCCTCGAAGCTGATCACCACGCCGGTGACATCTGCCAACGAAGTTGCTGGTTTCGACCAGGCCAGCACCGACCAGCGCTTCTCTGTTGCCGTCGCGGCCTTCGGCCAGAAGCTGCGCGACGAGGATGCGACCGCGAAGTTCGGCTACGACAAGATCATGGAGATTGCCACTGCCGCCCGGGGGGCCGACCCGTTCGGCTACCGGTCCGAGTTCCTCTCGCTGGTGCGCCTTGCCTCGGCGCTCGGCGGCAATCGGTAGTGGGTGTGACGGCCGGTTTTCATCAGATGGGATCGTTCTGATACGGGAAACCGACCGACGGGCGGTGAGGCAGGCCGGCGAGGAAAACCTTGCCGGCCTTTTCAATTGCGTCAGGCGCGGCTGCGCCGGCGCTCGCGGCGGGCTTCGCTGGTCTCGACGGTGTTGACCGTCGCCTGCTTGTTGCGCATCGGGCCGATGCGCTCGACGATTTTTTCGACGGTCGGGCGATCCGACCTTGTATGCGCATCGAGCGCCTTGCGCATGGCGGCGAGGTGGGCGAACGAGGTGCCGCAGCAACCGCCGACGATCCTTGCGCCGGCATCGACGGCCAGCCTGACATAGTCGGCCATCAGCTCGGGCGTGCCGGAGTAATGGATCTCGGCGCCGCGAAATTCCGGAATGCCGCAATTGCCCTTGACGATCACCGTCGCCTCCGGCTTCGCCTCGGTCATGTCGAGCAGCGAGGCGAGGATGTCGGAGGCGCCGACGCCGCAATTGGCGCCGACACCGAGCGGCGCCTGCGACAAGCCATCGGCGACGCCGTGGATGTCCTTCGGCAACAACCCCATCATGGTGCGGCCGGCGGTGTCGAAGGAACCGGTATAGGTATAGGGCAGGCCGACGCGGATCGCGGCTTCGGCTGCGGCGCGGATTTCATCCGGCGCCGACATGGTCTCGATCCAGGCGACTTCGGCGCCGCCGGCCTTCAGGCCTTCAATCTGTTCGGCAAAGGCCTCGACCGCCTCGTCATAGGTCATGGCGCCGAGCGGCACCAGCAACTCGCCGGTCGGGCCGACCGAGCCGGCGACGATGACCTTGCGGCCGGCTTTATCGGCGACGGCGCGGGCGATCTCGGCGGCGCGCTTGTTCAGCGCATGCACGCGGTCTTGCGCATGGTGCAGCTTCAGCCGGTGCCGGGTGCCGCCGAAGGAGTTGGTCAGGATGATGTCGGCGCCGGCATCGACGAAGTTCTGGTGCAGACTGGTGATGGTGTCCGGCGCCGTCTCGTTCAGCAACTCTGGAGCCTCGCCGGCCTCGAGCCCCATGGCGAACAGATTGGTGCCGGTGGCGCCATCGGCGAGCAGGACGCCCTTTTCGGCAAGCAAAGCGTCAATTGGATTGGTCATTGGAAAATACGCCTTCCGGGATTCTTTGTCGAGATAAGGATATAAAGAAATCTTTATATGGCGTCAATGTCGGCGCGGTAAGCAAGCCGTCAAAATCGCATCTCCGCCAGCCTTTGCGTGAAGCTGGCTGCTTCGTGCGCATTGATATCGGCGGCGCGGATCAGATTGTCGAAATGGCTGGTCAGCGTGCGGACCGGCTGGGTCGCGTTCAGCACCAGATACATGTCGCCGACATAGATGGCGGCGCGATAAGGCCCGAAGATGGTGTAGGGGATCGAATAACGCATCCGTCCGTCATAGAGAAACAGGCGGAAGGTGGGATAAAGGTCGTCGAGCAGCGTCGCCATGTGAAGAAGCTGCTGGTGGCGGGCGGCCTCAGGGAAACGGTCCCAGACGCCCAGGCCGCGCGCAAAGATCTCCAGCGTGTGGCGCGGCATGCAGACTTCCATGTCGGTTTCCGGCCGCCGGTTGTAGTCGATGCGGTACTGCGTCTCGCCGGCCTGGGCCTCACGGCTCTTGTTGGCGATACCGGCCTCGTAATCGACGAGCGCTTCGGTGCGCAGAAGATCGGGAATGCCGGCCGGCACGTAACGGATTTTCGTGCCCGCGGCCTCGGCATGCCATCTGGCCAGCAGCGTGCGGTCGAAGCCGTCAGGCGCTTCCTCGATCTCCAGGCTCTCGCGGATTTCACCGGTGACGCCTTCGTCCTGGCTGAGGCCGAGCAGCCAGTCGAGCGACACTTTGAATTCGGCGGCGATGTTGAGCAGCGTTTCGGCGCGGGGAAGGCGTGTCGAGGCGCCGGACAGCAGCTGCGAAAGCGCCGAGCGGTCGATGCCCACCGCAGTCGCGAAAGCGGACTGGTTCAGATCGGACCGTGTCAGGAGCATCTTCAGGCGCTCCCGAAAGACCGTCGACAGGTCGCGTTTGTCCATATCGTCATTCCGGCCATTAGGAGGATAAAAATCCGCCGAATCCGCCAACGTGGCACTTTGGGCGTAAATGAATCCTCCAGCTTGTTTACAATAGATAACATATGCGGCTGAAAATGCGCAATCGCAACATTTTGTGCGCTTTGTCGCGTTGCAGCATCACGATGCTCCTGACACAATGCTGTCAGGAATCAAAACGGTTCCGGCGACTGGAAGGGCAGTGGTCGATCCATGACAAGCAACAGACGACGCAATGCACCGGCCATCGAATGGCCGACAGTCTTCCTCGCGTTTTTCTGCTACGGCACCTGGCTTGCAGCTGGCCTGTCCCTGTGGCCGTCCTATCCGCTGCTGGCGCTGGTCGTTCTGGCCCTGACGGCGGCGCTGCAATCCTCGCTGGCGCATGAAGTCCTGCACGGCCATCCGACCCGCAATGCGCAGCTCAACGAAGCTTTCGTCTTCGTGCCGATTGGTCTCGTCTGGCCTTTCCGGCGGTTCAAGACCATTCATCTGCGCCATCATGCCGACGAACGGCTGACCGATCCGCTTGACGATCCTGAAAGCTACTACAAGGCGCTGTGGCGCCATGACGAATTGCCGCCGGCGATGAAGTTCCTGCTGAAGATCAACAACACCATGATCGGCCGCCTCATTCTCGGCCCGTGGCTGTCATGCATCGGCTTCTTCATCGACGATGCCAGGCAGATGCTCGCCGGCGACAAGGTGATCCGCAAGGCATGGCTGCTGCACGCCATCGGCCTCGCCGTGGTGCTGCCGGTCGTGCAGTTCGGCTTCGGCATCCCGCTATGGCTCTACATCCTGGTGCCGGTGTGGCTGGGCCAGTCGCTGATCTCGATCCGCACCTTCGCCGAGCATCAGTGGTCGGAGCATCCGGAAGGCCGTACGGTGATCGTCGAGCGTTCGCCGCTGTCGTTCCTGTTCCTCAACAACAATCTGCATTTCGTTCATCACAAGAGCCCGACGGTGGCCTGGTACCGGCTGCCGAAGCTGTTTCGCGAGCGCCGTGACGAGTGGCTGCGGATGAACAATGGCTACGCCTATCCGAACTATTTCGCGCTGCTTAGGGCATATGCCTTCAAGGCCAAGGAGCCGATCGTCCACCCGGTGCTGCGGCGCACGCCGGAACCGGGCCGGGCGTTCAAGCCGCGCGTCAGGGCGCGCAGCCTCAATGGGCTTGGCAGTGCGCCGGTGCCGGCCGAGCCGCCGAAAGAATGAATTTTTGGGCATCGCCGGCAGCGATGCCCAGGTGCGCGTCAATGGCCTCGTCAATTTTTCTCAGCGTATCGATCAAAGTCCCGGCATGAGCGATTTCGTTGCCGGTTTGCCGATGTATGACTGGCCTGAAGAAAGGGGCGAGGTCGATGCCCAATGGGCACGGCTGCGGGACGCCTTCCGGCAAAAAGGCATCGACGCGCCGCAGACCATCGCTCGCGTCAATGCCGATCTGCGGCCAGTAGAAGGCGGCATCCGCGACGCCGCCGGAAGGGTCATCGCGCCCGATCCGGCGACGCTGCCGCCGGACGAATTGGATTTTCACGGCCTCTGGCTGCATCCGGCGCTGCTGTTCGCACAGGCCTGCTGGGGTCCGATGGAACTTGGGCTGGCGACGCATGTTCAACTGATCGGCCAGCCGCGTTACGACGCGTTCGAGGGCGGGCAGGGTGAACTCTATTCGAGCGCGCTCGTGATGCGTGCAGGTGAAGCGCCAACGGTTGCCTCACCGTCCGACGGCAGCCCCCTCATCCCGCTCGATGTCCTGCGTGGCAAGCATTTTACCTTCAACAGCCTCGATTCCATGTCGGGCATTATCGCGCTGACGCGTGACCTGGAAGCGCTGGGCGAAAGCCTGAACATCTTCTCTGAGCGCAGCGAAAGCGGTGGCCACCGCGCCTCGATCGTCGCCATTGCGGAGGGCAAGGCCGATGTCGCGGCCATCGACTGCCAGAGTTGGGCCAAGGCGCGGCGCTTCGAGCAGGCAGCGGAAGCGGTCACGGTCGTCGGCTGGGCAAGGCGGCGCATGGGCCTGCCGTTCATCACTGCCAGAACGACACCGGAAAAGATCGTGGAGGCGCTGCGCGAGGCGGTCGCGGCGACCGCGTAAAATCAATCAGCCGCCGAGCAGCCGCTCATCGAGGGGATAGGTCGAAAGCTGCTCGTTGCCGGTTTCGGTGATCAGGATCTGCTCCTCGATCTTGACGCCCTCGCGTCCGCCAAGCCGGCCGATATAGCTCTCGACGCAAAGCACCATGCCCGACACAAGCACGCCGTCGGGCGTGTCTTCGGTCCAGTCGATCGCATGCGGCAGCGTCGGGTATTCGTCTGCCAGGCCGACGCCGTGATAGAGCACGCCGTAACGCGTCGGGAAACAATCTCCAGGCGGCACCGCCGAGCGTTCGACAAGATCGCGGAACGATGTGCCCGGCTGCATCAGGCCGATGTTGTGGGCGACCTGATCGGCGGCGATGCGAAACAGCTCGCGTTGCTCGTTGGACGGCTCGGTGTCGCCGCAGAGCCAGGTGCGCGACAGGTCGGCGCAGAAACCGTAAGGGCCGATCAAATCGGTATCGAAAGCGACGAGATCGCCGGCTGCGATCGTTCGCGACGAGCATTCCTGGAACCAGGGATTGGTGCGCGGGCCAGACGTCAAGAGCCGGGTTTCGACCCATTCGCCGCCACGCGCGATGTTGCCGCGGTGGAGTTCGGCCCACAGTTCGTTTTCGGAAATTCCTGGCCGCAATGCTGCTTCCATCTCGCCCATCGTCGCCTCGCAGGCGACGATCGACCGGCGCATGGCCAGGATTTCGTCGGGCGATTTGATCAGGCGTGCGTTTTCCATCAGCGCTTCGCCATTGCCGATCGAGATGCCGAGGCGGGCGAGCTCTTCGACGCCCTCGGGATTGATGTGATCGACGGCGATGCGACTGACACCGCCGCCATGCTCATTGACCAGATCGGCGATCCCGGCGGCCCAGCGGCGGACTTTTTGCTCGGTGAGTTCGCCGCTGTAGAGATACATCCACGACACTGCCGGCCGAACCTCGTCGACGACGCCGGAGTGGTCGGAAAGGTGCTCGCAGGAAAAATAGTCGAACAGCACCACCGGACCTTCGGTGGCAACGAAACAATGTCTTGTCGGATTGTGCGCGACCCAGAGCTGCATATTGGTCGAGTCGGTCGCATAGCGGATGTTGATCGGATCGTAGAGCAAGGCTCCCGCATAGCCGCGGCGCTTCAGCTCGGCGCGGATGCGGTCGAGCCGGTATTGGCGCATGGCGGGCAGGTCGGGAGCAGCAATGCCGGCGGCGTGCCACTCGGCTTCCGCCAGTGCGCCGTAGCCAAGCACATGCTGGTTGAGTTCAGCGGCCTTCTGCCGCGACTTCAGGCGCAACGCATCGATTGAGCCTGCTGCGTCCGGCTCGAACGGCGCGATCCGGCGATGACGACCGAACCGTCGCTCGACGCTCGGATCGCTCATTTTCCTATCCTCCCGATATCAATCGGCCGCGTGGGTCAGGCCCGAGGGCGGGCCTTTGGGTCCAAAGCTTTCAGGATCGCATCTTTTCGCCGCTCGGGTCGAAAGGCGGCTCGACATTGATGCGGGCTGGTCGTCGGCTTCCGAGGATTTCGATCTCGAACAGTCCGGCGCTCTCGTCCCCGGCCAAGGCCGCTGGCACATAGCCTTGCGCCATCGATTCCTGGACGTAATGGGCATAGCCGCCGGAGGTGATCCAGCCGACCACGCGCCAGTCGCCGTCGACGATGCCGCGCACGGCCGAAGCGCCTTCCGCGGCCCTGGAGCCGCGCACTTCCTTGCCGTCCGTATCGAAACGCGGCGCGCCGTAGCCATGCGGCTTCTCCACCGTGCCGTAGTCCTTGCCGACCTTGGCCCAGATTGGTTCGTCGCCCATGACGTCGGCGTCCGCGGCATCGACGATGAAGGAGACTCGGCGCAGTTTTGGTCCTTCTGCCTGCTCCCTGGCTGCCGCTTCCCGTCCGATGAAGTCGTTCTTCTCCAGCTTGACGAAGCGGTCCATCGCCCCCTCGAACGGCCCGTAGATCGGGCGCAGTTCGCGGAACCAGGTCGGAAAATTCTTTTCCAGGCGCATCGAGAGCAGGGCGCGCATGCCGAAATCGACCAGGCCAAACTCTTCGCCGGCATCTTTGATCGCCTTGTAGACGAGACGCTGGTAGGCCGGCGCCATCCAGATCTCGTAACCGAGATCGCCGGTATAGGTAATGCGATTGACCATGCAGGGCGCGCCGCCGACCGCCATCTTGCGAAAATCCATGAAACGGAAGGCCTTGGTCGAGATGTCGACATCAACCAGTTTCTGCAGAAGGTCGCGTGATTTCGGCCCGGCGATCGACAAGCCGACCAGCGTCTGGTCGAAGCGGTGAATGCGGACCTGTGACGCCCCTGGACCATCCTTCGGCAGGTGCTTCTCGAACCAGCGCATATGATACTTCTGCGCGGCCGACGAGCTCCAGATCATGAAGCGCTCTTCGCCCGCCTTGGCGATGGTGAAGTCGCCGATGAGCCTGCCGAACTCGTTCAGCATCGGGGTCAGCACAATGCGGCCGGTCTTCGGCATGCGGTTGGTCATCAGCCGGTTGAGGAAATCTTCCGATCCCGGCCCGGAGACTTCGTATTTGGCGAAGTTGGCGATCTCGGTGACGCCGACCTTCTCGCGGGTGGCGCGCACTTCCTCGCCGATCGGCCCGAAATCGTTGGAGCGATGGAAGGAAACGATGTCCTTCGGCTCGGTGCCTTTCGGTGCGAACCAGAGCGGGGTTTCGAGGCCCCAGCTATCGCCCATGACGGCGTTGTTGGCCAGCATCGTGTCGTAAAGCGGGGTGGTCTGGGCCGGGCGTGCCGCCGGCAGTTCCTCGTTGGGAAAGCGGATGGAAAAGCGGCGCGAATAGTTTTCGCGCACCTTGGCGTTGGTGTAGCGCAGTGTCGCCCATTCGCCGAAACGCGCGACGTCCATGCCCCAGACGTCGAAGCCGGGATCGCCATGGACCATCCAGTTCGACAATGCCAGCCCGACGCCGCCGCCCTGCGAGAAACCGGCCATGACGGCGCAGGCGCACCAGAAATTGGTCAGGCCCTGCACCGGGCCGACCAGCGGATTGCCGTCGAGCGCGAAGGTGAAGGGACCGTTGATGATCTGCTTTATACCGGCCTTCTCGATGCCGGGAAAATGCTTGAAGCCGATTTCCAGCGACGGCGCGATGCGATCGATGTCGGGCTGCAGCAATTCGTGGCCGAAATCCCACGGCGTGTTGACCGGAGACCACGGCTTGCAGGCTTTTTCATAGGTGCCGAGCAGGATGCCGTTGCGTTCCTGGCGGGTGTAGATCTCGCCCTTGAAGTCCATAACGCCGATCATCTCGCGGCCGGTCGACTTGTTGAATTCCTCGACCTCCGGCATCGGCTCGGTCAAAAGGTACATATGCTCCATGGCCAGCAGCGGCAGTTCGACGCCGACCATGCGGCCGATCTCGCGCGCCCACAGGCCGCCGCAGTTGACGACATGCTCGGCATTGACCGTGCCTTGCTCGGTAACGACGTTCCAGGTGCCGTCGACCTCCTGCGTCAGCTCGACGACGCGGTTGCGCAGCACGATCTCGGCGCCGAGCTTCCTGGCGGCCTTGGCGTAGGCGTGGGTGGTGCCGGAAGGATCGAGATGGCCTTCGACCGGATCCCACATGGCGCCGACGAAATTGGTCTCGTCCATCAGCGGGAACATCGCCTTGGCCTCTGACGGCGTGATCAGCTCGGTGTCCATGCCGAGATAGCGGCCTTTGGCGTGGGCAAGGCGCAGGAAGTCCATGCGCTCGGGTGTGTCGGCCATCATCACGCCGCCGGTCAGGTGCAGCGAGCAGGACTGGCCGGAAAGCTCCTCGATCTCCCTGTAGAGCTGCACCGTGTAGGCCTGCAGCTTGGCGACATTGGGATCGCCGTTGAGCGTATGGAAGCCGCCCGCCGCATGCCAGGACGAACCGGAGGTGAGCTCCGAACGCTCGATCAGCATGATGTCGGTCCAGCCGGCCTTGGCCAGATGGTAAAGCACCGAGCAGCCGACGACACCGCCACCGATGACAACCGCTTTTGCATGAGATTTCATGACGATAGTTCCGTTTTTGAAGAGATTGAATCGAGTGAGCGGGGCGTGAAAGCAAAGCGGAGAAGGGCGCCGGCTGGAATAATCTCACGCCCTTCCTCTGCCCCGCCGACCGGGGGAGAGGTGTCGAGCGAAGCTCGACGGAGTGGGAGTCGACTGTTCATCAAACCGATACAGATGATCAAAAATCGGTCGGCGCGCCGCCTTCGGACCGACGTTTGTCGACGAAGGCGTTGAGCTCCTCGCGGACAGCCGGGTCCATGTAGGGCTCTTCATAGGAGGCCAGCCGCTCCTTCCACACCCGATTGGCTTTTTCGATAGCTGTCGGCGATCCGGCTTCCGCCCAGGTCTCGAAATTGCGCCAGTCAGAGATGATAGGCGAATAGAACGCGGTCTTGTAGCGGTCCTGGGTATGCTGGGTGCCGAAGAAATGGCCGCCCGGACCGACGTCGCGGATGGCGTCGATAGCCAGTGCTTCCTCCGAAAGGTCGAGCGGGGTCAAAAATTCGGCCACCATCTGCAGCAGATCGATGTCCAGGATGGTCTTCTCGTAGGAGCAGCGCAGGCCGCCTTCCAGCCAGCCGGCCGCATGCATCATCAGATTGCCGCCGCCCTGTATGGCGCCCCACAGCGAGAACACGCTTTCATAAGCGGCCTGTGCGTCGACCGTGTTGGCGGCGCAGGTGTTGGAAGTGCGGTAGGGGATGTTGTAGCGGCGGGCGAGCTGGCCGCCGACCAATTGCGCCTTCATGTATTCCGGCGTGCCGAAGGCCGGCGCGCCGGACCTCATGTCGACGTTGGAGGTGAAGCCGCCATAGCCGACGGGCGCGCCCTTGCGCACCATCTGGGCGAAGGCAATGCCGGACAGTGCCTCGGCATTCTGCTGCACCAGCGCACCGGCGATGGTCACCGGCGCCATGGCGCCCGACAGGGTGAACGGCGTCACGATGACGACCTGGCCCTTGCTCGACATCTGGATGATGCCTTCCATCATCGGCACGTCGAGCTTGAGCGGCGAATTGGTATTGATGATGGTAAACACCGACGGCTGTTCGAGAAGCTGTTCGTCGCTGATGCCGCGCGCGATCCTGGTGATCTCGATGCCGTCGACATTGCGCTCCTTGCCGAGCGAATAGATGTGGAACACCTTGTCGGTGAGCACGCTCAGATCGCGGATGCATTCGAGGTGCCGGACGGACGGATGGATGTCGATCGGCTCGACCGGATAGCCGCCCGTGCAGTTCAGGATGTTGTGCATCTGCGCAAGCTTGAGGAAGTTGCGGTAGTCCTGCTGGTTGCCGGGCCGGCGGCCGCGATCGATGTCGGAACAATTGGGCGCCGACGCCATCATCGAGATGATCAGATTGTCGCCGCCGAAGCGGACATTGTGCGCCGGATTACGGGCATGGATGGTGAATTCCGACGGGCAGTGCGAAACCAGCTCGAGGATCATGTCGCTGTCGAAGCGCACCCGCTCGCTGCCTTCGCGGACATCCGCGCCATGCGCCTTCATGATGCGCCTTGCCTCGTCGTGCAGCACGTCGACGCCGATTTCCCTGAGAACACGCAGCGAGGCGAGGTGGATCGATTCCAGCTCGTCGTCGGAGACCAGCTTGGTCGGCGTCAGCGGGATTTTCAGCTGACGGAAAGGCGGCTGCTCGAATGCCGCCGCTGCGCCGGCGCGCTTGCCCGCGCGGCCGCCGCGACGGGCGCGGTCGTTTGCCAATGCCGGTTCGGCGGGATGAAGGGCGGCGGTCATGATAGTCCTCGTACGCTGCGACGGTGCGGCGGCATAATGGACCGACCGCCGTCCCGCCATTGCGGAGGCGGCGACCACTAGGACGAGGGAAGCGACATGGACGTTCGCCAGCCGGACGCACCAGGGCGAAACCAGATCTCTGCCCGAACCGTGAAACATGTCACGTTGCGATCACGTCATATTGAGTAAGTACATTGAATACAAACCGTCCTGAGGGAGACTATTTCCGTGTCGGATGTTGTCAGCGTGCGTGCGGCGACCAACAACGAAGTTGCTTTCATTGCCTGGGATATTGACGGAATGATCGACGGCTGTCTCGGCTTCGAGATCGTCCGCATCTATCCCGGCACCGGCGAGGAACGCTGTCTGGCGTCCTGGGTGCCTTTCCGGGGGCAACGCAACAAGGATTGGATTCCGCAGGATACCGGCGTCTGGCCGGTGCAGAAGACATTCTGGCGCGATCTTACGGTGCGGCGGCGCCGCGACAGCGTTGAAATCAGGCCGGATGGCGAAATGGTCGCCTACCGGGTGCGTCCGGTCGGCGACATGCGGCCCGGCCTCGATCCGGTGCCGGTGCGCCCCGAGAAAGCCTATACCGGAGCGGCGCGGCCGCTCGGCTATCTCGGACAAGGTGCCGTCAGCCCGACCATTTTTCTGGGATCGATGTTCGGCAAGGCACGGCTCGCCTTCACCAACGGCGTGCTCTCGACGCAATGGCTGTCGCGCGCGCTGGAAGACGCCGGCATCAAGGTCGGGCAGCGCGACAAGATCAGGGCCGAGCTTCAGCGTCCCGGCAGCAAGATACGCGCCTATCTTCACGGCGAGGTTCCGGATGTGCTCACCAGCCTGATGAAACGGGCCAAGGCCGAGGGCGGCACTGTCAGGCTTGCCCTCTATGAACTTGGCGATGACGAGTTGTGCGACGCGATCATCGACGCCAAAGATGTCGTCGACGTCATTCTGTCGAATTCGGGCAGGGATGAACAAACCAAGGCCTGGGACGCGGGCAACGCGCCGTTCAGAAAGCGGCTGCGCGACGCCGGCGTCGTGCTGACCGATCGTCTGTTCAACAACAACCATATCGGCCATAACAAGTTTGCCGTTTACCGCGACGCCCAAGGCAATCCGCAAGCGGTCATGACCGGCAGCACCAACTGGACGTCGACCGGCATTTGCGGACAGTCCAACAACGCCTTCATCCGCGATGACCCCGCCATGGCCGAAGTGTTCGATGCCTATTGGGAGCGGATGAAGGCCGACGTGTTCCCGCCGCCGGCGAGCAATAGCGCCGCCGGACGTGTGGCGCAGAAGCAAGGCAGGCCGTTTCGCCTGATGAATCGCACACCGAACCATGTCAATGGGACCACCATCTGGTTCTCGCCAAACGATCCCGACCGCAGCAAAAAGGACATCTCGGTGCGGCCTGTCGATCTCGAAGACGTTTTCGCACGAATCAGGGCGGCGAAGGAGGCGGTGCTCTTTCTCGTGTTCAATCCTTCGCGGCTCGGCAACAATTCGGTCATCGACCAGGCGGTCGCGGCGGCGACGGCGAATCCAAAGCTGATCGTGCAGGGCGCAATCAGCGACCACACCGCCATGCCGAACTACGTTGCCCCGACCAGGGATCCGGTCACCAACAAGTCGCACAAGGACGGCAAATCGCCGTTCGTCTTTCCGGAGAAGGTCTGGGAGGCGCCGAACGTCTCCATCGTCAGGGCGGCCAACCTGACGGGGGCCTCCGTTGCGCGCGATTTCCAGGCGGAAGTGCTGACCGTCGGCCATGCGATCGTGCACGACAAGATCGTCATCATCGATCCGATGGCCGACAACGCGACCGTCATCGCCGGCAGCCACAACCTTGGCTACAAGGCGTCCTATGAAAACGACGAGAACATGGTGATCGTGGAAGGCGACAAGACGTTCGCTGCGGCCTTTGCGGTGCATATGCTCGACGTGTTCGACCACTACAAGTTCCGCGCCTGGCGCAGGACGATTGGAGAAGGACCGTCGGACAATGACGGGCTCTCCATCGACGACAAGTGGCTGAAGCCTTACGCGCAGGGCAGGAAGGGGGCGATTGCCCGGTATTTTCCGTAGTGGCCTGAACGGCGCCAAACGTGCGGACCGCGTCGTGCCAACCAGGGTCGACGTGCTGCTGGTGGCGTTCGCCTTGTATCGGTCCTTCAAGCGCCGGGGCTCTTGAACACTTCATCCGCTGGCTGGCGCAAGCGGTTCTTGCCGCCGGTGCTTCCCGGCACGCCGCCGAAACGCTAATCGTGCAGGTTCCCTATTGGTGCGGATCATGGACCTGGCGGAACAGAACAGCGACGAGACAATGCAGTGGGCGGCGATCACCGGCGTGATCGCCACCGTTTCGGTGTTCGCCATCGCGCAAGGGCTGAGCTACCCGCTGTTGAGCTTCATCCTGCAGCGCCAGGGCGTGTCGCCGGCCATGATCGGCCTCTCGGCGGCAATGACGCCGGTCGGCTTTATCGTCTCGTCGCCGCTCATCCCGGCGCTGGCGCGCCGGTTCGGGGCAGGGCGCACGGCGCTCACCTGCGCAGCTCTTTCCGCGATCATGCTGGCACTGATTGGCTGGACGCAAAATGTCTATCTATGGTTTCCGCTGCGCTTCCTGATCGGCGTGGTGACCAATCCGCTCTATGTGCTGAGCGAGATCTGGGTGATCGCGCTGGCGCCACCGGCGCGCCGCGGCCGCGTGATGGGGATCTATTCCACGGTCATTTCGGCCGGTTTCGCGGCTGGCCCGCTGTGCCTGCTTGCCGTCGGCACCGAAGGATGGCCGCCGTTTCTCGTCGGCATCGCCGCATTCGTCTTTTGCGGCGCCTGCCTGGCGCTGGTGCTGGGACGGCTACCGAAGGTCGAGGAGGCCGGACACCAGGTTTCGGTCATGAGGTTCATGCCGATGGCATGGCTGCTGTTGTCGGCGGTCGTCGTGGCCGCCGGTTTCGAACAGGCGGTGCTGGCATTGCTGCCGGTCTACGGAGCGCATTATAGCATCGAGGAAACCCGCATGTCGGCGCTGCTGTCGATGATGATCGCCGGCAATATCGCCATGCAGGTGCCGCTCGGCCTGCTGGCGGAACGCCTGACGGCGCGTCTGGTGCGGTTTATCTGTGTGTCCCTAACGGTGCTCGGATGCGTGCTGTTGCCGGCTCTCATCGAGACGCCGCTGATCTGGCCATGCGTCTTTGTCTGGGGCGCGGTTTCCTACGGCATCTACACGATGTCGATCATCGAGCTCGGCGAACGGTTCACCGGCTCGGCGCTGGTCGCTGGCAACGCCGCCTTCTCGCTGATGTGGGGCGTCGGCGGCATCGCCGTGCCGCCGCTGGCGGGCGGCGCCATGGATATTCTCGGTGCGAACGGCCTGCCGATCACGCTTGGCGCCATTTGCCTGGCGCTGGCGCTTACAACCGTCATACGGCGGCGGATCGTGTGAGATACGTATCGGAGTGCTGTAGCCCTCAATTGCCTTGCAGTCTGAACATAGCCCAGAGGTCACAATCGGCATGGTGTTCAGAGGGATGCATCCTGCGTAGAAGGTCTCGAATTTCAACGGCACGATCAAAATCGGGTATCAATCCAACATCAGACAGTTCCGTGTTCGCAAACACGTCAGGAAATCCTCCGCAGTTGGTCAAGGCGCTTATGGAGACGTCTTGATCCAACAAGTCGTAGCCCAGGAAGGTAAATCCGTTCCAGTCGAGTGCACGCACGTCCACCGACGGTCTTCGGATCACACCGAGGACATTCAAGTCGCTCGGATCCGCCAACTCCGAAAGGAGGAAGTCTAGGTCCACAAAGAAATCGAGCATGTAGTCCTCGTTCACAATATGAGGCCAGTAGCTGTCCTTCGTCTCTGCCAGTGCAACCGGGCAGAGCATTCCATCGAGCGTGACGACCTCGGTCAACTGGGTGAGGCCCGACCACAGGATGTACTCCGTCCATCCTGTGCCGTTGACCGGATCAAACTTCTCATTCGCAATGTAGAGACGTTGCATGAAGTTTCCTTGTATCCCACGCAGAAGGCTTGGCTGTGGTGATTACGGAGGCCGTTCGTTTTACGTGTTTCAGTTGAATCTCGATAGCGCCATGCCGATGTGTGGCACCGAGCTTGACCAATTTTCGGAGACCACATGACCAAACCGAACACACAGAGGCAGCCGAATTCATCGGCCGAAGATCCCTTTCTCTGGCTGGAGGACAGAACAGGCAAGGAAGCGCTCGACTGGGTTCACCGTCAGAACGAGGTTACAACAGGTGAATTGCAGGGCGATCCGTCCTACCAGGCCTCCTTCCAAACTGCGCTCGACCTGATGACGGCCGAAGACAACATTGCGGTCGGGTCTGCGCTCAACGGCCACGTCTATAATTTCTGGCAGGACAAGACCAATGTGCTCGGCCTCTGGCGGCGCACGACGGTCGCTTCCTACAAGACCGAGAAGCCGGATTGGGAGACGATCATCGACTTCGACAGTCTGTCAGCCAAAGAGGGTGTGAAATGGGTGTTCAGCGGCGCCAGCCGGCTTTACCCCGATTTCAGCCGCTGCCTGCTCAGCCTGTCGCCGGATGGCGGCGACGCCAGCGAAATGCGCGAATTCGACATCGACAGCAAGTCCTTTGTCGAGGACGGCTTTCGTGCTCCTGCCTCGAAGTCGGGCTTCAACTGGCTGGACAAGGACACGGTCATCGTCTCGGCTGCCTTCGAAGAGGACGAAAAAACCCAGTCTGGTTATCCGCGCGTGGTCAAGCTTTGGAAGCGCGGCACCAGGCTGGAGGATGCGACGCCGATTTTCGAGGCGCAGAAGCAGGATCTCGCCGCCGGCGGTTCCCTCGAATTCGACGGCGACAAGCGTCATCTGTTGCTGACCAGGACGCTCGATTTCTTTGCCTCGCACAGTTTTCTACGTCTGGCCTCCGGTGAAAACAGGCGCATCCCGTTGCCGGACGACGTTTCCGACACGGTGCTGTTCAGGGATCAGCTCGTCTTTGGGGTGCGCAGCCCGTGGACGGCGCCGGACGGCACGCTGTGCAAGCCTGATGGCCTCTATTCGCTGGGCTTCGCGCGCTGGATCGAGACCAATGCGCTCGGGCCTATCGAGACCGTGCTCGAGCCGGCGGATCGTGTCTCGATTGCCGGGATTGCCCGCACGCGGGACCGGTTGTTCATCAATCTGATGGACAATGTGCGCGGCAAGGTCGTCGCCTGCGATCGCAGCGGCAACGGCTGGTCGCTGCAGCCGGTGGCGCTGCCCGAAAACGGCAGTGTCGGCATCAGCCACGCCGAGCGTTTCGGCTCCAGCGTGTCCTTCTCCTTCACCGATTTCCTGACGCCGAGTTCGATCATCTGGTCGGACGACAACGCTGCGACGCTGGCAACGGTGAAATCGCAGCCGGCGCGTTTCGATGCGTCGTCGCTGGTCTCGGAACAGTTCGAGGCACGCTCGAAGGACGGCACCAGAATCCCTTATTTCGTCGTCAGGCGGCGCGACCAGAACGGGCCGGTTCCGACGCTGCTTTACGGCTATGGCGGCTTCGAAGTGCCGCTGCTGCCCGGCTATGCCGGCGTGCGCGGCCGGCTGTGGCTGGAAAAGGGCAATGCCTATGTGCAGGCCAATATCCGCGGCGGCGGCGAGTTCGGCCCGAACTGGCATCAGGCCGCGCTCAAGGCCAATCGCCAGAACGCCTTCGACGATTTCGCCGCGGTCGCGAAAGACCTGGTGAAACGCGGCATCGCCACGCCGGCGACGCTCGGCATCCAGGGCGGCTCGAATGGCGGCCTGCTGACCGGCGTTTCGCTGACCCAGCATCCGGAGCTTTTCGGTGCGGTGATCATAGACGTGCCGCTGCTCGACATGCTGCGGTACACCGAGCTGCCGCCCGGCGCATCCTGGATGGCCGAGTATGGCGATCCGGCGAAGCCGGAAGAGGCCGCGTCGCTGGCGGCTTACTCGCCTTATCAGCATGTCGAGCCCGATGCCGCCTATCCGCCGGTGCTGCTGACGACATCGACGGCCGACGACCGCGTCCATCCCGGCCATGCGCGCAAGATGGCGGCGCGGCTGCAGGCTGCCGGCCACGCGAAGACGCTGTTTTTCGAGGAGACCGAGGGCGGCCATGGCGGGCGCGGCGATCGCCGGCCGCAAGCGGCACAGGCGGCGATGAAGTATGTCTTCCTGCAACGGGCGCTGACTGGAACGGCTTGAACGGAACGGCTTGAACTGATCGCATCAGACCGCCTAAGATGCTGCATGGCTCGGATGAAGGCATCATGCGCGTTTGGGGTGGCGGTGACGCCGTCGCCGCGCACGCTGCGCGCCGAGCTTTTGCGGCTTTGCGCCCGCATCGGCTATTCGCCGCCCGCCTTCCTCTGACGAATCCGCCCCGGCTGCAATTGCCGGATTGGTTCAAGAGGAAGATTAGACATGACCTATCAGAATTATTCGCTGAAGCAGCTTCAGCAGATCGATGCTGCGCATCACCTTCATCCGTTTACCGACCACAAGGAGATGCGCGAGGCCGGCTCACGCATCATCACCCACGCCAACGGGCCGTTCATCTACGATTCCGAAGGCACGGAAATCCTCGACGGCATGGCCGGGCTGTGGTGCGTCAACATCGGTTACGGCCGCGATGAGCTGGCCGACGCCGCTTACGCCCAGATGAAGGAACTGCCCTACTACAACTCCTTCTTCAAATGCTCGACCCCGACACCGGTGCTGCTGGCCAAAAAGCTGGCGGAACTGGCGCCGAAGCATGTCAACCAGATGTTCTTCGGCTCGTCCGGTTCGGAGGCCAACGACACAGCGCTGCGCCTCGTGCGCCACTATTGGGCATTGGAAGGCAAGCCGGAGAAGAACCGCATCATCTCGCGCAAAAGCGCCTATCACGGCTCGACCATCGCCGGCACGTCGCTGGGCGGCATGGAGCCGATGCACAAGCAGCTCAACGGCGCGGTTCCCAACATCGTTCATGTGATGATGCCTTATGCCTATGAGCTGGCTCTGCCCGGCGAAAGCGACCATGATTTCGGCCTGCGCGCGGCCAAGGCCGTCGAGGATGCCATCCTCGAAGCCGGCGCCGACAAGGTCGCCGCCTTCATCGGCGAGCCGGTGATGGGAGCAGGCGGCGTGAAGATACCGCCGATGAGCTATTGGCCGGAAGTGCAGCGGATCTGCCGCAAATACGATATCCTGCTGATGCTGGACGAGGTCATCACCGGCTATGGCCGCACCGGCGAGTGGTTCGCAGCTCAGACATTCGACATCGAGCCCGATACCATCACCACCGCCAAGGCGCTGACCTCCGGTTATCAGCCGCTGTCGGCACTGCTGGTCGGTGACCGCATCGCCGCGACGCTGGTCGAGAAGGGCGGCGAGTTCAATCACGGCTATACCTATGCCGGCCACCCCGTGGCCTGCGCCGTGGCGCTGAAGAACCTCGAGATCATCGAGCGGGAAGGTTTGGTCGATCGGGTCAAGAACGACACCGGACCCTATTTCGCCAAGGCGCTGCGGGAGCACGTCGGCGGGCACGGTCTGGTCGGCGAGGTGCGCTCGATCGGGCTGATGGGGGCGATCGAGATCGTCAGCGACAAGGCGACCAGGGAGCGCTTCCTGCCGGCCGGGAGCGCGGCCGTGACCGTCCGCGACCACGCAGTTGCCCAGGGCATGATGCTGCGCGCCACCGGCGACACGATGATCCTGTCGCCGCCGCTGATCTGGACGCGCGAGACGATCGACCTGGCCTGCGGCCGCATCGCCAAGGCGCTTGATCTGGCGCAAGCGGATTTGCGCAAGCAATAAGATAGAACGATCGCCGGGCGCCCTGCAACCCGACGCCCGGCGTTTGAATGCCGGATTCTGCCAGCCGGAGGAGCCGCTCACCAAGGACCGAGGCCCGATCGGCGGACTTCACTTTTTTGTCTCGGGCAGCGCCGCTTTGCTCAAGGTCGTGCTGCGTTTTGGTACGGCGAGCCGGCGCCCCATAAATCGCACAAGCAAGTTCCGTCTTCTCTTGCGCTGGACAAGATCGATATCGCTGACAAGCTTTGCGCCGCCCTCGCGCCGCTCCAATGTGATCTTGCGGCTATGAAAGGCTTCCAACTCAGCGCGATGCGCCACGCTTATGATGGTGACCTTCGGCAATTCGTGAACGATCATCTCCATCATCTTGTCCTGGCTCTTTTCATCGAGTGCTGACGTTGCTTCATCCAGCACGATGATATCGGGACTGTGCAGCAGAAGACGCGCGAAGGCGAGCCGCTGCTTTTCGCCACCCGACAGGGTCTGGTCCCATGGCGCGTCGTCCTCGAGCTTGTCGTTCAGATAATCGAGTCCGACCTTGTCGAGGGCAGCCTTGATCTTGTCCAGCGTCCAGCGATCGGCGGCGCCTGGATAGGCGACAGCGCGGCGAAGCGTCCCGGTGGGGACATAAGGCCGTTGCGGCAACATGAACAGCCGTCTGTCGGCGTGGATGTTGACGCTGCCGCCACCCCACGGCCAAAGACCTGCGACGGCCCGCACCAGCGTACTCTTGCCTGAACCGGATTCGCCGGCGACGAGCACCCGCTCGCCTGATTTGATTACGACCTTGGTTTCCTTGACCACGGCGGTGCCGTCGTCGAGCGATACGGACAGATTGTTCAGGCTGAGCATCGCATCGCCTGCAGCTTCGCCGCGCTTTATGCGTCCGAGCGTGTTGCTCTGTTCCGCGCGCTCGAGCCCGTCGAGCGACATCATCAGCGAGGCGATGCGCCGAGCACAGGCGTTCCAATTGGCGAGACGGGGGTAGTTGTCGACCAGCCATCCGAACGCGCCCTGCACGATGGCAAAGGCAGAGGCAGCCTGCATTACCTCGCCAAGTGTCATGCTGCCTTCGAGAAACTTTGGAGCGCAAAGCAAAATCGGCACGACAGGCGCAAACAGACTCGCCCCCTGCGATACCAGCGCTGTGCGCATGTGCTGACCTGTAAGGAGCGCCCATTGCCTGAGCACATAGGCGAACGTCTTGTCGATGCCGCTACGCTCCTCCTCCTCGCCGCCGAGCAATGCGATACTCTCGCCGTTTTCCCGCACGCGCGTCAGCGTGTAGCGGAATTCGGCTTCCGCCTGATTTTTTTCCTCGGAGAGGTGGACGAAATGGCGGCCAATGACCGCCATCGAGGTGGATGTGATCGCGGCATAGACTACCGCGGTGATGACGAGAAAGCCGGGAATGGTCACCGTCGAACCTGCGATCGTCAGGGTCAGGGCCCCGCCGATCGTCCAGAGCACCACGATGAAGGTCGAGGCCGACAGAAACGCGTTGATGACACCGGCGATGAAGTCGACCGGGGATTCGGTGGCAATCCGCAAATCCTCCGTGATGCGGGCTTCGGGGTTCTGGTGGTCGCCGCCGACGAGGTTCAACTGAAAGTAGCGGCCGCTTGCAAGCCAACGCGCGATGACCGCGTTGGTGAGCCAGGAACGCCAGCGGCGCTGCATCGTCATGCGAAGGAAGACCTGTGCAACGACAAGGCTTCCGCTTCCGAGCACGAGCGGCACGAAAACGGCGCTCAGGACATAGACGGTGCGCGCATTGCGTTGCTCAAGGGCGTCGAAAATTGCGCGATTCCAGACATTGATCCCATACTGGAAGCCGACATTGATGACGATTAGGAGCAATAACCCGATCGTGTACGGCCAAGCCCGCCTGTCGCCTCCGCGGCCCCAGTAGCCGCGCGCGCTGATCCAGAAACGCCTCAGCAAGTATCTCTTGCGCGCCTGCTCGGCCTCCTCAGGGGCCTCCTCAGGGGTCAGCTCCGGATCGGGTTCGATGAAATCCTGCGGCGACGGGGCCGCGCCGACGATCTCAGACGCGACTTCGACAGTCGATTGCTTCTCCTGGCGCGGCTTTTCGGCATCGCGTGATTTGGAGACCGATTTCGGCTTGGATTTTGCCCCGGACATACCGGCGATAACGGCTTAGAAATCATAAGGTTTCAATGATGTCCGCTCAAGCCGCTTGATCTCCACGTCGGCGCGGATGCGGTCGGCTTCGTTTCCTGGCGTCTTCCTTGATCGGCTGCCACTTCGTGAGCCTGTCGACAATCTTGCCGACAGGACTGATGAGCTTCAGGGGTTAGGCTGTGAACTCATAAATTCGGCATGACCGGCATGGGTGGAAGGCGGAACTGCGGCGACATACAGTAATGGCCATGATGGTCCGCAAGCCCAGCCTCATTGAAATGGTAGTCCAAGCATCTCTTTGCGCTTTCCTCCTGTTGCTGGCCACCACCGGCTGCGCAGAGGTGCTATCCCTGGGGAATGACGGAGGGACCGATGGAGGGCGGCTCCTGGAACTATGCGAACAAGGAAATCTACCTGAGATCAGCATTGGTCTGGGTTGGTATCCTCGCAATAGCAATTTTGTCGCCCTTCGCTATGCGGGGTGTTTGGACCGGACTGGTTGCCATCGCTATCATTCTTGCCGCAGGATTCTACAGCGCGGAATGGATGACCGGGTTCTTGCTATAGCGACCTCCTGGCGAGATCAGAGTCGCAATCACGAATGTACGACAAGAGGTCGTTTTCGACCGAGGCTTTCATATTGCAGCGGAATCTCAGATCGCGCTCGCCACGAGGCCGACGACCATCTGGAGACGCGGGGGCGAATCGTCTCACTGTCGTTGAAGAATGCGAAATGCAAAAACCGCGCTCCATCGGGAACGCGGCTTTGCCAGATACGCATGGCGCTTCGCTGACTGAACACTTGGCGAAACTTACGGGCTCCGGGACGCGAGACCTGATCCGGAGCGCCGGGCGGATGCGATATGCCGCCTCGCACTCCGTTCTACAGGGACATCGTTACCGGGTGGTTATCGATAGTTTAAGCAAATCTAAATTTGCGATGTTTCTTTGCCGGAAACCGAGGCCGGTCGAGTTCGAGGCTTAAAGCGCGTCGCGTCTGAAGGGCAAGCTTTTGGGCGACATGCATTACGCCGGGGTGCCGCGCAGGAAATTTATGATGCCGGAGAAGTCGGCAGCGGCATGCCCCTGAGCGTTGAACAGCGCATAAAGCTGGGCGGCCTCGGCGCCGAGCGGCGTCACCGCACCGGCGCTTTGCGCGGCTTCCTGCGACAGTTTCAGGTCCTTCAGCATCAGTGCCGCGGCAAACCCCGGCCTGTAGCCATTGTTGGCCGGCGATGTCGGCACCGGGCCGGGGACCGGGCAGTAGGTGGTCAGCGACCAGCACTGGCCCGACGAGTTCGAGGCGACGTCGAACAGCGCCTGATGCGACAGGCCGAGCTTTTCCGCCAGAACGAAGGCTTCGGCGACGCCGATCATCGAAATGCCCAAGATCATGTTGTTGCATATCTTTGCCGCCTGTCCGGCGCCGTCATCGCCGCAATGGACGATGCGGCCGGCCATCGGCTTGAGGATTGGTTCGGCCCTGGCGAAGGCTTCCTTCGAGCCGCCGGCCATGAAGGTCAGCGTGCCGGCGGTGGCGCCGCCGGTGCCGCCGGAAACCGGCGCGTCGATCGACAGCAGCTTGTGTCTGACGGCAATGGCGTGGGCTTTTCGTGCCGATTCGACGTCGATGGTCGAGGAATCGATGAACAGCGCACCTTTTTTCGCCTTGGGCGCGATGTCTTCATAGACCGACAGGACATGTTTGCCGGCCGGCAGCATGGTGATGACCACATCGGCCTCCTTCACCGCGGCAACGGCATTGGCCATGACGACGACCCCATGCTCCTTGGCGATGACGAGATTTTCCGGGATCAGGTCGAAGCCGTGAACGGCATATCCAGCTTTGACGAGGTTGGCTGCCATCGGATTGCCCATATTGCCGAGGCCGATGAAGGCGATGGTGGTCATAATGGCACTCCGTGATTTGGGTAAGGCAGTAGGCAGCCTATTCTGGCGCGAGTTTGCTAATAAGCTGGCGAAGCATTTTTCCGATGCCCTCGGTCGCTAACAGCATCTGATAAGCTTGATCATGCGTAGCAAGGCCAATGCGTTCAGCGATCTGGAGGTGCGTCTCGAACGCCTTCAGCGACCCTTGGGCTATCCGGAGAAATTGCTGAGAAGAGCCTCTGTCGTCTCGGCCGTAACCTTCCGCGACGTTTGCAGGGATAGAGGCTGCTGAGCGGCGGATTTGGCTGGTCAACCCATACAATTCCTCTTTTGGCCATGCCTTGGTCAAGGAGTAGGTGGCGACGGCCAGATCCATCGCCTGCTGCCATACGATAAGATCCTTGTACCAATTGATCTTGCCGGTCATCCTATTGCCTATTGCCTTACCGGCCGATCAGGGCGCGTGCGATGATGACGCGCATGATCTCGTTGGTGCCTTCGAGAATCTGGTGGACACGCAAATCCCGCACCAGCTTCTCGATGCCGTAATCGTGCAGGTAGCCATAGCCGCCATGCAGTTGCAGCGCGTCGTTGGCAACGTTGAAGCCGATGTCGGTGACGAAGCGCTTGGCCATCGCCGACCATTTTGAGGCGTCAGGGGCCTTGCGGTCGAGCTTCGAGGCAGCGGCGTAAAGGAATATCCGTGCAGCCTGCAGTTCGGTCTCCATGTCGGCCAGCTTGAATTGCAGCGCCTGGAACTGGTTGATCTTGGCTCCGAAGGCCTTGCGTTCGGCGGTGTAGGACAGCGCCTTGTCGAGCGCCGATTGCGCCCCGCCCAGCGAACAGGCGGCGATGTTGAGCCGGCCGCCGTCGAGCCCGGCCATGGCGATGCCGAAGCCGGCGCCTTCGTCCGAGAGCAGGTTTTGCGCCGGCACCTTGCAGTCCTCGAAGACGACCTGGCGGGTCGACTGCATGTGCCAGCCCATCTTGTGCTCGTTGGCGCCGAAAGACAGGCCGGGCGCATCTTTCGGCACGACGAAGGTCGAAATGCCCTTCGGCCCGTCGGCGCCGGTGCGCGCCATGACGATGTAGAGGTCGCTGTCGCCGGCGCCCGAGATGAACTGCTTGACGCCGTTCAGCACATAGTCGCCGCCACTCTTCACCGCGCGCGTCTTCAGCGCCGCAGCATCCGATCCCGAGCCTGGCTCGGTAAGGCAATAGCTGGCCAGCCATTCCATCGAAGTCAGCTTCGGCAGGAAGCGTTGGCGCTGCTCGTCACTGCCGAAGCGGTCGATCATCGAGGCCACCATGTTGTGGATCGAGATGAAGGAGGAAAAGGCCGGATCGGCGCGCGAAAGCGCCTCGAAGATCAGCACCGCGTCGAGCCGGCCGAGCGCTGAGCCGCCGACATCGTCACTGATATAGATGCCGCCAAGGCCGAGCGGGCCAGTCTCGCGGATCACGTCTGCCGGAAAATGCTTGTTGCGATCCCAGTCGAGCGCGTTCGGTGCCACGCGATCGGCAGCGAAGGCCTCGGCCATCTCCTGGATGGCGCGCTGGTCCTCGTTGAGTTCGAACTGGCTGGTGCCCGCATCGACAGCGGCGTCCATGGCGTGCTCCGTGATGTCTTCGGCCTGCTGGCCTGTCGTTTTTGGCTTTGCGCGCGGTTCAATCTAGACCAATGATGCCGCCGCGCAAGCCGACCATCTCCATCCAACGATTTGGGGGCGGCTGTGCGAGAATGCGTGTCTGGGGCAAGGCGTGACAACAATTTTCGATGAGCTGCTTGAGCGTTTCCACGCCACTCTCGCAACATTCGATGATGCGCTGGTGCGCGATGCGGTGGCCCGGATCTTCTGGGCCATGCCGGCGCGTCGGCTCGAGCCGCGTCCGCTCGCCTGCCTGCGCCAGCTCGACCGCATCGTCGAGCTCGCTCCGGCCAACACCCAGCCGCTGGCGCGGCTGCTTGCGGAGCGTCGCGGCGATCTGTGCTGGGGGCAGACCTACAGCGAGGCGGATCTCGGCCAGACATTCATCGACAATTACGGCTGGCTGGAGGTCTTCGGCATGCGCGGCCATTTCGTCAACGACGAGGTCGCGGCCGGTCTGCTGATCCTCGGGCCTGAAATCGTCTATCCCGACCACCATCATGTCGCCGAGGAGATCTACATTCCGCTGACCGGCGGCACCGAATGGCGCATGGGCGAAGGCGACTTTCGCAGGCGTGAGGCGGGTGAGGTGATCCACCATGCCTCTGATGTCAGCCATGCTATGCGCACCGGCAAGGAGCCTCTGCTGGCGCTCTATATCTGGCGCGGCGGACCACTGGCCGCGAAATCCACGATCAGCGGCAGCGTTTCACAGGGCAGGAATTAATGGCGGCCAAGGCGATCATGCTGCAGGGCACAGGCTCCGATGTCGGCAAGACGGTGCTGGTCGCGGGCCTCTGCCGCGCGGCGAGGAACCGTGGGCTGAAGGTGCGGCCGTTCAAGCCGCAGAACATGTCGAACAACGCCGCCGTCGCCGATATACCGGGCGACAAACTCGGCGGCGAGATCGGCCGTGCCCAATGGCTGCAGGCGATCGCCTGTCGCGTTGTGCCCACCGTCCATATGAACCCGGTGCTGCTCAAGCCGCAGACCGATATCGGCGCGCAAGTGGTGGTGCAGGGCAAGGTGTTCGGCGAGGCGCGGGCACGCGACTACCAGGCGCTGAAAGCCCGTCTGATGGCTGCCGTGCTCGACTCCTGGGCCAAGGTCGGCGAGGGTGCCGACCTCGTCATCGTCGAAGGCGCCGGCTCGCCGGCCGAGATCAATCTGAGGAGCCGAGACATTGCCAATATGGGCTTTGCGACGCGCGCCAACGTGCCGGTGATCCTCGTCGGCGACATCGATCGCGGCGGCGTCATCGCCTCGGTCGCCGGCACCCATCTGATCTTGCCTGAAGAGGACCGGCGCATGATCGTCGGCTATCTCATCAACAAGTTCCGCGGCGATGTCTCGCTGTTCGACGACGGCATCAAGGCGATCAAGAGCTTCACCGGCTGGCGCTGCTTTGGCGTCGTGCCGTGGCTGAAGGCGGCGGCGCGGCTGCCCTCGGAAGATTCCGTGGTGCTCGAACGCCTGGCGTCCGGCGAGAAGCGCGCGCTGAAGGTCGCCGTGCCGATGCTTTCGCGCATCGCCAATTTCGACGACCTCGACCCGCTCAAGGCCGAGCCGCAGGTCGAGGTCGTCTTCGTGCCGCCCGGCCAGCATTTGCCGGACGACGCTGGGCTGGTGATCATTCCCGGCTCAAAGTCGACGATCGGCGATCTCCTGAGATTCCGTGAAAACGGCTGGGACCGCGACCTTGCCGCCCATCGCAAGCGCGGCGGCCATGTGGTCGGCATCTGCGGCGGCTTCCAGATGCTCGGCCGTGTCGTGCGCGATCCCGACGGCATCGAGGGCAGCGTTACCGAGACGGACGGGCTCGGCCTGCTCGACGTCGAAACGGTGATGGAGCCGGAAAAGACGGTGCGCAATGTCAGCGCTCGCTCGGTCCAGTTCGATCTGCCGCTCAAGGGCTACGAGATTCATCTCGGCCGCACCACCGGTCCCGACACGCTGCGGCCGTCCGCCGTCATCAACGGCGTCGATGACGGCGCCGTCTCGGCCGACGGCAAGGTGTCGGGCAGCTATCTGCACGGGCTGTTTTCCGCCGACGCTTTTCGGGCGAAATTCCTGGAAAATCTCGGCGTCAAAGGCGGCGGCATCGATTATCGCGCCAAGGTCGAACGGGCGCTCGACGAGATCGCAGCCGAGCTGGAAACCCACCTCGACTGCGACACGATTTTTGGTTTGGCGCGGTAGCTGCTCGGCGAAGGAGCTTTGACAGGTCAGATGTTGCGCTGACGAAGCGCATGCCCTGGCGGGAGCGTTGAACGTTGGCGCTGTCGCCGACGCTGCCGATCTCCCCCCTTGTGGGGGAGATGCCCGGCAGGGCAGAGGGGGGCGCGAAGGATCGCCAGCCTTTGCTATAACTTCATTCTCAGCCACTAACCACTCTGCCGGCGTAGCTACTAACGGTTGACAGGCCGGCGGGACAGCGCCCCCCTCTGTCCTGCCGGACATCTCCCCCACAAGGGGGGAGATTGGCTGTCACTTCGGCTTTCGCCAATCTCCAGCGTTGACCGCGACGTCGCTTCGCTCCTGCTTCGCCTGCAGCAGCACTGCCAATTCAGGCCTTTTCACCAACCTTCGGCCAGTAAGTTCCGAACGACCAGACATTGCCTTCCGGATCGCGGCAGATGAATTCGCGGCTGCCATAGTCGCGGTCGGTCAGCTCTTCCAGTATTTCGGCGCCGGCCTTCTTGGCTCGGGCATAAGCGGTATCGGCATCGTCGACGGCAACATAGATCGATTTGCCGCCACCCGGGCCCGGCGCGCCGATCATCTGGCCAAACTTGTCGTCGCGTGCAGTGCCCAGCATGATCATCGAGGAGCCGAAAGTCAGTTCGGCGTGTTGGACGATGTCGCCTTCGCCGTAGCGGGCATGAACGCTAAAGCCGAAGGCTTCACCCAGCCAGTCGATCATTTTGGCGGCATTGCGGTAGCGCAAGGTCGGATAGAGCCTGGGCGGTTCGACTGACATGGTCATGACGATCTCCTTCAATTGGATTGGACGATAATCCAGTCTGGGCGAAGGCTGTTCCCACGTCTTGAAGAAATGTTACCTGCCCGCGCGCCCCCTTGGGCGTCGCAAGAGCCGTTTCAGAACCTATGCCTGGGCGGCCAGCGCCGTCGGCGTTTCGCCGGCAAAGTCGCGGAATTCGCGCACCAGATGCGCCTGGTCGGCATAGCCGCAATCGGCGGCGATATCAGCCCAATCGGATTTGCCCTGCCTCGACAGGCCCAGCGCCCGGTTGAAGCGGACGATACGCGACAGCGTCTTGGGGCCGACGCCGATCGCGTTGGAGAATTTTCCCAAGAGATGCTTGCGGCTCCAGCCCAGCCTGTCGGCGAGCGATGAGACGCGAATGCGACCGCCCGAGACGATGATCCGGTCATAGGCCCAGGCGATTTCGGCCTGGGTTTCGCGGGCTTTGGCCAGCCGCGCGGCGACGAACGTCTCGACGATGGCAAAACGTGCGCTCCAGGCGTGCGCATTGCCAAGTCTTTCGCGCAGCGCGATGCCTTCGATCCCGAGCACATCGTCGAGGCCGACCATGCGGTCGGTCAGTTCGCTCATCGCAAGGCCGAAGAAGCGTCGGGCGCCGAGCGGGGTGAAATTGACCTGGACGCAGCAGGCGCCGCCTCGGGATTCGATCACCACCGGACCGGCATAGAGGCCGGCGGCGAAACTGGCGAAGCGGTCGTTGTCGCCCGGCTCCTTGCCGAGTCCGATGGCGAAGGGTTCGGCAAAGCTGATGACCAGCGGCACGGTCAGCGATGCATACTCGACGTTGCGGAACCGGCCGGGCATGGTTTCGCGGTAGCCGCAGATGTCAGTGACTGAACCCTGGAGCCAAGGGCCGGGCGCATGCCGCACCATCTCGAACCGGTCGAGGCCAGGGCTGTGGTGGTTGCTGCCGTCTTCGCTCTGGGCAGACATGGGCTTTCCTTCCGCCCGCGGATGGTAGCAGACCAGCCCTCAGAATCAAAAGCGCCCGGCCTGTGGCCGGGCGCTCCGAGTTGCCTGAGATCTGAGGGATTAGGCGCCGCGAACCAGGCAGCCGCCGGCAAGCACGATATAAGCGATGAGGACAATCCACACCGCGGCCAGGGGAATGAACGCAAAAACGCCGAGAGCGGCGAGAAGGCCGATGATGGCGATAACAAGGGATATGATGAAAATAAGCTGCGTAGGCGCACTGAGATTCATGTGTGGCTCCTCCGACATGATTCTTACAACCGCATCCTATCAGGCGCCCCGTTCACACACCAATCAGCGGGGCGCAGCGGGTTCAAGGCATTGCTTCAGGTTTGCGCTGCCTTCCAGCGTTGATGGTTGGCGAAAGCTGAAGCGACATCCAATCTCCCCCCTTGCGGACCCCTTGCGGACCCCTTGCGGGGGAGATGCCAAATTTTGGCAAAGGGAGGGCAGGACAGAGGGGGGTGGGAAGGATCGCCAACTTTCGGCTTTGACCATCCCAACCGGAAACAGCCTGAGGGTTGGTAAAAATTGGTTGACAGGTCGGAGGGACAGCACCCCCCTCTGCCCTGCCGGGCATCTCCCCCGCAAGGGGGGAGATCGGCAGCTTCACCGACAGCGCCTACTCCGGAATGTTGAAGTAGGCGCCGAGGATGACGACGGTCTGGATGGCGAGATCGAACATGGGATGGTTGCGGGAAGGGGCTTCCGGCCAGAGGGAAAATATGGCGCGCTCGACCACAGCCGACCATTTGCGCAAGGCCGATTCCGCGCTACCTATTTGCAACGAATCGGAAAGGGGATGCTGATGGCATTCGCATTGCTGGACCAGATACGTTCGATCTTCGACGGCGACCCCGGCGTGCGCAAGGTCGCGGACGATCCTGTGCTGTCGGCGGAACTGCTGATGCTGTTTCGCATGATTTTGGCCGACGGCACGGTCAGCGAGAGTGAAATGGTCGCGTTCAGGCGCATCTGCCGGGAAGCCTTCGGTATTCCGGAAGCCAGCATCGACAGCGTCATCGAATATCTCAACGAGTTCGGCTACGAGACCAACGGCTCGCAAGCCATCGCGCAGTTCCGTGACCTCGACGTCGAGAGGCGCAGCCTGCTTGCCCGCCATATGGCCGAGATTGCCAAGGCCGATTCGCAACTTGCCGGGACAGAGATGCAGCTCTTGCGCCGCACCCTCGACTTGCTCGACATCAGCCCAGCCGATGTGGTGAAGGCCGAAGAGTAAGCCTCTCTGAACGGTCGGCTGTTCACCCCTGTTCCTGTAACCGCCGGGCAATCGCGCGGTGCAGGTCCGGGGCCGCAGCGACCAGCGACTTCGCCGCTTCGGACTGCGGATGGTCGAGAACCTCGCTCGTCCTGCCGCGCTCGACGATCTTGCCGGCATGCATGATCATCACCTGGTCGGTGATGGCGCGGGCAACGGTCAGATCGTGGGTGATAAACAGATAGGCAACGCCGAGCGTCTGGTTGAGCTCGGCGAACAGGTCGAGAATCTGGGCGCGGATCGAGACGTCGAGCGCCGAGACCGGCTCGTCGGCGACGACCAGCTTGGGGCGGGTGATGATGGCGCGGGCGATCGACAGGCGCTGGCGCTGGCCACCTGAAAATTCGTGCGGATATTTGTCCATGTCGCGTGGACCAAGGCCGACATCGTGCAGGGCCTTTGCCACCATCTCGCGCCGTTCCGCATCCGTCGGCTTCTTCTCCAGGACATGCAGTGGCTCGGCGACCAGTTTTTCGACCTTCTGGCGCGGATCGAAGGAGCCGTAAGGGTCCTGGAACACCACCTGCATGTCGCGGCGCGCCGGCTTGAGCTCCGCCTCGCTCTTGCCGGTGATGACTTCGCCGCGAAACCGGATCGTTCCCGATGTCGGCCCGTCCAGCGCCAGGACCATGCGGGCAAGCGTGGACTTGCCGCAACCGGAACGCCCGACCAGCGCCACCGACTGGCCGGGATCGATCGAGAACGAGACGTCGTCGACGGCGCGGGTCGGGGCCGCGCGCTTCAGCAGCGATTTGCGGCGTCCCGGATAGTCCCGCGTCACGCTCTCTACCTGAAGAAGAGGTCTGGCTCCCTGAAGAAGAGGTTTGGCAACCTGGAGCTGGGGGTTGTCTTGGCCGACCTCGTGCGTCGTGGCACGCGCCGGCACATGCATCGAGGCCTGCGCCAGCTGCCGCGTGTAGGGATGAAGCTGCTCGGACAAGGTGCGCGCCGTGTCGCCGGCCTCCATCACTTCGCCGTGCCGCAGGATGGTGATGCGCTCCGCCATTTCGGTCACAACCGCCAGGTCATGCGAGATCAACAGCAGACCCATGCGGTTTTCTGCGACCAGGTCGCGCAACAGGTCGAGGATCTGCGCCTGCAGCACGACGTCGAGCGCCGTCGTCGGCTCGTCGGCGATCAGCAGTTTTGGTTTCAGCGCGCAGGCGATGGCGATGACGACGCGCTGGCGCTGGCCGCCGGAAAGCTCGTGCGGATAGCGCGACAGCGGGACTTGCGCTGGGGGCAGGCCAACCCGGTCGAGCATTTTTCGGGCGCGGTCCTCGGCGTCGGCGCGGCTTGCCCTGGTGTGCCAGCGGATGCCTTCGGCGACCTGCTCGCCAATCGTCTTGACCGGGTTCAGCGCCGTCATCGGTTCCTGGAAAACCATGCCGATATCATCGCCGCGCAGCGCGCACATCTGGTCTTCGCTGGCCGCAAGGATGTCGATGCCGTCGAAGGCGACGCGCCCGCTGGCGCGCGCCGCCCAGGGCAGAAGCCGCATCACCGTCAATGCCGTGATCGATTTGCCCGAGCCGGATTCGCCGACCAGCCCCGTCACCTCGCCGGGCGCGACGGAGAGCTCGACATCCCTCAGGATCGGCGTGTCGCCGATCGTCAGCGACAATTTCTCGATTTCGAGCAGGCTCATCGCTGCCGCCGCGATTTGGGGTCGAGGATGTCGGCAATACCGTCGCCGAGTAGGTTCAGTCCAAGCACGGTGACGACGATCGCCATGCCGGGAAAGATCGCCATCCACGGCGCCACCCCCATGCGCGTCTGCGCATCGAACAGCATCCGGCCCCAGCTCGGCATTGGCGGCTGTGTGCCGAGCCCGACATAGGAAAGCCCAGCTTCGGCCAGGATGCCGAGCGCGAACTGGATCGTGCCTTGCACGAGGAGCAAAGTGACGATGTTGGGCAGCACGTGTTCCACGGTGATCAGTGCTTTGCCTTTTCCGGCGGCGCGCGCGGCGAGGATGAATTCGCGCGGCCAGATCGCCAGCGCGCCGGCCCGGGCGACGCGGGCGAAGACCGGGATGTTGAAAATGCCGATGGCGATGATGGCGTTGAGCGCGCCCGGGCCGAAGATGGCGGTGATCATGATCGCCGACAGCAGGGCAGGGAAGGCGAAGACGAGATCGTTCAGCCGCATTACCGCTTCGTCGACGATGCCGCCGCGCGCCGCGGCAAGGGCGCCGAGCGGCACGCCAACGCCCATGCCGATACCGACCGCCACCAGCGCCACGGCGATCGAATTGCGGGCCCCGACCATGATCATGGAAAAAATGTCGCGGCCGAAATGATCGGTGCCGAACCAGTGCGCCGGCGAGGGTGCCTGGGTCTTGTCGGCGATGATCAGCCTGGTGACGTCAAAAGGCGTCCAGAAGAACGAGACGATGGCGACCGCTGCCACCAGTGCAGTGATGACGAAGCCGGTGAGGAACGATCGGTTGGTGAAAGCCCTGACGAGGATGTCGGCAAAATTATCCTCAGGGAGGTCGAAGCGCAACGTCATTGGCGGCTTCTCAGCCGCGGATCGACGACCGCATAGGAGAGATCGACAAGCAGGTTGACGGCGATGACGGCGGCGACCAGCAGCATGACGACGCTTTCGACGACGATCAGGTCGCGCTGGGTGATCGCCTGGAACACCAGCCGGCCGAGGCCGGGGAGATAAAAGACGTTCTCGATGATGATGGTGCCGGCGAGCAGGAAGGCGAACTGCAGGCCGAGAATGGTCAGCACCGGGATCATCGCGTTGCGCAGCGCGTGCCGCCACAGCACCGCGCGATAGGGCAGGCCCTTGGCGCGGGCAGTGCGGATATAGTCCTCGCTCAGCACGTCGATCATCGCCGAGCGGGTGACGCGGGCGAGGATCGCCGCTTGCGGCAGAGCGAGCGCGATCGCCGGCAGGACCAGCGATTTCAGCGCCGGCCAGACGCCGGCGCTCCATCCCGGAAAGCCGCCGGCCGGCACCAGCCGCAGCCAGACGGCAAACAGGTAGATCAGCATCAGCGCAAACCAGAAGTTCGGCACGGCGACACCAAGCTGGGCGGCGCCCATTGCGATCGTGTCGCCGGCCTGTCCGTGCCGGCCGGCGGAAAACAGCCCGACCGGAATGGCGATGATGGTGGACAGCGCCAACGCGATCAGCGCCAGCGGCAGCGAGACCACGATGCGCTCGCGGATCAGGTCGATGACCGGCACCGAATAGGTGTAGGAACGGCCGAAATCGAGGCTCAGCAAGCCGCCGGCCCAGTGCAGATAGCGCGCGGCAAGCGGCGCGTTGAGACCCATCTGGTTGCGCAGCAACTCGACCTGGTCGGCGCTGGCGTTCATGCCCAGCATCAGCCGCGCCGGGTCGCCGGGAATGATCTCCAGCACGGCAAAGACCACCATCGAGGCCAGGACCAGCGTGATGAGGGCGATGGCAAGACGCTTGAGGAGATAGGCGGTCATGGCGGGAGGACCGCAGTGTTGCCATCGACCGGCCAACTGTTAATGCCGGCGCCGCCCCTCATCCGCCTGCCGGCACCTTCTCCCCGTATAGTGACGGGGAGAAGGGGGCTGGCCGCAACCTTGGCACCTCTTCTGCAACGCTGGAGATTGGCGAAATCCTTTGCGAAGGCGTCCTTCTCCCCGTCACTATACGGGGAGAAGTGCCCGGCAGGGCGATGAGGGGCAGCGCAGAACTGAAGCGATTGCCCTGCGGCTCGGGCCAGGCATCCCGGCAGGACAGAGCGGGGTGCCACCGGCTGCAAGCTTCGCCCTTTTGGCCAGCAGTCCCTCACTCCGTCCACTTCACCTTGGTCAAATCATTGGCCTGGATCGGCGCATTTTTCCAAAAACCCTCGAGCTTGGCGTCCCAGACGCCGACTTTCGGCAGTTCGTAGAGGAAGCCGACCACGGCATCGTCGGCCAGTATCTTCTGCGCCTCGCCGAGCAGCGTCATGCGCTTGGCCTCATCGGAGGTGAGGTTCAGATCGGCGATGATCTTGTCGAAGGTCGGGTTGTCGTAGTTGAAGTAATAATCCTTGCGCGAATAGATATCGATGTCGTTGGGCTCGGTGTGGGAAACGATGGTCAGGTCGTAGTCCTTCCTGGTGAAGACCTGGTCCAGCCACTGCGCCCATTCCACCGGCACGATCTGCAGGTCGATGCCGACATCGCGAAGCTGCGACGCGATGATCTCGCCGCCAAGTCGCGCATAGGGGGGTGGCGGCAATTTCAGCGTCGCCTTGAAGCCGTTCTCCAGGCCGGATTCCTTCAAGAGTTCCCTGGCCTTCTCGACATTGTGCGGATAGAGGCCGGTGAGGTCGACATAGGCCTTGTTGGCGGGTGACATATGCGAGCCGATCGGCACGCCCAAACCGGCCGAAGCGCCGTCGATGATCGCCTTGCGGTCGAGCGCAAACGAAATCGCCTGCCTGACCTGCAGCCTGTCGAAAGGCGGCTTCTTGTTGTTCATCGAAAGGATGGTCTCACCCTCGGTCGCGCCGATCATCACCTTGAAGCGCGGGTCGCCCTGGATCTGGGCGACGCTGTCGGGGTCGAAGAAAGGGAAGGCCTGAACATCGCCGGAAAGCAGCGCCGGCACGGCGGCTGCGGCATCCGTGACGATGCGGAACTCGGCCTTGTCGAGGGACACCGGGGCGCCCCAGTAAGTGTCGGACTTGACCAGCGTGATCGACGAACCCTTGGCCCAGTTCTGGAATTTGAACGGGCCGGTGCCGACAGGCTTTTCCTTGTTGATGTCGGCTGTCTCCGGCGCGACGATGACCGCGTCGCCCCAGCCCATATTGTAGAGGAACGAACTTTGCGGGTTCTTCAGCGTGATCCTGACCGTCGCCGGATCGACCATTTCGACCGTATCGATGGCGGCGAACAGGCCCTTTTGTGCGTTGACGGAGTTGTCGGCACGGGCGCGGTCGAGCGAGAATTTGACGTCGTCGGCATTGAAGTCGGTGCCGTCATGGAATTTCACGCCGCTATGCAGCTTGAAGGTGTAGACCTTGCCGTCGTCGGAAACGGTCCAGCTTTCGGCGAGAGCCGGCAGCACCTCGCCGTTCGCACCGATGCGGGTCAGCCCCTCGAACACATTGGCATAAAGCACCTCGTCGATCGCCGCCGCAGCGCCGGCGGTCGGATCGAGATGCGGAGGCTCGAGCGTAATACCGATGACCAGATCGGTCCGCGCCGCAAATGCCGATGTTCCGGCAGACAGCACCAGGGCCGCAGCGGTGAGAATGGTTTTCCACAATTTCATCGTGCAACTCCCGATATGCTCAAAAACATGCTCAAAACCGGTGGATAGAAGCGTGATTTCACCGAGGAGTAAATTGCGTTTCGTGCTTTCCGGCAGCGCCGGCAGGAATGTTTTTTTCGCCCATCACCGACTACCGAGCGCCCGTGCCCCTCAGCAGCACGTTGAGCCCGATCGCCATCACCTTGGCCGACTCGACCATGTCTGAAATCCCCACCCATTCGTCGGGCCTGTGGGCGAGGTCGAGAATGCCCGGGCCATAGGCGATGCAGTCGTAGATGTGACCGATGCGGGCAATATGCTTCTGGTCGTAGGTGCCGGGCGAGATCACGTAGTCGGGCTCGCGGTCGAATATCTCCATGATGCCCTGCGCCACCGCCTTGACCACCGGCGCATCGCGCTCGGTCATCAGCGGCAGCACCTCCATGAGATCGCGGATCTCGTAGTCGAATTTCTTGCGCTCGCGCTTCAGCCGGTCGAGGATATCGGTCACCTCGCTCTTGACCGTGCCAAGATCCTCTTCGAGCAGGAAGCGGCGGTCGATGGTCAGCCGGCAGGAATCGGGGACGTTGGGCGAGGGCAGGCCGGGCCTGAAATCCTCGGTCTGGCCGCCATGGACCGAGTTGATGTTCATGGTCGAGCGCTTTGCCCCGTCGGGCACGACCGGCATGCGCGTGACCTTGCGGTCGAGCGCCGGGAACAGCTCGTCCTCGAAAGCCCTTAGCACGGCGCCCATATGGCGCACCGCATTGTCGCCGAGGAACGGCATCGAGCCGTGCGCGATCTCGCCCTTGGTCTCGATCTCCGCCCACCAGACGCCGCGATGGCCAAGGCAGATGCGGTCCTTGTTCAACGGCTCGGGAATGATGACGTGGTCGACCTTCGGCTTGGAGAAATAGCCGAGCTTGGCCAGATGCGCGACGCCGCCGAAGCCGCCCGACTCCTCGTCGACCGTGCCCGAAATCTCGATGGCGCCGGGAAAATCGGGGAACACCTCCATGAAGGCTTCGGTGGCGATGATCGAGGAGGCCAGGCCGCCCTTCATGTCGCAGGCGCCGCGGCCATAGACCTTGCCACCCCTGACGATGCCGGCGAAGGGATCGAGGCTCCAGCCGTCGCCGGCTTCGACCACGTCGATATGCGAGTTGAAATGCACGCAGGCGCCGGGCGAGCGGCCAGCGAAGCGGGCGACGACGTTGACGCGCGGGTAGCGGTCGGTGTCGCCGGGCGTGCCCTCGGCGCGGATGAATTCGACTTCGAAACCGCGCTTCTTCAGCCGCGCCCCGACGTATTCGGCGCATGGCCGATAGGCCTCGCCGGGCGGGTTGATGGTCGGAAAGCGGATCAGCTCCGCGGTCAGTGTGACCAGGTCGTCGACCCGATCATCGACCGCTTTCAGCAGGAGTTCGTTCATTCGACGAATTGAGCAGCCAACGATGCGTTTTGGCAAGCCTGTTGGCGGGTCGCGCCCTAGTTACCTGGTTTACGTGTCGTCACGGCAACTATCGCGGGAAATCGTTCAAATTCGCTGCTTTGGATTGGTGAATTCGTCAGAGGTGTGTCGTTACCTCATTCACTTGCGATTAAAAAGATGAAGAATTGCGTGAAGGCAAGCGGGCAAGGGCAATCAAAGGGGTTTGATCGCATGAAAAAAACCGTCTTCATGGCAGCGGCACTGGCAACGATGCTGCTCGGTTCATCGGTCGAGGGCTGGGCAGCTAAGCTGGTTGCAAGGATCGACGTGTCATCGCAGACGATGACTGTAAGATACGGTCAGGCGGTTTACCGATGGCGCGTATCCACGGCGCGCAAAGGCTATATCACGCCGCGCGGCAGCTACCGGCCGCAACGAACGGCGCGGATGTGGTATTCGCGCAAATACGACATGTCGCCGATGCCTCATTCGGTATTCTACCGCGGCGGCTACGCCATCCATGGCACCGGCGCGGTAAAATCTCTCGGGCGCCCGGCGTCGCATGGCTGCGTGCGGCTGCATCCGGCCAATGCCGCCGCCTTCTATTCCATGGTGCGGCGGGCCGGCTTCCGCAACACGCGGATCGTGGTGACCAACTAGAGCGCGGAAAACACGCCGATCGCCCCGACCAGAACCAGGCTTAGCGCCCAGATCGCATCTAGATCAAACCAGCTTTTCGAAAGAAACCTTAATCCCAGCCACCGATAGACGCCGAAGGCCAAAGCGCCGCCGGCAGTGATCATCGCGCCGGTGTGGACCGCTGCCACGCCGATCGAGAGCGCTGCAGTTCGTGCAATGAGGGCGGTCGCGGCACGGTGCCCGGCATCCGTTTCAACGACGCCGCACAGGCCGAGGTAGATCGGCACCAGCATCAGGCCGGCGCCATGCGCGACGGCGACCAGAAAGGACCAGAGCGCCAGTCGCGACGGCGGCACGCGCGCCAGAAATCTAGGATGCCGCCGGTTGAAGAGCAGCCAGACTCCGAGCGCAACGACAATTAGACCTGCGCCAACGCGGATCTCGGTTTGCCAATCAACCAGCACGGTCATCAGCGCGAAGGGCAAGAGGACCACCGTCATGGCGACAAGATGCCCGAACGCCAGCGCCAGGAGTGCGCCCGGCAGCGCACAGGCTCGCCGTTCCATCAGGGCGGCCGAAACAGCAAGCGGCCAGCCCATACCCGGGTTTACGCCATGGTAAATCCCGCTGGCGACCACAGCAAACCAGAGGCCGGCTGTGGTCGAAAGGAGTTCGGGCGACACCTAGACCGATGGGTAGCAGAAACTGTCGGTAGAGCAGTCGCCGCCTTCAAGTCGGATCTGGTGCGTTCGATAGCCTTTGGGGAACTCGACGAAGAAGTTGGTGTCGAGCGTCAGGCCACCATTGGCGCCAACATCGGCCTTCACCATCGCCCCGCCGCGCTCACCGGGATAGAACTGATCGTCCCAGGTCGAATAGAGCGAATTGGTCCAATAGACACGCTTGCCGTCGCGGCTAATCTCGACCATCTGTGGCCCATAGCCGAAGACCTTGCCACAGGGGTGCTTGGTCTTCTTGACGATCCCACCCAGTTCGACCTTGCCCGCCAGAACCGGCTTCATCGGGTCGCTGACATCGTATTGATGCATTTCACCCGTACCCCAACAAGCCACATAGAGATATTTGTCGTCGAGGCTGAGGTCGATGTCGGTGACCAGCGGGGGCACCGCCGAGAAACCCTTCAGAAGATCCGGCAGATCGTCGGCATTGGCCGGTTGAGGCGGGATGATCGCTGTCTTCTTGGCTTGGAACTTGCCATCTGCGTCGCGCCACCAAGTCCAGATCGAGCCTTCGAGATTGGTGGTATCGACCACAACGCCGCAGAAGCCGTATTGCCGGACTGGATCATGCGCCGGGCGGATTTCGAGCGCCATTTGGTGATTGGCGCCCAGATCGATCGTCTGAATGTTCTTACGCGCACGCAGATCCCAGAAATGCATGCGGTGGCCGTACTTGTTGGACAGTAGATCCTCAGGGACGATGCCGTTTTCGAACTGCGGCGGCAGGGCCCATTCGGAACTGACCATGTAGTCGCGCGGCAGGTTCCACCAGAAATCGTAGTGCTTGTCCTGGGCGCCACGATCTATCTCATAGCGGCCAATGACATCGAAGGTCTGGCAATCCATGATGAAAATGCCCGGAGGACCGTCGGTACCGTCCTTGCCGCCGCCGCCGAGGGTCGAGACATAGATGCCCTCGGGTCCGCAGTGGATCGTATGCGGGCGGGAATAGCCCGTCTTGGCAAAGACTTCTGCGGGTTCGATGATCTTGTGAATCTTGGCGGCTGTCGGCCCGCCCTTCACATCAATTATGTAGATGCGCGACGAACGCATGCCCGGAATGATCAGATAACGACGCTCCAAAAAGGCGTGGCCAGTCAGTGGTGATAGCGCCGAAGAACACGCATTCCAGCCGAAGTGATGAAACTCATCGCCCTTGTTTGGCATGATCACAGTGTGGACGATCTTGCCGAAATCCGGCGAATTTGGATCGACATTCACCACAGCCAGGCCGTCGGGTTGCGAGAAGTCCGGGCTAAGCATCAACGTGTAGGCCAGAGTTTCCGGCGGCCCTTCCATAGCCAGCTTCGGTGACGGATAGAATGTGGGGTCTGGTCGCAGATTCATCGCGGTATCCTCCCTACGCGTTTGTGAAACTTTATTTTTGGTGCTCTCTGTGTCGCTCCCTTTTGAAATGTGGCCCAGGTAGGATCATAATACACCAAGTCTCCTCGTCTGTCTGACACCGCGTCGCTCTAACACTATTTACGTGGGCGGGCTTTGGGCAGAATATAGGGGTGGGAGGAAGCATTCGGAATCCTGAATAAATGCGCCCGAACGGCTTCCGACCGTTGGTTGCAAGGGAGGATAATCATGAAACGTATTTTCTCGGTCGCGGCGTGTGCCGCGGCGTTATCGCTCGGCGTATCGAACGCCTACGCACAATCGGGCGGCGTCGACAAGGCGGTCGGCGGCTACAGCTTCGAAGAAGCCGCAAAGGAGGCCCCCGGTACCAAGGACTTCCATTCGGCCGATGGTCACCTCACTTTCGCTATCGTGACACACACTGCCGGCAATGGCTTCTTCGATCCGGTCTACGTCGGTGCGACCGTCGCCGGCAACCTGATCGGCGCCAAGATCCTGCTGCTCGGCTCGGAATCGCCGACCGACGACCCTGCCCGGGAGATCGAAATCCTGAACCAGATCGTGCAGGATCCGACGATCGACGGGCTGATCATGACAACGCCCCAGGTCGGCGCCTATAACGACATCGTCAAGGCCGCCGAGGCGAAGGGCATACCAGTCGCCACGACCAATTCCTTTGACGGCACGATCCTCAACCGCAGCGGCATCGGCCACACCGGCCAGGACGCCTCCGCTGCCGCAATCGCCGGCGAGGCGCTCGTCAAGTGCCTCGCGGACAAGGGTATCGAGAAGGGTTCGATCGTCCTGCCGTCGTCGACCGCAATGGGCAACATCGAGGTGAACAATCGCGTCACTTCGGCTTTCAACGCCATCGTCAAGGGCTTGAAGGATGCCGGCAAGCTTGATGCCTTCAAGGTCGACGCGGGTCCGGAGAACACCGGTATCGACACCAATCCGAATGATCCGGTGAACGGCATCGTGACGCTGTTTGAATCGCGAGGCGACGTCGTTGGCGCGTTCGCCGGCAACAACGTGTTCACGCCGGCGCTTGCCAAGGCCGTCGCTCAGACCGGACTGACCGGCAAGATCTGCGCCTACGGTTTCGACCTGGGCCCGGCCCAGCAGGATGCGATGAAGAGCGGCGATCTGACCGGCGCGCTCGGGCAGCAGCCCTTCTTGCAGGGCTTCTGGCCGGTCATGCAGCTCTATCTGGAGATCGATCGTGGCATCGCGGCGGCCAACCTCGACACACGCGCCCAACTGGTGACGAAGGAGACCGTCGAGGACGTCGGCAAGCGCTTCGAGAACTGAGTCCGCTCGTCTGAAATCACTGCGGGAGGGCGCAAGCTCTCCCGCAATGCGGCAGCAGGGAAATCGACCAGAAGAGACCATGGCGCTTACCGCGACCACATCGCTCGGCCGTGCGCCGTCCCAGATTGTCGGCGGCTGGGAGGTGGGGCTCGTTGCCTTGCTTTTGCTGCTCTATCTCGGCGGCGCTCTCGTCAATCCCGCGTTCTTCGGCTCAACAGGAGCGTTTCACTCGCTGCTCCGCGACACCTCGCGGGTTGCCATCATCGCGGTCGGAGTGACCTTCGTCATCGTCAACAAGGACCTCGATCTTTCGGTCGGTTCAACTTACGGCCTAGTCGCCGTCGTCTTCGCCAGGCTGTTCGCGCCGAACTTCCTTGACCTCGGCGTCGTCACGTCGGTGATCCTCTGCCTGCTGCTCGGCACGCTTATCGGGCTGATCAACGGCGTGCTCGTCACCATCCTGAAGGTGCCGGCGTTCATCGCCACGCTGACGATACTTTTCATCGGCCGCGGCTTCGTGCTGGCGCTCACTCACGGCCAGGCGATCTACTATCCTGCCAAGGCGACCGGCTATCCGCTTTTTTTTCACCTCGGCGAGACTAACCTCCTCGGCTTCAACAACCAGATCGTGATCTTCGTCGTTGTCGCCGTGATCGGCGCCTATGTGCTCGCCAAGACGCGCTGGGGCTACGAGACCTTCGCCACCGGCGGCAACGAGCAGGCGGCGTCCTATGCCGGCATCCCGACCAACTGGGTGCGTATCCGAGCCTTTCTGATCTCCTCGCTCTGCGCGGCGCTGGCCGGCTTGATGTCAGCTGCCCAGGACAAGGGCGTGACGCCCCTCTACGGCGTCAGCGGTGAGCTGACCGCCATTGCCGCCGTGATCATCGGCGGCGCCTCGATCCTCGGCGGCCGCGGCCGGGTCGCCGGATCCTGCCTTGGCGCCCTGCTGGTGGTGCTGCTCGACAAGGTGTTGCGCGAGGGCTGGCCGATCACACGCACCATCAAGATCGGCGACGAGGAGATCACGGTCAACGCCGTTTTCTCGCTGCCGGTCGGCGCGGTGCCGGTGTTCCTCGGGCTGCTGCTCGTCGTCGCGGTGCTCATCGAGCCCTATCTCATCCGCCGCCAGGTGGCAGGGCGCCTCTGGGCCTGGCTCCGCGGCCGGCCGCCGCCACCGGCCTACGAGATCGGCGGCATTGCGATCGAGGGGGTGCAGACCAAGGGGGCGATGGCGACCGACATGGCGCTGTCGGCCACCGGGTTCGGCAAGTTCCTCGCCCGGCGCGACGCGCTCGCCGTCATCCTGACCGCGCTCCTGTGGCTGACCGGCCTCGCGCTCCGGCCGGACTACTGGTGGAACCTGTCCAACAGCTTCGCTATCCTGCTCAACTACACCGAGCTTGCGCTGATCACCATCGGGCTCACCTACGTCATCGCCGCCGGCGATATCGACCTCTCCGTCGGGGCGGTGCTTGCCCTCGCTGGCAGCACTGCCGCCTATTTCCTCAAGGTCCTCGGCGCCGACCCCGTGACCGCCGTGGCGATGGGCCTGCTGGCGGGCATGTGCGCCGGCTTCGTCAACGCGATCGTCACCGTCGGCTTCAAGCTGCCGGCCTTCATCGCCACGCTCGGCATGTTCTACATCGCCCGCGGCCTCGCCGCCTGGTTCGTCGCCGGGCAGCAGCTCACCGGCTGGCCCGAGGGCTACAACCTGCTTGGCCGCAAGGTGAACGACATCCTGCTGCACTACCGCATCTCGCTGCCGGACGGGCTGCTGCGCTCGATCGCCGAGGTGGTGAGCGTCCAGACCATCTGGATGCTGTTGGTCGCCCTCATTGCCGGCGTCGTGCTCGCCTACATGCCGTTCGGGCAGAAGGTCTATGCGACCGGCGGCAACATTCGCGCCGCCGCTTATGCCGGGATCAACACCAACCGGGTGCGGTTCTTCGCGCTCATGCTGGCGGCGCTCTGCGCGACAATGGCCGGGATCATCAACGTCGCCTACTTCCGCAGCTTCAACCCGGTAGCCGGCCAGTTCCGCGAGCTCGACGCCATCGCTTCGGTGATCATCGGCGGCGGTTCGATCTTCGGCGGCTACGGCACAGTGATCGGGGCGCTCGCCGGGGCGGCGGTGATCACCCTGATCCGGGCGCTGCTGCAGCTCAACGTCCAGGGCTTTACCATGCCGCAGCACTGGATCAACGTCTTCATCGGTGGCATCCTGATCGTGGCGGTGCTGATCGACATCTGGGTGCGCCAGGCCAACATCTTCGGCCGCCTGCGGGCGCGCCTCGCGCGGCGCACAAGAACGGCGGAAACGACCCATGCGTGACGCGACCAGGCCCGCACCGATCGTAGAAATGCGGGGCATCGAAAAAGCCTTCGGTGCGGTGCAGGCGCTCCGCAACGTCGACCTCGTGCTCTATCCCGGCGAGATCCTGGGCCTCGTCGGCGACAACTCGGCCGGCAAGTCGACGCTGATGAAGATCCTGACCGGCGCCTACCAGCGCGACGCCGGCGGCGAGATCTTCGTCGCCGGGCAGCCGGTGCACTTCAAGAGCCCGCACGAAAGCCGCGACGCCGGCATCGAGATGATCTACCAGGATTTCGCTCTTTGCGGGAATATGGATGTCGGTCAGAATATCTTTCTTGGCCGTTGGCCGCGCAGGGGCCTTTTCGTCAATCGGCGGAAAATGTACGCGGAAGCCGACAGTGTGCTGAAGCGGCTCAAGGTCGACGTGAACTCCGTCTATCAAAAGGTCGAGAGCCTTTCGGGCGGCCGCCAGCAATCTGTGGCGATTGCCCGCGCTATCTCCTTTCAGCCGCGCGTGGTGATCCTCGACGAGCCGACTGCCAATCTCTCGGTGATGGCGACCGAGCGGCTGCTCGAAACCATGCTGGAACTGAAGAAGCAGGGCGTTGCCCAGATCATCATCTCCCACCGCCTCGTTGACATCTTCGCTGTGGGCGACCGCGTGATGGTGCTTAAGCGCGGCGAGAACGTCGGCGATCGCTACATCAAAAACACCGACGAGCATGAGGTCCTGGAGATCATCGTCTCCGGCACGCGAGAACACGCACTTACGGCCGATGAGGCAATGCGTTGACCGATCAGGACCACTTTTCCACCCGCTCTAAGTCCATCGAGATTGTGGCCCGAGATGGCGAAGGGACCGGTGTTGGCTTGAAATGCGCTTTCTCGCCGTTGCGCCGTGATCACCACCCGAAGGTCGCAATGATTGCGCTCAACGAGCGCCGAACCATTCGATGAGGATGTCAATCAGCGCACGCACCTTTCTGGGTGCAATCCCGCCAGGTGGCCGCACCACATAGATCCCCGCCTCGGGCGAGGGATAATCCGCCATCACTTGTCTCAATGTACCCTCCGCGATCGGCAGGTCGGTAAGGAAGTCGGGCAGCGCAGCAATGCCCAGCCCAGCCAAGAATGCGGCGGTTCAGAATAAAAGCGCTCTGTAGCGATCCTTCGCGCCCCCCTCTGTCCTGCCCTCTTTGCCAAGACTCGACATCTCCCCCACAAGGAGGGAGATTGGCCTTCATCACTGATTTCGCCAACCACCAGCCTTGCAAAAAGGACGCTGTCCGCGAAGCTGCCGATCTCCCCCCAAGTGGGGGAGATGTCCGGCAGGACAGATGGGGGCGCTGTCCCTCCGCGATCAAAGGTTCTGCACTGCAACAGCGCTCCGATGTCACGGCGTGGATCCCAGGGTCTGCGTCCGCTCCTTCGAAGCGGTGGCTCCGCGTTCGCGGGGCGATGCGATCACAAGCGCTCGTAGGTGACGCGCCAGCCTTCCTTGGGATCGACCGGGGTGATCACCAGTTGATCTCCGGCGACCTCGAACACCCGCTGCAATTCCTGTCCGATGAGATCGCGCACCAGGGACGACTCAACAGTGATGGTGAAGGTGCTTTTCTCCTCATCGATCGCGACCGGACCAAAATAGGCTTCATAGCCGTTCGCGGTGTAGGTAGTCGGCTTTGCAGCCGGGTCCGGGTCCATCGCCTGCACCGAGAGCGTGCCGCTTTGCGAGAAGATGACTTGGCCGGAGTAAGGCACGTCGGCCTTCTTGCCCTTCGAATCGGTGATCTGCAGCGACGTCATGCGCCACGCGCCGATGATGGGGCCCTCCTGAGCGAGAGCGGGGAGCCAGCGAGGGCTAAAGCAGACATCGCGAACTTGAGCTTGGTCATCATCTGCATTCCTTTCTTGCAATTGGGGTGAAGTCCGAACTAAGCGCGAGGGCTGGCGGCAGCGGCGAGCAGGGCTGAGCCCGCCAGCAGGGCGGCGGCGAGCAGGAAGGCGCTCCACCAGCCGGCAGTGTCGAACAGCATGCCGCCCGCAAAAGCGCCGCCGGCGATGGCTAACTGAATCAATGCGACCTGCAGCCCGCCTCCAGCTTCAAGGTCGTCGGGAATGACCTGAGCCATCCATGTACCCCACGCCGCCGGAATCGGGGTGTTGAACAGCCCCCAAAGAACCAGCAGCGCAGCCGTTGCCCAAAGCACCGGTCCCACTGCGATCAGGAGCAGGGCGAGGAGCGCAAGCGCGCTCGGCAGCCCGATCAGCACGGCGGTGAGGTTGCGCCGGAGAACGAAGCCGGCGATGGACAGTCCCGCCAGGCCTCCCAGGCCCAGGCCCAGCAGCACTAGCGACAGGACGTTCACGTCGAGGCCGGTGACGCTTTCAAGGAATGGGCGCAGGTAGATCGACAGCGAGTTCATTCCCATGAATGCGAGCCCAGTTGCGGCCATGCCGATGGTGAATGTCCGATTGCGCAGCAGACGGAACATGCCGGATACCGAAACGGCCTCCATCGGCGGCATCTTCGGCAGAACGGCGAACTGCCAGATGAGCGCCGCGAGGCCGACTGGGACTGTGACGAAGAAGGTGCCCCGCCACCCGATCAGTTCGCCGAGGAAGCTGCCGAGCGGTGCGGCGATGACGATCGCCAGTGCAGTTCCGCCCTGCAGCAGGGCGATCGCCTTGGGCAGGTCGGAGCCTGAGGCCAGGCGCGCCAAAATGGCCGTGGAGAGCGACCAGAAGCCGCCGATCGCGATCCCGACCAGGGCCCGTCCGGCCAGAAAAACCAGGAAGTTGGGAGCGAGGGCAACAGCCAAACTCGATGCGACCAGCACTGCCGTGTAGAGCAGGACGACCGTTCTCCGGTCGAACCTGGCCAGGAGCGCGTTGCCGAACAGGCTGGCGATCACGGCAAAGAGCCCCGACACGGCGATCGCCTGTCCGGCTTGGCCTTCCGAGATGGCCAGGTCCTGCGCAATCGGAGTCAACAGGCTCACCGGCATGAACTCCAGGCCGACCAGGAGAAAGGTCAAAAGCGAGAGGCAGGTGACGGCGGCCCATGGCGTTACCGCCCCTTCAGCCGCCAGCGTGTCATCCAGTGTCAGGTCGATGGCCATTCGTGCGCTCCTGTCCGTTGACAGACTAGGTAGCCGGGCTGGTCTTGTCAGACTAGCAGCTATAATCTGCATGTCGTAGTGAACGGAGCTCACCAATGCCGCGTGACGAGTTCAGTGAGATGCGAGCGTTCCTTGAGGTCGCTCGGGAGCGCAGTTTTACGCGAGCGGCGGCCAAATTGGGTGTTACCCGATCGGCCCTCAGCCATACGATCAGGGCAATGGAGGAACGGCTTGGCGTCCGTCTCCTCTCTCGCACGACCCGCGATGTGGCGCCCACGGCGACCGGGGAACGCCTCGTCGAAAGCATCGAGCCGCATTTCGAGAGCATTGCCGCCGGGATCAGCGCGATCAGCGCGCTGCGCGGCAAGCCCTCGGGCCAGGTCCGCATCGTGTGCCCCGATGATGCCGTCAATCTCGTCTTTCGCCCCAGGCTGCCAGCCTTCCTGCGAGACTACCCGGACATCAACGTGGAGCTCATTGTCGACAACGGCTTCACCAACATCGTCGAGCGTCAGTTCGATGCCGGTGTTCGACTTGGCGAGGCAATCGCCCGCGACATGGTGGCCGTTCGCATTGGTCCCGATGTCGGCTATGCCGTCGTCGGCTCACCCGATTATTTCGCTCGTCGGGCTGCGCCGAAAAGCCCTCAGGACTTGACCGACCACAACTGCATCAACCTGCGGCTTCCCACCTCAGGCGCGTTATATGCCTGGGAATTCAGGAAGAACGGACGCGAGTTCAGCGTCCGTGTGGACGGCCAGTTGACCCTGAACAATATCGCGCCGGCGCTTGACGCGGCCCTCGACGGCATTGGTTTGGCCTATGCGCCGAAGGATCTTGTTCAACCCTATGTTGAGAGTGGTCAGTTCGAGGAAGTCCTTGCCGACTGGTGCCCGACCTTCCAGGGCTATCACCTTTACTACCCCAGCCGACGCAATCAATCGCCCGCCTTTGCGGCCTTTGTCGCGGCTTTCCGGTACCAAACTCGATAGACCTCTCGACCCAAGATCGCAGATCAGGATGCGGGCTCGATCGGCACCGGAGCCAGGGTGCGCCGCCACTCTCCCGGCGCCAGTCCCTCAACGCGCCGGAAGGCGCGGATTAGCGCGGTATCGGAGTCATACCCGACCCTGACCGCCACTTCCGCCAACGCCGCGCCCTTCCGCATCAGGGTTTTGGCGCGATACATCCGCCACCGTGTCACATAGTTCAGCGGCGTCTCTCCGAGAACCGAACGAAATTTCTGGGCAAAGGTGGAGCGCGAGACGCCGGCGACACGCGCCATCTCCTCGACCGTCCAGTCGTGTGCGATGTCCGCGTGAACGGTGCGAATAACCCTGGCCAGGGGTCTGTGCCTCAGCGCAGCAAGCCACCCGCTGGCCCGTGTCCCGTCCGCCGCAACCCACGCGCGGATCGTTTGAATGAACAACACGTCCGTCAGCCGCTCCACCACCAGGTCCGCGCCGAGCCCGTCTGCGCGGCTTTCCAGGCCAATGAGGCGCAGCGTGGTCTCGAGCAGGTCGAGGTCACCATGCACTAGCCGAACGTGGAGCAAATCGGGCAACAAGGCGAGCAGGGGCTCGGCCGCGATCGGGTCGAAGGAAAGACGCGCCGACACCATTTCCATCAACGGGCCGTCACCGCCATGGTTGACTGTGCGGTCGGGGATGGTGGTGAAGCCGGTGGCTTCCGAGAAGCCGGGCAGGTCCGCAAACAGGTCCGCGCAATCCACCAAGGGACTGTCAGGCCGATCCGCCATCGCGAATCGCGTGCCTTCCTTGATGATGAGGCAATCGCCCTTGGCCACGCGTACGGGAGCCTCACCCTCGGACAGCAGCCAGCCCACACCCTCCGCGATCATCACCAGCCGGGCCTGATAGCCGGTGTCGAACGCCACGCCCCAAGGCGCGGCAAAGCGGAACCGCACATAGAGCGAGCTCGCCACGCTCATCGCGCTCACAACATCGTCGAAAGGATCCATCCCACCCCAATATCGGACGATCGGTCAGGAATCAACGCGCTTTGGCCATTACTCATACGATCTAACCAGTCTATTCCATCTCATCGATTGGAGACACACATGCAAAGTTACAGAGTCAGCCAGGTTGGATCTCTCGACAACCTGAAGATTATCGAGGAGACCCTTCCCGTTCCCGGACCGGGGCAGGTGCGCGTCAGGGTCCGCGCCAGCGCGCTCAACTTCCGCGACCTTGCGCTTCTCACCGGGATGTTCCCCGCCCCCGTCAAGGCGGACGTCGTTCCCCTGTCCGATGCGGCCGGCGATGTCGATGCGGTGGGACCGGATGTAACCCGCTTCGTCATCGGCGACCGGGTCATCAGCAGCTTCTTCCCGACCTGGTTCGGCGGCCCGTTCGAGGCCGCTGGCGAGCAATATTCGCTCGAACGGGACGGCTGGCTGACCGAGTATAAGGTCGTCGATGCGGAGGCTCTGGTCGCCTCGCCCGATGGTCTGTCTTTCGAGGAGGCTGCCACCCTGACCTGCGCGGGCGTCACCGCCTGGTCAGCCCTTGCCGGCGTCAGGGCGGGCGATATCGTTCTGACGCAAGGTACGGGTGGCGTTTCGATTTTCGCGGTCCAATTGGCCAAGGCGTTGGGCGCGCGGGTCATAGCGACGACCTCCAGCGCGGAAAAGGCCGATCGGCTGCGGGCGCTGGGCGCCGACGATGTCATCGACTATCGCGTCGATCAGGACTGGGGCTCCACGGCACACGCGCTGACCGATCGGGGCGTTGATCGAGTCGTGGAAACGGGCGGCGCGACCTCGCTCGCGCAATCGATCAAGGCGATTGCACCCGGCGGACAGATATCGCTGGTCGGCGCGCTCGGGGGCTTTGCAGGCAGCGTCGATTACATGGCGATGTTCCTTAGTCATGCACGCTTCCAGACGATCACGACCGGCAGCCGCCGCGACCTTGAGGAACTCACGCGCTTCGTCGCACGAACCGGTCTGAAACCCGTCATCGACAGCAACTTCTCATTTGAGGACGCGCGATCCGCCATCGAGCATCTCGGTCAGCGCCAGGTGTTCGGCAAGGTCATAGTCCAGCACTGATTTCACCTTGAACTCCCAAGGAGCTTCTCACCTATGAGCGCCTACGCCATCTTCATTCGCGAACGCACCCGCAACGCGGGTGAACTGCAGACCTATGCCGAAATGGTGACCCCCATCCTGGGCGGCATCGATGCAAAAGTTCTCGCAGCCTACGGCCCTCAGGACGTTCTTGAGGGCGCCTCGCCGGAAGGCGTGGTGATCGTCAGATTCCCGACCATGCAGGCCGCACGCGCCTTCTATGACGGCGCCGAATACCAAGCCGCCGTCCGACATCGATTCCTGGGCGCGGACTATCGGTCGATCCTCGTTCAGGGGATTGACGGCTGAGGCAGGCTGTCCCTTTGGCCCTTGAATGCGGTCAGTGCGCTGCCGGGTCAAACTTCACGCGATCGGCACGAGACCGCCGGGGGAACGGCCCGTCCTGGCTTGGGAACGTGCCCATCGGACCGTTCGCGTCGAGGAGCGCGAGGCGAAGGGCTCACGCGGCCCGTTCGGCCGTACGGGTGCCCTCGAATTTGTTGAAGTTCGTCGAAGTGAAGCCGGGGCAGGCAGTGTCGTCAAATTCGATGGCGAAGGCGAGCGTCGTCGCATCGAGGGCAGTCTTCGAGGGGCTGTAGACAGGGCCGAACAATGCGCGCTGTGGACTGGACGGGGCGACGCTGGCGATGCGTGCCGCTGGCGCTTCACCAAGCAGCCGCAACATCGCCTGCGTGACGGCGACGACGCCGAACACGTTGGTCTCGAACACTGCGCGTTGCTCGTCGAGGGACGCCGCATGCGAGATGCCCTGCTTTCCCGCATCGGAAATGCCTGCATTGTTCACCAGGACGTCGAGGCGACCGAACTCGTTATGGATGCGCTTTGCCGCGGCGGCGATCGAGGCCTGGTTCGTGACATCGAGTTGGAGGGCGCGGGCATCCGCGCCGACGCTCTTTGCAGCCGTCTCCGCATGCTCGAGCTTACGCGACCCTACGAGCACGGTGAGGCCGTGCGTCGCCAGATCCCTGGCGATTTGGAGACCGATTCCCTTGTTGGCCGCAGTGACCAGGGCAATAGGTTTGACCCGCATGGTGATCTCCTCTTTTTGCATTGACGTGTAGGCACCGGCGCCATGCTGTGCTAATTTTCCCAATCGGAACTGCATTCCGTTTTATACGGAACATTGTTCCGTTTATCAAGTGGAAAAATCATGGACGACAAATCGGAGGAGCGGGGTGGTGGCTTGGAGCCCGTAAACTCGACGGATCGGCGCGTGCGTGCGGACGCGCAACGCAACTCCAAGGCGCTGCTCGAAGCAGCAATGGCAGTGTTTGCAGCTTCGGGGGTCGATGCTCCGGTGCGAGAGATCGCCGATAAGGCCGGCGTTGGCGTGGGTACGCTCTATCGGCACTTTCCGCAGCGTTCGGACCTGATCGTGGCGGTCTTCCGTAACGAAGTGGATGCCTGCGCGAATGCTGCATCTGCCATCGCGGCCGAATATGAACCCGGCGAAGCGCTCGCCCGATGGATGCAGCGTTACGTCGACTTTATCGCTGCCAAGCGTGGACTCGCCGCGGCCTTCTCCTCAGGCGATCCGGCATATGAGTCCTTGCCGCTGTATTTTCTTGAGAAACTTCGGCCCGCGCTGCAGAGCTTGCTGGATGCCGCGACCGAAGCGGGCGATGTTCGCTCGGACGTTGATGCCCGGGAATTGTTGTTCGCGATTGCCAGGCTCTGCTCACCAGACCGCTATGGCGGAGGCCCCGACCAGGCACGACGCATGGTTGGCTTGCTGGTGGATGGGCTTCGCTATGGCGCCCCTTCGGTTGGCTCCGACATTTAAAGCGCGTCTAAAGCGCGGCGCGTTTGAATGGATAAATGCGACGCGCTTTAGGGTCTTGTTTTTATGCATGTCGTTATCGCAAAGCCGCTGCCCACCCTCGGTTCAAGCCCGAGGGCATGCTTTTGCGCGACATGCATTAGGCAAGTTGTTAGTCTCGCTCCAATGCCTGCATGAACTCCTGAGAGTGAGGGGGATTGGTCTTGCCAGGACAGGCCACCGAGCGATCGGTGACCAAACAAAAACCCACTTCGGCAACCGGGCGGGTCGGTGGCGCAATTAGCACATTGCCAACAATAGCATAATTGCTGTCACTCACTTCTGCTCAGGCGGCTTCGCCGCGGTTCCTCGCCCGCTTGTGCTTCCCGCGCGGGCCGCTGATTTCCCATCTTTTGTGGAACCACATCCACTGGCCGGGATCCTCGCGCACCCAGCGCTCGACCACGTCGTTGAGCAGCTGGGTGGTGCCCTGGACGTCGACACTGCCGCCGGCGGTGCGCGGCAAGGTCAGTTTGTCCTCGATCTCGAGCCGGAAGCGGTTGCCCGGCAGGCGCACGCAGCGCGCCGGATAGACATCGCAATCATAGTGCCGCGCCAGGGTGCCCAGGACCCGGTTGCTCTCGCATGGGCGGCCGAAGAATGTCGTTTCGAGCCCGCTCGAGAATTTCTGGTCGATGAGCACGCCGATATTGCCGCCTTTCTCCAGGATGGCCGCCAGCGCGAACGAAGCGCCGGTCGCGGAAGGCAGAAGCGAGCCCATGGTCGAGCGGCGAGTCGAGAGGATGTAGTCGGCAAGGTAGGGGTTGTTGGGCGGGCGAAACAGCGCCGTGATGTTCATGCCGAAAGTGGCTGCCGCCACCGGAAGCAGCTCGAAATTGCCGAGATGTCCGGTGAAGATGATATGCGGTTTTTGCTCGCCGGCGATTTGCACGAAGTGCTCGATCCCCTTGACCTCGATGCGGCCCGGTTTCGTCGCGGCGGGATCGTAGTCGAACAGGGCGTCGAGAAAGATGTATTCCGCGGCAAGGCGAGCCATGTTGCCCCACATGTCGGAGGCGATGGCCTGGATCTCCTTGTCGCTCTTTTCCGGATAAGCCTTGCGCAGATTGGCGATGGCGACGTTGTGTCGCCCCACCCACGGACCAATGCGGCGGGCGGCGCGGTCGGCGAAATTGAGCGCGCTGTCGACCGGCAGCAGACGCAGCAGCCAAATCATCGTCATGACGAGGCGCGCCAGCAGCCAGTAGTTGAACTGGCGCAGCCGCCTGCCGTAGCGGAACGCCAAGTCCCGGCGGAGCTTCTTGAAGGCGTTGCCGACCATTCCTAGACCATGGTGTTTTCAGACAGCAGCATCATCGTCAGCCGACGCGCAGGATGATCTTGCCGAACACGTCGCGGCCTTCCATGCGCTTCAGCGCGGCGTCGATGCCGTCGAAGCCGACTTCGGTGTCGATAACCGGAGAAACCAGTCCCGCCGCCATTTTCTGCATGGCGTCGGCCATGTTTTGCATGCGACAGCCGAACGAGCCGAGCAGCTTCAGTTGCTGCTGGAACAATTGCATCAGGTTGATCTGCGTCGACACGCCCGAGGTCGAGCCGCAGGTCACCAGGCGGCCGCCGCGTTTCAGGCACAGCATCGAGGCGGCAAAGGTGTCGGCGCCGACATGCTCGAAGACGACGTCGACACCCTTCTTCTTCGTCAGCTTGCGCACGACGCCTTCGAAACGGTCGTCGCGGTAGTTGATGACATGATCGGCGCCAAGCGCCTTCGCCTTGTCGATCTTGTCGTTCGAGCCAACCGTGGTGATCACGGTGCAGCCCATTTTCTTCGCCAGCTGGATCGCGGCGGAGCCGATGCCCGAGCCGCCGGCATGGATCAGGATGGTCTCGCCGGGCTGCAGCATGGCATTGTCGAACAGCATGTGCTCGACCGTACCGAAGGTTACGGGCGCGACGGCGGCGCCGACGTCGGTCACGCCGGGCGGGGCAGGGACCAGCAGGCGCGCCGGCAGGTTTATCTTCTCTTGCGCAAAGCCGTCGAGATGGAAGCCGTGTACGCCCGAGACATGCTCGCAGAGGTTGTCGCGGCCTTCGCGGCAGGCGCGGCAAAGCCCGCAGGTGCGCGCGCCGTAGATCGACACAAGCTGCCCGGGCACAAGGCTGGAGACGCCGGGGCCGACCGCCTCGACCTCGCCCGAAGCTTCGGCGCCGACGACCAGCGGCAGCTTGCGCTTGGCGAAGGCCATGCCGCGCCAGCCCCAGACATCGATATGGTTGAGCGCCACGGCCTTGATGCGCAACGTCACTTCGCCCAGCGCAGGCTGCGGCGGAAGCGGCAGATCCACCGTTTCAAGGCGGCGGTCCTCGATAAGTTGCAATGCGCGCATTGGGCCTGTCGGTTCTGTTGGCGAAGAACGGTCGCTTAGACTGGTTCCCGCGCCATGACAAGGCAGGTATTCTGGCCGCCGAAGCCGAAGGAGTTCGACAGTACCGTGCCGACCTCGGCGTTGCGCTTCTGGTTCGGCACCACGTCGAGCACGATCGCCGGATCGGGATTGTCGTAATTGATGGTCGGCGGGATGACGCTTTCGCGCATGGTCATCAGCGAAAACGCCGCCTCGACGGCGCCGGCGGCCGACAGCGTGTGGCCGATCATCGACTTGTTCGACGAGATCGGCATCGAGCCGATCCGCTCGCCGAACACGGTCGACAGCGACAAATGCTCCATCTTGTCGTTTTCCGGCGTCGAGGTGCCGTGCGCGTTGACATAATCGATCTCGTCCTCGCCCAAGCCGGCATCGGTGAGGGCGGCGCGAACCGCCGCGATCGCCGGCGAACCGTCCGGCTTCGAGCGGGTGCGGTGGAAATCGTCAGCCTTCTCGCCGCAGCCGCGCAGGATGCCGAGGACGGTCGCGCCGCGGGCCAATGCGGCCTCCAGCGATTCCAGCACAAGCGCGCCAGAACCCTCAGCGAGGACAAAACCGTCGCGATCCCTGGAGAACGGTTTTGACGCCTTTTCGGGGATGTCGTTATGGGTGGAGAGTGCGGAAAGCAGCGAAAAACGGATCAGCGCCTCGGCGGTCGCCGAGCCGTCGGCGCCGATCGACAGCGCCCGGTCGCATTCGCCGCGGCGGATCGCCTCGACGCCGAGCTGGATCGAGGTGGCGCCCGAGGCGCAGGCCGTCGACAGCGTGATCGGCAGGCCGCGCGTGCCAAAACGGTCGGCGAGCCGGTCGGCGATCGAACCGAATTGGGTGGTCTCGAAAACATCGAGCCCCTTCAAGCCGCGCGCCACGCGAAGCAGCCGTTCGGCGCCGACGTCGTGCTTGTCGGAATTGTAGAGCGAAAAGCGCTCGCTCCAGTCGAGCTCGACCGGCGGCGAGGCAAGGAAAAGCGGTCCGCCGAAATCGCCCCAATCAAGGCCGGCTTCGGCCACGGCTTCCTGCGCGGCGATCTCGGCGAGGTCGTAGGTAAGAAGGGAAGCGCCCTTGGAGCTCGACGGCAGGAAATCGACCGTGCCGGAGATGCGGGTGTTCAGATGGTCGACCGGAAAGCGGGTGATCGGATGGATGCCGGACGTGCCCGCGGTGAGCGCTGCCCAATTGTCGGCCTTGCCGACGCCCAGCGACGTCACCACGCCGATGCCGGTGACGGCGACGATCGGCCTGCCCATGTGGTCGTTCAGATTGGCCATGACTTGTCCTGGACCTTTAATCGGCGGCGTTGACCAACGCCATGCCCTCGAATTGGTGATAGCCGATCGCCGTTGCAAGCACGGTCGTGGGAATGCCGTTGAACGGCTTCTCGCTGGCGGGGTCAAAAGCCGGGTAGGCGGCCTTGCGTTCGACAGCCAGTGCTGCAAGCGCCACGGCGAAGGGAAACTGCGCTTCCTTCATGTGGCCGGTCAGCGTCGAAAAACCGCGTGCGGCAATCGCCGGATTGGCGTCGAGCGCCGATTTCTCGGCAGCAGTCGCGGCATGGGCACCCGAAGCGCCTGAAATCGCCAGTAGCTCGCCGTTCGGCAATGCCGCCTGGCTGAGCAGCGCGGCAATCTCGGCATCGAGCTCGCCCTGCCGGCGTATGGCGCGTCCGGATACGACCGGGCCGAGTTCGGCATAGATCTTTCGCCCGCGGCTGATCGCGTGCTCGCGCTGTTCCAGGACGAGAAACGCACCGCCTGATCCAGTCACCACGCCGCCGCCGTCCAGGCCCTGTCTCTGCCAGACCGGTCTCCAGGGGCCGCGATGCAGGTAGCCGGCCAGCTCATAGCCAAGCAGCATGTCGGAATGTTCGGTCTGGAACGCGCCGCCGACCAGGATATGCGTCGATTGGCCGGAGCGGATGCGCGCGGCGGCTGTCTCGACAGCGGCGACGCCGGCACCTTCCTCGCCCATGAAGGTGCGCGACGAGCCGGTCACCTTGTGGACGATCGAGATGTTGCCGGCGAGCAGGTTGGAAAGCTGCGCCAGAAACAGCGTCGGCCGCAATTCGGTGGTCAGTTTCTCGTTGAGCAGCACGTCGCGGTCGTTGCGGCTTTCGGACGATGCGAGAATGTCGGCGTCGACCGCCTCGTCGCGCTCGCCGCCGCCGGCAGCCACCACCATGTCCATGGTCGTGCAGAGCTCGTCATTACCCTTGATGCCGGCATCGTCCAGCGCCATGCCGGCGGCGTAGGTGCCGAGCCGCTGCCAGGTTTCCATCTGTCGCTGGTCGCCGCGCTTGGCGATCTGCAGGTTCCAGTCGATCTCCGGCAGCGGGTGGACGGTGTAGGGCGAGAAGCGCGTGGCTTCGAGCACCGGCTCCAGGCCGGGCTGGACGAGCTTGCGCCAATGCGCATCGGGGCCTTCTCCCAGCGAAGAGACAAGGCCGATGCCTGAGATGACGACGTCGTGGCGGCTCATGGGCGAGGGTTCATCGGGCGGCTGTTGCGGTCAGGCTGGAAAACAAGCCATTTCAGGCGTTCTTCGCCATGACCAGCGCGTCGATCTTGGCGCACAGGTTCTTCATGACGAAGTAATCGTCGGTCGAGGCCTTGCCGTCATTGACCTCCTGCGTCCACTTTTCCAGCGGCACCTTGATGCCGAATTCCTTGTCGATGGCAAAGACGATGTCGAGGAAGTCGAGGCTGTCGATGCCGAGATCGTCGATGGTGTGGCTTTCGGGGGTGATCGTGTCGATATCGATCTCACTGGTGTCGGCGATGATCTTGGCGACTTTGTCGAACGTGGTGGACAAGGGCTTTTCCTTCGGTTGCGGGCGGAATCTGTCCGCTTGTGTTTGCGCGCTGTCTAATCGGTTTTTCCGGGCAGGAAAAGGCCTGAACGCCGGGCGCAGATGGGATACCCACTCGGTAAACGCAAGAAGAGCCGTTGGCTGGCCTCTTATCAGGCAATGAATCGGTCAGAAGGTGACGCGGCCGAGCACGCGCAGGCCGTCGCCTTGCGGCTCGACGATCACGGCTTCACCTTCGCGCGGCGAGATGCCGGTGAGCGCCATGATGTTCTCCAGATGGGTGACCATGACCACATTGTCGGAGCCGGAATAGGCGCGGATCTCGTTCATGACCGTCTCGAGCTGGGCGGCTTTCCCGCTCGCGTCGGTCTTCAGCAGGTCAAGCGGGGCGAAGGGTTCGGGCTCTTCTCTGAAAGCGGTGCGGGCCGTGTCGAGGGCGCGGCAATAGCGGCTGGACAGCACGCGCTCGACCGGCGCCGCGCGGGCGTCGAAAAGCGCGCCGATCTTGCGTGCCTGCTGCTTGCCGCGCACCGAGAGATTGACCTGGGTGGCGCATTTCTCGATGTCGAAATTCGCCGGATCGGTAGTGCCGGTGACCATGGCATGGCGAAGCAGCACGACATGTCCGCCGTCGCGCAACAGCGCCCAGCCGGCTTCGGTCGCATGGGCCGCGGCGGGAATGACGAGCAGCAATAGAGCCAGCACAGATCGAAGCATCAGGCGTCCTTTTCCGGTCACCGGAGGTGGGTTCCGGTGACCGCATATAGGGACGGCAAAGCCGGCTGAAAAACAAGGCCAGCTGAAAGACAGGGGCATGACCAGGCCCGGCTGTTGGCGAGGGCAGGCCGTTTCGCAAGGCGGGGCGATTGCGCTCAAATCCCGGCTCGCCTATCAGGGGAAAATGTCCCCACTCATCGAAACCGTCCTTTTTCTCTTCGGTCTTGTCGCGCTCGGCTATCTGGCCGGGCTCACCGGCTATCTGAAGGCCGAGGCTGGCGAGGCCATCGCCGAATTCGCCGTCGGGGTGGCGATGCCGCTGCTTCTGTTCCGCACCATGGTCAACGCCGATTTCCATGGCACTGCGCCCTGGTTGTTCTGGGGAGCCTATTTTACGGCCGCCGCAGTGACGTGGGCCGCTGGCCACCTGGTCATCACCCGGGTGTTCGGGCGCGACGCGCGTGCCGGGGTCGTCGGCGGCGTGTCGTCGGCTTTTTCCAACCTCGTCCTGCTCGGCATCCCGTTCTTCCTCGGCACGTTCGGGGCAAGTGGGTTCGAAGTGCTGTCGCTGCTGATTTCCGTGCATCTGCCGACGATGATCATGGCATCGATCATCCTGTTTGAGATCTTTGGCCGCGGTGACGAGCATGTGCATCCGCTGCGCATCATCCGGCGCTTCCTCCACAAGATGCTCTCCAATCCGCTGATCGTCGGCATCCTGGCGGGGTGGGTGTGGCGTATGACCGGCCTGCCATTGCCGGCGCTGGCCGTCCGGCTGGTCGACGCGCTGGCCAACATCGCCGGACCGGTCGCGCTGTTTGCCATGGGGCTGGGCCTGTGCCGTTTCGGCATCTCCGGCAATGTGCGGCCGGCGCTGGCGCTGTCGGCGCTGAAGCTGATGCTGATGCCGGCCGTCGCGCTCGGCCTGGTCTGGCTGCTTGGCCTGCCGCCGCTGTCGGCGAAAGTCGCGGTCGTGGCGGCCGCGCTGCCATCCGGGGTGAATTCCTACCTGATTGCGACGCAGTTCAACACCGGCCAGGCGTTGGCATCGAACCAGATGACCATCGCCACCGCCTGTGCAGTCGTCACCACGGCCTTTTGGCTGACGGTGGTGGTCCAGGTGTTTGGATAGGGTATGTCGATATTCAGCCGGCCTGCAAACGGCGGTTTCTTGATACTTCCGGTACTCATACCCAAACGTTACGCTCCGTTCCGGTTCTCGGGAGCCACTGGTCCGGTCGTTTCCTCACACACCCTCAAGCAACAACGGGAGCGCAAATCGGCCTCGCCTTGTGCTGGCCCAAACCCTATATGCCATCTTGCGATTGATTGCGGGGCTTGCCCTAGGTAAAGAGCAGTGGCTCCAGGCGTGCCGGCATCGATGCGCACGCCCACCAAAGAAATCCAGATAGCGGCCCGTCAGCGCGCCGAACGGAGGCTAGACCATGCTTCAGAAAACCAGCCATTTCATGCGCCAGGCCAATCTCATCAATGGCGAGTGGGTGCAGGCCGACAGCGGCCAGACGGTCGACGTCAACAATCCGGCCACCGGCCTCAAGATCGGCACGGTGCCGAAGTCGGGCAAGGTCGAGACGCGCCGCGCCATCGAAGCTGCCGACGCCGCGTTCCAGTCATGGCGCAAGACCACCGCGCTCGAGCGTTCGAAGCTGTTGCGCAAGCTGCATGATGCCATGATGGACAACCAGGACGTGCTGGCCGAGCTGCTGACCATCGAGCAGGGCAAGTCGCTGTTCGAATCGAAGGGCGAGATCGGTTCGGCCGCGTCCTACATATTGTGGTTCGCCGAAGAAGGCCGCCGCACCTATGGCGATGTCGTGCCGTCGCCCTGGGCGGACCGCCGCATCCTGGTGACCAAGGAGCCGGTCGGCGTGATCGCCGCCATCACGCCGTGGAATTTCCCGTCCTCGATGCTGGCCCGCAAGCTCGGCCCGGCACTTGCCGCCGGCTGCACCGCGGTCGTCAAACCGGCGTCGCAGACGCCTTATTCCGGCCTTGCCTGGGGCGCGCTCGCCGAGGAGGTCGGCTTCCCCAAAGGCGTCATCAACATCCTGACCGGCGCCGCCGGCGAGATCGGCGACGAGATCTGCGCCAACCCGCTGGTCAAGAAGATCACCTTCACCGGCTCGACCGAGGTCGGCAAGATCCTGATCCAGAAGTCGTCCGTCACCGTCAAGAAGGTGTCGATGGAACTCGGCGGCAACGCGCCGTTCCTGGTCTTCGACGACGCCGATATCGAGCGCGCCGTCGCCGGCGCGATCACCGCCAAATACCGCAATTCCGGCCAGACCTGCGTCTGCACCAATCGCTTCCTGGTTCAGGCTGGTGTCTACGACAAGTTCGTCGAAAAGCTCGCCGCCGCCAGCGACGGGCTGAAGGTCGGTTCCGGCCTCGATGACGGCGTGCAGCAGGGGCCGCTGATCGACGAGAAGGCGGTGGAAAAGGTCGAGGAACTGATCGCCGACGCCACCGCCAAGGGCGGCAAGGTCGTCGCCGGCGGCAAGCGCCATGCGCTCGGCGGTTCGTTCTTCCAGCCGACGGTGATCGCCAATGCCACGCCGAAGATGCGTTTTATGAAGGAAGAGATCTTTGGCCCGGTAGCACCCGTGTTCAAGTTCGAAACCGAAGAGGAGGCGATCGCGCTCGCCAACGATACCGAGTTCGGCCTCGCCTGCTATTTCTACACCGGCGATCTCGGCCGCGCCTTCCGGGTCATGGAAGGGCTGAAATACGGCATGGTCGGCGTCAATGAAGGCCTCATCACCACGCCTGAGGCGCCGTTCGGCGGCGTCAAGGAATCGGGCCTCGGCAAGGAAGGCGGACATCAGGGCATCGAGGATTATCTCGACACCAAATATGTCTGCATCGGCGGCCTCGGCCTCTGATCGGGCAGGGGTCTGTTGACTGCCAATGGACCCAAGCCGGCCCGAGAGGCCAGGCGGGGATCGATCAACCAACTGGCGTTTCGGGCATGGCGATGAAGGACGGCGAGGTTTTCGGCACGACGCAAGCGGGCGAGGCCATCCGCCGCTTCAGCATCCGCGGCGGCGGCCTCACCGCCAACATCATCGGGCTGGGCGCCATTGTCCAGGATCTGCGCCTGGCCGGCCACGATGCGCCGCTGGTGCTCGGCTATGACAGTTTTGAGCCCTATGAAACGGATACGGCCTTCTTCGGCGCCGTCGTCGGACGCTATGCCAACCGTATCCGCGATGGCCGCTTCACCATCGCCGGCCAGCGCTACCAGACCGAGCGCAACTTCCTCGACAAGCACACGCTGCATGGCGGCTCGCAAGGTTTTTCGCACCGGCCATGGGAGGTTTCGCTGCATGGCAGGGATTTTGTCACCCTGACGCTGCATGATCCCGACGGCACGATGGGCTTTCCCGGCGCGCTCGACGTGACCTGCACCTACAGGTTGAAGATCCCCGGCACGCTCAGCGTCGAGCTGACCGCCACCTGCGAGGAGCCGACGCTGTGCAATCTCACCCAGCATTCCTATTTCAACCTGGATGACGGCGGCGCCGGCGATGTCCTCGATCACCGGCTGATGCTGAACGCCGGCGCCTATCTTCCGGTCGATGGCGACCTGATCCCGACCGGCGTCGTGAAGCCGGTCGACGGCACGCCGTTCGATTTCCGTCAGGCGCGGCCGCTGCGCATGGAGAGCGAGGGCAAGCAGCTCCCCTACGACCAGAATTTCTGCCTTGCCTCGACGCGCGGGCCGCTCAAGCTGGCGTCATGGGCGCAAGGCGCGAATTCCGGCGTCGAGATGGAGCTGTGGACCACGGAATCGGGCGTCCAGCTCTATACCGGCCAGTATCTGGCGCCAGCTTCGCCGGGGCTCGGGGGAGTTCATTACATGGCTTATTCGGGCTTCTGCCTGGAGCCGCAGGTCTGGCCGGATGCGCCGAACCGGCCGTATTTCCCGCAGGCCACGCTATGGCCGGGCCAGATCTACCATCATGTGACGGAATACCGGTTCCGACTGGCTGACGCCTGACGCACGGAGCTGCAACGGCCTTTGCTGCGCTGGCCTTCGGTCCGGAAAGGATCATGCGCAAAGTTCAAAGAGCGTCCTTTGCGCTTCCATTAGACGCGCGACGCTCTCGGATCGGAACCCGAATATTCTCAGCTATCGAGTTCGGACGTTCTCGGACGTTTGTAGCCGATAGCCGGGAATGAGGCAGGTTGAACCGAAGCAGTTACTCCCTATCCTGCCGCTCGAAAGAGGGCATTCAAGGGAGTAGACTTCTGACCGCGCCCCAATCTCGTTCGACCGGAAATGATCGCTGACGCGAACTGACAGCGTTGGCACCCTGCGCTGTGGCTGATCGCTCAGCTGGTGAGCATGTTGCTTGTAGGAAACGAGCCAAAGCCTCGCTCCTTGTTTGCGCTTGAAGGCGGGCGTCTGTCGATTTGAGTTGTGTTTGACACGGGGGCACTATGGCAATAGCATGCTTAACTGGTATCAAAGGTATGCCAAGTGATTGGTGTTCTGATCAAGCAGCGGAAGCTTTCGGACGAGGTTGCAGAACACCTCGAGCGGATGATCCGCAAGGGAGAACTGGCCGAAGCCGAGCGGCTGCCGTCGGAACGGGAACTCATGCGGCAATTCGGGGTCGGGCGCCCCTCAATCCGTGAGGCGCTGCTGCATCTGAGCAAGATGGGCCTTGTCGAGGTGAGGTCCGGTGAGCGTGCCCGCGTCACCCGCCCCACACCCCAATTCGTACTCGACGCCCTCTCAGGGCCGGCGCGGCACATGATTTCGGCCCCGGGCGGGGTTCAGGACTTCCAGAGCGCACGTTTGTTTTTCGAGGTCGGGCTTGCCCGCAACGCCGCTGTGAATGCCACGCCAGAGGACATTGAAAGCCTCAGGGAGGCGCTCGAGATGAACCGGCAGTCGATCGGCGACCTCACGCGCTTCGAACGCACCGACGTGGACTTCCACTACGTGCTGGCAGTGATCACCCGCAATCGGATCTTCACGGCTATCCATGCGGCGTTGGCCGAATGGCTGCTCGAACAGCGGCGGACGACTTTGGCCGAAGGTGAAGACCGCAAGGCCTACGATGCCCATCGCGAAATATTCGAGGCGATCGCCGCGCGCGATCCGGACGGGTCCGAAGCGGCGATGCGCAGGCATCTGGAATATGTGTCGAGGCGCTATCTGGAAATCGCGAGGCCCAAGTGATGACCGGCTACGTTGTCTGGGTCGATTTCCGCCTCAAGCCAGGCGCCCGAGACAGCTTCCGAAAGCTCGTCGACGCCAATGCGACCGCGTCGGTGCGCAACGAGGTCGGCTGCCGCCGCTTTGACGTGACGGAGGCGCGCGGCGAACCGGACCGGGTCGTGCTCTACGAGATTTACGATAGCGAGGCCGCCTTCGACGAACACTGCCGGACGGCGCATTTCGATGAATTCAACACGCATAGCGCGCCGCTCGTCGACACCAAGTGGGTGACGATCTGCGACCTCGTTCTCGAGGCTACGACTTGAATGAAGGATAATCGGATTGCGCGCCCTTCGGGGCGAAGGGAGGGAAGTTCATGTCAGAGCCTGGTCTCAAGGAGTTGGCTGCGCACCGACGGGTCAAGCTCGGCACGCTCGTCGCCGAATTCGCGACGCCGGGAATCGGGCACATTCTGAAATCCGCCGGCTGCGACTTCGTCTTCTTTGATATGGAGCATTCGGGCTTCAGCTTGGAAACGGTGAAGAGCGCGATCCGCTATTTCGAGGCGGCCGATCTGCCGGTTATGGTGCGTGTGCCGTCGCAGGACTACCATTTCCTCGCCCGCGCCATGGACATGGGCGCTGAAGGCCTGATCGCGCCGATGGTGAGTACGGTCGAACAGGCGCAGCACATCATCAATTCGATGAAGTACCATCCTGCTGGCGCCCGCGGCGTGGCGCTGCAGATCGCGCATGACCGCTACCGCCCAGGCTCGGTTAAAGAAAAGTTCGAAGCGGCCAACCAGCGCTCGGTGTTCATCTGCCTGATCGAGACGGCCGACGGCGTCAAGAACATCGACGGCATCGCGGGACTGGACGGGGTCGATTGTCTGTGGGTCGGACATTTCGATCTGTCGGTCTCACTCGGCGTTCCCGGCGACTTCGCCCATCCCACCTTCACCACCGCAATGGACAAGATTGTTGCGGCCGCCAAGAAGCACAACAAATCGCTTGGACGCTTGGTACCCAGTGTCCAGCAGGGTCACGACTTCTACGCGCAAGGCTTCGATTTTATCTGCTATTCGGGCGACGTCTGGGTTCTGCACGATGCGATGGCCGACGCGGTCTCAAAGATCCGGGCCGGGTGCGAGTGAGGCGGAGGAGACGATGGCCAACGCAATGTTCAGGGTGGCGCTCTCCAGTGATTTCCGCAAGCCGGACGGTTCGCCGACCTTTCCCGATTTCGACCTGACGCCGCTGCGCAATGCGCCCGGCGTCGAGATGGCGTTTCTGGAATCAAACAATCCGCTGCGCGCCGAACAGCTTGAGGACTTCGATGCGCTGATCCTGCTCGCCCATCGCTTTGATGCGACCAGTGTCCCGAAGGGCGGCCGCCTGGCCGTCGTTGCCCGTTTCGGGGTCGGCTACGATACCGTCGACGTCGAGGCTTGCACCGCCGCTGGCATCGCCCTTGTCATTACGCCCGACGGCGTGCGACGGCCTGTCGCCGTATCCGTCATCACTTTCATGCTCGCAATGACCGGCAAACTGCTGGCCAAGGATGCGCTGACCCGCAAGGCACGTGAGGGGTTCGACAAGCGTTCGGAGCATATGGGCGTCGGCCTCGTCGGGCGGACGCTGGGATCGCTCGGCATCGGCAACATCGGCGCCGAGGTCTTTCGCTTGGCCAAGCCCTTCGACATGAAATTCATCGCCCATGACCCATTCGCCGACAGCAAGGTCGCTGCCGAACTAGGCATCGAACTGGTCGGACTGGAAGATCTATTCCGCCGCGCCGATGTGTTGTCGGTGAGCTGTCCGCTAACGCCTCAGACCCACCACATCGTGAATGCCGAGCGGCTCGCCCTGATGAAGCCGACGGCTTACCTGATCAACACCGCGCGCGGTCCGATCGTCGACCAGAAGGCGTTGACGAAAGTGCTGCGGGAGCGCCGCATCGCCGGCGCGGGGCTCGACGTGCTGGAGCAGGAGCCGCCGGAAGCCGACGACCCGATCCTCAGGCTCGACAACGTTATCCTGACGCCGCACGCGCTTTGTTGGACCGACCAGTGTTTTGCCGGCAACGGTGCCGCCGACGTCAAGGCGGTCATCGAGGTCCAGCACGGCCGCGAGCCGCGCGGCGTGGTCAATCGCGAGGTGCTTTCAAGCGAGGCATGGAAGAATCGGCTGGCCGGTTTCGCTGCCCGCTTCGGGACGTAGGAGTACGAGCATTCGGCGCGCCGCCACAGGCTTCGCGGCGGCTTCACGGGAGAAACACTCGATCGCCGCGCCCGCGGACGAGTGAAGGCAGACGAAAATGGGAGGACCAAGCACTATGAACGATCATGACAAACGTGACTTTCTGGCAGGCCTCGAAGCAGAGGTCGACGCCTTGATGCGCGGCGAAACCACCCGCCGAACCTTCATAACCCGCTTCGGCCAGATGACCGGCATGCTGGCGGCGTCCGGACCGATCCTCGGCTTGATGACGGATTGGGCGCTGGCGCAGCAGAAGCTCGAACTGGCAGACGCCGGTTCGCCGCTCGGCCAGGCACAGGCGGCGGCCATGAAGGCGTCGATGGAAGGCCCGGCGGATGGTTCCGCCTTCCGCGCCGTCGAGGCCGCCAAGACGCATTCGGGTGTCACGCTGAACATGACCTACGAGGTCGGCCTGCAGGCTCTCGATCCGCGCAATTTCAGTGGACCGATGTGGGAGCAGCTTACGGGCATGAAGTCGAACGTGGTCGAACTGTCGAACCCGGACCAGTACTCCAAGGCCGTTGCCGAGCACATTGCCGGCTCAGGCGCCTATGACGTCCTCGACATCTCGCCAGCCTGGACGCCCTCGCTAGCCGATGGCGGCGTCATCGCACCCCTCGACGATTACATCGCCAAATACATGAACCCGGCCGACCTCGAGGACTATCATCCGCTCTACAAGGCGCTGCCGACCTACAAGGGCAAGATCTGGGGCTTCTTCGATGACGGCGACATGTTCGCCCTCTACTACCGCAAGGACATCTTCGAGGATCCGAAGATGGTGGAGGCCTACCAGGCCAAGTTCAACGCCAAGCTCGCGCCGCCGAAGACCTGGGAGGAATATGCCCAGATCGCCCAGTTCATCACCGACCAGATGGCGCCGAACGTTTATGGCGCAGGCCATTTCCGCAAGGCGGGCAGTCCCGGCAATCAGTTCGACTTTCTGCAACAGTACCGCGCCAACGGTGGAAAACTGTTCGGCGATGACATGAAAGCCGGCTTGGTTTCAGATGCTGGCGTGAAGACGCTGCAAAACATGATTGCAGCCAATGCGGCGTCTATCCCCGGCAACAATGAACTCGACGCCGTCTCGCTGTGGGCGGCGTTCCTGACCGGCAAGGTAGCGATGATCTACTCCTGGCCGCCGTCTGGCCGCATGGCCGCGAACTATTCGCAGTCGGCTACTGCAATCAACTTCATCCCGCAATCACAGATCGCCGGCAAGGTCGGCTATGCTGTCGTGCCCGGCAATCCTGAACATGCGACCGGCTTCAACAAGGCGCTGTCGGCGGATTCGGCTAACCCCGAAGCGGCCTACCTGTTCATGCAGTGGGTCTGCTCACCGCCCGTCTCGCTTGCGCGCTGCATGCTGCCCTACGCCCTGCGCGATCCCTACCGCATCTCCCACTTCAAATCCGAGCTTTACGGCGCGCTGTTCCCGAGCGCCAAGGAGTACCTGAGCAATCTTAACAGCTCGGCCAATGTCGGTCTCCTCGACCCGATCATGCCCGGCGCGCAGGACTATTTCCTGAGCATCGACCGCATGTGCACGGCTGTGTGGGCCGGTGCGGATCCGAAGGCGTCGCTAGAAACAGCGGCGGCCGAGTGGAATGAGACGACCGACCGGCTCGGCGTCGATTCGCAGAAGGCATTCTACACCGAGTTCCTGAAACTGCCGGGCGCTACTGCCGACAACACGGTGGAGAAGCTCGGCATGGCGGTCACCCTCTGAGCTCGGCGTGCGTCGGGGACGCCGGCCGGCATTCTTGACCAAAATCGGTGTTGCGGGCGCTTGGTCCGCAACACCTGTCGCAACCGTCAGGCAGGTTTTGGGATGTAATCGATGCAGCCTACCGCAACCATCAGTCGCTTGAAGGCCGCTGGCGCCCCGCCACGACTGTCGGGCTTCGCACAATGGGCGGACCGCCACTTCAAATGGCTGCTGGTGGCGCCAGCAGTACTGCTGATCCTGGCGCTGTCGGTCTATCCGCTGCTGTTCTCGCTGGTCGTGTCTTTCATCAACTATGATTTCCAGGTGCCGGGCCACGCCTTTGTCGGATTGAAGAATTTCGAGCGCGTCGTGTTCGATCCCGTCGCGCGCTGGTCGCTTTGGCTGACAGCGTGGCTCTCGGGGATTAGCGTCGCTATCGAATTCGTTCTCGGCCTTCTGGTGGCGCTGACCATGGTTCGCAGCTTTCCGGGCCGCGGCGTGATCATGTCGATCCTGATCGTGCCGCTGTTCATCAGCCCGGTTATCGTCGGCCAGGCCTGGACGCTGCTGCTGCAGCGGCCTTTCGGGCCGACCAACTACATTTTGACGCAACTTCTGGGGCAGGAGGTGACAATCGGCTGGATGACCGAATCGCCATGGCTCTATTTTTCGCTGATTATCGCCGATGTCTGGCAGTGGACACCGTTCATGTTCGTCATCCTGCTCGCCGGGCTTACCGCCATTCCCCCGAACCTTTACGAGGCGGCGGAACTCGACGGGGTCAATGCCTGGCAGGCGTTCTGGGCGATAACCCTGCCGCACCTCGCGCCAATGATGCTGCTGGCGCTGACCTTTCGGCTGCTCGATGCAATCCGCATGTTCGATACTATTTTCATCATGACCGGCGGCGGGCCAGGCACGCGGACCTACACCGCTTCCTACTATCTCTACACCGTCGGCTTCACCCAGTTCCATCTGTCGCAGGCGACCGCCGGAAGCTGGTTGTTCCTGATCTTCACCGCGCTCGTGGTAATGCTGCTGGTGCGACGGCTTTTGAAGACGGAGCCGGTCTGATGGCGGCCGTCGCGCCTGTCCGTCGCCCGAAACGCCGGTCGATACCGGTCGGCCGCATCCTGCTGCTCGGCTTCTTCCTGGTCTTCGTGTTGTGGCCGCTCTACTGGATGTTCAACACCTCGATCAAGCCGAGCGACGACTATCTCACCGTGCCGCCCGTCTGGTTCCCAACCGCACCCACCCTTGTCCACTATGAAGCTGCGCTGTTCGCCTATCGCGGCCTCGACGGGCTGATCAACAGCCTGATCATCTCGCTGTCGGCAACGGTGCTCTCGGCCCTGTTCGGCACGCTGATGGCCTACAGCCTGGCGCGCTACAACACCGGCGGCCAGCATCTGTCGTTCTGGGTGCTGTCGCAGCGCTTCCTGCCGCCCATCGGCATCGTGCTGCCGGTGTTCCTGATCTACCGCGGCGTCGGCCTCTACGACACGCATATCGGCCTGATCATCGCCTATACAGTGTTCACGCTGCCGGTGTCGGTGTGGATGATGTTCGCTTATTTCCGCGGCATGCCGAAATCGATGGAGGAGGCGGCCCTTGTCGACGGCTGCACGCGCTGGGAGGCGTTCTGGCGCGTCGCCGTGCCGCTCGCCGCGCCAGGCATCGTCGCGGCGGCGGTCTTCGCCTTCATCGCCTGTTGGACGGAGTTCTTCTTCGCGCTGATTCTGACCAGCCGCAGTGCTTTCACGCTGCCAACGGTGTTTCGCGCCTTCATCGGTTTCCAGGGCGCGCAATATGGCGAGGCGGCAGCCCTGGCCATCGTCTCCCTCGTGCCGTCGATCGCGCTGGGAGTACTTGCCCAACGACATCTCGTGCGCGGGCTCACGCTCGGCGCTGTTCGCGGATAGAAAGGGTCGGCATGGCCGAAGTCAGGATCACCGGCTTGCACAAGCGCTACGGCGCCTTCCATGCCGTGCGTGGCATAGACCTCGACATTCGCGACGGCGAGTTCACCGTGCTGGTCGGCCCGTCCGGTTGTGGCAAGAGTACACTACTGAGGACCATCGCAGGGCTGGAGGAGAGTTCGGAAGGCACGATCGAGATCGGCGGCGAAGTGGTCAACGATTTCCGACCGCGCGACCGCGACGTGGCGATGGTGTTTCAAGACTATGCGCTTTATCCGCACATGAACGTGGCGAAGAACATCGGCTTCGGCCTGAAGGCCCGCAAGATGCCGAAGCCAGAGGTGGATGCGCGCGTTGCCGAGGCGGCGCGCATGCTTGGCATCACCCCGCTGCTCGGGCGCTTTCCGCGCCAATTGTCCGGCGGGCAGCGCCAGCGCGTCGCCATCGGCCGCGCCATCGTCCGTAACCCGCGCATTTTCCTGTTCGACGAGCCGCTGTCCAACCTCGACGCGCAGCTTCGCGACGAGATGCGCGGCGAGATCAAGCGCCTTCACCAGGACATTGCCACAACGATGATCTACGTCACCCATGACCAGATCGAAGCGATGACTCTGGCTGACCGCATCGTGCTGATGCGCGACGGGATGATCGAGCAGCAGGGCGCACCGCTCGACCTGTTCGAGCGCCCCGCCTCGACCTTCGTCGCTGGCTTTCTCGGTTCGCCGCGCATGAGCTTCCTGCCGGGCACGCTGACATTGGACGGCAGCGCTGCCGCCATCCGGCTTTCCGAAGCGCTGCTTCCGGTCGCCCCCGGCCGGAGCCTGAATGGCGCCATTGACGGACAGGCGGTGCTGCTTGGACTGCGGCCAGAACATCTGACGCGCGCTCATGCTGCGACACCTGCGCAGGGCACGTTTCGCTACGACGCAACGATCGACCTGCTGCAGCCAACCGGCTCGCGCAGCTATGCGACCTTCCGCTTGGCCGGCGCGCCGGTGATGGCGGAACTGCAGGCGCACGACGTCAGTCGTCCCGGCGAGAGGCTGCCGATCGACATCAACATGAACCGGGCCTCGATTTTCGACGCCAAGACCGAGAGAGCGATTTGACCACGGCAGCATCTCGAGCAATCCGCTTGTGTGGGACCGAACAGGTCGATCCGCAGTTGCGGACACTGCGCGCGGGACCCTTGTCGGTCGAGTTTGACAATGGGGCGATACGCTATGTGCGTATCGGCGGGGTCGAGGTTCTGCGCGGGATCTCATTTCTCGTACGGGACGAGAACTGGGGAACCGAGACGCCCGTTCTCGATGACCTCCAGATCGATGAAAAGCCGGATGCGTTCAGCGTCGCCTACCGTGGAACATGCGCCGGTGCGTGCGGTCGGCTGGTCTACCAGGCGCAGATCGCAGGCGGGAGCGACAGTGCGCTGTCGTTCGTGGTGGAGGCAGAGCCCGAAACTGACGTGTTGACCAACAGAACCGGCTTCGTCGTGCTGCATCCGATCGAGGGTTTGGCCGGCAAGCCGGTAAAGGTGCTGCACGAAGACGGTCGCGAAAAACTCTCGCTTTTTCCGGACTACATCGATCCTAGATGTCCGTTCACCGACATTCGCGCGCTTTCGCACGAGATCGTACCTGGAATCTGGGCCACATGCACCCTGGAAGGAGACGCCTTTGAGATGGAGGATCAGCGCAACTGGTCCGACGCCTCCTACAAAACCTATGTCCGTCCCCTGCGTCGCCCGTGGCCCTACAGATTGCCGAAAGGCGAGAAATTCACGCAGGCCGTCCGACTTCAGGTATTGGGAACGCTCCCTGCCGGGACGTCTAAAGACCCCAATCCATCCATCAATCTGACGATCGGCGGAGCCATCGGCCGAGTGCCCCGCATTGGCGTCGGCGTCGCTGCCGACGAGGCGAAGCACGCGCTCGACGTCCCCGAGCTCACTCGACGATTGGCTCCGCAGTGGATGGTCTGCCAGGTCGATCTCCGGTTCGGGCACGGCCAGGTTGAACTCGAAAGTTACGCCGCCCTGGCACAGTTGACCGGTGCTGGCGTCGTACTTGAGATCATCACCAAGGGCACGCTCGATCCCTTCGGCGAATTGGAGCCGATTGGGGCGGCTGTCCACACCATTGGCCTCGACCTGGAAGCTGTTTCCGTCTTTCCGGCGCAGGACATGAAGTCGGTGCAGCCGGGAGCACCGTGGCCGGCGATGCCCACCTTCGAGCAAAACTACTCCGCCGCTCGCCGGGCTTTCCCCGGGGTGCCGCTGGGCAGCGGTATGGCCGCATATTTCACCGAGCTCAACCGCAAGCGTCCGCCAACCGGAGCGCTCGACTACGCAACCTTCACCACCTGTCCAAACGTGCACGCAGCAGATGATGTCTCCGTGATGGAGACGCTTCAGGCTATCCCTCATCTGATCCGCTCTACCCGTGCTTTCATGGGCGACCGCTTGCCCCTGCGCATTGGTCCCAGTCAGCTCGGCTGCCGCGAGAACCCCTACGGAAAGTCCACTGCGCCGAATGAAGAGAACGGTCGCGTCTGTCTGAGCCGTATCGACCCTCGGCAGCGCGGCCTGTTCAATGCGGCTTGGACAGTCGGCTATTTCGCGGCCTGCGCGCGCGAGGGAATCGAGGCCGTCGCATTCGGCGACTTCACCGGCCCGTTCGGATACGTCTACAGGAAGGCCGATTTCGTGCAGCCGTGGTTTGACCAACAGGATGGCCGAATGGTGTATCCCGCATTCCATGTCATGGCAGGCCTCTCAAAACTCAGCGGGGCCGCCCTGCTGTCCGTGGGAACTTCCGGAGCTGACGGCATCGCGGCGATCGCGGCTGAAAAAGACGGGCGCACGACGCTGTGGCTCTCGAATCTCATTGCCAAAGAGCAATCAGTGCAGCTTTCGGATACGCCGATCAGCGCCCGCATTGCTCTTCTTGCTGCCAACCAGTTCGAGCGGGCGGCAGCCGATCCGAACTTCATGGAAAGTCCCGGAAGACGGCTGGATGACCAATTCATCTCTCTTGACGCCTACGCCGTGGCGCGAGTCGATCTCCACCGTTCGTCTTCGACATAGCCCGGTGGACGGTAGATTGGTGGGGTTGATGTAGCGGAGAACAGAGTCAACGTCCGCTCTGGCGTTCAGTGTCGGATGCCCGTTATGGCGCTCTTTGCTAGTTCCCGCCGACCAGTTCAAGCAGCAAGGTTCTCGGCCATTGGCGGCAGCCAGTCTGATTGAGTTTGAGCCCAATCTTCGAAACGCTGCCCTCAACATTTTGAATGGCGCCAGCGCACCGGGGCATGCGGCGGGAGCACCGTCGCGGAACGCCACGCGGTTCAACGCGCCGAGGGGGTCACCCGCTTCCGGCGCACCCGCGGTTTTGATCGGCGGCTTCCGGAATAGCGTCACACTTGTTACTCCCACTGGTCATTTTCCGGTGCCAAACTATTTCAAGCCCAATAACGAGCGATGAGCAGCGAATGAGCCGCGCTTCAGCCGTGAGGCGCGGGAACTCGCCCAGATCAGGAGGAAGCCATGACTTCAGCAGCCGAGAGCGGACGGAAAAGCGGACAGACTGCCATGCGCACACCACCGGTGGTGTCGCCGCAGGAGTGGGAAGCGGCCCACGAGCAGCTGCTCGTGAAGGAAAAGGCCCAGACCCGCGCCCGTGACGCGCTGGCCGCCGAGCGGCGGCGGATGCCGTGGATGGCGGTGGAGAAGACCTATGCGTTCGAGGGGCCTGACGGAAAGGCCAGCCTGCTCGACCTGTTCGACGGTCGGCGTCAGCTGATCGTCTACCGCGCCTTTTTCGAGCCGGGAGTGTTCGGCTGGCCCGACCATGCCTGCCGCGGCTGCTCCCTGGTGGCCGACCAGGTCGCCCACGTCGCCCACCTGAACGCCCGTGACACCACCCTCGTCTTCGTCTCGCGTGCGCCCCAGGCTGATATCGCGCGGCTGAAGGCGCGGATGGGCTGGGAGATGCCGTGGTTCACTCTCACCGACAGCTTCGACGCCGATTTCGGCGTGGACGAGTGGCACGGCCACAACGTGTTCATCCGCGACGGCGACCGCGTGTTCCGTACCTACTTCATCAACAACCGCGGCGACGAGCAGATGGGAGGCACCTGGAACTACCTCGACATCACGCCGCTGGGCCGGCAGGAGGTCTGGGAGGACTCGCCCGAGGGCTATCCCCAGACCCCGACCTACAAGTGGTGGAACTGGCACGACAGCTACGCGGCGGATCCAGCGGCCGACAAGAAGTGGGCCGAGGTGTCGGACGCCGGAGAGGCGGCGTTCCGGGAGGCGAGCACGAAGCCATGAGCCAGGCCTGGTCCGGTGGGTCCGACGGACGGCTACGGTCGGTCTGAGGACCGCCGATCGACCGTGGCGCGAAGCGCCGCGACGAAAAGCGGTCGCGAATGTCCGGAACCGGCGCTCTGTGCTCGCCGGCCGATTCAAACGGCAAGGTTGTCGGTCGTTTGACGCCGGGTAGCCGGGGCGACGCACGTTGGACACAAGGCGACCTTTTTCAACCCATTTTGCTACCCAATAGCCGACATTCGCGGCAATTATCGCTGATGGACCCAAAGCCGACAGCAAGCCTTGCTGGAGATGCGCCCTCTGACCTCAGTGCTCGTGCCCGCAAAGGGAGTGGTCGGACAAGGCGCGGATGACATAGCAGTCCCCGACGGTTTCGCCCGTGCAGCAGGTAGCGATACGTTCGAGTTCCTCCTCCAACTTCTGCAGCTTTGCAATTCGGTCCCGGACGGAGGCGAGCTGCTCTTTGGCGATCCTGTCTGCATCGGCGCACGGCCTGTCGGCATGTCCGCTGAGACCGATGAGCTGCCGGATCGAGTTGATCGTTAGGCCAAGGTCGCGGGCGTGACGGATGAATGCCAATCGCTCTAGCTCGGCCTTCGCGAAGCGCCGCTGATTGCCTTCTGAGCGCTCCGGCGCTTCCAGCAGCCCCATCTGCTCGTAGTAGCGGATGGTAGGAGCTTTCACTCCCGTCCGCCGCGACAGGTCTCCAATCGAATACATCCGTCATTTTCCCTCTTGAACCTCTAGTCACTAGAGCAATTAGGTTGTCTGGCAGAGAATGGCAACAGGTGAGATCATGACTGCGACTTCCGGCGAAACCCATGACCATCCCGGAGTGATCGCTCCTCCGCCCCTGGTGTTTGCAGGCTCCTGGGCCGCGGGCGTGCTTGCCGACAGGTACGCCAGCGGATGGCCGCTTCCGCCTGCACTCCCGGCGAAGGTGCTGGCAGTCCTGCTGGGCGGAGCAGGCGTCGTCTTCCTGGCAGGCGCGCTCGGGCTCTTCCGGAAGGCGGGCACCAGGCCGGAGCCATGGCAACCGACGACCGCCATCGTGACGAGCGGAATTTACCGGGTGACCCGCAACCCGATGTATGTCGGCATGGCCCTTGTCTACGTCGCTCTCGCCCTCGCTCTCGGCAGCCTTATCGCTCTCACCCTCCTTTCCGCAGCCGTCCTCGTGATCTACCGCGGCGTCATTCTTCGGGAGGAGCAATATCTGGAGCGGAAGTTCGGCGGCGAGTACCGCGCCTACAAGGCTCGGGTGCGGCGCTGGCTCTAGACAGAGAAATTTCGCCTCTAGCTGCTTGAACTCGTAGGAATGCACCATGCCTGGAATGTCGACACAGACCCGTTACCGCGTCAGCGGCATGGACTGCGCGTCCTGCGCGTCCAAGATCGACACGGCGGTCCGGCGGATGGACGGCGTGGCGGACGTGTCCGTGTCCGTGACCAACGGCAGCGTGACAGTCACACACGCAGAATCCCTCGGCAGCGATGCCATCGCGCGGCAGGTCTCCCGGCTCGGATACGGTGCCGCGCCTTGGGACAGCGGAGACCGCGAGGTTGAAAACGGGGATGGGGACCGCCGGCTCGACGGCCAAATCCCGGCCGGGCAGCCCTGGTGGCGCTCCAGGCGGGCGAAGCTGACCATTGCCTCCGGCGTGGCCCTCGTGGCCGCCTATGCGGCCGGGCTCGTCTATCCGGCCGCCGGGCACTGGCCGTTCCTCGCAGCCTTGCTCGTCGGCCTCTTTCCCATCGCGCGGCGCGCAGGCTCCGCCGCTTTCGCCGGCACGCCCTTCTCGATCGAGACGCTGATGACGATCGCGGCCGTCGGGGCGGTACTCATTGGGGCGACGGAAGAAGCGGCGATGGTGCTGCTGCTCTTCCTCGTCGGCGAACTGCTCGAAGGCGTGGCGGCGAGCCGCGCCCGGGCGAGCATCCGGGGCCTTGCCGACCTCGTCCCGAAGACAGCTCTCGTGGAAAGGTTTGGTGGGACGACGGAGGTGCCGGCCGCCACGCTGGCAGTCGGCGACGTCATCGTCGTCCGGCCCGGCGACCGCATTCCGGCGGACGGGGAGATCGTCGAGGGGTCGAGCGAGATCGACGAGTCCCCCGTCACGGGGGAGAGCACGCCCAAGCGGAAGTCAGAGAACGACGCGGTTTTCGCCGGAACGATCAACACGGACGGCGTACTGAAGGTCCGCGTGACGGCGGCGGCCGAGGACAACACCATCGCCCGGGTCGTCAGGCTGGTCGAGGAGGCGCAGGAGAGCAAGGCCCCCACCGAGAGGTTCATTGACCGCTTCTCCCGCTACTACACGCCGGGCGTTTTGCTTGTGGGCGCGCTCGTGGCCGTCCTGCCGCCGCTGCTGTTCGGTGCCGGATGGAACGAATGGACATACAAGGGCCTAGCCATCCTGCTGATCGGCTGCCCCTGTGCGCTGGTCATCTCCACTCCGGCCGCTGTCGCTGCGGGACTGTCAGCGGGCGCGCGCCGCGGCATGCTGATGAAGGGCGGAACCGTCCTCGAAGGCTTCGGCAAGATCACAGCCGTCGCCTTCGACAAGACCGGCACCCTGACGAAAGGCAAGCCTGTCGTCACGGACGTGGTCGCCTACGGGCGGACCGAGCGCGAGGTCCTGTCGATGGCTGCCGCCCTCGAGCAGGGGTCGAACCATCCGCTTGCCGTTGCCATCCTCGAGAAGGCGAAGGCGGACAAGGCACCGATCCCTCCGGCCTTCGGGGCGAAGGCAGTCTCGGGCGAGGGCGTGGAAGGCAATGTCGGGGGCGTGGCGGTATTTCTGGCGTCCGCCAAGGCGGCGGCCGAGCGCGCCTCGCTGTCACCGGAACAGGTTGCTCGGATCGAGGATTTGAACGGCCAGGGAAAGACGGTCTCGGTCCTGCTGGCGGGCGGTTCCATCGCCGGGCTGGTCGCCATGCGGGACGAGCCGCGGGAAGACGCGAAGGCCGGACTGGCCGCCCTCAAGGACCTGGGCATCCGGACCGTCATGCTGACCGGGGACAACCGGAAGACGGCTGAACCCATTGCAGCCGGCCTTGGCGTCGAAGCACGGGCCGAACTGCTGCCGCAGGACAAGCAGCGGATCGTCTGGGAGTTGCAGAAGGAAGGCTTCAAAGTCGCAAAGGTCGGCGACGGCATCAACGACGCTCCGGCGCTCGCCGCGGCCGACATTGGCATCGCCATGGGCGGCGGCACCGACGTCGCGCTGGAGACCGCGGATGCGGCAATCCTTCACGGGCGTGTCGAAGACGTTTCGCGTATGGTCACCCTCTCGCGGGCCGTGATGGCGAACATCAAGCAGAACATCGCGGTCGCGCTCGGGCTGAAGGCGGTTTTTCTTGTGACGACGGTGATCGGCGTCACTGGCCTCTGGCCCGCCATACTCGCGGACACGGGCGCGACCGTGCTCGTGACGGCGAACGCAATGCGGCTCCTCAGTTGGGGCCGCCAGTGAAAGGATAGGCACAATGACCAGATCCGGCGTTATCTCACTGTGGGTGCGGCGGGTAGTCGCCGCGGCAGATCAGACTTTGACGAGCATGGCGGTCATATACATGAACGAAACGCCTGCGGCCAATCCCGCCGTCGTGGCTGGCGCTGTAAGCGCCGCAGGGCCTCTCCCGTCCGACCTCATCAGGTACGCAGTGACCTCGACGATGACCTGCAGAATGGCTCCCGCTCCGACCGCGAGAGCCAGCGCCGACCACTGCGGCGCATAGGCCAGGCTTCCGATCCAAAGTCCGATGACGGCGGGACCGCCCGCCAGGAGCGCCAAGCCGACGAAGGTCCACAGAGGCGGGCGCTTCTTTAGCATCGGCGCGGAAATGCCGATGCCTTCGGTAATGTTGTGCAGCATGAAGCCCAACACCAGGAAAGTGCCCAATCCGGCCGCGCCTGCCGCGAACGCAGCGCCGATGGCCAGCCCCTCGCCAAGATTGTGCAGGCCGATTCCAAGCGCGATGAAGGTGGCGAGCGCAAGTCCGGTCGGCACTCCGTCCCGGCGGCCGGCCGCCATCAGCAGGAGGAAACTCGCAGCGGCTGCGAGGACGACCATGGCCTGTCCCTGGAATAGTGCGGCGGACTCGGCCGCCAGTTCGAAAGCTTCAGCTGTGGCGTCGACTAACAGGAACGCCAGCAGGCCGACAGTCAGGGCGAGCAGGAAATTCATGCCATTGCGGCCGACTCCGCGCAGCGCTGGAAAAAACATCATACCGATGGCGACTGGAACAAGGCCGACAAACACGCCTAGCAGCGCCTGGGAGGCGAGGCTCCTTGCATCCCGCGTCGGGGTAGGCACGGCGACCGCGATCTCGTGCCCAAACGTCGCTCCGGTGTTGGTGACGATGTTGATGGCATGCGCCTCCCCCAGCACCCAGGGGAAGGGCAGGTGGATCCATGCCGTAGCGCCGCGGGCGAGCGGTCCTGCGGGTTCCTGCGTGAACTGCCAGTATGCGTCGTCAACCTGGACCTGGGCGATCGTCATCGGCTCCGAGCCGCCGGCGCGGACGAGGACGCGGATGCCGTCGGACGAAAGGATCGTCCGCTCGAAAGTCAGGCTCTCCACAGGCGGAGCGCCGTTCCCGAAGTTTCTGAGCGGGTCAGAGACCAGCAGCCAGGCGATCGCCAGGCCGAGGGCGGCCAGCGGCAGGATCAGCCACAGCAAAGCGGCGCGCGATTTTCCGGAGCCGACGGGAGCGGTCGGGTCGGCGGCGGCGATGTGCGAGACCTCGTTCATGCGACCGCCTCCACCACGTCGAACATGCCCGTCCAGCCGAGTTCGGTGAACTCCGACTGGTGCGGGTGGAACATGTAGAGCCCGGTCTCGTGATCCTTGTAGGTAAACTCGAGGATGCCGCGCTGCGCCTGCACCTGAGTGATCAGGTCGACCGTCCTCAAGGTCGGCGTGAGCGTCGTTCCCTGTTCGAAATAGTCGAAGAAATTGGCGTGAAGGTGGAATGAGTTGATAGGATCGAACTCGACTACATTGGCCAGATAGATGCGGACGGGGCGGCCGCGGACGATCCGGATCGGACGCTTCATGTAGGCGTGCGCGACCGTATTCACCGCATAGACTTCGTTCTCGTTGTCGAAGTTGGTGTCGAAGCCGTTCATCACCATGGCGAATTCCTGCCATTCGGCATTCTCCGGCGTGCCGAGCAGGCGGGAACGGGCGACGTCGGCCAAATCCACATGGCGGACCGGATCCGGATCGATGACGAACAGTCCGTACATGCCTTTGTGAATGTGCCGCTTCAGGGGCAGCGCGTGGCAGTGATAGAGATGGCAGCCGAACGGCCTGGCATCGAACTCATAGACGAATTCTTCTCCCGGACTGATCAATCCTGCACCGGGGACGCCGTCCATCCTTGCGGCGTGGATGCCGTGGAAGTGCATGGAGTGGGGATGCGAGCCGGAGTTGCGGAAGACGATCCGGAGGTGCTCGCCTTCGGTCGCCCTGAGCGCAGGCCCGGGAACGCGTCCGTTGTAGGTCCAGGCCGGGAACATGATCCCCGGCGCGATTTCGATTTCCTTGTCGACCGCCTCGATCTCGAAAGTCCGAAGGATTCGTCCGTCGGGAAGCGTCGACACCGAGCCCGTTTCCCAGTCCGTCACCATCCGGGAAGGATCGAAGCCGTTGCGCTCGTTGTCCACGTCTCCGACGGTGATCATCGATCCGTGGGCGGCCAAATGCGCTGGAGGCGGTACAGCGCCCGCGGCCGACGCCGCCCCGTGGCCGGAATGGACCGATTGGCCAGCTGCCGTTCCCGCTATCGCCGAGCCTCCGGCCGCCAGGCCGCCCCACAGCAGCCCACGCCTGCTGACCTTTTCGCGGAACCAAGCGCTGACCTCGGACATAATCGCCACCACAAATGCAAATGAGAATGATTTGCATTAGCATTAAACTGATTGTTTCGCAATCGATTCGCCATTAGCGGTCGTTGCTGACCCTCTCATTCAATGTCGGCAGTTCGTGGGGAAGCGTCGTTCCAGGTCCGTCTCAGTGCTTTGCTCAACGTGGCCAGCGGTCGACTTCGCCAACAGGAGCATGAATGTGAATCGCGATGCGAAGTCGTTGTTCCCGTTGGTTCCCTTGTAAGGAGCAAATTCGCACCACATCAATTTGCCGACGGCCCCTCCCCAAATAGATGCGGTTGCGCCCTTGCTCGTTCCCGCCGGCCGATTTCAAACGGCAGGATTCTCGGCCAGCCGCTGGATCATCTGCAGAGGGAGCGCGGGGCGACGGCTTGCAGGAGCTCAGATCGCTCCGCTGCTGTTCATGCCGATTTAACGATCGACAATGTGCGTTTGTAGGTGGCCGGTTTGGTGCGGAAACTCGCGGCGGGAGCAGGACGGCCGACGTGAAAGCCCTGGATTTTATCGATGTCGAATTCGCGGATAAGCGCCATCTGCTCGTCGGTCTCCACCCCTTCGACCAGGATTTTATGGCCGCGATTTCGGACCAGGGCAATAATGTCTTGCAGCATCGCCTTGCCCCTCGGGGTGCCGCAGTCATGCAGGAACGAGCGGTCGATCTTCACCGTATCGAAATCGATGAGACGAAGCCATGAGAGGCCCGCGAAGCCCGTCCCGAAGTCATCAAGCCATACCCTGACCCCCAGCAGCTTCAGGTCGCTGATGCAGCGCAGAATGTCGGAGTGCATCTCCATCTCCAGCCCTTCGGTGATTTCGAGGGCCAGCCTGCTGCCGGCGACGCCGGTCTCGCTCAAAATCGTCGCAACCGAAGCTGCGAAGCCGGGCGTCTTGAGCTGAGTTGGAGAGACGTTGACGCTGGCGACACCGACGTGATCGTCCGCCAGGAGCTCAGTGCAAACTGTCCTTATGGCCCAGCGCCCGAGTTCGAGGACCGCGCCAGTTCGTTCCGCAACAGGAATGAACAGGCTCGGCGGAACCGATGTGCCGTCGAGCATTTTGAGGCGCATCAGAGCCTCGACGGCTTCAACCCGGCCAGACACCACATTCTGGATGGGCTGATAGACGAGTGAAACGAGATCCTGGCCGATCGCGATCTTCAGCAAAGCCGCAATATTCTCGCTCTCGTCGCTGCTCTGGGGATCGTTTGGATCGAACAGCCAGGTACAATTGCGACCGCCTGCTTTTGCCAGATATAGCGCACGATCGGCCTCGTGGATGATCTTCTCCAGCTTGGCGCCAGTCTGCGGCCTGGTGAAGGCAGCGCCAACGCTCACCGTCACCACCGAGGTGCCGTCCCTGCGCTGCTGGTGGGGAAGCGCGAGGTTCTCCACCGTGCTTCGAATGGCTTCCGCAAGACCTGCAACCTGTTCCCTTTTTTCCGTGCGAGCCAGGACGATGAATTCTTCCCCGCCGTAGCGGCCGATTGAGCCATTGTGCTGCTTGATCATTTCGGCAAGGGCATTGGCAACAAGTATCAGGCAGCGGTCGCCTTCCTGATGTCCGTAGTAGTCGTTGAACCTTTTGAAGAAGTCCACGTCGATGAGGATCGCCACAAAACCGCTGCCATGCCTTTGCCAATCGCTCCAGTGGTCGCGCAGCTTCTCGTCAATCGCCCGCCGATTCTCCAGACCCGTAAGCGGATCGGTTCTCGACAGCCTCAACAGCGCCTGTCCGCGCTCGGTGGCTTCCTTGTGCTGAATTTTGGCTTCGAGGGCGTTCAAGAAGACGTTGTAACGTTCCTCGTTCAGCTTCCAGTTTACGTAAGATGTAAATGTAAAGCATGAAATGTAGAAAGTTCCAAAGACCATTTTGTATGTTAATGTGGAAGGCACAAAGTAGTTTACAATATACAATATTATTAGGATTATACTTGAAGTCACGATAGACAGGCTGAATTTAAACGTAAAAAATAGATTTGCGCTCATCATAAAGATGGTGCCGAAGACCATATAATAAGAGACGCTTTCCTTGTCCGCACTCATAACCGCTGGGGACAACCAACCGACATAGCCAAAGATGATGGCCGCGGCGCAAGTCACGTCAATCCATTCTGTGGCGACCCCCCGGCGAAGTTGTGCTTCCAGGGTCAACAGCGCCGTCACTCCGACCGCGACGCGTGCCATGATCGTGTAGAGCGCGACATCCGGAATCAGCAGCAGATCCGTTGCCGAAAACAGCAGATAGATGGCAACGGCGATCCAAAGCCCTGGCCTGGCGTCCATTCTTCGCTTCGCTTGACCTTCCTCTCGGAAGAGGTTGCGGAGTTCGTCGGACCGCGGCTCGTAGCGCAGCTCAAGCGGTTCCGCATGGGCTATATCGGCCAATGCGGATGACGCATATTCGTTCGTCACCCTAAGCCCTATTTGAACGGGGCTTTGTATGCCGAACTCATTTCTAGTTTCTGCCCCCACGCCGGCCGACTCCTCAGGCGCGACAGCGATTGCGGCGCCTCGCAAGCAATATGCAGTCGCGCGAATAGGTTTGCGTTAACTCGTATCGGGAATCCGACCCGCAAGGCGTCCAAAAAAACCAGCATGGTTGGCGCGAATTTAACGACACCGCTAAAATGCCGGGGATGTGTCTTGGCAAAGATAAAATTTTACGCAATATCTAACGATATCTAGTTAAATGTGACTATGGAGTTCTGCGGTGGCAACCATCCTCGATGGCAAAAGTCTGATTACTGCCGAGATGATCGCCGCCAGTCTCCCTCGAAGAAAGCTCGAGCCTCATAGCGAAGCGTTCGAAACCGCTCGCGTCGAGCTTGCCCTCATTCTCCACACCACGCACCAGCAGATCGAGCAGCAAAAGGACCCCGCGGAGATCATTCGCCGTCTGATGTCGTATCTCGAAGCAATGCGTTCCAAGGTTCATCCGGACGTTTGGCAAGCATTGATACCGGTGGTGCGGAACCACCCGGTCCTGGAGTACTTTCTTGAGGATCCGCTCACGCGGTGGTCCCACGACAAGCCCAGAGGTTATTCCGGCGACGCGCAGTTGCTCGACTACATCTATTGTGATCCGCACGTGGCGGAGAGCGTGGCAAACGCCTCGGAGATCGGCAAGGCGCTCTATAGGCATACCAAGGATGTGCCGTCGTGCGTCGCGGCACGCGAACGACGCGATCTTTTGACCCGATATGTCGATGAGATTGCGACCAGGAATGGACCGCAAGCCGAGGTCCTGGCGATTGCGGCCGGCCATTTAAGGGAGGCCAATCGCTCCGCCGCCTTACAGGAGGGCCGTCTCAAGCGTTGGGTTGCGCTCGATCAGGATCCTCAGAGCGTTGAATTGATCACGCGCGACTTTCAGGGCTCTGCGGTAGAGGCGATCGACGGCTCGGTGCGAACCGTGCTCACGAGGGGCCACAAGCTTGGCAAGTTCGACTTTATCTATGCCTCCGGCCTTTACGACTACCTTGCGCACAACGTCGCCGTGAAGCTCACGAAGACCTGCCTGCAGATGTTGAAGCCGAACGGGACATTCCTCTTCGCGAACTACGCAGAGGGCAACCCCGACGCCGGCTACCGGGAGACGTTCATGAACTGGGTGTTGCTGCTGCGGTCGGAGGCCGATATGTGGAACATCATCAATGCCAGCGTCGACCGCAACACCGTCGAGGCGCAGGTGTTCTTTGGCGAGAACCGCAACGTCCTGTACGGCGTCATCGAAAAGCGCGGATAGCGACCGCCTGGGCTGCAAGCTTGTCGGCGGTTGCCGGTTCTAATCCTCGAACGCGGCCCTTAACGTCTCGAATGGCGCCAGCGCGCCGCGCACTTGGACGACGGCCGCGGCGACGCGATGCGCGCGCAGCACCGCCTCGGTCGGGGCCTGGCCGGCAAGCCGGGCTGCGAGATAGGCGCCATTGAAGGAATCGCCGGCGCCGGTGGTGTCGACCGGGGCGGCGACATGCACGGCCGGAACGGGTTGCAGGGTCCCGCTTGCGGCGATCAGCGCCGGCTCCTCGCCGTTCTTGACGACGACTTCGCCGACCAGCTTTCCCAGCCGTTGCGCGGTTTTTTGCGGTGCTGCGTCGCCGAACAGCATCTGCTCGTCGGGAAAGGTCGGCAGCGCGATGTCAGTGACTGCCAGCGCATCGAGGATCGCGGTCTGTGCCTCTTCGCGCCGGCGCCATAGCCGCGGCCGATAATTGGGATCGAAGGCGACAAGCGAGCCGGCGGCGCGCGCCTTGGCCACCGCCGCCAAAAGTGTCTTGCGCGCGGCGTCGTCCAGAATTGCCAAAGTGATTCCGGAAAAGTAAATAAGCGATTGATTTTCAAGGCTTTTCGCCAAAGCGGCTGTGTCGGAGGCAAGCTGCCTCGCGGCCGCATCGCCGCGCCAGTAGGTGAAGGAGCGTTCGGCGCCGGTCAGCGTGATTGCATAGAGGCCGGGCCGGGCGCCTGGTATAATCGGGCTGGCGCCGATGCCGATGCCGTTTTGCGCGAAGAAATCGATCTGGTCGCGCGAGAACGGGTCGTCGCCGAAGGCCGACACATAGGTCGCCGGCCGGTCGCTGTTCAGCGCATGCAGCGCCCACAGCGTATTGAACGTGTCGCCGGCAAAGCCCATGCGCCAGTTCGGCCCGGCTTGGCCTGAAAGCTCGAGCATGCATTCACCGATCGAGGCGACGCCGTTTCCTGTCATGTATCTCTCTCCTAGTGCAGTCGCCCACAGCTTGCGTGGCGGTTTTGCGATAACGACATGCACAAAACCAAAGACCCGGTGCTGTAGCTTTTTGCGTGCGGCAGCGCCATGCTTGGCGGCAGCGGATTTTTGCGCCGGCAGCGTTTTCTCAGCTGCGCGGCGGGACGCGATCCACTCAGTGAGACGTTATTTCTGGAAGAGGAACCGGTTTGGCATCGTTATGGCGCTACGTTCTGGCAGGTGTTGGTCTGGCTGCCTTGCTGGCCGGCATTCTCGCCGCCGTCTACCTGACCGCGCCGCAAGCGCCTCGGCTCGCCGGCTCCGAGATTGCCCGTTCGAAAGAGACGGCGAACGGCCTGTTTGTAGCCAGTTTCGAGCCGGAGCGGGGCGTTGTCAGGCAGGGCGAGCTACAATCCTGGCTGCTGACCCTGAAGACAAATGCCGGCACCCCGGTGGAGGGCGCTGCGATCACGATTTCCGGCGGCATGCCGCAGCACAGGCACGGTCTGCCGACCAGCCCGCATGCGACCGATTATCTGGGCGATGGCCGCTATCGCATCGGCGGTGTTAAATTCACAATGAGCGGATTGTGGCAACTGCATTTCGCCATTTCGGCGGCGGCCGGATCCGACACGGTGGTCTTCAATGTGTTGCTCTGAGCGCTGGAGCAAGATGAACCGCTTTTCGCGACTTTTCGCGCTACTGGCGATGGCTGTGCTTGCCGGCTGCGGCAAGCCTGAGTTTTCCGATGCCGAAAAGAAGACCATCGCCTCGCTGGCGCTGTCAGCCCTGCCGCCGCTGAAAGCCGACACCACCAACCGCTTCGCCGACGTGCCGGCCGCCGCCGCGCTCGGCGCGACGCTATTTTTCGACGCCGGGATGAGCGGCGACGGCAAGGTTTCCTGCTCGACCTGCCACAAGATCGACCGGCAGTTCCAGGACGACCTGCCGCGAGCGGTCGGTGTCGGCCGCACCAACCGGCGCACCATGCCGCTGGCCGGCGTTGCGCATTACGTTTGGTTCTTCTGGGACGGGCGGCGCGACAGTCTCTGGGCGCAGGCGCTGGCGCCGCTGGAAAATCCGCTGGAGCAGGCCGGCAACCGCGCCGCCTACGCGCATTATATCAAGGCGCGATTCGGCGAGCGCTACGAGCGCATCTTCGGGCCGCTGCCCGACCTTTCAAATGTGCCGGCCAATGCCAGTCCGCTCGGCAGCGATGCCGAGAAGGCTGCCTGGAATGCCATGTCCGGTGCGCAAGCCGAGGACGTCAACCACGTCTTCGCCAATATCGGCAAGGCGATCGCCGCCTTCGAGCGATCGATCGCACCACCGCAGACGCGCTTCGACCGGTTCGCCGCCGCTTTGGATACCGGTATACAGGCGCCGCAAGACGACGACGCCTTGTCGCCCGAAGAAATCCTCGGGCTAAAACTGTTCATCGGCAAGGCCAATTGCGTGACGTGCCATAGCGGGCCGCGTTTTACCGACAGCGGTTTTCACAACACCGGCGTGCCGCCGGTGGCGAATCTGCCCCCGGATCGCGGCCGCATAGACGCGGTGGCGCAGGTCGAGGCCGATCCGTTCAACTGTTTCGGCGCGTTTCGCGATGGCGACGCCAGCGCCTGCGGCGAGCTGCGCTTCATGGTCAAGGCCGGGCCGGAACTCGTCCGCGCCTACAAGACGCCGTCGCTGCGCGGCGCCGCCACCCGTGCGCCCTACATGCATGCCGGGCAGTTTTCCTCGCTCGAGGAGGTGGTGGCGCATTATTCGAAGGCGCTGGCAAGCGTCGAGGGTGTATCCGAGATCCACCCGCTGCAGCTTTCGGACCGCGAGCGCGCGGCGCTGGTGGCGTTCTTGAAGACGCTGGCGGAGTGAGGGACCCAGCTGCTCGGTAGCGATCCTTCGCGCCCCCCTCTGTCCTGCCGGACATCTCCCCCACAAGTGCAGGGCTGTCCGGGGAAAGTT
>NZ_FTPD01000079.1 GCF_900156895.1 Mesorhizobium prunaredense
GCCTCCTTGAGGCCGACGAAGCGCCCGATGAGATAGAGGGCGAGATCCTGCCAGCTCGATCCGCCCCCGGCCATGACGATGCGCTGGGCCTCGCCGCTCAGCACCAGCGACTGGCCCGGCTTCACCTTCACGCCGGGATAGTTGTTAGCGAGCGTCTCGACATAGCCCCAATGGATTGTGGCCTCGCGATTTTCCAGCAACCCCGCTTCCCCGAGCAGGACCGCGCCGGAACAG
>NZ_FTPD01000076.1 GCF_900156895.1 Mesorhizobium prunaredense
CGACGGGCGCGGCCCTCATCAGAATGCCGACCAGCTTGAACACCGGCGCAAGGAGCGCCTGAAGCAAAGAAAGCACAGGCTTGCCCGTGTCGCCGACCATCGCCAGAGCGATGCCGAACAGGACCGAGAAGAACAGGACCTGCAGGATGTCGCCTTCGGCGAAGGCACCAACGATCGTTATCGGGATGATGTTCATCAGAAAGCCGGTCACGGACTGCTCGTGGACCTTGGCGGCATAGCCCTTCACGGCCTGAACATCGAGCGACGCCGGATCAATGTTGAGGCCAGCACCTGGCTGAACGACATTTGCGAC
>NZ_FTPD01000075.1 GCF_900156895.1 Mesorhizobium prunaredense
GAACACCCCCCTCTGGCCTGCCGGCCATCTCCCCCTCAGGGGGAGAGATTGGCAGCCGCACCGCCGGCACCTACCTTTGAACCTTGAAAATAGGGTGAGGGCAGTGACGAGAGTAATCTCCCCCCTTGAGGGGGAGATGGCCGGCAGGCCAGAGGGGGGTGCCTCGCGCCCGCCTTTGCCATGACCTCCCGCTACCCTGCCATCGCATCAGACATCACA
>NZ_FTPD01000077.1 GCF_900156895.1 Mesorhizobium prunaredense
TCCTTCTCCATGAGAAGAAGCTTTCCAACCTGCAGGCCATGCTGCCGATCCTCGAGGCTGTCGTGCAGACCTCGAAGCCGCTGGTCATCATTTCGGAAGACGTCGAAGGCGAGGCTCTGGCCACGCTCGTCGTCAACAAGCTGCGTGGCGGCCTCAAGATCGCCGCCGTCAAGGCGCCGGGCTTCGGTGATCGCCGCAAGGCCATGCTGGAAGACATCGCCATTCTCACCGGTGGCCAGGTCATTTCC
>NZ_FTPD01000072.1 GCF_900156895.1 Mesorhizobium prunaredense
TTTAGAGTCCCCGATAGGGGATCAGGAAACCCCACGCCTTTAGGCGGCTGGGATGGAGCCGTTTCCGGTGTAGATTGGCCGGATGGAAGCGTACAAGCGTGGCAGCCATACGGTTTGGGACTGCAAGTACCACCTGATCTGGGTTACGAAGTACCGCTATGCAGTGCTCGGCGGTGATGTCGGCAACCGTTGTCGGGAATTGCTGCGCGAGACGGCGCGGGCGCACGAGATGGTGGTTCATGCCGGATCGATCAACCGCGACCACGTGCACATGCTGGTGTCGATCCCACCAAGTCTGTCGGTGTCGCGCGCCGTGCAACACTTGAAGGGGCGCAGTTCGCACAAACTGCTGAGCGAGTTCGGAATATTGCGCAAGCGCTACTGGGGGCAGCATTTGTGGGCGAGGGGATATTGGGTTGCCACCAGTGGCAATGTGACGGACGAGATGTGGGTCGAGTACATCAAGAACCAGACGCCGCCCGAGCCCGATGACGACTTTAACGTTACCTGAGTTGGCACCCAGTCCGCCAGCGGCGGACCGATCCGGCTTTGAGCCGTAACCGAAGCCACCGCCTTCAGGCGGTGGAGCATTCAC
>NZ_FTPD01000070.1 GCF_900156895.1 Mesorhizobium prunaredense
CATTGACGGGATTGCACGCTCTGCCAGCGTAGTCGCACTGGAGGCAACCCGCGCTGCACGGCTGTCCGGCACAGCATTCCGGGATATCGTGATGACCCACCCGACTTTTGCCTGGGTGCTGCTTGAGCATCTGTCTGCCCAGCTCCGGCGCATGACCGAGCGGGTATTCGAATACAGCACTCTGGTCGTGCGAAAACGGCTGATCGTCGAGCTCCTGCATCGGGCGGAGAAAGCCGCACTCGTGGACGGCGAGGTGTCCATA
>NZ_FTPD01000068.1 GCF_900156895.1 Mesorhizobium prunaredense
ATGCTGCCCCGGAAACAGCCAGCCGTCGCGGTGCATCACGCCCTGCTGGCGTCCGACCTTCCACCACTGGCGCAGCAACCAGAGCAGGTCTTGCGACAGCATGGCGTTCCGGTATCGCCCGCCCTTGCCGCGCTCGACACGTAGCAGCATGCGCTCGCTGTCGACATCGGCGACCTTCAGCATCGACACCTCGGCGACGCGCAAGCCCGCACCATAGGCGACCGAGAGCGCGGCCTGGTGCTTGAGGCAGGTGGTGGCGTTGAGCAGCCGAGCGACTTCGTCGCGGCTGAGCACCACCGGCAGCGTGCGCGGGTGCGCCAGCCGAACGAGCTTGCGCGCCAGATCGGGACGATCGACCGTATGCGCGAAGAAGAAGCGCAGCGCCGACACGATGCTGTTCATCGTCGGCACGGGAACACCGTCGTCCTGCTGCTCGATCTGGAACCGGCGCAGGTCGTCGGTGGTCGCCGTATCCGGCGGCCGGCCAAGGAAGGTCGCGAACCGTCCGACATCGCGGAGGTAATTGCGCTGCGTCTCCCGTGAGAAACGCCGCATGTTCATGTCGTCGATCAGCCGCTGACGAAGTGGACTGATAGGTGCATCAAGAACAGGATAGGGCATGGTCAGGCTCCTTGTTGAAGAAGCCCGTAATGCTCTGCTCCAGCCGAACGACGCTCAACGCGAGCGCGACGATCGACCCATAACCCTTACCTCAACCACAGGGTGCCCTCCCGCGCGAGCGGGTTCGTTCTTCGGCCCTGAACGCGACGTCTGAGTAGTGGCTCACTGATCGCCAGCTCAGCGAAAGCCGTCCGCCGACTTGCCCCACGGATTGCTCTCCTGCCGGAATGCCCCCGTTCACACGTTGCTGCCAGTTTACGCCGAACGAACTAGTCAGGCCGCTTCCCCTTAACGAGGCTCTTCTTATTTTACCCCAACACGATCTCCTCGCTACGAAATGGCAACTAGGATGTGGTTTTGTGCTTCGATACCAACACGCCCGGAATATCAGGACCGAGGCGCGTCCATGAAGAGTGACGCAATCTCGTATGCCCCACGAGGGCTATCTCGTGAGGAAGCAGCTCGTTACATCGGTGTCGGATCGACGCTTTTTGACGAGATGGTTGCCGATGGGCGCATGCCGAAGCCCAAGCGCATCAACAGCCGCGCTGTCTGGGATCGTGTAGCCCTGGATATCGCTTTCACCTCGTTACCGGACAAAGATAGCGGCCTTCAAGAGTTGTTGAAACGAAGCAAACGGGACGTAGAATAAAGATAAGCAACTACGCTCGTTGCGTATGCGCTGCTGGCGTAGTATCATGACAGCCGGAGCGGAAGGGATGACGTGAACGAGAATGAGAAACTTGCGCAAGACGTGAAAGCATGGCGGGCCAAGGAAGGGTTCACTGCCGAAGCCGCGGCCAAGGTGCTAGGAATACCGAAGCGCACCTTTGAAGGTATAGAGCAAGGCAGAGGTTTTCCTTACCCCGTCCTGCTGCGTGCTGCCATGAAAAGTGAGGACTTGTTGCAGAAGCCCCTACGCGAGGACTTGCAGCGCGGAGAGTAATTCAATGGCCAAACATCCTGACTACCCTGGAGCTTCTTCCCGCCTGGTCAATGGCAAGGAGTACTGGCGCTTCCGAGCTAATCGCCATGCTCGACAAATAACCTTACCCGGCCAGCCCGGCGACGAAGCGTTTGAGATCGCCTATCGGCGTGCCGTTGAAGGTCGCGCTGGCAGCGCGGAAATTATCAACATGCCGGGGCGCGCCTTGCCGCGTACTTTTGGGCATGCAGCACGGCGACTCGAAACTACCATGGAATGGCTGGACTTTGACGAGGCAACGCAGCGGAAGAACCTGCGGCTCATTGAACGCTTCCTTGAGATGCAGGTCGATCCTGACTATCCACTGACGTGGCGCGATACGCCGGTGGAACATCTTGATGCCGATCGTCTGCGCGCGATTATCGAGGGCATCTTTCTTGCCAACCGGACGGTTGCCAAGCACCTTCTCGTCGCGATCAAAAAGCTGCTGTGGGTGGCAATTCAAGTCGAGAAATGGATCAAGCCGCAGGACGACCCATCGCTGTCCATTCGTGTACGCGTGCCCAGGTCCACGAAGAACCCGGCCTGGCCAATCGGGATTAGAGAAAAGTACGAAGAGCGGCATCCAATTGGTACGCCTGCTCGGACCTGCTACGCACTCGGTTTCTGGCTCGGCAATCGGCGCGCCGATATCGCTGCTCTTGAATGGTGCGATCTGGTGAGCGAGGAGATCGAGCTGTTCGACGGCTCGCTGGTGTTGATCGAAGCCTTTGACTTTCGGCAGAAGAAAAACCGCAATCGCCACGGAGGTCGAGAGATGTTCATTCCGGTCGTAGACAAGCTGGCAGCCGCGCTTGAACCTCTCGACCGATCGAAAGGCGGCACCGTCTTAAAGACTGCTTATGGCAGGACTTTCTCGGAAAAGAGCCTAACCGGCATGATGCGGCATTGGACCCGGCAGGCTGGAATACCCGATGGCTATACGCTTCATGGACTGCGCCGCACATTCGGTACCTACCTCGCCGAGTGCAACATCCAAGCGCGTGCCATAATGGACGCTATGGGACATTCGTCGATGACGGTGACCGACGAATACGTCCGTGAGGCCAACAAGAAGCGCATTGCCGTCGACATTGCTAGAGCGATAAACCAGCGAGAAGAAAAGCGCGATCAGGCGAAGCGGCGGGCCAATTTGCGCATCGTCGGCTCACAATGAATCGCGAACTGTTCGAAGCGCGCCCGTTAAGAGGATTTTTTGCTGCCAAAGCGCCGTGGGCAAAGCGTGGGCAGGGCGTGGGCAAAGGCCAATTTTTCTCAATGAATTCAGAGGTTATGGTGGGCCCGGAGGG
>NZ_FTPD01000066.1 GCF_900156895.1 Mesorhizobium prunaredense
CCTGCTACCGGGAAGCCCTTCGGGGCTCCGGCAGCGGTGCTGCGGGTGGACAAGATCAATGGTTCGGTGACGGTGCGCGTTGCCGGATACCAGGGCAACCTGCCGCCGGCAGAGCAAAGTGGCGGCTTCGGTGAGCGCGTTCAGGTGCAAGGCATTGGGACCGAACGGAGCGAGTGCGACGAGGGCTTCGGACGAACGATCTCAAGCGCGCGGTCGTCCGCCGAAGTGGACCGGATGGGCGAAAGCGGCGTGCGGTTCGTGTTCGATGTTTCGGCCCAGGGCGGCCATTACCGCACATCCTCCATCGGCAGTTGCATCGGGAACCGCCCGCTCGGGAACGAGCCGCACGACACACAATCGTCGGCAGAGGCGAACCTGGAAGCGCAGATGGATTTTACCGCCGGCAGTAAGCCGGTCGAATTCCTCTGGAGGAACATGGCAGGGGCGAGGCTCGACGTCGTCGGCGTGACGGCAGCCGATACGGCATCCGGTGATGCCGGGTTCGGCGTGAATCTCTCCGGCGAGGGTTCCCACACCTTCAACTTAAGCCCGGGAATCCGATACCAGGCCGTCATCAGGCACCGCTCCGTGGCCGAGGCCGCAGGCGCTTCCCTGCAGCGGATCACTGGGGACGGGCAGGTTACGCTGCGCTAGCCAGGATGACGCGTGGCACCCCTGCCGGCGGCGCGCCTCCAAAGGCCGATCATGGCTTTGATGTCGACGCTCAGGGTCTGGGAATGCTGAAGGACGCACGCCTTATCAGCTCATCCGCCAAACCGGACCGATCGCGGACCGAAGCCTTCGAGTTCGAATTCTACGAAGAAGGACTGCGGGCCTATGCCTTCACCTTTGGATAGCAGCTGATTTGGTCCATCTTCGCGGTAAGTTGCGACATCGGGATGTCCGTAAATCGACCGTTTTCAGGACAGGGTTGCGCAAAAATCACTGCCATGGAACTAGCGCTCTCCTGCGGCACGCTCGTCTGGCACTGATGCCAAAGTATTGGCAACACCATCGTGCAATAGATCGACCTCCAAATACCTTATATGTCCTCTGCACCCAAATAAGCAGATTTGTGGACAGGAGTTCGCATCATGATCCTGTGGTCTCTCATCACGCAGCCGGCATCAGCCTTCGCGAACTGGTTGCACCTCGCTACAGGCCCGAGCTCCACTACATGCGCGGTCCCGGCCCAGCTTACACGCGCCGCGCGGTCATGGTCGGGGCGAGAAGCGGTTCGGCAGACTGTAATCTCTGGCCGCTCTGCCGTCATATTGTCATATCGGTTGCGTCGTTGACAACCGCCGCAAGACCACACCCAGCGAGGCATGACGCTGCTGGCCCTGGTCGCCGCCGCACTAGTCGCCGCTACACTGGTCGGCTTCCTCCTGACATCCGATGCGATGGCGCATCATGCGTTGCCAACCGCTGCGCAGCCGCAGGGATGGTCTTATCCTTCTCTCGTTGGTCCGGCTACGATTCCCGAGAAGTTGCTGACAACGAGATCGGAGAGCAACCGGAAGGGTATGTCATCAAGTGGATGGGCGAAGTGATCACTTACGCAGAAGGCTGGCAGACGCTCGTCGTCGTGCGCGCGCCACAGCCTTTCGCAGAGGCACTCTCGAAGCTGCCGGACTATGACCGCAAGCGGATCGCCGAGGCCGCGTCAGCAAGCGCCCTCAGAGTGGGAACATGGGGATCGGAGGCGTGGGAATCGGCGTTTCCCTTGGCGTTGACACCCGCGATGTCCGCTTCTGGAGGGCGGCAGGGGCCAGCTGAATGACCTAGGCGCGAAGCAGTCATCGCCTGACGCGGTCGGAGCATTTTTTCGGCCATCGGTCGCTGCCAACGCTACGCTGGGGTGCTCCCGACGGCTCGGCAGTAACCAGCGTGGTGGCGCGTGTTACCTCTGCCTTCGGAGGGCCCTGCCCGGAGCATCAGACTATTGATCCCACTTCCCTCCGGCCTTTTTCTAGCCGGCAGCCCGCGATGGTCCTACCGTGGTCAGAACCCGCTTTCAGTCTTTGGCGAAGTTGCCGTAGAGATGCGTGACGCGCCGGTATCGACAGATGTTCTCAATGAAGATGCCTTCGACCCCGAGCGTAGGAGGTCGTCTCCGTTCATCACTCGCGGACCCGATCATCCCAACCGAGACTTGGTTTGAGGTAGAAGATGACGGAACCACTGTATCTGACACCGGAGGAAGTGAGCGAACGTTTTCGCGGCGCTATCTCGGCCGGGACATTGGCCAACTGGCGAGCAATGCGCGTCGGGCCAGCTTTCGTGAAGATTGGAAAGTCCATCGTCTATCCCGTGGCCGACCTAAACCAATGGGCAAATCAGCAAACCGTTAGGTGCCACGCGACAAATCGACTCAACGGGAAGGAACATGAGCAATCGTGAACCTCGTCGAATAGAGTTCCCTACCCACCCCAGAAACCGCCCTCACTAACTTCGCTATCGCAATTTTCCGCATAATTATCCCGCTCGATACCCGTCGGGCATGCACTCTCACGCACCATCACAATTCGCAATGAAATCAGGTGCTTGCGTGGGTCTCTGCACGCCTAGAAACGACTTCTGCGACGGCCATAGCAGCAAAAAGTGGGTGCGAGGCAGAAAGTTCGAAAGGCTTCCAAGAACCCCCAGCCAACAATTCCACACAAAAATAATGATATGGTGGAGAAATTGGCCCTTGATTTTTTGCAGCTCTAAGCTTCTGAGAGGTCCTGCACGAGGCGCGTCATGCCCACCGATAGCCAGTACATTCTCGAAAGCATCAAGCAGCGATGCGTGATGCTTTCCGATGACGAGTTCGTCATAGACAGGTTGGTGAAGTATTTCGGCAATGGCAGGATCCGCTGGCACGTCGAATTCCGTGGGCATCGCATCGAGCTGACGACCGGCCAACTCAAGAAGCAGCCCGCCTTCCGCAGGAAGATACTCGAACAGGCTGGCGTGCTGCCGCCCCAGCGTGCCGGGGCCAGTTACAGGCGATGGGCACTCGATCTGAGGAAGAATGCCATCGAGCTTCCCTGGCGGGACAGGCCGGTCGATGCCGATTTCGCCATTGACAGGCTCACCAGCCACGGAGATGGGCGCTGGACCGTTGAATACCAGGGCAGGTCAATCAAGTTCACGTCAATCAAACTGCGCAGGCAAGTCAGTTTCCGCAAACGCATGCTGGCCAAGGCCAGGGTGCTGCCGCCCGAGTTGGCACCGTCTGCTTATCGAAAGTGGATGGACTGGCTCATTCACAACGCATCCGAGGCTGCGCCGCTGGCCGGCGAGGCCTCGATGCCAGAGAAAAGCTGGCTTGACGATCTGCCAGAGCTAGCCGGCTGGCAAAATGAAGCACCGCCCAAGCGACCAGCTAGGGCGGCAGTTTCCAAAGCAGAAGCAATCGAGTCAAGGGGGCAGCGGAAGGTGTCCCGCTCGATGCAAGTACGATCCGCTCAGATCGATATGGCCTAGGATTCGCCGTTGCTTAGTTTTCATTGTTCCTTCGAAACTTCGCCGGGAGATGCGCCGCAGCACAACACCGCGGCGATAAACAGGGACGGATATCACGGCGAACATTCGCGTTGGAGAAGGTCAAAGCCTTTGGCAGCAGTGCGCCCGAAAAGGGCTGTCGGCGGCTCCGTCGTGGGAACGAAAAAAGACGAGAAGCCGAACTTTCGTGTGCGATTTTTGCACACGCTATCTTGTAAGTAGCTGATTTAATTTAACTATCATCCCCATCCATCAGCGGCGGTTGGCCGCTTGCCATCCGTCTGAACAGGTTTCGGCTCTAGCTTTTTGGATGGGCCCTACTTTCAGCGCAGATCGCCGCACTGCGTCGCCCCGTTCCGGTTCGCGAGCGCTATGACCGCAACGGTGCCGAAGAACGAACCCGCTGCGCGGGAGGGCGCCTGCGGTTGAGGTAGAGATCAGGGACCGGTCGTCGCGCCTGCATTGAGCGTTGTTCGGCGGCGGCAGAGCATGGCGGGCTTCTTCAACAAGGAGGCTGACCATGCCCTATCCTGTTCTTGATGCACCTTTCAGTCCACTTCGTCAGCGGCTGA
>NZ_FTPD01000065.1 GCF_900156895.1 Mesorhizobium prunaredense
ATATCGGCCTCACCGTCACTTAAACCCCAGGGCTCAATTCAAGCCCCTGCCAGGAGCTAAAAATGGCTGCCAAAGACGTAAAATTTTCTCGCGATGCCCGTGAGCGCATGCTGCGCGGCGTCAACATCCTCGCCGACGCAGTGAAGGTCACGCTCGGCCCCAAGGGCCGCAACGTCGTCCTCGACAAGTCGTTCGGCGCCCCGCGCATCACCAAGGACGGCGTCACCGTCGCCAAGGAAATCGAGCTTGAGGACAAGTTCGAGAACATGGGCGCGCAGATGGTCCGCGAAGTTGCTTCGAAGACCAACGACATCGCCGGCGACGGCACCACGACCGCGACCGTTCTGGCGCAGTCGATCGTCCAGGAAGGCCAC
>NZ_FTPD01000071.1 GCF_900156895.1 Mesorhizobium prunaredense
GTGGTTCGATGTGCATGGGGCGTTAGAAGAGAAGTAGAGGTCTCCCGCCGTCCGCTAGTTGGCCCATGGTTGAACCGCCCGGCTGGGCGCCGGGTAGGCTTTTGCGAAGTCGGCGGTGGGTCAGTTCGACTTGAGGCGGGCGAAGAGGGCGAGATTGTAGGCCACCACCGAGGACCAGACATAGGTCTTGAAGTGGTCGAGCCCGCGCCAGGTGCAGCGGCCCAGGCCAAAAGCGCGCCGCTGCCCAATTT
>NZ_FTPD01000059.1 GCF_900156895.1 Mesorhizobium prunaredense
GGCTGATGGTCTCAAGCGTCATGTAGCGGGCCCGCTGCACGGCCCATTCATCGTTCTGTTCGAGCAGCAAGGCGCCGACGAGACGGACGATGGCGTCGTCATTGGGGAAGATGCCGACGACCTCGGTCCTGCGCTTGATCTCGCCGTTGAGGCGCTCGATGGGATTGGTCGAGTGGAGCTTGGCACGATGTTCCTTCGGGAAGGTCATGTAGGCGAGCACGTCGGGCTCGGCGTCGTCCATGATGGTGGCGAGCTTGGGCACCTTCGGCCGGATCTGGTCGGCGACGGCGCGCCATTGCGTGCTTGCGGCCTCGGCCGTCTCCTGGGCGAAGGCGGTGGCGATGAAAGCCGAGACGACGCGGCGCCCGCTCTTGCCGGCATGCGCCAGCACGTTCCTCATGAAATGGACGCGGCAGCGCTGCCATGTCGCGCACAGCACCTTGGTGACGGCGGCCCTTGATGCCTTCATGGGCATCGGAGACGACGAGCTTGACGCCGCGCAGGCCGCGCCGGGTCAGCTTGCGCAAAAACTCCGTCCAGATCGGCTCGGCCTCAGACGTGCCGACCTCCATGCCCAGCACCTCGCGCCGGCCGTCCGCGTTGACGCCGACCGCGATGATGACGGCGACCGAGACAATGCGCCCGCCGCGACGCACCTTCAGGTAGGTGGCGTCGATCCACAGGTATGGCCAGTCGCCCTCGATCGGCCGGTCGAGGAAGGCCTTCACCTTGCCGTCGATCTCCTCGCACAACCGGCTGACCTGGCTCTTGGAGATGCCGCTCATGCCCATCGCCTTGACCAGGTCGTCGACCGAGCGCGTCGAGATACCCTGGACGTAGGCCTCCTGGATGACGGCGGTCAGCGCCTTCTCGGCCATGCGCCGCGGCTCCAGGAAGCTCGGGAAGTAAGAGCCCTTCCTGAGCTTGGGGATGCGCAGTTCGACGGTGCCGGCCCGCGTCTCCCAGTCTCTGTCGCGGTAGCCGTTGCGCTGGACAAGCCGCAGCGGGTTCTTCTCGCCATGGGGCGCGCCGGTGGCGGCGCCCACCTCCAGTTCCATCAGCCGCTCGGCGGCAAAGCCGATCATCTCGCGCAGGATATCGGCGTCGGGGGTCTTCTCTACGAGCGTGCGCAGGTTCATCATGTCGTTGGTCATCGGTGGTTCCTTCGAATCAGGTTGTGTCAGCAACCCAACCCTACCGAAGAACATCGATGACCGCCGCGAAGCCGCTCGCTCGCTACAGCGCTGTTGAGGGCGCGCTCGCCAGCGGCTTCGCTACCGCCGACCTACACCACGCGGTGGGACACGACC
>NZ_FTPD01000058.1 GCF_900156895.1 Mesorhizobium prunaredense
TGGAGGCAACCGCGCGGACCGCCGCACGCAACGGCGACGAACCGGGAGAAGTGTCCATGACCCGGCATGGCGTCATCCAGCGTTCATCCGCAGGCGCCCCGCCTCCGGCAACGGATCTACATGTGCCCATCGTGATCATCGAGGCCGACAGAGCCGCGCCCAGCCGCGCGCCGGGCCGACAACATCGCGCGGAGGCGCTACGAAGCAGTCTGTCCGCATCCATCGTGGCGCTTCCTGGCGGCAGTCGCACCATCGCCGACACCGGCCGCAAATCGAAATCCCCATAGCCCATCGACTGTGGCCGGCGGGTTCCTTCCTCGGGGACTTTCGTACGCCTGCCGGCGCCCGAAACTCTTCACGGGAGCGGAATGTCAGCATTGATTTTGTATAGATGGGAGGCAGTCAGCCGTCAGACTACTCCACCCACCAGGTGGGTTCGGAGGGAACCCTCCCTCACTGACCTCCAACTCATTGCAAATTTCCCGAGTTTTATCAGCGACGCGGTTCGGAACCGGTGGAATCGGTACATCTCTGGACTTGAGTCGCAAACGAAGACGCAGGCTCTTGCTTGACGCTTACGATCATTAGCATCGCTTCAACGAAATCCGCCTGCTCGTGGCCTGAGGGTAGGCCAGCGGAACGAAACCTTCCGGGAAACGCTGGCTCCCTCCAAGACGTTCCTACCTCTGATCAGCCGCGCAATCCAGTCCACGCATCGCGGCCTTTGATACGAGAAAGTCCGGCGGAAATGCAGTCGCTCGGTAACTCGGAAGTTAATTAAGCATCCCTCAAGGCGATGTTGGCCAATGGAACATGTAACAGAAGCGGTTGCAGTGACACACCTGTGACAGGAATGCGTTCGTTTCTTGCACAGGCTACAGCTGGACGCGGGTTGCGCTCCGTCAAGATTCATTTCAGGTTGCAAACTTGGCGTTCTAGGTCGGGAGGTTATCGAATGGGAAGTACGAGATCTAGCAATTTCACGGATTATTCCGGCACGCGCAGCAACGACGGGGCCGGTGGGACCAGCGGCATCGATCGCTGCCGGCAGGCATTCTCGTGCTCTCTGGAAGAGATCGAGCTGTGCGATTACTTCATAACGCACTCCACCGTGCCTCCCGTTGGTACTGAGCTAGTCATCCTACACCAGAAACGCCTGTTCGCGGCGACTCCGCAGGGCGTGAAGGTCGGAGCGCTGCCTACAAGCTTCAACTACCTGGCAGCTTGCATGAAGGACGGCATAGCCTATATCGGCGTCATGACGGCTTCGGGAATGTTGCCAGTAGCCAGGATATCGGCAGACTTCACGGCGCGGTGAGGACCCGGCATGGATCCCCTATTGCTCGTCGGCGAAATCATTGTCGACTTTACGACGGCGCGCCCCGGCGTCGAATGCAAGTTGCGACTGGGTGGTATCGTTCACGCAGCCCGCGGATTATGGGCGAGCGGCATTGATTACGCCGTAGCGGCGGTTTGCCCGCGTTATGTTTTCGATCAGGCAAAGCGGTATCTCAGCGCCCACGGTTGCCTGGAATTTGTCTGGCTAGGTGAAGTCACGGGTTCTCCTGGCGTCATGGTGATCGGAGACCCGACCGAGGTGGCTGACCAAGGATACGAGGACCTGCTGCGCGGAGAAAAAGCAGTCACGATCCTCGACGTCGGAAATTCACTCGCAGCGTATCATGAGGTCCTGGTTTTCCCGGGCAGCTTTGATCTCGCGCAGGTTCGGAGCGCCTTTTCCGATGACGCGCATTTCAGTTTCGATATCGCCTACGACACGGCGGATCCTTCTGTGCTGAAGGTCTTCTCTGGTAATGTAAAGGGGATCGCGATTTCCACGTCGTCTCCGCTTTTCATGCGCGTCGGATCGGAGACCGTTGACGCGATGCTACCCTTGATAGCGGATCTGGGTGCCGAAGTTTTTCTTCTTAAAGAAAACAGGGGGGGAAGTCGCCTCTTCAACCTGTCAAAAGGATCGGTCGATGCGATACCCGCTCAACTATCAGTCACTGTCAATTCCGTGGGGGTCGGCGACGTCTACACCGCCGTGATGGTCGGTCTTTCAAGGGCCGGATGGGGAGATGCGGCATGGCGCGGAGCGAGTGCGGCGACCGCCTATTCGCAAACCACCTACCCCGACGATTTCAAGCGGGATGTCGAACGATCACTCAAGCTTTCGGTAGATGAGCTGCGCAACCTTGGTGGCACTATCTTGCCGTGGCATGCAAGGCCGCTTTTTCCCATTTATCTGGCGGCCCCGGATTTTTCGTACACCGACAAACCAGAAGTCGATCGAGCCGTAGACGCCCTCAAATACCACAACTTCAACGTCCGGCGGCCAATTGAGGAGAACGGGGAGCTTCCGCTCGGTAGTCCGGATACCGTATTAAGACAGACGTTCGCCAAGGATCTGGGGATTCTTGGCGAATGCGAGGTCGTTTTTGCCGTTCCCCTGGATCGCGATCCGGGAACCTTGGTCGAGATGGGCTTCGCCATGGCGCGCCAACAGCCGGTCATCACGTTCGATCCCCGTCGAGAGAACAACAACACGATGGTCGCGGGCGGAAGCGCCCGCTATTCTGATAACCTGGATCAATGCTTGAACGGCATCTTCGACGCCGTTTCGAAACTCTGGATGGCGAAGTCATGAAAAGCGCGGTTTTGTTGGCCTCGGGCGGCCTTGACTCCACCACCGTCGCTTATCGGCTCGCCGCAGATGGCGTGGATGTGTTTCCCTTTTTCTTAGACTATGGCCAGCACTGCGTCGAGATGGAGTGGGATCGGGTAAACGAGGTCCTGCCCCGCGGCATGCGACGTCCCGAGCGTTGCGATATCTCCGACATCTTCAACGGATCGTCGTCGAGACTCATTAGGGAAGCAGACCTTTGGAAGGACAACGTCGCTGATCACGAGTTGTACGTCCCATATCGGACGATGCTGTTCTTCGCGGCCGCGGCGGCTCGCGCGCAGACCTTGGGAATCGTCGATGTGTATACAGGTTTCATCAACAGCAACCACGCGAAGGAAATCGACTGCACCGCAGAGTTCATGAACGGTATCGATGGCTTGATCGACAACATAGGTTCCGTCCGGTTCACCTCCCCCTTCCGCTTCTCGTCAAAAACGGATGTCGTCCAGGAAGCCCTGCGTCGTGGTGTTCCGATCGGCCGAACGTTCTCTTGCCAGGCCGCAAGCAATTTCCCGTGCGGTGCCTGCCCGAATTGCGTCGAACGCCTTTATGCGCTACAGGACGCCGCCCTCGTAACGCCCCAAGGCAAGGTCGGTTGAAATGCAGTCTTCGCCGATACAGATGCTGGTCGCTGCTCGTCGTGTGGCGGATTATGCCCTCGAGATGGGAGCCGATATCAGGCGGGAGACCGTCCGCGCCTCTTACGATCACATGGGCGCGATTGTCGCGGACTGCGTCCTGCAGGCGGGCCTGAATTACAGGTCCGTCGTCCTTCCGCGGGTCTCGACCATTCTCGAGCGCTTTCCCGATCTTGACCGCACTTCGGAGCTGGTAGGACTAGTCGCACGCGGAGAAACCTCGCGCTTCCTCAACTGGCACCATCCCGAAAAAGTAGGCCGCTTCGAGGCGCTTGTCGGTTTCCTGAGCGAGCATTCTGTTGAGAGCGCAGCTATTTTAAGCAATCGTTTGCGGGATGCCTCCTTCGTCTTGACCTTGCGGGATGTCAGAGGAGTCGGCCCAAAAACGGTGGATTACATGCAATGCCTGGTCGGCATCGACTCGATCGCGGTCGACCGACATGTAAGGACCTTTGCCAAACGCGTCGGCGTCGTCGAGGAGGACTACGATTTCCTTAGATCGGTCTTCTGCTACGCCGCTGATCTGCTGTCCGTCTCCCGCCGGGAATTCGACGCGTGGGTATGGAGACGGGAGGCGTCTGTATCGAACCCCCAGCTAGTGTTTGCCTTCTGACTGGAAATCCTTGAAGCATTAGCGCGCCTCATCGCCATGCCGATGTTCCGTCAGATACGGCGGTAGAGGAGCGAGCGCCGCTCCTCCTCGATTGCGCAGGTCATTCGACTAGATCGGCTTAAAGATGCTTTCCGCCGCATCGGACCGAAGCCGTGCCCAGAATTCCACAGCATACCTGTCCGTCATCCCGGCGACGAAGTCGCATATGTGGCGGGCTTTCAATGCCTTGTCTTTATCGGCATCCTGAACCTGCTTGCGCACGTCGTCCGGCATGAGCAGATGCCCGTTCTCCTTCTCAAGCGCGTCGAAAATATCTTCCACCAACTGGGTGCCGCGGTATTCGCCGAGTTTGACCCGGTTCGAGTAGATCGTCGACAGATACGTGTACTGCTTGAGGATTTCGACTTTGATGCGCGTACTCTTGACCAGCTTCACCGTCGAAAGCGCCGGAAACTCTTCGTTGATCGTTAGCTCCACGTCGTTGATGAATTCGTGGACCAGTTCCGACGAAAGCTTCATTCTCTTCCCGGCGTCCATGTTCAGATCACGGGAAGCCCTTATCGCATTGATGAAGTTGGCGATATCAGCCTGCTGCCGTTCATCCTCAACATCCGACGTCTTGGTTTCGCCTGTCGCGAAGATGTCACTGAAGATGGCCACGAACGTCGCCTGGACCTGCTGCATAGATATGGTCTCGCCGATCTCGTCCTTCAGCTGTTTCGTCACGTCCTTGGCGACCCTCCCGAGCAATTCGTCATCAGTCCCCAAGATCGACGCCGGGGTCAGGAAACCCGCTTTGAGGCTGTCTTCCAGATCGTAAACGGAGTAGGCGATGTCGTCCGCGATATCCATGATCGCGCATTCGACAGTCTTGAACTTCGTGTTAGCCGGAACCTGCGTTCCACCCAGGACCTTCTGTTTAATGTCCGCGACGATCTTTGCCTCGGACGCATAATACCCCTTTTTCGGCTTGGTAGCCTCCGGGCGTTCTGTCTCTATCTCGACGTCGTATTTCAACACGGCAGCCAGTGTACGAAAACACAGGTTCATGCCGGCACGCACGTCGCCATCTACAGGCTTTTCGTACTTCGCCTTCTTCTCAAGGCGGCTCAAGATGCGTAACGTCTGGGCGTTCCCCTCGAACCCGCCATACATCCTCATCTTCCCATCGAGCGCTCGCTCGCCGTTGTGGCCGAAAGGAGGGTGTCCGATGTCGTGAACAAGACCGGCCGCCGCGCACAGCCTGCTGTCGATCTTCCGATCACCTAGAGCTTCGTCGTATAGATGATTCAGGCGGTCCGCGATACCTTCCGCAATTTGCGAGACTTCGAGCGAGTGCGTCAGCCGGTTTCGGAAGAAGTCGGACTCGTGTCCGGGAAAGACCTGCGTCTTCCCTTGCAGCCGTCTGAAACTGGCACTGTGGATAATCCTGCCGAAATCCCTGACGAAGGGTGGTCTCCAGGGGTCCGAGTCCCCGGCCTCGCCATTCTGGCGCTGCCGGTCCTCATCGCTGTACATCTTCACGCGCACTATCGGCGCACCTGGGCCTGCGCGCGCACCAACTCCTGTGCAGCCTTCTTCGCTTCCACCTCGCGCTTGAGCTGCAGCCCGAGCCGTACGGCTTCGCGAACACTCTCCTGCTTAGCTTCTGCAGCCTTTCGGGCTTCGATTACTGCCGTGTATGCCATATTCTTCCTCCTGTGAGCGCTGCGAACGAAGTATAACGAGCATGCGCCTTATTGGTTTAAGTCCAGTTCTCGAATACCCGTCTTCAGAAAGACTACCGGGCGCCTACGCGCGCCGGAACCCGTGCTTTCCGCAAAACATCCGCCAGGTGACTGGTCAGGCCGATTCTACGGTCGAGGGTAATGCCCGTGTCTGGCTTCAGGCTGGAGGAGAGCGACCGAAGTGCCTCCAATCCTTGAGAGACGTCGAAGTCCACCCACTCGCCGGCATCGCCGGGCACGATGACGTCACCGTCCGATACGCTGGCTCCGCTATGCAACTGGACGATCCAAAGCTCCGCGCCGTCGAAGACCCATTCGAATCTTGTCGCGCCAAGAGCACCGACTAGCCTGGCATGCACGTCACGTACCCGTGCAAGAACGCCATCGGGAACCGGTTCGGGATCTGCCAGTCCGACCATGAAGCGATCTCCGGTTCCTTTGATCCCCTCGACCACGAGAACACCAGTCGATGTCTCGATCGCCGCACCTGACCACTGCGCCGCGACGCCCTTCTGCGAAAGCACCGAAGAGATGGCGGTGCCGTCAGGATCCTCAGCTTGGAGCAAGGCGAACGGATCTTGCCATCCTCGTGCGGTGGTGAATTTGCCGGGCACCTGCTCCCGTGGGCTAGTTCGTATCCATACCTCTTCAAGACCCGTAGCCCGGCCAAACGAAAAGGGTGCGACCCGCCGGCCTATGACCGTGGTTCTCGGAACGGGAAACCCGCTTATATCCGCGATCAGAAGCCCATAAGCCTTGTCGCCGATCATGCGGCTGAAATCGTTGGGCCACTCGGCCTTGACCAACCCGGTGGGGAAGAAATCCTCGGAATGTTCCCAGAAGATCACGTTGCCCTTCTTCCAGCCCCGAGGTCTGGGATGCAGACTGAATTCAAGGCGTCCGTTTCGGCCGTCGGCGAAATCGACATCCACTCCGTAGACTGTCTTGAAGAGCTGGACAGCCCTGTCCGTGGGAAGGCGCGCGAACCCGGGATTTTCTACTCCGCGAGGCGTCATGTCGGGGCGGAACTCGACTACATCGCCCATCACGACGCCCGAGATACCACCGTCCGAAACATCGATCGTCTCGTTGACAATCGTGAAGGCCCCCTCGTCGGCCATGCGCTCGACCGCGGTGACCGCAGCAGCGGCGGTGTCCACGCCGTAGATAAACTCGCGGCTTTGGGATTGCTGAGCACTAAAGCTGCGAACGTTTACCGTGCCTTCGGAACTGCGCTCGAAAAGAGCCTGTATGGCATCGGCGACGGATTCGAACTGATGGTTGGCCTCGAAACCGGCGATGCGGCAGAACTGCTGCGCGGGTCCGCCGACTGCCGGCGCGAAGCTTACGAACTGCGCGACGTTGAACGTTTCCGCTAGCCGGTCCAATGTTTCATCTTTTCTGAAGACCGCTACGTCAGGTTGATCAGGCTTGTTATGCGAACCGCCCAACGTCACTTTCCTTTGAATCCACAACGCCTCAACACGCCGTGCGTGCCTGTCGTGTGTATCCTATCCGCAAGTTTCGCAATGGCCAAATGACGTTGGCTCACGCCTCCGTAATCTCCCCAACTTTGAAAGTCGGGCCCAACTTGTGCCGATGGGCAGCAAATGGGATCGACGGCTCAAGCCGCCGCGATAGCAAAACCAGAAACTACTCTTTTTCACTGCCATCGATTGGAACAAATAGAGAACAGCGGACCTTGTGTCAAGCTCTCATGCGCCAAGGCCCAAGCCCATAGAGCTTATTCAAAATTGCGCGGCTCGCTTAGAAGCAAGCTCGAGATCGCTTATTTATGGACGTTGCCTGCGCGATCTGGCCGGCACATCTGGCCGGTTGTGTTCGAAAATTTGCGATTGCTGAATGTCCAGGCTGAGGTCGCTTCCATCGGCCTGCCGCCACGCAAGCGGCCTTTCTGAGCGTAGTGCGCAAGCTTATGGCCAATTGGGCGGATTTTGACATCGCCGCCGCGCACTATTCCTATGGCTACGACCTGCTTTGAGGATCAGGGCAAGCTGGTCTCGAATTCCATCTTCGGGGCACAGCACGCCGCCGATGTCAGGGCGTGTTCGCTGTCCGCACAATCACCGTGATGGATGTCGCCGCACTCTGCTGGAAACGATTCTGGTTTCCGCTCTGGAGGTGGTGAACGCCATGACGGTCCTGGGTGAGCAAGTCCCTCGGATATTTCAGGTGAACCTGACCCAGTTCTACGAGCGCGTGATCCAGCCCGCAATGGATGGCGTGGTGCTCCATCCCGTCCTCGAACAGGCGAGGCAGTATGAGATGAGCAATGGAGGCCCGATCATCGGGACTGTCACGCGCCGCGACATCGCCGAGACGATCAGGTTCATTCCGCAAGCCGAGAATCCGAGCGATGAGGACCTGGATTCCGGGACTACATGAATCCACCCAACGTGGAGCCATGCAAAGGGGTTGACCGTGAGCGAAGACGACCGGTCCAAACAGCCCAAGAGGCAGAAGGCCTTCGAGACACAGTCGCGAAGTCGGTGCGCTCGTGAGCAAGACGTAGGCTTGCCGACCATCGCAAACTCGCCGGTTGGTCGAAGGAGACGATGTGCTCGTAGTTGAGAGCTATACTCAGATTGGAGCAGATGCGCGATCATTGGCCCGAAAGGAGCCCTTCGGTATGCAAATGGTCAAACGGCAGAAGCAAACTCAACGCGAAAGCTGCCAGGACATAGAGGCCGCGCCAGCGGATCACCCCCTTCCGGTTCTACCGCACATTGAGGCGCGACAGGTCGTGCGCACTGTTCGCCGATCGCAATTGCGAGAAATCGTCCCGCTATCGGACACGACCATTTATGAAATGGAACAACGAGGCGAGTTTCCCCGACGGTTCAATCTGGCCCCCCGCTGCGTCGTTTGGGACCTGGGAGAAGTCGAAGCGTGGATTCAGGAACGGCGGAACGCGTCCTCTGCTGGTTCAATCGAACTGGCCCCGGGACCAGACGTGCGGTCACGAAAGACGAGACCCGTCAAATCGGATCGAGGATGACGGCTGCCCCGGAAATCGGCTGCAGTGTTGGTGCGTGTTTAATGCCAGCCGCCCACGCTTCAATCATGTCGGCCCATTCCTGCAGCATGTGGCGCCGCTGCGGTTCGTATTCAGCCTTGTTATAGACGCCGCGGGAGGAGCGACTGTCTTCGTGGGCAAGGCATTTTTCGATCCAGTCGCGATTGAATCCGATCTCGTTTAGGAGGGTGGACCCAGTCCGCCGTAGATCGTGCACCGTAAAGGGAGCAAGCGGCAGATTCTGTTTTTTTGCGCGGTCTACAATCGCCATGGTAATCCGATTGAAAGTCGCGCGCGACAGGGGTTCGTCGGCGTCGTAGCGAGATGGAAGCACGTATCGAGAGTGAGCAGCGCAGGTCTTGAGCGCAATCATGATGTCGAGGGACTGGCGGGAGAGGTAGACGTTATGTGGCTTCTTCCGCTTCATTCGCTCTTTGGGAATGCTCCATACCGCGTTCTCGAAGTCAACCTCATCCCACGTCGCGTCCAGAAGCTCGCTTTTCCGAACCATCGTGAGCAGGATCAGCTTTAGGCCCAGCCGAATGGTTGGCAAAGTCGGCACATTTTCCAACTCTTTGAGCATGATTCGAATTTCTACGGGTGACAACGCCCGGTCTTTCGCCTCGAAGGTGGCTATCGACGCCGGTCCTACCTCGTCCGCCGGATTGGCGATCTTCTCGCCGTGCAGAATGGCATAACCATAGACCTGCTTAATGATATCCCGGACATGAATGGCCGTTGCTGGTGCGCCCCGGTCCCTGACCTTTGCACAGAGCGCCCGCAAATCGTCCGATGTTATTTCTGTGAGGAGCCTTTTATCCCAAACCGGCAAGATGTCTCGATCGAAGACGGCTTTGCGCATGGAGCGCGTGCTGTCCGCCATCTTCGCCTCCTTAAACCATCTTCTGCCGGCATCGCCGAACGTGCCAGTCTCAGACAGGCGCCGCTTTTCACGCTGCTTTTCCTGGGCTGGTGATTTTCCGGCCGCCACCATTTTTCGTGCGGCAAGACAGCGGTCACGCGCCTCTGCTAGCGAGATGCCTCCCTCACCATAGCGGCCCAGCGTCACTGTCTCTCGCCGACCATTCACTCGGTAGTCGTATCGGAACGATATCTGCCCTGTGGGAGCTACGGTCGCGTACATACCGTCACGATCAGTGACTTTGTAAATTTTATCTTTTGATTTCAGCTTCTTAAGCGCGATGTCTGTGAGCATAGGAGGAGACGGATGGGCGCATCTAGGATTGTGAAATGCCTAATTTTACCGTCATTCGCTTTACCGTCAAGGCTCTGGGAGAGCCCATTGGATTCAATGCCTTACTTCGAAAGATGCCAACAGGCTTGAGTCCGGCGCAGTGACGGCATCGTCTGCAGCGAAGATGACGCGAAAAGGAATGCCGTCAGATCTACCGCCAAATGATTCCGCTTAGGGGCGATAGTCAGCGATAGACGTAGAGACGAAAGCAGATGAAATTCAGACGCTTAATGAAGCTTCCTCGATAGACGCCGAATGCTAGCGAACGACCGACCTTTATTCCCACTC
>NZ_FTPD01000057.1 GCF_900156895.1 Mesorhizobium prunaredense
CATGACGCTTGAGACCATCAGCCAGATGAGCGATGATCCACTCATCAGCCTGCCGGCAGTGGCGCGCTGATCAGTCCGGCCCATGCCGGAGAGCACGGCGACCAATGCCGTCAGCTACACCACGCCAGTGGGCACGATCTTCTTCCGAGCTTACGATACCAAAGATATGCTCACGTGACCATAACTTGACGAGAGGCTTGGCGCAGCGACGGGCGAACAGCCGGACGTCATCTTCCAGCTTCGCAATCTCCCTCGCCCATTATAGCTGCCGGCGCACCCTTGCATGGCATCACTCCTGTGCGCAGGATCGGACCTACGATGCCACCGTTGATGCCCCTCCATAGTAACGGATGCGGCTCGTCTCCATCTTGCGAAACTCTTCTCCGCGCCGTTGATACATCTCATTGGACGCAGCTAGTCGAATGATGTGGCAGAAGTCGAAGCCGGCTTTTGCGAGCATCTTCGGAAAGAAGCTTTCAGTCATCAGGCCCGGCACTACGTTGAGTTCGAAGAAGTAAACACGTTGCTGCTCGTCAACAATGAAATCGAGACGCCCAAATGTGTGGAGGTTAAACTCCCGCACTATCTGCGTGGAAATCGAGGCGATGCGAGTTTGAAGAGTGTTCTCTATGCTATGGAATTCAACAGAGCAGCTTCCCGTCTGCCTCTTCTGATCATATCCGAGGAACCCCGAGGGATTGTTGATCCGCGCGACCGGAAGCGCCGTAATCTTATGGCGGTCGATTAAGACGCCGCAGGTGTACTCTGTTCCAAAAATTCGCCGCTGGACCAAGAAAGAGGGGTCATACGGTGCGATCCGTTCGGAGTAAGAACGGAGGCCGCCCTCCGAGAGTTCGTCAGTGCACTCAGTTAGGAAGGACCCCCCGAGCGTGTTCGGTTTGAGGACACACGGGCCAGCAAGATGCTGCAAGGCCTCTGCGATCCCGGCTTCAAGATTGCCTTGGATGATGTGGATCATAGGGATGGGAGTCAGCTCAGGGCAAAGTCGATTGGCAACTAAGCCTTGCAGGTATTTATCTGCTGAGAGCATGGCCGCAGTCTTGTCGCCGAAGCTACCTGGAATGCCGTGGAATTGCGCAAGAGCTTGAATTTGGCCGTCCTCTCCGTCCTGGCCCTGAAGAAGTGAAAAGACGAAAAGGCCATCGCTCTTGAGTAAGTGAGCGAGAGAGGCAAGCGGATGCATCTCAGCACGAGCGGCGAACTCATCGTGCTTGGGAACAATATCCCCTCCTAGCACGAGCCTTAGTACGTCCCCACATCGGGAGATGTAGTAGATGGATACCGGCGAAATACCTGTATTGGGAGTATTGTTCAAGATGTCAGCGACGTTGTTATACATCGCAATCGAGCAGTCGTGCTCAACTGACCGACCACCATAGATGAGTGCCAATTGCATCATAAATTGCCCTTCGGAATGAATAGCATTGTGAGCTTCTGATTGCGCTCTGTACGAAGCGCCTCGGGACTAAATTGGGACTGCTCTCCGCTCGGAATCCTCGAGTGTCCGCCCACCCCGAGCCATTAGCGACTGACCCGACTCGAGGCCTTTCGGAGGTTGCCGCCAGGGTCCTCGCAAATGGCGAATGTCATCGTTCCATCGTCCTTGATCGCAGCATCGTAGAACATGCGTTTGCGGATCGAATTGTCTCGGTTGAAGGTCAGAACTCGCGGCTTCATCTCTGCGATCTGTTCCTTCTCAATGTACACGGAAGAGCAGATGATTATCTCATCTCCGACCTGGCAGGTTCGAGCAGCGGCTCCATTCATCACACAGCAATGAGAACCCCTTTCACCATAAATGACGTAAGTGCTGATTCGCGCGCCTGACGTCTTGTTCCAGATCTCAACGAATTCAAGCGGAAAAATCCCTGCTTCGTCGCAGTGGTCTGGATCCAGAGTTATTGAACCTTGGTAGTTCAGATCGGCATCGGTTACGGTGATGCCATGAAGCTTGGCGGCAACAACTTTTCTCATCTGTAGGTTTCCTCTTTTCATTATGGGTCGCCACGCCTATGAGCGACGATAGTAGTCGTAGTCGCAAGGATCGGGATCCAATGATGCCCTGCGGCAAGGTCGAAGGGGGCTTTGATCGATTCGCAGGTCTCGCCCATCCTAGCTATAAGTCTGACGGCGTTGCCGGACTGGCGGAGGTCCTTCTTTCAGTAAAGTGCAAGCTGAACGCAGACCTGATATGTGCATCCTTCCATTCGATCGCGTTTTCACCCGCGACATGCGTGCCGCCTTGTAACCACCGTCGCAAAGCTCGTGCCAATTTTGGCTGATCGTGCCGAAGAAGAATTTCCGCTGCCTTTCAGCTATTTAGCCCGAGAGCAAAGGAGGTTTAGTTAGCAGGTCTGTGTCGCGGCCCCGACAAACCGACGGAAGGTGTCGGATGGGCGTTCCAGACCGGCAGCAAAGCGAAGGACCGATGGTGACCTCGATTGTCGATCGTCGTTCAGTCCGCGTCGCCTGGTAATAGCGTTTTGCTGCAACGGCCGAATGGGAACGCTGAGGTCTGGCACGCAGCCACTTACGCGGCGAGGACTCGGAACTGCTCGGCCAGGGACGGATTTAGGCGACTTCGCCTGTTTGTTCCGTATCATGTGAACCATGTCGATGCCGTTTAGTATGGTCGCGGCTGACGCTGGCGAAGCCGAGCATTGACTCATTCGATGTCTCCAAGAACCGTGACCGGCTGCTGGAGGGCGACATCGCGGCGAAGTTCCTGGCGGTGGTGCTGGCGCCCTGCACAAGATCGAACCGCGTGCCGACCGTCCGCAAACAATCACACTCGGTGCGACAAGGCCTATACGTGTAGCGCACAAAATCATTTGGCACCTCCGCGCAACTTCATTTGGCACCAACTTAGCTCGGTTTGAAGGGTGTTTTACGGGGGTTTAATGGCCGCCTTTGGCCCCGCCTACAGTCGTGCCGCCGCTTCCCTTGCGTACGGTCCTCAATTTCCGTCTGCGATTCACGTGACCCCTCGGGGCTCGATATGTTGATGCCCCTGTAGAAATTCTGTTGATCGTCGCCTTTTTGGGCAGCGGCGCGGCCGGTAGCGGCATCGGCCGACCCTACATCGCGCCGATCCTGGAACTGGTACTGGCGCGCGATGATCACGCGCTCATTCGGGTTCTTGAAGAACTCGACCTGCTGCGTATCGCCCGGATGGATCATGCCGCCGCTATCGAAGCCTAGTTTTTTTGTTTGGCCCCGATCCGGTGAGGCCGTTGGCAAAGCTATTGGCACTTTTGATCCAATCACTATCCCATCGCCGTTACGCGGAATGGTCGCCCGAGCGCTTCCGGGTCGTGTCCCACCGCGTGGTGT
>NZ_FTPD01000062.1:0-490 GCF_900156895.1 Mesorhizobium prunaredense
CGACGCACGATGGCGATGCCAGCGGTCTGGTCGGAGTTGGCGCCGACAGCCTTGATGCTCAGCGAAGCGCGCAGCAGTGCGACGCCGCCGCCGGGAACGATGCCTTCTTCGACGGCCGCACGGGTCGCGTTGAGGGCGTCATCGACGCGGTCCTTCTTTTCCTTGACTTCGATCTCGGTCGCACCGCCGACGCGGATGACGGCAACGCCGCCCGCCAGCTTGGCGAGACGTTCCTGCAGCTTCTCCTTGTCGTAGTCCGAGGTGGTCTCCTCGATCTGCTGCTTGATCTGGGCGACGCGGCCCTGGATCTCGGCCTTCTTGCCGGCGCCGTCGACGATGGTGGTGTTCTCCTTGGAGATCGACACCTTCTTGGCGCGGCCGAGCATGTTGAGGCCGACATTCTCGAGCTTGATGCCGAGGTCTTCGGAAATGACCTGGCCACCGGTGAGAATGGCGATGTCTTCCAGCATGGCCTTGCGGCGATCACCGA
>NZ_FTPD01000062.1:500-968 GCF_900156895.1 Mesorhizobium prunaredense
GACAGCCTCGAGGATCGGCAGCATGGCCTGCAGGTTGGAAAGCTTCTTCTCATGGAGAAGGATGTAGGCGTCTTCCAGATCCGCAACCATCTTGTCGGCGTTGGTGACGAAGTAGGGCGAGAGATAGCCGCGGTCGAACTGCATGCCTTCGACGACTTCGAGTTCGGTCTCGGCGGTCTTGGCTTCCTCGACCGTGATGACGCCCTCGTTACCGACCTTCTGCATCGCTTCGGCAATCATCGAGCCGACCGAAGCATCGCCATTGCCGGCGATGGTGCCGACCTGGGCAACCTCTTCCGAGGTCTTGATCTTCTTGGCGTTCTTGATCAGCGTCGCGACGACGTCGCTAACCGCGAGGTCGATGCCGCGCTTCAGGTCCATCGGGTTCATGCCGGCGGCAACCGCCTTGTGGCCTTCCTGGACGATCGACTGAGCCAGAACGGTTGCGGTCGTGGTGCCGTCGCCGGC
>NZ_FTPD01000062.1:978-1141 GCF_900156895.1 Mesorhizobium prunaredense
ATTTTTAGCTCCTGGCAGGGGCTTGAATTGAGCCCGAAGATTTAAGTGACGGTGAGGCCGATATTCAGCCGATGATGCCCATGATGTCGGATTCCTTCATGATCAGAAGGTCTTCGCCATTGAGCTTGACTTCGGTGCCCGACCACTTGCCGAACAGGATGCG
>NZ_FTPD01000055.1 GCF_900156895.1 Mesorhizobium prunaredense
CCTGCTACCGGGAAGCCCTTCGGGCCTCCAGCTGAGGCGGCAGAAGGCGCCGTGCTGGACGGCGGTGTCGCCGCTCGGTTGGAGGCCGAGATGGTGCCGGAGACTAGAATCGCTCTGCTCATCGGCAACAAAAGTTACGGAGGAATCATTCCGCCGCTGGACAATCCAATCAACGACATAGACAGCATCGCAGCCAAGCTTCGCGTGCTTGATTTCGATACTACAGTCCTTCCCGACGCCACCTTTCGCGATACGGATAGAGCCATAAAGCAGTACGTAAGAAAGCTGCGCGAGGCCGAGGGCCGGCCGGTCGGTTTTTTTTGGTACACCGGCCACGGTTTGATGGATCCGCGCACACACACGAACTACCTGATTCCGACGGACATCACGACATCCGGGCCTGCCATATTCGATGAAAGTATCGGACTGGAACAAATCCTGGATCTGCTCTCTCGCGACAACCAGAATGCGGCCCAAATTGTCGCGTTCGATGCAAGCCGGCCGAATTTGACCATCGAAGGTACGGATTTCGTTCCTGTGGGCTTCGCCGCCACGCACGCCCGCGCCGGCATGGTCGTCCTTTTCGCATCGTCGCCAGGAAGGCCGGCCTACGATGAGAGCCAGGCGGCGCCGGACCACAGCCCCCTCGCGTTCGCGTTGCTCGAAGGACTCGAGCGACCGAGCCCGCATCACGCTATGCTGTTAACCCTCGCCATTGAAAGAGTTGTCGAACTGACGAAGAAGCGCTCGCCGGTACAGCAACCGCACCTTCTGGTCAGCCCGATGGTGGAGATCCGCCTGAACCGGGGCGACCCTTCGCCGAGAGTCCCGCCGCCTGCCGCTGCCGACGAAAAAGGCGCGAGCGGCGCTATGACCGCCGTCATTAGGGAGGTCCCGTCACAGCATCAGCCGAGGGACCCCAGCTTGCCTGAAATACTCAGAGAGTTTGACCTCACTCGGCTTTCGGAAGGCGAGCGGTCGCAATTTAAGGAGCTGCTCGCCAAAGTTGATCCAGGTCCCTCCTCATTCACATACTACGCTCCTGGCTTACTTCTTCCGGGGAGCGGTGTCGGTCTGCGTGATATGACCAATCACGCGCCCGATATTGTCTTCCCGATCTCGAACGCTGAAGCTTACGTCAACTCGCAGCTTTACGGTGCCGGCGGTCGCTTCGACAGTGCGAACGGTCGTGGTCAGTTCGACAGTGCGAACTACGCATATCCCTGGCGGGACAACTTTTGCGAGTTGAGGTCATTTGCCATAAGCGTCTGCCCGCAGGGTCGGGGCCACCAGGGCGTCGATATTCGCGCCGGCCTTAGGCCAGTGGGCGACGTGATGGTAAATCGCGATAATGAGCCTGTTGAGATTGTTGCAGTCGAGGAGGGTGTCATTACCACTCTCACTAAAAATACCACGGTTACGCTAAGAGGAAGCAGCGGCCGTGAATGGCGATACATAGCGATGAAACCGGTGCAGTCGCTGGCGAGAGGTGCCCGTGTGCGTAAAGGCCAACTGCTGGGGTACATGTCTAATCTAATGGGGGGAGGGCCACAAACTACCTTTCATCTCCACATCGAGCTCAGGACAATTGTTGATGGTAAGGCCCACTTCCTTTCGCCATACATGGCGCTTGTTCGTGCCTACGAGAGGAGGTTTGGCCCGGGGAGGATGCTGCAAGAGGGTGAACTGCAGATCGGGGTGTCCACGCTCAGAAGATAGCGTTCTGACTGGCTTGGTCACTGCACCACGAGTCAGACGACACAGATTGGCCAACCCTCGACGTCACTTCAACGCATTGCACTCGCGTTCGCTCATCACAACCAGTCCCAACCTGCAATCTCCCGTGCTGACGAAGGCGAGAGATTGGCAAGACACAAGCAGGAGCGACATTCCTCCTTGCCAGATCAGGATGTTTTAACTTAGCCGCTACAGGTCAAAGTCGCATAAGTTGCAGTGCGGAATTCAGCGGCGACCTGTGCTGGGGTCGCCCGATCACAACCTGCCCCAAAGAGAAGATCCGGCCCTTTCACTCCACAAGCATATTGCAACGTATGGCATTTCATTTTGGTGTTGAAGATGCGCAACCCGAGTTCTGCGGCGATACTCGAATAGCCCGCGACCTCGACCCAGCTTTTCGCTTTGCTGCCTCGCTTTCGACCCCAGGAGCAGCCCGCAATCTTCTCAGAAATATCCTTTGATAGTGCGCTTGCAAAACCGGCAGAAACAGCGGCGTCAATGGTATGCCGCACTCAGCCGCTGAAAGCGGTTTTGCAACTTATCGCCACAACATCACCGAGCAGATGCGCCGCTTGAAGGCTCTCCGGCTGCCTAGCTTTCGGCCGATAGTGACGATCCGGCCTGAACTCTCTTGGGCGTCGTCAGAGCAGTTCGATCAACTTCGCGCCCTACAGCGCGCTCGGCCCACTATCAGTAGGATTGAACTCGTCGCGCAATGCGGTTGAGCGGAGGCCAACTATCGGGCAGGATAAAAAATGATGTGTCGCGTGCCCTCGACCTACCCTTCAGTACGATGCCATGGGGGCATTGTCGGGCTGTGTCTCGCGCTGGCTGCGACCTGGAGCATGGCGGCCGCCGCGCAGGAGAACCCGTGGACGGAGGAACGGCAGAAGGCCGTTGTCCGCGTCGAGGTATCGGTGCCGGGCAAGGACGAGCCGAGCGTTGGCACCGGCTTCATCGTGGAGGGCAGGAGCGACGACCACTACGTGATCACGTCAACTCATACCGTGTTTCCGGACCACGACCCCGATGCGTCTCCTCCCGCCGGGTGCCTTCCGCTCCGGGATAAGACGCGCCTGTTCCGGGTTAACCGTGGCGGCCCGGAGCTGTTGGGAAATTGCGTTCGCCATCTTGGCAACGACATTTCGCTGATCCTGCTCGAACCTGGGGACGGCAAATTCCCCACGCTGCGGCTCTCGCGGCGTGAGCCCAAGAATGGCGATTGGCTCCACATCGCCGGCTATCCAGAGGGTGGTCGGTTGGACACGAACCGGTCGGCTAAAGTCACGCAATGGAACCCGGCGAACAACACCGTCATCACCGCCATGGTGACTACAGGGGGAATGAGCGGAGGGCCCTACCTTGATTCCAGCGGCTCGGTAGTGGGCGTTCATCGCGGGGGGCTCCGGTTCCAATCCGGGTTCGCCCGCATGACCCCGATCTGGACTATGGAGACCGAGCTGGAACGCCACCTTCCCGAGATACCTGCTACCGGGAAGCCCTTCGGG
>NZ_FTPD01000051.1 GCF_900156895.1 Mesorhizobium prunaredense
CTGGTCGACAAGAAGGAATAGCGGAAGGCTGTCGCTGCGGCGGGGGGGCGATACCGCACATTTCATGCGACAGGCCTGACGCGTACCCGCGGACCTGCTGTGCCAACCAAAAACAGACCGCAACCCTTATTTTCCGGCAGTCCTGCCTTGATAAGGTCGGCTATCTCGCGGTCGATGATCTTCGGATCACTCTGAATCGAGGTGCACGCCACATTTTTTTCGCAATGAAGCCGGGGAGAGCTTCAAAGCCCTGGCAGCATTGGCGTGGACTCCTCCGGTCGTCCAAGGCGGCTGGCGTTGATGGACTTGGGCATGGGGAAGAGCAAGGCCCTGCGCGCCTATCAGCGGCGCACGAAGGCAGCCGACGCGCTGATCGCGTCGAGCTACCTGGCGGGCACCAACACGCGACGCGTCCGTCGTGCGCTTGCCGCCTTGTTCGGCGACGCGATCGGCAAGGACGTCGTCAGCCGCACGTGGCGCAAGGTGAAGACGGACTGGGACGCCTGGAATGGTCGCTCGCTGGCCGACGAGCCGATCGTGCGCCTGATCCTCGACGGGACGGTGGTTCGTGTCAGGCTCGAGCGCAAGGCGACCTCGATCTCGCTGCTCGTGGTCATCGGCGTGCGCGCGGACGGCCAGAAGATCCTGCTCGCGGTCAAGAACATGGGCGGCGAGACGACCGAGGCCTGGCGGGCGATCCTCGACGATCTCGTCGCACGCGGCCTGCGTCGCCCTGAGTTCCTCATCGTCGACGGCGCACCCGGCTTGGATAGGGCGATCGCTGCGCTGTGGGACGGGGTGCCGGTTCAAAGATGCACGGTTCACAAGCACCGCAACTTGCTCGGCCACGCTCCCGAGCGCCTGCACGAGGAGATCAGCGCCGATTACACCGACATGATTTACGCGGCCACGCGCCTCGCAAGACCTTGAAATTGCACCAGTCGTTTTGATTCAGACACTTAGACCCCAAGCACACTTCGGAACAGCGCTCGTGAGCGGGAAGATACTCCTTTTGCCTATTGGACAAACAGCGTAGTTTTGGATGCCCAACCGTGATGATATTTTGCTGCTGGCGGCGAGCATGAGGATTGCGAAAATGCCCAGTCAGAAGCACGACGATCATCACCTGCGCACCCACCCCCTGCTGAGTCGACTGCTCGACGTCAGCCCGAATGTACGGGCATTCCGAGGGTACGTCGGGCCGAGGAAGGACAACGGGCGAGTGAGGCTATACCCGTCGCTGGGCGACCTGAGTTTCAGTATCGAAATCAACGAGAGCGACATTGTTGCGTCGGGCGCTGCCCCCGAGTCGCTATTGCCGCACGGCGGCACCGTCATTTGGGTCAAGCCCGATGCAGAGGTGGTATGCCACGGCGATCGGATCAATACCGTTGCGGCACGCCGCCCGCGCCAAGCCCGGGCCCTGGACGTGTCCGCTACCAACGTCGATGAGACGCAAACGAACGCGGGCCGTCTTGTTGAGGTGCAGACGGGCCGGCTGAACATCCAATTGCGACCGCGCGTGATGAGTAGCTGCGCGTCCTGCTCCTGCTCGAGCTGCGAAACAAACCCCAGCTGCACGTCGACATGCAACCAAGTGACGGCCCAGCGCTCGATCGGGGTCGGCCCGTGAGTAGCTCGGAATTAACGCTTGTTGCGCCAGCAGGCCGCGAGTCGCCGGCGACTTACGAGCCAGTCCTACGTTTCGAGGCCCCTTATTTGATCGAGAGGCTGGTCAAGGATCGAATCGTCGGCACGGCCGATGAGGGCGAGGCGTTGTTCGCCGAGGCGAAGAAATTCCTGATTCTGTCATATACGGATTCGGACGTGTCGTGGAATATGTACTCTACACGCGTCGACGAGGTCTGGCATCAGTTTGTTCTGTATACCAGCCAATACATTGGCTTTTGCCAACGATATTTCGGAGAGTACCTCCATCACAATCCAAGCAATGCGCCCGAGGCGCCGGGACGCCGAGAGCTGAGGCCGTCCACGTTCGAGGGCTTTCGCGCCCGCTATGAATCCTTCTTCGGCGAGCCACTGCCCGACGTTTGGCTGGACGGTCGGTCGGTGTCGTTGTCGCATCGCGTGTTCAACGACAACGCGGGCCGCTCGCAGGTGTCGGTCGAGGATGGTATGGCGACACTGGCGGGCCCGGCGGCAGGATTGATGTCGTGATCAACGACATCGCGCGGGACGCGTTGGAGTTCATTTCCTGCACGGGCTCCTTCTACGTCCGCGAACTGCCGGGTACCCTCACCGACGATGAGAAGGTCGGCCTGGTCGCGACACTGGTCGAGCACCGCGTTTTGCGCGTTGCGCCCTGACCATCCAGCGGGCAGGAGCAAAGCGTCCCGGGGCAATCGTCACCAGCACTCGGCGAGCTCGTCGAGAGGAAACGCCATACCTACCCGCGCCCACTGGTCACCGACGCGTCGCAGCGCCGTTTCCGCCCGCGCGACCCACTCGGGATGGCGGTCGCGCCGATCGTAGGCGTGGAACTCCTCGACATCTGCGGCCAAGGATCCGTAACGATCGGCATTGCGCCGAGCCTCATGCATCAAACGCTCCGCGCCGTAGGCCACCACCCGGTAGCGGCGGGTGAAGTTGGACCCACCCATCGCCAGGCGCATGTGATAGTCCTCCCAGCAGCGCAAATACGCGTCAAAGTAATCCATGCCGGCGACCTCCCCGTCGCTGAACCCCGCGCTGAGCAAATCCCGGGCCCACAGCCGTTCGATATTTCCGCGCTGCACGAATCGATGGTCGGGCGGCAGGCCTCCCGCCGTTTCGTACGTCGAGATGCACGCCAGGACGGGATGGCGGATCGTGATGATGCCTTCGCCACCGGCGCCGAGAACGGATTGGAACAGGCCGGGCGCATATGCAGCTTTCGTCGCCTTCTTCGGAACGACGATGTGGTCTTCGTGCCGGTCGGCCGCAGCGAAGAACAGTTCCACCATGGTGAGATACTCGGCCATGGTGTGCAAGCTTTCGACCCATGTGTTGCCGGCCTGGTCGAATCGCCACGGCGCTGCCTCCGGAAACCCGTCGTGCGCGAGGACCGCCGGCACGCGACTCGGATCGTATCCAAGCGCGCGAAACAGCTCCTTGGTCAGATACTTGCCCCCGCTTCGCGGCGCACCGACGACGAGGACGAAGCGGAATCGTTGCTGCACTGCCCGGATCGTGTCGACGTCCCCTATGAGCAGCGCCACGAACAGTTCATATGCGCGGCCGAGGTGACGCATGCCAGCCTGGCTGTCGGCAATGCGCTGCCGTAGCTGGTACGAGGCGCTGGCTGACAACCGATGGCCGAGTCGTTCAGGCCGTTCTTGTCTGTAGGTAGCCCAGGTGGACCCGTCAAATTCAGCGCCCGTGAGCCACGAGTCGATGAATTCCAGGAACTGCTCCGACGGCGGCATGTGCGAGTCGGTCAGGGTGATACGCACGCTCATCAGGCCTCCATAGGCTGTCACCGTGGGCCGATGGTCGCTGACCGAGCCCCCGTCATATGCTAACGTAGCGGTGTCAGTCCGTCGCGAAGGAAATCAGCATTTCTGCTTCGAATTACGGCCCTGAGTTCTGGCATTCTCATTGGGCGGACGGTGGAGGGGCATTCACCGCCAAGGAAAGTGGGCGGCTGCTCGCCGCGCATTGGCCGAAACTCGAAATCCCGCCAGGGAGCGAGGTTTTGGTGCCGATGTCGGGAAAGTCACCAGACATGGCGTGGCTGGCTGCGCACGGATTCGGGGTCGTCGGTGTCGAAATCTCGCCGATTGCCTGCGAGGCCTTTTTCGCCGAGCACCACATCGCCGCTGACCGCGCGGCTGCCGGGCCATTCGTGCGGTGGCAAGGCGGCGGCGTCACGATTCTGCAGGGTGACTTCTTCGACCTCGGCGGCAAATATGCTGCGGCGCTGGACCGAGGCGGTCTCGTCGCGTTGCCGTGCCAGGACCGATACAGGTATGCCCAGCACTTGAGGAGTCTCCTGGAGCCGGGCGGTGTGCTCCTGCTTGTAACGATCGAGTACGACCCGGCGCGCAGAAGCGGTCCCCCGTTCCCAGTATTCCCCGACGAGGTGCGCCAGCTGTTTCCTGGTGCCGTCGAACGTTCACGCCACCCCCTCGGCCGAGCCCGCTGGACCGCTGTCGGTGGTGCCGACGCCGTGGTGTGGGTGATGAGGGTTCGGCGCGGCTAGATGTCGCCGTGCTAGATGGCGTCCCTGACTTCCTGCTCGTGCGAGCTGCTTGGCCGAGCAGCCGATGAACAGTGTCGCGACGCCGACGACCACCGCGACCACCGACAGGAGGCAGGTGTACTCACGTTGTATCTCTCGCCTGAGTAGGAGGTGTCATGGCTCTCCATTGGTTTCACTCTCCGGTCTATATCGAAACCGACCGACCTGGGCTCACCTAAGTCTGCACCAATGTCGAGGGTGCCGCTGTGCAACTCATGAAGTGGACCAAGCGGGGACCCAAGTGGAAGGAGGCGGTCGAGGTCTGCATGGGCCTAATTGAAGGCGAGCGCACGCCCGACGACGTAAGGAAATTCAAACATGTAGCGAAATAGAAGGAAGGGCGGTATTTTGAGCGATTGAAGTCACCTTGGAGGATGCTGATGTCTCTAGATGTCATTGGCGCGGGCATGGGTCGCACCGGCACGTATTCGCTGAAACTGGCATTGGAGCATCTTGGGTTCGGGCCTTGCCACCATATGGCAGACGTGAATGCCAACCCCGAACAGAAAAAGCTGTGGCGCGCCGCTGGCCAGGGACAACTCCCGAACTGGGATCTGGCATATGCCGGCTATCGTTCCGCTGTCGATTGGCCAACTGCGCATTTCTGGCGCGAAGTGAGCGATCACTACCCTGATGCAAAAGTTGTTCTCACAGTTCGTGACCCCGAAGCCTGGTATGACAGCGTGGCGCAAACAATAGGACTTTCGATGGACGCCGCCAGCAATGACCCACAGTCCTTTGGTGTGGCGGTAGTTGGCAATGGTGTCTTTGGAGGTCGCTTTAATGACCGTCATCATGCAATCGCCGTCTATGAAGAACATAACGCTACGGTGAGAGCCACGCTGCCGCCCGGGCGCCTTCTTACTTATCAGGTCTCCGAAGGGTGGGGGCCGCTTTGTGCCTTTCTTGCTGTACAATTGCCTTCGGAACCGTTTCCCCGCACCAATTCGACTGCCGAATTTCGTGCTCGCATGCTGAACGACCGGTTGCCGCCGGAGCCGCCTTCTGCGCCGGGTACCAAGCGTCAGGTTTTCACCACTAGCTTCATTGCTTGAGGCGATCGGCAAGCCAGTCGGGACGAAACCCCATAGCTGCCCTGCCTTCCCCCCATGGACTGACCGACCTTCTAAACTGCTGTGGTAGGATCCATCGGTGCGACTAGCTGGCGCTTCCCGGGCCGAAACCAAGGCGTGAACGTCATGCCGTCCACCTCGATACGCAAAACGGAATACGATCCGGAACGCAGAACCCTCTCTGTGTGGTTCGTGGCCAGCGGTAAATGCTACCAGTTCGAGGATGTGCCGCCGGAGACCTTCGCCGCGTTCAAAGCCGCCTTTGCCAAGGGCCGCTACTTCAACGAGCACATCCGCAATCACTTCCGCTACCGTCTGGTTGGACCGGCGGTCGACTGAGCAGCATCAACGATCTCTTTTGGCAGGGATGCGGCTCATTCGTCGTGGCCGTCCGGCCAGCCCTTTGCGAGGCAAGGTCGGACATCGGAACGAAAGGCGGATTCGCGAATTCTACTGCTAGATAATCGGAATCGTCGGCCATGAGGCTCGCGACCCTCCACCTTGAAAGTGCGAGATACGGCGACGTATATCGCGCCGCAAGGCTGGTGCGGCTGAGGGCTTGATTGGCCGGTCGTGGTCCTTGCCCTGGTAGCCTGTGGCTTCGTTGTTTGTCCGGTGTCTCATTTCTGCGCTTTCAGGGCCCTCGCAGCTTCTGTCAGGGCAGCCCGATCGTTGCCGATGGTCCTGATCAGATCGCGGACCTGATCCGGCGTGATCCCCATCTCGAGGGCAAAATACTCCACCTCGTAATTCTCATCGGCAGAGACACGGTTGCGGTCGCGGAAATCTCGCTTGGTCTTGTCGTCGGCCATGGCTGTTCCTCCTAATGAAAAGGAAACAGCGATCCGGGGCGGAATGTTCCACTTTGCTTATTCAAGCGAGAGCTAAGGGAACTGAAACAACCATGCTGGTCGCTATGCCGGCTGTTAAGGAAGCCTGAAGAACAACCCCATTTGACCGCGCAATCACGCGGCCGGGCCCAGACGCCAGGTATTAGAACAAGTCGAACGAGAACCTCTTCGAGATACTCAAGCCGAAAGCGAATTGATCTTCGCTGCCAAACTTAACAATCGGCGAATCGGCGGCGTCGCCCACAAGCTTACTGTACGATGCCTTTGCGTTCAAAAACCAGGTCGGCCGAAATTCATATCTTGCAAGCCCCCTGATACCCACGCTCTTAAAGCCACCGCCTGGATCAAAGGCGTCAACTCTGAAGCCTGTGTTAGCGGATTCTCGAGCCGAAACTCCGAAATAGCTGTCCATATAGTCGGCTGAAGCAACTGTCGCGAAAGGTCCCAATTTGAGCTCGAGCTCAGGCGTAGGCCGGGCCACCGCGTTCACGCCGAATTCACCCACGACACCGTCAGCACCCCCGAAAGCATAGCGAGCCTCTCCCCAAACCTCCGCGTTGGTCCATTCATAGCTGGCCCGCAAACCAGCTTCGAATGTAGCGTCGACATCATCAAGCCCGGACAGGTCTGGATCATCGCTGACGTCCCGATCAGAGGTGTAGTTGAAGGACGGACCGATCGCGAATCCGCCTGCCTGAGCCTCTGGGCTACCGATTGCAAACAAACCGGGGATGGCGAGATAGCCGAAGCCGATCACTGGCCACGGCCAAATCTCATAATCCTTTGAACCTTCGTATTCAGGCTGAATTATTCCGCCAAGGCCGAGTTCAATGACAACGTCGACATCAGTCTGCGGCGCCTGATCCACTCCTGAATTGTCGGCTGACCAGGCGCGCGTCACAAGGAGTACGGTTGCAGCAACCACGCTGAGGCCAATTTTGATCAAAACCTTCCACCTTCGGACGCTAGATATCGTTCCACTGCATGGTGAAGTATCAACCAAGATGCTGCAAGCGAAATTGGCATAGTGAATATCAGCAACCGCGTCGTGTGGCCGAATTTTGGAGTTCGTGGGCGAACAGATCGAGGCATAGCTTAAACACAACCTCGGCCCGTCGTGATTATCACTGGGGCCGCGCCGACGCGGCCTATCTCAAAAGGGCTGGGTGGTGATCCGGCATGACCAAGGAAAAAGCTGTCTGAAATGGGTGTCAAAAGCCCCAAATCCGTCACTCGATCGTGATGGAATAGAACCGAGCGCAATGTTGTTGACCGATTGCGAGAGAACCCACGGAAGGGCAGGGGAATCGCGTTTGAGTAGATGGGAAATTGCTTGCCAATTGGCGGGTTGTGGATTCTTGGGAGGGCTCCGTTATTGTGGAGCTCTCGATGGAAACGATCCAGAATGTGTTCGGTCATCTCGATCCGCGCGATCAGAACGCTCGACACGATTTTTGCGAAATACTGTTCATTGCCTTCGCCGCGATGCTGTGCGGCGCCAAGAATTGTTCCGACATCTGGCGCTTTGGGCAGGAAAAGGAAGCAATGCTGCGCCTGGTTCTCACTTTCATCTGATCGACGCGGCCGGCCTTGAGGGAATGATGTCCAAGCGTCGAGACAGCAAGTATCGCAGCGGGCCCTTCGACCAACTGGCTGAAGACGAAATGCTACACCGTCGGGGAATTTGAACTGCTCGGCGTCGAGCGTGAGGGGCAAGCCCGCGTTTGCTCTCATGGCTGAGCCGGGGACCCGCAAGTATGTCGGCAGTGCGTTCGTGAGCGTCAACCGCGAGATGCGGGAACGACTGTGGAAGCGGGTCCAGGAACATGCCGGGCCACCACCCAAGGAAATGCCAAAGCGGCCGGCAACGCAGTGGGTCAAGCCGGGTATCAAGGCCCGTGTGAAACACCTCAGGGGCGAGGAAGACCTAAGGCACGCCTCGCTGCAGGATTTTTGGGATGAGAGTTAGCCAGCGCTCCGAATAGGCGGCGGGCTTTTCTATTCACCCCCGAGCCATGAGGCGCTTCGAAAGCGCCCGCCACAACTCCGCTTCGTCGCTGAACCCGTTCTCGAAAGCCTCGATGACTTCGCAGGCGAGATGTTCCCGTTGGTCCTTGTCTTTTCGGGCTAGGCGGCGCTCGGCGCACAACTGGTCAAACACTCGCTGGAGCAACTCCAGATCGGTAGGTCTGAATATTCCGCTATAGCGCCTAAATGGCATGGCCGCCGCCCTCAACAGCGGCTGAACGCGGAGCAGTGGCTAGCGTTGATCCGTTCAATCCTGCCCTTATCGAGCTTAAAGATGCCGTTGCCTCCGCCTTGCTGTTCAAAATCCGTTTGCATCTCATCCCATGAGCCAAGGTACTTGCCGCAATCGTCGCAAGCGATTGAAGTATCGGGCGTCGCATCAGCGGGAATCCTTAGCCGTATCGTTAGGCAGTAAGGGCATTCCAGGAGCTGGTCGAGATAATCGTGGGCAACTACTGCCATCGGATTTCTCCCCTATAGGGGCGTGAGCACCGAAGTTGGCTTCCAAGCGTCCGCGTGCCGTGAAAGGGCGGACGACACGCTGGACCCTACGCCTCATCCACAGAATAGCGAGTCATTTGCGATTGCGTAGCGCGGTAGCGCTTTAGCCGCCGCCGCCACTCTCGGGGAACACGACCTTGCTCGGCGAAACGCGCTGCTTCTCAGCTTCGCGATGCAGGCGGTCCAACCATTGTTCGCGCCATTCTGGTTTGTCGCGATACCAGATTGCCATCATCTCGTGGAGCGCTGCCTGATCGGCATCCGACAGAGGAGCCTTAGCCGGTCGAGTGTCCGATATCGCCTTGCCAAGTTCCCGCAGGCTCAAATCCGCAACGCGTTGCGCTTTTGCTGGATCGTCACCAACATGCGCGGCAACCCGCATATAAGGCTGCGCAGTTCGCATCGAAAACGAACACTGCTCCGAACCCAAGCGTCCCATTGACCATGGGTGACGGTCGCCTTTGCCTCATGCAGGAGCCGTCCACATTCGATCGCGTGTCTAACGCCTTCCCGCTTCGCTTGCTCGACTGACGCGTGGGCTGCGTTGATCGCAGCGGCGATGTTTGATCCGTTGCTCATTCGGCTGCTCCCTTCGGCAGATAGCCCTTGGCCTCAAGGTCGCCCACTATCAGCTTCTCGACATACGCAGCGACCGTGCGCCGGTCTGCCTTGGCGGCATTCTCCAGAGCCTCTTTCACGATGGGCTCGATCCTAAGTCCCAATGCCGCTGTCCGTGCCATGCCGTCTCCTTGTATGCGATTGTTAGCATAAGTTAGTTGACGGTTAACCGCCACCGTGCCACATCTGCTAACGTTGTAACACAATGCTAGAGGATTACAATCATGCCGAACACCACTGTTCGGGCAGCCGCCAAAGGTATGCCCGATATCAACCGCCGCCGCCTTCTGCTTGGCCTCGCGGCTACTTCAACCGCCGCTGCCGCTGCGGCGGCCTTGGCTGCCGCTTCAACGATCATCGACGCGACCGCAGCGCCGTCTGTCGTTGACGCGATCCCAGTTACGCGGACGAAAACCAGTCTCGATGCGATGCTGCTGGAGCTCAAGGGCGCGAAACCGAAGGGGGTGCAGGTCGATCCGGAGCCCGAGCCCGAGGCGGATCGAGTATGGCGTGCGAGGTACTGGGGCAATCTTAGCGTGAGCGACGATGAGCTTGAGCGGAGGTACGGCGCGCCAACATGGGCGGTGTTGTGCTACCCGACGCATGCCGAGTGGATCGAAGACGATGCGCGGCTGACCAGACTGGCGCAGGATGGGCGATTGGCGAGTCCTACGGCGCGTCAGGACGCGCGGGAGCCGCATCCCGGTCCATAAGACCAGCCAAGGGCGAGATCGCGTCCAGCGGCTCGCCTGCGTTTCAAAATTCAACCCCAGGCGCTTGCCAAACGGCCAGTTTCCGGCCACGCCCGCCTAAGAAAGACATGGCAGGGAACCGATTTAACAAGCTCTGAGTTTCAATTGTTAACCCAAGGTGAAAGTCTTAGGGAGCTAACACAATGAAAACCATCCATCATCTCCTCGCCGGCACCGGTATGGTGCTGATTTCAAGTGCATTTTTCGGCGCAACGGCGACCGTTCCAGCATTTGCGCAGGCGATTGAGCGCCAGATCTCGGCGGGGAAGCAATGTCGCTTGTGCCCGCCGCTCACCAATGGCGAGGGCCATCCGACAGGCACAGCTAGTAGGGACACCATCGCCGGCAGCGGCAGCGGCAGCGTCGGCGACCACGGCACCGGCAGCGTCGGCGGCACCGGCAGCATCGGCGCCAGCGGCAGCATCGGTGGCAGCGG
>NZ_FTPD01000069.1 GCF_900156895.1 Mesorhizobium prunaredense
CATTGACGGGATTGCACGCTCTGCTAGCGTCGTCGCGCTGGAGGCAACCCGCGCTGCACGGCTGTCCGGCACAGCATTCCGGGATATCGTGATGACCCATCCGACTTTCGCCTGGATGCTGCTTGAGCATCTGTCTGCCCAGCTCCGGCGCATGACCGAGCGGGTATTCGAATACAGCACTCTGGTCGTGCGAAAACGGCTGATCGTCGAACTCCTGCATCGGGCGGAGAAAGCCGCACCCGTGGACGGCGAGGTGTCCATA
>NZ_FTPD01000047.1 GCF_900156895.1 Mesorhizobium prunaredense
GTTCCGGCGCGGTCCTGCTCGGCGAAGCGGGGTTGCTGGAAAATCGCGAGGCCACAATCCATTGGGGCTATGTCGCAACGCTCGCTAACAACTATCCCGGCGTGAAGGTGAAGCCGGGCCAGTCGCTGGTGCTGAGCGGCGAGGCCCAGCGCATCGTCATGGCCGGGGGCGGCTCGAACTGGCAGGATCTCGCCCTCTATCTCATCGCGCGCTTCGTCGGCCTCAAGGAGGC
>NZ_FTPD01000067.1:0-10642 GCF_900156895.1 Mesorhizobium prunaredense
AACTTTCCCCGGACAGCCCTGCCGCAAGGGGGAGATTGGATGCCGCTTCGGCTTTCGCCAACCACGAGCGCTGGAAGCCAGGGCAGAGGGCACCCGGCCTGTCGGCCCTACTACCTGGAAAACTCGCTGCGCACGATGCCGTGGCGCTGGAGCTTGTCGTAGAAGGTCTTGCGCGGAATCCCCAATGCTTCGATGGTGCGCCTGACGTCGCCCTCGTTGCGGTTAAGCGTCTCGCGGATGATGTCGGCCTCGTAGCGCTCCAGCCGCTCCGGCAGCTTCATGGCGGCGTCCGGCGGGGCTGGGGCAGGGGATGGGACTCCAGCGTCTTCCTCCAGTCCAAGCACGAAGCGTTCGGCGAAATGCGCGAGCTCGCGCACATTGCCCGGCCAGTCATGGTCGCTCAGATGGCGGTGCACCGCGGCCGGCACCGCCGGCAGCGGACGCCGGAAGCGGGCGGCGGCGCGCTCGGCGAAGTAGAAGAACAGCAGGGCGACGTCGTCGCGGCGCTCGCGCAGCGGCGGAATGGAGATCGTTACCACGTTGAGCCGGTAATAAAGGTCCTCGCGGAACGTGCCGCGCTGGCGCGGATCGCCGAGATCGACCTTGGCGGCCGCAACGACGCGCAGGTCGACCGGCCGCATTTCGTTGGTGCCGAGCGGGGTGACCTCGCGCATTTCCAGCACGCGCAGCATCTGCACCTGTGTCGAGACCGGCATGCTTTCGATCTCGTCGAGGAACAGCGTGCCGCCGCTGGCATGCTCGATACGGCCGATCCGCTTCTTCTGCGCCCCGGTGAAGGCGCCGGCCTCGTGGCCGAACAATTCGCTCTCGATGACCGTTTCGGGCAGCGTGCCGCAGTTCAGCGCAACGAAATTGCCCTTGGCGCGGCGACTCCAGCGATGCAAAAGGCTCGCCACCACTTCCTTGCCGGAGCCGGTTTCGCCGGTCACCAGCACGTCGACATCGGTGTCGGCGATCTGGCGCAGCGTGCGGCGCAGCCTTTCCATCGCCGGCGTCTGGCCGATCAGCGGCAGGCCGTCCTGCGCCTCTCCGGCCGCCTCGCGCAAGGCGCGGTTCTCCATCACCAGACGGCGCTTTTCCGCGGCGCGGCGCACGCTCTGCACCAGCCGGTCAGCGGCGAAGGGTTTTGTGATGAAGTCGTAGGCGCCGTCCTTGATCGCCTTGACGGCAACCGCGATGTCGCCATGCCCAGTGACGAGGATGACCGGAATGTCCGGGTCCAGCCTCAGGATGCGGTCGAAAAGCTGCAAGCCGTCAATCTGAGGCATGCGGATATCCGACACCACCACGCCGGCAAAACCGGCGTCGAGCCTGGCCAGCGCCTCGGCCGCCACCGAAAAAGCCGAGACCGAAAAGCCGGCAAGCTCAAGCGTCTGCGCGGTGGCCTTGAGGAGATCGCTGTCGTCATCGACCAAGATGACCGGCGCTGCGTCGTCGTTCGTCATGCTGCCTTGGCCACTATGCTGCTTTCAAGAGATGGATGATGAAGCGGGTGCCGCTGCCGTCGCTCGAAACCTCGATGCGTCCGCCGTAGTCGGCGACGATATCCTTCGAGATGACAAGGCCAAGACCGAGGCCTTTTTCCTTGGATGTGTTGAACGGCGTGAACAGCGATTTGAGAATCCCTGGCGGAATGCCAGGTCCGTTATCGGACACGCCGACCGTCACGCCGTCCGCGGTCTCCTCGACCGAAACCCGCACGTGGGCGTCGTTGCGGCCTTCCAGCGCTTCAAGCGCGTTCTGGAAGAGGTTGATCAGCACCTGTTCGAGCCGGACCCGGTTGCCCATGACCTTGAGGCTCGGCGGTGGCAGGTCGATCGCCAGTGCGTCGAGCCGGCCGGCAAAGCGGCTTCTCAACAGCACGACGGCGCCCTCGATGACACCGCGCAATTCGACAGGCTCGGCGGCGGTGCGGCCCTTCCGGGCAAAGGCCTTCAATTCTTCGGTGATGGTGCCGATGCGCTCGGTCAGTGCTGCGATGGCGCCGAGGTTTTCCTCGGCGGGCGCGGTCTGCTTCCTGTCGAGGAAGACGCGGGCGTTGTCGGCATAGGCGCGTATGGTGGCAACCGGCTGGTTGATCTCATGGGCGACGCCGGCGGCGACCTGGCCGAGGATGGCGAGGCGGTTGGCCTGGACCAGATCCTGCTGCACCACCTGCAGCTTGGCTTCCGTGCTGCGATGGTCTGATATCTCCGCCTGCAGCCGGTCGCGGGCGCGGCTCAGATCCTCGGTTCGTTCAACGACGCGGCGCTCGAGTTCGGTGCGCGCCGCCTGTTCGGCGGCGATCCGCATTTGTCCCGACTGCCGGCGCCACAACAGATACGCAGCAAGGCCGAGCAACGGGACCAAGACGCCGAGCGCAAGGAGCCGCATTTCACGGGCCGCGGCGGCGATCGGCGCCTCGGCCGGGACGAGATAGTCGAGCCGCCAGGGGGTCGAAGGAACCGGGGCTGAAAGCCGGAGATATTCCGCGTCGCTGCCGCCGGGCGTCACCGCGTGGACGATGGATGTGTCCGGGCTGAGCGCCTTCGGGCGCGTGATCGGCAACGGCATCAGCGGTGCATCGCCGAACTGCTGGCTGTTCTGGATGGCGGCAAGATCAGGCCCGGCAAGCGGCGCCGTCGTCATGAAGCGCCAGGACCGCACGCTGGTGATCAGGACGATACCACGCTCGTCGCTGACATAGGCCGGGCGGTTCACCTCGTGCCAGTCGGCCTCGAGCTGATCGAACTCCGCCTTGACGACGACGACGCCCAGCGGTGCGGCAGCATCGCCGACGCGGCGCGAGATGTAGAGGCCTGGGCGTTTGCTGACATTGCCAAGCGCGAAATATTCGGCGGTTCCCGATTGCATCGCCCCGGAGAAATAGTCGCGGAACCGGTAGTCGTTGCCGACGAAGCTGATCGGCTCGCGCCAGTTGCTGGAGGCGATCGCCAGCCCGTCGGTGCCGATGACATAGAGCACCGAGGCCTTGGTGCCGGAGACCAGCCCTTCAAGCTTGCGGTTCAGCACATCGATTGCAGCAGCACTTTTCAGCGCCAGCGCGTCGCGCACCTGCTGGTCTTCCGACAAAAGCAGGGGCAGGGCGCGCGGGCTTTCCAGAACGGCGCGCAATAGCGCAACCTTCAGATTGGCGTCGGTGCGGCCCTGCGCCGCCAGTGTCCCGAGCTCGGTGGTGCGGCCATAGAGACCGGCGCCGTAAAGTGCGGCCGTGGCCGTCGCAAGGGCGATGGCCGCAAACAGCAGCCAGGCACGGCGCGCTCGCCTGCCAAGTTGCTCGGGCGTCGAAGGCAAGGCAGCGGCGGGGCGTTGCAGCATCGCCCATTTGTGCATGATTTCGCACAAAGCACAATTCGGCCATGCGAACATCCGCACTTTGTGAGGGCAAAGCCAAAAGTTTGAGTTCGAGGATACTCAACAAAATCAAAACGATAGCCTCTTCAACGCAGTCTGGCACGGCAGTTGCAAACACGACTTCAGCGGTCGCGAGGCTGCTGGGGGTCAAATGCAAACGCTCCGGGAGGTCGAGCTTTCGATCGGAGCACAATGGAGGACGTCATGCAGACAGCATTCGCTGCCGCCGCGCCGCGCGGCAAACTTCCGTTCTACCGGCATCTCTATGTGCAGGTGCTGGCGGCGATCGCCGCCGGCGTGCTGCTCAGCCACTTCTATCCCGAAACCGGTGAGGCGATGAAGCCGTTCGGCGACGCCTTCATCAAGCTGGTGAAGATGGTGATCGCGCCGGTGATCTTCCTGACGGTGGCGACCGGCATCGCCGGCGTTTCCGACCTGCAGAAGGTGGGCCGCGTCGCCGGCAAGGCGATGATCTACTTCCTGGCATTCTCGACCTTGGCGCTTGTCGTCGGCCTCGTCGTCTCGAACGTCGTCCAGCCGGGCGCCGGCATGCATATCGATCCGGCCACGCTCGATGCCACAAAGGTGGCGACCTACACCGAAAAAGCGCACGACACCAGCATCGTCGGTTTCCTGATGAACATCATCCCCGACACCATCACCGGCGCTTTCGCAAAGGGCGACATCCTGCAGGTGCTGTTCTTTTCGGTGCTGTTCGGGCTCGCTCTTGCCGCGGTCGGCGATCGCGGCCGCCCGGTCGTCGATTTCCTGCAGGCATTGACCACGCCGATCTTCCGCCTCGTCGCCATCCTGATGAAAGCCGCGCCGATCGGCGCTTTCGGCGCCATGGCCTTCACCATCGGCAAATACGGCATCGGCTCGATCGCCAACCTCGCCATGCTGATCGGCACATTCTACCTGACATCGCTGCTGTTCGTGCTGGTGGTGCTCGGCGCGGTTGCCCGCTACAACGGCTTCTCGATCCTGGCGCTGATCCGCTACATCAAGGAAGAGTTGCTGCTGGTGCTCGGCACCTCGTCCTCGGAAGCGGCACTGCCGGGCCTGATGGCCAAGATGGAGCGCGCCGGCTGCAACCGCTCGGTGGTCGGGCTGGTCGTCCCGACCGGCTATTCCTTCAACCTCGACGGCACCAATATCTACATGACGCTGGCCGCGCTGTTCATCGCCCAGGCGACCGACACACCGCTGACCTTCGGCGACCAGATTCTGCTGCTCGCCGTCGCCATGCTGAGCTCCAAGGGCGCTGCCGGCATCACCGGCGCCGGCTTCATCACGCTGGCCGCGACGCTCTCGGTCGTGCCCGCAGTGCCGGTCGCCGGCATGGCGCTGATCCTCGGCGTCGACCGCTTCATGTCGGAATGCCGGGCGCTGACCAACTTCATCGGCAATGCGGTGGCGACCGTGGTCGTGGCGCGCTGGGAAGGGGAACTCGACCAGACCAGGTTCGCTGCCGCGATGGCCGGCGACTTGCCGGAGGAAGCCGATCTGTCGCTGCCGGGGCTGCAGGCCGCCTGAACCGTTCAGGCTGCACGGTCATATCCCGAAGCCGGCTGCCGCCGGCTTCGGGATAGCCGCCGCCAACCTCCAACATCTGCGATTATCCACAGTCCACGCCGCTGCGCGCTGCCTCAGATGTAACAGACTTGTGAGTCTTGTTCTTGGTGCGGGGCTTGTTCCAGCCGTATTTGAAGGTCAGTATCCGCGATGCCTTCAAGGCGCCCGTCCACCTCGATCCCGACCTGATCGCGACCGAAGGGCGAGACATTTCCGTCGGGCTCGGTTGCGACCGGCCGAAAACCGTCGGAGCTTTTGCTGCCGCCGACCCACGCTCTTGACCAAGGCGGCAGCCCTCGAAGGCGAGCCCGTCGCCTGAGGGAAGCCGCAGGCTTTTCCTCAGGGAACTCGTCGGACACTTGAAGAGGCGGCAGGCCCGTGAGCGGGCTTTGCCGAAACCAAAGCAAGATGCGAGGTCAAATGCGATGCAGCCTGTCCCGAGTATTCCGGTATCCATCATCATCCCGAACTACAATTACGCGCGCTTCCTCAAACGCAGCATCGACAGCGCCCTGGAACAAGACTACGCGGATGTCGAAGTCATCGTCGTCGACGATGCATCGCAGGACAATTCCACGACAATCATGGAATCATATGGGGACAGGATCCTCGCTTGCCCGCGCGCGCAAAATGGCGGGCATGCGGCGGCGTTCAACACCGGGTTTGCGGCAAGCTCGGGCAAGATCGTCCTGTTCCTCGACGCCGACGACTATCTCTATCCAACCGCCGTCTCGACGATCGTCGACACCTGGGATGCGGCAACCGCCCAGGTGCAGTCCAGGCTGCATATCGTCGACGAACGACAACGCATCAAGGACGTCTTTCCGCCGCCCGAACTGCCCTTCGACAGCGGTGATGTCATGCCGAAACTGCTGCACAAGGGCCGCTATCAGACGACTGTGACCAGCGGGCTGGCCTTTGATCGCACAACCCTCGAATCGATCATGCCTATACCGGAGGCGGAGTTCCGCCAGGGCGCCGATGGCTACCTTGCAACGCTGGCGCCCATGTACGGACACGTCCAGTCCATCGACGAATGCGTCGGCGCCTACCGGATCCACGGCGCCAACCATTCGGTGTTCGGTGAAATGCTCGCCGAGCGGGCACGCTGGCGGGTAACCCACGATTTTCGCCGCATGCAGGCGCTGTCGGATCAAGCCTCCGGGATCGGCCTGACCATCGTGCCGTCGGAGGCTGTCCGCCACGATCCGGTCCACCTGGAAGAGCGGCTGGCGTCGCTGTGCGCGGACAGGCGCCGGCACCCCGTGGCCAATGATTCCCGGCTGGCGCTTGGGGCGGCGGGCGCCGTCGCCAGCCTCGAAATGACCGCGTCCCTGCGCCGGCGCGCCGTCCTTGCCGCCTGGTTCCTGTCGGTCGGGGTGTTGCCGCGGAAAATGGCGACGGCGGTGCTGTCGTGGAAGCTCGACGCCTCGTCTAGACCGGCATTCCTTAGCCGTCTGTCCAAGACAATCCGCCACGCCATGGGGTAGAAGAAGCTTGGAAAACAAATCAAGTCAAAGGTTGGCAATCCTTCGCGCCCCCTACTGCCCCCCGCGCAGCCTGACCACGGCACTGCGCGCCGCCAGCACCAGCACCGTGATGATGATCAGGATCACCGAGAGGGCGGCGATCGCCGGGTCGATGTTGTCGCGCAGGCCCATCCACATCAGCCTGGGCAGCGTGATGGCGTTGACCGAGGTGATGAACAGGGTGACGCCGATCTCTTCCCAGGACAGCACGAACGACAGCAGGGCGGCGGTGACGATGCCGAATTTGATGTTGGGCATGATGATGCGGGTGGCGCGCTCCCACACCGTGGCGCCGAGACCGCGCGCGGCAAGGTCGATGCGCCGGTCGAGCTGGCTGAGCGACACCAGGATCAGCACCGTTGCGAAGGGCACCGTCATCACCGCATGCGCCATGGCGACACCGAGCCAGGTGTCGTAGCCGAAGAACGAAGAGACGCCGGAGATCGAGGTCAGCAGGAAGTAGAGCGTGATCGCCGAGACCACCGGCGGCACCACCATCGGCAGCAGCACGAAGCCGACCAGCGCGGCGGTGAAGCGCGGCTGGAACATCCACACACCGAGGCTGAAGCACAGCGCCAGCACGGTGGAAAAGGCGCTGCTGACGACGCCGATCCTGATCGAGAGCAGGATCGAATTGATCCAGCGCGGATCTTCGATCAGCGCCCGGTAGTGACGCAGCGACAATTCGCCGGACGGCATCGCCAGCATGCGGGTCGGCGTCAGCGACACCGGGATGACGGCAAGCAGCGGCAACAGCAGGAACAGCGCCACCAGTGCGGCGAGGATCAGCGAGACGGGGCCGGGGCGGTAGGTCGGCATCAGATCAGCTGCTTCGGTCTGACATAGCGGAACAGCAGCGCCATCAGCGCGCCGACGAACAGCACCAGCACGACGCTGATCGCCGCCCCCAGCCCCCAATCCGGGCTCTGGAAGATGCGCAGATAGATCAGCTCGGCGACCATCACGCTGCGGCCGCCGCCGAGGATCGCCGGCGTCACGAAGAAGCCGAGCGAAAAGACGAAGACGATGAGCGCCGAGCCGATGATGCCGGAGCGGGTCATCGGCACGAACACCGACCAGAAGGTGCGCATGCGGCTGGAGCCGAGCCCGCGCGCCGCCAGCAGCACGCGGTCGTCGAGGCTGTGCATCGAAGACGCCAGTGGAAACACGGCGAAAGGAATAAGGAAATGCGTCATGCCGACGATGACGCCGAATTCGTTGCGCACCAGCGTCAGCGGTTCTGAGATGAAGCCGATCGCCTGCAGCCAGGTGTTGAACAGGCCGCGATTGGAAAGCAGCGCCACCCAGCCGAAGGCGCGCGTCAGCACCGAGATCCAGAACGGCACCAGGATGCAGAACTCGGCGATCACGCGCTGCGCCGGCGTGCCGCGCACCCACACCACGGTGATGGCGTAGGCGGCGGCAACCGAAACGATCGTGACGATTGCAGCGATGCGCAGCGTGCGGACAAACACCGACTGCACCAGCGGGTCGCTAAGCAGCGTGCCATATTGCCCGAGCCCCGGCTCGGGCAGGGTGAAGCTCCAATTGACGACGCCGAAGAATGGCCAGGCATAGGCGGCGCCAAGGAACAGCAGCAGCGGCGCCATCAACAGCGCCGCGCCCATCCTGTCGGAGAGATATGCTTTCATCTCGGCTCCGGTTATCCCGGTCTATCAGGCGGAGATGATCTTCGTGTATTCGTCGAGTGCGGCCCCGTAGTTCTTGGCGTACCACTCCATGTCGAGCGGGATCTGCTTCTTCATGTTTTCGGGGTCGACCGGGTTGATGCGCTTCTTGTCGGCGGGGATCAGCGCGTCGGTGGCCGGATTGGCCGGGCCCTGGCCGAGCTTGTCGAACATGATGAGCTGCTTTTCCGGATCCTGGGCGCTGGCAATGAACTTCATCGCCGCGTCCTTGCCGCCGGGATTGCCTTTGAGCACGGCGAGCGCGCCGGGCGAGATCAGGCCCTGGTCCCAGATGAACTTGATCTTGCCGCCGGAATCCTGCTCGATCAGCGAGGCGCGCGTCGACCAGACGATGGCCATCGAAGCCTCGCCGTCGAGCAGCACGCTCTGGCTTTCGGCGCCGCCGCCCCAATAGGCAACGACATTCTCCTTGAAGGCGGCGATCTTGTCATGCGCGCGCTTGAGGTCGAGCGGGTAGAGCGAGGCCGGCGCGATGCCGTCGGCCAGCAGTGCCGCTTCCCAGCTCGACACGCCCCATTTGTAGAGCGAGCGCTTGCCGGGGAATTTCGTCACGTCGAAGAAGTCGGCCATGCCGGTCGGCGCCTGGCTGCCGAATTTCTCGGAATCATAGGCGATGACATAGGAGAAGAAATAGGTCGAGGCGGCGTGCTCCCAGCCGAAGCCCTCGCGCATCTTCTTCTTGTCGACGATCGAATAGTCGATCGGCTCGAGCATGCCCTGCGCGCCGAGCGTGATCGCCGAGAACGGGTCGACGTCGACCAGGTCCCAGGTCGGGGCGCCGCTCTTGAACTGCGCCGCAATCGCGCCCTCGGTCGGGCCGGAGCCGTCCATCTTGACGGTGATGCCGGTCTCTTTGGTGAAGGCCTGGCCATAGGCCGCGTCATAGGCGGTGATGGCGTCGCCGCCCCAATTGACCAGCACCAGTTCCTTGGCCTGCGCGAAGGCGCCGGTCGAGCGCAGCAGCATCGGCGTGCCGGCCAGCACGAGTGCGGCCAGCTGCGTGAACTGCCGGCGCGAGATCTCGCCGCGCACCGCCCTGGCGGACAGCGTCTCGATGGCGTGTTTCCTGGTTTCGCTCATCTCTGAATTGTTTGTCATGTCAGTTCCCCTTTTTTGTCGTTGATATTTCCCGAAAGCCGGCCTGGCGAATTTCAGCTTCGCCACGCCGATCGTCATTGTCCTCCGTCCGGAAGGAGGAAACCTTTTTCCGCAGGCCATGTCAGCCATACGGAATTTCCCTTGCTGAGTGCCGAAGCGGCGACCTCGTTCGGCACCGAGACCGTCACCTTGGCACCTTGGCGCGTGGTGAGATCGAGCCGCGTCGCAGCGCCGAGATAGGTCGAGGCGACCGCAGTCGCGGCGATGCCGTTCTCGCCGGCTGTCGCTTCGGGCGCGATCGACATGTATTCGGGCCGGATCGCCAGAATGGCGTTGCTGCCGACGGCGCTTGCATTACCGCGCAGGGTGATGGTGCGGTCTTCGCACAGGCCTGTGGCGCCGTTGTCGGCGTTGCGCACGCCCTTCAGCGGCAGCATGTTGATCTCACCGAGGAACTCGGCGACGAAGCGGTTGGCCGGCCGGTCGTAGACCTCGTCAGGCGCGCCGACCTGCAGCAACTTGCCGTGGTTGAAGATGGCGACGCGCGACGATAGCGCCAGCGCCTCGCTCTGGTCATGGGTGACGAAGACGAAGGTGGTGCCGGTTTCCTGGTGCAGCCGCTTCATCTCGGCCTGCATCTGGCCGCGCAAGCCCTTGTCGAGCGCCGAGAACGGCTCGTCGAGCAAAAGCACACCCGGCTCGAACACCAGTGCGCGGGCCAGCGCCACACGCTGCTGCTGGCCGCCGGACAATTGCGACGGCAGTTTCTTCTCGTGGCCCTTCAGCCCGACGCGCTCGATCATCTCGCTGACGCGGCGCTTGATCTCGGCCGCCGACTTCTTGCGCACCTTGAGCGGGAAGGCGATGTTGGCCTCGACGCTCATATGCGGGAACAGGGCGTAGCCTTGGAAAACCATGCCGGCGGCGCGCTGCTCGGCCGGCCGCTCGGTGATATCGACGCCATCACTGTAAAGGCGGCCGTCGGTCGGCTGCACGAAACCGGCAAGGATCATCAGGAAGGTGGTCTTGCCCGAACCCGACGGCCCGAGCAGGGTCAGGAACTCACCGCGGCCGATATCGAGCGTCAGATCGTCCAGTGCACGGAACGAGCCGAAGCTCTTGCCGATCCCGATTGCCTTGATCTCTGCGGCACGGCCGGGTTGCTGCATCCTGCCTTGTCCTCAATGCTGATTGAAATCGTAGGCAGGGCGGCGGCTCACCGCAACCGAATAGTTTTCGCCTGATCGGCAAATTTGATTCATCTGTTGTCGACGTGGGAGAGGCGAGCGGGACGCTCGATCAGCCAATCTCCCCCCGTGTGGGGGAGATGTCCGGCAGGACAGAGGGGGGCGATAT
>NZ_FTPD01000067.1:10652-101224 GCF_900156895.1 Mesorhizobium prunaredense
TAGCGAGCCTTCGCGCCCCCCCTCTGCCCTGCCGGGCATCTCCCCCACGAGGGGGGAGATCGGCGGTTTTGGCGCCTCGCTCAATATGGCCCGACCCTATTCTCCGACAGTTTCGACCTCAGCCACCTCCCGAACGCCTCCAGCACCGGATGCGCCGCCTTGGCATGTTCGGAAACGAGAAAATAGGAGCGCGGCGAACTGATTGCGATGTCGAAGGGGCGCACCAGCCGGCCTTCGCTCAGCGCCCGGCGGCTGGTCAGCTCGTCGGCCATGGCGATGCCCTGGCCGGCGATGGCGGCCGAAAAGACCAGGTTCATGTCAGAAAAGAAAATGCCGCCCTCGGTGTCGGGATTCTCGACCTTCGACAGCGCCAGCCAGCGCGCCCAGTCCTCGGTGTCGCCGAGATGCAGGAGATTGGCGCGCAGCACGTCGGCCGGCTTGGAAAACCCGCCGATCTTGTTGAGCAGCGTCGGGCTGCACAGCGGCGTGAACGAGATCTCGCACAACAGCTCGACCGCCCGGTTCGGCCAGTTGCCGACGCCGAAGGCGATGAAGGCGTCGGCGTCGGCATTGCTGACGTCGTCCAGCCGCCGCGGTGTCAGGATGCGCAGCGCGACATCGGGGTACATCTGCCGGAATTCGCCGATGTGCGTGCACAGGAACAGCGAGGCGAAGCCCGGCGTGCAACTGACGCTGAACGAGCCGCCGACGCCGGTGCCGGCATGGCGCGTTACCGCATCGCCGAGCACCGTCAGCGCTTTGCGCACGTCGCTGGCGTAGCGTTGGCCGCGCGGCGTCAGCGCCACGCCCTTGCCGATGCGCTCGAGCAGATCGAAGCCGAGGTCGCGTTCGAGTAGCCGCAATTGATGGCTGACCGCGCTGCGGGTCAGATGCAGTTCGTCGGCGGCGCGCCAGACGCTGCCGTGGCGGGCGAAGCTGTCGAGGGCGCGCAGCGCCTGAGTCGAGGGAATTCTCAAGAGGTGAACCGAATTTGCATGAGCCGGGAAAACATATCACTTTTTGGCGAGGCGCTTCACTGCTTTCTTTGACCGATGGAGGATCCGGTGACGAACTCGGCTCAAGCGACCGCGCTTGCCTGTCTGGACGATATCCAGCCGTCGCTGTCGGCATGGACGCGGACGATCTTCGATTTCGGCGAGACTGCCTGGCGCGAATACCAGTCGGCCGCCTGGTATGTCGAGCGTCTGTTGCACGAGGGCTTTTCGGTCGAGGAAGGCTCCGGCGGGATGCCGACCGCCTTTTGCGCCCACTGGACCAACGGCGCCGGGCCGACGATCGGCATGTATGCCGAGTATGACGCGGTGCCGGGCAATTGCCAGGACGCGGCGACCGTCAAGCGACCGCGTCCTGGTCTAGGCGCTCAGGCCGGCGGCCACACCGATCCGCATTCCGGCCTCGGCATTGCCAGCCTGGGCGGGCTTTTGGCGACCAAGGCGGCGATGCAGCGCCACGGCATATCGGGCTCGCTGCGCTTCACCGGCGAGCCGGCGGAAAAAGTGCGGGGGTCGAAGCCGATCCATGCCGCAAAAGGCTACTACGATGGCCTTGCCGGCATGATCTCCTTCCATCCTTTCTACATGCTGCCGCTCTGCAACACGGCGCGCTGGGACACGCATTGCGGCGCGGCCTATGCGATGATCTATCGCTTTGTCTGCGACGAACCCGAAAATTGGGTTCGCGCAAGCGATGGCGCTCCGATCCCGCAGGCGCATTCGGCGGTCAGGGCGCCCGGCGCCAACGACGCGCTTGTCATGATGTACATGGCGTCCAAGGCGCTGCGTGATTCCATGCTGCCGCATCAGGGCGGCTGGTCGATCAGCGAGGCGATCCTGACTGCGGGGCAGGCGACCGCCGACAATCTGGCAGCGGGTCTGGCCGAGATCCAGTACATGATCCGCGTGCCGACGCTTGCGATGGCCGAGCAGGTCACCGCCGTGCTCGACCGCAATGCCGAAGCCGCTGCCAAGATGAGCGGCTGCCGCCATGAGCGGCACTGGGTGTCGAAGTCGCGGCCGGGGCTAGCCAATCATGCCATGGCGGGTATTGCCTACGATGCGCTGTCGACGGTCGGGCCGCCGCGCTGGGACGAGACGGCCAAGGCGATTGCCCGCGAAATCCAGGTCAATGCCGGCGGCGCGGCGACCGACGAGCCGTTTATCGCCGAGTTGGAGCAGCTGATTGCGCCTGGGGAGGCGGAGGCGTTGCTGCGCCGCGACTTGCCGCCGTCGCAGCTGAATTCGACCTCCGACGATTACACCGACATGTCGTGGCAGACGCCGACGGCGCGGTTCTACGTCGCCCGGCCGGCGCTGCGTCGCGAGAGTGGCCACGCCTACCCGTCCTGGGCGATGAATGCGCTGGGCGGCATTTCCGCTACCATCGATCCGATGGTTGCCTGCGCGTCGAAGACGATTGCGTTGGCAGCCCTTCGCCTGCTGGAAGACAAGGCCGCCCGCGACGCGGCGATGGACGAATTCGTCGCCCGCACCGGCGGCGGCATTGGTGGCAGCAACTGGCTGGCGCCGCTCTGCGACTACGAACCGCCGATCCATTTCCGCTGGCCGGAATATGTCACCACCCCGCGCGGACGGGGCTGGTGGATACCAAGCAACCCACAAGCCGCGTGATCACTCGAAGCCAGGAGAAATCCCATGACCGTCCATGACCGCATCGCAGCAGAACCGTTTTCATTGCAGCGCCGCAATCCGGCCGGCGGCACCAAGCCATTGACCGCCTGGGGCTTTGCCAACGAGACCGACGCCCTGACCGACGTGCTGCTCGGCTCGCCGAATTTCCTGCGCCACCTCTCGACCAGCTCGCTGTCGCGCAAGCATCTGCGCGAGGCGCCGTGCAACGTCCAGATCGCGCAGGCGCAGCACAAGGACCTGGTCGCCGCTTACGAGCATTTCGGCGTCCACATCCACTGGCACGAGCCGACGCCGGAGTTGCCGATGCAGGTCTATTCGCGCGATTCCAGTGTCATGACGCCGTATGGCGCCTTCATCACCGCGATGTCCCAATGGTGGCGGCGCGGCGAGAACTATGCGGCGATCCGCACCTATGAGAAGCTCGGCATTCCGATCTACGACATGGTCACCGCGGGCACTTTCGAGGGCGGCGACTTCAACGTCATCGAGGACGGCGTGGTGCTGATCGGCTGTGGCGGCGCCCGCACCCAGGAGGAGGGCGCGCGCCAGGTCCAGGCCTGGTTCGACAAGGAGGGCTGGGAAACCCGCATCGCCTTCATCGACGAATATTATGTCCATATCGATCTGATGGTGGTGCCGATCGCCGAGAAACTGACCGCCGTCTGCCTCGCCTGCACCGAGCCGGGCATCGTCGACTGGCTGAAGGGCAAGGGCCACGAGATCATCGACGTGCCGTTCCAGGACACGATGGCGCTCGGCTGCAACTTCATGTCGCTGGGCAAGGATCGGGTGATCGCGCCGACCTCCAGCCAGACGCTGATCGGCCAGCTCAAGGCGCGCGGTTTCGAGGTGGCGGCGGTCGACATGAGCGAGATCTCGAAGACCGGCGGCGGCATCCACTGCATGGCGCAGGCGCTGAAGCGTGTGCCGGGCTGAAATCCCGAAAAACAGCCACAGAGTTCGGCGTTGAAGTTGAATATTAAGCGTTGGTGCCGCCCCTCATCGCCCTGCCGGGCACCCGGCAGCCAGATGAGGGGCGGCGCGACGTGACGAGATTGCCCCTGTCCTAGCGCAAGCGAACCCCCGAGCTAAAACGTAATCTTCACCGAAGCGGCGGTGCGGTTGGCCGGCCCGTGAAAGACGGCCTCGATGTTGTTGCCGTCTGGATCGAGCAGGAAGGCGGCGTAGTAACCGGGATGGTAGTGCTGTCGCTCGCCCGGCGCGCCGTTGTCCACGCCGCCAGCGTCGAGGCCGGCCTTGTAGAAGGCGTCGACCATCGCACGGTCCTTGGCCTGGAAGGCAAGGTGGTGGCGGCCCGTCAGTTGTCCGCTGGCCGCCCGGCTGTCGATGCTGGAGACGAACAGCTCGTCGGCCCAAAAATAATCCTCGGCGCTGCCGCCGATGGGAACATCGAGCACCTTGAAAACCGCCTTGTAAAAGCGCCGGCTTGCCTTGAGATCGCTGACCACGAGCTGGACGTGGTCGATGAGACGGCCGCGATGAAGTTCCATGCCTGATAGCTCCTGATCGCCAGGTTGGAAATCTAGCCCAGGACGGCGCACGGTCAATGCAATGGACCAATCGAGTGGGCAATGGACCAATCGAGTGGGCAATGGAGCAATCGAGTGGCGCGATTTCGCGACTGGATAAAAAATGCAACCGGATTGTAGGATTCGAAATGTCGCCATCGTCCTTCGGACGCAAGCGGCGTGACGAAGTTCGAAAGAAGTCGCGCCGTGTCCAAACGATCTCGGGAGAAAAAGCATGAGCCTTTCCTATCGTTGGGTCATCGTCGCGGCTGGCGCCCTGATGACCTGCGTTGCCCTCGGGGCGATGTTCTCGCTGGCGATCTTCCTCGAACCGATGGCGCTCGACACAGATTGGTCGCGCGCCGGCATATCGAGCGCGATGACACTGAACTTCCTGGTGATGGGCCTCGGCGGTTTCGCCTGGGGCGCCATTTACGATCGCTACGGCGCTCGCATTGTGGTGATGACAGGAGCGGTGCTGCTAGGGCTGGCGCTGGTGCTGGCCAGCCGCACCGGCTCGCTGCTTGTCTTCCAGATCACCTATGGCGTGCTCGTCGGCCTCGCGGCAAGCGCCTTCTTTGCGCCGATGATCGCGCTGACCTCGGCGTGGTTCGACAAGAACCGCAGCCTTGCGGTTTCGCTGGTTTCGGCCGGCATGGGCGTGGCACCAATGACGATCTCGCCCTTCGCGCGCTGGCTGATCTCAGCCTATGACTGGCGCACCGCCATGTTGGTCATCGGCATCGCGGCGTGGGCGCTGCTGGTGCCGGCAGCATTGCTGGTGCGCCAGCCGCCCAAGCCTGCCGCTGACGACGCCGCCTCCGATCCTGCCGCCGACGATACCGGCATGTCGGTTCTACAGGCGCTGCGCTCGCCGCAATTCATCGTTCTGGCACTGACCTTCTTTGCCTGCTGCGCGGCGCATTCCGGGCCAATCTTCCACATGGTGAGCTATGCGATGCTGTGCGGCATAGCGCCGATGGCGGCGGTCAGCATTTACAGCATTGAGGGCCTGGCGGGGCTGGGCGGCAGGCTTTTATACGGCGTGCTTGCCGACCGGCTGGGAGTCAAGCCGGTGCTGATTACCGGTCTGGCGATACAGTCGGTGGTCATTGCAGCCTATCTTGCGGTCAGCGAGCTTGGTCAATTCTACACGCTCGCCGTCATCTTCGGCGCCACCTATGGCGGCGTGATGCCGCTCTATGCGGTGCTGGCGCGCGAATATTTCGGCCAGCGCATCCTCGGCACCGTGTTTGGTGCTGTAACCATGCTGTCCAGCATCGGCATGGCCTTCGGCCCGCTTGCCGGCGGCATGGTGTACGACGCCTATGCCAGCTATTCCTGGCTGTTCATCGGCTCGGCCCTTGTCGGGCTCGGCGCCGTGGCGGTGGCGATCGCCTTCCCACGGCTGCCGCACAGGGAACTCCAACCGGCCTAGCACGGCGGAGAGAGCTTGCAGGGGGTCGAAAGTGGACATCGGCTATGTCAGCTTTGACCCCCAGTCGCGAGGCGTTCATCGGCAGCGATAGGAGCCGGGTCAAGACCGTGCAGGACCCATCTCCCTTTATTTTATTACAATCATGATGCAACGCAGCGCATTCACGTCCAAATGTCGATTGCCGGTAGGCTGAGGTTCGGACGAAAACCGTGAAAGAATGGCAAAAGGGGCTTTTTCATGGATCGTGCGCCGCGCACTCACGCGACTATTTCAGGTCCGTTAACATTTTGTGTTTTCGGCGCAGCATTTTTTTCCTATCCTCGCCCCAGCGCTTTGCGCATTCGATTGCGTGAAGAACTGGCGTGAGGATCCCAAAAATGCAGCAGGCAAAGCGAGTCTTGGTGACGGGAGGCGCAGGTTTTCTGGGATCGTTCTTATGCGAGCGGTTGCTTGCTGAAGGCCACGAGGTTGTATGCGTCGACAATTTCTTCACAGGAAGTCGGAGAAACGTCTCGCATTTGCTCGACAACAGATCCTTTGAGATCATTCGCCACGACGTGACATTTCCGCTCTACATAGAAGTTGATGAAATATACAACCTTGCTTGCCCGGCAAGCCCGGTTCACTATCAATTCGATCCGGTCCAGACGACAAAGACCAACGTCCATGGGGCGATCAATATGCTGGGGCTCGCCAAGCGGGTTCGCGCAAAGATCCTTCAGGCGTCCACGTCTGAAGTCTACGGCGATCCCGAGATTCACCCGCAGACCGAGGACTATTGGGGCAGGGTAAATCCGATAGGTCCGCGTTCCTGTTACGACGAAGGCAAGCGGTGTGCCGAAACCCTGTTTTTCGACTATTGGCGACAGCACAGTCTGCGGATCAAGGTAGCGCGCATCTTCAACACTTACGGTCCGAGGATGCGTCCGGACGACGGCCGCGTCATTTCCAACTTCATCGTGCAGGCACTGCAAAACAAGCCGATAACTGTGTACGGCACCGGCGAGCAGACACGCTCATTTTGCTACGTCGACGATCTCATCGACGGTCTGGTTCGCCTGATGAACACGGCCGACGATGTTACCGGCCCGATCAATCTCGGCAATCCGGTCGAATTCACGATGCTCGAACTCGCCAATCTGATGATCGAGCTTACCGGAAGCCGATCCAAGATCAGGTTTTTGCCTTTGCCCGTCGATGACCCAAGGCAGCGACAGCCTGATATCGGATGTGCCTTGCGCGAGCTCAATTGGACGCCAAGAATCGCATTGCGCGATGGTCTCGCCAAGACCATTGCCTATTTCGATGAATTGGTCTCATCGGGATATGCTCGGTCCGCTGCAGCCGAATGAAAACAGTCCTGGTCACTGGCGGGGCAGGGTACATCGGCTCACACTGTTGCAAGGCGTTCGCCGAATCCGGTTGGTCGGTCGTTGCCTATGACAACCTCTCGCGCGGCTGGCGCGACGCGGTCAAATGGGGACCGCTTGTCGAGGGCGATGTTTGCGACGGTGCAGCGGTGGCAGCGGCGCTGCACCAGTATCGGCCGGATGTGGTGGCGCATTTCGCCGCCTACGCCTATGTCGGCGAGTCCGTCGAGCGCCCGGAACTCTACTACCGAAACAACAGTTTTGGGACGCTGGTCTTGCTCGAGGAAATGCTGAAGGCCGGCGTCGACAAGCTGATCTTTTCGAGCACCTGCGCGTCTTACGGCGTTCCAGTTCGTTCGCCGATCGACGAAACGCATCCGCAGTCGCCCATCAATCCCTATGGGTGGTCGAAATTCATCATAGAACGAATGGTGGACAATCTTTCCGACGCCCATGGCCTCAACGCGGTTGTGCTGCGGTATTTCAATGCGGCCGGATGTGATCCCGACGGCGAGGTCGGTGAGCGGCATGAACCGGAAACGCATGTGATTCCGCTCGCAATCGAGGCCGCGATCAGGTCGGGCCGGGTATTTACCATTAATGGCACCGACTTCGACACAAGGGACGGAACCGCGGTGCGGGACTATGTCCACGTCAGCGATCTCGCCCGTGCTCACGTTCTGGCAGGGGAGAAGCTTCTGCGCGATCCGGGAGTCCACGTCTACAATCTCGGCACCGGAACCGGAACGACGGTGAACGAGTTGGTCGATGCGGTGAGCCGGGCTTCGGGAACGCGCCTCCCTGTGGCCTACGGTCCGCGCAGGGCAGGCGACCCGCCTGCGCTTGTGGCCGCGGCCGGCAAGGCGGCCCGGGAACTCGGCTGGATGCCTGAGCAATCCGGAATCGACCGGATCGTCGAAACGGCGCTGGCCTGGTATCGCCGCCGGTTGTGAGGATCTTTTTCGCGGAAGAACCCTACCGCCTGGTCAACAAGCAATCGAGAGCGGCGGCGACTGCGGCAAGCGAGAAATTTTCCTCTATCCGCTTTCGTGCCGCCTGACCCAGGCGTTCCCGCAAGTGCAGATCGTCCTTCAATCTTTGCAGGGCGCGCGCGATTTCCTCCGGCTGGTCCTTTCGCACCATCAGCCCACCCGACGCTTCGCCGTTTGCCAGAATGTCGGGGAGCCCCTGTGCGTCGGTAGCGACGACGGGCAGGCCGCAAGCCATCGCCTCCAGCGGTGCTACCGGCATGCCTTCGATGCGCGACGTGGTGACGTAGGCATCTGCCGCCGAAAGCCAGCGCCGGATCAGCGACCGATCCGTGGTATAGGCGGAAAGCCATCTCACGTTGGCCAGTCCGGCTTCGCGCAAAAGCCCGGCAAATTCGTTCCGATCCTGACCTGAGCCGATGATCACCAGTTCCGATGATGCGTCTGCGGAAAACAAGGGCCAGGCTTTCAGGAGCACATCGAGTCCCTTCCGGCGAATGTCGATGCGCCCGTGATTGACGGCGATAAATGTCTCGCTCGGCAAGCCGAGGCTTTTCCGCGCTTCCTGGCGCGCGATCGCTTTCCATTCCTCGACGTCGATCGGGTTGGCGATATTGGCGATGTCGAGTGCAATGCGCGGGTAGGCTTTGCTGAGCCGTTCGCGCTCAGCAGCCGATGCGACGATCAGGCCGCTGCAAGCGCGAAGCGATGCCTGGCGGGCGATCGCCTCGATCCAGGACAATGTGCGGTCGCCGCCCTGGAAGGTCGCATAAAGGGGAATGCGCATACGGTGCGCCAGCCAGGCGAGCGCATCAAACCGGGTGTATTCATATTCCTGGGCGAGTATTACGTCGCATTGCGAGGAGGCGAGGACCTTTCGGAAAGCGGACAGCGGCGTCGTGGCCCAGCGTCGCAGACTGTAAGCCGCCGCAGAGTGGCCCTGGCGCGCGCGCTTCCCCGGGACGACCCAGATAGGCGTGCCAGTTCCCGCATGAAGATAGCACTCTGTCCGCGAGGCATGCTCGGATGCGCAAACAATGATCGGACTGTGCCCGGCCAGTTGCAGGGCGGCCGCATAGCCGAACAGCCAGCCGCCGGTCATCTGCCCGACGAATTCCTCAAGCCGCAACCCTATCGGGTCGAGAAACTCCTCCATGACGTCGCCCCATGGGAAGAGGGCAACGACGAGCGAGGTTTGGCGGCCAGTCATTTGCGCACTAAGTCATTTGCCAAGAGGTCATTTGCGCCAGGAAAAGGCCGTTTCCGTACCGCGTGTTGAGGGCCGGTGTAGCGCATAGCCAACCGCCGTAATGGGCGCCGCCAACGCGTAGAGGACCTTGCGTCGGCGCTTTCCAATACGGGAAAATGCGACGTCGTGAAAGAACGCCGTCACCGGGTTGATGAATGTGGCCCGAAGTTCCGGCGGCTTGTCGAAGAGCGCAGCGAGCTCGGGATCCCGATAGCCACGCCGAACGTGGCCCCATTCCCGCATCAGTTCGCTCTCATGCGGGCAAAACGGCTTCATGATACGGAAATACGGGTAGTGCCAATCGGCCTCAGGCGTGGAGACAAGCACATATCCGCCGGGTCGCACCACCCTCAGCGCCTCCTGCGCAGCGCGGCGGTCGTCCTCGATATGTTCAAGCACGTCAAACAGCGTCGCGACATCGAAACTGTCGTCTGCGAAGGGCAGGGCACAGGCATCGCCGCAGACGAAGGTTGACCTCGCCCATGGCGGCTGGAGCCTGCCCAGTTCGGGATCGACATCGAGGGTGACGATATCCGCGTTCGGATAGAGGATGCTCGCCAATCCACTGCGGCCACCGCCAATTTCCAATATTCGCCCCTCGATTCCCGAGGGAGCAACACGGTGAATGGCTCGCATCTTCTCCCGGTAAAACAGGCCGTCGGTCAGGCCGTGTGGAAAGGGATTCCGGGAAAGAAACTGACCAAGCGGCGCCTTGCGGATCATCAGGTTTTTTCCTCAGCCAATGCTTGCGGGGGTAAGGTTCGTCGCTTTCGCCAGCCGAAACGCAAGAGAAATTGAAGACCGGCCAGCCATCCTTCCACTTCCGCTGCCAGAATTCCGATCCTGCCGGGCGGGCCTTCGAAAAGCGTCCTGAGGAATGTCCTCAAGAAGTAAGCCGGCAACTTTTTCCAGATCCGAACGATGTTTCCGCGGTCGCCGAAATTATCATATTGCACGACAAGGGCCGCGACATGGCCCTTCATGTAGGCCCTCATCTGCCGTCTCAAACCCGGCCAGTCGCTGCGATGATGGTGAAAGACGACAATCCTGGGTTCATAGAGGCAGGCGCCTCCGGTTGCCAGCAAACGGTACCAGAATTCCGAATCCTCGGAACAGCCGGCGGCGCCGGCGCCGAGGCGCTCATCGAACAAGCCGATCCGATCGAAGACGGAGCGGCGAAAGGCCATATTGGCACCGGCGCCGATTCTCCAGACATGTGCTCCATTTGGCCGGGTCTCCTCGAAGAAGCGCCGGCCGAAGACGAGCGGCACGAAAGTGGTGCCGAACCCGCCCATGTCGAACTGGAAGCTGCGTTGTGCGACCGTATCGAGCCGGGCCGGCAATACCAGGCCCGTCAGCGCCTCGACGTCGTGCTCCGCAAAGGCGCGTGCAATCTCGGCAGTCCAACCGGCATGAACTTCGACATCGTCATCGGTGAAGGCGATGATGGCTTGACGGCTTACGCGAATGCCGGCGGTCCGGGCGACACTCAGTCCGGGGCGCGCTTCATGAATGTAACGGACTTCGGCGAACTGCATGCACACCATCCGCGCATTGCCGTCACGGGAATTGTCGACGACGATGATTTCGCCCGGGGCACTGCGTTGTCCTGCAAGGCTGCGAAGGCACTCGGCCAGCGCAGGCCCGCGATCCCTGGTGCAGATCACGACCGAAATGTCTTGCGCGGATGCCGAAGACGCTGTTGCAAGCTCATCAAGGCCATCGATCAGGTTCTTGGCCTCGAAGGCGGCAGCGAGAGAGAGCGCGGACTTTGGCCGCCCCTCATCTGTCGCCTGTATTGGTGCGCCCAGTGAGGTGCTGCGCGCGGCCATTTGTGCCGCCGAAAATTCCGCCGTGAATTGCCGCAAACGCGCCTTTGTGTACGGCAGTTCATCCGGCAGCGACGCGCGCATCCCCACCGGCAAGTCCTTCCACCAGAAGATCGATAGCGAGGGGCTGTCGCCCGCGTCGGCATCGGCATCAATGGCGTCGAGATCGACATGCCTGACACGGAAGGCATCGCCCGTCATCGGTTCTGCTCCCGGATTGTCCGCACACGGGCGCTCGAACGATCGTATTCGCCCGCAAGGCCGTAGATTCCACCCCATAGCTCCGCGATGCCGAAACGGAAATCGCGGCCCCGAAGCCCGCGCGCCGCACGCGCCAGCGCCTTAAACTGGTTGAAGAACCACCAGCGAACCATGGCGCGGTGCCGTGCTCTGAGTTCCTCATCGGTCCGGCGGCTTTTGACGAGAAAGGCCATCATGCCGAGGCCCCAGCTCCAATATTGCCGCCTCAACTGCTCGATCGTCTCGCGGTGTTCGTGGTAAACGGCATATTCCGGCTCATAGATCATTGGCCGGCCCGAGCGCAGCACGCGATAGAAAATATCGAGATCGCCGCCGCCGGGCAGCGGAGATCCGGTGTCGAGCGCCTCGTCGAAGCCGCCGAGTTCGATGAGCAGCGCGCGGTCGAAAGCCATGTTGCAGCCGGCGCCGAGACTACCGGACCCTACCGGGTGCAGCGGATTGTCGAAGCGGGTATTGTGGAATTCATTGCGGATAAAGCCGCGGCCAAAGCCGCCGCGTTGCTCGAAAACGATCTGGGCCTCCGTGTCGAGGCGAAACGGCAGCACCAGGCCGGTAAAGCCGCCGGTGCCGGGATTATCCCGGCACGCCTTGGCAAGCCCCGCAAGCCAGTTGCGGTCGACGACCACGTCATCGTCCAGATAGGCAATCAGGGTTCCCGTGGTCGCGCGAAGAGCCGCGTTGCGGGCAAAATCGAGCCCTGCCTTCGGTTCGAAAACGTAGCGGACATCCTTGAAGCACTCGACCGCTTCGCGCGTAGTGGCATCGACCGAAGCATTGTCGACAACGACAATTTCGACGGATTGAAACGCGGATTTCCAACGGATGAGGTCAAGCGAGGACAGCAGCCGGGAAAGGCGCTTTGCGCGATCCTTCGTGCAGATCGCGATGGATAGGTTTGGCAGTGCCGTTTCCGCCGCAAACCGTCGCCGCGCCGATAATTCCACGTCCACCTTTGCAACGAGAATGCGGTCAGCGAAGCGTTCGTCGGCAACCGCCTTCAGCCTCTCCGCCGACAAGACGGAAGAGGCCGGCAGCGCGATCATCTCGAACCCGATGAGCCGGTCCTGCCAGCGGGCGATGAGCCCGACGCCGTCATGCTGTGGAGCGAGCTCGATCGGGGCCAGGGGCTTTGACAGTTCGATCTCAACAAGTCTGTATCCCATCGGCTAGGTCGCCCTCATGGCGGCACGTCCGTGCTGAAATTCATGGAGCCTTGAAAAATGACCCTGCCGCTTCAGCAGTTGGTCCGGTGAACCAACTTCGATCACACGTCCCTTGGCCATTACGATGATCTGGTCGGCCGCCTGGACTGTCGAAAGCCGGTGGGCGATGACGACCACGGTACGATTGTGCGAATACTGCTCGAGCGCGAGCTGAAACGCCTGCTCCGTCTCAACGTCGAGCGCGTTCGTAGCCTCGTCCAGCAGGAGGATGTCGGGGTTGCGAAGGATCGTGCGGGCAAGCGCAATCCGCTGGCGCTGGCCGCCCGACAGGCGCATTCCCTGGTCGCCGATCTGCGTTTCATAACCATCCTGAAGCGAGCGGATGAAATCCTCCGCCTTGGCTATGCGGGCCGCTTGGCGCAGATCGTCCGGACTTGCATCGAAGTCGCCGTAGGCGACGTTGGCCGCTATCGTGTCGTTGAAGAGGAAGACTTCCTGCGACATCAGCGACAGCCGCTTGCGCCAGCTGCGAAGCTCGAATGCAGCAAGCCGTGTGCCGTCGGCGACGATCTCTCCTGACGTCGGATCCATGAAACGAAACAGCAGCGCCATGATGGTCGATTTGCCGGCACCCGACTCTCCAACGATCGCCGTGGTCTTGCCGGCGGGAATGCTGAAAGAGACATTCTGCAGCGCCAGCGGCTGATCCGGGGCATAGCGAAAGCAAACGTCGCGGAATTCGACCGCTGTCCTGAGCGCAGGGGCCGGCAGGCTGCCATGACTGAGAAACGGCGTCTCGGTCGTGCGCAGGAAATCATCGACATCGTCTATGGCGCCGGCAAGCCCATCCAGGGCGATCTTCGATTGCAACAGCTCTCGTGTTGGCCCCTGGAGGCGGTATAGAAGCGACAGGAAAGCGGCCAGCGCGGCAATTCCGATGCTTGCCGATTCCGCGATGAGAATGAGCGCAGCGATCAGGACCGTGATCGAGATTTCGGAGACCGGCCCCGGGGTCGCCCAAAGCATGTCGAGCCGAAGCAGACGCTGTCGTACCCGGTCCGATACCTGCAGGAACCGGCGACGCTCATAGTCTTCCTGCGCGAAGGCGCGGATCAGCTGCAGCGAGTTGATGCTCTCCCACATCCTGAGGCCGAACTGCTTGTTTTCTTCAACGACGGCCTTTCCGGTTTCGTCGGCGCGGCGCGTGGCCAGACGAATGGCCATTGCCCCGATGAACAGAAACCCCATCGAGAAGAAGGTTAATTGGACAGAGATCAGGAGCATCAACAGAACAAAGACTATGAATGTGCAAGCGCTGACCATCATCCGATAGGCCAGGGCCAGCCCCTGGCTGACCTTCCAGGTATTGTTGGCAATCGTCGTGATGATGTCCGATCGCTTGTTTTCAACCCGGTAGTCGACACATGAACTTATCGTCTGGTCAAAAACCCTGGATCGCAGTTGATGCGCAACGAGGCCGTCCACATATCGGGTTACCCAGGTGTTGACGAGAAGGACGGCATTCTTGAGAACGATGCTGAGGCACAGGGCGCCCACCAGAAATGCTGTCGCCAGATGTTCCGGGACGGGCGCCAGGAGCCGGTCAAATATCGGCTGCCATTTGCCGGATTGAGATGACGACGCTCCGAGACTCTGCAGCAGGGGAATGAACAGGAAGAGGCCAGCGCCTTCCAGAACCGCCGCAGCAAACCCAAGTCCGACGACGGTCGGTCCCGCCCATGCAGGCGCCGCCGCCAGGCGGAAGAGCCGCCTCAAGCGCGCGAACAGGAACACGCTCACATTCACCAGCTGGTCTCTTCATAAAGGCGCCGAAACTCGGCGTTCTTGTTTCGCATCCGCTTCACTCGAATTTTGACCCAGCGAGGAACCAGCCTGGCCCGGCAGTACATGTCGATCATGTTGGGCAGGCGGGAAATTGCCGTGCGCGGTTCCAGGACGAAGTATCTCTTCAGCAGGTCGCCGGCTGCGAACAGCCGCCCGCCGACCAAGGCTCTGATGGCAAGCCAATGGATCATGTCGACCAGATGCGCATCGAGATCGCTGCCGAACTGCGGATATTTTTCGCGATACTCGGCAAGGACGATTTCACATGAACGAAGCATCTGAATGACATCGCTCGACATGTTGACGTTCGTTATCCGATAGCCCACCAGGTGCTGAGGCACGACACGGAATTCGTAACTTTCCGCTATCCTGAGGCACATGAGAAGGTCCTCGCAGCCTTGTGCATTCCTGGCCCTCAGGGAAGGATCGAATTGTCCCGCCTGCTCGAATGCGGAGCGACGCATCAGCATCGAACTTCCGTTGCCGACAAAATTCATTCTGCACATCCGTTGCAGAACGCGGCCATCGGCATCGGGTCGGTATAGTGAGAATACCCGGCCGTCCTCGTCGATTTGGGCAAACCAGCAATATGCCAGGCCCGCAGAAGAGCCGCCTTCCTGCAGGGCGCGCAGTTGCAGGGCGATCTTGGATGGGGCCCAGAGATCATCCGCGTCGACAAACGCCAGAAACTCCGCATCGGTAGAGGCCGCACCGCTGTTGCGGGCCTGCGCAACACCGGCGTTCGACTGCTTTATCAGGCGTATGCGCCGATCTTTCGCGGCATGGGAGGTCACGATTGATTCGGACAGGTCCGTAGATCCGTCGTCGACCACGATGATGTCCAGTGCCTGGTGGCTCTGCCTGCAGATGCTGGCCAAGGTAGCACCGATGGTTCTCTCAGCATTGAACATCGGTACCACGACGCCTACCGTAGCATTGTCATCAATCATCAGGCCTTCGTTTCCGCAGTTGGGGAATGGCTTATTTGGGTATTCTATTGGATATGCATTGCTGGCCAACAACCGGGGCGAATTCGGGGCAAGTCAGACCGATTGTTCTCCTGCCAGCCTGACCCTAACGGGCTTCGATCGTGGCAAATCAAATCTCGAATCCGGGAAATCGAACTTGGATCCGGGAACGGGGCGCGGATCCGCCACGCCCCGATGCAGTATTAGTTCCCCCTGAACAGGCGCGTCAACCAACGCTGTCTTGATCGCTTCGCTCCCGATACGCGCGGTTTTCCGGGGACCCGGTGTCGATGGAATGCGAAATGTGACGAGTTGGCGGAGGGAGAGGACCTGAAATCCAACCTTCTCCACGGATCCGCGATCACCTTCGTAGTCGGGGTGTTCGGCTGATGCTGTTCAGTCGACGTGTTCAATCTGCGGATCTGGGTCAACCGGCGGAGCCGGCGTGCAACCTTGCCCTAGCCTGCCAGCGCCTCTACCTGACGGCGATGAAAAGCATCGGGCTGATGGCTGGGGCGGGCCGTCAGGTCGGCGCAAGCATCATCGTGATCTGATCCAAGCAGACGTGTCAGCAAAATCCGGCGTCGCGCAAATGGGCTCGATTGCCTCAGACGTTGTGCTAACCTTCGGTCCTCCACTCGGATCTAGGGGAAAGGATGCGCTTTAATCATCGCCCAATCCACATACTCGTAGAGCCGAGCGACTATGTGCTGCGCAATATCGGTGACATGGCAATGCTCTATGCTGCCACGGAGCGGCTTGCGCGGCTGTGCGGCAATTCGACGATCAACGTTCTGACTGACGATCCGGACGCGCTTCGCCGCTTCTGTCCCTTTGCCACCCCCCTGTCCGCCGAGGGGCGCGCCCTATGGCTCAAGCCTGATTTTAGGCCGGCCAAGTTGAAGCGGTTCGTGCCCAAGCACTGGCCCGATCGCATTCGCCGACACGCGCCGAGGCTCGTTTCTCTGTTCTGGCGCCTTAAGTTTAGGCACATGCCGGATGCGCGCGCGGCACTTCTTCGCTTCACCGATGCTGTGGACAGGGCCGACCTTGTGCTTGTAAGTGGAATGGGCGGAATCACAGACGCTTTCCCAGAATATGCCCTGTCGGTACTCGAAACTCTGAATCTCGCGCTTGCAAGGAAAGGACGGCCGGTGGTCATGGTCGGCCAGGGGATGGGCCCGCTTGCCAATGCCGAGCTGAGAGCGCGTGCATCGGCCATATTGCCAAGGCTCCACTTGATCGCGCTTCGCGAAACGCGAGCCGGGCTTCCTCTGCTCGCGGAGCTGGGTGTTTCCAAGGACAGGATCTGCGCAACCGGCGATGACGCCATCGAAATGGCGCATGAGATGCGAGTGGATGAGCTTGGCATCGGCATTGGCGTCAATCTACGTCTTTCCTCCTATTCAGGAGTATCAGCGGATATTCTCGAAGGGCTGCGATATGTCTTAGGTGCCACATCGGATTCGCTCGAGGCACCCTTGATCGCCGTTCCAGTCTCATGGGTGCCTCGCGAAGCGGACATCGACGCAATTCGTGGACTGATGCCCACCGATGAGACCGAGCTGAACCGGGCACTCGCGATCCGCACACCGATCGACCTCATTCGGCAAATCCAGCGCTGTCGGGTCGTAGTCACTGGCAGCTACCACGCCGGCGTTTTCGCGTTGGCCAACGGTATCCCGACGATCGGGCTAGCCAGATCCGACTACTATGTCGACAAGTTCCTTGGCCTCGCCGATATGTTCGGCACGGGCTGCGAGATGGTGGCACTCGATCATCCGAACTCTGCCAAGAAGCTTCGATCGGCGCTCCGGCGCCTGTGGGAAGAGGCGCCCGCTATTCGCCCGGCGATATTGGCCAGGGCCGAAGCTCAAATCGCTGCCGGCCATACCGCTTACCGTCGCATTCGCGACGCGATCGGGGACCAAGGCTGAACCAGGGGCCGCCATGCTGGAATACAACAGTTGGTCGACAAGACTAAAAGCGCTCAGATGCAAGCTGTTCGGAAAGACCGACTTTGAGCGGTGGACCGATGCATCGGAATTCGAGGACTGGGAGGAAAGGACGAAAATCATTGCCCGGTTAGTGCCACCCGGGGCGAGGGTGATCGAGTTTGGCGTGGGAATGGGCAAGCTTCAACGTCATCTCGACCCAAGCTGCCAATACACCCCGTCCGACCTCGTGAGCCGCGGACCTGGCACGATCGTGCTGGACCTAAATCAACGACCCTTGCCTGATCTGACCGCCCATGCATTCGATCTCGCAATTTTTGCTGGGGTTCTCGAATACGTTCACGATCTACATTCCTTTATAGAATGGCTGAGGCAGCAATCGCCGGCTTGTATCGCGTCATATGGTTGCGCGACTCACCCCCGACATAGCCTGGCCAGGCTGTCGGAAACGTTCCGCCGCGCTGGCGCAGGCTGGACCAACGCATTTACGGAAACGGAGCTGATCCGCCTCTTTGCCGATGCCGGATACGGGCTAGCGCATGCTGTCGACTGGCACACCGCGGAAGGCGACGAGCGGATCTTTCACTTTCGAGACAATGACTGAACCCAGGCCGGTTCGATGTTTCGAGCTCATCCGATCCTTTCATAAGACGTTCCAGTTCATGCGCCTACGGACCGGCGGCATGACCTCAGCCTCATTGCAGCCAGCCGTCCGGCTACTATCCTGGATCGGCGTCAATCCTAGCCTGCTCTGCGGCCGTCTGGAGAGATGGAAGTCAGGTTTCTGCTGATTGCGGTATTCCAACGCCCCTTGTGTGCGACCTTAACGGCACAAGCTCGATCAGGTGATCGAACTTGATGGTGTCTTCGGTTAGATCTAAACTCTGTAAGCTTGACAGGGCGTTTGATTGCCATGCGGCGGTGGCAGCGAACACGATTTCCGCTTCAACCATCTTGCGAGTAGCATGATGACTCTCAGCTCAGTGAAACGCCTCGTGCGGGCTTCGTTCAATGCGATCGGCCTCGAAGTAAGTCGCGTCTCCCGGTCACGGGCTCCGCACACTCGGTTTGAGATGATCTACGAAAAGTACAAGGACAGCACCATGCTTGGTCGCGAGCAGTATATCGCGAATCTGGCTCTTACTGCTACGGCGCCAGCGCATGGCTGCGTCATCGAGTGTGGCGTCTGGAAAGGCGGCACTTGTGCCGGCATGGCTGAGATCCTAGGACCGCAGCGAGAATATTTCTTATTCGACAGCTTCCAAGGCCATGTTGATCCACAGTCTATCGACGGCCCCGCTGCCCTTGCCTGGAAGGCTGATACGAACGGCCCGTGGTACTTCAACAATGCGATCGTCGGAACCGAGCATGCCGATGCGGCCATGAGGAAGTCCGGCGCAACGCGATATCAGCTTGTCAAAGGCTACTTCGAGGAGACATTGGCCAAATTCGAGCCGCCATCAACCATCGCGGTGCTACGAATCGATTGCGACTGGCATGCCTCCGCAATGACTTGTCTTCGGGCCCTTTTTCCTTACCTGGCCGACGATGGGATCATGATCGCAGACGGGTACCCCGACTGGGATGGTTATGCACGGGCGATCCACGAGTATCTTGCCAGCTACGAAGGTATGGCTCGCATCAAGCAATTCGAAGGCGGCTTATACTACGTCGTCAAGGGTGAGCGAGATTGGTCGACGGCTGGAAACGGTGTTTTTGCAGCGCGCCAAAACGGCAACGCCGCAGAAGGCTGATGACAATGCATTCCACTTTCGATCACTTCCCTCCAAGCCGAAGAGCGTTGACCACGGTTGAATTTCTGCGCGCCGCTCTGTTCACGCGTTGTCTATCGGGTGAAGCGCGCGCTGCGGAGCCCTTTACCACTGAGATGCCGTAACCGCGACAAGCCCGTCCCCCAATGCGTAGCGGTGATCGAGCTGTCGACCCGCCCGACAGGAACGATCCGACCTCCACGTCGGCCACCATACACTTGCGGACCGCCTCCACGAGCACGAGGCGCAACTTGCGCCAGATCGCCTCTCGTCGACATTCTCTTCCGCCTCGGCAGCGCCGTTGGGCGTGCGAACCAGCGCCCCGGTTCGTGAAGACTGTCGAGCAGGCCGCCGGGCGGGATTGCCTCGACGGCCTCGACCCCGATCCCGTCGAAGGCCTTCAACTCGGAGGCGCGAAGGCGAGCCCCTCTCCGAGCCGCGCCACGTAGAGCGGCTTGATGCTGAGCGGGTCGCGCGCCGCGATGATCCGCTCGGGCGTCGCCAGCACGAAGGCGAACATGCCATCAAGGCGGGTCACCCTTCGCAGATCGGGGCGAATTCGAGGCAAATGAGGTCGGTCATTCAGCCTGGCCTATCGTAGCTGACGGGTTCGGACCTTGACGAAGCAACGCCAAATCCGAAAAACAGACAAGGATCGGTCGCGTAACGCCGCTTATTAGCCTTTACTGAATAAGCCGGTCAACGGGGCCGCGCGACGCGGATTGGCGACCGCCCGCAACGCCGGCCGGGCGCGTGCGAGAGGCCGTGCTGGTCTTCGTTGTTGATGATTGCCAGGTCCTGGGCGACTATCTCAGTGACTGGCAGCGACACTATGCCACTGGGAACGGGTCACCCGGGAGGCCGCGTCGAGATCGGCGATGCCAGGAATCTGCCGTTCACGATCAAACGGTCGCCGGTCCGCGAGCGACTGACCCCTGATGTCCATCCCGGCGGCTTTGTCCTGGGCTGCAAGCTGGCGATGTACGGCGATCTTGCAGCCCGTATCGGGCTTTTGGACGAGCGGTTGGGACCCGGGGGCCACGTTGGGACGAGGAAGGTCATGACTCGGCCGGGCGCGAGAAGTTTGTAGCCGCAGCCTTGCCTCGTCGTATCGGTCGCTTCCGCGATTGCGGATCGGATGCCTCCGTTGTCGCGCGATCCGGTGCCGAGGCGTCTCCGATGAGCGATGCGAGTTCAGCCTCGCTTAGCGTCTCGATTTCGAGCAGCTTGCGCGCCGTCTTTTCCAGCAGATCCCGTCGCTCAGTGAGGAGGCCGACGGTTCGCGCGAAAGCTGTGTCGACGATGCTGCGAACCTCCTCGTCGATAGCCTCGGCGGTGGCCTCGCCGTAATCGTGCTCGCGCGGACCGCCGGCAAGTGGGTTGGGGCTCAGGAAGGAGCGCTGGTCCTTTTCCAGCGCCACATGGCCGAGCTTTTCCGACATGCCGTAACGCGTGACCATGGCGCGGGCGATATCGGTCACTTTGGCCAGGTCATCGGCGGCCCCCGTGGACAGATGCCCGAACACAATCCACTCGGCCGCCCTGCCGCCGAGCAGCACCGCCATCTTGTTCTCCAGTTCCTCGCGCGTCATGAGGAAGCGGTCCTCGGTCGGCCGCTGGATGGTGTAGCCCAACGCGCCGACGCCGCGCGGGATGATCGATACTTTGTGCACGGGGTCCACTCCGGGCAGCGCCATGGCCACCAACGCATGGCCCATTTCGTGATAGGCGACGACCTCGCGTTCCCTCGGGTTCAACAGTCGGTTGCGCTTCTCGAGCCCGGCCACGATGCGCTCGACCGCATTGTTGAAATCGTCCATCGTGACGACATCCGCCCTCCGGCGCGTGGCGAGCAGGGTCGCCTCATTGACCAAATTGGCGAGATCGGCGCCGGTAAAACCCGGCGTCAGCGCGGCGACTTTTTCGGCATCGACATCGGCCGCCAGCTTAGCCGTCTTCATGTGGACCTTGAGTATCTGGACGCGACCTTGCTTGTCCGGCCGATCGAGCAGCACCTGCCGATCGAAACGGCCGGCGCGAAGAAGTGCCGGGTCAAGGATTTCCGGGCGGTTCGTCGCGGCGAGCAGCACGACGCCGATTTTCGGATCGAAACCGTCGAGCTCGACCAGGAGTTGATTGAGCGTCTGCTCCTTTTCGTCGTGCCCGCCCATCATCGGGCCCGCACCGCGGGCGCGGCCCAGCGCGTCGAGTTCGTCGATGAAGATGATCGCCGGGGCCTTGGCGCGTGCCTGCTCGAACAGGTCGCGCACACGGGCGGCGCCGACGCCCACGAACATCTCGACGAATTCTGAGCCCGAGATCGAGAAGAACGGAACTTTTGCCTCGCCTGCAACGGCTTTCGCGAGCAGTGTCTTGCCGGTGCCGGGCGGTCCGACCAGCAGCACGCCCTTGGGCATGCGCCCTCCAAGACGGCCGTATTCCTGCGGGCTCTTCAGGAAATCCACGATCTCCTGCAACTCGGCCTTGGCCTCATCGACACCCGCCACGTCCTCGAATCTGACGCCGGTATTGGCCTCGACATAGACCCTGGCCTTGCTCCTGCCGATTTGCATCAAACCGCCCATGCCACCACCCATTCGTCTCATCAGCAGCATCCACAAGCCAAAGAAGACGAGGATCGGGACGACCCAGGAGAGCAGGTCGCTCAGGAAGGTGCTTTCGATCTGGCCAGTGACGGTGACGCCGTGTTCCTGCAGCTGCCGCGCAAGATTCGGCTCGACGCGCGTGGTAATGAATAGCGGCTTGCCGTCCTGCGGTTGCTTGAAGCGGCCCTGGATAAAGCGATCGGAGACCTGCACGTCGGCGATCTTGCCGTCGCGCAGCAGGGTCTCAAACTGGCTATAGGGAATCTGCGCGACATGCTGCGTGGTGGTGTAGACATATTGGAAAATCATCAGCCCGACGAAGGCGGCGATCCAGTACCAGATATTGAACTGCGTCTTTCTGTTGCCCATGTCCATGGCGTCTCCTCCAGCGTCACATCGATGCAGATTGTCGAACCGCCGCAACTTCGGAGCGTGCCTTGGGAGAACGTCGGGGAGCGCAAAGTGTTGCAAAGGAATGCTGCAAGGGAAACCTTGGGATCGCGGTCCCCTACGGCAGCTATCCACCCGATCGCGACCATCTTCTATGGAATCGATTACCGATGGAGAGGGCCCGACGCAGGCAGGCCTATAGAAGCTCGGGCCGACCGCCGCACGGTCTTCTAGTCGATGCGCGGTCGCTGCTTGCCACGGCGGGCCAGAACATTTGCGACGACGAGCAGGACAATCGACAACGCCATCATCAGCGTCGCGGCGGCGGTGATTGCCGGGGAGAGCTTCTCGCGCAGGCCGATGAACATCTCGAGCGGCATGGTGCGCTGATTGGCGCTGGCCAGGAACTGCACCACGACGACCTCGTCGAACGAGGTGACGAACGCAAAGGCCGCCCCTGACAGCACGCCGGGCAGGATCAGCGGCAGCATCACCCTGAAGAATGACGTAATGGGCCTTGCTCCGGAGATGGCGGCGGCGCGCATCAGATTGCGGTCGAAGCCGGAGAGGCTCGCCCCCACCGTGACGACGACGAACGGACTGGCGAGCGCGGTATGCGCCAGGATGATCCCCGCATAGGTGCTGGCGAGACCGACGCGCGCATAAAACAGATACGAGCCGACGGCGGTGATCACCACCGGCACGATCAACGGCGAAAGCAGCAGCGGCATGACGATGCGGCGGCCGGGAAATTTTTCGTCGGAAAGTGCTATCGCCGTCAATGTGCCTAGTAGCGTTGCGATCAGCGTCGTCCCGAACGCAACGATCAGGCTGTTGCCGATGGCTGCCTGCCAGCGCTGGGTTCCGAGCACGACCTCGTACCAGCGCGTCGAAATTCCCTCCAGCGGAAAGATGAAGAAGGCGCCGCTGTTGAACGACAAGGGAACGGGAATGAGAATCGGCACGAGGAGGAACAGGATCACCATGCCGCACCACAGCCAGAGCAGAGCGATGCGGATTCTTTCGCCTGTCGTTGGATAGGGAGACAGCAACATGGCTACACCAGCTTGAGGCGGTCGAGGCCGAGGATGCGGGCGAAGATGCCGAACAACGCCAGGGTGAAGACGAGCAGGATGAAGCTGAGCGCCGCTGCCATCTCCCAATTCAGTTCGACATTGACGTAGCTGGCGATGAAATTGCTGATCAGCTGGTCGCTGGCGCCGCCGATCAGCGCCGGCGTTATGTAGTAGCCGAGGCAGAGGATGAAGGTGAGCAGGCAGCCGGCCATGACGCCCGGAAAGACCTGTGGAAGGTAGACGCGGCGGAACGCGGTGAACGGTTTTGCGCCGAGCGAATAGGCAGCCTTCATCTGCGATGGCTGGATGGTGCGCATGACGCTGTAGATCGGCAGCAGCGTGAACGGCAGCTGGATGTGGGTCATGGCGATGATCAGGCCGATGCGGCTGTACATCAAATCGAGCCGGTCGTCGGCGACGCCGAGCCACAGCAGCAGGTCGTTGACCAGGCCGAATTTCTGCAGGAGCACCGTCCAGGCCGCAGTTCGCACCAGGATCGACGTCCAGAACGGCAGCAGCACCGCGACGATGAGGATTGCGGCGAGGCCCTTGGGCACGGAGGCGATGAGATAGGCGAGGGGGAAGCCCAGGATCAGCGTGGCCAGCGTTACCGCTGCGGCGACGAAGAATGTGCGCATGAACACTTGCACGAAGATGGCCTGTTCGGGTGGCACTCTTTCGATGCCGCCATCGGCATTCCAGCGCAGATCAAGCGCGCTCAGCAGATAGAACGACGTCACGCTATGGGTGCCGCTCTCGATGACCGGCCATGTGCCCGGCGCCGACCAGAACGGCACCGCTTTCATCACCTCCAGCGGCGGCCTGTCGGCAGCCTCCAGTTGGCGCACCGTCTTGAGCACCTGGCTGCGCGCACCGGGCAGGCGGGCGTTGAGGCTCTTGGCGAGTTCGTAGGCGGTGCCCTTGGCCTGATTGCTGCGGAGATCGGCGGCAAGGGCCAGGAACGCAGCGTCGTCGGGCAGGCCGGTGCCGTTCCAGCCGCGCAAGGCCTGGCTGGTCTGCGGCAAGGCGTCGGCAATCGTCGGATCATAGACGGCGCGCGACAGAAGCAGGACGATCGGGATGCCGAAGCTCAGTGCCAGCAGCACGAGCAAAGGTGCCGCCAGCGCCAGCGACCGCAACCGGTCGCCGAAATCGGCGCGGCGAAGCGCCGCCGCGACCGACTTTGCTGTGCCGGGATCGGCGGCCGACCAGTCGCGGCTTGCCCGCGGCCGGACCAGTTTCGTGGGCTCGAGCGCCGACATTTTCCCTACTGCGCGAGCCAGGCGTTGAAGCGCTTGACCAGATCCTCGCCATAGTCGCCCCAGAATTCGGTATCGGCGACCAGGTAAGCGGTCATGTGGTCGGGTGCGTTCGGCAATTTCGGCAGGGCGTCCGGCGCGACGAAGGAGGCCGCATCGATGCGCACCGGCCCGTAGGTGATGTAGCTGGCGAGCTTGGCGTTGATTTCCGGCTGGCTGATATAGGCAAGGTATTTGTAGGCCAGATCCGGGTTCTTGGCGCCCTTCGGAATGGCGATCATGTCATATTCGAGGATCTGGTTGTTCCAGACGATCTTGAACGGCGCCCCGTCCTTGTCGATGGCGTTCTGGATACGACCGTTCCAGGCGGTGGTCATCACCACTTCCTTGGATGCGAGGAGCTGCGGCGGCTGTGCGCCGGCATCCCACCAGACGATGTCCTGCTTGATGGTGTCGAGCTTCTTGAAAGCGCGGTTGACGCCTTCGGGGGTTGCCAGCACCTCATAGACATCGGCCGCCGCGACCCCGTCGGCCATCAGTGCCCATTCGAGGTTCTGTGCCGGAAACTTGCGCATCGCGCGCTTGCCCGGAAACTTCGTCGTGTCGAAGATGTCGAGGACCGAGGCTGGCGCCTCCTTCAGCACGTTTGGGTCATAGGCAAGGACATCGCCATAGGCGTCGAGACCGACGCCGCAGTCGAGCGCCGAACCTTCGATGAATTTTTCACGGGGGGCGATCTTTGAATAGTCGAGCCGCTCGAGAATGCCGGCGTCGCAACCCTGCAGCACGGTCGCCGTCTCGACCGTCACCAGATCGATCGGCACGTTGCCGGTATCGACCATCGCTTTGACCTTGCCAAGATCGCCAAGATATTCCTGCTCGACGATCTTGATCCCGGTTTCCTTGCTGAACGGCTCGAACCATGCCTTGCGCTGGGCATCCTGCCAGGCGCCGCCGCTGGCCATGATCGAAAGTTCGTCGGCGAAGGCGGCATTTCCCATGGTGATGAATGCTGTGGCTGCCGCGAAGGCGAACAGCCGGGCTTTTGTGATCTTCATTGTTCTTATTCCCCTGTTTTCGAGATGGAACCGCCCGTTCCGGGATCGGCCGGAAAGGCACGGCAGTCGGTGGGCGCGCAGGAAACCGTGACCGGTTCCCCGTTGCCCATGGTCGCTTCGGGGCCGACCTTGACGGTCAGCAGCTGGCCGCTTTCCAGCCTGGCCAGAAGACGCTGGTGGTCGCCGAGATAGATGCGGCCGTCGACCGTGGCGGCTAACGCATTTGCTCCGTTCGAAGCGGGCGCAAGCTTCAACCGTTCCGGGCGGATGGCGACATGGCAGGCCGCACCTTCGGCGACGCCGATGGCCAGCGCGGCGACCGAACCGCCGCCGTGCAGCGCGACGCGGCACTCCTTGCCGGAGACGCGTTCGACCTTGCCTTCCAGCGTGTTGTTCTCGCCGATGAAGCTGGCGACGAACGAGCTCTCCGGCGTGTTGTAGAGATCGTCAGGCGAACCGAGCTGGGCAATTCCGCCATTGTTGAACACGGCAACGCGGTCCGACATGGTCAGCGCCTCGCTCTGGTCGTGCGTCACATAGACGATGGTGACGCCGAGCATGGTGTGCAGCTGCTTGATCTCGATCTGCATATGCTCGCGCAGCTTCTTGTCGAGCGCGCCGAGCGGCTCGTCCATCAGCACCAGGCTTGGCTCGAACACCAGCGCGCGGGCAAGCGCGACACGCTGCTGCTGGCCGCCGGAAAGCTGTGCCGGCCGCCGGTCGCCGAACTGCCGCAGCCGCACCATGTCGAGCGCGCGGCCGACGCGGGATGCCACGTCCGCCCTGGTGGTCTTGCGGACCGAGAGCGGGAAGGCGACGTTCTCCTCGACGCTCATGTGCGGAAACAGCGCGTAGTTCTGGAATACCATGCCGATGTTGCGTTCGTAGGGCGGCAGCCTGTCGACCGACCGGCCTTCAAGCGTGATGACGCCGCTGGTCGGCCGTTCGAAGCCGGCAAGCATGTTGAGCGTCGTCGTCTTGCCCGAACCTGAGGGGCCGAGAAGGGTGAGGAACTCGCCGCGCGCCACGCTGAGGTTCAGCCGTGTTACCGCGAACGTGCGGCCGTCATAGGATTTCTCGACATCGACGAATTCGACAAATCCTTGGCGGGCGTCTGGTGCCGCAGCGGCGCTGTCGGCTGACAGGACTGTCGCTTCGGCGATCACGGACGGAAATCCGTTGAGCGGCGGCAATGGCCGCTTGTCGAAACGAGGTGGTGCTTGCCGTCCATGTGTCGGTCTCGCATGACGCTGGCCGCGCAAGGGCGGCAAACCAAACTTGTATGCTCACACAATCAATCGCTAAAGAACCATAGATGCAGACAAGTTTGCCCGTCAAGCGGCTTTCTTCGGGATTGTGTGAGTTTTTTCAGCCGGATTTTGAAAACATGTACCGGACAAGTGCTATTGTCCGGAGCATTGTCTTATGCTAGATGCGCCGGGTAGCCAGAGTGTCAACACACCGAAACCGCCAATCCGCATGCTTCAGGACCTGCAACTCGCCTCGGACGAAGGCCCGGTCTACCGGCGCCTTGCTGACGCTATTGCCGAACGGATTACAGCCGGCACGCTTGCCGTTGGAGACCGGCTGCCGCCGCAGCGCGAGATTGCCCGCGCACTGGGCATCAACGTCACCACGGTGACGCGCGCACTGTCGACGCTGCAGCAGCGCGGCCTGCTCGAAGCGCGGCCCGGACGCGGCACAACGGTCGCGGCCCGCAACGGCGGCGAAGGACCAGGTTTCGTGTCGGCGCCGAGCGAAGACAGCGGCGTCATCGATCTTTCCGTGAACAGACCAGCGACCTCGGCCTATCTCGACGCGCTGGCGCTGCTGTTGCCGCGCCTGTCCAAGGACCGGCACTACGCCACGCTTCAGGACTATCACCCGCCCGACGGGCCGCTGTGGGCGAGAGAGGCAATCGCCGAGTGGATGCGGCCGGCGGCGGGCGACGGCGATCCCGGCCGGGTGGTGCTGGCGGCGGGCGCCCAGCATGGGCTGGATTGCGTGCTTGGCGCGGTGACCAGGCAGGGCGAGGTCGTGCTCGCCGACGAAGTGACTTATCAGGGCATCAATGCACTGTGCCGGGTGCATGGGCTCGATCTCAGAGGCGTCGCCATGGACCGTGGCGGCATGCGGGCCGACGCGTTCGAGGCGGCCTGCGCGCAGCTCCGCCCGCGCGCGGTCTTCCTGGTGCCGACCCTGCACAATCCGACCACCATCACATTGGGCGAGGAACGCCGGCACGAGCTGGTGGCTGTGGCCCGTCGCCATAATGTCCTCATCATCGAGGATGACGTCTACCGGCCGCTGGCGGACAATCCGCCGCCGTCGCTTGCCAGCCTCGAGCCCGAATTGACGGTTCACATCGGCGCCTTGTCGAAATGCCTTGCCCCAGGGCTGCGCCTCGGTTTTGTGATCGCGCCACGCGCCATAGCCGGCCAGGTCGCCGCGGCTTTACGCATCAACTGCTGGAGCATCAGCCCTCTGACGGCGCTGATCGGCGCGCGGCTGATAGAAGAGGGCTCGGCGGCGCGCATCATCGAAGCACAGAAGCAGGAGCTTCGTCAGCGCCAGGCCATCCTCACCGAAATCCTCGGCCGCTACGATGTCCAGAGCCACGCCACCTCGACGCATGCCTGGCTGCGCCTGCCGGAGCCGTGGCGCGGCGCGGGTTTCGCTCGCACCTGCCTGGAACGTGGCGTTGCCGTGCTTCCCGGCGATGCCTTCGCGGTCGGGCGCGAGCCGGTACAGCACGGGGTGCGCATCAATGTCGGCGCCGCGCGCTCGCTCGACGATCTGCGCACGGCCCTGAACACCATGGCTGAACTGCTCGCGGCCGGGCATCTGCAACTGCCTGGCTTCGTCTAGACCATGATCCCGAAAGGTGGGGGCCGGTTTTCGGAAAAGATCATGGTCAAACAAGAAGATACGGTCGTGGCAGCACCGGAAACCGTCGAAATCGCCATCGTCGGCGCTGGCATTGTCGGATTGGCAACGGCACTCCGGCTTGCGGCCGAGGGGCGCGAGGTGCTGCTCATCGATCCCAACGAGCCTGGCTCCGGCGCCTCGTTCGGCAACGCCGGAACGCTCGCCGAATATGCCTGCATGCCGGTCGGCAACCCGGCCGTGCTGCGCCAATTGCCAAAACTGCTCCTCGATCCGGACAGCCCTTTCGCATTGCGCTGGACAGCGTTTTTCCAGCTGGCGCCCTGGCTGGTCCGCTTCGTGCGGCAGTCGCTTCCAGCGGCCACCCGCGCCAACGCGATGGCACTCGCCGGGCTTCTGGCTGAGGCCCTGCCGGCCTGGGAGGAGATGGTGAAAGAGGCCGATATGGCCGACCTGATGCGCCGCAACGGCTGTCTCTACCTGTATCGCCGCAAGAGCGATTTCGCCAAGGCCGCTGGGGGCAGGGCGCTGCGCGCCGGGTTTGGTGTGCATCAGGAGGTTCTGACGCCGGGAGAGGTGGCCGCGCTGGAGCCGAGCCTGCCCCCGGCCGGGGCCTGCGGACTGTACTTCCCGGATTCGATGAATGTCACCGATCCAAAGACGCTGATGCGGCGGCTGCTCGATGCCGCAACCGCCCGTGGCGTGTCGGTGGCGCAGGCTGCTATATCAGGGCTGCAGGTCGAGGCGGACGGTGTCAGGCTCAGCGGTTCCGGCCTGCAGGTCAAGGCGAACACGGTGGTGATCGCCGCGGGCGCGCAATCGCGGGCGCTGGCCATGCAGGCCGGCGACAGCGTCCCGCTCGAGACCGAACGCGGTTATCATCTCGAATTCCCGACGGAAGCGCCTTTGCTCAATCGTCCGGTCTGTCCTGTCGATCTCGGCTTCTACATGACGCCGATGACAGGTCGGCTGCGTGTCGCCGGAACCGTCGAGCTTGGTGGGCTTGCAGCACCGGCAAATCCGCGCCGGCTGGCGCTGCTGGATCGCGGTGTCAGGCAGTTCTTCCCGCCACTCGGCCGGCCCTCATCCGAATGGCTCGGGTTCCGGCCGTCGCTGCCCGATTCCCGGCCGGTCATCGGTCCATCGCGGGGCAGCCGCAAGGTGATCCATGCCTTCGGTCATGGTCATCTCGGCCTCACCCTGGCGCCGATCACCGCCCGCTTGGTCGCCGAGCTGATTGCCGGACGCGGCGATCCTGACTGCCTCGCGCCCTTTGCGGTGGACCGCTTCAGTGCTTGACGCTAGGTCGGCTCCGCCGCGGTAGCGCATGTTCGGCACTATCCAAGCAAAAACCCGCCCCGATCTCCGGAGCGGGTCTGTTGCCTGAGGCGGAACTCAACACATGTCCGCCGCCGCAAGGTCGCCTCGCGATGCTGAAGATCTGGTTAACCGGCCAAAATTGATTCAAATCCAGCTGTGGATATTCGCCTTTGGGTAAATCGAAATGGGCCATCCTTGTCCTGCGGCGGGCAAAAGGAGAATCCATGACTAGCGACTTTGCCGCCGCCCACCTTCATCTTGAACGAGCCTGCCACTATTTGCGCGGTGATGACGAGACGAGCAGCGCTGCTCGCGCGGCTCTGGATATTCTGATCGATGCAATTGCCGCAGCCCAGTACAAGCGCACGCCGGCGGACGTAGTGGAATTTCCCAGAACGGCAAAGCAGCGTTAGTCGGCGAACTCTAAGCGCGGCGCATCCGGAGGATTAATGCGCCGCCTCAAGTTCTTGTTTCTATACATGTCGTTGTCTTGACATGTCGTTGTCTTGATACCGCCGCGCGCTTGGGCGACATGCAGGTGCGGGCGAAACAAATGGAGCGGGATGGCCAGTTCAACTTAAACGCGTCCCGCTTCGGGTCCGCCGTACCCTCTCTCCCAAAGGCTGATGCTCGGTAGCAGGCGCTACCGACGACACCGGATTGACTCTTATTTGTGCCCGTGCTGATGTTGCAGTGCAACATAGAGCAGCGGGTTCCGAAGGCGGCAAGCCGTCCCCAGTTGGACGCCGAAAGAACCTGCAGGGGAACTTGAGGGGGCTTAACCGGTGTTTATTGGGCAGTCGCAGTATTCAAGCGCGATACCGTTATGGAACGTTGGTCGCGGCAAGATCACGAAAGTCAGAGGACGGGACGATACATTTGACGGGTTGACCGCATTTGCCCCGTTCTGGGCAATGGCGGCGATCTTCAGTATCGCCGGTGATATCTACTCCATGCTTGGCTATAAGGGGCCGCTTTTTGCCGCTCTGAGCTGGTCGGTCGTCCTGTTCAGCCTGCTACTCCTGCTGTACCCGCGGCGGACCGAGTTTTTGATCGGGCTGGTGATGGTATCGCTTGTGCTGTACGCGCTGCGCATGCCGGTCGCTTCGAACAACAAGACGATCACGGCGGTGATGAACGGGGCTATACTGCTCAGCGCAGCGGTACTCTATCTGCGGGCCGCCCGCCGCGGCGCCGCGCTGGCCCGGATGGAGCTTTATCAACAGATCCGGATCGTCGCCCGGTCGCTGCTCGCCATCATGTATTTCTACGGAATCTTCCACAAGATCAACACCGATTTCCTCGATCCTTCCGTGAGTTGCGCGGTGGGCCTTTACGCTCCGCTTGCTCGTCCGTTCGGCCTCGAGGACAATCTGTTTGGCCGGTATCTTGCGATCTTCGCCACCTTCGTCATTGAGGCGATCGCGATCGTGTCTCTCTACTGGAAACGTTATTTCGCCGTGGGGTTCATCCTCGCGCTCGTCTTCCATTACGTGATCCCGATCTCGGCCTATTCCTGGTACATGGACTTTTCCAGCCTGGTGTTCGCGCTGTATGTGCTGAGCATCCCCACGCCCGCCAGCGAGGCGCTCTATCGCACCTCGCTGGAGTTTACCAATCCGCTGCGCGAGACGTTCGGCCGGATCGGGATCTTGCTGCCGGGCGCGGCATTGATGTTGTTCGCGGTCACTCTCGTCATTCTGCTCACCTATGCTTTTCCCGGACGCTCCTTCGACATGATGGTCCACTCCGTCTGGATCCTCATTTGGGCGGTAGTGGGCGGCGCGGCGATGATCGTGCTGGCCTATGTGGCTCTGCAGAACCTGCCTTGCCGGATCGTTTCCTCGCCGCGCCAGCCGCTCTGGGTCTATTTGGTGCCGGGCTTGTTCTTCCTCTCCTGCCTGTCACCCTATGTCGGGCTCAAGACGGAGAGTTCCATCAACATGTTCAGCAATCTGCACACGGAAGCCGGCCAGACCAATCATCTGCTCTTTCCCAAACCACCATACCTGTTCAATTATCAGAACGAGGTGGTGAAGATCGTTGATTCCTCGGAGCCTCATCTCGTCCGGCAGTCGCGGGCGGGCAATTACCACGTCCTCCTCGATCTCAAGAAACAACTGCGCCGGAACCCGGAGGCCTGGGTGACTTACGTGAAGGATGGCGAGACGGTTACCCGGGCTAACGCGTCGACCTTCGCGGGCGAAATGCCCAGCCTCATCGAACGCAAGTTGCTTATGTTCAAGTTGGTGGATTTCTCGCGGCCGAAGGCCTGCACCCACTGAGCGCCGCTCTCACGAAAATTGGTAGATGTCGCCGGGCAGTCGACCTAAGCCATCCATTTCGCCGGGAAATGTCCAAATCGCGTCGCGATTGCAAGAGTCACGCGTCGCTTTAAGCTCATGTCGTTGTTGCAAAACCACTGCGCACCCTCGGATCAGGGGCCGAGGGCATGCTTTTGCGCGACATGAATTGAATTAGCGCGGTTCGAGGTCTGCAGGGATCAGCGAGCGGCCGCGAAGCTTCAGGGTGGCCCGGCGTCCGAGCTTGAGCGCCGGATAGATCAGCCGCGCGGCCGTCCTGTTTGAGAGAATCCTGCGGTTGAGCCAGCCGAAAAGCGTCGAAGAGGAACTGAGGATCGCCAGGAGATTGATGGCTTCCTCGCCGTGGTAGACGCGGTCCTCGAAAACGAAGAGCATGCCCTCGTTCAGGTCGAAGCCCTGGCGCTGAAACCCGACAACGCGCGGGTCGCCGGAGCGCGCGTCGAGCAGTTCGACAGGACCGACGGCGTCGCGCAGCCGGGCAAAGCGGACATAGCTCTGGCAGAAGATGCAGTCGCCGTCATAGACGATAAGCGCCGTCTTCCCAAGTGGCTTCATTGCAGCGCCGGATCCTGGCTATGCCCGATCGGTGCTTCTGCGGAGCCATCGATTGCGCAATTGCTGTAGAACGCGCAGCCGGAGACGACGGGCAGGTTGCTGAAGGTATCGAAGGCGGCAACGAGCACCAGCCCGACAATGCCGAGCATCAACATTTTCTTGTAGGCGGACAAGTCGCGAAGCATCTTGGTCCTTTGCTGCTTGATACGGACCTGGTCGATCCGACGTCAAAGCGCGATCGATTTCAACAGCCGGCTGGCTGCAAGAGCGGCAGCCCGTGCCGGTCAAGGTTTCCTATCGCAAGCTCTTGAACTGCCATAGTGGGCACCAGCCTGTTATTGTGCAGCGCAACAATGGGTGAAGATCGGCGGAAAATCAAGCGGAATGCTGAATTTCGCCGACTTTATGTGACGTTGCGTCGCCGGCAACCGGCAATCCGCGACTCCGAGCAATTCGCACTTGCCACAAAGTATGATGCGATGCACAATCGCCATCGAAACCGAAGGACCGGGCCGGCCAATAGGCCGTATCCAGAAAACGCTGAAGTTGAACCTGCCCCTACGTGAGACCTGGCTGGACACCGCCAAGGGCTTGGGAATCACCCTCGTCGTCATGGCCCACGTCCTCGACCACAGCACCTGGCGCTGGGCGCACCCGATCTACTTTGCGGTATCGCTGTTCTTCATGCCGTTCTTCTTCATCATATCCGGCTACCTTTTTGCCGTGACGGAGAGGAAGGCGCTTCTCCGGAAGCGCGTCCAGGGCCTGCTCATCCCCTATGTGATGTTTCTCGGCGCGATCATGGCGAGCGTGCTCGTTGTGGACTTTTTGCGCGGCGATACCCCGGCACCCTGGCAGATCAGGGAACTCATCACCGACGCGCTGCTGGGCGGACGGCACCTGACGCGCGAACTCGGCGTGTTCTGGTTCGTCACCTGCCTCGTCGCCACGCAACTTGTCTACAACGAGGTCGCGATCAGGACCAGCGGACCGACCGATCCCAGCATGCTGATCTTCGTCGGCGCATCCGTCGGCCTCGCCTATTCAATCCAGGCCTATTGGCAGGAAGTGCGCGCGCCGCTGGCTCTGACGAACGTGCCGCTCGCCATCGGCGCGTTCTGGTTCGGACATTTCCTGCGCGAACGCGGCATGAGCGCGCTGTGGTCGGCGGTGTTTGTCGTGGCGGTTGCCGGGGTCGCGCTCGCGGCGGCGCGGACGGGGTCCGACTTTACCTTCAGCATGAAGAACGCCATCTTCGGCCCCCCACTTCTCGGCCTTCTCGTTGCATTGGCGATCTCGACCTTTATCCTCGGTCTCATCCGCTTCATGGCGATGCCGAGCTTGCGCATCGCTCCGTTGGCGGAAATCGGCGCGGCCTCGCTGGTGATCATGTTCGTTCATCAGTTCGTTCATTTCACGCTGCGTGACTTCGGAATGTCTTCCGAGTTGGCGCTGATCGCCCTGTCGCTCGGACTTCCCTATCTTCTCTATCGCGGACTGAGGTCGTCGCGGATACTGTCTCCCTGGTTCATCGGAAGCGGAGACCTGGCGCTCAGCATCCAACTGATGAGGCGGAGTCTCGCCTTCCGGGCAGGCTGAGCACGAACGCGTCCGGGTGACGGCAGCAGCGATTCCTTCCGGATCGGAGATGTCCAGCGCCCGGATCGTCTGCCTTGCGGCCGAGCGTGTGGGCATCCGAGGAAGGAACAGACCTTCCTGGCCCTGTTCCCGCGAGCGCGGCGGGCGTATTCTCGCGGTCCGACGGGTCGAAATTATCGGGAGGAGATGCGATGGCTGAGGCAACGCGCCACGACGCCTGGCAGGCCGGGGATAGCTACGACCTCTATATGGGGCGATGGAGCCGTCAGATTGCTCCACCGTTCCTGGATTGGCTGGATCCCGCGGAGGGTCTGGACTGGCTGGAGGTGGGTTGCGGAACCGGGGCGCTGTCAGCAGCCATCCTGGCCCGTTGCAATCCCAGGAGCCAGGTGTCCATAGACCCGTCGGAGGGTTTTCTCGCCAAGGCGCGGGCAAACGTGCCGGACAAGCGTGTCGCGTTTCTCGCAGGCGATGCGCAGGCCTTGGCAGTCGAATCGGGCAGCAAGGACATGGTCGTGTCGGCGCTTGTCCTCAACTTCGTCCCCGACAGGCAAAAGTCGCTCGCCGAGATGCGGCGAGTGGCCCGCCCTGGAGCGACGATCGGCTTCTATGTGTGGGATTATCCTGGCGGCGGGGTGGAATTCATGCGGGCCTTCTGGACCGCTGCGACGGCACTTGACCCCGGTGCCATCGACCTTACCGAAGACAGGCGTTTTCCGTTCTGCACCCGAGACGGATTAACCGATCTCGCGGAGAAGGCCGGCCTGGGTTCCGTCGACTGCACCCGGATCGAAGCGCCCGCCGTGTTCAAGGATTTTGAAGACTACTGGCACCCCTTCACCCTGGGTGCGGGACCGGCGCCCGGCTATTGCATGAGTCTCGACCCCGCAGCTCGCCAGAGATTGATGGAGAGGCTCCGCGATAGTCTGCCGCGCGGCGAGGGCGGGTCCATTCCCCTGAAAACGAGAGCCTGGGCAGTCAAGGCCAAGGTGCGCCGATGACTGGCAGCCCATGTCGCGCCAGACCGGCAGGCCGCCAACTGCTGTCCGGCTGAGAGCTGTCCGGGGCAAAGTTCAGGTTGACCGGCCTTGTGCGCGAAGCGACAATTCGTCTGGACGGCCGAGATGCAGGCTGCAGGAGGAAACACGATGGATGAGCCCGATCGGTGGCGTCACATGTCGAGCGCGCCAAGGGATGGCAGCCGAATCCTTGTCACGGTTCGGCCGTCTGAACAGGGGCCGGCGGAAGTCGACCTGGCTTACTGGTCTCGAGCCGACCAGTTCGGCAGCGAAGGCTGGCGCGCTTCCGACTCGTCGCCCGGACGCGTGGTTGAATACGCCGAGCCCGAGCTGAAATGCTGGATGCCACTGCCGACCGCCAATCTGAGCAAGGGTTCATTGCCGAGCCCCTGGGATGAAGAAGATGTACCGCTGCTGGATGGATCGGGGATATGAGCTGAGCGCGAAGGGGAGTTTTCACCGTAAAAAGGCCATTGGGATCGAGCTGAAACCCGCTGTCGTGCTCACCGGCGCCAGAACGAGTTGGTTATCTCTGTTTCGATCTGCGCCAGCCTCAGGCCAATTTCGTCGGTCAACTTAAGTGCATTTTTCATGGCGATGCGCGGTTTGAATGGATGCAGTCGCCGGAAAAAATCACGCCCGAGTCGCGCGATCAGCGCGCATGCGCGGATCGCGGTGGTCCGGAAATCGAACGAGCGGATCGCTGATAGCCGGCAGGCCCGCTGCTTCTCGAGATAATGCGTAAGGGCAATATCGTGGCGTAAAGGGCCGCCGCGCGGCTGCTCAGTTTGACCGGGATCATTTCGCCAGATGGGCCATTCGGACGAACTCGGGCGTAGCATAGTGTCCTCCTGAAATAAGGGCTGCTCGTCCGGACAATCTCCACCACGGCCGTGAGAGGCGCGTTGGAACCAGCGTGAAGGATTCGTGAAAACGCCAGGCCGATGAAAATGACGGTTGAATTAGGGACAACTACAGGAAAGGATCGCAAAGAAGTTGTGGCTGTGGCGGATCCGATGACGCACCCTCATCTCTGTCTGCTAGGCGGTTTCGACTTCGCCGGAGGCGGTGCGGCGGCCCCGGTCTTCAGCCGCAAGGCGCGCGCCATGATGGCTTATCTCGCCCTGCAGTCCGGACACTCCAAGTCACGCGAGAAGCTCGCCGCGCTGTTGTGGGGCGGCAACAGCGAGGCCCAGGCGCGGATGAACCTCCGGCAGGCCCTGTCCGCCATAAAGAAAGCGATGGACGCATCCGACGGCGGAAGGTTCCTGACGGATGGCCATAGCATCACCCTCAATCTCGATAATCTCGATTTCGATGTCGCGCGGTTCCAGGCGCTGACCGCCAACTCGGCGCCTGAAGATCTCGAACAGGCGCTTGTCGTCTATCGCGGCGACCTGCTCGACGGCTTCGGCCTGAAGGAGGAGCCGTTCGAGGATTGGCTGCGGGTCGAGCGCGAGCGCCTGAGGGCGATGGCCATCGCGGCACTGGACAAGCTCGTCGCGCATTACTGCACTACGAACGATCCTGCCTCATGCGTGCGCTCGGCAACGCGCCTGCTCGCCATGGACCCGCTGAGGGAGGATATCCACCGCGCCCTGATGCGAGCCTACGCGGTCCAGGGCCGGCTCAATCTCGCGCTGAGGCAATATGAAAATTGCCGCGGTGCGCTGCAGCGGGACCTCAACCTGCAGCCCGAGCCGGAAACCCGACATCTCTATGAAGACCTGCGGACGCGCCGGATGACGCCGCGAGCCGCCTCCCGGATAGCCGCCTCGGCGTCGCTTTCCCAGACACCGCCACCGTCGCCAGCCCGAACCGGCGAGCGGCCGGCGTTTGAGGCCGAGTCGAGGCGCCCCGCGACCCACTATGTCAAATCGGCCGGGATCAACATCGCCTATCAAGTGACCGGCGACGGGCCAATCGACCTGATCCATGTGCCTGGGTGGGTCTCCAACCTCGACCTTGCCTGGTCGTCGCCGAGATTGGCGCATGTGCTCCAGCGCCTCGGCGGCTTCTCGCGCCTGATCCGCATGGACAAGCGCGGCACGGGGCTGTCCGACCGCAATGTCGGTTTGCCGACGCTGGAGGAGCGGATGGAGGACGTGCGGGCGGTGCTGGATGCGGTCGGCTCGAAGCGCACGGTTCTGTTCGGCAGCTCCGAGGGCGGCCCCATGTGCATGTTGTTCGCGGCGACCTATCCCGAGCGGACAGCGGCCCTTGTGCTCAACGGAGCCTACGCCAGCGGCAGATGGTCGAAGGATTACCCTTGGGCGAAAACAGGCGAGCAGGTGGAAGAAGATCTGGCCGTCGTCGAGAGAGAGTGGGGAGAGCCGGCGGACATGAGCAATGCCGCGCCCAGCCTGATGAATGACAGTTTCGAGAGGGAATGGTTCGCCGCATATCTGAGGAATTCAGCCTCTCCAGCCGACGCGATCGCGCTCTGGCGCTGGGGCACCGAAATCGATGTTCGCGCCCTTCTCCCAGCCATTCACGTCCCGACACTGATCGTGCAGACGGCGGGCGACCGCTGGGTAAAACCGGAAGAGGGGCGCTATCTGGCAACGCATATCGAAGGCGCCAAATACATCGAGCTTGCCGGTCGTGATCACGTAATCTGGGGCGAGAATTCCGATCGCCTCGTCGACGAGATCCAGACCTTCGTCACCGGCGCCTTGCCGGCAGCGCCGGGCGAAGGGATTCTGGTGTCGGTGCTGTCCCTGGAGATAGCCGGCCCCCCTTCTGGTCTCGGCGCAGATCTGATCGAGCGATACGCCGAAGAGATCCGCGGCGAACTGTTCGCTGCCGAAGGCAGACAGATCAGGCGCTCCGCAAGCGGATTTTTCGCAGTGTTCCAACGGCCGACGCGATCGATCCAGTGCGCGATCGCGATCCGTCATCGCCTGAGGCAATCCGGTCTCGATGTCCGCTCGGCAGTCCATACCGGCGAATGCCAGGAGCGCGGCGATGATTTCACCGGCATCGCGATCGAGCTGTCATCGCGGCTGCTCGATCGTGCGCGGCCGGGTGAGATCATCGCGTCGCGGACGGTGCGCGATCTCGTAGTCGGCTCCGGCCTGCTATTCGAAGAGCATGGCGAGCTGGAAGCGAGCGGGCTGCCCGGCAGCCTGCAGCTTTTCTCCGTCAGGAAACCCGGTGTCTGACGTTTGGTCGACAAAAAATCGCGGCGTGCAGGTTTCGGCAGTCGGGCAGCCGGCCGTTGCGAGGCTGGCTACCCTTACGAAATCCGCCTTCGCTGATCTGGCCGAGCCCGTCGCTCGTCAGAACAGGAACGCAGCCGTGGCGGGGTTCGCCCCGGTGCGACCGTTTGATGAATCCATGCCACGAATGAGGCCGAGGTCTGCCGCGTCCAGCTCGAAATCGAAGACGTCGAAATTGGCGGCAATCCGATCCTGATGGATCGACTTTGGAATGACGATCAGTCCTTCCTGAAGATGCCACCGGATGATCACCTGCGCCACGGACTTGCGGTGTTTTCCGGCGACCTTTTTGAGGGTCGGGTCGCTCAACAGCCGGCCGCTGCCCAGCGGGCTCCAGCTTTCGATCCGGATGTTGTGCGTGCTGTGAAATTCTCTGGCATGGCGCTGTTGAAACCGGGGATGGAGTTCGATCTGGTTGACCGAGGGTGTGACACCAGTCTCGCTGATGATCCGCTCCAGATGGTCCTGGTTGAAATTTGAAACGCCAATCGACCTGATCCGGCCGGATTGCCTGAGTTCGATCAGCGTCTTCCACGCCTCGACATATTTGCCCTGGCTGGGCACTGGCCAGTGGATCAGGAACAGGTCGATCTGCTCGATGCCGAGCTTGTTCATCGTCTCGTCGAAAGCCCGCAGGGCGGCGTCACGCTGATGCGCGCCGTTGCGCAGTTTCGAGGTGATGAACAACTCGCTCCTCGGCACGCCAGCCGTGCGGATCGCCTGCCCGACGCCTTCCTCGTTCTGGTAGCCTTCGGCGGTGTCGATCAGTCTGTAGCCGGCCTCGATTCCCCAACTCACCACCTGGCTCGTGATGGCTGGATCGACTTGCCACACGCCAAGGCCGATCTGGGGAATGGCTGAGCCATCATTCAATGTGATCTGCTCAGGCTTAGTCAGGGTAATTTGTTCAGGCATGCTCAGGTCCTTCTGCATCGCTCCGCCCCGGCGCAGTGCTTATCTAGGCGCGGCGTCCGCCAATGCGAGTCGACAGCTGGAGGCAAGTCTGGCCCGGGCAGCAGGATCGCAACGGCTCGTCAAACGATGATGGCAAGCGAGATCCGAGCGATGCGACGCATCTATTCCCCCTCTGGCGGGCCGCTCCCTGGCGGTCTGTCATTGCCTGGACGCCATTTTTCACCGGACAGTCGAAGGCAACTTTACATGGCCATATTGGAGCACATTCGGTCTGTTGCGCCAACTCGGCGCCCGCCCGGTCAGCCGATAAGAGGACTGGTTGAAAGCCCCGGCCAGCTTGCCGTTCATCGTTGGTACCCGTCGGGCCAACATGTTATGCTGTGGCGGCAACCACTGCAGTCCAAGGTGACTGTCAGGAGATTGAGTTAGGCAACGCTTTCGGTCGTTAAGTCCCGACCGGAAGAGTGTGCTCGGCGCTGGAAATTTCGCACAGAAGCAACCGCCCGCAACGTTGTATCTGGCTGCCACAGATGCCGCGAAGCTGGCCACGTGGGAGGATATCGTGATCAAGAAACTGGCTTTCGTTTTGTCATGCGCTGCCGCCCTTTGCGTAACGTCCGCCTTTGCGCAGGACAAAAATCTCGAGAAACTTGGCGGCTTCAAGACGACCGGCACACCGATGATGGAGCCGATACCGCAGACTGGGGAACACGCCGAAGCGCTCAAAGCCATTGCAGCGAAAATCAAGGTCCCGGATGGCTTCAAGGTCAATCTCTATGCCATCGTTCCCGACGCGCGTCACATGGCCGTGGGACCACAAGGTGTGGTGACGTTCGTCGGAACCCGCAAAGAGCTGGTCTATTCCATGACCGACCGAAACAAGGATCGCGTTGCCGATGATGTGAAGGTCTTCGCGCCTTCAATCAAAATGGCAGTCCCGAACGGCGTTTGCTTCTCCAGAGATGGCCACCTCTACGTCGTCGAACAGAACCGCGTATTGTGGTTCCCGGGCGCCGAGTTTTTCTATGAAGGCCCCGATGTCGCGGCTTCCACTATCGTGAAGCAGGGCGAGCTGATACCCGCATCCAACGAGAGCTTCAATCACACGGCCCGAACCTGCCGCGTCGGGCCTGATAACCGCATCTATATTACCATCGGCCAGCCCTTTAATGTGCCAGCGCCCGAATTGCTCCCGGAATTCGAGAAACTGGGCATCGGCGGCATCATAAGCATGAAGCAGGACGGTACCGACCGCAAAATTTATGCGCGCGGAATGCGCAATCCCCTCGGCCTGGATTTTAACCCAAAGGACAAGACACTTTGGGTGAACGACAATCAGGTTGACGGCATGGGCGACACCATTCCCCCAGGTGAAATGAACCGTGTTACCGGACCGGACCAGAACTTTGGCTTCCCCTGGTATGGCGGCGGCAAAGTTCGTACGATTGAGTACAAGGACGCAACAGTCCCCGAAGGCGTGATCTTCCCAGAGGTCGAGCAAGAGGCTCACGCGGCCGATCTCGGGCTGTCGTTCTATACCGGCAAGCAGTTTCCCGAAAAATACCGGGGCGGCGTCTTCTCGACCCAGCACGGCTCCTGGAACCGCGTGGACCCGGTGGGCGCTCGGGTGATGTTCACCCCGCTCAAGGCGGACGGCACGGCGGACAAAACTGAAGTGTTCGCTGACGGCTGGCTGAACGAGAATGGCGAGTATCTCGGCCGTCCTGTCGATGTTCAGGTGCTCAAAGACGGTTCGCTGCTGGTGTCCGACGATTTAGCCGGGGCCGTCTGGCGGATTTCCTACGGCGATTAATGGCTTAACCAGGCGGCGGGCTTCTGCTGCTGCCTGGCTCATTTCCTATGGATAGGAGTTCGGGGTGCGGGGTTTGATCGTCAGTCTGGCTGCGCTCTTTGCCTGTTCGTCTCTTGCGCAGGCTGGAGGTGATGCCGTTTCGGGCAAAAAAATCATGCTGAAGTGCCAGGTCTGCCATGGCAAGGACGGCATCGCCAAGTTGCCCGAGGCGCCGAACATAGCCGGGCAAAAGGAGGCTTATCTTGTCAAGGCGCTGATGGCCTTCAAGGCAGGCGAGCGCAAGAACGAGCAGATGACTGTCGTGACCAAGGGCTTGAGCGATGAGGATATAGCTGATGTCGCCGCCTATTATTCATCGATCAAGGTCACCGTTCAGGTTCCGCCATGAGACCAGCTCGCAGGGCGTTCGCCGCCTGGCTACGCCACCGAGCGATCACGGGTTCCATCCGCCGCTGCCGTACTGACGGGTAATGATCTCGAGAAGATGACCGTTCGGGTCCTCGAAATAAACGCCGCGGCCGCCGTCGTGGCGGTTGATCGCGCCCAGCTGCGTCCGCCCAGGATCAGCCCAGTACGGGAGATCCCGTTCACGAATCCTGCCAAATATCTCGTCGAACTCGGCTTCGCTGACCAGGAAGGCGTAATGCTGTGGCCTGATTTCGCCGTCGGTATCCATGTAGTCGAGGTTGGCACCGTTTTCGGTCGTGACCATCTGGAAAGGCCCCCAGCGCCTCGCGGCTGGAAGGCCAAGCATTTCCGCCAGGAATTTTGCCGACGCCTCGCTGTCGCGGGCCGGCAGTATTGTGTGGTTGAAATCGATAGCCATGCCATCACTCCCTTTGATCTCGCCTCGCACGTCGTTGTTCCGCGACTGAAGCGATGCTGCACGAGATGGGGTTGAAGGCCATGATGCTCAAGCCGGCGTGGCAACCTGCCCGATGACCTGCACCGGGTCAGCTCCATGAATGCGGACGATGATCATTTCGCCGCTATCCGGCACCTCGCTGGTCAAACCGGTGATGTTGACCTGATGCGTGACAAGCACGGCGGGTCCACCGAAACGCTGCCCGCGGAGCCAGGCCAGAAGGGCAGCGGTGCGCACTTCTGCGGCCGAACTGTCGCCAAAGAACGAATTGAGCAGCTCAAGAGGCACGACGTCGCCGATCCCGAGCAGGCGAGCGGTATCCAGGCAACGGCACCACTGGCTCGAATAGACGGCTGCCGACGAGATGCCATTCGCACGGAACAGGTCGCCGATCGCGCGGGACTGCGCACCACCTTGTTCCGACAGATTCCGCTGGGTGCTGCAATCACCGAGCCTGAAGCCAGGCGGATCGCCGGAGCCTGGGGCTGCGGCATGGCGCAGCACGGCAATGGCTTCTCCGGATCGCAGGGCTGCTCAGAATGGCTCGGAGGCGTATGCCTTGCCGAGGGCAGCCGCTCCGAGCGACAGGACCAGAAATTGCCGACGTCCAATTCGCATCTCGCTTCTCACCTTTCCGATAGCGGCTTTGGATCCGATAGCAGCTTTGGCGAGTGCCGGCAGCTACTGCAGGCCGGGAGCCTCGTTTTAGCAATGCCGGGTCGTAGTGCTCGTCCACGATCCGCCAAATGTCGAACCTGGTGGTATATCCACCGTTCGGGTGCTTAGGGCTGTCGAATGAGAAAGGCTTTTCGATGGAAGCCGGTCATTCGGTGGATGTCGGCCGAACCGGAACAATGGTATCCTGCGGGGAGCATTCGGGGAGGCGACTGCATTGACCAAGAGCTTGGAGGCCGAAGAGGCGAGAGGTTGGTCGAATCTGCTGCTCGCGGCAGAAAGCGGCGATGCGGAGGCCGTTCGAGCGGAATTGGCGGCCGGCGCCAATATCAACGAGGCGGACGGCGGCGGCTGGTCAGCCCTTCATCTGGCAGCCCTCAATGCCCGCACCGCGGCGGTCGAGGCGCTGATCGAACACCCAGCAATCGATGTGAATTCCAGAAACAAATGGAAGAGCACGCCTTTGAGCCTTGCTTCGGCCAAGGGCCACTACGCCTCCATTTTAGCCCTCGTGAAACATCCGGAAATAGAGATCGATGCAAGAGCCGACTACTACGGCAGAACGGCCCTTATTGAAGCGGCAAAGAACGGGCATCTGGATGTCGTCAAGTTGCTTGTCGAGAATGGCGCCGACGTGAATCTTACTGACAAGACCGGAAGAAACAACGCGCTTATCGAGGCTATCAAGGGACGGCACTACGAGGTTGCGGGATACCTGCTTGATTCTCGGAAAATGAACTTTCTCAACAAGGATATGAGACTGAACGCCCTGATCTGGGCTGGAAGCTGCCATAACCCTCAGCTCATCGAAAAGCTGGAAGCCTCGATTCATACTTTCTTCGAAGGCAAGTGAAGGTCTCGCGTTCGGTTTCAGTTGCCATGTGTGGTTACCGGACGAAGAAACGGGTAATCCTCCAATCCGGAAGGCTCGTCAACCCTTCGCGATAGGCGCGCTGCTACTCACGATGTCCGGGCAGGGCGCCGACCAGGCCGGCCTCATATGCTGCAACTGCTTTGGCGACGCCGGCAGTGAAGTGTTCAATATCGCTCGCATGTTCGAACGCTATCCTGGTTTGCGCAAACTCCAGTGGCGAATAGTCAGGCGCTATCCGCTTGACGTCTGCGATAATGTTCTGTGCTTCCTTCAGTTCGCCGAGTTGCGCATGGCACGCCGCGAGCCTTGTCAGCCGCCAGGGTGTCTTCAATGGGAGCTTCGACATGCTAAGGAGCGCGGCCTTGTAGTCTCCTGAAGAGTAAAGCGCGATAGAGCGATCATAATGGTACCAATCAGGATGGATCGGGTTGATCCGTATCGCACTGTCTAGCGCCGCGAGTGCTTCAAGAGGCCTGCCTCTCATCGTGAGCAAGTATCCCATTTGAGCAATCGTATCGGCGTCATACGGATTGAGGTCGAGCGCGCGTTGAAGGTGATGTTCGGCCGCTTCGAACCAACGGGCTGAGAGGAAAGCCTGGGCGAGTACGCGATGGCAGCGTGGCTCTTCCGGCGCCAAGGTCACCGCGCACTCTGCGCGTTCGATCACCGAACCAAGCAACGCTGGAGATGCCTCAGCATAGCCACCGATAATGAGATCGGCGAGCGCGATGTAGGAATGCGCCAAGGCATAGGTCGGGTCCTTCTCGACCGCCGCCTGGAAAAGACTGCGCGCAGCCTCATTGTCGTCATCACCATAGCCGCGCAGCCGGGCCAGTCCACGCAGGAGAAGCTCGTATGCGGCCAAGCTGTCCGTAGGCTTTGGGGTCGCTTGTTTAATGCCTGCGTCGTCGAGCCGAGCGACCAGCCGGTTCACCACACGGCGAGCGATTTCTTCCTGCATATCGAAGATCTGGCCGCCAGACGCAGAAAAATTATCGCTCCAGAGAACTCCACCCGTCGAGGCGGTAATGAGGCTGATGGTGACCCGCATGCCGTCTGCGCGGGTCGTCGCCCTGCCACGGACCAAATAGGTTGCGCCAAGGCTGTCGCCAATGGCACGCCAATCGGAAGCGGAATCCGAGACAAATGCAAATCCGGAATTGCGCGCCAGCACAACGACCGTCCCAAAGCGAGCCAACGCATTGACAATGTCCTCGGCGAAGCCGTCAACCAGAGGGGTGTCTTCCGGCGCACCTTCATTGCTGAAGCGCAGTACCGCAACGCTTGGCTGTCCAGAGCGCTCTGGCTTTGGCGCATCGAGCTCTGGCTTTGGCGCATCGAGAGGGGAGAGGACGTAGCCGCGTTTGGCGACCGTGCGGATAATGGTTTGGCTTTCGTCCTGCAGCGCCTTTCGCAACTCCCTGACGGCTTGCGTCAGTGAGTCCTCGGTCACGAAGACATCAGGCCACACCGCTGACATCAGTTCCGACTTGGTCGCGACACGCCCAGCATTCCTGCTGAGATAGGTTAACAGATCGAACGCCTTGGAGCGGAGGGCAACAGGTTTCCCGTCGCGGAGAAGGAGGCCGCGCGCAAGATCAAGCTCGCACCTGCCAAGTGCCAGAACGGGCTCTGGATTTTCTTGCGACATCGAATGCCGACCTGATCAGCCTGACTAGACGCTGCCTGATTGGGGTCTCAATCCTCTCAGACGTCAAGGGACCAAAGGAATTTGATTCGCCTTCACTTTGGCTGGAAGCCATCCGCCTGTCCATGGCGATGATCTCGAGCATTTCGAACATCGTTCCAGGCATGGGCGCACAAGGCGACGCAGCCATAACGCAAGATACATATTCGAGGAGTTCCTGCCGGGCGGCTTGGCGCGTGTTCTCATTCAGTGACATGGTCGACCTCATCCGGTTCTTTCTTCTTGAGAACAATGAAGCCAAAGGACAGGCGCGTACCGGAAGATTTCTGAAATTCTGCTGAATCTGTCGTAGCAGGGGTTTTCCCACAATCATTCAACCGAACGGTTGACTATCTGAAAGCGCACCTCTATATTCAACTACATGGTTGAATTAGAGACACCCCAGATGGACGCGGTCTTTCACGCGCTTGGCGACGCCACCCGCCGGCACATGCTTCGCGATCTCGCCGGCGGCGAGCGAACGGTGAGCCAGTTGGCGGAGCCTTTCGACATGTCACTGGCGGCGGCCTCCAAGCACATCAAGGCGCTGGAGAATGCAGGGCTTATTCGTCGCGAGGTGAGGGGCCGCACGCATCTTTGCCGCCTCGAACCCGGACCGCTGGCCAGCGCCCACCAATGGCTCGGCTTCTACGAGCGCTTCTGGACCAACCGTCTCGACGTCCTCGAGCGTCTGCTTCGCGAGGAGGACGCACGCAAAGCCCCGGGTGATTCCTGGGCCCAGGATGATTCCAGGAAATCGCCCGCCTCAAAAGAAGGAGACGACCAATGAACCAGATGAAAACCATCGGAGCCTATGGCGAGCTGACCGAGCCCGCCACGTTCACCATCCAGCGGCTTTTGCCCGGCCCGATCGAGCGGGTCTGGGCCTATCTCACCGAGAGCGACCTGCGCCGGCAGTGGATGGCTGCTGGCCAGATGGAAATGAAGGCCGGCACCTCGTTCGAGTTGGTTTGGCGTAACGACGAGCTGACCGATCCGCCCGGCCAGCGCCCCGCGGGCTTTCCCGAAGAGCATCGGATGGAGGGCCGGATCACTGAGCTCGATCCGCCTTACAAGCTTGCCATCACCTGGGGAAACACCGGCGGCGTTTCCTTCTTGCTGGAGCCGAAAGGCAATGATGTGCTGCTCACCGTCGTCCATCGCCGGCTGCCGGAACGCGCAATCCAGCTCAACGTTACCGCCGGCTGGCACATGCACCTCGACATCCTGGCCGCCCGCCTCGCGGGCAACACGCCGACCTCGTTCTGGGATGGCTGGAGTCGCCTGCGGGAAGAATACGACCGCCGCCTGCCGGCCTGACCTAACTCTCACGTTTGAACCCCATGTTGGACCTTTGCGTCGGGTGCCGATGCAAAGGCTATGGAGCACGCCCCTCGCTGATCCGCGCTCCACAATGTTCCCTCGCCAGAGGGACGGCCCGAAGGGACGGGCGGCGACCGGCATGTGTCCAGACCGGCCATCCCTCGAATGAGAGCGCAGCCACCGCAGCCATTGTCCATGGAGGCTCGCATACCGGCAACGATGAAACGAGCTTGCATTGTGCAAGCCTGATGGAGGACGTCATGCGCAAATTGATCACCGGAATGAAGGTTTCCATCGACGGCAAGATGGAGGGACCCGAGGGTTACGCCGATTGGGTCGACGCGTGGTCGGAGGACTATGGGCTGACGCCGCAAATCGATGCCTGCCTGCTCGGGAGCGTCATGTACGCCGGCTACGAGCGCTACTGGAGCGCGATCCAGAATGAGCCGGACAAGCCGCTGCCGATGACCGGCAAACTGCCGATGCCGGCGGAGCTCGAATGGGCCCGCTTTGCCGAACAGACCCCGCATTATGTGCTGTCGAACACGATGACTTCGGCGCTTTGGCCAAAGACGCGCTTCGTGCGGAGCCTCGAAGACATCGCTGGCCTCAAGCAGCAGCCGGGCAAGGATATCTATCTCATGGGCGGTGCGCGAATGACCGCGAGCCTCATCGATGCCGGGCTGGTGGATGAACTGCGGCTTATCCTCTATCCGCTGCTCGTCGGCGAAGGGAAGGCGCTGTTTGGAGCAACGCAAAATCGTCGCGGGCTCGAACTGCGGAAGGTTCAGCAGCTCACGGATGGGCGCGTGAGCCTGGTCTATGGGATCGGCTAACGCAGCCGGTCTTCGCAGATTTCGCAGCGCTGCCCGGCTGAAATTTATTCCTGAAAGGCACGTCGCCGGTCAGAGGGAGACCGATAGCCCGCCGTCAACGGCCAGGACATGGCCGTTGACATAGTCGGCAGCGTCTGAGGCGAGAAACACCACGGCTCCGCCGAGCTCCTCAGGCTGGGCCCAGCGGCCCGCCGGGGTTCGTGCCTCGACCCATTTGGTGAAGGTCTCGTCGCTCATAAGTGCGGTGTTGAGCTCGGTGGCGAAATAGCCGGGGGCGATCGCGTTGACGGTGATGCCGTGACGGCCCAGTTCAGCGGCGGTCGAGCGTGTCAGCCCGTGCAGGCCCGCCTTTGCCGCCACATAGGCGTGAATGGTGGGACGGCCAAGGATCGCCGCAACCGATCCGGTGTTTATTATGCGCCCGAACTTGTTTGGCAGCATCAGGCGCACCGCGTCGCGTATCATGCGGAAGCAAGCCGAAAGATTGACGGCAATCACATGGTTGAAATCCTCGTCCTGCCATTTGACCAACGGACTTCGATGCTGGATGCCGGCGTTGTTGACCAGAATATCGAGGCGGCCGTGGCGTTCGACGATTCCTTCGAGCGATGCCCTCGAGATCGCCGCGTCGGTGACATCGAACGGCAGGGCTTCGGCTCCGATCCTTTCGGCCGCCGCGGACAGCGCCGCCGGATCGCGGGCATTGACGATCACCGTCGCGCCGTTTTCCGCAAGTGCCTTGGCCATGGCGAAGCCGAGGCCACGCGAAGCACCTGTGACCAACGCGACACGGCCGTCGAGCGAGAACAATTCCGACATTGATATCCCCCATGGCCTTGGCTTCAAGTTCGAATCGGTCGGACTTCCATACCGATCACCAGCGAGTTGGGTCCCTCCCAATGCCAGCCGACCCCGTTTCGCACCGTCTTCGTCAAAATAAAAGGCTAGCATTTTACGACGGGTGCGAACAGTTCAGGCGCGAGAGTCCAGATTGTGTGGCGGGTGCGCCGGCGGTTTTCGCCGCCAAATTAATGATGGTTCACCAAGACGAAAGTGGCTTGCGATGTTGTAGGATGACCGTATGATCTGACGAAATGATCACGGATCGCCCAACTCAACGCGAAACTTCCGGCGCAATTGCTGAGCTGCCTGCGCAGTTGGCGGGTGATGCGCTGATAGACGGACGGTCGCCACTGGCAGAGCGCTACCTCATCGATTGGGGCCGCGACAGGCGCGGAAGCGCCCGCTTCATCGTGCGTCCAGGATCCGTGGAAGACGTCCAGGCGTTTGTGAGATGGTGCTCGCAGAGCGGTGTCGCCATCGTCGTGCAAGGCGGCAATACCGGACTTGCCGGCGGCGCCATTCCCGACAGTTCGGACTATGCCGTGCTGTCGCTTGAGCGTCTCAATCGGATACGCTCCGTCGATCCGCTCGACTTCACGCTGCAAGCTGACGCCGGAGCCGTGCTGCAGGACGTCAAGGACGCCGCTGAAGCATCCGACATGACCTTCCCTCTCGCGCTTGGTGCGCAGGGATCGTGCACCATCGGCGGCAATGTCGCGACCAACGCCGGCGGCATCAACGTGCTGCGCTACGGCATGACGCGTGATCTGGTGCTCGGGCTTGAGACGGTCCTGCCGGACGGCACGCTGTGGAGCGGCATGAACGGGCTGCGCAAGGACAATCGCGGCTACAGCCTGAAGCAATTGATGATCGGTTCGGAAGGAACGCTCGGGGTCGTCACGGGCGTCGAAGTAAGGCTCTCGCCCCGGCCGACGCAGGTCGAGACCGCCTATGTCGGACTGGGCAGCTTCCGCCAGGCATGCGAACTGTTCCGGATGGCGCGGCATTTCTGCTCCGATCTTCTCAGCGCGTTTGAGGTCATCGGCGAGGAGTGCCTGCCGCTGGCCCATCTCATCGATCCGAACCTGCGCTCACCGTTGACACAAGAATGTCCGGTTCATGCGATCGTCGAACTTGCCTGTGGGCCAGGGATAGACGCCGGCGGACTTCTTGAAACGATGCTGGCGCGCGCCCTTGAGACCGACCTGATCAGGGACGGCGTCGTCGCGCAAAGCCGCTCGCAGGCCGCCACATTCTGGGCCATCCGTGAGGGCCTGGTCGAGGGGCAGGCGCGGCGCGGCTTTCATGTCCGCACCGACCTCTCGGTTCGTCTCAGCCAGGTGCCGACGCTGATCGAGCAAGCACGCGCGTGCATCGTGCGCGACTGGCCTGGCTGGACATCCCTGACCTATGGCCATGCGGGCGACGGCAACATCCATTTCAACGTGCTGCCTCCCATGGGTTGCGACCCCGGCGAAGCGAGGACCGTGGGGCAGGCGGTTTTGGCCCGGCTCTACGAGCTGGTCGGAGCGCTCGGCGGCTCGTTCAGCGCCGAGCATGGCGTCGGTCGCAGCCGCAGTCACGTGTTCTGGGCCGGCCTGTCGCAGCGCGAGCGGCAGCTTCATATCGCGATCAAGGCAGCCTTCGATCCGGCAGGCCTGTTCAATCCGACATGTCTCATGCCTGATCCGGGCGATTTGTAGGGGAAAGCCGCATGAAGCAGCGTTCGTCCATCATCGGCAGCGTGGAGGCGCTTCCGCATCGCGTCGCGTCGCATCTGAGCCGCGAGATCGAGGGCGGCGACATCATCCCGGGAGCCCGGCTTCCCACCGAAAGCCAGCTCGCCGACAAGTTCGGCGTCAGCCGCAATGTTGTCAGGGAAGCGATTGCCCAGCTTCGCGCCGACGGCATGATCGAGGCGCGGCAAGGCATAGGCGCATTCGTCATGGCGCCGGAACAGCGGACAGCCATCCGGATCGACCGCGAAGCGCTGAAAGACCAGCGCAACATGGAGCAGCTCTTCGAGCTGCGCAGCATCCTGGAGACCGAATCCGCCACGCTGGCCGCAGCGCGCTGCGCATCCGATGATCTTGACGCAATCAAGGCTGCGCTGGACCGCATGGGTGGCGAGGAGCGCTGGGAGGATGGCAGCATCGAGGCCGATCTGCTTTTCCATCGGGCGATCGCCCGGGCCACCGGCAACGGCTACATCTACACCTTCATTTCCTTCGTCTGCGAGCAGATCCGCCAGTCAATCCACTATGCCCGCCTCACCAATCCGCTGCACGACCTGGTCGAGGTCAACGTCGCCGAGCACGTGCGAATCTACGACGCGCTCGCCGCGCATGATCCGCAGGCTGCCGGCGAGGCGATGCGCCGGCACATCGATGGCGCCGCGTCGCGCGTCGGCGTCGAACTCACCGCGAAGATCAATCGAGGCAAATGACCATGTCGCTCGGGCAGACCAAGGCAATCACCGATATCTGCCTGCTTGTCGAGGATATCGACCGTACCATCGACTTCTACACGCAGAAACTCGGCTACCGGATCAGACGCCGCGCCGAGGGCTTTGTCGATTTTCATTCCGAGCGCGTGACGCTCGCCGCATGGGAACTGGATCACATCAATCGCCACTGCGGCGTCTCGAATGTCCGCTCACCGAAGCAGGCGTACAAGGCATGTGTTGCCATGGAACTCGAAAGCGCCGGCGAGGTCGACCGGCTCTACGCTGAACTGTCGGACAAGGGAGTGCCGTTCGTCGGGCCTCCCGGCGACTATGTCTGGAACGCGCGCTGCGCCTACTTCCACGACCCGGACGGGACGCTGTGGGAGCTCTACGCCTGGACCGGCGCGGGACCGGGCGACTATCACGACACGCAAGGATGATCCGATCGCGACGGCCTCACAAGAAGGGCCGCGCCGCATGCAAAACAGTCCAACAACGGAGCAAGAAGATGAGTGGGAACACATCGCAGTGGAATCGCAGATCGATCCTGAAGGCCGGCGCTGCCAGCCTGGCGGCTTTCGGGCCGGGTCTTCAGCTGTTTGGCGCCAGCGCATCGGCAGCTGCCAAGCTGGTCGTCCAGTATGACTGGCTGATGTCGAACGGCCAGATCGGCGACGTGGCAGCCGTCGCCAATGGCTATTTCAAAGAAGCCGGGCTCGAAGTCGAGTTCAGCCCCGGAGGGCCGAACGCCGCCACCGTGCCGCCGGTGGTGTCCGGTGCCGCCCAGCTCGGCCAATTCTCCGAATCGCCGCAACTCTATGCCGCGCGGGCGAGCGGCGTTCCGGTAAAGATCATCGCCTGCGGCTATCGCACCGGGCCCTATGCGCTGACGTCGAAAGCGGCGAAGCCGATCCGGTCGGTGGCGGATCTGAAGGGGATGCGGATCGGGACGCAGCCGACCGCGCGCTTCGCCATCGACGCGATGCTCGCGAAGAACAAGATCGACCCTTCCGAGGTAACCATCGTCAATGTCGGGTTCGACAAGGCCCCGCTGGTTCGTGGCGACGTGGATGCGATCGGCGGCTGGATCACCAACACGCAGGCGCTCAGCGTCGTCGGCGATGATCGCATCGATCTTCTGTTGTCGGAGCTGGGCCTGGCGTCCTATGCCGACGTCTACTTCGCGACCGACAGCGCCATCGAATCCGATTCCGAGACCCTGGCGAAATTCATCGGCGCGGTCGCCAAGGGTTGGGGCTGGGTCCACGCCAATCCCGAGCAGGCGGTCGACAAGCTCGTCGCGGTCTATCCCGAGATCGACGCAGGCTGGGAAAAGAAGACGATCCCGCTGGTGCTGAAACTGTCGTTTGACGAAAACACGAAAAAGGATGGATGGGGCACGTTCGATCCTGCCTCGATCGAGAGCCAGATCGCGCTGCTTGACCAGATTGGCCAGTATCCAAACGGCAGGCCGAAGGCCGAGGACGTCTATACGACTGAGATTCTCGAACTCAGTGCGGCTGAACGGCCGAAGCTCGGCGCACCTGCCTCTTGATGGCCGCGCCGGCCATCGAGACCTCCGGGCTCGACGTCGGCTATCCCGGCCGGCGCTCGCCAGTGACGGTGATCTCCGGTCTTGAACTGACGGTCGAGGCCGGGACGTTCCTGTCGATCCTCGGGTCTTCGGGCTGCGGAAAGTCGACGTTTCTGCGGGTTGTCGCCGATCTTTTGGCGCCGCTCGCGGGCACGATACGCGTAATGGGCGAAACGCCGTCGGCGGTGCGCTCCGGCCGCGGCGTGGGTTTTGTCTTCCAGGACTCGACCCTTTTGCCGTGGCGCACGGCGCGCGAGAATGTGCGGCTGCCGATCCAGGTCGGCCGCCGCAGCCTGTCGCGCATGATAGACGACCGGGCCGACGAACTGCTCGAACTCGTCGGCCTGTCGGCGCTCAGTGAGCGCCTGCCGCATCAGCTCTCCGGCGGACAACGCCAAAGGCTGGCGATCGCCCGGGCGCTGCTTGGCGAGCCACGTCTGCTTCTGATGGACGAACCCTTTGGTGCGCTTGACGAGATCACCCGCGATCGCCTCAACGACGAACTGCTGAACCTTTGGCGGCGGACCGAAACGACCGTGCTGTTCGTCACACATTCCATTGCCGAAGCCGTCTATCTCGGACAGCGCGTGATCGTGCTTGCCGCCCATCCCGGCCGGATCGTCGCCGACCACGACCTTCGTCCGCTGAAGGGGCCGGACAACAGATGCTCGCGCGAGGATCCGGCGATCGTCGCGGCAATGGCCAGGATGCGCTCCGCCCTTGGAGCGGCCTCGTGAACCGGGGGCCGCTTTCGCCGTTCGCACAAACCGTGCTGCCGATTCTCGGCGCCGGCTCGCTCATTCTTGCATGGCAGGTCCTGCTGCCGCTCGCCGGCGTGCCGGCATACATCGTTCCGACGCCGACCGCGATAGCGGGCGTGTTTGCCAGGAACGGATCGCTTCTCCTGTCGAACCTCTGGCCGACGGCCATCGAGGCACTCTCCGGCTTCGTGCTCGGCAACCTCGCCGCAGTGCTGCTGGCGGTCGTCTTCGTGCACAGCCGCACGCTTCAGGCTGCCTATTTTCCGGTCGTGCTGTTCTTCAATACGATCCCGGTGCTGGCGCTGGCGCCGGTCGTCATCCTCATCTTTGGCCTCGGCATGCTGCCCAAGATCGTGATCGCGGCAGTGATCTGTTTCTTCCCGACGCTCATCAACATGATCCGGGGCCTGGAATCGGCGAGCCCCAGCGAGCACGAGCTGTTTCGCGTGCTGTCGGCGACGCGTTGGGAAGTATTCTGGCGCCTGCGCCTGCCGCGTGCGCTGCCAATGCTTTTCGCGTCGCTGCGGATCGCCTCGGCGACCGCTGTGATCGGCGCGATCGTCGGCGAATGGATCGGCTCCGACAAAGGTCTCGGTGCGCTGATCATCCAGGCGACCTTCAACTACCAGTCCGACCGGCTCTACGCCGCCATCGTGCTCTCATCGCTGTTGTCGATCGGGTTCTTCGTCGCGGTCGTCGCCGCTGAGCGGTGGTCCGTTCGATACCGTTGACCGGCTGGTTCCCAGGGATTTTCGCCTTGGCATCGCGCGGCGGGCTTTTCTCTACTCGCCCAGGCGAGGCTTGTGCCTTCCCCGCGTCGGCCTGTAGTATGACCGGTGCTTGCAGAGTGCTTGCAGGGGGAGGAACTCGAGCGTGGGCCTGGGTCGGAATTTCCGCCGTTGGGGGATGCGGGCCTTCATCGCCGTCATGGTGCTTTCGCCACATGCGGCGTCGGCTGACACCATTACGCCCGAGCGGATCGCGGCAGCCCTGTCGAAGCTCGAGGCGCTCGCCGAAGGCGTCGTCGCGGATGGCGGGGTGCCTGGTCTCGCCATCGGGGTCGTCCATGACGACAAGGTGGTCTTCCTCAAGGGTTTCGGACATCGCCAGGCCGGCAAACCGGAGGCAGTCGATGCCGACACGGTGTTCCAGATCGCCTCGCTCTCCAAGCCGGTCTCAGCAACGATCGTGGCGGCGCTGGTCAGCGACGAGATTGTTTCCTGGGATGCGAAGATCGCCGACCTCGATCCGGCCTTCCGGCTGTCCGAGCCCTATCCGACCAGCGAACTCACGGTCCGCGACCTGTTTTCGCACCGCAGCGGACTTCCCGGCACCGCCGGAGACGACCTCGAGGACATTGGCTATGACCGCGCGGAGATACTGCGCCGTCTGCGGTTCGTGTCGCCATCGTCGAGCTTTCGCGCCGGCTACTCCTACAGCAATTTCGGACTGACCGAGGGCGCCGTCGCGGCGGCGAAGCCGACAGGCAAGCCTTGGGAGGAGGTCGCCGAGGAGAAGCTCTACCATCCGCTTGGAATGGTCTCGACCAGTTCCCGTCATGCGGACTTCATCAAGCACGCCAATCGCGCCGCGCTCCACGTCAAGCTCGATGGCGTCTGGACCGCGAAGGTAAAGCGCGATCCGGATGCGCAGGCGCCCGCGGGCGGCGTCAGCTCCACGGCGCGCGATCTCTCGCAATGGGTGCGCCTGGTGCTCGGTAATGGCGTCTATGCCGGCGAGACCCTCATTAAAGCCGACGCGCTGGACCAGACGCATGTTCCCCTGATGACGCGGGGCAAGAACCCGGTCTCCGGCAGCGAGTCCTTCTACGGCCTCGGCTGGAATGTCGAATTCGGCCGGCATGGCCTGAGCTGGGGGCATGCCGGCGCCTTCAGCGTCGGCGCCCGCACCCTGGTGACGCTCTTCCCGGAGGAGAAGCTTGGCATCGTCATCGTCGCCAATGCCTTTTCGACAGGCGTGCCGGAAGGCTTGTCCGAGAGCTTCGCCGATATGGCCTTTGACGGAAAGATCGAGAAGGACTGGGTCAAGGCATGGGACGATACCTATGCGGGCTTGTTCGGCCCGGCGGTCGCCGCCGCCAAGGCCGCCTATGCCGCGCCGCCGTCTCCGGCGAGCTTGGCCGGGCCGGCCAGCGCCTATAAAGGCCGCTATTTCAACGACTTCGTCGGCGATGCGGTTGTGTCGGGTGAGGGCGACGGCCTTGTGCTCAAGGTCGGGCCGGGCGGCGCCCGGTCCTATTCACTGGAGCATTTCGACCGCGACATGTTCCTGACCTATCCGGACGCCGAGACGCCGGACGCGCCGTCTGGCGTGAGCTTTGTGCTAGGCCCCGACGGCAAGGCGTCGACCATGACGATAGAGTTTCTCGACGGCAATCATCTCGGCACGCTCGCGCGCGTCGGTGACTAGGGGTTGTGAGACGGTTGTCCCGATTATCCCCCGCAAGACGCAGGGCAATGGCATATGGCAGCGCCGGCCCCCACTCCGGCCGCTGCGCGGCCACCTCTCCCCCATGATATGGGGGAGAGGAAACCCAAGCCTTTCAAGGCCGCGACCTCGGCGATTGGCGTTTCCTCTCCCCCACGATGTGGGGGAGAGGTGGCTCGGCGAAGCCGAGACGGAGTGGGGGAGCGCCATATGCGGCTGCAAGACGCGGCATCAATCGACAAGGTCGGCCTTCCATGCTTCGGGTCTGCCGTAATCATCGAAGGAGAGCATCAAGGTGAACGAAGACGCCGCCAGTCCAAGGCCGCTTGCGGAAATTGCCAGCTATCACGCGCATATCTACTACGACGGGCAGGCCGAGCGCCAGCATGCCGAATGGCTGCGCCTGCGCATCGGCGAGCGCTTCCGCGTGCGCCTGGGCAGTTGGCGCGACGAGCCGGTCGGCCCACACAAACAGGCCATGTACCAGGTCTCCTTCGCCACCGGGATTTTCGCTACCCTCGTTCCGTGGCTGATGCTGAACCATGGCGGCTTGAGCATCCTCGTCCACCCCAACACCACCAACCCCAAGCGCGACCATCTGGTCGACTCGATCTGGATCGGGCGGGCGTTGGGGGTGAACGGAGAGATTCTTGGCGAAGAGGACGAGGCGGAAGAGGCGCTGGAGGTGAATACTGAGCCGACGTTGGGGGCTTAGGGGAGGGCGAATTTATTGCTGGTGGCGGCCCGACTTGGCCGACGAAAACTGTCTGCCTTGGGGCCGGCTGCGGACCGGCAGGTTTAAAACGCCGAATTTGCAAATGAGACAATCCACGCACCAAACCCGCTCACGCCCGATACGAAGCTTCCCGATTTGCATCGCGCCTGCGTTCATCTGTGATATTCTGCTCCATTTGTGACATCGTTTTATCAATCCATCGATGGACATTTGGATTTCTTGAAAGCTCCCGCAGTTGCAGCAATAAATCGCGTTCGGCTTCTAACTTGTTGGCATACGAACCCCACCACATGCCGGTGGTTAGCCTGGAGCGTAGAGCATTCAGTCTTTCCGCACGGTCCACATGAGCATCGACAAATGACACAAATGCCGAATTCCAATTGCGCGCATTTTTTGTGCCATCAAAGAGCTGAATCCAATCCAGAATAAACGGCATTCGCTCCTCTTTATTCTCAAGCATCCACGGCACGTAAATTTCAGCCGGAATATCGTTGAACACGCCAGGAGCCGAGGGCTCTCCCACGCCTGCTTCGAACAAACTTCGAAGTCGATATAGGGCTCGCCCGTCTAGGGATTCTAGAGCTTCGTGGTATTTCTCCCAAACCAAACGTGGTGAGCTGGATATTATGCGCCGAAGTATCTTTTGGGCGTAATCGTCGAACGAGAGTTGAACATTGTACTCCTTGACGGACGTCACGCTGATGATGAAGTCCACCAATTCGACACTAAAGGCATCATCTACATGGCCACCATTAAGGACCTTTTCGACCAACTCGCACCAATGATACCAGTCCATGTTTGAATATCGTGGTTTATCGAATAAGGCGCGGTTGGTCACAACCGCTTTAAGACTTTGAAGCAGTCTCCCTTCATTGGGATCAGAGCGATACAAAACGTGCACCAGGAAATCGACGGCCGCCCATGCTCCGTGAGCTTGTTTGGTCAGCAATGTGCTCACCAGCAGCTCAATCAAACCGTAATCAACGGTTTGCAGAATATCGTTGAAGGCGATGACAGAAACCTGATGCGGTTCAACCGTATCGTTTTGCACAAACTCGATTGCGCGTCGCATGAGCGCGTCATCCAGCCCGACCGAAGCAAGAAATTCGACTGATGCCCCGCTTAAACTCTGAACATCAAGTGCGAGCGCCAGGCATTCGAGGCCTTTGTTTCTGTCGGTTTGGGCCGCACCGGAAATGACATTGCGCGCAATATTTGAAATGACCGCAATTTCGCCGTCTGCGGTTATGTTTTGCACAAGATGTCGCAACAGATGTTCGGGGTCATCGACATGCCGCGCAATGCGAACCACGGCAATCCATCCTGAATTCGTGTTTCTTTCCAAAAGCGTATCTAAGAACGGAAAGAAATATGCGGCTTCATTCGGCGCTGCATCGACAAGCTCGTGTATCTTGTTTTTGCCGTAGTGATGATCGTTATCACCCTCCCGGTCATAACTGACATCCGGATCATGAATATCTGTCGCCCAACCGCTGCTGTAAAAGTGAATTTGCTCTAGCGGATCGGTCGGAAGAAGCTCGTCGTAGTATTCACGAAGCCGTCGCTGGTACGGCTCATCCGCACCGTTTCGATCAAAATACAGCCATTCATTGACCCCAAGTGCTGCTTTGTGCCATGCGGGGTAAGCTTTGCGCAACCGCGCTATCATTGCCTGAATTTCATCGAGCAAACTGACATTGGAGAACAGACTCCTCAAATGCGAACCGATAGTGTTTAGCGCCGTCTGATGGCTCGGATCTTTGGTATTAAGGGCAATTCGCTCAAGGCGTGACAGTGCTGCGCGATAATAATCGAAAACCTCTCCATATGTTTCGGGTTGCCAATCCTGCAAAGCTTCTCCGGCTCCGATATGTTCCGAGCCGCCGGACCTGGAAAAATGCCAATTTTCGAGCATACGATTAAGTGCATCAACGCAGAGCTTGCGCACCCGTTCATCGGCGTCAGCCAAGCCGTCATCCAGCACAACGAGCTTTTCTTCCGGCGTAGCTTCCGTTCCTGATAGATAAAGCTGGTACAAGCCGGTGAACTGACCAGATGCGTTGTTCGCCCAATTTTCGTTTTCCGCTGCACCAAGCTTTAGCAGCAACCTTGCCGCAGCATCAAAGGTCTGACGGCGGAAAACCAGCTTTTCCAACGCCCAAATAGCGTATCGCCTGCCTGTGTCAAATGCTGCGAGTTCATCGATTGATTTACCCGAAAGTAGTCTGTCCAAGTGCTCCATCGTTGCATCGGGAGCAAGGTGAACAAAGCGGTCGAGGAGCTTTGATCCGAACTCACTGTCCAGTGCAGCCTCGTTTGGCAACGCCTCAGAAAGCAAAGCTCGACCAAAATTTGATACCCTGTCTGACCACGACACCCAACGCAGGCGTCCAACCATTCTCAGCTTCATCTCTTCGCTGAGAGAACGGAACAAGTCCTCCAACGTCCCAGCGGGGTTGCTTTCGAGCCATTGATTTGACAAGCGCATGGCGAGAGGGAGCGGTTGCACTTCCCCATAATCCCCCTGACGAAACAGGACCCCTCGCTCGGCAAAGCGCCGCAATTCGTTGAACATTTGTCGTGCTGTCTTGCCGCAATAATCCGCTATTTCTTCGAGTTCTTTTGCGGCATCGTTTTCCATTCCAACGATTGTGAAAAGGCTCAGAAGTTGTAGGCCTTCAAAGGCTGATTGGTCGATTTCATGCTCGCCCCAAACGATCCTCGAAATCAGTGTCTCAACCGAGCTCAGTTCTTCGTCTCCGCCTTCCAAGGCCCGGGATGCGAAAACCGCCATCCTCGGGAAACCTTGCGACAAGTCGCGGATTAGCGAAGCATTCTTTTCACTGAGCTGTTTGTTTGTTGCCTCGGCAATACGGCCGATCAACTCGTTCGACGCGGCATTGAGTTCAACGATCAGATTACGGCGCATACCGTACGCCTTGGTCTCCACGCCTATCGTTATGAGATGGCAGCGTGAACCGTCCCGATGGACGGTTTCACTCAACCGCGTATGTACGGAGTCTGGGCAGTCATCGATAATCATTAACGCACGCGATCCGGTGTCGGCAATTTCGCGCGCTATATTCAAAAGACGATCTCTAACGTCCTCGTAGAAACAGTAGATGACCTGCCCCTCGCTCAAGACATCCTGAGGCAACGCGGCCTGGCCTGCGATGAGCTGGTGGACGAGACGCGTTTTTCCAAATCCTGACGGTCCGATTACGCGAACGGCATTTCCCCGTGTAGCGAGAAAGGTAGATATGACCTCCCGGATTTCGTCAAAGGATTTCGCCTGCGAAATCGAGGCATCCTCGTTTTGCCAAGTTTGGATTTCCGATCCCTTGGCGACAACCGTGTATCGTCATTTTGCTGAAATGCGATTTCGGAAATCTCAGGAGCACGCCCCCAATCATCGAAGGTTTGAAAGCCGCCAAGATGGACATCTCGCAGCAAGGCATTGAGCCATAGCGCTACTGACGGATGCGTATTCGTCCATGCAGCAAGTCTATTGCAATCGTAAATTTGGATCGAGGATAGCAGGGATGGATCGTTGCCCGCATCGTTGATCCCCTCTCGAATAGCTTTTATGCGGCGATCGACGTTTGTGCCGACAACCGGCGTGGGTGTAACGATGACATAGGCACCGCTTTGTGAAATGGCTTCCTTAAGAGCCTCGCTCAATTTTGGAGCATTCGTGCCTTGTGTGGATTTGGTCTGGGTCTCCGCCTTCAACCCTGCGGGAGAGGTTGTTCCTTTCTTACTTTGAAAAACTGTAAAACGGCTTGGCAACCAATCGGTTTCATTTGGGCCGCCAGACCATGAGACACGCGCATCGTCACCGCCGTCTGGAATGGTTATCTGCGCAGGGGCAGTACCGGATCGCAACGGAATAGAATTTTTGTTCAGCTCCGTACTGATAAGGCGGCGAAGCAGGTCTACAACTTGATTTTCATCTAACCGTTCAATTTGGTCCGAAGTAACCTCAAAAATCATTGCCCGCCCACTCGGTTAAAGATCTTAAATCATTCTGCTTTATAGGATCCGCAAAGAATGTTGCCTAGTCACGGCCCGCACTGGTCAATTTAACAAAAATAGCGACTTTCTGCAGCTCCTTCGCGACCGCTTTGAAAGTCTGGCTTTGAGCCGTCGAACGACCGAAATGAGGGCGCAAAGCTGCCATTCTATATACCGCGCGTCCTCGCCCCACTCACCCCCCAGCCAACCGCGGTAGCAGAAAGATCTCCGCCCCCTGCGGCAGTTCCTTCGACCACGTATCTCGATAAATTGTCCCGTCTATGGCGACTGCGATGCCGCGGTCGATGTAGGGCTCGAAGCCGGGATACTGCTCAGCCAGCTTCCTGAACAGCTCCCGAATATCCTTCGCCTCGATCTCGACCTTGCTCTTGCCTCCTGCGATTGCGCCGAGCGATCCCCAGAGCGTTACTTCGACCATCAGCCTCCCCGTTCCGCCTCGATCGCCGCGAGAATCCGCGGTGGCGACATCGGGATATGCGTCATCCGCACGCCCGCGGCGTTCGACACCGCATTGGCGATCGCCGCCAGCGGCGGCACGATCGAGGTCTCGCCGACGCCACGCACCCCGTAAGGATGGTTGGGATTGGGGATCTCGAGGATCTGCGTGTCGATCATCGGCAGGTCCGAGCAGACCGGGATGCGGTAGTCGAGGAAGCCGGGGTTCTGCAGCCGCCCGTCCTTGCCGTAGATGTACTCTTCGTTGAGCGCCCAGCCGATGCCTTGCGCAGCACCCCCCTGGTACTGCCCCTCGACATAGGTCGGGTGCACCGCCTTACCGGCATCCTGCACGACGGTGTAGCGCAGGACCCTCGTGGCGCCGGTCTCCGGATCGACCTCGATATCGCAGACATGGGTGGCGAAGGAGACGCCGGCGCCGTCGGCGACGAGCTCGCTGTGGCCGGCGATCGGCCCGCCCGTTTTTCCAGACGCGGCCGCGATCTCCCTTAGGGACAGCGCTGCAAGGTTGCCGTACTTCTCGCCTTTGGCAATCGCGTGGCCTTTTTCCCAGACGACATCGTCGAGGGGAATGTCCCACATCTGGGCGGCGCGCTCGCGCAGGATCTTGATGGCGTTGCGGGCGGCCGAGATCGTCGCCATCGAGGAGGAGAAGGTGCCGCGGCTGCCGTCCGTCATGTCGTTGTAGCCGAGGCTGGAGGTGTCAGCCACCACCGCCTTGACCTGCTCATAAGCGATGCCGAGTTCCTCCGCCGCCACCAGCGACAGCGACGCGCGGGAACCACCCACATCGACCGTGCCGACGGCAAGCGAGACCGAGCCGTCCATGCCGATGTTGAGGTCGGTGCAGGTCTGGCCGCCGAAGTTGAACCAAAAGCCGCAAGCCATGCCGCGGCCCTGGTTCTTGCCCAGCGGCGCCTTCATGTGCGGATGGTTCTTCGCCGCTTCCAGCGTCGGGCCGATGCCGATCGGGCCGTAGACCGGGCCGTAGGACGATCTGGTGCCTTCCTGGGCGGCGTTCTTGATCCGGAACTCGACCGGATCCATGCCGATCTCCTTGGCCAGCTCGTCGACGGCACTTTCCACCGCAAACGCCGCCATCGGCGCCGATGGCGCGCGATAGGCGGCCGTCTTCGGCCGGCTGACCAGAACTTCGTAGCCAACCGTCCTGACGTTCTCGAGCCTGTAGCAGGCGAACGCCGTCATGGCCCCGATCTCAGCCCACATCCCGGCATAGGGGCCGCAGGAATAGCGCAGTGTCGCCTCGGCCGCGGTGATCGTGCCGTCCTTGCGGGCGCCGATTCTGACGTCGATCGAGGTGGCGCTGGTCGGCCCGGAGGCGCGGAACACCTCGTCACGCGTCATCACCAGCTTGACCGGCCGTCCGGCCTTGCGCGACAGCGCCAGCGCCACCGGCTCGGCCCAGACATGGGTCTTGCCGCCGAAACCGCCGCCGATCTCCGACGAGGTGACGCGCAGCTTCGAGGCTTCCATGCCAAGCAGTTGGGCGCAGTGCTGGCGGTAGACGAAATGGCCTTGCGTGCAGACCCAAAGGTCGGCGGTGCCGTCGGCGCTGACGCTCGCCACGCAGGCATGCGGCTCGATATAGCCCTGGTGCGTCTGCTCGGTCTTGAAGGAGCGTTCGACGACGTAGTCGGCCTGGCCAAATCCCTCATGGACGTCGCCATGGCCAAACTGCGTGCGCTTGGTGACGTTGGAAGGCCTGACGGGCTTTTCCTCGAGGCCCTCGGTGAAGATGGCGTCGTTAAGTAGGGGTGCCGTGTGCTTCATCGCCTCGTCGACATCGGTCACATGCGGCAGCACCTCATAGTCGACTTCGATAAGCTTCAGCGCCTGCCTTGCCGTGCGGGCGTCGACCGCGGCGACCGCGGCCACCGCATGGCCGTCATAGAGCGCCTTCTTGCGCGCCATGCAGTTGTCGAGAATGTCGTACATGGCGGCATCGCCGTCGGTGAGGTCGGGCAGGTCGGCCGCGGTGATCACCGCCTTCACGCCGTTGAGCTTCTCCGCCTTCGAGGTGTCGATCTTCCTGATCGTGGCGTGCGCGTGCGGGCTTCTCAGAACACGTCCGACCAACTGGCCGGCCATGTTGAAGTCCGCGCCATAGCGGGCGCGGCCCGTTACCTTGTCGACGCCGTCGGGGCGGATGGGACGCGTGCCGACGGAGGTGAAATTGCGTCCGGAATAGCGCGGATCGAAGTTCATCGTCATGCTCCCTTCATCACGCTGGCGGCGTCCTGGACGGCGCGCACGATCTTGTCATAGCCGGTACAGCGGCAGAGGTTCCCGGCGAGGCCGAAGCGGATTTCCTCCTCGGTCGGGTCGGGGTTCTTCGCCAAAAGGTCCTTCGCCGCGATCAGGAAGCCCGGCGTGCAGACGCCGCATTGCAGCGCCGCGTGCTCGAGGAACTTCTGCTGCAGCGGATGCAGCCTGTCGCCATGCGCCATGCCCTCGATGGTCTCGACGCGCCGACCTTCGGCCTCGGCGCCAAGCACCAGGCACGAGCACACCAGCCGGTCGTCGAGGATGATGCTGCAGGCGCCGCAGTCGCCGGTGCCGCAGCCTTCCTTGGCACCCGTCAGCCCGAGGCGGTCGCGCAGCACGTCGAGCAGCGTCTCGTCCGGCTGGCAAAGGTACTCGACATTGTCGCCGTTGATTGTGGTTAAAACTGCTACACCAGCCATCATTTGCCTCCTGCACGCGCATAGGCGGTCGTGGCGGCCCGCCTGGCCAGCACACCCGCAACTTTTCTTCTGAACTCGATGGTGCCCCGCTTGTCGTCGATGGGGCGGCAGGCCCCCGAGCAGACCTTGGCGAGCCGCTCAAGTGCCGCTTCGTCCAGCTTCCTGCCGATGAGGGCCTCGGCCGCCTCTTCCACCAGCAGCACCGTCGGCGCCACGGCGCCCAGTGCCACGCGGGCCGATTTGACCACACCTTGTTCATCGAGCGTCAGGTTCACCCCGGCGCTGACCACGGCGATGTCCATCTCCGTGCGTGGAATGAAACGCAGATAGGCATCGCCGGAGCGCGGCGCGCGCCTGTCGAGCAGGATCGCCTCGATGATTTCTCCCTTGGCGAGCGACGTCTTGCCAGGCCCGGTCGGGACTGCCTCCACCACGACGGTGCGCCTGCCTGCTGGCCCGACAATCAATGCCCTGGCGCCGGCGGCCACCAGCGCCGGCACGCTGTCGGCGGCCGGCGAGGCGTTGCAAAGATTGCCGACGATGGTGCAGCGACCCTGCACCTGTTTCGAGCCAATCAGCTTGGCCGCTTCGACGACGCCCGGCCATTCCCTCATCAAGGCCGCGCTCTCTCCCATCAGGGCGCAGGAGACCGCGGCACCGATGCTGAAGCCCTCCGCCGTTTCCCTGATCTCGACCAGTCCATCGATTGCCTTGATGTCAACGATCAGGTCGGGCTCGATAAAGCCGCCTTTCATTCTCACCAGGAGGTCGCTGCCTCCGGCGAGAATGGCGGCGGTGCCAGGCGAGCCGGCCAACTGGCCAACGGCATCTTCCATTGAAAGCGGACGTATGTAGCGCATCGTCTCCCCTTGTCATCGCAATTCTGTCGGCCTGTTATAGAGCCTTGGATCGGAATGGTCATCCGGTTCTGCATCAGCAGCGATTAGGCCAGGCGCCGCAAAATCGCGTCTCCAATTTACCTGGCGTGCGCCAGAGCAACTCCACTTCTCGTTTCCAATCGGCGGGCAACATTGCGCCCTCATATCGACCACCGGCGGTCGCCAGCTGACCGAGTCTGAGACGTAGAGCGGCGGGGCGGGCGGGCCCTTTACCGGCGCGTTCTCAATTCAGGGCGCCGGGTTGAACTCGAGCAATTTGAAACAATCGCCGCTTCCCGACTTCAACTGCGTCAGCAAATGTTTCGACCGATCGATCCATTCCTGGTGCGATCTGGCATCGGCTTCGATCTCGTCGACCGGTCCAAGCTTGACGAAGCTGCGCCCCTGGCTGAAAAGCCAGCACGCACGGCCGAGAAGTCTTCGGCTGCGCTGGCGCAAGAGGTCGGCATCATAAAAGATGTCGAGCACCTCCTGCTTGATCTTTGCCTCCTTTTCAGGATTTGCGATCGCAACCGCGATTGAGTCTCCGCCGATCGCATCCTGCAGGTCCTTGTAGTCGAGAGCGAGCTGAGTGGTGGCATATTTGATCTCGCTCTCATCCCGGACGATGTTGAACCACAGCGTGGGATCGAGTTCGTTGACGACGAACGATGCTTCGAAATCGCGCGATAAATTCAGGATCTCGAACCCTTGAACCTCAACGTCGCGCTCAACCAGAAGGATCTGGGCGACCTGCTTGCCGAGTTCCGCCCCGTGCGCGCTGATCGCGGCGTTCGTTCCACCGAGCTCCGGGCTGATGTAAGGCCCGCCATCATCCAGCAGCGCATCGAATTCGCCAAGGAATTCGACGACGGCGGCGCCGCGAGCAATGCGCGCGGCCAGTTTGGCGAGAGCCAGCTGCAGCTCCGTTTCGCGTTTGCGCTGGTCCTGATAATTCTGCTGAAAAAAGAAGATGAACAGGGAAACGCCAATTCCGATCAGGATCACGCCGAGTTGGGAAAAGATGTTGCGATAATACTCCAACAGCTTCTCACGATGGCGCATGTCGTGGCGCACGCTGTGTGCCACACGAATATTGACGATCAGCGAAAGGATCAGGAGCCCGGCACCGACGAGGATGAGGCCGCCGATGAGGAAATAGCCATGGCCTGAGCTGAAATCCATGCGTTTGCCGCGTCCCTGAAGCCCCAGACCGTGCAGACTAATACCATTCCGCTTCAACGCCTACATGTTCGTAGGGGGCGTCAACATCCGGAAGAGCCCTTTCGAGACCTTCGGGGGCCGTTTTCCGTTCAAAAATCCGACATGCGCGCGACCAGCGCTGCTGACCCGTTGGCGACATTCAAGTTTCGGGGGCAAGGGCAAGTCGCGACCCCAATGCGGGACGTCGGCGAGGCTCCACAAGCTGTTGTGATGTCGATGCGGCCGCGGAGAGTCGGATCCTGGCGTTCGCGCGGGATCTAAGTGGCTACCTCCACACGCCGGTATACTCCCTCGACGCACCATCGGCCGCTGAGCTGCCTTTTGCCATCTTGATCCGCTCCCAGAAAAAGTTAACGTTCTACGGACTAATTGCCGCCGCGAAGGCGCGCTCACCATCCTGGTCGCGATATCCTCAAGAGGTCACGAGCGTTCGGATGCCTTGGACAGGACCACTATGCCGCAGGTTTCCATAGTCATCCCCGTCCACAATCAGCCCATGCTAATCCTCGAAGCGGTGGCTTCACTTAAGGCGCAATCCCTCGCCGACTGGGAAGCCATTCTCGTTGACGATGGGTCAACCGATGAAACACCCGCCGTGCTTCAGAATCTCGCGTCCCATGACCCCAGAATTTCGCTCTGGTTGCAGACACAGCAAGGTGCTGCTTCGGCCAGAAACACAGGGGCGGCAAAAGCAAAGGCAGATTGGTTGCTCTTTCTCGACAGCGACGACTGGCTCGCTCCTAATGCCCTTGGCTCCCTATTGCGCGTTGCCGGCCAGGATGTGCATCTTGTGCACGCCTTAGGCCTTCGCGTGTGCGGGAGCCGCAGCCAGGATCGATCGCAGGTACGCCTGCCCGGGGGCGACTTATTCCATCGCCTTGCATCAACGGCGACGTTTATGATCCATGCATGCATATTGAAAAACTCGACCTTTCACGAGCTTGGCGGTTTTGATGAAACATTGATGGGCTGCGCAGACTGGGATCTCTGGCAACGTGTCATCCGGTCTGGCGCCCGCTGCAGGGGCGTTGATGAGTTCGTGGCCTTTTATCGCCAAACAGAATCCTCGCTCAGTACCTACTACGAGCAGGAGTTTCGAGACGGTCTCATCGTCATCGCCCGGGGGCACGGCCCCGATCCCCGAGTTCCAAGACCTCATCCCATGTATGCCGAAGGCGTATCGCCTGCAGAGTTCCCCGCTGCGGCATATCGCTTTGCCAGTTGGTTGGCGGGTCTTGCAATCGCACGCAAGCACTCACTCCAGGGCGTCTTGAGAGGGATGCAAGCTCTTCCTGCCGAGCCCTTGGCAGCTTCTGATATCGGAGCGGCCTTGTTCGACGCCATTCCCATCGGATTAGGCGACTTCAGGCCCAATTGGGAAACCTGCTGGCCTACACTGAAACCTCACCTTCAAGAGTTCACAGAAAAAATTGGCACGATTGCTCACTGCGGGCCTTCTTTCGTGAACGACGTGCTGGACCATACCGAACGTCTCGCCGCTACCGCTAATGCGTCCGACACCATTGGCGTTGTTGGAAGTGTGGCCTCGCGGGTCGTCCGAATTCCCGGAGCCATTCCGCAGATCAATCTTGGTCCAGGCATCAGGTCTTTCATTGCCGTCGTTCGCTCCGATCGAGCCGAGGTCGGACAAGTGGAAGTCCTCGTTGACCAGAATTTCTCTAGTGCACGTGTTAGGGAGATGATCATCGAGCGGTACTTACGAGAGGTGTTGTCGACTTACTTAAAAAGAGCTCCGTTTTCTATGATTTTTGGAACGACCACACATTTAATCGTTCAGAAGAAACTTATCTCATCTTTTACAAAGTTTCTACGAGAGCGCTCGGTGGGCCCTTTGCTCAAGAAGCAGATCTGCCAAGCCGTGATGGCGCAGAATTTCGTGCTTCCGATCGTGGAGACTGGCGTGATCTCGACCCGACTGAAGGCCAGATCACGGGCTGAACAATGACGCCGCGACCGTGCTCGCCGAACATGGGCTTATGCATCAATTGGCGTCCAGATATCTGACAATGCTCTCGTTCGTCATCATGATCCGCGGCAGCACCAGAGGGAGGTCCGTGTTCGCCACAGGTCTGGGGTAGGCCGACACGGCGCAGACCAGCCCCGACTCTTTTGCGCATTCGATGGTCAGGTCGGAATAGTCGCCATAGGGGTAGGCGAATGTGGTGCATGGGCGGCACGACAGGTCCTCGCACGTCCGGCAGCTTTTTTGGATCTCCTTCAGCTGGATGTGCCGATCCCACAATGGGAGGGAAACGTGGGTGTCCGTGTGACCTGAAATGTCCAAGCGCGACCTTCGCGAGAGCATTCGGGCTTCATCAATCGTCATGGGTCGGTGGCTGGTTCGAGGCGCCAAGTCACTGCCGACCTGGCGAGCGAGTGATTCGATTGCTTGGTACTGCACATCAAAAGAGGCTGGCTTCAGAACCTTCCAAAGCTTGAGATAGGCCTGCTCGCGCGCAGTTCGAGGCGGCTCGTGCATAGCTCGCCACCCTCGGCCCAATTGATAGTCATCGGTCTGTTCACCCAGATCAACATGAGCATCGCGACCGGCGACGACGATGGAGGCTGGTCCTGCGGCCCTAGGATCGAAGATAACCCGTTCGAGAGCATCGTTCCAGAACTCATCGGTTTTCCCGAGCATGGACGTTACCAGAAAGAACGTAGCTGGAAGACCGAGCGTTTCCAGGACAGGCGCCGCGATTAAGGCATTGCACGCGTAGCCGTCGTCGAAAGTAATGGCTGCAGCGTCAGGTGGAAGGCTTCCTTCAATGTGCCTCGATGCGAACTCGCGCAACGGTAGCACACGTCTCGTCTTTGCGAGGTCCCGCACCTGCTTCTCGAAATTGGTTGGCGAAACGGCGAGTTCCCACGGATCCAGGTCCGTTGCAACGATGCGATGATACATCAGGATCACCGGCTTGAAGACGCGGCGACGTAAAACGCCGCGCAACCTTGTCTTGAGCGTCCAAGCCATTCTATTAGCCTTTTGTGGCGCATATCCCGATGGTGACGGGAAAGTGATGATCCTGCGCGTGTAGCATTTCTGGCTTGAGCTCTTCCGCAGCAATACCTTCGAGAAAGCATACCGCAGAGCAGACGTTTCCATAGACGGCAATATGCGTCGAGTCCGCCCCAAAGACATCCGAGAACAATCGGCGAGCGGAAGCTTCCGTCAGCGACCAATACCAGGTTTCATATTCCTGATGATGATCAATGGGCGTCAGGCCTGGCACCGTTACAAGTACGGTTCCACCGCTCTTGAGGAGCCGGAAGAGCGCAGAAACGGCCTCCTGCAGATCAAAGATGAGATGCAGAGTCTGGGTCAGTACAATCGCATCGAACTTATCGTTCCATTCTGCGCCCAGGTTCGTGAGGTCGCCGACGATCGTCGCGCGGGTATTTTCAGGACGCAAGTCGACGATATCACGCTGTGTCGTTCTCGATCCTCCGAAGCGAGCCGTGTAGCCGTCGTCGACGACTTCAAGCGTTCTACCGTGGATGCTTGACGCGTGTTCCGCCAGAAATCTTTCGATGTAGATACGATCAATTGGTGTTCCGCGATCATACCCGAAATCTCGACTGATCGGATCAGTCCGCTCGAAGTCGCCAAAGCGCACCCTTCCGACGCCGGGTGGGCCATATCTCATCAGCCGCCTCAATCGTTTCTTGACGATTTTCGGCAAGAGGCGATGGGCAAGCATCCTACATTTTGCGTAGCGAACTCCCCGGGCGCTCTCAGGCATCACATACTGTCGGGTCCTGCCAAATGGTTTCACGCCTTGGCTTCGTGCTATTGGGCTGCTGCTCTGAGCGGTGAGTGGCGCACCTTGGTCATCGACCTAGCTCCCGAGGGATGCGAACTCGGCCCGACTACCTTTCGACGTGATTGCAAACCCATGTTACGGGTGTCAGTCGCGGGGCGCAAGACCTTCGTAACCTGGCGAGTGGCCCCGCGCCTCGGGAAGTGCTACGCCCTTTGGACGGCCATGGGAATGCCCACTGTATTGGCCATGCCATAGAGACCGTGGTCATTTTGCGCTGCCAGGGACCAGAATACAGCCGAGAGAGCGCGAAGCCTTTGTAAATGATGCATCATCGATCGACACCCCGTAGGGCTTGGGTAAGCTTGTCAGCGGCCCGTCGACAACTCGCTTGCGCAGGGGAATTCCAATAGAAGGAGCTCATCTTGAGCGGTAACTTCAAAGTCAGCATCGTTGTTTGTACGTACAACAATTCGTCTGTTCTCGATCGAACTCTGGATCGTTTGGCGCGGCAATACTGCCGCGATCGATCCTGGGAAGTGCTCGTTGTTGACAACAATTGCACAGATGACACCCAGCTTGTCGTCGAGCGCCATAAGAACGCCAAGCGGATAGGACAGCTGAGCGTCGTGAGCGAACGCCAGCAGGGGCTGACACCTGCGCGCCGCCGCGGCGTTAGGGAAACGGCCGGTGAGTGGCTGGCTTTCGTGGACGATGACTGCCTGCTCGATGAAAGCTGGCTGGCGAACGCGATAGCTTTCGCGGACGCACATCCGCGGTGCGGAGCCTTCGGGGGGGTTGTAAGGCCCTACTGGGAGAACGGCGCCGAGCCACTTCCCGATGCTGTGGGCTGGACTCTGGCCTGCCAGGACCATGGGCTCGACGCATGCCGGATTTGGGGGCTGGTCGGAGCCGGGATAGTACTGCGGCGCGCCGCCCTCGAACAGACAGGCTGGATCGAAACGCCCTTTCTCGCTGACCGCATTGGGCGAAGACTTGTGTCGGGGGGCGACACGGAGATCAGCCTTCGGATTTCAGCGTGCGGGTGGGACTTATGGTACACGCCCGATTGCGTAATTGATCACGTTATCCCCGCCCACCGGACCACGCCAAGTTACCTAAAACGGCTGGCGTTCGGTCTTGGCATCTCGCAGGTACTTGTGGACGCCTTGGTCTGGGAGAGAGGTTTTGCATCCTGCGTTGGGCAATGCGCCCGCTCCGCATTGCGTCAGACGCTTCATGCCGCACAGGCCGTGATCCGCGACCAGGTCCGCGGTCGCGACCGGCGGCCGTCCTCCATCAATCTGCATTTCGCCCTAGGGAATTGGGCCGGCATCGGGCGCCTCGCCTTCAAGCGATCCCTGGTTGGCGCAGTGAGTCGTTCTTCTCCTCCTCAGGTCTCGACCTCGAAGTCGTAGACGCAGGGGATTAGGCCTTCCGTCGGAAGCACGCTTCCATCATGTCCGCCCGGCCTAAGGACCTCGACCCGGCAGGCGTGGTGGACATGATCGAGGATGTCACCTGCAAGGTAGTCACCTGATCTCTGTCCCATCCAGAGCTCGAGGCCGTAGGTTCCCGGCAGCAAGTGCAACTGATCTATCGTGACAATCACCCGGTTCCGGCCGGCGCGCAGCCGGCAGGCATTCCCGAGCAGTGCCGTGTCTGCGTTGACGAGCTTCAGGCCCGAAAGGCTATTGATAACCACGGCAAGACTATCGACGTCGATGTCGTTTTCAGCCTCGATGTCTAGCATGCAACGGGCCGGCCCATCGGTGCAGATCTGGCCCGATGAAGAGCGATCACCACTATCGATGGAGACTCCGAGGAATCGCGCTTTGCCATTGCCGGTCCGAGGTGCCGCCGTGACGTCAATTCGATTGCTCGATCCCGCGAAGTCACCCGCCGAGGTCAGATAAGATGCCACAACCTCCCGCGTTCCGCCGAGGGCCTTCACTGATCCGGATTCGAGCCAAAGGCAGCGGGAGCACAGCCGATTGACCGTATCCATGTTATGACTCACGAGGAGCACCGTTCTCCCCCCCTTCGTAACGAGGCTTTCGATCTTGGACAGGGACTTGCGTTGGAAGCGCGAGTCCCCGACCGACAAGACCTCGTCGAGAATGAGAATATCCGGATCGAGGTGGACGGCCACCGCGAAGGCCAAGCGAACGAACATACCACTCGAATAGCGTTTTACAGGTACATCGAGAAAGCGCTCTATCTCAGCGAAGGCAACAATCTCCTCAAAGCGCCTGTCCAATTCTGCTTTCGACATGCCGAGAATGGCGCCGCTCAGATAGATATTGTCCCGTCCGGTAAGGTCCCCGTGGAAGCCGGCACCAACCTCGAGCAGGGCGCCTACGCGGCCGCGGATGCGGATTTCTCCTGCCGACGGATCTGTAATGCGCGAGAGAATCTTGAGGAGAGTTGACTTGCCCGCCCCGTTGAGGCCGATGAGGCCGACGACTTCGCCCGCCTCGATCGTCAGCGACACGTCGCGAAGTGCCCAGTATTGCGTGCCCTGCGCCCCGGACGCTTCGCCCCGGCCAAGCCACGCGCCGATATTCTCACGCAGCGATGTCGGTCGAGGGTGCAAATCGTATCGCTTGGACAGGTTCTTGATCTCGATCGCCGGATTCATGGATGTCCCGATTAGGCCAAATCGACTGCAGTCCGGGACGCTCTCTCGAAGGCGAGAAGCCCTACCAGGAACAGGCCTCCGCTGATCGCTACTGACACGACCGACTGAATTGCCGTTACCCCTGAGGTATTAAGTGCGAGCGACCTCATGCTCTCGATGATCACCGCAAGGGGATTGAACCAGGGGAGCCAGCGAAGGTGAGTCGGGAGGTTAGACAACGGCACGAATACCAATGAGGCGAACATGGCGATCAGGAGCAAGTATTGCATGGCGTGGACGAGATCACGATAGCGTGCCGCAAGCGAGGCCACGCAAAGACCTGCCCCCAGCGTGAAAACGACGAGTTCGATGAATAGGACAGGAATGAGGACGATCCGCCAGGAGTGCGATGTCCACACCCCGCTGACGTGGTAAGCGACTAGAACAATTAAGAAAAGGCTCGTCTGAATGGCCAGTGCGACCAGATTCGACAGACCCACGGCCAATGGAACTGAGCTGCGAGGAAAATAGACCTTTTGGAACAGGTCGGCGTTGTTGACGAAGGTGGCCCCGACCGAGCCGAAGGTCTGAGAGAAATAAAACCAAGGCGCGAGGCTGCAGAGATTGAAGAGAAACGGCGGGACGCCTTCTGTCGTGACACCGGCACCGCCATTTATGGCGACCGACAGGACGATTGCCATCACAATCGGCTGGATGACGAACCAAAGCGGCCCTAGCATCGTCTGAGCGTATTTGGTGACGAGGTCGCGGCGTACGAGCAGCATGACAAGATCCCGTGCTTGCCACAGTTCGCGCCAGTCGATCCACTCCCATCCTGCATGGACTCGAATGCGCGTTTCTCTCACGCCTAGGCCGCCTTACAGCGTGGCATCCGGTCACGCTCGGCGCAACGAGCCTGGTACGCTGACAGAACAGACTGTCCGATCAGCTCGAGCACGTCCGCTGTCGCAGTCAAAGCAGAATCCCAGTTTTTCCCATCAATGTCGGACACGATGCCCGCGCCACCCGAGGTTGCAGCCTCCACTGGTGGTCGTCTTAGCCTAACCGCAAGCGACAATAGCCTTCTCACCTGAACGCCTCGTTCATAACCGCTGGTTGCCCGGCATTTCATCTGCTCGGCGCAGCCATGTATTCCGCTTACCGTCTCCCGGCAAGGATCCGGCCGGGGCGACGGAGCACCGATTTACATGTTGTACCTCACGAATTCTTGGAAATCTACGGTTCGGCGCCGGCGAACGGGTTGCCTTATCATGATGGACGAGCCGTCAACATGGCCCCTAGCGAGATCCAATGAAGCGACGATCGCGGTGCGCAGCTCGATGGAGATTGTGTATCCTCCGTCGCTTCGCGTCTGACCGATGTCGGCGTGATGGACGCGCGGCTTTCCTTTCTCGACACGAAATGCGTCGTTGACCGATAGCGGGCGGGACGCAGATAGTTCGACCTCGGAATGACCGCTCATGGGCGCAAAGCGGACTTCGTCCCAGCGCCGCGTTTTCGGCAGCCCAGCCTTCACCCGCCCCGCTTCGCGGACTTCGTCGCCCCAAACCGCAACCTGTGCCACGCCAACATTGACGATCAGCGAAAGGATCAGGAGCCCGGCACTAACCAGGATGAGGCCGCCGATGAGGAAAGAGCCTTGCCTGAACTGAAATCCATTCTTTTGCCGCGTCCCTGAAGCCCGAGACCGCGCAGACTAATACCATTCCGCTTCAACGCCTACGGGCATCAACGACCGGAAATGACCCATTTTTGGAACTGGGGCGAGTTGGGGCATCGCCAATCACCCTAGGGTCAAAGCCGCAGAAAATGCGGACTGGAACTTGGGTCGCGACGTGGTCTAAATGATCCCCGGATCGAAACGGGCCGAGCCTTCATTGGTCGCGGTGATTTCTGGCAACCTTGCCACCCGCCGTAAGCCATCTCGCATCGAACCAGCGGTCCGCCGGCCCGTCATAGCGCAGCCGGGTGACATCCCAGTGGCTGACGAAGCGCGCGTAGGCGTCCCACACCGGCGGACCGCCGCCGATGAAAACGACACGGCCGGCAAAGCGCTGGAGCGTATCCTAGGGATCCATGCTGGAGCGAACAACGACAAGTTCCCGATCGGCGCGAGCAAAACCCGGAACGCTCGCGATCGTCTTGGGGCCGGCGAGCAAGACGTGTCCTCTGGTGATGTCGAAAAACCGTGCAACGTCGGCGGCGAACTCCGGCGACCGGTTGCCTCCCCATGGGAGGCCGCCTTTTAGGCCGAGGTGCCCCGCCTGGCCGATGGCACAGACAACCCTAACGACAGTCTTCTTCATGAGTACCCCACCGATAGCCGGACTGGTCCCATTAGCGACGTTTGCAGGTCATGCGGCGCAACATGTTTCAGTAAGGCGTTGCGTGCGGCAACGCCTCAAACGCTAATATGTGCCTTCATCTCTCAATCGATCGCGCTGCTCGTTCACCGTGCATCATCACGTGATTTGAAGGGGCCAAGGGCGCGCCTATCGCGACCCTCGACGTTCATCTTAATATACCAGCGACCGTCCATCTCTTCGACGTCGATCGTTGTCTGCGGACGCTTCGGCAATGAGATGGCACCATTTCTGTTAGCCCAACGTGAGAAAAGCATTTCGCGGCAGTTCGGGCAAATGCGGCATAGCAAGGTTGCAGTGGTGTTCGGGTGCCGAACGAACTCCGAAGCGCTCGCCTAATACTTTAGTTGTAATCTGTCACGTGTTTGATATCGTCACGGCGGGAGGAATTCAGATGGCGGTGGAGTGCACATCCGCGCCCTGTATGGGCGTCTTTTCAACCATTGAACTGGATCTCTTGAGGGGTGTGGTTCGGGAAATTTTGCGGTCCCGCGAAGCGGAACTCGACAACGAGGACGCCGAAATGATCGCGCGCGTGGTCATCGCAACCTACAAGGACGGCGCCTCGGGTCGCGAGGAATTGGTTGAAGCCGCCCGGATTGCAGCCAGGCGCTGCGCTCTCGACCATTTTTACGATCGAGCAGTCGGCTTGTTCGCATAGGGTTTCGCATCTGCAGGCCGGCCGGCAGCGACCGTCCACAGTCGCTTTCAGGCTCGGGACCACATCCTCGTTGCAAATGCTCTACGCAGAAGGCCCAGCCTGAACTTGTCCGTATCGTTCATCCTGCCTTGCCTCGTGGCCAGGTGGTTCGTCAGCAGATCTACTTGGATGGGCTGTGACATGAAAAACCCTTGAGCGAAGGCTGAGAAACAATACGGTGATCAGGACCGCAGAGCTGGCTGCTGCAGCCGCAATGGCGGTCCCGTAGGTGACGGGAACGCGCCAGCCTCTCGATCCAAAGCGTGCCACTCGAGCCACGCTGGAGCTCGATCAGTCGCCAGGCTCGAGCGTCTTGATCAGCCAGACCCACCGTGGTTTGTGGATTGGCGTATCGAAGGCAGGGTGGTCGTTGAGCGGATAGACCAGTCTGGTCGGACCTTGCGTGCGCCGGGTCAGCAATTTTCCGTTCTGGCGGGTGGCAAGCAGGAGAGGACCTTCCGTCCAATCTTCGCGCGGAATTATCTGCACATATTCGTCCACCGCCCGCAGAACAACGGAATCCTCGCCTTCCAATCCAACGAGCTTGAGCACATCGCGGAACAGGACGCCTTCAAATGTAAGCTGCCCCTTTTCAAATGGACTTGCGGTGGTGACCCTGTAGAGACCGAGCTTTTCCAGCTGTCGCAACGTGACTGGCACTGACTTGCCGTTGTTCTGAACGTTGAAGGCCACAGTCTCTGGCGATTCCGGGAGATCAACGGGCTCCAACGCCCCGGCCGGCAGGATGCAAAACGCCAGGACTGCCAGCATGATCAGACTGCGCTTAAGGATGAAAGTCCTGTGTTGAGCAAGGATGACATGCGCAATCCTTTTCTTCTCGATGGGCCAGCCGTCGCCTCATCTTCATTCGGGCAGGCGGGGTTAACATTGCCATCAATGTCTAATTTTTCCGTTAGCTCTTGTTCGGCCGACCAACGGGGAAGAGATGCGCAACGGCGAAACTGCCGATCTCCCCGCAAGGGCCCCGCAGGGGGGAGATCGGCAATTTCAACTCTCAGCACAATTCCATTGGCATGAAACGGGTGGTTTGCGTGCGCTGCTTCACCCATCTGATTGCAGAAGCCCGTCAAGCCAGAGGAGGCAAGGCCATGACCATTCATTCGATAGGTTCGAAGGCAGCGGTCCGATCGGCGGAAGCGCGCGTCGCCGGATATGACTGGCAGGCACTGGCCGAGGAGATGAGCGGCTATGGCTGCGCGGTGATGGAAAAGCTGCTGACGCCGCAAGAATGCCGGGAGATCGCCGGGCTCTATCCCGATGAAAGCCATTTCCGCAGCCATGTCCACATGGCGCGGCACGGCTTCGGCAAGGGCGAGTACCGCTATTTCCGCTATCCCTTGCCCGAGTTGATCGGCGGCTTGCGCACCGCGCTCTATCCACGCCTTGCCGCCGTCGCCAACGACTGGAACGAGCGCATGGGCATCGCCCAGCGCCACCCGGATGAACACGCCGCGTTCCTCACGCAGTGCCACGACCAGGGCCAGACGCGGCCGACGCCGCTCCTGCTGCAATACGTTGCCGGCGACTTCAACTGCCTGCATCAGGATCTCTACGGCGATCTTGCCTTCCCGCTGCAGGTGGCAATCCTGCTGTCCGAGCCGGATAAGGATTTCACCGGCGGCGAGTTCGTGCTGACCGAACAGCGCCCGCGCATGCAGAGCCGCGCCGAGGTGGTGCCGCTGCGCCAGGGCGACGCAGTCGCCTTCGCGGTCCACAATCGTCCGGTGCAGGGCAGCAAAGGCAGCTACCGCGTCAATCTCAGGCACGGCGTCAGCCGGCTTCGCTCCGGCCTGCGCCACACCGTCGGCATCATCTTCCACGACGCGAAGTGAAGGTGTTGTAGACTTCCTTCTCCCTTCTCCCCTTACAAGGCCTTACAAGGGGAGAAGGGAGCGCGCTTTGGCGCCTTCGCTCAGCCTTGAAACAGCGCCAGCTCTTCCTTCGTGAGGTGGCGGGCCTTGCCCTTGGCGAGGTCGCCGAGCTGAAAGCGGCCGATCGCCACCCGCACCAGGCGAAGCACGTCCACTCCATGCGCCGCGAGCAGCCGGCGGATGTGGCGGTTGCGGCCCTCGTCGAGGGTGATTTCCAGCCAGGCGGTGCTGGTGCCGCTGCGCAGGATTCCGATCGACCGCGCCGTCAAATCTTCGCCATCGACCGTGGCGCCGGCGCGCAACCGTGTCAGCATGGCCGCGTCGGGCAGGGCGCCGATCTGCACATGATAGACCTTGGCGACGTGCGAGGCGGGGTCGAGCAGGCGCTGGGCGAAACGCGTGTCGTTCGTCATCAAAAGCAGGCCCTCGCTGGCCTTGTCGAGGCGGCCGACCGGCGACACGAAGGGCAGGTCGAGTTCTGCCAGGCAGTCGTAGACGGTGCCGCGGTCCTGCGGGTCGTCGCGGGTGGTGACCAGGCCGCGTGGCTTGTTGATCATCAGGTAGACCTTGCGCTGGGCGACGACGCGGCTGCCGTCGACCTCGATGCGGTCGCGGCCGGGATCGACGCGCAGCGAGCCGTTGCGCACGATTTTGCCGGCCACCCGGACGCGCCCTTCGGCGACCAGAATTTCCGCCTGCTTGCGCGAGCACAGGCCAAGCTTTGACAGCGCACGGCAAAGGCTGACGCCTGATGGATTTGCTCCGGCGCTAGGCGAGGGGCGTGGCCGGCCGGTGTTCGGCCGTGGTGTCATCGTTTTGCGTGATCGTTCCGGCAAGTCAGGTCTTTCCCGCCAGCCCATCTCCAGCCCTGGCGAGCGTTTCCAGGCCGTAACAGAAAGCCGTTTATGTGGATATCTGTATTCTCGTACAGACGTATGAGCTGCGGTGCCTTCGTTGCGACGGGCCGCCTCCGGACTTTGTGGCAAGGTTGGCGCTCTACGGCGCCCCCCTCCGGCAGGACAGAGGGGGGCGCCGTAGAGCGCCAACATCGCCAGCCTCGAACGCGCCGCTTCCCTGGGCTCCGTCAGTTTATCCTGGGCTCGTCCTCGACAACGAAAGATGCGGCCATCAGGTCGTCGGCATCGATCCGCAGGGAGCCTTCACCTCCTCCCATGACAGCGGCTACCTTCTGAAAAATCTTTATCTCGTGCTCGGTAATCCGGGCGCTCCGCATCCTGGCTTTGAGATCAGCGATGCGCAGCCCCAATGTATGGGACGTTCCAATTTCACGGTTCGACATGACAACATGCTCCTCCCCGACCCATGCTTTTTGCCTCCTCACCGGTATTCGCCGTCGCCACCATGCTTGCCTAAATATAAGGCATCGCGAATACAGCGCTCCGAACGCTGGTGCGAGGGGAAGGTTCCAGCGCAACATGGTCACGAAATAATACGGGCTGCCGCCGGCAGGTTACCCGCAGGAGGTGGCTGGCCGTCTTTCTTCGATTTGTGACGGACTCGCCGGCAAGTTGAGCTCAAGGAAGATTTGACTGGATCCTCCAGGGGAGGATACAAAACGGGCATGTCCGAAGGCATCCATCGTTCGCATCCGGCTATCGTGAAGCGTCTGAAGCGCGCGCAAGGCCACCTTGCGGCGGTGCTGTCGATGTTCGAGGCGCATCGTCCTTGCGTTGATCTGGCGCAGCAACTCCACGCCGTGGAGAGCGCCATCAGCAGTGCAAAGCGCGAACTGATCCACGATCATATCGAGCATTGCCTGACGGACACCGCGGAAGCCGGCGGCAACTCGCTGGCCGAACTCAAGCAACTGGCGAAATATTTGTGAGCCGTCAAATGCCTGTGCTCGGCGCGCGCATCCTCGATTGGTTCGGGTTCGGGCCGCGCGATCACGCCGCGCATGGTCATGGCCATCACGATCATGCCAGCGGGTCGCATAGCCACGGGGTCATCGATGCGACCATTGCGACGACCGACCGCGGCATATGGGCGATAAAATGGTCGTTCGTCATCCTGACAATCACCGCGGCGATGCAGATGGTCGTGGTCGCGCTGTCGGGCAGCGTGGCGCTGCTGGCCGACACGGTCCACAACATCGCTGACGCCACCACCGCTATTCCGCTGTGGATCGCCTTCCTGCTGGCCCGGCGCAAGCCGTCGCCGACCTTCACCTACGGCCTGGGCCGGGTTGAGGACCTGGCCGGGATCATCATCGTCGGGATCATCCTGTTCAGCGCCATCGTCGCCGGTTACCAGGCCATCGACCGTTTGATCAATCCACGCGTGGTGACGCATCTGGGCTGGCTGGCGGCGGCGGGCGTTGTCGGCTTTCTCGGCAATGAGGCCGTCGCGGTTTTCCGCATCCGCGTCGGCCGCGAAATCAACAGCGCCGCACTCATAGCCGACGGCTACCACGCCCGCACCGACGGCCTGACCAGCCTTGCTGTGGTCCTCGGAGCGTTCGGCGTCTGGCTCGGTTTTGCGCTGGCCGACCCGATCGTCGGCCTGCTCATCACGCTTGCAATCTTCGGCATCGTCTGGCAGTCGGCCCGCTCGGTGCTGACCCGCATGCTCGATGGTATAGATCCTGATGTCATCGGCGACATCCAGCATGCCGCCGCGCATGTGCCGGCAGCGCGCATTGTCGAGGCCAAGGCGCGGTGGATCGGTCACAGGCTGCACGCCGACATTGCCATTGCCGTAGAGGAAAGCCTGCCGGTCTGCGAAGCGAAGAAGATCACCGCAGCGCTCGAGCACCAGCTGTTCGAGCACATGCCGGCGCTTGCGGCGGCGAATATCAGATTGGCGAACGCGGATGCCGATCATCCCCACGGCGGGCACGACAGCCACTAACGATCGCTCCAGTGAGCGGGTGCAGCCGGAGAGCGGCATCTGAATTTTGACTAGCCCCTGAACGGCTGGAGAAGGTGGATAGTGTTGAAAAAGTCCGGCAGAGCAGGATAATTTGCGTTCGAATCTCCATCCCGCTCCAAAGCCTTTACCTGGTCGCGCGTCCGGGCGGAAAACGGGCACTTAAGCAGCCCCGGCTTTGTGCGCCAAAGCATGCCTCGGCTGGTAGAGGCCAAGCGAGCCGCCACTGGGAAGCGAGACATGCGTGAGCAGGCCCCAGCCTTCATCGGTGACAGAAGTGCATTCAACATCGTGCGATTTCAGCTCTTGGATTGTGGCATTGATGTCTTCGCACATGAGATAGACTTCGTGGCTGTCGACTTCGGCGGCCGGGTGAACGGCAATCTCGGCCGGCGGCAATTCGAAGATCAACCAGCCTTCGGCAGCATCGACTGCTGGAAAACGTAGAACATTGCGAAAAAATGCGCGGTCTGCCTCGGCATCCGTGCTGTAGATGATCATGTGTGCGCCGGAAATCATGGCTCCTTATCTCCCTGAAAGTGATGCGAACAAACAAACTATTGCCGTTGCAAACGACGTTTTCGGCGCTACCGCCCGTCCACACAGCCGCTCGATATCGGCAAGCATATAGGTCGGCCGGCCGTGATTGCAGGTGCCGGAACCCGGCGTTGCCTCAAAGACCGACGCCTGCCAGGCCTCACGCTATCAGCGGAAGAAGCTGGAGATGCTGTTCGCGCAGCTGCCGCCATCACCCGGCCATCGGTCTTGAGTCGACCTGGCGCGCGTTTTGGTTCTGGTCGGCGACAGGGGCGGCTGGGGCATCGATCCGGCTCAGAATGTGATCCGAGATGCCGCGCGCGATCTCCCGCTCGCCCATGATGATCAGATCGGCGCCGAACTTCTTCAGGTAATCCACTTCGGCATCGGAATGCGCGCGGGCGATGATCTCGAGCTTTGGATTGAGGATGTCCAGCTCGACGTCGTCAGCCGGCTCCGCATGCGCGGCAAGGCCGACGTGTCGACCTATTTCGGCAATTACGACCGCATCAGCGACTGGACGCTGTCGCTGGGTTCTGTCGATGGCCGGCCGGCGATCCTGATCCGCAACCCGCAGGAGCCGGACGGCGCGGTGCGCGGCTTCATGCTGGTCGAATGGCAGGACGAGCGGGTCGTCCAGATCCGCGATTTTCGTTATGCGCCGTGGTGCCTGGTGGACGCGGAGATCAGCACTGTGGAGGGGTAGGGGAGGGGCTGGAAATGGTGCGGAGATGGCGTGCGAAGGCGCCTGTCGGGGCATATTGTGTTGCTCAAATTGGCCTCCGGCCGCCCGTTATCCGCGCCGGCCACTGCGCCAGCCAGCCGGCGAGACGCCCGCGAGCTTCTTGAAGCTCCGGCTGAAGGCCGCTTCGGACTCGTAGCCGACATCACGCCCGACTGTCGAGACTTTGGCCAGCCCATCAGTGAGCAGTCGCGCGGCCAGTTGTACGCGCCATCGCGTGAGATACTGCATCGGTGGGCAGCCGACGAGACGCGTGAAGCGGGCCGCGAGGACGGACCGCGAGACGCCGGTTTCATGTGCGAGTTCTTCAATTGTCCAGCCCTGCGCCGGATTCTCGTGGACAAGCGCAACGGCCCGGCCGACGGCGGGGTCGCGCAAGCCGGCCAGCCAGCCGGTCTGCTCCGACGGCAGTGCCTCAAGATAGCGGCGAACGACCTCAACGAACATCAACTCGCTGAGGCGCAGGCGGATGCATTCAGCGCCAGGCCGTTGAACGGACACCTCTGCCAGCGTCAGCTCGATCAGCCGGTCGAGCAGGTCGCTCGGTGCGCCGGCCGCACGCCGAATGCGTATCAGCGGAGGAAGGGCCCCGAGCAGAGGATTGAACGGCCTTGCATCGCAGCCAAGAAAACCGCAGACATATCTGGTCAGGCCGGGGCCGTCGCCACCTTCGTTGACTACGAAGGGCAGTTGTCCGGTCGCCATGGCGCGAAAGAAATCGAGCGAATCTTCCAGGCTCAAACCTGACCGCACTCCGGGCGCACTGCACATCGCGTACGAATCCTCATGCGGGATCACAAGTATGTCGCCTTCGGCAAATTCCATCGGCGGACCGTCACCGATGCTGACCGAGCCCGATCCTTGGGTGATGATGTGGTAGGAGATCACATGCTGGGCGCGCGGCAGGATGAGATGGGCAAATGAGTCCGCCCGCGGCACTTCCACACTCCAGGGCGAAGAGGCATCGACCCAGAAGAAAAGCGCGCCGGTGAGCTTTATCACGCGCAGCACGTCCGAAAGCACATCCTTGTCCGGCGCGGCCGAAGGTGCGGCATCGGGAACGACCTCTTCCGCTCGCCGTCCAGGCGATGGCGCAGGAACGGACGCTGCGGCAAGCGATTGAGACGCTGGGTCATGGAGCGTGCCCATGGCCAAGTCTACTATGCGCCGAACAGCATATCCACCGCGCATCCCGTGGAATCCATGCGATCAACGGAGGTCGACCATGTCTACCTATTGCTTCTTCGACGTGCGTGAAATCACCGACCAAGCCAAGGTCGAGCAGTATCTGGCAGGGGTCTTTGCAACGGTTGAACAGTATGGAGGGCGCTATCTGGTGCTGGGCGGGAAATCCGACCTTGTCGAAGGAGACTGGCAGTCGGTCTATCCGGTCATCGTCGAATTTGCCGACGGCGAGCATGCCCAGCGCTGGTACTCATCGCCTGAATACGAGCCACTGAAGGCGCTTCGTGTCGCCGGAACCCGATCCAGCGCAGTGTTCCTTGAAGGTGCAACGCCGGGATCGGAGCAAGCGGCGGTCCAGACCCACCGGGGTAGGACATCGAAAACGCCGGCTGAAATCTACGACTCGCTGTTCGTTCCAGCGCTGTTCCGACAATGGGGGCCTGTCGTCGCCGCCGAGGCGCGAATAGGGAGGGGCGACCGCGTCATCGACATCGCCTGCGGTACCGGTGTGCTGGCGCTCGCGGCCCTCGACTGCGTTGGCGCGGAGGGCAAGGTGGTCGGGCTTGACCCCAATCCCGATATGCTTTGCGTTGCCCGCCGCAAAAGCACGCGAATCGAGTGGCGAGAAGGGCGCGCCGAGCAGGTTCCTTTCCCGGATGAAAGCTTCGACGCCGCAGTCAGCCAGTTCGGCCTGATGTTCTTCGACGATCGAGCAGCCGGACTGCGGGAAATGATGCGCGTGGTTAAGTCCGGCGGCCGGCTCGCCGTCGCGGTCTGTGACTCGCTCGACCAGTCGCCCGGCTATGCCGCAGTGGCGGATATGCTTGAACGGCTGTTTGGAAGCGACGTTGCGAACGCGTTCCGCGCGCCCTTTGTGCTCGGCAATGCGGAGCTACTGCGCTCGCTCTGCGCGAAGGCAGGCATAGAGCGTGCCGAGGTGAAGCGGCACCGCGGAACGGTGCGTTTTGCCTCGATCGAGACGCTGATCTCGACTGAAAGAGCCTGCATCTGGACGTTAGGCGGGCTTTTGGACAACGAGCAGTTCAAGCGGCTTCTGGAGGAGGCCGAGCGGGCACTTATGCCTTACGTGACAGCAGCCGGCGCCGTCGCTTTCGACATGCCGGCGCTCGTCATCACGGCATCCAAGGACTGACGCTGGCGACCAGTCTGCGATCAGGCGCTGCCTGATTCACCTTCCCGCGTGCAGCACAGCCTATCAGACGACACGCACGCGGCGCGTCACCTGGCCATTGCTTTCCCAGTATGTGTGTTTCTTGGCAATCAAGGGATCGTCCATTGCTGGTTGAACTTGTCCCGTGGTGCTGACCGCGCGCGAGGTTACCGTGTGTTCTCCGGCGCCGGCATTTGGCCAATCGAGCGACCAGATCTTCCAGGCGTGCTCGGCCTCCTCACTGTGGTCGATGGTCGCCCGTATCCAGGGCCCTTGATCGATTTGCACTTCGACCCGGTCGATCGGTGCCCCCCAGGCTGCCCCAATGATGCGGTAGTCCGAGTCCTTCCGGGTGACTTTTGCGGGCGCGGACTTTATCAGCGCTCGGCCGACTGAGTTCTCGGTCCACACGGTCTCGCCGTTGTGCTCTTCCTCCCGGATGGTGACATAGTCGCGCGCCATCAGAAGGCTCATGAAGCGGGTGTCACGCACCTCGATGCGCTCCAGCCACTTGACGTTGGCGATGCCGTACCAACCCGGAGCAATCAGCCGCAGCGGAAAACCATTGGCCGCCGGCAAGGCGGCTCCGTTCATTTCATAGCAGAGCAGGTTGTCTGGGTTCGTCGCTTCGGCAAGCGACATGGCGCGCGCGAAGTTCTGCTGCATCTTGACGTCGCGGATGGGGACCTCGCCTGTGTCAGTGCCGAAAAAGACAACCTCGATGCCATTTTCCAGGACGCCGGCTTCCTCGAGGATCGGGGCGAGCGGCGTCCCTGCCCAGCGGGCATTGCCGATGCCGCCGGTGAAAAAGGGAAAACCGTGGTTGCCCGAGCATTCGACTGTGAAAACGACCTCCTGGCGCGGCCGCGCCCTGATGTCGGCGAGGCTCAATTTCAGGGGCTTCTTGACCAGCCCGCCGATCTCCATCGACCATGTCTTCTCGTCGATCGTTGGTCGGTTGAAATGCGAGATGCTGAAGAACTTGTCGTTTGGCGTTATCCAGCTATCCAGATCCTCCCAGACAAGCTGCTTCTGGATACCGACCGGATCGGGATTTTCGGTCGGCTGGTCCAGCCACGGAACAACCTCCTCGCTCGGCCGCGTTGGAAAAGCGTAAGCCCGACGCGAGGTATAGAGGGCAGCGATTGCGACAAGAGCCGCGCTTCCCTGAACAAGAAGTTCTCTGCGTTGAAGATCAGGCATGTTGTTTCCTCCCAGTTGATCCGGTAAAGGCTGCAACGTGCCTTGGGCCGCAGCCTGAACACGGATAGGCGCAATGAACGTTTGCCCGCCCGGAGATTATCCGGACAGGTCAGGCAATCAGCGGCGCATCTCAAGCATGTGAAGCCTTGGACGAAACTCTCGCTTGGGTTTCGCCTTTTTCAAGGGTGCGCCTTTGAGAGGGTAGAGTCTAGGTGTATGATGATGGTCTAATATTTCGAGATCAGGGAGGACAGCATGACGTCTTGGGAAATCAAGGGACGCGAACTGGTCAATTGCACCTGCGAATATGGCTGCAACTGTCAATTCAATGCGCTGCCCGACAAGGGCCATTGCCATGCCGTTGCCGGCATCCAGATCGACGAAGGTCATCATGGCGAGACCGTTCTCGACGGCCTGCGGATCGCCGCGATCTTCAAATGGCCCGGCGCGATCCACGAGGGCAACGGCGAAGCCATCGCTTTCGTCGACGAGAAGGCAACCGACCAGCAGCGTAACGCGCTGCTGCGCATCATGACCGGCCAGGACACCGACCCGTTCGCGACGATGTTCGCTGTCTACGCCTCAACCGTGACAAAAATGAATGAGCCGGTCTTCACCAGGATCGATCTCGACCTCGATGTCGACGGCCGCAGGGGCCGCATCTTCGTCAAGGACTACATCGAAACCGTCGGCGAACCGATCCGCAACAAGGTGACGGGCGCGGACTCGCGGGCTCAGATCGTGTTGCCGAACGGCTTCGAATATGCGGTCGCCGAGATCGGCAGCGCTTCGAGCACAACCAGCGGGCCGGTTCAGGTGACCACCAAGGACAGTTACGGCCAGTTCGCGCGGCTGCATCTCAACAATCACGGGGTGGTGCGGGCCTGACGCGGCGCATGGACGGCGGGTCGCCACTGGAACGGCTGCTCAGGCGCGACCGCGTCATCACGATTGCGGGCGTGGTGGCGCTGTGCCTGCTGGCCTGGCTTTATATCGTCGCCGGCGCAGGGCTCGGCATGAATGCGTGGCAGATGTCGAGGCTCGCGCTATTTCCCCACCTGCAAACTCCGAACATGACATCCGATATGACCTCTGACATGCCTGGCATGGACATGTCTGGCATGGACATGTCCGGCATGGACATGAGCGCGATGGCGGCGGAGCCGCGGGTCTTGGGGGCCGCGAACTGGGCGCCGATGATCGCCATGTGGTGGGTCATGATGATCGCCATGATGTCGCCGAGTGCGGCGCCGACCATCCTGCTCTATGCGCGCGTGCATCGCCATGCGCTCGCACAGGGCCAGATCCAGGACAAGCTCGCGCCGACCGGCGTGTTCATGGCAGGCTACCTCCTGGTCTGGCTGGGGTTCTCCGTCGCGGCCACCGCATTGCATTGGCTGCTCGAACGCGAAGCCTTCGTTTCCGCGACGATGATGAGTTCGCAGAGCCGCTGGCTTTCAGCCATCGTCCTGATCGGCGCGGGCCTGTATCAGCTCTCGCCCTTCAAGAACGCCTGCCTGTCGCATTGCCGGGCACCGACCGCATTCCTTGCGCGACACTGGCGTCCCCACGCAGCTGGCGCGCTGCGTTTGGGCGCACTGCACGGGGCGTTTTGTGTCGGATGCTGCTGGATGCTGATGGCGTTGTTGTTCGTGGGTGGCGTCATGAATCTGGTGTGGGTTGCCGGGCTCGCCATTCTGGTCCTGGTCGAAAAGCTGTTTCCTGCCGGCCAGTGGGTTGGCCGGGCAGCCGGCATCGCCCTCATCGCCTGGGGCGGCGCAACGCTTTTGGTCTGATGAACAGAGACGCCTCTTGTCGGCTTACAATTCCTTTTCGGCCAGCTCGCGAAACGCGTCGGGGACCGATCGCGACTGCCCGAGCGCGACCGAGGCATAGCCGACCGCCTCCCAGCCGAAGCGGTCGCGGATCTTGTCGACGGCGCGGTCGGCGGTCCAGCGTGCCGCGCCCTTCCTGGTGCCGGGGCGGCGGCGGTCGTCGTCGAGGCCGAGCGGCAGTTCCAGCTGCAGGGCCGGTTGCTTCTCCAGATGCGACACGGCGATCGCCAGCAGCGAGATGGTCTTTTCGTGCGGGTGATCGACAAGCACCTTGCGCACCAGCGCCTCGGCGATCTCGGCCAGCATGGCGGTTGCCGAAATCGGCTGGTCGAGCGTGATCGAACGCGTCACCGAACGCAGATCGGCAAAGCGAACGCGGACCGTCACCGTGCGGCCGGGCCGCGATTTCGCCCGCAGCCTGGTGGCGACCCTGTCGGCCAGATGCAGCAGGGTGGGCACGAAGATATTTGCCTCGGCCGGTCTCCTGCCGAGTGCCGATTGCGCGCCGGCCGATCGCGCCCGGCGCTGCGTCTCGAGCTTGCGCGGATCGCGGTTCCAGGCCAGCGCGTTGAGTTTTTCGCCCGCCGCCGGGCCGAGCAGGCGCTCCAGCGACCCACCATTGGTCTTCGCCAACTCGCCGATGGTGCGCACACCAATGCCGGCCAGCCGCTCCCTGGTGACCGGACCGACGCCCCACATCAGCTCGACCGGCAGATCGTGCAGAAACTCCAGCTCGTGGCGCGGATCGACCACCACCAGCCCGTCGGGCTTGGCCACCTGCGAGGCGATCTTGGCCAGGTGCTTGGTGCGCGCCACGCCGACCGAGATCGGCAAGCCAAGCTCGGCCCGCACGCGGCGGCGGATGGTTGTCGCGATCTTGGCCGGCGGGCCGAACAGATGGGTGCAGCCGGCGACGTCGGCAAAGGCCTCGTCGATGGAAATCCGCTCGACCACCGGGGTGAAATCGCCGAGCACCTGAATAGCCGCATCGCCGAGCCGCTGATAATCCTTGAAATGGCCGCCGACGAAAATCAGCCCGGGGCAGAGTTCACGCGCCCGCCGCCCCGGCATGCCGCCACGCACACCAAAAGCCCTGGCCTCGTAGGACGCAGCCAAGACGACGCCGCCGCCGACGGCGATCGGCTTGCCGCGCAGGGCGGGGTCGAGCAACTGTTCGACCGAGGCATAAAAGGCGTCCAGATCAGCGTGGAGGATGTTGGCTTCCATCCGGCCCGTTCGCCCGCGGCGCTTCGAACGCCGCATTGTCTTGAGAGTGGGTTTTGCGTGGAACATAAAGAGAACAAATAGGGTGGATTGTCAAGGACCGTGGAGGGCAGGTGGAGGGTAGGTGGAGGGTAGTCGCTTCAGGTTTGCGCTGCCCCAATCCGCAGCGTTGGTGGCTGGCGAAAACTGAAGCGGCTGCTGCCCCCGGGGGAGATGTCCGGCAAGACGGAGGGTGTAGTCCCGCCGACCTCTCAAGTCCTGGGTTCCTCGCCCCTGCGAAGCGGGGGAGAGGTGGCCGCGAAGCGGCCGGAGAGGGGGCTTTCGTAGGGCGCAGTCCCCCTCTCCGTCTCGGCTTCGCCGAGCCACCTCTCCCCCACTTTCGTGGGGGCGAGGAACCCAAGCTGGAATGAAGCCGCGAATGCCGCTTCGGCTTTCACTAACTACCAATGCTGCTGGTGCGGCGCCGATCCTCTGCAGCTTACGCCGCCTGCCGTGACCACAGGCGGTGGCCGTAGCGGCGGAAGAAGCGCGCCAGCAGAAGCTGCTGCCTGGCGCGGGCGAGATCGCCGCCGCGCCTTTCCTGGCGCCAGCGCGGCATGTTGCGATAACAGGCAATGAAGTGGGCGGCGTCCTCGAGCGCCTCCTCAGCCGACTGCGCCGGGCGGATCGCCGCCAGGAACAAGGCCTCGCCGAGCTTCAGCCGGTCGACCAGTGCCTTGCGCTGGCCATGGCCGAGGCGCGCCCGGCCTATGCCGTCGAGGCGGATAGCGGCGAAGGCGGCGAGCATGGCCGGGCTGTCGCCGCTATAGCCGCAATCACGGGCGAACTGGGCGGAGAGGGCGTCCATCTTCGTCTCCTTGGCTGGCAGCGGCGCGACGGAGACCCGGTCCCGCGCCCATTCGGTTGGGGTATGGTATATAAGCATAACTCAAAAATTTGCACAAGTTAAACTTTTGTATGGGTTGAGCGGAACCGACTCGACTCTTCGGGAAAAACCCCTAATGATGTGGACAAAACAGGAACTGAGGCATCAGGGACGATGGCATTGCCGGGCAAGGAAGCAACGATCGCCGAGGTCGTCTCGATTGCGGTCGAGTGTATCGATTGCGGTCGAAACAGATGGTGGAAGCCGGCGGAGCTGAGGCGTTTCGGGGTGACCGCGCAGACGCCGCTGGCGGCGCTGTCGGGGCGGCTTCGCTGCTCGGCCTGTCGCGCCGATGGCCTGCCGGGCGCGGCGGTTTCGATCCAGGCGGCGTTCATCGACGAGCGGCAGCAGCGCCGCGCCGAGGCGCGGATGCTTGGCGAGCGCGAGGTTCTGCTGGAGAGATCCAGGCGGGCTTGAGTGTGTGGCGAATCCACCTTCTCCCACACCAAGGGGAGAAGGCGCGCGCTCCGCCGCCGCCCTCAATAGCCCAGCAGTTCCTTGAGCGGGATGACGCGCCAGACGTGTTTTATCGCGTAGCGGTTGAAGGTCAGCGTCTTCGGCGGATTGTACTGCTCGACGACCAGCTCGGCGGCAGTCCGCTTGACCAGCTTTTTGATGAAGGCCTTGCCGTTGCGCTCGTTTTCCTCGGGAAACATCTCGATCACCACGTGGTCGCCGGGCACAGCATCGCGGCCGCCGCAATAGAGCATCTCGCCGGGCTCGTAGCGCGGCACCATCGAGTCGGAGAGCACGTGCAGCGCGAACACTTTGCGCAGATGGGCGATGCCGGGCGGGCGCTGGACATAGCCGGCGACCTCGCCGTTGAAGGTGAAGTCGCCGTCGTCGCCGCCGACCGCCGCACCCAGAAGCTCGATGTCCATCGGGCCGGCGGGCAGGGGGGCGGCGTCGGTGACGATCTCGGCGTCGGCGACATTGTCGGCGTCGTCGAGGAAGACGACCTCGCCCTTGCCGAGCGCCACCGGGTCGACGCGCAGGAAGGCGGCGGTCTTCAAAAGGTTCTCGGTTTTCGGCAGGTTGCGGCCGGTTTCCCAATTGCCGACGGCGGCGACGTCGGTGTCGTTGTGCTCCGCAATATGGCGCATCACCAGGCCGCGCTGCTTGCGCGCCTTGCGGATCGCCGCCCCGACCTTGATCGACAGTGAGGTTTTCGCCATGGCGCCATCTGAAACATAAGAATCGGTTTCGTCTATGAAAGAATGGCTTGCATAAGTTTTTGAGTTATGCTTATATATGGCCATGCACAAGCCACGTTACCCATGTCGCTTTCCCATCCGTCCCGGCTGTTCTCCTCCCCGACCGGGACGAAGCCCGAGGCTCGCGCCTCGGATCCGGTCGCCCTGCCGTCAGCGGCGGCGACCGGAACGGCCGGAGCCGTCCCTCACGGCTCCGGCCCCGAATTTCGGCGACGCCGCGCTGCCCCTCACCTGCCTGCCGGCATCCTCCCCCCGTGAACGGGGAGAGGGACGCAGCCTCGGCATCTACGCAACCTTTCAATGGAACAACGCCATGCCCGCCTATCCCGACACAAAATTGCAAAGCATCGCCCGCACCCCAGCCAGGCTGGCGCCGCCGGTCTGGCTGCCGCAGCGCCCGTTCGTGCGCGAGATCCACGGGCCCGACGGCGAGGCCCTCAAGCTGTCGTCGCCGCGCCCCGCTGCCGCCGTCGGGCGCCAGCCGCATGTCGCGGCCATGCGCTTCATCGACTGCCTGTTCAACCGCTGCCGCGCACCGCTCGATCTGACGCTAGAGGAAGACCCCGAAAACGACGCGCCCGGCAGCCGGCCGGCACTGGACATGCTGTGCTGCGGCCTGCGCACGCGGCCGCTGAAAAGCTACTGCGCCTATCACGCGGCGCGGTTCTGCGACCATCGCCGTACGGCTCTCGCGGACGCAGCGTGAGCTAGGTCTTGGGTTCCTCGCCCCGCTACGCGGGGAGAGGTGGCTCGGCGCAGCCGAGACGGAGAGGGGGCGCCCTACGCGAAGTCAAAGCCGGGTGAG
>NZ_FTPD01000067.1:101234-201765 GCF_900156895.1 Mesorhizobium prunaredense
GCGACGAAATCGCCAACGTGCGGCGCGATAGCCCCTCTCCGTCTCGGCTGCGCCGAGCCACCCAGGTTCTGCGAAGGCAGCAAATCAAACGAGGAGACTGTCCATGAGCAAGAAGACCGCCCAAAAGGCCAAACCCAAGCCGCCCAAATTGCCCACGGGCGAGGCCGAGCAGGTGCGCATCCGCAAGCAGGTCGGCCATGATTTCGGGCTGAAGGACGATGCCTTCGGCCGCAAGCGGCTGGCGACCGGCACGCTGGAGGCGAGGCGCGTCTATGAGGTGTCCAATAACGGCCACACCGCGACCGGCGGCATCGTGCGCGTGCGCAACGTCGACCCGCTGACCGGCATCACCTCGCTGTCGCGCCAGCAGCGCGAGGCGGGCATGCGCTACCGCGAGGATTTTCGCGTTTCAGGACAGGACGGCGTCAAGCCGATGGCGCTGACCGAGCGCGTCGACGGCGGACGCATCGGCGGCGGCGTTGCCGACCGCATCCTGTCCGCCGGCCGCGCCTATGCCGACGCCACCAGAGCGCTTGCGCATTGGGAGGTGTCGGTCGTAGTGCAAAAAGTCTGCTGCGCCGGCGAAACGGTGAAGAGCCTCGCCGAACAGACCGGCGAGCCGCGGGATGTGCTGTCTAAGCTGCTCAAGATCGGGTTGGACTTGCTGGCGGTGCATTACGGAATGATGCTGATGCGGCGGCCGCGGAGGTAGGGCGCGAACGGACGGGCGTGGCGCCGCATCGATGGGTGATCAGGCTGGAGGCGAAGCTCGATCCGCCAGCATCCTCCGATTGAAGGGCGCGGGTTTCCCGACCGCCTGTTACGCTGCGCCATTGCTGGTAGATCACGATGCCAAAGATGCCGCAAAACGCTCATTTCGCAGATACGGCGCCGACGTCTTCGGCGCTGACCGCGTATGACGAGCACTGCATGCTGACTTACATGCGGCTGCTCGATGCTTCGGCGGACGGCGCCGATTGGCGTGAGGTCGCCCACAGCGTTCTGCACATTGATCCGGAGCAGGAGCCGGAACGGGCATTCAGGGCCTGGGCGACGCATCTGGCGCGTGCCCGCTGGATGACCGGGGTTCGTGTCGATCGGCATGATCGTGGCACGGAATGACGCCGGAGATTTTTCGTGGAACTGCCATCCCGGTCTGCCCGTTTAGATAAGAAATCAACTGGGAAGCGCCCGATGAACTTTTGGCAAATCAACACTTTGGAGGCCTGCTGCCTGCTTGCCGTTCCGCTGTCGATGATCCTTACAGTTCTGGTGGCGGGTTTTATCCTTGGCTGAGTCTGCACCGTTTCAGTGAAGGAGAGGGCACGCATCGCGGTCCCGGCGCGAGTTGCGCCTTGGCATTCATGGCGCGCGACGCCGGCAGCGACGACAAAAATGATCCTCCCTCTTAGTCCTTGGCGCGCTCCACATAGGCGCCATCGGCCGTCATCACCACCACGCGGGTGCCGGCGGTGATGTGCGGCGGCACCAGCGTGCGCACGCCGTTGGACAGCGTCGCCGGCTTATAGGACGAGGAGGCCGTCTGGCCCTTGGTCACCGGCTCGGTCTCGACCACCTCGAAGGTGGCTCGCTGCGGCAGCACCAGCGAGATGGCGATGCCGTTGTACTGGGAAATCTGTACAGCCATGCCTTCCTTGAGATAAGGCGCCGTCTCGCCGACCACGCTTTCCGGCACCGCGACCTGGTCGTAGCTTTCCGGGTTCATGAAATGATAGCCTTCGGCGTCGTGGTAGAGGAAGGTATGCTCGCGCTCCTCGACATAGGCGCGCTCGACCTGCTCAGTGGTGCGGTAGCGCTCCGAAACCTTTACCCCGTCGGAGATGCGGCGCATGTCGAGTTGGGTCACCGGCGTGCCCTTGCCCGGATGGATGTTTTCGGCAAAGAGGATCACATAGAGCTTGCCGTCCTTTTCGACGACATTGCCTTTGCGTAGGGAACTGGCGATGACCTTCACGGGCTTTATTCCTAACGGCGTTGACTGGCCTGGGAGCGCCGACCGGCGCAAATCGGCTGCGGGAGCCGTCCGGTGCGGCCTAGCGCATCTTGGCGGCAATCGCCAGTCCTCGATGCAAATCCTGTCGTCATGACCGCCGCCTCGCCCTGGTGGACGCCTGATGTGCACGCCGACCGGCGGCCGCGGCTGATCCTGCGCAATGCCATCACTGCGGCCCTGCGCGACTGGTTTGCCCGCCGCGACTTCGTCGAGGTCGAGACGGCGGCGCTGCAGGTCTCGCCCGGCAACGAGGCGCATCTGTCGGCCTTCGCCACCGAGGCGATTGGCCCGGATGGGCGGCACCTGCCGCTCTATCTGCACACCTCGCCGGAATTCGCCTGCAAGAAGCTGCTCGCCGCCGGCGAGAGGCGCATCTTCAGCCTGAGTGCCGTCTATCGCAACCGCGAGCGCGGCCCATTGCACCATCCGTCCTTCACCATGCTCGAATGGTACCGGGCCGATGAGACCTATGAGAGCCTGATGCGCGACTGCGCCGGGCTTGTCGCGCTGGCCGCCGAACGTGCCGGCACAAGACGCTTCGCCTTTCGCGGCCGCGAGGCCGATCCGTTCGCCGAGCCGGAACAGTTGAGCGTCGTCGAGGCTTTTATCCGCTATGCCGGCATCGATCTGCTGGCCACGGTCGCCGCCGACGGCAGCACCGATCGCGAGGCGCTGCACGCGGCTCTGGTCCAGGCGGGCTTGCGCACCGCGCCCGACGACAATTGGGCCGATCTGTTCAGCCGGGTGATGGTGGAAAAGATCGAGCCGGGGCTGGGGCAGGGGCGCGCCACCATTCTTTACGGCTATCCGATTTCGGAAGCCGCCCTTGCCCGGCCGAGCGCCGATGAACCGAGGACCGCCGAGCGCTTCGAGCTCTATTGCTGCGGCGTCGAACTGGCCAATGCGTTCGGCGAACTGACCGACGCCGCCGAGCAGCGCCGGCGCTTCATCCTCGAGATGGACGAGAAGCAGCGTATCTATGGCGAGCGCTATCCGATCGACGAGGATTTCCTCGCCGCACTGGCCATCATGCCGCAGGCGAGCGGCGCCGCGCTCGGCTTCGACCGGCTGGTGATGCTGGCGACGGGGGCGGGCAGGGTCGAGGATGTGATGTGGACGCCGGTGGCGGAGTGAGGCGAGGCCCGCGCTCTACGGCGCCCCCCTCTGTCCTGCCCTCCTTGCCAAAAAACTTGGCATCTCCCCACAAGTGGGGAGATGGGCAGTTCCGCCGACAGCGCCTCTTTTTTTGAGATTGGCGATTGGCGAAATCAAAGATGACGGCCAATCTCCCCCCTTGTGGGGGAGATGTCCGGCAGGACAGAGGGTGGCGCTGTCCAGAGCGCTGTCCCGCCCACCTTGCCTTAATTTCCAGCTCCACCTCACTGCTTCTCCTCTCGGTGAACCTACCGCCCCATCAGCAAAGCGACGATGAGCTGCTGCAGATTGCCGCGTGGGGCGAATTCTACCCGGTCGAAATCGCGGCTTGCCTGCCGCTGCGCCTGGGAGAGTTCGGCAAGCCGGCTGGTCATTTCGGTCCTGATCTTTTTGCAGCCGGGATCGTCGGGGACGGACAGGCCGATGGTCGCCGTCTCGATCTTGCGGACCATGTCGACGATGATGTCGCCATGCACCTTTTCGTGGGCGGCGAGGCCAGCGGCGAAAACGTCCCAGCTCTTCTGCACGACTGCCGGCGCCGGCCCGGATATTTTGGGCAAGGTGTAGGTTATGATGAGTTTTGGGCGCGCCGACACCAGCACGCAGGCATTGCCTTGCCGCTGATAGTCCCTGACCCAGGTCAGCTTGAAATTGGTATAGGCCATGGCACGGACCCTGCTTTTGCCGATCGTCGGCCCGCGCTCGCCCATCGAGGCATGGAGCTGGGGACCGGTCTGCCCTGAAACGGCGTAGGTCTCGACTTTTTCGACCGGCTTCCAGCCCGCCTTCGCCGGCGACGCCAGCAAAATGGCCAGGAGGAGGTACGTTAGAACGGCTGTTTTCATGCGAATCCCTGTTTTCATGCGAATCCCCGGGGCGATGCCTTTGGTGCGCTGAGATCATCAACGCATGGCCGGAATGCGGTCAAGGCGCCGTTGCCGAACTCGCCGTTCGCATTTCGCGTCGAAAGAACCAATCAACGGCGATGTGCCGCAAACTCAATCCGCTTGGCGGGCTCGTTTTGAAATCTTCTCTCTCATGAAACTCTATAAACTTAGTAGAGTTAACGCACACAAGCGTTTTGCGAGGAGCCCAAATGTCGAAAAATCTGGTGGTGGGGCTGTCGGGTAACCTGACCCGTCCGTCGAAGACCAAGGCGTTCATCAGCCACATCGTTGCGGAGGTGGCGAGCAGCACCGGTGCAGCCTCGACCGTTTTCGACATCGAGGATCTCGGTCGGTCCTTTCCGCTGGCAAGGCGTATTGGCGATCTGGATCCATTGGCCAGGAACATCGTCGAGCGATTGCTGGGCGCCGACGTCCTGGTGGTTGGCTCGCCGACTTTCAAAGGCAGCTACACCGGGCTTTTCAAGCATTTCTTCGACCTGCTCGACCCGTCATCCTTGCGGGGAAAGCCGGTCATCCTTGCTGCGACCGGCGGCGGCGATCGTCATTCGCTGGTGGTCGAACATCAGCTGCGGCCGCTGTTCGGCTTCTTCGAGGCGCTGACCCTGCCGACCGCGATCTATGCCTCCGACAAGGACTTCGCCAACGGCGTGCTGGTGTCCGAAGCCATCCATGCTCGCGCCAGCCAAGCGGTCGCCGAAGCATGCCGGGCGGTGCCACGCAGCGTCGGTCTTGCCGCCTGAACACGCCACCGGCCCCGTGTCCTCAATTCGCTTCCCGCACAGCTCAGAAGGAGCCCGCAATGACCAGACCCAGCAAGTCGAGGCAGATCAAGCTTGGTGCTTTCCTGCCCGGTGGCGGACAGCATATCGCAGCCTGGCGTCATCCTGACGCGCCGGCCGACGGCGCGACGAATTTCGAGTTCCACAGGCAGCTCGCGCTGACCGCCGAGCGCGGCCTGTTCGACGCCTATTTCCTCGCCGACAATCTGACCGTCGGCCTCGGCGCCCGCGAAGGCGGCAATGCCAAGATCGCCGGGTTCGAGCCGGTGACGCTGTTTGCCGCATTGGCGCCGCTCACCACGCATCTGGGCTTCATCGCCACCGCCTCCACCACCTATGAGGAGCCCTATACGCTCGCCCGCAAGTTCGCCTCGCTCGACCTGCTGTCGAACGGCCGGGCCGGCTGGAATGTCGTAACTTCGGCGGGCGACGAGACCGCGCGCAATTTCAATCGCGAGACGCAGCCTGCCCACGCCGAGCGCTATGCCCGGGCGCATGAGCATGTCGAGACGGTCAAGGCGCTGTGGGACAGCTGGGAAGACGATGCCTTCATCCGCGACAAGAAGTCGGGCCGCTTCTACGACAAGGACAAGCTTCACGACATTGATCACAAGGGCCGGCATTTCAGCGTCAAAGGCCCGCTCAATGTGCCGCGACCGGTGCAGGGCCATCCGGTGGTGGTGCAGGCCGGGCAGTCGGAGGACGGACGCAGGCTCGCCGCCCAGTCGGCTGAGGTCATCTTCACCGCCCATCAGAACCTGGCCTCGGCGCAAGAATTCTACCGCGACATCAAGGCGCGCGTGGCGGCGGTCGGCCGCGATCCCGGGCAGGTGCTGATCATGCCGGGCGTAGCACCCTTCGTCGGCCGCACCGAAGAGGAAGCCAGCGCCAAGTACCAGCAGCTGAACGAGTTGATCCTGCCCGAGGATGGCGTGGCCCTGCTCAACGGGCTGGCTGGCCAGACGCTCGACATCAGGGGCTACCCGCTCGACGGACCGCTGCCGCCGAGCCGGGAAACCGAAGGCATGAAGAGCCGCCAGGCGCTGATCCGCCAGATTGCCGACGAGCACAACTTCACCATCCGCCAGCTCTACCAGTGGGTGGCGACGGCACGCGGCCACTACACCGTCATCGGCAGCGCGGCGCAGGTCGCCGATCAGCTGGAGGAATGGTTCGGCAACCAGGCCGCCGACGGCTTCAACATCCTGCCGCCGTGGCTGCCTGGCGCGCTCGACGATTTCGTCGACCTGGTGATCCCCGAGCTGCAGCGTCGCGGCCTGTTCCGCACCGCCTACGAAGGCAGGACGCTGCGCGAGAATCTCGGCCTCAGGCGGCCGGAAAATCCCTGGACCGCCGCCCGCTCCAAGGTGCTGGCGGCTGAATAAATTCTCTTAAGCGAAAGGGGCAAGACGATGAGTTTGCAACACATCGAGCAGCCGGTCACGATCCGTGCACGTGAAGACAGAACCGGCCTTGGCGCCGATTTCCCGCGCCTGGCCAACCGCACTGTCATCCGCATCCTGTCCCGTTACGGCATCCTGATCGCCTTCCTCGCGATCTGGCAGGTGTCGAGCCGCGCGGGATGGGTCAACGCCGCGGTATTGCCGCCGATCGACACGATCGTCTCCGCATTGTGGAACGGTCTGGCCGGCGGCACCTTGCTTGGCGACATCGCCATCAGCCTGCAGCGCGCCGGTCTCGCCTTCGCGGCGGCGGTGGCGGTTGCCATCCCGCTCGGTCTGTTCATGGGCCAGGTGCGCGCCGTCGAAACCGCGCTTGATCCGATCCTTCAGGTTTTCCGGCAGACCTCGGCGTTGGCGCTCTACCCGGTGTTCATCCTGCTGCTCGGGCTGGGGGAGGCATCAAAGGTCTTCGTCATCTTCTGGGCGACGCTGTTTCCGCTGCTGCTCAACACCATCAGCGGCGTCAAGCAAGTCGATCCGAAACTGCTCGAGATGGCCCGGGTCTATGGCGCCACGCGGCTCACCGCGTTTCGCCGGGTCGTGCTTCCAGGGGCCGTCCCGTCGATCTTCGTCGGGCTGAGGCTGAGTGCGACCACGGCGCTCTTGTTGCTGATCGCTTCCGAAATGATCGGCGCCAACAAGGGCATCGGCTTCCAGGTGATGAACGCGCAGTACAACTTCCAGATCCCGCTGATGTTTGCAGCGATCGTCATCCTTGCCGGCCTCGGCCTGATCGCCAATCAGGCGCTGGTCAGCCTGCAGCGGCGGCTCTGCCGCTGGAGCAATCCCATCGACTGACCAGCTTTCAACCATCCTCTCCAACAGGCACCATCCCCCAACAGGCCCCATCCTCCAACAGGCCCCATCGTCCAACAGGAAAGACCGGACCATGCCAATCACTCGCCGATCCCTGCTTGCGGGCGTTCCCTTTGCCGCCGGCATCATCGCCTCCGGCCTGCCTCGCTTTGCCGTTGCGCAAACCGCGCCGGTCACGTTGCGCTACCTCGCCAGCCGCGGCAGCATCTCGCCGCATGAACTGGCGGACGCGCTCGGCTATTTCAAGGAGGTCGGCGTCAAGCTTGAGAATGTCGGTTACTCCAGCGGCGGCCCGGAATCGCTGTTCGCGCTCGCCTCCGGCAGCGTCGATCTCGGCTCGGCCGCAACCGCTGCGGTGATCAATTCGATCTCCGGCGGCAACGACTTCGTCGCCGCCTATCCAAGCAACGGCATCAACGGCCGAGTGCGCAGCGTGTTTTACGTGCTGGAAGACAGTCCGATCAAATCGATCGCCGACATCGCCGGCAAGACCATTGCGGTCAACACGCTCGGCGCCCATCTCGACTACACCGTGCGCGAGGCGCTGCACGGCGTCGGCCTGCCGCCGGATGCCGCCAACCTCGTCGTCGTGCCCGGGCCGCAGCTTGAACAGACCTTGCGGTCACGCCAGGTCGATATCGCGGCACTGGGCTACTGGCAGGCGACGTTTGCCGGCGCGCTGGTCGATAAGGGCGGCGTGCGCGGCGTGTTCAACGACACTGATGTGCTGGGCGAACTGGCCGGCGGCTTCATCGTCCTGCGGCGCGACTTCATCGCAGCGCATCCGGATGGCGCCCGCAATTTCGTCGAACAGTCGGCCCGCGCCGCCGACTGGTCGCGGCAGAACCCGGACGAGGCGCGCAAGGTGCTCGCGGACATCCTCGACAAGCGCGGCGAAAATGGCGAGCTGGCGCGCTACTGGACCGGCTTCGGCCTGCGCGAAGGGGCGAAGGCTGACGACCGCGACATCGACTTCTGGGTCAGCGTGCTCGAGCGCGACGGCCGCCTGCCCAAGGGCGAGCTGAAAGCCGCTGACATCCTTTACCGGCGCGGCGAAACGAAAACCAACTGACCGGGAGACGGACCATGGCCACCACAAGCGGCGGCGAGGTCACGATACGTGACCTCTCCAAATCCTTCACCCTTGGCGGGCGCCCGCTTGCCGTGCTGAGGGCGCTCAACCTCGACATCCGCTCCGGCGAATGTCTCGTCATCGTCGGCGCCAGCGGATCGGGCAAGACCACGCTGCTGCGCATTCTTGCCGGGCTAGAGGCTGCCGACAGTGGCGGTGTCGCGATCGACGGCAGGCCGGTCCATGGCGTCGGCGCCGAGCGCGCGGTCATCTTCCAGGAACCGCGCCTGCTGCCCTGGCTGACGGTACTCGGCAACGTCGCCTTTGGCCTCGAAGTGCGGGGCGTGCCCAAGGCGGAGGCAGAGGACAAGGCCCGCTTCTACATCGCGCTCGTCGGTCTGGCCGAATTCAGCGATGCCTATCCCCGGCAGCTTTCGGGCGGCATGGCGCAGCGCGTCGGCATCGCCCGGGCCTTGACCGTGCAGCCTGAAATCCTGCTGCTCGACGAGCCGCTAGGCGCGCTCGACGCCATGACCAAGATCGGCATGCAAGAGGAACTGGCGCGCATCTGGCGCGAGGAGAACGTCACCATGGTCATGGTCACCCATGATCTGGAGGAAGCGATCTATCTTGCCGACAGGGTGCTGATCCTGCCCAGGGAGAAAGGCGGCGCAGCACGGCTGGTCGAGGTTGAACTGCCGCGCCCCCGCGATCGCAGCGAAAGCCGGTTCGTGCGCTATCGCGAAGAACTGCTGCGTGAGTTTGGCCTGCACTGAGTCGGGTGAAAAAGCGCGTCTTGCGCCGCCCTTACTTCTCCGCCGCCACCTTCGAGAACAGCGCGCGCTCGATCGGCGGCTCCAGCGTTGCCGCAAAGGGCGTTGCAAGGTGGTGGCGGTCGCGGAAGGCCAGCATGCCGTCGATGAACACATGGCAGGTGGTCTGATCGCAAAAGCGGTTCGTCATGTCGAGATAGGTGGCGTTCGGAATGCCGCGCACGATGTCGCGCTCTTCCTTGGCGATGTCGTCATTGGCGGCCATCACCCTCTGCGTGTCGCATGCGGCCGGCGTCTGGCCGCGCCACAGGGCGCGTGCCACGCATTTGTCGGCATAGCTGCTATTGAAGGGCACGTCTCTGATGACCGCGACCCTGATCCCGGCCTGACTGAACGCCCCCAGGGTCCAGCGCAGGCCGCTCCGCCACTCCTCGTTCCAATTGGCGTGCTTCAATTCATCGGGCGATTCCCGCATCATATTACCCATCGAGAATTCCGAGATCACCACCAGGCTCGGATGCAAGGCAATGATGTCCCTGATCGACTGCTCGCGCCATTGGTCGCATTCGGTGTAGTCGCGCTTCAGCCGCGAGTTCCAGGTCGTCACCCGCGAGGCGCGGCAGGAGGATTTCAGATAGGTGACAACCCGGTAGTTGTTCTTGCTGGCCGCCTCGATCAGCGGCGTCGACCAGTGGTCGGCATGCGAATCGCCGAATAGCACCACCGAGTGCTCGGCATCCTTCGCGCCAAACACGCAAGGGTTCGGCTTGATGGTTTCCAGATCGAGCACGCAGCCGGCGTTGGTCGCGCGCGCCGTGGAACTCTGCGCCGCGCTGCTTGCGATGACGCGCTGTTCGGGGCTGAGATTGTGCTCGGCAAAGCGCGCATTGCCATAGGCCACGACCACGCCCGCACCGGTCAGCATGACAGCGGGAACGAGCGCCCGCGCCGCTCCCGCCATCAGCCAGCTGTTGCGGCGAATTGGGTTTTCGATCCAGTGGTAGGTGAAGATCGACAGCGCCAGCGTCAATGCCGCGCAGGCAAGCCGCCCGGGCCAGGAGAGGTCGGGCACCATCATCGTCGCATAGACGATGACCGGCCAGTGCCAGAGATAGAGCGAGTAGGAAAGCTTGCCAAGCCATTGCAAAGGCGGCAGCGCCAGCACGCTGATCGGTAGGTTCTGCGCCGCGCTCCGGCTTGCACCGCTGCCGCTGAGCAACACCAGCACGGTGCCGGCGACCGGCACCAGCGCAATCACCCCGGGGAAGGGGGAATCCTCGCTCACCATGAGATAGGCGCCGGCGATCAGCGCCAGGCCGAGACATGACTGCGCTGCGCTGAGCCGCGGCCGGTCCCGCCAGAATCTTGCCGGGCCCATCGTCGCCAGCCCGCCGGCGGCGAATTCCCAGGCCCTGAGCGGCGAGAAATAGAAGGCCCAGGGCTGCGACACGGTGGTGAGCCAGGCGCAGACGGCGAACGACACCACGCCGGCGAGGCCGATCACCAGGATTACCGTCCGCCTGCCTGGGCGCAGCCATGCGGCCAGCAGAAGCAGCACCGGCCACACGAGATAGAACTGCTCCTCGACGGAGAGCGACCAGAAATGGATGAAGGGGTTGTTCGCCGCATCGGGGGCGAAATAGTCGAACGACCAGCGGATCAGCCAGAAATTGATCGCATAGGCCGAGGCGTACATGGCGCCTTTCGAATAGAGCGCCTGTTCGTCTGGCGACAGGATGAAGTAGCCGGCGACAAGCGTGGCGAAGATGACGAACAGCGAGGCCGGCAACAGGCGCCGGGCGCGCCTTGCGTAGAACCGCCACAGGTCCAGCCTGCCATCCTCGGCGATCTCCCGCAGCAGCTGGCCGGTGATCAGATAGCCGGAGATGACGAAGAAGATGTCGACGCCGGTGAAGCCGCCCGGCAGGTCCGACAGACCGAAATGGAACGCGACGACGCCTGACACCGCCAGCGCGCGTAAGCCCTCGATATCCGGCCGGAACGATGGCGACACGGCGATACCTCGCGTAGAGTCGTTGAAAAAAGCTACCCGTTTCGAAGACTCAACGCGATGCGCCGATATGCACTGCAAAAAATCTAAGGCAGCGCAACATAAGCAAAAAATCTAACGCGGTGCAACATAATCAAAAAATCTAACGCAGTGCAATATAAGCGGAAGTTCGCGGACTGCAGCCGCGATGTGCACGTCGGCGTGCACGTCAGGAAGCGCAGCGCCAGCGCCAGCCTGAACCCACGCGACGGCCGATTTTTGACACAGGAGGTGACTGGCCCGGCGAGCAGGCCTGCGCACCGATCTCAGGCTTTAGAGGAACCTGCCGCTCGCGCGCCGGGCTCCCCTAAGTCGTCACCATCACGCATGCGCTGGCGGATGACGACGGTGGTCCCAGACTGCCCAGACCGACGCCGCGACCACCAGCACGCCGAGAACCGCATGGGTTCCCATCGCGTTGACGTTCGCCGCGAAGCCAAGCAGCCAGGGCGAAACGATCAGCCATAGCCCGACAACAAGGTTCGCCCACTCTTCCCATTCGGCGAATGCCGAAAGCGTGGCGACAGCCAGAGGCGCCGGACGAGGAAGACCTGCCTGAGCGGGCAGTCGCCTCCCGCCTTACTTTACGGCTGTGTGGTCACAGTGTTGGAGAACAGCGCGCGCTCGACCGGCGGCTCCAGGGTTTTCGCAAAGGGCGTCGCCATGTGGTGGCGATCACGGTAGGCCAGCTTGCCGTCGATGAAGACATGGCAGGTCTTGGCGTCGCAGAACCGGTCGGTCATGTCGATATAGGTCGCGTTGGGTACGGCGCGCACGATGTCGCGCTCCAGCGCGGCCATGGTGTCGTTGGCGGCGTCGGTTCGCGGCGCGTCGCATATCGATGGCGTCTGTCCGCGCCACAGCGCGCGGGCCACGCAGGTGTCGACAAACATGCTGTTGAACGGCACATCGCGGATGAAGGCGACTTTCAGCCCGGCCTGGCTGAACGCCTCCAGCGTTGCGCGAAGGCCGGCCTGCCAGTCCTGATCCAGGCTGTCGGATTGCTGCGCGTCGGGCGACAGTTTGCGCGAGCTGGTCAGCGAGATCTCCGAGATCACCACCAGGCTCGGGCGCAGGGCGATGATCTCCTTGATCGATTGCTCGCGCCATTGATCGCACTCGGTGTAGTCGCGCTTCAGCTTCGAGCTCCAGACCGTCAGCCGCGACGCCCGGCAGGCGGCTTTCAGCCAGGTGACGACCTTGTAGTCGTTCTTCTTCGCCGCCTCGATCAGCGGCGTCGACCAGTGGTCGGCATGCGAATCGCCGAACAGCGCAATCGAGCGCTCGGCATTCTTGGCGCCGAACACGCAGGGCTTCGGCGTCACGGTCTCGTAGTCGAGAACGCAGCCCACCTTGGCGCGCGCGGTGGAGGGCTTCGCGGCAGTTTCGGCAATGATGCGTTGTGAGGGATCGAGGCCGTCCACGGCAAGCCGCGCATTGGCGTAAGTCGCCATGACGCCAGCGCCGGTCAGCATTGCGGCGGGGATTAGCGCGCGCGCCGCGTTCGCCATCAGCCAGCCATTGCGACGGATCGGGTTTTCGATGAAATTATAGGTGAAGATCGACAGCGCCAGCGTCAATGCCGCGCAGGCAAGCCGCCCGGGCCAGGACAGGTCAGGCACCATCATCGTCGCATAGACGATGACCGGCCAGTGCCAGAGATAGAGCGAGTAGGAAAGTTTCCCCACCCATTGCAAAGGCGGCAGCGCCAGCATGGCGCTCGGCCCTCTTTGGACATTGCCGGAGCCGCTGAGCAGCAGGAGCACGGTGCCGGCCACCGGCACCACCGCCGCGAAGCCAGGGAAGGGGGTGTCCCGCTCGCTGAAGGTCAGATAGGCGCCGGCGATCAGCACCAGGCCAAGCCATGCCAGTGCTGCGCCCAGTTGCGGGCGCTCGCGCCAGAATTTTGCCGGCGCCATCGTCGCCAGGCCGCCGGCGGCGAATTCCCAGGCCCTGAGCGGCGAGAAATAGAAGGCCCAGGGCTGCGCCACGGTGGTGAGCCAGGCGCAGACGGCGAACGACACCGCGCCGGTGAGGCCGATCACCAGGATCGCCGTGCGTTTGCCCGGACGCAGCCATGCGGCCAGCAGAAGCAGCCCCGGCCATACGAAATAGAACTGCTCCTCGACCGAGAGCGACCAGAAGTGGATGAAGGGGTTGTTTGCCGCGTCGGGGGCGAAATAGTCGAACGACCAGCGGATCAGCCAGAAATTTATCGCATAGGCCGAGGCGAACATTGCGCCTTTCGAATAGAGCGACTGTTCGTCCGGCGACAGGATGAAGTAGCCGGCGACCAGCGTGGCGAAGATGACGAACAGCGAGGCCGGCAGCAGGCGCCGGGCGCGCCTTGCATAGAACCGCCACAAGTCCAGCCTGCCATCCTCGGCGATTTCCCGCAGCAGCTGGCCGGTGATCAGATAGCCGGAGATGACGAAGAAGATGTCGACGCCAGTGAAGCCGCCCGGCAGGTCCGACAGACCAAAATGGAACGCGACGACGCCGGACACCGCCAACGCACGCAGCCCTTCGATATCAGGCCGAAACGATGCTGACACGGCGAATCCTCGTATAGGTCGTTGAAAAAGCCCCGTTGCGAAGACTCGACGCAATGCATTGATATTGCAATGCAACAAATCTAACGCAATGCAACATAAGCGGAAGTTCGCCAGGCCGGCATGTCGGCGAAAGGCAGCTCAGCACCGCCATCCAGGTTCTGCTGCACTGCAGACCCTGGATGACAGGGCTCTGGTTCGGAAGACGCCACACCGGCACACACCGGACAGCGGCGGCCGATTTTTGCGCACAAAGGAGTAGCCCGGCTCGCGGGCCTGCGTCCCGATCTCAGGCTCTAGAAGAGCCCGTCGCTCGCGCGCTGGGCTCCTCCCTTGGTCGTCACCGATCACGCATGCGCTGGCGGATGATGACGGTAGTCCCAGACTGCCCAGGCCGATGCCGCGACCACCAGCACGCCGAGGACCACATGGGTCCCCATCGCGTTGAAGTTCGCCACAAAGCCGAGCAACCAGGGCGAAACGATCAGCCAGAGCCCGACAACAAGGTTCACCCACTCTTCCCATTCGGCGAATGCCGAAAGCGTGGCGAGAGCCAGGGCGCCGAGCACGATGCCGGCAATCCAGGCGTTCCACGCAGGATTGGCTTCAGCAGCGAAGCCGATGATCCAGGGTGAGATGAACAGGCAGATCGCAAGGACCAGATTGATCCAATCCTGGCCCTTCTTTCCTTCCATCATTTTAATTGCCATGACAACCTCCACAGATGAAGCTTGACCAAAGCACTACGTTTCGCGTGCACCGCACGCTTAGTTATTGATATAGTTGCGTTTCAATGGCCTTCAAGGGACCTGCCCCGGCGCTGGGGCGCGGCGTCGGTTCTGCGCAGAGCATAATGGCGGCGCTGGGCTGGCATCCGGGCCATCAGGCGATCACGCCTTTTTCAGGAACTCGGTCTTCAGCACCAGGCCCTTCACCTGCTTGGTGCTGCACTCGATCTCGCCGGGATTGCCGGTAAGGCGGATGTTCTTCACCAGCGTGCCGCGCTTGATCGTCTCCGACGTGCCCTTGACCTTCAAATCCTTGATCAGGGTGACGGAATCGCCGTCGTTCAACTGGGCGCCGTTGCTGTCTCTTACGATCGCGTCTGCCATATCGGGGTCTTTCATCGGAGCCGGACAACCGACTATCCGGCGGACGGCGGCAAGGTCAAGCGTGGTGGCAAACTGTGCCATCTCCGGCGCGTGATGCGGGCAGGCCCGCGTTGCACATCTCAGGTGGGCAGCATCGCCCGTCGAAGTCGGTCCCGGCGATGCCGCGTGGTTGAGCCGATTTCAAGCGTGGAGGATCATGGCCTGGCGCCGCCGACTAAGCCTGTCGATCAGGTGGCCTGTCAATCAAGTGACCTGTCGATCAGGTGCCGCCGATCCCGGGCACCGCAAGCGCGGTGCGGTCGAAATGAAGAGATAGAGCCCCTCCATCAGGGATGGATGAAACTCTAGAAATCGAAATAGATCGCCGGCGGATACGGACTGGACACATTCTTGTCGACCGGCGCCGCCATTGCACCGGACGAAGCGGTGATCCCGCCTGTGGACTTATTGTCGAGCGGCGGCCGGCTTTTCTCGGCTGTGGCCGCGTTGGCAACGACTTTCGTTTTGGCCTCCACGGTTTGCGACAGTGCGAGCACGGCGAGAAGTGCAGACAGGGCAAGTTTCATGACGGCGTCCCTCCATGGTCAACGTAAGGTTAACCACAGCCGTCGGCTCGAACACGACCCGTGTATGGTGGAATTCTCCGGAATTCCAGGAATATCGCTTGTGGAAAAGTGCGGCGGCGAGGAACCGCCGCGCGTCAGGCTTACGCGGCCGCCGGCCGTGAGTTCAATCCTTGAAGCCGGTCGAGTCGAGCAGGGCGACCTGCTTGCCGTCGATGTAAAAGCGTATCACGTGCGCGCCGCCGTCGACTTCGATGCGGGTCGGCTCGATGACCGGAGACGCCGGCTTGCCATATGTCGCTGCCGCACGCGAGCTGGCAGCAGCACGCGACGGTCCGTCCGGCCCGAAGGTCAGCAGCAGCAGCGCGGCGGATCCAGCCGCAACCGCGGTGAACGGGATTTTGGGAGAAGCAGTCCAGGCCATCGAATTGTTCCTTCCTTGTTGAGGCAGCATCTACGCCGTTTGTGGTGGTTGCGAGAGCTCGGCTCGCCGTCGTTCAAATGACTGAGGAAGGGGGTTGGTATTCAAGCCTAGATAGCGTGAGTTTCATGTTGCCCTTGCCCTGCGCGACCTTAGCGCTGTCCGGCGGGGCGAAAAGGGCAGGCGCGTGGAGCGGCGTGGAATTCTGCGGATTTCCTGGAATATAGACTTTAGGAGAAGTCCGGCCCGCAATGAAGGCGGTGGGAGCAAGTGCTGGCACATGTTATGCCTTGTGGTGGCATAAGGGGCAGGCGGGGATGGCACAGCATATCGCGCAGAAGTTACGGCTGACTGCAGCCCTGCTGGGAACCGTCAGCCGCAAGGATCTTGCGGCGGCGTTCCGGGGCGTCAACCCGAAGACGGCGTTCGATCTCGGCCGCGCCGACAAATGGCTGCAGGGCCGCGCCCAGCCACGCCAGCTCAGCGTCTACGACGATTGGTCAAAGCTTCTTAAGCTGGAGCAGCCCGGCGCCTGGATCGCCGAGAGCGACCTGCCAGGCTTCACGGCGGCGATCTGTGCCCGCCACGGCATCGAGAGGGCCGAACTGGAACGCCGCGCCGGTGCGCATTTCGAGACGGCGTCCGGGCATGAGGAGCGAAGCCTTGGATTGGCCCTTGCCGGAACCTACGCGTGTTATTCGCGCGCCTTGTCGCCGTATTATCGCGGCCAGTTGATCAGGGGCAGCCTGTCGATAGAGGCCGGGCTGGGGGCGCACGGCCTGACTGCCGCCTATCGCGAGGTGTTGCCGACCGGACAACTGCTGGTCGGCGGACCGGTGACGCCGGCAAAACGCGGCCTTTATGCGCATCTGAAGGAAACCAACGGCGACGCCGCCCACTTCTTCCTCTGTCTGTTCCCACAGTCGCGGCCGGGAAGCGTGCTTGGCGGCTATATGTGCGGCACCACCATCATCGGCCCGGAGCCGCAGCCGTCCCTGACCAGGATCCTGATGATCCGCTTGCGCAATCCGGTGCCCGAGGCATGGGGCGGATATCTGCCGCCCGACGGGTCGATCGCCGCGGATCTGGCATCGCTTGGCCTATCCGTCGAGCAGACGGAAGCGGTTGACCGGCAGTTGGCGCAATTCCTCGTCGGAGACAGCGACGGCGGGGCCAACCAGATCCCGCCGGCCGAATTCCGGGCCATTCTCGACGTGTTCGACCGTCACTGGCTGAGCCATCCCGGCCAGGCCTGACACAGCAACAGTGAGCCGCCGTTTGGAAGAGGTTGACCTTGCGGAGCGCGGGCCGGACAAAAAGGGTATTACCCACCCTGCGGTCGGGCTCGCCGGCGCGAAGAAGCGAAAGTTGCACGCCGGCTCAACATGCCTGATCATGGTGATTGGCAGGGTGGAGGCATCAAGTGGCGGCTAATCGTCGAAACGGCATGCTCCCGTCGGAGCCCGGGCTGGTGGGCATTGTTTCCGGTGCCAGGGCCCTCCCGCGCATGTCACTGCCCACCGTCGCGACTGTCGTGGCGGCGGTTGCGGCCCTGTATTTCGGGCGCGAGGTTTTCCTGCCGATCGCAATCGCTCTGCTGCTTACCTTTGCGCTTGCACCCTTGGTTTCGGCGCTCAAACGAGTCGGCATTCCCCGTCTTCCTGCGGTCATCGCCAGTGTGCTGGGCGCATTCATGGTCCTTGCGCTGTTCTCCTTCATCGTCGCCACGCAGGTCAGCGAACTGGCGCAGAACATCCCGCTTTACCAGTCAAATATCCTGACCAAGGTGCGATCCCTGAAGGAGACCGGCGTCGGCGGAGGCATCATCGCCAGGCTGAGCGGGGTGATCGCACGCGTTGGCCAGGAACTCGACAGGCAGGAAACCTCACGGCCCGCCGCGGATCAGCCACGGCGCGAGCCGGTGCCCGTCGAGATCATCGCGCGCGAAAGGCCGCTCCAGGTTCTCCAGAACCTGATCGGCCCGCTGATCAGCCCGCTGGCATCGGCCGGTCTGATCATCGTCGTCGCCATATTCATGCTGCTCGAGCGCGAGGACCTGCGCGATCGTTTTATACGCCTCGTCGGCTATGGCGATCTTCATCGAACCACCGAAGCGCTCCAGGATGCCGGCAAGCGGGTCGGCCGGTATCTTCTCATCCAGTTGGTCGTGAATATCGTCTATGCGATACCGATTACGGCAGGGCTTTGGGTTCTTGGCATACCCAATGCACTGCTGTGGGGATTGCTGGCGCTGGCGCTGCGCTTTGTTCCCTATATCGGCCCGATCATCGGTGCGCTGCTGCCTCTGTTCCTGGCGCTTGCCGTGGCGCCCGGCTGGTCGCTCGTGCTGTGGACCGCCGGGCTGTTCGTGGTGATGGAAATGATCACCGGCAACGTCATCGAACCTTGGCTCTACGGCTCGCGCACCGGGCTTTCGCCATTGGCCATCATCGTCGCGGCTATCTTCTGGACCTGGCTCTGGGGCCCGCTGGGCCTGGTTCTGTCGACGCCGCTCACTGTCTGTCTCGTCGTGCTCGGCAGGCACGTGCCGCAGTTCGAATTCCTCGACGTCCTGTTCGGCAACGAACCGGTGCTCGAACCCCACGCCCGGCTCTACCAACGGCTGTTGGCCGGCGATCCAGAGGAAGCCACAGATCACGCCGAGGAGATCTTGGAGCAAAAGTATCTGTTCGAATTCTATGACGAGGTCGCCATTCCCGCACTTCTGCTCGGCGAGCAGGATCGCGTGCGAGGTGTCATGGGCGATGAGCAAAGACGGCGGGTGGCAGCCAGTGCGGAGACGCTGGTGGCGAACCTCGATGACAGCGCACAGGAGGAAGCGGAGGAGGACGATGATCCGGCTGCGGCCGAGCCTGCCACAGCGGATGAGGACAAGCTGGTTCAAGCGGAGGGCGAGGACGACACCGAACTGCCCGATGGCACGGACAGATCGGTGCTTTGTGCTGGCGGCCGCGGCGAACTCGACGATGCCGCCGCCGCCATGCTGGCGCAGGTGCTCGAAGTCCAGGGAGCGACGGTCTCGAAGGCTAGCTTTGCCGACATGGAACCGGCGCGCATTCGCCGGCTCGAGCTCGACGCCGTCGACACCGTGGTGGCCGGATTCCTGAACCGGGACTCCGTCAAGCACGCCCGTTTCCTGGTTCGTCGGCTGAAACGTGCCAAGCCGGCGCTGCGGGTAGGCATCGTGTTCTGGTCGAAGGACGGCGACGACAAAGAGACGGCCGGCAAATTGGCCAGTGACATCAACGCCGATTTTGTGGCGTATGGCATGGTCGAAGCCGTTCTTGGCGCGTTGTCGAGCGATCCGCCGGTTGCGCTGAAGGTCGCTGCCAAGCGCCGTATGCGCCGCCGGCCGCGCCCTGCCAAGAAAGCGCCGCTTGCCGCTGCAAAATGAGGCGTAGCTCGCCCTCACGTCCAGAAATAGCGCACCGTGTGAAAGAAAATCGGGGCGGCGAAGACCAGGCTGTCGGCGCGGTCCATCATGCCGCCATGACCCTCGATCAGGTGGCCCCAGTCCTTCACCCCCTGGTCGCGCTTGATGGCGGAGGCGACCAGCCCGCCGAGGAAGCCCATCAGGCAGGCGATGAAGGCGACGGCCGCCGCCTGGAGCGGCGAAAACGGCGTCAGGAACGACAGCAGCGCGCCAAGCAGGCTCGACGTCGCCAGCCCGCCGACCAGCCCTTCCCAGGTCTTCGACGGCGAAACCTTCGGCGACATCAGGTGCCTGCCGAACAGCTTGCCGAAGATGTATTGCAGCACGTCGCTGCCTTGCACGGTGATGATCAGGAAAGCGACCAGCAACAAGTTGCGGCCTTCGAAGCCGGGCACGTCGAGCGTCAGCAGCGCCGGCACGTGGCTGACGCAGTAGACCGAGATCATGACCGCCCATTGCTGCGCCGAGACGCGCTCGAGAAAGCGCTCGGCGTCGCCGTGCAGCGCGGTGATCGCCGGCATCAGCAGGAAACAGTAGACCGGGATGAAGATGGTGAACAGGCCGTACCAGGCGGTCCACACCAGCCAGTACTGGAACGGGATGATGATGCCGAACATGCCGAGCAGCACCCAATGGTCGCTGCGGCGGCTGTGCGTCAGCGTCACGAATTCGCGCAAGGCGGCAAACGAGATCAGCGCGAACAGGATGGTCATGCCGGCGCGGCCGAAGAAGAAGGCGACGGTGATTGCCACCACCATCACCCACCAGGCGTTGATGCGCTGGTTGAGATTGACCAGCGTCGAGGACAACGGCTTCGGCGCGCGCCACGACAGGATGCCGGCGACCAGGCTTGCCGTGGTCAGCACCGTAGCGAGGCCGACAACCATAATAAGGGTCTCGTGCATTGGCATGTTGTTCTAGTCGTCTCTTGGAACATCGTGTCTGGGAGCATCGTGTATTGGAGCATCGTGCCGGATACCGGATCCGGCACGATCTCCAGCTCTTTGGGCTCTACGTTCTTTGGGCTCGATGCTGTTTTGGTCGCATGATGTTTTTCGGAAAACCGGATTCCACTTTTCCGCATCATGCGTTGGCGGGCGGGGGTTCAGCGCCAGCAGTGTTTGGCGGGCGCGGTCGAGAAAGGCGCGGCGTTCCTCGCCGGGCGCAATGGCGATCGGCGCGCCGAAGACGACGCGGCAGAGCAGCGGCACCGGCACGAACTGGCCCTTGGGCAGCACCCGCGACATGTTCTCGATCCAGCACGGGATGAGTTCGACGCCGGGCCGCGCCATCGACAGATTGTAGAGGCCGGAGCGGAACGGCAGCAGCGGCTGGTCTGTCATGTTGCGCGTGCCTTCGGGGAAGATGATCAGCGAATGGCCCTCGTCGAGCACCGACAGCATGATCGAGATCGGATTCTGCGCCTCATCGGTCCACTGCCGGTGGATGAGCACCGAGGACAGCATGTCCTGCGCGATGAACCGGCGCAGCCGCGATTTTCCCCAATAGTCGGCGGCAGCGACGGCATGGGTGCGGGCGCGCTGCTTCTCGCTGAGGCAGGCCGACAGCAGGATGAAATCGCCGTGGCTGGCATGATTGGCGAAGTAGATGCGCTGCCGGTTCGACGGCTGGCTGCCGTTCCAGATCGGCCGCACGCCGGTCACCGCCCAGGCCAGCGCCGACAGGCCGACCGAGGTCACGGTCTGCAGCAGGGTGAAGGTCCTTGTGCCGAGCTTGCTCATCGTCGGGCTCAGAAAGACAAGGCGACGAGGGACGCCGCCACGAACAGGCCGAGCGCGATGCGCTGCTTCATCAGCAGGCGTTGCGTGCCCGCGATGCGCCGGTCGAGCGAGCGGATGCCGGCAGCGGCCGGTTTGACGCGCATGCGCGCCAGAACGTCGTCGACCGAGGCACCGCCGGCGGCCTCGCTGATGTGGCTCGCCATCAGCCAGAACAGCAGTGCGTCGAAGACAAGCAGGGCCGAGACGGCGAGAGTGACCACACCGCTCGCTGCCGCGACCAGCCAGGCCGCTGCCGCCAGCGTGGTCGCCTGTGGCTGCGCTGCCACGGCAATGACCGGCGCGGCCGCCAATGCGGCCAGCACCAAAAACAGCGGCCACACCGCCTGCGTCATCAGCCCGGCGGCGAACGTTTCGGCTTGGTCTCGATGGGCACTCATGCCGGCTCGTCCATCGCGATCCGAAGATGCACCGGCCGGCCCGATGCGGCGAGCCGCGCGTGCGCCTGCGCCGGCGTTGGCGAGCGTCCGGTGGCAACCAGCCACGCGGCGACGGCGCCGGCGCTGCGCTGGAAGCCGAGCGCGCAGCAGACCAGCACGGTGCCGTGGCTGCGCGCGTCCTCGATCGCCGCCACCGCTTGCGCTTGCGCCGCTGGCGTGGGCGGCAAAAGGTCGACCATGGCGACCGCCGTCCAGCGGCAGGTGACGCCGGGCGGCCGCTCCAGCTCGCCGGCAAGGTCGATCACCGTGCCGAATGCGCCAGCCTCGGCGACGGTGGGAAAGCGGCCGAGGAAGACACCGTCGGCAATGGCGACATGCGGCGGCAGCTTGCGCGTCCATACCCATGCATTGATCCTGGCGCCGAGCCGGTGGGGCAGCAGCAAAACACGGCTGGCCAGTGAGACGCTGCCGTCGGCCGTTTTCTGGAACACTTTGGCGCCGGCCCCGGCATAGGCGAAGGCAACGATGGCCAGCGCCAGCGCTGGCCACAGCAGGATGAGCCACAGCGCGGAGACGAAGGCGCCGGCAGCGGCGCCGGCCAGCGCCAGCGCTGCGACCAGCGCGTAGAACAGCGCCAGCCGCCGCGCGCTGGCATCAGCGGTCAGCCGGAAGCCGGCGAACGGCAATTCGCCGTTGCGCGGAAACAGCCATAGGGCGAAAAAGCCGAGCAAAGCGCCGGTCGGGATATCGATGACATGGTGCTGCCACGTCGTCAGCACCGAGGCGCCGATCAGCAAGCACCAGGCATGCCAGACGACGCCTGCAATGCCTTTGAGCCGATAGCGCCAATGATCCCAGATGATGACCAGCAGCGCGATGTGCAGTGACGGCGCCTGGTTGAACGGCTTGTCGAAGCCGCCGAGCACCGCGAACATGAAGCCCGGCAGGCCTGATGTCTGCGGCCGCACGAAGGTCGCCGTAAGCGGGAACAGGATGAAACAGGCGACGGCGACGATCTGCGCCGTGAGATAGCGGCCGGCAAGCCGGTCGACGCCGCGCTTCGTATCGTTGAGCAGCAGCGACAGGCCGTAGAACAGGTTGATCGACCAGTAGGGCACGATCGTCCAGGCGATGAACGGGATGCCGCGCTCCCAGGCAAAGACGATGCTGCCGACATCGTCGCGTTGCGACGCCAGCCAGTTGGCGAAGCCGTAGCTCGCGTAGAAGAACGGCGCCAGGAATGCGAGCCACAGGGCCGCCCGCAGCACGCTGCCGGCGTACGGCTCGCGCGCAGGGGCAGGGGCAGGGCCAAGGGCAGGCAAGACCATGCTCAGACGCGCCGCGCGACCGAGACGGTGAAGATGCCCCACTGGTCGATGCGCTGGTCGAGCTTCTCGAAGCCGGCCGCCGCCACCAACTGGTCCATCTCGCCTTGCGTGCGCCGGCGCATCACCCAGGCCTGGCCGCCGCGATGCGAGGTCAGGCTGCGGGCGATCATTTCGAGCTGCGGATGCCAGGGCTGGTTGGTGTAGACAAGCAGGCTGCCGGGCTGCATCGCCCTGGCCAGCCCGCCGAGCGAGCGGGCGATCATGGCGTTGTCGGCAAACAATTCGTAAAGCCCGGAGACGATGGCCAGGTCCGGCGCCGGCTCGAGCCGGGCAAGCATCTCGGCGTCGAAGGCGTCGGCCTGGTGGAACGAGACATTGGTCGGCAGGTGCCGCTCGGCGATCAGCCTGCAGCCGAGCGAAACGTTGAGCTCGGAAAAATCCTGCAACCGCACGCTGGCCGGCGGCTCGGTGCATTTGGCGACGGCGTCGAGCACGTAGCGGCCGTGGCCGGCAGCGATATCGACGATATGGACGGTGCGGCCGGCGGCCTTCAGCGTTTCAGTTGCGCTGCCGATCAGCTCTTCGAGATGCAGCTTGCGCTGGCGGATGCCGCGCCAGCCGATGGCGTCGAGAAAGGTGCGGTCGATCATGCGGCCGAGCGGACCGGCGCCCTGCGCCTGGTTCTCGTAGACATAGTCGAGCGTCGAGCCGGAATCGAAGCCGGTTGCAATCCCGGTCTTCATGCCTGACGACAGCCAGGCGCCCGCGCGGATCGAGGCGCGGCTCATTGCCCAGTAGAGGCCTTTCGGCGATAGCAAAGCGAGCGGCGAGGCCAGCCGGTCGGCCTCGTCGCGTGTGTAGCCGGCGCGGTCGGCCGCGGTCAGGTCGACCGGCTTCTGCGACGTCGAGAACTGGCTTTCGAGGAACGGCTTGATCAGGTCGAGTGCCTTGCGGCGGTCGCGCTCGCCAAGCGTGTCGTGGAAGAAGCCGGGCAGCACATGCCGCTCCTTGGCCGGGCTGGCGAGATTGACGAAGAATTCGTGCTGCGGTTCATGCCGCACAACCCAGTCGCTGCCGGAGATCAGCAATTGCGTCGGCACGGTGATGGCGCGGGCATCCGAGACGATGCGCGCGGCGTGGTCGTAGAGTTCGACCAGGATGTTGGAAGCGATCGGCCGCGTGATCAGCGGATCGGCCTCGAAGGAGGCGATGCGCTCGGGATCATGCGTCAGGAACTTGGCCTTGACGTAGGAATTGACGAAGAAGCGGCACTTGATCTTCTGCCACAGCGCAATGCCTTGCTTGGCGAAGGGCACGTAGAGCTTGACCGAGAAGGCCGGCGAGGCCAGCACCAGTGCGCGGATGTCGGGCGCATAATCATGCACCCAGGCGGCGGCGAGCACCGCGCCGAAAGATTGCGCAATCAGCGCGATGTCGCGCTGGGAAAAACCGTCCCTGCCGATCTCGCGCACCAAACAATCGATGTCGCGCACCAACGCGGCAAAGGACGGCGCATAGCCGCGCTCGCCGGACGAGCGGCCATTGCCGCGCGCGTCCCAGGCGTAGAAGGCATGGCCGGGCATATCGAGTTCGTCGACCAGATGCGCCATGCGGCCGCCATGCTCGTGGCCGCGGTGGAACAGCACGACCGCGCCCCTGGCGGGTTGCCCGACCGCCGGCCAGTAGCGGTAGAAGATCTCGGTGCCGTCATGGGTGCGGAAGGTGCGGTCCTGCGCCACCCGCTGCTCAACTGCGGAAGCAGCAATCGTTGGTTCATGAAGCATGTTTTTCCCCAGGCGGATGCGACCGGAATTTCAGTCGCCGCTCCCGTTAAGGCCGCTGCGTATCCGGTTGATGGCGGTCACCAGCGAGAGTGTAGCCATTGCCGGAAACACAAACGGCGTGATCGCTTCCACCCACAGGTCGCAGGCGACGAGAACGGCGACGATGCCGAGCGCCAGCGCCCGATCGCTCTTGCCGAACGGCCCGGCATAATTGCGCCCGGTGCCTGCCGCGATGCCGAGCACGCCGGCGAACTCCACCAGCACTGCTGTGACGGCAAAGGCGACGACGCCCCAGGCCGGGAAGATGACGGCAAAGGCCAGGATCAGCGCCAGGTCGGAGACGGCGTCGCAGAGCTCGTTGAGATACATGCCGAGTTTTGAGGCCTGGCCATGTTCGCGCGCAAGCATCCCGTCGATGGCGTTGAGCGCCATGCGCGCAAACAGCACCACCGGCATCAGCAGGAAGACCGCGCGATGGCCGGCAAGCGCCGCGACCACAACGCCGGTGGCAACCGACAGGGCGGCAGCCAGCAGCGTGATCTGGTTGGCGGTGACGCCGGCCGCGGCCAGCCGGTCGGCAAGCGGCCGCAGCCTGGCCTGGAAGGCCGGTTTCAGCGCATAAAGCGTCGACATGTGCGAACCCCCCGGCCGCGTTGCAACTAACGTCGGCAAGGATGATCAATTGGCGCGCAAGAAGCAAGGGTAGCGAGCGTGACCAAGCTGTTGACGGCGGGCTCGACGTTCTAGTGGAGGTGTGGTGCGGATACGCAGGCCGCGTTCATAACCCGGACGGAAATTCGCTGCGTCGAGCCCTTGCGTCCGCAATGCGCCGCCAATAGCAGACATGACGGCCTGGTCCGATTGAGCACAAGCCTTGGCGCGAAATGTCCTCTATCGTCAGCTATGATGTCGCCGCTTTGCGCACGAAGTCGGCGAGTTCGCGGTTGAAACGGGAGGAGTCCTCGATGAAGGGTGCGTGCCCGGTCTCGGGGTACCAGGAAGCGGTGCTCGTCGGACATGTCTTGAGGATGTGATCGCCCATTGCTGGGAGGATCACCGTGTCGCTGCGGCCCTGAGTCATGAGGACAGGTCTCTCTAACATGGTCAGAACGTCGTCGGAGTTGATCGCGCGCGTGACAAGCGCAGCCCGGACTGTTGGGGCCACAACGATATTCCAGCACAGGGCCACCTCGTATTCGTCTCTCGGTAGCGGTCGCGCGGTGCAGCCCTGCACGAATTCGCGAATGGCCTGGACGTTGGAGAGGAAGTCGCCTGCGGTCGCGCCCGGCACGTGATCGAGAAAGCCGGGGCCGATCAAAACGCCGAACGCGGCCCTGTCAAGCGTTACAGCCGCACCCACGAAGTTGACCCCCGCAATCGCATCCTGGCCGTAAGCGCGGACATAGTCACAGATGATGAAGCCCGCATAAGACCACCCAACGAGAACGGGCCGGTTCAGGCCGAGCTGGCCGACGATGGCCGCAATATCGTCCGCCCATGGCTTGGGCTCCGTGTACTGCTGCTGTGCCTCGGGCGCTTCCGACATGCCATGGCCGCGAAGATCGAAGGCGACGAGGCGAAACGCGTCCGCAAGCACACTCTCGTACTGCTTGCGCCAGCAAAGGTGGTTCTGCGACCACCCGTGGATGAAGAGGATGGCTGGAGCATCAGCTTTGCCCCATTCGCGCACATGCAGCTTCACGTCGCCGCCGCCGATCACAGAATGAATCTTCATCTCGATCCTCCATTTGCCGACCACGGCGCCGATGGTCACCGGTTTGCGTTGGAAGGAGTGTTGTTGCGGTCGTTAGAAAAGGGCGGCCGAAGCGTTGAAATTTGCTGGCTGGAGAGAAGAACCCGCCGAGCCGATCCGTCACTCGGGCCCGGCCATGAAGGACCTGACTTCGCGCAGGAAATCGGCGAAGGCAGGCTCGTCGTCGAGGAGGATATGATTTGCGCTGTTGAGGTCGACGAAGCGCGCCCCCGGTATGCCGGCCGCGAGCACCTTGCCTTCGTCGAATGGGACCACGGCATCGTTCCTGGCATGCAGCACCAGCGTCGGAACGGTGACCTGCGCAAGCATCGCCGAAACGTCTATGTCGCCGAAAGTGGAGTGAAGTAGGCTGGCGTTGAGCGGCGATGTGGTCTGCCTCTGGAGATCGTTGAACCAGGCCATCTGCTCGCGGCTGGCACCCGGAATGAATGCCTCGGTGAACAGTTGGCGGAACGCGGCATTGTCCTTGCCCCATCCTTCACGGATCAGCGTGGTCATAGCTTCATGGGTATCGAGTTGGTGGGTGTCGCCGCGCTTTCGCCGGCCCCTTGCATAGCCGCCGTAGAGAATGAGGCGCAACACGCGCTCGGGGTGGCGGACGACGTAGGCGATCGATATTGCGCAGCTTTGCGAGACGCCGAGCAGCGGGAACCGGTTCATGCCGCTTGCGTCGGCAACGCTTTCCAGATCCGTGACCATGGCGTCAAAGGAAAAGTCGCTGACATTCCAGTCGGAGAGACCGTTGCCGCGCTCATCGTATCGGATCAACGTGTTCCTGCTCGAAAGCGAATCGATCCAGTGTCGCCACACTGGGCTTTCCCATTCATATTGCAGATGCGACATCCAGTGCGCGGCGCGAAGAATCGGCGGGCCCTCACCCGAAACCGCGTAGGCGATCCGGACGCCGTCTGGGCTGCTGCAATAATGTATCTCCTGGAAACGCCGGTGCTCATTTTGGCCACCACCGGGAGCGGGATGGCCATCTTCATCTGATAATTGTTCCCCAAGTTCCTCGCTCGCCGATCGCGGTCGCGTTGCCCGCTGTAGAGCCGAAGCGGCGAGTGATCTCATCTCCAATGAAACTTGCTTATTGGTCGCGTCCAGAGATTGCAGCGTTTGGGCATATGAAAGGGCCCGTTCAGGTTCGCTGCGTAGCCGCTCGACAAGCGCCTGCAGGATCATCGATCTGGTGCGATCCAACGCGTCACCGTGGAATATGCGCCAAGCCTCGAACACGGGGCAACGAGGCAGTTCGAGGTCCTCGAGGAACCGCCCCCGGAACACGGTGGCCAAGGTTTCCAGGCGTGAAATGTCGAGCAAGCGCACTTCGTTCGCCGTCATGTGGGCGACTTGCAGCAAATCGACATCAAGCTTGGCGGTGTCGAAACACACGCTGTCTCGATCAGCCTTCAGGCAGTCCCCATCACCGTCCTGGTCGATGCTGTGCCTCAGCTTCGATAGGCTCCATCGCAGCGAAGCCCTTGGATCGTCTGGCACCTCCCAGAACATCTGGCACAGATGGTCGCGCCGCTGGCGCCGGTTGGTCACCACCAGGTAGGCGAGCAGCGCGCGCGTTTTCTTCGACGGTGGCAGCGCGATTTCCCGGGCGTCCCGCAGGACCACCAATTCGCCGAGCACCTTGATCGTCAGTGGGCCCTTCATTTGGGACGCCGATCGCTTGCAAGCAATTTTACCCGCGATACTGCTCTGTGTAAATTTACTTGATAGTCGGCGCCTGTCGGCTGCCAGTTCGACTGGCGGTCGACCTCTCATCACCAAGTCCGCCAGTTCGATCTCCCGATTGCCGCCCGCCATGGCGGCATCATTTGAGGCACACGGCCGGGCCGGCCATGAAATCCGCTTTCGGTGCGTTCAGTCCGGCTGAGCCCGGGACTCACGTTAAAATAAGAACTTTACAAATATTCTAAAATATGTGAAGTTATGCCCACCGAAGGGTCATCCATGACAGCCAATCGTTTCGCCACACGCCTCAATTCCTTTGCCTCGCGGCCACAGGCCGAATGGCCGGATCTTGTCGGCAAGCCGTCCATGCTGCAGATGGCGGCGCGTGCTGCGAAGGTTGCGGGGCTGACCGACCTCGACCTCAATTTTCCCGATCATGTCGATGAAAAACCTGCGGAAATGGCGCAAAAGCTCGGTGATCTCGGGCTTTCCATCAATGGCTTCGCTATGCGCTACTACTCCAATCCGGCCTTCAAGCTCGGCGCCTTCACCAATCCGGATCCGGCAGTTCGCCGCGAAGCCATCGACCTGACCAAGGCCGGTATCGACGCCGCGCGTGAGGCGGGTGCCAATCTGATGACGCTGTGGCTCGGGCAGGATGGCTTCGACTATGCCTTCCAGGCCGATTACGCGACGCTGTGGAAACACGAAATAGATGGAATTCGTGAAGTGGCAGTGCATGATCCCGACTGCCAGATCAGCCTGGAGTACAAGCCCAACGAGCCGCGTTCCTACAGCCTGATGCCCGACGCGGCGACGACATTGCTGGCGATCCGCGAGATCGGCCTGCCCAATCTCGGCGTGACGCTCGATTTCGCCCATGTGCTCTATGCCGACGAGCAGCCGGCTTTTGCCGCAGCACTGGTGGCGCGCCACAGCAAGCTCTTGGGCGTGCATCTCAACGACGGCTACGCCAAGCGCGACGACGGCCTGATGGTCGGCGCAGTGCATACGCTGCAGACGATCGAGCTGCTCCGCCAGATCCGCCGCGACGGCTACGTCGGCGCCATCTATTTCGACACCTTCCCCGACATGACCGGGCTCGATCCGGTCCACGAATGCGAAGTCAACATCGCCACCGTCAAGCGCATGCTGCGCGTCGTCGATCGACTGGAAAGGGACAACCGCCTGTCCACCGCCATCGACCGCCAGGACGCGGTCGCGTCGCAAGCCATCATCCAGGAAGCCATGCTCGGGCCGGACAGCTGAGGCTCGGCCTCAAAATCGTTCAACAAGGGAGGAAAGACCATGAAATTTCTGCTTGCCACCGCCACCGCTGCGCTGATGGCGCTGTCCATCGGCTCCGCCTTTTCGACCGACCTCGCGCCGCTCAATTCCGACACCGAGAAGGACCGCATCGACTGGTCGCAGCTCGAGGCCAAGTTCGGCGCGTTTCCCAAGCTGCCCGACGGCACCAAGGCGGGCGCCGTCTCCAAGACGCTGACCAACGAATACTGGCGCTCGCTGGGTGAGGGCTACAAGTCGTTGGGCGATCGCGTCGGCGTTCCGGTCGTCTACCAGGCGGCGCAGAGCGAGGGCGACCAGCTCGGCCAGCTGACAATCGCCGAAGGCCTGGTCACGCAAGGCTACAACGTGCTGCTCGTCTCGCCGCAGACCGACTCCAACCTGCAGCCGATCATGGAACAGGCCAAGGCCGCCAACGTGCCGGTGGTCAACGTCAATGACGCGGTCATCCCGCAGGCCGAGCACTATGTCGGCAATGTCCAGCGCGACAATGGCGTGCGCGTCGCCAAATGGTTCATCGAGAACCGGCCGGATGGCGGCAAGGTCGCCATCGTCGAAGGCCAGGCCGGCGTTTATGCCGCCGTCCAGCGCACCGATGGCTTCAAGACCACGATCACCGAGGCCGGCAAGTTCGAGGTCGTCGCCAGCGTGCCCGGCAATTGGGATCGCCAGACCTCCTACGACGCAGCCACCAACGTCCTGCAGCAGCACCCCGACCTGATCGGCTTCTATGCCAACAATGACGGCATGGCGCTGGGCATCGTCGAGGCGGTCAAGGCCGCCGGCCTGCAGGATAAGGTCGCCGTTTTCGGCACCGACGGCATTTCCGACGCCTATGCCTCGATCCGCGCCGGCGAGCTGACCGGCACCGTCGATAGTTTCCCGGTGCTGACCGGCGAGGTGGCGCTGGAATCGGCGCTGCGGCTGGTGGCCGGGCAGAAGCTGCCGCGCGTCGTCGCCACGCCGCAGGCGCTGATCACCAAGGACAATGCCGACCGCTATTCCGGCGCCGGCGACGCCGTGCGCAAGGCGCTGCTCGAGGACGCTGCGGCGGGCAATTAAGGGCAGGACTGCGGGTGCCAGCCCTTCGGCTGGCGCCCTTTGCCTGGAGAATAGAACCAATGTCTGTCCCGCGGTTGCAATTCGAGGGCATTTCCAAGGTGTTTCCGGCCGTGCGGGCGCTGAGCGATGTGTCCTTTTCGGTCGGCGCCGGCGAAATCCATGGCCTGCTCGGTGAGAACGGCGCCGGCAAATCGACGCTGCTGCGCATCCTGTCGGGGGTCTACAGGCCGACCGCCGGAAGCGTGCTGATCGACGGCAGACCGGTCACGCTGAACAATCCGGTCGCCGCGCGCGCCGCGGGCGTCGCCATGATCCACCAGGAATTGCAGCAGGTGCCGCATCTCAGCGTCGCCCAGAACATGTTCCTCGGCCATCCGCTGACGCGCGGCGGCATCTTCGTCGCCCGCCGCGAGCAGGAGCGCCGCGCTGCGGAAGCCCTCGCCGCCCTCGATCCGACGATCGATCCGGCAGTCCCGCTCGGCAGCCTGAAGGTCGCGCAGCGGCAGATCGTCGAGATCGCCCGGGCGCTGCTCGATCGGGCGCGCATCGTGGCGATGGACGAGCCGACATCGAGCCTGACGCCGAGCGAGTTCGAGCGGCTGGCCGAAGTCATTGCCGGACTGGCACGCGACGATGTCGCGGTCGTCTATGTCTCGCACAAGCTGGACGAGGTGTTCGGCATCTGCCAGCGCGCCACCATCATGCGCGACGGCGTCGTGGTCGGATCCGTCGATCTGGCGCAGGTGTCGGAAAAAGCCGTCGTTTCGATGATGGTCGGCCGGGAGCTTGCCCAGGAACAGCACCGCTCGCACGCCTCCAGCGAGGTCAGGCTGAGCGTGCGTGGCCTCGCCTCGGCAACCAAGGTCCGTGACGTCTCGTTCGACCTGCATCGCGGCGAGGTGCTGGGCATTGCCGGCCTGGTCGGCTCGGGCCGTACCGAACTGCTGCGGTTGCTGGCCGGCGCCGACCGCGCTTCGTCGGGCAGGGTCGAGATCGACGGCAAGGCGATCAAACTTTCCAGTCCGCGCGACGCCATCGCCGCCGGCATCGGCCTGGTGCCGGAGGAGCGCAAGCGCGAAGGCATCGTGCCGTTGCGGTCGATCTCCAGCAATATGGCGCTGGCCTCGATGGGCGTGTTCGCGCCGCGCGGCGTCATCGATCACGCCAGGCTGAAACGGGTCGCGGCCGAGAAGATGAAGCGGGTCAATCTCAGGCCGTTCCTGCTCGACCGGCCGATCCGGCTGTTCAGCGGCGGCAACCAGCAGAAGGCGATCATCGGCCGCTGGCTGGCGGCGGGAACGCGCATCCTTTTGTTTGACGAGCCGACGCGCGGCATCGATGTCGGCGCCAAGGCGGAGATCTACCATTTGATCGAGGAGCTCGCCGCTGAAGGCCATTCGGTCATCGTCGTGTCGTCCGAGCTTCCCGAGGTGATCCGGCTCGCCGACCGCGTGCTGGTCGTGCGCGACGGCACGGTCGCCGCCGAACTCGACCGGGCTGATCTCAGCGAACAGGCGATCGCGGCGCACGCCATACCCCAATCGGAGACTCAAGGCCGGCAAGGCGCAGGCCATCGGGTCGGTGCATAACGGACAGGACCAGCAGATGACTGATGTAACCGAACACACAGCAGCGCGCCCACGGGCTGAATTCCTGCACCGGTTTTCCCTGCGCGATGCCGGCACGCTGATCGGCCTGGTGGTGATCCTCGCCGTCTTCGGCGCGCTGGTCCCGGGCTTCTTTGCCGAGCGCAATTTGATCAACATCCTGCAGCAGTCGAGCATCAACGCCTGCCTGGCGCTGGGCATGACGCTGGTGATCATCTCAGGCGGCATCGATCTGTCGGTCGGGCCGACGGCAGCCCTTTCGGCCGTCATCTCGGCCTCGATGCTGGTTGCCGGCGTGCCGTTTCCGCTGGCCATCGCCGCCGGCTTCGCCATCGGCCTCGTCTGCGGCCTGCTCAACGGGGTGCTGGTCGCCTATGTCGGGCTGCAGCCTTTCATCGTCACGCTGGGAACGCTCAGCACCTACCGGGCACTGGCGCTGATCTATACCGGCGGCAATCCGGTGCTCGGCCTGCCTGCCGGCTTCCGCGCCATCTTCAACGGCTCGCTGTTCGGATTGCCGTTGGCGGTCATCATCGTGGCCGTGGTCGCGCTGATCGCCTGGATCATCCTCAAGAAGACGCCGTTCGGCGAATATCTGCTCGCCGTCGGCGGCAATGAAGAGGCGGCCTACATAGCCGGCGTGCCGATCGCCCGCACCAAGATCGCCGCCTACATGATCTCGGGCCTGCTGGCGGCCCTTGCCGCACAGATCCTGATCGGCCGGCTGGGTGCCGCCGAACCCATTCTCGGCAATCTCTGGGAGCTCGATGCCATCGCTGCGGCGGCCATCGGCGGCGCCTCGCTGATGGGCGGCAAGGGCAGCGTCGTCGGCACCATTCTGGGCGCCGTCATCCTCGGCACCATGCGCAACGGCCTGACGCTGATGAATGTCCAGTCCTTCTACCAGCTGCTGGCAACTGGTCTTATAATCCTCGCCGCGATGCTTATCGATCGCGTGACGAGGGGACGTGGATGACCTTGACCAGCCTGGATCTGAAAGCAGTAGGACCGCGCATCCGCATGATGATGCCGCATCTGACGCCGCTCGAGGCGAAGGTGGTGGAAACCGTCTTCGGACGGCGCGGCTTCGACGAGACCATTCCGCTCAAGCAGATCGCCGAAGAAGCCGGCGTGTCGGAGGCGATGGTGGTGAAAATCGCCAAGAAGCTGGGTTTTTCCGGCTATCGCGACTTCCGCACCGCGGTCTATGAATACAGTCGCCTGCCGACCGCCGAAATGCACCAGGAGCTGTCGGTCGACGACAGTTCGGCCGAGATCGTCCAAAAAGTGTTCCGCACCTCGATCCAGGCGCTGGAGGAGACGCTGGCGATCCTCGACATGGACGATTTCGACCGCGCCGCCGATCTTCTGTACCGCGCCAAGAACCGCGATTTCTATGGCGTCGGCGGCTCGGCGCAGATCGCGCGCGACGTCTCGCACAAATTCCTGCGCATCGGCATCCGCGCATCCGTCTACGACGATTCGCACATGATGCTGATGTCGGCCTCGCTGCTCGGCGCCGACGACATCGCCGTCGGCTTCTCGCATTCCGGCAACACCAGCGCCGTCATCGATGCCATCCATCTCGCCCGCAAGAGCGGCGCGCGGACGCTGGCCATCACCAATTACGACAACTCGCCGCTGGCCGCCATCGCTGACATCGTGCTGTGCTCGACGGCGCAGGGCTCGCCGCTGATGGGCGAGAACGCGGCGGCTCGCATCGCCCAGCTCAACATTCTCGACGCGCTGTTCGTCGCGGTGGCGCAGCGCGACTATCAGGCGGCGGAGCGCAATCTCGGCCGCACGATGTCGGCGGTGACGTCGAAACGCCGGGACAAGGGCGGCTCATGAAAGATTGGGGCACATGACAGCTCCGCTGGTCACCGTGTTCGGCAGCCTGCATTACGACATCATGGTCGAAGCGCCCGATCGCCCGCGCAAGGGTGAAACCGTGACCGGCCGTGCCTGGCAGCCGAAATGCGGCGGCAAGGGCGGCAACCAGGCGATCTCAGCGGCGCGGGCCGGCGTCCGCTCGGCAATGATTGGCGCCGTCGGCGATGACGATTTCGGCCGCGCGCTTGTCGACAATCTCGCGCGCTGCGGCGTCGACAGCCGCTTCGTGCGGGTCGCGCCTGGCGCCGGCTCGGGCATGAGCGTGGCGATCTTCGACGCCGGCGGCGATTATGGCGCGGTGATCGTCTCAGGCAGCAATCTCACCTTGGGTGAGAAGGACGCCGCGATCGAAATGGTTGCGCAAACGGCGGTGCTGCTGCTGCAGAACGAGGTGCCGGAAGCCGCCAACATTGCCGCAGCGCGGGCGGTGAGGAGACACGGTGGTCGCGTCGTGCTCAACGCCGCGCCCGCCCGCAAACTGTCAGGCGAACTGATGGCACTTACCGATATCGTCATCGTCAACGCCATCGAGGCGGAATTCCTGGCCGGCATTGCGGTCGTCGATACGCTCGAGGGTGCTGTCGAGGCGGCACGCATGCTGATCGATTTCTACCCGGCCGCGATCGTCACGGCCGGCGGGGAGGGCGTTGCCTATTGCGGCCGCGACGGTGAGGCATTTGCGATGGCGGCCATTCCGGTGAAAGTGGTCAGCACCCATGGCGCCGGCGACGAGTTCGTCGGCGCGTTCGCGGCAGGCCTTGCCCGCGGCCATCAGGTCGAGGCTGCCCTCGCCGCCGCCAACGCCGCCGCGGCCTTGCTGGTCGCCACGCCGGAACGGGAGCGCGAAGCGATCTGAGACGGATGGCTGCCTCCGCCCGCTGTTGTAACAGGCGACAAGAAGCGGATGGCGAGGACTTTTCGCTCGGCTCCGACAGGCCGATAAGTTCGACAATTGAACGAAAGCCCGCCACCCCAAGGGATGGCGGGCTCCGTTGCCTGGATGCCAGGAACGCCACGGTAGCGACGCTGCGACTCAATGCTCCGTAGATATCTCAATATGCGGCCTTCGCGCCGTCTGGCGCATCGGCCGAACAGATGAAGCCCGCGCCTTTGGCGGAGAGCGCGGGTCCGATCGGGTTGCCGCCCGATCCGCAGCAGGAACCCGGAGGTTCCGCTGCTCAGGCTGCGGGTGAGAATTTTTCGCCGGCAAGCGTAGGGGAAGCGTCCCTCCTGCGTATCGGTCAGCAGTCGCCGCTTGCGACCAATGACAGCGAAAGGACCATCACCATGCAACGTTCAGCACTCTTTGCGACCCTGCTTCTGGGGCTCGTACCGCTTTCCGCCGCGCACGGGCAAGACATTTCGGGAAAGGACATGCCGGGCAAGCGCATCCTGCAACGGGTCGACACCAATGGTGACGGCGCGATTTCAAAGGACGAGATGCTTGCGGCGCGCGAGCGCATGTTCACGAAGCTCGATCGCAATGACGACGGCGTCATCGACGAGAAGGAGATCGAAGGCGCCCGCGACACCATCATGGACCGCGCCGACGCGGCGCAAGCCAGGCTCGGCAACCGCTGGCCGCGCATGGACACGAACGGCGACGGCAAGGTCTCGGAGGACGAGTTCCGCAACCGCATGCCGCTGTTCGACCTCGCCGACCGCAATGGCGACGGCACGCTGTCGGCGGACGAGATCGCCGCCGTTCGCAAGCTCTTTGCCGATCGCGCTGGCTGACGATCTCATCACGTTCCTTCTTCAACTAGATCGATCCAATCTTTTTCAACATAATCAAGGAGTAATAAATGCTTTCTTCAGCGAAGATTCATCTGTTTTGCCTCGGCGCGATGCTTGTCGCGTCGGCTGCCGTGCCGGCCGCCGCCGAGGAATGGCAACGGCCGACATTGCATGGCGGCCAGATCGGCCGCAGCGTCAGCCGGGAGGGCGGCGTCTACACCGGCTCGACCACGCGCACCGGCCCCGATGGCGGCAGCTATACGTCGAGTTCCAAATGCGTCGCGGGCGTTGTTGACCGCTGCGCCAGAAGCTACTCTGGCACCGGGCCGGACGGGCAGTCCTTCTCCGGCAAGCGGGTGTCGGCGCGTGGGCCGTTCCGTGGCCGCTCGGCCGGCAGCTTCACCGGCCCGGACGGCAACACGGTTTTCGGGTCCCGGCGCTGGCGCCGTTGACGTTCAGGAGCCTCGCCAGTTGGTGCCCGCCGCCGTGCAGCATAAGGAACCCCGTGAGGACGACGAACTGCTGGCACGGGTGGCGGCGGGCAACCAGGGAGCGCTGTCTGAGCTCATCGCCCGCCATGGCCGCGGCTTGCGGGTGTTTGCGGCGCGCTATCTCGGCAATGCCGGCGACGCCGAGGATGTGGTGCAGGAGGTGTTCGTGACCATCTGGAAACAGGCTGCACGGTTCGACCCCACCAGGGGACGCGCCTCGACCTGGCTGTACAGGATCACCGCCAATCGCTGCATCGACCAGCGCCGGCGGCGGGCGCTGCGGACCTTCATCGGGCTCGACGATGTCCGGGATGAGGTGGCCTCGCAAGAGCCGGGTGCCGAAGCGACGACCGCCGCGCGACAGGAGCTTGCGATTGTCCGCGACGGCCTGTCGCGCCTGCCGGAGCGGCAGCGCATGGCCGTGCTGCTGCGGGCCGTCGGCGATCTCGATATCGCGGCAATCGCCGAGGTGATGGGCGGTAGCGCCGGCTCGGCGGAACAATTGCTGGTCCGCGGGCGGCGGGCGCTAAGGGACCATTTGCGGGATCATTTGGCAATGGCGGCAGAAGACCTGGAAAGGAAGTCCTCATGACACGGGACGAGTTCGAACGAAACAAGCGTCGCTTCGGCGACGATGTCGGGGCCTGGCCGGCTCCCTTCCGGCAGGAAGCACGGACCTTTGTCACGGGCGAAACGGACCGATCGCCGCAAGACGATCCGGATCGCGCGCTCGATCGCCTCGTGCTCGAGGCGGCGCTGATGGCCAGCGACGAACAGGCGCTGACACGCAAGGTGCTGGCCCGCATCGATGCCAGCCGGAGGTCAATGTGGTCGTCATTCCTGCCGAGGTTCTTGCTTGAGCCGGCCGGACTGGCGGCTTGCGCCGCGGCCATGCTCGTAGCCATGACGCTGGCAGGCTACCAGGTGGCGCGGCTGCAAGACGATCTGCAGGATTCGGAGCTTCTGGCGCTGGCTTCCGGCGTGCGGCTGTCTGACAATGGGCTGTCTGACAATAGCCTGTCTGGCGATGGCCTGTCCGGCATTGCCGCCGATCCAGCAGCAGGGGAGGATTCGCTTTGACGAGGCGTTCCCTGTTATGGACGGCGACGCTGGTGCTGCTCGGCCTTTCGCTTGCCGGCAACTTCTTCCTGCTCGGCTATGCGGCTCATGGCTTGCGCCAAGGATCGGCGGCGGGTGGGCTGATCACCGAGATCGCCGGCGCCTACTCGCCCGAGGTGAGGAAGGAGTTCCGCAGCATCCGCCGCGCAAACCGTCCGCGCACCTTGGCGGCACTGCGCGAACTGCGCGTGGCGCGGGCCAATCTGGCGGCGGCGCAACAGGTTTCGCCCTTCGACCAAGCGGCGGTCAAGGACGCGATGGCGGCAGTGCGCACCTCCACGACAAACCTTCAGGCGACGATGCAGGACTATTTGTTGACCGCGCTGAAGAACGTCAAGACCAAGCCCGCCGCCGGAAGTTGATGCTGGTTGGACTTGCCCTTCCAAGGTATCGGGCGGCCGGCGGACGGCTAGTTGCAAGCAGGAACTGGCGGCGTATCCACCGAATGAGCGCAGCCGGGCGCGGCTTGCGCGTCCGGTTGCCGATGTCGTCAGTGCTTGCTCTTGCCGGGGCTGGCGGCACTGCCACTGATGGCGATGCGCTTGGCCTTCGTCTGCGCGCGCTGGGTCTTGGGCAGCGTCACGCTGAGCACGCCGTTGTGGAAGGCGGCGTTCACCTTGTCCTCCTCGACCTCGTAGCCGAGCGGGATGCGGCGCTCGAAGCGGCCATAGAACCGCTCGGAGAAGTGCCTTTCCTTGTCCTCGGTCTCGGAGCGCTTCTCGCCGCGCAGCGTCAGCACGCCGTCGTCGAGCAGCACCTCGATGTCCTTCTCGTCCATGCCGGGGATTTCCGCGGTCACGCGGATCTCCTTCTCGCCGTCGGCGATTTCGACGCTCGGCCAATTGGCGCGCGGCGACGAAAACCCGCTGAGCATCGGCATGCGCGTTTCGAAACCGCGGAACGCGTCGTCGATCATGCGGTTCATCTCGCGATGCAACGCCATGAACGGGTCGCGGTCCTCGTCACGATAGAAGCTGGGAACTGGACTGTTCTCCCGGCCCCAGGGTATGAGATCACGAATAGCCATTGCTGTTCTCCTTTCTCGACTGGTTGTGCAAAAGGCGAACGCCAGAGATCGCCTTCGCTCAGGCGGCCTGCTTCGGCTTCTCGACTTGTCCGGCCTTCGGCGCGCCGTCTTGCTTGGCGATCGTGATGCGACGCGGCTTCATCTCTTCGGGCACTTGGCGCACGAGGTCGATCGTCAGCAGGCCGTTGTTGAGCGAGGCGCCGGTGACCGTCATGTGATCGGCAAGCTCGAAGCGCCGTGTGAACGGGCGCACCGGAAGGCCGCGATGGAGATATTCCACCTCGTCCTGTTCCTTGCGCTCGCCCGAGACGATGAGAAAGTTCGGCTCGTGGCTAATGTCGAGTTCGTTCTCGGAAAAGCCGGCGACGGCGATCCTCACGCGATAGGTGTTCTCGTCGCTTCGCTCGATGTCATAGGGCGGCCAGGTTTCGACTGCCTGAGGCGCGTTTTCCAGCAGGTTGAAGATACGGTCGAAACCGATGCTCGACCGATACAGCGGGGAAAAGTCGAATGCGGTTCTCATAGCTACATCCTCCATGGAGCAACATAGTACGAGGGACGCCAAGACGCCAAAGAGCTTGGCGCTCCCTGGGTTCTGCCGGTCCCATTCGGCAACCGGCAATTTTCATTTGGTTATTGTCAGGCCGAAATCAAGACCCAGATTCTGTCCCGCTGCCAGAATTTTTTGTTGCCAGATTGTATTGGCAATGCCGGATTCAACCGTCGTTTGAGGGTCGCGCCGGCACGCCGCATGGAGGATATCATGACCATGACACGCGACGACATCATTTCGGTGCTGGGCCCGGTGGACGACGCCGTCATCGCTGACATCGCCTCGACCGGCGCGACGATCGAAGAGTTGCGCGAGGCCTTTGCCTGGGTCGGCGCCGATGAGGCGCTGGTCAACGAGGGCCGCCCGCTGCCGTCGGCAAGGGTAGCGACGCTGATCGGGCTTCTCGAACCGCCGGACGACGACATATAGCTGGCCGTTACGTCGGGGCAGGGGGCGCCGGGTTGGGGCACGGGAGGTCTTGAAGCGCGTAGCCAGACGAACCATCTCGTCAGTCGGGCGCCGATCGGGCCGCCTTCCTGGTTATTCTCAAAAAGAAAAAAGGAGGAAGTTCAAAAAGAAAAAAGGAGGAAGTGATGAACGACGTCCCATTCTCCGAGCCGATGACGCTCAAGCTGCAATCCATCGGAGAGCGCAAGGTCGCCAGCAGCTGGGAAGCCATCGAATGCATGCAGCAATGGCCGGACCGGGCGCGCGGCCGGAACTGGCGCGCAGCCTATCGCGCCTGCCGCGACGCGCTCGACGGCTGGCGCACCGCCCGCGAGGCGCGCACGGCTTTCGTCAAGGCAGCGCACACGGCCGACTGCTGGTCACGGGACGCCAATCCACCTGAACGCCAATCCAGCTGAAATCGGCCCGCGCTCCATCGCCATTCTCCGCATCCAAAAACGCCTCCGCTTCCTCATCGGTTCCGGCCGCCGCCAGGCGGTGCCGGATCGATGACGATGTCGGAAGCTTGCGCCGCGATTTCAAGCTGCATCCGTCGCTTCAAACCCTTGGAATAGTGCTGATATCATCGGGTTTTGGCACTCGACCACGGCGAGTGCTAAAATTTTTTCGGCATCCCCTTGAAAGCCTGAACCGGCAGACTAACTCGATAAGCGCGCGATGCCTGAGCAGGGGTCGCGCACCGTCGCATCGACCCTTGTACCGATCGGCTGCGAAGGGAGGTCCAAGAAAATCTGTTTGTCCTATGAGGAGAACGACATGGCGTTCCGTCCATTGCATGACCGTATCCTGGTCCGCCGCATCGAGGTCGACGAGAAGACCGCGGGCGGCATCATCATTCCTGACACAGCCAAGGAGAAGCCGCAGGAAGGCGAGGTCATCGCCGCCGGCCCCGGGGCGCGCGACGATAGCGGACAGTTGCAGCCGCTCGACGTCAAGGTCGGCGACCGCATCCTGTTCGGCAAATGGTCGGGCACCGAGATCAAGCTCAACGGCGAGGACCTGCTCATCATGAAGGAAAGTGACGTGCTGGGCGTGATCGAATTGAAGATGCAGAAGGCCGCCTGAGCGGGGCCTGAACAAGCAATCAGTCAACGAAAAGCTGCCTATTTGAAGGAGTTATCCAATGGCTGCCAAGGATGTGAAATTCCATACCGAAGCCCGCGAGAAGATGTTGCGCGGTGTCAACATCCTCGCCGACGCGGTGAAGGTGACGCTCGGTCCCAAGGGCCGCAATGTCATCCTCGACAAGTCGTTCGGCGCCCCGCGCATCACCAAAGACGGCGTTACCGTCGCCAAGGAAATCGAACTTGAGGACAAGTTCGAGAACATGGGCGCGCAGATGGTGCGCGAGGTCGCGTCGAAGACCAGCGACGTCGCCGGCGACGGCACCACGACCGCGACCGTTCTGGCGCAGTCGATCGTCCAGGAAGGCGCCAAAGCGGTTGCCGCCGGCATGAACCCGATGGACCTGAAGCGCGGCATCGACAAGGCGGTCGACGCCATCGTCGCTGAACTCAAGGCCAATGCCCGCAAGGTGACCCGGAACGACGAGATCGCCCAGGTCGGCGCCATCTCGGCCAATGGCGATGCCGAGATTGGCCGCTTCCTCGCCGAAGCGATGGAAAAGGTCGGCAATGAGGGCGTCATCACGGTCGAGGAGGCCAAGACCGCCGAGACTGAGCTCGAAGTGGTCGAGGGCATGCAGTTCGATCGCGGCTATCTCAGCCCCTATTTCATCACCAACCAGGACAAGATGCGCGTCGAGCTCGAAGAGCCCTATGTGCTGATCCACGAGAAGAAGCTGTCCAACCTGCAGGCCATGCTGCCGGTGCTCGAAGCCGCAGTGCAATCGAGCAAGCCGCTGCTGATCATCGCCGAGGATGTCGAAGGCGAGGCGCTGGCGACGCTGGTCGTCAACAAGCTGCGCGGTGGCCTGAAGGTTGCCGCCGTCAAGGCGCCGGGTTTTGGTGACCGCCGCAAGGCGATGCTGGAAGACATCGCCATCCTGACCGGCGGCACGGCAATCAGCGAGGATCTCGGCATCAAGCTCGAAAACGTCACGCTGGAGATGCTCGGCCGCGCCAAGAAGGTGCTGATCGAGAAGGAGAACACCACCATCGTCGACGGCGCCGGCCGCAAGGATGAGATCCAGGCGCGCATCAGCCAGATCAAGGCGCAGATCGAGGAGACCACCTCCGACTATGACCGCGAGAAGCTGCAGGAACGGCTGGCCAAGCTCGCCGGCGGCGTCGCTGTCATCCGCGTCGGCGGCTCGACCGAGGTCGAGGTCAAGGAGCGCAAGGACCGCGTCGACGACGCCATGCACGCCACCCGCGCTGCGGTCGAGGAAGGCATACTGCCCGGCGGCGGCGTGGCGCTGCTCAGGGCGGCGAAGGCGCTCGACAATGTCGCCGTCGACAATCCCGACCAGAAGACCGGCGTCGAGATCGTGCGTCGCGCCGTCGAACAGCCGGTGCGCCAGATCGCCGAGAATGCCGGTGCGGAAGGTTCGATCATCGTCGGCAAGCTGCGCGAGAAGACCGAATTCGGCTATGGCTGGAACGCCCAGACCAACGAGTTCGGCGATCTCTACGCGCAAGGCGTGATCGACCCGGCCAAGGTGGTGCGCGCCGCTCTCCAGGACGCCGCGTCGGTGGCCGGCCTGCTCGTCACCACCGAGGCGATGGTGGCCGAGAAGCCGAAGAAGGAAGCTGCCGCGCCGGCAATGCCCGGCGGTGGCGGTATGGACTACTGATGAGCGAAAGCAGTGGTGACGGCCGATCTCCCCCCTTGTGGGGGAGATGTCCGGCAGGACAGAGGGGGGCACTGTCCCGCCAGCCCCTCAGCCTATTGCAATCACACACTCCTGCTTGTCAGCCCGTTGCAATCAAACACTTAAGTGGTTCGTGCGTTCGTGCCTGGTCATAGATGGGTCAAACGCCGGCGCTCTACGGCGCCCCCCTCTGCCCTGCCGGGCATCTCCCCCACAAGGGGGGAGATTGGCAGCTTCACCGCCTTACCCGCGATTTCAGCCAGCGGTCGAAGGCCACGGCGAGGATCAGAATCAGGCCGATGACGATGCTTTGCGTGTAGGACGAGACGTTGTTGAACTGCAGCCCGTTCTGCAGCACGCCGATCAGTGCTGCACCCACCACAGTGCCGCCGACCGAGCCAATGCCGCCGAACAGCGAGGTGCCGCCGATGACCACCGCCGAGATCACCGTCAGCTCGTAGCCGATGCCGGCGACGGCTTCCGAGGAATTGAGCCTGGCCGACAGCACGAAGGCGGCAAGGCCGGCGAAGAAGCCGACGATGACGTAGACCGAGATCAGGATGCGGTCGACGCGCAGGCCGGAGAGCCGCGCCGCCTCGGCATTGCCGCCGACGGCGTAGACGGCGCGGCCGTAGCGCGTGTAGCGCAGGACGATGTGGCAGAGGATCGCCGCCGCCGCGAAGATGATCGCCGGCACCGGCACCGGGCCGATCAGCCCGGTGCCGAACCAGCGCATCGAGGCGTCGAAGCCGGAGATCGGGCCGCCGTTGGAGATCGTCAGCGTCAGGCCGCGAAACACGGTGAGGCCGCCGAGCGTGACGACGAAGGGCGGCACCTTCAGCCGGGTGATGGCAAAGCCCTGGACGCCGCCGGCCAGGGCGCCGACGACGACAGCGGCCAGAAGGGCTGCGAACCAGCCAAAGCCTTGCGCGCCGGACGTCGACAGCGACAGCGTGTTGGCGGTGCCGCCCTTGGCCACCACCGCCGCGACCATGCCGCAGAAAGCCAGCAGCGAACCGACCGACAGGTCGATGCCGGCGGTGAGGATGACGAAGGTCATGCCGAGCGCGATCAGCCCGGTGATCGAGATCTGCCGCATGATGTTGAAGATGTTGATGGGATCGATGAAGCTCGGCTTCAGCACGGTGAAGACGACGATCAGCAGCGCCAGGAACATCAGCGGGCCGAAGCTCATCAGCAGGCGCGCGACATTGATGCCGCTGCGCTCGCTCTGTTCGGTCGTGCTGGTCATTGCGTCGCTTCCTGCGTTTGATCGAGCGCCATCAGTTCCATCAGTTTTTCCTCTGTCGCCTCGATGCCGGGCATCTCGCCGGTGATGCGGCCGCGCCGCATGGTGACGATCCTGTCCGACACCGCAAGCACTTCGGGCAATTCCGACGAGATCATCATGATGGCGATGCCGCGCGCGGCGAGCTGCACCAGGATCTGGTGCACCTCGGCCTTGGCGCCGACATCGACGCCGCGCGTCGGTTCGTCGACGATCAGCACCTTGGGGTCGCGCGCCAGCCAGCGGGCGAGGATGACCTTCTGCTGGTTGCCGCCGGACAGCCCCTCGATCGGCTGCTCGGGCGAGGCCATGCGGATCGACAGCGCTTTTCTGTAGCTCGCCAGCGCCTGGCGCTCACGGCGCTCGGCCATGAAGCCGAGAGCGTTGGAGTAGCGGCCCAGCGCTGCAACGGAAAAGTTGGTCAGGATGCCGAGCGCGGCGAAGATCGCCTGATGCTTGCGGTCTTCCGGAACCAGGCCGATGCCGAGCGCGATGGCGTCGGCGGGTGTTTCAGGTGCGATCGTCTTGCCGTCGAGGGTGATGGTGCCGGCGGCGATGCGGTCGGCGCCGAAGATGGCGCGGGCAAGTTCGGTGCGGCCGGAGCCGACGAGGCCGGCAACGCCGAGGATCTCGCCCGCCTTGAGGTCGAGGTCGATGCCTTCGAGCACGATGGCGTGCGGCGCCTGCGGATCGCGCACCGTGCGCAGGCCGCGCACGGAAAGCCTGACGTCGCCGGCGACATCGCGCAGCGTCGGCCTGGCATAAAGCTCGGACGCGGCGCGGCCGACCATTTTTTCAATGATTTTCGGCAGCTTGATTGGCCCGCCATCACGGTCGAGATGGCCGGCCAGCCTGCCGTCGCGCAGCACCGTCATGCGGTCGCAGATCGCGGAGGCCTCTTCCAGCCTATGGGTGACGAACATGATGGCGACGCCGTCCTTGCGCAGCCGGCCCATGATCGACATCAGTTTTTGCACTTCGGTTTCGGTCAGCGCCGAGGTCGGCTCGTCCATGATGATGAGCCGGCTCTTCAGCGACAGCGCGCGGGCGATCTCGACCAGCTGCTGCTCGGCCACCGACAGCGCCGACACCGGCGTCGCCGGGTCGAGGTCCAGGCCGACGCGGGCGATGATCGCGCGCGAGTCTACCTCCATCTTCCGCCAGCTGACCAGGCCGAAGCGCCCGAGCGGCGCGCGGCCGATAAAGATATTTTCCGCCACGGTCAGCGTCGGGATCAGGCTCAGTTCCTGGTAGATGGTGACGATGCCGAGGCGCTTGGCATCCTGCGGATTGTGCGGATTGAATTCGACGCCGTCGAAGACGATGCGGCCGCTGGACGGCGGCATCACGCCGGACAGGATCTTGAGCAGCGTCGACTTGCCGGCGCCGTTCTCGCCGAGCAGGCCGAGGATTTCGCCGGGCCGAACCTCGAGCGAGACATCGCTCAGCGCAGTCACGCCGGCAAAGCGCTTGGTCACGCCTTCGACGGCGAGGAGGGGGGGAGATGGCGCGATGGCTTCGGCTGTGGGCAAAGGTTTCTCCCTGATTGCGATTGGCCGCGGGACAGCCCCCCTCTGTCCTGCCGGACATCTCCCCCACAAGGGCCCACAAGGGGGGAGATTGGATGTCCACCAATCTCCTACGCTGCAGAAGAGGCGCCATCGGCGAAGCTGCCAATCTCCCCCCAAGTGGGGGAGATGCCCGGCAGGGCAGAGGGGGGCGCGACAGAACGCTACTTTTGCCGCTATGCGCCCTCGGCCTTACCAATTGGCCTACTTCGTCTCGCCCAGCCTTTCCGCCTTGTCGAGATTGTCCTTGCCGATGACGATCGGCGTCAGCAGCACGAGCTTTTCCTTCGGCTCGGTCTTGTCCTTGGCGTAGGCGACGGCGATCTGCACCGCGGTGCGCGACTGCTCGCCGGGGAACTGTTCGACGGTGCCGGCCAGCTTGCCGTCACGCACGGCGACCAGCGCTTCGGGAAGCGCATCGAAGCCGTAGATCTTGACGTCGGTGAAGTTGCGCGCCGCGCAGGCTTCGACCGCGCCCAGCGCCATGTCGTCATTGGCGCAGATGATCGCGTCGGGCTTGCCGTTGGCGGCAAGGCCGGCCTCGGTGACCGAGAGCGCCTCGGCGCGGGCGAAATTGGCGGTCTGCTCGAAGATGATCTGGTACTTGTCCTTCATAGGGTCGAGGACGTTGTGCACGCCCTTGTTGCGGTCGATCGCGGGCCCGGCACCTGGCTGGCCCTGCAGATGGAAGATCTTGGCGCCGTCCGGGAAGGCCGCCACCATGGCCTGCGCTTCGGCCTCGCCGCCCTTGACGTTGTCGGCGCCGACATGGGCGAGGATGCCTTCGACCCCGTCAACGCGGCGGTCGATGGTGACGACGGGGACGCCGGCCTGGATCGCCTGCTCGATGGCCGGGGCCAGCGCGTTGACGTCGAGTGGCGAGATGACGATGGCGTTGACCTTCTGCACGAGCGCTGCCTCTATATCGGCGGTCTGCTTGGGCGCCGAGTTCTGGCCGTCGCTTTCGACAAGATTGACGCCCTGCGCCTGAGCTTCCGCCTTGATCTGGTTCAGCATGTGCACGAAGAACGGAAAGCCGAGGCTCGGCACCGAACCAAGGATGGTCAGCTTGTCCTGGGCGAAAGCCAGTTGCGGAGCGGCCAGCGCCATCGTGCCCATCGCCACGGACGAAAGCAGGAATTCACGTCTGTTGATCAATTTAGTCTCCTCCCACATGAGCGCATGAACCCGAAAACCGGTTCCGGTTTTCCGAAAATTCCTGCGTCGATCCAGAAATGGAGTGTCCTTGAGCGCCCAAGGGGACGCAACGGCGCTCCAGTCGGTCCACCGCGACGTTCTCCTCCGCTCGGCGCCGGCGGGTGGATGCTAGCCAAGGCCGGAGATTTGCGCAAGAACGGGCGGGATTCGGTTTCGGTCGGGTCCCCTGCTTGTTTCTTGGCGGCTTGGCGGGGTTCGCCGGACTGCCCGGGGAAGATCTCTCAGTCTGCCACCGCCGGCTTGCTGATTTTGTCGGTTGTCAGCGACAGCAAGGTGATTGATGCAAATATGACCGCAGCACCGATTGCTCCGGTCGGCGACAGCCGCTCGCCTAGAAATATGGCAGCACCAATCGCTCCGAACACGCTCTCTGCGCTGACGACCACCGCGGCATGGCTGGCCGACGTGAAGCGTTGAGCGATCGTCTGGATGCCAAAGGCGGCCCCGGTCGAAAAGATGCCGAGCACGGCGAGTTCCGGGCCGGCATCGCTGATGGCTGCCAGCGACAGATTACCCAGAAGGGCGCCGAGCGGCAGGGTGAGCACGGCGGCGCCGAGAAATTGCCCGGCAGCCGCCGCGACCGGCGCGCCATGGGTCTGCATGTGACGGCCAAGCTCCACCATCCACAGCGCGTAGCACGCGGCCGAAAGTATCGCAGCGAGATCGCCCTGGCTGAAGCTGGCGGTCAAGCCTCCGGACAGCAGCAGGACACCGGCCAATGTCATGGCAGCCGCAAGCCCGCCGACAGCAGTCGGGCGCTCCCCTATCAGCAACCAGGCCGCGAGCGGTGTCATCACCGTAGCGGTGCTCACCAGGAAACTGGCATTGGTAACCGAAGTGTCTAGGTAGGAGACCTGCTGGATGATAATGGAAATCGAGAACAGAACGCTGACTTTGGTGAGGCTCATCCAGTAGCCTGGCCCGGATTTCGTTCCCCATTCGAGCACCGTCAGCGGCGCGACCATGAGCCCCGCGATCAGACAGCGCATGCCCACGGCGCTGAGCGGATCGAGATGATCCAGCACAGTCTTCTGCGCAACGTTGCCGAAGCCCCAAAAGGCAGCGGCAAGCAGAAGCAGACAGTTGGCCTGCACCTTCGACATATCGATGTCTCGGCAAAGCTTGCGCCGCAAGGGGCGGATCGCTGGTTGCTAGCGGGCGGCGAGCTTGTCCCACCGCTTGCAATACAGGTGGACGCCGACGGGCATGATCTCATAGCCGGCGTCATTCAACTGGAGCTTCATCTCCTCGAAATGCCGCTTTGAGCCGCTGACGATCGATTCAGGCGTGTAGTCCCAGCCGTTGCGGGCGGCATTGGCCAGGATGTCGGCATAGAGGCGCATGCTCGTGATTTTCACATCCGATTCCAGCACCTGCCTGCATCCTCTTGCGAACGACGGCGACTGGGCGGCGGAAAAACTCAAGATCGTGCATGCCAGCATTATCGAAACAGGACGCATGGAAACCTCCCCCTGATTGCCGCTTTTTGCGGCAAACGATTTTGCAATTTGTGCGCCTGCGACGGGATCGGGCAGATGCAGTATTCGGCCTCCTGCATTTGTAGTATTCTGTCCTGGGACGGGTTCCACCATGACGGTCAATGACGGTTCGAAGGCGCAGACGCTCGATGCCTTGTCGGGTCGCGAGCGCGCGGTCGCGGAAAAATTCGCAGCCGGCATGACCTATCGCGAAATCGGCAATGCACTTTTCATTGCCCCAACCACTGTTCGCACCCACCTTGCGGCCATCTACGAAAAACTTGGCGTGCGCACCAAGATCGGGCTCGCGGCGTATTTTGCCGGCGCTTCCGGCGTTCGGCCGGGCGGGCAGTCACCTCCGTCGGACGCTCCGCCGGTGCTCGCCATATTTCCGATCGAATGCCTGAATTCCGAAGAGCGCTGGCACCGCTTTGCCGACGGCCTGTCGTCAGACATCACCATCAACCTGGCGCGATACGCGGGCTTGCCTGTCATCGCCTTCCACACGATGAAATCGCTGGGCAGCAAGCCGGCCGATTTCGCGGCGGACGGCAAGGCGCTCGGCGCCACCTATTTCGTATCGGGCCAGTTGCGTGCGGACGACCAGAGGATTCGCTTGACGATAGAGCTTGCCGATGCCCGTAGCGGCGTCGACCTGTGGAGGGAGCGCTACGATCGCCCGGCCGAGGACATTTTCGCGCTGCAGGACAGCCTGACCGAAAGCATCATCAACGTGTTCGCCGGCAGTTACGGAACGCTGGCCACGGTCGGCCGCAATGCGGCTCGCCGCAAGCCGCCGGCCAGCTTGCGGGCCTATGATTTTTATCTGCTTGCCCTCGAACAGCACACCACGTTCAGCCGCGCCGGCAATGCCGAGGCGATCCGCCTGTTTTTGCGCGCGCTGGAGCTTGATCCTGCTTTCGCCAACTGCTGGGCCGAACTCGCCTACGCCTATTCGATCGAGGCCTGCAACGGCTTTGGCGATGACCTGCTGACGTCGATCGAGAACTGGCGGATCACGGCCGAAAACGCCTTGCGGCTCGACCCGACGGACGGCTGCGCCCACGCTTGCCTTGGCAATGTCAGGGCATGCCTTGGCGATCTCGAAGGAGCGGAGCGCGCGCACCAGCGGGCTCTCGAATACGGCTCCAACCACGCCGGCATACTGCCGCTGCTGGCCGGCAGCAAAGCGCTTGTCGCCGGCAATCCAGCCGAGGCGATCCCGCTCATCGAGCGTGCCATGCGCCTCAATCCATTGGCTCCGCCCTGGTATTTCGGCATGCAAGGCCGCATCCTGTTTGCCGCCGGCAGGCATCGGGAAGCTGTCGCGGCGCTCCGCAGGAGTTCGCCGGAGTCGCCGGACGTGCTGATGTTCCTGGCGCTTTCGCATGCGGCCATAGGCGAGACCGGCGAGGCGGCGCGCGCCGCGGCCCGCTTGAGAGCCGAATTTCCAGGCTTTTCGGTGGAACGCTTCATCGCAGGCTATCCGGTGACCAACCGGGACGCTTTGCTTGCCATCCGCCACGCTGCCGAGCTGGCGAAGCTGCCGTAGATGCAACCTACCGGTCGATCGTCACCATGACGCGTTCGTTGTAGCGCTCACCGGCGACCTTGCCCGGCGCCAGCGCATCGTCGAGCGCCTGCATTGCGGCGGCGTCGAGCTTGATCGCGGCGGCGGCGACATTCTCCTCGAGGTACTTTCTGCGCTTGGTGCCGGGGATCGGCACGATGTCCAGCCGCAAGTCGCTGCCCTTGTGCAGCAGCCAGGCCAGCGCGATCTGGCCGGGCTTGACGTCCTTGGCCGCCGCGATGTCGCGGACAATACCGGCGGCCTGCACATTGGCGTCGTAGTTTGCGCCTTGGTAGCGCGGGTCGCCGCGCCGGAAGTCGCCTTCCGGATAGTCTTCGGCGCGCTTGACGTCGCCGGTGAGAAAGCCGCGGCCAAGCGGCGCGAACGGCACCAGGCCGATGCCGAGTTCGCTGAGCAACGGGATGATCTCCGGTTCCAGATTGCGTTCCCACAGCGAATATTCGCTCTGCACCGCCGACACCGGATGCACGACATGCGCGCGGCCGATGTTGGCCGCACCCGCCTCCGACAGGCCGAAGAAGCGCACCTTGCCTTCAGTGATTAGTTTGCTGACAGCACCCGCCATATCCTCGATCGGCACCGCCGGGTCGACGCGGTGCTGGTAGAGCAGGTCGATATGGTCGGTGGCGAGCCGGCTGAGCGAGCCGTCCACCGCCTCACGGATATGCTCCGGCCGGCTGTTGCGGTCAGTGCCGATCTGCTTGCCGTTTTCGATACGGAAGCCGAATTTGGTGGCGATCGTCACCTCGTCGCGCCGGCCCTTCAGCGCGCGGCCGAGCAGTGCCTCATTGGTGTGCGGGCCATAGACTTCCGCCGTATCGAAGAAGGTGCAGCCGAGCTCGATCGCGCGATGCAGTGTGGCAATCGATTCCGCCTCGTCGGCCGGGCCGTAGGACTGGCTCATGCCCATGCAGCCGAGGCCGATCACCGATACCCGCAGCCCTTGGCTGCCCAGCTTGCGTGTGCTCAAGGTCATGGATGAGATCTCCGGATAAGCGTCAGGGTTCGTGGGCGTCAGGACTATTGCGTCAGGACCATATAGAGCGCTCGCTCGGTTTCCACAGTCGCTCGGTCGAGGCTGATCGCACGATCGTGTGAGCTTTTCTCCTAAGCGCCTTGCCCAGTGTTGCCCAGTGCCTGGAAATTGACAGAACACCCGGTCTCGGCCATCCTTATACCAGCCGCCTTTTCCTGCGGCGGCGTGTATGAGCGAGTCCATGGCCAGTTCCGTCACCAGCCAGAATTCCAAGCGTGCCGCGGTGCGCAAGGCGCTCGACCGCCACAAGGTCTACATCACCGCGCAGAGCTTTTCCGCCGGCGCCTACAAGGCGCGTGTCCTCGTCGACGGCGAGGCCTATTGGGTCGACGAATTCCGGCTGAGCCAGCTCCAGCAGGGTCTGTCGCCGGCCGAGCTCGAACTGACGCCGGCCACCGACGATTGAGCCCGTGACATCCATCCCTTCGTCATCCAAGGGCGGAGCAGGAGCGAAGCGACGTCGCGGAGACTTTGCCGTGATCTGTGAACGCCGCTGCGATGGAATTTTGATGCTGGCGGGACAGCGCCCCCCTCCGTCCTGCCGGACATCTCCCCCACGAGGGGGGAGATTGGCAGCGTCACTGCGGGCGCCCTCTTTGCAACGTCGGAGATTGGCGAAAGAGGTCGCGACATCCGATCTCCCCCCGTGTGGGGGAGATGCCAAGTTTTGGCAAAGAGGGCAGGACAGAGGGGGCCGCGAAGGAATGAGACGCTGGTTGCTGACTGCCGCGCGCTTCGGTCTTTGACATGCCAGCTCCCTCCAAACTCAAGGCCTATCGCGCCAAGCGCGAATTCAGCAAGACGCCGGAGCCCGCCGGCGGACTGGTTGCCGCAGAAGGCAATCGCTTCGTCGTGCACAAGCATCACGCTACTGCCGACCATTACGATCTTCGCCTGCAGGTCGGCGATGTGCTGAAGAGCTGGGCGGTGCCTCGCGGCCCGTCGCTCAATCCGGCCGACAAGCGGCTGGCGGTCGAGACCGAGGACCATCCGCTCGAATATATCGACTTCGAAGGCGTCATTCCCGAGGGCGAATATGGCGGCGGGCCGATGATCGTCTGGGACACCGGCGTCTGGGCGCCGATGGACGATGTCGAAAAGAGCCTGCGCACCGGCTCCTTCAAATTTCGTCTCGCCGGCGAGAAACTGAATGGCGGCTGGATGCTGACCAGGCTGAAACCGAAGCCCGGCGAGGATGAGGGCAAAAAGAACTGGCTGCTGTTCAAGGAGCGCGACCTCGCCGCCGACGCCAGGCTCGACATACTGGAAGCCCGGCCGGAAAGCGTCAAATCCGGCCGCCGCATCGAGGAGCTGGTGGCAACCCCGAAGCCTGCCGCAAGGCCTGCTAAACCGGTGGCATTGAAACCCGGTGCGCTGCCGGGTGCGGTCAAGGCGCCGCTGCCTTCCCGGATCGAGCCGCAGCTCGCCACGCAGGTTCCGAAGCCGCCGGGCGGCGAAGGCCCTGCGGAAAAAACGCTGGAAATCTGGCTGCACGAGATAAAATTCGACGGCTACCGCACCATGGCGCATCTGGCCGACGGCGCGGTCAAATTGATCACCCGCGCCGGCCTCGATTGGACCAGGCGCTATGGCGACCTGCCGCTCGCCTTTGCCAGGCTGCCCTGCCGCGATGCAACCGTCGACGGCGAGGTCGTCGTGCTCGACGCCGAGGGCATCAGCCGCTTTGCCCTTTTGCAGGAGGCGCTGGCCGAGGGCGCCGGCAACAAGCTCCACTTCTATGCCTTCGACCTGTTGTATCTCGACGGCTGGGACCTGAGAAAAGCGCCGCTCGGCCGGCGCAAGGCGCTGCTGTCGCAATTGCTGTCCGGCCTGGGCGCCAACTCCGCCATCCAGTTCTCAGACCACGTCGAAGGCGATGGCCAGGCGCTCTACGACCAGGCCTCCGAGATGGGGCTGGAAGGCATCGTCTCCAAGCGCGCCACCGCGATCTACCAGAGCGGCCGCACCAAGACCTGGACCAAGACCAAGGCGCTGAAGACCGGCGATTTCGTCATCGCCGGCTACACCACCTCCGCCGCAGCCGAGGGGCTGGCCGCACTCGGGCTCGGCGAATTCGAGGATGGCGAGCTGCACTATCGCGGCAAGGTCGGCACCGGCTTCGACGCCGCCACCGCCACCGCGTTGCTGGCCCGGCTGGAGCCGCTGCGCGCCGGCGCCACTGCACCCGAAGGGGTTCCACGCGAAATCATGCGCGAGATGAACTGGGTGCGGCCGCTGCTTTCGGCGCATATCCACTATGCCAACCGGACCACCGATAATGCGCTGCGCCATGCCGTGTTCCGCGGGCTGCGCGACGTCGGCCTGTCGACGCCTGTATCGGCCAGGCGCAAGCGGCTGATCGCCGAGGCCGACCTCGCCACGATCTGGGTGACCAACCCGACGCGGCGGCTGTTCGGCAGAACCGGACCGACCAAGCTCGATATCGCCGTCTATTACGCGCTGGTCGGCGACTTCATGCTGCCGCACATTTTGGGCCGCCCGGTATCACTGGTGCGCTGCCCGACCGGCAAGCCGCAGGACTGCTTCTTCCAGCGCCATGCCTTCACCGGCATGCCGAAATCGGTGGCGACTTTCGAGGCGACCAATTCCGAGGGCGAGACCAAATTCTACCTGTCGGTCGAGGACGCCAAGGGCTATCTGGCGCTGGCGCAGTTCGGCGTCGTCGAGTTCCACACCTGGGGCACCCACCGCACGCGCCTCGACAAACCCGACCTGATCGTCTTCGACCTCGATCCGGGCGAGGGGGTTAGCTGGCGCGAGGTGGTCGAGGCGGCGGTGCATATCCGCGCTGAACTGGAGGCGATCGGGCTGGTGCCGTTTGCCAAAACCTCGGGCGGCAAGGGCATCCACATATCAGTGCCGGTGACGCAAAAACAGAACTGGAAGAAGCTGCACCAGGCGACCAGCGCCATCTCCTCGGCGTTGGCTGCCACCGCGCCCGACACCTTCACCACCACGATGGGCAAGGACAAACGCAAGCGGCGTATCTTCATCGACTACCATCGCAACGCGCGCGGCCACACTTCGGCGGCACCCTACTCGCTGCGCGCCCGCACCAACCTGCCGGCCTCGACGCCGGTGAGCTGGTCCGATCTGGAATCCATCGACGCTCCGGAAGATTTGAATTATTCTTCGCTGCCGGGCCTTCTGGCCACCTCCGGCGATCCCTGGGCCGACATGGAAGATTTCGCTAGGGATTTGCCGGTATTGTGAGGGCGATGTAGGTTTTGCGCAGCGCCGTTCGTCCTTTGGACGAAGCGCTGCGAACAGTTCGACGGTGCACGGCCGCGTAGGAGAGTTTCATGGCGCCCAGGGCAAGTTGGAAAGGTTACCTCAAGCTCAGTCTCGTCAGCTGTCCGGTCCGGCTGTATCCGGCGACGAGTGCCAGTGAGCGGATCAGCTTCAACCAGCTACACAAGGACACCCACAACCGCATCAACATGAAGCCGGTCGATCCCGAGCTCGGGCTGGTCGAGCGCTCGGACCTGGTCAAGGGTTACGAATACGAGGACAAGCAGTACATCATCATCGAAGATGCCGACCTCGAGGCGGTGCGCATCGAATCCAACCACACGATGAACATCGAAGCCTTCGTCGACGAGCATTCGGTCGACGTCATCTATCAGGACGCGCCCTATTTTCTGGCGCCGGATGGCGCGATGGCCGAGGAGACTTTCGCGGTGCTGCGCGAAGCCATGCGCAAATCCGGCAAGCTGGCGATCGCCCGCCTGGTGCTGTCCAGCCGCGAGCGCGTGGTGACGATCGGCGCGCGCGAGAACGGCATGTTCGTCTGCACCTTGAGGAACCCGAACGAAGTGCGCGGCACGGCTGAATATTTCGGCAACATCCCGGCCGGCAAGCCCGACCCCGAAATGCTGCAGCTCGCCGAAGCGCTGATCAAGCAGAAGGAAACCACCTTCGATCCGAAGAACTATGAGGACCGCTATGAGATCGCGCTGATGGCGATGATCCGCGAGAAGCTCAAGGGCCACAAGCCGATCATTGCCGCCGCCCCCGAGCGCGGCAATGTCATCAACCTGATGGATGCGCTGAAGGCCAGCCTGTCGCAATCGGCCAAGCCGCCGGCCAAGAGCAAGAGCAAGGCCGATGAAGCGGCGAAACCGGCAACGAAATCCGCCAAGGGCGGCGCCGGCGCGGCCAAGGAAAATCCGCTCAAGGCCAATCTGCTCAAGGCCGTCGGCAAGAGCAAAGGGTGACGGCGCCCTCCGGTATAATTTCCGGCAGCGTCTTCGGAGCGATCGGCGCGCTGGCGGCGTTCCCGCTGAGGCTGGCGGCGCGTGAAGTCGAGCGCCGGCAGGGCCAGTTGCGGCGCGGCGTTAACAGGCGCACCAGCCATGTCGTGTTCGGCCGCACACTTCTGGCCAAGGCCGGGGATGCCGAGATCGAGCGCCGCGTCGCCGCCGAGCGTGCGGCCGGGCGCAAGCTGATCAGCGAAAACGGTTTTTTGCGCCTGCTCGGGCTGATCAAGGCGCCGGAGGCCTCGGCGCTGTCGCGGCTGTCGCTTCTCGATCAATCGCGATTGGCCGCATCCGACCTCGACCTGTTGTCGCTGTTCGATGCCTTCGAGCATGATTGCGAACCCTATTCGTTTCGCGATTTGATCCTGGCCCGCAAATATGCCGGGCTGATTGCCGGTGGCGCCTCGTGGGGGGCGATCGCGCGCTCGGTGCACCGCTCCGGTCCGGTCGCCTCGCTGACCGCCAAGTCGCTGAATGTCGGCTCGCAGCATGGTCGTGCCAATGCGATCTACCTCGAAGGCGGACAGAGCGAACTCGACGGCCAGTTGCTGTTCGATTTGGGATCGCCGGATGACGACACGCTGGAAGAACTGTTCGCTGATGCCGAAGCCGCGGAAGAGGCTGAAGACCACGAGCAGGCGGCGGTACTCTACCAGCGCTGCCTGGCCATCGACCCGAGCGACGCCATCGCCGCCTTCAACCGCGCCAACTGCCTGCGCGGCGCCGGCCGTGTGAATGAGGCGGCGCATGACTATGCCCGCGCCATCAAGTGCGACCCGGGCTTTGTCGAGGCCTGGTTCAATCTGGCCGGGCTGATGAGCGATGAGGGCCGCGACGCCTCGGCGCGACGGCATCTGCAAAAGGCGATCGCGCTCGATGCCAATTATGCCGATGCGGTGTTCAACCTGGCAAGGTTGGAGTTCGACGCCGGCAACCTCGCCGAGGCGCGGCGAAACTGGGCGCGCTATCTCGAGCTCGACGCCAGCTCCGAATGGGCGCGCATGGCGGCCAAGGGTATTCAGTTCATCGATTTGCAACTGGCGCGGATGTCGGCGGGGTGACCATGATTCGCGAAAGCCGAGATGACAGCCAATCTCCCCCCTTGTGGGGGAGATTGGCAGCGTCACGGTCGGCTCTCTTCCTGCTCCGACCTACCCACCGTTATGACCACAGCCTTCCTCTTTGACGGCCCAGACACCGCCCCCATCACCATCCTGCTCGCCCATGGCGCCGGCGCGCCGATGGACTCTGCCTCGATGATCGCCACGGCGAAAGCGCTGGCCGAAGCCGGGTTCCGCGTTGCGCGCTTCGAGTTCCACTACATGGCGGCCCGCCGCTACGGCCATCGCAAGCCGCCGCCGCGCGCCGAGACGGTGAACCCGGAATACGTCAAGGCGATCGCCGACCTCAGGGCGAAGGGCGTGAAGGGGCCGCTCATCATCGGCGGCAAGTCGATGGGCGGCCGCGTCGCTTCGATGATCGCCGACGAGATGTTTTCGAAGGACGAGATTTCAGGGCTGCTTTGCCTCGGTTACCCCTTCCATCCGCCAGGGAAACCGACGCAGCTTCGGACAAAACACCTCGCCGATCTCAAGACGCCAACATTGATCTTCCAGGGCACACGCGACGAATTCGGCACCAGGGACGAGGTCGCGACCTACGATCTTTCCGACACCATCGAAATCCTCTGGCTGGAAGACGGCGACCACGATTTGAAGCCGCGCAAGAGCATCTCCGGTTTTTCGGCCGCCGATCATCTGAAGACACTCGCTGATGCGGTGAAGGCGTGGACCGAGCGCATCGTGCGCTGAAGCAGGCCGATGAAGATCGCCACCTTCAACGTCAACAACATCAACGGCCGGCTGCAGAACCTGCTCGCCTGGCTGACTGTCGCCAAGCCCGACATCGTCTGCCTGCAGGAACTGAAGGCAAGACAGACGCAGTTTCCGCGCACAGCACTCGCCGCGGCCGGCTATGGCGCGGTGTGGGTGGGGCAGCCGACCTGGAACGGCGTCGCCATACTGGCGCGGGGTTCAGAACCCGTTCTGACCCGCGAGGCGCTGCCCGGCGACGACAGCGATAACCAGGCCCGCTACATCGAGGCGGCGGTCAGCGGCATCGTCGTCGCCTGCCTCTATGCGCCGAACGGCAATCCGCAGCCCGGCCCGAAATTCCAGTACAAACTTGCCTGGCACCAGCGGCTGAACGCGCATGCGGCGGAATTGTTCGACACCGGCCTGCCGGTGGTGCTGGCCGGCGACTACAACGTCGTGCCCGAGCCGCGCGACATCTATCCGACCCGCTCCTATGACGACAATGCGCTGGTGCAGCCGGAAAGCGGCGCCGCCTTCGCAGCGCTGCTCGACCAGGGCTGGACCGACGCGCTGCGCAAGAAGCACCCGAAGGAGACGCTCTACACATTCTGGGATTATCGCCGCAACCGCTGGCCGCGTGACGCCGGCCTGCGGCTCGACCATATATTGCTGTCCAAGAAACTGGCGCGCCGGCTGGCCGGGGCAGGCATCGACCGCGACGTCCGCGGCGAGCCCGGCGCCAGCGACCACGCCCCGGTTTGGGTGGAATTGCGGTGAGGGCGGAGAGCCAATCTCCCCCACAAGGGACCCACAAGGGGGAGTTCCGCCGACTGCGCCTCTTTTTCAAGGTTGGCGATTGGCGAAATCAAAGATGACGGCCGATCTCCCCCCAAGTGGGGGAGATGTCCGGCAGGACAGAGGGGGGCGCCGTAGAGCGCCAACCTCAATAACGACCGAGCATCGACCGATGCCTCACACGCCACTGCCTCCGCGAAATCGCGCAAATGCCAAGTCGATGCGCAAAGCCATGACCGACGCCGAATTGAAGCTTTGGCACGAGCTTCGTGCGCATCGGCTGATGGGGCTTGGCTTCCGCCGACAATTTCCGATCGCTGATTACATTGTCGACTTCGCTTGCCCGGACAAGAAGCTCGTCGTCGAAGTCGATGGTTCGCAGCATGCCGACGCCAATACAGGCGATGAGGCAAGGACAAAGCGTCTTGAACAAGATGGCTGGACCATCCTGCGCTTCTGGCCATCCTGCGCTTCTGGAATGACGACGTCATTCGCGACATCGACAATGTCTGCCAACATATTGTGATCGAGTCAGGACTCGCAGGTGCGACTTGATACGCCGGCGGGACAGCGCCCCCCTCTGTCCTGCCGGACATCTCCCCCACAAGGGGGGAGATCGGCTGTCACTTCGGCTTTCGCCAATCTCCCGCGTTGAAAAGTTGGCGCCGTCGCCGACGCTGCCGATCTCCCCCTTGTGGGGAAGATGCAAAGTTTTGGCAAAGAGGGCCAGGGCAGAGGGGGGCGTGAAGGATCGCGACCTGTACAAAAGCGGCGCGAGGCCGCATCGTCGCCCGATGCAGGGACCGAAGATGACGACCAATCTCCACATCGTCGAGGCATCGATCGCACAGCTGCGGCAAGCGCTGGAGGCCGGCACCGTCACCAGCGTCGAGCTGGTCGGCGCGTATCTCAGGCGCATCGCCAGGTACGACCGCCATGGCATCACCCTCAACGCCGTTCCCGTGCTCAATCCCAGAATGTTCGAGGAGGCGGCCGCGTCCGACTGGCGCCGCAGGAACGGTGCTGCGCTCGGGCCGCTGGACGGCATCCCCTACACCGCCAAGGACAGCTACAAGGTATCAGGCCTGACAGTGGCCGCCGGCTCGCCGGCCTTCGAGCATCTCGTCGCCAACGAGGACGCCTTCACCATAAGGCGGCTGCGGGCCGGCGGCGCGGTGCTGATCGGGCTGACCAACATGCCGCCGATGGCCAATGGCGGCATGCAGCGCGGCGTCTACGGCCGGGCGGAAAGCCCCTACAATGCCGATTACCTGACCGCCGCCTTCGCGTCGGGCTCGTCGAATGGTTCCGGCACCGCGACCGCCGCCAGCTTCGCCGCCTTCGGGCTTGGCGAGGAGACATGGTCGTCGGGCCGCGCGCCGGCGTCGAACAACGCGCTGGTCGCCTACACGCCGTCGCGCGGCGTCATTTCGGTGCGCGGCAACTGGCCGCTGGTGCCGACAATGGACGTTGTGGTGCCGCATACGCGCAGCGTGCCCGACATACTCGAACTGCTCGACGTGATCGTCGCTGACGACCCGAACACAAGCGGCGATTTCTGGCGCGCGCAGCCCTGGGTGGCGCTGCCGAAGAGCTCGGACGTACGGCCGTCGCGCTACACCGGCCTCGAACTGGAGGGAGCGCTGCGAGGCAGGCGGCTCGGCGTGCCGCGCATGTATATCGGCCGCGATACGGAGGCCGACAATGCGATCCAGACCCGCGCGTCGGTGCTGGAACTGTGGCAGCAGGCGGCCGCCGATCTGCGGCGGCTCGGCGCAACTGTGGTCGAGGTCGATTTTCCCGTCGTCTCCAACTACGAGCGCGACCGGCCGGGCACAAAAAACATGGTCGATCGCCGGCTGGTTCCCAAAGAATTCGCCGAACGCGAGATATGGGACCTGTGCGTCTTCGCCTGGGACGATTTCCTGCGCGCCAATGCCGATCCCGCGATCCCCTATCTTTCCTCGGTCGACGGCGCAAAAATCTTTCCGCGGCCGCCGGGCACGCTGCCGGACCGCTATGGCGACAGTTTTGATCTGGCGGAATATGTCGAGCGGGCCAAGCGCGGCGTCACGCCATTCCTGGCCATTCCCGAGCTGGAGGCTGGCGTGAAAGGCCTGGAGGCGACGCGGCGCATCGATTTCGAGGATTGGCTCGACGCGCAAGAGCTCGACGCAGTGGTGTTTCCCGCCGTCGCCGATGTCGGGCCGGCCGATGCGGATGTCAACGAGGCCTCCGCTGCGCTGGCCTGGCGCAACGGCACCTGGGTCGCCAACGGCAATCTGGTGTGGCGCCATCTCGGCATTCCGACCGTCACCGTGCCGATGGGCGCGATGGCCGATATCGGCATGCCGGTCGGCCTCAGCTTCGCCGGCAAGGCCTATGAGGATACGAAGCTGCTGCGGCTGGCCGGCGACTTCGAGCGTTTTGGCCAGCGCCGCAGCCGCCCGCCGCGCACGCCGGAACTTCCCGACGATGTTTTTTTCGCCCGACACAACGCTAGCATGCCCGGCCAGACGCCGTCGCTGACCGTCGCGCTTGCCGCCGAGACGCGTCATGCCGGTGATCAGGATGAGATAACCATCATGCTCGACATCGATGGCGAGGCCGGAACCGACACTCGTGTGAAGGTGCATGTCAACGGCGAGCCTGTCACCATGCAGCGGACCGGCGCGCGCTTCACCGGGCGTGCAGTCGTACCGGCCAAAGAGCACGAGAGAATCCACAGCGTCTGGCGTAGCTCGTACGGCTCTATCGTCACCGCCGTCGTGCGTCTTGAAGACGGACGCGCCGCCGGCGCCTACATGGTGACCGGCGGGATCGGGTGACCATCGCGCTTCGCCTTGTGCTACGGCGCGCCGTCTGCAACCGGCTTTTCAATTCGCGTCAATCCGGCTTGCAGGGGTCGGCCTTGGCCGCTGCTGTCTTTTCACCCTCCTGCTGCGCCTCGACCTCCTGCTGCGAGGTGGCAAGGTTTTTATCGCCACCGCCTTCCTGGTTGGCAAGCGGCATGGTGTTGCCGGTCTTGTTGGCCGGGCCGCCCTCGACCCTGCTGCCGGCATTCGCATCAGTTTCGAGGGGTGCACGCGTTCCGTCTTTTGCGACGCCTGATTGAGCTTCGATCGATGCAGTCGTATCATGGCAGGTGGCGCTTGCCGTGCCGGCCGTCAGGCCGATCATTGAGGTGGCGAGCAAAATAGCGGTAAACGTCTTCATCTCATCCTCCTTTCGGTGTTTGAGGCTGTCTTTCTAAACTGCCGGCACTATCCGAGGTTCCGCTAATTCAGTTCGAACCTCGAATCTGAACGCCAGCGGACCTTCCGGGACGGAGCCAGGTAACCCGTAAACCATAAGTTGCACCATGGCAGCCGCTGCTCGACATGGTACTTGCGCCGCCCCTAAAATAATGGGATCCTGCTTCCGGGTATTGAGGTAACGAGTGTTTTGGGGGGAAGGCGTCTCGGCTGTTGTAAGTTCCCGGACGGCTTTGAGAGTTCATGAATGTTCTGCGGTTCCTGGTGGGCATGCTCACCATGTCGTTCATCGTGGCCATCTCGACTTATTGGGCAACGGGTTCAATCTGGAAGGCGACCGGCGGAACGGTCATTGCCTTGATCGTTTTGCAACTTGGGTACTTTCTCTACCTCCTCTGGGCGGCCAATAGGCTCGACGCGGAGGCCGCAGAAGATGGCCATTCCGAGAGCACTACCTGGCTCGACCATGGAGCTGGTATCTGGCCCTAGCGCATGACCCGAACCGAAGAATTGTCGGTTCGAGACCGGATGGCTCCGGAATGTGCGTGGACATTCCGCTGGATTAGCCAACCAATATATCTCAGCCCGGTTCGGACAATTTGGCACGCAACCTCATGCTTTGCGGGCTTCCGCAGGCGCCGCCTATCGCGTATTGGCGCGGGGAAACTCCCTTGGGCGCGCGTGAAAAGCATGATTCGACTGGAAAGCATCAGCAAGCAGAACGGCCGGCAGATCGTCTTCATCGAGGCCTCCGCCTCCTTGCAGAAGGGCGAGAAGGTCGGGCTGGTCGGCCCCAACGGCGCCGGCAAGACGACGCTGTTTCGCATGATCAACGGCGAGGAGCAGCCCGACGAGGGCCAGGTCTCGGTCGATCGCGGCGTCACCATCGGCTATTTCAGCCAGGATGTCGGCGACATGGCGGGCCGCAGCGCGGTTGCAGAAGTGATGGACGGCGCCGGGCCGGTGAGCGAAGTGGCGGCCGAGATGGGCGTGCTCGAAGCGGCCATGGGCGATCCCGATCGCGCCGACGAGATGGACGCGATCATCGCCCGCTATGGCGACCTGCAGGCGCGTTTCGAGGAGCTCGACGGCTATGCGCTGGATGGCCGCGCCCGCGAAGTGCTGGACGGTCTCGGCTTCAGCCAGGAGATGATGGACGGCGACGTCGAAAAACTTTCCGGCGGCTGGAAGATGCGCGTGGCGCTGGCCAGGATCCTGCTGATGCGGCCCGACGCCATGCTGCTTGACGAGCCGAGCAACCATCTCGACCTGGAAAGCCTGATCTGGCTGGAGCAGTTCCTGAACAACTATGACGGCGCGCTGCTGATGACCTCGCACGACCGCGAGTTCATGAACCGCATCGTCGACAAGGTGGTGGAGATCGATGGCGGATCGCTGACCGCTTACTCCGGCAACTATGAATTCTACCAGCAGCAGCGGGCGATCGCCGACCGGCAGCAGCAGGCGCAGTTCGAGCGCCAGCAGGCGATGCTGGCCAAGGAGATCGCCTTCATCGAGCGCTTCAAGGCGCGCGCGTCACATGCTGCCCAGGTGCAGAGCCGGGTGAAGAAGCTTGAGAAGATCGACCGCGTCGAGCCGCCCAAGCGCCGCCAAAAGGTGTCGTTCGACTTCCAGCCGGCGCCGCGCTGCGGCGAGGACGTGGTGACGCTGAGGAACGTCCACAAGGGCTATGGCAGCCGCCCGATCTATCAGGGGCTGGATTTCCAGGTGCGCCGCCGCGAGCGCTGGTGCGTGATGGGCATCAACGGCGCCGGCAAGTCGACGCTGCTGAAGCTGGTCGCCGGCGCGTCCGAGCCGGACAATGGCACGGTGGCGCGCGGGCCCAGCGTCAAGATGGGCTATTTCGCCCAGCACGCCATGGAAGTGCTGGAGGGCGAACGCAGCGTGTTCCAGACGCTGGAGGGCGCCTTTCCGCAGGCAGGCCAGGCGCCGCTCAGGGCGCTGGCCGGCTGCTTCGGCTTTTCCGGCGACGAGATCGAGAAGAAATGCCGGGTGCTGTCGGGCGGCGAGAAGGCGCGGCTGGTGATGGCGCTGATGCTGTTCGACCCGCCTAACCTGCTGGTGCTGGACGAGCCGACCAACCACCTCGACATCGCCACCAAAGAAATGCTGATCACGGCACTTTCGCAGTATGAGGGCACCATGCTGTTCGTCTCGCACGATCGGCATTTTCTGGCGGCGCTGTCGAACCGCGTGCTGGAACTGACGCCCGAGGGGATTCATACCTATGGCGGGGGCTATACGGAGTATGTCGAGAGAACGGGGCAGGAGGCGCCTGGGCTGCGGGTATAGGGTAGGCAGGCCCGGCGCTGCCGCTCACCGTCACCCAATGCTCGGAGAGGAAGCCACGGGCTGCTCAGCCATGCAGAACAATTTCGCGCAGCGGATCGCCGCCGTCGATGAACAGCCGGCCTTGCGCCGTCAACGCGCTCTTGAGCCGTTGCAGGGCGATTTTTCCTGCCTCGGGATGACGCCCGTCCAACGCGCCGACGCGCACCGCAACGGCAATGTCGAAATGCTTCTCGTCCGCCGCCAACTGGAAATCCTCGATGGCGACCTGACGCAGGCTCAGCCGGCCCGCTGCAATCTCGGCGCGCGAGGCGGCCCTGGCCTGCGTGATGGCCTTGGCCGAGCGGTCGATCGCCAGCACGTGGCCGTCGCCAATCCGGCGCGCGATCTCGCGCGCCGCAGCACCCGGTCCGCAGCCGATCTCCAGCACCCGCATGCCCTGCCGCAAAGGCAACGCATCGACGATCGCCAAGAGTCTTGGCGACAGCCCATTCGTCATTCCCTCGTCTCCAGCCTCTTCCGGGATCCGAGATTAGCGGGCGTGGCTGGCGGCGGGAAGGCCGACTACCTGAGGGGATAGTCGATGTGTTCACCGGCCTCGACGACCGGCAGCCGGCGAAAGCGAACAGTAGGAGGTACTTAAACAGTGGGAGGCACTTAAAAAGCTCTTCCCGGATTGAGCGATAAACCCCGAGCGGCCCGGCGTCGTTGGCCTGAGGGGGGCGGGACTGGCGCCGAGCCTAACCGGTTGGGGGGTAGATCACCGGCCACCTGCACACATACGCTCAATCTAATTTAAGTGCAAGCTAATGTAACAGTGATTCAATGTTGCACGTTGGCGATTTTCCAGCGGTTGTTTCCAATCAGTTGATGTTTCTGGCGGCCGCTTCCTGGCCGCGCGCGTCACTCCTATGGCGGCGGCTATACCTGAGATGTTGAGCGCACCGGCCAAGAGGCGCCGGGGGCGCGGGGATGAAGCGCAGAGCGCCGGCTTGACCCTGCACCAGGCCGGCGACATTGTGCTGGTCGCCAGTCCAAAACGGTCGTGTGGGAATGGATCTTCGCAACGCCATCGATGAATCGCTGGCCTGGGCCAGCCGATGGTTCGACTACGCCGTCACGCCGTGGTTTTTCTATCAGGCTGCCATCATCGTCACGCTCTTCCTGGTCGCGAAGCTCGCGGCGCAGCGCATCGAACCGCTCGTGGAGAACCGGGCACGCCAGATCAAGGGGCATCCCGGACTGTTGAGGGTCGTCGTCGCCCTTTTGCGGCGCACCGACTGGATCCTGTTCACGGTCTTCCTGCTTGCCGCGCTCATTCTCTTGCGCGCCGTCACCTGGCCAAGCCGGAGCCACTTCATCTATATCGCGCTCTCGCTATCGCTTGCGTGGCTGTTTGCGTCGGTGCTGTCGCGCATCGTCCGCAACCGCTTTGTCGCGCGGGCTCTCGCCTGGCTGACCTGGATCTATGCGGCCCTTGTCATCCTGGGCATCGATGACGACGCCGCGGCTTTCTTGGACGGCCTCGCAATACCTTTGGGCGCGGTGCGCCTTTCGGCGCTCATGGTGCTGAAAGCGGCGCTGCTGCTGATCGCCACGGTCTGGCTTGCGGTTGTCGTCGGCAAGTATATCGACGAGCGCGTCCGCATCTCCGAAGAGCTGACGCCTTCGATCCGCGTCCTCGTCGGCAAGGTCGCAAAGGTCGCTCTTGTGCTGGTGGCGGGTGCCATCGCCCTGTCTTCCGTCGGACTCGACCTGACGGCCCTGACAATATTCTCCGGCGCCGTCGGCGTCGGCCTGGCTTTCGGGCTGCAAAAGGTGGTTTCGAATTTCGTCTCCGGCATCATCATCCTGCTCGACAAGTCGATCAAGCCGGGCGACACCATTTCGCTCGAAGGCACGTTCGGCTGGGTGCGCGAATTGCGGGCGCGGTTTGTCTCGGTGGTGACTCGCGACGGCCGCGAGTACCTGATCCCGAACGAGGACTTCATCACCCAAAGGGTCATCAACTGGTCGTTCAGCGACAACCTCGTGCGGCTCGACGTGAATTTCGGGGTCTCTTACGACGCCGATCCGCATAAGGTCAGTGAACTGGCGATCAAGGCCGCCATGAGCGTCGGCCGGGTCGAAGCGGACCGGCGGCCGGTCTGCTGGCTCACCGACTTCGGCGAATCCTCGCTCAATTTCGTCCTGCGCTTCTGGATCCACGACCCTCAGCAAGGCCTGACCAACGTGCGCGGCAGGGTGCTTTTGGCGCTGTGGGACACTTTTAGGGAAAACGGCATCGACATCCCCTATCCGCATCGCGAGATCATCATGAAGCCGGATGGCGGCGCCGAGAAATCAGGCGGGCGTTGAAGCTGACAATCTCCCCCCTCGTGGGGGTTGAGGAGTGGTCCGCGCAGCGGACGGAAAGCCAATTGCTTGGCTTTCCGAACGACGAACGCCCGGCAGGGCAGAGGGGGGCGCGAAGGATCGCCAACCTTGCTCGTCCGGAGCCCTTCTGAACCGCAAGGACGTTCTGAGCTAATCTGCGCAAAGCAGATTGCCATCGATTGAGAGAGGTCGGCGGGACAGCGCCCCCCTCTGCCCTGCCGGGCATCTCCCCCACAAGGGGGGAGATTGGCAGCTTCGGCGCCGAGTACATCCGGCAAGGGTTCGCACCTCGGCTCCAATGCTGTATCCAGCCCGAATTCAAGGAGCCTGCGATGATCTCACACCTCGACACCACCGACGCCGGCATGGCGGCCGACGACGACGCCGCGTGGCAGGGCGATGTTCGCGCTGGCGTGCGACAGGTGCGCGATCTGGATTCCCTGCCGCTGTCGGCAGCCGAGCGCGCGGCGGCTCAAGCCGCCGCCACGCGCCACAAGGTTCGCATCCCAAAAGCCTATCTCGACCTGATCGACTGGAGCGACCCCGCCGATCCGATCCGGCTTCAGGTCATCCCGTCGCCCGAAGAGCTGGACGAGCAGGAAGGGGAGCTCGACGATCCGATCGCGGACCACGCCTTCAGCCCGGTGCCGCGACTGACGCATCGCCATGCCGACCGGGTTCTGCTGTTTGCGACCTACCAGTGCGCGGTCTATTGCCGGTTCTGCTTTCGCAAGGAATCGCTGACCTCGATCGGCCGGGGTTTTTCGCGCGAGGCGCTGGAGCCGGCATTCGCCTATATCGAGGCCCACCCCGAAATCCGCGAGGTGATCCTGACCGGCGGCGATCCGCTGTCGCTGCCGGACAAGGCGCTGGCGGAAATCCGCGCCCGCATCGAGGCGGTTGCGCATGTGCGGCTCTTGCGAATCCACACGCGCGTGCCCGTGGCGCTGCCCTCGCGCGTCACGTCAGGGCTGGTTCGCTCGCTGCAGGGCCGGCTGATGGTCACAGTCGTCACCCATTTCAACCACGCGCGGGAGATCACGCCGGCCACCGAAGAATCCTGCCGCGCCTTGCGGCAAGGCGGCTTCGTGCTGCTCAACCAGAGCGTCCTGCTGAAAGGCGTCAACGACACGGTCGAGGCGCTGGAGGAGCTGTGCCGCGAGCTGATGTACCGCCTCGGCGTGAAACCCTATTACCTGCATCACGGCGACCTCGCGCGCGGCATGGCGCATCGGCGCACCACCATTGCCGAGGGACGGGCGCTGGTCAGCGCCTTGCGGGCGCGCCTGTCGGGCATCTGCAACCCCGTCTACGTGCTCGACCTGCCGGACGGCGGCGGCAAGGTGCCGCTCGGCCCATCCTATGTCGAGGCGCAGAACGGAGAGACTTGGCGAATTCGCGGGCAGGATGGTGAGGTGAGGGCGTATAGGGAGCTTGTCGGCGATCCTTGAAAGCTTGGTTCCTCGCCCCGCGAAGCGGGGAGAGGTGGCTCGGCGAAGCTGAGACGGAGAGGGGTCCTTCGAGAAATGGAGACCTTCCTTTCAGCGCCGGAAGCTCCTGCTGCCGCGCCTGGTTGGAACCGGATCCAATGCCTCGCATTTCTAGAGATGACGGGGCAAAGGAGCGCAGGGTGAAAGCTTTATCGGCGGTACTTGGCGGCTTCGTGCTGACGCTTGCGGTTTTCGCCAGCGGATTGGCCTTCGCTGTCTGGATTCTTTCCGCCGAGCCGGTGCGGCAGGCCGCCCCGACCTCCAGCGTCGCCGAACTGTGGCCGAGGGAGCCGCGGAAGGTGGACCCTGCTTCGCAGCGTCTTGAGCGCCTTCCCGCGCGCGAGGTCCCGGAGATCCCGGTTGATCGCACCTCGAAACCTGCCGATGCCGCAGCTTCGGCGCCCATCGTTACCGGCGCTATCCAGCCGGCAGCGGACGAGCAGCACGCGGTGCCCGCCGCCCATGTGGAATGGTGCGCAAGCCGCTACCGCTCCTACAGGCCAAGCGACGACCACTACACATCCTACAGCGGAGAGCAGCGTCCCTGCATCTCGCCCTATTTCGCTGCCGGCGCGGCCGAGCGCATCTCGTCGCTCCCCGACGATGGCGGCGACTACGTCGAGGCGAGCGACACGTGGCCAATGGATGGGGACGTTCCGTCGGATGAAACCGGCGCCGCCTGGCTTCCGCCCGACCACGTGGAATATTGCTTCAGCCGCTACCGCTCCTATCGGCCGGAAGACAACAGCTACCAGCCCTATTCCGGCGGCCCGCGGAGGCAGTGCGAGTAGGCAGGGCGGGAGGCGGGCTGGCGGCCGCAATGCATGGCGCCTTGTGCGACCCCCACCCAACGATCACGCAGATTTCTTGGATCGTTCGGGTTGGCGCGGCGTTCATCCGAGACCCAAAGGAGGAATCAACATGGGCGACGACCGGGAAGACAAGATTCGTGAGCGCGCATACCAGATCTGGGAACGCGAAGGTGGGATCCATGGCGATTCCGAGCGGCACTGGCACCGGGCCGAGGCCGAGATCGACAGGGAGGCAGCCCTGCCGCTGACGGCAGGCGATGCCCTGCCGGAAACCCGCGAGGTCGCGAGCTCCGACGTCTTGACGGTGGAGGCCCTGGCGGTGCGCACCGGCATATCGGGCGAACAGGCGCAGGAACTGATCGACAGGCTGGGAAACGACCGGGCGGCGATCGAACAAGCCGCGCGCAACCTCAAGGGGAAGCAGCGGCTCGGGGAGTGAACAGATGATCAGAAAACTCAAAGACGGAAAATACCGCCTCTATTCGCGCAAGAAAGACGAAAAGACCGGCAAGCGCCGCAATCTCGGCACATTCGATACCCGCGAGGCTGCGGAGAAGCACGAACGCGAGGTGCAGTATTTCAAGAGGCATTGAGGCGGCGTGCCGTCGCTTGCCAGGCAGCCGCCTGGCATGCCTCGCGGAAACCTGAGCCTGCGAAGACGGCGGCCACGCATCTCTGCTCCGGACAGTTTTCGAGAACATGGTGCGTCCACCAAGCCTTGGTCCGGAAGCAGGGAGCGACGCCCATGGCGGTTGCCCGCGGATTTTAGCACGGTACGCAAATTGTTCAGAACCGTACCTGATGCACCTCGCGCAAGCGGCATCAAACTTTCAGTGACGAAGCGTTTGCCTGCAACGTGGCCGAACGGACTTTTGTACTCTCTAAATGCATCACCGCGCCGCTCCCGACGATGGCTATGTCGAGGGCGAGCGACACGTGGCCAATGGACGGCGACGTTCCGTCGGATGAAACCGGCACCGCCGAGCTTCCGCCCGAGCACGTGCAATGTTGCTTCAGCCGCTACCGCTCGTATCGGCCGGAAGACAACAGCTACCAACCCTATTCCGGCGGCCCACGCAGGCAGTGCGAGTAGGCAGGCGCCTCGCACGCCTGTCGGGCATAGGCAAACTACGTGCTGGACTTGCCGGAAGGCGGAGGGAAGGCGCCGCTCGGGACGTGCTATGTCGAGGCGCGGGACGGTGAGGCGTGGCGGATTTGCGAGATCGAGAAGAAATGCCTCGGTTAAGGACTGTCTTTATTCAAGCCACGGCATGCAGAGAAATCGGATATCCGTGAACGGCCTGTTTTGACCCGAAGGCGACGCCCGCACGTCAGAGTCTGAATGACAGCTTTGCGCCGATGTCCGCCATTGAGGTCTCCTTCGTCGTTTCCCGAAAGCAGACATTCGGCTTAGACGGCATGCCGACCGGGTTTGATCCCAACCGGGGGGTCGAAGCGCTGACGGCCCTGCCGGGATTCGCGCGGCCTACCTGCCGAACTCCACACCTCCGCCGAAATCGAACACTGCGCGCATGCTGAAAAGGTGAGCGTTCTCGCCTTCGGCGCTGCGCACGAACGTATAGGCAGCGCCTAGGTGTTTGATCCCGGACTTTAATGGCGCATCTTCGCCGTACGTATCAATCATTTCGAAATCGGCCAGGTGCTCGTAAGTGTTCGGGCCTCCGGCGACAAGATTCATCTGCTGCGTATAGGTTGCGATGTAAGTCCACGGCTCCACTTCCAAGACCGCGGAGCCTGTGAGGACCAGGGCATCGTTCGGGCCGCCGTCGAAATGCCAGAGATAGGCCTCTTGGTCGCGGCGGCGAGGTACGCCCGTTCGCTGCCAAGTGTCAGCTCTTCTTCGATGGCCTCATCGGTAGGCTGGCCTGCCTTCTGGTGCCGAAAACCGAGTCTGTAGCCGAATTCACCGTCCATGTAGCAATCGACCGTTTCCGATCCCTTGCAGCCATCAAGGACGATCGAGAACGAGGACAGGCCGTCCGTGTTGCCGGCGCCACCATCCGACAGGCTTGTTCGGCCCCGACTAGTGAAGAGCGAATTGCTGAGGATCGTGCGGTCAGTGAACGCAGTCGCCGCCAAAGCATGGTTTAGTCCGAGGCTTTCGAAGCCGAGGATAATCTCGCCGCCCAGGCGTTCGTCAGCGTCGAAGTCCGACACAAGGTCGGTGGCATTGATCCCTGGCGCAATTTCGCTGGCGACGCTGAAGATCGTATCAAATTTTCCGACCCTCAAGGTGGCCGGATCTGCTTCGACGGTGCCGTAGAGTTCTGCCACATATGTGCCGATTCCTTCAAAAATCGCATTCTCGCCGGGCTCTGGGTCTATTACAGGCTCGGTGATGATGGACGTCGCCAGCTGTAGATAATCCGTCGGCGCGAAGAAAAGATCGACCGTGAGCGTCGGTTGAAGCACGTCGGATTTCAGAAAAGCCCGGATCGGCGGCAAAAATCCAGTCGTTCTGAAGTTCCGCGGAAATTTCGTATCCCGGGCACGGCGCCGTGCAGCCTTCGATGAGCACCGGCACCGGATCTTCGGCCAGTGCTGGAGTCGAGGTCGCCAGCAACTCCAAGACAGTCAGAGCGAGGGCAAAAACACGCATGGCCGACCACCCACTGGATGCACTGCACGTGATAGTAGCCCAGGCTCCATGTCCGACACGGTAGCGAAGGAAAGATGGGAAGAATACAAAAGCTACAAGGCACGTTTCACGAAAATTGGTGAAACAGACACGAGAATGGGCCTACCGCCATGCAGCTGTCGCTAGCAGGGCATCTCACATCCGTAGGATGGGTCCTCCAAGGCTTTGAAAGGGCGAGTCTTTTTCGACCTCACGCCTGCCGGATTTTCGGTGAGGCGAGAACCACCCATGCTCGGCGTCGCCGTGCGGCGGCTGGCCCCGGCGCCCCGATCTCGGAGGATATCCCCATGGTCAGCTTGCCAAACTTTGGTGCCGCGACCTTTATTCCCGGTGCGCCGATCGATAGATCATGCGCAAGACAATGACTCCGGGCAACGAACTGAGGACAGCGTTCCGGCGGTGTGCCGGCGCGCTGCTCAGCGTCGGTATCTTTTCGGGCATCATCAACATCCTAGGTCTTACGGGCTCGCTCTATATGCTGCAGGTGTACGACCGCGTTCTGCCGTCCAGTAGCGTGCCCACGCTCGTCGGGCTGACGGTGGTCATGGTCGGGCTATACGCGGCCTATGGGCTGCTCGATTTCGTGCGTTTGCGGCTTCTCGTCCGCATCGGCAACCGACTTGACCGGAGTCTGCGCCAACAGGTTTTTGCCATGTCCCTGCTGCTGCCGCTGAAGACGGGGCACGAGGGGAACCGCATCCAGCCGATCCGCGATCTCGACCAGATTCGGAGCTTTGTCTCCGGGACAGGGCCGACTGCGTTGTTCGACTTGCCATGGATTCCGGTCTACCTCGTCATCATCTACATGCTGCATCAGTCGCTCGGTATCCTCGCGACACTCGGGGCTGCATCCATCGTGTTCCTCACGTTACTAGCCGAGATCCTTGGCCGCACCCCGGCAAGACGCGCGATGGAATCAGCGATCGCCCGTTCGTCCTATGCCGATGCCGGACGACGCAATGCCGAAGTCATCCGGGCCATGGGCCTCTCCAACCGGTTCGGCAGGCTGTGGGGTGAACAGAGCCGGCACTTCCTCAGAGATCAGCGGAAGATTTCAGACGTCGTTGGCTTTACCGGAGCAATGTCGCGGTCGTTGAGGATGGTGCTGCAGTCCTTGATGCTCGGGTTAGGAGCCTATCTCGCCATCATCGGCGAGGCATCCGCGGGCGTGATCATCGCTTCCTCGATCATGCTCGCCCGGTCGCTCGCTCCGGTCGACATCGCGATCGCCAACTGGAGGGGTTTCAACTCGGCCCGCCACTGCCATGCGCAACTCAAAAGGACCTTTCAGTCCTTTGCGAGCATCCGGGAACCGATGTCGTTGCCGCGCCCGCGACACAGCCTCTTGGTCGAAGGGCTGACGGTCGCCGTACCTGGCCAGCAGAAGCCGATCATCAACAATGTGACTTTCCAGCTTGCGGCAGGCGCAGGACTCGGAGTGATCGGTCCCTGCGCCTCGGGCAAGTCCACTCTGGTCAGGGCACTGGTCGGCGTATGGAGCCCGCTACGGGGCGCGGTCCGGCTCGACCATGCGGCCCTCGACCAATGGGACATCGAGGATCTCGGCCGCGACATCGGCTATCTTCCCCAGGATGTCGAACTGTTCGACGGCACGGTCGCCGAGAACATTTGCCGTTTTGACGAGGACGCCGAGCCCAAGGCCATCCTCGCTGCCGCGGAAACTGCAGGTGTCCACCATATGATTCTTCGGCTGCCCAACGGTTTCCAGACCAGGGTGGGAGAGGCCGGCACTGCGCTCTCGGCGGGGCAGCGTCAACTCGTCGGGCTGGCCCGCGCGCTCTACGGCGAACCGTTCCTCGTGGTGCTCGATGAACCCAATTCCAATCTGGATTCCGACGGCGACGTGGCCCTGGCAACTGCGATCCACGCGATCAGGCAGCGAGGCGGGATTGCCGTTGTGGTGGCCCACCGTCCGTCGGCACTTGCCAATCTCGACCAGCTGCTTGTCATGGCCGGGGGAACAGTGCAGGCCTTCGGCCCCAAAAACGCGGTGCTCGCCGACGTAACGAGGCGGGCGGCGGAAGCGACCGCCCAATCCCAGCGCAAGCCAGATGTGCCGTTAGCCAAGGACGGCACTTCGACGGTCGTGCCGCTTCACGACCGACGGTGAGTGAGATGCCAGCCGTCTTCATGCAAAGACTTGCTACCCGACACGGATGAGCCGTCTAAATGCTTGAACCGGCCCAATCCTCTAGACCGACGCACTCCGCGCTTCGCAAGTCCGCACCAACCTCCGGAGAGAACGACGGTATAGGCGCCAACGTCTTGCTCGGACTTTCGGTTTCTGCACTGCTCGTCGGAGGTGTAGGCGTGTGGGCAGCCAAGACGACACTTGCCGGGGCCGTCATCGCCGCGGGAACTGTGGTCGTGGAAAGCAATGTTAAGAAGGTACAGCATCAGGAGGGCGGTATCGTCGGCGAAATCTTGGTCCGCGAAGGTGACCGCGTCAAAGCAGGTGAGGTTGTGCTCCGCCTTGATGGGACGATGACGCGCGCTAATCTGCAGATCATCCGCAAGCAGCTCGACCGCACAGTCGCACGCCTGGCGCGGCTCGATGCCGAGCGTCTGGGTCTGTCTGAGATGAAACTGCCGGCAAGCCTCGAGATGCGAGTGAGCGAGCCGGAAATGGCGGTTCTGGCGGCTGGCGAGCGGGCGCTGTTCGAGAGCCGGTCAAGGTCCCTGGCCAGCCGGAAAGGACAGATCGAGACGCGCGCCGGACAGTTCGAGCGGCAGATCGAAGGTCTCAAGGCGCAGCAGCGGTCAGTGGAAAAATCACTTGCGCTGGTAAGGGACGACCTGGTTGCCATCGAAGGGCTGCACGAGAAGAAGATCGTCTCGATGGAACGCCTCACCAATCTGCGGCTCGAGGTGTCCCGCCTCGAAGGCGAAGGCGGGCGTCTTGCGGCGGCCATCGCCGAGATCGCAGGCAAGATCAGCGAGACCAGGCTGCAGATCCTGACGCTCGAAGAGGAGACGCGCAAGGAGGCGACCACCGACCTGCGCGAAGCCGAAGGCGAGGAAGCCGAACTGGTCGAACGCAAGATCGTGGCAGAGGACCAGCTGGCCCGCATCGATGTCCGCGCGCCGCAGTCCGGCATTGTCCAGGAACTGGCGGTGCATACAGTGGGCGGCGTGATTGGTACGGGCGAAACCGTCATGCTGATCGTTCCCGCCGCCGACGGGCTTGTCGTCGACGCGCGGATCGCGCCGGCCAGCATCGACGATGTCGAACCCGGCCATCCCGTATCGATCAGATTCTCGGCATTCGACGCCAATACCACTCCGGAATGCAAGGGGATCGTCAAGCGGGTGTCGGCCGACCTCATCAAGGACGTTGATGCGAAACTGGACTACTTCATCGCAAGGGTCGCCATCCACGACGAGAAAGCCTGCTTGCCGGGGCCAAGGCGTCTGTCGCCAGGCATGCCGGCCGAGGTCCACATCCAGACGGGCGAACGCAGCGTATGGTCCTATTTGATGAAGCCGCTGTCGGACCAGTTTTCCCGAACGTTCAGAGAATAGCCGCGAATTTCTCGGCGGCGGATGCTGCTGCAGCAAAGTAAGACTGCCGATGGCTGGCCGAGAGCCCCGGCATGCCCGTCATTCGGCCAAGCTCAGTTCGTTGTGCAAAGACCACACGCTGTTCCCGGCACACACTGAAGCCGCGATGAAAGAGGCGGAGCCGCGGCGCGGTGGCCCCGCCCCGCAGCTGCCGCTGGCAGGGCATCTCACATCCGTAGGACGGGCCGTCCAGGGCTCTGAAAGGCCTAGTCTTTTTCCACGTCACGCCTGCCGGATTTTCTGTGGGCGGGAACCACCGCATGTTCGGGGTCGCGGCGGGAGCGGCCGACCCACGGCGCGCCCGCGACGCGATCCATCTCGGAGGACATCCCATGGCCATCCTGCCCAACTTCGGTGCCGCGACCTTTATTCCTGGTGCACCGATCAACAACCCGTACCTCCCGCTGATCCCCGGCCACGTGTTGAGCTATCAGGGCGACGAAACCGACCCCGTGACCGGCGAGGTCACGACAGAGCGTAACGACCTCTTCACCACCTCTGCGACCTTTGAGGTCCGGGGGGTCGCGACCACGGTGATCCGCGATACGGTCTACGAGAACGACCTGCTCATCGAGGACACCTTCGACTGGTACGCCCAGGACACTGCGGGAAACGTCTGGTACTTCGGCGAAATCGTGATCAACTATGAATACGACGACGAGGGCAATTTTATCGGCGTCAATCACGACGGCGAATGGTCGGCCGATGATCCGGGCAACCAACCGGGCTGGGCCATGAAGGCGACCCCGGAGTTCGGCCCGGCCTACTACCTCGAACATGCGCCGGGCATCGCCGAGGACGAGAGCATCATCGCCGAGACGGGGCTCAGCATCGATACGCCCTTCGACCACTATGACAACGCGATCAAGATCATCGACAGCTCCGCCCTCTCCACCGGCATCGAGAACAAGTTCTACGCCCCCGGCGTGGGCGAGATCACCGAGGTTGCGTTGGCGCCGGACGGAAGCATCAAGACAAAAGTCGACCTCTATCGCACTGGCGATGTCGGTGCGCAGGATCCCGATGACTCGGACGACGTCGTGCCAGAGCTGTCCAAGCTTCACGAGGGCAAGGCAGTGAAGAATCTGGCCGAGGTGCGCGACCTCGACGCCGACGATTTCACCGGGACAGGTGCTGCGAAACAGGTCACGGTGATCGGCGGCGAGACTGACAGCGCCGACGCGCTCGGGGCCTATTTCTTCGATGCGGCGACCGGAGCGATCAGCGAGGCCCGAATTCTGTTCACGGATCTCTCTGCGGCAGCGCCCGGCGCCTCGATCGCCGTCGAAGTGCCGGAAGGCCAGACGCTCGGCCTGTTCCTGGTGCGCGGCGTCGACGAGATCGGCGTCGATCTGGAGCAGTTCACCGACGGTGGTTTGCATCTCACAAACCTCCTGACGGGAGCGCCGGGCAGTATCACCGATCTTTTTGCCCCCACTGTCATGGACGATGAAGGGAACATCCTGCCGATCCAACCATTGAGCGCGTTCGGGGCCGATGACGGCACCAACCTGCTGAACCCAGCCGGCAGCCTGCAGGCGATCGGACTTTCCTCGAAAGCGCAAGAGGCGAGCGGGATCGAGATCATCGGCTTCGAGGACCGGCTGAACACCAGCCCCGACTACGATGGCGATTTCAATGACGCGATCGTCGCGGTGAGCGAGGCGCCGATCGCGGCCACCACGCTCGGCCATCTTCGCCGTGAGGCCCATGGCACCGAACGAGTTGCACTGGACGACGACCGGCCGGGTCGCGGCGGCGGGGACGGCCTTGACGCCGGCGGATGGGGCGCAGACTGGTTCGAAGGCAGGAACGGCGCCGATACCTTCCGGTTTTCCGCCACGGCGTTCGGGGCCGACCGGCTCGCGGATTTCGACGCTGTCGAGCCCGCCGATTTCGCGGCAGGCTTCGATTGCGCCGCGCTCGATACGAACAATGATGACGGCTTCGCGGAGGGCGACCCTGACGTGACCGTCGGCGGGGGCGTGGAGAACCTGCTTGCGAGTGTAGCGTCGCTCGGCGCCAATGCCGACTTCTTCATCACCTGACCGATACCCGCCGCCCGTCCGTTGCGCTGCGCGGCGGACGGGCGCAAAATGGAGGCGACATGGGGAGCGGGGGTGCCTCGCCGCAACGCGAGCTCGGGAGACAACCATGGACTGGACCAAGGGACGCGGCCGGTTGATGCTGATAGCGGGTGCAGTGGGAGCCTTCGCGCTGCTGCTAGGCCTAGAGGCGTTGAACGAAGAGGAGTTGATGGTCACGGACCTCTTGAAGGAGGCTGTGGGCATCGCCCTTCTCGTCGGCTGCTCGACCTGCGTTGCGCTCCTGTCCTCGCGCCTGCGGGAGCAGCAGGCGGAAAGCTTCGACCTGCGCGACGAGATCGCGCGCATCCGCGAGCGCGACACGCACTGGCGGGCCGACCTCGCCCACCATTTCCAGGAGCTCGGCGCCGCCATTCAGCGCCAGTTCGCTGCCTGGGGTTGCACACAGGCGGAACAGGAGGTCGGGCTCCTGCTGCTTAAGGGCTTCAGCCACAAGGAGATCGCGCGAATCCGGGAAGCCAGCGAGGCGACTATTCGTCAGCAAGCGACCGCCCTCTACCACAAGGCTGAGCTCTCGGGCCGCGCGGCGCTCTCCGCCTATTTCCTGGAGGACTTGCTGTCGCCGCCAGGGCCGGCGCCGCAGTCCCGGGTCCGCGGCAACGGCCCTGACCATCTCGAGATGTCCAAGGTGGCTGGGCGCATCGTTTCAGGCTGAGTGACGGCCGCCTGGACGTTGGTGTTCACGTCCTAACCGCACGACCGGAGCAGCAATGGTCGGCACTGCAGTAGGGCTGGCGATAGTGGCGCCGGTCACCGCGATCGAGAACACCTGAGATACCTTGCCTGCCATGTTGAATCGCTTGGCTTCCATGTCCGGAAGGTCACAGGCAGCAAGTCAGCAATAATTGAGGAACGCCACCGGCGGCACATCGTAACGACCCCATCGTGCCCGAAACTGGCCCGTCGAACGAGCGAGCTGGAAGGACTGAAGTTGCGCGAAGCGGACTTTCACAGACGACCGTTTCTGGCGCAAAGCCGACCTTCGAACGGCACGATTGAACACGCGTCCTGCTGCCGTCATCTCTGGGCGCTTAGCGCGTCGCTCGGCGTGGTGACGACAGGGCATCAAGCCGATCCTGCAGATGCCCGTTCAGCACGATCATCTCCTTGAGCGCCTTCACCGCATCGCCCTTGTGCTGGGCGATGAACTTGTCGGCGATGGCGTGAAGGGCGGCTTCCTGGCGGCTGTCCAGCGTCACGATGTTGTCCATGGCTATGCCTCCAACAGTTTCTGTTCAAATTGAACAAAACGGGAACAAAAATGTCAAGCGTGAATTGACTCGGCGAGGAATGTCTTCCTATTTGTCAGAGGTGGGGCGGTTGCTCACAAATTGAGGAGAGCCGCGATGGGCAGACGAAATAGCCGGTTCGACAGGCTGTCGGCGAGGCATGCCGAGGCGATCATCAGCGACGCTCTCAGCCTGCGCAAGACGGTGCTTTCGTCGCAGCTGCATCTGAAAGCGCATGGCCAGCTGTTTTGGCAGCTTTGCGGGCTTGTCGAAAAATTGCATGAGGTGATGGCCAGCGTAGCGGAGAAGGAGCCCGATTATCGGATGCCGGATCTCGGCCTGCTTCCGCTTCCCGAGGATTATTTGACTCGGAAATGAGCCATGGCCGGGCCGATGGACAGCGTTGGACGTGCCGCGAAGGCCAACATGCTGCTGATCGTCGAGTGCGGCCACTGCTACCATGTCGGACGTTTTCGGGCCAACGACGTGGCCAAGGTGGTGGGCTGGAACAAGCCGCTGGAGACCATCCGGTTCAGGTGCAAACGATGCAGCCGCAAGGACACCACCGTGCGCACGCAGTTCGTCGACCAGGATCATCCGCCGAAGGGCTACATCTGGGTGCTGCAAAAATTCAAGCTTTAGAACAGCGAACCCTGTAGCGGCGCCTGTGGCGCCTGCGGCGGAAACTTTATCTGCGTCGCCGGCTTGTCGACAATCACCAGCGCGTCGTCTGGTGCCGTGCGCTGCAGGTGCCTGGCTTGCGACCACGGCGCGCTCAGCCAGGTCTCGGTTTCCTCCTGCGTGGTCAGGATCACGGGCATCGCCTTCTCGTGGATCGGCGCGATCAGGGCGTTGGGCCTGGTCGTCAGAAAACCGTAGAGCTCGAACTCGCCGGGGCCGTCCTTGACCTTGCGCACGCCTTGCCAGCGCGTCCACAGGCCGGCGAAGAAGAACAGCGGCCGCGCCTCGTTCAGCGCAAACCAGTAGTTTTTCTGGATACCGGTATCCGGGTCCTTGTCGCCCGGCGTTGGGCTCGGTTCGGCAAAACTGGTGAGCGGCACCACGCAGCGGTTCTCGACGCCGAGATATTGCTGCCAGTGGCCATATTGCGGGTTGCGGATGTTGGTGGTGCCGTAGTCGGCCTTGCCCTTCACGCGCTCGATCGGCGTCGGCATGCCCCACAGCAGGTTGGCCAGTTCCCGCTCACCGTCCGGCGCATTGCGCACCACCGGGCCGGGCTGGTTGGGGTAGATGTCGATGGAGGGCTCGAGATTGCCGAGACTATCGCGCAAGGCGCGGGTCCACTGGCGGATCGCTTCCTGGCTGGTGGTGATGTTGTAGAGGTTGCACATGTCGAGCCCTCAGCGATGTTCAGGCATCTTGTGGGAAAGGGCAGGTAATTTCCAGCGCTGTCCGCTCGGCTGCTGACACGCTACCCCAGCCACCACCAAAGCGCCGCGATCACCGCCGCCATCCCCGGCGATCGATCGCGGCAGAAGGATACTTCCGTGCGCAGCGGCGAACCGCGGGCTCGGCTTACGCAACGCAGACCGCTTGCGCGCGTTCTACCCATTAGGAGGAGCATGGCGATCTGACAGCGGGTCTCATGCGCTCACAATTGGAGGCAAATCACGATGTCCAAGTTCAAAGATGCCCTTGACCGCGGCAAGGAAGCTCGCCGTGAGCAGGAGGAGAAGGTCGGCAATCAGAAGGCCGAGGCGGTGGACTTCGGCGCGCAAGCCAGGGCCTGGCTAAACGACGTCGTGGTTGCGTCGCTGGAAACGGCCAGGGCTGACGTGGCAGGCGAGGTGGCGGTCGAGATGGACACCGCGCCACGCCGCCAAGCCAAAGCATCAACACCATCTATTCGGTTCAGAATCTACAGGAAGCGGGGAACGGAAAAGGAGGTGGCTGGAAGGGCGTTCACGGTCAACGTTCAGCTGAGTGGACAGGTGTCGGTCTCTTCGCCCGGGATGGTGGCGAGAGAAGTGGGAAACATCGGGGATAGGGCTGACGAGCGGTTCTCTAGCTTGCTGGCGGAACTGATCGAGGACGCAGCGAAGGGTATTTAGTCAGCAAGGTGTCGAGGAAGGGCAGGCAATTTCCAACGCTGTCCGCTGGCTGCTGACACGCCGGGCCTGTCAGTAACAGCTTTCCGGATGCCGCAAGCACCCCCTCCGTTAACCTTTCGTTAACCATGGCTGGCTAGCGTTTACCTATCAGTAAGGAATCGCTGTCCGTGACCTTCGCCGCCCCCGTCGAGACCAAATCCATTCGCTTTCGCGCCCGCTCCTTCGTCGCTTTCACACTCACCCCGGAGACGCCGCTTTCGGAGTGGCTGGAAAGCCTCGACCGCTGGATCGGCAATTCTCCCGGCTATTTTGCCGGCCGCCCGGTGGTGCTCAACCTCAACACGTTGAAGCCCGCGGTCAGCCAGATCGAAGCGCTGGTTGCCGAGCTTGGCCTGCGCGGCATCCGCATCTATGCCATCGAGCTCGACGGCAACACGGTGCTTGAGCCCAGTCTGCCGCCTGTGCTGATCGGCGCCAAGGAGGCCACAGCCGGGCTGCTGATGCAGGCCGATCAAAAGGCTGCCGGCAGGCCGGAAGAGGCGGGCAGGGCGGAAGAAGGCAGGGCGGAACCGGGCAAGCAGTCAGAAGACAGGCAGCCAGAAGACAGGGTGCCGGACGCGCCGGCCACGCTGATGGTCAAGACGCCGATCCGCTCGGGCCAGTCGATCTTCCACGCGCATGGCGATGTCATCGTGCTGGGCTCCGTCGCCTCCGGTTCCGAGATCGTCGCCGCCGGCTCGATCCACGTCTACGGCACGCTGCGCGGGCGGGCGTCGGCGGGTGTGCTCGGCCATTCGGCGGCGCGCATCTTCTGCCGCAAAAACGAGGCCGAACTGCTGTCGGTCGACGGCTGGTATTGCACCGCCGAGGAGATGGAGCCGGCCTTGCGTGGCAAAGCGGTGCAGGCGTTTCTGGAAAAAGACACGCTGCGCATCGCGCCGTTCAGCTAATGCTGTTACCCGAAAGTACGCAGTTATTTTGGAATAAAAACAAAGACTTAAGCGCATAACATAAATCGAACGATTAGACAATACCAACAACAATAAGGAGGCATAGATGGGCAAAGTTGTGGTGGTCACCTCGGGCAAGGGGGGCGTCGGCAAGACGACCTCGACGGCCGCCCTTGGCGCCGCCGTCGCGAGAACCGGCAAGAGGGTGGCGCTGGTCGACTTCGACGTGGGTTTGAGGAATCTCGATCTGATCATGGGCGCCGAGCGGCGGGTGGTGTTCGACCTGGTCAACGTCATCCAGGGAACGGCCAAGCTGTCGCAGGCGCTGATCCGCGACAAGCGGGTCGAGACGCTGTTCCTGCTGCCGGCCTCGCAGACGCGCGACAAGGATGCGCTGACCGAGGAGGGCGTCGGCGAGGTGATCGAAAAGCTGAGCTCGGTGTTCGACTACGTCTTCTGCGACAGCCCGGCCGGCATCGAGCGCGGCGCGCAGCTTGCCATGCGCTTTGCCGACGAGGCGGTCATCGTCACCAACCCGGAAGTCAGCTCGGTGCGCGATTCCGATCGCATCATCGGCCTGCTCGACGCCAGGACCGTCAAGGCCGAGCGGGGCGAGCAGATCGCCAAGCATGTGCTGGTGACGCGGTATGATGCGGCGCGCGCGGCGCGCGGCGAAATGCTCTCGATCGACGACGTGCTCGAGATCCTGTCGACGCCGCTGCTGGGCATCATTCCCGAGAGCCAGGACGTGCTCAAGGCCTCCAACCTCGGGTCGCCGGTGACACTCAGCGATCCGACCAATTCAGCCGCCCGCGCCTATATCGAGGCGGCCAAACGGCTTGAGGGCGAGGACCTGCCGGTCGTCGTGCCGTTCGAGCGCAAGGGCTTTCTCGACCGGCTTTTTGGAAGGAGGGCAGCATGAGCCTGTTAGACCTCTTCAAGCGGCGCGGCAGCGCGCCGGTGGCGCGCGAGCGGCTGCAGGTGCTGCTCGCCTATGAGCGCCGCAACCGCAGCCAGCCCGATCTCGTCTCGGTGCTGCGCGAGGAGATCATGGCCGTCATCGCCAGGCATGTGCAGATCGACCAGGATTATCTGCAGGTCTCGATGGATCGCGGCGAGACGATGTCGACACTGGAGATCGACATCCAAATCCCCAACAAGAGCGCAAGGCCGCTGGCGATGTCGGCCTGAGCGGCGGTGAGGTGTCCTTTCTCCCCGTCACTATACGGGGAGAAATGCCCGGCAGGGCAATGAGGGGCGGCGCCGACATCGACAGTGGTCATCCCAACACCCGGTTGGAGCCATTTTTTGTCTGAAGCGATTGCCTGGCGTTATCTCCTGGCCACTACCCCAGCCACCACAAAACCCCGCCCAGCACCGCCACCACCCCCGCGATCGACAGCCCGAGCATGATGTAGGATCCCTTGATGACGTCGCGGATCACCTTCTTGACGCTTGAGCGGTCATTGAGGTTCGGGAACGGCTCCTGCGGTTCCGCCACGCCGAGAAAGCGGCACAACGGCCCCCAGCCTTCGGTCACCGTGAACACCAGGAGCTTTTCCGGCGGAACGGCTGCCTTCACCTCATCGGTGTAGGCGTTGTAGCGTGCGATCGCGCGCTCGCGGTCGTCCATCACGCCGGCCAGCACGCGGCCCCAGATCAGCTTGCGCGACATGTCGCCGAATTTTCGGCCGAACGGCGTCAGCCACTCCAAAATCTTGAACTGCCAGAGATTCTCGGTGAAGTAGATCGTGTCGATCGTGCTGTCGTACCAGCCTTCGGCGCCGCGCGGGTGGAGCGTCAGCAGCACCTTGGCGTCAGGGTATTCGGCCAGCAACTCCCGCCACACGCAGCAGCCGGGATTGTCGACCGTCGCCGTGTAGTTGGCAAACACCCGGTCCCAGTCGTGCGGCGTGCCGGGCTTGCTGTTCGCTACCTTGCGCCAGAAATCGAGGTGGCCCTTGTTGGCCTTGTTGAGGATCACTTCCTGCATGTGATAGCAGGGAAGGCCGAGCCTGTTCAGCGCGGCAAAGGTCGACCATGTGCCGGTGCGTCCGAACCCCGCGCCGATTACCTTGAGCGCCATGTCATCCCCCATTCCCCTTGGACTGATATTCTTGTTTTATCGCAGTCCGTAGCGCCTACGTTGCGCCTGGAGCGCCCGGCACGCAACAAATTTCCATCGTGTCTTCCCTCGCTAGATCAGCTCTTTCGAATGGAACAGCACCAGCCAGGAAGCGTCTCAATCATAGGTTGTGTTAAGCATGGGCACATTTCCGATCCATTGCTACTTGCGCAACCATCAAAAGGGTGAAAACGTTGGTCCGGGGTAAATGGGCAAGGGTGGTCGTCGCTGCTGTTAGAGGCTCCGGGGCGGCCTTGAAAAACGATGAATTTTCCACAGTTCCTGGTGGCGATGACGGCCGCGTCATTCGTCGTGGCGCTCTCGACTTTTTTGGCAACGGGTTCAATCTGGAAGGCGCTGGGCTGGGCGGTCGTTGCCTTGATCGTTCTGCAGGTTGGATATTTTTTGTCCGTCGTCCGGCTGATCTATAGGGCCGAACGAAAGACACACAGGTGACCGCGACCCGCGAGTACTGGACCGTCGAGACGGCATGCGGTTTCGAGATTCAGGTCGGCCAGCACCAATATAAACATGCCTAGACCATAATGTTCATAGATAGACAGTATGGTCTAAACCGCTTGAAAGCGGACATGTTCGGTTCTGGAAATGTGCCTTGGACGTTCCATTACTTTAGTCAATCAGTATATATGTTCGTGTGCATATGCCTGATACTGCGCAGCGCGTCATCCGCTCCAGCTCGGTCGCTCTGATCACTCCGCCGCCAGTCTGTCCTGCGTCCTGGTGTCGAAATCGCTGGCCTCGTGGCGCTCGTGCAATTGCATCGCCGGCTCGCCGAAGGCGCGGTTGACCATGCGGCCGCGCTGCACCGCCGGCCGTGCGTCGATCGCGTCGGCCCAGCGCTGCACGTGCTTGTATTCCTGCACCGACAGGAACTCGCCGGCGTCGTTGTACATGCGGCCCTTGGCCAGCCCGCCATACCAGGGCCACACGGCGATGTCGGCAATCGTGTAGGCGTCGCCGCCGAGATATTCGCTTACCGCCAGCCGCCGGTCGAGCACATCCATCTGGCGCTTCACCTCCATGGCGAAGCGGTCGATGGCATATTCGAACTTTTCCGGAGCATAGGCGTAGAAATGGCCGAAGCCGCCGCCGAGATAGGGCGCCGAGCCCATTTGCCAAAACAGCCACGACAGGGTTTCTGCGCGCGCCGGCTGCTCGGTCGGCAGGAATTCGCCGAATTTTTCGGCCAGATGCAGCAGGATCGAGCCGGATTCGAAGACGCGGATCGGCTTCGGTCCGCTGCGGTCCATCAGCGCCGGGATCTTGGAGTTGGGGTTGACCTCGACGAAGCCGCTGCCGAACTGGTCGCCGTCGTTGATCCTGATCAGCCAGGCGTCATATTCGGCGCCTTTGTGGCCGCGCGCCAACAGCTCCTCCAGCATGATCGTCACCTTCACGCCATTTGGTGTCGCCTGCGAGTAAAGCTGCAGCGGATGCTTGCCGACCGGCAGCTCCTTGTCATGCGTCGGGCCCGCGATCGGCCGGTTGATGCTGGCGAAGGCGCCGCCATTTTCCTTGTTCCAGGTCCATACTTTCGGCGGTGTGTAGTCGTTCATCTCGGGAGGCCTTTTGATGTGAGCGGGGAGGGTCTTCGGGAGCATCAGCATAGATACAGGTAGTGCACGCTGCGGGAAGTTCAACTTGTGTTGAACTATTGTCGATGTCGGCAGCGCAAGCCTGCGCGATTGCATCCGGCCCTTGCGCCTCGTCGCATGCGCCATAGCTATAGAAGATACCGGCCCTCTGAACGGTCGTCGTGAATATGGCCAGGATTGAGAGCATGACCATCGATACGATTTTGCGGTCCATCGTGACGGTGCGCGCCTCGATCCCGGATGATGCCTTCACCGCGAATGCGCTGGGCACCAGCCGGGAAGGCAGCGGCGTGGTCATTCGCGATAACGGTCTGGTGCTCACCATCGGCTACCTCATCACCGAGGCGGAAGAAGTCTGGCTGACCGACCACAACGGGCGCGTGGTTCCCGCGCACGCGCTCGCCTACGACCAGGAAACGGGCTTCGGCCTGGTGCAGGCGCTGGCGCCGCTCGGCCTGCCCGCGGTGGCTTTCGGCGACGCGGGCAGGGCGATGGCCGGCGACCCGGTGGTGCTCGCCGACGGCATCGGCCAGGCGGTCAGTGCGCACATCGTCACCAAGCAGGAATTCGCCGGCTATTGGGAGTATCTGCTGGACGAGGCGATCTTCACCGCGCCCGCTCACCCGTCATGGGGAGGTGCGGCACTCATCGGGCAGGACGGCAGGCTGCTCGGCATCGGTTCGCTGCGCCTGCAGATGAGCCGCGCCGGCGAGATCGCCGATATCAACATGGTGGTGCCGATCGACCTGCTGCCGCCCATCCTCGACGATCTGCTGACACGCGGCCAGGTTGCCAAGCCACCGCGCCCGTGGCTCGGCGCCTTCTCCGCCGAAAGCAATGGCGAGGTCGTGGTGATGAGCGTCGCCGAAGGCAGCCCGGCCGCCGAAGCCGGCTTGCGCCAGGGCGACATCATCTCGGATGTGCGCGACGGCGAAGTCGACGGGCTCGCCGATTTCTACCGCAAGCTGTGGCAGAACCCGGCGGGGGCGGAGATCCCGCTGCGGGTTGTGCGCGACGGCCGCGAAACCTGGCTGCGCGTCAAGTCGGCCGACCGCAACAGCTTTCTCAAGAAACCGCAGCTGCAGTGAAGCTCCCCCCTTCTCGGATCCTTCTCGGGCGGGGACAGCGACGTTGCCAATCTCCCCCACAAGGGGGGAGATCGGCAGCTTCGCTGTCCTGCAAGCCTTGCAACGAGGTTGCCGTTGCTCCATTCGATCGGCGCTAAGCAGCGACGAGGAGGAAACGATGATGACCGCAAAAAGCGAGACCCGCTGATGGCGCCGGTCGAGGTCGACCCCGCCAAGGTCCGCGAATTCAGCGATGGCGAAAGCTTCTACACCTGGCTCGGCAAGCATCACGACACCGAGACAGAAGTCTGGATCAAGATCCACAAGGTCGGTTCGGGACTGCCTTCGATCACGCCCAAGGAGGCCATCGACGTCGTGCTGTGCTGGGGCTGGATCGATGCCGTGCGCAAGGGCCTCGACGACAAGAGCTATTTGCAGCGCTACACGCCGCGCGGCAGGAAGAGCACCTGGAGCCAGATCAACGTCGACAACGTCGCCCGGCTGATCGAGGCGGGCCGGATGACCGAGCATGGGCTCAAACAGGTCGATGCGGCGAAGGCCGACGGGCGCTGGGTGCGCGCCTATGGAAGCGGCAAGGACATGAAAATCCCCGCGGATTTGCAGGCGGCCATCGACGCCGAGCCCAAGGCCAAGGCGATGCTGGCAAGTCTCAGCGCGCAGAACCGCTTCGCGCTCGCCTTCCGCATCCACAACATGAAGACCGAGGCTGGGCGCAAGAAGAAGATCGCTGCCTTCGTCGAGATGCTGAAGCGCGGTGAGACGATCTACCCGCAAGGGAAGAAATGAGGGCTGGCGCCGTCGCGGCTGTGGCTGCTATTGCCGCAAAGTTCCCCTCCCTGTTGTGGGAGGGGTTAGGGGTGGGGTCCTCTTCGCAAAGCCGCTGCGCAGTAACGGTTTCTTCTTTGCTTTTGCCGCACAATGGCCGCGATGGGGCAGGCGAAGTCCAGGACATGGCCGACAACAAGGATCGCAACGGAGAGTTCTGGGAGCTGGCGCTCGAGCGCGCGCATCTTGGCGTCTGGGACTGGGATCTCAGGAGCGGCGACTGTTTCTACTCGGCGATGTGGTTGCAGATGCTCGGCTATGGCGAGGGTGAGCTTGCCGAGACAAGCGATCTCTGGTTGCAGCTGACGCATCCCGACGATCGCGAACGGGCGGTGGCCAGCGGCGAACGTCACATTGCCGGCCTGACCGATTCGATCGAGACCGAGCTCAGGCTGAAGCACAAATCCGGTCACTGGGTATGGGTTCTCGATCGCGGCGGAGTGGTCGAACGCGACGCGGAAGGGCGGCCGGTCAGACTGATGGGCGTCCAGACCGACATCACCAAGCAGAAGCAAGCGGAAGCAGAGCTCGAACAGGTCAACGTCCGCTTTCGCCTGGCATTGGCGGCCAGCGGCACCGGCATCTGGCACCACGATCTCGCCGCACGCAAAAGCTACTGGGACAAGCGCACGCGAGACATCTACGGGCTTGTCGCCGACACCGACGAGGTGTCGCAAGACCTCTGGCACAGCTACCTGCATCCGGACGACCGGGCCGACGCCGAGCGGGCCCACCTGGCACCGCTGCAAAGCCAAAAGGTCGTCGCCGTGCAGTACCGCATCATCAAGCGGGACGGCGAAATCCGACATCTCGAATCGCTGATACGGTTCGCCGACGCCCAGTCGTCGGGCCAGATCCTGGGCACGGTGCGCGACATCACCGAGGCGAAGCAACGCGAGCAGGAACTTGCCCATGCGGCCCGCCATGACGCGCTGACCGGCCTTTTGAACCGCGCCGCATTCGACCGGCTGCTGGCCGAGCACATCGCAACGGCGCGCCGGCTCGCGGTGTTCTACGTCGATCTCGACTACTTCAAGGCACTGAACGACTTCGCCGGCCACGCCGCCGGCGACCTTGCCCTGAAGCGCGTCGCCGAGGGCATTCTGGGCTGTCTGCCGCCGTCGGTGCATGCCGCGCGCCTCGGTGGCGACGAGTTCGCGCTGCTGGTGCCTGATTGCGACGCAGCGCAAGCCGAGCGTCTCGCCGGCGCCGTTCTCGCGGCGGTTCGCGACGCCGACCTCGGCTCGACGGCGACGTCGCGCAAGCTCGCGGCCAGCATCGGCATCGCCTTTGTCGCCGATGCGAATACCGCCGTGGCCGACGCGCTCGCCTGCGCCGACGACGCCTGCTATGCGGCCAAAGCCGCCGGGCGCAATCGCTTCGCGGTGTTCTCGCCCGAGACGACATCCGGTTCCAGTGGCCTCAATGCGGCGCGGCTGGCCGCCGACACCGTCGACGCCATGGCGGACGGAAGGCTGAAACTGTTCGGCCAGGAAATCCACCAGCTCGGAAAACCCTGGCAAGAAAGCCGCCATGTCGAGGTCCTGGCGCGGCTCGCCGGCCGCAACGGGCGGCTGATCCCGCCGGGCGAGTTCATCCCGGCGGCGGAGCGGTTCGGCGTCGCCTCGCGGCTCGACCGCTGGATCATCAGGACGGCGCTGTCGCTTCATGGTCCGGCGCTGAAGTCCGGGGCACTCACGCTCGGCTTCAACCTGTCGGCGCAGACGCTGAGCGACCCGCAGCTTTGGGATTTCGTCGACGCCGTCATCGCTGAGACCGGGGCGCCGCATTCCGGCATCGGCTTCGAGATCACCGAAACCGCCGCGGTCACCAATTTCGCAGCTGCCGAACAGTTCGTCGGCAAGGCGCGCGAGCGGCGCTGCCGCGTCAGCCTCGACGATTTCGGGGCGGGCATGAGCTCGTTCGAATATCTCCGGCGCTTTCCCGTCGACACGATCAAGATCGACGGTGCGTTCATCGAGCATATTGCCGATAGCCGCTTCGACCGCGAAATCGTCTCAGCCATATCCGGCATCGCCAGGAGCCTCGGTTGCTCCGTGGTGGCGGAGAAGATCGAAGCGCAGGATGCGCTCGACATCCTCGCGGATATGGGCATTGCCTTCGGCCAGGGATTTCTGCTGCACCGGCCCGAGCCGCTGCAAGCGATCGTGGCGCGGGCGTGCGAGACCCGGGTGAGCGCGACACGGGCGAGCGCGCAGGCGCCAGCCGGACGGCGAGCCTAGCCCGGGTCTCTCCGGGCTAGCCGGGCGAAAAGTCCGCAAAACCGGTCCGGCGCCTTGATGCGCGACTGGTCAGGACTTTCCCGGCGGGCGATAGCGGACCGACTTCGCCTTGCCAAGGGCTTGCATCGTCTCTTCGACACTCAGGAGAACGGTGGTCTCGTACGAGCTGAGCGCTCCTCCCGCACCAATGGCAAGCATGACAGATGCCATCGAAACGTTGTCGGGCGCCTCCCACAGGTTCCAGCCATCGTGCTCTCCGAAGCCGTACCAGAACCCGTGCAGCTTTCCGCCCACCGATTCGATGTAGGTGCGGGCTGCCTCGCGTCTATCCTCGGGGTTTTCGATCAGGCGCGCCCAGGTCTCGGGCGTATAGCTGAATCGTGAGAGATACATGGGCATGGTTCGCCTCCAGAGCCGCCGATCCCCAGCGGCTCGGCGTCGAGGGGATCGAGGGAGGGGCTGGCGCCGAGCCTGACCGGCTTAGTTCACCGGCTGACAAAATATGCGCTCAGGCTAATATAATCGCAACTCCTATCCTGCAGCCGCCGCCGATGCGGATCAGGCGTTGCGGCTCGCCATATGCGCGTCGAGCTTCTTTCTCGAAGGCCCGTACCGCTTGATGATGGTCGCGGCCTCGCTCGGCGGTATGCCGTATTTTTTCGCAAACGCCGCTACATCGTAAGGCTCCTCGCCGGCGGCCGGTTTGCGGTCCTGCTTGCTCTTGGATTTGTCGTCGGCCATGTGGTCCTCCGTCATATCTGGTGGTTATAGGGTCGCTTGGTCGCCCGGCCATCCTTGCCAGCGTCAACCGTGAAGGCGAGGCTCTGTTCCATCAAAGTCTAACGACTGGGAAAGCGCACTGGAAAGCACGTGCGGTAACAGTTGGTTCAACCATTGCTGGTATTTTAGAGGAGTGTGGTAGCGGCTCCGACAGTGGTGCGGGGAGACGAATTGCCGGAGCCGCCTGCGCAGCCCTTGGGGTTGACCGCGCTGTCCCAGAATAGGACGGCGCGGTCAACGGTTCGTTAAAATGTTCCGGAACTAATTAAGAGCGTGCTAATTGCGTCGCGGGTTTGCGAGTCAATGCATGCGTTTGAAGTTTGTCCCGCCCTAATGCCGACCTTGGTTGAGAAGCCTCCCGAGGGTGACAACTGGCTTCACGAGGTCAAGTTCGACGGGTATAGAACGCAGATCGTCAAGTCCCTAGGCGCTGCCGTCCGTCTCGCTTTCCTCGTCGATCGTTCGGACTGGCAGATAGGCGTTTGTCTCCAGCCATTCGCGGAGCACGATTTGAATGAGATCCGCCCGGCCAATTTTCATTTCAGCCGCGATGGAGTTGAGAGCGTCCTCGGTTGCGGGCTCCAGCGGCACGCCGTCAGTTCGCACGGGGCGGGCGGTTTGCTCCAGTCCGGAATTCCGATTTGGAGGCCGCCATTGCACAGCTGCCCTGCGACATGCGAGTTTGTCAACCAAATGGCTCATCATGGGAGTCTCGTCATGTCCATTCGCCGGATTGCGTTGACCTCGGCAGCGGTCACGCTTGCCTTCACAACCCTCGCCCAGGCCAGGCCGGACACCCGCGCCATGACCTGCCAACAGACGCAGGCGCTAATCCAGAGCCATGGCTCGGCGGTGCTGACCACCGGCCCGAACACCTATGCCCTCTACGTCCGCCGGTACAGCAATGCGTGCGACTGGTCGGAAATCCCAGCGGTAGGGTTTGTGCCGACGCGCGATGGCCAGTGCTTGGTTCATCGATGCAGAGAGCCGCTCTACACTCCTCCCGGCTGACGGTGACGAGCATAGCTATTCTGCTGCGCCTTTCGGCAGGTAGCCCTTTTCCCGCAGATACGTGGTCAGGATCTTCTCGACTATCGATGACACAGACCGCATGTCATCCTTCGCCGCTTCCTCCAGAGCATTTTTCAACCCCTGTTCGATGCGGAGCGAAATCGGAGCCGTCCTGACCATGGTGTGCGAAGCTCAAATTCGACTGCAGCCGCTGCAAACCGACGGTGATAATCACGCTGCTCGAAGTGCATCCCGAGCACCTGGCAAACAGAAAGGTTCCTCGGGCGGAACTTCTACGACCACGACAACGACCACGCCCAGCACTGATCAGGAAACTGACACAACCACCACCAGCGGCACGAACCCGAACTCGGCCAAGGATTGCGCACCTGGCCAGCAGACCGGCAGCGCGCAGGAGGCCGCCCCTGGTCAGCAGGACACGGACGCCAAGACCGCCGCCCCCGTCATCATAGCTTAGGAGCTTGCGGTAGGCCAAATATTGGACAGTTTGGCGAGAAAATCATCTAAGTTATTGAAATTCCTGGTTCCCGCTCATGGGCTCGAACCACGATTCACGCCTTCAAAGGGCGCTGTCCTACCATTAGACGAAGCGGGAATAGAGGAAGTGAACGCTGTCTAACACTTTCTCATCCGCGCATGAAGCCGCTTCATGCCGTCATCTGCTTGAGCATGTGAGACACTGCCCTTTCAGCAGGGCCTTGTAGAGATAGGAGCAATCGCCGTGATTAAAACCGACCTCTCCGACGTCTACCGAGACTACATCGCCTGCCTGAATAAGCAGGACTGGCCGAAGCTGGGGCAGTTCGTTGATGATGAGGTGATCCACAACGGCCGGCGGCTCGGGTTGTCAGGTTATCTCGAAATGCTGGAGAGAGACTTTGCTGACATTCCGGACCTTTATTTCAACGTCCAGATGCTGATTTCCGATCCGCCTTATATAGCGAGCCGGCTCGGGTTCGACTGCACGCCGAAAGAAAGGTTCCTCGGCCTCCCTGTAAATGGGAGGAGAGTTTCCTTTGCCGAGAATGTTATCTATGAATTTCGCAACGAAACAATTGTAGAAGTATGGTCTGTTATAGACAAGGCTGCCATCGAAGCTCAGCTTTAGCGCAAGCATGCTCGGCCATGAGTGTCGTTCCACGTTCCGATATGAACCACGATATGAACAATGGCAGCTGCCTGTCCACCGCCGGTCAAGGACCCGGCCTTGACGCCTGAACACGCTGCCCCAGATTACGCGGCGGAGTTTTTAGAAATGCGATACGACTGGCAGGGGCGCAAATTCCTGGAACGGCATTTCGGCATTGTTATCGCAATTGGCCTGGCTGCAGGGCTGTCGGCCCTGGCCGCGCTGGGCTACACGCCTTAAGCTTCCTGCTGCGCATGCCCCACGGCATTGGCGAAAGAAATGTCATCCTTGATCTCGCGCATCGCCATCGAGGTGATCGTGCGGCGCACGCCGGGCAGGCGGCTGAGCTCGACGCGCAGCATCCTGTCCAGCGCCATCATGTCGACCGTCACGATCTGCAGGAGATAGTCGGCCTCGCCTGTGGTAGCGTGGCAGCGCCGGATCAGCGGATGCGCCTGGACGGCGGCCTCGAAGGCTTCGGAGAGTTCGAAATCGATCGACACCTGGATGGAGGCTTCGATGCCGAAGCCGAGCTTGGCCGGGTCGACCCGCGTCGAGTAGCCGCGGATGATGCCGGCGTCCTCCAGCGCCTTGACCCGCTTCCAGCACGGTGTCTTGCTTAAGCCGACCTCGTCGGCAAGCACTGCGAAGGAGGTGCGCGCATCGCGCTCCAGCGCCGCGACGATCTTCCGGTCGACGGCATCCAGCATGACCGACCGCTGGAGCAGCCAGTATGGGGCTGTGCGGGCACCGATCAGCCACCACGCGGCCGAGTAGATCCAGGCTTGGTTCCTCGCCCCGCGCGAAGCGGGGGGAGAGGTGGCCGCCCACGGGTCTTGCCTTTGGCAAGCCCGAGGACAGGCTCCGCGGCCGGAGAGGGGCCTTTTCTTTGCAGGCGCTGTCTCAGCCAGTATTCTCAGGGGATGATGTCGGGTTTGCGGCTGGTGTAACGTCCTTGGGGCGAAACCGGTCGCAACCCTGGAGGACGTCATGTCGTTGGAACCCGCTCAATCACCGGCTCAACCGCCGTGGCAGATCGCGGCAATCCTGATTGGCCGCTTGATCTTCGCGGCCGTCTTCCTGATGGCGGTGACCTTCAAATTCATCGACATGGGCGCCACCGCGGGCTACATCGCCGCCGCCGGATTTCCGTTCCCGCTGGTTCTGGCCTGGTGCGCGGCGGTGCTCGAAGTGGTGCTGGTGCTGTGCTTCCTGACCGGCGCCTTCTTCTCGCAGGCCGCTCTTGTCGCCGGCGCCTATGTGCTGTTCCTCGCCTTTGCCTTCCACGGGCCGTCGCACTGGGCCGGAAACCAGGCCGAGTTCGGCTTTTTCGTCGATCATTTCACCTTCCTGGCCGGGCTGCTGTTTGCAGCCGTGCATGGCCCGGGCCGTGTGCTGACCTGGAAGCCTGCACCGGCCAGATGATCGTAGTTCGGCTGGCAAGCGGCGTTCCGACCGGACGGTGGGCGATCGCGACGTCACATCTGGTCGTTGTAGGGTTCCTTCATCCGGCCGACCATGCGCGCCAGTTTGGAGAAGGACGGCATGTCCGCCTCCGGCTGACACTGGTTCGCCAGTTCCAGCAGCCGGATCGGGAAGTTGACGGCATCGCGGCTCGACGCCGACATGCCTTCGGAGCGCTCCTCGCTGGTCTCGCTGGCTTCGGCCTTGCGCAAGGCGATGTCTATCTCTTCGACTGTCAGCACGCCCTTGCGGACAAGCACCTGATTGATCGATGCGACGGCCATCAGCAGGCCCTCGAGTTGCAGATTGGCGACATTCATGGCTTTGCTCCCATTGGCAAAATTGCAAACGCGCGAGCGCCGGTTCCGATCCGGACAGCCTGCACCATATCGCGGCGGGCGGCCGAATTTTAGGCCGGCCCGAGATTTCGCTTGCTTTGTGACGGCAGCTATGCTAGGAATATAGTCATGGTGCTGATTTGCGCCAACGACCCGCCCGACCGAGGCGGGTTTTTTATATCAAGCCTTCTCGAACGTTTGTGCCTGTGTTGCCGATATCAATGTCGGCGGGACAGCGCCCCCCTCTGTCCTGCCCTCTTTGCCAAAACTTGGCATCTCCCCCACTTGGGGGGAGATCGGCTGTTGCATCGTTTCGCCAATCGTCTGCCTTGCAGGACGAGCGCGGCGAGTGAAGCTGCCAATCTCCCCCCTTGTGGGGGAGATGGCCGGCAGGCCAGAGGGGGGCGCGAAGGAACGCGACGCGCGATGTCGGCCGGGACGGCGGGGTAGGGCATGGCCGAGAATCCTTTCGACGACGAACCGGCTGATGTGACCGAACCCAGGCCTTCCCGCCGGCCGAAGCGAGCGAAAAAAACGCTGGCCGATGGTTTTCTGGAAGCCATCCGCGCCGATTTCCGGGCGCATGGCGCCGGTGTCATCGCCGAGGTCCGCACCGAAAAGCCCGATCAGTATCTGAAGATCGTGCTGTCGGTGCTGCCCAAGGACCTGCATCTCAACATCAACAGTCTGGAAGCACTGAGCGATGACGAAATCAGGCAGCGCATCCGCGGCCTCGAAGCCGTCCTGCGGCCGTTTCTCGAAAAGTCTGGCGTCGCAAGACAGGGTCTCGCAAGACCAGGCCTCGCAAAGCCGGGCCGCGACGGCGAAGACCGAGTATCTGAGCCTGCTCAGGGAATTGGACCGGAGGCGGCGCACTAACCAGCTTGCCGGCTACCGGCCTTACCCGCGACAGGCCGAGTTCCATGCGGCTGGCGCTGCCAACCGAGAACGCCTGTTCATGGCCGGCAACCAGCTCGGCAAGACAAGGGCCGGCGGCGCCGAATGGGCGATGCACCTCACCGGCCGTTATCCCGAGTGGTGGCAAGGCAAGGTTTTTGACACGGCCGTGCGGCTGTGGGCGGCCGGCGTCACCGCCGAGGGCACGCGCGACAACCCGCAGCGCATCCTGATCGGCCCGCCGCAGCAGCCGGCGGCGTGGGGCACCGGCATGATCCCGGCCGACGCCCTTGTCAGCACCATCATGGGGCGCGGCGCGCCGCATGGGCTGGACAGCGTCGTCGTGCGCCATGGCGGCGGCGGCGATGTGCAGGCCGACGAATCGGTGCTGTCGTTCAAGAGTTTTGAGAAGGGCCGCGAAAAGTGGCAGGGCGAAACGCTGCACGGCGTCTGGTTCGACGAGGAACCACCGCTCGACATCTATTCCGAAGGCCTGACCCGCACCAACGCCACCGGCGGCATCACCATCGTCACCTTCACGCCTTTGCTCGGCATGTCGGAAGTGGTGTTGTTGTTTCTGTCGGCGGAAGAGGTGGCGGGAATGGGGAGGTGAGCTGGTTTTTGGGAAGGAAAGCTTTCGCTTCCGCTCACCCGTTGCGTTCCTTCGCGCCCCCCTCTGTCCTGCCGGACATCTCCCCCACTTGGGGGGAGATTGGCAGCTTCCGCGCCCCGATTGCCTACAACCGTTGGAGATTGGCGAAAGCCAATGCGACATCCAATCTCCCCCCTCGTGGGGGAGATGCCAAGTTCTTGGCAAAGAGGGCAGGACAGAGGGGGGCGCTGTCCCGCCACCCAAAAAGTCCTTGCTAAAACAACACCATACGTCCGGCGCCTGCCAACATGATTCAAGTGCGAGGGCGAAGAAATGACCCGCCACGTCACCTTCATGACCATCGACGATGCCGAGCATTACACGCCGCAGCAGCGCGCCGCGATCATATCGGCCTATCCGGCGCATGAGCGCGAGGCGCGGGCCAGGGGCATTCCGGTGCTGGGTTCCGGCCGCATCTTTCCGGTGGCGGAGGAGCTGATTGCCTGCGAGCCGTTCCGGCTGCCGCGCTACTGGCCGCGGCTCGGGGCGCTGGATTTCGGCTGGGATCACCCTTCCGCTGCTGTCGAGCTCGCCTATGATACCGAAGCCGACGTCGTCTATGTCGCAAAAGCCTGCCGCGCCTCGCAGCAAACGCCGGCCATGCAGGCGCTGACCCTAAAACCGTGGGGCGAATGGCTGCCCTGGGCGTGGCCGCGCGACGGCCGCCGCGAGACGCTGGAAGGTGCGGGCGTGGCACTTGCCCGGCAATATGCCGCGCATGGGCTAAACATGCTTTCCAGCCATGCGCAGTTCGCCGACGGTTCGGTGTCTGTCGAGGCCGGGCTGATGGAGATGCTCGACCGCATGCAGAGCGGCCGCTTCAAGGTGTTCTCGACGCTTCTGCCCTGGTTCGAGGAGTTTCGGCTCTACCACCGCAAAGACGGCCAGGTGGTGAAGCTGCGCGACGACCTGATGGCGGCGACACGCTATGGTGTGATGATGCTAAGGGAAGCGGTGGTCGACCCGGCCGAGTTCAAGACGGCACGGCGAAAGGCAGGACAGAGCGATCCGCTGGGGGCGTTCCGGTGAGGGGAAGGTCGGTCTATTCGAATGGTTCGGCACGAGCTGGTTGAGAGTTCTGACGAACCAGTTGTTGAAGAGCTTGCGCGACTTCTGGAACGGCGACTAACTCAGCGCGTGGTTCTGCGCGCAGTGTCGCAGAAACCCCTAATGATCAGCAGAGCATTCGACATCTTGGTTCGGGCGGCTTCCAAGTCCTTCTCATTGTAGACCATGATTTTTGATCGTTGGAAGGAACTGCGCTTCTCGCTCCGATGCTGTTGGGTCAACTCAACCGGCTCCTCCATATCCGCCATGAAATCGGTCGTCACGATGGGATCGATAAGCAGGAGAACATCTGGGCTTTGAATGGTGTCAGCCCACAGGTGATGGCAGAATTCGTTCCGAATACGAGTGTAGCCCTTGGTCGCCATTTTTACGGCCTCATGCAAAAGCTTGCTGTCGTCTGATAAGCGAACTGCCGCAACGGCCTCAAAGGCTGCCATCTGTGCAGCTGTGCTGTTTAAGGCTCTATGCATGACAACAGCTGCACGGGGGTCGGCTTTCGCAATATAGCAAAGCATAATCGCCCACTGATGTTCGATCATTGATGAGATCGCCACCACTTGTGCGATGTAAGGGGAGAGCGTCGGGTGGTCGGCCAGGACGCTTTCATCCTCTCGCCATTGCGTGATTTTCGGTTTGGTGGACAAAGACTGAGGCATTGCTAAATCCCCGGAATACAAAGACCAGGAAAAATGGCGACGGTGTATTGCGGCGCATGCTGAAAACACCTCAAAATCCAAAGACCGGAAACGTCAATCGAATCGGCACCCAGAACAAAGGATTCAGAGAATGGCAAACTTGCCCGACTGGAAAAACGCGAGTCATGAAGTCACCCGTTTCGTTTTCGATCAAGCGGACAAGTATCTTTCTACCCAAATAACCGCCGGTATTGCGGCTGATCAACGAGCCACATCAGCCGCCGCGACCTTCAGCGGGTTCTCTGGCGCTATTTTGGCCGCGTCGGTCGGGTACTACGCCGCAAAGCCGGATCTTCCGATGCTCTCAGCTGGCATCGCCACTGGAATTGCTTTTGGCATTGCAGCTGGTTGTAGTTTCTATTCGGCCCGCCCCGTCGATTTCAACTACCCTGGAAACGAACCGGAGAAATGGTATGGAAGCCTTTCCCAGCCGCTTGACGAGTCAATTGGCATAGAAGCCGAAAACTATTCGGCTGGCATCGCTGAAAATGCAGAAATACTGGCCGGCAACGCAATGTGGCTAACTGTTGCATTTTGGGCGGCGGCAATTGCACCGCTTGCCGGCCTAGCACTGTACGGAATTGCTAGCCTTTTTTCCCACGGCTAGACCGTCCCGGTCCCTTGTCCTTTGCCTGAGTCAAAGCTGATGCCGCAACGCTTTTCTCTGCTTTTGTTGACTTAGGATTGCTTAGGATTTTGGACGCCGCGCTAGCGACGCCCTTAGATGTGGTTTCGTTTTTTGCCATTTCTCTCCCCACCTTAGTTGGTGCGTGAGAACAATGGCCCGGCGTTTAGTCTGAGTCGAGTCGACGTTTTTTTCGCCTGTGGAGAAACTTTCGCGCCTTTTGTTCAGGCGATACCGGCTTCGCCAATCCGCCGACATGTAAGGCGCTTATCGCGGGCTATGTGAAGCAAATCTTCGGCCCGTTCTGCATCTGAGACTTTGAACGCGGCGCAGCGGTTGTAGCGGAAATCGAACTCGGCCAAGTAGCGGTGCAGATGCGCCTTGCCGCAATGCTGATAGACCCCGAACACGCCGCGCTTCATTCTCAATCGTGTTGGTGTGGATTCCGCTGCACGCATATTCGTTGCAGGAAACGAGTAGCGTTTTCGAAGACGAAGAAATTCTTGGAACTTCTGCTTCGCCAATCCGCAGATAGCAATGCGTTTGTCGCGGGCCGCGAGAGAACCGCACGCCATGGCCTCTTCATGACCGTCCGTATCATCCCCGCAACCCTGCGCGACCTCAGCTACATCGCCGCCAATCTGCGGCCAGAAGACCGGGCCGAGATCGATTGCCAGTTCGACGAATGGTCGCCGGCGCTGCTGGCGCTGACGGCGCTGCAGCGGTTTGCCTATGTCGCCGAGCTGGACGGCAATCCGGAGGCCGGCTTTGGCGCCGCCGAACAGCGCGGCGGATTATGGATCGCCTGGAGCTGGGGCACACGCCGCATGAAGCGCTGCGTGCCTGGCATTACCGAGTTCTTTCGCGCCGTGCTCGGTCCGCAGGTTGCCGCGCATGGCGCCTGGCGGGTTGAGGCGCGGGCGCTGGCCACCAATGAATTGGCGCTGCGCTGGCTGGCCCGGCTTGGCGCCACGCAACGCTGCCGCCTGCCGGGCTACGGCCGCAACGGCGAGGATTTTTTGCTCTACGACTGGACACGAGAAAGCTGGAACCATGTGCCTATTTCAAAAGCCGCCGGCGCTGAAGCCGCTGCCACCGACACCGACCATTGCCGACAAGGACGTGCAGGCGCGCGAAGCCGCACTCAGGGCTGAGCTCGAGCAGCGCCAGGGAACGCTGAGCACCGTCAAGACCGATCTGTCGCCGAGCGAGGTCACCGGTCAGCGCCGCGTGCTGCTGGGGGTGTGATGTGGCGCGCTGTCACCCCGGCTTGCGCGCGAACGCCCAGACCATCAGCGGATATTCCTCGTCGTTGCTGAGGTCGCGCCATAGGCCGTAGGCGCGCACCGGGCCGCCGATATGGGCTTTGGCGCAGGCTCTGTTGCCCCAGCCGAACACTTCTATCCCAGATTCCGGGAAGCCGCCTTCGACCAGCAGCTGCTTCAGGCCGGCGGGGGTCCAGCGGTTGTAGTCGTGCGGCCTGGCATGCACCCTGAACAGGAATGGCGTCGCCACCATCGCCCAGCCGCCCGGCCGGGTCATGGCGTGGATATTCTGTGCCGCGGCAAACGGGCGCTGCACATGCTCCAGCACCTGGTCGGCGATGACCACGGAATATTGCCGGTCGGTGCGGTCCTTGCAGATGTCGAAGTCGGGGAAATCGACGGAGGTGTAGTTGGAGCACATCGTTTTCCAGTGGCGGTTCCAGCCGGGCGAGATCTCGACCACGTCTGAGGATTTGCGGCCGTCGGCCTCAAGAAACGCGGTGAACGCCTCGATCTGCCTGATGCGCAGCCAGTTGCGGGAATCGTAGCCGATCAGCCGCTTTGCAACCTGCTTGCTGCGCCTCTTCAGGGCGCCGGGTAGGCTTTCCGTCATCGTCAAATCGATCTCCTTGAGTCGCCGCCGCGCCCCCTTGAACATCGCAAAAGCGAACAAAATTCGACCTGGCCTTGGCAATATCTGGGCTTCGAACAAGCTGGTACCACCGAAGGAGGACATGCCATGGCGAGCGATTCCCGTGCCCACGATATCCTGTCGCGACAGGCGGAACTGGAGAGCGAGCGCAGCCGGTATGAGGCGATCTGGGAGGCGGTGTCGGAATTCTGCGACCCCGACGCGCCCGATGTCTGGAGTGGGCGCCGGGGCGCGGAACCGCAGGCCGAGCGGCACGAGCGGCGCGGCGCCCGTGTCTACGCCAACACCATCAACTCGGCCGCCAACCGGCTGGCTGCGGGGCTGGAAAGCCTGATCATTCCGCAGTCGGAAAAATGGCACGGGCTGTCGACCGCCGCTGTGAACGACGAGGAGAGCGAGGAGGAGAAGGAATGGGCGGAGGCGCTTCGCGACTTCCTGTTTGCGCTGCGCTATTCGGCCAATTCGAATTTCGTGCCGGCGACGCAGGCCTGCCTGCGCAACGTCGTGCGCTATGGCCCGGCCTATCTCTACGCCGAGGAGGGCTTTGGCGGCACGCTGATCCGCTATGCCTCGATCCCGGTGGTCGAGGGCTATCTCTGCCGCAACCGCTGGGGCCAGGTCGACATTTTCCACCGCCGCTATGAGCGCACGGCACGGCAGGCGGCGCAGCTGCTCGGCTATGACAAGCTGCCGGCGCGGATCAAAATGCTGGTCGACGACCCGGCCAAGTGCGAGACCAAAATTTCGCTGATCCAGTGCATCCAGCCGCGCGACGAGCGCAAGATGTACCGGCTCTCCGGCACCTACCAGTATCTCGACACGGCGTTCGCCTCCTATCACGTCGTCGAGGACGAGGAGGTCATCGTCAGGGAAAGCGGTTTCCGCTCGTTCCCGGTGTCATCCTTCAACTGGCGCCGCTATGAGGGCGACCCCTATGGCATCTCGCCGACCATCGAGGCGCTGACCACGGTGCGCGAGGAAAACGCCGTGCGCCGCTCGGGCCTCAGGGCGCTGCAGCAGATCACCGATCCGGCGACCGCGTCGAAGGCACGGCTCGACTATGTGCCGGTGCTCAATCCCGGCGAGAATTATCCCGGCCTGATCGACGACAATGGCCGGCCGCTGATTGCGCCGATCGCTGTGGGCCAGAACCCGACCTATGCATTCGACTACGCGGAAAGCCGGGCCGAGGAGATCCGCGACATGATGTTCGTCAACCTGTTCCAGACGCTGGTGCAGAACCCGCAGATGACGGCCACCGAAGCGTTGATCCGGCAGGAGGAGAAGGGCGCGCTGCTCGGGCCCTCCGGCTCGATCATCCAGGCCGGCTTTGCCGCCAATCTCGACCGCGAGCTCGCTATCCTCGAGGACAAAGGACTTTATGAGGAAGACAGCCGGTTCCTGCCGCCGGCGAGCCTCGCCGGCAAGGCGGTGCGGCCGACCTTCACCGGGCCGCTCGACGTGCTGCGCCGCTCGGCCGAGGCGCGCGACACCATCCAGGTGGTGACCACGGCCATGCAGATGGCGCAGTTCGACCCCGGCGTGATGGACAATATCGACGGCGACGAGGCGCTGAAGATCGTGCAGAGCGCCGGCCGCAGCCCGCAGCGCATCTTTCGCCGCCAGGACGAGGTGGCTGATATTCGCGACGCCAGAGCCAAGGCTCAACAAGCGCAGGCCGGCATGGCGGCGATCGCCGCCGCCGGCAGGGTTGCCAGGGATGCCGTGCCGGCGGTGGTCCAGGCGCGCGATAGCGGCCTGCTCGACAGTCTCAGCGGGCTGATGCCGCAGGGCGGCGAGGGCGGCGCATGAGCGGCAAACGCTTCGCCCATTCGCGCCAGGCCGGCGGCGCGGCCAAGGCGCAGGATGCGCTGACCAGGGCCTATCTCAGGGTGTTTTCGGGCCAGGACGGCGAGATGGTGCTGGCCGACCTGACGGCGACGACCGGCTATTACCGCCGCCCGTCCTATGGCGAGTGGCTGGCCAAGACCAGGACGCCGAACGGCTTCGAGCTGCACAGCGCGCTGAGCAACGCGCGCGCCGAAGTGGTGCAGCACATCATGGGGTTTCTGACACTGGACGAAGCGCAACTGGCGGCGCTGGAGAAGGCGGCAAGGTTGGAAGGGAGGTAGGGTTAAGAAGGGGTGCGGTGTCGGCGAAGCTGCCAATCTCCCCCCTTGTGGGGGAGATGTCCGGCAGGACAGAGGGGGGCGCT
>NZ_FTPD01000067.1:201775-202433 GCF_900156895.1 Mesorhizobium prunaredense
GGTGTCGGCCTCTGGCCTGCCGGCCATCTCCCCCACTTGGGGGGAGATCGGCAGCTTCGCTCTGGCCGCCCATCCTGCAACATTGGTGATTGCCAGAAGCAGGCAAGGCAGCCAATCTCCCCCCTTGTGGGGGAGATGTCCGGCAGGACAGAGGGGGGCGCTGTCCCGCCGGCGTATCAAGTCGCACCTGCGAGCCCTGACTCGATCACAATATGTTGGCAGACATTGTCGATGTCGCGAATGACGTCGTCATTCCAGAAGCGCAGGATGGCCAGAAGCGCAGGATGGTCCAGCCATCTTGTTCAAGACGCTTTGTCCTTGCCTCATCGCCTGTATTGGCGTCGGCATGCTGCGAACCATCGACTTCGACGACGAGCTTCTTGTCCGGGCAAGCGAAGTCGACAATGTAACCGGCAATCGGAAATTGTCGGCGGAAGCCAAGCCCCATCAGCCGATGCACGCGAAGCTCGTTCCAAAGCTTCAGCTCAGCACCGGTCATCGCCTTGCGCATCGACTTGGCATTTGCGCGATTTCGCGGAGGCAGTGGCGTGTGAGGCATCGGTCAATGCTCGGTCGCTATTGAGGTTGGCGCTCTACGGCGCCCCCTCTGTCCTGCCGGACATCTCCCCCACTTGGGGGGAGATTGCCGCGGTAGTAG
>NZ_FTPD01000067.1:202443-271662 GCF_900156895.1 Mesorhizobium prunaredense
TGTGGGGGAGATGTCCGGCAGGACAGAGGGGGCGCTGTCCCGCCAGCCTTGCCGTAGTCTCGCTCAATAATTGCCGCGGTAGTAGCGGTCGTCGCAAGGGGCGGTGTAGATGCGGCCGTAGCGGTCCTGATAGCGGCAAAGCTGTTCGCCGCGCCGCTGTGGCGTGGTCGCGCTGCCGACGACGGCCCCCAGCAGGGCGCCGCTGGCTGCGCCGATAACCGTGCTCTTGGTGTCGCGGCCCAGGGCCTGACCGACGAGAGCGCCGCCAGCGCCGCCGACCAGGGCGCCCGTAGTGGCTCTTTGCTGGCCTTCGGTCTGGGCACATCCTGCCAGCGCGGCAGTCACAAGCAGGGCGGCAATGGCTTTGTACATGGTCATCGTCTGATACTCCGTTGAAGCGTATGAACTAATACACTGGCTGGTTTTGCCAAGTGTTTGCCAAGTGCGGTTGCATTGCGGCGGAACCGCGGCAACCGCTTGTCACGAAATGAGACATGGTTTCTTTCGTCTTGACGGTGCCTGCCTCCGACTCTGAAAGATCGTACTCGAACAAGACGATAGGGCCAGGTTCTGTCGAAAAGAATCAGGCTGCGGCCGCAACGATTCCGCCCGGGTCCAGCCGATCCCTCAAATCCAATAACACGCCTGACTGAACTGGCCAGTGCTCGTTTCCATTTGCAAACAACAAGAAGGAATCTTTCTCATGACAGATCTGGCAGACGCCGGGTCCGTGGTGGCGTCGCCACCGGCGGGCAACCTTGCAGGGCCACTTGCAGACCCATTGGCAGGCCCACTGGCCGCCGGCGACAACGGGTCCGCCCCGCCGGCCGGCAAGAGCTGGTTTGACGGTCTTTCCGAAGGCAACCGCAAGCTCGCTGAAACCAAGGGCTGGACGAAGCCTGAAAGCCTCGAGCGGGTTCTCACATCCTATGCCGAGCTGGAACGGCAGCAGGGCGAAAGCCTGCGCATTCCCGCAGCGGACGCAACTGCGGAAGACTGGGACAGGTTCCATGCCCGGCTGCCTGAGGCGATGCGCCCGCTGACATCGCCCGACAAGGTCGAGTACAGGCGCCCCGACGGGCTTCCCGAAAACTTCGCCTATTCGGACGAACTCGCCAGCGCGTCCAAGGCGTGGGCGGTCGAGGCCGGCGCCACACCGAAGGTGGCGCAGGCCTATCACGACCGCTTTGTCGGCTACATGGCCGAACAGGCCAAGGCGCAGCAGACCGCCCTTGCCCGTTCGGTCGAGGCCACTCACGACGACCTGGTCCGGGATTGGGGACCGACCGACAGCGACGGCTTTCGTAGGCGATTGGAGGTCGCCAACCGGGCGATGAAGAAGCTCGGCCTGGTCGAAATCTACAAGGCGAAGGGCATCCTCCTGCCTGACGGCGCCTTGACCGATCCGCAGATCGCCAAGGCGTTCCACGCCGTCGGCGAGGCGATGTTCAGGGAAGACACGATCGACGGCGGCGCGGCTTTGAGCGGAGGCAATCCGTTCAAGCGCAACGCCGCCGGCGAACGCAACCTGACCGATATCTCAGCCCTCGTCAGAGGCGACCCCGTCCGCGCCCGGCGGCTGGCACGCGAGGCCGGTGAAAACCCCGATCTATGGATTCCGAACAACCCTCTCTAGCCCGTTTGGAAACTCTACTCTGGCGGCCATCTGGCGGCGTTTTCTGCGCTTCCGGTGCTCACGGACCAGCGCATGACCCCGGAAACCGATTTCGGTTTCCGGAAAGGATCATGCGCAAATGCAAAGTGTTAGAGCGTCCTTTGCGCGTCCAATTGGACGCGCGGCGCTCTAAAGTCCGCTGCGCTCCGGTTCTCGAAACCACCACCATATGACTCGCCAGAGCGAGTTTCGAAACGGTCTTTGAAGGATGCCGCCCATCAAACCCTGAAGGAAAGAAAAAATGGCAGACGCCTATACCCGCATCGCGGACGCGATCGTTCCGTCCGTCTATGCACAATACTCGTTCGAGGAGCACGTCCAGTCGCTCGAGATCTACCAGGCCGGGATCCTGTTTTCCGACCCGGCCATCGCCTCCAAGCTCTCCATGGGCGGGCGTTCCGTCGACATGCCAGGCTGGAAGGATCTCGGCAACGATCCGTCCGAGCCGGTCAATGACGATCCGGCCGACTCGATCGAGATGAAGAAGATCGGCGCGCGCCGCGAGGTCGCCGCCCGCAATGTCCGCGCCCAGGCCTGGGGCATTCCGGACCTGACCTCGATCCTGGCCGGCGACGACCCGCAGAAGCTGATCGTGCGCCGCCAGACCGACTACTGGCAGCGTGCCAACAAGCTGACGCTGCTCGGCATCCTGAAAGGAGTGCTGGCCGACAACGTCGCCAATGATGCCGGCGACCTCGTCCGCATCACCGGCGCGTCCATCGTCGACACCGACATCATCGAGGCCGCCTATCTGGTGGGCGACCGCGCCGACAAGTTCAAGACGATCTGGATGCACTCCAAGCAGATGAAGGCGCTGAAGCTCGCCGACCTCATCGACTACGTGCCGCCGTCCGAGCAGGGCGGGCCGCTGATCCCCTATTACATGGGGCTGCGGGCCGTCATCGACGACGACATCCCGGTCGCCGCGGGCGTCTACACGGCGTTCATGTTCAAGGACAAGGCAATCCTGTGGAACGAACTGCCGGTCAATACCGAAGGCGGCCCGCTGGAGTTCGACCGCAAGCCGCGCCAGGGCCATGGCGGCGGCGTCACCGAAATGGTCGCCCGCCGGCATTTCGTCCCGCATGTGCCCGGCACCCGCTTCCTCGACGCGTCGACGGCCGGTGAGTTTGCGACCGATGCCGAACTGGCATTGGCGGCGAACTGGGACCGCACGGCGTCGAGCGTCAAGCACATGACGTTCATCGCGCTGAAGACGACCGAGGCCTGAGCGGACCGTTTGGAAACTCTACTCTGGCGGCCATCTGATGACGGCTTCTGCGCTTCCGGTGCTCACGGACCCAAATGTCCGCTGCGCTCCGGTTCTCGAAACCACCACCATATGACTCGCCAGAGCGAGTTTCGAAACGGTCTCTGAGCGGACCGGAAGGGGGCGGGGGGTCTGAGTCCCCGCTCTTCTGGACGCCGGGTCGGCCGATGTGGCGAATCCCAAATTCACGCGCCGTGCTGCCCCAAAATTGTTGTTGTTGCACATTGATCAATCGCCGCCACCAAACTGTTACACAAGAGGGCGATGCTGTCTTGTCTTTGCAAGGGAGGGTAACCATGGATATGACCTACAAGGCAGTTCAGGATGTGCTTCGAAAAGCCGGCATTGTCATAAGCAAAAAGGGCGAACTTCACCGCATCAACTTCTTCAGCGGTCTGGAAAACACCGCCTACTACACGACAAGCCTTCAGGAAGCCCTGGACCGGGGTTTGGCGATGGCGAGAGGTGCCGAAAGGTTGCCAGCAAGCGCCTTTGCCAAGTCGCGCGGGCGGCCGACGAGCGCACACTTCGGCTGACGCCGCAGGATGTCATCGCCGCGTTGCGCGGCGATATACGTTGCAAATTATCATGTGGCGCACGTTGCCAGCTTCTTTTCGGTCGCGTTCCGTCGCGCCCCCCTCTGTCCTGCCGGACATCTCCCCCACGGGTGGGGAGATTGGCTGTCACCGCCGCTTTCGCCAACCTTCAACATTGCAGGACTAGCGGGGCGCTAAAACCGCCGATCTCCCCCCTTGTGGGGGAGATGTCCGGCAGGACAGAGGGGGGCGCGACGGAACGCGACCTTTTCCTTCCCCCTATCCCACCGCCCAGAGCGGCTTCTTTGTTCCACCACTCTTGCTGACGGAGGCCTAAAACCATGGCCATCACCCCGCTCGACATCGCCAACATGGCGCTTGGCGTCCTCGACGAGGCGCCGGTCGACAGCCTTGATCAGGATGTCAAACCGGCCCGCCTGCTCAACCTGCATTTCGACCTGACCCGCGAGGCGGAGCTGATGAAACATGCCTGGGTGTTCGCAATCCTGGCGGCCGCCGTCGCCGGGTCCGATACCGGCAGTGGCGCTGGCACGCTGAACTTTGCCTATGAATTGCCCGTGGACTGCCTGCGGCCTTTGCCGCTGACCCACAATGGCGAGCCGGATGGCGTGCCGATCGCGTGGCGCCAGGAAGCCGGCTTGATCTATTGCGACCGGCCGGGGCCGCTGATCATCCGCTACGTCGCCAACCTCACCGATCCGAACGACTGGGACGCGACGTTCACCGAAGTGCTGGTTGCAGCGCTTGCCGTCAAGATCGCGCATCCGCTCACGCACAAGTCCGGCATGATCGACATCGCCCGCGGTGCCTATAGCGCTGCGCTGGACGCGGCGTTTCACGCCAACGCCATCCAGCGTGGCGGCAGGTTTTCAACGTCGTCCTGGGCGATCCAGCGCGGCGGGTTCCGGCGCGCCTGATGACGATGCTCTATCCCATCCAGGACACCTTCGTCCGTGGCGAGATCAGTCCGCGATTGCACGCCCGCGCCTCGCTCGACCTTTACCGGGGTGCACTCTCCCGCTGCGAAAACTTTTTGGCGCTCCCGCATGGCGGTATCCGCAAGCGCGGCGGCACCTATTTCTGCGCCGAGGTGAAGGATTCTTCCAAAGCGACGCGGCTGATCCCGTTCATCTTCTCGGCGGACCAGGCCTATGCGCTCGAATTCGGCGATCTCTACATCCGCGTCCATGCCTATGGCGCCCGCGTCGGCACGGTGGAAGTGGCGACACCCTATCTCGAAGCCGATCTGTTCGACCTGCAATTCGTCCAGTCCGCCGACCAGATGTGGATCACCCACAAAAACCACCTGCCGCAGGTTCTCACCCGCACGGCGCACACCACATGGACGCTGGCCGAGTTCGTCTTTCTCGACGGCCCCTATGACGACATCAACACAAGCGCGACCACGCTGACGCCCGCCGAGACCGGTGCCGTCCATCCAGCGATGACCAGCGATACGCTGCCATCCGGGACCGCGGCGAGTTCTGCTGGCACTGCCTTTCACGTGTTCGACCGCGACAACGGAACAAACCTCAGCTTTGGCGCAACCACCGGCGACGTGTCTTATGATTTTGCAAGCGCCACGACCAAGGTCTGCGACGCTTACTGGATAAGGGCGAGAGCAAGCGGCAATCCTCGGGCAGCGGTGGCCTGGGATTTCCAGGGCTTTGACGGCACCAACTGGATTTCGCTCGACAGCCGGACGGCGGAAACCGGCTGGTCGCGCCGCGAGGTGCGGTTTTATGAGTTCCAGAACGAGACCGCCTATCAGTCCTATCGGCTGAATATTTCGGGATCGGAGGACGACAGCAACCTCGACATCGCCGAAATGGGCTGGCACGAAGATGGCGACACCCAGACGCCGTTCGACCTCACGGCATCGTCGATCGTCGGCATCAATGGCGGCACCGGCTTCCAGACCAGCGATGTCGGCCGTACCATTCGTTTGCTCGGCTCGGATGCCGTCTGGCGCTGGGCGCGCATCACCAGCCGCACCAGCGCGACCGTGGTCAAGATCAGGCTATACGGCCATGCCTTGCCCAATCTCAGCCCGATCGCCCGCTGGCGCCTCGGCACCTTCGTTCCCGGAAAATACGTCGAAAGCGGTTCGCTGTACGAGGAGCGCCTGGCCTTCAGCCGAAAATTCTCGGTCTACGCATCCGCAACCGGCGACTTCGACAATTTCGCCACCGGCGAAAAGGACGACGCCGCGCTGGAGTTCGTCCAGGCCGGCGGCGGCCAGGCCAACGATATCACCTGGATTGCCGAATCCGACGGGGCGCTGATCATTGGCACACTGGGCGGCATCCGGGCGCTGTCCGGCTCGGGCATCGACGAAGCGCTGACGCCGTCATCGTTCAAGAACCGCCGCTCGCGCACCTTTGGCTGCGCGCCGCTGCGCCCAGTCGACGCCGGGCAATCGTTCCTGTTCGTCACAAGGTCGCGCAAATCGATCGCCGAACTGACCCAGAGCGCGACAGGAAAATTCACCTCGGAGGATGTCGGCCAGGTTTCCGAGCATATTCCGAAGCAGGGTGTCGTCGAACTGGCGTTCCAGACCGATCCCGACCCGCTGCTGTGGTTCCCGCTCGATAATGGCGAACTTGGCGGCTACACCCACCAGCCCTCGCAGGAAGTCCGCGGCATGCACCGGCATCGCATCGCCGGAACCTTCTCCGGTTCGGACTGGGGCATGGTGGAAAGCGCCATCGTAACGCCGGGCCAGGACGGCAATGACGATCTCTGGCTGATCGTCAAGCGCACCATCGGCGGCACGACCAGGCGCACCATCGAAATCAAGTCGGTGCCGTTCGAGTATGGCGAGATTGCCGACGCCTTCGAGGTCGATTGCGGCCTGACTTATGATGGCGCGGCCGTGGGGACGGTCACAGGACTCGATCATCTCAACGGCGAGACGGTCGATGCCCTGGCGGATGGTATCGTCTATCATGACCTTACCGTGGCCGCTGGGGCTGTTTCCCTGCCCGGCGGGGCTACCGCTGCCAAATGGCAGGTTGGTCTGCCCTATGAGGCCGGCGCCGACACGCTGGAGCTCGATGTTGGCGGCAGGGATGGGTCGATTGTCGGACGGCGCAAGAAAGTCGCCAAGGTCATTCTATCGCTGTTTGAGACGGATACGACCGGGCTGGAGATCGCTTCGATGCAGCGTGGCCGGTGGGAGACGGTTCGTATTCCCTCGGTCGTGACGCCTGACAGTTCGGCAAACCTGTTCACCGGGAACGTGGAAGTGCCGATCGACGATAGTTGGGAAGGGCAGGGGCGGGTGAAGATCCGGCACACCAACCCGACGCCGTGCACCATCCGGGCGTTCACGCCGGTGTTCGACGCGGAGGCGTAGGCGAAACTGCCGATCTCCCCCACTTGGGGGGAGATCGGATTTCACCCCGGCTTTCGCCAATCACCAGCGTCGCAGGAATAGGGACCGCGCCCGAACTGCCGATCTCCCCCCTTGAGGGGGAGATGTCCGGCAGGACAGAGGGGGTCGGTACGACCTGACGCGGCCTCCATCGCGGGCGAAACGCCGGCGCTTCACGCGAGACGACCCCCTCTGTCGCCTTCGGCGACATCTCCCCCTCAAGGGGGGAGATCGCCGCCCCGCCCTTCCATCACTCTCCAAAAAGGACCCTCCCGTGACCCCATCCCCCCATACCGAAGCTCTCGGCAAAGCGCGGACGGCTGCCGATTTTGCTGCCGTCATCGCCTTGCTCGACAGCGACCTCAAAAACGCTGCCGCCCGCAAACTGGAACTGGAAAAGGCCAAGGGTCGTGCGATGTTCGGCCGTGGCGACCTGGCGGCGGCGCGCATTGCGCTCTCCGAGGCCAACGCCGTCGTTGCGCTCCTGGAGAAAACCCGTGAGGCGGCGAACAAGCGCCGTGCCGCCGCGCAAAGTGAAGCCTGCGTCGACATCGCAGCACTTGCCGACGAGATCAGGGCAAACGCCGCTTCCCTCGACGAGCGCTGGCGCATGGCCCAATGGCTGATCGAGCAGCTGCGCCAGCAATTGTTCGACGCCGATGCCTTGCGCCGCGCCGTCGCCACCGCCAACAGCCAGTTCGACGCCGCCGGCGTCGCCAACCTGAAAATCAACCCGACCGCCATCCGGCGCGCCGCCGTGACCGGGGGGCGAGCGACAGCCCCCGCTCGTCTCAGCGCGGCAGCGATCCAGGCCGACAGGCTGCTGCTGTCGCTGCTCAGCCCCGGCGGCGCGCTCGACCCGCGACCGGCGCTCGGCGCGCCGGTCGGAGGCATCGCGGGTCGATATTCGCTGCGTGGCCGAGGCCGCGGCTGACCATGTGCACACTTGCCCTTATCGGCACGGCTCTCTCAGTCGGCGGCGCGCTGATCGAAGGCCAGCAGTCGCGGCAGATGGCCGACTATCAGGCCAGAGCCTATGAGCAGCAGGCGCGGGCAGACGCGCAAGCCGCTGCCTTCGAGCAGGGCCAGGAGCGCCACAAGCAGGATCTGTTGCTGTCGCAGGCGCGCGCCCGGGCCGGCGCCTCGGGCGTCGCCCTGTCGGGCTCGCCGATCGAGGTGCTCGCCGCCAATGCAAGGCAGGGCCAGCTCGACATCAAGGCGATCCAGTACGGCTCGCAGCTGCGCCAGAACAATTTGACCACCCAGGCCGCGATCTCGCGCTTTTCCGGCAGGCAGGCGGCGGCTGCCTCGATCTTCAGGGCAGGCGGCAATCTCGTGTCCGGCCTTTCCGGGCTGTACGACCCGAGCAGAGCGGTGACGTTCGGCAACAGCGCCTTTCCGCCGGCGCCGGGCGGAGGGCTTTACTGATGGCGACCATCCCGCTCCAGCTCGCCCAGCGCCGGCTCGATACCGGCAGCGTGGTTTCCTATCCCAACAGCTCGCCGGTCGGCGCCGCCATGCAGGGCTTTGGCGACGAGCTCTCGGCCGTCGCCGAGCGTTTCCGGCAGCAGAAGCAGCAGCAGGATGCGTTCGACGCCGAGGTCATCGGCCGCGAGCTGAACGGGCAGATTGCCCAGGCCGAGAAACAAGCGATCCAGAATGCGCCGGCCGACGGCCGCGGCCTGCACGACGCCATGTATGGCCAGGTCGACCCGCGCAACGGTGTCGTCAAGCCCGGCCTGTTCGACAAGATCTTCGACAGCACCGTGCCAAAAATGCCGGAAAGCGAACGCGCCAACTTCATCAGGCAAAAAGAGGCTTTGAGGCTGGCCGGGTCGGCGCGCATGGCCGAACAGCAATATGCGCGCCGCCAGGACTACGAGCAGGCCGAATGGTCAAAGGCGCAGGCTGCGGAGCTCAATGCTATCGTGCAGAGTAATCCGGACGACACCGCAACGTTCGAGGCGATCAGGCAGAGCGGGTTCGACTTCATCGCCAAGATGGGCAACCCGGTCGCCAGGCAAGCGGCCGAAACTGCCTGGCGCAGCAACACGGCAAAGGCGCTCGCCCAGGCGATGATCGCCAAGGATCCGGGCCGCGCTGTTGAACTGCTTGGCGCCGAGCCTGCCGCGAAGGCCACCGACGGCGCGATCAACGGTGAAACCACCGGTGCTGAAGGCGGTACCGATCTGTCGGCGAAAAACCAAAACTCGCCCGCTTCGGGCGATGACCGCCTTGCTGATCTCAGGCCCGACGACAGGGCTGCGCTCGCCCGGCTGGCCGGCGCCTCGGTGGCGCAAAACTGATGTCCGCAACCAGGCGGCCGGGCTGGATTTTCTCGTTACCTGCCCCTGTTGCATCAACTGCAGGCTTTTTCATGGGAAAACCCAAAGTCCCTGAAATCGCCGCTGGCAATGCACGCAGGTATGTGGTCGTTATCCATAGTGATAAGAGCGACGGCAGCCTTTCTTACGACACAGGCTTATGGTTCTGGATTTGAAATTCCCAAGCGCTGATGCGATCATTGGAACGGAAATCCACCTGGCCCGTCCAGGCTTCAGATGAAGGACTGACCCTATCTTGTTGCGCTTAGAGTCTTATCCGATGCTGGCAAGGATCGTTTTTCCGGTCACGTTGGCCGGCGTTCTCCTGCTCACGCTTCTGCCGGCGCGATTCTTGCCGGATTTCGGCACGGCCGTCACGCTTTACGATGACAAGCTGCACCACGCCATCGCCTTCGCCGTGCTGGCGGCCCTGGGAAGCCTCGGCTGGCCGGGACACAGGGCAAAGCTGATTTTTGTCCTCGCCTTTACCGGCGCGGCGATCGAGGTTCTTCAGGGCTCGCAACTGATAGGGCGCGATCTGGATGGGTTGGACTGGGTTGCCGACTGCGTCGGCATGGCGTGCGGGCTGACGATCGCCGGCTGGACAAAGAGGCGCGTTGGCGGGCGCGTTGTCGGATTGCCGTAGGGTCATGCCGTTACATCAGCCGAAGAAGGCAACGGCTCAGAACAAAAGCGCTCCGTAGCGATCCTTCGCGCCCCCCCTCTGTCCGGCAGGACAGAGGGGGGCGCTGTCCAGGGCGCTGTCCCTCGGCGATCAAAGGTTCTGCACCGGAGCAGCGCTCCGAGGCCGGAACTTACCCAAACCGCCGATGTGCCATAGGCCGCGTCCCGCGCCCGTAGAATCATAGAGCACTTTCACCTCGCTTTTGCGGGGCTTTTTTTATGGAGCAAGCCTGATGGCCCGACCTGCAACCGCCGCGGTTCGACTGTTGACCGGCGAACGCGAACCCGTGCGCCTGGCGACCGCGGCCAACATCCTGCTTCATGGCCTGCAGGCCATCGACGGCGTGCCGTGCGAGGTTGGCGACCGCGTGCTGGTCAAGGACCAGGCCGACCCGACGCAGAACAGCATCTATACGGTGAGCGAGGGCGAATGGTTCCGCGCCGCCGACGCCCGCACCGCCCGCACCTTGCAGAAGGGAACGACGGTTCATGCCCAAATCGGGTCGGTCAATGCCGGCCGGGTGTTTGAATTTAGCGCCAACGAGCCGGTGGTCGGCAGCGATGCCATCACCATTGCGCCGTTCGTGCCGCCCGACATTTCGGAGGTGGTCGATGCGGTGGAAGCGCTGCGCGACGCAACCCAGGCGCTGAAGGACGCCAGCGCGGCCAGCGCCGGCCAGGCCGCCGCCAGCGCGTCCACCTCCGCCGCCAACGCCGGACTAACCGCCGCCGATGTCGTCACCACCGCGGCCAACCTGGCCGGCGCCCAGGCCGCGCGCGACGCGTCTCTGTTTGGCAAGGGCATCTTTCCGACCATCGCGGCGGCGATCGGCCTTGGCGTCGTCGGCCATGGCGCGATCACGGCTGGCGCCACCGGCACCGATGGCACCTTCGACCTGGCGTTTGCCGGTGGCGCCGGCTCGGGCGCGGCCGGCCGCTTCGTCGTCGCCAGCGGCGCGCTGACGCAGATCCTGATCACCGCGCCGGGTTTCTACACGGTGGCGCCGACCTTCAGCTTCGCGGCATCGGCGGGATTGGCGGGCGCAAGTGCGGCGGCGGTTTTGGGCCGGAATGTCGAGGTTGGTGAGTACTTCTGGACCGAAGTTTCGACCGGCGTGCTTGGGCTGCACAGCGTGACGGCTGGGCCTGCGGCGACGGATACCGGCGTCAGGTCTCTGCCGACCATTGATGCCGCCGTCGCGGATCGGCTCGCCAGCCGCCTGGCCTACGAGGACAGTGGCGCTGCGTTCCTGTTTGCGGAAAGCACACCGGCCGTTCTGATCAAGGACGCCGAGAACGCGGCCAAGCGCATCCTTGGGCCGGTAGCCTCAAAGATTGCCGTTTCGAATGCCGGGATCACCTACCGCTTTAACGCGCTCGGCTTCATGGAAGCTGTCCCAGCCAACACGCTGCGCTTCGACCACGACCCGCTCACGCTCTCTCGTAAGGGGCTTCGCGTCGAAAGCGCGCGCTCCAATGTCGTTCTGCAGAGCAGGTCCCTCAGCATCACTCACCAGCTAACCGTCACCGGCGGAGCCGGCATCTTCGTTGATGGTGAGACGGTTACGGCTTCCGGTGGTGGCACCGGCATCTATCGCGCCGCAAATTCGACGTCGACCATCTTTGCACTTTCGGGTGGCGCTGGCGCCATGACCGGGACGCTTACGGGCGCGACAAGCGGCGCGACAAAGACGATCTCTTCGTCAGCCCTGGTCTGGGTCGTAACAAACATGACCGTGGCGCAGAGCCAGGTCGGCATCGACGGTGTCGCCAATTCCGCATCATTGCTGACGGCCACGGCTACCGATGCGATAGTTTCCCAAGCGATCACGCAAGCCTCATTTCCCCGCGCACAGGACGCCTATGTCAAGCGCGTGACTGGCAGCGGCGCTGTCTCGATGTCAATGGATGCGGGAGCGACGTGGACCGTCATCACGCCGACCGCTCGCTGGGCGCGGCTTGCTATCCCCAACCAGACGCTTGCCAATCCAACGGTGATGTTCAAGCTCGCGACGTCGGGCGATGCGATCGCTATCGATTGCGTTCAGAACGAGCCGGGCTCCGTCACCTACGCGTCGTCGCCGATGCCGACAACTATTGCCGCGTTTGCACGGGCGGCGGATGTCATCACCATGCCGACCTCGGCGTTGCCTGGCGATTTCTCGACATTCAGTGTTTATGCCGTTGTCTCGACCGAAGCGCCCAATACCGCGACGCGTGGCATTTGGTGTCTGGATGACGGCACGGCCAACAATCGCATCATGGCAATGCTCTCGTCGATCACTGTCGGTGCCTTGCAGATGTTCAATGCCAATGTTCTGCAGATGAACATCCTGGCCGGGGCTGGCGATCCGGACATTCGCCACCGGACCATGGCCAGCGTGACTGCCGGCGCTGCCGGCTTTGGCATGGATGGTACGTTGGGCACCACCGATACGGTCTTCACCAAGCCCGCCGTCTCGATCTTGCGCTTCGGCTCGATGGGTCCCCTTGGCCTGACCCCGCTAGGCGGATGGATTGAGGAGATCATCATCGTTCCTCGTGAGGCAGGCGATGCTGAGATCCGCAACGTCACGGCCTTCGGCTGGCCAGGCAACGAGCCGACGATCAATATCGCGCCGAACGACAGCCGCATCGAGGACAGCGACTATTATGGCACCTTGTCGCTTTCGGCCGCCGAGGTGAGCCTGGTGCGGCCGATCGTCAGCAGCAACTATCAATACACGACGCCTGGCTGGTGCCGGCATTTCAACACTCGGGCCAAGGAATTTACGCTCCAGTTCTTCAATCCAGGGCTAAGCGGCGCGAGCACAAATGGCATCGGGGCGATCTTTGTCGACGGCGCTCTCTTCCAGTCATTCACGATCGGCTCCGCAGTAGGCAAGACCTTCGTTCCGGTGACCTTCACGTCGGTCGCTGATCGGCATATCGAGATCAAGATGCCGTATGGCATGAGCACTCGTTTCCTCGGCGCCACCATCCCGAATGGCGCGACGATCACGGCACCGGCAACTCGTTTAACACTGCCGCGCGCGGTGATCATTGGCGACAGCCGTGGCCATGGCTTCCAGGCATCTGCTGCTCGATATCATTGGTTCGAACTGCTCTGCCGCGCCAAAGGCTGGCAGCACATCAACCTCGCCAATGGCAGCAGGCGTCTGAACACCAGCACGGCCGATGGCACGGTCCTCGGCCAGGCAAATCCGGGCGTTGCCTTTTCGCTGTATGACTACAACGACCGGGCCGACCAGGTTCCGCTGCTCACCCACAAGAACAACTATAAGGCGCTGATCAACAATTTTCGGGTGCTAGAGCCAACGACCAAGCTCTACGTCATCACTTCGAATTGGATCTCGGCCGCTCGGGATGAGCTGGCGCTGAAGATAGCCGATTATCGGCAGGCCACGGCCGACGCCCTGACCGAGCTGGCCGATGCAAACAACATCCTGATCAACGGTCTGTCGCTGACCACCAATAGCAACGCGTCAATCGGCGACGGCGTCCATCCAAACGATGTCGGGTCAGCGGAATGGGCGGCCGCTATCGCACCGCTGGTGAGCGTCTAGGCAAAATTACTGGACTGCGTCGGGATGGCTGTGGCACGGTCGTCCCACCGTGAACCAAAAGGATGTCCCGATGGCTGGCGCCGATAGCATTATTTCAATGTACGACGAATACTATGCTGGCGACACTGTGCATCCCAAACGCGAGATCGCTTCTGTTCAATCTGTGAGCCATATCGACACGATAATTCAAGGCGAGGCCTTCGAAAGAATCTTGGATATCGGTGCCGGTGAGGGGGCCGTGCTGGACAAGCTGAACAAGCGTCGTCTTGGCAAGAGCCTCGCCGCTGTCGAGATATCTTCGTCTGGCATCAAGGCGATAAAAGCTCGGAAGATTTCCAATCTTGAAAGCGTGGAGCAATTTGATGGCTACCACCTTCCGCACGCCGACAAGTCGTTCGATTTAGGATTGGCAATCCACGTCGTCGAGCATGTTGAGCACGAGCGCATGTTCTTGGCAGAGGCGGGGAGGGTCTGCAAAAAGCTCTATATAGAGGTGCCACTAGAGCATACGCGAAGGTTAGACCGCGCTATCCGCATGTCGGGGCCGTATGGGCATATCAACTTCTATACAATCCTATCGTTCGAAAACCTGCTCAAGACCTCCGGGCTGACGGTCGAGCGGCTTAAGGTCTTTCCTCACGACCTCGCCTATGAGCAACACCTGGCAGGTCGTACAAAAGGATGGCTGAAGTACAAGGTGCGGACCGAGTTCCTGAAAATTTTGCCTAAAACCGCAATGCGCAGTATCGCTTACATGGCCGGAGCTCTGTGCTCAAGCCACTGATCGAGCAGCGGCTTCGCCGATTTGCCTGGCAGGGTTGCCGCCGACCATGGTGAAAGGCGCCACGTCTTTCGTCACGACGGATCCTGCGCCGACGACTGCGCCCTTGCCGATCGTCACGCCCTTGAGGATAATGACATTGAAGCCAATAAAGACATTGTCTTCAATTCTCACTGGCGCGATGGTGATATTCGACCAGTCCTTCTTTCCCTGATGCCAGTCGGCGACATCGGTCTTTCGATGCTGCCATCCTGTCGCGTGCGAGTTGTGATCTACGATTGTGGTGCCCCAGCTTATGATCACATCACTGCCGATTTCGATGCGTTCGGCTGCGACGAGGTGGCTCTTGCCGATGTAGGAACGCTGTCCGACGATGATCTTTGCGTCAGACCGGTCAAAAGAGAAAGCGCAGTGGAGGATACATTCGTCGCTGATCGAGTGATCGCCACGCCGTGCGGTGCGGACGCTTTGGATACTCATCTTCGTACCGGCGCCGGCACTGATCCCAAATAGGCGGCAAAGGAGTGGCGGAACGAACGGCATCAGTGCTTTCCGAACTGTCTCAGTACCGGGCGAGCGATGACCACCTTCATCTCGTCGCAGAGCATAAGACGCCTCCAGTCGAAGTGAGCGCACAAATCATCAAACGCCAATGATCATTATTGGCTTGCACCATAGCTATCGGCACGGGTCGATCGCCTGGACCGAAAAAACGCTTTGGCAGGTCGGTGTTTGTCGCAGGCCTTGAATGTGCCATCGCCATGACTTGCTGCAAGAGGCAGCGCTTTGCAAGCCTGATCGTGAGGTGTTCACGCTCTAATTCGGCCGGCTCGACACGGCCTCTTGCAACGAGCGATGGCGAGTAGCATTTCGCCAATCGCAGATGACTTGTACCGAGCGATTTGGTGCATCGATAATTCGGCGTCGGTTGGCTGGCCTACCCGTCCAAAAGACATGCCGTACCCCGCACCGCTGCGCAGGCGAAATGGCTGTGGCTAATGATGGCTGTCTTGCGGCTTGTTGTGAGGCTGGCTGTTCGACCACCAGATAAAATACAGCGAACCAATCTTCATCACCGGCACGCGGCGCTCGCGTTCGCGCACCCGATCGCCCGGTAATTTGATACGCAGTGCCATCGGTTCGACTCCCGCCGGCAAGGCAATGATGATGTGCGATGCAGCAATTAGAGAACTTCCCCCAGGGAAGAGTCAACAGCCGATGGTTTTTTGACTCTTCCCAGGAAGAGGTTCGAGCGCAGGCGCCCGATGAGATTCAGGGCGTCAAGGCGTCGCCCGGGGTTGGTCAGGATCGTCCGGTGCATCCGGCTGGCCGTTCAAAGGACGGGGCCGGTTCGACCACCAGGTGAAATACAGCGAGCCCATCTTGAGAACCGGTATGCGGCGGCTGCGTTCGCGCCCGCGCAACTCCCGATACACCTTCATCTTCAAGGTGCCGCCCGGCAATTTGATACGAACCGCCATCAGCCCAACCCCGTTGTGCAATGCAGCAACTAGAGAGCTTCCGTTGCGGAAGAGTCAAGGGACGGTCGTCGTTTCTGCGGCTATCTTCCGGGACCGTTTTCGGAACGGTCGGGGCGCAGGCTCCGGATCACCGTTTTGGCGAGCGCCCGGACATGCTGCTCGGCCACCAGATGATGAAGTAATTTCCGACCTGCCAGACCGGGACCTCGCGCTTCTGCTCGCGGCGGCGCAGCTTGTCCCTCGTCTTGATCTTCAAGGTCCCGCCCGGAAGCCTGATCCTTAATGTCACGCGCCCTCCCGCACCTGAGTCCCACGGGGTATGAACGGTTCATGGCAGCAGTCTCATCCCGGCTAAGGCAATTTCGGTTCAGGCGGCAGGACGGATCGAGCTGTTCTCAACTGGTCGATGCCGTCACTTGAAGAAATCCGCCATGCCCTGGAAGGCCAGGAACGCATAGATGATCGGCCCGGCTATCAGCCCGCAATAGAGGCACAGGATCGCCGCCAGCGCCACAAGCAGCGGCTTGTCGCGGCCGACCGCGCAGAGCTCGGCCTTCACCGTCCAGCGCGCCGTTCCTTCGTCTTGCGACATCGGCAAATCCCCACAGTTTTGGGTCATTTCACACAATCGCCTGCAAACATCAACCGGGCGCCTGCAAACATCAACCTGGGAAAGGACAAGACCATGGACATGACGTTCAAGGGCGCCGCCAGGCGCCTGGACGATCTCGATCTGCCAAAACTCGGCGCCAGGATCGGCGTCGGCGAAGACGAGATCCACGCCTTTCTCGATGTCGAAACCAGCGGGCATGGCTTCGACGCCCATGGCCGGCCGGTCATCCTGTTCGAGCCGCATGTTTTTTATCGCAATCTGGCGGGCGCAGCTCGGACAAAGGCGGTAGCGGCCGGTCTCGCCTATGCCAAATGGGGCGAAAAGCCTTATCCCCGCGACAGCTATCCGCGCCTGAAAGCCGCCTGCGCCATCGACGAGACGGCGGCGCTCAGATCGGCGTCATGGGGGCTCGGCCAGGTTCTCGGCGAGAATTTTAGGGCGGCCGGCTTCCCCACCGTGCAGGCGATGGTCGAAGCCATGATGGCGGACGAGGCGCTGCAGCTGGCGGCGGCGGTCAATTTCATCGCCGCCAACCGGCTCGACGGCAAATTGCGCAAGCATGACTGGGCCGGCTTTGCCAAGGGCTACAACGGCGCATCCTATGGGAAGAACGCCTACGATATCCGGCTTGCCGAGGCGTTCCGCAAATGGTCCGGGATCAAGGACACGCCGTCGCCGCCCGCTGCGCAGCCTCCGGCGCCCGTTCCGATCCCGCAGCCGCCACAACCGAAGGGTTTCACGCCCGCTAAGGCAGAGCCGGGCAAAGCCGGAGTGCGGCGCGGACCGTTGCCCGGATTATGGGCCGCAGTGCTGGCTCCGTTGGTCGCCGCAATCCTCTCCTTGTTTCGAAAGACCCCCTCCCTGTTTCGAAAGGCAAAGCCATGAACTGGTTCAATACCAACGCCGCGCACAATCTGATCAATGTGCTGATCCTGCTGCTCACCGGCCTGGTCGGCTTCGACTGGACGCTGTTCGGCATCGACGCCGCCCTGGCGCTAAAAATCACCGGGGTGCTGGCCCTGCTCAAGATCCTGATCAATGTCGTGCGCGACGGCGTCGCCGGCCTCGTCAGAAACCAGCCTGCCGTGGAGGGCAATTGAGATGTCGGTGCTTTCCATGCTGGGCGCACTCGCCGGCAACACGACGATCATGGCGATTTTAGCCGCGCTCGTCGGCGGCATCGGCCTGTTTGTCGCCGGCGGTCGGGCCAACAAGGATGCGGCCAGGCGAGCGGCGGAAAAACTCGCCGCCGTCGAGGAGCGCCTCGAAATGGACCGCGAGGCGACCGATGCCGAGCGCGCGGCGCGCGATCTGCCGGACGAAGCCGCACGGCGGGAGGCGATGCGATGGGCAAAGCGCTGATGCTGCTGCTCGGCCTGTTGCTCGGGGGCCTGCTGCTCGCTGGGTGCGCAATGCCGGTTTCGCCGGCGCGCCAGGTCTGGTGCGACCACAACCAGCCGCGCCGTGCGTCCGCCGCCGTCGTCGCCGCCATGACGCGGCCCGAGCTCGACGAGATGAATGCCTACAACGGCAAGGGCGCCAGATGGTGCGGGTGGAAGCCATGATACAGGAGCTTCTCGATGCGCTCGGCATCAAGGCGCCGGTGGTGGTCGCCGGCCTTTCCGGCGGGATATTGCGAGCCTTGTCGCGCCACCGCTACAAGGTTCGCGAGATGTTGGCGTCGCCGATCTGCGGCGCGCTGGCGGCGGCCTACCTGACATTGCCAGTGGTGCATTATTTCCGCGCCACCGGCCTGGCGATTCCAGCGAACGACGACACTACGACGCTGGCCGCGGCGTTCCTCATCGGCGTCTCGGCGATGTGGATCTCGGACATCGTCTTCGAGGTGGTGGTGAGGCGGTTCAAGCCCGAGAAGGAGGAGTGGCCGGAGAAGGAGGAGTGAGTTCGCGGCTGTCTTAAAGCGCGTCGCGTTCGACCGGCCTCATGCGACGCGCTTTAGTTTGTTGTTTATGCATGTCGTTATCGCAAAACCGCTGCACACTTTTGCGCGACATGCATTGTTGCGCCGCAGTAGCACTCTTGCGAGAGATGCTGGTAAGGTGGGGGTGAGGGTGCGGAACCACGGGCGAAGCTGCGCGTTAGGCACGATCTTTGCGAGGATGCAGCATGCCAGCTCGCCCAATCGCCCCAATAGCCGCAGCGATGCTGATCGCCGCCACAAGCATGGCTTACGCCCGGCCGGATACGCGCGCCATGACATGCGAACAGACGCAGCAGCTGATCCAGAGCCGGCGCGCGGTCGTGCTGTCCACCGGCCGCAACACCTATGATCGATATGTCCGCCAATACGGCAATGAGTGCGACTGGCCCGAAGCGCCCGTCACCTCCTACATCAGGACGCTTGACGGTCAATGTCGGGTCCATCGATGCGAGGAACCGGTTCTCGGATTGCGATGACGCGCCATTAAAGTCCGGGATCAAACACCTGCCGCGCCGCGTCGCTTCGCTCCTTGCTTCGCCCTAGGATGACGAAGGTGTAGTAGCGTATGGCTAATCGCCAGCGTTGGAGGTTGGTGCTAGAAGCAGCCGACGGTTCAAGCCGGGCAGGGAGGAGTGATCGCGGCTGTCCTAAAGCGCCGCAGTAGCACTCTTGCGAGAGATCCTGGTAAAGGTGGGGTGAAGGCGCGGAACCACGGGCGAAGCTGCGCGTTGGACACGACCTTTCCGAGGATGCAGCATGCCAACTCGCCCAATCGCCCCAATAGCCGCAGCGATCCTGATCGCCGCCACAAGCATGGCTTACGCCCGGCCGGATACGCGCGCCATGACATGCGAACAGACGCAGTTTCTGATCCAGAGCCGGCGCGCGGTGGTGCTGACCACCGGCCGCAACACCTATGACCGCTATGTCCGCCGTTACGGCAATGAATGCGACTGGCCCGAAGTGCCTGTCGCCGCCTATGTCAGGACGCTTGACGGTCAATGTCGGGTCCACCGATGCGACGAGCCGGTGTTCTTTTTCCCGGACTAGTGGCCTTAGAGCGCTACTGCGGTGCAGGACCTTTGATCGCGGAGGGACAGCGCCCTGGACAGCGCCCCCCTCTGTCCTGCCGGACATCTCCCCCACTTGGGGGGAGATCGGCAGCTTCGCAGACAGCGTCCTTTTTGCAACGTCGGTGGTTGGCGAAATCAGTGATGAAGGCCAATCTCCCCCGAAGTGGGGGAGATGTCCGGCAGGACAGAGGGGGGCGCGAAGGATCGCTACAGAGCGCTTTTAGAAACCGAAGAACTGCCAGCCGACCAGGTAGCCAAGCGCGACGACCACCAGGGGAAACAAGGCTGGCGCCAGCCGGCTTAGAGCGGAGCTCCTTGCCGGCTCGTTAGGGGCGCTTCTTTCGGCGTTTCCGAGGTTCTTGGTCATTCCGCCATAGTAGCGATCGCTGATTAACGATTCCCCAACATGCCGCGCCCGCGCGATGGAGCCGGGCGGCTTGCTGCCGGCGGGAACCAATCGCCGCCAACCTGCTTTGGCAAGGAGGCGATCGTTCGCGCGGAGGAGTTCGACATGAAACCTTTCGCATTCCTGCCAATCACGCTGCTCGGCGCACTGGCGTTGGCGGCGCCGGTTGCTGCCCAGACGGATAACGAGACACAAGACCAGGCGCCTGCCGGCCACTGCCAGGCCCAGCCGCAGAATGGCGAGCAGCAGCCGCCGCCGCCTGACAGCCTGACTGAAATGCTTGACCCCTGCAACGGCGTGCTGCTGCCGCCGCCGACCGGTGATCGCGGCATGGCCGCACCGCCGCCGGACGAGGGCAGGACACCGGTGCTCAAGCCCGGCGAGGTGCCGCCGCAGCCGCCGAAACCATAGATTGGGGGCATTGCCGGTCTCGCGCCTGACGGTACCGGCGCCGGCAGGGATTTTTGCCGTAGGGTGGAACATTAGTTATGGCTAAATGTTGTTCTCGAAGCAGTCGATATCACCCCCCTCCGGTATCGCTGCTGATCGGGCAAAACCGATCGGCCCGCGTGCCTGCGAAAGGAACGCGGGCCAATGCGGCGGCTCGCGGGAACGCACCAGAGCGGCGCCAATACGGCGATCGATTAGCCGCCGCTCACGGAACAAGAAGGTTGCGTGAGCGTTTCCAAAGAGGGCCCGCCGTCCCGATTGTGATCTAATATTGCCACCCGTGGAAGGCAGAGCCCGCAAACCAGACAGGAGAAGACGATGAAAATCCACCTTGTTCCTGCCGCCGCCGGGCTGGCTCTGCTGGCCGGTGTCGGCGTCGCCACCGCAGACCAGGTGATTGTCACGCCCGAGCAGCAGACGGTCGTCCGCCAATATGTGGAGAGGCACCCGCTGGCGTCGATCAGCCTGCTGGGCGTGGAACTCAACGTCGGTTCCACTTTGCCCGACACGGTTGAACTTCACGAGGTTCCCGACGTCGAATACAGATATGTAGTCGTCGACGATCGCACCGTGCTGGTCGATCCCGGCACCCGCAGGATCGTGCAGGTCATCGACTGACCTTCACCCGCCGCTCTCCCGAACCGGCAAGACGCGGGAAGAGCGGCGGCTCGCCGGCAGGCAGCCGGCCGTTGATCGTCTTCGGGGCGGACGGAAAGGAGCTCCCATGTTGCCGCATGTCGAGTCACGCAATGTGGCCGCATCCGTCGACAAGCTGCTTGCTGAACGGGGCACTACCCTGTTGTCGATGAAGGCGTTGATTGCAGCCGTGCGTGAGCAAACCGGAACGGAGCGCTCTGACGCGGATCTGGCGGGGCTGATCACCAAAAAGGCGGCACTCCTCGGCGTTGCGGTTCTGTCCGATCTGGGCCGACCCGACTCGGCACCCGATTTGGGCCGAAGCCCCCGAGACGCCGGTCGAAAATTCAGCTAGAAGTTGTCGCTCACCGATTTGAGCCGAGGAGGCAACTGTGACGGATAACAGGCAGGAACGCATTCGCCGGCGGGCTCACGCGATCTGGGAACAGGCCGGCCGGCCAGACGGCGCGCATCAGCAGCACTGGGACCAGGCCGCCGCCGAGATCGACGGTGAGGAAAGCCGGCCGAAAGCCAAGCTGGCTCGAACGAAGGAGCCGGCGGCCGCCGCCAAGGCCAAGCCCAAGGACACTAAGCCAAAGGACACCACACCAAAGGCTGCCCGGCGGGGCAAGTCTTCAGCGAGCTAGTGGTTTCCGCCTAACATAAGAATCCTTTCCGGGAGTGCGCATGCGAGACGATGGGCTTGTCCAGACATGCGTTAGGAGGGGCGAAGGGCCACCTCAGTAGGCGGCCCTCTAAAACGCTTAGGCAGGTATCAGAACGGAGATCCGGTGGATCCCGACTTCCTTGCTTATGTTCGTGGCATGGTCCGTTTTGCCTTTGCCGCAGGTATAGTACTCACCTTTCTTAACGTTAAATTCCTTATCGGGGTTCGTCTTCTTGATGGTGAACTCCCCAGCGGTGATAAAACAGACCATGTCGTTGTCCATGACGGATTCTTTGTCGGCAGCCCCAGGTTGGAATACTGCATCGAGCACTAGAATACTTTTGATGCCTGTCATATCCGAGTCCCAAGTGCCTACTTCCACTATGCGAACGCCGGGGGCAATCTCCTTACCGTCATTTGGGCCATATGTCGGGACGATCTCTGCGGCTCCCGCGGGCGTCGCTAAAGCGAATAGAGGCGTCGCGGCGGCTGTCGCTAGACCGATCGTCAATGCAGACCGACGATTGATCTCTTCCATGGGGTTTTCCTCCCTAGTCAAAACGTGCGCGCATGCGCACAAAAAGACTCGGCGCTTGGGATGGCCTACTGTCAAATCAATTTTGGCCCAAGCTACCCTGTGGTTTCCGCCGCCGACCCCGACAAGATCATCGCTGCCGTCAGACGCGGGCACCAAGCGTTAGACTCTATCCACTAGAACAATAACGCTTCGGCCGCGGAACGAAGCTCTGTCCCGCGGCCGAAAGCGTGAGTTCCCGAAATCGATCTCGGCTACTGGCCGCACTGCCTGTCGTTGACGTTCGGTGAAACCGTGCCGGGAGACTTGTGCGTTGCATCAGGCATCGCGCCCTGCGGGCCTGCCGGGCAGTTCCGGTCGGCATTCGAATTCGTGCCGTCGGGACCCGCAATGATGCTACCGGTAATCCCGGGGTCGACCACATCCCGATCGGCCAGGTTCGGATCGGTCGGAGCCGGGTCGATGACGACGCTTCTGTTGCTGCCGGTAGCCATGTCAGCCTCTGCGTCGGCTGGGTCGGGGGTACTCTGGGCCATCGCAGACGTGGCCAGGCCGGCGGCGAGCACCGACGCTGCGAGTAACTTCGTAAGCATGAGTTGCCTCCATTTGTCTCCATTTTTCGGTTGTCGCCGCATCGCGACTACACAGAAAAACCGCTCGGGGGTGGTGAAGTTCCCATAAAATTCCAGCCTGCGACGTCGTGATCAGGAAGGGGCCGTCGTGATCAGGAAGAGCAATCTTGCCTGGTATGTCGGGAACCCAAAAACGTGCTGGCCACGAGCCGTTGACATGACTGCCATGTCACGATATTGAACAGGACTATACAGGTTTACTGGACAGGTATCCCATGGCGCGTCGCACGACCCTGTCGTCTCCCGGAACCGGCAAGCCCGAACGGATCGCCACCGTCCTCGAGCACGAGATCCGCTCCGGCGTGCTCGGCTTCGGCGACCGCCTGCAGAGCGAGAACGAGCTCGTCCAGCGCTTCTCCGTCAGCCGCAACACCGTCCGCAAGGGTCTCGAGGAACTGTCGAGCCGCGGGCTGATCACCACCAAGGTCGGCATCGGCTCGTTCGTCACCTTCGACGGCATGCCGGTCGACGACGCCGTCGGCTGGTCGCGGGCGCTGGCCAATGCCGGCGCCAATGCCGAGACGCGCACGCTCCGGCTCGAAGTCATGCAGGATGGCGAGCTCGCTGCCAGGCTCGGCGTCGAAAGCCCGTTCTTCATCGCCGTCGACCGGGTGCGCAGCAGCGCCGATGACGGCCATGCCATCTCGATCGAGCGCAGCCGCCTGCCGCTGTCGCCCGAGCTGGAGGACGTGCCGCTGCGCGGCCTGCGCGAGGGCTCGCTGCACCAGACGCTGCGCGCGGCGGGGCTTGTCCCCGATCACGGCGAGGAATGGGTCGATCTCGAGATGCTGAGCGCCGAGGACGCGGCCATTCTCGACTGCGCGCCCGGCGCGCCGTTCCTGCGCACGCGGCGCCTGACGCGGGCCGCCGACGGCCGCGCCATCGAATATGTCACCAGCCTGCTCAATCCGGCGCATTTCGCGCTTCACCTGGAGTTCTGAGCATGGACACGCTGAGAATGGAGACGGGCGCGGCGATCGACCGGGCGATGGGTGCGCTTGTCGGCGGGGCGCTGGGCGATGCCCTCGGCATGCCGACGCAGCTTTTGTCGCCGGCCCGCATCGGCGAGCTCTACGGTCCTGTCGAGGATTTCGTCGCGCCCGCCGCCGACCATCCGGTGTCGAAGGGCCTGGCCGCCGGCACTGTCACCGACGACACCGAACAGGCGCTGCTGCTCGGCCGCATCCTGGTCGCTTCAGGCGACGGCTTCGACCACACGCGCTGGGTCAAGGCGCTGCTCGACTGGGAGCGCGAGGTCAAGGCGCGCGGCAGCTACGATCTGCTCGGACCTTCGACCAAGCGCGCCATCGACGCCATCAACGACGGCGTGCCGGCCGAGGAGGCGGGGCGCAGCGGCGACACCAATGGCGCGGCGATGCGCATCGCGCCGGTCGGCATCATGATGCCGCTGGAGCCACTCGACGCGCTGGTCGCCAAGGTGGCGGAAACCTGCCGGGCGACGCACAACACCTCGATAGCCATTGCCGCGGCGGCTGCCGTTGCCGCCGCCGTCAGCTGTGGCGTTGCCGGCGGCGACTGGGCCGCCGCCTCGGATCGCGCGGTCGTGGCGGCCAGGCAGGGCGCGGAACGCGGTCACTGGACCACCGGCGGCGACATCGCCGCGCGCATCGACTGGGCGAGGGGCCTGGTTCGCGGCAACGCTGTCACCGACGGCATCCGGCTGATCGTCGACCTGGTCGGCACCGGCGTCGCCAGCCAGGAATCGGTTCCGGCGGCCTTCGCGGTGCTGGAAATCGCCGGCGGCGATCCCTGGCGGGCGGCCGTCATCAGCGCCAATCTCGGCGGCGACACCGACACGATCGGCGCCATTGCCGCCGGCATGGCAGGCGCCTGCGCCGGCTTTTGCCGATTGCCGCAGGAACACGTCGTCCGGCTTAAAGGCCTCGACATGGCTCAGGTGCGCGCGCTCGCCGCCGACCTGGTCGCGGCGCGGATGGCGAAAAGCAGCCGCTCCGGCAAGGACGCGGCGGCATGAGCGGAGCTCAGCCTGACATGAGCGGAGCTCAGCCTGACATGAGCGGGCGTCTCGTCCATATCGGCAGCGCGGTGGTCGATTATGTCTACCATATCGACGCCTTGCCTGAGCCCGGCACCGAAAAGACCGCATCAAGCTATGCCCAGGTCGCCGGCGGCGGCTTCAACATGATGGTCGCGGCCAGCCGCACCGGCATGAAGGTCGTCTTCGGCGGCCAGCTCGGCAGTGGACCGAATGGCGACTTCCTGCGCGCCGCCTTTGCCGCCGAAGGGATCGCTACGCTGACCCCGCCATCGCCGGTGATGGACAGCGGCAATTGCGTCGCCATGATCAGCAGCGACGCGGAGCGCACCTTCGTGTCATCGCCCGGCGCCGAGAGTGTGCTCAGCCTCGGCATGATGGCGCCTGTCCGGATTGCGCCGGGGGATTGGGTGTTCGCCTCCGGCTACACGCTGAGCTATCCCGGCAGCCGCGACGCGCTGGCCGACTGGATCGAGGCGCTGCCGGCGGAGATTCCCCTGGTCTTCGATCCGACGCCTGTCGTCTCGGAGATTCCGCGCGCCATTCTCGACCGGGTGCTGGCGCGCACGAACTGGGCGAGCTGCAACACCGTCGAAGCGGCCGAGATCGCCGGGCGCGGCGATGTCGAGGCCGTTGCTGCCCGGCTACTGGCCAGCCACTGCCCGAGCGCCGAGGGGGTCGTCATCCGCGCCGGGGCAAAAGGCTGCTTCGTGCGGCTGGCGGATGGCGGCGCCAAGGCCATACAAGGTTTCAACGTCACCGCCGTCGATACCAACGGCGCCGGCGACACGCATATCGGCGCCTTCGTCAGCGCGCTGTCGCGCGGCGTGCCGCCCTTCGCAGCGGCGGGCTATGCCAATGCGGCGGCGGCGCTCTCGGTCACCCGCCATGGCGGGTCGTCGGCGCCGACCGACGAGGAGATCCAGACATTCCTCAGCCATGACGATCGATCGACGACCGTGCAGAGGCGGAAGCAAGAGGCCCATTTCTGACAGCCTAAATGATGTAACAAGCCCCGCCAACCGGGCAAACAATGAGAGGAACGAACATGCGCATGCCCAAACTGACTGCTTTTCTGACGGCGACTGCCGTCTTCACCTCCGTGCTCACCCTGGCCGCCACTGCCGCCGAAGTGCATGTGCTCAACTGGAAGGGCTACGGCGCCGACGAGCCCTGGGCCATCGCCGCCTTCGAGAAGGTGACCGGCAACAAGGTCGTCAACGACTTCTTCAATTCCGAACAGGAAATGCTGACCAAGCTGAGGACCAATCCCGGCCTCTACGACGTCGTCATGATCAACGCAGCCTTCAACGACCAGGCGATGGCGGAAAAACTGATCCAGCCGATCGATGTCTCGAAAATCCCCAACTATGCCGACATCAGCCCGGACAAGGCGGGTTCGCCGATGCTTGTCCGCGACGGCAAGGTCCATGGCGTGCCATGGGTGTGGGGGCTGACTGCGCTCGCCATCAACGAGAAAGCCTTCGAGACGCCGCCGACCAGCATCGCCGAGATGTGGAACGAGGCGCATAAGGGCCGCGTCACCATTCGCGACGATGCCGTCGAAGCGGTCCAGTTCGGCGCCATCGCCACCGGCCAAAACATCAACGATGTAAGGGATATGGAGGCGGTCAAGGCGAAGCTGACCTCGCTGATGCCGCAGATCAAGACGTTCTGGAGCTCGGAAAACGACTGGAACCAGATGGTCGCCTCCAATCAGATCGACATCGGCACTTATTGGAGCGGATCGGCCGACCGCGCCAAGACGCATTTCAAGCTGCCGGTTTCGCTGGTCATCCCCGGGGAAGGCGCCGTCGCCTGGCTCGACGCCTTCTCCATCCCGGTCGGCGCCAAGAACGTCGCCGGCGCCGAGGCCTTCATCAACTACATGATCGACCCGAAGTTCTACGTCGAATGGGTCACCAAGGTCGGCGCGCCGGTGTCGGCCAACGCCAAGGCGGTCGCCGCCCTTCCCGAAGACGCCTTCAATCGCAAGGTGATGGGCGACCCCGATGTCGCCAAGCGCATCCAGTTCCAGGCGCCGATCAGCGATGCGCAGCGCGAGGCTTATCTGGCGCTGTGGCAGGAACTGAAGGTCAATGTGAAGTAACGGCTGGGTGAAGTAACGGCTGGGTGAAATAGCGGCCGACTTTCGGGGAGGAGCAAATGGCAGGACAGGTCGCGACCGGGTCGAGGAGCGGATTGCGATCGGCTTTGCCCCTGCTCCTGCCCGCCTATCTCTGGCTGACGGTGGCGATCTTTTTGCCGCTGTCGGCCATGGTGTTCTTCTCCTTCATGACCGAACTGCCGCTGTCGGGCAAAGCGTGGTCGTTCACGCTGGACAATTATGCCACCTTCTTCTCGCAAGGCCTCTACTGGACGCTGCTGCTGGCCTCGCTCCGGCTCGGGCTCGAGGTGACGCTGTGGTGCGTCGTCATTGGCTATCCCGCGGCCTATGTGCTGGCCAAGGTGCTGAGGGGACGCAGCCGCGAGGCGATCTTCCTGCTCGTCATCCTGCCGTTCTGGTCGAACGGCCTGGTGCGCATCTTCTCCTGGGCGATGGTGCTGCGCGAAGGCGGCATTCTCGACACCGCACTCAACGCCGTGCTGCCGTTCAAGATCAACATCGACCTGATGTATTCCTATCCGGCCGTCATCATTGGCCTGGTGCACTCCTACGTGCCCTACATGGTGCTGACCTGTTACCTGACGCTGCAGGCCATCGACGATTCGCTGATCGAGGCAGGACGCTCGCTCGGCGCCTCGCGGCTGCAGATGCTGAAACGGGTGATCATCCCGCTGTCGATGCCGGGGCTGGTCGCCGGAGCGGCGCTGATCTTCGTTCCCGTCGTCGGCTCCTTCATGGAACCGCGTATCCTCGGTGGCCGCACCGGCACTTTTTACGGCACGGTCATCGAGGACCAGTTCGTCGCCGTGTTCAACTGGCCGCTTGGTGCAGCGCTGTCCTTCATCCTGCTGGCCGTCGTGCTGGTCATCCTGGCATTGGCGTCGCCGGTGTTGCGGAGGGCTGCGTGATGGCGACGACGCGTTTCCTGGAATGGTGTGGGCGCCTCTACATCTGGCTGCTGCTCGCCTTCCTCTACCTGCCGATCATCATCATGGCGCTGATGTCGTTCAACGTCTCGCCCTTCTACCAGTTGCCGTTCGAATGGACGACGGAGTGGTACGCGTCGCTGTGGCAGAACGACCAGCTGATCTCGGCCACCTGGAACAGCATAAAGATCGCCATCATCAGCACCATCATCGCCACGGTGCTCGGCTCGGCGGCATCGCTGGCGCTCTATCGCCATGAATTTCGCGGCAAGAAAGTTCTGCAAGCGCTGCTGTTTCCGCCGATCGCCATTCCGTGGCTGATCACCGGCACGGCGATGCTGATCTTCTTCTTCGGCGTCGGCATCGGGCGAGGGCTGTTCGCGATCCTGCTCGGCCATGTCGCGCTGGCGCTGCCCTATGTCATCGTCGTCGTCTCGGCCCGGCTGCAGACCTTTGCGCCGGAGCTTGAGGAAGCGGCGCGATCGCTGGGCGCCAACCAGTGGCAGGTGACTTCGCGGGTGACGCTGCCCTGGATCATGCCGGGCGTCATCGCCGGCGGGCTGTTCGCCTTTGCCGTGTCGTTCGACCAGTTCGTGGTGTCCTACTTCCTGTCGACGCCGGGCCAGACGACGTTGCCGGTCGAGATCTACGCCGCGATCCGCAAGGGTTTCACGCCGGAGATCAATGCCGTCTCGACGATCATCATCGTCGTCTCGATGGCGCTGATGCTGCTTACGGCACGGTTCTTCAAATTCGGCGGAGAGAAATAATGGCCGGCGTGCAGGTAGCGAATTTGTCGCGCAGCTTCGGCGCGCACAAGGCGCTGGACGACGTCTCGATCGATTTCGCCGACGGTGGTTTTTATGCGCTGCTCGGGCCGTCGGGCAGCGGCAAGACCACGCTCTTGCGCCAGATCGCCGGCTTCGATTTCCCCGACTCCGGCCGCATCGCGATCGGCGGCGAGGGCGTCGAGCGGGTGCCGGTCGAGAAGCGGCGCATCGGCATGGTGTTCCAGAACTATGCGCTGTTTCCCAATATGAGCGTCGCCGACAATGTCGGCTTCGGTCTTTCGGTGCGCCGGCAAGCCAAGGCAACGATAGCCGGCGAGGTGCAGCGCGCGCTCGACCTGGTGCAGCTCGGCAAGCTCGGCGGCCGCCGCCCGCACCAGCTGTCCGGCGGCCAGCGCCAGCGCGTCGCGCTGGCGCGCGCCATCGTCACCAAGCCGCGCGTGCTTTTGCTCGACGAGCCGCTGGGGGCGCTCGACAAGGCGCTGCGCGTCGACATGCAGATCGAGCTGAAACGCATCCAGCGCGAGATCGGCATCACCACCATCTTCGTTACCCACGACCAGGAAGAAGCGCTGACGATGAGCGACCGCATCGGCATCCTGCGCGACGGTCGGCTGGTGCAGGAAGGACCGCCGGAGGAGATCTACGACAGGCCGAAGAGCGAGTTCGCCGCCACCTTCCTCGGCGACGCCAACATTTTTCGCGGCGAGACCACCGGCGCCGGCATTAGGCTGCCCGATGGCACGGCGATCGCCGCCGGCGCGGGCGCGACGCTCGCCGCCGGCACCAAGGCCAGCTGCGCGGTGCGGCCCGAACGCATCCGCATCGCTACCGATTCAGGGACGCCTGATCCGAACGCCAATTTGCTCCGGGGCCAGGTTTCCAAGCGCATCTTCGCCGGCAGCAACAGTACCTATTTCGTCGATCGCGACGGGCAAACGCTCAAGGTCATCGTGCAGAACACAGGCGTTGAAAGGTTGGCGGAGGGGCAAGAAGTGGTGCTGCGCTGGTCGCCGGAGAGCACGGTGCTGATCGCGGCGGGCTAATAAAAGCTGGCGATCCGTCCCACCTGTCCCGCTGTCTGTCGAGCAAAATGGGGCGCCGGAGCATGCCGATGATGCTGAAATTGACGGCCGAAGACCAGTCGATGCTCGACGGCGAGCACGGCCGGGCCGTGGCCGCCGCCATGAAAATACTGGTCGCCTTTTCCAACGCAGTCGGCGCGCGCCAGTTGTTGGACATTGCCGGCGCGCATATCGACGGCTGCCTTTATCACGGCCAGGCCAGCCTCGATTTCGTCGAAAGGCTGGTCGAGGGCGGCGGCCGTGTTCGGGTGCCGACGACACTGAATGTCGGTTCCTTCGACCTCATCCATCCCGGGCTGGTGAAGATGCCGGCCGCACAAGAAGTGCCGGCGCGGCGGCTGATGAAGGCGCATCTGGAGCTCGGCTGCCAGGCGACCTTCACCTGCGCGCCCTATCAGACGCGGTTCCGGCCGGCTTTCGGCGAGCAGATCGCCTGGGGCGAGTCCAACGCCATCGTCTTTGCCAATTCGGTGATCGGGGCGCGGACCAATCGCTATGGCGATTTCATCGATCTGTGCTGCGCAATGACCGGGCGCGCGCCAGCCTGGGGACTGCATCTCAGCGAAAACCGGCGCGGCCAGCTCCTGTTCGAGCTGACCGGTTCTTTCGAGCCTGCCGATGCCCTGTTCGTCGGCGTCGGGCTTATTGTCGGGCAAAGGAGTGGCGACCGCATTCCGGTCATATCGGGCCTGCCGCAGCCGCGCGACGAGGATCAGCTGAAGGCGCTTGGCGCGGCGGCGGCAACGACGGGTGCGGTGGCGCTGTTTCATGCGGTCGGCATCACGCCGGAAGCAAGGTCGCTCGACGAGGCATTTCGCGGCATGGCGCCGGAGGCGACCATCCGGATCTGTCGCGCCGACATCGACCAGGCGCTGGCAAAACTGTCGAGCGTCCCCGAGGGAGCGCCGCTTGCGGCCGTATCGCTCGGCACGCCGCATTTCTCCCATGACGAGTGGACGCGCCTGCTGCCTATGCTGCGCGAGGTGGCGCCGGGCAGGGGCATCCCGATCTACGTCAACACCGGGCGCGCCACTTTGAAGAGATTGCAGGACGAGGGCGAACTGCACGATGCGGAAAAGCTCAACCTCATTCCGGTTACGGATACCTGCACCTATGTCACCTCGGTGCTCGCGCGTCTCGACGGCGTGGTGATGACCAATTCCGGCAAATGGGCACATTACGCGCCCGGCAATATCGGCGTGTCGGTGGCCTTCGGCGACCTGGAAGACTGCGTTCGCTCGGCCGCTGCCGGGCACGTCGTGCGAGGCGCGCGATGAGCGAACAGGACAGTCGAGCGCTGAACAGAGTTGGCACGTTCCAGCTTGCCGGCGAGGCGCAAGGATCGGCGCTGGTGCTGTCGCATGCGCTCAGCTTCTGGGGCGGTGTCGATGCCGAAACGGGCGACATCATCGACCGTTCGCATCCGGGCGGCAACGTCGCCGGCAAGATCCTGGTGATGGCATCCGGGCGGGGGTCGTCGTCCTCGTCGTCGGTTCTGGCGGAGGCGATCCGCCGGGGCACGGCGCCGGCCGGCATCATCCTGGAGTGGCCCGACCCGATCCTGGCCGTCGGTGCTATCGTCGCCGAGTTCCTCTACGAAATCAGCATGCCGCTGGTCGTCTGCGACATATCGGGTATTGTCTCCGGCGACCGGATCGCGATCGGCCTCGGCGAGGGTGACCGGGCGATGGTGAGCAGGATCTAGCCGGCCGTCAGTCCTGCCGCGCCCCGCCGCCAATAGGCCGCCGCCAGCGTCTCGTCGCGGCCAAGCCCGACCGTGCCGCGCCAGTGTTCGCGAACGATCCTGGCGGCAGCCGCTTCCGCCGCGAACCGCCCGAAGGCCGAACCGTTTGGCATGCGGAGGCGATCCCGGTCCTCCTCGTCCCCGAAGACAATAGCCCGCACGGCATCGAACTCAAGATTAGCCTGATCGCCGCAGCGCCACAGCCCGCGCTTGCTGGCGCGGCCTCTCTTAATCCCGGGAGCTTCCGTTCAGATCTCCGGAATACTTTCCCTGAAGATCACCTGCAGCCTTGGCTGGTGCAGTTCGTAGGGCAAGCCCCTGATCGCGTGGGTCAAGGTGTTGAGCGCTTCGCGGGCCTCGACGCGCGGGTTCTGGTCGATGACCGCATCGAGCGTGCCGTCGAGCAAAAGCTCCTTGGTGCCTTCGGTCACCTCATGGCCGAGAAACACGGTCGACAGCGCTCGCCCCCGCTCCTTGAGCGCGCGGGCGATGCCGGTGTTGCCGGCGCCGACATTGTAGATCGCGGCCAGGTCCGGATGCCTGTCCAGCAGGGCGGAGGCCTCCGCATAGGCCTTTTCCCGGTCGTCGAGCATCTCGCGCATCTCGACGATCTGCAGATTGGGCGATTCTTCCGTCAATATGTGGCGGAACCCCATCTCACGTTCCTCATGGCCTCGGTAGGAGAGCGAGCCGGCGAACAACGCGACCTTGCCCGGACGCTCAGCGCCCATGAAGCGGTTCAGCAGGTAGCCGGCGAGCCGGCCGGCGGCGCGGTTATCGATGCCGATATAGGCGACCCTCGGCACATGCAGGATGTCGGACGCGATGGTGACGACCTTGACGCCGCTGGCCGACAGCGAGCGGATCGCCTCGCGGACCGTCGGGTGATCGAGCGCGATGACGCCGACGCCCTGCGTCTGGCCGCGCAATTCCTGCAGCAGGCGGGCAAGCCGGTCGGGATTGAAGCCTTCGATCGTGGCGACGCGAACATCGAGGTCTGGCCGCGATTGCGCCTGCGCCTCGATGTGCCGGTGCAGCATCTTGATGAACGAATTGGTGCCGGCGGGCAGGGCGAAGTCGAGCCGTATCACATCACCGGACAGCGCGTTGCGCGTGATCGGGCTGTTCGAATTTTCAGCGATGTAGCCAAGCCGCTGCGCCGTCTCCAGCACGACCTCGCGGGTGCGCGCCCTGACCCCGGCGCGGTTGTTGAGCACACGATCGACCGTCGCGGCTGAAACGCCGGCTTCCCGGGCTATGTCTGTCAGGGTGGACCGCACAGTCGATCACCTCATTGCTTGCGCGCTACGGCGCATCAAAATCGCGCGTTCAACGGTTCGAATGCCGGACGACGGGCTCATGTCATCCGCGATTCTGATGGGAAATGATGTATAGGGCCTTAGCCGATGCGCAAGCCGGCGCTACACCAAATCGTCGAGCCGCGCCGAAAACGGTCGGTGCTGCGCACGATGCCCTCAAATTTAAGCCCCTCAAAATCCAGCAGCGAGTGCAATGGGGTGATCCTGATCGACCGCATTTTTCCTCCATTTGCGATGTTATGATGTATTTTGATTATTTATGATGTTGACAGCCTTCCCTGGTGCCGTCAATATCCATCACGAGGGCCGTGGAGGAACAAGGTCCCGAGGGAGGAGTTCCAATGTCTGATATGATCCGCATGTCGCGGCGCCGTCTGCTGGCGTCCGGTGGAAAGGCGGCAGTGCTTGTTGCCGCCGCAGGTATCGCGCCGAAATTCATCCGCCCCAGCCGCGCCTATGCGGCCGATGCGCTGGCGCCGGGCATGATCGGCGGCCCGACCGGTTTCGACGGATCGGAGCGCTATCAGTATGGCGCCGACACACCGGAAGGCCGCGCCATCGAGGCGGCCAAGGCGATGAAGGGGGCCGGCAAGGCGCCGGCCAAGATCGTGCTTGGCCTGTCCGACGGCTCGATCGGCCAGATGACGCAGCCATTTCCCGCCGGCGCGCCCTCTATCAAGGATCTGTGGGAGAAAGAAACCGGCATTCCGCTCGAGATCGTCGGCGTGCCGAACGGCCAGGAATTCACCAAGACGATGCAGGACATCTCCACCAAGGGTGGGGCCTATGACATCTACGCGGTGGAATGGAACCGTCTCGGCGATCTCGCCGAAACCGGCGGCATCCTGAAGCTCGACGACTTCGTCGCCCAGTACAAGCCGGAATGGGACGACCCCGAGCGCGGCTATGTTGACGGCGCCAAGGGCGTCTCGCTGCTCAACCAGTATCGCGGCTCGACCTATGGCGTGTCGCTGGACGGCGATTTCCAGACCTGGGTGTATCGCACCGATCTGTTCGGCGACGCGGCCGAGATGAAAGCCTTCTCCGACAAGCATGGCTACGAGCTGGCGCCGCCGAAGACCTGGAAACAGCATGACGAGATCGCGGCGTTCTTCCAGCGCCCGGACAAGGGTCTGTTCGGCTCGACCGATCTGCGCAACCAGGGCTGGGGCTACACCAACTGGTATCAGCGTTATGTTTCAATGGCTTCGCCTAATCAGTTCCTGTTCGACGATACCGGCAGGCCGCTGATCAATTCGCAGCAAGGCATTGCCGCTGTTAACGAGTACATCGCCTCGCTGGCCCATCATTCGCCGGATGCGATCTCGTGGGGCTGGCCGGAGCAGTACGGCAATTTTGCCAAGGGCGGCGCCGCGATGACCTGCGCCTTCTCCAACCTGCCGAAATTTTTGGACAATGCCGGCAACAAGGATTCAGCTGTCACCGGCAAGATCGGCTCGATGCTGCCGCCCGGCCGCGAGATCGACGGCAAGTTGATCAGCCGCTCGGTGCTGTGGCTCAATCTGTCGGCCTCGGTCTCGTCGCAGGCCAAGAATCCGGAGGCCTGCTACCTGTTCCTGCAGTGGCTGGGATCAAGCCGCATCTATGCCTGGATGACCGCCAATCCGGGTGGCTATTTCGATCCGTTCCGGCTGTCGGATTTTTCCGACCCGCTGGTCCGCCAGACCTATCACGCCTACCACATGGATGTGGTGCGCGAGACGGTCGCCCGCACCGTGCCGACCATCAACTATCCCGGCGCCACCGCCTTCCACAACGCGCTGGACGAGAACCTCGTCGCTGCGCTGACCAAGGCCAAGACCGCCGAGCAGGCGATGGCCGACACTGAGGCGGAATGGAAGAAGATCGCCCGCCGCACCGGCGAGGAGAAGCTTCTCGAAGCCATCAAGACCAACAAGGAGGCCTGGCCCACCGTTCTCGATCCGGTCAGCTGATCCTCCTCCCAGGATCCGAATGGAGGCGAGGAGTTTGCGCTTCGCCTCCGCAAACGATGGACCAGCAAAGCTGCAAGATGAAGCGTTCCGTTCCCTTCGAAATATTCCGCTATGCAGCGATCCTTGCGGCCATTGCGGTGACGCTGGTGCCGATCCTGTGGATGGTGTCGATGGCCTTCAAGCCGATCGCCGAATGGTCGGCGACCGGCGCCGAACTGACCTGGTGGCCGAAGGATCCGACGCTCAGCAATTTCCGCTTCGTCTTCGGTGAATCGACCAACAACCTCATCGTCGCGGTCGATCGCACCGCCCTGAAGCCGATCCTGTCGTCGCTGCTGTCGGCCACCTTCGGAACGGCGATCGCCATGTCGGCGGGCACCGCGGCGGCCTACGGGCTGTCGCGCTTCGGCTCGGGCCAGAACCTGCCGCTGGCGCTGATCCAGCTTCGCCTGTTTCCGCCGATGGCGGTGATGACGCCGGTGATGATCATGTGGGCCTTCCTCAACTTCACTGACAGCTGGTGGGGGCTGTCGCTGATCTACGGCATCGTCACGCTGCCCTTTGCGTTCTGGCTGATGAAGACCTTCTTCGACGACATGCCGCGCGAGATCGAAGAAGCGGCACTGGTCGAGGGCTGCTCGCGGCTGCGCGTCTTCACCCGCATCACGCTGCCGATGATGCGCGCGCCGCTGGCCAGTGCAGCGCTGTTCGTCTTCATCCTCAACTGGTCGGACTATCTGATCGCGCTGCTTCTGACGACGCGCGAATGGGTGACGGTCCCAGTCTACATGGCCTCGCTGTCCTCCTCGATGACCGGACAGCTCTATGGCGCCAAGGCGGCGCTCGGACTGATCGCCGCGGTGCCGCCTGTGATCATGGGCATCGCCATCCAGCGTCATCTGGTGCGTGGGCTGACCTTCGGGGCGCTCAAGCAATGAGCGCCGCGACTGCCGCAATTTCGGAGCAGGCCCCCATCCCGGAAGACAACAGCCACCCGGCCCAGGCAAAGCCGGCTTTGCGTGACGAAGGGGCAAAGCTCGGTTTCCGGCTGACCTTGCCGGCGCAGATACTGGTGCTGTTCATCGCGCTCTTCCCGCTGTTGATGCAGCTCTATATCAGCCTGACCGACTGGTCGCCGCTGTCGGGCCTCGGCTGGTGGAGCGCCTGGTCGCTGTGGAACAATTTTGCCAACTATACCGACCTTGCCGCCGACGCTCGCTTCTGGAGCGCGTTGAAGCGCACGGCCATCGTCATGATCGTCTGCGTGCCGGCGGAATTCCTGCTCGGCCTGGCGCTCGCCACGCTGTTTGCCGACGAGTTCCCGGGCAAGCGGATATTCTACTCGATCCTGCTGATGCCGATGATGGTGGTGCCGGCGGTGGCCGGCTACATGTTCTTCATGCTGTTCCAGTCGGGCGGCCCGGTCAACGACATCCTGTCGGCGCTATCAGGCTTCCCCGTCACCATCGCCTGGTTGTCGGACCCGACGCTGGCGCTCATCGCCGTCATGCTCGCCGATATCTGGCAGTGGACGCCGCTGATGTTCCTCATCCTGCTTGCCGGCCTGGTCGGCGTGCCCGAAGACCAGATCAAGGCGGCGACGCTGCTCGGCGCCAATCCCTGGCAGCGCTTCGTCACCATCGTGCTGCCGAAGATGAAGACGATCATCATCATCGCCCTGGCGATCCGGGTGATCGAGAACTTCAAGATCTTCGACACGCTCTACATCATGACCGGTGGCGGCCCCGGCGTCGCCACCGAGACCATCTCCGTCTATATCTACAAGCTCACCACCCAGGACCTGATCTGGGGCTATGTCGCGGCGATCGCGCTGGCCATCCTGATCGTGCTGTCCATCGCCGCTGTGTTTGCCATGAAGCGCATGGCGCGGGCGCGCGAGGTGTCGGCATGAGCGCCATCCACCTGCAGAACCTGGTCAAGAAGTTCAGCGACTTCACCGCCTTGAAGACGATGGATCTTGCCATCGCCGACGGCGAGTTCATGGCGCTGCTTGGGCCGTCGGGCTGCGGCAAGTCGACGACGATGAACATGATCGCCGGCATGGAAGAGCCGACCAGCGGCAAGATCCTGTTCGGCGAGCGCGACATGGAAGGCGTGCCGATGGCGCGGCGTGGCGTCGGCTTCGTCTTCCAGAACTACGCGATCTTCAGCCATATGAGCGTGCGGCAGAACCTCGCCTACGGCCCGAAAATGCGCGGCGCGCCAAAAGCCGAGATCGACCGCCGCGTCGGCGCCATTGCCGAGATGCTGCAGCTGACGCCGCTGCTCGACCGCAAGGCCGACCGGCTGTCGGTCAACATACTGCAGCGCGTGGCGATCGGCCGCTCGGCGATCATGGAGCCGGCGATCTTCCTGCTCGACGAGCCGCTGTCCAATGTCGATGCGGCGTTCCGGGCGGTGATGCGGACCGAATTGAAGCAGCTGCAGCGGCAGTTCCGGCAGACCATGGTCTACGTCACCCACGACCAGCTCGAAGCGATGACCATGGCCGACCGCATCGCGGTGATGGACCACGGCGTGCTGCAGCAGGTCGGCACCCCACTAGAGGTCTACAACAATCCGGCCAACGTTTTCGTCGCCCGCTTCATCGGTGCACCGGGCATGAACCTGCTGAGGGGAAGGCCGGCGGAAAGCGACCGGGGCCTGGTCATCGACCTCGGCCCGCTCGGTGTCACGCCGCCGCTGCCGGCCGAGATCGCTGACGCGGTGCGTGGCGCCCCGGGCGACGTGCTTTACGGCTTCCGACCGGAGCAGGTCACGCTGGCCGAAGGTGGCCGCGGGCTTTCGCTGCCGGTAACCTTCGTCGAGCGCATCGGTGCGCGCACCATCGTCCATCTCGGCCAGGGCGAGAGCGCGGTGAAGGCGGTGTTCGACAATGATGTCGGGCTGGCGATCGGGCTGACAGCGGTTGTCGCTCCGGCCGTGCATTCGGTGCGCGTCTTCGACGCTGGCACTGGTCGCGCCATCAAGGCGGGAGGCTGAGATGCTCGTGCAAATATCTCTACGTCGGCGCCGCCCCTCACCCTTACCCTCTCCCCGTATAGTGACGGGGAGAGGGGGGCGCCGGCGTTGGAGCTTCACCCTTCTCCCGGTCTCTATACGGGGAGAAGGTCCCGGCAGGGGGATGAGGGGCAGCGCCAAGGTTGACAGTCTGTCCGCAACCAGTGGAGCTGGCTGAGACCATGGCCGATATCGTCTTTCGCAATGTGACGAAACGCTATGGCGACACGCTCGTCGTCGACGACGCCTCGTTCACTGTCAACGACAATGAGTTCTTCTGCTTCTTCGGCCCGCCGCTATCCGGAAAATCGACGATACTGCGCCTGGTTCTCGGACTGGAAACCCCCGACACCGGCGAGATCCTGATCGGCGGCCGGCCGGTCAATACGGTGTCGCCAGCCGAGCGCAATGTCGCCATGGTGTTCCAGAACCTTGCGCTGTTTCCGCATATGAGCGCGCGCGACAATGTCCGCTTTCCCCTGGTCGAGCGCCGGATCGCCGAGGCCGATATCGAAAAGCGTGTCGCAGACGTCGCGGCCAAGCTGCATATCGGCCACATCCTGCATAAGCCGCCGGCGCAGCTTTCGGGCGGCGAGCGGCAGCGCGTGGCGATTGCCCGTGCGCTGGTGCGCGATCCCAATGCCTACCTGATGGACGATCCGATCTCGGCGCTCGACGCCAGGCTGCGCGAGGAGACGCGCGTCGAGCTGAAGCGCATCCAGCGCGAACTCGGCAAGACGCTGATCTATGTCACGCACGACCAGGAAGAGGCGATGTCGGTCGCCGACGGCATCGCCATTCTGGAAAACGGCAGCATCAGGCAGATCGGCGCGCCGGCCGAGATTTATGACCGGCCGGCAAGTACTTACGTGGCGCGACTGCTCGGCTCGCCGATGATGAATATCTTGAAGTCGGTGCGCGGCGACGGCGGCGTCGAGGCGGCGGAAGGCGCGATCCGTATCGCGGACAAGGCCGCGCCGGCCGATGCCGTCGAGATCGGGCTCAGGCCTGAAGACATCAAGGTCCGGCCCTGGCCGGATCGGGATGGAACATCGGATGGGCGCGCGGGCCGCCCGGCGCGAGTGTTCGAGGTTGAGCCGCTTGGCGGCTATACCGTCGTGACACTCGCCGCCGGGCAGGCGCGCCTGAGGGCGCTGCTGCGCGGCCAGCCGGATATCAGGCCGGATGCCATGGTGGCGATATCCTGCGAGCCGGGCAGGGTGCATTATTTCGGGCAAAGCGGGGGAGCCCTGGCAAGATGACGGTGACCGCCAGCAACGAGGTTCGGGAGGATCAGATGACAAGCGGAGTGATAGCGGGCAACGGCTTCGAGCCGGACGTTAAAGTCCGCACCAGGGAATACAGGATCGGCTGCGTCGGCGCCGGCATGATCATGGCCGAATGTCACCTTGCCGCCTACAAGGAAGCTGGCTTTCCCGTGGTGGCGATCGCCTCGCGGACCAAGGCCAGCGCCGAGAATGTCGCCAAGCGCTGGGAGATCCCGACCGTCCACGACACGCCGGAACAATTGATCGAGGACAAAAATGTCGAGATCATCGACCTTGCGTTTCCGCCGGACCAGCAGCCGGCACTGATCCGCCATGCGCTGAAGCAGAAGCACATCAAGGCGATCCTGGCGCAGAAGCCGCTGGCGCTGTCTCTCAAGGATGCGATCGAGTTGCGCGACGACGCGGCCAGGGCCGGCAAGATCCTCTCGGTCAACCAGAACATGCGCTACGACCAGTCGATGCGGGTGCTGAAGCAGATCATCGACAGCGGGGCGCTCGGCGACATCGTCTTCGCCCAGATCGACATGCATGCGATCCCGCACTGGCAGACATTCCTCGAAGACTATGACCGGCTGACGCTCGCCAACATGAGCGTCCACCATCTCGACGTGCTGCGCTTCCTGTTCGGCGATCCCGACGAGATCACCACGCTGACGCGTAAGGATCCGCGCACGCGCTTCGACCATTCGGACGGCATCACCGTTTCGACGCTGCGGTTTCCGTCCGGCGTGCTCGCCGTGTCGCTGGAGGATGTCTGGTCCGGCCCGCGCCAGGATGGCTACAAGGACGACCAGCACATCAACTGGCGCGTCGACGGCACCAAGGGCGTCGCCAAGGGCACGATAGGCTGGCCGACCGGTTCTGCCTCGACGCTGACCTATGCCTCGACCGAGACCACCGGCGGCGAATGGGTCACCCCCAGCTGGAGCACGATGTGGTTCCCGCATGCCTTCATCGGCGTGATGGAGCAACTCCAGCATGCGGTCAAGACGGGTGAGTCGCCGGCACTTTCCGTCGCCGACAACGTCAAGACCATGGCGCTGATCGAAGCCGGCTACCGCTCGATCGACGAGGGTCGCACGGTCAAGCTGTCCGAAATCTCGATAAACCCAATCAACTGAATCGCTTACAGGGAGGATTTCACATCATGATGCAGGCAGGTATCTTCACGGGCTATTTCCCGTACGGCCTCAAGGAAACCGCGCAGAAGATCCGCGCGCTCGATTTCAATACCGTGCAACTCGACCTGCATTTCAGGGATATCGACCTGTCGGCCGGGCAGATCACCAAGGAAAAGGCCAGGACGGTTCGCGACACCTTCCGCGACCACAACCTGCCGGTGTGCTGCGTGTCGGGCTATACCAACATCATCCATCCGGACATGGGCGAGCGCGAGAGGCGTGTCGGCTATCTCAAGGAGATCATCCGCAATGCGCGCGAATTCGGCACGCCTTACGTGATCTCGGAAACCGGCACCTACAACACCGAGTCCGACTGGGTGCACCATCCCAAGAACAAGACCGAGGAAGGTTTTGAGGAATGCCGCAAGGTCATCGCCGACCTTGCACAGACCGCCTACGACCACGGCGCGGTCTTCCTGCTCGAAACCTATGTCAACAATGTCGTCGGCTCGGTCGAGGAGACGGTGAAGATGTTCGCGCAGGTCGACCATCCCGGCCTCGGCCTGCTGATGGATCCGACCAACTATTTCGAGACCCATAACATCGACAGGATGGACCAGATCCTGAACCAGGTATTCGACACGCTGACCGACAAGATCAAAATAGCCCACGCCAAGGACGTCAAGCGCTCGGGCGGCGACAAGTCGGAGAAGCACGCCGATATTGGCGACGAGGACGCGCTGGAAAGCCACACCTTTCGCGGCGTTGGCGAAATCGAGCTGCCGGCGCCCGGCCTCGGTTCGCTGAACTACGACCTCTATCTCAAGCGGCTGTCCGAAAAGCACCCGAACATCCCGGTCATCATCGAGCACCTTTCGGAAGACGACGTGCCGCGCGCCAAGAAATTCCTCGACGAGAAATTCCGCGCCAACGGACTGTGACGGCCACGAAAAAGGGAGGAAGAGAATGTTGAGATTCGTATCGAAAGTCGCGGCTGCGGCGACCGTGTTCGCCGGTGTTGCAATGGCTGCACCGGCGCTGGCGCAGGATGCTCAGAAGACGTTCTACCTGCTGTCGCATGGCGGCCCGTCTGACGCCTTCTGGATCGACTGGAATGCCGGCGCGACCAAGGCCTGCGACCAGCTCAAGGTGACCTGCAAGATCTCGTTCAGTGGCGGCGACATGGCGGCGCAGAAGGAGGCCTTCAACTCCGCACTTGCCGCCAAGCCGGACGGCATCGCCACCACCTCGGCGCAGCCCGGCCTATGGACCGAGGAGGTCAAGGCAGCCAAGGCGGCCGGCATCCCGATCGTGTTCTTCAACACCGACGATCCGGCGACCGGCCGGCAGGCCTATGTCGGCGCCGACCTCAGGGAAGCCGGCGTCATTTGGGCGAAATATCTGGTCGACCAGAAGATGGTGAAGCAGGGCGACAAGGTGTTCCTGCCGGTAGAAGTGCCGGGCGCCAGCTATCAGCAGCTCGAGACCGAAGGCATCGCCAGCGTCTTCGATCCGCTCGGCATCAAGTACGACGTGGTCGATTGCGGCACCGATCCGGCCGGCATCATCGCCAAGATGACCGACTACATGGTCGCCAACAATCCGCCGGCAATCATCGCGCTCGGCGATTCCGTGGCGGCCAGCGTCAAGCGGGTGTTCGACGGCGCCGGCGTGCCGGCCGGCAAGATCCCGGTCGTCGGCTGGGGCAATTCCAGGGAAACCGCCGAATCCGTCAAGGCCGGGTTTGTCAACGCGGCCGCCTGGCAGTTCCCGTCGGCGCAGGGCTTCATGCCGGTGGCGCTGCTCGGGCTTGCCGCCGCGGGCGAACCGATCGGCTACGATATCCACACTTTCAGCCTCTACGACGCATCGAGCGTCGAGCCGATCCTGAAACTCTACGACAAGTGATTGAAACTGACGCCCGCTGCGCAGGCGGCGGGCGCCGCCCCGTGATATGGTCCAGGCAGTCATGACTATCGCCGCAGAACAGGAAATGCCGCGCTCCAAACGCAGGTCGAGCCTGATCCGCTCGCCGCAATTCTCTTCGCTCGTCATCCTGATTGTCCTGCTGGCGGTGTTCGCGATCGCCGATGCGAACTTCCTGTCGCCGCTCAACATCTCCAACATGATGGCGTTCCTGCCCGAACTCGGCATCATCGCGCTCGGCATGACGCTGCTTCTCACGGCGGGCGAGTTCGACCTTTCGGTCGGCGCCGTGTTCGGCCTCGCGCCGGTCGTCGTCATGCTGCTGGTGCAGAACGGCGGGTTCGATATCGGCATCGCGCTGCTTGCCGGCCTGCTGCTCTGCATAGCGATCGGTGCGGTCAACGGGCTGATCGTCACCAAGATCGGCATTTCCTCCTTCCTGGTGACGCTGTCGATGCTGCTCGTGGTGCGAGGTGCGGCCCTCTACATCACGCAAGGCTTTCCGCTGAAATCCTGGGACCAGCCTGGCTTTTTCGTGACACTGCTGGCCGGCAGCTTCAATATCGGAACGTTCCGTTTCTATACCTCGCTGTGGTGGTTCATCGGCCTGTCGCTGCTGGCGATCTATGTGCTGCACTACGCCAAGCTCGGCAACTGGATCAGCGCCATCGGTTCGAACCGCAACGCTGCGGTGGCGCGCGGCGTGCCGGCCGATGCGGTCAAGATCTGGCTGTTCATCCTGACCTCGGTGCTGGCGGGCCTGGCCGGCATGATCAGCGCCTTCCGCATCTCGGCCGCCTCGCCGGTGGCCGGCACCGGATACGAGCTCGAAGTGATCGCCATGGTGGTGGTCGGCGGCACGGCGCTGACCGGCGGGCGCGGCACCATCCTGGGCACCATCGTCGGCGCGCTGATGCTGCGCAGCATCCGCAACGGCATCGTGCTGATCGGCGTGCCCGGCCTCGCCTACAACATCTTCGTTGGCGTCATCATCCTTGCCATGCTCATCCTGCACGCTTTGCTGCAGAAGAACGCCGCCAGGAGCTGACCATGGAGGTGCTTCGGCTGCACAATCTGCAAAAATCCTTCGGCAGCGTGCGCGCCCTGAAGAGCGCCTCCTTCACCCTCAACGAGGGCGAGGTGGTGGCCTTGCTCGGCGACAACGGCGCCGGCAAATCGACGCTGATCAAGGCGATCTCCGGCGTCTTTCCCGTCGACCGCGGCGACATCTATGTGCGCGGCCAGAAGGTCTCGATCCGCTCGACCCGCGACGCCATGGATCTCGGCATCGAAACCATCCACCAGGATACCTCGCTGGCGCCGGACCTGAGCATCGCGCGCAACCTTTTCCTCGGTCGCGAGCCGGTCAATCTGAAATGGCTGGGCGTGTTCGCGCCGCTCGATCTCGCCAAATTGCGCGATGCCGCCGCGGCACTTTTGAAGCGCGTCGGCATCTCGAAAAAGCTCGACGCCGATGCGCTGGTCAGCACGCTGTCGGGCGGTGAGCGCCAGTCGATCGCCATTTCGCGGGCCATGCAGTTCGCCGCCAAGGTCATCATCCTCGACGAGCCGACCAACAATCTCGGCGTCGAGGAAACGCATGGCGTGCTGCGTTTCGTCAAGGAGGTGCGCGCGGCCGGCCATTCGGTGCTTTTGATCACCCACAACATCCACCATGTCTTCCAGGTCGCCGACCGCATCATCGTCATGCGCCGCGGCGAGATCGTCGCCGAGCAGACGGTCGCCGATACCGACCTGCTGACCGTGGAGAGCATCATCACCGGCGCCGACATGTCGGCCCTGCTCAAGGAGACGAGAGCGAAGTGAATGAACTGGCCGTCACATGGTAGAGCTTTACGGCAAGACGCTTTCGCGCCGACAGGTCTCGGAGCGGTCCGGCATGCTGTCGCAGTTCGCCGGCGTGCGACTGATGACGCTTGGCGATGGCGTGGAGCGCGGCATCCGCATGCTCGAATTCCGCACCGGCTCCGGCCTGCGCTTCACCGCGCTGGTCGATCGGGCGCTCGACATCGCCGATTGCGATTTTAGGGGCCAGGCGATCGGCTGGCATTCGCCGAGCGGCTTTCGCCATCCCGGCCTGCACGAATATGAAGGCGAGGAGGGGCTGGCCTGGGCGCGGTCGTTTTCCGGCCTGCTGCTGACCTGCGGCCTCGACCATATATTGTTCATGAACGAGGTACCCGCCGACAGCTACAATTATCCGCCGAAGAAGACGGTGCGCCATTCGCTGCATGGCCGCGTCAGCACCATCCCGGCGCGATTGACCGGCTATGGCGAGACTTGGGACGGCGACCGCTGCGTGCTGTGGGCCGAAGGCATCGTCCAGCAGTCGACGGTGTTCGGTGAGGATCTGCATCTGCTGCGGCGGATCGAGGCCGATGTCGGCGGCAACGAGATCCGGCTTTCGGACCGCGTCGTCAATCACGGTTTTAGCCGCACGCCGCATATGTACTTTTATCACGTCAATGTCAGCCATCCGGTGCTCGACGAAGGCTCGCGCTACCTGGCGCCGATCCGCGACGTCGTCTGGGCGGGCCATGCCGGCGAGCGCTATGAGGCGCAGAAGGTCGGCTACCGCATGGCGCCGGCACCGCAACTGGCCTTCACGGAACAGGTCTGGCAGCACGAACTCGGCGCCGACGCCAACGGCGACGTGCCGGTGGCGGTGGTCAACGACCGTCTCGGCCTCGGTCTCGAAGTCGTCACGCGCAAGGATCAGTTGCCCTGCGCCTATGAGTGGCAGAATTTCCAAGCCGGGCATTATGCGCTGGGCATCGAGCCGTCGACGCATCACGTGCTCGGCAATCTGGCCGCGCGCGAACGCGGCGAGATGATCTGGCTGGAGCATGGCGAAAGCCGCTCCTACAATGCAGTGTTCCGGGTTCTCGACGGCGCCGGCGATATCGCGACCGCCGAGAGCCGGATCGCAGCGATCGCCAGGCAGCCGCGGGAGGATTATCCGCGGCCGTCGGGTCATTTTCCTGTTCTCGGAGGCAGGTCGTGACACTGGCGAAGGCGATGCGAAACACCAGTTGGAAGGCTGGCCTTGGCCGGAGTGGAGAGGGCTCGCGGCCGTTCGGAAATTGGAGGTCACAATGGCTGGCAAGGTGAAGCGCGATTACAGCCTGGTCGGCGAAAGCACGCGGATTGCGATCGAGACCGGGCTAGCCTCGGCCGAATGGTATCACACCGACATCCCGCGCAAGACGATCAAGGAGTTGATGCAACGTTCCGACGGTCCGGCGATCCGCGACACGGCCATCTGGATCGCCGCCATCCTGGCTTCCGCTGCCGGCGGCATTTACTTCTGGGGCACCTGGTGGTGCGTGCCTTTCTTCTTCGTCTACGGCGTGCTCTACGGCTCCTCCAGCGACTCGCGCTGGCACGAATGCGGCCATGGCACGGCTTTCCGCACGCGCTGGATGAACGATGTGGTCTACCAGATCGCCAGCTTCATGCTGATGCGCAATCCGGTGACCTGGCGCTGGAGTCATGCCCGCCACCACACCGACACCATCATCGTCGGGCGCGATGCCGAGATTGCCGTGATGCGCCCGCCGGACCTGCTGCGCACCGCACTCGCCTTCACCGGTATCCTCGACTTTCGCTATTCGCTTCCGGCACTGGTGCGCCAGGCGTTCGGCAAGCTGACGCCGGACGAGAAAAGCTACGTGCCCGAGATGGAACAGCACAAGGCCGTCATCGCCGCGCGCTGGCATATCGCCATCTACATCGCCACGATAGTGCTCGCCCTCACTATGCGATCGTGGGTGCCGCTGGTGCTCGTCGGCCTGCCGCGCCTCTATGGCACCTGGCACATGGTGCTGACCGGCCTGCTGCAGCATATCGGCCTGGCCGACAATGTCATCGACCACCGGCTCAACAGCCGCACCGTATACATGAATCCGATCAGCCGGTTCATCTACTGGAACATGAACTACCACGTCGAGCATCACATGTTCCCGATGGTGCCCTATCACGCGCTGCCCAGGCTGCACGAATTGATCAAGCACGATCTGCCGGAGCCGAACCCGTCGATGTGGCAAGCCTATCGCGAGGTTTGGCCGGTCCTGCTCAGGCAGCTCAAATACGAGGACTATTTCCTCAAGCGCGAGCTGCCGCCGACGGCGCGGCCCTATCGTGGCGAGTTCCACGACGTGAACATGTCGGCAGCAGCGGAATAGCGCTGCGCCGCACAGCAAGGCGAAATTTCGGGAGAAATAGAGATGGCCGATTGGGTCGAGGCGTGCGCTGTGGACGATGTCGACGAAGAGGATGTCATCCGCTTCGATCATGGCGGCCGCAGCTTCGCGATCTACCGATCGCCGGATGACGAATTCTTCGCCACCGACGGCTTTTGCACACATGAAAAGGCGCATCTTGCCGATGGGCTTGTCATGGACGACATCATCGAATGCCCCAAGCACAATGGCCGCTTCAATTACAAGACCGGCCAGGCCAAGGGCGCGCCGGTCTGCGTCAATCTGCAGACCTATCCGGTGAAGGTCGAAGCTGGCAAGGTGATGATCCAGATCGCCTGACCGGCTTTGAGTTCACGCAACAAAGGGGACCAGATCGATGAGCCGGAAAAGACCGACCGTGGCAGACCTGCGCGCCATGAAGGGCAAGCGGCAATTGACCATGCTGCGGGTGCTGACGATGGACGAGGCCGAAGCCGCTGAACGAGCCGGGGTCGACATTGTCTCGGTGCCGCCGGAACTGGTGCTCGATCCGCAATACCGCGATGCCGCACCCAGCCTGTTCACCATGCCGGGCGACAATTTCTACGAGATCGGCACAGCCGGCGATTTCGTCCGCTGGGCGTTCCGGCTCTACAAGGCGAGCGCCGACGCGGTTTATTGCAGCGCCGGCTTTGCCACTGTCAAACGGCTGGCCGATGACAATATCCCGGTGATCGGCCATGTCGGCCTGATCCCGTCGCGCGCCACCTGGACCGGCGGCTTCAAGGCTGTCGGCAAGACCGCCGACAGCGCCATGCAGATTTTCGAGGCAGTCAAGCAATACGAAGCGGCCGGCGCGATCGGCGCCGAGATCGAAGTCGTGCCGGTCGAGGTGGCCAAGGCGATTTCGGAACGCACCTCGCTGATCATGCTGTCGATGGGAGCCGGCACCGGCTGCGACGCGCAATATCTGTTCGCCGACGACATCCTTGGCCAGAACCGTGGCCACATGCCGCGCCATTCCAAGGTCTATCGCAATTTCGCCGCCGAATATGACCGCCTGCAGGCGGAACGCATCGCCGCTTTTTCCGAATATGTCGCCGACGTCAACAGCCTGGCCTATCCCGAAGACAAGCATGTGGTGCATATGGACCCGGACCAGCTCGGTCAGTTCATGGAGAAGATCGACGCCGGATGAGACGCGCCGGCCAGGACCTGCTGTGACCTTCTCCCACAAGGGTGTTTGGACTGGGGACATCGCGAGGTGTCAAAAGTTGGTTCGATGGCGAGCGTCAGTCATCGCATGACAGGTCGCGATACGACACGAAAGTTTGTTGGGCCGTGTCTGGACGTCGCCGCCCAAATGCTGTTCAAACCGGTGCGTCATCGATTTGCCGGACAATCGCCTGGTTCCCAGTGGCGCGGGAAAAACTTTCGTACAGTTCTGCGCATGACCGCCATTCCCGAAAACAAAGCCTTGGCCGAAACCGCGACGGCGGCGCTGCAGGCGCGGCGCGTGGCGCTGATCGTCGCCGTCGCCTTCTTCATGCAGCTTCTGGATTCGACGATCATCTCGACATCGCTGCCGCAGATGGGAGAATCCTTCGGCGTGCCGGCAGTGGCGATGAGCATCGGCATCACCGTCTACATTCTGACCATGGCGGTGTTCGTGCCGCTGTCCGGCTGGCTCGCCGACCGCTTCGGCGCGCGCAACATCTTCCTCGTGGCGATCGCCCTGTTCACGCTGGCCTCGATCGCCTGCGGCATCTCGCAGAACCTGACCCAGTTCGTCGCCGCGCGTGCCGTGCAGGGCCTCGGCAGTGCGCTGATGACACCGGTCGGCCGCATCCTGGTGCTGCGCAACGCCTCGAAGTCCGAGCTTCTCAATGCCACCGCGCTGATCACATGGCCGGCGCTGTTTGCGCCGGTGATCGGGCCGGTGCTTGGCGGCTTCATCACCACCTATCTGTCCTGGCACTGGAATTTCTTCATCAACATTCCGCTCGGCGCGGCCGGCCTGGCACTGGTCGCCCGCTTCATTCCCGGCGACCGCGCTTCCGAAACCAGGCCGCTCGACTGGCCGGGCTTCCTTGTGACCTCGGCCGGGCTCGCCTCAATGCTCTACGGCCTCGAGCGCATCGCCCATCCGGAAGACGGCGCCTTGCCGACCGTGGCGCTGCTTGGCGCCGGCGTCCTGATCGGCTGGCTGGCCGTGCGGCACCTGGCGCGCGCCAAAAATCCGCTGCTCGACCTCACGGCATTCAAGGTGCAGACCTTCGCCATATCGACGCTGTCGGCCGGCACCATTTTCCGGGTCGCCATCAACGCCACGCCGTTCCTGCTGCCGCTGCTGTTCCAGGTCGGATTCGGCCTGAGACCAGTCGATGCCGGCATGCTGATCCTGGCTTATTTCCTCGGCAATCTCGGCATGAAGACGGTGACGACGCCGACGCTGAGGCGCTTCGGTTTCCGTTCGGTGCTAATCGTCAACGGCGTGATCGCATCGCTGTCGATCATGGCCTGCGCGGCGATCTCGCCGCAGACGCCACAGGCGCTGGTGGTGGCCTTGATGCTGATTGCCGGGCTGTCGCGTTCGATGCAGTTCACCGCGCTCAACACGCTGGCCTTCGCCGACGTGGCCGCCGCGCAGCGCAGTTCGGCCGCGACCTTGTCCAGCATGCTGCAGCAGGTGGCGATGCTGTTCGGCGTGGCGGTGGCGGCGGCGCTGCTCAACCTGTCGCAGATCGCCAGGGGAGGGCCGGCGCTCGACCTTGTCGATTTCCGTCTTGCCTTTCTGGCGATCGGCGCCATCGGGCTGGTGGCCTCGTTCCGCTTCCTGGCGCTGCCGGCAACCGCGGGCGCCGAGGTTTCGGGCCATTCCCCGCGGAACTGACAGCTGCGGCAGTTGCATAAATTTCGCCTATCTGTCCTGTGTCGGCGGAGGCGACAGCGGAAAAATCATGTACGCAGCCGTGTATTAGCGACGTTTCCTCGCACAGAGAATCAAAACTAAAGGAACCCGCCATGGCCACCACGAGACTTCTGACAGACGCCGAGGTCGAGGCTATCCCCGCCGTGAAGGCCGTGTTCGACGACATTCGTGCGACGCGCAAGTCCGATTTCGTCAACAATTTCTGGCGCGGTCTGGCCAATGATCCGGCGGCGCTGAAGCGGATCTGGGAACAGCTGAAGGTGGTGATGGTTGCCGACAGCGCCATCGACCCGCTGACCAAGGAGATGATCTACATCGCCGTCTCGACCGCCAATGGCTGTTCCTACTGCGTCCATTCGCACACGGCCGCCGCGCGCGCCAAGGGCATGACCGACGCGCAGCATGGCGAGCTGGTGTCGATCATCGGACTGGCCGGGCAGACCAACCAGATGGTCACGGCGATGCAGATTCCGGTCGATCCACAGTTCGAGGTGAAATGAGGGTTGGCGGCATGTGCGGTTTAAGAACCACTTATTCTGGCTAAAATTGTAAGCGCGGTCATCGCCGAGTTTTAGGAAATTGACCCTAGGCTGCTACGGGGGAGATGCTAGGAGTCGATAATGTCAGCGATATTCAATAGAAACGTTCTTCTGGCGATGGCACTCGCGGTGCTGACTGTAGTGGGCTTCCGGCTGTGGATCGAACCCAAGCAGCCAGCACAACTCCCGACCTTTAGCCGCAGTGTCGCGAAATCGCTTGACGAAGGGATCGCACGCTACGGTGTCGAGGGCTTTCGCAAAAAGAACGAACAGGAATTTCGTGACGCTCTGTCAAACTTTCAAAAGAACGGGCCTAAAGCGCCCGGCACGCCGCAATAGAGGCAGCCTGATTGGGATGTTCGGCAGAGCTTTCACACCGGCCGATACACCTTCTCCGCCGTGTTCCAGAAGATATCCGCTTGCGCCGCCGCGCCATGCTTCGCCACTGCAGTGCGGTGCGCCTTGATCAGTTCGGTGTGGCTGGTCCACAGTTTCTCGATCGGGAAATTCGAGCCGAACATCAGATGATCGCTGCCCAGAATGTCGATCGCGTTGTCGACGATATAGGCGATCAGCGCCGGGTCGTTGCGGTGGACGAAGGTGCCGAGGCCGGACAGCTTGGCGTAGAGGTTTGGCGCTGCTGAAAGCGTGCGCAGGCCGGCCTTCCAGGCTTGCGTGGTTTCCTCCGACATGTTGGTCAGCATGCCGGCATGGGTGAGGATGAAATTGGTTTCGGGATTTTCCCCGACAAGCGTCAGCCCGTCCTTCATCTGGGCCGGGAAAAGCTGCAGGTCGAAGGACAGACCATAGTCCTTCAGCCGCGCCACATTGGCCCGCACCTTCGGGTCGACGACCTGATCGGCGGAGGCGGCGAAGCGGAAGGCCGGCGTTTCGTGCCAGTGCAGCTGCATGCGCACGCCGCGCAGCAGCGGGTATTTGATCAGACGGTCGACCTGATGGCGCACGTCATCCACCGTCATGTCGGCATAGCCGACGATGGCGTGCGGCCAGCCGGTTTCGTTAGCCGTCTCCTGCAGGAAGGCGACCTCGGTCTCGAAATCCTCCTTGGCCCAGTTGGTCTGGACATAGACCGCCTTCTCGATATCAGAGCCTTGCTGGTCGGCGAGGAATTCCTCGATCGGGTAGTCGCGGCGGATCGGCTCGTAGGGACCGAAGATGCGCGGCACCATCGGCCCGCGCAGCCAGGGCTGATCCTCCTGGCGCCAGATGTGGAAATGCGCGTCGATCGCCTTTTTCATCATGAAACCCTTTTCCAGATTGCTGCCGCCGCCGGAGCGGGGCGGGCGAGCGACAGGATGAAATCGCTGACGACGGCGATCGACGAGCCGTCGACCAGATCGTCGAGCACCGGCAGGATGGCGCGAAGCGCTGCCGTCGCCGGCTGGAAACGCGGATCGCCGGCCAGCGGCGTCGCCAGCGACAGCCGGAAGGCGCGGGCGCTCAGCCGGCGCATCGCCATTTCAAGCTCGGCATGGTCGCCGCGCTCCAGCGCATCCGACAGGATGACCACCGCCGCCCCGCGCGCGAAGGCGGAGAATCGCGGCACCGACAGGAAGGCGAGCAGCGTCGGTCCCATGCGGGTGCCGCCATCCCAGTCGTCGACCAGTGCTGCCACGCGGGCGAGCGCCTGGTCGCGGTCGCGAATGCGCAACGCCGTGGTGATGCGGGTCAGCCGCGTGCCGAAGGTGAAAATTTCGGCCCTGTCCGCGCCTTGCACCGCTGCATGCGCCAGCTTGAGATAGTCCGATGTGTAGAGCTTCATCGAGCCGGACACGTCGATCAGCAACAAAAGCTTGCGCGGCACGGTCTGCCGGCGGCGCAGCAGCGGCGACGGAATATCGCCGTCGGCACTGACGATTTCGCGCAGCGAGCGGCGCAGATCGAGCTTGCCGCGCGCGTTCGTGCGCACGGTGCGGAAGGAGCGGCGGGCGGGCAGGGCTGTAGCGAGCTTGCGGCGGAAGGCGGCAAGCCCGTCGCCGTCGCGCTGGAAGTCGCGGGCGCTCAACTGTTCGGCGCCGGACGATAGCGCGCCGCCTTCCGCCTGGCGCGCCACCTCGTTCTCCTCGTCGCAGGCGCCGCCGTCATCCTTGATGCGGGTTTCCTCGTCGGCCTCGCCTTCGACCACGGCCGCGGTGTTGCCGTAGAAATGGCTCTGGAAATGCGCCTCGAATTCGTCGCGGCGGTCGGGCGGCGGCGCCAGCGTGGCAAGCGCCGCTTCGTGGATGTCGGCCATCGAGCGGGGCCCGAGCAGCGTCACCGCCTGCATGAAGCCTGACACCTGCTCGGGCGCGACTGGAAAGCCGTAGCGGCGCAGCAGCCGGCCAAAGCCGAGCAAGGGCGCAGCGGCGCGGGGCAAGCTTTCTTTCCGTTCACGGGGAGAGGACGCCGGCAGGCGGGGCGGCGCCGACATTCGCGGTTGGCGCTGCCCCTCATCCGCCCCTTCGGGGCACCTTCTCCCCGTGAACGGGGAGAAGGGGTCGTTGACGTTGCGTGTCACGCCAATGCCTCCTCGACGATCCGGCCAAGCTCGGGCGCGATGTAGGACAGGTCCTCCTCGTCCTTGATCAGCACGCCGATGGCGCGGCGGAACGCTTCCGGCCACGGGCTGCCGCCCTTTTCGAGGATCGTCGCGGCGTTCGCCCATTCGACCGCTTCGGCGATGCCGGGCGGCTTGGCCAGCGGGCGGGCGCGGATGTCGCGCACGGCAGAAGCCACGGCGCGCGCCGTGGCGTTGGCGACGTCGCTGGCGCGCAGCATGATGATGGCGGCCTCGCGCTCGGCGTCGGGATAGGTGATCCAGTGGTAGACGCAGCGCCGCCGCAGCGCCTCCGCCAGTTCGCGGGTGCGGTTCGAGGTCAGGATGACGATCGGCTGCGATTTGGCGCGAATGGTGCCGCGCTCGGGAATGCTGATCTGGAAATCGGAAAGGAATTCCAGGAGCAGCGCTTCGAACTCATGATCGGAACGGTCGATCTCGTCGACCAGCAGCACGCGCTTTTCCGGCGCCTTCAGCACCTGCAGCAGCGGCCGCGCGATCAGGAAACGGTCGTCATAGATGTCGACCTCATGCTCGCCGGCGTGACGAATGGCGAGCAACTGGCGCTGATAGTTCCATTCGTAGAGCGCATGCGCGGCGTCGATGCCCTCATAACATTGCAGCCGCACCAGGTCGCGTCCGAGCAGTTCGGCTATCGCCTTGGCCGCTTCGGTCTTGCCGACGCCCGGCGCGCCTTCGAGCAGCAGCGGCTTGCCCAGCCGGATCGCCAGGAAAATGGCGGTGGCCAGGCTTTCATCGGCCAGGTAGCGCGAGGCGGCGAGGCGCGATGCCACCGCCTCCGGCGAGATCGCGACAGTGTCGGCGCTTCTAGTCCGGGCGCTTCTCTTGGGCATTTCCAGCACTCAGTTCGAGGCTTGCGCCTTCAGCGCCCGCAGGATGCGTTCCGGCGTGATCGGCAACGTGTCGATGCGCACGCCGACGGCGTCGAAGACCGCGTTGGCGACCGCCGGGATTTGCGGGTTGGCGCACATTTCGCCCGGCCCCTTGGCGCCAAAGGGTCCGTCGGCCGAGGGCCTCTCCAGCACGATGATCTCGGTTTGCGCAAGATCGCCTGGTCCCGGCATCAGATATTGGTTGAAGTCGGTGCCGCCATGATCGCGGTCGGGGTAATAGGGTTCTGTCGTCTCGTAGAGTGCGTGGCTGATGCCCATCCACGAGCCGCCGACGAGCTGCTGCTCGACCATTTTCGGGTTCAGCGCGCGGCCGATCTCAAAGACGTTCTTGACCGTCAGCACGGTGACCTCGCCGGTCTCGTCGTCGACCTCGACCTCCGCAACAGTGCAGGCATGCGCATAGCAGGTCGACGGTTTCATCGCGCCGGTTTCTTTCTCCGGATAGGAGCGCGGGATCAAAAACATGCCGCGGCCGGAAATCGAGCGGCCGCGCTTGAAATGCGCCGACAGCGCGACATCGAAGATCGAGATCGATCTTTGCGGGGCGCCCTTGACCAGGATGTTGCCCTGGCCGTCGGTCTCGAGGTCCGAGGCGTTCACTTCCAGTTCCTCGGCCGCCACTTCCAGCATCACCTGGCGGGCTTCCCTGGCCGCCTGGATGACGGCGTTGCCGGCACGATGCGTGCCGCGCGAGGCGAAGGTGCCCATGCAGTGCGGGCCGGTGTCGGTGTCGGCGGTGTCGACAACGACACGGTCGGTTGGCACGCCGATCGTCTCCGCACAGATCTGCGCCATGATCTGCTTCATGCCCTGGCCGAGATCGACGCTCGACAGCGTCACCATGAAATTGCCGGTCGGCGTCGAATGGACCAGCGCCTGGGTCGGGTCGCCGCCGAGGTTCATGCCGGTCGGATAGTTGATCGCGGCGACGCCGCGTCCGCGCCTGATCGCCATTTCAAGCTCCCTTCGCGTAGGACGACATCGCCATGAATTTTTCCGCCACCGGCCAGTTGGCGGCGCGCGAGGCTTCCTGCATGCACTCGATCAGAGCCGCGCCCTCGGTCGGCTGGCGGTGCGCCTTCATGTCGCCGTCGCGGTAGGCGTTGATGAAGCGGAATTCGAGCGGGTCCATGCCGATCAGCCGGGCGAGCTTGTCCATCTGCACCTCAAGCGCGAAATCGCCGATGGTGACGCCGAAGCCGCGCATGGCGGAAGAGGGGGTGCGGTTGGTGTAGACGCAGTAGGTGTCGATCCAGACATTCGGGATGGTGTAAGGGCCGGGATAGTGGCCGGCGCCCTTCTGCGCGCCGTAGGGCGAATGGCGCGAATAGGCGCCGGCATCGGTGTAGCCGGTGACTTTTCTGGCGACGATGCGGCCATCCTTCATGACGCCGTCCTTGATGACGACCTTTTCGGCGGCGCGGGGCGAGGAAATCTGCATCTCCTCCTCGCGGCTGTAGATGAAGGAGACCGGCCGCCCGGTCAGCTTGGCGCCGAGGATAGCGATCGGCTCGACGATGACGTCGACCTTGCCGCCAAAGCCGCCGCCGACGGTGCCGCCGACGAAATGCAGTCTATTGCCGGGCATCTGCAGGATGATCGAGGCGTTGTCGAGGGTGAAGAACATCGCCTGCGTGTTGGTGTAGCAGGTGAAGCGGTCGTTGCCCTCCGGCGCGACGATGCAGCCGGTCGTCTCGGTCGGCGCGTGCTCGATCGGCGACGATTGATAGGTCTGCTCGAGCACGTGATCGGCGCCGGCGAAACCGGCCTCGACATCGCCGAAGCGCACCTTGCGGCATTCGCCGCTGTCATAGAGGTAATAATTCCGGCCGTGATATTCGTTGACAACAGGCGCGCCGGGCTTCAGCGCTTCTTCCATGTCGAAGACGGCCGGCAGCACCTCGTAGTCGACCTTGACCTTGGCCGCCGCTTCGTGGGCGGCACGCTCGGTCTCGGCCAGCACCGCCACCACCGCCTCGCCCTTCCAGCGCACCTTGCCGTCGGCCAGCACCGTCTCGTCCTCCGGGCCGATCTGGATCAGGATCAGGATGGTGTAGACATTGTGCGGCACGTCCTTGGCGGTCAGGATTTTCACCACGCCCGGGTGCATCTCAGCCTCTGAAATATCGATGCTGCGGATGCGGGCGTGATGATGCGGGCTGCGAACCATCTTCAGATGCAGCATGGCTGGAAAATTACGGTCGGCGAAATAGGCGGTCTTGCCGGTGACGTGACCGGGCGAATCGGAGCGCGGCCGTGGCTGGCCGATCTCGTGCAGATCGTCCTTGCGCTGGTCGGCGAAGTAGCTCTTGCGGAGTTCCATTTTTTGCCCCCCTCAAGCCGCGTTCTGCGAATTGGACCGCGCGGCGGTCAGCACCGCCTGGATGATCGGCTCGTAGCCGGTGCAGCGGCAGACATTGCCCGACAGCGCCTCGACCACATCGTCGCGGCTGGGGTCCGGCGTGTGATCGAGCAGCACCTTGGCGGCCATGATCATGCCCGGCGTGCAGAAGCCGCATTGGGTGGCGAAAGCGTCGAGGAAGGCGCGCTGCAAAGGATGCAGCACGCCGTCTTGCGAAAGCCCCGATGTCGTGGTGATCGCCGCACCGTTGCAGGTTTCAGCCAGCGTCAGGCAGGAGAGCCGGAGTTCGCCGTCGATGATGACCGAACAGGCGCCGCATGTGCCCTGATGGCAGCCGCCCTTCGGCGAGGTGTCGCCGATCTTGTCGCGCAGCGCATTGAGCAGCGTCGTGCCGCCGTCGATGAATTCGGCCTTCTCCGCGCCGTTGAGCGTGAACTGAACCGGGATCTTTGCCATGTTTTACTCCTTGCGCCGCAGCCAGGCGGATATGGGCGCCATTGGCTTTCAGGCGAGCAACAGCCGGCCGAGATGGACCGGCAGGACTTCGTTGCGATACCAGGCAGTGGCGATCGGATCGGTAATCGGCGAGGTGCCGTCGCTCGCAACGGCCAGCGCTGGCGCGATGCCGTCGCTGGTGAGTTTCCTGCCGAGCAGCGCCTTCTCCGCCGCCTTGGCGCGCATCGGACGGTCGGCCATGCAGCCAAGCGCGATCCGCGCCGATGACACGGTTCCGTCCGGCGCTTGTTCCAGCACGGCGGCGATGCTCAGCACCGAGACGCCTTTCGGCTTGACCCGCGATACTTTCAGGAAGCGAAAGCCGCCGTCCACTGGCAAGCCGAAGCCAACCGCGGTGACGATGGCGTGATTGTCTTCGCGTTTTGCCAGGAAGGTTTCGATCGGCACCTCGCCGTCATCGGTGCTGATGGTTGAGTCCAGGGCCAGCAGCGCGACGGTGAAATCGCCATAGGGCGCCGGGGCGAAGAGATTGCCGCCGACGGTCGCCATGTTGCGGATCGCCGGGCCGCCGACGGCGCGCGCCGCGTGGGCAAGGGAAGACAGGTCCGGGTGACGGGCGATCGCCGCCATGGTCAGCGAGGCGCCGATACGGACCTTGCCGCCGGAAACAATGATGGCCGACAGCGCCGGTTCGGTCGACCTGATTAAGCCGGAGACCGAAACGTCGCCTTCATTGGCGGCGCGCACGACCAGCGTGCCGCCGCCGAGATAGCGGGTGCCGGCGGCTTTCAGCGCCGCATTGGCGTCCTTGACCGTCGAGAAAGTCTGCAATGCAAGCGCCATGGAACGCTCCTTTTTGTGAACCCCATTCAGCTCAACCCTGGCCGGCGAAATGAGTCTTCAGGGCGTTAAAGCCGCCCTGGAAGACGTTGGCGCCCATGCCTTCGGCCAATTTGTCGGCTTCCTCGGGAGCCGCGTCGAAGCTGGCGGTCCATTCGGCATAGGTGCGGTCGCCATCGGTCACCCGGCGCAACTGCAGCGTCGCCTTGTGGTTGGTGAGCGGCTGCGGCGTCTCCAGGATGGAGTAGCTGACGAGGAAATTGTCGTCGGAGAAGTCGAGCAGCTTCTCGCGGATGCGGGCGCCGCTGGCGAGCTGGAAATTGCGCACGCAGCCGATCGCTCCGGCGTCCTTGCCGTCCTCGATATGGCTCTCGACCATGCGCGGGTGCCAGCTCGGCAGGCCGTTGAAGTCGCGTATGCGGGCCCAGACCTTTTCGACCGGTGCGTCGATGACGCTGGAAATGGTGACTTTCGCCATATGATGCTTCCCTTGCAGATAGCTGTGTCGCGAGGGTAGGGCGGCAGGCCCGGCAGCGCTTATCAATGCGTCTTGAACGCCTATCAATAAGTCTGAAAAAACGGGCAGTCTTAAAAAGCGGGCAGTCTGAAGCGGGCAGTCTGAAAATGGTTCAGGAAATGGCCCGCGCCGCCTCGCGATAGAGTGTCGGCGGAACGCCGACATGGTCGCGGAAGAATCGCGAGAAATTGCCCTGCGTGGTGAAGCCGAGATTGCAGGCGACCGAGATCAGCGGTTCCTGCGACCATTGCAACTGCCGCACCGCTTCCTCCATGCGCAGCGTGTTCCAGTAGACATTGGGCGTCAGATTGGTCTGCTCCTTGAATAGCGCGAAGAAATGTGGCCGCGACAGGCCGACGCTGCGCGCCACCTCGTCGAAGCAGATGCGTTCGCAGACATTGGCCTTCATCAGCTGGATCGCCTTGCGGACACGGAAATCCTGCACGCTGTGGACGCGGGCGCGCGCCACTTGTGGCGCCGAGGCGTCGGCGGCGTCGAGCACGCTGTCGATGAAGCGCTCGATCTCGTAATTGGCGATGTCGTCGATGCTCTCATTGTCGCTGAGATGGTCGAGAAGATTGGCTGCCGCCTTGTGCAGCCACGGCTCCAGCGTGATCGCCGGTGCCGAAAATAGCGGCGCGGTCGACGGCAGGTCGCGGCGCCGGCGCGCCCAGTCCGGATCGATGTAGAAGGCGAGGAACAGGCCGTGCCGGCCGTCGCGGGACAAAGCGTGGCTGTGCGGCTGGAAGGAATTGATGCCGGCGGCGGTGCCGGGCCCAAGCCGCACCGTCTCGCGGCCGATGGTCATCTCGCCGGCCGTGCCTTCCAGCCAGATGATGATATGCGCCTCGACATGGGCATGGGTGACGAAGTCGCTGGCGACGTTCAGGACAGAAACATGTCCGAACCGGCCCCAGTAGAGCCTGATCGCTTCCGTCATGGGTACATCCTCCCGCAGGCGACTGGCCTCCCTTCGCCTGCAATCGGGATAGTGCGGCGCAGTCCGGGCCTGCGTCAAGGCGCATGTGCGCGCCTGGCGCCGGCCACGCGGCGTGCCGGCCGATTTTCAGACTGAGCGATAGCAACGAAAACGAATAGCGCGCGTGACCTGCGGCCTACTCGTTGCGCCGGAAATTGCGGAGCCGGTCGAAAAGGACCGCCATCAGAATGGCGCCGCCGATGAACACCCCCTGCCAGAAGGCGTTGATGCCGAGCAGGCCGAGGCTGTTGCGGATCACTTCGATCAGCGCCGCGCCGACGACGGCGCCAAAGGCCGTGCCCATGCCGCCGGCCAGGTTGGCGCCGCCGATGACGGTGGCGGCGATGACCTGAAGCTCCATGCCGTTGCCGAGATTGGTGGTGACGGCGCCCAGCCAGCCGGTCTGGATAATGCCGGCAAGACCTGCCGCCAGCGCCGAGATCATGTAGACCGCGACCTTGATCTGGCGCACCGGAACGCCGGTCAGCGTCGCCGCATGCTCGTTGCCGCCGATGGCGAAGATGTGCCGGCCGAATTTCGTCCAGCGCAGGACGAAGCCGGTGATCAGCGCCAGCACGATCATGTAGAGCACCGGATTGGCGATGCCGAACACAAAGGCGCCGCCGCCCAGCGCCAGAAGCTTGTCGTGGTCGGGCCCGAACTGGAAGACGACGGTGTTGTTGGACGCGACCATGGCCAGGCTGCGCGCGATCGACAGCATGCCAAGCGTCACCACGAAGGGCGGAAACCCGAGATAGGCGATCAGGATGCCGTTGAAGGCGCCGATGATCAGCGCCGTCGCGATCGCAGCGGCAATGCCGATCTCGATGCCGTAACCGGCATGCATGGTCACCGCGAGCACCATCGAACACAGGCAAAGCACCGAGCCGACCGACAGGTCGATGCCGCCGGTGATGATGACGAAGGTCATGCCGAGCGCGACGATGGCGACGAAGGTGATGTTGCGGGTGATGTTGTAGAGGTTCTTCGTCGTGGCGAAGGAATCGGTGGCGACGGACAGGAACAGGCAGGCGAGGATGACCGCGATCACCACCCAGAAGGTCTGGCTGGCAAACACCCTGGTCAGCAAAGTGTGCTGTTTCTGTGCGATCGTCTGGTCAAGAGTTACTGCCATCGTCGACCTTTATCTGCTTGCGTGGTGAAACCGGCTGGCATCAAACCTGTTCGATGGCGCCGGTGATGAGCCCGGTGACTTCCTCGGGCGAACTCGACGCGATCGTCTTGTCGGCGACCTTGCGGCCGCGCCGCATGACGATGACGCGGTCGGCAACGTCAAAGACGTCGGGCATGCGGTGGCTGATCAGCACGACTGCAATGCCCTGGTCGCGCAGATGGCGGATCAGGTTCAGCACCTCGGCGACCTGCCGGACCGAGATCGCCGCCGTCGGCTCGTCCATCAGCACGATCTTGGCCTGCGAAAGCATGGTGCGGGCGATCGCCACCGCCTGGCGCTGGCCGCCCGACATCTGCTTGACCAGATCGCGCGGGCGGGTTTCGGATTTCAGCACGGCAAAGATCTGGCCGGCGCGCTTGTACATCGCGGCGTAGTCGAGGATGCGAAACGGCCCGACGCCGCGGCGCAGCTCGCGGCCGAGATAGACGTTGGCGGCGGCCGTCAGATTGTTGCATAGCGCCAGGTCCTGGTGGACGATCTCGATGCCGTGCTGGCGCGCCTCCACCGGCTTGTGCAGGACCAGATCCTTGCCGTCCATCTGCATCGTGCCATGGCTCGGGGGGAAATTGCCGGCGATCATCTTGACCAGCGTCGACTTGCCGGCGCCGTTGTCGCCCATCAGCCCGACCACCTGTCCGGCCTCGATCGACAGCGAAACGTCGTTGACGGCCTGGATGGCGCCGAAATGTTTTGAGATGTTGGCGAGTTCGAGAACCGGCACCAGACTGCTTCCTCCGTGCTTTCGGCCTGCGGTCCTGCCGCGGCCTCGCTTTTCCCAGCTCCTCCCGGGAACCGCGCTTTCGCCCATTTACGCATATGCCCCCTTGCCGTCAACAGCGGCTTCTTTCGAAAAATCCGTTTTGTAGGACAAATAGCAATTGACGTCCGTCGCAAGCCGATATTAGCTAAGCGTCGGAGGAGATTATGCCGATCTCCTGCCCGGTTCGCCGGGGCTGAGCAGGCGGAGGTTTATCGGTCGAGGATCTGGCAGCGTCCATATCGCGCTGGTCTGCAACCGCATCTGGAAATACTTATCGGCCCGGCTTGACGACACGAGCGCTCGCGAAACGAACCTCTGTCATCGCGCATCCGGGCTGGTCTGTGTGGCGGGCACGCCGTGTCCGTCTGTTTCAAGGGAGGACTGACATGAGGAAATCACTATTGCTCGCTGCCGTCGCCATGCTGGCGTTGGGCGCCGGGCCGGCCATGGCCAAGAAACAACTCGTCATCGTGGTTAAGGGGCTCGACAATCCGTTCTTCGAGGCCATCAACCAGGGTTGCCAGAAATGGAACAAGGAAAACGCCGACTCGGAGTATGAGTGCTTCTACACCGGTCCGGCATCGACCTCGGACGAAGCCGGCGAAGCCCAGATCGTCCAGGACATGCTGAGCAAGCCGGACACGGTGGCGATGGCGATTTCGCCGTCCAACGCACCGCTGATCGCCCAGACGATCAAAAGCGCCAATCCGTCGATCCCGATCATGACGCTCGACGCCGACCTCAGCAAGGAAGATGCGGCGCTGCGCAAGACCTATCTCGGCACCGACAACTACCTGATGGGCTACAAGATCGGCGAGTACATCAAGAAGGGCAAGCCGGAGGGTGGCAAGATCTGCACCATCGAAGGCAATCCGGCGGCCGACAATATCCTGCGCCGTGCCCAGGGCATGCGCGATGCGCTTTCAGGCCAGAAGGATCTCCCGGCGCTCGCCGGCGAGGGCGGCTGGACCGAGGTCGCCGGCTGCCCGGTGTTCACCAATGACGACGGCGCCAAGGGCGTGCAGGCGATGACCGATATCCTCGCCGCCAATCCCGACCTCGATGCCTTCGGCATCATGGGCGGCTGGCCGCTGTTCGGCGCCCCGCAGCCCTATCGCGACCTGTTCAAGCCGATGGCCGACAAGATCGCCAAGAACGAGTTCGTCATCGGCGCCGCCGATACGATCGGTGACGAAGTGGCCATTGCCAAGGAGGGTCTGGTGACCGCGCTGGTCGGCCAGCGGCCGTTCGAGATGGGCTACAAGGCGCCCTCGGTGATGATCGACCTGGTCGAAGGCAAGCCTGTCGCCGATCCGGTCTTCACCGGTCTCGACGAGTGCACCAAGGATACGGTCGATACCTGCATCCAGAAGTAGGTTCGCAGTTTTCGGGGCGTCCGCTCGACGGGCGCCCCGTCACGCCGGTTCACGAAAATCTACGAGGTGACGTGGCTGGGGCGAACCGCTCCTGCTTTGCCGTGCCTTGAGTTCAGCCTGTGCCGGGGAACATGGATGTCGGACGCCAGATCGAAAAAGCGACTTACTACGGTCACGGTCAAGGCACGGGCCAAGGTCAAGGCACGGGCCACGGTCAAGGCGCCGGTCGGCCGCCCGGCCGGCGCCCGCCGGACCGACGCGGCGCTGATCCCCGGATCGAGCGTGCATGCGTCGCTGGCCAACGAGATCGGCCTCCGGATCGTGCGCGGCGACTATCCGCCGGGAACCATCCTGCCCAACGAAGCCAAATGGTCCGAAACCTTCGACGTCAGCCGCTCGGCGGTTCGCGAAGCGATCAAGATGCTGATGGCCAAGAGCCTGCTGGCCTCACGCCCCAAGATTGGCAGCTGGGTCGAGCCGAAAGAGCGCTGGAACCTGCTCGATCGCGACGTGCTCGCCTGGTATGCGACGGCGCCCGATCGCGAAATGTTCCTGCGGACCGTCCAGGAATTCCGCCACATCATCGAGCCGGAAGCCAGCGCCTTTGCGGCGATCCGGCGTAGCGACGAGCAGATGGCCGAGATCAGCCAGGCCTGCCGGGAGATGGGCGAGGCGGCGACGCTGCCGGAGCGCACCCGCGCCGACACGCGTTTTCACCTGGCCATCCTGCGCGCGTCGGGCAACGACCTCCTGGTGCCACTCGGCGTGCTGATCGAATCGGCGCTCGATCATCTCTTCGTTTTCGTCACGCGCGAAACCAGCGACCAGCCGCGGGCGCAGGCGCTGCATGAGGCGATCGAGAAGAACATCCGCCTCCAGCGGCCGGCGGCAGCAAGGAGTGCCGTGCACAGGCTGCTCGCCAACACCGACGAGGTTATCGGGCGGTCGCGGCGGTAAGGTCAAATGCAATCACTCTGAACGGCCAAGTTCGGCTCTAAGGAAGCATCGACAAATTTCTGAATCGGTCTGTCTCGGGGAGGGATTTCCAAAGCGTTTATTGGTTTGTAGACGTATTGGATGATCGATGTCGAAGCTATCAAGCTGCGTTATGATTCTATCAGGCCCTTGCTGGACGAGCGTGGGCGGCGTCGTTTTGCGGCGGCGGAAGCGCTTTCGGCCGGATGGGGAGGGATTGCGGCGGTTTCGGCGGCGACCGGCATTGCGCGCAGCACTATTGGTTATGGTTTGCGGGAATTGCGCGGCACAGTGCCGGACACGGCGGCGCTCAGCGGCGTCCGGCGCAAGGGTGCGGGCCGTAAACCTTTCGCAGACCGACCCGACGCTCGTCAGCGATCTGGAAAAGCTTGTGGAGCCGCCACGCGCGGCGACCCGATGTCCCCACTGAAGTGGACATCGAAAAGCTTGCGGAATCTGGCATCTGGACTTCGCGCGATGGGCTCATCAGGTTGGCTATGACGTGGTCGGCAGCTTGTTGAAGCGACTTGGCTATTCTCTTCAGGCCAACCGCAAAACGCTGGAGGGATCGGGCCATGCGGATCGCGATGAACAATTCCAGCACATTGCCGGCATGGTCAAGGACGCCATTGCGGCCAAGCAACCCGCGATCTCCGTCGACACCAAGAAGAAAGAACTGGTTGGCGCCTTCAAGAATGGCGGCCGCGAATATCAGCCAGCCGGATCGCCCGAGCCAGTCAACGTTCATGATTTTGTCGACCCAAAATTGGGCCGCGCCGCACCTTATGGTGTTTATGATATCGCTGATGACAAAGGCTGGGTCAGCGTCGGGATCGACAATGATACCGCAGCCTTCGCCGTCAACGCGATCCGCTTATGGTGGATCGATATGGGGCGCGAACGCTACAGTCAGGCTCACACTTTGACGATCACCGCCGATGGCGGCGGCTCCAATGGGTCACGCCTGCGTCTGTGGAAAGTCGAACTCCAGAAGCTGGCGGATGAATTGGGGCTGACGATCATCGTCCTTCATCTGCCGCCCGGCACCAGCAAATGGAACAAGATCGAACATCGTCTGTTCTCGTTCATCTCGCGAAATTGGCGCGGACGACCGCTTACTGATTATCGTACCATTGTCGAACTCATCGCCGCCACAACCTCGACCGCCGGGCACACCGCGGTGCCGGCTGGATGAAAATCTCTATCCTGCAGGCATCAAAGTCGCCGATCAGGAGATCGCCGCCATCAATATCTGCCGCAGCGATTTCCACGGCGAATGGAACTACTCCATCAAGCCAAGATCGCTAAAGTCGAAGCTGTAATTTGCCGATAATGCCTAAGCGGAAACTCGTTCACACTCGGCCGAACTCCCGCCCATGACCCTGAGCTGCCCTTCATCAGCGTATTTCGCTGCTTGATAGCAGACATTCATGGCAACCAGCACTGATGACCCCTAACCTGACCTTTGCTTGACGACGAGAATTCACCGCAATGCCGACTTACGAGGAGTGTCGGAGATGTATCGGAACGGAGGCGGAACGATAGTAGGTCTGATGCAAGTTGCAGGGCAGGGTTTCCGCTGCCCGCAATGATGGCTGGAGGGAGACCTTGGCATGACCGCAAAAAAGTTCACCAGCGCGCCGCACTTGGATTCAAGCCTTGAGTCGCGAAACGATGCTCTCCAACGTTTTGACAGCGCTTGCCCTGTCAGTCTTCCGCAGGTCCACCAGAACTCTTAGCCCGGCCTCTTCTTCGCGGATCGCGGTGCCCTGCAACACCATTTCGTCGACCCGGTCCTGCACCTTGTAGTTGCGCACCGGCCTCGCGATACCCTTGGCATGGATGGGCTCCTGCTCCTCAGCCAAGACCATGTCCTTGACCAGGGAGTAGGTCTCATGGCTCAGGAGAATGCCGCCGAGTTCGGCGTGCGATTGCAGCCGTGAGGCCAGATTCACTTCGCCGCCGATGATTGTGTACTCCATGCGGTCTTCGCTTCCGAAATTCCCGACCGTGCAGTAGCCGGTACTGATGCCGATTCGCAGCTGGAACGGTTTTTGCAACCCGCGATCACGCCATTCGGCCTGCAATTCCCGCATCCGTCGCTGCATGGCGATGGCCATGCTGACGCAGGCCATTGCATCCTGCCTGACACCCCTCGTTTCCGGGTCGCCGAAGAACGCCAGGACCGCGTCGCCGATGTATTTGTCGATCGTCGCGCCGTGCTCCAGGGCGATCTTCGACATCTCCGTCAGGTAGTGGTTAAGCAAGCTGGTCAGCTCTTCGGATTCCAGATCGTCTGTCGTCGCGGTGAAATCCGCGATGTCGGAGAAGAACACGGTGAGCTTCTTGCGATGTGAGGCGATCTCGACCTCTCGTGAGCCTGAGAATATCGACGAATAGACCTGCGGCGACAGATACTTCGAGAGCTTGTTCGACAAGGCCTCGAGCGCCTTGTTCTTCTCGGTTACGAGCTCATTTGCCCGCTCTGCCTTGTGCTTGGCGTTGCGGATATTCTCTTCAGCTCGCTTGAGTTCCGTTATGTTCGTATAGACGGCGACGGTTCCGCCCTCGGTGGTCTTGCGCTCATTGATCTGAACCCAGCGGCCGTTGCCTCGCCGCTGCACGTGCGGCCCACCCGGCTGCCTGTGCCTTGCTAGCCGCTCAGCCACCCACTCGTCGACACGCCCCTTCGCGTCCTCAACGAGACCCTGTTCCGCAGCGTTGCGGATAAGCATCTCGTATGGCGTGCCCGCCCCCGGCGTACCACGCCCCGGATAGAGCAGATCGCCATAGGCTTTGTTGCAGACAACCAGCCGATCCTCGGCATCGTAGAGCGAAAACCCTTCCGAGATCGACTCGATCGCGTCCGTCAGGCGCTGCTCGCTCTGCCGCAGAGCGTTCTCTGCCTGCTTGCGCGCGCTCACGTCACTCCATGAGCCGACGATTTCGAGGGGTTGGCCGTCCTTGTCTCGGATCAGCTGCTGCTCGTCATTCACCCAGCAATAGGTGCCGTCGTTCTTGAGAAATCGGTATTCGACCGTGTGGCGACCTTTCTTGAACAGCTGGACGGACTCGGCCTCCACCGCGGCGAGCTCGTCGGGGTGCACACGCGCACGCCAGAAATCGGCGTTCTCCAGATATTCGCTAGGCTCGTATCCGAGCAGGCTCCTGACGTTCTCGCTGATGATGATCGGCGCGAAATCACCACTCGCCTTGTAGCTGTAGATCACCGCGGGTGCGGCCGACAGCACGCGCACAAGGCGGTCCTGTGCGGCGACCAGGGCTTCACCAATCTGCTTGCGGGCCGTGATGTCGTTCCACGCACCGACCACCTCGACCGGCTCGCCCGCCGCGTCGCGCTGCAGCTGCAGATCATCGCTGATCCAGCAATAGCTGCCGTCCTTCTTGCGGAACCGGTACTCGTTGGCGAGGCGACCTTCCTCGAACAGCCTCCCATAGTCCTTCTCGACCCGCGGCAGATCCTCGGGGTGCACTCGGTCGCGCCAGAAATCTGCGTTCTCGAGATATTCCTCGGGCTCGTAGCCGAGGAGGTCCTTCACGTTCCGGCTAATGAATGTCGGCTGATAGTCGCCGGCTGCCCTGAAGCTGTAGATCACGGCCGGCGAGCGGGCGAGCAGATACTCGACGCGATCCTGTGCCGCCTTGGCAGATTCCTCCGCTCGCTTTCGGTCGGTTATGTCGCTCCACGAGCCCACCACCTCGGCCGGTTGACCGGCCGGGTCTCTGATCAGGTGCTGTTCGTCATTCACCCAACACCAGGTGCCGTCCTTCTTTAGAAACCGATACTCGATTGTGTGACGACCCTTCTTGAACAGGTGAATCGACTCAGCCTCCGCCGCGGCTAGGTCGTCGGGGTGAACACAACGGCGCCAGAAATCGGCGTGTTCGAGATATTCCTGCGGCTCGTAGCCCAACCAGTCCCTGATGTTTTCGCTGACGAAGGTCGGCGCAAAATCCCCCGTTGCCTCATAACTGTAGATTACGGCCGGCGAACTGATCAGCAACTCGGACAGGCGTGCATTCGCCGCCGCCTGCGCTTGCTCCGCCGCCTTGCGCGCGCTGATGTCGCTCCAAGATCCGACGATCTCCAGCGGCTTGCCGTGCTTGTCCTTGATGAGGCGCTGCTCGTCGTTCACCCAGCACCAGGAGCCGTCCTTGCGCCGAAAGCGGTATTCCACTGAGTGGATTCCGTTCTGGAAGAATCTGGAAATCGCCTCATCGACTCGGGCCTGGTCCCCGGGGTGGACCCGGTCTCGCCAGAATGACGGGTCTTCAAGGTATTCATCCGGCGCATAGCCGAATACGGCTTTGATGTTTTCGCTGACGAAGGTCGGCGCGAAGTCGCCGGTCGCCTTGAAGCTGTAAATTACGGCGGGTGACGAGCTCAGCAGCCGTTCGAGACGCTGCCGCGCTGCCTCCCGCGCATCCTCCATTTGTTGGCGCACCCTGCTGTCGCGCTCGCGCGTAGCGCCCTTTATGGCCTGCTCGATGATGGCAGCAGTGCCGTCGTCATCGAACGCCTCCGGCGAAATGTGCAGGATATGATGAAGCGCAGCCGTCGCGTTCCTGGCGTGTTCCCTTGCGGTCGTCATGGCGTCGGTCCGATCAAATGAGACGATCCTAATTTAGCACAATCTGAACATGGTTCGGCATCGGAATTTCTGGTATCCTAAGCGAGGAGGCAGTTGCTCATGCGTCGGCTATGGCATGAGCGTGGAGGAGTCCGGGGCATCGGCTACCGAGGACGCAGCCTCGTCCCACGCGCTGTCGAAGCTGTTCGGGCTGGCTCACGACCGCCCGCTTGATTTTCATCTATGGGAACAAGCGCTCGGCGAAACGGCACGTCTCAAGCGCTAGCAGGCTGTCTCCAAAACTGCGGCGGCGCAAAGCATCGGCTTGAAATCCGCCGCTCATACCAAGGAGGATCCAATGAAGCCCATAACCGCGGCACCCGCCGCAGCCATGACACATGTCAAAACAGCGCTTCTCGCAGGATTGGTCTTGGCCTTTGTCCCCGGGGTCGCTCTGGGGGCACAGATCGAAAAGAAGGGGACCACGCCCTACCTGACGCACTTCGTTTTTCGGCCTTTGACGACCATTGACATTCCCGGCGTCGGTACGGCGACCGCGCTGGAGGCGGTCGGGACCACCGAGAACATGAAAGGAGAGGCGATGTTCGACAAGATGTCAGCATATTGCACAGCAGTAAGCGTTGCTTCGGGCGACAAGAACTACATCGATGGCGCCTGTGTGCTCGCCGATCAGGACGGGGACAAGATCTTCTCGACCTTCGATACGCGTGACGTCGACAAGTCGCAGCCGGAAATGGACTGTGGCACTCATATCATTACGGGGGGTACCGGCAAATACAAAGGCATCACCGGGCGTGAGCCCTTTGATTGCATAGCGATGCCTGCACTGGCTGGCCCCGGCGGCTATACTGCTATGGACATTCCCCATAACACGACTTGGGAGATCAAATAACAGAAAGCGTCTGCCCTATGGCAACCGACAGCTGACAACCGAGGCCAACAAGGGTTGAATGAGAGCCCGGCCGAGGGCCGGGCTCTGTCCAAAGACTGCTTTTGGATCGAGATGCGACCTCAATATCGATGGCTGGAGAGGTTCGATTTGGCGCACTCGAGGCTCCCCGCGCATCGGCCGCTCGCCCTGCTCGCGAGAGCGTTAAAGGACCGGATGGGGTGGCGAGCAGACACGCTCTGGCAGCAATTTGGCCGCAAGACGCGATGGAGCGTCAACCGCGCCGGGCCGCCTCGATCGCGGCGACGTCGATTTTCTTCATGGTCATCGTGGCATCAAACGCGCGCTTTGCTTCGTTGCCACCGGCCGCCATCGCGTCAGTCAGTACGCGCGGAGTGATTTGCCAGGAAATCCCCCACCTGTCTCTTTGCACCAGCCGCTCGGCCTTGGTTCCCATCCGCTCCCTTCCGAATTAGGCAGCGAACCGCTTTTCTCCACCCCGGAAGCGTCCCACTCCCCGGGCGATCGCAAAGGGCAGCTAGCCTTAACGTCGCTGTCCGCTTTGGCTCGAACCCAGCCGTACAGTGAACGTCGGCTGACGAGGACAGTCTCGAATGGCGCGAAATGGCGCAACCGCGAACTCCAAAATGTATGCCGGCAATGTCGGCTTACGAGAAATGGCAAAGCTGGCCTCTATGGCCGACATCGCGGCGCAAAGCGGAATACGGGCATCGCGCCGCGACTGTTGACATTTAATCGCGGCTCAGCGCTCGCCGGAGAGCACTGAAACGAATGCGATATTGCTGGGGCGTCAGTCCGATCTTGCGCCGGAACAGGCGCCCGAAAAAACTCGCATCCTCATAGCCCACTTCATTGGCCACCGCCTCGACCTGCAGGTCGCCGGTCTCGAGTAGTTCCTTGGCCGCTTCGAGCCTGAGCGCGTGGATGTAGTCGATTGCCTTCATTTCCGTCGCCTTGGCGAAGCGGCGCACGAAGGAGCGGTCGGACAGGCCTGACAGCTTGGTCATGGCGGCGACGGGCGAGGGCGTCCGGTAGTTGAGCTCCGCCCATTTCTGGCAGCGGTTGATCACCGCGTCGTCGGTCTGGCGAAAGCGCATCAGCGCGG
>NZ_FTPD01000067.1:271672-323559 GCF_900156895.1 Mesorhizobium prunaredense
CCCAGACGCCGTTTGCGGCGCGAAACGCGCTGCCGTCCCCAGCAACCACATAGGGCCGCATGCGCGGCGTGCCCGCGGCACCGCTGGTGATGAACAGGAAATCCATGCCGGGCGAGGAAAACAGGTCGAACATGCCGTAGATCGTGGAGGCGGTAGCCTCCGGAACGGCAAGGATCGCCACATTCAATGGGCCGGTCTGTTCAACCATGGCAGAAATGACAGCCTTCCAGCATTTTTGACTTTAGTGGTCGTGCCGGTGCTGCGCTAGCGTGCGTGAAACGAGGAGACCGCCACATGGCCACCGCCGCCACCCTTGCACCATCGAGCATCGAAAGCTTCCGTTCAACGATGCGTGGCGAGGTGCTGGAGCCGTCTAGCCCGTCCTACGATGCGACGCGGGTCGTCTGGAACGGCATGATCGACCGCCGTCCCGCCGTCATCGCGCGCTGCCGGAATGCTGCCGATGTCGCGGCATCGGTGAATTTCGCGCGCGAAGAGCGGCTGGCGATCGCGATCCGCTCGGGCGGCCATAATGTTGCAGGCTATGCCGTCTGCGACGGCGGCCTGATGATCGACATGTCGCTGATGAATGGCGTGCGGGTCGCGCCCGGCCTCGATCGTGCCTTCGTTGAGGGCGGCGCTATTTGGGCCGATGTCGATGCGGCCACCACCCCGCTTGGCCGCGCCACGCCGGGCGGCCTGATCTCGGCGACCGGCGTTGCCGGCCTTACACTCTCAGGAGGCATCGGCTGGCTGCGCGGCAGCCACGGCCTCAGCGTTGACAATCTGCTGGCCGCCGATCTGGTGACCGCCGATGGACGCCTCATCCATGTCGATGCGACGCAGAACCGGGATCTCTTCTGGGCGCTGCGCGGCGGCGGCGGCAATTTTGGCGTGGTGACGAGCTTCGAGTTCAAGCTGCACCCGATCGAACCGGAGCTGATGTTCTGCGGTCCTGCCTATCCCGAAGAGCGCGCCAACAAGATCATTCCGCTCTGGCGCGACTTCATGCAAACCGCCACCGACCGCCTGAGCGGGCTGGCCGAGTTCTCCACCATTCCGGAGGATCCCTCCATTCCCGAACACGCCTGGGGCCGCCGCGTCCTGGCGCTTGCGCATGTCTATGACGGACCGGCGGACGAGGGCGAGCGCGTCGTGGCTCCGCTGCGCAGCTTTGGCGAACCGCTCGTCGATTTCAGCGGCCGCATGCCGTATCGCACCATCCAGTCGCTCTATGACGACCTGTTCCCGAAAGGCCGCGACCGCTGCTACTGGAAATCCACCTACCTCTCGCGCCTCGATGACGAGGTCATCAGGGAGATCACCGCGCGGATGGCGAAGCGGCCCTCCGAGATGACCTTCGCCTCGATCTGGAAGTTCGGCGGTTTCGTCCAGCGCGTTGCAGCCGATGCGACCGCCTTCGGCGACCGCTCCATGCCCTTCATGCTCAGCCTCGACGCCATCTGGCCAGGCGCTGACGATGACGATGCGAACATCGGCTGGGTTCGCAGCTTCTGGCAGGACATGCAGCGCTACTCGACCGGCCGCCTCTACCTGAACTTCCCAGGCCATGGCGAAGGTGCGGATCTCGTGCGCGACGCCTTCGGGGCCGAGGTCTACGCGCGGCTCGCCAAAATCAAGCACAGATACGATCCGGACAATCTGTTCCGCCTCAACCAGAACATCCTGCCAATGCACTGACGACTCTCGTCTCGATCGTGATGGCTTTGATCGCGCTGAGTCGCGAGCGACGCCCAGTGTGGTCGCCGCCGCGATGTGTGCTGATCGAATCGGCGCTCGATCATCTCTTCGTTTTCGTCACGCGCGAAACCAGCGCGACCAGCCTCGGGCGCAGGCGCTGCATGAGGCGATCGAGAAGAACATCCGTCTCCGGCGCATCCGGCGGCAGCAAGAAGTGCCGTGCACAGGCTGCTTGCCAATACCGACGAGGTTATCGGGCGGTCGCGGCGGTGATTTATACCGCAAAGTCGGCGCTGCCCCTCACCCTTACCCTCTCCCCGTAAAGAACGGGGAGAGGGGGAGGCCAGCGCTGGAGCTTGTCCCTTCTCCCCGTTTTTCATGGGGAGAAGGTGGCGGCAGCCGGATGAGGGGCAGCGCCAACTTTTATCAGGTACGGCGAGCCAATCGCCTCAAATCGTCGGCTTCTCCCCATCCTTCGTCGGCGTCAAATCGATGCCGTTGACCTTGCCGATATGCGTCGCCAGCATCGGCACATATTGATCGGCGGGCCCGGCGGCGAATGCGCCGGCGAAGGCGTTCTTGGTGGCGTTGCCGAGCGGGTTGGCGATGCCGGCGGCACCGGCCATCGATTCGAGATAGGTGAGGTCCTTGAAGGCGTTGGCGATGGTGAATTTGTGCGCGTCGCGGTCGCCTTCCAGCGTCCAGCGCATGAAGGTCTGGTAGAAGCCGCAATCCATGCGGCCGTTGCGGATGACGCTGTCGAAGCGGGGCGGCGAGATGCCGACCTTTTCGGCCAGCGCCAGCGCCTCAGAATAGATCGCCGCATAGCCCAGCGAGATGAAATTATTGAGCAGCTTCATACGGTGGCCGTCGCCGGTGTCACCGATATGGACGATACGCCCGGCCCAGGTGTCGAGCACTGGCTTCAGCCGGGCAAACACCGCGTCGGATGCACCCACCATGGCGTCGAGCGTGCCTTCCCAAGCCTCCTTCGGGGTGCGGCTGAGCGGGGCATCGACATAGTCGACGCCAATCGCCTTGAGTTCGGCGGCAAGCGCCACCGTCGAGGTCGGGTCGGAGGTCGAGCAATCGACGACCACCGAACCCTGCTTCAAGCCCTCCTTGAGGCCGCCCGGCCCGCGGATGATGGCCTCGACCTCGCGCGAGCCGGTGACGCAGATGAAGACGATATCGGATGCCACTGCCACCTCGCGCGAGGTCGCGGCTTCCTTCGCGCCGCGGCCGAGCAGGTCTTGCGCCGGCGCGCGGTTCTTGCGGCCGAGAAACGTCAGGGAATAGCCCTTGTCGACGATGTTCTTCGCGATCCCGTGTCCCATCAGGCCAAGGCCGATGAAGCCGATCTTTTCGCTCGCGGCGGTGGTGTTCATGGCGTGTAATCCCTGTTGCGGTCTCGATGACGGCGCCGCACTTCGGCAGGCGAATTGTTGAAGCGGGTTTTTGCCGCAAGCGGTTGGCAGACGATTGCAGACTTCGATATTGTCTGACAATACACATGAATCCTGGAGAATGTGGAGAGCAAAATGACGAAGCGGATCATGTTCACCGGCGGCAGCGGCAAGGCTGGGCGTCATGTCGTGCAGTATCTGGTCGAGCAGGGCTGCCAGGTGCTCAATATCGACACCAAGCCGCTCGACAATCCCAAGGTGCGCACGCTGATCACCGACATCACCGACAGCGGGCAGGTGTTCAATGCGCTGTCGAGCTATATGGGCCTGCATGAATTCGACCCGTCGCTGCGCGCGCAGCCGGTCGACGCCGTGGTGCATTTCGCGGCCATTCCGCGCATCATGATCACGCCCGACAACGAGGTGTTCCGCATCAACGCACTCGGCACCTACAACGTCATCGAGGCGGCGGTGAAGCTCGGCATTCGCAAGGTGGTGATCGCTTCCAGCGAGACCACCTACGGCCTAGTCTTCGCCAACGAGCCGCGCAACCCGACGCATTTCCCGCTCGACGAGGACTATGATGTCGACCCGATGGACAGTTATGCGCTGTCCAAGATCGTCAACGAGAAGACGGCGCGCGCCTTCGCGCTGCGCAGCGGCATCGACATCTATGCCTTGCGCATCGGCAATGTCATCCAGCCGCATGAATATTCGCTGTTTCCGAAATGGTTCGCCGATCCGGGTTTTCGCAAGCGCATCGCCTGGAGCTATGTCGATGCGCGCGACCTCGGCCAGATCACGTTGCGCGCCATCGAGAAGGACGGGCTCGGCTATCAGGTGTTCAACGCCGCCAATGACGACACCTCGTCCGACCTGCCGACTGCCGTACTCTTGAAGCGGTTTTATCCCGGCGTGCCGGTCAAGGTTGAGCTCGGGGAATACGAGACGCTGCTTTCGAACCGCAAGGCGCGGGACCTGCTCGGGTTCCGCCCGGAACACAGCTGGCGGAAATACGTCAAGACGGCATGACGGGATCGATGCATCCGGGCTGATCTGTGCACAGAAGCAGGCTTTGCAGCCCGAGGCTTTTCCCGCGCTTGACAGCTTTCGGAATCCGGACTTTGTGAATGCATGCGGGACGGGAAGCCGAACAAGAGAAAAACACCGGCCAAAACGGCGTCCGCCGAGCGCCCGGCTGTCGTGCGTCGGGCCGACGCGGCGCGTATGCCGGGGTCGAGCGTGCATGCATCGCTGGCCAACGAAATCGGTCTCAGGATCGTGCGCGGCGACTATCCGCCGGGAACCATCCTTCCCAACGAGGCCAAATGGTCCGAGACTTTCGACGTCAGCCGCTCGGCGGTGCGCGAAGCGATCAAAATGCTGATGGCCAAGAGCCTTTTGGCGTCGCGTCCAAAGATCGGCAGCTGGGTCGAGCCGAAAGAGCGCTGGAACCTGCTCGACCGCGACGTGCTGGCCTGGTACGCGACCTCGCCCGACCGCGAGGTGTTCCTGAAAACGGTGCAGGAGTTCCGCCACATCATCGAGCCGGAAGCGACCGCCTTTGCCGCGATGCGGCGTACAGACGAGCAGATGGCCGAGATCAGCCGGGCCTGCCGGGAGATGGGCGCGGCGGCGACGCTGCAGGAGCGCACCCGCGCCGACACGCGTTTTCATCTGGCGATCCTGCGCGCCTCCGGCAACGACCTCCTGGTGCCGCTCGGCGTGCTGATCGAATCGGCGTTCGATCATCTGTTCGCCTATACGACGCGGGAACTGGACGATCTGCAGCACGCGCAGAAGCTGCACGAGGCGATCGAAAGGAGCATCCGCCTGCAGCGGCCGGATGCGGCACGCAACGCGGTGCGCAAGCTGTTGGCCAACACCGACAGCGTCATCAAATCGCGCTGATATAGCGCGGGACCACTGCAGCTGCGGTGCAGGACCTTTGATCGTGGAGGGACAGCGCGCCCCTCTGTCCTGCCGGACATTTCCGCCGCAAGGAAGGAGATCGGCCTTTATCACTGATTTCGCCAACCAGCCTTGCAAAAAGGACGCCGTCCGCAAAGCTGCCGATCTCCCCCCAAGTGGGGGAGATGTCCGGCAGGACAGAGGGGGGCGCGAAGGATCGCAACAGAGCGCTTTTATTCTGAGCCGCAGCATTCTTCGGCTGATGTAACGGCATGGATCCTAGGGTCTGCGCCGCGTCGCTTCGCTCCTTGCTCCGCCCTAGGACGACGAAGTGGCGGGGTGTCCTGCGGCCAATCTACCGCCGGGCGTCGCCATCGTCATCCCGCCGGCGTCTCAGTGCTCTCTCGGGCGGCCAAACGCGGCGCGCAGTTCGTCCTTGGCGTCCTCCAGCGCTTTCTTCTGCTTGGCCGGCAGGTTCTTGCCGGCGCGGTTGATGTAGAAATTCAGCATCGACATGGCGGACTGGAACGGCTCGGCCTTGCGCCGGTCGCTGTGTTCGGCCGATCGCTTCAACGAGGCTGCGATCTTCTTGGGGTCGTGGGATTCGAAGATATGTTCCTCGAGGTCCAGCGCATCGCTGTGCTCGGTGACCTCGGCCGACCATTTCCTTTTCGCGGTCATGACAAACTCCTTCTTCCTTCTATTGGCCTATTGGCAAGTTGATGAAAAACTCCGGGACGGCGGCCACCGTTCCACTGCAGCTCAAATCCCTGGAGCCACGGAATTGCGCGATGTGGCGCTGCACGGCGCCGCCAATGTGCCGATAGTGGTGTCGAACCCGTCGACTTGCGCACAACCGCGGACAGGAAACGCCTTGACCACAACCGCCTCCAGCCAGGCAAGCAGCCCCGGCATAGACAGCGCCTATGCCTGGCTGCGGCTCGGCATCTCGATGCTGCTGGCGACGATCGGCGGTGTCGGCATGTGGGCGGTGGTCGTAGTGCTGCCCGCCGTGCAGGCCGAATTCGGCGTCGATCGCGCCGCCGCTTCGACGCCCTATACCGCGACCATGGTCGGCTTCGCCGTCGGCAATGTGCTGGTCGGCCGCGCCATCGACCGCATCGGCTACTGGATACCGGCGCTCATTGCCTCGGTGACGCTCGGTACCGGGTTCCTGTTGGCGTCGCTGACCACTTCGGTGCTGCAGTTCACCCTTGTCCAGGGGCTTTTGATCGGCGTCGGCACGTCGGCGATTTTCGGGCCGCTGATCGCCGACATCTCGCACTGGTTCAACCGCCGCCGCGGCGTTGCGGTGACGGCTGCCGCCGCCGGCAGCTATCTCGCCGGGGTGATCTGGCCGTTGGCAATGCCCTACGTCATGCAGAGCGAGGGCTGGCGCTTCGCCTATGCCGCGATCGGCGTCGTCTGCCTCGCCACCATGCTGCCGCTGATCCTGCTGCTCAGGCGCGGCGCACCACATGCCGCCGCTCCCGGTTCACCCGGCAGCCGGCCGGTCCAGCCGATCTCGCTGTCACCGGCAGCGCTGCAGGTGTTGCTCGTCGTCGCCGGCCTTGGCTGCTGCGTGGCGATGTCGATGCCGCAGGTCCATATCGTCGCCTATTGCATGGATCTCGGCTACGGCGTGGCGCGAGGCGCCGACATGCTGTCGATCATGATGGCGGCGGGCGTCGTCAGCCGGCTGGCGTCCGGCTTCCTTGCCGATCGCATCGGCGGCGTGAAAACCCTGCTGGTCGGCTCGGTGCTGCAAGCCCTGTCGCTGTTGTTCTACATCCCCTTCGACGGGCTCGCGTCGCTTTACGTCGTCTCGCTGGTCTTCGGCCTGTCGCAGGGCGGCATCGTGCCTTGCTATGCCATCATCGTGCGCGAATACATGCCCGCCAGAGAGGCCGGCCAGCGCGTCGGCATCGTAATCATGGCAACCATCGTCGGCATGGCAATCGGCGGCTGGATGTCGGGCTGGATCTACGATCTGACCGGCTCCTACGCCGCCGCGTTCCTCAACGGCATCGCCTGGAACCTGCTGAACATAGCGGCCATGGTGCTGCTGCTGTGGAAGGCACGGCGCAGCGCCGCGGCGATGGCCTGAGCACTGACCCCGGTGGCCTGCCGCTGGCCAGAGCGATGGAAGAGACATGGCGGTGGCTCGTGAGACGCGGATGCCGGCCACGTTCGTGCTTGACCTACACATATCTCGGCGGTTATTGGTTTTCCAATAGCCAGCGAGTTATCGATTGTCACAGTCCCACGAGATCCTCTTTAAAACGCTCGCCGATCCGACGCGACGGGCCATCTTCGAGCGGCTGTGTCGCGACGGAGACCAGACCGTCGCGGCCCTGACCGCTCGGGCCGGGGTCTCGCAACCGGCCGTGTCAAAGCATCTTGGGGTGCTGAAGCAGGCCGGGTTGGTGCGCGATCGCCACGAAGGCCGCAACACGCACTACAGCGCGGAGCTTGGCGCCCTGGCCCCGCTGATCGACTGGACAAACCAAATGGCTGGGTTCTGGCAAAGCCGGTTCGACAACCTCGAAGATCTGCTCAAAAGGATGGACCAATGACCAGTACTGAGACCGAAACGCGCGCCGTCGTTGTCGAACGGGAGGTCGCTTTTCCGCCGGAAAAGATCTGGCGCGCGCTCACCCAATCACACCTGATCGAGGAGTGGCTGATGAAGAACGATTTCAAGCCAGACGAGGGGCACCGTTTCAATCTGAGCGCGGACTGGGGGACGGTCGACTGTCAGGTCCAGGCAGTCGAGCCCAACAAGACGCTGTCTTACACGTGGGATACCAAGGATCTCAAGAGTGTCGTCACGTGGACGCTCACCCCTACGAGCACCGGGACCCATCTGCGCATGGAGCAGTTGGGCTTCCGGCCGGACCAGCAGCAGTACTATCAGGGCGCCCAACACGGATGGCAGCGGTTCTTTGCGAACCTGGAGCAGGTCGTGGCGCGGATAGAATAGCCGTGCCGGCGCCATAGGCATCTGCGGGCGAACGCCATGCTCAACAAGACGCCCGTCAACGAAACAAGGTAGCAAAAAAGCCGCCAAGCGGGTCGCGCGGCGCGTCTTCAGAGGAGGTCCCAAATGAACTGGAATACGTGGATTCGGCAATTCCACCGCTGGCTGTCGATCATTTTTACGGCGGTCGTCGCTGCCATCTTCATCAGCTTGGGCGTAGGTGTCGAGCCCGCCTACTGGGTATACCTCATGCCGCTGATCCCGCTCGGCTTGCTCATGCTCAGCGGTCTCTACCTGTTCGCGTTGCCCTACGCCAAGAGGTGGCGCAGCGGACGACGCACGGCGTAGAGGCCTGAGCACGGTGGACGACAAGACGCCCGCTCACCACCCACAGCCGAAATTCAAACTGTGGCGCTACCCGAGTTCGGGTAGCTGTCCTGCCCGGTTCGCTTGACAATGGGCTAAGGCTGCGCGACGCCAGACGAGTGCGGCAGCCAAAATCACTGGTAAGTATGGGTTGGCATGGCGACAGTGGCAAAGACGCTGAACAGCATTTCGTGGCCGCGCTTGGGCGAAGGCGCCGCGTTCGGGGCAAGGCTGTGACCAAACCGCGCTCGCGCCGCGGCGGCGGCCGTCCGACGATCGCCGATGTCGCGCGCAAGGCCGGCGTCGGCGCCATCACCGTCTCCCGCGCCTTGCGCGAGCCGGAGCGCGTTTCGGAGGATCTGCGCCGCCAGATCCAGGCGGCCGTCGATGAGCTCGGCTATCTGCCCGACCCGAATGCGCGAGCGTTGGCTTCGGCGCGCGCCGAGGTCTTTGGCGTGCTGGTGCCGTCGCTCACCAACAGCGTCTTTGCCGAAGTGCTGCGTGGCATCTATGACAGCCTGTCGGACAGCTCCTACCGCATCCAGCTCGGCAACACCCATTATTCCGGCCTCGAGGAGGAACGGCTGCTGCAGGTGTTCGGCCCGCAGCGCCCGGCGGCGTTGATCGTGGCGGGCATCGACCAGACGCCCACGTCGCGAAGACTGCTCGAGACCGCCGGCTGCCCGGTGGTTCAGGTCATGGAGACCGGCCCCGATCCCGTCGACATGATGGTCGGCTTCTCGCATTTCGACGGCGGCAAGGCGGCGACGGAGCACATGATCGAAATGGGCTATCGCCGCATCGGCTTCATGGGCGCGCGCATGGACCCGCGCTCGCAGCGGCGGCTGGCCGGCTATCGCGCGGCAATGGAGGCGGCCGGCCTGTTCGACGCGCGGCTGGTCACCACCACGCCTGTGCCGTCCAGTGTGACGCTGGGGCGCGAATTGTTTCGCGATGCGCTGGCCAGGATGCCGACGCTGGACGGAGTTTTCTGCAACAATGACGACATCGCGCTCGGCGTGCTGTTCGAATGCCACCGCGCCTCGATCGCCGTGCCGAAGACGATCGGCATCACCGGCTTCAACGATCTCGACATGATGGAAGTGGCTTTTCCCTCCGTCACCAGCGTCCGGACGCCTCGCTACGAGATCGGCCGGCTTTCTGTCGCCATGGCGCTCGCGGCGATTGCAGGCAAGCGGCCGCAACAGCCGGTCGTCGATCTCGGCTTCGAACTCAAGCGCCGCGAGAGCACTGCCCGCTGAAAGCACTTTCCAGGGATCGCGAAATGACGCTTTACACAACGTCATGGTAGCGCTACCATCCGCCTCTGGGCGAAAACTCGCGGCAAAGACCGAAGTCTGTTTATTATATATAAGCGACAGCCAATGCTTGTTTATTATGTATAATATGATAGTTTTTACTCCGGTTTACCGGGCGACAAGGAGGGAGATCGGGTTGGCATTCGGCCACCTGAAAAGCGCGACGGGCAAGGCGGGAGGTGCCGGGCCAGACGCGGCGAGACGCGTAAAAACAATCAGAAACTGCAACTGGGAGGAATATCAATGATCAAGTCACTCGTTGGCGGCATCGTTGCCGCCACTGCATTCGTCATGTTGAGCTCGTCGGCCATCGCCGACCCCGAAATCGTCAAGGGCCCGGCCGCAGAGCCGGACTGCTTCGTGCCATGGGCTGCCGACACGCAGTTCTTCAAGTTCCCCAAGAAGGAAGGCCCCTACCGCATCGCGCTCGCCAATGGCTATATCGCCAACACCTGGCGCATCCAGATGATCCAGACCGCCAAAGCTTACGCAGCGCAAAAAGACGTCGCTGCCAAGCTTAAGGAATTCAAGGTCGTGTCGACCGGCGAGGATGTACCGGCGCAGATTTCGGCGATCAACAACTTCATCGATTCCGGCTATGACGCCATCGTCGTCAACGCGCAGAATCCGACGGCGTTCGGACCGGTCATCAAGCGTGCCAAGGAAGCCGGCGTCGTGCTGGTCGCCTTCGACAATATTCTCGACACCAAGGACGCCATCAACGTCAATGTCGACCAGAAAGGCCTTGGCGAGTTGTGGGCCAACTGGCTGATCAAGCATATTCCCAATGGCGGCAAGCTCCTCGAGGTGCGCGGCGTTGCCGGCACGTCGGTCGATACCGACCGCCATAACGGCATCCATGAGGTTCTGGACGCTTCGGGCAAGAAATGGGAGGTCACCGAAGTCGCCGGCAAGTGGGATGATCCGACAGCGCAGAAGGTCACGGCTGACGCGATCGCCACCAATGGTCCGTTCGTCGGCATCACCGGCCAGGGCGGCGACACCGGCATCGTCCAGGCGATGATCGACGCCAAGCATCCGTTCGTACCGTTCGGCGGCGAAACAGAGAACGGCTTCCGCAAGTTCTGCGCGGCCCATGCAGCCGACGGGCTGAAATGCTCGTCAGCCGGTACCGGTCCGGCGCAGGTGGCGGTTGCTATCAAGACGGCGATCGCAGCACTCGAAGGCCAGGTCGTCCCGCAGTCGGTGAAGCTGCCGCTGGCGATCGTCGAGGATCCGAACTTCAAGGCAGGCCAGGACTATTTCCCCGACCAGTCCGACAATTTCTTCGTCGGCAACTCGTTCCCGACCTGCGGCATCAACTTCACCGCGCAGGAAATCATGGGCCAGAGCAAGGAAAACCAGTAGACTGATCGCTCGGCGCCGCGGAACATCCCGCGGCGCCGGTCCCGAAGAACAAGCGCCTTGGGAGGGGCCGATGGACGGTGCGGTTCCGCTCTTCCGCATGGAAGGCATATCCAAGCGCTATGGCGGCGTGCGGGCGCTGGAAAAGGCCGAGCTGTCCGTCACGCCAGGCAGCATCCACGCCGTCCTCGGTGAAAACGGCGCCGGCAAATCGACACTGATCAAGGTCATGGCGGGCGTCGTCGCGCCTGACGAAGGCCGCATGATGCTGGACGGCAGCGAGGTGACCTTCGCCTCGCCGGCTGCCGCCAACCAGGCCGGCATCGTCTGCATCTTCCAGGAGCTGTCGCTCGTTCCCGAACTCAGCGTCGCCGACAATATCGTCATTTCCGATCCGCCGAAACGCTTCGGCATGATCGACCGCAAGGCGCAGCGCCGCATCGCGGAAGAAGCCCTGGCTCGTGCAGGCGCCGCCGACATCCACCCGCTGGCGCTGGTCAAGGACCTTCCGCTTTCAAGACGGCAGATGGTCGAGATCGCCAAGGCGCTGGCACGCAAGCCGCGCATCCTGATCCTCGACGAGGCGACCTCGGCGCTGACCGCGGCCGACGTCGCCAAGATCTTCGGCGTGCTGAAGCGGCTGCGCTCGGAAGGGCTGGCGCTGCTCTACATCTCGCACCGGATGAACGAGATCGCCGAGCTTGCCGACCAGTGCACGGTGTTTCGCAACGGCCGCAATGTCGCAAGCTACAAGGCAGGCTCGAAGAGCGACAACGAAGTCGTCGAGTTGATGATCGGGCGCGAATACAGCCACATCTTTCCGCCGAAGCCGGTGCGTGCACCGGCCACCGCCGCTCCCGTGCTGGAGGCGCGAAAACTGTCGTGGACCGACCGGCTGGACAATATCTCACTCACGGTCGGCGCAGGCGAAGTCGTCGGCCTCGGCGGTCTCGACGGCCAGGGTCAGCGCGAATTGCTGCTCGCCTTCTTCGGCGTGCTGCGCGGCCTGTCCGGCCAGATATTGATCGACGGCAAGCCGGTCGCCATCGCCAGTCCGGCCGCCGCGCGCGGTGACCGGATCGGCATGGCGCTGATCCCGGAGGACCGCAAGACGGAAGGCCTGATGCTGCCGATGACGGTGCGCGAGAACCTCTCCTTCGCGGCACTCGACCGGCTGTCCAGGGCCGGCATCATCGATCGTGCCGCCGAGCAGCGGCTGATCGACGACATGGTCGGTCTGCTGGCGATCAAAACGGCGGGTCTCGACATTCCGGTCGGAGCGCTGTCCGGCGGCAACCAGCAGAAGGTCGTCATCGCCAAATGGCTGATGCGGCAGCCGCGCATCATCCTGCTCAACGATCCGACGCGCGGCATCGATGTCGGCACCAAGCAGGAACTCTATCAGCTGATGCGCAAGCTCGCCGATCAAGGTGCGGCGATCCTGTTTTACTCAACCGACTATGACGAGCTGATCGGCTGCTGCGACCGGGTGCTGGTGCTCTATGACGGAGCGGTCAAGCGCGAGCTGGTCGGTCCCGAGATCACCGAGCGGGCGCTGATCGCCAGCGCGCTCAACATCCATGGCGAAGAGATGCCCGTTAGCCTGGGAGCGGACGCGTGAAGGATTGGCGCTACTGGCTTGCCGAACAACGCGGAACGCTGCTGGCCTTCGGCATCTTCATCGTAATGTTCACGATCTACACCTCGAACCATCCGGCGGGCTTCACCGCCAATGTCGTGCAGACGGCGTCGAACAAGGGCGTGCTGCTCGCCTTCGTCGCCATGGCGCAGACGCTGGTGGTGATCACCGCAGGCATCGACCTTTCCGTCGGCATGATCTTCACGCTGACCAATTGCCTGGCCTCGTGGCTGGTCATCGGCACCGGCATCGAGACCGCCTTCGGGGTCGTGGCGGTGCTCGGCACCGGGCTGCTGTGCGGCGCCATCAACGGCGCCATCGTCATCTATGGACGGCTTCAGCCGATCGTCGCCACCATTGCCACCGGCGCGGTCTATTTCGGCATCGCGCTGCTGCTAAGACCCTTTCCGGGCGGTTCGGTCAACGAGGATCTCGCCGACGCCCTGACCGGGCGCCTGTTCGGCGTGGTCCCGGCGAGCCTGGTCGTGCTTTTGGCCGTCGTGCTTTTGGTCTGGGTGCCGTTCAGCCGCTCCGTGCTCGGTCGCGCGGCCTATGCGGCGGGATCGTCGGAGATGGCGGCCTACATGTCCGGCGTGCCGATCCGGCGCGGCAAGTTCGCCGCCTACGCGCTCGGAGGGCTGCTTGCCGCGATCGGCGGGCTGTTCCTGACGTTCTTCACCTATACCGGCGATGCGGCCTATGCCAGCGGCAATGCCTACACGCTGTTTTCCATAGCCGCCGTGGTGCTCGGCGGCGTGTCGCTGTTCGGCGGCAAGGGCAGCGCCATCGGTGCGATCTTCGGCGCGCTCGCCTTCCGCACCATCGGCGACCTGCTGTTCGTCTTCGATTTCGATCCGCTCTGGCAGCCGCTGTTCCAGGGTGTCATCCTGCTGATCGCGGTCAGCCTCGGCGCCTTCGCCCTGTTCCGGGTCCGCAACCGGCTGGAGTGGTTCCTGTGAGCGAGACGACTATCGGCGGCATTGCCGGCCGCATGCCGAAATTCATCCGCCGCGCCGATCCGGCGGTGTTGACCGCCTTTGCCTGCATCGTGCTGCTGCTGTTTGTGGGCAGTCTCTACTCACGCAGCTTCCTGTCGCCTGAATATCTGCTGCAGCAGCTCAAGGTGGCTTCGTTTCTGGGCGTCATCGCCACCGGCATGATGCTGGTCATCCTGCTCGGCCAGATCGACCTGTCGGTGCCGTGGTCGGTGGCGGTGGGCGCGATGATGGCCAGTGCGATGGCGGCCTTCGGGCCGGTTGGCGTGGCGCTTGCGATCCCGTTCGGCATTTTCTGTGGGGTGCTGATCGGCATCGTCAATGGCATCGGCGTCGCTTATCTGCGCATCCCCTCGATGATCATCACGCTTGCCACCAACGCCGTCGCGCAAGGGCTGATGGTGGTCTACACGGGCGGGTTCTCGCCGCAGGATTCGGCGACCCGGGCGATGCGCTATCTGGCGACCGGCTTTGCCATTCCGGGCGTGCCCAACGCCGTCATCATCTGGGCGCTGATCGGTGCCGCGATGGTGTTCGTGCTGACCCGCACCGGCTTCGGCCGCGCCGTCTACGGCATCGGCAATCGCGAGCGCGCCGCCTACCTCTCCGGCATCGACACGCGGCGCGTGGTGATGATCGCCTTCGCCGTGTCCGGTGGGCTCTCGGCCTTTGGCGGCGTGCTTCTGGCCGGCTATGCCTCCAAGGCGGCACAGTCGATGGGCGACGCCTATCTCCTGCCGTCCATCGCCGCGGTGGTGCTCGGCGGCACCTCGATCCTCGGCGGGCGCGGCTCCTACCTCGGCACGGTCGCCGGCGTCATCCTGATCACGCTTTTGCAATCCATTCTTTCCGTCATGCAGATGCCGGAGGCGGGGCGGCAGATCATCTATGGCGTCGTCATCGTCGCCATGCTTTTGCTTTATGGCCGCGCGCCGGCAAGCCGCTGATCCGCATCGTGGACGACAAGGCAGCATACGTACAGAGGGATCCGGTTCGGTCCGCACCGGCCGTCGTCGTGATGGGCGTCGCCGGCTGTGGCAAGTCGGCCGTCGGCGAAGCGCTGGCGGCGGCACTTGGCGCCGTCTTCGTCGAGGGCGACAGGCTGCACCCGCCGGAAAACGTCGCGCGCATGGCAAGCGGCGAGCCGCTGACCGACGCATTGCGCGAAGGTTGGCTCGACGCGATCGGCCGGCGCATTGCCGGACCGGTCGGCGACGGGCAAGCCGTCGTCGCCGCCTGCTCGGCGCTCAAGCGCAGCTATCGCGAGCGTCTGCGCGGTTTTTGCCAGGATATCGTTTTCCTCTATCTGGAAATCGATCCGGCGACCGCAAAGCAGCGCGTCGGCTCCCGCCAGGACCATTTCATGCCGGCAAGCCTGGTCGACAGCCAGTTCGCCACGCTCGAAGCGCCGGCAGCCGACGAGAACGCATTGACGCTCGATGCGACGCGCCCGATCGCCGAGATTGTCGGCGATGCCGTGAGTCTGGTCGAGGCGAATTCGTGAAGGGGGGTCGCTGGCGCGGATCCGCCTCAGCGGCGCCAGATCAGATCTGTGACGTCAGTTCGACTGGAAAATCGTCATTGTCGGCGTCGCGCATGGCGGCGAGGCTGCGATTGTCCAGCACCTCGGCGATCGCATGGCGCACCTCCAGCATCATGTTCCGGACCTGGCATGTCGCCTCGTCGCAATCATCGCAGCGCTGATATTGGGTACGGCTGGCGCAAGGGATCGGCGCCAGCGGCCCGTCGAGGACGCGCACGACATGGCCGATCTTGATCTCGGAGGCCGGGCGGGCGAGGCGATAGCCGCCTTCCTTGCCCTTGCGGCTCTGGACGAAGCCGGCATTGCGCAATTCGCCCAGAATGGCATCCAGGAATTTCTTCGGGATGTTGTTGGCGACCGCAATGTCGTTGACGAACGCAAGCTGGCCGACCGGCAAGCCTGACAGATGCACGAGGGCCTTGAGGCCGTATTTGCCTTTTTTGGTAAGCATGCCCGATTCAGTTCATGAAAACCCCAACCGCCCGCATCTGGCGGTTGTTTGTGTGCAAATCATGACGTTTTGTCGCGCGACGCAGTTTCGCGAAACAAGCCGTCCGATGGCACAGTAGGCACAAACACGTTGATTGTTCGTGACGTTTTGGACGGCGCGCTGGGAACGTGCGGGAAATCACCTGTCCGGAGCGCGAAAACGAAGAAAGCCGGCAAAAGCCGGCTTTCCATCGATTTCGAAGATCGCTTGGCTCAGCGGCTGCCATAGGTCTGGTCGAGCACTCCGCCGGCGGCGAAATACTCGGCCTGGATCTTGGCCCAGCCGCCGAAGACATCTTCCACCGTCAGCAGCCGGACATCGGGAAACTCGGCCTTGTATTTGGCGGCGACCGCCGCGTCGCGAGCCCGCAGGCCGTTGCGGGCGGCGATGTCCTGGCCTTGCGGCGTGTAGAGGAAGTCGAGATAGGTCTTGGCGAGGTCACGCGTGCCATGCTCGTCGGCGACCGTGTCGACGATCGCCACCGGAAACTCCGCCAGCAGGCTGACCGAAGGCGTCACCTGCTCGAACTTATCATCGCCATACTCCCTGCGGACGCCGCGCGTTTCCGACTCGAAGGTGATCAGCACGTCGCCGATCTCACGCTGCACGAAGGTGGTGGTGGCGGCGCGCCCGCCAGAGTCGAAGATCGGCACGTTGTTGAACAGCTTGGTGACGAATTCCTTCACCTTGGCGTCGTCGCCCTTGAAGGCCTCCTTGGCATAGGCGGTAGCCGCCAGATAGGTGTAGCGCGCATTGCCCGAGGTTTTCGGATTGGGGAAGATCACCTGCACGTCGTCGCGCACGAGATCGTCCCAATCCTTGATGTTCTTCGGGTTGCCGGCGCGCACCAGGAAGGACGGCAGCGAATAGAAAGGCGAGGCGTTGTCGGGGAAATCCTTCTGCCAGTCGGCGGAGATAAGACCCTTCGAGACCAGGAAGTCGATGTCGATGACCTGATTGAAGGTGACGACATCGGCGCCGAGGCCCTCGGCAATGGCGCGCGCTTGCGCCGACGTCCCGGCATGCGACTGATCGATGGCCACGCCGGGGTGCTCTGATATGAAGGCCTTGTTGACCTGCGCAAACAGTTCGCGGCCGACATCATAGGACGAATTCAGTAGTCTATCGGCCGACCAGGCCTGGGAGGATGCCAGGAACAGGCCCGCCAATGTGGCGACGCCAAGCAAAATTCGCTTCATGAAAACAGAACTCCAATGCAGTGCACCTATTGCCGAACCATAGCGGCAAGGCATGGTGGCCGACGAGACACGAAGGACGGCTGTGTTACATTGTCCCTAGAAAATCATTCCTACTCGGTGGCGTCTTTAGGATTTTCTTTCAAAGCAGAGGCTTCGAGGCATCTAGGCCACCGGTGTCCGGCCGGCCCATGTGTTGGCAAACGATGTGTTGGCGGACGATTGCATCATGGCGTAATCTGGCATATACAATTGGTATATACAAAGGAGCCGTCGCCGTGTCCCAGCGCCGCCATTCAACAACACCACCGAAAGAAGCAGCAACGCCACAGAAAGAGGCGAAGCTGTTTCGCAACAATCGCAGCCAGGCGGTGCGCATTCCTGTCGAGTTCGAGCTCCCCGGCGAAAAGGTCTTGATCAGCCGTGAAGGCGACCGCCTGGTCATCGAGCCGGTCCGCAAACCTGGCCTCTCGGCGCTGCTCGCGCACTGGGCGCAAGAACCGCCGCTCGGTCCCGAGGACGACTTCCCCGAATTCGACGATATACCTGTCAAATCCGAGGAATTTTTTTAATGCGGTTCATGTTGGACACCAACATTATCAGCGACATGATCCGAAACCCGGCGGGCAGAGCCGCCAGCGCCGTCCTGCGCGTGGGAGAGGACGCCGTGTGTACCAGCATCGTGGTCGCCTCGGAACTGCGATATGGCTGCGTCAGGAAGGGATCGGCCAAGCTGCTCAAGAAGGTCGAGGAATTGCTGGCCGAAATTCCTGTCTTGCCGCTCGATGTGCCGGTGGATGCCAAATACGGCGCGATTCGCGCCGAGTTGGAACGCATCGGCCGGACCATTGGCCAAAACGACCTTTTTATTGCTGCCCACGCCTACGCACTGGACACGACCCTGGTGACCGCCAACATGGGAGAGTTCAACCGGATCAAGGGCCTGAAGGTCGAGAACTGGCTGGCGTAGGAGGGATAGGGGATCAAGCAGCCGGAAAAAGCTTCCAGCGCCGCGGCCTGAACGCTACCCGGGTCTTCTGCGCCGCCGGATGGTCGACGGGCAGCTCGATCTCGACCCGCTGGCGCTCGCCGCCGATTTCGAGCTCCACCCGTCTGGTGCCGGCGACGCGGCGGCTGGCGGCGACCGTACCGGCGATGCAGCCATTGCATTCGTCCACCAGGTCGACATCGTGCGGGCGGAAGAACAGCGTTGCCTCGCCCCGCGGCGCCTGCGGCGCAGACAGCCCGATCGGGCGGTCGGCGATCCAGACCTGGCCGTCCTCGACCTTGACCGGAAGCGCGCTCGATTCACCGATGAAGCCGTAGACGAAGGGCGAGTTCGGCGTGTCGTAGATTTCGTCGGCGGTGCCGACCTGCTCGATGCTGCCCTGGCTCATCACCACGACGCGGTCGGCAAGCTCGAGCGCTTCTTCCTGGTCATGGGTGACAAAGACCGTGGTGTGGCCGGTGGCGTCGTGGATGTCGCGCAGCCAGCGGCGCAATTCGCGGCGGACCTGGGCGTCGAGCGCGCCGAACGGCTCATCGAGCAAAAGCACGGCCGGTTCGATCGCCATCGCGCGGGCCAGCGCCACGCGCTGGCGCTGGCCGCCCGAAAGCTGCGCCGGATAGCGCTTTTCCAGGCCGGAAAGCTGGACGAGGTCGAGAAGCTCTGAGGCACGGCGGCGGATTTCCTGCGCCGACGGCCGTGACGCCCCATGCCGAACTTTTAAGCCGAAGCCGATATTGTCGGCGACCGTCATATGGCGAAACAGCGCATAATGCTGGAAAACGAAGCCGACATTGCGCTCCTGGATCGACTTTTGCGACGCATCCTCCTCGCCGAAGAAGATCTTTCCTTTCGTCGGCCGCTCCAGCCCGGCTATCAGCCTGAGCAGCGTCGTCTTGCCGGAGCCGGAAGGCCCGAGCAGCGCGATCAGTTCGCCGGACTTGATGTCGAGCGAAACGTCGTGGAGCGCCGGAAACCGTTCAAACTCCTTGCGCACGTTGGCAACGCGAACTTCCATCAACCGTCCCTTTGTTTCAATGTCCGCGCGTCGCGGCGATCTCGGCGCCGTAGCGCATTTCGAGAAGTGTTTTCAAGACCAGCGTGACGAGCGCCAGGCCCGCAAGCAGCGAGGCGACGGCGAAGGCGGCTGCGGCATTGTATTCGTTATAGAGGATTTCGACATGCAGCGGCATGGTGTTGGTCAGTCCGCGTATGTGGCCCGACACGACGGAGACCGCGCCGAACTCACCCATGGCGCGAGCATTGCACAACAAGACGCCGTAGAGCAGCCCCCATTTGACGTTGGGCAGCGTCACGTACCAGAACGCCTGCCAGCCATTGGCGCCGAGCGACAGCGCCGCCTCCTCGTCGCCATTGCCCTGTTCCTGCATCAAGGGGATCAGTTCACGAGCGACGAAGGGGAAAGTGACGAAGATGGTGGCGAGCACGATGCCCGGCACGGCAAAGAGGATGACGATGCCATGCGCCTTCAGCCAGGCACCGAGCAGGCCTTGCGCGCCGAACAACAGCACATAGACCAGCCCGGAAATGACCGGCGATACCGAAAACGGCAGGTCGATGAGCGTGGTCAGGAAAGCCTTGCCCTTGAACTCGAACTTGGCGATCGCCCAGGCGGCGGAGACGCCGAAGACAATGTTGAGCGGCACCGAGATCGCCGCCACCAGCAGCGTCAGGTGGATCGCCGAACGCGTGTCGGGATTGGTCAGCGCCTCGGTATAGGCACTGAGACCCTTTGCGAAGGCTTCATTGAAGACGACGATCAGCGGCAACAGCAGGAAAATGCCGAGGAAGGCAAAGGTCACGATCATCAGCACGGCTTTCGCCGGGCGGCTTTCGGTCACTGCCGCCGACTGGCTTTCGTGGTGCAGTGCGTAGGATTTGATCTCCGGATCAGCCATAGCGCTTGCGGCTCCACGTCTGCACCAGATTGATGACCAGCAGCATCACGAACGACAAAGCGAGCATGATCGCCGCGATCGCGGTCGCCGCCGCATAATTGTATTCCTCGAGCCTGATGACGATCAGAAGCGGCGCGATCTCGGATTTGTAGGGCAGGTTGCCGGCGATGAAGATGACGGAGCCGTACTCGCCGACGCCACGCGCGAAAGCCAGCGCAAAACCGGTGACGATGGCCGGCGCCAGGCCCGGAAGCAGAACCCGGGCGATGGTCTGGAAGCGATTGGCGCCGAGCGTGGCGGCCACTTCCTCGACCTCCTTGTCGATCTCCTCCATGATCGGCTGGACGGTGCGCACGACAAAAGGCAGGCCGATGAAGATCAGCGCGATGACGATGCCGAGCGGCGTGTAGGCGACCTTGATGCCAAGCGGCGCCAGCAGGCTGCCGAGCCAGCCGTTTGGCGCGTAGAGCGTGGTCAGGGCGATGCCGGCCACCGCCGTCGGCAGTGCAAAGGGCAGGTCGACCATGGCGTCGACGATGCGGCGACCTGGAAAGCTGTAGCGCACCAATACCCAGGCGACGATCGTGCCGAAGACGACATTGACCGCCGCGGCAATGAAGGCGGTGCCAAAACTGATTTCAAGCGCGTTGATGGTGCGGCGGTCGGTGGCGATCGCCCAGAAATCGGCCCAGCCAAGCGCGGCCGATCGCCAGATCAGCCCTGACAGGGGAATGAGGATGATGAGCGTGAGGTAGGCAAGCGAGAAGCCGAGCGTCAATCCGAAACCCGGAATGACGCTCGGCTGTCTGAACCGCCACCCCGCCTTGGCGGGTGCTGTGGTCATGTCGTCCTGATCTAGAATCTAGCTTACTGGGTCTACTGGGCCGGCGTGTAGATCTGGTCGAATATACCACCGTCGCCGAAATGGTAAGGCTGTGCTTTCTTCCAACCGCCAAAAAGCGGATCGTCGATGGTGATCAGCTTGATCTCAGGCAGTTTCGCGAGGTCCTCGGGCGGTACCAAATCCGGCTTCGACGGGCGATAGTGGTTCTTGGCGATCAGCGTCTGGCCTTCCTTGGAGTAGAGATAGCTCAGATAGGCTTCGGCGACTTTTCGCGTGCCCTTGGCATCGACATTGGCGTCGACCACGGCGACCGGCGGCTCGGCCAGGATCGAGGTCGGCGGGTAGACGATATCGAAATTGTCGGCGCCGAACTCGTCGAGCGCCAGATAGGCCTCGTTTTCCCAGGCCAGCAGCACGTCGCCCAGGCCCTTTTGCGCGAAGGTCACGGTCGAGCCGCGCGCGCCGGTGTCGAGCACCGGAACATGCGCGTAGAGGTTGCCGACGAACTCCTTGGTCTTGGCTTCGTCGCCACCATCCTTGGCGGTGGCGTAGGCCCAGGCGGCGAGATAGTTCCAGCGCGCGCCGCCCGAAGTCTTGGGGTTTGGCGTGATCACCTGAACGTCGTCCTTGACCAGATCGCCCCAGTCCTGGATGCCCTTCGGGTTGCCCTTGCGGACAAGGAAGACGATGGTCGAAGTGTAGGGTGCCGAATTGTTCTCGAACTTGGTCCGCCAGTCGGGATTGATCTTCTTCGATTTCGAGACGATGGCGTTGATGTCGCCTTCGAGCGCCAGCGTTACCACGTCGGCGTCGAGGCCGTCGATCACGGCGCGGGCCTGCGCGCCCGACCCGCCATGCGACTGCTGGACGGTTACCGTCTCGCCGGTCTCGGCCTTCCAGTGGGCGGCAAAGGCCTCGTCGAATTGCTTGTAAAGCTCACGCGTCGGATCATAGGACACGTTGAGGATGGTGGTATCGGCAAACGCCAAACCGAGCGTGCCGAACTGGACAGATGTGGCGACCAGTGCGCCGAGCAGTTTCCTGAAATGAGGATTGGACATTTCCGCCTCCGTTGAGATCACCTCAATCTACCGAATTAGTAGAAATTAGATGCATTCAAAGTTGCTTTTTTCGGCCTTATGAAGCAATTTTTCGCTGACTTCCGGCATTACGAAGAAATTCTTTCCTCGCAGCGCTGCTATGCGGATCCGAGCACATGAGCGATCTATCTAGAGACAGGTTGCGCCTCGGCAATGGCTTGAGGAGTGCGAGCGTGTGTTCAGTCGGCGGCGACGAGAAGATTGAAGCGCTGCTTGGAAATGGCTCGCGCGCAAAATTGGCAGGACGACGGCGACCTTGCGGAAGACGAGCTTCGGCATACCCCTCTGGCCTGCCGGCCAGAGGGGGCGCCTCGGAACAGGCATGGGCAAGTATCCTGCTACTCGACGACCTCGCGGAAAGCCAATTCCCTCAATCGCCTGGCGCATTCTATTCAACGAACACTTTCACACTGGCCGCGCGCCCGGCCGCGTCGATCACGGTCAGGGTCGAATAGCCGGCGCAGTCCGGCTGCCAGGTCGCGGTGCGCCGCCGGTCGATGCCGACCAGCGGCTTGCCATTGGCCAGCCAGCGGAAAGGCGCGCGGCCGCCTTGCAGCTTCAGCACCAGTGGCGTGGCGTCGGCGGCGGTGGCGCCGAGATCGACGTGGGCGCCGTCGGGCGGAAAGATGATCGTCGGGGCGGGCTCGGTCGGCGTCGCCTGGACCAGGCCGTCGGCGCCAGAGCCGAAGCGGGCCAATGTGACCGGCAGATCGTCGCGCCTGGGTCTGGTGACGCCAGCCGGCTGGCTTGGCAGCGGCACGGCAGCCAGGCCGGAGCGGACAAAGCCCTCGAACAGGATCGGTGCGGCCGAGACATAGCCGGACAGGCCGGGCACCGCGCCGGCATCGGGACGGCCGACCCAGACGCCCAGCACGAAGCGCCCGTCGAAGCCGACCGACCAGGCATCGCGGTAGCCGTAGGAGGTGCCGGTCTTGTAGGCGATGCCGCGCTGGGCGGCGCCCTCAGGCGGCTTGACGCCCGACAATATGTCGGTGATCTGCCAGTTCGCCTGATCATCGAGGATGGTAGCGGTCGAGCGCTCGGCATTCGCCGGCTCGGTGCCGTCATGCAGCGTGTGTGCCTTGCCGCCATTGGCGAGCCCGGCATAGAGCTGGACGAGGTCGCGCAGCGTCACGCCGACGCCGCCAAGGCCGATGGCGAGACCCGGCGCCTTGTTGACGGGCAGGATCGGTGTGACGCCGGCCTGCCGGAAGCGCGCGAGCAGCCGCGCCGGCCCGACCGCGTCGAGCACACTGATCGCCGGCACGTTGAGCGACAGCTGCAGCGCCTGCCTGATGCTGACGTCGCCCTGATAGCCCATGTCGAAATTCTTCGGCCGATAGCCGAAGAAATCCGTCGGCCTGTCATCGATCAGCGTTTCCTGCGCCACCAATCCCTGCTCGAAGGCGAGCCCGTAGATGAACGGCTTCAGGGTCGAACCGGGCGAGCGGACGATCCTGGTCATGTCGATCCAGCCGGAGCGGCTGGCGTCGAAATAGTCGGCGGAGCCGACTTCGCCGAGGATGTCGCCGGTGCGGGCGTCGGCCAGTACCATGGCGACGGACAGGCGGGGGCCGAGCCTGGTTGCGGCATCCCTGGCCACCTGCTCCAGCCCTTCCTGGACGCTTTTGCGGATCGTCAGCCGCAGCTTCTGGCCGAGGACGGCCCTGGGCAGCACCGCATAAGCGGCATGGGCGGCGAGCGCCGGAAGCGGGCGGCGGCCGGCGGGAACATCATCGAGCGCGGCACGTGCGGCCTCGCGCTCGCCGAGCAGGCCTGATGCGACCATGCGCGTCATCACCCGGTCGCGGGCGGCGTGGGCGATTGAAAGGTTGCGGTCGGGCCGGCGCTTTTCCGGCAGTTGCGGCAGCGCGACGAGCAGGGCCGCCTCCGAGACGGTCAGCCGCTTCGGCTCCTTGCCGAAATAGGCCAGCGAGGCGGCGCGCGCGCCTTCGAGATTGCCGCCATAGGGCGCCAGCGTCAGATAGCGTTCGAGGATCTCGCGCTTGGTGACCCGCCGCTCGATCTGCAGGGCGCGCAGCAGCTGCTTGAGCTTGGAGCCGAGGCTGCGGCTGTCGCGCGGTTCGGTCAGCCGGGCGAGCTGCATCGACAGCGTCGAGCCGCCGGAGACGATACGGCCATTGGTCACGAACTGGCCGGCGGCGCGGGCCAGCGCCAGCACGTCGACGCCTCGATGGTCCCAGAAGCGCTTGTCCTCGTAAGTCACCAGCATGTCGACGAACTGTCTGTCGACCTGATCGAGGCGGGTGGCGAGCCGCCAATAGCCATCCGGCGTGGCGAAGGCCCGCAACAGCTGGCCGTCGCGGTCCTGCACTTCGGTCGATACCGTCAGCGCCGCCGGCAGCGGCGGCGGAAAGGCGCGGTCGAGCTGCCACAGGGTGGCAGCGGCGAGCGCGAGGAAGCCGGCGAGGGAGATGGCCGTGATGGCTGAACGGCGCAGGAATTTTTTGGAGAGCATGGCGCCGCCCCTCATCCGCCTGCCGGCACCTTCTCCCCGTATAGTGACGGGGAGAAGGGAGCTGTCACGGTCCACGGCGGCTTTTCTGCAGCGTTCGAGATTGGCGAAAACTTCGGCGCAGGCCTTTTTCTCCCCGTCACTATACGGGGAGAAATGCCCGGCAGGGCAATGAGGGGCGGCGCCATCGCCATGTTCATGTTCGCCATCTTTGCCTTACGGCGCCTTGACCTCCATCATGCCGGTCGCGGTACGAGCCGAATATTGCGGCCGGTACATGTCCTCGACGGTTGCCGCCGGGTGGGCATAGGTGCCCGGCGTCACCGCACGCACGACATAGGCGAGCGTGATGTTGCGGTCGCCTTCGCCGTCGTTCGGATTGAAAGCAGCGACGAAACGGTCGTCGCGGAATTCGAGATGGGCGGCGTCGGTCTGGGCCAGCCAGGAGAAATTCGACAACTGGGCGCTGGAAACCAGGCCCGGATTGTCGATCTCGAAGCCGGCCGGCAGCAGATCGGTGATCACCAGCCGCGACGGCCATTTGTTCTGCTCGTAGATATTGAGCACGACGACATAGCGTTCGTTCTGGGTCGCCTCTGTGACATTGGCTTCAGTGCCGTCGAGCTTGTAGTAGGTGCGGCCGATGGTGAAGCCGTCGCCGCTGGCCGGCAGCGGCTGGATCGGCGAGGCCACCGTGGTGACGACCGCCTGCAGCGGGTTGCTGCCGGTGTTGGCGACCGTCAGCGGACTGTCGGCAATGTCGCTGCCGGCGATCTGGTCCGAATAGGCGCCGGCATGCGGCGCGCCATTGATGGTCAGCGCGATCGCATCATTGCCGGCCTTCAGGGCACGCGCCGCCAGCAGCATCCAGGACTCGTCCTGCGTGCTGGTCCATCTGACGGCGGCGCGTTCCTGCGTCACCCGCTTGATCAGCGCCGGCACGATCGTCGGCACCGGCTTGGACTCGGCGGCAAGCGCCAGCATCGCCGCGCTGTCACGCAGCGGCGAGCCATAATCGGACCTGTAGTAGTCGTATGCCGAGGTCGAATTGGCCAGTTGCACGGCGGCCTGGAAGGTGGCTTCCGAGCGCTGCGTATCGCCATAGAGCGCCAGGCCCGCCGCCAGTTGGGCGACGGCCATCGGGCTGGTAAAGACTTCGAGCTGGGTGTCGGCATAGTAGCGCAGATCGCCGATCGAGGCTTTCTTGTTGCGGGTCAGAACATAGAGCGCATAGGCGATCTCGCTGCCGCGATCCTTGACGTCCTGGTCATAGCCGATCGCGTTTTGCAGATTGCTCAGCGCTTGGTTCATCGCCAGCGCCGGCACGTCGTATTTCTGCTCGCGCGCCCGGGTCAGGAAGTCGGTGACATAGGCGTCGAGCCACAGGTCGCCGGAGCCCGGGCCCCACAGGCCGAAGCTGCCGGCCGAGGCCTGGTAGCTCAGCACCTTGTAGATGGCGTCCTGGATGCGGCCGTGCAGATCGGCGTCGCTGGCCATGCCGGCGCCCGACGCCATCTCGTTGACATAGAGCAGCGGCATGGCGCGGCTGGTGGTCTGCTCGGCACAGCCATAGGGGTAGCGGTCGAGCGTCATCAGCAGCGACGGCACGTCGAAGGCCGCCGCCTGTGAAACGCCGACGCTGACCGAAGCACCGTCGAGCAGGCTTGCCGCCAAGAGCTCCTTGTCGACGCGCAGCGAGCCGCCATTGCCCTTGAGGTCGACCACCATGCGGGTGGTCACCGGCAATTGCGCCGGGCGCACCGGGACATAAAGCGTCTGCTCGACAGCGGTGCCGTCGGCATGGGCGAGCTTGATGGTGATCGAGGCGTTGCCCGGCGCCTCAGCGATTAGCGGCACCGTCAGCGTCTGCCGCTTGCCCTTGGCCAGCGTCAGCTTTTCGGGCAGGGCGGCACTGCCGGTCGAAAGATTGCCTGTGGTGTCGATCGACAGCGCATAGTCGCCCTCCGGACCGTCGGCGTCGGTGACGTCGAGCCGCATGACGGCCGAATCACCGGGCGCCAGGAAGCGCGGCAGGCCGGCAGTGATCACCACCGGATCGCGCACGATCACGTCGGACTGGGCGTGGCCGACCCCGTCCTCGGTCCAGGCGACGGCCATGACGCGCACGGTACCGTTGAACTGTGGGATGTCGAAGTCGACCCGCGCCTTGCCGTCGGCGTCGAGCTGGACCGGACCGGAGAAGAAGGCGACCAGCTTTTCGGTCGGCGGGCTGCCCTGCGACAGGATGTTGGCGCCGTCGCCGCCGCTGCGCAGCTTGCCGGTCGTGCCCAGCGAGCCGTCGATCAGGCGGCCGTAGAGGTCGCGTACCTCAAGGCCGAGCATGCGCTGGCCGAAGAACCAGGTCTCCGGATCCGGCGCCTTGTAGTTGGTCAGGTTGAGGATGCCGACATCGACGGCCGCGACCATGACATAGGCGTTGGCGCCCGGCTGCACGCCGGCCACCGAAACCGGGATCGACAGCTGCTGGCGCGGCATGGTCTTGTCCGGCGGCGTCAGGCTGACGGCGAGCTTCTTGGAGCCAGGATCGATCTTCAGCCATTTGACGCCGATGGCGCGCGCCGGCATGCGGGTTTCCTGCGCATCACCCGGCCTGAACAGCGTTGCCGTGACATAGGCGCCGGCGCCCCAGTCGTCGCCGACCGGGATGTCGATGGTGCTGCCGCCGGCCGGCACGCTGGCGGTGACGGTCTTCAAGAGCTTGTCGGCGCCGATGGTGACGAGCAGCTCGCCGGCAAAATGCGGCGACACTTTGAGCTTGGCTACTTCGCCGGCCGCATAGCTGTCCTTGTCGAGGGCGATTTCGAGGCCATCGGGCGTTTCGGTGGTGGTGGAGCTGACATACCAGCCGGCGTCGAATTCGTAGCTGGTCGCCGGGCCCTCCGGGTCAGATGTCTCGATCTCGAGCCGGTAGCGGCCCCAGTCGACCGGCAGCGACACGGTGGCCTCGCCGTCGGCGGTCAGGTCGACCTGGCCGCTGGCCACCGACTTGGTGAAGGTGACCGGCTCATAATTCCAGGAATTGCTGGAGCGGTACCATTGGTAATTGCGTTCGACCTTGACCAGCGACCATTGCGCGCCCTGCAGCGCCTCGCGCTTGCCGTCGGGGTCGACGGCGATCAGGCCGAACTTCGCCGTGCCGCCTTGCGGCACCTCGTCGCCGTCGAAATCCGGACGGATGCCGATCATCTGGCCCTGCGGCCGGATGGCGATATTGAGCGAGCGTTCGACGGCGCGGCCGCCGGTCTCGCGCATCCTGACCGTAACCTTGGCGTCGACCAGCCTGGTGGTCGAGGGCAACTGGTCGACGGAAACCGGGAAGGTCGCCTTGCCGTCGTCGCCGACCACCGGCAGGCCGGTGAACGGGGTGACCGACGGTTCCGCCGACTGCTCGTCGGCGAGGCCGAAGGAATAGCCTTTGAAGCGATCCCAGTCGCGGGTGGTCGACAGCGTCAGCTCGCCTTCGAGCGCCAGCCCGGCGGCCGGCGCGCCATAAAGGAAGCGGCCGTCGACGGTAATGTTGGCGGTTTCGCCCTGTGCGATCTCCTGCTTGTCGGAGGACAGGTCGAACTCGATGCGATCCGGCACGAAATCCTCGACCAGGAACATCTGGCTGGCGACCGCCGCTTGCTTGGGGTCGGTGTGGATCGCCACCGTCCAGGTGCCGCGCATGGCGTTGGGTTCGAGCGGCAGGTCGACGGCATGGCCGCCGGCCGATGCGCCGTCGCTGACGATGCGGCGGTTCTCGACGCCGTCGGGACGGGTGAAGATGAAGGTCAGCGGCAGTTTCTCGACCGCCTTGGCGGCGCCGTCGCGGGCAAGTGCTGCGACATGGACGTCCTCGCCGGCGCGGTAGATGCCGCGTTCGGTCCAGGCATAGACGTCGAGCGCGCCTGGCGCGGGACGCCCGGTGACGCCGCGATCGGAAAGATCGAAGCCGGCGCGGCCCATGTCGAGGAAGACGAAGTCGCTGTCGCCCTGCTTGGCTGTCAGCACGGCCGGCACCATGCCGCCGTCGCCGCGCGTCAGTCCGGGGTTGAAGACGGCGCGGCCATCCGCGTCCGTGGTTGCGGTGCCGAGGATCTCGTTGTTCCTGGCCAGCAGCGTCAGTTCAGCACCTGATATCGGCTTGGCGGTTCCGAGCGAACGGGCAAAGACGTTCAGCCCGTCCTGCCCGGTATAGGTCGACAGGCCGATATCGGAGACGACGAACCATTGCGTGGCGCGCGAATCATAGTCGTTGTCGTTCTCGTCGACCGGTTGCGCGGTCAGCACATAGACGCCGGGCTTGCGCTGCGGCAGCGCTTCGTCGACCGGGAAGGAGGTGGTGACTTCCTTGTTCAGGTCGTCGGCGATGTCGAACTGGCCCTGCCAGACCGGCTCGCCCATCTGGTCGGAAATGTTGGAGATGTCGTAGCCGTCAAGCTGGCGCAGGAACTGGTAGCCGGACAGAAGCTGGGTCAGCGAGCGATCGCCGATGCGATAAAGCTTCATTTCGGCGACGCTCATATTGACGGTGACGACCGGGATGCCGCGGCGCGCGCCGGCCGGCAGCACGAAGCTGTCGCCGGTGAAACGGGCGGACGGGGCGCGGTCCTGCACATAGATCGACAGCACCACCGGGGTGGAGATCACCTCGCCGATGGCGGCCGGCAGGCCGGGGCGGAAGGTCACGTCGTAATGCTGGCCGTGCTCGAGCCCTTCGACGCAGATCTGCTTGTCCTTGGCCTCGACGCCCTTGGGGGCGGCGTTGTCGACGGTGACGAATTGCGCGTAGTCGACGCCGGTCTTGACCAGGTCCTCGGAAAACTGCGCGCAGATGCGTGGCGCGCTGGTGTCGGCGTCGACCGTGTGATCGACGACGCGGAAGCCCTTGCGCGCCTTGAGGTCCTGATAGGCGGCCGTGACCCAAGGCGAACTGACCAGCGCGAGGCTCGCTTCGTAGGCCTGCAGCGCCGGCCGAGCGAGGTCGCGGCGATCGAGCCCGTCGCCAAGCAGTGCCAGCGCTTCGGCGCGGGTTTTCGTGGTGCGCAGCAATTTGTAGGCGTTGAAGCCGGCGGAGGTGGCGTTCGCCGGCAGGGTCGACGCCTCGGCGCTGTTGGCGGTCGGCTGCACGGCAAGCGTTTCCCGCGCCAGTTCAAGCCAGAGTTGGCCATCGTCGGGCAATACCGAAACCAAAGCTTCGTATTTTTGAACGGCCAAGCGGTGGTCGCCGGACTGCGACGCTTGCTTTGCCGCCTCCCGCAGCGCCGTCAGCCCTTCGGTGGGCTTGGTGTAGGCCGGGCCGGTGAGCCTGTTGCGGTATTGCTGGGCCTGGTCGGCCATCCAGGCGGGGAAGAAGGCGAGCGCCGGCGGCGCGCCGATATCGGGGTCGCCTTCGACGTTGACGACCTTGCCGGCGACGGCGCCCTTGAAGGGCTTCAACGTGTTATAGTCGGATTTTAGAAAACACCATTTGGCCTTGGGGTTGTAGGTGAAGGCGCGGCAGGCGGGATCGCCGAGACATGTCGTCGTGCACTGATCGAGGCTGACGTTCTGGTCGGATCTGAGATCGAAGCCGAAGTAATCGGAATTGTCCGATGTCACCGCCCGGCGCGCTTCGGCCGCTTGCGCGACACTGCCCCAGGCGAAAAAGAGAAGGAAAAGAATCGACAGACCACGAGCCGCGCGCATTGCCATGACACCCCTCCGGACACTGCTTACGTTACGTCCACGTTACGTCCAGACATGTTCAGGCTTCGGTCCAGCTTGTCAACACAAGGACGCGGCAGGTTCCCGCCTGCCAACGGTTTCCTTTCCGGCCGATGACCGGTAGTACCTCCAATAGGACAGGGATCACGCTTTCTTGCGGCGACGCAGAAGGTGTGAATTCCAAGCCCTGTCCATTTCAGACACTTGGATTGTGGCAATTGGATTGTGGCCCGTTTACGAGCAATTCAGAACTTCATTCCAATTTTAGCTTTGGCCGCTAGTGTAGAGTTGTAATGTCGGCGTATGAAAGGCAGATGTCGGGAGGAACCGCGCCACGGCGCGTGTTTTCGCTCGCCTTGCTTTCCGCCTTGCTATGCTCGACTGCACTGGTTGGCGCGAGCGGAAATGCGGCCGCTTTCGAGATCTTCGGCATCAAGCTGTGGGGATCGTCCGAGGATGAAGATGCCGACATCGTCGATCCGCTGCGCTATGCGGTGACCATCGAGGCGCCCGACGCCGACGAGGATCTCGCCGAGAAACTCGAAAACGCCTCGGCGCTGAAGGACGACGAAGAACGTCCGGTTTCCGGTTCGCTCGGCCTGCTGGCCAAGGCGCGTGCCGACCGCGATCAGCTTGTCGCCGCCCTTTATGCGGACGCCCGCTACGAGGGCGTCGTCACCATTACCATCGAAGGCAAGCCGCTCGACGATTTGCCGCCCGACGCTGAATTCTTGGGTCCGCAGCCGATTCCGGTTGTGATCATCATTGCGGCCGGGCCGAAGTTCACGCTTGGCGACATCAGGCTGGAGGGCGATGCGGCGGGGCTGGCGGGCGCCGATTTCGGCCTGATCGCCGGCGGCGATGCCGGTTCCGGTGCCGTGCTCAAGGCCGAGGCGTCGATCGTGCGGGCGCTCAAAGAGCAAGGCAGGCCGCTGGCCAAGGTGACGGACCGCGAGATCGTTGCAGACCACGCCACCTCGACGCTCGACGTAACGCTGGCCGTGGCGGCCGGGCCGGTTGCCGGCTACGGCGACACCACGGTCGAGGGCACGGAAAAGGTCGACCGCGATTTCACCGAATATATGACCGGCCTGCAGCGCGGCCGCCAATATTCGCCGGAAGAGATCGACGAAGCGCGCGACCGTCTGCTCGGGCTGGAAGTCTTCAACAGCGTGACGCTGAAGGAGGCCGACGGTCTCGACGCCGACGGCAACATCCCGATCGGCGTCGAAGTGAGTGAGCGCAAGCCGCGCTATTTCGGCCTTGGTGGCACCTTCTCCAACACCGAAGGGCTCGGCCTTGAAGGCTATTGGGGGCACCGCAACCTGTTCGGCCGTGCCGAAAAGCTGCGCATCGAGGGCGCAATCAGCGGTATCGGCAGCAATGAGTTTACCGAGCTCAATTACAATGCCGGCATCATGTTCGAAAAGCCGGGCGTGGTCGGGCCGGCGTCGAAATTCTTCGCCGGCGTCAGCACCGTATTAGAGCATCCCGACGCCTACGACAATTTCTCGGTCAAGGGCAACACCGGCCTGTCTTATGACCTCGACAGGCAGCAGACGGTTTCCGCCGAAGTCGTGCTCGACTATTCGAAGATCCACGATTCTTTCGGCAAGCACACCTATCTGATCGCCAGCGTTCCGCTGCGATATGTCTACGACAATCGCGACAGCCGGCTCAACCCGACGACCGGATTCAGGGCGCTGGCCTATGCCGAGCCGAGCTACGACATTTTGAACGGTGCGGCCTTCGTCAAGCTGAGGGGCGAAGGATCGGCCTATCAGTCGCTCGACGCGGCTTCGAAATTCGTGCTTGCCGAACGAGTCGTCATCGGCTCGATCGTCGGCGCCGGCCTTCAGGATGTTCCGGCCAACCGGCGCTTCTATGCCGGCGGCGGCGGCTCGGTGCGCGGTTATGCCTATCAGGGCATCGGTCCGAAGGACGCCGACGGAGAGCCGATCGGCGGGCTTTCGCTCTTCGAGACCTCGGTCGAGATGCGCATCGCCATCACCGACACGATCGGCGTCGTGCCGTTCGTCGATGCCGGCACCGTCTCCACCAATCAATTCCCGGATTTTTCCGGCATGAAGGTCGGCGCCGGCGTCGGCTTGCGCTATATTACGCCGTTCGGACCGTTGCGTATCGACGCGGCGGTGCCGCTCAACCGGGATCCCGATGACCCGCATTTCGGCATCTATGCCGGCATCGGCCAGGCGTTTTGATGACAATGTTCAAGCGCGTCCTTCGCATTGTTCTTTACACGCTGCTCGTCCTGGTGGCGGCGGTGGTGGGTGCGCTCGTCGTGCTGACCAAGACCGAGCGCGGCCGCGCCAACCTCGCCGGCATCATCTCGACCGTGGCGTCGACCGATGACCAGAAGGTCACGGTCAGCGGCATCGACGGCATCTGGTCCGGAGCCCTGACGGTCGACCATGTGGTGCTGGAGGATCGCCAGGGCGCCTGGCTGGTGGCGCGCAAGGTGGCCGTCGACTGGTCGCCGCTGGCGCTTCTGTCGAAGAACTTCAGCGCCGGCCGCGTCGCCGCCGATCGCCTCGAGCTGGCGCGGCTGCCGGTGGCCGGCACGCAGCCGAGCCAAGGTGGCGCCACCACGCTGCCGGTGTCGCTCGACATCAAGCAGATCGACCTGCCGGAAATCGCGCTCGGGCAGGCGCTGGCCGGCAGCGGTATCGCCGAGCTCGCCGCCAGGGGATCGTTCAAGGCCGACGCGGCGCCATTGGCGCTCGAAACCAGGCTCAACATCACCCGCCACGACGGCAAGCAAGGCAAGGTCGACGCCAACATCCATTTCGCGCCCGCCGAAAACAAGCTGAACCTCGATCTGAAGGCATCGGAGCCGGCCGGCGGTATCATCGCCAATCTGCTCAAATTGCCCGATACGCCGCCGGTCAACATCGTCGTCACCGGCACTGGGCCGGTCGCCAACTGGAGCGGCATCGGTACCTTCGTCGTCGACGGCCAGATCGTCACCCAGCTCACCGGTCGCCACCAGCTCACCGACAAGGGCAACTATGTCGAGGCCAAGGGCGACGGCGACTTCCAGCGCTTCTTGCCCGACAATCTGAAATCCTTGTTTGCCGGCAAGACCAGCTTCGAACTCGCCGGAACCGCGATCGTGACGGGCGGCGTCGAAGTCGAGCGCGCCAGCATCGACAGCGATGCCGTGCATGGCACCGCTGCGGGCATCATCGACCCCAACGGCGCCAGCGACCTTTCGGTGGAACTCGCCGCCAAGGGTCCACCAATCGTGCTCAGCCTCGGCGCCGCGGCGCAGCCGGTGACGGTGGCGATCACCGGTGCCACGGCCCGCGCGTTCGGCGGCGGCAAGGCGCCGATAATCGACATCGGCGCGTCTCTGGTCTCGGTGGTGGCGGGCGGCACCCGGGTGGACGATCTGGTGGCCGAAATCCATTCCGACGGCTTCGACATCCAGGACCGCAGCGGACCGGTCACCATCAAGCTTATCGCCGGCGGCCTGAACACCGACGTGGCGACGCTGGCGCCGCTGGTGACCGGCAGGGTCACCGCGGACCTCGCCGGGTCGATCAGCAAGGACGAGATCGTCGTCGATCAAGGCACGCTGCGCAGCGATGCGCTCAATGCCTCGGTGACGTCCAAGGTGACGCTGGCCGATCTGGCGATGACGCTCAAGATGAACGCCGATGCCGTCTCGACGGCGCTGCCGCCGCAGATCCGCCAGGTTCTCGGCGAGCGTGTGACATTCTCGGCGACCGCGACCCGCGACCAACAAGGCTTGTTTGCCGCCAATGCGCTGCAACTCACGTCGGGCTCGCTCAGCGCCAGCGGCACCGCCAGCGCGACCGGCACTGACATCCAGGCCGACATCAGGGGCACGCTCGGCGACGTTTCGGTGCTGTCGCCGATGGTTGGTGTACCAGTCGGCGGGGCCGTCGATTTCGCGCTGACGGCGAGCGGCGCGCGCTCGGCGCCGGATTTCTCGGTCTCGGCCGACAGCGACAGCCTGACCGCGTCGGGCCGCACGGTCAAGGCGATCAAGCTGACAGCGACGGGCAAGGCCGACATCGTCAATCCGGCTGCCGATGTCGCACTGACCGGGTCCGTCGACGACCAGCCGCTCGATCTCAGGGCATCCTTGGTGACGCGCGACGGCACGCGTTCCATCAACGGGCTTAGCCTGTCGCTGGCCGATAACAAGGTCTCGGGCGATCTCGTGCTCGACGACAGCTTGCTGCCGCTCGGCACGCTGACACTCGAAGCGCCCGATATCGGCCCGCTGGCCGCGCTTGCCGGGCAGACGGCGGCCGGCGACGTACAGGGCAACATTCGCCTCTCGAATGATGGTGGCGCGCCGACGGTAGCCATCGATATGACGAGCGGGTCTATTTCGCGCGGCGATCTGGCGGCGAAGACCATCGTCGTCAACGCGCTGGTCGCCAACTATCTCAAGGCACCGGCGATCTCCGGCACGATCAAGGCCGATACGGTCACTTCGGGGGCCACCGTGATCAGCGGCATCGGTGTCGATTTGAAGCGCGACGGCGACTGGACCGGGTTTTCCGGCGGCGCCACCGTCGCCGGCATTCCGGCCACCGCCGAAGGCCGGGTGAAGATCGCAGACGGCACGACAAGCGTCGAGATCGCCTCCGGCGAGGCGACCATTCGCGGCATCAAGGCCGCGATCGCGCAGCCGTCGACCCTGAGCATCGCCAATGGCGCGGCCAGCATCGAGAAGCTGATGCTCGATGTCGGCGGCGGATCGGTGACCGTGTCCGGCACCGCCGGCCCGACGCTCGACCTTGCGGCAGAGTTTTCCGCGCTGCCGGCCGCCCTGGCCAATGATTTTTCACCCGGCCTCGACGCCGCGGGCACGCTCGGTGGAACGGCGCAAGTGACGGGACCGTCGGCAGCCCCCGACATTCGTTTCGATGCGCAGCTCAGCGGCGCCGAGACCAGCCAGACCCGCCAGGCGGGGCTTGGGCCGCTCAAGCTCGATGCGGCAGGCAGCTTCTCCTCCGCCGGCGGCGTCGCCATCGACCACGCGACACTTTCAGGAGACAAAATTTCCGGCAAGGCTGCCGGCACCATCAATCCGAACGGCGCCAGCGATTTTTCGCTCGACCTGGCCTCGACCGGCCCGAGCCTGCCGCTAGCGCTCGGCAGCACCGAAAGCCCGATCAATCTCGAGTTGCAGGCGCTGTCGGTGGAGGTCGCGGGGCAGGGCATGCAATCGACATTGAATATCTCCGCGACACTGCCGTCGGTCGCCACCAACCTCGCCAAAGCCGAAGGCGTCGCGCTTGCGCTCCATTCTGACGCCTTCGATCTGAAGGGCCGGACAGGGCCGATCTCCGGCACGGTGACGGCGGACAAGATCGGCCTGGACAATCCGACCATCGCGCCGCTGCTCGCCGGAAAGATCACTGCCAAGGTCGCCGGCGATCTCGCTACCGATACCATCGTCATCGACAGCGGCTCGGTGACGAGCGAGGTACTGGACAGCGGCTTTAATGGAAGGGTCTCCCTGGCCGATGGCGCCATCGATCTCAACCTCAGGGCGGTTGCGGCTTCCGCAGCACTGCCGGCGGCAGTGCGCGGCGTGCTCGCCGAGCGGACGCAGCTCAGCGCGGCACTGAAGCGCGACGCCAACGGCAATGTTATCGCCAACGCCATCAGGCTGGTATCAGGTGCATTCAGCGCCGACGGGCAGGCCAGCCTCGCCGACAACAAGGTCAGCGCCGACGTCAAGGGCGCGCTGGCCGACATCTCGCTTCTGTCGAAGGATGCCAAGGGCGCCATTATGTTCGCGCTGAACGCACAGGGCGCTGGTACAGCGCCGGACCTGTCGCTGACAGTCCACAGCGACCGGCTTTCGGTGGCGGCGCGAGAAATCACCGGGCTAAAGCTCACCGCGACGGGGAAGGGCGACATCGCCAGACCGGCGGCCGATATCTCGCTCACCGGATCCGTCAATGACGAGCCACTCGATTTCAAGGCGTCGCTAGTAACGCGCCAGGGAAAGCGGTCCATAAACGGGCTAAGCCTGTCATTGGGCGACAACAAAGTTTCGGGCGACCTTGTTCTCGACGATCGATTCCTGCCGCTCGGCACGGTGGCGCTGGATCTACCCGATATCAGTCCGCTCGCAGCCCTGGCGCTGGAAAAAGCTAACGGCGACGTGCGTGGCACGATCGCCTTCTCGAAGACCGGCAATGCGCCTGATGTCGCCATCAAGGCGACCACAGATTCAATTTCGCGCGGCGATCTTTCGGCAACGACGGTCACCATCGATGCGCTGATTGCCAACTATCTCGCCGCACCGGTGATCTCCGGAAAAATCCGTGCCGACAGCGTCACCTCCGGCGGCACCGTCATTCGTGGCATCGATGTCGATCTCAAGCGCGACGGCGACTGGACCGGGTTTTCCGGCGGCGCCACCGTCGCCGGCATTCCGGCCACCGCCGAAGGCAGGGTGAGGATCGCGGACGGCACGACAAGCATCGAGATCGCCTCCGGCGAGGCGACCATTCGCGGCATCAAGGCAGGGATAGCGCAGCCGTCGAGCTTAAGCATCGCCAATGGCACCGCAAGCATCGAGAAGCTGATGCTCGATGTCGGCGGCGGATCGGTGACCGTATCCGGCACCGCCGGCCCGACGCTCGACCTCGCGGCAGAGTTTTCCGGGCTGCCGGCCGCCCTGGCCAATGATTTTTCACCCGGCCTCGACGCCGCGGGCACATTCCTTGGAACGGCGCAAGTGACGGGACCGTCGGCAGCCCCTGACATTCGTTTCAATGCGCAGCTCAGCGGGGCCGAGACCAGCCAGACCCGCCAGGCGGGGCTTGGGCCGCTCAACCTCGATGCGGCAGGCAGCTTCTCCTCCGCCGGCGGCGTCGCCATCGACCACGCGACACTTTCAGGAGACAAAATTTCCGGCAAGGCTGCCGGCACCATCAATCCGAACGGCGCCAGCGATTTTTCGCTCGACCTGGCCTCGACCGGCCCGAGCCTGCCGCTGGCGCTCGGCAGCACCGAAAGCCCGATCAAGCTCGAGCTGCAGGCGCTTTCGGTAAAGGCTGCAGGGCAGGGCACGCAGCCGCAGCTCGACATTTCCGCTGTTCTGCCTTCGGTCGCCACGAAATTCAGCGATGTCGAGGGGCTCACGCTGGCATTGCACTCGGACGCTTTCGACGTGAAGAGCCGGACGGGGCCGGTCTCCGGCACGGTGACGGCAAACAAGATCGGCCTGGACAATCCGACCATAGCGCCGCTGATCGCCGGCAAGATCACGGCACAAGTCGCTGGCAGTCTGGCGACCGACGGCATTGTCATCGACAGCGGGTCGGTGACGGGCGACGCGCTGAACACCGGCTTCGATGGAAGGATCTCGCTGGCCGACGGCGCCATCGACCTCAACCTCAAGACCGACGCCGTTTCCGCGGCGCTGCCGGCGGCAGCGCGCGGCGTGCTCGCGCAGCGGACGGAACTCAGTGCCGCGCTGAAGCGCGACGCCGATGGCAATGTCACCGCCAACGCGATCAGGCTGGTGTCCGGCGCGCTGACCGCCGACGGGCAGGCAAGCCTTGCCGACAACAAGCTCACCGTCGACATCAAAGGCGCGCTGGCCGACATCTCGCTTCTGTCCGGGGACGCCAACGGCGCCATCACCTTCGCGCTGAACGCGCAAGGCGCCAGCACCGCGCCCGACCTGTCGCTGACGGTCAACAGCGACCGGCTTTCGGTGGCCGAACGCGAGATCACCGGGTTGAGCCTCACCGCCACCGGCAAGGCCGATACCGCCAACCCGGCGGCCAATGTCCAATTGACCGGAAATGTCGCGGGCCAGCCCCTGCAAGGCAGTGCCGTGCTGGCGACATCCGACGGCAAGCGCGCCATCGACGGGCTTTTGCTGTCGCTCGGCAAGAACCGGATATCAGGCGACCTGGCGCTTGACGAGGCTTTCGTGCCTGAAGGCACCGTGGCGCTCGACCTGCCTGACGTCGGACCGCTGGCAGCGCTTGCGCTGGAAAAGGCGGAAGGCGACGTGCGTGGCACGATCGTGTTCTCGAAGACCGGCAATGCGCCTGAGGTCACCGTCAAGGCTTCGACGGCGTCGATTACACGCGGCGATGTTTCGGCGAAGACGGTCACCATCGACGCATCGATCGCCAACTATCTTGCGGCACCGGTGATCTCCGGGAAAATCCGTGCCGACAGCGTCACCTCCGGCGGCACCGTCATTCGCGGCATCGATGTCGATCTCACCCGTGACGGCGACTGGACCGGCTTTTCCGGCGGCGCCACCGTCAAGGACATTCCGGCCAAGGCGGCCGGCCGCGTCAGGGTCGCCAATGGCACGACGACGGTCGAGCTCGCCTCCGGCCAGGCGACCATGCGCGGCATCAAGGCGGCGATCGCCCAGACCTCGACCATCACCATCGCCAACGGTACCACTAGCCTGGACAGGCTCGCACTCAACCTCGGCGGCGGCACGGCGACGGTTTCGGGCAAGGTCGGGGAGGCGCTCAACCTCAACGCAACGCTGGCGCGGGTGCCGATGTCGCTCGCCAACAGTTTCTCGCCGGGCCTCGATGCCGCCGGCTCGATCTCGGGCACGGTGAAGGTGACGGGCGCGCCGGCCAATCCGGCCGTCGCCTTCAAGGTCGACGCCGCAGGCGTCCAGACGTCGCAGACCCGCGGCGCCGGTTTCGGCGGCATGGGCGTTTCGTCCTCCGGCACGTTTTCCGGCAACAGACTGAGCTTCGAGGCCAGCATGAGCGATGCCGCCGGTCTCGGCCTCAAGGGCGGCGGCACGATGACGACGTCGGGCACGCCGACGCTTGATCTCGACTTTTCCGGCAAGGTGCCATTCGCCTTCCTGACCCGGACACTGGCCGCGCAAGGCCTTTCGTTGAGCGGCACGGCCGACGTCAATTTGAAGGTGCGCGGCCCGGCGACGGCGCCAGTGATCTCAGGCACGGTCCGCACGTCGGGCGCCCGCCTGATCGATGCACGCTCGGGACTTGCGATCAACGACATCACCGCCGATGTGGCGATCGGCGATGGCGTCGCCAGGATCAACCGCCTGACCGGCAATTTGTCGACGCGCGGCAGCCTGTCGGCCAGTGGCACGGTCGGCATCAATCCGGCGCAGGGCTTTCCGGCCGACCTGTCGGTCAAGCTCGTCGACGGCCGCTACACCGACGGCAGGGTGGTCACCGCCAATCTCGGCGGCGACCTGACCATCAAGGGGCCACTCGCATCGGCGCCGGTGATCTCGGGTACGATCAACCTGGCCAAGACGGTCATCACCGTTCCCGAAAAGCTGCCGGGCTCGCTGGCGGCGCTCAACGTCAGGCACAAGAACGCACCGGCCGCCGTGCGCGCGCAGGACAAGGCGTTGCGCCCGGCGACGGCGAGCAGCAGCAGCGGTGGCGGCGGACTCAACCTCGATGTCACGGTCAACGCGCCCAGCCAGATCTTCATCCAGGGCAGGGGCGTCGATGCCGAGCTTGGCGGTTCGCTGCGGCTGACCGGCCCGGCATCGTCGCCGCAAGCGGTCGGCACCTTTGACTTGCAGCGCGGTCGGCTGTCGATCCTAGCCAAGCGGCTGACCTTCACCGAAGGCACGGTCGGCTTTTCGGGGTCGCTGGTGCCTTATCTCAATCTCACGGCGACATCGACGACGAGCAGCACCACCGTCACCATCGTGGTGTCGGGCGAGGCGACCAATCCGAAATTCAACTTCTCGTCGGTGCCGGCGCTGCCGGAAGACGAGGTTCTGGCGCAACTGATTTTCGGCCGCTCGATGTCGAACCTGTCGCCGCTGCAGATCGCCCAGCTTGCCGAAGCCGCCGCGCAACTGGCCGGTATCGGCGGCTCGACCTCGCTGCTCCAGAACCTGCGCAGCGCCATCGGCGTCGACGATCTCGACGTCATCACCGACGAGGAGGGCGGCACCGCGGTCTCGGCCGGCAAATATCTCAACGACCGCACCTATGTAACGATCCAGAAGGGCGACAAGCCGGGTTCGGGCAAGGCGGCGATCGATCTCGACGTCGGCCGCGGCGTCAAATTGCGCGGCGAAGCCACCGACGCCGGCGAAGCCAAGGGCGGCGTTTTCTACGAACGCGAGTACTGAAGCCGGCGGGCGCGAAAGGTTCGGCAACCCGACAGTCGTCGCCGTTCTGGCAGCCTGTCCGGGATCGGCTGGCACTGTGCAAAGCTTCGCCAGATGCGAAATTATGCATGTTGTTATCGCAAAACCGCTGCGCACTTTTGCGCGACATGCATTAGGGATTGTGCGCGTATCAAGGTGCTACGGCGTCCGTTGCGCGGCCAACCGGATACGCGGCGCTGTGGTGAATGTTTCAGTTTGATCGATGCCGGAGATTCGAACGAAATCTGCCGGGCAATAGCAATTTTGCGCCAAGACTGTCGTTATCACGCGAACTGCTTCCCTTCCAAAGTTGCACATTCCTTGGCATGTTCCCAACCCGTGCCGTTTTTGACATCATGGCCCGGATGCGGAATGGTAAAAGGCAGAAAGCCAACAATGGGAGTTCGTGATGACAAACTACAAGAGTAATGGCGATCGCGTTCCGGATAACATCCTGGCGATGGCCCAAAAAGCCAAGGCAAGCAAGGTGGATCGCCGCGAATTCCTGGCTCTGGCCAGCGTGTTCGGAGCGTCGACCGCGATGGCTTACGGAATGCTCGGTCTGGTCGCGCCGACGCCGGCACTCGCTCAAGAGCCTAAGAAGGGCGGCGTGATCAGGGTTTCGATGTTCGTCAAGGACCAGAAGGACCCGCGCTCCTACGACTGGCCAGAAATGGCGAATGTGGCGCGCCAGTTCCTTGAGCCATTGGTCAAGTACACGCGCGAATTCACATTCGAGCCGGCTTTGCTCGAAAGCTGGGAAATCAACGACGACGCCACCGAATACACGCTCCACGTTCGCCAAGGCGTGACGTGGAACAATGGCGATGCCTTCGGTGTCGATGACGTGATGTTCAACCTTCTGCGTTGGTGCGACGGAGCAGCAGAAGGCAATTCGATGGCGGCGCGCATGGGCGCACTGGTCGATCCGGCGACGAAGAAGGCCAGGGATGGCGCGATAACGAAGGTCGATGACCATACGATCAAAGTCAAATTTCCGGCGCCCGACATCACCTTCATTCCGGGCGTCTCCGACTATCCCGGCATCATCGTGCATCGCGATTTCGAGAAGAACGGGTCGAACCTCGTCTCGCACCCGATCGGCACCGGGCCGTTCGAGCTTGTGTCCTACGATGTCGGCTCCAAGGCAGTGCTGAAGCGGCGCGAGAACGGCAAATGGTGGGGCGGCGAGGCCTACCTCGATGGCGTCGAGTTCATCGACTATGGAGCAGACCCGTCGGCCGCTGTCAGCGCCTTCGAGGCAGGAGAGGTCGATACCAACTACGAAACCGTCGCCGACTATGTCGATATCCTCGACGGGCTTGGGCTTGTGAAGTCCGAGGTCAACACGGCCGCGACCATCGTGGCGCGCATGAACGTCAACAACAAACCCTATGACGACCAAAAGGTTCGCAACGCGCTGCAGATGGCGGTCGACAACGCCACCGTTCTTCAGCTCGGCTATGGTGGCCGGGGCACGGTGGCGGAAAACCATCATGTTTCGCCGATCCATCCCGAGTATGTGGAATTGCCCAAGAAGGCACGCGATGCGGCGGGCGCCAAGAAGCTGATGGAAGAATCCGGCCATGCCGATTTCGAGCACGACCTGATCACCACCGACGAGGATTGGCACAAGAACACCGGCGATACGATAGCCGCGCAGATGCGCGAGGCGGGTCTGAAGGTGAAGCGCACCGTGCTGCCGGGTGCCACCTTCTGGAACGACTGGACCAAATATCCCTTCTCGATGACAACCTGGAACATGCGTCCGCTGGGTGTTCAGATCCTGGTGCTTGGGTATCGCAGCGGCGAAGCCTGGAACGAGACCGCCTATGCCAACCCCGAGTTCGACAAAAAGCTTGCCGAAGCGACAGCGCAGCCCGATGTCGAAAAGCGCAAGCTGCTGATGAAGGATCTCGAGCAGATCCTGCAGGATTCCGGCATTATCATCCAGCCCTACTGGCGCTCGCTCTACAATCACTCGGCCACCTACGTAAAGAACCACGGCATGCACCCGACCAACGAGCACGATTTCTACCGGGTATGGCTCGACAAGGAGGCATGACCAACGCGTATAGAGAGAGGGGCTGCAGCCCCTCTCTCTAGCTCAATTGTTGATCTTTCTTACCCCAACCAAACCGGCAGGGGCATAAAATGTTTGCATTCGTTTTCAGACGGCTCGGCACCATGCTTCTCACCATGCTGTGCCTGACGATGGTCGTGTTCTTTCTGATCAATCTCGAACCCAATTTGAAAAAGCTGGCGATCAGCCAGACCGAAATGCATACCTCCGCCGAGCAGCTCGAAAGCTGGCTGGTCAACCATGGCTACCGCCAGAATTTCTTCTCCCGGTATGGCCAATGGCTGGGTATCGTGCCCAAACAGCCGGTCACAGACCCGGCAACGGGCAAACCCACGCGACGATTTTCCTTCTGCAACGATCCTGTCGAGCCGACATTCTCAGGCGTGCTGCAGGGTGACTTCGGCTGCTCGACCAAGTTCAAGACGACGGTCGCGTCGAAGCTTTTCCCGGCGCTAGGTGCTACCGGAATCCTGATGTTCTGGGTGCTTGTGGTGATGGTGCCGATCTCGCTGCTGATCGGCATCCTCGCCGGCATGCGCGAAGGCTCGCGAACCGACCGGACCTTGTCTGTCGCCTCGATCGCCTCGACGGCGACGCCCGAATATGTCTCGGGCGTCATATTCACCGTCATCTTCGCCTCATGGCTCGGCCTGCTGAACGGTTCGGCGGCTTCGGCCAGCCGGGGCATCACCTTCTACAACTTCACCTTGCCGGTGATGACGCTGGCGATCTATGGCATCGGCTATATCGCCCGCATGACCCGCGCCTCGATGGTCGAGGTGATGACGCAGCAATATATCCGCACCGCCCGGTTGAAGGGCCTCTCCTTCGGCAGCGTCGTGGTCAAGCACGCGTTGCGCAACGCCCTGATCGCGCCGTTCACCGTCATCATGCTGCAATTTCCCTGGCTGCTCACCGGCGTCGTCATTGTCGAGGTGATGTTCCGCTACCAGGGATTTGGCTACACGCTGGTCGAGGCGGCCGGCAACAACGATATCGATCTTTTGCTCGGCTGCTCCCTGGTCTCGGTGTTCATCGTCCTGATCACGCAGCTCATTTCCGATGTCGGCTACGCGTTTCTCAATCCGCGTATCAGAGTTCAATAGGGGATCGAGCGGATGCAGCTTGAATATATCGGCGCCTTCAATGTGGTGCTTGGCGTGCTTGCGCGTTTCTGGCCGGTCTGGATCGCTCTCGTCCTGGTGATGGGGGCGAGCTTCGCCTACAAGAAGAGGCTTGGCCTCTACGGTCAGCTTTTCGACAGCGGCGTCGGCATTGCCGGCGTCGGCATCTGCCTGTTCTGGCTGTTCACAGCGATCTTTGCGTCGACCATTTCGCCCTTCGATCCACTGGCGCAGGTTTCGATCATGAAGGACGCGCTGCCCGGCGCGGTCGAGCCGCAATCGGGACTTGTCTACCTGTTCGGCGGCGACAAGCTTGCCCGCGACGTGTTCAGCCGCATGGTCTACGGCAGCCAGATCGTGCTGATCATCGCGCCGGCGGCGACCGGGTTTGCGCTGATGGTCGGCATCACGCTCGGCCTGCCGGCCGGCTATTATGGCGGCAGGATCGATACGGTGCTGTCATTCCTCGCCAATCTGGTGCTCGCCTTCCCGGTGATCCTGCTGTTCTACCTCCTGGTGACGCCGGGCATCATGGAGACACCGATTCCCTATGCGATGGCCGGCGTGTTCTTCATGTTTCCGATCATCTTCTTCAGCGTGCTGTTCTGGACGCGCTACAAGAAACGGCCCGACCGCCTTTACATCCTGCTGGGGCTGACGCTGATCATTGGCGGCTGGGTCTATGCCGGCCTGGTCTTCGATGCCGATCCGTTCAGGATCATCCATATCGATCCCAACCAGCTCAACATCTTCGTGGCGGTGGTGTTCGCCTCCAGCCCCGGCGTGTTCCGCATCGTGCGCGGCCTGGTCATGGACATCAAAACGCGCGACTATGTGGCGGCGGCGCAGACGCGCGGTGAATCGCCCTGGTACATCATGCTGTGGGAGGTCCTGCCCAACGCGCGCGGGCCGCTGATCGTCGATGGCTGCCTGCGTATCGGCTACACCACGATCCTGCTCGGCACGCTCGGCTATTTCGGCCTGGGGCTGGCGCCCGAGAGCCCGGACTGGGGCACCGCGATCAAGGATGCCAGCCGGCTGCTGCGCTCCTTCATCCATCCGGCGCTGCCGCCGACGATCGCGCTGATGTCGTTCGTGCTGGGCCTTAACCTTTTGGCCGACTCGCTGCGTGAGCAATCGATGAAAGATTGATGGACGGGTTCTCGACCCGATATGCTGAAAGAACCAGGATTGGAGCGACCCATGAATGAGGCAGTTCGAAATCCCGCCGAGCCGACCAATGGGCCGACCAATGGGCCGATCATCGAGATCGAGAACCTGTCGATCTCCTTCTTCACCCGCAAGGGCGAGATACCGGCCGTCATGGACTTCTCCTGCACGGTCATGCCTGGCGAAGCGATGGGCATCGTCGGCGAATCCGGCTGCGGCAAGTCGACCGTGTCGCTCGGCATCATGCGCGACCTCTCCAACATCGGAAAGATCGTCGGCGGCCGGATAAAGTTCCAGGGCAAGGACATGGGCGAGCTGTCCGACGAGGAACTGCGCGCCATCCGCGGCAACAAGATCGCGATGATCTACCAGGAGCCGATGGCCAGCCTGAACCCGGCGATGAAGGTCGGCCAGCAACTGATGGAAGTGCCGCTGATCCACGACAAGGTGTCGAAGGAAGAGGCTTACAGGCGCGCGCTGGAAATGGTGCGATCGGTCAGGCTGCCCGATCCCGAGCGCATGATGCGCTCGTTTCCGCACCAGCTTTCCGGTGGCCAGCAACAGCGTATCGTCATCGCCATGGCGCTGCTGTCGAAGCCGGCGCTGCTGCTGCTTGACGAGCCGACGACGGCGCTCGACGTGACGGTGGAAGCCGGCATCGTCGACCTGGTCAAAGGGCTCGGCGAGAAGTTCGGCACCTCGATGATCTTCGTGTCGCACAATCTCGGCCTGATCCTGGAAACCTGCGACCGCATCACGGTGATGTATTCGGGCGAAGCGGTGGAGACCGGCAAGATCAAGGACGTCTTCGACCGGATGCGCCATCCCTACACGCAAGGCCTGTTCCGCTCGATCCCGCTGCCCGGCGCCGACAAGAATTCGCGGCCTCTGATCTCCATCCCGGGGCAATTGCCGCTGCCGCACGAGCGGCCGAAGGGCTGCAATTTCGGCCCCCGCTGCCACCATTTCGTCGAGGGCGTCTGCAACGCCGCCGAAATCCCGATGATCGCGGTCGACGGCCATGAAGGCCATTTTTCGCGCTGCGTGCGCTTCAACGAGATCGACTGGGAAGCGCTGCCGCCCGGCGCCAAGAAGGTCAACGAGCGCGTCGAGCCCGGCGCGCCGGTGCTCAAGATCGAGGATCTCAAAAAGTACTACAAGGTCGGCGGCAGCGAGGTGTTCGGCTCGAGCGAGGGCCGCGTCGTCAAGGCCAATGAGACGATCTCCTTCATGGCGCGCGAATCCGAGACCGTCGCCATTGTCGGCGAGTCCGGCTGCGGAAAATCGACGCTGGCCAAGGTGCTGCTCGGACTGGAGACGGCAAGCTCCGGCAGCGTGACGCTCGGCAACCAGCAAATCCAGTCGATCGGGGTCGAGAACCGCAGCGTCGAGACGGTGTCGTCGATCCAGATGGTGTTCCAGAATCCGTTCGACACGCTCAACCCCAGCCATACGGTCGGCTCGCAGATCATCCGCACGCTGGAAAAGTTCAATGTCGGCAACACCGTTGCCGACCGCCGCAAACGCATGCTGGAACTGCTCGACCTGGTGAAGCTGCCACGGGCGTTCGAGACCCGCAAGCCGCGCCAGCTTTCCGGCGGCCAGAAGCAGCGCATCGGCGTGGCGCGGGCCTTTGCCGGCGATGCCAAGGTGGTGGTGGCCGACGAGCCGGTCTCTGCACTCGATGTGTCGGTGCAGGCGGCGGTGACCGAACTGTTGATGGACATCCAGCGCAAGAACAAGACGACGATGCTGTTCATCAGCCACGACCTGTCGGTGGTGCGCTACATCGCCGACCGCGTCGTCGTCATGTATCTCGGCTATATCGTCGAGCAGGGCACGACCGACCAGATCTTTTCGCCCCCCTATCATCCCTACACCGAGGCGCTGCTGTCGGCGATCCCGATCGCCGACACCAGCGTGATCAAGAAGCACATCGTGCTGGAGGGCGACATCCCCTCGGCGATGAACCCGCCAACCGGCTGTCCGTTCCAGACCCGCTGCGGCTACAAGAAGCTGGTGCCGGACAATCTTTGCGAGACGCAGGTGCCGCCGGTCAAGCATCTCGGCGACGGTCATATGAGCCTGTGCTGGCTTGCCGACGACGTGCTGGCGAAAATGGAGCCGGTGATCAAGTTCGACAAGGAGCATGCCGCCAATGAAGGCGTGCCGGAAGACGCGCCGCACGGCGTCGGTCCGGGCTTTGCCGGCGCTCCGCCGCAGCGTCCGCACGGCAAGAGGCCGAAGCTGACGGACGATTAGATCCGTGGCGCCATCAACGCGCGCATTGGCGTAGCTGCGCGGCGTAGTCCCGAGCCATCTGCTCGGTGGCCCGCGCGTAGCGCTGCACGCCGGCATCGCCGCGGTTGCCGCGGCCATAGGCCGTCCAGCCGAGATAATAGGCCAGATAGAGATTGTAGGTGTCGTTGCGGGCGACGCCGAGCGTGTCTGATGTCTTGGAATGATACCAGCCGACGAAATCGACGGCATCGGCGAAGCTGGTGCGGCGCGCCGCCCAGCTGCCGGTCTCGCTCTGATATTGCGCCCAGGTGCCGTCGAGCGCCTGCGAGAAGCCGGTGGCGCTGGAGACGCGTTTCCAGGGAATGAAGCCGAGCAGCTTCTTGCGCGGCGGCCTGGCGTTGCTCTTGAAGCCGGATTCCTTGCGCACCGTCGCCATCAGCACGGGAACCGGCACGCCATGCTTCCGTTCGGCGCGTTCGGCCGCCGCCTGCCAGTTGTCGAGCCAGCCGTCGTTCTGGTCGAAGACGGCGCAGACATCGTTGATATGGCTCGGCGGCGTCGCGCAGGCCGACAGCGCCAGCAGCACGGCAACAGCTACCATTTTACTAAAACTCGACCTACCCATTGGAAGAGGATTAGGCCGGAATCATAAAGGGAATCTTGCGGCGTTCCTTAACGGCTGATCGGCCGCTTTGGCCGCGACACAGCGATGATGGATATTCCGACGTTTTCCGTCGCTTTTGTCGGCACGAAAATCCCAAAGTGCCGCCTTGGCTAAAATCGCGCCCGCAGGTGGCGGATTTCTGACAGCCCGATCGTCGTGCCGGCGCTTTGATGCGCCGCATGACCGAACCGAGACGCAAGCGCGGCGCCGAGCGAACCAGCAACAGGGGACCGGCCGCCATCCCGCAACTGCCGTTGCGCCGCGTGACCAATCCCTATCCGCCGATGGCTATGCTCTCGGCCGACCAGATCGAGGCGATCCACCGGGCGTCGATGCACATTCTGGAGAATTTCGGCATCGAGGTGATGAGCCCGCGGGCGCTTTCGCTGTTCGAGAAGGCCGGCGCCAAGGTCGATCATGCGTCGATGACTGTCCGCATCGACCGCGGCATGGTCGACCAGGCACTGAAGACGACGCGGTCCAGCTATACGCTGACGCCGCGCAACCCGGCCCACACGGTCCATCTCGGCGGCAACACCATCAATTTTACGCTCGTCGCCGGACCGCCGAACGTGCATGACATGGAACGCGGCCGGCGCGCCGGCAATTTGCGTGACTATTGCGATCTCACCCGGCTGGCGCAGCATTTCAACTGCATCCACATGCTGGGCAATCAGGTCTGCGCACCGGTGGAACTGCCGGCCAATTCACGCCACCTCGACACCTATTTCGCCAATCTGACGCTGACCGACAAGAGTTTTCACGTCTCGGCGATCGGCCGCGGCAGGGCGCTGGACGGCATCGAAATGATGGCGATTTCGCAGGGCTTGAGCCTCGACCAGATGCGCGACCATCCCGGCGTCACCACCATCATCTCGGTCAATTCGCCGCGCCGTTTCGACGAAATGATGGCCGAGGGCCTGATGACCATGGCCGAGTTCGGCCAATCGGTTGCGGTGACGCCGTTCACGCTGATGGGGGCGATGAGCCCGGTGACGCTTGCCGGCGCGCTGGCGCAACAGAACGCCGAGGCACTGTTCGGCGTGGTCTTGACGCAGCTTGTCCGCCCTGGCGCCCCGGTCATGTATGGCGCCTTCACCTCCAATGTCGACATGAAGTCCGGTGCGCCGGCCTTTGGCACGCCGGAGAACACCAAGGCCAACATCGCCTCCGGGCAATTGGCGCGACGCTATGATCTGCCCTACCGGACGACGCCGGGCTCGGCCTCCAACGCCGCCGACGCGCAAGGCGCCTATGAGACGCTGATGGCGCTGTGGGGGGCGGTGCTCGGCCACGGCAATCTGGTCTACCACGCTGCCGGCTGGCAGGAGGGCGGGCTGACCGCATCGTTCGAAAAGTTCATCATCGACGTCGAGATGATCCAGCACATGATGGAGTTTTTGCGTCCGATCGAAGTCAACGAGGCGGAACTCGCCGTCGAGGCGCTGGGTGCGGTGCCGACCGGCGGCCATTTCTTCGGCGAGCCGCACACGCTGGAGCGCTATGCAACCGCCTTCTACCAGCCGATGCTCTCCAATTGGCAGAACTACGAGGCTTGGCAGGAGGCCGGCGGGCTCGACGCCACGACGCGGGCGACGCGGCTGTGGAAGAAAGCGCTGGAAGACCATGTCGAGCCGACGATGGATATTGCGGTGCGCGAGGCGCTGGAGGCGTATGTGGCCAGGCGCAAGGAAGCGATCGGGCAGGGCGAGCCGTGATGGTCGAAGGCTTGCGCTCGTGTACCCCCCTCTGTCCTGCCCTCTTTGCCAAAACTTGGCATCTCCCCCTCAAGGGGGGAGATTGGCTGTCACGTTCTCCTTCGCCAATTACCAACGTTGAAAAGAGCGCGGCGGCGCCGTCGCTGCTGATCTCCCCCCTTGAGGGGGAGATGGCCGGAAGGCCAGAGGGGGGTGGCTTGGCTCCTCCCGCACCGATTCATCTCACCCCTCCAACTCCCTGAAATAACGAGAAAACCCATGAAATCGCATGCGAAGGTCGTGGTCATTGGCGGCGGTGTCGTCGGCTGTTCGGTGCTGTTCCATCTCGCCCGTCACGGCTGGACCGACATTGTGCTTCTGGAGCGCGACGAGCTGACTTCCGGCTCGACCTGGCACGCGGCCGGCGGCATGCACACGATCAATGGCGATCCCAACGTCGCCAAGCTGCAGAAATACACGATCTCGCTGTACAAGGAGATCGAGGAACTGTCCGGCCAGGCGACCGGTGTGCATCTGACCGGTGGCGTGCTTCTGGCGGCGACCGAGGCGCGGCTCGACTGGCTGCGCGGCGTCGTCGCCAAGGGCCGCTATCTTGGCATCGACCTCGAGGAGATTTCGCCTGATGAGGCGGCCGAGTTGATGCCGCTGCTCGACCCGAAACAGTTCGTCGGCGCGGTGCGCAACAAGGAGGACGGTCACCTCGACCCGTCCGGCGTCACCCACGCCTATGCCAAGGCGGCCAGGAAACTTGGCGCCGAGGTTGAGCGCTTCACCAAGGTCGAGGATATCGTGCGCCGCGCCGACGGGCTGTGGCGCGTCATCACCAACAAGGGTGAGGTGGTGGCCGAGCATGTCGTCAACGCCGGCGGCCTGTGGGCGCGCGAGGTCGGCCGCATGGTTGGTCTCGAACTGCCGGTGCTGGCGATGGAACACATGTATCTGATCACCGAGGACATGCCGGAGGTCGCCGCCTGGAACCAGAAGACCGGCACGGAGATCATCCACGCGGTCGATTTCGACGGCGAGCTCTATCTGCGCCAGGAGCGCGGCGGCATGCTGATGGGCACCTATGAGAAAGCCAACAAGCCATGGTCCGAGCTTCAGACACCGTGGAATTTCGGCCACGAGTTGCTGGAGCCCGACATCGACCGCATCGCGCCGTCACTGGAAGTCGGGTTCCGGCATTTCCCGGCCTTCCAGAACACCGGCATCAGGCAGATCATCAACGGCCCCTTCACCTTCGCGCCCGACGGCAACCCTTTGGTCGGGCCGGTGCGCGGCCTGCCGGGCTTCTGGGTCGCCTGCGGCGTCATGGCCGGGTTTTCGCAGGGCGGCGGTGTTGGCCTGGCGCTGTCGAACTGGATGATCGAGGGCGATCCCGGCGCCGACATCTGGGCGATGGATGTCTCGCGCTACGGCGACTGGGCAACAATGGCCTACACCAACGCCAAGGTGCGCGAGAATTATTCGCGGCGTTTTTCCATCCGCTTCCCCAATGAGGAGCTGCCTGCCGGGCGGCCGCTCAAGACTACACCGGTCTACGACCTTTTGTCGGCGAAGGGCGCGCAGTGGGGTGTGGCCTTTGGGCTGGAAGTGCCGCTGTGGTATGCGCCCGAAGACGTCAGGGACGAATTCTCGTGGCGGCGCTCGAGCGATTTCGAGCATGTCGCAAAAGAGGTGAGGACGGTGCGGACAAGTGTCGGCCTGTCGGAAATCTCGTCCTTCGCCAAATACAGGGTGACGGGCGCGGGCGCCGCGGCCTGGCTCGACCGCCTGCTTGCCTGCAGGCTGCCAAAGCCCGGCCGCATGACGCTGGCGCCGATGCTGAAAGAAGACGGCAGGCTGATCGGCGATTTTTCGCTGGCCAATCTCGGCAGCCGCAGTTCCAGCGGGGAGGGCTGGTTCCTCGCTGGTTCCGGCATTGCCGAGCAGTATCACATGCGCTGGTTCGAGGCGCATCTGCCGAAGGACGGTTCGGTGATGATCGAGGCGCTGGGGGCGAAGCTGACGGGCCTGTCGATCGCCGGACCGAAGGCGCGGGACGTGCTTGCCAGGGCTACGCGGACGGATGTGTCGAATGCGGCGTTTCCGTTCATGGCTACGGCCAGGATGGATATCGGCATGGCGCCGTGCCTGGTCGGCCGCGTCAGCTACACCGGCGATCTCGGCTACGAGATCTGGGTGGCGCCGGAATATCAGCGTGCCGCGTACCAGACCCTGATCGCGGCCGGCGAAGACTTCGGCATCGGCCTGTTCGGCGCCCGCGCGCTCAACGCGCTGCGGTTGGAGAAGAACTACGGCTCGTGGGCGCGCGAATACCGGCCGATCTATGGTCCGCTGGAGGCCGGGCTCGACCGTTTCGTCGCCTACGGGAAAGAAACCGATTTCATCGGCAGGCAGGCGGCACTGGCTGAGCGCCAGCAAGGCGGCAAGCTGCGGCTGCGCGCCTTTGTCGTCGATGCGGCAGACGCCGACGTCATCGGCGACGAGCCGATCTGGTTCGACGGCGCCGTGCGCGGCTGGGTCACGTCAGGCGGCTACGCCCACCATTCAAAGACGTCCATGGCCCTGGGCTATGTGCCGAAGGAGATCGCCGACGAGGCCGACGGTTTCGAGATCGAACTCTTGGGCAAGCGCTACCCCGCCCGAGTGCAGCCGACGCCGCTGTTCGACGCGAATCTCGAGCGGATGCGCGGGTGATGGCGCTGCCATTGCGCGGGTCGGCGGGACAGCGCCCCCCTCTGTCCTGCCGGACATCTCCCCTAC
>NZ_FTPD01000067.1:323569-550698 GCF_900156895.1 Mesorhizobium prunaredense
GGCCAATCTCCGCCCAAGTGGGGGAGATGTCCGGCAGGACAGAGGGGGGCGCGAAGGATCGCCGACCGTGACATAGCGCGCCCCGTGTGACCCCAGGCCCGGCTACCGCACCGGCGCCGTTAACGCGAAATGAGCACTCTGCGGATCCGTGCACATCACGATCCAGCCGCCGCCGGGGACCTCCATCGGTTCCATCAGGATGTTGCCGCCATTGTCGGTCACACGCTTGGCCGCCGCGTCGATTGCGGGAACATTGAAATAGAACTGCCAGACCGGCACCGGAACCTGCTCGGGCTTGTTCATCATGCCGCCAATAGGTTCGCCGCCCGCGGCAAACAGCTGGTAGGTGCCCATCGGCCCCATATCCATGGCGTCGCCCTTGGTCCAGCCGAATTGCCCGGCATAGAAATCGAACGCGGCGCGCCAGTCGGTCGCGTAAAGTTCATGCCAGCCGATATGGCCGGGAGTCGTAGCCGGCACCGGCGGCTGGTCGGCGCCAATCGGCTGCAGGAAGTTGAAGACCGCGCCTTGCGGGTCGGCGACGACGGCAAAGCGTCCGACGCCCGGAATGTCATCGGGTTCGCGGTGAACCGCACCGCCGGCCTCCTTCAGCGATTTCGTCGAAGCATCGACATCCCTGGTGTGGATGTAACCGACCCAGGCCGGCGGCATGCCCGTCTGGCGCACTTCGTCCGGCTGCGTCATCAGCCCGCCGACGCCGTGCTCGCCGACATTCATGACGATATAGCGCGGCATGCCGGGCGCGCCGTCGAAGGGCTGCGCATTCCAGCCGACCACGTCGGTGTAGAACGCTTCGGCAGCGTCGAGATCGGTGGTCATCAGCTCGTACCAGAAGAAGGACATCGGGGAGTTTGGCATTGTCGTGCTCCTTGGGTTTCAAGTCATCGATCATGCGTGATCCATCTAGGACGATCTTCGCGACGGAATTCCGACAGCCAAGCGAAAAGACCATAGAGATGCGCGCCAAGTGATCGCGCGCGGATCTCCAAAAACATGAGTATGGTTATCATGTTTTATCAGCCTTTTCAGCAACTTGGCTGAAAATTGACCAATTGATAAAAAAACAAAACGTGCTAGCCTTCCGCAAAACAACAAGGAATGGGGAAGCGGAATGGCGACTGGTCATTTCAAGCAGGGCATTGCCGGCGGCCGGCTTTCGCCCGAGCAATATGCGGATAATTTTTCCGACCTGCATCCGCCGCTCGATCATCACGAGGCGCTGGTCGAGTCCGATCGCTGCTATTTCTGCTACGATGCGCCGTGCATGAACGCATGCCCGACCTCGATCGACATCCCGCTGTTCATCCGCCAGATCTCGACCGGCAATCCGATCGGCTCGGCCAGGACGATTTTCGACCAGAACATTTTGGGCGGCATGTGCGCCCGCGTCTGCCCGACCGAGACGCTGTGCGAAGAGGTCTGCGTGCGCGAAGTAGCGGAAGGCAAGCCGGTGCAGATCGGCCGCCTGCAGCGCTACGCCACCGATGCCGCGATGGTTGAGAATAAGCAGTTTTACCCGCGCGCCGCCCCGACCGGCAAGACAGTGGCCGTGGTTGGCGCCGGGCCGGCCGGTCTTGCCGCCGCGCATCGGCTTGCCCGCCATGGACATGATGTGACCATTCTCGAAGCCCGCCCGAAAGCCGGCGGTCTCAATGAATACGGCATCGCCGCCTACAAGAGCATCGACAATTTTGCCCAGGCCGAGGTCGATTATATCATTTCGATCGGCGGCATCGACATCCAAAACGGCAAGGCGCTTGGCCGCGATTACCAGTTGTCGGACCTGACCAGGAATTACGATGCGGTGTTCCTCGGCATGGGGCTTGGCGGCGTCAATGCGCTGCGTGCCGACGGCGAGGATGCGCAAGGCGTCACCAATGCGGTGGAGTTCATTGCCGAGCTTCGCCAGGCCAGCGATCTTGCCAGCCTGCCGGTCGGCCGGCGCGTCGTCGTCATCGGCGGCGGCATGACGGCGATCGACGCGGCGGTGCAATCAAAACTGCTCGGCGCCGAAGAGGTGACGATCTGCTACCGGCGCGGCCAGGAGCACATGAACGCTTCCGAATTCGAGCAGGATTTGGCGGCCGCCAACGGCGTCACCATCCGCCACTGGCTGCAGCCGAAGCGGGTCATTGCCGAAGGTGGCAAGGTGTCGGGCATCGAGCTCGAGTATACGGCGATGGATGGCGAAAAACTCGTCGGCACCGGCGAGCGGCTGACGCTCACCGCCGACCAGGTGTTCAAGGCGATCGGCCAGAGCTTTGTCCCGGCTGCGCTGAACGGCAGCGGCGCCTTGCTGGCGCTGGAAGCCGGCCGCATCAAGGTCGATGCCGAAGGCCGCACCTCGCTGCCAAACGTCTGGGCCGGCGGCGACTGCATCTATGGCGGCGACGACCTCACAGTCTCGGCCGTCGCGCAGGGGCGCGACGCGGCCGAATCGATCCACCGGGCACTGACCTCGAACGGGAGGGCATGAGCATGGCAGACATACGCAACAATTTCGTCGGCATCAAATCGCCGAATCCGTTCTGGCTGGCCTCGGCGCCGCCGACCGACAAGGCCTACAATGTCATCCGCGCCTTCAGGGCGGGCTGGGGCGGCGTTGTCTGGAAGACGTTGGGCGAAGAGGGGCCGCCGGTGGTCAATGTCAACGGCCCGCGCTATGGCGCGATCTGGGGCGCCGACCGCCGCCTGCTCGGCTTGAACAACATCGAGCTGATCACCGACCGCGACCTGCAGGTCAATCTGCGCGAGATCAAGCAGGTCAAGATGGACTGGCCCGACCGCGCCATCGTCGTCTCGCTGATGGTGCCTTGCGAGGAGCATGCCTGGAAGGCGATCCTGCCGGTGGTCGAGGAGACCGGGGCCGACGGCATCGAGCTCAATTTCGGCTGCCCGCACGGCATGTCGGAACGCGGCATGGGTGCCGCCGTCGGCCAGGTGCCGGAATACATCGAAATGGTGGTGCGCTGGTGCAAGGCCAACACCCGCATGCCTGTCATCACCAAGCTGACGCCGAACATCACCGACATACGCAAGCCGGCGCGTGCCGCCCTTGCCGGCGGCACCGACGCGGTGTCGCTGATCAACACCATCAATTCGATCACCGGCGTCAATCTCGATAGTTTCGCACCGGAGCCGACGATCGACGGCAAGGGTTCGCATGGCGGCTATTGCGGCCCGGCGGTGAAGCCGATCGCCATGAACATGGTGGCCGAAATCGCCCGCGATCCGGAAACGCATGGTCTGCCGATCTCCGGTATCGGCGGCATCACCACCTGGCGCGACGCTGCCGAATTCATGGCGCTCGGCGCCGGCAATGTGCAGGTGTGCACGGCGGCGATGACCTATGGCTTCAAGATCGTGCAGGAGATGATCGCCGGCCTGGAAAACTGGATGGACGAGAAGGGCCATGCCTCGCTCGCCGACATCGTCGGCCGCGCCACGCCCAATGTCACCGACTGGCAATATCTCAACCTCAATTACGTCGCCAAGGCGCATATCGACCAGGAGGCCTGCATCAAATGCGGCCGCTGCCATATCGCCTGTGAGGACACCTCGCACCAGGCGATCACCAGCATGGTTGACGGCAAGAGGCATTTCGAGGTGATCGAGGCCGAATGCGTCGGCTGCAACCTCTGCGTCAATGTCTGCCCTGTCGAGAACTGCATCACCATGGAGCCGCTGGCGGCCGGCGTGATGGACCAGCGCACCGGCAGACCGGTGTCGCCGGTCTACGCCAACTGGACAACGCATCCGAACAACCCGATGGCCAAGGTGGCCGCGGAGTAAGTTTCTCCCCGGTCGAAGCACCAGATCGGTTTCGTCCGGTTTAATTGTCGAGGTTGGCGCTGCCCCTCATCCGCCTGCCGGCACCTTCTCCCCGTATAGTGACGGGGAGAAGGGAGAATTGCCGCAACCTCGCCGCCCTTTCTGCGACGCCGACAATTGGCGAAAATCTTTGGTGATAGCGTCTTTCTCCCCGTCACTATACGGGGAGAAATGCCCGGCAGGGCAATGAGGGGCAGCGCAACCCTTTGAAAGGAACCGGAGGCCTATTGCGGATAAAAATTATCCACGATAAAATGTATCCATGAATAGGAGATCAGCACGATGAAGCTGGGCGAGGGCGTCGAAGCGGCCATGCACTGCGCCGCCATGCTTGCCGGCGTGGAAGGCGCGGCGACCATGCCGGGTGCGGCCATGGCGGAAGCGTTCGGCCTGTCGCCAAGCTATCTGCTCAAGCATCTCAACGCGCTGACGGCGTCGGGCATCCTGGAATCGGTGCCCGGGCCGTCGGGCGGTTACCGGCTGGCGCGGCCGGCGGGGCGCATAACGCTGCTCGACATTGTCCTCGCCGTAGAAGGACGCGAACCGGCCTTCCGCTGCGGCGAAATCCGTCAGCGCGGGCCGGCCAGGCTCGATGCCTCGGTCTACGTCAAACCCTGCGGCATCAGCGTCGCGATGCTGAAGGCCGAGCGCGCCTATCGCGCGGCACTCGCCGAGGCCCGGCTGTCCGACATCGTGGCGGACTATATGAGCGACTCCGATCCCCGTTCACTCGCCGCCAACTGCGCCTTCGTCGAACGCCATCAACGACCGCAGAAATCGAGTTCAACCAAGCAAGCGTGAAGGGAAAGAGAATGAAACAGAGGCTGCAATTCTTCGGCGCGGCGCCGGAAATCATGAAAGCGGTGTCGGCGCTCAACAAGGCGGTCGACGAATGCGGGCTCGAGAAAAGCCTGCTGCACCTGATCAAATTGCGGGCGTCCCAGATCAACGGCTGTTCCTATTGCGTCGAGATGCACAGCCGCGAGGCGCGCCGTGACGGCGAGACCGAACAGCGGCTCTATCTCGTCTCCGCCTGGAAGGAATCGCCGCTGTTTTCCGAGCGCGAACGCGCCGCCTTCGCCTGGACCGACGTGGTGACGAAGATCGCCGACAGCGGCGTGCCGGACGATCTCTACGCAAAAACGCTTGAACACTTCTCGGAAGAGGAACTGGTCAAGCTGTCCGTCGCGATCGGCATGATCAACACCTGGAACCGGCTCTGCGTGTCCTTCCACGCCATTCATCCAGTAGCGGCGGCCAAGGCTGCCTGAGCGAACGAAACTGGATGCGCGGGCTTTACACCGCGCGTCTCTTTTTGCTTTGGGATCAAGACCATGTTGTCGAATTTTGAGAATGAGATTCTGGTTGCCGCACGCCTGCTGCTTGGCGGCGCCTTTGTCTTTGCCGGCCTGCGCAACATCCAGAATGCAGGCTTCCTGACCCAACTGATGACGACGCGAGGCGTGCCGCAGGCGCGGCTGATGCTGTGGCTGGGGATCGTCCTGCAAATCGTTTCCGGAGCCCTGGTGATATCAGGTGTCTGGACCGCCGCCGCCGCTCTGTGCCTTGTGCTGTTCCTAATTGTCGCCACGCCGATGTTCCACAATTTCTGGGATCATCAAGGGCCAGAGCGCGCGTCCCGCATCAACGGCTTTGTCGGCAACGTGGCGTTGACCGGAGGAATTCTGGTGCTGATGGGCCAGGCGCTTTAAGGGGTACCGCGCAGCCGATTTGGTATGAATCGTCGCCTGCGCATTAATCGCTCCGTTGCGATTGCCTCGTATGATTGGCTCAGTTTCGCTTGTCGGAGCGTTTATGGAGCAAAGCTGGAATAGCTTCTGGGAAAGCGTTTCGCAGGCCCTTCACCTCGCGCTCTCGCCGCTTCGGGCGCTTGCCGAAACATTCGGCTATTTTCCGAGCGATATCCAACTCTGGTGCTTCGTCTGCGGTCTCTTTTTCCTGGTGCTTGTCGTTCCCCACACCTATGGCGATCTGGTGCTTCGGCGCCGTCGCGCCTACGCGACCGGGAAGGTGGTAAAGATTGACATGTCGGACGACGGGCCAAGCACTCCGATCATCGAATTCGTCGATCGTCTCGGCAAGGTCCGGCGTTTCGACTCGAACCTGCCGGTCAATGACGCGACCGGTTCGGTCGGGGTTGAGGTCGAGGTGATATACGATCCGCTGCATCCGAACCGGGCTCGAGAGGTCGGGCGGCCGCTCATGAAGATGGCCCACACGGTGTTTTGGTATGCGATTATCACCGCGCTGATGACCCTGGCCTTCTGGCCCGGTCTGACGTCCGATTGAGCCTTCGTCTGCGACCGTGCGCTACTTACGCTGCAAATCGCAGACCGCCGTCGCAGGTCAGTACCTGGCGCTTCCGGCCGAGCGGCGCAGCGCACTGGACTATCGAGGTCAGCTCTTCGGCTTCAGCCCGTCGATGAACAATTGTTCGAGAAACCTTGCGGCATCCTCGAAGCGGCCGTCGCCGCCGCGGTCGGGGCCGAGCACGGCGCGGACCTGAACGTCGAAATCGGCATAGTGCTGCGTCGTCGCCCAGATCGAGAAGATCAGGTGCCAGGGGTCGGTGGGCGCGATCTTGCCGGCGCGCATCCAGCCCTTGATGACGGCGGCCTTCTCGTCGACCAGCGTCTTCAGCTCGCCTTCCAGCATCGGCATGATGCGCGGCGCGCCCTGCAGGATCTCGTTGGCGAACAGGCGGCTTTCCCTGGGGAAATCGCGCGCCATTTCGAGCTTGCGCCTGATATAGCTGCGCAATTCGGTCAGCGGGTCGCCGACGTCGTCGAGTTCGCGCAGCGGCGCCAGCCAGGTATCCAGAAGCCGCTGCATCAGCGTCTCGTGGATATCCTCCTTGCGGCGGAAATAGTAGAGCAGGTTCGGCTTCGACATGCCGGCTGCTTCGGCGATCTGGTCGATGGTCGAGCCGCGAAAGCCGTTGGTTGCGAACACCTCGAGCGCCGCCTCCAGGATCAGCTCGCGCTTTTCCTGCTGGATGCGGGTACGGCGAGGGGCCGGAATTTCCATGTCGGCCGTCACCGCGGCATACCATGGGTTGGAGAGCGATCTGGACCAATTCTCTGGACCAGTTTTTCTCCGGCCTGTGGAGCGCGCCTCAGCTGCCGCATTTCCGCTAGTAATCCCTTGACCGCCGACAGGGCGGTGCTAACGTTTGTCCAATCGGTCAAAATTTGCGTAGCACGAAAACGCAGCAGAGACCAAGTGTCGGGAAGACCAAGCGTTAGCCGCACCGAAACAGGTTACAAGGGGAAGTCTTGGTCATGTCCAACCGGCTGAAAGTCACGCCGAACGATCTCAGCGCATTCTGGATGCCGTTCACGGCAAACCGGCAGTTCAAGCAGGCGCCGCGCATGATGGTGTCCGCCAAGGACATGCATTACACGACGAGCGACGGGCGCAAGGTTTTAGACGGCACCGCCGGCCTGTGGTGCGTCAATGCCGGCCACTGCCGGCCGAAGATCACCGAGGCGATCCAGAGCCAGGCCGCAGAGCTCGACTATGCGCCGGCATTCCAGATGGGTCACCCGATCGTCTTCGAATTGGCGAACCGTTTGGTCGACCTGGCGCCGGAGGGCATGGACCACGTGTTCTTCACCAATTCCGGATCGGAATCGGTCGAGACCGCGCTGAAGATGGCGATCGCCTATCACCGCGCCAAAGGCGAGGGCTCGCGCACCCGCCTGATCGGCCGCGAGCGCGGCTATCACGGCGTCAATTTCGGCGGCATCTCGGTCGGCGGCATCGTCACCAATCGCAAGATGTTCGGCACGCTGCTCGGCGGCGTCGACCACATGCCGCACACCCACCTGCCCGAGAAGAATTCGTTCACCAAGGGCGTGCCCGAGCATGGCGCGGAATTGGCCAACGAGTTGGAGCGCATCGTCGCGCTGCACGACGCCTCGACCATCGCGGCCGTCATCGTCGAGCCGGTGGCGGGTTCCACCGGCGTCATCCTGCCGCCGAAGGGCTATCTTGAGAGGCTGCGCGAGATTTGCACCAAGCACGGCATCCTGCTGATCTTCGACGAGGTCATCACCGGTTTCGGCCGTCTCGGCACGCCGTTTGCCGCCGACTATTTCGGCGTCACGCCCGACATCATGACCACCGCCAAGGGCGTCTCCAACGGCGTCATTCCGATGGGCGCGGTGTTCGTCAAGAAGGAAATCCACGACGCCTTCATGACCGGCCCCGAGCATATGATCGAGTTCTTCCACGGCTACACCTATTCGGGCAATCCGATCGCCTGTGCGGCAGCACTCGGCACGCTCGACACCTATAAGGAAGAGGGCCTGCTGACCCGCGGCCAGGAACTGGCGCCGTATTGGGAAGACGCGCTGCATTCGCTGAAGGGCGAGCCGAACGTCATCGACATCAGAAACATCGGCCTGATCGGCGCGATCGAGCTGGCGCCCATCCCCGGCAGTCCGACCAAGCGTGCCTTCTCGGCTTTTGTGAAAGCGTTCGAGCGCGGCGCGCTGATCCGCACCACCGGCGACATCATCGCGCTGTCGCCGCCGCTGATCATCACCAAGGGCCAGATCAACGAATTGATCGACCATGTGCGTGAAGTGCTGAGGGCGGTGGATTGAGAAACGCGGCGCAGCTTTCCCTGGGGGACGCTGCACAATCGATGAGGTTTTAGAAAATGGCCGCTCCGGGCGAGAATCTGCGAATCAATTCCGACCGTTTGTGGGATTCGATAATGGAGATGGCGAAGATCGGCCCCGGCGTTGCCGGCGGCAACAATCGCCAGACGTTGACCGACGCGGACGGCGAGGGGCGGCAGCTGTTCAAGCGCTGGTGCGAGGCGGCGGGACTTGAAATGGGCCTCGACGAGATGGGCACGATGTTTGCCCGTCGCGAGGGCACCGAGCCCGATCTGCCGCCGGTCTATGTCGGCAGCCATCTCGACACCCAGCCGACCGGCGGCAAGTATGACGGCGTGCTTGGCGTGCTCGGCGGCCTGGAGATCGTGCGCTCGCTCAACGAGCTCGGCATCAAGACAAAACATCCGATCGTCGTCACCAACTGGACGAACGAGGAAGGCGCGCGCTTTGCGCCGGCGATGATGGCGTCCGGGGTTTTCGCCGGCGTCCTCGACCAGGCCGACGTGTACGAACATGTCGACAAGGACGGCAAGAAATTCGGCGAGGAGCTCGAACGCATCGGCTGGAAAGGCAGCGAGAAAGTCGGTGAGCGCAAGATCCACGCCTTCTTCGAGCTGCATATCGAGCAGGGCCCGATCCTCGAGGACGAGGGCATCGACATCGGCGTCGTCACCCATGGCCAGGGATTGAAATGGCTGCAGGTGACGCTGACCGGCAAGGAGGCGCATACCGGCTCGACGCCGATGCCGAAGCGCCGCAATGCCGGGCTCGGCATGGCGCGGGTGATCGAACTGGTGCACGAGATCGCCATGGACTACCAGCCCGACGCCGTCGGCGCGGTCGGCCACATGGAGGTCTATCCGAACTCGCGCAACATCATCGCCGGCCGCACCATGTTCACCATCGACATCCGCTCGCCGGAAAAGGAAGTGCTCGACGCCATGGACGGGCGCATCCGTGAAGGCATCGACACGATCTGCGAAGCGCTCGACATCCAATATCAAATCGACCAGGTCGGCCATTTCGACCCGGTGACTTTCGATCCCGGCTGCGTCAAGGCTGTGCGGGATGCGGCCGAGCGCCTGGGTTATACGCATCGCAACATCGTTTCCGGCGCCGGCCACGACGCCTGCTGGATCAACCGCGTCGCGCCGACGGCAATGGTGATGTGCCCCTGCGTCGACGGGCTGTCGCACAACGAGGCCGAGGAAATCACCAAGGAATGGGCGGCGGCCGGCGCCGACGTGCTGTTCCACGCGGTGGTGGAGACAGCGGTGATCGTGGGGTGAGCTAGAAACCAAGATTCCGAACGCCGCTCACCAAGAAGCGCGAGAAAAACAAGGGAACAAAAAAATGTCCAAAGTCATCAAGAACGGCACCATCGTCACCGCCGATCGCAGCTGGAAGGCCGACGTGCTGTTCAAGCACGGCAAGATCATCGCCATCGGGCCGGACCTGCATGGCGACCACGAGTTCGACGCCACCGGCTGCTACGTGATGCCGGGCGGCATCGATCCGCACACCCATCTCGAAATGCCTTTCATGGGCACCTATTCGGCCGACGATTTCGAGAGCGGCACCCGCGCCGCGCTTGCCGGCGGCACCACGATGGTTGTCGATTTCTGTCTGCCGGCGCCGCAGCAGTCGCTGCTCGAGGCCCTGCAGATGTGGGACAACAAGACTTCGAAAGCCTCGTGCGACTATTCCTTCCACATGGCGATCACCTGGTGGGGCAAGCAGGTGTTCGACGAGATGGCCACTGTCGTCGACAAGGGCATCACCTCGTTCAAGCACTTCATGGCCTACAAGGGCGCGCTGATGGTCGATGACGACGAGATGTATTCGTCGTTCCAGCGCTGCGCCGATCTTGGCGCGCTGCCGCTGGTCCATGCCGAGAATGGCGACGTGGTTGCCGCCCTGTCGCAGAAGCTGCTGGCCGCCGGCAATAACGGCCCCGAAGGGCACGCCTATTCGCGGCCGCCGGAAGTGGAAGGCGAGGCGACCAACCGCGCCATCATGATCGCCGACATGGCCGGCGTGCCGCTTTATGTCGTGCATGTCTCCTGCGAGCAGGCCCACGAAGCCATTCGCCGGGCGCGGCAGAAGGGCATGCGGGTGTTCGGCGAGCCGCTGATCCAGCATCTGACGCTCGACGAGAGCGAATATTTCAACAAGGACTGGGACCATGCGGCGCGGCGCGTGATGAGCCCGCCGTTCCGCAACAAATTGCACCAGGATTCGCTGTGGGCCGGCCTGCAGGCGGGATCACTGCAAGTGGTGGCGACCGACCATTGCGCCTTCACCACCAGCCAGAAGCGCAACGGTGTCGGCGATTTCACCAAGATCCCGAACGGCACCGGCGGGCTCGAGGACCGCTTGCCGGTGCTGTGGACCACCGGGGTCAACACCGGCCGGCTGACGATGAACGAATTCGTCGCGGTGACCTCGACCAATATCGCCAAAATCCTCAACATGTATCCGAGGAAGGGCGCCATCGTCGAAGGCGCCGACGCCGACATCGTCGTCTGGGACCCGAAGCGCACAAAGACGATCACCGCCAAGAAGCAGCAATCGGTGATCGACTACAACGTCTTCGAAGGTTTTGAGGTGACCGGCCTGCCGCGCTTCGTCTTTTCGCGCGGCGAACTGTCGATCCAGGAAAACGAGGTCAAGGCGAAGCCCGGCAATGGCGAGTTCGTCGGCCGCGAGCCGAATGCCGCGGTCAATCGGGCGCTGTCGACCTGGAAGGAAATCTCCGCGCCGCGCAAGGTGGAACGGTCAGGTATTCCGGCGACCGGGGTGTGAGCTTGCGCGGGTTTGTCGACGTCGGCGCTGCCCCTCAGGGGCAGCGCAAACCTGAAGCGATTGCACTGAAGCCGGCCTCAGGCGACCAGCCCATCCAGTTCCGGCAGCAGGACGACGCTTTCCTGTTCGTTGGGATCGGTGCGGGCGATGACCGCCGAGGCCGGACTGTCGCTCAGATTGGCCGGCAGATGCGGCACGCCGGCGGGAATGTAGAAGAGGTCGCCGGCCTTGGCCACGATCTGCTGCTCGAGCCGGTCGCCGTACCAGGTATGGACCTCGCCGGAGAGCACATAGATCGCCGTCTCATGGCTTTCGTGCATATGCGCCTTGGCGCGGGCACCGGGCGGCATGGTGAGCAGGTGCATGCAGATGCCGGTAGAGCCGACCGTCTCAGTGGCGATGCCGGTGAAATAACTCAGTCCCTGCTTGCCTTCATAAGAGCTTTCGGGGCGGATAAGATGGCAGGTGGGTTTGGACGACATCGGGCAAACTCTCGATCGAGTGGGACAAGATAAGTGGAAAGCAGCATTTTGGCAAAAGCAACGGGAGTCCGGCCGGCGCGGCGGCGACGCGAAAAGCCAGGCTGCGGCCTATGACGGGACAGTCGCCAGCCGTCGTTTCGGCAAGCAAGGTCGACCTGACCTTCCAGACCAGTGACGGTCCGGTGCAGGCGCTGTCGAATGTCGACCTGACCATCGGCAAGGGCGAATTCGTCTCCTTCATCGGGCCGTCCGGCTGCGGCAAGACGACCTTGCTGCGGGTCATCGCCGATCTGGAAAAACCGACATCGGGAAGCATCGCCGTCAACGGCATGACGCCCGAGCAGGCGCGCCAGAGCCGCGCCTATGGCTATGTCTTCCAGGCGGCCGCACTTTATCCGTGGCGCACGATCGAGCGCAATGTGGCGCTGCCGCTGGAGATCATGGGCCTGTCGAAGGCAGAGCAGGCGGCGCGCATCAAGCGCACGCTCGATCTCGTCAACCTGTCCGGCTTCGAGCAGAAATACCCGTGGCAGCTTTCCGGCGGCATGCAGCAGCGTGCCTCAATCGCGCGGGCGCTGGCCTTCGATGCCGATCTTCTGTTGATGGACGAGCCGTTCGGCGCGCTGGACGAGATCGTGCGCGACCACCTCAACGAACAGCTGCTGGAGCTTTGGGAGCGGACCAACAAGACCATCTGCTTCGTCACCCATTCCATTCCCGAGGCGGTCTACCTTTCGACGCGGATCATCGTCATGTCGCCGCGCCCGGGCCGCGTCAGCGACGTCATCGAATCGACGCTGCCGAAAAAGCGGCCGCTCGACATCCGCGAGACGCCGGAGTTTTTGGCGATCGCGGCGCGGGTGCGTGACGGGCTCAGGGCAGGGCATAGTTATGAGGATTGAGGTGGATGAGCTCCCTCCTCTCCCCGACGGGGAGAGGGTGGCCGGAGCGAAGCGGAGGTCGGGTGAGGGGGCGGTCACCCGTGCCTTCGTCATCCTAGGGCGGAGCAAGGAGCGAAGCGACGCGGCGCAGACCCTAGGATCCATGCCGTTACCTCCCCGCTCCCCAACGGTGCGGAACGTCGCTCCCTGTCTTGCGGGAACGTCGGCTGCCGTGGCTTGCCTGGCGGATATTTTGCACCGCTTGGGCCTTTCGGCCGAGGTCACGGAATGGATCCTAGGGTCTACGCCCGCCGCTTCGCGGCGGCTCCGCCCTAGGATGACGAAAGCGCGTTACCCGGAGCGTGTGCCAGTCTGGCGAGGACTGCTACGTGGATAGTTTTCGCGACAAGATCGTTCCGGTGACCTCGATCCTCGCAGGCGTGGTGGTCGTCTGGTATGTTTTCGCCGTCATCCTCAACGCGCCTTTCCAGCGCGATCTCGACCGCCGTGCCGGCGAGACGCCGGGGATTGTGGAATTCATCGGCAAGACGATGTCGCAGCCGAAGCCGACGTTGCCGGCGCCGCATCAGGTGGCGGTTAATTTCTTCGAGAACACCTTTCTGCGCAAGGTCACCAGCAATCGCAGCCTTGTCTACAATGCCTGGGTGACGCTGTCCTCGACGCTGCTCGGCTTCGCTTTCGGCACGGCGCTCGGCATCCTGATTGCCGTCGGCATCGTCCATGTGGCAACGCTCGACCGCAGCCTGATGCCGTGGATCATCGCCTCGCAGACCATTCCGATCCTGGCTGTGGCGCCGATGATCATCGTCGTGCTGGCGGCGATCGGCGTTACCGGCCTGATCCCGAAGGCGCTGATCTCGACCTATCTGTCGTTCTTCCCGGTGGCGGTCGGCATGGTCAAGGGCCTGCGCTCGCCCGAACTCACCCATCTCGACCTGATGCACACCTACAATGCCAGCGCCTCGCAGACCTTCTGGAAATTGCGGGTGCCGGCATCGGTGCCGTTCCTGTTCACCTCGATGAAGGTGGCGGTCGCCGCCAGCCTGGTCGGCGCCATCGTCGGTGAGTTGCCGACCGGTGCCGTCGCCGGCATCGGCGCCAAGCTGCTTGCTGGCGCCTATTACAGCCAGACCATCGACATCTGGTCGGCGCTGGTGGCGGGCTCGGTGGTGGCGGCCCTTTTGGTGATGGTGGTCGGCATAGCCGGGCGCCTCGTCGACCGCGCCATGGGCGGGAGGCCGGCATGAGCGGTCTTCTGAGCCTTTCGTCGATCACCCCCCGCTCGTGGCAAGGGTATGCTGCGCTTGTCCTGCTTGCGGGCGCGCTGCTTCTTTGGCCGCTTGTCGATGCGGCGCCCGGCTATGGTGTCGGTACCGCGGCTTTGATTTTTTTGTTGCTGCTCCTGGCAATCGAGGCCGATAATTTCCCACCGGCAATCGGGGTGGTGTTGCTCTTCCTTGGCGCGCATGGCGCGGCGTGGCTATTGCTCGCCGGCATAACCGGCAACGAAGGCACCGCTCGCGCGTCGTTCTATCTGCTGCTTGCCGCGGCATGGCTTCTCGCCTGGCGCTGCGTGACGGTGCTGTCCGCGCTTCGCCCGGCCTCGCGCTGGGCGGCGACCGCTTTGAGGTTGATCATCCCGGCGATCTTCGGCGCCTGGATCCTGATCATCTGGGAGGCGGTAACGCGCGGCGCCGGCATCCCCTTCATCCTGCTGCCGCCGCCAAGCGCCATCGGCGTGCGCATCGCCAATTCGCTGCCGGTGCTGGCCGCCGACGTGCGGCAGACCATCTTCAAGGCGGTGATCTTCGGCTACATCGTCGGTAGCGGCGCCGGCTTCATCGCCGCCATCGCGGCCGACCGCGTGCCGTTCCTGCGCCGCGGCTTGCTGCCGATCGGCAATATGGTGTCGGCGCTGCCGATCATCGGCGTGGCGCCGATCATGGTCATGTGGTTCGGCTTCGACTGGCAGTCGAAGGCCGCCGTCGTCATCATCATGACCTTCTTCCCGATGCTGGTGAACACCGTCGCCGGGCTTGCCGCCTCCGGCCATATGGAACGCGACCTGATGCGCACCTATGCGTCGAGCTACTGGCAGACGCTGTTCAAGCTGCGGCTGCCGGCGGCAGCGCCCTTCATCTTCAACGCGCTGAAGATCAATTCGACGCTGGCGCTGATCGGCGCCATCGTCGCGGAGTTCTTCGGCACGCCCGTGGTCGGCATGGGGTTCCGGATTTCGACCGAAGTCGGACGGATGAATATCGACATGGTCTGGGCCGAAATCGCAGTTGCAGCACTTGCGGGTTCGGTCTTTTATGGCGTGGTCGCTCTTTTCGAGAGAGCAGTCACGTTTTGGCATCCCTCCGTCCGTGGTGGATAGGGCGGTGGCGGGTTTGGAATCAGGGGTTGGATTGAAGGTCCTGGTCCTAAAAGGGTGAACACTTAACTCCAGAGGGTAAAAGCATGAAAAGACTTGTTGTTTCGATGCTGGCCGGCGCGATGTCGCTTGCCGCGTTTCAGGCGATGGCCGCAGACAAGGTGACGCTGCAGCTGAAATGGGTCACGCAGGCCCAGTTTGCCGGCTACTATGTCGCCAAGGACAAGGGCTTCTATGAGGCCGAAGGTCTCGACGTCGAGATCAAGCCGGGCGGCCCCGATATCGCGCCCGAGCAGGTGATCGCCGGTGGCGGCGCCGACGTCATCGTCGACTGGATGGGCGGCGCGCTGGCCGCGCGCGAAAAGGGGGTGCCGCTGGTCAATATCGCCCAGCCGTTCAAAAAGGCCGGCATGCAGCTGGTCTGCCCGAAGGACGGCCCGGTCAAGACCGAAGCCGACTTCAAGGGCCATACGCTCGGCGTCTGGTTCTTCGGCAACGAGTATCCGTTCTACGCCTGGATGAACAAGCTCGGCCTGAAGACCGACGGCGGCCCGGACGGCGTCACCGTGCTGAAGCAGAGTTTCGACGTGCAGCCGCTGATCCAGAAGCAGGCGGATTGTATTTCGGTCATGACCTACAACGAATACTGGCAGCTCATCGATGCCGGCTACAAGCCGGAAGAGTTGATCGTGTTCAACTACTCGGCCATGGGCAACGACCTGCTTGAGGACGGTCTCTACGCCCTGGAGGACAAGCTCAAGGATCCGGCCTTCGAGGACAAGATGGTGCGTTTCGTGCGCGCCTCGATGAAAGGCTGGAAATACGCCGTCGACAATTCCGACGAGGCGGCCGGCATCGTCATGGACAATGGCGGCCAGGACGAGAACCACCAGAAGCGCATGATGGGCGAAGTCGCCAAGCTGATCGACAATGCCGACGGCAAGCTCGACCCGGCGACCTACGCGCGCACCGCCAAGGCGCTGCTCGACCAGAAGATCATCACCAAGGAGCCGACCGGCGCCTACACGACCGCCATCACCGACAAGGCCATCAAGTAAGCCGTCAACCGGGGCCTCTGGGGTCCGCAGTTCGAAAAAAGGGGACGGGCGACCGCCCCCTTTTTTAGCATGTAAAATAGCCGTTACCGGTGGAAACATCCGCTCGCCACAACAGTTGTTCCAGTGCATCCTGCTTCAGCGGATGTCATCGCCACAACGGAGAATTCCATGCGCATGCAATCCTTCTCGCCGATGCTTTCGGCGCTGGCCGTTTCGGCTTCCCTCCTGTGCGCTTCACCAGCCTCGGCCGACATGATGAAGATGAAGGCGACGCTCGATGGCGCTCAGCAGAATCCACCCGTCACCACGGAGGGCAAAGGCGAGGCCACTCTCGGCTTCAACACCGAGACGAAACAGCTCACCTGGAACGTGATGTATTCAGGTCTCAGTGGACCGGCGACGGCCGGACATATTCACGGTCCGGCCGCAAAGGGTGAAAATGCCGGCGTCGTCGTCCCGTTCAAGGGCGCTCCGAAAAGCCCGTTCAAGGGGGCGGCGATCCTGACCGACGCGCAGGCTGCCGACCTGATGGCCGGCAAATACTACATCAACATCCATACGGCGGCCCACAAGGACGGCGAGATCCGCGGGCAGATCGAGAAGGCGGCGACGATGTAGCGCAACGTCGCCCGAGGGATCGCTGCATTAGCCTGTCGAAGTTTGCGGGACAGCGCTGCGAAGGAACTCGGCCTACGCCTCTGCGCTCACGACCTGTCCCTTATCTGGGTCATTGTCCGGGTCGGCGTGATGGCCTCGGGGTCGAGCCTGATCTCGACGATCGACGGCTTGCCGCTGGCACGGGCGCGTTCGAAGGCCGGCGCGAAATCGGCCGTCTTCTCGACGGTTTCGCCATGGCCGCCATAGGCGCGGGCGAGCGCCGCGAAGTCGGGATTCTTCAGGTCGGTGGCGACGACGCGGCCGGGATATTCGCGTTCCTGGTGCATGCGGATGGTGCCGTAGATGCCATTGTTGACGACGACGACGATGATCGGCAGATCGTACTGCACGGCGGTGGCGAATTCCTGGCCGTTCATCAGGAAGCAGCCGTCGCCGGCAAAGGCGATCACATCGCGCTCGGGGAACAATTCCTTGGCGGCGACCGCTGCTGGCGTGCCGTAGCCCATCGAGCCGGAGGTCGGCGCTGCCTGCGTGGCAAAGCGCCGGGAACGGTGGAAGCGGTGCACCCAGGTGGCGTAGTTGCCGGCGCCGTTGGTGAGGATCGCATCGTCGGGCAGCATTTTTTCGAGATAGTTCATGATCGGCCCCATCTGGACGGCGCCGGGGCCGCTTTCGGGCGGTGTCGACCAGTCGAGATAGGCCGCGTGCAGCTTCGGTGTTTCATCCGCCCAGACCGGCGTGGCGGCCGGCTTGCGCCCGGCAACGGCTTCGACGAAGGCGGACGGCGAGGCGTTGATCGCCAGCGTCGGCCGGTAGACACGGCCGAGCTCGCCAGCGTCGGCATGGACATGGACCAGCGACTGGTCGGGGTAGGGGCTCTTGAGCAGCGTGTAGTCGGAGGACGGCATCTCGCCCATGCGGCCGCCGATCAGCAGCACCAGGTCGGCCTGCTTGATGGCGGTCGCCAGCTTCGGGTTGATGCCGATGCCGACATCGCCGGCGTAGTTCGGGTGGAGATGATCGAACAGCATTTGGCGGCGGAAGGAGCAGCCGACCGGCAGCGACCAGGCTTCGGCGATCGTCCGCATCCGCGCAACGGCCGCCGCATCCCAGCGCGTGCCGCCGAGGATGACGAAGGGGCGCTTTGCCTTGTTGAGCAGCGTTTCCAGAGCATCGAGCTCGGCCTCGCCCGGCCGCGTTTCGACCGGCGTGTGGGGCAGGGCTGCTGGCGCCTCGGCAAGGCTGGTCAGCATGTCTTCCGGCAGCGAGATGACGACCGGCCCGGGACGGCCGGACGTCGCTACCGCGAAGGCGCGGGTGACGAATTCGGGAATGCGCGCGGCGTCGTCGATCTCGACCACCCATTTGGCGATGTCGCCGAAGAACCTGACGTAGTCGACCTCTTGAAAAGCCTCGCGCTGCTTGGCGTGGCTGGCGACCTGGCCGATGAACAGGATGACGGGAATCGAATCCTGCATGGCGATGTGGATGCCGGCCGAGGCGTTGGTGGCGCCGGGGCCGCGGGTGACGAAGCAGATGCCTGGCTTGCCGGTCAGGCGGCCATGGCAGTCGGCCATCATCGCGGCGCCGCCTTCCTGGCGGCAGACGATGGTGCGGATCGGCGAGTCGTGCAGCGCGTCGAGCACCGCAAGGTAGGATTCGCCGGGCACGCAATAGATACGGTCCGTTCCGTTGGCTTCGAGCGCATCGACAATCAGTTGTCCGCCGGTCTTCATTTTCCTGACCTCTCCAGTTCGGCAAGGATTTCTTCGGTGTGTTCGCCGAGGCGCGGCGAGGGCCGCTCATAGACCAGCGGCGTGCCCGACATGACCATCGGCGCGCGCACCGAGGGCAACAGATTGCCATGGCTGTCGTCGAGGTCGAGCCGCATGCCGCGCGCGATGGTCTGCGGGTCGGCGAACATCTCGCCGATCGTGTTGATCGGGCTGCTAGGCACGCCTGCCGCCTCCAGCTTGGCCAGCAGCGGATCGCGATCGAAGGTTTTTAGTGCCTCGATTATACGCTCGCGCAGCTTCGCCCGGTTGGCGACCCGGGCGGGGTTGGTGGCGAAATCGGGGTTCGATGGCAGCTCGTCCAACCCGACAGCCGCGCAGAATTTGGCGAACTGGCCGTCATTGCCGATGGCCAGGATGATATGGCCGTCCTTGACCGGCACCACTTCGTAGGGCGCGATGTTCATATGCGCATTGCCCATCTGCACCGGCGATTTTCCCGAGACCAGATAGTTGAGGTTCTGGTTGCCGAGCGCCGAGATCTGGCTGTCGTATAGCGCCATGTCGATATGCTGGCCTTCGCCGGTCTTTTCGGCATGGCGCAGTGCGGCCTGGATGGCAATCACCGAATAGAGGCCGGTGAAAATGTCTGAAATGGCGACACCGGCTTTTTGCGGCTCGCGGCCAGCCTCGCCGGTGATCGACATCATGCCGGCCATGCCCTGGATGATGAAGTCGTAGCCGGCACGCGGCGCATAGGGCCCGTCCTGGCCGAAGCCGGTGATCGAGCAATAGATCAGCCGCGGGTTGATTTTGCGCAAGCTGTCATAGTCGAGCCCGTATTTCTTCAGTCCGCCGAGCTTGAAGTTCTCGATCAGCACGTCCGATGTCGCGGCCAACCGGCGCACTGTCTCGGCGCCCTCGGGCGTCGAGAAATCGATGGCGATGGAGCGCTTGCCGCGATTGCAGGAATGGTAATAGGCGGCCGAGAGGTTTTCGCCGTCATGGCTCATGATGAAGGGCGGACCCCATTTGCGGGTGTCGTCGCCGCCATCCGGGCTCTCGACCTTGATCACGTCGGCGCCGAGATCGGCAAGCAGCTGCCCCGCCCACGGTCCAGCCAGGATACGGGCGAGCTCGATTACGCGGATGCCTTTCAGCGGAGGCTCAGTCATGGATCACCGTGATTGATCGGGAACGCAGCCTGTATCAATCCCGCGTGCCGAAGTCACGGCTCTTGCAATGGGCCAAACCCGATCATGCCCCCGATCATGCCATTGCCGACCGTGCCAATCTCGATCAGGCTTGTTTGAGCACGCTGTCGGCCCATGCGGCGAAATCGTCCATGATGATATTTCGATTCACCTCGTTCAGGCTTTCGTGGCGGGTCTCGGCGTAAACCTTTGAAACGAGATTCGAAAAGCCCATCCTGCGCAGGCGCCCAGCGAGATGGCTGACCGCCTTGCCGCCGCCGGTTGCGGGATCCTTTTCGCCGCCGACCAGGCAGATCGGCAGGGTCTTGCGGATGCCGGAAAATTTGGTGTCGTCGGCGCCGTCGAAGACAAAGCCGAACAGGTCGCGCCACATCGACACCGAGGCATCCCAGCCGCACAGCGGATCGGCGATGTATTTGTCGACTTCGGCCGCGTCGCGCGACAGCCAGTCGAACGGCGTGCGGTGATCGGGGACGGCTTTGCCCCAGGCCTGGAAGGTCAGTCTCGGCAGCATGCGCGACGGCATGTCGGAGCCGAGCCGGAATTTTTCCCAGGCCAGGATGCCTTGCGCTGCACGGCCGGCGAGCCCGGCGGAAAAATTGGCGTTCCAGATGGCGGCGGCGTGCAGCCGGTTCGAATGATGAAGCATGAAATTCAGCGCGACGAGGCCGCCCATGGAATGGCCGAAGACGATGACCGGCAGGCCGGGATGGTCGCCGGCGATCAGGTCATGCACGGCGGCGACATCGGCGATGACCTTGGCGCCGCCATTCACTTTGGCGAATGTGCCGAGCGGAGCGTCTGGCGCCTTGGTTGCGCCATGGCCGCGATGGTCATGGGCATAGACATGGAAGCCGCACTCGCCCAGAAAGGTGGCGAAGCGGACATAGCGCGCCGCATGTTCGGCCAGTCCGTGATTGATCTGGACGACCGCGCGCGGGCGGCCCTCGGCGCGTTTCACGTAAAGGTTGAGCTCGGCGCCGGTCGGCGATCGGAGCACACGCTGCTGGCTGAATGACATTGTCGCTTCGTCTCCAACGCGTCTTTTGCGCCTGAACATTTGTGTGCGCCGACGCCGGTTTTGCGTCAATCCGCTGGCGGTGTTTTGCGCAGCGCAGTTCTTGCCCGCAACGCGGAGCATCGCAATTCTGACATGGAGAATTTGCTACCGAGAGGGCGGCAGTCTGTTGCCCCAGCATTATTCAACCGGAGAGTACCCATGCGTACGCTGACAGGTGTTGTTTTCGGATCGGCGCTTGCCGCCGCGTCGCTGACGGGTGCTGTGCGGGCCGAGGTAAAGATGAGCGGCTCCTTCGTCGCCGACGCCACCTGTCCAGCCACCCAGGCCATCAAGAGCGGCAAGAACCCAGGCAATATCGCGACCGATGCGGGACGGAGCTACGAGCTGCTGGCTGGCAACAAGGATGTTCCCACGCACTATCTGATCCGCGTGCCCGGGGCCGATCCGGAGCGCCGCTGGGTGAAGGTCGATTGCGGCCATGTTTCGGGTGGCAGTGCGTCCACGGAACCGGCAGCACCCGTGCCGGCCGACCAGGAGAAGCCTGCTGCGCCGGCTTCGCGAAAACCCGAATATGTCCTCGCACTGAGCTGGCAGCCGGCGTTTTGCGAAACCAAGCCCGGCAAGACCGAATGCAAGGTGCAGACCGCGGCCGGTTTTGAGGCGACGCATTTCACCTTGCATGGGCTGTGGCCGCAGCCGAACGGAAATTTCTATTGCCAGGTGGCAGCGGCCGACAAGGCAAACGACAATCCGGCGCACTGGCAGGACCTGCCGCCGGTCGAGCTTGAGCTGAACACGCGGTCGGAGCTCGATCGGGTGATGCCAGGCACCGCATCCGCTCTCGACAGGCATGAGTGGATCAAGCATGGCACCTGTTACGGCAAGAGCCAGCAGGCGTATTTTTCCGATGCGCTGAACCTGATGCGTGCGGTGAATGCGTCATCGGTGCGTGATCTTTTCACGCAAAACATTGGCCGGGATCTGACCTCCGACCAGATCCGCGCCGCCTTCGACAGTGCCTTTGGTCCCGGTGCCGGCGAGCGGGTTCGCGTCTCCTGCGTGAAGGATCCTTCGAGCGGTCGGCGGCTGATCGACGAGCTGACGCTCGGCCTAACTGGCCCGATCGGCCCGAACTCTTCGCTCAATGAACTGTTGCTGGCATCAGTGCCGACGAACAATGCCGGCTGTCCGAAAGGCATCGTCGATCCGGTGGAGTTCCAGTAACACGCCGAGCCCCTCTCGGCCCGAAGACAGATCCGAAATGCCAAAACAGTTTGCCGTTCGGCGCCGCATCGCCTACATAGCGCGCAACTTCCATTCAATCCGACATTCCAGTCGACTTTTCAGGGAAAGCTCGCGTGGCACGCCAGTTCATCTATCACATGGCCGGCCTCAACAAGGCCTATGGCACCAAGAAGGTGCTCGAGAATATCCACCTCTCCTTCTACCCGGACGCCAAGATCGGCATCCTCGGGCCGAACGGCGCCGGCAAGTCGACCATCCTCAAGATCATGGCCGGCATCGACAAGGAGTGGAGCGGCGAGGCGTGGTTGGCCGAAGGCGCCACCGTCGGCTACCTGGCGCAGGAGCCGGCGCTCGATGCGAGCAAGACCGTGTTCGAGAACGTCATGGAAGGCGTCGCCGCCAAGACCGCGATCATCGAACGCTACAACGAATTGATGATGAACTATTCCGACGAGACGGCCGACGAGTCGGCCAAGCTCCAGGACGAGATGGACCGGCTCAACCTGTGGGATCTCGAACAGCAGGTCGAGATGGCGATGGAAGCGCTGGGCTGCCCGCCCAAGGAAGCCGACGTCGCCAAGCTGTCGGGCGGCGAGCGCCGCCGCGTGGCACTGTGCCAACTGCTGCTGCGCCAGCCCGACCTTCTGCTGCTCGACGAGCCGACCAACCATCTCGACGCCGAGACGACGGCGTGGCTGGAAAAGCATCTGCGCGCCTATCCCGGCGCGGTGATGATCATCACCCACGATCGCTACTTCCTCGACAATGTCACCGGCTGGATCCTCGAGCTCGACCGCGGCCGCGGCATTCCCTATGAGGGCAACTACACCAAATATCTCGAAGCCAAGGCCAAGCGGCTCAAGCAGGAGGGCCGCGAGGACGACGCGCGCCAGCGGGCGATCGGCCGCGAGCGCGAGTGGATCCAGTCCAGCCCCAAGGCACGGCAGACCAAGTCGAAAGCGCGCATCCAGGCGTTCCAGGATCTGCTGGATGCGGCCGACAAGCGGCGTCCGAGCGACACCCAGATCGTCATTCCGCATGGCGAGCGGCTCGGCAATGTGGTGATCGAGGTCGACGGCCTGTCGAAGGGCTTCGGCGACACGCTGCTGATCGACGATCTCGAATTCAAGCTGCCGCCCGGCGGCATCGTCGGCGTCATCGGCCCGAACGGCGCCGGCAAGACGACGCTGTTTCGCATGATCACCGGTCAGGAAAAGCCGGATGCCGGCGCGATCCGCGTCGGCGAGACGGTCAAGCTCGGCTACGTCGACCAGAGCCGCGATGCACTCGACCCGACCAAGACCGTCTGGGAAGAAATCTCGGGCGGCGCCGAGGTGGTCAAGCTCGGCAAGTTCGAGGCCAACACCCGCGCCTATTGCGCCTCGTTCAATTTCCGCGGCGGCGATCAGCAGCAGAAGGTCGGCAATCTTTCCGGCGGCCAGCGCAACCGCGTGCATCTTGCCAAGATGCTGAAGACCGGCGGCAATGTGCTGCTGCTCGACGAACCGACCAACGATCTCGATACGGAAACGCTGGCGGCGCTCGAAGACGCGCTGGAAAACTTCGCCGGCTGCGCCGTCATCATCTCGCACGACCGCATGTTCCTCGACCGGCTGGCGACGCACATCCTGGCGTTCGAAGGCGACAGCCATGTCGAGTGGTTCGAGGGCAATTTCGAGGATTACGAGCAGGACAAGATCCGCCGGCTCGGCCCCGACGCCGTCAATCCGCACCGCATGACGTACAAGCGGCTGACGCGGTAAGGTTCGATCCATTGCAGGCGATCGTCGTTTGACCTAAATTGATCGAATGGAGTTGCCATGATCACGGTCAAATTGCCGCAAAAAGCCGAGAAGCTGCTGGCCGATATGGCCAGGGCCAGCGGCCGTACTGTCGATCAGGTTGCAGTTGAAGCGATCCTCGAGACAATCGAGGATTGGCAGGATGCCAGGATTGCCGAGGAACGCCTGAAGGATGACGACGGGGCGCGCATTCCGCTGGAGGAAGTGATCCGGAAGCTTGAGCTTCGCGAAGCAGCGGAACGGCGCAAGAAACCTGCCGCTGAATGACTTGGCGTGTCGAGTTCACGCGGCAAGCCGAAAAGGATATCGAACGGCTTTCAACGAAAGATCAGCGGCGCATCCTCGAGTTCCTGCATCAAAGAGTTTCGGAGCACCCCAATCCAAAGGCACTTGCCAAGCGCCTGACCGCGACCAAGCAAGAGGCTTGGCGTTTTCGCGTCGGCGACTACAGAATCATTGCCCAATTCGAGGATAGCCGGTTTGTCGTGCTCGTTGTGGAGGTCGGCAACCGTCGCGAGGTCTATCGATGAACAGCACTGCCGCAAAAGCAAAACCCGACTGGTCCGCCGCCCAATATCTCAAATTCGAGGACGAGCGCACGCGTGCGGCGCGCGATCTCGTCGCGCAGCTGCCGGTGGCGGCGCCGCGCCGGGTGGTCGATATCGGCTGCGGGCCGGGCAATTCGACGCAATTGCTGGTCGAGCGCTGGCCGAGCGCGCAGGTCAGCGGCTTCGACACCTCGCCTGACATGATCGAGAAAGCGAGGGCGCGTCTGCCTGAAGTAACCTTCGAACTGGCCGATGCGGCGGCGTGGCAGCCCGAACAGCCGGTCGACGTGATCTTTGCCAATGCAGTGTTCCAGTGGCTGCCCGAGCATCCGGCGATCTTCCAGCGGCTGATGGGATTTCTGGCGCCCGGCGGCGCGCTTGCCGTGCAGATGCCGGACAATATGGGCGAGCCGTCGCACCGGCTGATGCGCGAGACGGCGGCCGAAATGCCGTTTGCCGAAAAGCTTAGGGGTGCTGCGGGCGGGCCGCTGCCGCCGGTGTCGTTCTACTACGATCTTTTGTCGCCGTTCTCGGACCGGCTCGACATCTGGCACACCGCCTACAATCATCCGCTGGCCGATGCCGGGGCAATCGTCGAGTGGCTGAAGTCGACGGGGCTGAAGCCGTTCCTCGATCCGCTCGACGCGGACGAGCGACGGTTTTTTCTCACGCGCTACACCGCTGGGATAACCGAATCCTATCCGAAGACGGCGAACGGCAAGGTGCTGCTGCGTTTCCCGCGCCTTTTCATCGTCGCACGGCGCGCTGCCTAGAAACGATTGGCCACACCGAGACGCACTGCTGCGCTTGATTCGGTTTCGCCACAATGCGCATTTCAGCCACGCAAGGTTGTGGTCTTTTGCCTCAGGCCCTTGATTTAAGCCGGCTTAAACTAGCTTGATGCGAATAATGTTGCGCCGAACTCTCGCGGCGCCCACATCAAGCCGCAGCGCCTGCGCATGGGGACGAACTGAAAATGCATCGCGTCATCATCAGCGGCATCGGCGTTGAAATCCCCGAACCTTCGATCACCAATGAGGAATTGGTCGACAGCTTCAATGCCTGGGTCGAGATGGAGAATGTCCGCCGCCAGGCTTCGGGTGAGACGCTGCTGCAGAAATCGGACAGCGCCTTCATCGTCCATGCTTCGGGCGTGCAGACGCGCCATGTGATCGAGCGGGAAGGCATTCTCGACCCGACCCGCATGGCGCCGCGCATTCCGGCGCGGCCGGACGATGCGCTGTCGCTGGAAGCCGAGTTCGGCATCGCATCGGCCAGGAAAGCGCTCGACCATGCCGGCCTGGAACCACCTGATATCGACCTGGTAATCTGCTCGGCCTCACATCACCAGCGGCCCTATCCGGCGATCGCCATCGAGATGCAGCAGGCGATGGGCACGAAGGGCGCCGGTTTCGACATGGGCCTTGGCTGCTCGTCGGCGGCGGCGGCATTGCATATCGCGGTCAATCTGGTGCGGGCGGGCGCACACAGGCGCGTGCTGGTGACGACGCCCGAGATCATCACCGGCCATCTCAACTTCCGCGACCGGCAGACGCATTTCATCTTCGGCGATGCTTCGGTCTCGATGGTCGTCGAGGGGCTTGCCCAGGGCGACAAGCGGCCGGGACGTTTCGAGGTGCTCGACACCCGGACCTGGACGCAGATGTCCAACAACATCCGCACCAATCTCGGCTATTACACGCGCACCGCCCAGGACGATCCGTATATGATCAACCTGGAAGGCAACCTGATCAAGCAGGTCGGCAACAAGGTGTTCAAGGAAGTCACCGTCGCCGGGCACAAGTTCATCGTCGAGTTCCTGGCCGAGCACGGGCTGACGCCGCAAGCGATCCGGCGCTTCTGGCTGCATCAGGCCAATGCCCGGATGAACGCCATGATCCTGAAGCTGTCGTTCGGCCACGAGGTCGGCCATGACCGCGCGCCGATGGTGCTGGAGCGCCTCGGCAACACCGCCGGCGCCGGTGCGGTCGTCGCCTTGTCGGAAAACCACGCCGACATGAACGCCGGCGACTATGGCCTGCTCTGCGCCTTCGGCGCCGGCTACTCGATCGGCGGGGCGCTGTTGCGCATGCTCTGATCGGTGCGTGTGCCCGAGCAGTGGATTTACCGGGCCTGAGGCCAGGGAATGGTCAGGGATAGCGCACCGGGCTCGACCAGGCCGGGTCTTCGTGCTTTCGCCAATAGATCGCCATGAGGCGACTGGTAATCGCGCCGACCTTGCCGTCCGCGACCGGAATACCGTCGATCATCGTTACCGGCATGATGCCGCCGGCGGTCGAGGTGATGAAGACCTCATCGGACTGACGCAGCGCAGCGACGCTGACATCGGCCGCTGCAACGGCAAGCCCTGCCTCCGCGCCGAGATCGAAGACGGTGCGGCGGGTGATGCCTGGCAGCACGCCGACAGCCGGCGTCGACAGTTTGCCGTCATCCACGCAAAAGACGTTGAAGCCGGGGCCTTCCGCGACATTGCCGTTGAAATCGAGGAGCAGTGCGGTCTCGGCGCCGCGGTCATAGGCGTCGTAGAGGCCTCGCACCAGGTCGAGCCAGTGGTAGTTCTTGATTGTCGGGTCGATCGAGGCTGGTGGGATGCGCACCTTGTCGCTGATCGCCACATGCAGGCCGCGCTGCAATTGCTCGGCATCGGCAACCGAGCCGAAGGGAACGGCGAACGCCATGAAGCGGTTGACCGCGTCGCGCGGGTCGCGGCTGAAGGTCGGCGAGGCGCCGCGCGTGCACAGCATCTCGACATAAGCGGCGCGATGACCCGACAGCGCCACGCAGTTGTGGAGGATCTCGGCGACGCCATCGCGGTCGAACGGGATCGTCATGCGCAGCTTTTCCAGCCCGCCGAAGAAGCGATCGAGATGCAGGTCGAGGCGGAAGAAGCGACCGCCCCAGACATGCACCGTGTCGTAGGTGGCGTCGGAATGCAGGAAGCCCCAATCCAGCACCGAGATCTTGGCTTGCGACATCGGCAGATACTGCCCGTGCAGGAAGGCAACACCATCCGGGTAGGAGTGCGGGTCTATGTGACGGGCGGAGAGCGAGGGCAGTGGTTTGGCGTGCGGATCGATCAAGTTGCTCATCACGTCCTCCGTCAGGTCGTTTTTCGCCAATCAGATAGCGGGATAGAGCGGCACGGCGGGTGGTACAAGACACAGGCCGGGGTTGTGGATGAGCCATCGGGTATCTGGTTATTCCTCGCCGTCATCCTCGAGCAGACGTGTGGCGCGCCAGCGGGTCAGCACCATGTTGGTCTGTTCCATGACGAAGAAACGCGCCGAGTCGCGGTCGTAGCCTTCGGCCAGCAGTTTCTCGTAGTCGGTGTGCACATGACGGATGTGGGCTATTGTCGCCAGCCATACGGCAATGCTCGGCGGCAAGCTCTTCATATGCACCGCGCCGGCGTCGGCGCGGATCTTTTCCATGTCGGCATAGGGCGCCAGCGGCAAAAGCGCTGTCAGCGCCTTGGCGATGGCGCGGCGGCGGCCGGTCGGCGCGCTCATCGCACGACCTGTCCTGGCACGACCTGTCCGGGCTCGTCCCGCCCGGCAAAGGTCGCGTCGGCAAAGGCATCGGTCGAAGCGAAATAAGGCTTGATGTCGATCACCGGCGTGCCGTCGAGCAGGTCGATGGCATCGAGATCGATACGGCCCGTGTCGATGTCGAGGGCGACGAGCCTGGCGATATGCAACCCGACCGGGTTCGGCCGGGCCGGGGAGCGCAGCGAAAAAACGCCCTTCGGTTCAGCCGCATGGCGGGGTTTCTGAACAATCAGGGTCCGCGGTGCGTGGTGCAGCCAGGACAGGATGATGACGTGGCTGGCGCGTTCAAGCCCGAGCAGGCCCTCGCGATAGGGCAGGTCGATCGTGAGAACCGCCGGCTGTCCGGTTTCCCGCGCGGCTTTCATGTTCTTGGGGCAAGTTTCCCGCGTGGTCCAGGGCGAGGCGATGCGGCCGATGAAGACGACATGGCCGTCCGGCGGCATATCGGCGGGATCAGTTTCCAGAAGCTTTTCGCCGCTGCGCGTTTCGAACATGGTTTTCGCCCCGATCCTGCTTCCGGCTGTGCGCGATCCGCCACGCATGCGTCATTTTCTTGTCCGGAAGCGACATAGCGCTTGCAAGCCCATCAAAATCGACATAAACATATGTTTATATCTTTTTCAAAGAGAATGCTCGCATGCACGTCGCGCTCGACACCATGGTAGATACATTGAAGGCGGCGGCCGAATCCAGCCGGTTGCGCATCCTGGCGTTGCTGTCGCGCGGCGATCTCACCGTTTCCGATCTCACCGAAATCCTCGGCCAGTCGCAGCCGCGCGTCTCGCGCCACCTGAAGCTTTTGCTGGAGGCGGGGCTGATCGGCCGCTATCAGGAGGGCTCATGGGCCTTCTTCCGGCTGTCGGATACGGATGCGGCGCGGGACTTCGTGCTCAGGCTGGTCTCCGGTATCCGGGGCGCCGATCCGCAGGTCGAGCGTGACCTCGAGCGGTTGGCGGCGGTCAAGCGCAAGCGGCAGGATCGCGCCGCCGAATATTTCTCGGTAAATGCCGCAAGCTGGGATCACATCCGCTCGCTGCATGTGCCTGACCGCGCCGTGGAGGCAGCGCTGCTCAAGCTCGTCGGCAAGCGGCCGTTCCAGTCGATGCTCGACCTTGGCACCGGCACCGGGCGGCTGCTCGAGATCTTTTCGCCGCTCTACCGGCGCGGCATCGGCATCGACATGTCGCGCGAGATGCTGACGGTGGCGCGCGCCAACCTCGACAAGGCCGGCATTTCCAATGCGCAGGTGCGCCAGGGCGACATTTTTGCGCCGCCGGTCGAGCGCGACGCCTTCGATCTCGTCACCATCCACCAGGTGCTGCACTATCTCGACGATCCTGCCCGCGCCATCCGCGAGGCAGCAAGGCTGCTACGTCCGGCAGGCCGGCTGGTGATCGTCGATTTCGCTCCGCATTCGCTGGAGTTCCTGCGCGACGCCCACGCGCATGTGCGGCTCGGCTTTTCCGACCGGCAGATCACCGAGTGGTTTTCCGAGGCCGGGCTCGACCTCGAGGAGAGCCAGGAATTCGAGCCGCGCGCCGGCAACGAGCCCAAGCTCACCGTAAAATTGTGGCTCGGCCGTGACCAGCGCATGCTGATCGCCGATCCTTCCAACCACGCACAACCGGCCAATGTCTATCCGATAGGGGAAACCGCCTGATGAACCAGTTCCGCTTTTCCCGCCGCCCTGACATTGGCGACAAGATCAGGGTTTCGTTCGAGTTCTTCCCGCCGAAGAGCGACGAGATGGAAGCAAGGCTGTGGGACACCGTTACCCGGCTGCAGCCGCTCAAGCCGAAATTCGTCTCCGTCACCTATGGCGCCGGCGGCTCGACCCGCGAGCGCACGGCGCGCACGGTCAAGCGCATCCTCAACGAAACGGCGCTGACACCGGCGGCGCACATGACGTGCGTCGATGCGGCGCGTCACGAGGTCGATGAAGTCATTCAGGAATTCGCCGACATGGGTGTCACCCGCTTCGTCGCCCTGCGCGGCGATCCGGCCGAGGGCGTCGGCGCCGCCTACCGTCCGCATCCGGACGGCTATGCCAATGGCGCCGAACTGGTGGGGGCGCTGAAAGGTGTCGGCGATTTCGACATCTCGGTCTCCGCCTATCCGGAAAAGCATCCGGAGAGCCCGGACTTCGCCACCGATATCGATATGCTGAAGCGCAAGGTCGACAATGGCGCGACGCGGGCGATCACCCAGTTCTTCTTCGACAATGACCTCTACGAGCGCTATGTCGAGCGGGCGCGGCGGGCCGGCATCTACATACCGATCGTCCCGGGCATATTGCCGGTCCACAATTTTACCCAGGTCGCCAACTTCTCGGCGCGTTGCGGCGCGCTGGTGCCGGCATGGATGGCCGAGCGCTTCGACGGGCTGCAGACCGACCCGCAGACGCATGCGCTGGTGGCGTCCGCGGTGGCGGCCGAGCAGGTGCTGGACCTTGTCGAGCGCGGCGTCGGCGATTTTCATTTCTACACCATGAACCGCGCCGATCTGGTCTTCGCCGTCTGCCACATGATCGGCATCCGCTCGCATGAGGCCGAAGCCGCGGGGTCCGCCGCGGCGTAAGTCCCTGGCAAATCTGGGATGCAAAAAGGCCGGGTAAAAACCCGGCCTTTTCAATGACTTGGACTATTTTGTGCTGATCTTCCGTTGCTTGGCGGGTCTATGGAAGAAAGCCCATAATCAGCGCCCCGATGAATGCAAATGCAGCACAAATCATCAATGCGTTAATTGGCCTCGTGAGTCCCATGTCATAGCCTCCTCTTAAAGAGCTATGGCCAGAGTCTAGGGGCATTTCTGCCACAGGCAAGCGGAAACTATGCTGCAATGCGACGACATTGTGGAATTTACGACAGGCCATTTGCCGTTAGGCATTGAAATTCTTCGTCAAAATCCCGCTTCGGCCCTGTGCACAAAATGTGACGAAGCTGGGGCGAGGATAGAGATGGCCGCGCTACCGTCGCCGAAAGTCGGAATCGATTTCGGGTCGATGCGAAGATTCGACCAGTTGGAGCGTCGTGCGCGCCGATCGGATGCGAAGCTCTCAAGCGTGTCGCGCCTGGGAAGCGACGCGCCTGGGGTTCTGATGCATGTCGTTATCCGCGACAGGCATTAGCGTCGGCCGAACAGGCGGCCGTCGATGGTGACGAGGCCGAGCGCGATCAGCGCCATGCCGCCGAGTTCGAACAATTCGAGCCGTTCGCCCAGGAACAGAAAGCCGAGCAGGATCGCGCTGGCCGGCACGATGAGCGTGACCAGCGAGGCGTTGGTGGCGCCGGCCGAGGCGACGAGGTTGAAATAGAGGATGTAGGCGAAGGCGGTGGACAAAAGGGCCAGCGCAAACACTGCCGCCCAGACCGGCGGCGAGGCCGAAAACAGGTTGGCAGTGCCGTGGCCAAGCAGCACGATCGGGATCATGATGATGGTCGAGGCGGTCAATTGTCCAGTGGCGATGACCGGTGACGGCACACCCTTGAAGCGCCGGGCGATCATCAGGGCCACCGCATAGGACAGCGAGGCGCCGACCAGCGCGAATTTCGCCCAGACCGGCCCGCCCAGCCCGGCAAGCAGGCCCGGACCGATCATCACCGCAGTGCCGACGATGCCGAGCGCGATCCCGGCAAGCTTGTTCCAGGAGAGTTTTTCGTCTGATGTCAACGCGTTGGCGAGGATCAACGTCCAGAACGGCGTCGTCGAATTGAGCACCGAGGCGACACCGGCGCCAAGCTCGGTCTGGCCGGCAAAGATCAGCGAGAACGGAATGACGTTGTTGACGAGCGCCAGCAGAAAGAACAGGCCGGCTTGCGGCAAGGCGAGGCGGAAGGACGGACCGCGCAGGCCGAGATAGAGATGCAGCGCCAGCGCCGCGATGGCGACGCGAAACAGCACCAGCACCAGCGGCGGAACCTCGGCAACCGCAATGCGGGCGAAGAAGAACGAGCCACCCCAAATCGCACCGAGCAGCAGAAGCTGCGCCCAGTCTTTCAAGACCATGGGGCCGCGCATTGCCGTCGTCGTTGTGACCGCCATGGATAATCCTCCCGGATGGCTCTGAATGCCAAGCCAATCAGGCGTCTGTTCAGGCCATATCCTGTTCGACGGCAAGGGCCACCCGAAACCAGATCAGTGGGCTAGCATTCCATCATCTGCCGTAGCGCCGCAGCGTCAGGGGTGCGAGACACAGAATTGTTTTCATTCCCGCATAGGTTGGATTAATTGTGCGCAGTCTAAGCCAAGGGATTCGTCCATGCAGCAATTCGAAAATGCGCGCGAAGCGGCGCTGGCGCTTCGCCCGGACGATCCAATCTATTGCTTTCGCCCACAGGTGCTGAAGGCGGACGCCAGGCAGTTCATGGGCATGTTTCCCGGCAAGACCGCCTATGCGGTCAAGACCAACGGCGAGCAGATCGTGCTGAAGGCGCTGGTCGAGGCCGGCGTCGGCGCTTTCGACGTGGCCTCGCCCGGCGAATTCGCCGCCGTGCGCGCGGTCTCGCCGGACGCCGAGATGCTCTACATGCATCCGGTCAAGGCACAGTCGGACATCAAGCTGGCGCTGGAGAAATATGGCATCCGGGTCATCTCGCTCGACCACGAGGACGAGATCACCAAGCTGACCCGCGTGGTGCGGGCGCTCGATATCGATCCGGGTGCGATCACCGTGTTCGTGCGCATCCAGACGAAAGGATCGGCCGCCTACGAACTGTCGAAGAAATTTGGCGCCGGACCGGCCAATGCGGTCGATCTGGCCGAACGGCTGAACCGGACCGGCTACAAGGTCGGCTTGTGCTTTCATGTCGGCAGCCAGATCGAGGATCCCGACACCTATGAGCGGGCGCTGGCCTCGGCCGACTGGGTGCGCAACCGCGTCAGCTTCGACATTGCCGGCCTCGACGTAGGTGGCGGTTTTCCCGCCGAATACGGCCATGATCCCAACCGCAAGCAGATCGAAATGCCGTCGCTCGGCCAGATCATGTCGCGGCTGTCGGGCGACCTCAAGGAATACCAGTTCGACCAGATGCCGCTGGTGGCGGAGCCGGGCAGGGTGATCGTGGCGCGCTGCCTGTCGCTGATCGTGCGCGTGCTGCTGCGCAAGGGCAAGCGGCTCTACATCAATGACGGCATCTGGGCGTCGCTGTCGGATTCATGGACCGGCAAGATCACGCTGCCGGCGCGCTTCATTCCAGACCCGGCGATCCGCTCGCGCAATGGCGAGGAGAAGACCATCGTGCCGTTCAAGGTGTGCGGCGCGACCTGCGATTCCGTCGACATCCTGTCGCGGCCGTTCTGGCTGCCGGAAACGGTCGATACCGGCGACTGGATCGAGATCGGCCATATCGGCGCCTATTCGCTGTCGCTGAGGACACGGTTCAACGGCTTTTATCCCGACACGTTCGTCGAGGTGACGACGCCGTTCGATGAAGGCGATGCGCCACAAGGGTTTGCCAGCCTGGAGACGATGGCGGATTGAGGTGTCGTTAGGTCGTGAACTGCACGGCCGGCCGCGTACGGAGGTCTGCTTTCGATTTGAAGATGCTTCTTCTTCACGACTGCCTCCATGTCGCGGAAGTGCTAAATGCAGACACGTTGTCGAACCCAAGCCCATGTGCAACATAGACCAGAATGTCCACATGCCACTATGACTGGATCGCCCATCATGCCGCCCGTCGGCCGGAGGCGGTCGCGGCGGTAAATCTGGAAGACGGCCGCCGCCTCACCTACCGCGTGTTTGATCGGCGCATCGCGACCCTGGCGCGGCACCTGCAGGAGGCCTGCGCCGTCTCGCCCGGCGTGCGCGTAGCGCTGCTGGCGCACAATTCGACAGACACGTTCGAGCTACAATTCGCCTGCTTCCGTCTCGGCGCCATTTTTGTCCCGCTCAACTGGCGGCTGGCGCTTCCCGAACTGGATGCCATTGTCGCCGATTGCACGCCCGCTGTGCTCATTTACGACCCCGAGCTTGCCGGTGTCGCCGATGAGCTGACGCGCCGCCACGGGATCGTGCATCGCCTGCTGCGCGGTCCAGAGAGCCCCTACGAGCGCGCCATCGCCGCGGCGAAGCCGCTCGCAGCGCCGCACCGGCTGATGCATGACGACGTCTGCACGATACTCTATACCTCCGGTACGACAGGCGTGGCCAAGGGCTCCATCGCGACCCACGGCATGAACTTCTGGAACGCAGTGAACTGCATTGGCGTGGCCGTGCTGTCGCCGCAGACCGTGCTGCTCTGCGTCCTGCCGTTATTTCATGCGGCTGGCCTCAACATCTACGCAAATCCCACCTTCTATGCCGGCGGCACTGTCGCGGTGACACGGCGCTTCGAGGCCGGCGAGGCGCTGCGCCAGCTGGCCGATCCCATGCTTGGCGTGACGCATCTGCACGGCGTGCCGGCGCATTACCAGGCCATGGCGGCGCACGCGGATTTCGCCACGGCTGACCTCTCCCACGTCGTGGGTGCCTTCGTCGGCGCGGCACCCGTTCCCGTCCCGCTCCTCGAAACCTGGCGGCGCAAAGGTGTAGTACTCAGACAGAACTACGGCATGACCGAGACAGGTCCGCTGATCCTCAACCTCGAGGCGGCAGATGCTGCGCGCAAGGTGGACTCGGCCGGAAAGCCCGTCATGCATGTCGAAGTGCGCGTGATGGCCGATGCGGCGCGTGATGCCGCCCCGGGCGAGGTCGGCGAGCTCTGGGTCCGTGGTCCCGCCGTCACGCCGGGCTATTGGAACCAGCCGGAAGCGACGCGCGCCGCCTTCGCCGAAGGCGGCTGGTTGCGCACCGGCGATGCCGTGCGGGTCGACGAGGAGGGTTTTGTCACGATCGTCGATCGCTGGAAGGACATGTACGTCTCTGGTGGCGAGAACGTCTATCCGGCCGAAGTCGAAAATGTTCTCTACAGCCATCCTGAGGTGGCCGAGGCGGCAGTGATAGGTGTGCCCGATTCGCGCTGGGGCGAGGTGGGCTGCGCCATCGTTGTGAGAAAGAATGGTGCGGCGGTCACAGAGGCCGAGTTGCTGGCACACTGCGCCACCGCCTTGGCGCGCTACAAGGTTCCGCGCACGGCGATGTTCGTGGAAGCTCTGCCCCGCAGCGCGGTCGGCAAAGTGCATAAGCCTACGCTGCGGCACCAGTTCCGAAGTGCTGTCTCCGGGGATTCGCAAACATAGCGCGATCATTCTCCCGGTCGAAATCGGGCGGACGTCCGCTCTGGGGTCATTCTCGTTGCTTCGGGGCTTTGCGACGAGTTTGAGTGCGGCGACATAGTTCTCGGGTTGCCGTAACCAGAGATCGATCTCGATCTCGGCTTTTGCCGTCGCACTGAACGACGTTTGTGGGTTTGGGGCATAGGCTGCGGTCGGTCAGGCCACGCCGCCGCCGGCCTGGATGTTCTCACCAGTCACCCAGCGGGCCTCGTCGGAGGCGAGGAAAACCGCGACATCGGCGACGTCGCGCGGCGCTCCGATCCTGCCGAAGGGCGACATGCCGGCGGCCACGGCCCGGTCCCGCTCCGGCAGCAGATCGGTGTCGGTAAAGCCCGGCGAAAGCGCATTCACGGTGACGGAGCGCGGTCCGAGCTCGCGCGAGAGGACGCGGACGAACTGCTCGACGGCTCCTTTGCTGCCGAGATAGAGGGCGGTCTGGGTGAAGAACATCTTGGTTCCACCGGTGGAAACCGCGATGATACGGCCACCGTCGCGCACCCGGCGCACCGCTTCCTGAAGCGTGAAGAAGGTGCCTTTGGCATTGGCGCCGAAGACGTGGTCGAAGTCGGCTTCGGTGGCCTCGACCAGCGGTTTTATGACTGCGACGCCGACATTGGCGACAACGATGTCAAGTGCCCCCATCTGCTTTTCGGTTTCGTCGAACAGCCGGCGGATGTCGGAAACACTGGAGATATCGGCCCGAATGGCGACCGCCTCTCCGCCATTCTCGCGGATGGCGGCAACGGCTTCCTGAGCGGCGTTCTCGTTGCCGACATAGTTGACGACCACGGCCGCCCCGTGTGTCGCGAGCCCCTCGGCGCCGGCGCGTCCGATGCCGCGCGAACTGCCGGTCACGAGCGCGATTTTGCCTTCAAGCGAATGATACATAGCTGTCCCTTTCTCGTCTGGCTACGGCCGTTCCAAATCAGCCGGCGGTTCCATGTTGAAGTTAGGGGCATGCTATTGCTCAGATAATAGCCTATGATCGAACAGGCTTGTTAAGTCTGGGGTACATAATGCGAGGGACCGAGTTTTCCGAGCTGAAGGCGTTCGCGACGATCGTCGAGGAAGGCAGCTTTGTCCGCGCCGCGGCCAGGCTCAGGATTTCGCCGCCGGCGCTCAGCCAGACGATACGCGGGCTGGAGGAGCGTGTCGGTGTCCGGCTGCTCAACCGCACGACCCGCAGCGTGTCGCCGACCGCTGCAGGCGAAACGCTGTTTGCTCGCCTCGCTCCGGCATTCAGCGAACTCGAAGGGGCTGTCGCCGACGCGCATGCATCACGCGATCGACCGGCAGGTTCGCTGCGCATCAACGTTCCACGCATCGCCGCCATGCGGTTCATCGTGCCCATGCTCGGCGATTTCCGCCGCGCCTATCCCGATATTGCCCTCACCATTATCGTCGACGACATGCTGACCGATATTGTCGAGGGACGATTCGATGCCGGAATCAGGCTTGGTGAGCGGCTGCATAAGGACATGGTGGCGGTGAAACTCAGCGACGAGCTGGAGATGGCTGCGGTGGCGGCGCCCAGCTATCTCGAGGATCACCCCATGCCCCGTCATCCCGCCGACCTGCACCATCACCAATGCATCAGTTTCCAGTGGCCCGGTGGCGGCAACATCTATCGATGGGAGTTCGCGCGAGGCCAACGCGCTTTGGAAATAGCCGTGAACGGCGGTCTGACTGTCAACGACACGGAACTGATGATCAGGGCGGCCCTGGATGGGATCGGCGTGGCTTACATGCTGGATTGCCAGGTTCGGCCGTGGATCGAAACCGGCAAGCTCATCCGTTTTCTCGAAGCCTGGTCGCCCAGATTTCCGGGCTTTTACCTCTATCATACAAGCTCCCGGCAGGTTCCGCCGGCCTTGCGTGTCTTCATCGACTTCCTGCTTGCCAGGCGATGACGCTATTCGATGAAGGACACACCGCAGGGGTTTGCCGGCTTGGAGACGATGGCGGATTAGCCGCTAGCGAACCGTAGTGGCGAGGTGGCCGTATCAGCACCAGATCGATGGCCAGCCTTCGTGCCAGCGCGCCGCCAGGTTGGCGCGGCTTTCCTGCTTCGGCAGCGCGACGTTGAGGATCAAATTCTCGTCACGCCAGAACAAGCGGTAAGGCTCCATCTCCTCGACCAGGTCGGCGATGTCGCGTTCGCTGCAGCCAAGCTCCTGCGCGACATTGCCGACCGATCTTGGCTGCGACGCGAATGCCAGGAACACGGCGCGCTGCCAGCCGTCGAGCGCGACGACGGTCTCGTCCGCGGAAAAGCGGGTATCCGACACATAGATAGTCCCGTCGCGTTCCTCATAGTCGAGCCAAACGTGGCGCTCGCGAAATTGCCGCTTCCAATGGTTCACCTGCCGCACCAGCAGTGAGTGCGCCTGCGCCAACTCTTCGGGTGGGTGCACGTATGAACGGAAATAATAGGCATAGTCGTTGAGGTTTATCCCGTTCTCCGTCTTGTACTCGCCAGAGAAGAGGATTTTGTAGCAGTCGTGATGGACGATCTCTCCTTCATATCCAAATCGCTTCGGATTCGAATGCAGGGGCGCAAACCGTGTTACAAATGCTTCCGACCGGCTGACGGGCGGGATCAGATGATAGATCCTCGGGATCATCTTGAGGACGTTGGCATAGTCCTCCACAGTCTCGCCCGGGATATTGAACAGCAGATTGTAGTGGATGATTACCCGGCGCAGGCAGCCGTTCTTGATCGTCGTGACATTGGCGGCAGAGGTAACGCCCTTGTCCATCAGCCGCAGAATGCGGCTTGAGAAGGATTCGATGCCCGGCTGCAGTTCGACGAAGCCGGCGCGCGCCATTGCCTCCATGCGCTCGGGTGTCTGGTTGGCCTTGATCTCGCTCGACAGTTCAAACCGTGGCGTATGCTCGGCAAGCTCAGGCAAGGCAGCAACCAGCTCGCGCGACATGATATAGTCGGAAAAGCGATACTTCATCGCGCCATATCTGGCGTGCATGCGGCCGAGCATATCGACCACCGCGGCGCGCGATTTCATGCGGTATTTCAGAGCCTTTTCATCGATGCCGCAGAACACGCAATGGTGCTTCTGGCCCCACCAGCAGCCACGCGAGGCCTCGACCGGCAGAAGCTTGGTCCTGACTTCGACCTCGGCTTCGGCCCTCAGTTCGGTGATGTCGGCGAACCAATCATCATATACGGGGTCCGGACTTTCCTCGATGATGCCAATATCCGCCGGCAGACTGACGCGGTAGCCATTCGCGCAAGACCATGTGACCCCGGCAATCTTCGGCCGTTCATCGCCGGGCGTCACCGAGGCGCGCGCCAAGGCCGCCACCACCGGTTCTCCGTCGCCACGCACGACCGCGTCGATCCACGGAAAGGCACGCAACACGACATCGCCTGGCGGACCTTCGAGCGCATAACCACCGAGCACCACCAGAACTTCCGGCCGCGCGGTCTTGATTAACCGCGCCAGTGCGATGGAGGCGACCGTCTGATCGAACATGCAGGTCAGTCCCACCATTGTCGGATTGATGGCGAGGATCTTCTGCAGCGCATGGTTGAGAAAATCAGGCACGATCTTCTCGCGAATGCGTAGCACGGCTTCAGCCACCTCCAGTGGCTCGCGGTAACGCGAGTGCCGCTGGCTCAACCCTTCCGAGAGCCTTAGCAACTCATCGTACTGATCGTTGCTGAGGGTTTCCTGCAATACGCCTGTGAACAAGAATTCGTTCAGGCCCCACTCTTCCGAGAAGAAGCGGTAGGTTTCCGCCGTCATCGTGCGGAGCATGTCGAGGTAAAGATGAAAAACGCGGCTTTCTATGCCGTCGCGTGCCAACTGCCCCTTGAGGATCGACAAGCCAAGGCTTGGCTCGGACACATCAGCCCAAGGCAGGGCGGCGAGTGCGACGCGCGGGCTGCGAGCAACGAACATCGCCCGCTACATCTTCAATTCGACGGCCTGCGAATGATCTATGATAATTTCACGGATGTCTCCGGGCTTGGCCGCGCAAGCAATGACGATCACCACCGCCACGACAATCGTCACGTCATTGCCCATCTCGGCAGGCATCGTGATGCTGGCTGCGCCGACGACGACATCGAGTGCTTTCCTGGAGACCTTGACGCCCAGCTCCTTGGCCACCTCCTCACCGCGATCGCGCAACTGCCAGATGTAACGGCCATCGGCCACGACCTTGTTGTAGAAATCGAGAGCCTCCATCGCCAGCTTTCGATCGACTTCCATCGACCTGAATTCCTTTCGGCGCGAGACGATATTGATGAATGCCTCAAGTTCGCTTGCGGACCGGACGAAATGATGCCGATCCCCCCAGCGCCTAACCAACTCCTCGCGTGCGAAGAGCGGCTGTTTGTAGCTTATCGACGGCAAGGCAAGCTTGGTAGCCATGGTTCACCCCCGCATGTTTGAAGGTTGCCACAGTATAGTTTCGCGTATTTCAGAGCGACGGGCGGATTAATATTTCTTTAGTGAAGGTAAATGATCTCTTACCAGCAACTTGACGTTGCAGCCGCAACTCGGTGTAGGTGCTCAAGCATTGATTCCACAACGCTCCTCACCGGTTTACAGCTTCGCCAAAAGCTCCGGTGTCGGCCAGCCGTCGACCGGCAGGCTTAGCCGCATCTGCTCCTTGCGGATCGCCTCGCGGGTGTTGGTGCCCAGGATGCCGTCGACTGTTCCCACGTCATAGCCTCTGGCCTCGAGCTTTGTCTGCAATGCCCTCATCTGATCTCCGTTGAGGCCGGGTTCGGGATTGCGCGGATCGAATTGCGGCGCACCCGCCAGCCGTGCGGCGAGATTTGCCGCGGTCAGCGCATAGGTGAAGGACTGGTTCCATTCGAGGTAGACGTCGAAATTGTCGTAGACCAGGAAGGCCGGCCCCTTGCGTCCCATAGGCAGCGCGAGGCCTGCCTTCAGGCCGTTGTCGACAAGCGGCATGCCGTTCGGGTTGGTGACACCCCACTGAGCCCATTGCGTCAGCGGCAGCTTGTTGGTGCGGCCGGTCTGGTCCCAGGGCAAGTCGTCGGGCACGCGGACTTCCTCGATCCAGGGCTGGTCGCGTTTCCAGCCGCGCGATATGATCTTGTTGGCCGTGGTCATAATCACATCAGGTGCGCTGCCGCGCAGGTCGATCACTTCGTCGCCGTCGCCGTCGACGCCTCGGCCGAGATAGTCGGAAGGCAGCATCTGCGTCTGGCCGATTTCGCCCGCCCAGGCGCCGGTGACGTCGGCCGGGACCACGCCGCGATCGATCAGCGTCAACAATGGCACGATCTGGGGCCGGAAGAGCTGCGGGCGACGACAGTCGTGAGAGAGGGTGACCAACGCGTTCAGCGTTTGGAAATCGCCCTGCACGGCGCCGAAATCGGTTTCCAGCGCCCAGAAGGCGGCAATGACCGGGGCCTGAACGCCGAATTCGCGATCGGCGCGGGCAAACACGTCGGCATATTTCTTTAAGATGACCGCGCCCTGCTTCAGCCGATAGGCCGATATCATGCGGTTCGAAAACTCGATGAAGGTCTGGGTAAAGACGCCTTGGCCGCGATCGCGCGCCAGCACCTTTCCATCGAGAGCGGCGGTTTCCAGCGCCTCAAGTCCGGCAGTGCCGACGCCGGCGTTCTTCGCCTCGGCCGTAACGCCCTGCTTCCATGCCTCGAAATCGCCGCCGCATTGCTGTGCCACCGCCGGCGCGGCAGTGGCGGCCAGAAACAGCGCCGCGAGAATTTCCAAGCGCAATCGCATCGCCATCCTCCCGAGAAGATTACCGGCGGTTGCAGGCGTCCTTCATTGGCTGTGTCGAAAAGCAGGCTGCGGGCCCGCTGTCAACGGGTGTTCTGCCGCAGCCATTTGTTCCAGGTGGCTTCCGTGCCGTTGAACACGTTGATATCGGCCTTCCCTGGGATGCCCGGCACAATACCGGTTCCGGTGTACTGCCAGAAGGTGAACGGGTGGCTGCCGTATCTCTTGCGCGGGTGGCCGGCCACCGAACGCAGCCAGTAGGGATAGCCGCGGAAGGCCGACAGGCCGTTGTCGTCGAAGAAATCGATCGAGGTGTAGATGATCGGCTTCTTGCCATAGTGCTTTTCGACGATTTCGAGGAAAGTGCTCATCTCGCTGCGCACCGTGGCCGCATTGGGGCGCAGCTTGCAGGTCGGCGATTGCGGGTTCCATTCCATGTCGAGAACCGGCGGCATTGCCGACCGGTCTCTGGGCACGTTCTGGATGAACCAGCGCGCCTGCGTCGCGGCCGGCGTGCAAAAATAGTAGAAATGATAGGCGGCGCGCGGGATTCCGGCGGCTTTCGTGCGGCTCCAATGCTCGTTGAAATATGAATCGAAGCGATCGCCGCCTTCCGTCGCCTTGATGAAAACGAAGGAAATGCCGCTGGCCCTGGTCGCCGGCCAATCGACCGAGGTCTGGTATTTGGAGACGTCGGTGCCATGAACGGCATAGTTCCACGGCGCGCCGCTGTCCCACTCATGCGGGTCGGAGTCGTCAAAACGGGGTGCACGCACCGCAACGGTCGGGGCGCTCGATGAGGGAGGCGCAAGATCGTCGACGGTCGAGCAGGCGCCCAGCAGCGTCAGCAAGATGAAAGCCGCGAAACGGCGCATCGCTACTCCTGAACCGGTTTCAGCCGGCCGCTGATGGGTTGTTGCTGCAGGTGGTCCCTCGACCGTGCCCCCAAGCGATCGCCCCACAGGACCGCTCTCCTATCTTAAGACGCGCCGCAACGGCGCGCCTTAATCGTTGTTTTTATGCATGTCGTTTGTCCCAAAACCGCTGCGCACTTTTGGGCCGACATGCATCAGTGATCGCCGATCATGGTTGATATTCCGTTGACAGCGCTCGACCAGAACCGCGATTTTGCCGAAGCAATGGCGGCAAATCAATGGCATGGATGAGCGTCCGGGGAGAGTCGGAAGAATGCAGACTGTTCTGAGGCTGGCGAAATGGCTGCTCGGGCTGGCTGTGCTGGCGGTCGCAGCACTCGCTGCCTGGCTGTATCTGGCGCCGCCGGAACTGATCCGTGTCGGCTCGGGCTATACGGCCAAGATCGTCTGCTCGAACGTCTTCATCGCCGGACGCGATGCCGATGAGGTGCTCGCCGTCGACGTGCAGGCGCCGGGCCATCCACTGCTGCGGCTGATGCGGGTGTCCGTCGACAAGGAGCAGGGCACGGTTTCGGCCGGGCTGTTCGGCGTGTTCGGCAAGAGCGTCGCTGTCGTTCGGGACGGGCTTGGCTGCACCGCGGTTCCGGGCGGCGACATCGCCAGGGCCAAAGCAGTCGCCGGGCCGGCGCTGACACCGGCGCCACCGCTCGACGCGCTCTGGCCGGAGGGCGACAAGGTCGATGCCTCACAAAACCCCGAAATCGCGAAAATCCTCGACGATCCTGCAATGACCGGCGCCGGTATGCGGGCTGTGGTGGTGGTCAGGAACGGCCGCATCGTCGCCGAGCGTTATGGCGAAGGCTTTACCGAAAAGACGCCGCTGCTTGGCTGGTCGATGACCAAGACGGTCAATGCCGCGATCGTCGGCACGGTGGTGAAGGACGGCAAGATGGTGATGACGAACCAGGGCCTGTTCGGACCCTGGAAAGCGGACGGCCGCGCCGCCATCAGCCTCGCCGACATGATGGCAATGTCGAGCGGGCTCGAGTTCAACGAGGATTATGGCGACGTCACCGACGTGACGCGGATGCTTTATCTCGAGCCTGATATGGCGGGCTTTGCCGGATCCAAGCCGCTGACCGGCGAGGTGGGCAAGGTATTTTCCTATTCAAGCGGCACGGCAGCGATGCTGTCGCGGCTTTGGCAGGATGCGGTCGGCGACAAGGACGAGGCGTTGGCGTGGCCGAGGGTTGCGCTGTTCGACCCGCTCGGCATGCGGAGCGCGGTGCTGGAGGCCGACGAGCACGGCACCTTCGTCGGTTCATCTTATCTCTACGCCACCGCTCGCGACTGGGCGCGCTTCGGCCAATTCCTGCTGCAGGACGGTGTCTGGAACGGCAAGGAGATCCTGCCTGCGGGCTTCGTCGCCTGGATGCGGGAGCCCGCGCCTGCCTCGAAAGTCTATGGCAGGGGCCAGGTGTGGATCGAGGGTCCGGGCGACGAAGAGAGCCCCGGCGCCGGCACCGCTGCGGGCCTTCCAAGGGATAGCTATTGGATGCAAGGCCATGACGGGCAGACGGTCGCCGTCATCCCCTCGCAGCAGCTTGTAGTGGTGCGGCTCGGCCTGACGCCGGCCAAGCTCGGCTACCGGCCGCAGATCATGCTGGCAGCGCTGGTGAAGGCGTAAGCAAACCGCTCGCATAACGCGCTCGTCGTAGGCAGCGATCACATCCTGCCGCGAGCGGCAAGATACTGCTTCAATCGCGCGATCTGGTCGGCAGACCAGCCCTGCGGATCAGTCACCGCGAGCCACGCGTCGACGTAGTGTTCGGGCGCAAAGACATGACCATAGCCCATCGGCGTATTGGTCGCGACGGCCATGTCAAGGGCCAACTGTAGCATCGATACCACCGGATACCACCGCAGTTCCGGCGAGACGTCCGGGCCGCGTGGAGCGTCCATCCACTCGGGACGACGATAGAAGTCGCGATAATCGAAAAACGTAATCGCATCGCTGGCATATTGGAGGTAGACAATGCGCATGGGACCCCAAGGCGCGTCCGCCGGACCGGTCTCGCCATTCTGGTTCATGAAGCGGACGAACGAACCGTTCCGGAACCGCGGCAACCAAGCGGGCGTACCGGCATTGCGATGCTCCGTTATGCTGCGCCAAATTCTGCTCTCAAAGGGCGGACCGCTCCACAGCGCCCCTTGGACAGGATCACCAAGGATCTCGAAAAGCTCCACCGATCTCTCGGAGTTCATCGCTCCGAGGCTCAGGCCATGCAGATAGAGTTTGGGTCGCCTGTCGTCGGGAAGCGTCGTCCAGTATTCATAGACTGCGGCAAACAAAGCCCTTGCTGCTTCCGAGCCGTATTCCGGCTCGACCAGCAACGATAGCGGGCTCGACAGATAGGAGTACTGCTGGGCAACACTCGCCACGTCGCCATTGTGGAGGTATTCAACCGTATCCATCGAGGCGGGATCGATCCAGCCACTTCCGGTAGGCGTGATGACGACCAGTACGGAGCGTTCGAAGGCCCCGACGCGCTTTGATTCCTCAAGGGCAAGTTGCGCCCTCTCTTCGGCAGTGTCGGCCGCCCGAAGCCCCACATAGACCCGGATGGGTTCGCGCGCATCCTTATGCGTGAACGTGCTTATCTCGCTAGCGGTAGGTCCCGTCGCGATGAACTCTCGTCCTGCCCGTCCAAGTTCTTTCCAGCTGACGAGGGAAGCGGCACTGCCGGTCTTGAGCGGAGGTGTCGGCTGCGCTCGATCCGGTTCGACGAGGGCATCAAACGTTGCGAAGGACGAATCGGCGACGTAGAGCGCGTAGCGGACGAGCACGCCATTTGCGACCGCCCAGAACAACAGTATCGCGACAGTGAAACCGATCACATTCGAAACCCTGCGGGGGACGAAGCGGCCCGACCTTTCTGAAATCAAACGGGAGATGCGTTTGAAGAGCCGGGCCAGCGCGATGAGCATCAGGAACGTGACGATCGCGATGACGCAGACTTCAAGCGGATGCGCGCTCGTCACAGGTTCGAGGTGCATCAGTTGACGGATTGAATTTTGCCATTCCGCTGCCCACCATAAAAACAAGATGGCGATTGCTGCGCAAATGGCCGCGACGGCGATCTTGAGAGCAAGCAGGAACCGCTCACGCGGTTCTGGAAGCTCCATATAGGCCCACAGCCAGCGCCACGCGACTCCGATGCCGTATCCGGCCGCGAAACATGCCCCGGAGAGCAGGCCCTGGGTCAGATAGGTTCGAGGAACAAGGGTCGGCGTAAGAGAAGCTACGAAGAACAGCGTGCCCACGACGAGGCCGCCGGCAGAAAGCGAGCGCCATAACTTTGTCACCCAGTTACGCATTTGGCCGCTTCGCTTCTCCCAGGATAGTGGTCTCGCGATGAATACGACCAGCCCATCATGGCTTGCTCTCGCGTTTTGTAGAAGGAGGGCAGGATAAATTTCCAGCTGCTCCGCGTGGCAAGTCGCAATATCTGGTTGAGTTGCATTGCGATCGCCAAAAATCCCCGTCGCTGTTGGAGAGCCGATGTTTGCAAATGGCGCGACCGCAACGGGAAGCCCGGACGAGTCAAGAGGATACTCGGTTGAGCGTTGGCCTTTCGCGCCGGAAGACATAAGCGGCGTTCGCCAGGTCTAGTCTAAGCCGATTCAGAGTTCGTTCTCGTGAAGAGCGTGGCGAGGTGGACAGCAAAGTCCGCTCCTGACGCGCGAAGTTGCCCGTCTTCGACTCCGGCTCGGCCTGACCTGAATTTCAACACACCCTGACTAGCTGCGCTGCCCGACCACGGCGAGCCAGGCGTAGCCGCGATAAAGCGTTCTGAACCGAAGGCTTGCGCCATTCCGCTCGGATTCCGATTCCAGAACGTCGCGCAGCGATGCACGCGGCTCGACATGGAATTTTCTCAACCAGCCGCGCAGCAGCGTGCGGAACCAGCGGGGCAGGGCCTCCTGCTGGCCGAAATCGACGACGTGCAGCGAACCGCCGGGTGACAGGGCTGCAAGTGCCGCGGATATGGTCTTCTCCCAGCCGGGGATCATCGACAGCGAATAGGAGACAAAAATGCGGTCGAAACTTTCGACGGAAAATAGCGCCTTCGCGTCGAAATCAGTGGCGTCGCCGCGCGCCAGCTTGACGCGGCCGGACAGGCCTTCGCGGGCAATGGCAGCAGTGGCCGTTTCCAGCATTTCGGCTGAAATATCGAGACCGAAGAAGCGGGCGTCGGGATAAAGGCGGGCGGCGAGGACGATGTTGCGGCCGGTACCGCAGCCGAGTTCAAGCACGGTGCCGCCGGCCGGAACTTCCAGCCCTGATATCAACCGGTCGCGGCCGAGCAGGTAATATTTGCGGGTCAGGTCGTAGATGTGGCGCTGCCAGCGGTAGACGCCGTCCATCAGCTCGCCGTGCCCGGCCGGCGGTTCGCCGTGCCTGGCCGGCAGTTCGGTCGCGCTCATGCCGCCTGCTTCACATAAAGGTGGAAGCCGCCATAGATGGCCGAACGGTCGCGGGCCGAGAATTCGCGCGAGGCCTCGTCCGCATAGCTCCACTGGTCGAGCAGCGAATTCGAGACCCGGCCGGGCAACAGGCTGGGTTCGGCCGCAGTGCGGAAGATGACGCGGGCATCGGTCGACGCGGTGCGGGTGATCTCGGCCCACAGCGCATTGAGCTGGTCGTCGGTCATCCAGTCCTGCGCGTCGAGCAGGACGAAGCGGTCGACCGAACCGGCATCCTTGCCGGCAAGGAATTCGATCAGATTGGCATGGTGGATGGCGACGCGGTCGACATGGTTGCGGATTGCCTGGTAGTTGCGTCTTTCGAGATAGGCAGGCAGCGCCGCCTCGCCGGGATTGGGGTAGCGGCGGGCAAAAGCCTGCCAGGCGAAATAGTTGTTCTCCAGCGGAAAGTCGCAGGCGAGCTTTTCCAGCCGGGCCTTCAGCACGCTGGCCATGGTGCCGTCGCCCGAGGTGATCAGCGAATCGTACTGCGCCGGCGGAATGCCGAGGCCGAACAGCGAGGCTTTTCGCGATGTTGCCCATTTCAGCAACGGTTTTTCGAAGACCGGCGCCAGCTCCTCGTCGAAGAAGCGGCGCTGGTCGGCCAGGCTTTTGGCTTCCATGATGCCGGCCGGATCGACGCCGAAGAATTTGGCGGTGCGATGGCCCATGGCGATGAACAGGCCGAGCAGGCCGGTCTGGTAGAAGTTGCGGTCGAAGACGGCGATGCGGCGACGCCGGCGCCAGTTGCGATGTTCCCAGTAATGGCGGCTGACCGGGTCGAGATGCGGCGCGATGAAACGGTCGTAGGCCTGCGAATTGTGACGGGTCTCGGCAGCACCGAAGAAACGGAACAGGTCGCCCTGCGACGGCAGATGGCGCACCGCTTCGAGCTTCATGCGGTTGAGCGCGATATGGGCGGCGTTGAGATCGACGGCGTCGATCCGTTCCGGCGACCGGGTGAGATAGGCAAGGATGTTGCAGCCGCCCGAGGCGATGGTGACGACGCGGTGGCCCTGGCCAAGCTGCATCGCCTCCATGTCGACGTCGGGGTCTTCCCAGATCTGCGGATAGACGAGGCCGGAAAACAGCAAGGCGAAGAGCCGTTCTGAGAGGCCGGCCTTCGACAGCGGGCGGTTCTGGTAGACGGCCTTGCCAACTTGCTTGCCGCGGCGAAAAACCAGTTCTCCGGAAATATCCGTCATGACAAGGCGATTCCCCGTTTGCTCTGGCGCAAGCGGGTAGCGCTCAGCGATGACAGATGGATGACAGTCTGTTGAGGCGAATTCAGGCCTTGCCAAATCCGCCCGGCGTCGGCGTCGTCACGATGACGGCTTCGCCGGCATCGAGCAGCGTCTGGTCGCAAGCCTTCAAAACTTCGATGCGGCCATCCTTGCGGCGGACCTTGGTCGAGCCGATCTCGCCATCGCCGCCGCCGTCCCGGCCTTGCGGCGGGCGGCTGCGATGCGAGGACAGGATGGCGCATTCCATCTTTTCGAGGAAACGTATGGTGCGCTCGGTGCCGTCGCCGGCACTCCATTTGCCTTTGCCGCCGGAGCCTTCGCGGATGTGGAAATCCTCAAGTAGGACGGGGAACCGCAACTCCAGCACTTCCGGGTCGGTCAGGCGCGAATTGGTCATGTAGGTGTGGACGCCGGAGGTGCCGGCAAAGCCGCGACCGTTGTTCATCCGGCCTGCCGGCGAGCCGGAGCAGATCGTCTCGTAATACTGGTACTGCTTGTTGCCGAAGGTGAGGTTGTTCATCGTGCCTTGCGCATTGGCCATCGCGCCCATGGCGCCGAACAGCGCATTGGTGACATGCTGCGAGGTCTCGACATTGCCGGCGACCACCGCGGCCGGGTAGGTCGGCTTCAGCATGCAACCCTCGGGAATGATGATGTTGATCGGTCTCAGACACCCGGCATTCATCGGGATCATGTCCTCGACCATGACGCGGAAGGCGTAGAGCACGGCTGCGCGGGCGACCGGCTCGGGGGCGTTGAAGTTGTTCTTCATGACCGGCGACGTGCCGGTGAAGTCGACGGTCGCCTCGCGCCTTTTCCGGTCGACCGATATTTTTACCTTGATGACTTGGCCGGTGTCGGTCGGATACTCGTATACCGAGCTGTCGGGCAACCGCTCCAGCACGCGGCGAACGCTTTCGGCGGCATTGTCCTGGACATGGCCCATATAGGCTTCGACCACGCCAAGGCCGAAATGCTCGACCATCTTGCGCAGCTCGGCAACGCCCTTTTCATTGGCAGCAATCTGCGCCTTGAGGTCGGCGATGTTTTGGTGCGGGTTGCGTGCCGGGTAGGGGTGGTCGGTGAGCAGCGTCTCCAGCTCGTTCTCGCGGAACCGGCCGCGATCGACGATGCGGAAATTGTCGAACAGCACGCCTTCCTCGTCGACGGTGGTGGCGAGCGGCGTCATCGAGCCGGGCGCGGTGCCGCCGATGTCGGCATGATGGCCGCGCGAGGCGACGTAGAAGAGGATCTTTGGCGATTGGCCCGGCAGGGCAGAGGGGGGCAACGTCGAGCGCTCAGCTTCGCGATATGCCGCCTCGCCACTTGGAGGCGTTAGCGGGACAGCGCCCCCCTCTGTCGGCTTCGCCGACATCTCCCCCACGAGGGGGGAGATTGGGCGCTCTTTCTCAAACACCGGCGTCACCACCGTAATGTCAGGCAGATGCGTGCCGCCATTATAAGGCGCATTCAGCGCAAAGACGTCGCCGGGGTGGATGTCGCCGGAGTTCAGCCGGATGATGGTTTCCACCGAACGGTCCATGGAGCCGAGATGCACCGGCATGTGCGGCGCGTTGGCGACCAGCGCGCCATTGCGGTCGAAGACGGCGCAGGAGAAATCCAGCCGTTCCTTGATGTTGACCGAATAGGCGGTGTTTTGCAGCGTCACGCCCATCTGTTCGGCGATCGACATGAACAGGTTGTTGAACACCTCCAGCATGACCGGATCGGCCTCGGTGCCGAGCGCCGCCAGCCGGCGCTTTTTCTCGATGCGACGCAGGAGCACGTGGTTCTTGGCGGTGATTTCGGCCTGCCAGCCCGGTTCGACGACGATGGTCTGGTTCGGTTCGATGACCAGGGCAGGGCCGGCAAGCTTGTGCCCCGGTTTGAGCGCCTCGCGGCGGAAAATGCCGGCGTCTCGCCAGGTGCCGTCGATGAAGATTTGCCGATTTTCCGAAGGGCTTGCGGCGATGTCCTCAAGGATTGAATCACTTTCCTCGCGGCCGGCGCCGCCGCTGTCGATACCTTCGACGCCGACCGATTCCACGATCATCGGCTTGTCGTCATAGACGAAGCCGAACTGCGCCTTGTGGGCGGCTTCGAAATCCGCCTTGGCGCGTGCGATCGAGCCGCGCTCGAAATTCACCGGCAGCGCGGTGTCGGTGCCGTCATAGCGGATCTGCAGCACCGGTTTCGAGGTGACCGCGTCCTCGGCAATGCCTTGCGCGGCAAGTTCGTCGATGACGGCTTTTCGCAATGTCGCGATGAGCTCGTCGATTGCCGGCCTGGACACTTCCGCCAGCGGTTTCAGCAGCGCCTGCTGGCGCGACGAAAAAATCGAGGACAACCCAATGCCATAGGCCGACAGCAGGCCGGAGAACGGATGGATCAGCACCGCCTCCATGCCGAGTGCGTCGGCAACGAGGCAGGCGTGCTGGCCGCCGGCGCCGCCAAAACAATTCAGGAGATACTCGGTGACGTCGTAGCCGCGCTGCACGGAAATCTTCTTGATGGCGTTGGCCATGTTTTCGACGGCGATGGTGACGAACCCTTCGGCCACCGCCTCCGGCGTGCGGCCGTCGCCGATTTCGGCGGCGAGTGCTGCGAATTCCTCGCGCACGGCTTGCACGTCGAGCGGCTCGTTCTGGCCGGGTCCAAAAATGGCCGGGAAGAAGTCGGGCTGCAGCTTGCCCAGCATGACATTGGCGTCGGTGACGGCCAGCGGGCCGCCGCGCCGGTACGCGGCCGGGCCGGGATTGGCGCCGGCCGAATCCGGCCCGGCGCGAAAACGGCCGGCCTCGTAGTGCAGGATGGAGCCGCCGCCGGCGGCGACGGTGTGAATGCGCATCATCGGCGCGCGGATGCGCACGCCGGCAACCTCGGTGTCGAAGGCGCGCTCATAGTCGCCGTCGTAGTGGGCGACGTCGGTTGAGGTGCCGCCCATGTCGAAGCCGATGACCTTGTCGAAACCGGCGAGCTTTGCAGTCTCGACCATGCCGACGACGCCGCCGGCCGGACCGGACAGCAACGCGTCCTTGCCCTGGAACATATCGGCGGCGGTAAGGCCGCCGGACGACATCATGAACATGAGGCGGGGGGATTCCCTCCCCCTTGAAGGGAGGGTGGCGGTGAAGCCGCCGGGTGGGGTCGGCTCGACTGGGTTCGACGCTCTGGCGGTGCCTTCTGAGACGACCCCCTCTGTCGGCTTCGCCGACATCTCCCCCTCGAGGGGGGAGATTGGCGCAACGCCCAGCTCTTCTGCCACCCTCTGCACATAGCGCGACAGAATCGGCGACAAATAAGCGTCGACCACGGTCGTGTCGCCGCGTCCGACCAGCTTGATGAGCGGCGAGACCTCATGACTGACCGAGATCTGCGAAAACCCCAGTTTCCTGCAGACTTTTGCAACCGCCTTTTCGTGGTCGGGATATTTCCAGGCATGCATGAACACGATCGCCACCGCGTCGATGCCGTCGGCCCTGGCTTGTTCGATGGCCGGGCGCATGGCGGCGATGTCGAGCAGCCTTTCGACGCGGCCGTCGGCGCGCACGCGCTCGTCGACCTCGATGACGCGCTCGCTGAGCTGTTCGGGAAGGATGATCTGCTTGGCGAAGATATCGGGCCGCGCCTGATAGGCGATCCTCAGCGCGTCGCGAAATCCCCTGGTGATGAGCAGCAGCACACGGTCGCCCTTGCGCTCCAGAAGCGCGTTGGTGGCAACGGTGGTGCCCATCTTGATGTCGCCGATCAAGCTGGATGGGATCGGCGCGCCGGATTTTAGTCCGAGCAGATCGCGAATGCCCTGGATGGCGGCGTCGGCATAGGCTTCGGGATTTTCGGAGAGCAGCTTGCGCGGGTGCAGCCCGCCTTGCGGGTCCCGGCCGATGACATCGGTGAAGGTGCCGCCGCGGTCGATCCAGAAATCCCATTTGGCGGTCACGGCAGCTCTCCCAGGCATTTTATTGATTCAAATGTGCTAATTCGCCATGGTTTGGTGTTAATTCGCCATGGCTTCGCCGGCAACGCAAAAGCAGATGATGTTACATACGGAAACGCAACGTTATGAAACCCATGGGGCATTTGGTGCATTCTGTCCTCGATCGTCACCGGTAGCGGGGGCGTGATCAGAGGAGAGATGTCATGAAGAAACTCATTCTTGCGTCGGTTTCGGCGCTTGCCCTGCTTGGCGTTGCGGCTTGCAGCGACAGCGGCACGAGCGGCGACGCCACCACCACGCAGAGCACCAATCCGCCGGCGAACGAACAGCCGATGCAGCCGGCTCCTGATGCGACCAAGCCGGCCGAGCCGGCTCCGGCCCAGCCTGCGCCGGCGCAGTAGTCCTTATGTGATGAACAGAAGGCCGGCATCGTGCCGGCCTTCTGACGTCAGGACAGTCTCTTGCGGCCGCCGCCGCAAGCTTGGGCGCGGCCCAGCAGAAGGGGCCGAAATGGCGAGGTGACGAAGGCTTGCAGTTTCGCGTGCTATGGCCGCTGCTGCCTGCTAATTTTCCATGATCGACGGTTGTGCCAGCTGCTCAGGCGGCCGCGAAATCGGCTGGGCCGGCCCTGCGGCATTGTCTTCAGCTTGATAGCGGTGGGCTTGATAGCGGTGGCCAGTTAGCCCTAATAGGTGCCCATGTCGATTTGGGATCGCCTCGGCGACTTCATCACACGCGTTTCGTCCTCAACCTCGTCCGGCGTCGCCGACGTGGTCGAGGCTGTGCGCACGGTTTTCTCCGGCGACCCCGACCTGCGCCGGCGCGTCGCCTTCTCGGTGGCGATGATCGCGCTGTCGGCCAAGATGGCCAAGGCCGACGGCATCGTCACCCAGGACGAGGTGCGCGCCTTCCAGCAGATATTCGAAGTGCCGAAGGAACAGACGCGCAATGTGGCGCGGCTCTACGATCTGGCCAAGCGTGACATCGCCGGCTTCGAGACCTATGCCGCACGGATGGCGCAGCTTTGCGGCTCCGGTCATTCGAACTGCGCGATGCTGGAGGACATTCTCGACGGGCTGTTCCATATCGCCAAGGCCGACGGGCTGGTCCACGAGCGCGAAGGCCAGTTCCTGCATCGCATCGCCGAGATCTTCCGGATCGAGGAGGCGCATTACCAGAGCATTCTGGCCCGGCACGTCGACCTGGGTGCGGCCGATCCCTATGTCGTGCTCGGCATCGAGCGGGGAAAAACCTTCGAGGAGGTCAGGAAGCGTTATCGCAAGCTGGTCTCGGACAACCATCCCGACCGGCTGATCGCACGCGGCCTGCCGCAGGAATTCATCAAGATCGCAACCAGCAGGATAGCGGCCATCAACGCGGCCTATGAGATGATCGAACGGGGCCTGCGGCACGCATGAGCGGCTTCCTGCCCGACGAGCCGATCGCCGAGGTAAGGGTATCGCCGAATTTCGGTCCACGACGCGAGAAGCCCGACATGATCGTGCTGCACTACACCGGCATGGAGACCGGCGCCGGCGCCGAAGCATGGCTGTGCGATCCGGCCAGCGAGGTTTCGTCGCACTATCTCGTCCATGAGGACGGCCGCATCGTCCAGATGGTCAGGGAAAGCGACCGTGCCTGGCATGCCGGCAAGAGTTCCTGGTTCGGACGCAGCGACATCAACTCCTGTTCGGTCGGCATCGAGATCGTCAATCCGGGGCATTCGCTGGACTACCGGAATTTTCCGAAACGGCAGATCGATGCCGTGATCGGCCTGTGCAAGGGGATTGTTCAGCGCCATTCCATCCCAGCTCAACGGGTGCTGGCCCATTCCGACGTGGCGCCGGGACGCAAGATCGACCCGGGCGAGAGATTCCCCTGGAAGGCCCTGTTCGAGGCCGGTGTCGGCCATCTCGTCGAAGCGGCACCGCTCAGGCGCGGCGCGGTGCTGAAGGCCGGCGACGCGTCTGCCGAGGTCGAGGCGTTGCAGTCGATGCTGGCGCTCTACGGTTATGGCGTGGAGATATCAGGCGCTTTCGACCGGCAAACCGAAATTGTGGTCGAGGCTTTCCAGAGGCATTTCCGGCAACGCAAAGTGGATGGCGTGGCCGACGGATCGACAATTCGCACGCTGGAACGGCTGCTCGACTCGGTGAGGGCAGTTCCGCCCAAGTAGTCTTTTCCTGGCTGTAAGTTACAGCCTGTCACTTAAAGTGACTTGCCTCGCCTTTTTTGCCGCCAATTCGGCCGTCAAAGGCGATCCGTGCAAGTTGTCGGACCTACAGCCTCCCAAATGTTCCGACGTTGATTGGCGTAGCTGCGTGAAGTTCTTCGCGCGGTTCAAACAGAACAGGATCCCATGCAGAAATTGACCGTTTTAACGGCAGCTGTTGCTGCCGGCGTAATAACTTTTGCCATCGGTGCGGCCAATGGCGCGCCTTTGAGCCAGCGAGCCGACCAGGGTTTCATGACCGCGTCCGATAAGACTGCCACGCCGAAAGCCGGGCAAGACGCCGGGGAAAAAAGGACAGCCTCCGCAACGGTGAAAAAAGCTGCTGCGGTGAAGGCGAAAAAGCCAGCATCCGCAAAGGCGGAAAAGGTCTCTGCAAAGAAGGCAGTCTCTGCAAAGAAGCCAGTCGTTGCAAAGAAGGCAGTCTCCAGGCGGCATGTGAAGCGCAACAGGACCCGCATCGACCAGGCGACGACGGCGTCGATCGGCCGGAAAAGCCAGGCGGCGGCGCCGAAGCCGGCGGCCGCTGGCGATAGCGGCCAGTATTCGACGATCATCGAGCGTCATGCGGCCAGCAATGGTGTGCCGGTCTCGCTCGCCAAGGCCGTCATCATGATCGAGAGCAGGTTTCAGCCGAACCAGGTCGGCAGCGCCGGTGAGATCGGCCTGATGCAGATCAAGCCGTCGACGGCGCGGATGATGGGTTACAGCGGCTCGATCAAGGGTCTCCACGATCCCGAGACCAACATCAAATACGGCATGAAATACCTCGCCATGGCGCGCAACCTCGGCGACGGCACGACATGCGGCACGATCCTGAAGTACAATGCCGGCCATGGCGCCAAGCGGATGAACCCGATTTCCGCGGCCTATTGCGGCAAGGTCAAAGTGCAGTTGGCCGCGCTTGGAGCGCCGGCGTAATAGACCGGGACCTGCTTTTTTGTTTGCGTTTTCGAATGTGAATCCCTTTATACGCCTTGCCAGCTGGCCGGGCGGCCGCACCCGCGAAGCCGAAAGGCTGCGGGTGAGGAAAGTCCGGGCTCCATGGAGACACGGTGCCGGTTAATGGCCGGCGGGGGCGACCCTAGGGAGAGTGCCACAGAAAGCAAACCGCCACGATCCGTCGTGGTAAGGGTGAAAGGGTGGGGTAAGAGCCCACCGCGCGACTGGCAACAGGAGCGGCACGGTAAACCCCACCGGGAGCAAGACCGAATAGGGGCGGTGCGAGGGGAAACCCTCGAGGGCTGTTTCCGGCTCACCGCCCGGGTAGGTTGCATGAGGCGCATGGCAACATGCGTCCAAGATGAATGGCCGCCACGTTCTCGCGCCGCAAGGGGCGAGGGCCATACAGAACCCGGCTTACAGGCCAGCTGGCAATTTCGTCCAGGTTCTACAAGGAAACTCCCTGATATCAGCGGGTTGCGTCTTCGGGCGCGCCTGCTGGTTCAGGCGCTTCATTGACTGAATCAGCTTTCACTGGGCTGTGCATCGAGCAAGCGTTTCTTGAAACTGGTACGATTAAATCGTACCATAGGCCGGGCAATATCAGGAGCGCATCATGGGCCAGGTCGACAAACGCAGCATCACGCTTTCGCCGGAACTGGCGGCGGCGGTCGACGATGTGGTCGCCGCCGGCGAATATGCTTCGGCGAGTGAGGTGATCCGCGACGCACTCAGGCAATGGAAGGACCGCCGTGACTTGCACGGCTACACAGTCGAGGAGTTGCGCAAGCTGGTGCAGGAGGGGATCGACAGCGGACCGGCGCTGGACGGGCCGCCAATCATGGAACGACTGCGCGCCAAATATCTGAAAATGGCCGAGGCCAAAGGCCTTGAGGAGTGAAATACCGCCTGCTTCCTCAGGCATTAATCGACCTCGAACTTATCGGCGACTACATTGCCGAACACAATCCTGATGCGGCGATCCGCCTCGTGAACATCCTGGAGAGGCGTTGGGATTTATTGGCCCGGCATCCTTTCTCGGGCGCACCGCGCGAAGACATTGCGCCCGGCATCCGCCATCTGGTCGTCGGCGAATACCTCACCTTGTACCGTGTCGGCGAGGATGCAGTCGAGATCCTGCGCGTGCTGCATGGCCGGCGCAATATCGAAGCCGACGATCTGGCTTCGTGATCGGTTCGTTCAACCGCCGGCGCCGTCTAGCCCCGGGCCAGTGACGCCTCGATCGCCTGCCAAAGCGCTTCCACCGGCTCGCAGCCGACCGACAGGCGAACAAAGCCGGGCGGCACCGCATCACCCCAACGGGCGCGCCGCTCGGCCGAAGAGTGGACGCCGCCGAAGGAGGTCGCCGGCTGGATCAGGGCGCAGGCGCCGATGAACGCTTCGGCCCTGGCCTCACTCCCCAGGTCGAGGCCGACAAGGAAGCCAAAACGTTCCATCTGGGTGGTCGCCAGATTGTGTGAAGGGTCATCCTCCAGTCCAGGAAAGCGGACGGATTTCACGGCTCGATGATTTGTCAGGCGTCGGGCGATCAGTTCGGCCGATCTGCACATGCACTCGAAGCGGACTTCCAGCGTCTCGAGGCCCCGATGGACCAGCCAGGCTTCGAATGGTCCCGGGATGGAGCCCGACAGTTTGCGCCACTCGCGGATGGCGGTGATGATGCCGGCGTCACGGCTGGCGACATGGCCGAACAGCGCGTCGGAATGGCCATTGGGCGCCTTTGTGTCGGCGGCAACGACGATGTCGGCGCCGAGGTCGAGCGGGCGCTGACCGTAAGGCGTCATCGTGGTGTTGTCGGCGACGACCAGCGCGCCGGCCTCGTGCGCAAGCCGCGCCACGCCGGCCAGGTCGCAAATGTCCAGCCCGGGATTGGATGGGGTCTCGACGAACACCAGCCGGAAGCCGGAAAAACCGCCGTCCACAAAGGACTTGGTCGGTCGTGTGTCGAACGACACGCCTAAAGGCTTGAGGAAGCGCTCGGCAAGCAGGCGCGGCGTGTAGTAGCCATCGGACGGCAACAGGATGCGATCGCCTGCCTTGAGCAGGGCGAAGAAGACCGCCGCGATCGCGGCCATGCCCGACGGGAACGCTACGGACGGCGCGTCCTCAAGGTGGCCGAGCATGTCTTCCACCGCCTCCCATGTCGGATTGTCGTAGCGCCCGTACTGGCTGACGCCGGCCGGGCTGCCGGGCAGATGGAAAGTTGTCGTCATTGTCAGCGGCAGCGAGACCGGATCGCCCTTGGCGAGCTTGACGCCACGCAAATGGGCGAGGGTGGCGGCGCGCGACTTCGCTGTTTCGGACATCGTTTTTCGAACCCTGACTTTGAGGAGAAGGATGCGCAGACGCTATGCCGGGTGACACCGGCAGGCAAGCGCTGAACCGCGCCGGAAAACCGCTCTAAACGCTTCGTTAGGCTTAATGGAGCATAAACACGGGAGTGCCGTCAAAGCTGCCCTCATCGGTTGTGGCGCGCGTTTTGTGAAGCCTATTCCCGTTGACGCCCATAGTGCCCCATGATATCCCATTCAGATATTCAAGCCTTCGTTCCGCGTCAGGGTGAAGCGTACGCCAATCGGGCAGCCGCGGCGCCTGCGCGTTTGCCTGTTTTCGCCTTTCGGAACGAAGTGAGTTTTGGGCGGAACGAAGCGAGTTTTGGGCAGGGACCGCGCTGCGGCGGCGCGGGCGGGAAGATGCAGAGGGGTGCGGCGGCGCAAGCGGCCGTAACGCGTAATGGACCGGTTTCTGTCAAGCGCGGTGAACAGGATCGATGCGAAGGGGCGGGTGTCCGTTCCAGCGCATTTCCGTGCGGTTGTGCAGAAGCGCGGTTATTCGGAACTCTATGCGCTGCGCTGCCTGGACCGTCCGGCGCTGGATGTCGGCGGGCTCGACCTGCTCGACCGCTACGAGCAGCGCATCGCGCAGGAAGACCCCTTCCTGCAGACCTCGGACGACATGTCGTTCTTCTGCCATGGCGATGGAACCTTTCTCAAGCTCGATCAGGACGGCCGCATCTCGATGACCGATTTCATCCGCGAGCACACCGGCATTTCCGCGGAAGTGGCTTTTGTCGGCCGCGGCAATTTCTTTCAGATCTGGGAACCTGGGCGGCTAACCGCCTATGGGGCGGAGGCACGCGCCCGGCTTTTGCAGCTTCGGCAGGGGACGAAGCCTGGGGAGCGGCCGGAATGATGGCGGGCTACGGCGATGACCCTCACGCCGTTGGCGGACCGGCCCGTCACATTCCGGTCCTCCTTGCCGAAGTGCTGGAGGCGCTTTCGCCCAAAACTGGCGAGGTGTTCGTCGACGGCACATTCGGCGCCGGCGGCTACGCCAAAGCCATTCTGGCGAGCGGCGCCTCGGTTGTCGCGATCGACCGCGATCCGGATGCGATTGCTGCCGGTCGTGTTCTCGAGCAACAATCGGGCGGCAGGCTCCGGCTCGTCCAGGCGCCGTTCTCGACATTGGACGAGCATGTCGAAAGCGCTGACGGCGTCGTGCTCGACATCGGCATCTCCTCCATGCAGATCGATCAGGCGGAGCGCGGTTTTTCGTTCCGTGCCGACGGACCGCTCGATATGCGCATGGCGCAAGCGGGCTTGAGCGCCGCCGATGTCGTCAATTCTTTCAAGGTGGGCGATCTTGCCCGCATCTTCGGGTTTCTTGGCGAAGAGCGCCATGCCGGCCGCATCGCCCGCATGATTGAAAGCCGTCGCGAAAAACATCCGTTCGAGCGCACGCTCGACCTTGCAGATGCCATTGAGACGCATATCGGCCGCGCGCCGAAGGACAAGATCCATCCGGCGACCCGCGTCTTCCAGGCGTTGCGCATTTTCGTCAACGACGAACTCGGCGAACTGGCCAAAGCGCTGTTTGCGGCTGAACGCGTGCTGAAACCGGGCGGGCGGCTGGCCGTGGTGACGTTCCACTCCCTGGAAGACCGTATCGTCAAGCGCTTCATCGCCGATCGCGCCGATGCGGCGAGCGGATCGCGGCACCTGCCCGAGGCGCAGGCGCGCAGCGCCACATTCAAAAAGATCGGCAGCGGCGTGACGCCCGGTGAGGCCGAGATATCGGCCAATCCGCGGGCGCGCTCGGCAAGGCTGCGCGCTGCGATCCGCACCGACGCGCCGGCGCGCGCCGGCGATTTTTCGATTTTCGGGCTTCCAAAACTTCCTGATCCAAAACTTCCCGGCCCAAAACTTCCCGGCGTCGAGCGGCCGGGAGAGAGGTGAGCACGTGTTTCGTACCAGCGACATAGTCCTTATCGCCGTCATGGTTTCGGCCGCGGCCTTGACCTTCAAGACCAAGCGCGAGGCCGAGGAGCAATTGGCGGCGGTGCACAAGATCCAGGCGCAGATCCGCTACGAGGAGGATACGATCGATCTCCTGAAGGCGGACTGGAGCCTGCTTACCCAGCCGTCGCGCCTGCAAAAGCTGGCCGAGATCTATAAATCGCAACTCGAGCTCGAGCCGGTCAGCGCCCGCCAGATCATCGGGCTGGACGATCTGCCGGCAAAACCCCTTACCATCGAGGACCTTTCGTCCGAGCGGCTGGGCGGCATGGCCGACAGTTCCGGCAAGGAACCGATGGGCAACGACCCCGTGATCACCGGAGGCATCGTCCAATGATCGCCAAACTTGCCAGGGCCGCAAGAGTTCCCTTGCTCGCCAGTCTGCTGACGCGCCGCGCCAAGTCCGGCGACGACGGATCGATTGTGGTCGAAGGCGCCCGCAAGGCGACCGGCGGCAAGGGCAGGACCCGCGTCGTGATGACGATGGCGGTGTTTTTCGGCATCTATCTGACCATCACCGGGCGGCTGGTCTATCTTGGTTTCCAGAACCCCGACCTGTCCGGCGGTCCGCAGAGCCGGGTGACGGCGTCGCGGCCCGACATCGTCGACCGCAACGGCGAAGTTCTGGCGACCGACATCAAGACGGCGTCGCTGTTTGCCGAACCGCGCCGCATTGTCGACGCCGACGAGGCGATCGAAAAACTGGCGACGGTGCTTCCCGAAATCGACTACGAGCAGACCTATCACAAGCTGAAGAGCGGCGCCGGCTTCGTCTGGCTGCAGCGGCAACTGACGCCCAAGCAACAATCGGAGATTCTGCAGCTCGGCATTCCCGGCGTCGGCTTCCGCACCGAAAAGCGCCGCTTCTACCCGGCCGGCGAAACCTCGTCCTACATTGTCGGCCTCACCAACATCGACAACCAGGGCATCTCCGGCATGGAGAAATACATCGACGAACAGGGGCTGAGCGATCTTCAGGCGTCCGGCTTGGCGGTGGCCAAGGATTTGAAGCCGGTGCAGCTCTCGATCGACCTGCGCGTCCAGCATATCGTGCGCGACGAGGTCGCCACCGGCATGGAAAAATACCGCGCAATCGCGGCGGGCGCCGTCGTTCTCAATGTCAAGACCGGCGAAGTGGTCGCGATGGCCTCGGTTCCGGACTTCGATCCGAACAATCCCTATAATGCGCACGACAAGGACCGCTTGAACCGCATGTCGGCCGGCCTCTACGAGATGGGCTCGACCTTGAAGAGCTTTACCACCGCCATGGCGCTCGATTCCGGCAAAGTGACGCTGGAAAGCCGTTTCGACGCTACGCGCCCGATCAGGATCGGCCGCCAGACCATCCATGATTTTCATGGCAAGTCCCGGGTGCTGTCGGTGCCCGAAGTGTTCATCTATTCGTCCAACATCGGTTCGGCCAAGGAAGCCGAAGCGGTTGGTATCGAGGGGCACCGCGAATTCCTGCATCGCCTGGGCATCCTCGAGAGAATGCAGACGGAACTGCCTGAGGTCGCCCGCCCGACCGAGCCCAAAGTCTGGAAACAGGTCCATTCGATCACCATCGCCTTTGGTCACGGTGTGTCGACGACGCCGCTGCAGACGGCGGTCGGCTGTGCCGCGCTGATGAACGGAGGCTATCTGATCCAGCCGACATTCCTGAGACGGGCGCGGGAACAGGCGATGTCGGTGGCCAAGAAAGTCGTCAGCGACAAGACCTCCGAGAACATGCGCTATCTCTACGCACTCAATGCCGAGAAAGGCTCAGGCAGGAACGCCAGGGTTCCAGGTTATCGCGTCGGCGGCAAGACGGGAACGGCCGAGAAGGTTGTCAACGGCCGCTACTCAAAGGACAAGAACTTCAACGCCTTCGTCGCGGCTTTCCCGATGGACGATCCACAATACATCGTGCTTACCATCGCCGACGAACCGAAGCCGGAAAAACCCGGCATGGGTGCGACGGCCGCCTCGAATGCTGGCGTCATGGCTGCAAACATTATCCGACGTTCGGCTTCCATGCTTGGCGTGAAGCCAGATTTCAGCCATGAAAATGGTGCAACGCTGGTTTCCTATCAGTGATTCTGAGGGCGCGCCGGCAACTGCGCGCTATTTTGTTGCTATGAACGGGGTTCGATGAAGCTGAAAGACCTAGCCGGTATCCTGCCTGTCGAGGGGACAGCTTCCTTCGATACGGAGGTTACCGGGATTTCTTCGGATTCCCGCCAGGTAGGACCGGGCGTGGTCTTCTTCGCGCTCGCTGGCACCAAGACCGATGGCGCGGCCTATGCCGCCGATGCCGCCAAGCGCGGCGCCGCAGCGATCGTGGCCGGCAAGGGCAGCGCCGTCGCCGGACTGCCGGTGCTGGTTTTCGCCGTCGACGATCCGCGCTTGGCGCTGGCGCTGAGTGCGGCCCGCTACTTCGGCAGGCAGCCGCAAACCATGGTCGCGGTGACCGGCACCAGCGGCAAGACATCGGTTGCGGCTTTCACCAGGCAGATCTGGGAGCAGTCAGGCTTTGCCGCTGCTTCGATCGGCACAACCGGCGTGGTGGCGCCGCACCGCAACGAGTACGGCTCGCTGACCACCCCCGACCCGGTCGACCTGCACAGGCTGCTGCGCGAACTGGCGGATGCCGGCGTCACCCACGCATCGATGGAGGCCTCCAGCCATGGTCTCGATCAGCGCCGGCTTGACGGCGTGAAGCTCGCAGCCGGCGGGTTCACCAATCTCGGCCGCGATCACATGGACTATCATCCGACAGTCGAGCATTATCATCGCGCCAAGCTGCGCCTGTTCGACGCGCTGCTGCCGAAGGGCGCGCCGGCCGTCATCTTTGCCGACGATCCCTGGTCGGAGCCGACGATCCAGGCGGCAAGGGCCGCGGGACTGGATGTGCTGACGGTTGGCCGCCACGGCGAATTCCTGACACTGAAGCGGGTCGAGCACGAGCGCCACCGCCAACGCGCCGAGGTGGAAGTCGATGGCGTTCTCCACGAGATCGACCTGCCGCTGGCCGGCGATTTCCAGATCGCCAATGCCCTGGTTTCGGCGGGCCTCGCCATCTCCACTGGAACACCTGCCGCCAAAGCCCTGATGGCGTTGGAGAAATTGAAGGGCGCCCCGGGCCGGCTGGACCTTGTTGGCACCACTGCCAACGGTGCGCCGGTCTATGTCGATTACGCGCACAAGCCGGACGCGCTGGAAAACGTGCTGGCCTCGGTGCGGCCGTTCACCACCGGCCGCGTCATCGTCGTGTTCGGCTGTGGCGGCGACCGCGACCGCGGCAAGCGGCCGATCATGGGGGGGATCGCCACGCGGCTCGCCGATGTCGTCATCGTCACCGACGACAATCCGCGCTCGGAAGTGCCCGAAACGATCCGTGCCGCGATCCTTGCCGCTGCACCCGGCGGCATCGAGATCGGCGATCGGCGCAAGGCGATCCACCAGGCTGTCGCCATGCTCCATGCCGGCGACACGCTGATCGTGGCCGGCAAGGGGCATGAGGAAGGCCAGACCATCGGCGCCGAGACGCTGCATTTTTCCGACCATGAGGAGGTTCGCGCCGCGCTCCGGGAGCGCGCCGCATGAGCTTCCTGTGGACGTCAGAGGATCTCGTCGCCGCCATGGGCGGACGACCGCTCGGGCCGATGCCGGAGGGTATCAGCGGCATCTCGATCGACAGCCGCAGCCTTGAGCCGGGCGATGCTTTCTTCGCGATCAAGGGCGAGGCGATGGACGGCCATGATTTCGCGACCGCCGCCATCAAGGCCGGCGCCGGCGTGCTGGTCGTCGCCGAGGGCAAGCTGCCGTCGCTCGGGCGGCTGACGGCGCCGATGATCGTCGTGCAGGACGTGCTGGCCGCGCTGGAAAAGCTGGGGCTGGCCGCCCGCGCGCGCTCGAATGCCAAGATCATCGCGGTGACCGGTTCGGCGGGCAAGACCACCACCAAGGAAGCGCTGCGCCATGTGCTGTCGGTGGTCGGCAAGGTGCACGCATCGGCGCAGTCTTTCAACAACCACTGGGGCGTGCCGCTGACGCTGGCGCGGATGCCTGTGGATTGCGACTATGCCGTGTTCGAGATCGGCATGAACCATCCCGACGAGGTCCGGCCACTGGCCAAGATGGTCCGGCCGCATGTCGCCATCGTCACGCTGATCGCCGCGGCACATCTCGGCTTCTTCCGCAATCTGGACGAGATCGCCAAGGCCAAGGCCGAGATTTTCGAAGGGCTGGAACCGGACGGCGCCGTCCTTCTCAACCGCGACGACCCGCGCTGGAAGCTTCTGGACAAGATGGCGAGAGCCGCCGGCGTCGAGCACATCTACGGCTTTGGCGAGAACGCCCGTGCGACCTTCAAGCTGCTGACATGCGCGCTGCATGCCGATCATTCCGTCATCGCCGCCAAGATCGGCGGTCAGGAGATCACCGCCAGGGTCGGCGCGCCGGGCCGCCACATGGTGCAGAATGTGCTGGCCGTGCTGGGCGCCGCGCACCTGGTCGGCGCCGACATCGCCAGGGTGGCGCTGGCGCTGGCCGATCTTTCGGCCGAACGCGGACGCGGCAAGCGCCATGTGCTGCGCCACCCGAAAGGTCCGATCACGCTGATCGACGAGAGCTACAACGCCAATCCGGCGTCGATGAGCGCAGCAATGGCGCTGCTCAACGCGACGCCGGTGTCGGGCGAAGGCAGGCGCATCGCGGTGCTCGGCGACATGCTCGAGCTCGGCGACCATTCGGCGAAGCTGCACGCGGCCCTTGCCGATCTCATCGTCGGCACCGACACGCGCACGGTCTTTCTCGCCGGCCCGCAAATGCGGGCGCTGGCCGACATCCTGCCTGATGAGTTCGAGACAGAGTATCGCGCCGGCGCAGAGGATCTGAAACTGGTGCTTCTGTCGGCGCTGAAGCCGGGCGACGTGGTGATGATCAAATCGTCGAAAGGCATCGGGTTTTCCAAACTGGTCGACGCACTGCTCAGCAAATTTCCGGCGGCAGCCGCAACCGCCAAACAGACCTAGAGCCAGGTCGGGGGACCGAATCGCATGTTCACACTGCTCGTCGAATTCGCGGACAAGATCTCGGTCTTCAACGTCTTCCGCTACATAACCTTCCGCACCGGCGGCGCGCTGATCACCGCGGCGCTGATCGTCTTCATCTTCGGCCCGGCTATCATCAATTCGCTGAGGCTGCGGCAGGGCAAGGGCCAGCCGATCCGCGCCGACGGGCCGCAGACGCATTTCAAGAAAGCCGGCACGCCGACCATGGGCGGGCTGATGATCCTGTGCGGCATCATCGGCTCGTCGCTGTTGTGGGCGAACCTGTCCAGCATCTATGTCTGGGTGGTGCTGCTGGTGACCCTGGGTTTCGGCTCGATCGGGTTCTACGACGATTATCTCAAGGTGACGAAGCAATCGCATCTCGGCTTTTCCGGCAAGGCGCGGCTGGGGCTTGAATTCGTCATCGCCGGCATCGCCGCCTGGGTGATCATGCACAATGGCCAGGCGCCGTTCTCGTCGTCGCTGACCTTCCCCTTCGCCAAGGAGTTCCTCATCAATCTCGGCTGGTTCTTCATCCCGTTCTCGTGCTTCGTCATCGTCGGCGCCGGCAACGCGGTGAACCTGACCGATGGCCTCGACGGGCTGGCGATCGTGCCGATCATGATCGCGGCGGCGTCCTTCGGCGTCATCGCCTACCTGTCCGGCAATGCGGTGTTCGCCGAGTATCTGCAGATCCATTTCGTGCCCGGCACCGGTGAACTGGCGGTAGTCCTCGGCGCAGTGATCGGCGCCGGCCTCGGCTTCCTGTGGTTCAACGCACCGCCGGCGGCGATCTTCATGGGCGATACCGGCTCGCTGGCGCTTGGCGGCCTGATCGGCACGGTTGCGGTTGCCACCAAGCACGAGATCGTGCTGGTCATCGTCGGCGGCCTGTTCGTCGTCGAGATCCTGTCGGTCATCATCCAGGTCGGCTACTTCAAGATGACCGGCAAGCGGGTGTTCCTGATGGCGCCGATCCACCATCATTTCGAAAAGCTCGGCTGGACCGAAAGCCAGGTGGTGATCCGCTTCTGGATCATCGCCGTCATCCTGGCGCTGGTCGGCCTGTCGACCCTCAAGCTCCGATAGGAGGCCGCTTGATCCCCGCCGCATCCTTCGCAGGCAAGCGCGTTTCGCTCTTCGGGCTCGGCGGCTCGGGGATCGCCACTGCGCGCGCGTTGATCGAGGGCGGGGCGGAGGTGCTCGCCTGGGACGACAATCCCGGCAGTGTCGCCAATGCCGCGGCCGTCGGCATCGCGACCGGCGACCTGCGTGGCGCCGACTGGGCGAAGTTCTCGGCCTTCGTGCTGTCGCCCGGCGTGCCGCTGACGCATCCGAAGCCGCACTGGACAGTGGAACTGGCGCGCGCTTCAGGCGTCGAGATCATTGGCGACATCGAGCTGTTCTGCCGGCAGCGGACCTTGCTGGCGCCGGCAGCGCCGTTCATCGCCATAACCGGCACCAACGGCAAATCGACGACCACGGCGCTGACGGCGCATATCCTGAAATCGGCCGGACGCGACACGCAGATGGGCGGCAATATCGGCCGCGCGGTGATGACGCTCGATCCGCCGGAACCGGGCCGGCACTATGTCGTGGAATGCTCGTCCTACCAGATAGACCTGGCGCCCTCGATCAATCCGACCGCCGGCGTCCTGCTCAACTTGACGCCCGATCATCTCGACCGGCATGGCACGATGCAGCACTACGCCGCGATCAAGGAGCGGCTGGCGGCCGGCAGCGAAACGGCCATCGTCGGTGTCGACGATTCCTGGTGCGCCCAGCTCGCCGATCGGCTGGAGCGGGCGGGCCGGCACGTCATCCGCATTTCGAAGCGCCTGCCGCTCACCGACGGCTATTTCGCCGACGGCACCAATTTGATGGAGGCGGTGCACGGCCGTTACAGCCGCATTGCCTTTCTCGAGGGCATCGGCTCGCTGCGCGGCCAGCACAATGCGCAGAATGCGCTGGCCGCTCTCGCCGCCTGCCTCAAGGTCGGGCTCGAGCTGGGTGAGATCCAGTCGGGGCTGGAGAGCTTTCCGGGGCTGGCGCACCGCATGGAGCAGGTCGGCCGCAAGGGCCATGTGCTGTTCATCAACGATTCCAAGGCGACCAATGCCGATGCGGCAGCGCCCGCATTGTCCAGCTTTGCGCGCATTTACTGGATCGCCGGCGGGTTGCCGAAAGAGGGTGGCATCGAGCCGTTGCGCGGCCTCTTTCCGCGCATCGCCAAGGCCTATCTGATCGGCGAGGCCGCACCAGCCTTTTCGGCGACGCTCGGCGAGGCGGTGCCCTACGAGATCTCCGGCACGCTGGCCGCAGCAGTCGAGCATGCCGCAAGCGATGCGGCCAGGGACGATGGCAACGGCGAGGTGGTGGTGCTGCTTTCGCCGGCCTGCGCCAGTTTCGACCAGTTCAAGAATTTCGAAGTGCGCGGCGAAGCCTTTAGGCAAGCTGCGAGCACTGTTGATGGCGTGAAGCTCATCGGAGGGGCACGATAATGCAAAGCCGTCTCGACAAAAGTCCGGTTGCCACCTGGTGGTGGACGATCGATCGATGGTTCCTGGCTGCGTTCCTGTCACTGATGGGGCTCGGCATCGTGCTGTCCTTCGCGGCAAGCCCGGCGGTGGCCCAGCGCATCGGCCTGGACAGTTTCCACTTCGCCACAAGGCAGATCATCTTCACCATTCCCGCACTTGGCGTGATGCTGGCCGTCTCCTTCCTGGAATCGCGGCAGATCAGGCGCATGGCCCTGGCGATGCTGTGCATCACGCTGGTGCTGATGGTGGCGGTGCTCTACATCGGCGTCGAGGTGAAGGGCGCGCGTCGCTGGGTGTCGCTCGCCGGCGTGTCGCTGCAACCGTCGGAATTCCTGAAGCCTGCCTTCGTCGTCATCTGCGCCTGGCTGTTTGCCGAACACAAGCGCCAGCCCGACATTCCAGGCAACCTGTTCGCCATGCTGCTGCTGGCCCTTGTCATCTCGCTGCTGGTGGCGCAGCCCGATTTCGGCCAGACCATGCTGGTGCTCGGCACCTGGGGGGTGATGTTCTTCATGGCCGGACTGCCATGGCTGTGGATCATCGCGCTGGGCGCAGCCGGCGTCGGCGGCGTGTTTGCCGCCTATACCGTGTTCCCGCATGTCGCCGGCCGCATCGACCGCTTCATGACCGGCGAGGGCGACACGTTCCAGGTCGACATGGGCCGCGATGCGCTGATCAATGGCGGCTGGTTCGGCGTCGGGCCGGGCGAGGGCACCGTCAAGCGGGTGATACCCGACAGCCATGCCGATTTCGTCTACTCGGTGGCCGGCGAGGAGTTCGGACTGATCATGTGCTTCTTCATCATGACCATCTTCGCCTTCATCGTGCTGCGCGGCCTCGGCACCGCGCTCAAGGAGCAGGACGATTTCACACGCTATGCGGTCGGCGGCCTGGTCACGGTCTTCGGTCTGCAGTCGGTCATCAACATGGCCGTCAATCTGCAATTGATGCCGGCCAAGGGCATGACCTTGCCGTTCATCTCCTATGGCGGCTCTTCGCAGATCGCCATCGCAATCTCGATGGGCATGGTGCTGGCGCTGACGCGCAGGCGGCCGGAAAAGCGCAAGCAGTTGGGCTTCGCGCCGTCGCAGCGCGCCATGCCGGCGGAGTGAAATGTCGAGAGGCGCGATCCTTCTGGCGGCCGGCGGCACGGGCGGGCATCTCTTCCCGGCCGAGGCGCTGGCGCACGAGCTGATCAGGCGCGGCTGGACGGTGCATCTCGCCACCGATGATCGTGCCGAGCGTTTTGCCGGCCAGTTCCCGGCCGCTTGCATCCATCCGATCCAGTCGGCGACCATCGGCTCGAAAAACCCTTTCGCCGTGCTCGCCGACTTCTGGAAGATCTGGGGCGGCGTGCGGCAGGCATCGGCGGTGATCGGCCGGGTCAAGCCAGCCGTCGTGGTCGGTTTCGGCGGCTATCCGACGCTGCCGCCGCTCTATGCGGCGACGCGGCGCAAGGTGCCGACGCTGATCCACGAGCAGAACGCGGTGATGGGGCGCGCCAACCGGGCGCTCGCCGGCCGTGTCGATGCCATCGCCGGCGGGTTTTTGCCGGAAGATTCAAGCGCCGCAGGCGCCAGGACGGTGACGACCGGCAATCCGGTCAGGCCGCAAGTGCTGGAGGCGGCAAAGACGCCCTATGCGGCGTCGACCGGGAACCAGCCGTTCCGCTTTCTGGTGTTCGGCGGCAGCCAGGGCGCACAGTTCTTTTCCGATGCGGTGCCGGCGGCGGTTCGACTGCTTTCCGATGCGCAACGCAAGCGGCTTGATATCACCCAGCAGGCGCGTGCCGACGACGTCGAGCGGGTGAAGGCGGCCTATGCCGCCCTTGGCGTCGAGGCTGAGGTGTCGCCCTTCTTCACCGACATGGCGGCGCGCATGGCTGCGGCGCACCTGGTGATGTCGCGGTCCGGCGCATCGACCGTATCGGAAATCGCGGTGATCGGCCGGCCGGCGCTGCTGGTGCCCTATCCGCATGCACTCGACCACGACCAAGCGGCCAATGCCGCCGCATTGGCCGCGGCAGGTGGCGCCGAAGTGCATCCGCAATCGACGCTTTCGTCCGAGCGCATCGCCGCGCTCGTCGGAGCCCTGATGGACGATCCAGAGCGGCTGACGACAATGGCAGCGGCGGCGAAATCGGCCGGAAAACCGGACGCGGCACGGTTGCTCGCCGATCTGACAGAGGCTATTGCGTCGAAGAAAAGCGTATCGGAATTCAGGAAGGAGACGCACGTATGAAGATGCCGCAGACGATCGGCCTCGTGCATTTCATCGGCATCGGCGGTATCGGCATGAGCGGCATCGCCGAGGTGCTGCATAATCTCGGCTACCAGGTGCAAGGGTCCGACCAGGCCGACAGCGCCAATGTGCAGCGGCTGCGCGACAAGGGCATCGAGTGCTTTGTCGGTCATCATGCCGACAATATCGGCGATGCCGAAGTGGTGGTCGTCTCGACGGCGATCAAGAAATCCAATCCGGAGCTGAAGGCCGCACGCGAGAAACTGCTTCCCATCGTCCGTCGCGCCGAGATGCTGGCGGAACTGATGCGCTTCCGGCAGGCGGTGGCCATCGGCGGCACGCATGGCAAGACGACGACGACCTCGATGGTGGCGACGCTGCTCGAAGCCGGCGGGCTCGATCCGACCGTGATCAATGGCGGCATCATCAATGCCTACGGCACCAACGCCCGCATGGGCGATGGCGAATGGATGGTGGTGGAAGCCGATGAGAGCGACGGCACGTTCCTGAAGCTGCCGGCCGAGATTGCCGTCGTCACCAACATCGATCCCGAACATCTCGACCATTACGGCTCCTTCGACAAGGTGCGCGAGGCCTTTCGCCAATTCGTCGAAAACGTGCCGTTCTACGGCTTCGGCGTCATGTGCACCGACCACCCGGAGGTGCAGGCGCTGGTCAGCCGCATCGAGGACCGGCGCGTCATCACCTATGGCGAGAACGCACAGGCGGACGTGCGTTTCATCAATCACCGGATGGATGGCCCGACCTCGGAATTCGACGTGGTGATCCGCGACCGCAAGACCGGCGGCCAGTCGACGATATCAGGCCTGCGCCTGCCGATGCCCGGCCGTCACAACGTCGCCAATGCGACCGCGGCGATCGCCGTCGCGCATGAACTCGGCCTTTCGGCCGAGGCGATCAGGAAGGGCCTGTCGTCCTTCGCCGGCGTCAAGCGGCGCTTTACACGTACCGGTTCGTGGAACGGCATCGATGTGTTCGACGACTACGGCCACCATCCGGTCGAGATCACAGCGGTTCTGAAGGCGGCGCGCGACGCCACCCAGGGCCGCGTCATCGCCATTGCCCAGCCGCACCGCTTCACCCGGCTGCATGATCTGTTCGACGAGTTCTCGGTCTGCTTCAACGATGCCGACACGGTGATGGTGGCGCCGGTCTATGCGGCAGGCGAAGAGCCGATCGACGGAGTGACGTCCGAGGCTTTGGTGTCGCGAATCCGCTCCGGCGGCCATCGCGACGCGCGCTACATCGAAGGCCCCGCGGCGATTGCGCCTGTTATCCGCGACCTGGCCAAACCAGGCGATTTCATCGTCTTCCTCGGCGCCGGCAACATCACCCAATGGGCCTACGCGCTGCCGAGGGAACTCGGCGGGACGGCCTCATGACGCGCGGCCAGGCGTTGATCGACAAGCTTGGCGGCCGGCTTGCCGGCCTGCGCGGTCGCATCACGCCGAATGCCGAGATGGACAAGATCACCTGGTTCCGCGCCGGCGGGCTGGCCGACGCACTGTTCCAGCCGGCCGACGAAGACGATCTCGCTGCGTTCCTGAGAGCAGTGCCCGAAGACATACCGCTGACCACCGTCGGTATCGGCTCGAACCTGCTTGTCCGTGACGGCGGTATTGCGGGCTTCGTCATCCGGCTTTCGGCCAAGGGCTTTGGCGAAGCCGAAGTGATTGCGCCGACCACAATCAAGGCGGGCGCGGCCACGCCCGACAAACGCCTTGCCGCTGTCGCCTATCAGGCTGATATAGGCGGCTTTGAGTTTTACCACGGCATTCCCGGCGCCATCGGCGGTGCGCTGGGGATGAATGCCGGCGCCAATGGCGTCGAGACGCGCGAGCGCGTCGTCGAGGTGCGGGCGCTCGACCGCAAGGGCAATGTGCATACGCTGAGCAACGCCGATATGGGCTACGCCTATCGCCATTCGGCAGCACCTGCCGGGCTGATCTTCACATCGGCGGTGTTCGAAGGCGTCTTGGCAGACAAGGCCGCGATCAAGGCGGCAATGGACGCCGTCCAGCACCATCGCGAGACCGTGCAGCCGATCCGCGAAAAGACCGGCGGCTCGACCTTCAAGAATCCGGAGGGCACCTCGGCCTGGAAGGAGATCGACAGAGCGGGCTGTCGGGGGCTGATGATCGGCGGCGCGCAGATGTCGCCGATGCATTGCAATTTCATGATCAACACGGGAACCGCCACCGGCTACGACCTTGAATATCTTGGCGAGACGGTGCGCACGCGCGTGCTCGAAAGGTCGGGCATCCGGCTGCATTGGGAAATCAAGCGTATCGGCAAATTCCGGCCGGGGCACGAGGTCCAGGAATTCCTCGGACAGTTGCTATAAGGACTCAACAACGCAGTTTTCGAGGCCGTTTTTGCGGAAAGTGAATCTCGCGGAATCGTAAGGACTTGCCAGCGATTCAACTCTCTGATTCTCTGCCCTCAAGCGTTTCCTGATTTGAGTCGTTTCGACGCGTCACCAGCGTTTTTCCGTCAGGGGCAGCCCGCCGGGAGACTTGGGGACTCGATGGTGCAGAAATCATCAGAGCAGGGGCTGCTCCGAGCGTTTGAGTGTATGGCCCATTCCGGGGCGTGTGAGATGCAGACCCGCCGTGAAAGGGCCCGCCGTGAGAGGGAATGACGGGAAATGAAAAGCAAGCACGTGGCCGTCCTTCTGGGTGGATTCTCGTCCGAGCGGCCCGTGTCCTTGTCTTCGGGGAAAGCCTGTGCCGATGCGCTCGAGACGGAAGGCTACCAGGTCACTCGCGTCGACGTCTCGCGCGATGTTGGATCGGTGCTGGCTGAGCTCAAGCCTGATGTTGTCTTCAATGCGCTGCACGGTCCATTCGGCGAGGACGGCACCATCCAGGGCATCCTCGAATATCTTGCCATCCCCTACACCCATTCCGGCGTGCTCGGCTCGGCGCTTGCCATGAACAAGGAACAAGCCAAGAAGATCGCCAAGTCCATGGGCATTCCGGTTGCCGAATCGAAGGTGGTCAATCGCTTCGCCATCCAGGACAAGCACCCGATGAAGCCGCCCTACGTCGTCAAGCCGGTCAATGAGGGGTCGAGCTTCGGCGTCGTCATCGTGCACGAAGGGCAGTCGCATCCGCCGCAGGTCATCGGCTCGTCCGACTGGAAGTATGGCGATACCGTCATGGTGGAGCGCTATGTGCACGGGCGGGAGTTGACCTGCGCGGTGATGGGCGATGTGGCGCTCGGCGTCTGCGAGATCATCCCGACCGGCCATTCCTTCTACGACTATGATTCAAAATACGTCGCGGGCGGATCAAAACACGAATGCCCTGCAAAAATTTCACCGAATATTTACCAAAAAATACAGACACTGACGCTCAGGGCTCACCAAGCTATCGGCTGCCGGGGCGTTTCCCGGTCGGACTTCCGTTATGATGATCGACACTCCGAGAACGGCGAAATTGTCTGGCTCGAGGTCAACACTCAGCCGGGCATGACGCCGACATCCTTGGTGCCTGAGATCGCCGCGCAGGCGGGACACTCGTTCGGCGATTTGTTGAGTTGGATGGTGGAGGACGCTTCGTGTCTGCGTTGAGGTGGGGACAGGGCAAGGGGAAGGGCGCGGCCGGGCCGACGCTGTTCGGTGTGTCGTTGTCGTTCGACCATTTCGTGCTGCCGCGCCTGCTTCGCCGGCCGGCGCGCCTGCTGGCGCGTCTTGGCGAGGACGACTTCGAGGTGCCGCCGTTTTCCGCAGCCGTGCTGTCGGCGGCGCTGCTCGTATCGGGCAGTGCTTATGGCGCCTATCTCGGCGGGCATGTCGACGGTATCGTCCAGGGCATCACCGCCCGCACCGGCTTCGCCGTCGACCAGATCAAGGTCGTCGGCAACCGCGCAACCTCCGAGATCGACATTCTCGACAGGATGCAGCTCGATGGCTGGACGTCGCTGATCGGCTTCGATGCCGAAGCCGCGCGGGAACGCATCGCCACGCTGCCCTGGGTCGAGGTTGCCGCGGTGCGCAAGGTCTATCCGCACATGCTGGAGGTGCGCATCGAGGAGCGTGAGCCCTTCGCGCTCTGGCAGCAGGGCAGCGAGCTTTCGGTCATCGAGCGCTCCGGCGCCGCGATCGCGCCATTCTCCGGCGGCAAGCAGTCGCTGCTGCCGCTGATCGTCGGCACCGGCGCCCCGGCCAAGGCGCCGGATTTCCTAGCCAGGATCAAGAAATATCCAGAGCTTGCCGCACGGGTCAAAGGCTATATCCGCATCGGCGAACGGCGTTGGGACCTGAAGCTGGAAAACGGCATCACGGTCAAGCTTCCCGAGGATGGCGAGGACCAGGCGATCGCCGATCTGGTCAGGATGGACCGAGAGAACGGGTTGCTGACGCGCGATATCGCCGCCGTCGACATGCGCCTTTCCGATCGCCTCGTCGTCCAGTTGACGCCGGAGGCGGCGACGCAGCGTCAGGCCGCGCTCAATGAAAAGCCGAAAATGCCGAAGCGCAAGCCGGAGACGAAGATATGAGCTGGCTTGGCGGCAACAGCGATGCCTCGTCGCGCCGGTCCGGCATCATGACGGTGCTGGATGTCGGTTCGAGCAAGGTCTGCTGCGTGGTGGCCAAGCTCAAGCCGCGCGAGGACGGCATGCTGCTGCGCGGGCGCTCGCATCGCATCCAGGTGATCGGCATCGGCCACCAGAAATCGCAAGGCGTGAAATCGGGTGTCGTCATCGATCTCGACAGGGCCGAGCACGCCATCCGCCTTGCCGTCGATGCCGCCGAGCGCATGGCCGGGCTGACCGTCGATTCGCTGATCGTCAACATGACGGCCGGCCGGCTGAAGAGCGAAAGCTTCTCGGCAACCATCAACCTTGGCGGCCATGAGGCCGACGAGGCCGACATCAAGCGTGTGCTTGCCGCCGGCGCCAAGCAGGCGCTGCGGGCCGAACGCGAAGTGATCCATTCGCTTCCCGTCGGCTTTTCGCTGGACGCCGAGCGCGGCGTGCGTGATCCGCGCGGCATGGTCGGCGACCAGCTCGGTGTCGACATGCACGTGCTGACGGGTGACGCGGCACCGTTGCGCAATCTGGAGCTTTGCATCAACCGTTCGCACCTGTCGGTCGAGCGCATGGTGGCGACGCCCTATGCCAGCGGGCTTGCCGCGCTGGTCGACGACGAACTCGAGATGGGCGCAACCTGCATCGACATGGGCGGCGGCACCACGACGATCTCGATGTTTTCGGAAGGCAAGTTCGTTCATGGCGACGCCATCGCCATCGGCGGCAACCACGTCACGCTGGACATGGCCAAGGGCCTGTCAACCTCGCTCGACGCCGCCGAGAGGCTGAAAGTGATGCATGGCTCGGCGCTGCCCGGCAGTGCCGACGACCGCGACCTGGTCTCGATACAGCCGATCGGCGAGGATGGTGAGGTGCCGCTTCAGATTCCGCGTTCGGTGATGACGCGTATCATCCGGGCGCGCATCGACGAGACGCTCGAACTGTTGCGCGACCGGCTGAACAGGTCCGGCTACGGCAACGCCGTCGGCAAGCGCGTCGTGCTGACCGGCGGCGCCAGCCAGCTTTCCGGCCTGCCCGAGGCAGCGCGCCGCATTCTCGGACGCAATGTGCGCATCGGCCGTCCGCTCGGTGTGGCGGGCTTGCCGGAGGCGGCCAAGGGGCCGGCTTTCTCGACGCCGGTCGGGCTTCTGATCTACCCGCAGATGGCGAATTTCGAGAGCCATCCGGCGAAAGGCATTTCTGGTCTCAGGATGACCGGAACAGGCGGAAAACTGCATCGAATGAGTCAGTGGTTGAGAGACAGTTTTTAAATTGACGGGGACAGCCCCATAGGCGGCCGCAGCGGCGAAGCGGCGGGAAAGGCAAAGGACGGAGACAATGACCATCAATCTGCAAAAGCCGGATATCACCGAGCTGAAGCCGCGTATCACCGTGTTCGGTGTCGGCGGCGGCGGCGGCAATGCCGTCAACAACATGATCACCGCCGGCTTGCGCGGCGTCGAATTCGTGGTGGCCAATACCGATGCGCAGGCGCTGACCATGTCCAAGGCGGATCGTCTGATCCAGCTCGGCGCGCATGTCACCGAGGGCCTGGGTGCGGGGTCGCAGCCGGAAGTCGGACGCGCCGCGGCGGAGGAATGCATCGACGAGATCGTCGATCATCTCTCCAACACCCACATGTGCTTCGTCACTGCCGGCATGGGCGGCGGCACCGGCACGGGGGCCGCGCCTGTCGTTGCACGTGCCGCGCGCGAGAAGGGGATTCTCACCGTCGGCGTCGTCACCAAGCCGTTCCATTTCGAAGGCCAGCGCCGCATGAAGACGGCGGATCTGGGCATCGAGGAATTGCAGAAATGCGTCGATACCCTCATCGTCATCCCCAACCAGAACCTGTTCCGGCTGGCCAATGACAAGACCACCTTTGCCGACGCTTTCGCCATGGCCGACCAGGTGCTCTATTCCGGCGTCGCCTGCATCACCGACCTGATGGTCAAGGAAGGGCTGATCAACCTCGACTTCGCCGACGTCCGCTCGGTCATGCGCGAGATGGGCAAGGCGATGATGGGGACGGGCGAAGCTTCCGGCGAGGGTCGCGCCATGGCCGCCGCCGAAGCCGCGATCGCTAATCCGCTGCTCGACGAGACCTCGATGAAGGGCGCCAAGGGGCTGTTGATCTCGATCACCGGCGGTCGCGACCTGACCCTGTTCGAAGTCGACGAGGCGGCGACCCGAATTCGCGAGGAGGTCGACCAGGAAGCCAACATCATCCTGGGTGCGACGTTCGACGAGGATCTCGAAGGCGTCATCCGCGTCTCGGTGGTCGCTACCGGCATCGACAAATCGGCAGCAGAAATTGCTGCCGCGCCGATCGCCATCCGCACGGCTCCGCCAAAGCCTGTCAGCCGCCCGGCCGCTCCGGTCACGGAAAGCCGTCCGGCGCCTGTCCAGCAGGGAGGCTACGAGCCGCGCGCCGCCGATCCTGTCGCCGAGGCAATCCAGCTCGCCGAGGCGAATGCGGCGGCGATGGCGCGTCCCGCGCCGGCTTCCCAGGCGGAAGATTTCCGCCCGCAGAGCAAGATCTTCCAGGCGCCGCCGGCCCAGCCGCAGCCGATGCTGCAGCCAATGGTTCAGCAAACGATGCAGCCCGCTCCGCAGCGTGAAGTGCTTCAGCCGGCAGCGCCCCAGCGCATGCCGCGCGTCGAGGACTTTCCGCCGGTGGTGAAAGCCGAGGTGGAAGCCAAAAGCCGTCCGGCCGACCACGAGAACAGCGGACCGATGGGACTGCTCAAGCGCCTGACCAACGGCCTTACCCGTCGCGAAGAAGAGCCCGCACGGCTGCAGCCGGCGCAGCCGCGCGAGCCGAAATTGCGCCAGGCGGCACCCGAAGTGCGCCGCCTTGCCAGCCAGGATCCGCAGCTTTACGCGCCACGCCGCGGCCAATTGGACGACCAGGGCCGGCTGACGCCGCAGAGCAGGGCTGTCCAGGAAGACGATCAGCTGGAGATTCCGGCATTCCTGCGCCGCCAGGCCAACTGACCTGTTAACGGACCGTAACAGTTGTTAACAGACAGACAAGAAATTGTTTGCCTGTTAACGCTAAAAGTGCCTGTAAAACAAGGAGTTATGAGACCGTATCCGCTTCGGATCGCGGTTACAGAGAGTAAGAAACCGTGATTTGGAGACTTCCTGCCGGACCACTATCTTCGCCGCGATCAATTTCGGTTTGCTGGGATTCGGGGAAGTGGCCCTGCCTGCCGATCAAAGAGCCGCGCCCTTGGGCTTATGAAGCGGACGTAGGCGGTATGGGCTATGGGGTTTGTTTTGCACGACTATCAGACGACACTTAGATCGCGTGCGACGCTGACGGGCACCGGTGTTCACAGCGGCAATTCTGTTACCGTTCATTTCCTGCCGGCAGACGCTGATACGGGTGTCGTGTTCCAGCTTTCGAATGGAAGCGAAGTCCGGGAGTTCCGTGCGCTCGTTTCCGAGGTCGGCGCTACCGATCTGTGCACCATGCTCGGCGATCCGGCAGGCGAGCACATCGCCACAGTCGAACATCTGATGGCCACGGTTTTCGGGCTCGGCATCGACAATGTCGTCATCGAGATCGACGGCCGTGAGGTTCCGATCCTTGACGGCAGCGCCATGGCGTTCGTCGAGGCCATCGACCAGGCGGGCATCGATACGCTGCCGATCAAGCGCCGCTACATCAGGGTGGTCAAGCCGGTTCGCATCGAGAACGGTGCCTCCTGGGCGGAGTTCAGGCCCTATGACGGCACGCGATTCGAAATCGAGATCGATTTCGAAAGCCCGGCGATCGGCCGTCAGCTGTTTGCATCCGACATGAACGCCGACATTTTTCGCCGCGATATCGCGCGGGCCCGTACCTTTGGTTTCATGAAGGACGTCGAGCGGCTGTGGGCAGCCGGCTATGCGCTCGGCTCCTCGCTGGAAAACTCCCTGGTGATCGGCGACGACAACCGCGTGATCAACATCGGAGGTTTGCGCTATCCCAACGAGTTCGTGCGCCACAAGACGATGGACGCCATGGGCGATCTGGCGCTGGCCGGCGCCCGGTTCATTGGCTGCTTCCGTTCCTATCGCGGCGGCCACAGGTTGAATGCGGCAGCGCTGCGGCGCCTTTTGTCGGACCGCTCGGCCTTCGAGATCGTCGAGACGACACGCCGCGAGCGCGGTCGCACCGTCGAAAAGAGCGCCGTCTATGCACCTGTCTACGCGCCCTGGATGATCTGATTCTTAACGTTTTCGGGTATTATGGCCGCCGGCCTGTGTTGCATGAATGCACCATCGGCCGGCGAAATCACGCAAGTGTGCGGGCTGCGCCAGGCTGCCACAAAAATGTGCGAATGGCCGGAGATAGCGTTGCCGGGCACGGCGATTATGGTTATGCCTGCTGCCCCAGGGCGAAATGTCGACTGAAATGACGCCGAAAGGGCGGAATCCAATCATGTTCTTCAAGCGAATTGGTCAATCGAAAGCGCCGCATCGGGCTGTTTTCCTGGCGCTTTCGGTGGTTGTTCCATCGCTGTTCCTGTCGGCCTGCATGTCGTCCGAAAAGGATGTCGACCTGTCGACCTATGTCGAGCAGACCGAGCCGGCAGACGTTCTCTACAATCAGGGCCTCGCCAATCTGAATGCCGGGCGCCTGCAGGAGGCGAGCCGCAAATTCAGTGCGGTCGACCGCCAGCATCCTTATTCCGAATACGCCCGCAAATCGATGGTGATGGGCGCCTTTGCCGACTATCGCCAGGGCAACTATACCGAGGCGATCGGTTCGGCCAAGCGCTATCTCACGCTCTATCCGTCGACCGACGACGCTGCCTATGCCCAGTACATCATCGGGCTCAGCTACTACCGGCAGATCAGGGATGTCACCCAGGACCAGAAGGAAGCGCGTCAGACCGTGCAGACGATGCAGGATCTGGTGACGCGCTGGCCCGATTCCGAATATGTCGACGACGCCCAGGAAAAGATCCGCTTCGCCAACGACCAGCTCGCCGGCAAGGAGATGCAGATCGGCCGCTACTATCTCGAGCGCCGAGAATACATCGCCGCCGTCAAGCGGTTCCGCGTCGTGGTGGAGACCTATTCCAACACGCGCCATGTCGAGGAAGCGCTCGCGCGCCTTACCGAAACCTATTACGCGATGGGGCTGACATCGGAAGCGCAGACTGCCGCTGCCGTGCTTGGCACCAACTATCCCGACAGCGTGTGGTACAAGGATTCCTACAAGCTCCTGCAGACTGGTGGGCTGGAGCCGCGCGAGAATGCGGGCTCGTGGATCGCCAAGGCCGGGAAGCTGATCACCGGCGCCTGAGCGGCGCGTCACCATGCTTTCCAGACTGTCGATCCGCGATATCGTTCTGATCGAGAAGCTGGACATCGACTTCTCGTCCGGTCTTTCAGTGTTGACCGGCGAAACCGGTGCTGGAAAATCCATCCTGCTCGACGCGCTGTCGCTGGCGCTTGGCGCCCGCGGCGACGCCTCGCTGGTGCGGCATGGCGCGGCACAGGGCCAGATCATCGCCGTGTTCGACGTGCCGCGCAACCATCCTGCCCGCATGCTGCTTGCCGACAACGCCATCGAGGACGATGGCGACATCATTCTGCGCCGCGTGCAGACGGCGGACGGCCGTACCCGCGTCTTCGTCAACGACCAGCCTTCCAGCGTGACACTGATGCGCGATGTCGGTCACGCGCTGGTCGAGATCCACGGCCAGCATGACGAGCGAGCCCTGGTCGATCCCGGCGCCCATCGCGAATTGCTCGACAGTTTTGGCGGTCATCTCGGCGCTGTGCGGGCGACCGGCGAGGCATGGCGGTACTGGCGGGCCTGCGAGCAGGAGCTTTCGCGGCATCGCGCCAAGGTGGAAGCGGCGGCCCGTGAGGCCGACTATCTGCGCGCCGCGGTCGCCGAATTGACGAAGCTCGACCCCCAGCCCGGCGAGGAAGCCGAGCTTGCCGAGCTGCGCGCCTCGATGATGCGGGCGGAAAAGATCGCCTCGGAAATCCACGATGCGCAAGATGTGCTCTCGGGCCCGTCTTCACCCCTGCCGCAACTCGCCAGCCTGTTGCGGCGGCTGCAGCGCAAGGTGACCGAGGCGCCCGGCCTGCTCGACGATGTTGTCAGATCGCTCGATGAGGCGATGCTTTCGCTCGACGCAGCGCAATCGGGCGTGGAAGCGGCACTTCGCGCCACCGAATACGATCCGCGGCGGCTGGAACAGGCCGAGGAGCGGCTGTTTTCGCTGCGCGCCGCCTCACGCAAGCACAGTGTGGCGGTCGACGATCTGGCGCAATTGCGCGATACGATGGCCGCCGATCTCGCCGATCTCGACGCCGGCGAGGAGCGCCTGCACGGGCTGCAGAAGCAAGCCGCCGCCGCGCGCGAAACCTATGACATTTCCGCAGCCCAGCTTTCGTCGCATCGCCATGCGGCGGCGGTCGGATTGACCAAGGCGGTGATGGCCGAACTGCCGGCGCTGAAGCTCGAACGGGCAGCCTTCATCGTCGAGATGGCAAGCGAGGCCGAGAGCCGCACGGAAGATGGCATCGACCAGGTCGAGTTCTGGGTGCGTACCAATCCCGGCACAAGACCGGGCCCGATGATGAAAGTCGCCTCCGGTGGCGAACTTTCGCGGTTCCTGCTGGCGCTGAAGGTGGCGCTGGCCGACCGCGGCTCGGCGCCGACCCTGGTGTTCGATGAAATCGACACCGGCGTTGGCGGCGCGGTGGCGGACGCCATCGGCCAAAGGCTGGCGCGGCTGTCGAAGCGCGTGCAGGTGCTTTCGGTCACGCACGCGCCGCAAGTGGCGGCACGCGCGGCGACGCATTTCCTGATCTCCAAATCCGGCGGCGCCGATCGTGTCGCCACCGGCATTGCCGAGATGGATCGGGCGGCGCGCCAGGAAGAGATCGCGCGGATGCTCGCCGGAGCGACCATCACCGACGAGGCGCGTGCGGCCGCCGAGCGGCTGCTTCGCGAAAACACCGCGGCCTAAAGCGCGTCGCATTTGAACGGATTCATGTGACGCGCTTTAGGTTCTTGTTTTTATGCATGTCGTTATCGCAAAACCGCTGCGCACTTTTGCGCGACATGCATTAGCGGAGCTCATGCTCGGCGTTGTGGATCGAGTCAGGATGTGGCTCCATCCTGCTGTTCAGCAATGATTTTCCCGTGCCTGGTCTCTCCCTTATGAGAGAATCCTGTTCTATTGTGTCGCGCCACCGCTACAGCGCCGCGCGTCCTTTCGGACGCGCAAAGGACGCTGTAGCAATTTGATTTTTGCGCATGATCCTTTCCGAAGATCGTTCCGATCTTCGGGGTCATGCGCCAGGGAGCGGTGCATGGCCGAAATACCAGTCGATTCGCTCAGCGAAAGCGAGGCCGCAAGCGAGTTGAAGCGGCTGGCGGCGGAGATCGCCGAGCACGACCGGCGCTACCACACCGAGGATGCACCGATAATCACGGACGCGGAATATGACGCGCTGACGCGGCGCAACCTCGCCATCGAACAGCGCTTCCCCGCTTTGGTGCTAGAGGATTCGCCGTCGCTCCGAGTGGGCGCGCCACCGGCGGAAGGCTTTGCCAAGGTGCGCCATGCGGTGCCGATGCTCAGTCTCGCCAAGGCCTATACCGACCAGGACGTCACCGACTTCATCGAGCGCGGCCGGCGATTCTTTGACCGCGACAAGGATCTGGACATCGCATTCACGGCTGAGCCGAAGATCGACGGGCTGTCGGCGTCCCTGCGTTATGAAGGCGGTGTGTTCGTGCAAGGCGCAACGCGCGGTGACGGCAATGTCGGTGAGGACATCACCGCCAATCTCAGGACAATCGCCGACATCCCCAAGCACCTGAAAGGCTCAGGCTGGCCTGACATCATCGAGATACGCGGCGAGGTCTACATGACCTATGCGGAATTCGAGGCGCTGAAGGAACGGTCGGCGGCGGTTGGCGGCCAGGATTACGTCAATCCGCGCAATACGGCGGCCGGATCCCTGCGTCAGAAGGATCCTTCGGTTACGGCAAGCCGCAACCTCAAGTTCTTTGCCTACGCTTGGGGCTACACGTCCGAGGATCCCGCTCCGACTCAATACGGTTCAGTGCAAAAATTCGCTGAGTGGGGGTTCAAGATCAGTCCGCTGATGGTGCGAGCGAGATCGGTCGAGGAACTGGTCGCGCACTACCACCTGATCGAGGCCCGGCGCTCGTCGCTTGGGTACGACATCGACGGCGTCGTCTATAAGGTAGACCAGTTGGAATTGCAGCGCAGATGGGGTTTCGTCACCGGCGAGCCACGCTGGGCCATCGCCCACAAATTTCCGGCCGAACAGGCGATGACAACCGTGCTTAGGATCGACATTCAGGTCGGCCGTACCGGCACACTGGCGCCCGTTGCGCGGCTTGCGCCCGTCACGGTTGGCGGCGTCGTGGTCGAAAATGTCACGCTCCACAACGAAGACTACATCAAGGGTCTGGACAGTAACGGCCAGCCGATCCGCGACGGCTACGACGTGCGTATCGGCGACACTGTGGTCATCCAGCGGGCAGGCGACGTCATTCCGCAGATCGTCAGCGTCGTCATCGACAAGCGTCCGCCCGATGCCGTGCCTTACGAATTCCCGCACACCTGTCCGATCTGCGGCTCACCGGCGACGCGCGAGATCAACGAGAAGACTGGCAAGGAAGATTCCCGCCGACGCTGCACCGGCGAACTGATCTGCCCCGCGCAGGCCGTGGAAGGATTGCGCCACTTTGTGTCACGCGGCGCCATGGATATCGAAGGCTTGGGCGCTGAAAACATAGACCTGTTCTTCAATGGGGGATTGATCAAGACAGCCGCCGATATCTTCACTCTCAGGGATCGCCGTCCCGCCGTCACCAAGGCGCTGGCCGAGCGGCGCGAGGAGCAGGCCAAGCAGCGCGAGGCCGCATCGGGCAAGACGCGGAAGAATGTACGCGGTGTCGAGGAGCGCAATTACGAAGGCCTCGACAAGCTCTTCGCTGCCATCGACGCTCGCCGCGAACCCGAATTGGACCGCTTCATCTTCGCGCTGGGCATCCGCCATATCGGCGAAACGACGGCAGCCGTGCTTGCCCGAACCTTCTCGACCATCGAAGAGGTGATCCGCATCGGCAAGGAGACAGCAGCGGCAGCCGATCCGCACACCGTTTTCCCATCGATCAACGGCATCGGCGACACGGTGATAGGCGCGCTTCGCGATTTCTTCGGCAATGAACGCAACGACGACGTGCTTGAAGCGCTGCTCGCACAGGTCCACCCGAAGCCGTACATTGTCAACGTCTCGGCCGACAGCGTAGTCGCCGGCAAGACGATCGTGTTTACAGGTACGCTCGAGAAGATGACGCGCCCCGAGGCCAAGGCGATGGCCGAACGTCTCGGCGCGAAGGTCGCGGGCTCGGTTTCCGCGAAGACCGATCTCGTCGTGGCCGGACCAGGTGCGGGCTCCAAGCTCAAGCTCGCCACCGAGCTCGGCATCGAAGTGATCGATGAGGATGCGTGGTTGGCGCGGATCGGCAAGGCGTGACGGTGGCATTTAACGGTTTCGGCCAAAAGGCCATTCCCTTCCTCAAGGCGCTCGATTTTCACCAGAGCCGGGAGTGGTTTCTGGAAAACCGCGACCTTTTCGAAGGCGAGCTGCGCGACCCCTTCGGCGATCTGGTCGAAACGCTCTCCGAGCGCTTCGCGGCGGCAGGGCTGGGTTTGCGCGGCGATCGCAAGAAGTCGCTGTTCCGGATCAATCGCGACGTGCGTTTCGCCAGGGACAAGCGGCCCTACAACCGGCATCTGTCGGCAATCCTCTCGCCTGACGGCACCAAGATGGAACAGGGCGTGTTCTTCGTCCATATCGGGCTTGAGCGCTGCTTTGCCGGCGTTGCCTGGTGGCAGCCCGGACCGGCGCTGCTGCTGGCGATGCGCAACGCCATCGCGACGCGGCCGGGTGAATTCCGGGCGCTGATCGAGGCGCTGAAGCAAAACCGCCTCGAACTCGACGCGGAAGGCTGCATGAAGCGAGCGCCACGCGGCTTCGAGCATGTCACGGCGGCCGATCTCGCGGCGGCCATCCGCAACCGGCATTTCGCCGTCCGGCACGAAGTCGACCCGGCGGGAATCCACGCACCGGCGCTGGTCGACGAGCTTGTCGATTTCGCCTTGCGCGCCAAGCCGCTGCTCGACTGGGGCAGGGCGATCGAAGCCAAGGTCCCGGTGGACTGAGCACTGGCCGAAACGCGCACGCCTGAACCTGCGACCAGGGATCACTTCCGCTGATCGTTGGCTCAAGCGAATTGGTGTGACAAGGCTGACAGCGCTCCCTACATACGATCTTTCTCCCCGCATCGGCCCGAAAATCGGGATCGATTTTCGGATGGCCCGACGCGTGGATTCAAAGTGTTAGAGCGTCCTTTGCTCGTCCAAAAGGACGAGCGGCGCTCTAAGGAGTGGCTGATGTCGGCGGAAGCAATCTCCGAAAACCGCGCAAAAAGCGATTTCTGGCAAGGCGTGCGGCTCAGCCTGCCTGTCGTGGTGGCGGCGGCGCCGTTTGGACTGCTGTTCGGGGCGCTCGCCGTCGACAACGGCTTTTCGGTGCTTGAAGCCTTGCTGATGAGCGCCATGGTTTTCGGCGGCGCCAGCCAGATGGTCGGCATCGAATTGTTCGGGCAGCATGTCGCGCCATGGCTCATCGTGCTGTCGATCTTCGCCGTGAATTTCCGCCATGTGCTCTACTCCGCGGGTATCGGCCGCCGCATCGCGCACTGGCCGCCGGTGCAGCAGGCGGTCGGCTATTTCCTGCTCACCGATCCGCAGTTCGCGGTGGCCGAGCGCAAGGCGGAGGCCGGCGAGACGGTCGGCTTCGCCTGGTATATGGGGCTTGGCCTGCCGGTCTATGTGTTCTGGGTGGCCGAAAGCGCGCTCGGCGCGGCGTTCGGCAGGCTCATTCCCGATACCCATGCGCTGGGCATCGATTTCCTGCTGCCGATCTATTTCCTCGGACTGGTGATGGGCTTTCGCAAGCGGCCACTGTGGCTGCCGGTGGTCATCGCCAGCGCTGCTGCCTCCATCATTGCCTACAAGACGGTGGGCTCGCCCTGGCACGTCTCGATTGGCGCCGTGGCCGGGGTGCTGCTCGCGGTCATTCTGCCGCCGCGCCACAGCGGCGTGGAGGGGCGGCCATGAGCACGACCTTGTGGATCATCATCGCCGGCGCGATAGCGACCTATCTGACCCGCATCGGCGGCCATCTGGTGATCTCGCGCTTCGAAAACATCCATCCGCGCGTCGAGGCGGGGCTGAACGCCGTGCCTGCCGCGGTGCTGACGACGCTGGTGGCGCCGGCAGCACTTGGCGCCGGGCCGGCGGAATGGGCGGCATTGATCGTCGCCGGGCTGGTCTCGCTGCGCGGCGGGCTTATGGCGATGTTTTTGGCCGGCGCCGCCGTGCTGGTGCTGGCCCGGCAGTTCGTCGGGTAGACGAAACCCCTACACGAAAAATCAAATCTTCTGGTCGTGCGGCAGCGGTGCGGTTGCCTTTTCCAGCCAGGCCAGCGCCTCGCCGTCGAGCATCGGCCCGATCTCGGCCAGCACGCGGGCGTGGTATGTGTCGAGCCAATGCAGCTCGTCGCGCGTCAAAAGATCCGACCGCACCAGCCTGGTGTCGATCGGCGCCAGCGTCAGTGTCTCGAAGCCGTGCATGGCGATGTCGCCGCCCTCTATCGGCTCGGCCGGCGTCACCAGGATGAGATTCTCGATGCGAATGCCGTAAGAACCCTCCTTATAGTAGCCCGGCTCGTTGGAGACGATCATGCCCGCCAGCAGCTTTTCGGTGCCGGTCCTGGCGATGCGTTGCGGGCCCTCGTGCACGGCCAGATAGGAGCCGACGCCATGGCCGGTGCCATGAGCGAAATCGCAGCCATGTTTCCACAGCGCAAGGCGCGCCACGGCATCGATCTCGGAGCCGCGCGTGCCCGGGGGAAAGCGCAGCATGGAAATGCCGATCATGCCCTTCAGCACCAGCGTGAAGCGTTCGCGCATTTCCTCGGTCGGCGTGCCGATCGGCACGGTGCGGGTGATGTCGGTGGTGCCGTCCTGATACTGCCCGCCCGAATCGAGCAGGAACAGTTCGCCAGACTGAAGCTTTCGGCTGGTGGCGCGGGAAACGCGGTAGTGCATGATGGCGCCGTTCGGGCCGGCGCCGGCGATGGTGTCGAAGGACACGTCGCGCAGCGGCATCTGTGTTTCCTCGCCGGTGCTGCGGCGGCACTCCTCGAGCTTGGTGACGACCGCGATCTCGTCGAGCTTGCCGGGTTCCTGGCGGTCGAGCCAGCAAAGCAGCTTGGCCACCGCGGCGCCATCGCGGCGATGCGCGGCGCGGGCGCCGTTGATCTCGGCCTGGTTTTTCGTCGCGCGTGGAATGCGGGCAGGGTCTGGCGCGGCAATGACGGTGCCGCCATTGTCCTCGACCAGCATCCTGAGCTTCTCCGCCGCCAGCACCGGATCCAGCGCGATCTTCGCGCCGCCTTTGGCCAGGGCTGCGATAACAGCTTCGAATTCACCGGGTTGGTGCAATTCGGCGAGCTGCGTCAGATAGGCCGCGACGGTGCGTGAAAACTTGCGCTGATCCATGAAAAGCAGGTGCGATCGATCGGCGGCGAGCACGGCGAAGCCGAGCGCCAGCGGGGTGTGCGGCACGTCGCCACCGCGGATGTCGAAGGCCCAGGCGATGGAGGACGGGTCGGTCAGCACGGCATGAGTGGCGCCGTCCTTGCCGATGGCCTCGGCCAGCCGTGCCAGCTTGTCCTTGGCCAGTTCGCCGGCAAAGCCAATCGGATGAATCTCGACCGGGGCCAGCGGCGGTTCGGGCTGGTCCTCCCAGATGGCGTCGATCGGATTCTTATCGAGCGGCACCAATGTCGCCCCCGATTTTTCGGCCGACGCTTTCAGCGCTTTCACGTCGCCGATCGTCTGCAGCCACGGATCGAAGCCAAGCCGCACGCCCTTGCCGAGATTGTCCTTGATCCAGGTGGCGGGCGGATTGTCGACCAGGCTTTCGATCGAGAAGATGTCGAGATCGACCTCCTGGCGCACCTGCAGCGTGTAGCGGCCGTCGATGAACATAATGGCACGGTCGCCGAGCACGATGGCGACGCCGGCCGAACCGCTGAAGCCGGTCAGCCATTTCAGCCGCGCCGAGCGGTCGGCGACATATTCGCCCTGATGCTCGTCGGCACGAGGCACGATGAAGCCATCCAGCCCATTGGCCGCCAACCATTGACGCAGCAACGCCACACGCGGCTTGCCGACGGCGGGGTCGCCTGCGGAATCAAAGGTCTGGAACATCATGGCCTCTCCTCGGATGCTGGCGCGACCGTAGCGCATGACCCCGAAAATCGGAATCGACTTTTGCTGCGCCGATCTTCGGTCCGGATTCGATCCAACAGGGCAATCGCTTCAGGTCTGCGCTGCCCCTCATTGCCCTGCCCGTCCTCCGCAGCTGCTGCGCCGCAGCTGCGGAGGGTGGACCGGGCATTTCTCACGGGGAGAAAGACGCTATCACCAATGATTTTCGCCAATTGTCGGCGGTGCAGAAAGGGCGGCGAGGTTGCGGCAATTCTCCCCGTCACTATACGGGGAGAAGGTGCCGGCAGGCGGATGAGGGGCGGCGCCGGCATCGACAGTGGCCATCGACGTGCGCTTTTGCGCATGGACGCCATGCAGAATCGGCGATTTTCAAAAAGGTCAGCAGACCTTACCTTTTCCACGTGGAGGAACGAGTCTTACTGCCCTGCAAAGGAGACCATCATGTCCACGATTTCAGCCAGACGCGGATTTTTCAGAAGCGCCATGAACGCTCTCATCGAAGCGCGCCAGCGCGAAGCGCGTCGTTATGTGAGCGGCGTTCTGCTTGGCTTTAACGACGAAACGCTGAAAGCGAACGGCTACGATCGCGAAGAACTGAAGAAGGCGGCAAGGTCGCGCTATGTCTGAGCGAATTTGCGGCTTGCGTTGGAAGGCGCTACGCGTCACCGCTTGAGGTGGATCGTCACCCAGCCTTCGCGATGCAAGGTCCTGACATGGCGGAACTGCTGGCCGACATAGGCCGAGATCACCGCGTCGCGCTGCCGGTCGAGGATGCCTGACAGCACGATCGATCCGCCCAAGGCGATATGCCTGGCCATTTCGGGCGCCAGCCGCATCAGCGGCCGCGCCAGTATATTGGCGACGATGAGGCCAAAAGGCCCGCGCGCGGCAAAAATCGGATGGTGGAAGCCCGGCGCCGTCACCGTCTCCACCAGCGCCTTGACGTGGTTGAGCCGCGCGTTGGCGGCGGCGACTTTTGTGGCGACCGGATCGATGTCGGTCGCCAGCACCGGAATATGGGCGAGCTTGGCCAGCGCGATGGCCAGCACCGCGCTGCCGGTGCCGAGGTCGAGCGCGTTGCGCGGGCGCTCGCGCCGCACGACCTGTTCCAGCATTTCGAGGCAGCCGGCGGTGGTGCCGTGATGACCGGTGCCAAAGGCGAGGCCCGCTTCGATCTCGATGGCGAGCTCGCCGCTGTGGCGCTTCCTGCGGTCATGCGCACCGTGGACGAAGAAACGGCCGGCGCGCACCGGCTTCAGTCCCTCCAAAGAACGTTTCACCCAATCGATGTCAGGCACGGGCTCGCGCGCAATCGGCCTCGACAGGGCCAGCCCGGCAAGGATCTCCTTCAAGCGCGCCTCCACGGCATCGACATCGCCGTCGGCATAGAGTGACACTTCGTGGATGTCGCGGTCCTCGTCGACTTCGACCAAGCCAATCGGCAGGCCCTCATCTTCGAATGCCGCTTCGAACGCCGCGAAGATACGGTCGGCCTCGATCTTTCCAGTGGTGAAATAAAGCCGCGTTTGGGTCATCAAACGATTTTCTTTGTGAACATGATCTTATCCGAAAACCGTTTCCCACTTTTCGCTGGCGCGGACCTTCGGTACGGGATCATGCACTAGCCTGCCGCCGCCAGGCGCTTGAGCTTGGCGATGGCGGCGTCCGGGCTTTCGCCATAAGCGATGGTGCCGGCGAAATCGCCCCTGGCGTTGAGCAGCAGCACCGAAGCGGTGTGGTCCATCGTGTAGTCGCCGTTGCCGGTATCGACCTTTTTCGAATAGATGCCGAAGGATTTGGCCATGGCGCGGACCTTGTCCGGGTCGCCAGTGATGCCGAGGATGCGATCGGAGAAGTTGCTGATATAAGCGTTCATGATTTCGGGCGTGTCGCGCTCCGGGTCGACCGTCACGAAATAGGCGCGCAGGTTCTTGCCATCGTCACCCATCGTCTTCAGCCAGCCGGCCAGTTCGAACAGCGTGGTCGGGCAGACTTCCGGGCAGTGGGTGAAGCCGAAGAAGACGACGCTGGGGTGGTCGCGAAAGGCAGCCTCGGTGACCGGAGCGCCCTTCTGGTCGACCAGCGTGAACGGCGCGCCGAACGGCTCGCCGCCATAATGCCCACGGTACCAGTCGAAGGTGAGCCAGCCGATGCCCGCCGCCATCAGGACGAGAATGCCGACCAGTATTGAACGCATCATCAATTGGCTGTCCGTCGCGATTTTCATTGGCGCCGTATCGGCGCCTTTGCACTTTGTTGGGCGAACACTCTTAACGGTTTGATCTCGCTCGCGCAAAGATGTCGCGTTGCCGCAACCGGCTTTCCCTTAAAAAATGATCCGCTTGCAAAGTGCTGCCCGCCGTCCCACCTGAGGTCGGCAAAACTCGAACGGCAGGAGGCTTCCTTGCAAGGACTGATTGGGCAAGGACTGATTGGGCGAAAACTGATCGCCGGCGCTTTGGCCGCGTGCCTTGTCGTCGGTGCTGGTGCGGCTGTCGCCCAGGAGGTCGGCAAGGTCGGCGTCGACTGGCTAGGCAACGACATCATCATCGAGGCGATCAAGGACCCGAAGGTCGAAGGCGTGACCTGCCATGTCTCCTATTTCGACCGTGGCGTGATCGATCGCCTGCAAAAGGGCAACTGGTTCGAGGACCCATCCGATTCCTCGATCGCCTGCCGCCAAACCGGGCCGATCACCATCGGCGACATCGACATGAGCGAGGCCGGCGAGGAGGTGTTCAAGCAGGGCATCAGCCTGATCTGGAAGAAACAGGTGGTGAACCGCATCTACGATAAAGCCAACGAGACCCTGATCTATCTGTCGCATTCGCGCCAGGTGCAGGACGGTTCAGCGAAGATGTCGGTCACCACGGTGCCGCTCTATGGCCAGAACGTGGTGTGGAGCAACGGCAAGCCGAAATAGGCTCTGGAACAGGTGACGGACGATTGCTCCCGCTTGCGGGACCAGTCGCTCGGGCGTAAAGCCGCCGGCATGGACCGTCCCGAAAATCTTGTCCTGAAAGACCCCGAGCCGCGCATCCATCCGACCGCGGAATTGAAGGCATGCAAGCTTGGGCGCTACGCCTCGATCGGCGAGCGGGTCATCTTGCGCGAAGTCATAGTGGGTGACTTCTCCTATTTCGAGCGCCACGCCGAGGCGATCTACACGACAACAGGCAAGTTCTGTTCGATCGCCGCCAACAGCCGCATCAACGCGCTCGAGCATCCGATCGATCGGTTGACCCAGCACAAGGTCAGCTACCGGCCAAACGAGTATTTTCGCTGGCTCGGCGTCGATGCGGCGTTCCGCGAACGGCGGCGGGCGACGTCCGTCACCATCGGCCACGACGTCTGGATCGGCCATGGCGCGGTGATCATGCCTGATGTGACCATCGGCAATGGCGCGATCGTCGGCGCCAATGCGGTGGTGACGCGCGATGTACCTGCCTATGCGATCGTCGCCGGGGTTCCGGCCAAGCCGCTGCGCCAGCGTTTTGCCGAGAAAACCGCTGCGCGGATTGAAAGCCTCTGCTGGTGGGACTGGTCGGTCGAAAAGCTCGCCAGGGCCATTCCCGACATGCAGGCGCTTTCCATCGAGGCCTTCCTCGACCGCTGGGAGCACGAAATCCCGTGATCCTTGCGGGTCTCTGAACGGCTACGTCGGTGAAAGGAGGGAACCCGGAGCGGATGCCGGTTGTTTCTCCTGCCATGATGGAGAAGCTTTTCACCAGGATCGCCAACTATGTTGCGCATCTAGCCGGTCTGCCGTCGACATTCGCCGTCTGCTTCCTGATCATCGTTGCCTGGGGGGCAAGCGGACCGATGTTCGGGTTTTCCGATACATGGCAGCTCATCATCAACACCGGCACGACGATCGTCACCTTCCTGATGGTGTTCCTTATCCAGAACACCCAGAACCGCGATGGCGCCGCGATTCAGACGAAACTCGACGAGTTGATCCGGGTCGGCAAAGCTCACAATACTTTTATCGGCATCGAGCACCTGACCGAATCCGAGGTCGAGGAGATCCGTAGAAAATGTGAACAGGCGGCAAAACGGCATGATACGGCGGTCAAGAAAGCCGCTGCGCAAAAGCACGGCTCGAAGACGCATGTGGCGTGAGCGTCAGCTTTCCATGAACGCCGCGAAAGCGTCCTTGTGGTCCGGGTGCCAGCGCGACAGAGCAGGGCGGTTGTCGATGATGTCGCCGATCGCCCAGGCCATGCGCTTTTCGTCCATGGGCCGCGTCGCTTCGTTGTCAGGACAAAGAATGTAGAAATCGCCGCGCACCAGCGAGGCCAGCATGAAGTCGATCACCTGCTCGCCGGTCCAGGCGCCGGCGGGCTTTTCGGTCGCACCTTCGGTCAGGCCGGTAAAAGTGAACCCCGGAATGAGCAGATGCGCGGCGATGTTGGCGCCGGGCTCGTTACGCAGCGCATGTGCCAGGCCTTCGGTAAAGCTCTTCACGCCGGATTTGGAGACGTTGTAGGCAAGGTTGCCGGGTGGTGTTGTGATGCCTTGCTTGGAGCCGGTGTTGACGATCAGGCCCGGTTTTCCTGCAGCCAGCATGCGTGGCACGAAGGCCTCGACGCCATGGACGACGCCCCAGAAATTGATGTCCAGCAGCCGTTTCCAGCCGTCGCGGTTCTCCCAGGGCTTGCCGGGGTTGCTGCCGACGCCGGCATTGTTCATCAACAGCGACACGCCGCCGAAGGCATCGAATGACTTTTCGGCCAGCCGGTCGACGTCGTCGGCTTTCGAGACGTCGGTGGCGACAGCAAGCACGGCGCTGCCGCCGGCAATCGTGGCAACGGCGCGGGAAGCCTCATCGAGCCGCGCGCCGCCGATGTCCGCAAGCACGATTTTCAGGCCCATTGCCGCCAGCCGCCTGGCCGCGGCAAGGCCGATGCCGCTGGCACCGCCGGTGATGACGGCTACGCTGCCGGAGCCAAGGGCAGGCAAAGCGCTCTGGATTTCGGCGTCGGTGGTCATCGATGGTGTCCTCGTTCAGGTTGCGCCGAACTTAACGCGGCGACAGACTCGCGCAAGCCCGTTTGGGCGTCCTTGGGTTGACCACATCGGCAGGCGCTGCGCATGTTGTCCACGTAAGAAGGAGATTACCGATTGACCGACTGGATCGAGATCCTGAAAGAACAGACCGCCACCGGCGACCAGATGAGCCGCGAGGTGCCGCAAATGCTTGCCAATCCCGACATCAGCGAAGCGCAAGTGAGAACGCTGTTTTCGGCGCTCGAAAAACAGGCGGAATTCGTCGAGAAGCTGCGCATGGCGCTGGAAAAATTCGGCCATGATTTTTCGGTGATCAAGGCGGCCGAGCGGCTGGAGGAGCGCTATGCCGACCTTGCGGCCTCGGTGGCGGAAAAGCTGAAAGCGATGCGGAAATAGGCAGTCCTATTTTTCGATCTGCCTTTCGAACCGCTTGTCCGGCACGAACCAGATCATGGCAACCAACACATAGAGCGCGACGCTGATCCATTGATTGACGAAGGTCAGCGGAATGGCGGCGATGTAGAGGACCACCGAGATCTTTTCCTTGCGGTCGGTGCCTGCCGCTCTGGCGAAGGCAGTGTCGTTGCCATGCAGCCGGTGCAGCATGACGACCAGAATGAAGTAGGCGGCCGCGCAAAGCGCCAGGACAACACCGTAAACGGCGACAGGCACCGGCGCGAAATGGTTTTCACCCATGAAGGCGGTGGTCACGGGCATCAGCGACAGCCAGAACAGCAGATGCAGATTGGCCCACAGCACGCGGCCATCGACCCGCTGCACGGTGTGGAACATGTTGTGCAGATTGTTCCAGTAGATGCCGACATAGATGAAGGACAGCACGTAGCTGAGAAAGGTGGGCCATAGCGGTGCCAGCGCGGAAAACTCCGCGCCATGCGGCACCTTCAATTCCAGCACCATGATGGTGATGATGATGGCCATGACGCCATCGGAAAATGCCTCGACCCGTCCCTTGCCCATGGATTTCCTCTACTGCGCCTGGCTCATCCTAGGCGATCGAAGTGCCTGGAGGGAAGGCTTGGGCGTATCAATCGCTGTCGCGCGCGATCAGCTCCAGCGGCCAGACCTCACGGATGATCCGCGCGCCTTCGGGGCCGGCGAAGGCCGGGATCGACGCCAACAACATTTCGGCAAGCCGCCGTCCCATCGGCTCCAGGCGAGGGCGGAAGCCGGTCAGTGCCGGTGAAAAATAGCGGCAGAGCGGCGAGTCGACGATGACGATCACCGCAATGTCGTGGCCCGGCTTGATGCCCATCTCGGCCAGCGCCTTGCAGCCGCCGAGCGCCATCGCGTCATTGTTGAAGATGATGGCGGTCGGCGGGTCCTTGGAGCGCATGACCTGAGGCGTCACCGCGTCGCCGCCGGCCTCGTTGATGAAGCCTTTCGCGATCAGCCCGGGGTCGACCTCGATGCCGTGCCGCCGCAAGGCCTTGCGATAGCCGGCTAGGAACAGATAGCCGAAATTGAGGTTGAGGGACGGGCGGATGGCGGCGATGCGGCGGTGGCCGCGCGCCACCAGGCGGTCGACCGCGTCGGCCCCGGCTTTTTCGAAATCGAGGTCGAGCGACGGATAGGTCTTGCCGCCGGAGCGGCTGCGGCCGAGCGTCGCGAACGGGAAGCCGACCCTGGTCAGGTAATCGATGCGCTCGTCCTCGCGACGCGTATAGGCCAGCACCACGGCGTCGGCCCGGCGCGTCTCGACCACCCGGCGCAGGCGCTCCTGCTGGTAGTCGCCCGGCGCACCCATCACCACGATCAGGTCGAGCCCGCTTTCGGCGAGTTTCGCCTGCAGCCCGGTCAGGAACGGAATGAAGAACGGCTCGCCATATTGCTGGTCGCCCGGGTGCGGCTGCAGCATGAAGGCGATCGAGTGGGTGGCGCCGCGCCGCAGGCTGCGGCCGGACTGGTTCGGCGAATAGTTCAGCTTTGCCGCCGCATCGAGCACGCGCTGGCGTGTATCGGCATTGACGTCGGCGCGGCCGTTGAGCGCGCGCGACACGGTGCCGATCGAAATGTTCAGGTGACGCGCAAGGTCGTGGATGCTGGACGCCAAAGGACGGTTCTCCCCTTTCTTGGCTATCACCGGCCGCTCTTCAGGCCAAGGTGATTTTCGCGAGCGGCCAATTGACATTCTACGCCTTCCGGTGTGTTCTCGTAAACGTTTACGGAAAAACGTTTACGGTCATGCCGTGAATGTCGTGACGATCGGTCTGGAGGGCCGAGCGGAGGAGGAGCGCTGGATGATGAATGTCGTCCTGGTCGGCTGCGGAGCGATGAGCAAGCACTGGCTCGATGCCGCGAGGCAGATCGACGGGTTGGCTATTGTCGGCCTTGTCGACCTCGATGCCGACAGGGCGCAGGCAAGGGCGCGCGAATACGAGCTTGCCGGCGCCATTGTCGGAACCAATCTTGACGCCGTGCTCGACCAGACCAAGCCCGACGCTGTGTTCGACGTCGTGGTTCCCGCGGCCCGGCGCGATGTCGCGCTTTCGGCCTTTGCCCATCATTGCCATCTCCTGACGGAGAAGCCGCTGGCTGACAGCCCGGAGAACGCGCGCGCCATCGTCGAGGCTGCCCGACGCGCCAAGCGCGTGCACGCCGTCGTCCAGAACCGCCGCTATGTCGCCAACGTCAGGCGCATCAGGCGTTTTCTCGATTCCGGCGCCATCGGTGCGCCAACCAGCATCCACGCCGAATTCTTCGTCGCGCCGCATTTCGGCGGGTTTCGCGAGGAGATGCGCCATGTCCTGCTGCTCGACATGGCGATCCATACTTTCGACGCCGCCCGCTACATGGTCGGCGGCGCGCCGGCCGGCGTCTACTGCCAGGAATGGGAGCCGGTCAATTCCTGGTACCGGCAGGGATCGTCGGCCACCGCAATCTTCGAGCTCGGCGGCGGCAAGCTGTTCACCTATGCCGGCTCCTGGTGCGCCGACGGGTTCCGCACCAGTTGGGAGAGCACATGGCGCATCGTCGCCGAGCACGGCAGCCTGGTCTGGGACGGTGAGGATGGGCTGAGGGTGGAAGTCGCGCGGCCTATCCGTGAAGGCCTGTTCGATCGCACAGAGCCGCTCGCCGTGCCGCCGCTCGATCCGAGAGACCGCATCGGCGGCCATCTCGGCATCCTTCAGGATTTTGTGCGCGCCGTCGAAACCGGCAGCGAGCCGGAGACGCGCGGCGCCGACAACATCAAGAGCCTGGCCATGGTCTTTGCCGCGATCGAAAGCGCCGAAACCGGGCGCCGGGTCGCGATCGCACAGGAAGGGTGACGATGCCAAACCCGCTTCTCGACATCAGGATCGGCACCATGGTGCGGGCCAATCTCGATGACCCGGCCGCCTATATCAAGGCGATCCTGCCGCTCGGCTTCGAGAGCATCCAACCCTTCTTCTGGCAGACGCTGGGCGGCAAGGATCTTCCACGGCTGGCCGGCCAGATCCGCGAGGCGATCGGCGACGCCGACGTCGTCGTCTCCTCGCTCGGCGTCTTCGGCAATCCGTTGGAAAGCGGCGATATCGATCGCGGCGTGCTTGACGCCTGGGAAACGGCCATCGACCATGCGCATCTGTTCGGCACCTCGATGGTCAGCGGCTTCACCGGCCGCCTCCGCGGCAAACCGCTGCCCGACAGCCTGCCGCGCTTCCGCGAGGTCTGGGGACCACTGGCCCGGCGCGCCGCCGACAAGGGCGTGCGCATCGCCTTCGAGAATTGCGCGATGGACGGCAACTGGGCTGATGGAGACTGGAACATCGCCCACAATCCGGACGCCTGGGAGCTGATGTTCAACGAATTGCCAGATGACAATCTCGGCCTGGAATGGGAGCCCTGCCACCAACTCGTCTACCTGATCGATCCGATCCCGCAGATCCGCAAATGGGCGCCGCGCATCTTCCATGTCCACGGCAAGGACGCGACGGTGCGCTGGGACGTCATCCGCGAGCATGGCGTGTTCGGCCGGCTGCCGTTCGTGCAAATGCGCACGCCTGGCTTCGGCGACAGCGACTGGACGCGGGTGATCAGCGAATTGCGGCTGGCCGGATACAGGGGCGCCATCGACATCGAAGGTTGGCACGACCCGGTCTATCGCGGCGACCTTGAGATTACAGGGCAAGTGCGGGCGTTGGACTACCTCAAGCAATGCCGGGGAGGTGCGAAGTATCTGCCGAACCCGGCGTGAGGCTAATGCATGTCGCGCAAAAGTGTGCAGCGGTTTTGCGACAACGACATGCATCAAACAGGGAGCCGGCCAGCGAAGCATTGCGGCGAGAAGCCGAAGCATTCGTCGAAGACCCCTCGGCTTGCGAGGGAACAAAGGGAGGAACGTGCATGAGCATCACGATGAGAAGGACAGTTCTGCGCTCGACCGTCATGGGCGCCGCCACGGCGCTCGCCGCCGCAATCTCCACCTTGCCTGCCCAGGCGCTCGATGCCCAGTGGTGCAAGGACGTCCACATCCGCTTCTTCGTCGGCGGCGCCGAGGGCGACGCCTTCGGCACCATCGTCTACAATGGCGCCAAGCAGGCCGAGGCCGATCTTGGGCCGAAGGTCGACTACATCTTCTCCCAGTGGGATGTCGAGAAGATGGTGCAGCAATTGCGCGAGGCCGTCGCGGTCAAGCCCGGCGGCATCGCCATGATGGGCCACCCGGGCGATGCTTCGATCATGCCGCTGGCCGAACAGGCGCACAAGGACGGCATCAGGATGATGTACCAGAACGTGCCGGTGCCGAAGGTCACGGCAGCGTTCGGCGGCGGCTATGTCGGCGCCCAGCAGGAAGAGCAGGGCCGCGCGCTCGGCGCCGAGGCGTTCAAGCTGGCCGGGCTCAAGGCAGGCGACAAGGCGATCATGATCGGCCCGTTCGAGAACGAGAGCCGCGGCGCGCGCGAGCGCGGCACGGTCGCCGCCCTGAAAGAGGCGGGCGTCGAGGTCATCCAGCTCTCCTCGCCGCCGAGCGGCGAATGGGCTTCCGACCCCAATCTGGCCATTCCGGTGATTACCGCAGCACTCCTCAACAATCCCGACGTCAAGGCGGTTGGCTATCCCGGCGGACAGATGCTGGGCAACGTCCCGACCTACATGCAGGCGGCGGGCAGGAAGGCGGGCGATATCTTCAATTTCGGCTTCGACACCAGCCCGCAGATCGTCGAGGGCTTCAAGGGCGGCTGGGTGCAGCTGACGGCCGACCAGCAGCCGTTCCTGCAGGGTTATCTGCCGATCCTCAGCCTCTGCCAGCAGGTGGTGCTGGGCCTGGCGCCAATGAATGTCGACACCGGCGCCGGCTTCGTCACGCCTGACAATTACGAGATCGTCGCCGAGCTCGCCAAGCAGGCGCTGCGCTGATCTTTTGACACGGCTGGCGGTCTTCCGACCGCAGCCGGAACCAAGCGAGGATCGTCATGGCAGAACGCCTCATCGAACTGCGCGACATCAGCAAGTCCTACGGTCAGGTCTATGCGCTGGGCGGGGTCAATCTCAGCGTCGACCGCGGCGAGGTCGTCGGCCTGATCGGCGACAACGGCGCCGGCAAGTCGACGCTGATCAAGATTCTCTCCGGCGTCGTCAAGCCGACCAGCGGCGAGATCCTCATCCGCGGCCAGCCGGTGACCGGCTGGAGCGCCGCGCGCTCGCGCGACGCCGGCATCGAGACGGTATTCCAGGATCGGGCGCTGGCCGTGCAGCAGACGATCGTGCGCAACATCTTCATGGGCCGCGAACTCACCGGCTTTCTCGGCTGGCTGAAGGTCAACAAGGAAATCGAGGAGGCGAGCCGGCTGATGCGCGAGATCGGCTTCACCTCGAAAGTGTTCACGCCGCAGTCGATCGTCGGCCAGCTCTCCGGCGGCGAACGCCAGGGCGTGGCGATCGCCCGCGCCATCTACAAGCAGGCCGACCTGATCATCCTCGACGAGCCGACGACGGCGCTGTCGCTGACCGAGACCGCCAAGGTCTTCCATTTCGTGCGCCAGGTGCGGGCGAGCGGACGGTCGATCCTGTTCATCGGCCACAACATCCACCACGTCTTCGACATCGCCGATCGTTTCGTCGTGCTGGATCGCGGCAAGGTCGCGCTCACCGCCGACCGCAGCCAGGTCAAGTCGGCCGAAGACCTCATCAACTTCATGGAAGACGTCGCGCATCCGGGCGGATTGCCGGGACTGCACGACGCCGGCGACCCGGAGCAGAGAGCACGATGAGCAAGACGATGGAGCCCGATCTGCACGAGCCGTCCGCCGGCATCTCCCGTCCCGGCAATCCCCGGAAGGAGTGGAAACACCCATCCGATCACTGGATGCGCGGCTTCATCCTCGACAACCGCGCCGCACTCGGCACGCTTGCCGTGTTCGTGGTGATGATGACAGTGTTCATGATCGCCAACCCGACCGTCTTCACCACCTGGTACCTCTACAGTTCCGTGCTCACCACGCTGCCGGTTGCGCTGTTCGTGGTGGTGCCGCTGGTCTTCGTCGTTACCTGCGGCGAGATCGACCTGTCGTTTCCGGCGACGATGGGCTTTGCCTCATGGGTCTTCGCGCTGGTCGTGCAGTCCGGCTACGACCCGTTTCTGGGCATCGCCGCCGCCATTGCAACGGGCACGTTGCTCGGCTTCCTGGTCGGGTCGCTGGTCGTCTATGGCGGGCTGTCGTCGCTGATCGCCACGCTCGGCATGAATTTCCTGCTGCGCGGCCTGATCCAGATCATCAACGAAGGCAAGTCGACGGCGCTGACCAGCCTTGCCGACAGCTGGGCCTACAAGATCTTCTCCAGCCAGCTCTACGGCATCCCGGTGCAGATCTTCTGGGCCATCGGCTTCGTCGTGCTGTCGGCGCTGCTCTACAACAGGCATCGCTTCGGCGCGCAGGTGAAGGTGGTCGGCGACAATCCCGACAGCGCCCAGCAGATGGGCATCGACGTCAAGCGCGTGCGGGTGAAAGTGTTCGTCTTCGTCGGCATCGGGGCGGCGATCGCCGGCACCTTCTCGGTGATGATCAACTTCACCTGGTGGCCGACCGCTGGCGACGGCTATTTGCTGCCGGTGCTGGCATCGGTGTTCGTTGGCGGCACGCCGACCTGGGGCGGCGTCGGTACCGTCGTCGGCGGCGCCATCGGCGCCGTCACCGTGTCGTTCATCCAGACCGGCGTCGTCGCGGCAGGCCTGAGCGGCTTCTATGTCCAGTTCTTCAACGGGCTGATCATCATCCTGTCGCTGCTCGGCCACAAATGGAACCAGGCGCGGTATCGCTGAGGGGGAGACTCACACCCCGGTGACAAACCCGTCCAGCACTCGTTTCTGGCCGGCCTTGTCGAAGTCGATGGTCAGCTTGTTGCCGTCGATGGCGGCAATGTTGCCGTTGCCGAATTTCTGGTGGAAGACGCGGTCGCCGACGCTGAAGGCCGACGGCTTGTCGGCAACGGATTTGGCAACCAGCTCGCCGTCGATGGTGCGGCCCTTGATCGAGGTGCGGCCGGCGCCATAGCCACTGTCGGTCTCGCCATATCCGATGCGCTCGACCTGGTGGCCGGAGCGCGAGCCCCAGTTGCGGTCGGTCGCCTCGGTGCGGTTCTGCTGCGCGCGCTGCCAGCCCGGCGTCGCATAGGTGCTGGAGAAGGCGCCGGACTTTTCTGCGCCGACATTGTCGAAGCGCGAAGCGCCGTAAGGATTCTGCCGTCCTGCCCCCTGGCCGCCCCGTCCGGAGGCGAAGGAGCCGCCGCCATAGGCATTGCCGTAACCGCCATAGGAGTTGCCGCTCTCGGCGACCTCGACATGGGCTTCCGGCAATTCATCGAGGAAGCGCGACGGGATCGTCGATTGCCACAGGCCGTGGATGCGGCGGTTGGAGACGAACCACAAATGCAGGTTCTTCTTGGCGCGGGTCAGCCCGACATAGGCCAGCCGCCGCTCTTCCTCCAGCCCGGAGCGGCCGCCCTCGTCGAGCGCGCGCTGATGCGGGAATAGTCCTTCCTCCCAGCCGGGCAGAAAAACCGTCTCGAATTCGAGGCCCTTGGCCGAATGCAGCGTCATGATGTTGACGGCGTCGAGCTCGGCGTTCTGCTCGGCGTCCATCACCAGAGCTACATGTTCGAGGAAGGAGCGCAGCGATTCGTACTCCTCCATGGAGCGGATCAGTTCTTTGAGGTTTTCCAGCCGGCCGGGCGCTTCTACCGAGCGGTCGTTCTTCCACATGTCGGTGTAGCCGCTCTCCTCCAGGATGGTCTCGGCCAGCTCGGTGTGCGGAGTGGTCTCCAGCGCCTTCTGCCAGCGCTCGAAATTGGCGGCGACCTCGCGCAGCGCTGCGCGCGGCTTTGGCTTCAGCTCGTCGCTTTCGGCGAGTTTTTCCGCAGCCTCCAGCATCGGGATGCGCAGCGCCCTGGCGGTGTCGTGGATCTGGCGGATGGTGGCTTCGCCCAGCCCGCGCTTCGGCACGTTGACGATCCGCTCGAAGGCGAGGTCGTCTGCGCCTTGCGCGACGACGCGGAAGAAGGCCAGGGCGTCGCGGATTTCGAGGCGCTCGTAAAAGCGCGGGCCGCCGATGACGCGGTAGTTGAGCCCGAGGGTGACGAAGCGGTCCTCGAACTCGCGCATCTGGAACGAAGCGCGGACAAGAATGGCCATGTCGTTGAGATTGTGCTTCTGCCGCTGGTAGGCCTCGATGGTTTCGCCAACGGCGCGGGCCTCTTCCTCGGAATCCCAGGCGGCATGGACATGCACCTTCTCGTCGTCCTCGGCAATTTTTTCGGTGAACAGCGTCTTGCCGAAGCGGCTTTCATTGTGGGCGATGAGGTGGGAGGCGGTGCCGAGGATGTGCGCGGTGGAGCGGTAGTTGCGCTCCAGCCGGATGATCGTGGCGCCGGGGAAATCCTTGTCGAAGCGCAGGATGTTGTCGACCTCGGCCCCGCGCCAGCCATAGATCGACTGGTCGTCGTCGCCGACGCAGCAGATGTTGACTTTGTAATCGCTCACGGGCTGTTCCGCGCCTGCCGGCGCGGGCCCTCCGCGGGGGCCTCGCAACGGCTCGGACGGACGGTCGTCCTTGCGGCCTTTGGCCGGAATTCCCGATTCATCGTTCGGAGTTGCCGGTCTATAGCTACCCCCCTCCGTTCTATCCGGAACTCCGGAAAGACTTGGAACGCGACCACCCGGAGAGCCACTTCGTGGTCCGCCCGGCCGCTGCGCCAGCAGCCGCAGCCACATGTATTGGGCGGTGTTGGTGTCCTGGTACTCGTCGACGAGAATGTATTTGAAGCGCTTGTGGTATTCCTTCAGCACGTCCGGATTGGCGCGGAAGATGCGGATCGGGTGGCACAGGAGATCGCCGAAGTCGCAGGCGTTCAGCGTCTTCAGCCGCTCCTGATAGGCCTTGTAGAGCTCGCGGCCCTTGCCGTTGGCGAAGGCGCGGGCGTCGCCCTCGGCAATCTCGGCGGGGCCAAGCCCCTTGTTCTTCCAGCCGTCGATCATCTGGGCGAACTGCTTGGCCGGCCAGCGTTTGTCGTCCAGTCCTTCGGCCTGGATGAGCTGCTTGATCAGGCGCACGACGTCGTCGGTGTCGAGAATGGTGAAGTCGGATTTGAGCCCGGCAAGCTCGGCGTGGCGGCGCAGCAGCTTGACGCCAATCGAGTGGAAGGTGCCGAGCCACGGCATGCCTTCGACATTGCCTTCGCCTATTAAGAGGCCGATGCGCTGCTTCATCTCGCGCGCCGCCTTGTTGGTGAAGGTGACGGCGAGGATCTGCGACGGGAAGGCCTTGCCGGTGGCGAGGATGTGGGCGATGCGGGTGGTCAGGACGCGCGTCTTGCCGGTGCCGGCGCCGGCCAGCACCAGAACCGGGCCTTCGGTGGTTTCCACCGCCAGCCGCTGCTCGGGGTTGAGCCCGTTGAGATAATCAGGCGCATTGGTGTGGCCGCTGCGGGCAGCCATGGCGCGCGCAGCAATGCCCGACGGGGCCACGGGCCGCGCGTTCGGTTCGTCAAAAAAAGGCATATCTTCCGAAAAGCCGGACATCTCCCCCGAATGTAGTGATTCGGCAGCGAAAGGCCAGAAGTGTCTCCGTTTTGTTCTCTGTCCAGGGCCAGAACCTGCAAACGGGTAGATTTAACCAGCCGACCTCGTGGAGCGCTGCATGCTGGGCCTCACTGATCCGTGACTGGACCATGCCGCCCTCGGCCCTATCTTGCGCGGCGGGATTGTTTCCCGAAGCCGAGGAGAGCGCCATGACAAAACCGAGCCCTGCCAGCCCAGCCGTGAAGAGACCCGCCATTACCCAGGCGATGATCGACGCCTATGACGAATACACGCATCTGACGCTCGACCGGCGGCGCTTCATGGAACAGTTGACCAGGCTTGCCGGATCAGGTGCCGCTGCTGCCGCAATCGCACCGCTGCTGGCGGCGAATTCGGCCCGGGCGGCGATTGTTGCCGAGGACGATTCACGCGTGACCGGCGAGGACATCAGCTATCCCGGCAGCGGTGGCGAGATGAAGGGCTATCTGGTCAAGCCGGTCGGCCAGCCCGGCAAGCTCGGCACCGTCATCGTCGTGCATGAGAACAGGGGGCTCAACCCGCATATACGCGACGTGGCGCGGCGCGTGGCGCTGGAAGGATTTGTGGCGCTTGCCCCGGACTTCCTGTCACCGCTCGGCGGCACGCCGGCCGACGAAGACAAGGCGCGTGACCAGTTTTCCAAACTCGATCCGGCTCAGACCACCGCCAATGCGGTCGCAACGGTCGCTTTCCTCAGGGGCCGCGAGGATGGCAACGGCAAGATCGGCGCGGTCGGCTTCTGCTGGGGCGGCGGCACGGTGAACGCACTGGCTGCCAACGCGCCGGATCTGGCTGCCGCTGTCGCCTATTACGGCATGCAGCCGAAGGCCGAGGATGTGCCGAAGATCAAGGCGGCGCTGCTGCTGCATTATGCCGGGCTCGACACCCGTATCAATGCCGGTATCGACGCCTTCAAAAAGGAACTCGATGCAGCCAAGGTCGAGCACACGATCCATGTCTATGAAGGCGCCAATCATGCCTTCAACAATGACACGTCAGCGGCTCGCTACGACAAGAACGCGGCGGACCTCGCCTGGGGCCGGACGATCGCCTTTCTCAAGGAGAAACTTGCCTGATCAGGCATTTGCCGGTTTGTGAAGAACGACGCCGGCTACCACCAGCGCGATGCCGATGCAATCGGTAGGGCTGGGTATCTGGCGGAGCACAATGACGCCGATCAGCGTGGCGGTGACAGGCAGCAACGACAGCATCAGCGCGAAGCTCGATCGCGGCAGCCGCGACATGGCAAGCTGGTCGCAGATATAGGGGATGACCGACGAGCAGATGCCGACGCCGATGGCGGCGATGAGCAGTGGCGGCGCCGTGAAAGCCGGCAGCGCATCGGTGAAGCCGATCGGCAGCACGATGAGGCAGGCGACCGCCATGGCTGCGCCGAGGCCGGCGATGCCGTCGCCAGCGCCGGCGCGGGCAACGCGATGGCCAAGCACGATGTAGCCGACGAACAGCGCGCCGTTGAGGAAAGCCCAGAACAGGCCGATCGGGTCGCTTGACCATTTGACGTCGATCAGCAGCAAGGTGCCGATAACGGCAACGGCAAGGGCTGCGAGATTGCGCGGGCTTCTGACGCCGACCAGTGCAACGCCGATGGTGCCGACGAATTCGACCGCCGCGACCAGCGAGATCGGCAAGCGGTCGAGTGCCAGGTAGAAGGAGCAATTCATCACGCCGAGGCAGGCGCCGAAGGCGAGAAGCAGCAGCCGTGTCGGCCGGTCGGCGCGGGCGAAGGCCGTCCACGGCCGGGTCAGCGGCGCGAAGACAAGGGCGGCCGTGACGATGCGCAGCCAGGCCATGCCAAGCACGCCGACATGCGGGAAAAGCAGCACGGCGAAAGCCGGCCCGAGATAATGGAACACAGCGCTGACGCCGAACCAGACATGCGGCGGCAGCGATGTCGCCAGCCTGCCAAAGACAGGGCGGGCGAGGGCAGGGGTAGCAGCTGGGGCTTGCGCTTGATCATCCATAGGATCATTATCGCAGGCAGATTTACCTGTTTATATGGGCAACGGCCAACCAAAGAGATCATTTATTTTCCAGAACCAAGGAGTTTTTCCTGAAACGCATTCGAAACGAAAATGCTGATCTGGATGCGGCGGATCTGAAAATCCTGCGCCTGCTGGAAAAGGATGCGCGCACCAGCACCGCCGAACTGGCGCGCTCGGTCGGCCTGTCGGCGCCGAGCGTGGCCGAACGCATCAAGCGGCTGCAGGAGAGCGGCGTGATCGAGGCCTACACTGTGCGGATCAACCCGGCCGCGCTCGGCATGAAGCTGTCGGCATGGCTGCGCATCAGGCCGGTGCCCGGGCAGTTGGCTGTGGTCGCCGAGATCATCCGCGACTTGCCGGAAATCGCCCAGTGCGATCGGGTGACCGGCGAGGACTGTTTCATCGCGCTGGCGCATGTCGGCTCGGTGGCCGAACTCGAACGGGTGATCGACCGCATCATTCCGTTTGCGATGACCAACACCGCAATTATCCAGTCGTCACCGGTGGTGGCGCGTTCGCCGCTGGCGGCGGTGAAGCACGAGCCCTGATGCTGAAGGGCGAGTGAGCATCTGTCAGCAAGGCACCATTGGCAAAGCTGCCAATCTCCCCCTTGCGGGGGAGATCGGACTTCGCTTCGGCTTTCGCCCACGACCGACGCTGGAAGGCAAGCGGGGCGGGGCAACCGGAAAGTATTTCTTTCCGCACCGATCAGGCGTGGCCGCGCTTCATCCGCGCTTGCTTCAGGATGGCGCGCCAGCGGATCATGGCGAACGGGATCGGCTCGTTGTTGTTGGCGATGGTAAAAATCTCGTTGTTGAGGTTCTTCAGCGAGCGCCAGAAATCATAGTCGCTGATGCGTGGGTCGGCCGCCAGCCTGTCCGCCTCGACCTTGATGTCGGTTTTCATGCAATTTCCCCGATCCGCTTCAGTCCCCGCCGCCCGTATCGCAACTCGTCTTCGACCGCCGCGCTGAGTCGTTCAACGCCTCAATTCGGCTTGTTCACGTTAAAACCCTGGTAAGGTTAACGGCGGTCTGACTGCGGTTCTGGCGCCTTGCGACGAATACCGATCGAACGGCCGGCGCGCTCAGGCATCGGCAGCGCCGCATGGGCGGCGCGCATGACTTCGACCTTGGCCAGGACATCGGCCGGGAAGGGCGCCACCTTCGGTCCGGACATGTCGACATGCAGCGACAATGATTCGGAGGTGGCGGCGAGCCAGCCGTCGACATGGCGGATTTCCTGGTAGGCTCTCAGCCGCTTGTCGTCATGGTCGAGGAGTTGGAACGAGACATAGACCTTGTGGTCGAGATGCAGCTCCCTGATATAGCAGACATGGACTTCCGCCGTGTAGATGGTCAGCCGGCGCTGCTTCGCATAATCCGGTCCCATCCCCATTATTTCGAACGCCTCGTCGGAGCAGCGGTCGAACAGGACGTTGTAATAGGCCATGTTGAGATGGCCGTTATAGTCGATCCAGTCTTTTTCGATGGCCATGGCAGGAGAGACGAAGGGGGCGGCGGTGGACATCGAAACTTCCTTCTGGCTGGACAGGACGTGGTTGGTGAGACTAGAGCGACGTGCGTCCAATTGGACGCACAAAGTACGCTCTAGCACATTGAATCTTCGCATCGTGCTTTCCGAAAATCGATTTCGATTTTCGGGCCGATGCGATAGGCATCCATAAGTCCATAACAAGGGTGGACACTGGTCCATTCGCGGAGGAATAGATGGCTCTGAGCGACCTCAATCCGGTCGAGCGCAACGAAGGAGGCATCGCTGCGGTGCTCGGCATCCTCAAGCAGCGGCTCGGCGAGCGGTTCCAGACCGGGCAGGCGATCCGCGCCCAGCACGCGCATACCACCACCTACATTCCGACCCAGGCGCCGGACGGCGTGGCATTTCCAGAGACGACGGCGGAGGTGCAGGAGATCGTGTCGGCATGCGCCGCGCACCGCGTGCCGGTGATCGCCTTCGGCGTCGGCTCCTCGCTGGAGGGCCATACCAACGCGCCGGGCGGCGGCATTTCTGTCGATACGTCGCGGATGAACCGCATCCTCGCGGTCAACCCGCAGGATCTCGACTGCACGGTCGAGCCCGGTGTGACGCGCGAGGATCTCAACCGGCACCTGCGCGACACCGGCCTGTTCTTTCCGATCGATCCGGGCGCCAATGCGTCGCTCGGCGGCATGGCGGCGACGCGGGCGTCGGGCACCAACGCGGTGCGCTACGGCACGATGCGCGAGAATGTGTTGTCGCTGACGGCGGTAATGGCCGACGGCGAGACGGTGACGACCGGAAAGCGCGCAAAAAAGAGCTCGGCCGGCTACGATCTGACGCGGCTCCTGATAGGCTCCGAAGGCACGCTCGGCATCATCACCCAGCTGACGCTCAAGCTGCAGGGCATTCCGCAGGCGATTTCCGGCGGCGTCTGTCCGTTTCCAAGCGTCGAGGCGGCCTGCAACGCGGTGATCGCGACAATCCAGATGGGCATTCCGGTGGCGCGCATCGAACTGGTCAATGCGCTGCAGATGCGGGCGATGAAGAGCTATTCGAAACTCGACTATCCCGAGAGCCCGTGCCTGTTCGTCGAATTCCATGGCAGTGATGCCGGCGTTGCCGAGCAGGCCGAAACCTTCGGCACGATCGCCGAAGAATATGGCGGCGGACCATTCCTGTGGACCAGCGTCGCCGAGGAACGGACGAAGCTGTGGAAGGCCAGGCACGACGCCTATTGGTCGTCGCTGACGCTGCGGCCGGGCGCCAAGGGGCTGTCGACCGACGTCTGCGTACCGATCTCGCGCTTTGCCGAATGCGTCACGCAAACCGAGGCCGACATCGCCGAGATGGGGTTGATCGCGCCGATCGTCGGCCATGCCGGCGACGGCAATTTCCACGTGCTGGTGCTGATGGACGCGGACGATCCGAAGGAAATCGAGCAGACGGAAGAGTTTGTCGCGCGGCTGAACATGCGGGCGATCGGCATGGATGGAACCTGCACCGGCGAGCACGGCATCGGACAAGGCAAGATCGGCTTCCTGCGCCATGAACTCGGCCACAGTGTCGACATCATGCGCACGATCAAGCAGGCGCTCGATCCGCAGAACATTATGAACCCTGGGAAGATACTGCCGGCCGACTAGAGCCTTTTGCTCCTGGGGCGATCGATTTGCCTCTTTATAGACACGCTGATGCGGGTAGAGTGCGGCTGATTTTCAATCAACTGCTTGGGGGTTGATGCTCGCACGCCTGTTCGTGATCTTCGGTGGCTTTTTCGTGCTGGTGCTGTGTGCGGCGCTGGTGGTGCCGTATTTTATCGACTGGACGGGCTATCGGGCCGATTTCGAGCGCGAGGCGAGCGCCATTCTGGGCCGCAAGGTCACCGTTCAGGGCGATGCAACGGCGAAACTGCTGCCGTTTCCCTCGGTGACCTTCTCGAATGTCACTGTCGCCGGCGGCCCCCGCGGCCAGCCGGCAATGACCGTCGAGACCTTTTCGATGGATGCCGAACTGGCGCCCTTCCTGAGCGGCGAGGTGCTGATCTTCGACATGCGGCTGGTGCGGCCGAAGGCGACGATCGACATTGCCGCCGATGGCACAATCGACTGGGCGATACGCCCGTCATCGCCCTTCGATCCCAGCCAGATCTCGATCGAGAAGCTGACGGTGACGGACGGAGAGATCGCGCTACGCCATGCCGCCGGCGGCCGCAGCCACCTTCTTTCCGAGATCAATTCGACAATCTCTGCCAGATCGCTGGCCGGACCCTGGCGGATGGATGGTTCGCTGCGGCTCGACGGCCTGCGCAGCACGGTCGTCGTCTCCACCGGCAAGGCTAGTGGCGACGGACAGTTGCGGCTCAGGCTCAAGGCCGATCCAGACGCCTATCCGCTGGTCATCGAAGCGGATGGCAATGCCGGCATTGTCGACGGGGCCGCGATCTATTCGGGCCAGTTCAAGGTCACAAGTTCTGACAAGAATGGCGCCGACAAGCGTTTGGCGCAGCTTGACGGCACCGACGGTGAGATGATGAAGGCCAGCGCGGCCAAGCCGGAGCCGGGGTTCAGGCTGAACGGCAAGTTCTCGCTCGACCACCGGAAGCTTGGTGTCGAGGAATTCCGCTTCGAGACCGGGCCACTCGACAATCCCTACACCGCCGACGGCAAGGCTGCCGTCGACCTTGGGCCGAACCCTCGCTTTTCGATCGAGGCCGATGGCGCTCAGGTGCAGTTCGATGAAGCCGTCGGCGCAGCGACCGGACTGACGCTATCCGAGCGCGTCGCGGCGCTGGAGCAGGCGCTGCTCGCCCTGCCCAAGCCGACCATACCGGGGAGCGTCGAGGTGAAGCTGCCGGCAGTGGTGGCCGGCGACACGACGGTTCGTGACGTGCGCCTTTCGGCCGAGCCGGCCGATGCCGGCTGGTCGGTGAAGTCGCTGGGCGCGACGCTCCCGGGCCGCGCCAGGCTGGAAGCAAACGGCATGCTCAGCCTCGAGGATCAGTTCGGCTTCAGCGGTTCGCTGCTTCTGGCCGTGGGGCAGCCTTCCGGCTTCGCCGCCTGGCTGTCGAAGGATGTCGACGAGGCGATCCGCCGGCTTCCGGCCGCCGGCTTCAAGGCCAAGGTTGACCTGACCGGGAACCGCCAGGCCTTCAGCGACCTCGAGCTCGTTCTCGGCAAGGCGAAATTTTCCGGCCGCATCGATTCCAGCCAGGGCGAAGACGCCAGGCCGTCGGTGCTGATGCGGCTCGACGGCGGCGAGCTCGACGTCGACGGGCTCGCCGCCTTCGCCTCGATCTTCATCAGTGACAAGGGCGCCAACCGTTTTTCCGACCGCGACCTCGATTTCCAGATCAAGGCCGGGCCGGTCAGAGCCGGCGGACTGACCGCCGATACGGTCGATACGGCGCTCAGGCTGCGCGACGGTCTGCTCGAAATCGACCGGCTCTCGGTTGGCGGGCTTGCCGGCGCCTCGATCAGCGCCACCGGCCGGATCAAGGATTTCCCAGCGAGCCCGACCGGCAAGCTCGATGCCTCGGTGGTTGCCGTCGATCTCAAGCCGTTGGTCGACGTCGCGGCGAAGCACTATCCCGGCAATGCCGTGCTGAAGGGGCTGGCGGGGCGTGTGGCCGCCTATCCCGAGCTGTTCCAGAATGCGCGCATCGATCTGGTGACAAGTGCCGCCGCCAATGGCGACGGCACGACGGGACTGGCGGTCAGCGCGCAAGGCAGGGCAGGCGGCTCGGCGTTTTCAGCATCGCTGTCCGGCAAGGGACTGGCCGATCGGCTTCTCGAGGCGCCGGTGTCGGTGACCTTCAACGCCAGGAATACCGACGCCACCGCGCTTCTGGCGCTTTACGGCCTGCCGGCGCTGCCGCTCGGCATGGTTGGCGAGGCGACCACCGAAGTTTCGGCGAAAGGCACGCTTGGCGGCGGCATGGCGACGAGCTTCAACCTGACCGGCGACGACTTCAAAGCCGGTTTCGACGGGACGATCGCCAGCACGCCACAAGGCGCCACCGCCAAGGGCAAGGTCAGCCTGGAAGCCGCCGACATCGAGCCGTGGCTGATGACGACAGGCATCGGCCTGCCGGGCCTGGGGACAGGCATGTCGACGTGGCTCGCGGCCGACGCCGACTTCGGCAACGGCCTTCTGGTGCTGTCCGGCCTCAGCGGCGCCATCAACGAGGCGGCAGTTTCCGGTGACCTCAATGTCGACGTCAAGGACGGGCTGCCGCATCTTGCCGGCGCGCTGGCGCTCGATGAGCTGGATCTCGACCCGATGGCGGTGGCAGTGTTTGGCGACCAGGCCTTTCTGGGCGCCGGCAGGGCTTGGCCGACTGCCCCGTTCAGCCAGAAGGCCAGCCTGCCGTTCACCGCCGAACTCGAGCTGACCACGGCGTCGCTGGTCGCCGGCCCGTTGGCCGCGGCCTATGACGCGGCACTTTCGCTGAAGCTCGACCAGGAAGGCATCCGCGTTTCGGACCTCAAGGCAAAGTTCGCCGGCGGTGCGCTTTCCGGACTGTTCGAGCTGAAGAACAATGACGGCACCGGGCTTTTCTCCGGCCAGCTGAAACTTGCCGGCGCCGATCTGGCCACGGTGCTGCCAGAGACTGGCATCAGCGGAACCGGCGCTTTCTCGGCGGCGCTCTCGACCAGTGGCAAATCGGTCGATGCGATGGTTGCGGCGCTGTCCGGTTCCGGCACGGCGGCGCTGAAAGGCCTGACCATTGCCGGCGTCAATCCCGACGCCTTTGGCGCCTTCATCGCCAAGGCCGACGCCATTGGGCGCGATATCGACGCGGCCAAGACCGCCGGCTTTGCGCCGCAGATCGCCGCGGACGGCAGTTTTCCGGCTGGGGATGCCGACATCGCCTTCACGATCGCCGGTGGAACGCTGAGGGCGCCGCCGGTCAATCTTGAAAATCCGGCGGCGACGCTGTCCGCCGACATCACGGCGGACCTGAAGGCCAGCATGGTCGCTGCCAGTGGTTCGATCACTTATCGGCCCGGCGACGAAGCGCTGGTCGGCTCCGATCCGACCGTGAGTTTCAGCGTCGACGGGCCGTTCGGCGCCGCGAAGCGGCGATTCGACAGTGAGCCGCTGGCGCAGTTCCTGACCCAGCGCGCGCTGGAAAAGGAGCAGCAGCGGGTCGAGGCGATGCAGGCGGCGCTGCTTGAAAAACAGCGGTTGCGGCGCGAAGTGCGTTACTACGCGGCCCTGCAAGCCGAGCGCGACAGGGCAGCCGAAGAATTGCGCAAGCAGCAGGAGGCGGCGCGGCTGAAAGCCGAGGCAGATGCCAGGGCGAAAGCCGAAGCCGAGGCAAAGGCTAAAGCCGAAGCGGAGGCGAAGGCCAAGGCGGATGCGCAGGCGAGGGCTGAAGCCGAGGCTAAAGCCAAGGCCGAGGCGCAGGCGAAGGCTGAAGACGAGGTCAGAGCCAAGGCGGATGCCGAGGCCAAGGCTAAGGCGGATGCCGAAGCGAGAGCCAGGGCGGCGCAACAAGCGGCGGACGAGGCAGCGAAGGCCGAAGAACAGCGACGCCGGAAAGCGGAAGAGGCAAGGCGGACGGAAGAGGCGAGGCGGATCGCTGCGGAACAAAAGGCAAAGCTCGACGCCGAGCGCAGGGCTGCCGCTGAGCAGGCGCAGAAAATCGAGCGGGCGCGTCAGTCACCGGTCAATGTCAACCCGGGGCCAGCAGAGTCCGCGCCAAAACCCACGCTTGAACCTTCGTCGATCGACAATCTGCTGAAGTCGCTGGGCGGCGGATAGCGCCTACCTAGACATCCGGGCTAGACCGGTTTCATCCCTCGCTTCGCCCATTCCAGGACGTAGAGCCTGAGCGCCGAGGACAGGTTGGCATCGCGCGGCCGGGCCTCGTCGATTTCGGCGACGAGGGCGGCGAGAGTCAGTTTGCGTGCGGCAGCGATGGCGACGAGATCGTCGAAAAACGGCTTTTCGAGCGAATAGCTGGTGCGATGGCCGCGAATGGTCACCGAGCGTTTCTCGACCGGGCTCACCGGACCTGACTCATTTCACTTCAGGCATCGGACTTATCCGAAGAACCCGCCGCATTTTTCGGCCTGACACCTGGGGAATCCGCATCGCCCGAGGTTTCGCGGCGATGGCCGGCGACGAATTTTTCTGCCTTGTCGGAGATCGAACGGTCACGCTCCCGGTCGGCCTTGGAGCGGCCGTGCAGCGCCCGGTTCTGTTCGGCCAGGCGCTCCTGCTCGGCTCGTGCCTTCCGCTTGCGGGCCTGGCGGAGGTTGACGATGTCGGCCATGTCGCGCGGCCCGTCGGTCACTTCTTGCGGAAGGCGTCGAGCGACACCACTTCGGCGCCCTTGGCGGCGGCGTCGGCTGCGGCAGGCTTCTTTTCGGCCTCAGCGGTCTTCTTCTTCTCAGGCTTTTTCTCGGCGACGACGGCCAGCGGTTCGGAAGCGGGCTTGCCGGCCAATTCCCCTTCTGCCGAGATTTCCGTCTTCACGTCGAATTCCAGCTCGAAATTGACGGACGGGTCGTAAAAGCCGCGCACGGCCGAGAACGGGATTTCCAGCTTTTCCGGCACGTCGGAGAAAGACAGCCCGACCTCGAAGCCGGTGTCGGTCACCTTCAGGTCCCAATACTGGAACTGGATGACGATGGTCATCTGTTCGGGATAGCGCTCGCGCAAGCGGGAAGACACGCGCACGCCGGGGGCGCCGGTCAGGAAAGTGATGAAGAAATGATGGTTGCCGGGGAGGCCGGTGCGCGCGACTTCGGCCAAGACCTTGCGCATAACGCCGCGCAATGCCTCCTGGGCCAGAATGTCGTAGCGAATGTGGTCGTCGGCCATGTCGCTGTCGGGTTCCGTTGAATCGTCCGCATAGCTGTAATCAAGCTTGAGCGCGGCGTAAACCGGATATAGATGCCGGCAGGCCAGATGCGAGAGGGCATGCCTCAGATTTGATCGCTCAGGCGCCAGCGAGCGCGCTGTGCTTTTGCGCATCGGCCGCCGGCTGCCGCTTAGCGAAGGCGCGCAGGAAGGTGCGCACGCCATGTGTCGCGGATTGCAGCACTTCATCATCGGTCGGCGTGCCGCCGAGCATGAAGGTCGTCTGCAATTCGGCATTGGCGAGGGCCTGGAACTGGCGCGCCGCGACATCGGGGTCCTCGATGTCGAGGAAACCGGCATGGGCGAGGCGGGCGAAACGGGCGGCGATCGCCGGCCATGTCCTGCCCGGTCCCTGTTCGCGCCATTCGGCAAACAGCTCGGGATAGCGCTCGCCCTCGGTCTGGATCAGCTTGCGCAGGAATTTTCCGTCGCGGTTGCAGATGCAGTTGCGGGTCATGCGCACGGCGAAGGCGATCAGATCGGCCTCGAGATCCTTCGGCTGGTCGGGAAAGGTGGAAATGGTGGCGAAGATACCGGCATTGCAGCGCTCGGTGAGGTCGCGGACGATGGCGACGAAGAGTTTCTCCTTGTCGCCATGGTGATTGTAGATCGTCTGGCGCGAAACGCCGGCCTCGGCGGCAATCATGTCGATATTGGCGCCGGCGAAGCTTTCGCGGCAGAACACCTCGCCGGCAGCGTCCATGATGGAGGCGCGCTTTGCCTCATGGCCGCGTGGCGGGATGCTGTCAGGAGGAACGTCGTGCTTCATGAAAACTATATAGAGGTGATTGACGAATTAGACAAGAGTGTCTAAATTTATGGACTTAACCTTAGAGGAATTCCCTCCGCAGGAAGTCGGAATTCCACGGAATGGGACGTCCCAGGATTACACGCCGGTCGGCAAACCAGATTGAAAGAAGCCCGCTATCATGAATCCCCAATTCCTCCGCATCGCGGTTGTGCTCGGCCTGTTGTCGGCCATCGGTCCGTTCGCCATCGACATGTATCTTCCGGCGCTGCCTTCGATCGGTGCCGATCTGCAGGCCAGCACCGCTGCCGTGCAGATGAGCTTGCTGATCTTCTTTCTGTCCATGGGTTTTGGCCAGATCGTCGTCGGACCGATCTCCGACATGGTTGGGCGCAAGCTGCCGCTCTATGGCGGCCTCGCCCTGTTCATGGTCGGCGGCATCGGCTCGGCGCTGGCGCCCTCGGTCGAATGGCTGATCGCCTTCCGTTTCCTGCAAGGGCTCGGCGCCAGTGCAGGCATGGCGGTGCCGCGCGCCATCGTGCGTGACCTGCACACCGGCACCGAAGCTGCCAAGCTGATGTCACTCTTGATGCTGGTGTTTTCGGTGTCGCCGATCCTGGCGCCGCTGACCGGCAGCGTCATTATCGAGAATTTCGGCTGGCGTGCCGTGTTCTGGACGGTGACGGGTGGGGCGATGCTCGCCGCCATCCTGCTGGCGACCTCGCTGAAGGAGACGCGGCCGGTCGAGGCGCGTGCAGGCAGTTCGTTCGGCACCGCGCTGTCGGCCTACCGCTTCCTGATGGGCGACCGCAACTTCCTTGGCCTGGCGGCCATCGGCGGCTTCGGGCTGGCGAGCTTCTTCGTCTATCTGTCGAGCTCGTCCTTCATCCTGATAGAACACTACGGGCTGTCGCCGTCGGTCTACAGCGTGTTCTTCTCGATCAACGCGGTCGCCTTCATCGGCATGTCGCAACTGACGGGGATGCTGTCCGAAAGGTTCGGGCTGAGGCCGGTGGTGCGGGTCGCGGTGGTCGGCTATGCGACGACGATGGTGGTGCTGTTCGCGGTGATGGCGTCCGGCGTCGACCGGCTCGACGTCATGGCGGCGCTGCTGTTCGTCGGGTACGGGTTCCTCGGCCTGGTGATCCCGACGACTTCGGTGCTGGCCATGGAGGAGCATGGCGCGATCGCCGGCACGGCCTCGGCGCTGATGGGCACCCTGCACTTCGCCATCGGCGCGGTCGCCATGGGCATCGCCGGGGTGTTCTTCGACGGCACGCCGCTGCCTATGGTGGCCGGCATCATGCTTTGCGCGGTGATCTCCTTCACGCTGACCAAGGTGACGCTCGGCCGTGGACGGCAGGTTGTTGAGGCGCCGGCGGAATAGATGCTTTCCAGCGAGAGCATGAACAAGGCCGGTCAGTCCCGGCCTTTTTCATGTCTGGGCGCGGCCAGCAGCCTGCTGCCGTCACAATATCCGAGGGGGAGATGGGGAATCGGAGGGGAAGTCGGAATCGAAGCGTGAGAAGTGGAGGTTTCTGTTGCCAGGTACCTCCGAACCCCGCCTAGAAGTGCGAACCACTAGGGCTTGAATTGAAGCTGTCGCACCGCTTACGCGGCGAGACGTGCTTCCGCATAGTTGTCGTTGGCAACTATAAGTTCAGCCCGATAACGGTGGTACAATGCCGGGCAAAAGTACGATCTTTACACCTTCGTCGATCCTATTTCGCCCCCAGCAAAAGCCGCTCTTCGCAGAGCGGTTTTTGGTGGAGGCGCCGGGTACCGCCCCCGGGTCCGAACGGCTTATTTCATCGCCTGTTTATCGCCATAGTCGGTCGAGCCGACGAAACAGATATAGGGACGGATCGTGGAAAATGAAAGGCCTCAATGATGCTTTGTCTGCTGTGTCAAACAGCATCGCCAAAGGCTTGACTTGTCAACGCTCTCAACCGAAGCTTTGCGGCGGTGAGGAGTTGCCGATTGGCGCATACTTTGCGGCAGCGCGCCACAGCCTCATCGACTGGATCCATGGCGCCGACGAGGGGAGAATTTGATGGCCGATTATCTCGCAGACGTGAAGAAGTACGACGCCGCGGCGGATGCCGACGCCGTCGCCAAGATCGTGAAGCATTTGGGCATTGCGCTCAGGAATCGTGATTCCTCGCTGGTCTCCTGCACGGACCCCGACGAACTCGGTCGCGTCAAGGCCAACTGGGTTGCCAAAAAGCTCGGCATCGCCGACGGCGGCAAGGCGGACGCGGCCATCGAAAAGACCTGCAAGGCGATGGAGGCCGACAACACCAAGAGCCGCGTGACCTTTTATTACCTGGTCGCCAAGGATCTGGGCAAGCTCGCCAGCCTCTGAGGATCGCATGTCAATTTGCGGATGTGACGCGGCAGGGCAATCGCTTCAGGTTGAAATCGCACGGCCAATCACTAGCGTTGCAGGAGAGGCACCGCCGTTGCGGGCAGCTCTTTTCTCCCCGTCACTATACGGGGAGAAATGCCCGGCAGGGCAATGAGGGGCGGCGCGAACGTCCGGTGGGGGAAAGCGACGCTGGTGCCGTTATGGTATGTTCGGCCGGCAGCCAGTCGGATATGATCGCCGGTAACCCGAATCGAGCAGAAGCCGATGCGCCAGTATCTCGACCTCTTGAAGCACGTGCTGGAAAACGGCGCCGATCGCGGTGACCGCACCGGCACCGGAACGCGCTCGGTGTTCGGCTACCAGATGCGCTTCGACCTCGCGCGCGGCTTTCCGGTCACCACCACCAAGAAGCTTCACCTGAAGTCGATCGTGCATGAACTTCTGTGGTTCCTGGCCGGCGACACCAATATCAAATATCTCAACGACCACGGCGTCTCGATCTGGGACGAATGGGCCGACGAGAATGGCGACCTCGGCCCGGTCTACGGCAAGCAATGGCGCTCCTGGCCGGACGGCCATGGCGGCACCATCGACCAGATTGCCAATCTCTTGAAGGAGATACGCAAGAATCCTAATTCCCGACGGCTGATCGTTTCGGCGTGGAACCCGGCCGAAGTGGAAGCCATGGCGCTGCCACCCTGTCATTGCCTTTTCCAGTTCTATGTCTCGGAAGGCAGGCTATCCTGCCAGCTCTACCAACGTTCCGCCGATATCTTTCTCGGCGTGCCGTTCAACATCGCTTCCTATGCGCTGCTCACCTTGATGGTGGCGCAGGTGACGGGGCTGAAGCCTGGCGATTTCGTCCATACGCTGGGCGATGCGCATCTTTATGCAAACCATTTCGAGCAGGCGCGCGAACAGTTGCAGCGCACGCCCAAGGCGTTGCCGACGCTTTGGATCAATCCGGAGGTGAAGGACCTTTTTGCCTTCCGCTTCGAAGATTTCCGGCTGGAAAACTACCTCGCCGATGCGACGATCAAGGCGCCCATCGCGGTGTGAGCCGCAAAAATCGGGCCCTTTACCCACCCAGTCTCGAAATCGCTCGGCTGCGGCGCTGCGCCGTCCTCCCGTCAATGCCGACCGCGACATCTCGATGCTTTGACCCGCGGCATCGGCCTGCAACGTTGCGCTGTATCCACCCCAATTGATCGCGAGCGGTGGCGGTGTCATGCAATGCCGTCGGCGGGCTATCGGGCTGAGTCTGGCAAAAAGCCTTCCCTTGTTATATTCAGGCGGATATATCGACTGGCAGGGTCGCGCCGATCGGATTTCAAAGTCCAGGAGAGTTTCATGCTGGTGCGCAAAGGTTTCGGATTGAAGGCGGTCGCCATTGGCGGTCTTGCGATATTGATCGCGGCCATGCCGGTTACCCATGCGGATGACAGGCTGATCGTCTTTGCCGCCGCAAGCATGAAGAACGTACTGGATGCAGTGAATACCGCCTGCGCCGCCGATGTCGGCGAGGCGGCGATCATTTCCTATGCGGCAAGCTCCGCATTGGCCAAGCAGATCGAGGGCGGCGCGCCAGCCGATGTCTTCATCTCGGCCGACCGCGACTGGATGAACTATCTGTCCGACAAGAAGCTGACCAAGCCGGGTTCCGAGGTGAAGTTGCTCGGCAACCAGATCGTGCTGGTGGCGCCGGAGGGTTCGACGGTCGAAACCAGGATCGAAAAGGGTTTTGATCTTGCCGGGCTGATCGGTGACGGCAGGCTTGCGATGGGCGATTTCAAGGCGGTGCCGGCCGGCAAATATGGCAAGGCGGCGCTTGAATCGCTCGGCGTCTGGTCCTCGGTCGAAGGCAAGTTGGCACAGGCCGAGAACGTGCGCGCCGCGCTCAAGCTCGTCTCCACAGGTGAGGCAGCGCTCGGCATCGTCTACGCCACCGACGCGCATGCCGAGCCCGGCGTCAAAGTGATCGGCACCTTCCCGCAGGATTCGCACCCGCCGATCGTCTACCCGGTTGCCCAGATCGCGGATTCGAAGGACAAGGATGCGCCGGCATTCCTGAAATGCCTGCTATCCGCCAAGGCAGGCGAACTCTTCAAGGCGCAAGGTTTTACGGTCCTCACGCCGAGCAACTGAGGCACGCCAGAAGATGAATTGGCTGCTGGACCTCACTCCCGACGAATGGAACGCGGTCCGGCTGTCGATCAAGGTGGCGACAGTGGCGATGGTCGCCAGCCTGCCGCCCGGCATATTGATCGCGCTTGTGCTTGCCCGTGGCCAATTCTGGGGCAAGACGCTGCTCAACGGGCTGGTGCATCTTCCGTTGATCCTGCCGCCGGTGGTTATCGGCTATCTGCTGCTGCTCTCCTTCGGCAGGCGCGGCCCGGTCGGAGCGTTCCTGGCCGAGCATTTCGGCATTGTCTTCTCCTTTCGCTGGACGGGTGCCGCATTGGCCTGCGCTGTCATGGGCTTTCCCCTGATGGTGCGGGCGATCCGGCTGTCGATCGAGGCAGTCGACCGCAGAATCGAGGCGGCGGCCGGGACGCTTGGCGCCAATCCGCTGTGGGTGTTCGCGACGATCACGTTGCCGCTGATCCTGCCCGGCCTGATTACCGGCGCGATCTTGTCGTTCGCCAAAGCGATGGGCGAATTCGGCGCAACGATCACTTTCGTTTCCAACATCCCCAACCAGACGCAGACGCTGCCGTCGGCGATCTACACGTTCACGCAGGTGCCGGGCGGCGATGCCGGCGCGTTCAGGCTGACGCTGATCTCGATCGTCATCTCGATGGCAGCACTTGTCGCATCGGAGGTGCTGGCGCGGCGCGTCGGCAGGCGGATGGATATCGAATGACGGTCGTGGTCGACATCAGCCATCGGCTTGGCGACTTCGAGGTCGACGCCCGCTTCGAGAGCGCCGGGCGGCTGACCGCGCTGTTCGGACCCTCGGGCTCCGGCAAGACGACGCTGATCAACATGATTGCCGGACTGATCCGGCCGGACAAGGGGCGGATCGAGGCCGACGGCCGTGTGCTGGTCGATACGGATGCGGGTCGGTTCGTGCCGAAGCACAAGCGCCGCATCGGCATGGTGTTCCAGGACGCGCGGCTGTTTCCGCATATGAGCGTGGCCAGCAATCTGCGCTACGGCCGCTGGTTCACGCCGACGGCGGAACGCTATGCGGACATCAGTGCCGTTGTCGACCTGCTCGGCATCGGTCCTTTGCTCGACCGGCGGCCGGCAAAGCTTTCCGGCGGCGAGAAACAGCGCGTGGCGATCGGCCGGGCGCTGCTCGCCAGCCCGAAACTGTTGCTGATGGACGAGCCGCTGGCTTCGCTCGACGAGGCCCGCAAGGCAGAAATCCTGCCTTACATCGAGCGGCTGCGCGACGAGACGAAAATCCCGATCGTCTATGTCAGCCATTCGGTCTCAGAGGTCGCGCGGCTGGCAAGCAACGTCGTTGTGCTGGCGCAAGGCAAAGTCGCTGCTTGCGGCCCGACCGGGGCGATCATGCAGCGGCTCGACCTGTTGCCGGCGGAGGAGCGCGGCGAGGGCGGCGCAGTACTGGATACCGCGGTGCTGCGCCACGACGATGTCTTTGGCATGACCGTGCTCGGCTCGGTGGCGGGCGAGATCCGAGTGCCGCTTCTGGCAGTGCCGGTCGGTGCGCCGATGCGCATTCGCATCCGTGCCCGCGATGTGATGATCGCCACCGAACAGCCGACGGGTCTCAGCGCGCTCAACATCTTGCAGGGCACGATCGTGACGATGGCGCCGGGCGAAGGTCCCGCAGTCGAGATCGGCATCGACTGCCATGGAGCAACCGTGCTTGCCCGGATCACCGAGCAATCGCGACAGACGCTGAAACTCCGGCTTGGTCGAGAGGTCTACGCGGTGGTCAAGACGGTTAGCTTCGACCCGGCGAATATGAGCGCCGGCCTGCCAGTCGAGGCGGACGGATGACCGGCGGATGATTGTCGCTATATCATTTTGGAATAGCGGTAGCGCCGGAGAGCATCTAGGATGGATGGCGGGACTGCGGAGGAGCAAATGCCGTCGCTGAGCTTGCGGATAAACCTCGATCCAGAAGGGCGCATCGGGCCGGGCAAGATCGAGCTTCTGGAGCAGATTGCCGCCTTCGGCTCGATCTCGGCGGCGGCGCGCGGCATGGAAATGTCCTACAAACACGCCTGGGATCTGGTCGAGGACATGAACCGGGTGTTCGGCAAGCCGCTGGTCGCGGCGCAGACCGGTGGCAAAAAGGGCGGCGGCGCCCAGTTGACGCCGGCGGGGCTTGCGGTGGTCAGCCGCTTTCGCGCCATCGAACGGGCTGCGGCTTCCGCGGCGGCGGCGCATCTGGAAGCTTTACAGGCGGAGATCGATGCCGGGTGAGGCTGGTGGAACCTGTATCGGCCGAACCTAAAGCGCGTCGCATTTGAACGGATTCATGTGACGCGCTTTAGGTTCTTTTTTATGCATGTCGTTATCGCAAAACCGCTGCGCACTTTTGCGCGACATGCCTACTCCTCCGGCTCGCCGGGTTTGCGCAGCAGATAAGTGTCCATGATCCAGCCTTTTTTCCGACGCGCCTCGTCGCGGGTCCTGACGATCTCGTCGCCGACGTCGCCAAGGCGGCCGGAAATGAGGATCTCGTCGGGCGTGCCGAGATAAGCGCCCCAGTGGATGAGGAGGTCGTTGTCGTCCAGCGTGTTGAAGGCGCACTTGCCGTCCAGCATGACGACGGTGCTGCCGGCATTGTCGGGCAAGCCTTCCTCGGTGAGCCGGCGGCCGGTGGTGATCTGAACCGCATCGCCGATGCGGTTCAGCGCAATCTTATGGCTGGCGGCGAGCGCCTGGACGGCAGTGATGCCGGGGATCACCTCGAGCTCGAACTCGACATTGCCTCTCATGCGCACCCGCTCCAGGATGCGCAGCGCGCTGTCGTAGAGCGAGGGATCGCCCCAGATCAGGAAGGCGCCGCAGCCATCTTGCGAAAGCTCGTCGCGGATCAGGCTTTCATAGATCGCGGCGATCGCCTCGTGCCAGTCATCGACGGTCGAGCGATAGGAGGGCGCTGGCTCGGCCCGCACCGGCACGTCGAATTCGACCCGGCGCGAGTTTGGATTGGTGACGAATCGATCGCAGATATGGCGGCGCAGTTCTGCGAGATCGCTCTTCCTGGCACCCTTGTCGGGAATGAACAGCACGTCGGCGCGGTTCAAGCCGTCGACCGCCTGCACGGTCATGTGGTCGGGATTGCCGGCGCCGATGCCGATGACGAGAAGCTTGCGCATGGGCGAACTCCTGCCCGATCGGAACGTCACTGTCCAGACTGGCCCGGCAGGTCGGCATGGCATGTGCGCAAGCGCGGAAGGGCTTTGAAACTCCACATTGAAACGTCTAGAGCGACGTGCGTCCACTTGGACGCACAAAGTATGCTCTAGCACCTTAAATCGTCGCATCGTGCTTTCCGAAAATCGATTCCGATTTTCGGGCCGATGCGATAGAGCGACGTGCGTCCACTTGGACGCACAAAGTACGCTCTAGCACCTTAAATCGTCGCATCGTGCTTTCCGAAAATCGATTCCGATTTTCGGGCCGATGCGATAGAGTCGTAGCGGCATCTCGCCCAGGGAGCTTCCATGTTCCGTTACGTCCTGACCGCCGCGCTGGCGCTTTCGGCCACGCCCGTGTTCGCCAATGATTCGATCGCCGAATTGGGGACGGGCGGCCTGATCCTGTCGCGCAGCGACGCGGTCGCCATGGAGAGCGAGGACCTCTACATCTCGCCGGAAAAGGTGACGGTCGACTATGTCTTCCGCAACAACACCGACAAGGATGTCGACGCGATCGTCGCCTTTCCGATGCCTGACATCGAAGGCGATCCGAACGAGATGCCGGCAATTCCCGACGGCCAGAGCGACAATTTCCTCGGCTTCGAGGTGACGATAGACGGCGTGGCGGCAAAGCTGCAGCTCGAGCAGAAGGCGTTTGCGCTCGGCATCGACATCAGTGCCGATCTCGAGTCGCAGAACGTGCCGTTCTACCCGTTCGGCGATGCGGCCAGGGCGGCATTGGCGAAGCTGCCGCAAGCGGTTGCCGACGACTGGGTCGACCGCGGCCTCATCATCGAGGACACCGCCGACGACGGGTCGGGCATGAAAACCGTCTATGTGCCGTTCTGGCAATTGCGTTCGACCTATTGGTGGCGCTCGACCTTTCCAGCCAGCAAGGCAGTCCGCGTCGCCCATCGCTACAAGCCCAGCGTCGGCGGCACCTCCTCGGTCAGCTTCTTCTATGACGGCCAGTTCCAGGGCCAATACGCCGCCTACAAGACCCGTTACTGCATGGACGGCACGTTCGAGAATGCGATTCGCAAGGCGGCGAAGAGCAATCCCGACGGCACTCCGAGATATTTCGAAAACCGCATCGCCTATGTCCTGACCACTGGCGGCAACTGGGCGACGGGCTCGATCGGCAAGTTCAAGCTGACCGTCGACAAGGGCGATCCGAAGAACCTGGTCTCGTTCTGTGGCGAAAACGTCAGGAAAGTCGGGCCGACGCGTTTCGAGATGACGGCAGACAATTTCTACCCTGAGCACGACATCGACATATTGCTGCTGGCACCTTCGCGCGATGGCGGGAGCGGCGGCTGATGGACGTCGCGATCTATGTCGCCATCGCCGAAAACGGTGTGATCGGGCGCGATGGCGGTTTGCCGTGGCGGCTTTCCAGCGATCTCAAGCGGTTCAAGGCCGACACGATGGGCAAACCTATCGTCATGGGTCGCAAGACCTATGAAGGCATCGGCCGGCCTCTGCCTGGCAGGCTCAATATCGTGGTGACCCGCGACAAGACCTGGCGCGCCGAGGGCGTCGAAACCGTGCATTCGCTCGACGAGGCGATCCGCCTGGCGAAGGCGCGCGGGCGCTGCATGGCCGGCGCCGACGAAATCTGCGTCATCGGCGGCGGCGAGATCTATGCCCAGGCGCTGCCGCTGGCCGACCGCCTGCATGTCACCCATGTCCTTGCCGCGGTCGACGGCGACGCGCATTTCCCGCCGATCGACCCGGATTTGTGGCGCATCGGCCGCTCGCAGGACGTTCCGGCCGGTGAAAAGGATAGTCATGCGACACGCTATTCGGTTTACGAGCGACGCCGCGACGTGCATTGAGAGACGGTAAAGGGTCGCGACGGTCCAAAACGGACGGTGACGACGACCGATCGCGTTGAAAGCGCGCCGTCGCATCCCTATAGAAGGACAACACTGGATTTTGCGTCGTCAGGCCGGCGCGTGAGGGAGCGAAAGGACATTCATGCCCTGGAACGACAAAAGCGGCGGAGGCGGCGGCCCATGGGGCGGCGGCAACAATCCAGGACCCTGGGGGCAGGGACCAAAGGGGCCCAGCGGTCCGCAGGGCTCACCTCCCGATCTCGAAGACATCATCCGGCGCGGCCAGGACAGGTTGCGGCGTGCTTTGCCGGGTGGCGCTGGCGCCAGCCCAGCCGTGTTCGGATTGATCGCGGCAGCGCTTATAGCGCTGTGGGCGTTCAAGGCGGTCTATACCGTGCAGCCCGACGAGGTTGCGGTCGAACTCAGATTCGGCGTGCCAAAGGCGGAGTTCTCGCAGCCAGGCCTGCATTTCCATTGGTGGCCCATCGAGACGGTCGAGACGGCCAACATTGCCGAACAACTCGTCAACATCGGCGGCGGCACCGCCTCCGGCAACGGTTCAGGGCTGATGCTTTCGGGCGACCAGAACATCGTCAACGTCCAGTTCTCGGTGGCCTATCAGGTCTCCGATCCGAGGGCCTATCTGTTCGACGTGTCCGATCCCGACGGCATGCTGCGCCAGGTCGCCGAAAGCGCCATGCGCGAAGCGGTCGGCCGGCGGCCGGCGCAGGACATCTTCCGCGACGATCGCGAGGGCATTGCAGCGTCCGTGCGCGAAATCATCCAGACGACGCTGGACGGCTACAAGGCCGGCCTGAACGTCAACGCGATCTCGATCGAGGATGCCGCACCGCCGCGCGAAGTGGCCGACGCCTTCGATGAGGTGCAGCGCGCCGAACAGGACGAGGACAAGTTCGTCGAGCAGGCCAACCAGTATTCCAACCAGAAGCTCGGCCAGGCGCGCGGCGAGGCCGCACAGATCCGCGAGGAGGCGGCCGGCTACAAGAACCGGGTCGTGCAGGAGGCCGAAGGCGAGGCGCAGCGCTTCATCTCGGTCTATGACGAATACGCCAAGGCGCCGGATGTGACGCGCCAGCGGCTTTATCTGGAAACGATGGAGAGGGTTCTGAGGGATTCCAGCAAGGTCATTATCGAGCAAGGCAGCGGACCAGGGGTCGTCCCCTATCTGCCGCTGCCGGCATTGCAGCAGAAGGCGCCGGCGCCGGCGCCGGTGCTGGGAGGAAACCAGTGATGGCCAACCGTCTTCCCATCATCGCCGTCATCGCCGCGGTCGTCCTGTTCCTGCTCTATTCATCGGTCTTCGTTGTCAATGCGCGCCAGCAGGCACTGGTGCTCAGGTTTGGCGAGATCGTCGACGTCAAGAGCCAGCCGGGCATCTATTTCAAGGCGCCGTTCGCCTTTTTCGATGCCGACAGCGTGCAGTTGATCGAAAACAGGGTGCTGCGCTTCGACCTCGACAACATCCGCGTCCAGGTTTCGGGCGGCAAGTTCTACGAGGTCGACGCCTTCATCGCCTATCGGATTTCGGATCCGCGCGTGTTTCGCTCCGCGGTGTCCGGCCAGATCGAGCTGGCCGAGGCACGCTTGAGGACGCGTCTCGACGCCGCCTTGCGCCGTGTTTACGGTCTGCGCGACTTCGAGGCGGCGCTCTCGGAAGAGCGAGCCGTGATGATGCGCGAAGTGCGCGATCAGCTGAGGCCCGACGCCACGTCGCTCGGCCTGCAGATCGAGGATGTCCGCATACGCCGGACCGATTTGACGGCGGAAGTCTCGCAACAGACATATGACCGCATGAAGGCTGAGCGTCTGGCCGAAGCCGAGCGGCTGCGGGCGCGCGGCAACGAGGCGGCGCAGCGCATCAGGGCGCGCGCCGACCGCGAAGTGGTGGAGATCGTAGCCGAGGCACGGAGGGAGTCTGAAATCCTGCGCGGTGAAGGCGAAGCTCAACGCAGCGCCACCTTCGCGAACGCCTACCAGCGCGATCCAGCCTTCTTCGACTTTTACCGGTCGATGAATGCCTACGGCACGGCGCTGGACAATACCGGGACGACGATGGTGCTGTCGCCGAATTCGGAATTCTTCCGTTTCTTCCGCAATCCCGCCGGCGCGGCAGCGCCGGCTGCACCAGCAGCGCCTGGTGCAGCAGCAGCACCCGGTGCACCGGCAGCGCAGCCAGGCACCGGCCAGTAACGGCCGGTGCAGGACTTTCTGGCCGCAATAGGCCTGGTTCTCGCGCATGACCCCGAAAATCGGAATCGATTTTCGGAAAGGATCATGCGCCAAATTAAAGTGCTACAGCGTCCTTTGCGCGTCCAAAAGGACGCGCGGCGCTGTAGTGTCGAGGGCCTGGTCTATGGCGGCTTTCCCGGCCTCGCCAAAAAACTTGCCGGCGAGGTTCTGTCGATGCCGGAGAAGACGCTGCGGATCGCCGGGCTGATTGCAATCGCCGTAGGTGTCGGCCTGGTCTGGCTGGTGCGTGGTGGATGACGATGATTTCGGGATAACGGAGGATTTATCCTCCGCCGATAGCCATAGCCGCAAACGTGCCGTATTTCTTGCCAACATGGCTCGACGCAGCGTTTTCGGCGAGCGCTTTTCTTCTCAGAGACACCGGGAGACTTCTCGATGACATCCAACAGCTTTTTGCGCGCGGCGAGGCGGACGTTGACCGCGGGTGCTGCAGCACTTCTTATCGGCGCCGCTACCGTCCCGTCGCTGGTGACGCCCGCGGCCGCCGACGACGGTCCGGCTTCGGTCGCCGATCTCGCGCAGGGCCTGCTCGGCGCCGTGGTCAATATATCGACCTCGCAGAGGGTGAAGGGCACGGAAGGCCCGGGCGCGGTGCCGATGCCGCAGCTTCCAGAGGGCTCGCCCTTCCAGGACTTCTTCGACGATTTCTTCAAGAACCGTCCCGGCGAACAGGGCAACCCCTCGCAAAAGGTGCAGTCGCTGGGCTCAGGCTTCGTGGTCGACGCCGAGCAAGGCATTGTGGTGACGAATAACCACGTGATCGCCGATGCCGACGACATCGAGGTGAATTTCTCCGACGGCGTGACGCTGAAGGCGACGCTGGTCGGTACCGACACCAAGACCGACGTGGCGGTGCTGAAGGTCGATCCGAAAGGGCACAAGCTGACGGCGGTGAAATTCGGCGATTCCAGCAAGATGCGCGTCGGTGACTGGGTGATGGCGATCGGCAATCCGTTCGGCCTCGGCGGCACCGTGACGGTCGGCATCGTCTCGGCCCGCAACCGCGACATCAATTCCGGCCCGTATGACGATTTCATCCAGACCGATGCCGCGATCAACCGCGGCAATTCCGGCGGGCCGCTGTTCAACAGCGCCGGCGAGGTGATCGGCATCAACACGGCGATCATCTCGCCGTCCGGCGGCTCGATCGGCATCGGTTTTTCCATTCCCTCGCAGCTGGCGTTGGGCGTCGTCGACCAGCTCCGCCAGTTCGGCGAGACGCGGCGCGGCTGGCTCGGTGTGCGCATCCAGCCGGTGACCGACGACATTGCCGAGAGCCTCGGCATGGCGACCGCCAAGGGCGCGCTGGTCGCCGGCGTCATCAAGGGCGGGCCTGTCGACAACGGCACCATCCTGGCGGGCGACGTCATCATCAAGTTCGACGGCAGGGACGTCAATGAAATGCGCGACCTGCCGCGCGTCGTCGCCGAGAGCACGGTCGGCAAGGCTGTCGACGTGGTCATCGTGCGCAAGGGCGTCGAGCAGACCGTGAAGGTGACGCTTGGCCGGCTCGAAGATGGCGAAAAGCTTGCCAGCGGCGAGAACGGCAATACCGACAAGGACACTGGCGACGAGGCGCCTGCCGTCTCGACGGCTTCCGTGCTCGGCATGACCGTTGGCGAGCTCAACGACGAGACGCGGACGAAATTCGGCATCGCCGCCGAAGTCTCCGGCGTCGTCATCACCGACGTCGCCAAGGATTCGGCCGCTGCCGAACGCGGCATCCAGGCCGGCGAGGTGATTACCGAGATCGCGCAGGAATCGGTCGCCACGCCCAAGGATGTCATGGACCGGATTGCTGCGCTGAAGGAGCAGGGACGTAAGAATGCGCTGCTGATGCTGGCGTCGAAGAGCGGCGAATTGCGGTTTGTGACGATCCGGATGGACTGAGCCGGAGGCACGTGCTGATGGTGTGTCGCTGAACCAGTGGATCGCGTCGGCCGCGGCGCAAAAGGTTGGAGCGATGGAGACAGCGGCCGATTTCCTGCGTCGACGGGCTGGTGATGCATCGGGCGATGATTTCGCGAAAGTGCTCGATCGGGTCGGCGCCAAACCGCCGCAACCCGGCGACGAGCTGCCGTTTAACAAGCACTGATCAGGGCCGGTTTTTTTGCCAATCCGTGGCTGTCAGCCTGTAGAACACGTGCCGCTTGAGCATGGCGTGGCTGTCCGGAATGCCGGGGTGGTCGAAATCGCTGGCCGGGTCGGGGGTCATGCCCAGGCGTTCCATGACGGCGGTGGACCGGCTATTGTCCTTCACGGCGAAGGATACGATTTCGTCGAGGCCAAGCGTTTCGAAGCCATAGGCGAGCCAGGCTTCGGCCGCCTCGGTGACATAGCCATGGCCCCAGAATTCGGGCGCCAGACGCCAGCCGATCTCGACGGTGCCGGCCGGCAGGAACGGCAAATGATCGGTGTCGAGGAGACCGACAAAGCCGATGCATTGGCGCGTTTCAATTATCTCGGCGGCAGCGAAACCGTAGCCATCCTCGGCAATCCAGGCGCGGAACTCGTCCATCTTGGCGTCGGCCTGCGCGCGGTCGCGGCGAAACGGAAAGAATTCCATGACGCGCTCGTCGGAGTTGATGCGGTAGAAGAGCTCGCGGTCGCGATCCTCCCAGTTGCGCAGGATCAGGCGTTCGGTGCGGATCGGCGTCACTCCACAAACTCCTCCCGCCGGTAGCCCTGCAGATAGAGAAGCGCGGTCAGGTCGCCATGGTCGATGCGGAATTTTGCCTCCACCGCCACGACCTGCTTGGCATGAAGCGCCACACCGGTGCCGGCAAGGCGGATCATGTCGAGGTCGTTGGCGCCATCGCCGACAGCAATGGCGTCGGCGGTCGTCAGCCCGAGGCGCGCCGAAACCTCAAGCAGCGCATCGGCCTTGGCGGCACGCCCCAGGATCGGCTCGGCGACCAGCCCGGTAAAGCGGCCATCCTGCTCGATCAGGCGGTTGGCGCGGTTCTCCTGAAAGCCGAGCATGGCGGCGATGCGTGAGGTGAAGACGTTGAAGCCACCCGACACGAGTGCAGTCCACGCGCCGTTGGCCCGCATGGTCTGGACAAGCGCGCGGCCGCCGGAAGCGAGCGTCAGGCGATTGGCGATGATGCGGTCGACCACGGCAGTGTCGAGACCTTTCAGCAGCGCCACCCGCTCGCGCAAGGCCGGCTCGAAAGCGATCTCGCCATTCATCGACCGCGCCGTGATGGCGGCGACGTAATCCTTGACGCCGATCTCGTCGGCGAGCTCATCTATGCACTCCTGGTCGATAACGGTCGAATCCATATCGGCGATAAGGATTTTCTTCCGCCGTCCCTCGGGCCGCTGAACGATCACGTCAACCGGTTCGGGTGCAAGCACGGCGCGCAGGCTGGCGGTCGTTTCAGCGGCTTCGGCCGTCTCGGGCAGAGCGAATTCGCAGGCGATGCCTTCGGCCAGCCAGCGAACAGTGCTTGCGCCGACCGACCGTGACGCCATATTCGCAAGCGCCGGCGACAATGCGCGGCCGGCGGGATGGGATACAAGCGTGGCGATCAGCGGCATCGAAAATTCCGGCGGGCAGGCGGGCGAGGGCCGCGTTAAGAACGCGATCCTGATAGCCGGGCCGACCGCCAGCGGCAAGTCCACCCTTGCGCTCGACCTCGCCGAGCGCAACGGCGGCGTCATCGTCAACACCGATTCTATGCAAGTCTATTCGGTGCTCGACGTGCTGACGGCGCGGCCGACTGCTGCCGAACTCGCTCGCGTCCCGCATTTCCTCTACGGACATGTCCATCCCTCCACCGCCTATTCCACCGGCGCCTGGCTGCGCGACGTGATGAAGCTCATCGACGACGGTACGTTCGTCGAACGGCCGGTGATTTTCGTCGGCGGTACCGGGCTTTATTTCCGGGCGCTTGCGGAAGGCATTTCGGAAATGCCCGGCATTCCGCAGTCGATCCGTGATCGCTGGCGCTACGAACTCCAGGAGCAGGGCGCAGCCAAGCTGCACCGCATCCTGCTGCGCGAGGATTCTGCAGCCGGCATGATGCTGAAGCCGACCGACGGCCAGCGCATCGTGCGGGCGCTGGAGGTGCTCGACGCATCGGGCCGTTCCATCCTGGAATGGCAGGCGGCGCGCGGCCGTCCACTGATCGACAGGGCCAGCACGCGCTTCCTTGTGATCGAGCCGGACCGAGCGGAGCTGGTGGAGCGGATCGAGGCGCGGTTCGACCGCATGATGGAGAAGGGCGCTCTCGACGAGGTCAGGCAGATCACCGATCTTGGCCTCGATCCGGACTTGCCGGCGATGAAAGCGATCGGCGTTCGCGAGCTCCAGGCCGCAATGGCCGGCGAGCTGAGTTTTCCCGAAGCGATCGAGCGCGCGAAGATCGCGACGCGACAGTATGCCAAGCGCCAGGCGACCTGGTTCAGGCATCAGTTGGGTCCGGAATGGCTGAGATTTGCGCCCTGGTGATCGTGTGGAATCCACGATCCTGGATACCCTTTCCAGTGCAACCTGAAAAGTTGACTTTAAAGGAAGACTTCCCGTTGAAGTTGTCCTAATTAACTCTCCGTAAGGCCGTCGATGCCATAACGTCTTTGGGGTTTTGCAACGGGGAGCAGATGCGTTTTCACAAGGCGGAATCAGCCTTTTTCGTCTTCATCTTCGTGATCCTGGCCGCCGGCCTGGTGACGCTTCACGCCTATGGGCTTCTGCAGGCGCTCGCGGCGGAGATCAATACGCCTGCCGGGATTGAGAAGACCATTTATCTCAACAAGCTGTTGTTTGGGACCGGCGTTCTTTTGGCGACTGCCCTGTTCTTCGGCATTTTCTTCATCTACCCGCTGATCCGCAAGCAGGCGACGGAAGAAGGCAAGCTACGCGCCATGACGGTTTCGCTCAGCGCCCGTTCGGAAACGCTGGAGCATGCGGCGCTGACCGACGGCCTGACCGGCATGCAGAACCGGCGCTATTTCGACGATGCACTGAAGGAATATCTCGAGGAATTTCGTCGCATCGACAAGCCGGTCGGGCTGATGATCCTTGATCTCGACCATTTCAAGCAGGTCAACGATACCCACGGTCATGACGTCGGCGACGAGGTGTTGCGGGCGGTCGCCAATTGTCTCAAGGACATGACGCGTTATCACGACGTGGTGGCGCGGCTGGGTGGCGAAGAGTTCGCGGTGGTCACGCCCAACATGGATGGCGAACTTCTGTCCAAATTCGCCGAGCGCATCCGCAAGGCGATCGCCAGCATGTCGATACTATCGGGCAATGTCCGGCTGAAGATCACCACCAGCGTCGGTCTTGCCGTCTGGGATCGCAAGGAAACCGCCGAAGAGTTCTATCGCCGCGCCGATCGCCAACTCTACGAGGCCAAGAGGCAAGGCCGCAACCGCGTCTGCGCCTGAAATCCCGTCATTAAATTCGTGATGCTGGCCGTCTGGTGCCGTTTTCTGCGCTACTACAGCGCCGCGCGTCCTTTTGGACGCGCAAAGGACGCTATAGCATTTTGATTGTGCATGATCCTTTCCGAAAATCGATCTCGATTTTCGGGGTCATGCGCGTGCTCACGGACTAAATGTCCGCTCCGCTCCGGTTCTCGAAAACGACGCCATCCGACTCAGCCTGACGAATTTCCTGACGGGATTTACCCTGGGCTTGACAGGCTGACAGGTCTGCAACGGAAGCTCGATGGGCTCGGCGGCTTGAAGCCGCCCGATCAATCGTTCTGCGGGCGCAGGCCGAAGGTTGTCGGCCTGAGGCCATAGCGCATGTCGAAATCGTCGTCGGGTTGGACGCGCGGGGCGGGCGGCTTGCGATAGTCGGGATCGCCGGCCTGCCGGCTCGAATCGACGACTTCGGCGAAGGCCATCGCCTGCTGCGGTTTTGGCACGTTGCGAAGCCTTTCGACGATCGCCACCAGATCGACATCATTGCCAACCTTGGACGGCAAGGCTTCCTCGCGCTTGGCCGTGCCCGGGATCAGGCCCTCGGACAGTTTTTCGAATTTCATTCGCATGGTCGTCGCCACGCCTTCACCAAAGGCGATGGCTTCGCGCTGGCCCATCGAAGACAGGAATGCCAGTGTCGAGGCCGAGGAATCGGCGATCGCCGAGCGGATGATCGCCTGGTCCTGCTCGTTGGCGAGCCGCATCGCAAAAAAGGTCGAGCACTGCGACAGGATGGTGGGGTCGAGTTCGCCCGGGCGCTGGGTGACGATGCCGAGATAACAACCATATTTGCGGCCTTCCTTGGCGATGCGCGACAGCGCGTGCCGGGTCGGCGCGAAACCAAGGCGCGGATCGGCCGGCATGTAGCGGTGCGCTTCCTCGCACAGCAAAAGCAGCCGCAGCCGGCCTTCGCTCCACAGCGCCAGGTCGAAGGCCAGACGCGCCAGCACCGAGCAGACGGAATTGACCACTTCCGAAGGCATGCCTGCCATCTCGAAGCAGGTCACCGGGCGCCCGTGATGCGGCACGCGGAAAATGTTGCCGATCGTCTCGTGGATGGTGTCCTCGATCAGCCGCGAGTTGAACATGAAGCGGTAGCGCGGATCCGAGGCTGCCGATTCGATGCGCGTCTTCAGCGATTTGAGGGTGGGGCGGTCGTTCTTGCTTTCCAGAAGTCCCATGCGCTCGTCGATCTGCTTGATGAGATCGACAATGCGATAGGGCACTGGCGTGTCCGCGGTCAGCGCATCGCTGCCGCGCCTGAGATAAGTGCCCGAATTCGGGTTGCGATAAAGGTTTTTGGCCGCGGGAATGAGATCGCGCAAGGCGTCCACCTCTTCCGGCACGATCTCTCGACCGCGAAACAGCACTTCAGCAAACTCCTCGAGCTTGAACATCCAGAAGGGCAGGTCCAAGGTGGTCGAATCGACCCTGACGCAGTGCTCTGGCAACGATGCGGCGAACTCGTTGTGCGGATCGAGGATGAGAACGCGCAGGTCGGGTCGAGCGGCGATCGACTTGCGCAAAAGCAGCGAGACGGCGGTGGATTTGCCGACGCCGGTGGTGCCGACAATAGCGAAATGGCGCGCCAGCGTGTCGTCGATAGCGATGTGGGCGTCGATCGCCTCATCCTGTGACAGCGTGCCGATGGTGATCGAGTGACGCCCGGCAAGGTCATAGACCGCCTGCAGGTCGCGACTGCGGATGCGGTGGGCGATGGCGCCGATATGCGGATAGGTGGTGATACCGCGGTCGAAAATCGGTTTGGCGCCGGGCTCGGCGCCGTCGCGCACCTCGCCGATGAGCTCGATACTGACCTCGATCGGGTTCTGGCCCTCATCGTGCCAGGCGCGATCCGACTTGCCGACCGCGTAGACCAGCCCGACGGTTCGCGTGTTGCCAAGGTTGATGGAGATCATCTTGCCGACGCTCCAATGGCCGGTGACCGTGCCTACGATGTCGGCGGCATGGGCGCTGATGGTGGCGCGCGCGCCGTCGCACTGGACGACATTGCCCAGAACGCGCTTGTCGCTCTGCTCCGCCTTGCGGCGCTCCTGCAATGTCGGCTCTCCAACGGAGACTTCGCGGTCGACGAACATGGACAGGCTGTTCCCCATTTCCCTTTTCCATTTTCCCCAGAGCGATCGACCTTACGCCGACGGGGTTAAGGTGGGGTGAGGTCGGATGGTGTAGGGACCATTAAGCCGGTCGCGAAAATTGAACCGATCGGCATCAGCCAATCCCGGCGACAGCCTCGAATTTCTATCCCGCGTGGTGGACCTGCTGCAGCCCGTAGACCGGCGTCGCGATGCCCTCGTGCCGTGCTTTCAACTGCAGCGACAGGAACTGCGAATAGTGGCGTGACTGGTGCAGATTGCCGCCGTGGAACCAGAGCGCTTCCTGTTGTGTCGGCTTCCACATGTTGCGCTGCTCGCCCTCCCAAGGACCGGGATCCTTGGTGGTGTTCGAGCCGTGCCCCCAGCATTTCCCGACTTTGTCGGCGACCTCTTTCGAGATCAGCTCCGCCGCCCAGCCGTTCATCGAACCGTAGCCGGTGGCATAGACGACGACATCGGCCGGCAGCTCGGTGCCGTCGCTGAGCAGGACCGAATGTTCCTTGATCTCCTTCACGTCGATGCCGCTCTTCAGCTTGATGGCGCCGTCGATGATCAGCTGGGAGGCGCCGATATCGATATAGTAGCCGGAACCGCGCCTGAGATATTTCATGAACAGGCCCGAACCGTCGTCGCCCCAGTCGAGCATGAAGCCAGCTCTTTCCAGGCCCTCGTAGAAGGCGGCATCACGCTCCTTCATCTTCTCGTAGAGCGGGATCTGGAATTCGTGCAGGATCTTGTAGGGCAGCGAGGCGAAGATGAGATCGGCCTTGGCCGTGGTCATGCCGTTTTGCACGGCCTGCTCCGAATAGAGGGCTCCGAGCCCGATATCCATCAGCGTGTCGGATTTGACGATGTGCGTGGTCGAGCGCTGCACCATGGTGACGTCGACGCCGGCTTCCCAGAGTGCGGCGCAGATATCATGCGCGGAATTGTTCGACCCAATGACGACGACTTTCTTGCCAGCGTAGCTGTCTGGACCGGGATGTTTCGAGGAATGGTGCTGGTCGCCCTTGAAATTCTCCATGCCTTTGAACTGCGGGATGTTGGGCCGGCCCGACATGCCGGTGGCCAGCACCAGCTGCTTCGGCTTCAGCGTGATGTCCTTGCCGTCGCGATGGACGACGACCGTCCATTCCTTCTTCTGATCGTCGTAGGTGGCGCTCATGGCCTGCGTGGAGGACCAATAGTTCAGCTCCATGACCTTGGTGTACATTTCCAGCCAGTCGCCGATCTTGTCCTTGGGCGAGAAGACCGGCCAGTTCCGAGGAAAGTCGATATAGGGTAGATGATCGTACCAGACCGGATCGTGCAGGCAGAGCGACTTGTAACGTTTGCGCCATGAATCTCCGGCCCGCTCGTTCTTCTCGACGATGATGGTCGGCACGCCGAGCTGCCGCAGCCGGGCACCGAGCGCGATGCCGCCCTGGCCGCCGCCGATGATCAGCGTGTTGGGCTGATTGACAAAGCCGAGGTCGGTCGCCTCCTTCTCGCGCTCCTCCTTCCAGGTCGGCCGGTTTTTGCCGTGACCGTGCTTGGCACCCATCGGCCGGGCGAAGCCGGCGGGTTCCTCATGGCCCTTCAGCTCGACCATGGTGGTGAGCAGCGTCCAGATCTTGCCGTTCTTCAGCCTGATATGGCCGAAGCCGCGCGCAACCTCCGTTTCGAAACTGATCCAGCCTTCGAGCAGCCCGTCGCTCTCTGTGGCGTCTTCGCCTTTCGCAAGCGCCCAGTTCGATGGCTTTATCGTCGCCAACTGGCTCATCAGCATATCGCGCACCTGGTCGCGACCTTCCATGGTCTTGATGTTCCAGGTGAAGGTCACCAGATCGCGCCAGTAGCAGTCTTCCTGAAAGCACCCGACCGCCCCGTCGATGTCGCCGGCGGCGAGCGCTGCGCTGAATTGGTCGAGCACGTCGGATAGTTTCTTGGCTGGGGGCTTGTCGAGCATCAAATTTCCTCCCGTGAAGTGCTGGTCGTCATCGCGGCTTGCCGGACCCTCCCAGGCCGGTCGACCGGAGTATCGCGGCAAACTGTGCGCCGCGTCACGTCGTCAAATAGTTTGGCGCGGTTTCAATGGCTTATCGGGATGATCGCGGCCCTTTGTACTGCCGGCGATCGTACCGGAGCGGTGTCTTGTGGCGAAAATAGCTGGCTCGATGCGATGATGGACAACCGGCGCGTCTGATATGCAGGGTCAAAGCCTTTCTGGCGTCTTTCATATTCGCCGTTGACAGCGGCGCAAAACCAATTCTATTGTCCGCCACCATGAAAACGGCACTCATTCTCGTAGTAGGAAAGCGTGTGGGCAAGGCGGTGTAACCGCCGGGCGAAAACCTCCCATGCGCAGACACAGGCTCCCTCGGGGGGCCTTTTTTATTGCCCGAAACACGACTAAACGACCAGCAATCGCCCGATGGCGGACAATACGGGACCAGACCGATGAGCAGTGGACAGAACGAACGGCGCGAAATGCCAAGGACCGAAATGACTGGTGCCGAAATGGTGGTGCAAGCGTTGAAGGACAACGGCGTCAAGCATGTTTTCGGCTATCCGGGCGGCGCAGTTCTCCCGATCTATGACGAGATCTTCCAACAGGACGAGGTCGAGCACATCCTCGTCCGTCACGAGCAGGGCGCCGGTCATGCGGCGGAGGGCTATGCGCGCTCGACCGGCAAGGCCGGCGTCATGCTGGTGACATCGGGGCCGGGCGCCACCAACGCGGTCACACCGCTGCAGGATGCGCTGATGGATTCGATCCCGCTGGTCTGCCTGACCGGTCAGGTGCCGACCTCGCTGATCGGCTCGGATGCCTTCCAGGAGTGCGACACGATCGGCATCACGCGGCCCTGCACCAAGCACAATTGGCTGGTGAAAGACGTCAACGATCTCGCGGCGATCATCCATGAGGCCTTTCACGTCGCGACGACAGGTCGCCCCGGTCCGGTCGTCGTCGATATCCCGAAGGACGTGCAGTTCGCCAAGGGCATCTATGTGCCGCCGCAGACGGCGCCGCGCACGAGCTATCAGCCTAAGGTCCAGGGCGACCTGGAAAAGATCAAGGCCGCGGTCGAGCTGATGGCCAACGCGAAAAGGCCGATCCTCTATACGGGCGGCGGTGTCATCAATTCCGGCCCGGAAGCCAGCCATTTGCTGCGCGAACTGGTCGACCTGACCGGGTTCCCGATCACCTCGACGCTGATGGGCCTTGGCGCCTATCCGGCTTCGGGCAAGAACTGGATGGGCATGCTCGGCATGCACGGCACCTATGAAGCCAACATGGCGATGCATGATTGCGACGTCATGGTCTGCATCGGCGCGCGCTTCGACGACCGCATCACCGGCCGGCTCACCGCGTTCTCGCCGAATTCGAAGAAAATCCATATCGACATCGATCCGTCGTCGATCAACAAGAACGTCCACACCGATGTGCCGATTATCGGCGATGTCGGCCGGGTGCTGGAGGATCTGGTGCGGCTGTGGCGGGCGACCGCCAGGGCCGACAAGAAGGCGCTGCACCCGTGGTGGGAGCAGATCGCGAAATGGCGGGCGCGGGATTCGCTTGCCTACAAGATGAACCACGACGTGATCATGCCGCAATATGCCGTGCAGCGGCTCTATGCGCTGACCAAGGACATGGACACCTACATCACCACCGAGGTCGGCCAGCACCAGATGTGGGCGGCGCAGCACTATCATTTCGAGAAGCCGAACCGCTGGATGACCTCCGGCGGGCTCGGCACGATGGGCTACGGCCTGCCGGCGGCGCTCGGCGTGCAGATTGCGCACCCGGATGCGCTGGTCATCGACATTGCCGGCGACGCCTCGGTGCAGATGACGATGCAGGAGATGAGTGCCGCGGTGCAGCACGAGGCGCCGATCAAGATCTTCATCCTCAACAATCAGTATATGGGCATGGTGCGGCAATGGCAGCAGCTTCTGCACGGCAACCGGCTGTCGCATTCCTACACCGAGGCGATGCCGGATTTCGTCAAGCTTGCCGAAGCCTATGGCGGCCACGGCATCCGCTGCGAGAAGCCGGACGAGCTGGACGACGCCATCAAGGAGATGATTTCGGTGAAAAAACCGGTCATCTTCGACTGTCGGGTCGCCACACTTGCCAACTGCTTCCCGATGATCCCGTCGGGCAAGGCGCATAACGAGATGCTGCTGCCGGACGAGGCGACCGACGAGGCGGTGGCAAACGCCATCGACGCCAAGGGCAGGGAACTGGTGTAACGCCTAATGCCCGAGCCGAGGCAGGGCTGTCGGAAGAAGCCGTGCGGAAACAGAAAAACAGCTCAAAGTTTGAAATCGAGATTCATGTCATGAACGCGCACCTTCAACCCACCGGTTCCGCCTACTTCATCGCCAAGGAGACGGAAAGACCGGAAATCCACACGCTTTCCGTGCTGGTCGACAATGAGCCGGGCGTGCTTGCCCGGGTCATCGGCCTGTTTTCCGGACGCGGCTACAATATCGAGAGCCTGACCGTTTCCGAAACCGAGCACGAGAAGCATCTGTCACGCATCACCATCGTGACGCGCGGCACGCCGCATGTGCTGGAGCAGATCAAGCACCAGCTCGAGCGCATCGTGCCGGTGCACCGTGTCGTCGACCTCACCGTGCGCTCGCACGAGCTCGGCCAGGAACGGCCGCTGGAGCGGGAACTCGCGCTGGTGAAAGTGGCCGGCACCGGCGAGGGCCGCGTCGAGGCGCTGAGGCTGGCCGATGCCTTCCGCGCCAGCGTCATCGACGCCAACACCGAGCATTTCATTTTCGAGATCACCGGCAAGGGCTCCAAGATCGACCAGTTCATCGCCATCATGAAGCCGCTCGGCCTGGTTGAGATCTGCCGCACCGGCGTGGCGGCGATGAATCGCGGCCCGCAAGGGATGTAAACCGTCTGACGCTATGGCTCCAACGCTCTGTCGCCGCCTGTTTGTTGGCTGCGGTCGTGGGCGGCCTTTGTGCGCCAGAACTAAAAAGACAATATTGCTGACCTGCTTGGGAGGAAGCCATGACCCTCGATGCATTTCTTGCCCTGCTGGTCTATGCCTTCGTGACTTCGATCACGCCGGGTCCGAACAACTTCATGCTTCTGGCTTCCGGCGTGAATTTCGGTTTTGCCAAAACCATTCCGCACATGCTGGGCATCAGCATCGGCTTCCTCGTGCTGTTGCTTGCCGTCGGCTTCGGTCTTGGCGCGGCGCTGACTGCGTTTCCGGTTCTCCACACCGCATTGAAGATCGCTGGCGGCGTCTATCTTCTCTATCTCGCCTGGAAGATCGCCATGTCGCGTTCGCTCAGCAGCAAGGGCGAGACCAAGGCGCGACCGATGCGCTTCATCGATGCGGCAGCGTTCCAGTGGGTCAATCCCAAGGCGTGGGTGATGGCGATCACCGCCATGGCCGTCTATGCCGTTCCGGAGCATCCGTTTCTGTCGGTGGCGCTGGTTTCGATAGCCTTCACCGTCGTCAACCTGCCGAGCGTTTCGGTGTGGGCAGGTTTCGGCACGGCGCTGCGCGGTTTTCTGTCGGACCCGGTGCGGCTGAAATGGTTCAACATCGCCATGGGCGTGCTGTTGGCGGCGACGCTGTGGCCGATGCTGCGGTAGGTTTATTGATGTTCAGGTCATGCCGGCCTGCAAATGCGCTTCCGGTTGCCAACTATACGCTCCGTTCCGTTTCTCGGAAACCATCATTTTGGTCGCTTGCCGCCTGTCTTCGACTCCGGCTCGGCCTGACCTGCAGCTCAACACACCTTAAGGAAAAATTGCTGGACGAACCACAGAAGGCGGCCGCGGAATAAGCCGCCGCGAGGTCGTCGGTTTCGCCTATGCTCAAGTCGTCGCGCTTGCGGCCGGAGCGGTGCGGTCGTAATCTGACGCCATGTCCCACGACCACGACAACGAGCTTGATCCTTTTGCCGCCCGGGTGCGGGCGCTGGAGACGATCCTCACCCAGAAAGGGCTGATCGATCCGGCCGCGATCGACGTGATCGTCGACACCTATGAGACAAAGATCGGTCCGCGCAACGGCGCCAAGGTGGTGGCGAAGGCGTGGGTCGAGCCGGACTTCGCTGTCTGGCTGAAACGCGACGCGACGGCGGCGATCGGTTCGCTCGGCTACACCGGCCGGCAGGGCGAGCACATGCAAGCCGTGTTCAACACGGCGGACACGCACAACCTCGTCGTCTGCACGCTGTGCTCCTGCTACCCGTGGTCGGTGCTCGGCCTGCCGCCGGTCTGGTACAAGGCGCCGCCCTATCGTTCGCGCGCGGTCATCGATCCGCGCGGCGTGCTAGAGGAATTCGGGCTGACCTTGCCGGCAACGACAAGAATCCGGGTGTGGGATTCGACCGCCGAATTGCGTTACCTGGTCGTGCCGATGCGGCCGAAGGGCACCGAAGGCTGGAGCGAGGAGCGGCTGGCGGATCTGGTGACGCGCGACGCGATGATCGGCACCGGACTGGCGCGGGAGCCGGCATGAACGGGCCGCAGGATCTCGGCGGGCAGATGGCGTTTGGGCCGGTCGCGCCCGAAAAGGACGAGCCCTGTTTCCATGCCGACTGGGAAAGGCGGGCGCTTGGCGTGACCTTGTGCGCCGGCGCCATGGGCGCCTGGACCATCGACGAGAGCCGGCATGCGCGGGAATCGCTGCATCCCGCCGACTATTATGGCTCGAGCTATTATGAGATCTGGATCAAGGCGCTCGAAACCTTGCTGAAGCGGCACGGCTTCGTCAGCGACCGCGATCTGGCCGCGGGCAAGGCGGTCGACCCTGCCGCGATGCCAAAGCGGGTGCTGAAGGCCGAAAACGTGCCTGATGTGTTGGCCAAGGGCGGACCATGCGACCGGCCGATCGCCACGCCGGCCCGGTTCAAGGCAGGCGATCTGGTGCGCACGAAGAATTTCCATCCGGCCGGCCACACAAGGCTGCCACGCTACGCACGCGGCAAGCAAGGCGCGGTCGAGGCGGTGCGCGCTGGTTTTGTCTTCCCCGACACCAATGCACATGGCCAAGGCGAGAACCCGCAATGGGTCTATACGGTGGTTTTTGACGGCGCGGAGATCTGGGGCGAGGGCGCCGACCCGACGCTGAGCGTGTCGATCGACGCCTGGGAGAGCTATCTTGAGCCGGCGTGAGGCGAAGTCAGCCACCGCCACGCTGCCGGCGGGCGTCGATGCGCCGGTATTCGCCGAGCCGTGGCAGGCGGAAGCCTTCGCCATGACGGTCGCGCTGCACGGCAACGGCCTGTTCTCCTGGAGCGAATGGGCGGACGCCCTGTCCGCCGAGGTCAAGCAGCCTGATGCCGCAAGCGATGGCCACGATTATTACGAGCACTGGCTGGCGGCGCTGGAGAATTTGCTGTCGGCCAAAGGGGTTGCCGGCAAGGGCGACATCGATGCGCTCGCTGCCGCCTGGGAACGCGCCGCGCATGCAACGCCGCACGGCAAGCCGATCCTGCTCGAGAACGATCCCGGCCCGACCGGCTAGGTCGTGGCCCGCCCGACCGAAGGTCGTGGCGCCCCGGCCGGCTAGACCATCTCGAACCATGTTCGTTCTCTTTACGTTCTGATCTCTGCCTGATAAATTGCGTCATTGGCGGCGGTGCAGGCCGCCGCCGACGAACGTGGTGGCCTTGTCTTTCCCTCGCGAATCCGGTCTCTCGCGCTGATGGAATTCTCTCCTCAACAGGACGATGCGCTGAAGGCGGTCGCCACCTGGCTCAAGACCGGAAAGCCGCAGCTGTTCCGGCTGTTCGGCTATGCCGGCACCGGCAAGACGACGCTGGCGCGCTATTTCGCCGAGCATGTCGACGGCCAGGTGCAGTTCGCCGCCTTCACCGGCAAGGCGGCGCAGGTGCTGCGTTCCAAGGGCGCGGTCAATGCCCGCACCATCCATTCGCTGATCTACCGGCCGAAGGGCGAGGAATCGGTGGCGGATGAGGTGACCGGCAAGACTTCGATGTCGCCGACCTTTTCGCTCAACCGGCAAAGCCCGATCTCGCGGGCCAAGCTCGTCGTCATCGACGAATGTTCGATGGTCGACGAGCAGCTCGGCCGCGACCTGAAGAGTTTCGGCACGCCGATCCTGGTTCTCGGCGATCCCGGCCAGTTGCCGCCGATCTCGGGCGGCGGCTTCTTCACCGAGCATGAGCCGGATATTCTGCTCACCGAGATCCACCGGCAGGCGCGCGACAACCCGATCATCCGGCTGGCGCTCGACGTCCGCGAGGGCCGCGAATTCATGCGCGGCGACTATGGCGCGGCGCAGGTGATCGGCAAGGAAGACGTCACCCAGGAACTGGTGCTGAAGGCGGACCAGGTGCTGGTCGGCACCAACAGGACGCGGCGCCGCTATAATCAGCGGCTGCGCGAGCTGAAGGGGTTCAATGCCGACTATCCACAGGCCGGCGACAAGCTCGTCTGCCTGCGCAACGATCCAGCCAAGGGTCTGCTCAACGGTTCGCTGTGGAAGGTGATGACCTCGTCGCGCGAGACGGTGAAACCCGGCATCAATTTGCTGGTCTCACCGGAGGAGGACGATCCGGACCGCGGCGTCGCCAAGATCAAGCTGCTCAAGGCGGCGTTCGAGGACCCGGACGCCGACATTCCCTGGCAGCAGAAAAAACGTTTCGACGATTTCGACTATGGCTACGCGCTGACCGTGCACAAGGCGCAAGGCTCGCAGTGGAACGAGATCGTGCTTTTCGACGAAAGCTGGGCGTTCAAGGAAACCCGCCAGCGCTGGCTGTACACGGCAATCACGCGCGCGGCGGAACGGCTGACGATTGTCAGATAGGCCGATCGAGCAGCCCCCATGGACTCGGAATCTGGGTGGTACTGCGTCAGCGTGGGGCCAGCGGTCTGGCGCCGAGCCATTCCCAGGCGGATGCTTCGTCCTTTGCCTCGAAATGCCTGAGCTCGACAGGCGAGGAAGCAGGCAGCAAGCTCTGTGCGTTGGGTACCCAGTTCGGCTCGCCGACCGCAGCGCAGCGGCCGACATGCTCCACCGCATGGGCCGTGCCCTGTTCAAGCGTTTCGTCCGACACATCGGCCCAATCGACGCCTTCATGGTCGATCAGGCGCACCAGCACGTCGATTTTCGGGTGCAGCGCGTAAGCCGCCTCCAGCAAACCGAACAGGTTTTCCGCGTCGGCAGCCGTGACATGGCCGACGACGTCGATGGCGAACAGGTCGTCGCGGTCGGTGTCGATGCGGCGAACCGCCGGCACGTCTTCAAGATAATTCACGGGTCTTCCTCTTGCTGGATATTATACCTCCCCCTGGAACACCGGAAACCCCCTGTCTGTTCCCGCCAAAGGCGGTATAGATGCCGCGATTATATCCGGACCCGAGAAGCCATGCCTGCAAAACTCTCCGTCAATCTCAATGCCATCGCCATGCTGCGCAACCGGCGCGACCTGCCGTGGCCAAGCCTCATCGGGCTCGGGCGCCTGGCGCTGGCCGCGGGCGCGCATGGCCTGACCGTGCATCCGCGGCCAGACGAGCGGCACACCAGGCATTCCGACCTGCCGGCGATCAGGGCGCTGATCGATGACGAATTCCCCAAGGCAGAGTTCAACATCGAGGGCTATCCAAGCGAGGATTTCCTGGCGCTTGTGGAAAAGCACCAGCCGGAGCAGGTGACGCTGGTGCCCGACGACCCTGCCCAGGCTACCTCCGACCATGGCTGGAACTTTGCCGCCGAGGCGGCGTTCCTGACACCGATCGTCAAACGGCTGAAAAAGGCGGGCATTCGCGTGTCGTTGTTTTCCGACCCCGATCCGTCGGGCATGAACGCCGCGCGCGACACCGGCGCCGACCGGATCGAGCTCTACACCGGTCCATATGGCAGCTATCATTCTGATTCGGAAAAAGCGGCGAACGAGCTGGAAAGATTGGGAAAAACCGCGGATGCCGCGCTTGCCGCCGGGCTTCAGGTCAATGCCGGCCATGATCTGGTGGTGAGCAACCTGCCGGCATTGGCAAAACGCATCCCGGCATTGGCCGAAGTGTCGATCGGACATGGGTTGACAGCCGATGCGTTGGAGTATGGCATGGCCGGCACGGTCAAAAGATTTCTGAAGGCCTGTGGGTGGTAGAGATGGAAGCCTCGCTTTGCGGACATGGCAGCCATCACGTTGGGGCACTTGATATTGCATCGCAGCAAGCGTAGAGCACCGCGCGCTTATCGGAGTGTTGTCCATGGCCCTTACCAACAGTGGTAGTGAGGCAGAACCCGTCGAACAATCGAGCCATCCTGAGGTCGAACAGCACAGCACCAAGGTTCTGATGCTGGGCGCGCTCGGCGTGGTCTATGGCGATATCGGCACCAGCCCGATCTACGCATTCCGCGAGGCGTTGCACGCTTCGGCGGGCGGCAATGTCGCCGACCGCGGGGATATCCTTGGCGTGCTGTCGCTGATCATCTGGTCGCTGACGATCATCGTGACCATTAAATACATCATGTTCGTGCTGCGTGCCGACAATGGCGGCGAGGGCGGGGTGCTGTCACTGATGGCGCTGGCGCGTGGCAGTTTCCCGAAGCGGTCAGCGGCGATCCTCGGCATCGGCATCGTCGGCGCGGCACTATTTTTCGGCGACGCAGTCATCACCCCGGCAATTTCAGTGCTATCGGCGGTCGAGGGCATGAATGTCGTAACGCCCACGTTCCAGCCTTATGTGGTGCCGCTGACGCTGGTCATCCTGGCGATCCTGTTTGCGGTGCAGCGATTCGGAACCGGCGGCGTGGCGCTGATCTTCGGTCCGATCACCGCGGTCTGGTTCCTGGCGATCGGACTTTCCGGGTTGAACCACATCATGGACGACCCGGAAATCCTGCTGGCAATCAGCCCGCATTACATCGTTGCATTCCTGGTCAATTCGCCTGATGTCGCCTTCGTGACCATCGGCGCCATCTTCCTCGCGGTCACTGGCGCCGAGGCGCTCTATGCCGATCTCGGCCATTTCGGGCGCAAGCCGATCGTGCTTGCCTGGCTGGCGGTAGTGTTTCCTTGCCTGCTGCTCAACTATGCCGGGCAGGGCGCTTTCGTGCTGGCGCATGGTGGTACCGTCGGTCATCCCTTCTTCGAGATGAACGAAGGCTGGACGCTGATACCCATGGTGGTGCTGGCGACGGCGGCCACCGTGATCGCCAGCCAGGCGGTGATTTCAGGCGCTTTCTCGCTGACCAGGCAGGCGGTACAGCTCAACATGCTGCCTCGGCTGCAAATCCTGCATACGTCGGAAAAACAGTCCGGCCAGATCTACATGCCGCGCGTCAACTTGCTGCTGGCGCTGGTGGTGATGCTGCTGGTCGTCGGTTTCGGCGAATCCAGCAGACTGGCGGCGGCTTATGGTATTTCGGTGACCGGCAACATGCTGGTGACGACTGTGCTGCTCTACGTGATCATGGCCCGCATCTGGAAATGGCAGCTCTGGCTGGCCACCAGCCTGACGGCGCTGTTCGTATTTATCGATATCGGCTTCTTTGGCTCCAACATCGTCAAGGTGTTCGAAGGCGGCTGGGCGTCACTCGCTGTGGCCTTTGCAGTCGTGCTGGCCATGTGGACCTGGGTACGCGGCAGCCGCTACCTGTTCGACAAGACCCGCAGGAACGAGATTCCGCTCGATTTCCTTGCCGGCAATCTGTTGAAGAAGAAACCGCAGCTGGTGTCGGGAACGGCCGTGTTCCTGACCAGCGACCCCATGAGCGCACCGACTGCGCTGATGCACAGCCTGAAGCACTACAAGGTGCTGCACGAACAGAACGTCATCCTCTCGGTGGTGACAGCGCAGCAGCCTGTCGTGCCCGACAGTGACCGGGTCAAGATGGAAACGATCAACGATCTGTTCATGCGGGTGACACTGACCTTCGGCTACATGGAACAGCCCAACATCCCGCGTGCGCTGGCGATCTGCCGCAAGCAGGGCTGGAAGTTCGACATCATGACGACCTCCTTCTTCCTGTCGCGGCGTTCGCTCAAGGCGTCACCCAATTCCGGCATGCCGGTGTGGCAGGACAAGCTGTTCATCGGCTTGGCGCGCACGGCAGCCGATGCGACGGAGTATTTCCAGATCCCGACCGGACGTGTTGTCGAGATCGGAACGCAGGTGGCTATCTAGGGCATGCCGATATTCAGGTGATGCCGGCCTGCGAACGGCGGGTTCCTGCGCTTCCCTACAGCGCCGCGCGCCCTCTTGGGCGCGCAAAGGACGCTGTAGAACTTTGATTTGCGCATGACCTTTCCGAAATCGATCTCGATTTCGGGGTCATGCGCGGGCTCACGTACCCGAAAGTACGCTCCGCTCCGGTTCTCGGAACCCGCCATTCTCGACTCGGCCTGACCTGAATCTCGACATGCCCTAAACCACGGCCGACTTCAGCCGGCTAGAGCTGCCTTGTTCGCTTCAAGAAACTGCTTCAGCGATTGCGGCTTCCTGCCCGACAGTGACTCGATCGCGTCGGTCACCATGCCGATGCGGCCGGAGCGCGTGTTGGTGTCGAAGGAAGTGACGATTGGGGCAAAGCCCTCGGGAACGCCGGCAGCCTTCAGGCCCTCGGTCAACGCCTCGTCCGAAAGCTGGACGACCTCGATCGGCTTGCCGGTCACGTCGGTCACCAGGGCCGCGATCTCGGCGACCGTATGGGCCTGCGGACCGGTCAGCGTGTATGTCGTGCTTTCGGTGGCGCCCGAGGCAAGGCTGGCGGCGATCGCCGCGGCCATGTCGTCGCGAGCGCCATGGGCGATGCGGCCGTCGGCTGCGGATGTATACCAGTGTCCCGAGGCAATGGCGTGCGGCAGCGACATGAACAGGTTCTCCTGATACCAGCCGTTGCGGAAAATCGTGTAGGGGATGCCGCTCGCCTTGATCGCCTGCTCGGTCCCGTAGTGATCGCCCGCAAACAGCACCGGCGATCCCGGCTCAGGATTGGGCATTGAGGTGTAGAGCAGATGCGAAACGCCGGCCTGCCTGGCGGCTGCGACGGCATTCTCATGCTGCTTGAGCCGCTTGCCCCGAAGATCGATCTCGCCGGTTGAGACGATCAGGATCCTGTCGGCGCCCTTGAACGCTTCGACAAGCGACGCGGTGTCATCGAAATCGGCTTGCCTGATGATGACGCCGCGCGCTGCCAGTTCGGCGAGGTTGTCCGGATTGCGGGTGGCGGCGATGATGCGTGCGGGCGGAACCTTGAGCGTGTCCAGCAGATGATCGACGACGCCGCGGCCAAGCTGGCCGGAGGCGCCGGTGACGAGAAGGGTATCGGTCATGGGAAGTCCTGTCGTTGCGCCGGAGCGGCGGGTGCTTATATAAGTCTCAAAAAGAGACCAGCACTAAAATAGGAATTGACCGACCCTCGTAAAGAAGGCAGTTTTGCGGGAGGTAGGCAGGCGCAGGGAACCAGCGATGGACAGCAAAGTCGTCAGTCTGAAGTCGAAGCTCGAGATTTACAAAGCGTGCAGCGGCGGGGGCAACATTGCCGACTGTCCGGTGCGCGATGTAATCCAGGGCATCAGCAACAAATGGAGTTCGCTGCTGATGATGGCGCTGGCCGAAAAGCCGTACCGGTTCGGCGAATTGCGGCGGCTGGTGCCCGACATTTCACAGCGCATGCTCACCCAGACGCTGCACGATTTGCAGCGCGACGGTTATGTCCATCGCGAGGTCTTCCCGACCAAGCCGCCGAGCGTCGAATACAGTCTGACCGATCTCGGACGCTCGATGTTCGGACCCCTGCATCAACTGCTCCAATGGGCCGAGCTCAATCATGGCGCGGTGCGCGCCGCGCGGAACGCTTTCGACGCCGCCGACGCTTAACCAACTCCCAGAAGGATGGACGGTGGCTGGAACCGTGGTCGATCCGTTCAGGTATCAAGGAAGCGCAGTGGCCGCCTCGCTGCGGCGGATGAGTTTCGAAAGGTGCGAACCCTTCGCTTGCAGGAACGCATGAAGGCGCTGTGGATAGTCCGGGGTGACAGCGTCCTTCACCGACTGGCGTTCGTGCAATCGCTTTCGCCAGGCCTCGACACGAGGCTTTCCGCTCAGGATGCCGAACGCGCCGATCCGATCGAAGGCGTCGAAATAGCGGAAGATTGGCCCAAAGACAGCATCGACCAGTGAAAAGCGCTCGCCGGCAAACCATGGCCCAGCTCGGCCAGACGTCAGTTCTATTTCGAGACGATCGAACATTGCCGACAGAGCTTCGCTTTCGGCAAGGAAGGCGGCCTCGGTCGGTGCGGAATAGAACCGACCAATGGCGTTGAGGATGGCCGAGCCGAACTCGATCCAGGCGCGATGCCGGGCGCGGGCCAGCGGGTCGGCAGGGTGGAGTGGGTTGGCCAGCGTTTCCTCGAGAAATTCGAGGATGACCGCCGATTCGAAGATCACCGTTGCCTCGCCGTTCTGCGGCACGCGCAGCAGCGGTACCTTGCCGAGCGGCGATATCGCCTTGAACCAGGCCGGTTTTTTGGCGAGATCGACGGTGATCCGCTCGAACGGTACGTCCTTTTCGGCAAGCGAGATCGCCGCGCGCTGCACATAGGGGCAAAGGTGGTGGCTGACGAGAACGAGCTTGTCGGTCACCAGGCCGCCCGTCTCCGGGGTGTCGGCGATCTCGCAGATTTCATGTTTCATGGCAGTGCCTTCCGATATAAATGCATCTGCATCTATATAGATGCATTTGCATCCACTGGCAAGCTTGATGCAATTGCATCTATCACCTATGCTGCATCATGACGGAGAATCCTTCGCCGGCGGCCATCAAAGCCTGGGCGCGCCTGATGCGCGTTTCGCGCCAGCTGCTGGAAAGAGCCGAAGACGCGCTGAAGGACGCTGGCTTGCCACCGCTTGCCTGGCACGACGTGCTGCATGAGCTTGCCGAAGCCGGCGAGGGCGGCTTGCGGCCGTTCCAGCTGATCGAGCGCACCCTGTTTGCGCAGTACAACGTCTCGCGGCTGCTGGCGCGGCTCGAAGCGGATGGGCTGGTCGAGAAGCTCAGGGTTGCCGATGACGGTCGCGGACAGACTGTCCGCATTACGCGGAAGGGGCGCGAGGCGCGCCGCCGGATGTGGGCCGTCTACGGACGATCGATCGCCGAGCTGGTCGGCGCCAGGCTCTCCAATGATGACCTGGAAACCTTGTCGGCTCTGCTCGGGCGGCTGCGTCATCCGGCGACGCCGGAGTGATGTGGTCCCGTTGGCGCCGAAGGTCGATTGCAGCCGTCAGGCACTGCCCCAGAGGAATGCCAGTGCCGCCAGGACGCCAAGCATGACGCGAACCAGATGCAGATTGCCCCATTTGACGATCAATGACCGGGCCTGCCGATTGGAGGCGGCCGCGTCCATCGCTCCCAGCAATCGGTTTGTCGGCATCATTACGATCAGCGTCCATGGCCATGGCAGGATGATCAGCACCGCCCCGATGAGATAGGCGAGACTGCCGGTCTGCCACCAGGCAATGACACCAAGAACACAGGCGACGACGGCGATCGACGCCTGCATGGCGGCGCCGCGCTTGTAGGAAGGCTGCCATTCCTGCAGCAGTGCACGGTCGTCGAGGCGAAGCCGCGCCGGCTGCTCGGCAACGCTGATATAGATGGCGGCGCCCGCGAAAGCGGCGGCAACCGTCAATGCAAGCAGGCCGACGAGCATTTTTCTCTCCGCGACAAGTCGTTCGAGCGGTGGCCGTTCCGGTCGCGGCCGTCCCGGCCCAGAAGCGTCAAAAAGCGGAGATAGGGCTTGCACCGGGTCCGACAATACGTCATAGACACGCCGAACCGTAACGTACGGTACGGCCCTGGCGCCGCCGTTATCGAGCAGGAAAAGAGTTTGTTGCAGGCAAGCGTCGACAACGACACCAGCGAAGCGCTGACCGAGCGGCAGAAAGCCGTGCTCGACGCCGCACTTCGCCTGCTGGTCGAGGAGGGGGACCAGTTGACCATGACCGCTGTCGCGCGGCGGGCAAGCTGTTCCAAGGAAACGCTCTACAAATGGTTCGGCGATCGCGACGGGCTGTTGACGGCAATTGTTCAATGGCAGGCCTCCAAGGTGCGGGTGGTGCCGGTCGACGGCAAGGGGCTTACCCTTGCTTCGCTGACGGTGAGCCTGGCACGTTTCGCTTCGGACTGGCTCAAGGTGATTTCGAGCGACACATCGATCGCGCTGAACCGCGTCGCCATTGGCCGTGCTGGCGCAATCCGGCGCAAGGACGGCAACGACGATCTCGGCGCCATCGTGCTGGAGAACGGGCGTTTCGCGCTGGCCCGGCGCCTGAAGCCGGTGCTGGAGGCCGGTCGGCAGGCCGGGCTTCTCGAGTTCTCGGATGCCGAAGCGGCATTCCGCACCTTTTTCGGGCTGGTCGCCCGCGACGTGCAGATCCGCCTGCTGCTCGGCGACCGGCTAAAATTGACTGATGCGGCGATTGGCGGCGATGCCGTCCGGGCGACGCAGCAGTTTCTCGCTCTTTACGGAGCAAAAACCGGGCCGCAAGGCCTCTAGAGCCGGATGATTTCAGGTCAAGTCGACCTGAAATCTGAATCCGGCTCTAAATCAAAGAGATAGAGCATGATGTCGTCCGAAAACCGCTTCACACTTTTCGACATCATGCTCTGAATTCAAAAACGGGAAGGAAGAAAAATGCGTGTCTACTACGATCGCGATGCCGATCTCAACCTGATCAAGGGCAAGAAGGTCGCCATCATCGGCTATGGCAGCCAGGGCCGGGCGCATGCGCTCAATCTCAAGGATTCCGGCGTTAGGGAAATCGCCATCGGCCTCAAGGCCGGCTCGGCGACCGCCCAGAAGGTCGAGGCCGACGGGCTCAAGGTGATGGGTGTGGCGGACGCCGCCAAATGGGCCGACCTGATGATGATGGCGACGCCGGACGAGCTGCAGGCCGACATCTACAAATCCGAAATCGCGCCGAACATCCGCGACGGCGCGGCGATCGCCTTTGCCCACGGCCTCAACGTGCATTTCGGCCTGATCGAGCCAAAGGCCTCGGTCGACGTCGTCATGATCGCGCCGAAGGGACCCGGCCACACGGTGCGCGGCGAATACCAGAAGGGCGGCGGCGTGCCGTGCCTGGTCGCGGTCAACCAGGACGCTTCCGGCAATGCGCTTGATCTCGCTCTGTCCTATGCCTGCGGCGTCGGCGGCGGCCGTTCGGGAATCATCGAGACCAATTTCCGCGAGGAATGCGAGACCGACCTGTTCGGCGAGCAGGTTGTGCTGTGCGGCGGTCTGGTCGAGCTGATCCGCGCTGGCTTCGAGACGCTGGTGGAAGCCGGCTACGCGCCGGAAATGGCCTATTTCGAGTGCCTGCACGAGGTCAAGCTGATCGTCGACCTGATCTATGAAGGCGGCATCGCCAACATGAACTACTCGATCTCGAACACCGCCGAATGGGGCGAATATGTTTCGGGCCCGCGCATCATCACCGCCGAGACCAAGGCCGAGATGAAGCGCGTGCTGAAGGATATCCAGACCGGCAAGTTCACCTCGGAATGGATGCAGGAGTACCGCGCCGGCATGTCGCGCTTCAAGGGCATCCGCCGCAACAACGACAGCCACCAGATCGAGGAAGTCGGCGCCAAGCTGCGCGCGATGATGCCGTGGATTTCGAAGAACAAATTGGTCGACAAGGCCAAGAACTGATCGAAATCCACGTTCGTTTCCTTGCGCGTCCTCGGGCTTCGCCCTGCGGGCGCGCGGAGATTTCGAAGAACAAGCTGGTCGACAAGGCCAAGAACTGATCGAAACCCGCAATTTAGCACAGGAAAAGCCGGCGGAGCGCTCCGCCGGCCTTTTTCACATCAATGGCCATGTGATCTCGCCGGTCTCGGTGACGGCGCGCTTCTTCTTCGCCCGCCGTCGCGCTAGCATGTTCAGCCCCTCGACCAGTGCGGAGAAGCCCATCGCGGCGTAGATGTAGGCCTTTGGCACGTGGTAGCCCATGCCGTCGGCAATCAGCGTCATGCCGATCATCAGCAGGAAGCCCAGCGCCAGCATGACGATGGTCGGGTTCTTCTCGATGAAGTTGGCGAGCGGCGTCGCCGCCAGCATCATCACCGACACGGCGACGGTAACGGCAATGTACATGATGCCGATTTCGTCGGTCATGCCGACGGCGGTGATGATCGAGTCGATCGAGAAGACAAGGTCGAGCAGGAGGATCTGGAAGACCGCGCCAGCCAGGCTGAGCTGTAATGTCTCGCCCATGATGTTGTCCTTGTGGTCCTCGGGATCGACGGTGTGGTGTATTTCCTTGGTCGCCTTCCAGACCAGGAACAGGCCGCCGGCGATCAGGATCAGGTCTCGCCATGAGAAAGCGTGGCCGAAAGCAGCGAACACGGGCGCGGTCAGCCCAACAATGATTGAGATCGTCGCCAGCAGCACCAGACGCATCACCAGCGCCGCCGAGATGCCCAGCCGCCTCGCGCGGGCCTGCTGATTCTTGGGCAGCTTGTTGGTCAGGATCGAGATGAAGATCAGGTTGTCGATGCCAAGCACGACCTCGAGCGCGACAAGTGTCAGCAACGCGACCCAGGCTGTCGCGGATGACTCGCCCGATGTCCGATCTGACAGGCCGATATCCTTCAATTGTCTGTCCGAGAGGTCGCCGAGAAGCCGCGCGGTACGACGCGCGAAGCGCGGCAGCGAAACCAGCGAGGCCCCATCGCGGCCTTGTCGCGTTTTCGAAAATGCTCATGGTCCATCCTTTGTGTAGGTTGCGATTGGTGGCCGGATCGGGGACCGGATGTCATCCAAATCCATCCATGCGAGTCCGGTCGCCACCAGGTGCCGCAGATCCGCGGATCAGAGCCGCGCCTCGAGGATTAAGTTGAACGGCGTCGCGAAAGCGCGGCGGAAGCGGCTGAAGCCGGCTTTTCCTTTGCCCAGACGACGAGCGGAACTTCGGGCGAGACCTCCACGACCACGCCCAGCACCGATCAGGGGACTGACACCACCACCACCAGCGGCATGAACCCGAACTCGGCCAAGGATTGCGCGCCTGACCAGCAGGCCGGCAGCGCGCAGGAGGCCGCCCCTGGTCAGCAGGACACGGACGCCAAGACCGCCGCCCCGGCCAAATGAAGAAGACCACCGAAGATTGCTGATTGGCAACGCCATACAAGGGGAAGGCCGGCGCCGCTTGGGGGGCGTTGGGGTAGAATGCCTGCAGGGCGCCGGCCTGGCGGATTGGGGTCCGCCATTGGATAGTATCAAATTTGGCGATTCGAGTAATTCCGTGATCGCGGAATGTGAGGAGGCGGTCGACGACGCTCAGTCCTTGCATCATCACCGTCTTGCACAGAGCCATCGTTTTTATCTGCCGGGCTTTCTAACCCGGCCAGTTGCCGGTCGGCCATTTCTTTAGCGAGGCTCACCAGGGCATCGACCCTTTTGCATCTGGTCCGCGTCACCGCTATTGGCAACGCGTTTCCGGATCGTCTTATCGCAATGTCCCTTGGGCGGCTAATAGCCTGTACTTTTCGAAGATCGCCAGCTTCTGCGGATAGGTGATCCGTACCTTGGCGTTGCACCCGTCGCATCTGAAGTGCGCGATCGTTCTTAGCGCAGAGCCCTTCCTTACCGCCGGATGCGAGCAATTCGGACAATCGAATGCGAGCGCAACATCAGACAAATCTTGGGCTAGACCCATTTCCATCTCCTTCGCAAGCGCTGTGGCTATACTCTGGCGGGACTCAATGGGGCAATGCAGACGCCAATCCGGCTGCGCCAACGCGGGACAATTCGCCTCGGAACGCCGCCAAGCTAGTGCGCCTTCTCTGCGCCCCTCGAAAGACGAAGAGACCTAACTTCATCCAGCAGTTCGCGCTCCTTGGTAGTAATGTTTCGGAAGATTGCGACAATCGCCACCGCTAAGGCCTCGGCATCCCGGTTTGAAGAGTCGATGTTTTCATCTGCGCAAACCTGATCGAACACGCGTTCGCAAAGAGCCAGATCATGAGGGCTGAGGCAGGTGCGATTGGAACGCCGACGCAGCATCTGTGCGAACCTTTCAGGGCCCGTTGCCCATGTTTGCGGCGGGCTTTTTTTGCCGATGAACCGCTGAGGCGTGTATTGGAATAGGTTTACTCGCTGACCGACGATGGGCCTTTCAATAGTCCCAAAATCAGCGCGCACTCGCGAGCTCTATACTGTCCAGCAATCATAAGTTGTCGGTAATCTCGCAGTTTTTGTTCTGGGACATGAAATCCTCGCCGAAATTCCGCCGCCTCTTTCGGAGTTCGAGTGCAACCGAGTTTACTGGCGGTGACTTTCAAACTCGCCAGTGAGCATCCGACCTTGGCTGCAATATCTTTCAAAGGTTCGTTATTAAAATATCCATCAAGAATTATCTTGCGACGAGCTTCAGATTTGAGCTTTGCGTTCATTTCGTTGTCTCCTCAACTACGCTTTCACCGCGCCAGACTCTATACGCGCCAGGTTGAAGAGTGTCGTTATCGTCGCATCCAGAAACTTATCTCGGAATGCATTTCTTGCCGTAACCCAGCGTGATGGCGCTCTGTGGACTCGCGTTCCGCTGGTCTTGCCAGATGCCTGTGATACACCACATGATTGCGGTGGAGATGGGCATACCGGAATCGGATACGGCACTACGCGATGGACGCTAAGAGGCAGGACAAGGCGCTTGCGAGGCAGGCGATTGAGCGCGATCGACGTCGTTGGCCGCGCGAAGCTCAACCTGACAATGAGGCTGCCCCGTCACTTCCGCCGGCGCTCGAACCTCTGCCCTTTTCGACGCTCGGACTAGCGCCAGAGGATCAATTCGTCGCCTGGCAGGCGCATATGGCTCCGCTTGTCGAGATCAAGTTGCCGGATGACAAATCGCTCGACGATGGCTTTCCCGCCGACCACACGGCTTGGAACCTCGGCGGTATGCTGATCGTTCAACAGCGCGCACCGGCACATAGTTATATGCGTTCTGCTGCGAAGCTTCGGTCCAGCTCGATCGATCACTGGTATATCGCTTTGCCGTATACTGGCCGGTCGTGGACGGAGGTCGATCGTCGCGTAGCGGAAAACCAGCCGGGCAAATTGGAGATTAGATCGCTTGGCTACCCGTTTCGCGGGAGGGCAACGGAATCCCAAAGTCTCTTTCTCTATTTGCCGCGTGATTTGTTCGCCGATGCGGCGGCGACCCTGGACGCAAAGAATAATTCAATTCTGTCCGGCAACTTTGCCGACCTTTTGCTCGACTACCTCAACAACATCGAAGCAAGACTGCGCAGTCTCACGGCTGACGATCTGCCCCGCATCGTGCACGCAACACGCAGCATGATCATTGCCTGCCTTTCGCCCCCGGCGGAACATGCCGCGGCCACCGAACAATTGGTGAGTGTCGCGCTGATGGAGCGAGCCCGTCGATACGTCCACAACAATCTGGATGCGGCTCATCTGACGCCGGATTCAATGTGCCGGGCGCTCGGCGTCTCGCGCTCTCGTCTTTATCAGTTGTTCGAACCGAGCGGTGGTGTCCTCCACTACATACAAAGTCGCCGACTTCTGGCAGCCCATGTTGCACTTAGCGATCCGGCGGACAGCCGGCGCATTGTTAATATTGCCGAAGCCGTCGGGTTTAGTTCAGCGGCTAATTTCAGCCGAGCATTTAGCAAGGAATTCGGTTACAGCCCCCGCGAAGTCCGAAGTTCGGTGGTGTTGCCGCGCCCCGCCCACTCTGTTTCGCATGCCGGACACGAGGAGGCCTCTTCCTTTGAACATTGGCTCAAAGCGCTCGGAAGCTGAGTACAGGATCGCGGATGGTTGAAGTGGGGCGGGCTCAAAACAGGGGCGGGGAAGATCAGCCGCCTCATGGACAGAATATTTGTCGCTGCCAATCACAGCGGAGCATACATTGCAACTGCGCCGCATGAGACACTTGTTGAGACTGCGAGTTGTATGTTTGCCAAGCTTGACGGTTATGCTATTTCGGGGTGGGGGACGTGGATTCTCACCGCCTATGGAGATCGCTATTGCACCCGGAGGCATCAGGCTTCGGCGCGGAGAGTGAGGGGCCTTCCTCAAGCGATGCACCACGTCCCGGCGAAGCGCTGCTCGCTGACCTTTTGGCGAACACGACCGAACTTTTGTCGTTCTATGATCGCGACTTCTGTCTGACGCACTACGCAACCAAGCTCAAAGGCGTATACGGAGGCGCGGTGGTGCCGGGTGCCGCCGTTTGGGAAATCTACCCGGGCTTCCTCGATGCGAGGTATCGCGACGAATTTCTTCGTGTGTTCCGCGGCGGCTCACCGGCAAGCATCGATTTGCCGCGATCATCGGGCGAAGCGCCGCGGTCCGCTTTCGTTTTCGCGACCTCAAATGGTGTGGGAATCATTGAATCACGGGGGCGCGATGGGCGGAGCGTAGTGGAGGAGCAAGAGCATGTAATTCTGCTCCATCAGGCGACGCACGACGCGCTGACCGGACTGCAGAATCGGCGGCGATTCGGCGAGCGACTGCAGCAGGCAATGGCGGCCCTCGGCGGATCAAAGCCGAAAGCCGCCCTTCTGCAAATCGACCTTGACGATTTCAAAGCGGTCAACGACACGCTCGGCCATGGCGCAGGCGACACTCTTCTTCAACTCGCGGCGGGTCGTATTCGCGACGCGCTGCAGGACGGCGAATCCGCATACCGGTATGCCGGCGATGAGTTCGCTGTCATCCAATTGGGAAAGGAGCAGCCGGCAGAGGCTGAGCGCCTCGCCGGATCGCTAGTCGACGCGTTCAAGAAACCGTTCGTCATTAACGGCATTCCCGTCTTCGTCGGCTCGAGTATCGGAATTGCTTTCGGGCCGGAGCACGGGACCGATGGCGAACAGTTGATGAAAGCCGCTGACATTGCCCTTTATGCGGCCAAGACAGATGGACGCGGCTGCGCTCGAACCTTCAACCGTTCGATGCTGCTCTTGCTCGAGCAACGCGAGAATCTGAGGCGCAGCCTTCGAACCGCGCTGGAGCGGGGCGAGCTTTATCTGGAGTATCAGCCGCTCATCCGGCCTCCCTCGTCGGTGATGGGTTTCGAAGCGCTGCTGCGGTGGCGGCACCCCGAAGTCGGAACCATTCCACCCAACGTGTTCATACCGATCGCCGAAGCCGACGGTCTGATGGACGAGATTGGACGATGGGTGCTCGAGGAAGCCTGTCGCCAGGCATTGACGTGGCCTTCCTCGCTGACAGTCGCAGTGAACCTGTCGCCGGCTCAGTTCCTTAGCGGTTCGCTGACGGACACGGTCGCTCAGATCATCGACGCAGTGGGAATCGAAGCCGACAGACTTGAACTTGAGATAACCGAGACGGTCCTGCTTGAAAAGACGATCGACAATATCGACACGTTGAACACTCTGAACGTTTTGGGAATACGAATTTCGCTCGACGATTTTGGAACATACTATTCATCGTTAAGCTACCTTAAAAACTTTCCCTTCGATACTTTGAAGATAGATCGGTACTTTATTGCGGACCTGGAGACCGATCTCAAAAGCCAAACGATCGTGCGATCGATCATGACTCTGGCGCACGGCCTGGGGATAAATGTCACTGCCGAGGGGGTCGAGACGTCGGCACAGGCATGGTGGCTGATCAAGGAGAATTGCGATTGCCTGCAAGGCAACTTCCTGGGAAAGCCGCTTGGAGCCGAGGCGATTGGCGATTTCATCAGGCGGTCCCCGCTGAGGGTGGTTCGGGCGATGGAGGAATCAAATCGGGCGCTCTAGCGCCTTGCACCCTTTGTTAACGATGAAGTGGGGATTTGTAGAACGATCGAGGCAGATACCGCGCAATTCTTCGAGTTAGTGCGAGACTGACTCATCACGGGCGCGGTAAGACTTTTCGTCGCGGAGGCCATCACCCCGCGAGGGCTCAACACTGATGGAACAAGTAAGGATGCCGATGGGAACTGTTCATCATGACCTGGCTGGCGAGCCGAGTTTTGAGCCGATGATTCAGATCGACATGGAAATCAAAGCTTTTGTCTCCGCCTGGAAACATTGCGACTATGTCTCGACATACATGGCCCGGATGATCAGCCAAAACAGGTCAGACTCGGTCCGGCATTCAAATCTCTTTTCTTCCGCCTTTAACGAATTGCTGGAAGTCGCCTTTCGTACGCGCCATGCCGACGGCGAATTGGCATGCAGGGTGTCTCGCCATGGCGCGACGGACAGGATCGAGTTGACATTCCCTTGCGTGCCAGAGGAGCGTCAATTCTACGAACAAGCTGTGTCGCTGGTCGCAGGATCCGAGGTCCGGGAGCGATATCTCAATTCGGTATCCGGGGATCTCGCCCCGAGCCGGGAGGTGGTTCTTTTGGAACTGGCCATCGACTACAACGCGACACTCAGGGTCGAGGAAGCCGACGGTGATGCGATCAAGCTTGTCGTGGATCTCCCGCTCGAGGGCTTGCAAAATTGAACCCTTACGACCTTCTCCCACGTTTCAAGGCGCAATACGACGCCAACAATCAGGAGTTCTCCATATCGGGGGTGGTCCGGCCTCAGGCAATCGATGAACTTGGACCCAGCATAGCATTGCTTCGCGATGCGATCGGCCGTGTGCGCGGCGTTCTCTACGTCAATGTCAGACGTCTGACTCAGATGAACAACGCTGCGTTTCACGCCTTTTCGAGGATCATTCTCGACGCTTGTCGGGCTCGACCCGATCTCAAATTCATCGTCATCACGTCAAGCGTCGTCGGATGGACGTCACGAAAGTTCGGTCGCTTGAGCGGAATCGAACCGAACATCACGGTCGAGGAGTATGACAGCGAATTCTATCCGGGGCAGGGCTTCCTTGAGGAAGGCGGGTTCGTGCCGATCCTGCGCACACAAACAAAGATGACCTGGCGCCACGAGCGCGCAATCTTGCCCCGACACGGCATGAGGCCCGGGATCGTGATGGCCGACATCTGTTGCGGCATAGGTGATTTCGCCGTGCTCGTGCAGAAGGAGTTCCAGCCATCGCGGATCGTCGCCCTCGACCACTCCAGGTCGAGCCTCGCCTATGCGCGAAACGTGGCTGCGGAGTTCGATATCAAGGGCATCGAGTACACTTATGGCGATGCATCAGAAATGCTGCTCGAGGAAAATCAGTTCGACCTCGTCACGTGCCGCCATTCGCTGCAGGTGTTCAACAAGCCCGAACTGATCCTCAGGGAACTGTTTCGCATCTGCAAGCCGGGCGGACGTGTCTACATCACCAATGAAAAAAATTCGCACTGCCTGGGCGAACCACGCGCCGACAGCATCCAGTGGACCTATAACGAGGTCGCCAAGCTGTGGGCGCACTTCCAGATGGATATTGAGCTCGGCCCGAAGAGCAAACGCTACCTGACCGAAGCGGGGCTCGAAGACATTCGGGTCGAGTCCTTCATGGTCACCAACCACGACGGCGATCCACAGGACTTCGCGGACGTCATAGCGGCATGGGAGAATGTTTATGCAGGCGAGATGGCTACCAAGCGAGGTGACACACCGGCGTTTATCAGGCGGTTCCGACAGGGCTTCCAGGACCACATCTTCGCTGCGCTCCACTCCAAGGGCTATGCCGGCTGGCCGATCTGGGTTGCATCGGGACGCAAGCCGCTATGACCGATTTGGATGCAACACCGCCCAGACCCTGGCCTGTCCTCCGGCTTAACAGCTTCCGCGCTAAATTCTTGATCGTTGTGGGTGGGGCGGTGCTGTTCGACCTCCTCGTCGGCGGCGGCGTCGCGCTGTGGAATGTGAACCGGCTTTCCCGGGACGCGACGCACCAGATCGAGAGCGGCCTCACCAAGGCAAGCCAGGAATACCTCCAGAACTATATCGAGACGACGGCGCTGCGCGCCGATCTCCTGTTCGGCCGCATGCACTCCGAGGTGACCGCACTTGCAGCCTCCATGCAGAGACTAATAGATTATCCGGAAGCAAAAGATGCGATCGGCAGGGCGTTGGCGAAGAACCCCTATTTTAATGCGCCGCTTGCATATGACGCCACGGGAAACTGGGTACAGACCCGGCAAGGGTCACCTTCGGTCATGAGTGTCTGGGGATATCTCCTCTCCGCTGATCACCAACCGAAGCCCGAAATTCTCCGCGACATTCAGGAGAGTGCGATCTTCGATATTTTTGGCACAAGCCAGATGTCAACTGGCGCCAAGAAGCTGCAGGTCTACTACGTAGGGCCGAAGGCAGGGCCGATCATGCGCACGATTCCTTATTCCGATCAGGCGCAGACCTTCGACAAGCTTTATCCAGGCCACGACAAAGCGAATTTCTGGGATTTCTTCTTTCCTGGCGTCTATGAAGGCTGGGAAGGCTGGATCAGGGAGCCCGATTCGCGCCCCGTAAAGGGCGATGACATCACTGCGACTGCTCCTTATATCGACGCGATTACCGGCAAGCTCATAGTGAGCTTCTTCCACCCACTCTGGACGAAAGACCGCAGTAATGTCGCCGGCATGGTCGCTGCCGACGTTACGCTCGATCAACTCGCTGACATCGTCGAAAGCGTGAAGGTCGCCGATACGGGCTTCGGTTTTCTCACCATGTCGAACGGCAATGTGCTCGCGATCAAGCCTGAAGGCGAGAAAATGCTCGGGCTCAAGATCGCAAGTGGTGCGGCAGGTCAAGGCGTTACCGGCCTCGATCGCTCGCTCAAAAAGAGTACGCACGCGACCGTCGCAGCGCTCGAACTTCCCGCCGACGACAAGACAGTCATTAAGCATATTTCGATTGAGGAAAACGGCAAAGCCCAACCGTACATCGTCGCACTTCGCCGACTAAACCCAGTCAATCTCTGGAATAGTACGGGGTCCATCACGGCCGAAACTCTGATGCTTGGCTTCGTCGTCCCCGAACGGGAAATTTATGCTTCCCTCCTTGCAGCGCAGCAGAGCATTTCCAGCGCAACCAACCGGATCCTGATCACCCAAGTCATCGCAGTTATCGTTTCGCTCCTGATCGTCTTTTTGGCTGTCTTCGGAATTTCAAAGCGGATCACTGCAGGCCTCAGTGCGCTTGCCGGGGCCGCCAAGCGGTTGCAGGCGAAAGACTATTCAGTCCGGGTAAGCATTCCGACGCGCGACGAGGTTGGAGCGGTGGGGGTCGCTTTCAACCGGATGGCTGAGCAGATCAGCTTTCACACGGAAAACCTCGAGCAGCTCGTCGACGAACGAACCAGGGAGCTCGGGGACGCCAACCAGGAGATTTCGGCACTCAACGAAAAGCTGCGAGACGAGAACGTACGCCTCGGTGCCGAGCTCGCGGTTGCCAGGCAGATCCAGATGATGGTCCTGCCGAAACAATTCGAACTCGAAGCGATTCCTGGGCTGGAGATCGCAGCCTACATGCGTCCGGCTGACGAGGTTGGCGGCGACTACTATGACGTCCTGCAGAACGGGTCACGGGTCAAGATCGGCATCGGCGACGTGACCGGTCATGGTCTTGAGAGCGGCGTGCTGATGCTGATGGTCCAATCCGTTGCACGCGCGCTGCAGGAGACCGACGAAGCGAATCCGCACCAGTTTCTGGATCGGCTGAACAGAGCGATCTACAAGAACATCGAGCGGACGAACACCGACAAGCATCTCTCGCTGGCCTTTCTTGACTTCGAAGATGAGCGGGTAACGCTATCCGGCCAGCATGAGGACGTTCTTGTCGTGCGTGCGGATGGGGAAGTCGAACGTATCGATACGATTGATCTGGGTCTGCCGGTTGGCCTGGAGAATGACATCTCGAAGTTCATTGCCACGCGTGACATCCTGTTCGGAAGCGGCGACGTGATCGTGCTGCACACCGACGGTGTGACCGAGGCGGAAAACCACGAAAGAAAGTTGTTCGGGTTCGAGCGCCTCAGCCAGAGCGTACAAAGACGTCACGGCAGCAGCGCCGAGGACATCAAGACTGGGATCATCGACGATCTGATGGCCCATATCGGGATCCAGAAGATCCACGATGACATCACCCTCGTGATCATAAGGCACACATAGCAATGACAACGCTGTTCGGTACGCCTGACATTGCAATCGGGATTAAGGAGAGCGTCAGTCGCGTACGGCTGTTCGACGGACCTCTCGATTTGAGTTGGCGTCATTGTGCCACGACCTCGGACTTCATCGCCGATGTTTTCGCGTTGCGCTTCCGGTCGTCCCGCAATGATTACATGGAAGTGCGGCACAGCATCGTCTATCTGGTCAACGAGCTCATCGAAAATGCCGTCAAGTTTCGTGCACCGGGCGAGATCCTGATCGAGGCGTCGATGGATTCGGAGTGCTTCAAGCTCAAGGTGTCGAATGACGTCGATGGTAAAATTGCGTCTGGGTTCCAAAACCTCCTGGCGGACATCACGGCTGGCGACCCAGTGGACCTGCTGATACAGCGAATTGAGCTGAATGCCGCGAACCCCGAGGTGACAGGCTCCGGACTCGGATTGCTGACGTTGATGAGCGACTACGGCGCACGCCTGGCTTGGATATTCAGCGCCGCCGACGAAAGCGATCGGATTTGCGTGGAGACATATGCCTCTATTCCGATCTCGCAAATTCACAACTAAATGAAACGAAGCCAGGCTATGGAAATCAAGACAGACGACTACCGCGTGTGGACTGAAGGAAGCGAAATTTTCTTCGACGGTGCAATGCGGCTTGCCAGTTCCGACGCCGGTGCGCCTATCACGGCGTTGGCGGCCAGTGTTCTTGCCTCGAATCCCGCTTCTATTACGCTCAATCTGAAGGACCTTCACTTCCTCAACTCTTCCGGCATCAACCTGCTGGCGAAATTTACCATCGAGGTGCGCAAGCATCCCGATGTTCGACTCGTCGTGCGTGGAACGCCCGACATACCCTGGCAGTCGAAATCATTGCCGAATCTGAAGAAGCTGCACCCCGCTGTGGTGCTTTTGTTGGACTGACCAAGCTAGTCCGCAATCAGTGCAATTCCAGGAAAAGTGCGAACGGTTTTCCGTCCGGAATTGCAGTCAAGAAATAAAGAGATAGAGCGGTTCTGCGGTTCCGTGAAATGACGAACCGCTCTAGCCAAGGGCTGCGTAGGCTGGCGCAAATCCCGGACCCAATAAGCCGGTCGGGAACGGTGCAAGAGCGCCGCGCCGAGCAAGATATGTACGCCAGGATAAGTATTAGGATGCAAAGCTAACGACAGATCGGCCTCGTGCGTAGATGCTTGCAATGGCTTGGCGGGGGCTTGGCGGGGGCTCGGCACAGGTGGCAGGCATCATGTTGGGGTGATGTCGTGCTGCCTGTGCCGATTAGCCGCCGCTGCGCGGTCAAAGGTGGCGTCATTGAGTAAGCGTGCCAAGGTCAATGGCGGCCGGCTGAAGTTTCTTCCGCCGCAGATCCCGACTCGGGTCGGGCGGCCGCCTGAAGATGAGGGCTGGGTCCACGAGGCCAATCTTGACGGCTATCGAACCCAGATCATCATCGATAATGGCGGCGTGCGTCTTTACAGCAAGAACGGCCGTGACTGGACCACGAAATACTGGCCAATCGCACTAGCCGTCGATCTGCCATGCCGGACTGCCATTCTCGACGGCGAGGTCATTGTTCCCGGCGAGCAGGGCGCTTTCGATTGCCCTGCGCTGGAAGCCGCGATCTGGAACGAGCCGAGCCGGCTGGTGTTCGTCACTTTCGATATCCTCCATCTCGACGGCCGCGATCTAATCTCCTTGCCGCTGCTGCAGCGCAAGCAGGCGCTATGGCAACTGGTTGAGCCTGGCCTCGGCAAGATCCAATACAGTGAGCACTTCGAGGGCAGTGCGCTGGCGCTCTTCCGCACCGTCGAGAAGATCGGGCTCAATGGAATTATCTCGAAGCGCGCCGACAGCCGCTACAGGAGCGGACTGTCGAACACATGGCTGAAGGCCAAATAATTCGAAGAAGCCGACTCCCGAGTTGGGGTTCGTTTATGAGCTAGGTACGGCTCCAATGGCCCTGATCGCTGCTCACGGGGCGTCCTCACCGATTTGAGGTCGTGCAAGATTACCACAATAGGTATCCACGCTATGAAATAGCCAAGAAGAGATTCGCTCCGCTTGCTGCGTAACCGGCCTGCGCGGGCGGAGGCGACACGCATACCAATCTGGCGGAACAAATCATGATTCATTCTCATTGTGGTGATCATCAAGGGAGATTGATCATGAGTGACCGGCACAATCCAAAAATCGAGGCACCGGCAAATGTCGAAAAGGACCCGGAAGATTGGATCAGCGGAGATGATCCCATGACCCCCGCACAAGCCTCCTATTTGAGAACTTTGGCCGAACAGGCCGACGACCCTGACGCCTATGCTGACGGCCTCAGCAAGGCGGACGCCTCTAAACGCATTGATGCACTCCGGGAGAAGTTAGGCCTGTAGTGCCCGCTCGTGGCTGTTGGTCTCCAGCGACCGGGGGGCCGTTCCATCGAACCAGGCGACAGCGCTCTTCGCTCTGGGTCTGTTGAGTATCAACGCCGGGAATGAGCTGCATTGCGTTCTGCAACCGCTCGCTGGATAGTCCTGGCGATGTTGCAGACCTTAATGACTCATTGGCCCCAGATCCTCGCGATCATTCCGGTGGTGATGGCGGCCATCGGCATCGTCCACGCCATAATGACGAAGGAAGACGTCCGCGCCGCCACAGGTTGGGTCGGCGTGATGTTCCTGTCGCCATTCCTTGGCGCGATCATCTACGCCGTTGCCGGCATAAACCGCATCCGTCGTGCAACGATCAGCGCCATGCGGCCCCTTTCCAGCGAGGCGGCTTCCGCAAAACATGAGCGCAACATTGCCGCCGAGGAATTGATTGCCGAGCGGTACGGCCAACGCTTCACCGGCCTGAAGACATTGGGCGACAGGGTGGCCCGGCGTCCCCTGACCTCGGGAAACGCGATTGCGATATTGGAGACAGGTGACGAGGCCTATGCCGCAATGTGCCGAGCGATTGATGGCGCTCAACGCACTATCCTTCTCGAGACCTACATCTTCGACAATGACGATGTCGGGCGGCTTTTCGTGGAATCTCTCGCCGGAGCCGTCCAGCGGGGTGTCAGCGTTCGCGTGCTGATCGACGCCGTCGGGGCGCGTTACTCCGTCCCCAGCATTCTTGGGCGTCTGCGAGAGGCAGGAATCACAGCAGACCTCTTCAACGGCAACATTGTCATGGGCCTGCGTCTTCCCTACGCCAACCTCAGAACGCACCGGAAGATCCTGGTCGTCGACGGCACGATTGCGTTCACCGGAGGGATGAACATCCGAAAGGGATTCTCAGCCGAGTTCGCCGGCTCCTCCAGCGCGAGGGACACGCATTTTCAGGTCACCGGGCCGGTCGTGGCCGAACTTTTTTCGGTTGCCGCCGAAGATTGGCGCTTCGTGAGCGGCGAGCTCCTGAAAGACGACACCTGGCAAGTGGCCACGCTTCCCGCGGCTCCCGGACAACCGATGCTGGCGCGAGCGGTTGCATCCGGGCCGGATGCCAGCATCGAAACGAACCACAACTTGCTGATCGGGGCATTTTCCGTCGCCCGCAAATCGATCCGCATCATGTCGCCCTATTTCCTGCCGGATCGGGAACTGATCAGCGCGCTGACGACCGCGGCCAGGCGAGGCGTCGAGATCGACATCGTGGTACCGGCGGTGAACAATCTCTTCCTTGTCGACCGGGCGATGACGGCGCAATTCGATCAGGTCCTGAAGCACTATTGCCGCGTATGGCGCACGGAGGGCTCGTTCGATCATTCGAAGCTGCTGTCGGTCGATGGAGTTTGGGCTTATATAGGATCCTCCAATCTTGATGCCCGGTCCCTGCGGCTGAATTTTGAGATTGATATAGAGGTTCTTGATGCAGGCTTTGCCGTGGAGATTGAAGCGCGGATCGGATCGGCAATCGCCTCCGCCGCGTCTGTAACGATCGAAACCTTGAGAGCCCGGCCATTCATCGTCCGCCTGTTCGACCGAGTGTTGTGGCTGGGATCGCCCTACCTTTAGAGGCTTTCTCGTTCTGCCGGGGGGAATTCGGGTGACGCAGCCATCGCTCCTTTTGAGCGCCGCATCTCGTCAGGGCAGGGAAGCAGCGATTGCAGATCCTGTTTGAGTGAGACAAAGCTAAGTCTTGAAGGTAGTGAGGACGAGCAGCAGACTCATGCAAAGAACTGGACATAGCTTTCCTGCAAGTGTGCTCAAATCCATTCGCGACAGAAAAAAGCAGAAGGCGAAGGCTGCGCCGTCCGAAGCGACACGCCCCGCGGGGACTCTGGTCGCATCTTACAACGTTCACAAATGCGTGGGCGTCGACAGAAAATTCGATCCCGAACGAATCGGTCGCGTCATCCGGGAAATCGGCCCGGATGTCATTGCGTTGCAGGAAGCGGACAATCGCTTTGGAGATCGTGCCGGCCTTCTGGATCTGCTGCGTCTCGAATTGGAAACAGGCCTGGTGCCGGTGCCGGTGTCCGGAAACGGCAAAGGGCACGGCTGGCACGGCAACGTTCTGCTTTTCAAACGGGGCATCGTTCGCAATGTCCATCAGATAAAGCTCCCGGGGCTGGAGCCGCGCGGAGCCCTGGTTGCCGAAATCGATCTGGACGAGAAACGAACTCTGCGCATTATCGCAGCCCATCTCGGCTTGCTGCGCCGATCGCGCTCCGAACAGGCCCGTGTCGTGCTCGAAATCATGAACAGACCGGACGAAAAACCAACACTGCTGCTCGGCGATTTGAACGAATGGCGACTCGGAAACCGTTCCGCGCTGAATACGCTGCACACGACTTTCGGTCCCGCGCCGCCGGCGGTCCCCACCTTTCCATCGAGTCTGCCGCTGCTGTCGCTCGACCGGATCATGGCAAATCGACACGGAATGATCTCAACCGTCGAAGCCCATGACACGCCGCTTTCGCGGGTCGCCTCCGATCATCTACCGCTTACAGGATTCGTTCACCTATGATGTAGCTGCCCAGCCCCATGGATGGAGATCGGTTCAAAGGGAAGCTCTAGTCTAGACTAAGACTAGCGGAGCGGGGGCGGCCCAGCGGCTTTGGTTGCGGGGGGAGGCCGCTGGGCCTGACCAGCGAGCCTTCGGGGGGCGTGCTCACGTGGCTGGTGAATACGTGAGTCAATGCTAATGCAATCGAAACATGCGAACGAAGTACGTGTCGGTAATTCCGCTGCGCAGAAGCCATAAAGTGTCCTGCGATGGGTCAATAAGTCTGGCACGGCAGTTGCATGGTCAGGTATGGGGGAACGGGGCGGAGGCCCGTCGCTTCGCAAATGTAGCGGCGGGTCTTCTGCATAGAGGTCGCGTCCCAGCCTACGCGCCGCCGTCCGTCTCGCTTTCCTCGTCTATCGCCCGGACCGGCAGATAGGCGTTGGTTCCAGCCATTCGCGCAACACGATCTGGATGAGGTCGGATCGGCCGATTCCCATCTCGGCAGCGATGGAATCGAGCGTGTCTGCGGTGGCTGGCTCCAGCGGCACGCCGGAGACGTTTCTAAGCATCAATGCAGCGCGACGCAGGACGACCCGGAGATCCGCGCGCGACATATCGGCGATGGGGTCGGCGGCGCTTTCAAGCTCTTCCGAAACAGACAGGCGGGTCATTCAGAGGGCCGCATAGTCAGTGGCAGTGATAGCTGCCCGTCTTGTGGTTCGTCATGGTGCACTGCTGGGCGGCTTTCGATTCTTCAGTATGTTGGCCTCGCGCAGCAGTGATGATCGATCCGTTCCTAGCAATTCTATGAGCGTGAGAGCCTGATCCCGGGTGATCCCGGTTTCACGTGCGAGCGCCTGCGCCTGGAGTTCCTTTTGCCGCTCGGGTTCACTTTTTCTATCTTCGCCCATGGTTAGATGTTCCTTCCCACTACGGAACCCAACTTGCGACATAGCGCCTTGTTCCTCTTGTTCCGAAATTCGTTCGTCCGCTCTGTTGTTCGTGTTCAAGCTGGAACTAATGTCCGTTCGGTAGCTTATGCCCAGATGAGCGCACGCGGCATCACTTTCCTGCACAAGTGGATTGCGAACAGCGTTCCTAAAACGGCCCGGCCGGATGTGATTTCGATCAATGAGCTGACCCACAAGCTGTTTGCCGACGCGAAGTCAGTGGGCATCAGGCGTGAAGAGATCGACGAGGACGTCGACAGTCTCTACCGCACCATCCTTAATGCCATCGTGCATTTCGACCCGGGATTGTCGGAGTAATGGGTCATCCACGGGCGCCCGCCTGAAGCGCGCGCAGGTGAACGCGTATGGCAGGGCTTTGCCGTCGTCGAATTTCTCCAGGCCGGGAGGGAGATGACGCGCCGACATTTGCCGTCGAGCGTTCGTAGTAATTGGGTCCAGTCGGCATAACAGCGTCCGACGCCGGCCGCGCTAACCGCGCGTACTGGCGTTCGGTTCCGCCGCGCTTTCCGATGGATTTGCAATCAACCTTGCAGATCGCCGATCCCTTGCCAACAGCAACTTCTTTTTTTTGCCAGTGAATGCCGAGATGGAGCATCAGACTGCCAAGGACACCACCACAGGTGCGCAGCAGCCGATGGGTGCGCGAGGTGCCACGGTCGCCGACACGCTGGGCGGATCGGCCGATGCCGCCGACCAGCAGTCGCGTTCGGGCGAGCACAACACTCAGCGCGCAGATCACTTGGAATCTCCGCGCAACTTCGCTTGGCGCAATCACTGACATCAGCATTGGCGACGAGTTTGCAAGGACGGCTCATCATGGGCTATGGCAAGTCAGATCGCGAGCGTATGAATACCTTCAGGCGCAGTCCCCATCCTGCTCAGACCCCGCGGATGGCAAGCGCGACATCGCGGAGAACGGCGGCACATCAAGCTTCAGCCAGCCGTCCGAATTCGCTTGCCATTCCGCTGTTTGCCTGCCGGCGTTGGTACCCCAGGCGATGACGCGATAGGTGCCGCGAGCCAACCCGGGCAGCTCCAAGGCAGCCGGAACCGGCACAGCGCCGGCACGAAGCATACCGTTTCGCCCGATCGTGTCGCGGCGAACCAGCCAGACCACTGCCTGGGAATCGTCGCCGCAGGCGACAGTAAGTTAGCGGGTCGCCCGCCCAACCAGAAATATTTCAGCCGAAGGGGAACCTCACGGTCGCAGGCAAGTTCGGTACGCAATGTGGGGGAGATTGCGCCATCTCATCGGATGTATCGTTGTCGTGCTTGCGATATTCTCCTTCCTCGGATTCCATTAGGAGAGACCATGCAGCGCGACGACGATCAACGAGGCTCGGCTTGAGAGCGCCAGTCTGTCATCCTGAGGTCGACCTCTGCTCACCGACAATACCTGGACTCGGCTCCGCTCACGCTCGCTTGGTCAACATTCGACGCTTGCACCCGTACCACTCAGGCGACGTGATGGCGGCCCGAATGAAATTGTGGTGGAGGTCGAAACTAGCAATGGCCGATCGCCTAGCGGGAGCGCTGGCGCGAGCCTTGGCCGACGGGTTGCACTTATGAGCAACGAGCCGGCGCGTCTGCCAGGCGAATATCCGTCCGAGTTTGCCAGTTTCTTCATGGCTGGCTTCGAATGTTCCTCGCATCGGCGCGGCGACGGAGTGCGCCTCGATTTGAATCGCGCAACCGCACACGACAAACATGCTCTCGGCGACTATCGCAGCTGTGCTGCCCTTGGGCTTCGCACGATCCGCGACGGCTTGCGCTGGCACCTGATTGAAACAGCGCCAGGAGTCTTCGACTGGTCGGGTTGGATCTCAATGATCGAAGCAGCCCACGCGGCGGGGGTGCAGGTCGTCTGGGATATCTTCCACTATGGCTCACCAGATCACGTAGACCAAGGCGCCCCAGACTTTACAGAAGCCTATGTCCGCTTCGCCGCTGAAGCTGTCCGGGTCCACCGCTCCGTCACGGGAGTAGCTCCCTTGGTGTGCCCGATCAATGAGATCTCATTTTTCGCATGGGCGATAGAGGTCGGCTATTTCCCACGCGTGGGGCCGAAGAAGCGGGGATGGTTCAAGCGACAGCTTGTGAGGGCAGCGGTTGCCGGCGTCAAGGCGATGCGCGATGCCGAACCTGATTGCCGGTTCATATGGGCTGAACCGCTAATTCATGTTGCGCCCCGTGACCATAGTCGTGCCGAGCAGCGGCGCGCGGAAAATGTTCGTCAGGGCCAGTTTGAAGCCTATGACATGCTGACGGGCCGTGCCGAGCCTGAATTGGGCGGCAGCGAGGACTGTGTCGACGTCATCGGACTTAACTTTTATCCGCACAACCAATGGTACTTTCAGGGGCCAACGATACCGATGGGCCACCACGAATATCGGGCGCTTTCCGAAATGTTGGTCGAAGTCGCAGAGCGCTACAGAAAGCCCATGTTCATCGCCGAGACAGGCGCTGAAGGATCAGGCCGGCCGGCATGGCTCCATTATGTTTGCGATGAGGTCCGTGACGCAATGAGCCGTGGTGCCCCGGTTCAGGGTATATGTCTGTACCCGGTGACCGCGTATCCCGGCTGGGACAATTTGCGCCACGCGGAAGTCGGCTTGTTCTCTACGATTCATGCCGACGGTTCGCGCAGTCTTCGCCAGCCGGTTGCCGATGAATTGGATCGCCAGCGCAGATTGTTCGCGGCAGGTGTTTCGTAGCGGTCGAAGAAGGAGCGGGCCACTTAGGTGGGGAACTGCTCCGAATGTTGGCCGAGCATCGTCCGCTGCGTAAGCATCTGCACGGTGCCGGTTGCCGGCAGGCTCTGTTGAATGCGCGCGAACGTCGCCAAAGCTTGACCGACGACCTGATCCATATTGTAGTAGCGGTACGTGGCTAGGCGCCCGACGAACCACACGTCGGAGCACGCCGCTGCCAGTGCTTCATAGCGTTTGTACAGCGCCTCGTTTTCCGCCCGCGGCACCGGGTAATAGGGATCGCCGATATCGGTTGGATATTCGTAAGTCAGGCTGGTCTTCGGGCTCTGCTGACCGGTCAGATGCTTGTACTCGGTAATGCGGGTATAGTTTTCCGTCTGCGGATAGTTGACAACGGCGACCGGCTGAAACTGCTCGCAATCAAGCGTCGCGTGTTCGAACCGCAGTGACCGATAAGGCAGACGACCAAGGCTCCAATCGAAATATTCATCAATCGGCCCGGTGTAGATCATCCGCTGAAAGGGGATCTTGTCGCGAATTTCGCGATAATCGGTCTGCAGCATGATCTTGATCCTTGGGTTGTCCAGCATGCGCTGGAACATGCGTGTATACCCGCCAGCCGGCATATTCTGGAAAGTGTCGCCAAAGTAGCGATCATCGCGGTTGGTTCGGGTAGGGACCCGCGCAGTCACGGACTTGCTTAGTTGGGCCGGATCGACGCCCCACTGCTTCCTTGTATAGCCGCGAAAGAATTGTTCGTAGAGTTCTCTGCCAACGGTGCTCACAACCACGTCTTCGGCGGTTCGGACTTCCTCGACCGTTTCTCGCCGGGATGCGAAGAACTCCTCCAACTGCTCGGGCGTCAATTCAAGATCGTACAGGCGATTGATCGTGTCGAGGTTGATCGGTATCGGCAGCAGTTTTCCGTCGACCGAAGACAGTACGCGATGTTCGTAAGGCCTCCATTCGGTGAATTGCGAGAGATAGTCGATGATCGATCGGGCGTTGGTGTGGAATATATGCGGCCCATAGCGGTGGACCAGAATTCCCGCTTCGTCGTAACAGTCATAAGCGTTGCCGCCGATGTGATTTCGCCGGTCGATGAGCAGGACGCTTTCATGCCGTTGCGATGCGATGCGTTCGGCGAGCACGCTGCCAGCGAAGCCGGCGCCGACAATCAACCAATCGAACATGGTCAGGCTCCCCGGCGCAAAGGCACAATGCTTTTCATTGCATAGGCGCGCTGAATATGGGCAGCCATTGCTTCCCACGTTCGTTCCCAGGACATGTTAGCGAGGTAGGCATCGACTTCCTTCAGCAGGAAATTCCGGGGACGTGACAGAACGGACCGAAGCTTGGTTTCGATATCTTCGGCGTCGACGATGTCGACCAGGCCTTCAGCACCATAGGTGCGCACGACGTCCACAATCGCCGTGGAGACCACCGGCAGCCCGGCGGCCAGGAACTCAGGAGTTTTGGTCGGGCTGATATAGCGTGTCGCCTCATTGAGCGCGAAGGGCATCCAGCCGGCGCTCCAATGCCCGAGATAGCGAGGCAGGTCGGCGTAGGACTTGGCACCCAGCCAATGCAAGTTACTTGCGCGCGGCAGGCTTAGCGGGTCGATCTTGACCACCGGGCCGAGCATGACGAAATGCACTTCGGGCATTGCCGCAGCCGCCTGTGCGATCATTTCAACGTCGAGCCGTTCGTCGATCACGCCGAAGAAGCCCACTCTCGGTTGAGGTATGTCTGCCTGGTCTACAGGGTCATCGCCGGGCTCTCTTGCCTTGTGGAAATGCGCAACGTCGATGCTGCTGGGGAAGGGAAAAATCGACCTATGGAGGCTTCGTTTGGCCTCGTACAGACTCTGCCCGCCCGTGAACACGACATCAGCGCGCTGGAACAGCGCTTTTTCCATCTGCGTCAACTCTGCCGGTGCGTTCTTGAAGGCGGAGAGTTCATCCATGCAGTCGTAGACGCATACATCGCAGACTAGATGGTCACTGAAACGCAGCGCCATGGGCGTGTAGTACCATATAGTCAGCCGGTCATGCGGAGTTGAGTTGACGATCTGGTCGACGAACCTGCGCTGGATGGCGTCTGCCTTTGTTGCGGAAATGCCGACCGGAAGAACCGGGGTTACGATTGTGATCATTGCAGACGGATCGTTCACCCGCATCGAAGGATAGCGTGTTTCCTCGTAGACCGGCTCCTCAAAGTAAATTAGCTGCTGCTGTTTTGAGGCGTGCGTCAGAATATGCTGCGGGCGTTGGTGTACGAAATCCCACCTGAGGTGAGAAAAGCAAAGTAAAATAGACGATTTTAGGGGGATATTTGGTTTATTTTTTTTGCCGCCCGCTATTTTCATGTAAGAATCCCTTTAGTTATAGTTTACAATTCTCAGATTAACATATGTTAACCGAAGATCGCTCCTGCTGAAGCCTTCATCCGTACATCTAACTTTCATTTGAGTAAGTTGTTCCACGGATTTTAATTGGCTGGAGCCGCCGAGCCGGCCACTAGCGCACTTGTTCGAAGAGAAGCGGCGCTGCTACCAACACCCGACGGACAGCGCCTCGGCCAAGGCGGGGGCCCTTGCAGCTTCAGATCTCGCCAAATGTGGCGCATTGCCACAGAACGGCTGAAATCCGCTCAGTCGTTCAACAACCATTCATGAGCGCAGGTATAAAAGTTAATGAGCTGCGCATGATTCGTTTTGGTCGCCACAAATGGCCCAACGCATGGGCCAGGCAGCCACCGTGAGAGAGCCGCAAGGAATGAAGTTTAACTTTGAAACCAACGTCTTTCCGTTGTTTCACCCGCAGTCCGTGGATGATCTGAAGGATCCTTGTCCGGTGTTCGACGGCACGCTTTGGCACGTCTTCGGTTCCAGCGGCACTGTCACGACCGAGAGCTGGAAAATACTACATGCCACGGCTCCGGACCTTTATGGGCCGTGGACTGAGCATGAGGCGCTCGACTTGGCGGTAACCGGATCGGGCATAGCGGCGCCCGGCGTCATCCATGAGTGCGGCGTTTTCCACATGTTCATCCAGACCGAATTCATGAAGTCCGGCGGACGTTGCGAGCATGCGGTGTCCAATGATGGCTTTCATTGGGTGGTGCTGAATCCGGCGATATTGTCCCTGCCGGACACCGATGAGGACGGGATCTACGATCCCCATCCGGCGATCATCGGCGGCAAGCGCTACATCGTCTATTCAGGCATGCCTAAATTCACCAGGGTGCCGCAGCCTGACGTCTATCTGGCGCGCAGCCAATCCGATTCCTGGTTCGGGCCGTGGAAACGTCTCGGTAAGATATTGGACCATCTCGACGTTCCCCATCACAACGCGCGCGAGCATCCGGACTACGAATGGGGGATCGAGGGCGCCCAACTGGTCGAATTGCCTGACGGTCGCGTGCTTCTCAACGCCACCTGCTTCCTTCCCGACGGTCCGCGCGGAAGTCGTCAGCGCGTATTCTTCGCCATCGCCGACGAGGTCCAGGGTCCCTACGTGTCGGTCGGCCCCGTGCTTGATCCTGGTGAGCCTGGGGAGAACGGCCATTCGACAGTGATGATCGACGGCGGGAAACTGACCTTGTTTTACCAGAGCAGACGTGAGGCAACGAACCATCGCTGGCGTTTCGGACTGGCTAGGTGCGACCTGGATCAGCAAGTCCTTTCACGAGTCGCCTAACAGGGACGACCAGCCCACTTCAGATAATCATCTTTGTAATCGGGTTGCTGCCGCGTCCTCAATCAATCCCGATCGGTGAGGCCAGGCGGCGTCACGATTGGCGGGAGACATCGTTCTCGCAGAGAATTCTTTTAGGTGGAAGGGCTGGTCTCGCCGCCGGCGACTTTGGCGAGCAGCATCCCCAAGGTCAGGCGCGCTCGTTCATGGCTGCGCCGACAAAAATATTCTCAAGAATCTCGATAGATAGAGACGCCAAGTATCAGAGCATCACGCGATCCCTCGATAGCGAAATGGCTGGCGGAGCGGGAAGTGAATTGAACCAGGGGTTGACCCACGAAGTCAGAGTGACGTGCAGCGAGACGTCTCAAAGGAACCTTTCCGGCGTTGCGAGCTTGTTGAGCATGCGTTTCACAACCCCGTGAACGACAACAAAAAAACGCTGGAACCAAAAGGAAATCCGCCATGGCGAAAGAAAAGACATTGGATGATCTCTTCCTCGATACGCTCAAAGATATCTATTACGCGGAAAAGAAGATCCTGAAGGCGCTTCCCAAGATGGCGCGCGCCGCCTCATCGGCCGATCTGAAGGCAGCCTTCGAGAAGCACAAGGACGAAACCGACGGTCATGTCGAGCGCCTGCAGCAGGTTTTCGAGCTCCTTGGCAAGCGGGCACAGGGCAAGACGTGTCCCGCGATCGACGGCATCATCGAGGAGGGCGAGGAGATTATGGAGGAGTTCAAGGGAACTCCCGCACTGGACGCCGGTCTGATCTCCGCTGCCCAGGCTGTCGAGCACTACGAGATCACCCGCTATGGCACGCTGAAGCGCTGGGCCGAGGTTTTGGGCATGAGCGACGCCGCCAAGCTGATCGAACAGACGCTCGGCGAAGAGTCTATGACAGACGAGGCGCTCACCGGATTGGCGGACGCCTCGGCCAACGAAATGGCCAAGGCCGCCTGATCACACACCAGCCACCCCAACTGTGTTGGGGTGGCTGTTTTACTTCCAGCATCCGTTCTTTCGATAGGAGACAATCATGGGTCGAGGCATTCTACTCTGGCTGCTCGGAGTTCCTATTCCGATCATCATCCTTCTCGCGCTGTTCATGCGGTAGGAGGAATTCATGGCATCAACCATCCTGGGGACGGACGTCGCCGCGCCGGTCGAGTCCTCGTCATCCGCAGTCAACTGGGGACCGATCATCGCCGGCGCCTTCGCTGCCTCGAGCCTGACGTTCATCCTGATGCTTCTCGGGTCCGGCCTCGGGCTCACGATGGTGTCTCCATGGTCCAACGAGAGCGCCAGCGTGACGACCTTTGCCGTGTCCACCGCGATCTGGCTGGTCATCGTTCAATGGCTGTCATCGGGTCTGGGCGGCTATCTGACCGGGCGCCTTCGCACCAAATGGGTCGGCATTCACAGCGATGAGACCTTCTTCCGGGATACCGCACACGGCTTTATGGCTTGGGCACTCGCCACGCTGCTGGTTGTGTTCGTGCTCGGCTCGACCCTGTCCGCGGCAATCGGCACCGGCGCTCAGGCGGCCTCGACAGTGGCCTCGGGAGTAGCAATGGGTGCCTCGGCAGGCGCGACCGCAAACGCCGGGAGCGACGGAGGCAGCGATGCGACGTCGTATTTCGTCGATGCGCTGTTCCGCCCGACCGATCCTTCCAGGCTGGCGGCGCCGGGCGCGGAGAGCGATGCGACAGCAGCCGCACAAGCTTCCCGCATCCTCATTACGAGTGCGGCGGCCGGCGAAGTCTCGGCCGACGACAAGACTTATCTAGGCCAACTCGTGGCCGCTCGCACTGGCCTGTCGCAAGCGGATGCTACTGCCCGGGTTGATGCGGTGCTTGCTCAGGTCGAGGCGGCCAAAGTCCAAGCACAGGAAGCAGCCGACACAGCTAGAAAAGCCGGCGCCACCTTCGCGCTGGTTGGCGCGCTTTCTCTCATCATCGGTGCGTTCATCGCCAGCGCAGCGGCTGCGTTAGGCGGCAAGCAGCGTGACGACGAAGAAGACGCGCTCTATCTCACAGCTAGTCGAGGCTGAAGACCTCTACTCCCGGCCGACCCAGAGGGTCGGCCGGGACTCCATCTCCCGCCGCTCTCCCTTGCTATTGTGCAGTGCAGCAACGATATTGCTGCACGCGCGTTGCACAGATTGCCGTCCATTCCGGGCGTCAGAACAGGGACGGCTCCATTGCGAAAAATCTCCGAGACCATCGCCCGCCTCGCCGCGCTGGCGCGACATGCCACGCATACCGCGGAACTCGGTGCGTCAGACCATCTCCAGACGCTGGCCGACTTCGGTACCAATCCTGGCGGGTTGGGAGCGAAGTTCTACATTCCCAATGACCTATCCAAGGCCACCCCGCTCGTAGTCGTGCTGCATGGCTGCACACAGAACGCGGCCGGCTATAACCATCATTCCGGCTGGTCCCCACTCGCCGACGAGGCTGGCTTCGCGCTGCTCTTTCCCGAACAGCAACGCGGCAACAATCCGAACCTCTGTTTCAACTGGTTCCAGCCTGGCGACACCAAGCGTGGTTCGGGCGAGGCGCTTTCGATTCGCCAGATGATCGAGACGATGGTCGTCACCCACGGTCTCGACCGAAGGCGAATCTTCGTCACCGGCCTCTCGGCCGGAGGCGCAATGGCAGCGGCCATGCTGGCGACCTATCCGGAAGTGTTTGCCGGCGGTGCGTTAATTGCCGGCCTGCCCTACGGCAGCGCAACGACAATCCCGGAGGCCTTCGATCGCATGCGCGGCCACGGCGGTCCTTCGGAACAGGATCTGCAACGGGCCCTCCGCGGCGCAACGGATCATCGGGGACCGTGGCCGAGGATTTCGATTTGGCACGGTGCCGCTGACCACACGGTTTCGCCTTCCAACGCGGAAGCGATCGCAGGCCAATGGCGGGGAGTCCACCGGCTTGAGAAAGCGCCGACGCATCGGGAAGCTGCCGGACCGCACGAAAAGCAGGTCTGGCGTAACGCCGCGGGAGAAGCCTTGATCGAAATCAACATGATCGCCGGGATGGGCCACGGCACGCCGCTCGGCAACGGCCTCGGCGCTCCGGGGCCTTATATGATTGATGTCGGCATCGCCTCCACACGCGAGATCGCGCAGTTTTGGGGGATCGCGGCAACGGAGGAAAGCGACTCCCGGAAATCGAGGCCGCAAGTGCCCTTCAACCAACCGCCACTACCCCAGTCACCGGCGCCAGGTATAGAAAATGCGAAGACGAAGCCCCCACAGTCGACTGCCATCCATCAGTTCCCGCGTCACCCGGAATCGGGCCAACCCGGCGTGAAGAAGATCATCGAGGATGCCCTGCGGGCAGCGGGCCTGATGCGCTAGGCGGGCGGCGCAAATCGCTCGCCGACTGTCTCGCCGGCCCGCGAAGGTCGAGCGGCTCCGACCAGGCAAGGGAACGCGTCGTTCTTTGGAATCTGTCCGCTTTTCAGCGAGCAGCTTCCCCGCGCGGAGACGGCGATCGGTGATCCAGTGTTGGTAGTAACCGACTTGGCTGATAGCGCCATGAAGGCCGCGGGTGCACAAGGCATCGCCAGTGGCGACATCAACGAAGAGATCGGAAGCGTTTACGAAGTGATTATCCATGCCTTGCAAACGTAGCGGACGAGCGGATTGAGGGCACGCACAGGGACAGCGCGGTTACCTTCTGGAAATCTGACAAACACCCGAGCGAAGTATTCACCGCGGCTCCCGCACCATGCTGAGATAGGTTGGATCGAATTCGGCAATTTCCTGCAGTCGGTGCCAGTTCAAAATGGTCACAGTGTAGTTCGCCCAGCTTATCACCCCAACTTTACGCAACGCGCCGATCACCCGGTTCATATGAACAACAGACAGGCCAAGCACGTCGGCCAGCTCGGCCTGTGACAGTGGCAGGTGGAAACTCATGCCGCTGGTGCGCTTCACGACCTGCAGGCGCACGAAAAGCTCGCAGACAAGGTGAGCAAGATGCGCTGTCTTCGACCGCCGCCCCATGGCCACGATCCACTCGCGGTGGATCGCGCCGTCTACAAGAGTATCAAGCCACAATAGCCGGGTCAGATGTGGAGCTTCCTCTGTGATGACCCGCAGCCGGCTATGCTCTGCGATAATCACTCGACAGGGCGACAACGCCACTATGCCGTGGTCCATCGTTTTCAGAAGGAATGCGTGAAGGTCGACAAAATCGCCCGGCACCTGCAATGAGGTGAATTGCCGCCCGCCGTCTTCGAGCACTTTATAGCGGGCGGCCAGGCCCTCAAGAATCAACGTGCTGTTGGTTGGCCTGGATCCCTCCGAAACCAGGTCCTGTCCGGTCGAAAAATCCTTCTCGAACGACATGGCGCCGGCCAACAAAGCCTTTTCCGCATCGGAGAGGGCATCGTGCTGGCCGAGGTTGAGATATAGGGACTCAAGCATCCTAGCCTCCAGCAATCGCGCCTGAACGCCGATCGCCGAGAGGTTATTTGGAAGCGCACTGCACGGCTTCGGACTCTAGGCCTTCGGAAGATGGCGGACACTAACAATTGTTACAATGCACCCCATCATACTGAAATGCCATCGCCGCGGAACAATGGCGATCAACCCGAATTAGAACACGATGATAGCGTCGGGTTTTCCGAAGATGCAGCGCTTCTATTTTGACGTCTACGACTCGGATGGTCCAGAGACGGACACCGAGGGGCAATTGTTAGAGACGCCCGAACGAGCAAGAAGAGAGGCGCTTCGGATATTGCACGACATCGCACACGACGAGATGCCGGATGTCAATCTTGTGACGATCACAGTCAAAATCCGAACCGACGGTGATCGGCAAATTTTCGAGGTGTCACTCACCCTGACATCAGATTGGAGTCGTTAGACATACTAACGGTAGTCGGGAGCACGCGCAGCTAAACTCGCGCCTGCCGCGCCGCCTTCTCAAACGCAATGAAGGCGATATCCGGCGTACAGGTTCCTTCCCTTGCTGCGACGAGAAGGCGAGCCTCCCTGTAGACGTCTGCCTCTTTGTTCGGCCATTGCCCAGCCAATGCTAGCTCAGCCTCGGTGATCAAGCGTCCATCCACAAAGCGGATCAAGAGCGGTAGAAACTTACCCATCGTGCGCGAACCCCGTTTTGCGAGATCGGCATATGGAGCGAGACAATGGCTGACCATAACAATGCTCGGGAAACCGGCGCTACCAAGTATCCAGCGAAGAGGGTGCTGATCCCTCTGACCGATTTTCTCAGGATGCCGCTGGAAACAGAGGCCGCGCAACGGAATTGGGTTGACGAGGCGCCGAGGCCAAGTGAACGACAAGACGCACCAGTCCGATGGCCAAAACATGACGATTCCCCCTGATGCTCCTAAGCCTCGCGAGTAGCGCGGGTCGCATCCATGCTTTGCAATATTGTTGTGCGCTTCTACTTTGGCGCGAATGGCGGTGTCCGGTGAAACGCGCGGCCGTTTTAGGCCGCGCTAAGAAATCAGCGCGAAGCTTTGTAGAGCTTGGCTGCAATTTCCATCATTTCTTCGGGTGCATAGTCTGGAGTGAAGGCAGAAGGCACGCCGCTTAATTGGTGTATCTTACCTCCATCAGGCATACCTTCGATGACTTCAAGCTCGCCGGGCGGGTCACCGGGAAGCGCCGTTTCGCCCTGTCCCCATATTCCGGCAATGTCCTTGTAGTCCTCCGGACTGAATGTATAGAGCCGTCGGTGCGAACCCTCATCAAGGTATTTCTGGCACTCCGGAATGTTTCCGAGATAGATGTTTGGAGTCGGCAGCATCTTCTCGATTTCAATGCCTGTCAGGTTCTTGATTGCCAGCGCATAGGCGTGCGCGTGAACCGAACCCCGCACGAGGAGATAGCCGCAAACCTCACGGCCGGTCGGATCAGTTAGGGACTCGTAGACCCGCAGCTTGTGCAGTCTGGCCCCGCATTCCAGGTGGAAATTATGGAGCAGATCAACGATGACATTTCCCGTCGTCGTGACAAAATCCATGTTCCAGGACGAACCGTTACTGTTCATCGGCATGGCCCCGCCGGCATTGGAGAAGAATGCCCCAGCCAGGCGAATGTCCTTCATTGCCTCATAAGGTGCGCCTGAGATGTCCCCGCCGTCCTTCTCATCCGCGCCTTCGAGGTCAGGGCCGTTGTTCAGCATGGCAACGCCGTTACTGACGAGCTCGACGTGACCAAGCTCCTCTGCGGTTATTGCTGCCACCAGGCCGTAAAAGGGCTTGAGCTTCGACTTGCTACGAAAATTGAAGCTTTGGAAAAGGTAGTTTCCCAGGGTCGACATTTCACCGTATTTGCCCCCGAGCAATTCTTGCAGGGCGGCACCCGCGTTGGGATCCACCTGGGTAGGAGCGGGTAGTTCAATCTGTAACTTGTCCACGCGCAAAAACATTTGGAGCTTCCTTTGATTAGAGTTCAGTGAAGCCCAACTTCCCCGCATAAGAGTTGTTCCGCAGCCGTCGCGGCGAAAGGTCGATTACAAATTGACGAATTCTGACTAGCAGTTCTGCAAAGATTCGACGCTAAATTCGGCATCGGCCAGGCCGGCTAGGATCGTGAAGAAGGGGCCGCACCAAGCTTCTTCGCAAATACGTGTGACGCCGGGATACCTACATCAAATGCAAATGACCGACGGGCATTCAAGGCCCACGGTGGATGAGTCGCTGGCACATCGAACGGGCGCCGGTGCTTGAGAGTGAACATCGTACTCCCGCCCTTAAAAGGAGTTTCGCGATGGACAAACGCGAGGAATGCGCCGCCGTTTCTGCTCATGACTATTCGGTCATCAAGGGTGCCTTCAAGGCTATGGTGGCTGAAGGGCTGCCTGAACACGTGTGGGCCGAAGTTGCCGAGAGAATGGTTGGCGATTTGACCAGGTCGATCGACATTGATCCCGAGCTAGTCATGAGGATAATTCGCAGATGACTCAACGGCGCGTCGACAAGGAGAAGTTTGAGCGGGCCGACCGCGAGGCGAAGCTCGCGCTCGAGACAGAGCGGCGTCATCGTGAAGCGAAAACCGCGCGTCTTCGTGAGCAGCGGCTCGCTGCCGAGGCGAATGCCAACCCAGAGCGAAGCTACTCGCCGAAGCTCTCATCGTAGCCAAATTTGAACACTTACCCTTGCCGTTCGTCGACAATCTGAACCAATGACTTTGCGAGTGTCGGACACAAGCGCGCGACCAGTAATTATTTCTTAGCGCGTCGAGCGCAGTTGGACTATTCCCAACGGACCGAAAGGCTCAGCCCACGTTGTCCGTGCTGTTCGGATCGATCTTCGTCAGTCGCTCTCTGGCATCGATCACGCGCCTTTGCGCGGCCCTTATCCGGCCGCACAACGCGAGATTAAGGGCGACGCCACCGTCCTCGTCCAGCAACTCATTCGCGCGCTTCAGAGAGTTCTCGGCTCGTTTTACACCCTGTCTGGCCTTGGCCACTTCGAGGCGATAAATTTCAAACATCTTTTCCGCGTCCTTTGCGGTTGCGGTCCCTTCGATAGTAGTTAACCGGCGTCGATCCCGTTTGTTCCGGCCGCGCCGGTGGCTATTTCCCGCTTATCAAAGAGTGGGGGATTGCCGCGCGAGAACGTTGCGCACGTTCGACACCTGCCTTTGGCCATTGCGCGCTGTGCGAACGCCGCGGTCGATGAACGGAACGCGCTGGACCATCAGTCCGGCAATGAAGGCGACATCACGAGAGAGGCGATCGAGCTTGGCCACGACCACCGGGCATTTTGTCTGGCGGGCAAGGGCGAGGGCAGCGGCGGGTACCAAGCGTCAGGCTTTCACCACTAGGAGATTCTCTCTCCTAACTTCGTCGACTGCTTAGAGGGCGCCGTTCAGGGGATTTTAGCCGTAGTGCCAGGGGGGCTTTGGCTCGGTGCCGGTGAACATGATGCCGATGCGGTCCTCGCGGCGCCAGCGGACCACTGCCTTGTAGGCGATGCCGTCGGTCGGCACATAGAGCAGGAATTCGTCGGGCACGCGAGCATCGATCGAGACCTTCAGTTCGGCGCCGCCGTCATGCATGTTGCGCACCGTGCACGTGACCTCGGACCTGGTCATGCCGGTCAGGATCGTCGCGCCCTTGAAGACGCGCTGCCTTCGTTTGTCCCGGTGTTCGTCTTCAGCCATCGCGCGCCAATCCCCGGCGATCGTCGCATTTCATGTGGTGCGATTGGCAAGATAACTAGGCCTGCCGGATAAACATAGCGTTATCGTCGGCGGCGAAACGATTTCGCGGTGCCCTGGCCGGACAAAGAACAGTTCAGAAGAAGGCTGAGCCAGACGGAAACGGCGCCGCGAGGGGCGGCGCCGTCTGGAATGCATCAGTCGATCACCTATAGGGCGACCAGCATTGCCGGCGCGGGCCGTTATAGGGTTGGAACGTGTTGTCCCAGGTGCGATACGACCGGTATCGATTGTAGCACCAGCGGACATGGGGGCTCGAATAGTAACCGTTGTTGTAGTAGCCCCGGTTGTAGTAGCCCTGGTTGTAGTAGCCCTGGTTGTAGTAGCCCTGGTACAGGCTGCCAAGGCCGAACCCAAGGCCCAAACCGAGAAGCGCGGCGGCGCCGTCGTCGTCGTCGTCGTCGTAGTAACGGCCGTAATAGCCGCCACCGTAGTAACGGCCGTAATTGCCGCCACCGTAGTACCGGCCACGATTCTGGCGCCAGTGCCGCCCACCGTTCCAATTGCGACGGTTCCAGTTGCCCCGGTTCCAGTTGCCACCGTTCCAATTGCGACGGTTCCAGTTCCGGGCTCCTGAGAAATTACGGCCACGCATCCAGACGTTATTATTGCCGCCAGCCCAGCCATCGCGCACCGGCACGATTTCGCGTGCCGCGGCGGCAGTTGGGAGCGGGACGTCAGGCTGAATGGGCCCGGCCATGGAAGGCGCCGAGAGGCCGGAAACAAGACCCAAGGCCAACATGCCCGATCGAATGGTAGTCAAAAAGAGCGGTTTCATTTCACTCTCCGAAGATTCAGGCCCCACGCTCAGGATAACCCTAATCATGGACCTTTGCGTCTGAACGGAAGATGAACGGAAAGGTTCCATCAACCATGAATGGGCATCGCCCAGCCCCCTTGTTTTCGGCTGCGCTTGCAGGCAAAGGTCACGGCATGTCGCTGCGCCTCGCCACCTTCAATGTCGAAAACCTGATGAACAGGTTCGATTTTTCCGGATACCGCAACCAGCTCAACGAAGATCGCACGCTGGCGCTCTTCGACATCCAGAGCGAGGCCGAGTACAAGATGCTGGAGCAGGCGCGGGCGATCGCGCTATCCGACGATACGCGCCAGCTGACGGCACTGGCCATCGCTGCCAGCCGCGCCGACATCATCTGCATGCAGGAGGTCGACAATATCGAGGCGCTGAAGGCTTTCGAATACGGCTATCTGTTCAAGATGGTCGGGCATGGCTACCGCCAGAAATACACCACCGCCGGCAATGATTCGCGCGGCATCGACGTCGCCGTGATGATGCGTAATGAGACCGCGCAGGGCCAGCCGATCGAATTCGTGCGCATGACAAGCCACGCCTATGTCACGTTCGAGCAGTTCGGCCTGTACACGCCGGAACTGGCAGCGTTGGGGCATCAGGCCAACCAGCGCATCTTCCGGCGCGACTGCCTGGAAATCGACCTGACTGTCGGCGGCGTGCCGCTGACGCTCTATCTGGTGCATTTCAAGTCGATGGGCTCGCCCCGCAACGGTCTCGATGGGCGCCAGGCGACAATGTCGCTGCGCATCGCCGAGGCGCAAGCGGTGCGCCGGATCATCGAGGAGCGTTTCGGCAGGGATCACGCCGCCGACAAATACTGGGCGATCTGCGGCGACATGAACGACTATCGGCAGCGCGTGAAGATCTCCGGCGACGCCTTTGACGGCTACCGCTTTGAGGTGATCGACGAGAGCCAGTCCTGCCTCAACGTGCTCACCGCCGGCGGCTTTTGCGAGAATGCGGTCGAGCGGCGCCCGGAAATGGACCGTTGGACCTTGTACCATACGCGCGGGCCGCAAGAGCGGCATCTGTGCCAGCTCGACTACATCCTGTTGTCGAAGGCACTGGCAGCCAAGAATGCGACCGCCGTTCCCGACATCATCCGCAACGGCCAGCCCTGGCGCACGATCTTTCCGGCGGGCCAGGAGGTGGACCGCTTTCCGCGTGCCGGCTGGGACCGGCCGAAGGCGTCGGATCATTGTCCGGTGGCGATCACCCTGGAAATAGCCTGAGGATCGTTTTCGTTGAGCTTCGACCTGCCGCGCAACATCATCCTGCCGGTCGACGCCGTCGACGTCAGGCTCGACCCCGGCCCGCATCCGTTCGAGCGCGACAATGCGCAAGCGATCGCCGAGAATTGGCGACGCGAGACCGCAGCCAACCCGGCGTTGTTCGACGGCACCGTGGTGCTGCTTTCGGCGCTCCGCTATCGCGACAGCAGCCTCGTCGGCCGCTGCCATGCGGTGCGCTACTCGACCTTCATGCTTTGGCGCGGCAATCGGCAGGTGGCCGGGGCCGAGCACGCCTATGCCCATGCCATGCTGGTCGCCGGCGACAATGCGCTGGTGGCGATCCGCATGGCGTCGCACACGGTCAATGCCGGTCGCGTCTATTTCGCCGCCGGCTCGTTCGAGCCAACCGATTTCCGCGACGGCCTTGTCGATGTCGACTTCAACATGATCCGCGAGGTGCGGGAAGAAACCGGCCTCGACCTTGCCGGCGCGGCACGCGGCAGGCGCTACTATGCCCTGTCGACGGCAACGGGCACGGTAATCTTTCGCCGCTATCGCGAGACTGCATCCGCCGACGAGGTGGCGCAGCGCATCAGTGCCTTTGTCGCCGCCGAGGCAGAGCCGGAAATCGACGGGCCTGTCATCATCCGCAATGCCGATGACCTGCCGGACGGGCTGATGCCGCACATGAAGCCACTGATCGAGTGGCATTTTGCCGGCAAGGGATAGTTTGCCGGCAAGAGATAGTTTGCCGACAAGGGTTAACGACGCATTTTGTTCTCGATGGTTTTGCGATCGTTGCGGGCAGCGACGAAAAACAGCACGACGCCGACACCCAGCGCTGCACCCATCGCCGTTCCCATCGTCTGGCCGACTACCTGCTGGAAATCGGCGGTGACATGATCGGGGTTGGCCATGCCCTCGCTGGCCAGGATGCGGACAAGGCGAGAATTATGGGTCGGAAGGCGACGCACGCTCCGCGCGCTATTCATGCCTCAGAGCGTCGATCGGATCGAGCCGTGCGCCGCGCAGCGCCGGGAAAAAACCGAACACCATGCCGATCAGCGCCGAGAAGCCGACGGCGAGCAGGATCACCGCCAGGCTTGGCGCAAACGGGATCGCCAGCGTCAGCGAGGCGAGGCCGGCCAGCGCCAGGCCGATCAGGATGCCGATGATGCCGCCGAGCAGCGACAGCACGGTCGCCTCGACGAGGAACTGAATGAGGATGTGCTTTTCATGCGCGCCGATGGCCAGCCTTATGCCGATCTCGCGGGTGCGCTCGGTGACCGACACCAGCATGATGTTCATGATGCCGATGCCGCCGACCAACAGGCTGACGCCGGCGACCGCACCCAGCATGCCGGTCATCGTCGTGGTGGCGCTCGCCATGGCGTCGGCGATCTGGGTCATGTCGCGTATCGAGAAATCGTCTTCGCGGTCCGGCGGGATGCGGCGTGCATCGCGCAAAATGTCCTCGACGCGCGGCAGCAGCTCGGTGGTCGGCGTCCGGTCGTCGGCGGCGACGTAGATCGAGTCGATGTCGCGGTTGCCGGCGATGCGGCGCTGGTAGGCGGCGAGCGGCATCAGCACGACATTGTCCTGGTCCTGGCCGAAGCCAGTATAGCCCTTCGGCTCGAGCAGGCCGACGATCTTGCACGAGGTGCGGTTGACGCGAATGATCTCGCCTTCGGGGTCGCCGGCGCCGAAGAACTGCTGGCGCACGGTTTCGCCGATCAGGCAGACGCCAGTGCCCGAGCGGATTTCCGAATCGCTGAACGGGCGGCCCGAGACCAGCTTCCAGTCGCGCGCATCGAGATAGGCGCTGTCGGTGCCGGTGACACCCGACGTCAGGCTTTCGGTGCCGAAGATGACGCGGACCTGCTTTTGCGAAGCGGGCGAGATGGCGCGGGCGCCGCTCAAATGTGCGACAAGCGCGGCAAGTTCCTTGCTGCCGAGCGGATTTGTGGCCTGGTCGAGTCCTCCCGGTCCGCCGGGCCCAGCCGGGCGGCCGGGGCGGACAACGAGCAAATTGCTGCCGAGCTTGGAAATGTCGGCCTTTACCTTTTCGGTGGTGCCTGAGCCGATGGTGAGCATGGCGATGACGGCGGCAACGCCGATGACGATGCCGAGCAGCGTCAGAAACGAGCGCAGCACGTTGCGGCGGACCGAAAGCAGCGAGAGGCGGACGGTTTCCCAGATCATGGTCTAGAGCCTGATCCATCCCGATAGAACCGGGATGGGGCTCTATCTCTGTGTTTAGCCATGATCTCTTCCGAAAACCGGATTCCACTTTTCGCTGACGCGGTCCTTCGGTTCGGGATCATGGCTGGGCCACCTCGAGATTCACAGCGTCGGAGGCGACGTGGCCGTCGAGGAAGCGGATCGTGCGCTCGGCATAAGCAGCGACATCGGCCTCGTGTGTCACCATGGCGATGGTCAGGCCAAGCTCGGTGTTCAGCCGCGTCAGGAGCTCCATGATCTCGTGCGTGCGTGCGGTGTCGAGATTGCCGGTCGGTTCGTCGGCGACGAGCAGGGTCGGCCTGGTGACGATGGCGCGCGCGATCGCCACGCGCTGCTGCTGGCCGCCGGAGAGCTCGGCCGGCGTGTGGTGCTCGCGGCCGACGAGGCCGACCTCGGCCAGCGCTTTCATCGCAAGGTCATGTCGCTCGCGGGCGGCGGCGCCGCGATAGATCAGCGGCAGTTCGACATTTTCCACCGCGGTGGTGCGCGGCAGGAGATTGTAGCCCTGGAAGACGAAGCCGACATAGAGATTGCGCAGCATGGCGCGGCGGTTGCGGTCGAGGCGGCCAGCATCGATGCCCATGAAGCTGTAGGTTCCGGCCGTCGGTGTGTCGAGGCAGCCGATGATGTTCATCGCCGTCGACTTGCCCGAGCCGGACGGACCCATGATGGCGACGAATTCACCGCTGCGGATGGCAAGATCGACGCCAGCCAGCGCATGGACCGTGGCCTCGCCCTGGCCATAGCTTTTCCAGACCTTGTCGAAGGTGATGAGCAGCGAGCCCGACATGATTTCAGCTCTGCTGCTGCGCTGCGGTGATGACTTGCGCACCTTCTGCGAGACCGGAGGTGATCTCGGTCAGCTCGCCATCGGTGGAGCCGACCTTGACGTTGACCGGCCGAGGCCGGCCATTCTCCAGCACGTAGAGCGTGCGCGAGCCGTCGGTAGGCTGCGCCGTCGCCTGGCGCTGGCGGTTGCCACGTGGACGGCCCATACGGCCGGTGAACAGGTCGCTCAGGCTCCACGCTCGGGCAGCAGATGCCGCCGGCCGGTAACGGAAAGCTGTCGACGGCACGGTGAGCACGCCCTTGGCCTCTCTGGTGACGACCGAAACGGTGGCAGTCATGCCGGGCCGCAACAGAAGCTCGTTGTTGTCGACCTCGAACCGCGCGTCGTAGGTGACGACGCCGTCGGTCGTGACCGAGGCATAGGAGATGTCGCGGATCTCGGCATCGAATGGCCGCTCGGGAAAGGCGTCCACGGTGAAGCGGGCATGCTGGCCGGGCTTGACCGCGCCGATGTCGGCCTCGTCGACCGCTGCCTTCAACTCCATGTTCCTGAGGTCGGCGGCGATGACGAACAGCACCGGCGCTTGCAGCGAGGAGGCAACCGTCTGGCCGGGATCGACCGAGCGCGTCAGAACGATGCCGTCGATGGGCGCATAGATGGTGCTTTTGGCGAAGTCCGTCTGCTGCGCCTTGAGATCGGCATTGGCGATGGCCAGATTGGCTTTGGCGCTGTCGAGCGCTGCCTTTGAGCGGTCGCGCGTCGCTGTCGCCGCTTCAAGCGACTGGTCAGTCGCCATGCCGCGCTTGGTGAGCGCCGCCGCGCGCGCAACCGCCCTTTCGTTTTCGGTGAGGGTTACGGTGGCGGTCTCGACATTGGCAGCCGCCGCCTTGGCGGAAGCCTCGGCGCGCTCGATCTGCACCTCCAGCTTGGCCGTATCGAGCGCCGCCAGCACATCGCCCTTCTTCACCTGCTGGTTCTCGTTGACCGCGACCGAGCGGACGACGCCGGACAGTTCGCTCGAAATGTCGACCTGGGTGAGGGGCTGCAGTGTGCCGGTCGCCGATACTTCGACCGTGAGATCGGCGACAGCGGCCGGCACAGTGGTATAGTCGATCTTGGCGGGAGACGCGGCATACCATTGGTACCCCGCCAGGCTTGCGGCGACGACGACCAGCACAAGCAGGCCATAAAGCCAGCCGCGACGCCGTTTCTTCTTCAGACCCAGGCGGTCGAGCCCGAGTGCCGTCTCTATGTCGGAAGTGGATTCCGTCTTTGGCAGATTGACAATCTGGTCCACGCCGGACCCCTATAATACCAGTGATGTCCCAACCGGTGCACTGATCAGGCCGAATGGTTCAAATATCAAATTAAATTTCGCCCATGTTTGGGCCCTGTTGGGATTGAGGCAGAAGGTTTTCTACAATGCTGACCCGGAATTACTTACTTTACGACGTGTTCACCACCGAGCGGCTGGCCGGCAATCCGCTTGCCGTCGTGCTGGACAGCAAAGGGCTGGACACGGCGGCGATGCAGGCCATCGCGGGCGAGTTCAACCTGTCGGAAACCGTTTTCGTGCTGCCGCCTGACAATCCCAAGCACCGCGCCCGCATCCGCATCTTCACGCCCGATTATGAGATGCCGTTCGCCGGCCATCCGACGGTGGGCGCTGCGATTGCGCTTTCCGAGATGGCTGGCGATGGCGACACCGCCGGCATCTTTGTCCTGGAAGAAAACATCGGCCCGGTGCGCTGCGCCGTCAGCAAGCACGATGGCGCCAGCTTTGCCGAGTTCGACCTGGCCAAACTGCCGGAGCAGCTGGAATTGTCCGCTGACCCGGAGGCGATCGGGGCGGCACTTGGCCTGGGGCCGCACGAAATCGGCTTCGAAAACCATCGCGTCTCGTTCTGGTCGGCCGGCGTGCCCTACGTGACCATTCCGGTCGCCGATCTGGAGGCGGCGGCCCGGATAAAGCTGGACAACCAGGCGTGGTCGGAACTGGCGCCTCGCAAGAGCGATTGGGCTCTCGCCAGCCCGTATGTCTATTGCCGCGAGACGGTGAACCACGACAGCGCCTTTCATGTCCGCATGATCGTGCTGGGCAATCCATCCTATGAAGACCCGGCGACCGGTTCGGCAGCCGCCGCCTTCGCCGGCGCGATCATGCATTTCGACGGCCCGAGAGAGGGTGTTTCCCAGCGTTGGATCGAACAAGGGCTGGAGATGGGGCGGCCTTCGCGCATCCGCCTCGAACTGAATGTCGAAGGCGGCAAACTGGCCGCCGCCCGCATCGGCGGCCATGCCGTCAAGGTGGCGGAAGGCCGGATGTTCGTCTGATCGCGATCGGCTCGAGCCGATTTGTCGGGAAATGAATCCGGCAGGGCTGGACATGGCGAATGGCGGCGGCTATATGCCCGCCGACGCTGGTTTTACCGGCGAGTGGGTGCGTAGCTCAGTTGGTAGAGCAGCTGACTCTTAATCAGCGGGTCACAGGTTCGATCCCTGTCGCACCCACCATTTATTCCGTTGATATTGCCCGCTTTTTCGCTGCTTGGAAAGAGTGTCGCGAACATCGCGGTTTCCAATCCTGACGCTTGGTTTCCAATTCGCGTTCGCTTCCAGTTGCAGCGCGGGCTGCTTTACCTCAGCCCAGCGGGACTGCAAAAGCTTCATCCCGTCCACGGCCAGATGTTCACGCGGACCTCGCGCCAACGTACCGTTCTTCCATCCCGGTCGGCTTCTCGGCAATGCCGAGGCATCTATCGATATCCGGACGACACCAGAGTCCGGCGGAGGATCGCGACCAGTAAGAGAAGGCGACTGTTCAAAATCTGTCCGAAAGCGTACAAGACTAAATCGTCATGCATGCAATGGGCGCTGATGCTTAGGAGAGACCACCGCACTCCTGCCCCAAATGCGAGGCATTCGTGTGATGGCAGAAGGACCCAACCCGGCCGGCCTGACCGACGACCATGTACGCGCGCTTGCGCAAGAGTCAGGTGCTACTGAGCAGCAAATACGTGACATCGCATCGCTGATCGGGTTCGATCGTGGCTCGATCCTTAGGGAAGCGCGTCTGTTGAGCCATGATCTAAGGCCGAAGCTCTAGGACTTGGTCACTAGCCTGATCTGGACACTGAGACAGCCGTATCGATCTCGCGAATAGGCTGAATGGATTCTGCCCTGGCACGCGGGGCGTTTTCCTCAGCCTTTGGGCGGCTTGGACACGTCTTCTTCCGACATCGGCTTTTCTGGTCCGGCGTTCTCGCCAATACCGGACTTGGCGGCAAAACTGTAGAGAAGGCCTGCCACGACAAGCACCAAAAGCGTGCCGAGCGCCGCCACTTGCCACAGACCGAGCCCGCAGGCCACGCCAATTGCCCCAGACAGCCACATGCCTGCACCGGTCGTCAGCCCGTGGATCTCGCCTTTCGAAAACAAAATCGATCCGGCAGCAAGGAACGCGACGCCAGCGGTAACCGCTTCGACAACACGAATCGGATCGACCCTTACGGAATCCTGCTGAAACATCGGCGCGTGAATGATTTCAATCGTCAGAATACCGAAGGTAGCCGCTGCCACGCAGACCAGGATATGGGTGCGAAGCCCGGCAGGCCGATTTCGCCATTCGCGTTCGAACCCGATCGCCGCACCGAAGATCGACGCCAGCAGAAGCCTCGCCGCAATAACGGGAAACGGGACGTATGTCGGATGGCCGAATTCCTGGAAAAGCTGTTGCATGCGTAACCCGGGCTGACCGGCCACAACGTGCTCGGGCCGGCCAGGTTCCCCAATGCTGCCGTGATCCATCGAGGAATCAGTCAAAACTTGATTCAGGTTGAGGAGATTACTTCTCCGAAACACCAGCCTCGGCAAAGCTTGCCATGCTGGTATGGCATTCGAGCGCGGAGCGGACGATGTTGACGGCGAGGCAGGCGCCGGAGCCTTCGCCGAGCCGCATGCCGAGGTCGAGCAGCGGCGGCAGGCCGAGCGCTTCGAGCAGCCGGCGATGGCCGGATTCGGCCGAGACATGGGCGGCAAGCGTGTGGGCGAGGCCGGCGGGGTGCAATCTTGCCAGCGGTGCGGCGGCGGCGGTGCAGACGAAGCCGTCGAGAAGCACCGGCACGCCTAAATGGCGCGCCGCCAGCGTCGCGCCAAAGATGGCGGCGAGTTCGCGCCCGCCAAGTGCTGCTGCGATCCCCAGCGGGTCGGCAAGGGCCTCGGCGTGGCGCTTGAGGCCGGCCTCGATGGCGGTGATCTTGCGCACCAGGCCGGCATCGTCGACACCGGTGCCGCGCCCGGTCCATTTTTCCGCGCCGCCACCGAACAAAGCGGCCGAGATGGCTGCCGCCGGCGTGGTGTTGCCGATACCCATTTCGCCGAAACAGACGAGGTCGAGGTCTTTCGTCACCGCGCCGTAGCCGGCCGAGACGGCGGCGAGGAAGGCTTCGCCGTCCATTGCCGGCACTTGCGTGAAATCGCCGGTCGGATAATCGAGGTCGAGCGGAATGACGTCGAGTTCCGCACCGGCGATGCGGGCAAGCTGGTTGATGGCGGCACCGCCGCCAGCGAAATTCGCCACCATCTGCACGGTGACCTCCGACGGGAAGGCCGACACGCCCTGTGCGGTGACGCCGTGGTTGCCGGCAAAGACCAGGACTTTTACGTGATCGAGCTGCGGCATGTCGCGGCCCTGCCAGCGGGCCAGCCAGGCGGCTATGGCTTCCAATCGGCCAAGGCTGCCTTGCGGCTTGGTCAGCGTGTCCTGGCGGCGGGCGACAGCATCTGCCGCGGCGTCGCTGCCGGCAGGCAGATCGAGGCAGGCCGCGCGCAATTCATCGAGCGATTTGAAAGGCATGGGGGCAAAGTCTCCGAAACAGAGTCAGGAAAGGCAAACGGAAGCGACGAGCAGGATTGCGATTTCGCCAAGCTGCTGCAGCGCGCCGACCGTATCGCCGGTCTGGCCGCCGATCTGGCTGAGGCAAAGCATGCGGAAGCCGGCAAACAACAGGCCGAGCAGGATGAATGCGGCGGCCGCGCCACCGAAGCCTAGCGCCAGCAGCGCGACGGCGCCGAGCACGGCGCCGGCAATGGCGGTTTCGGCCGACACGGTGCCTGCATCGGCGGAGAGGCCGTCGCTGCGCGCCGCCGGCAAAAGATGCATGAAAGCGCCGAACAAGCCGCGCGAGGCGGCATGCGCGGCGATGAGAGCCAAGAACACGTAGGCGGGGCTGGCGAACTCCGAAAGCACGCTCCAGCGGATCAGCAGCGACAGAGCGAGCGCGCAGGCGCCATAGGCGCCGATGCGGCTGTCGCGCATGATCTCCAGTTTTTTCTCGCGCGTTTTGCCGCCGCCAAAGCCGTCGGCGACGTCCGAAAGCCCGTCTTCATGCATGCAGCCGGTGGCGAGCAAGGTCGCGGCAAGGGCAAGAGCCGCTGCCGGGCCGGCGGCAAGGCCGAGCCAGGTCCCGACCGCGTAGACCAAGGCGCCAATCAGAGCGACGGCAAGGCCGGCAACCGGCGCCGCCCAGATCGCGGCAGCAAGGCTGCGGTCGCGAAGATCGACGACCGGCAGCGGCAGCCGTGTGAAGAAGACGACGCAGAGCGCGATGTCATCGAGGATTTGCCGAGGCGAGAGGGTCATTCGCCTCTCGCAATGGCATGGAAGAATGTGCCGCTGACATGGCCGCGCCGGTATCCGGAGGCGCCGAGCGGATTGCCTTGGCCGTCAGCGAGGTCGGCCAACGGTTCGTCACTGCCGGTGGCAATCATCTGCGCGTAGTGGAATTCGTGGCCGCGGATCAGCGCGCCTTGGGTTCCCAGCGGGCAATCGGCGCGCAGCCGCGCCTCGCGGTAGCCAAGGTTCATCTTTCTCTTGGCAAAACTGGTCGAGTGGCCGAGCAGGCCGAGCATCCTGTGCGTCTCGCCCAAAGCGTCCTCCAGCGCCTCGCCCAGAACCATGAAGCCGCCGCACTCGCCATGCACCGGCCGTGTTGCCGAAAACGCCTCGATGCCGGCCCTGAATTTCGCAGCCGCCGCGAGGCGGCCGGCGTGAAGCTCGGGATAGCCGCCCGGCAGCCAGCAGACATCGCAATTTTCGCCGGGCGCTTCGTCGGCAAGCGGCGAGAAGGCGACGATTTCCGCCCCGGCCTTGCGCCAATGCGCGGCGACATGCGGATAGAGAAACGTGAAGGCGGCATCCTCTGCCAGTGCGATGCGTTGGCCGGGCGGTGGCAGCGCGTCGTCGAAACTGCCGGAAGCGGGTGCGAATGGCGCCGCCAGCGCCATGATGGCGTCGAGGTCGAGCGAGCGTTCGACCATGTCGGCCAGCCGGTCGAGATGCACCATCAGATTCTCATATTCGCCGGCCTGGACGAGGCCGAGATGGCGCTCCGGCAGGTTGAGCGAGGGATCGCGCAGGATCGCGCCGACCACCGGCAGGCCGATCGCCTCGATCGCGTCGCCGCAGAGACGGCGGTGGCGCTCGCTGCCCAGCCGGTTCAGCACGACGCCGGCCATGCGCACATCAGGGTCATAGGTGGCAAAACCCTTGGCGACGGCCGCCGCCGTGGTCGACTGCCCGGACACGTCGAGCACCAGCAGCACCGGCAGGCCGTAGAGCCGGGCGAGATCGGCGGCCGAGCCGGTGCGGCCCGGAGCAGCGGGAATCCCGTCGAACAGGCCCATGGCGCTTTCGAGGAAGATGAAATCGGCATCTTCAGTTGCGTCGCCTGCCAGCGCGTTGAGCAAAGCAGGCGGCATCGCCCAGCTGTCGAGATTGACGCCGGAAAGGCCTGTCGCGGCGGTGTGGAAGCCTGGGTCGATATAGTCGGGGCCGGACTTGGCGCCGCGAACCTTGAGGCCGCGCCGGGCGAGCGCGCGCAAAATACCGATGGTGACGCTGGTCTTGCCCGAGCCTGAGCGCGGCGCGCCGATGATGATCGCGCGGGTCATGGCTCGCCCGCCAATGCCGCGCGCATCGCGACGATGTCGCCGACGACGATCAGCGCCGGCGCGGTCAACCCGGCGGCGGCCGCCTCCTCGGCGATGGTGGCGAGGGTGGCGACGACGATGCGCTGCTGCGACGTCGTCGCGGCGACGATCACCGCAGCAGGCGTCGAAGGCGGCAGGCCACCCTCAAGCAGCGAGGCTGATATCAGCGGCAGATTGGCCATGCCCATATAGACGACGACCGGCTGGCCGGTGCGGGCGATTGCTTTCCAGTCGAGGTCGTCGTCGGTGCCGGCGGCGTGGCCGGTGGCCAGGATCACCGCCTTGTTGATGCCGCGCATGGTGGCCGGGATGCCGGCTCCGGCAAGCGCGCTAAGGCCCGAAGTCAGGCCGGACAGGACGCGGAACGGAATGTTTTCGCGCGCCAGCGCCAGCGCCTCTTCGCCGCCGCGGCCGAAAATATAGGGGTCGCCGCCTTTCAGCCTGACGACGCGGCGGCCCTCGCGCGCCAGCCGCACCAGCAAAGCGGTGATGTCGTCCTGCTTCATCGACGGCTGGCCGCCACGCTTGCCGACGTAAAACAGCTCGGCGCCCGCCGCCACTGCGACGACATCGGGAGAAACCAGCGCGTCGTAGACGAGGGCATCGCACTGCCCAAGCGATGCCAGCACTTCCAGCGTCAGGCAGCCGGGATCGCCGGGGCCGGCGCCGGCCAGCCAGACATGGCCCGGCTCCAACTGGCGCGGCTTGAAGTTCAGCCGGGCCAAAGCCTGTTCGATCGTGGTGTTTCCACCTCTGATTCCGGTGCCGTCGTTCACAGTCCGTCCCGTCCGCGAAAACGCCGCTGGTAGTGGGCGTCGTAAAGTGAGCTCTCGCCAAAGCCTTCCGCCGCCAGCGAGCGGCCGACGAAGATGATGGCCGTGCGCTCCATCGGATCGGCGGCCAGTTGCGCCTCGATCGTCGCCAGCGTGCCGGTCAGCACGCGCTCGTCCGGCCAGGAGGCACGGAAGACGATCGCTGCCGGGCAATCGGCGCCATAGAACGGCGTCAGCTCGGCGACGATCCGGTCGATGGCGTGGATGGCAAGATGGATGGCCAGCGTCGCGCCGGTGCGGCCGAAGCCGGCCAGCGTCTCGCCAGGCGGCATTTTGGACGCGCGGCCGGAGATGCGGGTCAGCACCAGGCTCTGCGCGACTTCGGGGATGGTCAGCTCGCGGCGCAGCGCTGCCGCGGCAGCCGCGAAGGAGGGCACGCCCGGCGTCAGCGTATAGGCGATGCCGTGCTTCTCCAGCCGGCGGATCTGCTCGGCGACGGCGCTCCACACCGACAGGTCGCCGGAATGCAGGCGGGAGACGTCGTGGCCGGCCTGGTGGGCCGCCACATACTCCGCTTCGATCTCGTCGAGCGACATCGGCGCGGTGTCGATCAGCTTCGTGCCGGGCGCGCAGTGCTGCAACAGTTCCGGGGCGACGATCGAGCCGGCATAGAGGCAGACCGGGCAGCTTGCCAGCAGCCGGCTGCCGCGCAAGGTGATGAGGTCGGCCGCGCCGGGTCCGGCGCCGATGAAATGGACGGTCATGCCGCATCTCCGCTGATGGCGATGGCGCAAGTGGCCGGGCCAAGCACGGTGCGCGGCCCGAGCAGTTTTGCGCCTTTGCCCGCGGCAGCAAGCGCCGAGGCTTCGGAAACTGAAGGCGTGCCGGCACGCGCCTGGGACAGGTCGGAACGGCTGATCGTGCGCGACGATGCGGCCTCGAGCGCAGCGTCCTCGACAACGATCACTGGCAGGGCGAGTTCGCGCCCCGCCGAAAAGATTGCCTGCTCGTCCTGCTTCAGAGAAGCGGTGGCGAGCGCCGAAAGCGCCGTCATCGCCAGCCCATGCGCTTCCAGAGCGGTCTCTATCGCGGCAAGCACGTCCCTTGCGCTGACATTCTTGCGGCTGCCGATGCCCGCGACCATCATGGCTTGACCCAGCTCCATTGGGTGACCGGCATGGCCGGCCGCCATGCCTGCATCGAGCCAACCGGCGAAGCGCGGGATAGTGCGATGCGGGTGAGTTCGCCGCCGAGCGACGCGTGACGGGAGAGAAGCAGCGCCTCCATCTCCAGCGTCACCGCGTTGGCGACCAGCCGGCCGCCAGCACGCAGGGCCTCGATGGCCGTTTCCAGCACGCCGGTATCGCTGCCGCCGCCGCCGACGAAGATCGCGCCCGGCGTCTCCAATCCGGCGAGTGCCTGCGGTGCCGAGCCCTCGACGACGGCAAGACCGGGTACGCCGCAGGCGGAACCGTTGCGGCGGATGCGAGCGGCGCGGGCCGGATCGGCCTCGATGGCAATGGCGCGCATCGTCGGATGGGCGAGCATCCATTCGATGCCGATCGAGCCGGAACCGGCGCCGATGTCCCACAGCAACTCGCCGCGCCTGGGGGCGAGGGCGGACAGGGTAATGGCGCGCACTTCGCGCTTGGTGATCTGGCCGTCATGCGCGAACAAATGATCGGCAAGGCCCGATGTCAACGGCAGGATGCGTGCTTCTGAAGTTGAGTCAACTTCGACCGCCAGCACATTGAGCGGGTTGATCTTTTCCAGGTCGAACGCGCCTGCGCGCGCCGAGCGCAGCCTTTCGTTCGGGCCGCCCAGCGCCTCAAGAATCGTCAGCCGCGAGGCACCGAAGTCGAGTTCGGTCAGCAGGCGCGCAATCGCCGCTGGCGCATCGCCGTCCGAGGTCAGCGCGAGGATGCGGCTGCCCGGATGCAGCAACGGCCGGACCAGGTCGAGCGGGCGGCCGTGCAGCGAAATGGTCTCGATATCCTGCAGCGCCCAGCCGAGGCGGGCGGCGGCCAGCGAGAAGGCAGAAGCGGCGGGGATCACCTGCATCTCCTGGGGAGGAATTTTGCGAGCAAGGGTGACGCCGACCCCATGGAAGAACGGATCGCCTGAAGCCAGCACGCAGACGCGTCTGCCGGAAAGCGCCAGCACGTCGCGCATCTCGGCATCGAAAGGGGTCGGCCAGGCACGGGCCTTGCCTTTGCTGAGCGATGCGACGAGCGCAAGGTGGCGCGTGCCGCCGAAGACGAATTCGGCCTCGGCGATCAGCCGCTTGGCCTCGTCGCCGAGACCCGCTACACCGTCCTCGCCGATACCGACGATTGTTAGCCACCTTGAGTTGAGCTTGGCGCAGCGCGGACCCTCAGCAGGCATGATGACCCACCGCATTCTGATCCTCGGCGGAACCACCGAAGCCCGGCAACTGGCGGGAAAGCTGGCCGCGCGCGCCGATGTCGCGCTCACGCTGTCGCTGGCCGGGCGCACCGAAAATCCTGTCGCGCAAGGTGTGCCGACGAGGGTAGGCGGTTTCGGCGGCGCCGACGGGTTGGCGGCGTTTCTTCGCGACACCCGTATCGAGCTGCTGGTCGACGCCACGCATCCCTATGCGGCGCAAATCTCGGCCAATGCCGCGGCAGCGGCGCATGGGGCCGGTGTGCCGATCATCGCGCTCAGGCGCCCAGGCTGGGAGCCGGCCGAAGGCGACCGCTGGACGCTGGTCGACAGCGTTGCCGGCGCGGTGACGGCGCTGGCCGCTGCGCCGCGCCGCGTCTTCCTGGCGCTCGGACGGCAGGAGGTCGCCGCCTTCGAGGCCGCACCCCAACATCACTATCTTGTCCGCAGCGTCGATCCGGTCGAGCCAAGGCTTGCCGTGCCCGATGCGAGCTATCTCTTGGCGCGCGGGCCGTTCCGGGAAGCCGACGAACGTGCACTGCTTCTGGAACACCGCATCGACGTCGTCGTTTCCAAGAACAGCGGCGGCGAGGCGACCTACGGCAAGATCGCCGCAGCGCGGTCGCTCGGCGTCGAGGTGGTGATGATCCGCAGGCCGACGCTGCCGGACGTTGCGTCGGCTGAAACCGTCGAAGCCCTTGCCGCGATGGTCGGTCATTTTCTTAGGCCCGCCGCCGAGCGCGGCGTATAGACCAGCGCCGGTTTTTCACCGCGCTTGATGATCCTGGTTTCTGGCGAGCCGATGATGATGCAGGTCGCCATGTCGGCCTTTTCCGCATCGGCGTCCGCCAGCAGAAAAACCTCGATGCGCTCGTCGGGACGGCCGGCGGCGCGGCCGAAGACGACCGGCGTGGTGCCGGGCAGGATCGCCGTGAGGCATTCGAAGGCGCGGCCAAGCTGCCAGGGGCGCGCCTTGCTGATCGGATTGTAGAGCGCGATGACGAAGCCGGCGCCGGCCGCCGCCAGCAGCCGCAATTCGATGAGGTCCCATGGTTTTAGATTGTCGGACAACGAGATGGCGCAGAAATCATGGCCGAGCGGTGCGCCGATCCGGGCAGCGACGGCGAGCATGGCGGTGATGCCGGGCAGCATCGCCACGTCAACGGCACGCCATTCGGCCGGACCGGCCTCGATCGCCTCGCAGACGGCTGCCGCCATGGCAAAGACGCCGGGGTCGCCGCCCGAGACGACGGCGACATCGTGGCCCTGCGCAGCCATTGTCAGCGCGTCCTTGGCACGGGACAACTCCTCGCGATTGTCGGAGGCGACGCGGGTCTGGTCGGGGCGCAGGTCGAGCCGGTCGAGATACGGCTTGTAGCCGTAGAAGAATCTTGCCTCGGCGACGGCGCGGCTCGCTTCCGGCGTCACCTGGTCGGCATTGCCGGGCCCGAGGCCGATAACGGTCAGGCGGCCGCTCATGCTTCGGCTCCCCATGCGGCGGGCCGGCCGGACCAGCCGGCGACCAGCACGATGGCGAAGTAGGGCGCCTTGTCGTCCTGCTTGTCGGCCAGCCGCATCGAAACGCCGCCCGGCATGGTGCCGCGCTCGACATAGACGGCACGCGCCAGCTTGTCGGTCGCCTCCAGCGCGCGCCTGATCTTGGGCAGGTTGCGGCCAACCTTCATGATGACGGCGGCATCGGTGTCGGCGAGGCGGCGGGTCAGCTCGAATTCGCTCATCGTGCCCGGCAGCACGGTCAATACATCGTCGCCCTGGACGATCGGCGTTCCGGTCGCCGACCAGCAGCCGGACATCGCGGTGACGCCGGGAATGACCTCTGTTGGAAAGCGGTGCGCCAGCCTGACATGCAGGTGCATGTAGGAGCCGTAGAACAGCGGGTCGCCTTCCGAAAGCACCGCTACCATCCTGCCGGCGCTGAGATGCTTGGCGACCTTTTCGGCCGACTCTTCGTAGAAATCCGCTATCTGCGACCGATAATCGCTGTGATCCTTGTCGACTTCGGTGGTCACGGGATAGAGCAGCGGCAACTCGATCAAATCAGGACGAAAATGCGCGCCGACGATGGCGCGCGCATTGCTGTTGTTGCCGCGCTTGGCGAAATGCGCAACCACGTCGGCCTCGGCCAGCGCGCGCACGGCCTTGAGCGTCAGCAGCTCGGGATCGCCGGGACCGGTGCCGACGCCAACAAGCCTGCCTTTTACAATCGCGTTCACAGGCCCGGCCTCGCCAATGCGTTGAGGGCGGCGGCGGTCATGGCGCTGCCGCCCAGCCTGCCGCGCACGATCGCGTAGGGCACGCCGTAGGAATTCTCGGCCAGCGCGTCCTTCGATTCGGCAGCACCGACGAAACCGACCGGCATGCCGATGATAACAGCCGGTTTCGGCGCACCGTCGCGCAGCCTTTCCAGCAGGTAGAAAAGTGCGGTCGGCGCATTGCCGATGGCGACGACCGAACCGGCCATGCGCTCGCCCCACAAATCAATGGCGGCGGCCGAACGGGTGTTGCCGATCTTTTTCGCTATGTCGGAGGTTTGCGGGTCGCGCAGCGTGCAGATCACCTCGTTACCGGCCGGCAACCGGGCGCGCGTGATGCCGTGCGAGACCATCTCGGCGTCGCAGAAGATCGGCGCGCCGGCCGCCAGTGCCGCGCGGGCGGCGGCAACAAAAGCTTGCGAAAAAACAAAGTTCTGCGCGGCCTCGACCTGGCCGCAGGCATGAATCATGCGGATGGCGACATCGGCTTCGGCATTGGAAAAGCGCGACAGATCGGCCTCGGCGCGAATGATGGCAAAGGAGCGCTCATAGATCGCCGTGCCGTCATGGATGTAGTCGTAGGGGGCGGGCATGTTCATTCCTGTCGGTAGGGTTCGGTGACACCGGCCGCGCCAAGCCTTGTCAGGCAGGCGGCGGTGGTCTCGCCTCGAAATCGTGCTTCGCGGATCGCTGCGGCAATGCGGCCAACGCCGCGCGCGGCGTCATAGCCTGGCCTGTATCCGGCAGGAAGGGCCTTTGCCGTCCCGTCCACGACAAGTCCGGCTCCGCTATCGCCGCCGACCAGTGTCAGCGCCGCCGGGCCGGGATGGGCGCAGCCCTTGGCACAGCCGGAGATATGGAGGGTGACGGAGGCATCGAGGAGGTCGCGGTTTTCTGTGGCGATGGTTTCGGCGATGTCGCGCGTCGCGATCCGGCCGGAGGCGCAGGCCGGCGCACCGGGGCAAGCGGCGATTTTCGTGCGCGGGTCGGCAGCGTCGGTGACGAAGCCGAGGCTGGCGGCGGTCTGCTGAAGCGAGTGGCAGGCGGCCGGGGAGAGGCCGATGAAAAGCAGCGCGCGGTGTGGCGCGAGGCGAATTTCGGTCGCACCAAGGGTGAGGGCGTGTTGCGTGAGGCCGATGAATTTTTGCGCCGGCATGCTGCCGAAGGGCAGGCCGATGCCGAGGGCGATGCCATCTGTCAGATCGAAAACGCCAATGGGGAGGCGAGCCGGCACAGGAAAGCGCTCCACGGCGCCCCCCTCTGTCCTGCCCTCTTTGCCACCACTTGGCATCTCCCCCACTTGGGGGGAGATCAGCTTCGCCGGCGGCTCCCCCTCGGCACCTTTGGCAATTGGCGAAAGCGGAGACCAGGGCGCAATCTCCCCCCTCGTGGGGGAGATGTCCGGCAGGACAGAGGGGGGCGCGAAGGAATGCCAACTTGCGAGGGATGTTAACTGCCTCTCCGTCAAATCCCGTGCATGGGCTTCGCGCCCTTTTTCGGCAACCATCCTTAGAATTGCGATGGCGATATCACGCGCCGCTTCTTCCTCGACCATGACGAGGGATTTCGCACCCTGTCCGTCTCCGGCAACGGACATCTTCCACTGAATTGTCGCGTCCACCCGCACCGCAGCCAGCCGCACATCGGCCGTAACGACATCCATGCCAAGCCGTCCGCCGCCATCGACGATCACCGAAACCTTCGGGCCAAGGCGCTGTGCCAGCCCAGCTTCAGCAATCGCCGCCCGAATCCGCTCGGCCAGCGGGCGCGGATCTGCGATCTCCTGCGGATCCAGCCCGGCCAGCGGGCCGGTCTCCACCGGCACGCCGGTGCGCACGGCGATGCCGAGCGCGTCGACCTCCATTGCCAGCAGCCGGGCGCTAGCCGGCGTCAGGCCGCGTATCTGCAGGCTGCCACGCGCGGTCACTTCCATGATGCCGTTGCCGTGCTGCGACGCGGATTCACCGAGTCCGATCAAGGACTTCGGCGAGAGTCCTCCAGCGACCGGGTTGAGCCGCACCAGAAGCCCGTCGCCGGTCTGCATCGGCGCGGACAAAGCGGGGCAGGCGCCGCGTCGGGAGAAGGCGTTCATGCCGCCACCCCCTGGGCTTCGGCGATCAGTGCGGCGAGGTCGTCGTCGACGGAGTTGCGCAGCGGGTGCCAAAGACCGCGCCGCCGCGCCGACAAAAAACGCTCGGCGATGATTTTCGCGGCCACCGGATTTTCGCGCAGGATGAAGGCGCGCACCTCGGGATCGCCGAGATAGGCGTCGTGCACGGCCTCGATCAGCGTGCCCGGTATGGCATGGGTGGTCTCGGCGAAACCGACGAGACGATCGACGGTCTCGGCAAATTCCGAGGCGCCGCGCGGCCCGTGCCGCATCTGGCCGGCAATGAACTGCGGGTTGACCGCGCGGGCGCGAACGACCCGAGATACGGCTTCTCCAACCGAGCGCGGCTTCGGCTTTTGCGGATCCGTGGTGTCGAGGACGATGACGTCGGCGTTCTTGCCGAGGGCAGCAAGCGCCGCCGAAAAACCACCGATGAAGGCGACATCGGCGGAGCCTTCCAAAATGTCGCGGCCGGGGTCGTCTCCGGTATGGACGAGAAGGTCGGCCTCGGCGACACGATCCTCGAACGCGCCGGGCGCTGAAATCGCTTCGCCCTCGGCGCCGCCATAGGCATGCGAGGTGGCGTCGAGATAGGCTTGACCGATTTCTTCGCGCGCGGCCCAGTCGCCGCTCGACAGCAACTCTTCGACGCCGGCGCCGTAAGTGCCGGGCGAGGTGCCGAAAATGCGCGGGCTGACCGTGCCATCCGCGCGGGTTTTTGCAGCGAGCGGGTTTTCCGATGCATCCTCGTCCCGGGCGGCGACGGCGTTGGCGGCCGCATCGATCAGGGCGATCTGGGTCGGGAACATGTCGCGGAACAGGCCTGAAATGCGCCAAGTGACATCGACGCGCGGCCGGCCAAGGGTGGCCGGCGGCAGCACCTCGATGCCGGTGACGCGGCCGGTGGCGCCATCCCATTGCGGCCGGCAGCCCATCAGCGCCAGGCCTTGCGCGATCTCTTCGCCGCCGGTGCGCAGCGAGGCCGAGCCCCAGAGGTCGATGACCAGCGAGCGCGGCCAGTCGCCATGCGATTGCGTGTAGCTGCGCAAGACCTCGTCGGCGGCCGCCCTGCCGAGCTCGAACGATGTCGGCGTCGGCATGGTGCGTGGATCTGATGTGAACAGGTTGCGGCCGGTCGGCAGCACATCGCGCCGGCCACGCGCCGGTGCGCCGGCCGGACCGGCAGCGACATGGCGGCCGTCGAGGGCCGTGATGAATGCTGACTTCTCGGCGCCCGCGCTTTGCTGGCGCAGCGGATCGGTCTCGCCCTCGGGCGAGCGGCCAAAGATGTGCAGCCCGTCCTTGATGGCGAAATCCTTCAGGTCGCAGAGCCAGGCGTCGATGCGGCGCAGCGCTTCGTCGGGCGCGTCGGTTCCGGCGACGCCGGCCTCGGAGGCGAGACCGGTCTTTTCAGCGGTTTCGACGATCAGCCTCGCCAGGCGATCGCGGCGGCGGCGGTCGAGCCCGTCAGCCTGGGCATATTCGTCGACCAGCCGCTCAAGCTGCTGCTGGTTCTCGTCCAGCCCGGCGCCGGTCAGCGGCGGCGGCAAATGGCCGAGGGTGACGGCGGCAATGCGCCGCTTGGCCTGCGCCGCCTCTCCCGGGTTGGAGACGATGAATGGATAGACGACGGGCAGGGGCCCGGTGACGATCTCGGGAAAACAGTTTTCGCTCAGCGCCACGGTCTTGCCGGGCAGCCATTCCAGCGTGCCATGGGCGCCGACATGGACGAGGGCATGGACATCGAGCGCCTTGCGCAGCCACAGGCCAAAGGCGATCAGCGCATGGCGCGGCGGCAAGGTCGGGTCGTGATAGTCGGCGCGACGGTTCGTGGAACGCCCGCGGTCGGGGGCGAGCGCCACGGTGATGTTGCCGAAGGTGGCGGCGCGGAAGGGGAAATGCCTGTTGTTCGCCAAACTCAAAGATTGGCGCTCTACGGCGCCCCCCTCTGTCCTGCCGGACATCTCCCCCACTTGGGGGGAGATTGGCGGCTCCATTGCCGGCTCTCCTCCTGCAGCGTTGGAAATTGGCGAAAGCAGAGATGAGGGCGCAATCTCCCCCCTTGTGGGGGAGATGTCCGGCAGGACAGAGGGGGGCGCCTCGCGCGAACCTGTCTCATCTGCCGCATTCCCCCATGCGGCCGTCACGGCAGCCATTGCTTCGGCAGGCAATACCATCGAAAGGTCGAGATAGTCCTCTAGCCCCAATCCTTCGTCACCACGCTCCAACTCATCCAGCAACGCACGCGGCGTTTGCGGAATCCCTTCAACGGTGTAGCCCTGTTCGCTCAGGTCATGCAGCATCGCCAGCACGCTGGACGGCACGTCGAGGCCGACGGCGTAGCCGGTGCGGCCGGGGGCGCTCGGATAGTCGGGGATCAGGATGGCGAGCTTGCGTTTTTCGCGCGGCGTGCGCTTCAGGCGCACGAACGCCTCGACACGGTTCGCCACCTGCGCCACGCGGTCCGGCTCCGGCCGGTTGGCGAAGGCGCGGAAAGCCAATGCCGGATCGACCTCGCTTTCGCCCTTGAAGGAAACGGCGCCGGCAAGGATGCGGCCGTCGAGTTCAGGCAGGACGACATGCATGGCAAGATCGGCGGGCGCCAGGCCGCGCTGATTGTCTTGCCAGATGTCGCGGCGTGTCGTCGCGACGATGACCTGGAAGACAGGAACGCCGGCGCGGTCGAACAGGGTTTCGACGCCGGGCTCAGCGCCCGAGGCGAAGGCGGTCGCTGTGATGATGGCGGCCGGCTTCAGCGTGGCAAGCGCGGTTTCGACAAAGGCGAGCGAGGCCGGGTCCTTGAGGCTTGAGACGAAGATCGGCACGGGGGCCATGCCGCGCTGCCGCAGCGCTTCGAACAATGCATCGATGGGCGCGACATCGGCGGCGAGCAGCATCGAACGGTAGAAGAGAATGGGCACGACGTCCCCCTCCCCCTCGAGGGGAGGGTGGCCTGCAGGGCCGGGTGGGGTCGTTGCGGCAGTGCTCGACGTTTTTTGCTGTTGGCGCACTTCAAAGCGTTGGCGCACTTCACAGGCGACCCCACCCCCGGCCTGCGGCCGGACCCTCCCCTCAAGGGGGAGGGGGACGACACCGCGCCCCGGCTCATAAAATCCCGCCTTCGGCACGACAACCGGCTCAATGTCCGCCACATCCCGGCCCGCCAGCCGCGCCAACCTCCGCACCAGCGCCGTCATATTCTCCGGGCCGCCTTCGCGAAAATATCCCAGCAAGCCGTCGAGCTCTTGGCGCGGCAGCGTCGAGCCTTCGATCAGCCGCAAATCCTCGTCGCGGCATTCGCCGGGCAGCAGCGCCAGTTTTATGCCGTGTGCGCGGGCGGTCGAGGCGAGTTGGTCGCAGCCGTAGCGCCACCAGTCGTAGCCGCCGAGGATGCGAACCAGAATAACCCTGGCGTGCCGGGCGACGCTGTCGATCCAGAGATCGACGGACATCGGATGGCGCAGGTCGCGCAAAGCCGCCAGCCGCATCGACGGCAGGCGATCCGCATCTGCCTGCCACGCCGCCGCCAGCCCGGCCAGATCGCTGTCGGTGAAGGACAGCGCCACGACATCCGCAGGCATCTGCCTGAGATCGACAGGCTCGGCGAGATCGTCGAGCGAGGCGGATGTGGTGGTGAGGATGTGCATCGCGGCTCGGTGCCTGAGGTCAGCCGGCGAGGATACGCTCGATGGCCGGGCGGTTCAGCCCTTTCAGGCCGATGACGACGAGCCGCGAGCGGCGGTCGTCGTCGGCGGTCCAGGCGCGGTCGTAATAATGGTTGACGCGCGGGCCGACAGCCTGCAGCAACAGCCGCATCGGCTTGCCGCCGACCTCGACGAAGCCTTTTACGCGCAGCACGTTCTCTTCCTCCGCCGCCGTGGCGACACGCAACGCCAGTTCATCGGGATTGGCGATCGAGGGAATATCGATGACGAACGAGTCGAAATCGTCATGCTCGTGATCGAGCTCGTCGTCGTGATGGGTCTTGCGGTTCTCGATGTCGTCCTCGACGGCAAGGCCGAGGCCGAGCAGCACGGAGGGATCGACCTTACCCTGCGAGGCCGGCACGATCTTCACCGCGCGGGCGGCATGGTTGCCGATGACGGCATTGGCGCGGGCCGAGCCGGCGGCGTCCATCAGGTCGCTCTTCGACAATATGATCAGGTCGGCGCAGGCGAGCTGGTCCTCGAACACCTCCTCGACCGGATCGTCGTGGTCGAGCGTCTCGTCCTGCGCGCGCTGCGCCTGCAGGGCGTCCATGTCGTTGGCGACGCGGCCTTCGGCCAGCGCCGGTCCGTCGACCACGGCAATGACGCCGTCGACCGTCACCCGGCTCTTCACCGTCGGCCACTGGAAGGCCTGGACCAGCGGCTTGGGCAGGGCCAGCCCGGAGGTTTCGATCAGGATATGGTCGACCCTGGGCGTCAGCGACAGGATCTGGTCGAGCGCCGGGACGAAATCGTCGGCGACGGTGCAGCAGATGCAGCCATTGGCCAGTTCGACAATGTTTTCCTCAGGGCAGGTGTCGATGCCGCATCCCCTGAGAATCTCGCCGTCGATGCCGATGTCGCCGAACTCGTTGACGATGATGGCCAGCCGCTTGCCGCCGGCATTTTCGAGCAGATGGCGGATCAGCGTCGTCTTGCCGGCGCCGAGGAAGCCGGTGACGACGGTGCAGGGCACGCGGGAGACGGAAGTGGTCATATCTGGTCCTTCAAAAGGTCGAGGGGAGGGATGCGGGCAACGAGGCCGCGCTTCAGGCAATCGGGGCGGCCGCGCCATGGAATGAGGCCGTCGGTCGAGGTGGCGGAGAGCTTTGCACCGGCGACCAGATCGGCGCCGCTGGTCGCGGTCAGGTCGCCGAAGACATAGCTCCAGCAGCCGTCGCGCAAAATCGCGGCGCTGAGGCGGCGCTTGCAGTTGCCGAGGCATTCGACGCTGCGGATACGGATGTTTTCGCCAGAGGCGGCGCGGCGCGTGTCTTCGGCCAACAATTCGCCGGCGCGAGGATGGCCGTCGGAGCCGGTCTCGTCACGGCAGGAGGCGCAGACGATCACGGTGACGTCGGCCAGAGCATCATCACCGCCGGACAATACGCCCGCTGTCTCAGCCGGAAAACTGCTGTCGCGTTCCAAATCAGGCTCCTTGCCCGGAAAACCCGCCGGGCGATCGGATTCTTATGTCCTAGACGGCAGGTCTCCTGGCTCGCGGGTCATCGCCTTGGTGCCGCCTTCCCGGGATTTTCCCAGTGGTTATCGGCCTTGGCTCGTCGCTTACAGTTGCGGGGACAGCCGCGGATTTGAAATCGGATTTCGCACCGCATTCCCTCTTGGCTCCTCCCTTTGCCGAGAGGAGACCGTCTGAACCGGATTTAGGCTTGTGGAGGCAGTCGTGTCAACGCACGTCTACGACGCGGCAAAGTCGGCGAGAGCCGAACCCAAATCCCCGGCCGGCGTCACCTCGATGCGTTCCAAGCCGAGCCAGCCCTGCATCAGCTGCAATTCCTCAAAAAGTTCGGCGGCGGTTTGCGGCGGGGCGCTGGGCTCGGCATAGGCGGCATGGACGCGCAGCACGCCGGCCGGTCGGTCGGCCTTGAGGTCGATGCGCGCCACGATTCTGTCGCCGAGCAGGAACGGCAGCACATAATAGCCGTATTGGCGCTTTTCGGCAGGGGTGTAGATCTCGATGCGATAGCGGAAGTCGAACAGTCTTTCCGTGCGCGCGCGCTCGAAGACAACCGGATCGAACGGAGCGAGCAGCGCACGCGCCTTGATCTTGCGAGGAAAACGGGCGTCCTTGTGAAGATAGGCTGTTTTGTCCCAGCCTTCGACGCGGACCGGCAAAAGATCACCGGCGTCGACCAGTTCCTCGATGCGGCCCTTGATATCAGCGGGAGAGAGGCGGAAATAGTCGCGCAGGTCGCCTGCTGTCGCGACGCCGTGGGCGCGGGCTGAGATGCGCAGCAATTCGCGGTGCGCATCCTCAGGCGCGGGCACCGGCAGGGCAAGTATCGCCGGCGGCAGCACGCGCTGCGGCAGATCATAAAGCCGCTCGAAGCCACGACGCGACGCCGTGGTGATGCGGCCGGCCCAGAACAGCCATTCGAAAGCATGCTTGGCGTCGCTCCAGCCCCACCAGCCGCCGGAGCCTTTCTGGCCTTCGAGGGCGGAAGCGGCGATCGGACCGCGTTCGACGACCTCGCGATAGATGTCTTCAATGTAGGCGGCGCGTTCGCGGCCCCACTTGGCCAGCCCGTTATACATTTCCTCGCCGCGCTCGGCCCGCTCCATGCGCCAGCGCATCAGTGGATAGGTTTCGACCGGCAGAAAGGAGGCTTCGTGCGCCCAATATTCGAAGACCTTGCGCTGACGCGTCACGGCGGCGTTGTCGAGCAGGGCGAGCGGGTAGGGGCCAAGCCGCGAATAGAGCGGCATATAATGGGCACGCACCACCGCGCTGACGGAATCGATCTGCAGCAGACCGGTCCGGGCAAGAACGCGGGCCAGATGGCGGCGATCAGGCGTGCTGCCGGGGCGAGGATCGGCAAACCCCTGTGCGGCAAGCGCGATGCGTCTGGCCATGGCGAGCGAGATTTTTTCCTTCATGCAGACGGCATTCTGTTGGCGTTCGACCAAAGGTGGGAGAGATGATTCCGCACCATGCTAGCAGGGTTTTGGCGGCATCTATGTCAGGAGAGAAAAGTGGAGTAAAACGTGAAGGAAATCAAACAGGAGCGGATCGGACCAGTTTATCCGGATATGCCGTCGAGCACCGTGTTTTGAACAAGGTTTGACTTGCTTCGCCGAAAGCCCTGCGCTAACCCTCGCCGCGTTGCAGCATAGAGCCCCCTAAAACGGTTCAGTGGTTAAACTGTCACGCTTCCGCAAGTGGGTCCGGTGCTGTAATCAGAGTGGATTGGCCGCCAACGGAAAGCTGCAGCATGAACGTATTGTTGAGTTCGTACCTGCCCATCGTCCTGTTTATCGGCGTGGCGCTGGTCGTCGGCCTGGCGCTGCTTGCCGCACCCTTCCTGGTGGCCTACCGCAATCCCGATCCGGAAAAGCTCTCCGCCTATGAATGCGGCTTCAACTCCTTTGACGATGCCCGCATGAAGTTCGACATCCGCTTCTACCTGGTGTCGATCCTGTTCATCATCTTCGATCTGGAAGTGGCCTTCCTGTTTCCGTGGGCAGTGTCTTTCAGCCAGATCGGCATGCTCGGCTTCTGGTCGATGATGGTGTTTCTGGCGGTGCTGACCATCGGCTTTGCCTATGAATGGAAGAAAGGAGCGCTGGAATGGGATTGAGCGACAATTCCGGCACGCTCGTCGCGCCGAAGCCAAAAGGCATTCTCGACCCCAGCACCGGAAAGCCGGTGGGGGCGAATGATCCCTTCTTCCTCGAGATCAACAACGAGCTTGCCGACAAGGGCTTTCTCGTCACCTCGACCGAGGCGCTGATCACCTGGGCGCGCAGCGGCTCGCTGATGTTCATGACTTTCGGTCTTGCCTGCTGCGCGGTCGAGATGATCCACACCTCGATGCCGCGCTATGACTCGGAGAGGTTCGGCGTTGCGCCGCGCGCCTCGCCGCGCCAGTCCGACATCATGATCGTCGCCGGCACGCTGACCAACAAGATGGCGCCGGCGCTGCGCAAGGTCTACGACCAGATGCCGGAGCCGCGCTACGTCATCTCGATGGGCTCCTGCGCCAATGGCGGCGGCTATTATCACTATTCCTATTCGGTGGTGCGCGGCTGCGATCGCGTCGTGCCTGTCGACATCTATGTGCCCGGCTGTCCGCCGAGCGCGGAAGCGCTGCTCTACGGCATCCTTCTGTTGCAAAAGAAGATCCGCCGCACCGGCACGATCGAGCGGTGAGCGGGATGATGAGCCTGAATGAACTCTCGACCTATCTCGGCGAGAAGCTGAGCGGCCGGATCGGCGATGCGGTGTTTGCCTATGGCGAACTCACCATCTCGGTCGAGCCGCACGATCTGATCGAGGTGGTGAGCTTCCTGCGCGACGATCCAAAATGCCAGTTCATCTCGATCATCGACGTCTGCGGCGCCGATTATCCATCGCGGGCCAAGCGCTTCGACGTCGTCTATCACCTGCTGTCGCCGAAGCAGAATGTTCGCATCCGCATCAAGCTCCAGGCGGACGAGGAGACGGTGGTGCCGTCGATCACCGGTGTGTTTCCGGGCGCCGACTGGTTTGAACGCGAGGCCTACGATCTCTATGGCGTGCTGTTTTCCGGCCATCCCGATTTGCGCAGGATCCTGACGGACTACGGCTTCGAAGGTCATCCGCTGCGCAAGGATTTCCCGCTGACCGGTTTCGTCGAGGTGCGTTACGACGACGAGGCCAAGCGGGTCATCTACGAGCCGGTCGAGCTCAAGCAGGAATTCCGCAATTTCGATTTTCTCAGCCCTTGGGAGGGGACGGATTACGTCCTTCCAGGCGACGAAAAAGCCAAGACGAATTGAGACGCCAGAATGGCTGAAACTTCCGTCCGCAACTTCAACATCAATTTCGGCCCGCAACACCCTGCAGCGCATGGTGTTTTGCGTCTTGTGCTAGAACTCGACGGCGAAGTCGTCGATCGCGTCGATCCGCATATCGGGCTGTTGCATCGCGGCACTGAAAAGCTGATCGAAGCCAAGACCTATCTGCAGGCCGTGCCCTATCTCGACCGGCTCGACTATTGCGCGCCGATGAACCAGGAGCATGCCTTCGCGCTGGCCGCCGAGCGGCTGCTCGGCATCGAGGTGCCGAAGCGCGGCCAGCTGATCCGCGTGCTTTATTGCGAGATCGGCCGCATCATGTCGCACATCCTCAATGTGACGACGCAGGCAATGGATGTCGGCGCGCTGACGCCGCCGCTGTGGGGTTTTGTCGAGCGCGAAAAGCTGATGGTGTTCTATGAGCGGGCCAGCGGTTCGCGCATGCATGCGGCCTATTTCCGGCCCGGCGGCGTCCACCAGGACCTGCCGCAGCAGCTGGTCGAGGATATCGGCAACTGGATCGATCCGTTCCTGAAATCGCTCGACGACCTCGACGCACTGCTCACCGGCAACCGCATCTTCAAACAGCGCAATGTCGACATCGGCACCGTCTCGCTGGCCGATGCCTGGGCCTGGGGCTTTTCGGGCGTCATGGTGCGTGGATCCGGCGTCGCCTGGGATCTGCGCAAGTCGCAGCCCTATGAATGCTATGCCGAGATGGATTTCGACATTCCGATCGGCAAGAACGGCGACTGCTACGACCGTTATCTCGTGCGCATGGAAGAGATGCGCCAGTCGGCGAAAATCATGCGCCAGTGCGTCGACCTGCTGCTCGGCAAGGAAGGCAGCGGGCCGGTGTCGAACCTAGACGGCAAGGTGGTGCCGCCGAAGCGCGCGGCGATGAAGCGTTCGATGGAAGCGCTGATCCATCACTTCAAGCTCTACACCGAGGGCTACCGCGTGCCGGCCGGCGAGGTCTATGCGGCGGTCGAAGCGCCGAAAGGCGAGTTCGGCGTCTATCTGGTCTCGGACGGCACCAACAAGCCCTATCGCTGCAAGCTGCGCGCGCCCGGCTTCGCGCATCTGCAGGCCATGGATTTTTTGTGCCGCGGCCACATGCTGGCCGACGTCACCGCCGTTCTCGGCTCTCTCGACATCGTGTTTGGTGAGGTCGATCGATAAATGTCAGTCCGCCGTCTCGCAGAAGCCAGCCTCCAGCCAGCCTCCTTCGCCTTCAATCGGGCGAATGCAGCAGCGGCGAAGCAATGGATCAAGAAATATCCGAAGGGCCGCGAGCAGTCGGCGATCATCCCGTTGCTGATGCTGGCGCAGGAGCAGGAAGGCTGGGTAACCAAGGCGGCGATCGAGACGATCTCCGACATGCTCGGCATGCCCTACATCAGAGGGCTCGAAGTCGCGACCTTCTATACGCAGTACCAGCTCAATCCGGTCGGCACCCGCGCGCATATCCAGGTCTGCGGCACCACGCCCTGCATGCTGCGCGGCTCGGAAGCTCTGATGGACGTGTGCCGCTCAAAAATCCATCACGACCAGTTCCACACCAACGACAAGGGCACGCTGTCGTGGGAAGAGGTCGAATGCCTTGGCGCCTGCGTCAACGCGCCGATGGTGATGATTTTCAAGGACACGTTCGAGGATCTGACGCCGGAGGTGCTTGCCGAGATCATCGACCTCTATGATGCCGGCAAGGGCGCCTCGGTGACGCCGGGGCCGCAGAACGGCCGCATCACCTCCGAGCCGATCACCGGTCTGACGACGCTGAAGAGCGAAAAGGCAATCCTGAAGACGACCCGCGACAGGGAAGCCAAGGCGGCTGCCAAGGCCGCCAGGGCGGCTGCACCAGCGGCAATTGTCGCGACGCCGGCGGCTCCGGCCGCACAGGCACCGGCGGCCCCGGTCGCGCCGTCGAAAGCCAGCAAGCCGAAGACCGATGCGCCCGAAACCAGCCCGGCGCTGGAGACGCCTTCTCCGGCAAAGGTCGCACCAGAGACGGAAAAGGCGGCGAGCGTCAGAGCACCGCGGCATTCGGCCGCCAATGCCAACAAGGCCGCGCCGGAAGTCGAAAAGGTTTTGAAACAGCGCAGCGGTCCGATAGTCAAGGCTGAGCCAGCGGCTGCTTTCAAGGCGCCGGAGTTGAAGGAAGCGCCGATCGGCGCTGCCGGCAAAAAGGCCATCAAGCCAGCCAAGCCTTCGCTCGAGGACAAGAACCGTCCGGCCGGCATCGCAAAGCCGGCACTGGTCGACGATCTCAAGCTGATCTCGGGCGTCGGCCCTAAGATCGAAGGCATCCTGCATTCACTTGGTATCTTCACCTACGCGCAAGTCGCGTCATGGAAGAAGGCCGAGCGCGAGTGGGTCGATGGCTATCTCAGTTTCCACGGCCGCATCGAGCGCGAAGACTGGGTCAAGCAGGCCAAGGCGCTGGCCAAGGGCGGGGTCGCCGAATATATCCGCGTCTTCGGCAAGAAGCCGGTCTGAGGGACGAACAATGCTTCAGGACAAAGACCGCATCTTCAACAACATCTACGGCCGCTTCGACAAGTCGCTGGCCGGTGCGATGGCGCGCGGCGCCTGGGACAACACGCCCGGCATCATCGCCAAGGGGCGCGACTGGATCGTCAACGAGATGAAGGCATCAGGCCTGCGCGGCCGCGGCGGCGCCGGCTTCCCGACCGGGCTGAAGTGGTCGTTCATGCCCAAGCAGAGTGACGGCCGGCCGAGCTATCTCGTCGTCAATGCCGACGAATCCGAACCCGGCACCTGCAAGGACCGCGACATATTGCGCCATGACCCGCATACGCTGGTCGAAGGCTGCCTGATCGCCGGCTTCGCCATGGGCGCGATCGCCGCCTACATCTATGTGCGCGGCGAGTTCATCCGCGAGCGCGAGGCGCTGCAGCGCGCCATCGACGAGGCCTATGCGGCCAAGCTGATCGGCAAGAACAACATTTCCGGCTACGATTTCGACATCTACATGCACCATGGCGCCGGCGCCTATATCTGCGGCGAGGAAACGGCGCTGCTCGAAAGCCTCGAAGGCAAGAAGGGCCAGCCGCGGCTGAAACCGCCGTTTCCGGCCAATGTCGGCCTCTATGGCTGCCCGACGACGGTCAACAATGTCGAGTCGATCGCGGTGGCGCCGACCATTTTGCGCCGCGGCGCTGCCTGGTTCTCGTCCATCGGCCGGCCCAACAATGTCGGCACCAAGCTGTTCTGCGTTTCGGGCCACGTCAACACTCCGTGCACCGTCGAAGAAGCGATGTCGATCCCGTTCCGCGAGCTGATCGAGACGCATTGCGGCGGCATTCGCGGCGGCTGGGACAATCTGCTGGCGGTCATTCCGGGCGGCGCTTCGGTGCCGCTGGTGCCGGCGGAGCAGATCATCGACGCGCCGATGGATTTCGATGCGCTGCGTGACCTGAAATCGGGTCTCGGCACGGCGGCTGTCATCGTCATGGACAAATCGACCGATATCGTGAAGGCGATTGCCCGGCTTTCCTACTTCTACAAGCACGAGAGCTGCGGCCAGTGCACGCCGTGCCGCGAAGGCACCGGCTGGATGTGGCGGGTGATGGAGCGGCTGGTGCGCGGCGAGGCGCAGAAGCGTGAGATCGACATGCTGCTCGACGTGACCAAACAGGTCGAAGGCCACACGATCTGCGCGCTGGGCGATGCGGCGGCGTGGCCGATCCAGGGCCTGATGCGGCATTTCCGCGGCGAGGTGGAGCGGCGTATCGACGAGTTTTCGCGCAATGCGCACCGGGCAGAGCCGGTGATGGTGGCGGCGGAATAGACGAATTTGAAGCGGGCGAGTGCCCGATTTGAGATACGGGCGAATGCCCGATCTGAGATACGGGCAAGAGCCCGATCTGAAATACGGGCAAGTGCCCGATTTGAGGAAACAGGCCGGGGCATACGGAAGAAACGACCAGGAGACCACCTATGTCGCTGCATTCGAGACCCGATTATTTGATGCCAGATTTGGACCCGTTCGAGAAGATGAACCAGGACCTGACCAGGATGATGCCGAAGGAGATGGCCAGCGCCGTCAATCTCCTGGCGCATCCTGTCGCGGGTGCGGCAGCGATGTCGGCGCTTGGCATCGGGCTTGCCAATCATGCCTTTGGGGTGTGGATGGGCGTGCTCTCGGGCGCCGCCGAGGCCTCGCAGCGGCTCTTCCAGCCGATCGTCGACGATTTCGATGCCAGGGTCGAAGGCTTTTCGCAGACAGGGACAAGCTCCTCGACCAAGGCGCGCGCGACGACGAAAACCTTGATCGCCGAGGCGCAGTCCTTCGCCAGGGACGTGAACGACATAGCCGCGAACAGTAGGGATGATGCACGCAGCGTCGTGGATGCGGCTGCCGCCCCGGCCGGGTTGATGCCCGAGGATTTCAAGCAGCCCAAGGCCATGGATCGCCCGGAAAATCCGGCCGACCTCAAGGCGATATCGGGCATCGGGCCGAAACTGGAACAGGTGCTGAACGGCCTGGGCGTCTGGACGTATGGCCAGATCGCGGCATGGACGCCGGAAGAGATCGCCTGGGTCGACGATTATCTGTCGTTCAAGGGCCGCATCGGTCGCGACAACTGGCTTGGCCAGGCGGCGGCGCTGGCCGCGGCCAAACGTTGAATTCAATGCCGGGCGCGGTTTCGGCTGCGCCCGGAAAGAAAGATTGCGGAATGTCCGCAGGGGTTTGAGACGAAATGGCAAAGCTCAAGGTCGACGGGAAAGAGATTACTGTACCCGACCACTACACGCTGCTGCAGGCAGCCGAGGACGCCGGCGCGGAAGTGCCGCGCTTCTGCTTCCATGAGCGGCTGTCGATCGCCGGCAATTGCCGCATGTGCCTGATCGAGGTGAAGGGCGGGCCGCCCAAGCCGCAGGCGTCCTGCGCCATGGGCGTGCGCGATCTGCGTCCGGGACCAAATGGCGAAACGCCGGAAATCTTCACCAACACGCCGATGGTCAAGAAGGCCCGGGAAGGCGTGATGGAATTCCTGCTGATCAACCATCCGCTCGATTGCCCGATCTGCGACCAGGGCGGCGAGTGCGACCTGCAGGACCAGGCGATGGCGTTCGGCGTCGATTCCTCGCGCTATCACGAGAACAAGCGGGCGGTCGAAGACAAGTATATCGGGCCGCTGGTCAAGACGATCATGAACCGCTGCATCCATTGCACGCGCTGCGTCCGCTTCACCACCGAAATTGCCGGCATTTCCGAGCTCGGCCTGATCGGCCGCGGTGAGGACGCCGAAATCACCACTTATCTCGAAAGCGCGATGACATCGGAACTGCAGGGCAACGTCATCGATCTTTGCCCGGTCGGTGCGCTGACCTCCAAGCCCTACGCCTTCCAGGCGCGGCCGTGGGAACTGACCAAGACCGAATCCATCGACGTCATGGATGCCGTCGGCTCGGCGATCCGCGTCGACAGCCGAGGCCGCGAGGTGATGCGCATCCTGCCGCGCACCAACGAGGCGGTGAACGAGGAGTGGATTTCCGACAAGACCCGCTTCATCTGGGACGGCTTGCGCACCCAGCGCCTCGACCGCCCATATGTCCGCAAGAACGGCAAGCTGGCCCCGGCAAGCTGGGCCGAGGCTTTTTCCGCGATCAAGGAAGCGGTGTCGAGCACCGCGCCCGACAAGATCGGCGCCATATCAGGCGATCTCGCCGCCGTCGAGGAGATCTATGCGCTGAAGCTGCTGATGGCCTCGCTCGGCTCGAAAAGCACCGACTGCCGCCAGGATGGCGCTGCGCTCGATCCGTCGCTCGGCCGGGCAAGCTATCTCTTCAATCCGACCATCGAGGGCATCGAGCAGGCCGACGCGGTGCTGATCATCGGCGCCAATCCGCGCTTCGAGGCGTCCTTGCTCAACGCCCGCATCCGCAAGCGCTGGCGGGTCGGCAACCTGCCGGTCGGCGTCATCGGCGATATCGGCGATACGCGCTACGACTATGAGCAGCTCGGCGCCGGACCGGAATCGCTGAAGGATTTGACCGACGGCAACGGCAAATTCTTCCAGGTGCTGAAGCAGGCGACGCATCCGCTTGTTATCGTCGGTCAGGGCGCGCTGTCGCGCTCGGACGGCGCGGCCGTGCTCGGCCAGGCGGCGAAGCTCAGCCTGGCCGTCAATGCTGCGAGAGCCGACTGGAACGGGTTTGCCGTGCTGCACACTGCGGCGGCGCGTGTCGGCGGTCTCGATGTCGGCTTCGTGCCGGGCGAGGGCGGCAAGAACGTCGCCGGCATGCTGGGCGACATGGAGGTGCTGTTCCTGCTCGGCGCCGACGAGATCGACATGGCCAAGACCGGCGGCGCCTTCGTCGTCTATATCGGCACGCATGGCGACCACGGCGCGCACCGCGCCGACGTCATCCTGCCGGGCGCCGCCTATACCGAAAAATCGGGCACGTACGTCAACACCGAGGGCCGCGTGCAGCAGACCAACCGTGCCGGCTTCGCGCCGGGCGATGCGCGCGAGGACTGGGCGATCCTGCGGGCGCTGTCGGATGTGTTGGGCAAGAGATTGTCGTTCGATTCGCTGCCGCAGCTGCGCGCAAAACTCTATGGCGAATACCCGCATCTTGCCCGCATCGACCAGGTCGCGGCCGGCAATGCTGACGATGTCGCCAAGGTGGCAAAGCTCGGCGGGCGGCTGGGCAAGGGCGCCTTCACCTCGCCGGTCAAGGATTTCTACCTGACCAATCCGATCGCGCGGGCTTCCGCAGTGATGGCGGAGTGCTCGGCGCTGGCGAAAAACGGCTTCAGGCAGGCGGCGGAATAGCATGGACACCTTCTTCTCCTTCTACGTGCTGCCGGCGCTGCTCATCCTGCTGAAGTCAGTCGTGCTGATCGTCGTGCTGTTGATCTTCGTCGCCTACATCCTGTACGCGGACCGCAAGATCTGGGCGGCGGTGCAGTTGCGCCGCGGCCCGAACGTCGTCGGCCCATGGGGCACGCTGCAGGCTTTCGCCGACCTTCTGAAGTTCGTGTTCAAGGAGCCGGTGATTCCGTCCGGCGCCAACAAGGGCGTTTTTCTGCTGGCGCCCTTGGTTTCGGCGGTTTTGGCGATCTCGGCCTGGGCGGTGATACCGGTCAATGAGGGCTGGGCGATCGCCAACGTCAATGTCGGCATCCTCTACGTCTTCGCCATCTCCTCGCTCGAGGTCTATGGCGTGATCATGGGCGGCTGGGCGTCCAACTCGAAATATCCGTTCCTCGGCGCGCTGCGCTCGGCCGCGCAGATGGTGTCCTACGAGGTCTCGATCGGCTTCGTCATCGTCACAGTGCTGCTTTGCGTCGGCTCGCTCAACCTGTCCGACATCGTGCTGTCGCAGCAGGACGGGCTGGGCACGCGGGTCGGCCTGCCCAACACCTTCCTCGACTGGCATTGGCTGTCGCTGTTCCCGATGTTCGTCATCTTCTTCATCTCGGCGCTGGCCGAAACGAACCGCCCTCCCTTCGACCTGGTGGAAGCCGAATCGGAACTCGTCGCCGGCCATATGGTCGAATATTCATCGACGCCGTTCCTGCTGTTCTTCCTCGGCGAGTATGTCGCCATCGTGCTGATGTGCGCGCTGGCCACCATCCTGTTCCTCGGCGGCTGGCTGCCGCCCTTCGATTTCGCTCCCTTCACCTGGGTGCCGGGTCTGATCTGGTTCGTCCTCAAGGTCTGCCTGGTGTTCTTCATGATCTCGATGGTGAAGGCCTTCGTGCCGCGCTACCGCTACGACCAGCTGATGCGGCTCGGCTGGAAGGTCTTCCTGCCGATCTCGCTGGCGATGGTGGTGATTGTCGCCGCGTTCCTCAAGATCACGGGGTTTGCGTGATGGGCGATCCGGCAATCCTGGTGCTTGGCGCCGCTGCCGGCGCCTTGGTGGCATGGCTGACGTCTATTTCCGCGTTGCCGACTGCGCTGCACATGTTTGGGCGTTCAAAAGGGCTCGGCCTGCCCCTTTCCATCGAGGAAAAGCAAATGCGCGAGCATTTGGTCCGTAGGCTCTACACTGTGGTGGCTCCGCTCGTATGTGGCGTCGGCGGCGCCGTATTCGCGTTGCAAATGTTCGGGAGTGGCGAATGGGTGCGTTAACTCAAGCCGCAAAATCGCTGCTGCTGCAGGATTTCGTCAGCGCCTTCTTCCTGTCGATGCGCCAGTTCTTCGCGCCGAAGGAGACGATCAACTATCCGCATGAGAAGGGGCCGGTGAGCCCGCGCTTCCGCGGCGAGCATGCGCTGCGCCGCTATCCGAACGGCGAGGAACGTTGCATCGCCTGCAAATTGTGCGAGGCGATCTGCCCGGCGCAGGCGATCACCATCGAGGCCGGCCCGCGCCGTAATGACGGCACCCGCCGCACGGTGCGCTACGACATCGACATGGTGAAGTGCATCTATTGCGGCTTCTGCCAGGAAGCCTGTCCGGTCGACGCCATCGTCGAGGGGCCGAATTTCGAGTTCGCGACCGAGACGCGCGAGGAACTTTATTACGACAAGGACAAGCTCTTGGCCAATGGCGACCGCTGGGAGCGCGAACTGGCGCGCAATATCTCGCTGGACGCGCCGTACCGATAGGGCTGCTCTCTTCTCCCCGTTCACGGGGAGAAGATGCCGGCAGGCAGATGAGGGGCGGCGCCAACGCCTCGAAATTCAGCCCTGCCCCTCATCCGGCCCTTCGGGCCACCTTCTCCCCGTAAACGGGGAGAAGGAAATGGAATGACGCATGGACGAGGCGAAGGGCCTCGTTTAAGGAACACGCGGCTTCGGCACCGGAGGCGGAACCAAGCCACACATCGAACAGGACGAACGTCCTGTTCGGACAGGAACCCGGGGGAACCCATGCTGAATGGACTAGAGGCGGCCTTTTTCTACCTCTTCGCCTTTTTCGCGGTGGCGTCGGCGTTCATGGTCATTTCGGCGCGCAATCCCGTGCATTCGGTGCTGTTCCTGATCCTGACCTTCTTCAATGCCGCCGGCCTGTTCATGCTGACCGGCGCCGAGTTCCTGGCGATGATCCTGCTCGTCGTCTATGTCGGCGCGGTCATGGTGCTGTTCCTGTTCGTCGTCATGATGCTCGACGTCGATTTCGCCGAAATGAAGGAAGGCGCCCTGCAATATGCGCCGATCGGCGCGCTGGTCGGGCTGATCCTGGCGGCTGAGCTGATCATCGTGCTCGGCGGCTATACGTTCGCGCCGCAACTGGCGGCGACGGTTTCGAAGCCCATTCCGGACCTTGCCGCGCGCTCGAACACCGCAGCACTCGGCGACATCCTCTATACCGACTACCTCTACTATTTCCAGATTGCGGGCCTTGTGCTGCTGGTCGCCATGATCGGCGCCATCGTGCTGACGCTGCGCCACAAGCCGGGCATTAAGCGGCAGTCAATCGCCGCCCAGGTCGGCCGCACGCCGGCAACGGGAATGGAAATCCGCAAGGTCAAGACGGGCGAAGGAATCTGAGATGGTTGTCGGCATCGCACACTATCTGACCGTATCGGCGATCCTGTTCACGCTCGGCGTGTTCGGCATTTTCCTGAACCGCAGGAACATCATCGTCATCCTGATGTCGATCGAGCTGATCCTGCTCGCGGTCAACATCAATTTCGTCGCCTTCTCGGCAGCACTCGGCGATCTCGTCGGACAGGTGTTCGCGATGTTCGTGCTGACGGTCGCAGCGGCTGAAGCGGCGATCGGCCTCGCCATTCTCGTCGTCTTCTTCCGCAACCGCGGTTCGATCGCGGTCGAAGACGTGAACATGATGAAGGGTTGACGGAAACCACCATGTATCAGGCCATCGTCTTCCTTCCTCTGCTCGGCTTCCTGATCGTCGGCCTGTTCGGCACGTCGCTCGGCGCCAAGGCGTCCGAATACATCACCTCCGGCTTCCTGGTGATATCAGCCGTGCTGTCGTGGGTCGCCTTCTTCTCGGTCGGCTTCGGCGAGGGCGAGGTGTTCACCGTGCCGGTGATGCGCTGGATCCAGTCGGGCGGGCTGGAGGCCGCATGGGCGCTGCGCATCGACACGCTGACGGTGGTGATGCTGGTCGTCGTCAACACGGTGTCGGCGCTGGTCCACATCTACTCGATCGGCTACATGCATCACGACCCGAACCGGCCGCGCTTCTTCGCCTATCTGTCGCTGTTCACCTTTGCCATGCTGATGCTGGTGACGGCCGACAACCTCGTGCAGATGTTCTTTGGCTGGGAAGGCGTCGGTCTCGCCTCCTACCTGCTGATCGGCTTCTGGTACAAGAAGCCGTCGGCCAATGCCGCCGCGATCAAGGCCTTCATCGTCAACCGCGTCGGCGATTTCGGTTTCGCGCTCGGCATCTTCGGCGTGTTCGTGCTGTTCGGCTCGGTCAATCTCGGCACCATCTTCGCCAATGCGGCGACGTTCATTCCGGCTGAAGGCGGCTCGCAGGGCGCTGCCGTGCTGACCTTCCTCGGCTATGCACTCGACAAGCAGGCTGCGATGACCGTCGTCTGTCTCTTGCTGTTCATGGGCGCCATGGGCAAGTCGGCCCAGGTGCCGCTGCACACCTGGCTGCCGGACGCCATGGAAGGCCCGACGCCGGTCTCGGCGCTCATCCATGCCGCCACCATGGTGACGGCCGGCGTGTTCATGCTGGCGCGGCTGTCGCCGCTGTTCGAACTGTCGCATTCGGCGCTTATCGTGGTCACCTTCATCGGCGCCTTCACCGCCTTCTTCGCGGCGACCGTCGGCCTCGTCCAGAACGACATCAAGCGCGTCATTGCCTATTCGACCTGCTCGCAGCTCGGCTACATGTTCGTGGCGCTCGGCGTCGGCGCCTATGGCGCGGCGATCTTCCATCTGTTCACGCATGCCTTCTTCAAGGCGCTGCTGTTCCTCGGCTCGGGCTCGGTGATCCACGCCGTCTCGGACGAACAGGACATGCGCAGGATGGGCGGCCTCAGAACGCTCATTCCGAAGACCTACTGGATGATGGTGATCGGTACGCTGGCGCTGACCGGCGTCGGCATTCCGGTGACTGTGATCGGCACCGCCGGCTTCTTCTCCAAGGACGCGATCATCGAAAGCGCCTTTGCCGCGCACAATCCGGTCGCCGGCCTTGCCTTCGTGCTGCTGGTCGTCGCCGCCTGCTTCACCAGCTTCTATTCCTGGCGGCTGATCTTCATGACCTTCCACGGCCAGCCGCGGGCGAGCCACGAGGTCATGCACCATGTCCATGAATCGCCGCCGGTCATGCTGGTGCCGCTGTTCATCCTGGCGGCGGGCTCGCTGTTCGCCGGCGTGATCTTCCATGCCGCCTTCATCGGCGAGGGCTATGCCGAGTTCTGGAAGGCGTCGCTGTTCACGCTGCCGGAAAACCATATCCTGCACGACATCCACGAAGTGCCGCTGTGGGTGAAGCTGGCGCCGTTCATCGCCATGCTGATCGGCTTTGCGATTGCCTGGCAATTCTACATCCGCGCGCCGGAAATGCCGAAGAATTTGGCGGCGCAGCATCGCGGGCTCTACGCCTTCCTGCTCAACAAGTGGTATTTCGACGAACTCTACGACCTCCTGTTCGTGCGGCCGGCAAAACGCCTCGGCCACTTCCTGTGGAAGACCGGTGACGGCACCGTCATCGACGGGCTTGGTCCGGACGGCGTTTCGGCGCGCGTCGTCGACGTCACCAACCGGGTCGTCAAGCTGCAGACCGGCTACCTCTATCATTATGCCTTCGCCATGCTGATCGGCGTTGCCGCACTCGTCACCTGGATGATGCTCTGATGACCGCCTGGCCGATCCTCTCGCTGGTCACCTTCCTGCCGCTGGTTGGTGTGCTGTTCATTCTGCTGATCAATGACGACAGCGAGAATGCGCGCCGCAACATCCGCGCCATCGCGTTGTGGACGACTGGTATCACCTTCATCATCTCGCTGTTCATCTGGACCGGCTTCGACAATGCGGAGCCTGGCTTCCAGTTCGTCGAGAAGTTTGCCTGGCTTGATTCCGGCATCTCCTACCATATGGGCGTCGACGGTATCTCCATGCTGTTCGTCATCCTGACCACCTTCCTGATGCCGCTCTGCATCCTGGCTTCGTGGGAATCGATCGAGAAGCGCGTCAAGGCCTACATGATCGCTTTCCTGCTGCTGGAGACGCTGATGATCGGCGTGTTCTGCGCGCTCGACATCGTCTTGTTCTATGTCTTCTTCGAAGCCGGCCTGATCCCGATGTTCATCATCATCGGCGTGTGGGGCGGCAAGCGGCGCGTCTACGCCTCGTTCAAGTTCTTCCTCTACACGCTGGCCGGCTCGGTGCTGATGCTGCTCGCCATCATGGCGATGTTCTTCCAGTCCGGCACCACCGACATCCCGACGCTCCTGACGCACAACTTCCCGGCCTCCATGCAGACCTGGCTATGGCTTGCCTTCTTTGCCTCCTTCGCCGTGAAGATGCCGATGTGGCCGGTGCACACCTGGCTGCCGGACGCCCATGTCGAGGCGCCGACGGCCGGTTCGGTGATCCTGGCCGCCATCCTGCTGAAGATGGGCGGATATGGCTTCCTGCGCTTCTCCTTGCCGATGTTTCCGATCGCCTCGGAGATGTTTGCGCCGCTGGTCTTCGCGCTGTCCGTCGTCGCCATCATCTACACCTCGCTGGTGGCGCTGATGCAGGAGGACATGAAGAAGCTGATCGCCTATTCGTCGGTCGCCCATATGGGCTTCGTCACCATGGGCATCTTCGCGATGAACCAGGAAGGCGTCCAGGGGGCGATCTTCCAGATGCTGTCGCACGGTCTGGTCTCCGGCGCGCTGTTCCTGTGCGTCGGCGTCATCTACGATCGCATGCACACGCGCGACATCGACGCCTATGGCGGGCTGGTCAACAACATGCCGAAATACGCCACCGTGTTCATGATCTTCACCATGGCCAATGTCGGCCTGCCCGGCACCAGCGGCTTCGTCGGCGAGTTCCTGACCATGCTCGGCGTGTTCCGGGTCAACACCTGGGTGGCGTTCTTCGCCGCCACCGGCGTCATCCTGTCGGCGGCCTATGCGCTTTGGCTGTATCGCCGGGTGATCTTCGGCGCGCTGAGCAAGGACAGCCTGAAAGGCCTGCTCGACCTGTCGACGCGCGAGAAGGTGATCATCTACCCGCTGGCCGTGCTGGTCATCTTTTTCGGCGTCTACCCGGCGCCGGTCTTCGACGCGACCGCCGCGTCGGTCAAGGCGCTCGTCACCAATGTCACCGCATCCATCGACACCGCGCAGACCGCGGCGGCGAACTGACCCGAGAGGTTTGCGAACCATGACGCCGGACCTTCTCTCCAGCCTGTCGCTGTCGACACCAGAGCTGATCCTCGCCGTCGGCGCCCTGGCGCTGCTGATGCTCGGCGCCTATTCGCGCGCCAACACCACCACCACGGTGAGCGGCCTTGCCGTCGCCGTCCTGGTGGTTGCCGGCGTCTGGACGATCTTTTCCACCGGGCAGGGCAACGCTTACGGCGAAGCCTTCGTCCAGGATCCCTTCGCCCGCTTCATGAAGGTGCTGGCGCTGATCGGGTCGGCGGTGACGCTGGTCATGTCGATGCGCTTCGCCAAGGCGGAGCATTTCGACAAGTTCGAGTATCCGGTGCTGATCCTGCTGTGCACGCTCGGCATGATGCTGATGATCTCGGCCAACGGCATGATCGGGCTTTATCTCGGCCTCGAACTGCAGTCGCTGGCAATCTACGTGCTGGCGGCGATCAACCGGGACAATCTGCGCTCGACCGAGGCGGGGCTAAAATATTTCGTCCTCGGCGCGCTGTCGTCGGGCATGCTGCTTTACGGCATCAGCCTCGTCTACGGCTACACCGGCAACACCGGCTTCCAGGAGATCGCCGCAGCACTTGGCGGCGGCGAGCGGCAGCTTGGCCTGGTCTTCGGCCTGGTCTTCGTGCTGGCCGGCCTTGCCTTCAAGATATCGGCGGTGCCGTTCCATATGTGGACGCCCGACGTCTATGAAGGCGCGCCGACGCCGGTGACGGCCTTCCTCGCTGCGGCGCCGAAGATGGCGGCGATGGCGCTGATCGTGCGCGTCACCATGGACGCCTTCCAGCCGATCGCCGCCGACTGGCAGCAGATCATCGTCTTCATCTCGATCGCCTCGATGCTGCTCGGCGCCTTTGCGGCTATCGGCCAGACCAACATCAAGCGGCTGATGGCCTATTCCTCGATCGGCCATATGGGCTACGCCCTGGTCGGCCTCGCCGCCAACAGCCAGGCCGGCGTGCGCGGCGTCGCCATCTACATGCTGATCTATCTGGTGATGACGCTCGGCACCTTCGCCTTCATCCTCGCCATGCGGCGCAAGGAAGGCAATGTCGAACAGATCAGCGATCTCGCCGGGCTGTCGTCGACCAATCCGATCATGGCAACGATCCTGACCATCCTGATGTTCTCGCTGGCCGGCATTCCGCCGCTCGCCGGTTTCTGGGGGAAATGGTACGTGTTCCTTGCCGCCATCAACGCCAACCTCTACGCGCTGGCGATCATCGGCGTGCTGGCCTCGGTGGTGGGCGCTTATTATTATCTGCGGATCATCAAGATCATGTGGTTCGACGAACCGGTCGGCGGCTTCGTGCCGATGGCGACCGAGCTTCGCGTCGTGCTTGGTGTCTGCGGCGCCTTCGTGCTGTTCTATGTGCTGATCGGCGGGCCGATCGGCACCTATGCCGAAGCCGCCGCCAAGACATTCTTCTGACGGGATGGCATTTCGGCTGGCTCCAACAGCGGCCTCGGAAGGGTTCCGGCTCGAGGCACATGACACGGTCGGTTCCACCAATGCGCTGGCGCTCGACCGTGCGCGGGCAGGAGATCCGGGCAAGCTCTGGGTCGTTTCGAAAAAACAGGACAGCGGGCGTGGCCGGCGCGGCCGGGTCTGGGCGACGCCCGAGGGCAATCTGGCGGCGACGCTGCTGGTGGTCACCAATGCCGAGCTTCGCCTGGCCGCGACGCTCGGCTTCGTCGCCGGGCTGGCGCTCGCCGATGCGCTCGACGCCGTCGTGCCGAAGGGCAGGATCGCAATCGGCCTCGACGGCGGCAGCGATGGAAAAAACCGTTTCGAGCTGAAATGGCCAAACGATGTGCTCGCCTCCGGCGCCAAGCTTGCCGGCATCCTGCTGGAATCGGCGATACTCGAAGGCGATCGCTTCGCGGTGGCGGTGGGCATCGGTGTCAATGTTGTGGCATACCCCAAGGATTTGCCTTATCCCGCGACATCGCTTGGCGCGCTGGGCGCTGCTTGCGATGCCGAGACATTGTTTCTGGCGCTGTCGGATGCCTGGAGCGAGAATGCGCGGCTGTGGAACGATGGGCGCGGGCTGGCCGCCGTCAGGCGGCGCTGGCTGGCGCGCGCGGCAGGGCTTGGCGGGCAGGTTGCTGTCAGAATTGACGGTAATGTGGTGCGCGGCACGTTCGAGACCATTGACGAGGACTGCCGTTTCGTGATCCGCGACGATGAGGGTTCGGTTCTGACGATCGCCGCCGGCGACGTGCATTTCGGTGCGGTCGCGTCGGCCCAGGTTTGACAGGCCCCCAGGTTTGACAGGCCAAGGTTTTTGACAGGCCAAGGTTTTTGACGGGCTCAGGTTTGACTGGCCCCAGATTTTGACGGGCTTGGGTTGACCGGCCAGGAAAGGAATGATCATGGCGACAGCGGAAACCGCCGAACTTGTCTTCGTGCCGCTTGGCGGCGTCGGCGAGATCGGCATGAACTTCGCCCTCTATGGCTACGGGCCGGCCAATGCGCGCGAATGGATCGTCGTCGATGTCGGCGTGACCTTTCCCGATGCCAGCCTGCCTGGCGTCGACCTGGTGCTGCCCGACACGCGCTTCATCGAGGAGAACGTCGCCAATCTGCGCGGCATCGTCATCACGCACGCGCATGAGGACCACTACGGCGCGCTGCTCGACACATGGCCGAAGCTCAAGGCGCCGGTCTGGATGACGCCGTTCGGCGCTGGATTGCTGGAAGCCAAGCGGCAGGGCGAGCAGGGCGCACCAAAGATCCCGGTGACGATCTACCGCGCCGGTGAAAAGTTCAGCGTCGGCCCGTTCGAGATCGAGGCCATCCCGGTTGCGCATTCGATCCCCGAACCGATGTCGCTGGCGATCACCTCGCCGGCCGGTACCGTCATCCACACCGGCGACTGGAAGATCGATCCGGCGCCGACGATCGGTCCGCTGACCGACGAGGCGCGCTTTCGCGCCTATGGCGACAAGGGCGTGCTGGCGTTGATCTGCGATTCCACCAATGCGCTGCGGGAAGGGGTGTCGCCGTCGGAAGTCGCGGTTGGCGAGGGCCTCAAGGGCGTCATCCAGAGCGCCAAGGGCCGCGTTGCGGTCACCACCTTTTCCTCCAATGTCGGACGCATCGTCTCCATTGCCAAGGCGGCACGCGATGCCGGCCGGCAGTGCCTGGTGCTCGGCCGCTCGCTGAAGCGCGTCATCGATGTTGCCGGCGAGCTCGGCTACATGGATGGGCTGCCCGAATTCATCGCCGAGGAGGACTTTGGCTTCATCCCGCGCGAAAACCTCGTCATCATCTGCACCGGCAGCCAGGGCGAGCCGCTTGCGGCACTGGCGAAACTGTCGCGCGAGGAGATGAAATCGGTGTCGCTGACGGCAGGCGACACGGTGGTGTTTTCCTCGCGCACCATTCCCGGCAACGAGAAGGGTATCCTCGAGATCAAGAACCGGCTGATCGATCTCGGCATCAAGATCATCGAGGACGGCGATGCGCTGGTGCATGTCTCGGGCCATCCGCGCCGCAGCGAGTTGCGCAAGATGTATGAATGGGTGCGCCCGCAGATCGGCGTTCCCGTGCATGGCGAGGCGGCGCATCTGGTGGCGCAGGGATCGCTGATGTCGGTGTCCGGCATCGGCCAGGTGGCGCAGGTGCGCAACGGCGACATGCTGCGGCTCTATCCCGGTGCGGCGACGATCATCGACCAGGTGCCGTTCGGCCGCATCTACAAGGACGGCAGGCTGATCGGCACCGACCAGGCGATGGGCATTCGCGACCGGCGCAAGCTGTCTTTCGCTGGCCACGTGGCGGTCAATGTCGTGCTCGACGACAAATATGAGCTCGCCGGCGATCCCGATCTGGTCGCCATCGGCGTCGCCGAGGCCGATGCCCGCGGCGAGAGCCTGGAAGACCTGATGATCGATGCGGCAATCGGCGCCGTGGACTCCATCCCCCGTCAGCGCCGAAAAGACCTCGACCTCGTGCAGGAGGCAGTGCGCCGCGCCGTCCGTGGCGCCGCCAATGAAGCCTGGGGCAAGAAGCCGCTGGTGACGGTGTTCGTCACGCGGTGACGAAGTAGGGGAATAAGGGAGTAGGGGAATAAGGGAGTAGGGAAGAGCGAATAGCTTTGCGGTCGACCCTGCGGACTTTTTTCCCTACTCCCCTACTGCCTTATTCCCCTACTCCCCTAACTTTCCACGGAGTTCCAATGCTTGGACGCCTGAACCATGTCGCGCTTGCCGTGCCGGATCTGGCTGCGGCGACAGCGGCTTATCGAGACACGCTCGGCGCTCGGGTGACAGCGCCGCAGGCGCTGCCGGAGCATGGCGTGACGGTGGTGTTCGTCGATGTCGGCAATACCAAGATCGAATTGCTGGAGCCGCTTGGTGAGGGTTCGCCGATCGCGGCATTCCTCGAGAAGAACCCCTCGGGCGGCATGCATCATCTGTGCTATGAGGTCGACGATATTCTTGCCGCGCGTGATCACCTCATCGCCAGCGGCGCCCGCGTCCTCGGCGACGGCAACCCGAAGACCGGCGCGCACGGCAAGCCGGTGCTGTTCCTGCATCCCAAGGATTTCTTCGGCACGCTGGTCGAACTGGAGCAAGCATGAGCTGGGTTTCATTTCTCGCCCTGTTCTTCATCACATGGTGGGTGGTGCTGTTCGCCATCCTGCCGTTCAGCCTGAGGACGCAGGACGAGGATGAGGACGTGACGCTGGGCACGGTATCCAGCGCGCCGCGCGGACCGCATATGCTGCGCGCGGTGCTGCGGACGACGATCGTCACGCTGGTTCTGCTTGGCATCTTTTATGGCATTACGCGGGGGCTCGGCCTCGGCATCGACGACATCCCGCACATCGTGCCGGATTTCATCCGGAGTCCCGAAAACTAGCTAGTGTCCGTCCATAAACAGTAACTTTTCGAAGTATTCATTGTAGACGCCCATGTAGGTATAGGTATTTCCGACTGTTTTTGTGGTTCGATGTGCATGGGGCGTT
>NZ_FTPD01000017.1:0-106083 GCF_900156895.1 Mesorhizobium prunaredense
ATGGTGCCCAGAGGCGGAATCCAAGCGGTGGAAAACTTGCTCTGTTTCCAAATGGTTAGGACTCACGCAATAGCAGGACTAGCCAACAAAAATACCAACAAAATATTTCTGTGGATTGGTTCGGTTCCCGATATCGCTCTATTCGCTCAATGCCATCGCGTCCCAACCTTATCTCAAAAGCCCATTGCTGTCGCTACTCGAGTTTGGTCCAGATAGGTCCTCTCGATCGCATTGCATGGTGCGTGAGCTAATCGCAGGTCCGCTGCCTCCGATTCCCGACCTCTGATCGCTCTACCATTGAAGATGGCGGAGAGAGCGTATTTCGATTCCCTTCCCATCCCATTGGAAATAACTGCATCCTGCTCGCAGAACTACCGTCAGTCTGGGATGTCGGGGCTCGCTTTCCTCAGCGAGCCGAGATCGGGCAGCAGGTGCTCGTGGAAATGCTTTACATTCCATCCAGGTAGCGATGACGATAAAGTTCCAGCATCTCTTCAATCGCTTCGGCAGGCACTCGACGGGTCGAAATCTTGCCCAAACGCCGGTCGAGCAACCCAACTTCCCCAGCCTCTTGTAACGGTCGCGGGCGAAATTGCCGCCCCGACCGCCAAGCAACTCGCCTGCCTACATCATCGAAAGATCGCCGCCATTCCAGCGGCTCAAAACCTCTACAAACTTCTGCATTCTCCGGTCCTGTAGCCATGCTGTCCGTTTCATCCCCAGCCTCCATGCGCTGGCGAAAACCGGACAACTCACGTGCTACCTAATCTGGACAACTCATCTGCTTACGAAACGCGCTCATGCGGCGCTTGCATGACGCACCATGTGAGGCTATATTCTGCCTCAAACGGATGGAGAGTGAGATGCTAGCGTTCGGAAATGTCGCCGACGTGTTGGGGCTGCCCGTCAAAGAGGTGGCGGCGCGGTCGCCTTTCGGGCTGATCTCCCGGATCGAGGATGGACTTCCTATTGGGGCACTCGAGCGTGTTGCACGTCTTCTGGCGCCTGGCGATGCTCAGTTCAAATACCGGCTGATCCCCAAGGCGACCTACGAGCGGCGTAAGATGGTACATCGTCTCTCATCGGACGAGGGCACACGATTGGCCCGCGTGGCGCGCGTCTGGGGTCTTGCTGTCGATGTCTGGCAGAACGAAGAGGAAGCGCGCGATTTCTTGTTTCGGCCGCACCCGATGATTGAGGACAAGCGACCGATCGACGTCGTTATCCTGAGCGAGTTCGGCGCCGAAATGGTGGTCGATATCCTCGGAGGTCTGAAGTACGGCAGCGCTGCGTGACGGCGCAGACTCTCGATCGCACCTTATCGTCCTTTCGCATCGGCGATCCGGCCGGCACCTATCCGATCTTCGACGCGACCGGCTCGACAATCGCGCCAGGGCGATGGAATACGCCCGGAAGTCCTATCATCTACACCAGCGAGCACTATTCGACGGCCCTTTTGGAAAAGCTGGTGCATGGCAGCGGCCGCCTGCCGCCCAACCAGCACTACATCGAAATCACGATCCCGCGCGGGCTGAGCTACGAGGTCTTTTCCCAGCCGTCACTGCCGGGCTGGGACGCGATGCCGGCGACGGTGAGCCAGGGATTTGGCGAAACCTGGTGTTTAGAACGGCGCAGCGTCATCCTGCTGGTGCCGAGTGTCGTGGCGCGTCTCGATTGCAATGTGCTGATCAACCCGGCGCATTCGGAGTTTTCAAGGATTCAGACAAGTCTGCACCAGCCCGTCTACTGGGACCGACGGCTGTTTGGCGCGTAACGGGAGTGAGCCCGCCGCAGCCAGAGATCATGCTTCGAGGTAACCGAGATCTGAGGCCAGGGCGCGCAGGGAATTCTCGCCGATGCCTTCTTTGGCGAGATGGCGCAGTGGCGACATCGTCGCGGTGAGGATTTTGGCCAGAAAATCGCGCCGGTCGAATGGCAGCACCGAATCCAGCGCATCGAGCGCCTCCGCACGGCGGAGTTTTTGGTCTGGTACGGGCCTTGGCAGGCGCGCATCCACCGACGGCTTGCCTCGCGCTGTTCCTTGCCGATGCGCGCCAGGCGCGCCAAGAAACTCCTCATGTGCAAGAATCTCCTCATGTGAACGATGCCGCCGCCGGCGCGGCCGTGCAGCCGGTAGACTGGTCCTCCGAGCTGCTGCGCCTCGGCTAGCATGAATTCAACGGCTTAGCTTGGCGAGGTGGAAGGCCCGCACCCTCGAAAACTGCCCGGAACGGAAAAGCATGCTTTCAGCTTGGCGCTTCAACAACGGCCCGGTCTCGCGATCCGCGAAGTCTGGCGTCAGGCGGGCAGGTCGACTTTGGCTTGGCTTCCGCCCAGGAACCGCGATCACGAGGCTACTAGGCCGGCCCGGAATGGCCGCTCGGCAACGTCGTGATTGTCGACTGACAGAGAGCCGATGCGCGATGGAGATCTCTGATGGCATGTCTCGGACAATCCCGTGGGCCGAGATCGCCGGTCCGCTGGTGACGGCCGAGGACGCCATCGCGCGTCTCGACGAGCGGCTTTCCCGTTCGCCGGTGCGTGACGGTTTTGTCGAGCGGTTTCATTTTCACGATGCGGCGGCCGTGCTTTGGCTCGAGGGCGAATTTGTCCATGTCGAGGATCTCGTCCTGCACGATGCGCATATGGACATCCGCACGCCCACGCACGAACTCACCCGCGCGCGCACGATCCTGCGCGCTCACCGTCAGATCTTTGGCAACGCAGCTGATTGGGCGATCGGCAGGGACGGGATGCGGCAACTCATCGGGCGCGGCGGCGGCGGGGCGCTGCGGAAGGGCCGGGAAGGCGAGGGGACACCGGAGCCGCAGATGCACCCAGATGAGACAATCGAGACGGACGGGCCCGATCCGCTGGCCGAGGAGTTCGCAGCCATCGACGCCGTGCTCGCGCGCTCAAGCGCGGTCCTCGAAGGTGTCGCGGTCGAGCGGCCGTCACGGCCGCAAACGACACCTGAGCGGGATCCGCTAGTCTACGACGCGGATTGGGACGAGCCCGCCCGACTCGACGACTGGCGTACGCTGCTCGATCGCACGGCCGATCTTTCGCCCGTATTGGCAGCTGCGGTGCTTTGGGACGCTTGGGAGGACATCGGCCCGCTGCAGCATCAGCCTTGGCTTGGCACCCTTTTGGTGGCAGCCACACTGCGGCAGCGTCGCAAGACTATCGCTCATCTGCCGGCTCTCAACACGGGCTTGCGTGTGATCGGCCGCGAACGCCGACGCCATCGCAACAGGACGGAGCGATGGCTGGCCTTCTTCGACGCGGTTGTGGAAGCGGCCGCGCTCGGCCTAAAGGAACACGACCGCCTGGGGATGGCGCGAGAACAGATGCTTCGCCGCACCAGAAACCGACGCGGCAACTCGAAACTGCCCCAGCTGATCGACTACGTCCTGTCGCGGCCCCTGGTGTCCAGCGCGATGATCGAAAAAGACCTGAAGGTGACGACGAGAGGTGCGCTTAACCTTGTCGGCGAACTCAATCTGCGTGAGGTGACGGGCAGGGGGCGTTATCGTGCTTGGGGGATCGTTTAGGTCGGCGATGGTGCGACCAAGCACCGAGACGTCAAGGGTTCCGGTTCCCCGCAGGGCAGAATAGAAGCTGGCGCTGGAGATCAGTCAAAAACCCTGGCAAGCGCTCAGTGCACTTGCCGCGTCCGATGGACCAGGAAGATCGACACGGCGCAGGCGACGCTGACGACCAGCTCTGCCTCGTCATCTCCGAGTTGCTGTCCCTCCCGAATGTGTCGCGCCCGGTCTGAAGCAAAGCCCCAGAGCTTTTCCACGGCCTCGTCGAGCGGACGAGGAAGGTTGAGGCGTGGCACCAGGCGGCCGAGTGTCAGTCCCGGTTCGTTGGCGATGTCGCGTGCAACGCTTTCCAGCGCCGCAATGGAATGCTGGATAGCGCCTGTCCTGTCAGGCTCTGGCCGGCGGGAAATGTCGCGCAAAGCCTCGCGGATTTCGGGGCGGCATTTGTGCGTCCGGTCGCTGTTAGGGCCTCGACGGCGTTGATGGTCGCGGCTGTAAAGGGGGCGCTGCCGCGAAACACGATGCCCTCGTTGTCCTTCAACTCCCAGCCGATGCCCTTTTCGCGGAAAAATCCGTTCAGCTCGTCGCGAAACTGATCCGCCTGCTGATAGTGGAGGCTGCGATGCAGGCGTTCTGCGATGTCATAGACCTTGAACCATTCGCAATCTTCGAGCAGCCCCCGAACCTCATCCCAGATGTTCGGGTATTCGGACCAGTTGTTGCGGTCGGGCGCCACAAATAGGACGGTGCAGACCACATCTCGAATGCGGGTCGGCCCCATTCCTGCGTTGACGGCGATCTGCGCGATGGCAAAGCGTAGATCATCTGGCGCGTCTTCCCGGATGGTGATCTCCGGTTCGGCCGGCTTGAAGCCGTAGCGATCTGAAAATTCTGCGACATGGCTGAAACTATACGATCGAGGCAAGGTTGAATGCGTCCCGGCACCGGAACATTGCATTTGTCCACCTAGCGGAAAACTCGGTTGGCGTCTCGGCGCGATTTGAAGGTCAGCCGATGGAGATTTGGAGTTCGTTCACCTCCACGATAGCGGCAATCTCCGAATAGAGGTCGACCGCTTGGGCCCGATGCAGAGATCGAGATGGCCAGGGAATAGCGCCTTGTCCTTTACCCGCTTCTGGCCGGTGTGCGATTTTCACCAGCCGCCAACGGGATAGACGGCGATGGCGTCATGACCCGCAAGCTCGATCGCACGGCCACGCCACAGATCGCAGTGTAGCGATCCCGCCTGATTGGCCTTGGGGCCGAGCAGCCAGCAGCTTGCTTCCGCTCCGGTTTAGGCCCCGTCTTTTTCCTGGCTGGCGGAGATGCGGCTTCTGAACCGCGCATTCGTCTCGGTGCGTTTCTTCATGTCGAAGCGGAGCCCGAAGGAGCGGTAGGTGTCCGGCCGGGTCGCGGCCTTGCCGGAGAGGTTCGGCTCGATGAAATAGGAGAGCGTCACCTTCATGACGACGATTCGTTCTCGATCTGCTCCAGCGCCGTTTTCGGCCAGGGCAGATCGTAGAAGTGCATCTCGTTGAAGACACCACTCAAAACCTGGTTTTCCAGTCAGTTCTCGCATTCAGCTACCCCCTTTTGTTCCTCGTCGTGCCACGAAGTCCTGGCATCCGTCCTGGGCGGCTCCGTAAGAGCACGTGCAAGTGCGGCATACGTGATCTTTGGCGTCGCGCGGGTCGCGGGTCCCGATAGCCGAACAGCTCTTGGACGCTGTTCGGGACGGCACGTTGATGCTGTTGGCTCCGAGCATCGAGTGCAAATGGACCTCTCTCTACTGCTTTCTCGACGACAACATCATCGAGATCGACAGGGGCGATCGCACGGGTCGCCGGTTTATATCTCTTGAAGGCGGGGGAGAATAGGTCGGATCTTCGACATGTCGGACGTGCGACACAGCGCCATCACCGTAATCGTATTGTTTGGAAACGATTTCCTCATTTGGCTCGACACTTGCGAGGCTGCTGGCGCGGATTGAAGAGAACTCATTCCAAGGGAGTCAGGGGCGCATGGCGACTGCCGCCGTCGCGGTCTGGACGCATTGGCCGGAGGTTTGATGAACAAAAACGTCAATCTGAATTTGGAAGCTCGCGCCAAGACTGTTGGGCGGCCTGAGACATCACTCGCACTCTTTGGCGGAAACCCTATTGTTTCTCCTGGGCGGATAGCGCCATGGCCGGCAACAAAGAGAAAGCACCTCAAGGCACTTCGCACGGTCGTAGAGAGTGGAAAATACCATCGCGCCAACCACCCTATTGTATCGGATCTCGAGCGGCGTCTTACCGACTGGGCGGGGAACTGGTCTGTTCGCGCTGTGGGAAGTGGTACTGCAGCCATCCATGTGGAACTTGACTACTTCAAAGATCGAGGGAACCGCGTTGTCACCGCCGCGCTCAACTGGCCAGGCGCCGTGGGCCCGATTTCGATCAGCGGCCTTGAGCCAGTATTCATAGACGTCGATCTGGACCTGGCCGGTATTGATGAGGGGGCCGCGGCGAGTTGCTTTGAACCTGATGTTGCGGCCGTCCTCATTACGCATCTTTTTGGCAACAACATATTTACACCGAGACTGAGAGCCGTTGGGCGAACGAGGGGAATCGCGATCATTGATGATGTGTGCCAGTCAATTGGTGCCATCAAGAACATTGTCAATGGTATGTATATCGACAGCGATGCCCTTGCACTGTCGGGAAACGGCGCCAAACATCTGGGGGCAGGTGAGTTGGGATTCGTAGTCACAAAGGACCCGAATCTCATACAGCATGTTGATCATGTGTCCTTGACTAGCTCGTCCAGGAACGGGGCACGGATTTTTTCTCCAAACTCGCAGGGATACAATTACCGACCCAATGTGTTCTCGGCCGCGATAGCCAGGTCTCGCGTGAAGGGTCTCGATAAGCAGCTCCAGAAGCGGAGAAGCAACGCGACGCTACTCTGGAATATGGTCGAGCATCTTCCTGGCTTAGTGCCGCTTTTCGATCCGAATGATCACCATCAGTCGATGCTCAACTTTCCTCTGCGCATCGACCTGGAACGGTTCGGCTTTCCTGCTGGTCCGGCGGCGAGAGATTTTGTCGTGAAGTTGCTGCAGGCTGAGGGTGTACCGGTTTGGGTCTGGCTGACAAAGCCCGTCTTTGAGTATTTGCCGGGCATTCGCAAAAAATGGCGTGCGGCGGATTTTCCAAAGACGATCAAGCTTCTGGATACGATGTTTTATGTCTCCGAAATCGCCCCGCCGAACGATGCTGAGGTGATGAAGCTCTATGCCGACGCATTTCATAAGGTCTGGGAGGTCCTTCCAAGATTGGTCTCCAATACCCGGAAGTTGCAAGCGCCGCTTGAGTTTTGAAGAAGGATGGAACATGCAGCCGGCCATAAAGGGTTTTCCGCCTTACGGCATTTCCGTTGTGGTGAAGTTCGGTGGAAGCCTGATGCGCGATCTAGAGGCGTGTAGGGCGGCTTTGGCTGAGCTGGAACGCCTGGGGCGCCGCGGTCATCGAATTTTGATCGTTCCAGGAGGCGGGATACCAGACAAGGCTATCGAGGCTGTTGACGCGACACATCCGCTGGCCCCATTCACGGCTCACCATGCATGTGCTCTCGCCCAGGATCAGACCGCCTATATGTTGTCTGATCCCGCCCTGTCATCCGATCTCGTCGCGTGCTCGACATTGGGCCAGTGCCGGTTCCGCCTGAGAGAAGGCAAGATCCCCGTACTGTTACCGTCTCAGATCCTGTTCGCCCTAGATCCGGTGGAGTGGAGCTGGGATGTTACATCTGATGCGGTCGCTGCCTGGATCGCTTGGCTTACGAATACTCCGAAGCTCGCGATCCTGACGGATGTCGACGGCGTTTATCGTAATGCTTCGACGGGTGATCCCACGGCCCTGATCGCTGAAAGCAGCGCCGATGAATTAGGCCGCCTTGGTCACACTTCAATTGATGCCTGTGCCGCTCACTTCATGTCACAGCACGGGCTTTCCGGCGTGGTGCTCAACGGTGCCCACCCGCATCGCTTGGGTGATTGGCTTGAGGGGAAACAAGTAACGGGCACACGTATCACGTCTACACCTCACATCATTTCTGCGCCGCAAACTGCATTGGGGGCCGCGTAAATGTCTTCTTTGGGATTGACGGTTTACGGGCCCGAGGTCGCAAAATCCGGCCTGACTGCAGCACTTGACGATTTCATTCGCCGGAAGACAGAACTTGAAATCGAGGAACGATCCTTTGCCGTCCACAGTCGCACTTCCATTGAAGCGTTCTATTCCCTCACGGGATCAACGGGCGGGAAACACTGGCCGCTCGTGCTGGACCTGTTCGACATGCGGCCGGTCTGTGCAACACTATGGATCGGGGACAGCGCTTTATCGAGCCTTCAAAATCTGAAGGGCAAGACCCAGCCTGCCCAAGCGGCCAAAGGAACCATTCGCAGTCGCTTTTACTGCGATAATCCAGTCACGAATCTTGTCCACGTCAGCGACAGTGAGAGCTTGATGGACGAGGAACTCAGAATTCTTCGTGCTCACTCCACGGGGACAGGCGACACAAGTTGGCGGGCGCTCAATTCCGGCCGGATTTCACACTCATCGTTCCGCGTGCTGCTTACAAGCTTGGGGAATACCCAAGCACCTCAATCCGACATCTGCAACAGCGGCGACGATGCGGTTGCGAACGCACGCGCTGCATTCGAGCAGGCAGAAGCGCTGGCCGTTAGCTGCGGAATGCTGGAGACAGTCCAAGGATTTCTCGCGGGTGACTTTGCCAGCCTGGAATACCTCCTCAACAGGGTAGGCGGGCTTTCAGCCTGGGACCGCCTTCTGCTCGAGGCGGGCCTTTTTGCGATGCCTTACTGGAACTCACTCATCAATGACTCGCCGGCATTGCTGACTGGTGAGGGAGCATGATGTCGGGCGTATTGTGCACCGCGCTCACGGCGATGGCGCCTAATCGATCAGAAGAGAGTTGGCTCGCGGGCAGCAGCGTCATCGCTCATCTCCTAGAGCGAATCCCAAACGACATTGATATCCATCACCTTCAACAGGACGCATTTGAACATGCAATCGAGCAAGACACGAATGTACTGACACGATTGGGGTTCGTGGCAACTGAGTCAAACGTTTCCTTTAGTGAACTCGAAAGAACCTTTGTCCATGCGCTAGGAACAGTAAAAATCGACTGGGTTATAGAGCCTGAGAGGCCGAAGCCTCTTATTTTTGATCCGACCATCGGTGTACGCGCCAACTATGCGGCCGTCGTGGCACGCAAAATCGAGATGTACAAACACGGCCGCCTCGCCAAACACCGAGAGGATCTTCTTTGCCTGCTCCGCAGCAAAGCTTCCATGGAGACCGAACTCGACATCGCATGCTTCAGATCTCAGCTCGCCGCGTTGGAATTGAGAGCGCCTACCATGAGACGAAACTGATGAACCTGCCTATCGGGAAATCCCACATGACGAACGTAGAAGAAATAAGAGAGATCTTGGCCTCAAGCCAAAACCGCAGTTTTCCATTCCACATGACCGAGTTCGGATTAGATTTGGTTGTGCAGGAAGGGGTGTTTCCTCCAGAAGAGTTCGTTGGCTGGCGATGGGCGACTGAGAATTTCCCCCCGGTTCATGGACTAGAGGTCCTAGAAATCGGGTGCGGGTTTGGTCTGCCTGGCCTGCACCTCGCGAGAGCGGGGGCCAGATCTGTGACGTCCGTTGATATAAACGCCCGCGCAGTCGCCAACACGATTGAAAATGCCGCCCGAAACAACATCTCTAACCTTGAAGCTTTCGAAAGCGACGTTTTCTCTAATGTGCGGCCCAAGCGACGGTTCGATATCATTTTCTGGAATTTTCCCAGCCGGTTCGCCCCGGACGACTATGAACATGAAAACGATCTTGAACGTGGGATAATCGACGCTGGATACGCTTTGCTACGGAGATTCTTATCAGAGGGGCCGGAGTGGCTTACGAACGATGGCCGGATAATCATGGCCTTCGGTAGCGACGCCCGCGATGACATTCTTTCACAGATTGTACGCGAAAACCGGCTTGAAGCATCTATACTAGTTCAGGGATCGCGGCAGGCTCGGACAGCGACATATCGGCTTGTGCAAGTCCGTAAGGGTCACGAAGAGCCATATAGTCGGTTCAGCCAGTCTCGGGTACTCACCGAGCGCGACTCGGGGGCTATATCCGGCCGGCGTCACCAAAGTTTCGATAGCACCAGTCCCTATCGGTAAGAGAAACGAAAATCTGTCCATCTACGCGCATGCGGGAGAAGGCGCACGCATACAAGATGCCGACGGGAACAGCTATGTTGATTTTCACAACAATTTTTCGACCTTGATCCACGGACATCGGCACCCGGCAACCATCGCAGCTATTGCTTCTCAACTGGAGCGCGGCACTTGTTTGGCAATCCGACGGTAGCTGACATCGATCTCGCACAGGCGATTTGCGAGCGCATTCCCGCCATCGAGCGTGTTCGCTTTTTGAACAGTGGGACTGAAGCATTAATGTTCGCGATAGAGGCGGCCAGAGCCATGACCGGCCGCACTCGGCTAGCAAAGCTCGAGGGAGCTTTTCATGGTACTTACGATTGGGCTGAGGTGAGCGCGCGCAGCAGCCCTAACAATTGGGGAGGTGACTACCCGAAATCAAATCCACCGTATCGCAACACGCCCCCGCATGTATGCGAGGAAGTCGTCGTTTTGCCACTCGACGACACCGCACGATCGAAGACCATTATCGAGCAGCATGGTTCCGACCTCGCCTGCATTGTTGTCGATGTGCTTCCCTGCGCCGCGGGCATGATCCCGCTCAACCCCGACTACTTGACCATGCTACAGGACACTGCGAGAAGGCATGGGATTTTGTTGATTAGCGACGAGGTTGTGTCCTTTCGAGTTCACTACCACGGTGCTTCTGCAGCGAGAGGTTTCCACCCTGATCTCGTAACATTGGGCAAGGTGGTAGGCGGCGGATTACCCATCGGGGTGGTAGGCGGGACCTCCGCGACCATGGAAGCCTTCGCTCCCCACGATAGTGCGACAGTACCTCAAGGTGGAACGTTTTCAGCGAACCCACTCACGATGGCCGCCGGTCGCGCTGCACTTGCCGCGCTGACGGTGGGCGAAATTGACCGGATCAACGAACTTGGTAACTACCTCCGTCAACAAGCGGAGGAGTTTGCCTCCCAGGCGGGCGTGGCTATCACGGTGCAAGGGGCCGGATCGCTGTTTCGATTCCATGCAAAGCAGCACCGGCCATTGTCGTATCGCGAAGCCCATCATGATATCGCGGAAAGCGAGGCTCTGCGACGACTGCACGCCGGGATGCTTGAACGCGGCATTTATGTAGCGGCCCCTTTCTGGGGGGGGTATTTCGACTTCAGTGACAAAACTTCACGTCGACGATTTCCTCGATGCCTTCCGCGCATGTCTCCGCGAAACTCCCGATCTCAAGAGACTCGATCGGAGAACTGCCACATGAGCGAAACCACGTCGCCACCGGAATCGGAGATCGCCCTGTTCAGCTTGCTAGTCTGCGACCTCACCGCGTTCGATGACTTTGACACTCAGCTGCTCGCCCTCAATCTGTCCACTTTAAGAGCGGAAAGAGCTGCCGTGGGCGATATTGATCAATTGCTCAGCGCATACAGTATGCTACGGGCAGAATCCGCTCCGGGCGATGTTGCGTACCGTTGCCAAGCACTTCGCAGCAACGGAGACTTTGAGGAAACGCTCAAGCAGATCCTCTATCTTCTTTATTTGGGATCGATTCGCGTCAACGGACACTGGAAACGTTGCGGTTGGAGGCAGCATGAAGACGCGCTCGTTTGGAAGGCGCTTGGCGTTCATTCCCCTATGACCCGGGGGGAGGGTGAGTTTGGCGATTGGGCCGATAGACCGCGACACCGGGCTCGGACGGACCAGCGGAACGAGCGACTGGCGTGAGCATTGACCTCCGCGACGTCGCGATAATCGGATCTGGATTCGCAGGCTCCCTGATCGCAAGTTCATTGGCTGAAGCGGGCATGGATGTTGTGCTGATCGAAGCTGGCTTGCCAATCGAAGACGAGAGGCACGTCAGGCAATGGCGACGCGAGATATTTGCCAACTCAGATGAAGCCGAAATCTTCGCCCCATATGCGGACCTCCTTGCCCCACAAGATAGGGAATACAAATCCGAATATTACGTCCAAGAGGCTACTGGAGCCGACCGTTTCGAAGGTCAGTATCTGCGCGTTGCTGGTGGAACAGGCCTTGCCTGGTTAGGGACAGCGTTGCGTATGTGCCCGAACGACTTTCGGATGCAGACGACATATGGCCGGGGGCGAGACTGGCCAATCACTTATGCGGACTTGGAGCCATGGTACTGCTTGGCTGAAGAAGCAACTGGAGTGGCCGGCAGCCCGGAAGCCGACGTCTCCTTGAATTCATCGAGAAGCAAGCCCTTCCCCATGCCAGCTATACCGCAAAGCTACGCTGATCAATACGCAATTGCTCGGATCAAGGGCCTGCAATTTGCTTCTCAGGAAATCCGTATTGTGCCTACTCCTCAAGCCCGTAACTCAATTGACGGGTATAACGGCCGGCCACTTTGTGAAGGGTATTCGTCCTGCGTGCCACTTTGCCCAATAGGCGCAAAATACGATCCTTTAGTACATTTACGACGCGCACTATTGAATGGAGCGGAACTGCTTGTGGGCGCGGTCGTCTCGAAACTGGACGCGTCCAGCGACGGCCGGATAACTACCGCTTGGTTCGAGCACAGCGACGGCTCGACCGGAAGCCTCCAAGCCCGCGTGTTCGTATTGGCTGCGAATGGGATAGAGACGCCGAAGTTGCTGATGCAGTCCAATCATCAATCTGCCGCTGGACTGGCGAATGAGAGTGGTCTGGTCGGATGTAATCTTATGGATCATGCTGAGAAGCACTCCTGGGCTCTCGTTCCTGATCCGATTTTTCCTTACAGAGGGCCACAATCTACATCGGGGATTGAAATTCTGCGTGACGGGCCATTTCGGAAAGATCGAGCAGCATTTCGGACCGCGCTGCGCAATGACGGCTGGCGCAACGTTAATGGCGCCCCGTATGGTGAAGGAGCTTTATCATCCGCTGCGGTCGGAGGGACGTTAGTTGGTTTGGTCGACCAGCAGGGTCTTATCGGTGAGGATTTGTTCAATGCGGTCCACCGCATAGGAATTCGACAATTTGCACTGCAAAGCATTGTTGAAATACTTCCAAATCCGTCTAACCGGATTACGCTCTCCTCGGAGAAAGACGGCCTTGGCTTGCCTCGTCCGGAAATTCATTTCCGGCTCGACAAATACAGCCGCGATGGGATCGCGGCCGCAGCACGCCTTCATCGAGAGATCTTTCGCGCGTTACGCTGCGACCAAATGGAGTGCGGCATTCATTTGCAAGACGATAGAACTGCGTCGGATGCCGGTGGCAGCCATATTATGGGCACTACTGTCATGGGAAACGATCCAAAGACGTCGATCGTAGACGCGAATTGCATGGCACATTCCCACAAGAACCTTTTGGTTGCCAGCAGCGCAGTTTTTCCGACAGGAGCAGCGGCAAATCCGACGTTGACAGTATGCGCACTTTCCCTTCGGCTCGCCGAATATCTCAAAGAGACAATGCATGCGCGTTAGCCATGGTCGCCGTTCTTCCCTTTTGGGTCGATGTCGTTCAGGCGGCAGGTGGTGATGGATGTCAGCATGACGGCAGCCCGGTCGGCGCCGCGCTGGCTCCCGGCAAATGTCCACGCACCCCTTCCCAGGGCCACACCTCTCAATGCCCTTTCTGCGGCATTGTTGGTCAAGCACATTCTGCCGTCATCGATGAAGCGGGCAAAGTCATCCCAGCGCGAGAGCATGTAGTTGATCGGCTTGAGGACATCGGAGGAGCGCGAGAAGGTATCGCGCTCGTGGAGCAACCACTCGTGCATGTCATCGAAGAGCGGCTTGCTCTTTTCCTGCCGCACGGCACGCCGCTCGTCAGCGCGGCGGCCGTTGATGGCGCGCTCGATGTCGAAGAGCGCGTCGATGCGCTTGACCGCCTCCAGCGCCGTCGGGGAGATCGGTTTGCCATTCCTCTTGCCCTCGCGGGCATTTTTCTCGACGTCGGCCAGTTCGAAGAATCCCCTGCGCGCATGCGCAAAACAGAATGCGGGCGTGATCGGCAGCTCTTTCCGCTTCGGAACGAAGAGCGGATTGAAGCCGCTATAACAGTCGACCTGCAGGATGCCGCCGAACCGGGCCAGATGTTTTTGTGGGTGCTCACCTCGTCGGTCGCTCGAGGCGTAATAGACCGCCGCCGCCGGCGCGGCGCCGCCGAACGGCTGATCGTGGCGCACATACGTCCAGATACGACCGAGGTCGTGTAAAAACGCGATTGCAGATTGCGTATGACGGCCGCTGTTTCGCTGTTTCGAGCGTGGCAGCGATGAGGCCGCTGGCGGTCGGGGGCGTGATCAGGCGGCGATTGCCGTCATCAGCGGCTTGACGCCGAAGATGTTGATCATGCGCTTCATGTTGTAGGCGAGCACCTGCAAGCTCATCTCGGTTCTGACCTGTTCCAGGGTCTTTGTCAGGAAATGGGTGCTGCCCATCCACGCCTTCAGCGTTCCGAACGGGTGCTCGACGGTCTGCCGGCGGATGGTCATGGCATCCGGCATGCGATCGAGCCTGTCCTGCATCTTGTCGAGGACGCCTTCGTGTTGCCAGCGCTTCAGGCGCTTGTGCTTGTCGGGCGTGCATCTGGGTTTGAGCGCGCAGGACGCGCCCGAGCAAGTCCGGCGACTTGCTAAAATAGCGGGCGAACAGCGACACCTGTTGCAGATACGAAGCTGGGTGTTGAGCGCGAAGTTGCGCACCTGCATGTCCTCGCTCATGCGCTGGCGAAGTTGGGTCATGACAAAACTCCTCCTTTTGTCTGATGGAATGGGCTGCAAGCAGCCACTCCATGCTGACGCAGTCGGAGCTTGTTGTGGACACATGACCAGCACGACAGACGACGCGATCAGATCACGCTGTCGGCACTCACCCTCCTTGCCGCTCCGCATTCGCGGAGCGGGTTAGTCCTAGTCAAGGAATGGAGAGGTGCGCATTACTTGATGTATGGCTTGACGTACGATGCTGGCAGTTGCCCTCTTGCGTGATCGGGCCGCCGGCATCGATGCCATGACCTGAAAAACCTGCTTGGCGATATCCAGACGGATTGTAGTAAACTTCTCCATGGACGGCTCTCCCTCATGTGACTTGCGGCGGCCACAGTATGGCACTTCGATGCCGGAGCGGAGGCCGTCCATACCATCAGGTCACGCCGCTTGTTCGTAGCGCCCGCACGGTTCCATCCTTTTGTGTGGGCTTTCAACATTTCTTGTCCAGCTTCGGACAAAGAAGATTGCGAATTTCTTCCGTCGACGCCTCCTCAGTGCAAAAGTCGTGTGGCTCCCTAGCCTTAAGTCAAATGGCGCGGTGCTTGCTTCAGAGAAAGCACGTACAAGGCTGGGAGCAAGACCATTGCTGATTCCGCGAAACTCCTTACACGCGCACGAGGAGAGCGTCGCGACTTTCGTTGAACCTCGGCACATGGTCGACTCCCGGAGTTTATCGTCGGCAGCTGCATTGCGCTTGGCTGGGCGGAGAGGGCCGACGCGCCAACGCGTGGTGCTCGCCGAATTGCCGTCGACTGGTCCTCATCAGCATGTGCGTGCCGAAAAAGTCCGTGGAAGGCTTACGCAAGCCGAGATCGGCGTCTCGCGAGCAATCCTCCACAACGCGCTGAACCAGTATCCTGAATCGGGAGTTTTGGGCGTTCTCACAGTTGACGCATCATACGCCTATTTCGGTACGGACACTTGCGATCACCATCACCTTTTTCCTCAACATCAATGTGCATTAAAGCGCCACAAGAGTAGAAGGCCGGCCCGAGCCGCCCGAATACACTTAGATCAGCCAACCGACCTGATCATTCGGATGGCAAAGACGAGGAGGAGCCAAGACGTCGCCAACATCCGGATGGCAAAGAGGAGGGGCCGCAAGAGCTTGCTATACCCAGGTCACCTGTGTCAGTGCCAAGCGCGGCGTCCTGTTCTCGCTGCCCCTCGCCTTCACCCGATCTGCTCGTTCTATGAACGGCCAATTTTGAAAGGCCCCCTGGGGAGTTTCGAGAAGGAGGGAATTGACGCGGCCTACTGCGTGTTCGACCACGACGCCTCCGTCGTCAGCGCATGGTCAAACCTTTGCGTCTGCGGGATGTCAAGCTTATCCCGGACGGCTCAGGCGAGATCACGTGCAAGTTGGGCATCGAGCGGTGGATTCGGTATGCGGCCGTGGTGCCACGCCGCCGTGATCAATGATTGAGCAATTGTGTTTCTCAGACGGCAGCGAGAGCAACCCCTATAGGGTGTCGTCGCCGCAAAACGTTCTTGAAACGTCCAAGACCCGTTAAACCTGAGGCCGACAAAGCAGCCATTCTCGTAATTACCACTGCCTCGAAAGTCGACGAATTACACCCGCTGGATTTGCTGGACCTGCGCTTGGCGATCCCATGCGGCATCTTGTGCTGGATATTGGAGCAACGTTCGGATCATGCGGCTGAATGGTGATTATAGACTAGAAGCCTATCGGCGGATGCTTCGCATCCGTCGGTTCGAAGAAGAGGGTATTCGCCAATTTAACGGTGGCAAAATCCCTGGTCCCTTTCACTCGAGCGTGGGTCAGGAAGCCGCTATTGTGGGAGCATGTCTCGCGCTTCGGTACGATGACACGGTGACTGGAACGCACCGTTCGCACGGTCATCCCATCGGAAAGGGTGCTCATCTGAACGCTCTTATGGCCGAGCTTATGGGCAAGGAGGACGGCATTTGTAAGGGGCGTGGGGGATCGATGCATCTTGCAGATCGATCGGTCGGCATCATCAGTGAATCGGCCATTGTGGGGGGAGGCATCCCAATCGCGACGGGATGCGCGTTCGGCGCAAAAGTGCGGCGCATCGACCAGGTCACTCTCTGCTTTTTCGGCGACGGCGCGGTCAACCAGGGCACTTTCCACGAGTCTCTCAACATGGCCTCGCTGTGGAAGCTTCCCGTAATCTACGTTTGCGAGAACAACGGCTTCGCGATCACGACGTCAGTAGCGCAAAGCCACGGGCAGCCCGACATCGCTCTGCGCGCAGCAGGCTACGGGATGCCGGGTGTGACCGTCGATGGGCAGGATGTGAGCGCCGTCTACACCACGACAGCGGAGGCGGTTACACGGGCGCGAGCGGGTGATGGCCCGACTCTCGTGGTTGCCAACACATATCGGTTCGATGAGCACGATTTCCGCTTGGTGATTCCGGGGGAGCCTTATCGATCGATTGAAGACGTCGAGGCTCACAAACGCGACCGCGATCCGATTTTGCTCTATCGCACTCGGCTCATCGAAGAAGGGGTAAACGACCAGAGCTTAAGAGCAATCGAGTACGAAGTCGCCAAAGCCGTCAAGCAGGCTGCAGAATTTGCGTTGTCCAGCCCCATGCCTCGGCCCGAAACTTTGCCCGACTACATGTTCAACTCGCCCCTCCCAGGACATTGCGGCCCCGCAGCTGGGCAGCACAGGATTGATCGACATGCAAACTGCTGACAACAAGCCCGCCATGACGCGCTTGACGTATCTCGAAGCGCTCGTGCAGGCGCAGATAGAGGAAATGGAACGTGATGAGCGCGTCGTCCTGATGGGAGAGGACATCTTGGTCTTTGGCGGAGACACAGTTGTTCAGCGCTTCGGAAATAACCGAATTTGGAACATGCCGATTTCAGAAGGCAGTTTCACAGGACTGGCAATCGGGGCTGCCATCAACGGATTGCGACCGGTTCTTGATCTCACAACTGCCAGCTTCATCTATCTCGCCTCAGATCAGATCATCAACCAGGCGTCAAAGTTGCGATATATGACTGGAGGCCAGATCGACATTCCGATCGTGTTCCGTTGCTGTATGCATTCGGTCGGTGCCAAGGCGGCACAGCATGCCGACCGGCCCTATCCGTTTTTCATGAATGTGCCGGGCCTCAAGATCATCAGCCCGACAACTGCCGCCGACATCAAGGGGCTTATGAAATCGGCCATTCGCGACGGCGATCCTGTACTCGTCTTCGAGGACCCCCGCCTGTGGCCGCTGAAAGGCGATGTGCCCACAGATCCAGACCATCTAATCCCAATCGGCAAAGCGGATGTGAAGCGGGAGGGGAACGACGTTACTCTTGTCGCTATTGCCGGCGCGATACGCCCCACGATGGAGGCTGTTAACGCACTCGCTGAAGAGAGTATTTCGGTGGAAGTGATTGACCCACGCACCTTGAAACCGCTTGATCATGAGACGATCAAGTCGTCGGTTGCCAAGACGGGGCGGCTTGTTGTCGTAGAGAATGGGCATCGGGTCTGCAATGTCGGAGCCGAAATCGCCGCAGTTATGGCGGAAGAGGCGTTCGATCTATTGAAGCGACCGATTCTGCGAGTGTGCGCCCCTGACATTCATGTCCCCTTCAGCCCTGCACTCGAGAAGGACTTCTTCGCGACGAAGGAACGAATTATCACCGCGGTACTGCGGCTGCTCTAATATTTCAAAGACGCTGAATTGAGTGATACCAACCGACATCGGATACTACTGCGATCCACCAATTCCACAACTCCGACATGCTCGATAAATGGTGGCCTCCGACAGCCGTGGGCCGCAGCGCCGAAGCCAAGTCGAGTGAGGAAATACCTGCGGCAGTAAAGGATTTCGCCGAGCGAAAAGGTCGCAGGCGCTCAAGTGAAATATCCGCGGATCGCTCAGCGTACCTAATCGTTGCGGCTATAGGTCGAAAGTAGGACGAACAAACGACCGAACGGGCAAGGAGACCTTATGCAGAACCTCATGGTGAATGGCGCGGCAATTCCGGTGATCGGGCTTGGGACCTGGACGCTGAAGGGCGAAGTCTGCTCGGAGTTGGTCATGCATGCCCTTTCGTTGGGCTACCGCCATCTCGACACTGCGTCGACCTATGAGAACGAGAGCGCGGTGGGCGAGGGACTGCGATTTTCCAGCGTACCGCGCGACGAAGTCTTCGTCACGACCAAAGTCTGGCTTACCCAGATCGCGCCGGGAGACCTGGAGCGATCGGCCGAGGAGAGCCTGAACCGCCTTGGCCTCGACACGGTCGACCTGCTGCTGATTCACTGGCCGAACCCGGAAATTCCGCTGGCGGCATCCATTAAGGCGCTGAACGCGGTTCGGGATTGCGGCATGGCTCGGCACATCGGCGTATCGAACTTCCCCACCGAGTTGCTTGCGGAGGCGGTGCGCCTATCGAATGCCCCGCTTGTGGCCAACCAAGTCGAGTATCATCCCTATCTCGACCAGATCAAGGTCCATACCGCCTGCCGCGCAGCGGGCATGGCGATGGTCGCCTATAGCCCGCTCGGCCGAGGCGAAGCGTTGTTTGAACAACCGGCAATTCGGGACGCCGCCGAGCGCCACCGAAAGAGCCGAGCACAGGTTGTGCTTCGGTGGCATGTGCAGCAAGAAGGTGTCGTCGCCATTCCGCGCACCGAGCGCAAGGAGAGGCTGGCTGAAAACATCGACCTGTTCGATTTCGAGCTTTCCTGCGAAGAGATGGCAGCGATTTCGTGCCTTCGGTCGCGCAACTTGCGCATTTACGATCGCGATTACTCGCCGAAATGGGATGAGCCTGCTTAGGGCCTAAGCTTCGGTAACGGGTTGGTGCAGGTAAGTCCAAAAGAAGTAGCGAGCAGCCCGCCGCACAACATCTTTCGATGGCCGATCCTGTCAGACAGTGCGCCAAATCCAGGTAGAAATCCTGCCATGAGAAGCGAGTAGGCGTTGACCATCCACAGCTTTTCCGATGTCGAGGCGCCTAGCTGTTCCGTAAGATGCGGCAGGGTGACGTTGAGGACCGTCATATCGATGCCGACAAGGGCGAGCACACCGGACAGGGTGGCCAAGCAAAACCACGGGCGAGGCATCATGATTAGATCCGAAAGAGCGGCTGATGGCGGAATCCGGTGGAGGACAGCGGATGGTGGTGCGCCAGAGATCGTCGAGGTCCCGACCGCCCATCCGCAGCGTCTTACACCGTTAGCGCGACTTCATCGGGGACTACGGACAGATGGTAAGGTTCTTCTGACGTCCCCTCGACTATGGCCAGCAGATCTTCCAGGCGGCTAAGAATGCGTGTGGCTCCCGCTTCCTTCAGGCGCAAAGCGTGGGAAGGGGTGCAGTGTCCGCCGCCTACAAAACCCACAGCGGTCATGCCAGCTGCAATTGCTGCCGTCACACCGGCTATGCTGTCTTCAATGACGACACAGTCGGCGGCCGACATGCCCATCTTTTCGGCAGCATAGAGAAAGATGTCCGGCGCGGGTTTACCGTTTCGTACCAACACGGTGGAGAAGATATTAGGATAAAAGAGGTCGAACAGATCTGTCTTTGCAAGGGCAAGCCCGAGTCGGTTCGGTGCGGAACTCGAGGCCACGCAGCAGGGTATCTGCAGCGCGCGGATCGTCTCGCGCGCACCAGCTATCGCGGTGAGTTCGGAGAGGTATAGTTCCCGAACACGCTCATCGATGCGGGTGGAAAAGTCGGTCGGAAGGGGCGTGCCCAACTGCGCCTCGATCATACGATACATGTCATTGGCTGGAACACCGGCAAACTGATGGACCGCTTCCTCGACTGTGATGGGACGGCCGATACGGGTTATCTCTGCGGCTTCAGCGGTACTGACGATTATCTCGCTGTCGACCAGCACACCGTCACAATCGAAGATGACCAGCTTTGGTTTGGTGTCCATTATTCATATTCCGAGGAGCGGGCTCGACGTTGGCCCGCTGCAATTCAAGTTACTGGCGGTAGTTTAGGCATCGGCGGATGCACAACTGTACTGTCGGTCCTGTTCGCGAAGCCAGGGCCGTTAGGGCACGCATAATGGATTAATAATCGAAATGCAATGATATTTATGGAGTGATTCTTACTTGCCGTCTGATGTCCGCGCCATGCCTTTGGCGTGGTCGGCGATAGCGATGGCCAGGGCTTCGGCAAGGAAGACGGCCCGGGGCAGGGCGATCATCTGTTCACGAAGACCAGGCTGCGGCAGCCGCGCCATTTGCAAGACGGCATTCGAAACTTTCGCAAGACTCGACTTCGGATGGCAGGTAATCGCCAACGAGAAGGCGCCAATATGGTGAGCTTTGCGCAGGAACTCGACAGTGTCGGGTGAGGCGCCTGATTGAGAGATCGCAATGGCGGCGTCCTCCTTTGTCATGGTCTCGGCGGCTTCATGGGCGTAGCCAGCATTGGCGAAGAAGCGGGCGTTAACGCCGCTGCGCCGCAAACGATGAAACAGCACCTCGGCGGCAAGTCCAGAATCGCCGGAGCCGTAGATGTTGACGTGGCGTGCGCTTAATAGGGGCAGCGCGGCGGAAGCCAGTACCTCGGGCTGCACTAGCTGTCGCGTATTCAATACGGAGCGTGAAATCAGCGAAACCGTTTCATCGAGGGAGTTGACGGTCAGGCTCACGCCCCTGTTGGGCTCGCTCTCGAGCTGCCCAACCTCGGCGGCAAGGGCGAGCTTGAAGTCAGTGAACCCTTTGAACCCAAGCTCGCGGCAAAGGCGGAATATCGTCGCCTGCCCGCTTTGAGAAGCTGCGCTCAGTTCGCCAAGAGATTGACGAACAGCCTTTTTGGGGTTTTCGAGGATGTACAGAGCAACCCTGGCCAATGCATTGGGAAAGTCTAGCGCGGTCTCCACTTTCAAGAGAACCGGCGTATGCGTCTCGTTCTCTTGTGAGGAAAGCCGCGAGCTCTCACCTTGCATGGCCATATCATTCTCCGAACTCGATCAGAATCTCGCATGGCGTCGCCTGCGCTTGCATGCCTAAACCTCATAGGGCCAGAACACTCTACCGTCCAACCCGTTGAAAACAACCGCTGGAAGTTTTGGGTATGGCTTTGTCTGCTGGGAGACGCACCGACGGAGGAGTGCGGGACCGCCTGGTGGCGGCGTCACTTCAGTTTCGCTACGATGGAGCGTTGCGCCAGCTTCACAATGGATAATAAATCCGTAGCCATTGTCATAGAAGTGATAAGAAACTCCAATATGGACACGTCCACGGAGGAGAGCAATATGACAGGATCCGCAGTTCGGATATCGAAAATCGCAAAGGGATATGGTGCGAGCCGGGTATTGAGAGACATTGATCTGGCGGTTGATGCCGGCGAGTTTATGACCATCGTGGGGCCATCGGGCTGCGGGAAGTCGACGCTGCTGAAGATTCTTGCAGGCCTCGACCAGCCGGATGGTGGATCGATCGAGATAGGCGGCGAGAGCGTGAACCAGCTCCGCCCGAGCCAACGCAACATTGCCATGGTGTTTCAGTCCTATGCGCTATACCCGCATATGCGGGTGCGGGACAACCTGGCAATGCCGTTGATCATGGCAGACTTGCCCTTCGTGGCGCGAATGCCTGTGATCGGTCCTCTAGTGCCCGGTATGAGTGCAAAACGCCGCCAGATAAGTTCGACTGTGAGAGACGTCTCGAAGTCGCTCGGCATCGAAGCGCTACTTGAGCGCAAACCAAGCGAGTTGTCAGGAGGGCAGCGCCAGCGTGTGGCGCTTGGACGTGCGATGGTGCGCCAACCCGGCGTCTTCCTGATGGATGAGCCGCTCTCCAACCTGGATGCGGCGTTGAGGACACAAGTTCGCACCGAACTGGTCCAGCTGCAAAAGCGCCTGAACGCGACATTCCTCTATGTGACCCACGACCAGGTCGAAGCTATGACGATGTCGGACAGGATCGCCGTGATGATGGACGGTAGGATCGTTCAAGTGGCTACACCCGCGGAGATCTATGCTGCGCCGGCAGACATTCGAGTGGCGCGTTTCATCGGATCGCCGCCAATCAACATTCTTCCAGCCAACATCGGCGAAGCGGGTATCGTTGGTCTCCTGGGTGAAAGCCAGAATTTGCGTACCGCTTTGAGGGCGGGAGAAAAGGCGCAAGTCGGCATACGCCCTGCAGATGTGACGGTGGCCGCGCACACGCGGGCGCGCGGCGCCTCTTCAAGCCATGAAGGTCGATTACTTCACACTGAGAACCTCGGAAACGAGATCATTCTCCATCTTACTCTCGCTGGCGACCGACAAGTTCCATTTACGGCGCGGCTGCCACAGAGGGAATGGGCGACGATCCAGGCGAGTGGTGGGAATCCTAATCTTGTCCAGGTTGGACTGCCGGCAGAGCGCTTTCTCGTATTTAACGCTGCCGGCCGGCTTATCCCTTCGAAGGGGGTACAAGTCTCCAAACGGCTCGAGGCGGTGTCATGACCTCTCTTCCGACTTGTGGCACCTGTAGGCCGGCTCGCGCAGTTCCTGACAAGCTACGCGGGGTCAACGCAGCATATTTGTTCGCCTTGCCGGCCGTCGCGCTCATCGCGATCGTTGTGCTAGCTCCGATCGCCGTCGTGATCCTGCTGAGTTTCTCGAACTACAGCCTCGGAGCAACCGACTGGTCTCTTGTGGGGATTGGCAATTATGCCCAATTGGTCCACGATCGCAGTTTCTTGAATGCGCTCTCAAACACGGCTCTTTATGTTTCCGTCGTGGTGTCGATGTCGGTACTGCTGGGTTTGCTCCTCGCGATCCTGGTCCATGGCACCGGCCGTCTGAGGCGGCTCTATGAGGTCATCTTCTTCCTGCCTGTCGCCAGCACGCTCGTTGCGCTGGGGCTTGTATGGAAGTTCATGCTGCATAGCCGCATTGGGCCGATCAACGAGTTGATCGCCGCCCTTGGCCTCCAGCGCATCGACTTCTTCAACAACCCATCGATCGCGATTTTCGCGCTTGCCGCGATCGGTGTCTGGCACTTGGTCGGCTTCAATATGATCCTGTTTCTGGCCGGGCTCACCGGTATCCCGCGGGATCTTTATCAGGCGGCTGCGATCGATGGTGCCGATGGCTTTTGGGACCGCCTGTTTCGCGTCACATGGCCGATGCTCGGGCCGACGACCATATTCGTGACTATTACGTCGACGATTACTGCCTTCCAGGTCTTCGACACTGTCGCCGTGATAACCCATGGCGGACCGGCGGGATCGACCGATGTCATCCTCTATCAACTCTACCAGGCGAGCTTCCAATATTTCGAGACTGGCTACGCCTCGGCGCTAACCGTCGTCTTCCTGATCATCATGATGGCGATCTCGGCTGTGCAGATCTTTGCAGCGCGGGGGGTCCACTATTCATGACCTCCGCCAAACTTGACGTGTCTACCCAAGAGCTTCGCGCGCCGTCCTTGGCCCCGTCTCTCGCCGCTGCGGTCAGACACGGACTATTGCTGATTTTCGCGGCGATCATCCTTCTTCCGTTCGCCTGGATGATCCTCGCAGCGGTAAAGGATCCGTCAGACATTTTCTCCGATCCGTTCTCGCTCGATCCGGCGAAGCTGCGGGCTGTCGAGAACTTCAGCAAGGCCCTGACCGCCGCGCCGATGGGCCTGTTCATGCTCAACAGCCTGATCGTGGTCGTCGGGGTTCTGAGCGTACAACTTATCACCTCCGTTGCCGCAGCTTATGCTCTCGCGCAATTGAAGTTCCGCGGACAAACACTGCTATTCGGGCTTGTGTTATTTGCGCTGTGCATTCCGGTTCAGGTCCCAGCCCTGCCCATGTATATCGCGCTTGCGAAACTCGGGCTTCTCAACAGCTATTTTGCGCTGATGTTCCCCTGGTTCTTTTCGGCCTTTGCGATCTTCCTCTTCCGCCAGCACTTCCGCACGTATCCCCAGGAAATCATAAATGCCGCCAGGATTGACGGGTTCACGGAAATCGAGATCGTGCTCCGACTCATCGTTCCAAGCGCTCTGCCAGCGATAGCCGCGTTCTCGGTCTTCTCGGTGACCGCACATTGGAACGATCTATATTGGCCTCTGATCGTCGTCAACGTGACCGAGAAGATGACCGCCCCTTTGGGCTTATTGAACTTCCAATCGGCAGAAGGCGTCAGCTACGGGCCTCTCATGGCGGCCGCCACCATCATCACCTCGCCGCTAGTTTGCGTTTTCCTTCTGGCGAGGCGGTATTTTGTCGAAGGAGTGACGATGACCGGAGTGAAGTAACTTCCAATTCCGGGCCAGGCGGGACGTCTGGCTTCAGACCCAAGGCTGCACCGCCGCACCCAACAAACATAACTGTTTTTTTATCAACTCAGCGAAAGGAATATCGCGATGAGACAGACCTTGGCTTTCCTGATGGCTGCCGGCCTCACGGCTGCCGCCGCGTTCAGCGCGGCTCCGGCTCGTGCAGAAACCACACTTGAGGTCGTGCATGCCTACGGAGCGTTCCGCGAACGGTTCTACCAGCCGCTTGCCGACGCTTTCATGAAGGATCACCCCGACATCAAGATCAAGTTCCGTGCCCCGGCGACGGATTATTATGAGGGGCATCTGGCCGTTGCCCGCGAGGCCATGACCGGTCAGACGCCAGACATTTTCTTCGCCGGAATGAATCTACTTCCCGATCTTGCGTCGATGTTGGCGCCACGTAACCAGATCACGGACTTGAACCCTTTCCTCGACCAGGAAGGCCAGGCCTGGGTTGATAAAAACTACGACATAAACGTCCTTGAGCTCGGACGTATTGACGGGCACCAATGGGGCCTGCCGTTCAACGCATCGACCCCGATTGCTTACTTCAACGCCGACCTTATGAAGAAAGCGGGGCTTGATCCCCAGCAGCTTCCCAAGACCTGGGACGAGTTTATCGAAGCTGCAAAGAAGATCAAGCAGGCCAACAGTGACGTCGACGGAATGCAGATCAACCTGGCTCTAGGCGACTGGTTTTGGCAGGCCATGGTCTACAGCTATGGCGGCACGATGATGAGTCCCGACAGGACCAAAGTCACCTACGGTGATGATGCGGGTCTGAAAGCGGCTACGACTGTTCGTCGCCTTGTTGAAGAAGTGGGTATGCCTTGGATTGATGAAGATGCTGGCATGGCGCAGTTCGCGGCAGGCAAGCTGGGCATTTTCATCGGTTCGACTGGCGACATCCGTACCATGGACGATGCCATCGGCGGCAAGTTCAAGTTGGTCACCGGGACATTCCCGATGGGAGCCAAAGACGGCCACCTGCCGACCGGCGGCAACTTCGCAACGATCCTGACGCAGGATCCCGAAAAGCAGAAGGCGGCGTGGGAGTTCGTGAAATTTCTGACCAGCCCTGCCGGTCAGAAAGTGACTGTCCTCGGGTCCGGCTATATGCCGACAAACAAGCAGGCTCTGAAGAATGAATATCTCGGTGAGTTTTACGCGAAGAACCCTGACTGGAAGACCAGCTTGACGCAGTGGCCGATTGCTGTGGCCTATTTCGGCTATCCCAACGTCAAGAGCATCAAGGTCTGGAAGGCCCAGTCCGAAGTTCTGTTCCGCATCGGCAGCGGCGACGTCTCGCCAGTAGACGGCCTCAAGGAGATGGTCCAGTCCACCGAAGCGATTGTCAAGGAATAAGCAAGGTGAAGAACGGGGAGGGGCCTGTGCCTCTCCCCGTCTCCACCTCGTTCCGCCTCATCGAAAGCGAGTAGAATGTTGAAAATTATCCACGTCAGTGACACACATATTGCACCCGCCGGCCAGCTGGTGGTTGGTCTTGATCCGCACGAGCGCCTTAGGCAGGTTGTGCATGCCATCAACACGAACCACGGTGACGCTGCGCTTTGCGTCATCACAGGTGATCTGACTGATCGTGGCGACGAGGCTTCCTATCGGGCGTTTCGCGAACTCGTGAGCGAGCTCAAGATCCCTTACCGACTCCTGCTGGGAAATCACGACAACCGGGCGAACTTCCGGCGGGTCTTCGCAGATGCGCCTGTCGATACCCACGGCTTCGTTCAGTCTACCGCCGACTTCGGCGACATCAGGTTGATCTTCCTCGACAGCCTTCACGACGATCATCCGGGACTGGGGCGTCTGTGCAACGGGCGTCTGCAATGGTTGGAGGCAGCCCTGAAGGAGACTGCAGCTGCCGGACGCAGGTCGGTCGTCTTTGTGCACCACCCTCCTTTCTCTGTCGGCGTGAAAGTGTTCGAAGAAATGCTGATCGAAAACCCGGAGCCTTTTCTGAACCGGATCATTGCCGATAAGTCGCTAATGCACCTTGCCTTCGGCCACCTGCATCTCACGACGGCGGGCTCCTGGAACGGCGTTCCCTACAGCTGCAACCGTGGTGTCGCGCATCGCATTGCTTTGAGCCTCGAAGACAGCGTCGCCGAGTTCATCCAATCGGAGCCGACCTTCGACGTGATGCTCATCTCAAGCTCAGGTGTTCTTGTGCATCATACTGCGCCGGTTGCGGATAGCGATGTAATCGCCCGGGAATATGCGACGGAAGACGGTCGGGGGCGGCTCGTCATGATATGACACGCGCCTCAGGTGCCGCGGCGCGTTCCGATCCGAACTTCCTTGTCATTGCGCGAACAATCTTGACCGCTAAGCGGCAAGCTGCTTCGGCCGGTTCAGGAACGCGGCGATCAAGAGCCACAAAAATTGCTTCAGCCACCTGAGCAGGAGGGAGAAGTTGTAACCGGCTGCGGCCAGGATGGCGTTGATCGCATCGCCTTGGGTGTGAGAGAGGCCGCGACGCAGATCTGTCGTGTGGTTACCTTTCTTCATTTCATCCATTTCGGCTCGTGCGACAGGAAGCCGTTCGGCAGCTTTCGCCGCTTCGTACCCAGGCAATTCAAAACCCGTGCCAGTTCGGCGGCCTGGGATAATTGCAATTCTTTTCAAGCGGTTGACCGAAGGGATTTAAAAAATGGCCAAGCAAGTCCGTGTAGCGGACCCGACAAAGGGACAGGTGTGCAACAGCTCCTAACTTCGTCGGTAGGGCTCTGTTGCAAATATGGCTTTAGACGTTATGACCGTGGTGTGAGCGGCGGCCCGCCCTTAGTTAGTTAGATTTCCGCTGCTGGCGATCGCTTTGGCTCAAGCCTCTACTTTCTGAAGGCGGTTTCGAGCATGGTCATTGCTTCCGACATCGTCGACGGATGTTCCGAGCCACATATGCGATGGCGCGGCGGTCGTCGGCGTACCGGCTATTGACGTAATCCCGCATATGCGCCTCAATCAGCTCACACAACTCGCTGGACGGCACCAAGTCTTGCCGCCTGCGCTCTGAGGCGAGCGCCGTTGCTGCAACCGTCGACGAGACGACAGCGCTGCTGGAGTGGACCAGCACTGCGCGGCGGCTGATCTTCGACGTGGTGGCTACTCCTCTTCGATCAATGGCGGAAAAATCTGGTGTCGCAGGAACTGTAGCACGCGGGTTCGCACCTTCATGTCAGGATGCATGAGCATTGTCGTTTTTCTGGTCGTGCCATTCAGCGGGTCTTATCGGCCTCGGTCATAACCGGGCTTCCGGTTAGGAATTGACGAGGCCAACCGTCGAGATATTGTGTCGCCCTACCTGACCGCCGCCCTACCTGACCGCCCTGTCTCTCGTGCGATTTATGCCGACAGGAGTGCCTCAGCGCACTTTTCAGGATGACTTGAAACAACTTGCCGCCGACTTCCGCGTCTAGTCGCTCGCGAGGTGCCTCATCTCAGTCTTTAGGAGCTTGATGCGCTCGCTAGCTGTGACCTTTCCATAGGTTGTCCATCCGGCCCGGACTGGGAAAGCTGAGGTTGTCGAAGCTTCCCTGATCAGCTGATCCTGCTGCGGGCCAACGGCGAGATAATCCAGCTCGACCCAAAGGAGCCGGACCTGCGTGAGCGGATGCAGTTCAAGGGAACAGCCGACAGGATTCGTGAGATGGCCGCCATATTCAGAAGCGCCACAGTCGATGATGCGGTCATCTTGAGGCAACTCCATGGTCACTGGAATTTCGCGAACAGCCTGCTTCCGGTACTGATTGAAGGCGCAGTCGAAATAGCGGCATCTCTGCCCGAAATGGAAGAGCAGATGTTCACCAAGGCCGAAGTCCGCATCATCAGGACGAGCAGCCGATATTCGGCTGCGATGATGGAAACCATTTACGGCGCCGCCGTGCAGATATGGGAGACTCTCGCACAGGCCTATCGGTTGCCATGGCAGAATCTCGGAGACGGTCGCGTCGCTCAAACCTATCTCTTTCGATATGCGCTTGGATTGGTCATTCATCTGCTTTTTCGGATCAGAAGCGGCAGCCAACCTGTCAAGCGGATGGACAGGATGAGCAACGACATGATCGACCTGAGCTTCTGCGTCTATGCCTCTTACTTCGACGGCTTCATGACCGCCGACGAGAAAGCGCGTTGGATCCATGCAAACTTGGTCGCTGCCTTGGAAGCCGTGTCGCGCTGATTCCGATCCGCCCGGTGGACAACCGGATCGTTTTCGCGCCAGCTCTAAGGGACCCCTCCTACGAGAGGAAACCCTGGATGTGGTTCTCAAGGACGTGGCACTGATACGGCCTCATGTTCGGCTCAATGACCAACCACGAGGTGCAAGCGGAAGCGCGCTCCTCGATTTCCTGAAAGGCAACCGCCACAGGCGAACGATCGAGGTCAGCGACGAAGACATCTCGCAGTTCTGGAAGGCATCGATTGGGGAACTGAATATAGCGTTGGTCTTCTAGATGAGCAGTCCGACATCGTCCACGTTCACAGGGCACATGACCTGCCGCACGCTATCATCGGAGCCGTGCTGGGAGCCATGCTAGCGGGATGGACGCACGAGCTGCTGCCTTTCGAGATCGAGTAGAATGAGGACGGCGATGTTTAAGGCATGGGGAGGGGCCAAGTTCGGCGTGGCCGACATGGTCGTTCTCCGGCGAGTGGATCGACCTGCCCCGAAATCCACCCATCCGCGCTGTGCGGATGAAGCATCCATCGACTGGCTTCTCGGCGGCAGCCTGGCATGGCGTGGTTCGACGTGCGTTGGATCAGGAATGGCCTTGAAACAAGGGACTCGCTACATCGCGGCGAACGCTTGGCAATCGTTCGCAGTTTTGAACAGCTTCGGGGTGCATCCCATCGCCTAGCGACGCTTGTCAGTCGGAGGGCGTTGAGGAAGACCTTCGAACTCAGCGCAGCGGCGGGCCGCCAACGAAAGTTTGCGTTGGCGAGCCATCCGCCGACGCGCTGTCCGGCATCGAAAATTGATTCCTCGTATGGTTAGTCGCCTGGCGTCCTTGACGAAGCTGATGATCAAGCCGGACCTGCGATCTTAAACATCCTCAGGCGGACTCGCCGTCGAGTTGCCGATTAAGACGACCCAGCACAGCAGCCTTCGCGTCGTCGACGCAATAGACCGGAAACTCGCTTCCAAGTTTGGCTAGGTGACTGCTCCAGGTCGATACCTGCCGCTCGAATTTTCCCGCTTCCAACTCAGCAGGGAATATCAACAGTCTCGGCATCGGATCGACCACAGGAGCTTCGGCTCCTGCGGCTATCCGGGCCACAAGATTGCCGAGCCGAGGCAGAGCTGCTTCTCCGGAAAGCTTCGTCGCCATCCGATGGAAGGTCCGTAGAAGCCTGCATGTCTCGACATAAGCTGCGGAAGCCGCGTCTCGGTAGACAGGGCGGCTGAGATATTTGTTGTAAACCCCCAGCTGCCGGATGACCTCAGGATTGCGCCTGCTGCGCAGCCTGCTGTCGCCCAGGGTTTTCGCCTCCCAGAAAACGACGTTGATGCGCCCCGCCCCGGCGTTCATCCAATGCAATCTCGATATTATTCAATGACTTGAATGATGGTTAGAGCAGGAGCCAAGCCGACAACCCGTGTCGCTCACTCGACAAACCCGGCAGTAGTGTCGGTTGCCCGAGCACGAACAGCTGTCGCGCGAGACGGTGCGCCGGCGCCTGGCCGAGAACGACCTCAAGCCCTGGCGCGAGGACATGTGGTGCATCCCTAAGGTCGATGCGGAGTATGTCGCGCGCATGTAGGATGTGCTCGACCTCTATGCCGAGACGCCCGATCCGAAGCGGCCGGTCGTGTGCTTCGACGAAAGCCCGACGCAGCTCGTCGGCGAGGTGCGCCAGCCGATCCCGGCCGCACCGGGAAGGCTGGAGCGCTACGACTACGAATACAGGCGCAACGGCACCACCAATCTGCTCGTCTTCCTCGACGCTCACCGACCCTGGCGCAAGGTGACAGTCACCGAGCGGCGCGCCGCCGATTTTGCCCACTGTATGCGCGATCTCGCCGATGGCCATTATCCCGAGGCCGCCTGCATCCGCGTGGTGCTGGACAATCTGTCCACCCATACGCCGGCCGCACTCTACCAGGCTCTGCCGCCCTCAAAGCGCGACGCATCCTGCAACGGCTGGTGTTCCACTAGACGCCCAAGCTGCCAGCTGGCTCAACATGGTCGAGATCGAGATTCGCGTCCTGCGCAGTCAGTGCCTCGACCGCCGCATCGAAATCGCGACAGCCTCGTTGCCGAGGTCGCTGCTTGGGTAAACCAGCGAAACAATAGCGGTGCCCGCATCAACTGGATGTTCTCAACTGAACAGGCGGGCGAGCTGCTTTCGTGCTTTCGTCGTTTCATGCAAATTAGAGAAACTAAGTGTGCTTGGTTGCATGTTGTTTGTTCTTAGGTATCCGCTATTTATTACCGCTGTTATTGTAAGCTCAGCTTCTAAAGATGTGCATTCCTCCGGACTTCTGAATAAAGGCAAGGCAATGCGCGCGATGGTTAGGGTACCGAGCGTCAAGGAGGAGGACCATCGGCGCATTGGCCGTGAACGCAAGGTTCTGGTTGGTGAGCGGACCTGCCATGTCAACCGGATCAAGGGCCTACTGTTTGCTCAGGGCATCACCGGCTACGAGCCGCTGCGGCGTGACCGGCGACACCGGCTTGAGGAACTGAGGACCTGCGGCGGCGCGCTGCCTGAACATCTGAAGGGGCAAATCCGTTGCGAGCTCGACCGGCTCGAACTGGTGATCGCCCAGATCAAAGAGGTGCAGGCCGAGCGCCGCCCCAGGTTCGGGACCGAACCCGCGACCGTCGCCGCTGCGCAGGCGACAAATGCAACGACAACTTGCCTCAAAGCCGAATACGCCTGGCGCGCGGTCTCGCTGGGATCGTCAATATTCCCACTGGCTCGGGTATCCCGCAGCAGCACGAATGGCACGATAAACACGAAGAAGATGACCGGCAGTATGAACACCAGCCGCTCGGGCACGCCATTTCTCAAAGCGTATCCGTAAATTTCCACTCTGCTCAGGAATGCGGTTCCCAGACCAATGACCTTGACGTCAAGGCTGATCGGTCCGGGTTTCGTTACCAATTCACCCAAGGTCCGATAGGCGAACCAAAAAACGACCACGAAATTCACAAGAATTAGGAGCCCCTGAATGTCGGTGACGGAGAGCTTGCTGGGATTGTCGCAAAAGGGCATCCCCCGAGACAGGCATGACAGCAGCGTGGCGGTCTGGGAGCCAGCCTGTACCAACAGCGCCGTCGTCAGTATCGGCACGAGGCCCAGGCGCAGCTTCTGTGGAACACGATCCCAAAGAGAGTGACCAATCATGCGAGCCCCCACTATTGACAGCCTATTGCAGATCTCAGTCGGTCAGTTGAACAACCCAAGCATCGCGGTCACACGCTACATTGTGGAACTCGAGAGACTTCGCCGCCTGACCCGCGTGCGCTGCTGAGGAAAATCCACCGATCGTTGAGGTGTTAAAACTCGAGAGCTCGATCCGGACTCCCTTTTGGACCTTGTGAATTTGCGTAGTTATGACGACTGCGAACGATGCCATTTGTGCCCCATGTACCTCGGTTCGGTTGCCGGGCTTATGAATTACGTGCCTATCTGAACGTCATTTAGCTGCCTGGTTGTTGGGGTTTGCTTCTTCACGGCTTCTGCAAATGCCACCGAGATTAATTCCAAGTTGCTTCCCCAGTTGTCGCGATACGCGCCGCAAGGCTCATCAAGCGAACGCCCTCGACGAAACTGTCGGGATGAATGGTGAAGTCAACCGTATGCACACCGGCTTGGCCCAGGCCGTCCTTCGCAATGCCAAGGGAGAAATAGAGCGACGGCCTTTTCGCCGTGTAATACGCGAAGTCCTCCGAAAACATGCCGCGCCACGCGGCGGTTGCCACGGTCCCTGGCCATGCACCCTGGAGTTTTGGAACAATACGCTGAAAGAGACCTTCGTCATTGCGCGTCGGCGGCGCCCCGGGTCTCAACGACCAATTTGCTGCTACATTGTTCGCGGCTGCAAAACGCGCCGTCAGGTCGGTGATCATCGCGTTGATCGACTGAGCGCCATCGGCAGCAATGAAAGGGTCCTCAAACGCGCGGATAGTTCCCCCGATTTCGGCGTCGCTGGGCAGACTATTTGATGCGGAGGACTCCGCTTTCAGTCGGGTGACCGATATCACCATCGGCCGGTTGGCAATGTCGACCTTTCGTGCCGGCAGATAGGACAGGCTCTGCGCAAGCTCTGCGGCAAGCATCGGGATATCGCTTCCCCCGAACGGGGCGGCGGCGTGCGAGCTCTTACCGGTCAGATTCAGGGTGAAGTAACTGCTCCCGGCAAGGACGCTGCCAGGGGCGATTGCGATCGATCCTACCGCTAGACCGGGGGCTGAATGGAGCGCGAAAACCGCCTCAATCTTCAGCTGGTCCAGGATACCTTCCTTGACGATATCGTCGGCGCCGCCTGCAACCTCCTCCGCCGGCTGAAATATGAATACGATTTTCCCAAGGAAACGATCGCGGTGGCGCGCTACGAGTTCGGCCGTGCCGAGAAGGATCGCCGCATGAACGTCGTGCCCGCAATTGTGCATGAACCCGTCGAGCAGAGAGCGCGGCTGATGTTCGGAAGGTTCAACTTGTCCTGGATTTAGCTTGCGGGCATCCAATTCAGAGCGAAGCGCGATAACTGGCCCCGCTTGGCCCGTGTCCATGACCGCGACGATCGCGGTTGGAAGGCTTTCGATTTTCACGAAACCAAAGCCACCGATGGCTTCAAGGCGTTCTAGGAGGAAGTCGTGCGCCTTGGTCTCCGCCTTGCCGAGTTCAGGGTTCTCATGGAAGTAGGAATAGGTTGCACGTACGGTTGGCAGAACGCTGTCGAGATCAACAGCGAATTGGTCCGCTTCGGCGGATGTCGCAATCAGAAAAAGGGCCATTGCGACAAGGAGCGGCCGCCGGACGAGCGCCGTGTTGGCTGACTCAACGGCGATGCGTTTCAGCCGGATCACGCCCTAGTTCCCTCCCTCAAACAACATCACATCGTAGGCGACCGCAACAATGCCGCCGGTTGTATCATTCACATCAAGGCTTGCGCCGCCGCTCGGCGCCACAGTCGCGAATGCGTCAACCTCCAACACGCCGGCCTTGACCACGCCTCGCCACATCAGGCCCTCTTCCGTACTGGCGACGAAGCGGACTTTTCCGTGTGCCTCGAACAGATCTCCATCGAAATCGAATACCTGTGGCCGAGTGGCGTCGCGAATAAGATTGAGGGAACTTGTCAAAGTGAGACCGGCGTCGGTCACCTCATAGAGCCAAAGGTTCTTGTCCGCGGCCCCGACCGAGCAGTTAACGACAAGCAGTTGCCCGTCTATCTCGGAAATGGCGTTAATGCCGCGCTGGGCAGTGGCTGAATATCGCTGACGGAAGCGTTCTTTCCCTGTGGTGACGCTAAACGCGACGATGTCGCCGTCCTCCGAACCAGAGAGGACAAGGTCCCCCTTCCAGGCGGCAAGACCGCGGATGTTTTTCAGCGGGTATGGGCTTGGAATAGGGTTAGCAGATTTAAGGTCTACCGCCCGCAGCAAAGTCAACGATTGATAATTCCGTTTCCACACCAAGGCGAAGCCGTTGGCATGGCCGGTAACGACCAGATCGTCGCCTAGATAGTGGAACTGGGTTGCGCTGTTGGCAACGCCGTACGTGACATCATAGCCAATAGGGAGAGGGGCATCGAACGCTCCCTTCCCGGTACGTCCCCAAAGCGCCAGCTCATTCTCACCATTTGAATAAAGGATCGTCCTCTCGTCCAGCGCGACTACAAGCTCAACACCGGCACCGCCTGCGGTTGCTTGTGTTTGAAGCAGGACTGGCGTCCACTCACCGGCACGCTGTGTCCTAAAGACCGATACGGAGCCATCCCAACGTCCGACGACAAAGGTTTCGGAATCGATCCAATCAACCATTTGAGCGCGGGCAAATTCAGTGGAGGCAGGCCTCAGCTCTAACGGCTGTGAAGAGCCAGGCTGAGTCGAGTGTCCAAGTACCAAGGAGGTCAAAAGAGCCAGCCAGAGATACTTCATGCTTGCCTCGAATGTGCCGACCAACTCATTGAACCAGTAGCCTTCTCGATGTGCCTTTGGGATATTCCCATAAGGCGGCCAACTCGGGAATGGAGTGACAGGTTGCCTTGATGGCATTGTGAGGCTCTTCCGATCCGTTTGTACAGATAGAGCGGACCGTTTTTTTGGGACATTAATATTCCTTATGGTCTTGCGGCTGGGCGCGTTGTTCTATCCTATTGTTGATTTCGAGAGATGGGCACATTTCAGGGGAGGGTGAAAATGAAACACCGCCTGGTCTGCATTCTGACCACCGGACTGTTCCTTGCGGTTCCAGCCTATGTTCACGCAGCCGAAAAGCTGACAATTCCCCAGATTCAAGGTTCAACGCACATCTCTCCCCATGCTCGATCGACGGTGATCATCGAGGGAGCCGTGACCCACATTTTCGGCAACAATTTCATTGTCCGAGATGAAGCGGGGGATGGCAACGACGCAACTTCGGACAGCATCATCGTCCGGCGCAAAGCGACCGGCTTGACCGTGGGTGACCGGGTGCGTGTGGAGGGCGTGGTTCGCGAGTTCAATGAGAACGATGAGCCGCGGACAACAACAGACATCAATGATGCCGTCTTCGAGAGACTTTCTTCAGGCGTGCCTCTACCGCTGTGGTCATTGGAGCGGCTGGCAGGTTGCCGCCGACCGATATTCTCTTCATTTCGGAACACAGCGCCGACCCGGAAAACTCTGGCGCCGGTTTCTACGAGAGCCTGGAAGGCACGTACGTCCAGATCGACAATCCGGTTGTCGTTGGTCCGACTAACGACTTTGGCGAGTTCTGGGTCGTCGCCGACGGTGGCGCCGGCGCTTCCGGAATGAACTCGCTCGGCGGCATCACCGCTACACCCAGCGACGCCAATCCTGAGAGAATCCAGATTCAGGTGACGGACGCTCAGAAGCCGCAATTCCAACACGCGTTGGGTGACACGTTTGTCAGTATCGAAGGATACGTGACCTACGATCGCGGGCTTTATGAAATTCGGTTGGCAAACACCACCGGCGCCAATCCAAAAGCGTGGGCGCCCGAACCTGTCGGAGAGGCACAGGAAGACAATGTGCTGACGATCGCTGGCTACAATGTCGAGAATTTGGATCCCGTCATCGAGGCTGTCGACAAGACGCCCGTCAACGATCCGGATGACGATGTCGGCGTTGGAAAATTCAGTTCGATTGCAGAACACGTTGTCAATGCCCGATATCGTCGCGCTGCAGGAAATGCAGGACAACGACGGTGGCCAATATGGCGAAGTGGTCGCGGCCGACCAGACGCTCAAACTTCTGATCGACGCAATCGTTGCGGCGGGTGGTCCGGCCTATCAGCCGCTCTCTATCGACCCGCTCGATGACACGTCAGGAGGCCAGCCCGGAGGGAACATCCGGGTCGCCTACCTCTACAATCCCGCACGCCTTACCCCCCACGCCTCGACACCAAAGCAGATCGATGCACCTGCTTTTGGCCGGAGCCGTCTGCCCTTGGTCGCGTCGTTCAGATTCCGCGGCAGCGAAGTAACCGTCATCAACGTTCATCTCTCGTCGAAATCCGGTAGCGGTGGCGCCTATGGGGCCATCCAACCACCGATTGACCCGGCCGAACCGGCGCGTATCGCACAGGCTCGGGCGGTGCGCGACTTCGTTAGAAGTCTGCCTGCAGATAGCAATCGGGCAGTCGTCGTGTTGGGAGATTTCAACGCGTTTTGGTATGAGACCCCATTGCTCCTGCTGACCGGCAGCGAACCGCAATTCAAGAATCTTGCCCTCGACGAGCCGCCTTCGGAACGCATCAGCTACGTCTTTGACGGCAATTCGCAATCGCTCGATCACGCATTAACCCTGCTGGGGCCAGGACAGTCGGCCACCATGAAAACGCTGCACGTCAATTCGGTGCAGCCGGACAGCCGAAAAGTCAGCGACCACGATCCGAAATTGGTGAGAATAACGTTTCAGTGAGAAGTCGAGCGTCTGTGCAGTAGGGGCGAGGCCCTCTGCACGACCTCCCTGAGCTCGGTCTGCACACGAAGAGAAGCGTAATGCTGCGTCGAGACTTCATCAAACTCGGAATGGCCGCAATGCTTCCGTTGGCAGGTTGCCGAACTACTGAGGATTTGGAGATAGCGGGCCGCTCTCTTGACGCGCATTGTCGCGTTCAACGCGTCCAACCTGTGCGCTTCAGCACGGAAACCGTTGACAAGCCATTCTCATCATTAACTGCAAAGCGACAGCCCGGAGTCGGGCAGCGAGGCAAAAGGACCCCGCCCGTCATATGAACTGCATGCCTCATAGTGCGTCGCAACATTTCGATGCTGCACTGCGGAACTTTGCGGTAAAGTGGGAGTTCTCTGTGCTTCTAGCAAGCGAGGTCTCATGAGGCGCTTCAAGATTCTGCCGTCGGAATCAGGGCTGTGGTCTGTGATCGATAGCCTGACAGGGCTTCCGGCCGAGAGATACGGTCGGCCGCTCACCGGGCTGACCCGGTACGAGGCCGAAGAGGCTGCCTTTAACCTCAGCGAGAGCACTCCGCCATGGATGGCCTTGGTCAGACATCGCAGACGTTAATCAAGGCTGCCGATTCCACGGATTGGTCGGACGCGATGCGCCTCCCACTCTCATCACACCCGATCGCGTAGCCTCTCACCTCTTCCTTTTGGATGCGCGCGTCATGGCAGGGGGCGCATGTGCTCTCCAGTTCGCCGTACCATAAGAGATTCGGATCGTCGCGGTGCGCCACCAGATGGTTGGCGACCGTGGCGGGAACCGTCGCCCGTTCTCTTGCCGATGAAGTGCGGGGTGCCCGACACCGAAAGGGCGCGCGAGCTCCCGAACCTTCTGCCGATCCTGACACGGGCGATCGACGGAGCCTCATCGAGCAGCAGTATGACGAGTTGATCAAATATGCGGCGGCCCCGCAGCACCGCACGGCCGATGCGGAATCGATCCTGTGCCGCTTTGCGCGGGCGAGCGTGCAGCGCCCGAGCTACAAGGCGCTGGCCCAACTCCGCAAGGCAATCAAGACCATTTTTCTCACCCGCTATCTCGGCTCGGAAGCCTTCCGGCGCGAAATCCACGAAGTGTCGCTTGGCAGTTAATGGTGAGAACGCAGTCGTTCGGTCAGATTTGGCAGTTTATTGCGAGAATGGCGTAGCCCGGATTCTCCATTTTAACTGCAATCGCATCAGTGTGAAGGTCATGAAACCTTTTAATTCTATAAACCGGAATTCCGCTTGCAGTGGTGCTGAACTCCCTGGCGAGGCGACCGGATCTTCGTGCTGGAGGAGAATATCGGACCGGTGCGTCGCGCGGTGAGCAAGGCACGACGGCCCGACCTTCGACGAGTTCGATCTGGCGAAACTGCCGCTCTTTCGCAACGTGGTCGATCTTCAGCGACAGCCTAGCGACCCCGGCTTCTAAACGCCGTCATGGAGTAGCTCCTGCACTCGTTCGACCGAAATGTCCGATGCAAAGATCAGGTCGTGAGGGAATGTCCCTTCCCCGCAGATGATCGGCAGTCGCTCGATCGCGCGACGCACGGGATCGGCTTCTTCCGTGAACCAGCAGGTCGATATCAGAAGTAAAAAGGTTGCGGCGGTTACCGCGAACCCATGGCCGGCGCAGCAAGCGCTCTTTTCAGCAAGCGCCCTGGTCGGGAGCCGGTGACGATGAAATTCGGCTCGGGTGCGACGATTACATGCTCGAGGTTCCATTCGGTCTTCCCGAGCGTGTCCGAAACTGAACAAGAATGTCGGAGCCCCACCCGCTGGCCGTTACAGCCAGGCACCGGCTGGCGAGCAAGCGGTGGAACGAAACGGAGCGCAAATCCGGCACGCAAATTGCTTTGATCTCGTAAGTGAGACGTCGGCAGGGCGTCGTGGAGGACCGAGAAATCAACCAGGAGCGTGCTCGATGCCCGCAATGAGACGGCCAGAACAGGACGATGAACCCAGCCACACCTGGGGAGCTGGACCGCTATAGCCAGCCGCGGCGCCTCCTCGTAGATCGCGCCTACTTCAGCCAAGCCGTCCACCAGCACTACGGGGGCCACCCTATGCAGCTCTCGAACGTGGCCACAGCGCGCATGTACATTCAAGTGCGCCCCTCAGCCTTGCGTGGTCCGCTCGAAGCGCGCCAGGAACGCATTGTGTGTGGACGAGGAACGTGCGCTTGGCAGTTCAGGGGGGCGAGCGCTCTCGCACTCCTCCGATGCGCCGCACCCATTCTTCTGATCAGCCGGTTTGACCCGCCATGTCGCCTTTGCATTTCATCTATCGTCCCTTTGAGACGCTTATCCGCCCGCTGGATATCCCCTACGCGCCTTTGCCGGCAACAGGTCCGTTTGCGCTGCTTCTGCATTTCGCACGCATGTTCCGTGGCGCCTTGGCGACCATCGCCGTCTTCATGATGGCGGTCGAGGGAATCAACCTCGCGGTGATCTGGGGCATGTATATCATTGTGGACGGGGTGAGCACGAACGGTGCGGCGGTTTTCCTTGAGGAAGCTTGGCCTATGCTCACGTTCCTCGGCCTGCTGATGTTCCCCGTGCAACCGCTGCTGATGTTCATCGCCAAGACATTGGGTTCCCAGGCAGTGTACGTATGCATGCCCGCGGCTATGCAATGGCATGGCTACAAGGCGGTCGAACGTCAGGACCTTGCATTCTTCCACGATCTCTTCGCCGGCCAGGTGGCGTCGCGTATTTCGCAACTCGCCGTCGCCGTGCAGCAGCAGATCGTCGTAGCGTCTTCCAGCATACCGTATTTTCTAGTGCAGTTTCTCGGTTCGCTTTCGCTGCTTGCCACGTTGTCCTGGCCGCTGGCGCTTCCGGTCTTTTTTTGGATCGTGGCGAACGCCGCAGTCGCGGTTGTGGCAGTGCCATATTTTGCCGTGCGGTCCCGCCACTCTGCCCGCGCGCGCAGCCTCGTCGTCGGCGCCATGACCGACCTCTACAGCAACATCCACGTGGTCAAGCTGTTTGCGGCCGAAGACAGCGAGGCGGACGCAATGCGCACCATCATGGGAGATGCCATCGAGACGCAACAGCTTGAACGGCGCATCCACTTAACAACCGACACCAGCGTCGTCCTGCTGAACGTCCTTCTTTCGCTGACCAACATCGCCGTCGGGCTCTGGGGACTCGTGGCCGGTTTTGTCACCACCGGCCAATTTGTTGCTTCAATCGCACTCGTTCAGCGGCTCAACGCCAACTCCCTGGCCTTTCTCCAGCTAGGACAGCAGATATTCCAGGCTGTGGGCACGATACGCGACGCGATGCCGGTCATCACCACGCCTTCAACGGTAACCGATGTCTCCGGAGCCAGGCCGCTGGCCGTTATCGCCGGCACGGTCGAGTTCAGGGATATCCGGTTCGAATACCGGCAAGGAAAAGGGGTAATCGAGAATCTATCGCTCAGGGTCCGCGCCGGCGAGAAGGTCGGGCTCGTCGGCATGTCGGGGTCCGGCAAGTCAACGCTTGTCAGCCTGCTTCTGCGGTTCTTCGACGTAAACGATGGCGCAATCTTCGTCGACGGCCAGGATATCCGTTCGGTGACGCAGGCAAGCCTGCGTCAGAATATCGGGGTCGTGACCCAGGATGTCTCGTTGCTCCATCGCTCTGTCGGGGACAATATCCGTTACGGCCGGCCGGATGCCTCGCCGGAGGAGGTCGAACGCGCCGCAATGCTGGCCGATGCGGACGGTTTCGTGGCCGATCTCAAGGACAGCGAAAACCGCACCGGCTACGATGCTTTCGTCGGTGACCGCGGGGTGAAGCTTTCTGGCGGCCAGCGTCAGCGGGTCGCCATCGCTCGGGTGCTGCTTAAGGACGCGCCAATCCTCCTTCTAGACGAGGCGACTTCTGCCCTGGACAGTGAAGCCGAGGCGGCGGTCCAAGAAAAACTCGAGCTTATAATGGAGGGCAAGACGGTGATCGCCATTGCCCACCGCCTGTCGACGATTGCCAGCATGGACAGGATCGTCGTGCTCGACAAAGGGCGCATCGTTGAGGAGGGCTCCCCCTCGGAGCTACTCAAACGCGACGGCCTGTATGCCCGCCTGTGGCGGCGGCAGACCGGCGGCCACATTGCCGACAGTTCCGAGGAGAGATAAGCCGACTGGAAGGTCGTTCGTCACGGCTCCGCGCTGCTCGCAATGCTTGGCTGTTGTCGTAGAGAGCGGGCATGTTCGCGTTAGACAAATCTCGGCTTTCGCCGCCTCCGTCGCAAATGTGTGGGAATGGGCGACGAGATGCCACAAGAGCTCTTCGGTTCTATCGCGAGAAGCTGACCGCCCGCCGCCGTGCCGATGCTGGTACCGCCGAGTCTTAAGCAGTAGTGATCGCTCGACTTCGTCTCCGACCGTTCCACATCCTCACTGTCGTCGACGATTGGACGCGGGACACAAAGCGCGCTGCTGAGGCGGTGCCCGAACGTGCAAGGACACAGAAGCTTACGATACGAGGGTTGAGCCGAGTCGAAAAACGCATTGGAAACTCCGTCTGGTGCAATCCGGACCGGGTCACAAGGCATGGTACAAGAGTTGGGTGGCGCAACACCGCTGGTTAATTGCGCCGGTGCTATCGCGGCCTCTGGTCCGCAACGGCGCAGGCAACACGCCGAGGAGCAGGGGCGCATGGCAGATTGCCCCAACCGGCTCGACGTCGCCATGCTCGACGAGCTTCGGGAATTGGGGTCAGCGAACGCATAACCGGCAGGGCCGGGGGGTGGCTCGTTTGCCGACGCCACTGCAATTGGCCCCGCAACGGGGTCGCGAGCCGGAATTCAACCAGGCCGTTCGCCCTAAAACTGATCCAGCTCAAGGCAGCCCACCGCTACCCATGTAGAACGGGCAACGAGCGCGGTGCGCACCAAACAAAGGGCAATGACCAAAGCCGTCCTCGACATCGCATCGGAGTTCAACGTCTTTGCACCAATGCCCAGGAATGGTCGACGCGACAAACAACTCCCCGCGTACAGGCGCTGAGAGCCGCCGACGTTTAACGGAAAATCACAAACGGGCTATCCCGATCCCTGGGGGGCCAAGGAGGCCGCCCCATGAATCGCTGCACATCATCAGTTGCAATTCTTGCTTTCGCCACCGTCTGCACATTGTCTGCCGTCGCTACGGCGGCGGATCGGACCATCTATGCAGCGCCCGACAAGAGCCTCGTGTTTCTTAGTGGCGTCGGCTACACGTGGCTCAAGGCCAACGAGCTTGTCTACGACAGGGGCAGATCACAATGGGCACGAACAATCCGCCGCTTTCGCCCGCGGACGTCGAACGCTTCGGGCCTGATCCCCTGACCAGCTTCCGCACCAATCTGGCGTCGGTTGAAGAGCGCATCACGCTTGCTTGCGCACGGGCCGGGCGCGACCGAGCCTCCGTGCGGTTGCTGCCGATCACCAAGACGGTGCCGGCCCATATCCTGCGATATGCCTTCGACGTCGGCATCAGCACCTTCGGCGAGAACAAGATCCAGGAGGCAATGACAAAGTGCGAGGCGCTTCACGATCTCGCCATCGACTGGAGCATCGTCGGACATCTGCAGACCAACAAGGCCAAATATCTGACCCGCTTCGCGCGTGAGTTTCATGCGCTCGACAGCCTGCGGCTCGCCGACCTTCTGAACACGAGGCTGGAGCGCGAAGATCGCTTCCTCGACGTCTATGTGCAGGTCAACACGTCTGGCGAGGACAGCAAGTTCGGCCTCCATCCGAACGCACTGCTGCCCTTCGTGGAGACCCTCGATCAGGTTCCCCGTCTCCGGCCATGCGGGTTGATGACACTTGCGCTGTTTTCCTCCGACATGGCCAAGGTACGGCCTTGCTTCATTCTGCTGCGCCGGCTGCGGGACAAAGCCGTGAAGCACAACGCCGCGCTCACCGGGCTCTCCATGGGTATGACCGGAGACTTCGAGGAAGCCATCGAGGAAGGCGCCACTGTCGTGCGCGTCGGTCAGGCCATCTTCGGCAAGCGGCCGACGCCTGACGGCCACTACTGGCCGGGTTTCGTCCCCACCGATCGAGGAATTGAACCATGATTTTTCGCAAACGGCCTGTCTGCTTTTCCGATCACCCCCGCCGATCGTTCCGGCCGGGTCGAGATTTACGCGTTAGGGAAACTGGTCAGCCGGCTGATCGCGGCTGAGGTCGATTCCATCGGCCTGCTCGGCAGCACCGGCATTTATATGTCACTAATGCTTTCGCCAATCATCAATGTTGCAGAGATGGGCGCAGCGGCGAAGCTGCCAATCTCCCTCCTTGCGGGGGAGATGGCCGGCAGGCCAGGGCGAAACATTCCAGATACGCTGTTGAAGCATATCTCGCCGCTGAGTTGGGAACATATCAACCTGACAGGCATCTACACCTGGGACACCGAGCATCAGATGCCCGAAGGCTTTCGAACCCTTAGGCTACCGACCCCAACCCGGCGAGCCGCATGAGTTTCACGATCCGTTCGGGCTTAGCGCAAGATTTTGTACAGCTCTTGTCCTCACCCCAGATTGTGAGCTAAGGACACCTTTCGTCCTGACAATCATGGTATCCTGCAAAGAAGATGCGGAGTGGCAAGCGGCCAGTCACTCGGACACTGGCTGCCTGTGGGAATGTCCACGAGGCGACACTTGGGTGAATCATATATGGGCACGTCGAGTAAGATGACGAGACGATATTTCGGAACGGACGGGATCCGGGGAGGGGCCAACAAATTTCCGATGACCGCCGAAGTTGCGATGAAGGTCGGCATGGCTGCCGGCCTGTCGTTCCAGCGCGGCCACCATCGCCATCGGGTCGTGCTCGGCAAGGATACGCGGCTGTCGGGCTATATGATCGAGAACGCGCTGGTCGCGGGCTTCTGTGCCGCCGGCATGGATGTGTTCCTGCTGGGGCCGATTCCGACGCCGGCGGTCGCCATGCTGGCGCGGTCGCTGCGCGCCGATATCGGCGTGATGATCTCGGCCTCGCACAATCCCTATTACGATAACGGCATCAAGCTGTTCGGCCCCGACGGCTACAAGCTGTCGGACGAGATCGAGATGCGCATCGAGGCGCTGCTCGACCAGGATGTCGACATTTCGCTGGCCGACACGGATGGGCTCGGGCGCGCCAAGCGCGTGGACGGCGTGCACGACCGCTATATCGAATTCGCCAAACGCACTCTGCCGCGGTCCATGTCGCTGGCGGGCCTGCGCATCGTGGTCGATTGCGCCAACGGCGCCGCCTACAAGGTGGCGCCGGCAGCGCTTTGGGAACTCGGCGCCGAGGTCATCACCATCAACAACGAGCCGAACGGCTTCAACATCAACGAGGAATGCGGTTCGACGCACCCGGTGGGCCTTTCCAAGAAGGTTCATGAAGTGCGCGCCGACATCGGCATAGCGCTCGATGGCGACGCCGACCGCATGGTCATCGTCGACGAGAACGGCGCTGTCGTCGACGGCGACCAGATCATGGCGCTGATCGCCGAATCCTGGCATCAGAGCGGCCGCCTGGCAGGCGGCGGCGTCGTCGCCACCGTCATGTCCAATCTCGGCCTCGAACGCTTCCTCGGTGAAGCCGGCCTGCAACTTCACCGAACCCAGGTCGGCGACCGTTACGTGGTCGAGCACATGCGCGCGCATGGGCTGAATGTCGGCGGCGAGCAGTCCGGCCATATCGTGCTGTCTGATTTCTCCACCACCGGCGACGGGCTGGTCTCGGCGCTTCAGGTGCTGGCCTGCATCAAGCGCCAGAACAAGCCGGTCAGCGAGATCTGCAAAAAGTTCGAGCCGGTGCCGCAGCTCATGAAGAATGTGCGCTTTTCCGGCGGCGAGCCCCTGGAGACAGCACCCGTCAAGGCCGCGATCGAGGATGCCCGCAACCGGCTCGGCAAGTCCGGCCGCCTAGTGATCCGGCCTTCCGGCACCGAGCCCCTGATTCGGGTTATGGCCGAGGGCGACGACCAGAAGCTGGTCGAGACGGTGGTGAACGACATCGTCGGCGTCATGGCCGAGATCAAGACCGCTGCCTAGACGTGCGGCGCTTGATGCGCCGATGGTCCTGCTCGATCCGATTGTTGAGGTACTTGCTCTTGCGGATGCGGATCGGCTTCAGCGCTCGTCGCGATCGATTCCGCAGACGGTGTTCGGCGTCGCAGGAAATGATCGCCTCATGATTGGTCGGGCTGCCGTCGATGACGATGCGATCCGGTCTGCCGTGGCGCTCCAGGCCTTCCGGAAGAAGCGCTTGGCTGCCGGCAGGTCGCGGTGTTCGCTGAAGAAGAACTCGACCGTGTCGCCGACGCCGTCGACGGCACGATAGAGATACATCCATTGGCCGCGTATCTTGATGTATGTCTCGTCCATGTGCCACTTGCCGGTGACGGCGCGCTTGCGCCCGTTGAAGCGCTCCAGAAGCTGAGGCGAGAAGTGGACGACCCAGCGGTGCACAGTCGAATGGTCGACGTTCAGGCCGCGTTCGGCCATCATCTCCTCCGGACGCGCAGGCCGAGATTGTAGGCCAGATACCAGCGCACGCACAGCAAGATCACTGTTCGGTCGAAATGACAGCCTTTGAACATAACAAGCGCGCTCCCCGAAAAAGAGAGGGCTTCCCAGATATGGCTGCCATTCCGTTTGCGACAGAAACACCGAGCCTCCGTCATTCAGTTCCGCCAGTTCAGCGGAAGGCCGACGCTTTCACGCTCGCCGGAGCGCCTCGTTGAGAGCGATCCGGGTGAGCCAGGTAATTGAGCATGTTTTATCCTAGCGTTCAGAAATGAGCCAGTTCAGGCGCTATAGATTCCAATAGGGCAGCCAACTCAGGTTCATCGACCAGGAGTGCTGCTTGATCCGGCTTAAGCCAGGCCCGTCTTCGATACTTCTGCTCTTTCCATTCATCCAGCTCCTGCTGCACATAAAGCGGGTATACTTCAACACTTACCGGGACAAACGTGTCCTTCAATCGCTTCCAATAATGGAAGCTGCCAACGGATTGCTCATGCAAAGTACCCACTACGCCGGCTTCCTCACCCGCCTCTTGAGCTGCAGCCTCGCAGTCTTGTCGACCCTTCATCGGCCACCCCTTGGGCAAGATGAAGCGGCCTGTTTGCCGAGACGTTAGCAGCAAGATTTCATCGTCTCCGTCTGCAGTGCGGCGATAAGGCAATGCGGCAACCTGTGCGATGGGCGTACCACGGCGCGCTCGCTTCTCCAGCTTCTTATTCTTCAACCAGCCATCCATTTCGCTAAAACCTTAGCCCGTTTTGTCGGTAGCGGGCTAAATTTTGGCGATAGCCACAGCTGGGTTCTTGGACGACTCCGACGTCGTCTTTGCACGCAAAACTGCCAATCTTCAATCAAGGCGTGAAGGATCTTCGTTCAGTCAATTTCGTTTGAGTCAATCGTACTGCTTGCCGTGAATGGCAGCTATAAGGCAGCGAAATATGAAGGGCAACTCAGGGTCACGATTTGCCCTTGAAGTTCCCCAGATCGAGAGTTCGCAAAGCGTTTCCGTTTCGCCCGTGCAACGGCCACGCCGCCTGTATAGCGCAGGCATTGGGTCTCGGCCGATCGACTGTCTATCGGGAAATGAGGCGACTGGGCATCAGTCGACCGGCGTAGCGAGCATTTCCGACGTGGCCCTTGGCGTTTGCCTCCGACAGGCGCTCGCTTACCTGAGGCGCCATACGATGCCCGTGGATATCCCATCAGGCCTTCAGGTGACGGAAGAACCTTTGGGCAATCGACCAACTCTGCCAGATCGATTGTTTGTGTGGCCGCAACTCATCGACGACGTCGCGCCAGTGGCCGCCGCGCGCCTCGGCCGAGCGGACGAGTTGGCGCCGATGTTGTAGTGGCGATCCGCGTCGTCATGGCCGGCAATCCAGGTCGAATAAGGCTTTGTCGCAAACCTCCTACAACCCGCTACGTTGCAGGAGTTAGTGGCTAAAACCGAGACGAGCCGAGATGGACACTAGGGTGGACACTACCAAACACGGAGTTTGATATGACGACGGGAGTGTTTGCGATGGTGTTTGGCGCGGCTGTTTTGCATGCGGCATGGAACGTCTTGGTCAAGGTGAATGCCGACAGGCTAGTCATGATAGCAGTCATGATGATGAGCCAGGTTGCCGTCGGTATGGTGGTTGTCCCATTTGTGGCGTTCCCGACAAGAAAGCTGGCCATATATTTGGGCTTCATGTGTGCTTAATACAGCCTACTGCGTATTTCTGATCAATGCATATCGTTATGGAGGTCTGAGCCACGTTTACCCCATTTCTCGGGGTTGCTCACCGCTGGTCGTAGCGTTCATCTCCGTCGCGATCGTGGGTGAAACACTGACCATGCAGGCTGGCTTTTCGGTTGTTGTTATCGCTCTGGGTATCATGAGCCTAACCGTGACGCATGGCGCGGGAGGCTTCCGGGAACCAAAAGCAATGCTGTATGCGGTGGGCACGGGCGTATTTATCACCGGATATACGGTCGTAGATGGTTTAGGCGCCCGTCTTGCCGAAAGCGCAGAAAGCTACACTTTCTGGTCTCACCTCTTCAACGGTATTCCGATAACCTTGGTGCGTTGTATCTGCGAAGGGGGCAGGTTCGGGTCTCGCTGCAGAAATGCTGGAAGGTCGGAGTGCTCGGGGGCATGATTTCTCTGTTGGCGTATTGGATTGTCACTTGGGCAATGACAAAAGCGCCTTTGGCTTTGGTATCCGCAGTCCGGGAGTCAAGCATGGTGTTCGCTGGGGACTGTCAGGAATTCTGTGCGCTGAGCTTCGTCGGTACGAAATGCACCCACACCCACGACAAGAGGCGTTTTGCCGCCGATGCATTCCACGGCAGCCTGGACGGCACGCTTCCTTTGCTCCCTCGTGAGGTAAGCATAGCCGCCCGTGCTTCCGAGCAGCCCGGTGGAGTCTGCTCCCGCGTGGTGAATGCGCTCGAGAAAACGAGCCAGTGCCTCGGTGTCGACATGCCCTTCCGTATCGGTTGGCGTGAGGGGGAACGCCGACAGGCCACGAAACAAAGTCATCATCTATCTTTTCGAAACTACATACGGGAAAGCAGCATACGCAGCCCGGCGAACGCGAAGAAGATCGCCAGCAGACTTTCGATCCAGCGGCGACAGCGGCGATACAGAGCCACCATCGGCGGTGTGGAGAAGACAATGGCGTAGCCGCAGAAGATCGTGACACTTAGGACGGCACAGCCGCCCAATATCGCCGCGATGCTCTGCCACGACGAATTCGGGCCGATCCCCAGCGTGACGAGCGCGATCCATGCCAGCACGGATTTTGGGTTCGCCAAATGCATCAAGAGGCCCCTTCTATAGAGCTCACCCCGTGAAAGAGCGACTTCGTCGGCCGACGCGCGTGCCGCCAGCTTCTCGTTCGACGTAAGCGCCGACCGTCCCGCCCTGAAGGCGAGGAATAGCAGGTAGAGGCCGCCGAAAATCTGCAGAACGAGCAGTGCCTGGGCGTACCTGGCCAACAGGGCGGAGATGCCGGTCGAGGCCATCAGACCCCAGAAGATCGAGCCGCTGACGACGCCCGAGGCGAGCATGAGCGCAGCACCTCTGCCGCGAGCCATCGCCACGCCCATGATGCGCATGTTGCTGGGGCCCGGGCTTCCCGCGGCAATGACATATGCAGCAAAGACAATGAGCAACTGATGGAGATCGACATTCATTCTCGGAGCCCTTGAAATTCTCATTCAAATCAATAAATGCGACCGACCGGAAACGTCATTTGGTGATGGCGATAGCTTGGCTGACGATCCTGTAGCCCGGCATCAACGCGTTCAGCCCTTCGACCAGGGCATCCGTCGCCTCCGCCAGCGCTTCGTCGGGCATGGTTTCCAACGCCTCCAATATGAACCATATCCGGGCTGTTGCGGCCTCCAGGCGGGTTCGAGTTCCTTGTCGCCAGTTCCAGCGTCTGCAGGTGACGCCAATGTCGTCGCGCCAGATGACCTCTCCCAATAGAGGAGGATCGTCGACTGCCTCCCCGTTCATCAGAGTGTCGAACGTCTCGGTCCCGTCCGCGATCGTCAGGAAGGGTCGCCCGACATAGGCGTCGTGGTTCTCTCCGCCCACCGGGATTGCGTATTTCAGGCTGACAGCGTTGTAGAGATCGACGACTGGGTTGATCGTGGGAAGGGTGCCGTCTTTCAGAACCTGCTTTCTGAGGGCCTGGGCTGAGCACGGCGTGCGGTTAGGCTTCGCGCCAAAGAGGACGTAGGCGTCGGACCAACTCGCCAGATGAGCTTCTGCCCAAGCCGGGCCACCCGCCAACACGCAATCGCAGGCTTCAGCAAGCAATCGAGGATCGAAATGTCCTTCTGCAGCTGAAGTGGCATCGACGTGGACGCTCACGGCTCTAAATCCCGATGCAATATTCTGAATTCGACCATCGATGATTGCACCCTCAAACATCCAGGCAACTCCATCAATTCAAGCGCAAGCAATCCATGAGCCGCGCGACCAGTGACGATCGCTTCCTTGACTACAAGCTAACATTGCAGTTGGCTGGCCCAAATTAAACTGCCACTTTTGGAGATTTTCATTGGTCCAGTATAAGGAGGGTTCTCGCAGGACGGGAGCGACGCGTCGAATTTATCAATCCTTGGTCAAGCAGATCGAGGCGTGAGGACGGTGTCGGTGACGCTCTACCTTCAAGTCGCTCGCTTGCGGAAGAACTGGGTGTTTCGAGGAGACTGTGACCGCCGCATTCGACCAACTCATTTCGGAGGGCTATGTCTGGGCAGCAGGGACGGAAAGCGTCGGTTGCGGCCGCAGGGCGGCCGAGCCAGGTCACCCCGGCCGACGGTTCGGCGATGGCCACGCGCCAACTCTCAGCCTATGCAGCTCGTGCGATGGCTCTGCCGTCGAACAGCACCGCCGGGAGGCCGCCGCTTAAGTTCGATTTCTGCCACGGGGATGTCGCGTCAGCGGACTTCCAACGGCCCCCTGGCGAAAGGCGATGAACACCGCCTTACTCACGCATCGCGACAGATTGGGACGATGGCCCGGCAGGAAGCCATAATGGTGTTGGCGTAACGCTTTTAGGTTGAATGCCCGATGCGAAGGTAGCTCAGGCGGTCGCCTTTTGCGGCCGGCTGAACGTATTTTCCGGGCGCGGCAAACCGAAATGGTCTCTCAGCGTTGCCCCGTCATAGTCGTGCCGGAAAAGTCCGCGCTTGCGCAAGATCGGTACCACCTCTTCGGCGAATATAGCGAACCCGCCTTGCAGATAGGGTGGCATGATATTGAAGCCGTCCGCGGCACCATTGTCGAACCATTCCTGGATCTTGTCGGCAATCTGTTCGGGCGTCCCGGCCTGGACCCAATGGCCGCGCGCCCCGGCGAGGCGGTGGAGCAACTGGCGGATGGTTGGATTTTCGCGCTCGATGATGTCGAGGACGACGTGGAAGCGGCTGCTCGCACCGCGCTCGCCCTCTACGTGGATAAGCTCACGCGGAAATGGCCCGTCCAGATCGTAGCTGGAAAGGTCGGCGTCTACGATGCGGCGTAGCTGGTGAAGAGAATATTCCGGCTGCGTCAGCTCATTGAACTCGTCATGCAGCGCGCGGGCTTCCGCCTCGGTGGAACCGATGAAGGGGCTGATGCCGGGCAAGACCTTGACGTGGTCAGGGTTGCGGCCAACCGACTTCACGCGCGCTTTGATGTCAGCGTAAAATTCCTGCGCGTTGCCGAGTGTCTGATGGGCTGTGAATATCGCCTCGGCATAGCGGCTTGCGAATGACCGTCCGTCTTGCGACGAACCTGCCTGGACGTAGACCGGACGCCCCTGCGGCGAGCGCGGAAGCGTGAGCGGTCCCTTCACCCGATGGTATTTGCCGATGTGGTTGATTGGGTGGATCTTGTCGGTGTCGGCAAAGATTCCGGACTCCCTGTCCGAGACGAGCGCGTCGTCCTCCCAACTGTCCCAGAGCTTCGTCACCACATCAACGAACTCGCCGGCGCGCTCGTAACGATCGGCGTGGGTTGGATGTCGGTCAAAGCCGAAATTCAAAGCTGCGGACGCATCGCCCGTCGTGACGATGTTCCAGCCGGCGCGCCCGCCGCTCAAATGATCGAAAGAAGCAAACAGCCGGGCCAGGTTGTAGGGTTCGTTGTAGGTGGTCGAAGCCGTGGCGATGAAGCCGATGCGTTCCGTCACAGCAGCGAGAGCCGAAATCCATGTCAGCGGCTCCAGTCTGAAGCGGCTTGCGTAGCGAATGTTGTCGGCAAGCGCGGGCCCATCGGCAAAGAACAGCGCGTCGAATTTGCTCGCCTCGGCCTTTTTCGCCAGTTCCTGATAATAGGAGATATCCAGCACTCTCTCAGGGGCGGAATCCTTGTAGCGCCAGCCGGCTTCATGATGGCCGCCAGGATAGATGAAAAGGTTGAGATTCAATTGTCGTTTTTCGGCGGGCATAGTTCGTCCTCCTGGGTGGTGATGCTGAGCGACAGGTCTTGGGGGGCCGTTCAGACGGGCAACACAGGCTTTGTCTCGACGCCGAGATGACGCAGAAGTTGGGAGCGGATCTCGCCGAACCGGCGATCGCCGTGATCGCGTGGCGTGGGGATATCGATCGCGATGTCGGCGGCGATCGCGCCGTTGTCGAGCACCAAAACCCGGTCCGCCAGCGTTACGGCTTCGTCCACATCATGGGTAACCAGCAGCACGGCCGGCTGGTGACGGGCGCAGAGCTGGCGCAGCAGATCGTGCATGCGCAGGCGGGTCAGCGCGTCGAGCGCGCCAAACGGCTCGTCCGCTAGCAGCAGCTCAGGATCACGAACCAGCGAGCGCGCCAATGCCACCCGCTGCTGCTCGCCACCAGAGAGTTCGACCGGCCACGCGTTCTCGCGGCCGCTCAGGCCAACCTCATCGAGAGCTACCCGTCCGCGTTCGGCGGCTTCCGGCAGGTCGAGGCCAAGAACCACATTCTCCAGCACTCGTTTCCATGGCAACAGCCGGGCATCCTGGAACACCACCGATTTCTTGTCGGGTGTTTCGAGTCGGCCGGAGCCGGAGACTTTGTCGTCGAGATCGGCGAGCGCGCGCAACAATGTACTCTTGCCCGACCCGCTACGGCCGAGAAGGGCGACGAACTCCCCCTTCTCGATGTCGAGGCTGAGGCCGTCGAGGATGGTTCGCGGCCCGAAACTTCTCACAAGGCTCTCGACCCGCACCACCGGCGCGCCGCTCAATCCGCCAAGGTGCGACGCCATGACAGGGACCTTTCCTGGAAGAAGCGGACGATGCCGTCGGAGGCTAGACCGAGCAATGCGTAGACGACGAGGCCGACGATGATGATGTCGGTCTGGCCGTAGTTGCGTGCGAGATCGATCATGTAGCCGATGCCGCTGGTGGCATTGACCTGTTCCACCACCACCAGAGACAGCCAGGCATAGGTCACCGCAAAACGCAGGCCAAGGAAGAACCCTGGAAGGGCGCCGGGCAGGATGACCTGGCGGATGAATTCGCCGTAGCCCATTCGCAAGGTCTGGGCCAGTTCGACATAACGGCTGTCTATGCTGCGCAAGCTGCTGTGGGTCTGGATATAGATCGGGATCAGGACAGCCAGCGCGATGGTCGTTACTTTCATGCCCTCGCCGATGCCGAACCACAGCATCAGCAGCGGGATCAGAGCGAGCGTCGGTATCGCCCGCTTGATCTGAACAGGGCCGTCGATGATGGCCTCACCAAGCCGCGACAAACCTGAAATGAGAGCAAGGATGGTCCCGATCAGGATTCCGAACACCAGCCCCTGTGCTGCCCGCCAGGCAGACGTCATCAAATGATGCTGAAGCTTCCCTTCGGCGATGAGATCGATGGCGGTGCCGACAACCGACCAAGGCGCCGGCAGCGTTCTTGGATCGATCAGGCCGGCGATACTGCCGATGGACCAGATCACGAGAAGAAGTGCGGGCCCGATCAGCGCGCCAAACGGGATCGTTCGCCCAAGTGCGAGTCGCCTCGTCCCGGTCTTGCGGGGCTCCACGGCCGGCGGGATCAACAACCTTTCATCCGATGCGGCAGGAAAGGCGGGGGCAACTGCGGCGGTGTTGGAGAATGCGTTCATCGGTGTCGTCTCCGGTCTCGGAAAGGAGGCGTCAGGAAGCGTTCAGCGCGTTTGTGGCGATCGCCTCGAAGCGCCTGTCGAACAGGTCCTCGGCCTTGATCGCGGGCTTGTTCAACTCCTTGGCCAGGAGATCGATCGTCGCCTGCTGGCGCACGATCACGTCGTTCCAGTCGGAGGGGATGTCGAACCGACCATCAGCGTTGACCAGATACTGGCCATCTTCTGTGTTGAGGCCCTGGGTGGCGACGTAGTATCCCTCGATCCACTCCTTGGGATGCTCTTCCACCCAACGGGCGGCCAGCGCCCAGTAGCGCACATATTCGCCGAGAGCGGCTGCTTTGGCCGGGTCGTCAAGCACGGCTTGTGGGGCATAGAGATGGGCTGGATCATCGCGCAAGCCGTGCGGGATGGTGGCAGCGCCGTCGGCGCCATACTGGCGGAGATAGCGCTTGATGAGGACGCCCGAGATCGGCGCGACGTCGACTTGCTTGCCGGCAAGTGCCACCGGATAGGCATCGCCTTTGCTAGGCAGTTCGATGAGATCTACATCCTCCTTTTCCAGGCTGGCGGCCTGCAGGATCCTCAACACCAGCGCGCCTTGTGCCTGACCGGGGCTGAAAGCAATCCGTTTGCCGCGCAAATCCGCGAGCGTCTTGACCTCGACTCCCGGTGCAATGCCGAGTTGATAAATCGGGTGCGCAACCGGTTCCTTGCGGAACTTCGCGGCAATGATCTTGACCTTGAGCCCCGTCCAGGTCGCGTGGATGGGTGGAATGTCGGCAACGGATCCGACGTCCAATGCGTTGGCGCGAAAAGCTTCGATTGTCTGTGGACCGCCGCTGATATTGGCCCATTCGACCTCAAACGGCAGTTGATCGATCAGCCCCGATAATTCCAGGGCCCTTTGCGTCTCGGGATCGCCGATACGAAGCACAGTGCCCGCCGGGATTTTGGTCGGCAGTTTGCCAGCGTCCGGGCTACCCGCCTGGGCAATGAGGGGGAAGAAAGAAGCGACCAAGCCTACCGCGAACGCGGTCACGAACCCATCAAACCTCCTTCTTGAAAATCTCTCCACAGCTAACACCATCGTCTTGCTCCAGTTTTGGGAAGGCTCCGAATTTCGCTGCTAGTATGTCCAGCGATTTGATAGACTATAAAAGTATCAGGTGCTGTTCTTTGCCACCCAAAGGAAACGCTGTTCGCCTCGAATGCTCATTCGGAGCACGCGCCGCCCAACAACAGGCGGCTTAGGGCGCTGCAGAGCAGGTCGCGTTCTGACCGGCGCCAACTCACGTCGTCGCCAAAAGCGGTTCCTGATGCCCTATGCGCCTTGCCAGCGAGTTCGGCTTGGAACAGGACCCAGCGTGAAGCTGCTAGCAGAAAAATCGCTTCGGCTCCGGTCGTGGAAGGACAGGCACTATGGCCTGCGATGATTACCGGCCGATAGGAACGGCCGGGCTCGTAAGGACCGGAAGAGCTGCTGTTTCCTTTTTGGGGGTTTTTCTGAAAAGTCTTCAGCCTAAACCTCATTATTGTGGTCCAGCCGTCGTATTTTCCAAGGCCAATGCACGGTAGAGTCATAGCACTTTGCCGCCTGCGCGGCAGAGAAGGCTATGGCAAAGCCGGAACCACAGTAAGACGGCGTAGACCGTCAGGCTCTTCAAAAAACTATTCAGAGGGGATCGTCATCATTGATCCGGCGACTGGGAGGCTCGGCCGGTTGAAAAGAGGACGTTGGCAATGGGACGGCCACGAGATAGCTGGGGTGATCCACGCCACGCACTTGCACGGATCACCTGCCAAAAATGGCGGACCGGTCCCGGAATCGAGCCGCCGTCGCGGGTTTTTCGCGGCCGTAGCGGCCTCGCTGTCTGCTGTGCGCTTGGCGAAGCGCGCAGCAGATGAGAACCTGCGTGGGTCCCGCGGGCGCTGATAGTGCAGCCCGAGATACGGCTGCTCGACGAGCCGCGAGGGGCTCTCGAGGCCATGACCAAGATTTCCATACAGGAAGACCTGGCGCGCATCTGAGCGAGAAAACGTCATCATGGAAAGGCGTGTCAGCCGGCGCGGGCGTTTCGCGCCTCCAGCGCGGCATTCATCCCTGTGAGTCAGGCTTGTTTATATAGCGAAACTTCGACAAAAAGTCGCTCCGACTCGGATCGGGAGAAGGGAGCAGATATGGTCTTTCGATTGAAAGAGCGACTTGGCAAGAAACTTGAGGAAGAAGTGCAATTCTTCAAATGTTGGCAGAAGGATAAGAAAGGTGTGGGCGCACTCATGCCCACGTCGATCCATGCGGCGCGCCGCATGGCCAGTGTGGTCAACCCGCATTCTGGATTGCCGGTTTTGGAGATTGGTGCCGGGACTGGTGTCATCACCAGGGCCATCCTGGAAAGAGGCATCAAACCGCATCGGCTGACTTCGGTCGAATATTCCAAGGATTTCTATGACGGCCTGGTGCGACGCTTTCCGGGAGTGGATTTCCGCTTGGGCAATGCGTTTGCCTTGGAAGAAATTCTGGGGGAGCGCCGGGAAAAGTTCGATTGTGTCATAAGCGCAGTGCCGATGTTGAGCTTTCCGATGCAACAGCGCCTCACACTGCTCGAGGATTTGCTCGCACGAATCCCCGCCGGGCGACCTGTGATCCAAATCACCTACGGTCTTCTGTCACCGGTGCTCAAAATGCCCGACCGGTACATCGTTTCTCACTATGATTTCGTCGTTCTCAATGTTCCCCCCGCACAACTCTGGACCTATCGACGAGCAGTGTGACCACAGGGACGCGAGCGCAGGTGGCTTCGGAATCCTTGTACAGGACTGCAAAGCCGACTGAACTTGGTGCTAGGGCCAGCCATTCGCGCCCTAGCTGGACCGCCTTCCATTCCGCATTTTCTGAGGATCGATGTGATCGCAGCAGAGAGATGATGTTCGGCTACAAGCATTGAGAGCGGCGAAGCTTCCGCTAACGCCTATGTTTCTCCGGTATTTCGGAGATGCATTCCTCGAGACGCGCCAGGCGGAACTTCGCAGCGAAGTTCATGTCCGGCTTCGAAACGTCGATGGCGTCCTTGAGGTGTGGGCGCTATGAGGTCGCGCTCCAGTTCCGCAATGCGCGCACGCACCTGCCGAGCCTCGTCCTGACGCAACGCCTTGATCCATCCACGCCCGCGCATCGGACTTCCTGCCAGCGCCCGACAGTGCACCGCTGGGTCGTTCACTTCTCGCCCAGCTTCGGGAGCGCTTCAACGGGCGCAAGCGCGCGCCCTCACCGGCAAGTGGCACATGGACGAGACATACATCAAGGTACGCTGCCAATGGATCTATCGTGCCGTCGACGGCGTCGGCGACATGGTCCGAGTTCTTCTTCAGCGAACACCGCGACCTGCCGGCAGCCAAGCGCTTCTTCCGGAAGGCCCTGGACCGCCACGGCAGACCGGATCGCATCGTCATCGACGGCAGCCCGACCAATCATGAGGCGATCATTTCCTGCGACGCCGAACACCGTCTGCGGAATCGATCGCGACGAGCGCTGAAGCCGATCCGCATCCGCAAGAGCAAGTACCTCAACAATCGGATCGAGCAGTTCGCGCCGCGCAAGATGGCGTCGGCCTGGGGCGCGCAGTTGCGCATGACGTTGGCGGCCTTGCCGGCGCATAGCGGGAACGAGGTCAGGGCGGCCTTCTTACGTTTAAGTACAGTCCGACACAGCAGGACAACGGTGTTGATTGCGGCGTCTTCGTGGTGGACGGCACGCGCGAGCTGGTTCAACGATCGGCGGACGAGCAGCGGCCCGAAACCCAACAGCCGCTGCCGCGATCGTCGCCTCTCGGCCAGCGTGAAGTTTTTCGATGTTCTCGGGTTTGAAGTAGCAGACCATTTGCTCGACAACGGATTGATGATGCCCCGGCGACGTGGCCAGGCGACTAGGAATGGGTGTTGATGTCCTGCTCAATCTGCCGTGCTGATTCCAGAATGTCATCGAAACTCGGCGGAGTGCCGAAGATCATGGCCGCGGTATTGGCATAGTCGCGCGTGAGCGCGTCCACCATCTTTGGAGCGGGCGCGATCGCGAAGCTGCCCGGGACTGCTGAGGCGAGGTCATAGTCGGGACGGTCGAAAAACATTCGTGCGTGCCGGACACAATCGGCACCAAGATCGAGATCGCCGAGCGCGGCCTTTCCGGTCTCGGATCCGAGAAGACAGTGCAGGTCATAATAGTGCCGAGACACCCGCTGGCCTTCCTGCCGCAGTTCGCCGCGCCGCTCGTACCAGCGGCGCAATCCGTGGGCGACCACCACCTTGTCCCAAAAGGTGCGGGTCGCCTCGATCGTGGTCACGTTGGCGACGGTGAGATCAATGCCTGCCACTTCCTCCGCGACATAGGGCGTGATCGTGATGGGGCGATTGGGATCGAGCGCCGATTTCGCCCCGGACTCGAGGCGTATGGCCGGTCGCACATAGGCGCTGTCACGCGGCTCCACCTCGGGGTACCAGAGCAGCAGCGTCTGCCCATCAGGATCGGCTTCATCGATTTCCACGCGGCCGACCCCGTTGGTACCGTCCGCTAGTTGAGCGGTGAGGAAGTCTCTCAGCGGCCCTGTGATATACGCACGGCAGGCGTCTCGGATGGCGTCGAGCTTGGCGCGACGCTTCTTGTTCGACAGTCCCTCAAGCTCTTCGACGGAGGCAGCCTCGTCGAGATCGTCGCGGAACACGGTAACGTCGATGTCCTCGGAAAAACGCTGGATGAGGCCATAGCCTTTTAATAGCGACGTCCCGCCCTTGAAAAGCAGCCGTGGCTCCCCCTCAGGCCGTTCGTGGTAGAGCGAATTGAGAGTCCAGCAGACCCAGAAATCCTTTTCGACATTGCCTACCGGAGCTCCGATCCGATTGGCCGTGGCGAGGAACAGGTCGAGCCGGTCACGTGGGGATGCCGCGATGATCTGGCGGTAAGCATCGGTACTCATGGCTTCGCCTCCTGCGGGTCCGCCCTCAGAATTTCGCGGAGGAACTCCTGCATCCAGATCGGCACGGCGGAGAGACCGGCGCGCAGATCCTCGCGAATGGCCTCGCCGTGCTTGGGGTCGGCAAAAAGGCGGCGCAACGTCGCCTGGATACGCTTCCGTTCGCCCTTCTGGGTCAGCATGTCCTGCATCCAATGCAGGGCCTGGACGACCCGCATCCCCGGCCGATCCGCCCAATAGAGGCGGCTAGGGGCAGCGTATTTGAAGTGGATTTCCTGCGTGCCGAGCTTGATTGGCTTCAACCGCGCATCGACCAGCACTTCTATTCGGGCGGGGACGGCGGTCGTCAGGCCGAGGTCGTTGGCGGCCGTCATACCATCGATGACGGCGCGCGCCCGATCGCGGCGCGTGACGGCGCGGATCACAGCGCGATAATCCGGCACGGTGGCGCGGCCAGTCAGGTTGTTCGTGCGCGGCCGGTCATAGAGGCCTCGGTCGATCCGGCGCAGCTCCCCGGCGGCGGCCAGGCGCTGCAGGGTTTTGTCCACGGCGGCGCGCGCGCCGAGATCGGCGAAGTCGCCGGGGGTCCAGACCTCGTCGGGTTTGGACTCAATGCGGGCAAGCAGGCGCGAGCGAAGATCGGCATTGGGCTCAACAATGGACATGTCCGAAATATGCGACAAGTTTCGGACAAAAGGCAAGGTTTGAGTCCGAAATATGCTACAATTTTCGGACAATCCGCGGTCGCGCCCGCGCTGAGGCGCGCCGCCATTTCGCCGCTGGCGGCGCCAGACGAGTTACCCCCGGGCGCGGATGCTGTAGGTGTCTCTCGACGATCCAGCGCAATACAGCACGTATGTCGATGAGGCCGAGCGCCTGCGCCTTGCTCGCCGGCATGCCGACGCGCAGGCCAGCCGTTGCGCTGCCGCATCGGTGGCGAGGACGACACGGCGACTGGCGCACCTATCAGCGCTCGCTAATGAACCCCCGCCGTGGTCCTAGTGGTGTGGGTAATGGCCCTCACGCCGGCGCAGCGAGAACCTTCTGGACCGCCGAAGGTGAACATCCGGCCACCTTGGCAACCTGCCTAACGGACAGCCGCTCGGCCTGATCAGATCATGGTCCAGCACCACGGGCCTGCCGGTCTTCCACGGCTCGCCCTTGGCTTCCGCCTTGGCTTTGGCCTTGGCGATCCCTTCCATGTGCCGTTCCTTCCTGAGAGCCGTCTCAAACTCGGCAATCCAAAGGATGCTAAACACGAGCTTCCCCGTCCGGGTGGTCGTATCAAGCGAGGCATCGTCCTGCACCTTGAACCCGACACCCTTCTTATCGAGGTCCTTGACGATCTGGCGGAGGTGCGCCGCTGTGCCAGTCTATCGACCTTGGAAACCGAGCACGGCAGTTATTATGAACGGAAAGGCCGCGCCGCCAACCAGCAAGGAATTACGAGGGCATGCGCGAAGTTGCTTAGTTGGTCGGCACGTTCGCCGTGCCGGGCGCTAATTTGGGCTTCGCAGGATGGATCGCAGAAACGACCATGCCTCCCGCTGCTCTTCATCAATCGCTTTGGATTCGTCCCAACCTTGCAGCCAAGAGCGTCGCTTTTTGGTCAATAGGGGATAAGGGCAGGCCGATCGGGGCAGCTTTAGGCAGTAATGCGTCTATGCCTTCGTCTCTCGGGTCGGGCTTGCCCACGTGTGTGCCTCCCTATGCTTTCCGCCAGGCGCTTCTATTCGCGCGGAGTTAAAGACGGTTCAAGGGTCAGAAGAGGAAACCGACCACGGCAGTTATTATGAACGTAAAGGCCAATTCCGCGACTTGGCCGAGAAGGAGTTGTAAAGTGCGGCGGCCTACCCCGCGCGGCGAATTTCCTCTCGCTTCGGAAGCTTCCAGTTTGGTCTTGGGAAATGACAGGTGTAGCCATTGGGATAGCGCTCGAGGTAGTCCTGATGCTCCGGCTCGGCCTCCCAGAAATCGCTGACCGGCACCACCTCGGTCACGAACTTACCGGGCCAAAGCCCGGATGTTTCGACATCGGCGATGGTGTCTTCCGCAACGCGCTTTTGCTCGTCGTCTTTATAGAAGATCGCCGAGCGGTAGCTCGCGCCGACATCGTTGCCCTGGCGGTTGCGCGTCGTTGGATCATGGATCTGAAAGAAGAATTCCAGCAGATCGCGATAGCTGATCGTGTCTGGATCGAACACGATCTCGATCGCCTCGGCGTGGCTGCCATGATTGCGATAAGTAGCGTTAGGCACTTCACCGCCGGTGTAGCCGACGCGGGTGGAAATCACGCCGGGGTAGCGGCGGATCAGATCCTGCATACCCCAGAAGAAGCCGCCTGCAAGCACAGCGCGTTCGGTCGTCATGGTCTCTGACCTCCTGAATTTGGGTTCATCGCCAATATAGGCATTGTTGCCATCTTTTTTCAGGCGCAGGCCATTTGACACCAACGCGTCGCCCGATGGAGATTACCCTGACGCCAGCGCAGTGTGCGCTCCACGTCAGTCGAGACGATCATGGGCAAATATCGAGACTATCGCGAACCACGCCGGCATCGCCATGACGATGACCCCGTTTCCTTTTCAGAACGAGCTTCTGAGCCAAGCTACTTTCACCGGCCAGCGATTGTGGCCGCAGACCCTGTCGACGCCGAGATATTGTGGTTCAATGCCAGCAAGGGTTTTGGCTTCGTCAAACTGTCGGACGGCACGGAAGCTTATCTGCACATCCGAGTGTTGGAGGCTGCCGGAAGCCGCGCTGTTTCCGAGGGAACACGTCTCAAAGTCGCGGTTGAACAAAGTCCAAGAGGTCGTCAGGTCGTGCACGTGCTGGAGATCAGCGATCAGATCGCGAAAACGCCGGCAGATGCGCGCCTTGCTGGGGGGTCCATCGCCGGGATGGGTGGTGCGCAGCTGGAGAGCGAGGGCACGGTCAAATGGTACAATCCCGAAAAGGGCTTCGGCTTCATTTCTCCCGAAAACGGTGAGAAGGACGTCTTCGTTCATGCCACCGCGCTGACCCGCTCAGGGCTCAGCGTGCTGGTGGAGGGACAGAAAGTGTTTGTCGAATGCGGGCAGGGCAAGAAAGGCCTGGAGGTCCGGAGCATTCGCCTCGCCTAGAAGCCAATACGTTGGCCAAGGGCCAAATTGGCGCTCATACAAAGAAAAAGCCCACTGCCGGGAGGAGGTGGCAGTGGGCTCGATTTGAAATGCAGCGCGGGAGGAGGTGCACCGCATTCAGCGCCGGCATCGCATCTGGGAGGAGTAGATGGCCGGCAACAGGATCATATCGATCGCCGCAGATATTGCAATGCACAAATTTCATATCGCATGCGCGAAGGCATTACCTGGGTGCAAGCATCGACATTGTCTCGAAAGAGCCACCCACCAAATCGTTGCAATAGATGGCGGCTTTATTTTGCCCTCCTTTGCATTGTTGTAAGGAGGGCAGAATACTATGCCGAGCGAGCGCGGCCGTTCTTATCGAAAGTCCCGTGGTTTAGGCAGCTTAGTCGGCATAGTTGCCGGCTCGGGATAAGATCCCTACGAGCATATCGACAGCATCAAGGTGAAGACCCGCGATTCCGATAAAAGCTGCAGCTGATATACCGTCATCATGTGGTAGTCTGGCCCGCATGACGACGCTTCATCTCAATTGGCGCGGAAGACGGTGAATCCGGCAAAGCCGAATAGAACGCATCCGCCGAAATGGATCGAGCCTCAGCTGACGCGCCTGGTCGACGAAGCGCCCAACGGCCCCGATTGGCTTCACGAAATCAAGTACGACGGATACCGCATGCACGCGCGAATCGACGGCAGCGACATCCGCTTGCTCACCCGCACCGGCCTCGATTGGTCGCATCGCTATCAAGCGACGATAGCGGCCCTCCGCGCGCTGCCGGTGAAAGAGGCATATGTCGACGGGGAGCTGTGCGCCGTCCGGGCAGACGGCGTCACCTCCTTCAGCCGCCTGCAGGCCGCTATGGACGAGGGCCGCACGGGCGATCTTGCCTTCTTTGCTTTCGATCTTCTGTTCCTGAACGGAGAAAGCTTTGCGAAGCTGCCGCTCATCGACCGCAAGGCGCGACTGGAAGGCCTGTTTTCGACCGACATGCCTGGCCTGCGCTTCAGCGATCACGTGATCGGCAACGGGCCTGCGTTCCGCAAGCACGCCTGCCGGCTTGCACTCGAGGGCGCAATCTCAAAGCGGATCGACAGCGCCTATGCATCCGGCAATCGCGGCCTATGGGTCAAGTCAAAGTGTCTCAACAGAGAGGAATTCATCGTCGTCGGCTGGACCGATCCGACTGGAAGCCGGTCGCACATCGGCTCGCTGCTTCTCGGCTACTACACCGATGATGGTCGTCTGTTATATGCGGGCCGCGCCGGCACGGGCATCACGGTTGCAGAGCTCAAGCGATTGGCTCGCCGGCTTGGGCCGCTTCAGACAGCTCGAATGCCCCTCGACGTTCCGCCGCCGCGCGAGAGCCGGTTCGGCTCGCCGCTTGAACTGTCGCGGGTGCATTGGGTCAGGCCTGAAGTGGTGGTCGAGGTCACCTATCTCACCTGGACGGAAGACAATCTCCTGCGCCAGGTCTCGTACCAAGGCGAGCGTCAGGACAAGCCAGCCCGGCAAGTGGTGCGCCCCCCGCCCCATCCCTGATCGACTCGGGCGCCGTTCGTTTCAAGTCACCCGACTTGCCCTACCTGCAGTGTGCCGGGGGGAAGGGCCTTGATCAGCGACTTCGCCGACACCGAAGGGTCGAGCCAGTCCGCCCACGCGCTGCGATCGAGGATAACAATCTGCCTGTCATGATAGGGCGCGATATCGGGCCCAGGCTCCATCGTCAGCATGGTGAAGGCTCCGCCGACCTCCGGCGTGTCACGCCAGATTCCAGCAATGCAGAAGATCGGCTCGTCATTCTTTGTGAAGAGCCACTTGTCTTTTCGCTTCTTCTTGGGATCTATCGGATCGGTGAACTCGTAGAAGCCGTCCGCGACGATGAGGCACCGGTTAGAAGAGAACTCCCGGCCCTCTGAACGGAAATTATAGACGGGCCGCTTGTTCGGTCCGGGCCAGCTCCAGCGCCGTTGCACCATGTCGCCTTCGCCTCGGACGCCCTCGATAGTCCTGATGATCGGCGCCACGTCCGTGATCTTGATGTCCTCGCGCGCCTGGAGGTTCGGCGCTCCTTCTCCGAAGCGGATCTTGATCTTCAGGTCGGCAAAGTCCTCCACGATCGAAGCGACATCCACCGTCAATCGATAATCATTGCACATCGGTCCTCCGTCTGTCCTCCGTCCGATCGCATTGCACCGCGATCGAACCGAAACCTGCCGGTCCCCTATCGGCCCCAATGCGCTCATTTCGGAACATGCCCAGCCGACTAAGTGGCGATTGGAAATCAATACCCCTGCGCCGCAGTGTTCTGGTTTGTGCCTCAAAAATCGCATAAAAGGCAGTGTGGAACGGGCTGAGCAGTTCCTGAACCGCCCGGCGCCTATCCAGCGGCGATAATAATTCAGATGTTCGCAGATCGGTCGCTCCACTTCCCGATCGGCGAACGCCAGCAAGGAAATGCATCAGATCCCTGGTCTTCGGCGTTTACGGCTAGGTGCCGCAGACGCAGACGTTTGCAACTGCCAGGAAAGGCTTTCACCGGTAGCAGTCGGTCACGCACACGACCCAGATACAGCACGGAAACAGCAGCGAGCCCGCCGCGTGAAGAGCTTGGGACGCCGCTCGGTTCGAACCCACTGCTCCGGCATAGTCTGCCGGGTATGCGCACGATTGTCGCTAAGCGCCGAGCGGATTTTCGGCCAGGGGAACTCCGGGCATTCCTCGCGCCCTCGCCCTCGCGCAACACCGCATGCTTAACAGAAACGATAGCACGCACTCTCACAATTAATGGCCAGCGACGGCCGTTCGGCAGCGGGCTTCGTCGCTAGCGAGGACGAGGGTGTCGAGTCTACAACCAAATGTCGGGGGTCGGACATGGACGGCAGCTTACCATTCAGGTCATTGAAAGCTTTATTCCTTTGGCACGATTAGTGCAACGGATGATCCGCAAACGTTGCACGGAACCGATAGAATGTGAGGGGAGCGTCATCCAGATTTTTGCGTTGACCGTCCACTCAGTCTTCACCCAGTGGCAGCCGCGCAGGCGCTGGCGGACGCCAGCCAGCCCGATAGCCCATCGATCCAGTCGGCGGAGAACAGTAGACAGAATGGGAGAGACACCAGTATGAACTGCGAATGTGAAATGGTTGCTCGGGTAAGCGCCATCGCCTTGCTCTGGACGGCCACCGCTGCATCGGCGAACGAAGGCATGTGGATGCCGGCCCAGACTGCGGAAGTGGGCGCGGCCATGCGCGCGGATGGGCTCCAGATCGATCCCGCGCAGCTGAGCCGACTGGACGCTGCCCCGCTCAACGCGATCGTATCATTGGGCGGATGCTCCGCCTCCTTCGTCAGCCCGCAAGGACTGGTCGCGACCAATCATCACTGCGTGTTCCGATCCATGCAGTACAACAGCAAGGAGAGCCAAGACTATCTCACCAACGGCTTTCTGGCGAAGAGCCTGGGTGAGGAATTACCCGCGGTGCCCGGCAGCCGCATCTATGTGATCGAGGATATGCCGGATGTGACCGCCGACATGCTCAAGGGCGTATCGGACAAGCTGAACGGCTTTGCCCGCTATGAGCGGCTCGACACGAACCGCAAGGCGCTGATCGCCGCATGTGAAGAACAGCCCAATCGCCGCTGCGACGTAGGGTCCTATTATGGCGGCGCCTCCTACTATCTCCAGCAGAAGCTCGAAATTCAGGACGTGCGCCTCGTCTATGCGCCCGGGCTCGGCATAGGTAACTTCGGCGGCGAAACGGACAATTGGATGTGGCCGCGCCACACAGGCGACTTTGGCTTTTATCGCGCCTATGTCGCCCCTGATGGTTCCTCCCGGCCTTATGCGCGCGACAACGTGCCCTACCGGCCGAAGAACTGGCTGCGCATCGCCTCTAAAGGCGTGCAAGAAGGCGATTTCGTGATGGTCGCCGGCTTTCCCGGAGCAACCAATCGGTTCCTCACCGCGGATGAAGTCCGGTTCAACTTCGCGCACTACGAACCGCTGTTGCAGCATTTGCTGTCGGATTATGCGGCCCAGATCAAGCAAGCCACGGCAGGCAATCGCGAAGCGCAGATCCGCTACGCCTCCATCCTGCGAGGCGTGGAAAACTACAAGAAGAAGCTGGCGGGCGATCTTGCCGGCGCCGACGCGATCGGCCTCGACGGGCGCAAGGCTAACGAGGAGAAAGCTTTTCGCGCCTGGGTCACTAAGTATCCCGTACGGCAGACGCGCTTCGACGCAGCAATCCGCGAACTGGACGCGATGGTGAGCGAGAATAGCCGGGCTTCGCTGGCGAGGCTGCGCCAGGCGCTGCTGGACCGCGCGCAAATCCTCTCATCGGCACGCACTCTCTATCGCTGGGCGAAGGAGCACGAGAAGCCCGATGAAGATCGCGAAAGCGGCTTTCAAGATCGTGACCGTAACGAGACCGTGGATCAACTGACGCAGATCGAACGCAGTTATCTGCCCGTCATCGATCGCAAGCTGTTCGAGGCTGCGCTCGATGAATATCGCCGGCTGGACGCAAAGGACCGCGATACTGCGTTCGAAACCACTTTGGACCAAATTGGCCTTGACCGACTTTATGCAGACACCAAACTCGCAGACACGGCAACGCGGCTCGGCTGGCTCGGCAAGCCCGCTGCTGCCTTCGAGGCGTCGGACGATCCTTTCATCAAGCTGGCGGTCGCGCTCTATCCCGGCGACATAGCTGCGAAGCACGCTGCGAAGGACCGCGCTGGACGCAGCCAGGCGGCTCGCGCCATCTATATGCACGGCCAGCGTGCCTACCGCCAGGCAATCGGCCGGCCGATGTATCCCGACGCGAATGGCTCGCTGCGCATCACCTGGGGCAAGGTGGCGGGGCGAACACGCGACGGGCAGATCTGGATGCCCTTTACCACGGCCGAGGGACTTCTGGCCAAAGAAACGGGCAAGGGTGAGTTCGACGCTCCAGATGCGGCTATCGCAGCGATCCGAGCCAAGGATTATGGCCCCTATGTCGCGCCGGCGCTGGGCACGTTACCGGTCAACTTCCTGTCCACCGCCGACATCACCAACGGCAACAGCGGCTCGGCGACGCTGAACGGACGCGGCGAGTTCGTGGGTCTCGCCTTCGACGGCACGCTCGAGGGCGTAATTTCTGACTGGGAGCGCAACGCGGACCGCAGCCGCAGCATCCATGTCGACGGTCGCTTCATGCTCTGGACCATGGACAAGATTGACGGCGCTAGCCGGTTGCTCAAGGAGATGGGAGTGCTACCGGCGTCGCGCTCCTGAGCGGGGTAGTCTGGCGGTAGGCGAACGAGTCGGCGTCAGCCAGCCAGAACGGCACATCGGGACATTGACGTGACCTTGCCACAGCGATCGTTGATCGTGCTCGAATCGGCCGGCGCTCCAACGCATGCGCAACATTCGAAGGTTCGCCAGCGCCTGAGCAGTTGCCAATTCCGTTTCCCCCTTGGCATACCCGTCCAATGACGTAACTCGGTGCAGTCGCACCGAGCAACGCTTGTTCGTCTACTCGAAAACGAGCAACCCGAGTTCTGAAGCCGCGTTGAACCGACTATTCCCTCGCAATGGAGACAAGACGATGCAGCTCTTCTGTGGAGAAAATGCCGAAATGAAAACCGCCGGACAGGAACAACGGCGGTCCACAGGAACGGGAGGCCACAGATGTGCAAGGTTTACGCGAGACAGGATCCCGAAGGATACCGCCAGACCAACCGTTCGGTCCGTGTTGCCGGCCATTCGACCAGCATCCGGCTCGAGGCCGCTTTTTGGACACTTCTCGACGAAATTGCCGAGAGCCAGGGTCTGTCAACGACGAAATTTATCTCCAAGCTCTGTGACGAGGCACTCGAGATCAACGGAGATATCCCGAACTTCGCGTCTATGCTCAGGACTACCTGCGCACTCTATCTGCGCGGTTACCGGCCCTCACACGAGCGTCTTAAATTCAAGCGAAGCTGCGTGAAGGCGAGAGGGCGCAGGTGGAGCATTTGCACCTGCGCGCGGACACGAATTTGCTCGGTCGCTAGACCTTGGATCAAGCGGAACGCTGGGCAGACTCTTTCCCTAGCAGGTGACTCCGCCGGTGAATGCTTGTTTGCGTCGAACCGTTTGTAATTCGCTCGACTCGCATTGATGCGCCCCTCGTGGAACGGGATAAATCTGCAGGGGGATAGGAATGGTGCCCAGAGGTGCCCGACCCGGTCGGTGCTTATTTCGAAGCCTCTGTAAACTCGCGCATATACACAAGCCCTAGGCGATACCTGTGTCGCCGATGCCGCAATGGCAGGATGCTTACAAAAGAGGACATATCAGACCTAATAGCTGAGCGGCCGTTGTAGCAAACCTGAAAAATATCAATCAATCAAAGTATTACCGCCTTGGCATGCTCCTTGCGAGCTTCATGTAGATCTTAGCAGTGTAAGCGTTCTTATCCGGGATGCAGCGCTCACCGGGGAGGTAGAAGCCTTGAAGTCCAAAGATGTGCGTGCCCAAGCCTATTCGATGCCGCTGACAAGCCCCGCCTACCCGACGGGGCCATATCGCTTCGTGGACCGCGAGTACCTTATCATCACCTACCGGACGGACCCCGACCGGCTACGCGCCGTAGTCCCTCAGCCACTCGAATTCGATGATCCCTTGGTAAAGTTTGAGTTCATTCGCATGCCCGACTCTGCGGGTTTCGGGAGCTATATTGAGTCCGGCCAGGTCATTCCCGTTAGGTTTAACGACGTGATCGGCGGCTATTCGCATGCCATGTATTTGGACGACGGACCGCCAATTTTGGGTGGCCGTGAGTTGTGGGGATTCCCGAAGAAATATGCACATCCTGCGTTAGAGGTCTATGGAGACACACTGGTCGGCACCCTCGACTACGGCCCGGTCCGGATCGCAACAGGCACCATGGGCTTTAAACATTGGGCGCTCGACCACAGCGAGGTTCTGGCCTCGCTGTGTCAGCCGACATTCCTCCTGAAGATTATTCCGCATGTCGATGGCAGCCTGCGCGTCTGCGAGTTGGTACGCCTTAAGATGGAGGACGTGACATTGAAGGGCGCATGGGGTGCTCCCGCAGGCTTGGACTTACGGTCGCATGCACTCGCGCCGATTGCAGAACTGCCGGTTCTGGAGGTCGTTTCAGCCGCCCATTTCATCGCGGATCTGACACTCGGCCTCGGGACAGTTGTTCACGACTATCTGGCCGAACCGCAGGCGGCGTGAACCCGAAGTCAAGGTGATCAGAAAACGACCAGCATGTAGGTCGGGCAACAAAGAAAGTTGGCTGTCACGAAGCAGCATCAAGCCGTTGCGGAAAGTTTTCGGTGTGCCGTTCGCGGACGGTGTGGCCGTGCGACGACTGTTGCTATGACGATGAGCCCACCTCGTAAAGCTAGATCGGAGTCATCGGATCTCGTAACAGAATCCCGCGCTCACAGCCCCACTCTGCGAGGGGCGCTGTATATGTCGCGGCGTCTATAGCGCGGGGCGACGCGTCAGTAAAAAATGGAGTTGGTGAAAGCTGTGGATTCAAGAGTTCCTGTTGCCGAGCAGAAAACGAAACCGAGCTTCCCCGATTTGGCATCGGCGACCAGCCATGATCGTCCGTTCTCCTGGCAAACATCAAGAAAACAGAATCGACTTTTCAGCGGCATCGACCCGATGCCGGCGATAATGGCCGTTTTCGCTCCATTTCGCTCTTGGTCGCAGGAAGGTTGCCCGAACAGCACGGACTCGTCCGCGTTGAGCCGATCGCCACGAATGTTCGAAGTTACTCATCGGCTTGCTGCGCTCGCGTCGCCGTGCCGGGCAACAGGATTAGGTCGAGGGTCTTTCCTGGCCCCGGGGTTCTCACACGGCAAGCCTTCCTCGCGAGCCGATGCTATCGTGCCAGTTTCGCAGACCGGGTGGCTATGTCGCGTAAGACAGAACGGAGAAGCATTCCAATTTCCTGTTCGGCGAGCCCCGGTCCAATTCCTGATTCGGACAGTTGGACGAGAATTGTCTTGACGGTGCTGCGCCAGAACGCGTTCGCGTCCTCCCCGTTCTTGGATTCCAGGACCCGCGCGATACCTTCAACCAATTTCCGCCGACGATGCAGCGGAAACGCGATTATATTTGATTCACCCATCGATCACCTCACGCCTTCAGCCTCGCAAATAAGCATTGGCGGGTTAAAAGATTTAGTTATCAGCGCAATTTTGCAAAGTGCCTATCAGTGGAACAAGGGCCCCACTACTGCCCAATCCGGGGTTGAGCTGTCAGTCTGAGGGCCAACCTGAGCGTTGCAAAAGGGAGGTGGTTCGCGAAGGTCAGTCGTTGAAACGGCATCCACCGACTAAGTGCAATGGGACATTCTAGAGCCAAGGCATTCCGCGCTTCCGGTCTCAAATCTCGTCGTCAGCGCCATCGTTCATTGGAACACCGTCTATCTTGACCAAGCAGCGACGCGCCTGCGCACTGGTGTTCCGAAGGAAGCGACAAAACTGCCACAAGTACGTGGCCAGCCAGCCTTTCCGCCACATCCAATGTCTCGCTCTTGTCATCGGCACGTTCCCACCTCGCAGGATGCGTTCCACCTCGACAGCGATCAGCCGTGCGGCCTCATCGCGCCAATGTCGGCTTGGACGACTTCCCGCAGCCGGCAAATTTCTCGCTTCGTCATCGCGATAGCTCATCCACTGGTCAGAGTCAGACACAATGTTCGGTCGGCCGTTACTCCAGAAAGCGTTCCTCGTCGACTTTGACCTGATCCATCCTTTGCAAACGGAACACCTCCTCGACGGAAACGATGTCTCGGTTGACGTTGTGGATGCCGCGATCCTTGAGGATGCGCGCGAAGACATCCTTCATCGCCGTGACCGAAGCGCGGATCGCGTGGTTGCCATAGATCACGATCGCGATCCTGCCGAGCGCCTTGATACGTTCCTCGTTCATCTCCGGATACGCAGTCGGCACGATCACGATTAGCGCCTTGCCGCTCCAGGCACGCACGAAGCTTTCGACTTCGTCCGGCGCCTTCTGTTTCGAGTGGATGAGGATCATGTCGGCGCCGGCCGCTTCATAGGCTGCTGCGCGCTTGCCGATATCCGGCGCAAGCAAGCCCAACTGGCCGAGTTGCCTGAGATCGCTTCACCGTCACGGACCTGGACCGGCAGTGTCGCCGACATGATCGAGGTCGACGCCAGTCTGAGAACGCGGCTGTCCTCGAGTGTGGAAGAGCTCGAACGGGTGACGACGAAAATCGCCTCGGTCGACGTGGACGCGGTGATCCTTGCGATTTCCGAACGGGTTCGCGCCCTGGCCGACCGCAAGGTGCGCCACGTCTCGGCCGGCCTCGACCTGCCAAGTCGCAGGACGGAGCTGCAAATCCTGCACAATGCCGTGGCGACCTGCCTTGCCGCTCTTGGAAGGTCCTCCGAGCCACACCCTGCCAAACTGCTCTTGCCTGCTGCAACCATAGGCGCTGTGCGCACCATGGTCGAGCAGCGATCCGGGATCGTTACGCGTGCGCGTTGCGCGCGAGGAGGCCGCGGCTGCTGCTGATGCGCTTCAGGCGGCACGCGAGCGGGTCGGCGAAGAACGGGCCGTCCCCGAGCCTGCCAGGGCAAGGCTGGTTTCGGCTTTGTCTACGGCGAAGGCCAGCGGGTACATGAAGGAGACCAAGGCGGCACGCGAGGCCGCGGATGCGGGTACAATTCGATGGGAGGCCGCGATCACGCGCTTGCATCCCTGGTCGGGCGATGCTCAGGCATTGGCCAGGATCGCCATTCCGAATGCTGGACAGCTTGGCGCATGGAAGGCGCTGGCAGCAGAGCTCGGGAAGAGCAGGGGTGTCCTTTCCGAACGTCTTGCCGAGCACCAAGGCAATCACGACTTGCTTTCGGCGCGGCTGGAAGCCCTTCGTGCCTCGGTCGATGTCACCGACGATGATGCGGCGGACGTCATTCGGCGTGCCCGGGACGAGTCCTGGGCAAGGCATCGCGATGACCTGACTGGCGATACGGCGGATGATTTTGCGGCAGCACTGGCTCAAGACGACCGCGTCGCGGAAGGCCGTCTGGCCAACGCCCGGGAACTCGTTGAAATCCGTAGCACAAGCCGGAACATCGCAGAAACCGCGGCCACCATCGCGCATGCGCGCGACCAGCTTGCACGCAACGGCTCAGATCGGGAGGCTGTGCTCTTGGAAATTCGCGCAGCGGCAAGAGACCTGCTCGGACCGCGCCAGGAAACATCCCCCGAACAGCTGATCGAAATGATCGAGGATCGCATTGCTGCCCGGGTCGATGCGCTCGCGGCATGGGAGGAGATCGAGCTTTCCCGCAAGAAGACCGAGCGCGCGGTTGATGAGGAAGGCCGAATACGCCTGGAGCTGAGCGGCGCGCTGGCGAGCGTCGGCGTCGGTTCAGATCCTGGTGACAGCCTGGAAACGGTCATGGCGGTGGCAGAGCTGTTCCTTGAGAGGCAATTCAAAGTGGACGCTGAGCGCACCGAGGCGCTCAAGACCGTTGGCACAAGGCAAGAGGATCTGGCCGGCAGGCGCCGAGCCATCGAAGTCGCAGAGCGGCGTGAGGATGAATGGCTAGCCGGCGTTGCCGAAGCGCTCAAGGGCACCTGGCTCGAGAACGGCATCTCGGCGCCCGGCGTCGGCGGCGTCCTGGATCAATTGGCTGAACTGTCCAAATGTCTTCAAGACCGGGACGCCATGCAACTCCGTATCGACAAGATGGAAGCCGACAGGGACAATTTCCTGGTTGAGGTTACCGCCGTTGCAGCCGAAGCGGGCGAGGCGGCCGACGACAACGAACCGGAACAGCTGGCGATTCGGCTTGCCGAGCGCCTGGAACGCGCCGAGCGCACGCGCGAGGCCAAGGCAAGCCTCGTCAATGACCTGCAGCGCCTGCAGGATGGGCGTGAGATCCTCGATGCCGAGATTTCGGCACATGAGCGCCGCAAAAACGAGGTCCTGAGCGTCTTTGGCGTGGCCACGCTATCCGAAGTCGTGCAACGCGACGAACTGCTGCGCGACAGGGATCGCCTGCGCACAACCGTGGCCGAACTTGAGGAACAGGTTTCGTCCGAGCTCGCGGTGGAAGGGTTCGAGCAGGCGCGTTCGATATTAGATGCTGTCGATCTCGACAGTCTTGCAATCGAGAAGGCTGAGGCCGAACAAAGGCTTCACGCTTCTGACGAGGCGATACGCCAGCAGCTCATTCGACAGACGCGCGCGACCGACAAGCTGGACGCCATTGGCGGCGACAGTGCTGTTGCCCGAATAGATGCCGAACGGCGCACCGTCCTTCTGGAAATCGAGGAAAAGGCCGTCCGTTATATCGAGTTGAAATTGGGAATAATGTCGGCTGGAAATGCTCTGCGTCTCTACCGCGAGCGTCACCGCTCCGGGATGATGGAGCGCGCATCAGACGCATTCGCCCTCATGACGCGCGGCCAGTATTCTGGCCTGACAACTCAACCTGTGAAGGGTGGGGAAGTGCTCATCGCGTTGCAACGCGATGGACAATCCAAGGTCGCCGACGCGCTATCAAAGGGCGCGCGCTTTCAGCTCTATCTGGCGCTCAGGCTTGCTGGGTACTACGAGTTTGCGCAGTTTCGGCCGTCCGTGCCCTTCATCGCAGACGACATCATGGAAACCTTCGACCATGTCCGTTCCGAGGAGGTCTTCAGGTTGTTTGGCGAAATGGCAAGTGCCGGTCAGGTGATCTATCTTACGCATCACCAGCACCTATGTGAGATCGCCAAGGCCGTCGTGCCGAGCGTAGCGATTCACGAACTTAGATAGCAATGGGTGATTGTGTCGTAACCGCTCTACGTCCATGAGGGCGTTTTGCGCTACCAAACATTTGATTACGACGTCGAGCTCGGCAGCTACTTGTATTGTTGGTAGCAAGTTAGCCAGAGCCATGCTGGTCCGAAATATGTGGACATTTTTCGGACACTCGAAGGCTGAAAGTCGGCATTCGACCCAAACACGCCGCAGACCATTCGACCTTATGTCGATGAAGATGCGCCAGGGTCTGGAGTGGGCTGGGATCAACCAGCGTAGGTCAACGAACCGAGTATGGTTTGGTTGCGATTGAGAGGCGGACGCCAACCACATCTTCAATAATGCCCGCCTGCTTATCGCCTTCACCATCGAGGTAATGCGACGAAATTCGCCGCGCCTCAGGATCGCTCAATGCTTTCTTTACTGCGGCTGGTGCGTCATTCTGACTCGAGCAACGGAGGTCGGAGTTATGGCCCGCGAAGTCGAGTTCCAGGATGACGATGTGCTGGTCACGTCGCGCAACCCGCTGAAAGGCACCTTGCTGCTCATCACGGATGACGATGATGAGGTCGAACTGCAACTCGACAAGGAAACCGCCGAGGCATTGATGAGTGCGCTGGGAGCCTTTCTAATGGAAGGCGTGGTCGGTCCCCTATAGCCCCCTGCCAAACCCACCAGCGCGCGCTCCTGCCGACCGCAGTCGTACGCCGCCCTTGGCTCTGTCGCCCTGGCGGGCTTCCTTTGCCAGCGAACGCTTTCCACACTTCGGCTCGCGGCAACTCAGTTCGCCACGGGAACGTGGCGCAGATCGCTCAGCCCTCGAATTGACTTGCACCTGTCTTGGTCAACAGCAACCCATCGCACCAAACGTGGTCTACGCATCCCCACTCACAGGCGGCAGCTGCATCCGGAAAAAAACCACGTCCATTGAGATTTGCGCTCGTGTTGCAGAGCAGCGAAATGCCCGTGAGTTTCTCATATTCCATCAGAAGTTCTGCAATTGGGTGTTCAGAAGTTCTCGAAACAGTCTGAAGTCGCGCTGTCCCGTCGAGATGGACGACCGCGGGGATTTTGTCTTTCCACTCCGAACGGGTTCGGTGATCGAACAGCATGTAAGGATCCGGCGTGCCGGGGTCAAACATGTCAGGTGCACGATCCTCCAAGCATATTGGCGCTACCGGCCGGAAGTGCTCTCGAACTTTGATTTTGTTGAGATGGTCCTTCATTTCCGGCGAAGTTGCGGCCGCCAGGATGCTTCTGCCTCCCAGAGCACGTGGACCAAGCTCTGCGCGGCCTGCAAGGAACACCACAGGCTTGTTGTCGGCGAGCACGCTGGCAAGTTCTTTCAGGCTGCAAGCAGAAGATTGCCAACCAGGCGGAACCTTGCCATGGCTCACATTTGGCCCGCTGTAGACTGACCAGTCGAGATGTACGAAACCATTATCGCCGGCCAGCGCGCAGCAAGCGGCACCGATCGCCGATCCGCTGTCGTTCGGAAACGGCGGCACCCAGACTGCGTCGAACAAACCGCTCGCCCGAAGGGCGCTGTTCCATTTGATGTTCAGCCCGCATCCGCCGGCTATGCACAGGTTTCGGGTTTCGGGAACCGAGTACCCACGCAGCGTGCTTGTCATCCCCCGGACGAGAAGACGCTCTACGAAGGCATGGAAGGAAGCAAGAATGTCCTCGGGCGTTTCGGCGATTAACCGCGACGCGCTTGCATCGAAGAAGTCGTGCACAGCCGTGAGTAACGCGTCTTCACTGTGGCTGTTGTTCCTGTAGCCAAAGGCAAGGTCCGTATCCCCGGCGAAATGATAGTCGTAAAGCTCCTGAAACACATTCATGATGTGTTCATGGACCACACCGAGCGCGATATAGGCCATCAACTTGCCGGCGATACCGAGATTCCAGCCAGTCCGCAGTTCTTGCCTGTAAGGACCGAAATGTTGGCCCGCGGCGGCATAGGCATGGCCTATCATCGGAAACAGGCACCCAACAAATCGGACTCCACTTGGCTCGACGTAGTAAAGCCGCGGAAAGATGCAGCCGTCCCATACCAGACAAAATGCCGGTTCCTCTGCTTTGGCGAATGAGCTGGTGCAGTATGCGGAAGCTACGTGCCCAAGAACATGCGGGTAGCTTTCATAAGAAAATACCCCATTGTCGAGCATGAGACCGGAACCTTGATAGGCTGTCAGGGGATTTTCGGCGTCCCGCTCCACATATGGCGCGCCGTTGAGAGTGATAGGGGAGCCCTTACTCAGAACCTGGAATTCCGACTGGATCTCACCGTCCCATCCGTCAATGACGAACCGGTCGATATCGCGCGGAGCAAGCCCGTTTTCCGCCAAAACGGCGACGACCGTCTCAAGCCGCTCGATATGTTGGTATCGTGGGTTGTTGTCGAGCTTCTCCTGCTCGATGCAAAAGACTAATCTGCCGTCTTCCACGACAGCGATTCCCCCGTCGTGCGTCAGCTTGATACCGCAAATGCGCATAGTAGATCCTTGTCGAGGTGACCGTGGTGCAACCGCAGAAACGGCTGGAAAACATAGCCGTGGGTTTTGATGTTGCGCTATGCAGGATCATGAGGAACCGGTAAATTAGATTGTTTGGATGTGAGGCATCCGCGCGGTGAATGATAAGGTCTGCCGCGTGATTTAGAACAAGATGGCTGACACCAGCGCTGTGCGGCACAGTAACAAGGGCTGGCCACCGCAAGCCGCTGGGCAACGATGTGCACGGTCACGCATCACCCGCGCCACAGGAGGTCCGCGCTCCCTAGGCACCGAGCGTGCGCGTACTGAGCACGAAGGTGTCGCGCTAGAGCCTTCCCTGATCAAGCTACTCTTTAGGTCTCTATCGACAAGATTTTCGATGGCGAGGGCAGCGCCCAATTCGCCTTTTTGAATCGCGCCGTCATGTTGGCGGCACAACCTCCGACATCGACGGATCCCGCCTGCAGATCGGCAGCGGATCAGAGCGGCTAAGCGCGTGTGAGGTTACCGCGGGGTTGGTCAAACGGGCATTGTCTCGGCTCATAGATGCAGTGGTACCGGGTCGGCTCGGCAAAGAAGACGAGCGGGGTCCTATTGACGGATATCGCCTTGGGGGCGGAGAGATGACCGGCTTGCACAGATTTGAGAGGGCGGTCGTTGTTCAGGTTGGCCGCCACAGTTCTGAGCGTATCGTATTCGATGTCAACCAAGCGGCCGCTATCCTGATCCGTGACCTTCATCATCGGACCGAGAAACGGAGGGTAGCGATGGACGCTTGTCTGCAGGTATTGCGTGGTGAGGCCCATCCACCAGCTGCTCGAAGGGCTTTTGTGGCAGCCGCGCTTGAAGCAAAGATCCTTCGCAGCGATTGAATGCTGTAGCACATCAAGGTTTTGGTGCTTCGAGTGGAAGTCGTCTGGCCCGAATACTCTTCCGGAGAAATGTAGGCGTTGGCGGCCCGGAACGCAGCCTACCTCCCTCGCCGATAAGACGTTCTGCCAATCGAACAGGATGCGATTGGCGTCGAGACCTGTCGACCCATCGGCGATCAGCACGCCGCGCGCATTGTTTCCGATCAGATTATGGAGAACATCTCGGCTAATCCCATCGAAAGGGTCGGTGCGTACATTTTTCCCTCGGCGATATGAAGTCGCGCGGCTTACGATCCGACACCTGATCCTAGACGGTCCAGGACGCCGGCGAGTTGGCACTTCGCGGCAGCGGAAAGCGGCTTGATTGGCCGTGGGGGCTCGGCGGAACAGATTTCGAGGAGCTCGGCGATTGCGTAGACGACGCGAAGGCTCGAGAACGTCTTAAAAAGCTCCCACACCGGGGCCAGGGTGGCGTCGATCCGATGTGCTTCTGTGTAGTCGCCGTGCTGAGCGGCTCTGACCATTCTCAGGCAGGGGTCGGGCAAGATGCCACCGAGGACGCTGTACCATGTATCGGCGCCTGCGATCAGGGCCTCGGTGGCGTTCCAGTCGCCGCTGTAGCCGATCGAGAATCCTTTCGGCACAATTTTTTTCTGGTGCGCAAGTTGGCCTTTGATTGCATCGCCCCGGTCGGCTGAGTTTTTAATAGAGAGGATCCCAGGCAGCTGTCCCAGACGCTCGATGAGCGCTGGCGTGAAGCGAAAATGCGTGTTTCCAGGATTGTCGTAGATCACGATCGGTAGGCCGCTTTCGCGCGCTACTGTCGAAAAATGCTCGAAAACTTCGTCGTCAGTGAGCGGGGTGTAGGAAACAGCCGCGAGCAACCCCGCAGCCGCGCCGAGGGCCTTCGCATCACTTGCATAGTGTACCGCTTCATCGGTGCGCAAAGCGCCCACGCCCACCACGAGCGGGACTCGTCCACGCGTCTCGTCCAGCGCCTCGCAAATCGCCCGGCGGCGTTCCGCGCGCGACAGATACATATACGTGCCGGTGCTACCGAGCAGGCCGATGGAATCCACCTTTGCTGCGCAAAGCCGCGCTATCAGCTTTCGAAGCGCCAGGACATCGACGACGCCGTCACTGTCGGTTGGCGTTATTGGGAAGGCCGAAAGGCCGCTCAGGAAAGCCATGCTGAAGCTCCCGTTATTACATTGGGTGAAGCGTTGGGCATCAGACCCCGTCCAGCGCCTGCTCTAGATCCGCGATCAAATCGGCGGCGTCTTCGAGCCCTACCGACAGGCGCATGAGGTCGTCGCCGACTCCGTCAGGCAAATGCGCATCCTTGCGGACTGACTTGCGCGAGCGGGTCAGGCTTGCCGGATGATAGATGAGACTGTCAGCATCGCCGAGGCTGACCGCCCTGATGATCAGCTTGAGCCGGTCCATCATACGGCGCGCCCCCTCGAACCCCGTTTGGAGCCCGAAAGCCAACATGCCCGAGCCATGCGACATCTGCCTGCGCGCGATCTCATGGTCGGGATGAGAGCCGAGAAATGGATAGCTAACCCAAGCCACAGTCGGGTGCGCCTCGAGCGCCTGAGCGACCGCAAGCCCAGAGGCACTGTGACGCTCCATACGCAACGTGAGTGTCTTCAACCCGCGCAAAATCAGGAACGCCGACATGGGCGAGAGCGCTGACCCGGTGAGATAGCGCAGGCCAGTTTCGCGCAGCAGGTGCAGTGTTTTCGCATCGCCGAGTATCACACCGCCCAGAGCATCGCCATGGCCATTGATGTACTTGGTCAGCGAATGGATCACGATGTCGGCTCCGAGTTCCAGCGGACGCTGGAGAGCGGGCGAGGCGAAGGTGCTGTCGACCGCGACCTTCACGTCGCGAGAATGGGCGTGTTCGGCAATGGCGGCGATGTCGAGGATGCGGCTCAGCGGGTTGATCGGCGTCTCGAAGAACACGAGCCGGGTCCTGTCAGTGATGTCGCCATTGAGATTGCTCGGATTCGACAGGTCGACGGCAACGACCTTGATGCCAAATCGCGGCAGCCCCTGTTCGACCATGGCGAGCGTATTCGAATAGAGTGTCTTGTGGACGATGAGTTCGTCACCATGCGAAAGCAGCGAAAGGATCAGGGTGCCGAAGGCCGCCATCCCCGAGGCGAGTACCAGCCCAGCTTCGGCTCCTTCGAGATTGGCGAGCCGTTTTTCCAGGACCTCGGTCGTCGGGTTGTATTCGCGTGCGTAGAGTCTTCCGCCAAGCGCTGCGGCGGCTTCGTTTGCTGCCACGCTTTCAAATCCATAGGTCGATGTAAGAAACACAGGCGTCTGAACGGAATTGGACAAGCCGGGCGGATCGTAGCCATGATGGATGGCCCGTGTGGCGAATGCGAGATCGACGTCGTTCCGGGACGGCGTTGTTGTTGCGTCGGCTTCAAGCTGATCTTCGGCGCTGGTCATCGGCTTTAGCCCTCTTGATTTGGAGGACAATGCCGTCACACTAACTCGGAGGGAACGTCCAGTTGGCGATGAAAGAAATGGTCCAGCCTTCTCCTGCCGCGTCGACAGCTCGCTCGCAAGGTCTGGGCGCGCGCCAGATCTGCGAAGCTCTTCGCGAGCAGATCCTGGGTGGCATCTATGAAACGGGCAGCCAGCTGCCATCGTCCCGCGGCCTTGCAAATGAACTCGGTGTGTCGCGAACCACGGTCACCGTGGCATATGACCAGCTGGTCGCCGAGGGTTTCATCGAGGTCTTTCAAGGCGCAAGACCTCGCGTTTCATCTTCGCTAGTCCGCAGTAAAGCGACCAGCGCGGTCCCGAAACGGACTGGCCCGATCCACCTTTCCTCTTACGGCGAGCGACTGCGCGCCAGTCCGCCACGGCGCGATTACCTCCCCAACCGCTTCAAGGTCGATTTCCGTTATGGCGACCTCGCGCCATCTGATTTCCCGGCGCTGACGTGGAAGCGCGCGATGAACGCGGCGATGTCACAAAGCCCCGGAAGGCTGGCCTACCACGATCCACGCGGCTCGCATCGCTTGCGCCAGGCGCTGCAGGGATATTTGTGGCGTGCCCGAACCCTTAGCTGCCAGGTCGAGCAGATCCTCGTCGTCAGCGGATCACAGCAGTGCCTCGACATGTGCGCGCGACTGCTGCTCGATCCTTCCGACAGCTTCGTGATCGAGGATCCCTGCTATAGAATGGCGCGCCAAGTCTTTGCCAGCACAGGAGCCACGCCCGTCGCTGTCGCCGTCGACAACGAGGGCATGAAGACCGAGCTGCTGCAGGAGATCCCAGCGCGGCTGGCCTATGTCACCCCGTCGCACCAATTCCCGCTCGGCGGCGTCTTGTCGATTTCGCGGCGGTATCAGCTCCTCGAATGGGCTCGGCGCAATGACGCCTATATTATCGAGGACGATTACGATGGCGAGTACCGGTACGACATTCGACCGGTGCCCCCGCTGCATAAGCTGGAAGACCGCAGTTCCGTAATCTATGTTGGCACGATCTCCAAGACACTGTCGCCGATGCTGCGCATCGGCTACCTGGTGGTTCCGGCCGAGTTGCAAGACGTCTTTGCGATGGCCAAGCAGCTTCTGGACAGGCATTCTCCGGTTGCGGAACAGGAGGCCCTGGCCTCACTCATCGAGAGCGGTGCATATGAAAGCCATGTGCGCCGCGTCCGCCGTCTTAACGGCGAGCGGCGAGAGGCACTGCTTGCCGTCCTTCGACGCGCGTTCGCAGACAGTATCGCCATCGAGGGGGCCGATGCAGGGCTGCATGTCGTCGTTTGGTTCAAGGATCTTTCTCGGTCGCTGGAGGACGTCCTGGTTGAAGAGGCGCGGCAGGTCGGGGTTGGCATCCACCCGATCTCATCGCTGTACATCCGAGATGAAGGCCGCGCTGACCGGATTGGACTGGTGATGGGCTATTCCGCCCTGACCATTCGGCAGATCGAGAATGGCGTTCGGCTCCTTACTGGCGCTGTCCAACGGGTAAAGAGTTTTGCCGAGGATCCGGCAAGATGCTCAATACCCGCCCTGACAGCGAGCGGACCTGGCTCGTAACCCCAGAGTCGCGCGGGCATTGATCGCAGACTGGATCAGCAAGACTTGCCAGGACTGGCTCTGTCGGCCAGTCCGGGTCCCGGGCAGGACTCTGACCCTGGGACCTGGGCAAGGGAATTCTTGAGGAGACTCTCAAATCCGGTGGAAGCAAGGCGCCGTCGCGGCCTGCTTAAAGGAGAAAGCGTTGTTGGATTTTCCGCTGATCGACGAAGAAATAGCAGAGATCGCACCTGACTTTCGCGCAATCAGCATTGTTGTTGATGCACAGGACAGCGCGCGAGGCGTCATGGCTCGGGACGTGTTGGGAGAGGCTTGCGATTTCGTCCGAGCGGGGGGACCCGCCTGGGGAGAAGCGCACTTGGCCAATTGGGCGGAGGCATACGTCCGGTTCGGCGCGAAACCCCGTGCTCGGCGCAGGCATTGAAAAAACGGGTGGAGAAGGATGGCCGCATCCCATCAATAATTCCTATCGTTGACCTCTACAATGCAGTGAGCCTGCGTTTCTCAATACCCGTTGGCGGCGAAAATTTCGATGCATATGTCGGCAAACCGCGGCTGACGATTGCCGTAGGAACGGAGTCCTTCCACACTGTTTTGAATGGGGACGCGGTCGTTGAAAGCCCTTCCAAGGGGGAGGTCATCTGGCGCGACGATCTGGGAGCTACATGTCGCCGCTGGAACTGGCGGCAGGGCACGCGCACCCGGTTGGAGACGGTGGGCGGCCGCATGTGGTTTATTTTGGAAAGCTTGGCAGCGATGCCGGAAGAAGCGCTCGAGGGCGCGGCTAAGATGCTCGTGAGCGGTCTGAGAGAGCTTGCACCAGGGTGTAAGGTCTACAAACAGGAAATCACCACCGCTAAAGCCTCGGTCGCCAGTTCCGACATGCGGGTCGGTTGAGGAACGTGCCCGTCCGGATGTATGATCGGTTCGCTCGCAACCAGTGCGTTCCTTTGCGGTCCGGGCCTCCTGGGGCTGCGAAGGTCGACAGGAGGTAAAGCCTCTCGCCATTTCGTACTCGGCAGGCCAGCGGAAGATGCGCCACTTCATAAACCGAATCGACCCAGCGTAGCCACGGTCCAAACATTGCGCACCCCTTCGGGTTGGTGCTTTGATCAACTTCAACTGCCGAGGCTGAACTGGCCTGCATGCGCGACCTGATAGGCAGGCCAGGCAGCACGGAAAATATCGGCGATCTCGATCGAGATGCCGAACGCTCACCCGTCGGGCGAACTCTCCGCCTCCTTGAAAAGGCCAACTTCTCGAGCGGACCGCAAGCGGCATATCTGCGGGTCGCGAGCTTGCGTAGACCGCCGCGTGTCGAGCTTGCGTCCCCAGCAGGACCTGGGTGAGGCCGAGGTAGGCGCCGTCTTCAGGGGTGGCGAAGCTGTGACGCAGCGTGTGCCGGCCGGGCCCTTTGACGGTGTTGGCGCTTTTGCTGTCTCGGCGACGATCCGATGGATCTGCAGCGTCGGTCTCGCGTGCTGCCCCGGGAACAGCCAGCCGCCGCGTCCCGCGATGCCACTTCACCAACTGGACGGCTTCAATTGCAACAAACTGGCTGTTTCCAGAGGGCCAGATTGCCAGTATCTAACCTGCAACGCACACACGGAGTTCCCCCGATGTACACCCCTCCGGCCTTCCGAGATGATGATATGGATTTCCTGCGAGCGAGCATCCGCGCAGCGCCGCTGGCGAACTTCGTCACCGCCACGGCCGAAGGACTCTTCGCCTCACCACTGCCCCTCTTGCTAGATGAAAGCGAGGGCGAGCACGGCGTGATCTACGGCCACCTCGCGAAGGCCAATCCGCAGTGCCGTGTTCCGCCGCTATGCGATGGCTTGGCCATCTTCATGGGACCGGATGCTTACGTGACCCCGGCGTGGTATGCGGCCAAACAGGAAACCGGGAAGGTTGTGCCGACCTGGAACTACGTCGCCGTCCACGCCTATGGCCCGGTCGAGTTCTTCGAGGATACGGGTAGGCTGCTGGCCGCCGTGCATCGCCTGACCGACCACCACGAGGGTGGGCGCGTCTCGCCTTGGGCAGTGTCGGACGCGCCGCCGGATTTCGTGCAGGCGCAACTCCGCGGAATTGTGGGCCTGCGCATGCCGATCACGAGGATCGAGGGCAAGCGCAAGATGAGCCAGAATCGGAGCGCGGCCGACCGCGCCGGAGTGGCTGCGGGCCTTTCTTCTAGCGAGCGGGCATCTGACCGTGAGGTCGCCTCTCTCATCCCCATAGCAACATAAACTTCGTCGGTATCGACCACCATGCCAGATTTAACCCAACTCGCCCTAGACCTTGCCGCGGCCTTCGTGCTCGCCATAACGCCCGGTCCGCGGAGACTCTATGTTGTCGCCCGCAGTCTCGCCGGCGGTCGCCCCGATTGCGTTCAACAAGCTCGCTGACGTGTTGCGCTTGTTTCAAGGCCGCACGGCGGCGAGTCCTGGATGGATCCAGAGCCTGAGGGAAGGTCGGGGAGGCGCTATGATCGCGCTGGGCATCGGCCTCGCTACGAAGAAGCAGCCTGCCACATCAGTTTGGCTCCGGATCGGCGCGACATCCGGGCTGGCGCTTACTGTGTGGAAGCAGCTGGATAGCCTTCAGCCATCTTCGGTCATTTCGCCTGGCAGATCAATGTTCTCAAGAGGCGCGGTAGTATCCGTTGCGTGAAAGTCGGCTCACAATGAGAGACAATCGTGTGAATAAAGAGCGGGTCAGTTCGATTGGCTCGCCTTCCTATGCCGATCAGTTCGGCGTCGTAAATCAACAAACGGCAGAAGCCAGTCACCCGATAATGGCGGCCGCCTTGATGAAGGAAACCCACTCCGTGCGCCAGGCGACACTTCGGTTTGCACTCGACCACATGGCGACGCCCGGGCTTGATGTCGGGACGTTCTTCGCGCTCGCACGCGATCTCGGTCTGACCGACGTGCAAATCCGGAACAATCCCTGCAGTAAGGCTGCTGTGCGCGGCAATCCGCCGGCGGATGTCCGGTCTGCCGCTGCCGAAGCAGGCATCACGATTATCTCAGTCAACGCCTTGCAGCGATTCAACGAATGGACTCCCGCCCGCAAGGCCGAGGCCAGCAAGCTCGCCGATTATGCGGCCGCCTGTGGCGCCCAGGCGCTTATGCTGGTGCCGGTGAACGACGGTTCGTGGTCCGCCAATGGCGAGCGCCCAGGCAATCTCCGCGTCGCCTTAAAGGCGCTCAAGCCGATACTTCAGTCGCGGGGTCTGATTGGGCTCATCGAACCGCTTGGCTTCCAGACCTCCTCGCTTCGATCGAAGAACGAAGCGGCTAACGCTATAGCCTCGGTTGATGGCCAGTCCGTCTTCCGGCTTGTGCACGATACATTCCACCACACGCTCGCCGGCGAGACGTCCTTCTTCTGCGATCTGACCGGTCTGGTGCACGTTTCAGGCATAAACGATCCAACCTTCTGGATTCATCCGGATCGCATCCTGGGAGGTTCCGACAATTGCAGCCAGATCCGGGCGCTACTTGATGGCGGCTATACCGGTCCCTTTTCTCTTGAGCTCGTCGAGGAAGTCCACGCGTTGAATGACTCTGCAGGCGCATTTGCCGCCAGCATCGATCTCATCCGACACGGGCTACTCACGCGAGTGCCGGTCTAATTCGCGTAGGCAATTGAGCGGAGAAGTCATTGGAGATCGCTCCTGTGTCCCGCTCATGCAGGTGCTTGCCGGATCACCATTGTCAGGACTGGCCATTGCACCGCCTTGGGCGGCCGCGGCAGTTCGATGGATCCGCAAGGCGAAGGTTGGATCTGATGCTGAGGCCGGCGGGCTATCCGAACTTTCGAGTTTGACGATGTCTGATTGGGATCGCAGGGGGCGAAGCATAACGTAGCCGTTCTAAGTCGAAGCGGGCTTGCGCCGAGCCAATTTGGCGTTTCTTAGACAAAGTCTATGAAAACCGTTCGAGTTTGCGAATACATTTCTGCACGATGGTGCTGTGATGCTCGTCCGAGACGGACACGTAATAGCGACCGTTGAAGAGGAGCGCCTCAACCGGATCAAGCTCACCAACAAGCTCGCAAGTGGGGCGATTCAACACTGCCTTTCAGCCGCTGTGGTTCAGTTCAAAGAGATCGATCGGGTAGCCTTCTACGCTGCCGAAGCTATTGTAACGCCGCCCTCGAGAAGATGCTTGTTTCCAGCCGGACGCTTCCATCCTTTAGGATGCTAAAATTGATGGTACAGAAGCTGTTCGCGCAGGAGTTCGGCACCGAGCTGGGGGTTCGCGTCTCTCATTTGTAAGTCATCCCGCCGCGCCCACTTCCATCTCCATCAGCCGCTCGGCGGCAAAGCCGATCATCTCGCGCATTGATCGGCGTCGGGATCTTCTTCACGAGCCCGCGCAGGTCCATCATGTTGGTCATCGGTGCTTCCTTCGAACCAGGTTGTCAGCAACCCAACCCTACCGAAAAACATCGATAACCCCCGCTACGCCGCTCGCTCGCTACCGCGCTGTTGAGGGCGCGCTCGCGAGCGGCTTCTCCACCGTCGAGCTACACCCCGTCCCAGGGCGCGACCCGCAGCACTGCCAGTGCAGATTGGGTCGCGCTCTTGAGCGGCTTCTTTCAGTTCGTATGCCTGCCATCGATGTACCATCGAAGATGCGGGAGATGGTTTTTTGCATGCTGCGGGAAATCCACCACCTCGTCGATCCCGAGAGATGGCATAGCCACTTGCTCTTAGGGGCTCACACCCAGTCTGTTCGGGGGTGTGCGCCGCCAGTAGGGCTTGCTCGGGCGGTCGGATGCATATAGCTCGACCACAGAAGAAGCGGCCGGACCTTCAATCGTCGTCTGCCGCGACTTCCTTCGCAATTTCGTGTTCAACAAGGAACTACCTATGAGGCGGCAGCCCCGGGCATTCACGGTGGAGATCAGACAGAAGCGCAGTTCTCAAAAACGGAGTCGTTCGATCTGGGGCGATGTCGATCTCACCGCAGCAACGGCCGAAACAAGAAGGGAACTCGAGGAGATGGAGTTGCCAAATCGTCGCCTTGTTGACTCGAGCGTCGTAGCGCTTGATGCTGAACACATGCACAAACCGCGAGCGGAGCATCTCATGGCAAATCCCCTGGACGCAGAACCAGTAACAACTGCAACGCAACCGGCAGCCAAATTGGAGACGCTTGAAAAGAAGAAGGCCAAACGGTCGCCGAAGGCGAAGGCTGAGCCCAGGCCGGCTGCTCGGAAGAATGCCCCTAGCGCGGCGTCCGAGGCGAAGGAAGCACCAGCAGCGACCGTCCGGGCCGGACGTAAGACCTACTCTGAAAAGGAGCGCGCCCAGATGCTCGCCCTGATCCAAAAGTCTATCAGTGGCGGCGACACCCACAAGAGCGCCGTAAAGCAGGCCGGCATCTCGGAACAGACCTACTATCAATGGAAGAAAGCTTCGCCGCCTGCGCCGGTTGGTGACGATCTGAAGGACCTCGTCGCGCTTGAGGAAGAAAACAAGCGACTGAAGAGCCTGCTCGCGGAACGCCTGCGCAAGGAGAACGCGGAACTGAAGAGGAAGCTCGGGCTTTAGTAACCCTGAATCGCAGATCGGAGCGCCAGAATTCTTGTCCGACGCGCTATCCGAGAGCTCATAGTTTACGCGTCCTATCTGCGCTTCGAACCGCACCAGCTGGTCTCGACGCGGCTGGAAGGCATCATCGGCGAAATCCCGCATACGCCGCTCGATCAGGCTGTCGCCGAGGCTCTGAAAGATATCGGCATCGCAACAGTGAACGGCGTTTCCAAAGCCGCCTGAACGCAACGTCGAAAAGGGACGCCTAAGCTTAGAGCCGCCCCATCAGCAGCAACAGCAGAACCACCACCAGCACCACACCGACAATGCCTGAAGGTCCGTAGCCCCAGGAGCGCGAATGCGGCCAGGCCGGCACCGCGCCGATGAGGACAAGGATCAAGATGATGATGATAATGGTGCTGATCGGCATGAGACATTCCCGGCATTTGCTTCAGGGCAATGCCCTCGCATTGCCGGGGAAACAATGCAAAAGGCCGCCTGGCAGTTCCAGGCGGCCTTTGCCGGTCGAAACGACAAACCTGTCTATTCGGCGGCTTTCGGGAAGGCGATTGCCGGCTCGGTGCCGGTGTCCGCTGTCGGCGTGTCCGACGAGATCTCGCCCTTACCGCGGCGGAACAACCGGCTGATCAAGCCGCGCCGTGCGCCCGGCTTGACCTTGGCACGAGTGAACACCATCAGCATCGACGGCGTCACCACCAGCGTCAGCACCGTAGCGAACGACAGGCCGAAGACGATCGCCGAGGACAGCGAAATCCACCATTGCGTCGACGGCGCATTGATCGTCGACTCATGATGGAAAATTTCCAGCCCAAGGCCGAAGGCGATCGGCAGCACGCCAAGGATGGCCGACACTGCCGTCAGCACCACCGGGCGCGCACGCTCGCGGCAGGTCTGCAGCACGGCGTCCATCTTGTCCCAACCCTCTTCGCGCAGCCGGTCATAGGTGTCGATCAGCACGATGTTGTTGTTCACCACCACGCCGGCAAGCGCGATGACGCCGATGCCTGACATGACGATGCCGAACGTCTCGCCTGTTATCAGCAGCCCGAGGAACACGCCGATCGTCGCCATGACCACGCAGGACAGCACCAGCCAGACGCTGGTGAACTTGTTGAACTGCGCTAACAGCACCAGGAAGATCAGGAAGATCGCCGCCCCGAAGGCCTTGCTGAGGAAGGCGCTGGCTTCGGCGCTGTCCTCGTTCGAGCCGGCCAGCTTCCAGCGGATGCCGCTGCCGAGATTCATGTCGGTGACGGCCCGGGTGACCTCCTGCTGCACGGCCGCGACCTGGGCGCCGGCGGCAACGTTGGCCTGGACGACCACGGTACGCGCGCCGTCGATGCGGTTGAGGATGCCGACCGTCGGTTCGGGCTTGCGCACGACGAAGTTCGAGATCGGCACCGAGCCTTGCGAGGTTTGCACCCTAAGCTCGTCGAGCGTCGACAGCGTGCGCCGGTCCTCCGGCAAGCGCAGCCGGATGTCGACCGCCTTGTCGGCGCCGGCAGGCCTGTATTCTGAGAGCTTCAAACCGTTGGTGACAAGCTGCACCACGGTGCCGACCGAGGTCGGGCTGATGCCGTACTGGGCAGCCTTGGCCCGGTCGACCTCGAGCGCCCAGTCGACGCCGGGCGGCGGCAAGCCGTCGGAAATGTCGATGACGCCGGGCACCTTGGCGATGCGCGCCGCCACCGCACGCGCCTTCTCGTCCAATCCCTTGGGGTCGACGGCCGAAAGCCTGATCTGGATCGGCTTGCCGGTCGGCGGGCCCGCTTCCGGAACGCGGACCTCGACATCGACGCCGGGAATGCCCGCCATGACGCCGCGCAGATCGTTCAGGATATCGTTCGCGGATTTGCGCTCGCGCCAGTCGATGAACTCATAGTTGATGACGCCGACGACGTCTTCAGGCACATCCTGGCCGCCGCCCTCGGACTTGCCGACGCGTGTATAGACCGACTTCACGCCCGGCCAGCCAAGCAGCCGGTTTTCGGCGATCTTTGTCGCCGTGTCCATTTCGGCCACGGAAAGGTTGCCGCGGGCATGCACATAGAGCAGGCCATAGTCGGGTTCGACACTCGGGAAGAACTCGACGCCGGCGCCGTACTTCGAATAGCCGACGAAGATGGCGGCCAGCAAGACGACGGTCAGCACAATCACGGTGATGGGGAAGCGCACCGCTTGCTTGACGACAGCCATGTACCAGCCGTCGCGATTGCCGTCCTCATGATGCTGCGGCGCCTTGGCGAAGATTGCTCCCAGCGTCGGTGCGAACACCAGCGCGTAGAGCATCGAGGCCGAAAGCGTGACGATCAGCGTGATCGGCATGTATTTCATGAAGTCGCCGATGATGCCCGGCCAGAACAGCAGCGGCGAGAAGGCGGCTATACGCGTCATCGTCGCCGCGATGACCGGACCGGCCATGCGCTTGGCGGCAAGCGCGAAGGCTTCCTGCTTAGGCATGCCCTCGCTCATCCGCCGTTCGGCGAACTCGGTGACGATGATGGCGTCGTCGACCAGCATGCCGACCGCCAGAATGAGGCTGAACAGCACGATCATGTTGATCGTGTAACCCATCATGGCGAGCAGCAGGATGCCGATCAGGAAGGAGGACGGAATGGCGAGGCCAATGAGCAGCGAGGCGCGGCCGGACAGCGCGTAGAGGATGACGATGAACACCAGGATCACCGCGATCATCACGTGGTTCTGCAGATCGCCGAGCAGCTGGTTGACGAAGACCGACTTGTCCTGCGTGTAGGTGACGTGCATCCCCTCGGGCATGGTCTTGACGAAGGTATCGGACACCTCCCTCACCTTGGTGAGCGTGTCGATCAGATTGGCGCCGATGCGCTTCTTGACCTCGATGGCGATGGCCGGCTTCCCGTTGAGGCGCGTCACCGTCTCGGCATCCTTGAAAGTCGAGCGGATCGTCGCGATGTCCTTGGCCTGCACCACGGCATTGGGGCCGGCGACCACCGGCAGCGCCGCGACATCCTCCGGCGTCTCGATCAATGACGGCACCTTGACGGCGTATTTGCCCTGCGACCCCTCGATGTTGCCGGCGGCGACCAGGCTGTTGGAAGCGCCGACGGCGCCGATCAGCTGGTCGAGCTGCAAGCCATAGGAAGACAGTTTCATCGGATCGATGACGACCTCGACGAGATCGTCGCGGGAGCCCTGCAGCGAGCCTTCGAGGACGCCGGGCACTTCCTCGATGCGGTCTCGCAGTTCGCGCGCCGCGGCGGCCAGCACGCGTTCGGGCAATTCGCCGGACAAGGTGACGACCAGCACCGGGAATTCGGAAATGTTGACCTCGGTGACGACGGGCTCCTCGGCCGCCTGCGGCAGGTCGGCCTTGCCGTCCTGCACCTTGGAGCGCGTATCCTGCAGCGCCGTCGCCAGGTTCGTCTGCGGCTGGAACTCGACCAGCACATAGCCGCCGCCCTGGAAGGCGGCCGAGCGCATTTCCTTGAGGCCCTTCAGGCTTTTCAGCTTGCTTTCCATCGGCCGCAGCAGAAGGCGCTCGGAATCCTCCGGCGAAATGCCTTGATAGATCAGGCTGACATACATCATCGGGATCGGAACGTCGGGTTCGGCTTCCTTCGGCGTCGACTGATAGGCGACCCAGCCTGCAATCAGCAGGAAAACCAGGACCGAGATGGTCAGGCGGGCATTGTTGATTGCGAGTCTGACGATATCCATGACTTATGCCTGCTGTGCTTGTCGGGGAGTGGCGAACGGACTGACGTCGCCGGGCGAGGCCCGGCGCCGGCACGCCTGCGCTACTGCGTCCCGGCCGTGGCCTCGCCGATCAGCTTGTTGATGGTCGCCTGGTCGGCCTCGACCGGCTTGACCTCATCGCCTTCCTTCACCAGTTCCTGGCCGGCGACGATGATGCGCGCATCGGCCGGTATGCCGCCGAGCACGAGGCCGGTCGGCGTGTCGTCGACGAGGTCGATCGGGAAGAACGCCACCTTGTTGTCCTTGCCGACGGCGCGGATGCCGAGGTCGCCCTTGTCGCCGAGCGTCACCACCGAACGCGGCAGCAGCACCGCGTCGGTCGGCAGCGCGCTGAGCTGGATTTCCGCCGTCATGCCGGCCGGCACGGAGCCATCGGCATTGGGGATCGCGACCTCGACACGGAAGGTGCGGGTCGCCGACGACGCGTCGCGGCTGATGTAGCGCACGGTGCCTTTCACGGTCTGGCCGCTGACCAGCCGGACATTGGCCTTGTCACCGATCTTGAGATAGCCGAGGTCGCGCTCGCTGATCTCGCCGCGCGCGATCACCGGATCGAGCTTGATGATGGTCGCCACCTCGCCGCCCTGCATGACGGAGCTGCCGAGTTCCACCGGCACCCGGTCGATGACGCCGTCGAACGGCGCCTTGACTTCGTTGCGGTCGAGTTCGGCCTGCGCGGTATCCAGCTGAGATTGCGCCTGGGTCAGATTGGAGCGGGCGGTGTCGAGCTGCAGCTTGGGCAGATTGCCGGTCTTGGCGAGCCGCTCGGCGGCATCGAGCTCGGCCGTGCGCTGCGCCACGAGCTGCTTGGCGTTGTCGACCATCGAGATCTTTTCTTCGGCGGCAAGCATCAGCACGAGGTCACCGGTCTTGACGTGCTGGCCTTGGCTGACCGGCAGCCTGTCGATGACGCCGGCGACCCGGGTTGCCAGCACCGCGCGTTTGTCGGCCTCGGTCAGCCCGGAAATGCGGATGGCGCGCGCATAGGTCTTGCGCGGCGGCGTCACCACCGCGACCGTGCGCAGCGGCGCCTTCGGTTCGGCTTGCGCCGTCTTCGGCTTGCTCGCGTCCGGCGCCTTGCCCTGCTCGACTTCGGCTGCCTTGGCCTTGTTGGCCGCTACGCTGCCGACCGACGAGAATTCGCCTGTCACCATCCACGCCGCGAAACCAATAAGCACAACAATGGCTGCAAGCTTGTGAAACCTGATTTTAGGCATCGTCATTTTTCCACTGCGGGTTCACCTCTGTATGAGGGAAGCGGTCCTCGTTGATGCCGGAGAGGAGAAGCCAGCCTAGGTGAAGCAGCAGTTGCGCGACCACGATCAGATGGCACAGAAGCTTGGCTTCGAGCGTGAACCGAGAACGGCGCCAGTCAGAGACCACCGACGTCAAAGAAGCGGGCGTAAGGTCCATCCGCGAAGTGGAGCTGCAACTCATCAAAATTCTGCACCGTCTGGTCTAGCGCTCGCGTTTCCTGGCGCTGAAGGAGGGCGCGATCAGATAGCTCAATGGCCGGAGCGCCCAGGAAATCCCAAACCTTTCCCAGGCAAGCAGCGGGTTCGTGAAGGAGGCTCTCGTATTCGACTACAAGCAGGTGGCTCGGCGTGAAGGAGTGCTCGATGCGAGCGTGGAAATCGTCCGCGGCTTTGAAGTAAGCCTCGCAGTCAGCGATTGACAATCTGACGCGCGGCGGCCGAGCGGCGTCCGAACTGAATTTCAGCCACTGGCCGCTTTGCCTTGCCTGTGCAAAGGACCGTAGCGATTCCAATATGTTTCGGGTTACGAGGATTACCTTGAGTGCTGGCCAACGAGTCAGTTCAGCAAAAAAAGCTGGGCGATCGTGAAATTGGGGTTCATTGATCTTGCAGCCGATATGCGTCACGTTCCTGTAGTCTGGCGTGGGATAGCGCAAATAGGCTTGTTCAAGGAGCTCACGATCGGTGCGTAGCAGGCGATCCTTCCCGGGCCAATTGGTATCATACTCATTGAGCAACTCACCGTTGCTTAGTACGGTCGGATGCTCATTTAGCAATTCCTCCAGATAGTGTGTGCCAGTCCTTGGCATGGCAAGGATAACAAAAGGCTGAGGTGTCGGCGTGCGGTGTGTCATTGCTATGTGTTTCCAGCTAGTAGTGGTCGCGAGGGTTTAGGGCAGACCAGGGCACAACAAGCTCGGCTGCTATGTCTTGAACGGGGACTCGATTCGCCCTCATGCAACCGGACCGCTCCTAGACTTTTCGCGGCCGACATCGGCGGATGCTTGCGGCAATGGCTAAGTGGCGGCTTCGCTTTAGTGTTGCTGTGCCACGCAGCTTGGCTCCAGCTCTGATGGTAACCAGTTCGCGATCCATCGAGGCCTCCTTCTCGGGCCGTCGTCAGCAGCGTCAACGCATCAGGCGTCGACGAAACAGCGCAGCAGAGAGGAAAAACGGCAATACCGCATACATACAAAGTGCGCCGATATGCAGCCCGACGTTGTCTGCCGCGTGGCCAAGCATTACCGGACGGATCAGGTCGATAGAGTTCGCCAGCGGCGAGAAGGCCGCCAGGCGCTGAAAGGCGCCTGGCAGCTGGCCGACTGGAAAGACCGCGCCAGACAGGAACAGCATGGGTGTGATGACGAGCGTCTGATAGAATATAAAATAGTGGTAGCTGGGCGCGAGCGCGATGACGACCATTGCCAGGCTGGCAAAGGCGAAGCCGGTGAGAGCGACGACCGGCAGCACATAGGGGACGGACGTCCACGCCGCATAGCCCAGGGTGGCAGCAACAATGGTAATTGCCGTGCCGGCCAGAAAGGCCTTGGTGGCTGCCCATGCCAATTCACCGAGAACGATGTCGCCCAGGGTAAGTTGTGTATGCAGGATTGCTTCCCAGGTGCCCAGGTCGCGCATGCGACTGAAAACCGCGTATATTGTTTCGAAGGTCGATGCGGTCATCGCGCCTGTCGCGACCATCCCGGCTGCCAAGAAGGCAATGTACGAGGCGCCTTCAACCCGACCTACCATTAGTCCAAGACCAGTACCGAGCCCGAAAAGGTAAATCATCGGATCGGCAAGAGTACCGAGAAGCGACGCAAATGCGACCTTCTTCCACGCCAGATAGTTGCGGCGCCACACCGCAATCCAGTTCCACGCGTTGGCGGGCAGTGCCGCCGCAAGACCTTCACGCATCATTCACTTCTCCATCTCGCGTCCGGTTAGCCGCAAGAAGACGTCCTCCAGACTTGGTGGGCGCTCCAAAATCCGCAGACCCGCGCGCCCGCGAAGCTGGACACGCACCTGCTCTGGATCGGGCGCATAGCAAAAGAGTGTCTCGCCGCTTACCTCAATGCGCTGAACGTACGGCTTAATCAGCGAAGTCAGCTCCTGCGGATTCCCGCCAAAGATCTCGATCACATTGCATCCAATATGTTCGTCTATCAGAGCATGAGGGCTGCCCTCGGCAATCTTGCGTCCCCGCTCCAGTACACACAGCCGATCGCATAGCCGCTCAGCCTCTTCCATGAAGTGGGTAGTCAAAATAATCGTCTTTCCGCTCGCCAGCAGAAAACGCAGCCGCTCCCAGATCAGGTGGCGGGCGTGCGGGTCGAGGCCGGTAGTCGGCTCGTCCATTATAAGGAGCTGGGGGTCGTTGATCAGCGCGCGTGCCAACGTTAGACGCCGCTTCATGCCGCCTGATAGCTGGCCGACGCGTGCGTCCGCCTTGCTCTCAAGGCGGGCAAACTCGAGGAGAGATGGAACGACCCGTTGAATCTCCCGTGTACTCATGCCGAAGTACCGCCCGAACACCACCAGGTTCTCGCGGACCGTGAATTCCAGGTCCAGGTTGTCGAACTGCGGAACGACGCCTATGCCCTTGCGGGCCAAGCGACTTCGAGCCGGCACCGGCACTCCGAGCACTGTGATCTTACCCGAGTCAGGCCGGGTCATGCCGAGGAGCATGCGCGCAATCGTGCTCTTGCCTGCACCGTTCGGCCCCAGCAGGCCGAAGCACTCTCCCGTACCCACGGCGAATGACAACCCGTTCACAACGAGCTTGCTGCCAAATGACTTGGTTACGTCGTTAAGGTCGACTGCTACATTGGACATGCGTCTATCTCAGGCTGAAACAGGCCAATCGGCCGGCCGGCTGCCTACGTTCGAGGTTCTGGTCCAGAGCAGCCGTATCTGTGCTGGTCCTTTGGGAAATGACAGCGGAGAAACGCGTGTCGCTCCCGTGCAAAAAAGGGTCGAAAGCCTACGATCGCATTCGGCTGGTTCCCGTTCCGATCGTTGATGCATGCCTAAGCTCTCGACGTATTGGCAACGAAAGTTATTCGGTCAGTCGGAGCTGTGAAGAACCCCAGGCTTAACCAGCTGTGCAGAATCGCGCGAACGATCCGCCGTACGATTCGAGCCGGCAATTCCCGGGCTGCCTGTACCATTTGCTCTGGTGATCGGGTTTGCGATGATGATCGGCTTCTTGCTCCCGTGGGGCTGGGTAGCATTTTTGCGCGACAGCCAGTCACTGTTGCTCAATGTACACAACGCATAAGCTTTCAAGGGAAGGAGGAGAAAGATGTTGATGAACGTGTGCAGAGAAAAGCCGAAAAACCGAGATTGGCGTGCACGAAAAGCTATCACGGTGCATCGAATGGTCGTCATGCCGGCAATGATCACTGCCGTTGGCCAAGGCACCGTATCTGTCAATGCGAGCTCTGCGAGCCCGGCTAGTACAGCGACGGCGAGCAACAATGGGCCGAGATTCTGTCCAATTACGTCCAACGTGAGATAGCGATCGAGGCTCGGCAACAGGCGCAGTGCCAGCAGCGTGTCGCGGAAAGTGCTTCGTGCCCAGCGTAGTTGTTGGCGTAGATAGGGTCCAAGCTTATCCGGAACGACTGTCGCCGCGATCGCGTCCGGAACGTACTCGGTCCGAAAGCCTGCTTTCAGCATCAGGATGGTAAGATGGCGGTCCTCGCCGAAGTCGCTAGGCTTGCCCCTAAACAGCTGAGTCTCGTATTGATCTAGCAGCGACATCAGAGAAGAGCGGCGGTACATTGCACATGGGCCGCAACAGCACATGACCGCACCAAAGCGAGCCTGCGCAGCGCGCTCCTCGTTGCAGGCGAGCCAATACTCCATGTCAATCAGCCGGGTCAACCAAGTGTCGCTCCGGTTGGATGCCGTCAGCTGGCCCATGGCGGCGCCGATCGCTGGATCCCGCATCCTTGCGGTAAGTTTCGCAATCACGTCGGGCTCGAGAGTCGTGTCAGAGTCGACGCTGAGCACGAAATCTCCAGACGAGCCACGGATCGCTGCGATCTGCGCCTTGCGTTTGCCGACATTGTGGGGGAGCTGAATAAACGTGAATCTGGGGTCGTCTACGTAGGCGTGATGCACCGGCGTGAGGGCCTTGCGATTTCCAGAACCGTCATCCACCACATAGACGTGCAGCTTTCCGGCGTATTCCTGGTTGGCAACCGAAGCCAGACAGGCCGAAAGTGTACGCGGCTCCTCATTGTAACAGGGGATAATGACATCCACGCTCGGCCAAAGGTCGGAGGCGAGCAAGTCGTCCGAGATTGATGCAACGTGTCCCGGCTGCGCGTAAACCGCTTGCATACCTTTATAAACGGTCGAGAGCAGCGCATAACACGAAACGGCGACGGTACTGGCTGTGGTAAGCGGGTCCATAAGATCTCGTTTGTTCAATGATGTTGAGGAAGGGGTCGGACTGTGAATCCGCGGTCGTGCAGCGCTGGAATCAGGCGGGACAGCGCCATAACCGTCTGCTCGCGTGGATCGCTTTGAGAGCGCTCGCACCCGTCGTGCAGGAGCACAATCGCGCCCGGGCGGAGACCGGCAAGAACTGAATCGACAATCGAGTCGGCGCCGGGGCGAGACCAGTCTCGCGGGTCTACTGACCAATGCAGGGGTGCCAATCCAGTGCTCGCCGAGGCTGTGAGAACTTCTTCGGTCCAGCTCCCATACGGCGCACGAAAGTACCGCACCGCAGCGTGGGGGCACGCCATCATGATGGCGCTGTTCGCCTCAACGATTTCACGTTCAACTTCGCCGGGTGCGCATCTGGACAGGTCCGGATGAGTCATCGTGTGATTGGCCACTTCATGCCCATCGGCAATCATTCGCCGGATAAGCTCCGGCCGGTCTACAGCCGCGTCACCGATCACGAAGAACGTCGCCGGTGTCCGGTGTTGCGCCAGCAGGTCGAGGACCTCCGGTGTCCAAACGGGATCGGGGCCGTCGTCAAACGTGAGATAGACGCTGCGCTCTTCGGTGCCGTCAGCGCAGTCACTGGGCACTTCACATATACAGTCCAGATGTTTCATAGCTCCGGACCGTTCCGCTCGATGAAGGTGCCGGACGGCCACTCGTCCATCGACCGCCCGATCGGCGAGACCAGGACGAGATCGTCCTCCAAGCGTGTGGGCGGCAGGTCGGGATGTATGTCTGCCAGGGTCGAGCGGATGCGAACGTCCGGCACAATCTTCCCAAGCCCCGCATTGCAGAGCCTCTGAATATGATTTCGCATTTCGTGCCGAACCGTGCCGAAAGCGAATGGAACGCCCATCTGCTCCAGCGCTGGATACAGACTGCGCATCGACAAGCTGATGCCGAGGCCCTCAAGATCCCGACGCACCCCGTACAATCCGAGTTCGGCCACCAGCACGTCGATCTCGCCAACTTTGATGAACCGGCGCAGTAGACCGAGATGTGCCGCTACACCGTGCGCGTCCCTACCAATTGCGCGGAACTCTGGCCTCGCGCCGGCCCAACTGCGGCCGCCTTCGAATCGCCTTGCGGAGAAGGTGCCAGTCCCTCCATAGGTTTTGTGCAAGAAGTCTGAGAGCTCGACATGCTCATGCAGTTGCAACTCGTTTTCCCAACACAACCTCCACTGCACTTCAGAGCGCATGGAAAGACCTCATTAGTTCGTGTTTTCCTGAGGTAAGCGCCTAATGACGGGGAGCTTGTCGCGTCGAGCAGACGCGATATGGCTTTCGCAGATCACCGAGGAACTTTAGCCGCACTGGACATGCGATCCGGCCGACACCGGAAGGCATACGCCAGAAATGCTGTCCGGCACCCACGCAAGCATTAAGTTCCTTTAGGGCTTGCTTACATCCTTGTAAGGTCCCTATGCGACGTTCAGCAAAACTGGTAAAATCGTTTGTTTCGATGAAAGGTATCCACTCGATGGATAGCCGCGCCCATGCGTTTCAAGGGACTTGATCTCAATCTTCTCGTTGTGCTGGACGCATTGCTGGCCGAGCGCAATCTCTCGGCGGCGGCACACCGCATAAACCTGAGTCAGCCGGCCATGAGTGCGGCCGTCGCCCGGCTGCGCGATTTTTTCGGCGATGAACTGTTCAGCATGAACGGTCGCGAACGTATTCTGACGTCACGTGCGGTAGCACTTGGCCCCGCAGTCCGCGACGCTCTCCTGCGCATCCAGTCCTCGATTATTTCGTCCGATCCGTTTGACCCAAATCGATCCGATCGCCGCTTCAGGATCATTATTTCCGATTTCGCCACGCTGGTGTTTTTTGAAAAAGTCGTGGAACGTGTCGCTCGGGAAGCCCCCGCCGTCACGTTCGAATTGCTGCCTCTCGATGACAACCCAAATGAGCTCCTCCGGCGAGGCGACATCGACTTTGTAATTCTTCCGGATATGTTCATGTCGGGCGCGCATCCAAGCGTGGCGCTTTTCGATGAGAAGCTGGTATGCGTGGGCTGTGCCGCCAACAAGCAGCTGCCACGGCAGCTTACATTTGAGAGATACCTGTCGATGAGGCACGTCTGCGTCAGGTTCGGACGTTGGCGCAAGCCCTCCATGGAGGAACTGTTCTTGCTTGAGCACGGCCTGAAAAGACGTGTCGAAGTCGAGGTGCAGGGCTTCAGCATGGTGCCGCCAATGGTGTCCGGCACAGCTCGTATTTCGTCCGTGCCCCTCCGGCTGGTTAAGCACTTCGAAAAAACATTCCCCCTTAAGGTCGTCGAACTTCCGCTGCCGCTTCCCGTTTTCACCGAAGCCGTCCAATGGCTGGCCAACCACAACAGCGATCCGGCCAGCATCTGGATGCGGGAGATAATGGTGCAGGAAGCATCCCGGCTGGCTACTCCTGCGAATCCACGAGAGGCCCCCAGCGCTCCTGGACTTGTGTCGGCCGTTACCGCCCACTCTCATGTTGCCTGAGGCGACAGATCGTCAGCTGATTGGCAGGTGTTGCGCTTGCAGACTGTGAGACTCCCGGGGCGAGGAGCGGAACTCGAAGTGCATGTCTCTGGGTCGGGTACCGCGTCCGGATACGCAGCTTGGCTGGCCTTGGTCTAGGCTTGCTGGGGCCATCGTGGGTTTATGCCGCGGGTGCGGTCGATGGTCGCTTCGAAGCTCTGGTTGGAGTTGTCAGCTGGCATACGCTTGGGTGCAGAAGAAGTTCTCGATCAGATGACGCTTCCAGATCGAGAGGCGGCGGCAAGGCGCGCCTCGGATCGTGCTGGATCACGATCTTGGCGCTGCGCTCGTTCAGATCGGCAATGATGGTGTTGCTATTGAACCCCGTGTCGGCGTTCGGATCGCCGAAGGCGACGCCCTTGATGGGCGGGCGAAACCCACCGTATCGAAGCGGCCTCCTGACAGGAGGACGAAGCACGCGAGTGCCGAGCGCATCGGTGAGGGCAAGGATCTTTCATGTCGACCTTGGGAGGGCCTGTGGCCTGGCTTTGATTCCCCCTTTGCGCTGCCGCGGCACGTGCATCAACTCATTCGCCCGGCCATGAGTGCAGCCGTGGCCCGGCTGCGGGATGAACCGTTTACGACAAGCGCCGCGGAGGTTTGATCCGCATTGCAGCACCACTTGCCCTGCAAACCGCGGCGGTGAGACCTGTCGCGTGATGCCTACGACAAGGTAGGGCTCCGGTCACCCCGTGCTCAGATCATGGCCATGCCGCCATTGACGTGGATGGTCTGGCCGGTGACGTAGGCTGCTTCATCGGAGGCGAGGTAGGCGACGGCGGACGCGACTTCAGCGCTGGCGCCCATGCGCCGCGTCGGGATCGCTGCCATGATCGCCTCTTTCTGCTTGTCGTTGAGCTTGTCGGTCATCGCCGATTCGATGAAGCCAGGGGCGACGCAGTTGACGGTGATGTTGCGGGTGGCGATCTCCTGCGCCAGCGACTTGGAAAAGCCAATCATGCCGGCCTTGGAGGCGCAGTAATTGGTCTGGCCGGGATTGCCGGTGACGCCAACCACAGAGGTGATGTTGATGATGCGGCCATGCCGGCGCCGCATCATCGGATGGGTGAGTTCGCGGGTCAGCCGGAACACGGCGGTCAGATTGACCTCAAGCACGCTATCCCAATCGGCGTCCGCCATGCGCACGAACAGACCGTCCTTGGTAATGCCGGCATTGTTGACTAGGATATCAACGCCTTCGAGCTCGACCTCCGCCTTCTGGCCGAGCGCCTTGACCTCGTCGCGGTTCGACAGATTGGCCGGGAAAAGTTTTACCCGATCGCCGAGTTCGTCAGCCAAGGTCTCCAGTTTCTCGACGCGGGTGCCGTGCAGGCCGACAATGGCGCCCTGCGCATGCAGCACACGGGCGATCGCCTCGCCAATGCCCCCCGATGCGCCGGTGACGAGCGCCTTGCGGCCGGTCAATTCAAACATCTTTTCTCCTCATTCTTCAGGCCGGTGAATTCGGTCACCTCTGAGTGTCGCCGAGCCAGAAGTCTCGGCTCCAATGAGTGGCTTCCTCGCCGCTCCTGATCCGCGCCAGGACCCCTGCTGCGAGGTAGAATCGTCTATGCAGCCCAAACCGCGTTGGGCGAGTTCGCGCAATTGGCCGCGGCCGGCCTCGGCTGCGAGACCAGGCGCGGCTCGACCGACCTGACCACCTGGAGCTGACTGGTGGTGCACTGGGAGAGCCTTCAGACTGCCAGCAAAGCGACGGCGCCCGGAAGGGCTTTGCGGCAAACATGTCGGAGGCTTACTATACGTGTTTGAAGGCTAGAACTGAATTCACGCCGCCCATGGCAAACGCGTTGCTCATGGCCACACGCACCTTACGCTCGCGCGGCACGTTGGGCGTGACGTCGAGATCGCAATCGGGGTCTGGCTCGCGATAGTTGGCGGTCGGCGGTACGACGCCCTCCTGAATCGCCATCACACAGGCGATCATCTCAAGCGCACTCGCTGCACCTTGACAGTGCGCGTGGGTGGATTTGGTGGAAGAGACGGACATCGAATAAGCATGCTCACCGAAGACGCGCTTGATCGCCGCCGTTTCGATTTGATCGTTGGCCTTGGTGCCGGTGCCGTGCGCGTTCAGGTACTCGACGTCCTCGGGATTCAGTTTCGCATCGGCAAGGCAGGCGCGCATCGCGCGCTCCGGCCCGTGAACTGCCGGCGCGGCGATGTGGGAGGCATCGGCAGACAGGCCGATGCCGGCGACCTCGGCAAGAATCGTTGCACCCCGGGCGGTAGCATGCTCATAGCTTTCCAGTACGGCCATGCCCGCACCTTCGCCCAGCACCAGTCCCTTCCGGTCGGCGGAGAAGGGCCGGCAAGTATCCGGAGCGAGCACGCGCATCGCTTCCCATGCCTTCACCATCATAAACACGAACGGCGCGTCGCTGCCTCCCGCAAGCATCACGTCGGCCCGGCCGTACTTGATCTGGTCTACGGCCGAGGCGATCGCATGATTGCCCGATGCACAGGCGGTGGTGACGCCGAAGACCGGCCCGCGAAGGCCGAGGCTCATGCTGACTTGGCACGCAGCCGCGCTCGGCATCGCCTTTACTCCGGAGAACAGATCAACGCGGGACGCTCCCCCCAAAAGGACGTCGCGGTAGCCTTTTTCGGTCGCATCGTAGCCGCCGAAGGCGACGCCCACTGTTGCGCCAAAGCGATGGGCATTGCCTTCATTGCAGGAAAGTCCGGCCTGTCGCATGGCTTCGCGTGCTGCAAGCACGGCAAGCAGGCTAAAACGGCCCATGGCGAGCAGCTGCCTGGGGTCAACGTCGTGCTCAGGCAGCGTCTTGATCTCGGCGCCGATCGTGCCCTCCAGCCCGTGAAGCTGTGCATTGACAATGGGACCGATGGCCGATCGGCCCTCGCGCATGCCTCTCCAGATGGAGCCGACATCGGTGCCCAGTCCGCACAGCCCGCCCAGTCCGGTGATAACGACCCGCCGATCCATTCAAGCCGCCTTGTTGAGCAAGCCGCGGATGGCTTCCACCATGTCGCCGACAGTTTGGAGATCAGACCACGCCTCGGCCGAGTTCATCTCGATCTTGATGCCGTAGGCCTGTTCGAGATCCCAGAGCACGTCCGCCAATCCCAGTGAATCGATGCCGAGCCCAGTCACTTCCGTCGCAGTGGTTATTTCGCCGACGGATGCTGCAGTCGTTCCCTCGGCGTTCTCCGATTCGACGCGCTTCCTGATTATCTCTACGATTTCCGTTGTAAGTTGATCAGACATTATTTGTTTCTTTCCATTTCAGCTTGTTTTTACGTTGGGGTGACTTGACTCCTGGGCAGCGCGCGTCCGGGAAACTAGCCATTAAACTTGTGCAACTGACAAAGCTTAATGCTCATACCAGCCGGATGAGTCCGGCTGGTCTGCGGCGCAGGCTGCGATGGCGAAGAACGTCGCCGGGAGCCGATTTTGCTAGCCACTCGGGACAGATATGTAGTCCCGGAGTTTCATAGCTCCGGACCGTTACGGTCGATCAGCGTGCCGGAAGGCCACTCGTCCATCGAGCGTCCAATCGGCGAAACCAAGACGAGCACGTCCTCCAGGCGCGTGGACGGCAGGTCGTGATGCACATTTGCGCGGCTCGAACGGACGCGGACGCTTGGCACAATGGTGGCTAGGCCCTCTCTGCAGTACCTCTCAACATGGTTGCGCATTGCGTGCCGAACCGTGCCGAAAGCGAATGGAACCCCCATCTGCTGCAGGACTGGATACACCGTGCGCATTGCAAAGCTGATTCCGAGCTTCTCAAGATCCTGACGAACGCCATACAGGCCCAACTCAGCCACTAGGACATCGACCTCGCCAACCCTGATGAAGCGGCGCAGAATACCGATGTGTGCCGCTACGCCCTGAGGGTCGCTGGCAATAAAGCGGAGTTCCGGTCTTGCGCCGGCCCAACTGCGGCCACCTTCGAATGGCTTTGCGCCGAAGGCTCCGTTTCGTCCATAGATGTTTCGGAAAAAATCGGAGAGCTCGACATGGTCGGCCACTTGCAAGTTATTTTCCCAGCATAACCTCCACTGCACGGCAGAGCGCATGGAAGATTTTCTCCTTTCGGGTTGTCCTTAAGACGCTCATCGCGGCATAGAGGCAGCGGGTGATCGGTGCGTCAGGTGTTTGTCCATGCGAGATTTCAGCACAATGATAAAATCGTTTGTTTCGATGGAAGGTATCCACTCTATGGATAGCCGCAGAAATGCGTTTCAAGGGGCTTGATCTCAACCTTCTCGTCGTGCTGGACGCATTGCTGGCCGAGCGCAATCTCTCGGCGGCGGCACGCCGGATAAATCTCAGTCAGCCGGCGATGAGTGCGGCCGTCGCCCGGCTGCGCGATTTTTTCGGCGATGAACTGTTCAGCATGAGCGGCCGCGAACGTATTCTGACGTCACGTGCGGCTGCACTTGGTCCCGCAGTCCGCGACGCTCTCCTGCACATCCAACGTACGATTATTTCTTCGGATCCGTTTGACCCGGCTCGATCCGATCGCCGCTTCAGGATCATTATTTCCGATTTCGCCACGCTCGTTTTTTTTGAGAAAGTCGTGGAGCGTGTTGCCCGGGAAGCCCCCGCCGTCAGCTTCGAATTGCTGCCTATCAACGATAGCCCCGATGAGCGTCTCCGGCGCGGCGACGTCGATTTTGTAATTCTCCCGGATTTGTTCACGTCGAGCGCGCATTCAAGCGTGGCCTTGTTCGGCGAGAGGCTCGTATGCGTCGGCTGTCCCACGAACAGGCAGCTGCCACGGCAGCTTACATTCGAGAGATATCTGTCGATGAGGCACGTCTCGGTCAGGTTCGGACGTTCGCTGATGCCGTCCGTCGAGGAATGGTTCTTACTTGAGCATGGTCTTAAAAGACGTGTCGAGGTGGCCGTGCAGGGCTTCAGCATGATCCCACCCATGGTGTCCGGCACAGCTCGTATTGCGACCATGCCCTTCCGGCTGGTTAAGCACTTCGAAAAAACCTTCCCCCTTCAGATTGTGGAACTTCCGCTGCCGCTTCCCGCTTTCACCGAAGCCGCCCAGTGGCCGGCACTCCACAATACCGATCCGGCAAGCATCTGGATGCGCGAGATAATGATGCAGGAGGCATCTCGCATGGCTGCTCCGCTGTGACAACACGGGAGGCTTTAGGCGCCATTCCATTTACTACCTCCGCGACCAACTGCTTTCGCGTCGACAGCACGCGCTGGACGAAATCAATGCTGGCGGCAAGCGCGCCAGCGAGCTCGTCCAACGTGCGCACTTCCTCGACCAGCTCGAACGAGAAGGGTCCCGCGTAGCCATCGTCAAGCAGCGCCTGGATCTGACTGCCATTGTCGGAACCTCCAAGAAAGCAATCCGGGTAAATCCAGAAGGTCGGGTCGTTCACGCCTGAAATGTGCACCAGTCCGGTAAGCTCGCCAAACAAGGACGTCTCCCCAGCCAGGGTATGGTGAAAAGTATCGTGCATCAGGCGGAACACGGACTGGCCATCAACCGCGGCAATGGCATCGGCCGCTTCCTTCTTTGATCGAAGCGAGCAGGTTCGAAAGCCCAGCGGCTCGATCAGGCCGACAAGACCGCGCGACTGGAGGATCGGCTTGAGCGCGTTTAGAGCGAAGCGGAGACTGTCATGGCGCTCGCCAGTGCTGGCCCGCGAGCCGTGGTTGACCGGCACCAGCACGACCGTCTTAGCCCCGCACGCCGCCGCGTAGTCGGCCAGCTTGTTCGCCTCCGCCCGACGGGTGGGAGTCCAGTCGTCGAAGCGCTGCAAGGCGTTCATCGAGGTTATCGTGACGCCGGCTTCGGTAGCGGCAGAGCGGACCTGCGCAGCCGAAATGGCGTGTGTAACAGGATTGCTGAAATGATGGTCACGGATTTGAACATCGGTCAGGCCCTGATCACGCGCAACTGCGAAAATTGCACTGACGTCGACCGATGGGGCCGCCATGTCTTCGAGCGCAAAGCGGGGAGATACCTGGCGCATGGGCGGAGCTTTCCTTCCAGAAATGCGGCGCCAGTCTTGTCTGGCTTCTCCGCGCGCCCCACTGCAGGCCGATGCACAAACCTGATTGGAGCAGGCTAGTCAATCGAGCGATTCTTGCATTTATGAAAGGAATGTCGGCCATGGCGATAGATCACATCATTTCAGATGTTTTCCGGCAGATAGATGTCAAACGGCAGAAATGTCTGCCCCGGCGTCTCCGCCGTGCCGGTCTTGATGGCGCGATCCATCAGCAACATCAGCTCCTGGCAAAGTCGGCGCAGTGGCGTGGCGACCGCCATCGTGATGATGTCATCAGCGAGGGCCTCCCGTGACTCCGGCGTGATTTCATTCACGATCGCCACGAGATCCTGACCTTTGCCCTCTTCCCGGAGCGCTGAGATAGCGCCCTCCATGCCACCGCCGGCCACGTAGAAGCCGACGAGCTCAGGTTCCCGCTGCATAAGGTCCAGCAGCGCCTCGTAAGTGATCTGTCGTTTCTCAAGGTTCACGAGCGTATCGAGCACCTCGAATGCTGGCTCGTTCTCACGGAAAAAAGAACGAAAGCCGCTTTCCCGTAGCTCGTGACCCTGGAAACGGTGGCTGCCGACAAACACCGCCACCTTGCCAGGCCGTTTAGCGGCCTTGGAGAACATCCAAGCTGCCGTCCGCCCGACCCTGCGGTTGTTGAGACCGATGTAACCCTCGCGCACGCCAGCGGCGAAGTCAGAAAGGAGCGAGAAAACCGGGATGCCTTTCGCCTTGAGCTCCTCGACTGCTGCCGTGATCTTCGGGTGGTCCGGCGCCACCATGGCGATCGCGTGGCATCGGCTACCAAGATCCTTAAGGAGGGTGGTCAGGTCCCCGGGCAAATGTGATGGCGCGAATTCGATGAGCGGAATGCCGTGGAAGGACTGGGCCGAACTCACCGACGCTTCGACCTCGCGCGCGAACTCCTGGTAGAAATGCTGGGCCGGTTTTCTCAAGATGAAGCCTAGCCGGTAGCGCGGCAGATCCCGTTGCAAGCGCTGTTTGATGAGACCCGCAGCATGATAGCCTATCGCGTGGGCGGCCTCGTGGACCCGCCGCGCGGTCTTCTCCCGCACCGGCAGGCGAGCGTTCAGGACCCGATCGACAGTCGCCACGCTCACCCCGGCTTCGCGGGCGAGATCGACAATTGTGGGGCGCTTTGCCGTCGCTCCAATTCTGATCGGCTGTCTCTCTGTCATCCGGCGCATCCCAGCGACGGTTCGGGGCGGCAAAGTGAAAATTTCGGCATCCTGCACGATCGACAGCCTATCCAATGAACGGCGCTCCAGGCGCAACCGCGCGGGTGTCGATCTACGGTTCGTTTCGATAAGGCGTCCATATTTCTTGTACTCACCGCATTTGGCGCTTCTGATCTGTGGCCCGCGAAGCACTGTTTAGAGCCAGCGAGCCGATTGTTTCGTTCGGATGTTAGCCCGGCGACTGGATTAGTCGCGCTGCAGCAATCTTGCTGGGGCGGATGGCCGGTTTAATCTCTCGGCAAGCTCCCGCAGAAGGCAGCTTTCATGCGCGCTTCGTCCAATTCGTCTTCCCAGCGGGCGACAACGAGCGAGGCCACCGCGTTGCCGACTACATTCGTCAGCGCTCGGCATTCGGACATGAAGCGGTCCACGCCAAGGATCAGAGCCATCCCAGCAACGGGAACGCTCGGGATTACGGAGAGCGTAGCGGCCAAGGTGATAAAGCCGGCGCCTGTTATACCTGCGGCACCCTTCGAGGAAAGCATCGCGACAAGCAATAGGAGGACCTGGTCGGAAATCGACAAGTGCGTGTTCGTCGCCTGGGCGAGGAAGAGGGCGGCAAGCGTCATGTAGATATTGGTGCCGTCCAGATTGAAGGAATATCCAGTCGGGATAACGAGACCCACGACAGAACGCTTGGCGCCGGCCTTCTCCATCTTTTCCATGAGCGAGGGCAGCGCGGCCTCCGAGGAGGACGTTGCCAGGACCAGCAGCAGCTCTTCCTTGATGTAGCGCACGAGAGAAAAGATCGAGAAGCCGTTGTATCGGCAGACCGCGCCGAGAATCCCGAATACGAAGAAGAAGGCAGTGAAATAGAACGTCGCGACCAGCATCGCGAGGTTGGCCACCGAACCGATGCCATATTTGCCGATGGTGAAGGCCATGGCGCCGAAAGCGCCGACGGGCGCGGCCCTCATCAGAATGCCGACCAGCTTGAACACCGGCGCAAGGAGCGCCT
>NZ_FTPD01000017.1:106093-263421 GCF_900156895.1 Mesorhizobium prunaredense
GCCTGAACATCGAGCGACGCCGGATCAATGTTGAGGCCAGCACCTGGCTGAACGACATTTGCGACTATGAGACCGACAACCAGTGCGAGGCTCGAGAAGGTGACGAAATAGATCATCGCCTTGCCGGCGACCCGGCCAACCTTTTTGAGGTCGTTCATGCCGGCAATGCCGGTCGTGACGGTTAGAAAGATCACTGGTGCGATGATCATTTTCACGAGCTTGATGAAAGCATCGCCGAGGGGCTTCAGAGCCTCTCCGGTCCCCGGACAGAAATAGCCCACTGCGACACCGAGGGCGATGGCGGTAAGCACCTGCACGTAGAGCTGGGCGTAGAAGGCCTTGCGGGGCGTGGGACCCGCGCTTCGGATTGGTGGAACCAACAGCTTTTCTCTCCCTGACCGGACGGGGTGGGGCTCCTCCCTTCCCGCGCTTCTCCCATCGCGGCGCTCCGGTCAAACGCTGCTGCCATCTCAGCCGCAAGCGTTGTGCCAAGTGGAAACCCGCGCCCAATTATGCGTATTCCGCCGCTCGGTCACGCAGCTTCAGTGAGGCTTGTGCGGGTTTCCGCACTGGTTGCCTCCATTCTTGGCGAAATTCCGCACCTAAGGCTCCGGCAATGGTCCGTGTCTGAAGCAATAGGTCGGTAGAGCACGGATGATACAACAAGGGCGCGTTGCAACCATTGCTTTTGCCCGGCAGAGCGGCCGCCGGTCGGTATCTCTGGGGTCCCGATGTGCCCCTCCTTTCTTTGTCTTGTTTGCGACTGACCGCGCACCGGTGTGGAGGATTCCCTACACAACCGTGCTTCGCCGCGCTCCCGTTGCAGCCGAGTGCGTCTCGAAGGGGCAGTGGAGAAGACCGGTGATTCCGCCAGTCCTGGGGCGCAACGGTGTGATTCAGGAGATGCTTCGTAGCACGAACATAAGCCGCGCTCGAAGACAACTTTGCGCCATGGCATGCGCCGCAGCGTGTTCTATTGTCAACGGCATCAATAGCGAGGGTATGAATGGTTGCTGCGATCCACTCAGCGAGCCGCTACCGCTTCCGCACCACCTGATGGGGCGCTGGAAGCACGCACAGGCGCTCGGTATGCTCAGCGCGCCGCGCACCCGCCGAGACGCCGGGGTAAACATCTCTACCGTTCGCATCGATCTGCGAGCAACTATCTGAATTGATGGGATTCTGTCATGTCGTCCTACTTTCCTTTCACAAATGCAAGGAAAGCTCGATTGACTAGCCCCCGTCGTTCCCGCTCTGTAGAGCAACGTGTGGTTGCGCTCGGGAGGAGCCTGAACCGCGCCCCACTTCAGTAAGGATAGCCAAGCCATGCCTCAAGCATTGCATCCGGCGTTTTTCGTTCTTGCCGATCATCACGGCCTGACCGACGCCCAAAACCGTGACCCACTTTTGATCCAATGGCAGCCAGTATGCCGGCTGCGGAAGTCGGCGTGCTGCCGTGACGCCGGGTCACAGACTATCCGTATCGACGTCTCAAGCGTTTCGATGAGCGGCTCCTACGAGCGAGCAAGCGCGCCAATCATGCGGTGGCCCGCGGGGCGAAGAAACTCTTGCTGGTGCCGGCCATCGGTGGCTCGGGCCTCGATGCCACTTGACGAGGCCTCTACGCCCGGGGGGGCGTCGCAGGTTCAGATGGCGCGGCGTTGCTTTCGCGGCCCGAGATCGAGGATGACATGCTAGACCGGGACAATAATGGCCAACCTGAAGAAAATGCTGGGCAGACGCCGCCATGCTGCTCGTCGCTTCATGACGGGAAAAGGGATGACTCAGAATCCGCTATTCTGCCGTCGCGCGCGAGCGTGCTTGCTGGCATATGGGAAATAGTGAAAGCACTCACCGCCCCCTCCGGGCTCGAAGTCACGCTGGCCAAGGTCGTAGACCTCCTGCGATCGTTTCTGCAGATGCGGCACGGCATCATCTCTCTCTTCGATAGTGATGGCGAACTGGAAATCACCGTAGGCGCCGGCTGGACCGAGAGCTGCGGTGAGCGCTGCCGGACGTATCTGCCGCGGAAGGCAATCGACCATATTGTGGCCACGGACACGCCTCTGGCCACCGAGAACATCGCGGTTCATTCGGCTTTCACCGCCGCCGACATGGAGGTGCTTGGGGTCTCCGAAAACATACCAGTGTCCTTCGTCGGCGTTCCCATCCGCGTCGATGCGAATGTCGTGGGCACGCTGACCATCGACCACGTACTGGACAATGGCTCAAGAGTTTGGCTCGATTACAACCTCTGTCTGCTTCCCCTAATCGCCAACCTGGTAGGACAGACAGTCAAGTCGCATCGCTCTTTCGACGGCGACCCCGAGCAACCGATGGCACAGCAGGATTTGCTGCCAAAGCAGAAGCATCCGGCCCGGCAGCGTAACAAGATTCACGTTGAGGGGATGATTGGCGACAGTTTGGCGTTGCGCGGTCTGCTTGAGAAAGTCGCGGTCGTAGCTAAGGCTAAGATTGCGGTTCTGTTGCGAGGCGAATCCGGTACCGGCAAGGAGCTGGTCGCCAAGGCTATCCACGAGTTGTCGCCGCGCGCCAAGCGGCCCTTCATCAAGCTCAATTGCGCGGCGCTGCCCGAGACAGTCCTGGAATCCGAATTGTTCGGTCATGAGAAGGGTGCATTCACCAGCGCGTTCAACTCACGCAAGGGGCGCTTTGAGCTCGCCGACAAGGGGACGCTGTTCCTGGACGAGATCGGCGAGATTTCGGCCTCTTTCCAGGCAAAGCTCTTGCGCGTGCTGCAGGAGCAGGAGTTTGAGCGCGTCGGCGGCAACCAGACCATTAAAGTCGATGTTCGCATCATTGCCGCCACGAACAAGAACCTGGAAGAGGCGGTTGCCAGAAACGAGTTCCGTGCCGACCTCTATTACCGCATCAGTGTGGTTCCCTTGCTGGTGCCAGCGCTACGCGAAAGGCGCAGTGATATTCCGCTACTCGCCGCTGAGTTTCTCAAGAATTTCAACGGTGAGAACGGCCGGATGCTGACCTTCGATCCCAGTGCGATTGAAGTCCTGATAAACTGTGATTTTCCCGGCAACATTCGCGAGCTCGAAAATTGCGTGTATCGGACAGCAGTTCTGGCGGCGGGACCATCAATCGGGAGAGGCGACTTTGCATGCTGCCAGGGCAAATGCTTCGCCGAGGCGCTGCACAAGAGCAGATTTGGCAAAATCGCGCTGCAATCCCCGCCGATCGTGCCGCTGCCAGCGGTTGCGGCCATACCGCCCGCTGCTGCCGCCGTCGCAGTCCCGCCTGAGATCACAAGTCAGCCGCCGCTTGGCCCTGCCGGGGCAGTCCAGTTAAATGGTGCAAGAATGACCGATGCTGAACGTGTCATCGAGGCCATGGAAAGATGTGGCTGGGTGCAGGCAAAGGCGGCACGCCTGCTTGGACTGACGCCCCGCCAGATTGGCTACATGTTGAGGAAATACGGCATCGAGATCAAGCGTCTTTGAAGCTAACGACCGAAGCGAGTAGCGGGGACCGTGCTTGTGCCCCTGGAAACGGGTGATGGGGACCTCACGTCAGTGCCAACTTTCGATCCAATCGCACAGTCCGGCTGACCCCGCGGAGCTGTCGGCTTCACGACGCACCTGGGTTTGAAGGCAGCGCTATCATCGATGGTCCAAGCCATGTCTCGATATCACCAGCCCGTGCCGGATGCACTGGGACTGAAACGGAGAAAAAATCATGTCGGATGCAAAACTCGGAACTGTGCTTTCCTCTCTCTCGCAAGTGGCGAGACAGTTAGATGTTCTGCTATCCGACAAACCGGCGCCGGATGCGAGTTGCGTCAAGCTAAATACGAACGAGAACCCGTTTCCGCTGCCGACAGTCATAATGCAGAGTGCAATGGCGGCTCTCGAACGGCAGTATCTATATCCAGAAGACGACAACGTCAGCTTGAGGCAAGCAGCTTCTGAAGCCTACGGCGTCTCCAAGGATCAGGTGATCGCCGGAAACGGATCGTCTGAACTGCTTGGGCTTATTTACAGAGCTTTCCTGGTTCCAGGAGACAGCGTGGCGATGATGTCGCCCGGGTTTTCGTTCAACCGCAAACTTGCCAGTTTGCAGGGTGCTCAATTTGTCGAAGTCGAATGGGGCCAAGATCATTCCTTGCCCGTAGAACAATTGCTTTTGGCGCCTGCAAAAGATGCCAAATTCATTCTGCTGGCTAATCCGAACAATCCGACCGGAACGTTTGTTCCGGTGGCCGATATCGAACGTTTAGTATCACAATCAGACCGCATGATTGTCTTGGATGAGGCCTACGTCGATTTTGCACCGGATAATGGTCTGCATCTCATCAATTGTTATCCGAATCTCCTGGTCTTGAGAACGTTCTCGAAAAGCTATGCCACCGCCGGCATTCGCGTCGGTTTCGGACTTGGTCACCCTGAAGTCATTGGCAGGCTGCGAAATCTTCAGAACGTCTTCAACATGAATGTGATCGGCCATGCGGTTGGTATCAGCGTCCTTGGGCACCGAGGCGCCTATGCCGAGAACCACAAGCACATCAAGCATGAAAGACAGCGAGTGACGATGGCGCTGTCAAAACTCGGATTTTCCGTAATACCTTCCCACGCAAATTTCCTGCTAGCACGTGTGCCAGCGGGGCAGGAAGGCTCATGGTGGCAAGCAGCCTTGGAAAGGCAAAAGATACTCGTTGCCTTCTTTCCTGATGCAGGTTTGGAAAATTACATCCGCATTAGCATCGGCACAAAAGATGAGATGGATGAATTTCTTGAGGCCGCCAGCGACATAGCTGGAACGGCGAAGGAAACTATCCCGCTTTGCCGGCCGTCAGCGGCCGCTGCTCCTGCCTTAACCAATCGATAGTTCCCCGGCCATTAAGCGCGCCGATAATTTGAATTTGCTTGCACCATTGCGAGCCACGAACCGTTGCAAAGAGTTGGAGAAAATTCGTGAAGAATGCCTTCCCCCGGGGCCTGACCATCGGCATATTCGACCATCTGGACGAGGACGGCTGCGAGATTGCCCGGCAATACGCCGATCGCCTGAGTTTAGCAGAGGCGTGCGATCAGCTTGGCTTCTATGCATATCATCTGGCAGAGCACCACTGCACTCCGCACGGGAGGGGCCCATCGCCGAATCTGTTCTTATCCAGCGTCGTCCAGCGCACCCGGCACCTGCGCGTCGGCCCGATGGTAATGCTCCTTGCCCTTTATCATCCACTGCGTGCGTTCGAGGAGATCTGCATGCTGGACCAGTTGAGTGGTGGCAGAGTCGAACTGGGTATAGGGCGCGGCTCTCTTCCAGTCGAACTGGGTTACTTCGGGATTGCTGCGGAGGCGGCGCCAGGTCACTATGCGGAAGCCAGCGAAATCCTTATCAAGGCGATGAAGGGCGACACGCTGTCCTATCGCGGCCGCCATTTTGAGCTGAATGACGTCCCTTTGACGCTGAGATCTCATCAGCGCCCCCATCCACCGACATGGATCGCCACCAATAGACCCGAGTCGGCCAGCTGGGCCGCTGCAAGTGGCGCCAACATCGCATGCCTAGGACCTGCCTCTTCGGTTCGAAGAATTACGGATGCATTCCGAGCCTGCCGGGAGCGCAGTGCCGACGCGGACGAGCGAGGGCCATTTCTTGGAATGCTCCGCATGGTCGTGATCGCGCGATCGGAAACAGATGCATATGCGCTCGCGGCACCCGCTTACGAACGATGGCTCAAGAGCTTCAGGTTCCTCTACGACCTCAATGCGCTCCAGACGCCGCCAAATCTGCCGCTGAGCTTGGATGCAGCAATCGAGAGCGAATTGTGCGTGGTAGGAACGGCATCTTCTGCGCGACAAGCTCTTCTTGATCAGCTCGAAGAGGCCGGTGCTAATTATCTACTTTGCCAACTTGCATTTGGGAATCTGTCCTTAGACGCTTCGCTATACACCGCAAGGACGATCCAATCTGAAATCATGGCTCGAGTTACCTGACGTGAAATGCGCGTTCCGCGTTCGAAGTTGAATTTTTCTCCGGCGCACCATCACCTCCCCGGTCCCGCGCATGATGCCGATATAGTGCGTGGTGTGTGGGTGGAGGGCGCGCACGCTTGTGGGGGCCCTAGTTACTTGGAGCGACCGGCCTGCCGATTAAGAAATCGCCCCGATTTCGTTTCGCAAGAGAGGGCGAACCTGTGCGTACCAGGGCAAAGCCCCGGTTTCTGGGCATAGAGAAGTTTGCTATAGCTCATTATTTAAGGCACTATGAGTTATAGAAAGGTGCGCTATAACTCATGGTATGGAATTGGGAGCAGGCTGACTGGCCGCATTTTACCTACGATAAGGAAGAATTGGAACCGCTGGAAAGCGAATTCCTGCTGCGATCGGGTGAGTTCCTGGGTGTCTTTCGGCACGTCGGTTCTGACGATCGCGACCAGATACGCATCGATCTTATCAGTGAAGAGGCCTTGAAGACATCCGCGATTGAAGGGGAATACCTCAACCGCGAGAGCCTGCAATCATCCCTGCGCCAGCAACTTGGGCTGGGCAGCGAGAACAGGCGCATTCCGCCTGCCGAGCGCGGCATCGCGGAGATGATGGCCGACGTGTATTTACATTTTGGCCATGTCCTCTCGCATCGCACTCTCTACGCTTGGCACAAGATGGTGATGTCGGGGGAACGGCGTATTGAGACCATTGGCAATTACCGCCAGCATGCCGGCGTCATGCAGATCGTTTCCAATCGGCTGGATAAGCCCAAAGTGCATTTCGAGGCACCTCCCTCAGCGCGGGTAAAAGCCGAAATGGATGCTTTCACCGCTTGGTTCAACGATACCGCGCCTAAAGGTAAGACGCCGCTCCCGGCGTTGACGCGAGCCGGTATCGCGCACCTTTATTTCGAGAGCATCCACCCATTTGAGGATGGCAACGGCCGCATAGGACGTACCCTCTGCGAAAAGGCGCTTGCTCAAAGCCTGGGGGAGCCAAGTCTCATCGCTTTGGCATACACGATCGAACGCCACCGCAAGGCCTACTACGACAACCTGCAGGCCAGCAATAAGAGCAACGCGGTAACAAATTGGCTGCTCTACTTTGCCAACACGATCCTTGAAGCGCAACGCGTAACGCTGGTCCGCGTCGAATTCTCCGTAGCTAAAGCCAAGTTTTACGAACGCTACCGAAACCAGTTCAACGAGCGGCAGGAAAAGGTCATCGCCCGAATGTTCCGCGAAGGCATCGACGGGTTCATAGGAGGGCTCAGCGCCGAGAATTATATCGCCATCACTCAAGCATCGCGCGCGACGGCGACAAGAGATCTGCAAGACCTCGTTTCCAAGGGCGCGATGATAAGAACTGGCGAACGGCGACACACGCGTTACGCCCTGAACATTCTGGATGACCGCAGGTAAACCGCAGCACAGATTTATTGCCACCTTACTCGCGCAGCGACACGTGCAAAGTTTTGAGCAAAAAGGTCTATGAATTCAGGATCGCGCTGGGCAAAGCCTGAGCGCACCAAGTCCCACTTAAACGGGTCCGTCTGCATTTCGCTGAGAATTTCAGGGCAACGGTTGCGGTCCCAGCGCTTTTTTATCTTCAAGTTTCGGCAATCTTCATGGCACTTCTGGCGACCGAAGCGATAACGGCCAACGCATCGGCGGTGCCGCTTCGCCAATCTCAAAATCACCTTCGGTCTGGCCCATCTGGTTTATTACATGGGCAAAGAAAATCACGTCCTTGTGACGCGCCGATGCAAAGGAATAGAGGGCCGCTGCTACCGATTCCGGACAATCGCCGCGGTGCAAGCCGCACTTCAGCTCGTGGCTTAGCCGCGGTCAAAATCATCACCTCGCCGTGCAGTCGCGCCTCATGACCTGGATGGTGGCGGAAAGGCCGGCTCACGAATGGTTAGATCGTTCGAGATCGGGTCCAGTCAGTGCCGGGCGTGTTCGCATTGGCTGTGATCGGCCAGCACCTCAATCACCCGGCATTCGCCGACCTTCCCGTGCCGGCAGCCTTCGACCATGAGTTCCAGTTCGGCCTTCAATGCCGTGAGGCTGCGTATCCGCTGAACGACGTCGGCCAGCCGCGCCTGGGCTATGGTGTCGGCCGTGGCGCAGGGCTGGCTGGGATTATCCTGCAACGTCAGCAGGGTGCGGATGGCTTCGATGTCGAACCCCAACTCGCGTGAATGGCGAATAAACGCCAGCCGGCGCAAATCGCTCGTCTCATAGTGCCGTCGATTGCCCTCGCTGCGCTTCGGCGCGGGCAGCAGGCCGATATGTTCATAGTAGCGGATGGTCGGCACTTTCACGCCGCTCTGTCGTGCCGCCTCGCCAATCGGGACACTGCGCATCATTTTTCGCTTGCTCCTCTAGTCGCTAGAGAATGTAGCGTGCCGCTGGAATGGTTCAAGGAGTGAGACGATGGCTGCAACCGCCGCACAAACCCGTTATCGCGTTGAAGGCATGGATTGTGCCGGCTGCGCGACGAAAATCGATAGCGCGGTGCGGCGCATGCATGGCGTCCAGGATGTGAACGTCTCGGTCACTGCCGGCACCATGACCGTCCGGCACGCTGCCGAAAGCGACCTCGCCGCGATCGAAAAGAAGGTGACGGGCCTCGGCTATTCTGTGGCTCAGCTCACGAGCGAAGCCGGACAGAATGCCAAACCGGCCGGGCACGGCACCAAAGGCGGCCATGACCACGCTGGCCACGACCATGCTGGCCGCGACCTTGCCGGCACAGCCCAAGATGGCCACGACGACGTGGAGAGCTTGCATGGCCACGACCACACGCCGGCCACGGGGCCGTGGTGGAACAGCGCCAAAGGCCGGCTGAGCATCGCCAGCGGCGCCGCATTGGCCGCAGCTTTTGCTATTCACTATTTCTGGCCGGCCACCGGCGTCTGGCTTTTCATTGCCGCCATGCTGATCGGACTGGTGCCGATTGCACGGCGAGCTGTGATGGCCGCGCTCGCCGGCATTCCCTTCACCATCGAAATGCTGATGACCATCGCGGCGATCGGCGCCGTCATCATCGGTGCCGGCGAGGAAGCCGCCACCGTGGTCTTCCTGTTCCTCGTCGGCGAGTTGCTGGAAGGCGTGGCCGCCGGCAAGGCGCGCTCCAGCATCCAGGCGCTGACCACGCTGGTGCCCAAGACGGCATTCCTGGAGGAGAATGGCGCCACGCGCGAAGTTCCGGCCGAAGCCCTTGGGGTTGGCGCCGTCATTCTGGTGCGGCCGGGCGATCGCATTCCAGCCGACGGCAAGATCATCGAGGGCGAAAGCGCCATCGATGAATCGCCGGTGTCGGGGGAAAGCGTGCCGGTGCGCAAGGGCGTCGACGCGGACGTATTCGCCGGCACCATCAATGGCGACGGCGTGTTGCGCATCACCGTCACGGCTGCGGCGTCCGACAACACCATCGCCCGCATCGTCAAGCTGGTCGAGGAGGCCCAGGAAAGCAAGGCGCCGACGGAACGCTTCATCGACCGTTTCTCACGCTGGTATACGCCCGCCGTCGTCGCCGTGGGGGCTCTGGTGGCCGTCGTCCCGCCGCTGGCCTTCGGCGGCGACTGGAACGAATGGATCTACAAAGGCCTGGCGCTGCTGCTCATCGGCTGCCCCTGCGCGCTCGTCATATCGGTGCCGGCGGCAATCGCCGCCTCGCTCTCGGCCGGCGCCAGGCGTGGTCTTTTAATGAAAGGCGGCGCGGTGCTGGAAGGCTTGGGCAAGATCACCGCCGTGGCTTTGGACAAGACCGGGACGCTGACTGAAGGCAAGCCCGTGGTGACGGATGTCGTGGCCATCGGGATCAGCGAAAAAGAGGTGCTGTCGCTGGCCGCTGCACTCGAAACCGGATCGGGTCATCCGTTGGCCCGGGCTATCCTGCGAAAGGCCAAGGCCGATCGCGTGCCGGTGCCGCCAGCGGCGGAGGCCAAGGCGCTCGGCGGCAAAGGCGTCGTCGGTCGCATTGGCGGTAAGAACGTCTTCCTGGGCTCGCCGATCGCTGGAGGCGAGAAGGTCGCGCTGCCGGCCGAGCAGGCGGCCCGCATCGCCAAACTCAATGACCAGGGCAAGTCGGTGTCGGTGCTGCTGATCAACGATGTGCTGGCCGGTTTTATCGCCATGCGCGACGAGCCTCGGCCGGACGCGCAGGCCGGCCTCAAGGCGCTCACCGATGTAGGCATCAGGACTGTCATGCTGACTGGCGACAACCAGCGCACGGCGGCAGCAATCGGCAAGCACCTCGATATCGAGGTGCGCTCGGAACTGCTGCCCGAAGACAAGCAGAGCATTGTCGGCGAGTTGAAAGGGCAGGGGCTGACGGTCGCTAAGGTCGGCGACGGCATCAACGATGCGCCGGCGCTCGCCGCGGCCGACATCGGCATTGCCATGGGCGGCGGCACCGATGTCGCCCTGGAGACGGCAGATGCGGCGGTGCTGCATGGCCGCGTCGGCGATGTCGCGGCGATGATAAAACTGTCTCAGGCGACCATGGCCAACATCAAGCAGAACATCACCATGGCGTTGGGGCTGAAGGCGGTGTTCCTGGTGACGACCGTAGTCGGCATCACCGGCCTGTGGCCCGCCATTCTCGCCGACACAGGCGCGACGGTGCTGGTGACAGCCAACGCCATGCGGCTGTTGCGCTGGAAAGGTGGGGTGTAGATTGCCGCCTTCGATGTTTTTTGGGACGGCTCGATGAGCAACAATCATTCGCATCGAAGCGGCGCTTATTATTCGCCCGCGCCGTTTATCGGGGCATTTCTGGCGATTGCCCTTTTGGGTGAGCCGCTGACTGTCCGGCTGCTGCTAGCGTCCGTGGGCAGCGGCTGAACACCTGATCCACCGGCTGGGTCATGGTTAACTGCTTGTCAGTGAAGTTCCTGCAAAGTATCTCTCGCAACGGTGGGGACCGAGATGAAAAACCAGCTTTGGTTCGGAGATAATTTGACGATTCTGCGAGAAGAAATTGCAGACGAAAGCGTCGATCTTGTCTACCTAGATCCGCCGTTTAACAGCCAGGCAAATTACAATGTGCTCTTCCGAACTCCAGACGTAGATGCCGCAAGCGCTCAGGTAGAGGCTTTCCGAGATACATGGACTTGGGGACCAGAGGCCAAGTGGGCTTTCGATGAGATTATGCACACAGGCGGCAGTGTCACTTCCATTGTTCATGCCCTGCATGCTGCGCTTGGTGACAGCGATATGATGGCCTACTTGGTTATGATGGCTCAGCGGCTGCATGAATTGCGACGTGTTCTAAAGCCAACGGGAAGCCTGTATCTGCACTGCGATCCAACAGCGAGCCATTATCTTAAGATCATCCTTGATGCGATTTTTGGTCCCACGAATTTTCTAAACGAGGTGATTTGGAAGAGGACCAGCGCCCATAGCAGTGCACGGCGTTATGGACCGATCCATGACGTTTTGCTTTTCTATTCGCGGGGAGAACGACATTGCTGGAACGCTCAATATCAACCTTATGACGTAGAATATTTAGACACTTTCTTCGATCAAGAGGATGCCGACGGCAGGCGGTGGAAGCGCACTGATCTCACCGGTGCAGGCAAAAGAAACGGGGAGACTGGCAAGCCTTGGCGCGGGATAGATATCACCGCCAAGGGACGGCACTGGTCGACCTCGCCCGACCAACTCGACGCCCTTGATCTCGCTGGGAAGGTTCACTGGCCGAAAAAAGAAGGCGGTATGCCCCGGCTCCGGCAGTATCCCGAGGATCTGCCAGGGGTCGCCCTCCAGGACATTTGGACCGACATCAAGCCGCTTCACAATCGAGCAGCGGAAAGATTGCACTATCCCACCCAGAAGCCTGTCGCGCTGTTAGATAGGATACTCCGTTCTTCGGCCAATGAGGGTGGGGTAGTACTGGATCCATTCTGCGGCTGCGGAACCACCATCGCTGCTGCTCAGTTGGCCGGTCGTAGGTGGATCGGTATTGATGTGGCGTACCATGCCATCCGAGTGATTGAAGACCGCCTGGCCGATATGCCTGGAACGGTCAGCTACGATCTGGGCGGCATCCCCCGCGACTTCGCCAGTGCTGCCCGTCTCGCCGAGCGCGACAAATACCAATTTCAATGGTGGGCCAATTATCTGGTCGGCGTCCAAGCGCTAAAGGAGATTCGGAAGGGCCCGGATCGTGGCATCGACGGTCAAATGTATTTTATGAACGGGCCGCGCGGGTGGGGACGTGTGCTAACGTCCGTCAAAGGCGGTCAGCACATCGGAACCAAAGATGTGCGCGAGTTCAAAGCTGTCATCGATCGTGAACGCGCGGAGATGGGCTTGTTCATCTGCCTTCGAGAACCCACGCGCGACATGCGGTCGGAAGCCGCGTCCTTCGGCTTTGTCGATACCGCCCACGGTCACTTGCCCAGATTGCAGATCGTTTCAATCGAGCGCTGGTTCAATGGCGAGCGCCCAATCATCCCGTCGCTTGGGCACGTCTCACGGGAGTTCTTCCGCCAAACTTCCAAATCGGAAAAGAGTAAAAAGCAGAGGCGTCCCGACCCGGCCGCGCCCGAGTTCCCCTTTAGCTTCATTGGCGATGGAAAGGATGCGGTTGTACACTTCAACCCGACCGCTGTCCCAAAGGAACAAGAGCTTTCTGGCGGTCTACTGTAGCTGCGACCCCGGCTTTCCAGATCAGGACTATTCCATATCTTGGACTTCCTTGGGTGCCTTTGCGTTCACGGATGGTTGCTTTCGCCGTTTTGAGGTCGGTTTAGCTGTCGCCCTGGAGCACCATGCGGTGTGCGGTGTGCGTTATGCACGAAACGTTCGAGAATGGCGTCGGCGACGGTGGGTGTGCGATGAGGTAATGCCATCTGGCCATCTGGCCATCGGGACACGGGCGGAGCGGCGATATCGTTCCTCGACGAATTCGCACAGATGCGAGCGCTGTTGCCCGGTAGGGGAGTGGGCCATCGAGGACGAGCAGTTGCGTGCGGGTGAGTTTGTCGACGAGGCGGGGGAAGCGTCCGACGAGATGGGCGAGCGCAATCCTCGAACAGTGCCACGCGCACATAGAGCACGAAACGTTCGAGTCCTACTGCTTCCCGGCCGAAGGCGCCGGCCAGCCACGACTTGCCGTCTGGCCGGTAGTGATCAGGTTCCCATGGCCGTCCGGGATTTAACGCAACCGCTGTCCGCGCTTTCGCCGGTGCCCCTGGACGGTCAGATACCGCTCGCAAGCAGCATCAGGTACGAGAGGCGGCTTGTCCGGTCGGATCGGCTTCCTCTACGGGAATGTCGTCGAATGACGAGTAGTTCAGATTGTAGAGTTTGGAATAGAGCCCGCCCATAGCCATCAGTTTGTCATGGTTGCCGGTCTCAATAACCTGGCCGTTCTGAAGCACGATGATACGATCGGCACCCCGGATTGTGGCGAGGCGGTGAGCGATGACAAGCCCAGTCCGGCCTTCAAGGAGCTTTCTGAGAGCCTTCTGGATCAGCATTTCCGTGTAGCTGTCGATGCTGGCGGTGGCCTCGTCAAGAACAAGGATCTTGGCGTCGGCGACGAGAGCGCGGGCGAAACTGACAAGCTGGCGCTGGCCGAGAGAAAGATTGCCGCCGCGTTCGCCGAGTTGAGTTTCATACCTGTCGGGAAGGCTCATGATGAAATCGTGGGCTCCGACCACCTTGGCGGCCCCGATCACTTTGTCCCGCGTGGCTTCCGTCTTGTGGTAGCGGATGTTCTCGAAGATCGTCCCGGTGAACAGAAACGGCTCCTGCAGCACCATGGCGATCTGGTTGCCGAGCGATTCCTGTGTGAGATCGCGCACATCATGTCCGCCGACCATCACTTGGCCTTGCTGAGCATCATAGAAGCGGTGGACGAGGGCCATCGCGCTCGATTTGCCAGAGCCGGTCGGCCCGACTAGGGCGACCGTCTCGCCGGGATTGACCCGGAAGGAGACGTTTTTCAGCACCGGATGGTTGGGCTCGTAGCCGAACGTGACGTTCCTGAACTCGACCGAGCCGTCCATTTCGGGCGCAAGGATCCTGGCATCCGGTTTGTCCTGGATCTCGATCCTGACGTCGAGCACATCGGTCAGGCGCTTGCCGGAGGCCATTGCGCGCTGCATGACGGAATATTGCGCAGTAAGTGAGCGAATTGGGTCAAAGAAGCGTTGGATATAAAATATGTAGGCAACCAATACCCCCACATCGATGCCGCCATTCACGATCGTGGAGCCTCCGACCACAATGACGACGGCCATGGCGAGACCGGTGAGGCCATCGACGATCGGCACCATGACCTGTGCATACCTGGCAGCGACCAGGTGTGTCCTGAGGTCGGCATGTGCTTTGTCGTCATACAGTAGGAAGTTTACCTGCTGGCGGTCCATCGACTGGACGGTTCGCACGCCGTGAATGGCTTCGGCCAACGCGCCGTTGACGACTGAGTTGGTCTCCTGTGCAGCCATGAAGGCCTCGCGGGCACGCGGCAGCCAAACGATGCGGATCATCAACAGGGCCGGCAAGACCGAGAGCGTCAGGAAGCCGAGGCTGAAGTTGACCCACAGCATTACGAACATGATGCCGAAGAGAAGCGCGATATCGCCTACGGAGTAGATAGAGGTTTCGAGGAATTCGTGGATAGAGTTGACGTCGCCTTGAAGGCGGGACATCAGTCGTCCGACCTCGGTCTTGTCCATGAAGGAGAGCGATACCTTCTGCAGATGGATAAACATTGCGCACCGGATGTCGAAGAGGACGTTCTCGGCCATTTTCCCCACCACGGTTTCCTGCGCGTAGGCGGCGGCGAAATTAACCAGAATGGCGAGCGCAAACGCGCCGGCTGCCGCGAGAACGGCCGAGCGATCAACGCCTGCCGGAGTTATGGCGTGGTCGATCGCGTAGCGGATGATCAGCGGGATGAGAAGCTGCGTGCCAGTGAAAACCAGCAATGCGGCAACCGAGGCGACTGCCATGGCTCGGTAGGGGCGAACGAAGGCCCAGATGCGGCGAATGATCTTCTTGTCGAAAGCCCGGCCGAACATCTCCTCCTCGACGCGGTGGGAGCCGACAACCGCGCGCGGGGGGCGCCTACCGCTGTCATGGGGTTCGGTTTCGATTTCGCTGGCGTGCACCTTGGCCATCAGGGCGCGCCTCTGTACGTGGTCGCAATGTCATCTTCCGGGCGCAACTGAAGATCATGAAGGGCCTTATAGCGCCCGCACTGGGCCAAAAGCTCCTGATGGGTGCCGCGTTCCACGATCTCGCCATTGTCGACAAACAGGATCCGGTCGGCGTGCTTGAGCGAACTGAGCCGGTGGGCGATGATGATCGTGACCCTATCCTTGGCGAAACGCCGTATCGCCGCGCGGATGCGCTGCTCAGTGGCGGCGTCGATCGCGGCCGTTGCGTCGTCGAAAATGACGATTGATGGGCGCAACATCATCGTGCGAGCTATGGTGAGACGCTGGCGCTGGCCGCCAGAGAGAGAGGCGCCACGTTCGCCGACGACCGTCTTGTAGCCCGCGGGGAGGCCAAGAATATAATTGTGCAACTGGGCGGATTCGCTAGCGCGCTCGATCCGCTGTGCCTTCGCCCAGGGGTCGCCATAGGCGATGTTGTTCTCGATCGTGGTAGTGAACAGGAATGCATCTTGCTGTACGACGGCGACCGCCTGGCGAAGCGTGGCGAGGGTAACCCCGCGGATGTCCTGCCCGTCAAGCATGATGGTGCCCCCAGTGACATCGTAAAAGCGGGGGATCAGGTGAGCCATTGTCGATTTTCCCGAACCCGGCGGACCCACGATCGCGATCGTCTCGCCCCTACGGGCGCTAAAGGTGATATTCTTCAGAATGGCGCGGTTTCCGGTGCCGGGATATGCAAACGAGACATTGTCGAAGCGCAGAGTGCCTTCCCCGATCTCAAGCGGTCTGGCGGTGGAAGCATCCCTGATCGTGATGTCCTGGTCGAGCAGACCGAAGAGGCGCGAACCGCAAGTGTAGGCGCGGGCGAAGCCGTTGACCATCAGACCGATCTGGCGGACGGGCATTTGCAGGATCGTCATGAAGGCCAGGAACATCGTGAGCGTCCCAACGCTGATCTGGCCGGCGATGACCTTGTTGCAACCGATCCAGAGGACCAACCCCATGGCGAAAAAGAAGGCCAGGGTCATTGCCGACGTATTGGGCACGTAAACGTCAACCTGCTCGTGGGCGAGTTTGAGCGCGTTTTTCGAGGCGCGGTCGAACTTTACCATTTCATAGGCTTGTGCCGAAAACGCCCGGACAACGCGGATGCCCGCGAGATTTTCCTCCATCACGCGGCCTAGGACGGAAAGCCGCTCCTGCAGGTCGAGCCAGATGACGCGTAGCTTAAGCTGCGTGACCGACGATCGCCAGGCTACGAAAGGCACGAAGCTTAGCGCGATGAGACCGAGCACCGGGTCGGTTGAGATCATCATGTAGGCGCCGATCCCGATCAGCATAGTGAGCAGAAGCAAGCGAACCAGGACGGTGGAAAAATACATCCGCACGCCGTCGAGATCGAGGATGCCGAGAGTGATCAGGTCGCCTGAATGCACCCGGTCGTGAAAGGAAAAGCTCAGGCGCTGGACCTTGTCGTAACAAGCAAGCCGCAGTTCGTACGCGACGTGGTGCCCGACGGCTTCGGCAAAGTAGTTTTGCGCCATCGTAAAGAGGCCGCGTAGCGTACTCGCGCCGAGCAGCAGGAGAGCAGGAGTCCAAAGGGCTTGTTCTGCAGCCGTCACCGTGACACCGCCCCCGATGGCTACCTGGGTCTGGTCGACAGCCCGGCCGAGAAGCTGGGGAATGAGCAACTGCAGGATTACGGCTACCATCGTCGAACCGATAGCTAACGCGACCTGCCACGGGTGCCTCAAATTCATGCGCGTAATGCGCAGTAGCGTGCTCAAGCCCCGGCCCCACCCGGCCGCTTTTACATGCGCGGACGATTTGAGAGAGGTCGTGCCAACAGCATCACTGCCCACCGAGTGCCCCGACAGAATTTTGCGCCTTCGGAAGCGAGCCGGTCGACTCACATCAAAGACGTCCCTCCAAGTTGATCTGGCCACCATCGGCTCAAGATGCTGATCCGGCGAGTTGCGCCACGGCTTCGCTCGCTGGCATGTCGATCACCGTGATTCCGCTCGCCGCAAGGAAACGGGCTTCGTTTCTGGTCAGCGTTTGCCCGTCCATTATCGCGTAACGGGGGCCTTCTGAGCGCTTCATGATCTGCCTGGCGTAAGTGCGCAGCATCTGATCATTGAAGCGGCAGCCGACGAAGAAAAAGCCCCGGTCGACGCGTCGTTCCTTGACCACGTCAGGGATAGGCGTCTGGATATCGATTTCAGTCAGGGCTTCGACATAGTCGGAATCGGCGATGAGGAAATTTGCGGCCGGCCTAATACTGCCATGTGGCGCATAGAGAACCGTCTTTGTCGCTGCTCCAGCCTCGAGTTCCCTTCCCGACAAGTCGTAAGTTCTGGTCCAAATGTCGCCAACTTCGTTCGCCCGTGTAACGCCCTGTATCTCGACGACGTCGGTTCGGCCAGCCTCTGCCAGCGCCGCGCGCATGGCGCCTTCGTACCAGCTGTCGATGATGAGGGAGAGCGGGAGTTTTGCCAGCCAGGCGTGGAGGATGCTCGGCGCCGCCGGCCCCGCAAATATATCAGTCATCCAAGCTTGAAGTGTGCGGCGATGCCGGCGCTGTTCGATGAACTGCGCGACCGACCACATATTGGTGCGGATCTTCGAGGGGGCTGGCGCCCGCGTATTGAGTGCCTCGGCAACGGCTTCGGGGGTACACGGTACAGGCGGCTCAGCAGAGCTGAGCCGGAGGAGACCCGGACCGAGATACGGGATCACCTGATCGGAGACTAACGCTCGTCTGGCCAGCTCAAGCAGCTTTCGGGCAAAACTGTCCCGGACGACGACTAGGTGGCCCGAGGTCGGGATCGTGTTCATGCTCGTTTCCTCTTGACGCCTCTCATTGACGGGCGGCATCAGTCCCCGTCGGAAAGCTTCCTTGCCTCGACGGTGATCGGCAGCCGCGTATGCGGCGGAAGATCGGGAAGGAGGAGCCGCCAGCCGTTCCTGAGCGTTACGACCCCGCCCCACAGGTCCTGGTTCTCGAACTTGATAATCGGCTCCTCGAGATCCTTTTTGGGGACATACGCCGACAACCCGGCCTCGGTCCTGCGGATCATTACTTTCATCCGGCCGTTCCTTTATTGGCGTTTTCTTCGGCACTGCAGGGAGCGTCGGCTTTGTCGAGGCTCGTCAATTCACGCGCTCGCATGCCGACGACCGTCCCACGGTCGATCCATTCGACCGCGTAGATGAAGAACTGCTGGAGAAACGTGCCAATGTCTCGCACGTAACCCTCTTCGCCCTTGCGCACGAGATTTTCGCCGATCTCCCTGCCAGGATAGGTGCCGTCATTCCTTACGTGACGAGTGGCACGGACCCGCTCTCCCGGTCTAAATTGGGGAGGCCTGCGGATTTCGACCTCCTGTTCGCGTGCGAGCCACATGGCCGGTTCCTTGTTCTTTGAGGCTACAGTTCGAAGAGGCGCTCAGGCATTCCCCAGAGACAGCCTGTGTCGGTACCGCGCAATTGGAGTCAGGCAGGAACGCAGGTCTTCGGCATCGGACACACCGAGGCACATTGCTGCGTATCGAAGACCCCCTCGCATTCGGTGCACTTCTGCGGCTCGACCACGTAGCTCTCGCCTTTGAACTTGATCGCACCGGAGGGGCATTCGAATTCGCAGGCGCCGCATTGCGTGCATTGGGATGCGATAATCTTGAAAGCCATTTTGCCTCCTGGTTCGGGTGGAATGAGACGGCTCAGGCGATCGCCGCGAGTGCCGGGACGCCGGACTCGGCGGCGTAAATCGCGGCGATTGCCGTTTCGATATAATCATGGCCGTAAGCGTCGATTGCTCGGATACCGGCGTCCGCGAGCTGATCCTTGGGGCAATTTCCAATCTTGACGCAAAGCACGACGTCTATGCCTTCCAGCGCAGCGATGACGCCGTCGAGAGTGGCGTTCTCGCCCCAACCCCCAAGGCAATACTGCTCAACCTTGCGGTGCCCGATAAAGTTGATCCCTATCGGCGACGCTTCATACACCTGGAATTCCTTGGCATGGCCGAAGTGTTCGTTGACGCGGCCGCCGCCCTTAGTCGCCACCGCAACGAGGAGGGACTTGCCGGAGCTCGTTGTCTTGACCATTCCGATCGCTTCGCTCCTGGCTGCCAGGCGATCACGGCGCTCGTCCGCGACCAGCTCCCGATAGGCTTCGCGCTTGCCGGCATCGTAGGTGAGCTCGCCGGGAATCTGGTCGAGTGTGAATTCCTGGCCACGATCCTCACCCAGCAGGCCGACGGCATCTGCCCGGCACTGCCGGCAGTGGCGCATCAACTTGGCGCCGCCTTCAAGACGATCCTGAAGAGCCTTCATCTCCATTGCATTTGGACCGCGCTGCCCGGTCAGTCCGTAGTGCGTGCCGTGCGCCGGGTCGGAAATCAGAGGCATGACGTTGTGCAGGAACGCGCCGCGCTGCTTGACCCACTTATTCACCTCAATCAGGTGCTGGTCGTTCACTCCAGGGATCATCACCGAATTGATTTTGGTGAGGATGCCGCGCGCGCTCAGCATCTCTAACCCCAGCATCTGCCGCTCGTGCAGAATCCTGGCGGCTTGGATGCCGACGTAGCGGCGATGGTCGTAAAAGATCCAGGGATAGATCTTTGCGCCGACTTCCGGATCGACCATGTTGATCGTGATCGTCACGTGATCGACATTCATGTCGACAAGCTCGTTGACGTGGTCCGGCAGCGCGAGCCCGTTCGTAGAGACGCAGAGCTTGACGTCGGGGATTTCCCTGACGACGCGTTCGAACGTTGCCTTCGTCTTCTCCCAGTCGTAGCAGGCGTCGCCCGGTCCGGCGATGCCAAGCACGGAAAGCTGCGGCACTTCGTTGGCGACCGCGATAACCTTGCGTACCGCCTGATCGGGCGTCAGCTTTTCCGAGACAACCCCGGGCCGGCTTTCGTTGGCGCAGTCATATTTGCGATTGCAGTAGTTGCACTGGACATTGCAGGCCGCCGCGACGGCGACGTGCATGCGCGCGAAATAGTGATGCGCCTCTTCTGAAAAGCACGGGTGATCCTTGATCTTGTCCCAGATAGCCGGATCCACATCGTCCGGCCTTGTCGACGACCCGCAGGAGGAAGATGCGCAGCCACCCGACTTCGCGCTTACCAGCAACTGGTCGGAGAACCTCGCGCCGGTCAGACTCTCAACTGAAATCACCGGTGCGGCCATTGAACGGCTCCGTTACGGGTTAACGTCGCGGTTCGAAGCGCAAGAGCAATGCCAACTGAAAAGGTGGCGCTAGTTCACGAATTGGCTTTGCGCGTCGGATATCATAGAGTTGCTCCGACATAGCTTTGTCGGACTTCTAACAGGGCTATGTTAGAAGGTGAGGAAGACGACCCGGCCGGACATCAGTTCAAGATAGAAATCCCGCGTCGACCGCTCGGCCGTGATCGCCCTCGGCACAACTCCCGACCGGTCTTCAGACGAGGATGTTGCTCTCGGCGACGGCGAGCTCGTCCGCGGTGAAGTTGCCACTGCTCACTTGGGTCTGCATGGTTCCGATTCAGGAGAGTGGGGTCATTTCGGCGATCGGCAAGACGCCGGCAAGGGCGGGTGATGAAGGGGGTGTGACAGCATCACACGCTAGCGCAGCTTTGGCCCGGGCTCCGACACAGTTCGCGTAGCTGGCGCAGTGTTCTCGTTATCCACGTCATGAGAACGCTAGAATTTCTTCACCTCGATACCATGTCGGCGCAAAGCGTATCCGACTTGCCGCGGCGTCACGCCGAGGATACGAGCGGCCTTGGCCTGAACCCAGCCGACCTTCTCCATCGCGTCGATCAGCCGGTCGCGTTCCGTCAGGCGCGGGCCTATTGCAGGGAGAGCGGGATCGTTTGCAGGGTCGGCAGCATGGGGTCGCACGTTATCCTGCGGGCCGCCGAAGCGCCCGGCCGGCATCGGCAACCCGGCGGGCATTATATTGCTTCGAAAGCGCGGGTTGCCGGTATTGCCGCTGAGCGAATGATCAGCTTTTTTCCAGAGGAGCCAAGATAGGCACTGGTTATTGTTGCAGGCAAAATCTGATGGAGCGATTGTCCTTGAGCGCGCTAGCGTGGCCGTCCTTTGCACGCAGTTCTCCAATTCGCGGACGTTACCAGGGAAGTAGCATTGCGAGATAAACTCGAGCGCCGACGGCGCGAAGGCGAGTTCGAGATGGTTCTCCTTGTTGAATCGTTCGAGGAAGGCGTTCGCAAGGCGAGGGATATCCCCCGGTCGCTCTCGGAGCGGAGGCAGGATGATTGGCACCACATTGATGCGATAATAAAGGTCGGCCCTGAAATCCCCGTTTACGACAGCCGACTCGAGATCCCTGTTGGTGGCGCATATAAGTCGCACGTCGACCTGCAGCGTCTTGGTACCGCCAACACGCTCCAGTTCGCCTTCCTGCAAGACGCGTAACAGCTTGGCTTGGAAGGCAGGCGAAATCTCGCCGATTTCGTCGAGCAGTAGCGTTCCGCCATTTGCCAGTTCAAAACGGCCGGCGCGCTGGGAAATAGCCCCTGTGAAGGCACCTTTTTCATGCCCGAACAGCTCCGACTCCAGAACGCTTTCAGACAGGGCGGCGCAGTTCAATTTGACGAAAGACTTCCTCCGCCGGCGTGAAAGCTTATGGATGAGCTGCGCGAAAAATTCCTTGCCGGTTCCGCTTTCGCCCCGCAGAAGCACGGTGGAATTCGTCCTTGCTATTATGGAGACGGTTTCGAGCACCTGCTTAAGTGCGGGACTTTCCCCGATGATCCCGTCCATTTTAACAGGTAGGTGGGGGACGGGGTCGGTACTGTCCTCATCGCGCGAATTCTCCGGTGTCCATTGCTCATCGGCGCGCCGCTCACGATCCGTAGTCAGGGCGCGATGGAGGCGAATAGTTCGGCCGACCAGGTTGGCGACCATCGTCAGGAATCCTATGTCCTCATCGTATCGGGAGCCGGTGGCGCTGTCTCTTACGCGGTCGATCGACAACATGCCAAGGATCTTATGCTCAGCCTTCACCGGGACGCCAATGAAGGCAATTGGGAGGGAATTGCCGCTCGGATAAGTTTCAAGGTCATCCTGAAATAGCTCGGATGTGCCGAGGTCAGGTATGACGAGCCGCGTCCCCGTAGCGACGATCTGGTCCACTACGGCCTGTGGTATGGTGGGGTGAGTGCCTGATCGGGTGGTATCGGGGTTGCCAGCACTCGCGGCAATCTCCGGCTCACCTTCAGCGTCCAGTACAACGATTGCTCCGTGACGCATCTGCACAAATGATGGGAGTATATTCGCGACATTGGCAAGCGTAATGTCCAGCCGGGCGGGAGCGGTCAGGGCCTTCGATATCTCGTAGATTCCCCTGAGCCAGACATCAGCTTGGCACATCGCATCGCTGGACGGTTCGCGGAGGGTGTCTCGAGGTCCTACTCCGTTGACCCGATCATCCGGCCGTATGTGAGCCATGGAAACACCTCAGCGGTTGTGGTCCAGGGTGCTCCTCCCAAGCGCCTTTTCCTTTTCAATTCTTGAAGCACAGTGTTCACCCGATCCTCCCTTTTGCGAGATGGTGCAAGCAAAGGTTGGCGCTCGGTCGTAACCTCAGGAGTACACAGGTGCACACCCATCAACGGTGCGAACGCCGATCATCCGAACTTGAAGAGGACACCGAAGCCACCGCGCGGATAGTTCCATTCGATCTCGCCACTGGTCTCGCACAAAATGCGGCAGGTGCCGCACTCCATGCAGCCATCGGCGGTGATTTCAACTTGACCTTTGTCGTTCAACTCATAGCATTTCGCTGGACAGACGCGGGTCAGCGCGAGCAGATTCGCGCTTGGTTGCTTGTGCGGTCGCACCTTTATATGCGGACGGCCGGTGTCCACCAGATAGCGGTTCTGGTAAAGCTTGTCCTCGACACGTAATTTCGTCCCTGAGTTCGTCATGTCGTCAGTGCCTCACCGCCACGCCAATGCCAGGCGGATCGCGTCGCTGACCAGCCCCAACCGCGAGCGCGCCTTGATGAAGGCTGCCGTGGTCGCCTTTTCCTTTTCGATCTTTGGCGTGCCGTCGACACGCATGAAGTTCTGCGCGGCTTGCGACATCAACAGCGGGTAGGTCGTGAAGAAATTGCGGGCGTTGGTGTGGAGTAAAGCTGGCATGTCTTTGTATTTCCGTAGGTCTTTGACTACGAAGGATTTATCCAGCATCGTCTTGTAAAGGGCGAGGTTCCGTTTGGTCATCGGATCGTTGCGTCTCTTCACCTGGATGATAGCCTCAGCCGCAATGCGACCGGAGGTCATGGCGAGGTTCGAACCCTCACGGTGAACGGCGTTGTTCAATTGCGCGGCATCGCCGACAACGACCCAACCGTCGCCAAAGAGCTGCGGAATAGCCTTGTAGCCTCCTTCGGGAATGAGATGCGCCGCGTATTCTTTCACCTCCGAACCGGCGATCAGCGGCCGGATCGAAGGATGGTTCTTTAGCGCGTCGAGAAGGGCGTAAGGGCTCTCCATCTTCGCGGCGAAATCCGAGACGAGGCAGCCGATACCCAGTGAGATCGATTCCTTGTTGGTGTAGAGGAACCCGAGCCCAGCCATGCCGTGGGATATCGTGCCGATTGCCTCGATCACGCAGCCTTCACTCCCTTTGACCCCGAACCGCTGCTCAATGACCTCTTCGGGCAGGAAATGCATCTCCTTGACTGCGAGTGCCACCGCTTCCGGCTTCAGCATCTTGCGCAGGCCGCCCCGCGTGCCAAGCAGCCCGCAGACACCTTCTGCAAGAACAACTACGTCCGCGTAGATCGCTCCGCCGGCCCGATCCGTGCGGACGCCGATCACCTTGCCCTTGGCGTCGCGGACGAGTTCCGTCACCGTCGTCTCGCACAGAACCGTCGCGCCGGCCCCGCGCACCCTGCGTGAAAACCATTTATCGAACTGGGCACGAATGATCGTATAGCGGTTGGGCTTCACCTCGTTGAAGTCGTCCGACCGATAGTGAATCCCGGTGTGGGAGGTCTCGTCCATCACCCAGAGCCGCTGTTCAACGAGATGCCGCTCGAGCGGTGCATCATCCCGGAAATCCGGGACGATCTTCTCCAGCATGTTCGCGTACATGATGGCGCCCTGGACGTTCTTGGAGCCCGGATATTCACCCCGCTCCAACTGGAGTACCTTCAAGCCGTCGCTTGCCATAGTGTAGGCAGCTGCGTTCCCGGACATGCCGGCGCCGATGACAATGGCGTCGAACTCTTCCTTGATCATCTGCATCTGCCTTAGCTCGCAAGCTTGTCGCGACTGTGCGGCGAAAGCCGCCGGGTGAAGGCCTCGATCAGTGCGGGCAGAAAGCGAACCGCATCGGTGACGATACCGAGGTGAGCGAAATCGAAAATCGGCGCGTTCGGGTCGGTGTTGATGGCCACGATAAGATCGGCTCCCTCAACTCCCACGCGATGCTGGATGGCGCCGGAAATACCGGCCGCTATGTAAAGCTTCGGCCGGATTGTCTTGCCAGTTTGGCCGATCTGTCGATCGGCCGGCATCCAGCCCTTTTGGACCAGCGGCCGCGAACAGCCAAATTCGGCGCCGATCGCTCGCGCGAGACTCTTCACAAGCTGCAGGTTCTCCGCCCCGCCGAGACCGAGTCCTCCCGCAACCACCACATCGGCATAGGCGAGATTGGCGGTCCCCGACTGGCTATCCGGAAGGAACCCAAGCACTTTCGTGACGATTTCATCCTCGGCTAGCGACAGCTTGTGTGCGATGACACGCCCGATCGCTCTGTCCGCCCGCTGCGGCATGGGCATGACCCTCGGTCGCACCGTCGCCATCTGCGGCCTGTAATTGAGCGTGTAGATCGTGCATAGCAAGGAACCCCCAAAAGTCGGACGGGTCGCGGCGAGTGAACCGTCGGCATCCACGTCGAGTTCGGTGCAGTCGGCCGTTAGCCCTGTCAGCAAGGTCGTCGCGACGGAACCGGCGAGATCCCTGCCGAGCGTGGTCGCACCGAGAAGCAGGATCTCGGGTTTGTAAGTATCAACCAGATCCGTCATTGCCTTGGTGAAAGGCTCATTGCGATAGTCGGCGAGCAGCGGCGCCTCAACGAAGTAGACAAGGTCGGCGCCATAGGCGAAGGCCTCGGCGACTGCGTTCTGGGTGGCTTCTCCAGGCGGTCCGAGCACAGCGCCCGCGAGCTGGACGCCAAGTTTGTCCGCCAGCTTGCGGCCCTCACCAAGCAGTTCGAAGGATACGGGATGGACCTGGCCGCGTTCGAGCTCAATGAAAACCCAAACGTGCCGATAGTCCCTGAAACGCTCGGGCAGCTCCTTCTTCATCCCGGCACGGCCGGCGGGCGGGCGAGGGGTGTCTGGGTTCGCGCTCGACATATGGTCTGCTCCTTGCCGTCACGCGGCTTCGAAGGCGAGTTCCGGTTCCAGTGCCGGCTGGCGGGTGAAAATTGCGCCAATCAGTTCGTCGGCGAGATCGCGCAGCGTCTTTTCGGCGGTGTCAATTTGCACCGCTTTTTGCGACCGCGGGTTAGGGGCGAAAACGCGTTTGACGACGGTCGGCGAGCCACGCAAGCCGCATTTGGTGAGGTCTTCAATGCCGGCCTCGGCCGCACTCCATTTCACAATCCGGCTGCGCGCAGCACACAGGGCGTCTTCGATCGAGCCCCGGCGCATCTCGTTTGTGCCTTCCAGCATGGTGATGAGGCAAGGCAGCCTGCTCTTCAGCTTCTGGGTGCCGCCCTCGCAACGGCGCTCGACCGTGATCTCGCGCGCAGCAAGATCAATGGAGGCGATTTTCGCGACATAGGTGAGTTGAAAGAGATCGAGACGCTTGGCGATGCCGGGCCCGACTTGGGCGGTGTCGCCGTCGATCGTCTGTTTGCCCGTGAAGACCACGTCCGGCGGGCCGAACGTCTCGCCAATCTTCGCGATTGCCTGGGAAAGAGCAAAGGAGGTCGCCAGTGTGTCGGAACCGGCAAAATAGCGGTCGGTCAAAAGCACCGCGCGATCAGCGCCGTAGCCGAGCGCCTTGCGCAGGCAGTCCTCTGCCATGGGTGGACCCATAGTGAGCACTGTGACCTCCCCACCATAAGCGTCGCGTAGCCTGAGTGCTTCTTCCAGGGCAAATAGGTCGTAAGGGTTGATGATGGTCGGCACACCCTGGCGCATGATGGTGTTCGTCACCGGGTGGACCCGTATCTGAGCCGAGTCCGGCACCTGCTTGATGCTGACGACGATGTGCATTGGCGTTCTCTACGCTGTTATCCCGATGCGGGCCGGCGGTGCGAGTTCTTGGCTGCATCATTTGTGCCAAGTGTTTTGCGGCCTCTTTTCCCTGAAATTCGGCTGGTCATTTCTGAAGGCGCCGTTGCGATGCCCGAATTGTCGGCTTCTTGACATTGTCGCGTCGCAACAATGTCGCGCTTATTCCCTGCCGAACCGCTTCAGGACGGATTCGAACGGAACAAATGTGCGGCCTGGCGTGTGAGGTTTGTCCGGATCGTGGTCTTTGAGCACCTTGAAAACCCGGTGCGTGAGCGGCGAGGAAACCGCGAAGTCCTCGTAGGCGCGTTCCAGCATGGCGCGCACGCGCGCGGCGATCACCTGGTCGGGCAGACCGGAGAAATCTTCCTCTGCAAGATATTGGCCCATACGCTTCATGATATGGAGCCGTGAAACATTGAGCACCTTCGGATCATACGAGACGCCAAGGACAGCGAAGAACTCCTCCGCGGACGACAGGCCTTTCAGTCGCGTGAGGATATTGGTGAAATCGATGGGGCGTCTGTCAGCGAAACAACTCATTGCATTCTCCCTTGTCGGACTGTGGGATCAGATACGCTCTGTTTTGCAGTCGCGAAATCCGCGGTTGGTAAACGAAATGCGCTGAGCCAGCGAGGCAATCGCTTCGTCGACGGGACTGGGCATCCGGTGCCCAGGCCGGGCGTGGCGCACGGGCGCCAATGCCCGCAGCGCCGGGCGAGCGGGATGGGCTCGACTATCTCTGCATTGGCCCTCGACCTTGCGCTTGGCCCGACCGAGGTCTTGCCGCCAGCACCAATGAGAAGACGGGCCGGCTGCGGCCGGATTGCGCGCCTTGATCTCCGCAAGGTTTTGGGCGTTATAGCCCATGGCACAGCGGAATCTGGAGCGTTCTTGCCTGATCGAGGCCGAGCTTGGCGGCAAGTTGGATATCCGATGCGGGCAACGAAAGATTGACGGCGCGGACGCCGCTCTCGACCGCTGCATCGAAGTCCTGTGAGGTCATCCGGCACCAGGCCGTGAGCCGCACCGGGAGACTCCGCGCGACCACGGCGCGAATTGCGTCGATCTCGTCGGCGCCCATGACCGGCGTGCCGATCTCGATCTCAGGCACGCCGGCTGCCGCAAGCGACTCGGCGATCGCAAGTTTTTCCGCCACCGTGAAGGCAACGCCGGGTGCCTGCTCGCCGTCGCGCAGGGTCGTATCGTTGAGAAAGACCTGACTGATCATGAATGGTGGCCGGTTCTTCTGCCGCTTAGACCTGGAACGCAATGAAGGTCTTCGGCACCCCGGCTATCCGGCTCAGAAGTCGAAGCGTCGCGCAGCTTCTCCACTATTGAAGGCAAGACCTCGAGCACCCGGTCCACGTCTTCTTGGTCGTTGTCACGCGCGAAAGAGAAGCGGACCGCCCCATATGGCATTTTCATCGCGCTCAGGACATGGCTCGGCTCGGCACAGCCGGAGGTGCAGGCGGAGCCCGAGGAACAGACGATGCCCTTGCGGTCGAGGAGATGCAGGATTCCATGGCCTTCGATACGCTCGAAGCCGATGCTTGCGGTGTTCGGCAAGCGCTCCAGGGGATCGCCGTTGACGAAGGTGTTTGGGACACGCTGGACAAGCCCGTTCTCCAGCCGGTCGCGGAGCCACTTTATCCGTGGGGTCTCATCATCCATGAATTTCAAGGCGAGTTCGGCTGCCATGCCGAGCCCGACTATGCCGGGCGTGTTTTCGGTGCCCGCACGCCGGTCGCTCTCTTGGTGACCCCCTTTGATCAGGGAGTGGAAGCGCACAGCGCGCTTGACGAAAAGTGCGCCGGCCCCTTTTGGTCCATGAAATTTATGGCTGGAGAGCGACAGCATGTCGATAGCGGTCGATTTCAGGTCCATCGGGAGCTTGCCGACTGCCTGCACGGCATCAGTGTGGAAAAGGGCGCCGACTTCCTTGGCCAAATCGGCGAGCTTGGCGACGGGGAAGATCGTACCAGTCTCGTTATTGGCCCACATGATCGAGACGATTGCCACGTTCGGGTTGAGCGCGGCCCGGTAAGCGTCAATGTTAAGCCGGCCCTGGCAATCCACCGGGATTCTGTGCACCTTGACGCGGCGCGTCTCCTCGAGATGCGCGCAGAGCGTCAGAACGGCCGGATGTTCGACGGCGGAAGTCACAATCTCTGTTCGGTCAGGCATCACCTGGAGCGCCGAAAGAATGGCAGCATTGTCGCTTTCCGTTCCACCCGAAGTGAAGGTGATCTCGTCGTCGAACTCCGCGCCGATCAGCGCCTGCAGCTGGCGCCGCGCGTTTCTCAACGCGGCACCGGCAAGGGCGCCAAAACCGTGCGCCGACGAAGGGTTGCCGAATTGATCCGTAAGCAACGGCAACATCGCTTCAAAGACTTCAGGATCGACCCGTGTCGTTGCGTTGTTGTCGAGATAGACAACTTTCATGGGCTGTGGTCCTCAATGGAGCGGAAGGGAGGCGCAACCCGGTCGCATCGAGCCTTGCGCATGCCGTTGCTGGCGGAGACGATCCAGAAGCGGTGCAGGTGCCCCACAGATTGGCGCAGATTGGGCCGCCATCGCACCGACAAGCTCACCTCAGGCGCACTCTCTCCTTCTTCGGCAATCAACTACAGGACTTGCCGCAGGAGCACTTCCCGCTCGCATTCGGATTGTCGAAGACAAAGCCGGAGGTTTCGAGACCCGTGACGAAGTCGACGGCCATGCCGGCTACATGCGGCTGGGTGCCGGCGTCTACGAACACCTTGATCCCATCTGTCTCGATGATCGCGTCGCCCTCGCGCGGGACGCTCTCCAGGCCCATCGAGTATTTGAAGCCGGAGCAGCCGCCGGCCTCGACCATGATGCGAAAGCCTTCTGCCGGCTCACTAGCGGCGGAAAGAGCGGTCTTGACGGCGGCAACGGCCTTGTCGGTGAGCGTAATCATCGCTCGCTTTCTCCTCGGTGCGTGACACTTCGCGGATCACCGTGCATAGACCGTGCCAATGGGAAAAAATCGTTTCCGGACAGTGCGACATCGCCAACGCGGCGACGATTCTGGTTCGGCTGTTGCCGCGAAGGCGTTGGGCAACCGACACGTATTGTCGGATTTGTCGAGACAGCCACAAAGGGGGTGGGCTCAAGTTCCCTCTGAACTGGCTCGTAAGCCGGGTTTCCGAGACGCTTCGAGCAATTGGCACGACTTTTGAGCTCTTTTTGGCGAGGGCGAAGACGCCCGACCGATAGTATGCGCAAGCAGGGGTGAAGACATGCACCAGCGCGAGAAACCTTCGCCGGAGAGAATCCGGCGGGCACGCGAAGACAGCCCCAAAATCCGCGACCGCGATCTCGCCGCCCAATTGGGCATTTCGGAAGCGGAGCTTTTCGCGGCACATTGCGGTTTTGGCACGGTGCGCATCCAGCCACGCGTTAATGATGTGCTAACCGGTCTCGAGGCGGTCGGCGAGGTGATGGCGCTGACCCGCAATGCCAGTGCCGTGCATGAGAAGATAGGCATCTACGATAAGGTGTTCACCGGCAAGCATCACGCCATGGTGCTCGGCAATGACATTGATTTGCGCATCTTCCCGAACCTGTGGGCACATGGCTTTGCCGTCGAGACTCGCGATGGCGGGGAGATCCACCGCAGCCTGCAATTCTTCGACGCCGCAGGCGAGGCAGTGCACAAGGTGCATCTGAGACCGTTCTCCAACCTCTATGCCTATCAAAAACTGACAGACGAGCTCCAATCCTCGAACCAGGAGCCGATCGTGTCGGTTAAGGGGAGGTCAGCCGAAAATGACGCAAGGATTCCGGACCAAGCCGCTACGGTCGATGACCTACGGGAGCACTGGAGTCGGCTGACCGACGTGCACCAGTTCTTCGGCATGCTGAAGGCCCTGAACCTGAGCCGCCGCCAGGCGGTGCGCATGGTCGGCCAGGATTACGCCTGGCTGCTCGACAATGCTGCCGTTAGCGCCATGTTCCATCGTGCGGCCGAGGACGAGATGCCGATCATGTGCTTCGTCGGCAATCGTGGCTGCATCCAGATTCATTCCGGCCCTATCAAGTCGGTCAAGCAGATCGGGCCTTGCATCAATGTGCTCGACGAGACTTTCCACCTGCATCTCAGGGCCCACCACATCCGTGAGGTTTGGGCCGTGCGCAAGCCGACCAGGGACGGTCACGTCACGTCACTCGAAGCCTATGGCGCTAACGGCAAGATGATCATCCAGTTCTTCGGGACGCGCAAGGAAGGCGAACCCGAGCGCCACGACTGGCGGCTACTGGCCGAGAACCTGCCGCGCATTCCCCGTTCAACCGCCGCTTGAGGTGAGGCCGATACATATTGATTTCCGTTTTCGCTCGGCGTCCGCGCCGCTACTCTGGATTTTGCTGGCCACCAGTCTGCCTGCCGAGGCGGCCATTGAGGGCACAGCTGTCTTTTGCGGCCCGCCGCGGATCGCCTCGATCGGAGGCGCCATTCCCGAGGGCGCCATCGCGCCCGGCGAGGATCGCATCATTGCTCCCGTTGCGATGGGTCACAACCGAAACTCCGCGGTAAAGCAGCCCAATGTAGGCAAATGCATCAGCTGCCCGCGGAGGGGCATATTGTCGGTCAATTGTCCAACATCCCAGTCCTGTACGGCAGCGGGCGGGAGGAATTGTTCGAAGTGAAGTCGATTGGTCCCTCCGTCAAGTTTCCAGAGGACGGCCTCCACAAAGGCATCCTCGAATTATCCTTCGCCGGCAACGTCCTCCCCGTCTAATGCCAAGCCCGAAAAGCTAGCGTCCGACACGGATGCAAAGCTGAACACGGCCCAAAGCAGCCGCATCATCAAAGAACGGTTAGCGCATCCTGTTCGCGCTATCGGCACAGCGCGGCTAGATTCTTGCCAAGAGCACCAGCACAGCAGTCAACCGCCGGGTTGCCGGTGCGACCAGTGCGGTCGAGGATTTCTCCGGCTACCAGCAGATACCCGACGAGGCGATCGCCATCGCCAGGCCGATGTGATCCTGACGCAAAAGAATGTGGGGCTGCCGATCTCGGCAATGAGCTATTTGCGGGCGCCCTGATGGGTCGGCGCAGGCCGACGTGGGCCTTCTTCTTGCTATAGGCGCGGCCGATCGCGGCCCCGATCTCCGGCTCGCGCAGCCGCTCGACGGCAATCCAATCCATCTCGCGCAAGAGATCGGGATCCGGAGCCTTCTCCACGAGCGCGTCGGTTCACCACGCCGTCGGTCATCATCGTCCTTCGAATTAGTTGGGTCAGCAACCCGACCTTACCGACGAAGTGTCGATGACGACGCGAAGCCGCTCGCTCGCTACAGCGCTTGTGGAGGGCGCGCTCGCGAGCGGTTCGCTACCGCCGAGCTACACCCTCTCTCGCAGGTGACCTCGTTCGATACTTAGCCTCTTTCACTCGGTAGCTTTCTGTTCCGCAAACCTTGTCGTGTCTGGAACGGTCATGAATGTCGAAATCCCTACCAAGGGTAGCCTCAGAAGGGCCGCTACAACGGAGATATGAGCAGCGCCAATGGTGCGCTTATTCGGCACGCAATTTGCTCGATATTGTCATCGGAGGCGATGTCGGCAGTGCGTTGCGGAGCCCAGCGGTGACGAACAGCCTTGCGATCTCAGTCGAGCGCGTAAACGCCTGAACGCAGGAGAACCAAATGGCGACCAACCCGATTCCAGATCATGTCCCGCCGGAAATGGTGGGCGACTTCAACCTTTTTGCGTCGCCAGGCATGTCACCGACGCCCAACGGCGACCCGCACGCAGCCGTCGCTTGCGTGCATGCCGGACCGCGAATCTTTTATTCGCCCTGGAACACGCGTACCGGGCAGGGTGCTTGGGTCATCACTCGCGCCGCAGATCAGCGCCGGGTGCTGCAGGAGACCGAAAACTTTTCCAGTCATCGCAACATCTTCGCATCTGCGCTGGGCGAAGACTGGCCGACGATCCCGCTCGAACTCGATCCCCCTTCCCATGCAGTCTTTCGCTCATTGCTCAATCCGCTCTTTTCGCCGAAGCGTGTAACGGAACTGGAGCCCGCCATCCGCGAGCGAGCGATAACGCTTATCACGAGGATCGCCTCGTCGGGCACAAGCTGCGACGCGATGAAGGATTTCGCCTACCCTTTCGGAGTCAGCATCTTCCTTCGCTTCATCGGACTGCCGGAGCACCGTCTTGAGACGTTTGTTGCCTGGGCGAAAGATCTGCTCCACGGCGATGATGTGAGACGGCCGGCGGCGGCTCGGACGATTGTGGCGTTCGTGGACGAGCTGGCGGCGATGCGCCGCAAAAAGCCCGCCGACGATTTCATGAGCTTCATTGTGCAGGCGCAGGTCGAGGGCCGCGGGCTGACAGACGAGGAGATCCGTGGCATTGGCGTGCTCGTTTTGGTGGCGGGGCTCGACACGGTCGCTACAGCCATAGGCTTTGACTTGGCCTATCTCGCGCGAAACCTGGAAGATCAGGAATTGCTCCGAAAAGAACCGGACCGGATCGTGCGCGCAGCCGAAGAACTGCTGCGCGCCTTTCCGAGCGTCCATATGATCCGCGTGGCACGGAAAGATATCGACTTCGAAGGCGCGCCGATCCGCAAGGGGGACTTTGTTTCCTGCGCCACGATGATTGCAAATCGTGACCCGGCGGAATTCGAAGCCCCCAACACGGTCGATCTGACGCGAGAAGGCATCCGCCACGCCTCCTTTGGCTATGGTCCCCACCGTTGCCTTGGCTCACATCTCGCCCGGCGGGAAATTGTCATTGGCCTGGAGGAGTGGCTGGCGCGCCTGCCGCCCTTTCGGATCAAGGAGGGAACGGCACCCATCACCCATGGCGGCCAACTGTTCGGGATAGAAAATCTGATCCTGGACTGGGCCTAAACCTAGCCCGGCCTGAGCCGGGCACAGACGTTGGAGGTCGCCTTGCGCATCATCGTTCACCAAGCCAGATGTCAGGGTCATGCGCAATGCGCGGCGCGAGCGCCGGCAGTCTTCAAGCTGGATGAGGCGGGTTACATCCTCGCCGGTGACATTGAGGTTGCGGACGGGGAGCAACTGCTTGCGTCGGATGGAGTGCGATCCTGCCCCGAACTTGCGCTGGAAATCGACGATCCACCCGCTGCGCGAATCGCTTCGGAGGCCACCCCCAAACCGAAGACAGAGGTCCCGGAGCACGTCAGAACCGCCGAATTTGCGACAGACCCGACGGGCCAAGCGAAAATCGTCGAACTGCTCGACCGCGAGGCGATCCGCGACTGCCTCTATCGGTATTGCCGCGGGACAGACCGCGCCGATGAGGCGATGCTGCGCAGCGCGTACTGGCCCGACGCCCATGACAGCCACGGGCCGTATCGCGGCCCGGCCGAGGGCTTCATTCGGTTTGCGCTCGATGTCTTCAAGACCGGACCGCGCAACATCCATCAGATCACGAACATCCTGATCGAATTCATCAGCGCGGCAGAGGCCGCAGTCGAGAGCTATTTCACCGCGCTGCAACGCGGACCGGACCAAGACGGAGAAGTACGCCAGATGCTTCTATGCGGGCGCTACTGCGATCTGTTTCAAAAGAGGCAAGGGGAGTGGCGGATCGCCGAACGGACCGTTGTCTACGATTGGATCGAGGAGCAGATCCCACCGGCGGTGCTTGACGCAGAACGGTTCGGCCCGCGACAGCCGACTGGAGCACCGTATCCGGACGATCCGGTCTACGCGCTCGGGAAGCGTCGCATTGCTTCTGGCGACAATGCCTTCGCAGCTTCGCAACGGGAGGGCCGCATCAGTGGGACCACGGACCATGACATCTTTGCAGCGGAAGAGCGACCATAGCGACCCCACCGACACCCTGCAGGGGTGAAGATGCGGCCGGCGGGTTGCCTTTCTGCCCTGCGACGGAGACGGGACCATGTCCGCCCATAACGATGCATGTGTCCGCGCAGGCCAATACCCCGCCATTGAGCCGGAGAAGGGGTTCGACGAACATGTCCTTGCCTGCGTTCTCTCGTGTGCGCTCAAGGAGGTCGAGGATGGCGAAGCGACAGCGACGGAGTCAACAGGCCTTTCCCTTGCCGAGCTGCGCGAGGTCCTGCCCCGCAGTTTGTCCGCCACCGCTATGGCAACCTTCGCCTTGGAAGACGTCAGCGATCCTGAGCCGGGCATGGAGGAAGAACTTCTGCGCGGCCTGCTGCTGGCGCATGCCCGGCCGGGGGACCCGGCGAGCGGCCGCTTCGCTAAGATTGTCGCCCGGCGCGCCATGCGCGACGACCATCTGTGGCAGGACCTTGGTCTTGTCAATCGGGCCGAGCTCAACCGCCTGCTTGCCATCCATTTTCCGATGCTGGCGGCTGGCAATACCCAAAACATGAAATGGAAGAAGTACTTTTACCGCAAACTCTGTGAGGCCGAGGGGTTTTCGCTATGCACTGCGCCCAATTGCCGGGAATGTAGCGATTTCGACAGTTGCTTCGGACCGGAGGACGGCGAATGTGAAGAACGCGTCACACTGATTCAAGGGCCGCTTTTCGTCACGAGTCCTTGAGGCTTTGATCGCCGTTGCGCCACAAGCGCTTTTCCCGGCGCCGCTGTATGGAGGAGGGGATATTCATCGCCTCGCGATATTTGGTGACGGTGCGGCGAGCGAGATCGATGCCGCATTCCTTGAGCCGGTCAGCGATGTCATCGTCCGAAAGCACGCTATCAAACGATTCTTCGGCGACCATCGCTTTGATCCGATGGCGAACAGCTTCGGCGGAGTGCGCGTCACCGCCTTCGCAGGAGGCGATCGCGACAGTGAAGAAATACTTCAGTTCGAACACCCCGCGTGGGGTAACCATGTACTTGTTCGACGTCACCCGGCTTACAGTCGACTCGTGCATGTTGATCGCGTCAGCGACCGTCCTGAGATTGAGGGGGCGTAGGTAGTCGACGCCATATTGCAGAAAGGCATCCTGCTGGCGCACGATTTCAGTTGCAACCTTCAGGATCGTCTTTGCGCGCTGATCGAGGCTGCGGATTAACCAGTTCGCGTTTTGCAAGCATTCGTTGAGAAATGTCATGTCTTTCGATTTTTTGGCGGCTCGGCTTGAAACCTCCGCGACATAGCTCTGGTTGATCAGCACCTTGGGCAGCGTGTTCGGATCAAGTTCGATCTGCCATCCACCTCCGTGCGCAGGCATAACCCAGACGTCCGGTATGACGCATTCCGGCGTCCCCGATTGGAATGTGTTTCCGGGCTTGGGGTCGAGCGCACGGATTTCCTGCAGCATGTCGAGAAGATCCTCTTCATCGACGCCGCAACGCAGCTTCAGTGTCTGAAAATCGCGTCGCGCAAGCATTTCAAGGTTGGCAACCAAAACCGCCATCGCCGGGTCAAACCGGTTTCGTTCGCGCAACTGTATCTCAAGACATTCGCTGAGCGTTCGTGCGAAAATTCCCGGTGGATCGAGGTGCTGCAAGATACCCAGAACTCGTTCCACATCGGCCAGCCCGACGTTTAGGTTCCCAGCCAGGTCCGAAGCACTTACCTGAAGGTAGCCAGTGTCATCCAGATGACCGGCAAGCTGATTAGCAATCAGCCGCTCGTGCGGTGTGAAGGCAGTGAGGGAGATCTGACGAGCGACATGGTCGTGCAACGTTTCGGCTAAGGCAACAAACTCCTCGAAGGCAGGACGATCACCCGGCGCGGTGTTGGTCGCGTTCGACTGGGATTTCCCTTGCCTGGGCAGGTCCGGGGACCCAGCCCAGCTCGGTCCTTCAACTTCGCCAGGCCCCTCGTCGTTTGGCGCAGGCTCCAGAAGCGGATTCTTCTCGAGCTCCTGGTCCACGAATTGATGCAGTTCGGCATGCGTCAGTTGCAGCAAGCGAATCGACTCGATGAGTTGAGGCGATGCTGCAAGAGACTGTTTCTGAAGTAAGCCAAACGATGATTTCATGGTCAGTTCATTTTCAACGAAGCTCTTGGCCGTGGCTAACTGGATCTCTCGCAGGTCGAGGCTTCTAACGCGTCACATCGACCTCAAACGATGCGCCTTAGAGTTTCGCCTTTCGTGCACGGTCTCGCCCAAAAACGCCGCTGCACATGGTCGATCCTGCACCAGATCATGCAACGGCCCTCAATGTTTGAAGGACGTTCTGCGGGGATGAGACGCCATAGGGGTCGGTCTCGCAGTTGTCGGAGAAACCTTCCTCCTCAAACCACTGCTCCACCACACCATTATTGACCAGAGCCGCGTAGCGCCACGAACGCATACCGAAACCCAGATTGTCCTTGGCAACCAGCATGCCCATTTTGCGCGTGAACTCGCCTGACCCATCCGGGATCAACTCGACTTTCTGCAGCTCCAAGGACTTCCCCCATGCATTCATGACAAAGGCATCGTTGACGGAGAGGCAGTAGATCGCGTCAATCCCCTCCTTCTTAAATTCGTCATAGAGATCTTCGAAATTTGGCAGTTGGTAGGTCGAGCAGGTCGGGGTGAAAGCGCCAGGCAGCGAGAACAGGAGGACGCGCTTGCCGGCAAAGTAGTCGTCGGATGTCCTTTCTTCCCAGCGGTATGGATTTGGCCCCGGGACTGAATCATCGCGAACACGCGTGAGAAACGTGACGAAGGGCACCTTCTTTTGACCGGTCATTTCAACTTGCTCCTTTAGAAAAAACTGCCGCACTGGACTGGGCTGGCGCACTACCGCGCTGGGGTCCTGTGCCGGGCGCGAGATGATGCGGGGACGCGGCTCCCGATTCATGGGAACGGTCCAGCTCCAGATCTTTCTCACCCGAACGGCATCGACGTGAGGGATGAGGGGACGCGGCACCCGATGCATGGGTACGGTGCGGCTCCAGATCTTTCTCACCCGAACAGTGTCGATGTGAGGGATGAGGGCACCTTCGAGTGGCTCGATCCGTCTTGCCGCGACTACGGCGCCGGAGCCGGCATGGATCACCCACTGCTCGTGCCCGGGGTGAAACTCTTGGCAACCGGAAATGCCAGGAGCGGGAAGCGGGATAAGCATATGAGTCGCAATTGTGAGTCTCCACGCCGCAGACCGGCGTGGCTGAACTGGTTCAGCGTATTGGCTGGACTTGCCTATTTCCGGCCGACGTGGGCTCTGGCGAAATTTTGAGGAGCCTCTTGGATATCCACATGCTGATGCGAACCGGTACACGGCAAGTGCGCGAGCATCATCTGGCATGTCCACATCGGGCTTCCTCCGCAAAGCGGCTTCCGAGGACGAATCTGCAATCCGGACGACGTCCCGGTCTTCAGCGACGACGACCACCGCCGCGTTTGTCGATCGTTTAGAGCTTCGCGTGCCAGCCATGGTGCGGAAGTCGCTTTCTTCGTGGTTCAATGCGCTCTAAGCACGAGTAGCAAGCGGCATGCCATCTCCGATGAAGCTGCTTCTGCACCAACCCTTTCGCTTCGGGGACGACGTCTTCGGCAAGCCGATGCGCGCTATAGCCGTCACGTCATCACACTGAACAAAAGTCCTGTGTAGCGCGGATACCAGCGCTCCCCATCGCATGGGAAAGTGCGAAGCAGGCAGGCCAGGCCGATGCACTGTCCGCATACCGGCGGCACGGCATAGCGCCTGCCGCTAGCGTATTATTGCGTGCTGGGGCACAGCTATCGCGATCATACGACTCGCGCAGCGATCATGAGCGCGCGCGCTTTCGCACCCTGATCCGGAATGGGTGAGCATCGAACTCGGCTCCGGTGGGACGATCACAAACTTGAGGCCCGATTTGCTCTTGGCGAGCGTCTCTATCGGGACCTTCTTGTGTCCGAAATTTAACAAAAAATGTCGGGACTCACCGAAAGTCGCAAAGCGGGGTCCGGTTAACGGCAGGTGGAAGCGGAACGGACCGCCCGTCCGGCACGCGAATTGCTTCGATCGTCTCGTCGTTGAATGTCGGCAGGGCGTCGGGCAGGACCCGGAGAACCCAACGAGACCGCGCTCGATGCTCGCCACCGCGAGAACCCAGCCACACCTGCGATCCAAGCCACTGCCCGCCCTGCCAGGGCACCTCCCAGATCGCGCCTCGGTCTGCCAAGCTGGTTGGAGACCACAACATGCGGCGAGCAGGCCGGACCATTTCGACATCTAGGCCCGGTCAGTCAACAAGGACTTGCAGAACCCGGGAGTGAGCTTGCCCCGGTGGATTACGACGTTGTCGTGGCCGATCGCAGCGCGGGCGTCTTGCCACTGCCGATTATGCCCGCGCTGTTCATTGGACTTGACGTGGCAAGCGGCGAAGGCTGCGTCATCCAGCATTGCCAAGTGGCGGGCGTGTACCGGCCGGTTCGTATGGATGTGCACCCACATCGGACTCGGTATTGCACGATTACGCAGCGCCTTGGGCTGCAGCCTGATCTCGAACAGCGAGCCTGGCTCCCCCTTCAACGCACGTGGTCGATCCGCAGCCTCCAACTCCTCGGCTGCCCGCAAGTGTTCAAGGTACTTCTGCGAGGGAAAGGGGTAGGTCTTCATGCAATCGATGGAACTAGCGGCCTTTCCGCTGTCCAAAGCCTTCGCCAGTCCCTGCGCCTCGGACAACATCAACTTGAGCTGGCCTATTTTGCGGTGCGCTTCTTGCACGCGCACAGGCGTGAGTAGGACGCGCTGACGATGCTCCTCCAACGCGGCAAGGCAGGCCTGCATCTCGGTGGCCTGCGTTTGCAGGCGATTGATCACGCTGGCGACCGCGTGTTCGGCGTCCTCGGGCTTCATCTGGCGCGCTTGCGAGATGGTTTTTTGCTGACCGGCCACATTGAACTGCAAAAGTTCGTCCAACCGCTCAAGTCGTGGCATCAGGACCTCAATGGACAGCGGGGCCCGCCAGATTGCCAAGTTTGCGCCCGCCGCCGACGCACTCGCATGCGCCTCGCTCGCGCTCACGAGCTTCTTCGTGCCTAGATCCGAGCGCACGAGAACCTTGGCTTCTGGCGCAGGGTCCCTGACGGGCGCAGCGGCTTGCGGCTCGGGCCGCCGGGCCGTCGAACTCCCAGCGCGGGCGGCCCGCTTGCCTTTTCCTTTTTTTCTGGGCGCTGTGGTGCTTTCGGCCACTGTAGTCTTGCCGGCAGTTTCGGCTGGTATCGCAGCACCAGCGTCGGCCGGCAGCGCAATGGCTGGCGGCTTCGGCTGCAGTTCCAGGAGATGGATGACCTCGTCCGCAGTGATCCAGGCGTCGTCCACGATCTGGCTCAACAGTTCCAATGGGAGACCGGCACCTGTTTGGTGATCCCTAAGCCTGGCAACCACGGAGTGCGAGGCCGACGCAAATTCCGAAAGCCGCTCCACAACTCCTTCCAGAACGGCGCAGTGCTCTGCGTCGAGCGGGCGCCCTTTGTTCTTCATTACAGCGTCGCCCGTCGAGAGGAATGCCGGAAAAACGTCGGTGATGAAGTTATCCAGCAGGCGCCCTTGCCCGTTCTCACCGACGAGGAGTTCCCTGATTGGTGCTTCGAGCATGATCGCCTGGGGGGCCATGTTGACCTGTGCGAGATTGATCCGCGATTGCAGCTGCCTTACCTTTGAATTGACAACCCCGCCGGAGTGCAGCCGCAGTGCGGCCTCTTCTTCCTGCCGCATCTCGGCTGTTGAGCTTGGTAAGTTGGCAGTCGCGGCGCAGACGGACCGCATGCATTCGTAGCGCTGTACTTTCTTGTCATAAAACTCCATGCGGGCCACGTGATACTTCGCTGCACTGGGAGCCGATCGGCTCAGCTGGTCGAGGGTGGCATTGGATTTGACCAAGTTGTGGAGAATGCCGGCCACCCGCTTCCGGTCCTCTTCCTCCTTCTCGAAGATCGCCTCGGCCACCATGTTGCCACTTTCCGCCCGACGGACCATGTCGTCGCGGTACTGACGCACATCAGCGTCGGACAGAATGCTACGCGCCACATGGGGGGGCAGGCTCGCGTAGTAGTGCAGAACTTTTGCGCCGGCATTGACGAGCTGATCGAGCTGGTCTTGCGCCTCCTCCCACGATGCTCCGTTTGGCAGGCTCTCTTTCTCGAGAACCTCGATTTCCTGAACCAGCACGTGCATTTGTCCCTTTGCCGTGTTGATCTCTTCGCCTGACGAGGACATGGGGACTGCCACAGCCGAAGTTGGCGACTGGCTGGCCACCGGCGCCAGGGCTTCACCATCCGACATTGGGTGAACACCGCGCCGGCGCGGACTGGCTGCACGTGGCCCGGCGGCCGCACGTGGCGCAGCAGCCGGGATTCGATGTGAGGGGACGGAGGGGCCGGAGGATCTGCCGCCAAGCTCATCATGGGCACCGCGCCCAACGCCCGCCGAGGGTGAACCTTTACCTTGAGGCTCTGAGTGCATCCGCTCCAGGACGGAACCGAATGATTGGCTGCCTTCCCCGGAGGCAAGACTTGATTGCGAGCGCGAACTGCTCGATCCGGCTCCAGCATCCCCAATTCGCGGTTTTCCAGATCGGCCAATGCCCGTCATTTATTCATCTCCGATATAGGCGAGAACGCGCTGCCTATGGATTGGGGCTGATGTCACTCAGCCGTAGTGCATCAGGGCTTTGGCGGGGTAAGTGCAATCGCCTAGATGACAGGTGGCATGACCTCTGAGAACCAGCGGCATGATTTCGTCAATCGTCACGGCCAGCCCGGACCGACGACGTGACCCAGTACTGCTCAGCAGCAACCAAAATCGGTCGGGACTCGTACTCGATCGAATCACGCCGCACATGCTGTCCTCAGTTTATGTATCAGCACTCCTATGGGTTCAGGCTGGTCAGGCGCGGCAGGTCTAATAGACCGCTTGGCTGACGACTAACTGACGAGGAACTTCTCCCTGATACCCTGACCAACTCCGCCCGGGCGAACGCTGATGCACTTCCTGTAGCCGCGAACGGTGAAGCCGGCGAGGCGAGGCGACCGGCACTGGTCGGGTCCCAAGCGGAGGCAGTAGCCGCGAACTCCACGCGGCCTATCCGATAGGCGAGACGAAGCCCTGAACCGACAAAGTAGTCGTGGCAGGATCGCGCCGCGCGGCTGATGCGATTGCATCTTTCCCCGTGCTGCACTGGCCTGTGTCAGGCGGTCTAGGGTTCGCGCTTCGGTCCGAGCAAGAACACTGTCAGGGCGGCGAGGAACGTGGCTACTGCGCTGTAGGCAAACACACTGGCCACGCCGGCATTATTCACTAGCAGTCCGCCGAAGATCGCGCCGGCTGCGATGGCAATTTGGAACGTTGAGGTCATCAGCACACCGGCGCTTTCGGCCTGCTCGGGAACGGCGCGCAGCACCATCCAAGTCTGTACCCCCACCGGCACCGCACCGAAGCCAAAGCTCCATACAGCAACCGCAATGGCCGAGGCGGAGGCCGATGCCCCAGGCATCAGCAACGAGACAGCGGCTATCGCCATGAGCAGGGGCGGCAGCGCCGCGACTGCCTTGAGGCTGTGTTTCGCCAGGAATGCGCCGGCTAAATTGCCGAAGAAGCCGCATACGCCAGAAACGAGCAACAGCAGCGAGATCGTCTCGATATGGAGCGCGGAAATCTTCTCGAGGTAAACCCGGACATAGGTGAAGCTGGCGAAGTGCCCAGAAGCGACCAGCAGTACGACCAAAAGCGCGACCTTGATGGTTGGCTTCTTGATCACATTCAGCAGACCGCGGAATCCAGCCATTTCAACCGGCGGCAACGTCGGAATGGTTACGAGTTGCACCAGCAGTGTAACGGCATTGACGGCTGCGGCGATCACGAAGGTGGCTCGCCATCCCCAGATGTCGCCGACATAGGCGCCGATTGGAGGCGTGCAAACGATAGCGACCGAAACGCCGGTGAGGATGATTGACATGGCGCGCGGCAGGAGGTGATTTGGAACGAGCCGCATCGCCAGCGATGCCGAAATCGACCAGAAGCCTCCAAGCGCAATGCCGAGCACGACCCGTGCCGCCAGGAAAACCGGCAGCGACCACGCGAGCTCAGCCAGAAGGTTGGACAGGATCTGAAGCAGCATCATCGCCCACAGGACGATCCTACGGTCCAGGCGCTTTGTTATGAAGGCGACCGTCGGCGCAGAGATTGCCGCGGCAATCGCCGTCGCTGTCATCGTCTGTCCAGCCGCACCCTCTGTGACATGCAGATCATGCGCGAGCGGCGTCAGCACACTGGCAGGCAAAAGCTCTGCCGCCACCAGCCCGAAGGTGCCCAGGGCAAGCGATATGACCGCGCCCCATGCGGGACGAGACCGTTGATCCGGCTTTTCTGGGCCGTGCAGAAAAGTCTCCATGAAGCTTGTCGCGGAGTCGGTCATGAATAAGCTCGCCAGCTCGGGTGCACTGCAACATGGGTTGGCTGCATTGACCCGCATTCATGCCAGGAGCACGCCGTTGCCGGCTGCGTCGCACGAAGGGAATGTTCATCGCTGCCCGACATGTTGTGAAAGCACCGCGTGCAATATCAGTGCCGGTTTGTCCCAGCCGGACAAGGATGTGATCGTCGGAAGGCGTCGCATCAGGCATGTTCCATGACGACTTCGCGGGCCAGTCTCGAACCAGCCAGGCGCAACCAGCTACCAAGCACGGACATCTGATGTCCCGCAGCGGGGCACGCAGCCGGTCGCTTGCCGCCGCCTGTATGCAGCCAAAAGTCGGCTCTAGCTCGAAGGCCCAGCTTCCTCCCTAGCGGTCTCGAAGCTGACGCCTTGTGTCGGGCATTGTCGGGTCCGCTACAGGGCTTGTTCCGACAATCACTTGTTTGGCAGCAAACACTCGTTGGAGCTCAGGCTAAATCGCGGGACACAAACGAAAAAATCCCTGTTGGTTATGAGCCAGTCTACTTGGCACGAGTCTTGAGACCCTTTCGGTGTGAGGCTGCAAAAGCTGCCCATCGGCATTCATAATGCGGCCAGCCGCGACGGATGGAACGAAGGAAGGAAATCTATAATGTCAGGTCTGCGTCAGATCGCCTTTTACGGAAAGGGCGGCATCGGCAAGTCCACCACCTCCCAAAACACGCTCGCCGCCCTTGTCGACCTCGGACAGAGAATCCTCATCGTCGGCTGCGACCCCAAAGCCGACTCCACCCGCCTGATCCTGAACTCGAAGGCTCAGGATACAGTCCTGCATCTCGCGGCACAGGAAGGTTCGGTGGAAGATCTCGAGCTGCAGGACGTGCTCAAGATTGGCTACAGAGGCATCAAATGCGTGGAATCCGGCGGCCCGGAGCCGGGTGTTGGCTGCGCCGGCCGAGGCGTCATCACTTCAATCAACTTCCTCGAAGAGAACGGCGCCTACGACGATGTCGACTATGTCTCCTACGACGTGCTCGGGGACGTGGTTTGCGGCGGTTTCGCGATGCCGATTCGCGAGGGCAAGGCGCAGGAAATCTACATCGTTATGTCCGGGGAGATGATGGCGCTCTATGCCGCCAATAACATTGCCAAGGGCATCCTGAAATACGCCCATTCAGGGGGCGTGCGGCTCGGAGGGCTGATCTGCAACGAGCGTCAAACCGACCGTGAGCTCGACCTCGCTGAAGCACTGGCTTCCAGGCTCAATTCCAAGCTCATCCACTTCGTGCCGCGCGACAACATCGTCCAGCACGCCGAACTCAGGAAGATGTCAGTTATCCAGTATGCGCCGGATTCCAAGCAGGCCGGAGAGTACCGCGCGCTGGCCGAGAAGATCCATGCCAATTCTGGCCAGGGCACCATTCCGACGCCGATCACCATGGAGGAGCTCGAGGACATGCTGCTCGATTTCGGCATCATGAAGACCGACGAGCAGATGCTTGCCGAGCTTCAGGCCAAGGAAGCGGCGAAGGCGGCCGCCCAGTAACGACCGATATTGGGCGCCTCCTTGAGTTGGCGCGCGCCTTGCAAAGAACGGCGCCTCGTCGGTGAGGCGTCACCAGACACCTTGAAAGGGGTCCCATGAGCCTGGAATACGAGAATGATGGTGCTCTCCATGCAAAGCTTATTGAGGAGGTGCTATCGCAATATCCCGACAAAGCGGCGAAGCGCCGCAAAAAACACCTCAGCATCGCAAAGAGCGGGGTTGAGGCTGGGGGGGAAAGTGAGATCCTTTCCGAATGCGACGTCAAATCGAACATCAAGTCCATCCCCGGGGTGATGACCATCCGCGGCTGCGCCTATGCCGGCTCAAAGGGCGTGGTCTGGGGCCCAGTCAAGGATATGGTCCATATCTCGCACGGCCCCGTCGGTTGCGGCCAATATTCCTGGTCACAGCGCCGCAATTACTATGTGGGCACAACGGGCATCGACACGTTCGGGACAATGCAGTTCACCTCCGATTTCCAGGAGAAAGACATTGTCTTCGGCGGTGACAAGAAACTGGAACAGATCATCGACGAGATCGAGGTGCTGTTTCCGCTGAACAACGGCATCACCGTGCAATCCGAATGCCCGATCGGTCTCATTGGTGATGACACCGAGGCAGTTTCTCGCAAGAAGGCCAAGGAGTACAAAAAGACCATCGTGCCGGTGCGCTGCGAGGGGTTCCGCGGCGTCTCGCAATCACTCGGCCATCACATCGCCAATGACGCGATCCGCGACTGGGTCTTCGACAAGAAGGACGTTGAGTTTGAGGCCGGTGCTTACGACGTCAACGTGATCGGCGACTACAATATTGGCGGCGACGCCTGGGCCTCGCGCATCTTGCTTGAGGAGATAGGATTGCGCGTGGTCGGCAACTGGTCGGGCGACGCAACACTCGCCGAGATTGAACGCGCGCCAAAGGCCAAGCTCAATCTCATCCACTGCTACCGCTCGATGAACTACATCTGCCGGCATATGGAGGAAAAGTATGGCGTCGCCTGGATGGAGTACAATTTCTTCGGACCGTCCCAGATCGAGACCTCTCTGCGCAACATAGCCAAGCATTTCGGGCCGGAAATCGAGGAGAAAACCGAGAAGGTGATCGCCAAGTACAGGCCGCTTGTTGACGCCGTCATCTCCAAGTACCGGCCGCGTCTCGAAGGCAATACCGTCATGCTATACGTCGGTGGCCTGCGCCCCCGCCATGTCATCACAGCTTACGAGGACCTCGGCATGGTGATCGTCGGCACCGGCTACGAGTTCGGCCACAACGATGACTATCAGCGCACCAGTCACTACGTAAAGAACGGCACGCTGATCTATGACGACGTTACCGGCTACGAGTTGGAGAAGTTCATCGAGGGAGTTCGCCCCAACCTCGTGGGCTCCGGCATCAAGGAAAAATACCCGGTGCAGAAGATGGGCATTCCGTTCCGTCAGATGCACTCCTGGGACTATTCGGGACCTTATCACGGCTATGACGGCTTTGCCATTTTCGCACGTGACGTGGATCTTGCCATCAACAATCCGGTCTGGGATCTCTACCAGGCCCCTTGGAAAGAACGCCCGCCCAGTGGGCGGGCGATAGCTGCCGAATAGACACCCTATCCTGGCCTGGTCTCCCCAGAGAGACCATGAACCCCGCGAGCTTGTGAGCCTCGGGAAGCCCGAAACGTCTCGACGTACCTGAGCTGCCGTATGGCGCGGCCAGATGAAAAAGAGGTAACCCCAATGCCGCAGTCGGCCGAAAAGATTCTCGACCACGCTCCCCTGTTCCGCGAGCCGGAATACAGGCAAATGCTCGCCGAGAAGAAGCTGAATTTCGAATGTCCGCACCCGGATCAGATCGTTACCGATCAAGGCGAATTCACCAAGACCTGGGAATACCGCGAAAAGAACCTCGCCCGAGAAGCGCTTGTGATAAACCCCGCCAAGGCCTGCCAGCCGCTCGGCGCGGTGTTCGCGGCCGCGGGCTTCGAGCGGACCATGTCCTTCGTCCACGGCAGCCAGGGCTGCGTGGCCTATTACCGCTCGCACCTGTCGCGCCATTTCAAGGAACCTGCTTCGGCGGTTTCCTCCTCGATGACCGAGGACGCGGCAGTGTTCGGAGGCCTGAAGAACCTGGTGGACGGGCTCGCCAACACCTACCAGCTTTACGACCCCAAGATGATCGCAGTGTCGACGACTTGTATGGCGGAGGTCATTGGCGACGACCTGCACAGCTTCATCGAGAACGCCAAAGACGAAAAATCGGTCCCGCGCGACTTTGACGTGCCCTTTGCCCACACGCCCGCCTTCGTTGGTAGCCATGTCGACGGCTATGATGGCATGCTGAAGGGCATTCTGGAGCACTTCTGGAAAGGCCAGGAGCGCACGGAAGCCAAGGGAACCATCAACGTCATTCCGGGCTTCGACGGCTTCTGCGTTGGCAACAACCGGGAACTCAAGCGCCTGCTCGACGTGATGGGTGTGTCCTACACCTTCATCCAGGACGCGTCTGACCAGTTCGACACGCCATCGGACGGGGAATACCGCATGTATGACGGCGGCACGAAGATCGAAGAGGTGAAGCGGGCACTCGACGCCGAGGCGACGGTTTCACTGCAGTACTACAACACCCGAAAAACCCTCGACTACTGCGGGCAAGTCGGGCAGGCTACGGCTTCGTTCCATTATCCGCTCGGCGTCCAGGCGACTGACGAATTCCTGATGAAGATCTCGGCGCTTTCCGGGAAGGAAATCCCCGAGGCAATCCGGCTGGAGCGCGGCCGACTGATTGATGCCATGGCGGACAGCCAGTCCTGGCTGCACGGCAAGAAATACGCGATCTACGGTGACCCGGACTTCGTGTACGCCATGGCCCGCTTCGTCATGGAAACGGGCGGCGAGCCGACACATTGCCTCGCCACCAACGGCACCTCGGCGTGGGAAGCCGAGTTGAAGGAACTGCTTGCATCCTCGCCCTTCGGCAAGGACGCTCAGGTCTGGGCGGGCAAGGACCTTTGGGCTATGCGGTCGCTGCTCTTCACCGAGCCAGTGGACCTGCTGATCGGCAATTCCTATGGCAAGTATCTGGAGCGCGACACCGGCACCCCGCTGATCAGGCTGACGTTTCCGATCTTCGACCGGCACCACCACCATCGCTTTGCGCTCATGGGCTACCAGGGCGGATTACGCGTGCTGACGACGATCCTCGACAAGATCTTCGACAAGCTCGATCGCGAGACGAGCCAGACGGGCGTGACGGACTATTCCTATGACCTCACCCGCTAGAAGACACGGCCGGCTTTTCGCCCAGGCTGTTCATTGCCGAATGGACTTTGGAGACTGACGCAATGACCTCGCTCAGTGCCAAGATCCAGGACGTTTTCGACGAGCCTGCCTGCGACAAGAACCGTGGCAAGGATGCCAAGGCGCGCAAGGAGGGCTGCGCAAGGCCGCTGACGCCGGGAGCGGCAGCGGGCGGTTGCGCCTTTGACGGGGCCAAGATCGTCCTGCAGCCGATCACTGACGTTGCGCACCTGGTCCATGCGCCGCTCGCCTGCGAGGGCAATTCCTGGGACAACCGCGGTGCAGCTTCGTCTGGGCCAACCTTGTGGCGCACAAGCTTCACGACCGACCTTACCGAACTCGATGTGGTGATGGGGCAGGGCGAGCGGAAGCTCTTCAAGGCGATCCGCGAAATCAAGGAAGCGTATGCGCCGCCGGCAGTCTTTGTCTATTCGACCTGCGTGACGGCGCTCATCGGCGATGATATCGAGGCAGTCTGCAAACGCGCCGCCGAAAAATTCGGCTTGGCCGTGGTTCCGATCAATGCGCCGGGCTTGGCCGGCTCCAAGAACCTCGGCAACAAGCTCGCCGCCGAGGCGCTGCTCGATCATGTCATCGGCACGGTGGAACCCGACGACGCCGGGCCGTACGACATCAACATCCTTGGTGAATTCAACCTTTCCGGCGAATTCTGGCTGATAAAGCCGCTCCTCGATCGGCTCGGGATCCGGGTTCGCGCCTGCATTCCGGGCGACGCGCGCTATCTCGACATTGCCTCTGCGCACCGCGCCCGGGCGGCTATGGTGGTGTGCTCGACGGCCCTCATCAACCTAGCCCGCAAGATGGACGAGCGCTGGCACATCCCTTTCTTCGAAGGCTCCTTCTACGGGATTTCAGACACTTCGGAAGCACTTCGCAAAATTGCTGAGCTGCTGGTGAGGAAGGGCGCCGATCGGGAGATCCTCGACCGCACAGAGACGCTGATCGCTGAGCAGGAGGCGATTGCATGGGAGAAGCTCGAGGCCTACCGGCGGGGGCTGCAAGGCAAGCGCGTGCTGCTCAACACGGGTGGTGTGAAGTCTTGGTCGGTCGTCCATGCGCTGATGGAGATCGGCATGGAGATCGTGGGCACCTCGGTCAAGAAATCCACGGTCGAAGACAAGGAGCGCATCAAACAGATCCTCAAGGACGACAACCACATGTTCGAGCAGATGGCGGCGCGCGACCTTTATACCATGCTCTCAGAAGGCAAGGCCGATATCATGCTGTCGGGCGGGCGCACGCAATTCGTCGCGCTCAAGGCCAAGACGCCCTGGCTCGACATCAACCAGGAGCGCCAACACCCATACGCCGGTTATGACGGCATGGTGGAACTCGTACGCCAGATCGACCTCGCCATTCACAACCCGATCTGGTCCCAGGTGCGGGAGCGGGCCCCGTGGGATTGCCAGCCTGGTGTGAAGGACGAACAGCCGAGCACGAAGAACGAGACCGCGACGGTGCACTCTGCCCAGGAATTCGCCGGCACGACGCCGACGATTTCGGCGAGTGTTGAGGAAATCCGATGACCCGAATCCTTGCCCAGTCCAAATCAGCCTCGGTCAATCCACTGAAATCCTCACAGCCGCTGGGTGCCGCCTTGGCCTTTCTAGGGATCGACGGCGCAGTGCCGCTGTTCCACGGCACCCAGGGCTGCACCAGCTTCGCGCTAGTGCTCTTCGTGCGGCATTTCAAGGAAACGATCCCCCTACAGACCACCGCCATGGATGAAGTGACAACCATCCTCGGCGGGTCGGACAATCTGGAAGAGGCGATCCTCAATCTTAAGACTCGCACGAAGCCAAAGCTGATCGGGGTCTGCACGACGGCCCTGGTGGAAACCCGTGGCGAGGATTCCGCAGGCGACATCGCCGACATCAAGCTGAAACGGGCGGAAGAACTCGCGGGTACTGAGATCGTGCTGGCCAACACGCCGGATTTCAGCGGCGCCCTCGAAGAGGGCTGGTCCAAGGCTGTCACCGCGATGATCGAAGGCATTACGCGGCCTGGCGAGCGGGCGCGCCAGTCAAAGAAGATCGCAATCCTGCCCGGCTGGAACCTCACTGTGGCTGACATCGAGCATTTGCGCGAGATGGTTAAAAGCTTTGGGCTGCACCCGGTGATTTTGCCGGACCTCTCAGGCTCGCTTGACGGTACTGTACCAGACCACTGGGTCCCGACCACCTATGGCGGTACGAGCGTCGAGGACATCCGCGAGCTCGGCGCGGCCGAGCACTGCATTGCCATCTGCGAGCATATGCGCCGGCCGGCCGAGGTGCTGCACAAGGTGACCGGCGTCCCTTACGTGCTGTTCGAGTCACTGACCGGATTGAAGGACGCCGATCAGTTTGTTTCCCTGCTGTCCAGGATTTCTGGCGAGCCTGTGCCGGCAGGCGTGTGCCGTCGGCGGGCGCAATTGCAGGATGCGTTCCTCGACGGACATTTCCATTTCGGAGGCAAGAAAATTGCGATCGCTGCTGAACCAGACCAACTCTACCAATACGCAACCTTCTTCGTGGACATGGGCTCCGAAATCACGGCGGCGGTCACGACGACCGATATGTCGGAAATTCTGGAAAAGGTACCGGCGGAGTCGATTCAGATCGGCGATCTCGGCGATTTGGAAACGCTTGCCGGCGGCGCTGATCTTCTGGTCACCCATTCCCATGGACGCCAGGCGTCGCATCGCCTTGGCATTCCGCTCATGCGCGTCGGCTTCCCCGTCTTCGACCGGCTCGGCAGCCAGCACAAGCTCTCAATCCTCTATCAAGGGACCCGTGATCTGGTTTTCGAGGTTGCCAACATGTTCCAAGCCGACCGGCATGCGCCGACGCCTGAGGAACTTGATCCATTCCGCAAGCGGGAAGCGCCAGGTGGGCCCCGTTCGTCGCCTCTCGCTCGTCACTGACGAGGTTCAGGGTCCGATGCGTAAACGACAAGCAGGCGCTTTGCGCGTGGCAATCGCAACCCAAGACATGAAGGAGCTCAATGCACATTTCGGGTCCGCCAAGCGCTTTGTCATCTACGATGTGACGCGCGAGGAATGGAACCTCGTGGAAGCCGTTGCCTTCGACGACGTCTCCGACGAAAGGGGGAAACATCGGACCGAGGGGGATGACCGCATCGCACCGAAGGTGGAAGCGCTGAAGGGCTGCCACCTCCTGTTTTGTCTGGCGATCGGCGGACCTTCGGCAGCCAAGCTTGTTTCGGCAAAGATCCATCCGATCAAGGTGCGGCAGCCTCAGAGTATCCAAGAGGTGCTGTTGCGTACGCAGATGATGCTCAGGACGTGTCCTCCCCCGTGGCTGCGCAAGGTGCTGGCTGAGGCAGGTGTCGCGGAAAAGAAACCGTCCTTCGAGGAAGACGACTGAAATGAGGAGAAGGCGAAATGTCCGACCCTGCCGTTAGCCCTGCTGTCGCCGAGGACGAGATGGCGCTTGCCAGCCCGTTTCTCAAATGCCTCGTGCGGCTAATCCGTGCTCAGGACTCCTACGGGGCTTGGGAAGGCAAAGCGGACACCGAGCTGCTGGCCGCCTTCATCATCACTAAGGAACAGCGCCGTGCAATCCCGATCATCGGCGATCCCGATCCGGACGTGCTGTGGAGGCTTGATATGTTTTACGCCGCCGTTGGGCTTGCGATCGAGGAGCGTTGCGGCCTGATGGCATCGCCGATGATGGAGCTGAGCCATGAAGGCTTTGGGCGCGTGCTTTTCACGGCGGGGCGGTTGGTCGCCCTCTCGAAGACGCTGCGCGACGTCCACCGGTTCGGCTTCGAGACGCTCCGCAAGCTCGCCGAGGCCGGCACCAAACTGGTCGGCGACGCAATCGCAGCCATCGAAACCTATCCCGAGGTAGCGCGCGCGTGATGGGAGCAGGTGTCGAGCGAAGGGGTCATGGCAAGTCTTGAGCAGCCGCGATGGCCAGCCTGCGCAGCCGACGCGGTCCGGGCCGATGGGGCTCTTGAGGTAGCGCCGATGAAGCCACTTGTCCTGATCTGTTCGCATGATACCGAGTTCTATCTGTTCCTGAGCCACATACTGGAGGTGGACGGCTTCGCCAGTGAGCCGGCAGGCGGCGCCAAGGAAGCGCTTGCATTGGCCGACGAACGGGAATTCAAGGCCGTGGTGCTGGACTGCGGGCCAGCGAGTATAACCGGGTCTGCAATCTGCGCCCGGCTCAAGCGCGAGCCCCGGACCGGCGGGCTGCCGATTATTGCCCTGATCGCGCCCGGCGCCGAGAACCAGCACCTCGATCTCCTGAAGGCTGGCATTGACGAGAGCTTTGTGCGGCCGATCGCCCCGGCCAAGCTGCTCGACTGTCTACGGGAGAGGCTGGCGCTGACGAAGCGGGGTGCGAATGGTCTTGAAAACGGCGGTTGGCTCTCTTGTGGCGGCCTCGAGATGAAGCTCGACGCCCACCGGGTTCGCGGCAATGGCCACGACATCCACCTCGGACCCATCGAGTTCAACGTGCTGCGGCTTATGATTGAAGCTCCCGGGAAGGTCTTCAGCCGGGACGAACTTATTGGCGCGGCCTGGCCGCCCAATATCCATGTCGGTGCACGCACCGTCGATGTCCATATCAGCCGGATCAGAAAAGCCCTGAAAACGGCTTCGCCCGGCAGCGTCATTCGCACCGTCAGGTCGGCCGGCTATTCGCTCGAGAAGCCGGACGACTGAATCAAGTGCTGGGTGTGGTGCCACTCCCCTCCCGCGCGCGGTGAGCCGGTCCTGCGGCCTGAAACGCCCTAAACGAATACTTAGGAGAAGCAGGCAAATGGCTTTTAAAAGCGTACTCTGTGTGACCGGCGCTGATAATTCCGATCAGGACGTCAGAACTGCCGCCGGCTTGTGTGCCGAAGTCGGCGCGCACCTTTCCGTACGGGTTATACTGCCTCCAATGCTCCTTATGTCCTATCCGTCGATCGGAGATGGTGTCCCCGAGTGGCCTGGAGGACGTGGACAGGCAATTGCCAGATTGAACGATCGGTTTCGGCAAATCGATCGATTTACACAGGACGTGGCAAGACTGGAAAAACGCTCCAAAGATATCCAGAAACTGCTGAGAGCTATGTCACTCGCCTATGACGTTGACACCGACTATTGCGATCCGGTCAGCCTCGGTGAAGTGGCACGACAGCGGGCGCGCTGCGCCGACCTCACGATCATCGGACCGGGCCTCCTCAACGACGAGAATCTCGGACCTCCTGTGGTGAACGGCTGCTTGTTCGATACGGGAAGGCCGGTGCTCGTTGTGCCGGAGGGCGCTGAGGCCACCCTATGGCCACGGCGCGTCCTGGTCGGTTGGGATTCGCGAGTCGAGGCGTCCCGTGCGGTTCGGGAAGCGCTGGGTCTCCTATGCGTTGCTGAGGAGGTTCGTGTCGCTCTGGTCGATCCGAAGGCGAACTACAACGGGAACGGCGCGGAGCCTGGAGCCGATATCGCTGCCTATCTGACTCGGCATGGTGCTCGGGTGTCGGTTGACCTACTGCCAAGTGCTGGCAAACCGGCGGCCACGGTCCTTGCGCAGCACGCAATCGACACGTCTGCCGAAATGATAGTCATGGGCGCTTATGGCAGCCGTCGGCTGCGTGAGCGGCTCTTTGGCGGCGTGACGAGATGGATATTCGAGAAGCCGACATTGCCGCTGTTTTTGGCGCGCTGACTCGTTCCGGAGTGTCCATATGGACCGATCGAGTCCAACCTGCTGCGGCAATCTGTTTGAGAACCCTGGAGCGGTTTTTCCGCCGAGTAGAGGATCGACGGGGCTTGGCTTTGGACAATATCCGTATCCGCGACGCACCGAGCTTCACCCGTTGCCGCAGTTGTCGCGACTTTTCTGCGGTCTGGCATCAGCACAAGCAACCAAATGAGTGGAAGTCTCGACCTTCAGTATGACCTCGGAAGGGCGCTGAGGACCGGCCTCCCTGCAGCGTGATCCAGATCATTAAGCATCCGCTACGCTCAGGAGGATTTGGGACGGCTGAATGCGCGCCGCCATTCACCATTCTCTCCTACCGAAAGCTTCGTGGGCATGACGCGTGACTGGCGCTCATGTTCAGATCGCTTCCGCTGCGATAGAGGTCAAAAGCATCCAAATGTGAAATGATGTGAAAAATTATCCTCGAACAATACAGTGATGAAACAATAATCCACAAATATAAGATATATAGTTACGTTTATCCGCTCTCTGACGTGCCATAGTGCGGAAAGCAATTCTCGTGATTGTGTTTTCCACACGCTACGAGCACGGTAGCGACGGGCCGGCGACCCAGCGGAAGTTCAGCGTTTCACTTAGTCGGTGAGAAAGGGGCCGTGGGGCCATAGAAAAAAGCATCGGCTGCCGTCAAAGCAATCATCGCCCAGAAGGGATACAAAAATGACCAGAATCGAAGACAAAGCCATCGACGACAAAGCCGATGAAAACGTCAACTTCCTGGCATTGGACCCTGCCAAAGCCATGGATTTTCTCCAGGTGGTCACCAAAGAGGCCGACGAGCAGGCGACAGCAGCGCGTGCCAAAATCGCGTCGGATGCTCAGTACGCCGGACGACGGATTAAATTGATTGTCGAAACACAAAAGCCAACCGCGACGAAATGTCGACGAAGACGGTTGCTGCATTGCGGGCCAACGCCGAGGCCGACGTCTCGCATCTCAAAGCGTTGGTCAGCGCCAAGTTGCCGTCGGAAGTTGTCGAGTTGCAGTCGAGTTTCCTCCGCAAGCGCCCCGAAATGTGGGTGGAGCAGGGCAGGGAGTTCCAGGTACTCATATCGAGAGCGCTATTTCCAGGCATTCATCGCTAAGCCCAAGCCTCCAAGTTGTTTGACGTCTTTAGAGCGCCGAACAGAGGTCGGGGCAGCCGGAGTCTGATTATCCGGAGACCAGGAGTGGGGTTCATCTTCTCTGCTGAGGACCGCTCCTGACATGGTATCGCCGATGATGGAGAGCAACCGAGGGCGGCGCAGGCCGCGCCCGGAGGTTGCGTTCTGTCTAAGCGCTTACGGCACCCGCCGGTTCGGCTTCGAGGCGTTCTGCACATTGGCCAAGGCCGACACGAAAATGGCCGGCGACCCGATCACTTCGCATCCAAGCGCCGAGCTGGCCCGGGCACGATGAAAGCGATTATTCGAGGGGATGATGTCGAACTTTGAGGATCTGCAGAACAAAGTCCGCAAGCTGCAGTCGCGCGCGGGGAATGCGAAGATGTCATTGCACGACCTTGCCGAGGATCTCCCAGTCAACTGGACCGAGATCAAGGCGGTCGCCGAAAAGACATTCGAGATTTTTGCCGAGTTGGATGCAGCCAAGACAGAGCTCGCTTCCTGGGAGCGTTCACGATGACGATCGCCTTCGTCACACGCGACGGCTCCAGATGGATGCCGGAATATCTGACTTCTATCGATGGCAAGACCTGCATTGGCTGCGGACGCTGCTTCAAGGTCTGCTCGCGCGAGGTCATGCATCTTCACGGCGTTGATGACGCGGGTGTAATCCTTGGTCCCTGCGACGACCAGGATGATGACTTCGATGGCGAGCTCAATCGCATGATCATGGTCGTTGATCATGCCGGCCGCTGCATAGGCTGCGGGGCCTGCGCCCGCGTCTGCCCAAAGAATTGCCAGACCCATGTCGCGGCCGACCAGATCGCGGCATGAGCAGCTTGATTTGACGAGACGAAAAACCAGGAGAACGCCATTGCGCTTCATAACCTTTTTCCGGCTCCAGGGCCTGGTCCTCTTCGGCAGCGCTGTGACTGTCTACATCGCTTCGCATTCGATCCGCGCAGTCGTCGTTGCAATGCTGGCCTGTTTGCTGCTGCTTCAAATGGTCTATTTCGCAAGCGTGCTCTTTCTGGTCCGGCGGTCCGGCGGCGCTGACAAAACTGGTCAAAGCGCTGGCGTTTCCGGCAGTTCCCAGAAATTTCGATGCCAGTCCCCAAATGATGATGAGGTTAGGGATGAATCTCCAGATGTGCTCCTACGCAACCCGATGCTCGGCATATCGCTGCTCATCCCGTGAGCCGCCGTGCCAAGATCAGAGGCCAGTTCATCTCGTTTGATCAACCATGAACGGTGAGGCGATTGTTTGAAGGGATACTTGGGACTGTCAGAGGCGACTGTATTCCGGCCGATCTAAGCCGGAGGATGCAGTGTTCGGCTCCATCGGTATTGGCGTCGATCGCCGTAACGCCCGGCACGCGGATTGCTTCATCTCGATCGAACGAGACCGCTGGCGATAATGATGAGGCTCACTGCACCGTCTCAGAACATCGCTGGCTTCAAACAAGAACGCCATCTCAGGCTGGAGCTGGTTCAGGCGCAATGGCCGCTTTCTGGAGAAAACATTGCTGACAAAGTTCGAACGCTATCCGCTCACCTTCGGGCCTACACCCATCGAGAAGCTCGAGCGCCTCGGCAAGCTTCTCGGAGACAAGGTGGAAATCTACGCCAAACGCGAGGACTGCAACTCCGGTCTCGCCTTCGGCGGAAACAAGCTGCGCAAGCTCGAATACATCGTTCCCGATGCGATCGCGCTAGATGCCGATACGCTCGTCACCGTCGGCGGCGTGCAGTCCAATCACACGCGGATGGTCGCTGCGGTCGCCGCCAAGATCGGCATGAATTGTCTGCTGGTCCAGGAGAGCTGGGTACCACATGAGGATGTCGTCTATGACCGGGTCGGCAACATTCTCTTGAGCCGCCTCATGGGAGCAGAGGTGAATATGGTCGACGAGTACTTTGACATTGGTATCAGCCGCAGCTGGGAAAAAGCAGTCTACGAGGTCAAGGCAAGGGGCGGCAGACCTTATCCGATACCAGCCGGCGCGTCAGTTCACCCGAATGGCGGCCTTGGCTATGTGGGGTTCGCAGAGGAAGTGCGCGCTCAGGAGAAACAGCTTGGGTTTGTCTTCGACTACATCGTCGCTTGCACGGTCACCGGTTCAACGCATGCCGGCATGCTCGTCGGGTTCGCCAAGGACGGTCGACAGCGCACGGTGGTAGGTATCGATGCATCTGCCACCCCCGCCCAGACCAGAGCGCAGGTGCTTGGCATTGCCCAACATACAGCGGCGCTCATCGAGCTCGAAACGGAAATCGTCGAGGATGACGTCGTGTTGCTCGAGGACTACGCGGGCCCCTGTTATGGCGTTCCGTCCGAGGAAACCAAGGAGGCCATTCGCCTGTGTGCGCGGCTTGAGGGGATGATTACGGATCCCGTTTACGAGGGCAAATCGATGCAAGGGATGATCGACCTCATCCAGAAAGGCTTCTTTCCGGAGGGATCGAGGGTGCTATTCGCCCATCTCGGCGGCGGGCCCGCGATCAACGGTTATGGCTACATGTTCCGCAATGGCTGATGGTCGACAGATGTGATGCGGTCTCTGGCCGATGCGCTCGAAGTTTGTGTAAATCGGCTCAGCAAAATCGGGAAGCCGGCAGCTTAGGCTGCCAAGGCGTAGATGGCCGCGTTCCCTCAGTGGGCCTAGCAGGCGGTGTCAAGAAAGCCAAAGCACACCATCGTGGCGCTTCGCAGGATTTAAGAAGGCAGGAGTCATTACCAGTGATTTTGGCGGAACTTCGCTCAGCAATCCCAGCCGGCAGGGTTTTGGAGATAACGACGACCATAGGATGCATCGTGGGGTGTTCATATTGTCCGCAGGACAAGTTCGCTGACCGGCAAAGAAAAGTATCTCATGCGAAGCATCTACGCCTTGAAGATTTCAAGCGATGTCTGGCGCGCGTACCAACTTCCGTCGACATTGGTTTTGCGGGGTACTCCGAGCCTTGGCTCAATCCGGACTGCACCGAAATGGTGGAGCATGCTTTCGCCAAGGGCCACGGCATCAGGATCTTTACGACGCTGGTGGGAATGAACAAGGAGGATCTGCAACGCTTGCGAGCCCTGCGCTTGGGCGTGTTCGTGGTCCACGTTTTCGATGATGGCACCTACATGAACAGCCGCCTAGTCGGAAACAAGTATCGCGATCTGGTTCGTCAGCTCGTCGACGCGGAGATCCCTTCGATCCAATTCGTGGTTTTGGGCGAGCCCCACCCAGATGTAGTCGACATTATTCCTGCCAAAGCTCTGGTTCAGGCGCGGCCCGTCAGCAGCAGGGGTGGAAGCGTCGACCCCCGGATCGTTGCACCACGCCAGCCAGTGGTCGGAGCGCTTACCTGCGTTGATGAACGACAGTATCGGAATGTCCTTCTTCCAAACGGCGACGTTACCCTCTGCTCCATGGATTTCGAACGACGTCACGTATTGGGCAACCTTCTATGTGATGGTTACTCCGATCTGTTTGGAAAGCCAGTGTTCTGCGAGATCGTCGATCGCATGAATGGAGCGGATGGTTTTCTGCTTTGCAGGATGTGTGAATTTGCCGATCCAAACGACCGGACCTGACTGATGCCGGCCGACCGCCCGAGAGGGCGGGTCTGCGGATGCGGATGGCCCAAGATGCACCTACTCGCGAAGTATCGTGTTTTCACGTCACGCTAGCATGATCCCGTAGGCGCGGCAGTCAGCCTCGACCATTTCTGAGACGAGCTCGTCGAAACTGGTCTTCGGCTTCCAACCGAGCTTGGTGGCTGCCTTGGAGGCATCGCCCATCAGCAGGTCAACCTCTGTCGGACGGAAATAGCGTTTGTCGATCCGGTTCAGCGCTTGATTGCTCATGCGTTCACGGCCCACCTCGTCAACGCCTTTGCCCTCCCAGACGATCTCCTTTCGACTCGCCTGAAGGCAGCCTCGACAAAAGCTGCGGAACGTATGTGTCTCGCGGGTTGCGAGCACGAAATCGTCAGGTTCATGATGCTGCAAGATGCGCCACATCCCCTCGACATAGTCGCGCGCCGAGCCCCAGTCGCGCTTTGCTTCCAAGTTTCCGAGATAGAAGCAATCCTGTTTTCCCGCCACGATCGCAGCCACCGCACGCGTGACCTTGCGCGTGATGAAAGTTTCGCCGCGCGTCGGCCCTTCGTGATTGAACAGTATGCCGTTGCTTGCATAGAGCCCGTATGCCTCGCGGTAGTTCACGGTGATCCAGTAGGCGTACAGCTTCGCCATCGCATAGGGGAGCGTGGATAAAACGGGGTGGTCTCGTGCTGCGGGACCCCTGGACCGAACCGAAAAGTTCGGACGTGGAGGCCTGGTAGAACCGCGTTTTGTTCTCAAGACGAAGAATGCGGATCGCTTCCAGCAGCCGCAGCGTGCCGAGCGCATCGGCATTGGCGGTGTATTTGGGGGTCTCAAAAGAGACCTGAACGTGGCTTTGCGCAGCCAGATTATAGATTTCGTCGGGCTGCGTTTCCTGCAGGAGACGGATCAGATTTGTCGCACCCGTCATATCTAGCGCCGGTGCGCCAAGGTCCAATGATCGCCGCCGCTCGTAGATCGACCAGGCGCAGAAGCAAGTAGAGCAGCTGCTGGCGTTTGCGGCGCAGGTCGTCGGCTCCGGATTCCCGAGCCCGGACCAGCTCGCGGACAGCCTCATGGACGACGTCCAGTACCCACACCCCGGTCAGTACGCCCGCCCGATGCAGCCGCGCCAGATAGACCGCGTCCCTTAGGTTCGTCTTGATGCGCTCGCCCGAGCGCGCTTCGGAATTAGGGGCGCAACCCCCGTGGGCCCTGTTGCACAAGCCGAAGTGTTCCATCCGGCCGCCTTGATGGGCTGCGTAGGACCAGACTCTGCGAGCGCTGCATCTCCTTGCATTTCGGAAAAAAACGCTCGTTTCCTGCGTTCGCCCAGGATGATTTGCATAGGGCTGACCACATGTGCTGCTATATTTGTGAACCGCGCGTCTGGCGCTCCGATGTTGAGAAGTCCCGAAACGTCACGGTGTAAACTCGCCGCGAGACATTGTCGCGCACGCGGCGTGATGAACTTTGAGACCGTTCTTTGTTCCTCAAGACCCAAGACAGAAGTCTGATCATGAAAACCATTTCACCCCTCGAGCGTCCTCTGCTTCGCTTTGTCGTGATCACTGACACTCATGTGAATGGGGAGGGGAGTTCTCCCTATCCCTATCCGAGCGGTGTGCTCGCAAATTCCCGTGCGGCAGCGGCTTTCGCAAAGATCCGTGCCCTGAAGCCGGACCTCGTGCTACATCTGGGCGACATGGTGCATCCTCTTCCAGGGCAGCTCAACTTCGCAAGCGCCGTGGCGAATTTCCGGCAGATCATTGGCGACCTGGAAGTCCCCATCCGGTGGATTCCGGGCAACCACGACATTGGTGACAAGCCAAGCTGTTGGCTCCCCGCTCCACCGGTCAGCAAGGAGACGCATACAATCTATACGGATGCGTTAGGCCCTGATCGGCATTGTTTCGAGCATAATGGCATCCGTTTCGTGATGGCGGATGCAACCCTCATCAACAGCGGTATGGATGCAGAGGAGGAGCAATGGAACTGGCTGGATACGAACATTCCCCGCAACCGACGAAGCTTCCTGTTCATGCATTATCCACCATATCTCACCGACACCGATGAGCCGGAGCATTACGACAATATCGCAAATCCCGGCCGCTCCCGCCTCCTCGCCATGCTGCGTGACCGCCCGGTGGAAGCGCTCTTCACAGGCCACGTCCACAACATCTTCATGAACAGGTTTGGAAATACGGATATCCATGTCCTGCCGGCAACCTCCTTTGTGCGTAACGACTACAGCCAGCTATTCCCTGTGCCGCCAATCGATGAGGAGAATGGGCGAAACCATGTAAGCCGCCTTGGCTTCATGCTCGTGGAGGTATTCGAGAAGGCACACACTGTTCACTGGGTCAATACCAATGGTGGAACGGATCCTGAGATCGCCGATCAGCAGATGACAGTATCCATGCTGCATCCACGTCGCCGCGCTGCTCCGGTCGGAGTTGACCTGCGACAGGAATGGGCCCGCCCGCTGCCGATTATACCCGACGGCTGTTGTGATGAACTGAGCCGTAAATACGTGCGCAATGACTATCTAGCGATGCGCCTGCATTCGCTCGGCCTTCGCCATCTTCGCGTTCCGATGCAGGATCTAATCGACGAGCGAGCGGCTGCGCGGATGTCCGATTTCGCCGCCTTCGGCCATACCTTCACCGTTTATGGTGTCGGCGTGCCGACAACAGAAATCGGCGACCGCCTGGCTGCTGTAGCGCCGATCCTGTCCGGTGTGGAAGTTATTCTTCCGCCCGAGGCATTCGCCGAGACGTCAGCCCCACTTGCCGCATTCTCTCGCGCGATCGGCGCGCCGGTCATGCTCTCTAAGCTGCATGCATCAGGTCGGCATGGCTTCCCCGCCGAAGAGGTAGACGAGGCATTCGCTGCGATCCCAGCGGGCATCGCAGGCCTCTGCTTCGCTATCGAGCCGACGGCACCGCTCTGGCTCCCGCTGGAAGCAATCGCCGCTGCGGCGCACAAGTACGGCAAGCGCGCGCTGGTGCATGTGCGGCTAGCTGGCGCCAGCTTTGCCAAGGATGCAGGCACGCCTGAAGAAAACGCAAGGCGGATTGCTGAGGCAACGCTTGCGGGTTGGGCCGATCGGGCAGTGCTGGACATCGTGATAGATACCTTCGTCGATTTCGATCGTGGCTACTTTCTGCGCAGCGGCTTGTTGGATCCGCTTTGCGACTTGCGCCCCGCCGGCGCCGTCCTCCAGCGCCTGGCAGAGCTGTTGGCGGATACACCTGACGGCGGAAGTGTCCGGGCCGAAGGATCGCTTCGCTACTTTAGCATTGCCGGCAAGCACTACGCGCTTGCGTTGAACAAATTGCCGACTATAAAAGGCTCGTCGACAGCAATCCGGCTCGACACGGGCACCATGATTGCGACACACGCCGAAGCCGCTGGCATGCCAATCCTCTTGTCTTGATGTCGGCCTGACGCCGGAGCCTTGATCAACCCAACTCTTCGGTTTCTAATGGGCCGCCACATCGCCCCCTGGCTATCGTCTGATCGCCTCCTCCGCCGCCAGGGCTGAGGTAAGGCATTCAGCGCGAATTCATCAGCTATGCGGCTTGCCCCTGGCCGCCGACGAGCTAGGGGCTAGGTCTGTATGATTGCTACCTTCAACCGCGGCATTGCCGAATGGGCTCTTCGGTAAAAACCGGCCCTTGCATTGGGTTCGGGGCTAGCGCTTAACGAATGGGACCTGCTTTATAACAATCCTCTGGCGAACCCACAGCAGGAACTGGGCCAGCGCGCCGCAATGCGGTTCACGCCCCCAGGGTCATGCCTCCAGAGCTGAGTGCCAGGGCTGTCCAAGGGCATCGCGCAGCCGGCCCAGGGTGCGGTGACCGCGGCCAGCGGAAAGCCGAGTGCTCTATGAGCGCGTCCGGTTTAATCCGGGTCATAGCCTGCGGGTTGAAGTAGTTCTGGCATTCGGCTGGGGTGAAGAGGTCGACGAGCGATCCAACGGCGTTCCACAGGGCTGTGATTGTCCTCTCGGCTTTGGCGCGCATAAGAGCCTTGAGTTTTGAGAAGGCGTTTTCGACCGGATTAAAAACGGGACTGTAGCGCGGCAGGAACATGAGTCTCGCGCCCGCCTGCTCGATCGCACTTCGAACGCCGGCCGCCTGTGGCCTGCTCGACATAGGCGAGGAACACATTGCCGTTCATGGCGCCGTCGTAGACGAAGGGGCAGTCATGCCCGTCAGCCGCAGCTTGCCGGTGAAGGTGGCGGTCTTCCAGTGGCCGTGCGGCACGCCGGCCCGGCACGCTCACCGCGTGGCGCACGGCCCCGCAGTCGGGCCATCTTGGTCGACAGTCCGGTTTCATCGATGAACACGAGCTTGGCCGGATCGAGATCGGGCTGTCTGTCGAACCAGGCGCGGCGGCGCCTCAAAATGTCGGACGGTCCCGCTCCAGTGCGTGTGCGGACTTTTTTGAACGTCCAGCCGTGCCCCCGCAGCCAGTCGCTCAGGGCGCTGCGACTGATCCGCATCGACCGCTCGGCCTCCAACCGCTCCACCATCTCGCTCAGCGTGATGTCCTGGCCCGCATCGATCAGCTCGATGATCTAGGCTTCATGCGCATCGACACTTGGAAGCGCGTGGGCGGCCTTGCCGACGCTCCGTCTGCTCGCCGATCTTCGCCCGTGCGATCCAACGGATTGCGCTCGATATCCCGACCCCGAACCGCGCCGCGGCTTGCCGCGCCGACGTGCCCTCAGCCGAAGCCTTCAAATCCCACGACCGAAGATCGTCGCTTTAGTGCTCTTGCCATCATCCACCTCATCAAAGTGGATGTGGACTCACCAGCGAAGGCCGTTGTCACATCACATTGATTCATCGATCGCAAGACGCGCTCTAGATCGTTCGTCAGGTGCATGCAGCAGAACGAGCGATGTAGCAGAAGACGAATGTGCCGCTGGTGGCCGCCCGCAGAATGGGATCGCCAGCACCATAGTTATGTCATCCCTAGGCCACCTGGCAGAGTTGCTGGGTCGATCCCGTCGCAGAGCTCGGCCGCAGACATCAGCACCGGCGGCAGCAACGCCGCGGCAATAACGAACGAGGCCGAGTCGGCCAGGATCGCGGTTGGGTGCAGAGAACCTGCTGGCCAGCCATTCAGTTTAGGATTGACCGACCGCCACTACGCTGGTGAGCCGAACCCGGCCCACCAGCGTGGGCACATACGCCGGATAGGGCCAAGTCCGCGATAATGCTGCCATTCCGACCATTATGTTTGCCATATATAGGTGGGATCCGAGTTGGCTCAGGCCGTTGAGCAGCGGAATGGCCGCGAGAGTCGCCAGCATCATCAATTGGCCGTTAGCAGGATGAGCAAGTCCAACGAAGAGGCGAAATCAGGTACGGAGCCCACAGGGCAGAAGCACCCCGTTATGCGCTGACCCCGTCCTAAAAGGGTGATCGCAGTCAGCGGCGGCGCCCGAACACCTCGGAGCCCAAGGGTTCACCCGGTGTGCCCGACGAGCCGCGCCACGTATCCGCGCGGCAGTCGGTGGGCGGGCCGGAAACCTGCTACCGCTCAGGCTTCGACGCCGAGGTCTGGACCGATGAATAGCCCAAACGGGCCAGTTCACTGCCAGCAATCTGCTCGAATTCCAGAATCTGCGCCCGCGTCAGATCCTCAACGTAGCGAGCCAACCGGCCGCCGTGTAGCGGTTTACCGGCAGACCCAGCCGAGGGATGGCCATAAGGGTGTTTCAACAGTGTGTGCTCGTGTTCGGCGTGTCGCAGTACGCCTTCCTCCCAGGGCAGGCCAAGATGACCTAGGATTCGAACCAGGGTGGCCTTGGGTTGACTGACCAGATCCTCGTAACGCACCTCAAGGTAGCGGTCCGGCGGCGCGGCCCGATGCGAACAGGACACCACTTCAAGCCAGCCTCGTGCAGCTTCGGTGATGGTCCGGTATCCCCAATCCGGCACAGTGTTGAGGTGCGAGGCGGCCAGGTCCCGCCCGTCCCGCACGATGTGCAGGAAATGAGCCCGCGGCCACAGCCGAGCGTAGGTGTCCACATGTATGATCTCGCGCTGCAATTTCATTCCCCACCGCCGGGCTCCGGTGCTGACCCTGCGGAACTCGCCGATCTCGTTGATCAGCCGGCATCGGTCGGCGAACGTCCTGATATCGTTGCTAGCCTCGCCCATCACCTTGGTGATCAGCTCGCGCAGGTCGTCGAGCTCCAAGCCAAACCTCAGGCACTGCACCACGAAATGAACCCCGTCGTACCAGGACGGATCGAAAAATGATCGCGTGGCGCTTTCGGTCATCCCGGTGATGCAATGGAGGCGGGCTGCGACAAGGTCGGCCGCCGCCAAGATGTGTGGCCCTAGGTTCTGCGGTTCCAGGAAAGTCATCTCCGGCCCGACTACCAAGTCTGGATGAGAATCGAGCACCACGCTCAGCAAGGTTGTACCAGACCGGTTCTCGCCGCCCAGCAGAACCGGCGACGTTGTAAACGGGTGGGCGTCGGGCATGGCAAAATCTCCTGTCGAGAGTTGGTGCCGTAACCAGACCGAGTTCGGGGTTGTCACGAAGTGATCACCTGCGAACTGGATGGCGGCGAGCGTCCGGTCCCGGTGCCGCCGTGCTCTGCACTTGAGCCACTGCCGCCGGCAGAGCCTCCCCAGCAGGGTTCCATGGCGGCACGCTCGTCGGCGCCGGCCAGGGCCGCGGGCAGCATCACCGTCCCGCCAATACTGGACAAAGACGTCTGGACCGTATTTCCTGAAATGCGTAACCAAAATTGGCGAACATAACGTCGAACATGATCGGCCAGGCGTGCCGGCAAAGGAGCCATTGATGAGCTATTCGCCGACGTAGCGCATCCGGGCCAGCGCGGTCCTATCCTACAGCCGCAGACCGTGCTCTGCGCGACCGCGATTTGGGGTGATACGTTTTCCCCCCATAAAGGTCTTGCCGCAGGCGCATTTGAGCGTTGGGATTGCTGAAGACAGAGCCCGAGGATTCGAGCCCGTGACGAAGTCGACGTTGATACTGGCGACATGAGGCTGGGAGCCCCCAACATCTTGACCAGGTCTGTCTCGATGACCGCATCGCCCTCGCGCGAGACACTTTCTAGGCCGACCCGGTATTGGAAGCTGGCGTAGCGACCCGCCTGCGACCGTGATTGGAGAGCGTTTCGCCGGTACGTGAGAGCCTGGTTTTCCCCGGCGGCGGCTTTTTCGGTGAGTCTGATCACGGTGCTTCTCGCTAGAGTGGTTCGGACACTCCCATGCATGTATCGTGCCCGATGGCTTAGCAGGTAGAACAGCTGTCCAGGTTCCCAAGTAGACGGCAGTCGCGGCGTGGAGGCTGGTGCCCCGCATCTTCTTGTCCATGAGCTGGTCCGCCGACAACATAATCTCCGTGTGGTCGGCACCAAGGACCTTTGCGACTTCCCGCACGTACGGCCCGTCGCGTGTCGTGCACGCCGACCAGTGTAGCCGACGAAGTCAGGGCCGAGAACCGTTATCTCCGTTCGCTGCTGTTTCGTCCGCTCGAGCGGTACGGTCATTGCCGCGTCGCGCCCGACTATCACGTCGAAGTCGACGGGCGTTGGTATTCCACGCCCTACCCCCTCATCAGCGAGCTCGTCGATCTGCGTATCGCCGATAAGACCGTCGAGATATTCCACAAGGGGCAGCGGATCGCCAGCCAGGCGCGGCCATACGACCGTTGCGATCACATGCCGAGCGCGCATCGCCGCTACGGCAAGTGGACGCCAGGAGGATTGATCGGAGCCGGCGAGAAGATCGGTCCCGCCACCGCCGCCTTCCTCCAGGCCAACATCGCTGACCGGCCGAATCCCGAACAGGGCTTTGGCACCTGTCTCGGCATCCTGGCGCTGACCAAGAGCTACGGTAACATGCGCGTCGATGCAGCCTGCCGACGCGGCATCCTTTATCATCAAGGCACGCTCCGTCGCCTCGATCCGTTTGATCCTTAAGAACGGCCTTGATCGAGCTTTCCTCGACGAGACGGCTTCCAGCGCGCAAAGAAGTATGGTGATCCGGCAGTTCTCCAGCTTGGGAGCGTCGATCTCGGCGAAGAGTTCGGCGCGGCTGGAGCCGAAGCCGCGCATCTGGCGGGCGGTTGAGTTCGGCGACGAGCAGGCGGATGGCGGCGTTCAGCTCCGCCAGGGAAAAGAAGCGCTGGTTGCGCAGCCGCGCCAGGACCAGCGCTGCGCAATTTGCACGGCGACCTCGACTTTTGCCTTATCGTTCGGGCGTCTCGGCCTGGCTGCGAGAGTTGCGGTGCCGTAATGGCTCGCCATCTCCGCATAGGTCCGGTGGAGTTCGGGGTCGTAGCGGTCGGGGTTGGTGACGCCGGCCCTGAGATGGTCGCAACCGAGAACTTCGGCACGCCATCTAGAAGCCGGAACAGGTTGATTGAAGGCCGATCCAGTCGGGCAGGCACTCGCTCGGGCACGCCTCAATAGCTATAGTTCGACGCGCCCATCGCTGCGACGAACAGCTTCATGGGACGCGCTCGCCGGTGATGGGGTCGAAGATGTCGATGGTGTCGCCAGCGAAATCGACAAACACCTTCTCGCCGCCCAAGTGCGTCTGGCGCATCGTCGGCGAGCGCGCTCTTTCCAGCCTCGAAGGTCGTACAAAACCAGGTGTAGCCAAAGCCGTCGGGATTGGCGGCGCCACACTCTTCCCATAGCGGCACCCGTGTTACCCGGCGGCGGCGCAACTCCTTCTCCACATAGCTCCAATCGGGCACCGGCCGCCGGTGGCTTTGCGATGCCGCCTTCGGCGCTGGGAACAGCAGCAGATCGAGGCCTTCGTCATCCATCCCCTCGGGCAGCGGCCAGCTCAGCCCGGCGAACAGGCGCGCTGCAGATGACCATGCACGACGCCATTGCTCCCCCCGAGCGTGTGCGCGATGGCGCGATCGGTCAGGCCTGGACATGCCTTTAGACGTAAAACTTCTCTGATCCGGCGCATCGACAATCTCTGGATTGGCATCAGGCTTCCCTGTTTCGAACGAGGCATCCTGTAGACTGGCTGAGTTGTCGGCCAAAGCGTCCAGCACCTCCGAAAAGGTGCTCACGATCGCCTGGAATCGCTGCTCACGATCGACTGAAATCGTTGCTCATGATCCGTGAAATCCGTGCTCACGATGTGAAATCCGTGCTCACGATCGACTGTAATACGCGCCTGCAACGCTATGAAGCAGAAAAGTACGACTACGTGCAAATCGGGCGCCGGTGCAGACTTTCGACCTCAATGTCGGATACCCGACAGGATCCCAACCAGTTGCCCGCTGCTTTGCTGATGTTTTCCTCATGGCACGTCCGATGCAGGGGACCTCCCGAACGCATCAGCAAAATGTCTTCCTATGATCAAACCCACCGAAAATGCTGTCGCCGCATTCATGACCGCGCCCTCGCAGGTGGCCAAACCGGTCGAAGGGCGGCTCATCACGAACGAGCCGGGCAACTGCCCCCACTTGCAATGAGGGAAAGGCTGCGAAAGCATCTCGCTGACCACGCCGGAGTCATCGAGGGGGGCGGGTTCTCGATGCCAGCCACGCGCCACATGTCTCCGGGATGAGTGCCGATCTCACCACGGAGCGGGATCCGCGGGCATCACACCCGACACCATGAATGCGCGGACTCACAAATCGGGCGGTGCCGACGATCCCTGCGGGGCGGGTAAGCCCAACGGCCATGGCCGACATTCGCCGCGCACAGCGTCCGACTGGGAAACGTCATTGGGAGCAAGACCGCTGGAGCTCTCTTGCATTGGCATCGGTGCCGGCCCGTCCAACTTGAGCCTTGCGTGTCAGATACACGAGCAAATCGGGCGCGGGGCTGTGTTCTTGGATCGGCAAGTCGACTTCCGCTGGCATCCGGGCAGCGCATTCGAGTCCTCAGAACTCCAGGTCAGCCACTTCAAGGATCTGGTCACGCTGGTGGACCCGCGATCAGCCTACACTTTCATAAACTATCTGCACGAGAACGGGCGTCTGTACCACTTCCTGAATGCACAGTTCGCTTCTGTGCTCAGGGCTGAGTTCGAACAATACCTGAACTGGGCGTTCCGCAGGAACCCACTTGTCCGCGGCGGCGAAACCGTCCGCGAAATACGCTATGACAGCGAGTTTCGGGTGCGGACGGACCATGCAGTTCTCAGTGCGAGAGACTTGGTGGTCGGCATCGGCAAGCAAGGGCGGATTCCGTCTCAATTTCAGGGCTGGATCGGACGCAACCTGTTCCATTCATCCGATTTACTGCACATCCATCCCGAGGTGCGGCAAAAACATGTTTGCGTCGTTGGTGGAGGCCAGTCGGGAGCCGAGGTCCTGTTGCACCTTCTCGGTGGAGAACGGCGGCCTGCTTCGATCACCTGGGTCTCGCAGCGCGAAAACTACCTGCCCATCGACAACAGCCCGTTCACAAACGAGTTGTTCATGCCCTGCTTTTCGGATCGTTTTGCGGCAATGAGCGAGTCGAAGCGCAAGCTGTTCCTGCGGCGTTTCGTGCTTGACCAGGACGGCATTTCGGAAAGAACTTTGCGCGCTGTCTATCAGGCATTGTATCGCCACGAATTTCTCGAGCCAGACCTATGTGACATCGCATTGCGGCCGGGTTGCAACGTTTCGCGCTGCATCAACGCCGGCGCGGGCCACAGGCTGACCCTGCAGCGAGGCATGGGCGATGTCGAAGAAGTCACGGCCGATATCGTCATTTTGGCCACCGGTTACGAGAACGCTGTGCCAGGCTTCTTGGAACCGATGGCGGACCGGCTGGAACAGATCGACAATGAATTGGTCATCGACGAGGAGTTTTCGGTGTGCTGGGACGGACCACGCGACAGACGCATCTTCGTACAGAACGCGAATCCCGGCCAGCGCGGACTGGCCGGTCCGAATCTCAGCCTGCTGGCGTGGCGTGCGCGCCGCATTCTCGACAGCCTTCTGCGGCGCGCGCCATGTGCGAACCCCGAGCGTCCTGGATTCATCAGCCGTACCGCCCTCGACAGCTGGTGCGACACCCCAGGCGAAGAAATGGGCAGTGGGATATGAGTCATCGATTGTTGTTCATTGCGGGTGGCATGCAAGGAATGATGCTGCCGCCGCGGCGGCGAAGGCCGGAGTCCGCTCCGAAATGATCGTAACGGAAGCAGCCCTTGAATCCCTCCGCCCATCGTATGATTCTGGGAGATTGCATTTCCCCTCCAATCGTCAATTCCGTACCAGGTCGCTCACGCACAAAGTGCTGTGGTTTTGGCGGCCAGGGCTAGATCGGCGGTCAGCTCATGGTACCGCCTATTGGCGATGCGTGTCGTCGCGCGGCCGGGTGAAGCGATGGCCAGGCTCGGTTTGCGGAACCCTCAGACGCGGCTCAGCCTGACATGGGCAGTCTTGCGCCGAGTTCTTTCGACAGTACCTGTTTCGAAACAGCCGTGCAGCTCTTTTCCCTGATGCTCCCGCTAATCGGCCGACTCGAACGGGAACTTGTCGCATGTTTCCCGGCGCACGGAATGCGGTGCGTGTGGCCGCGCCAAAGGATTGCCTGCAGCCCCGCCGCCTATTGCATGCTCGGCCGGGAATACTATGCAGATCCTGCCGGAGCGCAGAGCTTCATGAGGCCAAGTGATTTCTCCGTTGAGGAGGGACAGCCTTGCACAGCAGCAGCCCAACGTACCGCCCAATAGCGTCAACCCCCGGCATGTCATGGAGGGCCCTCCGCAACACTTCTGACCGGCGGCGAGTGCCGTAACTGGAATGGTCGACCCAACCAGTCTTTCCACAGGAGGCTTTCGCATGTTGACTGAAGCACAAAAAGACAAGTGGCACAAAGACGGATACGTCACCCTCAAAAGGTTCTTCGATCCCGCGGCTGTGGAGCGTACCTCCAGTTTTGTTGACGATGTCTCAGGCTGGGACGTCAGCGATGATAAATGGATGCTGTGGCTCGAGAAGACGACCGAGAGTCGAAAGATAACCTCAAAAGCCAAGAATTTTCTCGACTTCCATGATCCATTGCGGAATTTGCTCCTAGAAGATCAGCGCATAACGTCCTCCGTTGAGGAGCTGCTTGACGGAGAGTCTCGCAGGCTCAAGGAGTTGCTGATTTACATTATCCCGACAGCGGGGGCTATCGCCCGCATCAGGATATTACACAAACTGCCCGACCGGATGGTTCATTCGATCGTTGCCCCATAGGCATTGACGACTCTGACCCGGACAATGGCGGGCTTTTCTTCAGCCCCGGCAACCACAAGAAGGGGGTATTTCCCATGGATGCCGGCGGGGTGATCGACCCGGAAGTTGCCGAAACGCTCTCCTGGGAGCCCGTATCATGGAAGGCTCGCGACATCTTCATATTCGACGATTACGCACCGCATTACTCCCGACCGAACAAAAGCAATCGTTCGCGGCGGACACTCTACCTGGTGTTCCAACGTGCCTCAACCGGTGGACCGACCCGCGCTGAATAAAACGTGCTCAAGCGCGCCTTAACCCGCCAGAGGGCAAAGTGGCCGATCCCGACCAACTTAAGCCCCCAAACGGTATTTTCTATCGCGATTGAGTTCACGGAGAGCGGGCGAGGCATGCACAGGAAAGGGATCGACCGCTCAAAAAAAGCGCGAAGAGCATGGTGTTCTGATTTGTGGAGTACTGAATCTTCGCCCCCAGCCCGTTACGACGCTTCCGCACGTCGATCGTGGAGGTGGTCGCCGGGCGGTCTCCTGTGACGTCTACATCTACTGGCGCCCGTTGTCGCCCGCCTTGGGGACCCTGAGCCGAGTTGTTATGGCGGAGGGCACCAACGGGTCAGGCTACCACCTGTCTCCGCAGCTTGCAGCAGAGGCTGTTGCGTTGGCGGCCGAACATCCCGCTGCTTCAACAGCTGAGGTTCGTCATGCGCAAATCCACGTTTTCTCAAACGGAGCTGTCGCGGGCGTTCGGTATCGACATGGCCACGCTTGGAACGGGAAGCGTCGGCATGGGGTTTCATTCGGCAAGGTGGCACCGGGCGTCACATCCGAGCCCCATCGCATGACGAAATCGAGGCCTTCGTGATCCTATCCGGCGCGGGAATGGTCAGGACCGACCCTGGGGAAATTCGGTCAAAGCCGGCGATGTCCTTCTGGTGGAGCCTTTTGAAGCGCGTGCTGCACAACGATCGGGACGAAGATCTAGACTTCGTCGATGTCTATTGGCGCGACAGCAAGGCCGCCCTCGATGTAGCTGCACAGGCCGCGTTTCCGCGCGGGCCGATCTTCTTTTTCTCCACGCCGCCGACGCCTTATGGCGATCTGCATCTGGGGCATCTTCTGGCCCGTATCTTGGCGCCGACATCTATACGCGTTTCCTGCGCATGAAAGGGGTCGAAGCCTACCACTTGACTGGAAGCGACGATTACCAGAGCTACGTCGCGGCGCATGCCGATGCCGATCAATCGACGCCCGCAAAGGTGGCGCGCCACTACGCGGACAAGATTCGCACCACGCTTGCTCTTCTTGACTGCGAGGTCCACAGCTTCCTGCCCAGGATGAGGGATGACGCTTATGGCGAGTTTCAAGCCGCGTGTTCCCGTAGTCTTCTGAGCAGTACGGCGGTAGATTTGCGCCAGAACCCTGCGCTCTTCGATGCAGTGCAGGCGATCGCCTGTACGAACCGGATGTTAGCAACCTCTGCCCCCATTGCGGCGGCTCCGCTGGGGCAACATCTATGAGGAATGCGGCGCGTCAAACCTATGCCACGACTTGGGTGCAGCCCGGTCTCGTCAGTCGGCCGCGGCGCCGGTGGTCGGCACCGTGCTCCGTGCCGAATTTGCGCTGCAACGATGTTACGACCGTATCGACCGGCATCTAAGGCGTCGGGAACTCCCGTTCGGATCATGGATCTCTTCGCGCGTCTACGCCAACGCGGCGACTTTTCCGTGCCCATTACCCATCCCTCGAACTGGGGGCTACCGGCCGAAGGTTTCCCAAGGCAGGTGATCTGGGTCTGGCCGGAGATGGCTTTCGGTTTTTCTTTACAACATCCAGGCGCTGGCTCACTTGCTTGGCCGTGACTGGAATGCGGCCCTGCCCAGCAATGACTGGCAGATTGTACATTTCTTCGGCTTCGATAATTCCTTCTACCACGCGCTACTCTACCCCGCTCTTTATGCCGAGGTGTTCTCCCAGCGGCGAGACAACTCTACCTCGCTCGCACCCGCACTTCGCTCGCCGTTCAGGCGACCGCAGCCGCGATCCTGGCGCAGACGATCGCTCCGCTGATGCCCAGATTCGCCAGCACGCTGGCTCAAGGCATCGGTGGCGTGTCAACCGAAACATGGCTGCGGTCCGTCCGCCGGCTTTCGCCCGGCACGACCTTTGATCTCGGACCCATGCTGGTGTTCTATTCCAGATTCGACAGTCCTGTTCTCAATGAGGAGAAGCCGGATAGGCGACCCTAATTTTCGACCAAGGCTGCATGACCATCAAGGCCGACGATTCCGACAATCTCCCTCACTACATCAGCGTGGAAGGCTATCGAACGATAGAGATCAGACTGGCAGAGCTTCGATCAGCGCATCGGCGATACGCTCACCCGCGCTTTTGAGAACCTCTCGGCCGACAGCTTTCGGCGCTTGCTGTTTTGTGCGGCAAATGTCCCACGGATTCGACTACGCTGGCCAGCCTCTTCGGAATCGCGAGATGTCCGTTCTGACCAGCCGTCAAGACCGCCGTGCGGTTTGAGGGGCTGGGTCGGCCTGCCGCGCCGATCTCGCCCAGATCGCGCGCGACAACGCTCACTTGTCGTCCTCCGTTGCTTGCTTGACCAGGGGTGATAGCTACGCGTCGGCTAACGGAAGCCGTAAACCCGTGGCGCTTTGAGGGCAGGCGCCGACGCCATCAAACTTGCCATTGCATGTCTGATCACCAATCACCCGCTTCTTGCCGTGCCGCGTTTCCGTAGTTCGAACGCCTACCTTGCAGGCAATTTCTACCACTCAATGTTGTCACCGACACATGGAGTACGAGTGAGCGCAGTCCATGTCAGCAACGCCCAATCGAGTACCGGTTTGCCTTTCCGTTTCGATGGCTCGCCCAAGCTGCTCATCCAAGCCAGAATGCCGAACACGCCAACGAGCCCAACAACTCTCACAAATTCCCGATCGTCAATTGCCAATCGGCGCTGCGCGCGACTCCGCTCCCATGATTAGCCGACGTCTTCTAAATGGTCCTTCAAAATTCAGGTTGGTGTCCGCAACCCAACCCTTACAGAAGGTAGACGACCGCCGCAAAGCCGCTCGCTCGCTTCGGCGCTGTTGAGGGCGCGCTCGCGAGCGGCTTCGCTACCGCCGAGCTACAGAACCTGTGGACGCGACCTGTTGATCGCACTAACCCTATGATTTTTCTCGAGAGTTGCTCTCGTGGGGCGACAGGCGGATCCGTCAACTACCCGATACCGTAGTATCAGTGCTTACCCGGAAACTATAGAAACAATTCTGTTTTAGCGCATTTTCTGGAGATACCGGCACGGGAGAGCAACGCAACAACGGATAACATTTCGAAGAGATGTTGGCAGCCGACTCCCCCGCGAAATTCGACCCAGTATTCGTCAGGCCATTCTCATCTTCGATGTCCAATAAAGAGCATTGACCGCGAACCACAAGCCCTTAATCGCTCTCCTCGTTGAACCACCTAAGTGCAGAGGACCTAAAATGAACACTGACGCTTTCACCGCCCATGAGTCCAATGTTCGTCGTTATGGGCGGTCGTTTCCCACGGTCTTCACGAGGGCAGTTGGGGCGACCATCTGGGACGAGGCGGGTAGCTCATATATCGATTTCCTCGTCGGCTCCGGAGCACTTAATTACGGACACAACAACCCGAATATTCTTGCGCCAGCAATTGAATATCTGGCCGGTGAGAACATTCTTCTGTCGCTTGATATGCATACGGCGGCAAAGCGTGACTTCATTGAAGCGTTTGTGGGCTGGATCCTGAAACCCCGAGGCCTTTCCTACAAAATACAGTTTCCTGGGCCGACCGGCACAAACGCCAACGAAGCGGCGCTGGCGCTGGCGCGAAAGTATACCGGCCGCTCGAGCGTCATGGCCTTCACAAATGCGTTCCACGGCATGTCTCTCGGCTCTCTGGCAGTGTCGGGTTCGGCTTCAACCAGGGAGCTGGGGGGCGTTGCTCGCCACGATGTGATCCGTGTTCCCTATCACGCCTATCCGAGCCAAGATTTCGATTCCGCGGGTTACATCGACTCGGTATTGGGCGACCCGGGGAGCGGCATAGAAAAACCTGCCGCAATCATCCTGGAGACCATCCAGGCAGAAGGCGGCATGAACGCCGCATCCGCAGCTTGGCTTACTGAAATTCAGCGCATCTGCCGTAAGCACGGCGTTGTTTTCATCGTCGATGACATTCAGGCAGGTTCGGGACGAACGGGCGATTTCTTCTCGTTCGAGTTCGCCAAAATCGAACCCGACATCGTGACCCTTTCCAAGTCGCTAAGCGGTTCAGGTAGTCCGTTGTCGATTGTTCTTATTCGGCCCGACATCGACATATGGAATCCCGGAGAACACAGCGGGACATTCAGAGGCAACAATTTCGCCTTCGTGACGGCAGGGGCCATGTGCAAAATGTGGTCGGACACGCAGTTTACTGGGGGTGTCGAGCGGACAGCCATTAAGCTGCAAACGCACCTCGACCGGCTCGTTGCGAAATTTCCCGAATCCATCGAACAAAAGCGCGGCCGCGGTCTGATGGCCGGCCTCAAGTGCCGTTCACCGGCAGTTGTCAGCCGCGTGCACGATGTCGCGTTTGAAAATGGCTTGCTGATCGAGTCCTCAGGGCCAAATCGCGACGTCGTCAAAGTCCTGCCGCCGATAACCATCACTGATGTCGAACTAGATCACGGCATCGCCATTCTTGATCACGCACTTCAGGAGCAACACAATGCCTAACCAGATATCTCAGTCGCCGGCAATCTCGCCTCTTACGATCAAAGAACGAACCGGCTCGATCAGCACTGCGGAAATCATCTCGGTCCTGAAAGGTGAGATCACGGCTCTGCACATCAGCCAAGCTTTCAGCACCGAAATAGCCGAGGAGATCACCGCGAAGTTTTTTGGCAGTCCCGGTCTCAACGAGCGGAAAGATGGTGTCCCTGGACAATATGTCGGCGCATCCCACTACAGGAAGGATGCGGCCACCTATTTCGCGGAGGCAGAAAATGCGCGGCCGCACGTTGACGCCCTTTTTGGCAATCTGGTTGACCCGGTCCGAGCATTATTCGAAGCGTTGAAGCGCGAGCTTCACAAACAGGGCATCGAATTGCGGCTGGCCCGTTCAGAACACGGCCAAGCTAACGTCTGTCGCGCTCTCAGTTGGTCTGGCAGCGGCACATTTTCTTTGGACCCTCACGACGATGTCGCTCAAGTGTTACGTGCCGGGAACGATTACGAGCTTTCTGCGGTGGCGCATAACACTGTCGCAGCGCTCAACTTCTACCCCAGCATGTCCGAGGAAGGTGGCAATCTGCGGCTCTGGAGTCACAAGCCGACGGTTGCCGATCGAAAGTCGCAGGGGGTGGAGACCACGGGCTATCCCTATTCGGCAGCCTATCTCGAGGGCGTACCTTCTCGCGACATCCAGCTCAAGGCCGGGGATATCGCCCTGATCGATGGCGGTTTCGTTCATGGGGTCACCGGCCAATCAAGCAACGGAAAGCGCCGCGTGCTGCTGAACAGCTTTTTCGGATTTGCGCGGCCGGATCTTGTGCTCTGGTGGACCTGACGTTGGCAGCCCCTGACCGGCGATCGGCCGACAGAGCCTGTTTCATAACCTCGCAACGGGAGCCCTTTGATAGCAGGTTTTGCGGCTTCCCAACTACCGATATCACAAGGAAGCTCTTGCCCGCTTAATGCTGCCTGGGCTCCTTGCGATGGCAATTATCTGGCCGGGTGACTGCTTATGCGAGGGTGATAACGATCTTTCTCCTCGCTTGACCGAGGCGCGGAAAGTGCAATGAGCGTTCCTTGCCAGACCTTTCCTGGTATTTATCCGGCATCTTCCGCCCCATTGTTTCTGATGCTGGTGGCGGACACTAAGAAGCATGATGCTCAAGTAGCAGAAAAATGTCATTACCGGCATTCACGATTCAATGCCCGGAGACAACAAGCGCAAGGACATTCTGTCAAAGAAGTCTATTTAAGCCACTAGCAGCCGGAACGCGGGCTCGGAAACAACCACCGTCAATGTAGTTTAAAACGCTGATGTGCACGCCACGGTGAGACTTTCTCGACAGCGCGCTGCAAGAGATTGATTCTGAAGACGGCGAATGATCATCACTCAGAGGCCGGTCTTATATTGCGCTCGCATGACAGCAGCGAAGCAAAAACTTAATTTCAAAATAACCCAGCCAGTTGGATTGAGATGCTAGAGCTCTAGCCATGCCGGCCTGCTGAGGACGGCGGCTCCGTCGCCGCACAGCCAGAAGCTTGGTAAGCCGGGAAACACCCATCGCAATTGGTTACGGAGCAGAGCCTATGGACCCCCGGCGGATAACTGCTGTCTCTCAAATTCAAGGGCTTCCTACCAGAATGTCCGACCGGTTTCTTTCGGCCTCCAGGATGCATTGCCATGACGCTGCGAGCGAGGCGTTTGCAGTCGAGTTCGGCAGATTTCTCGACCAGACCGATGGCGTTCGAAACCCCGATCGCTTGTTCTGCCTATTATCTACTTTTGCTCTGAATTTTGACTGTCCTTGGATCGCCTATGGGTGTCTTACGCCAGACAAAAGAGCCCTGAAGCCGGTCCGAGGCGATGCAAAAGTCATGCTGCAGTACCCTGATGAATGGCAGGAGCGCTATTGTAAAATGAGCTACGAAACAATCGACCCCATCATCAGGACCAGTCGAACGCGCGCATGTGCCTTTCGATGGAGTGAGGTGTACAACGACGCAAGCACGACTGACGACGAGCGGCGCTTCTTCGATGAGGCAGCCACATTCGGGATGAACTCGGGCGTCAGCGTTCCATTGCATGACCCCGATGGCAGCTTGGCGATCATGAACTTTGCTCAAGCGGGGGAGGGTGAATTTGCAAATAGAACAATCAACTACTTGCAGTTAGCGGCGTTACATTTCCATCTGAGACTCGCGAAGTCTGCTAACTCGAGCGGAAGCGGCGAGACACCTGCCCTTTCTCCGAGGGAAAAAGAGTGCATCGTGTGGACGGCGAAAGGTAAATCTTCCTGGGAGATAGGGATGATTTTAGGTATATCAACAAATACTGTCAATTTTCACATAAAAAACGTGATGCGGAAAACGGACACCGGCAGTCGGACAGCTGCTGCCATAAAAGCGCTGAGAGCAAGAATTATAGAATTGTAAAGCAAAAGCCTACCTAACACACAGAGGAGCGTAAAGTAACTGTTGGCCGGTTATGTAAAATATCGGCGCGCTTACAGCTGATCGTCTTCAAGTCGAGGAGGAATGTGTTGAACGGTAGAGCTGCCATCGCTTCCACTCTGCGTCAAGATTGCTAGCTTCTCGCTGCTCCTGGAATGACACCGGCGTGGCTCTTGCAGCGCTTCGCGAGGGGTCTCCTGCGTGTCCGAAAACCTCGGTTGCCCCCGTCTCGGTCAGGAACTCTCGATCCAGTTCCGATGTCAGGTCCAGATTGCTCGCTAGGCGCGAGACTCGATGAGTTCGAGCCGGTCCTCCGCGTATTTGGCTTAACGGGTCTCCTTCCAAGTCCAGAAAAATCACCTGACATAGAAATTAAATTGCGAAGACGAAGATGCCATGATCGAGCAACAAATAATAACAAATTTTATATTGCTGGCGGCAAAAGAATGAGTGAATATAGCGTTGAATATGAACTGAACTAATGGCGCTCAATCATCAGGATTCGTCAGGAACGCTCATGTTGAGATCGAGTGCGATAGTAGCGAGACAGCCGGAAGGTCGATGCCTGCGTTGTTTCCGAGCAATGTCGGTTTTGATGGGCGGCTCTCGAAAATGTCCGGCCGGATTTTCTGCCAGAATTGGCTCGTGTCATGTGCCTGAGTTGACACCCGTAAGACCTATTTGGCAGCTACAACATTTGGCCACGAGTGGCGATCGCGCGCCCGCACATGACTACTGAATTTCTGCTCACAAACGTAAAGCATCAAGGGATGAACGACCATGACCACTTTACCACAAATTTCGCTGGCGAAACTGGGAGCCGATGCAACCCAACGTGAAGAGCAACAGCGCTTGCAAGCGGCCTGCGAGGAGTGCGGTTTTTTCTATCTTGTCGAGCACGGCATTCCGAAGGAACAAATCGTACAAGCCATCGAATCTTCTCGTCGGTTCTTCGCGTTGCCACAACCGGTAAAGGAACGCTATGATCACGCCTCTCAAGGCTTGTACCCCTCCATCGCCCGTGGCTACAGTCGGTTGAACGGCGAAATCCTACATCCTGATGCCGGCCCAGATCCAAAGGAATTCTTCGACCTGGGAATTGATAGTGAAGGCGACCAGCGTCCGTTTGCCGGACGCACGCTCCTCCCGGATGACGCCTTGGCTCCTGGTTTCGCGCGAAGCCTCCTTGCTTTGCAGGCGACCGTGCTCAGCAGAGTTGTCCCGCAGCTCGGAACGGCGCTTGCCGAACTAGTTGGTATGAAACAGGGCTGGTTCAGAAGCCATTTCAGCCCGCCAACGCTAGGGCAACGCGTGATCCGGTATCCAGCTCGCAGCGGCATGTGCGCCAAGCACACCGACGGTGGTTTCTTCACGCTGTTGCTACAAGAGGAACTCCCCACCCGATCATTGCAAGTGTGGTTGCGCGGACGCTGGTTGCCAGTCCCGAGCCTGCCCGACAGTCTCGTGGTCAATCTGGGTGACATGCTTCAAGCCTTGAGTGACGACCGCTTCAAAAGTACGCCGCATCAGGTCGCGCACAGTGGTCTCAGTGACCGAATTTCGCTTCCCTTCTTTATCTATCCGGACATCGACGCTCACCTAACGTCGCAGCAAGGGCGGCATTTCAGCGTAGCGGAAATGATGCTGCGCAATTACGAGTCAGTCGAAGCCGGGAATGGCGCCGGACGGGCGCGAGAATTGCAGTAGGTGTCCCGGTTTTCTCAGGGTGCGCAAACTATCGTGACGACGCCGTGCGCCTCGGCTGATGCGCAGCAAGCTGCCAATCTAAGTCGTCCCGCGTCGCCTGTGTGGCGCGGCGATGATGCCTCCAAGGATGAAGGCGCTGATGCTGTGAATTGTGCGGCACGAGCACACGCGACATCCAGGCAAAAGCGGACCGCTTAGTCATGCCGCCAAGGCAAAGGCGATGAATTCCGGATTTAGAACGCGGAGCGAGCAGTCCGGGATGCACCGAGATGATCGGCACCAAAGGAGTATTTCTCTGGCCGCCCTGGGAGCGCGAGCGAGTGTACTCGCGGGCCTTTAGGGGTCGCGGAACCGCCGAAGGCTTCGCCTCTAGAATCTGGTGCGTGACCGGCAGGCAGACTTCATTTCCAAGGCCCCCGCGCCTGACGCCGACGCTGGCCGTTTCTACTCATATTCCTTGTGGTGCTAGTCTGGCCTGTCAGGTAATCGACCTTAAAGCGACAAGTTTGTTTGGGCTTTGACGGCGAGTAATTTGATCCTGAATGTCGAGGACTCGGAAACGATCATGTACGTTAGTCGCGATCTAAACTATTCCTTGCAGGCAACTCAGGATTGGATCAGCGATCTGGCGTGGAGACTTCAATGGCATGATCGCGAGCGGGTTTTCCGAGCCCTGATTGCGACGCTGCACGCCTTGCGCGACTGCCTGGATCGCGACGAGGCCGTATACATGGGCGCGCAGCTGCCAGCCGTACTACGCGGCTTTTACTACGAGGGTTGGCACCCCGGCCGCTGCGCCATAGCCAGAAACCGGAATTCGTTTCTCGATCGGATCCACGACGGCGTCCAGCGCGACCCGGCAGTGGAACCGGAAGAGGTCGCCCGCTCGGTCCTAGGCCAATTGGCGGACCGTTTGTCTGCAGCAGAGATCGAAGAGGCCAAGGCTGCAACTCCGAGAGTTCTGCATGACCTTTGGCCAACCTGAGAGACTTGTGCCCTATCAGCGTATACGCGAAGCCAATGTACCTCGGCATCCTGGCGATCCGTCTTGACCGGGATCGCCTTGAGCGCTCCTTTCACTTGTCGGGTTTCCATGAGCACGACTCGAAGTCGCCCAACCATCATCATTGCCAAGGCTGACGGTATTGCGGAGTGCCTCTGGTTCACTTGAACCTGAGCCCTCCACGATCCTTCCATATTCGCTGATCGGGCAGACCGACGATTTGGCGACTCCTCCAATTCTGCTAGAAGCTTCGAAGCTAGGTCATCCGTCTCCTCCAATCCTGATACGGGAGGGCTGCAGCTTGCCCGAAGCATTGCAGGGTTTAGCGACACGCTCCGCAATTTGTCAGAGCTGAAGACTATGGCGCAGCGACAACAGATCGCGGACATGAAGGCCTAGGCACAGCGGTCATAGTCTTGTTCCCGAGCAGGGCCGACTAACGCGAGCCAATGGATAAGCGCCAGAACGTCTGGGAGTGCTCCGCCCACTATCCCTGACGGGCATCCACGTCTCGATTAGCGCTCATTCAGTATGGCGTGAGACATCTTTTCAGCGACCATGATTGTTGGGATGTTCGTATTTGCTCTAGGGCAAAATGGCATCACCGATGCGTCGGCGACTCTTAAGCCCGACACGCGGTGAACGCGCCCGGAAGGATCCGTAACACTAGTTGGTTCCAGAGCAGGTCCCATTCGACAAGTTGAAGTCGGATGAAAGTTTCCAAAGGCATTCTGGCGTATAAAGTGGCCGAGAAGCTCGTCGCTATCGAGGAGGTCTGATATGCTATGACCATCGGTGATTACAGATCTTATGAGGCTTCGACGCAACCACGAGCTACTATCCATAACCGTGGCGACAATCGAAGTGAGCCCGAAATTAAGGCGATTGTACTTGCTAATCCGCTTTGCTCGCCCAGTCCAGGTAGAAGGAAATGGGTCAAGTGCGAGCGCCACCAGCGCCTTGTGCTGAAGCAGCTGTGCTACGAACCGAAACGCCTCCTTCAATCGCTCACCATCCCGCTTGTCGCTCAACATATTGAAATTCACCTCCGGCTCAGTAGCATGAGAAGAATTCTTGAGCGAAACCGTTCCTGTCGAGTAGGCGCGGTTGACCCAGAAAGCCAAGGTGCCGAGGCGTTTACCGATCGGATGCCACGCGGACTTGGCGAGGGCTGAGATGGCCATATCGCTCGACGGGCAGCCCTCGTATCCTGACGAGTAACGAGCATGCATCTGAATATAGCCGGTCGCGACAGGCGCCATTCGATCGTCCTGCCTCAAATACGCCGAGATGGCGACACCCGGGTGCTCTTGAAGATTTTTTCCGACGCCATTTAAATCTGCGACAACTGGGATTCCGACGTTCAACAGCTGTTCAGCTGGGCCGATCCCGGACCGCATCAACAAGGCCGGCGAATGGATGGCGCCGGCACATAGGACAACCGTTGACGCGCCATATGAGTGCCGGCCGGTCTCACTTTCGGTCTCGACCCCAGTTATTTGACGTCCTGAAGAGGTTAAACGTACGACCGTCGTCTCGGGCAGGATTGTCAGGTTGGGTCGAGCTCGGACGCTCTTCGACAAATAAGCCATTGCAGCTGAGACGCGATGACCGTTGCGGTTCGTCAATGGAACAACTGAGTGACCATCTCCAAACACGCCGTTAAAGTCTGGTCGATACGGTATCCCGTTATCTTCAAATGCGCTCGAAGCGGCGCGAATAAATCCGGACCATTCTGCTTTGCCCACGCGTCTAATGGGCAGTGGGCCGTCGTTGCCATGAAATTCATTGTTAAAATCCAGATCGCACTCAAGTCGGCGGAAATATGGCAGGACACCTTCCCAATCCCAGCCCGTCGCACCGCCAGACGCCCATTCGTCATAGTCCGCAGGGCCTCCCCGATTAGCTACTTGAGCATTAATGCTAGAGCCCCCTCCGATGACCCGGGCTTGCTCATAGTGTGTGCGCCTGCTGACATCCTGGACTATGGTTGCGTTGAGCGACGGCCACTGATAGCGGGGGTTGTAGTAAGCCCTCGTAGGGTCGCCATCGAGGATATCATCAGGGATGGCATCAGGGCGAAAGTCAGGCCCAGCCTCAATGAGCAGGACCCGACTTCCATTGGCCGATAGCCTGTTCGCCATGACGCATCCGGAAGAGCCGCCACCTACAATTATATAATCGAATAACAAAGACGGTCCCCCGTTTTCTGCGCCCTGGAAAAGCATCAGGCCGCACGTGTATTCGGCGACTTCATGTGATCGCCAACACAACTGGTCGCGCGGCGAGCCTAGCGGGCGACGGCGCTTCAGAAGATAACTTACTCAAAGGCGTTGGGCGGCACGGGCGCTTTCCGTAGATCTACTGTGCTCGGGGAGCAAGGAGCGTGCAGGTCACATCCAACTGCGACCGCACCGACCGGAAAGATTCCATGATGGTTCCCGAGCAATTCCTCTCAATCTCAGCGTATTCGTCGAAATTTAAATCCATCTATTTTCCTGCGGCGTTTCCGACCCGTGTCATCAAGCTTTGCAAATCTGTTTAGTAGGCAAAGACCGTGATACCCATGGGGCGTGCACAGTCCCAGAACCTGCCGGTGCCGAATCCGCCCGCCTACCCACAATCCCGGCACAGCGAATCCGCTCGGGGTGCCGAAGGTTTGCTCAGAAACCAGCGGCGCCATAGACGCCATATATATTGCGTCTTAAGGCTAAAATCCCCCATGCGTACTAGTAGGTATCACGACGTGAGCAGAACGGCGAGGCTCGGTCCCGGAACTGGCAATCATGGCGACTTCTCTCGATTCGTATCGCCGGGTCGTCAGAGCGACTCAACTGTTGACAAGCGAGATTTCTTGAAAATGTCCTCAATCGATCGCGAGCGGAAAGAATGCTGAACGATCGGCGGTCGCATGGGCTTTGGGAGCGGACAGCTCCGCCGCCGCCTGCGACGGAGAAGCTGGGAGGCAACCTCGTCGCCGATGTCGCGATCGTCGGCGCCGGCTACACCGGGTTGTCCACTGCGCTGCACCTTGCCGAGCGGGGCCTGGACACTGTCGTGATCGAGGCAGCCGAAATTGGTTTTGGCGCCGCCGGGCGAAGCACCGGGTTGGTGAATGCGGGCCTCTGGGTGATGCCCTCGGCGCTCAAGGAGACGCTCGGTCCGCTCTATGGCGATCGTTTGCTTAATTTGCTGCGCGATTCCCCACGCACCGTCTTCGAGATCGTCGACAAGCACAACTTGCAGTGCGAGCTGAAGCGGGCCGGCACGATCCATTGTGGAGCCGATAAGAAGGGCGTTGCCGAGATCGCGGAGCGAGCTCGGCAGTGGCAGGCGCTCGGCGCCCCGGTGCACATCCTCGACGCCGGGGAGACGCGTGCCAAGACAGGCACCTCGGCCTTCCCCGGAGGCCTCCTCGACCTGCGTGCCGGGACCATCCAGCCGCTCGCCTATGTGCGCGGCCTCGCTGGTGCGGCGATTGCTGCCGGCGCGACCGTCTTTACGGCGAGCCCGGTCGAGTATATCGCGAGCGAGGCGGGCGTCTGGCGGCTCGCCACGCAAGGTGGAAGCGTCCGGGCCAAGTGGGCGGTTCTTTTAACCGACACCTACACGTCCCGCATCCTTCCCGCGCTGCGTGGCGAGCAAGTGGTGCTGCCCGTCTTCCATGTCGCGACTGCGCCGCTGAGCCACAGCATTCGCCGCACGATCCTGCCCGAGGGGCACGGCGCGTGGGACACCCGCACCGTGCTGACCGCCTTTCGCACAGACGATGCCGGCCGCCTCATTGTCGGCAGCATCGGCGCGCTCCGCGGCACCGGAACCGCGATCCATCGCAACTGGGCGCGGCGGCGTATTCGAGCGCTCTTCCCGCAAATCGGTGAGGTCGAGCTGGAACATGAGTGGTATGGTCGGATCGGCATGACGACCGACCATCTGCCCAGCTTTCATATCCCAGCGGAAAAAATGATCGCGCTGACGGGCTTCAACGGACGAGGCATAGCGCCGGGCACGGTGTTCGGCCGCGAGCTCGCCCGCCATATCAGCGGCGAGCTGCCGCTCGGTGGGATGTTCCTGCCCGTGTCCCCGGCGCAGAACGCCCCCTTCCGGGCCATCAGAGAGGGCTTTTATGAGCTCGGCGCGCAGATCGCGCATCTGCCGCCGGTGCGCTGACCACCCCTTGGAATCGGCCGATCGGCCAGATCATATGAAGGTTGCTCCGGCGATCGCTGCGTCTTCGGTGCAACGCACAATCGAGGAGTGGACGGGAAAAAATGGTAAGTGAGGGAGTACCCTCGACTAAAGGCGCTGCTACGACGCCCTCGGTCCGTGTCGCGGCGATGGCAGCAATTCAGATGTGGCAGCCTTCTGCTTAGTAAAAGCGACACCGCGGGCCATTTCGGGCGGGTAGATACCGCCGCCGCATTTCGATGCAGGCGCAAGAAAGTACACAATGGGGTCAATCGCGTTGTCTAATGATTATGTCGGCGCGTTTGGCTCTGTCACGGAAGTCGAGGAGCCTCCCCGTAGGGTGTGCTATCCCTGAAAGAGAAACATGCGGGAACCGGCCTGCATCGATCAGGCCGGCCTTTAGGTTCGATCGAGAATGGACCAAATCGTCAGTCAAACAATTCTGTAAACTCTTGCAAAGTATAATCCAAATTACATTGCAAAGCTTTCATAACTGACTCTCGCCAACAATGGTATGGTCGTGCGAAGTCAAGGCCGGGCAATAAAAAGCTGCAGCCAGGAATGAGGTTCGACGCCTGTTTACTCTCAGGCTGTTGAACGGCACGCAAGAGAGACCAACGTCAATGGCAAGAAGAGCGCTTATCCTGGTGGAAGGCCATAGGGGCAACGGTCCGCTGTATGTTCAAGCGGCCCAGCGCCTTGGCCTTCATCCGATTACCCTGTCGGCTGATCCGGGTCGGTACGAATATCTTGCAAATGAGACTGCTGAGGCAATCCGCGTCGATACAGATCAATTCGATGCGCTCACCCGCGAATGTTCCCGGCTGGGTGAAACCTACCAAATCGCTGGGATAACGGGATTTTCGGGCGACGATGAGCTGGCCTATGCAATGGTTGCTAAGCTCTGCCAGCACTTCAATCTATCGGGCCCTGAGCCCGCATCGGTTGAGCGATGCTGTGACAAATTTGCCCAACGTAGGTTCCTTGCGGGGGCCGGCGTGCCAATACCTGCCTACCACGTGGCGGCAAATGCGCCGGAGGTAAAAAACGCTGCCGCCGAGATCGGCCTACCGGTTGTTCTCAAGCCCGCCACGGGTAGCGGCAGTGTAGGTGTCCGATTGTGCCGTAATTTTGAGGAGTTGGCCGAGCATACGAGCTACCTCTTGGGCGGAATGCATGTATGGCGAGCCTCGCCGAGCATGCTTGTTGAAGAATTCGCAGAAGGTCGGTTTTATTATGCTGACACAATGGGAAATGAGCTATTCGAGATTGGCGTAGCCGAGTTCGGTCCTCCACCACATTTTGTTATTCGTGAGTTTACTTATCCGGCCCCGGTGAATGAAGATGAGTATGAGCGTATCTCCGATATCTCATTGAGCTGTTTGCAAGCTCTCGGTCTGGGGTGGGGCCCGACCAACATTGAATTCCGCTGGACAAAGCGGGGCCCAGTCGTCATTGAGGTCAATCCACGGCTTGGCGGCTCACCCGCATCTCAACTTTCTCAGCTCGCGTACGGTGTCGATCTCATCACCGAGCACATTAAGCTTGTCACGGGCGTCGAAACGAATTTGCGCCGAAGGCGCTCGCACGCTGCGGCCGCGCGGTACCTACTTCCTGATCGCGATGGCAACCTCGATTGGATCGATGGAGGCGGTCGGGCGGCTGCAGTATCAGGTGTCGCCGAGGTCAAATTCTACGTTAATCCAATGACGCCGATCGTCAGGAAAGGCGATTACCGAGACCGCATCGGGCATGTCGTTGCAGTTTCACCCAGCCTTGCTCAGGCCGAGGCCATACTTGAGCGGGCCGTCGACTTAATTAAATGGTCAATCTCACCATTTCCGACCTCTGGCGAACACGAAGAATCGGTGGGGGCTAGGTTCTAGATATCAGCAGCTCGATATGTCATTTGGAGGTACAACAATGGATGTAACGACGCAAATCATTAGGCATGTTCTCAATTCCCGGGCCGAGACAATACCTGAGAAAGCGATCGAGCGTGCCAAGCTCTCCATCCTGGATACGATTGCGTGCGCGATTGGCGGATCGAATGATCCTATTGCGCACCTCGCTCGCGATCTGGGCTCGTTGTCGGGTGGCAAGCCAGAATGCACCGTTTGGGTTTCCGGAGATAAGCTTCCTTCGAGCTTGGCAGCTCTTGTTAACGCGACTACGGCCAGAGCCCTTGATTTTGATGAAACGGATGAGATTTGCGTTAACGGTTGTCACGCAAGCTCATATGATGTCCCGCCGGCCCTAGCACTGGCCGAACGCGACCGTTCTATCACCGGAAGAGAATTGCTGACCGCAGTTGCAACAGCTATCGATCTGCACGTGCGTCTCGCGCGCAGCGTTACCACATATTCTTCGAACACAGGCCGCGACAACATGGTCTCGGTCTGGGGCGCGACCGCTGTTAGCACCAAGTTGCTCCGGCTTGACGAAGAAAAAACTCGAAATGCATTTGGAATCGCCTATGCCCACGCCGCCGGCGAGTATCAGATGTATGAAGAAGGTGCCCACACTGTAGCGCTGCAACAGGGATTGCGGGCCCGCTCCGGAATTGAGTCGGCCCTGTCAGCTATGGTGGGCCTCAACGGCCCGCGGGAGCCGTTCTTTGGGAAGTATGGTTTCTACAAGGCCTTCGAACCTGAGTTCGACCTCAATATGTTGATGGACAAACTGGGATGCGACTATGTTAACGCTTCCATGGGCTTCAAGCCCTGGCCGTCCTGCAAGTGTAATCATTTCGGGATCGAGGGGCTGCTGCAACTGCGCGCCAAGCACAACTTCGCGGGCGACGATATCGTGTCACTTGAGCTCGGGTTGAATCAGCGCGCGGAGAGTCTTGTGGGTCAGCCGCACGACCAAAAGTGGAACCCAAAGGACCCCGTTGTAGCGCGTTACAGCCTGCCTTACGTCATCTCTGTTGCAGCGCAACATGGGAGAGTCGCAATTGGCGATTTCCGTCCCGAAGCACTCCAGGATGCGGCCGTGCGTCGGATTATGGCCGTTACCAAGGTTGAGGTTGATCCAGAGATCGACCGCACTCACGGCCAGTATGGGAATTCGCCGACGACAGTTAAAGTAAGGCTAAAGAGCGGAGCAGAACACTTCATTCGTGTGGACAAGCCGTTCGGACATCCGGAAAACCCTGCTTCGCTTATCGATGGCATACGCAAACTTAGGGATTGCAGCGAAACCTCCATGCTGCCCTTCTCCGAGAAACAAATCGGGTTGATCGGGGACTTCATCGGCGATCTTGACAAGCAGCCCTCGTTGACCCCGCTATTTGGTTTGCTAGTGGGGGGTAAGTAGTCCCGGGTGCTGCATGGAGGAACCAGCCGTCGCCGATCTGGGTGGCTATTCTACCCGTCAGGAGAACCAGCGTCATTGCATCGACCGGATCAATATTCGTCAACACAAGCGATGTCGCGCCGACAGCAGCGCCACATCGTCGTTCGCGAACCAGAGCGGCGCCTCGCCGTCGAGAATGACCAGGCAGCTTCCGTTCACGAGGCGAAGAACTCGATTGTCTCGAGACGGGGAAGCGGATCGCCCAACGTCGGCCGGCCGTTAAGCCGCCCTTCACCAGCGTCTCCGCCCCGTCAGGCTTAGAATTTCGCGGTACGGACCATTCGTCATTCTCGCACTCTCGCGCACGATTTTCAAGCATTCACCGTACGGCCTGCAGTCCATATCCTTGCCTCCACACGTTTTCACAAGGTTGAACATCCATGACATTGAGCAGGCGGCGACTGGGTATGCAAGGCCTGCGAGTGGGCGCGGTCGGCCTCGGTTGCATGGGAATGAGCCAGTGCTACGGGCCCGCGGATGAGGAGGAGTCGATAGTCGTGCTGCACCGGTCAATCGAGCTCGGCTGCGACTTTTTCGATACCGCAGAGGCCTATGGTCCCTACACGAATGAGGAACTGCTCGGCCGCGCTTTTCGCGACAGGCGGGAGAAGGTGGTGATCGCCTCTAAGTTCGGTTTTCGCTTCAAGAACGGCCGCCAGGTCGGCGCCGAAACCGATAGCCGCCCCGACTCCATCCGCCGCGCGGTCGAAGGATCCCTGCGACGGCTCCAAAGCGACTATATTGATCTGCTATATCAGCATCGCATCGATCGCGAGGTGCCGATCGAGGATGTCGCAGGTACGGTCGCGGAGCTGGTGCGCGAGGGCAAAGTGCGTTTCTTCGGCCTATCGGAAGTGGGCGGCGCCACGCTGCGCCGGGCGCATGCGGTGCACCCTGTCTCGGCGCTGCAGAGCGAATACTCGCTGTGGGAGCGCAACCTTGAGGGTGACGTAATCCCGGTGCTTCGTGAGCTGGGCATCGGGTTGGTGCCTTTCTGCCCATTGGGCCGCGGCTTCCTCGCCGGTGGCGTCAAATGCGCTGAGGAATATCCTGAAGGCGATACCCGCCGGTTCGATGAACGGTATCGGGCCTCGAACTACGACAGCAACGTGAAGGCGGCTCAGACCCTGTTCAACATCGCTCAAGCTAAGGGCGCGAGACCAGCGCAGATCGCCCTCGCCTGGTTGCTGCACAAGGGGGATGACATCGTCCCGATCCCGGGTACTAAGAGACGCATCTATCTGGAGCAGAATGTCGGCGCCGACACTGTCCAACTGACTGCCGCCGACATTCAGACGCTCGACAAAGCGCTCGCGACAGGAACGGTTTCCGGCAATCGCTACCCCGACTGGATGATGGCCGGGATCGATCGTTGATCGTAGATCCGTCAACTCCCCTAGGCCGTGGTATCGGTGCTTGCCCGGAAACAAACGATCTTGTTCCAGAGCATCTCCGAAGGTGGCGGCATGCGAGCAACGTAACAACCGGCGACATTTGAAGAGGATGTCGGCGTCATCCGTTTACTCGTATATCGATTTCCGGGGCGCGCGCATAGAGCACGGAGTGATCGAGCCGTGCTGCTTGCCGGCCGAAGGCGCAGGCCAGCCACGACTTGCCGGTTCCGGTCTGGCCGATGTATCGCCGCTTTCATGCACATTTCCTCGTGCAACGCCGATTTTCTGCGTTGACAAGGAATAATCCGCGGAAATCGGCCGGTTAAACAGGCTATGGTTGCCTAAGTCCGATCCCGTTATTCTAAAGCTGGCATGAACGCGGTAGAACTTTTCCAAAAGATTCTTAGCTACGCCCCCTCCCAAGGCGCACCGGCCCGGCAGCGAGCTCAGTCTCCTGCCGGGCGCTCTGATTCTCTGCGCACGATTAGCCAGAGTGGAGCCTTCAGCCTGTCTGACTCCGTCTCAGGCAGTCAACAAGGTTTCCTCACAGAATTTTGCGCTGGTCGGGCACCTGACCGATAGCGGCTCTGCTTGAGCCTGACTTTTGGCCGCACTTGAAAGGGAATGGGCCTCCCATGGATTTGCTCGGCCGAGCTTGGGACAGGATGATCACTGGTCTGCCCGGCGGCAAGAGTCATACAGCTAGGTTTGAAATGGCGTGCGCGTGGGAATTGTCCGATCGCGTGATTTTTCTCGTTGGCGAAGGTAGCCTCGCTAAGTGTTGAGATGGGTGGGAGCGGGAAGAATGCTGAACGATCGGCGGTCACATGGGCTTTGGGAGCGGACAGCTCCGCCGCCACCTGCAACGGAGAAGCTGGTAGGCGACGTCGTCGCTGACGTCGCGATCGTCGGTGCGGGCTACACCGGGTTGTCCACTGCGCTGCACCTTGCAGAGCGGGGCCTGAGCGCTGTCGTGATCGAGGCAGCCGAGATTGGTTTTGGCGCCGCCGGGCGGAGCACCGGGTTGGTGAATGCGGGCCTCTGGGTGATGCCATCGGCACTCAAGGAGACGCTCGGTCCGCTCTATGGCGATCGTTTGCTTAATTTGCTGCGCGATTCCCCACGCACCGTCTTCGAGATCGTCGACAAGCACAACTTGCCGTGCGAGCTGAAGCGGGCCGGCACGATTCACTGCGGAGCCGATAAGAAGGGCGTCGCCGAGATCATGGAGCGGGCCCGGCAATGGCAGGCGCTCGGCGCTCCGGTACACATCCTCGATGCCGGGCAGACACGTGCTAAGACAGGCACCTCGGCCTTCGCCGCAGGTCTCCTCGACCTCCGTGCCGGGACCATCCAGCCACTCGCCTATGTGCGCGGCCTCGCTGGTGCGGCGATTGCCGCCGGCGCGACCGTCTTCACCGCGAGCCCGGTCGAGCACATCGGGCGCGAGGGCCGCCTCTGGCGGCTCGCAACGCAAGGAGGAAGCGTCCGGGCCAAATGGGCGGTTCTTTCAACCGACACCTACACGTCCCGCATCCTCCCGGAGCTGCGCCGCGAACAAGTGGTGCTGCCGTTCTTCCATGTTGCGACTGCGCCGCTAAGCCACAGAATTCGCCACACGATCCTGCCCGAAGGGCACGGCGCGTGGGATACCCGCACCGTGCTGACCGCTTTTCGCACAGACGATGCCGGCCGTCTCATCGTCGGCAGCGTCGGCGCGCTCCGCGGCACCGGAACCGTGATCCATCGCAACTGGGCGCGGCGGCGTATTCGAGCGCTCTTCCCGCAAATCGGGGATGTCGAACTGGAACATGAGTGGTATGGTCGGATCGGCATGACGACCGACCATCTGCCCCGCCTTCATATCCCGGCGGAAAACATGATCGCGGTGGCGGGTTTCAACGGACGAGGCATCGCGCCTGGCACAGTGTTCGGCCGCGAGCTCGCCCGCCATGTCAGCGGGGAGCTGCCGCTCGACGGGATGTTCCTGCCCGTATCTTCGGCGCGGAGCGCCTCCTTTCGGGCTATCAGAGAACGCTACTATGAGCTCGGCGCGCAGATCGCGCATTTGCCGCCGGCGTACTGATCCGGTGACGGAGGCATCCAGATCTCGGCTTTAGAGGTTGCCTTGCAAACTCAAGATGGGGAGGAATCGTTGCTGTTCGACTATATAATTGTAGGTGGCGGCTCATCTGGATGCGTCATGGCGAACAGGTTGTCGGCCAATGGCAGTCAGGTGTTGCTCATCGAGGCTGGGCCGGACTTCCCCCCGAACGAAATTCCTGACGATATTCTCGACGGCAACCCCACGCGCGCTTACTACAATCAGCAGTATCAATGGCCATCGCTTACTGCAGCCGTCGCCCGAGATGGCAACAGACGCGTGCACTACGAGCAAGCTCGGGTCATAGGTGGAGGATCCAGTATCAACGCTCAGGTCGCCAACCGGGGTGGCCCTGCTGATTACGATGAGTGGGCGTCCACCGGGGCAACGGGTTGGGACTGGGAAGGCGTATTGCCATATTTCCGCCGACTCGAATGCGATCTGGATTTTCGCGATCACTTACACGGCAACAGCGGGCCGCTGCCGATTAGCCGTGCCGATAAAGGAGAGTGGTCTGGGTTCGTCAACGCGGTGTCAACGGCTCTCGAAGATGAGAACATACCCTTCCGGCCAGACTTTAATGGTGAGTTCCGGGACGGTCACTCTGTTGTCCCACTCACAAACCTCAATCGTCGCCGTGTATCAGCTGCGATGGCGTATCTACCAGAGAGCGTCCGCGCTCGGCCAAATCTCAGAATATTGTCAGAGACTACGGTCGTAAGGCTAACCATTTCAGGGCGTCAAATAACCGGCGTCGATACTGAGAGTAAGACGGGTCGCCAATCCTACAATGCTCCAGTGGTCGTCCTCTGTGCTGGTGCAATTCACTCGCCAGCGATACTGATGCGATCCGGTATTGGTCCGGGAAAAGTTTTGTCAGAGGTCGGCATTCAAGTCGTGGCAGATGTCGAAGGGGTCGGAAAAAATCTGCAGGAGCATGCCGGGGTCGCCATCTCGGCGTACCTAAAACCGAGTGATCGCATGATGCCGACCTCAACCGGATATATCCAGATGCATGCTCGATATTCATCAGGTCACGACGGTTGCCCACCCACCGATATGGCCATCTCGGTTCTGGCGAAATCTGCCTGGCATCCTGTTGGCAAACGCTTGGGGACGCTCAATTTCTGGGTTAACCGCGTCTATTCGACAGGAACTGTCTCGCTCAAGAGTTCCTCTCATCTTCTTGAGCCAGAGGTGAATTTCGATATGTTGAGCGACGAACGCGACACTGAGCGATTGAAAAGCGCATTTCGATTCGTTGCGAAACTGATTAATCATAAGGCCTTGGTGCATACGGCGCTTGACCCCTTTCCTTCCACCTGGACTGGACGAGCAAAGCGAATCGGCAAGTACAACCGTTTGAACTACGGTCTCACCTCTTTTCTCGCATCCCTTATGGATAGTTCCCCTTGGCTTCGGCGAAGCCTGATCAGGTTTGCAATCACTGATGGCCGCAGCATCTCAGATCTTCTAAATAATGATGATCTGCTTGATAGCTTCGTACGACAAAACGTTTTTGGGAACTTTCATCCTACGTCAACTTGCAGAATGGGATTTGCTCATGATCCAAACAGTGTGACGGATCCGACTGGGCGCGTTCATGGACTATCGGGTCTAAGAGTTGCCGATGCTTCGGTGATGCCATTCTGCCCCCGAGCAAATACCAACATCCCAACGATTATGGTTGCCGAGAAATTATCTGACGCCATACTTCATGAACGGGCGCGACGATGAAGGCGGTTTCTCGAGGAGTTACTGCAAGCACAACGGGCCGCAAGGCAGATCGGTCGCTTCAGCTCGCTATTACTTTGGCGGAATCTTGCCGAATAGCCAGGAATAACAGCCGGCCGCCGGTCATCTAGAGGTCCATCACTCACGTGAAGTGCGAGGAGTTTGCCTCATCTCGAAGCGAGATGGTGTCAATATACACAATGCATTTGACTGTCGAGGTTCAACCCCGGAAGCTTTCCAGCGGTAAAAGACGCGACACGGAAGCGCGCATCTAGGATGCCCTCCGAGACCAGGCTGCGCAGATGTGGTTCGAGCTGGCAGACCCAGGAGCGGGTCTGCTCATTTTGGTGCAGGAGACAAGAATGCGCAGTGTCGATGATTTCCGGGATATTCACGATGAGGTTATCGCTTGGCGCCGTCACCTCCACCAGAATCCAGAACTCGGATACAACGTACACAACACCGCCCGCTTCGTCGCTGAAAAGCTTGCTTCCTTCGGGATAAACCACATCGAGACCGGCATCGCCGAGACCGGTGTCGTCGCGGTGATCCAAGGCGCCGGCGGGGACGGACCGACGATTGGCCTGCGTGCGGATATGGACGCCCTGCCGATCGTCGAGGCTACCGGCAAGCCCTGGACCTCCCAAATCGAAGGGAAGATGCATGCCTGTGGTCATGACGGCCACACCGCCATGCTGCTGGGTGCCGCCAAGCATCTTTCCGCCACACGAAACTTCAAGGGTTCGGTGGCACTCATTTTCCAGCCCGCCGAGGAAGACGGGCAGGGCGCGGGACGAATGGTGCAAGAAGGGTTGATGGACAGGTTCAATATTTTCCAAGTCTTCGGCATGCACAACATGCCGGGTATTGAGGTTGGCAAGTTCGGTATTCGAGACGGATCAATTATGGCGGCGCTCGACGAATTTGACATCACCGTTACAGGCCGGGGCGGACACGCTGCAACGCCTCATCTTACCATAGATCCGGTGGTGGTCGGAGCACAGATCATCACGGCACTCCAGACCTTGGTTTCCCGAAACCTCGATCCGACGGAAGCACTCGTTGTGTCTGTGCCAAAATTCACCGGAAGTGAGTCCTACCACATCATTCCTGACTCCGTGACGCTGGGCGGAACGGTTAGGAGCCTATCGCCAGCATTGCGTGATTTTGCGGAAAAACAAATTAAGGTCTGCGCTGACAATATCGCGGCAGCTTTCGGGGCTAGAGTGGAATATCGGCACCGGCGCCTCGAGCCGCTGACCTTCAATCATACAGAGGCGACCAAATTGGCCGCCGCAGCCGCACGGCGTCTTGTTGGCCGAGAGGCAGTCGACGAACAGGTCAAGCCGGTGATGGTCTCTGAGGACTTCTCTTACATGTTGCAGGCGCGGCCTGGCGCGTTCCTATTCCTTGGCAACGGACCTACCGCGGGGCTGCACAATCCGACCTATGACTTCGACGACAATGCAATTCCTTACGGGATCGGCTACTGGGTCAACTTGGTTGAAGGCGGCTTGGCTGTCAGCGCCGCATAGTCTCTCAAATCGCCGCGCACATCAGATGATACGCAGGGTTGCTCGCCGATTGGGAGCGCAATTGCGAGGCATGACAATCTAGCGCCGTGGTCAGGCCGACCAACCTGGGTGGCGTGCATATCAAAGATAAGGAACTGGACTGTTCCCTCCATCTAGGCACTTGGCCGAGCGCAGCCGGCGTAAGTGAGGCGAACCGCGTCCTCGCGGCTCAGATCATCCTGCGTGTTCCTATTCGATAACCGTTCGATCGTCGAGAACACGGAGCGGGCCATCGCATCCGTCAGTTTGATCACGCCAATGCGCACGATGAGAGGACTTCGCGCTCTTAAAACCTACCCCGCTAGAATAAAGCAGCCCCGCAACTGCGCACCATTCTAAGGCGGTCCTCGGTAGGGCGCCTCATTGCGAACCGTTCGCATGTCCGTTTGAGATGAACAGGGACGGAAAGCTCAGGTAGCGAGGAGATCTTTGGCGACCAACTCCTCCACAGCACGCCACTCGCCCTTCACGCGGCTGCGTCCGGCGTCATAGAATGGCCGCAGGGAAGCTATGGCGGAATAGCGCTTCCCAGCGATCTCGATTTCGAATGACCCTCCGGAAAGCCAATCAGCCGTCACCCCGGCTTCTGCCGTGAGATATCCCATGCCGATGCCACAGCCGACACTGTGGCCAAATCCAGCCGATCGCAGGTATCCGACAAGGCTGCCGTTACGCCAGACAGGCTCGGTCCCGAACATCAACGATTTGGCATCTGGGGCAGCGAGCTGGACCAGCCGCCGGCGCAAGGGTTTGCCGCGCTGGGCCTCGAGTGCGGCGCGTCCGATGAAATCCTCGCGCTTATCCCAGGCAACCGTAAATCCCAGTCCCGATTCCAACGGGGTGTCCTCATCACCCACATCTGCACCCCAGTCACGGTAGCCCGCTTCCAGGCGCAGCGTGTTGAGAGCGACATATCCGGCGTGGCCTAGGCCGAGATCGGCACCGGCGGCCACCAGGGCGTCGTAGACCCCTAGTGTTTGTTCGGTCGGGATGTGAAGTTCCCAGCCCAACTCGCCGACAAAGGTCATCCGGAATGCGAGCGCGAGGCTATACCCGACCTCGATTTCACGAGCCGTTGCGAAGGGAAATGCCTCGTTAGAAAAATCCGCAGGACTGACGCGCTCCAGTAACTCACGCGATCGCGGACCCATCACGGAGAGGGTCGTATATCCGGATGAGACGTCGGCAACTGAGACGTGGCCGGCTCCCTTGGCATGCAAGCGCAGCCAGGCGAGATCACGGGTGCGTTGGACGGCCGCTGTCACCACAAGAAATTCCTCGTCACTGATGCGCGCGATCGTAACGTCGGACTCCATACCGCCTCGCTCGTTCAGCCACGGCGTATAGACAACACGGCCGACGGCCACGTTCACGTCGTTCGTGGACAAGCACTGTAGCAGCGCAAGGGCATCTGACCCCTGCACCAGAAGGTGCGCGAAGGAGGTTTGGTCGAACAGAGTGACGCCGGAGCGGGTGGCCGTATGCTCCGCGCCACTTCGCTCGAACCATTCGTCCCGGCCATAGGTTGCATGGCTTTCATTTGGCGATCCAGGCGCACCAAACCATTGAACGCGTTCCCAACCAGCACTTTCACCGAAATTCGCGCCGACGGCGGACAGGCGGTCGTGCAGGGGGGACACGCGGACGTTGCGTGCCGTCTTCGGCGACCTATGCGGCAAATGAAGCGACCAGAGGTTGCCGACCGCCTCCACCGTGCGGTCGTAAAGATACCGCCTGTTCCGCTGGAAGGGCATTGACCGCCGGACGTCCATTTCCCAGCAGTCTCCCGCTGGCAAGCCTGTCGACATCCACTCTGCCATGACCTTGCCCGCACCACCCGAGGACTCGATGCCGCAGGAATTGAATCCAGAGGCGACATACAGACCTTGGATTTCAGGCGATGGCCCGAGGTGGAACCGGTTGTCCGGCGTGAAGCTCTCAGGGCCGTTGAAATTCAGTTGGAGGCCGACATTTGCCAGGACGGGCATGCGCTCGATGGCCGCAGAGAGATACGGTTCGATGTGGTCGAAATCTTCAGGCAACGAATCGAAACTGAAGCCGTGGGGTATGCCATTCATGCCCCAAGGTTTGCCATTGGCTTCGAAAAAACCCACGAGCAGTTTCCCGGCGTCGGCCTTGGCATAGACGCGCGCGTCCATATCGCGGATCGTCGGCAGGTCATGGGGTAGGTCGGGAATCGCCTCGGTGACAACATAGAAATGCTCGGCAGCCTGCAACGGCACGGACCAGTTGAGTTCAGCAGCTACATTCCTCGTCCACAGGCCGGTGCTGATGACCGCCTGTTCAGCACGGACCGTTCCCTGACTGGTTTCCACGCCGACGAAGCGGCCCTTCTCGACGAGGATGCGTGTGACCGGGGTCCGCTCTAGGATCGTTGCTCCACCCTGGCGCGCCCCAACTGCGAAGGCACGGGCCGTATCGATAGCGTTTGTCATCCCGTCGGAAGCGATCCATGCCGCCCCCAGAACATCACTGAAATCGAGCAATGGAACGCGGCGCTGGGCTTCCGCAGCGCTTATCATCTCCACGTCCAGGCCAAACGAGCGGCCCATCGAAGACCCGCGCTTAAGCTCTTCAAGCCGGTCCTGGGTCGCGGCGACGGTGATGGAGCCGGTTTGCCGAAAGCCAGTGGCTTGACCGGTCATATGTTCGAGGTCCCTGAACAGATCCGCAGAGTATTGAGCGAGCTTGGCCATGGTTTCATTGGCGCGGAGTTGTGTCACGAGGCCTGCAGCATGCCAGGTCGTGCCGCATGTCAACTGGTCACGCTCCAGAAGCAGAACGTCGCGGTGGCCGAGACGTGTCAGGTGATAGGCTATCGAGAGGCCGATAATGCCGCCCCCAATGACAACGTATTCGACATGCGATGGTAGTTTGCTGGCCATTTGAAACCCCGTTCAAGCCTGGTCGCGGAAGCGCGGGACAAGGCGCGTTGTGGCAAGGACACTACCGTTGGATGTGCTTTTATTTCGTCCGATCTGCAGGGTTGGACAGCAGGATTTCTGCGCCCTTCGGCCTCCTTATGCAGCGCTACTTCCGTAGAATGAGCTCGGGCAACCCATTCATCGCGGGCGAGATAGCCTCATAGGCGCTGAAATTCTGCCTTCGGCTGTTTTATGGCTCCACTGTGATGTTGCTTCCGATGCACCTGCGGAAGAGGTCGGGCTTTGCGCCACGGCGTACCAGCGTCGCTGAAGAGACTGAGGGCGGAGGGGATAATCGAAGCGGAATCTCGATAACGTCGCGAAGACCGTCTGCTGACCCATCCAGACGATCGTGATGATGACCCTGGAGCGGGAATGCGCCGAGATCGACAAGTTCAAGCGGGATCTCAAATCCTCATCCGAGATTGCGAGGGGATTTAGCTCCTATATCACCGCACGTAGCCCTGGAGGATTACGAACAGTTCACGCGCAAGTTCTTTGTCAGAACGCTCGCATAAAGAGCCTGAAGACCATGGTGGTAGCCAACCGGCTCCAGGCTGCGTCTGGTGTCCCTGTTGGCGATCCGGAAGATAATTGAGACGGATTCCCCGCTCCCTTAGACACCGGTTCTACGCGCAATGCTGGTCAGCTGCCATCCGCTTACGCCATTCAGCGGGCCAGAGGTCTGGATTGACGCTGGCCGCATCGGCAGACAGGAACACCCCTGCATATCCTAAACTTATAATAGATCCCGAAAGCATGCGTGCGGCCTCGGACAGGATGCCGATTGTCACCTCTTCAGAGACGGCCGTTCCCTCGGCCTTTGTGATCCTGATTTCGTTCAGAATGCCGCGCGCCCGTTCAAGGAGTTTTGCCCCGGAGGGCATTACGCGGACACTCCGGTCACGGATCAGGAGCTGGCTGCCAAACCCTCTTCAAGTCGACGGACAAAAGGCTAAGGGCGTTTTGGAAACGTAAAGCTGCGCCTCGACCGGTGAAGTCCTAAACTTGCTGGAAATTGAGGGCGGGGTGCATCCTTTGCTGAGGAATCAGAAGTCCATGCCGGTTGGCGCCGGCACCAGCAAGGAGGCACCCCATGACGACGAGAATACCGGCATCGATGCGCACGCGCCAATCCCTTTCCGACCTGATTGAAGGGCGTCTTTCCACACCGGCGGGTCGCTCGGAGCTGATGAAGCTTGCGACCCGCCTGATCGTGGAGGAAGCACTGGAGGGGGAAAGCCGGGATGCGGTCGGGCGGGACTATTACGAACATGGCGCCGAGCCCGGCCAGGGTTACCGCAACGGCGTGCGCAGCGGGCGCCTGAAGACGGCGGAAGGCTTTGTGGAATACTCGGCCCCGCAGGTGGCGGGCCGCGATGAGCCGTTTCGTTCCGAGATCCGCGAGCATCTGAAGGGACGCACGGAAGCGCTCGAGGACCTGGCGGTGGAACTGCTGGCACGCGGTCTTTCGGTGCGCGACATCGAGGACGCCTTCCGCGACGAAACGGGGCGGCTGCTCCTGTCGAAGACCGCGGTCAGCGAGATCGGCGAGCGGCTATGGGCAGACTACCAGGAGTTCGCCACGCGCGATCTTGGCGAATATGAGATCGCCTATCTGTTCGTCGACGGCATCGCCGAACGCATCCGCCCCGGGCAGAAGCGCGAGCCGGTGCTGGCCGCCTGGGGTTTTACGGCACCTGGCGCCAAAGTGCTTCTGCATCTGATGGCGGGTTCCAAGGAGGACGCCGGTGAGCGCCTTCTTCCAGGACATGCGCGGCCGCGGGCTCGGCGATCCGCTGCTCGTCGTGTGCGACGGGGCAGCCGGCATCATCAAGGCGATCGAGACCTGCTTTCCGCGCTCGGAGCGTCAGCGCTGCCTGGCGCACCGGATGCGCAATCTCGCCGCCAAGGTGCCGGAAGACCGCTGGCCCGAGTTCAAGGCCCGCGCCACCGCCGCTTATCAGGCCCCCTCGCGGGCCATTGCCCGTGATCTCGCCGGTCTGGTGAAGGACTACGAGGCCGAGCTGCCGAGCGCGGTCGCCTGCTTCATGGACGACTTCGAAGCGGCAATCGCGCATCTGAGAATGCCGATCACTCACCGCCGCGCCATCAGGACCACCAATCTTCTGGAACGTCTGTTCGTCGAGGAGCGGCGCAGGCTAAAGATCATTTCCAATGCCTTCGGCGAGAAGCCCGTACTCAAGCTTATGTTCGGCGCCATGATCCGAGCTGCCGAGCGGTGGCGGGCAATCAGGATCACCGACTTCGAGCGCCGCCAGATGACCGCCGTCAGGCAGGAACTCGATCAGGAATACGAGGCCCGAAACGATCTCGACAAGAAAGCAGCGGCAAAGGAGCTCCGCCAGAATTTATCCAGCAGTTCCCGGACTTGACCGCCTCGACCACACCGAGCTGACTGAATTCCACGTAAGGCCGGCTTACCTGCAACGCATCCGGGAGCTTTACCAGACTGGCACTATCTCGGAAGCAGATGGCGCGGAAGACACCATGGCGGCGCTGAACGATTCAGCCGCCGCGAGGTCCGCAAGGGATCATCGGTCCAAAGCAAGCAGGGCGCGCGCGGAGGATGACGGGGAGGTCGATCACCTTCGCACCAACGGTGAACGCGCCCAAGCGCTGCGCCCCTTGGCTTCCTCTTCTACCTTCACCACGCGCTAGCCATTCCAGCTCATGGGGAGCGGGGCGAACGCCTCGTTCACGACCTGGCAGGGCTAAATGGCCAAGGCTCCCGAAACCGAGGGTTTTCGCGTGACGCGAGCTTCAGATTTAGACGGCCACGGGACGGAATCCTCGAATCCAGCACGACGCCATCGGCGCCCCGGTCGTAGGCTTGTCATTGAACTTTGGCAGGTGGGCAGGCAAACCGGAGTGAACGCCAACGGCCTTCGCGGGAATGCCTAGGCGGGCGCAGTCTCGTTTTCCGTGGAGAAATCCCAATGTCAACCTGATAAGCCCTCAGCGGGCCGCCCAAGCCCAAACTCCATACGAGCACCATCCTGTTTTCAGATGGGTGCTGGGACGACCCAGCGTGAAATTCCTCCCTGACCAGATCGGGCGGCAGCGCTCAAGGCGGAGTTCTCCAATGGCGGACGCTGCCATCTCGAGCCGAGATGATGGCGATATAAACACTGCATTTGACTGCGGACCCCTCCCGTCAAATGCTCCGCTAGCCTCCCGCGATACAAAAAGACAAGGGACGTGCGGGGCACCATAGGGAGCGTGGACATCGAGATTTGCAGGCGTTTGGTTACCACCCGTCCCGGTAATGTCGGGAGAGTCCATGCTCAATTCCGAGAAGGATCGTACGCATGAACTACCAAAAACCCTTTCTGCCCGATGAGTTCGATCGGCGCGTTCTAGATGTGAAAAAGCGCATGGAGAAAGCCGGTTTCGATCTGCTCATCTGCCAGGATCCCGCTAATATGGGCTGGCTGACGGGCTTCGACAGCTGGTCCTTCTACACACCGCAAGCTGTGATGGTTCATCTTAAGGAGGACATGCCGTTTTGGTTCGGACGTCCGATCGATGCCAAGTCAGCCCACATTACGACAAATCTGCCCGCCGGAAACATCGTCTCCTTCTCCGAAACCCTCGTTCACCACCCCGATGACCATCCCTTCGATGAATTGAGTGACCTCATCACGTCAAAGGGCTGGGGGTCCGACCGCATCGGTGTTGAGCTCGACACCCATTACTACACGGCAAGAGCGCATCAGCATTTGGTACGGGGCCTTCCCAACGCCAAGATCACCAACAATCGGGAACTGGTCAACTGGGCCAGGCTCGTCAAGTCCGAGGCCGAGCTGGTATACATGCGGGAAGCCGGACGCATCATCAGCAAAACCATGCGTGAGGCGATTGCCAAGCTCAAGCCGGGTGTACGCGAATACGAGGTCATAGCGGACGTCTACCGCAACCAGGTCTTGGGTGTGGATGGCAAGTTCGGTGATTACACAGGCCTTTGTCCTTTGATTCAGGTCGGAGAGGGGACGAGCACCCCCCACCTGACATGGAGCGACCAGCCTCTGCCGAAATCCGGTTTGGTGGTTATGGAGCTAGGGGCGGCACGGCGCCATTACACCACCCCTCTTACAAGAACTGTGCACATCGGAAAGCCACCAGAGGAGGTCTCGCGGTTGGCCGCAGTAATCGTTGAAGGCGGCGATGTGGCCCTCGAAGCGGCTAAGCCTGGCGTGACTGTCGAGGACGTTGCAGCCGTATTCCAGAGTATTCTGAAGCGAAACGGCTACAGCAAGGATAGCCGGGTGGGTTATTCCATCGGTATCGCTTATCCCCCAGACTGGGGCGAACGCACCGTGAGCATCCGCGCCGGCGAAAGAACCCCCCTGCAGGAAGGCATGTGCTTTCACTTTCAGTCCGGGGTTTGGCTCGATGATTTTGGCGCGGCTATCTCGGAACCTTTCGTGGTTACACCGAAAGGTGGAGAGCGGTTCTGCGATGTGGAGCGTCGGCTAATCGTCATCGACTGACAGTTGCGTAAGTCGAGCTAGGCAACCCGCAAAAGGCGCTTTCTGGCCCTTGCCAGACAAAACCGGGGACCTGCGCTCCGGAAGGACACGCAAAGCAGGAAATGCCCCGCCGGGGGGCTACTCGATCATCCAAGAGACAACAAGAAAGGGAACAGGAAATGAAAACGAGACTTGTAAACATAGCGGCCGGCTTGGGCGTAGCCATTGCGTGTGCCACGGTGGTCCACGCGGGAGAATTGACAGACCGTATCGCCAGTGGCAAATCCATCCGTATCGGGTTCGCGAACGAAGAGCCTTTTGCCTTTCCAGACAGTAACAACCAGCCGGTCGGATTCGTAAACGCGATTGCTCTCGGCGTGCTGAAACAGATGGGTTACAACAACATAGAGACCGTCGTTACAGATTGGGGCGGACTCATCCCCGGCCTGCAGTCTGGACGCTTTGATATGGCTACGGGGGGTCTCTACATCCTCAAATCCAGGTGCGAAAGCGTTACATTCTCGGAACCTTTGGCGAAGGTAACGGACGCGCTTATCGTTAAAGCTGGCAATCCTAAAGGGCTCACCAACTACGGGGATATTGCGACAAAGGGCGCAATGATGGTGACTGGTATTGGATACAGTAACATCGAGCAGGCCAAAAAGGCCGGCGTCCCGGAAACGCAAATAATGCAAGTTCCAGGCCAGACAGAAATACTTGCAGCGGTGGAAGCGGGACGCGCAGATGCTGGCGCATCGGGATATCTCCTGTCGCAGTCTGTGGCTGCTAAATCCGGCGGAAAACTCGAGGTGACGGACCCCGACGCGATGCCTGAATCAACTCATAATTGGGTGAGCATAGCCTTCCGAGATTCAGACAAGGACTTTGTGGAGAAGTTCAACGAAGCTCAGAAGAAATACGTTGGAACTCCCGAAATGATGAAGGCAGTGAAGGCATATGGCTACGACGCAAAGCTGCTGCCGGGTGACAAGGTTGCGGAGTGGGTTTGCGCCAATCGCTGACCGTAATGTACGCCTCCTGGGGAGGCTTGCCCTCCCCAGCGCTCGACAGAGGATGGCAAATGCCCATCTGGGAATTTTTACAGAAGTATAGTTCTGTGCTGATGCACGGGACGTGGGTAACTTGCCTGCAATTCGTGCTAGCCGTTCTCGTTGCGGTATCCGTTGCTCTGGTCATGGGAATCGGAAAGCTTTCGGCCAACCCGCTGATCCGCGGAACATGTGTAGTCTATATTGAACTTTTCCGCGGAACATCACTTCTGGTCCAACTCTATTGGATCTTTTTTGTGTTGCCTCTCTTTGGCATTACGCTGCCAAATTTCACTGCTGGCTTCATATCCGTGGGATTAAATTATGGGGCATATGGTGCAGAGCTTGTGCGAGGCGCGATCCAAGCAGTCCCCCGCGGACAATGGGAGGCGGCGACTGCGCTATCTATGTCGCCGTTTGCAAGAATGCGCCGCATCGTATTGCCCCAGGCGATTGCTATTATGCTGCCTCCGTGGGGAAATCTTTTGATTGAGTTGCTCAAAGGCACGGCCCTCGTCTCGCTCATATCGGTGACGGATTTGATGTTCCAGGCCAAGCAAATCAACGCCTCAACTTACCTTTCAGCACAAGCCTTCGGGACCGCCCTCATAATTTACTACCTTTTCGCAAGAGTGCTCATTACGCCTTCGATGCGTTGGGCGGAGCATGCGGTCGCGCGGAGGTTGGGTCGGTCGTGAACTTCGATTGGAGCTGGACCCTAACCTGGGAGATAATGCCACGACTGCTGTGGGCGACCGCGAATACGCTTCTTGCGGCCGGTGCAGGTTACGCGATTGCACTGGTTGGGGGCCTAATCTTTGCGCTGGCACAGCGAGCGGCGTTTGGACCAATACGTTGGGCTGTACGAGAGTTTGTTGAGTTTATTCGCTCGACACCGCTTGTTCTGCAGATTTTTTTTGTGTTTTATGTCGCTCCACAATTTGGCATCCAATTGTCGCCTTGGACCTCTGGGCTATTGGCGATAGGCCTCCACTACTCTGCGTATTTGTCAGAGGTCTATCGCGGGGGTCTCGAAGCAGTGCCCCGTGGTCAATGGGAAGCATGCCGCGCGATTAACATGTCGGCGCGCGATACTTATTTCCGGATCATTATTCCACAAGCGCTGGTTCCCGCTGTGCCAGGCATGGGAAATTACCTGGTAGGCATTCTCAAAGATACACCGATGCTTTCTGTCATTGGTGTGATGGAGCTCATGCATGCTGCAAACTCGATCGGTTCCGAACATTACAGGTATCTTGAGCCTTTTACGCTGGTCGGCCTGATTTTCTTTCTAATTTCGCTGCCCACCGCCGGACTTGTAAAGCTGTTAGAACGCCGACTTCGATTGGGGCTGGGTCTGTGACCGTGGATACGTCTGATTACCCTCTTGTGTTACCTCACACAGACAGGCCCATGGTCAGGTTTATGAATGTCAGTAAGAGTTACGGGAAACTCAACGTTATCGAACATCTGAATTTCGACGTTGCTGAAGGAGAGATGGTTTCAATCATCGGTCCGTCTGGTTCAGGCAAAACCACTGTCTTACGCACCCTCATGACCCTCGAGACCATAAACGACGGCGTTATCTACGTTGAAGGCAAGCCGCTAACTCACATGGCCAAGGGAGGGGTGCTAGTTCCAGCTGATGAGCGTTACCTCAGACGAATGCGAACCTCTATTGGCATGTGCTTTCAAAGCTTTAATTTGTTCCCTCATATGACTGCACTTCAGAACTGCATGGAAGGCCCCGTGCAGGTTCTAGGTCTTTCAAAAAAAGAAGCACGGGAGCGTTCGGAAGAGTTGCTGCACATGGTCGGCATGATCGACAAAAGGGGTCAACATCCTTCGCGACTTTCCGGGGGACAACAGCAGCGCGTCGCAATTGCGCGAGCGTTGGCTATGCGGCCAAAGGTGATGCTCTTCGACGAGGTTACCTCCGCCTTGGATCCGGAGGTGATCGGGGAAGTGACAAACGTCATCCGCAAGCTCGTTACCGAACACAATCTAACTATGCTGATGGTGACCCACCAAATGGGGTTTGCGCGCGATATTTCAGACCGCGTCTGCTTCTTTTATGGCGGAAAGATAGAAGAGCAAGGCACTCCCCACGAACTTTTTGGAAGCCCGCAACGTGAGCGGACCAAGCAGTTTCTGTCCGCGGTCAAAGAAGCGGTGTGAGCCTCCGCATCGTCGCCGGCCTCCAGTTTGGCCGATTATAAGCCTCGCGCTTGGTGCGTTCCCACGTTCTTGTCGAGCTCGTTTCCATGGTGATACTCCGCCTGGTAAGCGGACAACTCAGCGGCACAGGTTCTTCATGGCCAATAAGACCCCTTCCTTGCGGAAGATGGTCTTCTCCACATCCTGTTTATGAAACCATCTTGTCACAAGATGAATCCGATCGGCAAACTGAATTTGACATAGAATTCCAGGCGGTGAACCTACCGCTGTTCTGCTCTTGCCTGTTCTTACATGCATAAGACTAGTTAATACGTTGGCTGTTGAGGAGGCCAACTCGAATGACAGCACCCCTTTCCAAGAAGCTGCGCGAGCGCATCGTATTTGCAATCGAGGCTGGCGAGAGTTGCCGGTCGGTCGCGGCTCGTTTTGGGATTGCAGTTTCTTCCGTCGTTAAGTGGACCCAGCGCTATCGAATGAGCGGTTCTATCGAGCCTCGCAAGATGAGTGGCCGCCGAAGGCGTGTTCTGGACCCTCATCGGGATTTCATTCAGGAGCGAATTGCCAAGGCGCCGCATTTGACCCTGCATCAGTTGAAAGCCGAGCTTGAGGCACATGGTGTAAAGGTGTCACATGACACAATATGGCAATTCCTGAGGCGGGAGGGGCTAAGCTTCAAGGTATACTCAAGCTCTGTGCAAGCCTCGCGAGGCGACGCCAGCGCTTGGCCCTAGCCAACAGCAGAAAAACGCAACTTTCCTGCGTTGAATAGGGATCATTTGCGCGAAGCGCACCCCGATAGACCCTATATTGAACAGCTCCAACAGCTTCGGCCACAGCGGGCGAACAGGGTGACTGTAGATCATCTCGGCGGGCAGCGTTGAGACAAGCTGATTGTCCTTCTCGCGCGAGGGGCTCTCTATCCACTTTGCTTGGAGGTTTAGCCATGGATGTAACAACGCAAATCATTAGGCACGTGCTCAATTCCAGCCCGGAAACGGTACCTGAGAATGGGATCGAACGTGCAAAGCTCTCCATCCTGGATACGATTGCGTGCGCAATCGGTGGATCCAACGATCCGATCGCGCACAGCGCGCGCCAATTGGGTGCATTGTCGGGTGGCAAGCCAGAATGCACAATCTGGGTTTCGGGACAAAAGCTCCCTTCGAGCTTAGCGGCACTCGTCAATGCAACGACAGCTAGAGCCCTCGATTTCGACGATACCTATGAAATTGGCATTAATGGCTGCCATGCAAGCGCATATAATGTTCCGCCGGCATTGGCACTGGCTGAACGCGATCCTTCTATAAACGGAGGCGACTTGCTGTCGGCCCTTGCGACGGCTATCGATCTGCATATCCGTTTAGCGCGAAGCATCACTAGCAGTGCGGGAGACACGGGCCGTGACAATATGGTCGCTGTCTGGGGCCCCACAGCGGTGAGTACTAAACTGCTTCGGCTTGACGAACAAAAAACGCGTAATGCGTTCGGAATAGCTTACGCCCATGCTGCGGGCGAATTCCAAATGTACGAAGAGACTGCACACACCGTGGCGTTGCAGCAGGGATTGAGGGCTCGTTCAGGCCTTGAGTCGGCACTCTCAGCCATGGTGGGCTTCAACGGCCCGCGAGAGCCATTCTTTGGGAGATATGGCTTCTACAAAGCCTTCGAACAGGCTTACGATCTTGATTTGCTTATGGACAAACTCGGCGACGACTATGTAAACGCCTCTATTAGCTATAAGCCTTGGCCGTCTTGCAGGGCAACGCATCATGGAATTGATGGTCTGCTTCAACTACGTGAGAGGTATAACTTCACCGCCGACGATATAGTTTCGATTCAGCTCGGGTTAAATCAGCGTTGTGAAAGCGTCGTGGGCCAGCCGCGCGATCAAAAGTGGAATCCAAATGACCCGGTGCTGGCGCGGTTCAGCCTCCCGTACGTCGTCGCTGTAGCGGCGGTGCGTGGCGGCGTTGCGATCAGCGATTTCCGGGCCGAAGCGCTGGACGATCCCGCCGTGCGCCGAGTGCTAGCGGCTACCAGGGTAGAAATTGATCCAGAAATCGATCTCACTCATGGCAGATACGGGAATTCGCCCACTGCAGTCAAAGTTCAGGTTAAGTCTGGAGCACAATATTCCATACGCATCGACAAGCCATTCGGCCATCCGGAAAACCCTGCTTCGCTGACAGATGGCATGTTGAAACTTAAGGCTTGTGCCGAAATGTCGATGTTGTCATTCTCCGAGAAACAGCTCGGGTTGATCGGCGAGTTCATAAACGACCTTGAGAAGCGCCCCACGTTGGCGCCGCTGTTCGATCTGCTGGTTGGCGCTAACTAGGAGAGTCTTAGCAACCCAGCAGCTATAGAGGAGGTCGCTGTGTGAGCTAGACTTGGTGCGAAGCCGCTAGCACTGTTCAGCTAACCAAGCAAACAGGATTGCAGACTCCAACGGCGTGGATTTTCCCAAGCATGTCTAGCGCTTACGCCCTGCCCAGCGAACATCACTTTCAACCCGAGATGGCGCCCAGCCGTGGCCGGCGTGGTGGTTGAATGGCAGAAGCGGATCGAGTTCGACGTTGGCCAGGCGGTGGCGATGCGCTGAAGGGTTTGGGCGAGCCAGCCGAATGGATCGACGTCGTTCATCTTCGCGGTTTGCAGGAGTGTGGCGAGTCGTGGCCAATGTCTTCCCGCCACCGTCGCTGCCCGCGAACAATGCATTCTTCCTTGTGATTGTCTGGGGCCGGATGGTCCGCTCGACGGCATTGGAGTCGATGTCGAGACGACCATCATGGAGGAATCGTTGTAAGCGCCAACCTGATCCCATTGTTTCGCGATCCGGTGAGTCGCAACACTCGGGATGATTCGTCTGCATCCAAGTCCAGACACGGAACGTTCGCAGTCATCGAGGCGATGCCAGCTCGACTTGATGCCAGCCCTGCTGTCCCTCGCCGTCGGTGGTCGGATAAAGCGCGGATACTGGAAGGGTGATGCGGCCCGGCGCGAACTGGCGGATGCGCAGGGCTTCGCCAGGTTGGAGGTGTGCCTGGCGGATGCAAGCTGAAGGCCAGTGCTTCCCTCAGACGGTTGATAATCTCAAGCCGGTTCTGGAGAACGCCGTAGAGTTTGGGGTCCATCACATCGATCTTCAGCCGGACGTCCGTCTGCGCCGTATACAGGAGTGCGTGCCGTTGCTCGAAGGATGGCGTCGGCTCGCCGACGAGGCCGGCGTGCAGGTCTACATCGAGACCCATCGCGACCGCATGACCACCGATCTTCACTTCACTCTGGATTTGCTCGACTGTTTTCCGGATCTCCGGCTGTTAGGTGACATTTCCCATTTTGTAGTCGGCCGAGAATTCCCATCGCCCATCGCGGATAATCATCACGAGGAAATCTATCGCATCCTAGAGAATTCATGGGCCTTCCACGGCCGGGTGGCGACCCGTGAGCAGGTACAGATCGAAATCACCTACCCGCAGCACAAAATGTGGGTCGATCAGTTCCTTTCATGGTGGGAATACGGGTTCAGGAGTTGGCGGAAACGGGCAGGGGCAGAGGACACCCTGGCATTTACTTGTGAGCTGGGTCCGAAGCCCTACGCCATTACGGGACCGGACGGCGAAGACACGAGGAGGCCCTTGTGTTGAAAGAGCGTATTGCCCAGGTCTGGCGAATGACTTCCGAAAATCAAGCATAAGGGTGCTTCCCACAGGCGTCCGCGCGCCGCCGCCCTGCTCCAACTGCTTGATGATCATATGCAGATTGGCGATCCGCTCTTCAGCGTGTCGTTGAGTGTCGCCATTCGGACGATTTCGGCCTTTAGTTCCGCCGTTTCGTCCCGGAGCTCAGACTTCTCCGCCGCTATGGCGACGAGCATCGCCTTCAGCGTGTCGACATCATCAGGATGGACCGAAGCGGTGCTCGCCATGTCACCGACAGAAGCATATTTTGCCCGGTTTGGGCCGGCTTTCCGCCTCCCGAGTCACTTCGGCACGGGGTATCCGGTAGAGGTCGGGCGTCGCCTCCGCTCGGCCCCGACACGGGTCCAATCCATGCTGCGCCGGCAGGATCACGCTGACCGCAACGCCCGGATCGTCTCGACCAGAAGGGTCGGCGCAACATCGCGATCCACGCGGATCGTCGCGTGCCCAAGCTCCAGGCCGGCCTTCAGGAGGCTTGATAAGCGCTCGACGAACTTGCGGTCGCGCCAGTCTGCACTGACTCCCTCGAAGCCCGCCTGAGCAATTTTCTCGATGTTCTGCTCAAGCGTAAGCTCAGGATGTTGGGCGCTGCGAAGCTCCATAGCCCACAGCGATTGAAAAATCAGAAGATCTTGCATGTTCTTGCCTTGCCTGAATCAGTTCCCGCAGGTCAGAAGCTGCCCGGACCGCCTCCGGGGTGGGCGAAATGCCTCGTTGGAGCATGACGGAGCCTATGCGCACAGCCTTGGCCACGAGGCCGATGGGACCGTAACCGGAAACCGCGGCAAGCATTCCCGGAGCATCATAGTGAAAGGCAACCAGCGCCCCCATGCCGAGCGGCCGAAGGGCAATCGTTTGATCCGGTGAGGGCAGTCCCGCAGCCTGGACTACTTTGTCGAATTGATCCGACCACATCCACGGCACCGTCTGGTAGGCCGTTTTGATGCCCAGCATGTTCTTGGCGACAATATCTCCTTGATCTTCGGCGTTTTTCCAGCACTCCAGGCGGAGCGGACGCTCCATGCCTGCGCGACGTATGCAACTTGCGTCGCCAGCCGCGAAGATCGACGGGTCAGTGGTACGCAAATACTCGTCCACGACCACCCCGTTGTCCACCTCTAGGCCGCTTGCCTCTGCTAGGGCCGTTTCCGGCGTCACGCCGATTGCAATCAGGAGCACGTCACAGGCTATATTTTCGCCGGATGCTGAAGATGGAAATTACCGAGCTTTTAACTCCGGTTCGCGACAATGACATTGAGACATCGGTTATATCCAGCGAAAATATATAAGTTTTATTGGAGGAGAATATTCGCAAAGCTGCAACAGTAGCGTGCAGTTGAAGCGGAGATATTATTATTCAAAGTGCGTGGTCGGCTCAGTAGAGGGGGTTGCGGCCGATATTTGATTAATCCAATTACGAACGCCTGCGGGCTTTGGCCACGGCCCTTCGGCGTTGCCGCTCTGGCCTGCCGCTTGAGTTCTATTCGGCATAAGAGGCCGCGAGCGCGATAAAGCGGGTCGCCGAGCTGCTCAACGAGATTGAGAGAGGCAAGGGGTTCCTCGACCGCTATTCGGCCGAGCTTTCCGGCTGCCAGCCAGAAACAGCGCGTCTTGCATTGCTCGTTCGCTCGCCGCCCAACCGAAGCTGATCACCTGCGACGAGGTGACGTCGGTGCTCGACCCGCTGGTTGCTCGCAGCGTCCTCAAGCTGCTGCTCGATCTGCCGAAAATCGAGAACGTGACCTGCCTCTTCATTAGTTTCGCGACGGTGAACTCGATCGTTGATTCATCGCGGTGAGCGGCGAGCGTGGTGCGCTACGGCTCTAATAGCAAAGTGCTGACGCCACGCTTCGACGCCTATACCGACCTGGTGGTGTCCTCAGTGCCCGAAATGGAGCTCGGCGAGCTGGAAAGGAACGGTAGGGCTGACTTATGGAGAGTGCAGGGAGATGAGCGCACTGATGCGTGGCCCGGACAGAGCGCGATATCGACGGTAGTGCTGTGCGGGTTGGCGCCGTGGCCTTTTAATCGAACCGTTTCGATCACCTGTGAGGCCTGGGCGATTGGGTCGAGCGTCTCCTCGCTTGTGGAAGCAGATTTGTGCGATGAGGGAGCCGTCGGGCGCCCAGCCGTCGGCTTGGGGCTTCGACCATTTCGTCGTTGCCTTCCCAGCAGAAAGTCGTCCTGATTGCCGTCGCCGGCGCCAAAGATCTCCCCGGTGACGCAGCCGAAGGCGGGTCGGAGACTATCGCGACCTGAGGGAGCCCGCTTGATCCAGTTCGCAACCAACAGCTCCGCCCGCGGCTGGCGAGGCTCATGCCTGCACCGCCAGCAGGTTGGGGCAAGCGGACCAGACTCTAGGCGCCAGGTCCAGGGTGAAGGCAAACTTGACCGTTCGCGGATCGGAGCACTCAAGCAGCCTGATCAGCTTCACTTCGCTAGCGTTCGTTCCTTACCATAACCAAAGTCGCGGTTATGCGTGCGCAGCAGAAGAACGCCGATTTGCTGCGTTGCAAGGCCAAATTTGAGTACGGTTGACGAATTCCCCGCCCTATCATTCAGTTTATAGAAGGCGCCAGAGCCGCATCGTTTGCGCTTCGGGCGCAGCTGAACAAAGGGAGGTATCCATGTCGCAGGAACTCGACCATCTCAGCCGTCACGTATGTCGCGGCGGGCTAAGCCGCCGTGAATTTCTCGGCCGTGCGGCCGCGCTGGGCGTCAGCGCCACCTTCGCCAATTCCCTTCTTGCCAGTGCTGCACTTGCCGAGGGGCCCGTTCGGGGAGGGATCATCAAAGGCGGTATTAATGGCGGTGAAGCCACCCAAAACCTTGATCCCGCCAATTTTGTGACGGCGATGGTCAACTTCGGCAAGTGTTGGGGCGAGTATCTTGTGGCGATGGGGCCTAACGGCACACTGGAACATCGCCTTGCCGAGGAGATCGGCTCTTCCAGCGACGCTAAGGTCTGGACCTTCAAGATTCGTCAGGACGTGGAATTCCACAACGGCAAGACTGTAACGGCGCAAGACGTTGTGGCGACACTGGAACGGCATTCCGACGAAAAATCGAAGTCGGGTGCGAAAGGGATCTTGCAGAACATCGAGGGCCTCAAGGCCGACGGCCGGAATGTCATTATTACTCTCAAGGAGCCGAACGTCGATCTGCCGTACCTGATGACGGACTTTCATCTCGTCATTCAGCCCAACGGAGGCAAGGATAATCCGGCCGAAGGCATAAGTGCCGGACCGTACAAAGTAACGGTCAACGAGCCCGGCAGACGGCACGGCGGCGAACGCTTCGCCAATTTCTGGCAGCCCGACAAAATGGGCTTCGCCGATCAGGTTGAGCTTTTTATCATCAACGATGACACCGCCCGCATCTCCGCGCTGCAGGGCGGCCAAGTTCACATCGTAAACATGGTTCAGCCCAAGATCGTCGATCTGGTCAAGCGTGTGCCCAACTTAAAAATCGAGACCACATCGGGGCCGGGCCATTATGTTTACGACATGTTTTGCGATACGGCGCCGTTCGACAACAGGGATTTGAGGATGGCCCTCAAGCTGGCCGTCGACCGCCAGGAAATGGTGGACAAGATCCTTCGGGGCTACGGTACTGTTGGTAACGACTTTCCAATCAACTCATCCTACCCGTTATTCCCTGACGACGTTGAACAGCGCCAGTTCGATCCGGACAAGGCCAAGTTCCACTACAAGAAGTCGGGTCACAGTGGACCGATCCTTTTGCGCACGTCGGACGTTGCCTTTCCGGGCGCCGTCGATGCGGCGCAGCTTTATCAGCAGAGCTGCACCAAGGCCGGCATCACCCTGGAGGTCAAGAAGGAGCCGAGCGATGGCTATTGGTCGCAAGTTTGGATGAAACAACCCTTCTGCAACACCTTCTGGTTGGGGCGTCCAACGCAGGACCAAATGTATTCCACCACTTATTTCTCGAAGGCGCCCTGGAATGAAACACACTTCTTCAATGAGAAGTTCGACAAACTTCTCAGCGAGGCGCGTGCCGAACTCGACCAGGACAAGCGCAAGAACCTCTATCGCGAGATGGCCCTCATTGTTCGGGATGAGGGCGGGGTGATCGTTCCGATGTTCAACCAATCCATTGACGCGACTTCGGACAAGATCGGCGGATATGGCGGCGGACGCAGCGAGCTGATGGACGGCTACGCGTTCGCTAAATGCTGGCTCAAGGCATGACCCCCATGGGTTGTCAGCTTGACATCGGTCGGCGTTAGGGCGGGGGTCGACCGGGTTTTGCTCTAATTGTCGGCCGCTTTCACCAGATGACCGGTCTGACGCCGCCCAGTTGCCAACAAGGGAGCTACTCATGCCGAATACCTTTTGGACCTGTCCTATCCCTTTCATTCGGCCACTAAGGTTCGACAATGGAATTTGACTACATCGTCGTAGGGTCCGGCAGTGCTGGATCGCCAGTTGCCGCGCGTTTAGTGGAGAAAGGCGCTCGCGTTCTACTGCTCGAAGCCGGTAAACGGGAGAAGCTCCGCATCACGCGAATCCCAGCATCGTCAGTGCACACTGTCGGCAATCAGCGCTATGACTGGGCGTATATTTCGGAGCCGGATCCAACGCGTCATGGGCTCCAAGAATTATGGCCGCGGGGCCGCGTGCCAGGCGGCTCGTCCGCTATTAATGGTATGATTTTCGTCAGAGGCGCCCAGACCGACTTTGACGCTTGGGAAGAGCTCGGCAATAACGGATGGGGCTGGAATTCCGTACTGCCTTACTTTCGCAAGATGGAAACGGCTGACAAATATACGGAAAATGACGCCTATCGAGGGGGTATGGGCCCACTGCGGGTTTCGACTGTGCGTTGGCGCGTTCCGGTTTCCCAAACGTTTATCGACAGCTTTGTGAATTTAGGCGTTCCACTAAACCCTGACTTAAACGGACCCTCGCATGAGGGAGTAGCTTGGAATCAAGGCTCCACGAAAAACGGCCTGCGCCATTCAGCTTTCGACGCATACATAGAGCCGCTGCAGAAGAATCCCAATTTAGTGGTCATGGACGACGCTGTGGCCAGCAGTCTGGTCATGGAAGCGAACCGTGCAAAGGGCGTCATTTTTACGCGGGGTGGCCAGGCCTTGCGAGCAAGCGCGCGGCGCGGCGTCGTGCTGTCTGCCGGTGCTCTTAATTCGCCTCAAATCCTCATGCTGTCAGGAATTGGCGATCCTAGCGAACTCGCGAGGCATGGCATAGAACCCGTTGTGGCCAGCCCGGAGGTCGGTCAAAACTTATTAGAGCATCCGTGCTTAACCGTCATCGCCGAGATGAATATCAAAACGGGAAATGCTTACGCATCTGGACTTGGACGAGTGAGAGCGTTCGCAGAATGGGCTTTTGCGAGGAAAGGCGTGCTTACTGAGTCCTTGGCACAGGTTATAGCCTTCCTCAAGTCTACTCCTGATCAGAAAGTGCCCGATCTTCAATTCCATCTTTTGCCCTTTGGCTTTTTCATGAAGAATGGGCGGCGGCACGTCCCTCGACGAAACCTCGTGACGATCTATGCCAATGTAAACCATGCGAAGAGCAAGGGCCACGTTGCACTTCGATCAAATAATCCCCGAGACCCTATAGCTATTTATCCACGCCTGCTCGACCACCCCGACGACCTAAAAGGCGTTCTGCTCGGCCTAGATTGGGTTAGGCGGCTGGCATCGACACCACCATTTGGTAGTCATGTCCTCCAACTTATTGACGTCCCGCCCCAAGAGGCCGGGATTGAGGCGGACGAAAGATATGTACGCGCCGCAACCGGGCCAGCTTACCACCCTGTTGGGACTTGTCGCATGGGTATCGATGACCGGGCCGTTGTGACGCCAGACCTACGAGTGAGGGGAACTGAAGGCTTATGGGTTGCCGATGCGTCGATATTCCCAACACATATCGCAGGTAACACCAACGCGACGTCTATCATGATCGGTGAGCGCGCAGCAGACCTAATCCAGCCCTAGCGAAGTGCGAGACGCGTCAGAGCCACTGAGCGATAAAAAATCGAATGAGCACTCCTGAGTAAGAGCGAGGCTGTCCAGATCCGGTCTGTATTCATATCGGAGTTGCGGAGTTTCGTTCCGGCCAAGGTGCAAAGATAATACTGAGCGAGATATGCAGCACGTACGACAACATTACATAGATGGAGACTGGGTCGACCCATTGGACCCAACTCTCCTGGACGTGATTGATCCTTCATCGGAGCAACTCATTACTCGCATCGCCGGTGGCGGCCCCAGGGACGTCGACCGCGCCGTGGCAGCTGCTCGCAAAGCTTTCCCTCTATTTTCTACAACCACGCCGCCACAACGACTGGAGTTGCTGCGGGCAGTCCTCTCAGAATATGAGAGGCGACGGGAAGACATCGCTGAGGTCCTTTCCACGGAAATAGGTGCGCCTTTCCAAATCGCTCGTAAGTGGCAATTGGCGTTGGCTGAACTCAGAAGTGTCATAGAGGTTCTGGAACACTATCAGTTCGAGGAATTGCAAGGGTCAACCAAGATTGTCCGAGAACCGATCGGAGTCGTAGGGTTGATCACGCCTTGGAATTGGCCGATCGGCCAGATAATAATGAAGGTTGCTCCGGCACTCGCTGCAGGATGCACAATGGTGCTTAAACCTTCCGAGGTGGCTCCTTTGAACGCGATCATCTGGTCCGAAATTATGCATTCTGCAGGGGTCCCCGCAGGCGTCTATAACATGGTCCAAGGGGAAGGCGCAGTTGTGGGCGAAGCGATGTCGGCCCATCCAGGAATAGATATGATGTCTTTTACCGGTTCCACCCGGGCTGGCATCCTCATTGCTCAGTCGGCCGCAAAAACCGTCAAGCGTGTAGCGCAGGAGCTTGGAGGAAAATCGGCGAATATCCTGTTGCCTGACGCGGATTTTGAAAGTGCCGTGACGAAGGGCGTGCTTGGGGTGATGCGCAATAGCGGCCAAGCTTGTAGCGCGCCCACCCGCATGTTGGTGCCAGCAGAACGCCACGAGGAGGTGAAGAGGATTGCCAAGTCGGTCGCAGAAGGGTTGATCGTTGGGGATGTACGCGACCCTAAAACGAATGTGGGACCGGTGGTCAGCAAGAGTCAATTCGACAATGTTCAGCGCTTTATACGGGCTGGGATCGACGAGGGAGCAGATCTCGTTACCGGCGGCCCCGGCAGACCGGAGCATCTCAACCGAGGCTATTTCGTCCGCCCGACAGTATTTGCTAATGTCCACAATGACATGATCATTGCGCGCGAAGAGATTTTCGGGCCGGTTCTGTCAATTCTGCCATACCGGAATGAGGAAGAGGCGATCGACCTCGCGAACGATACGATCTTTGGCTTGGCGGCATATGTTCAATCGTCCGACCTTGCCCGCGCCCGCAGTGTGGCAGCCCGTATGCGAGCCGGCACTGTGCATATCAACTACACAGCGCCCGACAGGGCCGCGCCATTCGGTGGCTATAAACAATCGGGGAATGGACGCGAAAATGGCAAGTGGGGCTTGGAGGAGTACCTCGAAGTGAAGGCGCTGCTCGGCTACGACGCCCCTTTGGCGTAATCCGCGTCGCGTGGATGCGGACGGCGCGTCTCGGCATTGAGTCCAGCGCCTCGATCACGGTGCTCCCAGTTTTGCCGCCAGATCTGAGCAATCTCCGGACGTTTGCGACCGCCATCAATGGCACGGCAGAACCGCAGGCGCCAGGGTCGTGACCCGGATGCTTGGTAAGCACGGTGGGTATTGGTAGGGAACTGCCGCGACCAGGCGCGCCTTAATAAACAACTATTGGTGAGGTGAGGTGCCGCTCGCCGGCGTCCTCGGCGCATAAGCCAGCGCGGTCTAGGCTAGCTGCTATGTACAAATGAGTAGTGACCGACGTGCCGCCAGTCGTGCGCCTTCGAAGGTTTCAGCGTTTGACATGGATCTCTCGCGGGAAGCTGGTCAGCGCCTCGCAGCCGTTCGTGGTGACGAGGATCGTTTCGCTCACTTCGATCCCCCAGCCATCCATCCACATGCCGAGGATCGAGTGAAGGACATTGCCCGGTTTCAGAATCGTCTTATCCCCCTGGCGCAGGCTGATCGTGTGCTCGCCCCAGTCAGGCGGATAGGCCGCGCCGATCGAATAGCCAATGCGGGATTCCTTCTTCAGGCCGTAGCGCTGGATGACCTGGCGCCAGCTCGCCTCGATGTCCTCCGCCAAGACACCGGGCCTGATCGTAGCCAGCACTGCCTCCATGCCTTCGAGCACGGCCTTACCGGTGTCGCCGACCTTGGCTGGCATTGCGCCCAGCTGAAGCGTCCGCGCCAGACCTGCGGCATAGCGACGAACGACGCCGGCCAGCTCGAGCGCGACGGTTTCGTTGTGGCCAAAGCGACGATCGCTCCACATGATATGCGGCGCCGATGCATTTTCGCCACCCAGTATGGTCGGCGGCAGGGCGGTGATGTCGCCGGCGAAATCCGGCGAGCCAGCTACCTGAGCGGCCTGGATTTTGGCGATGGCGTCGCACTCGCGCACACCTGGCGCTATCACCTCATAGGCCGCGGTGACCGCCGCCTCGGCAAGACGCGAGGCTTTGCGTAGATAGCCGATCTCGGCTTCCGATTTGACGCTGCGGATCCAGTTCACCAGAAGGTCAGCATCGTGAAAGATTGCGTTGGGCAGCCCAGCGGTCAGCCGGGCATGCGCCTTGGCGGAATAGTAGTAGGCTTCAAGCTCGATGCCGATATTGCGGCGCCCCCAGCCCTTCCTGTCGATCCATGCGGCAATCCAGTCCATCGGATGACGGTCGGCACGCTGGACATGATCTTCGGGAAAGCCGATGACGTTCTCGGGCTTCATCCAAGCCGTCAGCAACCCACCGGCGGCATCCATGGCGCGACCAATCCACACCGGCTCCTCGTCCGCGAGCGGGACCAGGACCATTTGCGGTGTGTAAAACGACCAGCCGTCATAGCCGGTGATGTAGTGCTGGTTGGCGACGTCGTTGACGATTAGAAGATCGAGGTTGCGGCGCGCCATTTCCGCCCGGATAGCGGAAAGCCTCCTCCGGTATTCGTCGGGGTGGAATGGTAATGGTATCATGTTGAGAAAATCCTCTTCTATCGCTCCCGGGTCGGCCCCAGAGCAAGCAGGAGTCGAGCCCGGTCTCGAACGTGACAATCGACACGAGCTCATCGACGTGAGCCCATCACCAACAACAGCGCCATAACTGATCTTCAGAGAACAACGCTCTGCTAGTGGCAGTTAGGCACTCTTTCGTAACTTAGCCTCCGATCGATTTTCCTGACTCTATTTTCCTCCGGCGCGATCGACCGCGTTGTTTTTCGTTGGTGGACTGGCAGTCGTGACTGATGCGGCGCGCAGCCGTAGGCGTCACGGTACGCTTTTGAGAAGTGCGATGCAGAGATAAAGCCGCAAGCCATCGCTATCTCCACGACCGGCAGGCGGGAACTGATGAGCAGCAGATGCGCCCGTTCCAGACGAAGATCCAAATAGTAGCGGCTTGGAGAACATCCCAGTTCCCGCCTAAACAGTCGCTCGATTTGACGTCGGGATAGGCCGGCTGATCCCACAAGTTCGTCTAATAGCAATGGCTCCGTGAGGTTTGCCTCCATCTCCTCGATTATCTTGATGACCGCCCGATGGTTTAGTTGCACTCGTGAATGGAGTGGCAAACGTTGGCGGTCACCCGCTGAACGGGTCCTACACGCGATGGCTTTTTCACAAATACGATTGACAACTATCGTCCCATGGTGACGGGCAACCAAATCTAGAAACATGTCGAAGGGAGCGTCTCCCCCGGCGCAGGTGTACAGGTCTCCATCCCGCTCAAAGGCGGTTTGAGTGGCGGACACACCTATAAAGCGCTCAGAGAATATAGGAAATTGTTCCCAGTGAACCGCGCAACGGCGCCCTTCTGCAACCCCGGCTCGAGCAAGCATAATCGTGCCGCTACCTATGCCTACGAGGCAACTGCGGTGGTTTCTACACTCTCGTAACCAGGCCTCAAGCTGTTTGTGCGAGCTAGGAGCGTTACGGCCGCCGACGACAACGACGGCCGGTGCTGAGATTGATCGACGAGTTCTTTCACGTTCGAACGACAGCGACGATTCAGCGCATACCAACAACCCGCAACTTGAGACCACAGGCTCCCCGTCGTCCGAAACGACTTGCCAGCTATACTCGTCCCGCCCCAATACTTCGTTGGCGAGCCTCAGCGCTTCTACTGCCGACGAGAACGCCTGGAGCGAAAAGGCCGGCAGGAGGTAAAAGCAAAAGTTTCGGCAGGTCGACTCCGAGTCTAGCATCCCGGGAGTTCCTTTTCTGCTAGCCTGATCTCTCGTTCGTGAAGCGGCCATGCGGGAGCCGAGGATTCTCCCGCTAAGTGTCCATTGATCTGCGCTAGCGTCGCCACCGGTGAACCGCTCAGTAGGCTGAACCTGCCTAAGGCAGACATTCAGGGCGTCTGGCCGCAAGTCGGCTGTCGCCCGCCTCAGACGCTAAGTCCTTCTCTCGTGAGCTCATCCGTAACGAAGCGAACTGCACTTTCTGCGATACCAACGATCTCTTCCACTTCAGCCTTTGTTGCCACCAAAGGAGGAGCGAAGCCCAGAATGTCACCATGCGGCATGGCTCGGACGATCAGGCCGCGGTCGCGTGCTGCCTTCGAAATGCGTGCACCGACCTTCAGCGACGGATCGAAACGTTTCTTTTTGCCGCGATCGGCAACGAATTCGATTGCAGCCATTAGACCGACGCCGCGCACTTCGCCGACGATCGGCAACTGCGCGAACTTCTCCTGCAGCTGCGCCTGGAAGAACGCGCCGACGTCACGCGCATTGCCGGGGAGGTTTTCTTTCTCGACAATATCGAGGACCGTGTTGGCCGCGGCAGCCCCGATCGGATGGCCTGAATATGTATATCCGTGCGAGAATGCCCCGACCTTGTCCGCCCCGTCCTCCAGGACCTTGTAGACTTTTTCTCCGACAATTGCCGCTGAAAGCGGGAAGTAGGCCGAGGTCAGACCTTTAGCGACCGTGATGAGGTCTGGCTCGATGCCATAGTGCTGCGAGCCGAACATGGAGCCAGTTCGACCAAAGCCGGTTATGACTTCATCTGCGATGAGCAGCACGTCGTGCTTCTTGAGCACGGCCTGGATTGCTTGCCAGTAACCCTCCGGCGGTGGCGTGATGCCGCCGGTGCCGAGCACCGGCTCGCCAATGAAGCCGCCCACATTGTCCGGGCCCAGCCGCTCGATCAACTCATCGAGTTCCTTGGCGCGTCGCGCTGAAAATTCGCGCTCGGACTCGCCTGGGGTGGCGCCCCAGTAGTGATGTGGAACACCCGTATGAACGATCTGCGGAAGTGGCAGGTCCATGTGATCGTGATAAAAGCTCATGCCGGTCATCGAACCGGACACGACGCTGCAGCCGTGATAGCCGCGTTCACGCGAGATGATCTTCTTCTTGTTCGGCTTGCCACGCAGATTGTTGTAGTACCAGACAAGCTTGGCCTGCGTCTCGTTCGCATCCGAGCCGGACATGCCGTAGAAGACCTTGCTCATCTTGCCCGGCGCCATCTTCACGAGGCGATCGGAAAGCATTGCGAGCTCGTCCGTCGTGTGGGCAGCGTAGGAATGATAGTAGGCCAGACGGAAAGCCTGGCGGGAAATCGCTTCGGCGACTTCGGTGCGGCCGTAACCGACATTGACGCAATAAAGGCCGGCGAATCCGTCGATCAGCTGGTTGCCATGCGCATCTTGAATGCGGATGCCTTTGCCTGTGTCAACGATGGTCGGCTCACCGAGCTTGCCGGTGGCAAAATCCTTGAGCTGTGTGAAAGGATGCAGGACAGCATTTCTATCCTTTTCGCTGATATCCTTGATGTTGATACTCATGGGTCTGTCCCTTTAGCTTGCGGTATTACCGATGCACACGTATTTGGGTTCGAGATATTCGGCGAGACCATGCCTTGAGCCCTCGCGGCCGAGCCCGGATTGTTTCCATCCACCAAAGGGTATGGGAGCGCCGGTGAATTTCGGTGTGTTGACGGCGACCATGCCGTACTCCAACTGATCGGTTAGGCGCATGGCGCGGCTCAGATCTTTTGTGTAAACGTAAGCCGCAAGGCCCATTTCCGAGTTGTTGGCTCGCGCAAGCACTTCCCCCTCCTCATCGAACGGAAGGACTGCCGCCACCGGCCCAAAGGTCTCTTCCTTCGCGACCAGCATGTCGTCCGTGACATCGGCGAGAACAGTCGGGGTAACGAAATTGCCCCCGAGAAGACTATCCTGTCCGCCAACAACGATGCGAGCCCCGGAACAAAGAGCTTCGGACACCTGCCGTCTGCACTTTTCGGCGACGGATGGTCTGGTCATTGGGCCAATATCGACACCGGGTTCGAATCCGTGCCCGACTTTCAGTTTACCGGTGGCCTTCGCAAATTCTTCCACGAAGCGCTCATAGTTTCCTCGCTGAACATAGATCCTATTGGCTGCCAGGCAGTCCTGACCGGATGTGGCAAATTTGGCTGCTATGCATCCAGCTACGGCTGTCTCCAAGGGGGCATCATCGAAAATGATAAAAGGAGCATTGCCCCCGAGCTCAAGTGAAGCCTTCTTCACGGTTTTTGCCGACTGCTCGAGCAGGATCCGACCGACCTCGGTCGAGCCCGTGAAGGAGAATGCCCGCACATCGCTATGATCCAATAGCCGTTTTGCGAGTGGGGCAGCCTCTCCCGTGATCACCTGAAACACGCCAGCGGGCATTCCTGCCTCCTCGGCAAGGCGGGCAAGCGCCAGAGCGGACAAGGGCGTTTCCGGGGCTGGCTTGACAATCATCGTGCAGCCCGCAGCCAAGGCGGCTCCTGCTTTCCTGGTGATCATCGCCGACGGAAAGTTCCAAGGCGTGATAGCGACCGTCACTCCGACCGGCTGCATCTGCACGGAGAGCCGGCTGCCCGCAAGATGGCTCGGGATGGTCTCGCCATATGCTCGCTCACCCTCTGCCGCAAACCAGTCAAGAAAGCTGGCGGCATATAAAATCTCACCGTGCGCCTCGGTCAATGGTTTGCCTTGTTCAGCGGTCATGATGGTGGAAAGGTCTTCCGCATTCTCGCGCATGCCGGCGGCCCATCTCCGCAGACATGCGGCCCGTTCCCAAGGAAGAACATTGCGCCATTGTTCAAACGCAGTCCTCGCGAAGTTGACCGCGTCATCTACATCAGACAGCTCACAGGCAGCCACCTGAGCCAAGTCCTGGCCAGTAGCCGGGTCAACCACCAAGATCGTTTCAGCCTTGGAGAGCCAAGTTCCATTCACATAGGCGCACTTTTGAAGGAGGTCCTGCCTTTTGAGCTCCTTTAACGCGGCACTTGCTGTACCTCTCATCACTAACCCCACCATCGACAGTTCATTTCCGGCAAAATAGCCGCGCAACCGCGGCGATTGGCAGCGCGATCGAAGGCTACGAAGACGTTCTCCTGCGAATAAGGGTATGCGACTGAGCTTTTTCGCCGTTTGATCTCTGTCGGCTTATGGGCAAGGTTCAGCAAGGCGAGATGACAATTGTCACCTGTGGCCAGCCCACGATCACACTTGGCTTGAGAGATCGAACGGTAATTTGCAGTCGGCCACGCCAAGCGGACCTCTTGCGGGGCTGTTCACTTCGGCTTCGCAGTATACCTCACGATTGTAGTGGCTTCGAAAGGTGGGAAAGTGTGACTGAAAGACCGGTGACCTGGTGGGGAGATATTGTGCTTAGCTCGTCACTGCGGTTTTACGAAAACAGATTGGGAAGATCCCAAAAACCACACTAAGTCAGAAATCTTCTTGCCAAAGATATTTCTACTGCACTCGCAATGGGTGACAACCGCTTCCCAGGCGACGATAGAACCAGGGAAGAGGATTTGCTGCGCGAGCGACCGCAAAAATGCAGATCTTGTGCGGCATCACGGGCTGGGCAGCACAACCCCATCGTCCGAGGCGTGCTACCTTGTGAAGAACACAAAAGGACTTGGAAAAGCAACAGCCCGATGTTGGGGAGCCCACGATGAGCCACACGATCAACCACCTGAAGAAACTACGGCTGCAGCGCAGCGAGTTGGCCGTTCCCGGCTCCAGCCCGGAGATGATCGACAAGGCGGCGAACAGCGCCGCCGACTTCATCTTCCTCGACATCGAGGACGCGGTCGCCCCGCCTGACAAGGAACGCGCCCGCAAGAACATTATCCAGGCGCTCAACGACATCGACTGGCGCGCCAAGGGCAAGACCGTCTCGGTGCGTATCAACGGCCTGGACACGCACTATATGTATCGCGACGTGGTCGACGTCATGGAACAGGCCGGTGACCGGCTCGACACCATCCTGGTGCCGAAGGTCGGCGTGCCGGCCGACCTCTACATGGTCGAGGCCATGGTCAACCAGATCGAGATGGCTAAAGGTTTCAAGACCCGTGTCGGCCTTGAAGCGCTGATCGAGACCGCGCTCGGCATGGCCAATGTGGAGGCGATAGCCGCCACGCCCGGCCGGCTGGAGGCGATGCATTTCGGCGTTGCCGACTATGCGGCCAGCAACAAGGCGCGCACCGTCAACATCGGCGGGCTGAACCCCGACTATCCTGGCGACCAGTGGCATTTCGCACTGTCGCGGATGACTGTCGCCTGCCGCGCCTACGGCTTGCGCGCCATCGACGGACCGTTCGGCGACTTCTCCGACCCGGAAGGCTACAAGGGAGCCGCCAGGCGTGCCGCAGCGCTCGGCATCGAAGGCAAATGGGCGATCCATCCCTCGCAGATCGCTTTGGCCAACGACGTCTTCTCGCCGCCGGAAAAGGAGGTCACGCGTGCCAGGCGCATTCTTGAGGTGCTGAAGGAAGCGGAGGCACTCGGCAAGGGAGCCGCGGCGCTCGATGGCAAGATGATCGACGCGGCTTCCGAGCGCATGGCGCGCAACGTGCTGGCGGTTAACGAGGCGATCGAGCGCGCCGGCCAGGCGCAGGCGACGCACTGAGATTTCCTGGGAGGAAAGATGGACATTCACGAATACCAGGCCAAGGAACTGCTCGCCCGTCACGGCGTGCACGTACCGCGCGGCGGTCTGGCCTATAGTCCGGAGCAGGCGACCTACCGTGCTAGCGAGATCGGTGGCGGCAAATGGGTGGTCAAGGCGCAGATCCATTCCGGCGCGCGCGGCAAGGCTGGTGGCATCCGCATCTGCACGTCCGACCAGGAAGTGTCCGATGCCGCCGAGGCGATGCTGGGGAGGAAGCTGGTGACGCATCAGACGGGGCCGCGCGGCAAGTTGGTGTCGCGGCTCTATGTCGAAGAGACCGTCGACATTCGCCAGGAAATCTATCTCGCCTTTGTTCTCGACCGTAAAGCCGAGCGGGTGATGATCGTCGCGTCTGCGTCCGGCGGCATGGAGATCGAAGAGATCGCCGAAAAGCAGCCAGATTCAATCATTCGCGCGACTGTCGACCCTGGCGCTGGGATGCAGCACTATCAGGCGCGCGAGATCGCCTTCGGGCTTGGTCTCGAAAACAACCTGATTGGCAAGGCGACCGAAACCCTGCTTGGTTGCTACCGCGTGTTTCGCGACTACGACGCCTCGATGCTGGAGATCAATCCGCTGGTCGTCACGCGTGACGGCAATCTGATGGCACTGGACGCCAAAATGTCGTTCGATGAGAACGCGCTGTTTCGTCGTCCCCAAATTTCCGAACTGCGCGACAAGTCGCAGGAGGATCCGCGCGAAACCTTTGCCAGCGACCGTGGCCTGTCCTATGTCGGCCTCGACGGCAATATCGGCTGCATCATCAATGGCGCCGGGCTCGCCATGGCAACCATGGACATGATCAAGATCGCCGGCGGCGAGCCGGCCAACTTCCTCGACATCGGCGGCGGCGCCTCGCCCGAGCGGGTTGCGAAATCGTTCCGCGCCGTCCTTGGTGACAAGAATGTCAAGACCATCCTGGTCAACATCTTCGCCGGCATCAATCGCTGCGACTGGGTCGCCGAGGGTGTTGTCAAGGCAATCCGCGAAGTCGGCGTAAACGTCCCGTTGGTGGTGCGGTTGGCCGGCACCAAGGTCGAGGAAGGGCGCCGCATCCTGGCCGATTCCGGCGAGGCGGTGATTGTCGCCGAAACACTGGCCGAAGCCGCCGACAAGGCCGTCGCCGCCTGGCGGTCCGCCACGATGAGAAAATCAGGCTGAGGGGACGAGAATGGCAATTCTGCTCAACCGGGACACCCGCGCAATCGTGCAGGGATTCACCGGCAAGATCGGCAGTTTTCACGCCGAGGATATGAAGCGTTACGGCACCAATGTGGTCGGCGGCGTCACACCCGGCAAGGGCGGCCAGACACATCTCGGCCTGCCGGTGTTCAACACCGTCAAGGGCGCGGTGCGTGAAACCGGAGCCGATGCGAGCATCGTCTTCGTGCCGCCGCCCTTCGCCGCCGATTCGATCATGGAGGCGGCGGACGCCGGCATCAAGTTCTGCGTCTGCATCACCGACGGCATTCCCTCGCAGGACATGATGCGGGTGAAGCGCTACATGCGCCGCTACCGCTTCGAGGACCGCATGCGGCTGATCGGGCCGAACTGCGCCGGCATCATCACGCCCGGCCAGGCGCTGATGGGCATCATGCCGGGCAGCATCTATCTTCCCGGCCGCGTCGGCATCGTCGGCCGCTCCGGCACGCTGGGCTACGAGGCGGCATCACAGATGAAGGCGCTGGGCATCGGCGTCTCGACCAGCGTCGGTATCGGCGGCGATCCGATCAACGGCTCCTCCTTCAAGGACATCCTGGAACTGTTCGAACAGGACGACGACACCGACGCCGTGGTGATGATCGGCGAGATCGGCGGCCCACAGGAAGCCGAAGCCGCGCTCTGGGCGCGCGATAACATGCGCAAGCCGCTGATCGCCTACATCGCCGGGCTTTCCGCGCCGAAAGGCCGCCGCATGGGCCATGCCGGCGCAATCATCTCCGCCTTCGGCGAGTCTGCTCAAGAGAAGGTCGAGATCCTGAAGGATGCCGGCGTCATCATCGTGCCGACGCCAGCTTCCTTCGGCGAGGTTGTTGCCGGCGTGATAGCGGATCGGACGAAGGCAGCATAGCGCATGTGCCTAGCCCTTTCACTATGGGAGGCGAAACTGCGCCTAGAGCCCAGATAACGCAGGTTTTCTGCGATTAGACAAAGAGGTCCGCGTGAAGCGGGCCTCTGAAGCGTGCTAGGTTGGGAACCAGCACGGATTGGGCATGGAAAAGAATGCTTGGTCCATCAGCCAACCTAGGTGCAGAGGACGACTATAAATGGACTTTGAGAAACCCTTTCAGCCGTCGGAGTATCGACGCCGTGTCCAGGACGTGAAGAGGCGGATGGAGGAAGCAGGATTCGACCTGCTAATCTGCCAGGACCCCGCCAATATGTGCTGGCTGACCGGCTATGACGCCTGGTCCTTCTACACGCCTCAAGTGGTTCTATTGCACCTGAAATCGGACACGCCGATTTGGATAGGGCGGCTGGTCGACGTGAACGGCGCTCGTGCCACGACGGACTTGCCTGCTGACAATATTATCAATTTTTCCGACGACCGACTTCATCATGTGGAGCTGCATCCCTACGACGAAGTCAGCGAAATCATCAAATCCCGCGGTTGGGGATCTGATCGCATAGGGGTTGAGCTCGATGCGCATTTTTATACAGCGCGTGCGCATCAGCACCTTGTCAACGGCCTTCCAAATGCAAAGTTCTCTGACAGCCGCGGCCTCGTTAATTGGGCCCGACTTGTCAAATCCGACGCCGAACTCGTCTACATGAGGGAAGCGGGTCGGATTGTCAGCCACACGATGCGCCAAGCGATAAATAATCTGAGGCCAGGAGTTCCTGAATACGAAATCGTCGCTCAGATTTATGCCGATCAGACAAGAGGCGTTGATGGGAAGTACGGTGATTATACAAGCCTCTGTCCATTGATCCAAGTTGACGAGAAGACGAACGCTCCACACCTCACATGGTCGGACAAGCCCCTGCCCAAGTCGGGGCTGGTTCTCCTGGAGATTGGAGCGGCCAGGCGCCATTATCACGCGCCTCTGACGCGTACGGTCTACATGGGAAAGCCACCTAAGGAGGCCCAGCACCTCGCCAATGCCATCATCGAAGGTGGCGACGCTGTCCTCGAAATGGCGAAACCGGGCGTAGTCGTCGACGAACTGAATACCGTTTGGCTGGACGTCTTGAACCGCCACGGATACGTCAAAAAGGGCCGTTCCGGCTACTCAATCGGCATGAACTTCCCGCCGGACTGGGGTGAGCGCACGGTGAGCATTCGGTCAGGCGAAAAGACGGTGCTCCAGGCGGGAATGTGCTTCCATTTCCAATCAGGGGTGAGGCCTCCTGCCTTCGGAGCCGCCATCTCGGAGTCGTTTGTTGTTACCGATAAGGGCGGCGAGCGGCTGGCCGATGTCGCCCGCGAGCTAATAGTCGTGGACTAGCAAAAAAGCTTCTGGCGTTTGTCTACTCAGCCGGATTGGGAAGGTACACTGAAGTGCTTCGCTCCCAATCCAGCTTCAGCACTGAGTTTGTGGTGGGGCGGTCCCGGACGGCCAGGAGACGCAAGTCCCGGCGCAGTGTCTTGGCTCGTCGGTGGTCATCGAAGTGCCTAGCGCGGAGTGCGGGCCGCGCTATTCGTCGTCGGTAACAACCTCACCAGCAAGCGTTGCAGGACGGCGGGGCCGAACTCCGAGGATGATTTCCCCTGCGCAGACCTCGCCCCTATAGCTAAAACAGACAAAGGCGCACGTTTGTCGTCTCGCCAAGACAGTCGGAGAGTCGACGTTTGGCTTCGTGTCTTCTTGACGAAGCTTATCCTTGAAGACGAGCGCGTTTGCATCGGAAGCGGATCCAGTCACATCGGCTGCTTGACCGCTCCTTTCCTCGGCGCTCCCTTTCCCTGGTGTCGCCAAGGTGACGAGCTCGATTTTATGTGGGCTTTTGCGCACGCCCTTCAGCTCTGATGTCCCCCAAGATCGCGTCGACGCACGGCTCTAATCAAAGACGGTGTCGGCAACTTTCCACATAATCCGGCGATCCACAGCCGCGGAGGCTCATGCGCATGCTGTAGGGATTCTTATCGGACCCGCCAAGGGCCAGGGGGATCGAGAGCCGCGGTCGCAGAGACTGTGCAGCGACGACCTGGCGCCCGACGCGCCGTGCAAGGTTCGCGCCGCGCGCATTCGGTGGTTTGTGCCCGCCGTCCCGTGCGCGCGATAATTCGGCGCTGAAGTTGAGGAATACGCAGAAGGACACCGCTTTCGAGCCCATTTAGCGTCATCTCCACGAGCGTCGCCCCCTAGTCTGTTGAAAAGGGACGGACTTTGGACGTGGGCTGGAAATGCGCTGAAGCGCTGCATCAAAGCTCAAGCTGAATTGTCGCAACACTTTGCCGCTCCTTCTCCGAGAACGAACAAGGATACATATGATCACGACCCCGCCCTTCCGTCCTCGTGAAGTACCGACTCGGCACCACGAAATTCTGATCGTTGGTGGAGGCATAGCAGGCGCAAGCATTGCCTTTCACCTAGCAAAGAACGGTAAGAAGGACATCGCTCTCTTAGAGCGCAATACCCTTACATCCGGCACAACTTGGCATGCGGCGGGTTTGATCATGCAGACGCGTGGCACTCACGCGCTAACGGAGATCGCAAAGTATAATGCAGAACTCTACTCCGCTCTGGAAGCGGAGACCGGACAAGCTACTGGATTCAAGCGAAATGGCACGCTCGGGGTCGCCAGAACCAAAGAGCGCCTATACGAAACCGCTCGCAACGCATCGATCGCAAAGAGTTTTGGCCTTGAGGCCAATATGATCTCACCGAGCGAGGCGAAAAAGCTCTATCCAGCCCTCAACGCCTCGATCATCGAAGGTGCAGTCTTTATCCCTGGCGACGGCCAAACCAATCCTGTCGACACGTGCATGGCACTGGCTATTGGCGCCAAAAAAAACGGTGTAAAAATAGTAGAAAACGTCGAAGTAACGGATGTTTGGAAAACAGTAGACGGCAACTACCAGGTCCGGACAAAGGATGGTGTCGTAGAAGCTGAAATTCTCGTACTCGCGTGTGGGCTTTGGACCAGAGATCTTGCCTCCAAGTTAGGCGCGCGCATTCCGATCTATGCGGCAGAACACTTCTATGTGGTGACCGACGCGATGGATTTTGCGACGCCGACCTTACCTGTGCTGCGCGACACCGACGGACATGTATACCTGAAAGAAGACACAGGGAAGCTCCTGGTGGGTGCCTTCGAGCCTTGGGGCAAACCGTTGCCAATGGGAAAGCTTCCGAAGGACACGGCCTTCATCGAGCTTCCGGAAGACTGGGAGCACTTTGAACTGCCGATGACCAAGGCGATAGAAATTGTCCCTGATCTCGCGAACGCCGGCATTGCCAAATTTTTCAATGGTCCGGAAAGTTTCACCCCCGACCTTCTGTTCATGATCGGTGAAGTTCCTGGATTGAAAAACCTCTACGTTTCCACCGGTTATAACTCAGAGGGCATTGAATTCGGCGCGGGAGCAGGGCGAGCTCTGGCAGAGTGGATCATCGCGGGCGAGCCTCAAATGGACATCAGCTTCGTCGATGTCGCCCGATTTCATCCCTTCCAGGTCAACAAGCGATATTTGCACGATCGCACAGCCGAAGTGCTGGGCCTTCACTACAAGATGCACTGGCCAGCCTACCAGCCTGAGACATCCCGAGGCGTCCGCAAAAGCGCGCTTCACGACCGGTGGGCGAAGCTTGGAGCCAGCTTTGGTGAAGGTATGGGATGGGAGCGTCCCATGTGGTTCGCAGGCGAGGGGGAGCCGACCAAAAACATCTACTCCTACGACGAGCCGAACTGGTTCAAGTATGTCAGTCAGGAGTGCAAGGCTGCCCGCAACGATGCTATCTTGTTGGACCAAAGCTCTTTTGGCAAACATCTGGTTCAGGGTCGCGACGCCTGCCGCTTCCTTCAGTGGCTTTGCGCCGGCAATGTAGATGTTCCTGTGGGAAAGCTGGTGTACACCCACATGCTCAATGAAAAGGCCGGGATAGAAACAGATATTACTGTAAACCGCTTGTCGCAGACGGAGTTCCTAATTATATCCTCAGCGACCGTCCATCCTAGGGATAAGGCATGGATTTCAAAGCATGTTACTGATGAATGGAACGTCACGGTAACTGATATGACGTCCGGGTACGCGGTCCTTTCATTGCAAGGCCCCCGATCGCGCGAGATTCTATCCCAGGTAACGGACACAAATCTGGCGAACTCGGCCTTCCCATTCGCTACCAGTCAAGAAATCGATATCGGGTATGCTCGTGTAATAGCCAATAGACTGACTTATGTCGGAGAGCTTGGTTGGGAGCTTCATATTCCAACCGAGATGGCTCAGCATGTGTTTGACGTCGTGTGGGAGGCCGGCCAGGCTTATGGCCTCAAGGCTGCGGGATACCACGCGCTTGAACACCTCCGCTCCGAGCGCGCCTACCGAGAATACCAGCTCGATCTCACGCCAGTCGATACACTGCTTGAAGCGGGTTTGGGATTTACGGTGGACTGGAATAAAGAAGGCGGATTTATCGGAAAAGATGCTCTGGCTTCACAGAAAAATGCCGGGCCGTTAAAAAAACGCTTGGTATCGTTCAAGCTTCGCGATCCGAAACCTGTTCTCTTCCATGAGGAGCTTATCCGCTGCGACGGGCGGATTGTCGGCTATATTTCCTCTGGCGTGAAGAGCTTTACAATCGGAACTTCAATCGGACTGGGCTATGTAAACCATCCCGCCGGTGTCACGAAGGACTTGATCGAGAACAGTCGGTGGGAAATCGAGATCGCCGGCAAGCTCTACGAAGCCGACGCATCTCTGCGGGCGTTTTTCGATCCAAATGGGGATCGGGCAAAGCAATAGGTGTGCGCAGCTGTGGAAGCGGAAGGCCCCCATCCCAGGTGGTTCCGCTCCGCAACCACTTTCGGAGCCCGGTGGGCTCACTCTCATTCTGGCGTGGAAGCATCAACTGACACGCACCTTCGACCAGATGCGGCAGTGAAAATGACGAGGTAATCATCGTGACGAAAGGTTCACAAATCGAGCGCATTGAGAAAGATCCGCTCGGGCCGGTGAGCATTCCAGTCGATGCCTACTACGGCCCGCAGACGGCGCGGGGCATTGCCAACTTCCCGATTTCGGGGATCCGGATCAGCCATTTCCCGAACCTCATCAAGGCGCTTGCCTATGTGAAAATGGCAGCGGCCCGCGCCAACGCCGCGCTCGGCGATCTGGACAAGCAAAAGGCAGACATCATCTGCCAGGTCTGCGAGGAAATCGCGACAGGCATGCATCTTGGCGAATTCCCCCTCGATGTGTTTCAGGGCGGTGCCGGTACCTCGACCAACATGAACATCAATGAGGTCATCGCCAATCGCGGCTTGGAAATCATGGGACTGCCACGCGGACGATACGACCAGCTGCATCCCAACAACGACGTCAACTTCGCTCAATCTACAAACGATGTTTATCCAACGGCGATCCGACTGGCGATCCTTCTTTCACGCGGGGCGCTGCAGCGGGCTTTGGAGCAACTCGCCAGCGAGTTGGAGGCCAAGGCGGAAAACTTTTCGGGCGTGATCAAGCTTGGCCGGACGCAGTTGCAGGACGCAGTTCCGATGACGCTGGGCCAGGAGTTTCAGGCTTTCGCGACGACGCTGCGGGAAGATGTAGCCCGGCTCGGTGAGATTGCCAGCTTCTTCCATGAAATCAACCTCGGAGGCACGGCGATTGGCACGGGGATCAACACGAATCCCGACTATCAGGCGGCAGCTGTCGCGGAGTTGCGTGCGATTACCGGCCTGCCCATCGTCTCGGCCGGTAATCTGATCGAAGCCTGCTGGGATACCGGCGCCTTCGTGCTCTTCTCGGGAATGCTGAAGCGGACGGCCACGAAACTCTCGAAGATCTGCAACGATCTACGGCTGCTTTCCAGCGGCCCGCGTGGCGGCCTGAACGAAATCAATTTGCCAGCGCTTCAGCCCGGCTCCTCTATCATGCCCGGAAAGGTCAATCCTGTGGTGCCGGAGGTGGTCAATCAGGTCGCCTTCCAGATCATCGGTTACGATCTCACGATCACTCTTGCCTCCGAAGCAGGGCAGCTGCAGTTGAACGTGATGGAACCGGTGATCGCCTACAACATACTGCACTCGCTTGAGCTTCTCACCAATGCCGTCGATGTGCTGCGCACGAAGTGCGTCGTGGGCATTACAGCCAATGCAGAGACTTGCCGCAGACATCTCGAAGCCAGCACCGCCGTGGCGACAGCACTGACGCCTGCGATCGGCTACGAGCGGGCAGCGGAGCTTGCCAAGCAGGTCTTGTCCTCGGGCAAAACGATCCGCGAAGTCCTGGCCGAGCAGCCGGACCTTTCGGAGGACCTCATCGCGCAAACCGCCGATCCGCACCTTTTGACCCGGCCAACGCGGTCACGATTGGCATCGTAACAGCGGGGCGAAGATTGATCGACTGATCTGCGCAGCGGCGTGGTGCTCGGACACCGACGCTGCATCTGTTGGCGAGCCGTGTTCGACATACACGGACCAGGGATCCCTCAGAGGTGGTGCAGTCTTGGGGCTTAAGTGGATCGAAGGACCTTCCGCAGTTAGCCCGCAGACGGGTTCCGGCCGAGTTCAACGCTACCAGGCGAGGTTTGCCCTTTGGCTGACTGCCCTTCACCTTGCGAGGAGGCAGTGCATGGGGATTCATACCGACAACGAAGCCGCTCCAACTGGCTAGACAGATTCACAGTCCGCCCGCGGCGAAAGCCGACAGAGCCCGGACGCTGTCACTTTTTGGTCGAGCAGGCGGGTCGGATACTCGGCAGTGAAGCAGGCGTCGCAGAATTGAGGCTGTTTGTTCTCGCGAGCCGTTTCGCCGAGAGCCCGATAAAGCCCGTCGATCGACAGGAAGCCGAGCGAATCGACACGGATGAATTTGGCCATTTCCTCGATCGACATGCGCGACGCTAAGAGTTTCGCCGTCTCGGGCGTGTCGACGCCGTAGAAGCATGAGGAGCGTGTCGGCGGCGAAGCGACGCGCATATGCACTTCCTTCGCGCCGGCATCGCGCAGCAACTGCACGATCTTCTGGCTGGTTGTGCCTCGCACTACGGAATCGTCGACCAGCGCGATGCGCTTATCCTCGATGATCCGGCGGTTGGCATTGTGCTTCAGCTTGACGCCCATGTGGCGGATGGAATCGGTCGGCTGGATGAAGGTGCGGCCGACATAGTGGTTGCGGATGATGCCGAGCTCGAAGGGCAGGCCGGCGGCTTGGGCGAAGCCGATCGCTGCCGGCGTGCCGCCGTCAGGCACTGGCACTACGATATCGGCATCGACCGGGTTCTCGATGGCGAGCTCGGCGCCAATCTTCTTTCGCACTTCATAGGCGTTGCGGCCCTCGACCTCGAATCTGGACGAGAGAAATAGACATACTCGAAGATGCAGAACCGCGGTTTCTGGGTTTCGAACGGGAACAGGCTCTCCGCTCCCTCAGCGGTGACGATGACCATCTCGCCAGGCTTCAGGTCTCGAACAACGCGCGCACCGATGATGTCGAGCGCGCAGGTCTCTGAGGCCAGGATCCAGGCGCCGTCAAGTTCTCCCAGTACCAGCGGCCGTATCCCGAGCGCGTCACGGCAGCCGATCATTTTTGTGGGGGAGAGCGCTACCAATGAGAACGCGCCCTCCAGTTGGCGAACCGCATCTATGAAGCGCGAATTGACGTCCTTCCCGCTGCTGGTTGCGATGAGAATCAGGATCGTTGCGGTGTCCGAGGTCGACGAGAAGATCGAACCCTGTTTCTGCAGCGTACGCTATAGGGTCACCGCATTGGTGATGTTGCCGTTGTGGGCAATGCAAAGCCGCCGTCGGCCACTCGGCGAAGAAGGGCTGTACGTTGCTCAGCCCGGGTCCGCCCGCGGTGGCGTAGCGGGTGTGGCCGATGGCGCGCGTGCCCTTCAGCCGGTCGTGGACTGGCTGCTTGGTAAAGGTGTCGCCAATCAGGCCGACATGACGTTCGACGTGGAACTGCGTGCCGTCATAGGAGACAATGCCGCTGCCTCCTGGCCCCGGTGCTGCAGGGCATGCAAGCCGAGGGTGACGACAGTGGCCGCGTCCAAAGAGCCGAAGATTCCGAATATGCCGCATTCATCATGAAAATGATCGTCGGCCTCCGCAGAGAAGAGTTTATCTGCCTCAAACATTTGTCATGATCACTATCTGAGGGCAAGATGAGGTAAGCGGTCGTCTTCACCTGAATCGGACCATTGGGGCGCTGATGTTTACTGCGAAACCCCCCAGCCGACAGATCCGTCCCAATGCGCCAGCCTCACCGCATCGGAGGTCAGAGATGATGATCCGGCAATGGCGAGATCATATGTATGTGGCTTGATAAGGCTTGAAAGTATATCGTAAGGGACGTAGTCCCGCGAGCCGAAGTCATCGCGGGACCTATTCTTGCGCGATTGTTCCAGTGGCCGCTAGTAGGTAAGCATGATATTTTGGTAGATGTCGACCGCTTTGGCCAACTGATCAATCTCCACGTACTCGTTTGCAGTATGAGCCTGATCAATACTACCTGGTCCAAGAATCACGCAGGGAATACCTCCCAACGACAGCTGACTCGCATCCGTCCCATATGGAACTCCGCGGTGCTGACCTGTTCCGGCAACTTCAGCACAGGCCTTTGCCGCCACTGCGGCGATTTTTGTGGCCTCCGCACTCGGGGGAGCTGGATCTTCCAGAGCGGGTAGCAGCGAGCGCACCTTGATCTTATCGGGACCCTGGCGCAGGCCTTCCAGGATGTTCTCTACCTCCTGCAGCGCGTCCGTCGGTCGCTCTCCCGGTATGAGCCGTCGGTCAATCCACACGCGGCAGGATGGGGGTACCGTCGCCAATTCCGCACCCCCTTCAATGAGCGTGATCGTGAGGGTCGGGGGGCTAACCAGGGGGTGCACGCGTTGGGACAGTGTCTCATTAATCTTATCGAGCGCCAAGATAACCTTGGCCATTCCCGTGATCGCGTTCACTCCGAGATGGGGCTTGGAGCTGTGAGCGGGCACACCCTCCACTTCAACCTGCCAGCGGACCGAACCTTTATGTGCAACGACAAGCTCCAAGTCAGTGGGCTCACCGACCACTGCGGCCTCGTAGGACACACCTGATTGGGCGATTTTTCGCGCTCCCTTCTTTCGGTATTCTTCGTCGACGCTTGCGCCTAGGACAATCGTGTATCGTGGCTTACGGTCCCCTAGAGTGCTAAGAGCCATGAGCATTGCCGCGAGCGGGCCCTTATCGTCACAACTTCCTCGCCCATAAATCCGACCATCCCGTTCGTCCGGCGAAAAAGGATCTGCCTCCCAATTATCAACCGGCACCGTGTCCATGTGGGATATGAACAGGATACGCTTATCGGGCTCCTGCCCAGGAACCCAAGTGAAGAAGTTGGCGCGGCCGTCGGTTACCTCCTGATACTCAAAGGGCAGATTTCGCTCTCGGCAAAAGGCCTCGAGGAACTCAGCGACCTTTTGTTCACCGCTCCCCTTTGCCGACGCTGAAGGGTTGATGCTCTCAATTCTTATGAGTTGTTTGAGAAGCTCTACCGTTTGTGTGCTGATGGACGACATGAATACTCCTATCCCTCCTTGAGAATGCAGGCTTGCGGCTATGCCAGCCAGTTCTTTGCCAGGCCGACAACTCGGTCAGCCTCGTCTGCTGTGTTGTATAAATGTAGCGAGAAGCGCAGCATTCCCCGGCGTACTGAGACGATCACCTGGTTTTTCAATAAATGCTCGTGCAGCGACTGAATGCGGATATCGGCTTTTCCCGAACCAGGTGCTGGATCTCCGAGAGCAACAATACTTCCGGTGTGATCTCCTGGCTTTCCGCCGCAGACCGGGAGCCCCAGGTCTAGGAGGCCCGACGCCAGTCGCCTTGCAACCGATGTAACGCTTTGTTCAATGGCCGGCGTGCCGATTTCCATCAGCTGTCCGATGGATGCGTGGACCGCTATGACGCCGGGAAAATTGAAATGGCCAATTTCAAAACGCGGCGCGCCGGCGCGCAATTTAACCGAATCGAATATTGGAGCCGACTCTGGCGCGTCGCCCAAATCGACACTAAAGCGGGCGAGATAGGCAGGGCTTAGACGATCGGCCCATTCCCGTCGGCAATATAGAAATCCCAACCCATAGAGGCCCATCAACCCCTTGTAAGATGATGCCACCAAACCGTCGACGCCAAGCAGTTTGACATCGGTATGGAGGATGCCAACTGATTGGGAGGCGTCGGCCAAAAGAAAGGCGCCAAGACGCTTGCAAGCCTCAGCTATCGGCTCCATCACTGTCTTGAAGCCTGGCACCATTGTGACAGTCGATGCTGTAACGATCCGGGTGCGCGAGTCGATTTGATCGATAGTAGCATCGCACGGGATTGCGCCGTTATCAGTTTCTACAATCCGCAGCTCAACTCCGTGCTTGTCCCTGAGTTGCAGCCAAGGTAAAATGTTGTTAGCGTGCTCCAATTGGCGGCAAAGGACAATATTGTCTCCCGGCTTCCAAGCAATCGCGTTTCCGATTATGTTAATGCCTTCTGATGCATTCTTCGTAACCGCGATTTCGTCCTTTTCGGCCCCAATAAATTGAGCAAATCTGGAGCGTGTTTGCTCGACAAGCTGCATCATTCCTTCTTCGTCATTCAAGCCGTTCAGTCGATTATCAAGGTGCTGATCCATGGACGTGCGGGTGGTTCTTGATATGAGCCCTTGATTTGCGACATCCATGTAAATGGCGCTTTTGGTGGCTGGAAATTCCTGCCGAAGGACGTCCAAAGGAAAAAAATGGCTTGTCATGCTCGTCATCAGATCCGTGTTCATGGGTAAAGAGCGCAAAACCTAACTCAGGACGCCCATTTCTGCAGTTGTGAGCAACGAAAATGCCTGATTGAGAAGCCGTCGAGCTACCTGGCGGGCGATCATACCATTCGGCCGAACTTATAGGGACAAGAGGTTCACCACCGGGAGGCAAGTGCCTTTCGCTGATCGGATCATTTTATGGCTTGATCCTTGTGGAACTCAGGCTAATATCGTGTGGGCCAAGCAGTTTTTCTGCGCAAATCTCTCCTTTTTTGCAGTGATCGTGAAATGGACCTGGATCGAGTTGATCGCAAGCTTCTCAACGCAGTGCAGCGCGACAATCGCCTGACGACGGCCGAACTGGGCGAACTTGCGGGCCTTTCTGCAACCGCTTGTCAGCGGCGACTGAAGCGACTGCGCGATGATGGGGTGATTGAGGCTGACGTTTCCATTGTGTCGCCACAAGCCGTGGGTCGTCCCATGCTCATGCTGGCGTCGATCAGTCTCGAGCGCGAGCGGGTAGATATCATTGATCGGTTCAAGCAGGCGGTTCGGCGCACGCCCGAGATCATGAGTGCGTATTATGTGACGGGTGAAGCCGACTTCCTTCTGCTGATCTCTGTCCGGGACATGGCCGAGTATGAGGCATTTACCCGTCGATTTTTTCATGAGTCGGACATCAAGGCAGTCAAGACGATGGTAGTAATGGATCGGATCAAGGCGTCATTGGCTCTGCCTATTGAAGAATAGCGGCGGTATGCGGTCGCGTCGAGTGTTGCTCTGGCACCCTGCGGCTTTAAGCTCATCAACTGATACGGCCGCGGTTCGTCGGGTAGTTGTACGATCTAGGGCGGCGGTGAAGTACGCATTATCTCGACGTACTGATTAAATTGACGCAAAGCTTAGCTCTCAATGGCAGCGTAGGTGACTTCGCTGTCGGTCGGCTTCGCTTGTGACTTCAATGAACCCCGAGCCGGGATGAGTGCCGGGGCGTTGCCCCTGCGATCGGATGTCTTTTTTGCAGCCGATCAGCGCCGGCATCCCTGCGTGAGAACTGCATCACCGTGATGTATAGTGCCGGTGTCCACCACCACATATTCGCGGCTGTGGATGTGCCATATCGACCCCCTTTGAACCTGCGCCAAGAGTAGGTTATCCGAAATTTGCATATAATCCGCAACGGGAGTCCACGAGCGAGCCTGTTGCACGGCTCGTTAGGCCCGGATCAGAACAAGGCATGCAAACGCTGCAGGAAACTGGGACGCCGGCGCCTCCCGGCGAAATCATAGTGTGGATGCGGCGGCTTTAAACTAGACATTGCCCCTGTAGAGAGCGTCGCGCATTCGGCGCGGAAACGAACAGCCGGGTGACCGCTGACGGTCGGCAATCTCCACTCGCCAGCAGCCAGCTTGCGCGCGATAGAAAAAAACGCTGCTTTCCTGCGTTAAAACAGGGATGATTTGCGCAAAACGCATCCTGGTCGGCCCTACATCTTAAAACGGCGCTGAAGAGTTCGCTTCTGTCGTCGAATGATGTCGACACGACGTCGTTTCGGCTGGAGCGTCGAGGCTAGTCGATCGACCCTGCTCGCGCTCAGGGCTCTTGATCCAGATCGCTTGGAGGTAAGGCAATGGATGTGACAACGCAACTCACTAGGGATGTTCCCAATTCCAGTCTGGAGCCGATACCTGAGCTCTGCTGTGCCGCTATGTGGCGGGGGCGGGCGACGCGGGGGTGGATGTACTCTACCAGCTTTCCGTCGTGGGTGACCTGGAACGACACGCAGTTCCTCAACGAGAGGTTCGATAATTTGCTCACCGAAGCCACCGGCAGCCCCGACCAGGGCAAGCGCCAGAACCTCCATCGCGAGATGGCCGCAATCGTTCGCGATGAAGGAGGGACGATCGTGCCGATGTTCAATCAGTTCATCGATGCGATCTCCGACCAGATTGGCCGCTACGTCGGACGGGTCGACTCGCCGGTGAACGGCTATGCCTTGATGCAATGCTGGCTCAAGGCATGAACCGAGTGCTGGTCAACTCACCCCTTCTGAAGCTGATTGCCGAGCGCGTTGCCCTGGGCATTGTCCTCCTCTTCGCCGTCTCCGTGCTGATTTTTGCGGGCACCCAGATCCTTCCAGGCGATGTGGCACAGTCCATCCTCGGACAGACGGCTACGCCGGAAGCGGTCGCCAATCTGCGCCGGGATCTCGGCCTCAACGATCCCGCCTTCGTGCGCTATTTCCACTGGCTGGGCGGAGTTTTGACCGGCGATCTCGGTACTGCGCTCACCTCCCGACAGGAGATCACCACAACACTGATGCCACGGCTATGGAACACGCTGTTCCTTGCCTTCTGGGCCGCCGTGGTATCGGTTCCACTCGCCATAATCCTCGGGCTGCTGGCGGTGCGGTACCGCAATGGGCCTGTCGATAAGGCAATTTCCGGTTTCGCGCTGGCTTCAACATCGTTGCCTGAATTCTTCATCGGCTATCTGCTTGTCTTATTCCTTGCCGTGCGGTTGCAGTGGTTCCCATCGATATCGACTGTCTATGACGGCATGCCGTTCCTGGAGAAGCTGAAGGCCATCGTGCTGCCTGGAACGGCTCTGGTGTTTGTCGTACTCGCTCACATGATGCGGATGACGCGCGCCGCCATCCTGAACGTGATGCAATCAGCCTACATTGAGACCGCTGAGCTTAAGGGCCTTTCCGCCTTCGACATTATACGCAAGCACGCCCTCCCGAACGCGGTTGCGCCGATCATCAACGTCGTCATGCTCAACCTGGCCTACCTCGTGGTCGGCGTCGTAGTGGTCGAAGTGATCTTCGTCTATCCGGGCATGGGGCAATATCTCGTTGACCATGTTGTCAAGCGCGATGTTCCAGTGGTGCAAGCAGTGGGTCTCATTTTCGCTGCGGTCTACATTGGGCTCAACATCGTCGCGGACGTTGCGGCGATCGTCGCCAATCCGCGGCTGCGGCATCCCAAATAGGAAAGAAAAATGCTTGACATCAAACGCATCCCGTACGGGGCCTGGCTGGGTTTGATCCTGACGGGGCTTTTAGTGATCTGCGCGCTTTTCGCCCCATGGATTGCTCCCGCGGGCAATGGCGAGATCGTGGGCGACGTATGGGAGCCGATGTCGTCCGCGCATTGGCTAGGAACCGACAATTTAGGGCGGGACCTGCTCTCACGCATGATCTATGGCGCCCGTACCACCATCTTCATCGCCTCGCTGGCCACCGCCCTGTCGTTCTCGCTGGGCGCCATCCTGGGGTTCCTGGCGGCGGTCGCTGGCGGTCTTGTCGACACGCTGATGTCGCGTATGGCCGATCTCTTGATGGCAATACCGACGTTGATATTTGGGCTGGTGGTGCTGTCGGTGCTGCCCTCCAATAATATGACGCTCATTCTTGTCATGGGAGTTCTGAGTTCGACGCGTGTCTACCGCCTCTCGCGCGCCGTTGCGGTCGATATCAATGCAATGGACTTCGTCGAAGCAGCTAAGTTGCGCGGCGAGAGCCTCCGCTGGATCATCTTCTGCGAGATCCTACCCAACGCACTGTCGCCGCTGGTGGCGGAACTTGGCCTGCGTTTCATCTTTTCGGTGTTGTTCCTCTCGGCGCTATCCTTCCTCGGGCTGGGCGTGCAACCGCCGGAGGCCGATTGGGGTGGCATGGTGAAGGAGAATAAGGATGGCATCGTCTTTGGAATACCTGCCGCCCTCATCCCGGCGGCTGCGATCGCTATCCTTTCAATCTCCGTTAACCTGGTAGCCGACTGGGTGCTTACCCGAACCGCTAGCCTCAAGGGAGGAAGAGAATGACGGTCAAGGCTACCTCAAAGCTTCGGCGCGACAACGGCCTCCTGCTCGACATCCGAAATCTTAAGGTCCAGGCGGTCGTCTACTCGCCTAGTGAGAAGCCGCGCGAAGTGACCATTGTTGACGGAGTGTCGCTGCAATTGAAGCGCGGCAAGGTGTTGGGACTGATCGGTGAATCCGGCGCCGGAAAGTCGACCGTCGGTCTTTCCCCAATGGGTTATGGCCGCGGCGGGGTGCGTATCACCGGGGGCGAGGTGTTCCTGAACGGTCGCGATATCCTCAAGGGCGGCGTCCGGGAATTACGCCGGGTGCGCGGGAGCGAGGTCTGTTATGTCGCGCAGTCGGCAGCTGCCGCCTTCAACCCCGCCCATCGGCTCATGGAACAAGTTGTGGAAGCAGCGCTTCTACACGGCGTTGGGACCCGAGCCGAGGCAGAAAAGCGCGCGCAGGCCTTGTTCACTAAGCTCCGCTTGCCTGACCCCAAGAGCATCGGCTGCCGATATCCACATCAAGTCTCCGGCGGCCAATTGCAGCGCGTAATGACTGCAATGGCGCTTTGCTCCGAACCCGACCTGATCGTGTTCGACGAGCCGACCACGGCTCTCGACGTAACCACGCAGATCGATGTGCTGGCTGCCATCAAGGACGCAATCCGCGACACGGGGGTCGCGGCCTTGTACATCACCCACGATCTTGCTGTCGTCGCCCAGGTCTCGGATGAGATCATGGTGTTGCGCGATGGTAAGATGGTGGAGCACGGCGAAACACGGCAGATCATCGAGGCGCCACGTATGGACTACACCAAAGCCCTGGTGTCGGTTCGTTCGATCGAGCATGAGGAGAAGGAACCGACGCCCAAGCCTCTGTTGTCGGTGAGGAACGTCACCGCCGCTTATGGCGGTGGAGCTGTGAAGGTTCTGCAGGACGTCTCGGTGGAGGTCCATCCTGGCCAGACGCTCGCTGTGGTCGGTGAATCCGGCTCGGGAAAATCGACGCTCGCCCGAGTGATCACAGGGCTGCTGCCGCCTATCGCCGGGAACATCACCTTCGCCGGACGCCCGCTCGCACCCAAACTCCCTCATCGATCCAAGGATGATCTACGCGAATTGCAAATGATCTATCAGATGGCCGATGTTGCGATGAACCCGCGCCAGACGGTTCGCACCATCGTCGGCCGGCCGCTCGAATTCTATTTCGGTATGCGAGGAAGGGAACGCGATGCCAGGGTCGCCGAACTGCTCGACGAGATCGAGATGGGAAAAGGCTTCATCGACCGATATCCGGCGGAGCTTTCAGGGGGGCAGAAGCAGCGGGTCTGCATCGCCCGCGCGCTGGCCGCAAGGCCAAAGCTCATCATATGTGACGAGGTTACGAGCGCTCTCGACCCGTTGGTGGCTGACGGTATCCTAAAGCTGTTGCTTCGTCTGCAGAAGATTGAAGATGTGGCCCTCCTCTTCATCACGCACGACCTCGCGACTGTGAAGGCTATCGCGGATTCCATCGCCGTAATGTATCGCGGAGAGGTGGTCCGCTACGGTTCGAAGACGCAGGTTTTAACACCTCCATTCGACGCATATACCGACCTCTTGCTGTCTTCGGCACCTGAAATGGAAGTGGGGTGGTTGGAGCACGCGATTCACGGGCGCCGGATGGAGAGCGCGGGGAATTGAGCTAACGGAGCAAGGCAATGGCTTTACAGTCGGGCGGTCGTCGCGCGCGAGATTTAAGGATGCATGCTAATATCGTGCCGGTCCTGTAACTCCTTTGGCTCACAGCAAAGCTCAATTTGGACGAGCGGCGCTCAACGAGAGGAGTAGGTGGTTCGCGGCAGTACTTCGGGACCCACCAGGAGCGCGAAAAGCCCGTACAAACGGTACGGGCGTCGACGCCTGTTGTTGAGCCAATCACCGCTTCGACGTCTCGACGTCTCGACGCGTGCTCATCGAGTAAACAAATTGCAGTTGCCAGCAACTTCTGAGCAGAGCGACGCCCCACACCGAAGTTCGCACAATCAAGAGGAATGTTTGCGTAAACGATTGAACAACTCGAACTCGCGCCACCGCTGCGAGCCTACGCGGCCCTTTTTAGACACGCTGGCTATGCTACGGTAAGCCGACAGTCACGCTCGGCATCTGGCGCACGACAGCATCGCCATACCCGCTGTGCGACACTTCATGATGTCACCTAGACGGCCGCTTTGTTCGAAGGCTTAGCAATCGCGACCTCCCGGACCAAGCAACTACTGGCATTATCCCTCACGGCCGCCGAGATGGAGCCGAGCTGTATCGCGTGCAATCCCGATGACACTCCTGATCCCAACGACTGAGAAGACCGAGAGAGGCGGTCCCTTTCCTCAGCTTCACCTAATCCCGCCTGCAGCAGGATTTGGATCAGATGCCTCGTATAGAGGCAAGCATATTCAAAAGTGTCGCACGGTCCCGCATGACGCAAAGCGAGGAGCAGCATTCATCCAGAGTCGTATTTAATCCATTTCAGGCAGAAATTCGCTCATTCGCAGCGTACGCAGCGACAGATTCGCGCAAAGCGGCACATTGACGCTTGGTACGTTTACCAAAACTAAGGTGGAACAATCGTCCGCCGGGGAACAGCAAATGAGGAGCATCCGATGTCGCAGGAACTCGACTATCATAGCAGCCGCGTTGCCGCGGGCCGGCTGAGCAGACGGGAATTTCTTGGCCGTGCGACGGCTCTCGGCGTCAGTGCTGCCTTAGCCAGCTCACTTTTTGCCGACGCTGCGAAGGCGCAAACGCCGCGAAAGGGCGGGCTTTTGAAAGCCGGGGTTTCGGGTGGTGCATCCACCGACAGTCTCGATCCCGCGTCGTTCCCTGCTACAGTCCCGATCCTGTTGGGCAAATGTTGGGGCGAGTTGCTGATGGAAATGACCCCCGACGGCGGTATCGAATACCGTATTGCCGAACAAATCGACTCGTCCAAGGACGCCAAGACCTGGACCATGAAAATCCGCAAAGGAATTCATTTCCACAATGGCAAGGAAGTTACAGCACAGGATGTAGTCGAAACGCTCGAGCGCCATTCGGACGAGAAGTCGAAATCCGCCGCGCTTGGCCTCATGAAGGGTATAGAGTCGCTCAAGGCTGATGGCAGTGAGGTCGTGGTCACGCTCAAGGAGCCGAATGTTGATCTTCCTTATCTCTTGACCGATTATCACCTCGTCATCCAGCCGAATGGTGGCAAGGATAATCCTGCTGCTGGGATCGGAGCCGGCCCTTATAAGGTAACTGTCAACGAACCGGGCGTGCGGCACGGAGGCGAAAAGTTCAAGGATTACTGGCAAGGCGACAAGCTCGGCCATGCCGATCAGGTCGAGATCGTCGTCATCAACGACGCAACCGCGCGTATTGCGGCCCTACAGAGCAATCAGGTTCACATCATCAACGACCTCGGACCGAAGGTCGTCGACCTGCTCAAACATATCCCCGGAGTGACCATTCAGAACGCTCCGGGGCGCGGCTATTCTTACTTTAACATGTTCTGCGACACCGCTCCTTTCGACAACAATGATCTAAGAATGGCCCTTAAACTCGCGATGGACCGCGAGGAAATGTTGAACAAGATTCTGCGTGGCTACGGCACGCTTGGCAACGACTTTCCGATCAATCCCTCGTATCAGCTCTTCCCCGAGGACATCGAACAACGTACCTTCGATCCGGATAAGGCCAAGTTCCATTATAAAAAGTCGGGCCACAGCGGGCCGATTCTGCTCAGGACTTCCGAGGCAGCCTTTCCCGGCGCCGTCGATGCCGCTCAACTCTACCAGCAAAGCTGCGCCAAGGGCGGTATCGCCGTTGAGGTGAAGCGGGAGCCAAGTGATGGGTACTGGTCGGAGGTCTGGCTAAAGCAGCCTTTCTCGACCGGCGCTTGGAATGGTCGTCCGACGCAAGACCAGATATACTCTACCGCTTATCTGTCGACTGCGGCATGGAACGACACCCACTTCTTCAACAAGAAGTTTGACAAGCTTCTCATCCAGGCGCGCGCCGAGTTTGACCAGGGCAAGCGCAAGGATCTCTATCGCGAGATGGCCGTTATCGTTCGGGACGAAGGGGGGACGATCGCCCCTACCTTCTATCAGTACATCGATGCGACGGGACCTGGCGTAAAGGGGTTCGTGAAGAGTTCTATGAGGGAACTGGGCAACGACTACGCATTAGTTCATTGCTGGCTCGAAGCGTAAAAGGGGTGCTTACGAACCGCCGTCCGGCCACCCAGCGCATAGCTCTGCGCCTTCTCTCTCTGTTTTCGTGCTGAATGGAGGTGCGATCTTTCCGCAGCGCTCCCGCCCAGAGCAGCAGGCCGGCTACTCTCAGGTAACGGATATTGCCGTAAAAAACGATGTGGCCGCAAAGCTCGGGGATTCCATCCAGTGTAGGCTTCAAGCTGCGCGGCTTGCATCGTGTGTTGAACGGACCCGTATTCAATCTGCTCTCGGATATCGCCGATCAGATAAAATAACTCGTTACAGTATCCAATGCCGCAATCCGGGCAAGTAGATTAGAAGCTCAAGAAAGATTCGCATATGACACTTGATGTCCCTCTTACTGAAACTGACGTCATGCGCGAAATTGACTACGTGACTATGCAAGACGGAATGCGCGTGGCGTATATCTGCTACCGCCCCAGATCTGACCGCCATCCGACCGTTTTCCTCTATTCGCCATATGAGGCAAGTGCAACTCGTTTCGAAATTGCGAAGCCATTTCTAGATGCTGGCTATGCGTTTGTCGGAGCCAACTTCCCTGCCACCGGCTGTTCGGAAGGAGTCCTGGAAACTTGGTTCGACCGGAAAGAGGGAATCTATGGTGCGGAAGTTGTAGAATGGATTGCGAACCAGCCTTGGAGTAATGGGGACGTTGGCATGATCGGCAATTCGTCTGCGGCCTCAGTGCAGATGTGGGTCGCGGCAGAACAGCCGCCGCATTTAAGAGCGATCGTTGGGGCTGGGATGTTCGACGCCTACGAGTGGATTTACCAAGGCGGAATGCTACAAGTCTACTGCTTAAAATGGGCTTTTACCAGTCAGTTCGTCGATCAGGCCAGCGGCGTGAGTGATCGGATTAAAGCGGGCGACACTGAGTGTTCTGCGATTCGTGGGAGCGACCGGCAGCTCGTCAAAAGATCATTCTACGACGAAATCCGGAAACATCCACTAAACGATGAATGGTGGGATTCGATCTATTTGGCACGCGAAGAGGTGGCGGGCAAAATCCAAGTACCTACAATGCTTATTGGCGCTTGGCAGGACCGATACGCCGTACGGGAAAGCGCTCGCGTAATGACTCAATTAATGCCAAACGTAGAGCACAAGAGGCTTGTCCTAATCGACGGCGATCACTCAGGAACCGGAGCGCTCGGGTTTCAAGCTCCTAGGCTCGTGAACGATGAGCGGATGAAATTCCTCGACCGTTGGGTGAAGGGCATTAACAATGGCGCTGAAGAGGAACCCGCAGTAACTGTTTACTGGGAAGCTTGGGAGCCCGACGGAGATCCCAAGAAGCAGGTTGCGGGTTGGGTCACACATCACAAGGCTTGGCCAGAACCGACAGTCGAGCGTCGCCGCTACTATCTGACCGTCGATGCCAGAATATTGCCCGACAAGCCCGGCGCTAGCCTCTATGACGGCCAGCGAGCCTACCTATATCCCACTGGAGCAGAGCTCTACGGAACCAACGAGCAATTCTCGGCAAAGCCATATCAGCAGGGCGTGTTGAACTACCGGACGGACGTCGCCGTATCGGATATGACGCTGCTTGGAAGCCCGCAAGTGACCCTCTACCTTAGTATTGACGATGGGGATGATACAGATCTGGAATTGACCTTGAAGGACGTGGGCCCTGACGGCAACGTACTCTTCCTCCAGTCAGGCCAACTGCGCGCGTCACTTCGCGCTATCGATGAACAGCGGACCTCTTCGGACGAAATTGTTCACCTATTCCGGAAAAGGGAGAAGCTCGAACCAGGATGTATTTATGACATAAGAATGTCAATCTCACCGATAGGTCATGTAGTCAGAAAAGGGCACTGCCTTGAACTAACCGTTGGCGCTCCCAATCCCATCATCAAACAATCCATCGGCAGCTTTCCAATTGGTTCCGCATCCATCAACAGGGTCTATCACTCGGAGAAGTATCCCTCGAGCATCGTCTTGCCCGTTGTACCTGGGGCGAAGGCCGAAGCGCCTGCGCCCGAACGTGGCATACAGCGAGCCAAACCCTGCCGAAAAGAAACTGAATTTGAGCCCGGTGGGCTGCCAACTGGTTGAGCTTCAACGGCAACTCGTTGCTCCGACAGGTACAGTTCGGCCGACCGGATTGTTAAAAATGGAAACGCGGTTCCTGATGCGTGTAGGTGACCCGCAGTGACCGCGCGGCTGCAAAGTCTTTCTTTTCGCATCCGCTAGGCCGGAACTGTACGGGAGCCGTTAGGCTTGCAAGTCTGTGTCGACCTAATGGCTGGCTTAGGAGGCCAGAATGGAGGGCAAATCGATGCTAGAAAACGCTTCGTTGACGTGAGGTAGCGTGTGCGAAGCAGTTCGTCGACCATGTTATAAACAAGATAGGCCCATTATTTAGGGACACTTACAGTAGGAGCATTTCGATGTCGCGGGAATTCGATGGTCTCGGCAGCCGCGTTGCCGGCAAGTCCTTGCAGTCCGATCCCCAGTCATGGCAGCTCGACCCGAGGTTAGGCGCCCCCATGATCCCGGCGGATGAGTGGTCCTATTGGCCTTACAGCAGCTGGGCATTTTCGCACGCAAGCGAATATACGCGAACAGCCAAGGTTTGGCGGGGGCCAGGACCGGTCCTGCCCCTTCCTTACCGGCTTAGGGAGATCGGGCACATCGAGATTGCGTCCAGAGATGGCCGGCGCGCCACCATCCACGAATATCTCGAGAGCGACTATACTGACGGGTTTCTGGTTCTGCATTGCGACGAGATCGTTTTCGAAAAATACATGAACGGCATGGAGCCGCACTCGAAGCACATTGCCAGATCGGGTTCGAAGTCCGTCACGGGGGACGGTGTTCGGGATGCTTGTCCACCAGGGGCTTATCGATCCTGAAAGTCTGGTAACACGGTATTTGCCGGAACTTGAAGCGACCGCCTATCGCGGCGCCACTGTGCAGCACCTTCTGGACATGACCGCCGGCGCGACGCTCAAGGGGCCATGGCATGAGCCGCAGACCGATTACTATAATCTCCTCGTAGCGTCAGGATATTTCGGTCCACCCGAGGCGCATCCTGACGCTCCAGCAGACGTGTGGCAAGCCATTCTGCGGATAGCCGAGCAGGAGGCGCCGCACGGCACACGGTGCGCGTATTTTGACCCCAACATCGACCTGTTGGGGCTCATCATGCAGCGCGTATCCGGCAAGTTTCTCCCGGAGCTGTACAGTAGTGAATTGTGGGGGCCGATGGGGGCGGAGGAAGACGCCTGCCAGATCGTAGACAAATCCCGTTTCGCCATGTCATCCGGGGGGGGGGTCCAGGCCAACTTCGTGACTTTGCGCGCTTCGCGCTTCTGCATCTGCGCCGCGGCAAACTGAACGGGAGGCAGATCGTCTCATCTGAGTGGATCGAGACAACACGACGCCCTAAGCCTCTTCTATTTGAGTTGTTTGGAAATCCGAGCTCTTACGTAGATGCGAGGTCAGAGTTGCCCAACGGTGCTTATCACAATACGTTCTGGATCGAGGACCAGGAGAGAGGAGCCTATATTGCCTGGGGGTATGGTGGCCAAATAATCCATATTGATCCGGAGGCGGACTTCGCGGTGGTGAAACTCTCCCATCAACCTAGCCAATTACCTGTGAAACGGGCACAGTGGCCCGACCATGTACATCAAGTTAGCAACACCCTTCCGTTCAATTCATTTGCGGCATTCCGCGCCATCCGTGAAGAATTGGAAACGTAACAACTGCGACGGGCATGCGCTGGCTCTCGGCGTCAGGTAGATCGATCGCGGAAGCCGCGGCGGTCATGCTGGTCCTGGCGTGTGCTGGATGTTGTAGGTGGGCACCGGGCCTGACGTGATTGCGATCGAAGATCGAGCTTGTCCGTCCGCGTCACAGTTACGATGCAGCGCGGCCTTGGAGTTCACGACGCCAATCGAGCACTGAGACGTTGCCCAAAGAGTTAAGAGAGCTTTGCTCGACCCTTTCCTTTGCTCTGCGGCATCTCCGAAGGAGCGGTCAGGTTCGCCGCGATGTGCCATTGGCCATGGCCACACGTTCGGTCTGACCAGAAACCGAGAATAAACGGTGCGGTGCGCGAGGAACGGAAAGTGGGATGTATTCCGTAACGCATCGCAACGAGCTGATATTCTGGAAAGGCCTCCGACACCATCCGACGCATGTCGTCCGGACGCAGCCATCTGAAAACGCGATGGCACTGTCCGGAACATTATATTGGTGAACGCTACGCTAAGTGGCGCATACTCGTCGGCAGCGAATGAACTGCAACCGCCCGTCAACGCAGTCGCAAAAATAGAGCGAAGTGAAGTGCAGATCAAAGATGTCCTGCTCGCGCCTGGCAACGGCGCATTTTTCTATGACGATCAGGAAGCCATTAGGTCCGGCGCTACCCAGGACGGCTTCATCTATGTCGGAGCACCGGCAACACCTGGATTCAAGTCAATTCGCGTTCCAGCATGTTCGCTCGGCGTTGGGCTCGTCCTTGCCGACGACACGGTTGTGTGGGGCGACATGATGAACGTCCAGTACTCTGGTGCGGGCGGACGCGATCCGCTCTTTGACACGAAGCAAATCACGGATTTGACGTCTCGGGTCGTGGTTCCGCAGCTTCTCGATGTCGATGCATCTCGTTACCTTGAATCCTGCGCGAAAATTTTCGAGCCCTGTGAACACAAGCGGTTACCTCTCGCTGTTGAATATGGCGTCAGCCAGGCTCTCCTTCGCGCGGCCGCCCATCTTCATCGTACGACGATGGCGGAGATAATATGCAGTGAATTTGATCTGCCGCTGCCGAGGCATAAGGTCCCGATCTACTGCCAGAGCGGTGATGCCCGCGAAGTCAACGTCGACAAAATGATTCTGAGAGGGGTGGATGTTCTTCCGCACGGACTAATCAACTCGCGCCAGAAATTTGGCGTCGGTGGCCAGACCTTCATGGAATTCGTGAAGTGGGTTGCAAATCGTTCGCACCAAATCGGCCGCCCCGAATATCGTCCGGTGCTGCATTTCGACGTGTATGGCTGGATCGGCCAGGAAATTGGCCTGGAGCCGCAGCACATCGCCGACTTTATCTGCAAGGTTGCAGATACCGTTCCGGATTTCACAGTCAACATTGAGTCCCCGGCGGATTTTGGTTCGACGCAAGCTCAAATTGAGAATTATGCCAAGATCGTATCGATTTTGAACAACCGGGGTTCCTGCGCCCGCATTGTCGTTGACGAGAGATGCAATACGCTTGAGGATATTCGGCGTTTTGCCGAAGCCAGGGCCACGCATGTCGTTCAAATTAAGATGCCCGATGTCGGCTCAATCGCCGACACCGCGCGTGCAGTTATCATTTGCAAGGCGAACAAGGTCGGAGCGTATGTCGGGGGAAGCTGCACCGAGACGGATCTCTCCGCCCAGGCTTCGGTCCACGTATCGGTGGCAACCCAGGCGGATATGATGCTTGCAAAGCCGGGGATGGGTGTCGACGAGGCATTCTCAATTGTTGGGAACGAACAAAACCGGTTGCTGGCGATGCTGAGCCGTCGTCGGAATCAATATGAGAACGTTGGATGAAAAGCACGGTGTCGTATGCTCTTGAGGGGATCACCGTCGTAGCCGTGGAGCAGGCTGTGGCCGCGCCCTACGCATCTTCGCGCCTTGCAGACGCGGGCGCCCGGGTGATCAAGATCGAGAGGCCCGAAGGTGATTTTGCCCGAAACTACGACAAGTTAGTGCAGGGGCAGAGTGCTTACTTTGTCTGGCTCAATCGGGGCAAGGAGTCGGTCTGTCTGGACCTGAGATTGGAATCGGACCGCTCCGTCCTGGACGCGCTTATTGCCAGTGCTGACGTCTTTATCCAGAATCTGAAGCCGGGCAGTATCGAAAAACTCGGCTTTGGGTCTGCGGATCTGCGCCGACGTTTTCCGCGGCTGATCACCTGCGACATCTCTGGTTTCGGGGACACAGGGCCATATTCCCATTTGAAGGCATATGATCTCATCGTCCAGGCTGAAACAGGTCTATGCGCGATCACGGGAAATCAACAAGGACCGGCTCGTGTTGGGGTCTCTGTTTGCGACATCTCGGCGGGCATGACCGCACACAGCGCCATTCTTCTGGCGCTTTACCACCGCGAAATCACCGGCGAAGGGACAAGCATCCAGGTGTCACTGTTCGATTCCGTCGCCGATTGGATGAACGTCCCGGTTCTGCAGAACGACTACAGCGGCTATCACACGACACGCGCCGGCGTGAAACACCCGTCGCTGGCTCCGTATGGCGCCTATCGTTGTGCCGATGGCAAGGAAGTCATCTTTTCGGTTCAGAATGACCGCGAATGGGTGAATTTCTGCGATAAATTCCTGAAGCAGCCGAGGCTTACACGCGCGCCTGGTTTTGCAGACAACATGGAGCGCCTCGGTCACCGTGCCCAACTTGACGAGATAATTGAAGGGCGATTTTCTGAATTGTCCTGTCACGAAGCAATGAAGGAGCTTGAAGCGGCCGGTTTGGCGTATGGCCGACTGAATGAAGTCGCGGATATTTCAAAGCATCCCCACGTTCGCAGGGTAGGCGTTGGCACACCTGAAGGAACTGTAGAGACGATAGCCCCGGCCGCGATCTTCAACTCTCAGCATCCCTCGCTGCGTCCAGTTCCAGCTCTTGGCGCTCACACGGAGAGTGTCCGCAAGGAGGTGTCAGCGCGTTTGCATCAAAGAGCTGTGTCAGCATGAGTGCGCCGTTTGTGGAGAGGGGCGCACTCGAGAGCGTGTGCTTGCTCCACTTCCTCCCAGAGCATCAGCAGCCGGCCGGAAACTTCCCTGCCATCGCCCTCGCAAATATTGGCCGTGAGGCGATTCCATGATCAAGGACACCTTTCCAGCCGCCGAAAGCGCGCTTCCTCTACCGCGTTGGAGATCCCTACTCTTCGTTCCTGCTCACGTTCCGCGTTTTGTGGAAACGGCCCATCAGCGGGGTGCAGATGGCCTCATCCTCGATCTCGAAGATTCCGTTCCGCAGGAAGAAAACGCGAAGCACGGCGCCAGCTTGCTGAATCCGTGGCAAGTGTGCGTCGCATGGGCGCATCGGTTTTGGTCCGCGTGAACCGGGGTTTGCGCGCCTTGGCGGCCGATCTCGATGCAGCTGTGGTGGCTGGTGTCGATGCATTGGTGCTCCCCAAGACGGATTCGCCAGAGTGGGTTTTAGAGATCGCCAATGCGGTTTCGGAACTTGAACGGGAAAGAAATCTTCCGCCGGGGCGCATCCGGTTTCTTGCCCAGATCGAGACGCCTTGCGCCTTGCGAAGGCTCGCGTCCATTGCGTCGGCTCATCCCAGAATGGCCGCGATGGCGCTCGGCCCTGAAGACTTCAGTGCCGCTGTTGGCGGCTCACCAGAATTCGACCTTCTGCTAGCACCGAATCTTTCTGTTCTGTTTGCCGCCCGGGCGGCAGGATTGCTTCCTCTGGGCTTTGTCGGAAGCATCGGCGAATTTTCCGACATTGACAGATTTCGTGAACAAGCGGCGCATGCACGGCGTCTTGGGTTTGCCGGAGCATTGGCGACTCACCCGACACAAGTTGCCATTTTCAATGAAGCTTTCTCGCCAAGCGGAAAGGACCTGGAGTGGGCCCATGGCGTCATCGCGGCGGAACACGATGCCGCCGCGCATGGACTGTCTGCGTTCTCGTTGAATGGTAAGATGGTCGATCCGCCAGTGGTGCGGCGCGCCCATGAGATCCTGGCTCTGGCCAGCAATTAAATGGCCTACAATTGGGAAGGTAGAGGCCCCGATTAGTTGCTTGTCTGCCATCTCGTTTCGAGATAGTTGTGAAGTGTCGGGATCATGCCCGGTTGGATTTGTTCACGGTGGACATCAGGCAGTTAAGATACTTTGTCGGCGTCGTCGAAGCCGGTAGTTTCACGAAGGCAGCTGCGACCCTCAACGTAGCTCAAAGCGCTCTAAGCCTGCATGTGCGTCAGTTGGAGGAAGGGTTCGGGACGCAATTGCTGGTTCGCGACAGGACCGGTGTCAGTCTCACCGCGTCCGGAGGCAGGCTGCTTGAGCGAGCGCGAACGATCCTGAAGGAAATCCAGCTCACTGAGGCCGAACTGACCAACTCGGTGGCTGCTCCCTCCGGAGAGGTGACGATCGGGATTCCGTCTGGCGCCGCTCGCGTTCTCAGCGGGCCGCTGCTTGAATCGGTAAGAAGCGAATTGCCGAGAATCTCACTTAAGATGATCGAGGGCATGACGGGACCGCTGGAAGAGTGGATGGCTGCTGGCCGTTTCAATCTGGCTGTCCTGTACCGCACTGCTGAGAGCGTAGGGCAAATGACAGTGCTGGCCCGCGAAGAGTTTTGCCTCGTAGTCCCGCCGGGGCAACCGCCTTTCGAAGATTCGATACCGCTCGCCGACCTGCACGCATTTCCGCTGGCGGTCCCCATGCGCAACAACAATGTCAGACGTTCAGTTGCTGATGTCGTTGCCCAGCACGGTTGTGTTCTGGACGTCAGGTTCGAGGTCGATTCCCTTTCGACCATTATAAATATGGTTATGGAAGGAAAGGCGTATTCCATCCTTACGCCCTCGGCTATTCAGAAAGAGGCATCTCAAGGTCAGGTCCGGACCGTTAAGATCATTGATCCGGTGATCACCCGATCCGTTGTGCTTGCCGTCAACCCGAAAGATGAGCGCTCTCCGGCCGTCGCTGCGGTCCGCAAGCTGATCCCTCGTGTCGCGCAGACTTTGATCGAGGGCAAGCACTGGTCAGCCACGGTTCCCGACCGGATTTAGAAGACGAGCCACGTTCTTCCAGACTCATCACTATTCGCACTGCGTGAGCGGTATCATTCTGGATTCGAGAGGGTCTCGGACAGAGCGTTGCGATGACAGGAACCCTTCTTGTCGACCAGCATTTCGAGACAGGTGAACTCGTCGAGGTTTGGTCGACGAATGTCCACCTCGGCTCATACTGCCTTGTGACCACCAAGTCGCGATCTGTGACAGCCCCGATACCAGCACTGCGGCGCTGGCTAGCTGATGTCCTGGAATGATGAGACTCGAAGCATTCAGCTTTCGGCCGCCAACGGCATTAGGCGCTGCCAGACGAGAAAGGTACAATCAGTCGGTGTAACCTGATCATCTGCCGTTAGGTAGGAACGCTAATTTTTCCGTAGTCCGAGGCAATGATGGTGGCCAGCAGACCTCGGCCGCTGAAGGACAGCGGCCGAAGTTCAGTTCGAAGGGCGTTGTCACATTTTGTTTGGAGTGTAGCGTGCAAACCTCGGCCATGCTCTTCAGGCAAACTGACGGCTCATGGCTTTCCCATTCGGATTCTTTGAAAGCGATGAGATCACAGGAAGCGCACCACGCCGCCTTATGAAGTTAGCAGTGGCCGGGACGGACAAGATGTCGGCCGACTGCGCAGTGGGGGCTATGCGGACCTACGCCAAGATCCCCGATCTTGGGGAGTTTTCTTATGAGACATGGATGAGCGCCGTCCGCGCAGGCCGTACATTTGTGACCACTGGCCCTCTGCTGGACCTTAACGTTAATGGAAAACCCATGGGCGACCGCATCCGTACGTCAGTTGGAACGTCGCAAGTGTGGTCATGCCGATGACCAGCATTGACCTCGTCAACGGCGAAGTCAGAGAAAGCCGCACTGTCAGACCGTGGCAGAATGCCGGGAGTTGGTCGGTGCGCGTTCAGAAAAGTTCCTCGATCGCGTTGCTTGTTCGCGCAAAATACTACGACAAACTGGAGATGATTGCCGCTCACTCGTCCGCAATCGTGATTGACGTCGAGGGCTCCCAGTTGTTTGCCGCGGCCGACGCGCGCACGATCTTGGACCAGATCGAGGGGTCGATGGCGTACATCGACACAATCGGGACCCGCGCAGAGGCGGCGCGGTACAAGGAGATGGCTTTGTGCTCCAGTCGGCGTACCGTCGCCTACACAATCGAATGCATCAAATGGGACATGATCATACGCACAGCGCTGGTACGCACCACCCTGAAGATCACTCGTGAAACCTTAGGAGAGTGAGCAGAGGTTTTCAACATTCAAGGAAAATTTGATGATTAGATGCAAATCCACCAGACTAGCCTTCGTAGTAATTATGCTTGCAGTTGCATGCAAGCCGGCATTATCCCATATCGCGATCGGCTCGGCTAATTCGTTCGCTGCCGGCCTTGCGCATCCGCTGTTCGGGATTGACCACATATTGGTGATGGTCGCGGTCGGTCTGGCCGCGGCGCTCAAAGGCGGACGTGCCTCTTGGCGTGGCCGGTGGCGTTCGTTGGCCTTATCTTGTGGTGCTGGACTATCAATCGTTGCGGCGGTAGACGTGCCTCTGGCAGCAGGGGCGGTCATTATCGGCTTCTTTGCGCTTTTCCACGGTCACGCGCATGGCACCGAGATTCCCGAGACTGCGGGGGGCTCGAATATCTCGCTGGCTTTGCCCTTGCCACAGCACTCTTGCACGGCGCAGGTATCGGCTTGGGCTCTTTGGCCAGGCCGAGCTCCGCCTTCGTGCGCCTGGCGGGCGCGGCTACCGCCGCGGTCGGCATCGGCCTGGTGGTAGGCGCGATATAGGCCCCTCGTAACTTCTCAACCGGATGCGGACTGAAGCGCATTAACGGCGGCATCTCTCGAATGTTTCAGTTTGCTGAAGTATGTCTCTCCTCAAGCGGCACTGCTTGCAGGACTATCGGCTGAAGCGGAAGCTGTCGGTCGGTTACTCTTCGGCGGGCTGTCGATGCCATGTCGCGAATGGTGTTGCTGCCATAGGGCAGGATTGTATCGGCATAGAGCGAGTGTCGAGCACGCGATGGCGGGCTTGCATTACGACCATGTGCCGCTCTACCGCAGGCCCATATATGAGCCGCCAAGCAGTTGATCTCGACCGCTCCATGCCAGCCACTTGGGTTGGTCGGGCAGCGTTCTAACTGTCTGGTCTTCGAGACCCTGTTTGCTGACTGAAGTCGCGTTGCCGAGGATGGAATACCGAGGACGTGGTGCCAGTGTTCTACGTGCTGGTAAGATGGTCAAAGCGCGCGGCAGAGCCTGCGTGAGCCCAGCGCCGTGGTCGGCCGGCAGCTGATTACGGCAGCTCGTCAGTCGCGATTTCTGAAAATCTCGATGATCGCCACGGCTCCGCGCCTTCGGCATGCTCCGGGTGAGCATCGCAGTGAAGTTCACTCCTGTCGAGCAAGTACCCGCCCACCAGAATCCTAGCTGCGCGTAGGAGGAGTGGCAAACGCAGATTTACTGCGCCAATACAACGTGGATTTGTGCAATGCGTACCCCCTAGGCGCGCATAGTAGAACTGTCTAGCCGTCTGGCGCCGACGCGATATGGGAATAACGAAAACGCCCCACTTTGTGTGACTGACGCTCACATGAACGCATGGCCCGCCAAGTGACGCGGAATACCAATCAAGCTCCTGAACCCAGAGGTAAGCATGAAAGCGGCAGAACCGGCAAATTTCACAGAGGCGGATGTAATTCGTAATATTGGCTATGTCACCATGAACGATGGAACGCGCCTCGCTTACATCTCATACCGCCCGAAGAAATCAGGCCAGTATCCGACGGTCTTCCTCTATGATCCATACATAGCGAACTCGACTCCTTTCGAAATCGCGAAGCACTTCCTAGATGCCGGATACGCATTCGTCGGCGCGAATCTTCCCGGAACGGGCTGCTCAGAAGGTGTCATTGAGTTCTGGCATGAACAACGAATGGACAAAGGCGGACCCTACGGCGCCGAATTGATAGAATGGATCGCCAGGCAGCCCTGGAGCGATGGCAATATCGGAATGGTCGGCAATTCATCGGCGGGGCAGCCGCAATTCTGGGTCGCGGCCGAGCGGCCGCCACATTTGCGGGCAATCGTCGCGAGCGGATTCGGGGACGGCTACGAGTTCTTTCTTTCGGTTGGCGGAATGCTCCCACTGTCAATGGGAACATGGATACTTGAAAGTGAGTTTGTGAACCAGGTGCGCGGTGCAGAATGGCGCGTCAATCAAGGCGATACCGAGTGGGCCAAGATTCGCAGTAGAGATAGGCAGGTCGTCAAGACCTCCCTTTTTGACGAAATACGGAAGCACCCGCTGAGGGATGAATGGTGGGATTCTCAGACCTTGATCAGCAAGGAGCTCATCGACAGAGTCAATGTGCCGACCATGCTTATTGGGGCTTGGCAAGAGGCCTACGGTGGCTCCGCCATGGCAAACGTTCGAATGTTTACCCATTTCATGCAACATCTGAAGAACAAGAAGCTTGTTCTGATGAATGGTGACCATGGGAGCTTCGGACCTGGGCCGCGGGGTTATCGCCTTGTCGACACGGAGCGAATGAAGTTCCTCGATCGCTGGGTTAGAGGTGTTAAGAATGGAATAGAGAACGAGGCGCCTATCAGTGTTTATTGGGAGGTTCAGCATCCCGAGTGTGATCCGAAGAAATCGGTAGCAGGCTGGACAACAAATCACGACACGTGGCCAGACCCGAAAGTCGAACGCCGCACCTTCTATCTTACGGTCGACGCACAG
>NZ_FTPD01000017.1:263431-272712 GCF_900156895.1 Mesorhizobium prunaredense
CGTGGTCAGGCAAGGGCATAGCCTTGAACTGACCATTGGTGCGCCCAATCCCATTCCGCATAGTCACCGCGGCCACGGCCTTGGTAGCCTTCCTGCAGGAGCGCCGTCCATCAACAGGGTCTATCACTCGGGGAAGCACGCTTCCAGAATCCTTCTTCCAGTTATCCCGGGGGCCGTCGCTCAAGCCCCGGCTCCGGCATACGACAACCTTCGAGGTCAACCCTGTCGCAAGGATGACGAGTTTGTCCCTGGCGGACTGCCGATTCAAGCCCATCCAAGTGCGCCGGTAGTTTCGTAACGGCCTGCTGGCATCAGTCTCGGCCTTCCTGGTCCGGCAGGTAACGCACAAATGAAATGAAGTGGGGAGGATTACATAATGAAGAACGGGCATCTCAGTCGGCGTATGGCATTGAAAGCAATGCTATTAGGATCCGTAGCGCCTTCGATACTGCAATCAAGAGCGCTCGCTGGGTCGTCCTGCGCCGATCAAGTCGTGCGTGTCGGCACAGTCGTCGCCCCCGACTCGATGAACATATTTGCGACCTGGAGCTCCTACTATCCGACGTGCTACACATATGACTTCTTTGTCGGCGTGGATGCCCAGCGCCATTCTGATCGGAGGGGGTTTGCCAAAGAGTGGTCGGTTGCCGATGACCAGCTCACCTGGACCTTCAAGATCTGGCCTGGGATGAAGTGGTCTGATGGCCAGCCTGCGACTGCCAAGGACGCGGCGTTCACCTACAACTATCTCATTGGCTCCATAGGCAAGCCCGATGAATTAAATATCGGCCAAAACAACACTAGCGGCCTCGAGCAATTCGGATCCGTCGTGGCCATTGATGATGAGACTCTGCAAATCGTGACCAAGGTCCCCACCCGCTGGCCCATCGACAACGGCGTACATATTGTTCCCGAGCACATTTGGAAGGGTATCAGCTACGCCGATGCGCGCAGCACCTTCCGCAATGATCCACCGCTGGTGGGTACGGGGCCGATGATTATCCAGGAGTTTCAGCAGGGCCAGTTTGCCCGCCTCTCGCCGAACCCGCACTTCCGCACGGGGCAGCCGACGACGACCGGCATGATTTTCAATTTCTTTACTACCGCCGACCCCATCGCGCAGGGTCTGAAGAGCGGCAATCTCGATTTTGGCTTCGGCATGACAGTTGCCCAGTGGGAGGATCTCTCGAAAACCCCCGACATCGTGGCTGCGGAAGCGCGTATTGAGCAACGGAACTACTTGGCCTTCAATACTGTCTCCGGAAAGGGCGCGGGCAGCACCAAGGCACTGCAGGATCCGGCGTTTCGGGATGCGATCGGCTACGCGATCGACCAGAAGGCCATTGTCGATCGAGCCTTCCGAGGGCACGCGGATCCTGGCGTGGGACTGGTAATGCCGTCCGCCACCGAATACTACTCGGACTTGAGCGACATCAGGCGCCACTTCGATCTCGCTGAGGCGGGCCGCAGGCTCGATGCTGCCGGCTATCGAGACACCGACGGTGACGGCGTTCGGGAAGACAAGGAAGGAAAGAAGTTTCAGCTCGAGTTGATCACGGGAGCGTCCTCAGGCGGCCTAGAGATACCGATTGCGGCGGTGCAGCTAATCGCGGGCTGGTTGGGACAAATTGGTATTCCTTTATCGGTAACCCAGCTGGACTCCGGCGCTATTAGTGCGCGTAGGCGTGCACCGGCCGATGGCGGTGGGGGTTGGGACCTGCTCGTTGGCTCAACTTGGCTGTCACCATCGCCTCATGACATGCTCAACTTGGGCAGCAGTAAGGCGATCGGCGTATACAACTCCGCCTATTGGACGAATGAAGAGTTCGACGCGCTTTTGTCGGAAATCGACCGCACCGCCGATCTTAAGAAAAGTAAGGAACTCGTCGACCAGGCCGTCCGCCTCATCTACGCTGACGCGCCCTACATCATGCTGTGTTACCCCATGTTGCTCGAAGCTTATCGCAAGGATTGCTTCGCCGGCTGGGGGGAGGACCTATCGACGTGGAGTTACTATCCCTTTGATCGCCTGAAGCCGGTTTGAGATGATCTTCATGGAAGGCGAGGCGAGATGAGCCGGCGCATCGGGAGCATTCTCATCGGGGCCATCATGATCCTTCTGATGCTGAACTTCGTCCTATTCCGTGGCAATTCCCGGCGGCCCTCAGCGCTTCTACTTGGCGGCGCTCGCACCAGCGTGAGCGCTGAGCAGATCGAGATGCAATTTCTGAACTGGGGGCTCGGCAGGCGGCTGTTCCCGGACCAGATGGTCTCTTCAGTTTCTCCTGCACCACCAGGGCCAGCCCGGGAAGCCCGTCCTCATGTCGGTATAGCCGGTCGCCAGCCACACCCGCGCGCCGTTCGGAACCGGGATCATCGTGACCCGAGCGCGTCCAGCGCGCGCCGCAGCGCCTCGACATCCATGTGGCGACCGACGCGGACGCGGCCCCCGGCGCGAAGCTCGATTTCGATGATGCCGCTTTTCCGGCGACGGCGGCCGAGAGACGCCGATGGCGGCGGCAACACTTCCGGCTGCTGCGCGCCGCCCGCTGGTCGGGACCGAAGTCGATGAACCTGCATCGAGGCAATCGCACAGGTCCTTGCGCCTCGAAAGAGCTGGCTGACGTGAATGCCCGCCGGTCGTGCAACTTCCGACACCGACACGTCGGGCTGGAACGACGCCGCGACCAGGCCGTCCCTTTCCTCACGTGACCAACGCGGTGATTCTCAACCGACGTGATCACCTCAACTCGCGGCATCGTCATAGCGCTACTCCTGGGATTGCCCTAGGACTTCCGACGTCCGTGCTTAGCCTACAAGGTGGCTCTCGCGGCTCTCACCGGTTCTCACCTTGGGAGCGGCTTCACGCCGCGCGCTTCAGTCGTTTTGCTTTGATTAATGTCCGTCGCCCAACTGAGGGTTACTCTTGGGCGACATGCATCAGAGCCGACGAGATCGGCATCGTACAACGTTTAATCATGGCCGATGAGTCGAAGAAATGTTCCTGATGCCCCAAAGCAGGGCTTTCGTCGGTTTGAGCCTGCGTTGCCAGGGCGCTCTTCGTCCCCGTGGCTCTTGATATTAGACACTGCTGTGCTCGTTGTCCGCGGGCCGGCCGATGACCAGCTGCTTTAAGCTCCCGTCGTGCAATTTCTTGGCGTGCAGGAACGGCTCTCCCCTTCATCCGTAGAACTAGATCGCGCCGGCGAGCTTGCGCGCGACCTCGACTGCGGCCGACGTTGAGCCCGCACCCGCAGGAAGAAGACCGGGCAGCGGCCCCGGAGTGCGTGCTGCTGACCAAGCAGCCTCATCGAGCACACCGCGGCCAGTCCGCGACCCTGCTTGGTGATCATAGTAGTCAGGATCTTGCCCGGGATTGGCCCTCCGCCAAGTCTCAAACCGAGGTAGCTGACAAGCGTCGACACCGGCACTAGCCATCAGCCGCTTCACGCCTTGATCGGCCGGGACCTGCGAGGGCTCCGCTACAGAGGCACAAAAGCGAGCTACCTAATCGAGCAGCCGGCAGACAATATGCAAGAACGGCGCACTTTCGCTGATTTGCTGCGTGCAACGCCGATAATTGCGGCAGCTTGTTCCTTTAGAGCCTCTACAGTCAAACCCATCCGTAAATTGGGCACTGGGCGCGCCGCGCGGGGCGCGCAAAAAGACAGAGAGCTCCGGCGTGGCATATTATAAGAAGACTCTAATAGGAATCGTCAGCGAATATGACGATGAGAAGGAATATTACTTCTGTGACAATCAGTACACACGTGCAATCGAGAAAGCTGGGGCTCTGCCAATAATCTTACCATATGTCGCGGCTGACCGGCTGGAGGGTGTAATCAATCTCATATCGGGTCTTGTGCTTTCCGGCGGCAAAGATTTGGCTACCGAGTTTTACGGCGCCGCTCCTCACCACGCTGTTAAGGTGCAACCGCATCGCGACAACTTCGAAATTGAACTAACGCGCTTAGCACTCGAACGTTCAATGCCCATACTAGGCATCTGTCGGGGAATGCAGCTTCTGAATGTGGTAGCGGGAGGTACACTTTATCCGCATACGATTGACGAGCTTCCAAGCGGACTTGACCATCGGAATGGTATACCATTGGATCAAGCTGCTCACGATGTATATTTGGAACCAAATTCGCTGCTGTTCCAGTATAATGGCGGGTCATCGTTGTTACGAGTGAACAGTTGGCACCATCAGGCCGTTAAGCGGGTGGCTCCTGACTTCATCGTTTCAGCGCGAGCAAACGATGGACTTGTCGAGGCGATCGAGGCACCTGGCCGGGCTTTTGTGATGGGAGTTCAGTGGCACCCAGAGTTCTTCTGCGATAGTGAGCCCGCCAGCCGTTGCCTCTTCAATGGCTTTGTAGACGCTTCTAGGTCGATTTGAATGACCGCTGCATTGCACTGCCAGCAATCTTCGGCTTGGAGCAAACTCGATCTAAACGTTGATCGCGGCCTCTGCTCGTGATTCGCCCGAAAAAGGAGCTGGCAAGGTGAAGTTCTCGGCGAGTTTATTCAAGGCTTCTGTCGCTGCGGGAACAGATTTATCTAACTTCTGTCTTGAGAGCGCGATGCTGTTCAGGCTGGCTGTAAGCTTCCGCCGCAAGCGTTGTATTTTGTCTCTGTGAAAAACCGCTCGTTAGAAGAATCCGGTGGGGAAGCCCAAGGAAGGAGCAAATATGATGGAAGTCACTCAGCGCACGGCATCTGAAGGTTGTCCAAAACTTCGGGCACGCGACCTGGGACTGCCGTTTGCTGGAACGACTGGTCCCGTCAACGCCATAACCGATGTTGCCGGCATAGAAGTAGGCTATTCGACGGTAATCAGCGACGAAAAACCAATAGGCAGAGGACCGGCGCGCACCGGTATCACTGCCATACTTCCCCGAGGCCGCAGTGGCCCCGTTCGGGCGCCCGTTTGGGCGGGGTTCCACTCCCTGAATGGCAATGGCGAAATGACGGGGACTCACTGGGTCAAGGAAGCTGGGTATTTCACGGGACCTATTGGCATTACAAACACGCACAGCCTTGGCCTAGTCCATCAGTCGATTTTACAATGGATGATGCAAAGACCAGACACGGGCGTCGGATCCTACAGGTTTATGCTGCCTATTGTGGGTGAAACGTGCGATGCCTACCTCAACGACATGGACGCCTTTCATGTTACATCTGCCCATGTAATGAAGGCCCTAAATGAAGCTTCCAGCGGCCCGCTGGCCGAAGGCAATGTTGGAGGGGGGACGGGCATGATCTGCTTCGAGTTCAAGGGCGGAACGGGAACGTCGTCTCGCATGGTGGATTTGCTCGGCTTACGATATAGTGTCGGTTGCCTTGTGCAGGCGAACTTTGGAATTCGTCCGCACCTCAAAGTTCTCGGCGTCCCTGTTGGTGAGCACATCAGATCAAACCGGCTGTGGGCTGGCGAGCAGGGTTCGATCATCGCCGTCGTGGCTACTGATGCCCCTCTGATGCCTACCCAGTTGGAGCGGATTGCACGACGTGCGGGCATCGGCATCGCTCGTACGGGAACGCCAGTTGGAGACGGATCCGGCGACCTTTGCCTTGCCTTCTCGACGTCAAACCTTAGCACTAGTGAGTCGGCCACAGCACCTGCTGTAGGCAATCTCGCTTTCTTGCCGAACAATAAGCTCGACCCACTCTTCGAGGCTACGGCGCAGGCGGTGGAGGAAGCAATCATCAATGCCATGGTGGCGGCCGAATCAATGGTGGGCAGGGAAGACAGGCTAGTTTCCGCGATCGAGCACGATGCGTTAAGAGACATTATGCGCAAGTATGGTCGATTGAACGGTTGAGCAGCAAGCAAGCGCGTCTCCAATGCCGGCCTCTTTCGTTTGCCGCCAATCCTAGGGGACATCTGAGACATTCCTTCCGAGAAACCACAGCCCCTCGCTCTATGCTCGAAGCGGTTGGAGAGAGTTTGCATGGTTTTATATGAGGGCTGGCGTCAGGGGACGATCACTGGACGCGGATTTGGCAAAAATTGAGGACACCTCGTGCTTTAGCAACATAGGAGCCGGCGTAGAACGCGACCGACCGCCGGAATGTGCGCGGCGCAGGAAATCTTCAACAACGGCGGCCAATTCGCCTTTGATCCGCGTTCGGTGGCGAAATTTGCGCACGGCACTTTCGCGTGAGTGTTTATATGGATGCACAAGCCTGATCAGGCGCGGAAAATCTCGGTTCTAGGCTCGGGCATGCCTGCCAGTCTCTGTTCGTGTGTCATACGTGTAGCTCGTCTTCTGGATCAAGAGATTCAATGACTCGCGTTCTTGTTCTAGGAGCAGGTGTGGTCGGCATGACCTCTGCCCACGCACTGGCAAAAAGGGGCTTTGAGGTTTTCGTGTTAGACGCCGCTTCAGGGCCTGCTCAGGCTGGCGCCAGCTTTGGCAACGGCGCTCAGCTGAGTTACTTCTACACGGATGCGATGGCCTCCCCGTCGCTTGCGTTGAACATTCCTAAATACATTCTCGGCCTCGACCCGGCTTTCAGGATTTCTCTATCACTCTCGCCATCATTTATGTTTTGGGCTCTGCGATTTCTTGGTAATTCGACGCAGAAAGCATTCGAGCGAAATACCACTGACGTTTTAGAACTTGCGCTGCAGAGCCGGGCGGGGATCGCCGAGCTTTCGTCTAAAATCAAATTCGATTACACCAGCAATGGAAAGGTCACTCTCTTCTCTAGCAAGGAGAGCCTGCGCAAGGCTGAACGACTGACGCAAATAAAAAACCGATATGGCGCTGGACAGATTGTCCTTACGCAGGAGCAGTCACTAGAGCGAGAGCCGGCACTAAAACATTACGGACACTCGTTTGCGGGTGCTATTTGGTCGCCGTACGATGAGGCCGGCGACGCCAGGTTGTTCTGTCGCAATCTTCGAATTCTGCTTGAGCGCGACTACGGTGTTCAATTCTTGTTTAACACCAAGGTTCTCGGTGTAAGGCGCCAAGCCAAAAAGCTGGTTGCAGTAATAACTGAGAAGGAGGAAATTCAGTGCTCGCGCGCGGTGATGTCGCTGGGTGCTAACACTCGTCTCATTGCAAGGACGGCTGGCATCTGGCTGCCAATCTGGCCAGTCCAGGGCTACTCGTTTACCATCCCCGCGTTTGATGCAGCCCCGAGAGCCAGTATCACGGACACCTTCCGGAAGACAGTCTTCTGCCGCATAGGTGACAGGCTTCGTGTCGCAGGGCTTGCCGATATTGCACCGGCTGGTGGGAAGTTCAGAGAGGACCGGTTTTTTACGTTGCTCGCTACTGCGAGGGGCATCTTTCCGAGAGCAGGGGATTATGATGGCGAACTAAACGCTTGGACGGGCTTTCGTCCAGTGACGCCTAACAGCAAACCGATCGTAGGTAGGACAAAAATCGAAGGCCTTTATCTGAACTGTGGCCATGGCTCGCTTGGCTGGACACTATCGATGGCTACGGGCAGCGCATTGGCGGATGTGATCGCGTGCCCGGCGAATTGATGATTCATCGAACCTATGCATACCTTTAGCGATGCACCGAGAAAATTGACGGACAGCCGGCCACGGCCTCCAACGATTGCGCGCTCGAATGGGCCAGGCGGAACTTGGGGCTGGCATTCGCCGGACGATTGAGCAGCAGCGTAGGGCTGCGCAACAACTCGGACCGCAATAGTGCGCACGGCATCGCACACCTGATGCGCATGAACGCATATCGGCAGGGTTATTCGCAGCGGCACGCCTGCGGGCTCGTCGGCATGGAGCCGCGGGTTTATCGCTATCGTCCGAGCTGACCTGACGAGGCAAGCCTGCGGACCGGCTGCGGGAATTGGCCGCCGAACGCCGGCGCTTCGGCTATCGCGCCTGCAACTCTGCTGAAGCGGGAGCGTGTGGCTCGAACAGGAGGTCTGTGCGTCTAAGCCGGTAGAACCGCAGAATATCTGCACCTAACTGGCCCGAATTAGCGCAACACGTGCCTGAAAAGCGCCGATATTGACGTCGCGAACTTGGGTGAGGGATGACGTCTTAGAACGGGTGCAGAACTCTGAAGGGAGCACAGCACGCCGGCGTCACTCACGAGAGTGTTTTTTTACCAGTTTGACTACCGGTCAGTCGTGTCATGACGCTTCGGTCAGCGCGTTGCCCGAGACCTTACGGCCAACGTCCGGTTTCCGACAGCTTGGAGCTAAGCATGCAAGCGGCAAAACCAGCAGGTTTCACTGAGTCGGATGTAATTCGTAATATCGGTTACGTGACGATGAAGGATGGAACGCAACTCGCTTACATCTCATACCGTCCGGAGAAATCGGGCCAGTATCCGACGGTTTTCCTCTACGATCCATACATAGCGAACTCGACCCCTTTCGAAATCGCGAAGCACTTCCTAGAAGCCGGGTACGCATTTGTCGGCGCCAATCTTCCCGGAACCGGCTGCTCAGAAGGTGTCATTGAGTTCTGGCATGAACAGCGAATGGACAAAGGCGGACCCTACGGCGCCGAATTGATCGAATGGATCGCCAGGCAGCCCTGGAGCGATGGCAATGTCGGAATGGTCGGCAATTCATCGGCGGGGCAGCCGCAGTTCTGGGTCGCGGCCGAGCGGCCTCCACATTTGCGGGCCATCGTCGCGAGCGGATTCGGGGACGGCTACGAGTTCTTTCTTTCGGTTGGCGGAATGCTCCCACTGTCAATGGGAACATGGATACTTGAAAGTGAGTTTGAGACGCAGGTGGACGGTGCAAAGTGGCGCGTCGATCAAGGCGATACCGAGTGGGCCAAGATTCGCAGTAGTAATAAACAGGTGGTCAAGACCTCCCTTTTTGACGAAATACGGAAGCACCCGCTGAGGGATGAATGGTGGGATTCTCAGACCTTGATCAGCAAGGAGCTCATCGACAGAGTCAATGTGCCGACCATGCTCATTGGGGCTTGGCAAGAGGCCTATGGTGGCTCCGCCATGGCAAACGTTCGAATGTTTACTCATTTCATGCAGCATCTGAAGAACAAGAAGCTTGTTCTGATGAATGGTGACCATGGGAGCTTCGGACCTGGGCCGCGGGGTTATTGCCTTGTCGACAAGGAGCGAATGAAGTTCCTCGATCGCTGGGTTAAAGGAGTCGAGAATGGAATAGAGAATGAGCCGCCCATCAGTGTCTACTGGGAGGTTCAACAGCCCGAGGGTGATCCGAAGAAATCGGTAGCAGGCTGGACGACGCATCACGACACGTGGCCAGACCCGAAAGTCGAACGCCGCACCTTCTATCTTACGGTCGACGCACAG
>NZ_FTPD01000017.1:272722-276961 GCF_900156895.1 Mesorhizobium prunaredense
CACGTGGTCAGGCAAGGGCATAGCCTTGAACTGACCATTGGTGCGCCCAATCCCATTCCGCATAGCGTCCTCGGCAGCATTCCAGCCGGAGCCCCGTCCATCAACAGGGTCTATCATTCGGGGAAGCATGCTTCCAGAATACTTCTTCCCGTCATCCCGGGGGCGGTGGCTCGAGCCCCGGCTCCGGCCTACAACGAGCTTCGAGGTCAACCCTATCGCAAGGACGACGAAGTTATCCTTGGCGGCCTGCCGATCCAATAAGCTCGTTGCCAAATGCCGCTATTATGGTACTGCCTCCTGGGCTCAAGCCCTGAGATGATCGGGAAAGCTGCTAATGCGAATGCCGATTACATCTTCGTCGATACCGTGGGTTGCCTCACCCGACAAGGAGCGACTCGTGCCTGTCCACGTCCCACGATCGCAGAGCAGTTCGCAATTCTAGCGTTTCGGCCCGATGTTCCTCGAGCGCCGGCAGGCAATGGCCAAAGTGCGGGCTGCTGACGGTGTTTTCGAAGCGGGGAGTCAGTCGATCTGATTGAGTGCGCCGACGATCGTTGGCCCCAAGCAGATGTCGGGCTGCTGTCGTCGATGGCCGATTTTCTGACGTCCAGGAGGACAGACAATGAAGGTATTCATCAGCGCCGATATCGAAGGCACTGCCGGCATCACCCACTGGGACGAGGCAAAGGAGGGCAATCCAGACTATGTCGAATTCCGCGAGTACATGACCGACGAGTTGGTCGCGGCCTGCGAGGGCGCGAGGGCGGCCGGCGCCACGGAAGTGGTTGTGAAGGACGCGAACTCCAAGGCGCGCAACCTCATCCTGTCGAGACTACCGGACTATGTCCGCATCGTGCGCGGCTGGAGCGGCCATCCAGACATGATGATGTTCGGCATCGATGACAGCTTCGCCGCCGCCCTTTACACCGGTTATCACAACAAGGCCGGAACGGACACCAACCCGTTGGCACACACCTTGACCGGCACCGTTTCGCGGCTACTGATCAACGGCGAGATCGCCTCGGAATATACGCTAAACGCACTCTCCGCAGCGCGCTACGGTGTGCCTTCGGTGTTCTTGAGCGGGCGACGCCGGCATGTGCGCCGAGGCGAAAGTGCTGGTGCCGGCCATCGGTACGGTGGCTACTAGCGAAGGATTCGGCCTGGCCACCTCGTCGCTGACCCCAGGAGCGGCGGTCAAGCCTATCCGCAATGGGGTCGAAACGGCGCTGTCCCGCGACTTGTCGGCCTGCCTCCCCCGGCTCGCCGACGGTTTCGAGCTGGTCGTCGAATACACTACATCTGCCCATGTAATGAAGGCCCTAAATGAAGCTTCCAGCGGGCCGCTGGCCGAAGGCAATGTTGGAGGCGGGACGGGCATGTCTGCTCGAGCTCAAGGGCGGGGCGGGAACGTCGTCTCGCCTAGTGGATTTGCTAGGCTCACGGTAGTCTCGGGTGTCTTGGCGAACTTTGGAATTCGACCGCACCTCAAAGTTCTCGGCGTCCTGTTGGTGAACCCATCAGATCAATCCGGCTCTGGGCTGGCGAGCAGGGCTCGCATCATCGTGGCGACCGATGCCCCTCTGATGCCTACCCAGTTGGAGCGGGTTGCACGACGCGAGTGCATCGGCATCGTTCGCACGGAAACGCCAGTTGGAGACGGATCCGGCGACCTTTGCCTTGCCTTCTCAACGTCAACCTTAGCACTAGTGAGTCGGCCGTAAGCGCTGTTGTGGGCCACCTTTCGGGAGTGGTCGCGATCTGTGAGGTTGCCGATCCAGTATTGGGATTGGAGATCGGCTTGTGTCTGGACTTGACCTTAAGCTTGACCCGGAGCGGCAGCTTCGTCGTTTCGGGGTGATCAACGGTGCTGGCGTCGGCGTATTGGTCGGTGGATGACAAGGCGCGGATCATCGCGGAGACGCTGGAGGCCGAACGCTAATATTTGCGAGGGTCGCCCGTCGGTATGGCCTTAGGCCGCAGCATGTCTTCGCCTGGCGCGGCGAAGCGCGCAAACAGGCTGCTTCGGTGCAGCAAGATTTTCCTACCTTTGCGCCGGCGGTTGTGGCGGCGGAACCTGTAGCCAGCCGTTTACCGAAGCAGCGGAAACGGAAAGCCGCTCAAGATGCCGGCTTGATCGAGCTTGAGATCGACGGCATCGCGATGCGCGTCGGCCGGGGCGCCGATACCAAGACAGTTGCAGCGGTGATCCGCGCGCTGGAGGCAACGTCGTGATCGGGCCGACGGGTGCGGTCAAGGTCATGGTGGCGACGACGCCCGTCGACTTACGCAAGGGTGCGAAGGGATTGGCGGCGCTGGTGTGAGAGACGATGGGAACCGATCCGTTCTTATGCGGGGGCGAGATTATGTGGCGGAGCCGCCCTGACCCTTTCGGGACGGCCAAACCCAGCTTGCCTCCGCCACATAATATTCAGATGGAGTTCAGCAGTTGCAGAACGGAGTGATTTGTTCGAAACGCACGCCGTGATCGCCGTTGACGCCCGCCTTCTCGAGTTCATTGCGCATCATCTCGACATTCCGCTGCGGCATTGCGGTGGGTCGTGGCGACCTGTGCGTGCCCGAGCCAGGGCTTGGATCGTCGAAAGGTCCACGCCGGACTGAAGAAGCTTCATGGCGAGGGAGTGCCGGAAGATGTGCGGCGATATGGGCTCGTCGGCCAAGGTCGGCTTGGTAGGCACGGCCTCGTTGGCCGCACGCCGCACCATATGCGTCGCTCCGAAACGAGTCAGGCGCTCGTTGCGGGCGACGACGAATATCGGTCGCGGCTCGTGATGGGCGATCCCGCTCGCTCAACAAGGATGTCAGCGCCCGCGCCAGGTCCTTCGCAATGGGGACGACGCGGTCTCTACGTCCTTTGCTGCGTATTCCAATGATTCCGGCCAGTGATTCCGAGACGAAACCGGACACCTATTCCGATAGAATATCGGACGCGATTCCGAGGCGAAGCCGGACGGCTTAGAGCGCCTCTGGGTCTTTTCGATATTTTTCGGCGAACTCGTTTTGGGTCAAGCGGGAGTGGCGTCTGAGACTGGCAGGATCTTGCTTGCGCATGCTATCGCCGGAAAGTTCGATGTGATAGGCGTTATGAACATAAGCCGGTCGAGAACGGCATCGGCGATGGTCGGATTGCCGATCATGTCATACCAGTGATCCACGGGAATTTGACTTGTGAGGATGGTGGAACGCTTCTCGTAGCGATCCTCGATGATTCCAGGAGATCGCGGCGTTTTTCGTCGTTGAGCTTCTCCGGCTCCCAATTGTCTAAATAAGCAAAGCAGGTCGGTTTTGGCCAGGCTCTTGAGCAGCTTCGCGTAACGGCCTTCTCCGCGGGCAAGGGCCAGCGAGGCGAAGAGGCGCGGTACACGGTGGTACGCGACCGAGAGATCCTCGCGGCATGCCTTGTGGCCGTGCGCGCAGGCCAGCCAGCTCTTCCCGACGCCGGCTGGTCCGATCAGGAGTAGGCTATGGCGCTGTCTGATCCAGTCACATGTCGCCAGCCTCGTGAAGAGATTGCGATCAAGACCGCGGGTTGCCCGGAAATCGGCGTTCTCGATCTGGGCCTCATGACGTAATCTGGCGGCACGGGCTCTGGCCTCGAAGCGATTCTGACGCCGCGTTGTCGCCTCCCGTTGGAGCAGGAGGGCAAGCCATTCGCCATGCTGGAGGGCTCGTGCCTCCGGCTGCATCTCCAGATTCTGTCACGCGTTTGCGATGCCGGAAAGGCGGAGTTCGCGCAGCATGTCGATGGTTGGATTGCTGAGCGTTCGTTGATTATCTCCTTAATGAAAGTAACCAGGGCCGCGAACATTGGCATGCTCGCCGACGGCGGCAGGTTCGGCGGTGTGCCTGGAGGCTTTGTGGGATTTGATGAGTGCGGTGATGCTCTTGCAGTTCAGGCCGCCGATCTCGAGCGCACGGCCCGAAACGGCTTCGGCTTGCGCCGTGCTGATTGCCTGATAGAGCTTGAGCACGCCGAGGCATGTTCTGAAGCCCTGTTCCGGATGCGGCCTGCTGGCAAGAATTGCGATTATAAGCCCCTCGTCTGTGGCCCGACCGAACGAGCCCAGCGCCGGAAGCGGATCGTGCCCACTGGCGTGGTGTAGTTGACGGCATTGGACGCCGTGCTCTCCGGCATGGGGCTGGACTGATCAGCGCGCCACTGCCGGCAGGCTGATGAGTGGATCATCGCTCATTTGGCTGATGGTCTCAAGCGTCATG
>NZ_FTPD01000013.1:0-280020 GCF_900156895.1 Mesorhizobium prunaredense
TCCTTGTTTGCAACATCCAGGCCCCGCCGGCTCGTGTTCAAGCAGGGGAAGGGAAAGGGAACGGTCATGAAATTCTTGGCTCCCTTCACAAAACTTGCTGCGGCGTTTCGCAAATTCGCCGCGCGGCGCTACCGGCCGGAGCTTTATTATATGCGTGGCCCGGGGCCAGCCACCGCCCGCCGTGCGGGCACGCCACAGCAAAACCGGTCAATCGACCACTACGCGTAACCTGCTTCGCGGACGGCTGGCGCTCTTGCCCGGAGTGCCAGCCGCGCCGTTCCGTACCGGTCAATTCAGATCAGCGAAGGGACGATCTGATCATGGTTGCAATTCATGCTGTCGCAGTTGGTCCATTTCGCAGGTGGTTACGCCTCCACGCCGAGCGAAAGGCTCTGTTATCGGCAACGGACCAGTTGAGCCGTTTACCCGATGGCGTCCTTGGCGACATCGGCATCTCTCGTGACGAAATCATGTGCGCTTTGCAAAGCCGCGCCACCCGCCCTGCGGAGGCAGGTGCGGCCAGCACGATCGAGCGCACCAGGATCGCTTCAGCCTCGATCCCGAACGGTTGGCGCCTACACTGGCTACGCCTCTGCCGAGACCCCGTTTGGCTGGTCCACGAGCACGGGATCGAGCCTCACATTCCCGCTTCGACAAGCAGCGGCGCGCGGACGGGACCTTCGAACGGCGCTACACCTGCGACCGCATGACTGAATGTTGACCGACAGGAGCTGGGGAGGGTGTTGAATACAATCTGACCGCTCTCGACACAACTGGCTGCAATAGCCTTCGGGACATTGTTGCTCGGCTTTGATAGGCCCCGATTAGTGGCCGAAATTTTCTATGGCGCCCCCTAGGGCGAACACTCAAAAGGTTCAAAAGTCCACCTTGCAGGCGGGCGTTCGTCTCTCTTCAGCGCTGGGCCGTGGAAACCGATTAACCGGAAAGCGGTTATTAAATTAGCTCAAGCCGTTGGTTTCTTACAGGTTCCTGGAGCCAACTCCCCTCGCGCGAGCGTATTGGTCGCGCAACTACCACTCGAAACGGGGGGTAATTGCAGCGATTACCACGCCATAGCAACGGGCCGTTCTGATAGCGGTGCAGTGGCGAATTTTTGCATAGGCCCCGCTATGGGGAACATTCAGGTAAACGGTTACAAGCTCCTTGGCGCCCGAAGGGAAAAAGCCCGCCGCACCTTTTCGGCGCGAACAGCTATGACGAAGGAACACGACCTCTGCAACGCGCGTCAGTCTTGCTTCCGCTTCCACAGATCCGAAGTCGATGCGTATGCGAACGATGCTGACCAAGCGATCAGGACGAGTCCGTTGAGACCCTCCAAGGCAGCAACGATTCGCATCGGCCCAGTGGCATAGACTTCGCCAAAGCCGATCGTCGTGTAACAGGTAACCGAGAAATAGAAGAAATCCGCTGCGCTTCCGGAAAACAAGCCTGCGAGACCTCCAAGGTCTGGATGGTGGTGCATCCAGGCGTAGGCAAGCGCGAAAAGACAGATCCCCACCACGTGAGCAATGATTGCTGCGACGACCAAGAGCAGCAGATCAACCCGCATCGGAAGTGAAAAACGACGCCTCATCGTTCCGGCGATATTTAGCACTTCATAGTGCATCAGAACCGTTACCAGTGCGAGACCTACAGATATGGCGAACGCGATGGGCAATTGCGGTACCTTCAAGTAGGACTCAGATGCTCAACCGCTTATCACCGCGCGAGCGGTTCGAACAGCGTCGACCTGACGCGACGCGATGCGATGCCGAACACGCGAATGGTGAGGACGAACGCGAGCACCCGGTGGTGCCATCTCCCCGGGTCCTCGGCAAAATCGTCGGAACCGAACCGCTCCCAATGGCTTTCGTAATCAGGGGCAGCGTCAAAGAGGAGACTGTTATGGATCGGCAAGAAAATAGCGTTTTGGAGGCGGGCTGGCTTTTGGCGGTCCCGCTTTCTATCGGATTTGCCGTTTTGATTGCAGGCTTAGTGCTGGGCTAGTGTGGCTATGGGAACCGGAACTCGATCACTCGCCCCTCGGCCTTCCATGATTGCCGGGCGTCAACGGAACCAAAGTCGCGCAATAGCTGCGGGGCAGGAGCAAGGCGGACGCCACCGTCGCGCTTTTCGCCAGCCGGCCGCTCGGGCTTCTGCCTCGCTGCAAAACCAGCGCTCCCCCTTGCCGGTCGAGGTTACGGTTCGGTCATACGGGGCGAGGGAGAAATGCGCCGCTAGGTGTCAATCCTAATTGGAGGTTCACGCAAAGAAAAACCCGCCGCCCAGAGGAGACGGGCGGCGAACCGGCAGGTCTTCGCGTTTAGCCACTTCAATTCTGGAGAGCGACAAAGATGCCGGCGTTTACACCGATAACGATCTACCTAAATCATAGATCGATGCTGGTTGCGTCCATACCTGATGCTGAGACGGCGCTTCAGCAACCATGGCCATTCATGGACAAGCCGTCCCGACTGGAAGCAATACGAATGGTGGAGGAATGCCTGGCCGGACATTGCAGTCACCAGGCTGCGTTCGCTGCCTTCGAGGCGGCTGCATCTGAACAGGGCCTTCTCAAGCAAAAGCCTCCAAGCGTAGGCCTCAGGAAATTCGACGGGGTTGCCGAAGACCTGCTGTGAGGTCAGAACCTGCTCTCAGATAACCGAGTATTGGATGGCGCTCGCGCGACGCCAGGTAGATGAGCCCGCGTCATCCAATCGATGGATGAAGCCCATCATGGGCCGCTGCTACTTTGATGCATGGCGCGACTTACCCCGGTTGTGGCGCGTCAGTAGATAATGGAATCGTCGCCCATGAGGCTCGCGACCCTCCACCTTGAAACTGCGAGGTACGGCGACGTATATCGCGCCGAAAGGCTCGCGCGGTTAAGGCAGCAAATCGTGAGGCACATCCAGCGCACGGACCGCTCGGCGCAGAAAGTCGAGCAAGCGCTGGCCAGGTTGGCTGAAGCCAACGCGCTCGTAGAGCGGCTCGCGCGGCCTCAGTAGGGCGGCGCTCCACGCTCCACCCGCATCGCCAACCGCGTCTACATCGAGCGGGAGCAGTAGTGGCAGTGCCGGCAGTACTGGCGGTGGCGGCTACTAAAGACGCGATCGACACTCAGTTTTGGAAATCGCAGAGAACGTTAATCGCGCCGAACTGACCGCCTCAGCAAAAAACCCGCCACCACCGGAGGCAGCGGGCTCCGGCCCTCATTTACGGCGTGTTAGATCCAGCGGTCCCGGCGCTGGTCGCCGGCCACAAGAACAAGGCCCAACAGCAGGCCTACAGCCGCGCCCAGCATGAAGGCGGACGACACAGTGCCAGGATTTTCTTGAACGACACCGGAAGCCGTAGACGCCCTTTTGCGAAGTGCTTGCGTGGTCCGAGACACGCTATCGGCCGCGCCCTCATACCAACCAGTGGCTTCTTCGACCACCTCTTCAGCACGCTCCGCGAGCGTCCGATTGATTTTGTTGATCTCGCGCTTCAGCTGCGCAACCTGCTTCTCCAAGTCTTCCTGAGCTTCGCGTTGCGTCTTGTTCGGCGGCGCAGCTTCGTTCGGGTCGTCAGCCATTTTGATCTCCTTTTTAGTGGGCCTCAACGGCCAGCCGAGGCGTAAGGTTCCTAAGCGACAAAAAGGCCCGCCACCGTGAGGCAACGGGCTTAGGCAGTTGTTGCCGGGGATCAGTGATGGTCGCTCAACCCACGTTTTCTACGAGGTTGCTTCGTGATCGGATGCGCTGCAAGAAACGCCTCGTCCGCCGCGATGAGCTTGGCGACTTCATCCGCACCGATCGGTAGGGATGGGTCCTTTGCGGCTTCTCGCTTCCATTGAATGGCCAGGAGATCGGGCGCTGGAACTCGGATTTGATCGGCCACAGCCTGCCGGTTCCTGTCCACGCTGAGCATCCGTTTGTCAGAATAGGCGCTAGATCGATCCTCGTCCTCTAGGACGTACATCGCGTGAAGGCTTTTCGGGTACCAGTAATCCGTTTCCGCTCCTGTCAGGCTGGTGACAGCATCAGCCTTGCGCCAAGGGAGGCGCCGCGCCTGACGCATGAGCTGATTGTGGTGCGTGTCGATGAGGACGGCATCGGGCAGCGGATCAAGGCACTGCTGCACGAATGCAGCCAGCGCCTTCGTCTTGACGGCGGCGCTCATGCTGATGCGTCCCCTTCCGAAGCCAACTGGAGAACCGACGCTGCCAACTGTGCAGCCCAAAGCTCGCCCTCCAAGGGGTATTTGCGCGCCATCGCCTTGTTGAAGGTGGTGACCGCCTGCGCCTTGATCAGTATTCCCTCCATGGTCGTTCCCGGCTGCTCCATGATAGCGGTCACCAGATCTGAAAGTGACTTCTTCGCCGCCGCCGCCCTCGCCTTCGCCAGGTCCATCCCTGAAATGTCCCGAAGGCGGGCGGTTTGAGACTTATAGGCCTTGCCGATCTTGAGCTCTCTCTTGGCTCTGGCAAGCCAGATCGCATGCCTCGCTCGCGTGGCGTCACTCGCGTTGTGGCGCGGCGGGCGGTCGGTGGCCGCTATGGCCGCGAGGTTTCTGACATCGCGGACACAACGGACGTGCTCTTCTCCTGGACGCTTAAGGAGCCGCCCGGCGATATCGCGCTCGCCGTCTATGTAGTCCCCGCGCGGCCAAGTGATTTCGTCGGGGGCAAGCGGCCAGCGGTGTTTCCATTCCGCGGCGATCCATTCAATTTCTTCGAGCGCGGCGAGATATTCGGTGGAGGCTTCCGGCAGTTGGTTGCCGAGTCGGACCAGTTCCGGGTTTTCGACAGGTGCGCAGCCAGCGGCCGACGCCGCAGTGATGGCGGCGGCAGCGGTTGAAGCAGCCGCGAGCCCGAGTAGCATGCGACGGCGATTGATCGCGGGCAAACCTTCGGCGGCTGCCCGAACAGTGGTGTTCGGCATTGTCATTCTCCCTATGTTGAACGTTGTGCCGGGCTATCCGGCGAGGGCTGCGAGTTCCGTTTCGAGTTGACGGCGGCGGGGTTCAAATGTTGACGCGGAACGACTGATACTTGAGGCGGTCAATCTCAACCGTAATGCGATCAGCGCGGCGCTCTGGCGCGGTCATCTGCGCGGCCTTCGCCTCACGCCAAGCGGCGGCGAGATAGAAGCCGAAGTCGGCCCGGTTGAGCTTACGCACTAGATGCGGACGGGCTGTGAAATGGGCATTCCACTTCACCCAGGCGGTCTTCATGATTTCCGAGCGGTTCAACATTAGCTTGCTCCTCACGCCGCCTTGTGCGATACCTGAGGTATTAATTCATTGTTGGAACCCTGTCAATACCTCAGGTATTAAATGGTTCCCGAGGAACTAAACAAAAATGGCGATTTCGAGCGAACAAATCCGAGCCGCTAGGGCACTACTCCGCTGGGAGCAGAAGGATTTGGCTGCGGCATCAAAGGTGTCTCTGCCGTCGATCAAGCGACTTGAGTCTCAGCCGGGACTGCTTGCGGCACAGCCCCGGACAGTCGCCGCACTTCTGGAGGCGTTTGACCGCGGCGGAGTTATCTTCGTTGCAGAGAACGGCGAGGGGCAGGGCGTGAGGCTGCGGAAGAGCCGATAGGCCCTAGAATGAAACATCTGGATCGGGTTTTTTCCGGGGCGTCAACATCTTTCGTTTGCCCCGCTTTTTTGACGGTGAGGCCCTTGCTTTGAGACTCAGTCGCCGAGCTTTCTCCTCTTCCGCAGCCCGCTTCCGGGTTTCTTCTCTAATCTGTTCGAGTTCTCGTAGGCCATCCATCATCTCAGAACGCCCGCGTTGCTCCTGCGTATTCTGACCCACAAGGCGAGAGGCGCTGACCTGGAGTGCTCCGCGAATAACGGTGTCGCGAGCTTGCTCGCGCTGCCAGGCTTCGTCGTATGTCTGCTGGCCGTGCCTTTCTCGGCTAATCGACAATGCCTGATCTATTTCCCAGCTCGATGGCCATTGGCCCACCGTATCTCGGTACTGCTGGAACGCCTTGATAACCGACACGCACTGCCCTGCAATCTCGTATGACTTCCCGGCTCCGCGCACGACGCGGATGATGTTGGCGGCAAGCTCACGAAGCGGCCATCCAACGGCTTCCTTCGCCCACGCTTGATCGCCTTCTGATCGTTCTCGACGGCCAGGCGCAAATGCGGCTTTGGCTTTCCTATTTCATCTTCCATTCTAGTCCCTCCCGACCGATTCTCGTCCACCTCTCAGGCAGCGAAGTGCCCGATATGGAATAAGGGAACTGCCTTCATGGCAATACTCTACGGGCGAGATCGATGAATCCTCTGCCTTTCCGCCGATCCCCCATCTCACCCTTGCGCGGGCGAAGCTATTGGAGTTCTGTGCATGCAGGGGGAAATCACCATGCGCAAACGCAACATTTTCGCCGCGGCAGGGGCAGCGACCATCCTTTTAAGCGGCTGCTCCGGTTCGGGCCTAGGTATGCCTGGCTCACCTGCTTGGTTTGCCACCACACCGCAGGCGGAACAGGCAACCTATTTCCGGAACCGATGTGTCTCCTACGGCTTCGAGCCAGGGACCCCGGCCATGGCCCAATGCATCCAAAATGAATCCATTTCGTCTCGCGGCAGGGCATCTGCCAGGGCGAATGCGGCATTTACCAACATGCAAAACAGTCAGCCGAAAACGACGACTTGCAACCGCTTCGGCAACACCATGAATTGCACAACTTATTGATTGGCCTCAGCCATTGACGCCCTCATGTCAGATTGCCCGCCAGTCCGCTTTGACGACGCGGCGGGTATAGGCGCGCTCGACGCCAAAGACCGCTTCCTCCTTTGTGGACACCTTCCCGTTCGCGCCACCTTCATGACATGTCCAGAACCATGTCCCGGCTTCCTTGCCGTGGAGCGTCTTCAGGATGCGGCCGACTGTATCCTGCATGAAACTGGCAGCGAAGTCAGACGGCGGTGCTTTCCCGCCGATGACGGTCCTGCTCCATTCCAACCAGACGCGGGCGCCACGGTCCACCAAGAAATGGAATGCGTCCTCCTTCTTTTCGAAGGTCCGCACGACCGTGCTGCCATCCACGACTTGCCAGCCGCGCTGATAGGCGAAACGGAAAAATAGTGACGGACCCGATACCGCTTCAGGCCTTGTCGGGGTGCTCGATCTCGGTGTAGAGGTCGCCCTGGGCGGCGCCTGACCCTGCGCGGCCCCCGCCCGGCCCTCGCAGCACCCATGCCGCTCCCACCGCGAGCATAGCGCCGGCCAGTGGACCCGCCACGTAGACCCAGTAGCTCGTGAAATCGGTGCCGACAAGATTCGGCCCGAACGTGCGCGCGGGGTTCATCGACGCACCGGAGATCGGACTTCCCCAGAGGCCCGCGAGCGCGATGTAGGCCCCGACCCCGATCGCCCCGAAGACGCCGATGTTCTGCGCTCCGGATGCGGTGCCGAGAATGACGCTGACGAGCCCGAACGTCAGCACCGCCTCCATCAGGAACGCGCTGCCCGCCGAGTAGCCTGCCACCGGATAGTTCGACCCGTAGGTCGCCGAGACGTTGATCACAGCGTGCAGGAACAGCGCCGCGAGAGTGGCGCCGATCAGCTGCGCGATGATGTACCCGGGCACGCGACGCCACGGGAAGTCGCCGCGTAGCGAGAAGGCAACGCTGACGGCGGGATTCAAGTGCGCGCCGGAGACTTTGCCCATAAACAGGATGACCGCCATCACCATCAGCCCGGGCGCGACCACTGCCGCGCTACGGTCGATGGTGTTGGGAAACGCCTGCCCCATCATCCCGCCGCCAGCGGCGACGAGGACGAGGAAAAACGTCCCCAGCAGCTCCGAGAACAGCCTGCGCCACTCCTGCTTCGGATCAGCGAAGTTCGCGAACGTGTCGACCAACGACTGCTCGTACCTTTGGATAAGATGTTGGTCAGGGGCACTCATCACGATGACTTCTACTCGTCAGTCGGGGGCGTGAGCGTCAGCAATTCGATGAACGATCGGGCCTGAGGCACTATAGGGCGACGCTACGCAAAGAGCCGCACGCGGTCAACCGTGAAACGGAGAGCGGGAGGCTTGTCAACATGGGTCTTCGCCCCTCCACGTGTCGCAAGGTGACTGACCGACGCTTCGCCATCTCACGCTCCTTCAACGCACGCCACCCGTCCGGCGGCTGGGCGTGCGGGGGCGCGCGATCGGATGGAGCCTTTGACGGCGACATGAGAAGGGGTGATAGTTCGAGCACGGCATCGCCACAAAGAAAGGGGGGCCGATGAGCAGAGTCGAGGCAGGCCGGCCCAAGGTCGTCCCGCACTTCACCCCGGCCGAGCGTGCGGCGCGCGGCAAGGCAGCGCGGGTTGAGATACCGCGGGCGCTCCAGGCAGAGATCGAGATCTCAAAGGATCGGGATCCGGTTGCCTTGCTCGAGGAGCAGACTGTCACGCGCTTGCCCGAGTTGGTGCCGACCCGGTACGGTCGGATGCTCGCGTCAGCGTTCGCCTTCTATCGCGGCGGCGCGCTGATTATGGCTGCGGATCTCTCGCGGACGCCGAACTCAGGCATCCGCACCCAGCTGTGCGGCGATGCGCACCTCTCGAACTTCGGCGCGTTCGGCTCGCCGGAGCGGACCCTCGTCTTTGACGTCAATGACTTCGACGAGACAACGCCGGGGCCGTGGGAGTGGGACGTGAAGCGCTTGGCGGCGAGCTTCGCGATCGCGGGCCGCGACAACAGCTTCTCGCACAAGGAACGAGCGCATGCCGTCTTGGCCACGATCCGCTCGTACCGGGAGGCGATGCACGGCTTTGCCGCGATGCGCAATCTTCAGGTCTGGTACGCCAGCCTCCAGATGGAGCAGGTGCTGCGCGAATTTTCGGCCGGGGTCGACGTGAAACAGCTTAAGCGGGCAGAGGCCGACGTCGCCAAGGCACGTACGCGCGACAGCATGCACTCCTACGAGAAGCTGACCCACCTCGTCGATGGCGAACCCCGCATCATCAATGACCCGCCGCTCATCGTGCCGATCGTCGAGCTGATACCCCCGGGCCAGAGCCGCGACCAGATTGAGAACGAGATCCGAGACCTGTTCGGTGCCTACCGGCGCACGCTGGCCAGCGACCGGCGCGTCCTGCTCGAGCAGTTTCGCTACGTAGACCAAGCTCGCAAGGTAGTCGGGGTCGGGAGCGTCGGCACCCGCGACCGGATCGCCCTCTTCCTGGGCACCGACGACCGAGATCCGCTCTTCCTACAGGTTAAGGAGGCGCAACCGTCGGTACTCGAGCGGTTCGTGGGCAAAAGCGAATACGCAACCCACGGCGAGCGGGTTGTCGCAGGGCAGCAGCTGATGCAGGCCGCCACCGATATCTTCGTCGGCTGGCAGCACATCAAGTCCCCGCTCGACGGGCAGGAACGAGACTTCTACGTGCGCCAATTGAAGGACTGGAAGATGTCACTGGTGATCGAGGCGATGAGCCCGCCCGCCCTGGCCGCGTACGGGAAGGCCTGCGGCTGGACGCTCGCGCGTGCCCACGCACGCTCGGGCGACCGAATCGCGATCAGCGCGTACCTCGGCAAGTCGGATGCCTTCGACCGGGCTATGGCCTCGTTCGCCGAGACGTACGCCGACCAGAACGAGTTGGACTTCGCGGCGCTCCAGGCCGCCGTCGCCTCGGGCCGGGTGAAGGCCGATACGGGTGTCTGACGGGCGGGTACATCAGCGCGATGCTGGGACTAGCCGTTTTACGCTTGGAGACCCCACACTCTACGGGGTCCGGGCTACAGGGTCCGGGCGCGAGAACCTTGGAGACTGTCACGCAGGTCGTCATTCACCGGATCGGCGGTTGCTTCGCGCTTCAGCGCGCTTCCTGTCGGCCTTGCCAAATTCCGTCATTATGTTGACCAAGACGCTGCCCGTCCAACCGAACGTAAAGAGCCCCGACATGGCTATGATGGGTCCGATCAGACGCCATTGATCGGGCAGACTGACATTGCCTTCGCCCAGCGTCGTGTAGCTTTCCAGAACGAAAAAGTAGCTGTCACGCATTGACGGAATCAACCCAGATGCAGACACAGGGACTGCCCAGAAAAGTGTTTCCAAGAAGTGGAGAGCGCCAAGAGAACCTATTGTGAAGGCTAGCACTATGTTGATTCTCCACCGCGGCGTGATCTCACTTATTCGTATCCACGATCCGATGAAACGCTGGTTGATGATTCTGATTCCAATCCCGTGCACGAAGATTACTAGTATCATGCCCAAGGTTCCGAGAATGATTTCCAACAGGGGGTTCGAAGTCAAAAGTGCGTCCATCGCGATATCCTAACATCCGGTCAGAGCTGAGTTGCTTAAGCAAAGAACCTAAGCTTCATGTTCAAACGTATTTTCTTGATGTTAATTGGTATTAGTCTTCCGTTGTCCCTCGGTGAATATCTAGACTGTCGCTGCCCGGTGCGAACCAAGCTCTCGACTACTTGCGTGGGCGCTGAACCGGAAATCGGGTCACGTCTAGCGACTTTCCGTTCGTAGAGCCTTGCTCAATTTTCTTTCAAAGCTGGCGAATGCGATCTCACGTTGGTAACGTAGTGGTTGACCTGCTCAGTCTGTAAAAGTGACCCAGAGTTGTGCAACGATAAGTCAACGATGAAAAATCAACACTGCAGAGATGAGGGCATAGCGCACGGCTCCCATTTGTCTCGGACCCGCTGGCGGCTGTTCAAACGGAATCCCAGCGGACTGTGGCTGGCCTTGGCGTTTGTCGTCATTCACAAAGGATTTGCGAGGCAGCGCCAGCCGCCAAGTCAACGACCGCTTCACGTCTGAAAGCGTCACTTTGATGGAGCGCCCCTCAAGGTCAGGAGATGGCGCTACCTGCTCGTTCCGGTCGACAAGACGAATGGCAACATTCCACCCTGAGCGGCCCTACGGCTCCGGTACCAAGTGTTAGATTTTGACCACTAGCTTTCGTCCCAAAAATCCTGCAGCGATGCGTGCCGAAGGTCTTTCTCGCCCCGGAGGTGCTTCACGCGGGCTTTGATCCCCGGCTTGACCCACTGCGTTGCCGGCCGCTTTGGGATGTCCTTGGGCGGTGGCCCGGCATGTTCCTGGACCCGCTTCCATAGCCGCTCCCGCATCTCGCGGTTGACGCTGACGAAGGCACTGCCGACATATTTCCGAGTTCCCGGCTGGGCCATCAGAGCAAACGCGGGCTTGCCCCTCTCGCGTTCGACGCCGAGAAGTTCAAACTCGCTTTCCGTGAACGACTTGGTTTTCAGCCAATTGGTGAAAGCCGCCTAGTGGTTAAATTCTGACGCTTGGTACCGACGCTAAATTCCCGCTACCGACCCTAAGCGGAAGCTCGTTCGCCCCCGGCCGAATTCACGCCCATGACCCAATCCCGACCTTCCTGCGTTGGAATCTTTCCCAAAAGCCGACGTTGGGTGCGACCGGCGCTCATGACGCGATCCGCATCTTGCCACACGCGCCCGGCCTCGTTTTTGAATGCGTTGCCACGCGTGTGAGAATTCCCACAGACGAACCTACCCACTTCTCATATGCTTTGCGCACCGATCTTGTTCTGACCTGTTCGGTTGAGGAGGAAAATATCATGCACAGATACACGGTCCTTGCAGCGCTTTGCGTGACGACGGGCTACGCCTCTGCAGGTGAACTGGACCCCCTACAAGGAGGGAGTATCGATCTCGGCGGTTTTCAAGGCGTCGTCTATTATACGGAAGCCGATAACAGCTTCCGGGTGGTCACCACGATCGCTGAAGGCGAGGCGGGCTTGCCTGTGCGCTTCGAGGCAACCCTCGATGAAGGCCAAAGCCTCACGATCTCGGTTCCAGGCAGGTTGGACGAGCGCAGCCAAACCGTCGAGATTTCGCGGGCCGGCGGCAAACTCTTCGTGGCAGGAGCCGAGCCCCCTCCCGAACTCGTTCGTGCCGGCCATTGAATCTGTCGCCTCCGAGGACGAACTCGATCTCCGCGAAGGAACAAGACAATGCTTTATACGCTCGTCATTCTGGCTTGCCTGACATCCGCTCCGGAGGCCTGCGAGTCGCGCGAGTTGATCGTCGGCGATTTGGCCATCCATCCCGGGGCCGCTTTTATACAGGCGCAACCACTTGTCGCCCAGTGGACCGAAACGCATCCCGCTTTTTTCGTACAACGTTGGCGACTGCTACCTGGTCGTGGGACATGAATGCTGCACTCGTGCAGTTCCGTGCCGGCACAGGGCACGACCGCACAGCCGATTCGGCGGTCGGGCGTAGGTCGGGATTGCCAACGCTCCGTGAATGTCGGCAAATGGCGCTACCTGCTCGTTCCGGTCGACGAGACAAAAGGCAACATTCCGCCAGTAGCGCGGACGCGTTCGCGGACGCGAAGGCCAAACCCGATCAGTTCGCTATCGAACACATAGAAGTCTGTGCCGTTCGGCTTGGTGGCATCAACCACCCGCTTTGTGATTTTGACTGACTTGGCGCCTTCTGACATTTCCGCTAACCCGGTTTGAGCCTCGGGGCACCGCCGGGGCACCAACGCCTGCGAAAGCACCGTCTGCGCAGACGGCCATATCGCCAGGCGCGACGACAGACCCTTCTCCAAGCGCGCCGCCGGCGCCGCCGCCTGCGGTGCCAGCTCCGATGGCGGACCGGCTCAGCCAGTCAGCGAGGCAAGGTTCGCAATTGGAAGATAGCGCGGTGGATACAAAAGCAATGTCAGCCCTTACGAGCAGGATTTAAGTTAACGGGTCAGTTCCGCGAACGTAGGGCAGTTCCCGAAGCGATGACTGCGTCAATTCTTACCTTGCCGCATTGCACAATCGCGCGCCGTGCGCAAAATGCGGCATGATCCGCAAATCCCTCGCCGTCCTGGTGATCGACGAAAACCACATCCGCGCCTCCATCATCGAGGCGGGATTGCGGGAGGCCGGGCATGAGCAGGTCACGGTCGTTCACGATGTTGCGGGAATAGCGCGGCGCATTGCCGAGATCGAACCGGACGTAATCGTCATCGATCTCGAAAATCCCAACCGCGATATGCTTGAAAACATGTTCCAGCTTTCGCGCGTGGTGAAGCGGCCGATCGCCATGTTCGTGGACCGGTCGGATCAGGCTTCAATTGAAGCTGCGGTGGAAGCGGGGGTCTCCGCCTATGTCGTAGACGGGCTGCGCCAGGAGCGCGTCAAGCCGATTCTCGACATGGCGATCAGCCGCTTCAACGCGTTCTCGCGGATGGCGCGCGAACTGGAGGAAGCCCGCAGTGAATTGGAGGACCGCAAGGTCATCGACCGCGCCAAGGGCATCCTGATGCGGTCGCGCGGCTTGTCGGAGGACGCGGCCTATACCCTTCTGCGCAAGACCGCCATGAACCAGAACCGCAAGATCAGCGAAATCGCGCAGAGCCTGGTGACGGCGGCAGGCCTTCTGGATCCCGGAGAAAGTTGAGCATGGCGGCCGAACACCAGATCAATGCCGGTTTCATACCGCTCTTCGACAGCGCCGTCCTTGTCGCAGCGAGGGAGATCGGCTTTGCCGCACGCGAAGGCGTCGACCTGACGCTCAGCCGCGAAACGTCCTGGGCCAACATCCGCGACCGCATCGCGATCGGACATTTCGACCTGGCGCATATGCTGGGGCCGATGCCGATCGCCTGCAATCTGGGGCTCACCCCACTCGCCTCCGACACGATCGTGCCGTTCTCGCTGGGGCTGGGTGGCAACTGCGTAACGGTTTCGAACACGCTATGGGCGGGAATGGCCGCGCACGGAGCCTTGCCCGATCTCAATCCGGCGCGCGCCGGCAGGGCCTTGGGAGCGCTGATCCGTGAACGGGCAAATGCCGGTCGCGACCCGCTGCGCTTTGCGGTCGTGCATCCGCACTCCGGACACAATTACGAACTGCGCTACTGGCTCGCCGCCTGCGGCATCGATCCGTCGCGCGAAATAGAAATCGTCATCGTGCCGCCGCCCTTCATGGCCGACGCACTCGCCACCGGCAGGATCGACGGCTACTGCGCCGGCGAACCCTGGAACAGCGCCTCGGTCGTCGCCGGCACCGGCCATATCGCAACCGTCAAGGCCACCATCTGGAAGACCAGCCCCGAGAAAGTCGTCGGCGTGCGAAAGGCCTGGGCCGAAAAGCACCCGGAAGCCCTTTCGGCGCTGCTGCGCGCGCTCCATCACGCCGCGCGCTGGTGCCAGGATCCGGCAAACCGCGGCGAACTGGCCGCCCTGATGGCGCAGCCTTCCTTCCTCGGCCTTTCGCCGGCGCTGCAGATGCCGGTCCTGACCGGACATCTTGCGCTGGGCGGCGGCGCGGAACTGACCGTCGAGGACTTTTTTCTGCCTTTCGGCAAGGCGGCAAATTTTCCGTGGAAAAGCCACGCGCTGTGGTTCTACACGCAGATGGTCCGTTGGGGGCAGGTCAAGCACAGCGCCGCCCACATGGCGCTCGCGCGCGACACCTACCGGCCCGACCTCTATCGCGCAGCGCTAAAGCCGCTCGGCGTCGCCCTGCCGGGGGCCAACGCCAAGGTCGAGGGGGCGCTGACCGCTGCCACCCCGGTCGGCTCGGCCGGCGCCAGCCTCGTCCTTGGTCCGGATGGTTTCTTCGACGGCCGTATCTTCGATCCGGACAGGATCGACGACTACCTCGCTATCCGCGACTGGGCGATGCCGACGAGTTGAGCATTCCTTGCGCACTACCGTGCACTGCACAATTTTTGTGCCACTGCACAATGAACGTGACTGCTGCGTGAGCATCGACAATCCGGCGGCCCAGTCTTCGCGCCCGCGCTATCGATTGTTTTTATTGCAGAATTTGCCGTAAGTCTAAACTGGCACGGTTCCTGCATAGTAATCCATAGGCCTTCAGGCCATTGAATACGGCGTCCAATGGCGGGCGCCACAGGCAAAGCTGCCGCTCAGGTCAACACGCGATCCGGATCAACGGACGCAGTGGCCTGGCCGGCAGCTTTTTTGTTTTTGGTCGAACACGCAAATCGACGGCGCAGATCCCAAGCCGCGCCCAACGGAGATAACGATGACGAAACGCATCAAAACCCAATCCGTCCTCACGGGCGTCACCCGCCGCGATTTCCTGATGATGAGCGCGGCCACTGCGGCAACGCTGGCGGCGGCGCGCGCGCTGCTGCCGTCCGGCGCCTATGCGGCAACGGCGGCGCCGGAAGTCACTGGCGCCAAGCTCGGCTTCATCGCGCTGACCGATGCAGCGCCGCTGATGATCGCCAAGGAGAAGGGCCTGTTCGAAAAATTCGGCATGCCCGATGTCGAGGTGCTCAAGCAGGCCTCCTGGGGCGCGACACGCGACAATCTGATGCTCGGCGGCGAAGCCAACGGCATCGACGGCGCCCATATCCTGACGCCGATGCCTTACCTGATGCACACCGGCAAGGTGACGCAGAACAACCAGCCGATGCCGATGGCGATCGTGGCTCGGCTCAACTACGACTGCCAGGCGATTTCCGTCGCGCAGGAATATGCCGGCACCGGCGTCGGCCTCGACGCCTCCAAGCTGAAGGAGGTCTTTGCGGCCAAGAAGGCCGAAGGCAAGGAGGTGAAGGCCGCCATGACCTTCCCGGGCGGCACCCATGATCTCTGGTTGCGCTACTGGCTGGCTGCCGGCGGCATCGATCCCGACAAGGATGTCTCGACCATCGTCGTGCCGCCGCCGCAGATGGTCGCCAACATGAAGGTCGGCAACATGGACGTGTTCTGCGTCGGCGAGCCGTGGAACGAGCAACTCGTCCATCAGGGCGTCGGCTTCACCGCCGCCACCACGGGCGAACTCTGGAAAGGCCATCCGGAAAAGGCGCTCGGCCTGCGCGCCGCCTTCATCGACAAGAACCCGAACGCCACCAAGGCGATCCTGATGGCCGTCATGGAAGCCCAGCAATGGTGCGAAGCCATGGAAAACAAGGACGAGATGGCGGCCATCATCGGCAAGCGGCAATGGATGAACGTGCCGACCGCCGACATCATCGGCCGCCTCAAGGGCGACATCAACTATGGCAATGACCGCGTCGCCACCGGCACCGACCTCTACATGAAGTTCTGGAAAGGCGGTGTGTCCTATCCGTTCAAGAGCCACGACAGCTGGTTCCTCGCCGAAAACATCCGCTGGGGCAAATTCGCGGCGACCACCGACATCAAGGCGCTGGTCGATCAGGTCAACCGCGAAGATCTGTGGCGCGAGGCGGCGAAGGATCTCGGCGTCGCCGCGGCAGACATCCCGGCGTCTTCATCGCGCGGCGTCGAAACCTTCTTCGACGGCAAGATCTTCGATCCGGCCAATCCGTCCGCCTATCTCGACAGCCTGAAGATCAAGGCATCGGCCTGACGTCGCCGGCAGCGCCGCCACTTGGCGCCGCCTGTCACTCCAATGCTCAAGGAGCTTTTTGCGAAATGTCTATCCAAGCCATCGAGGACCCCAAGGTGAAGGCGTTCCCCACGCCTGCCAAGCCTGCAGAGGTCATAGCTTTCACCGCCAAGGTGAGGCGCCGCTTCGAACCCGGCGCGATCGCCGGCAAAGTGGCGAGCACGCTGGTGCCGCCGGCAGTTGTCATCGTGGTCATGCTCGTCATCTGGCAGATCGCTTGCTCGTCGCCCAACGCCAGCTTGCCGTCGCCTAGCCAGGTATGGAACGAGGCCTACGATCTGATCGCCCATCCGTTCTTCGATTATGGTCCGCAGGATATCGGACTGGCCTGGCGGGTGCTGATCTCGCTGCAGCGCGTCGCCATCGGCTTCGGCCTGGCTGCAATCGTCGGCGTCGCGCTCGGCGCTCTGGTCGGCCAATCGATCTGGGCGATGCGCGGGCTCGACCCGGTGTTCCAGATCCTGCGCACCGTGCCGCCGCTCGCATGGCTGCCGCTGTCGCTGGCCGCTTTCCGCGACTCCAGCCCGTCGGCGATCTTCGTCATCTTCATCACCTCAATCTGGCCGGTGATCATCAACACCGCCGTCGGCGTCCGCAACATTCCAGAGGATTATCGCAACGTCTCCCGCATCCTCAGGCTCAACCAGCTCGAATTCTTCGTGAAGATCATGGTGCCGGCCGCGGCACCTTACATCTTCACCGGCCTGCGCATCGGCATCGGCCTGTCCTGGCTTGCCATCGTCGCCGCCGAAATGCTGACCGGCGGCGTCGGCATCGGCTTCTTCATCTGGGACGCCTGGAACTCGTCGCGGCTGCCCGACATCATCGTTGCGCTCGCCTATATCGGCGTCACCGGCTTTTGCCTCGACCGCCTGGTCGCGGCGGTCGGCGCCTTCGTCACCCGCGGTACAACGGCAAAGTGAGGAGAGGGCAATGACGGCCTATCTGAAACTCGACCATATCGACAAGTCCTTCGCCCGCGGCGGGCAGGTCAGCGAGGTGCTGAAAGACATCCGGCTGACCATCGACAAGGGCGAATTCGTCTCGATCATCGGCCATTCCGGCTGCGGCAAGTCGACCTTGCTCAACCTGATCGCCGGGCTGACGAAAGTGACCGCCGGCGCGGTCCTGCTCGAAAACAAGGAAGTCGACAGCCCCGGTCCTGAACGCGCCGTGGTGTTCCAGAACCACAGCCTGCTGCCATGGCTCACCGTCTACGAAAACATCAACCTGGCGGTGTCGAAGGTGTTCGGCCGCACCAGGAGCCGAGCCGAACGGCACGACTGGATCATGCGCAATCTCGACCTCGTGCAGATGGCGCATGCCAGGGACAAGCGGCCCGCCGAGATTTCGGGCGGCATGAAGCAGCGCGTCGGCATCGCCCGCGCGCTGGCCATGGAGCCGAAGATCCTGCTGCTCGACGAGCCATTCGGCGCGCTCGACGCGCTGACGCGCGCCCATCTGCAGGACGCGGTGATGGATATCCATTCGAGGCTTGGCTCGACGACGATCATGATCACCCACGACGTCGACGAAGCGGTGCTGTTGTCCGACCGCATCGTCATGATGACCAACGGTCCGGCGGCGACCATCGGCGAGGTGCTTGCCGTGCCGCTGGCCCGGCCGCGCCGCCGCGTTGAGCTGTCCTCCGACCGGACCTTCCTGCGCTGCCGCGAGGCGGTGCTGAAATTCCTCTACGAACGCCACCGCTTCGTCGAAGCCGCGGAGTAGCTCAATGACCGAAAAACTCGTCATCATCGGCAACGGCATGGCGCCCGGGCGGATGCTGGAGCATCTCTTCGAACAGGCGCCCGGCCGCTACCAGGTCACCATCTTCAACGCCGAGCCGCGGGTCAATTACGACCGCATCATGCTTTCGCCGGTGCTGTCGGGTGAGAAGGCCTTCGAGGAAATCATCATCCATGGCGACGGCTGGTACATCGCCAACGGCATCACCCTCTACAAGGGCCACAAGATCGTCGCCATCGACCGGACGGCGAAGACCGTCACTTCCGACCACGGCGTCACCGAGCCCTATGACAAGCTCGTCATCGCCACCGGCTCGGTGCCGTTCATCATTCCGGTGCCCGGCCACGATCTGCCGGGCGTGCTCACCTATCGCGATCTTGACGACGTCCAGGCCATGCTGCTTGCCGCCCAGTCAAGGGCCAAGGCCGTGGTCATCGGCGGGGGTTTGCTCGGGCTGGAGGCGGCAGCGGGCTTGAACTCGCAAGGCATGGACGTAACCGTGCTGCATGTCATGCCGACGCTGATGGAGCGTCAGCTCGATCCGGCCGCCGGCTATCTGCTGCAGCGCGCCGTCGAACAACGCGGCATCAAGGTCATCACCAAGGCCAACACCCAGGCGATCACGGGCAAGGGCAAGGTCGAGCAGGTGGAGCTCGCCGACGGCACCATCATCCCGGCGACGCTCGTCGTCATGGCGGTGGGCATCAGGCCGAATGCGGCGCTGGCGAAGGACGCCGGCATTGCCGTCAACCGCGGCATCGTCGTCGACGCCGGCATGCGCAGCAACGATCCCGATATCTACGCGCTCGGCGAATGCGCGGAGGTCAACGGACAGGTCTACGGGCTGGTGGCGCCGCTCTACGAGATGGCGCGCGTCGCGGCCAGCCAGCTTGCCGGCAACGAGGCGGCGGCTTTCGTCCATATGGACACGCCGACCAAGCTCAAGGTCACCGGCATCGAGCTGTTCTCGCTCGGCGACTTTGCCGAGGGCGAGGACCGCCAGGAGATCGTGCTGCGCGATGCCGCCGCCGGCATCTACAAACGGCTGGTGCTCAGGGATGACCGCATCATCGGCACCGTGCTTTACGGCGAGACGGCGGACGGCGCCTGGTTCAACGACCTCAAGAAGAAGCAGACCGACATATCGGAAATGCGCGACACGCTTATCTTCGGCCAGTCATACCAGGGAGGCGCCTCCCTGGACCCTATGGCGGCCGTTGCAGCCTTGCCGGATGATGCGGAAATCTGCGGCTGCAACGGCGTTTGCAAGGGAAAGATCACTGGCGCGATCACGGCCAAAAGCCTGACCTCGCTCGATGACGTGCGCGCTCACACCAAGGCGTCCGCCTCCTGCGGCTCCTGCACCGGGCTGGTCGAAAAGCTGATGGTGCTTACCATCGGCGACAAATACAATCCCGCGGCGGTGCAACCGATGTGCGGCTGCACCACGCTCGGCCATGATGAGGTCCGTCGGCTGATCAAGGCCAAGGGCCTGAAGACCATTCCCGCCGTCATGCAGGAACTGGAATGGACCACCTCCTGCGGCTGCGCCAAATGCCGGCCGGCGCTCAATTACTATCTCGTCTGCGATTGGCCGGACGAGTATGCCGACGACTACCAGTCGCGCTTCATCAACGAGCGCGTCCACGCCAACATCCAGAAGGACGGCACCTATTCGGTGGTGCCGCGCATGTGGGGCGGCGTCACCAATGCCGCCGAACTGCGCGCCATTGCCGATGTCGTCGACAAATTCGAAATCCCAATGGTCAAGGTCACCGGTGGCCAGCGCATCGACATGCTCGGCATCCGCAAGGAGGATCTGCCGGCGGTGTGGGCCGATCTCGGCCAGGCCGGCTTCGTCTCCGGCCACGCCTATGCCAAGGGACTGCGCACGGTAAAGACCTGCGTCGGTTCGGACTGGTGCCGCTTCGGGACGCAGGATTCGACGGGGTTCGGCGTCCGCATCGAGAAATTCATGTGGGGCTCGTGGACGCCGGCCAAGGTCAAGATGGCGGTGTCGGGCTGCCCGAGGAACTGCGCCGAGGCAACCTGCAAGGATGTCGGCGTGATCTGCGTCGATTCAGGCTACGAGATCCATTTCGCCGGGGCAGCCGGCCTCGACATCAAGGGCACCGAGGTGCTCGGCCTGGTCAAGACCGAGGACGAGGCGTTGGAGCATATCGTGGCGCTTACGCAGATGTATCGCGAGCAGGGCCGCTATCTCGAGCGCATCTACAAATGGGCCAAGCGCATCGGCATCGCCGAGATCAAGCGCCAGATCATGGACGATGGCGAGAAGCGCAAGGCCTATTTCGACCGCTTCGTCTTTTCGCAGAAATTCGCTCAGGTCGACCCGTGGTCGGAACGCGTTTCCGGCAAGGACAAGCACGAATTCCGGCCGATGGCTTCGGTCGGCTTCGCGCAGGCGGCGGAGTGATGATGATGAACTGGATATCAATAGGCACGCTCTCAGACATTCCGCGCCGCGGCGCGCGCTGCGTCGCCACGCCTCAAGGCAAGATCGCCGTCTTCCGCACGGCAGACGACCAGGTCTTTGCCATCGAGGACCATTGCCCGCACAAGGGCGGACCGCTCTCGCAGGGGATCGTCCATGGCGCGGCGGTGACCTGTCCTCTGCACAATTGGGTGATCTCGCTGGAAACCGGCAAGGCGCTTGGCGCTGACGAAGGTGCGGTGCGCACCATTCCGGTGCGGATCGAGGGCGAGCGCCTGTTCATTGCGCTGGAAGCGCTGGCCAGCCGCGCGGCTTGAATTATGAAGATCGACGAAGCGCGCGAGGTGAGGACCACCTGCCCCTATTGCGGGGTGGGCTGCGGCGTGCTGGCGAAGGTCGCCGCGAACGGTGAGGTAACCGTTCGCGGCGACCCTGACCATCCGGCGAATTTCGGCCGGCTCTGTTCCAAGGGCTCGGCGTTGGCCGAGACGATCGACCTAGACGGACGGCTGCTCTATCCGGAGATCCACGGTAGCCGCACCGACTGGGACGAGGCGCTCGACCTCGTCGCCTCGACCTTCTCGCGGACCATCGCCGAGCACGGTCGCGACGCGGTCGCCTTCTACGTCTCCGGTCAATTGCTGACCGAGGACTATTATGTCGCCAACAAGCTGATGAAAGGCTTCATCGGCTCGGCCAATATCGACACCAATTCGCGCCTGTGCATGGCCTCATCGGTTGCCGGCCACCGCCGCGCCTTCGGCTCTGACACGGTGCCGGGCAGCTACGAGGATCTGGAACTCGCCGACCTGATCGTGCTGGTCGGCTCCAATCTCGCCTGGTGCCATCCGGTGCTCTACCAGCGCATTGCCGCTGCCCGGGAAAAACGGCCCGACATGAAGGTGGTGCTGGTCGACCCGCGCCGCACGATGACATCAGATATTGCCGACATGCATCTGGCGATCGCGGCGGATGGCGACGTCGCGCTGTTCACAGGGCTGCTCGCCCATCTCGGCCAGCACAACGCGCTGGACCGCGCCTATATCACGGCGCACACAACCGGCTTCGGGCAAGCCCTCTTTGCCGCCTCCGCGCTCGACCTTGCCGGCATCGCCGCTGCCACGGGCCTCGGCGAGGACGAGCTTGTCCGGTTCTACAGCCTGTTCGCCGCGACGGCGAATACGGTGACCGTCTACAGCCAGGGCGTGAACCAGTCGTCCTCGGGCACCGACAAGGTCAACGCCATCATCAACTGTCATCTCGCCACCGGCCGCATCGGCAAGTCCGGCGCCGGACCGTTTTCGGTGACCGGCCAGCCCAACGCCATGGGCGGTCGGGAGGTCGGCGGCCTAGCCAACATGCTGGCCGCCCATATGGAGATCGAAAACCCCGAGCACCGCGACCGCGTGCAGCGTTTCTGGAGTGCGCCGACCGTCGCCGAAAAGCCCGGCCTGAAGGCGGTCGAGATGTTTCAGGCGGTAGCCGACGGGCGCATCAAGGCGCTATGGATCATGGCGACCAACCCGGTCGACTCGATGCCGGACGCCGATGCCGTCGAGGCGGCGATCAAGGCCTGCCCGTTTGTCGTGGTGTCGGACGTATTGGCCAAGACCGACACGGTCCGCCACGCCCACGTCCGGCTGCCCGCCGCCGCATGGGGCGAGAAGGACGGCTCGGTCACCAATTCGGAGCGCCGCATCTCGCGCCAGCGCGCCTTTTTGGCCACGCCCGGCGAGGCAAGGGCCGACTGGTGGATCATCGCCGAAGTCGCCAAGCGGATGGGTTTTGACGAAGCGTTTTCGCATCCGTCGCCAGCCGATATCTTCGCCGAGCACGCCGCGCTGTCGGCGTTCGAGAATGACGGCGCCCGCGATTTCGACATCGGCGCGTATGCCGGGGTCGATGAAGAAGGCTACGAAGCGCTGGTGCCTTTCCAGTGGCCAGCGCCGAGCCCAGGCGGCACGATCGGACGCCAGCCCATTCGCTTCTTCGCCAACGGCAGCTTCTACACTCCCGACGGCAGAGCGAAATTCATCGCCATCCGCCCAACGGCACAAACCCGCACCAGCTCGGATTATCCGCTGGTGCTCAACACCGGGCGGGTCCGCGACCACTGGCACACCATGACACGAACGGGAAAAAGCCCGCGGCTGTCGCAGCACCTGGCCGAGCCGTTCGCCGAAATCCACCCGGCGGACGCGCAGCACTTCGGCATCGGCGACGCCGACATCGTGAGCGTCTCGACCGAGCATGGCGAGGTGCTGCTTCGTGCGCTGGTAACGATGCGGCAGCGGCCAGGCTCGGTCTTCGTGCCGATGCATTGGACGGACCAGTTTTCCGCGCGGGCTCGTGTCGATGCGCTGGTGGCGCCCATCACCGATCCGATTTCAGGACAGCCGGCCTCGAAGAATGTTGCCGCCCGGGTGGAACGCTTCACTGCCGTCGCGTTCGGCTTCGCGGTGCTTGCCGAACGGCCAGCCTCGATCGACGCCGACTATTGGAGCCTCGCCCGCTGTGCTGCCGGCTGGCGTCTCGAGCTTGCGCTGGAGGCCGACCGGGACTGGCCGGATTTCGCGGCTTCGCTTTTCGGGGCGGACGCGCCAGGCGAGACGCTCGCCTATCATGATGTCGCCGGCGGGCACTATCGCTTCGCCCGCTTTGCCGGCAGCCGGCTGACTGGCGCGCTCTATCTTGCGCCCAGGCCGGTCGCGGTGTCGCGCGGCTGGGCGGTCGAGCAGTTGAGCGCGGACCATGCCGATCGGCGCGGGCGACTGGCGATCGTGGCGGGGCGGCCGGGCGGCAACAGCGTCGATCGTGGCGCCATCGTCTGCTCCTGTTTCGGGGTCGGCGCCAATCAGATCGCCGAAGCGGTGGCGGGCGGCTGCGTAAGCGTCGAAGCGATCGGCGCCACCCTGCATGCCGGCACCAATTGCGGCTCCTGCCGCGCCGAGATCAGGACCATCATCGAGGCGCGACGCCTTCACGCGGCAGAGTGAGGGCGTCTAAAGCGGGTCTCGTTTGGTAGGCCGAGGGCATGCTTTTGCGTGACATGCATGAGAACTCTGTCACGCCGGGCCTCGGCGCTTACCAGCAATTTACAAACCGTGGGCTACCAACGTCCTTATCCGATTCGTTCCGAGCAGGACCCTTATGAGCAAAGCCCTCACTTCATTCGCATTGGTGGCCATATTGACGGCTTTGCTGATGGCTCTCAGCCTGGCAGTGGCCAGGCATGGCTATCCCTTTGGTGCGATCGGCGCAGAACGCCTGGACGACGTCGCCGATGCCGGGACGTTTATCCCGCTCGCGGCCGTGTACTTCTTCAGTGCGCTGCTGATGATGATCCTGCCGATCAGGGTCGCCGGCATCGTCCTGACACATGCTGCGGACGCGATCTTCTGGACAGTCATCGTGTTGTTCGCGGCCATCATTGGCGGCCTCGCCGCCAGATGGGCTTTCGATCGAAGCAATGTCCTGCCGGCACTGCTGAATTGGCGGTTCCTGTTTGTCGTAGCCGTCGTCGGCTGCCATCTCTTCATGAACGAGCTGCGCCGCAATATCCTGCTTAGAAGCCTGTTCTTTGTCGTTTTCGCCGCAGCGACTCTCGCCTGCCTGTTCTGGTCGTTCACCATCTGAGAAACCTCGCAGCCGCTGGGCCTGACGGCTCAGTTCTTGTCGACCGGCTTCGAGCGCATGCGCGAAACGGTCTCGCGTTCGGCGCGCTTCGAACGCATTGGCGGCAGGCCGCGGTCGATCAGGTCCATGTCTTCCAGCACCATGTCGCCCATGCGCTTGAAAGCAATGTCGAGCGCGCCGGCCCGGTGGGCGGAGCGCAGGAAGCCGGGCAGCGTGCGGACAGGATGGTCCTGCGCCAGCGGCTCTTGCGGAAACACATCGCTGGCGGCGACGATGTGGCCGCTACGAACTGCATCCATCAGCGCCGGAAAATCGACCACGCCGGCACGGCTGAGCAGGATGAAGGCGGCTCCTTTGCGCATCCTGGCAAAGGCCTCAGTGCCGAGAAAACCCTGGTTTTCGCTGGTCACCGAAGCGACGACGAAGACGAAATCGCTACTCGACAAAACCGTATCGAGGGAAGCCGGCTCGACGCCGTTCTCGATCAGGATCGAGGGCGGCAGCCACGGATCGAAGACCTTGGTCCGCGTGCGAAAGCCCGACAGCAGCCGGTTGAGCGCACGGCCGAGATCGCCGAAGCCGATGATGCCGACATCCGCGCCGGAGAGAAGCCGCGCCGCCTGGTTGCCCTCGCCGCCCCACAACTCCTTGCCCTGACGAAACGCAAGATCGGCGTCGATGATGTCGCGGGCGAGGTTGAGCGCCATGGCAAGACCGAACTCGGCCACCGGCTCGGCAAACACCATGCCCGTGGTGACGACATGAATGCCGCGCGAAAACAGCGTTTCATACGGCATGTTGTTGATGAGGTTGCTCTCGACATTGAAGACACAGCGCAGCGCCGTCATCCTTTCCAGCGTCTCCGGCGCGATCGGCGGCTGGCCGACGATGTAGCGCGCCTCGGCGAGCACATCGTGTGGCAGGCCCGCGACGCCTTCTGGCGACGTTTCGACGATACGGTATCTGGCGCGGAATCTCGCCAGTGCCTCGGGCGTGAAAATCAGGTCGAGCGTGCGTGGCTCGGGCGCGCTGATCACCAGCGGCAACGCGCTGTCGGACATGGCAGCTTCCTCCTGGCGCGATCCGCGTCGCACCGCACTAGAATCATGGTTTACCACCTCGACACCCAAGCAGGCTTGCGCGGCTTCGCCTGCCGGGTTTTTGTTTGTCGCAGGTTTTTATCGGAAAACCATCGAACACTTTTCCGAAACCTGCTTAGCACATGCCTGTCGAGGAGCAGAACTTTGCCTCCGGCGGCCTTGCGGTGTGGCGGCCGGTGGTCCAGATAGACGGCAATCGAAGGACGACAAGGAAGACAGCGACATGATCCCGTTTCGAAAGAACCTCATCGATGGCGAGTGGGTGGGCGATGCCGGCTCCCGCAACATCAACCCTTCCAATCTCGACGACTTGGTCGGTGAATATGCGTCGGGCGACGCCGAGCAGGCGCGGCAGGCCATCGCCGCGGCGAAAGCGGCATTTCCGGCGTGGTCCCGATCGGGCGTGCTGGCACGCCATGCGGTGTTGAGGAAGGCGTCGGACGAGATCACCGCGCGCAAGGATGAAATCGGCCGGGCGTTGGCGCGCGAGGAAGGCAAGACGCTGGTCGAGGGTATTGGCGAAACCGTGCGGGCCGCCCAGATCTTCGATTTCTTTGCGGGTGAGACGCTGCGCCTGTCGGGCGAGCTGGTTCCAAGCGTGCGGCCCGGGGTCGGTGTCGAGATCACACGCGAAGCGGTCGGCGTCGTCGGCATCATCACACCGTGGAATTTCCCGATCGCCATCCCGGCGTGGAAGATCGCTCCTGCCCTGGCCTACGGCAACACCATCGTCTTCAAGCCGGCCGAGCTGGTTCCGGAGAGCGCCTGGACCATTGTCGACATATTGCACCGCGCCGGCCTGCCTAAGGGTGTGCTCAATCTCGTCATGGGCAAGGGTTCGGTGGTCGGCCAGGCCATGCTCGACAGCCCTGACCTCAATGCCATCACCTTCACCGGCTCGGTCGGCACCGGCAAGCGCGTGGCCGCCGCCAGCGTCGAGCACATGCGCAAGTACCAGCTCGAAATGGGCGGCAAGAACCCGCTCGTCGTGCTCGACGATGCAGATCTTGCCGTCGCCGTCGACTGCGCGATCAATGGCGCATATTTCTCGACCGGCCAGCGCTGCACGGCGTCGTCCCGCCTGGTCGTGACGGACGGCATCCATGACCGCTTCGTCGATGCGATGAAAGATCGCCTAGCCAAGCTGGTTGTCGGCGACGCCCTCGATGCGAAAACCCAGATCGGACCCGTCGTCGACCAGAGCCAGTTGAAACAGGACGAAGACTATATCGCCATTGGCCGCCAGGAAGGCGCCGATCTCGCCTTCGGCGGCGAGCGGCTCGATCGCGAAACCCGCGGCTTCTACCTGCAACCGGCGCTGTTCACGCAAGCCACCAACGCCATGCGCATTTCACGCGAGGAGATTTTTGGGCCGGTCGCCAACGTCATCCGCGTCAAGGACTATGACGAGGCGCTGGCGGTAGCCAACGACACGCCGTTCGGGCTGACGTCGGGCATCTGCACCTCGAGCCTCAAGCACGCCACGCATTTCAAGCGCAACTCGGAGGCCGGCATGGTGATGGTCAATCTGCCGACGGCGGGCGTCGACTTCCACGTGCCTTTCGGCGGACGCAAGGGATCGAGCTATGGCCCGCGCGAGCAAGGCCGCTACGCAGCGGAATTCTACACTACGGTAAAGACCGCTTACACGTTCGCCGGCTAAGTAAATCAAGCCAAACGAAATCGAACGGCCTTCCCAGCAAGCGCGAGTTGCTGGGAAGGGCGAACGTCTTCGTGCCCGACACGACAGCGACAGCTGGGCAGTAGCCGTCATTCAGCAGGGGTCCTTGCGAGGAGTGCTCGCCGGCTGCGACAGCCAGCCGCCGCTGAACCCGGCCTTGCACAGGCCGCGACGGATATGCGGGCTCGACCGCATCAGGTCCCAGATCAGGCGCGAGCGGTGGTTTTCGATCATCAGCACGACGATGCCTTGGTCCAGTCCATAATGCGCATCCGATATCCAGCCGCTCGGCCCGAACTTCCGCCGGTTCGCCAGCGTCGGGTTGAAGCCGCTCGGCATCCTGAAACTGTCGACCACCTCAGGGTGGCGTTCTCTGAGGTGGCGCAGCGCCGGCAGGCAGATTTCAGGCGCGAAGGGCAGCGATGCGAGATACGACCACGGAGCGATCGTTCCGTCATCGGGGCCGAACGGTGCGCCGCGCGCCGCATAGCCGGAAAATTTGCGCGGCCGCCGCTCGATCCGCGCGCGGAATTTGCCGGGTCCGTCACCCGCTGAAAGTCCCCAAAGTGCTTCGCCGTAGCCGTCATAGCCAGAGGGGTTGTGCCGCGCGTAGTCCCGGTGAAGGTAGGTCGCGCGGCGGCTGTTTTCGAAATAATCCGAGTTCTTGTCCCGCATAAACGCATCCCGGATGCCATCGAAGTCAATCCAGGCATGCGAGAATTGGTGCATGAACAGCGGGCCGCCATAGAGCACGTCGTAGCCGTAGATGTTTTCCCACTGATATGTCGCCGTCCAGCCGGCATAGCTGTCGTCCGAGGCTGGCTTGTCGGGGGCGGCCATTGCCAGGACGTAAAGGATCGTCGCTTCGTTGTAGCCTTCCCAGCCATAGCGCAGAAAACCGCTCTTCGGCTTCCAGCCCTGTCGCAAGGTCGATCTGCTGCCTTGCATCCATCGCCAGTCGACGCGCCGGTAGAGCATTTCCGCCAGCTCGCGAATTTCGGTTTCGTCGTCAGTGTCGCCTGTGAAATAGGCGCCAGCCGCGAGCACGCCGGCCATCAGCAGCGCCGTGTCAACCACCGACAACTCGCATCGCCAGGCGCGCAGGCCGGTCCGCATGTCGAGGAAATGGTAGTAAAAGCCTTTGTGGCCGGTGACGTCGTCGCCATCGCCTTGCCGGCTGTTCCAGAAGAAGCGCAGTGCGGCAAGCGTCATCTTCACGGCTGCGTCTCGCGTTATCCAGCCGCGCTCGACCCCGACCGGATAGCAGGACAAGGCGAAGCCGACGACCGCGATGCTTGCCGGCCAATTGGGCCGCGAGGTGTCGGCGACCAGTCCGTTTTCCGGATTCACGGTTTCCAGAAAATAGCCGAAGGCGGCGCGCTGGAAGCGGTCGAGCAGTTCTTCGTCGGACAGTGGAGGTTCGACCCTAAGCAAACGACGTAAACTCCAGTCCGGCGGCCCTGGTGGTAGATCGCCCGATTTGCTTCAATAGGTTGCCCGGCCGCCGGAAACGTCGAAAACAGCAGCCGTCGTGAAGGAGCATTCCTCGGAAGCAATCCACGAGATCAGCGCCGCCACCTCCTCGACCTCGCCGAACCGCGCCATCGGTATCTTCGACAGCATGAAATCGATGTGCTGCTGGCTCATCTGCTGGAAGATCGCGGTGCGCACCGCCGCCGGCGTGACGCAGTTCACCGTCACCTTGGTCTTGGCCAGTTCCTTGCCCAGCGACTTGGTCAGGCCGATCACCGCCGCCTTGGAAGTGCTGTAGGCAGAGGCATTCGGGTTTCCCTCCTTGCCGGCGATGGAGGCGATGTTGACGATCCTACCGTAATTGCGCTCGAGCATGTGCGGTACCAGCGCCTTGTTGCAGAAGAAGACGCCGTTGATGTTGATGTCGATGACCCGGCGCCAATCCTCCACCGAATAGTCCCAGGTCGTCATGTTCGGTCCGGTGATGGCCGCGCTGGTGACCAGGATATCGACCGCGCCAAGGGCATCGATCGTCTGCCGGGCGGCCTGTGCGACCGCTTCGGGATCGGCGACGTCGACAGTCACGCCGTGCAAGTCGGCAATGACAGCCTTGGCCTGCTCGATCTGGGTGGAGTCGCGATCCCAGACGCAAACGCGCCCGCCCTCCTCTACGATTCTTTGCGCGACGGCCAGGCCGATGCCTGAGGCACCACCAGTGACCACGGCCGATCGTCCGGCAAACCGACCCGCAAAACTCATTGGCATATGGTCTTCCCTCATTTGCCCGTCCCGACGGGCGCTGGCGGCACCGCCGGCGGCGAATGTGAAGTCAACGGCGGAGAAGTCAAGCCGGGGACTGGAGCCTCGAACAGGTTCATCGCGGGCCAGGAGCGGCGGTTGAGAGCCGCTCTTGGCTACGACATGTCCATTCGATGCTGGGGCTGCCGTCGCTGCAAGGCGACTTCCACGCGCACAGTTCAAACGTTCTTGATCGACTTCCAATGGCTCAGCCGCTCCGCGATCAGCTCCACTCGTCGCTGGTTGTCGCGCCCGTCCAGGATGCTCAAGTCCTCCGGTTCTGCGCGCAAGTAGACGCCTGAGGTGCGTGCGTTCAGTTTTGGCTGTGTGTCGGCGCGTGTGGTAAAGTACCCGGACGCGCGATCGGCGGACTCCAGCCGGATCTCTCCCGTCCCGTACAACTGCGACGCGTTCGCATCCAAGGGCCGTTCTCCATTCCAAAAGTAAAAGATGCCGGCAGGCTCCTTTCTCTCCTTTACCGCCTCGCTCCAGTATCTGGCTGACAGACTGCCATTCTCTTGCCACGAGCGGCCGGCCAACTCCAACGCACCATCGCGGTCTCGCGAAATACGCAGGAGGCTCACGGCGGACGGTTCCTTTACGGTCCGCTCCGACAGGGAAAACTGCCACCAAAGGCCCTCTATTCGGGCGACGCGGCCTTCATTTTCAATAGCTTTTCGCAGCTTTTGGTTGACCGCTCTCATCTCCGCGGCGGTCGTCGCTTCGCCATACCTCACGGATGTCAGGCCCAGGAGATCGCTTGGAAGCTTGGAACCGTTGGCATGGAGGATAAACGTTCGGCGCATTCCAAGGACTCCGCCAAAAAGGCCGGCTTCGAAGACGACATTGTCTCGCGGAGAAGCTTGAGCGGATACAGGAGCAGATGATGCTGGCAGGCTTACACTCGTCCAGTCGTCCTGGGCGAAGACGAAAGCGGCGAAGTCGACCTCACGCGTAAGCTCGAGGAGGCGCCCCAGGGTGGTTGTCCCCGGATTGAAGGACGTCGTCCAGGGTTCCACATGCGCGATCTCTTCAAGACCGCGTGTCAGCGCCTGCAGCAGTTTTTTCTGCTTCCCCGACGAGCCCAGGAAGATTCGAGGTTTGTCCATCCGTTGCTCCAACCCAGCAGATCGGGGACGACCAGCGCCTGCCAATTGTTGGTGTGGCCATCGTCTGGTGGCCCCCGAGATAGCGTACGCGGAGGGCCTCATTCATTGCAACGGATGCAACGAATGCCGACTGCTATTTTTCGGTCCGGTGCTGAAAGAACTGCAAAAACAGTTCCGCGCGGTGGTGATGCCGAGCCTCTCGTTAAATGCGGCGGCGATGGTTTTTGACGGCGCCGAAAGCGATGCCCAGCCCTGCGCCGGATGTTCGGTTCTTGCCGCACGCACCGTCTGTCGTGGCCTTTTGCCGCCGTCCGGGGGCGCCTTAGGACTGTTTTTGCCTCATTTGGGTGACACGCTGCGGGGCATGGGTTATATTGCACTGCACAATAGAAGCGTTCGCGCATGGCGCGGCGGCGAATCGGCATTGAACTGCATGGACGGGAATTCGCTACCGAGATGAAGATTCCAAAATCTCTGTTGGTCGACCCGGAGAAGAGCACGGTCTACGGCGCATTTGCTGTTGCCCTCTCCATTTGGGCGTTCTCCTACTCCTCGGTTTTCGGCCCGATCCTGATCTTGGCCTATTATGCGGTCTGGCTTCCCCTGGTTCTGGTAGACTACCGGCGGCTGTTGCGACATGCCTCCAGCGCGTGGCTGCCGTTGGCGTTTGCATTCTATGTCTGCCTCTCGGTGTTCTGGTCGGATGCCCCCGGCATCACGTTGAGGACGTCAATCCAGTATTGCTCCCATATCGCCTGCGCCTACATCGCCGCGCGCACCGTCAGCGTCCGGACATTGACGATAGGCTCACTGATAGGGATTTTTGTCGTCCTGCTCTATTCACTCAAGGTCGGGGGATATTCCTATGATATGCTCGACGGGACGTACAATTTCGTCGGCGCATTCAGCTCCAAGAACCAGCTCGGCTTTGTCGCCTCCCTTGGCATCTATTTTTGCATTGTCTTCCTGGTCTTTCTCAGGCGCGGCCGGATAAGCTTTATCCTGACGGCGCCCATCTTCGTCCTATCGGCCTATCTGCTGATCATGGCGCATTCCGCCACCTCGACGGCTTCGATACCGGCAGTTCTCGCTCTGGTGGCTCTGCTTGCCATGGCCAAGAAGCTTCCACTCCGCTACCGACGGGTGATTTTCGTTGTCGGCGCATGCGGGCTGGTCGTGGTCACCGCGGTTGCCTTTGCAGGACTTCTGGATTTCGTCCTTGGCGCCTTCGGAAAGGATTCCACGCTCACCGGACGGACCTATCTCTGGGAGCAGGGCTGGGAAGCGGCGCAGCAAGCGCCGATCCTCGGCGTCGGCTACGCGGCCTATTGGGTGCAGGGGTTCGCCGAGGCCGAGCGGCTTTGGAACGAATTCTACATCACCACCCGAAGCGGCTTCCACTTCCACAACACCTATATCGAAGCCCTCGTCGAGCTAGGTTATGTCGGGGCGACGCTGATGTCGCTGATCATCGTGCGCACGCTATGGGGCCATATATCGGCCCTGATATTCAGGACATGGCAAGCCGAGTCGGTGATTCTTGGCGGCGTGATGGTGCTTCTGCTCATCCGGTCCTTCGTTGAGATCGACACCTTCAACCCCTACATCATGGGCTCCTTCCTCCTGTATTACAGCTACTTCAGGCTGGTCAGGGTGCATGTCGCCCGTCCCCGATGGACCGCGGCCGACCTCGCGGAACCAGAAACTGCGGGGCGCTAAGCAAAGGGCTAAAATATTACCCTGATTTTTGGTGCCGCGCACAAAAACGCCGCCTGACAGCGCCAAGGCCAAGCAATCATTTCATTTCATCTCACAGGCAGCAGGCGAGCCTCGCCCGAGTTGGGTTTGCTGCCTATTGATCAGGCCCTGAGGGTCAGGAGCGCATACCATGCGAACCGCTTCACAAAGGGAAGCGTCAAAAGTACTGAATCGACAGCTTTGCCAACTTTGTAGACGGTCTCCGAGATGGTTCGCGGCATCAGCGCGCTTCCTACGGAGCACAGGCCGAAATAGTCCACCTGGACATTGCTGAAATAGCGGCGGGCCAAAGCGAAGTCCGAAATTAGCAAGGGATGTTCATCAGCGGTGCGGATGAGGGGTGTCCGATTTCTGTAGGCATTCAGGAGCGGATTGTGTCCCATCGGCTCGTAGAAGGACGCCACGCCGTTCGGCTTCAGGACACGGACCACATCGGAAAAACACCGGTCCAGGTCCAGGTGATGGATGATCCCGCGTCCATACACCAGGTCGAACTTGTTGTCCTCGAACGACATGGCTTCCGCATTCATCGCCAGGAATGTAGCGTTCGTGCTTCCAAGCGTGCTCGCCCGTTCGTTCGCCTTGTTTACTGCTACATCCGAAATATCAATCCCCGTCAGAGATCGGCAAAGATCGGGCAGGTGCAGGGAATGCAGAGACCACCCCCCATCGGAGCAACCGTACTCGAGCACGTCTGCGTTTTTCGAAAGCCGTTTTATCTGCTCGTCTTGACGTTCAGCGCCGTGACGAATTGTTCGATACCACTTGTCCAGGCTTCCTCTTGGATCCTCCTCCTGACTGAATCTGAGATTGTGAAATTCTCTTTCTCGACTGACGATTTCGTCCCTTTCACTGTGCATGACGCGTCCTCCTCGGATTCAAGTTGCAACTAAAGCACAACATCTTCTTGCGCTGTAATTACTCACGTCCCGAGTTGGCGGTAGGCTAGCCTGTCGGGCAGCGAGCACAGTGTCGACGAGTTCAAGGTCGAACTCGTCCGGGTCGAACTCCTTGCAGATCGAATCTGTACGGCGCGGTCGGATCGGCCGATCGCTCCAATGCCTACTGGCTTGCCATCGGCACCAGCTTCACCTTGATCACGTCCCCGGGCAGCACGGGCGTATCTTCGCTGGCAGCGATTTCGCTGGTCTTGCCGTCGACAACCCGAACCAGGCCAAACGACATCGTTGGCTCTTCGCCGTCGCGGTAGCGTTGTAGCGCCGGGCTCCCCGACATGGCTTCGGCCATCAGGCCGGTGTGCATGTTCATCTTGAGCATTGTTTCGCTGAGATCGGCTTCTGCTTGTTGCCGGCCGGTGGCGAGATCCGCATTCTGGGTGTTCTCCAGGTCGATGGCGTCCTGGTCGGCCTTGCTGATCGACTGCCTGGCGGTGAGGATAGCCGTTTCGTAATCCAGGATTTTTCCTTCCAGGTCGGCGATCGTTTGCTGCGAAGTCAGAACCCGAGTGTTGACGACAAGGCCCTTTTGCGCAAGCGAACCGATGCCGCTGAGCTGTCCCTTTGCCAGGTCGACCTGCCGCTGCTGGTTGACGATCTTTTTCTGCAGCGAATCGATCTCGCTCTGCAGAAGCTTCTTCAAATCGTCGAGCGCCTGAAGGCGCAGTTTGAGGTTCTTTTGATCGGCCGTCAGGATCGCCATCTCGTCGGCAACGATGCTTGCCAGCTTCGGATCCTCGGCTAGCTCCTTCGGCACGTCGAATGTCGGCTTGTCGGCGATCTCCGCTTCGATGCGCGCGCGCCGAACGATCAGTCGGACCCGTTGGTCCTGGAGAACGTCAAACTCGCCCTTGGCGTTGATTATGTCGCGGGCGTACCGCTGTCCTTCGGGGGCCCGCCGGACGCCGCCGGCGATGCTCATCGCCCTCAGGACGGTCAGGCCGGGCACGTAGGGATACTGGCCCGGCGTCTGGACCTCCCCGGAAATGTAGAACGGCCTGTACTGCGCCATTTCGACGGAGGCTTCCGGCCGGTCGGCCAGAGCGAGCTTGCGCTGGAGCGCCTGGCTGATCGCTGCCGCGATCTCGGATGTGGTCTTGCCGGATGCCGGCATTTCGCCGGCGAACGGCACGGACAATGTTCCAGACGGGCCGACCGTGTATTCTCCGTTGACGGCCGTCCAGTCGCGGAACGTGCCTTCAACGGTCTGCCATTCGGCCACGCGGATGGTCAGCTTGTCCTGGGATCCAAGCCGGTACTCGTCGGCCGCGGCGAGTTGGGGAATGGCGAGCGCCAGCGCGAGGCAAGTGGTCATAAGCCGCATCCGTCGCATGCGATTGCTAACCGTGCCGGCCCAGGAGATGTCGAAGATGTTTGTTTTCAACTGTCCGTTTTCCGATTCGCTTTAGCCCGGCCCGATGAAGCTTGCTGCAGAATGCTTGGCGTCTGGACAGTCACTCCTCCGCACACAACCGGCTCCCGGCCGGTCAATAGCAGCCTCGCGACATCCAGACGGCAGGTACGGTCTTGATGATGATGCGAATGTCCTCGAACAGCGACCAGTTCTCGACATAGTGGCGATCGAATGCGACGCGGCTGTCATAGGAAACGTCATTGCGGCCGCTGACCTGCCAGAGCCCGGTCAGGCCAGGGCGCGATTTCAGGTAATAGACGGCCGAACTGCCATAGATTTCGAGCTCGTCGCGCACCACCGGGCGAGGACCGACAAGGCTCATGTCACCCTGCAGGATATTGATGATCTGCGGCAGTTCATCGAGGCTGAGCTTCCTCAGCACGGCCCCGACGCGCGTGACGCGTGGATCGTTCTTGAGCTTGCGGGTGGCTATCCATTCGGCCTTGGCTTCCGGGTTGGCGGCAAGGTATGCCGCCAGCACCTGTTCGCCATTCTGTACCATAGTGCGAAACTTGAGGCACGGGAAAATCCGTCCTCCCCGCCCGATCCGGCTGTGACCGTAGAAAATCGGGCCGCCGTCGGAAAACTTGACAAGCAGCGCGACCATCACAAACAGCGGACTGAGAGCAACCAGGCCAATCAGTGAACCGGCGATATCGAAGCTGCGTTTAAGCAGGCCGCCGATTGGTGGAAAGTCGATACCGGCCTGCGGAAAATTCGCGTCGGCCGGCTTGGCTACGTCCCTCATGCGTAAACTCCATACGTTGAACGGATGGTTTGCCGCACGATATCAAAAAAATGCTGCAGCGCAACACACAATTCCTTGAGCGCCTGAAATAATCACGTCATGCATTGGTTAAATAATAAACCGATCCTGCGCAAATTTTGGCCTTTTATGGCGCGTTCGTGACAAATTATGGGCAATCTTGAAAAATTCAGTACCTTTATGAGGCTGATTTTGGGCGTATCGCTCTTTGTGCCGCGTGGTTGAGAAATATCGTGCTGTAGCTTTGTAAAATATATAGCGCTGTTATAGTAAAATACTGGTTAATATTGTTGCTCTTACTGGAGTGAGTCCATACCGGGTCATTGGTCATGATACCGGGGTGTGCGTCGCAACATGGCAGAGTCGATCCCCCGAACTTATCCAAAATAATTTGCGGTTGGCCTTGCCCGCTATTGCACACTTTAATAGAGTCGCAAATTGTTTCTGTCAGAGTATGGACAGCGTGGGAAGGCCGGAAGCAACCGGCTAAAAAAGCGGGTGGCCTCGACAAGCTCGCATGGCGAAGGGAGGCTCGGGGTGGTCAATCATCGATTTTTGCCCGAGCAGGTTGACGGGCTGTCGGGTATGTCGCTACCAAAATTCATTATTGGCATGATTTTCGCGATGGCGATCGTGGTCGCCTGGTCTTATCTCGACGGCGCTTCGCTAGGCACAACGCTTTTTCGCGCTATAGCCTGCGCCATTGTCATTCAACTGGGCTACTTTCTGCTCGTTTTCGCCATGGTTGCCAGAAATACCCCGACGTCGGCGGATAAGATTCGCGACGCCGAACGAAGGCTGAGTTCGACCGAAGCGGCCGATGGCGAGAAGTTCGGTGCCCGGAGAAGCCTCCACTGACCTGACGGCAGGTAGCGTCGGCCAGGTCCCTGGCGGACTGCTCGCCCGACAGCATCCTGGGCAACCGGCTTGCGGATTTCCCCTTCAGGCTCGGATCGTCTGACTCAGCCACCACTGCCTAAACTCTGTCGATCGACCTGGTGTTCAGCGACTCGAGTGCGCTGACGCCCCATCCAGAATGGGCAGGGACGGTGTGCGAAGCGGCCCGCCTATTCGCTGGCATTTCACCGCCCGTTGATTTGCGCCATGACGACACCGAAAGGAAAGACTGGACGGACCGAATGATTTTAACGATGCTTCGCACTCGCAGCATAGCGCCGGCTGATGTTTCGTACAGCCGCAGTCAGTGAGAACGAGAGCTGCATTGGACATCAAAGGGGGAGAAAATTCGGAGCTACCTGTGCAGTCGAGAGGCGAATTGGTGACAGAACCGGAAGTCTGCGTGATCATCGCCGCCCGCAACGCGGCGCGGACAATTGCGGTTGCCATCGCTTCGGCCTTGCGCGAGCCGGAGGTGGGCGAAGTCGTCGTCGTCGATGACGCCTCCACTGACGATACCGCGAAAGTCGCTCGGGCGGCCGACGATGGCAGCGGCAGGCTTTCCGTCATCCGGCTCGACGTCAACGGCGGTCCTTCCTTCGCCCGCAACGCCGCGATCGCCAGTTCCAAATCGCCGTTCATCAGCATTCTGGACGCCGACGATTTTTTTCTCGAGGGCAGATTTCGCGAGTTGTTCGCCAGCGCCGATTGGGATTTCGCTGCCGACAACATCATGATGATCAGGGACGATGCGGCGACCGACGTTTCGAAAATCACCGCTCCGCGGTTTTCGGCCGATCCGGAATTTCTCGATTTCGAGCGCTTCATCGAAGGCAACATCTCCAGTCGTCGTGTGCAGAGAGGTGAGTTGGGTTTCCTCAAACCGGTGATCAGCCGCGCTTTTCTGGACCGGCATGGGCTGCGCTATGACGAAAACCTGCGGTTGGGCGAAGACTATGAACTCTACGCGCGCGCGGTTGCTTGCGGGGCGCGCTTCAAGGTCATCAGGTCCTGCGGCTACGGCGCGATCGTTCGCGCGGATTCGCTGAGCGGTCAGCACAAGACGCAGGATCTCAAGCGTCTGGCCGACGCGGATCTGGCGCTGCTGGCGATCGACAGTTTGCCGGAAGGCTCCAAGGCGATGCTCAGAAAGCACGAACGGCAGGTGCGCGACAAATATCGGTTGCGAAACTTCCTCGACGTGAAGAACGAGAAAGGGCTGACAGCGGCTGCGGCCTACGCCCTGGCCAGCCAATCCAATCTCATCCCCATCGTTCGCGGCGTGGCCGCCGACAAGCTGGATGCGCTGTTTCGCCGCGCCGGCTTTGGCTCGAAACAGCCTGTGCCGCCGCGGCGCTTTCTCATGGCCGCAACCAGCCCGGTCGGCGAGGCTTGAGCTGGTCCGCCGGCGCCATGCCAATCATGTCAACAGGTCCTTACCCTGCCTCAAAGCGATGCGAATTTCCGATTCGCCGCACTAGGTGGTTGCCTACTCGCTTTGGGGATGGCATGTATGTTGCGGTGCAGCAATTTTGATTGGCTGTTTGAATCGGCCGAAAATGTCCGCCTGTCAGAGGAGCGGGACGATGCGACAAGAACTTTTTTGGCCCGGCCGGGCACAAGGGATAGCTTAGGCCGGCTATGACAGGAAACTGAGCGCATGGCCTCGATATTTGGCTTCAGATCAAGGGATCCGGCTCGAGATAGGCAGACCGATATCTCGCGCCTTGACCGCCTGGCAAAGCTGCTTGACCAGATCGCAGCCGAGATCGAGGCGGAGAAAAACGGGCTTGAGAATCGCTACCGGACAAAGGCCACCAACGCCGCCTTCCTGGTCGAGGCGATGGAAAATGGCGCGGCCTCCCCCAGCAGATCCTCCGAGGTCAGCGAACTGACGAAGTCGATCCTGAATTACGAGCGGCGCATCGCGGCGCTCGCCCGCCAGAACGAATTGATGAAGGGTCTCCGGCATTCGCTGGATGCTATCTTCGACGAAAGCGCCCAGCCTAGCTCGACCACCAAGGCTGATTTCGCCAACCCGGCCGCCGGCGCGGGGTGAAATTTCAAAGATCCTGGGTGGCGCCACTGGGCAACAACCAGGCAACCGGAGAAGCTACCGGCAGAAGGTCAAGGTCAGCTCGTTTCGTCATGGTTTTGAACATCGACTTTGGGTTGGGGGGGCGCACAGCACAAGGTGAGTTTGGTATGAACGCGGATTCGAAAAGCACGTCCACCCCGGCAACCGGCGACCGGCCGTTCACGCAATTGAGGAGGCAACGGAAACTGAGGCAGCTATGTTCGGGCGGTGCGTTTCTGCTGGTCGCACTCGGCAGCCTGGTTGCGGGCCCGACCCCTTCCCGTTCGCAGGACATCCCGACTGCGCCATCGTTCGTAGATGATTTCACCAGCTTCGACCGGGCGCGTTGGTACATTGCCGACGGCTGGGCGAACGGCAAGTATCAGAACTGCATCTGGTCCAAAAGACAGGTCAAGCTTTCCGATGGCATGCTGACGCTCGGTTTCGAAAAGCAGAAAGTGAAGGATCGCGACTTTGCCTGCGGCGAGGTCCAATCCAAGCAGCGCTTCGGCTATGGCACCTATGAGGCGCGGCTGAAAACCGATTCGGGCTCTGGCATCAACGCCTCCTTCTTCACCTACATCGGCCCCACCGATAAGCAGCCGTGGGATGAAATCGACTTCGAGGTGCTGACCAAGGACACCTCCAAAGTGCAGGTCAACGCCTACATCGCCGGCAAGGGCAATAACGAGAAAGTGGTGGATGTAGCTGGCGGCACGGACAAGGCTTTCAACGATTACGCCTTCGTCTGGGAGAAGGACCGGCTGCGCTGGTACGTCAATGGCGAGCTGGTGAACACGATCACCGATCCGGCAAAGCTGCCCAGCCATGCGCAAAAGATATTTTTTAGCCTCTGGGGCAGCGACACGATGAAGGAATGGCTGGGGCCGTTTTCGGATCCGGGTCGCAAGCTTACCTTGCAAGTGGATCGCGTCGCATTCACGGCGCTCGGCCAGCCATGCCAGTTTCCGGAATCGCTGGCATGCAGCATTAAGTAAAGACCAATCTGAACCGGCCGGGCCGAAAGCGCTCCGAAGTCTTGAACAGGAATGAAATCACATGAATTTGACGGTCTTTGGAATCGGCTATGTCGGTCTGGTGCAGGCGGCGGTGCTTGCCGAAGTCGGCCATCAGGTAGTATGCGTCGACATCGACGTGAAAAAGGTGGAGCGGCTCAATCAGGGCCTCATCCCGATTTTCGAGCCCGGGCTCGAAAACCTCGTCAAGGAGAACCATGCGGCCGGCCGCATCAAGTTCACCACCGACGCCGCGGCCGCCGTCAAGCATGGCCAGATCCAGATGATCGCTGTCGGCACGCCTCCGGGCGAGGATGGTTCGGCCGACCTCAAATATGTGCTGGCCGTTGCCGAGGCCATCGGCCGGGAGATGGCCGCGCCCAAGATCGTCGTCGGCAAGTCGACCGTGCCGGTCGGCACCTGCGAAAAGATAAAGGCCAGGATCGCCGCGACGCTGAAGGCGCGGGGCCGCGAGGATCTGACTTTCGACGTCGCCTCCAATCCGGAATTCCTCAAGGAAGGCTCCGCGGTGGCCGACTGCATGAAGCCCGACCGCATCATCGTCGGCACCGGCAGCGAGGACACCGAGGCGGTGTTGCGCGAGCTTTACGCTCCCTTCAACCGCAACCACGAGAAGATGATCGTGATGGATGTGCGCAGCGCCGAGTTCACCAAATACGCGGCCAATTGCATGCTGGCGACCAAGATCAGCTTCATGAACGAAATGGCCAATTTGGCCGAGGAACTCGGCGCCGACATCGAGGAGGTCCGCAAGGGCATCGGCAGCGATCCGCGCATCGGCTACCACTTCATCTATCCGGGCCTCGGCTATGGCGGCTCGTGCTTCCCCAAGGATGTGCGCGCCCTGATCAAGACCGCCGAAGGCGTCAAATTCGATGCCAAGCTGCTGCGCGCCGTCGAGGAACGCAACAACGAACAGAAATCGGTCCTGTTCGATAAGGTGAACCGCTATTTCAAGGGCAATCTGAAGGGCAAGACTTTTGCGCTGTGGGGCCTGGCCTTCAAGCCCAATACCGACGACATGCGCGAGGCGCCGGCTCGGGTTCTCATGGAAGCGCTCTGGAAGGCCGGCGCCAAAGTGCAGGCTTACGATCCCGAGGCGATGCAGGAATGCCAGGCCATCTACGGACTGCGCGAGGATCTGCTCTTGTGCGGGACCAAGGAGGCAGCACTGCGTGGCGCCGATGCGCTCATGATCGCCACCGACTGGAAGACCTTCCAGGCGCCGTCGTTCGACGCGATCAAGGATGCGCTGTCCACGCCGATCATCTTCGACGGCCGAAACCTCTACGATCCCAAGGTCATCACTCGCTACGGCATCGAATATCACTCGATCGGCAGGATGGCGGCGTGAGATCATGCGAGAACGGCCGGCTGGGGCACCAAGGAAGCTGATGAACGCGCTCGTATCAACAAAGGGTTTTATCTGATGGTGCTGGGCATCAGGCCGGAACAGATCGCCAACGAGCATTTCGACCTTGTCGCCATCGGTTCCGGCTTCGGTTCGGCCTTCTTCCTGCATGCGTTCGCCAAGCAGCGAAAGGCACGCATTCTGGTTCTGGAATGGGGCCGCCACAACACACATGAATGGCAGCTCGAGCAGAACGTCAACACCGACATCGAGGACGAGACCACCTACAAGACCAACTCTGACAAGCCGTGGAACTATACCATCGGATTGGGTGGCGGAACGAATTGCTGGTTCGCTCAGACGCCGCGCTTTCATCCGAACGACTTCAGGCTGAAAAGCCTCTACGGCGTCGGTAACGATTGGCCGATCAGCTATGACGAGCTCGAGCCGTTCTACTGCGATGCAGAGGACGTCATGTCGATTTCGGGCGACCCCGACATGGCGGCGATGATGCCGCGTTCCAGGCCATTTCCCCAGCCACCGCATCACATGTCGACGCCGGACCGGATGATGAAAACGGCGCAGCCGGACCAGCATTTTGTCATGCCGACAGCCCGGGCGCGCGTGCCGACTGCGCAGCGGTCTTCGTGCTGCGCCAACTTGCGATGCGGATTATGTCCGGTCGATGCCAAATTCACCGCCAACAATGGCCTGATGCACGTCTTCGAGCATCCCGACGTTTCGGTCTGCCTTGGCGCTGAAGTGCGCCGGCTCGACCATATCGGCGGTTCGGTCCGTTCGGTCGCCTTCGTGCATGAGGGCAAGGAATATTCGGTCAGCGGCGATCTTTTCATATTGGGTGCCAATGCCATCCAGAGCCCGGCGATCATGTTGCGGTCCGGCCTGTCGGGCGAATTCGTCGGGCGCGGCCTGCACGAATCCTACGGATGGAACTTCGAAGCCTATCTCGACGGTGTCGATAATTTCGACGGAAGCACCATCACCACCGGCTTGAATTTCGGCCTTTATGACGGCGCTCACAGATCAGACCATGCGGCGGCGCTGGTCTATTTCGAAAACCGCTGGCAGCACGGGATGCGCCCCGAAAAGGGACGTGTCCGTCAGACGCTTCCCCTCATCATTGTTACCGAAGACCTGCTCGACCCGGAAAATCTCGTGATTCTCGACGAGGATGAAAACGCCTTTGTCAGTTTCGCGGGAGCATCCGACTATGCCGTCAAGGGCATGGCGCGGGCAAAGGAGAAATTGGCGGCGCTTCTGGCGCCGCTGCCGGTCGAAGAGATCTTCGATCGCGGCATCCGGCGCACCGAGTCGCATGTCCAGGGCACGTTGCGGATGGGCTCGAGCCCGGCCGATTCGGTCGTCGATCGGGACATGATCCACCATCAGCTCAGGAACCTGGTTGTCGTCGGCTCGAGCACATATCCAAGCTGCTCCTGCGCCAACCCGAGCCTGACGGCGGCGGCCCTCTCCCTGCGGGCGGCTAGTCGGATAGCAGGAAAGGAAATGGCCGGATGATCAAGGTTTCGCGACGCGCGGCACTGGCCATCATGGCTGGCGGAGTTGCTTCGACCGGCATCGCCTACGCCACCGTTTCCTCGCTTTCGGACGAGGACCTGGTGCGCGTCACGCTCGAAAGATATTTCGGCAGGCTGAACATGCGCATCGAGCATTTGCAGCAGTTCGTCCTGGAATTCCAGAAGCGGAACCCCTGGATATTTCCGAACACAAAGCTGGGCGATGCTGTCACTCTGCTTGAGGCGCTGAAATTGGGCGCCGCCCGCCGGTTTCTGCCCGAACAGAAAAAAGAGGATCTGAGACATTTCGACCGCTGGGTCATTGCCGAGTTCCATATGCTGACCGACTACGCCCGGCGCAGTTCGCCAGCCGACCCGGTCCGGTTCACCGGATGGCAGCCATGCACCAATCCGTTCGCCAATTTAGAGACGCAGCAGGATGTTTGAAGCGGGTCGCAAGCCGTAATAGCCGTGCGAGCCCGTAAACTTGAGAATGCGACAAGGAGCCGAAACCATGAAAGTGCTTTTTGCAGGCGGTAACGGTTACACGCCCCAGTTCAGCGGCGGTGTCCAGTCCAGCACCCATCATCTTGCCGAACAGTTGCGCGAGCGCGGGCATGAGGCTTCGGTGCTCGCCGCCCTGTTCGGCCAGGGCGTCTTCGGCTACAAGGCGCGCGCCAAGATGAAGCTTTTGAGGCAGCGCGCTGTCATCGACAGCTTTCCGGGCTATCCGGTCGTGCGCGCCTGGTTTCCCTGGGAGGCGGCGGGTTTTGCCGTCGAAAAGCTGAGGCCGGATGTCGCCGTGGTCCAGTGCCACAAGTCGGTTCCGATCGGCAAGGCGCTGCAGGCCGAAGGCGTGCCGCTGGTCGTCTATCTCAGGAATGTCGAGTTCCACGAATTGGGTGGCGATCTGCGCGAGCTGCATTCGGCGCTCTACATCGCCAATTCCGAGTTCACGGCGCGCACCTACAAGGCAAAATTCGATATCGATTCGACGGTTATACCGCCGACCATCAATCCCGCGCTCTACAGCACGCCGACGACAGGCGAGTTTGTCACGCTGATCAACCCCTATGAGGAAAAAGGTTTCGAGCTTGCGGTGCGCATCGCCGCCGCCTGCTCTGAAATCCCATTCCTATTCGTCGAAAGCTGGAAGCTTGACGATGATCATCGGGCCCGGATCGAGCAGACGATCGCGCCGCTCGGCAACGTCACGCTGGAGAGCCGGACCAACGACATGAAGACGGTCTACGGCCGCACGAAAATCCTGCTGGCTCCCAGCAAGTGGGAAGAGGCCTGGGGCCGGGTGGCGTCGGAAGCCCATTGCAGCGGCATTCCAGTCGTCGGCTCGCGTCGTGGCGGCCTGCCCGAAGCGATCGGCTCCGGTGGCGTGGTGCTGGATTACGATGCCCCACTCGCCGACTGGGTGGCGGTGGTCAGGCGTCTGTGGACCGACAGCCAGGAATATGGGCGGCTCTCAGCGGCGGCGCGTGCATTCTCCGAGCGCCCGGAACTCGAACCGGCGGGTCAGTTCGCGACCTTCTTCTCGATGTTGGAGAGGGCGACACGGCAGCCTTCGCGGCAAGCCGCCTAATGCATGTCGCCCAAAAGCATGCCCTCGGTTAGCGCGTATGGGGCCTGACCCGAGGGTGCGCAGCGGTTTTGCGACAACAACTGCATAAAACAAAACCTTAAGGCGCGCGTCGCGTGACGCGCTTTAAGTCCCGGAACCTGGTTCAAGCCGGTCGTTTGACACGGCTTTTCAGCGTCTCGTAACCGCGTTCGCCAAGCAGCGTGCGCGCGACGGTCTTGATTGCCGTCTTGCGCCCGTCAGGCGAACTGATCTGCCGCAACCTGCCCGGAAGGTTGCGCGCCGCCAGTCCAAGTGCCGGAAGTGATAGCGTGTCGGGATAAATTACCAGATGCGTTTCCACGCACAGCACCGGCTTGCCGGAAAGCTCGGCGATCTTGAGGGCCTGCTGGTGCTCGCTTTCGATGAACAGTATGGCATCGGATTTGCGGTAGAAATCGGCTTTGAAACTGCCATGCACGCCAAGCCGTTGCCGTTCTGCCTTGCTCGGCAGGTCAAGCATGATCAGCTTGTCGTATTCTATGCCGTGCTTTGCCAGCCATGCTTCGGTAAGCGAGCGGTATTTCTCGAGCCGGCTGGTGACGAGCCAGCCGATCTTGCGGGTCGGGCCAAACAGAGGCAGCGCTTCGCCCAGGAATTTCTCATAGGCGGGGCCGTCGTCGTTCTCTGCTTCGGTCGGGTCCAAGCAAAGCACGCCGTCAATGTCGACGCAGCATTGCGCGAGGAATTTGTGGTGCATGAAGTTCCATTGGAACATCCTTGGATGCGGCACGACCTCGAGGACGATGTCGGTTTCCTCGTGTTGGGGCAGCAGGCCAAACACCGCGGCAAAGGTGAAGTCCGCCTTGATGCCGGCGGCCTCTACCCGGCTGCGCGCCTCTCTCATGGCAGCGCCGCCGCTGACGCTGTCGTCGATCACCAGGACCTTGCGCATATCGGTCGCCTGGCGGTCGAGCGCGGCGCGGCGTTTGGTGACGCCCGAAGTATAGATCTTTCCCGCCAGGAAACTGTCCAGGTCGGTCATTGGAATGTTCGCCGTCAGGCTGAGCAGAGTGGCGGCGAGAATGCCGCTTCGCGGGACCCCGACCACCAGGTCGATGTCGCGCGGCAACCGGTGAAGGTTCCTGACAATCGCATCATTCATGTCGGAGATCGATCGGTAGTGCATGGGATCAGACCTGGTCCTTGTATGGATGTCCGTGCAAATTACTTCGCCTCGCTTGGTGCTGCCTTAGGCGCCCGTGCCGGCAGCAGTCTTAGGGCCTCCCGCAACGTCTCGCGGCCGGAAGCAAACGCCAGCGCGGTCATGACCGTGATCATGTAGGACAGCGCCACCGCGCTTGCCATCGCGACGATGTGCTGTTGCGGCAGCAGCGGCTTGGCGAACCAGATCGCGGCAAGCGCCAGATGCGCGCCAAGCACGAAGGGCGTTGCCGCGCGAAGTATATGGCTTGCCCGCAGCGGCCCGGTCTTGCCGATATACAGCCACAGAAAAGGCGTTCTGAGATACTCGCTGACCGCATAGGCGATCGCCACCCCCAGCGCGCCATAGGGCAGGCCGACCAGGAAGGCCAGCACCGACGTCAAGGCTGTTATGATGCCCCAGCGCATGAAATCGCCCGAGCGGCCCTGGCTGATGAAAAGCCATCCCGCCGGGTTGTTGAGCGGCTGCAGCAGCCCGGCAAAACCGAGCGCCAGGAAGATGCTGGAACTCTGCCGCCACTGCTCGCCGAGCACGAACGGTATCAGCATGTCGGCCATGGCGATGGCGAAGGCAACACCTGGAAGTGCGACCAGCAATATCAGCGGCATGACGCGAAGGTAAGCGCTGCGGTAGCGATCCGGCTCGTCCTTCAGCCTGGAAAGAGCCGGCACCATGACCTTCGACAGCGGGTTGGTGATCTGGCTCAACGGAAACAGAAGCAGCTTGTAGGCGCGGTCATAGAGTCCAAGCTGCGCTTCGCCCCAGTATTTTCCGATCAGCACATTGTCGAGATTTCGGGCAAAGAAGTTGGCGAAGTTGAACCCGGTGATGCCGGCGCCGAAATTGATCAGCTCGCTAATGCCGTTGACCTTGCGCGGCAGGCTGGGGCGCCATCGCGAGTTTGCCCAGTAGCAAAGCGTGGGCAGTACGGCTGCTGTCAGGGTGCCGGCAAAAAGCGCCCAATAGGAACGGTCTATGAAAGTCCAGGCGATCGATACGGCAAGGCCGGCAATGGCACTTGCGACGTCGATGATAGCCAAGCGGGCGAACTCCATTCGGCGTGTCAGCAGCGCCAGATGCTGGGCGCCCAGCCCATAGGCTATGATCTGCAGCCCGAGTGCTGCCACCAGGCCTGACACCCGCGGTTCGCCATAGAAGGCGGCGACCAGAGGCGCCGCGCCGGCAAGCACGCAGGCGAGCAATGCGCTAACCGCGACATTGACCCAGAAGAGATAATTGACCTCCTCATGCTTGATTTCGCTTTTCTGAACCGTCGCCTGGGTCAGGCCGAAATCCTGGAACAGCGCGATGAAAGCCAGCACAGGCGCGCACATCGCCACGACGCCGAAGTCCTGCGGCGAGAGCAAGCGCGACAGCACGATGACGGAGACGATCTGCGTCGCAACCCGCACCGATTGCGCCAAAGCCGTAATGATAGCGCCGCGTCCGACCGATCTGCGGAGAGAGCCCTCTGGCGGGTCGAATGCATTGGCTTGCAAATTCAGGGTCCCTGATTTCGTGCCGGTCCCGGAGTCCCGACCCATGCCCGATGCTGCCATCAAACTACGGCAATAATTTTGCAGCGCAACAAAAAACGTCGATCCCTGCTACGCTGCACCAAAAATGTTGCGATGCAGCACGAGCTGTACTAGGATTCTTTCGGGTGGGCCAACAGCGGTCGAGTTTTTCATGCTGCATGTCTTGTACTTGGTGCACGACGTCTCCGACCCGGCAGTGCGCCGGCGGATCATAATGCTCAAGGCAGGCGGCGCCCAGGTCACACTGGCGGGCTTTCGCCGGTCAGCAAGCCCGATCGCCGAGGTCGAGGGCTTGCATCCGATCGATCTTGGCGCAACGCGCGATGGCCGATTCGCCCAACGGCTGGCAGCGGTCACCAAGGCGGCGGTTTCGATCGGGTCGAAACTCGGTTCGATGCCGAGACCCGACCTCATCATCGCGCGCAATCTGGAAATGCTGGCGCTTGCCCGGCGTGCCAAATCGGCATTCCAGGCAACCGTGCCGATCGTCTATGAGTGTCTCGACATCCATCGTCTGATGCTTCGCGACGATTTTCTGGGCAAGGCGATGCGCGGCGCGGAGCGCTATCTGGCCAGGGATGTAAAGCTGCTAGTCACCAGTTCGCCGGCCTTCATCGCAAACTATTTCAAGCCGTTCGGGCAGATTGCCGCGCCGGTCGAACTGCTCGAAAACAAATATTTCGAGCCTGCCGCGGTTTCGCTGAATGATCGCATGGCGGCGGAGCCCGTCGCTCCGCCTTGGCGGATCGGCTGGTTCGGCGCGCTCCGATGCCGCCGCTCCCTGGAGCTGCTGGCCAAATTTTCCCGACGACTCGAGGGTCGCTTCGAAATCATCCTAAGGGGCCGTCCGGCGCTTTCCGAATTTCCGGATTTCCACGGTTTCGTCGAATCTGAGCCCTGGCTCTCGTTTGGCGGACCCTATCGGAATCCCGAGGATATGGCTACGATCTACCGTCAGGTCCATTTTTCCTGGGCCATCGATTTTTTTGAGCAGGGGCTGAATTCCGAATGGCTGCTGCCCAACCGCCTCTACGAGGGCTGCCGCTTCGGCGCCGTGCCGATCTCGATGGGCCACACCGAAACCGGCCGGTTCCTCGACCAGCAGGGAATCGGTGTTCTTTTGCCTCAAGCCACGCCCGAGGCACTCGAGGCCGCCTTGGGCGAGTTGGAGGAGCATCGTTTCGGGAAATTGCGGGAGCGTGTTCTTGCCCGCAATCCGCGAACCTGGAGCCACGATCGCGGCGATTGCCGGGCGCTCGTCGAGAAGCTTCGCGGGTTGACGGTCGCGCCCGGTTCATATGCTGCCGAGGCACTGGCTTAGGATGGCTAGGGAAGGACATGGGCCGATGATGCAGACCGAAATGCCGTCCAACCTGATCGTGATTCCGTGCCTGAACGAAGCGGCTCACATCGGTGCGCTTGTTCATGAGCTTCGACCGGCCGCCGAGAGGCTCGGCGCCCGGATCATCGTTGCCGATGGCGGTAGCACGGACGGCACCAGGGCGATCGTCGAGGAGATCGCCGGGAAGGATCCGAGGATCATCCTTCTTGACAATGAAAAGCGCCTCCAGAGCGCGGCGATCAATCTCGCCATCGCCAGGTACGGCGATGGGGCTGAATATTTCATTCGCATCGACGCGCATGGCGGCTACCCACCGGATTATTGCGACCGGCTGATCGAAGAGGCGCTGGCCACCGGCGCCGATTCGGTCGTCGTCTCGATGCTGACCAGCGGCAGCGGCACAGTGCAGAACGCGGTTGCGGCTGCACAGAATTCCAAGCTCGGCACGGGCGGCTCCAAGCACCGGCATCTCTCGGCGGGAGAGTGGGTCGACCACGGTCACCATGCGCTGATGCGGATTTCGGCGTTCAAGGCGGTGGGCGGCTATGACGAGACGTTCAGCCACAACGAGGATGCGGAGTTCGACTACCGGCTGCGCAAGGCCGGCTACCGGATCTGGATGAGCGGCAAGACGCAAATGATCTATTACCCGCGCTCGTCGCTCGCCGGCCTCTATTTCCAGTATCTCGGCTATGGCCGCGGCCGGGCAAAGAACGTTCTCAAGCACCGCATGATACCGAAGGTCCGGCAGATGGTGCCGCTCCTGGTGTTCCCTGTCGTCCTTCTCTCTGCCTTTTTCTTCGTGCATTGGCTGGCAGTCATGCCGATTCTGGTGTGGGCGTCGGTTTGTCTCGGCTATGGCGTGAGGATGGCCATCAGCCAGCGCAATCCGGACAGCGCCCTTGCCGGGATTTCGGCAATGGTCATGCATTTCGGCTGGTCCGTCGGTTTCTGGCTGCAACTGCTTGGACCGCGATCGCAGCGTAGGAGGGTGGCATAGTGGGTGTGGCCGAAAAAAACCGCAGCGTCGACGTCTGCGTCTGCACGTTTCGGCGGCCGGAGCTTGCCGACACGCTTCGCTCGGTAGCCGCCCTGGACGTGCCTTCGGGATTCGACATCCGTGTCATCGTCGCCGACAATGATGACGGGCCGACGGCCGAACTGCTGGTGGCGACGCTGGCGGAGACGCTGAAGCTGCCGATCAGCTATCGTCATTGCCCGGCACGCAACATCTCGATCGCCCGCAATGCCTGCCTCGACGCCAGCACGGCGGATTTCGTCGCCTTCCTCGACGATGACGAAACGGCATCGTCCAGATGGCTCGTCGAACTGGTTGCGACGGCGGACTTGAGTGGCGCTGCCGCCGTGCTCGGGCCAGTGCGGGCGCGCTATCGGCCGGATGCGCCCAACTGGATGCGCCGCGGCGATTTTCACTCCACCTTGCCCGTCTGGGTGGGCGGCGAGATCCGTAGCGGCTACACCTGCAACGTCCTGCTCAGGATGGGCGCCGACAGCCTCCGCGGTCGGCGATTCAGCCTGGCGCGTGGCCAGACCGGCGGCGAGGACACCGAATTCTTCGACCATATGGTCAAGGCCGGCGGTCGCATCGCCTTTTCGCCGCAGGCCTGGGTCGATGAAGTGGTGCCGCGCGCCAGGGCGGCTTTCGACTGGCTCCGTCGCCGCCGGTTCCGCGTCGGGCAGACGCATGGGCACCTGCTGGGGCGCGACGCGCGTGGCCTCGCGCTGGTCAGGCAAGTCGGCCTCGCCTCGGCAAAGGCGGTTTTTTGTTTCGCATCGGCAATCCCGGTCGCCATCAGTCCCGTGCGTAGGAACCGCAGCGTGCTTCGCGGCATCATGCATGTCGGCGTCGTGAGCGGTCTTGTCGGCGTGCGTGAAATCCGCCAATACGGCCTGCCCTCGCCGCAGGAAGGTGGCAAGCGTGCAGCCTGACGTCACCTTTGTCATTGCCGCCTACAATTCGGAGCTGACCATCGAGCGGGCGATCGCCAGCGCCATCGCCCAGCGCGATGTCAGCGTCGAGGTGATCGTCGTCGACGACCAGTCGCGCGACCGGACGCTCGATCTGGCGCGATCCTACCCCGAAGACATCGTGCGCGTCGTCGCACTTGAGCAAAACCGCGGTCCAGGCGGCGCCAGGAATGTCGGCCTTGAGCTTGCCCGCGGCAGGTGGGTGGCGGTCCTCGATTCCGACGACGCGGTCTATCCCGGGCGGATCTGCACCATGATTGAACGCGCCGAGAAAGCGGGCGCCGCGATCGCAGTCGACAATCTCCAGGTCGTTCGCGAGGACGGTGTTGCCGAAGAGACGATGTTCCCGGCCGACTATCTCGAGGGTTTGAGTGAAATCTCGCTGGCGGACTATATTGCTGGCAATGTGGTCTTCGAATCCAGGTTCAATCTCGGCTATCTCAAACCGATCTTCCAGCGCCGGTTTCTGAACGAAAACGGGCTTCGCTATGACGAAAGCCTGATCATCGGCGAGGACTACATCCTGCTGGCCAGTGCTCTGGCCAAGGGCGGCAAGTGCGTGGTCGAGCCGACGACCGGCTATGTCTACCATATCCGGACCGGCTCCATTTCCCGCGTGCTCGAACTTCATCACGTCGAGGCGATGCGTAAGGCCGACCTCGTTTTCGCCAGAACCCATTCGATGGACGCAAAGGCCGCAGCCGCTTTCGCAAGGCGCACGCGCAGCCTGCGCAAGGCGGCGTCGTTCCTTTCTCTGGTCCAGCACATCAAGGCGCGATCCCCACTCAAGGCGGTGTGGACGGCGCTCAGCGATCCGGCGGCGGTTTGGCATATGGGCATGCCGATCGCCGTTCGGCTGCGAAGGGTGGCGGCGCAATTTGCCGTGGGTGCGGGGGAGGTGAAGGGTGCAGGCAGCTGAAAGATAGTTTTCGCGGCCTGCGACAGGTTGAAGTCGATCTCCTCAGAAGGAATATGCAATGAAGAAAGTCAGGAAGGCAGTCATACCGGTAGCGGGGCTTGGAACGCGATTCCTGCCGGCGACCAAGTCGATGCCGAAGGAAATGCTGCCGGTCGTCGACAGGCCTGTCGTGCAATATGCGGTGGACGAGGCGTTCGAAGCCGGCATCGAGCACATCGTCTTCGTGACGGGCCGCAACAAGGCGGTCATAGAGGATTATTTCGACCTGCATCCAGAATTGATCGGAACTTTGGAGCAGACCGGCAAGACAGCGCAGCTTCAGGCGCTGGAAAGCCTGCTTCCCGTGGCTGGTGCGACGAGCTTCATCCGGCAGCAGTCGCCGCAAGGTCTCGGCCATGCGGTATGGTGTGCCCGGGAAGTCATCGGCGATGAGCCCTTCGCATTGCTGTTGCCGGACATGGTGTCCTTCGGCGGCCGCGGATGTCTCGCTGAAATTGCGGACCTCTATGCGCAGACCGGCGGAAACGTCATCGCTGTCGAGCGCTGCGACCCGACCGAGACCAGCAAATACGGCATCGTCGGCTGCGGCGCCGATGTCGGCTCGGGCTTCGAGGTCACCGCCATGGTCGAAAAGCCGGCTCCGGCGAATGCGCCGTCGAACTACTACATCAACGGCCGTTATATCCTGCAGCCCGAGATATTCGGGCTGCTCGGCAATCAGCAGCGCGGCGCCGGCAATGAGATCCAACTGACCGACGCCATGGTCCGCCTTGCGCAAAGCCAGGCTTTCTTCGCCCAGCCCTTCAACGGCCGGATGTTCGATTGTGGCTCGAAAGAAGGGTTCATCCAGGCCAATGTCGCCTTCGCGCTGGCGCGCGACGACATGAAGGGACCGATCTTCGAGATGCTTCAGGAGTTCGTCCGGTTGCATGAGCGCCGGGTGGAAGCCGCATAAAGCCCATTTTTTTGGGAGCAAGCATATGAATGGTGACGTAAGACATGCCGATATGTTTGGCTGCCCAGGTCCCGCGGTGGCTGGCATGAAGCTTGCGTTGGGCATATGCTGATGCTCCCGATCTGCTCTAGCGCCTGCAAACGAGAGCAGCGGACCCGAGTGGAGACAGGGTTTGAGAAAATCCGAGGCTCAAACAAAGATAGAGCGGCGGCGCGTTCGACTTGAGAGACCGCCGCTCTAGATGCAAACTTGAATTGGACCGAAGATGAATTATGCCAATTTTCCTCTCGACAAGAGGAAACCATTGCCGAGTTCGGACCCAGTCAGCGCCGACGATTTCATCGATGTCGAGCGCCTGCTCGGCATGGCAGCAAGGCAGGCAAAGGTGGTTGCGGCATGCGCTGCCATCGGTCTTTTTCTGGGCGTGCTCTATTTGCAGACCACGCCTCCCACCTACATGGCGACGAGCCGTGTGCTGATCGACGAAGGGTTGAACAAGGTCGTCGACGAGGTCTCGGCGGCGTCGGTCAGCATGCAGACCGACTCCGCCATTCTGAGCCAGATCGAAATACTCCACTCGGCGAGACTGGCGGCGGTGGTCGTCGACAAGCAGAAGCTCGATCAGAACGACGCTTTCATGGACCCTCCGACGTCGGCCGTGTCGAAGGCTTCCGGTTTTGTGCGCGGCGTGGTCCGGTATTTCCGTCCCAATCCCGCCGTGGGTACGGCCGACGTTACTCAGCTTGATCCGGCGACGCGTGACGCGATGATTGCCTCGTCACGCCGCGATTACGCAATCCTCAAACTGCAGGACGAGGTGCAAGCCGAGCGTATCGGTCGAAGCTATGTGATCTCCATCGCCTACCAGGCGACGGACCCCGCACTTGCGACCGCGGTCACCAAAGCCTATGCCGACGCCTATCTCGCCGATCAGCTCGATGCGAGCTTCGATGCGACCGAGCGGGCGGCGGTCTGGCTGCAAGGCCGGCTGACGGAGCTTCGCGAAAGCTCCCAGGCAGCGGCGCTCGCCGTCGAGAAGTTCAGGGCCGAACATGGACTGGCCGTCGATGACGGCCAGTTGATCAGTGACAAGCAACTGTCGGACCTCAATGGCCAGCTCATTGAGGCGCAGGCCGATACCGCCCGCGCCAGCGCCCGCTACCAGCAATACAAGTCGATCGTCGAAAGCGGTTCGGACAACGCGTTCAGGGACGCGGCCATATCCGCCGACCAGCCGAGCAACTCGATCATTTCAACGCTCAAGACCCGCTATCTCACTGTCGCCAAGCGGCAGCAGGATATCGAAGCCAATTTTGGGGCTGAGCATCCCCAGGCGGTCGCGCTTGCCAAGGAAAAGGCCGACATATCGGCGCAGATATTCGGCGAGCTGAAGCAATTGACCGAAAGCTACCGCAATGAATACGAAGTCGCTCTCGCGCGCGAGACGGCGCTCCGCGCGAATGTCGCGTTAGCGGCTGGCAAGAGTTCCATCGACAACCAGTCGCAGGTCAAGCTGCGCGAACTGGAGCAGAAGGCAACGGCGCTCTCGACGCTCTATCAGACGTTCCTTGGCCGCTACGAGGAAGCCTCCCAGCAGCAATCCTTCCCGGTCGGCAAGATCCGCGTCATCTCGGACGCGACGCTGCCGAAGTCCGCGGCAACCCCGCGCACGTCCATAGTGCTGGGACTTTCGCTCGTGCTTGGCGTGATGTTGGGAGCCGGGGTTGGTGGCCTGAATGAGTTCAGGGAGCGGTTCTTCAGGACCGGCGAAGACGTTCGCGATCGCGTCGGCCTCAAATTCCTCGGCTACCTGCCGATCATTGGCAGCAAGGTCGCCAAGGACGACAAGCGCGATGACGGTCAGTCGGATATCAAAAGCGCCCAATCACCGTCGGCGGCTGAAAGACGCGCGCGCATGCGGGTGAGCATAGACGCCCCGGCATCGATGTTTTCCGAGACGCTGCGCAGCGCCAAGATTGCCTTCGACGTGGTGATGGAAGGGCAGGGCAGCCGGGTCATCGGCGTGATTTCGGTCCTTCCCGGCGAGGGCAAGTCGACCGTGGCGGCGAATCTGGCCGGATTGCTTGCCGCCAACGGGTCGAAAACGCTGCTGGTGGACGGCGACCTGCGCAACCCCGGCCTCAGCCGCAGCCTTGGCATGGAGGCCGAGCAAGGCCTGATGGAAGCGGTGGTGAGCGGGCAGACCTGGCAGTCCGTCGGCAAGATCGACCGGCAGACCAAGCTGGCGATCGTCCCGGCTGTGCCGCGCGGTCATTTCTCGCACACAAGCGAGCTTCTTTCGTCGGCCGGGATGCGGCGTTTCATAGACAATGCCAAGGAGACCTTCCAGTACATCATCGTCGATCTGCCGCCGCTCGGCCCCGTGGTCGATGCCAAGGCCTTTGCTCCGCTTGCCGACGGCTTCGTGCTCGTGACCGAGTGGGGGCGCACACCGCGTGCGATGGTGCAATCCATATTGAGTTCGGAATCCTATATCGCCAACAAGATCGTCGGCGTGGTCCTCAACAAGGTCGATTTGAAGAAGCTGGCGAAGTATGGATCGATCGGCGGCTCGGAAAAATTCTTCGACAGATATTCGTCATACTATCTGGAGAAGTCGGAAGCGCGGACGAAGGTGAACAGCTGAGGCCGGTCTGTAGGACCGATATTGAGCAGATCGTCGTCTTCCGCCGCCAGGCTTGATACCGGGCCCGGGGCCGTCGTGAGCGAAGACGAATGCGCCTCGAACAGACCATGACCGGCAGCCTGCGCACGAGCCGGTAGAGGGAATGACGTTCCTTTTGGTGCCGGTCGATTTCATCGCTTGATCAGTAGAGGTCGCCGAGCCGCGACGGGTCGCGCAAAAGCGTGTGCGCCCTGCATTGTGCCGGACATTCCTCCGTAGGACGTTTGCAGCCAGGAACCGGCGTGACAACGCTGGCGCGTTACGCCGCCTTGAGACGGTAGCGGAAGATGGTGTGGTCGAGCAGAAGCCGGATGCGCGGTTCGGCCTCGATCGCAATCAGCCAGCTCGCGGCGATCATGGTCGCCCCGACGATCACCACCGAAAGCAGGTATGGCACTCCCGATCGCATCAAGGCGCCGAGAATGGCTGCGCCGACGACATTATGGATCAGATAGAGAGGGTAGGTCATCAGGCCGATCCGGCGCCAGCCGCGCCAGGACAGGTCGAGCCGTAACGACCACGCCATCAGCGCCATGGCAGCGAGGAACAGGACGATCGGCGGCCCGTAGGGCATCGCGGCTTCGACCTTGATGCTGCGGACGTCGACAGCACTTATGATCTGCAGCACGCCGCCGGCCAGGAACAAGGCGCAGAAGACAAGGCGGGCGGGCGTCACTGCCTTGAAACGCATCAGCCAGAACAGCACACCTGTCGCGAAAAAACATCCGTGATGCACCAGGAGCAGGTCGAGCCAGCGCGCCTCGGCAAGGTCCGACCAGTCGAATGGATAGTACAGGCACCAGAAAAGCGTGCTGATCGCGCCGAGCGCAACTGCCACCGCTTCCATCAGGTCGAAGCGGCCGAGCCGCAGCATGATCCAGACGATGGCATAAAAGGCGATCTCGATGCCGAGCGTCCAGTAGACGCTGTCGACCCAGGGGTTGAACGGAACGAACAGAGCGGTACGTATGAGCGTGGTGACAGCGTCCGTCGGCCAACTGAGATCGACGAGAAGCAGCACCATCGCGGTGACTGGTGCGCAGATCCAGACGGCCGGTGCCAATCGTTTCACCCTTGCCTCGAAAAACCGCAGCGGTGTCGAATGCTCGGCGCTGAAGGCGATGACGAAGCCGCTGATGACGAAGAATATCTGGACGCCGACCCATCCGAATTGGACCAGCCCACCTATTTCCGGATGCGGCGGGATGCCGCCCGTCGCGCGCGCCGAAACGCCCTCGGGGAACGCCCACAGCCAGAAGCCGTAGTGGTAGAACATCACGAGGACAGCGGCGAGAAAACGCAGGATGTCGACGCCGCCGAATGTGGTTTTTTGCTGAGCCATGCCGTGCCTTCGGAATGGCCCCCCACGCAGAGGTTTAAGGGCTATTGCTGCATTGCACAACAGACGATTGCGTTGCGGGATGAATTCGTGATTTCGTCCGAAGCCGCGATCGGCCTGCCGCGCTCCGAAAGCAACTAAAGCCCGATTCCGCGTCCCTTCAGCGCCGCGGCGATTTCGTCGAGAATGACCGGGTCGTCGATGGTCGCCGGCATCGTCCAGTCTTCCTTGTCGGCAATCTTCTGCATGGTGCCGCGCAGGATTTTGCCGGAGCGCGTCTTGGGCAGGCGCTTGATCGTGACCACCGTCTTGAAGGCGGCGACCGGGCCGATCCGCTCGCGGACCAGCGTGACCACCTCGGTCTCAATAGTGCCGCTGTCACGCGTGACACCGGCATTCAGCACGACGAAGCCGAGCGGCACCTGGCCCTTCATCGCGTCGGCGATGCCGACGACGGCGCATTCGGCAACGTCCGGATGCGCGGCCAGTACCTCCTCCATTGCGCCGGTCGACAGCCGGTGGCCGGCGACATTGATGATGTCGTCGGTGCGGGCCATCACGAACAAATAGCCGTCCTCGTCCATCATGCCGGCATCCGCCGTCTTGTAGAATCCGGGGAACTCCTCGAGATAGGCTTGGCGAAACCGGTCATCGGCATTCCACAGCGTCGGCAGGCAGCCGGCCGGCAGCGGCAGCTTGACCACGACATTGCCCAACGTGCCGCGCGGCACTTCGTGGCCGGCATCGTCGAGCACACGGATGTCGTAGCCGGGCATCGGAACCCCGGGCGAGCCGTATTTCACCGGCAGTAGCCCCAATCCGGCTGGGTTGATCGTCATCGGCGAGCCCGTCTCGGTCTGCCACCAATGGTCGATTACCGGCACGTTCAATTTCTGCTCCGCCCATTTGATGGTTTCCGGATCGGCGCGCTCGCCGGCGAGAAACAGCGTGCGGAATTTCGACAGGTCGTATTTCGGGACGAATTCGCCCTTGGGGTCCTGTCCCTTGATGGCGCGGAATGCGGTCGGCGCGGTGAACAGGGCGACCACGCCATGCTCTGATATCACCCGCCAGTAGGTGCCGGCGTCGGGCGTACCGACCGGCTTGCCCTCGAACAGGACGGTCGTGCAGCCATGCAGCAGCGGGCCGTAGACGATGTAGGAATGGCCGACCACCCAGCCGACGTCGGAAGCCGCCCAGAACACCTCGCCCGGATTGACGCCGAACTCGTTCTCCATCGACCATTTCAGCGCAACCATGTGGCCGCCATTGTCGCGCACGATGCCCTTGGGCTGGCCGGTCGTTCCGGACGTGTAAATGATGTAGAGCGGGTCGGTGGCGAGCACCGGAACGCAGTCGACATTGGCGCCCGCGGCCCGCTCGCGGGCGACAGCGTCGGCATAGTCGATGTCGTGGTTCTCCTTTAGCTCGCAGCGCAGCTGATCGCGCTGCAGGATGAGGCAGGCTTCGGGCTTGTGCCGAGACATCTCGATCGCCTTGTCGAGCAGCGGCTTGTAGGCGACGACGCGCCCGGGCTCGAGGCCGCAAGAGGCGGAAATGATCAGCTTCGGCCTGGCGTCGTCGACGCGCGTGGCGAGCTCGTGCGACGCAAAGCCGCCGAAGACGACCGAATGCACGGCGCCGATCCGGGCGCAGGCAAGCATGGCAAACGCAGCTTCCGGCACCATCGGCATGTAGATGATGACCCGATCGCCTTTTTGGACGCCGCGGTTCTTCAGCACCGACGTCAGCGCGACCACCTCGCGTTTCAATTCGGCATAGGTGAATTTCCTGACAGCGCCGGAAATCGCGCTGTCATGAATCAGCGCGATCTGATCGGCGCGGCCACCCGCCACGTGGCGGTCGACGGCGTTGAAGCAGGTGTTGCAGGAGGCGCCGCCAAACCAGCGCCCATAGACGCCGGCATTCGGATCGAAGACCGTGTCGAACGGCGAGAACCAGTCGATGGCCTTGGCCGCATCCGCCCAGAATTTTTCCGGATCGCGTTTCCAGCCGTCATAGACCTCGTGGTAGCGTGACGCCATCCAGCTTTCTCCCAGGAATGTTTCTGTCCTTGGAAATAGCGTATGCTGCTTTTGCAAGCACGTGCAAATTCGTCTTGGCGACCTCGCTTTGGTCGAAATGGACGTGACCGCCGCTTTATCGCCGCAACCGGCCAGGTGCGTAGAATGCGCCTGCTTGCTTAAGACTGTTCCTATAGCCGTGGCGCGGTGTTGGCCGTGCTACATCCCCCGGCGCAGCGCAGCCGTATGCACCGGTGCGTCCCACAATGCGGTCGTCTCGTCGTCGAGCATGGTCAGCGTGATCGAGCAGCCGGCCATGTCGAGCGATGTCACATAGGACCCGACCAGTGAACGGGCGACCGTCACGCCGTTTTTCTCGAAGATTTTTCGGGCGCTGTTGTACATCAGGTAGAGCTCCATCAGCGGCGTGCCGCCGAAGCCGTTGACGAAAAGCAGCGCCGGACCTTTTGCCTGGTCACCCAGATCGCCAGATATAGCCGCGCAAATCTCCTCGGCGATGGCGTCGGCGCTCTTCAATGTGTCGCGGCGGCGCCCGGGTTCGCCATGGATGCCGACGCCGAACTCCATCTCGCCGTCGCCAATATCGAAGGTCGGCCTGCCGGCGGCCGGTACGGTGCAACTGGTCAGCGCAACGCCCATCGAGCGCGTTGCTCCATTGACGCGCTCACCGAGCGTCTTCAACGGCTTCAATGCCATGCCTTGCTCGGCCGCGGCGCCGAGGATCTTTTCGACCACCAGCGTGCCGGCAACGCCGCGCCGGCCAGTGGTGTAGGAGGAGTTCTCGACCGCGACGTCGTCATTGGTCACCACTTGCATCACGCCCTCCGACATTTCGGCGGCCATGTCGAAATTCATCACGTCGCCCTCGTAGTTCTTGACGATGAACAGGCAGCCGGCACCGGTGTTGACCGCTTCCGCGGCCGCCATCATCTGGTCCGGCGTCGGCGAGGTGAACACTTGGCCGGGGCAGGCGGCATCCAGCATGCCATGCCCGACCAGCCCGCCATGCAGTGGCTCGTGGCCAGAGCCGCCCCCGGAAATCAGCGCCACTTTGCCCGGCTTGAGTGTCCTGCGGCGCACGAATTTATGCTCGTCGCCAAGCACAAGGATATCGGCATGGGCGGCAACGAATCCGTCGAGGCTTTCGGTCAGCACCGTGTCCACAGAATTCAGAAACTTCTTCATGGCCGTCTCTCCCCAAATAGCTGAACGTGGCGCGACTATATCCCGCCCTTGCCGGCGATGCTGGTGATCTTCTGGATGAAATCGTTGACCGCCCTGTCGAGCGCCGCGTTCTGTTTGTCGTCGCCGAAATCGGGAACGATGAGCGAAACATGCCGCGTCTTGCGCATGCCGGATGCCAGCGACATTTTTCCCGGATGCGCCTGATGGTAGGCGGCAAGAAAATGGTCGCGTTCGGCCGGGCTGAAATGGCAGACGGCGAAAATAGCCGGCAAATGTTTTGACGGGATCGGGATCGAGTAGGCCGGGCTGGAAATCTGGGTGACGAAGCTGCGATGCTTGCCCAACGCGTCGGCCAGGCGCTGGCGCATGCCGGACGGACGCTGGTCGAGGACCTGCGACAGGATCGTCTTATAGGCGCGGATCGCCTCTTCGGAGCCGGCTTCAGGTGTCTTGCCGGCCATGCCGCTGCCTAGATCGAGACGTCCGCAATGGCCGCCTTGGCCATTGCGAGTTGGGCGGGAACCACGGAAAGGTCGCGCAGGCCGGCCTCGATCAGCGCCGGGATCGCCGCCGGATCGCCGCCGGCGTCGCCGCACAGGCTGACCGGAATCCTTTGCGCGCGGCCGAACGCCGCAACCGAGGCGATCAGCCGAAGCACGGCCGGGTTCCTGACCGAATTGAGATGCGCGACCGACGCGTTGTCGCGCGCCGCCGCCATCACATACTGGGTCAGGTCGTTCGAGCCGATCGAGAAGAAGGCGACCTCGGCAAACGCCTCAGGAGCGATCGCCACCGACGGCACCTCGACCATGATGCCGAGCGGCGGTATTTTTTGCGCGACGCCGCGCGTCGCAAGCGCGGCCTGCTCTTCCGCGAAGAGCACAGCTGCTCGCTGATACTCGTCCCACACGGCGACCATCGGGAACATCACCTTGAGATTGCCATGCAAGGCGGCGCGCAGCAGCGCCCTGATCTGCACCCGAAAAACCTCCGGTCTCGCCAGCGATAGCCTGATGCCGCGCAGGCCGAGAAACGGATTGCCTTCTTCGACGGTGAAGCCCGGCACCGGCTTGTCGCCGCCGGCGTCCACGGTGCGAATGGTCACCGGTTTATTCCCGGCCCATTCGAGCACCTTGCGGTAGGCGCGATACTGCGTTTCCTCGTCCGGCAGCGTCTTGCCGAACAGAAATTCGGTCCGCATCAGCCCGACGCCGTCGCAGGTCGAGACATCGATACCGTCGACATCGGACGGATCGGCGATGTTGACCTGCACCCGCACCGCCGTGCCGGCTTTCGTCACTGCCGGCCGGGTCAAAAAAGTTTCCGCCCTGTCGCGACGTGCCGCGAAAGACGACGACGATTGCCGGAACGCCTCGACCTCTGCCCTTGTTGGCGCCAACACGATGCCGCCATGCTCGGCATCGAGCAGGGCGACGCCGGCAAGGTGAGCCGGCGAAGCACCGAGCCCCACGACCATAGGCACGCCGCGCGAGCGCGCCAACATGGCGACGTGGCTGGCGGCACTGCCCGCCTTCAGCGCAATGCCGCCGCCGGCGCTCCAGTCGGTTTCGAGAAAGCGCGTCGGCGCGATGTCATCGCCGTAGAAGATGGCGCCTGCCGGCGCGGCAGCCGCGCTGTCCTCGGTCAGCGCGCGCAGCACCTGGTCTCTGATGTCGCGCATGTCGGCGGCGCGCGCCCGGAAATAATCCTGATCTGACGTTTCGTAGCCGACAATTTCGGCGTCGAGCGCCTGCCGCCATGCCGCATCGGCCGGCTGGCCGGCGGCAATCGCGGCAAAGGCCGGGCCGGTCAGCGCATCGTCCTCCAGCATGGCGAGCTGGAATTCGAGAATGTCGGCGGCATCGCCCTCGGTCGCCTGGATCAGCTTGGCAAGCCGGCCTGTCGCTGTGCCGATTGCCGTTTCGAGCGCGAGCCTCTCGTCAGCTGCGGTCGCTTTACTTCTATAGCGCGCGACAACCGGCTCGAGGTTGAACAGCGGCCCTTCGGCATAGCCGGCCGAAGCCGGGATCCCCTTAAGCTTAAGCGGTTCGGGCATGGTCCACGCCCTCGTCGAAGTCGCGCCGCACCAGCTCGACGAGCGCGCCGACCGCCTCGCCGGCACCGTCGCCCTTGGCTCTGATATGCAGCACCGTACCTTTCGGCGCCTTGGCCGCCATCACCTTGACGATGCTCTTGGCGTCGAACCAAGGCCCGTTGGCGGCGAGCGCCACTTCGACTTCGGCCGAAAACGTCTTGGCGAGCTTGGTGAATTTCACCGAAGGGCGTGCATGCAGGCCGACCTCATGGGTGATCAGAACGGTGGCTTCGGCGGATGCGGACATGCTGTCAAAATTCCTGTTCATTCACGATGGCGACAATTCGTGTGCTGTCGCCACCACTTCCCTGAGCGAAGCGCCGCCGGACGCCTCCGTCGCCGCCATCACCGCGCCCTCGACGATCGGCGCGTTGCAGACGATGATCTTATGCGCGCGCGGCTCGCCGATCATCTCGACCGCCATCTCGCTGTTGGTCTCGGCGCCGCCAAGATCGACAAGTATGGCGACACCCGCCTCCGACCAGGCCTTGTCGATCGCGCCCATGATCGCCTCGACATTGGTTCCCAGCCCGCCATGGCCGTTTCCGCCGCACCATGCAAGCGGCACTTCGTCGCCGACCATCTGGCGCACCATGTCGGCCGTGCCCTCGGCGACCAGCGGTGAATGCGATACGATGACGATGCCGACATTGCTCATGCTTGCCCCTCGATGGTCGCAGTGACAGCCCGCACCAGAAGCGCGGTCGAGCGTGCCCCGGCATCCATATGGCCGATGGAGCGGTCGCCGAGAAACGAGGCGCGCCCGCGCAAGGCCTTCATCGGCACGGTGGCATCGGCAGCACTGTCAGCGACATCGGCGATTTCCGATCCGGTCTTTCCCTGCAGCAGGGCATCATGCACCGGCTGCAGCACGTCGAGCATGGTCTTCTGCCCAACCTGCGACTTGCCACGTGCCGCCACCGCCTCGATCGCCTTGCCGAACGCTGCCATCAGATTGGCGCGATCCGGCTCTGCGGAAATTTCCTTGCCGAGCGCCATGAACAGCGTCCCGAACAAGGGGCCCGAAGCCCCGCCGACAGTCATCACCAGCTTGGTGCCGATCGCCTTCAGAGCGTCCGGCAGCGGCTTTATCGCGAACGTGTCGGCCTCGGCGCGCACTGCCTCGAAGCCGCGCTTCATGTTGAGCCCATGGTCGCCGTCGCCGATCGCCTGGTCGAGCGCGGTCAGCTCTTCGGCGTGAGCGGCAATCGTGTCGGCGGTGACGGATATCAGCGTCTTCAGGTCAAGCTTGTCCATCATCCCGGTCTTGTCCAGTGTCGCAGTCTTGTCCCGTGTCCCGTTCTTTTCCAGTGTCCCAGGGCTCATCGGTTTGCAATCCTGTTTCCGGCCTGGTCGAAGAACAGCGGCGCCCGGTAGCGGATAGTCACCCTGTCGCCCTTTTCCAATTGGATGTCGGGGTCGGTCAGCGTCACCAGCTTTCTGCTTCCCACCGTCACATGCAGGTGGTTCTGGTCGCCCAGATGCTCGACCCAGTTAACAACGCCGTCGGCGGGGCCATTCGATGCCTTGCCGATCGACAGATGTTCTGTGCGCGCGCCGATCGTTTTGGTTCCCGCCGGCATGTCGCCATCCGGCAGCAGGCCGGTCGGCAACAGATTGATCGCCGGCTGGCCGAGCCTTGCGGCGACATGAAGGTTTGCCGGCTCCGAGTAGATGGTGCGTGGCGTGCCGATCTGCGCCAGCACGCCGTCGGCGAGAATGCCGATGCGATCGGCCATCGTCATCGCTTCGATCTGGTCGTGCGTGACATAAAGCATGGTGGCGCCGACCTCGGCCTGGATGCGCTTCAGTTCGAGCCGGAGGTCGGCGCGCAGCTTGGCATCGAGCGACGACAATGGCTCGTCCATCAGGTAGATCGAAGGCTTGCGCACCAAAGCGCGGCCGATGGCGACGCGCTGCATCTCGCCGCCGGAAAGTTTGGTGGAGCGGCTGGAGAGCTTGTGATGGATGCGCACCATCTTGGCCACATCCTCGACGCGGCGGCGCACCGCGTCCTCGCTCAGCCGCCGCGCCGGCGAGCGCAGCGGAAAGGCCAAATTGTCGTAGACCGACAGATGCGGATAGAGCGAATATTGCTGGAAGACGAAGGCCGTGTCGCGCTCGGCCGGCGACAACATTGTCGCATCGCGGCCGCCGATATGGATCGAGCCCGCGTCCGGCCGTTCCAATCCGGCGATCAGCCGCAGCGTCGTCGTCTTGCCGGCGCCGGTCGGGCCGAGTAGCACGACGAATTCGCCATCGGCGACGTGCAGATCGAGAGTGTCCACCGCGACATGCTCGCCGAAGCTCTTGGTCACGCTCTTGATGTGCACGTCAGCCATGATGCGCTCTTCCCTGGGAAGCCGCGTCATGGATTGCGGTTCGCACCGCGCGGCCGGAGCCCTTCTCGAACAGCGACAGCCGTGCGCTGCTCAGCGCCAGGCCGACATGGTCGCCCGCATTGAGCCGGATTTCGGCCGGCACCCGCGCCTTGATGATGCCGCCTGATGTCTCCACCGCAACGATCTGCGTGGTGCCGAGGTATTCGGTGCCATAGATGGCGCCGCGCAGCTTCGACGCGTCGTCGAAGCGGATGTGTTCCGGTCGGATGCCGAGCGCCATCTCGGCCGGCGCGATGTCCTCACGCACCTCCGGCACTGCCACCTTGGCGCCTTGCACCACGATCTCCCTGGCGCCCTTTGAAAGCCCGCCGCCGAAGCCGAGAAAATTCATCGGCGGCGAGCCGATGAAATCGGCGACGAACATGGTCGCCGGCCGGTCGTAGATTTCGCGTGGCGTGCCGAACTGCTCGATGACGCCGTGGTTCATAACCGCGATCTTGTCGGCCATCGACATCGCTTCCATCTGATCATGCGTGACATAGACCGTGGTGGCGTGGATGCGGTTGTGCAGTTCGCGCAGCTCATGGACCATGAGATCGCGGAATTCGGTGTCGAGCGTGCCGAGCGGCTCGTCCATCAGGAAGCATTTTGGCCGCCGCACGATGGCGCGGCCGAGTGCGACGCGCTGGCGATCACCGCCGGCAAGGCCGGAGACCGATTTGTTGAGCAGATGGTCGATGCGCAACAGCTTCGCCGTCTCTTCGACGCGCTGGCGGATTTCGATGCCTGGCATGCCTTGTGCCAACAGTGGGAAACCGATGTTCTTGCGCACATTCATGTGCGGATAGAGCGCGAACAGCTGGAAGACGAAGGCGATGTCGCGCTCGCGGGCACGCCGCATGGTGACGTCCTCGCCACCGAGCAGGATCTTGCCGCCGGTCGGCAGTTCGAGCCCGGCAATCATGCGCAACGTCGTCGTCTTGCCGCAACCCGACGGCCCCAGCATGACGAAGAACTCGCCATCCCCGACGACGAAGTTGGAATCCTGCACGGCGACGAAATCGCCGAATGCCTTCCTCAGATGCTCGACCCTGATCTCCGCCATCGTCTACTCCGGAAACTTCGAGACGATGATGAACATCGCCGTGCCGGCCAGCATGGTGATGAACGAATAAGTGTAGAGCGACAGCGCGAACGGCTGGAACAGCATCAGGAAGCCAATGGCTATGATTACTGTGGCGATGTTCTCCATCAATCCGCGCCTCGCCCAGACCGGCCAGCGCGACTTGCGTTTTGCGGGTTGGGTCATGCTCATTTGCGCACCGCGCCGAAGGTGATGCCGCGCAGCAACTGCTTGCGAAGCAGGATGGTGAAGACCAGGATCGGCACCAGGAAGATCGTCGTGCCTGCGGCGACCGCCGGCCAGTCCTGGCCGCCTTCGCCGATGATCGTGGGGATGAAGGGCGGTGCGGTCTGCGCCGTGCCCGAGGTCAAAAGGGCGGCGAACGCATACTCGTTCCAGGCGAAGATCAGGCAGAAGATGGCGGTCGCGGCAATGCCGGTGGTCGCCTGCGGCAGCACGGTGCGCCAGAAGGCCTGCAGCCGCGTATAGCCGTCGATCATCGCCGCTTCCTCATATTCGCGCGGGATCTCGTCGATGAAGCCCTTCAGTAGCCACACCGCAAGCGACACGTTGACCGCGGTGTAGAGCAGGATCATGCCGAGCGCGGTGTCCGACAGGCCAAGCTCGCGATACATCAGGTAGATGGGAATAGCGACCGCGATCGGCGGCATCATCCGCGTCGACAGGATGAAGAACAGGAGATCGTCGGCCAACGGCACCTTGAAGCGCGAGAAGCCATAGGCCGACAACGTGCCGAGGAACACCGCGCAGAAGGTCGAGCCGAAGGCGATGATCAGCGAATTGATGAAGCGCGGCATGAAGTTGGACGGGCCGGCGATCACCATGTTGCGCTTGCGCACGGTCTCGTCGCAGACGCCCGTCGCCGGTCCCAGCGAGTTGATGTATTCCGGTGTCTGCCGTGTGCGGGTCGAGAACAAATTGCAGTAGCCCTCGAGGCTCGGCTGGAACAGGATCTTTGGCGGATAGGCGATTGAGTCCGGCGGTGTCTTGAAGCTGGTGGCGAAGATCCACAGCAGCGGCACGATCGAGATCAGCGCGTAAAGCACGATGATCGTGCCGGCGACGCGCTTCGAAATGGCCGAGGGTGCGACGACCGAATGGGCTGACGTCAGGCTCATCTCTGCTTCACCTTGTTGAGCGCCTTGACGTAGATGTTGGCAAGTCCGAACACCGCGACGAACAGGATGATGGCGAAGGCCGAGGAATAGCCGGTCCGCCAGCTTTCGAAGGCCTGCCGCTTCAGCGTGATCGAGGCGACTTCGGTGGTCGAGCCGGGTCCGCCGCCGGTGAGCAGGTTGACCATGTCGAACATCTTGAAGTTCTCGATACCGCGAAACAGCACCGCCAGCATGATGAAGGGCAGCGCCATCGGCAGCGTGATCGACCAGAACTGCCGCCAGTTGGAGGCACGGTCGACCTCGGCTGCCTCGTAGATGTATTCGGGGATCGAGCGCAGGCCGGCGAGACAGATCAGCATCACGTAAGGCGTCCACATCCAGGTGTCGACGATGACGATCGACCACGGCGCCAGCGACACGTTGGAGAGCATGCCGATCTGCGTTGCCGGAATGCCGGTGACGAACGAGATGGCATAGGCGAACAGGCCGATCTGCGGCTCGTAGAGGAAGCGCCAGAAATTGCCGACGACTGCCGGCGACAGCATCATCGGCACCAGAATGATGGTCGTCCAGAAGGCGTGGCCGCGAAACTTCCGGTCGATCAGCCAGGCCAGCGTGAAACCGATCAGCGTCTGCAGCAGGATGGTCCAGAACACGAAATGCGCCGTCGTCTGCATGGCGATCCAGATGTCCTGGTCGCCGAGGATGCGTTTGTAGTTGGCAAGGCCGACATTCCTGACCACCTCGTTCGGACGGTTGGCGCGGTAGTTGGTGAAGGACAGATAAATCGCCCAGAACAGCGGGAAGATATTGATGGCGAGCAGCAACAGGATCGTCGGCGAGATGAACAGCCAAGCGAGGCCCTTGTCGCTGATGCCCCGGACCTTGCGGGCCAACGGCTCAGGCGTAGCCCGGGCAACGCTGTCCGCAGTCCGATTGAGCATGGTCAGTCCCGCTTCGGTCACTTGGGTTGTCTCGACAATGGAATTTATCTGAACTGTGTCCCGTGCCAAGAGTGGCACGGGACACGCGGTCGTGGCTCGGGAGGAGCCGGTTAGGTCTTGCCCCAACTACATCTTGCCGTCGTCCTGGAAGACCTCGGTCCAGTCCTTGACCAGGCCGTCAAGCGCATCCTTGGCCGAACCCTGGCCGGCGACGACATAGTCATGGAAGCGCTTCTGCGACGCCTGCAGCAGCGGCGCATAGCTGGGCTCTGCCCAAAAATCCTTCACGATGGCCATGGAGTCGAGGAAGGTCTGCGCGTAAGGCTGGCTGGCCGGGAAGCCTGGATCTTTGACGACCGCGTTGAGGCAGGAAAAGCCGCCGAGCGACCACCATTTGGCCTGCACATCCTTGTTGGCGAACCACTTGATGTATTTGAGCGCCGCCTCCTGCTTGTCCGAATAGGAGACCACCGAGATGCCCTGGCCGCCAAGCTGGGCGAATTGATCGCCATCGGGGCCCTTGGGATTGGCGAAATAACCAATCTTGTCGCCGCCGACATTTTCGTCCTTCTGCAGGCCTGGCCAGGTAAAGGCGAAGTTCATGTGCATCGCCACCTGGCCGGATTTGAAGGCGTCGACGCCTTCGCCCATGTAGCTGTTCGAGGCCCCGGGAGGCGTGCAGCAGTCATAGAGCGCCTTGTAGAACTCAAGACCCTTCACCGATTTCTCGGAGTTGACGAAGCCGTCCATCTCGTAGGGTTTGTCGGGGTTCTCATATTTGAAGCCGAAGCTGTAGAGCACGTCCATGGCGCCCATGGTGATGCCTTCGGAGCCGCGCTCGGTATAGATCGATGCGCCATAGACCGTCTTGCCGTCGATCTCGCGCTTCTGGAAGAACTCGGCGATCTGCTTCAGCTGGTCGAAGGTCGTCGGCGCGGCGAGATCCCAGCCGTACTTTTCCTTGAATTCCTTCTGCAGTTCCGGCTTGGAGAACCAGTCTTTGCGATAGGTCCAGCCGACGACGTCGCCCATGGCCGGCAGCGCCCAGTAATTCGGCGAGTTCTTCGGCCATTCGGAGTAGCCGACGACGGTCGCCGGCACGAAGTCGTCCATGCTGATCTTCTCCTTGTCGAAGAAGTCGTTCAGCTTGACGTAGTGGCCGTTCTCGGCGGAGCCACCGATCCACTGGCTGTCGCCGATGATCAGGTCGCACAGCTTGCCCTTGGAATTCAGTTCGTTGAGGAAGCGATCGGCATAGTTGGTCCACGGCACGAATTCAAATTTCATGCCGATGTCGGTTTCCTTGGTGAAATCCTTGGACAATTCGACAAGCGCGTTGGCCGGGTCCCAGGCTGCCCAGCAAAGCGTCAGATCTTCAGCCTGCGCGACATTCGAAACGGCGGTCGACGCAAACATCGCCGATGTCAGTCCCAACGTGAGTTTCAAGGTCGATTTCATGCCTTCCTCCCATTTGCGAAACGCGCCCGGATGGCGGTTTCAAAAAACCTCAAACCCCCTCCTCAGGGGTCTAAACATGACGACGCGGTTAAGCGGCGGATGTTTAGTAATTTGTTTAGTGATGCAATTTTTACTAAACAAGGCAAGCGAATTCGTTGCTGCGCTGCAGCATAATTCGCTTGTATCTGGGCGGTGGTCCCGGCCGCGCCGTTCTCTCAGGAAATATCCCGACTTCCTGTCGCTCCTCGGCCGCGCCATCGTCGGTGGCTCCCGCCTTTGACTATGGCGAGGAGGTGGACCCGCTTTGAGTTGGTCCGTTGCCCGGTTGCGCGGCGACCGCCACCGCTGATATGCGGGGCGCGACCGGCCTGCCGCGATTGGATGGATGCATCCCTGAAACAATGACCAGAAAACCCTTGCCAGAGCTTCCGGTCTCCGCCGTCCTGCCGGCGCTCGGTGAAGCGCTCGGCCATGGCAACAGTGCCGTGCTGGTGGCGCCGCCCGGCGCCGGCAAGACGACGCTGGTGCCGCTGGCGCTGCTCGACGCGCCATGGCTCGGCAGGGGCAAGATCATTCTGCTCGAGCCGCGCCGGCTCGCTGCCCGCGCTGCCGCCCGCCGCATGGCCGAACTGCTCGGCGAGGAGCCCGGCGAAACGGTCGGCTATGCCATGCGGATGGAGAACTGCACTTCTGCGAGGACCAGAATCCTTGTCGTCACCGAAGGCGTGCTGTCGCGGATGATCCTCGACGATCCGGAGTTGCCCGGTGTCTCGGCGGTGTTCTTCGACGAGTTCCACGAGCGCTCGCTCGACGGCGATTTTGGTCTGGCGCTGGCGCTAGATGTGCAAGGTGCGCTGCGGCCCGATCTGCGATTGCTGGTCATGTCGGCGACGCTCGACGGCGCGCGCGTCGCTCGCTTGCTTTCCGGCGCCCCGGTGGTCGAGAGCGAGGGACGCGCCTTTCCCGTCGACATCCGCTACGACGAGCGGCCGGCCGGCATCGCCATCGAGGACGCGATGGCCAAGGCGATCCGCGCGGCCCTTGCCGAGGAGAGCGGCAGCCTGCTCGCCTTCCTGCCCGGCCAGCGCGAGATCGAGCGCACTGCCGAGCGGCTGCAAGGCCGTGTCAGTGCCGACACCGACATCGTGCCGCTCTATGGCATGCTCGACAACAAGGCGCAGGACGCCGCGATCAAGCCGGCGCCGTCCGGCCGCCGCAAGGTGGTGCTGGCGACCTCGATCGCCGAGACCTCGATTACCATCGACGGCGTGCGCGTCGTCATCGATTCCGGCCTGTCGCGCCTGCCGCGCTACGAGCCGGCCAGCGGCCTGACGCGGCTGGAGACGGTGCGGGTCAGCAAAGCCTCCGCCGACCAGCGCGCCGGCCGCGCCGGCCGCACGCAGCCGGGCGTCGCCGTCCGGCTGTGGCGGGCCGAGCAGACCGCGGCACTTCCCGCCTTCACGCCGCCGGAAATCCTCGAGGCGGACCTTTCCGGACTTCTGCTCGATTGCGCCGCCTTCGGTGTCGCCGACCCGTCGAGCCTCTGCTTCCTCGATCCGCCGCCGGCCCCGGCACTCAGCGAGGCAAGGGCGCTGCTTCGTGCGCTCGACGCCATTGACGAGGCAGGGCGCCTGACGCAATCGGGTGCTGCGATGCGCAGGCTGGCACTGCCGGTGCGGCTGGCTCACATGGTCGCCGAGGCGGCAAACACCGGCCAGGCGTTCGCGGCGACCATGCTCGCCGTGCTGCTCACCGAGCGTGGGCTTGGCGGCGACGGCGCCGACCTCGAACGGCGGCTGATTCGGTTCCGATCCGAAAGATCGCCGCGCGCCACCGCCGCCCGGCAACTCGCCGAGCGGCTGGCGAAACAGGCTTCACCCTCCCCCTCGAGGGGAGGGTCGGCGAGCGAGCCGAGCGCAGCGAAGCGAAGGAGACGGGGTGGGGTCGCCGATGGCGTGCCCGACCCGACCCAACCCCGCTCCGCGTCGCGGATCGACGTGCCCGGGCGAGCCACGGGTCTCGCCCGTCCTTCCGACCCCCGCGAGGGGGAGGGAAGCAGCGCCGGCGCTCTCCTCATTCATGCCTGGCCGGACCGCGTCGCCAGGGCGCGCGGCGAGCGCGGCCGTTTCGTGCTGGCCAACGGTTCGGGCGCCATGCTCGACGCCGCCGACCCGTTGGCGGGCGAAACCTGGCTTGTCGTCGCCGATCTGCAGGGCAAGGCGCAGAACGCCCGCATTACGGCAGCGGCGGCGATAGACGAAGCCGACATTCGCGCTTCGCTCGCCGATAAGATCGAGACAAACCGCGAAACCAGTTTCGACCGCGACAGGCGTGCGGTGCGTGTGCGTGAAACCGTTCGCCTCGGCGCCATCACCCTGTCCGAACGCATGCTGCCGGCGCCGGCCGGCGTCGCCGCCGATCGCGCCATCCTCGACGCCTTGCGCCAACACGGGCTGGCGCTGTTGGCGTGGGGCAAGGAGGCCGAAACGCTGCGCCAACGGCTCGGCTGGCTGCATCGCGGTCTTGGCGCGCCCTGGCCGGATGTTTCCGACGCGGCGCTCATCGATCGCCTCGACGACTGGCTGCTGCCCTTCCTTTCCGGCGCGGCGTCCTTTGCCGCGATCGATCCGGGCGTGCTTTCGGCCGGCCTGATGGCATTGGTGCCGCACGATCTGCAGCGCCGGATCGAGGCGTTGGCGCCGACCCATTTCGACCCTCCATCCGGCAGCCGCGTGCCGATCCGCTATGACGGTGAATGGCCGGTGCTGGCGATCCGCGTCCAGGAACTGTTCGGTCTCGACCGGCATCCCGCGATCGCCAACGGCAGCGTGCCGCTGACGCTCGAGCTATTGTCGCCGGCGCACCGGCCGATCCAGACGACGCGTGACCTGCCCGGTTTCTGGCGCGGCTCCTGGACCGATGTGCGAGCCGAGATGCGTGGCCGCTATCCCCGGCACGTCTGGCCGGAGAACCCGCTTCTCGCCACCGCCACCAGCCGCGCCAAACCGCGGGGGCCCTAGCCTTTATCCTTTCCCGGCTATAATCCTTGGCCATGATAAACATCCTGCGGGCGCCCGACTTCCAGCAAAGCCAGCGGCTGCGCCTCAACACGCTGATCAGGCTGCGCTGGCTTGCCATTGTCGGCCAGAGCCTGGCGGTTCTTGTCGTTGCCTACGGGCTGGAATTCCCGCTGCCGGTCAGCCTCTGCTTTGCGCTGATCGCCTGTTCGGCCTGGATGAACCTGTTGCTGACCTTTCGTTATCCGGCGGCGCATCGGCTGACCCCGCTACAGGCTTTCGCCATCCTGACTATCGACAGCCTGCAGCTTGCCGGTCTGCTCTACCTGACGGGCGGCCTCACCAACCCGTTTTCAGTGCTGGTCACCGTGCCGGTGGTCATCTCGGCGACGTCGCTTCCGCTGCGCCTGACCGCCATCCTCGGCGCGCTGGTGATGGTGATGGCGAGCCTGCTGGTGTTCTTCCATATGCCGCTGCCCTGGTACGAGGGCGCGCCGCTGGAGATGCCGTTCATTTACGTCGCCGGCATGTGGATGGCGGTGTTTTCCTCGATTGCCTTTACAGCGATCTACGCCTTCCGCGTGGCTGAGGAAGCCCGGCTGCTCGCCAACGCGCTTGCCGCCACCGAACTGGTGCTGCAGCGCGAGCAGCATTTGTCGGCGCTGGACGGCCTTGCCGCCGCCGCCGCGCATGAGCTCGGCACGCCGCTCGCCACCATCACGCTTGTTGCCAAGGAGATGGAGAAGGCGCTCCGCAATGACCCGAAATACGGCGAGGACGTGACGCTGCTGCGCTCGCAGAGCGAGCGTTGCCGCGAGATCCTCAAACGCCTCACCAGCCTGTCCTCCGAGGGTGAGGCGCATCTCTCCCGCCTGCCGCTGACCTCGCTGGTCGAGGAGATGACGGCCCCGCACCGCGATTTCGGCATCTCGATCAAGCTTCGCCCCGGCGAGCGCATCGGCCCCGAACCGGTGGGACGGCGCAATCCCGGCGTCATCTACGGCCTCGGCAATCTAGTCGAGAACGCCGTCGATTTTGCCCGCAAGAGCGTCACCGTGCGCTGGAACTGGAACGAGGCCACGGTCACCTTCTCGATCACCGACGACGGGCCGGGCTTTCCTCCCGAAATCATCGATCGCATCGGCGAGCCCTATATGTCGACGCGCCAGGGCACCGAGGCCGGCGGCGGCCTCGGACTGGGGCTGTTCATCGCCAAGACCCTGCTTGAACGCTCGGGCGCCACGCTCGATTTCCGCAATTCAAACGAGCCGGGCGAGGGCGCCGTCGTGCGGATATCGTGGCCGCGCAGCGTCTTCCTCAATCCTGAATCGGCTTCGGCCACCATGTTTGACACGGCTTGAAATGGACAATAGCGCTCCAAAACTATATCTGCGTAAAATTCAGGCAGCAGGAACGTCAAGACGATGAATGGCGACGAAACGATTGGCGCAATGGTTGAGGGCGAGGACACCTCGCTGCTGATCGTCGACGACGACAGGCCATTCCTCACGCGCCTTGCCCGCGCCATGGAGACCAGGGGTTTCGTGGTCGAGACGGCCGAGAGCGTCGAGGAGGCCGTGGCCAAGGCGCGCGCCAATCCGCCAGCCTACGCGGTGGTCGACATGCGGCTCGCCGACGGCAACGGCCTCGACGTCGTCGCCGCCATCCGCGAGAAGCGCGACGACGCCCGCGCCGTGATCCTCACCGGCTACGGCAACATCGCCACCGCGGTTACGGCGGTGAAGCTCGGGGCCATCGACTATCTGTCGAAACCGGCCGATGCCGACGAGGTTTTCGCGGCTCTTACCCGCACTGCGGGCGAGCGCGCCGCGCCGCCTGAAAACCCTATGTCGGCCGACCGGGTGCGCTGGGAGCACATCCAGCGCGTCTACGAAATGTGCGACCGCAACGTCTCCGAGACGGCGCGCCGGCTCAATATGCATCGCCGCACGCTGCAGCGGATACTCGCCAAGCGCGCGCCGCGCTAACCCTGACCGAACCGAAGGTTCGTGTCGGTGAATAGCGAAATCGGTTTTCGTTGGGGATCACGCGCAAACTCAAAGTGCTATAGCGTCCTTTGCGCGGCCAAAGGATTCGCAGCACTGTAGAGGCTTGCCCTGCCATTGGCGGTTGCGCATCATCCCGCAAAGTGATTCCGTCCGACCGGGGACATGGCGGAGGGCGACATGCAGGACGACAAACAACGGCCGGTCTCCATTTTTCGCGAATTCCTCGACAGCGAGGCTGCAGGCGGCATCATCCTGATGGCAGCCGCGGCACTGGCCCTGATCGTCGCCAATTCGCCGCTGGCCGAAGCCTATTTCGACACCCTTCACGCCTATCTCGGACCGCTCAGCGTATCGCATTGGATCAATGACGGCCTGATGGCGGTGTTCTTCCTGCTGGTCGGTCTGGAGATCAAGCGCGAGATGCTGGACGGCCAGCTCTCGACCTGGCCGCGGCGCGTCCTGCCCGGCGTCGCCGCCGCCGGCGGCATGCTGGTGCCGGCACTTGTCTATGTCGCCATCAACCGCGACAACCCAGCCGCCCTGTCCGGCTGGGCGATCCCTACCGCCACCGACATCGCGTTTGCGCTCGGCGTGCTGTCGCTGCTCGGCAGCCGCGTGCCGGGATCGCTGAAGGTCTTCCTCACCGCGCTCGCCATCATCGACGACCTTGGTGCCGTCATCATCATCGCGGTGTTCTATACGAGCGGCCTGTCGCTCGCCTATCTCGGCACCGCCTTCGCCGTCATCGCTGTGCTCGTCGTCCTCAACCGCATGAAGGTGCTGACGCTGGTGCCCTACATCCTGCTCGGTGTCGTCCTGTGGGTGCTGGTGCTGAAATCTGGCGTCCATGCCACGCTCGCCGGCGTGGCGCTGGCCCTGACCATACCTTTAAAGGTCTCACCGGGCATCAGCCATGATCTTGATCATTCGCCGCTGCACCGGCTCGAGCACGGCCTGCACAAAATAGTGCCGTTCGTCGTCATCCCGATCTTCGGCTTCGCCAATGCCGGCGTCTCGCTGGCCGGCCTGAGCGCTGCCGCCCTGTTCGAGCCGCTGACGCTGGGCGTCGCCGCCGGGCTCGTCGCCGGCAAGCTGGTCGGCGTGTTCGGTTCTTCCGCACTTGCCATCCGGCTCGGCCTCGCCGATCTGCCGGTCAATGCCGGCTGGCTGCACATGGTCGGCATTTCGCTGCTCTGCGGCATCGGCTTCACCATGAGCCTGTTTATCGGCCTGCTCGCCTTCGCCAGCAATGTCGAGCTGCAGGACGCGGTCAAGGTCGGCATCCTCGCCGGATCGCTCATCGCGGCACTGCTTGGCGCCGCTGTGCTGCTGGTGGCGCCGGCGGCGAATGGGGTGGACGAGGACTAGACCGGCGGCAGGCCGAAGGCTGCAAACAGTTCGGGCCCGAGCGGCGGCACATAGATCGTCAGGGAAACGATTTTGCCGTCGGCGGGCTCAATGACATGCAGCGAGTGGGGTCGCCATACACGGTCACGATGGTCCAGTGCATAGACCCCGACAGCGGGATGGCCGTTGGCTCGGGTGGCCACCGTGCGATAGCCGGCAAAATTGCCCCACACGGTCTCGATGAAATCGCGGATCGCCTTGCGCCCTTGGTACCATTCCCGCCATGGCGGCATCTGGTAGGTGGCGTCCTCCCTCAAGAGTTCGATGAAGCCGTCGAGGTTGGCGGTCTGCCAGGCATGCATGTAGCGTTCGAGCAGCAAGCCCTCCTCCGGACTGGACCGTGATCGCTGAACGGGACGCCCCTCAGGATATCGCTCGCGAAGCGTTGCGCGGGCCCGCTGCAAGGCGCTGTTGATCGAAGCGGCCGATCCACCCAGCAATTGCGCCGACTCGACCGCAGACCACCCCAGCACGTCGCAAAGCAACAGGACGGCCCGCTGCCGGGGCGGCAGAAGTTGGATTGCCGCGACGAAGGCAAGTTGCACCGCTTCTCGAGTCTCGTAGCGCGCTTCGGGGCCGGGCTCGCCGTCAACGAGGTCCGGAAGCTCGGCGTCCGGATAGGGCTCCAGCCAGGTGAGCTCGGCAGGCCCTCCGACGGCCCGCCCGTTGGAGGGCGGCCGTTCGGGTTGCTGGAGAATGCGATGCGCCGTCGACCTCGCCTTGATGGCGTTGAGGCAGCTATTGGTGGCGATCGTGTAGAGCCAGCCGCGAACCGAGCCTCGTCCGTCGAACTGCGACCGTGCGCGCCACGCCCGCAGGAAAGTGTCCTGCACGAGGTCGTCCGCCTCGTGCAACGAGCCCATCATCCGGTAGCAGTGGAGCTTGAGCTCGCGGCGATGAGCCACTGTCAAGCGCTCGAAGGCCAGCCGATCGAGGACCGGTCGGCCCAATGGCTCAACAGGGCCAGGAGCGTCTGTCATAGGAAGCCCGCGGTGCTGAAGTCGGCTGGCATCCTGCGCGCCTCATGCCGCCGCCGCAAGTCCGCTGCCGCTCACCACGAAGGAGCAGCCCTGCGCCTGGCCGGTGGCGAGCGCGACTACAGCCCGTGCGACATCGGCCGGCGTCTGCATGTCGGTCATGCTCGCCAGGAAGTCCGCCGGGCTAATGCCCATATAGGCCGAAATGCCGTCGATGCCGCGATCGCCGACGCCGGTGCCCGGCATGATGCGCGCCGGCGAAAGCGCCATGAAACGCAGGTCGAAACCAAGTCGGTCCGATTCCTTCTGGCTATGACCGGCGAGGAACAGCTGCATGCGTTTTGCGCCGGCATAGCCGCCAGAGTTCGGCGGCCCGCCGCTGAATGCCGCGCCGCTGGAGATCAGAACCACCCGGCTCCCCGGCTTGAGCCGACCCTGGAGTGCCGCCTTGCAGAACAGGAACGATGCCTTGACGTCCATTTCCCAGTTTGCCGAGAAGTCCTCCCAGCTCTGTTCCTGGACGGGCGCGGACGGAGCGAGGGCGCCGGCGCAGATCACCAGGACGTCTGGTTCAAGCGCGGCGAAAACCGCATCGGGTGCGGTCTCGTTGGTGGCGTCGACCGCAAGCGTCTTCACGCCTGATGTCTCCCGGGAGAGCTCTTTCAGGGCGGCTGTGCCACGAGCAACTGCAAGCACTGTTGCCCCTTCGCCAAGCGCGGCTTCCACGATCGAGCGGCCGACACCCCGGCTGCCTCCGATGACGACGACATTCTGACCTTGTAACGATCCCATGGATCACCTCCCTTTCCGCCACCGGACCATTCCAGCGCCTATTGATCAGGACAGCGCAGGCAGGCGGAAATCATCGGTGCAAGATCAAAAAACGTCTCGAGGGGATCGGCAGGCCCGCAGAAAGGCGAGGTGCGAGGCTTGTCGCCGACGCGGCGCGCACTCCTATTCGCTCTCGCCCTCCAGTGCCGGCACCGCCACACCGGCGAGTTCCGCCGCCAGCAGCCGCGATGCACCGGCCCGCGCGATCCTCAGCATCAGCGCCTTGCGCGTCGCCGCCGCCATACGGTGCTCGGGCGCATCGCGCAGGATTTCGGCGCCGTAGCCGTCGGAAAGGATAAAACCGCATTCCTGCGGAAAAATATCCGAGGGCACGCCGGGATGCGTGGCGAAGAAGAAGCGGTCAGAGTGCAGCCGGTAGTCCGGCCATTTGCGGTCGACCCTGAAATCCTCGATCGAGGACTTGATCTCGATGATCCAGATGTCGCCCTGGCGGGTCAGCGCGACGAGGTCGGCGCGGCGCCCGGTCGCCAGCGACAGTTCGGGCAGCACATGCGCGCCCATCTCCTTGAGCAGCCGCTGCACGCCGCGCCGAACCAGCATCGCGCGTTCCGACTGGCGGCCGTCGATCAGGGGATTTAGGGGTACAGGTGAGATGATTGGCATGGGAGCACCATGCCAGACTTTGTTCACGGTTTGAACCCGTTTTCTGGGGGCGATTATATATTTGACAGACCCAATTTGGTATGCGATAACGATTCCAAGGAGTTATCGCCATGTCCGTCCTGTCCCGCCCCTACTTCCACGACGAAGCCGCCGCATTTGAGCATGTCGAGGCGATGCTGTGGCCGCAGGGTCCGGTCTGCCATCACTGTGGCTCGATGGAAAAGCACTACGCATTGATGGGCGTTCGCACCAAGGCTTCGAAGAAGAACCCGAACGGCGTCGAAATCCACGGCCTCTACAAGTGCCGCGACTGCCGCAAGAAGTTCACGGTTCGCATGGGCTCGATCTTCGAGGAAAGCCATCTGCCCTTGCACAAGTGGTTGCAGGCCATCCACCTCATGTGCTCGTCAAAGAAGGGCATTTCCTCGCACCAGCTCCACCGCGTTCTGGAATGCACCTACAAGACGGCTTGGTTCCTGTCGCATCGCATTCGCGAGGCCATGCGCTCGGATGACTTCTCGCCCATGGGCGGCAACGGCAAGTTTGTTGAGGTGGACGAGACGTATATCGGTCGCTTGACTAACACTCCCGTTAAACGTGGCGGCGGCGCTCACAAGAACACGGTGGTCACATTGGTTGAGCGCGGCGGTCGCGCTCGTTCCTTCCATGTCGATAGCGCCCGCATCGGTACTGTTATGCCGATCGTCCGAGCCAACATCGCCAAGGAAAGCGCGTTGATGACTGATGAGGCTGGCGTTTATCGCCGCGTCGGAACTGAGTTCGCCTCGCATGATTTCGTCACGCATTCCAAGGATGAGTACGTTCGCGGCAACATCCATACGAACACGGTCGAAGGCTATTATTCGATCTTCAAGCGCGGCATGAAGGGCGTTTATCAGCATTGCGCCGAACACCATCTGCATCGTTACCTTGCCGAATTTGACTTCCGGTATTCGAACCGTTCGGCAATGGGCGTTGAAGACAACGTTCGTTCTCTCATCGCCTTGAAGGGCGCCAAGGGCAAGCGCCTCACCTATCGTAGGCCTGCTGAATTCCAAGCATGACTACTACCGGAAACCAGTACAATTGAAGCTTCCCCTGTGGCGTTATGAAAAGCGCCGCAACCGCAAAACGGATTAGGGATTCCCAAACGAAAGCGGCGGTGATAGAATCACCGCCGCTCCCTTCTGTGGGTGGCCCACTTCGAGGCCCCGTGACCCTGCCGGTTACGGGGCCTCTTTGTTTATCCCGCGCCGCGTCCGTGGACCGTGACGGCGGCTAGGGAAACCCTCCTGATTCGCATCGCACTCTCCTTTCTGTCGCGAAGCTAGTCCTGCCTGGCGCTCTTGTCAATCGCTGTCAGACAGGCTATCTATACCGCTATCAGATAGGAGATAAACATGGAAGCCGACACACCAGCAGATGCCTCGCAAAAACGAGACCGAGGGCCATCATTCCCCTTCATAAGCCTTGAAAAGGCTGTCGAGCGAACGGCGCAGTTCTACGCGAAGGCAAAGCGTTTCGAAGCCCGCATTGCTGATGCCGCTGGCGATTGGGGTTTGGGGCCTAAGAGCAGTGGCACGTTTCAGACGGTCAGCGCCCTACTCGCCTATGGCTTGATTGAGGACAGCGGAAGCGGGGAAGGCCGAAAGATCAAGATCTCAGATGCCGGGATGCGCATCCTTGAGGACAAGCGCCCCGGCGTCCGTGAGATGCTTCTATCTGAGGCCGCGCTGAAACCCAAGTTGCTGGCCGAGTTCGCCACCACGCACTGGAAGGACGGTCGCCCCGATGATACCCACGCGATCAGCAGCTTGAAATTCGAGCATGGCTTTACCGATGAATCCGCCCACAAATTCCTTCGAGTTTATGATGAAACTAAGCGATTCTCAAACCCGTCTGTTTCTGATAAGGTTTCCGATGACGCTGGTCCGGGCACCGAAGATGGCGCGAAAGAGGAGCGGACGAAGCAGGACGGCGGCGGTACAGGCAAGTTGAAATCGCCCACACCGCCCAAGGAAAAGGGAATACATCTGATGGACGGTGAGCGAGAGTTGACGACCGGCCTTTTGTCGAAAGAGGCAAGTTTCCGCCTTATTGTGAACGGTCGGATTGGCGAAAAAGAGATCGAGCGCCTAATTAAGAAGCTCGAACTCGACAAAGAGATTTTGGCCGATGCCGAGGACAACGAAGGGGAAGGGGCGTTTGAATAACCCCCCGCCTAGCGAGCAGATCGACAAATTTAAAGAAGCCGCCCGCGAACTGGAAACCGACCAGTCCGAGGAAGCCTTTGACCGCGTGTTGAAGAAGGTTGCGCAGGCCAAGCACTCACCACATGACGAAGCGGTCGAGCGCGCCGGCAAAGGCGCAGTGGTAAGGCCGAAGAAACGCTAGAGCCTTGTGGCGGGGTTAGATATTTCCCCTACGGCTGGGTAGCGCCTAAGCCGTCTTGGCTGGGAACACTACCGTTGCCTTGGCGCCACCGGCAGCCTTGATGGCCTCGTAGCAGCGCTTGTCCTTGGATGTGGCTTTACCGCCGCGCACGATATCCAGCTTCCCGCGAGCGGTGTTGCCCTCGCCAGTAAAAACGAACTTCTCAGACGAGGTCACAATAGTGATCGTTTCGTAGGGCTTGTTCAATGGCGGACCAGGGTCGTTGCGAATGGCCGCTTGCTTCGTCAAGAAAATTTCCATTGCCTCCAGTAGCATAGGATCGGGACGGCGTCATCCGGGTCTGTCAAATATATAATCGCCTTTCTGGGAGGCACCCAAGGCGCGCTTGAAATGTGGTTTTTGCGTGAAATCTTGGTACTCAAACGGGCACTGCACGTTCCACACATTAGCAATATGAGATATTGTGAGAATGCGGGTGGCTCTAGGGAGTTTGGATGATGAACGCGGACGAGATGCAGGCGGTAGCCGACACCCTGATGCGGGTCGTGACGCCTGACATGGCACCCAAGCAATTGATCAAAGCGGCCAGGAAGGAACACCCGAACGCGTCAAAGAAGGACATCGCCCGCGCGGCGTTCTTCTCGATTATCGCCAACGCCGAAGAAGACCACGGCAAGGCAAGGAACCTGCAGGCGTTCGCCATAGCCGAGCGTGTCGACGGTACCTCTTGATCGCAGGAAAACCCAACCTGCAAAACGGCTGGCATTCCGGGTCTCGCCACGGCATAGCGGTTCGATGATTGAGCGGCGTGGCCTCGGTGCATTTGCAGTTGGAACTGGTGTCGGTTCGCTTGGCGGCTTGATCGGGCTTGGCGGTGCAGAATTTCGTCTGCCGTTCCTGATCGGTCTGTTTCGATTTGCCGCTCTTGAAGCCGTTATCTTGAACAAGGCCTCCGGCCTGGTAGTCGTCGCTGCAGCGCTGCCATTCCGGGCCACCACGGTGCCGCTAGCCTCGGTGGCCGCACAATGGCCGATCATACTCAATCTCTTGGCTGGCAGCCTTCTGGGCGCTTGGTTTGGCGCAGGATGGGCAACCCGCCTCCAGTCCGCGACGCTTTACAAGGTGATTGCCGCACTGCTGATCCTAATCGCGATTGTCCTGGTTTTCGGCCATGATCCAGATGCTGCAGGATTGCAATTTGTCACCGGAGCCGCATTGATCGTTGCCGGGATCATTGCGGGGTTTGCCATCGGCGTCGTGGCATCCCTGCTCGGCGTGGCAGGCGGTGAACTGCTCGTCCCGACATTCGTGCTTCTGTTCGGTGCCGACATCAAGCTGGCGGGCTCTCTATCGCTGGCGGTAAGCCTGCCGACGATGCTGGTCGGCTTCACGCGTTATAGCCGCGACCAAAGCTTTTCGGTCATCGGCAGGAACAAGGCGTTCTTGCTGGCCATGGCTGCCGGTTCGATTGTCGGGACATATCTCGGCGGGCAGTTGCTTGGCGTGGTCCCCGAGCAAATCCTGCTCCCGCTGCTGGCGGCAATTCTGGTGATCTCAGCCTACAAGATCTGGCGGCACGAATAGCACCACCGGCGCTCGCGCTTGGTCTCTTTGATGGTGAAGGCAGAGCTTGAAAAGCCATTGCCTCACGCAGCCAGCGCTACTCAGCCCTAGCCGCGCAAGCATCACACCTGTGCGGGAACGATTTTGTCAGCTGGCAAAACCGCCCCCGCAATATCGTCAAGGATCGGGCAGTCCGGCCTGTCATCACCGTGGCAGGCATGGATCAGCTTCTGCAGGGTCGAGCGCATCGACTGCAATTCGCGCACCTTCTCCTCGATTGCCGTCACATGCGCGGCGGCGATCTCGCGCACGTCATGGCTGGCGCGGCTGCGGTCCTGGTAGAGCGCCATCAGCTGGCGGCAGTCATCGATGGAAAAGCCGAGATTGCGCGCGCGGCGCAGAAAAGTCAGCCGGTGGATGTCGTCGCCGCAATAGTCACGGTAGCCATTGCTGGCGCGTACCGGACGGATCAGGCCGATCTCCTCATAGTAGCGAATGGTCTTGGCCGGCAGGCCGGAACGCTGGGCGGCATCTCCGACATTCATGATTGGTTCCTTGACTTCCGGCGGCCTGGCCGACCGCCTCATTGAATTTCCTACATAATCTTATGAGAGCAGTTGCCGAAAAGCCACAGCTGCGGACCTACCGGCATGTAAGCCTCTGCATATAGGCATCGCCCGCTTGGCAAGCAAAGCAAATGCCAGCATGAATGATGGCGACAAGGCGGCCGTCTCGTGCCGCTATCTTTCGGGCGGGGCATCGGACCTTTTCATGCGCATGAAGTCATTCGCAATCGTCGCCGCACTTGCGCTGTCGACGGCTATTGCTGGTTGCAGCACCATCGGCTCGCAGATATTCACCAACAACTATGGCCCGATGACCGATGCGGGCTATCGACTGCCGCGCATTCCGATCGAAAAGGTGCCATTCAAGTACCGCCGGCAGATCGTTAGCTACGACACCGATGAAAAGCCGGGCACCATCGTCATCGATACGCAGAACAAGTTTCTTTATTACGTCATGGGCGGCGGCGAGGCGATGCGTTACGGCATCGGCGTCGGCCGCGAGGGTTTTGAATGGCGCGGCACCGCCCGCATCGCGGTGAAGCGCGAATGGCCGACCTGGACGCCGCCTTCGGCGATGATCAAGCGTCAGCCGGAACTCGCCAAATTTGCCGGCGGCATGGATCCCGGATTGACCAACCCACTCGGCGCGCGCGCCCTGTATCTGTTCAACAAGGGCGGCGATTCAGGCTACCGCCTCCATGGCAGCCCGGAGTGGAACTCGATCGGCAAGGCGATGTCGTCGGGCTGCATCCGGCTGATGAACCAGGACATCATCGACCTTTACGACCGCACCTCCGTCGGCGCTAAAGTCATAGTCTTGTAGAAACTTTCATACGCGGACCGTCTAGGCAACAACAGACGTCGCAGACAGAAAACCGGGCACTTTGGCCCGGTTTTTTGTGTCGCGCGAAAGGCGAATTGACGTTTTTTGAGCGGAGTCTCTAAGAGACCTGTTCGACCTGCTGCACCTCGGGCACAAAATGCCGGAGCAGGTTCTGAATGCCGTGCTTCAGCGTCGCCGTCGACGACGGGCAGCCGGCGCAGGCGCCCTTCATGTGCAGGAACACGGTGCCGTTCTCGAAGCCGCGGAAGGTGATGTCGCCACCGTCCTGGGCGACCGCCGGGCGCACCCGCGTGTCGAGCAGTTCCTTGATGGTGATGACCAGTTCCTCGTCGGCCTTGTCGTAGAATTCGCCGGTCTGGCTGGTCTCGGCGGCGGGGCCGGCCCTGGCCATGACAGGCGCGCCGGACATGAAGTGCTCCATGATGGCGCCGAGGATCGCCGGCTTCAGATGCTGCCAGTCGGGGCCGTCCTTGGTCACGGTGACGAAATCATAGCCGAAGAAGACGCCGGTGACGCCGGGGATCTCGAACAGCCGGCCGGCCAGCGGCGAAGCCGCGGCAGCGCTGTCGGCATCGCGGAAATCGGCGGTGCCTTCGACAAGCACTTCCTTGCCGGGCAGGAACTTCAATGTCGCCGGATTTGGCGTCGATTCGGTCTGGATGAACATGGACGTCTCCGAGCCCGTTCGGGCAGATAGTCTGGAATAATTCTAAATAGGCCTTATCGGCAGGACATTCAAGCGAAAGCCATCGCCGGAACCGCCGCCCAAGAGAATGTTTTTTCTTCTGCCGCGCCGCACCGGAAGCGCAGGAAGCCGCCGTTCGCAGGCCGGCCTCACCTGACTATCAACACACCTTAGGCCAGGCTGTCGATTTCTTCGTCCGACAGGTTCTGCGGCACCACTGTCACTGGGATCGGGAAAGCGGCGCCTTTGCCGGCGACCGCGCCGACCAGCGGCCCCGGCCCCTCCTTGCCGGCGCCGGCGGCCAGCACGAGGATGGCAATATCCTGGTCCTCCTCGATCAATTTGTGGATCTCTTCCGTCGGCTTGCCTTCGCGCACCACCAGTTCCGGCTCGATGCCGAGCTTCTGGCGCACCTTGTTGGCATAGCTGTCCAGTGCGGCGCGCGCGGTGGCGGTAGCCTCCTCGCGCATGATCTTCTCGACGCCCAGCCAATGCTGGAAATCGTCCGGCTCGATCACATAGAGCAGCACCAGCACGCCGCTGGTGCTCTGCGCGCGCTTCGAGGCGTAGACGACGGCCCGTTCGCATTCGGGCGTGTCGTCGATGATCGCCAAAAACTTGCGGCGATGGCCGGCTTCGCGGCTGAGGCGTTTGGAGACCATATTCTACCTTCGATGGTTTCGGTCGCAATCTGCCACCGCCACAGCTCGGCCGCAAGCGACCGGCGGATGTAGCGATATTGGCTGCAGATTAACCCTGCAGCAGGCCGATGATGTCGCGCACCGTCTTCATCGTCGCCTCGGCCAGCAGGCCGGCCCGCTCGCCGCCGTCGCTCAGCACCGCGTCGACATAGGCGCGGTCGTCGGAAATGCGGCGCATTTCGCCGGCGATCGGCGCCAGCTTTTCCACGGCAAGGTCGGCCAGCGCCGGCTTGAACACCGAAAACTGCTGGCCGCCGAACTCTTTCAGCACCGCCTCCTTCGAGATCTCGGCGAGACCCGCATAGATGCCGACCAGGTTTTCGGCTTCCGGCCGGCCGGCCAGGCCGTCCAATTCGCCAGGCAATGCCTCCGGGTCGGTCTTGGCCTTGCGGATTTTCTTCGAGATGCTGTCGGCATCGTCGGTCAGATTGATGCGCGACAGGTCGGACGGATCCGACTTCGACATCTTCTTCGAGCCGTCGCGCAGCGACATGATGCGCGCCGCTGGTCCGCCGATGATCGGTTCGGTGAGCGGGAAAAAGCCGTTGACCGTCTCCTCGCCGACCTTCATCTCGACGCCGACGCCAAGGCCGGCAATGCGGTCGGAAAAGTCGTTGTTGAATTTTTGCGCGATGTCGCGCGTCAGTTCCAGATGCTGCTTCTGGTCGTCGCCGACCGGCACATGGGTGGCGCGGTAGACGAGGATGTCGGCAGCCATCAGGCTCGGATAGGCAAGCAGCCCAAGCGAGGCGTTCTCGCGGTCCTTGCCGGCCTTGTCCTTGAACTGCGTCATCCGGTTCATCCAGCCGATGCGGGCCACGCAGTTGAAGATCCAGGCAAGCTCAGCGTGCTGCATGACACGCGACTGGTTGAAGACGATGTGCTTCTTCGGGTCGATGCCGGAGGCGAGAAACGCCGCGGTGATCGCGCGCGTCTGGTCCTTGAGATCCTCATGGACAAGCTGCGCGGTCAGCGAATGCAGGTCGACGACGCAATAGATGCAATCCGAGGTGTCCTGCAGGGCGACGAATTTCTTGATGGCGCCGAGATAGTTGCCGAGATGCAGGTTGCCGGTCGGCTGGACGCCGGAAAAGACGAGTGGCTTGAAGGCAGGCTGATTGGCGTCAGTCATGGTGTTTCCCTGGCTTGTGGAGGGCCGTTTCGCGCGCGGCGAAAGTCTTGCGACGGCGCGCTTATGGACGAGAGCGAGTAGACGATCAAGGGGCTGTAGGCGATCGCGGCAGAGCAATTGCTTCAGCTCGGATTGCTTGTTCGATGGTGTTGGCGCCGCGCTTATAGCGCCTGTCTCGGCTTGGCATCGATATGTGCTGCCCCGTCCGGTCTATGACGAATTGTCCGGCGAGTCTGATGCTTGTCGACGGGATCGTTACGGTCAGGTTTACGGATTTGGAGACTATTCCCTAGGTCGAAGGGGAACCCTTCCGCCTGATATTGCGCCGGATCATGCCGAAATCGGCGCCGCCGATGGCGAAGGCGGTGACGAAATAAAGCAACGCCCCGCCGGCTACCAGCGCGAGAAGCGTCGTAGCCTTTATGACCAGCGGTGAGGCCGAGGCAAGTTGGGCGGCAAACCAGTGCTCGGCAAAATACAGCGCCGTCGCCATCACCGCCGCCGACAGCACCAGCCGTGGGATGCGTCTCATGAGCGGTACGTCGCGGCCCCAATGGCCGCGCCGGATCAGCACGCCGAGCAGCATCAGAGCATTGACCCAGCCGGCGACGGCCGAGGCGACGGCGATGCCCGGCGCGCCCATCTGCGGAAACAGCGTCAGCGCGGTGGTGATGTTCACAGCCACCGAGATCGCGGCAAAGATCATCGGCGTGCGCGTGTCCTCGCGGGCGAAATAGCCGGGGGTGAACGCCTTGATCAGCACGAAGGCCGGCAGCCCCAAGCCGAAGATCGCCAGGATCGCCGCCACGATCGGCGTCGAGTTGTTGGCGGCAAACGCTCCGCGTTCGTAGACCAGCCCGACGATCGGCTCCGCCATGACCAGCAGTGCCGCCGCCGCCGGCAAGGTCAGGAACAGCGTGAACTCCACCGACCGGTTCTGCAGATTGGCCGCCTCGATCAGATTGCCCGACTTCAGCGCCCGCGACAGTTCGGGCAGAAGCACGATGGCGACGGCGATGCCGACGACGCCGAGCGGCAGCTGATAGATGCGATCGGCATAGGCGAGCGACGACACCGCGCTGTCCTGGGCCGAGGCGATCGCGGTGCCGATCAGCTGGTTGATCTGGGTGATGCCGCCGGTGATCGCCGCCGGCAGCGCCAGGATCAGCAGCCGCTTGACATTGGGCGTCATCCTTGGCCGGCGAAAGCTGATCGAGATGCCGGCATGGCGCACCGCCACCCAGACGATCGCCAGTTGCACCAGCCCCGCCGCCAGCACGCCCCAGGCCAGTGCGAAGCCAACGGTGCGCGCGTCCGATCCCTTGTGCCAGGCATAGGCGAGCACGCCGATCAGGATGACGTTTAGGAACACTGGCGCCACCGCGGCGGCGAAATAGCGGCGCAGCGAATTCAGCATGCCGGCCATCATGGCACCGAGCGACATGCAGATCAGATAGGGAAACATGATGGTCGCGAGCCCGACCGTCATCTCGAACTTTCCCGGCGAGTCGGCAAAGCCCGGCGCCACCAGGTAGCGCACGATCAGCGGCATCGCCAGTTCCATGGCGATGGTCAGCGCCAGCAGCGCCGTGAACAGCACGCCGAACACCTCTTCGGAAAAGCGCTTGGCGCCATCGGTGCCGTGGGTCTCGATCTCCTTGGCGAAGAGCGGCACGAAGGCGGCGTTGAAGGCGCCTTCGGCAAACAGCCGGCGGAAGGTGTTGGGAAACTGGAAGGCGGCGTTGAAGGCATCGGCGATCGGCCCGGTGCCGAGCGCGGCCGCCATCAGCATCTCGCGGCCGAAGCCGAGAGCGCGGCTCATCAGCGTGCCGGAAGCGACCGTCGCGAACTTTTTGACAAGGCTCATTTGTGTGGAGATTGCCTGGGTGATCGGAAAAAATCGAGGACGGCGTTCACTCGGCCGCAGCCTTGGCCTTGCCGCCGCGTTCGGGCACGGCGCCTTCGAGGACCGAAATCAGCCTGTTTTGGATGGCGGCCATGCGCGTCGGGCTGTCGATCTTCTGGCCGGTGAGGTCGGTGACATAGAAGGTGTCGATGACCTTTTCGCCGAACGTGGTGATGTGTGCCGAGGCGATGTCGAGCGACAGGTCGGACAATGCCCCGGTTATCTCGGACAGCAGGCCCGGCCGATCCAGCCCCTCGACCTCGATCACCGAGAACCGGTTCGACAGCGTGTTGCGGATTTCGGCCCGCGGCGGGATGCGGAAGACCTTGGCGCCGCGCCGCGGCTTGGTGCGCTTCTCGATCATCTCCGGCAGCCAGCTCTTGCCCGACAGCACGTCTTCGATCAGACGGCCGACGCGTTCGGCGCGGCGGCGTTCGTCCTCGTCGCGGTCGAATTCCCTCGAGATCAGGATGGTGTCCAGCGCGCGGCCGTCGGAGGTGGTGAAGATCTGCGCGTCGACGATGTTGCCGCCGGCCGCCACACAGGCGCCGGCAATGACCGACAGCAGGCGCGGATGGTCCTGTGCCAGCACGGTGATCTCGGTCACCGCCTCGAATTGATGGGTCTTGATCATGGTGGCGAGCTTCTTGCCCGCCGCATCCGCCTCGCGGATGAATTCGGCGTGGCGAAGCTGGTCGGCGAGATCGACCGCCAGCAGATAATTCTCATAGTGCTTGGCGACATAGCGCTTGCGCGCCTTTTCCGGCCAATCGGCGAGCGCCTCGGCCAGCTTTTCGCGGGCAGCCGCGGTGCGCATCGCACGCGACACCTCCGAAAACCCGCCGGTCAACAGCAATTCGGTTTCGTAGTAGAGCGTGCGCAGCAACTGCCCCTTCCAGCCGTTCCAGACGCCAGGCCCGACGCCCCTGATATCGCAGACGGTTAGGACGAGCAGCAGCTTCAACCGTTCGACCGACTGCACGATCGCGGAAAAGTCCTCGATCGTCTTGCGGTCGTTGAGGTCGCGGGTCTGCGCCGTCATCGACATGACGAGATGGTTCTCGACCAGCCAGGCGACCGTTTCGGTGTCGGCCGCCGACAGCCCCATATGCGGGCAGATCCGCCGCGCGATCCGGGCGCCCGCTTCGGAATGGTCCTCCGGCCGGCCCTTGGCGATGTCGTGCAACAGCACCGCGACATAGAGCGCCTCGCGGCTTTTCTTCAGCCCCGGCATCAGCGAGTGGGCAAGCGGGTGGATCTTTTCACCGTCGCCACGCTCGATCTCGGCCAGCACGCCGATACAGCGGATCAGGTGCTCGTCCACCGTATAGTGGTGGTACAGCGAGAACTGCATCATGGCGACGATCTTGCCGAAATCCGGGATCAGCTTTGCCAGCAGTCCCGCCTCGTTCATGCGCCTGAGATTGAGTTCGGCATTGCGGTCCGACGTCAATATGTCGAGGAACAGCCGGTTGGCTTCCTCGTCGCGCCTGAGCGCCTTGCCGACGAGGCCGAGCGAACGGGTCAGCAGCTTCAGCGCATCGGGGTGAAATTCCAGCCCGTGCTTGTCGGCGAACCAGAACAGCCGCAAGAGATTGACCGGATCGCGCTCGAACACCAAGTCGTCAGCGATGTTGATGCGATGGTTGTCGACAATGAAATCTGACGTGCCGGCAAGCTTGCGCTTGCGACGCGAGAAGGTGAGGAAGATGCGGTTGAAGCCCGGCACATGCTTGGCCTGTTCTTCCTCGAGCGCAGCGCAGAAGATGCGGGTCAGATCGCCAACGTCCTTAGCGACGAGGAAGTAATGCTTCATGAAGCGCTCGACCGCCGACAGGCCCGGATGTGTGGTGTAGCCCAGGCGCTCGGCGATCTCGCGCTGGATGTCGAAATGCAGCCGTTCCTCGGCCTTGCCGGTGAGGAAATGCATGTGGCAGCGAACCGCCCACAGGAAGTCCTCGGCCTTCTGGAATTCCCGGTATTCGGTGCCGGTGAAGACGCCCTTGTCGACCAGTTCCTCGCCGGTGCGGACCCGGTAGAAATACTTGCCGATCCAGAACAGCGTCTGCAGGTCGCGCAGGCCGCCCTTGCCGTCCTTGACGTTGGGTTCGACCAGATAGCGGCTTTCGCCGGCCTTGGCATGGCGCTCGTCGCGTTCGGCAAGCTTGGCCTGCACATATTCGGGGCCGGTCGTGCGAACCACCTCGCGGTCGAAGCGCTGCAAGAGCTCGTCATAGAGTTTCTCCTCGCCCCACAGGAAACGCGCCTCCAGGATCGAGGTGCGGATGGTGATGTCGGTGCGCGACTGCCGCAGGCATTCGTCGATGTTGCGGGTGGCGTGGCCGACCTTCAGCCCCAAGTCCCACAGCACGTAGAGCATGTATTCGACGATCTGCTCGCCCCATGGCGTCTGCTTGTAGGGCAGCAGGAAGAGCAGATCGATATCGGATCCCGGCGCCAGCGTGCCGCGGCCATAGCCGCCGACCGCGACGACGGCCATCCGTTCGGCCGATGACGGGTTTTTGACGCGATAGACGTGGGTGGCGGCGAACTCGTAGAGCGCGCGGATGATTTCGTCCATGAGATGCGACAGCCGGGCGGCGCAGGCAGTGCCGCTGCCGTCATCCATCAGCATGCGTTCGGCGATGCTGCGGCCGGCGGCCAGCCTGCTCTTGAGAAGCTGGAGAACGCCGGCACGCGCAGCCTTGCCGGAGCCGTCGCCTGCCGTGGCCGCAGTCAGCGCGGTCATCTCGCGGCGCAAGGCTTCGCCGTCGATCAGTTCGTCGAGCTTTAGAGAGATTCTTGCCATAAGTGCCGTTCGGCCTCGCCGTTTTGGCGGCGTCTATAGCGCGTTTTCGCGGCGCTGGGTATGGGCGGACGGACACGCTCTCCACGGGAGTCGAATCCCGATGATCGCCTCCTGCCGCAGTTGATAGATGGTCTTGCTGGACGATGTTGCCAAGCCCAGAAGTGGCAGCCGCCATAAGCATGGAAGCGGTTTGGGTCAGGCAGTCCGGCATGTACCACGGCACCAAAGGTCGAAATTGGCCCTTGACCTTCCAGTTACTGGAAGCACTACCTCTGTTGCAAGTTCGAGACAGAGAGGCCTTTCCGCATTGACGCATTCCGACCACGACCATCACGCCCATAGCGGTTGCTGCTCGCCGAAACCTGCTCCGTCCGTCGCCGACGCGGTCATTCGCGATCCGGTCTGCGGTATGACCGTCGATCCGGCCGCCGGCAAGCCGACTGCCGAGCATGGCAGCCACCTCTATCATTTCTGCAGCGAGCGCTGCCGTTCGAAGTTCATGGCCGAGCCGGAAAACTACATTATCGCCACCGACCCGGTCTGCGGCATGCGTGTCGAGCGTGCCACCGCGAAGCACTTTTCCCGGCATGAAGGCCAGGGCTTCTATTTCTGCTCGGCCGGTTGCAAGGTGAAATTCGAGGCGGAGCCGGCAAAGTATCTTGGCGACAGGCCGGAGCCGCAGGCGATGCCGAAAGGCACGCAATACACCTGCCCGATGCATCCCGAAATCATCCGCGACAAGCCAGGCGCCTGCCCGATTTGCGGCATGGCGCTGGAGCCGATGGGGGTGCCGACCGGCGACGAGGGCCCGAACCCGGAACTGGTCGATTTCACCAGGCGCTTCTGGGTGAGTGCCGTGTTGTCGGTGCCATTGCTGATCTTCGCCATGGCGCCGATGCTCGGCCTGACGTTTAGCGCCTTCATCGAGGATTCGACCAAGATCTGGGTGGAATTGGCGCTGGCCAGCCCGGTTGTGCTGTGGGCGGCATTCCCTTTCTTCCATCGAGGCTGGGAATCGGTTCTCAACCGCAGCCCCAACATGTGGACGTTGATTTCGCTCGGTGTAGGTGCGGCCTATCTCTACAGCGTCGCCGCCGCGCTATTCCCCGATATATTTCCGCACCAGTTCCGCGGTCATGAGGGCACGGTCCCAGTCTATTTCGAGGCAGCCGCCGTTATCGTGGCGCTGGTTTTCCTCGGCCAGGTGCTGGAATTGCGCGCCCGTGAAAAAACCGGCTCGGCGATCCGCGCGCTGCTCGACCTCGCGCCGAAGACGGCGCGGCTGATCGGCGAGGACGGTTCCGAAAACGACGTGCCGCTCGACACGGTCAAGGCCGGCGACCGCCTGCGCATCCGCCCCGGCGATGCCGTGCCGGTCGACGGCATGGTGCTGGAAGGCCGCTCTTCCATCGACGAATCGATGCTGTCAGGCGAGCCTCTGCCGGTCGAAAAGACTGAAGGCGATTCCGTCACCGGCGGCACGCTCAACAAGAACGGTTCGCTGATCATGCGCGCCGAGAGGATCGGCGCCGAAACCACGCTGGCGCGGATCGTCGCGCTCGTCGCCAAGGCGCAGCGTTCGCGCGCGCCGATCCAGGGTCTGGCCGACCGCGTCTCCTACTATTTCGTCCCCGCCGTCGTCGTGGTTGCGATCGTTGCGTTCATCGCCTGGGCGATCTTCGGGCCGCAACCCAGCCTGATCTTTGCCATCGTCTCGGCGGTCTCGGTGCTGATCATCGCATGTCCTTGCGCACTGGGGCTTGCCACGCCGATGTCGATCATGACCGCCACAGGGCGCGGCGCGCATGCCGGCGTGCTGATCAAGGACGCCGAGGCGCTCGAGCGCTTTGCCTCGGTCGACACGCTGATCGTCGACAAGACCGGCACATTGACGGAAGGCCGGCCGAGATTGACGGACGTCGTCGCTGCCGAGGGCATGACGCAAGATGATCTGCTGGCACTTGCCGCCGGCCTCGAAAAAGCCTCCGAGCATCCGCTGGCCGAGGCGATCGTCGAAGGCGCCCGGGAACGCGGGGTAAAAATTCCCGACGCCGGCGGTTTCGAGGCGGTCACCGGCAAGGGCGTTTCCGGCACGGTGTCGGGACAGAAGGTGGCGCTCGGCAACGCCGCGATGATGGCCGCTCTCGGCATCGATATTCTACCCATCTCGATGAGCGCCGAGGCGCTGCAGGCCGAGGGCAAGACCGCGATGTTCGTCGCCGTCGGCGACAAACTGGCCGGCATCGTCGCCGTCGCCGACCCGATCAAGGCGACGACATCAGAGGCGATAAAGGCGCTGCACGAGCGCGGCCTGAAGATCATCATGGCGACCGGCGACAATGAACGCACGGCGAAAGCCATCGCCAGCAAACTCGGCATCGACGTGGTGCATGCCGGCCTGCTTCCGGAACAGAAGAGCGCGCTGGTCGAGGAGTTGCGCGCCAGCGGCGGCGGCGTCGCCATGGCCGGCGACGGCGTCAACGACGCGCCGGCGCTGGCTGCCGCCGATGTCGGCATCGCCATGGGAACCGGCGCCGATGTCGCGGTCGAAAGCGCCGGGATCACGCTGGTCAAGGGCGATCTCAACGGCATCGTCCGGGCCCGCACGCTCGCCCAGGCGACGATCCGCAACATCCGCCAGAACCTGTTCTTCGCCTTCCTCTACAACGTGCTTGGCGTGCCGGTCGCCGCCGGCGTGCTCTATCCGCTCACCGGCACGCTGTTGTCGCCGATGATTGCGGCAGCGGCGATGAGCCTGTCCTCGGTTTCGGTGATCAGCAACGCGTTGCGGCTCAGGACGTTGAAACTCTGAGCGAAGTCCCCAGATAGGAATTCGTTCAAAAAGGAGATCATGAATGACTTTGGCCAAGAAGATCGTGCTGCTGCTGATGGCGGCCGGAATGCTGCTTGCCGTTTTCCTGGAAAGCATTCCGTCGCAAGCCCAGGAGACGAAACACGACATGGGGGCGCACGACATGGGAGCGATGGGCGCGCAGGGTGCCTCGACCGATAGCTACAAGGCGGCGATGGACAAGATGCACAGCGCGATGATGGCGATCGAATATTCCGGCAATGCCGATGTCGATTTCGCCCGCGGCATGATCCCGCATCACCAGGCGGCTATCGACATGGCCAAGGTCGAGCTTGCCAATGGCAAGGATCCGGAAATGCGCAAGCTGGCCGAAGCGGTGATCGCGGCGCAGGAAGCCGAGATCAAGCAGATGCAGGATTGGCTGGCCGCCCATCCGGTGAAGTAGCATCAGGCAGCTCGCGCGAAGGACTTTGATCTGGATTTATCCCCGGCTGCCATCGGGCCTCGACTGGAGGACGCCATGCCGTCAACGATAAGAACCACAACATTGCCCTCGGGCGAAGCCGTTCCCGTGCTCGGTCAAGGCACCTGGAAAATGGGCGAGGACGCCCGCCGCCGTGCCGATGAGGTCAATGCCCTGAAGCTTGGGCTGGATCTCGGCATGACGCTGATCGACACCGCCGAAATGTATGCCAGCGGTGGCGCCGAGGAAGTGGTGGCGGATGCTATTGCCGGGCGCCGCGACGAGGTGTTACTGGTCTCCAAGGTGCTGCCGTCCAACGCCTCGCGCACCGGCGTGCCGGCGGCCTGCGACAGAAGCCTCAGGCATCTGCGCACCGACCGCATCGATCTCTATCTGCTGCACTGGCCCGGCAGCGTGCCGCTGGCGGAAACGGTCGAGGCCTTCGAGGCGTTGAAAAAGGCCGGCAAGATCCGCCACTGGGGCGTCAGCAATTTTGACACTCATGAGATGGAGGAACTGGTCAGCCTGCCGGCCGGCGACAGCGTCCAGACCAACCAGATCCTCTACAATCTGTCCCAGCGCGGCCCCGAATTCGACCTTGCGCCCTGGAGCCGGCGGCGCGGCATTCCGCTGATGGCCTATTCGCCGGTCGACCAGGGCGCATTGGCGCGCAACGCCAGCCTCGAAGCCATCGCCGCCCGCCACGATGCGACGCCGGCTCAGCTGGCGCTGGCCTGGGTGATGGCACAGGACGGCGTCATCGCCATTCCAAAGGCCAGCAAGCAGGAGCATATCCGCCAGAATGTCGCAGCGCTCGACATCGAGCTTACGCGTGAGGATTTCGCCGAAATCGACCGCGCCTTCCCGCCGCCGAGGCGCAAGCAGGGCCTGCAGATGATTTGAGGATGGGAGCGGAAATAAACTAAGGCCGCGTTCCTTCGCGCCCCCCTCTGTCCTGCCGGACATCTCCCCCCAAGTAGGGGAGATGCCAAGTGGTGGCAAAGAGGGCAGGACAGAGGGGGGCGCCGTAGAGCACTATCCGACGAGGCCCAGCTACTTCCCCGCCATTCCCTTCAACCGGTAAAGCGCCTCCAGCGCCTCCCGCGGCGTCATCTCGTCGGGGTTGATCGCGCCGAGCGCGGCACCGAGTGCATCGTCCTTCACCGGCTTCGGCGTTTCCCGCCTCACCGCCACTGAAAACAGCGGCAGATCGTCGACCAGCCGGTTGGCCTTGCCCGAAACCTCGCCCGCTTCCAGCTGGTGCAGCACTTCCCTGGCCCGCCCGACCACTGCCTCCGGCAAGCCGGCCAGACGCGCCACCTGCACGCCGTAGGAGCGGTCGGCGGCACCCTTGCCGACCTCGTGCAGGAAGACCACGTCGCCCTCCCATTCCTTGACCCGCATGGTGACATTGTGCAGTCGAGCAAGCTTGCTGGCCAGCGCAGTCATTTCGTGGAAATGGGTGGCGAAGATCGCCCGGCAGCGGTTTTTCTCGTGCAGATACTCGACCGCCGCCCAGGCGATCGACAGGCCGTCGAAGGTGGCGGTGCCGCGGCCGATCTCGTCGAGGATCACCAGCGCGCGCTCGCCGGCCTGGTTGAGGATCGCCGCCGTTTCGACCATCTCGACCATGAAGGTCGAGCGGCCGCGCGCCAGATCGTCGGAGGCGCCGACACGTGAAAACAGCCGGTCGACGACGCCGATATGGGCTGATGCCGCCGGCACGAAGGAGCCGGTCTGGGCGAGGATGGCGATCAGCGCGTTCTGCCTGAGGAAGGTCGATTTGCCGCCCATATTGGGGCCGGTCAGCAGCCAGATCGCGCCGTTTTTGGCATTGCCTTCCGGCGACAAATCGCAATCATTGGCGACGAACGGTCCTTCGCCCGAACGCCGCAGCGACTGTTCCACCACCGGATGCCGCCCGCCCGAAATGGCGAAGGCGAGGCTCGCGTCCACGATGGGCCGGCACCAGGCCTCGCTTTCGGAAAGCAGCGCCAGTGCCGCCGACACGTCGAGCACGGCGAGTGCTTCGGCGCCGGCGCGGATCTTGTCCGCCTCGCCAACCGCTTCCGCCGTCAGCCTGTCGAAGGCGGCAAGCTCGATCGCCAGCGCCCGGTCGGCGGCATTGGCGATCTTCGATTCCAGCTCGGCCAGTTCGGTCGTGGTGAAGCGCATGGCGTTGGCCATGGTCTGGCGATGGATGAAGCGCGCCTTCGCCCCGTCGCTGCTCGTCAAGATCGCATGGTGGTTGGCGGTGACTTCGATGTAGTAGCCAAGCACATTGTTGTGCCGGATTTTCAGCGAGCGGATGCCGGTTTCGTCGATCAGCGAGCGCTCCAGCCCGGCGATCACCTTGCGCGATTCATCGCGCAGCGCCCGCATCTCGTCGAGCTCAGCGTTGTAGCTGGAACGGACGAAGCCGCCGTCGCGCTTGAGCAGCGGCAGTTCGTCGGCGAGCGCCCGCGTCAGATGCTCGGCCAGCGGGCGCGGCAGCGCCTCGATCGCCGCCAGCGCCGCCGCCAATTCTGGCGGCAGGGCGGTCGCCGCAAACAGTTCGGCAATAGCGCCGGCGGCCTCGAACCCGGCACGCAGGGCGCCAAGATCGCGCGGGCCACCGCGGTTGAGCGCCAGCCGCGACAGCGCGCGTGGCATGTCGGCGACGCTCTTCAGGCTCGCCCGCACCGCATGGCACAGCCGTGTCTCGGCCCGGAAGAACGACACCGAATCCAGCCTTGCGCCAATTGCCGCCGGATCGGTCAGCGGCGCCATCAGCCGGTCGGCGAGCAGCCGCGCGCCGCCGCCGGTCACCGTGCGGTCGATCGCCTTGAACAGCGAACCCTCGCGGCTGCCGGACAGCGTGCGCAGCAGTTCCAGATTGGCGCGTGTCGCCGGATCGATGAACAGCGTCGAACCCTGCTCCTCGCGCTCGGGCCGCGACAGCGGCGGCCGCTCGGCCTTCTGCGTCTTCTCGACATAGGCGATGGCGCCTGAGATCGCCGACAGTTCGGCGCGGGAAAACGTACCGAAACTGTCCGGCGTCGCCACCTCGAAGAAACGGGCGATGCGCCCGGCGGCCGACGCCGAGTCGAACAGGCTCGGCGGCTGCGGATTGGCGATGCGGCCGAGCACATCGAACACCGGTTTCAGCTCCGGATCGTAAAACACCGGCTCGGCGACGATCAGCTCGCGTGGGTCGACGCGAAAGACATCGGCGAGCAGCCGGTCGGCGGTCGTCTCGGCAACGCGGAAGGCGCCGGTCGAGATCTCGATCCAGGCCAGCGCAAAACTTCCTTGGTTCCCTGTCGCGCTGCCGCGCTCCCCGCCTCTTGGATCGGCCCCGCCCTTGACCCGGCCAAGTGCCATCAAGAAACTCGATTCCGACGGCGCCAGCAGTTTGTCCTCGGTGATGGTGCCGGGCGTTACCAGCCGCACCACGTCGCGGCGCACCACCGATTTGCCGCCGCGTTTCTTCGCCTCTGCCGGATCCTCGATCTGCTCGCAGACGGCGACGCGGAACCCTTGTCCAATCAGCTTCTGCAGATAATCGTCGGCGGCATGCACCGGCACGCCGCACATCGGGATGTCGAGGCCCTGGTGCTTGCCACGCTTGGTCAGGACGATGCCGAGCGCCCGGCTCGCCTTCTCGGCGTCGTCGAAGAACAGTTCGTAGAAATCGCCCATGCGGTAGAACAGCAGCGAATCCGGGTTCGCCGCCTTGATCTCGATATACTGCTCCATCATCGGCGTTGCCGGCGCAAAGGCCGGCGCAGCACTGTCGCTGCGAATGGGCGTTTCGTCGTTCAAGAAGTTGCTTCCAAAATTTCCCAAGCCATCTGCTTGGCGGTTTACAGCGGCGAAGTGTAGCCTTAATCCCGAACGTTCCACAAAAGAAAGCGTCGCGCCCGTCTCAACGAGGTGCTGCACGGGTGAGGAAATCGAAAGCATCATGGCCAAGAAAACCGAAAGCAACGGCCCCTCCGTCAGTGCGCAGGAGGCGCTGGAATTCCACGCCATGGGCCGCCCGGGCAAGCTGGAGATCGTCGCCACCAAGCCGATGGCCACCCAGCGCGACCTCAGCCTCGCCTATTCGCCGGGCGTCGCGGTTCCGGTGCTTGCCATTGCCGAGGATCCCAGCCGCGCCTTCGACTACACGGCGCGCGGCAACATGGTCGCCGTCATCTCCAACGGCACCGCCATCCTCGGCCTCGGCAATCTCGGCGCGCTGGCCGCCAAGCCGGTGATGGAAGGCAAGGCGGTGCTGTTCAAGCGCTTCGCCGATGTCGATTCGATCGATCTCGAGGTCGACACCGAGGATGCCGAAGAGTTCATCAATTGCGTGCGTTTCCTCGGGCCGTCGTTCGGCGGAATCAATCTGGAAGACATCAAGGCTCCGGAATGCTTTATCATCGAGCAGCGGCTGCGCGAACTTATGGACATACCGGTCTTTCATGACGACCAGCACGGCACCGCCATCATTTCGGCGGCCGGCCTGATCAACGCGCTGGAAATCACCGGCCGCGACATGAAGACCACCAAAATGGTCTGCAACGGCGCCGGTGCCGCCGGCGTCGCCTGCATCGAGCTGATGAAGGCGATGGGCTTTGCGCCCGAAAACATCATCCTGTGCGACACCAAAGGCGTCGTCTTCCAGGGCCGCACCGAAGGCATGAACCAGTGGAAGTCGGCGCATGCCGTCAAGACCGATGCGCGCTCGCTGGCCGAGGCGCTCGACGGTGCCGACGTGTTCCTCGGCCTCTCAGCCAAGGGCGTGCTGACCACCAAGATGGTGCAGTCGATGGCCGAGAAGCCGATCATCTTCGCCATGGCCAACCCCGATCCCGAGATCACGCCGGAGGAAGTCGCCGAAATCCGCGCCGATGCCATCATGGCCACCGGGCGTTCGGACTATCCGAACCAGGTCAACAACGTGCTCGGCTTCCCTTACATCTTCCGCGGCGCGCTGGACGTGCGGGCGACCACCATCAATGACGACATGAAGATCGCCGCGGCGCGTGCGCTCGCCGAACTGGCGCGCCAGGATGTGCCCGACGACGTCGCCGCCGCCTACCAGGGCATGCGGCCGAAATTCGGCCCCAACTACATCATCCCGGTGCCGTTCGACCCGCGCCTGATCTCGGCCATTCCGATCGCGGTTGCCAAGGCCGCGATGGAATCCGGCGTCGCGCGCAAGCCGATCCTCGACCTCGACCGCTACGCGCAGGAGCTTTCCGCCCGCCGCGATCCGATCGCCTCGACCCTGCAGCGCATCTACGACCGCGTGCGCCGCCAGCCCAAGCGCATCGTTTTCGCCGAGGGCGAGGAGGAGCAGGTGATGCGCGCCGCCGTCTCCTATGTGAACCAGCGGCTCGGCACCGCCATCCTGCTCGGCCGCGACGACATCATCAAGGAGAACGCCAGGAACGCCGGCATCGAACTGAACAAGCAAGGCATCGAGATCATCAATGCCAGGCTGTCGCGCCGCAACGGCGTCTACACCGACTATCTGTACGAGCGCATGCAGCGCAAGGGGTTCCTGTTTCGCGACTGCCAGCGCCTGATCAACAACGACCGCAACCATTTCGCCGCCTGCATGGTGGCGCTGGGCGATGCCGATGGCATCGTCACCGGCGTCACCCGCAACTACTCGACGGCGCTCGACGACATCCGCCGCATCATCGACGCCAAGCCCGGCCACCGCGTCATCGGCGCCTCGATCGTGCTGGCGCGGGGTCGAACCGTGATTGTCGCCGACACCGCCGTGCATGACATGCCGAATGCCGAACAGATCGCCGACATCGCCGAGGAAGCCGCCGGCTTTGCCCGCCGCATGGGTTATGAGCCACGGCTGGCCATGCTTGCCTATTCCACCTTCGGCCATCCGCAGGGCGAGCGCTCCGAACGCGTCCAGGAAGCGGTGCGCATCCTCGACAAGCGGCGCGTCGATTTCGAGTATGACGGCGAGATGGCAGCCGACGTGGCGCTCAACGCACGCGCCATGGCGCAATACCCGTTCATCCGGCTGACCGGTCCGGCCAATGTGCTGATCATGCCGGCCTTCCACTCGGCCTCGATCTCGACCAAGATGCTGCAGGAGCTCGGCGGCTCGACCGTCATCGGCCCGCTGCTGGTCGGCTTGGACAAGCCGGTTCAGATCGTCTCGCTCAACGCCAAGGACAGCGACATCGTCAACATGGCGGCGATTGCCGCTTATACGGCAGGGGCCTGAGGAGCGAGCGCCTCTTCCTTCTCCCACAAGGGGAGAAGGAAGAGGTGCCGCCTCCTAAATCAGCCCTGCCTGCTCAGCCTCGTGGCGCAGATTCTGCCGCGGCCTTGGCCCGATCTGCTGGATCACCAGCCCGGCCGCCAGCGAGCCGAGATCGCCGCAATGCTTCAGGCTGCGCCCTTGCGTGTAGCCGTAGAGGAAACCGGCGGCATAGAGGTCGCCGGCGCCGGTGGTGTCGACCAGCTCGCGGATTTTTGTCGCATTGATGGTGACGGTCTCGTCGCCGCGCACGATGACCGAGCCCTTTTCGGAGCGGGTGACGGCGGCGATCTTGCAATCCTTGCGGATCTGGGCCAGCGCCTCGTCGAAGGAGGCGGTCTGGTAGAGCGACTTGATCTCGTGGCTGTTGGCAAAGACGATATCGACGGTGCCCGAGCGCATCAGCTCCAGAAACTCGTCGCGGTAGCGGTCGACGCAGAACGAATCCGACAATGTCATCGACACTTCGCGCCCGGCGGCATGGGCGAGCTTCGCCGTCTGCCGGAACGCTTCCTTGGCGCGCGGCGGGTCCCACAGATAGCCCTCGAAATAGGTGACGGCGGCGCCTGACGCCTTGTCCGCCTCGACATCTTCCGGACCGAGCTCGACGCAAGCGCCGAGATAGGTGTTCATCGAGCGCTCGCCGTCCGGCGTGACGAAGATCATCGAGCGCGCCGTCGGCGGTTCGCCATTGAGCGGCCTGGTGTCGAAGGCGACGCCCTGCGCGTGCATGTCATGGGCGTAGATTTCGCCGAGCGTGTCGTTCGAAACCTTGCCGAAGAAGGCGGCGCGGCCGCCGAAGCTGGCGACGCCCGCCGCCGTGTTGCCGGCGCTGCCGCCCGAGGCTTCGATGGCCGGGCCCATGCGGCTGTAGAGCAGTTCGGCGCGCCTCGTGTCGATCAGGTTCATCGCGCCCTTGATGATGCCGTTGGTTTGCAGAAATGCCTCGTCGCACTGGGCGATGATGTCGACAATGGCATTACCGATACAAAGCACGTCATAGTTCGGCATCAATGATGTCTCCGCGAAAAACCACCGGCTTTCTGGCATGCCGGCCGCGGGCGGGTCTAGCGATTTGATGCGGCTTTGCCTAGGCCGTGATTTTTAAATGGCGTGACGCCGCACGTGGTTGCGCCCTTGGTTGCGCTTGTGACTTGTCGTGTCTCCGCCTATTTCGCAGATGTTCAACATGGAATTGGAAACGCCGTGATCTCCAGCGCCGCCCGCGCCGCCGCCAGCCAGCTGTTCTCGTCCGAATTCCGCTCGGTGTTCGTAAAAACGCTGGGCCTGACCTTGCTGGCGCTCGCCGCACTTTGGTTCGCCATCGAGGGCCTGTTCGAATGGCTGGCCTGGCCATGGATCGACGCATGGCTGCCCGGCCTGCCGTCCTGGGCCGGATGGCTGGGCTTCATCGTCGCCGGGATCGGTCTGGCGCTGGGTCTGGCGCTGCTGATCGCGCCGGTGACGGCGATCATCGCCGGCCTGTTCCTCGACGACGTCGCCGAAGTGGTCGAGCGCACCGACTATCCCAATGATCCGCCCGGCCGCGCCATGCCGGCACTGCGCTCGATGGTGCTGGCGATAAGATTCTTCGGCGTCGTCATCCTCGGCAACATCGTGGCCTTGCTGCTTCTGCTGGTGCCGGGCATCAACATCGCCGCCTTCTTCATCGTCAACGGCTATCTGCTGGGACGTGAGTTCTTCGAATTCGCCGCCATGCGCTTTCGCCCGGAGGCCGAGGCCCGGGCGTTGCGCAAAAAACATGCCGTCACGGTGTTCCTCGCCGGGCTGGTTGTTGCTGCCTTCCTCGCCGTGCCGCTGCTCAACCTTTTGACGCCGCTGTTCGCCGCCGCCATGATGGTGCACCTGCACAAGGCGATCTCGGCGCGGGAAGCGGCGTAGGAGTGCTGATGCTCAGGTGAGGCCGGCTTGCGAATGCCGATGTCCTGCGCTTCCGGGGCGTACCCAACGGTACGCTCGACTCCGCTTCTCGGGGCCCGGCGCTAGCGTAAAAGAAAACCACGTCCCAGTTCGTCGTCGGGTTCGACGATGAATTCGGCCCGGCCGCAGTAGAAGGCGCGGCCGCCGACGCGGGCGATGATGGCATCATGCGGCCCGGCTTTCGCGGTCCTCGCCACGCGGCCGGAAAAGCGCGAGCCGGCGATACTTTCGAACAGCCGCGTCTGGCCGCCGATTTCGCCCTTGGCATGCATTGCCGCCAGCCGCGCGGCGACGCCCGAGCCGGTTGGCGAACGGTCGACCTCGGCGTCGGCGAAGACGCAGATGTTTTTGGTCGGGCTATCGGAATATGCGTCCTGTCCGTCGGTCAGGATGGTGCCGTAGAGAAAGGCAAGGTCGGCATGGTCGGGATGCGACAGCGGGAATGCTTTCTTCAGCTTCTCCGTCAGAGCTGTCGCCGCATCGACGAAATCACGCACGCGGTTGTCGCCGAACACCAGTCCGAACTGGCGGCAATCGGCGAGCGCATAGAAGGCACCGCCATAGGCGATGTCGAAGCTGATCGCCCCGAAGCCGGGCAATTCGATCTCCTGGTCGCGGGCGAACAGAAAGGCCGGCACGCTTTCGAACGACACCGCACCGGCCTTGCCGTTCTGCACCTCGACCGAGGCGGCGACCAGCCCGCACGGCGCCTCGATGTTGACTGTCGTCAGCGGCTCCTGCCGCGCCACCAGCCCTTCGTCGACGGCGTAGCGGCCGAGCGCGACGATGGCGTGGCCGCACATCGTCGAATAGCCCTCATTGTGCATGAACAGCACGGCGAGGTCGGCGCCGGGCAGGTCGGGTTCCACCAGCAGCGCGCCATACATGTCGTAATGGCCGCGCGGCTCGAACATCAGGATCTTCCTGAGGTGGTCGAGGTGATCGCGCAAAAAGGCGCGTTTTTCCAGGATCGTGCCTGCAGGAACCTTGGGGTAGCCACCGGTGACGATCCGCAGCGGCTCGCCGCCGGTGTGCATGTCGACGACGCTGAGGTTCATGCGTTGGGTTCGGCAAACAACGCCTGCAGCTTGCCGAACGGCATGGCGGTGCGGGTGAAGCCGAAGGTGCCGTCCTGCTGGATCTCACGCGCCGCCGTTTCCAGCATGCCGAAGGCGTAATTGGTCAGCCAGGGCCCGAGCGAAATGCGCTTGACCCCTGCCAGGGCAAGATCGGCGATGGTGAAGCCGGGCCTGACCATGACGTTGACCGGCTTGGTCAGCGCCGAGCAGACGGTTTGCACCGTCTCGATATCGCCGAGGCCCGGCGCGTAGAGCACGTCGGCGCCGGCCCTCTCGAAGGCTTGCAGCCGCTTGATCGTGTCGTCGATGTCTGGCTTGCCCCACAGAAAATTCTCGGCTCGCGCGGTGAAGACGAAATCGTGCTTCAGCGCCCGTGCCGCCTCCGCTGCAGCGGCGACGCGCTCGACGGCATGCGAAAAATCATAGATCGGCTTGTCGGGCTCGCCCGTGTGGTCCTCGATCGAGCAGCCGGCGAGGCCCGCCGCTTCGGCCGCGAAGACAGTCTCCGCGGCACTTGTCGCGCTGTCACCCTTGCCCTTCTCGAGATCGGCCGAAACCGGCAGGCCGGTCGCCGCCGCCACCTCGCGGCAATGGTGGATCATCGCCTCGAAGGTCACCGCGCCGTCGGGCAGGCCGCGCGAAAAGGCAAAGCCGGCGCTGGTCGTCGCCAGCGCCTTGAAACCGAAGGAGGCCAGCAGTTTCGTCGTGCCGACGTCCCAAGGGTTGGGCATGACGAAGATCGAGCTGTGCAGGTCGCGAAATATTTTGCCCTTGTCCATGGATGCTCCCCAGAGTGCGAAGCGCATTTTATCCCGCCGTCGCGCGCCGGGCAAACGAATGCGATTGGTTCAGTAGCGATTGGCGTTCTCTCCTGCCAATTTGTCCAGTGCGTCGGACCCCTTGACGCCTCGCACTGTCGAGCGTTCGAAAGCTGATACGGACGACCGAGGCGTACAGCCGGAGATGAGCTCGATATCAGATCAGTGGATCGGCACCAGCCTGGCCAGTTCGCGCATGTCGTCGAACAGGATGCCGCCGGCCTCGGTCAGACCGTCGCGGTCGGAATGCGGGTCGCCGTGATAGGAAAATACGCGCATGCCGGCGGCAATGCCGGCTAATGTTCCGGCGACGCTGTCCTCGATGACGATGCAGTCGGCGGGCGCGAAGCCCATCGTGCTTGCGGCATGCAGGAACAGGTCGGGAAACGGCTTGCCGCGCGAAACCATGGTCGAACTGAACAGTGCATGCTTGAACAGCGGCAGCAGCCCGGTCTGGCCGAGAGTGATGTGCATCTTAGACACCCGCGCCGACGAAGCGACGCAAGTTGCGATGCCGGCCGCGTGCACGGCTTCGATGAACTCCCTGACATAGGGAACGGCTTCGACGCCATGCGCGAACAGCTCCGGCAGACCGGCGTTCCAACGGTCGACGAAATCGGCGCCGAGGCTGACGCCGGTTGCCTCGACTTCCTTCTGCACCGAGACCATGGCGCGGCCGGAGAAATTCTTGCGGCAATATTCGAAGCTTGCCGGGTGGCCGGCGGCGCTGAGCCATTCGGCAAGGCGCCGATTGGCCAGGTTCTCGGTGTCGACCAGAACCCCGTCGCAATCGAAGATGACGAGTTTGGGTAGGGACATCAGGCCGTGCCGGTCGATCCGAAGCCGCCGGCGCCGCGCGTCGTTCCACCGGCCAAGCTGCGCTCCTCAACCGTCGCCTGCGTCACCGGGGCGAAGACGATCTGGGCGATCCGCATGCCGCGCGTCACCGCGAAATCCTCGTCGCCTAGATTGATCAGCAGCACCTTGACCTCGCCGCGATAGTCGCTGTCGATGGTGCCCGGCGTGTTGAGGCAGGTAAGCCCGTGCTTGAAGGCGAGGCCGGAGCGCGGCCGGACCTGGCCTTCCAAGCCCTCCGGGATCTCCAGGATCAGCCCGGTCGGCACCAGCGCGCGTTTTCCCGGCAGGATCAGCAGCGGCCGGTCGTCTGGCACCGCGGCGCGCAGATCCATTCCGGCGGCGCCCGGGCTTTCATAGGCGGGAAGCGGCAGGCCTTCACCATGCGGCAACCTCACGAAGCCGACGGCCGGACCGATGACAGAGGAAGTGTAGAGGGCTGCGCGCATGAGGCTGATCCTATCGCTATCAACACCGATTCGGTCAACTCGGCGGTAATACTATCAACGGCTTTCTTTCAGCGCAGTTCCGTTTCAGCGAAGTTCTACGGGAACGACCGTCGTCTCCTTGATCTCCTCCATGACGAACGACGCCGAAACATCCGACAGCGCCACCTTGGCGATCAGCCGCTGATAGAGCCGGTCATACGCCTTCACGTCGGCGACGCGGGCGCGCAAGACATAATCGAGGTCGCCGGACATGCGGTAGACGCCGGTGATCTCGGGAAAGCCGCTCACTGCCGCCCGGAATTTTTGCAGCCAGTCCGGATCATGATTGGAGGTCCGGACCAGGATGAACACCGAAAGGCCAAGGCCAAGCTTGTCGGCATCGACCAGCGCCACCCGGCCGGTAATGACGCCGTCTTCTTCCAGCCGCTTGACCCGGCGCCAGCAGGCGTTGCGCGACAGCGACACCCTTTCCGACAATTGATCGACCGACAAGGTGCCGTCGCGTTGCAGCTCGGCCAGCAATCTTCGGTCGATTTCATCGATTTCCAGAGACATGTGGGATACTTGTCCCAATTATTGGCCAAACACAAGGATGATTTGGGACCGATGAACCGAAAGCTCGTGCCAGAATACTCAGCATCGGGGGCTTACCCAGGCAGGAGGGATCACCATGACGAAACGGCTTGCAAGGCTCTTTACCTCTCACCCGGCCAAGGTGGGCGAGACCTATTTCAGCCATATGGCCTTCGCGGCGTGGTTCTGCTCGCGTCTGTTCATGGCAGCGTTCGCCGCGCTCATTCACGCTTTCTTGCCGTTTCTGTTCGAGACCACGGCCAGCCGAATCGTTCGCGAGCTCTATGAGCGCACGCACAACAGAGGCACACACGCAATCAAGGAGCCTGCGGCTCTCATGGATCGCGCCTGAGGGAGGGAAGATTAAGCGATGTGCCGGTGGGCGGCCTACCTCGGCGAAGCGGTTTTCCTCGAAGACATCGTCACCGCACCCTGCCATTCGCTGATCGCCCAGAGCCATTGCGCCCAGGAAGCCAAGTCGCCGACCAATGGCGATGGCTTTGGTCTAGCCTGGTACGGTGACCGGCCCGAACCCGGGCTGTATCGCGACATCCTGCCGGCCTGGTCCGATCCCAATCTGAAGAGCCTGTGCCGGCAGATCAAATCCGGCCTGTTTCTCGCCCATGTGCGCGCCTCGACCGGCGGCGCCACCAGCCGCATGAACTGTCATCCCTTCACTGCCGGCCGCTGGTCGTTCATGCACAACGGCCAGATCGGCGGCTTCGAAAGAATCCGCCACGCGCTGGAAAATTCGCTCTCTGACGCGGGCGACCGATGCCCACGCGCCGACGCTCTACACCTCCGTCTTCCGCAATGGCGGCGGACGATGCCTAATGTCGGAGCCTTTCGACCGTGATGGCGGCGACTGGCAGCCGATCCCGCCCTCTAGCTTCGTCACCATCACCAGAGACGGCATGACCATTCGTCCGTTTGCGCCGGAGCCGGCAAGACTGGCGCTGGCCGTGTAGATCTCTCGCTGTCGCGGCAATATCGCGGGACGGCGCCGACCTCAGCAGACCGCAGCGCAATTCCAATCAAGCACCGCCAGTCCTCGAATGCTGAACTCGGCTTGAAGACGCGCCGTAGCCCGCCATTTGGTGAGGCTGGCGCCGCTAGCAAGCCGGAGCATTGGTCATGGACTTCGTCTTTTCCTCCACCAGAGAATTGGCTGCCGCGATCCGCGACCGCAAGATTTCCGCAGTGGAAGCGCTGGACGCGCATTTGGCTGAGATCGACAGGCATAATGAGACGGTCAACGCGGTCGTCACGCTCGACAGGGAAGGGGCTCGCGCTCGCGCGAAGAAGGCCGACGAAGCGCAGGCGCGCGGCGACGCTCTCGGGCCGCTGCACGGCGTGCCGTTCACGCTGAAGGACACCCACGAAACACTGGGGATGAAGACGACGGTCGGCTTCCCGCCTTTTGCCGACTATGTGGCGAGAAAAGACAGCCCGGTCGTCCTCAGGTTGAAGGCTGCCGGCGGCGTGCTGGTCGGCAAGACAAATGTCGCAACGATGCTGGGCGACTGGCAGTCGAACAACCCGCTGTTCGGCCGCACCAGTAATCCGTGGGATCTATCGCGCACCGCCGGCGGTTCCAGCGGGGGAGCGGCGGCAGCACTTTGCGCGGGCATGACGCCATTCGAACTCGGCACCGACATGCAGAATTCGATCCGCCTGCCTGCAGCCTTCTGCGGCGTCTACGGCCTCAAGCCGACCGAGCATCGCGTCTCCTTGGCCGGCGCCTTTCCCGATCCCGGTGGCGTACCGCGCGGCGTACGGCTGATGTCCTGTATCGGTCCGCTCGCCCGCAACGTCGAAGATCTGGCGCTGATCCTGGGGATCATAGCAGGGCCGGATGGCAGCGACACCGATCTTGCCCCGGTGCCTGTCGAGGGCACGCCGGAGGTTGATCCCAAGACCCTGCGCATCGCTTTCGCGCCGGCCTTTCCGGGTTTTCCGGTAGCCGGCGAGATCAGGGCCGCGGTCGAAAGTCTGGTCGAGCAACTCAAATCTGCGGGCGCGGCCGTCGAGGAAGCAAGACTGCCGACGCTCGACCTGCATGACGATCTGACGCAAGGCAGTGCGCTGATCGGCATGATGCTGGAGGCTGTGCAGCCTGAGCCGCCGGAAGAACCGACACCGGTCTCGCGCTGGTTCGAGGCGCTCGCCCGCCGCGACCAGTCAATCCTTGCCTGGGACCGGTTTTTCGAAGGTTGCGATGTCTTGCTTTGCCCCGTCGCCATGACCACGGCCTTTCCACATTGCGAGCCGGGAACACCAATCAAGGTCGATGACCGGGAGCAGAGCTACTGGCTCCTGCCGGCCTATGGCGCGGTGTTCAACTATAGCGGCCACCCCGCGCTTTCGCTGCCCTGCGGGCAGGACCGCGACGGCCTGCCCATCGGCCTGCAGCTGGTCGGCCGTCGCTGGTCCGAATCGCAGCTGCTTGGCATCGCCAAGGCGATGGCGCCGCTGAGCGGCGGTTTTCGCCGTCCGCCCGGCTATTGAGCAAACCGCGTCAGCCCATAGGGCTCAAGCAGCGGATCGCGCGCGTCGTCGAGGATTTCCCGGGCGGCGAACAGGCCTACGGCAGGCGCCAGCGTGATCCCCGAATGCATGACCGCAACATAGAGGCCGCCGATGCCTTCAGCCCGTCCGATGATCGGAAAACCGTCGACGGGCGTCGGCCGGTAGCCGACCGTGTGGAAATCCAGTTCCAGCCGGTCGGCGCCGCGCAGCATGCTCTTCATCGCCGCAAACAGGTCGCGGGCGGTGGCTGCGGCATCCATGCCCGGATCGGCGCCGCCGAAATCCGAGCCGGCGATGATGCGGCCCTCGGCAGTCTGGCGCATGTGCAGCCGGTCGCCGATCACCAGGCCGTTGAGCAGCTTTTCGTACGGGCGTGAATGGACGATCAGGCCGGGCGGCGTCTCGATCGGCAGTTTTAGCCCAGCGGTCGCCGCAATTGCCGCAGAGCCGGCGCCGGCCGCAATCACCGCCTCGTCGGCGACAATGCGTCCGCCTGACGTATCGACGCCGCTAATCCTGCCATTGGTCTGTATCAGCGCGGTGACTGTCGTGCCGGTAATCACCCGCGCGCCAAGCCGCTCGGCGTCGGCCAGCAGCGTCTGCGTGGCCGCGACCGGTTCGGCCACGCCCTCCTCAGCGACGTGAAGGGCGAAATCGGGAAGCGCGGTCAAATTGGGCTCTATACGTGCGGCGCCCACGCGGTCGACTCGCGCGATCCCGTAGCCCCAGGCGGAATGTTCGGCGGCATAGGCCTCAAGCGCGGCCGGCGGCAGGTTCCAGCACAGGCCGCCGCACCAGGCGAGCGGAATGCCGGGCACGTCATGAGCAAGCCGCGTCCACTCGGCCATCGAACGGGTACGCAGCCGGAAATACGGCTCTGGATTGCCCCAACTGGCATTGATCCAGGCAAAGGAATTCGGCGTCGCGACACCGCCGGCGCCGCTGTCGGCAACGATCGTCACGTTCGCGCCAGCCTTCGCCAGATGCCAGGCGATGGACGCGCCGATGATGCCGGCGCCGACGACAATGACGTGCTTGGCTGCGCTCATGGATGGGGCCTTTATCGAACCGCCTCTGTTGATGCCATTGCGGCGGACCTATCTCAAGGCCGGGCAAGCGCCCAAAATTGTTCGACAGGCTACAAAAGCGCTGCTAGAAGCCCGCGCACCACATGGGATTCCATAAATTGGCTGAAGACATCACGAACGCGGTGGCGCGCCGCCGCACTTTCGCGATCATCGCGCATCCGGACGCCGGCAAGACGACGCTGACCGAAAAGCTGCTTTTGTTCGGCGGCGCCATCCAGCTTGCCGGCGAGGTCAAGGCCAAGAAGGATCGCATCCAGACCCGGTCGGACTGGATGAAGATCGAGCGCGAGCGCGGCATTTCGGTCGTCACCTCGGTGATGACCTTCGAGTATGAGGACAATGTCTTTAATTTGCTCGACACGCCCGGCCACGAGGATTTCGCCGACGATACCTATCGCACGCTGTCAGCAGTCGATGCGGCGGTCATGGTCATCGACGCCGCCAAGGGTATCGAGCCGCGCACGCTAAAACTGTTCGAGGTCTGCCGGCTGCGTGACATCCCGATCATAACCTTCGTCAACAAGATGGATCGCGAAAGCCGCGACCCGTTTGAGATCCTCGACGAGATCGAGCAGAAGCTGGCACTGGACACCGCACCAATCACCTGGCCGATCGGCCGCGGCAAGACCTTTTCCGGCACCTACCATCTGGCGCTGAACGCCGTGCGCAAGGGCGACGCGGAGAAAGAACGCACGCCGGTCAATGGTCCCGACTCCAACCGCGTCGCCGGCCTGTTGCCGGAGAACGAGCGCGAGGCTTTCATCGAGGAGCTGGAACTGGCGCGCGAAGCCTGCCGCCCGCTCGACATCGATGCGTTCCGCGAGGGCCATCTGACGCCGGTCTATTTCGGCTCGGCGCTGCGCAATTATGGCGTGCGCGACCTGATCGAGGCGCTTGGCGCCTACGGGCCGCCGCCGCGCGCGCAGGAGGCCGACACCCGCAAGGTCGAGGCGACCGAGGACAGGATGACCTCCTTCGTCTTCAAGATCCAGGCCAACATGGATCCCAACCACCGCGACCGCATCGCCTTCGTCCGCGTCTGCTCGGGCAGGCTCGAGCGCGGCATGAAGGCAAAACTGGTGCGCACCGGAAAGCCGATGAGCCTGTCGGCGCCGCAATTCTTCTTCGCCCGCACCCGTGTCACCGCCGACGAGGCCTTTGCTGGCGACGTCGTCGGCATCCCCAACCATGGCACGCTGCGCATCGGCGACACGCTGACCGAGGGCGAGGAGATCCTGTTCCGCGGCGTGCCGAATTTCGCGCCGGAAATCCTGCGCCGCGTCCGTCTCGGCGACGCGATGAAGGCCAAGAAGCTGAAGGAGGCGCTGCACCAGATGGCCGAGGAAGGCGTCGTGCAACTGTTCTCGCCGGAGGACGGTTCGCCGGCAATCGTCGGCGTCGTCGGTGCGCTGCAGCTCGACGTGCTGAAGGAGCGGCTGAACATTGAATACACGCTGCCTGTCGATTTCGAGATGTCGCGCTTTTCCGTATGCCGCTGGATATCGGCCGACGACAAGGCCGAGATGCATCGCTTCATCGAGGCGCATCGCGGCGACATCGCCCGCGATCTCGATAACGATCCGGTGTTCCTGGCCCAGCACGCCTTTTCGCTCAACTACGAGGCCGAGCGCTGGAAGGCGATCCGCTTCGCAGCGGTCAAGGATTACCAGGTCCGCGACAAGGCGGCTTGAGCTGCGCCGTATGGCCGCCAAGATCACACTCGCGCGTTGCGCCGCCCCTCATCCGCCTGCCGGCACCTTCTCCCCGTATAGTGACGGGGAGAAGGGGGCTGGCCGCAATGCCAACGCCTTCCTGCAACGTGGGTAATTGGCGAAATCATGTATGAGAGCGCCCCTCTCCCCGTCACTATACGGGGAGAGGATGCCGGCAGGCAGGTGAGGGGCGGCGCCGACTTCGGCAGTTGATATTCCCAAAATCGGGCGAAGATCGCCAGTCGGGAGCGACTCGCTCACCCCCTGGCGGCCTCTTCGATCTTGGCGATGTCGATCTTGGTCATCTGCATCATCGCCTGCATGACACGGCCGGCCTTTTCGGTGTCGGGGTCCTGCAGCAGTCTAGGCAATTGCTCCGGCACGACCTGCCAGGAGACGCCGAATTTGTCCTTCAGCCAGCTGCACTGGCTGGGCTCGCCACCGCCCTCGATGAGCCTGTCCCAGAAATAGTCGACCTCCTCCTGCGTCTTGCAGTCGATGGACAGCGAGACTGCCTCGGTGAACTTGAATTGCGGCCCGCCGTTGAGCGCCTGGAACTGCACGCCGTCGAGCTCGAAATAGGTCACCAGCACCTTGCCCTCATTATCGCCGCTGCCCTTGGGCCAGCGCATCACGCTCAGCACCTTCGAGTTCTTGAAGATGGAGATGTAGTGGTTCATGGCCTCCTCGGCCTGGTCGTCGAACCACAGGCAGGGGGTGATCTTTTGCATTTTCTTGCTCCTCGGGCTGTTTTGGCTTTGTTTTCACGCGTACAACGGCCGGCTGGCGATTGATGCCGGTCGCCGCCGTCTGCCCAAGGACGCTCGAACAAAACACGATCCGACAGCACCTCCGACTTTTTTTACGGCCTGGTCCGGCTGCCGGTTTTGGCTCGAGGCCATCGCCGCTGGATCCATTATCTGGCGCATCGCAAAACCGTGGCCAGACCAGACCGCGGCGTATATAACGCCGCTCAATTCCGGTTTTCCGCGCCTGTCCGGGCGCGACGCAGACAGCAAGGGACAGCCTATGCCCGCCTATCGCTCCCGCACCACCACCCATGGCCGCAACATGGCCGGCGCCCGCGGCCTGTGGCGCGCCACCGGCATGAAGGATTCCGACTTCGGCAAGCCGATCATCGCGGTGGTCAATTCCTTCACCCAGTTCGTGCCAGGCCACGTCCATCTCAAGGATCTCGGCCAGCTGGTCGCCCGCGAGATCGAGAAGGCCGGCGGCGTTGCGAAAGAGTTCAACACCATCGCTGTCGACGACGGCATCGCCATGGGCCATGACGGCATGCTCTATTCGCTGCCGTCGCGCGAGTTGATCGCCGACTCGGTCGAGTACATGGTCAATGCCCACTGCGCCGACGCGATGGTCTGCATCTCGAATTGCGACAAGATCACGCCGGGCATGCTGATGGCGTCGCTGCGTCTCAACATCCCGACCGTCTTCGTCTCCGGCGGCCCGATGGAAGCCGGCAAGGTGGTGCTTGCCGGCAAGACGCAGGCGCTTGACCTGGTCGACGCCATGGTCGCGGCAGCCGACGACAAGATCTCCGACGAGGACGTCAAGACCATCGAGCGCTCGGCCTGCCCGACCTGCGGCTCCTGCTCGGGCATGTTCACCGCCAATTCAATGAATTGCCTGACCGAGGCGCTCGGCCTTTCGCTGCCCGGTAACGGTTCGACGCTGGCGACGCACGCCGAACGCAGGCGGCTGTTCGTCGAGGCCGGCCACCTGATCGTCGATCTCGCCCAGCGCTACTACGAGCAGGACGACGACACCGCGCTGCCGCGCAGCATCGCCTCGAAGGGAGCCTTCGAGAACGCCATGACCCTCGACATCGCCATGGGCGGCTCGACCAACACCGTGCTGCACATCCTGGCTGCCGCGCATGAGGGCGAGATCGATTTCGATCAGGACGACATTGACGCGCTGTCGCGCAAGGTGCCGGTGCTATGCAAGGTTGCCCCCGCCAAGGCGGATGTGCACATGGAAGACGTCCACCGCGCCGGCGGCATCATGGCGATCCTCGGTCAGCTCGATAACGCCGGCCTGATCAACCGCGACCTGCCGACGGTGCACACCGCAAGCCTCGGCGAAGCGCTCGACCATTGGGATATCTCGCGCACGACAAGCCAGAATGTCCGCGACTTCTTTCTGGCGGCCCCGGGCGGCGTGCCGACGCAGGTCGCCTTCAGCCAGGATCGGCGCTGGGACGAACTCGATCTCGACCGGGAGAAGGGTGTCATCCGCTCGGCCCAATATCCTTTTTCCAAGGATGGTGGCCTTGCCGTGCTGAAAGGCAACCTGGCGCTCGACGGCTGCATCGTGAAGACCGCGGGTGTCGATGAATCGATCCTGAAATTCACCGGCCCGGCCAGGGTGTTCGAAAGCCAGGACGCCAGCGTCAAGGCGATCCTGTCCAACGAGATCAAGGCCGGCGATGTCGTCGTCATCCGCTACGAAGGGCCGCGCGGCGGCCCCGGCATGCAGGAAATGCTCTACCCGACCAGCTATTTGAAGTCGAAGGGCCTCGGGAAGGCCTGCGCGCTGGTCACCGATGGCCGCTTCTCCGGCGGCACCTCCGGCCTGTCGATCGGCCATGCCTCTCCCGAGGCGGCGGAAGGCGGGCTGATCGGGCTGGTGCATGAGGGCGACACGATCGAGATCGATATCCCGAACCGCACCATCCGGCTTGCCGTCGACGATGCCGAACTGGCCGCCCGCCGCGCCGCGATGGAGGCCAAGGGAGCCGCCGCCTGGAAGCCCGAGGAAAAGCGCAAGCGCAAGGTGACGATGGCCTTGCGCGCCTATGCCTCGATGGCGACCAGCGCTGCAAAGGGTGCGGTAAGGCATGTGCCGGAATAGGGCTCGCTTTTCCTTCTCCCACAGGGAGAAAGGAGAGCCGCGGCTGAAAGTTCCGGCTTTTGAACGAGGTGGCTTTAGATGGATTTCGACCTTATCGTCCGCGGCGGCACGCTGCCCGACGGCAGGATCGCCGATATCGGCGTCATCGGCGAGACGATCGCGGCCATCGAGCCGGCGCTGAACGCTGGCACGGGCACGGCGATTGACGCCCATGGCAATCTGATCTCTCCGCCCTTCGTCGATCCGCATTTTCACATGGACGCCACGCTCTCGCTGGGCATCCCGCGCATCAACGTGTCGGGCACGCTGCTCGAAGGCATCTCGCTGTGGGGCGAACTGAAGCCGCTGTTGACGCACGAAGCGGTGCGCGACCGCGCGCTCGCTTATTGCGACTGGGCAGTGTCGATGGGCCTGCTCGCCATCCGCAGCCATGTCGATGTCTGCGATACCAGGCTGCTGGCGGTCGAAGCCCTGCTCGATGTGAAGAAGACCGTCGCGCCCTATATCGACCTGCAACTGGTCGCCTTCCCGCAGGATGGGTTTTATCGCTCGCCGACGGCGCGTGATAACACCATCCGCGCGCTCGACATGGGTGTCGACATCGTCGGCGGTATTCCGCATTTCGAGCGCACCATGGCCGACGGCACGCGTTCGGTGACGGAACTGTGCGAAATCGCGGCAGAACGCGGCCTCATGGTCGACCTGCATTGTGACGAGACCGATGATCCGCTGTCGCGCCATATCGAACAACTGGCCTATGAGACACAACGCCTCGGCCTGCAGGGCAGGGTCGCCGGCTCGCATCTTACTTCGATGCACTCGATGGACAATTACTATGTCTCGAAGCTGTTGCCGCTGATATCAGAGGCAGGCGTCTCGGCGATCCCCAATCCGCTGATCAACATCATGCTGCAGGGCCGCCACGACACATTCCCCAAACGCCGCGGCCTGACGCGGGTCAAGGAAATGCTTGCCCACGGCATCCGCGTCGGCTGGGGCCAGGATTGCGTGCTCGACCCCTGGTATTCGCTGGGCACCGCCGACATGCTCGACGTCGCCTTCATGGGCCTTCACGTTGCCCAGATGTCGAGCCCGGCCGACATGGCGCGCTGCTTCGACATGGTCACCAACGTCAACGCCGCCATCATGGGCCTCGACCATCTCGGCCTGGCGGTCGGCAAGCGCGCCAGCCTCGTCGTCCTTGATGCCGGCGATCCGGTCGAGGCCTTGCGCCTGCGTCCCGAGCGACTCTGTGTCATCGCCAGGGGCAAGGTGGTGGCCGAGCGGGCCAGGCAGGAAACACGGCTCTCGATCGCCGGACGGCCGGCAACAGCGAACCGCAGGCATCGCCCGTCTCAAAACTCCATCGATCAGATTGATAGGTCCTAACCACAAGCCTACAATCAACCTCCAGTTTTATGCCGAGGAGGATGCCATGTGGCACAAGACGGCGATGGTGGTCGCGTTGGCGGCGACCTGTGCAGGCTGCATGACGGCCGAGGACCGTCGTGCCGCGGACGAGGCGAAATGCCGTTCCTACGGCTTCGTCAGGAAGAATGATGCCTTCGCCGAATGTCTGCAGCGCATCGATCTGGCGCGCCGCGCCGAACTCAGAAGTGCGTCGGTCTTCGATCCCTGGGATCGGCCGGTGATCTATCGTCCGGTTATCATTCGGCCACGGCCAAAGTAGGCCGTTCCGATCGTCCGTACAGGCCCAGCCGATTTCCGGTCCCTGGTCTGGCCGGCTTCTCGATTTCCGCTCGTCAAAGCGGCTGCTTGCGTCTACGACACTGCCCACCGGGCTTTCATGCGGGAGGAAGCGACATCGGCATGGCAGAGCCAACAGCCCAGAATTCGACGATCAGGAACGTGCTTTTGGCTGGCATTCTGCTGATGCTGGCCGGCGACTTCCTGTTTGCGTTGAACGATGCGATGGGCAAATGGCTGGTCGCCAGCTTTTCCGTCGGTCAGGTTGTGCTGATCCGCTCGGTCGGCGCCTTTTTCGTGCTCGGTCCGATGATCGCGCGTCAAGGCTCGGCCAAGCTATTCCGCATGGAGCGCCTGGAATTGCAGGTCTTGCGTGTCGTCATGACGACGCTTGACACGGCGCTGTTCTACGCCGCCGTCGTCTATCTGCCGCTCGCCGACGTCATGAGCTTCTACATGGCGGGGCCGATCTACGTGGCGGCGCTGTCCCACCTGTTGCTTGGTGAAAAGGTCGGCTGGCGCCGCTGGATGGCGATCCTGGTCGGCTTCTGCGGCGTGCTGATCATGCTCGAACCGTCCTCGGCCGCGTTTTCGCTGTCGTCGACCTTCGCGCTGGCTGGAAGCATTTCATTCGCCTTCGCCATCATCCTCAACCGGCGGTTGCGCGGCACCAGCGACACCTCGCTCGTTACCTGGCAAACCATCGGCACGCTGCTGGTCGGCGGGTTTCTCACCATCGGCAACTGGCAGACGCCGTCCTCGCTCGATTTCGGCGCCATGCTGCTTCTTGGCATCGTCTCCTGCGGCGCGCATCTGATGATCACCAGGGCGCTGAAGCTGGCGCCGGCGTCGACGCTGGCGCCGCTGCATTACAGCCTGCTGTTGTGGGCCGTCATCTTCGGGCTGGCCTTCTTCGGCGACATGCCCGGCCCGCGCATCCTGATCGGCTCGGGCATCATCGTGCTGGCCGGCCTGTTCATCTTCCATCGCCAGAAAGTGGTCGACACGGTGCCGCCCGAAAACGTGCCGAAAGGTGTCAACTAGGGTCCAGATTTCTGGTACCTTAAGGTTCAGATTTTTGGTACTTAACCGGCGCGCACCGCCGCCAGATGCGTTGAGAAGTCGGCCGTCTCCATCAGCGCCCTGCAGCGTGAAAAACGACCGTCGGCATAGGCGCGGAAATCGTCGGCCGGATTGCTGTTGGCAAGCTGGATCAGCCCCCACAGCGTCCACAAGAGATCGCACATCGCCTTGTAGATGACGATGCGGCCGCGCTCCGCCGAGGTTGGCTCGCCTCCGAAATAGGCGCCCATCATCTCTTCCTCCTGTGCCGTATCAAACTGGCCTTCGACGCTGAGGTCGCCGAGATCCCAGAGCGGATCATTCATGCCGGAATATTCCCAGTCGACGATCCACATCCTGTCGCCCGTATCGAGGAAGTTTTCGCACAGCGGATCGCAGTGGCAGGCGACGAGAGGCAGGGGATGCGCGGCAAGCGCCGAGCGCACGGTTTCCGCCTCGATAACGACGTCGTGGTAACCGGCAGGTAGGGCGACGTCCTTGGTCGACAGCACCTTCAGATAGTCGTCGATCATCGCAAACAGCTCGAAGCGGAAGGGAAACACCGCGCCGGATGTATGCAATCTGCGGAAGGCCTTGCCGGCACGCGCCGGACTGCCCGGCCGGGTCTTGAATTTTTCCGGCGACATCGTCTCGGCGCCGGCGACGAAGCGCGTCACCATCACGCCTGTCTCGCCGTCGACATGCAGCAGCTCGGGGCTGACGCCGGCCATCGCTGCCTCCCGCGCTGCCACCGCCTCGTTGGCGCGGTTGATATACTCCTCCGTGCCCTTGCCGGGAATCCGCAGGCAGGCATCTCCAGCCCTGAAGACGAAGTTGGTGAGGCCACCCAGCCGCTCCAGCGGTCCCTCGTAGCCGGCCAGCGCCGGAATGGCTGCAAGCGCCGCGCGTGCTTCCTCGTCCACCATCGCTTCTGCCCTCTTTCGCGTCTTATTTGTGGTGACGACGGTTCCACAAATTTCGCCGTTTGGCTATCATCGCCGGCATGCGGTTCACTCCAGCGCCGTGCGTTCCCGCAGGACGCGCTAAGGACGCTGCGGCGCTTTGATTTGCGGACGAGACTGTGATGGCGGACAAGAAAAATGAAGGCGCGCTCGCCGCGGCCTATGCAGCGAAGCGGCCTGAAGAAGTGGCGGCGCTGTACGACCGCTGGTCCGACACCTACGACGCCGACATGTCGGCGGCCGGTTATCGCCATCCGACCATCTGCCTCGCCCTGCTTGCCCGCCACCTGCCGCGCGGCGCGGCGCCACTCCTCGATGCCGGCGCCGGCACCGGGCTCATCGGCGAGTGGCTGAAGATCGCGGGCTATCCGCAGGTCGAGGCGCTCGACATTTCGGAGGGCATGCTGGCCCAGGCAGCGCGCAAGGGCGTCTATTCGGCGCTTCACTGCCTGGCGCTCGGCGGTCCGCTGCCCTTCGCGGATGATGCCTATGCCGGCATCATATCGGCCGGCGTCTTCACCTCGGGCCATGTCGGCGCTGAGGGGTTGGACGAACTGATCCGCATCTGCCGGCCGGGCGGGATAATCGTGCTGACGGTCAAGAACACGCTGTGGGACGCCGGCTTTTCCGCACGGATCGCCGACCTTGAGGCGAAGGGCGTCGTCACGCGCGCCGAGGAGACATCGCCCTATGTCTCCATGCCGGGCGAGGCCGATACCGTGCCCAGCCGCGGCCTCGTTCTGCGCGTGAACTGACCATCCTGCTCTAATGACTTGTCGCGCAAAAGCACGCCCCGGGCCTGACCCGAGGGTGCGCAGCGGTTTTGCGATACGACTTAAAGGGTCTCGCATGAATCCGTTCAGACGCGCCGCGCTTTAGGCTTTGATCCTTTCTCCGGCCGGGTCGTAAAGCGGCTTGAGATGAATTTTTGCCGGCGTGCGCTCCATAGCCACCACCAACTCGTAGTCGCCGCAGGTGAGGAAATCGTCGCTGACGCCGTCGGCATTGCGCACATAGCCGTAGCCGATGTTCTTGCCGATCGTGTAGCCATAGCCGCCGCTGGTCAGGTAGCCGACCGGCTCGCTGTTGCGCAGGATCGTTTCGCGCCCGAGCAGCACGATCTCGCAATCATCGACGGTGAAGCCGGCAAAGCGTTTTTTCAGCGCCGCGCCGCTGATCTCTTCCAGCGCCCGCCGCCCGAGAAAATCGGTATTCTTGCGAAGCTTCACCGCCCAGCCGAGGCCGGCCTCCTGCGGTGTGTCGTTGGGCGTGATGTCGGAGCCCCAGGCGCGGTAGCCTTTTTCCAGCCGCAGCGATTCCAGCGCCCGATAGCCGACCGGGCGGATGCTGTGCTCCTCGCCCGCCGCCATCAGCGCGTCGAAGATTTCGCCCGTCGCCGCGATCGGCACATGCAGCTCCCAGCCGAGCTCGCCGACATAGGTGACGCGCAGCGACCGAACTGTGTGGCCGGCGATGGAGATTTCCCGCACGTGTCCGAACGGGAAAGCGGTGTTCGACACGTCCCCATCGGTCACCGCAGCCAGCACGTCGCGGGCGCGCGGCCCCATCAGCGACAGCGTGCCGAAATCCTCGGTGACATCGGTGAGCGTCACGTCGAGCTCGTTGCCGACATGGTCGCCGATCCACGAGAAGTCATGCGTCCTAAAGCCGGTGCCGGTGACGACGTAGAATCGGTCTTCGCCGAGCCGCGCCACGGTCAGGTCGGCCTCGATGCCGCCGCGCGTGTTGAGAAGCTGCGTGTAGGTCAGCCGGCCGACCGGCTTGGCGACGTCGTTGGCGCAGATCCAGTCGAGCGCCTTCAGCGCATCCGCACCGGTCATTTCGTATTTGGCGAAGGATGACTGGTCGAAGATGCCGACGTGTTCGCGCACGTGCCGGTGCTCGTCGCCGACCGGCGCGAACCAGTTCTGCCGGCCCATCGAATAGATGTCCTTCGGCTCGACGCCTTCGGGCGCAAACCAGTTCGGCCGCTCCCAACCGAGTTTGGAGCCGAACACGGCGCGGTGCTTTTGCAGCCGTTCATAGAGCGGCGACACGATCCGTGGCCGACCCGTGACATACTCCTCATGCGGGAAGCCGATCGTGTAGTGCTTGCCATAGGCTTCCAGCGTGCGGTCGCGGACCCATTGCCGGTCGCGGTGCAGGTCGGAAAAGCGCCTGACATCGACCACCCACAGGTCGAGCGGCGCCTCGCCGTCGACCGCCCACTGCGCCAGCACCCAGCCGGCGCCGCCGCCCGCCGCGATGCCGAAGGCGTTGAAGCCGGCGCCGACGAACATGTTGGCGCATTCTGGCGCCACGCCGAGAATGAAATTGCCGTCCGGCGTGAAGCTCTCCGGCCCGTTGATCATCTGCTTGACGCCGACGGTTTCGAGCGCCGGAACCCGCGTGATCGCCTGGTTCATATGCTGCTCGAAATGATCGTAGTCGTCGTCGAACAGCCGGAACTGCCACTCGTCAGGGACATCGCCGCCGGGAATATCGGTCGTCCAGGCTTGCGGGTTCGGCTCATAGCCGCCCATCACCAGCCCGCCGACCTCCTCCTTGAAATAGATGCGGCGGTCGGGGTCGCGGATCGTCGGCGCATCGGTCGCCAACCCGTCTATTCTCTCGGTGACGATGTACTGGTGCTTCACCGGCTGCAGCGGCACGTTGATGCCGGCTAGCGCCCCCACCTGACGCGCCCATTGCCCGGCACAGTTCACCACCTTGTCGCAGGCGATATCGCCCCTGTTGGTCTTTACCGCTGTGATGCGGCCCCCCTTCATGTCGAAGCCGGTGACGCGGACATCCTCGAACAGCCTGGCGCCATGCATGCGCGCGCCTTTGGCCAGCGACTGCGTGATGTCGGAAGGGCTTGCCTGGCCGTCGGTCGGCAGCCAACTGGCGCCGACGAGATCGCCAGTCTCCAGCAGCGGCCACATTGCCTTGACCTCGGCCGGTGACAGCAACGGCATATCCATGCCGAAGCTTTTCGCCGTCGTCGCCAGCCTCTTGTACTCGATCCAACGGTCGGCATTGGTGGCGAGCCTGAGGCACCCGGTCATCTTCCAGCCGGTGGCGAGGCCGGTTTCGGCTTCCAGCCCCTTGTAGAGATCGACCGAATATTTGAGCACGCGGGTGATCGAGGCCGAAGACCGCAACTGACCGACCAGCCCCGCGGCATGCCATGTCGAGCCCGAAGTCAGTTTGCCCTGTTCCAGGAGCACGACATCGGCTTTGTGGTCACGCGCCAGATGATAAGCCGTCGAACAGCCGATTATGCCGCCGCCGATGACGACGATCTCGGCGTAGGCGGGCAAGGTCATGATTTCTGTCCGTATTTTGTTCTGTAGTTTTCCAGCGCGGCATCGAGCCGCGTCAGGTTTTCGTCGGTATAGGCGACGTAGTCGATGCCGGGCGCGTCGAGATAAAGTTCGGAAACCATGCTCCACATCGCCTCGCGCAGCAACGATGCACATTGCATGGCCGCATGCGAGCGGCGGATCGCCTCGTCCGGCTCCTTCATGAAGTAGGCGGTCAGGAAGGCGAAGGACTCCTCGTCGTTCATGCTGGCGTTTGAGGCGACGCCGGCGAGGTCGAACATCGCCGTGTTGAAGCCGGCATATTCGAAATCGATCAGCCACAGCCTGTGGCCGTCATCGAGAATGTTAGCCGGCAGAAGGTCATTATGACCAAAGACGATTGGCAGCAGTTTCTGCGCCCGTTCAAGCTCGTCCGCAAGTGTCAGCAGCCGCGGCAACTCGCTTCGCATGCGGCTGTCGGCTTCCTCCAGCGTGCGCGCATAGTCGCGGATGACATGAAATACCCAGAACATGAAGCCGGCGCCGGAGACATGATTGGGCATCTCGCGATGGAAGCCCCGCATCAGGGCGGCGACGCGGCCGATATTGGCGCGTACGTCCTCGGCGACAAAAGTCTTGGCGCCGAGAAATTCCGTCACCAGGATGCCGGGCTCGGAGTAGTGGACCGCTGGCGCGAAGCCGGCGGCGTGCGCCGCGCGCGCGGTCATCACCTCGCGCTCGCGAAAAACGTGATGGAAGGGAAAGTCCTGGCCAATGCGCACGACATGCCGCCCGGCGGCGTCCTTGATCAGATAGTTGGCGTTGCTCAGGCCGCCCGGCAGCGGCGCGATCTCGATGCTGCCGGTCCAGCAGGGCAGGGCGCGGATGCGGTCCTCGGCGGTCACAGGGGGATCCCTCGTTGCGCGGGGTTCAAGGCGTCGCGGGCGTCGCAAAGAGGGCGGCCGGCAGGAGGGAGAAATGCGAAATTCTCGTCGGTGCGGGATCCCGGGATCGGTATCCCGCACCGCACCGACGAGCCCCAGTGCCGGGTTCTTTGACTCCGGCATCCGCCCCCGCGGATTCAAAAAAGTCCTTTTCCCTCACGTCAGACGATTTCCCGGACGTTCGGGCAGGCGAATTTTGGTGCGGCTCTGCCATCGTTCTCCCGTGGCAGTTCCGAAGCCTGTCACAAGCCAGTCTCACGCCATGTGATCTGGCTTGTCAACGAAAACTTGTGGCTTTTTGCCCGAAATCACAAGGTTTTCTTGTAAGCTGTGGCCGATTTGCCTTAGAAGCGGTCAGTAGCGCAACAAACCGAGTGGGTGAGACCGATGCACTCGAAGCGGCATGGCGAAATCCTGCGTCTCCTCCATGAGGAGGGCACCGTCACCATCGCCAGCCTGGCCGACCGGCTCGGCGTCTCGCTGGAGACCGTGCGCCGCGACGTCAAGCCACTGACCAGTGACGGTTCGATCCTGAAGATGCATGGCGCCGTCGGCCTGCCGTCGATGGCCGGCGAGGCGCCGTTCGAGCGGCGCATGCGCGAGAATGCCGATGCCAAGCGCGCCATCGCCCGCATGGTTGCCGCGACCATCCGCGACGGCGAAGCGATCATGCTCGACACCGGCACCACGACCTCTTTCCTGGCCCGCGAACTGCTCGGCCACCGGCGGTTGACGGTGGTCACCAACTCCTCCGACATCGCCCGCACGCTGGCCACCGTCAACGGCAACAAGGTCTATATGGCCGGCGGCGAACTGCGCAGCGATTCGGGCGCCGCCTTCGGCGTCACGGCCATTGAATTCGTCAGCCGCTTTTCCGTTAGCCACGCTGTGATCTCCACCGGCGCGGTCGATGCCGTCACCGGCGTGATGGACTATGATCTGGAAGAGGCGGAATTCGCCCGCATGGTGCTGTCGCGCGGCCAGCGCTCGCTCGTCATCACCGACCACACCAAGTTCGGCCGCCAAGGCCTGGTCCAGGTCTGCAGCCTCGACGGTTTTTCCGAACTCGTCACCGATCGGCCGCCGCCGCGCGCCATCGCCGCAGCCCTCGAGCAAGCGGGCGCGCGGCTCAGCATTGCCGGCAGCGAAAGCGGGATCTGACCTGGCCAGAGCAGTGGTGAGCCTGGGGTCCGCGGCTTTTCTTCCTTGCCGTCCCGGTGTTTAGTCCGGCCATGGCCTTCACCATTCGCCAATTGCAGTTCTTCATCGCCGTCGCTGAGCAAGGCACTGTGTCTGGCGCCGCCCAAAACCTGTCCATCTCGCAATCGTCGGTCACCGAGGCGATCAAGGAGCTCGAAGGCGATCTCGGCGTCGAGCTGTTCGAGCGCCATCCGCGCGGCCTCAACATCACCCACAAGGGCCACCAGTTCCTGCGCCACGCGACAAAGATCCTTGCCGATGTTTCCGATGCGCGCCGCGCCTTCTCCGGCGAGCATGCGGCGGCTGGCGGCCGGCTGCAACTCGGCGTCACCTCGCTGGTCGCCGGCTATGTGCTGTCCGACCTTCTCGCCCGCTATCGCCGCGCCTATCCGGGCGTCGAGATCTCGGCCATCGAGGACAATGGCGACTACCTTGAACATCTGCTGATCGGCGGCAAGCTCGACATCGCCGTCATGGTCACCTCGAACCTGCGCGACCGCACCGCCCTGCAATCGGAAATTCTCGAAGTCTCGCCCTACCGGCTATGGCTGCCGCTTGGCCATCCGCTGTCCGGCGCCGACATCATCGGCATCAGCGATATCGCGTCGGAGCCGCTGATCATGCTGACCGTCGACGAGATCGAAGAGAATACCGGAAAATTGCTGGCAGCGATCGCCGCCAAGCCGCATGTCGCCTTCCGCACCCGCTCGGTCGAAGCGGTGCGCAGCCTCGTCGCCACCGGCGCCGGCGTGGCGCTGCTGCCGGATCTCGTCTACCGGCCATGGTCGCTGGAAGGCGACCGCATCGAATCGCGCGATGTTTCGGGCTCGTTGCCGGTTGTCCAGGTCGGCACGGTCTGGCGGCGCGGCTCCGGCCTGCCGCAGGCCGCGCGCGACTTTATCGGGCTTGCCCAGTCGCAGCGCATGGTTCGTCAGCGGCCTGACAAGAACGGCCGCTGATCTATCGGAAAAACCGATATCGCCTTTCTGATAAATGAATTTGCGAAACCGGGAATTTCACAGCACCTTCATGATCAGGGACCAAAGCCGCCGCGAGAGTGCGGCCCCTCAGATGGGAGATCGACGATGAATTCATTCCTGAAGTCATGCACTGCATTGACGGTCGCGCTGGCCTTCTCCGGCCAGGCGATCGCCCAGGTTAAGGAACTTGGCAAGGGCGAGGGCCAAGTCAACATTGTCGCCTGGCCCGGCTACATCGAACGCGGCGAAACCGACAAGAACTATGATTGGGTCACGTCTTTCGAGAAGAACACAGGCTGCAAGGTCAATATCAAGACCGCCAACACCTCCGACGAGATGGTCGCGCTGATGAATGAGGGCGGCTTCGACCTCGTCACCGCCTCGGGCGACGCGTCGTTGCGCCTTGTCGCCGGCAAGCGGGTCCAGCCGATCAACACCGATCTGATCCCGAGCTGGAACACGGTCGACGACCGGCTGAAGGATGCGCCGTGGTTCACGGTCGGCGGCGTCCACTACGGCGCCCCCTACCAGTGGGGGCCGAACGTGCTGATGTACAACACCGAGGTGTTCAAGGAAGCGCCGAAGAGCTGGAACGTCGTCTTCGAGGAGGTGACCTTGCCAGACGGCAAGTCGAACAAGGGCCGCGTCCAGGCCTATGACGGGCCGATCCACATCGCCGATGCCGCCAATTATCTGATGTTCCACAAGCCGGAGCTCGGCATCAAGGATCCCTACGAGTTGACCGAAGACCAGTACAAGGCCGCCCTCGATCTGCTGCGCGTCCAGCGCACGCTGGTCGGACGCTACTGGCATGACGCTGCCATCCAGGTCGATGACTTCCAGAACGAAGGCGTCGTTGCCTCCGGTTCATGGCCCTACCAGGTCAACACGCTGGTTGCTGCCAAGAAGCCGGTCGCTTCGACCATCCCCCAGGAAGGCGTCACCGGCTGGGCCGACACGACCATGCTGGCAGCCGACGCAGCTCACCCGAACTGCGCCTATATGTGGATGGAGCACTCGCTGTCGTCGAAAGTGCAGGGCGATGTCTCCGCCTGGTTCGGTTCGCTGCCGGTGGTGCCGGCTGCCTGCAAGGGCAACGAATTGCTCGGCGACGAAGGCTGCAAGACCAACGGCTACGACAATTTCGAAAAGATCAAGTTCTGGAAGACGCCGGTGTCGAAATGCGCCACCCAGGACCAGTGCGTGCCTTATTATCGCTGGGTGTCGGACTATATCGGCGTCATCGGCGGACGCTGAGTTCGTTTTGCTCGCAAGTTGGCGCTGCCCCTCACCCCTACCCTCTCCCCGTGAAGAACGGGAAGAGGGGATCGCGAGCGTTGCGGCTAGCCCCTTCTCCCCGTCTCTATACGGGGAGAAGGTGCCGGCAGGCGGATGAGGGGCAGCGCTGTCGCCTGAATTGACGAGCCTGGCAGATCAGGACAGCCCATGACATCAGCCGTTTCCTTCCAAAAAGTCTCGCGCCATTTCGGCAGCGTGCGCGCCGTCGACATGGTCGATCTCGATATCGTGCCGGGCGAGTTCTTCGCCATGCTTGGACCTTCGGGTTCCGGCAAGACGACCTGCCTGCGTCTGATCGCCGGCTTCGAGCAGCCGACATCGGGCTCGATCTCCATTTTCGGCGAACGCGCCGAAGGCGTTCCGCCCTATCGCCGCAACGTCAACACCGTCTTCCAGGACTACGCGCTGTTCCCGCATCTGAACGTGCTCGACAACGTCGCCTACGGGCTGATGGTCAAGGGTGTCGGCAAGCTGGAGCGGCAGAAGGCGGCCGAGGAGGCATTGTCGCTGGTCCGGCTTCCCGGCTACGGCGCCCGCCGCCCGAGCCAGCTTTCCGGCGGACAGCGCCAGCGCGTCGCGCTCGCCCGCGCGCTGGTCAACCAGCCGAAGGTGCTTCTGCTCGACGAGCCGCTTGGCGCGCTCGACCTCAAGCTCCGCGAAAACATGCAGGAGGAGCTGAAGTCGCTGCAGAAGGCGCTCGGCATCACGTTCGTCTTCGTCACCCATGACCAGGGCGAGGCGCTGTCGATGGCCGACCGCGTTGCCGTCTTCAACGACGGCAAGATCATGCAGATCGGCACGCCGGAGGACATCTACCAGCGGCCGAAGACGCGCTTCGTCGCCGATTTCGTCGGCTCGTCCAATGTGCTGCCGCCGGATTTCGTCCAGCGCTATTGCGGCCAGCATCGCTGGGGCAGCCTGCGCCCTGAATCCATTCGCATCGGCCGTGCCGCCAAGGGCGACGGCGTTACCGCCCGTCTCGTCTCGACCAATTATCTCGGCGCCACGACCAGACTGGCGCTCGACGCCGAAGGGTTGAGATTGCATGCCATCGTGCCGGCCGGTGCGAAATTGCCTGGGGAAGGCGAGGCGGTCGTGCTCACCTTCAACCGCGAGCATTTGCATTTGATGGACGAGCCGGGATGATGAAGGTTTCGGCAATTGTGGCTAATAGCCGAGGCAAGGCGCTCTACGGCGCCCCCCTCTGTCCTGCCGGACATCTCCCCCACGAGGGGGGAGATCGGCTGTCGCGACCACTTTCGCCAATTATCAACGTTCCAGAAAAGGCGCCGCCGGCGACGCTGCCGATCTCCCCCCAAGTGGGGGAGATGTCCGGCAGGACAGAGGGGGGCGCGAAGGATCGCGACCTCTCATTTATCCTCCGTCAAGACAGCGCGGCGTCATGACAATCGTCGCGCTCAACTCCAAATCCGCCTCAGCCATCCTGCCTCGCGGCGGCGGCGTGCGCGGCGCGTTGTCCGACCTGTTCTGGCGCAAGCCCAAGCTGCTACTGCTGTTGATGCTGCTGCCGCCGGTGCTGTGGCTCGGCATCGTCTATGTCGGCTCGCTGTTCGCGCTGCTCTTGCAGAGCTTTTTCTCGATCGACGAATTCTCCGGCCTCATCAACCGGCAGTTCACGCTGAAGACCTATGGCGACCTGCTGCAGGCCGCCAATCTCGACATCATCCTGCGCACGGTGACGATGGCGGCCCTGGTCACGTTCGCCTCGGCGATCATCGCCTTTCCCATCGCCTATTACGCGGCGCGCTATGCGCGCGGCCGCTGGAAGGCGCTGTTCTATCTCGGCGTGATGCTGCCGCTGTGGTCGAGCTATCTGGTCAAGATCTACGCCTGGAAGCTCATCCTGGCCAAGGAAGGCATCCTGACCTGGCTGCTCGCCAAGCTGCATCTGCTATGGCTGCTCGATGGCTGGCTGTCGCTGCCGGTCGTCGGCGGCAACTCGCTGTCGGTGTCGTCCACCGGCACCTTCATCGTCTTCGTCTACGTCTGGCTGCCGTTCATGATCCTGCCGGTGCAGGCGGCGCTCGAGCGCGTGCCCGGCAATCTGGTCGAGGCCTCATCCGATCTCGGCGCCTCGCCCGGCCAGACCTTCCGCAACGTGCTGTTCCCGCTGGCGCTGCCGGGCATCGTCGCCGGTTCGATCTTCACCTTCTCGCTGACGCTCGGCGACTACATCATCCCGCAGATCATCGGCACCTCGCGGCTGTTCATCGGCCAGGCCGTCTATTCGCAGCAGGGCACCGCCGGCAACATCCCGCTCGCAGCCGCCTTCACCGTGGTGCCGATCGTCATCATGGGTCTCTACCTCTGGGGCGCCAAGCGCATGGGGGCCTTCGATGCGCTCTGATGGCTCGCCATCCGCCCCTCTCGGCCTGAAGATCGCCGCCGCCTGCGGCCTGCTGTTCCTGCATTTGCCGATCTTCCTGATCTTCGTCTATGCCTTTACGACCGAGGAAAAGAGCTTCGCCTGGCCGCCGCCGGGGCTGACGATGCAATGGTTCGCCGTCACCTGGAACCGCCCGGACGTGTGGGAAGCGCTGTCGCTGTCGGTCCGTGTCGCCGCTATCTCGACACTCGTCGCACTGGTCCTCGGTACGCTCTGCGCGGCCGCCGTTTCGCGAACACGGTTTTTTGGCCGCGAAACCATCTCGCTGCTGGTTATCCTGCCGATAGCGCTGCCCGGCATCATCACCGGCATCGCGCTGCGTTCGGCCTTTTCGCTGGCCGAGATTCCGTTCTCGTTCTGGACGATCGTGCTCGGCCACGCCACCTTCTGTGTCGTCGTCGTCTACAACAACGCCGTCGCCCGCTTTCGCCGCACCTCCGGCTCGATGATCGAGGCGTCGATGGACCTCGGCGCCGACGGCTTCCAGACGTTTCGGCATGTCGTGCTGCCCAACATCGCCACCGCGCTGCTTGCCGGCGGCATGCTCGCTTTCGCGCTGTCGTTCGACGAGGTCATCGTCACCACCTTCACCGCAGGCCAGCAGCAGACGCTGCCAATCTGGATGCTGGAAGAGCTGATCCGTCCGCGCCAGCGCCCGGTCACCAACGTCGTGGCCATGGTCGTCGTGCTGGTGACGCTGCTGCCCATCCTCGTCGCCTATTACCTCACCCGCGACGGCGACCAGATCGCCGGTTCGGGCAAATGACGTCAAGAATCCATAAGGGAGAGACTGCCATGGACACAAAGATGCTGATCGGCTCCAAATTCGAGAAGGGCACCGAGACCGAGGAGCCGATCCTCAATCCAAAGACCGGGGCGACTATCCTCAACCTGCCTGAAGCCAGCCAGGCGCAGATCGAGTCCGCGGTGCTGGCGGCCGAAAAGGCCTTCGTCACCTGGTCGCGCACCACGCCGGCGCAGCGCTCCGGTTATCTCCTGAAGATCGCCGATCGCATCGAGGCCGCGGCACAAGATTTCGCCGCCCTCGAGGCGCTCAATTGCGGCAAGCCAATCAATGCCGTGCTCAACGACGAAATCCCGGCGATCGTCGACTGCTACCGCTTCTTTGCCGGCGCTGTCCGCTCGATGCCGGGCCAGGTCGCCGGTGAATACATTCCGGGCCACACTTCGATGGTTCGCCGCGATGCCATCGGCGTCGTCGCCTCGATCGCGCCGTGGAACTACCCACTGATGATGATGGCCTGGAAGCTGGCGCCAGCGATTGCCGGCGGCAACACGGTCGTCTTCAAGCCGTCCGAGCAGACGCCGCTGACGGCGCTGAAGCTGACGAAAATCCTTGCCGAGATACTGCCCGAGGGCGTCGTCAACGTCGTGCTCGGCAGGGGCGACAGCGTCGGCAACACGCTGATCAACCACCCGAAAATCAACATGATCTCGATCACCGGCGATGTCGCCACCGGCAAGAAGGTGCTGCAGGCCGCCGCCAAATCGGTCAAGCGCACGCATCTCGAGCTCGGCGGCAAGGCCCCAGTCATCGTCTTCGACGACGCCGATCTCGGCGCGGTGGTCAACGGCCTGCGCGCCTTCGGCTATTACAATGCCGGCCAGGACTGCACCGCTGCCTGCCGCATCTATGCCGGCAAGAAGATCTACGACAAGCTCGTCGCCGATCTTTCCTCCGCCGTCTCGACCATCAAATACAATCGCCCCGACGACACCGAAAACGAGATCGGGCCGCTCATCTCACGCCGCCAGCGCGACCGCGTCTCGAGCTTCGTCGAGCGCGCCTCGGAGCTTAAGCACATCGAGATCACCACCGGCGGCAAGCCGGGCGAGGGCACCGGCTTCTTCTACCAGCCAACAGTCGTCGCCGGAGCGCTGCAGGAAGACGAGATCGTGCGCCGCGAAGTGTTCGGGCCGGTTGTCTCGGTCACCCGTTTTTCCGAGGTCGATGAGGCGGTGAACTGGGCCAATGACAGCGATTATGGCCTTGCGTCCTCGGTGTGGACCAAGGATGTTTCGCGCGCCATGGCGACGGCCGCGCGGCTTCAGTACGGCTGCACCTGGATCAACACCCACTTCATGCTGACCAACGAGATGCCGCATGGCGGGCTGAAGCAGTCCGGCTACGGCAAGGACATGTCGCTCTATGCGCTGGAAGATTATACCGCCGTCCGCCATGTGATGGTTGCGCACGGGTAGCGCCTTTTCCTTCTCCCCGTTGACGGGGAGAAGGTGGCCCGAAGGGCCGGATGAGGGGCAGCACGGGCCTACTTCTGCGAAGCGGCGATCCCGGTATTCGACTCACCGGCCCGGGGGCCTTTGCCGCCGGAAGCGACGCCCCCGGCATCGGCGCCGAAGCCCGCTGCTTCCGGTGCGGCCGGCCGCTTGATCCTTGCCGAGGCGGCCGCGACAAGCTCGTTGAAGCCTTCGCCACCATTGTCCAGCATTTCGAACAATTGCCGCCGCATCCTCGGTTCCCAGAACTTGTTGATGTGCTCGGCGACGCCGGCAATGCCTTCCTCGCGCGGCTTGGAGTGAAAAAAGGCGGCAATCTGGTTGGCCATGCGGACCAGCTTTTCGCTGGTGCTCATGATGTGGCCCTCGTCATGCGACATGCTTGGCAACTCCGGAAGTCACCCGCTCGGGGTGGGTGAAAATATCGAAATCATCGCCGCGCACCAAAGCCACCAGCGTCATGCCGGCGTCCCCGGCGGTACGGATGGCAAGTGCCGTCGGCGCCGAAACGGCAATGATGAACGCAGCGCCGATCGCCGCCGTCTTCTGCACCATCTCGACCGAAACGCGTGACGTCACCACGACGGCACCCAAGGTGCCATCGATGCCGGCTTTGGCGAGCGCCCCGGCCAGCTTGTCGAGCGCATTATGGCGGCCGACATCCTCGCGCGCCATGACGATGCCCTTGCCTGGGATATAAAAACCGGCGGCATGGACCGCACCGGTCTCGGCATGCAGCGGCTGCGCTTTCGACAAAAGCCTGACCGAACGGACGATGTCGTCGGTGTTAAGTGTAAGTCTTGACGAACCGACCGCCTCGAACGAGCGCATCGCCTCCTCGATCGACTCGATGCCGCACAACCCGCAGCCGACCGGGCCGGCCAGCCGTCGGCGCCGCGCCTCGAAGCGCGTATTGGCCTGGTCCTTCAGCCTGATCTGGATGTCGATGCCGGCGCCGTGATCCTCAACCTCGATCGCCTCGATTTCCCGGCCGTCGGCGATGATGCCTTCGGTCAGCGAGAAGCCGAGCGCGAAATCCTCGAAATCGGCCGGACTTGCCATCATCACCGCGTGAGTGGTGCCGGCAAAGGAGAACGCCACCGGCGTCTCTTCCGGCACCATCCGGTTGGCGGCCGCAGTGCCGCCGGCGCGGTGCGCCAGCCGCGAGATCTGCGTCGTCGCTTTGCGGCGCGCGCTCAAGGTTACTCCGCTGCTTCCAAGGTCGCGATGCGACGGCTGTTGCGGGCCTGCTCGTCATAGTCGCGCTGCCATTCCGACGGCCCGTTGGACGCGCCGACCTGCACTGCGGTCACCTTGTATTCCGGGCAGTTGGTCGCCCAGTCGGAGAAGTCGGTGGTGATGACGTTGGCCTGCGTGTCGGGGTGGTGGAACGTCGTATAGACCACGCCAGGCGACACCTTGTCGGTGATCAGCGCGCGCAACGTCGTCTCGCCGGAGCGGCTGGTCAGGCGGACCCAGTCGCCGTCGCGCAGACCGCGGTTTTCGGCGTCATGCGGGTGGATCTCGAGCCGGTCCTCGCTGTGCCACATGACATTGTCGGTACGCCTGGTCTGCGCGCCGACATTGTACTGCGACAGGATGCGGCCTGTGGTCAGCAGCAGCGGGAAGCGCGGTCCCGTCCTCTCGTCGGTCGCGACATATTCGGTGCGGATGAACTTGCCCTTGCCACGCACGAAGCCGCTGATATGCATGATCGGCGTGCCTTCCGGCGCCTGCTCGTTGCACGGCCACTGCACCGAGCCCATCTTTTCCAGATAGTCGTAGGAGACCTTGGCGAAGCTCGGCGTCGTCCTGGCGATCTCATCCATGATTTCGGACGGATGCTGGTAATTCCAGGCAAGCCCCATCGCCTGCGCGAGCTTCTGCGTTACTTCCCAGTCGGCCAGCCCGTTCTTCGGCGCCATCACCTTGCGCACGCGGTTGATGCGGCGCTCGGCATTGGTGAAGGTGCCGTCCTTCTCGAGGAAGGTCGAGCCGGGCAGGAAGACATGCGCGTAGTTGGCGGTCTCGTTGAGGAAGAGATCGTGGACGACGACACATTCCATCGCCGCAAGGCCGGCGGCGACATGCTTGGTGTCGGGGTCGGACTGCAGAATGTCCTCGCCTTGCACATAGAGGCCCTTGAACGAGCCGTCGACGGCGGCGTCCAGCATGTTGGGGATGCGCAGGCCGGGCTCGTCGTCGAGCTTGACCCCCCACAGGCTTTCATAGATGTCGCGCACCGCGTCGCCGGAGACGTGGCGATAGCCGGGCAGCTCATGCGGGAACGAGCCCATGTCGCAGGAGCCCTGGACATTGTTCTGGCCGCGCAGCGGATTCACGCCGACGCCCGGCCGGCCGATATTGCCGGTCGCCATGGCGAGATTGGCGATGGCGATGACGGTGGTCGAGCCCTGGCTGTGCTCGGTCACGCCGAGGCCGTAATAGATCGCGCCGTTGCCGCCGGTGGCAAACAGCCGCGCGGCGCTGCGGATCTCTTCAGGATCGACATTGGCAAGCTGGCCGACCACCTCAGGGCTGTTTTCCGGCAGCGCGACGAACGACGCCCAGTCCTGGAACTCGTCCCAGTCGCAGCGTTCGCGGATGAAGGCCTCGTCGAACAGGCCTTCGGTGACGATGACATGGGCAAGCGCGGTGACCACGGCGACATTGGTGCCGGGCTTCAGCGGCAGATGATGCTGCGCCTCGATATGGGCCGAGCGCACGATGTCGGTGCGGCGTGGGTCGAGCACGATCAGCTTGGCGCCCTTGCGCAACCGCTTCTTCATGCGCGAGGCAAACACCGGATGTGCGTCGGTCGGATTGGCGCCGATGATCATCACCACATCGGTCTGCTCGATCGAATCGAAATCCTGGGTGCCTGCCGAGGTGCCGAAAGTCTGGCCAAGGCCATAGCCGGTCGGCGAATGGCAGACGCGGGCGCAGGTATCGACATTGTTGTTGCGGAAACCCTGGCGGATCAGCTTCTGCACCAGATAGGTTTCCTCATTCGTGCAGCGCGACGAGGTGATGCCGCCGATCGAGGTTCGGCCATACTGGTACTGGATGCGGCGGAACTCGTTGGCGGTGTGGGTCAGCGCTTCTTCCCATGACACCTCGCGCCATGGATCGGTGACCTTTTCGCGGATCATCGGATTGAGGATGCGCTCCTTGTGGGTCGAGTAGCCGTAGGCAAAACGGCCCTTGACGCAGCTATGGCCACGGTTCGCCTTGCCGTCCTTGTAGGGCACCATGCGCACCAGTTCGTCGCCGCGCATTTCGGCCTTGAACGAGCAGCCGACGCCGCAATAGGCGCAGGTGGTGACGACCGAATGCTCCGGCTGACCGATCTTGATCACCGATTTCTCGGAAAGCGTCGCCGTCGGGCAGGCCTGCACGCAGGCGCCGCAGGACACGCACTCGCTGTCGATGAAGAGCTGGTGCATGCCGGGTGACACACGGCTTTCGAAGCCGCGGCCCTCGATGGTCAGCGCGAAAGTGCCTTGCACCTCCTCGCAGGCGCGCACGCAGCGCGAGCAGACGATGCATTTCGAAGGATCATAGGTGAAGTACGGGTTGGACTCGTCCTTCGCCATCCATTTGAAGTTCTCTGCGCCGTCGTTCGTCTTGAAAACGTGGTTGTCGCCCTCATAGCCGTAGCGTACGTCGCGCAGGCCGACGACGCCGGCCTGCGTCTGCAATTCGCAGTCGCCATTGGCAGCACAGGTCAGGCAGTCGAGCGGATGGTCGGAAATGTAGAGCTCCATCACACCGCGGCGGATGTCCTTCAGCCTTCCGGTCTGGGTGTGCACGACCATGCCCGGCGCAACTGGCGTCGTGCAGGAGGAGGGCGTGCCGTTGCGGCCGTCGATCTCGACCAGGCAGAGCCGGCAGGAGCCGAAGGCGTCGACCATGTCGGTGGCGCAAAGCTTCGGGATGGCAATGCCGGCCTCCATCGAGGCCCGCATGATCGAGGTGCCTTCCGGCACGGTGACGGTGAAGCCGTCGACCGTCAGCGTCACCTGCTTCTCGGATGTCGAGGCCGGCGTGCCGTAGTCGATTTCCTGAATGAGACCCATCGCGAGACTCCTATTCTGCTGCTTCGGCGACTGGCGCCGGCTTGAAATCTTCGCGGAAGTGGTTGATTGCGCTCATCACCGGATAAGGTGTGAAGCCACCCAGCGCACAGAGCGAACCGAACTTCATCGTGTTGCAGAGGTCCGTCACCAGCTCGATCTGTTTTTCCGGCTCGATACCCCTGGCGATCTTGTCGATCGTCTCGACGCCGCGTGTCGAGCCGATGCGGCAGGGCGTGCACTTGCCGCAGCTCTCGATGGCGCAAAACTCCATGGCAAAGCGTGCCTGCTTCAACATGTCGGCGGTGTCGCCGAACACGGTGATGCCGGCATGGCCGATCAGCCCGTCCTTGGCGGCAAAGGCTTCGTAGTCGAACGGCGTGTCGAACAGGCTGCGTGGGAAGTAGGCACCCAGCGGCCCGCCGACCTGCACCGCCTTGACCGGCCGCCCAGTCGCGGTGCCGCCGCCGATGTCGTCGACGATCTCGCCAAGCGTCATGCCGAACGCCGCCTCGAACAGGCCGCCATATCTGACATTGCCGGCGATCTGGATCGGAATGGTGCCGCGCGAGCGGCCCATGCCGAAATCCTTGTAGAAGGCAGCACCCTTGTCCATGATGACGGGCACCGAGGCCAGCGAAATGACGTTGTTGATCACCGTCGGCTTGCCGAACAGGCCCTGGATGGCCGGCAGTGGCGGCTTGGCGCGAACGACGCCGCGCTTGCCTTCGAGGCTGTTGAGCAACGAGGTTTCCTCGCCGCAGACATAGGCGCCGGCGCCAACGCGGATTTCCATGTCGAAGGCGTTGGGCGAGCCCAGCACGTTGAGGCCGAGCAGGCCGGCCTTGCGGGCGACCTCGACCGCCTTTTGCATCATCGCCACCGCATGCGGATACTCCGAGCGGATATAGACAAAGCCCTTGGTTGCGCCGGTGGAGACACCGGCGATCGCCATGCCTTCGATCAGCACGAAGGGGTCGCCCTCCATGATCATGCGGTCGGCGAAGGTGGCGCTGTCACCCTCGTCGGCATTGCAGACAATGTACTTTTTGTCGGCGGTCGTATCGAGCACCGTCTTCCACTTGATGCCGGTCGGGAAGCCGGCGCCACCGCGACCGCGCAGGCCTGATTCCGTCACCTGTTTGACGATTTCGGCCGGCGCCATAGCCACGGCGTTCTGCAGGCCCTTCAGCCCGCCATGCGCCTTGTAGTGATCGAGCGACAGTGGATTGATGACGCCGCAGCGCGCGAAGGTCAGCCGCGTCTGCCTGGCCAGGAACGGGATCTTGTCGGGCGCGCCCAGCCAGCGCTTGTGATGACCGCCGGTGAGGAAGCCGCTGTCGAACAGGCTTTTGACCTCGGACGGCTTCACCGGCCCATAGGCAACGCGACCCTTGTCTGTGACCACCTCGACCATCGGCTCGAGGAAATAGGCGCCGCGCGAGCCGTTGCGCACGATCTTGGCCTCGATGCCGCGATCGGCCAATTCTTTCTCAATCGCCTTGGCGACCTTTTCCGCACCGAGCGCCAGCGCGCCGGAATCGCCGGGAATATAGATGCGCGGGGTCATGAGCGCACCTCGGCAACGATCTCGTCGAGCTTTTCGTCATCGAGCCGGCCGATCACCTCGCCGTCCAGCATCGCCGATGGCGCGCAGGCGCAAAGGCCGAGGCAATAGACCGGCTCCAGCGTCACCGAACCGTCGCGGGCCGTCTCGTGGAAGCCGATGCCCAGCAATTGCTTGAGCTTGGCGGCAATCGCGTCTGAGCCCATCGACTGGCAGGCTTCGGCCTGGCAGAGCTTCAGCACATGCCGGCCGGCCGGGCGGCTGCGGTAGTCGTGGTAGAAGGTGACGACGCCATGCACCTCCGCCTTGGAGATGTTCAGCGCCTCGGCGATGACCGGCAGCGCGTCGTGCGGCACATGGCCGAACTCTTCCTGGATGCCGTGCAGGATCGGCAGCAGCGGGCCTTCGAGGCCCTTCAACTCCTGGACGATCGCCGCCGTGCGCGATGCGATCTCGGTACTTGCAGGCTGCATGATCATGCAGCGCCCTCCCTGGTCGTGGTGATCCGCTAAGTGCTTAGGAAATCGGACGAAACCCGCTAAATCAATAAAGCTGATCCGTCGCTCGATAGAAATCTTCTATCGATGCCTTCCAGCCTGCAATCTCTAGCTCAGTGGCGGGCGCGGAAATCGTCTGCCAGCGCCATCGCCTCGTCCAGCAGCGCCGAGACCAGCGGGGTGTGCGGCTCGCGCAGCGTCGCCACCAGCCCGACGGTGTGGCTGGCGTCCGGATCGATGATCGGAATGGCCCGGATCGGCTCGGAAAAGCCGAATGTTTCCGAGAGGTTGAGCGGCATGATCGACGACCATTTGCCGGTACGGATATGCGAGAACAGCACGATCATCGAATTGGATTCGAGTGTCGGCCGCACCTGCGTGCCGGCTTCGGCCAAATGCTGGTCGATGATGCGGCGGTTCTGCATGTCCGGCGTCAACAGGCAGAGCGGCAGCTGGCTGAGCTCCGCCCATGTCACTTTGTCGCGGTCGGAATAGGGGTTTCCGATCGCGGTGATCAGCTGATAGCGCTCGTCATAGAGCGGAACGCTGGTCACCCGCCCCAGCGGCTCGTTGTCGAGATAGGTAATGCCGGCGTCGATGTCGAAATTGCCGAGCAGCGACAGCACCTCGATCGAGGTGCGCGACAGCACCGAGAAGGTGACGCCGGGATGTTTTGCCCGAAAAGGTGTCGTCAGCCGCGCCACCATGGCTAGCGCCGTCGGGATGGCGGCGATGCGGATGCGCCCCGAAAGGCCGTGACGCGCCGCTCGCATCTCCTCGCGCATGGTGCGGGTATCGCCGACGATGCGGCGCGCCCACGCCAGCACCTGTTCTCCCTCCGGCGTCAGCCCCTGGAAGCGCGAGCCGCGCAGAACCAGCATCACGCCGAGCTGGCCCTCCAGCTGCTTGATGCCGGCCGAAAGCGTCGGCTGGGTGACGCCGCACACCTCCGCCGCCCGGCCGAAATGCTCCTCCCTGGCCAGCGCGATGAAGAATTCCAGCTTGTCGATCATGAGCGGACGCTAGCCGGCCAAGCGAGGCTGCGCCAGATGCATGCTGTTTTTGCTTGGCGAATCCTCATGCGGCCGAAGCATCGCCGCCGTCCAGGCCTACCTGTCGACAAGGTTCAGGATGTTGCCGTCGGGATCCTTGAACCAGGCGACCTTCATGCCGTGACCGACATGGATGTCGCCTTCCATCGTCAGGCCCGGCATGTCGTAATGCTCGAAGACGACGCCCTTCGATTTCAGCGCCTTGACGGTGTTATCGATCTCATCGCCGACCATCCAGGTCACCGCCGTCGCCTTGTTGGTTCCGGCGAATTGCGAGCGATAGACATTGATGCTGGTGTCGCCGCATTTGTAGACGATCAGTTCGCCACCCTCGTTGTGAACCTCCGTCAGCCCCAGAACGTCTTCATAGAAGGCCTTGGCCCTAGCCAGGTCCTTCACTGCGAGATTGGCCGTTGCGTTGCTGTTTGCGAGCATGATTGGTCTCCTTTGCTTGCGGGCGAGCACGTCCGAAGCCTGCAAAGATAGGGCTGCTTCGTCTTCCGGCGATCGCAGCTGGCGCTATCGGCGTGCCCTCTTCCCCAAGGACGTTTTGTCCCCTGCAAGCCCGACAAACGGACGCAAGTTTTTGCAGCCACGCCCGTGCGTGTCGTTCCGCCGCTTGGTTCTGTTCGGGAACTGCATTATCTCAGGCGCAAAAGCAGAGGAAAAGCTGATGCCCGCCGTCCAGGAAAACGTCACCAAGGAAATCGTCATCGAGCGCCTGAAGACGGTCAACGGACCGGACTTCACCGGCAACATCGTCGACCTCGGCATGGTTTCCGAGATTTTCATTGCCGACTCCAAGGTCTTCTTTTCGATCACCGTGCAGGCTGCCCGTGCCCAGGAGATGGAGCCATTGCGCGCCGCCGCCGAGCGTGTCGTCAAGGCGATCCCCGGTGTCGCCGGCGCCGTGGTCGCGCTGACGGCGGAAAGGAAAGGCGGCGGCATGGAGGCCCCGGTGCCGCAAAGGCCTGCCCCCAGGCCCGCCCCAAGGCCCACACCTGCGGCCGCACCCGCTGCCGCGCCACGTCCGGCTCCGCATGCTCCGGCCTCGCACAGCCAGGGCAAGCGCGGCGTGCCCGGCATCGAGGCGATCATCGCTGTCGCTTCGGGCAAGGGCGGCGTCGGCAAGTCGACCACCGCCGTCAACATCGCGCTAGGCCTCGCCGCCAACGGCCTGAGGGTCGGCGTGCTCGATGCTGACATCTACGGCCCGTCGATGCCGCGGCTGCTCAACATCCATGGCCGGCCGCAGACCGTCGACGGCAAGGTCCTGAGGCCGATGGAGAATTACGGCCTGAAGGTCATGTCGATGGGCTTCCTCGTCGATGAGGAGACGCCAATGATCTGGCGCGGACCGATGGTGATGTCGGCTTTGACGCAAATGCTGCGCGAGGTCGAGTGGGGTCCGCTCGACGTGCTCGTCGTTGACATGCCGCCCGGCACCGGCGACGCGCAGCTGACCATGGCCCAGCAGGTGCCGCTGGCCGGCGCCGTCATCGTCTCGACGCCGCAGGATCTGGCCCTGATCGATGCGCGAAAAGGCCTCAACATGTTCAGGAAGGTCGACGTGCCGGTGTTGGGCATCGTCGAGAACATGAGCTATTTCCTCGCCCCCGACACCGGCAAGCGCTACGACATCTTCGGCCATGGCGGCGCCCGCCGCGAGGCCGAGCGTCTCGGCGTCTCCTTCCTCGGCGAAGTGCCGCTCGAAATGGGCATCCGCGAAAGCTCGGATGCCGGCACGCCGGTGGTGGTCTCGAAGCCCGACAGCGCCGAGGCCAAGATCTACCGCGACATCGCGGCGAACGTCTGGGGCAGGGTCAACGAGGAACGCGGCGCGGCCGAAGCCGCCGTGCCGAGCATCGTGTTTGAGTGATGCGGATATCCCTACCCCTTGAGGGGAGGGTGGCCCGCAGGGCTGGGTGGGGTCCGCAGCGACGCGCTCCATCTTCTTAAGTCGAGGTCGAGGCGGTTGAGGCGACCCCTCCCGCCGCGCTCCGCGCGGCACCCTCCCCTCAAGGGCCCTCAAGGGGGAGGGGAGCCGCCAACTTTCTCGCCAAAACTCGAAAAAAACTGTCCGGCCAGTTTCTTCGATGTCGATTCGATCAGCCGGCTGCCGAGCTGGGCGATCTTGCCGCCGACATCGGCCTTGGCCGCATATCTGAGGATCGTCGCCTCCGGGCCATCGGCGGTCAGCGTCACATCGGCGCCGCCTTTGGCGAAGCCGGCGATGCCGCCCTTGCCCTCGCCCTGGATGGTGTAGGAGTTCGGCGGGTTGAGGTTCGTCAGCGTCACCTCGCCGTTGAACGTCGCCTTGATCGGGCCGATCTTGACCACCACGGTCGCCGCCATCTCGGTGTCTGACTTCTTTTCGAGGCTCTGGCAGCCCGGAATGGTCTGCCTCAGAACGTCCGGGTCGTTCAGCGCTTCCCACACCTTTTGCAGGGGTGCGGCGATGCGTTCCTCGCCTTCGATAACCAAAGCCATCAAAATCTCCCGGATACGAATTGACAAGCCCCGATGCGGTCTAGCGCGGGGGTAGACGCATGTCTATCGCACCAAAGTCCGGAATCGGATGGCGCGTGCCTCTTGCCTGCTCTCGCGCGTTGTCATATCGATTTGTCATACAAATACGGAGACCATGATGGCCGGCGCCCCCACGCAGAAAAAGAAATTTCGCTCGCAGGAGTGGTTCGACAATCCCGACAATCCGGGGATGACGGCGCTTTACCTCGAGCGTTACCTGAATTACGGGCTGACGCGTGCTGAACTGATGTCGGGCAAGCCGCTGATCGGCATCGCCCAGACCGGCTCGGATCTGTCGCCCTGCAATCGCCATCATCTCGAGCTGGCCAAGCGCGTGCGCGAGGGCATCGTCTCGATGGGCGGCATCCCTTTCGAGTTCCCGTGCCACCCGATCCAGGAGACGGGCAAACGCCCGACCGCCGCACTCGACCGCAACCTTGCCTATCTCGGCCTGGTCGAGGTGCTCTACGGCTACCCGCTTGACGGCGTCGTGCTCACCATCGGCTGCGACAAGACGACGCCGGCCCTGCTGATGGCCGCCGCCACCGTCAACATCCCGGCTATCGCGCTGTCGGTCGGCCCGATGCTCAACGGCTGGCACAAGGGCAAGCGCACCGGCTCCGGCACCATCGTCTGGGAATCGCGCCAGCGTCTGTCGGCCGGCGAGATCGGCTATGACGAGTTCATGGACATCGTCGCCTCCTCGGCGCCGTCCACCGGCTATTGCAACACAATGGGCACCGCAACCACCATGAACTCGTTGGCCGAGGCCCTCGGTATGCAGCTGCCGGGCTCGGCCGCCATTCCGGCGCCCTACCGCGAGCGCGGCCAGATCGCCTATGAAACGGGAAAACGCATCGTCGATATGGTGCATGAGGATTTGAAACCCTCCGACGTCATGACTCGCCAGGCCTTCGAGAACGCCATCGTCGTCAACTCGGCCATCGGCGGCTCGACCAACGCGCCGATCCACCTCAACGCCATCGCCCGCCATCTCGGCGTGCCGCTCGACAATGACGATTGGCAGACGGTCGGCCTGAAAGTGCCGCTCCTCGTCAATCTGCAGCCGTCGGGCGAGTATCTCGGCGAGGATTATCACCATGCCGGCGGTGTGCCGGCGGTGGTGGCCGAACTGATGAAGGCCGGGCTGCTGCCTCATCCCGACGCCATGACGGTCAACGGCAAGACGATCGGCGCCAATTGCAGCGCGGCCGTCAACGAGAATCTCGATGTTATCCGCACCGTCGCCGAGCCGCTTAAGGCCAATGCCGGTTTCATCAATCTTAGGGGTAATCTGTTCGATTCGGCGATCATGAAGACCAGCGGCATCTCGCCCGAATTCCGCGAGCGCTATCTGTCGAACCCGAACGACCCCGAGGCCTTCGAGGGCAACGCCATGGTCTTCGACGGGCCCGAAGACTACCACGCCCGCATCGACGATCCGGCGCAAGGCATCGACGAGCACACCATCCTGTTCATGCGCGGCGCCGGCCCGATCGGCTATCCCGGCGGCGCAGAAGTCGTCAACATGCAGCCGCCGGCCCATCTCATCAAGAAGGGCATTCATGCGCTGGCCTGCATCGGCGACGGCCGCCAGTCAGGCACGTCGGGCTCGCCGTCGATCCTCAACGCCTCGCCCGAAGCCGCCATAGGCGGCGGGCTGGCGCTGTTGAAGTCCGGCGACCGCGTCCGCATCGACCTGCGCAAGGGCACCGCCGACATTCTCGTCACCGACGACGAGATCACGCGCCGGCGCGCCGAGTTGCAGGACAATGGCGGCTATCGATACCCCGAGCACCAGACGCCGTGGCAGGAGATCCAGCGCGGCATGGTCGACCAGTTCTCCGAAGGAATGGTGCTGAAGCCGGCGGTGAAATACCAGGATGTGGCGCACACCCGCGGCGTGCCGCGGGACAATCACTGAACGCCTCTTTTCTTGCCTTCTCCCCCTGTGGGGTTCTCCCACAAGGGGAGAAGGAAGATCCGCATCCAAGCGCCTATAGATAAACAGTGATCTCAGGCGTCTGGTCCTGCCTGTCGCGCTTGCCGTCCTCGTAGACGATCGGGGCTGCGGCGAGTTCCTCTTCGGTGACGTCGTCGAGGCAGGCGACGTTCACCGCCCAGAAATTCCCGCCCATGAAATCCAGATAGCCGCGCGAGAGAAAATTCGCGCCGCAGTTCGGGCACATATAGTGGTTGATGTCGCCTTCCGGCCAGTTCGACGGCGTCGCCTTGTACTCCCGCATCCGGTCGCGGCCATCCGTCACCCGCACGGCCTCATAGGCGGCGAAGGATTTCCGGTAGCCGAGTTTCCAGCAGAAGCTGCAATTGCATTTGCGGATGCCTTCGGCGAGGTCGATTTCGGCTTCGAAACGCACCGCACCGCAATGGCAGCTGCCGTGATAGGTCTTTTTCATGGGTTTCCTCCCGGACGTGTCCTGGCTCCGCCGCCCGCCGGAGCCAGAGCATCCTTTGCTGCAGGCATGGCGCTTGACAAGCGGGCGCGACAAATCCACGATCATGGCAAGGGGTGCATCGCGACGACCCCGTGAGGCGTCAGCCCAACGTTCGCGTCCAAGCTTCTCTCTCAAGGAGGGTGGACGCCATGCCGTCGACAACCGCTATCACCGTATCGCAACTGTCCCGTCTGATTGGTCTGCCGGGTGCGCCCGCGATCGTCGATGTTCGCATCGAGGAGGACTACAGCGCCGATCCACGCCTGCTGCCGGCCTCAAACCGGCGTGATTTCAAAACCGTCTCGACCTGGGCATCCGAATTCGCCGGCAGCCGAGTGACGGTCGTCTGCCAAAAAGGGCAAAAGCTCTCACAAGGCGTGGCCGCATGGCTGCGGCATGAGGGCGTCAGTGCCGAATCCCTCGAAGGCGGGTTCGAGGCCTGGCGCGATGGCAAGGGGCCTTTGATCGATGCCGGCAAGATACCGCCCCGCGATGAAAAAGGCCGCACCGTGTGGGTGACGCGGAGCCGCCCGAAGGTCGATCGCATCGCCTGCCCCTGGCTGATCCGGCGCTTCATCGATCCGAGCGCGGTCTTCCTCTTTGTCGAGGCGGCCGAAGTGTCGGCCACTGCGGATCGCTTTCAGGCCGTGCCTTTCGACATCGACAAGGTGTTCTGGACTCACCGGGGCGAGTGCTGCACCTTCGATACGATGATCGAAGAGTTCGGGCTCGAATCCGAGGCACTCGACCGCCTGGCCATGATCGTGCGCGCAGCCGATACCGCACGCCTCGATCTGGTTCCCCAGGCAGCCGGATTCCTGGCCGCCTCGCTTGGCCTGTCGCGGATGTTTCGCGACGATCTGGAACAGATGGAGGCAGGCATGCTGCTCTACGACGCGTTTTTCCGGTGGTGCCGCGACGCCACCGAGGAGACGCACAACTGGCCAAGCGCGAGCAAGCCATCATGAGCGCCCTGCCTTCTGCTTCGGGAAAAACGGGCGAAACCGTCGAAGCGGCGGCTGCGCCAAGCTTCCGTGAAGGCGTAAAACTCTGGGCGAAAATCGGCCTGCTCAGCTTCGGCGGGCCGGCCGGCCAGATCGCACTCATGCACAAGGAATTGGTCGAGGAACGGCGTTGGATCGGCGAGCAACGTTTCCTGCATGCGTTGAACTACTGCATGCTGCTGCCCGGCCCTGAAGCCCAGCAACTCGCCATTTATATCGGCTGGCTGCTGCACCGGACGATCGGCGGCCTGGTCGCCGGCATCCTGTTCGTCGCGCCGGGCGCGCTTGTGATGCTCACCTTGAGCATCCTCTATGCGCTGTATGGCGATGCTCCGCTCGTCGAGGCACTGTTTTTCGGGGTGAAAGCGGCCGTGCTCGCCATCGTGATCGAGGCGATGATCCGGATCGGACGTCGTGCCCTGAAGAACCGGGTCATGGTTTCGATCGCGCTCGCCGCCTTCATCGCCATCTATGCATTGAACATGCCGTTTCCGCTCATCGTCCTGCTTGCCGGCCTGGCGGGCTGGATTGGAAATCGTGTTGCGCCAGCGCTTTTTTCCGGCGCGGCGCACGGCAAGGACGCGGTTCCCGACATCAAGGGCGCGGTCGACCTGATGTTCGAGCGCGGCGAACTGGCCCACACCCTGCCGACGCGATGGCATGCGCCGCGCACCGTCGCGATCTGGCTGCCGATCTGGCTCGGGCCGATGCTGCTGATCTGGGCTTTTACCGGATCCGCCAGTGTGTGGACGCAGATCGGCGGCTTCTTCAGCGTCATGGCGGTCGTCACCTTCGGCGGCGCCTACGCGGTCCTTGCCTATGTCGCGCAGGCAGCGGTCGAGTCCTTCGGCTGGCTCGCACCCGGTGAGATGGTCGATGGCCTTGGGCTTGCCGAAACCACGCCGGGTCCACTCATACTCGTCCTGCAGTTCGTCGGCTTTCTGGCCGCGTTCCGCCAATCCGGATCGTTGAGCCCGCTGCTTGCCGGATCGCTTGGGGCGATGCTCACCCTGTGGGCGACGTTCACGCCTTGCTTCTTCTGGATATTCCTCGGCGCGCCCTATATCGAATCCCTGCGCGGCAACAAGGCGCTGTCGGCGGCGCTGGGCGCGATCACCGCCGCCGTCGTCGGCGTCATCATGAATCTCGCTCTGTGGTTCGGCTTGCACGTCATTTTCGGCGAGGTGCGCAACGTCGGGCTTGGAACGGACGTGCCGGTGCTCTCATCGATCGACTGGCGCGCGGCGCTGCTGTCGTGTGCTGCCATGATCGCCATCCTGAAGCTGAAGATCGGCATGCTGCCGACGCTTGCGGGATCGGCCCTCGCCGGTGTCTTGTTGCTGGCAGCGAGCGGTTAGCGGCTGGCCGCGGCCGGCGTTTCGCTGCGGTTTCGGGCATTCGGATAGGAACATCATGGCGAGACGGCGCTCCTCCCTAGGCTTCCTTGGAATGTTCGGCCGTTCAGGCGACCTCAGGCAACTCGATGCCGCGTTACGCGGCGTCGACCTTCATCCCGCCCTTGTACCGGAGGGAGCAAAGCTCACCATCGTCAATCTGATGAAGGACCACTGGCCCGACGAGCCGCCGCCACAGGCCTACCCGCCGGTGGCGCAACTGCTTGGCTATTGTATTGCCGGGCCGGAAGCATTCGAGCAATCCAACGGCCTTAGACATAGGCTGGATGCGGAGCGCCGGCTCGAGGCGGCACTTGAGGCCGGCGACAGCTTCGATGCGCAAATCATACTGATGACGCTGCATGCCAAGCTGATCAGTGGCGAGGTCGTCGAGCACTACGGGTTGAGCACCGACTAGACCATGATCCCGAAAAGTGGAACCCGGTTTTCGGAAAAGATCATGGTCAAACAGAAAGCTAGAGCCCCATCCCGATTTTGTCGGGATGGATTAGGCTCTGACCATGATCCCGAAAAGTGGAACCCGGTTTTCGGAAAAGATCATGGTCAAACAGAAAGCTAGAGCCCCATCCCGATTTTGTCGGGATGGATTAGGCTCTGACCGTTTTGACGAGAACCGTCTTCAGCCGCCCATGCCGCTGCGCGGCAGTTGGATAAGATTGCCGAAGCGGGCACGCAACTTGTCGTCGACCGGCTTCGGCACATGGCGCGGGAAGCGCTCGGCGAGGATGCGTTTCTTCTCGATGATCGCCCGCTGCAAGATGTCGGGCCTGCCTTTCTCGTTCCACTCCTTCGGCGAAAAGCGGTCGCCGACCGCCGGATAGAAATATTCCGTCTGCATCAGCCGCAGCGTCTGCTCGTTGCCGAGATAGTGACCCGGCCCCTTCAGGCAGACCTCGGCGATGGTGTCTATCGACAGCGACTCATCGGTCACCTCGATGCCGCGCACGCAGCGTAGGCAATGGCCGAGCATGTCGTTGTCGATGATCAGGCTTTCCAGGCAAAAGCCGAGCAGCGAGGCGTGCATGCCGGCCGATTCATAGACAAGGTTGAGGCCGGCAAGGCCGGCCATCACATCGGTGATGCCCTTTTCGTAACCGGACTGAATGTCGGGCAGTTTCGAATCCGTCATGCCGGCGGCCGAACCGCCCGGCAGGTCGTAGAATTGCGCCATCTGGGCGCAGGCAGCGGTCAGCACCGCTTGCTCGGCCGAGCCGCCGGACATGGCGCCGGTCCTGAGGTCGGAGACGAACGGCCAGGTGCCGAAGATCGCCGGATGCCCGGGTTTGATGGCGTTGACGTAGACGAGGCCGGCGAGCACCTCGGCCACCGCTTGCACCACCGCACCGGCGATCGCCGCCGGCGCCGTGGCGCCTGCCTGGCCGGCCGACAGCAGCAGGATCGGAATGCCGCCTTCGACGCAGGCCTCGAGCACACCGCAGGCATCCTCGGCAAACTTCATCGGCGGCACGACAAAACAGTTCGAATTGGAGACGAAAGGCCGGGCGCGAAAATTCTCTTCGCCGCCGGCAATCGCATAGAGCATGTCGAGCGCCGGCTTGACGTTCTCGCGCACCGTGAAGGACGTGCCGACATGCTTCGACGTGCCCATCACGCAGGCGTAAAGCGTGTTGAAATCCATATCGAGCGGATCGGGAATGTCGCGCGGCACCATCGGCCGCTGGAAGAAATGGATGTTGTCGAGCCCTTCGACGATGCGGGCGGCGTCATAGATGTCCTGCAGCAGCGATTCGCGATAACAGCGCTTCTCGACGTCGACCAGATGCACCGCGGCACCCGCCGTGCCGTAATGCACGCGCTTGCCCTGGATCAGCATGTCGTGCCTGGGATCCTGGCCATGCAGGGTGAAATGGCGCGCCGCCTTCTTGATGGTGTCGAGGACGAGCGCGCGCGGAAAACGAATGCGGCCGTCCTCGCTGAGGGTGGCGCCGGCCTTGGTCAGCGCCTCGATGCAGGATGGGATGGCATTGGCGAAGCCGACCGTTTCAAGCAGCGTCAGCACCGCTTCGTGAATGCGCTCGCGGTCGTTGTCGCTGAGCGGCCCGTAGCTTCCGCCTTCGAGGCCGGCGCGCACCGGCTTGATATCGTCGGCAAGCGGCGCTGCCCGCATGGCGCGACGCGCTTCGCGCCCGCCGGAACGCCGCGAACGTTGGTCCGAAGGCGCATCCGGCTTGTCGACAGCCACTGACATCGGAGGCACACTCCACCTTTAGCTGCGAAGCGGGCGGCGGTGGTTGGTCCACCATCGGCCCGCTTCGTTCCCGCTAGAGCGCCGCGCGTCCACTTGGACGCGCAAAGGACGCTCTAAGACTTTCTTGCTTGCGCATGATCCTTTCCGCAAACCGAAGACTGGTTTCCGGGGGCATGCGCTATGCCTCGAACTATGCCGCCGGCATTGGCACAGCCTATGAGCCAGACGGTCCCGTCGCATATGCCAGGGCGCTAAACAACGGTGGCCGGTGCCGGCCCCGACGAGGCATCAAGCGGCGGCCGGCCTGCGCCCGGCCGCCGTCGCCAGTTCGCGGATGCCGGGCTCGATGTGCTGCAGCGCGATTGAGGAGATGCCCAGCCGCATGAAGCGCGACGGCTTTTCGGTGCGATCGAAGAAACGGTCGCCAGGCTCGATGATGACGCTGCGCGAGGCGGCGGCCTCGGCCAGCCCGCGCGAATCGGTGCCGCGCGGCCCCTCAAGCCAGAGCGACGCGCCACCGGCGGAATCGGTCGAGCGCCACTCCGGCAGGAAGGCGGAAATCGCATGGATCAGACGCTTGCGCCGTTCGTCGAAGGCGCTCGACAGCCGCCGCACCAGCGCCTCGTGATGGCCAAGCGACAGGAACAGCGCGACCGCGCGCTGGTTGTTGGCCGGCGGATGACGCAGCATGAAGCGGCGCAGCGCGCGAAGCTCGGAGATCAGCCCGGCCGAGGCGACGATGTAGCCGAGCCGCAGACCCGGAGCCAGCGTCTTCGACATCGAGCCGACATAGATGACGCGGCCGGAACGATCGAGGCTCTTCAGCGCCTGCTGCGGCGCTTCGTCCAGAAGCTGGCTGTCATAGCCGTCCTCGATGATGATCTGGTTGTGACGATTGGCGCGCGCCAGCAAATCCTGCCGGCGCTCCGCCGACAGCGGCACCATGGTCGGGCAATGGTGGCTGGGCGTGACGAAGACGAAGCCGGAATCGCTGGGAATAGAAGCGGTTACAATGCCGGAATGGTCGACCGGAACCGGTGCGACGTCGGCACCCGCCAGCCGGAAGATCGAGCGTGCGTCGGGATAGCCGGGGTCTTCCATGGCCACCTTGGAGCCCTTGGTCATCAGCAGCGTCGCCAGCATGTAGAGCGCGTTCTGCGCGCCGAGAGTGACGATGATCTCGTCGGGATTGGCGAAGATGCCGCGCCGCGGCAACAGCCGCGCCTGGATCTGCTCGATCAAAAGCGGATCGTCGCGGTCAACCATGTCGGACGCCCAATTGCGGATCTCGAGCACGGCGAGCGCCATGCGGTTGCACTCGCGCCACTCGGCGGTCGGGAACAGTGCCGGATCGAACTGGCCATAGACGAAGGGGTAGGACGACTTGATCCAGTTGTCGTGCTTGGCCGGCGGCGGCATGTCGCTGGCCGCGATCTGCCGGCGCGCCTTCCAGTCGATCTCGTTGGCCTGGTCTGGCGCCTTCTGGTGCGGTTTGGCCGGCGTCGCCAGCACGTCCGGATTGACGAAATGGCCGCGCCGTTCGCGCGCCACCAGAAAACCCTGGTCGACGAGCTGCTGGAAGGCCAACACCACGGTGCCGCGCGCCACGCCGAGTTTCTCGGCCAGGATTCGGCAGGACGGAAGCGGCATTGAAGCGGCGATTTGCCGGTCGAGGATAGCGGCGACGATCGCTTGGCGGATCTGCGCCTGCAGGGTCTGGCCGGATTCCGCCGAAATCCGGAACAGGCCGGACCATATGGCCGTGTCGTTTCGCTGTGGCATGGGAGATGTTCCTCGATGGCCAGCCTTTTTCACCCGGCTGGACCAGTCGAATGTACCGGTGGCACAAGGCGTTGCGCCAATCAATTTTTCTGATCGTAGGGATTTACGCCAGTGATCCTTCCCCAGGGTGACGCTGTGCGTCATCCCCCCGCGTGACGCAACGCGTCATCGCGGCGTGAAGCAACGCGTCATCCCCAGCTGTGACGCAACGCGTCATCGCTGCCGGACGCAACGCGTCATCGCGGCGCATTGAAACCAGTGGATTTCGGCTAGATAGTTTGGACGCGACGACACGCGCCGGAAACATCCGGTCTGATATGTTGGCATCTCAAGGCTCGGAGTGAGGCAGTGGATCAATCGTCCTTTCAAAAACAGCTCGACGCCCTGCACGATCACCGTGCGGCCAAATCGGGCAGCATGCGCGAGGCTTTCGCCGCCGATCCGCAGCGCTTCGAAAAATTCTCCGCCACCGACGGCGACCTGCTGCTCGACTGGTCGAAATGCGCGGTCGATGCGCAGACGATGGATTTGCTCGAGAAGCTGGCGGCAGCCGCGGATCTCGAAGGCCGGCGCGCCGCGATGTTCTCGGGCAAGAAGATCAACGTCACCGAAGGCCGCGCCGTGCTGCACACCGCGCTGCGCAACCTGAACGGCAAGGGCATCGTGCTCGACGGTCAGGACGTGAAGGCGGAGGTTGTCGCCGTGCTCGATGCGATGGGCGGCTTCGCCGATGCCGTGCGCTCCGGCAAGGCGGCCGGCGCCACCGGCAAGAAGATCACCGACATCGTCAACATCGGCATCGGCGGTTCCGACCTTGGCCCGGCCATGGCGACGCTGGCGCTGGCGCCCTATCACGACGGGCCGCGCACGCATTACGTGTCCAACATCGACGGCGCCCATATCCACGACACGCTGAAGAACCTCTCCGCCGAAACCACGCTGTTCATCGTTGCTTCCAAGACCTTCACCACGATCGAGACGATGACCAATGCCGAGACGGCGCGCGAATGGGTGCAGAAGGCGCTCGGCAAGGAAGCGGTCGACAAGCATTTCGCCGCCGTCTCGACGGCGCTCGACCTGGTGGCCAAGTTCGGCATTGCGTCCGACCGCGTCTTCGGCTTCTGGGACTGGGTCGGCGGACGCTATTCGGTGTGGGGCGCGATCGGCCTGCCGGTGATGATCGCCGTCGGCCCGAAGAATTTTCGCGCCATTCTCGACGGCGCGCATGCGATGGACGAACATTTCCAGACGGCGCCGCTGGCCAGCAACCTGCCGGCGCTGATGGGGCTGATCGGCTGGTGGCATCGGGTGATCTGCCAATACCCCGCCCGCGCCGTCATTCCCTACGACCAGCGCCTGTCGAGGCTGCCGGCCTATCTGCAGCAGCTCGACATGGAATCGAACGGCAAGAGCGTCACCCTCGACGGCGGCGCTGTCACGACGCCGACCGGCCCGCTGGTCTGGGGCGAGCCCGGCACGAACGGCCAGCACGCCTTCTTCCAGCTGCTGCACCAGGGCACCGATTTCATTCCGGTCGAGTTCCTCGCCGCAGCCATCGGCCATGAGCCGGATCTCAAGCATCACCACGACCTGTTGCTCGCCAACTGCCTGGCGCAGTCGGAGGCGTTCATGAAGGGTCGCACGCTGGAGGAAGCGCGCGCGCAGATGCTGGCAAAAGGCATGGCGCCCGCCGAGGTCGACAGGATCGCCCCGCATCGCGTCTTCTCCGGCAACCGGCCCTCGGTGACGATCCTCTACAGACAACTTGATCCGCATACGTTCGGACGGCTGATCGCGCTCTATGAGCACCGCGTCTTCGTCGAGGGCACGCTTTTCAACATCAATTCCTTCGACCAATGGGGCGTCGAGCTCGGCAAGGAACTGGCGACCGGGCTGCTGCCTGTCGTGGAAGGCAAGGAGAATGCCGCAAAGCGGGACGCTTCGACCGCTGGACTGGTGGGACACATCCATCGATTGCGCGGATCGGAGTAAGCGGCTTGGCCGAGATCAAAGGAATATTGTTCGACAAGGACGGCACCCTTGTCGACTTCAACGCGACGTGGCTCGGCGTTGCCGATTTCATGGCGATGGATGCGGCGGAGGGCGACCGCTGGAAGGCCGACAGGCTGCTTGCCGCGGCGGGCTACGATTTCGCCACCAAACGCTTCAAGCCCGATTCCATCTTTGCCTCCGGCACCAACATGGATGTCGTCGAGCTTTGGTTTCCGCGACTGTCGGATGAAGACCAGATGCTTGCCGTCGCCCGCTTCAACGAGATCACCTCGGTGCAGGGCTCGGCGATGGCGGTGGCGCTGCCGGGCATCGTCGAGACGCTTGGCCTTCTTCACAGGAAAGCCTACCGGCTCGGCGTCGCCACCAACGATTCGACCACTGGCGCGGAGAAGACATTGCTGACGCTGGGTGTCGCGCAGTTGTTCGACGCCGCCTATGGTTACGACGCGGTGGCCAATCCGAAACCGGCGCCCGATACGATCCTCGCCTTCTCGGACCTGACCGGCCTGAGGCCTGCAGCGATCGCCGTGGTCGGCGACAATCGCCACGATCTGGAGATGGCGCGGGCCGGCGGCTGCGGTCTGGCGATCGGCGTGCTCTCCGGCACCGGGACGCGGGAATCGCTGTCGCAGATCGCCGATGTCATTCTGGATTCGGTTGCCGATCTGCCCGACCTTCTTTCGGCAAGGGTCAAGGAGACGATCTGAACGCGCCTCCGAGTTGCTCCGGCTCGAACGAGAAGACGCCGCTCGGCTTCGTCGCCGCGCCTTTTGCTTGGCCGACATCCGGCACCTGGTATTCGGCCAGCAGGCGAAGCCGCGAGCGGGGCAGATAGGCGCGGCCCGGGTCGCCGATCAGCACATTGATGCCGGCGGCCAGGCAGCGGTCGAGGAAGGGGATGACCCGGTCGGCGAGATCTTGCCGGTAAAACAAGTCGCCAGCTGCTACGACGTCCACCGGCGGCGGCGGCCCAGCGGTGATATCCTCGCCGACGACCGTGATTGCGACGCCGTTCGCCGCCGCATTGAGACCAAGCGCGGCGACGCCGTTGCGGTCGATCTCGGATGCAATCACTTCGCTGGCGCCGGCCTTTGCCGCGGCGATACCGACGAGGCCGGACCCGGCGCCGATGTCGAGCACGCGAAGCCCGGCCACGGTCTCCGGCCGATCGAGGATGTAGCGGGCAAGCACCGCGCCGCCGGCCCAGGCATAGGCCCAGTAAGGAGGCTGCGGCTCGGGGCCATCCTCGTCGGTTTCTTCTCCTTCCGGCTCGGCGGCTCGTCCTTCGGGACGCGTGAGCCGCCACAGGCCGCTTGCCGGATGGGCTGCATAAAGCCGGATTTCGGGAAGTGCCGGAACAGGGGCGATACGCATGTTCGCCTTGATGAATGTTAGCGGATCGGGACGGGAAAGCCTATCCGCCGCGTCATCGACAGTAAGGCTATCGGCCAAAATTGTCCCTATTCTCGTAATGCACGGCGCAGGATCTTGCCGACCGGCGTCTTTGGCAGTTCGGTCCGGAACTCGATGTATTTTGGCCGCTTGTAACCGGTCAGGTTATCGCGGCAATACACAGTCAGCACCTCTGCGGTCAGCGACGGGTCCTTCTTGACGACGAACAGCTTCGGCACTTCGCCTGAATGCTCGTCCGGCACGCCGATCGCGGCCACTTCGAGCACGCCCGGATGCAGCGCCACCACTTCCTCGAGTTCGTTCGGATAGACGTTGAAGCCGGACACAAGGATCATGTCTTTCTTGCGGTCGACGATCTTGGTATAGCCGCGCTCGTCCATGAAGCCCATGTCGCCCGACTTGAAGAAGCCGTCCTTGGTCATCACCTTGGCGGTCTCGTCCGGCCGGTTCCAGTAACCGGCCATCACCTGCGGTCCGCGGATGCAGATCTCGCCGACCTCAACGGGCGGCAGATCATTGCCGTCGTCGTCGCGGATGGCGATCTCGGTCGAGGGCAGCGGCAGGCCGATCGTGCCGGTGAAGTTGCCATCGCTGAATGTGTTGGCGGTGGCCACCGGCGAGGTTTCCGAAAGCCCGTAGCCCTCGGTGACCGGGCAGCCGGTCAACGCCTTCCAGCGTTCGGCGACACCCTTCTGCACCGCCATGCCGCCACCCAGCGTCAGGATCAGTGGCCTGAAGTCGAGCTTGCGGAAATCCTCATTGTTGAGCAGCGCGTTGAACAGCGTGTTGAGGCCTGGAAAGATGTGGATCGGGTATTTGCCGAGTTGCTTGACGAAGCCGGGAATGTCGCGCGGATTGGGAATGAGTATGTTCTGGCCGCCCAACTGCATGCCCATCAGCGCGTTCACCGTCAGCGCGAAGATATGATAGAGCGGCAGCGCGCAGACGAAGTTGAGATGCGCCGGCCTGGGCTTGACCGTGAAGGCGTCCTCGATCCACAGCGCGTTCTGCGCGACGTTGGCCAGCACGTTGCTGTGCAGCAGCATCGCGCCCTTCGAGATGCCGGTGGTGCCGCCGGTGTATTGCAGGAACGCGACGTCGTCGGCAGCGACCTTCACCGGCTTGAAACTCATGCCGGCGCCTGCCTCCAATGCGGCGTTGAACTTGACATGGCCCGGCAGCGACCAGGCCGGCACCATCTTCTTCACGCGGCGCACGACGAGATTGACGATCGTTCCCTTCAGGCCGCCAAGCATGTCGCCCATCGCCGCGACCACGACATGCTTGACCGCTGTTTTAGCGATTACTGCCTGCAAGGTGCTGGCGAAATTTTCGAGAATGACGATGGCTTGCGCGCCGGAATCCTTGAGCTGATGCTCCAGCTCGCGCGGCGTGTAGAGCGGGTTGATGTTGACCACGACATAGCCGGCGCGCAGCACTGCCATCATCGCCACCGGATATTGCAGCACGTTCGGCATCATCAGCGCCACGCGTGCGCCTTTCGGCAGCCCCGACGATTGCAGATAGGCGCCGAAGGCGGCCGATTGCCGCTCGACTTCCGCGTAGCTGATGGTCTTTCCCATGCAGGTAAAGGCGGGCCGGCTGGCGTACTGCTTGCAGACGTCGGCGAGCAGATCGCCGATGGAGCCGAAGGGCAGAGCGCCGATCTCGGCCGGAACGACTTTCGGATAGCTTTTGAGCCAGGGTTTTTCCGGCAATCCGGCGGCAGCCGCATTCGGCAATCTTCTGCCCGGACCTGGGTTTGACGCCGATGAAGCCGCTGTCGGCGCCGCCTTCGCCGCTGGTTTGGCGGCGGCGGGCTTTGCGCCTGCCTTCGCGGATGCATTGATCTTCGCGGATGAATTGGTCTTCGCGGATTCATTGGTTTTCGCGGACACCGCGGCCGCCTTCGGCTTGGCTTTGGCCGTCGGCGCTTTTGGCCTTTGGCTTGTCGGGGGCTTGTCGGGGCTGGCCGGTTTCGCAGCAGTTTTGGCCTTGGCTGTCGCTGGTGCCGTCGTCCTTGGTGTTTTTGCCACTCGTCCCTCCCTCGATCGTTCTTGTTGTCTCCGCCCGCCGCGTCGCCTCCGAATGACAGAGACGTCCTCCGTTGCTGCCGGCACCCAGGAAATCCAGCCTGTCATCTATGTATTGCGACTATCGGCAGCCGTGCAAGTCTGCCCCTGCGGCAAGCTGGGAAGAAATCGTCCGCGCCAATGACAAGCCGAAGGCGGCGGTTCCTCACCGTCGGATGCGCTCGAGATGATAAAAAAATGCAGTCGTTAACAATATCGTGATCGATGAGTTTTGACATTTCATTCCCTCTTTCGGCGAATGCGAAGAAAGAAATTCTGCTTCCCATGGGGTAGGCAAACCAGGTGTTCCAAAGCCGGAAAAACGGTGCTTATATGCGCGCTTCGCGAGCCTGATAGAGGGGCTTGGAAGAACATCAGGGAGTCCTCCATGAAAAAGAAACTGACTTTTGCGGCCGCGTTGCTGGCCGCAAGCGTCCTCTGCGGCATGGCCAATGCCAAGCAGTTGGTCTACTGCTCGGAGGCGTCGCCGGCCGGCTTCGACCCGTCGCCGTGGAGCGGTGGCAACGACTTCGACGCGTCGTCTCGCACCATCTATTCGCGCCTGGTCGAGTTCGAGCACGGCAAAACCACCATCACACCCGGCCTCGCTGAGAGCTGGACGGTTTCCGACGACGGTCTCGAATACACGTTCAAGCTTCGGCCGGGGGTGAAGTTCCAGACCACCGACTACTTCACGCCGACGCGCGATCTCAACGCCGACGACGTGATCTTCTCCTTCGAACGCCAGTGGAAGAAGGAAAACCCGTGGTTCGACTATCTGGCAGGCACCGGCTGGGAATATTTTGCCGGCATGGGCTTCCCGGATCTTCTCAAGGAAATCGTCAAGGTCGACGACCTGACGGTGAAATTCGTGCTGAACAAGCCTGAAGTCGCTTTCCTGCCGGATCTCGGCATGGATTTCGCTTCGATCGTCTCCAAGGAATATGCCGACCAGCTCGACAAGGCCGGCACCAGGCAGCAATTCACCCAGAAGCCGATCGGCACCGGTCCGTTCCAGTTCGTCGACTACCAGGTCGATGCGGTCATCCGCTATGCGGCATGGGACGGCTACCATGGCGGCCGCCAGAAGATCGACGATCTGATCTTTGCCATCACCACCGATCCGGCCGTGCGCGCGCAGAAGCTGAAGGCGGGCGAGTGCGATATCATGTCGTACCCGGCGCCGGCCGACATTGCCGGCCTGAAAGCCGACCCGAACCTCAAGGTCGATGAGCAGGAAGGCCTGAACATCGGCTACATGGCCTACAACACGACGCAGGCCCCCTTCGACAAGGTCGAGGTCCGCAAGGCCCTCAACATGGCCGTCAACAAGCAGGCCATTCTCGATGCGGTCTACCAGGGCGCTGGCCAGGCGGCGATAAACCCGATCCCGCCGACGATGTGGTCCTATAACAAGGAGATCAAGGACGACCCGTACGATCCGGACGCGGCCAAGAAGATGCTGACGGATGCCGGCGTCACGGATCTGTCGATGAAGATCTGGGCAATGCCGGTCAGCCGCCCGTACAATCCGAACGCCCAAAGGGTCGCGGAGCTGATCCAGGCCGACTACGCCAAGATCGGCGTGAAGGCCGAGATCGTCAGCTACGAATGGACCGAGTATCGCGAACGCGGCAAGCAGAAGGACCGTGACGGCGCCTTCCAACTCGGCTGGACCGGCGACAATGGCGACCCGGACAACTTCCTGTTCCTGCTCGGCTGCGATGCCATCGGCCAGTCCAACTATGCGATCTGGTGCAACCAGGAGTTCGAAGCCCTGCTGCAGAAGGGCAAGGCGACCACCGACGTCGCCGAGCGCACCAAGATCTACGAGGAGGCTCAGGTGGTGTTCAAGCGTGAGGCGCCGTGGCTGACCATCGCCCATTCCAAGGTCTTCATGCCGATGAACAAGAAAATTACCGGCTTCGTCATGGATCCGCTCGGCATTCATCGGTTCGACGGCGTCGACGTCGCCGAATAACGCTGAGAAATAGAACGGCGACGCTGGACTTGAAGCGCCGCCGTTCTATGAAGCAAGATGCTCCGTTATCTCCTCCACAAGCTCGCCTTGATCATCCCGACCGTGTTCGGCATATCGCTGGCGGCGTTCGCTTTCGTCCGGCTTTTGCCGGGCGACCCGATCACGGCGCTCGCCGGCGAGCGCGGCGTCAGCCCGGAACGCTACGCCGAGCTTGTCGAGCGGTTTGGCTATAACAGGCCTTATGTCGTCCAGTATCTGGAATATATCGGCAGGGTCCTGACCGGCGACTTCGGCATATCGCTCGCCACCAAGCGGCCGGTGCTGGGTGAATTCCAGGCGCTGTTTCCGGCGACGCTGGAACTGGCGACGATCGCGCTGATCATCGCCGTTCTCATCGGCATTCCCGCCGGCATCTTCGCCGCGGTCAAGCGCGGATCATGGTTCGACCAGGCGACGATGGGCGTGGCGCTGACCGGCTATTCGATGCCGATCTTCTGGTGGGGGCTGCTGCTCATCATCTTCTTCTCCGGCTATCTCGGCTGGACGCCGGTGTCCGGCCGCATCGGCCTTCAATATTTCTTCAAGCCGACGACCGGGTTCATGCTGATCGACAGCCTGATCTCCGGCAAAAGCGGCGCTTTCAGGTCCGCCGCCAGTCATCTGGTCCTGCCGGCGATCGTGCTGGCGACGATTCCGCTTGCCGTCATAGCGCGCCAGACGCGGTCGGCGATGCTGGAGGTGCTGGGCGAAGACTACGTCCGCACCGCCCGCGCCAAGGGCCTCGCGCCGCGTCGCGTCATCGGGCTCCACGCTTTTCGCAATGCGCTGATCCCCGTCGTCACCACCATCGGCCTGCAGGTCGGCACGCTGATGGCGGGCGCCATCCTGACCGAAACGATCTTTTCCTGGCCCGGTATCGGCAAGTGGATGATCGACGCGATCGCCAAGCGCGACTATGTTGTCGTCCAGAGCGGCTTGCTGATCATCGCGCTGATCGTCATGGCGGTGAACCTGATCGTCGACGTGCTCTACGCCGTCATCAACCCACGTATCCGGGTGCAGTGAGATGACCGACCAAACCACGGCAGAAGCCACCGCCGCCTCCATTCCGACCGGCGGCCGGCAACGCGCCTTCACCGAGTTCTGGCATTACTACTCGATGAACACCGGCGCGGTCATCGGCCTGGTCGTGTTCACGGCCCTGGTGCTGGTGGCGATTTTCGCGCCGCTGGTCGCGCCGCATTCACCTGACGAACAGTTTCGCGATGCGCTGCTGGCGCCGCCGGCCTGGCAGGAGGGCGGCAGATCGACGTTCCTGCTCGGCACAGACGCCGTTGGCCGCGACATGCTTTCGCGGCTGATTTTCGGGGCGCGGTTCTCGCTGTTCATCGGACTGGTCGTCGTCGTTTTCTCGCTGACCAGCGGCATCGTCCTCGGCGTGCTCGCCGGCTATTTCCGCGGTTGGGTCGATACGCTGATCATGCGCGTCATGGACGTTATTCTGGCCTTCCCGTCGCTGCTCCTCGCCCTGGTTCTTGTGGCGATCCTCGGACCCGGCCTGTTCAACGCCATGCTGGCGATCGCGCTCGTGCTGCAGCCGCATTTCGCGCGGCTCACCCGTGCGGCGGTGATGGCCGAAAAGAACCGCGAATATGTGATCTCCGCCAAGGTGGCCGGTGCCAGCCATCTCAGGCTGATGGTGAAGACGATCCTGCCGAACTGCATGGCGCCGCTGATCGTGCAGGCGACGCTGTCCTTCTCCAACGCCATTCTCGAGGCCGCGGCTCTCGGCTTCCTTGGCGTCGGCGCCCAGCCGCCAACGCCGGAATGGGGCACCATGCTTGCCACGGCGCGCGAGTTCATCCTGCGCGCGCCATGGGTGGTGACCTTCCCCGGCCTTGCCATCCTGATCACGGTGCTCGCCATCAACCTGATCGGCGATGGCCTGCGCGATGCCTTCGATCCCAAGCTGAAGAGGTCGTGACCATGCCTCTTCTCGAGATCAAGAACCTTACCGTGTCGTTCGATACCGCCGCCGGACCGTTCATGGCCGTGCAAGGCATCGACCTGTCGATCGAGCCGCGCGAGGTGCTGGCGATCGTCGGCGAATCCGGCTCCGGCAAATCGGTGGCGATGCTGGCGGTGATGGGGCTGTTGCCGAACACGGCGACAGTGAAGGCCGACCGCATGGCCTTCGACGGCGTCGACTTGCTCGAGCTCAGCCCGTCCGAGCGCCGCAAGATCGTCGGCAAGGACATCTCGATGATCTTCCAGGAGCCGATCGCCAGCCTCAATCCGTGCTTCACCGCCGGTTTCCAGATCGAGGAGGTGCTGCGCTTCCATTTGGGCATGGACCGCGCCCAGCGCCGGGCCCGTGCCATCGAACTGATGAAGCTGGTCGGCATCGCTGATCCGGAAGAGCGGCTGAACTCGTTCCCGCACCAGATGTCGGGCGGCCAGTGCCAGCGCGTCATGATCGCCATCGCCATCGCCTGCAATCCGAAGCTGCTGATCGCCGATGAGCCGACCACCGCGCTCGACGTCACCATCCAGAAGCAGATCCTCGATCTTTTGGTTGGCCTGCAGGCCAAATACGGCATGGGGCTGATCATGATCACCCACAATATGGGCGTCGTGGCGGAGACCGCCGACCGCGTCATCGTCCAGTACAAGGGCCGCAAGATGGAGGAGGCCGACGTTCTGTCGCTGTTCGAGCAGCCGAAGAGCAACTACACGCGGGCGCTGCTGTCGGCGCTGCCGGAAAACGCGGTCGGCGATCGGCTGCCGACCATTTCCGACATGCTGTTCGAACCGGCTCCGTCTGCTGCGGGAAGCGGGTCTGCAACGGGAGCCGCGTCATGAGCGTGACGGTTCTCGAAGGCAAGAATATCGTGCGCGACTATCATGTCGGCGGCGGCCTGTTTCGCCCCTCGCGCACGGTGCACGCGGTCAAGGGCGTTTCGTTCAGCGTCGACAAGGGCAAGACGCTGGCCATCGTCGGCGAAAGCGGCTGCGGCAAGTCAACGCTCGCACGTATCATCACCCTGATCGATCCGGCGACAGCGGGCGAGCTCTTCATCGACGGCAACAAGGTCGACATCGCCAGGGATGGGCTGACGAAGGAGATGCGCCGCAAGGTGCAGATCGTCTTCCAGAACCCCTACGGTTCGCTCAATCCGCGCCAGAAGATCGGTGACGTACTGGGCGAGCCGCTGCTCATCAACACCGACACGCCGGCCGACGAACGGCGCGATCTCGCCATGAAGATGCTGAAGAAGGTCGGCCTCGGACCCGAGCACTACAACCGTTACCCGCACATGTTCTCGGGCGGCCAGCGCCAGCGCATCGCCATTGCCCGCTCGCTGATGCTCAATCCGAGCCTTTTGGTGCTCGACGAGCCGGTCTCGGCGCTCGATCTGTCGGTGCAGGCGCAGGTGCTCAACCTGCTCGCCGACCTGCAGGACGAGTTCGAGCTGACCTATGTCTTCATCAGCCACGACCTCTCGGTGGTGCGCTACATCGCCGACGAGGTGATGGTCATGTATTATGGCGAGGCCGTCGAATACGGCTCGCGCGACGCGGTCTTTGCCGACCCCAAGCACAGCTACACCAAGACGCTGTTCGCGGCGACGCCGCGCGCCGACGTCGCCAGCATCAGGGCGAGGCTGGCGAAAAAGAAAGCCGCCTGACGCCGCAACTGAGGCTCCCAGGCCATGCTGAGGTTCAGGGGCCGGCTGATCAAGGGCTACAGCGACCGCGATACCTACGGAATGCAGTGCTTCTCGACGTCACGCGCCGTGAACTCTGCTGCTCGCCGCCATGCCTCGTCGGTATCTCCCCGGTAAGTCAGGTATCGATCGCAGACAGGTTTGTTGTTGCTCAAATCCAGCACTGCAAACTTCACCCAGCCGACCAGCGTGCTCATCTTGTGCACCTGACCGATGAGGAGATATTTCGCGCTGGCTGTTTTTGCCTGTTTCGAGAGATCGACAAGGCCGGGGTCCTTGATGGTGCACTGTTCTGCCTGACAGGGTAATGCGACGAGGTCGATCTTCTGGTTGCCCGAAAGGCCATCCTGCAACGCAACCCCAAATGCCTTCAGTCGCGCTTCGTGTTCGGCGGTCTGGTCCCTGACTTCACCTGATGTATCCCTGAACTCGAAATCCGCGACGGCGAGGGTCGCTGGCTCGACGACATCGGCAAAAGCGGCCGGCGCAAGTAGACCAGCGCCCATCAGGATCAGGAAAAATTGTCCACACTCAAAAAGTCGAAATCGAACTTCCGCACTTTGCACCTTGAGCATCTCGTTTCTCCGAGGTTAGGACGATAGCCATCCCAATGACGGTGCCGATTTGTCTCTTCGCGCTGTTGGAAGACGCGGAAGCGGCCGCAGACTACCCGGTTGCGTCGCAACGTCAACTTTCAACCCGTTACTGGGTGGACTCCACCTTGGCGACAACCAGCTTGCCTTGGGCGCGCGAGATTTCGAGTGCCTGGCCGGCCCCTGCCAACGCGCCCGGGACCGAGATCACGAACGCCTGGCCCTCGCTGAGGGTCGCGACGAAGCGTACCGGCAGGTTCTCTTCGCCCGCCGCCATCGTGGTGACCACCCGGTAGCCGTCATCCGCCTCCGTGTAGTAGACGACGCCGTGAAAATTGCCGAGATCGACGGTCCCACCCTGACGGGCGGTGAGTTCGCCGGCAGAAGCGGAACTTGCCACGACGCAAAGCGCCGCAAGTGCTGTGTATCTGAACATGGTGTTTCTCTCCATTTTGGAATTGTCGTTTGGGTGGGTGGTCGCCTGCGGCTGCATCCCAAAAATTACGCGGCGAGCTGATCCTCACGGGCAGCCGCGATCATCACGCTGGCGAGCAACCCGTAGGCCGCCTCCCAAGCCTCGCGGACAGCCGGCGTAAAAGCCGTACCGAGGCCGGCCGCCAGCGTCTCGATGAGCGCTTGCCCGACGATCGGGTAATGACGCTCCTCGACGCCGTAAGTCACGTGACGCTTGGCGAGCACGCGCACCGTCGGGAGGATGGTGTCGGCACGTTCCAGTCCATGTACGACGAAGCCGAGGCTCGCCATCAGCTTGGCGCCTTGCTTGGTCATGTCTGTCACTGGAAACAGCGCGCGAAGGTCCGCGTCGATCGCGAACAGACGCTCGTAGAACAGTGCGGCGGCGGCCACGCGGATCGGCACGATCTCGCGAAAACTGTCCTGGACAAGTCTTATCTGGTCGGGTGTCATCGGCGACGCTCCTGCGTTCCTGGTCTTGCGGCGACCATCGCCCCAAAGCGTTTCGCATACATGTCGCCTGCGCCTGGAAGTGTTTCAGTTGTGTCTCAATTGGTTTCAGTTCGCGCTCATTTGTCTTCTTTATCTGTAGAGGCATGCCGAGAGTGCCAGGCCGGACTCTCGTCGACCTCGACCTGGCCATAACTGAAAACCTGGGCGCGGTGCCAGTTTGGAACTGCATCGGCAGTCGGTCATTATATCGGGGAGCCGGCGGCTCCTCCCCTATGCCTCCGTTCGGATGGAGAAATCATGCTGCGGATACTCATTGCTTCGTCTCTTCTTCTTGCCTTCGGTGCGCCCTCGACCACGCTCGCGCAGGACAGCAGCATTGAGAGCGAAACAGGCCGCTTTGCGGTCGAGACCTTTGCCGAAGGGCTCGAGCATCCCTGGGGCGCGACCTACCTGCCCGACGGCGCGTTGCTGGTCACCGAGCGTCCGGGGCGGCTGCGGCTCGTCTCGACCGACGGAGCCGTTTCCGATCCGATCGACGGTGTGCCGGACGTCTTTGCCAGCGGACAAGGCGGCCTGCTGGATGTGGCGCTCGATCCGGACTTTGCCAACAACCGGACGGTCTATCTCTCCTATTCGGAGGAACGCGGCGGCGGCGCGGCCACCTCCGTCGGCCGTGGACGTCTGGATAAGAACGGCAGCGCGCTTTCGAACTTCGAAGTGATCTTCCGGCAGGAACCAGCCGTGTCCAGCCGGCTGCACTACGGCTCCCGCCTGGTCTTCGCGCCGGACGGCAAGCTCTTCGTCACGCTCGGCGAGCGCGGCAAGATGCGAGAGGCGCAGGACGCGAACAATTATCTTGGGACGATCGTCCGCATCAACCCCGATGGTTCCGTGCCTGACGACAATCCCTTCGTTGGCAAGGACGGCGCCGACGAGATCTGGTCCTACGGCCATCGCAATGTGCAAAGTGCTGCGCTCCATCCCCAAACCGGCGTGCTCTGGACGGCGGAAATGGGACCGCTCGGCGGCGATGAGTTGAACATTCCGCAAGCGGGCAGGAATCACGGCTGGCCCGTGGTCAGCTGGGGCCGGCATTATTCGGGCGAACGCATCCCCGATCCTTCGACGCGCCCGGAGTTTGCCGACTCCATCCATAGCTGGACGCCCGTCATCTCGCCTTCCGGCATGACCTTCTACACCGGCGACATGTTTGCCGATTGGCGAGGCGACCTCTTGATTGGCGGACTGTCGGCGGAAGGCATCGTTCGTGTCAGGATCGACGGAAAGCAGGTCGCTGCCGAGGAAGTCCTCGCTCTCGGCAGGCGTATCCGGGACGTGGTGCAGGCTCCCGACGGCGCGGTCATGGCGTTGACCGACGAACCAGCGGGAAAGATATTGCGACTGACGCCGGCAGCGTCGCAGTGATGCCGCGCGGTGGCGCTTGGGAAAGGGCCGAACATCATCGCGGCCACACTTTTTTGCCACGCTTCTAGATCATCCGAAACGTTGCGTTTCGATACGACAGAAAGCGTAATGATATCAGTGGATTAGTGGTGCCGCTTAGGTGACTCGAACACCTGACCCCATCATTACGAATGATGTGCTCTACCAACTGAGCTAAAGCGGCCCGGGAAGCCAAGGCCTCCAAGATGCGCTGGGTGATAGACGCAACCTGCCACAAATTCAAGATGGGACTTGGCAATTCGTGTCGCCTCGTCCCGGGCCTATAGGCGACCGCCCACCGATCTCGCCATGAGGTCGCGCGAAGCCTCAACGCCAGGTTGCGCGCGGTCGCGTTGGCGCTGCATCGGGAAACCGGCGAAAAATGTTGATTCCTTTACTGAAAACCACCGAAATCGGCTTTGGATGCATCGCCAAGGCAGAATGCGGCCGCTGGCCCGTTGATTGATCGGTCGCCTGCGGCTAACGATCATGACAATGTGACCGTACGTGCAGAGGGGTCCCCGTTGGACGCGATCGAAAAAGCGATCCGGAATGCCTTCGAGAAAGGCAATGCCGAAGACCGCGCGTTTCGCGAGCGGGTCTACCGATCGGCCTTCGCCGCACTTGATCGTGCCCTGCAGGCCAACCCGAACGTGACGGTGGAAGTCGCCATCAAGCGCCGCAAGGCGGTGCAGGCCAAGATAACCGAAATCGAATCCGAATTCCTGCCGGCGGTTCCCGCTGTCGGCCGGCCGACCGATGATGACGCTGCAGCACCGGCTGTGGAGCAGCCGGCTGGCAGCGAAGCCGATGCCGAACCCGAGGCCGATGCCGAACCGGATGCCGGCGCCGACGCTGAACCGGCGCCGTCGCCCGAGGTCGTTGTCGACGCTCCGGTGGAGCCTCCTGCGCGCCCCGTTTCCGACGCGCCCCAAGCTTCCGATGCGCCGCGCTCGCGCGTCTTGCCGGTCGTTCCCGACATCATGCCCGAAGCGGTTTTTCCCGGTGCGCCGGAGATCGACATGTCGTCCCCTCCATCGGCCGGAGACGCCGACGCAGAGGTGATGCCCGACCGCGACGACAGGCGGGTGAGAGGCCCCCGCCTGCCTCTCACCGCGATCTTCCTCGGCGTGACGCTGCTCGCAGCCGCCGGCATCGGCCTCTATTTCGCTGCCCAGACCGGCGTCTTCAAGTCGGCGGCCGAACTCGACACCGCCCCGCCGCAAACGCCACCGACGGTGGAAGACGATGATTTCACGCCGCCAGGCGACACGGCCCCGCCGCTGAACTCCGGCGAGGCGGATGAGGCGCGCGACTGGATCAATGTGTTTTCACCGAGCGACCCGACGCTTGTCAGCGCGCCTTCGGATGCCAAGGCCGAAGTCATGCAGGACGACAGCGGTTCCTTCCTGCGCATCCGGTCGGGCGCCTCCGGTTCGGCGATCAGCTTCGACGTCGAGCAAGGCGTCCTGGAGAAACTCGCCGGCAAGCACGCCACGTTCGACATCATCGCCCGCTCCGAGGAGGGCCAGGAGACGCAGATCTCCGTCGACTGCAATTTCGGCGAACTCGGCGACTGCGGCCGCAAGCGCTACGCGGTCGGCCACGAGCGCAACGAATACCTCTTCGATGTGCGGTTTCCCGACAAGCGTCCGGGCGCTGCCGGCACCATCGCCATCAATTCCGACTTCGACAAGCAGGGCAAGTCGGTCGATATCTACGAGATCCGCGTCGCGATTGTTCCTTGAGCCTCAGGTATCAAGCAGCGCCTGCAGCGTCTCGATGCGGTCGGCTTCGGCCGCCGGCTTGTCCCAGCGCAGCCGTGAAATGCGCGGAAAGCGCATGGCGACGCCGGATTTGTGCCGTGTCGAGCGATTGAGCCCTTCGAACGCCACCTCCATCACCAAGCCTTGTCCGCGGTCGGCCCGCACCGAGCGGACCGGGCCGAAGCGCTCAATCGTGTTGTCGCGGACATATTTGTCGATCTGCCTCAGTTCCTCATCGGTGAAGCCGAAATAGGCTTTCCCTACCGGCACCAGTTCCTCCGATCCTTCCGGGCCGGACCACACGCCGAACGTGTAATCGGAATAAAAACTCGAACGCTTGCCGTGGCCGCGCTGGGCATACATCAGCACGGCGTCGATTGTGTGCGGATCGCGCTTCCATTTGAACCATGGGCCTTTCGGCCGGCCGGTGAGATAGGGCGAATCCCAGCGCTTCAGCATCACGCCTTCGATGACCGGATGCAGCGGCTTGCGGCGCAATTCCTCCAGCGCCTGCCAGTCGGTGAATTCGACCAGCGGCGAAAGATCGAAGCGGCTCGGATCGAGTGTCTGCACGAAGGCTTCGAGGCGGCCGCGCCGCTCGCGGAAAGTGTGCGCGCGCAAGTCCTCGTCGCCGATCTGAAGCACGTCGTAGCAGCGCATGAACGCCGGATATTGCTGCTGGATCTTCGGCGTCACGCTCTTGCGGTTCAGCCGCTGCTGCAGGTCCGAGAACGTGCCGGTCGCCCGCAAGGGATCGCCGACCAGAAGCTCGCCGTCGAGGGTGGCGGAAAAATTCATCGCCTCTGCGAGGTCAGGAAAAGCCCCGGAGACATCGTCGCCGGTGCGCGAGTAGAGCCGGCGAACACCGCCTTCCGAGACGGCCTGGACGCGGATGCCGTCCCATTTCCACTCGGCGGCGTAGTCGGCCGGGTCGAGCTTTTCGAGGTCGCCGTCACCGATCGGGTTCGACAGCATCACCGGCCGGAACAGCGCCAGCGCTGTCTTTTCGGGTTTGTCCGCCTTGCCTTCCAGCCAGGCGAACAACTCGGCATAGGGCGGCGTCAGCCCATGCCAGAGTTCTTCGATCTCGGCGACGTCGACCTTGCCGAGATCGGCCAGTGCCTGCTTGGCCAATCGCGCCGAAACGCCGATGCGCAGGCCGCCGGTGACCAGCTTGATGATGGCGAAGCGCGCCGAGATGCTGGCGCTGTCGAGCAGCCGGGCCAGCACCTTCGGCCCGTCGGAACGGCTCGCCGCCTGCAGCTTGGCGACGACCTCGGCGAGCGTCGGCTCATGGTTGGCGACATCCGCCGGCGATTGCGGCCAGACCAGCGACACCGTCTCCGCCAGGTCGCCGACATAGTCGTAGGAATAGCCGAACAGCACCGGGTCCATGCGCTCCATCACCAGCGCGCGCAGCATCGCCGGCTTGACCGCCGCGATGGTCAGGTCGCCGGTGATCGCAGCCAGCGCCAGGCCGCGATCCGGATCCTCGACGCTGCGGAAATAATCGGTCAGCAGCGTCAGCTTGCCGTTGCGCGACGGCGTCAGCACGAGGCGGTCGAGGAGTTCGGCGAACCGGTTCATGATGCGGGCCGCGCCAATGGGCCAGCCTTGCGTTCTGTCGCGCGCCCCTCTGTCCTGCCGGACATCTCCCCCACTTGGGGGGAGATCGGATGGCGTCGCCGGTTTCGCCAACCATCAACGTTGCAGAACGAGCGCCGGCGAAGAAGCTGCCAATCTCCCCCCAAGTGGGGGAGATGCCAAGTTTTGGCAAAGAGGGCAGGCCAGAGGGGGGCGCCGTAGAGCGCTACATCGGCCGTGACCATCAATCGCCCTCGTCCTCGTAGCCAACGAGATGCAGCGGTCTCGCGGCGATGCCTTCGAGTTCGCACCAGCGCACCAGGGCCTCCTCGCGGCCATGCGTCACCCAGATTTCCCCGGCGCCGGTTTCCCTTATCGTGGCGGTCAGTTCGTCCCAGTCGGCATGGTCGGAAACGATCAGCGGCAGCTCGACGCCGCCCTGCTTGGCGCGCTGGCGGATGCGCATCCAGCCGGACGCAAAGCACGAGATCGGATCGGGAAAGCGCCGCGCCCAGCGGTCGGCGAAGGCCGAGGGAGGGCCGACCACGATGGCGCCGGTGAAATCCTCCTTGCGACTGCTTTCGACGGTCGCCGGCTCCAGCGTCCCGAGTTCGATGCCCTGGCTCTGATAGTAGTCGCTGAGCTTGGCCAGCGCGCCGTGGATATAGATTGGCCTGTCGTAGCCGGCGTCGCGCAGCAAGCGCATGACGCGCTGCGCCTTGCCGAGCGCATAGGCGCCGACCAAATGCGCGCGTTCGGGAAACTGCGCCGTCGATTTCAGCAGGCGGGTGATCTCTTCGGTATCGGGCGGATGGCGGAACACCGGCAGGCCGAAAGTCGCCTCGGTGATGAACACGTCGCACTTGACCGGTTCGAACGGCTCGCAAGTCGCGTCCCTCTGGCGCTTGTAGTCGCCCGAAGCGACGATGCATGAGCCCTGATGCACGACCTCAATCTGCGCCGAGCCCAGCACATGGCCGGCCGGATGGAAGGTTACGGTGACGCCGTTCAGCGCAATCGCCTCGCCAAGTGCTGCCGCTTGCGTCGTCCCGGCAAAACCCTCGCCGTAGCGCAGTCCCATGATGTCAAGCGTCTGTTGTGTGGCCAGCACCGAGCGGTGGCCGGAACGGGCATGGTCGGAATGGCCGTGCGTGATCAGCGCCCGGCTGACCGGCCGCACCGGATCGATGAAGAAATCGCCGGGCGGGCAATAGAGGCCCTCGGGCCGGGGGTGAAGCAGGTCGCTGGCGCGCATGGCTCCAAGATAGTTGCTAATTCCGGCGCGGGAAGCCTGTTGCAAGTGACTGCTGACTCGGCATACAGGCAACTGCCGGCGGGACTTCCATCACGAAATCGCATCAGGCCTTGTCCGGCGACCCTTTTCGTTCACCTGCGCCACGCGTGGCAGCGGCTGCGAAAAGGTCCGATTCGCATGCCCGAAAGGGCTGGACACCGACATGGAGGACGTTGCATGCGCTGGAACTTGGTGGTCTTGTTATCTTGCCTGGCAATGGCCGGTTGCGTCGGCACCTCGATTGCCGAGCGACAGGACGCGAATGTCCAGTCCTCGCTGCAATATGACAGCGTGCCTTGCGATCAATTGCTGGCGCAACGCAACGCGCTGGCGCAGCGACATCGTCTTCCGCAGGACGCCAAGCCGTCCTTCTCCGATCCGGGTGTGGGCCTCGGCCCGTTCACGCCGGACACCCGCTCCGAGGCCCAGCGCGAGGTCGAACAAGCCAGCGGCCGGATCGACGCCATGAACCGGTCGATCGCCCGCCGCGAATGTGGCAAGCCGGGTTAATACCCCGCGTTGCGATCGACGACGTTCTCGAGCTTCTCGCCGCGCTCGAAGGCGGCCATCTGGCGCAGCATGATCGGCACCAGATGCACGGGATCGGAGGTCGCCGCCGCATGCGGCGTCACGAACACTTTCGGGTGGCTCCACAGCCGGCTGGTCTTCGGCAGCGGCTCGACCTCGAACACGTCGAGACTCGCCTCCTTCAGTGTGCCGTCCTCCAGCGCACGGAGAATGTCGGCGTCCTTCTGCAACTTGCCGCGCCCGGCATTGATCAGCACTGAGCCGCCGAGGCCGTTGCGTTTCCTCAACTCCTTCAGCACGCCGTAATTGATGATGCCTTGCGTCTGCGGCGTAAGCGGCAACAGCACCACCAGGATGTCGGTGGCGTTGAGGAAGGGGATCAATCCGGCCTCACCCGCATAGGTTGAAACGCCGTCCATCGGCCGCTCGCTGCGCGACCAGCCATTGACCGCAAAGCCGAGCGACAGAAGCACCGACGCTGCCGCGCGGCCAAGCGTGCCGAGCCCCATGATGCCGACGGAGATGTCGCCGGCCGGCCGCTGCGGCGACTCGTGCCAGATCTTCTTTTGCTGTTGCGCCCGGTAGAGCATGCCTTGACGGTGATGATCGAGCACCCGCCAGACGACATATTCGGTCATGTACTGGGTCAAATTGTCGGCCACGACCTTGACGATCGGCACGTCGGGCAAAGTGGGATCGGCGAAGATGTGGTCGACGCCGGCGCCGATCGAAAAGACAGCGCGCAGATTGGGCAGGGACGACAGAAGGTTCGGCCGCTGCTTCCAAACCACCGCATAGGTGATCGAAGGATCGCTGGCGCCTTCCGGCTCGAGCACCACCTCGCGTTCGGCCGCCAAGAGTTCGCGCCAACGGCCTGGATGGATACCGGTGAGGGCAAGCAGGACACGGCCTTTTTCCATGGCGGGTTCTTTTTCCTTTATGCGGTACAGCCTACTCGCTGACGATGCCGACCGGTGCCGTTTCGATCCTGAATGCGGCCGAGATCAGCGCCTTGGTATAGTCGGTCTGCGGCCGTTCGAAAATCTGTTCGGACGGGCCGGCTTCGACGATCCTGCCATTGCGCATGACGATGACGTCGTTGGCAAGCGCACGGATGACCTTGAGATCGTGGCTGATGAACAGATAGGCGAGGTCGTGCTTCGCCTGCAGGCTGCGCAGAAGGTCGACCACCTGCGCCTGCACGCTCATGTCGAGCGCCGAGGTCGGCTCGTCCAGCATGACGAAGCGCGGGTTGAGCACCATGGCGCGGGCGATGGCGATGCGCTGGCGCTGGCCGCCGGAAAACTCGTGCGGATAGCGATTGCGCGTGGCGGGATCGAGCCCGACTTCCCCGAGCACATCGACAATGCGCTTGTCGCGCTCATCAGGCGACAGCTTCGGCTCGTGGATCTTCAGCCCTTCCTCGATGATCTCGGAGACCGACATGCGCGGGCTCAACGACCCGAACGGATCCTGGAAAACGATCTGTAACTCGCGCCGCAGCGGCCGCATGGCGTTGAATGACAGCTCGTTGATGTCGCGCCCGTTGAACTGAATGGTTCCGGTCGACGAGATCATCCTGGCCAGCGCCAGGCCGAGCGTCGTCTTGCCCGAGCCGGATTCGCCGACGACGCCGAGCGTCTGGCCGGCGCGTACGGCAACGTCGATGCCGTCGACCGCCTTCACATTGTCGACGGTGCGCCGGAAAAAGCCCTTTTTGATCGGAAACCAGACTTTTATGTCCTGGCCGGTCATCACTGGCCTGGCGGCCGCGTTGGCGGCGGGCGGCTTGCCCTTCGGTTCGGCGGCCAAAAGGTGGCGCGTGTAGCTGTGCTGCGGGTTGGCGAAGATTTCTTTCGTCGGCCCGGTCTCGACGATCTTGCCCTTGGTCATCACGCAGACCCGGTCGGCGATCTTTCTGACGATGCCGAGATCGTGGGTGATGAACAGCATCGACATGCCTTTGCGGCTCTTCAGTTCCGCGAGCAGTTCGAGGATCTGCGCCTGCACGGTGACGTCGAGTGCGGTCGTCGGCTCGTCGGCGATCAGCAGTTCCGGCTCGTTGGCCAGCGCCATGGCGATCATGACGCGCTGGCGCTGGCCGCCGGAAAGCTGGTGCGGATAAGCGTCGAGCCGCTTCTCCGGCTCGCGGATGCCGACCTCGTTGAGCAGCTCCAGCGTGCGCGCCTTGGCTTGGCGGTCACCCAGGCCCTGGTGCAGCGTCAGCACCTCGACGATCTGCTGCTCGATCGTGTGCAGCGGGTTGAGCGAGGTCATCGGCTCCTGAAAGATCATGGTGATCTTGTTGCCGCGCACGCGGCGCAATGCCTTCTCGTCGGCAGCGAGCAGATCGGCGCCCTGGAACAGGATCTTTCCCGACGGATGGCTGGCGGCCGGATAAGGCAGCAGCTTCAGCACCGACAGCGCCGAGACCGACTTGCCGGAGCCGGATTCGCCGACCAGCGCCACCGTCTCGCCCTTGGCGATGTCGAAGGAGATGTGGTCGACGGCCATCGACTGGCGGCCTTCCTGCGCGAAGGCGACGCTGAGATCGCGCACCGAGAGGAGAGGGGCTTCGCTCATCTGAACGTCTTGCGCGGATCGAAGGCGTCGCGGGTCGCCTCGCCGACGAAGACCAGCAGCGACAGCATCAGCGAGATGACGACGAAGCCGGAAATGCCCAGCCATGGCGCGTTGAGGTTGCGCTGCGCCTGCTTGAGAAGCTCGCCCAGTGAGGCCGAGCCGGGCGGCAAGCCGAAGCCAAGGTAGTCGAGCGAGGTCAGCGTCGAGATCGAGCCGCTGAGCAGGAAGGGCAGGAAGGTCAGCGTCGCCACCATGGCGTTGGGCAGCAAATGCCGGAACATGATAGTACCGTTGGGTACGCCGAGCGCGCGGGCGGCGTTGACATATTCGAAGTTGCGGGCGCGCAGGAACTCGGCCCGCACAACGCCGACCAGCGCTACCCAGGAGAACAGCAGCATCAGCCCGAGCAGGATGAAGAAGCCGGGCGGCAGGATGGCGGCGACGATGAGGAGCAGATAAAGCACCGGGATCGCCGACCAGATTTCTATGAAGCGCTGGAACAGAAGGTCGGTCCAGCCGCCGAAATAACCCTGCAATGCGCCGGCCGTCACGCCGATCACCGCCGAGCCGGCGGTGAGGATCAGACCGAACAGCACCGAGACCCTGAATCCGTAGATGACGCGCGCCAGCACGTCGCGGGCCTGGTCGTCGGTGCCCAGCCAGTTCCAGTTGCCGACGACGCAATTGGGGTCGGCGGCACCTTGCGGATACTGGTTGCAACGTGTCTTGACGTCATAGAGCCAGGACGGCTTGGTGGGCGCCGCCTCGGGAATGGCGTTGTTGACGGTCCGGTAGGAGTAGCGGACCGGCGGCCAGATCATCCAGCCATGAGCATTGATCTCGTCCTGGATGACCGGGTCGCGATAGTCGGTGACCGCATAAAAGCCGCCGAACTTCTCCTCGGGATAAGCGACAACGACCGGAAACAGGATCTCGCCCTTGTAGGAGACGAGGACCGGCTTGTCGTTGGCGATCCATTCGGAAAACAGCGACAGCACGAAAAGCACGAGGAAGATCCACAACGACCAGTAGCCGCGCCGGTTAGCCCTGAAATTCTGCAGCCGCCGCTGGTTTAGCGGCGACAGCCAGGGCCGTGCGATCCGCTCCGGCGCCGTTTCGGCTGCGGCCCCGGCCATCAGACGTCCCTCCGCTCGAAATCGATGCGCGGGTCGACCCAGGTATAGATCAGGTCGGACAGCAGCCCGACGATCAGGCCAAGCAGCGAGAAGATGTAGAGATTGGCGAATACCACCGGATAGTCGCGCTCGACCACTGACCTGAAACCGAGCAGACCGAGGCCGTCGAGCGAAAAGATGTTCTCGATCAGCAGCGAGCCGGTGAAGAAGGCCGAGATGAAGGCGCCGGGAAAGCCGGCGACGACGATCAGCATGGCGTTGCGGAAGACGTGACCGTAGAGAACCCGCCGTTCCGACAGACCCTTGGCGCGCGCGGTCACCACATATTGCTTGCGGATTTCCTCGAGGAACGAATTCTTGGTCAGCAGCGTCGTGGTGGCGAAGGCCGACAGCACCAGCGCCGTCAGCGGCAAGGTCATGTGCCAGAGATAGTCGACGATCTTCGCCGGCCAGGACAGTTGGTCCCAATTGTCGGAGGTGATGCCGCGCAGCGGAAACAAGTCGTAGAACGATCCGCCGGCAAACAGCACCATCAGCAAGATGCCGAACAGGAAGCCCGGAATGGCGTAGCCGACAATGACGACGCCGCTGGTCCATACGTCGAATGCCGAGCCGTCCTTGACGGCCTTGCGGATGCCGAGCGGGATCGAAATCAGGTAGGACAGCAGCGTGATCCACAGCCCGATCGAGATCGACACTGGCATCTTTTCCAGGATCAGATCGATCACTGAGATGTCTCGGAAATAGCTGTCGCCGAAATCGAACCGGATATAGTTCCACAGCATCATGCCGAAGCGCTCGAGCGGTGGCTTGTCGAAGCCGAACTGCTTTTCCAGCTTGGCGATGAATTCGGGATCGAGCCCTTGCGCGCCGCGATATCTCGAACCGGCGTCGCCGGCCACGTCAAAATTGCTGGCGCCGGCGTCACCACCGCCGCCGCCAAGGCGGTCGCTGCCGCCCTGGTTGGTCAGCCGGGCGATGATCTGCTCGACAGGCCCGCCCGGCGCGAACTGGATGACGGCGAACGACACCGCCATGATGCCGAACAAGGTCGGGATCATCAGCAGGATGCGGCGCAGGATATAGGCGCCCATCAGGCGTTGTCCTCCTCGAGGAAGAGCACTGTGTCTGGAGGGTCCCCCAAGGCAATCGCGTCAGACCAATTGTCGACGGCAGCGCCGCCCCTCATTGTCCTGCCGGACATTTCTCCCCGTATAGCGACGGGGAGAAAGGGGCCGGCCGGAGTCTCGGCGCTTTTTCTACAACGCTTGTGATTGGCAAAACCATCGATGAAGGCGCCCTTCTCCCCGTCACTATACGGGGAGAGGATGCCGGCAGGCAGGTGAGGGGCGGCGCCGACGCCCGCAAGAAATTCACCCTTTGCCAATCTTTGCCGCCTTGTCCTTGTCGAACCACCACAGCGCCTCGACCGGAAAGCCGAAATCGGGCTTCTGCTCGGGAAAGCCGAAAATGTCCCAATAGGCGACTCGGTGATTCGCGAGATAATATGTTGGAATCCAGTCTAGCCGCGCGCGCAAGACCCGGTCGAGTGCTTTGAGCGCCGTGACCAGTTCGATCCGGCTCTGCGCCTTGCTGGCTGCCTCGATCAGCGCATCGATGGCCCGGCTTTCCGTGCCGGGATAGTTGCGCATCCCCGGCGTTTTCGCCATCCGGGAATCATAGAGTATCTCCAGGCCGTCGGCAGTCGGCGTCGCCCCGATCGACCACGCTAGCAGGGTGAAATCGAAGTCGAAATTGCTTTGCCGCTGTTCATATTGCGTCGAATCGACCTGCCGGATCGAAGCGTCGATGCCGATCGTTTTCATATTCTCGGCCCAGGGCGAGAAAAGCCGAACGATGCCGTCGTCCTCGGCCAGCATTTCCACCCGCAGTCGCTCGCCCTTTTCATCGACGACGAAATTGCCCGCCCGCTTCCAACCGGCTTCGGCAAGCAGTCTCGAAGCAGCGCGCAGCAGCTTGCGGTCGTGGCCCGAACCGTCGGAGACAGGCTGCATCACCGCTTCGCCGAAGGTTTCCGGCGGCAACTCGGCTCGGAACGGCTCAAGCAGGGCCAATTCCTCGGGCGAGGGCAGGCCCTCGGCCTTGTAATCCGACCGCTCGAAGTTCGATTGCGAGCGCTCGTAGGCGCCGTAAAACAGAACCCGCCTGGTCCATTCGAAATCGAAGCAATTGGCGATCGCGCGTCTGACGCGCACATCGCGGAATTGCGCACGACGCTGGTTCAGCGCGACAGCCTGCATCGATGGCGTTTTCTCGCCGGGAAATTCGCGTTTGACGACCCGGCCGTCCTTCAGCGCCGGAAAGTCGTAGCCGGTCGCCCATACCCGCGAGGTAAATTCCTCGCGAAAATGCGTGTCCCCCTTCTTCAGGGCTTCAAACGCTGCCTGGCGATTGATGTAAAAATCGATGCGGATGCGGTCGAAATTATAGAGGCCGCGGTTCACGGCCAGATCCCTGCCCCAATAGTCAGCGACGCGCTCATATTCGACGGTCTGTCCGGCCGCCACGCGCCCTATTTTGTAAGGTCCGGAGCCGAGCGGCGGTGTCATCGTCGAGGCATCGAAATCATTGACCGTATAAAAGGCTTTGGACACGATCGGCATGGCGACGATCGCAAGGATATTCTGCGCCGATTGTTTGCCGTTGAAGGTGAGGTCGACGGTTGCCGGATTGGCCGCAACCGCTTCCGTCATATGCCGCAACGCCTGGGAGAGGTTCGGATGGCCCTTGTCCTTGTACAGCTTCAATGCGAAGGCGACGTCCTCCGCGGTCAGTGGCGAGCCCTCATGGAAGCGCGCTTGCGGTCGCAGGCTGAAGCGGAAGCCATTGCGGTCCGGCGATAAGGTAACTGACTCGGCAAGCCGGCCATAGACCGTATCCGGCTCATCGAGTGCGCCTGCCATCAGCGAATCGAAACAGAGTTCGGTGCGCGGCGGCGACTCCCCCCTCAATACCAGTGAATTCAGCGTGTTGAACGTCAGGAAGCTCTGATTGAAGGTGGAGTTCGGCGGTGCGAAATTCATCTGGCCGCCCTTGGGCGCGTCCGGATTGACATAGTCGAAATGGCTGAAACCTTGGGGATATTTGAGGTCGCCGAAGGCCGACAGGCCGTGCAGTCTGACGCCGGTCGGGATGGCGGCGAAAGCCCGGCCGGGCAGCAAAGCTGCCGCCGTGGCCGCAGCGCCTAGGGCCAGAAAGTCGCGGCGGGGGAGCGCCGCCATCAATTGCCACTCTTGTATTTTGCCGCCAGCGCCTTTTCCTTGTCCGGATCGATCCACCAGGAATTCTGGTCAACGCCGCTATAGGCCGGCTGCTTTTCCGGGATGCCGAACTTGTTCCAGTAGGCTATCCAGACCACCGACCGATGGTGTTGCGGCACGACATAGTAATTCCAAAGCAGCACCCGGTCGAGCGCATGGGTGGCGGCAACCAGATCGTCGCGGTCGGTCGCAAAGATGACGCGATCGACCAGCGCATCGACGACCGGATTCTTGATGCCGGCGTAGTTGCGCGATCCAGGCGTGTCGGCGGCCTTGGAACTCCAGAAGTCACGCTGCTCGTTGCCCGGCGAATCCGACTGCCCCAACTGCGATATGGTGACGTCGAAATCGAAATTGTTGACGCGGTTGATGTATTGGGTCTGGTCGATCAGCCGCAGCGTGGCGTCGACGCCGATCTTGCGCAGATTGGCGATGTAGGGACTGGAAAGGACCTGGTCGGTATCGTTCCAGCCGAGGATTTCGAACTTGAAAGGCTCGCCCGTCTTGGCATTGACCATCTTGCCGCCCTTGATCACCCAGCCCGCCTTGGCGAAGAGATCGACCGCAGTCTTGAGATACTTGCGTTCCGCCTGTGGCGAATCGTAGACCGGCAGCTTGAATTCTTGGGTGAAGACTTCGGGCGGCAGCTTGTCGCGATATTGCTCGAGGATGTCCAGTTCCTTGCCTTGCGGCAGGCCGCTCGATGCCAGTTCGGTGCCTTGGAAGTAACTGCTGGTACGGGTGTTGGAACCGAAGAACAAGGTACGATTCATGCTCTCGAAGTCGAGAGGGTAAGTCAGCGCGGCGCGCACCAGACGATCCCCAAACAGCGGACGCCTTGTGTTGAGCATGAAGGCCTGCATCGGCTCGGGTGAGGCGGTCTTGAATTCCTGCTTGATGACGTCGCCTGCCTGGACCGCCGGGAAATTATAGGCGGTGTTCCAGCGCCTCGAACTGTTTTCCGGCCTGATGTCATGCAGTCCGCCCTTGGTGAAGGCTTGCCAGGCGGCATTGTCGTCGAGAAAATAGCTGAAACGCTGCCTGTCGAAATTCTCGCGGCCGATCTTCACCGGCAGTTTGGCAGCCCAGTAGTCCGGAACCCTCTGCCAGATGATTTCAGAGCCCGGCTTGAAGCTGGCGATCTTGTACGCGGCCGAGCCGAGCGGCGGCTCCTGCGTCGGCCTGGTGACGTCGCGCTTCTTGCCGTTGGCGTCGGTGCCTTCCCACCAATGCTTCGGCAGCACAACGAGATCGCCGAGGATTTTCGGCAACTCCCGGTTGCCCTTCTGGTTGAAATGGAACTCGACTTCGCGGTCGGAAACCGCAATCGCCTCGGTGACATTCTCGAAATAGCGGCTGTACATCGGGCTGTTGGCCTTCAGCACCTGAAACGACCAGATCACATCGTCGGTGGTGATCGGCTTGCCGTCATGCCATTTGGCCCGCGCATCGAGACGGTAGGTCGCTGACGAATAGTCGTCCGGATGTTTGTAGGCGTCGGCGATCAGCGGATGGCTGACGCTGCCTTCGTCGGTTGCCTGCTCCATCAGCGTGTCGTAGAGCAATCCGCCGCCGAACGGGGCGAAGCCAGCCGCGGCGGAACCCTGGACGATATACGGATTGAAGCTGTCGAACGTGCCGAGCACCACCGAATTCAGCGTGCCGCCCTTCGGCGCGTCCGGATTGACGTAATCATAGTGCTGGAAGCTGTCGCCATATTTGGATTCGCCGATCAGCGACGAGGTGGTGCGCCATTCGTCCGCGAAGGCTGCCTGCAGGCCGCCGGCGAAAGCCGCCACAACCAGCATCGATCTGAGAACCGTTCGGCCAACCGTCATGCCTTCTCCTGTGCGATAGCTGCTAGCGGACAATCTAGTTCATTTGACGCTCATGAAAACCGCGCCAGCCCGGCTTTGTCGCCGCACGTGCGCTTTTCCCATTGAAAAAGCCGGGCTGAACCCGGCTTTTTCAAGGAATGTTTCGATTACAATTGCGTTATTGCGCCGGAGCTGGTGCCGGAGCGGCAGGGGCTGGCGCAGCAGGGGCCGGAGCTGGTGCGGCCGGTGCTTCACCCTCTGCCGGCTTGGCCGGCGCGGCGCCTTCGGCGGGCGCGGCTGCATTCTCGGCCGAAGCGCCGGGTGTCGGCAGCGGCTTCGGGCTGTCCGACAGCGTGCGCAGATAGGCGATGACGTTGGCGCGGTCCTCGTCCTTCGGCAGGCCGGCGAAGCCCATCGCCGTGCCCTTCACCAGCTTCTTCGGCGCGAGCAGGAAATGATTGAGGTTGTCGTAGGTCCACTTCTCGGCGCCGCCCTTGGAAAACTCCTTCATCCCCGCCGAATAGGCGAAGCCCGCATGCTCGGCGACGGGACGATCGACGATGTCCCACAGATCAGGGCCGACCTTGTTCGGCCCGCCTTTTTCGCCGGTGTGGCAGGCCTGGCACTTCTTGAACACGGACGCACCCGCCTCGACATTGGCGTTGGCCAGGAGGTCGGCGATCGGCTTGGCTTCGGCGGGGGCTGCCGGGCCGCCCTCGGCAGGCTCCTCGGTCGCCTCGATGGCGTAGCCGGGTTTTTCCGGTGCCGGGGAGGCGAACAGGGCGTCGGACACGATGCCGACCGAGAAGACGACGAACACGGTTCCGAGCAGACCGCCGATCAGCTTGTTGATTTCGAAAGAGTCCATACGCCCCAGGCTCCCTTTTCCGGCGGACCGATCCGTCCACTCCGTCCGTCGGTAGTCGTGAACCACCCCGCGAGGCGGTCAAATCGGGCGGAAACTAGGTCTTTTGCTCTGGCGTTGCAACACATATAAGGGCGCTTCCAGTGAGACCTTTTGCCACTTTTGCCTTGCTCTTTTTTGGATGCTTCATCACCCGATGTCCACGCTCATCCTCATCCCGGCCCGCATGGCCTCGACCCGCCTGCCGGGCAAGCCGCTGGCCGACATCGCCGGCGTTCCGATGATCGTCCATGTCGCCCGCCGCGCCGCCGAGGCCGGACTCGGCCGGGTGGTCGTCGCCACCGATACTGTCAGCGTGGCGGAGGCGGTGCGCACGCACGGTTTCGAGGCGGTGATGACGCGCGTCGGCCACGAATCTGGTTCCGACCGCATCTTCGAGGCGCTGGCCACGCTGGATCCCGGGCGTGAGGTCGAAACGATCGTCAACGTGCAGGGCGACCTGCCGACCATCGATCCCGACATCATCAAGGCCGCGCTGAAGCCTTTCGAGGACGCGACGGTCGACATCGCCACGCTCGGTATCGAGATCGTCCGCGACGAGGAAAAGACCAATCCGAATGTCGTCAAGATCGTCGGCTCGCCACTGTCTGAGACACGGCTGCGGGCGCTCTACTTCACCCGCGCCACCGCACCCTGGGGCGATGGGCCGCTCTATCATCACATCGGCCTCTATGCCTATCGCCGCTCAGCGCTCGAGCGCTTTGTCGCGCTGCAGCCGTCGCCGCTGGAACGGCGCGAGAAGCTCGAGCAGTTGCGGGCGCTGGAGGCCGGCATGCGCATCGATGCCGAGATCGTAAAGTCGGCGCCGTTCGGCGTCGACACGCCGGACGATCTCGAACGCGCCAGAACCGTCCTTTCAACCTGAGACATTTGGACACCTGAGACATTTGGCATGCCTGAAAAAACCAACAGAATAGCCTTCCAGGGCGAGCCGGGCGCCAATTCCGACACCGCCTGCCGCAACATGTTCCCTGATATGGAGCCGTTGCCGTGTCCGACCTTCGAGGACGCCTTCAATGCGGTCGAGACCGGCAAGGCCGACCTCGCCATGATCCCGATCGAGAACACGATTGCCGGGCGCGTCGCCGACATCCATCATCTCCTGCCGGAATCGAAGCTGCACATCGTCGGCGAATATTTTTTGCCGATCCATTTCCAGCTGATGGTTCTGCCGGGCGTCAGGCGCGACGAGATCAAGACCGTGCATAGCCACATCCATGCGCTCGGCCAGTGCCGCAAGTATATCCGCAAGAACGGCTGGAAGCCGGTGGTCGCCGGCGACACGGCGGGCGCCGCCAAGCTGGTCGCCGAGCTGAAGGACCGCACCATGGCGGCGTTGGCGCCGGCGCTGGCCGCGACGCTCTATGGGCTCGACATCATCGAGCAGAATGTCGAGGACACCGACAGCAACGTCACCCGCTTCGTCGTGCTGACCAGGAACAGGCAGTGGGCCGAACGTCCCTCGGCCGATGCCAGGATGATGACGACGTTCATCTTCCGCGTCCGCAACGTGCCGGCCGCGCTTTACAAGGCGATGGGCGGCTTTGCCACCAACGGCATCAACATGACCAAGCTGGAGAGCTACCAGCTCGGCGCATTCACGGCGACCCTGTTTTACGCCGATATCGAGGGTCATCCCGATGATCCGCTGGTCAAACTGGCGCTCGACGAGCTTGCCTTCTTCTCGCGCGAAATGCGGATACTCGGCGTCTACCCGGCCAGCCAGTCGCGCGAGCAATGGAAGGTGGCGGATTAGCTCAGCGCCTTGCCAGGTGACGACCATCGGGCGACATTCCTGCGATGTGGCTTTTGAAACTGACGCTCGCGGTCGCTGGATTGTATGCGGTGATTGTTGCCGTCGTGTATGTGCTCCAGTCCTGGCTGATCTTTCCAGCCGGCCTTGCGGCTTTCGGACCCGATCTGCCGGCCGGGGCACGCCATGTCGAGCTGGCGACTGAGGGTGGCGAGCGCGTCGTTCTGGTCCGCCTGCCGGCAAGGCAGGCGCCGGCCGAGCCACGCCCGCTGCTGCTGGGGTTCGCCGGCAACGCCTGGAACGCCGACGCACTTGCCCTCATGCTGCACCAGCTATTTCCCGAACATGAGGTCGCTGCGCTGCACTACCGCGGCTATGCGCCAAGCAGCGGCAGCCCGTCGGCCGCGGCCCTGTTCGAGGACGCCCGACGCGCCCATGACCAGCTGGCCGGCGATGCCAAATCCGGCATCGTCGCCGTCGGCCTTAGCATCGGCGCTGCGGTCGCGGTCGATCTGGCGACGGCCCGGCGCCTGCGCGGCATCGTCATGGTTACTCCCTTCGATTCGCTCAGAGAACTCGCCGCACACCACTATCCCTGGCTGCCGGTGCGCCTCTTGCTGCGGCACCGCATGGAAGCGGCTGAAGCTCTGCGCGGCCTCGACGTGCCGACGGCGGTCATCACCGCCGAGAACGACACCATCGTACCTGCGGCGCGTTCGGCGCCTCTGCGCGCGGCTGCCCGTGACCTGCGTAGCCACATCGCCATAGCGGCTGGCCACAACGACCTCTATGGCCATCCCGACTTCGCCGAAGCGCTACGCGCCTCCGTCGCGGCGGTCATGCGCGATTGAAAAACAGTTCCCGGATGTCGGAATTCCGGCGCGACATACGTCCTTTGCTTGCCGCAGTCGAAGAAGGGAGACGACGAGATGAGGCCTGCCAATGACCCCCACCATCACCGCCTTTGAACGGTCGCCCGATCGCGGCAGGGGACTGGCGCGTGACATGCGGGTTCGCTGGGCGCTTGAAGAAGTCGGCCTGCCCTACAAGGTTCGTCTCGTTTCGTTCAAGGCGATGAAGGAACCCGCGCATCTCGCGCTTCATCCTTTCGGGCAGATTCCGACCTATGAGGAAGGCGATCTCGCGCTGTTCGAGTCCGGGGCGATCGTGTTCTATATCGCCGAGCGCCATGCGGGCCTGCTGCCAGACGAGGCGAATGCCCGGGCGCGCGCAATCTCATGGATGTTTGCCGCGCTCAACACCGTGGAGCCGCCGATCCTTGAACGCCAAACCGCCGTGCTCCTGGAGCGCGACGAAACCTGGCACGAACAGCGCCTGCCTATGGTCGATGATCGCATCCGTGACCGGCTGGGCGAGCTTTCCGGTCGCCTTGGCGATGCCGACTGGCTCGATGGCGCCTTCAGCGCCGGAGACCTGATGATGGTGCACGTGCTGCTAAGATTGAGCGGGTCGGGGATACTGGACGAATATCCGAACCTCTCCGCCTATGTCGCCCGTGGCGAAGCCCGGCCCGCCTACAAGCGTGCTTTCGCCGCTCAACTGGCGATTTTCACTGGCAAGTCGCCGACCGGCTGATAAAGATCTGCAATCGGCCGAACTTGCTCGTTCAGAAAGGGCAATGGCCATTTCTATAAAAGTGCAATCTCGTGAAAGAACCGCCGTTTATGCGCAGACTCATAAAAATCCTAATAGTTTTTGCCTTTGTTTTTGAGATATTATGTTTGTTCTTTTTGTCAAAAGGCATTGGTGGTTACTTAGTTATATCTAGCCCAGGAGATTTTTATGAAACCTTGGGACTAAGACGTTTGCTGTTGGTTTTACTGATGTTTGGTACGGCCTATATGTACTTAAAATATGAGAGTCATAATGATAAAATCATCCGAGCGAATCTTCCGCACCTATCAATTAAAACGGTGAGATTTTCTCAGATTGGGATGATTTTTGTAATGGCGTCTATCGCTTGGTTAGTATCATAAAAAAGCACTGACGTAGGAGAAGCGCTCCGCCCTCTATAAATTTTGCAAATAAGAGCGGAGTGGGTGCCCTCGTCGGACTTCCTGCACTAGGCGGTTTCAGCGTTGGCTTGGGTACAGATCGACACGTACCCTTTGATAAGCAAGCTATAGTAAGCTTCTCTGGATACTGATTGAACTCTGATCCTAGCTCAGCAGCGCGTAGTCGATCTCCAAAAACGCCGCGACCTCCGGGATCCAGCGGTCGCGGACGAAGGCGACGTGTTCGGGATGGTCGTTGTAGCCGGAATAGGCAGCCTGGTCGGCGAACTCCATCGAGAAGCCGAAGCGATAATCGTTCTTCGGGCTGACCTGCCGCAACTGCTCGAATTTCTCGACGCCCGGTATCGCCGCCAGTATTTTGGCGTCTTCCAGAAATTTTGCCTCCTCGGCCGAGCTCTCCTTGTGCTTCAGCCTGAACACCACTGTATGACGGATCATTTTTGTTTCCCTCTGCAAGGCTATGCGCTGTCTGCCCAGGCGCGGATGAGGTTGTGGGCGATCGCCCCCTTCGGCGGCGTGACCAGGTCGCCCGCATGCTCGCGGGCCAGCATCGACAGCACCTCGTCGCGAAAGAACCAGCGGCAGTCTTCCAGCTCGTTGAGGTCGGCCTGGATGTCCTCGTTGAGCGGCTCGCCGAAGCAGCCGATCATCAGCGAATACGGAAACGGCCAGGGCTGGCTGGCGTGGTAGACGACGCGGCCAAGCCGGATGCCGGCTTCCTCCAGCGTTTCACGGCGCACCGCCGCCTCGATCGTCTCGCCAGGCTCGATGAAGCCGGCAAGCGCCGAATACATGCCGGGCGCGAAATGCCGGCCGCGGCCGAGCAGGCATTTTTCACGCGTCGCCGTCAGCATGATCGCCACCGGATCGGTGCGCGGAAAATGCTCGGTGGCGCAGGCCGGGCAAAGCCGCTTGTAGCCGCCGGCCCGCATCGCGGCTTCAGCGCCGCATTTGCTGCAGAAGCGGTGGCTGGCATGCCAGGCGAGCAATGCAGCTCCTTGCGCCATCGCGCCGGCCGCCGCCTCGTCGATCAGCCCCTGCATATAGACCGAGCGATAGTCGATGGCCTTGATGGTATCGGGCAGCTGTTCGGGGTCGACGCCGGCCGGCACCGCGAGCACCGGGCCGCTGTCAGAAAAACCGAGCAGGACGCCACGCTCGAGCGACGCCTCGAGCGGCTGGCTTTCCCCGGCGCCGAACCAGGGGTCGAAGCCGCCACCGCTGAGCTTCAGATAAAGCCGCCCGCCATGCATCAGCAAAAGCCTGGCTGAGGGATCGGCGAGCGCCTTTTCGACGGAATCGTCGGCGCGGTTTTCCGATTGCCGATCGATCACATTGCCGGCGAAGCCGACGAACTGGCTCGGCTCGCGCAAGGGCGCGTCAAACAGGCGGAAGCTCATCGGAGACTCAAGTTCAAGATGGACACGGGACAGGCTTATAGCGCCGCCTTTATCTTCTGCGCAAACCGGCGCAGGTCGGAGCGCTCATAGGGCTCGCGCATGCCGTGCCCCCACACCGGGCCGGGCCAGCCGGGATCGCCTTCCGAGCGCGCGACGACATGGACATGCAATTGACGCACGATGTTGCCGAGGGCGCCGCTGTTGATCTTGGTGCAGCCGGTCACTGTCTTCAGCGCCTGCGCCACCATGTTGGTCTCGAACGTCAGCATCGCCTGGTCGAGCGGCGTCAACTCATGGATTTCCTCCGCGCCCGGTCGCTGTGGCACCAGAAGCAGCCACGGCCAGCGGCGGTCGTTCATCACCCGCAACTCGCACAGGCCGAGCCACATCAACTGCTCGCTGTCGGCCTCCAGACGAGCATCCAGCGTGAATCCGGCCTCGAGGCCCGGCGACATCGGCGTTTCCTTCACTTTTGTAGTATTTTTTACTCCATGGACGCTAGAGCGGCTGCCGTTAGCCCGCAAGAGGGCCGCAAGCGAATCAAGTTCTATCGTTGCGATGATGGTCCGGCGACGACCTCGGGAGGTGGCCTGTCAAGGCCTGGGCTGGAATGAAGCCACCGTCACTGCGCCCTTGCATTTCACTGCGCCCTTGCATTTCGTTGCCGGATTGCCGATATGGAAAGCGGGAGGTTGGTGGTGGACGGTCCACTCGCCAACCGGGTCAGGTCCGGAAGGAAGCAGCCCTAACGAGCCCGGAACGGGTCATTGTTCCAGCCTCCCACCTCTTCGCCTTTCTCCCGCGACATTGACGGCGCCAAGCCCTGCGGGCGAAACTATGCGCAGGAATCGGCCGCCTGCAGGCGCGGCCCTTGGAGCTTTACGGGCGAATGAGCGAAGCCGGAAATTCGGGAACGGAAAAGGCCGCCGCCTACCGCGTTCTGGCGCGCAAATACCGTCCTGCCAATTTCTCCGAACTGATCGGCCAGGAGCCGATGGTCCGCACCCTCACCAACGCTTTCGCCACCGGCCGCATCGCCCAGGCCTGGATGCTGACCGGCGTGCGCGGTGTCGGCAAGACGACGACGGCGCGCATACTCGCGCGGGCCCTGAACTACAAAACAGCCACCGTCGACCAGCCTTCGGTCGATCTTGCCGTGCCGGGCGAGCATTGCCAGGCGATCATGGAAGGCCGCCATGTCGACGTCATCGAGATGGACGCCGCCTCGCACACCGGCATTGACGACATCAGGGACATCATCGAGCGCGTGCGCTACGCGCCGGTGTCGGCGCGCTACAAGGTCTACATCATCGACGAAGTGCACATGCTCTCGACGCAGGCCTTCAACGGCCTGCTGAAGACGCTGGAAGAGCCGCCGCCGCATGTCAAGTTCATCTTCGCCACCACCGAAATCAGAAAAGTCCCGATCACCGTCCTGTCGCGCTGCCAGCGCTTCGATCTCAGGCGTATCGATGCCGGCACGCTGGTCGCGCACCTCTCTTCGATCGCCGGAAAAGAAGGCATCGCGGTCGATGACGACGCGCTGGCGATGATCGCCCGCGCGGCCGAGGGCTCGGCGCGCGATTCGCTGTCCATTCTCGACCAGGCGATCGCCCATGGCAGCGGCGCAGTCAGCGCCGACGCGGTGCGCGCCATGCTCGGGCTGGCCGACCGCGCCCGCATCGTCGACCTGTTCGAACATGTGATGAAGGGCGATGTGGCGGCCGCACTGGCCGAATTCCGCAACCAGTACGACACCGGCGCCGATCCGGCCGCTGTGCTGACCGACTTGGCCGAGTTCAACCATCTCGTCACCCGGCTGCGCTTTGTGCCGACAGCCCTCGAGGACGCCTCGCTGTCAGAGGACGAGCGACGGCGCGGCGCCGATTTCGCCAAGGCGCTGTCGGTCAGGGTGCTGTCGCGGACCTGGCAGATGCTGTTGAAAGGCATTCCCGAGGTGCAGTCCTCCAACCGGCCGGTCAGCGCCGCCGAAATGGTGCTGATCCGGCTGGCGCATGCCGCCGACCTGCCGACACTGGACGAGGCGCTGAAATCGCTGGAAAGCGCTGCGTCGGTGCCGAATGGCGCGCCACGCTCGAATGCTGCACCCGCAACCTCTGCCGCCGCAAATCCCGGCCAAGCAAATCCCGGCCCAGCAAATCCAACAAATGGCGGCGCCGGCGCCGTGGCGCAGACGCGGATGCCGACGACCAATGGCGGCGCCCAGACGATGCGGCTGGTCGAACCCGAGCCGATGCCTGCGCCTTTCGTTCCGGCGCCAGAGCCGGTCGCCGATGCGCCGCCGGTGCCGGTGAAATCGCTGGCCGACATCGTCGCCCTTGCCGACGCCCAGCGCGACATCGCCTTCAAGGTGCTGGTCAAGCGCTGCGTGCGCCTGGTGCGCATCGAGCCGGGCCGCATCGACGTCAGCCTGACGGATGACGCGCCGAAGATGCTGCTCAACGATCTGACCGCCAAATTGCGCGCCTGGACCGGCCGCAGCTGGCTAGTGTCGCTGTCGAAGGAAGCGGGCGGCCAGACGCTGGCCGAGATGGAATCGACCAAACGCGAAAACGCCCTCCTCGATGCCAAGAGCGACCCGACCGTCGCCGCCATCCTGGCGCGTTTTCCCGGCGCCAGGATCATCGACGTGCGTATTCCCGACGCACCGGAAGCCGATGCGGTGGAGGCCGAGGTTCCGATCGAGCCGGCCACCGACGAAGACGAAACCTAAGCATGATCCCGAAAATTCGGAGAAGATCATGCTTAAACAAGAAACAGATCAATCGTAGAGGACAACGCGATGAAAGATCTTCTCGGCCTGATGGGCAAGGCGAAAGAAATGCAGGCCAAGTTCCAGGCCATGCAGGACGAGATCGCCACGTTGGAGGCCACCGGACAGGCCGGCGGCGGCCTGGTCAGCGTGACGCTGACCGGGAAATTCGAGATGAAGTCCCTGAAAATCGACCCGTCGCTGTTCAAGGAGGACGAGGTCGAGATTCTGGAGGATCTGCTTCTCGCCGCCCACAATGACGCCAGGGCCAAGGTCGAGCAGATGATGCAGGAAAAGACCCAGGCACTGACCGCCGGGCTGCCGATACCGCCGGGAATGAAGCTGCCCTTCTAAGAGGCTGTATGCCGGTCGAGCGAGCCCATGGCTTTGGCTCGGCAGGCTATGCTGCGAAGGCTGCGACGCTCGAAGGTCATGCCGTTGCAGTGGCCGAGGAGCGCAGTGATCAACGCCACCCGCCGGCCAGTTGTGTCTATTCGGCAACTCCGCAGACTTAATAACGCTTTGGCCATCTTTTTGCCCGAAAGTGTCTCATTCTTGCCGCAACCAGAGGCGGGCTGGCGACAGAATGAGGGGATATCTTTGATCGCGACCCGATGGAAGACGCCGTTGCTGCTCGGCGTCATCACCTCTCCGCTGTTTTTGGCCGGTTGCAGTCAGACCACGCACGGCCTGTCCGTGGCCGATACCGTCAGATCCCGGCCATACAGCCACACCGCGAAGGACAAGGAGTGCCTCCAGCGCGCGATGTTCTTCGAATCCAACCGGTCGAGCCGCGACGGCATGATTGCCGTCGGCACGGTGGTGATGAACCGGCTGCGCTCCGGCAAGCACGGCAACACCATTTGCCAGGTGGTCGGCGAACGCGGCCAGTTCGCGCCGGGCGTGATGACACGGCCGATGAATTCGAAGGCGATGCCCGATGTCGAGGAAGCCGCCGAGGCGGTGCTCAGGGGCGAGCGCAAGGCCAAGCTGAAGAACTCGATGTTCTTTCACACCGCCGGCCTGCGCTTTCCCTACAAGAACATGCACTACACCATGGTCGCCGGCGGCAACGCCTTCTACGAAAAGCGCGGCCGGAACTGGAAACCGTTGCCGGACGAGCCCACGGTCGCGGTGGCGCAGGCCACGCCGCGGGGGTCGCGCGCCGCACCGGTGACGCTCATGGCCTCCGCGGCGCCGGCCGCCAAGGCAGAATTCGCCAAGGCAACCTATGTGACCGCGGTCGCATCGCAACCGGCAAAGGCTACTCTGGACAAGGTGATGCCGCAGAAGGCGACGCTTGTAGCGATGCAGGAGCCGGACGCGGCCCGTTTCGGCGGCACCGCCAGTGCGCAACCGGTGACGTCATTTCCGGCGGCGCCGGCCGAGCCGACGATGTCGTTTGAATCGACACCTGAGAACACCGATGCCATCGGTGCGATGATCGCCGGCCAGGGCAGGCCGCTGGAAACCTACTGAGACGATCGACCGACGTCGGCGCCGCCCCTCATCTGCCCGTCGGCATCTTCTCCCCGTATAGGGACAGGGAGAAGGAGCTGGCCGCAACCTTGGCACCCTTCCTGCGACGCTTGAGGTTGACGAAATCTTTTGCGAAGGCGTCCTTTCTCCCCGTCACTATACGGGGAGAAATGCCCGGCAGGGCAATGAGGGGCAGCGCAGACCTCAGCGATTGTTCGCAGCAGCCGCGCCGCAGCAGTGTTCCAAAACTCATTGAAAAATCCTAAACCGATGCGATGTCGAAGCGAATCGCCGGTCCCGAGATCGAACGCCTGATCCAGCTCCTGGCCAAGGTGCCGGGGCTCGGGCCGCGTTCGGCCAGGCGGGCAGCGCTTCACCTCATCAAGAAGAAGGAGCAGTTGCTGTCGCCGCTCGCTGCCGCCATGAGCGAGGCGGTCGACAAGGTGCGCATCTGCTCGACCTGCGGCAATGTCGATACGTCCGACCCCTGCATGATCTGCACCGATCCGCGCCGCGATGCCGGCACGCTTATCGTCGTCGAGGACGTGGCCGACCTGTGGGCGCTGGAGCGGGCGGCGGCCATGAATGTCCGCTACCACGTGCTCGGCGGCTCCTTGTCGCCGCTCGACGGCATCGGCCCCGAACAGCTCAACATCCGCTCGCTGGTCGACCGCGTCGCCGGCGGCGAGGTCAAGGAGGTGATCCTCGCCGTCAACGCCACGGTCGAGGGCCAGACCACCGCGCATTATCTCACCGATCAATTGTCCGGCTTCGATATCAAGGTAACGCGGCTGGCGCATGGCGTGCCGGTCGGCGGCGAACTCGACTATCTCGACGAAGGCACGCTGGCCGCCGCGCTGCGTTCGCGGACGGCGTTTTGAGGAGGGGGGGCCTATTGAGATGATTGCATTCCGTCGCGCCCCCCTCTGTCCTGCCCTCTTTGCCAAAACTTGGCATCTCCCCCACAAGGGGGGAGATCGGACGTCACGCCGGCTTTCGCCAACCCCCAGCGTTGGAGAAAAGGCGCGGTGGTCAAAGCTGCCAATCTCCCCCCAAGTGGGGGAGATGTCCGGCAGGACAGAGGGGGGCGCGACAGAACGTCGACTTTGCAGACTGGCGATTTTTCTTGCAGCCCTTGTCGCCCTCCTCCTCGCCACCCCCGCCTCCGCCACAAAACTCGACACCCAGTTCCGCGCCTGGCTTAACGACGATCTCTGGCCCGAGGCCAACGCCAAGGGCATCTCCAGAAAAACCTTCGACGCCGCCTTCGACGGCGTCAAACCGAACCTCAAACTGCCCGACCTGGTGATCCCGGGCAAAAAGGCGACGACGCCGCAAAAGCAGCATCAGGCGGAGTTCGGTTCGCCCGGCGCCTATTTTGCCGAAAAGACGGTTCGCGCCGTGACCGCTGGTGGCCGCGCGCGCAAGGCGGCCAATGCCGGGACCATTGCCGCGATCGAGAAGCGCTACGGCGTGCCGGGCGAGGTGCTGCTGGCGATCTGGGGTCGCGAGAGCGGCTTTGGCGCGGCGAAGATGCCTTACGACGCTTTCGAAGTGCTGGGCACCAAGGCGTTCATGGCGACCAGGAAGGATTTCTTCCGCACCGAGCTTATGGCGGCGCTCGAGATCGTCGAGCGCGGGCTGGCCCCGGTCGGCGCGATGAAATCGTCATGGGCCGGCGCACTCGGCCAGCCGCAGTTCATGCCGACTTCGTTCCTCAGACATGCCGTCGACTTCGACGGCGACGGTCGGGTCGACATCTGGAACTCGGTGCCGGACACGCTGGCCTCGATCGCCAACTATCTCGTCCACCATGGCTGGGTGAAGGGCCGCGGCTGGGGTTTTGAGGTGTCGGTGCCGGAAGCGGTCTCCTGTTCGCTCGAAGGTCCGGACCAGGGCAAGAGGATTTCCGAATGGGCTGATATGGGCATCGAGCGCGTCGCGGCAAGACCGTTTCCGGCGCGCGAATTGAAGGCCGAAGGCTTTCTTCTGATGCCGGCCGGGCGCAGCGGTCCGGCCTTCATCGTCACGCCCAATTTCTACGTCTTGAAGCAATACAACACCAGCGATCTCTACGCCCTGTTCATCGGCCACGCCGCCGACCGCATCGCCAATGGCGACAGCAATTTTTCAGGGCGCTGGGGTCCGGTCGGCGGGCTCCACAGGTCCGATATCGCCGCCTTGCAGCGGGCGCTGGAGGCCGAGGGTCACGACGTCGGCAGCGCCGACGGCCTGCCCGGTTTCAAGACCCGCCGCTCGATCGGCAAGTGGCAGGCCAGGAACGGTCGCGCCGCCACCTGTTTTCCCGACGCCGACCTGGTCACCGCGTTGAAATAACGCGACTGCGGGCGTCGCTTCCGGTGGTGGCGGCTGGCTGATCCTGGTCCAACAAACAGCTTTGCAAATGCTCGTTGCCGCGCCTGAAACCGCCGGATATGGTGAGGCGGAACTGGATAAAAATCACCAGGACGACCGGTTCAGGGTCACCGTTCGATCAGGCATGTGAATGCCAAACCCTGAGCCGGGAACTCAGGTCAACAAAAACAGGGAACAGTCAAAAATGATGATGGAAAAGTTTGCCCTACGCTCCCGCGTCCTGCTTGCCGGCGCAGCCATGTCCGCGCTGCTTCTGGCCGGTGCGCCTGCCCTTGCTGTCACGCCGGCCGACACGCTGGTCGAGGGTTTCGCCATCGACGACATCATCTCCATGGATCCGGGCGAGGCGTTCGAGTTGTCGACCGCAGAGGTCACCGGCAACACCTACGATCTTCTTGTTCGCCTTGATCTCAGCGATACGTCCAAGGTCAAAGGCGATCTCGCCGAAAGCTGGACTGTCTCCGACGACGGCCTGACCTACACCTTCAAGCTCAAGCCCGGCCTGAAATTTGCCTCGGGCAACCCGATCACCGCGGCTGACGTCGCCTATTCATTCGAGCGCGCCATCAAGCTCGACAAGAGCCCGGCCTTCATCATCGGGCAGTTCGGCATCAATGGCGACAACGTCACCGAGAAGGCCAAGGCCGTCGATGACACGACGTTCCAGTTCACCGTCGACAAGACCTATGCGCCGAGCTTCGTCCTGAACTGCCTGTCGGCAACCGTTGCCTCGGTCGTCGACGCCAAGCTGGTCAAGGAGCATGCCGCCGCGGTGACGCCGAGCGACGATTACAAATACGACAACGACTTCGGCAACGCCTGGCTGAAGACCGGCTATGCCGGCTCCGGCGCCTTCAAGCTGCGCGAATGGCGGGCCAACGAGGTCGTCGTCATGGAGCGCAACGACAATTATCACGGCGAAAAGGCCAAGCTTGCCCGCGTCATCTATCGCAACATGAAGGAAAGTTCGGGCCAGCGCCTGGCGCTCGAGGCCGGCGACATCGACGTCGCCCGCAATCTCGAGCCGAACGACCTCGACGCCATCGCCAAGAACGCCGATCTCACCACCACCAGCGCGCCGAAGGGCACGGTCTTCTACATCAGCCTCAATCAGAAGAACCCGAACCTCGCCAAGCCTGAGGTTCGTCAGGCCTTCAAATATCTCGTCGACTATGATGCCTTGAGCTCGACCATCCTCAAGGGCATCGGCGAGATCCACCAGACCTTCCTGCCCAAAGGCGTGCTCGGCGAGCTGGACGAGAATCCGTTCAAATTGGACCTCGACAAGGCCAAGGAACTGCTTGCCAAGGCCGGCTTGGCCGACGGCTTCAGCGTCACCATAGACGTTCGCAACACCCAGCCGGTGACCGGCATGGCGGAATCGTTCCAGCAGACGCTCGGCCAGGCCGGCGTCAAGCTGGAGATCATTCCCGGCGACGGCAAGCAGACGCTGACCAAATACCGCGCCCGCAACCACGACATCTATATCGGCCAGTGGGGCCAGGATTATTTCGATCCGAACTCCAACGCCCAGACCTTCGCCAGCAACCCCGACAATTCGGATGAAGGCAAGACCAAGACGCTGGCCTGGCGCAACGCCTGGGACATTCCGGACTTGTCCAAGCAGACGGAAGCGGCCCTGCTCGAGAAGGATCCGGCCAAGCGCGCCACAATGTATCAGGATCTGCAGAGGAAGGTTCTCGAAACCAGTCCTTTCATCATCGTTCACCAGCAGCTGGAAGTGGCCGGCCTGCTCAAGAACCTTAGGGGCTTCGCGCTCGGCCCGAGCTTCGACACCAATTTCGTCAGCCAGATCTCCAAGGAGTGACGCCGGCGGACGCGCCGCATGAGCACTGTTGAAAGCGAAGCGACGGCAGGGCGCGGCAGTGCCCGCGCCGTCGCTGTCGCGTCGTCGATCGCCCGTTTCCTGGTCATCGCGATAACCACCTATCTTGGTCTTCTCGCGGTGACCTTCTTCATCGGCCGGGTGATCCCGATCGACCCGGTGCTGGCGGTGCTCGGCGACCGGGCGCCGGCCAATGTCGTCGAGCGCACGCGCCGCGAGATGGGGCTCGACCTGCCGCTGATCGAGCAGTTCTACATCTATGTGAAGAATGCCCTGAACGGCAATTTCGGCACCTCGGTGCTGACCACCAATCCGGTCATGACCGACATCCGCCGCGCCTTTCCGGCGACGATCGAGCTGGCGACGCTGGGAACGCTGATCGGCGCATTGCTTGGTGTGCCGCTCGGCGTGCTGGCAGCGGTCCGGCGCGGCAGCATCATCGACCAGATCGTGCGCATCATCGGCCTGGTCGGCTATTCCGTGCCGATCTTCTGGCTAGGACTGCTGGCGCTGGTGCTGTTCTACGCCAGGCTGCAATGGGTGGCTTTTCCCGGCCGTCTCGACATCGTCTATGAATATACTTTTACGCCGATCACCGGCTTTTATCTCCTGGATGCGCTGTGGCAGCGACAGTGGGATGTGTTTCGCGATGCCTTCCGCCACATCATCCTGCCGGCCTCGCTGCTTGGCTATTTCTCGCTCGCCTATATCAGCCGCATGACCCGATCGTTCATGCTGAACGAGCTTGCCCAGGAATATATCGTCGCGGCGCGCGCCAAGGGCCTGTCGGAAACACGTATCATCTGGGGCCACGCGCTACGCAACGCGGCGGTGCCGATGGTCACCGTGATCGCGCTTTCCTATGCCGGCCTGCTCGAAGGCTCGGTGCTCACCGAGACCGTCTTTTCATGGCCGGGCATCGGCCTCTACATCACCAATTCCTTGCAGAACGCCGACATGAACGCGGTGCTCGGCGGCACCATCATCATCGGCTCGGTTTTCATCGGCATCAATCTGCTGTCCGACCTGCTCTATCGGGTGCTCGACCCAAGGACCAAGGTACGATGAGCAGAGGTATCGCACTTGCGGGCTTGGCTGCGGCCAATCACCCCCACTCCGGCCCTTCGGGCCACCTCTCCCCCTGCCCGGGCGAGAGGAAAAGCTGGTCGCACGCGTGGCGCCTTTCCTCTCCCCCGTCGAACGGGGGAGAGGTGGTCTGCGAAGCAGACCGGAGTGGGGGTCGACAGCTTCAAGAGGCATCGTCATGACCGCCACCCACGCCGGCCTCCTCTCCCGCCGCGACTGGCTGCTCAGCGAGCGGCCGGCGTCGCGCATGCAGGCCAGGCTCGGGCGAGCCTATGTGGCGTGGCGGCGCTTTTCCGCCAACCGGCTGGCGTTTCTCGGCCTGCTCATCATCATCGCTTTGCTGGTGGTCGCCGCCCTTGCCGATGTGCTGGCGCCCTATTCGCCGACATTCGGCGACCTCAAGGGCTCGCGGCTGCTGGCGCCAAGCGCCGAGCACTGGTTCGGCACCGACGACCTCGGCCGCGACATCCTTTCGCGCGTCATCTTCGGCTCGCGATGGACGCTTTACGTCGTCATTCTCGTCGCAGTCATCGCCGCTCCTATCGGCCTGCTGGTCGGCACCGTCGCCGGTTATGCCGGCGGCTGGATCGATGCGATCCTGATGCGTATCACCGACATCTTTCTGGCTTTTCCGAAGCTGATCCTGGCGCTGGCCTTTGTCGCGGCACTTGGCCCCGGCATCGAGAATGCGGTGCTCGCCATCGCCATCACCTCATGGCCGCCCTATGCCCGTATTGCACGTGCCGAAACGCTCACCGTGCGCAATTCGGATTACATCAAGGCGGTGCAGTTGATGGGCGCCTCGCCGTTCCGCATCGTGCTGCGCCACATCATGCCGCTCTGCATATCGTCGCTGATCGTCAGGGTGACGCTCGACATGGCCGGCATCATCCTGACCGCCGCCGGTCTCGGCTTCCTCGGCCTCGGCGCGCAACCGCCGCTGCCGGAATGGGGCGCGATGATCGCGTCGGGCCGCCGCTTCGTGCTCGACCAATGGTGGGTGGCGGGCGCACCGGGCTTTGCCATCCTCATCGTCAGCCTCGGCTTCAACCTGCTTGGCGACGGCCTGCGCGACGCGCTCGACCCCCGGAGTGGCGACCAATGAGCGGTGATCAATGAGCACGCTTCTCGAGGTCGACGATCTGCGCGTCACCTTCCCGACGCGCACCGGCCGGATCGAGGCGGTGCGCGGCGTCTCCTTCTCGCTCGGCCGCGAACGGCTTGGCATCGTCGGCGAGAGCGGTTCCGGCAAGTCGCAGACCGGCCGCGCCATCATGGGCCTGACCCCGCCGCAGGCCGAGGTCACGGCCAGCAAGCTTGCCTTCGACGGCATCGACCTGCTCGCGGCCTCGCCCCGCGACCGCCGAGCGCTGCGCGGCAAGCGCATCGCCATGATCCTGCAGGATCCAAAATACTCGCTCGATCCGGTGATGAGCATCGGCCGCCAGATCGTCGAGACGCTGCGCACGCATGAGAAGGTCGGCAAGGCGGAAGCCCGCGCGCGGGCGCTCGCCATGCTGGAGGCGGTGCAGATCCGCGATCCCGCCCGTGTCTTCGACCTGCATCCGCACGAGGTGTCGGGCGGCATGGGCCAGCGCGCCATGATCGCCATGATGCTGATTGCCGGGCCGGAGATGATGATCGCCGACGAGCCGACCTCGGCGCTCGACGTCACCGTGCAGCTCGACGTGCTCGGCATCCTCGACAGGCTGGTCAGCGAGCGCGGCATGGGGCTGATCTTCATCTCGCACGATCTGCGCCTGGTCTCGTCCTTCTGCGACCGGGTGATCGTCATGTATGCCGGCAAGGTGGTCGAGCAGCTCAAGGCGTCGGAGCTCGGCCGCGCCCAGCACCCCTATACGCGCGGCCTGCTCAACTGCATGCCCAAGATCGGCGCCGACCGCCACCCGCTGCCGGTGCTCGACCGTAAGCCGGAGTGGGCGGTATGACGGCAGCACTTTCGGTCGACAGGCTGGAGGTGGTCTTCGATCGGTTTCGCGCGCTCAAGGGCGTCAGCCTCGAAGTACAATCCGGCGAATCCTTCGGCCTGGTCGGCGAATCCGGCTCCGGCAAATCGACGCTGCTGCGGGCGATTGCCGGCCTCGCGCCGGCCGCTTCGGGCAGCATCACCGTCAACGGGAAAAAACTCGGTGCGCGCCGCGACAAGGCCTTTTATCGCGAGGTGCAGATGGTCTTCCAGGACCCCTACGGCTCGCTGCACCCGCGCCAGACCGTCGACCGGCTACTGCAGGAGCCGCTCGCCATCCACGGCTTTGCCGATGGCGAGAAGCGCATCCAGCGGGCGCTCGACGAGGTCGGGCTCGGTACCGGCTTCCGCTTCCGCTATTCGCATCAATTGTCGGGTGGCCAGCGCCAGCGCGTGGCGATCGCGCGGGCGCTCATCCTCGAACCGGCGATCCTGCTGCTCGACGAGCCGACCTCGGCGCTCGACGCTTCCGTGCAGGCGGAGGTGCTCAACCTGTTGGAAGAGATCCGGCGGCGGCGCAAGCTGACCTTCCTGATGGTCAGCCACGACCTCGCCATCATCACCCATATGTGCGAGCGGCTGATGGTGATGCAGAACGGCGAGGCGGTCGAGCACCTCACCGCGGGCGACCTCGTCGAGCGCCGCGTCAGCAAGGATTACACGCGCAATTTGCTGAGGGCGAGCGACGGGTTTGTCAGGGCTTAGAGTATCTTTTATTCCATATGTCGCATTCCTTGGCGCCCCCCTCTGGCCTGCCGGCCATCTCCCCCACAAGGAGGGAGATCGGCAGCTTCGTCGACGGCGCTCCTGCTGCAACGTTCGCGATTGGCGAAACCATCAATGACAGCCAATCTCCCCACCCGTGGGGGAGATGGCCGGCAGGCCAGAGGGGGGCGCGAAGGATCGCGACCTTAACGGCGGCAGGCCCAATCGCCTGCCGCCAGTGCCAACTTGAGGAAAACGTGAAATAAGGTCAGAACAATTCCCGGCAGTCATCCAAACGAGAACGGGCGCCGGCCCGGTGAGGGAACATCATGAAGAACTCAGCCATTTCCGAACGCAAGAACCAGTCGATCTCGCGCGGCGTCGGCATGACCACGCAGATTTACGCCGACCGCGCCGAGAATTCGGAGATCTGGGATGTCGAAGGCCGTCGCTACATCGATTTCTCGTCCGGCATCGCCGTCGTCAACACCGGCCACCGCCATCCCAAGGTGATCGAGGCGGTCAAGGCGCAGCTCGACCGCTTCACCCACACCTGCCACCAGGTGGTGCCCTATGAGAGCTATGTCAGGCTGGCCGAACGGCTGAACGGCATGCTGCCGGGCAAGTTCGACAAGAAGACGATTTTCGTCACCACCGGTGCCGAAGCGGTGGAGAACGCTATAAAAATCGCCCGTAACGCCACCGGCCGGCCGGCAGTCATTGCCTTTGCCGGCGGCTTCCATGGCCGCACCTTCATGGGCATGGCGCTGACCGGCAAGGTCGTGCCCTATAAGGTCGGCTTCGGCGCCATGCCGGCCGATGTTTTCCACGCGCCGTTCCCGGTGGCGCTGCACGGGGTCTCGGTCGCCGATTCGCTGGCCGCGCTCGATCGGCTGTTCAAGGCCGATGTCGATCCGGCCCGCGTCGCCGCCATCATCGTCGAGCCGGTGCAGGGCGAGGGCGGATTTTACGAGGCGCCGCGCGAGTTCATGACGGCGCTGCGCAAGATCTGCGACCAGCACGGCATGCTGTTGATCGCCGACGAGGTGCAGACCGGCTTTGCCCGCACCGGAAAGATGTTCGCCATGGATCATCACGAGGTGGCGCCCGACATCACCACCATGGCGAAAAGCCTGGCCGGCGGCTTCCCGCTGGCGGCGGTCACCGGGCGTGCCGAAATCATGGATGCGCCCAACCCCGGCGGGCTCGGCGGCACCTATGGCGGCAGCCCGATCGGCGTTGCCGCGGCGCACGCCGTGCTCGACGTGATCGACGAGGAAAAGCTGTGCGACCGCGCCAACACGCTGGGCAACCGGCTGAAGCAGCGGCTGCAGTCAATCCGCGACGACACGCCGGAGATCGTCGATATCAGAGGCCCGGGCTTCATGAACGCTGTCGAGTTCAACGATGTGAAGAAGGGCCTGCCATCGGCCGAGATTGCCAATGCGGTCCGGCTGAAGGCGCTCGACAAGGGGCTGATCCTGCTCACCTGCGGCGTTTACGGCAACGTCATCCGCTTCCTGGCGCCGATCACCATCCAGGACGAAGTCATGAACGAAGCGCTCGACGTCCTGGAAAGCTCAATCCGCGAGGTCCGCGCCGCCTGACCCTCGTTTGCTCCGGGATGTGATGAGATTCAGGTCAGGCCGCGCCGAGAATGGTGGGTTCCGAGAACCGGAACGGAGCGTACTTTCGGGTACGTGAGTACCGGAAGCGCAGGAAACCGCCGTTCGCAGGCCGGCATCACCTGAATATCAACATATCCTTATTCAGCGGCGCGGACAGGCTCTTCCTGCTGGAAGGCGGCGAGCGCCGCCTTCAGTCCGTCTGGTCCTGTCGCGACCGTCTGCGGCGTCGGCGAGAAGCCGGCGCCGAGCATCTTGCGGCCAAGCATGTGGTCGCCTGGCCGGTTGACCGATTCGATGCCGAGCAGACGATTTCCAGCATAGTGGTAGATGGAGAACCGGTTCTCGTTGACGTCGCCGAGCACGACATGGCTGTCGCCGCCCGAAATCAGGCCGACCATCTGCAGCTTGATGTCGCCGATATCGGACCAGAACCATGGCACCGCCGTAAAGGCGTCGGCGTGACCAAGGATGGTGCGCGCGGCGAGGCGCGCCTGGTCGGTTGCATTTTGCACCGATTCCAGCCGCACATCGCCGCCGGTGAGCCAGTGCCGGTAGGAGGCGGCATCGCCGATGGCGAGGATTTCGGGCACAGACGTGCGCATCTGCTGGTCGACGCGGATACCGTTGGCGACAGTGATGCCGGCGGCCTGCGCCAGTTCGACATTCGGCACGACGCCGATGCCGATGATGACCATCTGCGCCGGCAGCCGCTCGCCGGATGCGGTGATTGCCGCCGAGACATGGCCGTTCCCGCCTTCGAGCCGCGCGATCGTGATGCCGCTGAGGATGCGCACGCCGGTCGCTTCCAGCCGCTGCCGCACGTGGCTCGCGATGATCGGCGCCACCGCCCGGCCAAGCAGCCGGTCGACCGCCTCGACCACGGTGACCTTGCGGCCGGCCGCAGTGAGCGTCGCGGCGATCTCCAGCCCGATGAAGCCGCCGCCGAGGATGACGACATCTTCGCTCTGCGCGCTCAATTCGCGGATCAGGCGTGCGTCGGCGAGCGAGCGCAGCGACACCACGCCCGAAAAATCCGAACCCGGCAGCGACGGGATGCGCGGCCGCGAACCAGTCGCCAGGATCAGCCGGTCGAACGGCAGCGTGGCGCCATCTGATAGCTCCAACCTGCGGCCGCCGGCGTCGATGCGATCGATGCAGACGCCCGGCCGGTAGTCGATCGCGCTGCCGGTATAAAACGCCTCGCCGCGCAGCGGCTGCGGTTTGGCCTCTTGATCCTTGATGAAGGTCTTCGACAGCGGCGGCTTGTGGTAGGGCAGTTCGTCCTCGTCACTGATGAGGATCACGGGGCCGTCGTAGCCGTCCTCGCGCAGGCTGGCGGCCGCTTGCACGCCCGCATGACCCGCACCGACAATGACCACACCGTTTTTCATCGCAGCCCCAATTCCTCGTCTCTCCAGCGTCATGCAAGTCTAGGACGTCTCGCCAAGTGGCGATTGTCTGGCGCCGCCGCAAGACCGCCTTTGCGGGTCGCACCCGGAATGGCGGTCTGTCAATCGTTTCGTTCGACGGCGGCACGGCAAATGCGGCTAAAGTTGATACTTACAGTTTAGAATAATTCTAAACTGTTGTTTCGATTGGCTTTTCTCTCTGAAATTGGTTGACTTCCGGCACCTTCATCGCTTTATGGAAGCTTGCGCGTCAAGCGCATCCCTTTGATGTCTGGGCCTTGAACCCTTTCGATTGGAGGCATTTCGATGTCTTTCTTCCGCAAACCGCGCTATGCCGCGGCCTGTTTCTCGCCCAATGGCATGGACCTGCCTTGGCGCCGATTGCCTGCCGCGCGCCTTTGGCGCCGGCATTTTCACTGAATTCCCGAGGGAGATGACAATCATGAGAGCGATGATCACGGCGCGATATGGCAGCAGGCTCGCAGCGATCGGCGCCACGGCGGCATTGACGGCGGCGATATTCGTGCTGCCGGCCAAGGCGGAAACCGATGCCAAGGCGGTCATCAAGACCTATTCCGATATTGCGCTCGCCAAATATGAGGATTCGCTGACCACGGCGCAGGCGCTCGACAAGGCCGTCGACGCGCTGCTCGCCAAGCCTTCGGTGGAAACGCTGACTGCCGCCCGCGAGGCCTGGAAGGCAGCGCGCGTTCCCTATCAGCAGACCGAAGTCTATCGCTTCGGCAACGCCATCGTCGACGACTGGGAAGGCAAGGTGAATGCCTGGCCGCTGGACGAAGGCCTGATCGACTATGTCGCCGAGAACTACGGCACCGAGTCGGACGCGAATGCGCTCTACACCGCCAATGTGATCGCCAACAAGTCGATCGAGATCGACGGCAAGAAGATCGACGCCACCAATCTTACTCCCGAGTTCCTCTCCGGCACGCTGCAGGAGGCTGGCGGCATCGAGGCTAATGTGGCGACCGGTTATCACGCCATCGAATTCCTGCTGTGGGGCCAGGACGTGCACGGCACCGGTCCGGGCGCTGGCGAACGGCCCTATACGGACTATGATCTCGCCAACTGCACCGGCGGCAATTGCGATCGTCGCGCGCAGTATTTGAAGTCGGCGAGCGAGCTTGTGGTTTCCGATCTGCAGGACATGGTCGACGACTGGAAGGAAGGCGGCGCCGCCCGCAAGAACCTTGCCGATGGCGAGCCGAAAGCCGGCATCTCGGCCATCCTCACCGGCATGGGCTCGCTCTCCTACGGCGAACTCGCCGGCGAGCGGATGAAGCTCGGCCTGCTGCTGCACGACCCGGAAGAGGAGCACGACTGCTTCTCCGACAACACCTACGATTCCCATCTCTACGATGCCGTCGGCATTCGCGCCGCCTATAAGGGCAGCTACACGCGCCTCGACGGCACCGTCGTCGAAGGCCCTTCGGTGTCCGACATGGTCAAGGAGGCCGATCCGGCGATCGACAAGGAACTGTCGGACAAGCTTGATGTCACTGTCGCCAAGATGGGAGCCATCAAGGCGCGGGCGCTTGGCGGCGAAGCCTATGACCAGCAGATCGGCGAAGGCAATAGCCAAGGCAATGCCACCGTGCAGGCGGCGATCGACGCGCTGGTCGATCAGACCAAGTCGATCGAACGCGCCGTCGGCACCCTGAAACTCAATGCTATCGCCTTCGAGGGCTCGGACAGCCTCGATGCGCCAGACAAGGTGTTTCAGTAAGGCGTCGATGCGCGGAGCCAGAACCGAAAGTCCGAGTCGCGAAAACTGGAAAACGGTCTCGGTATCAGGCCCCACCTAAGAAAATAAGCCACACGGCGCCGAGCACGCGCCGTCAGCCACACAGAGCAAATAATGCTGATCTGCCATTGCAACATCATCACCGAGAAGGAGATTGAGCAGACGATCGTCGAGCTGCTGGATCAGGACCCCTGGCAGCTTATCGTGCCGGCGAAGATCTATCATGCCATGCAGAAGCGTGGTCGCTGTTGCGGCTGCTTCCCAAATGTGGTCGAAACGATCATTCGGGTAACCGAAAATTACCACACCCGCTCGGAGGCGAGCGGCGTGGATGTCGTTTCACACCTGGATCGCGTCAGAGGCCTGCGCGTCCAATACGGGAGCAGAACCCATGAAAGGCGAACAACAGATCATAGAGCGGCTTAACGAGGCTCTGTTTCTGGAACTTGGAGCAGTCAATCAGTACTGGGTGCATTTCCGCCTGCTGGAGGACTGGGGCTACGCCAAGCTGGCGAAGAAGGAACGCGCCGAATCGATCGAGGAGATGCACCATGCCGACCGGCTCGTGGCCCGCATCATCTTCCTTGAAGGCCATCCGAACCTGCAGTCGGTAGCGCCGCTGCGCATCGGACAGAATGTCAAGGAAGTGCTCGAATCGGATCTTGCCGGCGAATATGACGCGCGCACTGCCTACAAGCGGTCGCGCGAGATTTGTGAGGAAGCAGGTGACTATGTGACGATGAAGCTGTTCGAGGATTTGTTGTCCGACGAGGAAGGTCACATCGACTTCCTCGAGACGCAACTCGACCTGCTCGCCTCGATCGGCGAGGAAAAATACGGCCAGCTCAACGCCGCATCAGCCGACGAGGCGGATTAGGGACATGCGGGAATGCGGCGCTCCTTAGATTACTTGCGCCGCTTGCGGCGGGTCGAGGATTGCGGCCTGCCGTCCCAGCACAACCCGCGATACGGCTGGCATCGCGGGCTTTCGCTTGCCGCAGTCGTCGCGCTGACCGCCTCGGCGCTGGCCGGCGCGCCCGAACCGGCGGGCCTCGCCACCAGCCGTGCCGATCTGACGCCGAAGGATCTGGCGCGCGTCGTTGCCATTACCAGGCCGACCAGGGATTTCTCCAGGCCCGAGCAGTTCGAGCCGATGCAGGGCGGCGCCGGCACGTCGCGCAAAGGCGCCAACAAGGACGCTTTCTCGCAATCTTCCGCCAATATCACTTTCGAGGAAGAGGGCACCTTCAAGCTCGGCAATGCCCTTTTCCGCAAGAACTGGGTGTCGTCGCCCTCGTCGACGCAGGCATCGGACGGGCTTGGTCCGCTGTTCAACGAGCGGGCGTGCCAGAATTGCCATCTGAAGGATGGCCGCGGTCATCCGCCGGAAGCCGACAGCGGCACCACCTCGATGTTCCTGCGGCTGGCGCGGCAGGCGAGCACCGAGGCGGAGAAAGCAGCGCTGGCCGCCCGCAAGGTGCTCAACTTCCCCGATCCGGTCTACGGCTCGCAATTGCAGGAACTGGCCGTTCCGGGTCTTCGCGGCGAAGGCAGGATGCGTGTCGTCTATCAGCAGCAAAAAGTCACGCTGCCGGACGGCACCGAGGTTTCGCTGCGCAAGCCGAGCTATTCGGTCGATGATCTTGCCGACGGGCCGCTCGATCCGCACACCACGCTTTCGCCGCGCTTGACGCCGCCGATGATCGGTCTCGGCCTGGTCGAGCAGATCGCGCCGGCCGACATTCTTGGCCGTGCCGATCCGGACGATCGCAACAGTGACGGCATCTCCGGCAAGCCCAACATCGTGCGCGACGGCCAGACCGGCGAGCCGACGCTCGGCCGCTTCGGCTGGAAGGCGCAGACCCCTTCGATCCGCCAGCAAGCGGCGGACGCGTTCGCCGGCGACATCGGCATTTCGACGCCGGAAGTGCCGAAACACTGGGGCGATTGCACCGCGGCCGAAAAGAACTGCCTTGCCATGGCCAACGGCGCCCAGCAGCGCCTCGGCCCGGTCGAGGCGCCGCCGCCGGTCATGGACCTGGTCACCTTCTATTCGCAAAACCTCGCCGTGCCGGCGCGGCGCGATCTCGACAAGCCCGATGTGCTGGCCGGCAAGAAGCTGTTCTACGACATGGGCTGCATTTCCTGCCATACGCCGAAATTCGTCACCCGCCGCGGCACGCCGAACAAGGCACAGGCCTTCCAGCTGATCTGGCCCTATTCCGATTTTCTGCTGCACGACATGGGGCCGGGCCTCGCCGACGGGCAAGCGGTGGGCGATGCTACCGGCAGCGAATGGCGCACGCCGCCGCTGTGGGGCATCGGTCTTACCGAGACCGTCAACGGCAACACCTTCTTCCTGCACGACGGGCGGGCGCGCACGCTGACCGAGGCGATCCTGTGGCATGGCGGCGAGGGGCAGAAGGCGCGCGACCGCTTTGCCACCGCCGACGCGCCCGATCGCGCCGCATTGGTCAAATTCCTGGAGTCGTTGTGATGTCGAAGCCTCTGGCGTTTGTCCTGGTTCTCCCGCTGGTCCTCTCGCTGGTCCTCGCGGGCGCATTGCCGGCGTCCGCAGCGGTGAAGGCTTCCGACGTGATCCAGCGAGCGATCGACGGCTTTGTCCGCCCGGCCTATGCGCGCCTGCATGACCATGCGGACAGCCTGAGCAAGGCAATGCGCACGCTGTGCGACGCGCCTTCGCAGGACCATTTCGATGCGGCGCGCGCCGAATTCTCCGGCACCGTGGATGCCTGGTCGGTCGTCGAGATCATCCGCATCGGACCGATCACGCAGAACAACCGGCTGGAGCGCATGCTGTTCTGGCCGGACCGCAAGAGCATCGGCCTGAGGCAGGTGCAGGCGGCGCTGGCCAGTAAAAACCGGACCGCCGCCGATCCGGCCCAGCTGGCGAAAAAGAGCGTCGCAATGCAAGGGCTCGGCGCGCTGGAATTCGTGCTTTACGGCGATGGCGCCGAGCGGCTCGCCGGCAAGGACGATCCCTATCGCTGCGCTTACGGCGCGGCCGTCGCCGGCAACATCGAAACGATTGCCGCCGAGGTCAGAGACGCCTGGAACAAGCCCGACGGCTTTGCAGCACTTTGGGCCAATCCGGGGCCGCAAAACGCACTCTACCGCGACGGCACGGAAGCGGTGGCCGAACTGGTCGGCGTCTTCATCAACGAACTGGAGATGGTCCGTGACGTGCGCCTGAAAGGTTTTCTGGGGAGTAGCCCGGAGGCCGACAAGCCGAAACAGGCGATCTACTGGCGTTCACAAAACACCGCGCGTTCGCTGACCGGAAACCTTTCGGGCATGGACGCGCTGTTCCAGGCTTCGCAGCTTGGCGACGCGCTGCCGCCCGATGCGCGCTGGATGGCGGAATCGATCCACATCCAGCTCGTCAACGGCGCCGCCGACGCCAGCGCCATCAGAGGCCCGATCGACAAGGCGCTTGCCGATCCGGCGCTGCGCCAGAAGCTCGACCACTTCTCGCTGGTGACATCCAGCCTGTCGACCCTGATCGGCACCAGGCTGACGGCCGAATTCGGCCTGACCGCCGGTTTCTCGTCGCTCGACGGCGACTGAGCATGAAGACGTCGCTGATCGACCGCCGCGACTTCCTGAGGGCTGCCGGGGCAGGCTTTGTTGCCGCGATGGCGCCATCGGCATGGGCGAAGACGCTTGCCACCGACGCCGTCTTCGCCACCGCTTTCGTCAAGCGCGACGGCAGCTATGGCGCGGCGGTCCTGTCCGAGGCCGGCAAGGTGCTGCATGCCATCGACCTGCCCGCCCGCGGTCACGACGTCACCTTCGATCCGCTGTCGAAACGCTCGGTGGTCTTTGCCAGGCAGCCCGGCACTTTCGCGGTTGTGTTCGACCATACCGGCCGCGACGAGCCGCTGACCATTGCCAGCATCAGTGGCCGGCATTTCTTCGGCCACGGCGTGTTTTCGACCGATGGTGCGCTGCTCTACGCCACCGAGAACGATTTCGACAATGCCGCCGGCGTGGTCGGCGTCTATGACGCGCGTGCGAAATTCAAGCGCATTGGCGAGTTCCCGACCTATGGCATGGGTCCGCACGAGCTTCTGCTGCTCGGCGACGGCAGGACGATTGCCGTCGCCAATGGCGGCATCGAGACGCATCCGGATTATGGCCGCGCCGAGCTCAACATCGCGACGATGAAGCCATCCTATGTTCTGGTCGACCGCCTTACCGGCGACCTTGTCGAAAAGCACGAATTGCCGCCGGCGCTGCACCAGCTTTCGATCCGACACATGGATACCGACAAATCCGGAGCGGTCTGGTTCGGCTGCCAGTACAGGGGGCCGGGCAGCGATCGTCCGCTGCTGGTCGGCCGCGCCGCGCGCGGCAAGGATCTGCAACTGCTCGACATGCCGCAGGACGTGCTCTCCGGCTTCAGGAACTACATCGGCTCGGTCGCCGCCAACCCCGCTGCCGGCACCGTCGCGGTGTCCTCGCCGGAAGGCAACTCGCTTGCGGTGATCGATGCGGCCAGCGGCCGCATCGTCGCTACCAACGCATTGGCCGAGGTCTGCGGCTTGGCGCCCGACGGGGCGAGCTTCATGGCGACGACCGGCACGGGGCAAATAGCCCAAGCCGGCGGCGCGACACGGTCCGAGCCGGACTATGTCTGGGACAATCACATGCTGCGCATCGACCAGGTCGCATAGTGCGGCGCTGGTTCATTGACGGTTGTGGTCGCCGAAAGCTACCTCTTTCTGGGCGAGGTCGAAGCGAAGCCGCCAAACGATTTATGCATTATCCCCTTGCAGGGACGAGCCATGGCAGGCACAGGGAAATTGTCTTTCGAACCCCCTGTGCCCCAAACGGGTGCTCCCAACCGGCCGCCTCATGAAGCTGCTTGCCATCGATTGTGCCGCCAATCTCTGCGCCGCCTGTGTCTACGACGCGGCGGCCGGGAAGGAACTCGGCCGCTCGGTGCTCGATCTCGGCAAGGGCCATGCCGAACATCTCATGGCTGTGATCGAACAGGCGTTGACGACCGGCGGCGCCGACTATGCCGGCCTCGGCGCCATCGCTGTCTCCACCGGCCCGGGCTCCTTCACAGGACTGCGCGTCGGCGTCTCGGCGGCGCGGGGCCTGGCGCTGGTGCTGAAAATACCGGCAATCGGGGTGACGACGCTGGAAGCGCTGGCGGCGCAAGCGAAAGCGACATTTCCCGGCCGCGCCGTGCTGGCCGCGCTCGACGCCGGCCGCGAGGAGATCCATGCAGCGCTTTACGACGAAGCATCCGTTTTGATTTACGGTCCCGCGGTGACCACGCTTTCGCAAGCCGCCGCCATGGCGGCTGACAGGTCTCCGGTTCTGGCCGGCACGGCGGCCACGCAAATCGCCGCATCGGCCGGGCGCGCCTTCGACATCGGCCCGACAAGTGCCACTGCGGATATCGCAATCTATGCCCGGCTGGCCGCTACCACGGGTGAAGGCGAAAAGCCGAAACCGCTTTATCTGCGCGGGGCGGACGCCAAGCCGCAGGCCGGGTTTATCCTGTCCAGGAAGAAAGCCGGGAAGAAAGACTGATGCGCATTCCTTTCCTCCAGCCGCGCCGCAGGGACTTTGCGCTCGAGCCGCTGACGATTGCCGACAGTGCGGCCCTGTCGGTGCTGCATCGCGAGGATTTCGTCCGGCCGTGGAGCGATGACGAATTCGCCGCGCTGATCGAGCAGGACACGGTGTTCGGCTATGCGGCGCGCGAGACCGGCCAGGGTGCCAAGCCGCCGGTCGGTTTCGTGCTGGCGCGCCTGGCAGCCGGCGAAGGAGAGATCCTGACTGTCGCGGTGGCACGCTCCCATCGCCGCCAGGGGCTCGGCTGGCAACTGATGGATGCGGTGCTGCGCGAACTGCATGCGCAACGCGCAGAGGCGCTTTTCCTCGAGGTCGACGAGACCAACGTCGCCGCGATCGCGCTCTACCGGCGGCTGGGATTCCGCGAGGTAGGCAAACGTGCCAACTATTACAGATCGCCCGAGCACGGCCCGACCGGAGCGCTTGTCATGCGCCGCGATCTTCGCTAGCGCATCGGCCCGCAAATCGGAACCGATTTTCGGAAAGCACGATGCGCAGGTTGAGATGCGCAGATTAAAAAGCGCTAGAGCGTACTTTGGGCGTCCAGTTGGACGCGTCGCTCTAGCCAGAACTCGGATAGGGCCAAGAGCGGATGATCGGAAAAATCAGGATCTTCCTGGCGCTGAGCCTCGTTGTCGCAGGCTCGTTGATCCTCGTGCCGTTGCAGATCCTGTCGATGAAGACCGGCCTCTGGCGCGAGACGTTCATCCTCAAGATTTGGCACCGGCTCATCATCCGGGCGCTCGGCATGCGCATCCATGTCAAGGGGACCTTGTCCAAACAGCGCCCGCTATTGGTTGCGTCGAACCACATCTCCTGGACCGACATCATGGTGCTGGGATCGATGGCCGACGTGACGTTCATCGCCAGGGCCGACATGGCCGGCTGGCCGTTGATCGGCATGTTGTCGAAGCTGCAGCGCACCGTTTTCATCGAGCGCGAGCGCAAGCGTTCGTCGGGCGACCAGGCGAGCGAGATCGCCAGCCGCATGGCCGGGGGCGACGCCATGGTGCTGTTTGCCGAAGGTTCGACTAGCGACGGCAACATGATCCTGCCGTTCAAGAGCACGCTGTTCGGCGCCGCCTCGATGGCGATTTCGGAAGGGGCGGCCGAAAAGGTCTTCATCCAGCCGGTGGCGATCGTCTATACGCGCCTGCACGGCGTGCCGCTCGGCCGCAGGCACCGGCCGATTGCCGCCTGGATCGGCGACGAGGATTTGATGCCGCATCTCAATGTGCTGATGGCGGAGGGCGGGCTCGATGTCGAAGTGCATTTCGGTGAGCCGGTCGCCTTCTCCAAGGGCTCCAGCCGCAAGGAAACGGCCAGGCTGATGGAAAGTCAGGTGCGTGATATGGTGCAGGCGGCACTCGCCGATCCGCGCCCGAGCCGGTAAGACGGAAAAGCTCCAGCGCTTTGCCCGTCCAAGGAGGCGCGGCGCTGTAAGGCAGAATCGTCTGTTTTTTGTCGGGGAAAGGCGTTAGAAGCCGCCAGATGGAATTGAACACGATCGAACGGGACGACATCGATACTGCGACCGAAACTGCGGTCGCGCCGCCTGCCGCGAGCCGGAAGGTCTTCGTCAAGACCTATGGCTGCCAGATGAACGTCTACGATTCGCAGCGTATGACCGACGCGCTGGCCGCCGACGGCTATACTGCGACGGATACGATCGGCGAGGCCGATCTGGTGCTGCTCAACACCTGCCATATCCGCGAGAAAGCCGCCGAAAAGGTCTATTCCGAACTCGGCCGCATTCGTGAGATGAAGGCCGAACGGGCTCGTGCCGGCCGCGAGATGTTGGTCGGCGTCGCCGGCTGCGTGGCGCAGGCCGAGGGCTCCGAGATCATCCGCCGCTCGCCGTCCGTCGATCTGGTCATCGGCCCGCAGACCTATCACCGGCTGCCCGACGTGCTGGCACGGGTGCGCGGCGGCGAAAAGATCGTCGAGACCGACTACGCCATCGAGGACAAGTTCGAGCATCTGCCGCAGCCGAAGCGCGCCGAGATCATCAGGCGCGGCGTCACCGCGTTCCTGACCGTGCAGGAAGGCTGCGACAAGTTCTGCACCTTCTGCGTCGTGCCCTATACCAGAGGCTCGGAAGTGTCGCGGCCGGTGGCGCAGATCGTCGCCGAGGCCGAGCGGCTGGCGCAAGCCGGCGTGCGCGAGGTGACGCTGCTTGGCCAGAACGTCAATGCCTGGCATGGCGAAGGTGAAAACGCCGAGGAATGGGGTCTTGGCCGCCTGCTGTTTCGGCTGGCCGAGATTCCTGGGCTGGCGCGGCTGCGCTACACCACCAGCCACCCGCGCGACATGGACGACGAATTGATCGCCGCCCACCGTGACTTGCCGGCGCTGATGCCCTATCTGCATTTGCCTGTGCAATCCGGCTCCGACCGCATCCTCAAGGCGATGAACCGCAGGCATACGGCAAAAGACTATCTGACGCTGCTCGACCGGATCCGCGCCGCACGGAGCGATATCGCACTTTCAGGCGACTTCATTGTCGGCTTTCCCGGCGAGACGGATGCGGATTTCGAGGCGACGATGGACCTTGTCCGCCAGGTGAACTATGCCTCGGCCTTCTCGTTCAAATATTCGCCGCGCCCCGGCACGCCGGGCGCGGAGATGGCCGATCATGTGCCGGAAGCGGTCAAGGACGAGCGCCTGCAGCAGCTGCAGGCGCTGTTGCTGACACAGCAGCAGGAGTTCGGCGCCAGCCTGGTCGGCAGCACCATCGACACGCTGATCGAGAAGCCGGGCCGTCAGCCTGGCCAGAAGGTCGGCCGCTCGCCGTGGCTGCAGCCGGTTATTGTTGATGAAAAGTCCGGCGAAATCGGTGAGATTATCCAGGTACGAATCACGAAGACGGGTTACAACAGCCTGTTCGCCGAATTGGCCTGAAGGTCTCGGCAGATGAGGAGAGACGGTTGAGCGCTGCGGAAGTGAAGAACCTGCCCCAGAACCTACCATCGGGGGCTTCGGATATGGCGCACATCGTTCTGACTTTCGACAATAACAAGCTTGCCAGTGCCCTTTATGGCCAGTTCGACGAGAATCTGGCCAGGCTCGAGCAGAAGCTTGGCGTCGATATCCGCTCGCGCGGCAACCAGCTGACCATCAAGGGCTCCGCCTCGGCGGCCGAGCAGGCGCGCCGCGCCCTGGATAATCTCTACGGCATTCTCCAGAAAGGCGCTGACATCGGCCAGTCGGACGTCGACGGCGCCGTGCGCATGGCGATCGCCGCCGACGACCAGCTGACGCTGCCGACGCTGGAGCGCAAGGGCAAGGTGTCCGCCGCCCAGATATCGACGCGCAAGAAGACGATCTATGCCCGCTCGCTCAACCAGGACGCCTATATGCGCGCGCTGGAGCGGTCCGAACTCGTCTTCGGCATCGGCCCGGCTGGCACCGGAAAAACCTTCCTGGCGGTCGCGCATGCGGCCATGCTGCTCGAACGTGGCATGGTCGAGCGCATCGTGCTGTCGCGGCCGGCCGTCGAGGCCGGCGAGCGGCTCGGCTTCCTGCCCGGCGACATGAAGGAGAAGGTCGATCCCTATCTGCGGCCGCTCTATGACGCGCTTTACGAGATGATGCCGGCTGACAAGGTCGAGCGGGCGATTGCCGCCGAGGTGATCGAGATCGCGCCGCTGGCCTTCATGCGCGGCCGCACGCTGGCGCACTCCGCCGTCATCCTCGACGAGGCGCAGAACACCACGCCGATGCAGATGAAGATGTTCCTGACCCGTCTCGGCGAGAATTCGCGCATGATCGTCACCGGCGATCCGACCCAGATCGACTTGCCGCAAAACACCAAGTCCGGTCTGGTCGAGGCGCTCAGGATCCTCGACGGCGTCACCGGCATGGTGACGGTGCGCTTCAACGAAGGCGACGTCGTCAGGCATCCGCTGGTCGCCGAGATCGTCAAGGCCTACGACCGCGACGGCAAGCTGGCCCGGGGCCTGGGCGCCGAAAGCTGAAGATGCAGCCTTATGGCTGAGGACAAAAAATCTGCAGGCGGGGATCTTCCGGTTCCCGTCGACATCGATATAGCAGTCGAAGCGGGCGACTGGCCCGATGAGGCCGCGCTGACGCGGCTGGTCGATCGCGCCGTTGCCGCCGCGTTTGCCGGAACCGGCGCGGCCGGCCGTTCCGAGCTCAGCATCGTTTTTTCTGACGATGCCCATATCCGCAGTCTCAATGCGGGATGGCGCGGCAAGGACAAACCGACCAACGTCCTGTCTTTCCCGGCTTTTCCGCTCGCCAAGGGCGGTCCGCTGCCGCCCATGCTGGGCGACATTGTGCTGGCCGCCGAGACGGTTGCGCGGGAAGCCGCACTGGAAGACAAGCTTGTCGACAACCATATCACCCATCTCGTCATCCACGGCCTGCTGCATTTGCTGGGCTACGATCACGAGACCGACGCCGAGGCCGAAGAAATGGAAGCCGTCGAACGCGCAGCACTTGCAAGGCTTGCCATTCCCGATCCCTACGCGTAACTAAAAAGATCAAATGACCGGACGACGATGAACGACAAACCAGAGACTGCCGCCCACCCAGACGCCGGCAGTGCGACCAAGCCATCCGAACAGACGGAAGAGGACTCTAGTCCGAGTACCACGACCGGCAGCTTCGCCAGCGAGCCATCGCCTGCCGGTCCTTCCCTGTTCGATCGCGTGCTCGGCCTGTTCAGGCAGCGCAACGGCACCAGCCTGCGCGAGGAGATCGCCGACGCGCTTGCCGAAACGGCGAGCGATGCCGGCGCCTTTTCGCCCGGCGAACGGGCCATGCTCAACAACATTCTGCGCCTGCGCGAGGTTCGCGTCGAGGATGTCATGGTGCCGCGCGCCGACATCGAGGCGGTCGAGATCACGACGAACCTGGGCGATCTTCTGGGACTGTTCGAGCAGTCCGGCCATTCCCGCATGCCGGTCTATTCGGAGACGCTCGACGACCCGCGCGGCATGGTCCACATCCGCGACGTGCTCGCTCACATCACCAAGCTCGCCCGCGTCAGAAAGGGCAGGACGACCAGGAAAGCCGCCCCTGCCACGCTTCTCGATCTCGCCAAGGTCGATCTCACGCGCACCATCGGCGACCTGACCCTAATCCGCCCGGTGCTTTTCGTGCCGCCGTCGATGCTCGCCTCCGACCTGATGGGGCGGATGCAGGCGATGCGCACCCAGATGGCGCTGGTCATCGACGAATATGGCGGCACCGATGGCCTGGTCTCGCTCGAGGATATCGTCGAGATGGTGGTCGGCGACATCGAGGACGAGCACGACGAGGACGAGCCGATGATCACCCAGACCGGCGAGGGCGTGTTCGTCGTCGACGGCAAGGCCGAGATCGACGATGTCGCCAAGATGATCGGCGAGGATTTCGCCGCCGGCGAGCATGGCGAATATGTCGACACGATCGGCGGCATGATCTTCAACACGCTTGGCCGGGTCCCGGCCCGCGGCGAAGTGGTGCAGGCCATCCCCGGCTTCGAATTCCATGTGCTCGACGCCGATCCACGCCGCGTCAAGCGTGTGCGCATCGTGGAGACCCAGAAAGGCGAGCGCCGGCGGCGCGCCGTCCGCGCCGAGCAGGCTTGAAAGACGCCGCTCGCCCGATGACGGTCGACGATCCGTTCAGCGCTCAACCCTGGGCGTAGTCATATTCTGCAAGGGCCCGCGCGCTGCATTGATCTGGCTTGAAAAGGCTTTCGGCTTCGAGCCGAGCATGGTGGTCAGCGACGCTGATGGCAGGCTCGTTCATTCCGAGATGCGGTTCGGTGACGCTACATCATCGTCGATTCCGAATGGGCCGACCATGTAGCCAGTCCCGCGTCGGTCGCCGGCAAGAACACGCAGTCGGTTTATGTGTGCCTCAAGGACGGCCTAGATTCCCACTGCGATCGTGCAAGGGCGGCGGGAGCCGAGATCGTCCAGGAGCCGGTTGACCAGTTTTACGGTGAACGGCAGTACAGGGCGCGCGATCCTGAAGGTCACGTCTGGACATTTTCCCAGACCGTACGCTTGGTTCCACGCGAGGAGGCTGAGCGGCTGGGCGATCTGCAGATCGTAGGCTCGCACCGATAGTATCCTCGGTCTGAATTTCAGCAATGGGTGGGGAGCGGTCTCGAACTAAATGGTTTGCGAACCAATTCGTCTGGACGCTGTCCTGAGTACTAGGAGAATGGCTGATGTCGTGGAAACTCGATGAGACCGTGGAAACATCCGCGGGCGCTGTGGCAGCGGGTCAATTTGGTAGTGGACCGGCGCTTGTGCTGGCTCACGGCTGGCCGTGGTCTTCGTTCTCATGGCATCGGATTATTCCAGACCTTGCAAGGCGGTATCGTGTCCACTGGTACGATATGCCCGGATACGGGCGATCCGACAAAGGCGCGGAGCAGCGCACCTCACTCGATGTGCAAGGAGAAGTATTCGCCGAGATGCTCGCGCATTGGGACCTTGAGCAGCCCATCGTTGTTGCCCATGATTTCGGCGGAGCGACGACGCTACGGGCGCATTTGCTGCATGGTTGCGACTTCGAGCGGTATGTCCTGATGAATGTCGTCGCCATGCGCCCTTGGGGATCGGAGTTCTTCGATCATGTCGGTCGCCACGTGGATGCCTTTCTGGGCCTGCCGCCGCATATCCACAGAGCGGTCGTGGAAGCATATATCAAGGGGGCGATTGTAAATGACATCGCGCCCGGAGATTTCGAGAAACTTGTCGAGCCGTGGCTTGCCGAGGAGGGACGAGGAAGCTTTTATAGGCAATTCGCGCAAGCCGACGAAAAATATACCGCCGAAGTCGAGCCGGCGTTCGGGGATATCAGGTGTCCGGTAAAGATAATTTGGGGCAAGGACGATCCATGGATCCCGCTGGAGCGAGGCAAAGCGCTTCATGCGCTGATCCCGCAGGCATCGTTCGAAACACTGCCTGGCGTCGGTCACTTGCCTCAGCTCGAAGCCCCGGATCTCGTACTGGAGCGGCTGAACGCTTTTCTATCGCGCGCATTATAGTGATACACCGGCACGTGCGGTCTGCGCGACAATTCGCATGCGACAATTATCTTGCCGGCGTCAGTCGCCCCACCTATCCAGCAGACCTAATCCGGCACGCTGGCTGAAGCATGGCCGTTTGGAGCGTGGACTGCGGCCTGATAAATCTTCTGCCGTGATTCGCACGACTCGGAAGCATCGATGAAGCGCCTGGCCGGCCGGATAATTCTGTTGTGGGGCTGGCGCCGCGCGCTTGTGGCGTTTCTTGCCGGTGCGCTGGCGGTTCTTGCCCAGGCGCCTTACGATTTCTTCGCCGTCTGTTTCGTTTCGTTTCCGCTGCTGGTCTGGCTCCTCGACGGCGCAACCGGCGAAGCCTCCGATGGCTGGTTCCGGCATTTGCGGCCGGCCTTCGCCGTCGGCTGGTGGTTCGGCTTCGGCTATTTTCTCGCCGGCCTGTGGTGGATCGGCTCAGCACTCCTGGTCGAGGCCGACAGTTTCGCCTGGGCGCTTCCCTTCGCAGTGGTCGGAATTCCTCTGGCGCTCGCCTTTTTCTACGGCTTCGCGACAGCGGTTGCCCGGCTGCTGTGGAGCAACGACATCGGCCGCATCGCCGCCCTTGCCTTCGGCTTCGGCCTGGCGGAATGGCTGCGCGACTTTCTGTTCACCGGCTTTCCCTGGAATGCCGTCGGCTACGCGGCGATGCCGGTGCCCTTGCTTATGCAGAGCGTGTCGGTGACCGGCATGGTCGGCATCAACGCGCTGGCGGTCTTCGTCTTTGCCTTGCCGGCCCTGCTTGCGGCGCGCCGGCATGTCCGCCTGGGGGGGGCACTGGTTGCCGTTCTCGTCGCGGCCCATCTCGGCTTCGGCTATATCAGGCTTGCTGCCAAGGTCGAGCCCGCAACCCGCGCAATCGACGTCCGCATCGTGCAGCCGGCTGTCGACCTCAGCGAGAAGTGGGACGCTTCGGTGCCCGACCGGATCTTCGCGACGCTGATGGGGCTTTCGGCCAAGGCGCCAGAGGCCGGTCATGACAAGCCGCAATTGATCCTGTGGCCGGAAACCTCCGTGCCGTTTTTTTTCGCCGAACGTCCCGATGCGCTGACCGCGCTGGGAGAGATGCTTGGCGACGACCAGACGCTCATCGCCGGCGTCGTCCGGGAGGAAGGCGGGTCGGCGGAAGATGCCGACAGGCGGTACTACAATTCGGTGGTGGCGATCGACGACAAGGGTCAAATCGCAGATGCAGTCGACAAGGTTCATCTGGTGCCCTTTGGCGAATATCTGCCTTTTGCCGACCTGCTTGGCCGCTTGGGGCTCAAACAGCTCGTCGCTGGGCCGACAACCTACGCGGCGGGCAATGAGCGGCACCCGATCGCGTTGCCCGGCGGCATCCGCGTGCTTCCGTTCATTTGCTACGAAGTCATCTTTCCCGATCTGGTGGCGGTTGACGCAACGTCAGCTGAGCTTATTGTGAATGTCACGAACGACGCGTGGTTCGGTGACACGCCGGGTCCGTACCAGCATTTCAGGCAGGCGCAGATTCGTGCGGTGGAGAACGGGGTGCCCTTGTTGCGTGCAGCCAATAACGGCATTTCCGCTGTCGTCGATCCGCGCGGACGCATCCTCGACGCGCTGGCGATCGACGCCCGCGGAGCCATCGATGTCCACGTGCCGATTTCCAATCAAGCCATCGTTTCTTCCAGCCAAAGACGCATTAATGGACTGATGATCATGTTGCTGTTCGCCCTCGCCGCTTTCACAATGAATGTAAGGCAACGGCTACGGGCGAATTGACAGTCGACACATTAGAAACTCATACTGTAACGGCCTGAAATTTCTCGAAGTCAGCACGTCGTTCTGTTGGGGCACTGGCCGCCGGCTTCGTTTTGGGCAGAAAAAACACAAAAAGCCGGAAAAATTCGGCGAGGAAAAAATGGCAGAAGAAAACAAGAAGAAGCCGAATCCTATCGACATCCATGTCGGAAGTCGCATCAGGCTTCGTCGCAATATGTTGGGAATGAGCCAGGAAAAGCTCGGCGAGAACCTCGGCATAACCTTTCAGCAGATACAGAAATACGAAAAGGGGACCAACCGCGTTGGCGCCAGCCGTTTGCAGGCAATCGCTTCGATACTGGGCGTGCCTGTCGCTTTCTTTTTCGAGGACGCGCCGGGCCAGGAGGCCGTGGGCAACCGCGGATTTGCCGAGGATGCATCAATGGCTTCTGCCGTCGAATTCTGCGGCAGTCCTGAAGGTCTTCAACTCAATCGGGCCTTCGTCAAGATCGCCGACGTGAAGGTACGCCGCAAGGTTATCGAGCTTGTGAAGGCCCTTTCCTCCGACGGAGTCGATTGATTACGCAGATTGGTCTGGGTCGATTGATTGGGCAGCCGTTGAAAAGTCGAAGATAGCGAAGCCGTCATTGCGGGCAGGCAATTTCTTTCGATCTCGCGCATCGTGGAATTTACATCCCGCAGGCATGCCGGAGAGCGGATCGATTTTGCTCGACAGCCATGCTTAAAGTCTTTCTCATCAACGTGTTGAAGCTAAAGCACGTGCTGGAGCCAAGCAGGCTGGCGGCATCCTGCCGGCGGTCAAAGTGGTACAAGATAATGGCGCCCACCGCTTGACGAGCGCTGCTCGGCACAGCTAACACGTGGCGCGCCAATCGGCAGCGTGCCGATGATTTTTCAAGAGGGGACACCCGTGACGCGGCAAAACTATCTATTCACCTCGGAATCCGTTGCTGAGGGTCATCCCGACAAGGTCTGCGACCGTATCTCCGACGAGATCGTCGATCTGGTCTATCGCGAGGCCAGAAAGACCGGCATGGACCCCTGGAAGGTCCGCGTCGCCTGCGAAACGCTGGCGACCACGAATCGCGTCGTCATCGCCGGCGAGGTGCGCGTCCCCGAGACCCTGCTCAAAAAGGACAAGGCCGGCAACATCCTGATGGATGCCGCCGGTCATCCGCTCGTCAATCCGGCCAAGTTCAAGTCGGCCGCCCGCAAGGCGATTCGCGAAATCGGCTATGAACAGCCAGGTTTCCATTGGAAAACGGCAAAGATCGAGGTTCTGCTGCACGGCCAGTCGCCGGATATCGGCCAGGGCGTCGACAATGCTTCCGACCGGCAAGGCGAGGAAGGGGCCGGCGACCAGGGCATCATGTTCGGCTATGCCTGCCGCGAGACGCCGGATCTGATGCCGGCGCCGATCTACTACAGCCATAAGATCCTCGAATTGCTGGCCGCCGCGCGCCATGCGGGCAACGGCGATGCCGGCCGGCTCGGGCCTGACGCCAAGAGCCAGGTCACCGTCCGCTATATCGACGGCAAGGCGGCGGAAGTGACGCAAATCGTGCTGTCCACCCAGCATCTCGACGCCAGCTGGGATTCGAAGAAGGTCCGCAACGTCGTCGAACCCTATATTCGTGAGGCGCTGGGCGAGCTGAAGATCGCCGACAGCTGCAACTGGTACATCAACCCGACAGGCAAGTTCGTCATCGGCGGGCCCGACGGCGACGCCGGCCTGACCGGGCGCAAGATCATCGTCGACACTTACGGCGGTGCTGCCCCTCATGGCGGCGGGGCTTTTTCCGGCAAGGACACCACCAAGGTCGACCGTTCCGCAGCCTATGCGGCCCGCTACCTCGCCAAGAACGTGGTGGCGGCGAAGCTCGCCGATCGCTGCACCATCCAGCTTTCCTATGCCATTGGCGTCGCCCAGCCGCTGTCGGTCTATGTCGACCTGCACGGCACCGGCAAGGTCGATGAGGCAAAGCTCGAGCAGGCGCTGCGCACCGTGATGGATCTGTCGCCGTCCGGCATCCGCCGCCATCTCGATCTCAACAAGCCGATTTATGCCAAGACGTCGTCTTATGGTCATTTCGGCCGCAAGGCCGGCCGCGACGGGTCCTTCTCCTGGGAAAAGACCGACCTCGCCAAGGCACTCAAGGACGCACTCGCCGAAGCGCCTGCCGAAGCAGTCGCGGCCTAGCCGCGGCGTCCATAGATCCGGAAGACATGGATCCGAAAAACCGGCCAAGCCGTGCGACCGAAGCATTTTTCGGTCGCCGGCGCGGCAAGACCATCCGTCCGCAGCAGGCGGCGGCACTGGAAAGCGGTTTCAGCACCTACCGGCTTGATCTGACGGCCGGACCGCCGGCCGAATTGCGCAGCCTGTTCGAAGCCGATGTCCGCGCCATTCATCTCGAAATTGGTTTTGGTGGCGGCGAGCACCTGCTGCATCGGGCGACGGCGGCTCCTGAGACCGGTTTTGTCGGCGTCGAGCCTTTCGTCAACGGCATGGCCAAGATGATGATGGCGGTCAGGGAACGGCCGCTTGCCAATCTTCGGGTCTATGACGACGACGCCACGCGCCTGCTCGACTGGCTCCCGCAAGCCTCGATCGACGGCATCGACCTTCTCTATCCCGATCCCTGGCCGAAGAAGAAGCACTGGAAGCGACGCTTCGTCAGTCCGGTCAATCTCGACCGTTTCGCGCGCGTCCTGAAGTCAGGCGGAACATTCCGCTTTGCGTCCGATATCGATAGCTATGTGAACTGGACGCTGCTGAACTGCCGGGCACATGATGCGTTTGCGTGGCAGGCTGAAGAGGCAGCCGACTGGCAGCGGCCCTATGAGGGTTGGCCGGGTACACGCTACGAGGCGAAAGCCGTTCGCGAAGGCCGTCGGCCAGCCTACCTCACCTTCGTCCGAAGATAGTCCTATTCAAAGCGCGCTAAGCGCGCTTTGCCGTCGACGAGGACCAGTGATGTCCTCGCCGCTCGTCGCCGGACTTAGAAGCGGCCGATCTTGTTGAAGGCGGCCGGATCCATGCCGAGATTGCGCAGATCGTGCGCGCGCGGCTTGCGGCCGGCTTCGACGGCGTGCGAAGCGGCGACGGCGCTGCCGAACACGGTGAAGAAATCGCCGATGGCCGAGAAAACCTTGCGGTTGGTCACGATTATGCCCTTTCGCCTGCTGCAATGCGTGATTGATTTTGTGCAACGCAACATAGATAGGCGCGTACTGCCTGATATCACAGGGACGTTGGCGCATGGCCGCCATGCGCCCTGTGCAACGCTGCCGCCCCGACAGTTCGCCCCACCCCTGCATGCGGGCAACTTATCTGCTTACGACACAGACTGCATGCGGACTTGAAACGACGGCTGCGATCGTCTATATCAGGCTCAAATTCTTGGTCGGTATGGCGAAGAGTGGGTCCACCCGGTCCCGCTCTTTTTTGTTACCTTCCGGCCGCCGATGAAGCGACAGGAATAGAATGACGGCAACGGTACCCGACAGCGACGACCGCATCATCCGCGAAAGCGGCATCGATGCGCGCATCGCGCTGATCGTGCAGCCGGTGATGCGTGCCATCGGCTTCCGCCTTGTCAGGGTGCATCTGACGGGCCAGAACGGGCTGACGCTGCAGATCATGGCCGAACGCGAGGACGGCACCATGACCGTCGAGGATTGCGAAGAGGTCAGCCGGGCAGTGTCGCCGGCGCTCGATGTCGATGATCCGATCGAAAAGGCGTATCATCTCGAAGTGTCGTCGCCGGGAATCGACCGGCCGCTGGTCCGCAAGACGGATTTCGCGACCTGGACGGGTCATCTGGTGAAGATGGAAACCTCGGTCCTCGTCGCCGACCGCAAGCGCTTCAAGGGCAAGATCGCCGAGAGCGACGCGGACGGCGTGCTGATCGAGCGCGACAAGGCGGCCTATGGCGAACAGCCGACGGTGCGTGTGCCCTACGATGCGATTGCCGAAGCACGGCTGATCCTGACCGACGACCTTATCCGCGACGCACTGTCGAAGGACAACAGGGCGCGCAAGGAAGCCAAGAAGCGCCGCGGCGAGCCCGAAGACGCGCCAGAGGGCGTGGAAGCGGGCGTAGAAGCGGGCGCGGAAGATGAAACCGAACAGGAAATGTGATTGGGCTGCCGGGCGCAAAGCCTCGGCAACAAGCTCGGGAGAAAAGAGATGGTTGTAAGCGCAAACAGGCTTGAACTGCTGCAGATCGCCGATGCGGTCGCGCGTGAGAAGTCGATCGACAAGTCGATCGTCATCGCCGCCATGGCCGATGCGATCCAGAAGGCGGCGCGCTCGCGCTATGGCCAGGAAACCAACATCCGTGCCGACATCAATCCGAATACCGGCGAGATGAAGCTGCAGCGGCTGATGGAAGTGGTCGAGAGGGTCGATGACTATGCGACGCAGATCGCCATATCCTCGGCGCGTGAGCGCAATCCCGACGCCCAGCTCGGCGACTTCATTGCCGAACAGCTGCCGCCGATGGATTTCGGCCGCATCGCCGCCCAGTCGGCCAAGCAGGTCATCGTGCAGAAGGTGCGCGAGGCCGAGCGTGACCGCCAGTACGACGAGTACAAGGACCGCATCGGCGAGATCGTCAACGGTACTGTCAAACGCGTCGAATACGGCAACGTCATCGTCGATCTCGGCCGCGGTGAGGCGATCATCCGTCGCGACGAGCTGATCCCCCGCGAAAATTACAAATATGGCGATCGCGTCCGCGCCTATGTCTATGACGTGCGCCGCGAGCAGCGCGGTCCGCAGATATTCCTGTCGCGCACCCACCCGCAGTTCATGGCGAAGCTGTTCACCATGGAGGTGCCGGAAATCTACGACGGCATTATCGAGATCAAGTCGGTCGCCCGCGATCCAGGTTCGCGCGCCAAGATCGCCGTCATCTCGCGTGACAGTTCCATCGATCCGGTCGGCGCCTGCGTCGGCATGCGCGGCAGCCGCGTTCAGGCGGTGGTCGGCGAATTGCAGGGCGAGAAGATCGACATCATCCCGTGGTCGCCTTCGGCCGCTTCCTTCATCGTCAACGCGCTGCAGCCGGCGGAAGTCGCCAAGGTCGTGCTCGACGAGGACGCCGAGCGCATCGAGGTCGTGGTGCCGGACGACCAGCTGTCGCTGGCCATCGGCCGCCGCGGCCAGAACGTCCGGCTCGCCTCGCAGCTCACCGGCTGGGATATCGACATCCTGACCGAGCAGGAAGAGAGCGAGCGCCGCCAGAAGGAGTTCGTCGAACGCTCGGCTCTGTTCATGGATGCGCTCAACGTCGACGAGATGGTCGGCCAGGTGCTCGCCTCCGAAGGCTTCACCAGCGTCGAGGAAGTCGCCTATGTCGATGCCGACGAGATCGCGTCGATCGACGGCTTCGACGAGGACACCGCCTCGGAAATCCAGGCGCGCGCCCGCGAATATCTGGAGAAGATCGAAGCCGAGCATGACGAGAAGCGCAAGGCGCTGGGCGTCAAGGACGAGTTGCGTGAGATTCCAGGCGTGACCACCGCCATGATGGTGACGCTCGGCGAGGACGGCGTGAAGACGATCGAGGATTTCGCCGGCTATGCGGCCGATGATCTGACCGGCTGGAAGGAACGCAAGGACGGCGAGACGAAGGTATTCCCGGGCGTGCTCGCCAATCACGGCGTGTCGCGGGCCGATGCTGAACAGATGGTTCTGGCTGCTCGCCTCAAGGCCGGCTGGATCACCGAAGACGAGCTTGCAGCCGAAGACGTGCCGGCTGACGAAGCCGTTGGTGCGTGAGGTGAAACCGCATCGCACACAAGCCGCCCTTGGACGAGATGAACGATCGCACTTGCATCGTTACGCGCAAACAGGCCGAACCGGATGAACTGATCCGTTTCGTCGTCGGCCCGGATTCGGCCGTCGTTCCGGATATCAAGAAAAACCTGCCCGGACGCGGTTGCTGGGTGACTGCCGACCGCCTACATATCGACAAGGCGGCAGCGAAAAACCTGTTCGCTCGCGCCTTCAAGGCGCAGGTGACCGTGCCGACCGATCTCGGCGGCATGGTCGACGGGCTGCTTTCCAGATACGCTCTGGGCATGCTCGGTCTTGCCCGCAAGGCAGGCGCGATCGCGCTCGGCGCCACCAAGGTCGAGAGCGCGGTGCGTGGTGGGCTGGCGCTTTTCGTGTTGCATGCGACCGAGGCGTCAGATGACGGCGTCCGCAAGATCAGCCAGGCGCGACGGGCAACCGTCCACCTCGGTGGTCCCGCCATCCTTGCCTACAAACTTTTCTCCGAGGCCGAGTTGAGCTTGGCATTGGGGGGTACAAATGTGATACATGCTGCCGTTCTCGCGGGAGACGCGGGCAGGGCGGTCCAGAAGCGCGTGGTTGCGCTCGACCGATATCGGGGCGGTTCCCCGGACGATCTGGCAATGCTTGCGGCTGTTGCTGACGAAGATGATGCCGCAGAGGATATGGAATGAGCGATACGAAATCGGGCGACGACAAGACGTTGAGTGTTACGCCGAAGAAGACCTTGACGCTGAAGCGCCCCGGTACCGAGCAGGGCACCGTGCGCCAGAGCTTCTCGCATGGCCGCACCAAGGCGGTCGTGGTCGAGACCAAGAAGCGCAAGTTCTCGCTGCCCGGTGACAAGCCGGAGCCGGCCGCTGCCCCTGTGTCCGTCTTCACGCCGAAGCCGCCGGTCGCGGCAGCGCCGGTTGTGCAGGAAGCGCCCAAGGCGCCGCCGCCTCCGCCGCCGGCAGAACGCGGCGGCATGGTGCTCAACGAATTGTCGCGCAATGAGATGGAGGCGCGCCGCCGGGCTCTTGAGGGTTCGAAGGTGCGCGATGTCGAAGATCGCCAGCGCGCCATCGAAGAGGCCAAGCGCCGCGCCGAGGATGAAGAGCGCCGCCGTCGCGAGCGCGAAGAATCCGCGCGCCGCCAGGCCGAGGAAGAAGCCCGGCTGCAGGCCGAGGCCGAGTCCCGCCGGCGTGCCGAGGAAGAGGCGCGCCGCCGCGCGCCGCTGGCCGCCGAACTGGCGACAGTCGAGGACGAGGACGTCAAGCCGAAGCGGACCGGCGCCGGTGCCCCGGTGCGCCGTCCGGTCACGCCCGAAGTGGCGCGTCCGGCCAAGCCGACCAAGGGCGAGGAAGATCGCCGCCGCGGCAAGCTGACGCTGAATGCCGCACTTTCCGATGAGGATGCGCGGGCGCGTTCGCTGTCGTCGATGCGTCGGCGCCAGGAGAAATTCAAGCGCGCGCTGCATAACGAACCGCGCGAGAAAGTTATGCGCGAAGTGATACTGCCCGAAACCATCACCATCCAGGAACTGGCGCAGCGCATGTCCGAGCGCGCCGTCGACGTGGTCAAGTTCTTCATGAAACAGGGCCAGATCCTGAAGCCGGGCGACGTCATCGACGCCGACACGGCCGAGCTGGTCGCTACCGAATTCGGCCACACGGTTCGCCGCGTCGCCGAGTCCGACATCGAGGAAGGCCTCTTCAACATCGCCGATCGCCCCGAAGATCTCGAGCCGCGTCCGCCGGTGGTGACAATCATGGGCCATGTCGACCACGGCAAGACGTCGCTGCTCGACGCCATCCGCAATGCCAATGTCGTGTCCGGCGAGGCCGGGGGCATCACCCAGCATATCGGCGCCTATCAGGTCGAGAAGAACGGTAACAAGATCACCTTCATCGACACGCCCGGCCACGCCGCCTTCACGGCAATGCGCGCCCGTGGCGCTCAGGCGACCGACATCGCCATCCTCGTGGTGGCGGCCGACGACAGCGTGATGCCGCAGACGATCGAATCGATCAGCCATGCCAAGGCGGCCGGCGTTCCGATCATCGTGGCGATCAACAAGATCGACAAGCATGACGCCGACCCGCAGAAGGTGCGCTCGGAACTGCTGCGCCACGAAGTCTTCGTCGAATCGATGGGCGGCGAGGTGCTGGACGTCGAAGTGTCGGCGACCAAGGGCACCAATCTCGACAAGCTGCTCGAAGCGATCCTGCTGCAGGCCGAAATCCTCGACCTGAAAGCCAATCCGGACCGCACCGCCGAGGGCGTCGTCATCGAAGCCCAGCTCGACAAGGGCCGCGGCCCGGTCGCCACGGTGCTGGTCCAGACCGGCACGCTGATGCCTGGCGACATCCTCGTTGCCGGCAACGAATGGGGCCGGGTGCGCGCGCTGGTCAACGACCGCGGCGGGCAGATCAAGGAAGCGCCGCCGGCTATGCCGGTGGAAGTGCTCGGTCTGCAGGGAACCCCGCAGGCCGGCGACCGCTTCGCCGTCGTCAACAACGAGGCCCGCGCCCGCGAGATCACCGAATATCGCCAGCGTCTGGCGCGTGAGAAGGCGGTGGCCAAGCATGCCGGCCAGCGTGGTTCGCTCGAACAGATGATGTCGCAACTGCAGACGAGCGGGCTGAAGGAATTCCCGCTGGTCATCAAGGGCGACGTGCAGGGCTCGATCGAGGCGATCAGCGCGGCGCTGGACAAGCTCGGCACCGACGAGGTGCGTGCGCGCATCGTTCATGCGGGCGCCGGCGGCATCACCGAAAGCGATGTGTCGCTGGCGGAAACCTCGGGTGCCGCAATCATCGGCTTCAACGTTCGCGCCAATGTGCAGGCGCGTGCGGCGGCCGCGGCTGCAGGCATCGAGATCCGCTACTACTCGATCATCTACAACCTCGTGGATGACGTGAAGGCGGCGCTGTCCGGCCTGCTGTCGCCGGAGCGTCGCGAGACCTTCATCGGCAATGCCGAGATCCTCGAGATCTTCGACATCACCAAGGTCGGCAAGATCGCCGGCTGCCGTGTCACCGAAGGCAAGGTCGAGCGCGGTGCGGGCGTTCGCCTGATCCGCGACAACGTCGTCATCCATGAAGGCACGCTGAAGACGCTGAAGCGCTTCAAGGACGAAGTTGCGGAGGTTCCGGGTGGCCAGGAATGCGGCATGGCCTTCCAGAACTACGAAGACATGCGCGTCGGCGACGTCATCGAGTGCTTCCGCGTCGAGATGGTGACCAGAACGCTTTGAGTTCGAGTATTCCAGGCCAACCGGGCGGTGGTCGAAAGGCCGCCGCCTAAACCATGATCCCGAAAAGTGGAATCCGGTTTTCGGAGAAGATCATGGTCAAACAAAAAGATAGAGCCTGATCCATCCGATTTTTATCGGATGGATCAGGCTCTAAAGCATATGAGACATGCGGCACGGTCCTATCCCGTGCCTCACGATTTCAGGATAGAGAAAAATGCCGCGTTCAACCACGTCAGGTCCATCCCAGCGCATGCTTCGCGTCGGCGAGCAGGTGCGTCATGCGCTGTCTGAAACCTTGCAACGTGGCGAGATCCTCGATCCGTTGATCGAGAATTCGGTGGTTTCGGTCTCGGAGGTGCGCATGTCGCCCGATCTGAAGATCGCCACCGCCTTCGTCTCGCCGCTTGGCGCCAGTGATGCCGATGCGGTGGTCGAGGCGCTCAACAAGCATGCGAAATTCGTGCGCGGCCGCGTTTCCGGCGCGCTCCGGCAGATGAAGTACATGCCGGAATTCCGCTTCCGGCTCGACACCAGCTACGACAATTTCCAGAAGATCAACGAATTGTTGCACTCGCCGGAAGTGGCGCGCGATCTCACCCCAGACGCCCAGACTGGCGACCAGAACAAAGACAACGACAAGGACAAAAAATAGTGGCGCGTCGGGGCAAGAAGAAGGGTCGGCCGATCTCCGGCTGGCTGGTGCTGGACAAACCCGTCGGCATGGGCTCGACCGAAGCCGTGTCCAAGATCAAATGGCTGTTCCAGGCGGAAAAGGCCGGCCACGCCGGCACGCTCGACCCGCTTGCTTCCGGCATGCTGCCAATTGCGCTCGGCGAAGCAACCAAGACCGTGCCCTATGTCCAGGATGGCGCCAAGGTCTACCGCTTCACGGTTGCCTGGGGTGAGGAGCGTTCGACCGATGACCTCGAAGGGCCGGTGACGAAAAGCTCCGACCAGCGTCCGGCTGAAGCCGATGTGCTTTTGCTGATGCCGAAATACACCGGCGTCATCATGCAGACGCCGCCGCAATTTTCGGCCATCAAGATCGCAGGCGAGCGCGCCTATGATCTTGCCCGCGACGGCGCGACGGTCGACATTCCGGCGCGGGAAGTCGAGATCGGCCGCCTCGACCTGATCGAGCACAATGCTGACAGCACCATTTTCGAGGTCGAATGCGGCAAGGGCACCTATGTCCGCTCGCTGGCCCGCGACATGGGCCGCGATCTCGGCTGTTTCGGTCACATCGCCGAACTGCGCCGGATCGAGGTCGAGCCGTTCACGCAGGAAGACTTCGTCACCATCGCCGAGCTGGAAGCCGCCCGCTTCGGCGAACAGGGCGATGAAGGTTCGGATTCAGCGGACATGGTGCCGGTCGACTTCGACGCCATCGACGCGTTTCTGGTCGACACATCAGCCGCGCTCGACTGCCTGCCGCAGATCGCGATCAGCGACGACGCGGCAACAAAAATCCGCCTCGGCAACCCGGTCATCATCCGTGGCCGCGACGCGCCGGTGGAAGCCGAGGAAGCCTGCGCCACGGCGCGCGGCAAGCTGGTCGCCATCGGCGCCATCGAGCAAGGCATGTTCAAGCCGAAGCGGGTCTTTGCCGGGTGAGTCCCGTCGTCTAATCTCGATCAGAGGTACATTCGAGGGGCACATGGCAAAGGCCGAGACGATCAGGAAGCGGGCGCCGGTGACAGCACGGCGGCCGCCGATCGGCGCATCACCGGGCACACTGATCGCCGACCCTGCGGCGCGGCGCAGCGAACTGCGACTGACACTGATGTCGCCCGACAAATTCGAGACAATCGAAAATGCCAGCATCGACGACCTGAATGCTCTTTGCAACGCATGGCCGGTCATCTGGCTCGATTGCACCGGTCTCGCCAACATCCCGCTGATCGAGGAGATTGGCCGGATTTTCAGCCTGCATCCGCTGGCGCTGGAGGACGTCGTCAACACCGGCCAGCGGCCGAAGGTGGATTTCTTCGAAGACCATGCCTTCGTCGTCGTCAGGATGATCGACGACGTCACCGCGCATCGCTACGAGCAGATCGCGGTCTTCTTCGGCAGGAACTTCGTCGTCACCTTCCAGGAGCGCGAAGGCGATCCGTTCGATCCCGTGCGCAAGCGCATCGAAAGCTCGATGCCCAACCGGCTGCGCTCACGCGGTGCCGACTATCTCGCCTATGCGCTGATCGACGCCATCGTCGACAGCTATTTCCCGCCGATCGAGGCTGCCGGCGACTTGGTCGACAGCATCGAGGACCAGATGCTGCGTGCGGCGGACAAGCACCAGATGCGGCGGCTTCACGAGTTGCGGCGCGACGCCAATGTGCTGAAGGGGGTACTTTGGCCGATGCGCGACGCGCTGGCGACGCTGATCCGCAACGACGTGCCCTATGTGAAGCCCGAGACCAAGATCTTCCTGAACGACACGCTCGATCACTCGCTTCGGCTTATCGAGCTAGTCGAAACCCAGCGCGACATGCTGACCGGTCTGATCGAGATGCATCTGTCGCTGAGCCAGGCACGCACCAGCGACGTCATCAGCTATCTGACGATCGTCTCGGTGATCTTCATCCCGCTCACCTTTCTCGCTGGCGTGTGGGGCATGAACTTCGATCCCGAAGCCTCGCCATGGAACATGCCGGAGCTGAAGGCCCAATACGGGTATCCGGCAGCGCTGGTGTTCATGACTGTTGTCGCGCTCGGGCTTATAGCTTTCTTCAGATGGAAGAAGTGGCTTTAGCCGAAGCGAAATCTTCGTTTGTGCAGCAAAAAGCCGGCTTGTGAATTGGGCTGGTGTTTTTGCCTGAATTGCACTATATGCGCCGCAGCATCGTGCAATGCCACGTTGCTTGTACCGGCCCCTGCTGGACGACATCCCGGCCGAGGGCGTCCCGTTTCCTCAAACAGATAAGGAAAAACACGATGTCGATTACTGCCGAGCGCAAGAAGGAATTGATGGGTGAATTCGCAACCGCCAAGGGCGATACCGGGTCTCCGGAAGTCCAGGTGGCCATCCTTTCCGAGCGCATCAAGAACCTGACCGACCATTTCAAGGACCACAAGAAGGATAACCATTCCCGCCGTGGTCTGCTCGCTCTCGTCTCCCAGCGCCGCAGCCTGCTTGATTATCTCAAGCGCAAGGATGACGCGCGCTATCAGACGCTGATCGAGAAGCTCGGTCTGCGCCGTTGACGAATTGACCGGCGGGTTCTTTCGAGAGCCCGCCGGTCGCGCATTGGAGCAGTCCATTGCTCCAATGAAGGAAGTAGAGCGCCGCGCTTCGATTTGGACGCGTACATAGGACGCTCTGAAACTTTGAATTTGCGCAAGGCATTCCGAGAGCCGCGGTTTTCGGGTCATGCGCAAGGCCAGTCGGATCGATTGGCCAGACCCGGTTTCGAGATAGCACAGGGCCGTTCGAAACCGCCCATGGACGGTCATGGGGCAGGATTGCAGGATGCTCGCGCGGCACAGCGCCGGATTTACCCGAGCTTCCCGTTGTCTTGCCCGTGACTGCCCGAGAAACGAAGCCAAGGGAAAGGGGTATTCGCGCACAGTGAAATGGCGCGGCCCTTTCCGCATATGAAGGACAAGACATGTTCAATCACCACAAAGTGGAAATCGAATGGGGCGGCCGTCCGCTCATCCTCGAAACCGGCAAGATTGCGCGCCAGGCCGACGGCGCGGTGCTCGCCACCTACGGCGAAACCAAGGTTCTCGCCACCGTCGTTTCGATGAAGGAACCGAAGCCCGGCCTCGATTTCTTCCCGCTGACCGTCAACTACCAGGAAAAGACCTATGCCGCCGGCAAGATCCCGGGCGGCTATTTCAAGCGCGAAGGCCGTCCGAGCGAAAAGGAAACGCTGGTTTCCCGTCTCATCGACCGTCCGATCCGCCCGCTGTTCGCTGACGGTTACAAGAACGACACGCAGATCGTTGTCACTGTCGTCCAGCATGATCTCGAAAACGACCCGGACATCCTGTCGATCGTCGCCACCTCGGCGGCTTTGACGCTGTCCGGCGTCCCTTTCATGGGCCCGATCGGCGGCGCCCGCGTCGGTTACATCAACGGCGAATATGTGCTCAATCCGCATGTCGACGAGATGCAGGAATCCAAGCTTGACCTGATCGTCGCCGGCACCTCCGACGCCGTGCTGATGGTCGAGTCCGAAGCCAAGGAACTCGGCGAGGATCTGATGCTCGGCGCCGTCATGTTCGGCCATCGCGGCTTCCAGCCGGTGATCGACGCCATCATCAAGCTGGCAGAAGTCGCCGCCAAGGACCCGCGTGACTTCACCGCGCCGGATTATTCGGCGCTTGAAGCCGAGATGCTGAAGATCGTCGAAGGCGAGCTTCGCGATGCCTACAAGATCACCGACAAGCAGAAGCGCTATTCCGCCGTCGACGCCGTCAAGGCGAAGGTCAAGGCTGCGTTCGCGCCCGCGGAAGGCGAAGAAGCCAAGTATACGTCCGAGCAGATCGGCACCGTATTCAAGGAGCTCCAGGCCAAGGTCGTGCGCTGGAACATCCTCGATACCGGTTCGCGCATCGACGGCCGCGACCTGAAAACGGTTCGCAAGATCGTCTCAGAAGTCGGCGTCCTGCCGCGCACCCACGGCTCGGCGCTGTTCACCCGCGGCGAGACCCAGGCGCTGGTCGTCGCCACGCTCGGCACCGGCGAGGACGAGCAGTATGTCGATTCGCTGACCGGCATGTACAAGGAGAAGTTCCTCCTTCACTACAACTTCCCTCCCTATTCGGTCGGTGAAACCGGTCGCATGGGATCGCCCGGCCGCCGCGAAATCGGCCACGGCAAGCTCGCCTGGCGCGCGATCCGCCCGATGCTGCCGACATCAGACCAGTTCCCCTATACGCTGCGCGTTGTTTCGGAGATCACCGAGTCCAACGGTTCGTCGTCGATGGCCACCGTCTGCGGCACCTCGCTGGCGCTGATGGATGCCGGCGTGCCGCTGGCCAAGCCAGTCGCCGGTATTGCCATGGGCCTGATCAAGGAAGGCGAGCGCTTCGCTGTCCTTTCCGACATTCTCGGCGACGAGGATCATCTCGGCGACATGGACTTCAAGGTTGCCGGCACCGCCAATGGCATCACCTCGCTGCAGATGGACATCAAGATCGAGGGCATCACCGAGGAGATCATGAAGATCGCGCTGGACCAGGCCAAGGACGGCCGCCAGCATATCCTCGGCGAAATGGGCCATGCGCTGTCCGGCGCGCGTGCCGAACTCGGCGAATTCGCGCCGCGCATCGAGGTCATGCACATCCCGACCGACAAGATCCGCGACGTGATCGGCTCGGGCGGCAAGGTCATCCGCGAGATCGTCGAAAAGACCGGCGCCAAGATCAACATCGAGGACGACGGCACGGTCAAGATCGCTTCTTCCAACGCCAAGGAGATCGAGGCGGCGAAGAAGTGGATCCACACCATCGTCGCCGAGCCGGAAGTCGGCGAGATCTACGAGGGCACGGTCGTCAAGACCGCCGACTTCGGCGCCTTCGTCAACTTCTTCGGTCCGCGTGACGGCCTCGTCCACATCTCGCAGCTCGCCAATGATCGCGTCGCCAAGACCTCCGACGTCGTCAAGGAAGGCGACAAGGTCTGGGTCAAGCTGATGGGCTTCGACGAACGCGGCAAGGTCCGCCTGTCGATGAAGGTCGTCGACCAGACCACCGGCAAGGAAATCGCCCGCGACAAGAAGACCGACGGCGAAGAAGACGCCGCCTGAGCGATTTAGAGCGACGTGCGTCCAATTGGACGCACAAAGCTCTAAAGCCTTAATGTCCGCATCATGCTTTCCGAGCTGATGCGAAGCAGCACAGTTGAAGCGGGCGCGCCGGAAGGTCGCGCCCGTTTCGTTTCAAAAGCAATCCAGCTGCACTTCGAGATCGAAAAATGTCCGCCGAGCCGCTGAAGACACTGTTCCATCCGTTCGAGGCCGAGGCTGTTTCCTTGCCGCGTAAGGGCGAGCGTGTCCTCTTTCTGGGCGCTGAGCCGGGCTTCCGCCTGCCCGAAGGTTTTGATGCAGCACTGCATCTGGTGCAAGGCTTTCGGCCGCATTTTCGCGCGCTGCAGGGGGCCGGTTTCACCGTCACGCCGCGCCTGGAGGGCGAAGGTTTCGATGCGGCATTGGTGCTTGCCAGCCGTCATCGCGGGCAGAACGAATTGCGCATCGCCGAGGCGGTTGAGTGTGTCAGGCCGGGCGGATCGATTGTCGTCGCCGGCGCCAAGGACGACGGCATTGCCAGCCTGCGCAAGCGCATCGACGAGCTTGTGCCGCTCGATGGCCATTTGCCGAAACATCACGGCATCGCCTTCTGGTTTCATCGACCTGCCGATGCTGCGGTCGCAGCGGCACTTCGCGCCGCCAATCCAGCCCTTTTGGTCGAGGATCGGTTCCGCACCGCACCAGGCATGTTTTCTTTCGACAAGATCGATGCAGGTTCGAGATTGCTGGTCGACAACCTGCCCGGCGACCTGCGTGGCAGCGTTGCCGATTTCTGCGCCGGCTGGGGCTATGTGGCGGCCGAGGTCGCCGCCCGCTCACCTGGCATATCGGCGCTCGATCTTTACGAGGCCGAGTTCGATGCGCTGGAGGCGGCCAAAGGCAATATCGGCAATGCAGCGGCGGAACCCGATTTCTTCTGGATCGATCTTTTGAGCGAGCCGGTCGAGCGGCGCTATGACGCCGTCGCCATGAACCCGCCCTTCCATCGCAGCCGGGCGGCCGAGCCCGAGATCGGCGCCGGCATGATCCGCGCCGCGGCAAAGGCGCTGAAGCCGGGCGGGCGGCTGTTCATGGTGGCGAACCGCCAGCTTCCCTACGAGCCGGTGCTGGCGGCCGCCTTCTCCAGCCATGCCGAGATCGCCCGCGACGGCATGTTCAAGGTTTTCGCGGCGCGCCGCTGAAACCGGGGTCACGGGGACCAAGGCATCTTTTGCGGCCGAATTATTCCCGTCCGCTGTCGGTCCGCTTCAGCTCGTCGAGCGCCGGCATCGAGACGATATGGTAGCCGGAATCGACATAGTGGATTTCGCCGGTGACGCCCGACGACAGATCGGACAGCAGATAGAGCGCCGAACCACCGACTTCGTCGATGGTCACTGTGCGGCGCAGCGGCGAGTTGCGCTGCTGGTAGGAGAACATGTGGCGTGCGTCGGAAATCCCGGCGCCGGCCAATGTCCGCACCGGTCCGGCGGATATGCCGTTCACCCTGATGCCGCGCGGGCCGTAGTCGTTGGCGAGATAGCGGACGCTGGCTTCAAGCCCGGCCTTGGCGACGCCCATGACGTTGTAGTTCGGCATGACGCGGACCGAACCGGCATAGGTCAGCGTGATCATCGAGCCGCTGCCCTTCATCAACGCGGCCGCATGGCGGGCGACCTCGGTGAAGGAGTAGCAGGAGATGACCATGGTGCGGACGAAATTGTCGCGGCTGGTGTCGGCGTAAAGGCCTTTCAGCTCGTTCTTGTCGGAAAAGCCGATGGCGTGGACGACGAAGTCCAGCCCGCCCCAGGCCTCGCCCAAGGTCTCGAAGGTAGCGGCAACCGATGCGCTGTCCTCGACGTCGCAAGGGACGACCAGCGAGGAGCCGAGCTTGTCGGCGAGCGGCCTGACGCGGCGCCCAAAGGCTTCGCCCTGATAGGTGAAGGCGAGTTCTGCCCCATGTTCGGACAGTTTCCGGGCGATGCCCCAGGCGATCGAATGGTCGTTGGCGACACCCATGACAAGCCCGCGCTTGCCCTTCATCAATCCGTCCATGGCTGGCAGTCCTTATGCGGAATAGCGCTGGAAAATCAGCGTTGCGTTGGTGCCGCCGAAACCGAACGAGTTGGACAAGACAGTGTCGATCCTGGCATCGTCGATGCGCTCTCGCACGATCGGCATACCCTCGAATTCCGGATCGAGCTGCTCGATGTGGGCGCTCTCCCCGATGAAGCCGCCTTGCATCATCAGGATCGAGTAGATCGATTCCTGCACGCCGGCCGCACCCAGCGAGTGGCCGGTCAGCGATTTCGTCGAGGTGATGAAAGGCATCTTGTCGCCGAACACCTCGCGGATCGCGCCCATTTCCCTGGAGTCGCCGACCGGCGTCGAGGTGCCGTGCGTGTTGATGTAGTCGACCGGCGAAGAGACGGTCGCCAGCGCCTGCCGCATGCAGCGCACCGCGCCTTCGCCCGAGGGCGCCACCATGTCGTAGCCGTCGGAGGTCGCGCCATAGCCGACGACCTCGGCGTAGATCTTTGCGCCGCGCGCCTTGGCGTGCTCGAGCTCTTCCAGGACCAGCACGCCGGCGCCGCCGGCAATGACGAAGCCGTCGCGATCGACGTCATAGGCGCGCGAGGCAGCCGATGCCCGGTCATTGAACTTGGAGGACATGGCGCCCATCGCGTCGAACAGGTCAGACATCGTCCAGTCGAGATCCTCATGGCCGCCGGCGAAGACCATGTCCTGCTTGCCCCACTGGATCAGTTCGTAGCCATTGCCGATGCAATGCGCCGAGGTCGAGCAGGCCGAAGAGATCGAATAATTGACGCCGTGGATCTTGAACCAGGTGGCGAGCGTCGCCGAAGCGGTCGACGACATCGCCTTCGGCACGGCGAACGGGCCGATGCGCTTGGGGCTGCCGTTCTTGAGCGTGGTTTCAGCGGCTTCGACGATGGTTCTGGTCGATGGTCCGCCCGATCCCATGACGATGCCGGTGCGCTCATTGGTGATGTCGTTCTCGCCAAGTCCAGCGTCCACGATCGCCTGGTCCATGGCGACATGGTTCCAGGCCGCACCTTGCGACAGGAAGCGCATGGCGCGGCGATCGATCAGCGCCGAGGGGTCGAGCGTCGGCGCTCCCCAGACCTGGCAGCGGAAGCCGTGTTCGGCGAAGGAATCGGAGTGGCTGATGCCTGATCTGGCATCATGGAGCGAGGCCTGCACCTCGTTGGCATTGTTGCCGATCGACGACACGATGCCGAGGCCTGTCACTACGACCCGTCTCATTCGCAACTCCTTCCAGCGCATGAACCCGAAACCTGCCGGACCGAAACCTGCCGGACAAGGATGCGCAAATTAAGTTCTACAGCTTCCTTTGCGCCTCCCGCGGACTCGCGGCGCTGCGCAGGCGCCGGTCAGGCGGCGGCCGATTGCTTGGACAGACCCACCTTGAGATCCGTTGCTGCGTATATGGGTTCGCCATCCGCCTTCAGCCAGCCATCGGCGATACCCAGCACCAGCCGGCCGCGCATCACGCGCTTGAAATCCACGCCATATTCTACCTTCTTGACCGACGGCGTCACCATGCCTTTGAATTTCACTTCGCCGGTCGACAGCGCCATGCCCTTGCCCGGCTCGCCGAGCCAGCCGAGGTAGAATCCGGTCAGTTGCCACATGGCGTCGAGGCCCAGGCACCCCGGCATGATCGGGTTGCCGATGAAGTGGCAGGCGAAAAACCACAGGTCCGGCTTGATGTCGAATTCTGCACGGATGAAGCCCTTGTCGAAGGCGCCGCCCGTCTCGCTGATTTCGGTGATGCGGTCGAACATCAGCATCGGCGGATAGGGGAGCTGGGCGTTTCCAGGTCCGAACAGCTCGCCGCGGGCGCAGGCAAGCAGTTCCTCATAATCGTAGCTGGATTTCGAAACCGCCATCAATCTCGTCCCCCTAATCGTCCGGGCGGTAGCGCGCCCTTGTCGTTGGTTTCCTAACACAATCTATTTCCGGCCGGAAACCGGCGTTTGCGCTTAACCTGCCCGCCTGCCGGGGTCAATGCGCGCTATTGATCGTATTCGGCCGACAGAATATATGTCGGGGGATGTCCAGTATCGTTTTTTGCCGTTCTGGACAGGTCTTGAGGCGAAACTTGAGCTTGGACGGATAGATGGATCTGGGCTGCCGGAAGGAAAATGACGCTGTGGACAAGCGGGTTCGCGAAGCTGGCCTGAGGCCGACGCGCCAGCGCATTGCGCTGGCCGATCTGCTTTTCGCCAAAGGCGACCGCCATCTGTCGGCCGAGGAACTGCACGAGGAGGCGATCTCCGCCGGCGTGCCGGTATCGCTCGCCACCGTCTACAACGCCCTTCATCAATTCACCCAGGCGGGCCTTCTGCGCATCCTGGCCGTCGAGGGGTCGAAGACCTATTTCGACACCAACACCTCCGATCACCATCATTTCTACATTGAGGGCGAAAACAGGATCTTCGACATCGCCAGCGGTCCTGTCACGGTTTCCAACCTGCCGGAGCCGCCGGAGGGCATGGAGATCGCCAATGTCGATATCGTGGTGAGGCTGCGCCCGAAACGCTGCGAGTGATCGGCGTTTCATGAGGCCGCGAGATACCGTCTCGCCTGTATCGGCCTCTCATGATCCCGAACCGACAAGAAAGAGGTCAGTTCTTTACCCGTTCGCCCGGATAGGCGCCCCAGACCAGCGACTGGGCGAGCCAGCCGGTGTGGCCATTGAAGGTCATTTCGCACCACTGGCCGTCACAGGACTTGATCGTGCCCATGGCGCCCGGCTCGATGATTGCGACGATGCTGGCGTCCTTTTGCGGGTCGTCGAGTAGGTTGATTCGGGCATCTTTGCCGCGCTGCCAGGGTGCTACGATCGCCGTGCGGCGACCTGAAAGCAGCGATTGGTTGATCCAGCCTTCCGAGCCGTCGGCATCGCGCACACGACGCCAGGTGTCGAATTCCTGGATGATCTCCATCGGCAGGCCGGGCTTCATATACATCCAGTCGACGGAATAGTTGACGCCTGGTCCGACGCGAGAGTTGACGCGGCCAGCCTTCAGGCTGACGAAGCGCGGCAACGGCAGGCCGCTCGGCCCGAGCGTGACGCTCTGGGTCGGTGCTGCCGCATTCTGTGCCGCCACATCCGGGGAATAAAGCAGAGCGCCGAGAAATGCTGCGCTGAGGGCCAGGCGGAGCGACGCGAAACCAGACACTTTCGTTCCCTTTCGGCGCCGGCTCATCGGCCTTGGCGCCCCTTTTTCTTTGTCTTCGGCGGAACCTCTTGTTACATGGAGAACTGGCACCGCGACCGGCCTCCAGTTTCGCCTGTCTTGGTTAAAGAGGTCTCAACGAGGTCGGGTTCGAGGAAACAATGGTAGGCAGAAAAAGGCCCCTCGTCGTCATAACGCGCAAGCTGCCCGACCCGGTCGAGACCCGCATGCGCGAGCTGTTCGACGCCCGGCTGAATGTCGAAGACAGGCCGATGACGCAGCCGGAATTGGTCGCGGCGGTCAAGGAAGCCGACGTGCTGGTGCCGACCATAACCGACCATGTCGACGCGGCGCTGATCGCCCAGGCCGGCGACAACCTCAAGCTGATCGCCAATTTCGGCAACGGCGTCGACAAGATCGACGTGGCGGCAGCAGCGAAGAAGGGCATTACCGTCACCAACACGCCGAACGTGCTGACAGAAGATACCGCCGACATGACCATGGCGCTGATGCTGGCGGTGCCGCGGCGGCTGGCGGAAGGCGCCAATGTGCTGACCGGCGACAAGAAATGGGCCGGCTGGTCGCCGACCTGGATGCTCGGCCGGCGTATCTGGGGCAAACGCCTCGGCATTGTCGGCATGGGCCGCATCGGCACCGCCGTCGCCCGGCGGGCCAAGGCCTTTGGCCTGTCGATCCACTATCACAACCGCCATCGCGTGCTGTCCGCGGTCGAGGACGAACTGGAGGCGACTTATTGGGAAAGCCTCGACCAGATGCTAGCCCGCATGGACATCATATCGGTCAATTGTCCGTCGACGCCGGCGACCTTCCATCTGCTTTCGGCGCGGCGGCTGGCGCTTCTGCAACCGTCCGCTTACATCGTCAACACGGCGCGCGGCGACATCATCGACGAGGACTCTCTGGTCAAGCTGATCCAGGACGGCAAGATCGCCGGCGCCGGGCTCGACGTCTACGAGCATGAGCCGGCGCTGAACAGCAAATTGCTAAAGCTCGCCGCCAAGGGCAAGGTCGTGCTGTTGCCGCATATGGGGTCGGCGACGCTCGAAGGCCGGATCGACATGGGCGAGAAGGTGATCATCAACATCCGCGCCTTCTTCGATGGCCATCGGCCGCCGGATCGCGTACTGCCGCTGCGGACGTGACCGGCTGCCATCTTAAGTCAGCGCAGACTTACGAAAGCACCTTGCGCATGGTGATCGAGGTCGGTCGGTCATAGCCTCTGTGCGCCGTCCGTTCCGTTTCGCGAAAGCCAAGGCGGGCAAAGGCCGCGTGATTTCCGGTCAGTTCGATCCGCGTCTGAAGTTCGATCGCAGGCTTGCCGCGGTTGCGCGCGAGGTCCTCGACAGCTTGCATCAGCCGCCTGGCGATGCCTTGTCCCTGAAAGTCCGGTTCGACCGCGAGCTTTCCGACATAGAAATCTCTGGCCCGCTCCAGGACAAAAACGCAGCCGACAATCCTGCCGTCCTTCAGCGCCGCAAAGCCCGTCTCTTGCCGGGCCTTGTCCCGGAGATTTTCGACCGTGAGCCGATGCGCCGAGGATGGCGGATCGATGACGCCGTTCATGGCAGCGAAGGCGCCCATGATCAGCGCCAGCACCTCGTCCCAACGGTCGAAATCGGCCGGAAGCTGCGCGACGGAAACCAGGCTGCCCAAAATCTAGCTGCTCTTGTAGCGGATCGTGTCGAAGCGCGCCGCCAACGCATCGTAAAGCAGCAGCCGGCCGACCAGCGGCTCGCCGATGCCGGCGATCAGCTTGATCGCCTCCATGGCCTGCAATGTGCCGATAACACCGGTCAGCACGCCGAGCACGCCGGCGACGGCGCAGGACGGCACCAGTCCAGGCGGCGGCGCCTCGGGGAAAAGATCGCGATAGCTCGGATTCGGCCTGCCATCCGTGCCGGTCTCGAACGGTTTCAGTACCGTCACCGAGCCGTCGAAGCGGCCGACAGCGGCATGCACCAATGGTCGTTTTTCCGCCGCGCAGGCGTCGGCCACGGCATAACGTGTCTCGAAATTGTCGGAGCCGTCGACGACGACATCATAGCGGGCGACGAGGGCAGGGGCGTTGTCCGCCGTCAGCCTGAGATTATGCTCCTCCACGGCGACGTGGGGGTTGATGCGGGCGATCGCCGCCTTGGCGCTGCCGGTTTTCGCCATGCCGACTGTGTCGGTGCCGTGGATCACCTGCCTTTGCAGGTTTGACAGTGAGACAGTGTCATCGTCGATGATGCCGAGCGTGCCGACGCCGGCGGCCGCCAGATATTCGAGCACCGGCGCACCCAGCCCGCCAGCGCCGATGACCAGAACCCGCGCACGTTTCAACCTCTGCTGGCCGGCCCCGCCGATTTCGGGCAGCACGATGTGGCGGGCGTAGCGTTCAAGTTCTTCGTCGGTGAGGGCGGCTGTGGTCATCGCCGGACCATATAGTGAGGGAAAAATCTTGTCAGGGGGCTAATGCATGTCGCCCAAAGCAGTTGGGATAACGACATGTATGAACAAAGATCTAGACCGTTGGCCCAACCGTGCCGTGGTCAACCGTCAGGAACTGCGCCCGTCCCTTGAGGCTGGAAAACAGCGCCGCGTCGGTTCCCGTCATGAAAGCCTGGCAGTTCAGCTCTTCCAGGATCGAGAACAGTGCGGCGCGTCGGCCGCCGTCGAGATGTGCTGCGATCTCATCGAGCAGCAGGATTGGCGTCATGCCGGACATCTCGCCCGTCAGCCTTGCATGCGACAGCACGATGCCGACCAGCAGCGCCTTCTGCTCGCCGGTCGAGCAGAGTTCGGCCGGCATCGCCTTTTGCCGGTGCCGCACCACGAGATCCGAACGGTGTGGACCGTCGAGCGTGCGCCCGGCGGCGCGGTCGCGATCACGGCCTTCGGCAAGGGTGCGGCGAAACCGTTCCTCGACATCGACCGCTGGCGAGTTGGCGACCTCGCCTTCCAGTTCGCCGAACAGGCCGATATCGGCTTGCGGAAACGGGCCGTCGCCCGGCAGCCTGTCGATCATGGCGGCGAGCAGGCGCACCAGTTCGGCACGTGCCGCGGCAATCGCCACGCCGGTTTCGGCCATCTGCGTCTCGATCGCATCGAACCAGGCGCCGTCGCGTGAATTTTCCGTAAGCAGTCGGTTACGGCCGCGCATCGCTTTTTCATAGTCGAGCGCGCGCTGGCCGTGGCCGGGATCGATCGCCAGCACCAGGCGGTCGAGGAAGCGCCGCCGGTCGGCGGCCGGGCCAGAAAACAGACCATCCATCGCCGGCGTCAGCCAGACGACGCGCAGCCATTCGAGCATATCGTCGGCCGAGCGCGCGGCCGCGCCGTTGATCCGCACTCGCCGGCCGCCATCGCCCACGTTGTCGCCGCCCGAAATCCCGGTGCCGATCTCGACCGGGCCGTCAGGTCCATCGAGCCGGGCATGCAGCGCGAAGCCACCATCGCCGCCCTCGCGTGCCACATCGGCATAAGGGGCTCGGCGTAGGCCGCGCCCCGGCGTCAGCAGCGAAATCGCTTCCAGGAGATTGGTCTTGCCGGCGCCGTTGTCACCGGAAAACACCACGGCCCCGGGATCGAGCCCGATCGACAGTGTTGCGTAATTGCGGAAATTGGTAAGCGACAGATTACTTATATGAGTTGGCTGGTCGCGCTCAGGCTGCATCGCAACTCCGGTCATGACAGCAAGATGGCCTCGTTCGGGCCTAAAGCGCGCCGCGTTTGACCAGCCTCATGCGACGCGCTTTAGCCCGGGTTAGGTTGTTGTTATGCATGTCATTATCGCAAAACCGCTGCACACCCTCGGTTCAAGCCCGAGGGCACGCTTTTGCGCGACATGCATCAGACCCGCATCGGCATCAGCACGTAGAGCGTGGTTTCGTCGGCCATGTCGTGGATCAGCGTCGGCGAGCCGGCATCCGCCAGCATGAATTTTGCCTCCGTGCCGGTCAGTTGGGCGGCGACGTCGAGCAGATATTTGGCGTTGAAGCCGATTTCGATCGCGTCGGACGAATAATCCGCGGCCAGTTCCTCGGTGGCGCTGCCTGAATCCGGATTGTTGACTGCAAGCGTGACCTGGCCTTCTCCAATCGAAAGCTTCACCGCCCGGCCGCGTTCGGACGAAATGGTCGAGACGCGGTCGACGGCGGCGGCGAAACTCTGGCGGTCGATGATCAGCTTTTTGTCGTTGCCGGTCGGGATCACCCGCTGATAGTCCGGGAAGGTGCCGTCGATCAGCTTCGAGGTCAAAACGACACTGCCGATGGTGAAGCGGATCTTGGTGTCGGACAGTTCGGTGGTCACGGCGACATCGGGGTCGTCGACAAGCTTTTGCAATTCGCTGACGGTCTTGCGTGGAATGATGATGCCCGGCATGCCTTCCGATCCTGCCGGCGCGTCGATCTCGGCGCGCGCCAGCCGATGGCCGTCGGTCGCCACCGAGCGCAGCTTCAGCTTGCCGTCGGCGTCATGCGTGTGCAGGTAGATGCCGTTCAGGTAGTAGCGCGTCTCTTCGGTGGAGATGGCGAATTGGGTCTTCTCGATCAGGCCCTTGAGCGCGACCGAATCGAGCCGGAAGATATGCGAGAACGATCCGGCCGAAAGCTCCGGGAAATCGGATTGCGGCAGGCACTGGAGACGGAAGCTCGAGCGGCCCGAGGTCACCGTCATGGCGTTGCCGTCCTCGTCGGTCTTCAGCATGACCTCCGCGCCGTCGGCGAGCTTGCGCACGATGTCGTAGAGCAGATGCGCCGGAACCGTCGTCGCGCCGCCGCGCTCGACCTTGGCGGACGTGGCTTCGGTCACCTCCAGGTCGAGGTCGGTCGCCTTCATTTCAAGGGTGGCGCCTTCGGCGCTCAGCAGCACGTTCGACAGGATCGGTATGGTGTTGCGCCGCTCGACCACGCGATGAACGTGGTTGAGCGACTTCAGGAGATTTGACCGTTCCAGGATAACACGCATGACGAAACAGGCTCGCTTGAATGAATGAGCGGGTCTCCGGCAAGCGGCAACCCGCGAAAGGTCTGAACAGGCTCAGAATCTGCACAAACTGACAGGAAAAAACCCGTGAACGCAAGCCCGCGCTACCGGTTCGTGGCGGTTACACGGGCTTTCCTAGTGTAAAACTGGGCAAGCCCGCAAGCCAATGCTTGTCGCCCAAAAGCATGCCCTCGGACTGACCCGAGGGTGTGCAGAGGTTGTGCGGCAACAACATGCATAAAAACAAGAATTTCAAGCGCGTCGCAGCCACCCAAACGCGACACGCCTTGTTTTTTTCGGGCCGGTCAGGCCTGATCGTTGATCAGTCTTCTTAGCAGTTCGAGCTCCTGCGCCAGCGTGTTGTCGACGCCTGAAAGATCCTCGATCTTGCGCACGGCATGCAGCACCGTCGTGTGATCGCGGCCTCCGAAACGCCGCCCGATCTCCGGCAAGGAGCGCGGTGTCATCACCTTCGACAGGTACATGGCGACCTGCCGCGGCTTGACGATGGTGCGGGTGCGCCGGTTGGACAGAAGTTCCGTCTTCGACACATTGTAGTGGCGCGCGACGATTCGCTGGATGTCCTCGATGCGCACCCGCTTCGGCTCGCCCGAACGATAGATATGGCCGAGGATCTCGTCGATGCGGTCGATGGTGATCTGCGGTTCGAACGACTGGCGGAACAGAAGCTGGTTGAACGCACCTTCGAGTTCACGCCCGCTGCCGGTCACCGTGCGAGCGACATGGTTGAGGATCTCTTCCGAGATGTCAAGCGATGCATCGTCGGCCTTGGCGGTGGCAAGGCGCAGCTTGAGCATGCCGATCCGCATGGCGAAATCCGGCGCCGACATTTCGAGCGCGACGCCGCCGTTGAGGCGCGAGCGGACGCGGGGCTCCAGCGATTCCAGTTCCGACGGCGGCCGGTCGGCGGCGACCACCACCTGCTTGGCGCTGTCGAGCAGCATGTTGATCAGGTGGCAGAATTCATGCTGGATCGACTTGCCTTGCAGGAACTGCATGTCGTCGATGATGAGGAGGTCGATGTCGCGCAATTGTTCCTTCAGCGTCAGCGCATTGTTGTCGCGGATCGCGGTGGCAAACCGCCACATGAAATATTCGGCCGTGAGATAGACGACGCGCGATTTCGGATTCTGCTTCAGCGATTCCGCCGCGATCGCCTGCAGCAGGTGCGTCTTGCCCAGCCCCACCGTCGCGTGCAGAAACAACGGATTGAAGCGCACCGCGCTCGACTGCGATTCCGCCACCGCCTTGGCGGCGGCGAAGGCCACCCGGTTTGACGGACCTTCGATGAAGGAGCCGAACGTGTAGCGCGGGTCAAGCGGCGAACCGAGCACATTGTGCCGGAACTCGGTTTCGGCAGGCATTCCCGGGCGAGGTGCCGGTACCCGCTCCACCCTGCCGGGGGCCGCTGTTCCCGCGGCCAGCGCCGTTTGCGCTTGCCTGGTCATCTTGCGGACCGGCGCCACTTCGGGCTCTACGCCGTTGCGCCCCGGACGGGTAGCGGTGCGCACGACGATCTCGATCTTGAGGATTTCAGGATCCTCGTGTTTCCACAGCTCGGCGATGAGGTCGAGGTAGTGGCCGTTGATCCACGAGCGCAGGAAGGCGGTGGGCACCGAGATGCGGACAATGCCCCGGGACGCCTCGGCGACCTTCATGCGCCCAAACCAGCTCGAATAGACTTCGGTTCCCAGACGCGCTTTCAACTGGGCCTTGACCCGGTCGAACTTTTGTTCCGCGTCGATGGAAGCCGACATGGCGTCCCCTCCGGTTAAGGTCCCAGGGAATGGGAGGTCGCCCGTAAGCTCCCTTTCGATGCCGCTCTGCATGATCGAGTTCCTTGTCCTTTTGTACCTTTTTCCGCCGGGAATGCGCCTCCTGCATCCATGTTTCCGGCGACCGTGTCCTCGCAGCGACACCATCGCCGCCGCCGGCAGATGATGTCGCCTCATTGTCAGGGAACCGGCGCCGGCTCCTCGGAGCCAGCCCGCTTTGGTCATGTCAGGGCAATACAAATCCGCCCGGCGAAACGCCGGCGCGTCATTGATCTGCCATGTACAATTACGCCATTCCCCTACCGTATCGAAAAGGCAAACCAAACCCGTACGCGGAGATGATCCGCGTCATGAATTCTGCCACTTTTGTGCTGGCCGATTCAGGCTGGGCTGGGTTAAGGGCCAACGGCCCGTCCCTCTCGATAGACAGACCTTAGCGAAATCGCTGTGGATAGGGCAAGGCCACGACTAACGGATTTTTAAGGAATGTGGTTAGCGCAACCGGGTTCGAAGCCTGCGTTGCACTGGCTTGTTTTGACAAACCCATTGTGATTCAAACCCTTTTCCGGAGAATGTGAAAAAGGTCACACCGCCCGAAATTTTATGAAATAATTTTCTTGACAGACAATTGTCCCTCATCCCTCGCACCTGATGTGAACAAGCTGTGGATGACCGTCCGCAACCTTTTGAAAGATAAAGGTGATTTTCGACAGTTGAGATTTTCGCCATGAACGCTTTCAGCCGCTGCGCCTGTCAGCCGGCATGTATATGCCGGCAAAGCATTTCGAGCTTCGAAATCGTGCGGAGTGTTGCTTGCGGGCTTTCTTTTTAAGTACTTGCCGGCAAACGAAAAAACCCGGCACGAGCGGCCGGGTCTGAAAACGACAAGTTTAGTAAAGGTATATTAGACCGACAACACCTTGAGGCGCTGGGCCAGGCGGGACACCTTGCGGGATGCCGTATTCTTGTGCACCACGCCCTTGCTCGCGGCGCGCATCAATTCCGGCTCAGCCACCTTGAAAGCAGCCTGCGCGGCAGCCTTGTCGCCCGAGGCGAGCGCCTCTTCGACCTGGCGGATGTAGGTCCGCACGCGCGAGCGGCGGTTCTTGTTGATCGCCGTGCGGCGGGCGATCTTGCGCGTTGCCTTTTTGGCCGAGGAGGTATTGGCCATGATGCCTCTCTTCTGATCTGGTGGGCGCATGCGGGATGCCGCAAGGCGCAAAAAACAAACGGGCAGCCACAGGGCCGCCTCGGTTGGTGCGGCTTATAGTTCAGCTTTTCCGGCACGTCAACGCTGCTTCGCCTTCTTTTTGGCCGCTGCTGTCGCTCGCTTCCGGCCGATGTCGTCCCCATCTACCAGTTCGAGAAATTTGGCTACCGGTTCGAGAAATTTGGCTTCCGCTTCTCGACAAAGGCCGCCATGCCTTCCTTCTGGTCATCGAGCGCAAACAATGAGTGAAACAGCCGGCGCTCGAACCGCAGCCCCTCGGCCAGTGTCGTTTCATAGGCGCGGTTGACGGCCTCTTTCGCCATCATCACTGACGGCAGCGAAAAATCGGCTATCTTGGCCGCCGCCTTCAACGCCTCCTCGAGCAGCTCGCCGGCGGGCACGACACGCGACACCAGGCCGCAACGCTCGGCTTCCGCCGCATCCATCATCCGTCCGGTCAGGCACATGTCCATCGCCTTCGACTTGCCGACGAAACGCGTCAGGCGCTGCGATCCGCCCATGCCCGGCATGACGCCGAGCGTGATCTCGGGCTGGCCGAACTTGGCGTTGTCGGCGGCGATGATGAAATCGCACATCATCGCCAGTTCGCAGCCGCCGCCGAGCGCGTAGCCGGCCACCGCCGCGATAACAGGCTTGCGCGCCCGGGTGAGCTCTTCCCAGCCGATAAAGAAATCCTGCACATAGGCGTCGACATAGGAGATCGCCTGCATTTCCTTGATGTCTGCACCTGCCGCGAAGGCTTTTTCGGAGCCGGTGATGACCATCGCGCCGATGTCGGCATTCGCGCAGAAGCCGTTCACGGCCGCGACCACGTCCGCCAGGACCTGCGAGTTCAGCGCATTGAGCGCCTTCGGCCGGTTCAGCGTGATCAGCCCGACCTTGCCGCGGGTTTCCACGATAATCGTTTCATAAGCCATGACTGTATCTCCTCACTCGGTCATCTGACTTGCGGCAGGCGTCCAACTCACACCCGGCACCTGGCTCACACCCGCACCTAAGTCACAACTGACAGCTCCGGCAATAGAAGGTGGAACGCCCGCTTTGCACGATGCGCTCTATATGGCCGCCGCAGCCGTGCTTGGAGCAGGCCTCGCCCTCGCGATCATAGACCGCGAACGAATGCTGGAAATAGCCCAGTGACCCGTCGGTCTGCACATAGTCGCGCAGCGACGATCCGCCGGCGGCGATCGCATCAGCGATCACCGCTCGGATTGCTTCGGCCAGGGCGTCGCGCTGCTGTTTGGCCTTCTTTCCCGGCTTTGCGATGGTACCCGCCTCGCGCAACGGCGACAGGCCGGCACGCCACAGCGCCTCCGACACATAGATATTGCCGAGCCCGGCGATCAGCCGCTGATCGAGAAGTGCTGACTTTAGCGGCGACTTCCGGCCTTTCAGCAGCGAGGCGAGCAGCTCGCCGTCCAACGCATTGCCTGTCGGCTCGACGCCAAGCCCCGCCAGCATCGGATGCGTGTCAGGCGCTCCTTCGGAAAACAGCATGAAGCCAAAACGGCGCGGATCGTTGAAGGTCACCCGGGACCGGGCGCCTTGGGGAGAGACGATATGGAAGACGACATGGTCGTGCACCGCGCTCTTCGGGCGCTCATGATAAAACGCGCCCAGCATTTCGCTGCTATTGGGCGTGTCATTGGACGTTTCGATGCGGAACGAACCCGACATGCCGAGATGGCAGATCAGCACCGGACCGCCTTCGAGATGCATCGTCAGGTATTTGGCCCGGCGGCCGAGCGCCGTAATCGTCTTGCCGGTCAGCCTCTCCAGGAATTTTTCGGGAAACGGAAAGCGCAGATCGGGCCGGCGCGCCTCGACGCGGGCGATGCGGGCGCCTTCCAGAACCGGCTGCAGGCCCCGCCGCACCGTTTCGACCTCAGGCAACTCAGGCATGGCCGCCTATCTCTTTATAGAAGGAGGTGCCGTGACGGCCGCGTGCCAACCCAAGATGCTCGGCGACGGTTTCACCGATGTCGGCGAACGTCGTTCTAAGCCCGATGTCGCCGCCAAAGCCTGGTCCGGTGCCGATCACCGGAATGCGTTCGCGCGTATGATCGGTGCCGTGCCAGGTCGGATCGTTGCCATGGTCGGCCGTGAGGATGAGAAGGTCGCCTGCCTTGAGCCGTGCAAGCGCCTCCGGCAGCCGCCGGTCGAAGGCCTCGAGGGCGGCGGCATAGCCGGCAACGTCGCGCCGATGGCCGAACTCGGTGTCGAAATCGACGAAATTGGCGAAGACGAGATCGCCGTCGCCCGCGTCATCCATCGCGCCGAGCGCTTTGTCGAACATCGCCATGTTGCCGGCGGCCTTGCGCACTTCCGAAATGCCGCGATGGGCGAAGATGTCGCCGATCTTGCCGATCGCGATGACCCGGCTGCCGCGCGCCGTCAGCCGGTCGAGCAGTGTCGGTTCGGGCGGCGGCACCGAATAGTCCCGGCGGTTGTGCGTCCGTTCGAAGCTGGCGGCGGTTTCCCCAATGAAAGGCCGTGCGATCACCCGTCCGATGTTCAGCGGATCGACCAGCCTGCGCACCACCTTGCAGAATTCGTAGAGCCGTTCCAGGCCGAAGTGAACTTCATGCGCGGCGATCTGCAGGACGGAATCGACCGAAGTGTAGCAGATCGGCTTGCCGGTGCGGACATGCTCCTCGCCGTACCGCTCGATGGTCTCGGTGCCCGGAGCATGGCAATTGCCGAGAATGCCCGGCACCTCTCCTTCGCGGATGATCGCTTCGGTCAGCTCGGCTGGAAAGGCGGGAACCGTGTCCGGGAAATAGCCCCAGTCGAAGCGGACCGGCAAGGCGGCGATTTCCCAATGGCCTGACGGCGTGTCCTTGCCGCTCGAAATCTCCTGCGCCGCGCCGTGGAAGGCGGAGGCAAGCAGGGCCTTGCCGCCGCTGTCGAAGCAGAATCCTGTCGCTGTTTTCGCCGCGTGGCCCAGACCGAGCGAGAGCATGTTGGGTACGAAAAGCGGGCCTTTGCGCAGCCCCTCGCGATCCGCCCGGCCTTCCGCGCAGGCTCCAGCGATGTGTCCGAATGTGTTGGAACCGGTGTCGCCATAGCGCTCGGCGTCGGCCGCGCCGCCGATGCCGAAGGAATCGAGAACAAAAAGGAAGGCGCGCGCCATTGCAGGGGTTCATTATTATCGTTTGTCTGTCCGACCAGACATAGGCGGCCGTGCGGGCATTGGCAATTCGGAACCAGCGCTGTTCGCAAGACCGGGCGCGATGGTAGAATTATCGCCGGCATCGGCGTGGATCGACGAAAAACGAGCGGGAACTCACATGCTACATGCGTTGAAGGATCCGCAGCCATCGTGCGACAGTGTCAGGCAAACGACCGACAGCAATGGCGATCGGAGTCGGGTGCCGTCGTTTCAGCAGGTGTCGCAGGTAATCGTCGGGCTCCTGCGGGGCCTGAGATAATAAGTTTCGCCCATCGATATCGAGTTGAAAGCCGAACTAAAGCCAAGCCGCTTTTCACTGTCCGCCGACCAGGTGATGATCGGCTCGTATGCGAGATTGCTTTCGACGCGAATGAGAAACGTGCCCTTGACGTTGAGCGTCGGTTCTACCGTGGTGACGGAGTTCTCGGCGGCGCCGGCGCTGAAGGCACCGCCGACCATCTTGCGTGACCAAGCGACCAGCACCCGCGGCGTCGGCTCATTCGTGACCTTTATTGCGGTGATGGTGATTTCCGGGGTCGATCGGTTGTACGGCTGAAGGGTGGAGTCGCCGATCTGCATGATTGCATCGAGTTCGGCTGGCGTGATGGTCTGCTGCTGGGTGACGAGATCCGCCACCATGCTGCCGATGCGACTGACCTTCTTGCTGGTCTCGATGGCTTGCGAGGCTTCCATGGTCAAAAAGTACATGATCAGCAGGACGGGCACGATGAAGGCAAACTCAACCGCGGCGACACCGCGGCGATCGCGGCAGAACCGGATGGCTTTCGTGCAGATCCCAGCGATTCCCATATGTGCCCCCGCACGCCCCATGCTCTAGTCCTTTTCCCACGCAGAGGTTTGCGTTTTTCAGTCGTCGAACGGCTCGTTCTTCCAGGTCATCGATGCGAAATGCAGCGTGTTACCGTCTTTCAGATTGGCCATCGACTTGGCCATGAAATCGGTCATGACGGGCCATTTGTAAAAAACCCGCAGCATGTTTATCGATTCAGCCAAGCCTGGGGATACCGTAAAAGTCGCGGGGGTCGTGCCGGTCAGCGCGATTTCGCCGTCTTGGATCTTGAAGCCCGCCTGGGCTGCGGCGGCGAAGCTCGGATAGGCGCGCAGATCCACTTCCAATCCGGGGCAGTCCTTGGCGACCATGATCTCCAGCCGGCTGCAGATCATGGTCTTCAGCGTCGCCTCGGTCACGTTCGCCTGCCTTACTTGGCCCGTTCGTAGCTGGCGCGCGACATCGTCGGTGATATTGGCCATCACCTCTTGCCCGGCAAATGAAATGCAGCTCTCCAGTATGGCAAAGACGAGGAGCGCAAACGGCACCGCAAGCATCGCGAACTCCAGAGCGGTGCTGCCGCGCCGGTCGCCAAGAAAGCGCGCGGAAAAGCTTGATCGTCCTGCTTTGCTCATGTCCCGTGCCTGCCGATCCTCAAGGGGGGTGTCGGAGGCAGCATTAGCGCAAACCCATTGAAGTGCGGTTTGGATGATCGATAGATTCGGCCGGAAGGTTTTAGCAGGCCGCTAACCAAAGCGGCATTTTCGGCGAGACGAAACAGTCGGTCGCTTACTGGCTGGCGCTCATCTCGGCTTCCGAGGCCTTTTCCGCGTCGCTTTTATACGAGCTTTCGCAATACGGCGTGCACGACATGGTCTGTATTTCGGCGCGTCGATAGATGCGCACCGACGACGCGTCCTGTCGCACGACGGTGATCTGCTCGTCGACGATCGGACGGCCCTCCTGATCGAGGACGACGAGATTGGTGACGCCGAAGCCCTTGCCCGTCAGCACGATCGTCGAAGCATCCTGCACCGAGGCGTCGGCGATCGCCGGATTGCCGACGACGATCGTATCGGCGGCACGCGACAGTTTGACGATCTTCGCCTGGTTCATCGTGACCTCGATGCCGGCGCCAGCCTTGGCCGGCACGACAAGAGCCGTGGCGGCAAGCAGCGCGGCAATCGGAAAGGACGATCTCAGCCCGGTCATTGAAGCGCTCCACGGCGGCAAATTGCTCAACGGAACATGAACGAGATTGGTGAAGCAACGGTTAAGCTGAGGAGAGCCGTGGAGACGTCGGGCTCGGCGCTTTGATCGCCTGGAGCGGGCCGCCCTTCTCTGCAATCGTTGCGCTTTCGAGGCCGACGTGCCTGTCGGATCCTTCGGCGTCACTTAGTCTACGGTTAACCACGCAATGTCATTGAAGCCGGAAAGGAATCGGTAAGGCTGTTTATTAAGCCGATCGAAAGAGCTTCTCCATAGATTGGCAGCATCCGATCAGCCACCAGAGAAGTTGACGGAATTGCTGTAACACCTGGAGTAGGAGCTCTCGAATGTCTAATCTCATTGCACGTTTTGTGAAGGACGAATCCGGCGCGACCGCCATCGAATACGGTCTGATCGCCGCTCTTATCGCGCTCGCCATCATGGTCGGCGCCGGCTCGCTGGGCGACGCTCTGAACGCGAAGTTCAACGGGATCGCCACGTCGGTCAACAATTCGTAGCAGATCACGAAGTCCGGCGTTTTCCAGAACAGGGCCGCCTCACTGGCGGCCCTGTTTCGTCGTACCGGCAGATTTTCAGCTCGCAGCCTCATCAATCGTTAATCGAACATGCCTAGGCTGAGAGCAGGCACAGTTCGACCACAGGCGCCGCGCCAATGCTTGAAGCCCTGATCTTCGTTGTCTTTCCCTTCTGCATGCTTTTCGCCGCGATCTCCGACATGCTGTCGATGACGATCGCCAATCGCGTGCCGGTGCTGCTTGTGGCCGTCTTCGCCCTGGTTGCGCCGCTGACCGGCACGGACTGGGCAACCTATGGCTGGCATTTTGCCGCCGGCGGCCTGGTTCTCGCCGTAACCTTCGGTCTGTTCGCGCTCGGCGGCATGGGAGGCGGCGACGCCAAGCTGCTGGCCGCCAGCGCCGTCTGGATGGGGCTGAACATCCATCTCGTCGAATATCTCGTGGTCTCGACATTCATTGGTGGCCTGCTGACGCTCGCCATCCTCGTCTATCGGAAATCGCCGCTTGCAGCCGTCACAAGCCATAACCGGTTTTTACGCCACTTCGCCGAGGAGACGACCGGCGTTCCCTATGGCATCGCGCTTGGCGTTGGCGGCCTGCTCACCTTTCCGAACTCGCCATTGATGGCGTGGGCACTCGCAAGGCTGGCGGCTTAATATTCTCGCCGCCGGCTTTCCCCGTCAGACCAGACTTCTACTATTCGATTTGGCCTTGGAGCAGGCGGCTTGGCCGCCTTTTTTGCTGGCCGGGCCGGATGCCTCAAATTTATGTAAACCTTAAATTAATCACGATCGTAAGTATTAAATTAACCTTGTTTTGACGATTGCCGCTGCATGGTCCGGCTTGGCGAGGTTGTTTGCCAAGGACGAGGTTCGGACAGATGCCAGCATCCCGACTGATCATTCTGGGCGTGGCGGTGGCCGCGGCAGGTGGCGCAGGATATGTCGCAAAAAACATGGCCACGGCGCCGCCGCCTCAAATCGTCGAATCCGGCCCCGAGGCGCCGGCAATCGCGCTGCAGGACGTGCTTGTCCTGTCCGGCGACGTTCCGATGGGCAGTCCGCTGGAGAACAACATCAGTTGGCAGTCCTGGCCGGCCGATGGCATCAACGCGAATTTCATCACCCGCGCCGCGGAGCCCGATGCGCTGGAGAAGCTGAAAGGCGGCGTCGCCCGTGTGGCGATGTATGCCGGTGAGCCGCTGCGGCGCTCCAAGCTGATCGGCGAGGGACAGAGCTTCATGTCGTCGATCCTGCCCTCCGGCATGCGGGCCGTCGCTACAGCCGTATCGGCCGACACGTCGGCCGGCGGCTTCATACTTCCCAATGATTTCGTCGACGTCATCATGACCCGCAGAGCCGATGCCGCGGCCGGCGGCAGCGGCTTTACGACCGAAACCATCCTCAAGAACATTCGCGTCCTGGCAATCGACCAGACCATCCAGGAGGACGAGGAAGGCAAGAGGACCAGGGTCGGCCAGACCGCGACGCTGGAACTGACATCGCAGCAGGCGGAAATCATCACCGTCGCCCAGCAGATGGCGGATCGGCTGACATTGGCGCTGCGGTCGATCAGCGACACCCAGGAGAAGAATTTGGGCGAGGCCGACTATCTTGTTTCCGGCAATGGGCGGCGCGGAACAGTGCGCCTGATCAAGTCGGGCGAAGTGTCCGAAGTGGGAGCAAGGCAATGAGGCTAAACGCTGGACTGCCGGTTACACTGGCTGCGGCAATCGGCCTGTTCCTGCTTGGATCGAATGCACATGGCCTCCTCGAGGCGAATGCGGCAAGCAGGAACGCCGAGGTGTCGGCTTCGACCGCCACCCAGCGCGTCAAGCTCGGTCTCAACAAATCGGTGGTCATCGACCTGCCGAGCGATGCCTATGATATACTGGTCGCCAACCCGGCGGTCGCCGATGCGGTGACCCGCACCGCCAGGCGCATCTATCTCTTCGGAAAGGCGGTGGGCGACACCAACATCTTCGTCTTCGGCCCCAATGGCGAACAGATCGTCAGCCTGGATCTGGCGGTCGAACGCGACGTCGCCGGACTGGAAGACTATATCAGACGCTTCATCCCATCATCGGCCATCACTGTCGAATTGCTGAACGACAACGTCGTCCTGACCGGAACCGTGGACACTCCCCTGGATGCCAAGCGCGCGGTCGATCTGGCCACCATCTTCGTGTCCGGCGGTGAAGCGACCACGGGACAATATTCACAGACCGCCTCCGGCGGCTCGGCCGAATCCGGTGTCGACATCGACAACCCGGATTCCGAGCGTCGCGTCAGCCAGATCGTCAACCTCTTGCAGATCATCGGCGACGATCAGGTGACGCTGAAGGTGACGGTGGCCGAGGTCAGCCGCTCGGTGATGAAGCAACTCGGCGTCAACCTGATCGGCAAGGGCAGCAGCGACGGCTTCTCCTTCGGCGCGATGAGTTCTCCTCCTTATGGCCTGGGCAAGCCGATTTCGCAGTACTCCAACTTACAGCTGGGTGATGCGCTCGGAAACGGACTTCAGGCGTATATCAATGCCATGGAGCAGAGCGGCGTCATGAAGACACTCGCCGAGCCGACGCTGACCGCGGTTTCAGGCGAAAAAGCGACATTCAAAGTCGGCGGCGAATTCAATCTCATCACAAGCCGGACGAGCAACGTTTCAGAAGACAACATAACGGGCCAGGTTACCTACAGCAACGAAAAGCTCGAATATGGAATTGGCCTCGAATTCCAGCCGGTCGTGCTCTCGGCGGGCCGCATCAGCCTTAAAGTGAGGACGTCGGTTTCGGAGCCTACGACGGAAGGCGCCACAGTGCTCGAAGCGGCCGGCGACTTGCCCGGCACCACTTTGCTGTCGATCCGCAAGCGACTGGCGGACACCACCATTGAACTGCCTTCCGGCGGTTCGATGATGATCGCCGGCCTGGTTCGGGACGACATCCGGCAGGCGGTCGCCGGGCTGCCCGGGCTGACCAAGATCCCAGTGCTCGGCACGCTGTTCCGCAGCCGGGATTTCGTTCGCAACGAGACGGAGCTCGTCATCATCATCACGCCCTATTTGGTGAAGCCGGTGACGCGCAACGCCCTTGCCAAGCCGGACGACAATTTCAACGCCGCCAGCGATGGCGCCGGCATGTTCCTAGGCCGTGTCAATCGCGTCTACGGCACCATGCAAACCGACAAGCCCAACGGCCGTTACCACGGCGTTGTCGGCTTCATCTACAAGTAAGCGGGGAAGCGGACATGTCTCAGTCAGCGTTGAGGACGATCACCGCAGCGGCGCGGTCCGGCCGTTCGCGGATCTACCGGCCGGCCATTCCGGTCCTGGCGGTTGCGGCACTGCTGGCGGGCTGCGCCAACCGGGACAGCATCACGGTCGGCGCTGTTCCGGACGACTATCGCACCAACCATCCGATCGTGATTGCTGAGAAGAACCTGAAGATCGACCTTCCGGTCGGCGCCGGCGATCGCGGCATGACCGGGTCACAGCGCGACACGCTTCTGGGCTTCCTGGATGGCTATGACAAGAGCGCCGCTCCGACCCTGACGATCTCGATCCCGAGCGGTTCGGCCAACGAGATCGCCGCGACCGCGGCCGGTCGCGATTTCGCCAGACTTGCGATTGCCAGCGGCATCAGCCGGAACCGGATCGTCATCACCACCTACCAGTCGGTTTCGGCCGAAGCGTCTGCGCCGATCCGCGTCGCCTATGTCTCGGTGAAGGCGCAGACCGACAGATGCGGACGCTGGCCTGAAGACCTGCTGCAGACCTCGGAAAACAAGCACTATGCCGATTTCGGCTGCTCGTATCAGAACAATCTTGCCGCCCAGATGGCAAATCCGACCGATCTGCTCGGGCCGCGTAAACAGACCCCCATAGATGCCGAAAGGCGTGACGTCGTCATTGATGGCTATCAAAACGCCCCGTTCTATTCGCCGATCCCGGCAACAGAAGTCGACTACTGATCGATCGCAGGTTGGAGCACGCGGACATGAGCAATCTAGCCTACGACACGGGGATAGATGGCGGCGAAATCTCGCAGCAGGACATCGCCGCCATGCGGGCGTTGCGGCCGATTCCGCGCATCTCGATTCAGGCATTTTGCGAGACCGAGGGCGTTGCCAATCCGGTCGAGCGCGCCGGCGAGGATCGTCGCATGGCGAAGGCCCATTTGAAGGTTCATATGGGCGGCGTCGCCACCGCCATAGAGTTCTACCAATCGGCGCCGACACCGAACCTGATCCTGCTGGAATCGCGCAGCGAGCCGAAGCAATTGCTCGAGCAACTCACGCAGCTCTCCGAATATTGCGATCCGACCTCAAAGGTCGTGGTCATCGGCCACTATAACGATGTCGGGCTCTATCGCGAGCTCATCCGCTCCGGCATTTCCGAATATGTCATCGCGCCGGTGTCGATGGCCGATATCGTCAGCGTTATATCGACGATTTTCGTTGATCCGGAAGCCGAGCCGATCGGCCGCTCGATCGCCTTCATCGGCGCCAAGGGTGGCGTCGGCTCCTCGACCATTGCCCACAATGTGGCCTGGGCGATGTCGTCGCTGTTCAAGTCCGAAGTGGTTGTCGCCGATCTCGACCTGGCTTTCGGAACGGCCAACATCAATTTCGACCAGGATCCGGCGCAAGGCATTGCCGAAGCCGTTTTCTCACCGGAGCGCCTCGACGAGGTCTATCTCGATCGGCTGCTTGCCCAGTGCGCCGAGCATCTGTCGCTGCTTGCAGCGCCTTCAACGCTCGATCGGGTCTACGATTTCGATCCAGACGCTTTCACGCAGCTTATCGACACCGCCCAGCGCAGCGTGCCGCTTCTGGTGCTCGATGTTCCGCACATCTGGACAGGCTGGACCAAGAACATACTGGTCAAAGCCGACGAGATCGTGATCACGGCGACGCCGGAGCTGGCCAATCTGCGCAATACCAAGAATCTGGCCGACATGTTCAAACGGCTTCGCCCGAACGATCCGCCGCCGAAGCTGATCATCAATCAGGCCGGCGTGCCAAAGCGCCCGGAGATTTCGTCATCCGACTTCGCCGACTCGCTCGGCCTGTCGCCGATGTCGGTCATTGCTTTCGAGCCGCTGCTGTTCGGAAACGCCGCCAACAACGGGCGCATGCTCGGCGAAATGGATGCCAAGAACCTGGTTGTCGGCACGATCAACGAGATTGCGCATGTGCTGACCGGGCGCAGCGAAATCAAGGCAAGAAAGAAAGCGGGCCTCGGCAACCTCCTTGGCAAGCTCTCGCGCGGCAAGAAGTGATGCTTCCGGAGCGGATTTGGTAATCGATCATGTTTGGTAAAAGAGGCAGCGACGACGGCAACCGGTTCACCCCGGAATTCCGTCAGCCGGCACCTGCGCCTGCCGCGCCGGCGGCAAAACCTGCGGAAACGGCGGTTCTTGCCAAACCCGCACCGCCGCCGCCATCTGGCACGCTTGGCGCGTCTGCTGCGCCCGTGCGCCGTGCGGTCGAGGCGCCGCCGTTGGCCCCGGAGCCGAAAAAGCTCCAGCGCCAAAAGAGCGAAACCTATTACGACACCAAGAGCCAGGTCTTTGCCGCGCTCATCGACACCATCGACCTGTCGCAACTCGCCAAGCTCGATCCCGAAAGCGCACGCGAGGAAATCCGCGACATCGTCAACGATATCATCGCGATCAAGAATTTCGCGATGTCGATCGCCGAGCAGGAAGAACTGCTCGAGGATATCTGCAATGACGTGCTCGGTTACGGGCCGCTGGAGCCGTTGCTCGCCCGCGACGACATCGCCGACATCATGGTCAACGGCTCCAGGGACGTCTATATCGAGGTCAACGGCAAGGTCGAGCAGACCGGCATTCGTTTCCGCGATAACCAACAGCTCCTCAACATCTGTCAGCGTATCGTCAGCCAGGTTGGCCGCCGCGTCGACGAATCGAGCCCAATCTGCGACGCGCGCCTTCCCGATGGCTCCCGTGTCAACGTCATCGCGCCGCCGCTCGCCATCGACGGCGCCGCGCTCACCATCCGCAAGTTCAAGAAGGACAAGCTGACACTCGACCAGCTGGTCAAGTTCGGCGCCATTTCGCCGCACGGCGCCGAGATTCTCAAGATCATTGGCCGCGTCCGCTGCAACATCGTCATTTCAGGCGGTACCGGCTCGGGCAAGACGACGCTGCTCAATTGCCTGACCAACTATATCGACCGCGAGGAACGCGTCATCACCTGCGAGGACTCGGCCGAACTGCAACTGCAGCAGCCGCATGTCGTGCGTCTGGAAACCCGCCCGCCCAACCTCGAGGGCGAGGGCGAGGTGACCATGCGCGATCTGGTCAAGAACTGCCTGCGCATGCGGCCCGAGCGCATCATCGTCGGCGAAGTGCGCGGACCTGAAGTGTTCGATCTTCTGCAGGCGATGAACACCGGCCACGACGGCTCGATGGGCACGATCCACTCGAACAGCCCGCGCGAATGCCTGAACCGTATCGAATCGATGATCGCGATGGGCGGTTACACGCTGCCGCAGAAAACCGTGCGTGAAATCGTGGTCGGTTCCGTGGACGTGATCATCCAGGCCGCACGCCTGCGCGACGGATCGCGGCGCATCACTCACATCACCGAGGTGATCGGAATGGAGGGCGACGTCATCATCACGCAGGACATCGTTCTCTACAACATCAAAGGCGAGGACGCGAACGGCAGGCTGCTGGGCGAGCACGTTTCAACAGGCATCGGTCGTCCACATTTCTGGGAGCGCGCCCGCTACTATGGCGAGGAACAGCGCCTCGCCAATGCGCTCGAGGCAATGGAGAAACGCGCTGACTGATGAATTTGGAGGCGTAGGAGCCAAGGCCGATGTTTGGAATTGACGGCACCGTGTTGGCAGTCATCGTGCTCGCCGGCTTCAGCGCCGGCGCGGTCGCCTATGCTTTTCTGTTCAACCGGATCAGCGCCGAGAAGCAGGTCGGCAGGCGGCTTGAAACGATCAAGACCGCCGAGACGGATGGTGCCGTCGTCAAGGCTTCGCGCGATCGCGTGGCGGAAGCGGCCAAGCGGCGCAAATCGGTTCAGGATTCACTGAAGGACCTCGAACAGAAGCAAAAAGCCAACCAGGGCAACGTCAAAAAGCCGCCACTGAAAGCCCAGATCCGTCAGGCGGGCATGAAGGTCTCGCTCGAGCGCTTCTATTTCTACTCGGCGGTTTGCGGCGCCGTCCTGACGTTTCTTGCCTATTTCTTCGGCGCGCCGTTGTTTGTCTTGCCGGGTGCGCTGCTGGTCGGCGGCCTCGGCCTGCCACGCTGGTTCGTTTCGTTTTGCCGCGCCCGCCGGGTCAAGGCGTTCCTCAACGAATTCCCGAACGCGCTCGACATCATCGTGCGTGCGGTCAAATCCGGCCTGCCGCTGAACGACGCCGTCCGCCTGATCGCCAATGAATCCCCCGAACCGGTCAAGACCGAGTTCCGCCGTATCATCGATTCGCAGCAGATGGGCCTGTCGATCCCCGACGCCAGCATGCGCATGGCCGAGACAATGCCGTGCACCGAGGCGAGCTTCTTCGGCATCGTCATCCAGATCCAGTCCCAGGCCGGCGGCAATCTTTCCGAGGCTCTGGGCAATCTTTCGCGCGTGCTTCGCGACCGCAAGAAGATGAAGGCCAAGGTCCAGGCGCTGTCCATGGAAGCGAAGGCGTCCGCGGTGATCATCGGCGCCTTGCCTTTCGTCGTCGCCTTTCTCGTCTACCTGACAAGCCCGAACTACATCATGCCATTGTTCACCACCAGCGTCGGCAATCTGATCCTCGGCTGCTCCGCGGCCTGGATGTCGATCGGCATCCTGGTGATGCGCAAGATGATGAACTTCGAAGTTTAGGATTTCGAGCGCATGACTGAGAACGTCGTCAAAACCCTTACCGATCCGGCATTTCTGATTGCCCTGCTGGTCGGCATCGCGGTGTTTGCGACCGTGTTCACGCTGCTGCCTGCCTTTGGCGGAAATCAGCTCAAGGCGCGCATGAAATCGGTGGCGCTGGAGCGCGACGAACTGCGCGCCAAGCAGCGTGCGCGGCTTGCCCTCGAGGCCGATCGCCGCCGCAAGGGCCTGCGCGAGGAACAGTCGATCGGCATGCGCAATGTTGTCGACCGGCTGGATTTGAGGCGTGCCCTGGCCGATGAAGGCACCTTGCAGAAACTCAAGGTGGCTGGCTTCCGCGGGCAGAATCCGTTGACGCGTTTCCTTTTCTTCCGTCTGATCCTGCCCTTTGTCGGTTTTGCCCTGGCTGCGATCTATCTGTTCGTGCTCGGCGGGTTGCCGGAGCAGCCGCCTGTCATCAAGTTGTTCGTCTGTGTCGTCGTCGCCTATGCGGGTTTTTACGCGCCGGTGCTCTATGTCAACAACCGCGCCACCAAGCGCAAGCAGTCGATCCAGATGGCGTGGCCGGACGCGCTCGATCTGATGCTTATCTGCGTCGAATCCGGCATGTCGGTGGAGGCGGCGTTTCGTAAGGTCGCCGACGAGATCGGCGCGCAGTCGGTGGCGCTTGCCGAAGAGTTCATCCTGACCAATGCCGAACTTTCCTACTTGCAGGAACGCAAGCAGGCATACGAGAACCTTGCAAGCCGCACCGGCCTGGAATCGGTCAAGTCGGTGTCGCAGGCGCTGGTCCAGGCCGAGCGCTACGGCACGCCGGTGGCGCACGCGCTGCGCGTGCTTGCCGGCGAAAGCCGCGACATGCGCATGAACGCCGCCGAGAAGAAGGCCGCGGCCTTGCCGCCGAAGCTCACTGTGCCAATGATCCTGTTCTTCCTGCCGGTGCTGTTCGCCATCATTCTGGGGCCCGCCGGCATCCAGGTGAGCGAGCGCGGTATCTTCGGCGACCAGCCGACATCGAGCAGCCAATAGCCAGGCAGCAATGCATGAGAAAAGCCGCGGTGCTGATGCAACGCGGCTTTTTGGTCCAGCATGCCGATGAGTGTCACAGGAACTGGCCGGTTCGGCGCCGGGACGTGGTGCGGTCAGTTGGTGGCAGGCTTTGTCTTGTCCTGGTCCTTGAGCTGGCTCCAGGCGTTCTGCTGGGCGAGCATCTGGCGAAGGTAAGTCACGTTCGCCTGCGCCTGTTCGGGCGAGAGCTCCTGCGAGGCGATCTTCTCGGCCTCGTCGAAACGGCCCTGCAGGCCGACGACCAGCGCCAGGTTCTGGCGGACGCGGCTGTCGGCATTCGGCTGCTGGGCGGCCGAGCGCATATAGGTTTCAGCGGTGCGCAGATCACCTTCCAGCACATAGGACATGCCGAGATTGGAAAGGATCGAAGGTTCGTTCGGCTTGAGGTCAAGCGCTTTGCGGTAATTCTGGCGCGCCTCGTCTCTCTGGCCAAGCTGGTCGAGAATAGCGGCTTCCGCCGACACCAGCTTCCAGTCGGGATATTCCGGTGTCTGCGCGCGGCGCACCGCGTCAAGCGCCGGCTCGAACTGCCCGTTGGCGGCAAGTGCCTTGCCATAGGCGGCGAGCACGTCGCGGTCTTTCGGCAGGACGATCGCCAGTTTGCGCATCACGGCGAGCGACTGGTCGGCGTCGCCATCCATTTGCAGCGCCGCCGCATAATTCGTCGCGATCCGCTTGTCGTTGGGGTTCTTGGCGTAGGACTGACCCAGCGCGATCGTCGCCTTGTGCAACTCGCCGGCCGACATGGTTTCCAAGGGTTTGCCGCTGGGGCGTCCGATCGAGCCGGTCGTCAACTTGCTGGTTCCGCAGCCTGCAACGCTGGCCGCGAGCGCTATTATGAACGCCGTGGTGATCAGCCGCTTCCCCCTGGCGTTCGTCATGCTGTTGGTCGGCATCTGCACCAAGGCCTCCATTCGTCAAATTGGCTATTACGTGGCCATCTTCCCTCCCGCAGAAATATTCTGTTAACCCTAACGGATAGTTAAAACGCGCCGACTCGGAAGCCGGAGACCATCGAATGACAGTCGAACTCATCGAGAGAGAACTGAAGACCACACTGCCGGTTCATCTGGTGGCGAAGGATAGACTGGATACAGCAGGGCTTGCCTCCTCCTCGCTCGCCTGGGCCAAGGCCAACGGCTTTTCCGGTCAGGCCGGGAGGACGCTGATCCTGCCCGACGAAAGCGGCGCGCTTACCGGAGCCCTGTTCGGCACGGGCGACGGCGAAGGCGCGCTTGCCATCGGCGCACTGGCGAGAGCCTTGCCCGAAGGCGACTGGCATTTCGCCTCCACACTGGCCGAGCCGGAAATCGCGGCGATCGCTTTGGCGCTCGGCGGCTATGTCTTCACCCGCTACGGCAAAAAGCCTGGCAAGACGCTGCGTTTTTCGCTGCCGCCCGGCGCTGAAGGGGCTTATGTTCGCCGCATCGTCGATGGTGTTTTCCTGACGCGCGATCTGGTCAACACGCCGACCAGCGACATGGGACCTGACGAGTTGGAGAATGCAGTTCGGGCGCTTGCGGGGACCTACGACGCCGAAGTGTCGGTGACCAAGGGCGACGACCTGCTCAAGAAGAATTTCCCGATGATCCATGCGGTCGGCCGCGCTTCCGTCGGCGCACCGCGGCTGATCGACCTGATTTGGGGACCGAAGAACGGCCCGAAGGTGACGCTGGTCGGCAAGGGCGTCTGCTTCGACACCGGTGGTCTCGACATCAAGCCGTCCTCGGGCATGCTCTTGATGAAGAAGGACATGGGTGGCGCGGCCAACGTATTGGGCCTCGCCTCGATGATCATGGCCGCCGGGTTGAAGGTCCGGCTGCGTGTGCTGATCCCGGCGGTCGAAAATTCGATTGCCGGCAACGCCTTCCGGCCCGGCGACGTGCTGGTGAGCCGCAAGGGCATCACCGTCGAGATCGGCAACACCGACGCCGAAGGACGGCTGGTGCTGGCGGACGCCTTGGCACTGGCAGACGACGACGAGCCGCAGCTGCTGATCGACATGGCGACCTTGACCGGGGCTGCTCGCGTCGCGCTCGGACCCGATCTGCCGCCGTTCTACACCGGCGATGAAGCGCTGGCCTCCGACCTCGCTGCGGCCTCCGTCGCAGTCGAGGATCCTCTGTGGCGCATGCCGCTGTGGAAACCCTATGCCGCAAAGCTGTCGTCGAAGATCGCCGACATCAACAATGTCACGTCAGACAGTTTCGCCGGCTCGATCACCGCGGCGCTTTTCCTCAAGCGCTTCGTCGAGAAGACCGCCGCCTGGGCGCATTTCGACATCTTCGCCTGGAACCCGTCCGATCGTCCGTACGGTCTCGCCGGCGGCGAGGCGCAAGGCATCCGCGCGCTGGAAAGGGTCATCTCGAAACGCTACGCCTGACGCTGCGGTGCAGGACATGCTCGTGACTGAAACGGAACCGAAACAATTTGCCGTCATTCTGGCCGGATGTCGATTTCGATGCGCCCGAGTCAGGCCTTGCGACTGTGGCAGCAGGTGATGCTGTATCAGGTGCGCGACGACGCGCCGGACCTCACCATGCGCCAGACGGCGATCCTGTTCACGATCTATCTCGATCCACCGCCGCATACGGTGCGCGGGCTCGCCGCCCGGCTCAATGTCACCAAGCCGGTGATCACCCGGGCGCTCGACACGATGGGCGCAATGAAGCTGGTTTCGCGCCATCGCGATGAGCTCGACAAGCGCAACGTGCTGGTCAAGCGAACCGTAGAAGGTGCTCTCTTTGTCGAGCGCTTCGGCGATGTTATCATCGCCAGGGCCCAGGAATTGCCCATCTAGAGCAGGATCCCGAACCGCTGGTCAGCGAAGCAAAGCAGCACCGTTTTCGGAAGGGATCATGCTCCAACACCAAGCCAGAGCCGAGTTGCCGATTTGACCGCCAGGGATGCCCGCCTTCACGCCTTCCGTTCCGATCTCGCCGATATCAGGCTGAAAGGCGAGGTCGCCGCCGATCGCTTCGTCGCCGGGCGGCCAGCGCGGATTTCAGCCGCAGTGGCCGACATCCGCAAAGCGCCGCGGCCGGATGCCGGCGTCAACACGCAGCTTCTGTTCGGTGATGACGTCCTCGTCTTCGAAGATGCCGAAGGCTGGGCCTGGATCCAGTCGGAGCGCGACGGCTATGTCGGCTATGTCGCCGACACCGTGCTGGGCGGACGGGACCATGCGCCCACCCATGTCGTCTCGGTGCCGCGAACCTTCCTCTATCCGGGACCGGATTTGCGGCTTCCGCTGAGCGGGCAACTTTCGATGGGATCGGCGGTGACGGTGACCGGCGCAGCCGAAACGCGCGGCACGCATTATGCGCTGCTGCCGTCCGGCGAGGCTATCATATCAGGCCATCTCAGGCCTCTGGGAGAGCCGGCTACCGACTATGTCGCTGTCGCGGAGGCTTTTCTCGGCACGCCCTATCTGTGGGGCGGCGCCTCAGGCTTCGGCATCGATTGTTCCGGTCTCGTGCAATTGGCGATGCACATGGCCGGCAGGCAAGTGCTGCGCGATTCCGATATGCAGGCGGCGACCATCGGCGAGCCGCTCGACCCGGGTCCGGACTTTGCCGGGTTGCGGCGCGGCGACCTGGTGTTCTGGAAAGGCCATGTCGCTGTCATGACCGACCCAAAAACGATGATCCACGCCAACGGCCACACCATGCTGGTCTCGCGTGAAGGGTTCAGGCAAGCCGTCGCCCGCATCGGCTATCTCTATGGCGGTCCAACAGGGTTTCGGCGGCCGTGAATGAAACCGCTTACCTTCTCCCCTTACGAGGGGAGATCAGCAGTTCCGCCGATAGCGCCTCTTTTTCGAGGTTGGCGATTTGGCGAAATCAAAGGTGACGGCCGATCTCCCCCCAAGTGGGGGAGATGTCCGGCAGGACAGAGGGGGGCGCCGTAGAGCGCCAACCTCAATTGGGACCGAGCATTGACGATGCCTCACACGCCACTGCCTCCGCGAAATCGCGCAAATGCCAAGTCGATGCGCAAGGCGATGACCGACGCCGAACTGAAGCTTTGGAACGAGCTTCGCGCGCATCGGTTGATGGGGCTTGGCTTCCGGAGACAATTTCCGATCGCCGGTTACATCGTCGACTTCGCTTGCCCGGACAAGAAGCCCATCGTCGAAGTCGATGGTTCGCAGCATGCCGACGCCAATGCAGGCGACGAGGCGAGGACAAAGCGTCTGGAACGGGATGGCTGGACCATCCTGCGCTTCTGGAACGACGACATCATTTGTGACATCGACAATGTCTGCCAGCAAATCGTCATCGAGGCGGGGCTCGCCGGCGCGACTTGATACGCCGGCGGGACAGCGCCCTGGACAGCGCCCCCCTCTGTCCTGCCGGACATCTCCCCCACAAGGGGGGAGATTGGCCGTCATTGGCGGTTTCGCCAATCTTAATCCTTCATGCGCAACCCCTCACACCGGTCGCGCTTCTTCGCGTGCGAAGGCCTCCTTGTGGGGGAGAAGGAAAAACCGCACTCGATCACCCTTTGTTCCGATTCTTCTTGGCGATTGCGCGGCGCCGCGCTACCTCTGGCGGGTGACAGAGCAGCCGCGCCTCGCCGAACAGAATGCCGCCGTGCGCTTGCCCGAGCCATTCCTCAAATGGTTTGCGCAAAGAGGCTGGTCGCCGCGCGCCCACCAGATGGAATTGCTGGCGACTGCCCAGGCCGGGCAATCGGTCCTGCTGATCGCACCGACCGGCGCCGGCAAGACGCTGGCCGGGTTTCTGCCTTCACTAACCGAGCTGGCCGGGCGGCCAGGGAGAAGACCGGGGCAGGCGCGTCGCGGCATTCACACGCTGTACATCTCGCCGCTGAAAGCGCTGGCCGTCGACATCGAGCGCAATCTCGGCAAGCCGGTGGAAGAGATCGGTCTATCGCTCACCATCGAGACGCGCACCGGCGACACGCCCGCGCACAAGCGCCAGCGGCAGAAGCTGGCCCCGCCCGACATCCTCCTGACCACGCCCGAGCAACTGGCGCTGCTGATTGCTGCGCCCGACGCCAGGCGCTTCTTCGAGGATCTGCGCTATGTCGTGCTTGACGAACTGCATTCTTTGGTGACGTCGAAGCGCGGGCATCTCCTGTCGCTCGGGCTGGCCCGGCTGCGATCCCTTGTTCCCGGCTTGCAGACGATCGGCCTGTCGGCGACGGTCGCCGAGCCGGACGAATTGCGGCGCTGGCTGGTCAGCCAGAACCCACCGGGCGGCATGGCCGAATTGATCGTCGTCACTGGCGGCGCCAAGCCAGAGATCTCCATTCTTGACTCGGAAGAGCATGTTCCTTGGGCCGGACATTCGGCCCGCTACGCGACACCGGAGATCTATAGCGAGATCAAGCGACACAAGACGACCCTGCTGTTCGTCAACACACGCAGCCAGGCCGAGCTGTTGTTTCAGGAATTGTGGCGGGTCAATGAGGACACTTTGCCGATCGCGCTGCATCACGGCTCGCTCGACGTCGCCCAGCGCCGGCGCGTCGAAAAAGCCATGGGCGAGAATGCCTTGCGTGCCATCGTCGCCACGTCGACGCTCGACCTCGGCATCGACTGGGGCGACGTCGACCTGGTCGTGCATGTCGGCGCGCCGAAGGGCGCGAGCCGGCTGGCGCAGCGCATTGGCCGCGCCAACCACCGCATGGATGAGCCGTCGAAGGCGATCCTGATTCCGGCCAACCGGTTCGAGGTGCTGGAATGCCGGGCGGCGCTCGACGCCAATTATCTCGGTGCCCAGGACACGCCGCCGCTGGTCAATGGCGGGCTCGATGTGCTGGCGCAGCATGTCTTGGGTTGCGCCTGCGGCGCGCCTTTTCATGCCGATGACCTGTTCGAGGAAGTGCGAACCGCCGCGCCCTATGCCAGTCTTGATCGGCTGACGTTCGATCGTGTCGTCGACTTCGTCGCCACCGGCGGATATGCGCTGAAGAACTACGAGCGCTACGCTCGCATCCGCCTGAACAAGGACGGGCTGTGGCGCGTGTCCAATCCTCGGATCGCCCAGCAGTACCGGCTGAATGTCGGCACCATCATCGAGGTGCCGGCGCTCAACGTGCGTTATATCAAGGCCGGCAGCAAAGGCTCTGCCTCGCGCGGCGGCCGGGTTCTTGGCAAGATCGAGGAGGCGTTCCTCGAAACGCTGACGCATGGCGATACCTTCATGTTCGCCGGCAAGGTGCTGCGCTTCGGGGGCATCCGCGACAATGAATGCTTCGTGTCGAATGCGCCCGGCAGCGACGCCAAGGTGCCCTATTATGGCGGCGGCAAATTCCCGCTTTCGACTTACCTCGCCGAACAGGTCCGCATCATGCTGGACGACCCGCAGCGCTGGAAGAAGCTGCCGGAACAGGTCGCCGACTGGCTACGCTTCCAGGCCGACAAATCGGTGCTGCCGAAACGCGACGACCTGCTGATCGAGACCTTTCCGCGCGGCAACCGCTACTATCTCGTGGCCTACCCGTTCGAGGGCAGGCTGGCGCACCAGACGCTCGGCATGCTGCTTACCCGCCGCCTCGACAGGGCGGGAGCCAGGCCGCTCGGCTTCGTCGCCACCGACTATGCGCTTGCCATATGGTCGCTGGCCGATATGGGCAGGATGTTGCGGGCGAAGAAACCGTCGCTGGCCGCGCTTCTCGACCAGGACATGCTGGGCGACGATCTCGAAGCCTGGCTGGCCGACAGCTGGCTCTTGAAGCGCACTTTCCGCAATTGCGCGCTCATCTCCGGACTGATCGAAAAACGTCATCCCGGCCAGGAGAAGAGCGGCCGTCAGGTCACCGTCTCGACCGACCTTATTTACGACGTTCTGCGCAGCCATGAGCCCGACCACATCCTGCTGCAGGCGACGCGTGCCGACGCGGCCACGGGTCTGCTGGATGTCAGCAGACTTGCCGAGATGCTCTCGCGTATCCAGGGACGAATCGTGCATAAGCATCTTGAGCAGATTTCGCCGCTCGCCGTGCCGATCATGCTCGAGATCGGCAAGATGCCGGTGCATGGCGAGGCCGATGATACGCTGCTGATGGATGCGGCAACGCTGGTCGAGGAGGCCATGGGGACGAAATGACATTCGCACTCGCCATGACTGCGCTCCTGGCGGATGCCGATCCTATCGGCATCGCCGGCGAGCGTGCGATCTGCGATCGGCGCGGCGTGCTTTATTTTCCCGAGCTTCGGCTTCTGGCCGTGTCCGACCTGCATCTGGAAAAGGGTTCGTCGCTGGCACGGCGCGGTACATTGATCCCGCCTTATGATACCGGTGCGACGTTGCTGCGATTGCAGGCGGTGATTGCCGATTATCAGCCGGCGATCGTCATCAGCCTCGGCGACAGCTTTCATGACGGCGGCGGCGCGGCGCGCATGCATGCAAGCTTTCGCGAACGCCTGGAAGCGCTGATGGCCGGCCGCGACTGGTTCTGGGTTGCCGGCAACCATGATCCTGATGCGCCGGCCGCCCTGCCCGGCGAGACGGTGCGCGAACTGGCCATAGGCTCTCTCGTATTCCGGCACCAGCCTTCGGCGGTGAGAGTGGAAGGCGAGGTATCAGGTCATCTTCACCCTTGCGCCCGCATCGTGCAGCAAGGCCGCTCGGTGCGACGGCGCTGCTTTGCCGGCGACGGCGGCCGCATGGTCATGCCGGCCTTTGGCGCCTATACCGGCTCCCTCAATGTGCTCGACCGCGCCTATGCCGGGCTGTTCCGTCGCGAAACGCTGATGGCCTATATGCTCGGCACGGAGCGCATCTTCGCCATTTCCCACGCGATGCTGCGACCAGGCTGAGCTGCTCTACCGGCCATAGTAGAGGGTGACGGTGTGTTTCGCTTCGGCGAAGAACAGCCAGCGTTCGACCAGCATGCCGGCGAATTGGGCTGATGTGGCGAGTGCCGACAGCACCGCCGCATAGGGCCATGGCAAGCCGAACGCGGCAATCAGCAGCGAGACGGGCAGAGCGAAGGCCAGCAGTTGCGTGATCTGGCGCAGCCGCGCCTTGTGCTTGCGCGCGATGCGAAAGCCCATCTCCTTGAGCAGGTAGTTTTCCTCGGTGTGCGGCCATTCCAGCGACCGCACCGTACCGCCGGCAAGTCCGGTCGCGGTGTTGGCGTTGGTCGGGATTTCCAGCCTGTCATTGTAGCGCCAATTTGCCAGTTTCCAGCCCCAGCCGAGCAAGGTCAGCAGCACGCAACCTGCCAGAACGATAGTCGAGCCGAGGGCGAAAGCCTGCAGCAACGCGTTGAGAAGCACGCTGCCGCTCATCGCCGAAAAGATCAGGTAGCCGGGCAAAGTGAAGCGGCTGTGCCACTGGGCGATCGGCTTCAGCGAGGCGTAGATCATGCCCGTGGTGCAGACGGTGGCGACCGCGCCGACCGCAGCCAGCAGCCCGGCGACGGCGACCCAGCCGTTTGTGCGGCCGAGGAACACCCAGCCGACGGCGAACAATCCTGCCGGCACGAAGGTCGCGACCGAGGCAAGGCCTTCGCGCGACAGCCATGAACTGTGCCATTGCGAGAACGCTCGCCAGGCGCGTTCTGGTCGGCCGAGATGGCCGGCCGACGACAACAGGCCGGCCGAGATCAGGCCGAGAGCCAGCCCCATGCCGACGAGACCGAGCCAGAAGTCAGGCGGGACAAATCCTTGACCGGCCAGCACGCCGAGAAGCGCAAGCAGGCCGTAACCGGCGCCCGTGGCAGTGGTGAAGAAGACGACGGAGAAGGCTGGATGCATGGATGCTGATCAATGCGAAAGCATGCGGTCGACCCAGCCGAGGAAACCGCCTTCGGCCCGCACCGGTTCGAGCGGCGGCGCCGGCACCGATACGGCGCGCTGCGTGTGGGCGCGCGGCGGCAAATATTTGTTGGTCGGCTGATAGCCGAGTTCGGGCATCAGGTCGACACCCCCGCGCTCGGCCACCAGTTGCGAGATCGCCGATGCCGGGTCGCCGAGATCGCCAAAGTGCCGCGCGCTGGTTGGGCAGGCGGCGACGCAGGCCGGCACGCGGTCTTCTTCCGCCAGATTGTCGTTGTAGATGCGGTCGACGCACAGCGTGCACTTTTTCATCACGCCGACATCGGTATCGAATTCGCGCGCGCCATAAGGGCAGGCCCAGCTGCATAATTTGCAGCCGATGCACTTGTCTTCGTCGACCAGCACGATGCCGTCCGAGGCCCGTTTGTAGGAGGCGCCGGTCGGGCAGACGGTGACGCAGGCCGGTGTTTCGCAATGCAGGCAGGAGCGTGGGAAATTGACCGTGCGCCCACCCATCTCCGTCAGGTGCTCATAGCTGTGCACGCGGTTGAACCAGACCCCGTCGGCATCGCCGCCATAGGGATCGATGTCGGTCAGCGGCGCCATGTGGCCGCCGGTGTTCCATTCCTTGCAGGCGGTAACGCAGGCCTGGCAACCGACGCAGGTGTCGAGGTCGATGACCAGGCCGAGCTTCTTGTCGGTATGGGCGGGAAGGCAGGTCATGATCTGGAAGCCTCTCTTGCCCGGCGAAACTCGGCGCCGAAACTGAGCTTGTCGGGCGAGGGCTCGAAATGCGGCGGCTGCCGGAAGCGCTCGAACTGCGGCTCGGTGAAGCCGGCTTCTTCAGCCGCGCATTTGACGATACGGACGCGCAGATCGAACCATGCCGCCTGGCCGGTGACCGGATCGGAATTCGAGTAGCGCTTGCCGTTGGCATCGGCAGAAGTCTGGTCGCCGATGATATGGTTGAGCAGAAAGCCGCGGTTGGATTCGGCCGCGTCGTCCTTTAGCCCCCAGCTGCCTCGCCGCTTGCCGATCGCGTTCCAGGTCCACACCGTGTCCACGTTGACCCCGTCGACCAGCTTGATCTGTCCCTTGACCCTGCCGTTGATGCTCTCGATCCACACCCAGTCGTCATCGACAAGGCCGAGGCCGGCGGCGGTTTGGCTGTGCACGAACAGCCGGTTCTGGCTGGTGATCTGCCTGAGCCAGGCATTCTGCGAGCCCCAGGAATGATACATGTGCATCGGCCGCTGCGTCAGCGCGTGCAGCTTGTATTTCTCGAGGTCGACAGCCGCCTCCTCGAAGGGCGTGTACCAGAACGGCAGCGGGTCCATATAGGTCTCGATGCGGCTGCGCTCCGCCTCCGGCGGCAGCACCCTCCCATGGCCGCGCGCGGCGAGGCGAAACCGCTGCATCGGCTCGGAATAGAGCTGGAACACGATCGGCTCGGCCTTCGGGATAAAACCCATAGTCTCGGCGAAGTCGAGGTACGAGCGGTTGGCCATCTTGTAGTAGCGCTGGTCGACCGCAAAATCGTGGTGCCAGAAGCCGCCATTGTCGATGTAGCGCTGAAGCTGGTCGGGATTGGGTTCGCCCTTGCCGATCGAAGTTCCGTCCTTGCCGCGCCAGCCGGCGAGCGGGCCGATGCCCGGCGTGCGCTCATGATTGACGATGTAATCGGCATAGTCGCGGTATTTGGCCGAGCCGTCGTCGTCGACAAAGCCGGGCAGGCCGAGCCGCGCGCCGAGCTCGATCAGCACCGTCTGGAACGGGCGGACGTCGCGGTTCGGCTCGACGACGGGATGGCGGATGGCGTCACCCGGTCCATCGGCATGGCTGATCGGCCGGTCGAGCAGGCTGATGCAGTCATGACGCTCGAGATAGGTGGTGTCGGGAAGCACGAGATCGGCGAACGGCACGGTCTCGGAATAATAGGCGTCGGAATAGATGATGAACGGGATCCTGTACTCGCCTGACGCATCCATATCGGTCAGCATCGCCATCGTCTCGACGGTATTCATCGACGAGTTCCAGGCCATGTTGGACATGTACATCATCAGCGTATCGATCCTGTAGGGATCGCCGGCCCAGGCGTTACGGATGACCGTGTGCATGAGCCCGTGTGCTGCCAGCGGCGCATCCCAGGAATAGGCCTTGTCGATACGGATCGGCGTGCCGACGTCGTCGACCAGCAGATCGTCCGGTCCGCAGACGAAACCGAGCGGCATGCCTTCGAGCGGCGTCATCGGCCTGATGTCCTTGCCCGCCGGCTTCGGCCCCGGCGGCGCCGACCGCGGATAGGGCGGCTTGAAGCGAAATCCGCCGGGCACGTCCACCGTACCCAGGAGTACTTGCAGCAGGTGGATGGCGCGGCAGGTGTGAAAACCGTTCGAATGGGCCGAGATGCCGCGCATCGCGTGCATCGACACCGGCCGACCCTTGATCGTCTCGTGCTGGCGGCCGGCCCAGTCGGTCCACGCCACCGGCAGTTCGATCGCCTGCTCGAAGGCGACATGCGCCAGTTCGGCGGCGATGCGGCGGATGGTGTCGGCGGCAACGCCGCAACGTTCGGCGACCGCATCGGGAGAATAGCTCTCCTGCAGATAACGGTCGGCAACGAGCTGGAAGACCGGAACGCAGCGGCGGCCATCGACCTGGAAGTTGCCGGTCAGCGCCGGCTTTGCACCATTATCGGTGGCGCTGACGCAGACTTTAGCCAGCCTGTCCCAGGCCAGCGGATTGCCGCCACTGTCGCGCGTAAACAGCCCGTCATCGGCAGCATTCGGCTCCTGGATGACGAGGACATGGGCGTTGGTGTAGCGCAGCAAATAATCGAGATCGACGCGGCCGGCCTTCAGCAGCTCATGAATGAGAGCAAATACGAACAGGCCGTCGGTGCCGGGTCGGATGCCGATCCAGTCATCGGCAATGGCGTTGTAGCCGGTACGGCACGGGTTGATCGAGACCACCTTGGCGCCGCGCGCCTTGAGCTTGCCGAGGCCGATCTTGATCGGATTGGAATCATGGTCCTCGGCGACGCCGAACAGCATGAAGTATTTGGTGTTGTCCCAGTCGGGTTCGCCGAACTCCCAGAACGAGCCGCCGATCGTATAGAGCCCGCCGGCCGCCATGTTGACCGAGCAGAAGCCGCCATGGGCGGCGAAATTCGGCGTGCCGAACTGGCTCGCCCACCAGCCGGTCAACGATTGCGACTGGTCGCGCCCGGTGAAGAAGGCGAGTTTCTTCGGGTCGGTGCGGCGTATCCTTGAAAGCCGTTCCGTCGCGATGGAAAACGCTTCCTCCCACTCGATCTCGCGAAACTCTCCCGAGCCGCGCGGACCGCTGCGCAGCAATGGCTTCTTCAGCCTGGCCGGGCTGTAGTGCTGCATGATGCCGGCGCTGCCCTTGCCGCACAGCACGCCGCGATTGACCGGATGGTCCTTGTTGCCGTTGATGTAGCGGACCTTGCCGTCCTTGATGTGGACGTCGATGCCGCAGCGGCAGGCGCACATGTAGCAGGTGGTCTTGGCGATGCTGTCGGAGACGTCAGGCGAGGTATCGACGCCATCACCCTCGTCGGGCGCGCGGGTGTCGGCAAGCGACCGTTGGGACGGTGCGGAATTGGCGCCGCGCAGCGGTCCGTGGTTCATGTTCCGGCGCTTTTTCGGTCTGCGAATTTGGCTCTCGTCTTCGGCCCGGGGCCGCGCATGTAGTGTTCTTCCGGATGATAACGGTCGCCGGCAAGCCGACGCCGCAGACCGCGGGTCCAATGGGCAAACAAGGATTTGAACCGCCCGATCACTTTTCTACCCGTTGCAAGTTGGCCGCGATTTTTTTCCAACTCCGCCGGGAAAATTAGAACAAAGCAATCGATCCGTCTAACAATTTGCTCTTGTAATTCCAATCGAATATGTTTCTTAATCCTCCGCATGACCCTGGACCAACTGCGGATATTCGTTGCTGTCGCCGAACGGGGCCACATGACCAAGGCGGCCGAACTGCTGGGCATTTCCCAGTCGGCCGCCTCGGCCGCCATTCGCTCGCTCGAACAGCAGCATGGCGTCCAGCTGTTCAACCGGGTCGGTCGCAACATCGAGCTGGCGCAGACCGGGCGCAGGTTCCTGCCCGAGGCCAAGGCCGTGCTCGAACGGGCGGCTGCCGCCCACGACGTGCTGGAGCACGTCTCGCAGACGATCACCGGCAGCCTTTCCATCGCCGCCAGCCAGACCATCGCCAGCTATTGGCTGCCGCGCCGGCTGGCCTCCTTCCACGAGGCCTATCCCGCCGTCAGGCTGAGCGTGACCATCGGCAACACCAGACAGGTTGAGACCACCGTACTCGACGGTACGGCTGATTTTGGCCTGGTCGAGGGGCGCACTGAATCCGACATATTGCGGCGCGCCAAGGTCGATGTGGATCGCCTGATGCTGGTCGTGGCGCATTCGCATCCCGAGATCGCCGAAGTCTCGCGCGGCCATCCCGACATCAGGGAACTCCGCTGGATCATCAGGGAAGGCGGATCGGGCACGCGCGAGGTGCTGGAAGATCTTGCCCGCCGCGAAGGGATCTCGTTCGCGGACCTGCGGATATTCCTGGTGCTGCCAAGCAACGAGGCGGTCCGTCAGGCGGTCGAGGCCGGCGCCGGCGCCACCATCATTTCGGAGCTCGTCGTCGAACGCGCGGTTGCCGAAGGCAGCTTGCGGTCCGTGTCGATCGATCTGCCGAAGCGCGATTTCGCGATGATCACGCATCGTGACCGGCAGGCAAGTCTGGCCCAGATGGCGCTCAAGGCGCATCTGGGCGCGAAGGCCGGCGAGACCGTCCACGGGTAGACCGGGCAACCGAATTTTCGCTGCGCATCGAGTGCCAGCCCAAGCCCGACCGAGCCGAACATATCGCCTTCGATGACCGACGCCTGCGGCACCAAGGCCAATATCTGCTGCCTTGCCAGCGGGATGGCGGTCGATCCGCCGGTCAGGAACACCGCGGAGATGTCGGACGGTTTCACCTGCGCGTTGCGGATGGTCTCACCAACCGTCGCGGCAACCCGTTCGATATCCCTGGCGATCGTGTCGTCGAGCCCTGCGCGCGTAATTTCTGCCGCGAACTTCGCCCCGGGCAGCGCGACTACGACATCACCAGAAAATTGCTCCGTCAGCTCGATCTTGGCCCTCTCGACCAAAGCGGCCAGCGCGTGCCCGTAACGATGCTCGACGATGTGGATGAAGCGGTCGACCAGGTCGGCGCGGTCCGCCTCGTAGCGGATCTGGCGCAGATGCGTCATCGCGCGGGCGGTGTAGACCAGATTGATGCGCTGCCATGTCGCCAGGTCGATGAAGTAGCTGGCCGGCAAGTTGCGCTTGCCGTCCTTGGTCGGCGAGAGGTAGCCGAGTTGCGGCATCACGTGGGCGATGCTCAACAGCCGGTCGAAGTCGGTGCCGCCGATGTGGATGCCTCGGCTCGCCAGAATGTCGTCCTTGCGATCGAGGGAGCGGGCGCGCTGCGGCGAGACCCGCACGATCGAGAAGTCGGACGTGCCGCCGCCCATGTCGACGATCAGCGCCAGTTCTTCGCGCGTCACCTTCTGCTCGTAGTCGAGCGCCGCCGCGATCGGCTCGAACTGGAAAGCGATATGCTTGAAGCCCTGGGTGCGGGCCGCGTTTTCGAGTTCACCTTCGGCCTTGGCATCGGCCTCGGCATCGTCGTCGACGAACTGTACGGGACGACCGAGCACCACGCTCTCGACCACGTCGCCGGCATCCTCTTCCAGCCTTCTCCTGAGGTGACCGACGAACAAACCGATGATTTCGGTGAAGGCGATCGATCGGGTCTTGATGCGCGTCTTTTCATGGACCAGCGTACCGCCGAGTACGCTCTTCAGCGAGCGCATCAGGCGACCTTCGATACTGTCGGTATAGTTGGCGATGGCGCGGCGCCCAAAATAGGTGCGGTTGTCCTCGAAATTGAAGAACACCGCGCTGGGCAGCGTCACCTCGCCGTCTTCCAGCGCCACCAATCGCGGCTGCCCGTTCCTGATCACGCCGACGGTGGAATTCGAAGTGCCGAAGTCGATACCGCCGAATGCTGGTCGCATCGCAAAGCCCTGTATTTTTGATTTGGGGAGCGACAGCCGGTGTTCGGCCGGGCCGGGGTCGCGGTCTAACCCAGGAGCGTAGAAAGGGGAACCGCCTTTTGAAAGAGTTTAATCCTTCCGGAAGACGAGCCTTCCGAGCCAGCCTGTGAGCATGGCCAACGACACCGCGAAGACGCCATACAGGAAAGAATAATCGTGGGCGACGCGGAAGATCGACTGTTCGAAACCGGATTTGCGGATTTCGAGTTGGGCGGAGCTTTCCTTGATGAACAGGCCGCTCTTGAACAGGAACGCACGGGCCTTGTGGGTGCCGACCGGAACATTGGGGGCGAGCCTGACGGTGGCGCGGAACAGGTTCTGCGACAGGAACTGCACGCCGCCGACATTCACGCTGTAGAGGCCGGTAGCCGTCTTGCGCTCGCGCAGCGCCGCGGTGAATTCCTGGATGGTCGCCGGACTGTCGTCACCGTCGGCCGGCTGCATGTAGATGTTGGCGGCGCCGAGCGACAGTTGCTTGTAGCTGTTGGGGTCGGTGACGTCCTGCAGCGGGCGCGTCGTCGCCACCGAATAGGACACCGGCACATTCTTGAAGGTCTCGGACTCCAGATTGATCCAGATGCCGAGCACCCTGTCCTTGCGGCGCACGACGACCTTCCGGGCCGGACCCTCAAGCACGACGACGATGTCGTAGCGCCCTTGGCGGGCGACACGCGGGTCGGCATTTTCCAATGAGCCGAAGATGGTAAGGTCGGCGCCGGAAAACCCGGCGGTGATTGAGACATAGTCGGTGGACAGGCCGATCTGGATGTTTTCGGTAACCCGCGTCTGCGCTCTTGCCGGTGACGAGGCGGCGAACAGCGACAGCGAGGCAACGGCCAGGAACGCCCTAAAGCCCGCCATCAGGTCGGATCCACGCCGGACAGCGAATAGAGGCTGGGCGGCGTCACGAACAGATCGATGGCGAGCCGGAAGGCAACCGCCAGCACCAGCAGTGCGAGCAGCGCCCTGAGCTGCTCGCCGCGCAGCCTTTGGCCGGCCTTGGCGCCGTATTGCGCGCCGGCGACGCCGCCCGCCATCAACAGGAAGGCGAGCATGACGTCGACCGTCTGGTTGGTGGTGGCATGGACCAGCGTGGTGTAGGCCGAGGTGAAGATGATCTGGAATAGCGAGGTGCCGATGACGACGTTGGTCGGCACTTTCAAGAGATAGATCAGCGCCGGCACCATGATGAAGCCGCCACCGACGCCCATGATCGACGACAGGAAACCGATGCCGGCGCCGAGGCCGAGCACCGGGATGACGCTGACGAAAAGCTTCGAGGCCCTGAACCGCATCTTCAGCGGCAAGCGGTGGATCCAGTTGTGCTGGCCGGATTTCTTCAGCACCGGTGCCGCGCCGCTGCGCGTGGCGCGCAGCGCATTGACGCTCTCGACCAGCATCAGCCCGCCGACAGTGCCGAGCAGCACGACATAGAGCAGCGAGATGAACAGGTCGAGCTGGCCGAGCCGGCGCAAGAAGCCAAAGACAAAGATGCCGCCGGTCGAGCCGACGATGCCGCCGGCCAAAAGCACACCGCCGAGCTTGAAGTCGAGTGTGCCGCGCTTCACGTGCGACAACGCGCCGGAGAAGGAGGAGGCGATGACCTGGTTGGCGCCGGTGGCGACCGCGATCGCCGGCGGTATATTGTAGAAGATCAGCAGCGGCGTGATCAGGAAGCCGCCGCCCACTCCGAACATGCCCGAAAGGAAACCCACCGCCGCGCCCATGGCCAGCAGCACGAAGATGTTGACGGAAATTTCCGCGATCGGGAGATAGATGCCCACCCGTCAGTCTCGATCAGTTTGCCTCTCGACGAATGCAACCGTTGCGGGCATTCGGGCCAAAAAGCCTGTCTCGTTCTTGCGCCGGCCGGGCGGCGAAGTCAAACCTCGCCACGTCGCCGAAACAAAAAACAACTCAATCAGTTAACAGGCAAATGTGTGGCAAAGGCGTCGCGGAAACGACGCATCCGACGTTATTTGCGCGCAAGCAGCGCCTTGACCAGCTTTTCGTCGACCGTGCCGGTAGGCTTCAGGTCGTTGTCGGTCTGGAAAGCCATGATGGCATCCTTGGTTTTCTGGCCCATCACGCCGTCGTCATTGCCGGCCTCATAGCCGTTCTTGTTGAGAATGCGCTGGATGTTCTGAACGACCTTCTTCATGTCGACGCTGGCGGTCGTCTGCGGCGTGCCGTCCTGCCACGATTCGGGAATATCGGCCGAATTGGCCGCAGGATCGAGCGGCTTTGCCTTCCACAGCTCCGTGGCGGCGCGTGCGCGTTCGAGCTGCTCGGGCTTGAGCGCCTTGGCGATCTCGTCGCGCTTTGCCGCCGCATCCTTGTCGCCGGTCTTGGCGACGAGCGCGAACCATTTGTAGGACTCTTCGAGATTCTGCTTCATGCCGACGCCCTTCGCCGCCAGGATGCCGAGATTGAACTGGCTGTCCTTGACGCCGAGATCGGCGGCGGCCTGGAACCAGTGCGCGGCCGATTCATTGTCGGTCACGCCGTCCGCCGCCATGGCGAAGAGCACGGCGAGATTGTGCATGGCGCTGGCGTTGCCCTGCTCGGCGGCGAGCTGGTACCAGGTCTTCGCCTTCTTGACGTCGCGGGCGACGCCGGTGCCCTTCTCGTAGAAGTTGCCGATGCGGTATTCCGCCGGTGCGAAGCCGAGCTCGGCTGATTTCTCGTACCATTTGGCGGCCGCTGCCATGTCTTGCTTGACGCCGCGCGATTCGGCGTAACGCGAGCCGATCTCGAACAGTGCCTTGGCGTCGCCGCCGGCCGCTGCGTCACGCAAGGCAGCCGGGCCGGCATCGGCTGGAATGTCGATCTTGGCAGTGGCCGCTGCCGTCGAAGCATCCGCGGGTGTGACCGTGCCGGTCATGTCCCGGGTCGCGGGGGTGGCGTCCGGCTCCGTGGCCATTGGTTCGGCGTCCGCAGCCGTCGGGTCCGCAGGTGCCGAAGCTGTCGCATCTGCCGCCGCCGGATCGGGCGACGTCGTTGAAGCCATTGGTGCAGGAACAGGCTCGGCCGCGGACCCTGAGTCCATCGGCGTTTCGGCATCCGCCGATATTTCGTTATCCGACGGCGTGGCGATGCCGGCCTGCGCCGGCATGTCGTCCTCGGCTACCGATTCGGATGGCTCTGCCTGCCGGACGGCGTGGTCTGGTGCGCTATCCCCTGCGGTTTGTGCGTCCGTCTTCGGCTCGCTGACGGTACCGTTCGTTGCGGTTTCCGCTGGCTGCGCGGCCGCCATGGGCGCCGTATCGTTGCTGGCCATTTCGACCGGGTCGGAGACAAAGGCCTTGCCCAATTGCAGGCCGGCGAGCGCCAGCATGACCGCGGCGGCTGCCATCAGAATCGGCTTGCGTCGCGCCTTGAGCAAGTCGCCGATCCTGAGCGCCTTTACCGGCCCCCTCATCGTCGATTGCCGCTTGAGAGCGTCGGCCTCGGCAGCGGCCGCTTGCGCCGCGCGTCTGGCTGCGGCGATGAAGTCGGATTTCGATGCATCGGCATTGCCGGCCCTGACGGGCGGGCCGCGTTCGTCGCGCACGCGCTTCATGATGGCGTTGAGGTCAGGTGGGCCGGAGCCGGGCTCCAGCGGCCGGTTGGCGACCTTCGGGTCCAGCGGCTCGTCGAGATCGGCGATCGGTAACTCGACATCAGGCGCGGAGCCGGCAAGCGGTGGAACGATTGTCTCCTTCTTGGCCTTGAAGGCGCGCGCCAGTCCGCCGAGCATCGACTTCCGGGCGCCGGTCGGCTGGCTTTTTTCCGCCGTGTCCGAGCCAAGCGCCGCCATGGCCGCGGCCGCGGCGGCTTCGGCCGGCGTACGCGTGCCCAGGTCGCCACGCGTGCCCGGTTCGCCACGCGTGCCCGGTTCGCTACGCGAACCTGGTTCATCGCTGATCATGGCAGAGACATGGCTGTCGAGGTCGGCCAGGTCTTCCGTCAGCGGCAATGGCTGGTCGATGTCCATGGACGGCGCGTCACGTACGGCCATCTTTGACGATCGCACGCGGCGCCAGCTGTCCGGCTCGGCCGGTTGCGTATTCAGAAGTTCGCTCACAGCGTCGGTCGGCTCGTCGGTTTCCAGCGAGCCCAGCCGGTCGACGATTTTGAGCAGCGTGTCGTGGATGGCTTCGAAGGTCCTCGAATTGCGCTCGTCGGAACGGCGCGTCAGTGCTTCGAGCGTCTTCAGATCCTGGGCGAGGCCAGAGACGGCCGCCGTGTTGGCACTGGAGCCCGCCAACGAACGGACGGCGCTCTCGGCTGCCTCGCGCGCCGCGCTGAGGATGGAATCGCGGGTGCCAGCCAGCGACTTCTCGATTTCGTTGAGACGAGGGCTGATATCCTCCAATTCCGGCAGTGGCGCGCCGGGTTTCGAAAGATGCGCCGACAGGCCCGCGACCTGCGCTTCCAGGCTGCGGATCAGGGCCGGGTCGATGCCGGCGACTTGTGCCGCGGATGAATCCAGCCGGATTGAAATGTCTTCGAGCCGGCTTTCCAGGCCACGGATCGCCGCTTCACCTGCGTGATCGGGAACGCGAGTCTCCAGGCGCTTGGTCAGCGCGCTGAAGCGGGCGTCGAGGGCGTCCATGATGCCGGCCCCGTCGATCTGCGGCATGCGCTGGTCCAGCCTGTCGGCAACTTCGTCCAGCCGGCGCTCGAGATCGCGAAACAGCATGTTGCCTTGTTCGATCGCGTCGCCCTGGCGGCGCTCCATCATACCGGCCAGCACGTCGAAACGCTGTTCCAGCCCCTGGAAGATATAGTCGGCGTCCGGCATGGCAGGCGCCCGGTCGATCTTGTCGGCAATAAGCGCGATCTGCTTGTCGAGACGCTCCATCGCCTGCTCAGGCAAATTGGCCCGGCTGGCAAGATCGTCGATCCGGCTCGACAGCATGTTGAGGCGGTCGATAACCTCGCCGCTGGGGTGGACTTGCGTCACTTCCTCGATCTGTTCGGCAAGCGAGGCGATCCGCTTCTCGATACGCTCGAATGCTTCGGGGTCGAATGAATTGGCCTGCGCGGCGACGGTCGAGGCGACGATGGCGCGGGAAATCTCGTCCAGCCGCTCGTCGATCATTGCGAATGTGCTGCTGCCGAGACTGTCCTGCTGGCGGGCGAAATGATCGACCGCGCCGGCAAGCGTGCGGACCTTCTCTTCGAGCGAACGCAGCGACAGCGATTCCGGCAGATTGTTGACAGCATTGCTGATCTGTTCAAGCCGTTCGGTCAGCATCGAAAGACCGGGTGCGTCCGACCGCTGTCGCTGATCGGCATCGACACGATCCTCGAACGCGGTCCAGCGGCGGTCGAATTCGTCCCAGCGGCGGCCGACCGCCTGCACGCTCTCCTCGCGCGCCAATGTGTCGAGCGCGGCCTTGACCTGCTCCAGATCGAGCCGGAGCATGTTGACGCTTCTGTCGTCGCTCTTTTCGGCCAGGGACTGGATGGCGCCGGAAAGCCGCTCGAACTCGACGCCGAGTTCGGCGCTGCCTTTGCCTCCCGCCGATTGGCCACCCGGCTGGGTGCTTGCCTGGAAAGCCCGCTCGATGTCGTTGCGCAGCGCTTCGAATTCGCGCTGCAGGCCGGCGGTCATCTGGTGGCGCAGTTCCTCGCGCAGGCCGCGCAATTCGCCGGCGATCTTGCCGACCACGGCGACGCCGTCTTCTTGGCCGCGTACGCGGTCGATGTCGCGGGCGATCGCCTGGTAATTCTGGTCAAAGGCACCCGGCTCCGGGCTTTTCGGCGGCTGCGCCGGGCGCGGATCCTCATAGGGCCGGGCGCTGGCATAGCGCGGCTCCGCGCCCGGTCGGCGCAGATCGGGACGTTCGCTCAAGTCCTCGCGCGTCCGCTCCAGCCGCTGCTCCAGCGTTTCCAGGGAACGGTTGAGCTGTTCAAGCGTGGTGTACGGCCTACGCTGCCGGCCGGCGTTGAGTGTATCGAGATAGGACCGCTTGCTGTTCATCGATGCGCCCGTTCAGTTTCACTGCTGGCTTTGTGACCAGTGTTCCCAAAGTCCTGCCGGAAACGAAGGCCGCGCGGCTTTGCTGCGGTGGAAGACCAGCTTCCCGGGGTTCACCCCGCTCCGAAAAACCGTGAAAAAATTCGCTACAGGATAAACACGGGTAACCGACATGCGCACATTTCGCCCAACGTGGTAAACAACGCGTTAACCAAGCTTAAGAAGTTACAACGTTGTTGACGAGCGCCTGAAGCGCCGCCGGGCCATGCGCTGGCGGATGCGGCAAAAAGTTCCTCCCGCACGACGCCCCCTTGCTTCGTGAGGCGGCTATCGCTATAGAATTGACGTAAACGTAAGGGTGCAAGACTGTGCCGTTTGCGATTTGTTTGTTGAAACCACGAGTGGAAGCACGCCCCCGCTTCGACTCAGGCGACGCACGGTCCAGAACCGCGGCGCCACCAGATGGGGAAAGCCAGTGACCATGAAACTTGTTTCGCCCGGCGAAGCCGCGGCCAATACCAATGACATGTCCGATAAAGCCGGCGAGGATCTTGTCCGCATCGGCGAGATGGCCAAGAAATACGGAGTAACGCTGCGTACGCTGCGTTTCTACGAGGACAAGGGCCTTCTCAATCCGCAGCGCGACGGCTCTACCCGTCTCTACACGCGCCGCGACAAGGCGCGGCTGAAGCTGATCCTGCTCGGCCGCAAGGTCGGGTTCTCGCTGCGCGACGTCAAGCAGATGATGGATCTGTATGACCCAACCGGCTCCAACACCAAGCAGTTGCGGCTGACGCTCGACAAGTCGGAAAAGCAGCTTGCCCGTCTGCGGAAACAGCGGGCGCTGATCGACGATGCCATCAACGAGTTGAGCAACTCGATGGCGGCGGTGCGTCAGATGCTGAGCGAACGCTCGGCGCCGCAGGCCAGCGTCGCCGGATAATTCTTCGCCGGCTTCCGGTTAACGGCCTTATGGGAGAGAGCCGCGTGGGCCTTGGCTGCGCGGCTCTTTCTGTTGTCTTGCGGCTGCGTCGGGACGAATTTTTTTCAATCTGTTCGGACTGGCTACGGCCAGCGCCGTTACGCTTGTGAGCGAGCGGCGGGGATAATTTGTCGCATCAAAAAATTGACGTTTACGCAAACGTCAACGTTTGCTATTCCAACCTGAACATTGGTCCGCATGCCCCTCTGACTTCACATTGGGGATTCGGGGTCAAGGCCGCATGGTGGAGGAAACGCATGCCGATCTACAGGGCGCCGGTCCAGGACACGTTGTTTGTGCTGAACGAAATGCTGGGCTACCAGCGCTATTCCAATCTTCCCGGATTTTCCGACGCGACGCTGGACGTGGTCGAGGCCATCCTCGCGGAGGGCGCCAAGCTCGCTGAAAATGTCATGCAGCCGCTGAACCGCGTTGGCGACATGGAAGGCTGCGTGCGCCATGACGATGGCTCGGTGACGACGCCGGCAGGCTTCAAGGAGGCCTTCGACCAATATCGCGAGGGCGGCTGGATGGGATTAGCCGCACCTGTGGAGTTCGGTGGGCAGGGCCTGCCTTACGCGGTTCATACCGCGGTCGCCGAATATATGATTTCGGCCAACATGTCGCTGATGATGTATCCCGGCCTGACGCAGGGCGCGATCGCCGCGATCATTACCCACGGCACCGACGAGCAGAAGGCGATCTGGTTGCCGAAGCTGGTCGAAGGCGTCTGGACCGGCACCATGAACCTGACCGAGCCGCATTGCGGCACCGATCTCGGCCTGCTGCGCACCAAGGCGGTTCCCAACGGCGACGGCACCTACAGGATCTCAGGCCAGAAGATCTTCATATCGGCCGGTGAGCACGACATGTCGGACAACATCGTCCACCTGGTGCTGGCCCGCATCGAGGGCGCGCCGGAAGGCGTGAAGGGCATTTCGCTGTTCATCGTGCCGAAACTCAAGCTCGATGCATCAGGCAATCCTAGCGAGAAGAACACCGTCTCCTGCGGCTCGATCGAAGATAAGATGGGCATCCATGGCAATTCGACCTGCGTCATGAATTATGACGAGGCACAAGGCACGCTGCTTGGCGAGACGAATGGCGGGCTGAAAGCCATGTTCACGATGATGAATGAAGCGAGGCTCGGCGTCGGGCTGCAGGGGCTTTCTGTGTCGGAGGTCGCCTACCAGAACGCTGTGTCCTATGCCAAGGATCGCCTGCAGGGACGCTCGCTATCTGGGCCGAAGGCGCCGGACAAGAAGGCCGACCCGATCATCGTCCACCCCGATATCCGCCGCAGCCTGATGACCATGAAGGCCTTCAACGAGGCCGGCCGCGCACTGGCGCTGTGGACCGCGATCAAGTCCGATATCGCCCACCGCGCCAGTGACGACAAGGACCGCCAGGCCGCCGACGACTACACCGGCCTGATGACGCCGGTGGTCAAGGGCGTGCTCACCGACAAGGGTTTCGACCACGCGGTGATGGCGCAGCAAGTGTTCGGCGGGCACGGCTATATCGAAGAGCACGGCATGAGCCAGTTCGTGCGCGATGCCCGCATCGCCATGATCTATGAGGGTGCCAACGGCATCCAGGCGCTTGACCTCGTCGGCCGCAAGCTGGCCTTGAATGGCGGCCGCGCCGTGCAGGCGTTCTTCAAGGAGGTCGGCGAGTTCTGCGAGGAGAACCGCACTGACGAGAAGATGGCGCCCTTCACCAGGGCGCTGAAGAAGGGCCTCAACGATCTGCAGGCGGCGACGATGTGGCTGATGCAGAACGGCATGGCCAAGCCCGACAACGCCGGTGCCGCCTCGACCGATTACATGCATCTCTTCGGCCTGGTGGCGCTGGGCTACATGTGGGCGCAGATGGCCAAGGCAGCTGGGACGAAATTGGCGAATGGCGCCAATGGTTCTTCGGCCTTCTATGACAGCAAGCTGGTGACGGCGCGCTTCTTCATGGAGCGGATCATGCCGGAAACGTCGGCGCACCTCGCCCGCATCTCCAGCGGCGCGGACACGCTAATGGCGCTGCCGGCGGAAGCGTTCTAAGCTCGATTTTCCCTCCCCCTCGAGGGGAGGGTGGCCCGAAGGGCCGGGAGGATTCCAG
>NZ_FTPD01000013.1:280030-311656 GCF_900156895.1 Mesorhizobium prunaredense
CCGCGACCCCACCCGGCCCTTCGGGCCACCCTCCCCTCAAGGGGGAGGGAACGTCGGCGCAAGGGAGAAATAGCATGACCGACCCCGCCGAAATTCTTGGCCTTCCCAAACCTGCCTGGGCGGCGGACGAGGTCGGCATGCTCTACGACATGGCGCACCGCTTCATGTCGGAAGAGATCGCGCCGCGCTATGACGAGTTCGAGAAGAACGAGATGGTCGACCGCGAGTGCTGGCTGAAGGCAGGCGCGGCCGGTCTGCTCTGTGCCTCGATGCCGGAGGAATATGGCGGTTCGGGCGGGACGTTCGCGCATGAGAGCGCCATCATCGAGGCGATCGGCCATGTCGGCGTCGACGGTTTCGGCATCGGCCTGCACAATTCGATCGTCGCCCCTTACATCCTCCACTACGGCTCGGAGGAGCAGAAGAAGAAGTGGCTGCCGAAACTGGCGACCGGCGAGCTGATCGGCGCCATCGCCATGACCGAGCCCGGCGCCGGCTCCGACCTGCAAGGCGTCAAGACGCGCGCCGAGAAGGACGGCAACCAATACAAGGTCAACGGCTCGAAGACCTTCATAACCAACGGCCAGCTCGCCAACTTCATCATAATCGTCACCAAGACCGACCCGGAGAAGGGCGCCAAGGGCACCTCGCTGATCGTCGTCGAGACCGACGAGGTGGAAGGGTTCGAGCGCGGCCGCAACCTCGACAAGATCGGGCTCAAGGCCAACGACACGTCGGAACTGTTCTTCAACGATATGCGCGTGCCGACTTCCAATCTGCTCGGCCACGAGGAAGGCCAGGGCTTCGTTCAGTTGATGCAGCAATTGCCGCAGGAGCGGCTGCAGATCGGCACTGGCGCCATCGCCATGGTCGAACGGGCGCTGGCGTTGACGATCGACTACGTCAAGGAGCGCAAGGCCTTCGGCAAGGCGATTATCGATTTCCAGAACACCCAGTTCAAGCTGGCCGAACTGAAGACCGAAGCGACCATCGGCCGGGTCTTCTACAATGACTGCGTCGCCCGCCATATCGATGGTGGTCTCGACCCGGTGACGGCCTCGATGGCCAAATACTGGCTGTCCGACCTGCAGGGAAAAGTCGTCGACGAATGCCTTCAATTGCATGGCGGCTATGGCTACATGAATGAGTATCCGATCGCCCGCATGTTCCGCGACGCCCGCGTCCAGCGCATCTACGGCGGCACCAACGAGATCATGAAATTGCTGATCGGGCGCTCTCTCTGAGAGACTTTCAGCAAACCAAGGAGCAGGAAAATGGCCGAAGCTTATGTCTATGACGCCGTGCGCACGCCGCGCGGCAGGGGCAAGAAGGATGGCTCGCTGCACGAGGTGCCGGCGGTGCGGCTCGGCGCCAAGGTGCTTGAGGCGATCCGTGACCGCAATGGGCTGGACACCGGCACCGTCGACGACATCATCTTCGGCTGCGTCGATCCGGTCGGCGAGGCGGGTTCTGTCATTCCGCGCGCCGCCGCCTTCGAGGCCGGTTACGACACGAAAGCGCCTGGCATGCAGATTTCGCGTTTCTGCGCCTCTGGCCTGGACGCCATCAATTTCGGCGCCGCCAAGATCGCGCAAGGCGCCGACGAGATCGTCATCGCCGGCGGCGTCGAATCGATGTCGCGAGTAGGCATGGGCGCATCCGGCGGCGCCTGGTTCATGGACCCCTCGGTCGGCCTGCCGGGCTGGTTCGTGCCGCAAGGCATCTCGGCCGATCTGATCGCCACGAAGTACGGCTTTTCGCGCGACGACGTCGACGCCTATGCGGTCGAAAGCCAGAAGCGCGCCGCCAACGCCTGGGGCGAAGGCCGCTTCAAGAATTCGGTGATCTCGATCAAGGACCAGAACGGCCTGACCATCCTCGACCACGATGAGCACATGCGGCCTTCGACCGATATGCAATCGCTGGCGGCCCTTAACCCGTCTTTCGTCATGCCCGGCGAAATGGGCGGCTTCGATGCCGTCGCGGTGCAGAAGCATCCCGAGGTGGAGGAGGTCAATCACGTCCACCACGCCGGCAATTCGTCCGGCATCGTCGACGGCGCGGCGGCCGTTCTGCTCGGCTCGAAGAAGGCTGGAAAGTCGCTCGACCTGAAGCCGCGCGCTCGCATCCGCGCATTCGCCAATATCGGTTCGGAACCGGTGCTGATGCTGACCGGTCCGGTCGACGTGACCGAGAAGCTGCTGAAGCGTGCCAGGATGAAGCTGTCGGACATCGATCTGTTCGAGCTCAACGAGGCGTTCGCCTCGGTGGTGCTGCGCTACATGCAGGCTTTCGACATTTCGCACGACAGGATCAACGTCAATGGCGGCGCCATCGCCATGGGCCATCCGCTCGGCGCAACCGGTGCGATGATCTTCGGAACGGTGCTGGACGAACTGGAGCGCCGCGACCTGAACACCGCGCTGGTGACGCTCTGCATCGGCGCCGGCATGGGCACCGCAACGATCATCGAACGCGTCTGACGGGAGAGAGACCGATGAGCTACACCAATTTCACGTTCGACATCGACAACGATGGCATCGCGCTGGTCACCTGGGACATGCCCGACCGCTCGATGAACGTCTTCACCGAAGAGGCGATGCTGGAGCTGAATGCCATCGTCGACAAGGTGGCGAGCGACGCGTCGATAAAGGGGGCGGTGATCACCTCCGGCAAGGACACGTTCTCCGGCGGTGCAGACATCACCATGCTGCAGAAGATGCTGTCGAAGTTCGCAGCCGATAAAGCCAAGGACCTGGACAAGGCGACCAAGGTATTGTTCGACAATGCCGGCTACATGACCGGCCTGTTCCGCAAGCTGGAGACCTCAGGCAAGCCGTGGGTATCGGCGATTAACGGCACCTGCATGGGCGGCGCGTTCGAGCTGTCGCTCGCTTGCCATGGCCGTGTCGCGGCCGATTCCGACAAGGTCAAGATGGCGCTCCCCGAAGTGAAGATCGGCATCTTCCCGGGTGCCGGCGGCACCCAGCGCGTGCCGCGGCTGACCGACCAGCAGCAGGCGCTGCAGATGCTGACTTCCGGTCAGACGCTGTCGCCGCAGAAGGCCAAGTCGATGGGGCTGATCCATCAGATTGCCGAACCGACGAAGCTGGTCGAAACCGCCAAAGCCATGATCAAAAATGGCTTGAAGCCGGTGGCGCCGTGGGACGAGAAGGCCTTCAAGCTGCCCGGCGGCCCGGTCTATTCGGTGGCCGGCGCCAATCTGTGGCCACCGGCAATCGCCATCCTGCGTCGCGAGACCTATGGCAACTATCCGGCTGCCGCGGCCATCCTGAAATGCGTCTATGAAGGCCTGCTGGTGCCGTTCGACACCGGCTTGCGCATCGAGCAGCGTTATTTCACCGAGATCATGCAGACCAGGGAAGCGGCGGCGATGATCCGCTCGCTGTTCGTGTCGCTGCAGGAACTGAACAAGGGCGCGCGTCGTCCGGCCGGCGTGCCGGAAACCAAGTTCAAGAAGATCGGCGTGCTCGGCGCCGGCTTCATGGGCGCCGGCATCGCCTATGTCACGGCCAAGGCCGGCATTCCAGTGGTGCTGCTCGACCGCGACATGGACGCTGCGGCCAAGGGCAAGGCGCATTCGGACAGCCTGATCTCGGATCAGATCAGGAAGGGCCGCGCCAAGCCGGAGGACAAGGACAGGCTGCTGTCGCTGATCACGCCGACGGCGGACTATGCCGACCTCACAGGCTGCGACCTGGTGGTCGAGGCGGTGTTCGAGGATTCGGGCGTCAAGAAGGACGCCACCGAAAAGGCGGAGGCCGTGCTGAAGCCGGCGGCGGTCTTTGCGTCGAACACGTCCACCATACCAATCACCTCGCTTGCGAAGAATTCGGCGCGGCCAAAGAATTTCATCGGTATCCATTTCTTCTCGCCGGTCGACAAGATGATGCTGGTCGAGATCATTTTGGGCAAGAAGACGGGTGACAAGGCGCTGGCCACCGCGATCGACTTCGTCCGCGCCATAAAGAAGACGCCGATCGTCGTCAACGACACGCGCGGCTTCTATGTCAACCGCTGCGTGCTGCGCTACATGTCGGAAGCCTACAAGATGCTCATCGAGGGCGTTCCGGCGCCAATGATCGAGAATGCGGCGAAGGCCGCCGGCATGCCGGTCGGTCCTTTGGCGCTGACGGACGAAACGGCGATCGACCTCGCGCAGAAGATCATGAAGCAGACCATGCGCGATCTCGGCGACAAGGCGGTCGACCCGAAGCAGATGGCGCTGATCAACACGCTGGTCGACACGCATGGCCGCTTCGGCCGCAAGAACGGCAAGGGTTTCTACGACTATCCGCAAAAGCCTGCCAAGAAGAAGCTGTGGCCGGGCCTGAAGGATCTCTATCCGCAGTTGCCGCCTGAAAAGGTCGACTATGAGGAACTGAAGCAGCGGCTCCTGGTCACCATCGCGTTGGAGGCGGCGCGGGTGATGGAGGAGGGCATCGTCACCGATCCGCGCGAGGCCGATGTCGGCTCGATCCTCGCCTTCGGCTTCGCGCCCTTTACCGGCGGCGTGCTGTCCTACATCGACGGCATCGGCGCAAAAAAATTCGTCAAGATCGCCAAGGGTCTTCGGAAGAAGAACGGCGGCGAGTTCAAAGCGCCGAAGCTCCTGCTCGACATGGCAGAGAAGGGCGAGACTTTCTACGAACGCTTCGATCCTTATGCCAGGAGCGAGGCCAGGAAGGCGGCGTGACGCCGCCTTCGGTGGTGGACAAAATCACGGCCAGCGGTTAGAACGGAGAAGGTATTTTTTCCTGTTCTGAAGGAGAGCAAAGTGCTCTCGCATGACCGCGTATGGGCCGCAATCGATGCTCTCGCCGAGCGCTATTCGCTCTCGGCCTCGGGGCTGGCGAAACGCGCGGGCCTCGATTCGACCGCCTTCAACAAGTCGAAGCGGCTGTCCTCGGACGGGCGGCCGCGCTGGCCGTCGACCGAGTCGCTGGCCAAGATCATCGAGGCGACCGGCGCCTCGCTCGACGAATTCACCGGACTGGTCGAAGGCCGGGGCGAGACCGTTCCCGGATCTCTGCCGGCACAGAAATCTTCGGTGCCGCTGCTCGGCTTCGCCCAGGCCGGCGCCGGCGGCTTCTTCGACGATGCCGGCTTTCCCGTGGGGCAGGGCTGGGACCTGATCGAGCTTCCGGCACGGGCGACCGAAACCTCCTATGCGCTGCAGGTCCAGGGCGATTCCATGTTGCCGCTCTACCGCAATGGTGACGTGCTGATCGTCGAGCCGGGCGCCGCCACCCGCAAGGGCGACCGCGTCGTCGTCAAGACCAATGCCGGCGAGGTGATGGCCAAGGTGCTGGACCGTCAGACGGCGAAGTCGATCATGCTGGTCTCGCTCAATCCCGATCACCCGGATCGCGACATCCCGATGCGCGATGTCGAATGGGTGGCGCGGATTGTCTGGGCAAGCCAGTAGGGGCCGCCGGTGCGTCCGCTTCATGCAGCCGCCGCGGTGTTGACGATCCTGGCAATGGGGGCCGCGATTGCCGCAGGTGGCCGCGCCGTGCTGCAAGGCGAAAATGGGCGTGTCGCGGCTCGGGCGCAGGCCGGCATCGCGACGCAATCCGAAGCGCCTGCTACATCTGCAATTCCGCGACCCAAGGTGGCACGGCCGGAGGTGTATTCCAGGGCCATCGATCCCGAAGTCGTCGCCCCGCTGCAGCTTCAGCCCGAAGAGCTTGAACGGGTCGAGCCGCGCGCGCCGTTGAGTGAGCTGGCGCTGGCCGGACCGCCCAAGCCGCCCAAAACGAAAATGCCCGACGACTGGAACGGGACAAAACTGTTCCAGCCGGTTGCATCGGCCGCCGGTGTGATCGAGGCCAAGGGCTATTCCGTCGCGATTTCCGGCGTCGACATCGTCAGGCAGGACGAAACTTGCTCCGACGGCGGCAAGTCCTGGACGTGTGGCACCCGGGCGCGAACGGCGTTCCGTGCCTTCCTGCGCGGTCGGGCGGTGATCTGCACGGTGCCACCCGAGGGCGGCCGCGACCTGATCACCGCCGAATGCCGCGTTGGCAACCAGGATGTCGGCCAGTGGTTGATCGAAAACGGCTGGGCGCGCGCCGCCAAGGGTGGCCCTTATGTCGAGGCCGGCGAGAAGGCGCGTATGGCGAGGAAGGGCATTTTCGGGCCGGCGCCCAGTCTCTCCGGCCTGCCTCCGGCGCCAGCCCCTTTTGCGGCCACAGCGCAGCCGACGCAGCCGATTCTCGAACCGTCGGCGGCGGCTAGGCCGCCAACAGAGACGACGGCTACGCCGCCAACTGACCAGCCAGCGCCTTCTGAATGAGCGCGCGGGTTTCTGCGATGCCGTAGAGCGCGGCGAAGGAACCGAAGCGCGGGCCGCGCTCCTGTCCGATCAAAACCTGGTAGATCATCTGGAAGAAGGCGACGGAGACGCCCGGCCCGCCTTCCGGGCTTTGCTTCGAATGGTCCTGATAGCGCTCGATCTTGCGCGCGACGTTGAGGGCGACATTCTGGATCGCCTCGCCATCGGCATCTGGCGGCAATGCGGCGAGCGCTTCGGACAGTTTCGTCAGCGCCTCGCGCTCGACCGGGTCGGCGGCCCGGTACACCTTGGCCGGCTTCACGAAATCGTCGAAATAGCGGATCGCATATTCGGCCAGCCGGTCGAGCTCGGGATGGGTCTTCGGCGTCACGCCCGATGTGTGGCGCAAAATGAACCCCCACAGCACGTCCTTGTTCTGGGCGTTCGAGGCGCTGACCAGATTGAGCAGCAGCGCGAACGACACCGGCAGGTCGACGACAGGCGGGTTGCCGTCATGCATGTGCCAGACGGGATTTCCCAGCCGCTCCTTCCACGCCTGCCCGCGATAGGCGGACAGAAAGGCGTAATACTCGTCCACCGCCTTCGGAATGACGTCGAAATAGAGCTTCTTGGCCTGCCTCGGCCGCTGGTACATGTAGAGCTCGAGGCTTTCGGTCGGCGCGTAGGTCAGCCACTCGTCTATGGTCAGCCCGTTGCCTTTCGACTTCGAAATCTTCTGGCCGTTCTCGTCCAGGAACAGCTCATAGACGAAATGCTCGGGCGCGCGCCCGCCCAGGATATTGCAGATACGGTCGTAGATCACCGCATTCGTCTGGTGGTCTTTGCCGAACATTTCGAAATCGACGCCGAGCGCGGCCCAGCGCATGCCGAAATCCGGCTTCCATTGCAGCTTTACCCTGCCGCCGGTTATGGGCAGCGTGGTTTCGGTGCCGTCATCGTCGAAGGTGATAGTGCCGGCCCTGGCGTCGACATGCTTCATGGGGACGTAAAGCACGCGGCCACTTTTGGGAGAAATCGGCAGGAACGGACTGTAGGTCGCCTGACGCTCCTCTCCGAGCGTCGGCAGCATCACGTCCATGATTTTGTCGAAACGTTCGGCAGCGCGCAGCAGAACGTCGTCGAAACGGCCTGCCTTGTAGTATTCCGTCGCGCTGGCGAACTCGTAGTCGAAGCCGAACGTGTCCAGGAAACGGCAAAGCATTGCGTTGTTGTGGTCTGCGAAGCTCGCATAGTCGCCGCCAAAAGGATTGGGGACGGACGAGAGCGGCTTGTGCAGGTGCGCCTCGAGCGCGGCGCGATCGGGGACGTTGTCCGGAATCTTGCGCATGCCGTCCATGTCGTCGGAAAAGCACAAGATCTTGGTCTTGACCGTGTCCCGGGTGAGGACGCGGAAGGCGTGGCGCACCATCGAGGTGCGTGCGACCTCGCCGAAAGTACCGATGTGCGGCAGCCCCGACGGACCGTAGCCGGTCTCAAACAGGACGGTCTCGGGATAGTCAGTGCCTTTGTAGCGCTCGACGATCTTCCTGGCTTCCTCGAACGGCCACGCCTTGCTTTCGGCCGCTGCCGCAAGCACCTCGGGATTGAGATCGATGATGTTTGATCCCGCCATGTCACTGTTTTCCAACTTATTCGCCGGCATCACCGCAAAAAGGGGCCGGATGATTTTTTCAACCGGTCTCTAGGCGTGCCTGCCGTGGGCGTCAACGATCGCGGCTCTTTTTCCTTGCGGCGCCGATGCCTCGTTCCTAACTTCGGAGCCCGTTTGAGGAGTTTTTAAAATGTCGTTGCCGCCGCATGAAGCCCTGATCTATCTGATGGTCATCACCTCCGCGTCCGACCGGGACATGACCGATGTCGAGCTGGCGCGGATTGGCGACGTCGTCCGCTCATGGCCGGTGTTCGAGGACTTCGACCACGACCGGCTGGTCGGCGTCGCCCAGGACTGCCAGAAGCTGCTGCACGAAAAGGACGGGTTGGAAGGCGTTTTGGCGCGCGTCGCTGAAGCACTGCCCGAGCGCCTGCTTGACACCGCCTATGCCGCAGCCTTCGAGGTTGCGGCCGTCGACCTCGAAATGCGCCTGGAGGAGGTGAGGGTGCTGCAGCTTATCCGTCGCCAGCTCGATCTCGACACGCTCACCGTCGCCGCCATCGCCCGTGCTGCCAAGGCTCGCCTGCGCACGCTGACCTAAAGCGCTGTTCTCAAATGAAACGCCTCAACTATCAGGAAGGAACGTGGTTCCTTGTCCCCCTGAGAAGCGGTGGCTATGCCGTAGGCCTCGTTGTTCGAATGGCGCCCAAAGGGCAGATAATATTGGCATATTTCTTCGGCCCGAGACTCGATAGCGTCCCCACCCTTGACGAAATACGCGGATTTCAGCCGAACGACTCGGTGGGATGTCTGCGCGTTGGTGACCTGGGACTCGTCAATGGCGATTGGCGAATTCTTGGAAGATCGCAGGATTGGGATGGCAGCCACTGGCCCGTGCCCCAGTTTGTCAGACGGGACGAGCTTTCGAAGCGCAGTTGGTTAGTCACGTACTCTGATTTTGACCCCAGTGTGGTCGAGAAGGAGGAGCCTTTTCGATCCGATCAGGTGCTGGAGCGTGATGCCCTGCATGGATACGGAGCGATAGAACTCTTACTCACAAAAGTGATCGAAACTCGCTGAACATTCCTCGTTTCAAGTGATCAGAAAAAACTGACCGGGCCGGATCAGAAAAAGCTGACCGGGAAATAGCGCAGATAAAATTCGGCAAAGATGCCCTTCACCGAAATCTCCTGCAGTGCGTAGTCGAACGCTGCGGTCAGCGCTGGATCGTTGGCCCTAGTGGCGATGGCCATACCCGACCCCAGATATTCGGGCGCCAGATAAGGACCGCCGGCAAAGCGGCAGCAGGCTGCGGCATTCGAACTGCCCAGCCAGAAGGCGAAGCGCATGCCGTCGCCGAAGCCGGCGTCGACCTTGCCGGCCTTGAGATTATCGTAGAGCTCTTCCAGCTGCGCGAAGGGAACGACCTGAACGGTGCCGAAGTAATCGCGCAGCATCCGCTCATGCGCGGAGCCTGCGACCACGCCGACGCGCTTGCCGCGCAGTCTGTCGAAGATAGGTTCCGTGAGCGCCTTTGTCTTCTGCATGATGAAGCGCGCCGGAAACTGCAGGTAGGAACGCGAGAAAGCATGTTTCGACCGCGACTCCGGCGTGGCGGCAATGCCGGCAATGATCGCTTCGCCTTCGCCCTTCTGCAGCGCCCCTTCGAGCTCGGCCCAAGGCAGCGCCTGGATCTGGCATTTTTCGGCGATGTCGAGTTCGGCGCAGATCGCGCGCGCCAGATCGACGTGGAAGCCGGACAAGCGGCCCGCCCCGTCGAGGAAGTTGAACGGCGGGAAATCGGTGGTGGTCAGGAATCTCAGACGCGGCAGCGCGGACAGGTCAGGCTTCGGCAGCCGCTCCTTGGCATCCCATAGCACCGGCACTTGCGGCTCCGCGGCACGCGCTCCCGTGAGCCACTGTGCCCCGGTGATTGTCAGCATCAAGACGATGGTCATCCACCGAATTGCCACGATCGAGCTCCGCCCTGTCCTGTCCAATGTGGCTTTTGGTACGAAAATGCCACAGGCACAACGGTTTTTGATTTCATCACGCCGATTTAGGGTTATGCTTCAGCGAGCTTGCAAACATGTGTGGCGGTCGGCTGGAGGGTAGCCGCAAGCCGCTGCAGACAGAGGGGAGCAGGTTTGTAATCCGGGGTCGAGGGCAAAGTGCGGGTCAAGCACTGGGCCGTTGATCTCAACGCGGGAAGGCAACATGGGGTAGATGTTGCGATGGGCCATTTCGATCGCACGCTGGAATTCATCGATCAGCTGCAGCACGCCGATACGGCGGCGGCGGTCTGCCAAAAACTGCTTGGCATAACCTCGGAGTTCGGACTGACGGCGCTGATGGCCGGGACGGTTCCGCAACCGGGCACGCCAAGAGGCCAGCAAAAGGACCATGTGCTGCTTTGCGAGTGGCCGGGAGAATGGCTGGAGCGCTATGTGGCGCGCAATTATGTCGACCATGACCCGGTCGTCAGCCACATGAAGCAGCTGCAGGCCCCATTCCAGTGGCGGGAAGCGTCTCAGGCCATTCGCATCGACGAGAGCAGCGGCGAAGTGATGGGCGACGCCGGCGAATTCAAGCTGCGCGACGGATTGGCCTTCCCGCTGATCACGCTCGATGGCCAGATCGTCATGGTGTCGCTGGGCGGCGAGGCCGTCGAATTGTCGGGCGCCGATTTTGGGCTGGTGTCGCTGGTGGCGACCTATGCGATTGGCCGCGCCATGCAGATCCACACGATGGCGGCCAAGAACATCGACCACGTCGAACTGACGCCGCGTGAGCGCGAATGCATGCAATGGGCCGCCGTCGGCAAGTCCGAATGGGAGATTTCACAGATTCTCGGCATTTCGGAACACACGTCGGAGAAACACCTTCTTAACGCCAAAAGCAAACTCGGTGCCGTCAACCGGGTGCAGGCGGTCGCGGAAGCGATAAGGCGCGGCTATATTAGCTAGCTCGGCCGTGCCGGCCTAGAAATTCTTGCCTACGTGATCGCGTAATTTCCTCGGGACAGCCCGGCCGTATCTTCCTATTGAACCTAGGAGACGGCAGATGCTTTTTTCCCTTACCACACAGGAACTTATGGAACGTCCCGACCTTTGGGAGGCCGTTCATCGTTTACGCTACAAGATTTTCGTCGAGGAGATGGGGTGGACCGATCTGCAGCGCCCCGACGGCCTTGAGATCGATCAGTTCGACCATGACGAGGCGGTGCATCAACTCGTCATCCGCAATGGCGAGCTCGCCGGTTATCAGCGGATGTTGCCGACAACGCGTGCGCATCTTCTGACCGAGGTGCTGGCGGACCTCTATGAAGGGACGCCGCCATCCGGGCCGAACGTCTGGGAACTGACCCGCTATGCGGTGGCGCCGGGCTTTCGTGACGGCAAGCGCGGCGTCTCGACGGTCGGCACCGAGCTCATTGCCGGCTTCGTCGAGTGGGGGCTGAAGCGGAACGTCAACCAGGTGATCATCGAGTTCGAACCGATGTGGGTCCTGCGGGCGCTGCAGTTGCACTTCCTGGCGAAGCCGCTTGGCTACCAGCGCACCTATGGCAACCAGCAGGTCGTTGCCACACTGCTCACCTTCAACGAGCACACGCTTGAGGTGGTGCGGTCGCGTCGCAGTCATTTCGCGCCGGTGCTGGCCAGGGGATATCCCGACAGGCTCGGAATGAGGCAAGCCTCGTGAGAATTGGAGACAGCCATGAACATCCACCCGCAAACAGAGTTCCGCAATCATACGTTGATCGTCACGGTGTCGTCGGATGACGGCCGGCCGGTGCTGGACGGGCGAGCCTATGAAAGCCTGGCCAGGATTTTTCACGAAGCCGCAATCGACGATGATGTGCGCGTCGTGGTGCTGCGCGGCCTCGCCGGCTGCTTCTGCCTCGGCGGCGATTTCTCCGAGTTCCTCGACGCCACCAAGCATCAACGGTTGATCGCCGCCGTCACCGACATGTTCCGCACGTTGGCGACGTTCCCCAAACCGGTCCTTGCCTGTGTCGACGGCGACGCCGTCGGTGTCGGTTGCACCATCCTGTTCCATTGCGACATGGTGATGGCAACTCACGAAAGCACATTCCGGGTGCCGTTCGTCGATTTCGGCCTGGTGCCGGACGCGGCGACCAGCATCCTGGCGCCGCAGAAACTCGGTTATGCCGGCGCTTTCCGCTTCTTCTGCCTCGGCGACACGCTCAGTGCCGCGGACGCCAGGATGCTTGGCCTGGTCACGGAGATCGTGGTGGGCAATGTCGAGGAGGCCGCACTTGGCAGAGCCAGGCAACTCGCCAAGAAGCCGGTTGCCGCACTGTTGCAGACGCGCGACCTGCTCAAGGGCGACACAGGCGCACTCTGCGATCGCATCGACCAGGAGATTTCACTGTTTCAGCAGGCTTTGCAGGACGATACCACGCTGCGGCGGCTGCAGCGGATTGCCCGGCTGGCGGCATGAGAAGTCATTCGGCAGAATGACGGGAACATCCGGAATCGTGCCGCGCGTCCTTGGGGGCGCGCGGCAGCGCTTCAGGCCTGTCTTCCCAGGAACGAAGGCCCTTCCCCGATGATCTTCTTGTCTTCCTTGCCGATGGCGTCGAGATCGCGGCCGTCATAGGGAAGCGACAACAGGATGCGCCGGATGATGGCAAGTCGCGCGCGCCGCTTGTCGTTTGCCTGTATGATGATCCAGGGCGCGAATTCCTTATGCGTGCGTTCGAACATGAGATCGCGCGCCTTGGTGTAATCGTCCCATTTGGAGATGCCGGCAATGTCGATCGGCGAGAATTTCCAGTTCTTCAAAGGACTCCAGCGGCGATCGTGAAACCGCTCAAGCTGTGTTTCCCGACCGATGTTCAGCCAGAATTTGAAGAAATGGATGCCCTCGTTGCAGATCATCCGTTCAAAATATGGCGTCTCGTCCAGGAATTTCTGATGCTGCTCCGGCGTGCAGAAGCCCATGACCGGCTCGACGCCGGCGCGATTGTACCAGGAGCGGTCGAAGGTGACGAACTCGCCGGATGTCGGAAAGTGCGCGACATAGCGCTGGAAGTACCATTGCCCGATTTCGGTTGGGCTAGGCTTGGTCAGCGCCACGTTGCGCGCTGTCCTGGGGTTCATGTACTGGCGCAGTGCGAAGATTGTGCCGCCCTTGCCGGCGGCATCGCGTCCTTCGAACAGCGACATCACTCGCTTGCCTGTCGATTGCAGCCATGCCTGCGCCTTGACCAGCTCGATCTGCAGCCGCTCGAGCGTCTCGTCATACTCGTCGCTTTTCATTTTCTTGTCGTAGGGGTAGCCGCCTGCGGTCAGCTTGTTGTCTTCGACCCAGTCAGGAAGCTTGGGATCCTCGATGTTGAACTCGCGCTCCTTGCCGTCGATGCGGATCTTGAGCGGACCTGGAACGGGCGCGGCGGCATTTTCCCTAGGGTTTTTCATCGAGACGAACCTTTCCAGCTTCCGGACTCATGCTATTGGAGCCTTACTGCATCGGCCCGAAAATCGGAATCGATTTTCGAAAGGAACTATGCAGCAGATTTAGTGATAGCGCCGGTCAGCGGGAAGTTTCCAACCGGCCGGTCGGGCTGGGGACGGAGGCACAGTGCGCGCGAATGGCCGACAATAGCTGACAATGGCTGACAATGACTGATATGGGCGGCGCAGAACAGCGAAGCACGGCGCAAGCCGTCGCCACCCGGTTGTGGAACAGCCGCTGGCTGCTTGCGGCCGGCATCGTCGCGGTCTTGACGGTCTATGGTTTCGCAGACATGTCCTTGTATGTTGTGCTGCTGGTATGTGCTGGGCTGCTACTCGCTGCCGCGATGCTGCCGGCCGGTGTAGCGCGCCACTCCGCGGAGGATGCCGCGGCGATCGAGGCTGGCGGGCTACAACAGCTGTCGGGAGAATATCTGGCGGCCGCCGTTGCAGATCCGCTGATCATCTTCGATCGCACCGCCACGATCGTCCATGCCAACGCCGCCGCCCTCGCCGCGTTCGGTGGCATCGCACCGGGCATGTCGCTGTCGCTCAAATTCCGCGCGCCCGAGATGCAGGCCTTGCTGGACAGTATTTTGTCGGGCGCAGCCGCTTCGGATGTCGTCGATTATACCGAAAAGCTGCCGGTCGAACGGGCCTATCGGGTGAGTGCATCTTCCGTCGGCCACGACACCGACCTCTATGTGCTGGTCTTCAAGGACCAGAGCGAGGCGCGCCGCATCGACCGGATGCGGGCCGACTTCATCGCCAATGCCAGCCATGAACTGCGCACCCCGCTCGCCTCGATCTCCGGTTTCATCGAGACGCTGCGCGGCCCGGCCCGCAACGACCCGGCGGCGCGTGAGCAGTTCCTGCAGATCATGCACAACCAGACCGGCCGCATGGCGCGCCTGATCGACGACCTGCTGTCGCTGTCGCGGCTGGAGATGAAACCCTATCTGAAGCCGGGAACCGAGGTCGATCTCCGCCAGACCCTCGACAGCGTTATCGATTCGCTGGGTCCGCTTGCCCGGGAAAACAGCGTTGCCATCGAGCGGGATTTCGCGAAAGGACCACTCAATGTGCCGGGGGATCGCGATGAACTTTTCCAGGTTTTCGAAAATCTGCTGGAAAACGCCTGCAAATATGGACAGTCGGGTGGACGTGTCGTGGTGACGATTGCCCACAGCGATGACGGTCCCGAACCGGGCATCGACGTCACCATCCGGGACTTCGGTCCCGGCATTCCCGAGGAGCACATCCCGCGCATCACCGAACGCTTCTACCGCGTCGATGTCGAAAACAGCCGGACCCAGAAGGGCACCGGCCTTGGCCTTTCCATCGTCAAGCATATCCTGACGCGCCACAACGCCAGACTCTCGATCAAGTCGGAGGTCGGCAACGGCGCAGCTTTCACGGTTTATTTGCCGGCGCACTGACGCCTCACTATCTAAGAAAGCGCCGGCCCGAAAACCGGAAGACTCTAGGATAGCCGGATGCGTGGATATAGGACTTTGGAGCCTACTCTGTGGCCAAGTGGACGCACGTCGCTCTAAGCTTTCTTTTTTCTGTCATCCGGCTAGCGTATCAGCGGGGATTCGAGGAAACGACTCGGACCAGAAGACCCGGGAAGGCATCTCCATGCAGTCCGTGCACATCGTCAGCGCCTATGACGAGGAGCTGAAATATCTGTCGAAGCGCATTGCCGCGATGGGCGGGCATGCCGAACGCATGGTCGAACAGGCGATCGCGGCCCTGGTCAACGCCGACCCCGGCCTTGCCCAGAAAGTCATCCGTGACGATGCCGTTCTGGACCAGGGGCAGCGCGAGATCGACGACAAGGCGATCATCATCATCGCCAAGCGCCAGCCGATGGCGACGGATTTGCGCGAGATCGTCGGCGCGATCCGCATCTCGGCGGACCTCGAACGGGTCGGCGACCTCGGCAAGAATGTCGCCAAGCGCGTGGTTGCCGTCATAGAAGGGCGCCAGCCGACCAGCCTGTTCCGCGGCATCGAGGCCCTGGCCGACCTGGCGTTGACGCAGCTCAAGGAAGTGCTCGACGTCTACGCGTCGCGCTCGGTGGAAAAGATCGGCTTCGTGCGTGATCGCGATGATCAGATCGACGCCGTGTACACCTCGCTGTTTCGCGAGTTGCTGACGTACATGATGGAAGATCCGCGCAACATCACGCCTTGCACGCACCTGCTGTTCTGCGCCAAGAACATCGAGCGGATCGGCGATCACGCCACCAATATCGCCGAGACGATCTACTACATCGTCACCGGCGACCAGATGTCGGCCGAGCGGCCGAAGGGCGACAAGACAGACAAGATTGTGCTTCCGGCAACGCTACCGTCGAAGTGAACCCACTACATCCCGGCGGGATAGACCCACACGTAGCCGAAATGATAAACGTCGCCGTCGCGCCCATAATGATAGGGCAGCGCGACGTCCTTCACTTCGGGCTCCACGCCGCGCAGTTCCGGCCTGGCCTCGACCCAGGCCACGAGATCATCGGGCATCGCCGGATCGGGCTTGCCCTTGTTGCGCCAGACGACCAGCACCGGATGCGCCGGGTCGAATGGGTAAGGCCCTTCGAAGTTTTCATAGCCCGGAAGCATCACCGGAATATCCTGCGCATGCAGGCGCAGGTTGCCCGCCATCTGATGATCGTCGGCCAGGATGACCAACGGCCGGTCCTTGTTGGACGACAGGATTGCCGTGATCGCTGGGCCATACGGCACGTTCTGCTTTCCATAACGTCCCATCGTGCCGAGAAGCGGCGTGCGCGTGAAAAGCGCGAGCGGCACCACAACCACGATGGCAGGGGCGATGATGCCGAACCGGCGAGATGCACCGGCGATCGTCTCGCCCGATGCTTCGATCTTCAGGCAGAGATAGATCGGCAGCAGGAAGAAGAAGGGAACGAGCCAGCGGTCCTTGATGTTGTCCGCGCCGCCGAGCACCATGAGCACCAGCGCGACCATGATGACCAGGAACATCCGGCCGATCAATCGCGTCCACTGGCTTTCCGCCTTCCAGGAGCGGAGCAGGGTGCCGCCGAAAGCGATCGCGAAGAGCAGCAGGGTCGCAAGCGTGAAGCCTGCAATCGCCTCGACCAGCGACAGCAGACCCTCGGCGATCTGGTCTAGGCGGCTGCCACCGGCATCTCCCGTCAGCTTGCTCATGGTTCGGGCCGTCGCGGCGTCGATATGATCGAGGAACCACAGACCGTGCGGCAGCACGATCGCCGCGGCGACAAGGATTGCGAGGAGCATGTGCGGGTCGAGCAGCCTGCCCCGGAGCTTGCGCTCCGGCAGGATGGCGATGATCGCTGCGATCGGCAGCAGGACGAAGTTGTATTTCGAGATGACCCCGATGCCGATGGCGACACCGGTCAGCGCGTAGTTCAGGGCATTCGGCTCCCGCAGCGCCCGGATGAAAAAATAGAGGAAGAGGCAAGCCGCGAACAGCACCGCCACGGTGTGCGTCAGGTCGCGCTGCGCTTCGTAGCTGATCTGCGGGATAGTCAGCAGGCCGAGCGTGGCGATGATGGCGAGCGTCCGGTCGCGGATGACGAGGTGCGCCGTCAGCCCGAAGAACAGGAAGCAGCCGAACAGCATCAGGTTCTTGAGGATCGACAGCGCCGCGACCGTGTCGCCGAGGACCTGCACCACGCCATATTGCAGCCAGTTGTAGAATGGCGGCTGGTCGTCATAGCCGCTGGCGAACCATTGCGCGAGAAAGAGCTGCTGGCCCTCGTCAAGTTCCAGGGAGGCTGGCATGGCGAGGCGGACAAGCACGTTGACGGCGAAATAGCCGGCCAGCAGCAGATAGAGCGCGCTGCCGTTGCGTGTCAGCCGTTCGATCACGTCAGCCGTCCCGACCGTAGCTCTTGCGGATGACGTAATTCGTCGTGTCGCGCTCTGTTCGCGCCAGCATTTCCGCCAGGATGCCGGTGGTGATCATCTGCACCGAGCCCAGGAACAGCATCACGGCGATGGTCAGCATCGGCCGCGTGCCGATGCTTTCACCGAGGATGAATTTCGCCCAGAAAAGATAGAGAAACATCAGGGCGCTGATCCCGCCGAACACCAACCCGATCGAGCCGAAGAAATGCCCGGGCCGCTGGCGGAAACGCATGAAGAACAGCACCGAGAGCAGGTCGAGGAACACCCGGAACGTCCGCGAGATGCCGTATTTGGATTCGCCGAACTGGCGCGCATGGTGATTGACCGCCATCTCGCCGATCCGCGACGTCGGTACGACGCCGGCGATCCATGCGGGGATGAAACGGTGCATGTCGCCGAGGATTCTGATCTGCTTGAGGACTTTGGTGCGGTAGAGCTTGAGCCCGCAGCCATAGTCATGGATCGTCACCCCGGTGATCTTGCGGATCAGCCGATTGGCGATCCAGGAGGGGATGAGCCGGAGCACCAGCCCGTCCTGCCGGCTCTTGCGCCAGCCGCAGAGCAGATCGAGTTCCCGTTCCTCGAGCACCGCGATCATCTTTGGAATGTCGTAAGGGTCGTTCTGCAGGTCGCCGTCGAGCGTCACCAGCAGCCGGCCGCGCGCCGTGTCGATGCCGGCCTGCAGGCCGGCCGCCTGGCCGAAATTGCGCTGGAACTCGATGATCTTGAGGTCGAGCCCTTCGCGGCCGAATTCCTTGCGGACATTGACAAGCGTACCGTCCGTCGATCCATCGTCAACGATGATCAGTTCCCACGGCTTGCCGAAATCCTTGAGGGCATCGCAGATCCGCTCGAACAGCGGCGCGATGCTTTCTTCCTCGTTGCAGACCGGGATAAGGACGGACAGCTCGATTTCGTCGGCCGCATCCCGGGCGAAAAGCGGAACAGGTTGGGATTTCGACACGGGATCTCTCGATGGAAATTCGGCTTTGAGGCGGCCTTCTGGTACGCCAGGCGGCGGTTTAAAGCAAATCTACGGCAAATCGGCAAGATGACTGACGGCGTCCCACGGAATTGGCTGGCGAAAAACCGGATGGTGCTGCTCGCCGTGGCGGTCATCGTTTTTTACGCGGTTTTCGTGCAATGGATCTGGGGTTGGCCGTCGATCCTCGCAGGATGGCGGGAGGTCGGGTTCGGCACGATCCTGGCTGCGCTCACGCTGCTTGTCGCCACCTATTTCGTCCGCGCCCACCGCATGCACGATTATTTCCCGCGTGAGACGGCCGGCCGGTTCCTGCGGCTGTTCCGTGTGACGCAGGTTCACAACATCCTCAACATCATGCTGCCTTTCCGGGCTGGCGAGACCAGCTTTCCGCTGCTGATGCGCTCCGAGTTCGGCGTGCCGCTGGCGCACGGAACCTCGGCGCTGCTGGTGCTGAGGTTGCTCGACCTGCACGCGCTGCTAGCTGCGGCCGGCGCCGGCCTGATCATGGAAACGGGCTACGCGCTGTGGGCCTGCGGCCTCTGGATTCTGTTCCTGGGTTCGCCGCTGCTCGTCTTCCCGTTTCACGATCCGGTGCTCCGCGCGGCCCGGCGAAAGCTTCCGGCGAAGTTTTCAAAGCTGGTCGACCAGATCGCCGACGGCATTCCGCAAGACCTCGCCACGTTCGTCCGCGCTTGGGCACTGACCGTTCTGAACTGGGGCGTGAAGGTGCTGGTGCTCGCCTGGGTGCTGGCGCTGATGGGCGTCGGCCCGCTCGCCGCATGCTTCGGCGGCGCGCTGGGTGGAGAGCTCTCGTCGGTACTGCCGGTCCATGCGCCGGGCGGTGTCGGCACCTATCCGGCCGGCATCGTCGCTGGCGCTGCGGCCTTCGGCGCCGGTGAGAATGCTGACGGACTTGCCGTTCTCGCCAAGGCGAGCATCAACACCCATCTGCTGATGATCGTCTCGGCTCTTGCCGGCACCGGCATTTCCCTTGTGCTCCCGGGCTTGACAGACGCTGGGAGCGGCCGGATCCGAGGTGACGAATAGGGGCAAAGGATCCCATCGATCCACAAGGGAATCGGGTGAGTTAACGTTGGGCGAGGATTGAGCAGAGGAACTCGTCGTCCCAGGCAGCGGCCTTTCGTTTGAGGCGCAGGCTCAACTTCTCTGGGACGGTTTTCAGGAAATTGAGCGCCATGTGTTTTATGGCGGTGAAGTTGATTGGCGCGTTTTCAGTTCGCAGGCGACAATCGTCGTCTCGAAACACCACATCAAGCACCCAGTGCAGGCCATTCTCCACGCACCAATGAGCCCGGATGGCAGGCCCGACCTGCTTGGCGGATTGGGTCAAGGATGTGATGTAGAAGCGCGTTTCTGTCTGGGTTTTGTAATGCCCCGGCGTTGAGGTCGGCTTGGCTGCGCCATCGTCCGCATCCTCCAATCGAATCAGAAGACACCGACAGATTCAGCACTAATTCCTCCTGTCACCTACAAAACCCACGTTAACTCACCCGATACCCCTCCGAAGTGAACGGCTGCCTCTCGAACCCATTGCTGATTTAGGCTAAGCTTTACCGAACGTTCCTGATCCTGACCCGAGGCCATGCCTTCAGGAGGTAGCGATGGAAACCGTTCGGAACCTGACGCCGGCCCCGCCGACATCGGCCATCGTCGCTTCCAGCGTCTATACCGCCGGCCGGCGTGTCGCCGACATTCCGATCGAGGAAGCCGGCGAATGGGCCAAGAAGCCGGGCCATGTCGTCTGGATCGGCCTGCTGGAGCCCGATCGCAACCTGTTGCTTCGCGTCCAGGCGCAATTCCATCTGCACGATCTGGCGATCGAGGACGCCGAACATCCGCATCAGCGGCCTAAGATCGAGCAATATGGCGACGCCTTGTTCATCGTTGCCCGCACGGCTCAACTGATCGATGGTCGTGTCACCTTCGGCGAGACCCATCTGTTCGTCGGTGCCGGCTACATCGTCAGCGTTAGGCACGGTCCCTCGACTTCTTATGCCGCCGTTCGTCAGCACTGGGAAAGCTGCCCGCATTCGCTGGCCAAGGGCGAGGATTTCGTCCTCTATGCCATTCTCGATTTCATCGTCGACAACTACATGCCGGTGCTCGAACAGATCGAGGATGAGGTCGAGGCGATCGAGGACAAGGTTCTGCTGAAGCCGATGACCGGCTCCGACATAGAACGGCTTTACATGCTGCGCCGCGATCTCTTGCGCCTGCGCAATGCAGCGTTGCCGCTGGTGGAAGTCTGCCGCCGGCTGACCAGCGCCGATCTGCCGCAGATCCATGCCGCCATGCACCCGCTGTTCCGCGACGTCACCGATCACATCCGCACTGTCCAGGAAAAGATCGACAGCTTGCGGGAGGTTCTCGCCTTTGCCTTCGAGGCGAGCCTTCTGGTTGGCCAGAGCCAGGAAACGGCGATCACCAAGAAGCTCGCCTCATGGGCTGCCATCCTGGCGGTGCCGACGGCGCTCGCCGGCATCTACGGCATGAATTTCAACGACATGCCGGAACTGAGGATGGAATATGGCTATCCGATCGTGCTGGCGGCGATTATTTCGATCTGCACGTTCCTCTACTGGCGATTCCGCAAGAGCGGCTGGCTGTGAAAGAGATGGGAGTAAGGGAGTAGGGCAGTAAGGGAGTATGTAGTGCGTTGCCAAGGGTCGCACTCACAAAGCCTAATCTTTACCTACTCCCGTACTGCCCTACTCCCCTATTCCCTTATCTACTCCGCCGCCGCTCCGAAGCGGGCTGGAACGCGACGCGGGCGTGATACTTGCAATAGGGTCCGGTTTCGGCCGCGTCGTTGCCGCAGAAATGGAACTCTTCCGAAAGCGGATCGCCATTCGGCCATTTGCAAGTCCGCTCGGTCAATTCGACGAGCTGCAGATGTCGCGAGATCGGCACGACGACGTTCTCGACCGGACGGACATAATGACGCGTCATCGGTACGGCGTCGAATTGCGCCTGCAGCGCGGTCGCGCCGATCGACGTGGTGATATGCCGCGCAGTGCTTGCCGCCCGCGACACCGATTTCTGCACGGTCGATCCCTGCACGCTCTTCTTCTGGCGTGCCGGCGTGGCAGTCGCGCGTCCGCGGCCCGACAGTTTCAGCCGATGCACCTTGCCGATGACAGCATTGCGGCTGACACCCCCAAGCTGTGCGGCGATCTGGCTGGCGCTCAGCCCCTCCGACCACAATTTTCTAAGAAGTTCTACCCGCTCGTCAGTCCAATTCATGAGACCGCGCTCCTGCTGAAATGTGCGGCGATCGGAATCCTTCCACGATCCGGCTTTCGCCGGGCAGACACCACATATATCGGGTGATTAGGTCCGCCGCACGAAATCTAGTTATTTCTCGACCTACAATTACCTTATGCGCTGACTCGGTGACAAGAGTCCGAGGGCCAACACGAATCGGTTTTTTCGGTTTTCCCCAACTTGCCCGGTCGCTGATGAGCCGGCGTCTCGCTGGAAAGCTTGCCGCGCGTCCTTGCGCGACGTTTTCGTTGACTTCATGGCCGAAAAACACGATAAGCCGCAAAGGCCGCCGCTTTGGCGGCTTTTTGATTTTCCGGTTCCGGAGACGCATATAATGAGCGGTTCGGCGCTTTTCGAGACCTTTACCCGCGCACCCCTGGCCTTCGACCATGGGGAAGGCACCTGGCTGGTCACCGACAAGGGCGAGCGATATCTCGATTTTGGCGGCGGCGTTGCCGTGAATTCGCTGGGCCACAGCCATCCGCATCTGGTCTCAGCACTCACCGAGCAGGCGGCCAAGCTCTGGCATGTCTCCAACCTCTACGAGATTCCGGGGCAGAGCCGTCTGGGCGAGCGGCTGGCCGACGCAACCTTCGCCGACAAGGTGTTCTTCACCAATTCCGGCGCCGAGGCGCTGGAATGCGCCATCAAGACGGCGCGGCGCTACCATTTCGTCAAGGGCCATCCCGAGCGCTTTCGCATCATCACCTTCGAAGGCGCCTTTCATGGCCGCACGCTGGCGACCATCGCCGCCGGCGGCCAGTACAAATACCTGGAAGGTTTCGGCCCCAAGGTCGAAGGTTTCGACCAGGTCGGCTTCGACGACATCGACGCCGCCGAAAAGGCGATCACATCAGAGACCGCCGCGATCCTGATCGAGCCGGTGCAGGGCGAGGGCGGTATTCGCCCGGTGCCGACGCAGTCGCTGAAGCGGCTGAGGCAGCTCTGCGAACAGCATGATCTGCTGCTGGTCTTCGACGAGGTCCAGTGCGGCATCGGCCGCACCGGAAAACTGTTCGCGCATGAATGGGCTGGCGTCACGCCCGACATCATGGCGGTCGCCAAGGGCATCGGCGGCGGCTTCCCGGTGGGCGCCTGCCTCGCCACCGACGAGGCCGCCGTCGGCATGACCGCCGGCGTGCACGGCACCACTTTCGGCGGCAATCCGCTGGCGATGGCGGTCGGCAACGCCGTGCTCGACGTGGTGCTGGAAGACGGATTTCTGGAGGATGTGCAGCGCAAGGCGTTGCTGCTGAAGCAGGGGCTGGCGGGTGTCGCCGACGAGTTTCCCGATGTCATCGAAGACATCAGAGGCACGGGCCTGATGCTTGGCCTGAAATGCGCCGCGCCCAACACCAAGGTGAACATGGCGTTGCGCGACCAGCATCTGCTGGCGGTTCCGGCCGGCGACAACGTTCTTCGCCTGCTGCCGCCGCTCACCGTCACCGACGCCGAGATCCATGAGGCGCTCGACCGCATCCGCGCCGGCGCCCGGGGCCTGTCGGACGCCATCGCCGCGGCTGCGGCGAAATAACAGTCGGAAGACCCACATGAGCCTTCGCCATTTCACCGATCTTTCCGCCGTTTCCGAGGGCGATCTGCGCCTTATGCTGGACGATGCCGTCGTGCGAAAGGCAAGGCTCAAGGCTGGCGAGCGGACAAAACCGCTTGAAGGCAAGGTGCTGGCGATGATCTTCGACAAGCCGTCGACGCGCACGCGCGTGTCCTTCGACGTCGGCATGCGCCAGCTCGGCGGCGAGACCATCATGCTGACCGGCGCCGAGATGCAGCTCGGCCGCTCCGAAACCATCGCCGACACGGCCAAGGTGCTGTCGCGCTATGTCGATGCGATCATGATCCGCACCACATCGCATGACCGCCTGCTGGAGCTGACCGAGAACGCCACCGTCCCCGTCATCAATGGGCTGACCGACGATACCCATCCCTGCCAGCTGATGGCCGACATCATGACCTTCGAGGAGCATAGCGGCCCGGTCGCCGGCAAGACCATCGCCTGGACCGGCGACGGCAACAATGTGTTGCATTCGCTGCTGGAGGCCTCGGCGCAGTTCCGCTTCAACCTCAACGTCGCCGTGCCAGAAGGCAGCGAGCCGGCGCAGAAGCATGTCGACTGGTCGAGGGCGCATGGCGGCATGTTGAACTTCACCCGCTCGCCCGAGGAAGCCGTCCACGACGCCGACTGCGTCGTCACCGATTGCTGGGTGTCGATGGGCCAGGAGCACCGTGCTCGCGGCCACAATGTCTTCTCACCCTATCAGGTCAATGCGGCACTGATGGCGAAAGCAAAGCCCGACGCGTTGTTCATGCACTGCCTGCCGGCGCATCGCGGCGAGGAGGTCACCGACGAAGTCATCGACGGGCCGCATTCGGTGGTGTTCGACGAGGCCGAGAACCGGCTCCACGCCCAAAAGGCGGTTTTGGCTTGGTGCCTCGGCGCTTGATCCGGGCCGCCTTGATCCGGCAGTGCGTGATGCCTATCTCAGGCGCATCACGCAAATCGAGCGCGTTTCGACGCATGCGCCCCGGAGGGCGGCATCGCCGCGCCCCGGAGCTTTGTCATGTTGGAAACCCGTCAATTGGCTGAACATCAACCCAAACTCGGCGAATTCGGCTACGCCGGCGACGATCATGTCGTGCCCTTCGAGGTCGGGCCGCTCGACGTGCGCGGCCGCACCGTCCAACTCGGGCCGATGCTTGACGCGATCCTCAGCCGTCATGACTATCCCGAGCCGGTCGCCCGCCTGCTGGCGGAAGCCTGCGTGCTGACGGTTCTGCTCGGCACCTCGCTCAAGTTCGAAGGCAAGTTCATCCTGCAGACCCGCACCGACGGGCCGGTCGACATGCTGGTGGCGGATTTTTCCACGCCGCATGCGCTGCGCGCCTATGCCCGCTTCGACGCCGACCGGCTGGAGGCGCTGACGTCTGCCGGCGAGACCTCGCAGCGGACGCTGCTCGGCAGCGGTGTCCTGGCGCTGACTATCGACCAGGGCGCCCACACGCAACGCTATCAGGGCATCGTCCAGCTCGACGGCGAGACGCTGGAGGAGGCCGCCCGCACCTATTTCCGGCAGTCGGAGCAGATCCCGACCGATCTCAGGCTTTCGGTGGCCAAGCTGTTGACGCCCGGCATCGGCGGTGCCCGCGAGCAATGGCGCGCCGGTGGCATCCTGGCGCAGTTCCTGCCGCAATCGCCCGAACGCATGCGCGTGCCCGACCTTCCGGGTGGCGACGGCGATCCGCGCGAGGAGATCCATGATCCGGCCGACAATTCCTGGCAGGAACTGCTCGCGTTGCTTGGCACCATCGAGCCGACGGAACTGATCGACCCGACGATCGGCGCCGAGCGGTTGCTTTACCGGCTGTTCCACGAGCACGGCGTGCGCGTCTTCGGCGGCGTGCCGGTAGCCGACCAGTGCTCATGCTCCAGGGAGAAGATCCGCGGCATTCTCGAAGGCTTCTCCGCCGACGAGATCAGGGACAGCACCGAGGATGGCGGCATTCACGTCGCCTGCGAATTCTGCTCGAAGCAATATGACTTCGACCCGGCGGAATTTGCTGCGGCTCAATAGAATTGAAATCACCGACGAAGCGTTGGCGCTGCCCCTCACCCTTACCCTCTCCCCGTGAAGAACGGGGAGAGGGGGCGCCAGCGTTGCGACTAGGTTCCCTTCTCCCCGTTCACTATACGGGGAGAAGGTGCCGGCAGGCGGATGAGGGGCAGCACGACCTTCCGGCCATCTATCTCTCTCAGTTCACCGTCCGCCGCGTGCCCGGCAGGTCGAGCGAAAAGGCGGGGATGGCGACGTCGAACGTTTCGCCCCGCTTGTTGCGCATCGTGTAGTGGCCGACCATGATGCCGGATGGCGTCGAGAGTGGGCAGCCAGACGTATACTGATAACTGTCGCCGGGATTGAGTTCAGGCTGGTCGCCGACAACGCCGGCGCCGCGCACCTCCTCGACCCGGCCGGTGCCGTCGGTGATCTGCCAGTAGCGTGACAGAAGCTGCACGAATTCATCCGACTGGTTGTCGATGGTCACCTGGTAGCCCCAGACATAGCGGTTCTCCGACGGGTCGGAGCGATCTTCCAGATAGAACGGCCTGACCTGCACTTCGATGTCGCGCGTGACGGCGCTGTACATAAATTACTCCACAGTATGCAGACGGAACATTCGACGCTCTCCGCAGTTCGGTCAACGGGGCACCTCCCCTCGTTCGGTGCCTGCCATCGGTGCCCGAATCTGTTGAGCGCAGGTGCCGAACAACAATGTCATTTGAGTGACACATGACAATGATGGTGTGCAGGGCCGGGCGACTCAGCATTCAGTCGAACTGTTGAAAACGGCTTTCATGCGGCCGGTTTTTTCTGGAGCGACCAGATATTGATGGAATTGACAGTCACAGCCGCCTTGCTTTCCATAGCTCTGCTCCTTGTCAATCTCGCCAGCATCCTGCTCGCTTCGTTGAAGCTGAAGCGGCCTGGCAGGATCACGCCGCCAGCCGGCAAGGCGCCGCCGGTGTCGATCGTCGTGCCGTCGCGCGGCGTCGAGCCGTTTATCGAGGAGACGCTCGAGCGCGCCTTCTCTCTCGACTGGCCGCACTATGAGCTCATCTTCTGCGTCGCCCATGCCGACGACCCGGTGGTCGGGCCGATCACCAATGCGATCGCCCGCTTTCCAGCCGTGCCGGCCCGGCTGCTGGTCGGCGACGACCGCATCAGCGGCAATCCGAAACTCAACAATTGCGTGAAGGGCTGGGAGGCCGCGCGCCACCACTGGGTCATCCTTGCCGATTCCAACGTCCTGATGCCGAGCGACTATGTCCAGCATCTGATGACGGCATGGCGGCAGGACACCGGCCTCGTCTGCTCGACGCCGATCGGCTCGCGGCCGGACGGGTTCTGGGCGGAGGTCGAATGCGCTTTCCTCAACACGCTGCAGGCGCGCTGGCAATATGCTGGCGAGGCGATCGGGCTCGGTTTTGCCCAGGGCAAGAGCATGTTGTGGAACAAGCCATTGCTCGACGCCAATGGCGGCATCCGAGCGCTTGCTGCTGAGATTGCCGAGGATGCCGCTGCGACCAAGCTGGTCAACGGGCTCGGACTGCGCGTCAATCTCGTTGCCTCGCCCTTCGAGCAGCCGCTCGGTTTGCGCACATTTGGCGAAATCTGGTCGCGCCAGGCCCGCTGGGCACGCCTGCGTCGCGTCACCTTCCCACTGTTCTTCGCGCCCGAGATCCTGATCGGAGCGGCGCCGCCGCTGGTGCTTGCGCTGGTTGCGGCAGCAGGCGCCGGCTTCAGCCTGTCGGCAACCGCCATCGCCGTGCTGATCGTCGCCTATCTCCCGGAATACGCTCTCGCCTCGGCCAAGGGCTGGCACCTGTCGTTGCGCATGATCCCGGCGATGGTTGCGAGGGACGTGATGCTTCCCGCCATCTGGGTGCGCGGCTGGCTCAGCGGTGCCGTCGACTGGCGCGGCAACACGATGACCATCCACACCAGCGCCGTTGCGGAATTGGAAAAGACGCCGTCGGGCGCCTGACCGCGCCTGCTTTGCAGATTAGAGCGGAGCAGTTCGGCGCGTATCCCTATCCAGCGGCTTTCAAGGCCTGCTCGATGTCTTCGAGCAGGTCGTCAGTGTCCTCCAGTCCGACGGACAGCCTGAGCGTGCCTGGCCCGATGCCAAGTTCGGCCCGCGCCTCGTCGCTCAGATTCTTGTGTGTCGTCGTCGCTGGATGGGTGATCAGGCTCTTGGCGTCACCGAGATTGTTGGAGATCAGCACAACATCGAGCGCGTTCTGGAAGGCGAAGGCCGCCTGCTTGCCCCCCTTGACGTCGAGGCAGATCAGCGTCGAGCCGCCCGACATCTGCTTCTTGACGACCGCCGCCTGCGGGTGATCGGCGCGGCCGGGATAGATGACGCGGACAATTTCCGATCGCTCGGCGAGGAAGTCAGCGATCCGGCCGGCACTTTCCGTCTGCTGGCGCACGCGCAGCGGCAGCGTCTCCAGGCCCTTCAGCAGCGTCCAGGCATTGAAGGGCGAGAGGCTCGGACCGGTGTGGCGGAAGTAGTCGTGCAAATTCTCGTCGATCCACTTCTTGTCCGACAGGATGATGCCGCCGAGGCAGCGCCCCTGGCCGTCGATGTGCTTGGTCGCAGAATAGACGACGATATGGGCGCCGAGCTGCAACGGCTTCTGCTGCAAGGGCGTGGCAAAGACGTTGTCGACGATCAGCCGCGCGCCGATCGAATCGGCAAGCGAGGCAACGGCTGCGATGTCGACGACCTCCAGCGTTGGATTGGTCGGGCTTTCAAGGAAGAACAACCTGGTGTTGGGCCTGACCGCCTTTTCCCAATTGGCGATTTCGGTGCCGTCGACCAGCGTCGCCTCGATGCCGTATTTCGGCGCCAGCGTCTCGACCACCCAGCGGCAGGAGCCGAACAGCGCGCGCGCCGCCACGATGTGGTCGCCCGCCCGGGCACTGCACAGCAACGCCGCTGTCACCGCCGCCATGCCGGATGCGGTGGCGCGGGCATCTTCGGCACCTTCCAGCGCACACATGCGCTTCTCGAACATGTCGACCGTCGGATTGGCATAGCGCGAATAGATGAAGCCCGGTTCCTCGCCCTTGAAGCGGGCTTCCGCCGCCTGCGCCGTGTCGTAGACATAGCCTTGCGTGAGATACATCGCCTCGGAGGTTTCGCCGAAGCCGGAACGCAGCGTTCCTGCATGCACGAGGGCGGTCTGAGGCTTCCAGTTGCGCGTGTTGCTCGTCATCACCTTGTTCCAAACACAAAAAATGGTCCAAACACAAAAAAACCGGCCGCGAAAGTCGCAACCGGTCCATACGGCCTTTCGGCCGACGGTCCTTTAGCGACTTGTTTAACGTGGCTGCAAGCCGACCGGCCAAATCACCACGGGATAACGATCCTTTAGACCTGCACCGCGCTTGCGTCAATTGCCGGCATGATTAAGAGGTTTGTACCAGCGGGCTCGACGGCAAGAACCTGCGACAGAACGAGACCACGCCCGGCCTTGGAGCGGAGCCAGACCTTGCGGCAGACAGGCATTCTTCCGGATCAGGATATTTCCGAGCTGTTCCAGTCGGGCGCGCTGAAGTCACAGCGCGCGCTCGATGCCGACCAGGTCCAGCCGGCCAGCCTGGACCTCAGGCTTGGCGACAAGGCCTGGCGGGTGCGCGCCTCGTTCCTGCCTGGCCCCAACCACAGGGTTGCTGAAAAACTCGACCGCCTGAAGCTGCACGAAATCAATCTCGCCGATGGTGCGGTGCTGGAGACGGGCTGCGTCTATATCGTGCCGCTGCTCGAGAGCCTGGCGCTTCCGGCAAACATTTCCGCCTCGGCCAACCCGAAGAGCTCTACCGGACGGCTCGACATCTTCACCCGGGTGATGACCGATCGCGGCCACGAGTTCGACAAGATCGCTGCCGGCTACAACGGCCCGCTCTATCTGGAAGTCAGCCCGCGCACCTTTCCGATCGTCGTTCGCGCCGGCTCGCGGCTGTCGCAGATCCGGTTCCGCACCGGCAATGCGCTTTTGTCGGAAAGCGAGCTGCACGAATTGCATCGTGCCGAGACGCTCGTCGCCACCGAGCCGCCGAACATTTCCGGCGGCGGCATCGCACTGTCGATCGACCTCGATGGCGACAAGGACGGGCTGGTCGGCTACCGCGGCAAGCACCACACCGGCCTGGTCGATGTCGATAAGCGCGCCGCGCAGGATGTCGTCGATTTCTGGGAGCCGCTCTACAAGAGCGGCGCCGGCGAACTGGTGCTCGACCCGGACGAATTTTATATCCTCGTCAGCCAGGAAGCGGTGCATGTGCCGCCGCTCTACGCCGCCGAGATGACGCCCTTCGATCCGCTGGTCGGCGAATTCCGCGTCCACTATGCCGGTTTCTTCGATCCGGGCTTTGGCCATTCGGCCTCGGGCGGCACCGGCAGCCGGGCCGTGCTCGAGGTGCGCAGCCACGAAGTGCCGTTCATCCTCGATCACGGCCAGATCGTCGGACGGCTGGTCTACGAGCACATGCTGAAGCGGCCGCAGGCGCTCTACGGCACAGATCTCGGCTCGAACTATCAGGCACAGGGCCTGAAACTCTCCAAGCATTTCCGCGCGGCGCGCTAATCGCCCCCTATGATCAGACCGTGCTTGCCTGAACCCCACGGGCCGTGCTTGGTTGTGCCCAGCCGTCAAGGTGGTTGAACAAGGGGAACAAAAAATGCAGATTTCAAGATGGATCGCATCGGCAGCAACAGCCGTCATGCTGGCGATGTCAGCCGGGTCCCTGTCGGCGCAAGCACAGGAAAAATTGAAGATCGCCACCGAAGGCGCCTATCCGCCGTTCAACACCATCACCGCGGATGGCAAGCTCGTCGGCTTCGACATCGACATCACCAATGCGCTTTGCGCTCAGATGAAGGTCGAATGCGAACTTGTCACGCAGGACTGGGACGGCATGATCCCGGCGCTCCAGGCCAAAAAATTCGACGCCATCATCGCGTCCATGAGCATCACCGAGGAGCGCAAGAAGCAGGTCTCCTTCACCAACAAATACTATACGACGCCGCTTTCGCTGGTGGCCTTGAAGGACAGCGATATTGCCTCGACCGAACCGGCGGCACTCGCCGGCAAGACGGTCGGTGCCCAGGCTTCGACCACCCAGGCCGACTATGCCCAGGATGTCTATGGCAAGGCCGGCGCCGAGGCAAAACTCTACCCGACCCAGGAAGAGGCGGTCACCGACTTGACGAACGGCCGCCTCGATGCCGTCCTTTCAGACAAATTCGTGCTGATGGACTGGATGAAGAAGTCGAGCGACGGCTGCTGCAAGATGGTCGGCGACGTCAAGGGCACGGAGACCGAAGCCGGCATCGCCGTGCGCCAGGAAGACAATGCGCTGCGCGAAAAGCTCAACGCCGCGATCGACGCGATCGTCGCCGATGGCACCTACAAGAAGATCCAGGCCAAATATTTCGACTTCGATATCTATTGAGAGGTTGAAGCTGCCAATCTCCCCCTCGAGGGCATATGCGCTAAGATAGGTGTTGCAGCGGGGAATCGGTTGTGATTCTACGCTGCGATGACTCACGAATCGCTTGTAGATGACGGCTGGGCCGAGACGATTGAACTCCTCGGCGGTGAAGAGTTGATCACAGGGAGTGCTCGCGAGACGAGGGCGTTCCTGCGGCCGCGGGGTGTCAGGTCGGCTACTGATCTGTTGCGCCTGACGCTGGCTTATTGCCTTGGCAAGGTGGGCATGCGGGGCGTCGTGGCCTGGGCGGCGGCAAGCGGGATCGCCGACATCTCGGATGTGGCGTTGCTCGGCCGGCTGCGCAATGCAGGGCCGTGGCTGCAGCAGTTGATTGGGTATCTTTTGAAGCGCGAGGAGAAAGGCCTGGCCAAAGGCCGGCTGATCCGCATCCTCGATGCGACGGCGGTTGCCAAGGCCGGTGTGCATGAGAAGAAGAACAATGGCCTTTGGCGGATGCACTGCGCCTTCGAGCTTGAGCGCGAGCAGTTCGATTTCATCGAGATCACCGACCAGAGCGAGGCCGAGCTGATCGACCGCGTGCCGGTGATACCGGGCGAGATCCGCATCGGCGACCGCGCCTATCTGCAGGCCGAGCGGATCGCAAAGGTCCTGGCGCAAGGCGGCGACGTTCTCGTGCGCGCGGCGTGGAAGAATGTGCGATGGCTCGACGCCAGCGGCACGGCGTTCGATCTCATCGGCCACCTGAAGAGCTGCCGCGAGGAGGTCATCGAAACGCCTGTCTGGCTGGGCCTCAAGAAGGGCGATCCCCTGAAGATGCGCCTGATCGCCTTGCGCAAATCCGAGGCCGCGGCACAAGAAGCACGACGCAAGATCAACAAGGAAGCCAAGGCCAAGGGCACGCAGGTTCGACAGGAGACGCTGATTGCTGCCGGCTTCGTGATCCTTGTGACCTCGCTCGACCAGGATGAGTTTGACGCCGACACAGTTCTCAAGCTCTAGAGCGGGATGAATTGAGTC
>NZ_FTPD01000054.1 GCF_900156895.1 Mesorhizobium prunaredense
CAGGTCCCAGAGATTTCCGTGGAGATCGGCGAAAACCGCCACAGTGCCATAGGGCTCAACGCGAGGTGCCTCGCGGAATTGAACGCCTTTTTCGAGCATTGCCGCATGGTCGCGGACAAAATCGTCGGTTTCGAGAAACAAAAAGACGCGGCCGCCGGCTTGGTTGCCGATGCGGCTCGCTTGCATATCGTCCGACGCTTCGGCCAGCAGCAGCCGCGCGCCTTGTCCGTTCGCCGGCGCCACCGTGACCCAGCGCTTGCCGCCGCCGAGATCGACGTCCTCGGTGAGCAAAAAGCCCAGCCTGTCGACATACCAGGCAATCGCCTTGTCGTAATTGGCAACGACAAGCGCGACGGTGGCGACGCGGCGATTTTTCGCAAACGCAGTCATTTGTTGCGGATCGAAAAGCGACCGATGATGCGGCGCTCAGTGATGTCGTAGACAAAAATGGCGCGGCTGCCGTCGGCAAGCTCCGCATCGATGGAGACGCGGTTGCCGGAAAGCGACTGGCTGATGACCTTGGCGCCGACCGGCAGCACGATGTCGCCGGTCAGCGGCTCGCCTGATGGCACCTGGATGTCGCCGGCAACGGATGGGGCTGCCGGTGGCGCGGTGCGCGTTTTGTAGACAAGGGCTGCAATCACCACCATAAGGGCGAGGAACAGCAGGCCGAGATTGATGGCGACGAAGCGGACGAGCTTCTTGCGCACCTTTTCGACTTCGGGGTCGAGCGGCTTTTCCTCGTCTTCATCGGCAGCAGCCATGGCAAACATTCCGGAACGATTTTCGATGAGCGCTCATAACGAAGAGACCCCGATATTGATAGAGGATGGATTAATGGAGGGCGGATCGCCAGACGGGGGATCACCAAACGGGGGATCAGTCGTACTGGAAGCAGGCCCCGATGCGGCGGGCCAGCGGCTTGACCAGTGGCTGGCGGGCAAGCTCGGCCCGGACATGTCGCGCAGCCGGGTGCAGATGCTGATCAGACAGGGCGCCGTCAAGGTCGGCGGCCAGCCGGTCAACGAGACCAAACGCAAGATGGCAGCCGGTGACCGCGTATCGGTCGACATGCCGGAGCCGGAACCGGCGGAGCCG
>NZ_FTPD01000050.1 GCF_900156895.1 Mesorhizobium prunaredense
CACGACACGTGGCCAGACCCGAAAGTCGAACGCCGCACCTTCTATCTTACGGTCGACGCACAGATCTCTCCCGACAAGCCGGGTGCCAGTTCCAATGGGGAATCTCGCGCCTACTTATACCCATCGGGAACAGAACTTTATGGAGGCGATCAACAATTCCAGGTTCGACCCTATTCCTATGGCGTTCTCAACTACCGGACAGCCCCTGTCACCTCGGACATGGTGTTGCTTGGAAATCCGGAAGTGGTCTTGTATCTCAGCATCGATAACGGCGACGACGCCGACATCGAACTTACGCTGAAAGACGTGGGTCCCGACGGGGTGCTCTTCCTTCAATCAGGCTTGTTGCGGGCATCGCTCCGCGCAATCGACAAAGACCGCACCTATGTTGACGAGGTGGTGCATTCGTTTCGGAAGTCTGAGAAACTTGTGCCGGGTGAAATCTACGAACTGCGCATCTCGTTGATGTCCCCTATAGCGCACGTGGTCAGGCAAGGGCATAGCCTTGAACTGACCATTGGTGCGCCCAATCCCATTCCGCATAG
>NZ_FTPD01000019.1 GCF_900156895.1 Mesorhizobium prunaredense
TCAGCCGCTGACGAAGTGGACTGATAGGTGCATCAAGAACAGGATAGGGCATGGTCAGCCTCCTTGTTGAAGAAGCCCGCCATGCTCTGCTCCAGCCGAACGACGCTCAACGCGAGCGCGACGATCGACCCATAACCCTTACCTCAACCACAGGGCGCCCTCCCGCGCGAGCGGGTTCGTTCTCCGGCCCCAAATGCGGTCATTCTGGAGCATGGCTCTGAACGTTGTGTCACGGGAGTATACGGGACGATACGGGAAGATTTCTTATTTTGGCCCACGAAAAACTCAGTAAATTCAACGATTTTGATATATCCTCCAGGCCTACCAAAATACACTTATAACATTTTGATTTTATTGGATTTTTTTTCAGCTGCCCACAAAGTGGACTCGAACCCCCTCGAGAGCAGTCAGCATGGAACAAACTGCCGTCTCATAGGCACGAGAGTTCCACCGCTCGAGCGACTGAGAGCATAGTATCAAAGACAAATAGCCAGTGCTGGAAACAGAATCAGTGTGTGAAGTAGTGCCGTTAAACTGCTGGAAAGGAGTCGTTTCTTCCCTCGGTGCATCAGCTTGCGTCAACTGAATTGCGGTCGCCGGTCTGCACCTCTGTGATTTCCCCGGTCGTCAGAAACACGAGCATTCCCCGATTCGTACCCGTGGCGGCCAGATAGTCTTTTAACTGACCGGCGTAAGCCGATCGCACGGCGGCGGATGGGCCGATATCTGACTTCCAGTCGATCACCACGCCAACTTTACCATTGTTGATCGTCATCGCGTCGGCCCGACCCGACAGAAGATAGCCTTCCCCAGCGGCCCAGATCGATAGTTCTGGAACAAGCAAAGGTCGAAGCGCAGCTATTTCCGGCAAAGCGATTGCTCGCAATGCGCAGCCTGACATTTCGACCGGGTCGGGCAGCGGCCCATCTTCGTTGGCCTTCGTCACAAGCTGGCTGAGCAAAACCTGGCCACGGCTAGTCGCCGCCGCACTCTCGGCTGGCAACTCGCCTGTCAGGAATTCCTCCATGAGTTTGTGTAGGATGATGCCCCTGATAACGCCGGCGCCGGCGATCTCGACGATCTCGCCTGGACTGTCGGTCGCTATGATTGTTTCGAAAGAATCGCCTAGGCGATCCTGATCGTGATCGCTGGGCCGCCGCCAGACGATGTGGGGAGCGCTCTCGTCCACCTTTTGCCGCTCGAGAGCAAAGGTGTCCTTCGACTGGTTGTTTTGCGCCCGGGGCGTCGAGCTGGTTTCTTTCGTCGTGAGGTCCGCAATTTCCAGCTCCGGCAAGGCCTGCTGTCCAAGATCGACGGAGCTGAACCAGGAGTTCTTCGTTGCCTGCGGAATGTGCGGAAGAATCAGCAGGTCTCGCGCTCTGGTGCAGGCGACATACCATATTCTCTCGCGCTGATTGGCCTCCTCCATGCTCTCTTCGGCGCGTGCCGCTGCAAGATCGGGCGGAGATATACCGCCAAGCATCCAGTGCAAGCTGTTGTCGGACTGCCTGTGCACAAATTGGTCGGGCCGATAAAGCTCGGTTGTTGAATTGATCAGGATCACCACAGGCCATTCCAGACCTTTCGCGCTGTGTATGGTCACCAGCTCGATGGCATGCTCGGCCGCGTCAACCCGGCCCTCGGCTGCTTTTTCCTTGCTCTCCCAATCCGCCTGGAGGTCGCGGACAAATGCGTGAAGTCCTGAAACACCGTAGACGCGTGCACGTTCGACCAATGCGTCCAGGTTTGCGATCGCGCGGGCATTGCGGTTCCGGTGCCGCGTAGCCACGATGACCCTGGCGTTCAGCCTTTCAATCGCTTCGGCCAGGATCAGGGCCGGCGTAGACATCGACACCTGGCTTCTCAGAGTCTGTAGCTCCTCCAGGATGGATTTGGCGAGCGGATGCCGCACCAGAGCCGGATCGGTTCGCACCGTGAAGAAACCTGGCCGGCTTTCGACCGATGGCAACGCCGCCGTAATGTCGAGAAGGTCCTGCTCCGTCAAGCCGACCAACGGGCCGCGCATGAGCGCGCCAAAGGCAAGCGTGTCCGATGAATCGGCCAATACGCGCAGCAAGGCCAGCACATCCTGCGTTTCTTGGCGCCGCATCAAGCTTAGACCGGCCTGTGATGACACAGCCAGGCCTAGCCGCTCCAGTTCGCGCTCATAGCGCCAAAGTTCGGTGTGACCGGGTGAAAGCAGCGCAATATCGCCCGCACAAAGCGGTGTGCGGCTTCCATCCGTCCGTGTAATCATGACGTTGCCGATCAGACGCGCACAGATATCGGCAACGCGCTCTGCCTCTGCCTCGCGAAACATCTCCGCATAGATCCGCCCCTCGGTTTCGACATGGATTGTGAACCGCGTGACGCAGGGCACCGGATAGGTGTATCCGGTAGGGTTGGCGCGAGGGCAACGTATCTTGGCTGCGAACCCTTGGTGAAAACCACTTCAAAACAATTGTTCACGTGCCGGATGATCGGTTGCTGCGATCTGAAATTCGCCGTGACCTCGATAACGTCACCCCACTCCTGCGCGAGAACCAGTCGGCGCGATAGCTCATAGGCTTCGATATCAGCGCCGCGGAAGCGATAGATGGCCTGCTTTGGATCTCCCACGAGGAACAGCGAGCCTGGGCGCAATCGGCTGTCCTGCCAGTGTTGGGCACGATCAGAAGTCGCTCCGATCGAGAAGAGAATTTCGATCTGAAGGCGATCCGTATCCTGAAACTCATCGACCAGCAGGTACTTGTAGCGATGGCCGATTGCGCGGCGCACCTCCTCGTGATCCCGGACAAGTGTACGCACATGAAGAAGGAGATCATCAAAGTCGAGCACCGCGGCCGCGCGCTTTCGCCGCTGATAGCTATCAAGCAATTGATCGAGCGACGAAGAGAGTTCGCAGACCAGTCGGCTGGCGATATGACCGATCAGTTGCTCCCAGGCGCCGCTGACAGCCTGGTAATGGTGGAGCTCGGCATCGCTGGCAGTCTCCTCGCGATATGCTCCGAACGACTCGGCCACCTCAGCATAGGGTCTGAGTTGAAGCCCTTTTTTGGTGAATAGCCGGGATTGGCTCGCCTCGCACAGCTTCCAGAGCGTCGCGAAGTCTGCCGGTCGTTCAAACGTGTTCTTGTAGCGCGCTGCCAATCGTTGCAGCTCCGCAGAAACCTGCGGCAGCCAACGTTGATCGTCGAGGCCTGCCTGCCATCTGTCAAAGTCGTCGACGCTCTGCACGAAAACGGTATCCGGGCGCCCATCCTGGGGCGGCGCAATTGGCGTTGCTCCAGGATGCTTCCTGCGCAGGAATGCGAGCTCGCGGATCAACTCGACGACCTGCAACGGGATCTGCTCAGCCAGAACAATGATCGGGTCGCCGTCTGCTGCGTGATCGCCAAGACGGCGCGAGAACCAGCCCGCCAGCTCTGAGCCCATCCGCCACGGCTGCATCGACAATGCGCGCACCAGGGTCTAGCCCTGCCTGAACGCCATGGCTGTGGATGATGGCTTGGCAAAAGCCGTGGATGGTGGTTGCGGTCAGCTCGTCGAGCTTGGGAGCCGCTGCGGCAAGCGCAGCATGCTGCGTCGACGTTAGACCCTCCGGTATCACCGACTTGATAAATGCGGGTATCTTGCCCGCAAGCAGCGCATCAACTGTCTCCTTGATCCGGTGGTTGAGCTGACTGGCCGCAATCTCGGTGAATGTGATGGCTGCAATGTCCCCGGGCAGGTGGCCGCGGGCGAGCATCATCGCGACACGGCCGGCCATCAGCGAGGTCTTACCGGTGCCGGCCGCGGCCTCCACCAGAAGTACCGACTGGAAGTCGGTCATCGCCCGGCGCCGCGCTGCCAGGTCGACGAGCGTCATGCGGACGAACTCCACAGCTTGTTGAGCGTCCCGTTGGCCGCGCGGAAATCGGAGGCCTTGCGACGCAGATAGCTCTCGCGATCCGCCGGAAGCGCGAGGCGCATATCGTCATAATTGATGTCTTTTTCCGTTCGCGGTGCGATCCGGCCACTTCGAAGGATGTCTGCGGCCGCGCCGAGATACTTGACGGCGTCCGCAATCGCGCTGTCGAGCTCATCTCCTCTCAATTGAAAGGTCGCAGGCTCATCGGCTAGGTAGACCAGCCTTGTCACAATCGTTCGAACTTCCGGAAGCAGAGTTCGCACCGCCATGGCGTAAAGCACGCGCTGCAACTCGCGCCCTTGTCCAAGAACGATACGCAGGTTCTTTGGTGGCGGCTTGACGCTTTTGTAATCCGTGATCTGTACGCCATCGCGGGAGGCGCGAAGGTCCATGCGATCCACCCGGCCACCAAAGACGAGCCCCGTGTCTGCGATTGCTATCTTGGTGGTCGCATCCCACGGCAGTTCCACGGCCGAGGGTTCATCCTGCCCGAATGGAATTTCGCTCCAGCTCTGTGTGCCTTCTCTCGTCGGTTCGTCGGCAGCAAGGCCCTTGGCGGTGCGACGGGCAGCCTCCCGCACGGTATGACGCCACAGAACGGGCGGTGGGACCGAGCGTTGCAGGGGCCACGTCGAGAGAATGGCGTCGGAAGCTGCAGCAATCGAGGCTTCGATTTGTTCGGCATTTGCACGCGCAAAGCGAGGTCCAAGCTCAAGGCTGGTGATGGCGCGGGCAATCAGCTCGTGCACAAGCTCGCCAAATGCGCTTGGGTCGAGCTGTAGCGGTTCCGGCTCGAGCTGGATCGAATGCCAACCCAGCGCATAGCGCCAAATGAAGCCCAACGGATCCCTTAGCAGTCGTTGCAGGGAGGTCGTCGACTGCGTGCGGGATAGCGAAGCCACGACCGCCGGATGATTTGGGGTGACCAAGCCGTCATGCGGTGTCAGTTCCGCATGCCGTTGCCAGTGCCGCCAGCAAAGTTGGCTCTGCCGCACGTGGTCGAGCTGCGCCGCGTCACGCGGCCGGGCCAAAAGGCGGTCTGCCTCACTGAAGGCGTGCTCTGGTATACGATCGCGCATTTGGACCAGCTCGCCCGCCGGCCACAGCGCGCTTGGCGAAAGGAGGCTGCCTTTGGCGCTGCGTTTTGGCCTCGATAGAACCAGCACATCACGAGTTCCGGCTCGAATGATTTCGAAGTGGCTTCGGTCGCGATCGGCCGTTGTGACCGGGTGCAGTCGACGGCGGTCAAGAAGATGATTAGGCAAAAGCGGGTCGTCATTTTCAAAACGCGGCCATGAACGACTGCTAAGGCCCAGCAGACGGGTGAATGGTCGCGGTGATGAAGCGAGATGGGAGGCAGGACACCAGACCACGCTGTTGACCGGATCGCGCCCATCGCTAACACGCAGTGCTTGCAAGGAGAGCGCGACCGCGTGGGGCGGGGTGCTTTGCAGCGCTTCGTTCCACATGGCCAGACTCGGCCCCGCCAGAAGCATCAGCCCCGCCTGTCGGCCAACCTCCGGTCCGCGCGAGAGAAGATCGAGCACGGGCAGCAGAATGCGTTCGGCGAGATCGCCCGTCTTGCGCTCTTCTCTGCCGGCCCTCATTGCCTCCCGCCATTGAATTATTGTCTTCAAGCCCGCTCGCCGCGGGATGGCCGCAAACCAATCATCCGGAAGTGACGTCACAAAGGGCCGCGACGGCAGCCGCCTGAGAAGCCTCCAAAAGCGATCTTGATTCAGGCCGTTGGTGAGAATGTCGGCCAGGGCGGCACACGCCTGGCCCTCAGGTGTGCTGAGTGCAGGGATACCGTGCGAAAAATGAAGCGGGAGGCCGGCATTGCGGGAATAGGCGAGGAAATTTTCGTCCCAGTCTGGTGTCGACGTAGCCGCAATGGCGATGTCTTCGGCCTGGACATTTCCTGATGACAGCAACTGACGCACCCATCGAAGCGCCTCAACGACCTCCGACTTTGGATCACCGCACACTTCTGCAGTCAGTCGCGGAGTGCATGGGGGGCGGGGGCTTAGCTTACCGTCGAACCATTGCGGCCCAGCCTGCTCGGGCAATTCCCACATGACCTCGGTGAAGCGGGCAATCGCATTGATCAAGGGACGCCAGACGGGGTCGATATCCGCGCATCCCGCTACTGTCACAGGGCCAAGCAAAATGTTGGCGAGCGAAGCGTGCGCCATGGCCTCGTCGCGGAGATCGCGAGGCAGCCTGCGAGACTTCGGAAGCTCGTCGCGTATTCGCATCTCGACGAGATGGAGATCGGCAAATCGGCCCGTCTGTGGAGAAAGACGCGCCAGGTCGATGTCGGCCCGCCATGCGGCGTCAAGCGCCTGCAGCACCGCTCGCGGCATGCCTGGCAGGTTAGCGACATCGCTGATGTCTTGGAATTCTTGCGCTGCAAGGGCAGTCTGAATGGCTGGGTAGAGAACATCCGTGCCCGCGGGCATGATGAATCCGCCAGCCAGGCGTGCGGCCAGTAAAGGGAGCGTCAGAACATCGCGGCCAAGCCTATGATCACGCGCCGCCCTAATCCGCTGTGTGCGGAAAGCCAATGGCCCATCGACGATAAGCGTCTGTCGCATGGCCTTTACGCAACCACCACCGAGCCAGGAATGATTGCGTCGCGGTCTATGTCGGCATGTGCTCCGAAATCATAGATTCTGTTGATCCGCCTGCCATCCCAGCGGAACCGGTAATGCGCGCCCTGGACTGCTTTTTCGACGAGGACGTCGGCGTTGAAGATGCTGATGAATTCACAACCCGGCAATTCGGCCAGGCCGAAGACGACGCCGACGGCGCCGTTCTCATACAGGTCCCGTCCCAACGCCCATCTGTCGGCCTGCGCCATGTCGGGAGGGACCCCGCGCAGGTCGACGAAGCTTCCAACGACTTTGTTGGTGATCATCCGCATGTCCACGCCGCACACGGGCTCATCGGTTCGAGAGAGAAATTCCTCGCGGCGAAGGACCGCTCTGGCTAGAGCCCCTCGAACATCCGATGCAAGCTCCATGACCGAGTAAGGCGGTGGCAGGAAATGGGTGCCTTCCGGCATGGGATAAGAGAACGGTGCGTGGTTCCAGTTCTGAAGTTTCGGCGAGATAGGATCAGCCGATGTATTCCCGCCTGTAATGCGTGACTTGGCGGCCAGGCGCGGATTCGTGATCGTTTCCAGCATGGTGGCAAACGCCTGCATCTCGCGAGAACTGAACTTCTCGTAGATTTCTATCGTGGGGTATTTGGAGGGGATCAGCCGGCGATAGTGCCCCTCAATTGGAATCTGCCGATATTTCAAGCTTACCCTCCACGTTGGGCATCGACATATTGTCGTACCCTTATGATATCGCTCAAGTTTCCGTTGAGCATGATGTCTAATGCGGCCTTTCCCTCAAAGTATCGATTTGGCCGCCGGATCCAGCGCACCGCCGCATCGGGCGAGTCGAGCAGGATCATGAGGGCCTTGTAGGTAGAGCCCAGGTGAGAAATTCGCTCGAGCGTATCCGACGAAACATCGCCACCATCCTTTCGCCAACGAAAGTAAGTCGAGCGTGCTGGCGACCCGAGCAATTTGATCTGCTGTTCGGTGTTCAAATCCCAGAGTTCCGCGAGTTCGAAGAAGAAATCCAAGGGCGAAGGCTGTGCCCGTTCGGGGTGGTCGGCTGTCTTGGTTCCTTTAGTCGTATCCATAGGTCTCCTCGATTAGTGTCAAATCGGACTTGATTTGCAAATCAAGTCCGATTATGCACAGTCTCATAACGGACTGAATCGGGACTATCCGTCCCTTCCGAGATTTCGTCAAGTGTGGCTGTCCGTCCGTGCGCCGCGAAGGAGAGAATTCATGGAAACTGCCCTAGAGAATGCCGATACCAAGTTGAAGTCCGCCAACGGGTCGTTCGCTGTAAAGATTTTCGACAAAAACTTCGACTTTGCCGATGTCACCCTCGACGACGAGAAGGTCACCGGCGCCCAGATCGCCTTGGCCGTGGGCAAGCATCCCGTCGAGACCTTTGTGGTGCTGCGGCATCTGGTGACCGGTGAGCTGGAAACCTTGCGACCGACCGAGACCTCCGTGCTGGACAAGAACCGGGTCAACCGCTTCTTCGTGGTAGAAGGCAGCCTTACCTATCGCTTCTTTGTGGAGGGCCTGGCGATGGAGTGGCCTCGCAGGAAGCTGATCGCGCGCCAGATCAAGTTTCTTGCTGGCGCCAGCGACGAGCAGGCATTGACCCTGGAGAGTGCCGGGGCAGATCTAATATTCGACGATGATGACGAGGTCGACATTGGCGGCGACGAGGTCGAGCGTTTCAAGCTGCGCAAGCGAAAGAAGACGGTGACTGTCATCTATGGTGGCGACACAGAATTCCAACTCGAGCGGCGCACCTATACGACTGAAGAACTGATGGCCGTATTCGGCGTTCCTGCCGGCTACAAGCTCGATATCATCGGCGCCGATGGCGATTTCCGCGAGATGGCTCCGGGCGAACGCCTCAAGGTCAAAGACGGGATGGAGTTCGCCTCTCATCCGCCGGTCGGACAATCGTCATGACACCGCACGATCAACTCGCTGCGTTGCGGCGCATCAACCGCCGTGCGGAACTGTGGGATGAGGCGGGACAACCGCTTGTCTTCCTGCCGGGCATGAATGTCAGGCATGCAGAGCGGACCGTGATGGTGGACGGTCTACTCTGCCCCCGCGGCCATTCTGGCTACACGACGCGCTTGTTTTTGTCACAAGCTTTCCCCAACCGCGGCCAGAACTGGACGGTCCATCAAATCCTCGGTCGGGTCTGGCACACCATGTCTTTTAACAATGTGCCCGCATCGCTCCGCTGGACAGAGATCCTTGCCAACCATCTGGGGCCGCTCAAATGAAAATCACGCTCAAGATCACCGGCGCGCTTCTCGATCAGGTCCGCCGCGATCTCGCCAGACCCCACGCATTTGCGCATGAGCGTGTCGGTTTCCTGACGGCGGGCGCCGCAGCCATGGCTGACGAACTCGTTCTCCTGGTTCGAGACTATATTGTGGTTGCCGACGATGACTATGAACTGGCCCGCGACGTCGGCGCCCGGATTGGGTCCAATGCCATGCGCAAGGCGGCGCAGGCAGCGTATAGACCGGCCAGCGCTCTCTTGCATGTCCATAGTCACGGTGGTCGCGGGCTCCCCCGCTTCAGCAGCGTAGACATTGAGAGTGGTGCCGTCTTTGTCCCTGGTTTTTTCCAGTCGTGCCCGAAGATGCCACACGGGTTGCTGGTGCTGAGCGACGATCGAGCAACCGGCACTCTTTGGCCCGGAGCTGGCAGGCATCCTGTCGCCATAGAGCGACTGGTGCGCATCGGCCAACCGATCGTCGAACAATGGGGTTCGAACTATGAACTGGCTTGATCGTCAGAGCTTTCTGGGGCCTCACAGCGAAGGGCGACTGGCCGAAGTGACCATCGGGCTGGTGGGGCTGGGCGGTGGCAATTCCCATGTTGCTCAACAGCTGGCTCATCTCGGCATCGGCAACTTCGTCCTGGCAGACGGGGATCGCATCTCGTTGACCAATCTCAACAGACTGATCGGCGGAACCTGGTGGAACGTGCTCAAGCGGACGGCCAAGGTTGAAATCATGCGGCGTATGATCAAGGCCATCAATCCCAGGGCCCATGTCGAAATTCATCGCAAACAATGGCAACTCGCTGGCGACGCGTTCAAGCGCTGCGACATTATCGTGGGCGGGCTCGACAACTTGCGCGGCAAGGACGAACTCGATGCCTTCTGCCGGCGGTTCCTTATTCCCTATCTCGATCAGGGCATGGACGTTCACAAGCTTCAGACCGGAGACGGGCACCTTGTCGCCGGCCAGGTCGTCCTGTCTCAGCCGGGAAGTCCTTGCCTGCGCTGCCTTGGCATCGTCAGCGAGGCGGCTTTGGCCGAAGAGGCTGGCAGATATGGTGCTGCGGGCGGCCGGCCGCAGGTTGTGTGGTCGAATGGCGTGCTCGCCTCGCTCGCGGTAGGTCTCGTTGTGCAACTCGTCACGCCATGGAACCGGCGGGACAAGGCAGGCGCATATCTCTCTTTTGATGCCAACACCGGCCTGATCACCGAGGCCGAGCGGTTCCGCCGCTGGTCGGCATCCTGCCCGCACTATCCACTGACGGCGGTCGGAGACCCAGGCTTCGATATCCGCAAGTTCACCGACCGCATCACAACATCCGATCACCGGCCTTCTCGTTGGCGCCGTCTGTTGTCTACCGTGCTGCGCAAATTGGTGGCCGTCGGTAGATGAATGCCGTGAGACAGGGACACTGATCTTGCGTGGGAAGGCGGAAGGACGGCAGATTGCCCAGGATCGCAATGGGGAGAAATTCAGTTGCTGTGGCAATATCGAGCCGAGACTCAGGACAGACCACTTCTGGAGGCGGTTTTTGCTTCGCGGCGGTGCCCTTGCTGCGGAACCAACCCGGTCATGCGCTCTGCTGACACCGAGGCAAATTCCGAGGGGCAGCGATACTCTGTCTATCTCGAAGTGCTCGTATGCGGCCTTTGCGGTTGGTGGTTTGTCTCAAGAGACTCATGGGACAGCTCTTGCGGCAGCGTTCCTGACAGGGCTCATAGATCCGTGGTTGCATCCGGCGCAGCTCTGGCCACCTTTTCCGAAGGCCCAGATGCTGACGAGATACGGTTGCTTGAAACTGAAACCGGGCAGCATCTCGCCAGGCATGGCAAATCAGAAGCTTGGCCGATTCTGGAAGATGTGAGCGCAGCGATTCTAATGCAATTCGGCCACCAGGTTCTAGGCACCGGGCGATCGAAAGACGGCGGCGTCGACATTATTGTGGATCTCGCAGGCCATGCCGGTCAGGCCTATGTTCAGGTAAAGCATCAAAAGAACAAGGTGCAGGTCGGTGTGCTGCGGGAGCTTGTCGGCACCATGACTCGAGATGGGAGGACCCACGGTCTTATCGTAACGTCGTCTAAATTCACTCGCGGTGTGTATTCAGAGAACAACCTTTTTGCTCAGCGGGGTCTCGTTGTCGAATTGGTGGATGGGCAAAAATTTCTGTCTGCCCTTCACCTTACCCATCGAACAGCTCCTCCGACGCTCGCGGAGGTTACCGCGGTCGCAAGGCCTAGCATTGATGTATTCTCGGGCGAGGTTAACCTTTAGCTCGGTCAGTGACTGATCGTCGGTGTCATTTTCGGACCTCCGGTGATCATAGGGCTAGCCGCCTTTCAGGAGTTCATGTCGGCTCGTGGGTATACCGCTCAACCATGTCCATAAAGTCTGCGCCATCGCCGTGGCAAGTGTCGCGCTGCGGTAGCAGCTGCTTGACTTGCAAAGATGTCGTCGTACATTGCGAATACTCAAAACACGGTCGTATCGGGCATGTCTTCAACAGATCCTGGATATGACCAGTTCGGCACTCCGGTCAAACGCTTTGGCAGTGCCATTCTGCGGCGGAAACCGGAGGCAGGCGCGCTCCCAACTAAAGCAGCTATCAATATTCTCGGCTTGCATCTCAACGTTTCCACCGGGGGGTCGTTGACCCTCCCGACTACTGGTATCTAACTGGTTCCTGGAATGGCAACGTCACGATAAACGGCAGTTCCCCGGAGCTGCATTTGATCGCAGATCTGGAGGTGCATTCAACTTTCTTGCTCTCGTGCGACATGGTTGTCGGGGGAATTCGGCTAGGCTTCCTGATGGATACTCCAAGCAGGTGCTGGATGCAGCTTGGTTTCCTCGGGGAGTTCAACGCCATTCTTTGAGGTTAGCGGGCGAAATTTCACCGTAGCCTGAGTGAAGTATACAACTTCCTTCTTTCTAACGATCAAGTCGAGTTATAGCATGTTGGCGCTTCCATAGTGCCGGAACGCTAGTCGAAACGATAGTAGCTATAAAAATAGAGGGGAGGGGGCATTGCTGTATTCAGTGTTGCGCTTGGCCATTGTGGCCATTTTCTTATCGACCAGTTGTGCATTGGCGCAAGATACGACGCCCCGGGTCTCGGCGCCTTGCGTGGCAGTAAAGAACTCGGCTGACTCTAACCTCGACGAGAAAATCAAGGGGCTGAATGTCAAGGCGGACGACCTTAAGGCTCGCATCGCTAAGCTATCCGACGGGTCGGAAAAGAGCGCTCTAGATAAGCAGCTGAAAGATATCCAGGAGCAACTGCTCGACCTTGTCTTCGAGCAGGAATGCACCCGTTCTGACCTCACTATCCAGGTACTTCGAGGCCCCAGCGACCCGGCCACAAAATGGATCGAGATAACAACCTATTTCGCGACGAACAGAAAACCAACGGGCAGCACGACGCCGGAGGATTTCTTCGGTGCGGAGCGCACGAGCGACAATCAGTTCGGCAAGACCATTGTCTCGATCCCGACCGCAAGGAAGGCTGGGGAATTGAATCTCCCAAGCCTCTGGCGGTTCGAATTAAGCCCGGACCCATCCAAACATTTCGTCTTCAAGCAGGTCGTTCCCCTGGATTCCGCGATTGCAATCTCTGAGATAGGCAAGGAACTCGCCAAGAAGTCCTCACTTCTTGTTTTCGTGCACGGATATAATGTCAGTTTCGCGGATGCGGCCCTGCGAACCGCTCAGCTCGCACACGATCTGTCCTTTCCTGGCACCGCCGTGTTTTTCAGCTGGCCGTCTGCTGGCACGACAAAGGGATATTGGCACGACGAAGAGACGGTTCAGTTGTCGGAAACAGCTTTCGACTCCTTCTTGGACAAGATCGCGGGATTGGGAGCCTCGGAGGTTTTCTTGGTCGCGCACAGCATGGGCAATCGCTTGGTCATGTCGGTTCTGGAGGATCGCGCGTCGAAAGGAAAAACAATCCCGAACCTGCGGGAGCTCATGCTGGCGGCCCCCGACATTAACGCGGAGATTTTCCGCGAAAAGATAGTTCCTGGCCTAGCCGCGCTCGACGTTCACAAAACGATTTACGCGTCCAGCTCTGATGTTGCGCTGCGGGCATCAAAGGTTGTGCACGATTACCGCCGCGTCGGCGAAACGGCAGGCGGCGTTCAGACCTTCACCGGCTTCGAGACCGTTGACGCGACCTCTGTGGCGCCGGTCGTTCGCTCCTTCGGACACTCCTACGTGGTAGACAGCACCAAGGTGCTCGGAGACATGGCCGATACTTTCTACCTGCACTTCAACGCCGATCAGCGAAGTCTACCGAAAGAGGGAACACCTCCCGACAACTGGTGGGTCCTCAAGTAAGAAGCGAGCGGACGATGTCGAAGCTTCGGCGATCGATCGTTGTGGCGATATCCGTGCTCCTCGCATCGCCGGTGTTTGCGCAGCAGGCAATTGATGCCGTCATTGCTCAAGCCCGCCAGTTCACCGACCGAGGCGAATATCGGCAATCACTGGCGATCCTGGATGGGCTTCCGGGAACCGCGGCGATGCAGCGAACAGATCAGCGAGCCGCTGCCGTGATCCGTGCCGAGGACCTGTGGGGGGAGGGCCGCTTCGACGAGGCGGCCGCTCCCGCCCAAGCAGCGCTCGATGCCTCAGACGGCGTCTCCAAGGGAGACCTTGCGGATACGCTGCTGCTCATCGCACGGATCGCGGTATCCCGCGAAGCACCTCCGGCCGAGGCTCTCGGACGAGCCCTGCAGGCCGCCGTGGAGGCCGATGGACCGGACGGCCTGCGAGCTTTGAGGGTGAAAGACAGGGTCGCGCTCGTCTTCTCCACCTCCGATCCCGCCCAGGCCGAACAGACGATACGAGATGTCATCGCAAAGGCGGATCTGCTGCCAGGCGATCCCGCGCGAGACAAGCTCCGATTTCGCAACACCCTTGGTATCACCCTTCTTCGTCAATCCAAGTTCGAGGCCGCTAAAGACACCCTGACCGCCGCTTACAAGGGCCGGCTCAGCCTGCTTTCGCAAACGCATCCAGAGACCCTGGAGAGCGAGCACAACCTCGGCTACGCTTTGCGTCGCCTTGGGGCCACTCAGGAAGCTGATACCGTCCTCGAGGATGTGCGCCGGCTGCGCACCCAGGTGCTTGGCGCTGACCATCCCGACACGCTCGTGACCCGCACGTTGATTGTCAGGCAGCTGATCGACAAGTCACAGTTTGATGCGGCCTTGGCAGAGATGCGGGCAATAACCGACATCCTGTCGGCACGCTTTGGCGCTGACAATGTGCGCAGGATTGAGGCCCAGACCGATATGGCGGATGTTCTTTTCCGTGTCGGACGTGTCTCCGAAGCCATCGATATGGCAGGCCAGACCTATTCGCTGGCGGTGAAGGCCCTCGGCGAGGACAAACCCAGCGCAATGAACATTGGACACCAATACGCCGGGTTGCTCTATCAGGCTGGCCGTTACGGTGAGGCATTGCAAATTTATCAGCGAATCCTGCGAACCAGCAGTGCGCTATATGGCGACAGCAACATCGATACCATAGCCACGTTGCACAACATCGCAGCGGTGCTCTCCGACCTCGGGAGAAATGACGACGCCATCGAGGCCTATCGATACATCGACGATGTTCTGGCCAAGCAGCTTCCGGATTCTCACCCGAGCCGCCTGAGCGTGCTCAACAACCTTGCACAGTCGTTGAGGAACGCGGGTCGCTATGACGAGGCGTTGGAAATCATAACGCGAGTGGTTCTGCGCCGCACAGAGGCCCTCGGCGCGGAGAACCAGTTGACGTTGGTCTCGCGGAGCAATCAGGCAGCCATTTTGGCCGCGCTCGGCCGCTATCCTGAGGCGATCGCTGCCCATCGTCAGATCTATGCGATCAGGGCACGGGTGTTCGGCGAGACGCATCTCGACACGTTGAAGAGCCTTCACAATCTGGCCTCGACGTTGGCTGAAGCGGGACAGCGAGTTGAAGCGCGCCGCCTCTTCGAACAGGTGTGTGCGCTTCGCACCCGATATCTCGGGCCAAATAACGTCGACACGGTGATCTCCCTGCGTGGGCTGGCCGGCCTCCTCGCCGAAGATGGGGATCTGGAGGGGGCACGAACGCTGTATCGTCGCATTGTCGATGCCGCCGAAGCACTTCGCACCAATGGAGGACTGCCAGACACGCTGCGACGGAGTTTCTTTTCCACCATTACGCCGGCGTACAAGTCGCTGGCTATTGTGGAAGCGCGTCTTGGAAACTTCGACGCCGCTTTGAGGGCTGCCGAGCTCTCCAAAGCTCGCACCCTGATCGAAACCTCCTCAGCCCGTGGAACGGCACGCAACGCACTGCCCGAGAGCGATCGAGCCACCCTTTCCGATTTCGAATTTAGAATCTCGGTTCTTGACGGGCGTATTCCTACGGTGACCGACGTCGCCCTGCGCGCAGACCTGGAGGCTCAGCGCAATGGACTGGCCGCAAGTTTCGCGGCGTTCGACGCCGGTTTGCGATCCAAGCATGCGTTTTATCGCGAGGCGACCGCCTTCCGACTTGCTGATGCGAAAGACGCAACCGCGCTTGTCTCCGACGACGATGTCCTTCTCGACTTCGTCCAGAGCGACACTGACTTGCTGTTGATTTGGATTGACGGCAAGGGGCGCAAAGGTACCGCCATCCTGGCGCCTTATCCGAATCTTTCCGCGACACTTGAAGCCTATCGGATCGCCTTGGCCACACCTGATGGCGTCAGCGGACTCCGCTATCCGCCGCCTGGCAGGCCGAGAAGACTGCTCTGGAAACTCAACGATGGCTCATATCGGCTGCAAGCAGACGAGAGCGGGGCGATCGACGGCGCAAAACTCGTCAACGACATCGAGGCAATCAGGCTGGACTTGTCCTCCTGGTTCGTGACGGCGCTGCCTGCTGAGGTAAGGGCCGCGCGCCGTTGGCACGTGAGCCCTGATGGTCCGCTTGCATCGATCCCAATCGAGACTTTGAAAGCCGACGGCGCATATCTGATCGAAACCCATGATATTTCGTCAATTCAATCGATATCCCTGATGGCTTTGTCGAGGGACCGCCTGAAACGCTATGCCGGGCTCGGGCGCTCTCAAATGCTGGCAGTCGGAGATCCGGTCTATTCCAACGAACCTTTATCCGAAAAGGCAGCGTCAGGCATTGATGCGGCGGTGCGCGCCGCTTCCGCCCTCCCGACGGGGCAGATTACCTGGTCGAACCTGCCGGGCTCGGCAGAGGAACTGAAGAAGCTGGCATCCCTGTTCGGCTTGAAAGCCGGTGACGATCTGTTTTCAGGCAACGACGCTTCTGAGTCCAATGTCAGGCGTCTCCAGCACGAAGGTGCCCTGCAGCGTTACCGCTATCTGATTTTCTCGACACATGGATACCTTGACCAACGCAATCCCGAATTGAGCGGGATCGTCTTGTCGCAGACGAATTTGACCGAGGGTGACGACGGCTATTTGAGGGCGTCGGAGCTTTCGGCCTACGATTTTCGGAGTGACCTAGTCGTTATCTCAGGGTGCGAGACTGGAGTGGGCAAATGGGTCTCCGGGGAGGGTATCCTTGGACTGCCCTTCGCCCTCTTCGCCGGCGGCAACGCGAGTACCATTCTCACCTTGTGGCCTGTACAAGATGAAAGCACTGCTCAATTCGTCGAACGGTTCTTTCGCAAGCTCAAGGACGGAGCAACGCCAAGCGTCGCTCTGTCGGAGACGAAGCGCGAATTTATACTGAGCGACAACCCGGCTCAGCGTCTACCGCTCGTCTGGGCGCCTTTTGTCTACTATGGTGATTGACCATGCTTCAGCAACCGAAGGACTGACGCTGGCTGCGCATAACTGAAAGCTGGCAGATTGAGATGCAAGGCCCTTGGTGGTCGCCGATGGTGCGATGCTGCCTGCTTCTCTGCCGAGGATGGAGACATGACGAAAACGAGAACATAAGTTAAACGGGTTCGAATCTACTGGAATAAACTTGCAATTGAGGTAGCATGAAAGTCGCCGCACATTAAAAGGGAGGTTCTGCCGTGCCAACCGCCAAACGTACAGATGCTGCATCAACTGCTCCCAAGATCCACCTGATCCAGTCTGACGACACCGAGCCGTCGTTGAAGCTGAAGCCTGGCATGAAGTTCGAAGTTAGGGCTACTACCATCACGGACCCCGAACTGAAGCCGATCAAGAAGGTAGCTTCGCGCCTTTGTGGCGGCACCAATACCTGCTTGGCCCTCGTGGAGCTTTAAGCAGAGCGCGCATCGATGATTTGATGCGGAGACCCAACGATGACGCTCGTGCCATCACGCTACAATTTCGTTGTCCAGGATGATGGCGCTCGCACAGCGCTTTTCAACACCCTCACCGGTGGGCTGATGATGCTAGAAGGGCGCGATGCGATCGAGCTTGGCGCAGTTCTTCTACAGACGGGACTGAGACTGTCTGGGGACGAATTCCCGTCGGATCTCCTGGCTCGCCTTCGAGGCGGGGGATATCTGGTAGCCGAGGCCAGCGACGAGATCGCCGAGATACGCGAGCGCTTCTGGCGCGCCCGTGGAGAGGCCCCTGTCGTGATCACGATCACGACCACAATGGACTGCAATCTGGCCTGCTACTATTGCTATGAGGAGCGCAGTGCCTCTCGGCTGAAAACAGACGATGTGGAGAAGCTTGTAACGCTTGGACTTGACCGTGTTGCCGCTAGTCGGCGCCCGGCCCTGCACGTCGACTGGTACGGAGGCGAGCCTCTGCTCAATCCCGAGTTTATCGAGACAGCCTCGGTAGCTTTGCAGGAGGCTTGTGCTGCCAGGGGAATAGCATACGTGTCCTCAATCATCAGCAATGGAAGCCTGTGGCCCGACGATGTCGAGCGATTCATCACTCGCCACCGCGTGCGACAGGTGCAGATTTCCTTCGACGGCCTTAAGGCTCATCATGACAAACGTCGTCGCTATCGCCGCTTGCATCGCCAGAAAGACGGTGGCGAGCAGCCAAGCTCTTTCGAGCGCGCTGTTGCGCTTGTCGATCGCCTCGTCAAATGCGTTCGCGTCGATGTACGCTACAACACAGATCGTGAGAATCTCGAGGACATGCTGCCCTTCCTCGACTTTGCACGCGACCGCGGCTGGTTCGACGCTGACTTTCCCGCTGTGTTCCAACCGGCCAGGCTTGCAGCATACTCGCAATCTTCGAGCTTCATGCGTCGGCTGGAACTCACCATTGCCGAGTTCGACGACGCGCGCGAGAAGGTGCGCAACAAGCTGAGCGGGGTCGCTTCCGTTGAGGAGTCGGAGATACCGGATGGCTTCCCTTATCCGAAGACGTCCGTGTGCGCGGCCCTGGCAAATAACTCGGCAGTGCTAGGGGCGGAGGGCTCGATTTATCGGTGCGGGCTGCAGGTTGGCGAGCAAGGTCGAGCGGTCGGAAGCCTCCACGATAAGAATGCCCCGCCATCTGCACAATCAGCTAGCCAACTGCCGGGATCGAATGACTCGGAATGGTGGCAAAGCTTTGATCCCACCAAGCAACCAACGTGCTCATCGTGCTCATTCCTCCCGATATGCTGGGGCGGTTGTCCAAAAAAACATCTCGAACAGGACCAGCATGCATTGCGTGAGCAGGGGCGGTACTGGAGGACCAATCTCCCACGTCTCATTGCGCAGGCGGCGGGGTTCGCATCGTCACCGGTGTTGGCGGAGTTCAGCGAAAGCCTGCAATTTAGAATGTCGAACGACAGCGTTGATGGACGTCGCTGCTGAGATCGTGGCTCTGCTGCGAGAGCACTACGTCGACCCACACGCGCTCGAAGCTTGGACAGCAACGGTTAATCCTTCACGGCTCAGCGAGCGCCTTTCTGATATCGGCAGTTCGCATACCCAGCATCTGAAACCCGACCAAATCGACTATTTCCATCTCCTGGACGCCTACTCCGGAATTGCCGAATTCGCGAGAAAAGTCAGGCGCACATTTCCGACGGGTGTCCATTACCCGGGCGTTGGCCTCCTTCCCAGGAAGGGTTCTGGCAACCGTTGGTTTGCATCATCGATCATGCCTCAAAGCGCAGCCGCGCGAGCCGGCGTGCTAGTTGGTGATGAACTGATTGCTGTGAACGGCGCGCCCTATGCGCCAGTCACGCCATTTGCAGGGTTGGAAGGTCGTGAATGCGTACTCGAAATTCGACGAACGGCTGAGGGAGAAAAGCGCCAGCTGACGGCCAAAGTGCAACAGATCCGCCCCCGCACAGAACTGATGCGGTCAACCCGCTCCAATACCCAGAAACTCCGCGCGGCCGATGGGACGACTGTAGGATATGTTCGACCGTGGAGCCTCGCTGGGGACCGCCATTGGCGATTGGTGACGGATGCGGCGATCAATCAACTTTCCGATTGCCAAAGGCTTGTTCTCGACCTGCGCGACGGCGTCGGCGGTGCTTCGCCTGATTTCGCCGAGTTCTTCTTTGGACGAGCACCCGAGCTGAGCTTGCATGCCCGAAGCGGGGCCGCCGTGAGGGTCAACCCGCATTGGCGCAAGCCTGTCGCCCTCCTCGTGGACGGCACGACGCGTAGTGGCAACGAAGTCCTCGCATTTGCGCTCCAGCGGAATGGTGCAATCGTCATCGGGAGCAGAACGGCGGGTGCAGTAGCAGCGGCGCGGCCATTTCTCCTCTCCGATCGATCGTTGTTGCTGGTCGCCACACATCGGGTCGAAGTCGACGGCACTGTTCTCGAAGGCAAGGGGGTCAGCCCTGATATCATCGTCGAGGCACGGCTCGATTACGCTGCCGGGGTGGATCCGGTCTTGCAAGCCGGACTTGCCCTCAATGGTCGCTGATTTTCCGCTCTTGTCTTACCCGAGCTAACGCGAGCCTTGAAAGCTCGCGTCGTGTCTGGTTTGCCAAAGGCGACTTTACGAACTTGACGAATTTATCGAGCTTTGCCATATCTACCTCAACGGAGGTAAGAAACATGGCATCTCCAAAATCGAAGTCTGGTGTACGAACTGGCCCGGGTCGGCGGCGCGCCGGCTTCACGGTCAAGGTGTCCCACACAACTTCTAAGACAGTAGCAGTTCACCCCAAACGATCGGTGAAGGTGCTGTTGCAACAATTTGAGGACGCGGTCGACAGAAGTCGTGCTGCCGGTCGAGCGGTCAGCTTCCGTGTCGATGTCGACCCGGAAGGTGCGACGACCGTGACGCCTGTAGAGGAAATCACCCCCGCCCAGACACGTGTGATGGAAGAGGCTGGGCTCCCTGACCCCGAGCTGCGGGATGCGTTGGCCGCAGCGCGTGCTCGCGGCCGCTTGCGGGCCGCCGAGATCCTCGTTGCCGATGATATGCTGAGTGCCGAGGCATTCGCTGAACTGCTCGGCACGACACGCGTGACGGTGAACACGAAACGGCAGAGCGGTCAGCTTCTGGGCCTCGACGGAGCGAAGCGTGGCTTTCGCTTTCCGGTATGGCAGCTTGACGCTGATGGTAGACCCTATTCCGAACTCGCAGCTCTTCATGAGCGATTGGGAGGCGCTTGGGCGGTTTATCGCTTTCTGGTCCAGCCGCATGGCGAGCTCGACGGATTAACGGGACGCGATGCTCTGGAGCAGGGTAAGACGAAGGCTGCTCTTGAAGTTGCCGAAAGCGTCGGGCCTCCCGCCTAAGGGCTTTGCGGGGTCAAGGCTTCAGATTCATACTGTACCGGCCGGGGTCGGGTTCGGCCGAATTTACATGGATCGTTATCCCGACCCTCTCGGCTTCGGCAAAACGCGAAGCCGATTCAGTGACCCCCGGCGGCGCATTCCTGAAAACAAGTTTGGTGTGCTCTATTTGGGCGAGACCTTGGTCTGTTTTCTGGAAGCAGTGCTTCGTGATCAGCGTGACGGCGTGGTCGGCGATCTGCCCATTGAGGAAAAGGAGATCTATGCGCGCAGGTATGCCGAGATCGAGGCTATCACTCCGCTCAAAATGGTCGATCTCCGTGACGACCGCGCGATTATCATGGGTGTTCCCACCGATGTAGCGAAGGCAGCCAACCAGACTCTAGCGCGGGCCTGGTCAGTGGCATTCCACAACCACACCGAGGCACCGGATGGTATTATCTACCCGTCCCGGCTTAACGGGCACACGAACTTGGCCGTATTCGACCGCGCGATCGTGAAGCTGAGGGCGATCCGGGTGATGCAACTGGTCGGCGCACCAGGATTGGCCACAGTGTTGAACGATCTGCAGGTCAGCATCGTCGAGCCAGATCCATGACTGCTATAAGGTGTTCCAGTCTTTGGTCAACGACGCGAAGTCCCGGCTGGCGTCTCCTGACAGAAAGCGAGCCTCATGTTGGTCGTTCAGGCAAACCTTCGCCATCGCTTGCAAGCTGCCGTTGCGGCTAGCGCCTGCTGAGGGTCGCAATGCGTCGCAAAGCGGACATTTGAGGATAGGTGACTGATCTCCATTGCACCCATAGGTGACCAGCCATAATCATTCTCATCGGGTGCGGGCGATGGGTCGCGGGGAGGCTTTGCGAGAAAACCATGACCACAGTAGTCGAATTGCTTGCTGCCGAACAGGTAACCTTCTGCGTCGACACCAACATCCTCATCGAATTTCAGGCCCTAGCTTCACTCCCCTGGCATGAGCTGGCGCCTGCTGCAACGTCGATCCGCATCATCGTGCCCACCAAGGTCGGTGCCGAGATGGATGAGCACAAGTTCAGCAGCGGCCGACTTCGCAAGCGTGCTGCCGAATTCAGCGACCTGGTCCGCCGGCTCGAGCAGAACAACTACGCCCCCATCAATCTGCGGGACGCTCGTCCGCTGGTGACTTTCGAATTCGGCGCCCTGTTCAAAGCCAAGGATCTGGACGGTGAGCAGTTTGAGCTCACCGATGCCGACAATCGCGTTGTCGCTGAGGTGTTCCGAACGTCGGTTGATGTCCCTGCGCTGGTCTTCATGGCTGACGCTGCGAGGAGCTGCGGCAGAATACCAAATTTACGCTACTGACCCTTGTCGTCGCGGGACGAGTCAGACGTTCAGGGTGCCCTCACGGTTTGGAGCCGGGGTGCTGAGATGGCCAAGAGGGTGTCGCTGACGACACCTCTGCGGTCGACTGCTGGTCCTGATGCAGGGCCATTCCACGCCTATCTGCGCAATCGGGTTGAGCTGGTCCCACATCGGTTCCAGGCATCGCTGCGGCGGGAACTTCAAAGGCCGGCCCCGGCGTGCACCTGCGAAAGCTTAGTACCCAGCTAGGGCGAAAACGGCCCAGCAGTTCAGCGCCGCATGGTTGCGTTCGGGAGCGTGGCGACAGCATCGCTAGCGCGACACGAAATTCACGGACCAAGTTGGAGGGATGATCCTAGCCTGAAAGAATGCTAAGCTGACGTGCGCGGATGCCAATCTTAGCGAGAACCGACATCACGCGACGTGGCCTTTCTGCATATGTCCTCCAGGCCACCATGCCCGCCGCTTAGACCACTCGGTCACTTCCTGAAGACACTTTCCGCATCCACGATGAGGCCGGCGACCGCTTTTGGTCCTACAGTGCCGGTGACGGCGAGGACCCGGAGATCGGGTCGCACCATTGGTTTCTGCACGGCATCTTTGGGTAAATCGGGCTTAAGGAACTCGGTACCTTCAGTCCGGTTGAGGGTATTGGCGCAACGACCAGCATACTTCGACCTCGATGAAGCCAACTATCCTTGGAAACCCGATATCGACAATCGCGCGCACCCGGAACTCCATCGCGCCGGTCGCGGTCGAACAAGCGACTACGGCGCCGTGTAAAATCGGCTGTGTCAGCGCCACACGCGGCCGCTCCAACCAGCTCTACGCGCCAACCTGCGGGGATGTGACCCTCACGGTCGCTTCGGTAGCCGCTTGATCTCAGCTCTCGTCCTCGCCGCCATTGCTTGCGCAGGTCGACTTAGCCAGCAATTCGTCCGGATCGAACTCGCCCCGCCGGGCAGCATCGGGATCACGATAGAGTTCCGCATAGTTGAACGGAACCGCCAACGCCCGCCCCAGCATACGCTGGCCTAATACAACTCTGGCCTCAGACTGTGCGCTGTCAGACGCTTGGAAAGACACGAGCCTGCTCGAAGAAGCCGGAGAAAGAGAGGAGGTGCCGAGTGTCGGGATTTCGCGATCGGACATTAAAGAATACTCCCAGCTATGATGAAAAAACCAGTGTATTAGCGATCATCGACGACGTTAACACCAACCTTTTGGGCACGCAACGGCTGCTCTCTTCGCAGTTCCGCGCTAGCGCTCGCCATAAAATCCTGGTGGCGGAGACCATACTTTGACTTGCCGTCGCCGAACTCGGTCGTACCTGTCAGCAGTTGAACGAAGAGATCGAGCATCGGCACGTCCGGGTTGATTTCCTCAACCCAGAGAAATTGGCCCATCTGGTTGATTTCCAGGAATACCCAGTCGTCGTCAGGCGTCACGATCATGTCGATACAGCCAAACTGCAGCCCCATGCTATCGAGGAGAGCCCGGCAGGCGGTCCTGACGGCCGGCGGAACCTCGATATGCTCGACCCCCAGCTTCGTCGGCGACACGGCGCGCCAGTCCACCTTCGAGGCTTCGAATACCTGCGAATCCAGCCGCACCGCGACCGTAAGATCGCCGAAGCACGTGACCCTCACCTCATAGGCCTTCTCGACATAGCTCTGGAAGATCATCGGGCACGTTTGCAGGAACATGTCTTCCGGCAGGTCATTTGGCGTGACTATGGCGGAACGGGAAACGAAGTCGCCGTCCGCGCCCTTCCACACCGTCGGCGAGAAGGGCTTGGCCAGCCTGCGGCCGCCGGCACTCTCAACGAAACGCCGGATGACCACCGGATCGTTCGACACGACGGTGTCGGGGATGGCAAGCCCGGCCTTCTCGGCCATCATCAGTTGGAACGGCTTACTCTCCGCCCGCTCGGCGGCATAGATCTTGTTTATGCAAGTGCAACTGCGATCGAGAAACGGCAAAAGCCCCTGCACAAACACCTTGCTTTGCGAGGCTGCAATGACGCGATCGGCGGCAGGCAGTTCCGCACTGACGAAATGCTCCCGGATGATGCGCCTATTCCAGAACACGAGATCGGCCCGGTCGGCGTCGAGAGTGAACGAGCCGTCCAGTCCCTCAATGTGAAATCTGGCGCCGCCGGCGTATGAAACGCTGCAGCGCTGAGCCGAGGGAAAGTCGCTCGTCATCCAGCGAAAGCATTCGTGCCCGAGCGACCGCAAGGCCTGGGCCACGATGATCGCGTGGATGTCGTTCGCCGCGGTCGCGATTAGGAAGTTGCTCATTGTGTATGTCCGCTGATCTCGAAGGGCACGACGTGCGACGCGCCTCTCATGCGATCACGCTGACGGTTTCGGCCGCGATCAGGCGCTGCACAAGTTCAATCCTGGCGTCGGGTGCCAACCATTGCGACAGCGAACCGACCGTGACGGCTCTCCCACTGAGGCAGGAAAAGGCAGCCTCTCGACCTGCGTCCGCGATCCGAAGCGTTCCGCCAGCAACGTCGATCACCAGCGAACCATCGGGCTCAACCCTCGTTTTCCGTTGCACCCTGGCGCGAACTTTGGTGAGGTCGGTGATTTCTCTCGCCCGGACGAGTTGATTGAGCAGCCCAACCGTACTATCCGGAAATTGCTCGTCGAATTGCGCCTTGAAGGCCCGCCGCAACGACGCGACATCGACCTCGGAGGCGATCGCCGCCAGCATGTCTTGTACCCCACGGCTGATGTCACCCGGGTCGCAATCGTCGCGCAGAAGATCCAGAGGCAAGCTGGAGCGGTATTTTCTGTCGCGCAACACGCGATTGGAAACCGCCTCAATGAGCGCGTCCGCCCAAGTGAAGAAATAGACACCGAACGTGATGTGGAGCGATGTCGTTCCGGTGGTCGTGCCTTCGTGCGACCACCCACGCGGCATGTAGAGCACATCGCCAGCGCTGAGTTCGGTCTCGATGACTGGATCGCCTGCGGGCTCCAGCCGCGCAGAACTGCCTTGGCTCGCTAGCGGCAGATCGAAGACCGAATCGTAGACGCGCCATCGCTTGGATCCGGCCACTTGCGCCATGAAAACGTCGTGGGTGTCGTAGTGAAGATTGAAGCCTTTCGAGCCGGGAGGTGTGAGATAGACGTTCGCCTGGCACGGCGCGGAGAACTCTCGGGAGAGCTGACCACAAAATTCCGCCAGCGCCGGATGATAGAGGTGAACGCGATTGAGGACGATCGTGGCGCCGCTGTCGAAGAGGCGCAGCGCCTTGCGGCTATCGACCACGCCTCTGCTGGAGAATTCTGAGACGTCGACCGGATTGTTTCCATCCACGCAGAAACACTCGGCGGTTCGATACTTGATCGTCGCGAAAAACCGGTCGATGTCGTCTATGGACAACAAGGCTCGTGTGTCGGCCCTCGGCGAAAGATGCGGCGCCCGCTCGAGCTTCCGCGCGATGAAATTGCTGGTTTCCTGGTGTCCGACGAGCCGGCCGAGGGCTGAAAAACCCTCATCGATCATGTGTGCGCCCTCCTCGCCAAATCGAGCCGAGCGCAAACCTATCCGTGTGCATGCAAACGCCTCTCAATGACCTTGCCGAGACGCAACCGAGAAATGATCTCTTCATATGGGCCCCTCGCATAACGGTTCACCTCTGCAACGAGGCCATCCGAGGCCGTCGACACACGTCGCTGCGGGTACGGCATTCTGCCGTTGCTCTTGGCGTCAAGGGACAGAACCTTATCGACCTTCGACGACACCGGCGCGGCAAGATTGAACAGCGACGCGGCGTCGATGATAGTCGAGCCTGAGAGGTTGTCGTGTCGAACGATTGCGTCGAACGATGACAAGTTCTCGGCAATGATGGCGAGGTAATTGCCGACGACCCGCGCGGCATATTCTTCGTCCGACACTTCCGCGACAGAGTTCGGTCCGCCGGGTATGACGCCGGCCAGATATGCGCCTTTGGCCGCATCCTGTTTCAACCCCATCCATCCTCCTCCACGAAGGCTGGCCTGGGCGATCTCGAGCGGATCCCTGATCACCGCAAGACATGGGACTTCCGGCCATATTCGCTTAATCTCGGCAAGACTGTGGAGACTGGAACTCGTGAGTTTCAGGACGACATTCTCGTCGCTGCCACTTCGGCACCGCCCCAGACACCACACTGCCGTCTTCACGGCTAGCGTATCGAGGTCTCTTGCTTCGCTCACCGTCTCCAGCACGGGGTCGAGCAGAGTGCGCCAAAGATATTGTGTCAGCGGCCAATATTCCGAGACGACCTGGGTGTTGTCGCAACATTTGAGACCGTTGGCGACGGCTGTCGATCCACATCTGGAAGTATGAAAGATCAGACCTGCTGGACGATAGTCGAAAGATGGGCCGGCTCTATCTGAAAAGACATCGGGCTTGGCGTATATTATGTCCTGCTGGGTTTCAGAATGGACCCGATCGATCGTCTGCAGAAAGAACGCCTCCGAGAAGGAAACCCCTCCGCAATAGAGCCACGCAATCCTATCCAGTTGCGCGCACGTCGATTCGGAGCGCCACGAGAGATCGAACGGCACCCATCCGATAAGGTCGGACATAGCCGCCGCGCTCATCGGATGGCTGCGACTTGAGCGTGCCGCCGCACGGGCACGCCCGCGCACAAACGGCAAGGAACGATCCGGTGGTGCCTGCAGCGCCTGACGGCCAACATCGCGCGGCTCTCAGCGTCGCTGCGTATCCTATTTCTCGTACATCGCCGCTACGACCACCCCGTCCTTGGTCGCGCCGACTCCTGCAACCATGGTCGAATCCTTGGAGGAAACGAGCCCAGGACCTTTCCCGAAGCTGAAGCTCTGGATCTCCATATCCTTGATGCCGTGCTTGGCGAGCAGGGCATTCATGTCTACAGCGAGGGCCGGAACCTTCCTGGCGTAAACGGCGCACAACGTCTGTTCCGACTTACTCTTTTCGGTGTTCTCGATAAGCTCCATGGCGAACTCCCAAATGCGGGTTCTTCAAATACTTCGTTCGGCGCTTCTCGTGATGATCTACGGGAGTTAGCCGCTCTTTTCGTACCGACTGATCGCTACTTCGCGCTTGCTCCAGTCGAATGGTTATATCGAGCTCCAGTCTCTTTCGCGGACAGGTGATTGTCAAGTTCGAACCAGGTCAACTCGCTCGATCATAACCGTCTCAACTTGAATGCCGCCCGCTGCGCTTAAGGAAAAACATTCGAGACGACCGGTTATCATCGATTGCCAAACCAGCACGACAGCCTTCGCTTTGGCTCTGACTTCTGACGGATAGCCCCGAACTTATGGACGCCGGCGCCGCCCGCGAAAGACCCCGCAGCCGTTGGATACGCCGATCGATCTGACTAACGCTGACGGGTCAGTGGCTGATGACTGGTTTGCGAGTGCCTACGGCTATGCATTTTCGGTGAGGAGGAAGACGCGTGTCACGCAGACACGGCCTCTCGCGCATCGCCGCCTCCCAGCTGTCATTCCGATTTCAGTCCCATTCCAGGCGCTGCTTGAAAGTCAACTGCCCCAAGGTCAGCTTTTGTCAGACGGACACCGAAAGCTGTCAGTCGGGATTCGTGAAGAGTTTCGGGCGCCGGCCGGCGTACGAAAGTCCCCGAGGAAGGAACCCGCGGGCCACAGGCGATGGCTATGGGGATTTCGGATTTCGGCAGATGTCGGCGATGGCGCGACCGCCGTCGAGGAGCTCTGGGGTGAATGCGGACAGACCGCTTCGTAGCGCCTCCGCGCGGTGTTGTCCGAACGGTGGGCGGCTGGGCGCGGCTCTGTCGGAGTCGATAATCACCATAGACGTGCGTCGATCTATTGCCGGAGGCTGAGTGCCTGCAG
>NZ_FTPD01000023.1:0-6881 GCF_900156895.1 Mesorhizobium prunaredense
ATGGTGGGCCCGGAGGGACTCGAACCCCCAACCAAGCGGTTATGAGCCGCCGGCTCTAACCATTGAGCTACAGGCCCCACACGCGGCTGGATTAATGTTTTTCCCCGAATCGCACAAGGCTTTCCGGATGGGCTGGCCGAAATCGTCCAAATCAGCCCATATTCAGGCATTACATCGACCTGCGTCCACTTAGACGCGCAAAATACGCTCTAACGCTTTGAATCTACGCATCGTGCTTCCCGAAATCGATTCCGATTTTTAGGCCAATGCGGTAGTCGACAAGCGCGACTGGATCGCAGACCGAGGAGATTTTTATGACCAGACATCTTTTGCGCTTGGCGCTCGCCGCCGCAATCGCTTTTCCGACGATGGCCGGCGCGACCGATTCGCCGCCGCCGCCCCGCATCGTCGTCACTGGCGAAGGCGAAGCGACCGCGGCTCCCGATCTGGCGCTGCTAACGCTCAGCGTCATGCGCGAGGCCAAGACCGCGCGTGCCGCGCTCGATGCCAACAACGACGCCATGGCCTCGGTGATCGCCGCAATGAAGTCTGCCGGCATCAAGGAGCGCGACCTGCAGACAGCTGGCATCCAGATCAGCCCGCGCTACAATTATACCAACAAGCCGGACGGCAGCCAGGAAGCCGAACTCATCGCCTACCAGGTGACCAACACGCTTTCGGTGCGCATCCGCGACATCGACAAGACAGGCGAGATCCTCGACAGAGCGGTATCGCTCGGCGTCAACCAGGGCGGCGGCATCTCGTTCTCCAACGAGGATCCAACGGCAACTGTCACCGAAGCCCGCAAGAAGGCGGTCGCCGACGCCATGGCCAAGGCCAAGACGCTGGCTGAAGCTGCCGGGGTCAGCATCGGGCGGGTGCTCGAAATCACCGACCAGAATGTCGCGCCGCCGCCGATACCGATGAACGCCAAGGCCTTTGATGCGGCCCGCGAATCGGTTCCGGTGCAGGCTGGCGAGAATGCCTACACGGTGCAGGTCACCGTCACTTTCGAGTTGAAGTGACCGCCACCTAAAACGGTTCGGCCCTGTTGCGGCAGCATTGACTTTGCTGCATGAAAAAAATCCCGGAGGACTGGTCCTCCGGGGTTTTTTCGAGCCGCACCCTTCTATCCCAGCGGAAAGGGGCCCTACTACTCCAGGCCGACCTTCGCAGAAGGTCGTGTCCCAAGCTGACCTTCGCAGAAGATCATACTACCAAGCAGGCCGTTGCCGGTCGGCAACGTGCCGAACGCTTACCGGTAGAGGACCGGGCAGCCGCGCTCATTGGCGAACACGACCAGGACGCGGTCGCCATACTGGCGGCCCGCCACTTTCACGGTGCGGCGGCTGACGTCGACGATACGGGCGCGGCGCAGACCCATACGCTCTGCCTTGCCGAGAGCACGGTTTGGCGAGCAGGACCGGCGCCAGTCGCGTTCGCGGCGGCGTTCGCGGTAGTAACCATGGTCATCGCCGGAATAGACGCCGACGCGCGGATCGTCGTTGTTGCCGAAGCCGAGATAGATGCTGTCTGCATGGGCTGTGGCGGGGATAGCGGCAAGCGTGCCGAGGCCGATAAGCGCCGAAAGGGCCGCCGTCTTGATCGTGTTGAACATGTCTTCTCTCCTTGTTCAGGGCTTCCGCCCGCCTTTGATCGAACCAATGTGACTTGGTCGAACCGATGGCGAGGAGAATGCGCTTGCGTATCTGAACTTTTTACGAACCGGCCGTTCATTTCGGGTTCATGTAGCAACAAGCAATTGCGCAGTCTTCTCGGCTTTCCGGTTCTGAACAATCCGGTCGGTTCTGAACCATTTGGGTGGAAAACGCGCTGTCGGGCAGCCGGTTCCGGGTCCTGAAGGCCCGTCGCTAGGGCTCGTCGTCCAGCATGTGCTCGAAATAGTCGTCGGGCTCGGCAAGCTCGGTCTCGCTGACGCTGACCCGGCCCCGCATGGAGATGCCGGCCTCATGCACCGTCTCGGAACTGCCTGACACCAGCCTGTGCCACCAGTAGAGATCGTGGCCCTCGGCGACCAGCCGGTAGGCGCAGGTTTTGGGCAGCCAACTGATGGTGCGCACATTCTGCGGCGTCAGACCGACGCAGTCCGGGACACGCGCCAGCCGGTTGGCATAATCGGAACAGCGACAAGTTTCGGCGTCGAACAGCCGGCAGCCGACGCTCGTCCAGTAGATCGCGCCAGTGTCTTCGTCCTCGAGTTTCGACAGGCAGCATTTGCCGCAGCCGTCGCAAAGCGATTCCCACTCGGCCGGGGTCATCGCCTCGAGCGTCTTGGTTTTCCAGAACGGCGTTTCCATCGACGGGATGTGGCCTCCGCCGGCGTCAAGGTCAAGCACCGCAACTGACGCAGGCCCGGCCGGCGCCATAGGCCGGCACCATAGGAATAACACGAAGTCGCCTTCAAAACGCCGGCCAATTGCCCTTCGTAGCCGTTAATGCCCACTAACCGGAACCAATCCGGTTGATGAACAGTTTGGGCCGGGATGGGACGCCAAAGGAGGATTTTTAATGAAACGCCAACCACGGATTCTGGCAGGCACGGCACTTGGCCTGCTGATGGCGTCCGCGCCGTTGGGCGCATTCCCGTTGCAGGGCAGCGCCGCGTTCGACCCACCGCAGAGTACCGCAACGCCCTTGATCCTGGCGCAATCGAATTGCCCCGAAGGCGAGTCGGCGGAAGCCTGCGCAGAGCAAGCGGAACCGGAGCAGAAGCCTCGCAAGAAGCGCGAGCGGCAGGCTGAATCGGCTCCCACGGAGCAGGCCGCGCCTTCCGGGGACGAGCAGGGCAATCAACGCAGGAAGAAGCGCGAGCAGCAACAGCAGACCGAATCAGCCCCTGCCGAACAGGCCGCCCCGGCCGAAGAGCAAAAACCGCGCAGAAAAAAGCGCGACCAACAGCAGACCGAATCAGCCCCGGCCGAAGAGGCCGCCCCGGCTGAAGAGCAAAAACCGCGCAGGAAGAAGCGCGACCAACAGCAGATCGAAGCAGCGCCAGCCGAACAGGCCGCCCCGGCCGAAGAGCAAAAACCGCGCAGGAAGAAGCGCGACCAGCAACAGCAGATCGAAACGGCACCGTCCGAAGAGCCTGCCGGACAGGCGGCGCAAGGCGAGAAGGCCGCACCTGCAAATGACAACGAGCAGGTCAAGCCGCGCAAGAAGCGGAACCAGGATCAGCAGATCGAGGCTGCGCCAGCCGAACAGGACACGCCCGCCGGCGAGCAGGCCGAGCCACTTCCGACCGACCGGCAAGCGGCTCCCGCTGAGGGCGAAAAGCCCCGGGATCAGGCTAAGGAACGTGGCAAGAAGCCTGTAACGGGTGAGCAGCCCTCAACCGGTGAGCAGCCCGCCGATGGCGAGCAGGCTGCGCCGGCCCAAGGCGAAACTCCGGTCCAGGGCGAAGCGTCCGATCCAAACGCGGCTCCCGTGTTCGACAGCCAGAAGGATGCCAGGCGTAAGCGCAAGGGCGGCAGGGACAACGCGCAAGAGACGGGCGGCCAGGACGCGGGTGGTCAGCCCACCCAGCAGGACGGCGAGCAGGCGGAAGCCCCGAAGCCGGCTCCGGTCGACCAGGGACCGCCGCCCACCGACGACAGGACGGCCCAGCAGGCGATCAAGCTTGAGAAGATGGTTCCGGTGACGGAGGAAAAGGGCAAACGCGTTGAGCGTGTGCCTGACGTCGAGGACATTCGCCGCCGTCCGCGTCCGCAAGGGGTCGATGTCGTCAGGGAACTCGGCGACCGCGTTATCCTACAGTTCAACAACCAGACGATCGTGGAAAGTGACGATACCCCGCGCATGCGCCGTGGCGCGAGGAACGTCTACTATGAGGAACTGTCGGGCGATCGCACCCGGGAAATCGTCGAGCGTGACAACGGAATCCAGATCGTCACCATCCGCAACCGCTACGGCGACGTCATCCAGCGTTCGCGCATCGCGCCCGACGGACGCGAATATGTGCTGAGCTATGTCGACGAGCGGTACTATGAGGACGATGGCTACTGGCGCGATCCGGGTGACGACCTGCCGCCGATTCGGATCGACATTCCGCGCGAGGAGTACATTCTGGATTCCGAAGAGGTCGAGGATCCGGACGACTACTATGCCTTCCTCGAACAGCCGCCGGTGGAGAGGGTGCAGCGCCTCTACTCGATCGACGAGGTCAAGCGCTCGGCCCGCGTGCGCGACATCGCCCGCCGCATCGACCTCGACACGCTGAACTTCGAATTCGGTTCAGCCTCGATCCCCGAGACCGAGGTGCAGAAACTCGAAGGCGTGGCCACTGCCATGGAGAAGCTGCTGGAGAAGAACCCGGCGGAAACCTTCCTGATCGAAGGCCATACCGATGCCGTCGGCAGGCCGGAGGCGAACCTCGCCCTGTCCGACCGTCGCGCAGAAGCTGTCGCCGAAGCCCTGAGCAATGCCTTCAGCATCCCGCCGGAAAACCTGACGACGCAGGGCTATGGCGAGGAGTATCTCAAGGTCGATACGTCGGAACCTGAGCGCGAGAACCGTCGCGTCGCCATCCGCCGCATCACCTCGCTGGTGGCGCCGGTCGCCAGCGCGAATTAGTCATGGGTCCCGAATGAAGGTCAGCCCGGTTTTCGTAAAAGACCATGGCGACTTAAAAAGCAATGATTCCAGAAACCTGAACTGGTTTCTGGAATCTATACGGGAAGACGTAGCCCACCCCGGTTTCACCGGGATGGGCAATTTCCGGCAATGAGCCGAGCTTAAAGGAGAATGTAAGTCACGATGTAACCAGGCATTGAATCGTGAGGTCGTCCACCCCAGATTCTGGCTAGGGCTTCCCTGCCCTGTCCCGACTCCAGCGGGACACATGAGCCCCGCCGGTACCCCCTCGCCGGCGGGGTTTTTGTTTCCGGCTTCGGTTGGGAAACGAGGCCTATGCCGGTGCCAGTCAGTAGATATTTTTCACGTTGGTATTCGAATTGGCAAACACCTCGTCGGGCACGAAGAAGTCACCGGCGAGCGGACCTGTCGCATCAGGCGCATAGATCGAAAAATCGCTGACGCCCTCGGCGCGCAGCACTTCCTCGTCGATGTAGAAATTGCCGGTCGCTTCGCGCGACGGCCTGAGCAGGATCGAATGCGCGGCATCGGCCATGATATCGGGCGAACGGCTCATCGCCGCCACTGTCGCCCCGCCCAGAAGATTGCGCACCGCTGCCGTATCGATCGTCGAGATCGGCCACAGTGAATTGACGGCGATGCCGTCCCTGGCGAACTCCGCGCTCATGCCCAGCGTGCACATCGACATGCCGAATTTGGCCATCGTATAGGCGACATGGTTCTTGAACCATTTGGCCTTCATGTCGAGCGGCGGCGCCAGATTCAAGATGTGAGGATTGTCAGCCAACTTCAGGTGCGGAATGCACATTTTGGAAACCAGGAACGTGCCGCGTGTGTTGATCTGGTGCATCAGGTCGTAGCGCTTCATGTCGGTTTCCAGCGTGCCGGTGAGTTGGATGGCGCTGGCATTGTTGATGCAGATGTCGATGCCGCCGAATTTATCGACGGTCCTGGCGACCGCCTCGGTCACCTGCCCCTCCTCGCGTATGTCGCACAGCATCGGCAACGCCTTGCCGCCGGCCTGCTCGATCTCCTGCGCGGCCGTATAGATCGTGCCCGGCAGCTTCGGGTGCGGCTCGGCGGTCTTGGCCGCGATGGTCACATTGGCGCCGTCGCGCGCGGCGCGCAGCGCGATCGCCAGCCCGATGCCGCGCGACCCGCCGGAGATGAACAGCGTCTTTCCCTTGAGCGACATGTCTTGCGCCTTCCTTGCAATTCTGTTGGCCGCGATCCTTGCCCGCCCCGTCGCTGGATACAAGAGCGGGGAGCATCGAGAGATGGTGACGCTGCGGAGCCGCCACGAAATCCTTGGACTCAACGGCGGAGTAGTATATATTCTGTAAAAATAGATTGAATATAGAATGGCCCTGTCGATCAAGAACACGGAAGTCGAGCGATTGGCGCGGGAACTTGCCCGCCGCCGTCGCGTGTCGGTGACGGAAGCGATCCGTCAAAGCCTCGAGCGCGAGGTTGCGCGCGAGCGGCTTGTGCCGCGCGACGAGGCCGACGACCTTTTTCAGCGCCTGATGGCGATCGCCGAAAGAGCCGCGCAGGTACCGAAACGCCAAGATGCGATGACCGACGACGAAATCCTCGGCTACGACGAGCTCGGAATCCCGACGCGATGATCATCGACTCCTCTGTCCTTGTCGCTATTTTGCGTACGGAACCAGGCTATGATCGTTTCGTGCTGGCGATTGCTCAGGCTGACAGACGGCTGCTCGCGGCACCGACCCTGCTTGAGACGACGATGGTGCTAGTCGGCCGCTGGCAGGACCAGATCGTCGACCGCTTCGAAGCCTTTTTGCGCACCGCTTCGATCGAGACGATTCCTTTTACGGCCGACCACGCCGCTGTGGCCCGTCAGGCCTTCCTGCGCTATGGCAAGGGCCGGCATCCGGCTGCTCTCAACGTCGCCGACTGCATCTCCTATGCCACGGCCCGTCTCGAAGCCATGCCACTGCTTTTCAAGGGCGACGATTTCCGGCTGACGGATATCGAACCGGCTGTGTAGTCCACCGTCAGACCAGCACCAGGCCTTGCCGCATGGCGATGGCGATCGCGTCGGTGCGGTTGGCCGCACCTAGCTTGATCAGGATCGCCGCGACGTGGAACTTCGCCGTATGCACGGAAATGTTCAGGCGCCGCGCAATCACCTTGTTGGGCGCGCCTTCGGCCAAGAGCGCCAGCACTTCGCTCTCGCGCGGCGAAAGCGCCGGCCGGCCGGCGCTTTCGCCAAGCGGCTCCTCGTCGGAGAGATCGTCGTCATG
>NZ_FTPD01000023.1:6891-352999 GCF_900156895.1 Mesorhizobium prunaredense
TCGGCCAAGAGCGCCAGCACTTCGCTCTCGCGCGGCGAAAGCGCCGGCCGGCCGGCGCTTTCGCCAAGCGGCTCCTCGTCGGAGAGATCGTCGTCATGGAAAGCGAAATCGTCATGCCGATCGGATAAGGGGCGGCCCTCGCCCGAGATCCGATAGCCAGCCGCCGCCAGTCGCGCGGCGGCGGCGATCAGCAGATCGTCCGCTGCCGCCGGCAGCACGGCAAACACGGTATCGGCCGGCCGCTGCCGGCTCGCTCGTTGCGACAGGAGCACCCGAGGTATCGCGGGATCGTTGGGCCCGCCTTCCAGGCCCCCTCTTTCCAGGTAAACGCCATCGACGATCGCGACATCCGCTCTGTCGGCGCTATTGCCGCTACCGGCCACAATCGGCAGCAGATCGCCGCTCGCGGCAAGGGCGGTGGACAGGTGCTCGGCGCGCACGACGTCATCGAGCGCGATCAGCACCGTCAGCCGCCGCCCAGTGATCCCATGACTTGCCATCGATCTTCTCAGTTCAGCGGCTTTTCGCCGATGGTCAGCACGACGTCGCGCCGTTCGCCGCCGCGCACCACGCCGAGCGTCACCGACGCGCCGGCGCTGTCCGGCCCGAGCCTGCGGATCAACTCGCGCGGGCCATGCACGGCCTCGCCGTTCCAAAATGTGATGATGTCGCCAAGATGCAGGCCGGCCGCCTTCGCCGGGCCATTGTCGTCGAGGCTCATCACCATCGCGCCCTGCGTGTCGCCGGTGCGGATTGGATGCAGGCCGGCGCCGAGATAGCCGCGCGCGACATGGCCCTTCTCGCGCAGCGTCGCCACCGCCCGTTCGATCGTCTCGTAAGGCATGACCAGCGCCCGCCGGCGCGGCCCGAACAAAAGCATGCCGATCAGTGCGCCGTTGGCGTCGAGAACCGGGCCGCCCTCGAAACGGCCGCCGGCATTGACGGCCAGATTGATGCGCCGGTCGATCGTGCCGCCGCGCATCGAGCGCCAGGCCGGACCGACCTCACCGACCGTGCCGAATGCGACGAGCCCCGCACCGTCGCTATTGCCCACAGCGATGGCCAGATGGCCCGGCCGCACCGTGCCCGCCTTGGCCAGCGGCGGCACGTCCGGCGCGCCGGTCGGCTTCAGAAGGGCGGTACCGGTGGATGGATCGCGGCCGACCAGCTCAGCCTTCACCTTGTCGCCCGAAGAAAGCGTCAGCTCGATCTCCTCGCCGGCCTCCACCGCCTCCTCGGCAGCGATAAAATAGCCGTCGCGCCAATGGAAGGCGGTCGCGGTGCGATGCTGATGCGTGGCAAAGCTCGCCGTCGCCGGCGCCGCTGCGGCGGCGATATCGGCGATGGCGTCGGAAAATGCGCTCAGATTGAAGTCGCTCATGTCGGTCTCCTGGGTTTTTATCGCATCGGCCCGAAAATCGGACTCGATTTTCGGAAAGCACGATGCGAGATCTCAAAGTCCTCGAGCGCCCAATGGACGCTCGTCGCTCTAACCCAGATATCGCTCGGCAGCGCGTTGGCGGATACTCGCCTGACGGCTAGTTGGGCGTTGGACTGGCCATCTGGTCAGGTCGCGGCCGATCCGGCCGCTCCGCACATATAGGCATCCTTTGCTCTAAAGACACGGAGCCCTGCCATGTCCCTCCCCGCCCAGCAACTGCAATTCGATGATGCGCTGCTCGACGATTATTCGGCGACGGTCGCCGATGCCGTGGACCGCATCGGTCCCGCCGTCTGCCGCATCGAGCGCGTCGGTGGTGCCAGCGGCCAAGGCTCCGGCTTCGTCATCACGCCGGACGGGCTGGTCGTCACCAATTTCCACGTCGTCGGCGATGCCCGCAGCGTCCGCGTCACCATGCCGGACGGCGTCTCCAGAGAAGGCCGTGTTCTCGGCCGCGACCCCGACACCGACATCGCGCTGGTGCGTGCCGACGGCAGCTTTGCCGATATCGCGCCGCTCGGCGATTCCAAGCGCCTGCGGCGCGGCCAGATCGCCATTGCCATCGGCAACCCGCTCGGCTTCGAATGGACCGTCACGTCAGGCGTCGTCTCGGCGCTCGGCCGCTCGATGCGTGCCTCCACAGGCCGGCTGATCGACGACGTCATCCAGACCGACGCGGCACTCAATCCCGGCAATTCCGGCGGACCGCTGGTGTCGTCGGCTGGCGAGGTCATCGGCGTCAACACCGCCATGATCCATGGCGCGCAAGGCATCGCCTTCGCGGTTGCCTCCAACACCGCCAATTTCGTCATTTCGGAGATCATTCGCTTCGGCCGCGTCCGCCGCGCCTTTATTGGTGTCTCGGCCGACACGACAAACCTGCCGCGCCGCGCCGCCCTTTTGTCGCAAGTGTCGAGCAGCACGGCGGTGCGCCTGCGCAGCGTCGAGGCGAACAGCCCGGCCGCCAGAGCAGGCCTGAAAGAGGGCGACATCATCGCCGCCATCGACGGCCGCCCGGTCACCGGCGTCGACGATCTGGTGCGCTTGCTCGATGCCGACCGCATCGGTCGCGAAACGCTGTGCACGGTGGTGCGCCGCTCCGGCATTGCTCAGGTCACGGTGATGCCGGTGGCGCGAAGCTGACCTTTAACGCGGCGCAAACATCTGGCCAAGCAGCGAAACCAGCAGCACTGCCAACTCACCGGTCGGATCGAGGTCCGGATCGAAAATGGTCATGTCCATTCCGGTACAGCGCGAATCCGCCACCAGCGTCGCGAGGATGGCGATGAGATCGTCGGGATCGATGCCGGGACTGCCTGGTGAATCGACCGCCGGCATCACCGTCTGATCGAGCGCATCGACATCGAAATGCACCCAATAGGGCGAGCCGGTTCGCGCCAGCGTGTTCCAGGTCTTTTCCAGGACCTTTGCCGCGCCAAGCTCCCGCACGGCAAAGACATCGATCAGCGTCATCGCGGTCGAATTGATGTCGGGCCAGGCGAAGTCGGGGTCGCGGCTCTCGCGTTCGCCGACCTGAATCACCTGTTCGTCCGCAACAAGCGGGCGCGCGATCTCAGGCCAGTCGGTCAGCAACGGCTCACCACGTCCGGTGGCGAGCGCAAGGTCCATGCCGGCGGCCGAGCCGAGTGAAGCATCGACGTCGTAGTTGCCCGGATGGCGGAAATCGCTGTGGCCGTCGACATGGACCAGCGCCAGCGGACCAGATCGCCGTGCGCCAGCCAGCGCGCCAAGCAGGACCGCGCAGTCGCCGCCGACGACCAGCGGGAACTCGCCTCGTCTCAGCGCGCCGGCAACAACTTCGGCAAGTCCGAGATTGAAGCTGCGTAACGCATTGCCGTTGCGCAGCCGGGTGCCCGGCTGCGGCTCCGTGCTATAGGCGGGCCAATCAAGATCAACCACTTTGAGGGGCGAAAGCGTCTCGATCAGGCCGGCTTCGGTCAACGCCTGCGGCGCACGCCACGTCCCCGGAATATGACCTGGCCTCAGCGGACGGAGGCCAAGGTTTGAGGGCGCGCGGACAAGGCAGATTTCACGCATGGAACGGGCCTAGGCTGATGAGCTCAGCTTAGACCGCAAAGACGTGGTCGGCCACGCGGCTGGAGGCTTCAGGTGATATCTACAGACAATTCCTGCCAGCCGCTATCCCGCTCAGCCCGCCGCGCCTTCGACAAACTGCTCCAGAAACTCGGCGCTCGGGGGGATCGGCTTGATCACGTCGATCAGCACGCCATTGGGGTCTTTTGTGATGAAATGGCGCTGGCCGAAGGCTTCGTCGCGGAGCGTTCGCAGGATCGGCAGGCCGGCGGCGACGACCCGCTCATAGATTGCATCCGGGTTCTTGACCTCGAAATTGATCAGCAGGCCGGAGGCACGGCCGCGCCCTTCCTCAGGAATCGTTTCATGATCGCCCTGGACGATGCCGAGATTGACGCGGCGATCTTCGGTTGATTGCAGATGCACGTACCAGTCGCTCTGGAACAGCGGCTTGAAGCCGAAGTGCGTGACATAGAAGGCCTTCGTGCCTGCAACGTCGCCCGTCATCAGCACCGGGTAATAGCTTGTCGTCTTCATCTTTCCTTCTCCCGTCGAATAACATACAGTCTGCATGTAAATGCGTATTAACATACAGGCTGCATGTATGCAACAGGAATCTGCGCGCCGCTCCAACCGCGATCGCACCGAAGCGACGCGCGCCGACCTGATCGCCGCGGCGCGAAAACTGTTCACCGAGAAGTCCTATGCGGAGACCGGCACGCCCGAGATCGTGGCTGCGGCCGGCGTCACGCGCGGCGCCCTCTATCATCACTTTGCCGACAAGCAGGCGCTGTTCGCCGCAGTGGTCGAGCAGGAGGCGGCGGCTGTGGCGGAAGAGATCGAGCGCGCCTCGCCGCCCTCGCTGTTTGCCCGCGACGCGCTGATCGCCGGCTCGGATGCCTATCTTGCCGCCATGCGCGCACCCGGCCGCACTCGGCTGCTGCTGCTCGACGGACCGGCCGTGCTCGGCCGCGCCGCCATGGACGAAATCGACAACCGCCACGGCAACCGCTCGTTGCGCGAAGGCCTGGTTGCAGCGATGCGCTCACAGTCCATGATGAGATTGCCGGTGGAAGCGCTGACCGCGCTGCTTGCCGCAGCCTTCGACCGCGCGGCGCTCGCTATCGAAGCAGGCGCTTCGACCGAGGACTACCGCGCCGTTCTCATGGCGCTGATTGATGGGCTGTCGCCCCAGGCGCCTGGTTCGGTTCGAACTCGTTGAAACAGCCAAGCTGGCGCTTGAACTGGTCGATCAGCCAGGCCGCAGCCGGCTTCGGGCTGCGGTCGGCGCGGTGCATGGCATAAAGCGGCGAGCGGACTTCGCGATACGGCTCCAGATCGAGTTCCACCAGCCGGCCGTTGGCCACATCGTCAGCAATCAACCATCGCGGCAGTCCACCCCAGCCCAACCCTTCGCGCATCAGCGCATGCTTGGTTCGCATGTCTGTAAGTCGCCAGGTGCGGTAGGCATAGACGCCGTAGTCGCGCCCTTTGGTGCGCTCGGACTGGTCGCTGACGACAAGTTGGATGTGTTCGCGCACCTCCTCCAGCGGCACCGGCTTGGGAAGCAGCGCCAGCGGATGGCTTGGCGCGGCCGCCGGCACCATCGACATGAAGCCAATGCGCACAAGATGCGCGTCGACCTCGCCCAGCAGGCCGCCAATACCGAGATCGGCATGTCCATTGGCGACATGATCGGGGATCAGCCCGAGCGTGCCGGCATGCAGGCGCAGCATCACGGTTGGAAATTGCGCCTCGAACGCCTTCAACACGCGCACCAGCACGGTGGAAGGCAGTGCCACATCGACCGACAGCGCGACTTCAGCCTCCAGGCCCTGTTTGTGGCTGTCGACGCGAGAGCGGATGCGCTGCAATACGCCGACCATGCGCCGCGCATCTTCCAGCGTCGCCCGGCCGACATCGGTCAGATGCGGCTCGCGCGTGCCCTCGCGCTCGAACAGTTTCAGCCCAAGCTGTGCCTCGAGATTGGCGATAGCGTAGCTGATGACCGACTGCGCGCGGTTGAGCTTGCGGCCGGCGGCGGAGAAGCTGCCGGTATCGGCGACGGTGACAAGGATCTGAAGCTGATCGAGAGTCGGGTTTGGCTGCATCGTCGTATCCACTATTTAGATGGAACATACATAAAATATACCGGTTTTTCAAATGGGTCGGCTCGCCCATATAGGTCGGGACAGTTCAGCCCAACCCTGGAGATCCGCCATGTCCATCCTTCTCGTCACATCCAGTCCGCGCGGCAACGCCTCGCATTCGACCCGCATCGCCACTGAACTTGCAGAAAAGCTGCTTGCTGCCGATCCTTCGGCCAAGCTTGTCGTGCGCGATCTCGTGGCAGACCCGCTGCCGCACATCGATCCGGACTATTCGACCGGCATCTATATGCCCGTTGAGGCCCGCACCCAGCGCCAGGCCGAGGTCGTCGGCGTTTCCGACGCCGTGGTGGACGAGCTGTTTGCGGCCGACACCATCATCCTGGCCACCGGCTTCATCAATTTCGGCATTTCGTCGACACTGAAATCCTGGGTCGATCACGTCTCCCGCTCCGGCAAGACTTTCGCTTATGGCGAGAATGGCCCGAAGGGCCTCGTCACCGGCAAGAAGGTCTACATCGTCCTCGCCTCAGGCGGCATCTATTCGGAAGGCGCTGCCGTGCAGATGGACCACGCCATCCCTTATCTGCGCAGCGTGCTTGGCTTCATCGGCATCACCGATGTCGAAGTCATCCGCATCGAAGGCGTCGGCATGGGGCCGGATGCGGTCACTGCCGCTCTAGCCAAGGCGTCAGCCAAGGTGGATGCTTTGGTGACCTCGACTGTAAGCAAACAGGCTGCTGCGGCGGCGTAGGCCACCAGCCGTCGGTAACTCTAGATTAAAGGCAGGCGCCTGACAGGGCGCTTGCCTTGTTCGTTTTTACGGAAGATGCGCCGGAGACCGAACGGGGTCTCACCCGAACATCTTCTCGCCCTGCTCGTCGACCAGCTGAATGCCCTTTTTGATCGAGATGTCGACAGCGTCGTCGAGCCCGGCAAAACGATCGGCGCGGATGAATTTGTGCTCCTTCATCACGCCGTCGATCTCCTTGGAAACCACGCCGCAGGTCTGGTATTGGCCTTCCGCCTTGTACGGCGTGGCGCTGATCAAAAATCCCTTGTGCTCGATCTGCTTTGCCGGTGCAGCACTCTTTGGCTCGCCCGCGTCACCGCCGCCACCGCCGAAAAGACGTTTCAGAAAAGACATGGGAGCGCCCTCCAACGGCAATCATCCTGCATCACATAGCGTGGTGCAGGATGATTTCACTAGCGGTCCTTAGGCAAACGGGCAAGGGCCGCATCCGGCCCGGAAGTCAGTCGCGCGACAGCCCTTCGAGGGCTTCGGCCGCCCCTTTCAATATCGCGATCGCCTCGGCCTGTTTTTCAGCGGGCGCGTCGACGATGTCGCCGAGGGCTGCGCGCAGCCGGTGGCGCACGGCGCGGAATTGGTCGCGCTTTTCCGAACCGCCGCGGCCGCGACGTCCGCTATCCTCGCCATCGTCATTCCAGCCGAACCAGTCGCGCGCCTTTGCCATCTTGCGGCCGAAACGCTCGAGATGATCGAGCACATGGTCGATCATCTTGCGATTGTCATTGAGATGCGCCTGCCCTGCCTCGGTAATCGAAAACACCTTCTTGTTGCCTTCCGCCGACGAGACGGCATAGCCGGCCTCTTCCAGGAAGGTCAGCGTCGGATAGACCACGCCGGGGCTCGGGCTGTAGACGCCGCTGGTGCGTTCCTCCAGCGCCTTGATGATGTCATAGCCGTGGCGCGGCGCCTCGGCCAGCAGCGACAGCGTGATCAGCTTGAGATCGCCGTCGGCCAGCATACGCCCGGCGCGGAACATGTCGCCCGGCCCGCCGCGCCCGCCGCCCCTCATGCCGTGGCCGAATGACCCGAAGCCGCCGCCACGACCGCCGAACTTGCCGGCCATATGCATGAAAACGCGCTCGGCATGCGCGCCGAAATGATGATGTTCGTGCATTGTCTGCTCCTTGAGTTATGTCTTACGATATATCTCAATTATGCAGGCGAGACCGTTGAGTCAAGATATATCTTACGATGTATCTGAGAACGGTGCCAACCCGATCGATTTCGTCACCGAGCTTGGCTAATACCGGTTACCAGCGGCCCTTGCGCCGGTTCCAGGCATAGAGAAGATCGGCGAAGCGATCATAAGCATAGCGCGTCAACGGCAGCGCGGCGGGGTTACCGAACAGCGTTGCAAGCCAGCCCTCGCCCGGCGTTCTCAGCCAGACGGCAATTGCGACATCGGCGCCAACCAGCAGTTTACCGTCCGCCTCGGTTGCGTGCAGCCGCCGGCGGATGTCCTCCAGCGACACGCCGTATCCGGCCAGTGCCGCCGGTTCGGCATTGACGTCGCGAAACGCGATCCGCCCGGCCTTGACCGCCTCGACCAGCCGCCGCTTTTGCCGGCTGATCCCGGCATCGCAAACCGGGCAACGGGAGTTGTACCAGACGGTCAGCAGAGGCTTGGACATGTGTTTTGAGACGCGAGCTGAAGGGCTGCGCCGATTATCCGGGAAATGCCTCGGCCCCGCGACATTTCCGGATTAGCCTGGCCGCGACGAGCCGTCTTCGGGATATGGAGAAAATGAAGTTCTTTTCGAGCGAGAGCAGCATTCCTCCTCATGATCAGCGGATCGGGCGCCGTCAAGCGGCGCCTGACCGTTCTATATCAGGAACTCGGCAGTTTGCGCAGATCTGTAGCCGCGCACGCCTCAGCCGAGCGAGGCGATGATCTCGCGATAGGCCAATTCCGGGAAAGCCTTGAGCGTCCGCGTCCTCACGTTACCGCCTGTCGCCAGCATCAGCGAGAAACGAGCGAGCACCGCATCGTCGGGCGCTTCGACGACCGCCACCATATCGCATTCGCCCATGGTGAGATAAAAAGCCTTGAACGAGCCGCCCATGTCTCCAAGCAGCTTCTTGGCGGCATCGAGCCGCTTCGGCGACTCGCGCACATTTTTGGCGCCCTGCTCCGTCCAGTTGATCAGCACGATATAGGTTGTCATGCACACCTCCCTCCGGGGCCTCGGAGCACGGCGTCACTGCCGGGGCGGGCATCCGGGTTTGTCGCCCAGAAATTGCATCCGACACGAGATTATCCTCCCACAGCCGGTATGCTGCAAGAACAACCGCACCGTCTGGCAAGATAATCCCTGTGCGACGAACGAAAAAGGGTGCCGCACAGGCTGTGTTAAAACGATGAGGGCCCTGCAAAAGCGCTGGGCCTTCGCTCGATTCTTGACGTCGTGAACAAGCAGGAAATGTCTGAATCGGATGGAATGTCGCCCTTCTTGTCGCCGAACGGAAGGACCAGGGAGCACCATTTTTTTACAGACGTTTCTGGCGCTTCTCCGAAACGGACCTTCGCGTTTCGGCCGTGGTCGGACCGGGAGCGGACGTAATGCGATCGGACCTAGCTTTGCGCGATAGCGTCATCTTAGATTGTCGCTTGGATCAATCTTCGGCGATCGCCTATGGGCGCCTCTCTCTACGAGCCTATCAACGTATACAAACCCGTCGCGACGAACATCGGTGTCGTCGACGGGCCGTTCGAGTATCTGAACGTGGCTGGCGTAAGATTGCCGCTCCCGTTCACGACGCGAATGACGGTCGTGCGTCTTTCGAATGGCGATCTGTTTCTCCACTCGCCGATCAAGTTCGACCAGAGGCTGGCGAACGAGCTACAGGCGCTAGGGACGCCCCGTCACCTCGTGTCGCCCAACCAATTTCACTACGCTCATATCGGAGAGTGGGCGAAGGCCTTTCCCGAAGCGATAACCTGGGCCTCGCCGCGCGTCCGCCAAAGAGCCCGCGCCCGCCGTACAGCGATCGAGTTTGCCAGAGACCTCGGCCCTACTCCGCCTGAAGAGTGGGGTCGGGAAATCGACCAGACGCTTTTCCCTGGTGGGTACTTCAAGGAGTACATTTTCTTCCACAGGGACTCGAAGGCGCTGATCCTCACCGACACGATCATTAACCTCGAGTTGGACAAGATTGCCGAGCCTTGGCGAACGGCCACAAAACTGACCGGTATGTATCATCCTCACGGTCAGATCTTCTTCGGTATGCGCCTGCCGCTCCTTCTTCAGCGGCGGAAGGCGAAGGCAGCGCTGCGAAAAATCCACTCATGGCAGCCAGACCGTATTTTGCTCAGCCATGGCCGATGTTTCGACACCCGCGCCGACGAAGTCATCAGGAGGATTTTTCGAGAGCACCATAGCTGGTAGCTCGCTCCCAAGCGATGATTTGCCACGCCAGGCTGGGAAGGTCTGCTCCCTGACTCGGGACAATTCACGACGTCGAGGCTGCGACAGCCTGTAACTGGACATGACGCAGAAACAGGCTAGCATGCAGCGTCATGCGCAGACTTGCCCACACCTTCGCAATTGTACTGCTCGTAGTGTTCGCAGCAGGCACGGTTGCGCATGCAACTAACGCAACGAGCATGGCATTGGCGATGTCTTCCGCCGCGATGGCTGACGGAGACATGGGCGATTGTAATGCCTGCCCTCCCGACGACAGCGGCAAGCCTCAGCTATGCGGTGCGGCCTGCCTTGTGCCATTCGCAGCAATTCCTGCGCGGATCAGTCTCGTGCTTTCCTTTGTGGCAGCCGAAATTGCGACTTCACCGCTGGTGGAATTGGTCGGCCACACCGGCCCACCCGATCCCTCTCCTCCCCGAACCATCATCCTGTAGCTGACGCCGGCAGGGCTTGCCCCGGTTGCCGGTGTAACGACCATGGGCGCTCGTACCGCCCGTGATCGCAGTTTCGCGTGAGGTGTCTTTCCGCGCCGCCATGTGCGCGAACGACCGACTTTTCAGGATGATTGAACCATGTCCAGATTTCCCATGCCGGCGCTGACGCGTCGAGCCTTTCTTGCATCGGCGGCCGCGAGTACCGCGGATGCGATGCTTCCCGTGTTGTGGCGGTCGCCCGTCCATGCCGCGGCTCCGCAAGAGGTGCAATTGCGGGCGGCGCCGGATCGTACGCGGCTTATGCCCGGACCATCCGGCGAGATTGCCGCCTGGTGCTACGGCGGGACTGTTCCCGGTCCCGAGATACGGGTCCGGCAGGGCGAGCGGCTGCGGGTCGTGGTCGAGAACGGCCTCGCCGAGGAAACGACAGTGCACTGGCACGGCGTGCGCGTGCCGCACGCCATGGACGGCGTCCCGCACCTTTCCCAGAAGCCGATCGGAGCGGGAGAGCGCTTCGTCTACGAATTCGATGCGGTCGACGCCGGCACCTTCTGGTATCACCCGCACCAACGGAGCTTCGAGCAGGTCGAGCGCGGGCTTTACGGACCGCTGATTATCGAGGAACGCGAACCGGCGCGCGTCGACCGCGACGTGACCTGGGTGCTCGACGACTGGCGGCTGACCAAATCGGGCGCAATCAGCGAGGATTTCGGCAACCGGCACGACATCCACCACAACGGCCGCGTCGGCAACACGGTTACCATCAACGGTCGCGTGCCGACCACCTTCGCCGTCAGGGCGGGTGAGCGCATCCGCCTGCGGCTGATCAACGCCGCCAATGCGCGCATCTTCAGCCCCGACTTCACAGGTCTTCAGCCCATCGTCATCGCGCTCGACGGCCAGCCGGTCGCGCCACACGCGCCGGATGGCGGGCTGGTGGTGCTCGGCCCGGCCATGCGCGCCGACCTGATCCTCGACATGACGGGCAAGCCCGGTAGACGGATTTCGATCTTCGACCGGTTCTACGAAGGGCTGGAATACAAGCTCGTCGATATCGCGTATTCCGACACTCCGCTCCGCGAGCGCGCGCCCGACTGGCCGCTGGCCTTGCCGGCCAACCCGCTACCGGAGCCGGACCTCGAAACCGCATCCCGCAACGAGGTCGTTTTCACCGGCGGCATGATGGGCCAGATGGTGGCCCAGGACATGGGTGAAAGCCCGGGTGCGCCGGGCGGCACGACGCGCGACATGAATTCGATGATGGGCGGAGAGAGGATGACGCAGACCATGAACTCCAGCACCGCTTGGTTCATCAATGGCATCGCCGCCGACCAGGCTCGCCACGACATGAAACCGGCGCTGACGCTTGCGCGGAACAAGAACCATGTCATCGCAATGACCAATGCGACAGCCTGGCATCATCCGATCCATCTGCACGGCCATTCATTCCGGGTGATTTCCCGCAATGGCCAGCCCACCCGTCATCGCGAATGGCAGGACACGGTGCTGGTTTCGCCGCGCGAAAAGGTCGAGATCGCCTTCGTCGCCGACAACCCCGGTGACTGGATGTTCCACTGCCACATTCTTGAACACCAGGCCGGTGGCATGATGGCGGTCTTCCGCGTCGCCTAATCTTCCGAAAAACCCGAAAGGAGAAAAAGCATGTCCAATATTCTGAAAGCTCTCGCCCTTGCGTCCTTGCTCTCCAGTGCCGCTCCGGCGCTTGCCGGCGAAAAGGACGTCACGCTTTACAAAAACCCGCAATGCGGCTGCTGCGAAGGCTATGCCGATTATCTCAGGGAGAACGGCTTCGCGGTCACCGTCAAGCCGACGCACGACCTTTCCGCCATGAGCCGGGAAGCGGGCATTCCGGCGGAAGCCGAGGGCTGCCATCTCTCCTTCATCGACGGCTATGTGGTGAGCGGCCATGTGCCGGTCGGCACGGTCAAAAAGCTCTTGACCGAGCGGCCCGATATCAAGGGCGTGACGCTGCCCGGCATGCCGATGGGTTCCCCCGGCATGACCGGCACGAAGGAGGGTCCGTTCGAGATTCTCGAAATCCAGAAGTATGGTGGGACCGGCGGCGTCTACGCCAAGGAATAGGAGGCTGCGATGATGGAAGGCACGAGCGGAATGATGATGTGGGGCATGAGCTTCGCGTGGCTGCTCGCCATGCTTGTGCTCGTCCTTGGGGCGGCCGCACTGGTCAAGTACCTGTTCTTCGGCGGCGGCAAATGAAAAGGACGTCGGTCCTCTTCTCGATGCTCGGCGTGGCTGCGGTAGTCCTTGGATTTTCCTGGCCCTGGCTCGCGAACCGGACGGCCGGCGGCGTCTCGGCTGCCACTGTCGCGCTCGGAAAGACGATCTATGCCGAGCGTTGCGCCACATGCCATGGCGCCAACCTCGAAGGACAACGCGACTGGAAAAGCCCGCTGCTTTCGGGACGCATGCCGGCACCGCCGCACGATGCCTCCGGCCACTCCTGGCATCATCCGGACGGCGTGCTCTTCCGTGTCACCAAAGAAGGACCGGCCGCGGTCGTCCGCGGCGGCTACGAGAGCGACATGCCGGCATTTGCGGGTATGATGACCGACGAGGAAATCCGGGCCGTGCTCACCTTCATCAAGAGCACCTGGCCTGAACGGGAACGACAATATCAGGCGGAGATGAGCCGCCGGGAGCAGGAGCAGGCGCAGTTGGACCGCGCCCCGCCAAATCCCTCCTCAACTGGAAAGCATGGGTTATGAAAGTAAGAATCCTGATCGCAATGCTTTCTCTGTTGCTGGCCGCCGCGCCGCCCGCGCGGGCGCATCATCCGGGCGCCGATCTCGACAAGATGATGGGCAGTGAGGAGAAGTTCTTTCAGATCATCGACGAACCGGCTGCGCCGCCGTTCGAACTGGCCGACGCGGACGGAAAGGCCGTCCGCCTTTCTGATTTCTCGGACAAGATCGTGGTGCTCTACTTCATCTTCGCGAGTTGTACCGATCTGTGTCCGATCCATTCCGAGGTGATCGCGGACATTCAGCGCAAGGTCAACGCTACGCCGATGAAAGACAGGGTGCAGTTCCTGGCAGTGACGACCGACCCGGTAAGGGACACGTCCGAAGTCCTCGATGCCTATGGTCCAGCGCACGGATTGGATGCCGGCAACTGGATGTTTTTGACGACACGGCCGGGCCAGCCGGACGGCACGACCCGGAAATTGTCAGAGGCTTACAATGTACGCTTCGAGCCGCTGGAAGACGGCCAGCAGATGCATGGGGCCGTCACCCACGTCATCGATCGCGGCGGACGCTTCGCTGCCAAGTTCCACGGCCTCAGGTTCGACCCGCTGAATATGGTTCTTTATATCAACGGCCTCACCAACAACGTCCGGAAACCGTCAAAACCCGAGCCCGGCTGGTGGGACAGGCTCAAGGTAATGTTCCGATGAACATTGACCCACTGAAAAGGCACTTTCGGCGATGCCGCGGTTCACGACAACATATCCATGAGGAAGCGCTGCAACGCATGAATGATCGCGGTTCCTCATCAGAAGCCTCTAGGGGATCAGAACCGAAATGGTCGGTCCTAGCCTACAACATCATCCGCAGCATCAACCTCAGACCAGCCCAACCCGCATAGGGCTGCATCATCGAAACGACCCCGCCAATCTGCGGGATCGTTTCGATTCTCACACAGCCTGCGCAGCGCCCTTCAAATTGCTATCCGTTGCCCGGCATCAGCTATCGAGGAAGCTCCGCAGCTTGCGCGAGCGGCTCGGGTGCTTGAGCTTGCGCAGCGCCTTGGCTTCGATCTGGCGGATGCGCTCGCGGGTGACCGAGAACTGCTGGCCGACTTCCTCCAGCGTGTGGTCGGTGTTCATGCCGATACCGAAGCGCATTCTGAGCACGCGCTCTTCACGCGGGGTGAGCGACGCAAGCACCCGCGTCGTCGTCTCGCGCAGATTGGCCTGGATCGCCGCGTCGATCGGCAGGATCGCCATCTTGTCCTCGATGAAATCGCCGAGATGCGAATCCTCCTCGTCGCCGACCGGCGTTTCGAGCGAAATCGGCTCCTTGGCGATCTTCAGCACCTTGCGCACTTTTTCCAGCGGCATGGCGAGCTTTTCCGCCAGTTCCTCCGGCGTCGGCTCGCGGCCGATCTCGTGCAGCATCTGGCGCGAGGTGCGCACGATCTTGTTGATCGTTTCGATCATGTGCACCGGAATGCGGATGGTGCGCGCCTGGTCGGCGATCGAGCGGGTGATCGCTTGCCGGATCCACCACGTCGCATAAGTCGAGAACTTATAGCCGCGGCGGTATTCGAATTTGTCGACCGCCTTCATCAGGCCGATATTGCCTTCCTGGATCAGATCGAGGAACTGCAGGCCGCGATTGGTGTATTTCTTGGCGATGGAAATGACGAGGCGCAGATTGGCCTCGACCATTTCCTTCTTGGCGATCGCGGCTTCGCGCTCGCCCTTCTGCACCTGGTTGACGATCTTGCGGAATTCCAGGATCGAGATCGCCGTTTCGGTGGCGAGGTTCTGGATCTCGGCGCGCAGGTCGCGGATCGCGTCCTTTTCGTTCTTGGTGAATTCCTTCCAGCCGCGCGAGGTCAGATTGCCGATCGAACGCGTCCAGTTCGGATCGAGCTCAGAGCCCTGGTACTCCTTCAGGAATTCCTCGCGGCGCACCCCATAGCTTTCGGCCAGCCGCAACAGCTTGCCTTCGTTCTGCACCAGGCGCTTGTTGATGTCGTAGAGCTGCTCGACCAATGCCTCGATGCGCGCCGTGTTCAAGGATAGCGACTTCACCGCCTTGATCAGCTGGTCCTTCAGCTCCTTCAGCCGGCGGTCCTGGCTGGGCGACAGCGTGCCGGCGGCAGCCAGCCGGTTCTCGACCTGCTGGTCCTGCAGCTTGCGCAACTTCTTGTAGGTGTCGGCGATGACGTCGAGCGTCTCCATCACCTGCGGGCGCAGCTCCGCTTCCATCGCCGCCAGCGACAGGCTGGCTTCGTCCTCGTCTTCCTCGTCGTCGTCAGTCAGACCGCGCGTATCGCCGCCGACATTGGTGATGTCGTCCTCGTCCTCGCGCGAACGGCGCGGCTTTTCGTCGACCTTGGCTTCCTCGATCCGCTCGACCACCGGCGCCTGCTTGGCCTCCGGCCCGGCATAGGTCGCTTCGAGGTCGATGATCTCGCGCAAGAGGATCTTCGATTCGTTGAGCTCGTCACGCCAGATGATGATGGCCTGGAAGGTCAGCGGGCTTTCGCACAGGCCCGCGATCATCGTCTCGCGGCCAGCCTCGATGCGCTTGGCAATCGCGATTTCACCCTCGCGCGACAGAAGCTCGACCGAGCCCATCTCGCGCAGATACATGCGAACCGGATCGTCGGTACGATCGGTCGGCTCTTTCTTGGTGGTCGTCGCAGCAACGGCGGTGCCGGTCTGCTCGGCCAGTTCGTTGGCGTCTTCCTCGGCGTCGGCAGCCGCATCGGCGGCTTCGGGCTCCTCGCCCTGCTCGTCGTCCTCGACCACGTTGATGCCCATGTCGGAGAGCATGGCCATCGTGTCCTCGATCTGCTCGGAGGTCACTTCCTCCGAGGGCAGCACCGAATTCAGTTCGTCCATGGTGACATAGCCGCGCTTCTTGGCGGCCTTGATCATCTTCTTGACAGCATCGTCGGAAAGGTCGAGCAGAGGGCCATCGGTGGCGCCTTCACGTTCGGTCTCGACCTCTTCCTTTTCTTTTGTCGCCATTCTTTATTTTCTCCAAGCGGCCAGGTATCTAGCCGCATAAATATCAAGCCGCGTAAGCTGCCGTACCGGTTAGATCAGATGCGCTCGCGCTAGAACGCGTTTCCCCGGGCCAGTAACTGCATCTCTCGTTAAGTCCAGATTAACCCTGGTATCTGTGGCAGGCTGACTGCCTGTCCAGTGACCGGTACCTCACATCGCTGCATTTCCGTCGACGCCGGCGCGGGTTAACGTTTCGAATCGTCCTGATTCCGTTATTCTGCCAGAAGGTCAAGCGCCTCTCGCATGATTCGCATGAAAAAAGCGAATCAATTACCCGACTTAAAGCGCCGCGGCTGATTCGGCGCGCAAGCACGGTTCTGCACTTTCACTCTTTCGTAAGCTTCGACCTACACCCGCCCGGCCCTGCCCGAAGACACGCCGAACCCTTCAATCAGCGCTTCCGTTGCTTGCACATCACGAAATTGCGCCTGGATCTCGACGAGATGCCGGTAATTTTCGTCTGTGGGATCGCTGGCGAGCGCCGCTTCTGCCTGTTTCAGCTCCTTATGTAAGGTGCGCGCGCTGCGCTGCAAGTGGAGCGCCTGGCTGAAGGCGTCGCGGGCATCGTCAAGTCCGGCCGTTTCCAGCGCCGGCCATTGCCGCGCCCGTTTGATCAGCGCCACCACGCGTGCCCAGATCTCGCCGCAGCCGGCCCGTTCGATCGTCGCGATCACCGCGTTGCGGTCGTTGGCCATGTCATGCGCCATCGCATCGAGGATCGCCGCGTGCAATCGCTTCAGATCAGTGTTGGCGAGGTCGAGGAACTCGACATGCGCGAAATTCTCGTCGATCAGCGCCGGATGATTGACAAGAGCTGCGATGATCGTCGCCTCGCGCACCGACATCCCCTCGCTGCCGCGCTTGACCAGCGCCGAGCGGCCAAGGCTTTCGGTGATCGCGGTGCGTCCACCGGCATTGCCGCCGCGTGCGAACTGTCCGCCAGGAGCTGAGCCCTTGCCCTGAAAGCGCCCGCCGGGCCGCCCATCTTGACGCCCGCCTGGATAGCCTTGGCGCGCGCCGAAAAAGCTTAGCACCCGCTCGCGCATTTCCTGTTGGTAGTGGTAGCGCAAGCTCTCGTCGCGGATGCGGCTGGTCAGTTCGCGCAGCGTTTTTTCCAGTTCCGCCCGTCGTTCCGGCGTGTCGAAGATGCCGCCGGCCGTTTCGCGCATCCACAAAAGGTCGGCGAGCGGCCGCGCCTCGGAAAGTACGGCGCCAAACGCGTCCGGCCCTTCGGCCTTGACCAGATCGTCGGGGTCCTTGCCTTCCGGCAGAAGCGCAAAGCGCACCGAGCGGCCTGCCTGAACCGCCGGCAGCGCCATGTCGGCGGCGCGCCATGCCGCCTTCAGTCCGGCTTGGTCGCCGTCGAAGCACAGCACCGGCTCGCCGGCCATCCGCCACAGCAGTTCGAGCTGGTTTTCGGTCAGCGCGGTGCCGAGCGGCGCCACGACATTCTCGAAACCGGCCTGCGCCAGCGCGATCACGTCCATGTAGCCCTCGACGGCGATCACCGTGCCGCCCTTGGCCACTGCCTTGCGTGCCCGGGCGAAATTGTAGAGCACGTTGCCCTTGTGGAAGAGCTCGGTGTCGGGCGAATTCATGTATTTGGCGAGCGCATCGGCTGCCAGCGCGCGCCCGCCAAAGGCGATTATCTTGCCTCTGGAGTCCGGGATCGGGAACATGATGCGGTCGCGGAACCAATCGTAGGAAACCGGAACGTCGTCGCCATGGCGCACCAGCCCGCATGCCTCGATATCGGCCTTGGGCACGCCCTTGGCGGCAAGATGCTCCTTCAGCGCATTGCGGCTGTCGGGCGCATAGCCGAGCCGGAACGACTGCTGCGTCGCCGGCGTCAGCCCGCGGTCGCGCAGATAGGCGCGGGCTTTTGCGCCTTCCGGCCCCTGCAGCCGCTCCTGGAAGAAGGCGGTCGCCATTTCCATGATTTCGGTCAGGCTGGCGCGTTCCTTTTCGCGCCGTTCCTCCTGGGCATCGCGAACCGGCATCGGCACCCCGGCCATGTCGGCGATCCTCTCGACCGCTTCGGGAAAGCTCATCCCGTCGAGTTCGGTGAGGAATTTGAAGTGGTCGCCCGAAACCGAGCAGCCGAAGCAATGATAGCGTCCCTTCTTGTCCTCGCAGTGGAAGGACGGGCTCTTCTCGCCATGGAAGGGACAGCACGCCCAATAATCGCCGCGCGGCGCGTTGGTCTTCTTCCTGTCCCACGCCACGCGCTGGCCGATCACCGAGGAAATCGGCACGCGGTCGCGTATCTCATCGAGGAAGGCAGGTGGAAAGCGCATCGGGAACGGCTCGTTTGCCTCCATATAATCACGCCGGCGAAACCCGACGACTCCTAATGCGAACCATACCCGGTTTTCACAGGGCAGAAAGAAGGCGGCCGTTGCAGGCCGGCTTCTTCCTATCCGGCATTGTGCCGGGCGAGGCCCTGCAGGGACGTCGCAGCCAGCATCGATACGGCGACGGCGGAATGGATGATGCGTTTCATGACGGGGTACTCCTTGGTTGTCGATGCCCAAGCAATAGAACCCGAAGAATGAACCGAAACTGAACACGCTGATTACGTTTTCGTAATGATTTCATGTATTTATAACAGCGGCTCAAACCTGATCTGAAGGGGTCGTCGCCACTTGACCGCGCGGTCATCCAGAAGCCGGTCGGCAATGCAACCATTTTGCGATCCATCCATTTCCGACACGCCCTGTCGCGCACCAACAGCCGGCCGAATTGGGCAAAATTTATTACCCGGCTAAGAGTAATCGTAGTAGTATCGACCCTTGCAATGTCCTTGATTCGCCCCCTCTTTTGCCTCTTCGCCGTCATGGGTGCTCGCATCGCTGACGCCTGTCGGAATGCGAGCCTGACATGAGCGGTTCGGTCGTTTTGCTGCATCTTGCCGGCGCGGTGGCGCTGATGCTGTTTGCCACCCGCTTGGTGAAGACAGGTGTAGAGCGGGCTTATGGCGATGTGCTGCGCCACAAGCTGCGCGCGACCATGCGCAATCCTTTCATGGCGGTTCTGGCCGGCTGCGGCCTGGCGATCGCCCTGCAAAGCTCCACCGCCGTCACCTTGCTGGTCGGCTCGTTCGCCGGCGCCGGCATCGTCAGCGGCATATCGGGCCAGCTTGCCGTGCGCGGCGCCGAGATCGGCTCGGCGCTGGTGGTCAAGCTGCTCACCTTCGACCTGTCGCTGCTGGTGCCGGTCTGTCTTGTCGCCGGCACGGTCATGTTCATGGCCACCGAGCGGCGCGACTGGCGCCAGTTCGGCCGCATCCTGGTCGGCATCGGCCTGCTGGTGTTGTCGCTGGAAATGATCGGCCAGGCCTCGGAGCCGCTGCGCCAGAGCACTTTGATGCCGGTTATCGTCGACTACTTCTCCAGCGACCCGGTCACCGCCTATCTGCTGGCGGCGCTGGTCACCTGGCTGTTTCATTCCTCGATCGCCGCGGTCCTTTTGATGGTGACGCTCGCCGGCCGCGGCTTCATCCCGCCCGAACTCGGCATCGTGCTGGTGCTCGGCGTCAATCTGGGTTCGTCGATCATCGCGCCGCTGCTCACCCGCAACGCCGAGCCGGGCGTGCGTGTCGTGCCGATCGGCAATCTCCTGATGCGCGGCATGGGCTCGCTGGCCATGCTGATCCTGTTCCTGTGGTTGAAGCCGTCGGTCGCCTTTCTCGGCGCCACCGTGCCCGACCAGATCGTCAACGCGCATATCCTCTTCAACGTCCTGATCCTGGTTGCCGGCCTGCCACTGGCCGGCCTCGTCTACCGCGTTTCGGAAAAGATCGTGGCGCTCGGCACCAAACCGGCGCCGGCAGAAGCGCTCGACGTCGTCGAGCTGTCCGCACTCAACGACAGCGCCCTCGATGTGCCGAGCCAGGCGCTGGCCAACGCCACCCGTGAGGTGGTGCGGGTCTGCGAGACGGTCGAGATCATGCTGAAGCGGATCATCGAGCTCTATGAGAGCGCCGACGCCGACAAGATCAAGGCGCTGGCCGCGCTCGACGACCGCGTCGACAAGAAACATGCGTCGATAAAGCTCTATCTGGCCAAGGTCACCAGGAACCCGCTGAGCGAGGACGAGGCGCTGCGCTGCCAGGAGTTGATCGGCGCCTGCGTCAAGCTCGAACAGGTCGGCGACATCATCGTGCGCAACATGCTGGTGCATGTCAGGAAGAAGCTCGAGCGCGGGCTGGAGTTCACGCCCGAGGGTTGGCGCGAGCTTAGCGCCTTCCACGCTTCGGTGCTCGCCAACGCGCGGCTCGCCTTCAACGTGCTGGTCTCGCGTGATCCGGAGACCGCCCGCCAGCTGGTGCTGGAAAAGGATCGGCTGCGCGACCGCGAGAAGGAGACCAGCGCCAGCCATTTCGTGCGGCTGCGCGACGGCACCGCCAAGAGCGTCGAGACCAGCGCCATCCATCTCGACACTATCCGCGACCTGAAGCAGATCAACTCGCTGCTCGCCTCGATAGCCTACCCCGTGCTCGAGGAACGCGGCCTGCTCACCGGCTCGCGGCTGAAGGCTGGGTAATTCCGGAGCCTTTCCTTCTCCCCTGTGGGAAAAGGAAAAACCGCCGCGCCAGTCCGATCAAGAAAACCTGAAGCGGCGTCGACAAATTCTGGATTGCCCGCCGCTCTCGTTCGTGGTTTGAGCCATCTCATTCAAGGATCGCCTTCCCGCGCCATGCTTCCCCTTATCGCACTGTTCATCGCGGCATTCGCATTCGGCACCACCGAGTTCGTCATCGCCGGCGTGCTGCCGCACGTGGCCGAGGGCCTTGGCGTCTCCATCCCGACCGCCGGCTACCTCGTCTCCGGCTACGCCGGCGGCATCGCAGTCGGCGGACCGCTGTTGACGCTCGCCACCAAGACGATTTCGCGCAAGGCGTTGCTGCTTGGCCTTGCCGCAGCCTTCACCATCGGCCAGGCCGCCTGCGCCCTTGCACCCGACTTCGCCTCCATGTTGCTGCTGCGGATTGCAGTGGCTGTGGCGCACGGCGCCTATTTCGGCGTCGCGATGGTGGTCGCGGTCGGCCTGGTCCGCCAGGACCAGCGTGGAATGGCGGTGGCGCTCATCCTGTCGGGCCTCACGGTCTCCAATGTCATCGGCGTGCCGGCCGGCACGGCGATCGGCAATGTCTGGGGGTGGCGCGCGACGTTCTGGGTGATGTGCGCGCTTGGCGTGGCGTCCATCGCTGCCATGACCGTGCTGCTGCCGCGCAAGACGGGATCGTCGCGCCAGTCCATCAGTTTCGGCAGCGAGGTTCGCGTGCTCGCTCGCCAGCAGGTCTGGACGTCGCTGATCCTGATGCTGATGCTGATGACCGGCCAGTTCGGCCTGTTCACCTACATCACGCCGACGCTTCTTGAAGTCACCGGCCTCGACGAGGGCCTGGTGCCCTGGGTGCTGCTGCTCAACGGTGTCGGTGCGACGATCGGCGTCTTTCTTGGCGGGCGGCTCGCCGACTGGAAACTGATGCCGTCGCTCATCACCATGCTTTTCATGCAGGCGGTGACACTTGCCGTCATTTACGCCGTCAGCCCGTACCCGGTGCCGATGGTCGTTGCGATCACCATCTGGGGTGGTCTCAGCTTTGCCATCGGCACCCCGATCCAGACCCGTATCCTGACCTGGACGGCGGATGCCTCCAATCTCGCCTCATCGCTCATCCCGGCCGGCTTCAATGTCGGCATCGCACTGGCCGCCTCGCTCGGCGCCGCCATGCTCAATGCCGGTTATGGCTATCGCAGCCTGCCGGTGGTTGGCGCCATAGCCATGCTGGTCGCCGTGGCGGTCGCGCTTGCCTCGCATATCTGGGAGTGGCGCCAAAACACGATGCCACCTCTGCCGGCCGCTGCCGAATAGTCGGCAGGCGGTACAGGTCGATGCGATAGCGCAGGCTTTCGGCGCCGCCATAGGCAGCGTCCTCGAAGAATCGCCCGACGAGCCGTCGGCCATTGGCCAGGACCACCTTCTGCGAGGCGAGATTACCCGGCTTGGCAGTGATCTCGACGAAGGGCAGGCCGAGCGCTCTCGCCTCGCCGAGCATCAGCCTCACCGCCTCTGTCGCATAGCCGCGCCGCCGCTTCCATGGCACTACGGCATAGCCGATGTGGCCGAGCACATGTGGCGGCAGCTCGGCGGTGCCGCGCTGCCAGCGAAGGCCGATCGAGCCGGCGACTTCGCCGTCCCAGATCCAGCGCCGGAATCCCGGCAGGCGCGGCACTCTCGTCCCATCAGGCAAGGTGATCGGACCACCCTCGGCATCGGGGTCGTCGAGATCGGCGAGGAAGGCAGTTGGATCCTTTTCGATGGCCGCAAGCTGCTCGCGCGTCGCCTCCATCAGCCGCACATTGTCCGGCGACCAGCCGCGTTCGAGCGCGGCCTTGTACGACGGCAGATGTTCAAGCGCCGGTTTGACGAGTTCAACCATGACGTACGATCGCTCCGCTGCCGCCCTCAGATTCTGAAGTTGATCTTCAGGGGCGGCTTTCTAAAATCAAATGTCTTCGATTGGGTCCACCTGCTTTGGAGTGAACACAATGGCCGACCACAGGTCCGAGAAATCGGCGAAGACCGCCGCCGAGCGGGGCGTTACGAAACCGACCAAACCGCGCAAGGCGACGCCGAAGCCGCAGTCCGGCAAGCAAACGCAGCCGGCACTCCTCGCAGGCGGCAACCCCCAGATCGCGAAGGCTAAAGGCGACGCTCCCGTGCAGGCCTACATCGCGGCCATGCCGGGCTGGAAAAGCGATGTCGGACGGCGTCTCGACGCAATCATCGTGCGCACCGTCCCCGGCGTGCAGAAGGGCGTCAAATGGAACTCGCCGTTTTACGGCATTGAGGGCCAGGGCTGGTTCCTGTCGTTCCATGTGTTCACCCGCTACGTTAAAGTGACCTTCTTCCGGGGCACGTCACTGCGTCCTGTTCCTCCCGGCGAGTCCAAGCACAAGGACGTGCGCTACCTCGACATTTATGAGGACCAGCTCGACGAAGCTCAGTTCGCCGCCTGGGTGACGCAAGCCAGCCAATTGCCAGGCGAGCAACTGTGAGATGCATCGCGAATTAGCCAAGGGCGTCTGCCATCGGAAAGGTGCAACATCGCCGTGATCCCTGATGGTTCTGCCCCGGCTCGCGAGTGCTCTGCGAGCCCATGTCGCCGGTGCGGTGCCGACAATGTTCAACAAGCGCTGCCAAATCGTGCTCCATTTTCGTGTGATCCTCGTTGCAAATCGGGTCTGGAGCGACGAAGATTTCTCCTCGGTGTCGAGAGTCTGTTGCCCGCGCCGGAACGGCAAACGGCTCGTCGTATCGATGCCGTCGTGAGACGCCGGACGCCGACCTGCACAAAGCCACCGGGACCAACCATGACCAAAACGACAACAGCCCTGAAGAAGAGCGGCTCGAAGGAGGGAAAAGGAGGAGACACTCCCTCTCAGTTGATAGATGCGAGAATCAACGAGCTGAGCGATTGGCGGGGCGAGATGCTCGCTCGGATCCGAACCCTCATCAAGCAGGCCGATCCCGAAGTGGTCGAGGAGTGGAAGTGGCGAGGGGTTCCGGTGTGGGAGCACGCCGGAATACTCTGCACCGGTGAGACGTACAAGAATGTCGTCAAGCTGACCTTCGCCAAGGGCGCCTCGCTGGCGGACCCTTCTGGCCTCTTCAACTCCAGCCTCGAAGGCAACACCAGGCGCGCCATCGATATCCATGAGGGCGACACGATCGATGACGAGGCGCTGAAGGCGCTCATTCGCGCCGCCGTGGCACTGAACCTGTCGGTGCGAGCTACCGCCCGCCCCGCCCGCTCTCAGAAACCAAAGAGCGCCTGAGCGCCAATCACATGGGCTGGCGCCTCGCGGTCGCCTCCTCCAATGCCTTATGAGCTCGCTGCAGCGGCAAAATCCTACTGCAGCAGTCCCTTGATGATGCCGCTCGCCTTGGAGAAATCCATCTGGCCCGCGTATTTCTCCTTGAGCACGGCCATAACCTTGCCCATGTCCTTGACGCCGCTGGCGCCGGTCTCGGCGATGGCGGCGCGGATCGCCGTTTCGGTCTCGGCCTGCCCCAGTTGCGTCGGCAGGAAATCGCGGATGATGGCCATCTCGTCGCGCTCCTGCGCGGCAAGCTCCGGCCGCTTGCCGTCGTCGAAAGCCTTGGCCGACTCTTCGCGCTGCTTCACCATCTTGGCCAGTATCTGCAGGATCTCGTCGTTGCTGGCCGGCTCTTTGCCAGCGCCGCGATTGGCGATGTCGCGGTCGTGAATGGCCGCCTGGATCAGCCGCAATGTCGGAAGCCGACGCTTGTCCTGCGCCTTCATCGCGCTCTTCAGGGATTCGCCGATTTTGCCGCGCATGATGCTTTCTCCTTCGAATGCGACGGACAATAGCCGTGCCGAAAGCCCAAGGCAAATTCGACGCCGCCCGGCAAACCGCTGATATTGTTCGACGAAATAAATCGCGCCTGCGGGCGTAGCGTCATTGACCGCTCTGGCGCCTTCCCCTATGTACTGGGCCTTGCATGAACTGAGTTTTTGTTGCGCGCGCTGGCTGCGAAATCGCCGCTGCGCGCGGTTTGCTGCGCAGAATGGTTCGCCGGACCGATTGAAGGGCGCAGCTTTTTAGGAGTGCCGCCATGGCAACGATGACCGCCGCGTCGACCCCCGCTTGGGCCACCGAGGAGCCGACCGCCCTGCTGGTGCTGGCCGACGGCACCGTCATCGAGGGCCGCGGCCTTGGCGCCACCGGCTCCGCCGTCGCCGAAGTCTGCTTCAACACCGCGTTGACAGGCTATCAGGAAATTCTCACCGACCCGTCCTATGCCGGCCAGATCGTCACCTTCACCTTTCCGCATATCGGCAATATCGGCACCAATGACGAGGACATCGAGGATCTCAACCCGGTCGCCCGGGCCGGCGCCGTCGGCGCCGTGTTCAAGGCCGACGTCACCAATCCGTCCAGCTATCGCGCCGCTTCTGGTCTCGACCAATGGCTGAAGAAACGCGGCATCGTGGCGCTTACGGGCATCGACACCCGCGCGCTGACCACGCTGATCCGTGAAAAGGGCATGCCCAACGCCGTCATCGCGCACGCGCCCGACGGCATTTTCGACGTCGACGATCTGAAGCGCCGCGCCGCCGCCTGGTCCGGCCTGATCGGGCTTGACCTGGCCAAGGACGTCACTTCCGGCCAGTCCTCGGTCTGGCGCGAGACGGCCTGGGTCTGGGACGAGGGCTTTGGCGAACAGATCGATCCGTCGATGCATGTCGTCGCCATCGACTACGGCGTCAAGCGCAACATATTGCGCCTGCTCGCTGGCCTGGGCGCCAAGGTCACCGTGGTGCCGGCCAACACCGGCGCCGAGGAGATCCTCGCCATGCGGCCCGACGGCATCTTTCTCTCCAACGGTCCCGGTGATCCGGAAGCCACCGGCAACTATGCCGTTCCGGTCATCCAGGACCTGCTGAAGACCGACATCCCAGTCTTCGGCATCTGCCTCGGCCACCAGATGCTGGCGCTGGCGCTCGGCGGCAAAACCGCCAAAATGCATCAGGGCCATCACGGCGCCAATCATCCGGTCAAGGATCACACCACCGGCAAGGTCGAGATCGTCTCGATGAATCACGGCTTTGCAGTCGACGCCGACTCGTTGCCGAGCGGCGTCGAAGAAACCCATGTCTCGCTGTTCGACGGCTCGAACTGCGGCATCACTCTGACCGGCAGGCCGGTGTTTTCGGTCCAGCATCATCCCGAAGCCTCGCCGGGCCCGCAGGATTCGCATTATCTGTTCCGCCGCTTCGTCAATCTCATCCGCGAAAAGCGCGGCGAGCCGGCGCTGGCGGAGCGCGCCTGATTCAGGTTCGCACCGTCGCGGTCGTGACGTCTTTCACCGCGGCCGGTCTTTCGACCCTGAGCACGAACGCGATCAGCGACAGAGCGAGAAAGATACCGCCGAGCACAAAGGGCGCGCCGCCGAACGTGACCGGCGCGCTTGGGCCGGTGAACCAGGCGAAGATTCCCGTATAAACCAGCGGCGTGATAATACTGGTGATCGAAAACACGCTGGTCATCGCACCCTGCAATTCGCCTTGCGCGGAGGGCGGCACCTTGGCCGCCGCCAGGCTCCGCAGCGGCGGGTCGGCCAGCGCCTCGAGGCAGGTCGCCACGATCACCGCATAGATCATCCAGCCCTTCCACGCCGCGGCATAGCCGAAGGCGGCGAGCGCGGTAAAGGCAAGGCCGATGGCGGCGGTCCGCCATTCGCCGAGCCGTGGGATGACGCGCGGCAGGACAAAACCCATCACCAATGCCCCGCCAAGGCCGAAGACGCCGAGTGAGAAGCCGATCTGCTGCTCGCTCCAGCCGTAGCGGTAGCTGCCGACGAACGACCACACGGCAGGGTACATCATGTGGCCGAGCGTCATCAGGAAGAACACCAGCCCGATCCAGCCGATCCCCTTGTAATTGCGCATCTGCTTCAGGGCGCCGAGAGGATTGGCGCGGCGCCATTCGAAGCGGCGCCGGTGATGCTGCTCCAGCGTTTCCGGCAGAAAGAACCAGCCGACGATGAAGTTCATCAGAGCAAGCACCGCCGCGCCCCAGAACGGCACGCGCGGCCCGAATTCGCCAAGCAACCCGCCCAGCACCGGGCCGATGACGAAACCGACGCCGAAGGCGATGCCAAGCAGGCCGAAATTCTTCGCCCTGTTGTCGTTGGTGCTGACGTCGGCGATGAAGGCGGAGGCGGTCGAATAGCTGGCGCCGCTGATGCCGGCCAGCACCCGACCGATGAACAGGACCCAATAGGACCAGGCCACCGCGCAGATCAGATTGTCGATGGCAAAGGTCAGCACCGAGGCCAGCAGGACCGGACGACGCCCGAAGCGGTCGCTGAGATTGCCGACCAGCGGCGCGAACAGGAACTGCATGGCCGCATAGACGAAGAACAGCCAGCCGCCTTCGATCGCCGCTTCGCTGACACCAACGCCGGTCAGCTCCTGCAGATAGGCTGGCAGCACCGGCATGATGATGCCGATGCCGGTGATGTCGAGCAGCAGCGTGGTGAAAACAAGCGCAAGGCCCCGCCTGGCGGTTTTGGCTTCGATCATGACGGTATCGACTCCTGGAGCCGCCTCGGCGCGAAGGCGGAAGGGTCTTTTATAGGCGAGTCAGCCACACAGAACAATAAGGGAACACGTTAGGAATTTTCATCCTGACATCAACCGTCGACATGAATGCGGCCAAATCGGCATTACCGCCCGCGCTTCAACGATCATTTCGACAGGAAAAGCCCGAACACCTCAGATCGGAGTGTTGAACGTATCGCAATCCGACAGCTTGCCGCTCTTGTAGCCACGCGCCAGCCAGGTCTGCCGCTGCTGCGAGGTGCCATGGTTGAAGCTTTCCGGCACGACATAGCCCTGCATCTTCTTCTGCATCGTGTCGTCGCCGATCTGCTGGGCAGCGTTCAGCGCCTCGTCCATGTCGCCCTGTTCGAGGATTCCCTTCTGCCCGGTGAAATGCGCCCAGACGCCGGCGAAGCAATCGGCCTGGAGCTCGACCTGCACCGACATGTGGTTGGCCTCGGCCTCGCCCATCTGCTGGCGCATCTGGTTGAACTTGGGCAGGATGCCGGTGAGGTTCTGCACGTGATGGCCGACCTCATGCGCGATCACATAGGCCTGGGCAAAATCGCCCGAAGCGCCGAATTGCTGGTCGAGCTGCTGGAAAAAGGTAGTGTCGAGATAGACCTTGCGGTCGCCGGGGCAGTAGAACGGTCCGGCCGCGGAAGAGGCAAAGCCGCAGGCCGAGCGGATCTGGCCGCTGAACAGGACCAGCTTGGGGTCTTCGTAGGACAGGCCCTCGGCCTGGAAAATGCCGGTCCAGGTGTCCTCGGTCTCGGCCAGGACGGTCGAAACGAACTGCTTCATCTCGTCGGAGGCGGGCGCACCGGTGCCCTCCCCGCTGTTGTCGGTGATCTGACCGCCGCCGCCCGGCACCAAGCCGCCGCCGGCCAGGATCTGCAGCGGGTCGATGCCGATGGCCTTCAGCCCGAAATAGAGGACCACGAGAATGATGATGGTCGACAGCGACATTCCGCCGCCGGAGCGGCCGCCGATCGGGATGCGGAGACGGCCGGGGCCGCCGCGCGGCAGGTTGAACCCGCCGCCCTGGCCGCGTTGGTCCTCGACGTTGTCACTTTGACGACGACCTTTCCAGAGCATGGCAACTCCCCGCGATGCACGTATCGGTACTTGCCGATCTCATGGCCCGATCCGACCCAACAAACAATTATCCCAATGGTTGCGCCAAGTCACAGTATTTTTCGCATGAAGGGCCGCAGGCTCTGGGATGGATCGATGCAGACACCCGCGGCTGAGAGCCCTGCCGGCGTTTTTTTTGGTCCTGGACTTGGCGGTCACGCTCAGATCTTCTGCTTGGTGCCGGCGCTCTTGCCGTCCGAGCTTTTCGAACGCTCGTCGAAGCGGGCCGCGCCCTTCTTGAGCGGGCGTCCAGTATCCGCTTCGGTCTTGCGTTCGTCCTTCGCCGCAGCCTGCTTCAATCCCTTGGCCGCTTGCTTGCCCTTCGCTGTCGGTGCCTGTTCAACGCCCATCGTATCCTCCTCGGTCTCGCGCCAATTGCTGGCACGACCTCAAACGCAGCGGCAACGCGGCGGTTCCGGCAGGACTGTCGGCAATGGCGGTAAACTAGGCGTGTCGCGGTCATTGCCTGCGGAACGCTTCAAGCGTCTCGGCGCCGCCGCGGCGAGGCGTCCCGTGCTTGCCGCTCGACATGCGCCGGGGCCCAGAAATTTACCGGCCCTGTCGGACAGGCTTCCGCTCGCACGTCCTTTGGCCGAAATCCGGTCGCAACGGCACGGATGACAAAAAGGGAGAATCCAATGAGGAAGATCACCACCGCGACATTCGTCAGCCTCGACGGCGTCATGCAGGCGCCCGGTGGACCGCAAGAAGACCCGGTCGGCGGCTTCGAATTCGGTGGCTGGACGTTCCATTACTGGGACGACGTCGGGGGCGCCTTTATTGGTGAGACTTTCGCAAAACCCTTCGCGCTGCTCCTCGGCCGCAAGACCTACGACATCTTCGCCGCGCATTGGCCGTACCAGAAAGACGATCCGATCGCCGACCGTTTCAACGCCGTCACCAAATATGTGGCCACCCACCGGCCCGATACGCTGTCGTGGCAAAACAGCCAATCGCTTGGCGACGACGTCGTGGCCACACTGCGCCAGCTCAAGCAGGAGGACGGCCCCGACCTGCTCATCCAGGGTTCGAGCGAGCTGATCCAGACCTTGCTCGCCAACGACCTGATCGACGAGATCAGCCTGCTGACCTTCCCGCTGGTGTTGGGCAAGGGCAAGCGGCTGTTCGGCAGCGGCGCAATCCCGGCGGCTTTCAAGCTGAACCGCTCACAGGCATCGACCACCGGCGTCATCATAGCGAGCTATGAACGTGGCGGTGAGATCAAGACTGGGTCCTTCGCCCAACAACAGCCTTCAGAGGCCGAAATCGAGAGGCGCAAGAACTGGAAATAGGCGACCGCGCATTGCGTTAATAGGGGATGGCCGGGCACCGGCCGTCCCTTTGCAATTTTGCCGATCACGCCGCCTGTTGCCGCCGCGCCAGCCCGTCGCGGATGCAAGCGGCAAATTCCCGCGCCGCCGGCCCGACACCATGCTTCGGCAGGTGCAGATTGATCGAGAAATTCGGCAAGGCTGGAAGCTCCGGATCGGCGGCCAGAATATCAAGGTCGGCCGGCACGGTGGAGGCCAGCCAGGTGGTGACGGCCAGGTCCGAACGCACCGTCGCCGTCGTTGCGTCGAGGTTGCCGTTCTCGAACACGGTCCGCCATTCCAGCCCATGCTCGTTGAGCGCCGCCAGCACCGCTGGGCGGAAGGCGCAGGTGTCGGCCACCATCGAAACCGGCAAAGGCCGCTTGCGCCGGGCTATGCCGCCTTTGGCGCCGACCCAGACCAGCCGGTCGATGGCGAGACATTCGCCGGCGGACGGACCGACCGGTTCCTCGATTACGGCAAGGTCTATCGTGCCAGCTGCCAGGGCCGCCGTAAGCTCCGGCGACGAGGCGCAAACCAGCGAAATCTCGACCTGCGAATAGGTCTCGGCATAGGTCTTCAGCACTGGCGCAAGCATTGTGCCGACAAGGTCGTATGGCACGCCCAACCGCACCTCACCCTCGACCGCGCTGGTCGCCATCTCGGCCCAGATCTCGTCATTCAGGGAGAGCAGGCGCTTGCCCTTACCGAACAGCCGCTCCCCGGAACGGGTCAGTCTCAGGCCGCGCCGATCGCGCTCGAATAGGCTGCAGCCGAGAACCTCCTCCAGCCGCTTGATCTGTTGGCTGACGGCGCCCTGCGTCAGGTGAAGCGCGTTCGCCGCCGCCGTCATGCTGGCCGTGTCGGCGACGGTGACGAAGGTCCGGATCAGGGCCGTGTCGAGATTGCGGATCATGGCTTGTATTATATTCTCTAATGCCAAATATGACAAACATTGCATTTACTGATGCACGCTCATGCTTAGCATGCTGGTTCCCAACAGAGGAAACGGCATGTTTGAGACCATCTTTCCGCTCGTCCTGTTTGCGCTGGTCTCGACTTCCACGCCCGGCATGGCCACGACCTTGTCGACGGCGTCCGGGGCACAGTTCGGCTTTCGCCGCTCTGTTCCGCTGATGGCCGGAAGCGCGGCCGGCCTGGCCACGGTGGCCGCGGCAGGTGCGGCCGGGCTCGCCGGCCTATTGGCGGCGGCTCCGTCCCTGCAGCTGGCGATGAAGATAGCCGGATCGCTCTATCTGATCTGGCTCGCCGTCAAGATCGGCCGCAGCGGCCCACCCAATCTGGACGTGGCCATGGCCAAGCCGAACAGCTTTTTCGGTGGCGCCGGTCTGCAATGGATGAATCCAAAGGGTTGGGCGATGGGATTGGGGGCGGCGGCATCTTTTGCCGCACTCGCCAACGGACCGCTGCAGCTCGCCCTGCTGCTCGGCGCGGTCTTCGGCCTGGCAGCCGCGCTGTCACTGTCGGCGTGGTGCGTAGCCGGCACGCTGCTCGCCCGGTTGCTTAGAACCGAGCGGCAGTGGCGCGTGCTCAACGCAGTGCTTGGCCTGCTGCTGGCCGCCTCGATCATTCCGATGTGGCAGCCAGCATAGATGCGCGATGTTCAGGCGCGTCGCCCTGCAGCGTTTCGAGGACATGGTCGGCAAGGAGCTGGCTGCAAGGCTGCGCACGGCGCTGGATGACATCGCCGCGCTGGATTTTGGTATACCGCCGGCAGCGCCATCAGCCTAAGGCCGCATTCGCTAGGAGTCTGTTTGAAAACTCGCTCTGCCGAGGCGGATGGCGTGGTTTTTCGAGAACCGGAGCGCAGCGGAAATTTGGGTCCGTGAGCACCGGAAGCGGAGAAAACCGCGTCAGGCGTCCGGCAGAGTAGAGTTTGCAACCAGACTCCCAGACTTTATTCGGCCGGCATGGCCACCGCCCGGGCGGACCGGTGGCCGGCCAGCATGACGCCAAGACCCAGGATCGGGAACACCGCTGCGACCAGGCCGAGATCAGCCGGCGCGCCAAAGCGCAGCACCGCGCCGCCGACGACGGCGCCGAGCGCCACGCCGAGATAGAGTGCCGACCCGTTGAGCGACAGCACGATGGGCGCTGCGTCTGGCGCCAGCCTGATGATGCGGCTGGCCTGCGCCGGCGGGAAGGCCCAGCCGACGATGCCCCACGGCACCATCATGGCCATCAGCGCCGGCCCGGCGATGCTGTGCGGCAGGAAGGCCGGAATGACCGAAAGCATCACCAGCATGACCGCACTGAGCGCCAGCGACCAGCTGACGGTGCGCGTCGCGCCGAAGCGGTCGGCGGCCTGCCCGCCGGCAATGTTGCCGATGACGGCGCCAACGCCGAAGGCAAGCAGCATGCCGGGCAGCGCGATCGGGCTCAAGCCGCCGCCTTCGATGGCTAGCGGCGCGACAAAGGCAAAGACCGTGAAGGCGCCGGTGAGCGCCAGCAGCGTGGTCAGCAGGATCGATGGCACGCCGGGGCGAAGCGTTGCGGCCAGCCGCTGCCTGAGCGGCAGTTTGGTGCCGACGATGCCGCGCGGCAGCCGGTACCACAGGATTGCGCCGGCCAGTGCGCCGAGCCCGGCGATGGCAAAGAACGTGCCGCGCCAGCCGGCAACCGTCGCGACAAGCGCGCCGAGCGGTGCGCCGACCGCCACCGCCACCGTGGTGCCGCCAACAACGACGGCAATGGCGCGGGCGCGGTGATGATCATCGACAAGCGCCACGGCCGTCCCCTGCGCCGTCGCCGCAAACAGGCCGGACGACAGCGCCATAACGATGCGCGCGATCAGCAGCAATTCGAAGGAGGAACTGAGCGCCGCCGCCAGATTGCCCAGAACGAAAAACACCAGCGTCCACAAGATGACGCGCCGCCGGTCCCATTCGCCGGTCAGCGTCGCCAGGATCGGTGTGCCAAGCGCATAAGCGAGCGCGAAGGCGGTGATCAGCGTGCCGGCGAGTGGAACGGAGATGCCGGCATCCCCCGCGATGTCGGGCAGCAGGCTGGAGATGACGAAGCCTTCGGTCGCGATCGTGAACGACCCGAGCGCAAGCCAGATGAGGCGCTTGTCCATGAACTTTTCCTTAGTTCAAAAGTTATTGAACAATTGTACATAATGAGGCATGATGTCAATGAGGCCGCCCGAAAATAGCCGAACCCTGCTGACAGCTCTATGTCAGGACAAGGTAGCGGGAGGTGGAAACTTGCTTGCATCCACCAAAAGGAGATGCGTTGAAATCGGCCCTGATTACGCTTAGTTCTCCGGCATGACGCTGCCCCACCCCGCCGCCGACCAGATCAGCCTGCCGAACGTGCTTGCCGTGCTCGGCGATCCCACCCGGCTGGCCATCGTGCGCTATCTCGCCAGCAAGGAAGGCGTGCCGCTGAATTGCAGCCAGTTCCTCGATCTCGGCTCAAAAACCAATCTCAGTTACCACCTGGCCAAATTGCGCGAGGCCGGCGTCACCCGCACCGAGGTCGTCGGCACCAGCCGGCTGATCACGCTGCGCCGCGACGATCTCAATGCCCGCTTTCCGGGCCTGCTCGATAGCGTCATTGCCGCTGCTGTCGACGACCCAGCACTGCCCGCGGTAGGCGCCTCCGAGATCGAAGTCCGCGCCTAACCTAGCAGGACTTGGGTTCCTCGCCCCCGCATAGCAGGGGAGAGGAACCCAAGTCCTGTAGGGCCCGCCCTTTCCCTGCCAGCCATTCGTCAACTCACGGAGCTTCCCATGCGCATTGCCGTTCTCGCCGATATCCACGGCAACGTCCTCGCCCTGGACGCCGTGCTCGACGATCTGCGGCAGCGCGGCGGCGCCGATCTTATTGTCAATCTCGGTGATTGCGTCTCCGGCCCGCTCTGGCCGCGCGAAACCATGGAGCGGCTTGAAGCGCTCGCCCTGCCGACGGTGCGCGGCAACCACGACCGCCGCGTCGCCCGCGATACCGCAGATGAAGCCATGTGGCCGTCCGACCGCTATGCACAGGAACGGCTGACATCGGTCCAGCGTGACGCACTGTTGGCCTTGCCGCTCACGCTGGAGATCGCCCCAGCCGTGACCGCCTTTCATGCCCGACCCGACCATGACGAAAAATACCTGACCGATACGATGGCCGACGGCCGGCTGGTGCGCGCGCCGCTGGTCGCCATCAAGCGGCGGCTGGCCGCGCTCGATCCCGCTTGCCGCATCGTGCTGTGTGGCCACAGCCACCGCAGCGAACTGATCCGTATCCCCGACGGCCCGGTGGTCTTCAATCCGGGCAGCATCGGCTGCCCCGCTTATGGCGACGACACGCCACCGGCGCATGTCTCCGAGCAAGGCTCTCCGCATGCACGCTACGGTATCGTCGAACTGGGTGAGTCGGGCCGCCCCGACCGCTTCGAAGCCATCGCCGTCGACTATGACCATGAGGCGGCAGCGCGGCAGGCCGAACAGGCGGGACGGCCGGAATGGGCCCATGCGCTGCGCACCGGATTTATGTCCGGCTGAACACAACGCGTTCATGTCAGGCTGAACGCGGGACGCGTTCATGTCAGGCTGAACGCGGGACGCGTTCATGCCGCACGCTGAGCTTGCCCATGCCGTGGACCGAACACCATTCCCCAGCCGCATTTTCCGGCTTACATAGCGCCATGTCGTCGCTTATAAAATCGTCGTGGAATGCGGTGGCGATTCGGTGCCTGGCCGCGCCTTCGGAAATGCTTCTATCGCCCACGGCCAAAATGATGAGGCGCACAGTTACGCTCCGGACGACGCTGCTGATTGCCGCCCCTCTCCTGCTGACGGCGCTGCTGCCGGCCAGGGCCGAGGAGGCGCCTTTCGTCTCCATCGTGACCGACCTCGCTCCGGGCGATCTCCTGAACGTCCGCGCCACGGCATCGGCGATGGGCAAGATCAAGGCTCGGCTGCCGAATGGCACGAGCGTCAACAATCTCGGCTGCAACGACGTCAATGGCCATCGTTGGTGCAAGGTCGCAGAAATTGACAACCCGCAACTGGCGGGATGGGCTCCCGCGCGCTACCTGAACCCCGAGAATCCGGCGGCCGTTACGGACATCGAAACGACCGGCGAAAACATGACCGCGGCAGCCGGCGACTCGAACCCGGCAATCGCAGATCAGCCACCGCCGGACCTGACGGCGCGCCTGGACGCGACCGGTCGCGAAGCCACGATGACTGCCGTCGAGGCAATCGGCAGGGCGGCCATCGAGGATGCTTACCGCCTGGCGCTTGCTGCCAGCGAAAATCCTTCGGCCGGCGAGACGCAGGCGCCAGCGGCAGCGGACAAGCGCATCCGCAATCGCGCCGCCAATGCGGCGCCTCCGGCCAACGCGCAAAGTGTTGCGCGGCTGCAGCCGCCAGGCAGGCCCGCGCCGGCGCTGGGTGCCCGCAACGAGATTCCTTGCGCGCGCCATGTCGGCCAGCCGATGACCAGCTGCAAGGCAGGCGTTGTCTACACGGGCGACAAAGCCGAGGTCACCGTGACCTGGCCCGATGGCGGCACCCGCGTCATCAGATTCCAGGCCGGTCGGCCCGCTGGCTCGAACGCATCAGGTGAATTCCGCTACACCCGCGAGGGCAGCCTGAACATGATCCGTGTCGGCGTTTCCGAACGCTTCGAGATTACTGACGCCCTGGCGCTGGGGATTCGTGGCTAAGGGGAATAAGGCAGTAGGGCAGTAGGGCAATATGTTTAAAGGGGGCTCGACCTACTGCCCTACTGCCCTACTGCCCTACTGCCCTACTCGCATTTTAGGGGGTTACATCCGGCAAAACTCTTCCCTATAAGGCCCTCCTAGCCTGATACCAGAATCGCGAGCACAACCGGCCGGGTCTTCCCGTCCGGTTTTTCGTGCAAGCCGCCTGCCAAACGGACCCTCGATATGCCAAGACGCACCGACATCAAGTCGATCCTGATCATCGGGGCCGGCCCCATTGTCATCGGTCAGGCCTGCGAGTTCGACTATTCCGGCACCCAGGCCTGCAAGGCGCTCAAGGAAGAGGGCTTTCGCGTCATCCTGGTCAATTCCAACCCGGCCACCATCATGACCGACCCGGAACTGGCCGACGCCACCTATATCGAGCCAATCACGCCGGAAGTGGTGGCCAAGATCATCGCCAAGGAGCGGCCGGACGCGCTGCTGCCGACCATGGGCGGCCAGACCGCGCTCAACACCGCCCTGTCGCTGCGCCGCATGGGCGTGCTCGAGCGCTACAATGTCGAGATGATCGGCGCCGACGCCACCGCAATAGACAAGGCCGAGGACCGCGCTTTGTTTCGCGAGGCGATGAAGAAGATCGGCCTGGAAACCCCAAAATCGATGCTGGCCAACGCCACCGACGTCAAGAACGCCGACCGCAAGACGCACGAGGCCGAACGCGCCGCGCTGAAGGCCGAGAAGCCCGAAAACCTCGACGCCGCGCTCGACGCGCTGGAAACGCGCTGGAACCTCGGCGAGGGCGACCGCAAGCAGCGCTACATCAGCCATGGCATGGCGATCGCCGCACAGGCGCTCGACCATGTCGGCCTGCCCGCCATCATCCGCCCATCCTTCACCATGGGCGGCACCGGCGGCGGCATCGCCTACAACCGCGCCGAATTCTATGAGATCGTCCAGTCCGGCCTCGACGCCTCGCCGACCACCGAAGTGCTGATCGAGGAAAGCGTGCTCGGCTGGAAGGAGTACGAGATGGAGGTTGTCCGCGACAAGGCCGACAACTGCATCATCGTCTGCTCGATCGAGAACATCGACCCGATGGGCGTGCACACCGGCGACTCGATCACCGTCGCCCCTGCCCTGACCTTGACCGACAAAGAGTACCAGATGATGCGCAACGCCTCGATCGCGGTGCTGCGCGAGATCGGCGTCGAGACCGGCGGCTCCAACGTGCAGTTCGCCGTCAACCCGGCCGACGGGCGCCTGGTGGTGATCGAGATGAACCCGCGCGTCTCCCGCTCCTCCGCACTCGCCTCCAAGGCGACCGGTTTTCCCATCGCCAAGATCGCGGCAAAGCTCGCCGTCGGCTACACGCTGGACGAGCTGGAGAACGACATCACCGGCGGCGCGACGCCGGCCTCGTTCGAGCCGTCGATCGATTACGTCGTCACCAAAATCCCGCGCTTCGCCTTCGAGAAATTCCCTGGCGCTGAGCCGGTGCTGACGACGGCGATGAAGTCGGTCGGCGAGGTCATGGCCATCGGCCGCACTTTTCAGGAATCGCTGCAGAAGGCGCTGCGTGGGCTTGAAACCGGCCTGACTGGTCTGGACGAGATCGAGATCCCCGGCATCGCGCACGGCGCGGCCAGCCACGCCGACGACCGCAACGCCATTCGCGCTGCCCTCGGCACGCCGACGCCCGACCGGCTGCGCATGGTGGCGCAAGCGATCCGCATGGGCACCTCTCTGGAAGACGTGCACGCCATGTGCAAGATCGACCCGTGGTTCCTCGAACAGATCGCCGGCATCCTCAACATGGAAGCCCGCATTCGCGAGCACGGCATTCCCGAAGACGCCGCCAATCTGCGCATGCTGAAGGCGATGGGTTTTTCGGATGCCCGCCTCGCGTCCCTGGTCAGGAAAGACGTCGAAGAGGTTCAAAGCATACGCGAAAAGCTCGACGTTCATCCGGTTTACAAGCGCATCGACACCTGTGCGGCCGAGTTCGCCTCGCCGACCGCCTACATGTACTCGACCTATGAGGTGCCGTTCGCCGGCGCGCTCGCCAACGAGGCGCAAGTCTCGTCGCGAAAAAAAGTCGTCATCCTTGGCGGCGGCCCGAACCGCATCGGCCAGGGCATCGAGTTCGACTATTGCTGCTGCCACGCCGCCTTTGCGCTGCGCGACGCCGGCTTCGAGGCGATCATGGTCAACTGCAACCCGGAGACCGTGTCGACCGACTACGACACCTCGGACCGGCTCTATTTCGAGCCGCTGACGCCGGAGGACGTTTTGGAGATCCTGCGCGCCGAGCAGGCGTCGGGCGAACTGGTCGGCGTCATCGTCCAGTTCGGCGGCCAGACGCCGCTGAAGCTGGCGGATGCGCTGGAGAAGGCCGGCATCCCGATCCTCGGCACGTCGCCCGACATGATCGATCTCGCCGAAGACCGCGACCGCTTCCAGAAGTTGTTGCACAAGCTCGGCCTCAGCCAGCCGAAGAACGGCATCGCCTATTCGGTCGAGCAGGCCCGCCTCGTCGCCGGCGAGCTCGGCTTCCCGCTGGTGGTGCGCCCGTCCTATGTGCTCGGCGGCCGCGCCATGCAGATCATCCACGACGAGAGCATGCTGCAATCCTACCTGCTCGACACCGTGCCCGGCCTGGTGCCGGAGGACATCAAGCAGAAATACCCCAACGACAAGACCGGCCAGATCAACACGCTCTTGGGCAAGAACCCGCTGCTGTTCGACACCTATCTCTCGGGCGCCATCGAGGTCGATGTCGACTGCCTGTGCGACGGCAAGTCGACCTTCGTCTCCGGCATCCTGGAGCACATCGAGGAGGCCGGCATCCATTCGGGCGACAGCGCCTGCTCGCTGCCGGTGCACTCGCTGCCCTCGGAACTCGTCGACGAGCTGGAGCGCCAGACGGCCGCACTTGCCCGCGCGCTCAATGTCGGTGGCCTGATGAACGTGCAGTACGCAATCAAGGACGGCACCGTTTACGTGCTCGAGGTCAACCCGCGCGCGTCGCGCACGGTGCCCTTCGTCGCCAAGACCATCGGCCGCCCCATAGCAAAAATTGCCGCCCGCATCATGGCCGGCGAGAGCCTGGAAGACGCCTTCGCCCATTACGGCGCCATGCCCGACCCGAAAAATCCCGGCCACATCGCGGTCAAGGAAGCAGTGTTCCCCTTCGCCCGTTTCCCCGGCGTCGACATATTGCTCGGGCCGGAAATGCGCTCGACCGGCGAGGTCATGGGCCTCGACCGCGACTTCGCGCTGGCTTTCGCCAAGAGCCAGTTAGGAGCGGGTGTTGATCTCCCCCGCGCGGGCACGCTGTTCGTCTCGGTGCGCGACGAGGACAAGAAGGGCATCCTGCCGGCGGTCAAGCGTCTCGCCGGCCAGGGTTTTAAAGTAATGGCCACATCAGGCACCGCGCGCTTCCTCGCCGAGAACGGCGTCGTCGCCGAGAAAATAAATAAGGTGCTGGAAGGCCGCCCGCACATCGAGGACGCCATCCGCAACCGCCAGGTGCAGATCGTCTTCAACACCACGGACGGCCAGAAGGCGGTGTCGGACTCGAAATCGCTGCGCAGGGCGACGCTGATGCAGAAGGTGCCGTATTACACGACGCTCTCGGGGGCTGCGGCAGTGGCGGAGGCGATCGCGGCGCTAAGGGCGGGGAGCTTGGAGGTCAGGCCGCTGCAGGAGTATTTTGCCTAGGCGATTAGCTGATCTCCCCCCAAGTGGGGGAGATGCCAAGTGCTGGCAAAAAGGGCAGGCCAGAGGGGGGCGCTGTCCCGCGCACGTTGCGGCCATCGCACCGATCTGCCGTCACCCGAGAATGGCCCTCTGCCCGGCTCCGCTAAATCGGTCATCGCCGACGCCGCTCAGTTCAGAAACCCAATGAACCGTCCCGCGAACAGCACCGACGTCCACAGCACCAGCGAGAGCACCGCCAGTACAGAAGCCACCCCGCCGGCGGGCTCGTCGCCACCTTTTGCGTGGCGCATGAAGACCAGAAAATTGGCGCCGGCGAGGAGTATGAGCGTCATCTTGGTGAGAAAAATCGACATCGCCGCATACTCCCTCGCTCTGACTGAAAAGAGCAGCGAGCCGGTGACAAGCGCGCCGGCAAACGCGGTAAATGCGGTGCGGCGCAGCAGCGCGACGAACGCCGCGTAGGGCAGCGAGCGGAAGGCGCCGAGGATCCTGAGGTCCATCAGCCAGACGCTGGTCAGCAGCGCGCCGATCGACATGATGTGGAGCGCATTGAGTATGGGGTAGGCGACGAAGGAGGCCTTCAGCCCCCTTACGATGGCGAGTTGCTCGATGCCGGCGAGGTACCAGTCCATTCAAGCCGGCGGCACGCGGTCGGGATAGACGTCATACGCCTTGCCGTTGACGATGACGCGGGCTGCTTTCATCCACTTCTCGGTCTCGTCGCGCGAGCGGTGGCCGATCGCGGTCACCTCGTCGCCGACTTTTGCGACCTCCTCGGTGAAGCCGGCGGCGATGGTACGCGACGGCGGCGCCAAATCCACCCGCCAGATCTCTCCGTCGGCGTCGACATCCAGCGTGGCGTGCGGATTGCCGATATAGACGGCCGTGATCTTGCCCCGGAGTTCGAAAAACCCATCCTGGGTCCACGACCAGCCGTGATGGGCATAGGCTGCGGTGGCGGCGACAATCATCACTGCCGCTGTCAGCGTGACGCTCCGAATGCGGTTGAAAGGTGACTGCATTGCTCGCCTCCTCGGCTCATCCCGCCAATCGAGAGTAGGTCGCGGCGCGGCAACGTCAAATCACATCGGTGCGAAGGGCATCGGCCACGCGATCGATTGTCGAAGCCGGCGCGCCGCCCCTCATCGCCCTGCCGGGCACCCCACGTCAAACATTCCGCAGCAGGCGCCGCCGGCGAAGCTGCCGATCTCCCCCTTGCGGGGGAGATGCCCGGCAGGGCAGAGGGGGGTGCTGTCCTGGGTGCTGTCCCTCCGACCTGTCAACCGATTATAGCCACGCCCTCAGGCTGTTTCGGGTTGGGAATGGGTTAAAATCGAGCGTTGGCGATCCTTCCCACCCCCTCTGTCCTGCCGGACATCTCCTCCGCAAGGGGGGAGATTGGATGCCGCGTCGGCCTTCGCCAACCACCAACGCTGGAAGGCAGGTCGATGAGCGACAGCGCCAACATGAAGCGATTGCCCTGCGGAATGAACGGTCCGGTCTTGCTTATGACATCCATGCGCGCCATGTTCGGCCCCCACCCGCTGCCCTTCTTCTCCATTGAACGAAGGTCGGAGACTCACATCTGAACGAGGCAAATGATGAGCAGTATGAGAGACCGTCAGGAAGGCTTCGAAAAGAAGTTTGCGATGGACGAGGACACGAAGTTCAGGGCCATGGCGCGCCGCAACAAGCTGCTCGGCCTATGGGCCGCCGAAAAGCTCGGCAAATCCGGTGAGGATGCCGACGCCTATGCGAAAGAGGTGGTGCGCGCAGACTTCGAAGAGGCCGGGGACGACGACGTGTTGCGCAAGCTACGCGCCGATTTCGACGCGGCGGGCGTCGCCCAGTCGGATGTTCAGATTCGCAGCGTCATGAACGACCTGCTGGCGACGGCGGTCGAGCAGATCAAAAACACCTGATAGCGCCAGCCTGGACTATTTTTGCAGCCAGGTGGAGTCACTTGGCGTAGCAGAAATGCAGCTAAAACAAACAGCTAGAGCGGGATGCCAAGTTCTGTCGAACGCATCCCGCTCTAGCTGTGGGCGGCCACCAGATCCTTTATGCGCTCTTCGTGCATCCGCAGCGTCGGTAGTATTTTCTTGGCGAATTCCTTCAGCGCCGGGTCTTCGCCCGACTGCGCATAGGTTGAAAACAGCGCCAGCGCCTGCTTGTGCGCCTCGGTCTGCAGGAGGATGTATTTCGCCTGGAATTCATCGCCATCGAGGTTCTTGAGCTGGTCGAGCATCGCCTGGTCTTTCGGCAGCAAAGCCGGGCCGCTCGCTGTCACCGAGGCCGTGATCTGGCTCTGTTCGAGAGCTGCCTTGAAATCCTCGCCGGCCTTGGTGTGATCCTTGACCATCAGCGCGGCGAAATCCTTCACATCGGCGGCGACATTCTTTTGTTCGGCCAGCTTGCTGCTTTCAATCTCGAACCGGTTGGCGCTGGGGACGGTTCTGGAGAAGGTCTCGGTGTCGATCTTGGTTTGGCCGACAGCAGGTATATCGGCCGGCGTGGCGGATTGGGCGAAGGCCGCCGGCGCGCCGGCCAGCAAGGCGACCATGGCAAGCGTGATATGCGTTTTCACAGGAAATCTCCCTATTGGTGTCCTCCGAGGCCCAACGCGGTAGATGCAGTGAGGTTGCGCGGAGATTGGAGCGCCCACCCTTCTCCAAAGGGGAGAAGGGAAGGCCCACTCAGTGGCAGCACACGCCGTTATACTGCAACTGCTCGTCCCAGTTCGGCCGGCCCTCCGGCGTGAAATCCATCAGGTTCCACAAGGGCTCGCAAGTGCCGACGGCGCGCGGATCCTGGCCGGGTTCGGACGGCGCGAAGCCAAGCTCCGAACTCCAGAAATGGCGGATGCCGTCGGCGTCGCGATGGAACACCGACAGCATCGGAAGTTGCGCGCCGTCGTCGGCCTCGGCGTGGTAGTCGCGCTTGAAGCTGTTGCCGGCCGACGAGAGCAGCCGCATGTTCGTCCAGCCGCGATCGCGGCCAAGCGTGATCAGGTTTTCAAGCGCGGTCTTACCCACCACGGCGAAATTGAAGCCGGCGGCCTCGAGATGGGCAGTGGCGCCGTCGAGCTGGTCGAGCAGCGCCGTGCAGGACGGGCATGGCTGGTCGGCTCGCGCGAGCTTGGCCGTGCCGCCGCTTGTTGCCACGTCGCGCGTCTCCTGCGGGTGGCGCGGAAACATCATCGAGTAGACGATCAGCGTGTCCTTGCCAGGCGAAAACAGCTCAGACAGTTTTATCCGGGCCGGCTTGCCATCGTCGCCAAGCCCGTCGAACACATAGTCCTCAGGCACCAGCCCGCCCGGCGGCAGCCCACGGCGGGCGACCGCCACATCCTCCATGACGCGGCGCAGCTCGATCTCCTTCTGCAAGAGGGTTTCGCGGGCGGCACGATATTCAGCGGATTCATTGGGAAAGGTGATCATCGTCGTCTCCATCAGCCGTGCTTGTGGCCGCGCGCCCCGTACACGGCGACGCGCCTTGCCTCTTAAGGACGCATCGCGAAGCAGGGTTCCGACATTTTTCACGCCTAGCCCGGCGATAAGGCCTTAACGGCTCCGCCTTCGCTAGCGACAGAGGCTACTGCGGTGGCACTGGGCAGTTCGTATCGCCCTCCTGGCAGTTGAGATAGCCCTGAAAGTCCTTCAGCCTGATGTTGGTGAGGCTCTCCTTGCAGCCGGCGATGACCATCGGATACATGCTGCCTGCCATATCGGGCGGGCCGCCCTGGAATGCGCATTCGGCATCGCGAAACGCGACCCAGGCGCGCTGCGCGCCGACCAGCAGGTTCTTCGTCGCAGCGTCGTCCTGCAGCCGGCCCTCGATCTGCCTGTAGGCGTGGTTGAGCTTCTTGTCGGCTTCGGTGAACGACTTGCCGGCGCATTCGTTCATGGCCGCCTGGTCCTGTGCGTCGGCGCAATCGTCGGCACGCGCGACGCCCGCAAGAAGCGGAAGGGCGAGGATCACCAGACCGGTTTTGGCCAGACCGGTTTTGGCCGGACCGGTTTTGAAATGTAAAAGCCGCATCGTGTTTCTCCGGTTTCGGTCGAGACCCCGCCCGCGGCACGAAAGCCGCAGGATCGCAGCTTAACTTCCGAACGGTTGCCGGCAAGATGCAGCCTGCCGCCTTGGTGGACACTTCGTTTCCGCACAATGCTCGCTGATCGACTTCGCCAACCGCTCCTCACCCCGCCCAGTCGACTTCGAACATCCCCAGCCGCTCGTAAAGCCTGACGGCGGCAGCATTCTCAACCGTGTTGGTTTTGAGATCGACATGCGCAGCGCCCCGTGCGTGAAAGGCGGTGAAGACGTGCCACATCAGCGCCTCGGCGATGCCTCGGCCGCGCGCCTCGGGGTGGACGGCAAGGTCTTTGACGAACGCTCTCGTCCAGCACAGTGCCGCCCCCGCCAGCCGACCCTTGCTGTCGATAACCAGGAAACACAAGCAAGGGTCGAATTCCGCGTCGCTTGAAATGCGCGGCCACCATTCGTCGAACGGCCCGTCGGCGCCATCGTCGAAGACGGTGGTCAGCAGCGCATGCAAAGCGAGCGCGTCGGCGGCCTCAAAACCGCGCATGACAAAACCTTCCGGCCAGCGCGGCGGGGCAAGCGTGTCATCGAGGATCTTGCGCAGCCTTATGTCGTTCGGCGCCGGCGGGCGCGGCTCAGGCATGGCGTTCAGGCATCGGGCTGGAGGCGACGCCGACTGCGGTCGCGGCCTAGGCCGGTTTGTTCCAGCATGCCCTTGCGCTTGGCGTCGTAATAATAGCCGCTCTGGTAGAGCCGATCGGCGCGCTTGGCGTTGCCGCCGGCCACCAGCCAGGCGCCGCGCAAATATTTCACCGCATATTTCAGATTGGTCTCGGCATCGAACAACCCGCTCGCCGGCCCGTCATAGCCCATGCCGCGCGCCGTCGCATGCTTGATCTGCATCAGCCCCCAATGGCCGCGATTGTAGGCCTTGGGATTGAAGGTGCTCTCGCGCTTGACGACGCGGCGCACCAGATCGGCCGGAACCTGATAGAGGACGGCATATTTCTCGATCAGCCGCTCGATCTCGCCGCGCGGTCCCGCGGAATACTCTTTGGCAGGGCTGGTCGAAAGCAGGGCAGACTGATTCCCGGGCACGATGTAGGCGGCCTGCTGAACGCCGGGCATCGTCTTGCCTGTCTCGCCGGTGACCGGCATCGCTACGGCGGCGGTCGCATAGACAGGCGCTGTGCCGGCTGGCGCGGCATCGGCAGTCATGGCTGCAGGTGCAGTTGCGGCCAACGGGGTCGGGCCGGCAAAGGCGGCTGGCTGGGCAGGCGTCGCGGCGGGATCGACGGCCAGCGCCGAGGTCTGGACGGGCGTGACGCCGGACGATTCCGACAGCACCGAAACCGTGTCGGGCAGCGCCAGCGCATAGCCGGCATCGCTACCAGCTGCGGCGGTTTCAGTCAGGGAAGGCACGGCCTTGGTCTGCGCGGTCGAAGTGCAGCCGCTGAGACCGGCCGCAGCGAGCATCACGCCGATCGCGGGAAAGATGATTTTTGCTGGCAAGCCGCGCTCGGGGTCCGGTTCGTCTGTTAAGAAGTCCTTACACCAGCGGCTTTCCTCCGGCAATCCGCAGCCAGTTGGGATCTCGAATGGTTTTCGGGTGGCAACAGACCCCTGAAAATGCGATATCTCGTTCTCGATATGTACTGGATTGCCATTCGTTCCTTCGGAAAGGAGCACATCATGGAAAGCACCTCTCAAGCCATCGCCGGCCACGCGGTCTTCGAAACCGTGATCGGCTTCATGGGCATCGCCTGGAGCGATGTCGGATTGACCCGGCTCTGCTTGCCCCAGCGCAGCCGCGACGCGGTGGAACGGCGGCTGCTGCGCCATGCCGGCAACGCCGCTTCGAGCGCCCGACCGCAATGGGTTGCCGAGCTGATCGCGTCGATAAAGGCCTATGCCGCCGGCGAGGACGTGGATTTCTCCGGTGTGCCGGTCGATCTCACCGGTGTCGACGATTTCCGCCTCGCAATCTACGACGCGGCGCGCAAGCTCGCCTTCGGCGAAACCACCACCTATGGCGAACTGGCCAAGCGCGCCGGCCATGCCGGGCTGGCGCGAGAGACGGGCGCCGCGCTCGGCGCCAACCCGGTGCCGCTGGTCATCCCTTGCCACCGCATTCTTGCCGCCGGCGGCAAGATCGGCGGTTTTTCAGCGCCGGGCGGCTCGACCACCAAGGAGAAGATGCTGGCGATCGAAGGCGTGCGCGTCGGTCCGCCGCCGCCGGCGCAGGTTTCATTCGGCTTCTAGGGTGTGACCTGAATCTCGACACACCTCGGCGCAGATCTCGAAGACCTAGTTCGGAAAGATGCGCCGGCGGAAATGCCGGTCTGTTTCCACGCGCTTGCACTTGTAGACGATGCAGGAGTTGGTATCGGCGCTCGGCACCGAAGCGCGTGCCCTGACCTCGCCCATGTCACAGAAACTCTGGCTCCGCACATAACGGTCGTAGAACGGCAGCCCCGGCGTGCGCGTCGACTGATAACGCAGGATGACGGCGCCTTCCCGTGCAATCGTCGCGCGCACCGTGCCGCAGCTCATGCGGCTCGGGTCATAGCGCGAGATCGCCTGCGCCTCGGCGGCGACCAGCGTCAGGCAGGCGGCAAACAGGACAGTTTTCATGGTCCTCTCCCCAAACAGGACCGGACGCTCGGAGGCGGCACGATGCTTCCCCGCAGCGTGCGCGATAGGCCATGCGACCCGGCGCAACGCCAGACGTTGCAACGCTTTCACGCGATTGGGGCGGCCATTGGGCAGCGCCGCATCAGCGCCTTTTTTCGTGCAGTCTTGTTTTTTGCGGAGAAGCGGGCTATATGAGGTCCATTGATATTTCGGCCGATCGATCCGGGCCTCGCGATATTCGCGTTTGCTGACGTCTATCTCCAAAATCTCGATACAAACCGGCTGGACTTCGGTTCAGTCAAGCTAAAGCAAACGTATAAGGACTATCGAAATGGCAACAGGTACGGTCAAGTGGTTTAATTCCACCAAGGGTTTCGGCTTCATCCAGCCTGACAGCGGCGGCGCGGACGTTTTCGTCCACATCTCCGCAGTCGAGCGCGCTGGGCTGTCGACCCTGGTCGAAGGCCAGAAGATCAACTTCGAGATCGAGCAGGACCGCCGCACTGGCAAGTCGTCCGCTGGATCTCTGAGCAAGGCAGCCTGATTTTGCGAATGGCGCGCGCCGGGCGATAGCTCGGGGCGCGCGGCAAGTCACGGATGTACTGACGGTCGCGCGAGAAGCGCGCCGGAGCGGAAAGAACCGACAAGCCGAAGCAGCAGATTGCTGCCGGCCCGGCCAAAGCGCTCCCGATCAGGCTACCAAGCATGGGAAGGCGGGATTTTGTCCCGCCTTTTTGCTATCCGGATTTTAGACGCCGACAATTGGCGAAACCGGCGCTGGCGGCGTCCTTCTCCCTGTCACTATACGGGGAGAAGTGCCCGGCAGGGCGATGAGGGGCAGCGCGACGCATCAGGATTAGCTACCCATCGCAGAGCCAAGCACGACATTGCGATAGAGGCTGGCGCCGCCCCTCATCTGGCTGCCGCCATCTTCTCCCCGTATAGTGACGGGGAGAAGGACGCTTTCGCCGAAGATTTCGCCAACCGTCGACGTCGCTCGGAACATCGGAGAACTGTGCTAACGAACAGTTGGACAGCTGCTCTTTCCATGCCGGGCAACGTCTCCGATGGACTGGTAACTCAACCCAGCCACTCCATCGGCACATGCCCAGGATCAGTCTCGACCCGTTTCAGCCAGGCCGCCACCGCCGGGTAGGCGTCGAGTTGAAAACCGCCCATCTCGGCCGTATGCGTATAGGCGTAGAGCGCGATGTCGGCGACGCTCAACGCCTCGCCGGCAAAGAACGCACTGCCCGCCAGATGCTTGTTCATCACGCCGAGCGCCTTGTTGCCGCGCTCCAGCGTAACCGCCAGCCGTTCCGGTGTCGCGTCCTTGGCCCGTTCGGGAAAGGTCAGCAGCGCCTTGCGCACCGCGATATAGGGTTCGTGGCTGTATTGCTCGAAGAACAGCCATTGGTAGGCCAGTGCCCGTTCGTATTTGTCGGCCGGCAGCAACCGCGTGCCTTCGGCGAGATAGAGCAGAATGGCATTGGATTCGGCAAGCCGCCGGCCGTCGTCGAGCTCGAGCAGCGGCACCATGGCGTTCGGGTTCTTGGCGACATAGTCTGGCTTGCGCGTGTCGCCGGTGTGCGAGCTGACTTCGACATTGGTGAAAGGGATGCCGAGCTTGGCCATCAACAGGCGCGGCTTGTAGCAATTGCCGCTGTCGATCATTCCATAGAGTATGGTCATTGGTGCTCCCATCGCCGCTCCCCCCTCGGCGGAGCCGTCTTTACCGGCAATTATCCCGGCAGCGGCGGCTTCATCCAGTGATTTGTTTTGGCGCAACCATCAGCGCTGCTGATAGATCACCCAAACAACGGCACGACGTTGTTGGCCATGCCAAGCAGCCTGTCGATGAGCAGCGGCTCCTCATCGAAGACCGTGCCGGCCAGCGCCGGCCGGGCAAGGTAAAATCCCTGCATCAGGTCGACGCCGCCGTCCAGCGCGACGCGCAGATGCGTGGCTTGCTCGATGCCTTCGACCAGCACCTTGGCGCCGCGGTCATGCAGCGCCGAGACCAGCGGCCGGAAAAACCGTTCGGCGGCGGCATGGCGGCAGAATTCCCCGAACCAGGTGCCGTCGATCTTTACGATGTCGGGCTGGACAAGGGCGACCCGTTCTTCCGTCGAATGCCCGGTGCCGAAATCGTCGATGGCGATGCGGATGCCGTCACGCCGCATCTCGCGCGCCAGGCTGACGAGCACCTTGTCTTCGGCCGCCTGCTCGGTGATCTCGCAGACCAGCATGCCGGGGTGCAGGTCGAACTCGGCGAGACGCCTGGTCATTAGCCTGATTTCTGCCAGCGCCCACCGGGGGTCATCATTGATCAGCGGATTGTAGTTGAAGAACAGGTCGAGCCCGCCGACGCCGATGTTGCGGAAATTCCTGAGATGCAGCACCCGGCACATCGTCTCGACGAACAGGCGATCCGCCACGGGGATGCCCGCGAAGAATACGCGCGGCGCGACCGGCCTGCCGGCGCGGTGCGGCTCGATCAGGCCTTCGACGGCGACGGCCTTCAAAAACCTGCCACGCGGCGCAAAGATCGGCTGGTAGGCGCTCCTCAGCCGGAACGCGCCATAGACGCCATATTCGATCCCGACTTCGTCGGCAAAGATTGCCTCGCCGACATTGCGCCGCCTGTCGGGCCGCCCGGTCACGGCACCACCTTGCGCCCGAAAGCCCGTTTCGGCCGCGGCGAAGGCGAGACGGTCGCTGGCGCCTCGCCGGCGTCAGGCGCTGTCACCGGCGTCTGCCTTTCCTTGCCGAAGACTTGGCTTTCGTTGCCGAAGACGTGAAAGCTGGTCGGTGCAAGCTCCGGGCGCGCCAGCGCGAATCCCTGCACCATCGAGGCTCCCGATTTCTCGGCCAGTTCAAGCTGCCAGCCCTCCTCGATGCCCTCGAACACGGTGCGGATGCCTTGCTGTTCGAAACTTGCCACCATGGCGGTCAGCAGCGCGAAGCCGGCGCCGGACTCCATCAGTTGCATGATCCAGTTGGCGTCGAATTTGACGATGTCAGGCCTGAGCTCCTTGATCCGGTTGATGTCGGACTCCTCGGCGCCGTAGTCGTCGACGGCGATGCGAAACCCGTTGGCCCTGAGCGCCTCGACGAAATTGTAGAGCGTTTCCTGCGACGCCGATTTTTGCTCGGTCACCTCGCAGACGACGCGGTTCGCATCGATCCCGGCCTCATGCAGCACCAGCCGCATGTCGCGCAGCGCCTGGTCGGCGATGCTGCGATCGGTGAACACCGACGGATCGAAGTTGATGAAAATGAATGCCTCCTGCGGCAGGCAGGCGCCGGCGTTCAAAAGGTGCAGCGTCCTTGTCAGCGCCTCGATATGCAGGCGGTCGACCGTCGGACAGGCGTTGAAAAAACTCACCGGCGATTGCAGCTCGGCGTCGCGGAACGGCCGGATCAGGCCCTCGAATCCGGTGATGGACAATTTGCCGTTGCTGAAGGCAAAAATCGGCTGGAAGGCGCTTTGCAGCGTATAATTGCCCCAGACACCGCTAGCGGTGCCGTCGTCGTGACGGACGATATGGGCAAGCCCGATGCTGCGCGACACGGTTCCTCCCGTTGCGAGACTGGTGGAATGGGTCGTGATCCAGCCAACCGGAGTTTTACCGCGTGTAAGTGAATTTATTGTTGCCGGATTTGCCGGGGATTTGAGGTCTGGCTCATCCGACAATGCTTGCGCTTGGCGGGATGATGCGACATGAGAGACGCCGCGGTCGGACGGACCGCCTGGCCCTACAGGAGACAACGCCGTCATGGCCTTTCTTGCCGACGCCCTTTCCCGCGTAAAGCCTTCCGCGACCATCGCAGTGACGCAGAAAGCGCGCGAGCTGAAAAACGCCGGCCGTGACGTGATCGGGCTGGGTGCCGGCGAACCCGACTTCGACACGCCGGACAACATCAAGAACGCTGCGATCGAGGCCATCCGCCGCGGCGAAACGAAATATCCACCAGTTTCCGGCATCGTGCCGCTGCGCGAGGCAATCGCCAAAAAATTCAAGCGAGAGAACAATCTCGATTACCGGCCGGAGCAGACCATCGTCGGCACCGGCGGCAAGCAGATCCTGTTCAATGCCTTCATGGCGACGCTGAACCCCGGCGACGAGGTCATCATTCCGAGGCCGTACTGGGTCAGCTATCCCGAGATGGTAGCGATCTGCGGCGGCACCCCGGCATTTGCCGACACTTCCATCGACAACGGCTTCAAGCTGACGGCGGCGGCGTTGCAAAAGGCGATCACGCCGCGCACCAAATGGCTGTTGATGAACTCGCCGTCGAACCCGTCGGGCGCCGCCTACAGCGAGGCTGAGTTGCGCGCGCTGGCCGACGTGCTGCTCGAACACCCCAATGTCTGGGTGCTGACCGACGACATGTACGAGCACCTGATCTACGGCGATTTCGTCTTCACGACCATCGCCGAGGTCGAGCCGAAGCTTTATGAGCGCACGCTGACCATGAACGGCGTGTCGAAGGCTTATGCGATGACTGGCTGGCGCATTGGCTATGCGGCCGGGCCGGTGGCGCTGATCAAGGCGATGGACATGATCCAGGGCCAGCAGACCTCCGGCGCCTGCACCATTGCCCAGTGGGCATCGGTGGAGGCGCTGAACGGTCCGCAGGATTTCATTGCGAAAAACAAGGCGATCTTCCAGGCTCGCCGCGATCTCGTCGTGTCGATGCTCAATCAGGCGCGCGGCATCACATGTCCGTCTCCCGAAGGGGCTTTCTACGTCTATCCGTCCTGTTCCCAGTTGATCGGCAAGAAGACCAAAGCCGGCAAGCTGATCGACAGCGACGAAGCCTTCTGCTCGGAACTGCTCGAGGCCGAGGGCGTGGCGGTCGTGTTCGGTTCGGCATTCGGCCTCGGCCCGAACTTCCGCATCTCCTATGCCACGTCGGAGGCGTTGCTCGAAGAGGCCTGCTCGCGCATCCAGCGCTTCACCGCCTCGCTGACCTGATCAGGCGCATCTCGAACACCAAACCCGACTCGCAATCGGGTTTGGTGGGCTCAAAAGCCTCAGCCGCCATACTGCTCGTCTGTCACCTTCTCCAGCCAGTCGGCATGGACGCCGTCGAGCGCCTCCTGCATGGCGATATGGGCCATCGCCGATTTTGGACCGGCGCCGTGCCAATGCTTTTCGTCAGGCGCAAACGAGATGACATCGCCGGCCCTGATTGCCTGTATCGGCTCGCCCCAGCTTTGCGCTAGGCCGGCGCCTGACACGACATAGAGCGTCTGGCCCAGCGGATGCGTATGCCAGTGGGTACGTGCGCCGGGCTCGAAACCGACCATGATGGCGCGTAGCCGCGCCGGCGCTTCCTTCTCGATGATCGGCGTCTGCCACACGCGGCCGGTGAAGTACTTTTCCGGCGCAATGACGGTCGGCACGCTGCCGCAAGCAATGATCTTCATCGTCGCGAGACCTCAAGCTGATGGCGGATCGGTCGGCGACGACCGCTCCTTTTTGTCGCAGGAAGGGGCATTTTCATCCGATAACCATCATGGCGCAACCGCTTTTGCGGCTGTTCGGCGACGGGCCCTGTCACGGGATTGACGCGAAGCCCAGGCCCGCACCCGACGGCTCGCCGATCATGGCTCAACATCCGCGACATCCGGCGATCCTCCGATCTCAAATTACTTGCCCTCCCGGCTAACCCGTGGGACGATGCCTTTGGGTAGGCGGCAAACTGAAAAAAGCCCCGCCCGCGACGGTCGACAGGCCGGCCGCCGCTCCCAGGGAAACGCCTGAGTGGAGGTCAGTCATGGGAACTCGCGCCGGAGGACGACGCACGGGACCGAAATGCATTGCCATAGTCGGTCCCTTTGCAAGCGGTAAGACGACACTTCTCGAAGCCATATTGGCCCGCACGGGCGCCATCCCCCGCCAGAATCCGGTCTCCTCGGGAAACACCGTTTCCGATCATTCGCCCGAGGCACGCGCCCACGCCATGAGCGTTGAGGCGACGTTTGCCACCACCGACTTCAAGGGCGAGCAACTCACCTTCGTCGATTGTCCCGGCTCCATCGAATTCTCCTTCGAGGCAGAGCCGGTTCTGGCCGCCTGCGACATCGCCGTGGTCGTCGCTGAAGCCGATGAGAAGAAGATCCCTGCCCTGCAGCTGATCATGCGCAAGCTCGACGATCTCGGCGTGCCGCGCATCATGTTCCTCAACAAGGTCGACAAGGCGATATCAGGCGTGCGCGACACGCTGAAGATGCTGCAGCCGGCGAGCTCGGTGCCTTTGCTGCTGCGCCAGATCCCGCTGCGCAAGGACGGCGTGGTGATCGGCTCGATCGATCTGGCGCTGGAGCGCGCCTATATCTATCGCGAATATGCCGAAAGCGAAGTCGCCCAGATTCCCAGCGACGACAAGGCGCGCGAGCTCGAAGCGCGCTTTTCCATGCTGGAGACGCTCGCCGACCATGATGATCAACTGATGGAGCAGTTGCTCGACGAAATCGAGCCGCCCAAGGACGCCATCTTCGACGACCTGGCCGCCGACTTGCGCGATGGCGCCGTGACCCCGGTGCTGATCGGCACCGCCGAGAAGGGCAATGGTGTGCTGCGGCTGCTAAAAACGATCCGCCACGACGCGCCTGATGTTGAAGCGACACGCAAGCGCCTCGGCGCGCCTGACGGCAATGCGACCGTGGTCCAGGTGATGAAGACCATCCACACCGCGCATGGCGGCAAGCTGTCGATCTCGCGCATCCTGTCCGGCCAGCTTGCCGACGCCTCCGAGCTCTTCCTTTCGAACGGCGCGACGGCAAAGGTCTCCGGCATCTACAGAATGCTCGGCAAGGACCAGACCAAGCTCACCTCGGCCCCGGCCGGCGACACGGTCGCGCTCGGCAAGATGGACGAGGTCACGACCGGTCAGACCTTGAGCTCGATCAAGGGCGGCATCAAGCCCTTGATCACGCTGACGCCGCCGCAACCGGTCTATGCTTTTGCGTTGCGACCGAAGGAACGCAAGGACGAGGTCAAGATGTCGGCGGCCATCCATCGCCTTGCCGAAGAAGATCCCTCGCTCAGCGTGCGCCACAATCAGGATTCGGCTGAAACCGTGCTGTCGGGCCATGGCGAAATGCATCTGCGTGTCGTGCGCGAGCGGCTGGAGGGCAAGAACCAGATTCCGGTCGAGGGCCATCCGCCGGCCGTGCCTTACCGCGAGACGATCCGCAAAGCGGCGCAGCAGCGTGGCCGTCACAAGAAGCAGTCGGGCGGCCATGGCCAGTTCGGCGACGTGGTGATCGAGATCAAGCCGCTGCCGCGCGGCTCCGGTTTCCAGTTCACCGACACCATCACCGGCGGCGCCGTGCCGAAAACCTATATCCAGTCGGTCGAGGCCGGCGTGCGCGATTATCTGAAATCGGGCCCGCTCGGCTTTCCAGTGGTCGACGTCGCCGTCAACCTGTCCGACGGCTCCTATCATTCTGTCGATTCGTCGGACATGGCCTTCCAGATGGCGGCAAAGCTGGCGATGAAGGAAGGCATGGCCGCCTGCTCGCCGGTGCTGCTTGAACCGATCATGAAGGTTGAAATCGTCACGCCGTCCGACGCGACATCGAAAATCATCGCCCTGATCCCGCAGCGGCGCGGCCAAATCCTCGGCTACGATGCGCGGCCCGGCTGGCCGGGGTGGGATGTCGTCGAGGCGACCATGCCGCAGGCCGAGATCGGCGATTTGATCATCGAGCTGCGTTCGGCCACCGCGGGCGTGGCCAGCTATCGTGCCAGCTTCGACCATATGGCCGAACTCACCGGCCGCTTGGCCGACGAGGCGTTGAACGCCAATGGCAAGGCCGCCTGACACTGGAACTTGGCGACAGTCAGGCTGCAGAACACAAGGAAACGGCGTCCGGAAATGATCCGGACGCCGTTCTCTTGCGGACCGTCTTCGTGGGAGGCGAAACGGCAGGCCCGCCGCACATGCAGCCAACGCTTGACAGCATCAGCAGAAGAATAGTTCGGACGCGGTAGCCGCCTGAGCCCGGATCGTCCGAGTGATGCCCCCATCTCCCGCACGAACCACACCGCGTCCTATGATCTGCTTAGTCGATGCTGCGCGCCTGCGACATGTTACCTGAGGTTACATGTCACTGTTACATGACAATTTCGGTCGGCTTTGCGTCAGCCCGGCAGGTTCGGGATACAAAAAAGCCGGATCAACGAAGATCCGGCTGAGTTGATTGGAAGTGCCTGTTAGGGCTAACCTCCAGAGGGGAACACTCGAGGGCGCTAATGGGAGGAGAACGCGCCCAGGAGATGATCCAAATATGTGCTCATCATGCCCAAGAAACAAGCATCTATTTTGCAACACTCGCATGCAAAATGACACAGGCTGTGGTCTAACCCGTTGCTTGGCCTCGTAGGACCAGAAGAATCGCGAAATGCGGTGCGCGGTCAGTCAAGAATCATTGTGAAATAGCCAATCAGCGCCGATTTTCGCTCCAGAACGCAGAAAACAACGAATGATGGCGAATCAGGCAGCACGCGTTTATTTTTGCGGCAGCCATGCATCGGCCCGAAAATCGCGACCAAGGAAGCCCCGATGAGGACCCGTCAGGCGATCGCCGGCAGCGCGCTGTTCTTCATCGCAGCGCCCGGTGTGGTCGCGGGATTGCTGCCCTGGCTGTTGACCGATCGCTATCGTCTGCCATGGTCGACCCTGCCGGGCCTGGTCGCGGTCGGCTGGTTACTGATTGTCGTCGCAACGGCCTTGCTGCTTCATGCCTTCGCCCGTTTTGCTCTCGAGGGCCTGGGCACGCCCGCTCCGGTCGCGCCAACCGAGCGACTGGTTGTCGGCGGCATCTACCGCCATGTCCGCAATCCGATGTATGTGGCCGTGCTGGCGATCATCCTTGGCCAGGCGCTGCTGTTTTCGAGCGCGGCTCTCGTCGCCTATGCCGCTGTCGCCGCCGTCGCCATGGTCTCGTTCGTGAAGTTCCATGAGGAACCGACGCTTGCCCGCCGCTATGGCGCCGAGTACGAGGCCTACCGCCATGCTGTTCCAGGCTGGCTGCCCCGCCTGACGCCATGGCGGCCAACGAGGGATGATCGTCCGCGGTGATAGCGCAGACGATTTGCAGAAGGTTTAGAACGACCAGCTTCGGGCCTTGGCGATGATGAAATCGCGGAAGACGTGCAGCTTCGCCTGGTTCTTCATCGCATCGGGATAGGCGAAATAGGTGTCGAAGGACGGCACTTCGGTCTCCGGCAGCAACTGCACCAGCCCTGAGTCCTTGCTGACCACATAGTCGGGCAGCATGGCGATGCCGGCGCCACCCTGTACCGCGCGCTTGATCGACAATATGTCGTTAATCTGCAGCGTCGGCACCCTTTGCCCGCCTTCGAAATCGCCGACCGTTTCCAGCCAGTTCAATTCCGACAGATGCGCCGGCACCGGCACGCCGAAGGTGACGATGCGATGGCTCTTCAGCTCGGCGATCGACGCCGGCTTGCCATATTTGTTGACGTAGGAAGGGGCGGCGTAGAGATGGAAATGCACGGTGAACAGGCGGCGCTGTATGAGATCGGGCTGCTGCGGCTGGCGCAGTCGGATCGCGCAGTCCGCCCGGCGCATGGTGAGGTCGAGTTCCTCGTTCGCCAGGATCAGCTGCAGGCTGATCTCGGGATAGAGCTCGATGAATTCCTGCACGCGCTCGGTCAGCCAGCCGGCACCGAGCCCCACTGTGGTCGTTACCCTGAGCACGCCGGAAGGCCGATCCTTGGCCTCGGTCAGCCGCGTCTTGATCGTCTCCAGCTTCATCAGCACGTCATGCGCCGTGCGGAACAGCATCTCACCCTGCTCGGTCAGCACCAGGCCGCGGGCATGGCGATTGAACAGCGGCACGCCGACATCATGTTCGAGCGCGCTGACCTGCCGCGAGATCGCCGATTGCGACAGATGCAGTGTCTCGGCGGCATGGGTGAACGACCCAGCTTCCGCCGCAGCGTGAAACACGCGTAGCTTGTCCCAGTCCAACGCCATAATGCCCCTCGCTTGTTATTTGGCGTTTGCCTGTTTTTAGCACCTGAATGAAAAATCAGGCTTTTGCGCGGCTTTTCTCGGCCGCTTGTTTACTCCGCAGCTTCGCGGTGAACTTCGATCCCGGCGAGGTACTTTTCCGCCTCGAGCGCGGCCATGCAGCCGAGCCCCGCCGCCGTCACCGCCTGGCGGTAGATGTCGTCGGTCACGTCGCCGGCGGCGAACACGCCTGGCACGTCGGTGCAGGTCGAATCCGGTGCCGTCCACAGATAGCCGTTCGGCTTCTGCTTCAGCTTGCCGGCGAACAGCTCGACCGCCGGCGCATGGCCGATCGCGACGAACACGCCGTCGACCGTCAGATGCATCTCCTGGCCGGTCACAACATTGCGCAGCTTCAGCCCTTCCACCGACGGCGGCAGCGGCATCTTGCCGGACTGACCGGTGATCTCGTCGACGACGGTGTCCCAGATGACGCGGACATTGTCCTTCTTGAACAGCCGCTCGCTGAGGATGCGCTCGGCGCGGAAGTCGCTGCGCCGGTGGATGACCGTCACGCTCTTGGCCAGATTGGAAAGGTAAAGCGCCTCCTCCACCGCCGAATTGCCGCCGCCGATCACCGCGACATCCTTGCCGCGATAGAAGAAGCCGTCGCAGGTGGCGCAGGCCGATACGCCGAAGCCCATGAAGGTCTGTTCGCTCGGGATGCCCAGCCATTTCGCCTGCGCACCGGTGGCGATGATCAGCGCGTCGGCGGTATAGGTGGTACTGGAATCGCCCTTGGCACGGAACGGCCGCACGTTGAGGTCGACCTCGGTGATGATGTCGTTGATGACGTCGGTACCGACATGCTCGGCCTGTTTCAGCATTTGCTCCATCAGCCACGGACCCTGGATCGGATCGGCGAAGCCCGGATAGTTTTCGACATCGGTGGTGATCATCAACTGGCCGCCCTGTTGCAGGCCGGCGACCAGCATCGGCTTCAGCATGGCGCGGGCGGCGTAGATTGCCGCCGTATAGCCGGCGGGACCGGAGCCGATGATGAGAACGGGTGCGTGCTTGGACGTCATATCAGGGCTTTCACAACAACCGGACGCGAATGAAGCGTCCGGCACAGGGATCGATTTCGGCCCTAATCTAGGTGTTGCGGACGACGCCAGCAAGACGACCTGGCCTTCGTCCCCGGAAAGCTTCCGCACAAACAGACGATCCATGAACATCTTGGCGCGGTGGCTGTGCCAAAATCACCGACTTAGAGACTGTTTCGAAATTCGCTCTGGCGAGTCATATGGTGGTGGTTTCGAGAACCGGCGCGCAGCGGACATTGGGTCCGTGAGCACCGGAAGCGCAGAAAATGCCATCAGATGGCCGCCAGAGTAGAGTTTCCAAACGGTCTCTGAAGGGATGGAATGGACACCGACGTGGTTTAATTACAAAATTACGAAAGATTCTTGCGTGAAGCGCCAAAGGTATCCATGCCGCTCAAAGCCGATCTCGATGCCATCGACTGGAAGATCCTGCGCGAGCTTCAGCACGACGGGCGGATGACCAATGTCGAGCTGTCCGGCCGTGTCGGCATTTCGGCGCCGCCATGCCTGCGTCGCGTCAGGCGGCTGGAAGAGACCGGCATCATCCGCGGCTATCGCGCCTTGCTCAATGCGCCGGCGCTCGGCCTGGATGTCGTCGCCTTTTGCCTCATCGGCCTGCATCACCAGGCCGACGCGGAGCTGAAAACCTTCGCCGAACGCACCCGCGGCTGGCCGATCGTTCGCGACGCCTGGATGGTGTCGGGCGAATCCGACTTTTTGCTGCATTGCGTGGCGAGCGACCTCGGCGCCTTTCAGACCTTCGTCATCGAGGAACTGGCCTCGGCGCCGAATGTCGACACGGTGCGGACGGCACTGACCATCCGTCGCGTCAAGGACGAGGGCCTGGTGGCTTTCAGCGAAGCGAGACCTTAATCCCGGCCGAGCTCGGCGACGGCGTCGCAGAGTTTGCTGTGATCGTTATCGGTCGTCAGCTTGCGCGTCCTGAACATACGTTCGCCGGAAGTCCGATTGGACCTGCCGTTCACCAGCCAGCCCTCGCCTAGCCCGGCTCGCCGCCCGGCTTCCATGTCATCGGCCTTGTCGCCGACGATGATCGATCGGCTGATATCCACGCCCAGCAGATCGCGGGCGCGCAGAAGCATGCCCGGATTGGGCTTGCGCATTGGATGATCACCTGCTGCCAGTTCGCCCGTCCCGCTCGAATGGTAGGCGCAGGCGAGCACCAGATCGATCCGGCAATTCTGCGCTTCGAGAAGCGCCAGCAGCCGGGCATTGACCGCGGCGAACTCCGGCCAGCCGAAATAGCCGCGGGCTATGCCTGACTGGTTGGAGACCACGATCGCCGGCAGGCCGGCCATGTTGGCCGTTCGGATCACCGGCAGCATCTGCGGCCGCAGCACGATGTCAGCCGGATCGCTGGGATAGCCGCTATCGACATTGATGGTGCCGTCGCGGTCGAGGAACAACGCCGGCGTGCCAGCTGGAAAAACCGGGCTACCGATCCACTCGACCCACAGGCCCGGCGCTTCGAGCGGGTAGTGATCGGACCTCACGACCGGGCCGGTGTCAGCCATCACAGAGGCGCGCTTCGACCATTTCGCACAGATGATGATAGAGGCACAGATGCCCCTGCTGGATGATCGGCGTCGAGGTCGAGGGCACGTTGAGCAGGATGTCGGAGAGCGGCTTGAGCTTGCCGCCGCTGTCGCCGGTCAGGCTGATCACCGTCATGTCCATCACGCGCGCCTGTTCGGCGGCGGCGAGGATGCTGGCCGAGTTGCCGCTGGTCGAGATGGCGAGCAGCACAGCCCCCGCGGCGCCATGCGCCTCGACCTGGCGTGAAAACACCGTGTCGAAGCCGTAATCATTGCCCCAGGCGGTCAGCACCGCCGCATTGGCCGGCAGCGCGATGACGTTGTAGGCCTTGCGCTCCTTAAGGAAGCGGCCGACCAGTTCGCCGGCGATGTGAATGGCGTCGCTGGCCGAGCCGCCATTGCCGCAGATCAGCAGCGCCTTGCCCTGCGAAAGTGCGGCGACGACGGCGGTAACCGCCCGCTCCATCTCGCCAGTGAGGTCGCGCTCGACCATCGCAGTGATCGCGGCCGCCGAGCGGGCCAGGTAGTCGTTCAGTTCGGACATGAAAACCTCAGTTTGTGCTGCCGGCGCGCAACTTGCCGATGGTGCCGGTGGTGCTCTTGCCGGCGACGAGATCGACCAGCACGACGCGGCCGCCCGCCTTTTGGACGATTTCGGCGCCGACCACCTGATCGATCGTGTAGTCGGCGCCCTTGACCAGTATGTCTGGCTTCAGCGCCTCGATCAGCGCGAGCGGCGTGTCTTCCTCGAAGACGACGACGGCATCGACCGAGGCAAGCGCGGCCAGCACGCAGGCGCGATCATGCTCGTCGTTGACCGGGCGTCCCGGCCCTTTCAGCCGGCGCACCGAGGCATCGCTGTTGAGGCCGAGAACCAGCCGGTCGCACTGGCTGCGCGCCGCATGCAAAAGGCTGACATGGCCGGCATGAAGGATATCGAAGCAGCCATTGGTGAAACCGACGCTCAGGCCTTCGTCCTTCCACGTCGCCACCAGCCGTGCGGCGGCAGCAGCATCGAGGATTGCATCCTTGTGGGCAATCGGTCCATGCGAGCGAAACAGCGCGCCGGTGAGTTCTTCGACCGTCAGCCGTGCGGTGCCGCGCTTTCCCACCACCACGCCACCGGCCGCATTGGCGATGGCCGCGGCAATGACGCGGTCGGCGCCCGCAGCCAGGGCCAACGCAAACGTAGCGATGACAGTGTCGCCGGCGCCGGAAACGTCGAACACCTCCCGCGCCTGCGTGGCAATGTGGCGGGCATCGTCCGCGTCGACGACGCTCATGCCTTTTTCGCTACGCGTCGCGACGACGAAATCGAAGCCATGTGCCGAGATCAACTCACGCGCCGCGGCCACGATCTCGTCATCGGCAAACACCGCGCGTCCGACCGCCTCGCCAAGTTCCTTGCGATTGGGCGTGATCGCCGTCGCCCCGCAATAGCAAGCATAGTCGCGGCCCTTGGGATCGACCAGCACCGGCTTGCCCGCCTCACGGCAGATCGAGATCAGCTCGCCGGCGACGCCGTCGAGCAATATGCCCTTGCCGTAGTCGGACAGGATAACGATGTCGGCTTGCGCGAGCGCGGTGCGGAAATGCCGGACCAGCGTTGCCCGCTCAGCGTCGCGCAGCGGCTTGATTTCCTCTTCGTCGAAACGCAGCACCTGCTGGTTGAGCGCGCTGAAGCGGCTTTTCGACGAGGTCATCCGGTTGGCGTCCTGCGCGAGACCGCCAGTGTCGACGCCAAGCTCGGCGAGCATGCGCATGAGATTGTCGCCGGCCGGATCGGCGCCGATCACCGAAACCGGTATCGCGGCAGCGCCGAGCGAGACGATGTTGGCGACGACATTGCCGGCGCCACCCATCGCCGAGGTTTCGCCACGCCCGCGCAGCACCGGAATGGGCGCTTCAGGCGAAATCCGCTCGATGACGCCGTTGACGAAACGGTCGAGGATGAAGTCGCCGACCACCAGCACGGTGACGTTGCCGAACCGCGAGATGGCGCGGTGAAGCGGTTCGGGAGAAGGCAGGTATTGCTCGCTCATGTCATCTTCGACGTGCAATGAGAGCCGGTCCCGATGCTGTGAAAACGCTGGACTGGCAGGGCTGGTCGTTCATGGCGAAGCCGATATACCGCAATTCGGCTCAACGCAACGGCAGGCTCGGAACGGACCACAGCCAACGCCGGTTGGCGGATCAACTTTCTGCAAAGCCACATGAATACCCAATCCGACGAGCACCGCGCCGCCCGCACGCCGCATCAGGCGTTGCGCGTCGTTTGACGCTCGCCCAACCGCCGGATTGCGACCTGCTTTATCGACAGCCCCGCACGCCTCCCCTATAAGGGCCGGAATCGGCACAAGATACCAGAGGCTTTCATGATCATCGTCACGGGCGGCGCCGGCATGATCGGCTCAAACATAGTCGCCGCGCTCAATGCCGAAGGGATTAGCGACATTCTCGTCGTCGACGACCTGACCGACGGCCACAAGATCGCCAATCTCGCCGACCTGCAGATCGCCGATTATCTCGACAAGGACGATTTCCTGCCGCGGATGGAGGCCGGGGACCTCGGCCGCATCGAGGCCGTCTTCCACCAGGGCGCCTGCTCGACCACCACCGACTGGAACGGCAAGTTCATGATGGAGGTGAACTACGCCTATTCGAAGCGCCTGCTGCATGCCTGCCTGGCGCTGCGGCTGCCATTCCTCTATGCCTCCTCGGCTTCCGTCTATGGCGGCGGCGCCGAGTTTCGCGAGGAGCCGGACTGCGAGCGCCCGCTCAATGTCTATGCCTATTCAAAGAAGCTGTTCGACGACTATGTCCGCCGCACCGTCTTCGATACCGATCATTCGCCGGTGGCCGGTCTGCGCTACTTCAACGTCTATGGGCCGCGCGAGGCGCACAAGGGCGCCATGGCCTCGGTCGCCTACCATCTGTTCAACCAGGTCGAGCAAGGCCACAACCCAAAGCTGTTCGGCGCCTATGACGGTTTTGGACCTGGCGAGCAGAGCCGCGACTTCATCCATGTCGGCGACGTTGCCGATATCAATCTGTGGTTGTGGAAACGCGGCTCAAGCGGCATCTTCAACTGCGGCACCGGCCTTGCCCAGCCGTTCCGCGCCATAGCCGAAACGGTGATCGGCACGCTCGGCAAAGGCGAGATCGAGTTCATCGACTTCCCCGATCACCTGAAGGGCAGCTACCAGAGTTTTACGCAAGCTGATATGTCCCGGTTGCGCGCCGCCGGTTACAATGGTCAGTTTCGCACAGTGGAAACCGGCGTCAGAGACTATGTCGAATGGCTGAAAGCCCAACGATCCTCGTGATCGGCCCACGCTGGGTGGGCGACATGGTGATGGCGCAGTGCCTGTTCTCAGCGCTGAGACAGCTTCACCCGGACGCGGCGATCGACGTGCTGGCGCCGGCATGGGCGGCGCCACTGGTCAAGCGGATGCCCGAAATACGCCAGCAGGTCGATCTGCCGCTGAAATCCGGAGCGCTGGAATTCCGCATGCGAAGGCGCTTCGGCCGCCTGCTGCGCGGCCACTACGACATCGCCTATGTCATGCCTGGAAGCTGGAAGTCGGCGCTGGTCCCGTTCTTTGCCCGCATTCCGCGCCGTGTCGGCTACCTCAAGGAAATGCGCTACGGGCTGCTGACCGATATCGTTCCCTTGCCCGACGATGTGAAACGGCGCACGGCGCAGGCTTATTTCGGCCTCGCGCAAGGCGGCACGTTCCGTACTCCCAAGCTCGCCGTCAACACGAAAAACCAGGCGGCATTGCTGGGCCGCTTCGGGCTGGAGGCGAAAAAATTCGTCGCGCTGATGCCCGGCGCCGAGTTCGGCCCCGCCAAACGCTGGCCGAGCGAACGCTATGCCGGCGTTGCCCGCGATTTGATGGCCAAAGGTTTTGCGGTCGCGCTGTTCGGGTCGAAGAACGACGCCGACGTAACGGCGGAAATCGCCACGCTTGCACCGGGCGCTGTCGACCTCGCCGGCCAGACGCGGCTGGAGGACGCCATCGACCTGATCGCCGCGGCCAGGCTTGCGGTGTCGAACGACAGTGGGCTGATGCATGTTGCGGCCGCGGTCGGCACGCCGATCGTAGCCGTATACGGATCGACCTCGCCGCACAATACGCCGCCGCTCGCCGAGCAGCGCGAACTGGTCTGGCTCGGCCTGTCCTGTTCGCCCTGCCACCGGAAAATCTGCCCGCTCGGCCACCTCAACTGCCTGAACACGCTTGAGGTGGCACAGGTCGCGGCGGCGGCGGAACGGCTGCTGGAAATGCCGGCCGCCGCATGAGGGTGCTCATCGTCAAGACATCTTCGATGGGTGACGTCATCCACAGCTTTCCTGCCGTCGAGGATGCGCGCCGCAACCGGCCGGACGTGTCGTTCGACTGGTGTGTGGAAGAGGCCTTTGCCGGCATCGTGGCGCTGCATCCGGCGATCGCAACCATCCACACCGTGGCAATCCGGCGCTGGCGCACAAGCCCGCTTGGCCGCGGCACATGGCGCGAGGCAGCGGGGTTGCGCCGCGCCTTGCGGGATTGCCGCTACGATCTCGTCATCGATGCGCAAGGATTGCTGAAGTCGGCCGTGGTGGCGAAACAGGCCGCGGCGCCGATCGCCGGCTTCGACCGGTCGAGCGCTCGCGAGCCTTCGGCGACCTTGTTCTACGACCGCCACTATGCAGTGCCGCGCGACCTGCACGCCATCGAACGCACAAGGCGGCTGTTCGGGCTGGCGCTCGGCTATGAACCGGATTTTTCCGGGCTCGAGTCCGGCATCGTGCCGCCGGCCGTCGGTTCGACTTTTGTCGGCGGAAAAACCGCCTTCCTGCTGCACGGCACCAGCCGCGAGGACAAGAAATGGCCGGTCGGCAACTGGATCGAGACTGCCCGGCTTCTCGTGGAAAGAGGAATGACGCCGGTCACCACCTGGTCGAACGACAGGGAAAAGGCGGTTGCCGAGGCGATCGCCCAAGCCGTTCCACAGACCGCGCTGGTGCCGAAATCACCGCTTGCCGAGATCGCCGCGATCATCGGCCGGTCGGTGCTGATCATCGGCGCCGATACCGGCCTTACCCACCTCGCCAGTGCCTTCGGCCTGCCGACCGTCGCGGTGTTTGTGGCGACCGAACCCGGCCTGACCGGCCCGCGCGGGCCGTTCTCGTCAACGCTGCTGGCCGCGCCCGGCAGCCGCATCTCGCCGGAGGAGGTGGTGGTGGAGGCAGAGAGGCTGCTTGCGCTCAAATCGCAGGCCGCGACATAGGACCTTTTCAGAATTCGCTCTGGCGAGTCGAATAGCGTGGTTTTCGAGAACCGGAGCGGAGCGTACCTAAAGTACGTGAGCTTCGCGCATGACCCCGAAAATCGGAATCGATTTTCGGAAAGGATCATGCGCAAATCAAAAGACCTACAGCGTCCTTTGCGCGTCCAAAAGACGCGCGGCGCTGTAGGAAGCGCAGAAAACCGCGCTAGTCGGCCGCCAGAGTAGAATTATCAAAAGGTCCTAAATGAACTGCACCTGGACGATCTCATAGCCCCGCGCGCCGCCTGGCGCGTTGACCTCGATGGCATCGCCGACTTCCTTGCCGATCAGCGCCCGCGCGATCGGTGAGGAGATCGAGATGCGGCCGGACTTCACGTCCGCCTCCTGGTCGCCGACGATCTGGTAGGTCTTCTTCTCTTCCGTGTCCTCGTCGACCAGCACCACGGTCGCGCCGAACTTGACCTTTTCGCCGCTGAGCTTGGTGATGTCGATCACTTCGGCGCGGGCGATAAAATCCTCGAGCTCGTTGACGCGGCCTTCATTGAGACTCTGCGCCTCTTTCGCCGCGTGGTATTCCGCGTTTTCAGAGAGATCGCCGTGCGAGCGCGCTTCGGAGATCGCTTCGATGATGCGCGGCCGCTCTTCCTGCTGGCGCCAGCGCAGTTCTTCCTTCAATGACGCGAACCCCTCGCCTGTCATCGGGACCTTGTTCATCATGCCTGACCTTTCCTGCCGCCGCCCCCGCATTCCGGGAGCGACCTTGTCAATGGGTACAAAAAGAAAACGGTCCGGCAGCCTCGGGCTAACGGAACCGTGTCACCGCTATTTCCCTCAATATAGCAATCTTCGCGGGTTTTTCACGCCAAAAAATCGGTTTTGAAAAATTCGCCCGCCATTTGCGGAAATGCCGTCATGGCAGCCCGGCTGGCCGGGCGAGCGGCAATAAAAACCGGCTGCGATTGCTCACAGCCGGTGTGAGGCGTGTTCGGGCTTCGAATCAGCTCTTCATGAAACGGTCTATCTGCTCGGACAGCATGCCGTATTCACGAGATCCCTTGCCGGTGCGCTTCTCGATCTCGCGGAGCTGTTCCCGGGCGCCGGCGAGATCGCCGATCTGCAGATGCGCCTCGCCGAGATATTCACGTACCAGCGTGTAATCAGGATCGATGCGCAGCGCTTCCTCATAATAGCCGAGACCGACGGCGACGCGTCCGGAATGGCGGTGCGAGTAGCCGAGGTAGTTGAGGATGCGAGGGTCTTTCTTGTCCGCAGCCAGGCTGAGCACGACGATCGCCTCGTCATAACGTCGGGCCATCGCCAGCGCGCGGCCGGCTTCATAGATATTGTCGTCGTCCAGCATGCCTTGCTTGGGTGCAACGCATTTCTTCAGCTTCTTGTCCCAGACCTTGCCTTTCTTGCACTGCGTCGTCTGGCCGCCACCATCGCTGCCGGCGCCGCCGCCGCCTCCACCTTCACCGGCCGCAAACGCCGGAACAGCAAACAGCGGCAGGGCGGCAACCGCCAGAACCTGGATCAGCAATCGTCTGCGCATCGAACCCTCCTTGAAGCATGACAATGCAAGACTAACGCCGGGCAAAAGCCGTTTCATCCCGGAAAAAAGTCCCGCCCACTGAAAGCTTTTTTAACGACCCGCGCCAGTCGGAAAATAGAAGCGCGAACAAAACGTGACGAGCGCTGCAAATCCGCTATCATCCAGCAAACGCCAACGGAGTATACGGAGACGGCCAGTGCAGCGGCGCCTTGAAAAAGAATGGGAGCTTTCGATCGGTCCCGACACGGTGCGCCTGTTCATCCTCAAGGCGAAGGCGTTGAGCGCCGCCGTCAACGAAGACTATGCCGATGGCGCCGAGCACGAGGTAGAACTCGATGGCGAGGCGCAAGACAACCATCATCATGACGGTCTCGTCGAGGAACGTTCCGAAGACCTCACCGAAGAAGAGCTGCGCGAGCTGATCAACGACCTCAATGTCGACGAGGCGGCCGAACTCGTCGCCCTCGCCTGGGTTGGACGCGGGGACTATGACGCCTCGGAATGGGCGGACGCGCTGACGGCCGCGCGCGAGCGCGCCAACAAGCGCACGGCGAAATATCTGCTCGGCATGCCGCTGTTGGCCGACTGGCTGGAGGAAGGGCTGGAAGCGATCGGTGCGTAACACCGCGGTTACCGTTTGTGATCGGCCAAAGCCCTCGTTCAGGGCAACTTCCGCATTCGCCCGCCGTTAAGGGCGAATGGCGGCGCTGACTCCTTCCACATCGATCAGATTGGCCGGATTGATCAGATTGGCGCTATCTTTGGCGGCGGCGATGCTGTCCGCAGGAGCGGCCTTGGCCCAAGCTCCGGAATTGCCTGATACCGTGCCCGTCCCGGAGCTCAATCAGTCGCAATCAGCGCAAGAAGCCGCACCTGCCGACGTGCCGATCCCCGAGCCGCGCCCTGGGGATGCGCCAAAGCCTGATCAACCCGCGACCGACAAAATGGACCAGCAGAAGTCGGACCAGCATCAGGAAGCCCGGCCGGAGCCGCCGGCAGTCGCTCCGACGCCGGCCGAAAAGCCCGCCGAGGCAGAACCACCGGCCGCCGCGCCAAAACCACCGGAGAAGCCGGCGCAAGCGCCGAAGAAAGAAATCCCTCCCGACCCGCGCTCGGCCGCTGTGCCGCAGGAGAAAATGCCGGACGAGGAACTGGCCTGCCGCAGGCGGCTGAAGTCGATGGGCGTCGACTTCGAGGAACGCAAAGCCGAGCACGATGCGGCGGTCGGCTGCTCTATCCCCTATCCGATCGCACTGAAGACGCTGGGCAAGTCATTGGATATCAACCCCGAAATCGAGTTGAACTGCCAGATGGCCGAGGCCGCCGCGCGCTTCGCTATCGATATCGTTCAGCCGGCGGCCAAGGCCGAGCTCGGCGCCGAACTCAAGTCGGTCGACCAGGCATCCGCCTTCGTCTGCCGACACCGCAATGGCGGCGGGAAATTGTCGGAGCACGCCTTCGGCAACGCGCTCGACATCGCCAGCTTCACGCTTTCGGACGGCAGGAGGATCGGCATCGGCCCGGCGCCGCCGGAAAAGGACGCGAAATTCCTGAACGCAATACGCAAGGCAGCCTGCGGACCGTTCAAGACCGTGCTTGGCCCGGGCAGCGATGCCGATCATTCGCTGCATCTCCATCTCGATCTTGCACCGCGCCGCAACGGCGGCACCTTCTGCCAGTGATATGGTTCCGCACCGACGCGCGCCGCAATTTGGCCGCAGCCGTAAACGCAGCCGCTGATTTTTCCTTTACTGTTGGCGGGTAAGCTCCGTTTCATCTGATCATGACCCCGAAAAGTGGGATCCGGTTTTCGGAGAAAGATCAATGATCAAACGATGACATAGAGCCTGATCGGCTCGGGGACTGGGAACCTGCCAATGGCCGGGATATTTCGCGCCGCGTCTGTCGCCGTGCGGCAAGTGAGACGCGCGCGCATGATTGCCGGCGGGCTTGCCATCGCAGCGATCTCGGCCTGCACCACCGGCAGCGTGCTTTCGCTGGAACCGGCCGTCGATGTCGGCAGCCAGACATCAGCTGTCCCAGAGTACGCCGGCCAGAAATACGCTGGAATGCAGCGCCTCGTCCCGTCCAACCCTTACATGACCGCCGCCTATCCGCGCATGGACGAGCCGATGGCGCCGACCGAACAGATGCCGGCCAGCGAGGTCGAGTGCCGCAAGGATTTGAAGCGCCTGGGCGTCGTCTACACCGACCTTGCGCCGATCCGCGAAGGCCAGTGCGGCATCGACTACCCGGTCAAGATCTCGGCCATCGGCAGCATCGGGATGAAGCCGGCCGCGACGCTGACCTGCGACATGGCCGCCACCTTCGCCGGCTGGGCCAGGAATGAACTGGTCCCGTCCGCCCGCTGGCGTTATTTCTCCGGCGTCAGGACCATTCGCCAGGGCTCGAGCTATTCCTGCCGCAGGATCGCCGGCGAAGGCACGCTGTCGGAGCACGGCAAGGGCAACGCGCTCGACGTCATGAGCATCGAGCTCGGCAATGGCAAGGAGATCGACGTGCGCAGGCCCGGCCTGTTCGCCTTCCGCACCCGCGGCTTCCTCAACACTGTGCGCGCCGACGGCTGCCAGTATTTCACCACCGTGCTCGGCCCCGGCTACAATTACGACCACCGCAACCATTTCCATTTCGACATCAAGAACCGCAGGAACGGCTACCGCGCCTGCCGCTGAACCCGAGCGCGTGCCCACTGCCCAAGGTCTGCGCCGCCGCGTAGAATGACGCCACATAAGGTGATGTCATATCGCTCGGGTGGTGTCTCGTGAGCCGACGAAGCCTTCGACGACGCGCAACGACCTGGCTGGTGGCGTTCTGTGCCGGCTATCTCATGCTCGCCTATTTGGCCGCGCCGGAATTCTGGACCCTGCGCGACCGCAACTTCCGCACGCAGCGCTTCGAGATGGTGACGCACACGCCGCAAGGCATCGCGGGCGATCCGATCAATGTCGGCCTCGTCGGCACCAAAAAAGAGCTGGTCCACGCCTTCGCAATCGCCGGATGGGACACGGCCGACGCCCTCACGCTGGAGACCGCGGTCGAGATCGGCGAAAGCGTGCTGTTCGATCGGCCCTATCCCGACGCGCCGGTCAGCCGGCTGCTGTTCGAAGGCCGTGCACAGGATCTGCCTTCGAGAAGCCGGTCGGCGACAGTGCCGACCGGCGTCATCATGTCCGCTTCTGGCAGACCGATGCGACCGGAGACGATGGCCGGCCGCTCTGGCTGGGTGCGGCAAGCTTCGATCGCGGCGTCGGCCTCAGCCACGACACCGGCCAGGTCACACACCATATCGGTCCCGACATCGACGCCGAGCGCGACTTGCTGATCCGCGACCTGTCTGCCGCAGGCATGCTGATCTCGACGAGCGAAATCCCAGGCATCGGTGCGACAAAGTCCGGGCGCAATGGCGGTGGCGATCCCTATTTCACCGACGGCAAGGCGGTGGTGGGCGTGCTGCGGCAACTGCCGTAGGCGCAGGACCAACGGCCGGCCTTCCGCCTCGAGTCTTCCGCCTGCTATCGGGACCCGGCGATCACGATCTTGCCGAACGGTCCACTCTCCAGATGTTCGAAAGCCTGCGGCACCTCGTTGAAACCATAGACCTTGTCGATCACCGGCTTGATCGCAAGCGTCTCGATCGCCTCGTTCATCCGCTCGAAGGCGCGGCGGTGACCGATCGAGATGCCCTGCACGACAATCCGGTTTTGCAGGAACGGGATGATCGGAAAGCTGAGCTCCATGCCGCCCAGAAGGCCGATGACCGACAGCCGGCCGTCGGCGCCCAATGCATTGAGCGAGCGCCGCGCATTATCGCCGCCGACCATCTCCAGCACATGCCTGATGCCTGCGCCATCGGTCAGGTCGCGTGCAACTTCGTCCCATGCCGGCTGCGTGCGATAGTTGATCACCTGCCAGGCGCCGAGTTTTCTTGCGCGCTCAAGCTTCTCGTCGCTGCTTGACGTGACGATGGCGCGCAGCCCGAAGGCGGCCGCAAACTGCAGCGCAAACAGCGACACGCCGCCAGTGCCCTGGATGAGCACGGTCTCGCCCGGGATCGGTCTTGTCGCCTCGACCAGGGCGAACCACGCCGTCAACGCCGCGATCGGCAGCGTCGAGGCCTCGGCGTCGCTGAGAGAAGGCGGCGCCGCCACGGCGGCATCTTCGTGGAAAAGCACATAATCGGACAACGTGCCGGGCAGCGACGACCCAAGCGTATGCTTGTGCAAAACAGGCGGTGCGTCGCCGTCCGGCCAATCGGCGATCACCTGGCCAAGCACACGCTGCCCGACGCGGAAGCGGCTGACCTCGCCTCCGATGGCCACCACTTCGCCGACGGCGTCGGATGTCGGCACGAAAGGAAACGCAAGGTCCGGGATCAGCACGCCGTCGACGATCATCCTGTCCTTGTAGTTCAGCGCAACGGCTTTGATCCGCACCAGAAGGTCGCGTGGTCCCGACTCGGGAATCGTTCCTTCAGCCGGCTCCAGCCTTGACAGGCCGAAACCGGTCATCTGCCAGGATTTGTTGATTTCAGGTCTCATTTTCGGTCCGCGCTCCGTTGTTGGTGGCCACGCGAGACATCTAGGCGATTTGACTATAGATAAAAGCGCTTCCATACGGCATATTAGGAAACAAATTGAGGACTTGTATTCTACAATTAAGGGGAAGCTCATGGAATCGGCCAGCCTGCAAGGCGTTCTCGCATTCGTACAGACGGTCGAGGCCGGCAGCTTCACCGGCGCCGGCCAGCGGCTGCATGTGACCAAGTCGGCGGTCGGCAAGGCGGTCGCGCAACTGGAGCAGCGATTGGGTGTCCGCCTGCTCAATCGCACAACCCGCAGCCTGAGCCCGACCAGCGAAGGCTTGGGTTACTACGAAGCCTGCGTCAGGGCGCTGTCCGAAATCGAAACCGCCCAGTCTTTGCTCGCCGCACGTCGGCTGGTGCCTTCCGGCCGGCTACGCGTTGACGTGCCGCTGGCCTTCGGCCGCAGATGCGTTGCACCCGTGCTCTTCGATATTTCCAGACAGTTTCCGGACCTGACGATCGAAATCTCCTTCAATGACCGGCGCGTCGACCTGATCGAGGAAGGCATCGATCTGGCGGTCCGCATGGGCGACCTCGACGACAGTCTGTCGCTGGCTGCGCGCCGCATCTACGCCCAGCATTCGGCGGTCTGCGCGGCCCCCTGCTATCTCGAAAAACACGGCAGGCCGCGATCGATCGAGGACCTCGCCAGCCACAGCGTGATCGGCTATGGCCGCGACGGCATTGTCCGGCCCTGGACCGTAAGACATGCCGACGGCCATGTTGGAAAATTCGTGCCAAGGCCGCGGCTTGTCCTCGGTCACGGCGAACCGATGCTGGATGCAGCCCTTGCCGGCTGTGGCATCGTCTTTCTGCCGACTTGGCTGGTGGCCGACAGCCTCAAGAGCGGCGAACTCGAGACGGTCCTGTCGGACTGTCTCGTCGAAGACATCGTCGTGCACGCCATCTGGCCGGTGACGCGCAGCCTGACGCCAAAAGTCCGCGTTGTCGTCGACGCCCTGATCGAGCATTTTTCGTCGCCGCCATGGGATGCCGCATGAGATGGTTGCGCCCGCCGGCATGAAAAATGACGGCCGTCTATTTTCGAAGACGGCGCCGCAATGCTATTGACCGCGCATGCTTTACGCTGAAATCGCCATCGTGGTCGTCCTCATCTGCGTGAACGGCCTTTTGGCAATGTCCGAGCTTGCCATCGTCTCGTCACGGCCGGCCCGCCTCAAGGCGATGATCGACCGCAACGTCACCGGCGCCGGACGCGCCTTGGCGCTCGGCTCCAATCCAGGCAAGTTCCTGTCGTCGGTGCAGATCGGCATCACCCTGGTCGGTGTTTTGTCCGGCGCCTTTTCCGGCGCCACGCTTGGCGAGCGACTGTCCGTGTTCCTGGCATCGACCGGCATCCGCGAGAGCCTTGCCGACCCGATCGGCGTCGGCATCGTCGTCGCCCTGATCACCTACTTCTCGCTGATCATCGGCGAACTGGTGCCCAAGCAGATCGCGCTGCGCGATCCCGAACGCGTCGCCGCCAGGGTTGCTCCGGCGATGACCATCCTCGCCACCGTCTCGGCGCCGCTGGTCTTCCTGCTCGACATTTCCGGCCGCGCCATGCTGTGGCTGCTTGGCCAACGCGGTGAAAGCGAGGAGAAGGTCACCGACGAGGAGATCAAGATGCTGGTCGCCGAGGCCGAGCATCACGGCACCATCGAATCCGACGAGCGGCGCATGATCGCCGGCGTCATGCGGCTCGGCGACCGCGCCGTCCGCGCGGTGATGACGCCGCGCACCGAGGTCGACTGGATCAACCTGCAGTCCGACGACGCGGCGACCCGCAAGCTCTTGATGGAGACCCAGCATTCGCGCCTGCCAGCCGGCGATGGCAGCGTCGACGCCATGATCGGCGTCGTCCAGACCCGTGACGTGCTGGCCGCGATGCTCGGCGGTCGCGCGCTCGACCCGCGCCGGCACGTGCGCACCGCTCCAATCGTCCATGACCAGGCCGACGCGCTGGATGTCCTTTCGACGCTCAAGGAATCCAACGTGCCGATGGCGCTGGTCCATGACGAATACGGACATTTCGAAGGCATCGTCACCCCGGCTGACATACTGGAAGCGATCACAGGCGTCTTCAGGGCGGACCTCGACGCCGGCGACGAGGAAAACGCCGTCAAACGCGAGGACGGCTCATGGCTGCTCGCCGGCTACATGCAGGCCGACGAGATGGCGGACGTTCTCGGCATCGACCTGCCCGAGAACCGCGACTACGAGACCGTCGCCGGTTACGTGCTGGCGCATCTGCACCATCTGCCGACGACCGGCGAATGCGTCGATGCGCAGGGCTGGCGCTTCGAAGTCGTCGACCTCGACGGCCGCCGCATCGACAAGCTCATCGCCACGCGCCTGCCCGGCGGCCATCGCGAAATCGCGCGGTAGCAGTCAACACAATGTGCCGCTCCGTTGTCGAGGTCCACTTTGACCCTGGGACGAAGCCGCTCGCGCGGCAATGGCGCGCGAGCGGCTTCGTCTTTGACCCTGAGCGGCCGTCCCGAGACGGAATGGCATCTTGGAAGCGGACGTCACCGAAACGGGACCAAAAACCCGCCGCGGCCGCTGAACCGCGAAGGTCCGGATGCCTGATGAGCGACGGCGCAGCCTCAGTTCCAAGTGTGGAGGCAGGCCCTCCAAGATCCATCGCCTTGGCGTCTGAAGATCGTGACGATAGTTCCCTCATAACGCTGCGTTTTACCGCCTTCGCCCAAAGCGTTGGCCGACCATTTCCCTGTTGCATAGGCAATGTCGCCGACAGCCTGCGCATCGATCATCTCGATGCGATGATCCTTCACTCCAGCCGAGATCAATCCATTCCAGAAGTCTTTGATTGCACTCGTTCCCCTGACGACTGCGTGAGTGGATGGCAACACGACCGCGTCTTGTGTGTATAGTGCAGCTACTGCGTCAGCATTGCCGCTGTTGAAGGCCGAATTCCAGCCATCATTTGCTCGCTGAATTTCGTCGCTGATATTCTCAGTTGATTGTGTCATGGCGTCCACCTTGTTTATCGCCTTCCCAATCAATTCGCGGCCCGAAGGCCTTCATTCATTGTTGCGAGCGTCTGTGCTGCTTGCAGGTCAGGCAACGTCAGGCCCTCAGTAAACCCGGAATAAATCAGTGCGAGCCGCTCGCGCGCGCCAGGCGCGGGACAGTCGGCTCGCACGAGGCTCAGTGCAGCACGCAGTTCCCAGAAACGCGCTCCCTGAGCCCGGGCCGTCGCCAGTGCGTCCAACAGGCGGTCCCTCGAATCTCCGGTTTTGTCCTCCCCAAGTTGCAGCAGTACCTCCCCCTGCAGACGCAGTATCTCGGCCGCAAACCAACGCTCTTTAGTGCGCTCAATCCCTGCTTGCGCTGCTTCGAGCAGAAGGAGTGCAGCATCGTGATCGCCGGCTCTGACCTCGATTTGCGCCTGAAGGGCGATGAAATAAGGAACCATGAATTCTGCGCCAGTCGCGCGCCACTCAGTGAGACCTCGTTGGAGTTCCAGGCGGCCACGATCGAAATCGCCCGCATCGGCGATCGCCCAGGCGCTCAAGATTGTGGCGCCGGCGAGCCACAAGCGGAATCCGGCTTCGCTGGCGATGCGGGTCAATTCTGAACACTGTTCCTGGACGCCCTCGTGATCGCCAATGATCTGGCGGATAACCCCGCCGAAGAATAGCGGCAGCGCGAGGCTGTTGCGATGATCCACAGCATGCGCTTCAGCAACCGCTTCGTCGTTTGCCTGTAGAGCCTGATCGGGAAACCCGAGCGGCAGCAATGTGCGAGCGAGATAGACTAGGCACACGACCCGTGGATCGAAGGCGTAAACAAACGCCGGCGATCTGTGCGCTCGGGGGTCGTAAAGGGCAAGCGCCTCCTCCAGATGGATCCGGGCGCGGGTGAACTCGCCGGCAGGAAACGCACTGACGCCGGCTGCCCGATGAGCAAAAAAGGAGAGCCCGCTATCGTTGTCCGCTTCCGCCAATTCAAGCAGGCGATCCGCGACGCTCCGTGCCTCAGTAAATTCGGCAGCATAGATGTGGTAAAGGGATAGGCCGTAAAGCACCGGAAAGAGCTGACGCGTCTCGCCCAACTCTTCACAGAGTTCGCGCGCCCGACCATAGGCCTCCGCTGTTGGAGGTGCGGCGAAGCCATGTGCCGCAACATGCGTGCTGCCAAGCGCCAGCTGAATTGAAAGTTCCCGGCGCGAACGCTCTTCGGACGGGGGTAGCGCCGAAAGCCCGCTCAGGGCGTTGTCGAATCGGGCGAGCGCCTCCGTCAGGACCGAGCGCGAAAGCGCTCGGCGCCCGGCCAGTTCATTGTACTCGACAGCCTTCTCCAAAAGGCCCGCCTGACCAAAGTGGTGAGCAAGCAATTCGGGTTCCGTGGCTACGATTTCGGGGAAGCGCTCCTCGAGAATTAAGGCGATCCGAGCATGCAGCTGCTGACGGCGGCTGTGCAGCAGACTGCTGTACGCCGCATCCTGCACAAGTGCATGTTTGAAGGCATAGCTCGCTTGACTGTCACTGCCACGGCGGAAAACAAGGCCCGACGTGACTAACTGATTCGTTGCGCGCTCAAGTTCCAATTCAGGAAGACCCGTGGCTGCGGCAAGCAGCTCGTGCGTGAACTCGCGCCCGATCACTGCTGCGACCTGCGCCACGTCCCTGATAGAATCCAAACGGTCGAGGCGGGCCATCAGCGAGTCGTGGAGCGTCGCTGGAACCGCCAGCGGAGGTAGCGGGCCAGCCAGAACCAGCTCTCCATCGCGCATTTGAAGCAGGCCTGATTCAAGGACGACCTTGGTCAGTTCTTCGACAAATAGCGGAACGCCCTCGGTCTTGGACAGAATCTGGTCCAGCACTTCGGCCGGCAACTGCTTGCCCCCTGTCATCGCCGCAATGATAGAGGCTGCCTGGGCGCGGCTGAGCCGATTGAGCGTCAAAAATGTCGCGTGCGGGAGACCACTCCAGCGGACTGCGCCTTCCGGTCGCGAAGTTGCAATCAGCAGTACAGGTAGTTGCTGAATTCGGCCTGCGATTTGGTCGAATAGCTCGGCCGAGGTCGGATCTAGAAAATGCGCGTCCTCAAGCAGCATCAGCACTGGTTGGCTGCGGGCAAGAGCCTCTAGTTGCTCGATCAGCAACTCGAACGTGCGCGTCTTCTGTTTTTGCGCCATAAGATCGACCTTGGGATAGCGCCCCTCAGTCGGGATGGACAGCAATGCGGCGATCAGCGGTATTGCCTCGTTTGGGTACTTGGTCGAACCGGCGAGAAGTTGCTCGAGACAGTCAAGCTGACGGTCGGGCGGGTCGGTCCGCCTTATGTCCCCGGCTCGGAGTAACTGATCCGTGACAGGATAAAGGGCGGTTTCTACGTGATAGGGGGAGCAGTAGTACCGCAGTCGCGTGTGTGCCTCGTCTTTCAAGTGCTCCCGCAGCTCTTGCAGAATACGGGACTTGCCAATGCCAGCCTCGCCGAACAGCTCGACTACCTGTCCTTCACCGGACGCCGCGAGCCGCCACCGGTCGAGCAGCAAGGCGACATCGTGTTCGCGCCCGGCAAGCGGCGCAGATTCGTCTGCATGAAGTGCTTCGAACCGACTCTCTGCGCGGCCCTCTCCAATCACTTTGAATGCGCTGACGGGCGTGTCGAACCCTGCCAGCATCTGCGGCCGAATGCTGGTCACCTCGAACAGGTTTCCGATCAGTCGATAGGTAAGCTCAGAGATGACTACCGTTCCCGGCTCGGCGATGGCCTGGAGCCGCGCGGCAAGATTGGGAGTCTCTCCCACGACCGCGTTCTCCTGCGCTGACCCGATGCCAATGAGGTCACCTACGACCACCACCCCGGTCGCGATCCCGACACGAACTGAGAGTTGCTGGCCGCCCTTGACGGACAGACCGTTGACAGCGTTCACTACCGCAAGCGCCGCACGGACGGCGCGTTCGGCTTCGTCTTCGTGCGCCTGCGGCCAACCGAAATAGGCCAACGCACCGTCGCCCATGAGCTTCGCGACGTGCCCCTCGAAGCGAAGGACTTCGCCAGCCGTGGTATTCTGGAACTGCCTCAGGAGGTCGCGCATCTCCTCGGGGTCAAGTCGTCTGGCGAGCGCCGTAGAACCGACGAGATCCACAAACATGACCGTCAGTTGCCGCCGTTCCGCCTCCCGGGGGCGACCAGGTTCGCCGAACCGCTCAACCGAAGCCGACATCGGCGAGGCAGAAGCCGGCTTGGCCGACACTACCTCCGGCTGGCCTTCCATCGCGGCAATCGCCTCAAGTATTCGCTTGCGGTGGCCAAGCGCGCCAACCCCGATTTCTTTCAGGTCTTCGGCGGTGAGGCGGGGCAGGATTTCGGCATCGATTGCGTTGTCGTCGAAAACCGGAACATATTGCTCCAGGCCCAAGTTCTTGAGCCAAACTGCAATATTCATTTGGCCCGTCACGGCCATCGACGCCTCCTTCGGCGGGGCACGAGTTTATCACACTGACATTGCGATAACACGCTCCTTCGTGCATCCACGACGCCGGCGCGACGTGCACGTGCCTCTCGCAGCGGTGCCCTCCGCCTTAGCGCTCCGCGCCGGGCTGGACCTCACCCGGCTCGATGGCAACGGTGACTGCTGACAGCCTTGGGGCCGCGCTCAAAGTCGAGCCTAACCGTCCGTCGCGGCTCCTCTACGCGCTCGCCAGCATCGGTCTCCTCGAAGTGGGGCGCTGGCGACGGCACGGGGGCATCTGCGAGCATAGCGGGGCGGTTTAGGGAGCCCAGGAATGCTGCCGCCGGATAAGGTCATGGCGGGTCGGGCCGCGAGCGTAGCACAGCGCGCTTCATATTGCCGCGAGCGGTGCTCAAGGTCGCTGCGTTCGCTCAATGAAGCAAGTCATCAACGCGGCTGCCGCCTCGGCGTGGGTTTCGAGCAGGAAGTGACCGCCGTCGAAGATGTGCGCTTCCATACGTGGCAGGTCTTTCATCCACGACAGTGTTTCGGCGATATCGAAGAACGGGTCGTGGCGGCCCCACAGCATCAGCGCCGGCGGTTGCCGCGTTTCGATATAGTCGGCGATGAGACTGAAGCGAGCGGCATGGTTGGCGTAGTCGGCGAGGAGCGCGCGTTGCGTGTCCATGCCGCCAGGCTGGTTCATCACCCGCCAGTCCTCGATCCAGGGTTCGCCATTGATCCGGGCGGCGATATCCTCCGGCAAGCCGCCCAAATATTGCTCGCGGGTGCCTTCCAAGGTCAAAAACGCGGTAGCCTCCCTTTCGTTCTCTTCCGTCGGGTTTGACCAGAACTCGAACGTGGCTTGCCATTGCGGTCCGAACCCTGTGCGGTGTGCGTTGGCGCTCTGAATGATGAGGCCTGAGACGAGGTCGGGGGATTGCATAGCGACCTGGAGACCTACAGGCGCGCCCCAATCGTGCAGGTAGATGAAGCGCCGATCGATCCCGAGATGAGTTAGGAGCTCTTTGATTGTGCCGCTGAACGCTTGGAACGAGGGCGCGGGCAACGGCGCCGATTGGCCGTAGCCAGGCAAGTCGGGGGCGATGACGAAGGCGACACGCGCAAGGCCGGGAATGATGCCCTGGAAGGTGCGCGACGAGCTCGGGAAGCCGTGCAGGAGCAGCAGCGCGGGATTGGACGCATCTCCCGCGGTGATGAAGGAAAGCTCGGTCCCGCCGGACAGGCGCAGCCGCTGTTGCGTGGGGGATGTCATGCCTGCGCTCCTCGCACTGGTCCGGGATGGCCGGGGCGCCGATCAGGGTGCATCTCCTGTGTTTCCTTGATGAACTCGATCATCAGGGAGAGGGCTGGTTCGGCGTGCGTCTCGAGCAGGAAATGCCCGCCGTCGAGAATATGCGCTTCCATACGCGGCAGATCCTGCATCCAGGACAGCGTTTCGGCGATATCGAAATAGGAGTCGTGACGGCCCCACAGCATGAGCGCCGGCGGTTGCCATCTCTTCAAATAGGCGGCGATCGTATCGAAACGCGCGGCATGGCTTTTGTAGTCGCCGATAAGCGCGCGGTGGGTCTCCATGCGGCCGGGAAGATTCATCACCCTCCAGTCCTCGACCCAGGGTTCGCCCCTGATCGTTGCGGCGACATCCTCTGGCAGGCCGCCGGTATATTGCTCGCGCGTGAATTCGAGGGTCAGGTCAGGGGTCGCGGCCGCTTCGTTCTCCTTTGTCGGTTCTGACCAGAATTTCAACACGGCGTCCCAAACGGGACCGAAGCCGGTTCGATGCGCGTTTGCGTTCTGGATGATGAGACCAGAAACCAGCTCGGGCGCTTGCGTGGCGATCTGCAGACCCACTGCGGCGCCCCAGTCATGAATGTGGATGAAGCGGCGCCCGATCGCGAGGTGGGTCAGCAATTCGGAAATCGCCTCGCTGATCGCGGCGAAGGAGGGTGTCGGCGGGACGTCGGACTGGCCATGGCCGGGAGGTCGGGCGCGATGACATAGGCTGCGCCCGCCAGACCTGGAATGACATCGCGGAATGCCCGTGCGGAGCTGGGAAACCCATGCAGCAGGAGCAAAGCGGGGTTGGATCGCCCGCAGTGACGTACGCAAGCTCGGTTCCGCCGGAGAGACGCATTTGGCGTGGGGCAGGCAGTCTCATGTCAGGATTCCCTTTTTGCCGTCCGGAATTGGAGTTAAGTCCAAACCGGTGGCGCGAGTTCCGCATCTCGCCGACAGCGTTGGCCGGCGAGACGCGGGGGGTAGTGCGGCTCCTGTTTCGGATTCGCTACTCGGCCGAGGATCAGCGGCCGGCTGGTGTTGCGACAACGCGCTCTATCGCCGTCGCCAGAGCGATCGTGCCGCGCCGGTGCTCGCTGCTGTCCTGGCGCGTGAACAGGCCGTTGGCGATTCCCTCATACATACCGAGCAGCGCATCTGCCACCTCGCCCGGCACGCCTTCCTCGGCAAGCAGTGCGGCACGCTCCTCCGGCGCAACAAGCACAGCCGTTACCGGCCGGCCGAGAACTTCTGCGAAGGCCGATGCCACATCGTTGGCGCTCCAGTCTTCCGGTCCGCCCAGCTCCACGATCCGCTTGCCGGTCCATTCCTCGCGCAGCACGGTCGCTGCCGCGCGCCCGACATCGATCGTGCTCACCATCGGGATTTTCTGCGACGGCTCGATAAAGCTCGGCAATATGCTTTGCGACAGGACCGGTTGCGCCACCTCGCTCCAGGTTTCGACAAAATACCCCGACCGCAGGAAAGCGGTGGCCGGTGCCACGCCGTCGAGCAGCGCCTCGAACCGGTTGAGGGTGGCGATGACGCCGGTGCCGGAGGCATGCTGCGCTCCGATGGACGACAGGACGACGGCCTTTGGCAGACCTGCACGCCGTGCCGCATCGGCAATCGCGGCGCCGATTTCTTCCGTGCGCTGATAGGGATCACCGCTCACCGGCGGCGGGTTGAGCAGGAACGCTGCCCGCGCGCCCGTCAGTGCATCGGCCATGGCGCCGGCATCCTCGACGCTCGCGATCGCCACTTCGGCGCCGAGGGCGGTCCATTCCTCACTTTGTTCCTTGCGACGCAGGACGACGCGCACGGCCTCGCCGCTTTCGATCAGGGCGCGCGCGACCTCGCCGCCGGCCCGTCCGTTTGCTCCAAGCACGACATACATCACTTCTTCTCCTCCTCAGCTCGCTTGACGGGAGAACAATAGGCGCAGGCTTTCCATGCGTCCAATGCATGGCGTATATAGCCATCATGCGCGAAGTGGATTTACGCCGGATCGACCTGAACCTGCTGGTGGCGCTCGAAGCGCTGCTGGACGAGAAGAACGTCACCCGTGCCGCAAGCCGACTCGGCATGAGCCAGCCCGCCGCGAGTCGAGCGCTCGGCCGATTGCGCGCGCTGTTTTCGGACGCGCTGCTGGTCGATGGACCGGGCGGCTATGTCCTCAGCACCCGTGCGGAAGAGGTGCGCCCCGTGCTGCGCGGCATCTTGGCGGGTGTGAGAGAGATGGTGGAGGCGAACGCGTTCGATCCCGCCACGGCCACCGGCCGGATCCGGCTGCTGATGCCCGATCTCCAGGCCGCCGTGCTCGCGCCGCATCTGCTCGCCCGCCTTGGACGCGAGGCGCCGTCCCTCGATCTGGATATCGTCGCGCCGGGCACGGACGCGGTCGAAGCGCTGGAGCAGGGTATCGCGGATGCGATGGTGGCGCTGGTCGACGAAGCCCCGGCCGGCATCCGCCGGCGCGGTCTCTATGACGAGAAGCTCGTGACGCTGATGCGCGCGGAGCACCCAGCTCTCGCCCGAAAGCTGACGCTCGAGCGTTTCCTGGAGCTTGAGCATATCGTGGTGAGCGTCACCGGCGTCGGGCCTGCGCCTGTCGACGAGGTGCTTGCCCGCATCGGGCGAACGCGGCGGGTGAAGCTGCGCGTGCCGAACTTCTTCGCGGCGGTCGAGATCGCCGCTCGCTCCGACCTCGTCATGACCCTGCCTTCGAGCCTGGCGCGAGCGGCCGCCAACATGAAGCGCTTCGTATCGTTGCCGCCGCCCCTCGACCTTGGCAGCTTCACGATGAGCCTTGTCTGGCACGCGCGCCAGCAGGACGCGCCCAGGCACATATGGTTGAGACGTGCCATTGTCACGGCGGCGGCGGACATGTCATCGGCGATTGACGTTGGAAATTGAGGCCGCAAAGCGGCTCTCTGGAGCACAACGCCTGGAGCCGCTCCGCGTTCGATTGCAGCGGATATGACGGTGGAGCACTGCTGCCCGGCCTGCGGTTCAGACCGGCAGGCGGAACTGTTTGCGCAAGCTCTTGTCAAACATCTCTGCGGGGGCAAACCGGCGCAGAATGCTGACCTGGCGCGCTGCCTTGCCGGCGGTATAGCGCCGCCGCGGGCGGGCATCAGTCGCCGCCTTGACCACCACATCCGCCACCATTTCCGGCGCATCGGCTTTGGGCATCACATCGCCCAGCAGCGCCTTCAACCCGGCGCGCGCCCGATCATATTCCTGCAACACCGAATCCGGCTCGATTCCGTTCTGGTCGAAGACGGTACGCACGAATGCCGGCTCGATGACCGAGACGCGAATATCGAAAGCGCGAACCTCATGGTCGAGCGATTCCGAATAGCCCTCAAGCGCGTGCTTGACCGCAGAGTAATGAGCTGAGTATGGCGCAGGCACCAATCCCAGAATCGAGCCGATATTGATGATGCGCCCTTCGCCGCGCTGCCGCATCGACGGCAACACCGCGTTGATCATGCGGATGACGCCGAACAGGTTGACGTCGAACAGGGCCTGCACCTGTGCGACCGAGGATTCCTCGGCACCGCCAAGCAAACCGACGCCGGCATTGTTGACCAGGAGGTCGATCCGCCCGGTCTGCGCCAGCACGGTCGAAACGAGGGCGCCGACAGAAGCGCCATCGGTCACGTCGCAAACCAGCATGATCACCCCGTCCGGGCCGTTGCTGACAGGGCGGCGACTTGTCCCGAACACGGTGAATCCTGCCCGCGAAAGCGCCTCGGCGCTGGCGTGGCCGATGCCCGAGGACGCTCCGGTCACAACAGCGGTCTTTCCGGAATTCGCATTCATTTCGTGCTCCAAATTGTGAGGGCCAGACTTTTCTCGCCGGTTGAATTATGATCATAATAACATATTACAATCATAATGCAATGCCGAAAAGGAATGGCAGTCACGCGCTACAAAAAGGGCCGAAAGAACGCGTCGCGCGGCCGGATCATGGGCGTTGCTGACCCCAACTGCGTCAGGACGAAGTGGTGTCCTGACGTGTCGGGCGCGGGCTGTCTGCCAGGGGTAGCTTTGTCGTAGAGGGTGCCCTTGCCGCTGCCCATATGCAGACCTCGCCGACGGCGACGCTGGAGGTCGCGGCGCGGACCAGGCCGACATTTCCGGCGTGTTCCCTGACCGCTCGTTCGCGCCTTGGCAGGGCGAGCGATCAGCCCGCCGGCTGGCCGCTGGTCGTCGAAGGGATGCGGGCGACGACCTTGATCTCGAAATCGAAGCCGGCAAGCCAATTGACGCCCACTGCCGTCCAGTTCGGATAGGGAGGTGCGCCGATCTCTTCCGCCCGGACGGCCAGCACCGTTTCGATCTGTTGGTCCGGGTTGGTGTGGAAGGTGGTTACGTCGACAACGTCATCGAAGCTGCACCCGGCGGCGGCCAGGACCGCGCGCAGATTGGCAAAAGCCCGCCGAACCTGATCCTCGAATGCGGGCTCGGGCGAGCCGTCCTCACGGCTGCCGACCTGACCCGAGACGAAGAGAAGATCGCCAGAGCGAATGGCCGCGGAATATCGATGAATATCGTACAACGCGTGGCGTTTGGCCGGATAGATGGCGTCACGTGCAGGCATTTCGTGTTCCTTTCTGTCTTGAAAACGGGAGCGGACCGGCAGCGCGCCGGAGCTGGGGGAATCTATCGGGATCAACGCTGCACGATGGTGCCATGCAGCTGTGGATCGGCGGGACAGGGTGGGTCACAGCCGCGCCAACTCCTCGTCGGTGAAATCCGCCGCGACGGCGACGTCCTTCTGCCGGTCGAGCTCCTCGATGCGCCCGCCGAGTGTCCTGCGGATGCCGGCATAGGCCTCGGCACCGAGCACCAGCCGCTTCGGAAGCGGACCATGCTGGTCGGCAAGCCTGATCATTGCGTCCGTCATGCGCTCGGGGTCGCCCTTGATCACCCAGGAGCCACCGAGCGCCTCGCGGATCCGACCGGCGGGTGTTCCCTCATAGGCCGCGAGCGGCTTGGTCCGCGCGAGATTGCCGCCGAACCCGGTCCGCGCCGGCCCAGGTTCCACAAGGGTGAGCTCGATGCCGAAGGGAGCAGCCTCCTGCGCCACGGACTCGACGAACCCCTCGATACCCCACTTGGTCGCGTGATAGAGGCTGAAAGCCGGATAGGCGATCTGGCCTCCCTCGCTCGATACCTGAAGAATCCGGCCGCCACCCTGGCTGCGCAGGTGCGGCAACGCCGCCCGGATGAGTGCGATCGAGCCGATGAGATTGGTGTCGATGATGTCCCGAACCTGCGCATCGCCAGCCTCTTCCGCCGCGCCGAGCAGGCCATAGCCGGCATTGCTGACGACGATGTCGATCCGAGCGGATGCGGCGAAGGCGCGGTCGACCGCGGCACGGACCGAGCTCTGGTCCTTGAGGTCCATTGCAACGATGCGGAGCCGTTCGGGGTAGCGTGCACGCAGGTCGGGAAGTGCGCCCTCGCTGCGGCTGGCACCGGCAACGCGGTCTCCCCTGATCAGGGCCTTCTCCGCCAGCAGCCGGCCCAGTCCGGACGACACACCTGTGATGAGCCAGGTCTTTGCCATTTCTCATATCTCCAATTGATCCAGGCAGGAGATAGCGCGATCGCATTGCGCGGGTTAGCCGTTGAAATCGGCATGAGATGATGCAAAATCCCCATCAATGCCCCGCCCGTCGCTCAACGATCTCACCGCCTTCGTCGCCGTTGCCACACACCGCAGCTTCCGCCGCGCAGCCGACGAGATCGGCACGGCGCCTTCCACATTGAGCCACGCCATGCGTGCGCTCGAGGAGCGCATGGGCGTGCGCCTTCTCAACCGCACCACACGCAGCGTCTCGCCGACGGAAGCCGGTTTCCAGTTGCTCGATCGCCTTCAGCCGGCGCTCGCCTCGCTGGACGAGGCGCTCGACAGCGTCGCCGGGTTCCGGGGCAATGTCGCGGGCACCGTCCGCATCAACGCACCGCGACTGGTGGCCGGGCTTCTCGTTCGCGGGGTTCTTCCGCGGATGGCGGAGCGCCATCCGGATGTGACCGTGGACATCGTCGTCGAGGGGCGGCTCATCGACATCGTGTCCGGCGGCTTCGATGCCGGCGTGCGCCTCCTCGGATCGGTCCCCAAGGACATGATCGCCGTGCCGCTTGCACGCCGATTGAGGTTCATCTGTGTCGCGTCGCCCGCCTACCTCGATCGCTTTGGCGACCCGGGAACCCCCGAGGAATTGCAACGCCACCATTGCATCGGCCACCGTATGCCCAGCGGCAAGCTTTACCGATGGGAGTTCGAACGCGCCGGCCAGGAACTCGTGATCGAGGCAAACGGCCCCATCGTCCTCGACGACGAGGAGCTGATGGTTGAAGCCGCAATTGAGGATCTGGGCGTCGCCTACGTGGCCGATTGGGCCGCCGAAGCGGCCTTGTCCGACGGCCGGCTGCGCAAGGTCCTGACCGCGTGGATGCCCGCTCCGGAAGAAGTTGCGGTTTACTACCCCGGACATCGAGCCGTACCGCCCGCACTGCGGGCCTTTCTCGATGTCGTCAAAGACCTGCGGAACAAAGAACCTTGACCAGAGCGACGAGCAGCCGCGCCGGTCGTTGGGCCAGGGGCTTCGGAGTGCTCAGTTCGTTGCTATAGCGCCAACGAACCAGTGTTCTGCCAATGATCGCAGTGCGGACGAATCCTGCATTAGGCCGATGACCTTCGATCGGTCAGGCTGAAGCAAGCGATGACGCAAGTTGGGGTCGAAGAACGAACCCGCTGCGGTAGTTCGCTCGCCCTCGGTCGAACTCACGCCCATGACCCTAAGCCCTTATCCGCCACACACGTGTCCCGGCCTAGGATCGTTGCAGATCTGCCGATACCGTTCGGGGCAAGATACGACCGCGGGCAAACCGTCAGCCGAATACAAGCTCCGGCAGAACCGCTTCCCAGACATCTCGGTGAAGGTGCACCCGGAACTCTTCCTCATTATCGGACTTGCGCCAGCGCACGATGGCGCCGACCTCGCCACGCAGGAAGCTGAGGCCTTCGGGAGGCGACCAGCTTCTGGCCATGCGTCCGAGGGCCTGCCCTTGTTTGTCCTGTATCATCCAGAGCGGGCCATCGCGGACGATCTGGATCGGATCTCCTACCTTCGCCGCCGAGATGGCGGCGAGGGAGGGATGGCCCGGCCTGAGACGCCCTGCCCATGAAAGGTCCACGGTCTTAAGGTTCGGCACCTGGTACAGCGCGGTCGCAAGAGCGACGCCGTCGGCGACAGCCGGCGCGGCTCGGCGCAGCACATGCTCTTCGTCCTGCTGGACGAACGGATGCTGCCCTTGAGCAATGATCGCGAGGCTGCGTCGCGCCCGGGTCATGGCGACATAGAACAGGCGGCGCGGCGCATCGGGGTCCTCGCCTTTGGAAGGCTTGTCCCAACCGCCATTCAGGATGACGACATCCTCGAATTCCAGGCCTTTCGATCGATGCGCCGTCAGCAGCAGCAGCGCACGCTGATCGCTGCGGGCATCATAGGCCCACTCAGCGAACCACTCGACAAGGTCCGGCACGGGCATGGTCTTGTTCGCAAGCTCCTTTGCAAGCGCGGCGATGCCTTCGGCGATCAGATCCGTCCAGCGGTTGGACGGTATCGCGTTCAGCATATCCACCAGATCACGGACGGCCAGCAGACGGGTATTATCGCGGCGCAGTGTGTCGATGAACTGCTGCATCTCGCGCAGGCGCCAGATGCTGGGCAGGCTCTCGTTTGCCATCTCCACCGGGATGCCAAGCGTTTCGGCATAGGCCCGCACCGAAGCCAGCCGCCGCCAGTCGCGCGCGATGATCGCGGCGCGCGACCAGTTCCACTCCGGATCAAGGCGCGAAAGCCGGACGAGTTCATCCATCGCGGCCATTGCCTGCGCCACGTCACCGGCCCGGCAGTCCAGCACATGCACTCGCCCTTGCGCAACCGGATCGAGCGCCGCCATGTCTCCGCCGGGCGGCGCTACGCTGCGCTTGCGATCTAGGGCAATGTCGTGTCCCGCTTTCATGCGGTCAGCGGCGGGCGCAATGACTGCGTTGGCCGCCGCAATGATATGTCCGGTCGAACGGTAATTCTCGACCAGGAATTGCGGTCGTGCACGAAAGTCGGCCTCGAACTGCCGGATGAAGCGGATGGACGCACCGGCGAAGGCGTAGATGTTCTGATCGTCATCGCCCACCGCAAAAAGGCTGAGCCGAAGGTCCGGATCGTCCAGGGAGCGGCCCGCAACGGCCGAGATCAGCGCGTATTCCTCAGGGCCGATGTCCTGATACTCGTCCACCAGAATCCAGCGATAACCCTGGATCAGGGTGTCGCGTTGTGCCTCCGCCTCGGGCTTGCTGAGCCCTTCGCCGTTCAACTGGCGCACGGCCTCCATGACGATCCCGTCGAAGTCGTGCGTCGTCTCGTTCGCACTTCCGGCAAAGCTCGCCCCCACCAGCCGCATGGCGAGGGCGTGGCATGTGGATATGGTCACCGCATTCGCGTCATCGCCGATCAGGTGGCGGAGCCGGATGCGTATCTCGGCGGCGGCGTGACGGTTGTAAGTCAGCACCAGGATGCCGCGCGGATCCTCGCGACGGACCCGGATGAGATAGGCGATGCGGTGCACCAGAACGCGCGTCTTGCCCGAACCCGGTCCTGCCAGGACCAGGACGCTGGTCTTTTCGCGGTCGTCGGCGACGATCTCTTGCTGAACCGGGTTCTTCAGTGCCTCAACGATTGCTTTCCAGGAGGTGCCGGTGGTTTGACGCCGGATCTCGCCGCCCTTGCCGGGCATCCAGCGGCGCAGGAAGGCGTCGCGATCGAGCACGAAGTAGTCCTCGGACAGCCGCAGCGCCTGATCCATCGCGGCAAGGCCCTTTTCGGCATAGGCCGCCATCACATGGGTCTGGATCGTCTGCTCGGCGTAGTGTTCCTCGAGGGGTACAAAATCCTTCGCGGTGAACTGGCCGCCCGAAGGGTTCAGATAGACCGTCATCGCCGGCCGAAAGATCGTCAGCCCCTTGCCTAGCGTCACCACCTCCTGCTCGTGCAGCCACAGAAGTGCGCGGTCCATCAGCTTGGTCATGTCCTGAATGCCGCCGCCGCGCAGCAGGGCGTCTCCGGTCAGGGTGGCGAGCAGATCGCCCATCGTGGTTTCGACCTGGATGTCCTTGCCGCGGCTGCCATTCGGCAGCTTGCCCAGAAGATGCCCCAGCAAAAGTTCGGCGCCCTGCTGCCGCAGGCTTGCCGTCTGTTCCAGTGCCTGCCAGGTCCGTTGCAGTGTCACCATCAATGTGTTGCGCGAAGCCTTGCGCAGCCGCAGATTGCCCTTGCCGCCATCCTGATCGCGCCCGTCACGGCCCATGCTGCGCAGCAGCTTTTCCACGATGTCTGGTCGCACTGCGCTGTGCCCCTGATTGCGGAGCGCCTGACAGGTTTCGGCCAGATGCAGGGGAATGCCTCCGGCACCTTCGGCATCGGGGGCGGCCTCGCGCATCAGGGCGATCAGCGCGGTTTCAAGCCGTGCGGCCTGCGCCAGTCGCTGCTGCGAATGCCCCTCGACGGCGACATGGACAAAGACTGTGACCGTCACGTCATTGCGGGCCACCCCGAGCGCCTCGAGGTCGGCCATTGCCTTGATCAGCATGCCGCCTGTCAATCCGCTGACCCCGGCCAGCTCATCGGTGGAAATTCCCTGATCGGGGGGCGCGTTCATCAGGTGACGGGTGATGTCCAGAAGCTGCTTGCTACGGGTGCCGGTGATCATGGCCTTGGCCAGGATCGCCTCGACTTCTTTCAGGTTGCGGATTCTAAGGGATGAGGGGAAGACCTGAACTCGGTTTTCGTCGCGGCTCAGGAGCGTGGCCTCTTCCAGCCAGGACACCGCGGTTTTCACCCTCGTGTCGTCGGTGGCGCTGTCGCGCTCGAACTCCTGATCGCGTTCGGCTCGCACGACTTCGCCCGGGGTGGCGACCACGGTGCCGGTCTTCTTCGTCCGGTCGTCCAGCCGTCGCAGCGCCTTGAGTATGGCCCCGATTTCGTGCCGGGCCAGGCGCGAGCGCGCCGAAAGCGAAAACTGCCGCTCGACATCCTCGACGGCGAACAGCAGCACGCAATTGGCATGCGCGCGATCGCGGCCCGCTCGCCCGGCTTCCTGCAGGTAATTCTCCAATGATCCGGGAATATCGCCATGCACCACCAGCCGAATATCGGGCTTGTCGATCCCCATGCCGAAAGCGTTGGTCGCGGCGATGATGCGCAGCTCGCCGATGCGGAAGCGTTCCTGAATGTCGCGCTTTTCCTCGGGCGTCAGACCGGCGTGGAACCGTTCCGCCGACAGACCCTGCTGTTTGAGGAAATCGGCGACGCGTTGCGCCTCGCTGCGGGTGGCACAGTAGACCACCGCACCCGAAGCGCCATCCTGTGGCAGCTTGGCCTCGATCACGTCGAGGATATCGGCCAGCTTGGTGCCGGGCTGCGTCGGCCGGACCTCGAAGCTGAGATTGGTGCGCACCGCGCCGCCGTCCAGCAGCATCAGTTCGCGCTCCAGACGTGATCGGAAATGGTCGCGGATGTCGCGCACCACTTCGGGCTTGGCGGTGGCGGTCAGACAAAGCACCGGGGCAGCAGCTTCATCCCCTACGGATTCCTTGATGAAGCGGCTGATATAGCGGTAGTCGGGCCGAAAATCGTGGCCCCATTTCGACACGCAATGCGCCTCGTCCAGCACCCAGAGTCCGATTTCACGCTGCGCCAGGACCGAGCGGACCGAATTGCTGCGCAATTGCTCGGGCGAGATCAGCAGCATTGCCGCCTCGCCCATACGCACTCGGTCCAGCGCATCCTGCCGCTCGGGCATCGACAGCATTCCGTTGACGGTGACGGCCGAGGAAATGCCGGCCCGCGCCATGCCCTGCACCTGATCGGCCATCAGCGCGACCAGCGGCGAGATCACCACTGTCAGCGCCCCCGTCTTGTCGAATTTCGACAGGGCGGGAATTTGGTAGCAGACCGATTTGCCGGTGCCGGTCGGCAGAATCCCGAGGACGCTCGCCCCGCGCATCGCCTCATCGACGATTCGCTCCTGCAGGGGGCGGCCCATATCGTCCACCGGCTCCGCGCGGAAGGCATTGAACCCGAACCAGCGCGACAGCGCGCGGACCGGGTCGTTTTTCTCGCTGCACCAGGCGCAATCCGGGCTTTCGCAATTGGTATCGCGCAGGTGCCGCACGATCAGTGCAGACTCGCGGAATTGCGCCCGCACCCAGGGCGGCATGACGGAATCCCCGCCCGCGACCAGGACCCAGGACAAAGCATAGGCCATGGGCCATCCGAGAAGCGGGTTCGAAAGGCGGCTCAGCGTCTGCTCGGCCCGCCTCTCGCAGGCACGCCCCGCCAGCAGCCGGGAAATCGCTTCTCTCGCCGCAAGAGGACCCGGCGCAGGAGCTCCCCGAACCTCCTGGAACACTGCGTCGAACCCACCTGGGTTTTCCATTCTCGTAGTAAGGAAATGAAAGGCTGCTACGGCATCGGGCTGGTCGGCATTCTGCTGCGTCAAAGCCGCCAGTTGATTGCGCAGCACCTGAAACACCAGTCGCGCATCCATTTCCGGATCGTTGACGTGGCCCGCTTGCAGGCGCCCGTCATGATAGTGCTTGACCAGGTGGTGGTAGGGATTGCGCGGAAATGCGAGCGGGTTGAGCCATAGGGTGTCGATCGGCGATCGAAAAATATTCGCGAGTCCTGGCCGCAATGCGACCAGATGAGGCAAGTCATGTCGAATGATGTTGTGGCCGAGCAGATGCTCGGCCGCGGCTGACTCTGCTTCCAGACGGTCAAGGGCCGCTTCGAGATCGCGTTTCTTTGCGAGGATTGAGGGACGAGCGTCATCACGCACCGCCGCAAAGGCGAAAATGGTAGCGGTTGCAGGATCCACTTCCAGATCGATCGAAACGCAACGCTGCAAAAAGGGTTGGAAAGGCTCAGTCATAGTGCAACGCTGTACTCACGGGATGAAATGTTTAGCGATCATGGTCGCGCTCGACGAAAGGTCAACGTTCAACTTGAGCCACAAAAACGTTGCCCGACAGCCACCTATCCAGCTCAGTTCAATAACGCGACCCGTAACTGCGCAGGTTGTCGACTAATCCTGATTGTGCCTCACAGAGGTTAATGTGCGCAGCGACAACCATCCGAGAAGCAATATCTGCCAAATGCCGCAATCTGGGGGCTATAGCACACGGTGCTTGCCTAGAGGTGCCGCGAAGGGTTGAGGAGGCTGAAGGTTTCGATTTGAAATTGCTCGCTGCGACTGATGGGATGAGAAAGTCGCGCGAACTTGCTGCCACAAGTGCGGACCGTCCGCAATCAGCGCGGAACTGTCAGAAAGCGGAAGTAGCGACAGTAGCAGATCGCTCACCTGTCCCAACAAACGACGCGCGGTGAGACGGGCGGCACGCCAAACGTGCTGTCAGGGCTGGGCGGAACGCCGCAGAGCGGCGTTCCGTGGCTTCGTTCACAAGTCTAGTTCTTGACCACGTCTTCCAGAAAGAACCGGCCCAGCGGATTCTGGTAGAAGTTCTCGATGTTATTACGCGAGACGTTGATGAACGGGCTGTAGTACAGATCGATCCAGTTGACGTCCTCTTTGGCCATCTTCTGCAGATCGGTGTACATTTGCTCGCGCTTGGCCGGATCCATCTCGATGCGCGCCGCCGCGACCAGCTCCTTGACCTTCTCGTTGTTGTAGCGGGTCATGTAATTCATGTTCGCGTCGTGGCCGAGAACGAAGGTGGTCTTCTGGTCTGGGTCGAGGATGTCGTTGGTCCAGTAGTTGACACAGACGTCATAGTCGCCGGCCACCAGCATGTCCCATTCCTGGCTCGGGTCGACCTTCTGGATTTGAACGGTGACTCCGGCTTTGGCGAGTTGCTGCTGCAGCAGCACGGCCGTCTGCTCGACGATCTCGTCGCCGGCCCGCACGACGTAGTTGAGCGTCAGGTCCGAGGCCCTGGCGTCGGCCAGCATCTGCTTGGCCTTTTCCGGATCGTAGGGCCGCTTCAGATTGTCGGCGTAGTAATAGAGCGCGCCCTTCGGGACGTAAGAGTTTGCGACCTCGCCGTAGCCGAACGTCACCGTGTCGACCACAGCCTGCTCATCGATGGCCAAGTCGAGGGCCTGCCGCACCTCCTTCTTCGCCAGCGCGCCATGCTCGTGGTTAATCAGCAGGTGATCCTCGCGGGTCGACGGGTCGAGATGGACGGTGAGGTTGGAATCCTTCTGCAGTTCGGCTACGCGTGAGAACGGCACAAAGATCGCGGTGTCGAGCTGGCCGGCCTGCACGTTCAGCATGCGGGTGTTATCGTCCGGCACGGAGATCCACTCGACGCCGTCGAGGCTGACGCGATCGGCCTCCCAGAAATGCGGGTTTTTCGTCAGGATGACACGGTCGCCGCGCCTCCATTCCGTGATGGTGAAGGCGCCAGAGCCGATGGGTGTTTCGGCATATTTCTCCGGACCGAGCGTCTCGAAGCCCTTCTTGGAAAGAACCGAGGCGATCGGGAAGGCCAGCGTCGCCAGGAACGGCGCGGTCGCCTGCTTGAGTTTGATCGTGACGGTCTTTGGATCGGTTGCCTCGACCGTATCCATCACCTTGAAAGGATCCGCCCATAGCGAGCCCTCGTCATCCCTGATGCGGGTGAGGCTGAACACCACGTCGTCGGCCGTCAGGTCGGAGCCGTCCGAGAACTTTGCGTCGCGCAGCTTGAGCGTATAGGTGAGGCCGTCCGGGCTGACCTCCCAACTCTCGGCGAGACCGGGCTCCAGCTTGGTGCCCGTCTTGTCGACGCGGATCAGCACGTCATAGACGTTGGCGAACACCCACAGGTCGATGTTCTGGGCGGTCTTGATCGGATCGAAGGTGGTCGAGTCTTCGCGCCGGCCAATCGTGAGTACGCCGGCGGCTTCTGCGAGCGTCGCCCCCAGGGACAGGCTGGTCATAACGGTGACCAAGCCGATGCGCATCCATTTGCTTCTCAACATCCGTATTCCCCTTCTGGTTTGCCTTTGGTTTCAGTTTGCGACCCCGTCGGCCTGCGGGGTCGCCATCTTCGAGGGAGCAAGCAGCGGCTTGTCCGGATCGATATGCGGAACGGCGGCAATCAGCGCGGCGGTGTAGGCATGCTTCGGCCGGGAGAACACTTCCTCCGACCGACCTTCCTCGACGATCACGCCGCGGTGCATCACCACAACACGCTGGCAGAGATTGCGAACGATTGCGAGATCGTGGGCGATAAATATCAGCGTGAGCGACATACGTTCCACCAGTTCGCGGAACAACTCCACGATCTGCGCCTGGATGGTGACGTCGAGGGCGGCCACGCACTCGTCCGCAATGATAAGTTTCGGGTCGACGGCCAGCGCGCGAGCTATGCCGGCCCGCTGGCATTGGCCGCCGCTCATCGAGCGCGGCTTGCGGTCGAGGAACGCGCGCCCCAAGCCGACCAGGTCGAGCAGTTCGCCGCAGCGTGCCGGAATTTGCGCGGTCTCGATCTTGCCCTGTACCCGCAGGACCTCGGCCAGCATCTTGCCAACGGTAAGATGAGGATTGAGGGCGTTGTAGGGGTCCTGGAAAACCATGGCGGTTTGACGTCGCAGCATGCCGAGGACTGCGCGACCCGATGCGATGTCCGTACCATCGAACCGTATCGTGCCTGACGAGACCGGCGTAAGTCCAAGGACGGCGCGCGCCAGAGTGCTCTTGCCGCTTCCGGATTCGCCGACAATGCCGACCGTTTCGCCCGGCATGACACGGAGTGTGACCCCATTGACGGCATCAACCGCGCCTCGCCGGAACAGGCCGCCCGTGGCGAAGCGCACGTGCAGCTTCTCGATATCGACCACCGGCACCGCTCCGGGTGTCCGGAGCTTCTCAGCCTTTGCCGGCATGTCCTCCTCCGGCAGCGAGGGATGACTGGCGATCAGCGAACGGGTGTAGGCATGCGCCGGCGCCGCAAGCAGACCGCGCTTCTCTCCAATCTCCACCAGTCGACCTTGCCACATCACCGCGATGCGGTCGCAGACTTGGGCGACGATGCCGAGATCGTGGGTGACCAGGATCACCGAGAGTCCACGCCTGGCGCGGATGTCCATCAGAAGCCGCAGGATCTGCGCCTGTATCGTCACGTCGAGTGCCGTCGTCGGCTCGTCGGCGATCAGGATCCTGGGATTGCTCGATAGCGCCGCGCCGATCATGGCGCGCTGGCGCATGCCGCCGGAGAATTCGTGCGGGTAGCTATCGTATTGCCGAGCCGGATCCGGAAACCCGACCTGGGCGAGGATATCCACCGCCGCGGCGCGCGCCGCCTTGGCGTCCAGCCGCTGGTGAAAGCGGATGCCCTCGGTGATCTGGTCGCCGATCCTCATGACCGGGTCGAGATGGCTGCTCGGATTCTGAAAGATCATGCCGATTTCACCGCCGCGCACCGCGAGCATCTCGGCTTCTGGCGCGGTCGTCAGCTCACGCCCGGAGAGTGTGATCGAGCCACCGCTGATCCTGAGCCGGCTCGATGGCAGCAGCCTAACGAGTGAGCGGCAGAGCAGGCTCTTGCCCGACCCGCTCTCGCCGACCAGCCCGAGCACTTCTCCCGCGGCGAGATCGAACGACACGGCATCAAGCAGGGTACGCTCCCCGCCGTCACCGTCATGGACGACCGTCAGGTCGGTGACCTTGAGCAGCGCCGCGATCACTCGTGAACCCCGAACAAATCGGCCAGCCCGTCGCCGATCATGCTGAAGGCGAAGGCGAGCGTCACGATCGCAAGCCCCGGGAACAGTGTAATCCACCACGCGGTGGTGACGAAGGCTTGGCCTTCCGCCACCATCACGCCCCACTCCGCGACTGGCGGCTGCACGCCCAGCCCGAGATAGCTAATGGCCGCGCCATTCAGCAGGACGAGGACCGCGTCGGACATCGCGAAGACGACCGAGCCGGCAGCGGCATTGGGCAGGAGGTGACGGAACATGATGCGCATGCGGCTGAAGCCGAGGCTGACCGCCGCAACCGCGTAGTCGTGGTTCTTGAGCACGAGCATCTGGGCGCGGATGAGCCGCGCGTAGGAAACCCAGCCGACGAGGGCTATGGCGATGTAAAAACTGGCCAGGCCAGGCCCCAGGATCGCAATGATCGACAGCATCAATACCAGGAACGGGAAGGCCAAGATGACGTCGACCAGCCGCATGAAGATGGCGTCGACTATCCCGCCGAAGAAACCGGCTACCGTACCCAGCGTGGTGCCGATGAGAAAGGGGAAGATAACGCCGATGACGGCGATCTTGAGGTCGATGCGCGTACCCCAGATGACGCGCGAGAGGATGTCGCGGCCGAAATTGTCGGTCCCGAACGGGTGCAGCCAGGACGGCCCCTGGAGCCGTGCTGTCGCGTCCTGGGCGATCGGATCGTAGGGCGCGATCAGCAGCGCGCCGAGCGCGAGGACGACGAACGCCCCAAGCAGGAAAACGCCGGCCGCCAGCGTACCGCGGCGGCGAAAGCGGCCCTTCCTGCCGAGCGCGGGCGCGGCCAAGGGCTCGCTCACAGCTTCACCCTCGGATCGAGAGCCACCGTGACGATGTCAGCCAGGAAGTTGATCAGCACGGTGGCGCAGGCGAAGACCATCGCCACGCCCTGCACGACCATGTAGTCGCGCGAGAAGATGGCGCGCACCAAGAGCTGGCCCATGCCGGGCAGCGCGAAGACGGTCTCCACCACGACGGTGCCGCCTAGCAGCCAACCTATGTTTACGGCGAGAAGGTTGACGGTCGGCACCAACGAATTTGGCAGCACGTGGCGCCAGAACACGATGCTCTCCGGCATGCCGCGCGCGCGCGCGGCAGTCGCCACGTCGGACTTCAAGCCTTCGACCATCGCCGCCCGCAAGCTGCGCGCCAGAACGGTCGACAGCGACAGCGAGACAGTGAGGCTCGGCAGCACGAGATGTGCAAGCTTTCCAGAAAGCGTGTTGCCGTAACCGGACACCGGGAGAATGGCGAGTTCGACGCTGAACAGGATGATCAGCATCAGGCCGAGCCAGAAGGGCGGGAAGCCGATGCCGAAGGTGGAAACGATGCGGATAACTTGGTCCGCCAGCCTGCCCTGATTGCGCGCCGCGATCGCCGCCACTGGCACGGCGATCAATACCGACAGCACAACGCTGCAAAGCACCAGCGTCAGAGTGGGCTCGATGCGCGTGGCGATCAGCTTCAGTACATCGATCTTGTAGAGGATCGAGCGTCCCATCTCGCCGTCGGCGAGGTTGCGCAGGAAGTAGAAATACTGGGCGAGCATGGGCTCATCGAGGCCGTACTGCGCGCGGATGCGGGCGATCGCTTCGGGGGTGGCGCGGGTGCCGAGCAGAACGCGAGCGGGGTCGCCGGGGATCAGCCGGACAAGGATGAACGTGATCACGCTGATGCCGAACAGCACCGGCAGGAACTGAAGCGGACGGTATAGAACGAACTTATAGCGGTGCATGGCCCTGAGGTGTTTCCCCGTCCGCTCCCTTCCCCCTGCATTCCGCCTGCATCAGCCTGCCTTGTTGCGCGAGAGGAACCCCGAAAGGATCGGATAGTATGCAGCTGGGTTCTCGTAGAAGGGCATGTGACTCGCATTCGGGATGATGTGCAACTCCGACTGCGGCAGGCCAAGCTTCATGCGCAGACCACAGGCTGGTGTCAGTTCGTCGTGCTCGCCATGCATGATCAGCACCGGCACCTTGATCCTGGGCAGGTCGGGCACCCGGTTCCAGTCCTTGAGATTGCCGATGTAGAGAAACTCGTTCGGACCTTGCATGGTCGCGTAGGGTCCCATGTTCCAGTCGTCGAGCGAGCGGCGCACCGGCGCCGGCCATTCGGGCAGGCGGCAGACATGGCGGTAGTTGAGGATCGTCACCGCCGCCATGTATTCCGGATGATCGTAGGTTCCCTGCGCCTCGTGCTTCTGCATCATCGATACGGTCTCGGGTCCCAGCGAGGCGCGCAGGCGTTCCAGTTCCAGAACAAGATGCGGCATGTCGGCGACGGTATCCTCGAGGATCAACGTCTGCAGGTTCTCCTGGTAGGCAAGCGCATAGTCGATCGCCAACCAGCCGCCCCAGGAATGACCCAGCATGTGTACATTGCCGAGTCCCAGCGTCTTGCGAACCGTCTCGGTCTCCTCGACGTAGCGCGCGATAGTCCACAACGAGGTGTCCGTCGGCCGGTCGGAGGCGCCGGTGCCAAGCTGGTCGAACGCCACGACCCTGTATCCCTGGTCTACCAGGCAGGAGTGCGATTCGCGAAGGTAGTCGCAGGCCAGGCCAGGCCCGCCGTTGAGGCAGAACACCGTCTCGGTGCTGGAGCCGAAGCTGTAGGCGACGACCTTAAAGCCGTCGACATTTACCTCGATGCGATCGTCCGCCGCCATCTCACGCCACATGATACGCTCCGAATGCACAGCTTTTAGGCATGCTCATATATTAAGCGAAACGTTGGGAGTGCGTCAGCTATAAGAAGTGATAGGGTGGGTCCGGGAGGATGTCGGCGGAAGAGCTCATGCTGGACGAAATCACAACGATCAGGCAGCGTTTCACTCGCCATGGCACCTTGGACGAATGCATCGACGAGGCGTTCGCCGCCCTGTCCGGCCTAGGCTACGACGCGCTGGTCTACGACTACACGCCCATCCCGTACGATCTCGACGGCGCTATCATGATCCCGTCGATGCTCAAGCTGCGTAACATCGATGATGACATGCGCGACTATTGGTGCGATCGAGGTTACTTCCGCATCGATCCGGTGCAGATCGTGGCGGCGCGCAGCTCCACCCCCTTCGCCTGGAGCTACGACAAGGAGATCGACACCGAGATAGGAGCGCTCCTCGACGAGACTACGGAACCCGTTGCGCGCTATCTGCGCGAGCGCGACCTCACTAGCGGCGTCACGATCCCTATCCACATGCCGCGCGGCGGCTATGCCACGGTTACCGGCATCCGCCTCGGCGCGGACGAGATGGTAGATCGGGATGCGGGAACCATCGCGCGCTTTAGCTTGCTGGCGCATGTCTTCCACGACACGGCCTACGCCCTCTACGACCGATCGGCTCTCAGTCCGCTCCTGCCGTCCTTGACTGAGCGCGAGCGCGAGTGTCTCCGCCATTCGGCACATGGCCTCTCTGCCAAGGAGATCTCGCGCGTCATCGGGCGCTCGATTCCTACGGTCGTCATGCACCTCACCGCCGCCGCCAGGAAGCTGGGCGCCAGGAACCGCACGCAGGCCGTCGTTCGCGCCGCGCATTTCCGCCTGCTCGACAACTGACGGAGAGACCCTATCACTTTTCATAGCTGCCCCCTCTGACAGGCTCGCCCTATGATGCTCGCCGCAATGAGGAGAGCCGCCGTGCCGGAAGCGAAGGAAGGCCATGTCGCGTTCGCGGCTACCGCACTTGGTACCGCATCACCGGCAACCTGGATTCGCCGAGGCTCCCCTGGTTGTCGCCCATGGGTGACCAGGCTGCAGCCACGACCATGTCGACGGGAGTTTTGACCGGCGAGGAAACCGCTTTGTTCTTGTTGAGAAGCGGCTGTATCGTGAAATCAGCGCCCATGACAATCCGCAACTGGTCAGCGGCATGGGGAGGCTAAGACACGGAGTCGTGCCATGTCATCGGATAACCATCTCCGGCCAAACCCGAAGCGGAGGCCGAAGGTGGCTTCCTCGGTTCCAGCTAAGCCGGCAGCGCCGGACGCGCGGGGGCCCGGGCCGGACGCCCGCAAGACGGTCACCATCCTCTTCGCCGACATCGTCGATTCCTCGCGGCTTAGCCTCTCCCTCGATCCAGAAGCGCTCCGGAACCTGCTCTCCCGGTACTTCGGCGAGTTGAGCGCCGTCGTTCAACGGCACGGCGGAATCGTGGACAACTATATGGGGGACGCGATCATGGCTGTGTTCGGCATGCCGTTCGTCCACGAAGACGACGCGCTGCGCGCGGTGCGGGCAGCGGTGGAGATGCGCGAAACACTTGCCATCCTAAACCACGAGCTCGAAGCCGGCTGGGGCGTCCGCCTTATGAACCGAATCGGCATCAACACCGGCGAGGTGATCGCCGGCGACCAAACGCAGGGATACTTGTCAGTCGCCGGAGAGGCCGTCATTGGCGCGAAGCGCCTTGAGGAGGCAGCGACGGCGAATGAGATTCTGATAGGGGAGCCGACGCACAAGCTCGTGCGCGATGCGGTCGTCATCGAGCCGAGCGGGCCGCGCGCACTCAAGCGCGGCGCGACCATCCGCGCCCTCGTCGTGTTAGAAGTCCTCGCCCACGCCCCCGGCGTTGCGCGCCGCTTCGACTCGCCTTTCGTCGGGCGCGAACGCCAACGAGCCTTGCTTGAGACCGTCTTCCGCAACGCGGTCGGCGATAGAACCTGCCACCTGGTCACCATTCTCGCCGACGCGGGTGTGGGAAAGTCGCGGCTCGTACGGGAGTTCACGAGCGGCCTTGCCGAGGATGTCACAGTCTTGCACGGCCGCTGTCTGCCCTATGGCGAGGGCATCACCTATTGGCCGCTGGCCGAGATCGTCCGGGAGCTTACCCGCGCGGAGGGACCGGACTCCGGCAAGCAGCTCGCAGCGGTGATCGAGGCGCGGCTCACAGGCGACGAGAAGGCCGGGCTGATTGCCGAGCGTGTGACCGGGGCGCTCGGGCTTGGCGGCGCGGGACCGGGACAAGGGACGACCGAGGAGACCGCCTGGGCCGTCCGGAGGCTGTTTGAGGCGCTCGCGCGAGCGGGGCCGCTCGTCGTTGTGGTGGACGACGTCCATTGGGCCGAGTCGACATTCCTCGACTTAGTCGAGCACGTCGCCGACTTCTCACGCGATTTCCCGATCCTGCTCATCTGCATCGCGCGGCCGGAGCTCTTCGACTCGCGTCCTGGCTGGGGGGCCGGCAAACGCAACGCGACGTCGATCGTCCTCGAGCGGCTCAGCGACGCGGAATGCCGCGAGCTGATCTCCAACCTGCTTGGCCCCGCGCCGCTGCCGCCCGCTGCCGAGTCGAGGATCGCGAGCGCGGCCGAGGGCAATGCGCTCTTCGCTGAGGAACTCGTGGCGATGCTCGTCGACGACGCGTTGCTCAGGCAGGCGCCCGACAGCTGGGTCGCCGCGTCGGACCTCGTTGAGCTGCCCGTTCCCTCGACTATCAACGCGCTTCTCGCTGCCCGTCTCGAGGGCCTCCCGTCCGTCGAGCGCGCCATCCTGACGGCCGCAGCGGTCGAGGGCTCAGTATTCCATCGGAGCGCCGTCAGCGAGCTCGCCGGCCCGGTGCTCGACACATTCGAGGACGGCTTGCTCGCGCTCGTCCGCCGGGACCTGATCCGCCCGGAGGCGCCGTTGTTCGCCGGCGAGAAGGCCTATCGCTTCCGTCACGTCCTGATCCGCGACGCTGCGTATCGCTCCCTGCCGAAGAATGCGCGCGCCGACCTGCACGAGCGCTTCGCCGCCTGGCTCGAGCTAGCGGCCGCGGACCGGCTACGCGAGTTTGAGGAGATTGTCGGCTATCACTTCGAGCAGGCCTTTCAGTACCGTGTCGCACTCGGTCCGCGCGACGTGCGCGCGGCCTCGCTTGCCGCCCGGGCGTGCGAACGGCTCGAGGCAGCCGGGCGGCGGGCGCTTGTCCGCAGCGACCTGCCAGCGGCGATCAGCCTGCTTGAGAGGGTTTCCCGGCTGCTTCCCGCCGATGACACACGGCGGATCGTGCTGCTCGCCGACTTGAGCGGCGCGCTGATCGAAAGCGGCCGGCTGGACGACGCCGGGCGCGCGCTGGACGAGGCGGAGCACTTGGCCGCTACCGCTGACGACCAGCGCTTGGCAGCGCATGTGCTCGTTCAGCGGCAGTTCCTCCGGATCTTCCGCGGCGAAGAGGGCGGGCTGGAGGAGTCGGCACGCGCGGTAGCTGCGGTGATCCCGGTCTTCGAGCGCTTCGGGGACGACCTCGGCCTTTGCCGCGCACGGCGGCTCGAGGCCTGGCTATCCTTCACCGCGGCTCGCGGCGAGGCCGCCATTGCAGCTTGGGAGCAAGCTGCTGCTCACGCGCGACGTGCGGGGGATTGGCATGAGTACTACGAAATCCTCACGTGGATCGCTTCCTCCTTGTGGTTCGGGCCCACCCCTGCAGCCGAGGGCATCCGCCGTTGCGAGGCGATGCGCGTGCAAGTGGGCGAAAGCCCCGAGTCCGAGGCAGCTATCCTCCGCCAGCTCGCGTGCCTCAACGCGATTGTCGGCCGCTTCGCGATTGCCCGCGATCTGATCGCGACGAGCAACGCCACCTACCGCGACCTCGGTCTTACGCTCTACGTGGCGTCCTCAGAGCATGAGGCCGTTGTCGAGCTGCTCGCCGGGAACCCCGCTGCGGCCGAGACGAGCGCGCGCGCAGCGTATCGTGCGCTTGAGGAGATGGGCGAGCGCGCGTTCCGTTCGACGATGGCCGCGTCCCTCGCCGTGGTGATCCTCGAACAGGGACGCGACGAAGAGGCCGAGGACTTTGCTAAACTAAGCGCCCAGCTGGCTGCGAGCGGAGATCTGGTGACGCAGGTCCGTTGGCGCCGCGTGCGCGCACGCGTGCATGCGCGGCGGGCAGAGCTCCGGGCGGCGGAGGCGCTCGCGCGCGAAGCAGTGACGATCGCCGAAGCGACCGACTTCGTCAACGACCGGGCGGATGCACTGGTCGACCTGTCGCACGTGCTCGAGGCCGCCCGCCGAGGCGACGAGGCGGTCGCCGCTGTGTCCGGAGCGCTGCATCTCTACGAGCTGAAGGGAAACGTGGTCGCCGCGGCCGCGACCCAGCTCCGCCTAGGCAAACTCGTCAAAATGTGACACGGTCGGGAGGCGGCAAGGGGTATCGCCCGCACCTCCTTGTGAACCGCTCTGGATCGGAGGTGATGTGATGCCACCGAACTTCGATACGATCGACGAGCATAAATATGTCTCACCGCTGGCCTAGAGCTAGACCCGGGCGAGACAGAGCTGAGGCTCGACACTTGGGTCCTCCAGCCGGGTGCCGCCTGCATGGGCCTTTCTGCTTAATCCCAACTTGTTGAAGGCCCCCTTTGCCATCGGGTGAGGGTGCTACTTCCTGAAATCATTTTCGAAGAGGCCAAGCATGGTCACGAAAAAGACAGCCCCAGCGAAAAAGACACCTGAGCGACTCGGTGCGACGAAGCCTACGAAGCGAAAAGCTGAGACAGCGAACCCAGCCGCAAGCTCCGAAATTGCCGAGCCAGTCCGCGAATTTCTCAAGAAGACATCGATTCCCAAAGGATTCGTTAACCCAAAGCCGATCGTGCTGTCGGAGTTGCGGAAGCGCGTGACCGAAACGAATCTGAGGCCCACCGTTTCGCTGGAGCAACTGTTGGCCAGCGCGAATCGCATCAAGCCGGCGGACCTTCCCGTGGAGAAGTTACCGGAAGACGTCAAAGATTCTATCCTCGCACTGAAGCCGGGGATTCGACGTTTTCACGGCGTTAAAATTCCGCTCTACTGGTTCCCGTTTCCCTGGCTGAGTTCTGCCTGTGCAGATCGCTTCGGGTACATGTCGTCCGCGGCCACCCGTGCGGCAACGAAGTTGCCGTTCAATGTCGCGACGCAAGCACTCCTCGGCCAACTCGGTAACATGATGGGAGACCCCGGCCGTGATCCTAATCCTGCGTCTCACAATCCCGCTGATGCGGGCGTGTCTTCGATACCAGCAGGCTTCACTTATTTTGGTCAGTTTGTGGACCATGACATCACGTTCGACGTCTCGTCGACTCTCGACGCCGCTACCGATGCGAATACGATCAATAACATGCGAAGCCCAGCGCTCGATCTGGAGTCCGTTTACGGCCGCGGGCCTGGCTTAGATCCGTTTCTCTACGTTTTTCCTACATCTGGTCCAGTTACCGCAATCAAGCTGCATAGGGGCTCGAACACTCCTATTGGCCCGGGCGGCCCCAGCAACAACGGTGACAAATCGGGCATGGTCCAGCAGACGAACTGGGATGTGCCCCGCATGCAGGGTACGAACACTGCTGCGATCGGTGATCCGCGCAACGACGAAAATCTGATCATCGTACAGTTGCAGCACGCTATGCTGCGTTTCCATAACGCCGTCGTTGATCTTCTGGTGGCAGTCGCGTTTGCGGGCGACATCTTCGCAGAGGCCAAACGAATCGTGACCCATCACTACCAATGGGCCGTGGTGCACGACTTTTTGAAAAGAATCTGCGGAGTGGCTACCGTGAACAACGCGATGGCGAGCGTATCTGCTCCCATCGGTAGCTCATTCCGAATGCCCGTCGAGTTCGCCGTGGCAGCGTACCGGTTCGGCCACAGTATGATCCGTGATACGTACTGGGTGAATTTCAACTTCCCGGAAGCCACACTTGGAAAGGTGTTTGAGTTCAATCGCGATCCACGGCTGCCGGTCTTTTCCACCTGGGTCGTTGACTTCAACGCGTTCTTTGACACCGGAGTGCCAGTACCGATTCACAACAAGGCCCGGAAAATCGATAGCTTCATCGCTAACGGATTGGAATCGTTGCCCGGATTCTCTGGAATGATGGCGATTCTGGCAACGCGAAACCTCCGGCGCTCTCTAGCTCTCGGTCTGCCGAGTGGACAGGGCATGGCCAACTCATTCGGCATTGCGCCGATGACCGCGGCGCAGTTGACATCTGGGCTGCCGGCGGCCGAAATGGCTGTGCTGAATTCCAGCGGCGGTTTACTGCTGAACAAGGCGCCACTGTGGTATTACGTCCTTCGCGAGGCTGCGGTCCTCGCCGGCGGAAATCAGTTGGGCCCGGTCGGCGGCAGGATCGTGGCGGAGACGTTTGTCAGGATCTTGAAGCGAGATGCGTCATCCTATCTGAACGTCGCCGGTGGGTTCACACCTATCCTTCCTTCGTCCACGCCTGGAAACTTCACGGTGGCCGATCTGGTGACCTTCGCCGGAGTAACGCAACCATAGAGAGCGTCAGCCTGCGCCGACTTCATCTTCGATCCGGTCCAGAACCAGTTCACCTGTCCCGCTGGCGAGCCGCTCATGCAAGTATCGTCGCAACTTCACGTTCCCACTCTCCGACAATGCCAACGGCGGAAACCGGAAACAATCGGTCCAGAAAACGAGACTGCCAACATTGTGAACTCAAGTCCGCTGCTGTGCGACGTTCTCCGCAGCGTCCATGAAGACGCGCGAGGCCGTGCGCACCAAATGGCGGATACGCCCGGTCGAGACGCTGTTCGCACGCCCTAAGACCACGCTCGGCTTTGAACACACGGGATTACGCGGCCCTGAGCGGTGCCAGTGGGGAGTTTCTCATGCCGGACTTATTTCTTTGGCGGAACACCAAAGACGTCGTCCATAGATTCCCCCTGTTTGATTCGATCTACCTTTTGCTTGGCGTCTCGGATCCCCTCTTGGACCGCCTTCTCTATGCTCTCAAGGACCAAAATCTGATCCTCGAAATTCTTGATAAAATCGTTGTCGATGGCCATTTCATCTCTCCATCTATGCCTCGCTCTACAGTTACCGAAAGCTGCTAGTACAGATAGACTAATCCAAACCACCAATTGTATTCAGTAGCCCCGCCATTGCGCGAAGCCAAGAGCGCGATCCCCACTGCCGGCCCGGGTTGGAAGGTTCCGCTTATCCAGCCCGGCCAGTCTGCAGTCCAGCGGTTCGGCGGGAAAGCTGACCAACCTGCACCGTGGGCGGTGCTTTGACTGGGGCCCGGAAGGTCCAGCCCTGGGCCCATGCCGCCGCCCTGCACAGCCCAGGCCTCTACCCACCTGGGGGTGTACCCTGTGCTGACTGTCTGATCACCCTTCGGAAACTCGATCCGGCCGGAGTTAAGAGTCTGATAAAAGTCCCAATTGGCTGCCATTACATATCTCCAATCGCTGCCGGGCGACTTGCCCGGTTTCATGAACAAGAGATCATATGCTCGTCAACTATGTACCATTTCTTCGAAATCGGCTAGGTTATACATTAGGTGTAGGTAATGTGTCATAGGCACTCGCGCACGAACTTCTGGAACGGGTCCGACTGGTTCATCGGGGATGCCTCGAACTTCCGCAGCTGTGCGCAACCGCGACCTCCAGAGTGGTCGCCAACAATGTCTGCTTTCAGTCAGTGGGAACGGTCACCTCAATGGCCGATATCAGGCGCAAAGCGGACAGGTTCCACGATCGGCCAGTGCGCAGTTAATCGACTACACCACTCAAGGTATCAGCACGACCTTGCCGGTCGAGCGACGCTCCTCCAGCGAGCGATGCGCTTCGTTGGCCTGGTCGAGCGGATAGCGGCCGCCTTGCGTCACGGCAAGCTGGCCGCCGGCGACCAGCTGGAAAAGCTCCGACAGGCTGGCCCTGAGGCGATCGGCAGAGAGCAGCGGCAGCAGGGCAAAACCTCGCAGGGACTGGTTCCGGGTGATCATCGCTTCCAGTTCCGAGGCGCCGATCGCGTATCTGCCCAGCGCCGCAAAGACCATCTCTCCGCAAGGTGCCAGAGCATTGAGCGCCGCCGCCGTCATCGAGCCGCCGACTATGTCGTAGATGATATCGAAACCGGCGCCGCCTGCCGCTTCCCGGACACGCGCGGACCAATCCGACATGCCGTAGTCGAACGCGGCATCGGCTCCAAGCGACAGGGCAAGGTTGAGCTTGGCCCTGCTGCCGGCGACCGCGATCACGGCGCTGGCGCCCTGGCGTTTGGCGAGTTGGACCAGCAACGAGCCGACACCGCCCGCGGCTGCAGTGACCAGCACGGATTTGCCGGCGGGCGGGCTTTGCCGCAGCAGATGAAAAGCCGTCAGTCCCTGCACCATCAAAGCCGTCGCATCTTCGAATGAGAGCGCGTCGGGCAGAGGCACGGCCAGCGATGCGTCGATCGTCACATAGTCGGCATAGCCGCCAAGCGGGCGCTTCGAAGCGAACAGCGGCGCCGCGACGCGTGTCCCGGCCAGCGAGATGTCGACCCAGTGACCAAGCGCCTCTACGGTCCCGGCAGCCTCGACGCCGAGAACCATCGGCAATTGCGGCGTCACCGCGTAGCGATCCCCGCGCATCAACACTTCGAAGAAATTCACGCCGGCCGCATGAACACGGATCAGCACCTCGCCTGCTTGCGGCTCTGGCTTCGGCATCTCGATGATGTCGAGGACGTCGGGACCGCCGAAACGGCTCAGTTGAATGGCTCTCATGGCATGCACCCATCGCTATGGCATCGGCTGCTGTTTGCCACTATCTGCCTGATCGCGACTACACACTCATTTGTCCCCTGCTGACCAGGAGGTGACCATGGCCATGCCGACCAAAACGGGGCCGACCAAAACGGGGCCGACCAAAACGGGGCCGACCAAAAGGCTGCCAACCAAGAGACTGCCTCTGCTGCCGGCGGAACGCGCGCTGAAAGTGATCTCGGGCCGATGGAAGGCTGTCATTCTCTACCATCTCTTCGACGGCCCCCGGCGGCTGTCGGTGCTGAAGACGCTGGTGCCTGATATCACCCAAAAAGTGCTGATCCAGCAGCTTCGCGAAATGGAGGAACACGGCCTTGTCAGACGCGAGATCTTTGCCGAGATTCCCTCACGCGTCGAATATTCGGCGACGCGCCTCGGCCTCAGCCTCGAGCCTATCCTTCTGGCGCTCTGCGCGTGGGGCCAGCACCATGCGGATGAGCTGAACGAGATGGACCGCCTCGCCGACTGCATCATCAGGCCCCGACAGGCGCGGCAGCCAGCCATCGCCTGAATACCAACCATCGCCTGAATCAAAAGGGGCGACGCAAGCGCCGCCCCTGGGATCCTTGGGAGGATTGTTCTGGTCTGCGGTTCAGGCCGCCTTGACTTCCTCGGCCACCGCGTCGGCCTGGCGCGCCGCCTTCAGCACTTTGGCCCACCATGCAACGTCGTTGACCAGCGCAGTCGCCGCCTGGTTCAGGTGCTCGAGCTCCTCGAGCTTCTTTTCACCTTGCCGGACGGCAAGGAAATCGCCCCAGGCGATATGGACGGCGGACTTGACCGGCGCCATCTGCAGCTCGACCGCATGCAGCCTCAGCTGCTCGACGGCACGCGCGCCACCGACGCTGCCATAGCCGACGAAACCGGCCGGCTTCTTGTTCCATTCATTGGCGGCGTAGTCGATCGCGTTCTTCAGCACGGCGGTCGGACCATGGTTGTATTCGGCGGCGGTGAAGATGAAGCCATCGAACTCGGCGACCTTCTTCTGCCAGCGCTTGGCCACTTCATTCTGCGACGGCGCCCAGGCGGACGATGCGACCTCGTCGAAGAACGGCAGCGGGAAGTCGCGCAGGTCGACCACTTCCACGTCGATGTCGGCATGCGACCTGGCGATCTTGGCGATCCACTGGGTCGGAACGTCGGCGAAACGTGCGGCGCGGGTCGAACCGACGACAATGGCGATTTTGGGTTTGGACATTTGGGAGGCTCTCCTTCAGGCAAATTTATGGTATCGTTTAGATACCTGAGCTATATGAGTGACTGCGCCAACGAGGCGCAAGGAGGCACCTTTTTGATACCAAGGCACCCGCACCGCACCGAGGACTGCCGCGCCATCTCGGAAATCCTGCAGCGCGTCGGCGACAAATGGACCGTACTCGTCGTCGGCAAGCTCGGTGACGGGCCGCTGCGCTTCAACGAATTGCGCAGCGCCGTCGGCGGAATCTCGCAAAAGATGCTGACCACCACGTTGCGCGGGCTGGAGCGCGACGGCTTCGTCACCCGCACCGTGTTTCCGACCATTCCGCCACGCGTCGACTATGAGCTGACCGACCTTGGCTACGAGCTTCTTGTGCCGGTCGGCGCGCTCGGCGAATGGGCGCGCAAGAACACCGAGCGGGTCAAGGCCGCGCGCGCGAGGTTCGATGAGATCCATGCCTGAAACTCTTGCGCTGCAAGGCTTTTGCGCACGGCGGGTAGCGTAGACGGATTCTACGGCTGCATCTGCATTCCGGCCCGCACGGCTTCTGTCCCGTTTCGATTTCGGGCTCGATGACCACCTTGCCGTCGAGTGTCGCCCCTTGCCGCAAGTGCTGACGCTCCTCGCGCCGGTGTCTTACGTCGTCGCAGGCAGATTTCGCAGCTCGGCACTTGCCGCTTGAGGGTGCGGTTTTCGGAGCCGCAACTGGCTGCGGCTAGTCTCGTTTGACCTCGGTTAGGCGGTCGCGGCCATCAGGCAGAACAAGGCTGCAAGCGCGCCTGCCAATGCGCCGTTCAGCAATCGTTGACGCATTGTCCATGCCGTGCCGGACATGGTCACGGAAATGTGCGAACGCGACGCATCGCCGTTCGCATGCGGGAGGCTGGCAGCGGCGTTGCCGTTCGACTTAAGCCGACTGCATCCAGCCGGTCAGCTTTCCGCCGGAACTGCCTTCGGCTTGCCTTCGCCGTCCAGCGCCACCATGACGAAGTCGGCGTGGGTGACCTTTTCCATCAGGTCGGAGAGGTAGCGCTGCGCCCATGCCTCGACCTTGAGCGTCATCGAGGTGCGGCCGACGCGCTCGACATGCGTATAAATGCACAGCGTGTCGCCGATCTTCATCGCCTTGGCGAACGACATTTCCTTCACCGCCGCCGTCACCACGCGCCCCTTGGCGCGCTCGGCGGCGCGGATGCCACAGGCCAGATCCATCTGCGCCATCACCCAGCCGCCAAAAATGTCGCCCGCCGCATTGGCGTCCGAAGGCATGGCCAAGGTCCTCAGCGTCAGATCGCCAATCGGCCGCCCGTCCGCGTAATGCACCATGCGCCATATCCCCTCGATATCGATCTTCTCCCGTATCGGGATGGCACCGATGCGTCAACGCGCACTGCCAGGTGCTAGACTGCGCACAGGGAGTTGAGAAAGGCAGCTGACATGAAACTTACCTCTCGCCCTCTGACGCCAAATCTATGGCCCGCGCTCGAGGAACTGTTCGGTGAGAGCGCCGTCTGCAGTCGCTGTTGGTGTATGTACGGGCGTATCGGCAGTTCTTATCGAAAGCGACCAGGCGAGGAAAACAAGGCTGCGTTCCGGCAAGCCGTCGAGCATGGTCCCTCCCCAGGCGTACTTGCTTTCGACGGCGCTATTGCTGTCGGCTGGTGCCAGGTGACGCCCAGAGATGCCGTGGCCTGGCTCGATCGGCTGTGGCAGTTGAAGCGAGTGGATGATGCGCCGGTCTGGTCCTTGTCCTGCCTCTACGTGCGAAAAAAATACCGCCGGCAAGGCATCACATCTCACCTGATCGCAGCGGCGCTGGAAGCTGCAAGGCGCGCAGACGCCCCTGCACTTGAGGCCTATCCTTTTGATGCAGACGTATCGCCGAGCGCTTCCGGCAGTGGATACGCCTCCACCTTCGCTCGCGCCGGGTTCGGGGTCGTCGCTCGCAGGGTGCCAGCCCGCCCGATCATGCGTTATGATTTCCAGCAAAATGCTGATGATGGCGTGTAATGCTGGATCGCTTGGCCACGCGGCAAAGGCCGCTTCGGGCAGGACACCAAACGAAGTGCCGGTCGCTTTTTTCACAGGCGATGCCGGAAGCTCAGGTGATCGCGGCGGCTTGCGGCGTCTAGGTTGAGCGAGAATTCGGAGCCGGCCGCAGCCATCATGCAGACCTATGATTTCATCATCGTTGGCTCCGGCTCAGCCGGCTCGGTTGTGGCCGAAAGACTTTCGGCCTCCGGCCGCTTCTCGGTTCTGGTGCTCGAGGCCGGCGGCAGCGACCGGCGTTTCTACGTTCAGATGCCGCTCGGCTACGGCAAGACCTTCTTCGACCCGGCGGTCAACTGGAACTACAAGACCGAGCCGGACCCCGGCCTCGCCGGCAATGTCGACCACTGGCCGCGCGGCAAGCTGCTCGGCGGCTCGAGCTCGATCAACGCCATGGTCTGGATGAGGGGCGCGCGCGAGGATTTCGACGCTTGGGCAGCGGCCGGCAATCCCGGCTGGGCCTTCGATGACCTGCTGCCTGTCTTCAAGGCGCTGGAGGACAATCAGGCCGGCGCCGATCAATGGCGCGGCGTTGGCGGCCCGCTGCATATCACCGACTGCTCGACCTCGGTCCATCCGCTGACCAAGCGCTATCTGGCGGCCGCCAATCAGGCCGGCCTGCCGTTCAACCCGGATTTCAACGGCGCCTCCCAGGAAGGCGCCGGCATCTATCAGATCACCACCAAAAACGGCCGCCGCATGTCGGCCGCCCGCGCCTTCCTGCGCCCGGCGATGAAGCGCAAAAACCTCCGCGTCGAGATCAACGCGCTGGCCACCAAGATCCTGTTCGAGGGCAAACGCGCCGTCGGCATCGAGTATCTCCAAAATGGTGAGACGAAAACTGCCCGCGCCGGCCGCGGGGTCATCCTGTCCGGCGGCTCGATCAACTCGCCGCAATTGCTGCAGCTTTCTGGGGTCGGCCCGTCGGCCCTGCTCGGCGCGCTCGGCATTGCCGTCGTCCACGCCAACGAGAATGTCGGGGCAAACCTGCAGGATCATGTCGGCATCAACTACACTTTCAAGGGCAAGCTGCCGACGCTCAACCAGATCCTGCGCCCGTGGTGGGGCAAGCTCATGGTCGGCATGCAATATGTCCTCTTGCGCTCCGGCCCGCTGTCGCTGTCGATGAACAATGCCGGCGGCTTCTTCCGCACCGACCCGACTATTTCACGGCCCAACATGCAGCTTTATTTCCAGGCGTTCTCGACCGTCATTCCGAAGAGCGGCGAACGCCCGATCCTGACCCCAGATCCGTGGCGGGGCTTTTCCATCGGCCTGTCCAACTGCCGCCCCTCGAGCCGTGGCGAGATCATGATCCGCTCCGCCAATCCGCGCGACTATCCGAAGATCGCCGCCAACGCCTTTTCGACCGAGGCTGATGTCGCCGAGATGCTGGCGGCAGTGAAATTCGTGAGGAAGATCGCCGCCATGCCGGCGATGGCCGAGATCATCGAGGAAGAGGTATTGCCGGGCCCGTCAATCACCTCCGACGCGGATCTGATCCAGGATTTCAGAAAGCGCTCGGGCACTGTCTACCACCCGGTCTCGACCTGCCGCATGGGACCGGACGCTGCCGCTGCCGTCGTCGACGCGCGCCTGCGGGTTCACGGGCTCGCCGGGTTGCGGGTCATCGACGCCTCGATCTTTCCCGATAACATCACCGGCAACACCAACGCCGCCGCGATCATGACCGGATGGAAGGGCGCCAAACTGGTTCTGGAGGATCAAAAATGAAAATCACCGACGTAAAAACCTGGGTTGTCGGCAATCCGCCGCCCGGCATCGGCGGCAAGTATTTCATCTTCGTCAAGCTCACCACCGACGGCGGCGTCGTCGGCTATGGCGAGGCCTACAACGCCACCTTCTCCGCCCACGTCACCGCGAGAATGATCGAGGACATGGCCGAGCGCTATCTCATCGGCCGCGATCCGCACGACATCGAGAACTTCTTCCGCCGTGCCTATTCGTCGGGCTTCACCCAGCGTCCCGACGTGTCCGGCATGGGCTGTTTTTCGGCGCTCGAAATCGCCTGCTGGGACATTATCGGCAAGGAGGCCGGCAAGCCGGTCTACAAGCTGCTCGGCGGGCAGGTGAACGAAACGCTGCGTTCCTATACCTACCTCTATCCGCACAGCGGCAGCGTCCATTCGGAAGATGCCAGCGGCAAGAACGTCTACAACGACCCCGACCTGGCGGCCGAATGCGCGCTCGAATATGTCGAGCAGGGTTTTAATGCCGTCAAGCTCGATCCGGCCGGCCCCTACACTGCCTTTGACGGTCACCAGCCGCGTCTCGTCGACATCGATCTCTCCGCCCGCATGCTCAAGGCGATCCGCGAGGCGGTCGGCACAAGGGCCGACATCCTGTTCGGCACGCATGGCCAGTTCACCGCATCGGGCGCGCTGCGCATGGCCCGCGCCATCGAACCTTACGACCCGCTGTGGTTCGAGGAGCCGGTGCCGCCCGACATGCCTGAAGTGATGGCGCAGGTGGCGCGCGGCACGTCGATCCCGATCGCCACCGGCGAACGGCTGACGACCAAGTTCGAGTTTGCCCGTGTCATCGAGAACCGCGCCGCGACCATTCTGCAGCCCGACCTCGGCCGTTCCGGCGGCATTCTCGAAACCAAGAAGATCGCAGCGATGGCCGAGGCCTATCACATCCAGGTCGCCCCGCACTGCTATTGCGGGCCGGTCGTCGGTGCGGCCAACATCCAGCTTGCCGTGACCTTGCCCAACTTCCTCATCCTGGAGTCGCTGAAGCAGTGGGACGGTTTTCACGGAAAGCTGCTGAAGAAGAAGATCGAATGGCAGGATGGCAACGTCATTCCGTCGAAGGAGCCGGGCCTTGGCGTCGAGCTCGACGAAGCCGTCTGCGAAGCGCATCCCTGGACCGGCACGGACCTGCATTTGCAGATGATGCAGACGCCGTTGATGCCGTGAGCGCGCGCGAGCGTTACGCCTTCATCGGCCTCGGCCATCTCGGCGGTCACCTCGCCGACAGCCTGATCCGCAATGGTTTCACCATCACCGTCTTCGACCGCGATCCCGCGGCTGTCGAGCGCCTGTTGACGCTCGGCGCGACCGTCGCAAAGAGCCCAGCCGAGGCAGCCGCCCTGGCCGGCAACGCCATCACATGCCTGCCGTCGCCTGATATCAGCGAGGCCGTGCTGGCCGGTCCCGGCGGATTGCTCGAAGGCCTGCGCAAGGGCGGAAGCTGGATCGAGATGTCGACCAATGGCCAAGACGAGATAGTGCGCCTTGCATCCCTGGCTTCGGCATGCGGCGTCGAGACGCTCGAATGTCCAGTTACTGGCGGCGTGCATCTTGCGGCCGTCGGCAAGATCACCGCACTGGTCGGCGGTGATCCGGCACTCTATAAGCGCCACCGTCCGGCCATCGAGGCGATGTGCGCAAGGTCTTTCCTGATGGGGCCGATCGGTTCGGCGGCGGTGATCAAGGTCATCACCAACATGCTGGCCTTCATCCATCTTATCGCCGCCGGCGAAGCGCTCATGCTGGCCAGGAAGGGCGGGCTGGATCTTGCCCAGTCCTACCACGCCATATCAGCCTCGTCCGGCAACAGCTTCGTCCACGAGACCGAGAGCCAGCTGGTGCTGAACGGCTCCTACGACATCGGTTTCACCATGGACCTCGCATTGAAGGACCTGGGCTTCGCACTGGGCATGGCCGAGAAATTCGGCGTGCCGCTCGAGCTTGCCTCGCGCGTCAACGCCATATTCGAACAAGGCAGGGACACCTATGGCGGCAGCGCCTGGTCGACCATGATCGTCAAGCTTCTGGAAGATGCGGTCGGGACCGACCTTCGTGCGCCTGGTTTCCCCGCCAAGCTCGACGTCTGACATCAGGTAATTGTCACGCGATTTCAGTACATTGACTGGATCGCCGAAATCACGCCCGTAACGACTTGAATCAGTCTCTCAGCGCGTTGATTCAATACCTCAGCGTAAGCGCGCCCGGCAGGATCTCGAAGGTCGCCGGTATGCGCCCCGGCGATTCACCGTCTACGTCGACCAGCGCGCCGTTCTTCTGCACATCGCCCAACGGTTCGACAACCACTTTCTTGCCGCGCAAAATGGTGATCGCCGGATGGTTGCGATGCCGCCCGCCATAGAGCAGACGGATATCCCAGATCAGTTTCAACTTGCCCGCCGCCCGCAAGATGACGATGTCGAACTGCCCGTCGTCCAGTTCGGCATCCGGCGCGATCATCATGCCGGCGCCGAAGAATCTTCCGTTGGCCACCGCCACCAGCGCGACGCGCGCCTCGACCGGGACGCCGTCGTCGACGGTGATCACGACGTCCTGGAACCGGTAGCGCATGAATTCCCACACGGTGCGCCAGTAGAACAGCGCCTTGGCCGACACATTGCCCTTGCGCTTGTCGGCGTTGACCGCGCGGTCGGTGGCGCCCGACAGACCGAGGCTGGCGATGTTGATGAAATGGCGGCTGGCCAGGGCGCCATGGTCGTCGACATAGGAGATGCGGCCCGCATCGACACTGCGAGCCTTGGCCTCGGCGATGCGCTTCAGCGTCAAGTCGACCTCGTCCGAAAGACCGAGCCCGCGGGCGAAATCGATGCCGGCGCCGCAAGGCAGCAGGCCGAGCTCGGCCGTCCGGCCGCTTTCTGCAAACGCCTGCAGCAGCCCGTCGGCGACTTCGCTGGCGGTGCCGTCGCCGCCCGCCGCGATCACCAGGTCGAAGCCGCCGGCGGCAAGGACGAGCGCCAGCCGTTCGGCGTCGCCGGTCGCCTGCGTCTCGCGCAGCTCGAAATCGCCGAAATGTTTCCTGAGCGAAGCGCTGACCTCGGGCCAATGCCGCTTGAGCCAGCCGCCGCCGGCAATCGGATTGAGAACCACCCCGACCTTCAAGAATGCCTCCCCATAGGACAGCAACGACACTGCTGTCCTAAAATCCTTCGCCGGCATTGAAGCCCGCGCCGCAGTGTGGGGCAAGGGCAGAATCCTGCAGCTCGCCGCAGGATGGGCGTGTCCCGCCCCGCATCCCGGCAAAATAAACGCGCCAATGCAGGCCTTGGTCCCCGATAATCCCGCTATCCACAGGCTCGCAGCCGTTTCGCCAAACCCTTACTCGGCGTACATTAAACCCATCTCAGGCGGCTACCGATTGCCAAGTCGAAAGGCGAAGCGAAACGGCGGATTTCCTGAGGCCCGTACGGCCCCGAACGAAGGCAGGCTTGCCTATTTTGAGGACCGATACCTACGGGGCCGCGGAAAGCGTGCGAACGCCTACGGCGGACCGATGCTGCCATGAAGGACGGCAAAAACCTTCGATGGCGCGCTGGACGAAGCCCGCAAGGGTGGAGACTGGCGAGGTCCCGAACGGACGCTGCCCTCGGGCGGTGGCTGGCAGGACCGTCAACATCAAGGCCGGCATGGCGCGACGTCTTTACGGAAGTTGCTGCCGCGACCGTGTCCTGATCTGACAGGGAGGCGCTGGGAGAAATCCCGGCGCCGACTGTCGTTTGGGCTCCTCTCGCGATTTGACCGCCTGTCTCACGCGGTTCGCCCGGAGGGAAGCTTCCTGGTGTTGGTTCAGAAACTGGCAGCAGACCTCACGTTCGGGCTAACCCGCCGCCGCGTCCTTTGCGCCGATCTTGCGCACCAGCGCCGCCGTCGCCAGCATCGCCCCGATGTCGGCGATGATAGGCGCGACATGCTTGGCGTAGTCGAGGGGCACCGAGATATCAGGCAACTCGAAGAAATTCCTCGTCTGCGGCAGGAGTAAAAAGCCGTCGCTGCCATTGAGCGCGACCCGCGCCGGATCATCAGGCCATGTCTCCTTGAGCCATGTCAGTGCCTGCGCCAGCCTGCCGCTCACCAGCGGCTGCGCCGCCTCGATGTTGTCGCTGCGGAAGTCGTAGGCGGCATCGAGTTCGGGCACCCCGCATGACAATTCCTGCATCTTGCTGGCGAACATGCCGCGGAAGAACCCGACGGCCATGTCAGTCCGGCGCGCCGCCACCAATATGCCGGGGAACGGCACCATAGTCTCGAAGGCGACGACGATCCCCTTGAATGCTATCGTGCCGCCCGTGCCTTGCCGGAGATCGGCTTCGTAAAGCTCGAACGGAAATCCCTCGTAGCGGCCGGAGACGATGTCGTCGAAGCGTTTGGTGTTGAACGTGCCGATCGTCTCGCGCGGCAGCCGGTCGAACGAATTCGGCGTCACCTCATGCTGGTAGCGCATATCCCTGATAAAACCGAAGATGATCGGCAGCAGTGTCTTGCGGTGCTGCAACCTGCTCATCGGCTTGGTCGCCTGGAAATAGAGCAGGATCGCCGCCACCAACCCGACGACATAGAGCAACACATGCGGTGTCGAGAACCATCGCTCGTATGGATCGGCGATCCTGTTGAAAAGCCAGGCGACGAGTGCCACGAACAACAGCACCAGTCCGATGAACAGCGGCACCCGCCAGCGGACTTGCCGGTAGGCCGAAGCCCTTTCGGCCTCGTAGGCCGCGAGATTGCTCTTGATGCCGGCGATGTCAGCTTCATCAGGCATGAAATCCGCTGCTTCCATCGCCATCCCACCGTCGAGAGACCGAACACCCAGCTCGGACAATAGCCGATTTTGCGGAAAGTCGCGCGACCACAGCGTTGGGGTGGTGGTGAGCCCACACGATTTATCCGAGCCGCCAGTCAACTGTGGCCATCAATTCCGGTTACCAAAAACCGCAACGAAACGGTCCGTAACGTTTTGTCTTAATGCGCCCTCCAGCGCCTCAACCGGAACCAGCCGCTCGTGGTCGCCGGCGCGCAGCCGCATGAACGGATGCAGCCGATAGGCGGCAACGGCGCCACGCGTGCCCCCGTCAGCGCTGATATCGACGGTCAGGATGGCCCCGATGCGGCCGGGCCATGGCTGGCGCGCAAAGGCGGTGCCAAGAAAATCGCCGAGCCCATAGGCGACCAGCGCCTTGCCGATCCGCTCCACCGGCTGCACGACATGGGCATGATGGCCAGCGATCAGCCCGGCGCCTTGCGCGGCCAAATGGCGTGCCAATGTCCGAGTTTCAGCCTGTGGAAAATGCCGGAATTCCCAATCCCAATGTGGCACGGCGCAGGTAAGGTCGACGGCGTCGCGGCGCGGCCATCGTGCCGGCTCGCCCTGCATCGACACACGGCCGGCGAACACCGCCGCGCCGGCGTTGCGCCACAGCGTGAAAGCGGCAAAGCCTATTGTCAGCGGCCCGACTGCGAGGCATTCGACCGGACCGGCGGCTGCGGTACCGATGCTGCGGATGCCAAGCCGTTCTAGCGCTGCCACGGTCTCGTCGAAGCCCTCGACGCCTTGGTCGAGCACATGGTTGTTGGCGAGCGACAGCACCAGTTTATCGCGCGAGATGCCAACGGCGGCCAACGCCTCGGCAAGGAACCGCTCGGTCATGGCATGATGGGTGCCAAGCTTCGTGCCCATCGCCGCGCTCGGTCGCTCCACCACGGGGCTTTCGCAATTGCCGACCACCAGATCGGCGGAGGCGAGCAGCGTGGCGATCGCCGGGTCGCATTGCGGCGCGCTGCGATTGGCCACCGCCGAGATATCGCCGACAAAGGCGAGCCGCACCGTCCGCGCCGGTGGCGGCTCGATCATGATTCCTGCCGCCGGCGCAAAGCCTTGTCGATCGCCGCTGAGCGACGGCTTCAAGAAGCGTGGCAGCCAGGACAATTTGTAGGAAAGCGGATAATTCGACACGCGCAGCCTGCACCGGGATGAACGGCCACGGTAGACGATGCGCCCGATATAGCGAAGCGCCTCCGTTCGCAATCGTGCGGCCAGATGCCCCGCAGTAGGCGCAACACACAAGATGCGTATATGGTTGCCGCCGAACGGCATACCGGAGGACAAAGATGACGCGATTTCCGAGCCTGCTGGCATCCGCCCTTCTTCTGCTGCTGCCGGTTGCTTCCGCCGGTGCCGCGGCCCGCGAACCGGCCGCCCTGTTCGAGGCAAAAACCGTAGCCGACCGCGACAGCACGCTTACCGCGCTGGAAGCCGCTGCGCCCACTGATCCTGCGTCGGCCTACGCCGCCGGCGCCGGCCAATTCTTCACCGCGCTGGAGATGCTGGCCGGCGGCCTGCACCGCCACGGTTTCGAAAGCCCGCAATCCTTCATACTGCCGCTGATGCGGCTGCCGGTGCCGGACAATCCCAATCCCGCGCCGCTGACCTACGACGGCTTCCGCGCCATCCTGATCGCCTTCCGCGATCGTCTGGAAAAGTCCGCCGCCACGCTTGGATCCGTGCCTGCTGATGCCGACATCGGCATCGAGGTCGACCTCACCCGCCTCGGCATCGATCTCAACGAGGACGGCCAGATCGCGCCGGACGAAAGTGCCGCCGCGATCATGGCGTGGCTGTCACGCGGCGGCGGTGCGCCAGACCCGGCCGCACCCGCCCTCACCTTCCGCTTCGACCGCGCCGACGGCTATTGGCTGCAGGGCTATGCCGAATTCCTGATGGCGCAGGCGGATTTCTGGCTGGCGCATGACTTCAGCAACGCCTTCGACGGCTCGTTCCACATGTTGTTTCCGCGCGCCAAACTGCCGCTGCAGGACACGCTCGTGCCGCTGGACGGCGGCATGAGCGGCGGCATGTTGTCGTCCGAATGGCGCATCGCCGATTTCATCTCGCTGGTGCATCTGGTCAACTGGCCGGTGGTCGAACCGGAGCGCCGGCAGGCGGCGCGTCGCCATCTCATGGAGATGATCCGGCTGTCCCGCGAAGACTGGAAGGCGATCCGCGCCGAGACCGACAACGACCGTGAATGGCTGCCCGGCCCGCAACAGAAAGGCGCCAGCCCGGTCACCGGCCTGGAGGTCGGCGAGGAGCAGGTCCAGGCCTGGCACGCCGCGCTTGATATGGCCGAGGACCTGCTCGAAGGCCGCATCCTGCTGCCGCATTTCCGCTTCGCCGACAAAGGCATCAACATGAAGCGCTTTTTCGACGAGCCAAAGCCCTTCGATCTGGTGCTGTCGATCACCGGCCCGGCCATCGCGCCCTATCTCGAGAGCGGAAAGATCCTCACCAGCGAAGAGTTCGATCAGATCCGGCGCCAGTTCGGCGGCGCCGGGTTTTTGACCTTTGCGCTGTGGTTCAACTGATGGCGCGTTCGACATCGCTCCTGACACCCTTGTGTCAGGAGCCTGGTTTCGTCTCGCACCGCGCGCCACTCCGCTCTTTCCATTTTGGCCGATACCTCCCATATTTGGGGCATGGCCAAACTTCCTGACAAAAAAACGCCGCCGCCGGCGCGTGACGATCGCGCTTCGCCGCCCAAGCGGCGCAGCCCGCTGACCGATTTCCTCGATGCGTCGGAGCCGCTGCACAAGCGCGGTTTTGCCGAGGCGCCGCAGGCTGAATTGTCAGGCACGCCGGTGACCGGCTCGATCGCCGATTGGGCCGAGCAGATCGAGCAGGAGGCCGAAAAGGAAGGGCGCCAAATCTCCCCCCTTGAGGGGGAGATGTCGCCTAAGGCGACAGAGGGGATCGGCAAAGGAAGCGCTCAACATAAGGGCACGCCGAGCGCTGCCGCACCGACCCCACCCGGCGGCTCCGCCGCCACCCTCCCCTCAAGGGGGAGAGAAGGCGCCAAGGCGAAAAAAATCCCCGAACGCTCCTCCTCCCCCGGCCGCACGGCACGCGGCACTTCGATGGGTGGCGCGGCTTCGGCGCGGGAGCGAACCGCGGCCGGCCTCAATCCGGTCGCCGGCCTCGATGTTTCGCTGGAGGAAGCCGAGACCATGGCCTCCGGCGGCGTCACCGCCACCGTTGCGGCGCTGTCGGCGCTGATCGAATCCGGCAACCCGCTGCACAAGGACGGCGTGCTGTGGACGCCGCATCGCCCGGCCCGGCCCGAAAAATCCGAAGGCGGCATCGCCATCAAGATGGTGTCGGATTTCGAGCCGGCCGGCGACCAGCCGACGGCGATCAAGGATTTGGTCGAAGGCGTCAACGACAGCGACCGCACCCAGGTGCTGCTCGGCGTCACCGGCTCGGGAAAAACCTTCACCATGGCCAAGGTGATCGAGGAGACGCAGCGCCCTGCCTTGATCCTCGCCCCCAACAAGACACTGGCCGCCCAGCTTTATTCCGAGTTCAAGAAATTCTTCCCGGAAAACGCCGTCGAGTATTTCGTCTCCTATTACGACTACTACCAGCCGGAAGCCTATGTGCCCCGGACGGATACCTTCATCGAGAAGGAATCATCGATCAACGAGCAGATCGATCGCATGCGTCATTCGGCGACGCGCTCGCTGCTGGAGCGCGACGATGTCATCATCGTCGCCTCGGTGTCCTGCATCTACGGTATCGGCTCGGTCGAGACCTACACGGCGATGACCTTCCAGATGCAGATCGGCGACCGGCTCGACCAGCGCGCGCTGCTCGCCGATCTCGTCGCCCAGCAGTACAAGCGGCAGGACATCAACTTCGTCCGCGGCTCGTTCCGCGTCCGCGGCGACACGATCGAGATTTTTCCGGCTCACCTTGAGGACCGCGCCTGGCGCATTTCGCTGTTCGGCGACGAGATCGAGGCGATCACCGAGTTCGACCCGCTGACCGGCCAGAAGACCGGCGAATTGAAGAGCGTCAAGATCTACGCCAATTCGCACTATGTGACGCCACGCCCGACATTGAATCAGGCCATCAAGTCGATCAAGGAAGAGCTCAAGCAGCGGCTGGTGGAACTCGAACGGGCAGGACGCCTGCTCGAGGCGCAGCGGCTGGAGCAGCGCTGCCGATTCGACCTCGAGATGCTGGAAGCCACCGGCTCCTGCGCCGGCATCGAGAACTATTCGCGCTATCTCACCGGCCGCCAGCCGGGCGATCCGCCGCCGACCCTGTTCGAGTACATCCCCGACAATGCGCTGGTCTTCATCGACGAAAGCCACGTTACCGTGCCGCAGATCGGCGGCATGTATCGCGGCGACTTTCGCCGCAAGGCGACGCTGGCCGAGTACGGTTTCCGTCTGCCGTCCTGCATGGACAACCGGCCGCTGCGTTTCGAGGAATGGGACGCCATGCGCCCGCTTTCGGTCGCGGTTTCGGCGACGCCCGGCGCTTGGGAGATGGAGCAGTCCGGCGGCGTCTTTGCCGAGCAGGTCATCCGCCCGACCGGCCTGATCGATCCGCCGGTCGAGGTGCGCCCGGCCAAGACCCAGGTCGACGACGTCGTCGGCGAAATCCGCGAAACAACCAGGGTCGGCTACCGCACGCTGGTCACCGTGCTGACCAAGCGCATGGCCGAGGACCTGACCGAATATCTGCACGAGCAGGGCATTCGCGTCCGCTACATGCACTCCGACATCGACACGCTGGAGCGCATCGAGATCCTGCGCGACCTGCGCCTCGGCGCCTTCGACGTGCTGGTCGGCATCAACCTTTTGCGCGAAGGTCTCGACATCCCCGAATGCGGCTTCGTCGCCATCCTTGATGCCGACAAGGAAGGTTTTTTGCGCTCCGAAACCTCGCTGATCCAGACCATCGGCCGCGCCGCCCGCAACGTCGACGGCAAGGTCATCCTCTACGCCGACCAGATCACCGGCTCGATGGAGCGGGCGATGGCCGAGACCAACCGCCGTCGCGAGAAGCAGATGGAGTGGAACGCGGCCAACGGCATCACGCCGGAATCGGTCAAGTCGCGCATCTCCGACATCCTGGATTCGGTCTACGAGAAGGATCATGTCCGCGCCGACATCTCGCAGTTCACCGACAGCGCCGGCGCGATGATGGGCAACAATCTGAAAGCCCATCTCGACGCGATGGACAAGCAGATGCGCGACGCCGCCGCCAATCTCGATTTCGAGAAGGCGGCCCGCATCCGCGACGAGATCAAGCGGCTGCGCGAGATGGAGCTGTCCATCTCCGACGATCCGCTGGCCAAATATGCCGATATGGAAAGCCCGGTTTCAGGCCGCGAAAAAGGCAAGCACAACAAGGGCCGCGCCATCCATCGCACGGTCGACGATGACGGCAAGGGTCTGTTCCGCAAGCCCGCGCTCGACGAGATGGGCGCCGACGGCGCGGTGCCGGTCAAGAAGCCGCTCTTCGCAAAACCTTCGCTCGACGCCATGGGCCCGGGCACCGATATGCCGACTCCCGCCGGTGCGGTGTCGCGCTCGCTGTTCAAGAAACAGTCGGCCGAAGAGGCGCACGGCTCCGATTTCGGCATCCCCGGCGAGCCAACCAAGCCGCTGTTCAAGAAGAACTCGCTCGATGAGATGACCGTCCGGCGGACCGAAAAGCCTGTTGAGGGAAAAGTGCCGGCCAAGCCACAGCCGATCTCCCCCCATGTGGGGGAGATGCCCGGCAGGGCAGAGGGGGGCGCGAAGGATCACGATGATTCCGCCAAGCCAATCGTTCGCCAGCGCGCCGGCATCGGCTCCTATGAGGACCCAGGCGACGCCCGCCGCGAAAAACGCCGGCCTGGCAAGACGGGCAGGCCGGGACGGTAATCTGCTGTGGCGCTGCTTGAGCGCCACAGGTATTCTCATGCCATCGCTTGGGTGGCTGCCGATGATGACACGCCGTTTCTTTGGACTTTTCGCCGCCGTTGCTGCAGCGTTCCTGCCGTCCCGCGCGACGTCTCAAACAAGTAGCGCGCCGCGGCGTTTGCAGGATGACATTCCGGTCGCCGCGCAATGGATATCCAACGCATTGCAAAGCTCGAACTATCGCGCCGATTTCTCACCACAGAGCATATCCGAGGTGGAACGTTTCTTTCGCGAGCAGACGAAGGATGGAGAGCCCATCTCCGACGGTTTGATGGCACAAGATATCGGGCCGCGCCTGTTTGCGTTGGGAAGTTACTGCGGCGAGGTGCTTCGCAAGGAACTTGGTGGGCACTGGCTGACGAATGATGACGATCCCGAGGGGGAAATCAACGCGGCTCTCGAAGCCGCAAACGGCGTTACCTGCTGGCCCATGCAACGGGTCATGAAGCGGTTGCGCAGCAGCGAGGACGACCTGGTGGTTTGGGCCGAAGGGATCAGGCGAGCCTGAAAGGCGCATTCGTCGGCCACTTGCCACCAACCCCGCCTTCGGTGTATTCGCCCTCCAAACACTCAACGTCTTGAAAGGAGGGCTGCGTGACTTTCGACCACCACCGTCAGCGCGGCCCTGTCCCTGCCCTGCGAGCTTGCTTGCAGGGCTGACCAGGGACGGTCCGGGTTCTCCCGCTTCGATTTTCTTGGTCTGCCCTTCGTGGTGCTGCAACGCCGAGCCTGCTGGCCCGCCTGCGCACCGTCAAAGTGCATCGAACCGGAGTGTTCCTCCGGGCAGACCAGAGGAACCAACATGGCCCTGATCAGCCTCAAGTCCCTCGGCGTCACCATGAGTGCGCCGCTCTTTTCCAACCTCGATCTCACCATCGGCACCGGCGACCGGCTCGGCATCGTCGCCGCCAACGGCCGCGGCAAGTCCACCTTGCTGAAATGCCTGACCGGCGAGATGGAGCCGACATCAGGCGACATCACCCGCACGCGCGGCCTGCGGGTCGGCTTTGTCGAGCAAGCCGTCCCTGCGGCGCTGGCCGAGCACGGCTTTCAGCAGGTGGTGGCCGACGCCTTGCCGGCCGAGCAGGCTGAAAGCGAGCAATGGCGCGTCGACGTGGTTCTCGATTCGCTCGACGTACCGCAACCGATGCGCGAGCGGCCGATGCGGGCTTTGAGCGGCGGTTGGCAAAGGCTGGCGCTGATCGCCCGCGTCTGGGTCACCGATCCCGACGTCCTGCTTCTCGACGAGCCGACCAACCATCTCGACCTCGCCAAGATCGCCCAGCTCGAAACCTGGCTGAACGCACTGCCGCGTGAGGTGCCGGTGGTGATCGCCAGCCACGACCGGGCTTTCCTCGACGCAACGACCAACCGGACGCTGTTCCTGCGCCCCGAACAGTCGCCGGTATTTTCGTTGCCCTATTCGCGGGCGCGCGATGCGTTGAGCGAAGTCGACGCCTCGACTGAGCGCAAATTCCAGCGCGACATGAAGGTGGCGCAGCAATTGCGCCGGCAGGCGGCCAAGCTCAACAACATCGGCATCAATTCGGGCAGCGACCTTTTGACGGTCAAGACCAAGCAGCTCAACCAGCGCGCCCAGCGCCTCGAGGAGGTCGCAGCGGCGGCGCACCGCGAAAAATCGGCGGGCGCGATAAAGCTCGCCAATCGCGGCACCCATGCCAAGGTGCTGATCACGCTCGACGACGTGGCGGTCGAAACGCCTGACGGCACACTGCTGTTCAGGACCGGCAAGCGCCATATCTGCCAGGGCGACCGCGTCGTGCTGCTTGGCCGCAACGGCGTCGGCAAGTCACGGCTGATCAGCCTGATCAGGAATGCCATCGTCGAGTCGGAGACGGCGGCGCAAGGCGTGAAGGTGACGCCGTCGACGGTGCTCGGCTACAGCGACCAGGCATTGTCGGGCATCAGCGGCGACGACACACCGCTGGCGATGCTCTCGCGCCGATTCGACGTCGGCGAGCAGCGTGCCCGCTCGCTGCTGGCGGGTGCGGGCGTCGGCATCGACATGCAGGAGCGCAGGATCGGCATGCTGTCGGGCGGGCAGAAGGCGCGGCTGATGATGCTGGCGCTGAGGCTCGCCAATCCCAATTTCTACCTGCTCGACGAGCCGACCAACCATCTCGACATCGACGGCCAGGAAGCGCTGGAAACCGAATTGCTCGCCCATCAGGCGAGTTGCGTGCTGGCATCGCACGACCGCTCCTTCATCAGGGCGATCGGCAACCGCTTCTGGCTGATCGAGAAGCGGCGGCTGGCCGAGGTCGACAGCCCGGAGGATTTCTTCCGATCGGTGGCAGAAACGGGCGGTTGAAGCTTTGCGCCAAAAAATTTCGCCAGTCCTGTCGAATCATGGCCGCGCGCCACGTCCTTGGGATGCCGACACGGTGATGCCGGCGCCAATCGAGGAGAGAGCATCATGTCCATTCTGTCGTCCGTTGGTCGCATCGCGACCCGTTACTCGGCGGCTCGCGCCCGTTACCGCAGCGAGCGCGCCCTGCTTTCATTGCCGATCGAACTGCGCAAGGACATCGGCTGGCCGGAGATCGTCGTCGACGCGCAAAACAGCCGCCGAATTGCAATCTCCTTGTCTGAGGCAAGATGATCCGAGGCAAATTGAAGAGACCAACCGGCCGCGGCGCCGTCATCAGCCTTGCGCGTCGCCCAAGGTCACTCCAACCGCCGATGGCCCGGCGCATCTGGTCCCGTCATTAAAAAAATGCATCTGACGTGTAGGATCGCCGCCGCTTCATTCGTCCTGTGGTCCGCAAGGTCAAACCAAACGCAGAGAGGAGCAAAAAGATGAACGACCAGCCCCAAACCCAGCCTGCAGCGAAAGTCCTCGGCGGATTGACGCCCTACCTTCAGCTGGACGGCGCCTTCAAGGCTTCGGAATTCTATAAGAAGGCCTTCGGCGCCGAGCAGGTCTTCTTCTATCCGCCGGACGAGCAGGGCCGGACGATGCACATCCATCTCCACATCAACGGTTCGACCTTGATGATTTCCGACTTCTATCCCGAGCACGGAATGGCCCCGGTGAAGCCGCAGGGCTTCACCATGCAGCTGCATCTCGGCAGCGACGACATCGACGCCTGGTGGCAGCGCGCCATCGATGCTGGTTGCCAGGAAGTGATGCCTTTGCAAGTGATGTTCTGGGGTGATCGCTGGGGTAACATGCGCGATCCGTTCGGTGTCGAGTGGGCAATGAACGCGCCCGTGAAGGCCGCCTAGCGCCTTCTTCCCTCTCCCCTTGTTGTGGGAGAAGGAAAAATCCAACAAGGAGAAACAAAATGTCCTATGTCGATGGTTTCGTACTTGCCGTGCCCAAGGCAAATCTCGACGCCTACAAGGAGCTGGCGGAAACAGCCGGCGCCGTCTGGAAGGAGCATGGCGCGCTCGCCTTTGTCGAATGCCTGGGCGACGACGTGCCCTATGGCGAGGTCACCTCGTTCCCGCGCGCCGTGCAGGCCAAGGACGACGAAGTCGTCGTCTTCTCATGGGCCGTCTATGAATCGCGGCAGAGCCGCGATGCGGTCATGGCCAAGGTGATGGCCGACCCACGCTTGAAATCCGACTGGTCGGCGATGCCGTTCGACGGCAAGCGCATGATCTTCGGCGGCTTTCAGCCCTTCGTCGAGCTGTAGGCCCGCAACGCATTACGCCAGCCGGTCGAGCAGCGGCTTGAGCCGGTCGCCATAGCGTTTCCACAGATCGACCGAGCCCTGGTACATCGGCTGGCGCACCTGCGCCGCCGACGCCGTGCGCACCGGCCGGTCGGTTTCGTGGAACGACAGCACTGCATCGTCCCATGGCAGGCCGAGATGGGCTATCAGCGACCGCGTCTGCCCTTCCTGCTCGGCGACGAAATCCTCGTAGCGCACATCATGCACGACATCAGGCAAAACGGTGCGCCAATGCGCCATGATGTCGGTGTAGAGATTGTGAAAATCGGCGAGCTCGCCGAGATCGTAGCCGTAGCGGTGGCTGTCGCCGCGGAAATGCACCTTGTAGATCGACAGGCAGGTCGCCGCCGCGTCGCGCGCGCAATGGATGATCTTGGCCTTGGGCAGCATCAGATGGATGAAGCCGACCAAAAGGAAATTGCCGGGCATCTTGTCGGTGACATGCCGGAAACCCGGATAGCGGGCGTGCAGCAGGTCTAGATAGGCCTGGCCTGCCTCGGCAAAGGCCTTGTCGGGCATGTCGACGATCCCGCTGGGGAAACCGCCCTTCATACCAGGCGGAAACTGTTTTCCTACCGCCGTCTTCAATATGCCGAGTTCGCCCGCGCCATAGACCTGCGGATGGCTGGCGATGATCTGCTCGACCAGCGTGGTGCCGGAGCGCGGCATGCCGACGACGAAGATCGGCGTGGCGTCGGCAATCCCGCTCGGTCTGTGCTTGTCGAAGAAGGCCTTGTCGAACACCGCCTTCATCGTTTCGAATTCGGCGCGTGTCTTGCCCGCATCATAGTCGATGCCCGTGCGGCGGATGGCATTGCCTTCGGCGAAATAATCGAAGGCACGGCCATAATCCTTCAGATCGTCATTGGCCTTGCCGAGGCCGAACGAAAGCTGCATGCGCGCCAGGCTGCCTTCCGGCGCCTTGGCGTGCTGCGCCTCCATCCCGGCAAGCTCGGCGTCGCGCTCCTGCTGGCGCTTGACCTGGGTGAGCATCAGCCAGGCCCTGGCCATGCCGGGATCGACCGCCAGCGCCTGCCGGAAATGCTCCGCTGCCTCTGCGAGGTTGCCCTTTTCCATCAGCCCGACGCCGAGACCGTGCAGCAGGTCGGCGTCCTTCGGCCGAATTGCCAATGCTTCGCGGAAGACGGCGAGCGCCTCCTCCAGCCGCCCTGCCTCCTGCAGCGTTTCGGCAAGCCCGATGCGGGCGCGGACATGGAACGGGTTGCGGCCGATGGTGCCGCGATAAATCTCCTCCGCGCCCTCGAACTGGCCGAGTTGCTTCAGCGAGGAGCCGAGATTGTCGTGCGCCGCGAGTTGGTCCGGCCGGATTGCCACCGCGCCACGGAAGAAATCGACGGCTGCACCGACACGGCCGAGGTCGCGCATCACCGTGCCGAGATTGTTGAGGAAATCTGGATTCTTGGGTTGCAGGCGCACCGACTGTTCGAGCAGATCAAGTCCTTCGGCGCTGCGCCCGGTCTGGTGCAGCAGCAAACCGAGGAAATGTGCTGCCGCCGCATGATTGGCCTTTTGCGCCAGCACCTGCCGGTAGAGCATCTCGGCTTCCTGCCGGCGCCCCGCCTGATGCAATTGCAGTGCCTGCTGCACGCGCTGGTCGAGCCCCAGCGGCGGCTGTCCGCCTGAGCCGAAATTGCCGCCCGCGCCTGCCGGTCTTCTCGGATCTCTGTTGATGGGAAACCTGCCGTGTTTTGTCCGCCTGCCGCGATCTAGGCCATCGGCGCGGCAGGTTCAAGGGTTCGCAGGCCAGCTTATCGGAAATCCTGGGTTCAGGGCCCGGCCATGTCAGATCAGGCGGTTGGTCTCCGCAACCTGTCTGGCCCTTCGCAGCGTGCCGTCGGTATCGGCGATCTTGCGCCTTGCTGCCTCGTCACTTCGTATCGTCAGCCGTGCCGACATGACTTTCGCAGGCCCGGCGACCTGCTTGACAATCGGCTTGATTGTTACGGCCGAACCATCAGGTGTTTTCACGGAAACCATGGTTTTTCCTTTCAGATCTAAATAAAAATCGATGCCGGGATGAATTTTTCCGGCACAATCTCAAACAATTATTGTGAAGTTTTCGGACCGTATCACCATTTTACAAATAGCCCTAGAAAAGTAATTTCGCGAAAAGATCGACACCAGGCGGGAATCTTCTTGAATAAACCGCAATTTTGGATTAATGAATTGAGATCGTTTTTTGGGCCAAGCTTGGCATCTCGCGGCGTCAGAAGTTCTCGACCCGCCAACTCATTCCAGATCGCCGATACCCAAATTGCCGAACAGGGACGCACGACCTTAAGTCCCGGTGCCGCGAAGCGGGCACCACCTTATCGGATCCAAGCCGGGACGACACTTCGAGGCACGAGAATGTCTGGCCGAACTACCCATTCCATCGTGCATTTCGAGGCACCCTTCATGATTGGCGGCCTGGACGGACAATTGCCGCCCGGCGACTACGACATCGACCACGACGAGGAGCTTGTCGATGGCATCTCGTGGCTTGCCTGGCGCCGTGTCGCCACTTTCATCCATCTGCCGGCAAGGACGGTGAAAAGCCAGACCAGCCAATTGGTCGCCATCGACTTCGCCGAACTCGAAACCGCGCTGAGGCGCGACCAGGAGAATGCCGCATGATCCGCTTCCAGCAGAACGCGCGCCCGCGCACCGACACGCCCGCGCATCTTTTCGCGATCGGCCAGACCGTTCGCATGAAGAGCCGCACCGGCCTTGTCCAGAAGACCGCCGAACTGTTCCAGATCAAAAGCAAGCTGCCGGTCAAGGACGGCTCGCCGCAATACCGCATCCGCAGCGACGAGGAGACCCATGAGCGGGTCACCACGGAAGACAATCTCGAAGTGGCCGACGATCCAAACAGCTAGCCGCCCATCAACCGTCGCCACCATGTTCACCAATCACGAGGACCAGGAAATGGCCAAGGGTCAACAGCGCAGCAACCGCGAAACACGCAAGCCCAAGAAGGACAAGACGGCAGCAAAACCGGCCTCGCCCTTCGGCTCGGCTGTCAAGCAGGCGGACGCCGGTTTGAAACCGAAATCCAAGGGCTAGCGGCGGACGGATGAGCAGCCCTGCATTCATCCAGCCGCCGCGCGGATCGGATCAAAGATCACATAATTTCGAAGCCATGGTCAGGATTGGCTAGGGCCGAGTTCATCGCCTATTGCCGCAAGGCGAAGCTGCCGGCGTAGAGGCAAGAGCCGCCAGCTGCCCTTGCGCGGCTGCGCCCAATTGATGGATGAGCCCTCCCCGCCCGGAGACGGGGAGGAAACCAGCCTCTCAGCAGGGACCGTCGTCGACGATGCGATAGTCGGCGGCGCGAGCCTCGCAGGCGTTGGGGAAGGTGCGCAACCCGCTGCCGCGGCGGGCGCAGACCGGGCGGTATTCGCGCGTGCAGAATGTCTGCTCTCCATCACCGCCACCGTCGCGGCACTGGCCGCCGCTGATGATGCGATATCCGGCCCGCTCGGCAAGGCAGGCATTGGCGAAGGTCTGGCGGTCGCCACCGCGCCGGGCGCAGACCGGATCATATTGTCTGGTGCAAAATTGCGGCTCGGGCCGAGGCGGGCGGTACCCCGGTCCGTCCTCCTCCACCACCACCGCGGTACAGGCTGCAAGAACTGCCGACAGCAACAGGATCGCAAAACCCTGTCGCGAGAAGATTGCCGCAGGAAATTTCATCACCAGACCTCCTCGAGCCCCCGCTCCAATGCATTTCACCCAAAAGCATGCCCACGGGCTCCGACCCGAGGGTGCGGGCGGTTTGGGACGACGGCATGCGCAAAAAAATGCAAATGCGCCCCCGCCGATCCTCGCCATTCCACCCGCCGAATGCAACCCCTGTTTGCAGACTCCCAGCCGGCTGGACCATGCGTGGCCGGGCTATGGCTTATGACCACCGGGCGAGCACCCCCGCTTTGTCGATGCCATGTGTGCGAATGCGTCCACGAGCGGCCGTTGGCGCTACCTTGCAACCATCGCGTTTCCGTGCGATAAATTTTGTGTTCGGGCATTTGCGACCCGGAGAGCGGAACGTTTTGGACGACCTTTCCCCGATACTGTGAATCTCTGACGGCCCCGTTTTTCGGCGGGGGTTCTAATCATGCGCCAATGCATGACTGCCGAAGCAACCACCGGGACTTGCCCACGGCGTCAGGCGGCGGGCAAACCACAAAGACTGACACGGGTGAAGGAGTTTCCCCAATGGCCCAGACCGGCACCGTTAAATTCTTCAACGCTACCAAAGGCTTCGGCTTCATCACGCCAGATGACGGCGCCAAGGATGTGTTCGTCCACATCTCCGCGATCGAGGCTTCGGGCCTGCGCACGCTCGTCGATGGCCAGAAGGTCACGTTCGATGTCGAGCCCGACCGCATGGGCAAGGGGCCGAAGGCGGTCAATCTCCGCGCGGACTGAACCGTCAGCGCGCATGTCCGCCCGGACGTGCCAGGCCGGAGGTGCCAGGAATGAGCCCGAGGCCCCTCCAAGGCCTTGAACCGGCTTTCAGCGCCGGACCCGAGTTTTCGAAGGCGCGGCGGTTTTCGTCGCGCCTTTTTTCGTGGCAGAGCGGCAAGCCAATGCTCGCAAAACTTTCTCTTGCCGATGACGCTAAAATAAACGACAAATTTCCACTCGGGCATTTGCCGGCCCGAGACTGGACTTGATGGGATCAAAGGAGCTTCCCATGCCGCAGACCGGCACCGTCAAATTCTTCAATCATGCCAAAGGCTTCGGCTTCATCACGCCGGATGATGGCGCGAAGGATGTCTTCGTCCATATTTCGGCCGTGCAGGCGTCGGGTCTTCCCGGTCTTGAGGATGGGCAGAAGGTAACATTCGACACCGAGCCGGACAAGCGCGGCAAGGGTCCGAAAGCCGTCAACCTGTCGATCGGCTGAGCCGAGTTCGAGACAGCGTCGGGCGGTCCGCTAGCGCAGCTCCGCTCCTTGTTGAGCGTACGATATTTGTGCCTTGCGCCATGCCTGATCGATAAATCGACTGGTCCCAGCCCGCTAATTTCGTTCAGCCCGCGTTCAGCCACGGTCGCCTAGTAATCTTCGGTAAAGCCGGACCGCATCCCCCAGATTACCCGGGCCGGCATGAAGAAGACCGAGATGAACCGAATTTTCAAGACCGCCGTCCTGTCCGCCGCGATCGTTGCAACCACGCTCGCGACCTTGCCGGCGGCCAGCGCTGGTGACTGGCGCCACCGGCACCACCGGGGTAATGGCGATGCGATCGCGGCAGGCGTCCTTGGCCTCGCGGCCGGCGCCCTGATCGTTGGTGCGCTCAACAACCCGCAGCCCAGCTATTACGACCCCGGCTATGACGATTATGGTCGTTATCCACGGCCCGCCCCGGTGCGCCGCCACTACGCGGAACCGCGGGTCGTCTACAATGACGGCTATGCCGAGCCATGGACCCGTGGCTGGTATGAATATTGTTCGGATCGCTATCGCTCTTTCAACGCCCGCACCGGCACGTTCACCGGCTATGACGGCGAACAGCATTTCTGTACCGCGAACTGAGGCTTCCCTGCCCCCAAAAAAGCGCTGTCCGCAAGGCCAGCGCTTATTTGTTGTCGGCATCATAAAGGCAAGAGACCGACGCGCGTCGCGTAAGGCTCCTCAGCCACGACGCGTTTTAAATCAGGAATGGATTGCTCCGGCGCTCCTCGCCGAAGCGGCCGCCGGGACCATGGCCGCAGATGAAGCCGATGTCGTCGCCGAGCGGCAGAAGCTTGTCCTTGATCGAGGCGATCAACGCGGCGTGGTCGCCGCCCGGCAGGTCGGTGCGCCCGACCGAGCCGCGGAACAACACGTCGCCGACATGGGCGAACTTCGCAGCACGATTGTAGTAGACGACATGGCCGGGCGCGTGGCCGGGGCAATGAAAGACTTCGAACGCGTGCTGGCCGAACGAGACGGTATCGCCTTCGCCGAGAAAGCGGTCGGGCACGCAGTTGCGCACAGGATCGGTGATGCCGTAGTGTTTCGCCTGCTTCTCGAGATTGGCAAGCAACGGGCGGTCGGCCTCATGCGGGCCGATGATCTCGATGCCGAGCGCCTCCTTCAGCTCCATGGCGCCGCCGGCGTGGTCGATGTGACCATGCGTGATCCAGATCGCGCCGGCATTGATCGCATTCTCCTTGAGCGCTGCCAGCACCTTGTCGATGTCGCCGCCGGGATCGACGACGACGCCTTGCCTGTCGTCCATGTCGAAGAGGATGGTGCAGTTTTGCTGGAAGGCCGTGACCGGCACGATGCCGGCGTTGAGCTGACCCATGATCGTCCTTTCGCTGTGTCGCTTCTGATTTAGAGACACACGCGAACGTCGTCCACCGCATCCGGCTGTCGCGACAACGCAAAATGAAATGGGCGGCCGAAGCCGCCCACGCAAAAGCCCGAAACCGCTAAGGCGCGTCGCGGCTGAATGGATTCATGCGACGCGCTTTAAGTTATTGTTTTTATGCATGTCGTTATCGCAAAACCGCTGCGCACCTCGGGTCAAGCCCTGGGTCAGGCCGGGGGGGCATGCTTTTGCGCGACATGCATTTGGCTTACTTCTTCGTCGCATTCATGACCGCGCCGATGATGGCCGTCAGAATGGCGCCACCACCGGCACCGCCGAGGATGTTCTGCACATTCAGCGCGCTGCCCAATCCGCCCGTTGCCGCTGCGGCCGCGGCCGGATCGATCGTGCCGCCGCCGAGCAGGCTGCCGAGGATGGCCGCACCGCCGACGCCGCCAAGCGCGCCGCCAAGGATTTTGGTAAGCTGCCCCATTGCCGCTGTCTTGAGCGCCGCGCCCACCGCCTGGCCACCAATGACACCCATAATCACCTGAACAATGATCTGAAGAAGCGTGTTCATGTCCATATTACCAGTCCCTCCATAGCTGCCAGCCTCCCGGGCCGACAGCATCATGAGACGCCGAACTGAACGAAAGTCAAATGCAGAAGTGCTTAAATAAAAGGGGCAGTCCGAAAACCGCCCCTACTTGTTAAAAAAGTTGTGACTTTTGTTATTCTGCGGCAATCGCATGCTTGGGTTGAACGGCTGCAGAATATTCGTTCATCAGAGTCTTGGCGATTTCGCCCACCTCGAATCGGTATGGACCGATCTCTGAAACGGGCGTCACCTCGGCCGCCGTCCCGGTGAGGAAGCACTGCTGGAAGCCTTCGAGCTCTTCCGGCATGATGGTGCGCTCGATCACCTCGAAGCCGCGATCCTTGGCAAGACCAATGACTGTACGGCGGGTGATGCCGTCGAGGAAGCAATCGGGGGTGGGGGTGTGGATCTTGCCGTCCTTGACGAAGAAGATGTTGGCGCCGGTCGCTTCCGCAACCTGGCCGCGCCAGTCGAGCATCATGGCGTCGGCATAGCCCTTGGCTTCGGCGGCATGTTTGGACATGGTGCAGATCATGTAGAGGCCGGCAGCCTTCGATTTCGACGGCGCGGTGCGCGGATCGGGGCGGCGCCATTCGGCCAGATCGAGGCGGACGCCCTTCAGCTTCTGTGCCGGATCGAAATAGCTCGGCCACTGCCAGATGGCGATGGCGCAGTTGATCCGGCTGTTTTGCGCCGAGACGCCCATCTGTTCGCTGCCGCGCCAGGCGATCGGCCGGACATAGGCATCCTGAAAACCCTGCTTCTTCAACAGCGTGCGGCAGGCGTCGTCGATCTCGGCAACCGAATAGGGAATCTTGAAGCCGAGCAGGCGTGCCGATTCATGCAGGCGCTCGCTGTGGTCGGTCAGCTTGAAAATCTCGCCGCCATAGGCGCGTTCGCCCTCGAACACCGCGCTGGCGTAGTGCAGGCCATGGGTCAGCACGTGGATCTTGGCGTCGGCCCATTGGACGAACTCGCCGTTCATCCAGATAAAGCCGTCCAATTGGTCAAAGGGAACGGATGCCATGGTAACCTCCCGCGGGCGGCCGCCCGCACATTATCGTTGCGCGTTTCTTGTCAGCCGCATCGGGCGGCCGGTTCTCGAAGCGTAGGCGGATATATAAGATCTGGCAAACACAGGAAGTTCCGGAAAAACGGCTTTCCCTTGCCTTTTCGTTCGCAATCCGCCGAAAAGCTTGTCAAAAATTACCATTGCAGGGAAATTACGTCAATAGTACTGACATAATTTCCCTTTCGCACGGAGAAATGATGACGGATCGCAGCCACCCAGCCGGAAAACCGATCAGGACGGCGATCACCGACGAGGACGGCATCGACTTTGCCATCATCGAACTGTTCTTCTTCGCCTATCGCGATTTTACCTCCGATCCGGACCAGATCCTGTCCGACTATGGCTTTGGCCGCGCCCATCACCGGGTTCTGCATTTCGTCAATCGCAGGCCGGGCCTGACGGTCGCCGAACTCCTCGACGTGCTGAAGATCACCAAGCAGAGCCTGGCGCGCGTGCTCAAGCAACTGATCGACACCGACCACATCGTCCAGTTGCAGGGTCCGCGCGACCGCCGCCAGCGCGAGCTCTATCCGACAGCCAAGGGCCGCGCCCTGGCGCTGGCGCTGGCACGGCCACAGTCACGCCGCATCCATGCTGCATTGGAAGATTCCGGAGCCACCGAACGCGCCTTGATCGAGCGCTTCCTGGAAGCGATGGTCAATCCGGAACTAAGGGCGCAGATCGACATTGTGCCCGCAAAAACGTCAGGGAAAAGCCATGGAGACCATTGAAAGGGTTGATCAACCGGCAGCACCGGACGACGACGCGCCGCATCTGCTGGTGATTGATGACGATACCCGTATCCGTAATCTTCTCAAACAATATCTGACCGAAAACGGCTTTCGCGTCACCGTTGCCGGAAATTCCGGCGAAGCGCGGCGCAAGCTCGCCGGCCTCGATTTCGATCTGCTCGTGCTCGATATCATGATGCCGGGCGAAACCGGCGTCGATCTCGCCAAGGCGCTGCGGGCAACCAAGAACGTGCCGATCCTGATGCTTACCGCGCTCTCCGAGACCGACAGCCGGATCACCGGGCTCGAGGCCGGCGCCGACGACTACCTGCCGAAGCCTTTCGATCCCCGCGAGTTGATCCTGCGCATCAACAACATTCTGCGCCGCGGCGGTCCGGCAACGACGCCCAAGGTCGAGCAGCTGGTCTTCGGGCCTTACACGTTCCAGATTGCCAGGCGGGAGCTCAAGCGCGGCGGCGAGGCTCTGAAGCTGACCGACCGCGAGCAGGAGATCCTGGCGATCTTCGCGGCCCGGGCCGGCGAAACGATACCGCGTCATGAACTTGTCGGCGACGAGTCCGAAGTCGGCGAGCGCACCATCGACGTCCAGATCAACAGGCTGCGCCGCAAGATCGAGCGCGACCCGTCCAATCCGGTCTGGCTGCAGACCGTGCGCGGTATTGGGTATCGGCTCAGCGTGGAATAGACTGCCGCCCGCAGCCCCTTGTCGAGTGGCTGCAGATGAGCAAAAAGGGCGAATGGCGACCACGCAACTGGAACGGCCGGGAGATCGCGGCTTGAGCGCTCGCGCCAGGCGGGCGTTGAAGGCGGTGCCGCTCGCCTGGAAACGGTTCTGGCGCCTCGTTTCGCTTTACATGCCGAAGCGGCTCTATGCCCGTTCGCTGATCATCGTCATCGCGCCGATGATCCTGCTGCAATCGGTCCTCGCCTTTGTCTTCATGGAACGCCACTGGCAGACCGTGACGCAGCGCCTGTCGCAGGCCACGGTCCGCGACATTGCGGCGATCGTCGACCTGGTAGAGACCTATCCGAACGACGCCGACTACGCCAACATCATCCGCATCGCGCAGGATCGCATGCAGCTGAAGATCGACTTGCTGCCGCCCGATCCGCTGCCGGCGCCAGGTCCAAAGCCGTTCTTCTCGATCCTCGACGAAATTCTCTCGTCCGAGATCACCCATCAGATCAACCGTCCGTTCTGGATCGATACGGTCGGCAATTCCAATATCATCGAGGTCCGCGTCCAACTCGAGGGCAAGGTGCTGCGCGCCTTCGTGCGCCGCAGCCAGGCCTATGCCTCGAACACGCACATTTTCCTGATCTGGATGGTCGGCACCTCGCTGGTGCTGCTGATGATCGCCATCCCGTTCCTGCGCAACCAGATCCGGCCGATCCTGACGCTGGCCGAGGCCGCTGAAAGTTTCGGCAAGGGCCGGCCGATGCCGCTCGATTTTCGTCCGCGCGGCGCCGAGGAGGTTCGCCGCGCCGGCTTTGCCTTCATCCAGATGCGCGAACGCATCGAACGCCAGCTCGAACAGCGCACCGCCATGCTGACCGGCGTCAGTCACGACTTGAGGACCATCCTCACCCGTTTCAAGCTGCAGCTTGCGCTGACCGGGACCAAGGCCGACACCGAGGCGCTCGGCCAGGACATCGACGACATGCAGTCCATGCTGGAAGGCTATCTCGCCTTTGCCCGCGGCGAGGCAACGGAAGACGCCGGCCGTTTCAACCTTGAAGCCTATTTCGACAAGCTCGGCGAGGAGGCCACGCTGCGCAAGCGCAAACTGTCGACCTCGCTCGCCGGCGATCCAAATGTGCATGTGCGGCCCCACGCCTTTGCCCGGCTGTTGTCCAATGTCGTCGGCAACGCCTTCCGTTATGCCAAGACGGTTGAGATCAACGCCAACCACGGCCGCGGCTCGCTGCTCGTCACCATCGACGACGACGGTCCGGGCATTCCGCCCGAAAAGCGCGAGCACGTGTTCAAGCCTTTCGTGCGGCTTGACGAAGCCCGCAACCTCGACGCCAGCGGCACCGGCCTTGGCCTTGCCATCGCACGCGACATTGCCCGCAGCCATGGCGGCGACATCATGCTCGACAAGAGCCCGCTCGGCGGCTTGCGCGCCGTCATCAAGGTTCCGGCCTGATTAGAACGACGTGCGTCCTTGGACGCACAAAGCACGCTCTAACACTTGAACTTACGCATCGTGCTTTCAGGTGGTTGTAGACGGCGATCGGCTATGCCTTCATCGGCCCGTCATGAAACCATGCTGAAGAGCGCGCATGAAGCGCGTGATCCTGATTGATTCGGCCTTGCGGCCCCGCATCAAGGAAACCGACGACCTTTCAAGCAAAGGCCTGCTATGCGCATCCTGATGGTCACCGACGCCTGGCGCCCGCAAGTCAACGGCGTTGTCCATACGCTGGAACGGCTTTCGGAGACCCTGAAATCCTTCGACGTCGAGACGGACTTCCTGACCCCGAATATCTTTCGCACCTTGCCGCTGCCGACCTATCCCGACATCCGGCTGGCGCTGACGACGCCAGGCCACGTCGCGCGTCTGATCGAAGCGCGCAATGCCGATCATATCCATATCGTCACCGAGGGCCCGCTCGGCATCATGGCGCGGCGCTATTGCCGCAAGGCCGGCCGGCCGTTCACGACAAGCTATCACACGCGCTTTCCGGAATATCTGAGCGCGCGGCTGCCTATACCGGAAGCCTGGGCCTATCGCTGGCTTCGCGATTTCCACAATTCCGGACAAGGCACGCTGGTCGCCACCCAATCGCTGGCGGACGATCTGGCGGCGCGCGGCTTCACCAAGCTCAGGCCATGGACGCGCGGCGTCGATACCGACCATTTCCGACCGGACAAGAAAAAGGATCTGGGGCTCAAACGACCGATCTTCCTCTGCGTCGGCCGCGTCGCGATCGAAAAGAACCTGGCCGCCTTCCTCGACCTGGATTTGCCTGGCAGCAAGGTGGTCGTCGGCGAGGGGCCGGAGTTGGCCAGGCTCAAGGCCAGATACCCCGATGCCCACTTCCTTGGCCACCGCCCGAACGACGAACTGGCCGAAATCTACGCCTCTGCCGATGTCTTCGTCTTTCCCAGCCGCACCGACACGTTCGGCAATGTCATCATCGAGGCGCTGGCCAGCGGCACGCCGGTCGCAGCCTATCCGGTGACCGGGCCAATCGACATTGTCGGCGACGGCGTCGGCGGAGCGGTGTCGAACGATTTGCGTGAGGCCGCGCTCGCCGCGCTCGACGTCGACCGCGCCGAGGCGCGCCAACGGGCAATGCGCTATAGCTGGAAAGCCTGCACGGAAATGTTCCTGGAAACGGTTGGAGAGGCGCTGGGCACCCAGCGAAAACTGACACCACCTTTCGTCATCCACGGGCGAAGCGGCGACAAAGCCGACGCGCAGACCCGAGGATCCATTCCGTGACCTGCGAGCGGCCCCTTCGGTGAAGAACTTGTCGGGTTGAGGCGGCGGCGGGCCGCACTTGCTCCACAGGAGCGGCCAAGGAAAGCCTGCGCGTCGGCTTCGCTCCCGCTCCGCCCGTGTGTGACGAAGCTAGAACAGTCGGCCGCCGTCAGGCACCCTGCGTTCGATCGCACCGAGGACGACCGCACCCTCTTCGTCGGGAAAGCCAAGCGTCAGCACTTCCGACATGAAGGGGCCGATCTGCCGCGGCGGAAAATTGACCACGGCGAACACCTGCCGACCGATCAGCGTCTCGGGCGCATAGTATTTGGTGATCTGCGCCGACGATTTCTTGACCCCGATCTCAGCGCCGAAATCGATCTTCAGCTTGATCGACGGCTTGCGCGCCTGCGGAAACGGCTCAGCCTCGACGATCGTGCCGGCGCGAATGTCGACACGGTCGAAATCGGCGAAGCTGATCTCGGGCTTGCGCTGGCTGCTCGAACTCATGGAGGGTCAGGACCTGGCTCAGGCGTTTCCGTAGGTCTCGAACAGGACGCCGGCCAGCGCATCCTTGGCCGAAGTTCCCGACCAGACGACGAACTGGAACGCCTGGAAGTAGCATTCACAGGCTTCCAGCGCCGACGATAGCAGCACCTCGACCTGCTGGCTCGACGGCTCGACCCCGCCGGCGAGCAGCAGCGACTGGCGGAACATGATCGCGCCTTCCTGCTCCCAAAGGTCGAAATGGCCGAACAGCATCTGCTCGTTGATCAGCGAAAGCAGCCGCATCACTTCGAGCGCGCGCGCCTCCGGCACCTTGACGTCGAAAGCGCAGGCTAGGTGCAGCGCCTCGAAATCCTCCATCCAGGAAAATGAGACGTGGTAGTCGGTCCAGCTTCCGGCAACCGAAATCGAAATCTCGTCGTCGCCGGCCCGTTCGAAGGACCAGTCGTTGTTGTGCGCCACCTGCTCGATAACATCCACCGGATGGATTTCGCGCGAGAATTCGAGTTCGAGAAGTTCCATGAATGCTTCCTGTCGTTCAGGGGAGCGCCTCACGCTCCGCGGGGCACACACAGCGAACAATTTTGTCTAGAACTCGGACGGCCGGGACTTCGTCAACACAAAGACCCCAGACCGGACCCCACCGCCCGGCGCATGATCCTGCTCCGAATCATGCAACAAATTCAGTCTATTGATCGGGAGTCGCGTGACCAGCCCAATTTTTCGCACTGCGTCATTCGCATGTGGAAAGCCGCTGTCACAAAGATTCACGCAATGCCGGTAAGCGATTCACGACAAAGCGCTTTTTGCGATTGTGCTTTGTGGAAAAGTTTAGCGATTATTTTTTTGGTCTGGGCTTTGCCGCAGCCGCAGGCGTGGCCTGCCCGGTCAATTCGGCGAGCTTCGCCTCGAGCGCTTCGACGCGCGTCGCGAGACGGGTGTTTTCTTCCCTGGCTTTTACCGCCATGTCGCGGGCGGCCTCGAATTCTTCGCGCTGCACCAGGTCCATCGAGTTGAGAACACGCTCGGCCTGCCCTTTGAAGGCGGTTTCCACTTCGCGGCGCACGCCTTGCGCGGCACCCGCAGCGTCGGTCATCAGCTTGGCGAATTCATCGAGAATGCGGTTCGGTCCGGTCGACATGGCAAATCCTCGCTTGCTCGATTTGACGTAGTGGCGCGCGACGCGGAATGCAAGCATCCACGTCGCCTTGACCCCGTCAAAACCCTGCCGCATGGTCCGCGCCCGAACGTGATCGCAACCGGGAGATCCTGTTGAGCGAGTATCTTATGCTGCCGCTGGCCGCCCTGCCCTTCCCCAACATCGACCCGGTCATCGTCCAGATCGGACCGCTGGCGGTGCATTGGTATGGCGTCGGCTACATCGTCGGCATTCTCTTCGCCTGGTGGTATGCCAAGCGGCTCGTCACCAATGCAAGGCTCTGGCCCGACGGCACCGTGCCCATGAAGCCCGAGGATCTCGACGACTTCATCGTCTGGGCGGCCATCGGCGTGGTGCTTGGCGGGCGTGTCGGCTACGTGCTGTTTTACGACCTGCCGCGCTACATCGCTCATCCGCTCGATATCCTTGCCGTCTGGCAGGGCGGCATGTCTTTCCATGGCGGGCTGCTCGGCGTCATTCTCGCCATGACGCTGTTTTCCTGGTCGCGCGGCATCCGCGCATGGTCGCTGTTCGATGTGGTGGCGGCCGGCGTGCCGGTCGGCCTTGGCCTCGTCCGCATGGCGAATTTCATCAACTCCGAACTCTGGGGCCGGCCGACCGACGTGCCATGGGCGGTCGAATTCCCCAATGGCGGGCCCTTTGCGCGCCATCCGAGCCAGCTCTACGAGGCGCTGCTCGAAGGCCTGGTGCTATTCCTGGTCCTGCGCTTCCTCACCCATTCCAGGCTCAAGCTGAAGACGCCGCGCTTCGTCGGCGGCGCTTTCATCGCCGGTTATGGTCTCTCGCGCATCCTTGTCGAATTCTTCCGCGAGCCCGACCAGCAGCTCGGCTACCTCCTCGGCACCAGCTGGCTGACGATGGGCATGGTGCTGTCGCTGCCGATGCTGCTGGCCGGCATATGGGCGATGGCGACCGCAAAGCCGGTTACGCAATCGCAGCCGGTATGACACGGCTGAAAACCCGCATCGTCGAGCTGATCGGTGCGGCCGGGCCGATTCCCGTCAACCACTACATGGCGCTTTGCCTGTTCGATCCGCTGGACGGCTATTATACGACGCGCGAGCCGTTCGGGGCTGCCGGCGACTTCGTCACCGCACCGGAGATCAGCCAGATGTTCGGCGAGTTGATCGCCGTCTGGCTCTACGAAGCCTGGCTGGCGACCGGCCGGCCGATGCCGGTCACCATCGCCGAGATCGGCCCCGGCCGCGGCACGCTGATGAAGGACATGCTGCGCACGCTTTCGCGGCTCGATCCGGCGCTGACCGCCGGTGCGTCGTTCGCCTTGATCGAGACCAGCCCGCGGCTGGCCGATGTCCAGAAGCAAACGCTTGCCGCCACGCCGGCCGCGATCGGCTGGCACGAAAGCATCGACACGCTGCCGCAGACCCCGCTTTTCATCGTCGGCAACGAATTGTTCGACGCGGTGCCAATCCGCCAGTTCGTCCGCGCCGGAACAGGCTGGCGCGAACGGATGATCGGCCTTGATGGCGCCGACGAACTGCATGTCTTCGCCGGCGCCGGCTCGGTCGATCCAACGCTGTTGCCGGGCGATGCCGAAAACGCGCCACAGGGCGCGATCGTCGAGGTCGCGCCGGCCCGAGCCGCGCTGATGGCGAGCATCGCCGAGCGATTGGCCGGGCTCGGCGGCGCCGGCCTGTTCCTCGACTATGGCTATCTCCGGCCAGGGATCGGCGACACGCTGCAGGCCTTGCGCAAGCACGATCACGAAGATGTGCTGGCCAATCCGGGCGAAGCCGATCTCACCGCCCATGTCGATTTCGCCGCCCTTGCCGCAATCGTGCGGGCGCATGGCCTCGATGCCCATCTCTCCACGCAAGGCGAATTCCTGGTGGAAATGGGGCTTCTCGAACGCGCCGGCCAACTCGGCGCCAATGCCAATGAGGCGGCTCGCGAAAAGATTGCGGGCGAGGTCGAACGCCTCGCCGGTCCGCAAGCCATGGGCGACCTGTTCAAGGTGCTTGCCGTCCTGCCTGCCGGCATCGCCGTTCCGCCCTTTGCAACGGCGGATTGACTTTTCGCTGCCGCCTCTCCCACTCTTCCGACTGTCGCCGATCTGTCGCGATCTTTGGACTGTCGTCATCTTTGGACTGTCGTCATCTTTGGACTGTCGCTTGACGAAATCGCTCTCACGGACAACAACGCAGCCATGCTGAATCAGACCAAACCGGATCCCGTTCGGTCGCCCTTGCTGGAGAAAGCGCGGGCGCAAGGCATTCGCCACGGCTATTTCACCCGCGTCGGCGGCGTCTCCAGCGGCATCTATCATGGCCTCAACATCGGCACCGGCTCGAGCGACGACCAGACGCAGGTCGCCGAGAACCGCCGCCGTGTCGCCGACTGGATGGGCGTGCCATCAAGTCATCTGTTGACCGCCCACCAGATCCATTCGCCCGACGTCGTCATCGCCAGGGAGCCTTTTCCCGGCGAGCGGCCGAAGGCCGACGCCGTCGTCACCGACCGGCCGGGGATTGCGGTGGGCGCCTCGACGGCCGATTGCGGACCGGTGCTGTTCGCCGATGCCGAGGCGCGAATCGTCGGCGCAGCCCATGCCGGCTGGAAGGGCGCCTTGTCAGGCGTGCTGGAAAACACCATTGCGGCAATGGAAAGCCTCGGCGCCCGGCGCGAGCGCATCGTTGCGGTTCTCGGCCCGTCCATCGGCCCGGAAAACTATGAAGTCGGCCCGGAATTCATCGCTCGTTTCATCGAGGCCGATGCCGACAATATCAGCTATTTCGCGCCCTCCACGAAGTCGGAACATGCAATGTTCGACCTCAACCGCTATACGGTCGATCGGCTGACCCGCGCCGGCGTCACCGCCGATGGGCTCGGCCGCTGCACCTACGCCGAGGAGGATCTGTTCTATTCCTACCGGCGCAGCACCCATCGCAAGGAGCCGGATTACGGGCGGCAGATTTCGGCAATCGTTTTGGAGACAGAATAATGGCGCTGCATTTCGAACGGTCGGAATTTGACGCGCGGCGCGATCGGCTGATGATCGAGATCGCCGAGAAGAAGCTCGATGCCGTCCTTTTGTTTGCGCAGGAGAGCATGTACTGGCTGACCGGCTACGATACGTTCGGCTTCTGCTTCTTCCAGTGCCTTGTGGTGAAGGCGGACGGCTCGATGATCCTGCTCACGCGCTCGGCCGATCTGCGCCAGGCGCGCCACACCTCGATCATCGACAACATCGTGCTGTGGACCGATCGCGACGGTGCCAATCCGGCGATCGACCTGCGCAATTTGCTCAACGACCTCGACCTGCTCGGCGCCCGCATCGGTGTCGAATACGACACCCACGGCCTGACCGCCTACAATGGCCGGCGCCTGGACGAGCAATTGCAGACCTTTGGCCAGATCGCCGACGCGTCCGGCATCGTCAGCCGGCTGCGCCTGTTCAAGAGCCCGGCCGAGATCGCCAAGGTGGAAAAGGCCGCAAATCTCGCCGACGACGCTCTGGACGCGGCCCTGCCGCTGATCAAGCAGGGTGGCGACGAAGCCTTGATCCTCGCCGCCATGCAGGGCGCGATCTTTGCCGGCGGCGGCGACTATCCGGCCAACGAGTTCATCATCGGCTCTGGCGTGGACGCACTGCTTTGCCGTTACAAGGCTGGCCGCCGCAAGCTGAGCAAGAACGACCAGCTGACGCTCGAATGGGCCGGCGTCTTCCATCATTACCATGCGGCGATGATGCGCACGGTGCTGACCGGCAAGGTGTCGAAACGTCACCAGGAACTGTTCGATGCTGCGCGCGCCGCACTTCTGGCGGTCGAAAAGACGATGACGCCCGGAAATACCTTCGGCGACGTGTTCGACGCGCATGCCCGCACGCTCGAAACCCACAATTTGACCAAGCACCGGCTCAACGCCTGCGGCTATTCGCTCGGCGCCCGCTTCACCCCATCATGGATGGACATGCCGATGTTCTATCAGGGCAATCCCGAACCGATCGCGCCAAACATGACGCTGTTCGCCCACATGATCATCATGGACTCCGAAACCGAGACGGCAATGACGCTTGGCCGCACCTATCTGACGACTGAATCGCAGCCGAAGCCGCTGTCCCGCCATGATCTCGACTTGATTGTGCAATGAATCCATAATGGTAAGAATGCAAGAGGCGTTCATCGCCAGGGAGTTTTGAGGCAAATGAGGCGATCGCATGCGACGACCGTGTCATTGCTCGCGGCGCTGATACTGGCCGCCTGCACCAACGCGAAGGACGTTCTCGAACCCTCGGCCATCGCCCCGCAGTCGACGCAGGCCGTGCCAACGCCCGGAAGCGGCACGGCTGCAACGCCCACTGCACCTGCAACCACCACCCAGCCGTCCGCCACGGCCCAGCCTTCCGCGACAACACAGCCTTCCGCGACGGCACAGCCCGCAACCGAGCTGCCGGCAAAGAGCGCCGCCGTCATCGCACGCACCCGTCTGCAGGTGGCGCCGATCGTCGGCGCCTCGGTGGAAGCCGCGACACCATTGACCGCACAGCTTCAGACGCGAGCCAAGCAGCGCGGCATCACCTTGGCAGGAAGCGCCGGACAGACCCCGACGCACGTGCTGAAAGGCTATTTCTCGACGATGTCGGAAGGCAAGGATACCACCGTCATCTATGTCTGGGACGTCTATGACCCGGCAGGCAACCGGCTGCATCGCATCAACGGCCAGCAGAAGGCGCCCTCGGTCAATGATGGCGAAGGCTGGGCTGCGGTCGCGCCGGAGACCATGCAGGCGATCGCCGACCAGACGATCGACCAGTTTGCCACATGGCTTGGCGGCCAAGCGGGCTGACCGGCGGGCTGACATGTTGCCGGCTTTCCTCGCCGTTGATGTTTATTGAGATTAGCCGGCGGATTCCGATCACGACGCTTGCAATACCGGCACGGGCCGCTAAAAGCCCCGACTAAGGGGCTCAAGAGAGTCTGCCAGAGTCTCCATCCTTCACCAGGAACGGTGCATGAAGCTTTTCGCGGGCAATTCCAACAGGGTGCTGGCCGAAGCGGTCGCCCGCTATCTCAACATCCCGCTGGGCAAAGCCAGCGTCAGGCGCTTCGCCGATCAGGAAATCTTCGTCGAAATACAGGAGAATGTGCGTGGCGAGGATGTCTTCATCCTGCAGTCCACCTCGTTCCCGACCAACGATCACCTGATGGAACTGCTCATCATGATCGATGCCTTCATGCGCTCGTCGGCCAAGCGCATCACGGCGGTCATTCCCTATTTCGGCTATGCAAGGCAAGACCGCCGCGCCTCGGGCCGCACACCGATTTCGGCCAAGCTGGTCGCCAACATGATCACGCGGGCCGGGGTCGATCGCGTCTTGACGCTGGATCTCCACGCCGGCCAGATCCAGGGCTTTTTCGACATCCCGACCGACAATCTCTTCTCGGTGCCGGTCATGGCCCGCGATGTGAAGGCGAAATACAAGCGGCTTGCCAATGTCATGGTCGTGTCGCCGGATGTTGGCGGCGTGGTCCGTGCCCGCGCGCTCGCCAAGCGCATCGATGCCCAGCTTGCCATTGTCGACAAGCGTCGCGAGCGCCCTGGCGAATCGGAAGTCATGAACGTCATCGGCGACGTGCGCGGCAAGGATTGCCTGCTGATCGACGACATCATCGATTCGGGCGGAACCTTGTGCAATGCGGCCGATGCGCTGCTTGCCGCCGGCGCCACCAGCGTCACCGCCTATACCACCCATGGCGTTTTGTCCGGCGGTGCCATCGCCCGCATCGGCGCCTCGAAGCTGCAGGAACTGGTCATCACCGATTCCATCCAGCCGACCCAGGCGGTGCTCGACGCCAGCAACATCCGCGTCGTCTCCATCGCCGACCTGATGGGTGAGGCGATCTCGCGCACGGCGACCGAAGAGTCGGTGTCGAGCCTGTTCGACTGAAATCTGCCCGCGATACAGCGCCGCGCGTCCAGAGACGCGCAAAGGACGCTGTAGCACCTTGATTTTGCGCATGATCCTTTCCGAACCGAAGGTTCGCGGTCATGCGCTATCCGTTCGACACCCTGATGTTGTCCCTTGAGCCGCGCATATAGCCGCGCGGCGACGCTCCCAGCATGCGCTTGAACATGGTGATGAAGGCCGGCACGCTGTCATAGCCGAGATCGAGCGCTACCCTTGTGATCGGCTCGCCGTCGGCCAGCCTCGGCAAGGCCGCGAACAGGCAGGCCTGCTGGCGCCATGTCGACAACGACAATCCGGTCTGGCGATGAAAGGCGCGGGTGAAGGAACGCCGGCTCATGCCGACGATATCGGCCCATTCGTCGATCGTCGCGTGCGGCGAGGGTGCTGCGACGAAGCGCCGGCACAGTGCCGCCAGCCTTGGATCTGAAGGAAAAGGCAGGCCGAGCGGCCGTTCCGGCAGGTTCGGGATTTCATGCAGCAGGAGGCTCATGATCAGCCCGCCGCGCCCCTCAAGCTCGGCGCCCTGCGGCAGCTTTTCCGATTCCACGATCAGGCTGTGCATCAGATCGGTGATGCCGACGACGCGTAAGCCATCCGGCAGCCCGGCAATGGCGTCCGGCATCACATAGACCGAGCGCATGCTGACGTCGCCAAGCATCTCGACGGAATGCTCGGTGCCGGCAGGAATCCACATCGCATGATCGGGCGGCACCATCCAGCGCCCATGCCGCGTCGTCACCAGCACGACGCCGACAAGCGCATGCAGCAATTGACTGCGGCTGTGACGGTGCTGCGGCACGTGGTAGCCGTCGGGAAATTCGGTCGGCAGGGCCACCGCCGGCCCGACAGCCTGCTCCAGCCATTGCCAGCGGCGCAACAGCCCGGGATCGGTGAACTGGCCGAGATCGGTGTCGCCCGCTTTGAAGATTTTGGTGCCATGCGGCATTGGGTATTGGCCCACTCGCGAAACTATTGGACCAAACCACGAAAGAAGTCGCCCGGCAAGTAACTTATAAGGCAGCGGGGGGCCATAAGGGCCGCCTGCGGGAGCGTCCGCCAAAAAGACCATGGAGCCTGCGTTGACCGATACGACAGCCACCTCCGCCGCCACGCCGGCGACGGCCAGCCACACTTCGGCGCAAGCGACGGCCTTCACCGTCATCCTTGCGGTGAGCTTCTGCCATTGTGTCAACGACATCATGCAGTCGCTGCTGTCGGCCATCTATCCGCTGCTGAAGGACAATTACCATCTCGATTTCTGGCAGATCGGTCTTTTGACCTTCACCTTCCAGGTGACGGCGTCATTGCTGCAGCCGCTGATCGGCATGGTCACCGACAAGCGGCCGATGCCCTATTCGCTGCCCTATGGCATGGCGTCCTCACTGATCGGCCTGATCGTGCTGGCCTATGCCGGGCACTATTGGCTGCTGCTGATCGGCGCGTCGCTGATCGGCATCGGCTCGGCGATCTTCCACCCGGAATCCTCGCGCATCGCCCGCTTCGCCTCGGGCGGCAGGTTCGGCCTGGCGCAATCGCTGTTCCAGGTCGGCGGCAATCTCGGCCAGGCCATCGGGCCGTTGCTGGCCGCTTTCATCGTCGTGCCGTTCGGCCAGACCAGCATTGCGTGGTTCGCCGCCGGCTCGCTGATCGGCATCGTCGTGCTGTGGCGGGTCGGCGGCTGGTACAGCCGGCTGCGCGCCTCGCTCGCCAACCGCAAGGCGGCAGGCTTCGTCTCACCCTTCCCGCGCCGCAAGGTGATGGGCGCGCTGGCGGTGCTGACCTTGCTGGTGCTGACCAAGAACGCCTACGTCGCCAGCCTCGCCAGTTACTACACCTTCTACGCCATCGATAAATTCGGCGTTTCGGTGCAGATGTCGCAGGTCATGCTGTTCCTGTTCCTCGGCGCCTCGGCGCTGGGCATCCTGCTTGGCGGCCCGTTCGGCGACCGCTACGGACAGAAGCCGATGATCTGGTTCTCGATCGTTGGCGTGCTGCCGTTTACGCTGGCCCTGCCCTACGCCAATTTCGAATGGACCATGATCCTGACCGTGCTGATCGGCCTGACCCTGTCCTCGGCCTTCTCGAACATCGTCGTCTTCGCCCAGGAACTGGTGCCCGGCCGCGTCGGCATGATCGCCGGCATCTTCTTCGGCTTCGCCTTCGGCATGGGCGGCATCGCCGCCGCCGTGCTCGGCGTCGTCGCCGATATGAAAGGCATCGACTTCGTCTTTCAGATCTGCTCGTATTTGCCGCTGCTCGGGCTGCTGACGGTTTTTCTTCCCAATATGAGGCAAGCCAGGAAGATCGAGGAAGAGACTACGATCGGGTGAGGCTTGGATTTAGGCCTCGACCGAGGTGTACAATCGCTATCTGCGTGCCAAGCTCGGACCGGATGCATCGGCTAGCATTCAGACGGTCCGTGGGATCGGCTACTTGCTGGTCGAGCGGAAGCCATAGAAGGTAGAGCGAACCTCTTTCGCCCGTCCGAGCCGGAAAGGATATACTCGATCACGACCGAACCGGCTGCAATTACTGGCTGATCGCAACCAGGACGGAGCCCGCTTCCACCTTGGCCGGATAAGTCCTGAGATTGATGCAGGGTGGCAGGCGCTTCGCCGCACCGGTGCGATAGTCGAAGGCGCCCGCATGCTTGGGGCATTCGACCTCGTAGTCCATCACCAGCCCCTCGGCGAGATGGATCGCCTCGTGCGTGCACAGGCCGTCTGTACAAAACACCTCGTCGTCCGGCGAGCGGAAGACGGCGTAGGTCCGCCCGCCATGGTCGAAGCGGCGGGCGCCTTCCTGTTCGATGTCGTCGAGGCTGCAGGCCCTGATCCAGCTGGACATGTGCTTTCCTTCGATAATGAACCGTAGGGCATCGTCCGGGACGGCCCGTTGCAGCCGTCCTGGAGGTTTTGCTGCGGTCTAGTTCTTGTTGAGGTAGTCGGCCATGTTGGCCGGCGTCACCAGTTCGAACGGGACGTAGACGACCCGATCGACCTTCTCACCCTTGGCGAGTGCGAGTGCGGCGTCGACGCCGCCACCGCCTTGCCCCTTGGCGTTCTGGAACACCGTCACCGACAGGTCGCCCGCCTTCATCGACTGCAGGCCATCCTGGGTGGCATCGATGCCGCCGACGACGACGTCCTTCATGTCGACGCCGCTCGCCTTCAGCGCCAGGATGGCGCCGATGGCGGATTCGTCATTGTTGGCGATGACGGCGTCCGGCGCCTGATCGGCGGTCAGCCAGTTGGTCATCAGGTTCTGCGCATTGTCGCGCGCCCATTCGGATGATTGCCTGTCGACGATCTTGATGAAATTGCACATGTCGGTGCTGAAGATCTGTTCGACATCCTTCGTCCGCTGCAGCGCGGCCTGGTGAACCAGGCTGCCCATGACGATGTAAGCCCTGGCGCCCGCCGACTTGCCCTTGGCGCGCAGCAGCTTGCACACCTCGAACGCCTCCAATGTGCCGGATTCAACCTCGTTCGAACCGACATAGACCTGCTTGTCGGGAAGATTGGCCATGTCAGTGGGCTCGAGATTGACGAAGACGAGCGGAATACCGGCTTTCGCGGCTTCCTCGCTGATGGTCTTGGAAGCGTTGGTGTCGACCAGCGTCACAATGATGGCGTCGACGCCACTGGCGATGAAATTCTTCACCTGGTCGAGCTGCTTGGCGACATCATTCTGGGCATCCTCGACCTGGATGCCGGCACCCTTTTCCTTGGCACGGTCCTGCATGCCGTGCATCAACAGCGTCTGGAAGTTGTTGTCGAAGTTGACGATGCTGACGCCGATCTTTTCTGCCATCGCACCGGTCGACATCATTGTCACCAACGCTGCCGAACAAAGAAGTTTCTTCATGGATTTCCTCCCTGTGGACTGGAGTGCCGGCTCACTCCTCTTTTTGATCACCGGCCCTTTCGGGATGGCTAAGCGGGCGGCGGCTGCCACCTCGCTTGGCTATTCAAATGGGCTATTCATCCGGCCGAATTGGCTCGCGCTTTCTTCTTCTCGTAGCGGGCCTGCATGCGGGCCTCGCCTTCCGGGCTGCCGTCGTGGAAAGTGCCGAACCACCTGTCGAACGGGATGAGGCCGTCGCCGTAGTTCACCTCGAAATATTTGTGGTGGAGGTAGTGGATGTAGGCGTGGCTATCGACTGCCTTGTCCTCGCCGAGTTCGACCTTGTCGAAGCCGACATGGCCGGGGATGGCGCCGAAGCCGGCGAAGTGAAGTTGATAGAGCGCCAGGATCGGGTTGGACGGGAGGATGAGATGCCACAGCGCGACCCCGAGATAGCCGAACTGCTCGACCGGATGCATCGACAGCGACGACCATGGCGAGGGGTTCACCGAATTGTGGTGGACCGAGTGCACCCATCTGTAGAGCGGCCCCCAATGGATGGCCCTGTGCAGCAGGAAGAAATGGGTCTCGTGAATGATCGGCGCGGCCAGCGCCAGGCAGAACAGGTAGACGGGATGCGCGGCAAAGGTGAGCCATGGCACGTAGCCGTTGGCGTAGGCATGGAGGATGGCGACCTCGATCGCCGTCCAGATCGGCAGCCCGCTGCCGAAGGTACGCAGCATGTTGTCGATGTTCTGGCTTCCGAAGAAAAAGGCGTTGCTCTTCTGCTCGGACGGCCATTTGCCGTTGTATTTGAACCGGTTTCCCTGCGCCCTCAGGATATAGAGCCGCAGTTCGAAGACGCCGAAGAACAGAAGCAGTGCCGCACAGTTGACGAGGAACAGCCTGACGATCCAGCCCCAGGACAGCGTCTTCATCGCCTCGACATCGGGCAGCACGAAGTGCCACCAGGCCACCGCCGAAAGGGCGAACAGCAGATTGTAGGGCAGGAAGTACTGCGGCAGCCAATTTAGCAGCGCGAGCGGCCGCGGCGGGAAGACGAAGAGCGGCGCGGTGCCGGCCGGTTCGTCGGGGACCCAGTCGCCGCGCTTGTTGCGCTTGCCGTATTTCAGGTCGTCCATGTCGGTCTCACAAGGATTGGGAGAGGGTCAGGAAGCGGTCGAAGACGGCATCGTCCATGTCGACCCGGTGCCTGGCTTCGGGATAGCGGCCCTCGGCGACCTCGCGGCCGAAAGTGCGGAAGGCGGCGATGCGCTTTTCCTGCAGCTCGGCCTCCAGCGTGACGAAGTCGGCGTAGCGCTTGGAATGGCGGGGGTAGTGGCCGGTGTGGGTGCCCAGCACGTCGCTGGAAAACAGGTATTGCGTGTCGCAGGCCGAGCCACAGCCCATGCCCATTGTGACCAGCGGCGTCGACCGGGTGATGTGCTCGGCCAACCGCACCGGCACGACCTCGATTTCGACACAGGCAGCACCCGCATTCTCCAAATCCTTGATGGCGTGCAAGACCTTGAGGGCCTCTTCGGCTGTCCTGCCCACAGCGCGAAAGTTCGTCCAGGTGGCGCGGTTCGGCACCAGGCCGACATGGCCGGTGACGGGAATGCCCTCCGCCGCCATCGCCTCGATGAAGCGGGGCGAATGCGAGCAGTAGATCGCATCGGCGCCGCGTCGCATCATCGCAAAGCCGAGACGTATCGCTTCGTCGGGCGAGGCAACCGCGCCATGCGCCATGCCCACCGACAGGAACGCGTGAGGTGCGGCGGCGCGGACGGCTTCGAGATTGTGGTCGGGCTCGCAGGACAGGATGGCGATGTCGCATGCAACCGCCGCAGCCGCTTCGGCCGGCGTATCGACATGCAGTTGCAGCCATTTGCGAGTGCCCTTGGCGCTCTGCAGATCGTAGGCCGTCAGCCGTCTGGTCACCTGTCATCCTCCCGTTTGCTGAGGGGATAACATCGCGGCCGGCGGAAGGCCGCTTGTTCCTTGATCGAATCAGATCAAACGTTCTCGGCGGTGAAAGTGACGAAGCGGATCGGCGGATTGTCGACCGGCAGATCGTGCAGGTTCAATTTCGCCAGCACGAGGTCCATGGCGCGTCTGGCCTGCGCCTCCGGCGCCTGGTCGAGCACGACATCCATCGTGCCCTGGCGAAGGGCAGCGGCGCTGCGCTCGGTGAGTTCGTGGCCGACGAAGAATATCTCGCGGCCACGCGGGCGTCTTAGTACGTCGTTCAGCGCGGCGTTGGCGCCGCCGGCATTGTAGAGCCCGGTGAGGTCCGGCCAGCGTGTCAGTGCCTCGACCAGTTGCCCGGCGTTTCGGTCGCCCTCGTCATGGCCGAACAGGGCAGCGACCGGTTCGAAATCGCCGCCGGCTTCCATCAGATAGTCGAAGAAGCCGCGCACGCGGTCGCGATGCACGCGGTAGATCTGGCTATGGCAGATCGCCACCACCTTGCCCGGCCGCCTTTGCATGCGCGACATCAGCAGCCCGGCCATGCGGCCAGCGGCGTAATTGTCGATGCCGACATAGGCGCCGCTGGTGCCCGAAATCTGCGTGACGATCTGCACCGTCGGGATCTTCTCCGCCTCCAGCCGCCTCAGTGCCGCACCGACCAGCGGATGGTCGGGAACCGCCAGGATAAGGGCGGCGCGGCGTATGTCGGGATCGAGTATCCGCTGCGCGATGGCCGCGGGATTTGCCTCATCGAGAAATGTCCGGTGTACGGCGATCGTCCGATCCAACGTGGCGGCGATGCGCTCGAAGGCACGAGACAGCCGGGCAAAGAAGGTGGCGTCCGGACGGACCAGAATGACCTCGATCCTGATCACCCCTCGATGGGCTTCCGGCAAGCGGCGCGGATAGTCGAGAGAGCGCGCGGCAGCGACGACCTTCTCCACGGTTGCGGGCCTGACACCGCCCCTGCCGTTCAGAACGCGTTCGACCGTCGCCGTGCCGACCCCGGCGCGGTTGGCTATCTCAAGGAAGGTGGGCTTCGGAATCTTGGTTCTCCGCCGTCACGATGCCGAAGCCTAGCCAGCCGCATCCGCCTCCAGGATAGATCATCTTCTGGCTCTCCCAAAGGCCCCATCCCGGCGATGTTCGCCAATCGAATGCACCGGCTGTCCGCCAGTCGGTTGCTTCAGGGCTTTCGAAGTGACAATGTCGGCTCCTGGGCCCAAGCCAGACATTAATGCAATGGCCGCCTTTGGCTTGCACCCCGCCCCACCTTCCGCTATAGAGCCGCCACCCGCGTAGACACCCTTGGAGGCAACGCGGCGGAAGGCTGTCCAGCCTGCGTGATCCCAAAAAGATTTTTGGACCAGATCATGTAAGGCCATGACGGCTTTCGACGTTTACGGCCCAGGCATCTCGCCGGCCGCGAACGCTCCAGAACAACGCGAAAGGAAATGCCATGAGCGATACTTACGAGCTCAAGGCCGAAGCGCGCGAACAGGTCGGTAAGGGGTCCGCCCGTGCAGTTCGCCGCAACGGTAAAGTGCCTGCAGTAATCTACGGCGACAAGCAGCCTCCCCTGGCGATTGCGCTGACCTACAAGGACATCTACTACAAGATCCATGGCGGCGGTTTCCTGACCACGATCGCCACGATCGATGTCGACGGCAAGAAGATCCAGGTCCTGCCCAAGGACTACCAGCTCGACCCGGTCAAGGATTTTCCGGTCCATGTCGACTTCCTGCGCATCGGCAAGGACACCGAAGTCAATGTCGACGTGCCGGTCCACTTCATCAACGAGGACAAGTCGCCCGGCATCAAGCGCGGCGGCGTGCTCAACATCGTGCGTCACGAGGTCGAGTTCCACTGCCCGGCCAATGCGATCCCGGAATTCATCACCGTCGATCTCACCGGCACCGATATCGGCGATTCGATCCACATCTCGGCGGTCAAGCTGCCGGCCGGCGTCAAGCCGGTGATCTCCGACCGCGACTTCACCGTCGCGACCATAGCCGGCTCCGCGGCGATGAAGCCGGAGGCGGAAGAGACGGTCGAAGCGGCTGAACCCGAAGCGGCTCCTGCCGACGAAGAGAAGTAATTCCGCCCGGGGGTGACGATGCTGCTGTTTGCAGGCCTCGGCAATCCGGGCGCGAAATACGCTGACAATCGGCACAATGTCGGCTTCATGGCGGCGGACGCAATCGCCCGCCGCCATTCCTTTTCGCCCTGGTCGAAAAAGTTCCAGGGACTGATCGCCGAAGGCACGCTTGCCGGCGAAAAAATCATCCTGATCAAGCCGCAGACCTTCATGAATCTGTCCGGCCAGTCGGTCGGCGAAGCCCTGCGCTTTTACAAGCTCGACGCTTCGGCGCTGACCGTCTTTTATGATGAGATCGACCTTGCCGCCGGCAAGGTGCGGGTCAAGGTCGGCGGCGGTTCCGGTGGCCACAACGGTATCCGCTCGCTCGACCAGCATGTCGGCAAGGATTTCCGCCGCGTGCGCATTGGCGTCGGCCACCCCGGCGCCAAGGAAATTGTGCATGGCCATGTGCTTGGCGATTTCGCCAAAAGCGACCGCGAGTGGCTGGACGTGCTGCTCGACACCATCGCCGACGATGCCGGACTGCTTGTCAAGGGCGACGACAATTCCTTCATGAATCGCGTGACGCTGGCCTTGCGCGACAAGCTCACGCCGACGGGCGACGACGACCGCCCGCCCAAGGCGCCGAAAGCACAAAGCCACGTTCGCCAGGCGCGGCCGCAGCAGCCGGCGGCCAAGCTGCCCGAAACCGGCCCGATGGCCGCCATGCTGAAGAAGCTGTTTGGCGGCAAGGGCTGAGCCTGGCCACGGATCGGGGCTGCAGGGCTTGACGTTCGTCACCCCTTTCGCCCATAGCCCTCATCAAATTTCGATTTCCCGATAGGACCGGATAAAAATGGGTTTCAAATGCGGCATCGTTGGCTTGCCCAACGTCGGCAAGTCGACGCTTTTCAACGCGCTGACCAGAACGGCGGCGGCGCAGGCCGCCAACTATCCGTTCTGCACCATCGAACCGAACACCGGCGAAGTCGCGGTGCCCGACCCGCGCCTGCAAAAAATCGCCGCGATCGGCAAGTCGAAGGAGATCATCCCGACCCGCATCTCGTTCGTCGACATCGCCGGCCTGGTGCGCGGCGCCTCGAAAGGCGAAGGGCTGGGCAACCAGTTCCTGGCCAATATCCGCGAGGTCGACGCCATCGTCCATGTGCTGCGCTGCTTCGAGGATGACGACATCACCCATGTCGAGGGCCGCATCGATCCGGTCGCCGACGCCGAGACCGTCGAGACCGAGCTGATGCTCGCCGATCTCGACAGCCTCGAGCGCCGCATCGTGCAGTTCCGCAAGCGCGCTTCCGGCAAGGACAAGGAGGCGCTGACCGTGCTTCCGATGATGGAAGCCGCCCTTGAACTCCTGCAGGCCGGCAAGCCGGCCCGCATCCTGCTCAAAAATATCTCCGCGGAGGATCTGCGCATCCTGCAAGGGCTGAACCTGCTGACATCGCACCCCGTGCTCTATGTCTGCAATGTCGCCGAGGCCGATGCTGCCACCGGCAACCCACACACCAAGGCGGTCGAACAGATGGCTGCCACGCAAGGCGCCCGCACCGTGGTGATTTCGGCGGCGATCGAAGCCGAGGTCGCGCAGCTCAGCGACGAAGAGGAAATGGAATTTTTGGCTACCCTGGGCCTCGACGAACCCGGCCTGAACAAGGTGATCCGCGCCGGCTACGAGCTGCTGCAGCTCATCACCTATTTCACCGTCGGGCCGAAGGAGACGCGCGCCTGGACCGTGCACAAGGGCGCCAAGGCGCCGCAGGCTGCGGGCGTCATCCACACCGATTTCGAGCGCGGCTTCATTCGCGCCCAGACCATCGCCTACAACGACTTCGTCACGCTGGGCGGCGAAGTGGCGGCCAAGGAAGCCGGCAAGGCGCGCGACGAAGGCAAGGAGTATGTCGTCCAGGACGGCGACATCATGCTGTTTAAGTTCAACACCTGAACTGATCGGGCGCCTTCTTCCTTCTCTGGTGCCAAGCTAGCTGGAACACCCCTCATCCGACCTCGCTTCGCGAGGCCACCTTCTCCCACAAGGGTGAGAAGGAAGAGCCTTTCCGCGCGGCTTGACTGCCCGCAATGCCCGGTCTAAGGGGCGTCTGTACCCAGCCCCGCGCTTTCGTCGAAAGCGCCCGTCCGGTGCAATCCGAAACGACGCGCCCGTTTGAACCCATCCTTTTGGCCTCAGCAAGGGAGACCCGGCGATGATCAAGGCATTCGTCGTGGACAATGATCGCCTGCGCCTTGCCGACGATCTTTTGGCAAACAGCGACCAGGTCGTCTGGGCCGATCTTGTGAACCCGACAAAGGAAGAGGAAGCGGCCATCGAGGCCTGGCTCGGCGTTGCCATTCCGACGCGCGAGGAGATGGAGGAGATCGAGATTTCGAGCCGCCTCTATGTCGAGGACGGCGCCTATTTCATGACCGCCATTCTGCCGGCCCAGACCGAGGCCGACGATCCCTTGATGTCGCCGGTCACCTTCGTGCTGGCCGGCAACAGGCTGATCACGGTGCGCTACCACGAACCGAAGGCCTTCAAGACGTTTCCGCAGCGCGCCGAGAAAGTGGCGACCGGCTGCACCAGCGGCGACACCATCCTGATCGGCCTGCTGGAGGCGATCGTCGACCGCCTCGCCGACATTCTGGAGCGTGCCGGCCGCGACATCGAGACGATCTCGCGCGACATCTTCCAGCCAAGCTCGACCAAGGCGTCGAAGCGCAACCGCGATTTTCAGGAATTGCTGAAAGCCATCGGCCGCAAGGAGGACATTGCCTCCTCGATCCGCGACAGCCTGATCTCGCTGCAGCGGCTCGCCGGCTTCCTCACCCACGCCTCGACCCAGACCAAGATGAGCAAGGACATCCGTGCGCGCATCAAGACCCTGTCGCGCGATGTGCTGTCGCTCGCCGACCACGCCACCTTCCTGTCGCAGAAGATCAACTTCCTCCTCGACGCGACGCTCGGCATGATCTCGATCGAGCAGAACGCCATCATCAAGATCTTCTCCGTCGCCGCGGTCATCTTCCTGCCGCCGACGCTGGTCGCCTCGATCTACGGCATGAATTTCAATGTCATGCCCGAACTGACCTGGAACTTCGGCTATCCTTTCGCCATCGGCTTGATGATCCTCTCGGCGATCCTGCCATTCTGGTATTTCCGCCGTCGCGGCTGGTTGTAGAGGCTTCGGAGCTTCTATTACGTTGAGCGTGATGGCCTGGCGCACCAGAAATGACTTGACCAAATTGCGCCCCGCCTGCATCCGGGAAGCCCGATCCGTGGCGATCTTCTTGAACCGGATTCCAGACCATGACCGGAAAGAACGTGAAGAACCGGGCCTATGAAAAAACCTGGGCCTATGAGGATTTCGTCGAGGGCGCCTCGCTCGACCTCGGTACGAAGCTGGTGAGTGCGGCCGAGATCATCGAATTCGCGCAAGAATTCGATGCGCAGCCGATGCATCTCGACGAGGCGGCGGGCAGGGCCAGCATCCTTGGCGGGCTGGCGGCATCCGGCTGGCACACCTGCGCGATGTTCATGCGCATGCTGTGCGACGCCTTCCTGCTCGACTCGACCTCGCAAGGCGCCCCTGGTGTCGATCAGGTCCGGTGGAAGAGGCCGGTGCTGGCGGGCGACATCTTGAGCGGCAGCACCACCGTCCTTGCCAAGCGTCTGTCCAGGTCCAAGCCTCAGCTCGGCCTCGTCACCATGCGCAGCGAGCTTTTCAACCAGCGTGGCGAAGGCGTCTTCGAACTCGAGAACACAGTCATGTTCCTCGCCCGTGATGCCGCACAGGGCCGCTCATGACATTGGACGAGTTCTTCTGCATCGGCGTCACCGTCACCCTCGGCTCGCATAGATTCGAGCCCGAGGCGATCAAGGCGTTCGCCAGGAAATACGATCCGCAGATTTTCCATCTCGACGAAGAGGCGGCGAGGAACAGCGTGTTCGGCGGCCTGTGCGCCTCCGGCTGGCACACAGCTGCAACCTGGATGAAGTTGAACCTCAAGACCGGCGTGGAGGCCGATGGCGCCCGTTGGGCCGGCGCAGGGCCCGCGCCCGAATTCGGCCCCTCGCCCGGCTTCAAGAACCTCAAATGGCTAAAACCCGTCTATGCCGGAGAAACCGTGACCTTCACCCGCACCGCGCTTGCCCACCGCCCCATCATATCGCGGCCGGGCTGGCGAGTGCTGACGCTGCGCTCGGAGGCTTTCGATTCGACCGGCGACAAAGTCATCGAGTTCGAAAGCGCCGTGCTGGTGAAGGTGGGATAGTCTCTTCCTTCTCCCCTTGTGGGAGAAGGAAGAACACTCTCTCAATGCCCTTCGAACCCGATCAGCGTCCTGACCGGCACGCCGAGCGCCTCGAGCTTGTCGCGACCACCGAGGTCCGGCAGGTCGATGACGAAGCAGGCGGCGAGGATGTCGGCGCCGATCTGCCGCAGCAGCTGGACCGCTGCCGCTGCCGTGCCGCCGGTGGCGATCAGGTCGTCGACGAGGATCACCTTCTCACCCGGAGACACGCCATCCCTATGCATCTCCATCTCGTCCACCCCGTATTCGAGGCTGTAAGCGACGCGCACCGTCTCGTAAGGCAGCTTGCCCTTCTTGCGGATCGGCACGAAGCCGGCCGAGAGCTGATGGGCGACGGCGCCGCCAAGAATGAAGCCGCGCGCCTCGATGCCGGCGATCTTGTCGACCTTCTGGCCGGCATAGGGATGCACCAGCTCGTCGATGGCGCGGCGGAAGGCGCGCGCATTACTTAGCAGCGTGGTTATGTCGCGAAACAGGATGCCCGGCTTGGGATAGTCCGGAATGGTGCGGATCGCGGCAAGCAGCGTGTCTTCGAGCGAAGGTTTCATGGGCGGCTCTCCGGGCATTCGTCCGATTCGACTTGAAGACGTGAGAAGGAACTCTGGCCGATCGTAACCCGGCGCGGCCGGCGACGGCTACCGCGATGTGGCGCCTGGAAGAAAATTGTCCGGCAAAGGACTGGAGCCGGCGGCCTTCGGAGGCGGTCTTCGGAGGCAGTCCTTAGACATGCAAAAAGGGCGCCGTTCGACGCCCTTTTTGATCTCGTGGTTTTCCGTAGCTCAGTGCGCCACGCCGGCCCACACCTTGCGCTTGGTCAGATAGACCAGCGCGCCGAACAGCAACAGGAAAACCAGCACGCGAAAGCCGGTCTTCTTGCGGGCTTCCAGATGCGGCTCGGCTGCCCACATCAGGAACGCCGACACGTCGCGGGAATACTGGTCGACCGTCTGCGGCGAGCCGTCGTCATAGGTCACCTGATCGTCGGAAAGCGGGTTGGGCATCTTCAGCGAGACGCCGGCTATGAAGTACGGATTGTAGTGGGTGCCTTCCGGTATCTCCATGCCCGCCGGCGGCTGCTCGTCATAGCCGGTCAGCAGCGAGTGGATGTAGTCGGGACCGCCCTGGGCGTATTGCGTGAAGATGTCGAAGACGAAACGCGGAAAACCGCGCGTGACGCCGCGCGCCTTGGCCAGCAGCGACATATCGGGCGGCGCAGCCCCGCCATTGGCGGCCGCTGCTGCCTGATCGTTGGGAAACGGCGCCGGGAAATAGTCGGACGGTATGCCGGGACGATCGAACATGTCGCCGGCATCGTTGGGACCATCGTTGATCGTGTACTCGGCGGCCAGCGCCTTGACCTGCGCTTCCGAATAGCCAAGATCTTCCAGCGTGCGAAACGCCACCAATTTCATCGAATGGCAGGTGGCGCAAACTTCCTTGAAGACCTTCAGCCCGCGCTGCAACTGCGCCTTGTCGTAGGTGCCGAAAGGCCCGGCGAAGCTCCAGTCCATCTCCTTCGGCTGGTGTATCGGGAAATGCGTCGGCGCGGCTTCGCTGTGCGCCTCCTCCTGGGCGATCGCCCCGGTTGTCGCGGCCGCAGTGCCTGCCAGCACAAGGCCGAGCAGCGCCAGCGAGGTGAGAATCGTCTTCATACCAAATCCCCTTGAGATTCTCTGGCGCGCTGTCGTCGTCTCGAGCATGATCTTGTCCGAAAACCGGTCTCCACTTTTCGGGGTCATGCTCAGCCCTTGGTTTCCGGCGCGGCTGTCGCGCGAGCCGGATGCCCGCCACCGCCAGCCTTGTTCTTCTCGAGAACTGCCTCGGTGATCGAGTTCGGCAACCGCCGCGGGGTTTCGATCAGGCCCAGCACCGGCAGCACGACCAGGAAGAAGGCGAAGTAGAACAATGTCGCCATCTGCGCCATGAAGACATAGCTGCCTTCGGCCGGCTGCGAACCCAGCCAGCCAAGCAGGACGGCGTCGATCACGAACAGCCAGAAGAACAGCTTGTACCAGGGCCGGTAGACCGCTGAGCGCACCTTCGAGGTGTCGAGCCACGGCACCAGGAACAGCATGGCGATGGAGCCGAACATCGCGAGCACGCCACCGAGCTTGGAGTTGATCGGCCCGATATTGAAGGTGATGGCGCGCAGGATCGCGTAGAACGGCAGGAAGTACCATTCCGGCACGATGTGGGCCGGCGTCTTCAGCGGGTCGGCGACAACGTAGTTGTCCGGGTGGCCGAGAAAGTTCGGCAAGTAGAAGACGAAATAGGCGAAGATGAACAGGAACACCAGCATCCCGAACGCGTCCTTGATGGTCGCATAAGGGGTGAAGGCGACGGTATCGGTCTTCGATTTGACCTCGATGCCGGTCGGGTTTGACTGGCCGACCACATGCAGCGCCCATATATGCAGCACGACGACGCCGGCGATCATGAACGGCAGCAGGTAGTGCAGTGAAAAGAAACGGTTCAGCGTCGGGTTGTCGACAGCGAAGCCGCCGAGCAGAAGCTGCTGGATCCATTCGCCGACCAGCGGGATGGCGGTGAAGAAGCCGGTGATGACGGTCGCGCCCCAGAACGACATCTGTCCCCAGGGCAGCACATAGCCCATGAAGCCTGTCGCCATCATCAGGAGGTAGATGATGCAGCCGAGGATCCACAGAAGCTCGCGCGGCGCCTTGTACGAACCATAGTAGAGGCCGCGGAAGATGTGGATGTAGACGGCGACGAAGAAGAACGACGCGCCGTTCGAATGCAGATAGCGCAACAGCCAGCCCGAATTCACGTCGCGCATGATCTTCTCGACCGAATCGAAGGCGAGACTGCTGTCCGCCGCATAATGCATGGCCAGCACGATGCCGGTCAGAATCTGCGCACCCAGCATGAGCGCCAGGATGCCGCCGAAGGTCCACGCATAATTGAGGTTGCGCGGCACCGGATAGGCGACGAAGCTGTCATAGACCAGCCGCGGCAGCGGCATGCGGGCATCGACCCAGCGTCCGATACCGGTCTTGGGCGTATAGGTCGAGTGTCCCTCGCTCATCGAAATGTCCCCTCGCCTCAGCCGATACGGATCTTGGTGTCGGAAATGAACTGGAATACCGGCACCGACATGTTCTCCGGCGCCGGTCCGCCGCGGACGCGGCCGGCGGTGTCGTATGTCGAACCGTGGCACGGGCAGAACCAGCCGCCGAACTCGCCTTCCTGGCCGAGCGGAATGCAGCCGAGATGGGTGCAGACCTGGACCATCACCATCCAGGCCTCCTTGCCCGGCGTGGTGCGGTTGGCGTCGGTCGCCGGTGCATCGGCCGGCAGATTGGCGTTGCGGGCGAGCGGATCCTTGAGCTCAGCCAGATTGACGGCCTCGCCGTCCTTCATCTCTTGTTCGGTGCGGTTGCGCACCACCACCGGCTTGCCGCGCCATTTCACGACAAGCGACGTTCCCGGCGTCAGCGAGGAGACGTCGACCTCGACCGAGGCCAGCGCCAGCGTCGAGGCATCCGGGCGCATCTGGTCGATGAACGGCCAGGCGACGGCACCCGCGCCGACCACCGCGGCCATGCCCGTGGCGACGTAGAGAAAATCACGACGGTTGGGATCCTGGATGTCGGTTGCGCTCACGGGTGCCTGATCCTTTCGCCTCTTCCGTGCCGGTGGCCGAGGCTTGTTCCCCGCTCTTTCACGCCAACCCGACAGCGCATGGCGAACAGGCTAGCGAATTCCTCCGGCAATTGGACTTCGGTTTATGCGTGAAGCCCGTTTTTGTCCAGACGGGTGAAGGCACAAGGGCAGATTGTCGCGGGGACGCAATTCGACGGCGGGCGGCGTGGCGACGGGCACATGTCGAACACGGCGAAAACGACCGAAATCAACCCGCGAAGCAGCGCCTGCGTTGCCTCGACAGAAGACGCGGCCCCGGTCTATGCTCGGCGCATGGCGCATGTCATCGATCGCGACAAATGGGCCGGGACGCCCGACCGCTGGCCCGACCATTGGCAGGGCGAACTGCAGTGCGGCGCCTACGGCTCCAGAAGCTGCCTGATCTTCAACTATCTGCCGGAGACTGGCGGCGGCCCGCGGCTGCACATGCATCCCTATTGCGAGATTTTCATCATCCGCACGGGCACCGGGCTGTTCACCGTCGGCGACCGGCAGATCGAGGCGTCGGCCGGCCAGATCCTGATCGTGCCGCCGAACACGCCGCACAAATTCACCAATCTCGGCCCAGGCCCGCTGGAGACCACCGACATCCACGAAAACGGCAGCTTCATCACCGAATGGCTTGAGTAGGCCATGATCACGAACCGAAGGTTCCGCGTCAGCGAAAACCGGAAACCGGAAAAGATCATGGTCGAACTAGTGGTAAAAATCTGACGCTTGGTACCCGAGGTTGACAACCGCTTTGGTGGCTTGCTGCCTATCCGCTATCACGCCGACCACGTTAGAAACTGCCATTCCGCAGATTTCGGAAAACCTCCACTTCCGGATCAGTGCCAGATGTTGTCGCGGCCCATACAGCGGGCCATGTTACGCCCCTTATGACCGCTGTCGCCATGTCGACATCATCGATTCTCGTGGTCGGCAACGCATTGCGCCTTCCGGGCGAGCCTCCGCCCGCAGGATCTCCGGCTCTTCGCAGGCTCGACTTGGCGGAGGCGGCATGAACTATCTCGTCTGGCTTGTTCCAATTGCCTTGGGCATGGGCGTCGCGGGTCTCGCGGCGTTCCTGTGGTCGATGCGCAGCGGCCAATATGAAGATCTCGACGGAGCCGCCGAAAGGGTGCTGGTTTCAGACGCCGCGGACGTTCCCCTTCGTCAGTATGGGTGGAAAAGCGAGGCGGCCGCTCATGAGGCTCGCCCCAAGGGCGGGAAGGCGCCGACCGCCGACGGCGTTTTCTCAAGGAGCAGAACGGACAGAACGGACGGAAGGGTTTGACAATGTCTCAAGCTGGTGACAGGCCGTACGACTGGGTGGCGGCGTTGGCTTTCTACTCGGGAGCCGCCGTGCTTGTCCCAAGCCTCGCCGCCTTGGTCGTTAGCCTTCTGGCGGTCGCCTTGGCATTGCTATAGCAACGAGATGGCTATCCTGCGTAGGGCGGCGGCTCCGCGACTGCTGGCCTCTTCAGTTGCATTCGGATGCGGACGGAGTATCCTTAAGTTTGGGCGCTGGACGTTGCTGCGCCTAGTGCTCGGGCGTCCTCGCACGAGCGAAATTGGGGAGTGGCAGGCATGTCCGTGGCAATGCATCCGGCGGCGCCGCATCATCTTCCGCCTTTCATAACGGCCCCCGGCGAGACCGATGTGTTGTTCACGGGGTCGGTCATCTTCCTTGTGCTGGCCGTGATGGGGATTGGAAGTTTGTACTTCTGGCTCCATTCCTTGCCGGAGCGCATGTCCCACGGCGGCAGTCAGATCCAGTTCCAGCTGGTGGCGGTGCTGTCGCTGCTGGCGTTGTTCACCCACATCCATGCGTTCTGGATTGGGGCGCTGTTTCTGGCGCTCGTCCCCGTGCCCGACTTCTGGACGCCCCTGGCCAGCATGGCCGACTCGCTCGCCAGGATGGCGACGGGGCGGTTTCGATCCCCCGCCGCGGAGGCGCCGTCTGAGCCGGCTCCCGAGGTGCTTGCCAACTATACGCCGGTCAAAGTGGAGGCCGTACCTCCTCCGACCCCCTTGGAGAAAGCCCGAAGCGACCCCCGCGACGAAATCGCCAAGACGCATGCGCCGGAGCCGTCCGACCGCCATCAGCGCCAGCCGGTGTCAGTGGGAGGTCATGAACGATGATCGAAGTTCTGCTTTGTTCGGTCCTGACCGTCCTGCCCGATTTTCTCGTCCGCCGCTTCGTACAGGGAAAGAGGATTGGTCACGAGATCACGCTCTATTCTGTATGGTATGAGCTGCGATACGGAATAACGGCGTGCATAGCTCTGACAGTGATTCTGCTGACGCTCATTCTCTACTATCATCCGTCGACGTCGAGTGCGATTTCGTTCTTTCGCACCATTCCCATCCTCCCCGAAGGCTCCGGCCGCGTCGAGGAAGTCTATGTGGGCATAAGGGACAAGGTCGAGGCTGGCCAGCGCATCTTCAGGCTTGACAGCTCGGAGCAGGAAGCGGCGCTCGAGACCGCGCGACGGCGCATATCGGAGATAGACGCTGGTTTCGAATTGGCCAAGACCGAACTGGTTGGGGCCGACGCCCGCATTCAGGAAGCGCAGAGCGCCTATCAGCAGGCCCTGGACGAATTCGAAACCAAGAGCGAGCTTCAACGGCGAAACGCCAGCACTGTCGCGCAGCGCGAGATCGAGAGGCTCGCCAATATCGTGGAAGGGCGGCAGGCCGCCGTTTCCGCCGTCGTGGCGAGCAAGCAGTCAGTCGAATCACAGATTTCGTCCGTGCTGCCGGCGCAGAAAAAGAGCGCCGAGGCGGCGCTTGCCCAGGCCCAGGTCGAACTGGACAAGACCGTCGTCTACGCCGGGGTCGCCGGCACTTTGGAGCAATTCACCCTGCGCAAGGGAGACATCGTCAATCCCTTTATGCGGCCCGCCGGCGTTCTGATACCGGCGGAAGCCGGACGGAAGGCTCTTATAGGGGGCTTCAGCCAGCTCGAAGCCCAGGTGATGAAGGTCGGCATGGTTGCCGAAGCGACTTGTATTTCGATGCCTCTGACGATCATTCCGATGGTGGTCACCGAGGTTCAGGATCTCATCGCGACCGGTCAGGTTCGGGCGTCGGATCAGTTGATCGACGCCCAACAGGTGGTCCGGCCCGGAACGATCACCGTCTTTCTGGAGCCGCTGTTCGCGGGAGGGTTCGATGGCGTGCCTCCAGGCAGCAGTTGCATCGCCAACGCCTACACCAACAATCACGACCGACTTGCCGAGGAAGATTTGGGCACAGCGCACTGGCTGTTCCTGCACGTCATAGATACGGTCGGGCTGGTGCATGCGATCATATTGAGATTCCAGGCGCTCCTTCTTCCGGTGCAAACACTCGTCTTTTCGGGCGGGCATTGAGGAACCGACGCGCCGTCGAACATGCGGCCAAAGGAAATACCGTCATGTGCACCAAAGTGCGATCTTAAGCTCGCTATGGCCGTTCGTGCTTAAATGGAACGGGATTTGAACCGACATAACGCGGAGCAACAACGACGTCTCAAGGGATCAATGCGGCAAGTCATACGCTTGGCCTGCCGACCTTAGTTCCTCAAGTGTTTTTCCGGCGCAACTTCCCGACCAATCTCCGCCAACTGGCTCGGCCTTGCCTCGGATGGTGATTGTGCCGGCCTGATTGTCGGGGGTTATATAAACGGCAACCCCGTCTGGACCAATTTTGGACAAGTAGTAAGCACGAACGATGCCGCTTAATTCACAACGCACCAAGAAAGGAAAGTCCTCGAACGATCCCTCTTGGGCATGTGCTTCAGGGCTATACATGCAGGCAAGCGACGATTGCGCAATGACAGCGAAAACTGTTCCTGTAAATAGCCAACGAGCCTTCATGCGAATATCCTTCCTAGGCCAAATATACACCATTGATTGCCGTTCCTTGACCACCCGGTTCCGAATAAGCTCGATGGCGCTTCGCCACTCGTCACCGACACGATCAATGCGAAAGCATTATCGGCAGCCCCTCAGTCTGGTGTGACCGAACGCTCCCATGATCATCAGGTCGGCGCCGATTTCGATCGCTCGCTCCTGAAGCGACACCTCGACCGGGCAATCCTCGGATACGAATGGCATGGCCTCGGCTGACAGCCCGCGTAGGTTCAGCCCTTGAGCCAAGCGTCGGGCGGCGTCCGTCTCCTGCAGGGACTTCTCGCCCGTCACGGTGAGCACCGTAATCTTGGAAGCGCGGCGCAACACCTGATGTGCATCCGCCACGGCGCGAGCCGCAACACGGCTGCCGTCCCAGGCAATAGCAACGCTGTGCAGCTTCGTGACAGGCTCGACCTCTGGCAGAAGGATCGTCGGCCTTCCCGACCCGAAGATAATGGCCTGCGCGGTCGTCCTGCTCGTGGGGTTGTTCGCCTCCCAGGCGCAGAGAACGAGATCATAGTAACGCGCTTGAATTGCAGCGGTGTCATTCAGCAAGGGAGCGTTCGACGCGACCGCGTCTGTGGTTGAGTCCACGCCTGCCCGTTTCGCTTCCAGCACAACCTTTGCTAGAAACGCTTCGCCGCGATCCCGGCACAGCGCTTCGGCCTCCCGCGTCATTTTGGGGACGTCGACCAGCCTCCGCGACAGCGCATTCGAGATGTTTCGGATCTCTACGTTTATGGCCAACGCATGCAGTTGCGCGCCGAGGGCCGCCGCCATCGCGACCGCCCTGGGCACTACCATTTCAGGGTTGGGTTCGGGATAGGTGATAACAGGAAGCAGGGCTATCGTTTTCACTAGGGGCCTCCTTCTGAATGCAGGGTACGCGAAGGCCATCTAGTCCCAAAGCACTCATCCGGGATGTGCATGGGTCCGCTCACTCGCCCGGATCGTTGACCACGGCCCAACCGTCATCGGGATCGAACGCCGTGATCTTTTCGGCGAGCGCCGCCGTATCGGGCCCGAGATCCTTTTCGTAGACTGTGCCGTACTGGTTTACGACGAAGGTCATGATGCCTGTGCGGTCGTATTCGGCAGGCATCGCGATCAGCCCAAAGCCGGCGATCATGTTGCCGTTGATGACGTAGTCGTACTGGCCGCCGGCGACGTTAGCGCCTTGACCGTTCAATATGCGGTAGCGGTATCCGAAATAGCCGTCCTCGGCGGCCGTCGCCAACTCGGCCTGGCTGATCAGCGAACCAAATGGGCTTTCCGGCACGCCGTCGCCGGGTTCCCAATAGAGCCCGTCATATGTCCCGGGCGTGCTGATCAACTTCTGAGCATATTCGCCGACGCCATCCTCGTCCCAGTCGGTTTCCTTGTAATCCTCCTGGGCCTCGACATAGGCGCGCAGGTTGGCGACGGTGGTCAGCTCGTTCTCGCCGATCCTGCGGTTGATGACTTCTTCCAGCCCGGCGATGGTATCGAACGCCCATTTGCCCTCTGTCTGCACGACAGGGAATGGAAACGGCCATACCTGGTTACCAAGAAGAAGCGAGCGGCGGTCGGCTGCCAGTTCCTTGACGGCGATGGCCTTCGCCGCCTCTTCGCGGATTTCCGGAAAGCTCGCCTCCACTTCCTTCGACTTCAGCACTTCGCTGGGCGACAGTCCGAGAAGCGAGGCGACGGCCTCCTTGTCATCTTCCTCCAGCGCTTTGCGGAACGCCTCGACGAGTTCGTCGACTGTTGCGAACGGCGTGGGCGTCTCGCCGATGAAGGCATCGAAATCCTGCGTGGTGCTGGTCTGTGCTTCCTGGGCGCCGCCGGTCGAAAGTGCGGGAACGCCGAGCGAAAGTGCGAGAGTTGCGGTAATGAGGTATCGGATCATGATCATGTTCCTGAAATAAACCGGATGTCGCACACGATACGGCAGTTGCTACCGGCGTCCTCCCCCTCGTCCGCCTCCGCCTCGTCCGCCTCCGCCCCCTCCTCTTCCACCTCTGCTCTGTACCTGGCGATGGCCGCCACCCCGGCTATAGGCGCCGCGGTTCGAATGGTTGGTCGCAACCCTGCCGGGCCGCGGATTTCCCATCGCCGAAGGCTTGCGCGGACGATTGTCGGCGCGCGCAGCCGGCTTTTTCCTGGAGGACTTCTTCTGGGCGACTTTCTTGGCCGCAGGTTTGTTGGCCGCCGGTTTCGCCTTCCTGTGCTGGTCCGAGACGCGTTTTGCATCGGGCCGCTTCGTCCCCGACTTCGGCAGCTTGGCCTGCGGCCGGTCCTTCAAACCTTCGGCGACGTTCTTGCGGACATCCTTGCCCTTGAGGTCATGCGCCCGCGCCTGCTTGCCCTTGCCCGACTCCCGGCGGTCCTTGGCCTTGCTGGCAATGTTGTTGAAGTCCTTGCTCTTCAGGTTCTGCTTGAGCTTGTCGCGGTCGATGTTCGCGTTCTTGAGATTGATCTTGTCGCGGTCGATGTTCTTGAGATCGAGGTCCTTCAGTCTGTCGATGTCGATATTGTCGATGTCGATATTGTCGAAATCGATATCGATGTTGTCGCCGATATCGACGTCGAGATCCACGTCTCCGCCCCAGGTTCCCCAGTCGTCCCAGTCGACCACAGCGGCCCACATCGCACCGGTGGCAAGCGCGGCCCAGTAGGGCGCCGTCGGATAGTAGTAGGAGGGGTACGGGTCGTAGGCGATCGGGTCGCCCGCTATGACGTAGTCGGGCTCGTACAGCATTTCGGGGGGATAGGTCGGGATATAGACGGTCTGCGGATCAGCAGACCTGATAACGACATGGTCGCCTTCGTTGACAACCTGCACCTGTTCCGTCGTCTTCAAGTAGTTCTTGGCCACGGCCTCGTCGCGCAACTGCTGGATGGCCACGAGCAGATCCTTCTGCTGGTTCGCGGCCGCGGCCCCCAACTGCTCGGTCCACTCGAGATCGTCGTTCATCATCTTCACGATCTCGGGATAGTTGAGCAGCGAGATCACGCTGCCATCCCATTTGTCGCTCGGCTCGAGGTCGGGAGACTTCGCCTTTTCGTCGAGAAAGCGGGCCGCCTGCACGATCTGCAACGGATAGAGCGACGCCGCGATGGTGAGCGCGACGAGATCGTCAGGATAAAGCGCGATCGGCGCGGTCAGAACCTTCAATTCGTCGAGCGTGAGAGGAGCAGGCTCCTCGGTGGCGGCGGCCGGTTCGCTGTCGACCGCCGGTCGGGGAGTGGGCGTGGGGGTCTGGCCGTAGGCAGGCGCACCGAACGGCGCGGAAAGAAGCAGAAGGGCCGCAAGGCCGACTGAAACGAGGCCGAACCTGGAACAATGGGTCATCTGGCTGCTCCTACGGTAGCGATCGCCGAGCTATTTCTTTTGCACGGTGTTGAAAGTGTCGACGTAGCTCCGCCCAACCGCGCGTACGGCGCGACCTATGTCGTCATGGATATCGTCCTGGAGATTGACAAAGGAGACACGCACGCTCCAGTTGGGAGCATCGAAACCCCCGCCATTGAGCAGCACGATCGAGTGGTTTTCCGCCAGGCGATAGACCAGGTCGTCCAGCGGATGAACATTCTTCTTCAGCCATGTGACCATTTCCTCGCCTTGGTATTTGCGCAGCCAGAATTCGAAATCGAGGGGTTCCGATAGTAAGCCGCAAAATTCGCGATGGGCTGAACATCCAGAGGCAGTCCTTGCGCGTCCGATCTGCATCTGTCCAGCATTCCGCCCGCGCCACCGCTGTTGGAGCGTTCGCGAATATGGCTTGCACTGGAAACCGTTTGCGCGGCATCGGTATGGTTTAACCGGTCACACGGGGTGAGCCGTCGCTTCAAGCTCGGAACAGAGCCAAACTCACTGGAAAATTGATGCGCCACAGGAACACCCCTTCAATGGCCCTCAACTCTCTATTGTTAAACTACTTTCTCGCGCAGTTTTTAGACACACATGATAACACCTTGAATCAGGCACGCAAGGGTGTATTGTACGACTTCAGATTAACTGGCATTACAATCAGCGGTTTCATTTAGACAATTTTCGTACAATTTATCTTAGCGGCGGAAGCAATCGGAGAACTTCTGGCCGCTTGTTCTAGTATTGAACCTGCATCAGGAGGGTATCATGGTTGAATGGGTTCGTGAGCACGCTTCGCAGCTGTCCTGAAATATTGACCTTCATGTCTCTAGCCATTTGCTATTATTTCTGCCCCTTTATGTATGAAGATCTCGGCTTAGGAGCGGTGACAGCGACCCCCATTGCAGCCGTCATCGTTAGGCAGCTTGGGATCACGATTTCTCCGTCGCTGAGGGCGCTGCTGGCAGGACTGGTTGTCGGGCATCTGCGTATGCGCTTCCCTCTCTTCGGTGGGGCCGGGACTGTACCTCGGGCACTACCTGCTCCGTATGAACCCCATACTGCTCCTGGGAGGACTGGCTGGGGCGCAGACCATGACCGCCGGCATGGCGGCGGTGCAGGACCGCTCGGGTAGTCCGGTTGCCGTCCTTGGCTATACGCCGGCGGTTCCGATCGTCCACATCCTGCTCACAACCTGGGGGACGGTGATCGTGGGCGTGATGGCGAACTGAAATCCGACCTGAGAAAGGGACTTCGGTGGCAGTAGGATTACTCGGCAAGCCCCGATCGCGGCAGTTGAGACGCAGCTTCTTTTATGCGCTCGTGCAGCAGCTTCGCGTGGTCTGGCCGATCTTCTCCGGCATCCTTCTCGCCATGGCGGGATGCGGGCTGATCATCGGGCGTATTGAAAATTGGCGCGTCGACGAAGCTCTGTACTTCACCTTCGTGACGGGTCTTACGATCGGCTACGGCGATTTCTCGCCGCAGCACCTTCTGACGCGGTTACTGGCGATAGCAATTGGTTTTGCCGGCATAGTGATGACAGGCCTCGTTGCGGCGGTCGCCGTGCAGGCGCTGAAGGCGGCTGAGCGCAATCTCCTGAATGAGGCTGGAAATGGGCCCCTTGATCAAAGAGATCCGTAGCAACGTCGTTCTCTGGCTTTTGGCGTTTGTTCCGGTGGTATTCGTCGTCCGGCAATTGGAGCCGGAAGCGCACACGCTGCTCTTTGTGCTCTCTGTGCTGGCGATTGTACCGCTGGCCACCTTGCTGAGCGCGGCTACCGAGTCGGTCGCGTCCAAGACGGGCGATGCGGTCGGCGGGCTGCTGAATGCCACGTTGGGAAACCTGACGGAACTGGTCATTGCGCTGGCTGCGCTGCAAGCCGGCCAGTACACGTTGGTGAAGGCTTCTATCGCCGGAGCAATCGTCGCCAATACTCTGTTCATGTTGGGCGCCTCGTTCCTGCTAGGCGGTATCAAGTATCATGTGCAGGAGTACAACAGGGTCAGCGCCAGGCTGCAAACCAGCTTGCTGTTCCTCGCTACGATCGCGATGGTGACCCCGTCCATGGTGGCGCAAGTCGATTCCGTTGCCACGTCCGCGTTCACCCAGCAGTTGAGCGTTGGATTGTCGGTGCTGCTCATCGGCGCCTACGCGATGGGCCTGGTCTTCTCACTGAAGACCCATCGAGAACTTTTCAGCGGAACAGCCCATGCGGAAGAAGGCGAAGCGTGGCCGATGGGCCTGGCTCTCGGAACGTTGGCAGCGGTGACAGTGCTTGTTGCTCTGGTAAGCGAAGTGTTCGTCGAGTCGGTGCAGGAGGCTGCGGTCGCGTTCGGCATGACCCCCGCCTTCGTGGGTTTCATCGTCGTTGCGTTGGTGGGCGGTTCCGCCGAGATGGCGGCGGCGTTTGCCGGCGCGCGAAGGAACCGGCTGGACCTGAGCGTGGGCATCGCGCTTGGGGCCGCATCACAGATCGCGCTTTTCGTTGCCCCGATGATGGTGCTCCTCAGCTATGTCATCGGCCCTGCTCCGATGGACCTTCTGTTCTGGCCGGGCGCGGTCGTCATGGTGCTTATCGCGACGATAACGGCATTTCTGATGACCAATAACGGACGTTCCGCATGGTTCGTCGGAGTGCTCCTGCTGATGGTCTATCTGATCTTCGCCATGACGATCTACCTTCTGCCACCGCAAATCTAGGCAGGTAGCGGGCCGTGGTTCCGTCAGGGCGAATACCTGAGGTGAACACCAAGGATGGGCTGACCGCAGGTTTGGGCGCGCCAGGAGCGGACTTGGAGAACATGACGTGAGAAGATAGGCGAGCGGCGTTGGGAGGGCAGATAATGGATTCGGACGTTTCGCCTCCTCTCGTCCATCCTCGTCAGGATCTCACCCGCGTGACGCTGGCGGTGGTGTTCATCGGCAGTCTTCTCATCGCCAGCGTCTGGGTGATGCAGCCGTTTCTGCCGGCGATCGTATGGGCCACGACGTTGGTGCTTGCCACCTGGCCGCTCATGCTCTGGTTGCAGCGCCATACCGGCAACCGCCGCGGCCTTGCCGTCCTGATCATGACGCTGACCTTGCTGCTGCTTGTGATCGTGCCCTTCTGGCTGGCGCTCAGCACTGTCATCGCGAACATCGACAAGGTTGGCGACCTGGTCCGGACTATCCTGTCGATGCGACTGCCACCGCCACCCAACTGGCTGGAGGGAGTGCCCCTGGTTGGAGCACGCGCTGCCGAAGCATGGCAGAAACTGAACTCGGCGGGCGTTCAGGAACTGGTCCAAAGACTGACCCCTTATGCCGGAACGCTGACCTACTGGTTCGCGTCAGCCACCGGAAGTTTGGGTGGCATGTTCATACATTTCCTGCTGACGACCGCGATTGCCGCGATCATGTATTCGGGCGGTGAACGGGCCGCCGCCACCGCAATTCTCTTCGGTCGCCGGCTGGGCGGCGTTCGTGGAGAGACCGCGGTAAAGCTAGCCGGCCAGGCGATCCGAAGTGTGGCCTTAGGCGTAGTGGTTACCGCCGTTGCGCAAAGCGCTGTAGCGGGTATCGGGCTGGCCGTGGCCGGCGTGCCTTATGCCGCCGTGCTCATGGCATTGATCTTCATTTTGTGTCTGATCCAGCTCGGTCCGGTCCTGGTAATGGCTCCGGCAGTGATCTGGATGTATTATTCGGGCGACACGCTTTGGGCGACGGTGTTGCTGGCCTTTACCATCGTCGCCGCGACAATGGATCAATTTATTCGCCCTGTTCTCATCCGCAGAGGCGCCGACTTGCCTATGCTGCTTATCCTGGCCGGGGTCATCGGCGGCCTGGTAGCGTTTGGCATACTGGGCATTTTCATAGGCCCGACGGTTCTGGCGGTCGCCTACACGCTGCTCAATGCGTGGATGGCGGATGGCGATGATAGAGAACCTCCTGGGGAAACGCGATGAAGCCGGCACGCGTTGCTGCTTTTAAGCTAGGCGGCAGCGCCGCGAGCCAAATCGGCTAGTAGGATGGACTCAATGCGCACGCCCGGCAGTTCACCCTCCAAGCGCTATAGTCGTAACTACCAAGACGCTACCGATTGCCGCCATGGCCAGAGCCATCGGCCAAGGGCTTCTGCCCATATATTTGCCGAGCCGTGCGCCGATCAAAAACAGCATGGCGACGGCTACCGCGTTCGACGCGCGCATCGCCGTCGGCAGATCGTCGATGAACAGGAACGGCATGCTGGGTGGAAGCGTCGATACGACGACCAGCAAGCAGATTGAAACTGCAGCTCTGACATCCCGAATGTTCACAATGCGCCGATTGTCGGATGCTGGAAGAGATCTGATGCGCGTGACGATACTTTCGGCGTCGGCCTCGGATGTGACCAGGCGGACGTCCTTCGGCAACTCGGAGAGGAAGACGCGCCGCGCCTCTGCCAGGGGCATGACGCGGATGGCCTCAAGGAAATTTAGGCGCTTCACCCGCTCCACAGCTGTCGTCAAGGCAAACATGACGCCGTCGACAATTCCCCAAGCGAGGTTGCAGCCCAGGGCAGCCATCAGCACGACCCCCACCTTGTCGCCTTCGCCAACCGCGACGCTCATGGTGCCTGTGAAGGAAAGCGCCATCAATAGTCCGAAAATTACCTCCGACAGACGGTCGATGGGGTCGAGCACGGGTCTAACGGGATCGGGACCGTTCATGGCAGGACAACCGGCACATGACAACACTTGAGCAATCGCACCTTACAGCAAGCGATTTCCGTTTGGAGTCTAATTCCGCTTGCCGAGTTCCCGTGCTTTGGGCAGAGGCGAACGAGTGGCTCCGCTTCAGCCTGGTGGCGCGGCGGTGTAGAACCTGTCCCATAGCGCATCCTTTGATTCGGATGGCAATGATGCGCCATTAAAGTCCGGGATCAAACACCTAGCTACTACCTCGTCGCGACGGACGACCGCATGATCCCGCCGCCTGCACAGCGCATGATGGCTGAACGCGCCGGATCTACCGTTGTTGAAACGGCCGGCAGCCACGCAGTCTATGTCTCGAGACCGCAGGCCATTGCCGACCTCATCGAGCAGGCCGCCACCGCCCAGTGAATATTTTCTGTTAGATACCGGAGCGTCGCAAAGAACGCTCCGGTATTTTCACGTCAGCGCCTGAGAATCAAATGGCCCAATTGAAGCGCGTTCAATGGCTGTGCCGTCGCGGCGTTTCCCTTCCGAAGTCTACTGCATACTCACCCAATAGCTTGCCTCTGCTACTCCATTGGCGGATTTCGCCGCGTTGCCGCAATTGGCCCTTCTGGAAGGGTGCCGGGATCGACGAGTTCGATCATGATGCCCACGGAGCCCTAACGTAGATCACACGTCGTCCCGCCCAAGGACATCACCAAGCCCGCAAACTATGTCGCAAAACGTCGGCTGCCGCTCACACGCTTGCCAACGACTTCCCTGATAATCGTTAGGGTTTCCCGTGCAGCCTCCTTGGGCGGCAGGGCTGTATCTGCAATATTACTCACCAGTTTTGTAATGTCATGGTCTATTTTCTTTTCGGACCATTGCTTGCCGTTGGCTACAGTAATGTATACCGAGTAGGCATGGTGTGTAGTTCCCGGCCGTTCGCCGATGATGTGAAGAATCCCTCTGAAACTCTTGGGATCTGCGTTCTGAAAGAGCACCTCGCCGATCCGATAACCGGCCCGGACCCTTCCGCTTGTAACCAGGATGTTCTTGTCGCTCATCGGGACATTGGCGTCGGCAAGCAACCTGCGCATCTCTTCGAGATAGGGTGCTAGATGTCCCTCGTCCATGATGGCTTTGGCGTTTAGGCCATCCGAGATAACGATCTGGCCTTTCGGCAAGTCGTCGCCCCAAGAATCCCTTATTCTTTCAATTTCTGCAATCGCTTCCGGGCTTAGTGTTTCACCTGTATTCGGGTGAGCTATATAGTCATTGCGGTCTTTGGATAGTGTGCGGACCGGCACCACATCGGGTATGGCAGCGACAAACTCGGGCGTTAATTCGGCCCAGAGAGACTGCTTGGCGTCATCGTATAATCCCTTCACTTTGGCTGCGAGCTTTGGGTTCAGATCCCAGATATTCTCGCCGTGCCCAATAGCGAGGTCGACGCCTCTCCCTTCAACCTCCTCAATCTTCTGCCTGCCTTCCGCGTAGACCACGTCCTTAGGCCGCTTTTCGCCCTTCGCGAGGCGGTACTGGTAGTACACCCAGAGAGGATCGCCATAGTTCGTGGTGTAATTGTTGTTCTGATCAACAATCCCGATCCGCTTGTAGAAATCCCACATCGCGTCATTGACTTTGAACCCGAATTTTTCCCTCAACCGGACGTGATCCTGGAAGGACGTCGTGAGATAGCTCAACATCGGGTCGCTTTTGGTGGGCAGCGCAATCAGGTAAACAGGATTGGCAGGCATTATCTGGTCCTGGCACCAATCCAAGTCTTCAAGGCTGACCGTCATGTGTAGGGTCGTGCAGATATCCAGGCCGATCGTCTGTCCGTGGAGTTTGCCCATGACCATATCTTCGAGGCAGCACCTCACCAGTTGTTCGCGGCTCTTGAATACCTCCGGACCAATGAATCCGGCAACATCGTTGACATGAAGCCACGGCCCCCTGGGCTGCACCTTTGCGAGTTCAATTCCAACCGCCCTGCTGAAGCCGTATTTTCGGGACTCCAGTACCATCATATCGACGCCGTTTGCCGCGCCATTTGTAAATTCGGAGCCCTGCCCAGTTTCGAAGTAGAGGCCATATCTTTCCCCTTTCTTCGCGCTTGCATACTTCAGTATTGTCTCATTCGTGATATCAAAGATCTTGTTGCAGTCATCTGTTCCAGCAAGGCTCTGGAACATCGTGGCAACTGTTCCAGGATACATTTCGCTTACCTCTGCCTGCACGTCGATATGCGCAAGCACACACCAAGGGATCACGTCGTCCAGCTTGAAGGTATTGACGATGTCCCTAAGCGCCCGTTCAACGCCCACGACGCTGTTGACCGTGCTGTCGACGGGGTTTGTCCCGATGACAATGTCGCCCGTTGCATAGGAGAACGCGTCGAAGACCTGCCAAACCACGTCATCGGGATGATCTGTAGGAGAATTGGGCTGGATTCGTGCACCCATGTATCCCTTTGCGCCCATATTGGTGCCCGGCAACACATTGAAGATTTTCTGACTCAGGGCGATCAGCTCTTCATTACTCATCAGTTTCGGGACACAGCCGATCGTGTCGCTGGTGAGTCCGTGCATTACGCCCTTAATCGTCGCCTCTGGCTCAGTCAGGAGAAAATCTTTCAATTGGCCCATGGTCCAATCTTTGACCTTTGCGTACTGGGCCTGGTCGGTGGTTTGCCATATCAATCGTTGAAGGTCGTCCTCGAGCAATGGGTACTGGTGGAGATCCCCGATCTTCGTATTTGTCAAAAGGGCGCGGGCATTTTTCCGTGTTGCCTCATCCACAGCGCCCACTCCAATGGTCTGATCTCCTTCCTTGAAGTCATTCGCAGCGCCAATCACTTGCTGGTAAACTGTTTGATCAAAGTCCCCTTTGACCCTGTTGATATACGCAAAGACGTCTTCTCCCGGCTGGACCTGGTCGATCGCAATGTTTGCTTGGCCGGGTGCCGCCTTGGCAGCATCGCTGTAGCTTGCAAGGGCCCCAGCAGCTGCTCCCACCATTAAGAGCAGTTCTCTTCTCGAAACCCCTTCATTCTCCTTCGAGGGTAAGCTCTTATTCATGGCTATCTCCTTGTTGCAAAGGACCAGGGCGATCAGCGGTTTCGCGCGCGCGGCGACCGCGTCAATGGCTGACTGAGGTCTGGAACTGAAAGCATTCTTGGATTCTAGCTTCGGAACGGCAGTCTCCGGAAAGATGGATTGCATAGCTTCACCAATTCGGCTCGGGCGATGTTCCAGGGCTGCAGCGTGGGGTCGAACTCTGCAACCGCGCCAACGCTTGATAAGTGCCTCGCACCTCATCACGCCAATCCCAGTTGTCCAACCAGCCCAACCGGTTTATCGTACCTTAAAGACCTATAAAGTTCGATCCATTTTGGAAGCTTGAGCCTTATCGAGCATGATGCCCGTCGCGGGACGAAACCTTGGCTGCATTCCCTTCAAAGACACAACGGGAGAAGCAACATGGCACGTCATATGAAAGCAGCGATCGTTCGGGAATTTCGCGCGCCTCTGGTCATTGAGGAGATGGAGATCCCAACTCCTGGCCCGGGTCAAATCCTGGTGAAATACGAAGCGACGGGCGTCTGTCACACGGACCTTCATGCCGCAAGCGGGGACTGGCCGGTGAAGCCGACACTACCATTCATACCGGGACATGAAGGGGTCGGTTTTGTCTCCGCGGTCGGACAGGGTGTCAAGCGAGTCAAGGAAGGTGATCGGGTTGGAGTCCCGTGGCTTCACACCGCGTGCGGCTACTGCCCCTATTGTCGCACCGGCTGGGAAACCCTCTGTGCATCTCAGTCCAACACTGGATATTCGGTGAACGGAACCTTCGCCGAGTTCGGCCTGGCAGATCCCGACTTCGTCGGAAGCTTGCCGGACAGCCTCGAATTCGGGCCGGCGGCGCCTCTGCTTTGTGCCGGGGTGACCGTCTATAAGGGTCTCAAGGAAACCGAGGTTCGTCCTGGCGAGTGGGTAGCAGTCTCAGGCGTAGGCGGGTTGGGACATATGGCGGTCCAATACGCCAAGGCGATGGGCATGCATGTCGTTGCGGCAGATATTTTCGACGACAAGCTGGCCTTGGCGAAACAGCTTGGCGCCGACGTTACCGTCAACGGAAAGGACAAGGATGCCGTCGAGCAGGTTCAGAAGGCGACAGGCGGTGTTCACGGAACCCTCGTCACGGCGGTTTCTCCGCAGGCGATGGAACAGGCGTTCGGGTTCATGAGGTCGAAGGGAACGATGTCTCTCGTCGGCCTCCCGCCAGGGAAGATCGCGCTGCCGGTCTTCGAAACCGTCCTGAAACGCATCACGGTGCGCGGTTCGATCGTTGGTACGCGTCAAGATCTGGAAGAGTCGCTGCAGTTTGCGGCGGACGGCAAGGTGGCATCCCATTTCTCATGGGAAGATCTTGAGAACATCAACGATATCTTCCACCGGATGGAACAGGGCAAGATAGACGGCAGGATAGTGATGCGGCTTCACTGATCGGATATACACGCGCCGCAAACGCTTCGAAATTATTTCAACTGGGAACGCATCTGTTCGAAGCGGCGGTAGCTTCTTCTAGGTATCGACGAGGCCAGACGCTTTATCGGCGGAAGGTGATCTTTTCATCGGTATCAAAGCCGACAATGTGAAAGACCTCCTTGCCGATATCGACGCCAATCGATTGTAGCTGGCCTGACTTGTAACAATCTAACCAATTACGACGCGGACGTCGTGCGTGAGCCCGTCGTCAGTGAGTGGCACATTTCCGTCAGTCAAAAGACTCCCGTCCATCATTACGGATTGCACTCCCCGGCCGACACTCTTTGAGTTGTCGAAACGGATCCGGTACAACGCCGATCCGTACCTGTAGCTTAACCCATAATCCGGCCAGCGTGTAGGAACGCACGGCTCAAACCGAAGGATGGGACCGTCCCGTCGAAGGCCAAGAATAGCCTCCAGCCCTGCTCGATATAACCAGCTGGCTGAACCCGTGTACCATGTCCAACCACCACGTCCCGTATGCGGCGGCGCGCCATACACGTCGGCGCTGACCACATATGGCTCTACCATGTAGCGTTCGACCTGATCTCTCGTCGCTCCGTGGCAAATCGGATTGATCAAGTTCCACAGATGCATGGCGCGATCACCATCGCCCTGCAAGGCTGTGGCCCAAACAACCCACGCGGCTGCATGGGTGTACTGGCCGCCATTCTCGCGGATACCGGGAACATAACCCTTGATGTAGCCAGGTTGCAGTGGGCCATTGTCAAATGGGGGCTCGAATAGCGCAATCAGCTTGTCCTCCTGTCGCACAAGCCTTTCGTGAACCGCGTGCATTGCCGTTGAAGCACGTTCCACATCGGCCTCGCCGGAAATGACAGCCCAAGCCTGTGGAATGGCATCGATCTGACATTCATCGTTGAGCGACGACCCGAGCGGAGTGCCATCGTCGAAATAGGCTCGGCGATACCAAGTACCGTCCCAGGCGTTGGCTTCCAAGGCCACGCGCAAGGTTTCGGCTCTTTCGCGGCACCACGCGGCGCAGCTCTCATCCCCACGAGCGGCCGAAATCGTGGCAAACGACTTCAGGACTGTAAGAAAGAACCACCCGTTCCAGACGCTTTCACCCCTGCCCTCCGCGCCGACCTTGTTCATGCCGTCGTTCCAGTCGCCCGTTCCCATGAGCGGCAAGCCGTGGCGGCCTAGACGGAACCCGTGTTCCAGGGCTCGAATGCAGTGCTCATAGATTGCAGCGATTTGTTCGCTGGTGTCCGGCCGGTTGAAGTCCTCGTCCTGGTCCTTCTTCAGGAGGGGGGACCTAATGAACGGAATCTGCTCATCGAGCAAACCGATGTCGCCGGTTGTCGAAACATAGTGGTGAACGACAAAGGGAAGGAAATATAGATCGTCGGTCATGCGCGTTCGCACGCCAATGCCGGACGGAGGATGCCACCAGTGCTGAACGTCACCTTCCTCAAACTGCCGTGCCGCCGCTCGCAGGATGTGTGAGCGGGTTTCGTTCGGCGCGCAGTGGACCAACGCCATGACGTCCTGAAGTTGGTCGCGAAAGCCGTACGCGCCCCCCGACTGGTAAAAGCCAGAGCGCGCCCAAACGCGACAAGACAGGACCTGATAAAGCAGCCACCGGTTCATCATCAGATTGAAGCCAATGTCCGGCGTTGAGACCTGCGTTGCATTTAGGATGTCGTCCCACTGACGAGATAAAGCGGCGAAACTTTCGCGAGCGCGGTCGACGTCTGCATGTTCGCGAACAAGTCGGCGGACCTGCTCGAGGCCGGCAGCTTGTCCAAGAACAAAAATAACGTCCTTGGTGTCGCCAGGCTCTAACAAAATGTCCACCATCAGCGCGGCGCAGGGATCTTCCAGGGTTCCGAATCTTTCTGCCAGACTGGTCCGCTGCAATGCAGCGGGCCGAGACACCGAGCCGTATTTGCCAAGAAACTCCGCGCGATCGGAAGTGGCTGAACTCGCAACCTGACTGGCGGCCACGAACGCCAGTTTCCCGGCAAAATCACCGCCCCATGCGTTGTGCGCCACGATGGCTCCCGATTCGACATCGCGTTCGCAGACGACTTGCATCGCAGCGTCTTCACGATGTGTCCCCAGAACCCACTCGGCGAAATATGTTGCCGATATTTGGCGAGGTCGAGAGTCATCGTTCGTCAATTCGAGATGCACGATCTTGATCTCACCGTTAGGCGGGACATACACCGTCAACTTGTGATCCAAAGCTCGGCTGATACTTTCATACCGGCTGTAGCCTTGGCCATGGTGAACGGTCACGACGGCTCGATGTCCCAGTGGCAAGGGCGTTGGCGTCCAGATCTCTCCGGTTTCTTCGTCCCGCAAGTAGACGACCTCACCAGGTGTATCTGAAACCGGGTCATTCGACCAAGGCGTCAGCCGGTTCATCTGGCTGTTGCCCGACCAAGTGTACCCAAGCCCGGCTTCAGTCGTCAGGCAGCCAAATCTCGGGTTTGCGATGACGTTGCTCCAAGGCGCCGGCGGCAGGGACGGCGCTTGCGAATTGACGCCGTCGACCACAATGACGTACTCGCGCCCGTCAGGGGCGAAGCCCCCGAAACCGTTCCAATACAACAAATCCTTGGGCGGGATCGCAGCAGGGCGCGTGAGTGTCTCGCCCGCTCGAGCCGCGGATATTCGACCCGGAGGCGTTTCAACTTCAACTGCGTATGGTCGATCAAGCTGATTGGCCAGTGAACCAGAGTTGCTTGAAAGGATGACGCGCGCAGCGGCGGCGATCGCTGTGATTTGATCGTCTGAGGCCGTGCCCGCCGACAAGACGAAGATTCCTCCTGGTTTGCCTAGCGTTTCGGCTGCCTTTCCGGCTTGCAGTCTCTTGACCAATTGCTTTGCGCTACTGGCGCCGCGTGTATCAAGCAACACAAGGTCAAATTGCAAACCTCTGCGGCGGATAAACCCGTGCCCCTTTGTCACTTCGCGAACGAGCGTCTTATCCCCGTTGCCTTCGATGCGAACCAGCACGATCGGAAGGTCACCGGATATCCCGTGCGACCAAAGAGCTGCGCGATCGAAGAAGTGATTTTTCTTGAACGCCGTCGCCTGCCGCAAAGCCGGATTTGCAAATGCGATACTTCCAACCAAGCGATTAAACAAAGAGACCTTGTCGAGAGTCAGCTTTAGGTCGTGAAGCTCAGCTTGATAAGTTTCCGATGCCTCGCGGAACGTCTTATCGACGGCATCGATACTTGAGAATCGCTCTGCGATCGCGCGGACCGCCTGATGGTTGTCGCCGGCGCCCGTCACAAAGGCTACGCGCGCCGTATCACCCGCTTCCAGATGGACCGTCCTTCGCAGGCAGAAGACGGGATCGAGAACCGGGCCGGTCGTGCCGGATAGAGCTGCCCCCGCGTCAAATATGGTGGGATTTTCTGCCGTGCGGCCGCGTCCAAGGAATTTGCGTCGATCAGTCTCATACTCGACCACTTGGCCGACCTGTTGACTCGACGACGAAACATGAACCGCCCAGATCGGTTTTTCTTTCGCATCGCGCGGCCTGCGACGCGCAAACAAGGCGCCGGTCGCCTCGTCGTACTGCGTTTCCACGAAGAGCTTGGCAAACGTCGGATGTGCTCTGTCCGCGCGGCGATTGTTCAGACAGATCTCGGAATAGCTGGTTAGTTCGAGGGTTCGTGCCTTCCTGCCATGGTTGACAATCGTAAGTGCCCGCACTTCTGCGTCGACATCTGGTGCGACGCATACTTTCCAGGAAATTTCGATGTCTTCGGCTCGACAGCGAAACTCGGCCCTGTCTCCATGAAACGTATGCGTGTAGATATTATGAGGTCGGAAAAGTGGTTGCTTGCCGATGGACCATGGAGTGTTGTCCGCCTGGTCTCGGACGTAGCAAAACTGGCCCCAACAATCGCGGGTGACATCCTCTCGCCACCGGGTAACGTCAAGGTCCTTCCATGTGCCCCAACCGGCTCCTGTAGCAGTGAGCATGACACTGTAGCGACCGTTAGAGAGCAAAGCGACGGTGGGGGCCGGATCCATCGATTCAGGAGCGCTACTGTGTCTCGTCGGCTCGGGCGCGCTATCGCCGTGAATTGATTTTGCCATCAACGTTTTCCCACTCAAACGACGACACCGGCTTCGAAGGCAATCGTCACTGCAACCACCGCCGACAACTTTCCCGCGGCCTCATCGGCGACATGTCCATTCCAGATCCTTACTGCGGGTATCTCCCGATAGTAAGTGAGAACGCTCCACGTACCGGTATTCAGAAGAAAATGTTGTCCGGCTCGCGGTGGAAGCCCGATCCAACGCGCCGCAAGCACGCGCAGCACGTGCCCATGCGCGAACAGAGCAACGTCGCCGTTCGCAGCCCGCGCCCGCGTCACGACTTGATCCACACGCGCGCCAACTTGCCTCGGCGTCTCGCCCCCCGGGCATCCATCCCGGAAAATCAACCAGCCCGGTCTTTTCGCCTGGATTTGCTGGGGCGTCAGCCCCTCGTATTCGCCGTAGTCCCACTCGATCAAGCTTGGGTCGACGATGGCGCCGGCGCCGAGACCCACCAACTCACAAGTCTCCCGTGCGCGCTGTAGTGGGCTTACGAGAACGAGCGCAAACGTCTGCCGCGCCAACACCGGACGCGTCCGTTCTGCCTGTCGTCGTCCGTTGTCGGTCAAGGGGAGATCTGTTGTACCTGTGTGTTGCCCGCTCAGGCTCCACTCGGTCTCCCCATGCCTGATCACGAATACGTTCACGTCCAGCTCTCCTGGCTTAGACGCTGTCAGCCGCCGTCGATCGCAGCGCTCCCAAGGCCGTTGCTTGTCCCGACACTCCGCCCGCGATTTCGGTCAGGTCGCCGCCGTGTAATGCGATGTACCCCCTGTGCTCGATCAGATCGTGACGGATGGCCTGCTTGAAGTAAGCGGCTCAAGCTGCCAGCCGCGGCAACCGGTCGATGACGTCGCCTGGCCCATGGAAGCGGGTCAGGTCGTTCACGACGGACATATCTAAAGGCATGGGGGCATCTCGTTCAGCTTCGCTCCCTCGAGGTAGTGCGGCTTGTGCCCATACTCCACCGCCCGGCTGGTCGTGATGCGGCGGACTACCAAAGCCCACCTATGCCGCCTCCATCTCATCGGTGTACGTCCCAAGACTAGCCGCGCCGTTACAGCGAGCCCGGTGGTAAAGGGCCTGTTGGCCCATCTTCAGCTCCTCGTCGCGTCCATGCCACGCCTCCAGCGCCGGATCCTGGAGTGCGCGCCCGTAGGAGAAACTGATCTTCCAAGGCTTTGGCCCGGGCAGTTGGTTGATCGCCTTGAGGTGGGCGGTGGCCACCCGGTCGTTCTGACCACCCGACAGGAACACGATGCCGGGGACCGCCGCGGGCACGTGCCGGCGCAAGCAGCGGAGCGTGGCGCCTGCGACGTCCCGCAAGGGAACCGGACGAGAGTAGTCCTCACCCGCGATCACCATGTTGGGCTTGAGCAGCATGAACTCCAGCACGACACGCTGTTCGAACAGGGCACGGAACACGGCGTGAAGGACCACGCCAGTGACATCCTCGCAGCGCTCGATCGTGTGCGATCCCTCCATCAACACCTCCGGTTCAACGATTGGCACGAGTTGCTGCTCCTGGCAAAGCGCGGCGTACCGCCCTAAGGCGTGTGCGTTGGCACTCACGCACGCGGCGCTCGGCAGCGTCTCCGCAATGCGTATGACTGCCCGCCACTTCGCGAAGCGGGCGCCCATGCCGCGGTATTCGGAGAGGCGATCCCGGAGCCCGTCGAGCCCTTCGGTGACTGTCTCCTCGGGAGAGCCGGCAAGCGGCTTCGCGCCTGTGTCAACCTTGATCCCGGGCAGGATCCCCTGGCTGGAGAGGACCTGAGTGAACGGCGTCCCGCCGGAACTCTTCTGGCGGATGGTCTCGTCGTGCATGATGACGCCGCTGATGAACTCGGCCGCGCCCGTGGAGGTGAAGAGCATTTCACGGTAGGTGCGCCGGCTTTGCTCGGTGGAATGGATTCCGAGCGCATCGAACCGCTTGGTCAATGTGGGCACGGTCTCGTCCGCCGCCAAAATACCCTTCCCCTCGGCGACTAACGCCGCTGCGATGCTCCCCAGATCGTGGTTCATCGTGGGCCCTCCCGTTTGCTCTCCGTCGTACCCTCCCGTTTGCTCTCCGTCGTACTCGTGCACCCTTTATCCGAGCAAGAAATTATGTGGCGCAAGATCAGATGAGATCAAGAGTACGAGAAAGAATGTCGCAACAAGTCAGCGGGTTTCCCAAACAGGATTGCCTGCCTCAACCGTGTTGGCGGCAGTCCGGTCGCTGCTGAAGTGTGCCTCGCTCCCTGCACCCGACAGCTCAGTGTGCTCGCATGCCCTGATGTTGTCCTACAGCGCTACAGCCATCCTCCCGCGAAACCTGCTCGACGCAATCCCTCTACCACCGGCGAACAGCGGCGCATGAGGTTCCAGAGCAAGCCAGTCCGGTAGTTTTCGATCATAAGCACGACCGGTCCCTGGTCGATCCCAAAGTGGTACGGGGACACCCACCATCCCGTGGGACTATCTTCTATCGTGAATGACGGATTGAAGGACGGTTTGAATCCGTAAAGCCGTGTCATGCCGAGATTCATCCGGGCAAAATTGCGGGCAGTGGGGATAACGATCTCTGGCGCGAATGGCAGCGAGGCTATGACAACCCAAGGTGCGACCGTCCCGTCGTCGGGCCCGAACGGAGCGCCGCGGGCAATGTAATCGAAGAACTGCCGCTCAAGGCCATTGACCGATCGCGTGATCCAGCCCGGCCCGTCGCAGGCCGTGAACCCCCAGCAATGTTGGCCATAGCCGGCGAACTCCATCGGGTTTCGAATTGCATACTCCTGCTGCACGAAAGTTGCTTGCCGGCTGTTCTCGAAATAGTCGCTGTCGTGGTGACGCATGAACGCATCGCGGATGCCGCGAAAGTCCACCCACATGTGCGACAGCTGATGAGTAAAGAGCGGGCCTGAATAAAGCAGCTCGCGGCCGTAGATTTTCTTCCATTCGTAGGTTGCGGTGTAGGCGGCATAGCTCTGCGGGTGCAACGGGTGGGTCGGCGAGCCAAGGCCGAGGATGTAGAGTAGCAAGCCCTCATCGTAACCCCGCCACCGATGCGGGATGAATCCGCTTTCCGGGCGCCAGCCATGCGTCAGCGAAAGACCGCCATTGCAGGCCCAGTTCCAGTCGGCACGCTCATACAGCGTAGTAGCGAGGTGGCGGATTTCCGCTTCATCCGGAGTGTCGCGATCGAAATAGGTAGCAACGGTTAGGGCGCCTGCAAACAGGAACGCGGAATCGATCGTGGACAACTCGCACTGCCAAACGCGGCGACCCGTCTCGATATCCAGAAAATGATAGAAGAAGCCTTTGTAACCAGATGTGTTTGGCTCCGGTCCCTGCGGACAATCCGTCAAGTATCGCAATCGTTTGCGGGCGATCTTTGCCGCGAATTCGCGGATAAGAATTCCTCGTTCTACAATGACGGGAATTGTCGCGAGCGCCATGCCGATTGCGGCGATGCTTGCCGGAGCATTCGGTTCCGTCTTGTCGCGTACCAGCCCGTTGTCGGGGTTCGTCTCATGCAGATAGTACAGCAATGTCGAGAACTGCAATCGCGCCAGGTCTTGATCGGTCGGCAACCGATCAAGCTCGGCATCCGTCGACAGCGTGTCGGGCATAGCGCGTAAGTGCTCCGTTAACCGAGGTTTACCGGGGCATCGGGCATGTTCGCCTCAAAGACTGATTTGGATTGCAGCTCAACTCAAATATTGTCGCTTTCCGTTGACGTCCGTCGAGACTCGCCGCCCTTGTCCATCAAGCCCCATTTCCAACCGCTGATGTCCGGCAGATCATCACCATACTTCTCGATGTACTGTCTGTGTTCGATCAGCTTCTCGTGAATAGCCTGCTTGAAGTAAGCGGCGCGGGCGCCCAGTTGCGGCAGGCGATCGATTACGTCCTCCACCAGATGGAAACGATCGAGGTCGTTCAACACCACCATATCGAAGGGAGTAGAGGTCGTGCCTTCTTCCTTGTAGCCGCGGACGTGCAGGTTGTCGTGGTTGGTTCGGCGATAGGTCAGCCGGTGGATTAGCCAGGGATAGCCGTGGAAGGCAAAGATGATGGGCTTATTCTTGGTAAACAGCGCATCGAAATCGCGACCCGGCAAGCCATGCGGATGTTCTTCCGGCGGCTGCAGCTTCATCAGATTCACCACGTTGACCACCCGCACCTTTAATTCCGGTAAGTGCTCGCGGATCAACGCCACTGCAGCCAGCGTCTCCAGGGTCGGGACATCGCCGCAACACGCCATCACCACGTCGGGCTCGCTGCCCTTGTCGTTGCTGGCCCACTCCCAAATGCCAAGACCTTGAGTGCAGTGCTTGACGGCTTGGTCTATCGTCAGCCATTGCGGCGCGGGTTGCTTGCCGGCGACCACGACATTGACATAGTTGCGACTGCGCAGGCAGTGATCGGTCACCGCCAGGAGGGTGTTGGCATCGGGCGGCAAATAGATCCGGATCACTTCCGCTTTCTTATTGGCGACATGATCGAGGAATCCCGGGTCCTGATGGCTGAAGCCATTGTGGTCCTGGCGCCAGACGTGCGAGCTGAGGAAGTAGTTAAGCGATGCGATTGATCGGCGCCAGGGAATCTCGTGGCAGACCTTCAGCCACTTGGCGTGCTGGTTGAACATCGAGTCGATGATGTGGATGAAGGCTTCATAGCAGGAGAAGAAGCCATGCCGGCCGGTTAATAGATAGCCCTCCAGCCAGCCTTGGCACTGATGTTCGCTGAGCACCTCCATCACGCGGCCATCTGGCGCCAAATGGTCGTCCTCCGGGTAGATTTCGGCCATGTAACATCGGTTGGTAACCTCCAACACGTCCTGCCAACGATTGGAGTTGTTTTCATCCGGGCTGAACAGGCGGAAATTGTTGCTTTCCAAATTCAATTTCATCACATCCCGGAGAAACTTGCCCATCAGCCGTGCCGACTCGACCGTGGTTGCGCCTGGGCTGGGCACCGCCACTGCATAGTCCCGGAAGTCTGGCATCTTAAGGTCGCGCAACTTCAAACCGCCATTGGCGTGCGGATTGTCGCTCATTCGGCGATGCCCCATCGGAGCCAGCGATGCCAGTTTGGAATTGAACCGGCCATCTGCATCGAACAGGTCGTCAGGCCGGTAGCTCTTCATCCACTTTTCAAGAATCCGGATGTGCGCCGGCTTGTCCATGTCGCCCATGGGAACCTGGTGGGCGCGCCAATAGTCTTCACACTTCTTGCCGTCGATTTCCGGCGGGCAAGTCCAACCCTTCGGCGTGCGGAAGACGATCATCGGCCAAGCCGGGCGTTTCAGGTTGCCGTTGTTTCGGGCATCAGCCCAGATTTGTTTGATTTCCGCCACTGCGGTGTCCAGCGCGTCAGCCAACTGCTGGTGGACGTCCTCCGGGTCGTGTCCCTCGACGAAGTAAGGCGTATAGCCCATGCCCTCGAAAAACTTTTGCAATTCGTCCTTCGGAATGCGCGCTAAGAAGCACGGGTTGGCGATCTTGTACCCGTTGAGGTGAAGAATGGGCAGCACGCAGCCATCGCGGGCCGGATTCAGGAATTTGTTTCCATGCCAGCCGGTCGCGAGAGGCCCGGTCTCGGCTTCGCCGTCGCCAACGACACAGGCGACGATCAGGTCCGGGTTGTCGAAGGCCGCACCAAAGGCGTGGCTCAAGGCGTAACCGAGTTCCCCGCCCTCATGAATGCTGCCGGGCGTCTCCGGGGCAACGTGACTGGGAATGCCACCGGGAAAGCTGAACTGCTTGAACAGTCTCTTCATACCCTCCGCGTCTTGGCTGATATTTGGGTATACCTCGCTGTAGGTACCTTCCAGATAGGCGTGAGCAACCAGGGCAGGGCCGCCGTGTCCCGGTCCGATGATGTAGATCATGTTGAGGTCGTCGCGTTTGATGACCCGGTTTAGGTGGACATAGAGCATGTTCAGACCGGGCGTCGTGCCCCAGTGGCCGAGCAGGCGAGGCTTGATGTGCTCGCGTTTCAGCGGCTCCTTCAACAATGGGTTGTCGAGAAGATAGATCTGGCCAACCGACAGATAGTTGGATGCCCGCCAGCAGGCGTCCATCGCCTGTAATTCGTCAGTCGAGAGGGCGCTAACGGCCGCCGCCGAAATTTCGCCAGAACGACCTTTCTTTTTCGTTGCGGTCTTAATCGATGCCATCGTTCGCTCCTCTTCCAGAATGGGATCGGTCGCGTTGACACGGTCTTGGCAAGCCGCAGTTACTGCGCAGTTGGCATGGATATGAGCACGATGAACCGATACGGCTTATCCGAGGCCGACTTGGACGCTAGTATAGACCAAAATGGGCAAGGATGCTCGCGATTTCGCCTGGCGTTCTGACCTTGGCGGGACCGCGGGTGTCGTCACAAATCTGCCATCACCGGCACCGCATAGTTCTCATTGACCCGCCGCGGTGCTAATCAGGCCGAGCCTACTATCAGAGGGGATCGTGCTGGGAAAAGCTCCTTCTAGGCTGGATCAGCCACTCCACAAGTGTTTGCAGAGGAGACGTCATGATCGCTCGCAGAAGTCAGATCGCCGGCGGCGACTTTGCCAACCCGTTCTCCCCCTTTGCTCCGGCGCTCAACTATCTTGTCGATGCGGCACAGCGGAGCGTTCTGTTCTGGGATGTCATGGGGAAGCGCGCCAACCAGTATCACGAGCATCTGGCCAAGGAGGCGCCGCACGTCCTGAATTACGAGACCGAGGTGGTGATGGACGGGCGCACGCTCGACCGGCCCGTCAACTATGCTCTGGTCCGCATCATTCCGCCGGCGGGCGCCACTGTCAGTCAAGACCGCCGTCCATTCGTCGTCGTTGATCCTCGCGCTGGACATGGTCCGGGGATCGGAGGCTTCAAGGCAGACAGCGAGATAGGCGTCGCTTTCAAGGCCGGGCATCCCTGTTATTTCGTAGGCTTCCTGCCAGAACCCGTGCCCGGACAGACGATCGAAGATATTGCGCTGGCGGAGGCGATCTTCCTTGAAAAAGTGATCGCGCTGCATCCGCAGGCCGATGGCAAGCCCTGCGTGATTGGGAACTGCCAGGCGGGTTGGGCGATGATGATGCTCGCGGCCCTGCGTCCCGAACTCTTCGGAACGATCATCCTAGCCGGCTCTCCGCTCTCCTACTGGGCCGGAGTGCATGGCAAGAATCCGATGCGCTACTCTGGCGGACTGTTGGGCGGCAGCTGGCTCACGGCGCTGACAAGCGATCTTGGCGCGGGCAAGTTCGATGGCGCATGGCTGGTGCAGAATTTCGAGAACCAAAATCCGGCCAACACGCTTTGGAGCAAGCAATACAATCTGTATTCCAAGATCGACACCGAAGCGCCTCGATATCTGGGTTTCGAGCGATGGTGGGGTGGTCATGTCAATCTGAACGCTGAAGAAATCCAGTTCATCGTTGACGAACTTTTTATCGGGAACAACCTCGCGGCCGGCCGCATCAAAACGTCCGACGGGGCCACGATTGACCTGCGCAACATTCAGGCCCCGATCGTCGTGTTCTGTTCAAAGGGAGACAACATCACACCGCCGCAGCAGGCGCTCGGGTGGATCCTCGATCTCTACGACGACGTGGGCGAGATCCGCTCGCACGGACAGACGATCGTCTACACGGTTCACGAAACCGTCGGTCATTTGGGAATCTTCGTTTCGGCGGGCGTTGCCCGCAAGGAGCACGGGGAGTTCTCCAGCAACATCGATCTCATCGATGTGCTGCCGCCCGGATTATACGAAGCGGTGTTTGAGGAAAAGACTGACGAGACTGCGGGATCCGACATCGTCATCGGTGATTGGGTGATGCGTTGCGAAGCGCGGACACTCGATGACATACGGTCCCTGGGTGGGAATGATACGGCAGACGAACGCCGGTTCGCCACGGCGGCCAGAGTATCCGAGATCAACCTTGCCCAATATCGGACGTTTGCCCAGCCGTTCGTTCGCGCCTTTATGCCGGAGGCGGCGGCCGATCAACTGCGGCAGTTCCACCCGCTTCGACTTCAGTACGAAATTTTCTCGGATACGAATCCTCTGATGACTTGGGTCAACGCATTGGCCGATCACGTTCGGGACGATCGCAAACCCATCGCGGCCGAGAATCCCTTCGTCGCTCTGGAGCAGACCGTATCCAGGCAGATTGAAACGGGCCTCGACGCGTGGCGCGTCATGACCGAAGCGTTGGCAGAGGCTACATTTCTGTCGGTCTATGGATCGCCGGCTCTACAGGCTGCGGTCGGCATAGATCCCGCGGATTATGGTCCGCAAAGGAGGGCCGGAAAAACCCACCTCCATTGGCAAGTCCTGCAATCCCGGATCGAGGAACTGCGGTCGCGCATTTCTTCGGGCGGCCTTCGCGAATGCATGGCGCGAGCCCTGCTTTATGTCGGCGCGGCGCGTGGCGGCGCTGACGAGCGGGGATTCGCTGCCATTCGCCGCCTGCGCGCTATGAAGGACGGCGGCCTGCGGATGACGCTGGCCGAGTTCAAGGCTCTCATACGTGAGCAATTTCTGATGCTGCTCATGGATCAGGAGGCAACGCTTAAGGCTATCCCCAATCTGCTGCCTGCGGACGAGGACGCACGCCGCCAGGGCCTCGCCGCGCTCCACGAGGTGCTCAGTGCACGCGGTGACATGTCCGGGGAGGCGGCGGAGCGGTGGCAGCGAATTATCGGCCTGTTCGGCATCGACGCGGAGGCGGCCGTTTCCGAACTGTCGGGCAAAGCGATCAAGCCAGCCCGATTGGTCAAGGTATCCTAGCGACGGGGGAAGCCCTCAAAGGACTGTCTCGGAGGACACGCTTTTGGTCCAGATTGACTCAGACAAAGCCGAAACTGCTCACGAAAAATACGAGCGCTTGATTGCGCGCGCGAAGCTTGTGCCGGCAACGAAGACCATCGTCGTGCACCCTTGCGACGAGACTTCATTGCGTGGCGCTGTTGAGGCAGCCGACGAAAGCCTGATCGTACCGATCCTGGTGGGACCATGCCGCAAAATCCGCGCGGTGGCGGAGGAACACAGTCTCGACATCGGTCGTTTCCAGCTTGTCGACATGGCGCACAGCGATGCCGCGGCCGCGAAGGGTGTTGAACTGATCCAGGAGGCGAAGGGAGAGCTACTGATGAAGGGCAGCCTCCACACCGATGAGTTGATGCGGGCCGTCACCGCGTCCGCAACGGGGTTGCGCACGGCGCGGCGGATCAGCCATGTGTTTGTGATGGATGTGCCAGCCTATGCCGAGACATTGTTCATCACCGATGCGGCGATCAATATCTTTCCCGATCTCGACGCCAAGCGCGACATCATCCAGAACGCCATCGATCTCTTCACTCAGGTCGGTCTCGGCGAGCCGCGTGTCGCTATACTTTCCGCCGTGGAAACCGTCACCTCGAAAATACCGTCAACCATCGAGGCCGCGGCGCTGTGCAAGATGGCCGATCGCGGCCAGATCACGGGCGGCGTGCTGGATGGTCCGCTCGCCTTCGACAACGCCATTGACCCGGAGGCGGCTAGAATCAAGGGCATCCGGTCCGTCGTGGCGGGGCGCGCGCAGATCCTGGTGGTTCCCGATCTCGAAGCCGGCAACATGCTTGCCAAGAATCTAACCTTCCTTGCCAAGGCGGACGCCGCCGGCATCGTGCTCGGCGCGCGCGTCCCGATCATCCTCACATCGCGGGCTGATTCCATTCGCACGCGGCTGGCTTCCTGCGCAGTCGCAGTGCTCCTTGCCGACGCGCGCCGTCGCTCGGCAGCCTTGCCGGCAACGTAGCCATGGATGCGATCCTGGTCCTCAATGCCGGCTCCTCGAGTCTGAAGTTCCAGGTATTCGGATTTGACGGGTCGGGCGGTCTGCAAAGGCAAGTCAAGGGTCAGATCGATGGCGTCGGCACATCACCGCGACTGCTTGCCATCGGGCCTGACAAGAAGCCGTTGGTAGATCAAGCCTATTCCCCGGGCGATGTCCCGGATCTTCCCGCCGCCACAAACGTCGCGGGAACCTGGCTGCGGAAGACGCAGGGATTCAAACTCACCGCTGTCGGCCACCGCGTCGTTCATGGCGGGCCGGACTATGCTGAGCCCATACAGGTGGACGAGGACGTCCTACGAAATCTTGAACGTTACGTCCCGCTTGCTCCGCTGCACCAGCCGAATAACCTGGCGCCTATCCGCGCCCTGTTCGAGCGACGTCCGGAACTGCCGCAAGTTGCCTGCTTCGACACGGCATTCCATCGAGGCCACAGCGCGTTAGCCGACCACTATGCGATTCCTGAGCGCTTTTATGCGGAGGGGGTGCGGCGGTACGGGTTTCACGGACTGTCCTACGAGTATGTCTCCGGACGTCTGCGCGAGATTGCACCCAATATCGCGAGCGGACGTGTGATCATCGCGCACCTCGGAAGCGGCGCCTCCATGTGCGCGCTATCAGAAGGCCGCAGCGTTGAAAGCACGCTTGGATTTACGGCGCTCGACGGACTACCGATGGGAACGCGCTGCGGACAGATCGATCCGGGCGTGATCCTCTACCTCATTACGGAAAAGGGCATGACGGCGGCGCAGGTGCAGGATTTGCTGTACCGTGAATGCGGCCTGAAGGGGCTGTCTGGAATCAGCAATGACGTTCGCGACCTGCTGAAGAGCGATGATGCCTACGCCGCCTTCGCATTGGACTATTTCGTTTACCGTATCGGCCTGTACGCAGGGACGTTGGCGGCAGCGCTGGGTGGTCTCGACGCCTTCGTATTCACGGCAGGGATCGGCGAGAACTCGGCCGAGATCCGGGCGCGCATAGTCGAGAAACTTGGCTGGCTTGGCGCCGAGCTGGATCAAGCCGCCAATACAGCCGGAGAGTTAGTGATCTCGAGCGAGGCAAGCCGTATTGCGCTGTTCGCGGTCCCGACAGACGAAGAACTGATGATCGCGCGTCTCACACTGGAACTTATCGGGGCGGACAAAAAGGACGGTCTGGGCGAAAGCACGCGTATCAGTGCGGAGCGTTCGCCCTAGAACCACTACTGTCGATCGCAAAGTAAGGCTTGCCCGGCGGCAAGCCCACGGAGGAAAGGCCCGTCGCATGATTCCCGTCGCAAAAGCGCAATTGCTTGAAGGCAAGAAGGGGCTCATCGTTGGCATCGCGAATGACCAATCAATCGCGTGGGGCTGCGCCAAGGCTTTCCGCGCACTGGGTGCGGAGCTCGCTGTCACTTATCTGAATGACAAGGCGAGAAAGTACGTCGAACCGCTTGCTCAGGAGTTGGAAGCGCCGATCATGATGCCGTTGGACGTCGGTGTGCCGGGTCAGATAGAGGCGGTCTTCGAGCGCATTGAGAAAGCCTGGGGCGAACTCGATTTTCTCGTCCACTCGATCGCCTTCTCACCGAAGGATACACTCCAGGGCCGCGTGGTCGATGCGCCGCGGGAAGGTTTTCTCACGACCATGGACGTGTCTTGCTGGTCGTTCATCCGTATGGCGCATTTGGCGGAGCCGCTGATGAGACAAGGCGGCACGCTGTTCACGATGACGTACTACGGCAGCCAGATGGTAGTGGAAAACTACAACATCATGGGCGTGGCGAAAGCAGCACTTGAAAGCGCAGTGCGCTATCTGGCGGCCGAGCTCGGTCCCAAGGGTATTCGCGTGCATGCCATTTCCCCTGGGCCGCTGGCGACGCGAGCCGCTTCCGGGATCCCTGAGTTCGATGAATTGCTCGACAAAGCTAAAGCAAAGGCGCCAGCGCGCAGCCTTGTCAGCATTGACGACGTCGGCATGGCGACAGCGTTCCTTGCCCACGACGCCGCGCGCCTCATTACTGGCGAGACGCTCTACGTCGATGGTGGCTACCACATCATCGACTAGAGGCATGGTCGTCCTCGTGCACAGGGCAAGGTGGCGGATCCGGATCCGCACCGGCCGCAAGCAGCAATCCGCCGCGTTTCGTCAGGACACGAAACACGATGAGGACCAGAAGGTGGTATGCAAACGATCACGACAGTTATCCATCTGATTTTCTTTTGGTGTTGAACAGCGAACACGGTAGCGGTTCACACATCGCTTGTCGCAGCACCAGTGGGCGGCATTCGAACAAGCGCCTCAGCCAAGCCCGCGTCCGGGCCAATGGCGCGGCTGCGGCCCACGCGTGGATACGCTTTGGCAGAAGGGGGTGCGGATTCGAAGTTGCTGCGGCGCGTCGGCGCTTGGATTTTGTATGAGTTGCGCGGAGCATTGCGGCCGACAAAATTTTTCTTTGTAGGCTTCAACTTCATCGTTCTGACGACGAACCTCCTAGTCGCCGACTATGCCGTGGCCGTTAGTAATTTCATGCTCGGCACCGTCGCGGCGCTTGTCGTCGGAAAGGCCGTGATCCCCGCGAACGCGATGCCCTTCCTCAAACCCTTCGACCGGGCCCCGCTCATCCAACCAATCTTGTTCAAGACGGCGATCTATTGGATTGCGACATTCATTGCTGGCGGAGCGCTTCGTGCATTTCTGGATCGTTGAAGGGAACCGGCCGGGCGATTTCGCGACCTATCTGATCTCCGACTTCTTGTGGCAGCGCTTCAGCGCCATCTCCCTCTGGATACTCATCAGAGAGTCCGCGTCGACGTCTCCGGGATTGATCTCGCGGGATGATTTTCGACTGGTCGGCTGTTGCGCTGTTCGAGCATGCCAGCGACCTTGTCCAAGCCTGCCAGTCGACCTCTGCGTTCCTCACGCAGTAAGGGATCTTACACCGCGCCAGGAAACGGCCCGATACGGCAGGGGCGGTATGCAGCTAGTAAGATATTACTGTCGAGATCGGTGATCCACCGCTTACCTTTTGCTGACGCCGGACAATTGGCCTACGCGCGGGTTGACTGCGCGGCGATCCATTTGGCGGTGACCTGCTGGACAGCGGAGATGAAGAGGGCCGTGGTGATCCCGAACATCATCAGACCATTGGCAGCCTGAAGCGGCCCAAGCAGCCGCATCCGACCATCTAGCACGATGTCACCATAACCGAGCGAGGTGAAGGTCACGCCCGAAAAATACATCGCCGTTTCAAAGTCCTCAAATGCACCGAGCAGTTTGTAGAGCAATGCCCAAAACGCAACCTGGACGATGTTGCCGATCATGAGCACCACCATCAGAATCGAGAATTGCAGGAAAATCCCGCGCAACGGCTTTGGGCCGAGCGGTTGCTTCGAGGCCTGGGCGAAGTAACGGGCGGCGAACACCGATGCCAGCACCTGAAGTGCAAGGCATGCCAACATCGCCAGCAAGCCGAGAGCAATAACCGCGATCATGGCCGGGGATCGTCGGTTTGCGGCCTGCCCTCGATGGGGTCGTACCGCAGCCACTCCATAAGCAGTACGTAGCCAACGGCCAGGAGCACAGGCCCCACAAACAGGCCGAGAAGCCCGTCAGCGATCATGCCGCCAATCACACCAATGAGAATGACCGGCATTGGAACTTCAAGTCCGCGGCCGAGCATCAATGGCTTGAGGAAGTTGTCGCTGAGCCCCGCAATGACGGTCCAGATCGAAAAGATGATCGCCGGCGTGGTCGCTTCGGTCGCAAGAACATAGGCTATGACAGGAAGTGTTACCAGCACCGCCGGCACCTGCACGATGGCAAACAATAGCACCACGAGCGTCAAAACTCCGGCCGATGAAAGACCTATGGCGAAAAAGCCTACCCCGATCAGCAGCGACTGGATGACCGCTACGCCGACTACGCCGACCGCCACACCGCGGATCGTAGCGGCGGTCATCTCAACCAGCCGCGGGCCTTGTGCCTTGCTGCCAGTGATACGTTCCAACAGGCGACTGGCGAATTCGGTAGCGCCGTCGCTATAGGCGATGAGCACGGCAGCGACTGCGAACGAAAGTACGAAAGACAATTGACCGGCGGCTAAACCGGCCGCGAACGACGCCAGCCATGCTGCAATCCCGCTTAGCTGCTGGCCGTACTTGGCAAGCGCCGCAGGCATGTTTGTTGCCACGAGTGACCATGTCTCTGTTAGCTTTTGGCCGACCAGTGGCAGGTCTGCGAGCCGCGGAGGCGGTGGCGGCACGGTCAGGCTGCCGTCTTGCAAGCCCGAGACGAACGCAAGAATGGACGATCCAAGCGACGTCACCACCATTACCAACGGCACCAGCATCAGCGCAACGCTGACCAGCCCGATCAACATCGCTGACCAGCGATTGCCGACCCGGAGGACCAAGCGTTGGTGCAGCGGATAAAGCATCACCGCGAGGATCACCGACCAGAGCAGGATGCCAGTAAAGGGCAATATGATGCGGCTACAGGCAAAGATCAGTAAGGCCACAAGTGCGATCTGAAGCACCGCGTCGAGCATTCTCAAGAGCGACGGTGGGCGCTCAGGGATTGTCACGTTCGGGTCCATGTAGCTGCCCCCCTTCCCAGCCATCTGGATTTCCCAGGTAGCTCCGTGCTCCGCCTGACTATTTACCTGTTTCGGCCTTTCTGCAAGACGGGCGCTGGTGCCCGCGAAGACGCGAGGCCCATTGAGAAACCTGATGTAGCCTCAGCCTGCCGCGGCTGTATGGGTGGATTCCTTGGACTAGGCATCGCGTTTGTGCCCGTTGCGATGGCGACGGCTGAGGACTAAGTTGCAATTCCAACGCAGGTGCCGACGCTCGATGATATCAAGCCGTGGCGCGATGGCCGCGTGACCATAAGGGGAAACGTCATGGCGTCGGAAGCAACTGAGGCCTCTCGTGATCATGCTCCAGATGTAGTGGGCCCGCCTCAGAAAGAGAAAAACCCGCAGCGCACGGTCGCAATTACCGTGCTCCTGGTGGCTTTCCTGCTGTTTGTCGTGACGGTTTTCATGGAGCGGCGCACTCCTTCATCCTCGCAGGCGACCGTCAGTGCATATGTCGTCGGCGTAGCGCCGGAGGTTACCGGGCGGGTCATTGAAGTGGGCGTGACTGACAACAGCGCCGTGACGCCCGGCCAGATGCTGTTTCGCCTGGACCCGGAACAGTACCGGCTTGCCGTTGCGGAGGCGGAAGCACGCCTTGCAGGGGTAGGTCAGTCGATCGGCGCTTCGACTGCGGCCGTCGATGTCGCCCAGGCTCGGGTGGTGGAGGCAAAGGCAGTCCGCGTCAACGTCCAGGATCAAGCCACCCGCGCGATGGAACTTGTCAGGCGCGGTGTCTATGCCCAGGCGAAGTATGATGAGGCCGCGGCCGCGCTGGATCAGGCAGATGCAGGCGTGGATGCAGCCGAAGCCGACCTCGCGCGGGCTCAGGAGGAGCTTGGACCCGCAGGAAAGGACAATCCGCAGTTGAAGGAGGCGCTCGCGGCGCTTGAAAGCGCTCAGCTTGATCTGCTGCGCACGACGGTTTCAGCGCCGGCGGAAGGCGTGGTCACCAATCTTCAGCTTTCCGTCGGAGGCATGGTCAGCGCTGGCGAGAGTGCAATGACCTTCATCGATACCGGCACGATTTGGATCACGGCCGCGTTCAAGGAAAACAGCCTCGAGATGGTTGCCGCAGGCGACCGTGCGGAGGTGTTTTTCGATATCCTCCCCGGTCAGATTTTTGCCGCCACCGTTGAGGGCATCGGGATGGGGGTGGCTCAGGGAAGCGTCGACCCAGCGACGGGCCTGCCGAAGATTTCCACAGACACTGGATGGGTGAGAACACCGCAGAGCTTTCCCATCCGCCTGGTTCTCGACGAAGGGCGGCCCAAGGGCGTGCGGTACGGTTCGCAGGCGAATGTGGTGATCTATACCGGGGACCATCCGGTCACCAATGCCCTCGGCAGCATCTGGATCCGAGTTCTGTCGATCCTTACCTATGTCAGTTGACACGCATCTTTTGCACGAGGCGGACCGCGTTAATGTAAGGCGCAAGGGTCTGCGCATAGCGCTTGCCGTTGCGGTCGGCTTTTCCTGGTTGGTCTATTCGGGGGCTATCATCCCCTTCCTTGGGCCGTTGTTTGCGGCACAGTTTCTAATCTCCAGTTCCCGCCCTATGCCGTTGCAAAAGGCGTTGGCAGTCACGGTGCTCATTCTTGTTGTCGGAGCACTTTTGCAATTCGTAGCGGTGCTGACTGGCGACCGGCCGCCGGTTCTGCTGCTGCTGCTCGGGCTGATTTACTTTGGATGTTTCTACCAGCAGGCGAACGGCAAGGGCGGCCCCACAATCTTTCTTGTCCTGGTCATAGCGGTTATGGTGCCGCTCCTCACAATTCTGAACGAGGATCTCGGCGACACCATTCTTATGATCCTGGTTCAGAGTGTGGTGACCGGAATGCTTTTGATGTGGCTGGCCCATGTACTAATCCCGGACAGAGGTAGCCCCGCCCTTAAGGCCGCGACGGCGACGACATATCCGCATGCGGCACGCTACGCTGCCGCCAACACCGCCATACTCCTGATCGCGGTGGTTGCCTGTCTGACACGCGAAGGGCTGGCAACGGCGATTGTCATTCCGATAACAGTCGTGTCACTGCTGTCCCAATTCGACGTCGCAGCCAGCACGCGCGCGGCCTTGGGGATCGTGATAACCAATATTACTGGAGGCTTGGCCGGGTCCGTCGCATTCGGATTGCTTCAGGTATGGCCGTCCCACATTTTCCTCTTTCTATTGGTACTGCTGGCCGGGTTGGTATTTGGCGGTCGTGCTGCCATGCGTGCGCCGGCCGCCAAACTTTACGCTGGCGCCTTGACGATCTTCCTCCTCGTATTCGGAACAGGCGTGTCACCGCTTCCGGGGTCTGCCGCCGAGTCCTTTTCCACCCGGGTCACTTACATACTGGTGGCCATCGCCTATGCGATCTTCATGACAACGTTGCTTTGGCCTCGGCAGGAAGACAGTCGCGATTGAACGCTTGTCGGCGGCCGACGCGCGCCGATTGATCGGCCTCCCGCGAGCAGCCGCCGTGTACGAAACGGCGGGCCTCCTGGAGTTGTCAGTCGAGCGATCGACAATGCGGACAATAACGAAATCGCCCACTCCTGTAGGCGAACGGCCCATGGCCCGAAGTTCGATTTTGCGGGCAAACTCGGTAGAGTCCGCAATTGGCGGATATCGTTGAAAAAGTCGCCAGCTATGCCACCGGCGACGCTCGCTTAGAATATCGGTTCATGAGGACTGGAATCGCGAATCTTGATTCCAGGAGGAGCCTCATCAAGAAATGGGATTCAGCGCTTGTTTCGCCACGGATCGGACTTTTTCAACATTGGGTAATGGGCGGCGGCTCTTCGCGGAGACCGATAAGATCGGCTCCGATTTGAAGAGGAGACCGACCATGGAGTATTTTGCAGGTTTGGATATCTCAATGGAAGAGACGCATGTCTGCGTTCTCGACCGTGAGGGTGCAGTCGTTCACGAAGCGAGGACGATTTCGACGGCTGAGGCGATCTTTGCTTCGCTGGCGAAGGCGCCCAGTTGCCGACGGGTCGTGTTCGAGACCGGTCGCATGACTCCGATGCTCTACCACGGCCTGCGAGAACGCGACGTCCCTGTCGTCTGCATCGAGAGCCGCCAAGCCTAGCAGGCGCTGAAGTCGCTGGCGACCCACAAGACCGACCGCAACGATGCTCGTGGCCATCTCGCCCGCACCGGGTTCTTCAAACCGCCCCATGTGAAGTCTCTTCCGGCGCATGCCATCCGCTCATTGGTCATCGCGCGCAAGAAGCTGGTCGGCCAGCACGTCATGCTGGAGAACCAGATCCGCAGCCTCGCCGTGGTGTTCGGCGTCCGGCTACCACGGGCACTCAGCCCGGCCTTCATCGATCAGGCGCTCTGGGCCAGCGAAGGGATCGACGGACTGTCCGCCACCATGCGAGGCCTCATCGCGGCGCGAGCTGCCGTGCTTTCGGCTGTCTCGGCAATCGATACCGACATGAAGAAGATGGCCAAGGCTTCCAGCGTAGGCGGCTGATGGCCGTTCCCGGCGTCGGCAAGCTCACTGCGCTCGCCTTCGCGGCCGCCGTCGATGATCCTGAGAGCTTTCGCCGGTCTCGCGACATCGGCGCCTATCTCGGCCTGGTGCCGCGTCACTACCAGTCGGGCGAAGTGGACTACACCGGCAGCATCTCAAAGTGCGGCCACCGGCGAACGCGATCGCTGCTCTATGAAGCGGCGAACGTCATGCTGACGCGCTACAAGGGGCCGCTCAAGCTGAAGGACTGGGCGCTGGCCATCGCGGCGCGGTGCACGATGCGAGAGGCGCGCATTGCTCTGGCCCGGCGGCTTGCAATTAGCCTGCCGGTTCACTTCGTCGGCACAGCAATCCTGACAGAACCGCTGGCCGAATCGTCACTCGCTGGCGCGCTCCTGCGTTACGGGAACGGCAGCGCTCTGGCTGAATTGCATCACCTCCTCGGCGATTTCTCCGTTCAGTATCTCTTCGAACCTGTGGAGCGCGCGGGCGACGTTGGCGCCGTCCATCACCCGGTGGTCGTAAAGGATGCGGACGGTCACCGATCCGTCCTCGCCGATCGGCCCGTAATTGAGCAGCGTGGTCAGCGGCGTAAGCGGGTTGAGGGATTCGGCCCCGAGGCCCGAATAGACGGAGAACTGGAACGTGCCGAAATAGTTCGGCCTCTGCCGGGCGATGTTCAGCCCGAGCCACATCAGCGCCCTGCGGATCGGCGTCGGCACGCGGGCCATCGTCAAGGCGCGCCGGAACTCCTTGATCTCCATGACGGGGCGTGACCGCGCCGCGTGGATCGATGCATGCAGTTCGGCGATCGAGCAGCGCTCTGGTCCCTTGATGCGGCTCAAAAGTACAGCCCGCTCGCCCTCATATTCGCGCTCATGCGCGATCGAGGCGACGCTCACCGGGTATTCGTAGAATTGCGGCCAGGGAAACTTGACGTAGGCACGCCGGAACTCGGGCGTTTCCCGGGCGAGAAGCGCGTATCCCTTCACGAAGATCGCGCTCCAGGACGGTTTGGGCTGCTGCGCCATTCTGGCTGCCACGAGCGGCGCGAGATTCATGTGACGCTGCACGGTTACCCGCGGTACTCCGATCGAAAATCGCATCAGGTCGCCGACCAGGCGTCGGGGCGCCGAAATCTTTAGTGCTCGGCCTCGCATGACAGGACCTCTAGTAAATATAAGGGATTATTCTTTTGGTCCCTCCATATAGACCCGATATTGCGGGCCGAAATTCTCCAGCATCATACGCTCTTCCTTGTCCACTCGCAGGAAAAAAGGATTGCGAAGCCGACAAGCCCTGCCAGGCCCGCGACCCAGTTCGACAGCAGAAATGCCTGGCCGAGGCCCATCAGCATGAAAGAGGTGTACATCGGGTGACGGATGACGGCGTATGGCCCGGCGCAGACCAGCGCGTGCCTCTCGCGGATCTCAAGCGTGATCGACCAGTTCCGACCGAGTTCCTTGTGCGACCCTGCGAAACACCCACTGCGCCAGGGCGAAGATGATAGCCCCGAGCGCGACCGCCCACCATCTCGCCGTAAAGTCGGCTGACTCGGAGATTCCGGTCGCGACATAGAAGCCGGGCAGAATCGCCAGGCCGAAGAGAGCCGAGACAAGTCCGACGATTTCGGAAGGCGAGCGGCGATTGGTTACGACTCGCACGCGCTTGGCCCGGTGCTCGAAAGGATATCGAATCACATACCAGCCGACGATCCCGAGCACCCATACGATCTCGCCGACTGAACTCGCTTCCATGCTCAATTTAGCTCACCGGCGCCCTTTCGGCGGTATGGACGTCTTGAGGAGGCGCGGCCGCCTCGACATTCTCGATCTGCTAACGGGGGGCCGTTGCGACGGGGGCATTTCCGGATTCAACCCCCGGCGGGCCGGTATAGCCGATCGCATTCGGCCCGCCATTCATCTGTCGAAGCTTTGTGATGAAATCACGCGGCATAAGCCAGATACTTGGCGTCTTGTAGCCCATGAAGCTTGCGATGTCGGCCACGAAGGCGTTGCAATTGTAGAGCGACGCGTGCCAGAGCGGCGACTTGGCCTGCAGCTTGCGTATATATGCCACGACCCTCCTGTATTCAGGTTCGGTAAGCGGAACTGTCCAGCTCGCCGACCGGTAGGCGATTTCCAGATCGCCGTCGGTCCATCCGGTCGAGGCCGGCACCGGCGCGAGATGGCCGAGCATATAGATATTGGGATCGTTGGATTTCGGCGCGAGCCCGGCGACTTCGGCATTGATCATCTTTCCCGATTTGTCCATGCGCCCGAAAATCACGAAGGAGTGCCCGTATGTATAGGCGTAGCGGGAGCGGAACTCGATGAAGTACCGGCCTTCTGCTGAATTCACCGTGCTCGTCGGCGCCCCGGCAGCCGCTAGGGTCCGTTCATCGGACGTGAAATTCAGTTGAGGTTTATCCTGCGATTGCGATTGGCATGATGCCGCCGCGAGCGCGAACAGGGCCACGGACAGTGAACGGCCACTTACAAGCGTCATTTCATTCCCGAACTCCGAGGAGCGCAGATCAAAAGCGGGTCCTGCCCGCCACTGCTGACCTCACGACCGAGCCGAAGAGTCGCCCGATCCGGATTGCTGGCTGATGGGGAAAGGCCAGCGGCCTTTCCCCATCCCGACCTAGGCCGGTTTACTTGTACACGGGCGCCGGTGCAGGCTCTTCGACGACGACAGGCGGCGGAGCCTTCCCCTTCCCTTTGCCGATGTCCATATTTGCGCAGCCGCTTAGGCTGGCGACGGCGAGCGCCGCGACCACTGCGATTAGAATTCTGCTCATCACATATTCCCCTCGGGCGAATCGGTTCAAGGTACAACACGCAAACTAACGGGGGACCACACCGCAGCTAGTGCAGGAAAGACACACCTAGCCAGTTTAACTGTCGGTTGATGGTTGGGAGAGGCATTCTGTCGGGTTCCGTTGCAAAATTGGGCTGTGTTGCAAAGTTTTCGGTAACCAGGCGCATGGCATGGCCTCTGGTGGTTCGCCGGAGAGTTCAGATGTTCAAGGGCCGCCATTTCGACCAGTCCGTCATTCTGCTTTCTGCTTTGCGCTCGCTGGTATCTGGCCTACGGCTTGAGCCTTCGCGATTTGAAGGAAATGATGGCCGAGCGCGGCATCAGTATCGATCATTCGACGATCCACCGCTGGGTCGTTCACTTCTCGCCCTTGCTGCTGAAACGCTTCAATCGGCGCAAGCGTGCCGTCAGCGGAAGGTGGCATATCGACGAAACCTATATCAAGGTTCGCGGCCGCTGGATGTATCTCTATCGCGCCATCGACAGCGTCGGCGACACCGTCGAGTTCTGGTTCAGCGAGCATCGTGATCTGCCGGCGGCCAAACGCTTCCTGCGCAAGGCGTTGCAGCGTCACGGCCACCCCGAGCGCATCGTCATCGACGGCAGCCAGACGAATCGCGAGGCAATCCTTTCCTGTGACGCGGAAAGCCGGCTGCGGGATCGGTCGCGGCGGCAGCTCAAGCCGATCCGCATCCGAAAGAGCCAGTACCTCAACAGCCGCATCGAGCAGGATCACCGGCGCATCAAGTGTCGTGTGCGGCCTATGCTCGGTTTCAAATCATTCGCAAGCGCTATCGCCACGCTGGGCGGGATCGAGATGATCCACATGATGCGAAAACGACAGCCGAGGTACGCCTTCAATCCAAATCCGCCATCGTCGAGCAATTGGAAATCATCGCCGCCGCGTGAGGCTGGGGTCGTTCCCAGAGTTTCTATTGCCAGACGACAATTTTGCAACGGAACCGTTCAGATCATTGCTGCACCCTCACCACGGCGCCATTGCCGCGCGAGCGGCTTAGTCCAAGGGTCAATTCTTCCGGTCTGCGAACAGGAAGGACGCGCCATTTCTTGACATTGCCGGCGCTTCTCCGAAGCTGACCTTCCCCGAGGCAAGAGCATGGGCAAGTCATGACCTCAGAGCAGGCATCCTTTCGAGAAGCGCGATGCTCGTCGTCAGGCCACCCGTTCCACGCCGATATCTCCGTTTCAGCGGCCTCTTCCAAAGAGATTCCGCCTACTCCATCGATTTGGGATATAGTTGGGAGAACAGGGCAGCCCCCCGCAGCCGAAGAGGAGAAGGGGCGTGGATATCGCGAAATGGCTACGGAGCCTCGGCCTGCAGCAATACGAGCAGGCTTTTCGCGACAACGACATTGAAGCTGAAACGCTTCCCCAGCTCACGGCCGACGATCTCGTGGCGCTCGGGGTCACATCGATTGGTCATCGCCGCAAGCTGCTCGCCGCTATCGCCGCCCTGCGCGCGAATTCGGATACAGCGGCCACCTCGACCACGCGATCCCTGGCGGCGATCTCAGGGACAGCCCCGCCGCTTCCAGAGGCTGAGCGGCGGCAGCTAACGGTCATGTTCGTTGACGTCGTCGGCTCGACGGCACTCGCAGGCCGCCTGGATCCGGAGGACATGCGCGAGGTCATCGGAACCTACCATCGCTGCGTCGCCAGACTGAACCGAAATTCCTGGAGTAGGATACAGTTAAGTACCTTCCTTGCCGAGGAGTTACGCCCTAGCTAGACTAGGTTGAGAACCCATAACTGACATCGGCAAGGTCGCTCGATTGACGAGCGCTGGCAAAGCGGCGTGAAAAAGCCCTCGATTGTTGCAATCCAACGCCTCGACGTGGTCGCAGGCCTGACGGCCGCAGCCGTCGTCCTGCCAAAGGCGATGGCCTACGCGACGGTTGCGGGCCTGCCGGTGAGTGTCGGACTTTACACGGCCTTCGTGCCGATGATCGTCTACGCGTTGCTTGGCACATCGCGCGTCCTGAGTGTAAGCTCTACGACCACCCTTGCGATCCTCACTGGGACACAGCTCGGGTTCGCAGTTCCGGACGGTGATCCGGATAAGCTGATCACGGCAACTGCGACGCTCACCGCGCTGACCGGAGCCCTGCTGATCGGGGCCTCAGTGCTTCGCCTCGGGTTCGTCGCCAATTTCATTTCGTCTCCCGTTCTGACCGGCTTCAAGGCCGGTATCGGTCTTGTGATCGTACTCGATCAGGTGCCGAAGCTGCTCGGCGTGCACATTGCGAAGGAAGGCTTCCTCCGCGACATTCTGAGTGTGGCGCACCATTTACCCAACACGTCGCTGCTCACTCTGACCATCGCCATCGCGGCAATACTGGCGCTGTTGGCGATGGAGCGGCTCTGGCCCCATTCGCCGGCTCCCCTCGTAGCGGTGAGCGCGGGGATTGGGCTCTCATGGTTCGTCGGTTTGGATTCTGCGGGCGTCGCGATTGTGGGGTTCATCCCACAGTCGCTCCCGTCGATCACCCTACCGACTCTCAGCCTCGTCCAGCAACTCTTGCCGGGCGCGCTCGGCATCGCATTGATGAGCTTCACTGAATCGATCGCCGCCGGGCGAGCCTTCGCCGCCCCCGCCGAGCCGCTCATCAAGGCCGACCGCGAGCTTCTTGCAACAGGGGCCGCCAACTTGGCGGGTGCGTTGTTCGGCGCCATGCCGGCGGGCGGTGGTACGTCCCAGACTGCCGTGGTCCGCGCGGTCGGAGGACAAACGCAGAAGGCATCTCTCGTCACGGCCTGTGCCGCGGCGGCCACCATGCTGCTCCTGGCCCCGCTGCTCAGCCTGTTGCCTCAGGCTGTGCTGGCGGCAATCGTGATCGTCTACTCGATCGGACTGATCAAGCCGGCCGAGTTCGTGTCGATCCGCAAGGTACGGCGAATGGAGTTTCGATGGGCGCTGGCGGCCTTCCTTGGCGTACTTGCCTTCGGCACGCTGCAGGGCATCGTCGTGGCGATCGTTCTGTCGCTCGTTGGCTTGGCCAGTCAGTCGGCCAACCCAAATGTCTACGTGATCGGCCGCAAGCGGGGCACCGACGTAATCCGTCCGTTGTCACCCGAGCACCCGGACGATGAGACATTCGAGGGCCTGCTTATCCTCCGGCCGGAGGGACGGCTCTTCTTCGCCAATGCCCAACGGGTCGCGGATCAGATCCAGGCCCTGGTCGTCGAGCACAAGCCGCGCGTCGTCGCGCTCGACATGAGCCGGGTCTTCGACATCGAGTATTCCGCCCTCCAGATGATAATGGAGGGCGAACGCCGCATAACCGAGCAAGGAATGACGTGTTGGATAGTGGCGCTGAACCCCAGCGTACTCGAATACATCCGGGCCTCTGGCTTCGCCGATCGACTAGGACCCGAGCGCCTATTCTCCAGCGTACGGGGAGCCATCCAGCACTATACGACGAGTTTCAATCAAAACTAGGCACCCATTGGCGCTCGGTCGTGAGCCACCACTCGGTGGGCGTGAATATTAGCAGGATTGCGGGGAAACGCCATCAGCGCAAAGTTTGGTCTGTCAAGTATACAATCGCCGCGTCTTCCGGAGGCCAAAGCCGGGCCAGCGATCTCCATCCAGCGGGGCCGGTCACTTCCAGAAGGGGCGGGTCTCGTCGAGGCTTCCCCACAAGGTTTTTGCGCCAGCCCAGCCAAATTCGGCGCGCGCCTGACTCGCTCCGATCACCCATCCGATGGCGCGTTGCGCGGCCGGATCGCCGGCGCCGGGCGCTTCCGCTCCCGTCAACATGGCTCTGACGGCCGCCGCGTCGTTCAGATCGCCGAAGACCGTCTGAAGTTTCTTCAAGCGTTTCAGGAATGGATCGACACGCTTGGCCGGGTACAAGGGAGAGAAGAACTCGACCGCATAGCGCAGCTTCTTTAGTTCCTTGCGCAACTCGTGGCGCTGCTCCACATCGAGAGTCTCCAGTCCACGTGCGTGCTTGCTAACTTTCTTCCAGCGCTTGCTGAGTGCCTTGCCAGCCAACTCGACGACCGGCGCTGCAAGCCGCTCGGTCTGGCCAAAATCTTGAGGAACGAGCCAGCCTCGCGCCTCCACGAAACGCGCCAGGTCGAGCAGGAACGCCTGCACGCGCGCGTCGGGGAGAACCTTGCGAAGGTGATCGCGCAGTCCCCCCGCCTGCCTCGAGAGAGCATCGGCAAGGGGCGGCAGACCCGGTTCATCCGCGTGGGCCTCGGCCTCCCGTCGTACGATATTGTTCGCCACCACATCGATATCCCTGAGACGCCCGACCTCCTGGCCAAGCCAGCGGGCTTCCATGCTGAGCCGCGTCATTTCCGGGCTCTTCAGAACGGAAGCGCAGACAGAGAACGCGCTTCGCAATCGGCGCAGGCCGATCCGCAACTGGTGCGGCCCTTCGGGATCGTCCAGCTCCCGGATCACCACGACATTCGTGGCGACCTGATCGAGGCACTCGCGAAGGACGTCGCGTGCCGCCTGCTCGGCGATCTGAGCCCGATCGAGTGCAACGTCCTCGGCATTGCGGGGCGCGAGCGGCGGGTCGATCCATCCCTGTTCCGCGAGCAGATAGCCGCGCGCCGCCTTGGAAAGGCGGGAGAACCTCAGGCCCCCCACAGGAAACAGTAGATGTGCAATGTCGAACAGTCCGCCCAGGCTGCCCTCGATGAGTTCGATCTCGAGTTCACGCAACTCGGCCGAGCGCCCCCCGGCGTGGATTTCGCCGATGTCTATTGCCAACTCCGCGCGTGTGCCGTCGTCAAGCGAAAGTTCGCTGGCGGAGCGCCTGATCACGGTCTCGCAGACCGGCTGAAGCGGCGCGCCACTCACGCGATGGACGACCTCCTCTCGGACTGCTGCGTCCGGAATCGCATCGAGACACAGCCGCCCACCCGGAGCCGGGTTCTCCACCTCGCCAACCTGCGAGAGGCCGCCATGCAGCTCGGCCCTGGTCTTGACAGTCTGTATCCATCGCCGCCCGTCGCGCCGGAGTCTGAGCGCGATCCCCGCCTTCTTCAGCGCGTGTTCGGGAGTGTCCAAATAGATGCTTCTGAGCGTTCTCGTTTTTGGGCTGCCGCTGGCCAGCTTCAGCGCCTTCGCGCGCCCCCAAAGCTCGCTCGACGTCAGTTCGTCGAGGAGAAATTTTAGCTCGATCTCGCTCATGGCTGTGTTGTCAGGCCCGGTGCAAGACTATAGAGTATCTGAAGCTAATAAAATAGCTATGCCAGCTAAGGATTCAACCCGGTGGGCTTGCGCCTTCCTGTGCTTACGAGCCTTTCCGGTTATCAACCGGGCTGGGTGCGGAGCGATGTCTCTGCCGGGCTTGCAGTTGCCGCGGTTGGGCTTCCCAGTGCTATCGCCTATCCTGCGATAGCGGGCCTGCCGCCTGAGACCGGCATCTACGCGAGCATCGCGCCGCTGGTTGCCTACGCGATCTTTGGCCCCTCGCGTCAGCTCATAGTCGGCCCGGACGCGGCTACGATGACGGTGCTTGCGGCGGTTTTGGTCGCGGTTACCGCGAGCGTGCCAGTCGGGCTCGAAGTGGACCGAACTGCGATCGCAGCAATCCTCGCGCTTGGTGTCGGTTTGTTTTGCCTGGCGGCGTGGGTGCTTCGGCTCGGCGTTCTTGCAACCTTCCTGTCGCGTCCCATCCTGACGGGGTTCTTCATCGGCATCTCGCTTTCGATCCTGATCGGCCAAATCGGTCGCTTCACCGGAGTCAAGATCGAGGCGGAAGGCCTGCTCGCACCGGTCCTCGAACTTCTGCGCAAGGCCGGATCGATACATTGGCCGTCTCTTCTGCTGGCCTTGGGGATGTTCGGTTTGTTGCAGATCGCGCGGGCCATGCGTTTTCCGGTTCCCGGGCCAGTGCTGGTCGTGGTCCTCTCCGTAGTGCTTTCGGCCGTTTTCGACTTTGAAGGACGCGGCATCGCCGTAGTCGGCGATATTCCGACAGGGTTGCCCTCGTTGTCGTTGCCAGCGATCGCTGACCTTCCGATCCAGACATTGGCCCTCGGCGCCGCGGCGATCTTCCTCGTGAGCTACGGCGCCGGCATCATTACGGCCCGCAGCTTTGGGGCAATAGGCGGCTACCCGGTCGATCCAAACCGCGAACTCATCGGATTTGGCGCTGCGAACATAGGGGCGGGCCTTTTCGGCGCCTTCCCGGTGACGGCCTCTGACTCGCGCACGGCGGTCAACCTTACCGTTGGCGGACGCTCGCAGGTGACGAGCATCGTGGCTGCCGCGACCCTGATCGCGACACTGCTGTTTCTCGGTCCGACCCTAAGGATTATCCCGATCCCTGCGCTCGGGGCGATTCTTGCGGCTACTGCTATCAGCCTGATAGATCTCGCCGCCCTTAGGCAGATTTGGCGCATCAGCCGCATGGAGTTCGTCTTCGCCCTCATTGCGATGTGGGGTCCGATCGGTCTGGGCGTCCTTAACGGGGTTGTCATCGCGATCGGCGTGACGCTGGTCTATGTTTTGCGCAAGCTGATGTTTCCCCGCGACGCTATGCTCGGCCGTGTTCCAGGCCATGACGGTTTCTACAAACTGCATCGAACGCCCGAGGCCCGTCAGGTACCCGGCCTCGCCGTATGCCTCATTCAAGGCAGCCTGCTGTTCTTCAACACTGACTACGTCGCATCGCGGCTGCGGTCCATTGCCGAGGAATTGCCGGCAGACACACGCTGGCTGCTGATTGATGCAAGTGCAATTTCCCAGATCGACAGCTCGGCAGCGGCAATGCTGGAGGAGCTATGTGACGAATTGCGCAATCGCGGGATCAGGCTTGGCGTAGCGGAGCTTCACGCCGAAGCGCGCGATATCCTTGTTCGCGCCGGCGTGATCGAGCGCATTGGCTCCGACATGGTCTTCGACATTCTCGAAGAGGCGTATCATGCGTTCGAGGCCCAAGCGTGACAGTTCAGGGACTCTCCTGCTGTCACCCAACTGTCATTTTAATGGCTGCGTGCCAGTGGAGTGGAGGAAGACATGAGTAAGAAGAATAGAGACAGGGCGGCGGCTACGATATCCGAACCGGCGGAGGAAGCGAAATCGGGAGGAAAAAAATATGCGAAGGAACTCGCCCGGTTGCATGTTGAGCTTGCCCACCTTCAGGCCTGGGTGAAGAAGTCTGGTGCCCGCATCGCGATCATTTTCGAGGGCCGTGACGCCGCCGGGAAAGGCGGCGTGATCAAGCGCCTGACCGAGCGGGTCAGCCCACGAGTGTTCCGCGTCGTCGCCCTGCCGGCTCCGACCGATCGAGAGAAGACCCAGATCTACATGCAGCGCTACATCCAGCACCTGCCCGCCGGAGGCGAGATCGTGATATTCGACCGCTCCTGGTACAACCGTCCTGGCGTCGAACGCGTCATGGGTTTCTGTAGCGAGAAGCAGGCGCGGCGCTTTCTCGAACAGGCACCGACGTTTGAAACCGCCCTGGTCGAAAGCGGCATAACGCTGCTCAAATACTTCCTCGATGTGAGTGATGAAGAACAGGAGCGGCGTTTCCGACAGCGGGCCGACGACCCCCTTCGACAGTGGAAACTGAGCCCGATGGATGTCGAATCGTACAACCGCTGGTGGGATTACACCCGCGCTTACGACGAGATGATCCGTGCAACAGACACAAGGCATGCGCCCTGGTGGATTGTGCCGTCAAACGACAAGAAGCGCGCGCGCATCAACTGCATTTCGCACATTCTGAGCTCCATCCCCTATGAGCGCGTCGAGTTCGAAAAACCTAACTTCAGCAAACGCCAGAAGCGGCCCGACAACTTCGTGGACGATGCAACTCCGCGCAACCTGGTGCCGGACGTGTTCTGACCGAGTGGCACTCGGAACCTATTTAGTTTCCGGGGCCCAACTGAGAAAGAAGCCGATGTCACCAGGCATTCCGCCTGGGAAGTTAATAACCATGGCCTTGAGTTTGTAACCCTGCGGCTTCGCATTCTTAACATAACGTTCGTACAACTGCTTGGCCTTACCCTGGAGCGTTTCAGTCCATTGCGGATCAGCACTGTTGATAGCCCGGCCGCTGTCGGTGCAAAGCTCCGACGGAAAGCTGTATACTAGTGCTTCGTACTTGCCGTTCTTGACGGCATTCATCACGAGGCGGCGAACCATTGCAAGTTCATCATTACTCACTTGGTCCTTTAGGAAGCTGTTTGTGAACTTCGTGAGTTCCTCATTCTGCCGCGCTCGCAGCTTTTCCTGCTTGTCTGCCTCCGCCATCTGCTCCTCTAGGAGAGCCATTCGCAGTTGCTCAGCGCTCGGCGGCGCCGCATTTATGTCTAAAGCTGTGTCTTTGATGTTGGCCATTTTCTCCTCCACTCGAAACCGTTCGAGAATAGAACACAGAGGCAGATCGACGTCTTGCCAATCTCGTTCGTTGGGCTCAATTCATGCCCACCCAACCGCAAGACGTAAATCAGCAGGGTAGTCGACTGAGGCAGGCTGCCAGCCGCACGTTGAAGGGATCGGCCGCCGCGGCAAGAAGTCTTGTCTTCGCAGTCCAGCTACCATTCCATGATGCCATGTGGGCACATCAAGGTCAAATTCGCGATAGGCGGTAGAATGTGTCGCGACAGGCCGCGCTAGTAGCAATTACCGGAATCGGCTTCCCGGGGCGAGCATGGGCGATAGGACCTGTTTGAGTGATACCCATTGCCATAATACCGGTCGCCATAATACCGGTTGCGGTAATACCGGTCGCGGTAATACGGTTCGCCATAATAAGATCCGCCATAATAGGATCCGCCATAATAAGGTCTGCCATAATAAGGTCTGCCGTAATAGGGTCTGCCGTAATAGGGTCTGCCGTAATAGGGTCCGCCGTAATACGGATCGCCGTAGAAGCCGCTTCGGTAATACCCGCCGTAGTAGCCGTTGTTGTTGGCGATCATGCTGCCGAGCAGCGCTCCAGCGACAAATGCGCCGGCGGGGAACCAAAAGTCGTTGTGCCTATGGTATCCCGGACGATAGTGGCGGTAGCCGCGATAACCCCTGTACCAGCCATCTCGAATTTGAATGACATCGGACTGCGCGCTTTGTGCCCTGGGCACGAAGATCGGTGCGGCATCAACTGGAACAGTGCTCGTAAGTGCAAAAGTGGCGACCAGGGAGGTCGCTATACCTGACAGGAACCTCATGATCGCGTCCTCGCTGGTGGCAATGTTTGCCGTATGCGAAACGTCGTCATTAACTGGAAGAAACGTCGTCGATCCAAATTTGTTCCCGAGACCGGCAAATTGTCTCAAGCCGCTCCGAACCTTTGACGGTCAGACAGGCCGCCGTCCCGCCCAGATATACGCTTGGGTGGCCCGCTGGAAATACATGTCGTCGACCGCTTTGTCACTGCGGGCGATCCGACCTAAGCCTCCTTCACGGACAAGACATTGCCTTCGGTATCCACCAGGCAGCTTGGCTTCTTGCCGCTGGCATCGAGTTCGACCTGATAGGTTTTGGAATCGATCTTGTTCGAGGAAACCGGAAGGATCTTGGTGCTGTCGACGCCGCTCGCCTTGGCGGCCGCATTGGCGCAAAGAAGCTGCAGATCGGCTGGAGCCGTCTCGACCTGCGTCCTCGACATCTGCTCCTGAGGCGGCGGCGCCGCGCTGACGCAGGCGCTCAGGGCCCCGCCAGGCATCCAATTGCTGTTGCCCGGATCGAAGTTCCCACTGCACGTTTTGCCGACATTGCTTGTCCCTCTCCGAATGCCGCTTCACACACCCCTGTAAAGGGCGGCCCCTTGCATGAGAACGATGACCTTGGCGCCAACCTTGACGCGGGATGCGAGATTGGTGCGTCGCATTGAGAAGGCCGCCCACCCGTATCGCCCGTCTTGGTCGCCACCGACCCGGTGGCGTAGTTCAGCAGCGCGGCCAGCGGCACGATCGCCAGCACGGAAAGCACAAAAAGCAGCGTGTGTGCTTCGGGCTCGAGTGCTTGGGCGACGAACACCGCAGGCACAAAGGCCAACAACCAGAGAACGGGATTGTCACGGATTTCTTTGAGCAAGGGGGGCCATGGATACGATCAGCGAAATACTGCTTGTCTTAGAACGAGCGCTGGCTGGTCCATGGCTTCAACCCCGCTAGCAGGCTTCCGAGCCATCAGTGCTGGTTGCCAAAAATGTCAGCTATCAGGCAGCGAAATGGGCTGATGAAGGGCGGCTTCGGGTCAACTTATTCCGTAGCGCGAGCGATCTGGACGACTGGAACGGGGTCGAAATCGGTATTTCGTCTTCGGTACCATCAGATTTTCAACACTATTGTCTATTTCGCGCCGAGCCTGGCCAGCACGGCCTTGGGAATATTGTATTCCCGGATCACTGCGTCGTGCTTGCGCAAGCCGCACAATTCGCGCTGGATGAAATAGCCGTGGACCGCCTCCGCCGCGTCCTTGAGCAGCCGAGCACGATGTTCGCCGTCGTCGCCATGTTCACGCAACTTCGCCAGCGTTTCATCCACGCGCCGGCCGGCGCGGCCGAGCGCCGCCGCCTTTTCGCCGAGGATTTCATGGCCGAGCAGGTCGAGCGCGCTCTCCCGCGCTCCCGACCGTCCGAAATTCGATGGCATTCTCACCGACATGCTTCACTCCGGTTTTTGCTGAAATCTGGCCCTACTCCGCCGGCCGCGTCTCCTCCAGCACGCTCTCCTCGTTGAACAGGAAGCCGCCGGACTGCCGCTTCCACAGCCGCGCATAAAGCCCGTCGATAGCGACCAGTTCGTCATGCGTGCCTTGTTCGACGATGCGGCCGCCGTCGAGCACCACCAGGCGATCGAGTGCCGCGATGGTCGACAGCCGGTGCGCGATGGCGATGACCGTCTTGTTCTCCATCAGCCGCGCCAGATTTTCCTGGATGGCCGCCTCGATGTCGGAATCGAGCGCCGACGTCGCCTCGTCGAGTATCAGGATCGGCGCGTCCTTGAGGAAGACGCGGGCGATCGCCACGCGCTGGCGCTGGCCGCCAGACAATTTCACGCCGCGCTCGCCGACAAAGGCCTCATAGCCCTGGCGATCGCGATTGTCGCGCAAGTCGAGGATGAAGTCGTGCGCCTCGGCCTTCTTCGCGGCCGCGATCACCGCGGCGTCGGTTGCTTCCGGCATGCCGAGCTTGATGTTGTCGCGCAAGGAACGGTGGAAAAGCGCGGTATCCTGGCTGACGACGCCGATGTTGGCACGCAGCGAATTCTGCGTCACCTTTGAGACGTCCTGGCCGTCGATGGTGATCTTGCCGCCCTCGAGGTCGTAGAGGCGCAGGATCAGATTGGCCAGCGTCGTCTTGCCGGCGCCGGACGGCCCGACCAGTCCAACCTTCTCGCCCGGCCGCACGACAAGGTCGATGCCATTGAGCACGCCGAACCCCTTGCCGTAGTGGAACTCGACGTTCTTCACTTCGATCCGGCCGCCGGTCACGACAAGCTCCTTGGCGTCGGGCGCATCGGTCAGGCCGAGCGGCTGCGAGATCAGCGCCTTCGAGTTTTCCAGCACGCCGAGATTCCGCAGGATGCTGTTGAGCTGCATCATCAGCCGGCCGAGCAACATGTTGAGCCGCAACACCAGGGACAGCGTGAAGGCGACGGCGCCGACTGTGATCGAGCCTTCGATCCAGAGATAGACGGCAAAACAGGCGATCGCGGTGATCATGATCCCCGACAGCGTCGTCAGCGCCATGCGCACGCCGGTCAGCCTGCGGGTGAACGGGCGCAGCGCATCGAGATAGATATCGAAGCCGCTCCTGATGTAACGGTCGTCGCCATCGGCGGAGAACAGCTTCAGCGTCTGCACGTTCGAGTAGGAATCGACGAAGCGGCCGGTGATCATCGAACCGGCCTCTGCGGTTTGCTCGGCATGCTTGCGGATCGCCGGCAGATAGCGCCTGGCCAGCCAGCCGAAGGCGGTGATCCAGATCACCACCAGCACCGCCAGCCGCAAGTCGAGGCCGGCGACCAGCACCAGCGTCGTCACCGTATAGACGACCATGAACCAGACGACCTCGATGAAGCTTTGCATCAAATCGCCGGTCGCCTGCCCGGCCTGCCAGACTTTTGTTGCGATGCGGCCGGCGAAATCGTTCTGGAAGAAGGCGTAGGACTGGCGCGAGACATGGCGGTGCGCCTGCCAGCGCACCAGATTGTAGAAGCCAGGGGTGATCGTCTGCTCGTCGACCAGCGCCGCCAGGCCGACGACGATGGTGCGGACGACCAGCACCACGGCGGCCATGAAGACAAGTTCGGGACCGGCGGCAGTCCACAGCGCGTCCCAGCTGCGCTCGCCGGGGAGCTGGTCGAGAATGTCGACCAGCCTGCCGACGAAGTAGAACAGCCCAGCCTCGACCAGCGGCGCAATGCCGCCGATGACAAGCATGGCGAAGAAGGCGACCTTCGCCTGGCCGACATAGTGCCAGAGGAAACCGCTGACGCTGACCGGTGGCCGAAGGCCCGCGGGCTCCCTGAACGGATAGACCCAGTTCTCGAACCAGCGGTAGACGGCAATCATCATTCGGCGGCCATCATTCTGCTGCCCGTCATTCTGCTGCTTGACCCTTGACGATGGATTCGTTGGCGGCCGCACCCTCGTCGAGCAGGAAGCCGCCCGACTGACGCTGCCAAAGCTGCGCATAAAGCCCGCCGCTGGCGACGAGTTGCTCATGCGAACCCTCCTCGATGACGCGGCCCTTGTCCATGACGACGAGCCGGTCCATCGCCGCGATGGTCGAGAGCCGGTGTGCGATGGCGATGACGGTCTTGCCTTGCATGAGTTTGTAAAGGTTCTCCTGGATCGCCGCCTCGGCCTCTGAATCCAGCGCAGACGTCGCCTCGTCGAGGATGAGGATCGGTGCGTCCTTCAGCATAACACGGGCAATCGCGATGCGTTGCCGCTGGCCGCCGGACAATTTGACGCCGCGATCGCCGACATGCGCATCGAAACCCGTGCGGCCACTGGCGTCCGAAAGCTTTGATATGAAATCGAGCGCCTCGGCGCGGCGTGCTGCCTCGACCAGCATCTCGTTGCTGGCGTCCGGTCGGCCATAAAGGATGTTCTCGCGCACCGAGCGATGCAGCAGCGAGGTATCCTGCGTGACCATGGCGATCTGGGCGCGCAGCGAATCCTGCGTCACCGCCGCGATTTCCTGGCCGTCGATCAGGATCTTGCCGCTTTCAAGGTCGTAGAAGCGCAACAGTAGGTTGACCAGCGTCGACTTGCCGGCGCCCGAGCGGCCGACGATGCCGACCTTTTCGCCCGGCTTCACCGTCAGCGAGAGGCTTTCGATCATGCCTTTCTGCTTGCCGTAGTGGAAGCGGATGTCCTCGAAACGGATCTCGCCCTTGGTCACGACAATGTCCTTGGCGCCCGGCCTGTCTTCGACGACGCGCGGCAGCGAGATCGAGCTGATGCCGTCCTGCACCGTGCCGATATTCTCGAACAGGGTGGACATCTCCCACATGATCCATTGCGACATGCCCCAGAGCCGAAGAACGAGGCCGATGACCAGGGCGACGGCGCCGATCGTCACTACCTGGCCGAGCCACAGCCACAGCGAGATCGCAGTGACCGAAAACAACAGCAGTGAGTTCAGGACGTAGAGCAGGCCATAGAGCTGCGTCACCAGCCGCATCGACTGGTAGACCGTATCGAGAAAGCCGGCCATGCCTTCCCGGGCGAAGGACGCCTCGCGCCGCGCATGCGAGAACAGCTTGACCGTCTGGATGTTGGAGTAGCTGTCGACGACGCGGCCGGTCATGGTCGAGCGCGCGTTGGCCTGCTCCTCGCCGACCTTGCCCAATCGCGGGATGAAATAGCGCAGGAGCAAGACATAGCCGGCAAGCCAGACGGCAAGCGGTGCCGCCAGCCGCCAGTCGGCCGAGCCGACAATCAACAGCATGCCGAGGAAATAGACCACGACATAATTGAGCACGTCGATGAGCTTGATGACGCATTCGCGTACGGCGAGCGCCGTCTGCATCAGCTTGGTCGCGATGCGTCCGGCGAACTCGTCCTGGTAGAAGGCCATCGACTGCTTGAGCAGGTAGCGATGCACCTGCCAGCGGATACGCATCGGATAGTTGCCCATCAGCGTCTGCTGGTTGAGGAGCGCATGGAACCAGACCGTCGCCGGCAGCGCGAAAACCACGATGAAAGCCATGCCTGCGAGCTTCCAGCCCTCGGTCTGCAGGAATGTCTCGCGATTCTGCACCGACAGCCAGTCGACGATCCGGCCCATGAAGCCGAACATCCACACCTCGGCAAGGGCGATAGCCGTCACCAGCATCGCATCGATTGCGATGTAGGGCCAAGCGCCGCGCGTATAGTGGACGCAGAAGGCGATCAGCGTCTTCGGCGGCTCGACCGGCTCCTCGGCAGGGAACGGATCGAGCCTTGTTTCAAACCAGCGGAACATTGTCTTGGTACTCACATGCTCGTTTTCGCTCTCGCCGCGCGGGAGCGTGTAGCGTCCTGGGAGCGCATGGCGTCCTGGGTAGCGTCATGGGTCGCGTGGCAGCAAAGACCGGCGTCCCGGAATCACCCGGGCCGCCGATCCTGCTTCGCCCAATATAGGATGTTGCGGGCTTTTCGCCGACAGGCTCGTTTGACGATCCTGACAGCGCTGTGTCGACGACCCGGAGTTTCGCGCCGGTTTTTGCGCCAGGGCGGATCAGCCTGATGATCCGGCGCACCAGCGACGGCCGGCTGCGGTCGGGAACCGCGCGCGAGAAATCGACGTCCGGCAGCATGCCGCGATGCGGGCGCCGGCGGGTTTCGGCGTGAACCGCCGACGAGTAGGTTTCGCCGACCAAAAGCGCCCAGGTCGCCATCCTGCGCTCGTGCAGGTTTCTTGAACCGGGAATTTTGCAGGGATCGAACATCGGTCCGTCCTCCATGTGAAAATAGGGAAAAAAATCCGGCCTGTTCGCAGGTGAATGGCCGGCGAAAGGCGGGGGTTGAACAGCAGCGTGCTCAGGCGGGGCGTTCAGCCCCTTCGACAGCTTGAAAAACATCGCAGGATTCCTTCGAAGACCGAAAAAGTGTTTCGGCTAAGAATCGGTGCGATCGAAGTCTAAAAGGTCAGGAGAATCGTCGAACCGAAACCGCCGGCAGGCTGGTAAGCCCACATGAGGGGCGCTGGTTGTGCATGATCATCATGAATTACCCCTCCATCGGTTCGGGTTGACAATGCCCGGCGTATAACCGACTTCGCAGAAAATGACCACCCGCCGGTCCAGAAATTTCCAAAACCGCGAACCTGTTGTGGCCGATCTGCCACTTATTAGAAGGATGCGGAAATGAACAACCGTCTCCGCATCGCGCTCTACCAGCCGGATATCGCCGGCAACACCGGGACAATCCTGCGCTTCGCGGCTTGCCTCGGTCTCGGCGTCGACATCATCGAACCGGCCGGCTTCCCGCTCTCCGACCGGGCGCTGAAACGGGCCGGCATGGACTATCTCGAAATGGCGGCGCTGACCCGGCATGTCGACTGGCAAGGCTTCGAGCACTGGCGCAGAGGCGAAGCGCGGCGGCTGGTGCTGCTGTCGACCAGAGCCGCGACCGCCTATACGGATTTCGCCTTCGCCGATGCCGACATTCTTTTGTTCGGCCGCGAATCCGCAGGCGTGCCGGATCCTGTCCACGAGGCGGCGGATGCGCGACTGATCATCCCGATGCAGCCGGGCGCGCGCAGCATCAACGTCGCGCTTTCCGTCGCCATGGTGGCCGGCGAGGCGATTCGGCAGCTCGGATAGGATTTGCAGAGGCGCAGCGAACATGGCCGCTTTCTGGCCGACGACTGCACCGTCTCTTGTCATTCTTACCCAGGCGCACATCGCCTTCTCCTGCGGTTTGCATATCAAGGGTTTCTTCGTTACAAGCCCAACTTAACTTGAGGTCAAGCGGAAAATTCAAATGGCTGCGGTGACGGAATTGACGGTCGGCCACGTGGCCACGCGCAGCGGGGTCGCAGTGTCGGCGCTGCATTTCTACGAGGCGCGCGGACTGATCCGCAGCCACCGCACATCAGGCAACCAGCGGCGCTACGGCCGCGACGTGCTGCGGCGGGTGGCGATCATCAAGGTGGCACAGGAGGTCGGCATCTCGCTGGCCGAGATCGGCGAGGCATTGGCATCCCTGCCCGAAGGCCGCACGCCGACGCGCGAGGACTGGAATGTGCTTTCAACCGCCTGGCGCGACCAACTCGATCGCAAGATTGCCCAGCTGAAGAAGCTGCGCGACGGGCTGACCGACTGCATCGGCTGCGGCTGCATGTCGATCGACAAATGCCCGCTGCGGAACAAGGGCGACCGGCTGGCGAAGGAAGGGACTGGGGCTAGAAGACTAGTGGTCCCTTCATCCCGCTGACGTCAGCGCTGCCCTCAATTCTGCGGCGTTGCTGATTGGCGAAACCATTGACGACGGTGTCCTCCCCGTCACTATACGGGGAGAAATGTCCGGCAGGACAATGAGGGGCAGCGCCGGCCTTGGCAATTTGCCCTGGGGAAGGTACGTCCCGCCAGGTTCTAATCCGCCGCCGGCAATCGCCTGATGGTGAATTCGATGACGTCGCCCGGCCGCTCGAACCAGCTTTCGATCTCGGTCCAGTAGGCCTGCTTGGGAAAGCGCTCGAACCATTCCTTCGCCTTGAGCCGCGCATCGGAGCGCGGCAGGACGAAGGTCTCGCGCAAAAACCCGTCGCGCGGCATGCGTTCGCGCTCGGCGCGCGAACGGTCGAGCCTCTTCTTCAGGCCATCCAGCGGCGGTCTTGCCGGGGTGCGCACGAAAGAGCTCCATTCACACTTGACCCTTGCACCTAAGAGATTAGGGATCGCGGCCGGAAAAGACGAGTCATTTGTCGGGGTACGCGCCCGACAACCGGAGACAGCATTTGCAACGACCCGAAATACCGGCGGGGCTGCCGGCCGACATCGAGCAGAAGAAGATGAAGGCGCGGCTGTGGTTCGAGACGCTGCGCGAGCGCATCTGCGCCGCCTTCGAGCAGATCGAGCAGGACCTGCAGGGGCCGCAGGCTTCATGGTCGCCCGGCCGCTTCGAAAAGACGCCGTGGGAGCGCGACGCCGGCAAGGGCGGCGGCGGCACCATGTCGATGATGCGCGGCCGCGTCTTCGAGAAGGTCGGCGTCCACACCTCGACGGTCTATGGCGAGTTCTCGCCGGAGTTCAGGAAGCAGATGCCGGGCGCCGAGGAAGACCCGCGCTTCTGGGCGAGCGGCATTTCGCTGATCGCCCATCCGTGGAACCCCAACGTGCCGGCGGTGCACATGAACACGCGCATGGTCGTCACCTCGCGCCAATGGTTCGGCGGCGGCGCCGACCTGACGCCGGTGCTCGACCGTCGCCGCAGCCAGGAGGACCCGGACACGGTCGCCTTCCACCGCGCCATGCAATTTGCCTGCGAGAAGCACGCTGGCGTCGCCGACCACGCGACATTCAAGGCCTGGTGCGACGAGTATTTCTATCTGCCGCACCGCAACGAACCGCGCGGCACCGGCGGCATCTTCTTCGACTGGCTTCATTCGGACGAGGACAGAGGCGGCTGGAACGCCGATTTCAACTTCGTCCAGGATGTCGGGCGCACTTTTCTCGTCGTCTACGGGCATCTGGTGCGGGCCAATTTCAACGACAACTGGACCGACGGCGACCGCGAAGAACAGCTCATTCGCCGCGGCCGCTATGTCGAATTCAACTTGCTTCACGATCGCGGCACCATCTTCGGGCTGAAGACCGGCGGCAACGTTGCCGCGATCCTGTCCAGCCTGCCGCCAGAGGTGAAATGGCCGTAAAATCTCGGTGAGTTGGATGTGAGTCGCAATCAGGTCCAAATCGCAGGATTCTGGCGGCGAATGTGGCGCGCATAATTTCTTTTTCGTCTAATATCCATTTGAAAAAGCAGGACTATTTTTCGTTACGGGCCGGGAAACGCCGGCGGTTCTTGCCTCCCTGGAACCGCGACCCGACGCGACCGGACGGCCCATGATTGAGTGGGGCACCTTCCAAAAATGGTGCCTTCATTTCCAGGAGAGCATGCCATGCGCAAGCTTATAATGTCGGTTGCGGCTGCTGCCGTCCTTGCCTCTGGTGGCGCTGCCTTCGCAGCGGTCAAGCACACCACGGGCACGGTCAAGACCTATGATGGAACGGCGATGAGCCTTGTTCTGGATAACGGATCTACCTTTACGCTGCCCAAGGCCTTCAAGAATCCTGGCCTGAAGGCCGGCGAAAAGGTCCGCGTTTCGTGGGACATGAGCGGCAAGCACAAAATTGCCGAGGCAGTCAGGATCGTGAAGTGATGGCCTGCCCGCTGGAGCAAGACGAGGTCTTGCCTCCGGGGTAGCGTCAAGAGGGCGGAGCAGCGATGCTCCGCCTTTTTCGGTCTCTGCAGCAACCAAAACCATCCGATCGTGTTATGCTGGTTCGGCCAGCGCATGACCCGTATACCGAACCGGTTTCCGACAGAGATCATGCGTCGATCAAAGGTGCTGGAGCTTCCGTGTCAGAGCAGATGCGGCGCTTCGAGGAGGAAAAGGGAGAAATCCGATGAAGGAATTCCACTGCGGCTCGCTCGTTCCGGGTTGTGACTGGCATACGCGCGCCGACGAGGAAGCCGAGATCATGCGTCGTGCGGTCGAGCACATGCGTGAGACGCATGGCGAGACGATCATTCGCGAGACGATGATCGAAGCGATCCGTTCGCGCATCGAAAAGGCTCGCGACGCGGCCTGATTGCCTAAAGCGCGTCGCGTTTGAAGGGATTCATGCGACGCGCTTTAAGTTCCGTTTTGTGCATGTCGTTATCGCAAAACCGCTGCGCATCCTCGGTTCAAGCCCGAGGCCGTGCTTTTGCGCGACATGCATCAGTTTTCGAGTGCTTCTGCGGCGCGCTTGAGAAGTGCGCCGCGATCCAGCGCAAAGCCGGATTCGATCCACTCGTTTTCGAGGTTCTTCAGGGTTGCGCCGAGTTTTGGCCCGGGCGACGCGCCAAGCCTCGTCAGATCGGCGCCCTTGAGCGGAAAGTCGGGCTTTTTCCATTTTCCGGCAAAGGCCAGCAGCCGCGAGAAGCCGCCAGCTTCGAGCAGCGCGTCGTTGTCCTCGACCGCGCGGGCTCGAGCGGAAGCGAGCGACAGCCGCAAGCGATCGACAAGGCCTTGACGATCGCCACGATAGAGCCGTTTTGCGAGTTCCGCTTCGGTCGTCTTCGGCTCGACGGGCGCTGTCAGCGCCCACTGCCTGAGACGACCGGCGTCGCTGACGGAGAACCTCAACCGCTCGGCGAGCGTCTTCATCCGCGCTGCGTCCGGCGGCACGATCGCTTCCAGCCTGAGCAGTGGGTCCGGCGTCCAGCCGAGATCCTTCTCGGCCCTGGTCAGCGCATGGATCGCATCGATGCCCCATTTCTCGCTCTCCGGCAGAACGCTGGTGAGCACGCCCGCCTGGCGCATCCACAGCAGGGCGCGCGATGGATCGGGGGCCGACAGCAGCTTCTTCAGTTCGGACCAGACGCGCTCGACCGAGAGTTGGCCAAGCCCCTCCTTGAGCCGGGCGCAAGCCTTCAGCCCTTCGGCATCCGGCCGGCCGTCGCCATACCAGGCGAAGAAGCGGAAAAAGCGCAGGATGCGCAGATAATCCTCGCGGATGCGCGCCTCCGGATCGCCGATGAAGCGCAGCCGGCGCGCCTCGATATCGGCAATGCCGCCGACCAGGTCGACGATCGTGCCGTCGGCCTCGGCATAGAGCGCGTTGATGGTGAAATCGCGCCGTTCCGCATCGGCCTTCCAGTCGCGCCCGAACAACACTTTTGCCCGCCGTCCGTCGGTCTCGATGTCGGCGCGCAGCGTTGTCACCTCGAACGGCTTCCCGCCGGCGACAATCGTGATGGTGCCGTGCTCGATGCCGGTCGGCACGGCCTTGAAACCCGCCGCCTCGGCGCGGCGGATGGTCTCATTAGGCACGGTCGTGGTGGCGATATCGACGTCGGCGACCGGCTGGCCGATGAGCGCATTGCGCACCGCACCGCCGGCGACGCGCGCCTCCTCGCCGCCATCCGCCAGCGCCGCCAGCAGGCGCTGCAAATGCCGTTCCCCGAGCCAGTCGGCTTTGCCCGCGAGCGACACTCGGCCGCTCACGTATAGAGCCTTTCATAGAGCGTGCGGATGATGCCCGCGGTGACGCCCCAGATGCGTTGTCCGTCATAGGGCATTTCGTAGAAGACCCATTCGAGATCGTTCCACATGCGGCTGTCGCGGCCGTGGTTGGCCGGGTCCATCAGAAAGCGCAGCGGCACTTCGAAGGCGGCGTCGACCTCCTCGGAATTCAGCGTCAGTGAAAAATCCGGCCGCACGATTCCCAGCACCGGGGCGATCCGGTAGCCGCTGCCGGAGACGTAATCGGGCATGCGGCCGATGATCGCGACCCGGTCCTGACCAAGCCCGATCTCCTCGAATGTCTCGCGCAATGCCGCCGCCTCCGGGCTCGGGTCGGTAGGATCGATCGTGCCGCCGGGAAAGGCCACCTGCCCCGAATGGTTGCGCAGCTTTTCCGCCCGCTTGGTCAGCAGAACCGTGGCGTCGCGTCCGTGATCGACCACCGGGATCAGCACGGCGGCATCGCGCAGCGCCTTTGCGGGCTTCAAACGCGGATGTCCGGGGTTGAAGCGATGGTCGCCATAATCGTCGGCGGCATGCGCCAGCGGCTGCGCCGCGACGCGGGCGCGAAAATCCGCGGCCGAAAACGGCGCCCCGGTCACTTGGTCCATAGCGTCACCTGGTCCATCATGCCCCGGTTCATTTGGCCCCGGTCCATTTGGCGCTGCCCTCTCATGCGCTCAGCCGCTGCAGTTTTTCCGCCGGCATGATCGGATAGACCGCACCCTTCGAGCGGACCGCAAACATCCTTCGGCCGCCGACCTCGATCTCCTCGCCATGCTCGACCAATTCATACATGACCGGCCGCGCCACCAGCGCCTCCAGCCGTCCGCGCACCAGCACATAGGGTTTCAGGCCGCCAGTCGCCTCCTCGTCGACAAAGCGCACCGGATGCTCCGGTCCGGCCTCGACCACGTCGCCGACATTGGTACGAAAGGTGATGACTTGGCCATCGCCGGTGCCGCAAACATCCATCTCGACGGCGATGAACGGCGCATCGACGACGCGGATGCCGACCCTTTCCACCGGCGTCACCAGGTAGGTCCTCCCGTCTTCGTCCTTGCGCAGCACGGAGGAAAACAGCTGCACCAGCGGCATGCGGCCGATCGGCGTGCCCTGGTAGAACCAGGTGCCGTCCTGCCTGATCTCCATGTCGAGATCGCCGCAAAAGGCCGGATTCCAACGATCCACCGGCGCCGGCCCTTTGCCCGCGCGGGCGGCACGCGAGATCAGCGCCTCCAATCCGCGCGCCTCGGTCGCGGTCGTCAAACTTCCTTCACGATCGTCGGCGCGTTCTGTCATGGTCACGAAATAGTCACTGTTGTTCCGCTTGTCAGCCTAAGTCTGTGATTTAAGTTCAAAGACAGGCGCCACGCGAGGCCGAATCGCGGCACTCTGTGTGGCGTCGAAGCTGCAAGCCGGTATTTCCAACGAGAAGGATCGATGCTGCATGAGCGTGATGATCAAGGAAAGCCCGATCAGCGAAAAGGACATGATCGCCCAGGCCGAGACGGCGCTGGCCGACATTTCCAGGGTTCGCGAGGGCGTCGGCCGCGTCATCTTCGGCCAGGAAAGCGCCGTCGAACGCACGCTGGTGGCGCTGCTCGCCGGCGGCCATGCGCTGCTGGTCGGCGTGCCCGGCCTCGCCAAGACCAAGCTGGTCGAGACGCTGGGCATCGTTCTCGGCCTCGATTCCCGCCGCATCCAGTTCACGCCCGACCTGATGCCGTCCGATATTCTCGGCTCGGAGGTGATGGAGCAGGACGAATTCGGCAAGCGCTCGTTCCGCTTCATCTCCGGGCCGATCTTCGCGCAGCTGCTGATGGCCGACGAGATCAACCGCGCCTCGCCGCGCACCCAGTCGGCGCTGCTGCAGTCGATGCAGGAATACCACGTCACCATTGCCGGTGTCCGCCACGACCTGCCGGCGCCCTTCCACGTGCTGGCGACGCAGAATCCGCTGGAGCAGGAGGGCACCTATCCGCTGCCCGAGGCGCAGCTTGACCGTTTCCTGATGCAGGTCGACATCCTCTATCCGGAAATCGAGGCGGAGCGCCGCATCCTCCTGGAGACCACCGGCATTGAGGACGCCAAGGCGCAGAACGTGCTGCAGCCGGCGCGGCTGAAGGAGATCCAGACCCTCATTCGCCGCATGCCGGTGCCGGAAAGCGTCGTCGAGGCGATCCTCCAGCTGGTGCGCTCGGCGCGCCCCGGCCAGGGCAATGCCGAGACCGACAAGCACGTCGCCTGGGGCCCGGGCCCGCGCGCCAGCCAGTCGCTGACGCTGTGCGCCCGCGCCCGCGCCCTCTATGACGGACGGCTGGCACCGTCGATCGACGATATCAGAGCGCTGGCCGAGCCGGTGCTGCAGCACCGCATGGCGCTGACCTTTGCCGCCCGTGCCGAGGGCACGACCGTGCGCGACGTGGTGGCGAAACTGGCAAAAGGCATCTGATGGCGCGTATAGGCGAGGCCCAGGCACCGGCGGCGACGCGTGACGCGCTCGCCCGCGGCCGGTTGCGGGCTTCGCTGGTGCCGGACCTGCTGGTCGAGGCGCGTCGCATCGTCAACACGGTGATCGCCGGCTGGCACGGCCGCCGCAAGCGCGGCATCGGCGAGAATTTCTGGCAGTTCCGGCCCTATGTCGAGGGCGACTCCTCGCGCATCGACTGGCGCCGCTCGGCCCGCGACGACCACATCTATGTGCGAGACCGCGAATGGGAGGCCGCCCATACGGTGTGGCTGTGGGCAGATCCCTCGCCTTCAATGCTCTACAAATCGACCGGCGCCACCGTCTCGAAGGAGTCCCGAGCGCTGGTGCTGGCGCTGGCCATGGCCGAGCTTCTGTCGCGCAGCGGCGAGCGCATCGCCTGGCCCGGGCTGACCGATCCGTTCACCGCCCGCAACGGCGCCGAGCGGATCGCAGCACAACTCAGCCATGCCGGCGAGCTGCCGGCAAAGCCCGACCTGTCCGCCATCCGCCGCTTCTGCGACATCGTCATCGTCAGCGACTTCCTCGACCCGGTCGAGGACACCATAGCCTGGCTCGACGTGCTCGCCCGCCACGGCGTGCGCGCCCATCTGATCGAGGTCGCCGACCCGGCCGAGGAGAGATTCCCCTATGCCGGCCGCACCGAATTCACCGATCCCGAGACCGGCGACAAGCTGACCGCCGGCCGCGCCGAAACGCTGGGCGATGACTACCGACTGCTTTACATCGCCCGCCGCCAGGAACTGACCGACTGGTGCAAGCGCCTCGGCTGGAGCTTTACCGTCAACCACACCGACCGCCTCGCCTCCGATGCGCTGGTGCGTGTCCACATGGCGATGACCGTCGATGGCAGCTCAGCCGGGAGGATCCGCGGATGAGCTGGCTGCCGCTCTCCTTCGGGGCGCCGATGGTGCTGTGGGGCTTTCTGGCCCTGCCGGTGATCTGGTGGCTTTTGCGGTTCACCCCGCCCAAGCCGCAGACCGAGGTCTTCCCGCCGCTGAAGATCCTGGCCCGCGTGCTGAAGCGCGAGGAGACCCCGCAACAGAGTCCGTGGTGGCTGACGCTGCTCAGGCTGCTGATGGCGGCCCTTATCGTTGCGGCGCTGGCCGAACCTGTGTTCAACCCGCGTGAAAGACTGCCGGCCGAGGGCGCCGCTCTTGCGCTGGTCATCGACAATAACTGGGCAAGTGCCGCCGACTGGGGCCAGCGCGTCGCCACTGCCGAACGGCTGATCGCCGATGCCAGCTCCAACGACGTGCCTGTCATCATCGCCTTCACCGCCGAAAAACCGAATGCCGAGATCGGCCCGTTCGACGCCGCCACCGCGCTCGACCGGCTGCGCGCAGCAAAGCCGCGGCCGATCCCGACCGACCGCCCGGCCGTCTACGCCCGCGTCGCGGCAACCCTGGAGAGCTTGCCGGGCGCCAGCGTCGCCGTGCTCGCCGACGGTCTGGCGGCGGAAGGCGACGAGGCCGCCTTCAACACGCTTTTGTCGAAGAACGCCGCCCGTGTCGTCTGGGCCGCCTCCGACCGGCCTGGCCTGATCGGCCTGACTGGCGCCGACAACCAGGTGGACGGCTTCGAGCTGACCACCATCCGCCCACCGGGCGATCCGGCGCCGGCTCAGGTGATCGCCGGCGCCTTCGACGACAAGGGCCGCCGCATCGCCGACGCCACGCTGACCTTCTCGCCGGGCGAATCCACCGCCACCGGCACGATGGCGGTGCCTTTCGAGCTGCGCAACGACTTCGCCTCGATCGCGCTCGACGGTCAGCGGCAGGCCGGCGCCGTCCGCGTGCTCGACGAGAGTTCCAAGCGCCGCCGCGTCGGACTGCTGTCGCAGGCCGAAGCCGACCAGGCGCAGCCGCTTCTGTCGCCGCTGTACTACATCCGCCGCGCGCTGCAGCCCTTCGCCGATCTGGCCGAGCCGTCGAGCGCCGACCTTGCCGACGCCATCCCGCAGCTCCTCGACCAGAAGCCGGCGATGATCGTCATGGCCGATGTCGGCACCATTCCGCAGCAGGTGCGGCAAAGGCTGGTCGACTGGGTCGACAATGGCGGCACGCTGGTGCGGTTCGCCGGCTCGCGGCTGGTCGCCGCCGGCAATGACGACGACCTGCTGCCGGTCAGGCTGCGCACCGGCGAGCGCTCGCTCGGCGGCGCGCTGTCGTGGACGACGCCGCAGCCGGTCACCGATTTTCCGAAGACCGGCCCCTTCGCCGATCTCGCACCGCCCGCCGAGGTCACCGTCACCAGGCAGGTGCTGGCCGAGCCGACGCCCGATATCGTCGAGCGCAGCTGGGCCACGCTTGCCGACGGCACGCCGCTGGTGACCGGGATGAAGAAGGGCAAAGGCACGCTTGTCCTGTTTCATGTCACGCCGGAGGCGACCTGGTCGAACCTGCCGATCTCCGGCAGCTTCGTCGAGATGCTGCGCCGCATCGTGCAACTGTCGCGCAACCAGGGCGCGGCGGTCGCCAATGCAGAAGCCGCCGCCGCCTCGCTGGCGCCCTACCGCATGATATCAGCCGACGGCACGCTGGTGCCGCCGACGCCGGATGCACGGCCGCTGGTGCCGGGTGCCGGCCCGCTGCCGGTGACGTTCGAGAATCCGCCCGGCCTGTACGGCTCCGACACCGGCGTCATCGCTCACAATCTGCTCAATGCCGAAAGCAGCTTCGCACCGTTGGTGCGTCCTCAGATCACCGTGCCGGTCACCACCATCCAGTACGCTTTCGACGAATCGCACAATTTGAAGGGCCCACTGGTGGCGGCAGCTCTCCTGCTGATGGTGCTCGACACGCTGGCGGTGTTCTGGATGGGCGGCCTGTTATCGCGCCGGCCGCGGCGCCGCGCCGGCACAGCCGCCGCAACCACCGCGGCCCTGCTGATTGCGCTCGGCGCCCTGGTCGGCCACACCGACATCGCCCGCGCCGACGATGCCAAACCTGGCGACGCCAAACCCGGTGATGAGCGGGCTATCGAGGACATTTCGAAGACCCGGATCGGCTATGTGCAGACCGGCGACCGGAGCGTCGATTCGATCAGCCAGGCCGGGCTGGAAGGCCTGACCCGCTTCCTGATCGAGAAGACCGCGCTCGAGCCGGGCGCGCCTGCCAGCGTCGATATCTCGAAGGACCAGCTTGCCTTCTATCCGCTGATCTACTGGCCGATCGACCCTGCCGCACCGATGCCGAGCCAGGCCGCGATTGCCCGCGTCGACGCCTATATGCAGCAGGGCGGCACGGTGCTGTTCGACACGCGCGACCAGTTCGCCACCGGCATCGGCGCGGAGCAGGCCAGCCCGGCGACGGAGCGGCTGCGCGACATCCTCGGCAACCTCAACGTGCCGGCGCTGGAGCCGGTGCCGTCGGACCATGTGCTGACCAAATCCTTCTACATACTGCCTGAGTTTCCCGGACGCTTCGCCGGTGGCCCGCTCTGGGTCGCGGCGTCGCTCGAAGCCAGCAACACCGAGAACCGCCCGGTACGCACCGGCGACGGCGTCTCGCCGATCATGATCACCGCCAATGATTTCGCCGGCGCCTGGGCGGTCGACGAGAACGGCGACCCGCTTTTGCCGACTGTGCCGTCGGATCCGATGCAGCGCATTTATGCCCTGCGCGCCGGCGTCAACATCATGATGTACATGCTGACCGGCAACTACAAATCCGATCAGGTGCATGTGCCGGTGCTGCTCGAACGGCTGGGGCAGTAAGCCATGAACTTGTCGCTCGCCTTCGAACCGCTCATCTCCTGGCCGCTGCTCGGCCTGGTGCTGGCGCCGCTGTTGCTGCTGGCATTTGTCGGCCTGTGGTTTCGCCAGCGCGGCGCAGTCTTCCGTTTTGCCGCCCTGCTGGCGCTGACTGCGGCCCTGCTCAACCCGGTGTTGCTCGACGAAGAGCGCGAGGCGCTGAAAAGCGTCGTCGCCGTCGTCGTCGACCGCAGCCAGAGCCAGGACATTGGCGAGCGCACCAAGCAGACCGACGAGGCGCTGGCCGGGCTTCAGCAGCGTCTCGGCCGCTTCAAGCAGTTCGACGTCCGTGTCGTCGAGGCCGGCAAGTCGGAAGCCGCCGAGGAGCGCACCGAAACGCGGCTTTTCGGGGCGCTTGAGAGCGCTTTCCGCGACGTCCCGCCTTCGCGCATCGGCGGCGCCATCATGATCACCGACGGCGAGGTGCATGACGCCCCAGGCGGCACGCCCGACTTCAACGCCCCTCTGCACGCGCTGATCACCGGCAACGACCAGGAAAAGGATCGCCGCATCCGCTTCGAGAATGCGCCGCGCTTCGGTCTGGTCGGCAAGCCGCTGGAAATGACCTATCGCGTCATCGGCACCAACAACGAGGCCGGCTCGGTCGATGTGCGCGTCTCGGTCAATGGCGAGCAGGTTTCGGTCGAGCGCGCCACCATCGGCCAGGCCATGCCGCTGCAGGTGACCATTCCCGGCGCCGGCCGCAACATCGTCGAACTCGCCATCGAACCCGAGCCCGACGAACTCACCGACACCAACAACCGCGCCATCGCGCTGATCGACGGCATCCGCGAGAATTTGCGCGTGCTGCTGGTCTCGGGCGAACCGCACGCCGGCGAACGCACGTGGCGCAATTTGCTGAAATCCGACGCCTCGGTCGATCTGGTCCACTTCACCATTCTGCGGCCGCCGGAAAAGCAGGACGGCACGCCGATCAACGAATTGTCGCTGATCGCCTTCCCGACGCGCGAACTGTTCGTCGAGAAGATCAAGGATTTCGACCTGATCATCTTCGACCGCTACCAGCACCGCGACGTGCTGCCGGTCCTTTATTACGACTACATCGCCGAATATGTCGAAAAGGGCGGCGCGCTGCTGATCGCGGCAGGACCCGAATATGCCGGCGAAAGTTCCATCGCCCGCACGCCTTTGATGTCGGCGCTGCCGGCGATGCCGACCGGCGAAGTCGTCGAAAAGGCCTTTTATCCGCGCCTCACCGAGCTCGGCCAGCGCCATCCGGTGACGCGCGGGCTTGACGGCTCCGCCACCGAGCCGCCGCACTGGAGCCGCTGGTTCCGCACCATCGGCGTCGAGAACCCCGGGGGCGAGGCGGTGATGAAGGGCGCCGACAACCGTCCGCTGCTGCTGCTCGACCGCAAGGGTGAAGGCCGCGTCGGCATGTTCTTGTCCGACCAGGGCTGGTTGTGGGCGCGCGGCTTCGAGGGCGGCGGCCCGCATGTCCAGCTCTATCGCCGCATCGCCCACTGGCTGATGAAGGAGCCCGAACTCGAGGAGGAGCGGCTGACTGCCGACGGCCGCGGCATGATGCTGGAAATCCGCCGCCAGACGATGAGCGACGATCCCGGCCCGGCGCAAATCATCACCCCGTCCGGCAAGGCGATGACCGTCAAGCTCGAGAGAGCCGAACCCGGCGTCTTCCTGGGCAGCATCGAGACCAGCGAGATCGGCCTCTATCAGGTCGGCAATGGCGACCTGAAAGCGCTTGCCCATGTCGGCCCGGTCAACGCACCGGAATTCACCGACGTCGTCTCCACCGAGAACCGGCTGAGAGCCCCGGCCGAGGCCACCGGCGGCAGCGTGCGCCGGCTGGCGCAATCGTCGACCCTTGGCAATCTCGCCGGCGGCGTCACGCTGCCGTCGGTCGTCCCGGTCCGCTCCACGGGCGCGGCGGCCGGCAACGACTGGATCGGCCTGCGCACCACCGACGACAGCGTGCTGAAGGCCGTCTCGCGCGTGCCACTGTTCGGCGGGTTCCTAGGCCTCGGCCTGCTGCTTCTGGCATTGGGCTCGATGTGGTACCGCGAGGGGCGGTAGCTCCCTTCTCCCCGTCACCGGCAGGCGGATGAGGGGCGGCGCAGGCTGCGGAGTTTTCTTCAAACATCGCGCTGCCCCTCACCCTGCTCCGCCCGGCGGGCCGGGCTTCGCTTCCCTCTCCCGTAAACGGGGCGAGGGAGGAGCACTACTCCTCCGGTTCCGTCGTGAACATCAGCGGGTAGCCCTTGGCCTTGCCGGCATCGGTCGCCCGTGTCGCCTTGGTCTCGGCGACGTCCCTGGTGAAGACGGCGACGACGCAGACGCCGCGCTGGTGCGCGGTGATCATCACCCTCCGCGCCTGGTCCTCGCTCAGCTTGAATTCGCCCTTGAGCACCGTCACCACGAACTCGCGCGGCGTGAAATCGTCATTGAGGAGGATGACCTTGTAGAGCTTCGGCCGTTCGATTTGCGGCTTCGTTTTGGTGCGGGGTTTTGTGACGATTTCAGGCATCGGAACCGGCAATTGTGCGCAAGAATTTCGCTTTTATTCTGACATGGACGAAAGCGATCGTCCATTTTGGACCGCCCGCAAACCGCCTTCCCGGCGGGCGCGGCCGTTCACAAGTCCGTGCCCATATGGGACCGCCGCCAAGCCGCGCAGACCGCGAAGAAACGATACGGGCCGTTTCGTTTAGAAAATAGCTACCGCCGCAACACCGCCGACAGCACGTCCCTGATGCCGATGGCGCCGACGAAGCGCGACTGGTCGTCGAACAGCGCCACGGGTGCGGTCTGCGAGCGGTGCATGGCCAGCATCACCGTCTTCAGCGAGGTGCCGGGATTGGCCCAGAAGACCTGCGTCGTCTCCTCCGGCTGCGCCTCGACATCGGCGCACGACACCCAGAACGCCGGCTTGCCGTCGCGCTCGGCCGCCGCCACCAGCCCGTGCGCGTCGATCTTGAAACGCGTCGTCTTGCGGCGGTCGAGCCATACCCAGCCGTCCTCGCCGTGGTCGAGGTCGCGGCGGTCGCGCATCACGTTCCAGGCAGTCAGCACCGAGAGCGGATTCACATTGGCGATGAAGTCGCGGACATAGTCGTTGGCGGGGCGCAGCACGATGTCTTCCGGCGCGCCGGTCTGCACGATACGCCCGCCTTCCATGATGGTGATGTGGCTGCCGATCTTCAGCGCCTCCTCGAGATCGTGGCTGACGAAGATGATGGTCTTCTTCAACTCGGCCTGAAGCTGCAGCAATTCGTCCTGCAGCTTGGTCCGGATCAGCGGGTCGAGCGCCGAGAACGGCTCGTCCATCAGCAGGATCGGCGCTTCGGTGGCAAACGCACGCGCCAGCCCGACGCGCTGCTGCATGCCGCCGGAAAGCTCGTGGGCGTATTTCGACGCCCACTGGTCGAGGCCGACGAGCTTCAACTGGCGCTCGACGCGCGCCTTGCGCTCGGCTTCGGGCACGCCCGAAAGCTCGAGGCCGAAGCCGACATTTTCCGCGACGGTGCGCCAGGGCAGAAGGCCGAACTGCTGGAACACCATGGCGACCCGCGTCTGTCGGATGTGGCGCAGCGTGGCGGCGTCGCAGGCCGCGACATCGATCATGCGGTCGCCGTCCTTGACCATGACGTTGCCGCGCGCCGGCACGTTGAGCAGGTTGACGGCGCGGAGCAGCGTCGATTTGCCGGAGCCGGAGAGGCCCATCAGGACGGAAATCTCGCCCTCGTTGACGGTCAAATTGGCGCCGGCGCAGCCGAGCACGGCGCCGGTCTTTTCCAGGATTTCCTGACGCGTCGCGCCCCTGTCTACGAGTGCCAGCGCTTCCTTGCGCGCCGCGCCGAAGACGATGTCGACATTCTTGAAATCGACCGCGGCGCTCATTTGGCGGCTCCCGTGCCGATGCGGCTGATGCGGTCGAGGATGATGGCGAGCACGACGATGGCGAGGCCGGCTTCGAGGCCGAGCGGGATATTGACCGAGTTCAGCGCGCGCACCACCGGCTTGCCAAGGCCGTTGGCGCCGATGAGCGCAGCGATCACGACCATGGAGAGGCAGAGCATGATGCACTGCGTCAGCCCCGCCATGATGGTCGGCAGCGCCGCCGGCAGCTCTACTTTCCACAGCAACTGGCGTTTTGTCGCGCCGAAGGCTTCGCCGGCCTCGATCATCGGTTTCGGCACCGAGGTGATGCCGAGATGCGTCAGGCGGATCGGCGCAGGAGCGGCGAAGATGACGGTGACGATGAGGCCGGGAGCGATGCCGAGGCCGAAGAGAATGAGCACCGGGATCAGGTAGACGAAGGTCGGCATGGTCTGCATCAGGTCGAGGACTGGCTGGAGATAGCGGTAGCCGCGCTCGTTATGCGCCGCCCAGATGCCGATCGGAACGCCGATGGCCATCGAGGCCGCAGCAGCGCCCACGACCAACACCAGCGTCTCGACGGTTTCCTGCCAGAGATCCTGGTTGACGATAAAGAGCAGGCCGAGCGCGACAGCAAGCGCCAGCTTCCATGATTTCTGCAGGTACCAGGCAAGCCCGGCTATGGCGGCGACCAGGAGAACCGGGGGGACGAGCAGCAAAAGATCGACCAGCCCGTCGAGAACGACGGTGAGCCCGTCGGCGATACTGTCGAAAAACCACTCGAAATTGGTGGTCAGAAAGTCGAAGAAGGTCTTGCCCCACCGCCCGATCGGGATCTTGAAGCTCGAAATCAGTTGCGAAACCGGATCCATGGCAAATGTCCCCTCATTCTTCTTCACCTCTCCCCTGACGGGGTGGGTCGAACTGCGCAGCCTAGCGGGGTGGGATGGTCACGGCTATGCTCCGTTCCGAACCATCCCAACCGCGGCGCGTGCCGCGCCGAACCTCCCCGCAAGGGGAGCCTGCTACGAACCCAGTGCGGTTTTCACGGCGGCCGCGGCGTCGCCGCCGTCGAAGGTCGTCACGCCGGCGAGCCATGGTGTCATCGCGTCCGGATTGGCCTTGAGCCATTCGGTGGCCGCGGCTTTCGGGTCGGCGCCGTCATTGAGGATCGCACCCATGATCTCGTTTTCCATCTTGAGCGAGAACACCATGTTCTTGAGCAGCGCGCCGACGTTCGGGCATTCGGTGGTGTAGCCGGCCCGGACATTGGTGGCGACGGTCGCGCCGCCGAAATTCGCGCCGAACACTTCGTCGCCACCTGACAGATAGGCCATCTTGATGTTGGCGTTCATCGGATGCGGCTCCCAGCCGAGGAAGACCACGTCTTCGCCCGATGCGGCCGCCTTCTGCACCGCTGACAGCATGCCGGCCTCGGAGCTTTCGACAAGCTCGAAATCCTTCAGGCCGAACTTGTCGGCGGTGATCATGTCGAGGATCAGGCGGTTGCCGTCATTGCCGGCTTCGATGCCGTAAATCTTGCCGTCGAGCTTGTCCTTGAATTTGGCGATATCGGCGAAATCCTTGAGACCGGCGTCATAGGTGTGCTGCGGAACGGCGAGCGTATATTTCGCGCCTTCGAGGTTGGTCACGACCGTCTCGACCGACTTGTCTTCGAGATAGGGCTTGATGTCGGCTTCCATGGTCGGCATCCAATTGCCGAGGAAGACGTCGACGTCCTTGTTCTTCAGCGAGGTATAGGTGACCGGAACCGACAGCACCTGCACGTCGGGCTCGTAGCCGAGCGCTTCGAGGATGACGCTGGCGGTAGCGGTGGTGGCGGTGATGTCGGTCCAGCCGACATCGGCAAAACGCACCGGCTTGCAGCTTTCCGGCTCGGCGGCGAGTGCGCCGCTCGCCGAAAGAAATGCCGCCAGACCGAAGCCGGCGGCGAATAGTTTCATACGCGACATCTGTATTCTCCCATTGTGATCTATCGGCGAAGCGAAATTGCGGTTTTGTCTCCGCCTTGTTTCGTCAGCCAAACACCATTCTGGTGCGGTTTCAAGCGATAAGACAATCGCGAGCAACGGCGCGGGCTGGCCGACCAGCGACAGATTCGCCGCTTTTCCGGTGGCCAGGCGCTTTTCCGGTGGAACGTCGGGACGCCCCCTCCCCGCGCCGGGACAACTCGGCTTAAAAGGGGCGGCATGGCCAAGCTGTACTTCCACTACGCGACGATGAATGCCGGCAAGACGACGATGCTGCTGCAGGCCTCCTACAATTACCGCGAGCGCGGCATGACGACGATGCTGTTCGTCGCCGGCCACTACCGCAAGGGCGACACCGGGCTGATCTCGTCGCGCATCGGCCTGGAGACGGAGGCCGAGATGTTCCGCGACGGCGACGACCTGTTCGCCCGGGTCGCCGAGCATCACGACCACACGACCGTGCATTGCGTCTTCGTCGACGAGGCGCAGTTCCTCGAGGAGGAGCAGGCGTGGCAGCTTGCCCGCATCGCCGACCGGTTGAACATCCCGGTGATGTGCTATGGCCTGCGCACGGATTTCCAGGGCAAGCTGTTTTCCGGCTCGCGCGCGCTCCTGGCGATAGCAGACGATCTGCGCGAGGTGCGCACCATCTGCCGCTGTGGCCGCAAGGCGACGATGGTTGTGCGCCTCGGCGCGGACGGCAAGGTGGCGAGACAGGGCGAACAGGTGGCGATCGGCAAGGATGTTTATGTCTCGCTCTGCCGCCGCCACTGGGAAGAAGAAATGGGCCGCGCCGCGCCCGACGATTTCATCGGGTTCACCAAAGCCTGACCAGCGCCGTCGGCGAAGCTGCCGATCTCCCCCGCAAGGGCCCGCAAGGGGGGAGATCGGGTGTCGCTTCGGCTTTTCGCCAATCACCAGCGTTGGAAGGCAGGCCGATGGGTCGGGTTTTGTTTGAGGTATCGCGGCATCTTCCGCCTTTCCTTCCCCCCTTGCCATACATATATTCGCGGCGTTCGCGACACGAACAATTGCCGAAGCGGGAGGCTCCTATGGCGACATTGCAGAATTTCGATGCCGAAATTGCCAAGACCAATCAGGTCGTGCAGGACATGCGCACCAAGATCGAGCAGTCCGGCGCCGTGCTCGACACGCTTGCCAAGACCGACAAGAAGATCGGCGACGCCAATTTCGACCTCGAGAACGCCCGCATCGAGGATGTGCTGAAGCAGCAGAAGGTGATGGAAGGCAACATCGCCGACCTGATCATCGGGCTGGAGGACGCCACCAACGTCTTCGGCGCCGAATTCGAGAGCATGAAGAACTACACCGGCTGGGAAAGCTTCGTCGGCATATTTTCCGACCAGAGCAAGCAGCGAATGCGCACCGACCGCGTCCGCAACATGTCGCTGGCCGGCAATCTGCAGGAGCTTTTGGCGAAATCCGACACCATCGTCGGCATCCTCAAGGCGCAGAAGCAGATCCTCGACCAGCGTTACAAGACCTCCGAGGCCAGCCTGTCGCAGGTGATCGAGCGCCGCAAGGCGACCATGTCGAATCTCGAGACCGTGCAGAAGCGCATCGAGGAGCTCAATCCGATGCTGCTCGACATCGAGAACAAGATCGCCGCCTCGACCAGCCAGAAGGAGCGCACCGAGCTTGAAGGCGAGCGTTCGAAACTCGCCACCGAGTACAACGAGAAGCAGGCCAAGGAGCAGGAGCTGCTGGCCGAAAGCCAGACGCTGGAGCGCTACACCTCGATGTTCCAGACCTTCGTCGATTCGCTCAACAACCAGATCGCGGCGCAGTCGACGCTGATCAACAAGCTGACCATCGATACCGAACAACGCATCGTGCTCTACAAGGCCCTGGAAGATTCGCTGAAGACCGCCGCCCAGCAGGACGTCGCCCACAAGATCAACACGCTGGGCAGCCAGGTCGACAACACCGCCGAGGAAACCATGGCCGGCATCGGCGCGGCCTCGCAGAAGCACATTGGCGATCTCCTCGAAATGCACGAGAAGAACATGGTGGCGACCGCCGACATCCAGCGCCGCAAGAAGCTGGCCGACGATGCCTTTGCCCGCCGCTTCGACGACGTGCTGAAAAAGCACAATGCGGCAAACTACGTGCAGTCGTAATTGCTGCACCCGCTCCAAGGGCTGGCTGCATGACCCCCGAAAACGAAGCGGCAACGCGTTATTTCTCGGCGATCACGGCGGCGCTCAGCGGCCTCGAAGTGTTCATGCGCGACGATCGCTCGCCGCTCTACCGGCACGGCATCGTCGCCAAGATCGTCGCCGAATACATCGCGCGGCTCGACAACTCGTTTTCCTGCTGGCGCAACCGGCTGGGCTTCATGGAGACGTTCCGCATCTCGCGCGCCGAAAGCGGCTTTCCGGTCTTCCAGAACGTGCTCGAACTGGAAAACGACCGCCGCCAGGCAGATACGCGTCTCGCCAACATACCGCTGGCCGACGAGTTGCGCGAGGAAATGGCCGATTTCATCCTGCGCCACAAGGAATTCCCCGAGGCGCTGCAGAAGTCGATGGCCGAGCGGCTCTATCTGGAGGGCGTCAGGAGCGAGACGACCTTCGGGCCGTTCACCTTGGCGCAGACGGCAAAAGTCTCGGTCAATCCGAAGACCGGACGGCCTTACTACCTCGTCCATTGGGCCGCCTTCGACGGCAGCGCCAACCTGCCGCTGGTCTACATGGTGACTGTCGAGGATTCCTCCGAAGAGATGATCGGGCAGCTTGTCGACCGCAATGGCAAGCTCAACGACAAGGTCGACATTCCGCTTCCCGTTGAAGGACTGCTCAATCCCGAGCTTGCGCACCGCTTCGACGACTTCACCGAGAAGAACTCCGCCTATACGCTGTCGCCGGCTACCATCGCGGTCAACCTCGACAAGGATTTCGAGCAACTCCACCCCAAGCAACTGCGCCGCGTCGTGCTCGGCCCGTTCTATTCGGCCGGGATCACCGACAACAATTCGACGGTCACCGACATTCTGGACAAGGTGCGCAAGCCGGAAAACGCCTGGCTGCTGACCTGGACCATCCAGGAGGTCTATTCGAAGTCCGAAAAGCCCGGCCGCAAAGGTCTGTTTTCGAGCGAGAAGGCGACGCAGGAATTCTTCATCGACACCGACGATCTGGAGGCCGCGCGGCAAGGCGTGTCGAGCTACGAGAAGCATGCGCTGATCCCGCATGAGGCCTACCAGGCACTCTACGCCGCCGGCGAGGCGCAGAAGATCTTTTCCGGCTACAAGGTCCACATCCTGTCCAAAGGGCAGGTCATCAGTGACGTCTGACCGTCAAACCGCGGAGCATCCTTCATGGACACCGGCCTGACCACGATTTCGGAAGCGGCAATCGAAAAGCACCGCGCTACCGCGCAGAGCTTCATCACCCGCATCGTCGTGCTGGAGGACCCGTCGCGGGAATCCGGGACCGCGCTTGCCGGCACCAACCGCCGCTTCGTCTCGACCGTCTCGGTCGGCTCGGTGCGCCGCACGCGCGAGGTCGAGCTTTCCAAGACCGTGGCCGCCGTCCATCCCGACGACCAGTTGCTGAGCATTGCACAGCACATGCTGCTTTATCGCACCCGGCGCGGGCTGGCGATCGCGCTGGCCATCGCCGATGTCTTCGCCGAAGGCTCAGATCTCGAGAGCCTGAAGGCGAAAAACGCCCGCGCGCCGCTCGAAGGCGACGAGGCCGCCGCCTTCAAGAAGCTGCTGTCGGCCTCGGCCTATATTTCGGCCTTCAGCCTCGCCTCCTATCTGTTCCAGCTGATCGACAGCGATGGCGAGGCGCCGAACGACACACCCGAGCCGGACTTCTTGTTCGACACGCCGCAGGATGCGGTGAAATCGATCGTGGCCGGCCTCGACAGGGCGATAGCGGGCGCCAAGGACGATGCCGACCTGATGACCCGGGCGCGCGCCTTCGCCCGTGTCGCCATCGACGGGCTTTTGGCGCGAAAGGGCCGCTTCGACGGCATCGGTCCGTTCGAGAACGCGCATATCCGCATCGACGTCGACGACTTCACCCTTGACGGCTTCGACGTCGCACCGGGCAAGCGGTCGAAGCCGCTGGTGATGACCTTCAAGAATCCGGAAGAGGTCGTCGGCAACCACATCGCCAAATACCAGTCGGTGAAGCTCGCCAAGATGCTGATGGCTTACGATTTCGAGCGCGAGCTGAACCCGTTCGTCGAGCTCGGCGGCTTCCTGTTCACCTTCATCGGCGACGGCGCGCCCGGCACCGGCAAGACGACGCTGATCCAGATGATCGCCGGTCTCGTCAACGGCTACTGCCAGGTCGCCGGCTATCCCTTCGCCTACGAGAATTTCGGCGTCGACCAGATCTCCTCCTACCAGGGCAAGTCGGGCCAGAACTGCCGCCAGTTCATCAACAATGTGCTGAACCCGCGCGTCATCGGCTTCGGCACCATCGACGACATCGACCAGGTGGCGGCCCGACGCTCCGACGATCGTGCCTCGGCCGGCCAGCAGGAAATCACCGGCGTTTTGATGGACGCATTCGGGGGTGCGGCCACGGTGGTGCGCGGCAACTGCTCCTTCGGCATGTTCTCCAACTATCCCGAAAACGTCGACGACGCGCTGCGCCAGCGCGCCGGCGCCCGCTGGCTGGTCGATGGGCCACAAACGCGCGACGACTATATCGACATCTTCGTGCTGCTCGCCGGCAAGAACCACAAGATCCCGCTCGGCGACCACAAGCTCTACGCCGCCCAGGAAATCCAGCGCGCGGTGATGGAGGCCTATGAAGAGCACGAGAAGCCCAGGGAAGACGGGCTGATGAAGGTCTATGAGCGCTACATGAAGGAGAACGGCGCGCCGAAGTCGATGGCTGACATCGGCACCTATCTGCATATGATCAAGGAGGCCGAGCCGCGCTTCACCGGCCGCGCCATCAAGAACGTCACCGACGCGATCAAGATGCGCGCCATGGACATCGAGCTGCCGGACGAATGGTTCGAGAAGCCGGAAGTCTTCATGCACAAGGGCTACGACGACAAGAAGGCGATGATCGAGGAACTGCGCGGCCCGTTCTCGATGGACATGGCCATGCAGGAGGTCAACCGTTACGCCGACTCGGAGTTCCGCTACTCCGACAGATCCGACGACGCAGCGGTGACCAAGATGATCCGCGACACCCGCCTGCGCGACCGCGCGATGCGCGAGATCGAGGAGCTGAAGAACAAGGGCCTGTGGAATGCATGAAATGCGCCGACGCCCCCTTCTCCCCTTGTGGGGTCCGAAGAACGGGGCGAGACCAGTGGCTCGCCCCCGGGCGGTGTCTCCGAAGGCGACGGATGAGGGGTTTTCGTCAAGCTGGAACACCCCTCATCCGTCTTGGCGCTGCGCGCCAATCCACCTTCTCCCACAAGGGGAGAAGGGAGAATGAGCCCCGCCAAATCATCCGATCTGCTGCGCGAGAACGAGCTGATCTACGGCCGGCTGCTGACCATCGACGAGCCGCATCTGATCCAGCGCTACAACAAGGCTTTGGTCGCCTTCGGCCTGAAGCCGACGAAGTTGAAAAGCTTCGAGATCGATCGCACCGGCTTCTCGCCGCAGGTGGCCGAGGAATGCGGCGACTACAGCTACCTCGATCCCAACGAGATCAACCGCCGTTTCATCATCCTGACCCCGTCGCAGATCGACCTGCCGGTGGTGCACACCGCCTTTTCCAACACGTCGCAACTGATGTTCGAGTTCATGTCGACGAACCAGCGCGCCATCGACGCGCTGACCATCAAGGATGTCATCTATGGCGAGATCGAGGATTCGGTCCCCAAGATCGACGACATCGAGGACCTGCTGTCGATCAACCAGGTCGAGTTCAAGGTTCTGTCGGCGGAGGACGTGCTCGGCAAGGCCGCCGAACTCGGCAAGCTCGTCGACCGATTGAAGCAGGAACCGGACGCCTGGCGCGACAGTGCCATGCTCACCCGCATGGTCGAGCTGGCCAAGATCTGCGGCGACATCCGCGAGAACGCGCTGGTGCCGGATCAGGTGATCTTTCGCCACAGCGCCTATTGGACCAGCCATTTCGGCGGGCTCTATGCGTTTATCGACCCCGACATGACGACGGTGATCAGCGACCCCGCAGCCCCCGGCTTCCGCCGCTCGCGGCCGTGGCAGGTGAGCTACCTCTCGATAAACGATGCCGACAGGGTGTTCAAGTTCCTCGCCGCGACCGGCCGCATCGAACTGCCGCGGGCCTCGTGGATCGAAACATCAGGCTATCTCGAGCACCGCGCCGAAATGGTGGTGCGCGCGCTGATCCGCGACGCCGAGCCCGACCGCAACCTGACCGACGTCGACAAGGTCTGGCTGCAGACCTGGATCCACGGCCATGCCGACCTAATCACCAGGGACGGCAGTTTCCCCTTTCTCAACGCCGCCAAGCGCGAGATCGCTCACCTCGGCTATCTCAAGATCGAGGACGTATTCCCGCAGCAGCGTTTTCTGGTGATCCGGGCCAAGCCCGGCCATCCCGACGCCTGGCTGACCAACCAGCTGATCTCGGATTTCGTGCCGCAGGATTTCGTCTCGCGCTACGTCTTCAACAAACCGGGTTTTTACAAGGACTATGACGGCTTCAGCGACGCCTGGCGATCGCATGTTGTGGACGTTCTGAAAACCACATATCTGAAAGACAAGGTGGCGTTTCGCACACGCCTCTACGGCCTTACCGATTGAATGCCTAACCTTATCGAATTCTTGGCTGACTGACGAGGGGTGACATCGCCATGCTTGATCCGATCGTGAATTTCTTCACACGGATGTTCCAGTGGATTGGCCGCGGCATCGGCTTCGCCGTCGGCGTGATCCTGTGGCCGTTCATGTGGGCCGGGCGCTGGTATACGCAGCGCGGCTGGATCCTGAAGGCAGTGCTCGGCCTCGCTCTGCTCATGCTGATCGGCCTCTACGGCTATTTCATCTGGAACACGCAGGTCTGGAGCAATTTCAATCCCGCCTATGCGGAAGCATATAAGTTCACGCGGCCGGCCGGAACCGCCCCGGCACAGCCCGCTCCTTCCGCCACCGGGGAAACCGCTGGCGTCGAGGGAGAGGTCAAGACCTGCACCCACTCGGCCATTGTCCAGGTTACGGCCGATCTCATCGACTTCAACGTCAACGAGAATGCCTGGATCTCGTCGATGATACTCTACAAGCTCGGGCTCTTCGGCATGGACTGGGACCGTACGCCGTTTCTCGACAACAAGGCCTCGTTCCAGCGCGGCGTCAATCAAGCCATCCGGCGCACCACGGTCGAGCTTGTCGACACGCTGGGCCGCGTCCGCGGCACCAGCCAGATCGACCAGAACCTGCAGGATGCGCGCGGCGCGATCACCTTCGACGAGGAAACCTGGTATTTCGGCCTCAGGCCCTTTGGTCCGAAAACCCCGACGCCGAGTTTCTATCGCACGGCGGCGAGCAGCCTTCGCGCCTTCAACGACCGGCTCATGAAATGCGAGGTTGTCTTCAACGCGCGCGCCGACAATCTGTTGCAGTTCGTCGATCGGATCGCGAGTGACATAGGCTCGACGTCCGACCTGATCCGTGACCGTTCGCAGAACTTCAACAGCGGCTGGTTCGACACGCGCGCTGACGACCGCTTCTGGTTCGCCTACGGCCAGCTCTACGGCTATTACGGCATCCTGACGGCGGCGCATCACGACTTCCAGCAGGTTCTCGACAATCGCGGCCTCACGCCGCTTTGGAACAGCGTGGAAGGCCAGCTCAAGGCAGCGCTCGCCATCCAGCCTCTGATAATATCCAACGGCCGCGAGGATGGCTGGATCATGCCCACCCACCTCACCACGATGGGATTCTATGTGCTTAGGGTGCGATCGAACCTCGTCGAGGTCAGGTCCGTCCTGGATCGGTGAAGGGGCCGAATAGTGAAAGACGTCCTGGCTTGAAATCACCGCTGCCGTTGGTCGAGATCGGCAACGTCCTGCCGCAGCTGTTCGGCGCGCATCTCCGGGAGCGGAACCTGATCGTCTCGCCGTCGTTCAACCATGGGCGGCAGTCAGCGAGGACACGCGATGGATATCCGGGAGATTGCTCGAAATTTCTATGCCACGATCGATGCGCAAGACTGGGATAAACTGGCCAGTCTGGTCTCTCCGGATCTCACAGTTCATCTCGCCAGCGCCAGTCCGATCGGCTTCGATGACTGGCGAAAATCGCTGACCGAATTCTTTGTTGGATTCCCGGACGGACATCACGTCATCGACGACTTTGTCAGCGATGCCGACAAGGTGGTCACGCGCGGTCGCTTTCAGGGCACGCACACCGGCATGTTCCACGGCGTCGAACCGAGCGGAAATTGCGTGTCGGTTGGTGTGATTAACATTGATTGCGTTGAGAACGGCATCGTGGTCGAACATTTCGGCCAGCTTGACGGCTTGGGGCTGATGCACCAGATCGGCGCATTCTAATGCATGTCGCGCAAAAGTGCGCAGCGGTTTTGCGATAACGACATGCATCAAACAAGAAGTTAAAGCGCGTCGACGCGCTTTAGCGCCACCGCTCAAAGCGCCGACCGGCGCTTGAACCCTGTCGCATTCCGTGCATTCCGCGGCTGTTTTGAGACGGCAGGACGGCGCGTGCTCTGGCTTCTATACGGCGCGACAACCGGGCACGAAGATCCGGGACAGGTCGACCGGGAAACAGACAGCCGTCTTTCTCTAGAGGAAACATAGTTGCATGCAAGTTGACGCCACGGCAGCGACAGGGGTAGAACGTGCCCTCGCCTGCAGCGCCAAGCTGTTCCGAACAGGCTTGCGACCACACTGATCAAACCCGTCCCCTCCACCGTCCAATCCAGAGGAAAGCCGCCATGGCCGAAGTGAAGTCCGACATCGAGATCGCGCGCGCCGCCGACAAGAAGCAGATCCAGGCGATCGGCCAGAAGATCGGCATTCCAAGCGAGCATCTTTTGCCTTACGGCCACGACAAGGCGAAGATCTCGGCCGAGTTCATCAAGTCGGTGAAGGCAAACAAGGACGGCAAGCTGATCCTCGTCACCGCCATCAACCCGACGCCGGCCGGCGAAGGCAAGACGACGACGACGGTGGGCCTCGGCGACGGTCTCAATCGCATCGGCAAGAAGGCCATCGTCTGCATCCGCGAGGCTTCGCTCGGGCCGAATTTCGGCGTCAAGGGCGGCGCTGCCGGCGGCGGCTATGCGCAGGTCGTGCCGATGGAGGACATGAACCTCCACTTCACCGGCGATTTCCATGCCATCACCACGGCGCACAACCTGCTTTCGGCGCTGATCGACAACCACATCTACTGGGGCAACGAGCTCGGCATCGACATCCGCCGCGTCGTCTGGCGCCGCGTCATGGACATGAACGACCGCTCACTGCGCGAGATCATTTGCTCGCTCGGCGGCGTCGCCAACGGCTTTCCTCGCGAGGCTGGCTTCGACATCACCGTCGCCTCGGAAGTCATGGCGATCCTCTGCCTCGCCACCGACCTGAAGGATTTGGAAAAGCGCCTCGGCGACATCATCGTCGCCTATCGCCGCGACAAGTCGGCCGTCTACGCCCGCGACCTCAAGGCCGACGGCGCCATGGCCGTGCTGCTCAAGGACGCCATGCAGCCCAACCTCGTGCAGACGCTGGAGAACAACCCGGCCTTCGTCCATGGCGGCCCCTTTGCCAACATCGCGCATGGCTGCAACTCGGTCGTCGCCACCACGACGGCGCTAAAACTTGCCGACTATGTCGTCACCGAAGCCGGTTTCGGCGCCGATCTCGGCGCCGAAAAATTCTTCGATATCAAGTGCCGCAAGGCCGGCCTGAAGCCGGCGGCCACGGTCATCGTCGCCACCGTGCGCGCCATGAAGATGAATGGCGGCGTCAAGAAGGAAGACCTCGGCAAGGAGAACGTCGAGGCGGTCAAGAAGGGCTGCGCCAATCTCGGCCGTCACATCGAGAATGTCAGGCAGTTCGGCGTGCCTGCGGTGGTCGCCATCAACCATTTCTATTCCGATACCGACGCTGAAATCAGGGCGATGAAGGACTACGTCGCCTCGATGGGCGAAGAGGCGATCCTGTGCAAGCACTGGGCCCACGGCTCGGCCGGCATCGAAGAACTCGCCAACAAGGTGGTGACGCTGGCCGAATCCGGCTCCTCGCAATTTGCGCCGCTCTATCCCGACGCCATGCCGCTGTTCGAGAAGATCAACACCATCGTCCAGCGCATCTATCGCGGATCAGAAGCGATCGCCGACAAGTCGGTGCGCGACCAACTCCACGCCTGGGAGCACGCCGGCTACGGCAACCTGCCGGTTTGCATGGCCAAGACGCAATATTCGTTCTCGACCGATCCGAACCTGCGCGGCGCGCCGACCGGCCACACCGTGCCGGTGCGCGAGGTCAGGCTGTCTGCCGGCGCCGGGTTCATCGTCGTCATCTGCGGCGAGGTCATGACCATGCCCGGCCTGCCCAAGGCGCCGTCCTCGGAGAAGATATTCCTGAACGAGATGGGCCAGATCGAAGGCCTGTTCTGAGAATTTTGAAGGCCGGAATGATAAGGGCGCCGCAGCGATGCGGCGCCCACTTTGCTCGGCCGCGCCAACCTTCTAAGCGGCGCTGCGTACCAGCGCGCGCTGGTTGGAGGCATAGGGCGTATCGCGCTCGGGCAGCACGCCGGTCTTCAGGCAGTCGATCCATTCGGCGGTCTTGAGAACGGCGGCGAAGCGCGACTGCAGGACAACAGTCACCACGCGATGGATGTCCTCGGCCGAGGCGTAGCCGGCGCTGTTGGCATAGGGCAGCGACCCCGTCGCATCCGACAGGAACTCGACGGCAAAGCCCATATGGACGGCGTGGATGACCGTCGACAGATCGCAATTGTGCGTCATGTAGCCGATGACCGTAATCGTATCGATAGCGTTGGCGCGCAGCCACTCCTCCAGGTCGGTGCCGGTGAAGGCGCTTGGCAAGGTCTTTTCGATGTAGTGGTCGCGGCGTCGCCTCGCGATCTCGGGATGCAATTCGCCGCCATGGCTGCCCTTGGCGAAGACCGGTGAGGTTTCCGGCGCCAACTGCTTGACGACCACCACCTTGACGCCCGCCTCGGCGGCCGCATCCATGGCGCGTGCCACATTGGCGACGGTGTCGCGGAAGGGCGGGTGCTTGATGGCGAGATTGCCGCCGTCATAGTCGTTCTGAACGTCGATGACGATGAGGGCACGGCGCGGCGCTTTGCCTTTGGCTGATTCCGACATGGAGTTTTCCTTTCCGTTGACAATGATGGTCGAGGATAGACTCGGCATCGGTCCGCAAAAGTGTCCCGATTGACATTGTTCGAAATGATTGGGACATTCGGGTCTGACCCCTCATTGGTGCTCATCATGGCCGATCCGATCGTTGCCGCCATCGCCTTCGATGGCATCAGCCCTTTCCACCTCTCTGTCCCGTGCCTTGTATTCGCAGAGGATCGCGCCGCACTTGGCCTGCCGCGCTTCGAGTTCCGGGTCTGCGCGATTGAGGGCGGGCCGATCCGCACCGATGCGGGGCTGACCATCAGCGTCCCGCACGGGCTTTCCGCGCTTGATGGCGCCGACATCGTCATCGTGCCCAGCTGGAAGAACCTCGAAGTCCCACCGCCGGCGGCACTGATCGAGGCGCTGCGTCGCGCGCACCGACGCGGCGCGCTGATTGTCGGACTGTGCTTGGGAACGTTCGCTGTTGCGGCGACCGGCCTGCTTTCGGGGCGGCGAGCCGCGACACACTGGGCTTTTTCCGACCAGCTGCAGGCCCTCTATCCCGACATTCTTGTCGAGCCGGAGGTGCTCTACATCGACAACGGCGATGTCCTGACCTCGGCCGGTGTCGCCGCCGGGCTCGACTGCTGTCTCCACATCATACGGGCTCGCTATGGCGCGGAGGCGGCACTCCGGCTTGCCCGGCAGATCGTGCTTTCTCCTCATCGTCAGGGCGGGCAGGCGCAGTTCATAGAACGTCCAATCGCCAGGACCGGCAATGCCGACCGCTTCACCCAGGCGCTCGACACCGTGTGCAAGACGCTGGGCGAAACGCACAGCCTGGACAGTGTCGCCGCTACCGCCGGCCTCACCCGCCGGACATTCACGCGCCGCTTCCAGAAAACAATCGGCACCAGCTTCGGCGACTGGCTGATCGACCAGCGCGTCGCTCTGGCGCAGCGGTTGCTGGAAATAACGGAAAAATCGATGGACATGATTGCCTTCGAGGCCGGCTTCGGCAGCGCCACCTCGCTGCGCCAGCATTTTGCGGCGCGGCTCAGAACCACGCCCGCGCAGTACCGGCGTGAATTCTCGAAGAACGCACAGGAGCGCGTGGCAAGATAGCTCCAACTCATGTTGGAACAATCACCGTCGATGTCGGCGCCGCCCCTCATCTGCCTGCCGGCATCTTCTCCCCGTATAGCGACGGGGAGAAGGGGCTGGCCGCAACCTCGGTACCCTTTCTGCAACGCTGGTGATTGGGGAAATTGCCGATGACGGCATCTTTCTCCCCGTCACTATACGGGGAGAAATGCCCGGCAGGGCAATGAGGGGCAGCTCAAACCTGGAGCGATTGCCCGCGCTCGATCCTGCCCTTCTTGAAAGGGCTTGCGTCATCTGTCATATTTTAGAATGACAGATGACGTTAGGAGGCAGACCCGTGGCGATGGCGTTGAAAAAGGCACCTGCGGCGCCAAAAAACAATGAACTGCAGAAGGTGGCCAGGTTGCTCGGCGGCACCCGCATTCTATCACGGAACCTCAGGAGCGCATTGGACGCCCATGAGTTGCTTGTGCACGGCCTGCCGGGTTCGGCGCTGGACCATCTCCTTGGACAGCTCGTCTTCATCCAGAAGACTGATTCGCTCGAGAAGGCCGTCGGCATGAGCTTGCGCACCTACCAGCGGCGGAAGGATGCCCCTTCCAAGCCGCTCAGCCAGGATCAGAGCGGACGAACCTGGAAATTCGCCGAGATCCTGTCGAAAGCGACCGACGTGTTCGGTTCACAGGCGGAAGCCGAGCAATGGCTGGAGCGCCCGGCGATCGGGCTCGACCAGCGGCGTCCCATCGATCTTCTGGCAACCCCGGCCGGTGTCGAGCTTGTGCAAGACTATCTCGAGCGGCTTGAATACGGCGTTTATGCATGACGCCGCTGCCGGCGGTGCTTGGCGGCTCCGATCTCGTTGGCTGGCGTCTCGATCAGGCTGCGCTCGCGCCGACATGGGACAGTGGCGAGGGCGCATACAGGGTCGGCGGACGATGGAACAGCAGGGGCGTGCGCGCAGTCTACTGCTCAATCGAGCCTTCGACGGCGATTCTCGAGGTCGCAGTCCACAAAGGTTTTAGGGCGCTCGACACGATCGCGCATGTGATGACGGCGGCGATAATCAGCGATGTCACGGATGTGCATATCGTCGACCCTGCCGCCGTTCCGAACCCCAACTGGCTGCGTCCGGGCATCCCGAGCTCCGGGCAACAGGGATTCGGCGACGATCTTCTCAAACGGCACCGTTTCGTGGTGATTCCGAGCGCGGTGTCCCAGAATAGCTGGAACCTGATCTTCGACGCGAGCGTCGCGAAGGGCGCCTATGCAATGAAGATCCAGGAGGCCTTTGCGCTCGATACGCGGTTGCATCCACCTCCTGCCAAATGATCGTGCTTATCTCACCAATACCGTTCATGCTCATCGGGCCGCCGCTTCGCTGATCCAACTTGGGCAAAGGATGCTCAGCCGCGCCTGACTGGCCGCGCCGGGTTGCCGACGACCGTGGTGTTTGCCGCGACGTCGCGCGTCACCACAGCACCCGCTCCGACGATCGCGCCGGCGCCGATGCTGATCCCGCCGAGAATGACGGCACTGCCGCCGATCCAGGCATTGCCGCCGATCTCGACTGGCTTCGCGATCTCCACCCCGGCTTGTCGACCGGTAGCCTCCTTGTGATGCTCTGCGCAGTAGATCTGCACGTTGGGACCGAGCAGCGTTGCCTTGCCGATGCGGACTGGCGCGGTATCGAGAATGGTGCAGCCGGCATTGAGAAAGACGCCGTCGCCGAGAAAGAGATTGAAGCCGTAGGCGCAGTGGAACGGCGCTTCGATCCGGGCGCCCTCGCCCACAACGCCGAGCAGCGACTTCAAGGCAGGTCCGATGTTCCCACGTTGCCGGGGCGGCAGTGAATTATGCTCGAACATTGCGTCGCGCGCCATGACGCGCAGAGCCTCCAACTCCGGATCGAGGCAAGTGTACCACTCGCCCGCCGCCATTTTTGTGCGTTCGCTTCGAGCCATGGCGGCCCTCCCGTCTTACCCCTGCTATTTCAATATGGTGAACGCCAGAGATCGCAGGCCTCTGGTCAAATGCCGAACCTATGCTAGCCTGCCCCGGCTGGGCTGTCCCAGACCGTGTGATCGAGGGGTCAATCATGCTGTACATTCTTGCACTTCTGATCGGCGTCGTTGCCGGCCTTCGCGCCATGACCGCGCCTGCCGCCGTCGCCTGGGGCGGCTGGGTCGGCTGGCTGCCGGTCGCCGGAACCTGGGCCAGCTTCATGGGCCACTGGATCGCCGTCGGCATCTTCACCATCCTGGCCATTGCCGAATTGGTCACCGACCAGTTGCCATCGACGCCGAGCCGCAAGGTGCCGCAGCAGTTTGGCGCGCGCATCATCGTGGGCGCCTTCACCGGCGCGGTGATCGGCGCGACCGGCGGCGCCACCGTCGGTGGCCTGATCGCCGGCGCCATCGGCGCGGTTATCGGCACGCTGGGCGGCGCCGAGCTGCGCAAACGCCTGGCGCTGGCTTTCGGCAAAGACCAGCCCGCCGCCCTCATCGAGGACGCGGTGGCGATCATTGGCGGTCTGCTGATCGTGGCGGCCGTGGCATGACGGCAAAGACATTCGACGCCATCATCATCGGCGCCGGACAGGCCGGCCCGCCGCTCGCCGGTCGGCTGACGGCGGCTGGCATGAGCGTGGCGCTGATCGAGCGAAAGCTGGTCGGCGGTACCTGCGTCAACACCGGCTGCATGCCGACCAAGGCCATGGTGGCCAGCGCCTATGCCGCGCATCTCGCCCGCCGCGCCGCCGACTACGGCGTGACGCTCTCCGGCCCGGTCGGCGTCGACTACACGGCGATCAAGGCGCGCAAGGACAAGGTGTCGAACGACGCCCGCGGCAACCTCGAAAGCTGGATTGCCGGCATGGACAGATGCACGCTCTATCGCGGCCATGCACGCTTCGAATCCGCCAACACCGTGCGCGTCGGCGACGACCTGCTGAGCGCCGAAAAAATATTCCTCAACACCGGCGGCCGTGCCTCGGTGCCTGACCTGCCGGGCGTCGACGACATTTCGTTCCTGACCAACGCGTCGATGATGGATCTCGACGTGCTGCCGCGCCACCTCGTCGTCATCGGCGGCAGCTACATCTCACTCGAATTCGCGCAGATGTTCCGCCGTTTCGGTTCACAGGTCACGGTGATCGAAAAGAGCCCGCGGCTGATCGGCCGCGAGGACGAGGATGTCTCGGCCGCCATCCTGTCCATCCTGGTGAACGAAGACATCACGGTTCATCTCGGCGCCGGCGACATCAGCTTTGCCAGAAAGGGCAACGACATTGCCGTGACTTTTTCTGCCGGCAAAGCGCCGGCGATCGGCTCGCATGTGCTGCTGGCAGTAGGCCGGACGCCCAACACCGACGATCTCGGCCTCGACAAGGCCGGCGTCGAGGTCGACAAACGCGGCTTCATTGTCGTCGACGACCAGCTGCGCACCAGCGTGCCCGGCATCTGGGCGATGGGCGACTGCAACGGCAAGGGCGCCTTCACGCACACCTCCTACAATGACTACGAGATCGTCGCCGCCAATCTGCTCGACAACGACCCGCGCAGGGTGAGCGACCGCATCGAGGCCTATGCGCTCTATACCGACCCGCCGCTCGGCCGCTGCGGCATGACCGAGGCAGCGGTAAGAAAGTCCGGCCGCCGCGCGCTGGTCGGCCAGCGGCCGATGACCCGCGTCGGCCGCGCCGTCGAGAAAGGCGAGACGCAAGGTTTCATGAGGATCCTGGCCGATGCCGACACCAACGAAATCCTCGGCTGTTCGGTGCTCGGCCCCGGCGGCGACGAGGCGATACACTGCGTGCTCGATCTGATGTACGCCAAGGCGCCGATCAGCACGCTCGCGCGCGCCATGCACATCCACCCCAACGTCTCGGAACTTCTGCCCACCATCGCCCAGGAGTTGAAGCCGCTGGCATAGGCCGGGCAGGCGTTGGACCAGTATGTCCACCGCGCCCGGCCGAGCAGAGTCTTGCGCCCATAGCGTGAAAAGCTGGACCAATCGACAGCGTATCGACGAAAGGGCATGTGTTTTCCTGGAGGAATATCATGCAGAAATCGATCGAGCGTATCGTCGGCGACAGCGAGGGCGTTTCCTACGAATTCCCAGTGCTCCGCTTTGACGGCAGCGACAAGGCGGCATCTTCGGCCTATCTGCAGGCCGCACTGCATGCCGGCGAACTGCCGGGCGTCGTCGCCATCGACGCGCTGATGCCGATGCTTGAAAAGGCCGAGGCCGAAGGCCGCATCAAGGGCAATATCACCGTCGTGCCGCAAGCCAATCCGATCGGTCGCGCCCAGTATCATTTCGGCGAGCACCAGGGCCGTTTTCACCTGGGCACGCGCACCAACTTCAACCGCGGCTTTCCGCTGCTGGCCGCGCCTGACCCGACGCTCTTGCCGGACGCCACGTCTGGCACGGCCGACCAGCGGCTGAAGACGCGGCTGCTGCTGCTGTCGATCGGCCACGACATCGTCCTCGACCTGCACTGCGACGACGAGGGCCTCGCCTACCTCTATGTCCACACCAGCCTGTGGCCGGCCATGGCGGATTGTGCGGCGGCCATGGGCGTCGATGCGGTGATCCTGTGGGATGAAGATACCGACGGCACCTTCGAAGGCGCCTCGATCACGCCGTATCTGAACCTCCCTGCCGATGTGGCGCGGTTCGACCGGCGCGTCGCCACCACGGTCGAGTATCGCGGCATACTCGATGTCGACGGCGCTCTGGCCGGCTCCGATGCCGAAGGGCTTTATCGGCTGCTGGTGGCGCGCGGCGTGATCCTGGACCAGGCCCTTTCCACGCCCGGCAGCTTTACCGGTGTCGTCGCGCCGCTCGAAAACATCGACATGATGCCGGCGCCGCGGGCGGGCGCGGTCCTTTATGACGTGAAGCCCGGCGACCGTGTGGCAAAAGGCGCGCTGCTCGCCACCATCGTCCATGCGCCGGGTGAAGCCGGCGGCCGCACCCAGGTTTTCGCGCCGCAGGCGGGCATCATCCTGACACGGCGTTCCCGGCGCATCATCCGCGCCGGCGAAGATCTGCTGAAGCTGGTCGGCGACAGCAAAAGCGCCGATGCACGGTCGGGAACGCTGGAGGATTGAGGGCTCATGCCGTTCTCCATGCCCTCCCCCTTCTCCACCCCTTCATTGAATCCACCCTCCATTGAATCCAGTTGCGCGGCCGTGCAATCGCCGCTATTGGAATCGCCATGAACATGCGCTTGATCAAGACCGTTTGGTGGTGGGCTCGCTGACAGCGGCCTGTTCGAACGCGTGCGCGTGAAAAATAGAAGGTGGCCGCAACGGAATGTCCGGGCGGCCATTTGTTTTTTAAAGCCATGCCCCGGGTCCGTTGCCCCAAGACGCTGAAATAGCCAAGACGCTGATGGAGACGGCAATGACGACGAAAATTCTGGAGAACGGGGCGGAGCGCTTCGTCACGGCGGGTGGCGTGACGATTACCCGCGAGCGCCATGACCGGCCTTACCAAGGCGCGATCGACGGCTATGTCGACGGGCTGAATTCACGCCGCGGCGCCGTGTTTTCGTCGAATTATGAATATCCCGGCCGCTATACGCGCTGGGACACCGCCATCATCGACCCGCCGCTGGTGATCTCGGCGCGTGGCCGCGCCATGCGCATCGAGGCGCTGAACAGCCGTGGCGAGATGCTTCTGCCGGTGGTCGGCAAGGCGCTCGGCGGCCTTGACGACGTGACGATCGCCGAGACCTCGAAAAAACTCATCCGCCTCGATGTGGCCAAGCCCGCCCGGGTCTTCACCGAAGAACGTGTCTTCACCGAGGAAGAACGCAGCCGCGTTCCCTCCGTCTTCACCGTGCTGCGCGCCATCACCGCTCTGTTCAAGACGGAGGAAGACGCCAATCTTGGCCTCTACGGCGCCTTCGGCTACGATCTCGCCTTCCAGTTCGATCCGGTCGACTACAAGCTCGAGCGCCAGCAAGGCCAGCGCGACCTCGTGCTGTTCCTGCCCGACGAGATTTTGGTCGTCGACCACTATTCGACCAAGGCCTGGACCGACCGCTACGATTATTCCAGCGATGGGTTTTCGACGGAGGGATTGCCGCGCGACGAAATCGTCGAGCCGTTCAAGACCGCCGACCGCATCCCGCCGCGCGGCGACCATGAGCCCGGCGAATATGCCAAGCTGGTGCGCAAGGCGATGGAGAGTTTCAAGCGCGGCGATCTGTTCGAGGTGGTGCCCGGCCAGATGTTCTACGAGCGCTGCGAGACACCGCCCTCCGACATCTCCCGCAAGCTGAAGACCATCAACCCCTCGCCCTATTCCTTCTTCATCAATCTCGGCGAGGGCGAATACCTGATCGGCGCCTCGCCCGAAATGTTCGTGCGCGTCAACGGCCGCCGTGTCGAGACCTGCCCGATCTCCGGCACGATCAAGCGCGGCGGCGACGCCATTTCCGATAGCGAGCAGATCTTGAAATTGCTCAATTCGAAGAAGGACGAATCCGAGCTGACCATGTGCTCGGACGTCGACCGCAACGACAAGTCGAGGGTCTGCGACCCGGGCTCGGTGCGCGTCATCGGCCGCCGCCAGATCGAGATGTATTCGCGGCTGATCCACACCGTCGACCATATCGAGGGGCGGCTGCGCGAAGGCATGGACGCCTTCGACGCGTTCTTGTCGCATGCCTGGGCGGTCACCGTCACCGGCGCGCCGAAATTATGGGCGATGCGCTTCATCGAGCAGAACGAAAAGAGCCCGCGCGCCTGGTATGGCGGGGCGATCGGCATGGTCAATTTCAACGGTGACATGAACACCGGCATGACGCTTCGCACCATCCGCATCAAGGACGGCATCGCCGAGGTGCGCGCCGGCGCCACGCTGCTCTTCGACAGCATTCCCGAGGAAGAAGAAGCCGAAACCGAACTGAAGGCATCCGCCATGATCTCCGCCATCCGCGACGCCAAGACCGGCAATGCCGCCGACACCGAACGCGCCACCGCGCGCGTCGGCGACGGCGTCAACATCCTGCTGGTCGACCACGAGGACTCCTTCGTCCACACGCTGGCCAATTATTTCCGCCAGACCGGCGCCAATGTCTCGACCGTGCGCACGCCTGTGCCGGACGAGGTCTTCGACCGGCTGAAACCCAATCTCGTCGTGCTGTCGCCCGGTCCCGGCACGCCGAAGGATTTTGATTGCGCCGCCACCATCAAGCGGGCGCGCGCGCGCGACCTGCCGATCTTCGGCGTCTGCCTCGGCCTGCAGGCGCTGGCCGAAGCCTATGGCGGAGAGCTGCGCCAGCTGCACGTGCCGATGCATGGCAAACCGTCGCGCATCCGCGTGTCGAAGCCGGGCATCATCTTTTCCGGCCTGCCCAAGGAGGTGACGGTCGGCCGCTATCACTCGATTTTCGCCGATCCGGTGCGGCTGCCCGACGGCTTCGTCGTCACGGCGGAGACGGAAGAAGGCGTCATCATGGCCTTCGAGCACAGCAAGGAGCCGATCGCCGCGGTGCAGTTCCACCCGGAATCGATCATGACGCTCGGCCACAATGCCGGCATGCGCATGATCGAGAACATCGTTGCGCATCTGCCGCGCAAGGCCAAGGAAAAGGCGGCTTAGGGCGAGGAGTTTTCGTGTTGAGGTTTGCGCTCTACGTCGCCCAAAGAACCCGGCTTCCTCAATGACAACAGCCGAAATCAAGGCGACCGCCAAGCGCAAGGTCGCCAGCCTCGCCTTCTGGTCGATCATCATCGCATTCGTCGTACTCGGCCTGAAGCTGGCCGCCTGGTACGTCACCGGTTCCGTGGCGCTCTATTCGGACGCGCTGGAATCGATCGTCAACGTCATTGCCTCGGCCGCCGCCTACTGGGCGATCCAGGTCAGCCACAAGCCGGCCGACCAGGATCATCCGTTCGGCCATCACAAGGCCGAATATTTCTCGGCTGTCCTGGAAGGCGTGCTGATCGTGCTGGCAGCCCTTCTGATCCTCAACGAAGTGTGGTGGTCCTTGCGGCATCCCGTCCCGCTCGAACAGCCCTGGACCGGCCTCGCCATCAACGGCGTCGCGACGGTGATCAACGCCTTCTGGGCCTTGACGCTGATCCGTGCCGGCCGTGCCGAGAAGTCACCGGCACTGGTTGCCGACGGCAGGCACATCATGACCGACGTGGCGACCTCGGCCGGCGTGTTCATTGGCCTGGTCGGCGCCGTGCTGACCGGCTGGCAAGTCCTCGATCCCGCTCTCGCCGTCATCGTCGCGCTGAACATCCTGTGGCAGGGCTGGCACGTCATCGGCTCGTCGATGAACGGTCTGATGGACCGCGCCGTCGACACGCAGGAGCACATGCGCATCCGCGACATCATCTCGGCCAATTGCAAAGGCGCGCTGGAAGTCCACGATCTGAAGACGCGGATTGCCGGCCGCGCCACCTTCATCGAGTTCCACCTGGTCGTCGACGCCGACATGTCGGTGGGCGCCAGCCACGTCATCTGCGACCGCATCGAGGATTCGCTGAAGGCAGAAATCCCCTCGGTGCGCGTCACCATCCATGTCGAGCCCGATGACGAGGCAAAACTGCCCAAGGGCACGACCGCCGTGCCGTTCGCGTGAGGCGGCGATCACAGTATCTAGGTCGGCCGCTCTAAAGCTGCCTCGACAAAGTCGTCGTCAAGCGGCCCAGTCACCTGGTCGAGCCAGCCCCAATCCTGCTCGAGCGGCTCGAGGACGACCGCTCGGCCTTGGCGGCGGATCGAAACCTCCTTGGTTTCGAAACGAAATTCCTTGGGCAGACGCACCGCCTGCGAGCGGCCTGACCAGAACACCTTCGCCTTGTCCATTTGGCATCCTTTCTGATCCGAAAATCTCAAGGCGCGCAGGCAGCCTGTGGCATCGGCTCCAGCCGATAGACCTTGTCGTCGGATGCGGTCTCGCCGTCGGTCGCCTTCGAGCAGAGGTCGACGATCGGCAGGCTGCTGTTGGGGTTGGCCAGCATCATCGTGCCGTTGGCGCCGCGACGCAGAAGAATCTCCCTGGCCGCGATGTCGCAGGAAAAGTCGCTCGTCCTTCCGCTCGCCACACAGCGCCACTGGTCCGCTTCGCCGTCACAACTGTAACTCTGCGTGACCTTGGCGGCATTCTGGCGCGTGGTGACGGAAACGGCAATCTCGGCGCCACCAGGCCAGCTTGCCGGTTCGCCGTCCTTGGCGAAGGCGGCCAGTTCGATCGGGCCCCGGAAAACCCGGATGGTGTGGGTAAGCTGATCGGGATGCGAGCCGAGATGCGCGGCATCGTAGTCGCGCCCGTAGCAGAACGGCTGGTCCGGTTTCAGCCGCTCGCGCAGCGGTGTTCCCAGCGCCGGATCGACCGGATCGATGCGCGCGAATTCGGCCTTGCAGGTCTGCGCCGGCATGCGGTCGAGCCGGAAGCCGTCGTCTTCCGTGCCGAGTGCCTGCCTGGCAAACTCCTTTTCGCCCAGTTCATCCTCGGCGCCGGCATCGAGATAAAGGTTACGATGCACGCCGGAGACGATCAGCCGGCCTTTTTCGTCGACGTTCACCAAGGCCATGGTGCGGTCGCATTCCATGCCGCAATGGATCTCGCCCGACTGCGGATCGTCCGTACCGCACCAACCGCCGACCCATTCAGGCCTCTTGGCGCCGCGCACCGTCGTCGCCAAAAAACCGTTGTAGCCGGATCGACCACTGCTCGGCTCCTCGTTCGGATGGCTGACCGGATCGCTGCCATAGTAGAAGAAAATCCGTCCCACCTTCTGGTTCGGGTGCACCCTGAGATGCGCGGCATCGTAGATACGCCCAAAACAGGCATCCTTGCCGTCCGGGCTGAGTTCGGTGAGCTCAGGCGTATCGTCGGCAAGGGCCGTGCTGGCGACAGCGGCTAGCAAGGCGACAGCAAGTCCGGCGCCCACAATGGTCTTCCCCACAATGGTCTTCGATGTCATGTGCCCCTCTCGCCCGACCAGGACGTAACTTCAATTTATGCTAGGATCGAGGTCGAAGCCACGCAATTTGCGAGGACGTACTGGAGAACGACATGATGCGACGCCGCGATATTTTCCGCGTAGGCCTTGCCGGAGCCGCCGGTCTTCTCGGGCTGCGCCAGGTCAAGGCGGCGGCCGTGGAAGAGGAAAGGCAAAAGGTCGCCTATCACCTCAGCGACCTCGACAAGGTCGGCTTCGTTTTGGGCAATATCAAGAACCACTATGAGGGCAGCGGCGGCAAGGTCGACATCGTGCTGGTTGTGCACGGACCGGCACTCGCCGCCTTCAAGTCGAAGAGCGCGTCGGCTGCCATTTCCAGCCGTTTTGCCGGTCTAGTCCGCGACGGGCTGGCCCCGCATGCTTGCGCCAATACCATGCAGGGCATGGACGTTGCGCTCACCGATCTGCTCGACGGCTTCCATGCCGCCGAGACCGGCGGCGTCGTCAAGCTCGCCGAATTGCAGCGCCAGGGCTACGCCTATTTGCGGCCCTGAACCTCTACGGACTTGAACATGAGCACGGCGAGGTCCTACGAAGAGCAGGAGAGTCCCGGAGGAATAGACGTGCCAGCCACCACAACCGCCCCTGTCACCTCCACCCCTGTCACCTCTACCCTTGTCACCCCCACTTTGGTCATCCCCGACCTCGCCGGAAAGGCGGTGCTGATCACCGGCGCTTCGACCGGCATCGGGGCGGCACTTGCGCTGGCCTACGCCGCGCAGAAGTGCCGCGTCGCGCTGCATTACAATTCAAGTGGGGCGGCTGCCGAAAACCTGGCCAAAACCATCCGCAACGGCGGTGGCGAGGTATTCCCGGTCCAGGGCGATTTCTCGATCGCTGCCGAGGTCGAGCGCGTCGTCGAGGACAGCGCGCAACATTTCGGCCGGCTCGATGGCCTGGTCAACAATGCCGGCGGCATGCTCGGCCGCGTGCCTTATGCCGAACTGACCGAGGCGCATTACGATGCGGTGATGGACCTCAACGCCCGCTCCGTGCTGACCGCATCACGCCAGGCGATGCCATGGCTGAAGCGCCAGGGCGGCTTCATTGTCAATACCTCGTCGATCGCGGCACGCAATGGCGCCGGCGGCGGCGCCGGCCTTTATGGCTCGGCCAAGGCCTTCGTCTCCAATGTGACCCGCGGCATGGCCAAGGAACTGATCGGCTTCAACATCCGCGTCAACGCGGTGGCGCCGGGCACCATCGCGACAGCTTTCCATGAGCGCTATTCGACCGAGGAGCATATGAGGGCCATGGTGGCCACCATTCCGCAGGGCCGCGCCGGCACGCCCGAGGACTGCGTCGGCGCCTATCTGTTCCTCTCGTCCGCTCTGTTGAGCGGTTACATCACCGGCCAGGTGATCGAGGTGAACGGTGGCCAGTTGATGCCGTGAGCGGCGACCTGCATACTTGTCGCAACAAGCAACGGAGAACCGGCAATGTACGGTCTGATCGGCAAGATGCGGGCGACGCGCGGCCAGCGCGACGCAATGATGGATGTCCTGCTTGCCAGCACCGGCGCCCTGCCTGGCTGCCTGAGCTACATCATCGCCACCGACCCGGCTGATGCCGACGCGATCTGGGTGACCGAGGTATGGACCGACCAGGCAAGCCACAAGGCTTCGCTGCAATTGCCGGAAGTCCAGGCAGCGATTGCCAAGGCGCGGCCGATCATCGCCGGGTTTGAGTTCCAGGTCGAAACGCATCCTGTTGGTGGATTTGGGTTGGCTGAGGCCAAGGCGGGATAGCTGGCGGGACAGCGTCCCCTTGGGGGGAGACCGGCCGTCGTCCCGGCTTTCGCCAATCTCTGATGGAGCAAGAGTGGGCGGGACGCTGAAGCTGCCAATCTCCCCCCTCGTGGAGGAGATGTCCGGCAGGACAGAGGGGGGCGCGAAGGATCGCGACGCAAGGCGTTGTACCACCCGCCACCATACTCCCCGCAAAAACGGTTCGCATTTTTCCCCGGCCGGTCTAAGAGCCGGATATGGACTCTCTCCCGAACCCGCCGGCCCTGAACCCGCCGGCCCTCGAGCATCTGGCGCGGATACCCAAAGTCTGGCAGTGGCTGGCCCTCCTGATCTTCTCGATCCTGTTTGCCGGCGCGCTGGAATTCGGCGCCTTGCCGGCAGCGCTGCTGATCGGACCGATGCTGGCGGCGATCCTGGCCGGCACCAACGGCGCCACGGTGCGTGTGCCGCGCCCTTTGTTCGGCGCCGCCCAGGCGATCGTCGGCTGCCTTGTCGCCGCTTCGATCTCCGCCGATATCTTTCCGCTCTTCTACAAGGAATGGCCGCTGTTCCTCGGCGCCGTGGTGGCGACCGTCGCGGCATCCAGCCTGCTCGGTTGGCTCATCAGCCGCTGGCGTATCCTGCCCGGCACCACCGCGGTCTGGGGCTCATCGCCGGGCGCGGCCACCGCCATGGTGCTGATGGCCGGCGCCTTCGGCGCCGACCAGCGCCTCGTCGCCTTCATGCAATATCTGCGCGTCATCTTTGTCTCGATGACTGCCGCACTTGTCGCAAAGGTCGACACATCAGGCATCGAGATCCCGGCCATCGTCTGGTTCCCGCAGATCGATCCGACAGCCTTTGCCGCAACACTTGGCGTGGCGCTCGTCGGCAGTCTTATCGGAAAGCTGTTCAGGCTGCCGTCACCCTTGTTCCTCGGCACCTTCATTTTCGGCACTGCGGTGCATCTCGGACTTGGCGTGACGATGCAGTTGCCGCCCTGGCTGCTCGCCCTCGGATATACGATGATCGGCTGGACCATCGGCCTGAATTTCACCAGGGCAATTCTGCGGCACGCGACGCGGGCACTGCCGCAGATCATCGGCTCGATCATCCTCCTCATCGCCTTTTGCGGCGGCCTCGGCTTCATGATCAGCCATGTCCTCGGCATCGATCCGCTGACCGCCTATCTGGCGACCAGCCCCGGCGGCATAGACAGCGTCGCCATCATCGCCGCCGCCGCACAACACGTCGACATCTCCTTCGTCATGGCGTTGCAATCGGCCCGCTTCCTGATCGTGCTGCTGGTCGGACCGAGCGTGGCGCGGCTGGTGGCGCGAAGTCTGAGGGAATGACCCGCTCACGCTGCCAACTGGCACTATCAGTCCAGCCGATGCATCAGGTCATCGTCCAGCCAGCGGGCGAAGAAATAGACCAATTGCTTGTGCCACCACGGCCAGTCATGGCTGACATCGCCCCCCCAATAGTCGACCCAGGCGGGAATGGACTTTTCGCGCAGCACCTGTTCCAGCGCCCGCGTCTCGACCAGCATCCGTTCTTCCCACGCCCCCTGCCCGCAGCAGAAGATCAGCCTCAGCGCCTTCAGCCGGCCAAGCAGTTTCTGATCGACGATGCCAGGCAGATAGTCGAGGGGCGAGTTGAAGAAGACGTTGCCGTCGAGCGCCTCACCGAAGAAGTCGCGGGTCGAATAGACGCCCGACAGCGCGATGACGCCGCTGCTCAGTTCCGGAAAGCGGAAGACGAAGTTCGATGCGTGATAGCCGCCCATCGAACAGCCTGAAAACAGCGGCTTCAGGGTGCGCCCGCCATTGGCCCCGTCGGCGACCGCCAACAATTTGGGCAGCGCCTCCTCGCGCACGTAGCGGAAATAGGCTTCGTGGCGGGCGATGCGGTCGGCTGGGTCGGCATGCTTGGCGAAGAAGGATTCCGAATCGATCCCGTCGAGGGTGAACAGCTGGATGCGGCCGGTGTCGATGAACTCCGAAAGCGCTGCGACCCCGCCGGAATCCTCGAACTGATAGAACCGTCCTTGTGAGGTCGGGAACACCACCACTGGCCGCCCGGCGTGGCCGTAGCGCTTGTATTCCATGTCGCGGCCAAGGTTCCGGGCAAAGCCCTTATGATAAGAGATATCCATCGGCCTCACGCCTTTTCCGCGTGGATGTAGCCGACCGCCTGGCGCAGCGCTTGGGCGTCTTTCGACCGCATCTGATAGGCGTAGTGTCCCATGGCGCGGCTGAAAACCTCTTCTATGGCCTGATGGTGGACGATCTTGTCGCCATGGGCGGCTAGCACGTCGGCATGGCTATGCAAATAGTGGAGGTGCCGCTTGCGGCTGGCATAGGCGGTGAAATACTTGCCCTTGTAGGGCCCGCCGGCGGCATCCCTGACCACCATCTCGGCCCACGCCGCATAGACGTCGATGTCGAACGTGTAGTTGATGGCGTCGGTCATCCAGGCGCCGGGCGGCCGCATGTTGACCTCGAGCGCGATGATGCGGTCGTCCTTCGTCTCGAACAACTCGATGTGGAAGAAGCGCTCACGCACATCGAATGCCCGGAGGATCTTCCGGCCTGCCTCCTCCACCGCTGGGCTGATCTCGGGAAAGCAGGTGTAACTCATATGGCGGTCGCGGTTGACCACCTCCATGACGCTCTGGTCGTAGCGGTGGCTGGCCGCCAGAACCACATCGCCGTCGCGGTTGACCAGCCCGTCGAAGGTCACTACCAGCCCCTCGATGAACTGCTCCATGACGAAGCTGACATCTTCCGGCTTGCCCTTGAAAAACTGGTCGAGTTCCCTCGTATTGGAAATCTTGAAGGTGTTCGAAGCGCCGGAGCCCGAATCCGGCTTGACCACCACGGGATAGCCGACACGGCGGATGAAGGTCATGGCGCCGGCCCGGTCGGAGCATTTGCGCTGCGGGATGGTCTCGACGCCGCCCTTGCGGAAGAAGGCCCGCATGCGGCTCTTGCGCTTCAGGTTCTTCACGAAATCGAGTTTGGTGCCAAAGATGTTGAAGTCGGTACGGATGTTGGCTTCCAGTTCCAGCCAGTGCTCGTTGAGCGACTCGAAGCGGTCGATGCGGCCCCATTTGTGGATGAAATGGCCCATCGCCCGGAACACCGGCTTGTAGTCCTCCATGTCGGCGACGCGGTAATATTCCGACAGCGCCGTCTTCAGCTTTCCGTTCAGCGCTTCATAGGGCGCATCGCCGATGCCGAGCACGGTGGCGCCGGCCTTCCTCAGCCGATCGCAGAAGTCGGCCCCGTTGGCGGGAAAATGCGGCGAGAAGAACACGAAATTCATGGACGGCATCCCCCGGCATTGTCACCAAGTCGACAGCCCAGTCTGGCGCATTTGCCGCGTGTGGGGAAGGGCGCGCACAGCGCTGCCATGCAGCCCACTTGCCTCTCCTTAGCCGCTCCTGTATGAAAATCGCCATGACCAACCGCGCCACCTCCATCGCTTCCCGTCAGACCGGCTTTGCTGGCGAGACCGTGCGCGCGCTTGCTTCCGCCCTGCTGCTTCTCGGCCTTATCGGCGATCGCCGGGTTCGCTGAAGGAGCGCCCGGCGGTCGAACCGCCGCTCACGCGCATGCTCCTTGGCCATTCTCAAAATTGGCAAGTCAACATCAAATGAACATCTGCTAAAGGCGCCGCTCGGCACCAAATCCGCCTGAAGGCGGATCCGCGAGCCGCCGGGAGAGACGACAATGAACGCACGAGATGAGATCCGCGCAGACAGCGGGGCGATGGGCAAGGATGCCCGGGGCATGCCAGGGGCAGCCCGGGGCATGCCGGGGGCAGCCCGCAAATACCAACCCTACCCGACCGTCGGTCTCACCGACCGCGTGTGGCCTTCGAAAGTCATCGACAAGGCACCGATCTGGTGCTCGGTCGACCTGCGCGACGGCAACCAGGCGCTGATCGATCCGATGGGCCACGAGCGCAAGGCGCGCATGTTCGCCCTGCTCCTCGACATAGGCTTCAAGGAGATCGAGATCGGCTTCCCGTCGGCCTCGCAGACCGATTTCGATTTCGCTCGCTGGTGCATCGAAGAGGGTAAAGTATCAGACGATGTCTCGCTGCAGGTGCTGGTGCAGTGCCGGCCGGAACTGATCACCCGCACTTTCGAGGCGCTGCAGGGCGCCACCAACCCGATCGTGCATTTCTACAATTCGACCAGCGAATTGCAGCGCCGCGTCGTCTTCGATAAGGACGTCGCCGGCATCAGGCGGATCGCCACCGATGCGGCCAAGATGATCACCGACATGGCAGCGAAGGCCGGCGGCTTCTATCGTTTCGAATATTCGCCGGAGAGCTTTACCGGCACCGAGCTCGAAGTGGCGCTGGAAATCTGCAACGCCGTCACCGAAATCGTGAAGCCGACGCCGGAAAACAAGCTGATCATCAACCTGCCGTCTACGGTCGAGATGTCGACACCCAACATCTATGCCGATCGCATCGAATGGATGTGCCGCAATCTCGACAACCGCGAGAACCTGCTCGTCTCGCTGCATCCGCACAACGACCGCGGCACCGGGATCGCCACCACCGAACTCGGCCTGATGGCGGGCGCGGACCGCGTCGAAGGCACGCTGTTCGGCAATGGCGAACGCACCGGCAATGTCGACATCGTCACGCTGGCGCTCAACATGTACACGCAAGGCGTCGATCCCGAGCTCGATTGCTCCGACATCAACCGGATGAAGGACGTCTACGAATATTCGAACCAGTTGAAGATCCCCGAGCGCCATCCCTATGTCGGCGAACTTGTCTACACCGCCTTTTCCGGCTCGCACCAGGATGCCATCAACAAGGGCATGAAGGCGTTGCGCAAGGCCAACACGCCGTACTGGGAAGTGCCCTATCTGCCGATCGACCCGGCCGATGTCGGGCGCAACTACGAGGCGATCATCCGCATCAACTCGCAGTCCGGCAAGGGCGGCATCGCCTATGTGCTGCAGGCGGACTACGGCCTCAATCTGCCGCGCAACCTGCAGATCGAGTTCAGTCAAGCGATCCAGGCGATCACCGACGCCGAAGGCAAGGAGGTGCCGGCCAAGCGCATCTACGAGCGCTTTCTCGAAGCCTACGTCGATCAGCCTGGCGCGCGGCTAAAATTCCTCGACCACCACACTTATCCCGACATCGAGATCAAGGGGCGGCGCGCGGTGGAGGCGATCATCCTCGACAGGGGCAAGGAGGTGACGATATCAGGCTCCGGAACTGGTCCGATCGACGGCTTTGTCGACGCGCTGTCGCGCCATGTCGGCGTGCCGATGTCGGTGCTCGACTATTCGGAGCACTCCATGCAGCGCGGCTCGAATGCCTCGGCCATCTCCTATGTCGAGATGGAGCATCCCGGCGGCAAACTGTTCGGCGCCGGCATCAACACCAATATCGTGGCCGCTTCGCTGGAAGCCGTGGTTTCCGCCGCCAACCGCATCGTCGGCCGAAAGGTCGACTAGACCAGCTGTCGAAAGCTATGAGCTGGAGCAAGATGAGCCCGGATCGTATCATCTTGCTCCAGTCTTTCGCACCATTAACCACCGGAATATTATCCGGTGGGGTACGCGATCGCATAATGGATGCATGCTTGTATGGCAGTGCAGGCGCTATATGATTGCGTCTTAACCTGTGCCGACTTCGAGAGGATCGACACTTGCAGCATGCCACGCCTGCCGCCCCCGCAGTGCGCGAGACGCTGGAGCGATTGCTAGCCAGCGAAACGTTCGGGAGATCCGAACGAGCGCGCAAGCTGCTTCGCTACCTGGTCGAGCGCGAGCAGGCAGGCGAAGCCGACAAGCTCAAGGGCTTTTCCATCGCAATGGACGTTTTCGGCAAGGACGGCGATTTCGATCCGTCGACCGACGCCGTGGTGCGGGTGCAGGCGGGCAGGCTGCGCGAGCTTCTGCAGCATTACTTCGCCAATGAGGGCGTTGCCGAGCCGATCCGCATTGCCATTCCGCGTGGCGGCTATGTTCCATCCTATGAACTCAACGCGAACCGCCTGCCGGTCGAGCCGGCGGCGGCGGAACACGGCGAAGCGGCGGCCACCTTGCCGGAATCGGCCGAAGAACCCGGCATGGCCGCACCTGCCGCATCGTTGATGTCCCCCGTCGTTCGCCAGCCGGCACCCTCGCTGCTGCGCCATCTCCAGTTCTTCTGGCTGGCGATCGCTCTGGTCATCGCCATGCTGGGCGTGCTGATCCTTCGTCAGGGAAGCAGCGCATTGCTGGCGGGAAGCGATGCCGCGCCGACGATTGAAAATGCGGTGGCAACCGGCAGCATTGCGCCATGGGCACCGGTTGAAAGCCTTCCGCTCGTCTACATCGAGGTGAAAACCAACAGTGCCGAGGCTGCCCGCGTCGCCGCATCGCTGCGCGCCGGCCTCAGCCGCTTCGACACGGTCACCTTCATCGGTCGCGATGCTGACGGCCCGCCCGATCCGGTCGCCGATGCGATCAGCTTCGTATTCGATGTCTTGCCGGGACCAACGGCCGGCGATGTCACGTTGGAGTTTCAAAGCGTGGCGACCGGACGGGTCCTGCTGTCACGCAACTTGACTGCCGCCGACAGCACACCCTCCACCGTCGAGAACAGTGTCGCCGGTATTTTGAGTTCGGCCGTTCCCGCCTCGGGCGCGATCTACAACTATATCGAACAGAGCGGCCTTCAGACCGGCCTGACGGAATGTCTGCTGCTCAACGACAAATACTATCTCGACCAGGGCGCCAAAACGCATGAGGCTGCCTATCGCTGCCTCGAAATCCTGGTCGATCGGGATGCGAAATCGTCGCTCGTCTTTTCGGAGCTGGCGACCCTGCATCTCGAGGCGGCCACAGATCACTACGCCTATCCAGCCGGCGCAACGATCGAACAGGCGATGTCGCTGGCCCGTCGCGCCGTGCAGATGGGGCCGACCAGCCCCTATGCCCACCGTGCCTATGGCTATCTCAATTCCCGCCTCGGCAATTCGGAGGAATCGATCCGCTGGATGCGCAAGGCCTACGAACTCAACCCTTATGACCTCAGCATGGCGGCAGCTTACGCCTACGGGCTGATTTTCGCCGGCAGGTACAGGGAGGGAACACCGATCCTTGCTCACGCTGCCGAAACCTCCAGCGCCCATCCGACCTGGTGGGATTACGGGCTTTTCGTCGGCCAGTTCATGGCTAGCGATATGAACAAGGCCGCGCTTGCCAGCGATGCGTTGCAAGCGACGCCGACGAAATCGCACTATCTGGCAGCGCGGCTGATCACTGCCAAGGCCGCCGGCCGCGATCAACTGGCGCACGAACTTCTGGGCGAGTTGACTGTCAAGTTCCCGAAATTCGCTGCCGATCCGCGCGCGACTTTTGTCGAGCGGAGATACCCCGCCGATCTGACCGAGCGGCTGGTCGAGGCTTTGCGTGCCGCCGGGCTCGGCAATGCCAGCTAGTCCTTCCGACCAGCACGGCCGATCGCGAAATCTTATTGGCCGTCGAACTTGGTACAAGACGCAATCCAGCCACATCCGAATTCGCATAAAACCATAGTATTTCATGATTTCATCGCTTTACGTTGCCGAACGGGGCGCCGGCCCGAAGACGGTTGTCTTTCTGCATGGCTTCGGCGGTTGCCACGGCGACTGGCACGAGGTGATTTCGACACTGACACCTGGTTCACGGACGCTGGCCTATGATCTTCCGGGCCATGGGCTGTCCCTCGATTTCCCGGGTGGCGGCCCGGCCAGGACAGCTGCCCGGGCTGTTCTTGCAGACCTCGCCGCACGCAGAATCAGGAGGGTGCATCTCGTCGGCCATTCGATGGGCGGGGCGGCGGCTGTGCTGATGGCACTGGCCGAACCCGCAAGGATAGCCTCGCTGACGCTTCTGGCGCCGGGCGGGTTTGGCACTGAGATCAATGGCCCGCTGTTGCGCCGTTACGCCGCAGCAGCCAGCAAAAGTAAAATTCGCGCCTGCCTCGCCGCCATGTCCGGACCGCAAAGCCCGCCCTCGGAGCGCATCGTGGATGTGCTTGGCGAAATGCGTGCGCGTCCCGGCCAGTTGCACAAACTTGTCAAGATCGCGGCCGCCATGACCAGGGACGATCGGCAGGGCGTCATCCCGCGCGAACGGCTCGAAACGCTGGATATGCCGGTGATGGTGGTTTGGGGGACAGAAGACACGGTGCTGCCCTTCAGCCAGGCCGATGGTCTGCCGGCGCATTTCCACCTGCACCAAGTGTCGGAGGCCGGCCATATGCTGGTCGAGGAAGCGCCCGGCCTGATCGCCGAGATCGTCCGCCACAACATGAAACGCCGCAGCAGGCCGCTTCGTCCAAACTCCGCTCCCGCAACGGGCTGATCCCTGCCAAAGCGCGGCTTCGGGCCGAATTTTGCAAGCCGCCTATCGATCTCGCAAGTGCATTTTGCTGCATTTTGCCAACGACTGTGTTAATTCGGTGTTAACCAAACGCGAGGCAACGCCGATGAAGGATGCAGCCGAGAACATAAGCCAGGCCGATCAGTCGCGAAAATTGTCCGACGCCATCCGCGACGTGAAAAACGCCTTCGCCGACCGCGACGACGTCGTGGTCGACATGCGCGAAGCGCATCGCATGCGGCTCGAGTTGCTTGCCGCCGAACTCGAGCCGATCTTCGCAGACGTGCCAGCCGACATGGACAATTTCGACTTCGCCGTCTCGTCCGGGCTGCAGCCGCGCCTCTGGATCGACGCCGTCAGCCATGTCGCCATGGGGCGCGACCGCCGCACCTATCGCTTCCTCAAGGACACGCGCATCGGCCGCGTGGTGCTCGCCGAATCGACCGAGATGAAACCGGTTGCCGATCAGGTGACGCGCTACGTCGCGGAGCGCGTCGTCGAACGCCAGAGAATGCTGGAAGGAGGCGTCGAGCAGGCTGTCGCCGGCCTGAAACGTGCCTTGGTCCCGGAAGCCGAGCCGCCGCTGCGATCCGTCACGCGCCGCAAGCGTTGGTCAACCTTTCTCTCCGGTCTTGGCCTGATCGCCGCCGGCGCCCTGGTCGGGCTGGCTGTATCGATCGTGTTGTTCTGGGACCGCCTCGTTGCGATGGGACTGAGTTTTGGACCATGATCCTGAAAAGTGGAAACCGGTTTTCGGAAAAGATCATGGTCAAACAAAAAGATAGAGCCCCATCCCGATTCTATCGGGATGGAACAGGCTCTAGGCCATAGCGTCCGCGCCAAGCTCCAGAACCTCCAGATCGACAGGCGGGATGGCCGGCCCGGTCAGGCCACGTCGCGTCAGCCTGAGCCGCCAGTTGCCTATTTCACCATCGATCTCCAGCAGATTATATTGCGCGGCTGGACGCCTGCCGCCTGGCGCCTGCCCCGCGGCAGCGACGCCGACCACTGGAATTTTGGCGCCGCGCCCATTGATGGAGAACAGCGTCGGCTCGTGCGAATGGCCGTGCAGCACAAGCTCGGCCCCGTGCCGCTGAACGACTTTTTGGAAGCGGGCAATGCCGAACAGCCGCTTGGGCTGCGAAACAGCGCCACGCACTGGCGGATGGTGGATCATGATCACCCGGAACAGCCCGCGTTTGGCCGTGGCATCGAGCACGTCGCGCAGCCTTTCCGCCTGGTCTTCCAGAAAAAAGCCGTTGGCCATGAACGGAGCCGTGGCCCGCGCCGTCGTCACACCGATCAGCGCGACGTTGCCACGCACGCGCAGATAGGGAAAGGCTTCGCGGTCGACCGGCGTACTGACGCCGTCGCCGGTCATCCACGCCGTCCACGACCGGCAGGACTTGTCGAAAGCGCCAGGCACATAGGCGTCGTGGTTTCCCGGAACGACCGACACATCATCGGGAGAGCCCAGCGTCTCTAGCCAGTGCTTGCCCATCTCGATCTCGCCGTCGAGCGCCAGATTGACCAGATCGCCGGTGACGGCAAGGTGATCGGGTGCGCTCGCCTTGATATCGGCGACGATCGTGTCGATGACCGCGTCGCGCATGTGGCGGCGGCGATTGCGCTGCCAGTTGACGTAACCGACCACCCGCTTGGAGGCGAGATCGCGATAGGTTACACCGGGAAGCGGTCCCAGATGGATATCGGAAATATGCGCGAGCCTGAACATCCCTCCTTCATAAGCGACGCGCGCGCTGCTTTCCACCCACGGTTTCGTGGGTGACGATGCGGCCCGATCCGGATCAAGCTTTCCGCCAGACCGGCTGGCCGGGTCTCAGGGCAAGGCTGTTTCATCTGTATTTCGTGCTGCGGCGGCCGATGACGCTCGGGGTGCGTGGCTTGATCCACGATCGCACGTCCAATTCCGTCTTCCTCATTCGCCACACCTATGTACCGGGCTGGCAGCTTCCCGGCGGTGGCGTCGAACTGGGCGAGACGATGATCGAGGCGTTGGCGCGCGAGCTCTGCGAGGAGGGCAATATTGCGTTGACCGCGCCACCGGTGCTGAAATCGATGCATTTCAACCGTCGGGCCAGCCGCCGCGACCATGTCGGCCTCTATTTGGTCGAGCAGTTCAACCAGACGGCGCCGAAGCTGCCGGACCGCGAGATCGCCGCAGCCGGTTTCTTTCCGCTCGACCGCCTGCCGGAAGGAACCACGCCGGGCACGTTGCGGCGGATTGCCGAGATTTTTAGCGGCGCCGCGGCATCGCCCTACTGGTAGATCACGCTGCCTTCCTGAACCGCGCCCGATCATGCGACGCCGCATAGTCCAGTTCCGGCCCGACCGGCACGATGTGCGTCGGGTTGATCGCTTCGTGGCTGCCGTAATAGTGCGCCTTGATGTGGTGCAGGCTCACCGTGCCGGCGACGCCCGGGACCTGATAGAGGTCGCGCAGATAGTTCGACAGGTTTGGATAGTCGGCGATGCGGCGCAGGTTGCACTTGAAATGGCCGACATAGACCGGGTCGAAGCGGACCAGCGTGGTGAACAGCCGCCAATCGGCCTCGGTGATGCGGCCACCAACGAGATAACGCTGGCGAGATAGGCGATCCTCGAGTTGATCGAGCGCCGAGAACAGTTCGCCGAACGCTTTCTCATAGGCCGCTTGCGTGGTGGCGAAGCCGGCGCGATAGACGCCGTTGTTGACTGAGGGATAGACCAGAGCGTTGACCGCGTCGATTTCGCCGCGCAGTGCTTTCGGATAGAAATCGAGGCTGGCATCGCCCCATTCGTCGAAGGCTGAATTGAGCATCCGAATGATCTCGGAGGACTCGTTGCAGACGATTGTCTGTTCTCGCCTGTCCCACAGAACCGGCACCGTCACGCGGCCGGAATAGGCGGGATCGGCCTTGGTGTAGATCTGATGCAGGAAGTCGAGGCCGTAGAGCGTGTCGCCGGTGGCGCCGTCCTCGGCCAGGAAGGTCCAGCCGTTGGCGCCCATGAAATGATGGACGACCGAAACGGAAATCACGTCCTCGAGCTTTTTCAGTGCCCGAAAGATCAGCGTCCGGTGCGCCCAGGGACAGGCAAGCGAGACATAGAGATGGTAGCGGCCCGGCTCGGCCTTGAAGCCGCGCGTGCGGCCTTCGGCCGGCGTACCGTCAACCGTGACCCAGTCGCGCCATTGCGACTGCGCCCGCACGAATTCGCCGTCGCTCGCCTTGGTGTCGTAGCCGCTGTCCTGCCATTTGCCGCCGACCAGCAATCCCATGTGATGTCCTTTCCTCTTCGTAGGGATGTAGGCACAAACCGACGATGCGGAAATCGCCAGGCGTTGAACAGTTCGTCAATCGCCAAGGCGGCAAACGAATGGCGGCAACCGAAGGGCGGCAAGCAATACGGCCGATTGCAGTGGCTGAAGATTGGTGCTAGCGGAAAATCCGCATGTTTGACTTTGCTTTGATCCGGTTTGACCGACGACGAAAGGACGCCCGCGCTTGATGAAGCGCTGACTGGCGAACGCTGCCGTTTGCAGCAAACCTTTCCCCGTCTACCGGAACGCAAAGACCATGAGCCTTGCCGACGTGAAATACCTGCCGGAAACGCCGGCGCATGACCCTGAAATCGAAGCCATCAACGACGAAGCCTTCGGGCCGGGCCGTTTCGTGCTGGGCGCCTACAAGATCCGTGAGGGCGGCCCGCATGAACGCGCTCTGTCCTTCGTGGCCGTCGATGGCGATATCGTTGTCGCCTCTGTGCGCATGACGCGCATCGCGGCCGGCGCCGGCCGCGCGCTGATGCTCGGACCGCTTGCCGTGCGGCCGGCCTACAAGAATCTCGGCATTGGCCGCCGGCTGGTGGCGATCGCGCTGGAGGCCGCCGCCAAGGCCGGCATGCCGGCCGTGATGCTTGTCGGCGACGAGCCCTATTACGGCCCGCTCGGCTTCAAGAGAATCCCGCGTGGGCAAATCTCCATGCCGCGCCCGGTCGATCCTGACCGGCTTTTGTCGCATGAGTTCGTGCCGGGCGCGATGGCACGGCTGGTGGGGGAGGTTTGCCACGCCGATCAGGCAAGAATTGCCGCGCAAATCGCCGCGATGGCGTGACCATCCGGGTGCGGTTGCGCCATCCTGTCGGGCTTCGTAGCATGTGGCCGGCAGCAGGATGGAGGACGGCGACATGAACCCGAACGGCCAGATTGCGATCGTCACCGGCGGCGGCTCCGGCCTCGGCGAGGCGACGGCACGTGCACTGGCCGCAAAGGGCGCCGGCGTTGCCATCCTCGACCTCGGCATCGAGCGTGCGGCGAAGATTGCGGCCGATATCGGCGGCATCGCCATCCAATGCGACGTAAGCAGCGCCGACGGCGGTGCTGCTTCAGTGGCGGAAGTGGTAAAAAAGTTCGGCGAACCCCGTATTCTGGTCAATTGCGCCGGCATCGCCATCGGCGTGAAGACGATCGGCAAGGACGGTCCGCACCCGCTCGACCAGTACCGCAAGGTGATCGAGGTCAATTTGATCGGCACCTTCAACATGATCCGCCTCGTCGCCGACCGGGCCGCGAAGCTTGAGCCGCTGGACGGCGGCGAGCGCGGCGTCATCGTCAACACGGCATCGGTCGCCGCCTATGACGGTCAAATCGGCCAGGCGGCCTACTCGGCCTCCAAAGGCGGCGTCGTCGGCATGACGTTGCCGGTGGCGCGCGACCTTGCCCGGTCGGGCATTCGCGTCTGCACCATCGCGCCTGGCATCTTCAAGACGCCGATGATGGCCGGTATGCCGCAAGAGGTGCAGGATTCGCTGGGCGCCGCGGTGCCCTTCCCGTCCCGTCTCGGCGAGCCTTCCGAATATGCAGCCCTTGTGCTGCACGTCATCGAAAACCAGATGCTCAACGGCGAGACCATCCGCCTCGATGGCGCCATCCGCATGGCGCCGAAGTAGCCGTCCATGAGTGCCGAAGTCGCCCTTCAGGCGAAGACCGGCCCGCTCGCCGGCCTGACGGTGATCGAGATGGCCGGGCTTGGACCGGTGCCGCTGGCCGGCCTGATGCTGTCGGAGATGGGCGCCGAGGTGCTGCGCATCGAGCGGGCTGGGTGGAGCCAGCCGTTTCTGGCGCTACCGGACGAATACGACATCGACTGTCACGGCCGCTCCATCCTGCGGATTGACCTGAAACGCTGGGAAGGCGCCGAACTGGTGATGCGCCTTGCCGAAAAGGCCGACATGCTGGTCGAAGGGTTTCGTCCCGATGTCATGGAGCGGCTTGGTCTCGGGCCCGATGCGGTACTGGCGCGCAATCCGGCCCTGATCTACGGCCGCATGACGGGGTTCGGCCAGGACGGTCCGCTATCGGGACGTGCCGGCCACGACATCACCTACCTCGCCTATTCGGGTGTGCTGCATGGCATCGGCCAGCAAGGAGGCCGGCCAGTCCCACCGCTCAACCTTGTCGCCGACTACGGCGGCGGCGCCATGATGCTGGTCGCCGGCGCACTGGCCGCCCTGTTTGAGCGCTCGCGCTCCGGCAAGGGTCAGGTGATCGACGCCGCGATGACCGAGGGCGCTTCAATGCTGGCGACACCTGTGCACGCCCTGATGGCGGCGGGCCTGTGGAGTGACACGCGTGGCGCGAACCTGCTCGATTCCGGCGCGCCCTTTTACGACACCTATGAGACCGCGGACGCACGGCACGTCGCCGTCGGCTGCCTTGAGCCCCGGTTCTTCGCCGAATTCGCAAGACTGCTGCCGCTCGACCAAATTTTTGTACGCGGCCAATACGACAGGAATTTGTGGCCGCAGATGCGGGCCGCCATTGTCGATCGGGTCGGGCAGAAGTCACGGGACGACTGGGACCGTCTCTTTGCTGCAACCGATGCTTGCGTCGCACCGGTCTTGTCGCTGCGGGAAGCCAGGGATCATCCGCACAATCGCGCTCGCAACGCCTTCTTGAAGTCGGGTGCGCTTGAGCGCCCTGCCCCAGCGCCGCGCTTTTCGCGCTCCCGGCCCACGCTTGCCGCCATGCCGGCCGATCACGATTGTCAGGCGGTGACGGTGCTGGCACGCTTCGGCCTTTCGGAAAGCGAGACTGAGGCCCTTGTCAAATCCGGTGTGATAGGTTGATAACTGGAGAGCAAAGATCAGCTTAAGACGGTGTGGATTTGAACGATCGAAAGAAGGACGTGATCCGCGAGACCGACGCCGAAGCGATCAGGCTGGCGAAGACGCTGATCCGCAGTGCCCGTTTCGGCGCGCTGGCGGTGATCGAGCCCGGGACCGGTTCGCCGCTGGCCAGCAGGGTTGGTGTCGCCACCGATATCGACGGCACGCCGCTGATCCTTGTATCGATGCTGTCCGCCCATACCGGCGCGATCCTTGCCGACCCGCGCTGTTCGCTGCTTGTCGGCGAGCCCGGCAAGGGCGACCCGCTGGCGCACCCGCGGCTGACGCTCGCTTGTCGGGCGGCACGGCTTGAGCGTGGATCCAACGAGCACGCCCACGCCGAACGGCGCTATCTCAACCGCAACCCCAAGGCGAAGCTCTATGCCGGTCTCGGCGACTTCTCGATCTTCCGCCTCGAGCTGGAGCGCGCCAGTCTCAACGGCGGCTTTGGCAAGGCCTACCTGCTCGAACGCGCCGATCTGGTCACGACCGCGCCGATCGTCGAAGAGCTTGCCGCTGGCGAACAATCCGCCCTCGACCATATGAATGCCGACCATAGCGACGCAATTGCCGTCTACGCGCGCCACTTCGCCAAGGCGGCGGGCGACGGCTGGGTCGTCACCGGCTTTGACGCCGACGGCATGGACCTGGCATTGGGCGACGATGTCTGCCGGGTGTTCTTTCCCGAGCGATTGAGGACGGCGCGCGAGCTCAGACATGTTCTGGTCGACATGGCAAAAACCGGCCGAGTGGCGGATTAAACACAGTCCGACAGTTAATCGCGTCGGGTCGAAAGCAAGTCTTGAGGTTTGAGCGAGATGTTCTACGCTTTCCCGGTGACGTTGAATCGCCAGCGCACATTCGCAAGTGAGCCTATGGAATCAGACGCTATTGCCCCCATAGCGCCGGAGGAGCAGGAAGGTATGGGGGATCGATGGTCTCGAAAAAGCTAATCGCCAATGCCGAAGCAGCGGCTTCGTTTCTAACGCTGATGGGCAACGAGAAACGACTGTTGATCATGATCTACCTGGCCGACGGTGAAATGTCGGTCGGCGCTATCGCCGAAAAGGTTCTGCTCAGCCAATCCGCCCTGTCACAGCATCTAGCCAAACTGCGGGCGCTCGATCTCGTCGAGACCCGGCGCGACCGGCAGATGATTTACTATTCCTGTAAATCCGATGCCGTGCGCGAACTTCTCAGCACGCTTGACGGGATTCTCGGCGAGGGTGAGCTATCGCAGATGGCTTACCGCCCGCGCCGCTCCGGGACTTGACCGGCCAATGCATGTCGCTCAAAGCCGGCAACATGCATAAAATAAGAACTGGTCCGAGCGCCCCTTGCCTCGCTGACGACCCTAATGCATGTCGCGCAAAAGCATGCCCTCGGGCCTGACCCCGTTAGCGCGTATGGAGCCTGACCCGAGGGTGTGCAGCGGTTTTGCGATAACGACATGCATAAAACAACAACCTAAAGCACGTCGCGAGAGGTCGGTTGAGGTCGGTCGAACGCCACGCGCTTTAGAGCGACTTGCGTCCACTTGGACGCAGAAGGTACGCTCTGACACTTTGGATCCACGCGTCGTGCTGTCGCAAAACCCACCACGATCGGGCCGATGCGGGTCAGTTGAGGCAAGCATGCGCCGCATTCGTATCGACGACCCGCAAGACCCGCGCGTCGCCGCCTATCTCGACATTCGCGAGCGCGATCTTGCCGGGCGGCAGGGTCGTTTCGTTGCCGAAGGCAAGGTGGTGCTCGAAATGCTGCTCGCGGCCAAACGCTTTGCCGCCGAATCGGTGCTGGTGCTCGAAAACCGGCTGGCAGGCCTCGACGCAACCCTGCGCAAGGCGCCCGCGGACCTTCCGGTCTACGTGGCGGCCAGCGAGGTCATGGACAGGATTGCCGGCTTTCACATGCATCGCGGCATATTGGCGATCGGCCGCAAGGGCGAGGCGCAGCCTGCAGAGGCCTTGCTGGATACCCTGCCCGCCCGCGCGTTGATCGTCGTGCTGGTCGGAATCGCCAACCATGACAATATGGGCTCGATCTTTCGCAACGCCGCCGCCTTCGGCGCCGATGCCGTGTTTCTGGACGCGACCTGCTGCGATCCTCTGTACCGCAAGGCGATCCGCGTTTCGGTCGGCGCCGCACTGAAAATTCCTTTTGCCTCCTTCACTGAGACCGTCGGCTTTACCGCGGCGCTCGATCGGCTGGGCTTCGGCCAATTCGCATTGTCGCCGCGCGGACAAACCGACATCCGCGACGCGAAAAGGACCGAACGGCTGGCACTCTATCTCGGCACTGAAGGCGAAGGCTTGCCCGAGATGCTGCTCGCCCGCCTGCGGACGGTGCGGATCGATATGACAGAAGGGTTCGACAGCCTGAATGTCGCCGCCGCGTCAGCCATCGCCTTACATCATTTCTCGGCAAGCAGGACCTGAGCCGCAGAAGTCAGCATCACTGCCTGGGCTCAATGCGCTGATTCGGCCTGCTGCAGCGCCCGCACGCGATCGGCAAGGCTGCGTTCACCGCTTCCCGGTGGGCTGGGTGCCGCAAGAATCTTTGCGATCGGCGATTCCGGCCCGTCGAGCTTCGCCGTCAGGGCCACGACCTGCGCCGCCAGGTCACTCATCTGCTCGCGCAACGCAGCGCTGGCGCCTTCGGATTTGGATGCCGCGTAGGCGGCAAGATCCGTTTTCAGCCTCTTGTTCTCGCTGGCCAGTGCCGTCAATCTCGCCTCCAACTGCTCCCGGCCGCTGTCGAGCTTGGCCATAGCTTTTTCCATATCGCCCTTGACGGCCACATCGGACTGACTGCCTTGCGCTCCGACGGGACGCACCGCCGCCGACGCGTTCTCCACGCTTTCGCTTTTCAGCTTTTCGCGAAGCCGCGCGATTTCCTTTTCGCGGCGTTCAAGCTTGTCCTCGCGATCGGCAAGCGTGGCGAGCAGGCGCTCGATCTTCTTGTCCAGTTCGCCGGTCCTTTTCTTCTCGGCTTTCAACGCGTCTCGCGCGGCCTTGCTCTCCGCCGCGATCTCCTGTTGGCGCCTGTCCGCCTCCTTGCGCTGGCCGCGCAGCACTGAAATGTCATCGGCCAGCTTTTGCAATTCGGATTCGCGCGCCACAAGCTCGATCTGACGGCTGCTGGAAGAAAAGCTGGCGTCGTCATACATGTGCTCCAGTTTTTTCAGCTCGAGCACGCGCTTTTCCAGGGCATGCTCGGTTTGAGCAAGCCGATCCGACAAAAGCTGCAACTGGTCTTTGCGGTGTCGAAGGTCTTCGCCCTTGGCCTCGAGCGCGGTAAGGGCCTGTTCCTTATCCTTCCGCTCGAGCGCCAGTTCCTTAAGTGCTTCGCGGCCACGGCCGATCTCGACAAGCTGTTCGGCCGATTTCTCGCGCAACGACTTGACGCTCATCTCAAGCCGACGCGTCGACATGGCGAACTCGGCGCGGATGCGATCCTTCTCCGCCTGGATCTCGGCCAGCGTCAGCGGCATCGAGCCCTCGATGCGTTTACGCGTCAGCATCACGGCCCGCCGCCAGATGGCCGGGGCAATCATCAGCGCCAGAAAGCCGGCGCAGAGAAAGCCGAGGACAAAGAACAGGACCGACTGAACCAAGGTGACTATCCGTTATGAACGGCAAACAACCGAAAGGGACTGTGCCACGTTCGCATGACGGAATTCCAGTGCCGCGGCAAGGGTCTGCCGCAGCAATGTTCAGACCGTCGATCCTGGAAACAATCGCGGTGACGAGGCAACCGCTTGCTCAGAATGGATTCCAGGTGGCGCGCTGGGTAAGCTTGAGATAGCCGAGATTAACGCCAAGCCGGGCGCCGACGCCGGTACGGATCGGCACCAGCAGCACATTGTTGTTCTTCATCACGTTGAAGCCGACGCCAGCCACGAGGTAGGCGGAGCCGGCAAGGCCGCCGAAACGATTGTAGAGGCTGTTCACATCGTCGAGATTATAGACCAGCATCATCACCCGCGAGCCCTCGCCACCAAAATCCCAGCCGAGCGACGGGCCCTGCCAGAACACTTTGTGATCGCCGGCATTCTTGGTGTAGAGTGTGCCTTCACCATAGGTCAGGCCACCGATCAGGGCGCCCGAGCCCTCCTCGCCCAGCAAATAGCCATTGGGCAGGCCATAGGAGGAGAAAATCTTCTCCACGACGGTGGCGAGCCCGCCCGACGTCGCACCGAAGAATTTATGACCGGAATCGACGATCTCCTGAGCGGTGTATTCCTGGGCCCGCGAAGGCGAGGTTGAAAAGACGACAAGGCCCATGAGAGCGATCGCCATTGAGAAGACACGGAAAAAACTCCGGTCGCAGTATCGGGAAAACATGCTTCCAATCTCCGTCAGGGAGCACTTTCGCCGACGCCTCGCATCCGTGCGGCTCTTTGGCGGCCGTTAAGGATGACTGTTATGGACAAACTATGACGTAATCCTTTTTCAACCATTAAGCTTTCACATGAAGATGGCGGTTAGAGGCTGGTTTCGAGCTGGTTTCGCGTCGGCCCGCAGAATCCACGCTGCGTGAACACACCATTTTCAATAACGACAAATCCGGATTTGTTGCTGCACGCTCAGACGCTGTGTATTCAGAAGGCCTTGGGAGAGCGAGCGTGATTCGTGTGGACAGGCGTGATCATTGATCGCCCGGCCATTTCCAGTGAAATTTTGCAGGGACTTTCGCCGATGGCCGAGCTTTTCACCCTTTCCGCACCCGATCTCGCCGCGCTTTTGTGCAGCCGGGTCTGCCACGACATCATTTCGCCGGTCGGCGCCATAAACAACGGACTTGAGTTGCTCGACGAAGGCGGCGCCGACGAAGACGCCATGAAATTGATTCGCCAGAGCGCCAGAAACGCTTCGGCCCGCCTGCAATTCGCCCGCATCGCCTTCGGCGCAGCCGGTTCTGCCGGCATGATGATCGACACCGGCGATGCCGAGGCCGTTGCGATCGCCTTCTTGAAGAATGAGAAGCCGGAACTGATCTGGAACGGAACCCGTGCGCTGCTGCCCAAGAACAAGGTAAAGCTGCTGCTCAACCTCATTCTCGTCGCCAACGCTGCCATTCCGCGCGGCGGCAAGCTTACGGTCACGCTTGAAAACCTCGACACGGAACCACGCTTTGCGCTCGCCGCGAGCGGTCCGATGCTGCGTGTGCCGCCCAAATTCCTGGAGCTCCATTCCGGCAACAAGCCTGAAGAACCGATCGACGCGCATTCGGTGCAGCCCTACTACACACTGCTTTTGGCGCGCGAGGCGAACATGACAATATCGATCCACGCGACCGCAGAAGAAATCGTTCTCTCGGCCGCTTGAATTACCAAGCTGATTGAAACGAACAGACGAGCGTTGTTCAGACAATATTTACCGCGGCATCACGGTCGAATGAAATGAACCCCCAAAGGCTAGATCGGCCGAAGCATCGGTAAAGAAGTTTCCGTAAAAGCTGTTCTTGCAAGAATTTTACCTATTGGCTTTTCAGCTTCTTTACCGGATTGACCCTACGGTGCCTTCCAGACCGCGACGCTGCCGGATTGCCGCATGGCAAAGAGGGCCCGGAAATGAAACGCTGCATGTTCATCGACGATTCGAGCGTCATCAGGAGGGTTGCAAAGCGCATCCTGGATGGTCCCGACATGCTGGTCATCGAAGCTGCCAGCGGGCTTGATGCGGTTGAGATGTGCACTGCCGACATGCCGGATATCATCATTGTCGACGGCGCCCTGCCGGACATGCAGGCCGAGGACGTCATCCGCCGCGTACGCGCCATGGAAGGTCCGATACAACCCCACATCCTGATTTCGCTGGTTGAGGTCGACGTCGCTTCGATCATGCGGGCAAAGCGCGCCGGCGCCCAAGGCTATCTGCTGAAGCCGTTCACTCGGCCGCAACTTCTCGAGCGCTTCCGCACCTTGAGATTTGCAGCCTGATTCGCCGCCGCTGGCGCATGGCCGCGGAAATCGGCGCTCCAATATCTGCGACATGACATAAAAACGCAAAATCCGGCCGAAGCCGGATTTTTGTCGGAAAAATCGATCGGATCGGCGTCGTCAGCTCAGGCGCTGACGCGGATGTCTTCCGGCTCGCGCAGCACGTAGCCGCGACCCCAAACCGTCTCGATGTAGTTCTGGCCGCCGGAAGCAGCGTCGAGCTTCTTGCGCAGCTTGCAGATGAAGACGTCGATGATCTTCAGTTCCGGTTCGTCCATGCCGCCGTAAAGGTGGTTGAGGAACATTTCCTTCGTGAGCGTAGTGCCCTTGCGCAGCGAGAGCAGCTCCAGCATCTGGTATTCCTTGCCGGTCAGATGCACGCGCTGGCCACCGACCTCAACGGTCTTGGCATCAAGGTTGACCACCAGGTCGCCGGTGGTGATGACCGACTGGGCATGGCCCTTGGAACGCCGCACGATGGCGTGGATGCGGGCGACCAGTTCGTCCTTGTGGAACGGCTTGGTCATATAGTCGTCTGCGCCGAAGCCGAGGCCACGTACCTTGTCCTCGATGCCAGCCATGCCGGAGAGGATAAGGATCGGCGTCTTCACTTTGGAAAGGCGAAGTGTTCTCAACACCTCGTATCCCGACATGTCGGGGAGATTGAGATCGAGGAGGATGATGTCGTAGTCGTAGAGCTTACCTAGATCGACCCCTTCTTCGCCAAGATCGGTCGTATAGACATTGAAACTTTCCGATTTCAGCATCAGCTCGATGCTCTGTGCGGTCGCACTGTCATCTTCTATCAGCAGAACACGCATTTCATTCCCCTTTTCTGCTGCCGGACCATTTCACGACCCGTCCAGGACCGGAGCAGTGATTGCCTGAGCAGAGGCTGCCATCGAATGGTTAACAAAACCTAATTCCGTGCTGTCGACGGTATCAGATTTTTTAACCCCTTTCTACACCTTGTTGAATCTAATAGTGAATCACAGAACCAAACCGCTAATGCAAAACATTAATAAGCCAGACTAAGTGACTCCAGGGACTCGCTAGCCGTGCTTCCGCATCGGGGCCGGAATTTTTACCCGGCCTTAAGTCCTGAGCCGTATGATTAACAATGCCCGTAAACGAATGGTTACCGCCGGCAAAAAACTTTAGGAATTTGTTTCCCATAGTTCTGGTAAAGTCGGTGGAAACGGGTCGAAGCCTGAGTTTGCCAGGCGGATTGGACGATATGAGCAGGTGTGCGTTTCCAGGAGTACCGAATCATGAAGTCACGTGAAAACCTCGTTCGGCTGAAGCAGTTTCAGGTGAACGAGAAGCGGCGGCAGTTGCTGCAACTCGACATGATGATCGCCGAATTCGAGCGCATGGCGGTCGAACTGGAGCTCCAGATCACTGCCGAAGAAAAGAAAGCCGGCATCACCGACATCAACCATTTTGCCTATCCGACCTTCGCCAAGGCAGCGCGCCTGCGCCGCGACAATCTCAGGAATTCGCAAAGCGACCTCGCCCAGCAGCGTAGCGTTGCCGAATCACTGCTCGGCGAAGCCGAAGCCGAGCTTTCCAAAGCAGAAATGCTCGAATCACGCGACACCAAGATCCGCGACGCCGAGACCGGCGGCCGCAGCGCAATGATCGGCTGAAAACAGGGCTTTAAGGCCGGTCAACACCCAGCGATCAGGGCGTTGCTCGCCTCTCATTGGTCGAGCAGCCGCCAGTTTCAGCCCTACGCTACCAAATCCCTTGATGTTCCGCGACCGCCCGCACCCGGGCATCCTGATGTCGGGCGCAGGCGATTCCTGCAAGGACCTTATCTGACTGAGCAGCCCACCGGTTCTGGCAGAGTTCGGCGCGTCGAGCGGATGTCCGTCGGGCCCGATCGCGCAGGCTTGTGGAACGCGGCAAGGTCGATGCGAAAATGCTTGCCGTCCCCTGTGGCAAAGACCCGCTCCAAGAAGCAGGCGCCGCTCATGCCTTTCTCGGCCGATCGGCAGGTGCTAACCGTCTGAAGCAGAGAGAACCGTTGCGGCAAAGCAAAAAGGGCGCAGATTGCCGCGCCTTTTGACTTCCTTGAACCAGCCCTAATGCCGATATTGCTGGATGCGCGTCGTGCGCAGGCCGGCAAGCCCGTATTCGTCGATCGACGCTTGCCAGGACAGGAATTCCTCGGTGGTCAGCTTGTAGCGCTGGCATGCCTCCTCGAGGCTCAAAAGCCCGCCGCGCACCGCCGCCACCACTTCGGCCTTGCGCCGGATAACCCAGCGACGTGTGTTCGTCGGCGGCAGATCGGCAATCGTAAGGGGGCTGCCGTCAGGCCCGATAACATATTTGACGCGCGGTCTAACAAGATCGGTCATCGTACTCTCTACTAAAAACTCAAAGACCCAATCCCCACCACATTACCGCCACAGCTTTAAAAATTGCCTAAGCGAACCCTAATAGCTAGGTAAGGATCATGAACGCCGCGTTAGTCTTTTCGTCGGCATTTGAGATATCTGCCCGCGAGCGCCCGAATCCGTTCAAAAAAATCGGCCGGTTCGCGAAGCTGGCGCACCCGGAAAGCTTGACCTATATTCCGGCCATTGGCATTCAAGCACCCTCATCCAGAGCGCCGTGCAGAACGAAAGAACCATGAACAGCCTCGACCTTCCCGGACGCCCCGAAGATACCCGCATCGTTGTCGCCATGTCGGGCGGCGTCGATTCGTCGGTCGTGGCCGGCCTTTTGAAGCATGAAGGCTATGATGTTGTCGGCGTCACACTGCAGCTCTACGACCATGGCGCGGCAACGCACCGGGCCGGCTCGTGCTGCGCCGGCCAGGACATCGACGATGCCCGCCGCGTCTCCGAGACGCTCGGCATTCCGCATTATGTGCTCAATTACGAGGAGCGCTTCCGCAAGGCGGTGATCGACCCCTTCGCCGAGAGCTATGTGGCCGGCGAAACGCCGATCCCTTGCGTTTCCTGCAACCAGACGGTGAAATTCGCCGACCTCCTGGCGACCGCCAAGGAACTCGGCGCCGAGGCGCTGGCCACCGGCCATTACATCCGCTCCGGCGCCAACGGCGCCCATCGCGCGCTGTACCGGCCGGTCGACGCGGACCGCGACCAGAGCTATTTCCTGTTCGCCACCACACAGGCGCAGATCGACTACCTGCGCTTTCCGCTCGGCGGCCTGTCGAAGCCGCAGGTTCGCGCCATCGCCGAGGAAATGGGGCTGACGGTCGCTGCCAAGCAGGACAGCCAGGACATCTGCTTCGTTCCGCAGGGCAAGTACTCCGATATCATCGCCAAGCTGAAGCCGACTGCTGCCAATCCGGGCGACATCGTCCATATCGACGGCCGCGTGCTCGGCCGCCATGAAGGCATTTTGCGCTACACGATCGGTCAGCGCCGCGGCATCGGCATTGCCTCGGGCGAGCCGCTCTACGTCGTCCATCTCGACGCCGACCGGGCCCGCGTCGTCGTTGGCCCGCGCGAGGCGCTGGAAACGCACAAGATCTATTTGCGCGACATGAACTGGCTGGGCGACGCTGCGCTGTCAGATATCCCGGCCGCCGGGCTGGAGCTTTTCGCCAAGGTCCGCTCGACACGCCCGCCGCGCCCGGCCGTGCTGCGTCACAACGCCGGCATCACTTCGGTGGAACTGGTCGACGGCGAATCCGGTATCGCGCCCGGCCAGGCCTGCGTGCTCTATTCCGACGACGGCAACGAGGCCCGCGTTTTCGGCGGCGGCTTCATCGAACGTTCCGAACGCGGCGCCGAGGCCGAGGCGATGCTGACGCGGCTGGCGGCCCGGCCGGCGCAGATTCCCGCCGAATAGACGATAATCCCGATTCTATCGGGATGGATCAGGCTCTGATACAGCCGCACTTTCTCTCAGGAAGACGATCCGGTGTGGGCAACCGTGCCAGCGGTCAGGATACGCAGCACCCTGATGGCTTCCTCGCCGCTGGTACGCGGTTCTGCCCGCGTCTCGATGCACTGGATGAAATGCTCGAGCTCTCGCGTCAGCGGCATGCCCTCGCCCACTGCCACATAGGACGGCTCGTTGGTGGTGAAGGCCCATTGGCCGCTGTCTTGCCATACCGCGTGGCGGTAGACGGCGAGCTTGCGCTCCCACGGCTCGACATCGTCGAACACCGCCATCGCCTTGGTGCCGACCACGGTCAGCCGCCGTTCGCGGTAGGGATTGAGCCGCGACGCGAAGAGGTGGCTGCGCAGACCGTTGGGAAAGCGCATGTGCAGATGCGCGAAATCGCTGAGATTGTCGAGGAGCGCTGCCCCCTCGCCACGCACCTCGATCGGTTCCGTGCCGGTAATGGCCAGGATCATCGACAGATCGTGCGGCGCGAGATCCCACAGCGCATCGTTCTCGGTGTGAAATTTGCCGAGCCCGAGCCGGTGCGAATGGATATAGCGGACCTCGCCGAGCTCGCCATTGTCGATCAGCGCCTTCAACGTCTCGAAGGCGGGATGAAAACGCAGCACATGACCGACCATGAAGACGCGGCCATTGTCGGCCGCCGCCTTCACCGATCGCTCGGCATCGGCCACCGTCAGCGCGATCGGCTTCTCCACCAGCACGTCCTTGCCGCCCTGGACGGCGCGCACCGCCATATCGGCGTGGAACTGCGGCGGCAGCGCCATCACGATGGCGTCGATGTCGTTGCGCACAAACAGCGCCTCCGGCTCGATCGCCAAGCAATCCTGCTCACTGGCGAAACCTTCGGCGCGGGCAGGGTTGACGTCCGAGACCGCGTGCAGCGCGCCGAGCGCCTTGAGGGTGCGGATGTGGTTGCTGCCCCAGTATCCGCAACCGAGGACTGCAATGCGCGGTTTCATCATTCCAACTCTAGAATTTCGTGGCCGAGACATAGCGGCGCGCCCCGCCGAACTCAACCCGGCATTTCTGTGCCCAATTATCTGCCCGGCAAAGCTTTTCGGCCATCAGAGCGACGTGCGTCCGCCTGGACACACAAAGTACGTCTCAAGACCGTGAAGCTTGGCGACGCGACAGGATGCGATAGAGTGTGGCGCCAGACTGGCTGCATCGACACCGGCTGCATCGATGCTTGACAGGCTTGGCGTCCCAACCTTATATCCGCCCGACCTTGGCGAACGCTTCGACATGCCGTCTGATTTGAGGCGGATTTCGGGCCTTTCGCCGCCCTGGCGGGGTAGCTCAGTTGGTTAGAGCACGGGAATCATAATCCTGGGGTCGGGGGTTCAAGTCCCTCTCCCGCTACCAAATTTCTCTTAATAGAACCAACTGGTTGATTGATATGGCGCCTGAGCAAAGGCGCCCTATCATGTTGCGCCATGTTGCAAACTGCTACCGTTGATTTCCAAGGGTTTCCTGCAACTATCGGCAGGTCCACGCGACATGAACGCGACACAGGGGGCGACATGGCCGAGAATTTGAACGTTGGATATATGCGCACGGGCACGGCCGAAAAGGACGGGTAAGTGCATGAGACGCTGATCCATTTCGATGACCCGCTGCACACACTGTCAGAACGGGATATGCTGATGGTATCCACGCCCAACGGTGGTTCTTTGGCTTGCAGCCGGTCGAAATCAAAGGCGAGACTCTGGTTGTCTCAGTCATGGTGAAGCCCGCCATGATCTTACATTTTAGGTTGAAGCCGGTCGACAGGCATACGCGCCGCCTCGAACTGGTTTGCAGTTTGCACACCCGAGGGATTTGAACCATGTCGAGCGCGGTCGCCTACTATCGGGTCTCTACACAGCGGCAAGGACGTTCAGGCTTGGGCATCGAGGCCCAGCGTGCCGCGGTCGCCCGCTTTGCCGTGGCCGAGGGGATGATCATCCTCCAGGAGTTCACCAAGGTCGAAACCGGAAAGGGCGCGGATGCTCTTGATCGACGGCCGCAATTGAATGCCGCCCTCGCCCTTGCCCGCCAGACAAAATGCCCAGTCGTTGTGGCGAAGCTCGACCGACTGTCGCGTGATGTCGCCTTCATTGCCGGACTGATGGTGCAGCGGGTCCCGTTCATTGTCGCCGAACTCGGCGCCGATGCTGACCCGTTCATGCTTCACCTGTATGCAGCGCTGGCCGAGAAAGAGCGGCGATTGATCTCGGAGCGCACCAAAGCCGCCCTCGCCTCTCGCAGGACCACTGGAATGAAGCTCGGCAACCCGACCAACACACTGCAGCGAGAGGTCGGAAAATCTCGATCCGGGAAGCTGATCGATTTGCCCAGACCGTGCTGCCGATCATCGCCTCCATCCAGCAGTCCGGCATCACCAGCCTGCGTGGCCTGGCAATCGCCCTGAACAATCGCGGGGTGCGCACAGCCAGGAACGGACTTTGGCAGGTGTCGAATGTACGCAACATTTTGGGGCGGCAAGCTTCTGCGAACTTGCTTTTATAAACGGGAATTTGCTGACCAGCATGTCCCCATGGAAGCAATCTTTGATGACCGCTCCAAAGCCGTTGCGCACCCTCGCCGAGACACGCTATCGGCCGCGCCCTCATACCAACCAGTGGCTTCCTCGACCACCTCTTCAGCGCGCTCCGCGAGCGTCCGATTGATCTTGTTGATCTCGCGCTTCAGCTGCGCAACTTGCTTCTCCAAGGCTTCCTGAGCTTCGCGCTGCGTCTCCGTCGGCGTTGCGTCTTCGTTTGGGTCGTCGGCCATTGTGATCTCCCTTTTGGGTGGGGGCTCAACGGCCGCCGCAGCGTAAGGTTCCTCAGCAACAAAAAGGCCCACCACCGTGAGGCCGCGGGCTAGCAGCGGATGCGAGAGGAACCATCTTGGGTACGCTCCATTTACGACGAGGGTACATGGCTTGCTGGTAAGCTCCGTATGGCGTCAATAGTCTGAAGGGAGCGACCCGGTGCCAAAATTTGTGACGATCGGATATGGAGACCGCGAGGGGTACGACCGCACCCCAGTGGCCGTTCGAGATGCAGCTCACGCACACGACGCGCAGCTGCAGAAAAACGGCGTCTTGATGGGGATCGCGGGCGCCCCCGTGCAAATCCGCAACCCCGACGCTGCTCAAGTTGAAACAGCAAATGGTCCGTTTATGACGTCGTCGTTGCCGGTGGCTGGCTTTGCCATAATCGAAGCCGCCGATTTGGCTGAGGCCATAGATATGGTGTCACGGACTCCCTGCGCAGTTGCACACGGTGTCGTCGAGGTCTGGCCGCTAGAGCAACCGTCGTAGAGGACGCACCGCAACGACAGCAAAGGCTCTAGCCGCCATACCGTCAACGACTGCTTCGTCCACACGCCGGTCCTTCGCAAGGCGTTTTGCGGGCGGCAGTTCCCCACCCTTCGGGTCGTTGGCGAACGCGAACGATCGACCCTTTGCAGAATTTTTCAAAGGCCAGCTCTTGGGCAAGTTCTGACCGATAGTGTTGAAAAAATCCTACGCACTCGGCAACAAGCGCCGAGTGCAGAAATACAGTTCTCAGAGCAGACTTCTCGGGAACCACGATTCATTATTTGCAGATTGGCGGAAAAATATTCTAACATATTAGGCAGAATAGCTTGGTTGCGGCCGTTTTCAACACTATCGACCCGTTCCAGACCTTCGCCGTTGGTACCGAGAAGAGCCCTAATGGGTGTGTAAGCGGACGTAGAACTTCGTCGGCTGCAGCAGCGCTGGCAGCCGTCATTGACCCGCCGGCATCTGAAAATCTCACAACTGACTCGACTGTGGATGTGCATTCGTTCCAATGGAACAAGAAAGCGTGCGGAACGTTGTTTGAGGCTGGAGTGCGATGACCCGGCAACTCACCGTATAGTAAAAAAGAGCGGCGAGATGTCTAAGAGCACTCCCAGGAGACTCACATGGATACCACCACGCTTCTCATTATACTTATCGTCCTTGTCCTGCTAGCCGGCGGCGGCTGGTTCGGCCGCGGTCGCTGGTACTGAGCAACGCCTCAATACCGAGATCATTCGGCTGGATACCCACTCACGGGAAGGCATAGCTTCTTGTCCACTGGCAGAAGAATATTGAGCGGCTTATAAATGTCGCTTACTGGCTGCGGCCTGCCGCCAACCGGACAAAGCTGAGGCATGCCTGAACCAATATTCAAATCCGAAAGCCAAAAAGTCGCCGAAGCTGACGTCGAAAGCTTTCGGCAGGATCTCGGCCCGTTTGTCGTCGCCGCTGAAACGACACGAATGGCGATGGTGTTCACGGACGCGAAGGAACCCGCCAATCCGATAATTTTTGTCAATGACGCTTTTCTCGAGTTAACCGGATACAGCCGGGAAGAGGTGCTCGCCCAGAGCTTCAACTTCCTGATGGCGCGGGGCACTGATTCCGATGCGCTGGCGCGCATCGAAACCGCATTTGCCGGCAATACCACCGGCGGTTCGGAAATCTGCTACCGTCGCAAGGATGGCAGCGAGTTCTGGTCGGCACTCCTCATCAGTCCAGTTCGGGATGAAAGCGGTAACGTCGTGCAGCATTTCGCCTCCTTCGTCGATCTTACCGATCATAAGCAGGAACAAGCCCGGTCCAGGATGCTCATCGACGAGCTGAACCATCGCGTGAAAAACACCCTTGCCACGGTGCAGTCGATCGTCTGGCAGGCGTTGCGAAATACCTTTGATCCGGAAGCAATCAAGGAATCCATTGAGTCCCGCCTCTTCGCCCTCTCCCGCTCGCACGACCTGTTGACCCGCGAGAATTGGGAAGGTGCCGGGCTGCTCGATCTGATCAAGGCAGCCCTGGAGCCGTTCGGGGTTGCAAATGGGCGATCGGAGCACTTTGTCATTACGGGCAGCAATATCCGCGTCTCGCCGAAGGTTGCACTTGCTCTCGGCATCGCCTTCCACGAACTCGCGACCAACGCCGTGAAGTACGGCGCGTTTTCCAACAAGGCCGGGTCGGTCCTGATCTCATGGACGATTGAGCCGTCGCCGGAGGGCAGTCGGCTAATCCTGCGCTGGCAGGAGAAGGACGGCCCGCCTGTGGTGCCACCGTCCCGGAAAGGCTTCGGCTCGCGAGTGATCGAGCGCGGTCTGGCTCATGAACTCGAGGGCGCGGTTGATCTCGACTACCCGGCAGGCGGCGTCGTCTGCACGATCAGCTTTCCTGTCCCGAAAAGTGGTCGTGATGAATAAATTGCTTTCCGGTCGCCGCGTCCTCGTTGTCGAAGATGAAATGCTGGTCCTCATCATGATCGAAGACATGCTGGCCGACCTCGGATGCGAGTCGGTGACAGCAGCCGCGAATGTCAATCAGGCCCTCGCGGCGATTGACAGTCAAATCTTCGATATCGCCATGCTGGATATGAACCTGAATGGCAACAACAGCTATGCGGTGGCCGAAGTGCTCGGCGCCCGTGGCGTGCCGTTCGTCTTTTCCACGGGCTACAGCGGTCACGATGTGAGGGATGGCTACCGCGACCAACCCGTTCTGAAGAAGCCGTTCACGGATAAGGAACTGGTCGAGATACTTACGCGCCTACTTTCTCGCTGATCGAATAGCCCCATCCTCCATTGATCAATATCGACCCAAGGACGCGTGATTGGCCGGACTCAGCCGTCCCCGCCCGCAGGCCATGGCTTGGAGGCGGGCCGCACATAGTTCGACACAGAGCAGTTCCCGATTTTCCACAGGAGCTGGAACTGGGCTCGGACCCATATCACTCAAGCGGCATCCGGCGGCTCCGACTTGGAATGCCTGCGGTCCTTGACCTCGGCCGCGTGCCACTCGAGGAAGAGGCTGTAGCCGACCGCCAGGAGCGTTGGGCCTAGGAACACGCCGATGAAGCCGAAGGCGAGAATGCCGCCGAGGAAACCGAAGAGCCCGAGTACCACGGGCAGGCTGTTGGACTTAGTGAGGAGATAGGGCCTGAGGACATTGTCAATGCTGCTGACGAGGAGCAAGCCCCAAGCCGCGACGAAGATGCCCCACCAAACGGCTCCCTGGGCAAATAGCCACAGCGCCACCGAGCCCCACACAAGCGGGGGGCCCGCCGGTACGAACGACAGGACAAATGTAAGGAAGCCGAGCAATAGCGCCTGAGGCACACCGGCGATCCAGAAACCAATGCCGGCCAACAGCGCTTGGACGAGTGCCGTGCCGATCAAGCCGTAAACAACGCCCTGCACGGTCACGCCCACGACCGTGAGCAGGCGCCGAGCGCGGGGCCCGGCGATTCGTTCGGCGCTCCCGCGCACGTACGCTGCCATCTGCCGGCCGTGGCGGTAGAAGAAGTACGCGATGAATACACTTAGACCGAGTTCGAGAAGGCCGACGCCGAGTACAGCCCCGCTGGCGACGGCGATGTCGGTGGCGGGGCCGATCAGCTTCTTGAGCTCAATCATGAAGGCGGGCGCGTTGTGGGCCAACCTTTCCCAATAGGCAGCGAGGCTCTCGCCAACCACCGGGAGCCCTGCAACCCAATGCGGTGGCGCCGGCGGGCCTTGATCGAGGACGCGGGTCGCCGCTGTGATCAGGCTGCTTATACTGTCCGCCAGTGTCGCCACCATGATGGCGAACGGTGCGACCAGAACAAGGGCAACCGACAATGTCATCAGGGCGGCCGCCAGCCCTCTGTGGCCGCCCAGGGTCCGCTCGAACCACGTGTAGATGGGCCATGTGGAGTAGCATATGACCGCCGCCCACAACAGGGCCGACAGGAAGGGCCAGAGCACGATGGCGCAACCAATCGACAACAGCAGGAGGGCTCCGATCCCAAGGATCTGCTCAATTGGCTTGCCGAGGGGTATCATGACCAATCAGCCTCGAGGCGGCCTGGGTCTCTGCCCGCGCATGGTCATGGCGGTTCCAGTTCACTTGGCCCGTGGCTCACAACTAGGCAATGCCGACAAGGTGTTCAAGGGTATGCCGCTTCGCACACAGTCGAGGGAAGACCACAGCGTTGCCGAGCGCCATTTCGCCGAGGCGGACCGCATTGTACGCGGCTACTGATCGTCGCGATGACATGGAGCCTGTTATCCGCGAGGAACTTACCGGGCATATAGGCGAGGACCTCGTGACTCGCCATCGACGTCAGTCGCCGGACGAGTTTGTTCTTGGCCTATGTACCCGGCGCGCTCAACGTTTCACTTGGCGACTTCGACATACGCATATCTGAGCTCGACGTGGTAGCACGGCGCTGTCGTGTATTCAGCGCGAGACGACTTGAAGACGGGATGCCGGAGTGCAAGGCAGTCGGACTGGCTGTCGAGATAGCTGCCTAGCGAGGAAGGTCCGCTTCTGTCACGAGGATGCCGGTTAAAATGCGGCGGGATGTAACGTCTGGATATGGCGCGCCTTGCTCGTTCCGAGGGGAACATCAGGAGTGGTGAACAGCGTTTCGGGAACGCGAATGTCGGCCGCGCGGTCCTCGTGGACTGACAGCAGACATACCAATGCAGTCGGCTGTTGGCAGGTCAGCGTGATTTCATAACCATGGCGGATCAGCATGGAGGATACTCGCTCCTTATCCGACTACCCGAAATTGGCGGCCGTCAAAGTATAGGATTCGCGACGGCGGTGAGAATAGGCTTTTCGCTCTGCGTCGTAGATCGACGTGCGCATTGAATCGAATGCCGCGAGGCACTTCGCCTCCGACGGCGCTGTCCCGCGCAACTCCGCGCCCGATTTCTCTAGCGCACCGGTCTCTACCAGGAATCGCACTTGGGACATGCCGTCATGGCCGATGAAGCGGACAGCGTTATGCTCATCATCGAAGCTGCGGCTCGGGTTCGGAAAGGACAGTGTCATGATTGGCACGCCACCGTTGCACCCGACGCATCTTGCGCTAGTGCCAGTAGGCTGATGCGCTGTTTACGGCGTTCGGCGGTGCGACGATTGAGAGACATGATGCTACTTGTGGCCTGTGACCTGTTTAGGCCAATCAAGTCATCATTGCCGACACGCGCCGCAACGCCCGTGAAGACATGATAGACCGTCCAGGACCTATCGGCTTCGACGCGGCGACCGTAAAGCTGCTCCGTGAGATCAGGGCCCGGTGCGCCGCCCTCATTTTCCCAGATAGCGATCGCCGCAGTATTCCGTCGCAGCCCGGTTTCGTTGTCTTGACGGTTCATGGTTGTCGCCTTTCTTCATTGGCCGCGTCCGCATCGATGACGCCCGAAAAGAGCGTTGCTCCGTTCGCGTCGGTGATCGTCATGGCGTCCGGTCGCTGCGGCATGTCGAGGGTTTGCGAAAGCTGCCTCGCAACCTCGATCGCGTCACCGGTATTCACCGCTTCCTTTGTTTCGCGGCCGACGATGGCATGAGCGTCGTCCGCGTTCCGGGTGCGGTAGAATTCGATCACGATCTTCATTGCATGAGCGTCCTGCTGTCAGCTCCTGCCCTTGCCGCGTGGGGCGTTGGCCTCGGCGAGCTTGATCTGCGCGCCGAATGGGCCTTCAGGTTTTGGCGGTGCTTTCACCTGCTTCGGCTTTCTGATCTCGCGACTGCTGCGTTTCTGTCCGTTGGCCATTGCCGAACGTCCTTTCCATGAGTGTTGTGCCCTCATCAGGCCGCTCCGGGCCTACTGGCTCCAGACAGTCTTGTGTCGTAACCCGCTCATGACGCTCGTCGTCATGGCGAACACGGTATTGAAACAAATTATCCCTCGCAGGCAGCGTGCCGGTAATCCGATAGATCTCCCCAAACTTGGGCGACGTTCCGAACCCGCCCTTCAGCCGGACGGACTGCCCAATAGAAAAAAGATGCTTTGCAGCGTCGTGCGGGGTTGCGCGGCTGCGTTGCCCGCGGGATAGGACGGTCATGACTGTTCAAGGTCCTTTGCGAAGGCGGCCTCGAGGTCCGCTGGGTTGATCGGCACCATCTGTTGCGTCGAAGCCTGGATGGCGATGGCCGGCAGGTGGATGAAAGCGCCGACACGTCGCCAGGCAAGTCGGGAGGTGCCTTCTATGAGTTCCTCGTCGTGGTCGACGCGGTAGTCTCCCGCTGGTTGGGGAGCGTCAAAGCCCGGCAGCCGGAACGCCGATGAAAAGTGGACGACAGTTTGCGTGGTGCGGCTGGCCATGGTGCAGGTCTCCGCAGGAGCCCGCGGAGGCGTCTCCTGCATCATTCCCGTTCGAGCGGACGACCCCCATGCTGCCAGTACATCCGTGGTCAGCGCCAGGTCCAATCCAGATCGAACAAAGCGATATGCGCGCCGGATCGGCGCTAATGCATTCGCTGTCGAGATTCGGGGTGTATGGCGGGTCTGGTCTCTGACACCGCGAAAGCCAATCGGCCAAAATCAACGAGCTTTATATATGCTCCTTGATTGAGCTTCAAACAAGGCACGGGCGCGTATTATTCAAACTGCTAGCTTCGCTGCATCCTCCACGGTTAGGGGGAGGTGATGTCTTCCCACGCGGAGAGGAACGCGACGTATACACATGCATTCCTAAGTTCCGGGTCATTCCGGGTCGCTGCTAGAAATTCCATCCGACGCTCGCGCTCACCTGCATCGGGCATTTCGTTGATAATTCTCATGATTGCTGAACGAACCAGTTGTTCCGCTTCAACACACTCTCGCGGATAGGCTTCTTCGTTGCGAGACATTTTCTCATGCCTCCATTGGGCTGTCCCGGATTATACCGCAAATCCTGCCGCTGGCATATGCGGGTGATGCGTCCATAGCGTCCAGCACCCTTGCTCAATCCGCAATTTTTCAACGTGTGTCTGCCGCCTTTTTGGCGATCTCGGCTCGCCGCTCTGGCGTCATGTTGGCGGCGCGCTTCTTGCCGCCCTTCGCACCAAGCTCTTTTGCAGCGGCGCTCTTGCCATCGTCCATCACGTCGTCGGCTTCCTCGCCAGTGGCAATGCGCGTGACGCGGACGGCGTTGCCGATCACGTCGGCTGGGCGCTTCTGGCCTTTAGGTTGGCTTGGCAACGTCGTCGCCCTCCACGGCACGCTCAAGATCATCCAGTTCGGTCAAAGTGCCGTCGCTGGCATAGATGTGGAATTTGATATTCCCCGCTTTGAGTTCGCGCGCTTGGTTTACGGCCTGCCTGCTGGACAAGTCATTGACCATCAGGACGTTCGGCTCCTTACCGAGCTTTATGGAATAACTCATTGCCCCTGCTCCTGCTCCTGCTCCTATGCATTGCCCTAAGCATATAGGAGCGGGGCCGGAAGCGACAACGGCGCGGTGCGGGATGTGCTCTCTGCGGATCGCGATGAAAAATCCCCGTCCGCGAAGCATGATCTCTTGACATCCATGCCGCATGGCGAACTCGTCGAGCAGGCCAGCCAGCCGCCGGTCGCAGCCGCTGGCCCCTCTCCCAGGTACGATGCCGGTGCCAAGCTAACCACGCCCCCCTGTGGTGAGCTTAAATCAAACCCGCTGCCCTCCCCCTCCGGCAGCGGGTTTTTTTATCATCTGGACCTAGTTTGATAACCCGCGATCAGGCCAGCGTTCACGACGAGGTAGGCGCGAATTGGCGCCGAGTTATTAAACGGGCAGCGCAGGTAGAATCGACTCGTATGTACGGAACCGACACACTATATGCGGCGGGTCGCCGTGACCTTCATGGCAAGCCGGCGATTGGAAGAGTCGATCACGCTTTCGCCCAACAAGGGAGAAGCGATTTGAGCTTCAACCGGGTAGCGGATCCAACGCAGCTTTCAATGCTGGCCACAGTGGTGGACGAATATTGCCATCAGGCTGGGATAGCAGTTGGCGATCCGGCCAGGGAGCGTATTGGCCGTCACATCATCGAGTTATTCCGAAGCGGCATGGATAAGCCAGACGAGTTGTTGTTGGCCTTAGACCATCACTACGACGAGTGGCTTGGTGAGGGTGGCCTGCCGTCGTCTCGTGCCGAGCAAGCCGCATCGCTGGCCTCTGACGCTGCTCCCTCCCCTGCGGATCACCCGTCGATGTCGCCGCTACGCTTCCCTCAGCGAAAAACCCTGAAGAAGCGGGGCTTCTAGCTTTCCGGAAGTGGCCGCTACTACCGCATACCGCCACGACACAACTGCGTGTTAAACAGCAGGCAGTCATGGCACGGCGCCGAGCCGAGCACGACGTCCACCAACGCCTCGCCTAGTCTCGGTTAGGAACAGCAAAAGGATTTGATGAATTGACCGAAGAAGCCGACCGTCGCGCTGCCGAGCTAGCTGAACTTACTGCCGATGTTGTAGCTGCGTTCGTGAGCAACAACTCGGTGCCCGTCGCTGGACTGCCGGATCTGATAGCATCAGTTCACTCGTCGCTTTCGAATCTTAGCCAGCCGACGATAGTTGAACAGCGGCCGCTCGTCCCCGCCGTCAATCCGAAGAAATCGGTTACCCCAGACTTCATTACCTGCCTTGAAGACGGCAAGAAATTCAAATCGCTCAAGCGGCATCTAGCCACCCACCATGGCATGACCCCCGCCGAATTTCGAAGCAAGTGGGACTTGCCGGGGGACTACCTTATGACGGCGCCCAACTACGCCGCCCAGCGCTCGGAACTGGCGAAGTCTATTGGGCTAGGCCGCAAGGCTGCCGCGCCTGTCGAGAAGGTGCCTGCTAAGTTTCCACGCTGGAGATGGAACAAATGGAGCGGCAGCCACTGCCCAGGATGAACGACAACGGCAAGGCGGACGATCAATTAGCCGCGATGGTTGCTGCCTTCTTCGCTTCGATCAATGACCTAGATGCCCCGGCTGATCTACTGGCTGCTTTCCGTGAAAAGGTAAACCGCGCCAAAGATCGAAACAACGGCAGCAGCCGACACGCTCCTGACGTTGAATGACTAAGCCGCCCGCTCTTGCCGACAGGTCTATTTCCGCGACCGCGCAATGACTGGGCGCTTCTGGCCTTTAGGTCCGGTCGGCATCTTTGAGGGCCTTCATGGTGCTTTCGATAGTTCCGTCGACCTTGAGGGTATGTCCCTCATCGAAGATTATGTGCGTAATCGTATGTGTCGCGTCCGGTCGCATAAACCGAATTTGTTCGGGGTTCACCCAAACGATGGTCTGTGTATCCACGTTAACAAATCGGCAGAACTGCGCCATGAAACCACCTATGCATTGCGCTAAGCATATAGGAGTTTGGGCCTGCTTCCCGGCTCGGGCTCGATAACCGTGATCTGAGTTACGGGCTGATTGTCGGTTCGGATGTGTGGCATAACGACCTCGCTTGATTGGCAATGGATTTGCCGTGTCACCGCTGGCGGTCGAGGGGCCGGCCCGAGCGATCGAACACCCGGTCGATCTTGCTCGCCATGATGAAATCGTTCTCGTGCAGTCCTTTGATCTTCTTGGTGCTCAGGGAAACCGTCACATAACCCCAGCCGAAGCTGATGTCGGGGTGATGGCCCTCGGTTTCGGCGAGCTCACCGATCTCCTGAACAAGGGCGAGCGCGTCCCCGAAATTGCGGCATCGAAAGCTCCGCTGGATGCGGTGGGCATCGTCACCCAGCTCCCAATCAGGAGCCTGAGCCTGGAAGCGTTGGGCTTCATCACGCGTGAGCGGCGGGACGCCGCCGCGACAAGGCGTACATGTTTTCTCGGCAAGAGTGTCGGTCATGTTCTTGTCTCCAGGACCATTTTTAGCAGCAAATACGACAGCGACGAGCCTATCGATCGATCTCCCCGAACACGATGTCGAGCGAACCGATGATCGCCGAGATATCGGCTCGCATGTGCCCGCGTCGCTGGCCTTCCGTCGTCCTGGCTATAGTCTCAGGCGCCGCTCAGTAGTCCATTCCGCCCATGCCGCCCATACCTCCTGCGCCACCCATAGCGGGCGAAACCTTCTGCGGAATGTCCGCGATCATTGCTTCAGCGGTGATCAGGAGCGCGGCAATCGAGCCGGCATCCTGCAGGGCCGTCCGAACGACCTTGGCGGGGTCGACGATACCGGCCTTGATCATGTCGACATAGACTTCGTTCTGGGCGTCGAAGCCCTGATTGTGATCCTTGCTGTCGGAGAGCTTGCCGACGACGATCGAACCTTCAACGCCGGAATTCTCGGCAATCTGGCGGATCGGCGCTTCAAGTGCTCTCAGCACAATCGAAATACCTGCCGTCATGTCAGCATTCGCGCCAGTAAGCTCAGTCAAAGCTGCCTTGGCGCGCAAAAGCGCAACACCGCCGCCGGCAACGATGCCTTCTTCCACGGCTGCACGAGTGGCGTTCAGCGCATCATCGATGCGGTCCTTCTTTTCCTTGACCTCGGACTCGGTCGCGCCACCGACGCGAATGACCGCAACGCCGCCAGCCAGCTTCGCCAGCCGCTCCTGGAGTTTCTCCTTGTCGTAATCCGAGGTGGTTTCCTCGATCTGCAACTTGATCTGCTGGACACGCGCCTGGATGGTGGCTTTCTCGCCGGCGCCGTCGATGATCGTGGTCGTATCCTTCTCGATGAGCACGCGCTTAGCCCGCCCGAGCATGTCGATCGTGATGTTTTCGAGCTTGATGCCGAGATCCTCGGAAATCATCTGGCCGGCGGTGAGCACGGCAATGTCTTCCAGCATCGCCTTGCGCCGGTCACCGAAGCCTGGCGCCTTGACGGCTGCGACCTTGAGGCCGCCGCGCAGCTTGTTGACGACCAGCGTCGCCAGCGCCTCGCCTTCGACGTCTTCCGAGATGATCAGCAGCGGCTTACCGCTTTGCACCACAGCTTCGAGGATCGGCAGCAACGCCTGCAAATTGCCGAGCTTCTTCTCATGGATGAGAACGTAAGGGTCCTCCAGCTCCGCGCGCATCTTCTCGGCATTGGTGACGAAATAGGGCGAGAGATAGCCACGGTCGAACTGCATGCCTTCGACGACATCGAGTTCGGTTTCGGCTGTCTTGGCTTCTTCGACGGTGATCACGCCCTCATTGCCGACCTTGTTCATCGCCTTGGCGATCATGGCGCCGACCGACGCGTCGCCATTGGCGGCGATCGTACCAACCTGGGCGATCTCGTCCGAAGATTTGACTTTCCTGGCCCTGGCTTGAATGTCCTTCACCACGGCAGCCACAGCAAGGTCGATGCCGCGCTTGAGATCCATCGGGTTCATGCCCGCGGCAACGAATTTGGCACCTTCGCGCAGGATGGAAGCGGCCAGCACCGTGGCTGTCGTCGTGCCGTCACCAGCAAGGTCGTTGGTCTTCGAGGCCACTTCGCGCACCATCTGGGCGCCCATGTTCTCGAACTTGTCGGCAAGCTCGATTTCCTTGGCGACGGCGACACCATCCTTGGTGATGCGCGGCGCGCCATAGGCCTTGTCGATGACGACATTGCGGCCTTTGGGGCCGAGCGTCACCTTGACGGCGTTGTTCAGAATTTCGACGCCGCGAAGCATCCGGTCGCGGGCATCGGTAGCGAATTTGATTTCCTTGGCAGACATGATTTTACGTCCAGTTCAGTCTTGAAATTGCGGGATCGGAAATCGCCCGGTCAGGCGGCTTTCTCGGCCGCTTTGGTCTTCTCGACGATGCCCAAAATGTCGCTCTCCTTCATGATCAGGAGATCCTCGCCGTCGATCTTGACCTCGGTGCCGGACCATTTGCCGAACAGGATGAGATCGCCGGCCTTGACGTCGAGCGGGATCAGCTTGCCGCTCTCGTCACGCGAGCCGGGCCCAACGGCGATCACTTCGCCTTCCTGAGGCTTTTCCTTGGCGGTGTCGGGAATAATGATCCCGCCCTTGGATTTGGTATCGCTTTCCGCGCGCCGAATGACGACGCGGTCGTGGAGTGGCCGGAATTTCATTGGGGGTTCTTTCTGCCGCCGCACATAGAGCGACTGCAACACTTAACATAGCCCCTTTGGCACTCGAATGATAGGAGTGCCAAATATTTAATTCCTCAAGCCGAAAATATTTGAAATGTAAATCAGTCGTTGTTACCGGCGCTTTTGGCCGTCCGAAAAGCGGAGCAATAAGCAATTTTATTGTAATTCATCCCTCTTAATTTTGCCGACAACAGACTATATTAATCCGCAATTACGAACCAAACCTATTGAGCCTTGATTGAATGTGCATCGAGACATGTATATAGATTGCGTGGATTTGGCCGAATTGGCTTTCGCGGTCCCGATCGACATAGGTCCGCGACCTTCGACCCGCCATGAAGCACCGAATTTTCCGACAGCGAATGTATAGCGCTTATTCGGCGCGCATGTCGCTCTGTTCGAGCCTTTGAACCACGGCGTTGACCACGGATGTACTGGCAGCATTGGGACCTTTCCGGTTCGGATGGAAAAGATGCAGGAGGGGCGTCGGCGTGCTCCTGCGGAAAGCCGCACCCATGGCCAGTCGCACCACGCAGACCGTCGTTCACTTTTCATCCGCGTTCCGGCTGCCGGGTTTTGAGGCGCCGCAACCTGCCGGAGATTACCGCGTCGATCACGACGAGGAATCGATTGAGGGGATGCTCCAGGCTTGCCTGGCGACGCGTCGGCGCGTTCATTCACCTGCCGGCAATCGCCCTGCAGAGTTCGGCGCAACAGATGGTGCAGCTCAGCCCAGCAGTTGACGCCGCTCTCGAAAAGGACCTTGGATAATCATGACCGCACCATCGCTCATGCAACGCAGCCTTCCCGCGTGGGGAGCGCTTGCCTGCGCTGCGGCGGCGGCTTTCAATGCGAGCCCGCTTCAACAATGATGCCGCGAAGCGTCGCCGGCTTATCCGACGAACGCCTCACGCATCCGAGCGAACATGCCGGGCTGTCTCCCGGCAATCGCCGCACGGATGTGACGGGCGGCCGTTGCGGCGGTCACCGTCGCGCCGAAATGGCAATAGCAGATGATCTCATGCAATTGCCTGTCGGTCAGTTCGAAGAACCGCTTCGCTTCGCCGTAGTTGTCGTTTTCCAACCCGGCGGCGCGGAGAACAGGATCCTCGAAAGCGACTGAGATCGGCGAGCCGTCGCCGCGCATGGCCCCGCGTGCTCTAACCGGCTGGTACTCGGTCTGGTGCAGCGTCGAGAGGCGCCGGTCAGGGTTCCGTTCAAGGAGCTCCGCCCAGCGTTCAAGACGTTCGCTGCGCGACATGGCCTGGCGCGGGTAGGCCTGATCGACCTCGGCGACGATCTGCAAGTGCTCGATCGTCTGGTGTTTCATTTTGGCCTCCTATTCGGACGATAGTTGGTCCACCCATTTCCTACTTATACGTGAGGCCAGGGTGACTCCAACGGATCGTGAGGTCCAATCACGATGATGCTGGAGGGCTTCGTTCACGCAGATGTGAGGCTTCGCAAAGATCCGGCCATTAATTTGGCGAACGCGGTCAAATGCGCGGCTGCTCGACGATATTGGTCTGGAGTCCGTGCCGATCGAGGTGACCGACGGGCAGAGTCTGTGCTGGAGTAGCCCGGCTCCATTGCTGGCCGGGCAGCGGGATCAAGGGAGTGGCAGTTTAGCTTCGAAACCGCCGAAGGCCGGACCGATGCGAGTTCTCCGCCCGGTCGTTAGGCCCTTGTGGCTCCAGTGTACGACTTCCGCCACGACCTGGCGCCTGGCAACTCCGTAGGATCGCAGTTTGTCCGCGTCGAAACCACTATCGAAGATACCCGGCCCAATGGCGGAATGTTGCGGATTGCGCGCGATCCAAGGACCGGTCCGTCCAACAAATTGAGCGGAAGCCATCTCAAAAACGGTCCAGGCTGTCCGTCGTCAGGATGGTAGCCGAACCAGCGAAACAGCCAATCAGGTGTCCCTTCCTTGGACCTTTAGAGACTGAGCAGTCAGCTGCCGCCAAGCGAGAATGACGATCGCTCTCACTGCTGCGGCGCTGGTATCGGTGTGCCGCCAAACCAACCAGCCGCATACGCAATCACGACCAATACCACGATCACGGCCACCACGCCGTACCAGAGGCGCCTGTCCTTGAGATCCATCGTTACCTCCTGCCCGCTATGTGTTGGCCACTGGGCGAATTCCTTGAGCCTTTGGCCGTCATTTCCCAGATGAGCGACCCATTTGCCCTCTGGTAGGCACACAGTAGGCTGGATAAGGGTCTTTGAGAAGCGCGCAATACGACCGCGCCGGCATGATCGCCAGCGGCTGCGACCGGCGGCTGCAGGCGTGCTCGACGGGTAGCGTTGCGGCATGGATGTCAAAAGATCGGCGATGCCATCCAGCGCCCCGTGTGATCGATGCGGCGCGCGTTAGATCTTCCAGCACGGCTCCGCGCAGCCGCACCCCTCATTAGACCGTTTCGAGCCGACTGAAGCGAACCGGGATGAGTTTCCGAGTCTCGAGTTGCCCTGCCGCATCCTTGTCGATGACCGTCAGCAACTGCACTTCTTCAGATCCCACAGGCAGAACCAGGCGCCCCCCTGGCTTGAGCTGCTCAAGCAAAGCAGGCGGCGTCCGCTCAGCCGCCACGGTGACCAGGATCTTGTCGAATGGGGCGTGCTCAGGCCAGCCGCGAGACCCGTCTCCGACACGAATGCCGACATTGGAGGAGCCGAGGCCTTGCAGGAGAGCCTCGGCATGGCCTGCGAATTCCTCGATGATTTCGACGCTCCAAACTTGCCCGGCGAGTTCCGCGAGGATTGCGGCTTGAATGGAGCGGCGCCGATGCGGATCGGTACCTTACCTGCTCCGAAGCCGTGAGCTTTCGGAGCCCTGCTATCTCATCAGAGCCTGAGTTTCCTGGCAAGGCGTTCGGCCCATCCTCGGGGGGAGACCGGTAATTTTGCTGGGGTAAATTCCGCCCCTTGATCGAGGTAATCCATTCGATCGTCGCGTCCATGACGAAAACGACCGTGTTGCATCGGACCTTGCTGCCAATCCCTGTAGACACTACCCCAGCAAAATTACCGGTCTCACGATTTACATGTCCAAGGCAACAGCTCCGAGGCACGGCTTTCACCATTTGGCCACATCTGTAGCAGCCGAGGGCCACAACTAAGGGATACTCTTTGTTGCCATCAAGATGATCCTCCTTCGAGCAAACGGGAACGGAAAGATCATGCGCATGCTGACGACAATCGCCGTCCTCTTGGCACTTGGCGTGGCGTCGCCAGTTTACGCTCAATCCCCGGGCGCGCAACTTCCCCCAGATGTAACCCAGGCTCCGGCAACTTTGTGTGACCAGACTTCACGAGCGTAGCGGTCATCGACATCGAGGATTTGTCTCCGGAAAATTAAATCGGAGGTCGATGCCGTGATTACCCAAACGAGCTCGGAAGAGTTGTATGTTCTGCAAAGTTCGATCGATGTGACGCCACCTGCCGTGTCGGTGTCGGCAGCGGTCGGGCTGGATTCGTCGCATGTGGTCGCTGCCAACATCGGTGACGATGGCCCAGACGACGACTTGATTTGATCGTCGGTCAGGCGCCGCACTTTGCATCGGGCATTCGAGATCGACTGCGAACTACGAGGCCGGAAGGATTGCCATGGCCGAGGCCGCAATTCGCAACTTCACCATCAATTTCGGACCGCAGCATCCGGCCGCGCATGGTGTCTTGCGGCTCGTGCTTGAACTCGATGGCGAGGTCGTCAAGCGCGTCGATCCGCATATCGGCCTGCTCCATCGCGGGACCGAGAAGCTCATAGAGCACAAGAACTATCTGCAGGCCCTGCCCTATTTCGACCGGCTCGACTACGTCGCGCCGATGAATCAGGAGCATGCGTTCTGCCTCGCCGCCGAGAAGCTGCTTGAAATATCGGTTCCGCGGCGCGGACAGCTCATCCGTGTCCTTTTTTGCGAAATCGGCCGGCTTCTGTCGCACCTCCTCAATGTTACCACGCAAGCCATGGATATCGGTGCACTCACCCCGCCGCTCTGGGGTTTTGCCGAGCGCGAGAAGCTGATGGTCTTCTACGAGCGCGCTTCCGGCGCCCGCATGCACGCGAATTATTTCCGGGTCGGCGGCGTGCATCAGGATCTGCCTCCGAAACTTCTGGACGACATCTGGGATTTCTGTGACCCGTTCCTCAAGGTCTGCGACAATCTCGAAGTGCTGCTCACAGACAACCGTATCTTCAAGCAGCGCAACGTCGACATAGGCGTGATCAGCCTCGACGATGCCTGGGCTTGGGGCTTCTCAGGCGTCATGGTGCGCGGATCGGGCGCCGCTTGGGATTTGCGCAAGGCGCAGCCATATGAATGTTACCCCGAGATGGATTTCGACATTCCCATCGGCAAGAACGGGGACTGCTATGACCGCTATCTCGTCCGCATGGAGGAAATGCGCCAATCGGTTCGGATCATGAAGCAATGTCTGGAAAAGCTGCGTTCACCGGAAGGCCGGGGGCCGGTCGCACTTCCAAATCAAAAGATCACGCCACCGTCGCGTGCCGAGATGAAACGCTCGATGGAAGCGACGATCCATCATTTCAAACTTTACACGGAAGGGCATCGCGTGCCCGCCGGAGAGGTATACGCTGCGGTCGAAGCACCGAAGGGTGAGTTCGGCGTTTATCTGATTTCCGATGGCAGCAATGTTCCGTACCGGTGCAAGATCCGCGCACCCTCCTTCGCCCATCTGCAGGCAATGGATTTCTTGTGTCGGGGCCACATGATCGCCGATGTCTCCGCGATCATTGGTTCGCTCGACATCGTGTTCGGAGAGATCGATCGTTAAGCCGAGTTGCACATCTCGGCTGCTGGAAGATAGGCCTACAATCGCAGGATCATCCGTGGTTTATCGAAGTCGCGCACAAAATGCCCCGCCGGGTGGGTCTCTCTGGCTTGCTGCCGGTTCAGTGGACAGGCAGCAGGCCAAGTTGACCCTACCCAGCCGTCAGGGAATGACAAATCCGAAAAGAACGGCTCGCCCTTTCACAAGGCGGGCCGTTCGTTCGCTTTTGAAGATACGAAAACGCCGCTCGACCGGAAGGAAGCGGCGTTTATCAAGTGTGGCGTCCTAACCCCTTAGACGAAACCCCGATTGGTCGGGGCCGCCGGACTCGAACCGACGTTTCCAGCTTGTTCGCTATCAACCTTTAGATGGTGTTCTCCCGTCGTCCTTGCAAGCGCCATCGGCGCGGCTTGCAGAGTGTGGAAGGCTAGACGCGAGCCAAACGCTACCCAGCCGTGGAACCAACACTTCGCGCATATGTGGATAGAGACCGGGCGGGCCCCCCGCCGCGTCCGGTGGCTACGAACCCGCTTTCAAACATCCCCTCTGGAAAGCGGGTTTTTTTGTGCCTTCCCAGCGAATGGATTCACCAATACCGGTGACATGCCGGCACATAATGACTCGCTAACGGATTGTCGAAAGCGTACAGTCCTAATGTCGCTGGCCACTGAACGGGCGCTGGCGCTTGAGAGCGTAGATCGTACTCCCGCCCCCTATGGGAGTTATGTGATGGAAAACGACAGCCGCTCAGACGGATTTATCTCCGCTCACGACTTTGACATTCTGTGCGATGCCTTCGAGGCTTCGGTCGAGGAAGGACGGGTAACCAAAGCGCACAGGATTCAGCACGCCAAGAATCTGGTGCGCGAACTCACCGGCCAAGAGAACGCCGACAAACACCTGATTAGCCGGATGATGCGGGGTTGCCACGCTACCCAGCCGTAGGGGAATGGCGGGCCTACTTGGGTTTGGTAGGCCGCTTCCGTTCCTTCGCATCTTCAACGCCTCGGTCAAACCCGGCTTGGTATTCGGTCTTGCCTGCGGGGATGGAGTGGCTTGGGATGCCGGGTAGGATGCCGGGCGAAACCGTCTTACAACCGTCCAAATACCCCTTCTCGAAAGATCCAGACATTACTTCTGTCCCGATGGTTTCTCGTCTCGCCGCTCACTAGTATGTGCGGCCTTGGCTATCTTTTTGACCATAGCATCTGACCGACCGCCCGACGGCGAAACGATGAACGTTCATTGCTGGATCCTCCTGATTGTGCCTAGCGCCTGTTCCTGATCCTGCTCTAACGCAGCTTCGAGTTCGTAATGGTCGATACCCACAAGCTGGCTCGCGAGATAGAGAGTCGAGGAGACGGCGGGAATATGGATGAAGGTGGCGACACGCCGGTAGGCGAGCCAGGAAATCCCGTCGATCCAGTCGTCGTCCTCGTGGTATAATCGCCCGGCTGCTGAAACTCATCGACGCCTCCCAGCGAGAATCGTGCCGTGAATTTCACGGTCGTGTGCTTTGTGCGGGTGTTCATTTGCATATCCCTGGAAAGAGCAGATTATTGCGCTCGCGAAGCGACGCAGCCCTTTCAAAATCGATGATTTGGGGAGTTGGCGGGTCGAGAGCCTGTGACGCCGCGATAGCAAGCATGGCCAAAAGAACGATACACGAACGGTATGCGCCAATTGCGGTTTAACTGCCGCTTGTCTGGAGAACCGCTAGCTGCCGAATGCCCTGTTTTGGCCGCCAAGCCGCTTCCGCCAGGAAAGCTCCAAAAAAACTATTATGGATGCTCTTTGTGTGATAGGGTGATTTTCTGGCCGAAAAAATAACAAAACAAAGGAGGCCGCTGTGAAAACCTATATCCCTGCTCAGGTTTACCTTTACGACTACAAGAGCTTATTCGTAAGAGCGTCGGTCACGATTGCCATAGGCATCATCGTCTATTTGACGCTTTTCGGCATCACCTGGTAAGTCCAGACGTCAGTAGCGACTGGCGGCCAAACGTCCTGGAGTGGCGCTTCTAGAGCGCGGGCTTCGCTGGAGGCCGCTGGTCTAGTTCTACCATAGGGATCTTTGATTATCCCACCCAAGAGGTGCACCGCCATGAACGACACCAACGACAAAGCCCGCGAAAATCGCGATGCTGTTGATATCAGCATTCGCGATGCTGTTGATACCAGCATTTGGGAGAACGAAGGCGGAGCCTCGGATCGATACGATATGAATTATCACTACGGCCGGCGCGTAGAGCCGGACGGGTCATGGACGATCTATCACGTCTTCACCGGGGCACCGGCAGATATGGGAAGCCGATCCAGGGCTGGGCTCAGCAAAACAGATGCCACTACCAGAATGATAATTCTGAACGCGCACAATGCGAAGAGACGCAAGGCCGCGAGCCTGCAACAGACGTTCGCTACGCGGTTCTTAACGGCTTGAGGTATGTTCAACCTTGGCGCTGACTTTTCCGAACCGAAGCCGCAGCTACGACGAGGCCGGACAATACCTCCATTTTCTCGGCCACAATGGCATGTTTGAAATGCTGTTCTTGATTGAGATCGAAGCGCTCGCGAACGCAAAACCGGAAGCAGCCACAGCCGAAGCGGGTTATTTGGCGACCTTCGATGCATCACCGGACTCCATTCGTGATGTCGCGCGGAAAGTTTACTCCCACGGCCGCAAGAACGTGTACCAGCCCAGAAGACCTCAACGCTTCGAACAGCGGACGAGCAAAGCGTTCCCGTAAGGGATCGGCTTATCCCTGCGACCGCGGAGTTGTGCGGTTTCGACATGGTTGGGGACTACGTCCTTGTCCCCGTCGATTAGAGGATTATCCTTGACAGGTTTGGGCGAGGCGATCGCCCACGGAGGTTGTCATGGCAGACGACAAGTCAAAGCGTGGTCCGCAAGACAGAGCACGGGTCGACGGTGGCGAAGACTATGAAGTCGGGTACCTCATGAAGAAGCACCATCTCGAACGGGCTGATGCCCTCAGGCTGGTAAAAAAGTACGGAAACAACCGCGCAAAGATCGAAGAGGAACTCGTTGCCCGAAAGGTTTGATCGTGTATTGCCGTGGGGCTGGCATAGAGCCAAGCACGCCTGAGTGCGACCAGGCTGCAGGCATAATCAGGAATTGAAGGCGGCGCTCCAGTTCCGTTTGGAGAGTGAGTTGCGACGGTACGGTCAACGCCTATCCCGCCTGGCTGAGAACCGCTCTAGATCGTAATTGTACATCGAATTCCAAGTGGAGGTCGCGTTAGATGCAAAACGCGAGCCCTCTGAAAAAACCATTGTCCAATTAAGGCAGTGGGTTTGGAGGCTGTATGAAAGGGGTCGTTGTTTGGCGCTATTTCACGGGCATGCCGTGTCAGATGCACGCGGACCTCCGGGGAGTAGCATGCTGCTGAGGCTGCACCAGATCGACAAATTCTACCCCACTGGCGAGGGGCCGTTGCATGTTCTGAACGGGATCGATCTTTCGCTGGAGGCGGGCAAGAGCCTTGCGCTGACCGGCGAGTCTGGCAGCGGCAAGAGCACGCTTTTGCACCTCGTTGCAGGGCTCGACAGCCCTGATGCGGGAGAAATCCACCTTGGCGGTACCAATATTGTGGGGCTGAACGATACAGCCCTTGCCGCCCTGCGGCGGGGAACAGTCGGACTTGTGTTCCAGCAGTTCAACCTGATCCCTTCGCTTGATGTGGCGGCCAACCTTGCCTTTCAGGCTCGGCTTGCTGGCCGCCCTGATCCGGCATGGTTGAAAGTCCTTGCCAAACGGCTGGGCCTCGCCCAAGTCCTCACGCGCTACCCTGAACAACTGTCGGCCGGCCAGCAACAGCGGGTGGCGATCGGCCGGACCTTGGCCGCCCGGCCCCGGCTGGTTCTGGCTGATGAGCCCACGGGCAATCTGGATGAGGCAACAGGGGACGCTGTACTCGATCTTATGCTGTCGCTGGTGGCTGAAACGGGTGCCGCCCTGTTAATGGTCACCCATTCCAACCGTCTGGCAAACCGGCTGAATGCCCGCGTTCACCTGCACGCGGGCCGGCTGGTGTGATGGTGTGGACCGGGCTGACAGCGCTCTTGTCTCACTGGCGCAGGCGGCCTGTCCAATTGGCGATGCTGCTTTTGGGGCTATCGCTGGCAACGGCGCTGTGGTCAGCGGTTCAGGCGATCAACGGTGAGGCGCGGGCGAGCTATGACCGTGCAGCGGCGATCCTTGGGCAGGACCGGCTCGCGCAACTAGTGCGTGAGGACGGGGCCCGGATGGATCAACAGGAGTTTGTGAGACTGCGGCGAGCAGGCTGGCTGGCTTCGCCGGTGATTGAAGGTGAAATGCGGTTTGGGGATGTGCGGTTGCGCGTCCTTGGCATTGACCCACTGACTTTGCCGCCGCAGGCGCAGCAGGTGGATGTTGCGGTGGGTGATGAGCTACTGCCGTTCATTACGGCGCCCGGTGTGCTCTATGCAGCTCCGGAGACCGCGACACGACTAACCGAGCAAGCAACACCTCCCGTGCGCGTGGCCGAGGGTTTGCCGCCTGGCACAGTCCTCACCGACATCGGGCAGGCGCAGGTCTTGCTTGGGGCAAAGGACAAGATCTCTCGTCTTTTGCTCTGGCCGGACCAACCGATTGGCCGCGCCCCTCTGGAGGTGACAGCCCCCGGCCTGACCCTGCGCGAGCCGAGCGAAACGGGGGATCTTGCCAGGCTGACCGACAGTTTTCACCTGAACCTGACGGCTTTCGGTTTTCTTGCCTTTGCGGTGGGGCTCTTCATCGTGCATTCCGCCATCGGTCTGGCTTTTGAACAGCGCCGCCCGGTGTTTCGCACGCTGCGCGCACTGGGCTTGCCGGCCCGCGTGCTGGTCCTTTTGCTGATCGCCGAGCTGCTGACCTTCGCCCTCCTCGCGGGGCTGGTAGGCGTGGCACTTGGCTATGTAGTCGCCTCGGCCCTTTTGCCCGACGTCGCCGCCACCCTGCGCGGGCTTTACGGGGCCGATGTGCCGGGAACGCTGTTGATCCGCCCCGCAGTGTGGGCAGCGGGGCTGGCCATCGCGGTAATCGGCACGCTGGTGGCGGCCGCACAGAGCCTCTGGCGGCTATGGCACCTGCCGCTGCTTGCAGCGGCCCAGCCTCGGGCCTGGGCGCGGGCTTCGGAGCGGGCACTGCGCGCGCAAGGCGTGGCTGCGATGGTGCTCCTGCTGACGGCGGCGGGAATTGCACACTTCGGATCCGGCCTCGAGGCGGGCTTTGCGCTTCTGGCGGCACTGCTGTTGGGGGCGGCACTGGCGCTGCCGCTCGTGCTGACGGGGATATTGCACCTTGGCGGCCGCTTGGCGCGTGGACCATTGGCTGAATGGTTTTGGGCCGACACGCGTCAACAGCTTCCCGGCCTGTCATTGGCGCTAATGGCACTGCTGCTTGCGCTGGCAGTCAATGTGGGCGTCAGCACGATGGTGTCGAGCTTTCGGCTGACCTTCACCGGCTGGCTCGATCAGCGTCTCGCCTCAGAGCTTTACGTGACCGCCCGCACCGAAGCAGAGGCCACGGCGATACGCGACTGGCTGGCCCAGCGCAGCGACGCGGTCCTGCCGATCTGGAGCATTGAGGGCCGGGTCGCAGGCCAGCCCGCGGCAATATACGGCGTGGCCGATCATGCCACCTATCGCGACAACTGGCCGATCCTCTCTGCAGTGCCGGAGGTGTGGGACCGGATCGCCACAGGCGACGGCGCCCTGATCAACGAACAACTGGCGCGGCGCCAGGAGTTGGGCTTGGGGGACCAGATCACGCTGCCTGGTGGCTGGCGGGCCAGCATCGTCGGCGTCTATGCCGACTATGGCAACCCGATCGGCCAAGTGATCATCGGGATCGACACACTGCTCCAGCACTATTCTGACGTCTCCCGCCTGCGCTATGCCATTCGGATTGCCCCCGGCAAGGCCGAAGCACTGGCTGCGGGTTTGCGGGCGGAATTCGGGCTGCCCGCGCAGAACGTAATTGACCAGGCCGGGATCAAGGTCTTTTCGCTCAAAGTGTTTGAGCGCACATTCAGAGTGACAGCCGCGCTGAATGTGCTGACGCTGGGAGTCGCGGGGCTGGCGATGTTTGCGAGCCTCATGACCCTGTCGGGGATGCGCCTACCGCAACTGGCGCCGGTCTGTGCCATGGGTCTGCCCCGCCGCCACCTCGCATGGCTGGAGCTTTGGCGCGGCTTGTTGTTGGCAGGCTTGACCATGCTGGCCGCTCTGCCTGTAGGTATCGGGCTCGCCTTTGTTCTGCTGGCGGTGGTGAATGTGGAGGCTTTTGGCTGGCGTCTGCCGATGCACCTTTTTCCCGGTGACTGGGCGCGGCTGGCGGCGCTCGCGTTGCTGGCGGCCGGACTTGCAGCCGCCGCGCCTGCTTGGCGGCTGGCGCGCCTTTCGCCATCGGATTTGCTGAAGGTATTTGCACATGAGCGTTAGAGCATTGCTGATCTACATGAGCTTGGCCGCACCTGCCTTTGGCCAGGGTTTTGCTGGGCTTGGCACAGAGGCTGACGGGTTTTCAGTGCCCCAGCCGGGGACTGCATTCAACTTTCCGGCAGACCACGGCCCGCACCCCGGTTACCGGATCGAATGGTGGTATTTGACGGCCAACCTGCAAGCTGCGGATGGAGCGGACTATGGCGTGCAATGGACTCTTTTCCGATCCGCCCTGGCCCCGGTGGAGCGGTCCGGCTGGTCCAGTCCGCAGCTTTGGATGGGCCATGCGGGGCTGACGACGCGAACGCACCAATTCGTGGCCGAACGGCTGGCACGGGGCGGCATCGGCCAGGCGGGGGTTTCGGCTGCACCCTTTGCGGCCTGGATTGACAACTGGCAGATGGCAGGCCGGGCCCTGCCAGAGGCGGATGCGCTGTCGGCGCTCGATCTGCACGCGGCGGGACAGGCGTTTTCCTACGAACTGGCACTGGACGCCAAAGGCCCTCTGGTGCCGCAGGGAGTGCAGGGCTACTCGGTGAAATCCGAGAGGGGGCAGGCGAGCTATTACTACTCGCAACCATTCTACCACGTGACCGGTACACTGACCCTTCCGGCGGGCGTGATTGCGGTGTCCGGTCAGGCGTGGTTGGACCACGAATGGTCCTCGCAGCCGCTGGCTGAGGATCAGACCGGGTGGGACTGGTTCTCCTTGCATTTCGACAGCGGCGAAAAGATGATGGGCTTTCGCCTACGCGACGGAGGCGCGGGCTTTACATCGGCCACATGGATCAAGGCCGACGGCAGGCCGCAGCCGCAGGCCCCCGGCGCGCTAAGGGTGACGCCGCTCGAAACGGCTGCAGTCGCGGGACGTAGCGTGCCGATCCGCTGGAGGGCGCAATTGCCGGAAAACGGAGTGGATGTGACCATCCGGACGCTGAACCCAGAAGCATGGATGGACACACGCTTTCCCTATTGGGAAGGCCCGATCCGATTTGAGGGCACCCATGCCGGGCGCGGCTATCTCGAGATGACAGGCTATGAGTGACTGGAGGACGCTGCTCAATCGCGAGATCGCGACGGTTGGCGAATTGCCGAAAATGGAGAAGGTTAGTTTCCAGCGCCCTTCCCGCTACCAAAACTACTTGAACCATTGAAATAGCTAAAAAATCTATGCACAATGGTAGCGCTTTCGTTTGAAATTGATCAAGAAGTTTAACGTGGCCCTCGTTTTCCACGCGCCAGGTGATTTCAGAGGCGAGGAAGAGCAGCACGCGTTTTACTCCTCCCTGAAAGCGCGCTCGATCCGATCAGCAAGGGCTTCACGATACAAGACAACATCGTGCGCCTGCCGGTCGAAAAGATTTCGCCGGCCGCTGATGATCAGGCGGCGCCTTCCAGATAGCGCTTGTCGAAGACGCCTTCGGCAGCATCGCACTTCGACTTGTCGAGCAGGTTCGCCCTGACCATCAGGTCGATCGTCGTCTTGAGCGCCTTGTCTGGCACGGCCAGGCCCTGCGGCCACATGCCCATGCCACGCATATATTCCAGGCCCCGTCGCGCCAGGGATTCGCTTTCGGGTGTGGTAATGCGCTGGAAGATCGGCAGGGTGATGCGATGGTTGGCCGCTTCATTCGTGACCGAATGCGCCTCGATCAGCGCCTTGAGGAAGCGGGTCACGAGATCGCGGTTCGCTGCGAGCCAGGATGCCTTGCCGATGACAGCGGTGAAGACGACCTCGGGGATTGCGGCGCTGACTTCCCCGAGCAGATTGTAGCCCTTGTCCTGCGCGAGGAAATTCCATGGTGCGGGCTGCGGAGCGCAGTCGATTTTGCCTGCCTGCAGCGCCTCCCACCGCTTGGTGTGAATGCCGGCCAGGGCAAACTCATAATCGCCGGGGTAGTGCAGCCCTGCCGCGGCCAGCATGATCTGCGTGTAGATCGCGGTGCCCTCCGTCAGCGAGGACGTGCCGACTTTCTTGCCCCTCAGTTCGGCAAGCGAGCCGATGCCCGGGCGCGCCACGATCGACATCGGCAGGCGCACGGCGTTGGCTGCAACGATACGCAACTCTCCTCCCCGGACGAAGTCGGCAACGGCGCCTTCCGGCGGCGTAATCGCCAGATCCGCTTCGCCGTCGAGAACGGCCGCGGTCGCCTTTTCGACGCTGCCCATGCGCTTGTAGTCGATCCGGATGCCGTGCTTTTCGAAAAGGCCCTGTTCGTCGGCGACGAAGACAGGAAGCCAGTTGAACCCCTGCGCGCCGCCCGCGAGCCGAAGATCGGCGAGGCCGGCAGGTTCCTGGTCAGTCATGGCGATATCCTCCGTTGAAACTTCCGGCGCAGGCGCCGGCCTCTGTCTGGCGAGATGCGGTTCGGTTCTACGGCCCTGATGCCGGGCACATTGACAGACGCATAATAATTTGAGATACCATCTAGTATCTAAAAAACATACGGTATGTCAACATACCGAACGAGGAAGTCGGCTGATGTAACATCGAGCCGAAGGAGGAAACATGCGCCCTCACCAAGAGTGTCGCCGATATCAGCAGCCGACAGTTCGACGCGCTGCGGAACAGCTGACATGAGCGGCCTGGCGCAATCACCACAGGAAGCGATGGTCCTGGGCATGGTTACGGCTGGTTTGCTGGCGCTTGTGGCAGCTGGGCTGCTGCGCTGGCTTCGCGCCGGGAAGCTCTGGACGGACCTCCTGGTGCCCGCTTCCTTCCTCGTCGCTTACTGGCTGGCCTACAACAAGGTGCCGTCTTTCCCGCCAGTAGGTGCGGTCAACAAGGTCTTCTTCGTCGCCGTGATTGGAACGGCGCTCGGTGTCCTGGCCGAGGCCGCCGGCCGTGGCATGCTGGGTCGCGCACTTGTCCTTGCCCAGCCGATCGCGTCCGCCGCGTATATAGGAGCGGCTCGGCTGCCCGATGCGCTCCCGGAAGTGGCGGTGGCCGCGTTATGGGGCCTGCTGGTGATGCATGGCCTTTCCGGTGGAACAGACCGGGCCGAGGATGAATCCGGCACAAGGCGCGCCGCCTTGCTCGGCATCGCATGCGCCGGATTCGCGCCGATCGCGCTATTGGGGGCATCGTCCTCGAGCTTCCAGCTCAGCCTGCTTTTCGCAGCCGCCCTAGCGGCCATTGTCGCCACCAATATCTCAAATCCGGATTTCGGATTCCGCTCCGCATCCCTCTTGGGAGGAGCAGGTGGCATGATAGCGGTCGCGCAGACCGTCACGCTGATCACGCGCAAGACCGACATGCCGGCGCTGGCCGTGCTGTCATTGGTCTTTGTCGCGCCGTTTGTCGTCGATCCGGTTTTGCGCCGGATCCGCGCCACGAACAAAGCCGTCCGCCTCGCCGCATTTGTCGGGATTTGCCTGCTGCCAGTCGGCGCATCCCTGGCGATTGTGATCGCGCGGTATGGCTCAAGCTTCCCGGTATGACCCGGAAGAGAACTGTCGGAAACCATTTTAGGAGGAAGTTACACCTATGTCGAAACTACTGCGGACCACCTTGCTTGCCGCCACGATCGCCTGGTTGCCGCTAGCCGCCGAAACAGCCGCGGCTGGGACTTTCGAAATCGATCCCGTGCATTCGGGCATCGCTTTCTTCATCGACCATCTCGGCTTCTCGCAAGTGATCGGAACGGCGAAGGAGTTCTCGGGCACGTTCGCGTTCGACGCCGCCCACCCGGCTGACAGCAGCCTCGACGTTGCAGTGAAAGTTGCCGGCATCTCGACCAACAACAGCCAGCGCGATAGCGACATCCAGGGCGCCGACTGGTTCAACGCAACCGAGTTCCCGCAGATCACCTTTGTCGGGCGGGAATTCAAGGCGGTCGATGCCAAATCCGGAACGATCACGGGCGATCTCACGATCGCAGGGGTGACAAAGCCGGCCACGCTGGACGTCACCTTCAACAAGGAAGGCGAGAACCCGTGGGACAAGAGCCACGTCGTCGGCTTCAGTGCGCGAACTTCGATCAAACGCAGCGACTTCGGCATGAAGGCCGCGCTCGGAATGATCGGCGACGACGTGAGCCTCGTGATTCAGGTTGAAGGGCGTGCCCGTTCATAATTCACGGTGACCATCCGGCAGGCTGTCGCCTGCCGGATGGCTCGATGGAAGCGGATCCCATCGGCAGCGTTCGTTCAGGCTGGTTCGGTCACCATCACCCACGGATTGCGCCAAGTGAAACTTGCCGCGGCCTACTCTGCGGCCACGGGATCCGGACGCCTGAAGGCATCGGCCGTCCCACTTTGCGCGAAAAGGTGGCTTGCATGAGCAATGACGTTCTCGGTCGTCTCGCGGATATGCCGGTCGACCAGATCCTGCGCCGTGGCCGTGTCGCGGGCGATGACCCTATCCATGATCATCTTGTGCTCGACGTCCTTTGCGCGCCATTGCGGGCGAAACTGCGAGGACATCCTGCGGTAGCGGTGGGCGCGCTCAAAAAGCTTCTGCCGGATCTCGAGCAGATTGGGCGAACCGCATGCAGCGACCAGCGACAGGTGGAACGCACTGTGCAACGTGGCCCATTCGTCGGAGAGATAGTAGCTCGCACCAAGCCGGCTTTGCAGGCGATCCATCCGATGGAAGGCGGCCATGATGTCCGCCTCCCAGCGATCGTCGCCACGATCGATTGCCAGCTTGATGCACTGCCGTTCGACGAGCACACGGACATCCGTCAGATCGTTGAGATCAAACAGCGAGACTGGCGCGACCAGGAACCCGCGCTGCCCCTCCGCCACAACCAGGCCTTCGGCCACCAGCCGCGACAGGGCCTCGCGCAGAGTGGAGAAGCTGACTTCATACAACTCCCTCAGCGTCTCGAAGCGCAGCTTGGTTCCCGGTTTCAAGGCACAGCTGATGATGTCGCTCCGCATGCGCGCCAACACATCCCCAGCGCGTGTCTCTCCGGCAGCCTTGAGGGTGTTACCCATGCATACGACTCCGCATTGAATTATCGCGGAGATTACTGCGGATTTTCGAAATAATCAAACCTGCCGCGTCGAAGCGGCGGGATACCGGCCAGGGCGGGCGTGTTGGCCTCAGCCGTTAAGCAACAGCCTCTCAGCATGCCAGCGCAGATGGTCGTCCATGAAGGTCGAAATGAAGAAATACGAATGGTCGTATCCATCCTGCATGCGCAGTTTCAGTGGAATGCCGGCCTTGGCGCAGGCCGCCTCCAGGAGCCAGGGCCTTAGCCCGTCATTCAGGAACCCGTCGGATGTCCCCTGGTCGGCGAGAAATTCCTGAAAGCGATGCCCATCCTCAATGAGCGATGTGGTGTCGTAGATCCGCCACGAGGCTTCATCCACGCCGAGGTATTTTTCGAGGGCCGGCCTCGACCAGCCGGCTGTGCTTGGCTGCACGATCGGCGCGAAGGCCGAGCAACTCCTGAACCGCTCCGGGTTCTTCAAGGCAATCGTCAATGCACCATGCCCGCCCATTGAATGGCCGGTTATGGCTTGGCGTGACATGTCTGCCGGAAAATTCGCAGCGATCAACGCCGGCAGCTCCTCGACGATATAGGAATACATCCGGTAATTCTTCGCATAAGGCTCCTGCGTCGCATTGAGGTAGAAACCGGCGCCGCAGCCAAACTGCCAATTGTCCTTCTCGTCGGGGATGTCGGCACCGCGCGGACTGGTGTCCGGACAGACGACGATCAGGCCAAGTTCGGCGGCCATGCGCCGGTATTCGCCTTTATCCATGACATTTTGATGGGTGCAGGTCAGGCCCGACAAATACCACACCACCGGGCAAGGCGTTTCCTCAGCCTGTGGAGGCACGAAAACGGCAAACGTCATGTCGCAGGAGCAACTCGTCGACAGGTGCGAATAGACGCCCTGCACCCCGCCATGGGATTTTGCCTGGGAGATGGTGTTCATGGGTTCCGGCATGTCGTCCTTCTCCACCAATTTCAAGCGCCAATGATAGCCATCTATGGCATCGGCTGCGGCTGCGGCAAGCCTGGTGGATCAGGTTGCCCGATGTCGGGCGGCACCAGCAGATGGTTGGCGTGCGGCAGTCCGCTAATGCGCTGCCGCCGCGGCGGCGTCGCCGAGGTAGGCACTCATGACCTTTGGATCTTTGAGCAGGTTTGGCGCCGTGTCCTCTCCGACGATCCTTCCCGTCTCGATCAGGTATCCGCGATCGGCGGTCTTGAGGCTCAGCCGCGCGTTCTGCTCGACGAGCAGGATGCCGAAACCTTCGGCGGCGATGGTGGCCAGTGACTTGAACAGCTCCTTGGACAGCAGTGGCGACAGGCCGAGGGAGGGCTCGTCCAGCATCAGGATGTCCGGCTTCGACATCAGCGCCCTGCCGATCGCGACCATCTGCTGCTCCCCTCCCGACATCGTCTGCGCCAATTGGCGACGGCGTTCGGCGAGCCGGGGGAACAGCCCGTAGACAAAATCAAGCATTTTGCCCGCGTCAGGCTTCGCGCGCCTGGCATGGCTTCCAAGCCGCAGGTTCTCCGCCACGGTGAGTTCGCCAAAGATGCCTCGGCCTTCCGGGACGAGCGCGATCCCCTCCTCCACCATCAGATGGGCGTCGAGTTTCGTGACATCCTTGCCGTTCATGACGATCCTCGTGCCGGCCTCCGTCCCGACGAGCCCGGCGACAGCGCCGAGGAAGCTGGACTTTCCCGCGCCGTTGGCACCCAGGATGACGCAGATCTCGCCTTTGGAAACGCGTGCGGAAACGCCTTCGAGCGCAACATGGCGTCCGTAGCGGACGCCGAGATTGGACACCTCAAGCATCGTCGTCGTCCCCCAGATAGGCGCGGACAACCTCCGGGTCGGCCAGGACGCTGGCCGAGATGCCGTCGGCGATCTTCGCACCGGAATTCATGACGACGCAGCGTTGGCAAAGCGAGCGGATGGCATCCATCACATGCTCGACCATGATGATCGTCCGGCCCTGCGCACTGATCTCGCGGATGAGTTCCATGCCGATCCTGAGTTCGCTGGGGTTGAGGCCGGCGAGCCACTCATCGAGCAGCAGGACATGAGGGTTGCTCGCAAGGGCACGGGCGAGCTCTATTCTCTTCTGGTCGATATAGGTCATTGCCGCCACGGGAATCTCCTCGCGGCCCTTCAACCCGACCCGTGCCAGCAGTTCGCGGGCAAGCGTCAGTGCCTCGCCGCCCCAGAGCCTGTTGTGCCCGAAGACGGCGCCGGCGACGACATTCTCCACCGCGCTCATGGACGGCAGGACGCGTACCAGCTGGAAGGTCCGGGCAACCCCGATCCGGGCGATCTTGTGGGCTGCCAGTCCGGCGATGGGCTGTCCGGACAGGAGAATATTGCCCGATGTCGGCGACAGCGCCCCCGATATGAGGTTGAGCATCGTGGTCTTGCCTGAACCGTTCGGGCCGATCAGTCCCAACAGCTCGCCCTGGGCGACCTCGAAACTCACATCGTTGACGGCGACGAGGCCGCCGAAGGCCTTGCGCACCCTGTCGATGGCCAGCAAAGGAACGCTCATCTCCCCTCCTCCACGGTCGTTGCCAGCAAGCCCTGGTCGGTTGGGCGGCGACGACGGAACAGGCTTTCCAGCTGGCCCGTGACACCGTCGGGAAGCACATAGACGATCGCCAGGAAAGCGATGCCGACTATCACCGCCGTCTGGTTAGGGAAGTGGCCCGAAATGAAGTCCATCACCAGGGTGAAAGGGACGACGCCGACCAGGGGGCCCCACAGGCGGCGTGTCCCGCCGAGCAGAGCCATGATGACCACAAGGAAGGACGTCATCGGATTGAAGGCCGCGTCCGGCGTGATGTAGGAATAACGAGGCGCCATGATCGCGCCGGCCACGGCAATGAAGGCCCCCGAGACCGCGAACAGGATGATCCTGGCGCGAGCGGTGTCGACGCCGACATGGCGCGCCACGGCCTCGTCATTGCCGATGATGCGCAACGCCAGGCCCAGCCGGGACCTGTTGATGAGCCACCCGGTCATGAACACGATCACCGTCAGCGCAAGCAGCATCCAGTAGAGATGCGCCTCGGTGAGATCGGTGAAGATGTACAGCCCGATCGTGCCGCCGAAATTGGTCTGCACCCAGGTCACGATCTGGCCCATGAGCTCGGCAAGGCCGAGCGTGAAGATCACGAAATAGACGCCTGAGAGCCTGAGGGTCGCCAATCCGACCAATATGGCCAGCAAGGCACCGGCGGCGACCGCGATGAGGACGAGCGCCGGGAAAGGCAGGACGTCGATGAAGATCGCGACCGAATAGGTTCCGACGCCGAAGAAGGCGGCGCTCGCCAACGAGACCAGGTGCGTGGGCCCGGAAAAGAGCGCCCAGGCCGTGCATATGGCCGCATAGAGCATGATGTTCACGCTGACCGACAGCCAGAACCCCTCGGTGACCAAGGGAAGAAAGGCCAGCACAGCCGCGCCGGCAAGGCCGGCGCCAACAGCCAGAAGTTCATTGCGCGGAATATTCATCACGCCGGCCGCTTTCCGAAGATGCCCTGCGGCCGGAACAGCAGAACGAGGATGAAAAGGGCGTAGTTGGCCGCCAGCGTCAGCCCCGGATCCAGCAGGCTGGCGACGAGCGTCTCGGTAAGGCCAAGCACGAGGGCGGCGAGAACCGCGCCACGAATGTCGCCGACACCGCCCATGATCACGATGATCAGCGCCTTCATGGTGAACAGCACGCCCATCGACGTGTTGAACGTGTAGAAGGTCGACAGCAGCGTGCCGGCGCAGGCCGTGATCGCGCCTCCCAGGGCAAAAGCGAAGGCCGCCGTCCGGCGCACATCGATCGCCACGAGCCGTGCGGCGCGCGGATCGACGGCGACGGCGCGAACGGCCGTGCCGCGGTCGGTGTGGTAGAGGAAGACGTAGAGAGCGGCGGCGATGACGGCCGCGGCGACACAGGCCACGACGCGGTTGAGGCCGAACGAGTCGCCCATGATCGAGAAGGGCCGGGCGAGGAACTCATAGTTGAAATAGGACCCGCCGAAGGCCTGCAGCATCAGCCCCTGGAACAAGAACAGCAGTCCGAAAGTCGCCAGGATCGAATCGACCTCGAGCATGCCGCGGTTCCTGGCCCGCTTCACCAGAGGCTGCATCAGCCAGGCATAGATCAGCCAGTTGATGACGAAAGCGCCGGGGCCGATCACCAGCAGGCCAAGAAGCGGATTGATGCCGTAGCCCGTATACAGCCAGAAGGTGACGAAGCACGCGGCGACGAGCGTCTCGCCATTGGCGAGGTTCATTATCCGCGCCACGCCGTACTGCAGCGTGAGCCCGAGGGCGATGAGCGTATAGGTGCCCCCAAGGAGCAGGCCTGTCAGCAGGATGAGCATTGGTATTCTCGCGGTGAGGGTCTGGCGCCACGAGGACGCCGAGGCCCCTGGGAGGATCGGATCAGTTGCTGGGCCAGACGGGCTTGATCACTGGCTGCTGCGCGCCCTGGAGGTTCCCGGTCGCCCTGACGCCATGAACGACGCCATCGCTCCACTGGCCCACCGTCCAATTGTTGTTGTTGATGTTATTGTCGAAGTGGACATCGCCGATGACGGTCTTGAAGGTGCCCGACTGGATTTCCTTGTTGAGCGCTTCCTTATCCAGGCTGCCGACGTGCTCGACGGCCTGTTGCAGGATCTCCAGGCTGGCATAGGCCACCGGGCTCGCCCACCAATCGGCTTCCTGGCCCGTCACCTCGAGGTGCTCCTTGCGATAGGCCTGGAAGACGGGATCGCTGGCATTGACACCGCCCATGATCAGGACCCCGTTGGCAGCGGCGCCAAGGCGTTTTCCGTAGGCGTCGAGATTGCCGCCGACGCTGACGAAGAACGCCTTGACGTTGAACTTCTGCAACTGCGCCTGCTCGGTGAGAGCGAAGCTGTCCGGCGGGTAGGAGTAGGCGACGAAGGCGTCGGGGTTCGCCGCCTTGGCGCTTGCTATCACGGGAGCGACGTCCTGGTTGCCGAGCGGATAGGAGCTTTCGTAGACGATATCGAAACCGGCCTGCTTGAGCGCCGGCTTGCCGGTCTTGATCATCTCGAGGCCGAAGGCATCGGAGACGTTGACCACCGCGACCCGATTGCCGATCTTGCCGGCGTCGCGCAGATCCTTGAGCGTGCCGACGATACCGTCGGCGATGCCCTGTGCCGGGCCGAGCAGCCAGAACGTGTTCGGCCAACGCTTGACGAATTGGTCGAGATCGTTGGCATTGCCGGTGGAGACGATCTGCGGGTAGCCATATTTCGCGATCAGCGGGGCGGTCGCGAGATTGAGGCCTGTCGAATATGGCGGGATGATCAGGTCGACCTGGTCCTGGGTGGCGAGACGCTGGATGTTCTTGACCGCCTCTTCCGGCGAAGACTTGTCGTCATACTCGACGATCTCGATCGGCCGCATCTGATCGCCGACCTTGAGGCCGCCGGCCTTGTTCACCTTCTCGGCCCACAGCTTGATGTTCGGCCAAAGCACACCTGACGCGCCGCCCGCGAGCGGCCCGGTCTTGGATGCGCTGACGCCGATCCTGACCGGGTCCTGCGCCATGGCGGCGCCGATTGTGCCGACCGCCAAGGCCGCCGAAAGCATGAGTACATTGAAACTGCGTCGCAACATCGATTCCTCCCAGTTCTGGTTGCAGTGGGCGCTCCCCCGCCTCGCGGCTCGCGAGAACGAGTTGTTCGCCCGATCCTCCCTAGCGAATTGCTTAGGCCATTTTCCTCCGATTATCCATCTAATTTCGTAATATCTACTATTTTCGTTATTTTTCTTGAATGACGATATTCCTCGCCGGACCCGATTGGCCGGAGCACGAGGCTGCGCCCGTCCAAAACCGCTTCCGCCTCGCATCATTAAGATACAATATGGTATTCAGATACTAGTAAGAATGTCAATACCAAAAGTCTGCCGGTGCGTCCCTGCTCCCTGCTTATCCGTCAGGCGACGCGGAAACGCGGGGTTTGCCGGACCGGGCCTTCATTTCGAGCTCGCCAGGGCCTCGAGCGCCAGCACCGGGTCCGCTACCTGAGCGGGGTCGGGGCTGGCCGACGCGGCAAGCAGGCGCTTTCCGATCAGATAGTCGCGCGGTGCATTCAGCCCGTCGACGGCGACGAACTGCCCCTGGCGGTAGTACCAGTGCGACCGTCCTGGGCCCGCCCCGTGCCTGACAACCACCGTATCGCCCGGCCTGGACAGGCCGGCGATCTGCAGCTTGAGATCGAACTGATCCGACCAGAACCATGGCTTCGGCTTGTAGGGCTCGCGCGCCCCCATGATGTTGCGGGCGACCAGGTCGGCGCTGTCGATGGCGTTGCCGACGCTCTCCATCCGCAGCCCTCCTCCCGGCAAGGAGAAGTTGGCGCAGTCGCCGGCGGCCCAGATGAACGGGTCGTCCGTGCGCCCGTACGCGTCGACGGCCATGCCGTTGTCGACGACAAGGCCTGCCTCAGCCGCCAGCGCCGTTTGCGGCATGCCGCCGATTCCCGCCACGACGACGTCGGCGGCGATGATCGTGCCGTCGTCGAGCTTTGCACCGGCCACGTGGTCAGTGCCCAACAACTCGTCCACCGCCTTGCCGAGATGGAACGTCACGCCCCTGGACCGGTGAAGGTCTTCGACAGCCCTCGCCGTTTCCGCCGAGGCCACCCGCGCTAGCGGCCGATCGGCGGCCTCCACGACATCCACTGTCATGCCGAGCCCACGCGCGACGGCGGCGATCTCAAGGCCGATATACCCACCGCCGATGACAAGGAGCTTGCCTCGCCTTTTGAGCGCCGGCCGCAACGTATCGATGTCGGCGAGCGTACGGATCGTCAAGATACCCGTGAGGCCGCGCGAGATCGCCTGCGGCAACTTCCGGGCGGTCGATCCGGTTGCGAGCACGAGACGGTCGTAGGCAAACATGCCGCCATCGGCGAGACATACGCGCCGCCGGCCGCGGTCGATGGATGCGACGCGCGTTCCCAGTCGCAACGCGATCCGGTTCTTTGCGTACCAGTCCTCCGCTTTCAGCTTCAACCGGCCCCGCTCGAGTTCGCCAAGAAGATAGGCCTTCGACAGCGGAGGACGTTGGTAGGGAGCATCGGCCTCGTCCCCGATCAGGGTGAGCGATCCCACAAAACCGTTCGCCCGCAGCTTCTCGGCCGTCGACAGGCCGGCCTGTCCGGCGCCGACGATCACGATGCTGCTTTCGTTGCCGGGTATGGCGGTGGCGGGATGGTCGACGTCGTGGGGCATGGCCAGCCGCAACCGCTAGGCGGCCGGAATGCGGACGGAAACGTTGTCCAGCGCGTCGCTGACCCTGATCTGGCAGCTCAGCCGGCTTCCGGATTCGCGCGGCGCTTCGGCGAAGTCCAGCATGTCGTTTTCATGCTCGCTGATCGGCCCGAGCGCCACCATGATTTCCTCGGGAAGCACGACATGGCATGTGGCGCAGGCCGCCGAGCCGTTGCATTCGGCGATGATGCCCGGCACACTGTTTTCAAGTGCGGTTTCCATCAAGGTGCGGCCGTTCTCGGCCTCAAGGGCGAGTTCCGCGCCGTCGGCGAGGAGGAACTTGATCTTCGGCATGAAACTCTCCCTCAAGCGTCCCAGATGACGGGCATATGCGTGGGGCCACGAAACACCCAGCCGCGGATGCGGACGCGGTCCGGATCCTTGAGCCGGAGATTGCGCAACCGCTCGAACACCGTCGGCACGGCGATCTGGCTCACCAGCGCGCGCGACACCCATGTGCCGGCGCAGAAATGCGATCCGGCGCCGAACGCCAGGTGCGACTTCTTCTCCCGGAACACATCGAATTTCTCCGGATCGCTGAAACGGCTGTCGTCGTGGTTGGCGGCGCCGACGCATAGACCGACCTGCTCGCCCTTGCGGACCAGCGTCCCCGAGATCTCGACGTCACGGGTCAGGCGGCGCGGATACATGCCGATCGGCGAAATCCAGCGCACCGCTTCCTCGAAGGCCTGTCCCCAGAGCGAAGGCTCGGCGCGAATGCGCGTGAGCTGGTCCGGGTTCTGCAGCAGGCCAAGGATCAGCGTAAGGATCGAGTCGCGGGTCTCGTTCAGCCCGCCCCCGATTGCGACCTTGATGTTGGCGTAGATCTGCTCGACCGTCTGCGGAGGATCGGCCTGGAGCATCGAAGACAGCATCGAAGGATTTGGATTGTCCCGATGATGGGGAAGCATCCTGTCGACGGCGCTCTCGACGCCGCTGGCTGCCTCCTTCGCCTTGCGAGCGATCTCCGGGTTATGCGAGTAGTTGCCGGAACCGTCGATCAGCGACTGCGACCACAGTGCCATTGTGCGCCAGTCGACGCCGTCGAAACCCAATATGTCGGCCAGTGCGCGTGCCGCGATCGGCGCGGCGAGTTCCTCGAAAAGTTCGGCCTCGCCCCTGTGCTCGATCTGCGAAATAACGTCGTCGCAAATGGCCCGCATGGGGTCGGCCCAGCACCGCTTGACGACACCAGGCCGCAGGCTCGGATCCATCGCTGCCCTTTCGCGGGCATGATCGTCGCCGTCCTTGCGCATCAAATTCGGCCCGATCACAGTGTTCAGCAGCGACTGCGGATTGGTGGAGGAAAACGTCTCGGGGTCGCGTTCGATGGCCATAATGTCGTCGAAGCGCGTGACCATCATGATGTTGGCCGCCTCGACCTTGACGACCGGCCCGAGGTCGCGGACGCGCTTGAAGACCGGATACGGGTTGGCAAGCAGGTCTTCGAACGCAACGTCGTCGACCACTTTCACGGCTTCGCTCATGATTTCCTCCTGTCGGGGAACGGCGTACGAAATCGACGTGTATTTAGCAATGCGATGAGTTAGATAGATGTCATCGAAAATTTGCATGGAGGAGGATAGCAATGCTGCCCGACGAGCTTGCCAGTGTGGACCTCGCGGCCTTGCAGACGCTTGTTGCTGTCCAGGACCGCGCCTCGTTTTCCGACGCCTCCCAGCTTCTCGGCGTTAACCAGTCCACCATAAGCTACGCCATCAAGAGGCTGCGAAAGGCCTTCAATGATCCGCTGTTTGTCCGCCAGGGCAATTCGATCGTGGCAACCGATAAGGGCGAACAGCTGGCCCAGCAGGCACGCGGCATCCTTGAGCAGATGGCGGCGCTTTCTTCGCCGTCGGGTTTTGACCCAGCCACGGCCGAAGGAAGCGTAACGGTGTCCTGCAACCATCATGAGCGGATGTTTCTCATTCCGGACTTTCTGCGGCGTGCGCAGAAGGAGGCGCCGCAGGCGACGATCCACATTTTCGAGTCCGCCGTCGACGGCAAGCAGCAGCTGAAGGAGAACACCTGCGATATCGTGCTTGGCCCGGTCTCGATTCTCGGGGACATCTACTACCGCAGGAAGATGTTTTCGGATCACTATGCTTGCGTCATGGACCCGGCGCACGAACTCACGCGCGGAGCACTGACGCTTGAGCGCTATTGCGCTTCGCGGCATGTCGCGGTCACCCATAACGGGCGCTGGGAGGCTCTCTATTTCGCCGCGCTGCTCGCCAGGGGCATCGAGTTGGAGCCGGACGTCACCGTCTCCAGCCATGACATACTGGAACGCCTGATACCGGCCTCCGAATTGGTGGCGACGATTCCGTATCGACTGGCGCGTCGCCTTTCGGACAGGCTCGCTTTGCGCCCGTTCCCGATGGACGTCTTCATCCAGGTCGACATGTACTGGACCGAGCGCACGCACCACTCCGGCCTGCACCGCTGGGCCCGCCAGATCCTGGCCGAGGTCGCCGAGGAGAATCTCGGCGACGGGGACCCGCCCACGGCAAGACGAGATGATCGCCTGACGGGCGGACAGTAAGCCTGGGCAGACGAAGCCGGTGCCGCGCAAGCGGAGCGCACTTTACCAGCCAGACCAAGCTGGATGGACGATCCGCCCGGGAGTGACAACACTTACACCGTGGTCGCCCCGAGCATGACGACCGAGATCGTCACCGGCTCGGCGAAGGGATTGCGCCAGGCATGGCGCGCGCCCTGCTGCACCACCGTATCGCCCTGTGCCAGTTCGACGGTCTTGCCGTCGTCAAGCTCGAGGACAAGCCGGCCCTTGACGACGGTCACGTAGTCGACCGTCGGCGACTGGTGCATGCCGGGATTGTCCATCTCGAAGAGTTCGGCGATGCCGGGCGCGGCCTTCAGGTGCTCCGGACCCGCCAGTTCGGGCTTCCAGTCGGGCGACATCATCACGCTGTCCGGCGGAAAGGTGATTATCCAGAACACCGAACCTCCGACCGAAGCGAGCATCGTGCTTTCGTTCGCCATCGGGTCGGCACCGTCCCGTTTGGCCAGATCCGGCGTCCCGTCGATCTTCCACTGCGGGGACGAAACCAAACCGGGCGTGTGCTGCAGCGCCATCTCGCGCGGCGAAGAGCCGTCGCTGATGAATACCGATTTTCCTGCTGCGTTCTTTCCGGTGACAACGCGGCGAATGTTCATGTCTTGATCCTCCCAGATAACATGAATACCATTGGGTATCAGAATACCCATAAGTATGCAATTACGGATGGACCACAAAATTTGAGAACCCACCATGACGCTGGGCGATACCCGAAATGGCCTCATTGACCTTGCTCATGGGCGTCGCCTGGGTTTCCAGGAGGTCGAAGCTGACCTTGCCGATCCCGACGAGGTCGGCCATTTCTTGGCCCTCGGATGTCGTCAGCCAAGCCGAACCGATAAGACGCTGGTTGCGGTCCATCATCATGTGCACGTCGATGGGAACCGCGCCCATCACGGCGCCGATGTCGACGGCGATACCGCCGCGGCGCAGCGCCCTGAGGCCCGCCAGGAAAGGCTCTTGCGGCGTGCCGGGACCGTTGCAGTCGATAAAGGCGTCGACACCCTCGCCATGCGACGTCTTGGAACGGGCCCATTCGTCTGCCGATCCGTCGTCCAGCGAATGCGTCTCGATGATGCCAGGCGCCAGCGCTTCGATCTCCTTCAGCAGCTTCCTGTCGCGACCAGTGCCGAGAATCTTCTTGACCCCGAACGACGGGCCGAACACTGCGATCGATATGCCGAGCGTGCCGGAGATGCCATTGACAAGGATCGTGTCACCGGGACCGACCTGCGCTTTCTTCAGAGCGGAATAGCCGGTGCCCATGTAGCCGAGCCGTGCCGCCTGATCGAAGGTCATGTTGTCGGGCAGAGCCACAATCGCCGATGCCGGCGCGGCCATGTACTCGGAAATGCCGCCGACCGGGTAGTCCTCGAATGTCTGAAGCGCTTCATGGCTAAAGCCGAAATAGCCCTGGAAGGCGTAATGGCGGCAGGAGATCGTGTCGCCGCGCCGGCAATGACGGCAAGAGCCGCAGGAGCGCCCCGGATTGACGTAGACCCGATCGCCGGGCCTCAGACTGTGGACTTGGCTGCCGACCGCCGCGATCTCGCCGGTCGGGTCGAGGCCGAAAATCGCTGGCAGCGGCGGCTGCGGCATGTGGGGAAACCAGGTCGGCCACATCGCCAGGATGTTGGCGAGGTTCGGCACGATGCCGCACGATCTGACGCGAACGAGCACGTCCATCGACCCAAGCTTCGGGACCGGCACTTCCTCGATCCTCAGCTGGCCGCCGATCTCGTGCATGCGCGCGGCCTTCATCGTCTCCGGAATTGCTGTCACGTCGATACCTCCCTTTCGCTCAAACCAGCGCATGCCGAGCTTCTCTCGCGCACATGGGCCTCCTCCCGAGGCCAGACCGGTGGTCGCATAGTTTTTTCGAAATATCAATCTTTTTTCGTAACTTTGTGATGATGACCACGGACTCGGCACCACGCCCAGGCAGCGGTCAGACCATTTCGGCCTGAGATCGGGTTGCTTGTCGCCTTCTTAACGATGGCTTGCCTATTTTCGAAAATCCGGTTTACTCCGAGGTCGGAAGTACCTGCTTTCAAGGTGCGTCGTAAATGGGTGAGTCTTTGAAATTCGCTTCTTTCGTTGAACGCAACGGTGCCGGCTACGGAATGGTTGACGGTGAAATCATCCTGCGGCTGGATTCCGTTCCCGGCGCGCCGCCGGATCTCAAAGCCTATCTCGATAGCCGGTTTCCCGACCTCACGCCCGATGAATGCGATCTCGAAGCCTTGCCGCTTGCTGAAGTCAGCCTGCTGCCGCCAATTCCCAACCCAGGCAAGATCTTCTGCGTCGCCACCAACTTCCACGAGGATGACAAGCCGGCGCCACAGTTCCCGCTGCTGTTCATGCGCCACGCGCAAGCACAGACCGGCCATGGAGGCGCCATCCTGAAGCCAGCGGTTTCCGACAAGCTGGATTTCGAGGGTGAGTTGGCGGTGATCATCGGCCGCCGCGCACACAAGATCGTGCGCGGCGAAGCAATGGCGTACGTCGCCGGCTATGCATGCTTCAACGAGGGGAGTGTGCGCGACTGGCAGAAGCACTCGAGCCAGTTCACGCCCGGAAAAAACTTCTACCACAGCGGCGCGTTTGGTCCCTGGATGGTCTGTACGCGCGAGATTCCGGACCCGGCACGCCTCCTTCTGGAGAGCCGGGTCAACGGCGTGAGCAGGCAGTCGATCGCGATCGACCGGATGATCTTCGATATCCCCTGGCTGATCTCCTACATCTCGACATTCGCCCCGCTCGACCCTGGCGACGTCATCGTTTCAGGCACGCCATCAGGCTTCGGCGCAAGCCGCAATCCGCCTGAATTCCTTTTCCCTGGCGACGAGGTCGAGATCGAGATCCAGGGCATTGGAACGCTGCGAAACACCGTGATCTCGGATCAGTCGTCCTAATATTTCGCAATAATATCTTTTTTTCGAAATTTGTTGCCGTGGAGCTGAGTTTGATCTAAGGAGATCGCCAGGACCACGCTGCGGCCATAGGAAGGAGACTGGTGATGCACCTGGTGTTTGGGGTCGGTCACATAAAGCTGAATGTCCGTGACGTAGATGCCGTGATCCACGACTCGACGGAGATTCTCGGCCTGCGGGTCACCAAGCAGGCGGCGGGCGAGACATGGCTGAGCTCGAACGGCCGCAAGGCAGAACTCGTGCTTCTCCATTCCGAGGAGAATTCCTGCCACACGATCGGGCTCGAAGCGCTGACCGCCGAGGCTGTCGCGGAAGCCGCCTCACGCGTCGACCGCGCCGGCTGCCGGATCCTCTCGCGTGAACCGAGCTTAGCCTGCTGCGACGCCGGCGTGACCTTCGCGACGCCGGACGGATTGCGCTTCGAGGTGCACACCCCGGCGCGCGACGACATGTACAATCCGCGCTACCCGACCAACGGCATCAAGCCGCGGCGGCTCGACCACATCAATCTCATCACCCCCGACCCGGTCGCCACAAGGCGACAGCTCTCCGAAATCTGCGGCATGCAGCTCACCGAGCGCATGGTCAACGAGGCTTTGAGCTGGATGCATGGCGGCAACCGCCAGCACCACATTCTGGGTCTGGTGAAGGGTCCGGTCGGGCTTCACCACTACTCTTTCGAATTCAGCCACTTCAGCGACTATTGCCGGCTTGGCGACATTCTCGACGGGTTCGACCGCCAGGTCGTTTGGGGGCCGGGCCGCCATCGTCCGGGCGACAACACCTATGCCTATTACCTGGATGCCAGCGGCGCGATGGTCGAGTGCTCCGGCGCCATGCACACAGTCGCCGACGACGCCCACTTCGTACCCAACGTCATCACCAATTTGGAGCGCCCGGGAAACGTCCGCCAGATGAATGTCTGGGGTTCTCCCGCCCCTCAGGAATGGCGCGAGCACCATTTTCCATTCGCCAGGATCGACTGATCCGGAAGGCGGCGGCAGACCACACAGGCAAGCAAGGCGAAGCAGCTCGGCTCGGGCGGGGCGGGGCGCTGCTTCGGATAGGAGATTGTTATGCAGGAAAAACTGACGTTCGAATCCGACGGCCTGAAACTATCGGCGGTTCTGCACATTCCCGACAGCCACCGTCCCGGACAGAAGCTGCCGGCATTCATTGTCTGCCACGGCTTCGTCGGTTCCAAGGACGAGTCGCACGCCCAGATCCAGGCGGAGATGATGGAGACGTTCGGCTATGCCGCGCTGCGCTTCGACTTCCGCTGCTGCGGCGAGAGCGAGGGCGAGCGCGCTCAGGTGCGCTGCTTCGATCAGGTCGCCGACGCAAAGAACGCGCTGACCTTTCTTGCCAAGCGCCCCGAGATCGATCCGAAGCGAATCGGCATCACCGGCCACAGCTTCGGCGCCGCGGTTTCGGTCTATACGGCCGGCGTCGATGAGCGGGTCGCCTGCGTCATCTCCTCATGCGGCTGGGGTCACGGCGAGCGGAAGTTCCGCGGCCAGCACCCAACGCCGGAGGCCTGGCAGCGCTTCATGGGCCTGCTCGAGAAGGGACGCGAGCACAAGCGCGCGACGGGCGAGAGCATGTGGATCTCGCGGTTCGACGCGGTGCCGATCCCGGAAAAATTGCGCAACAACCTGTCGCCCAAGGCGATCATGAAAATCCCGACCGAGACGGCATGGAGCATGATGAATTTCAGGGCGGAGGACGTGGTTGCCAACATAGCGCCCCGGCCAGCCCTGTTCTTCCACACTGCCGACGACATCATCACGCCGACCGAGCAGTCCATCCGCCTGTTCGAAAAGGCCGGGCAGCCGGCCGAGCTGATGCTGATCTCGGGCACCGCCCACTTCCCGCTCGCACCGGAGGACGCGCCGCGCACCAAGATGATGCTCAAGGGCTGGCTCGACAAGTTCTTCCCGGCAACCCCAGCAGCTTGAGGTCGATGCGTCCAAACCAGGAGACATTCGGCATGCCCGTCGCCCAAGGAAACGAACTGACGGATTTTGCGACCGCGCTGCTCAATGCTGCCGGCTATACGCCGGACGAGGCGGCACAAACAGCGCGGCTGCTGGTGTGGGCCAATATGCGTGGCGCGGATTCGCACGGTGTTCTCAGGATCCCGCGCTACGTCGAGATGATCGAGACCGCTGTCGTGTGCGCCGGTCAACAGCCGACGCTGATCCGGGAGTTCGGGGCGACCTGCGTCTTCGACTACGGAAAGGCGCCGGGCGCCGTCGCCATGATGCATGCCGCAGGCAAAGCCGCCGATCTGGCGGAAGCGTTCGGCATCGGCTGGTGCGGCGCCCGCGCCATATCCCATGCCGGCGCAATCGGCTATTTCACCACCAAATTGGCCGAACGCGGTCTCATCGGCATCGCCATGACCGCATCAAGACCGCTCATGAGCTATTTCGGCGCAAAGGGCGAGGCGCTGTCGACCAATCCGCTGTCGATCGCCGTGCCACGGCCTGATGGCGCCGATCCGATCGTACTCGACATGTCTACCGCCGCCGTTGCGCTCGGCAAGATCATGGCGGCCAAAGATTCGCGCAACCCGATCCCCAAGGGCTGGGCCATCGACGCCAACGGCGTCGAAACGCAGGACCCGCATGCTGTGGCAGCCATACTGCCGATGGCCGGGCCGAAGGGATCCGGTCTGTCGCTGATGATCGAAATTCTGTCGAGCGTGCTGGTAGGCAACGCCGTCATCGCGCCGTTCCTGCACGGCGACAAGAAAGGCGGCTTCAATGGCCTTGTGCTTGCCATCAATCCGGCGGCCTTCGGCGACAGCTCGTCCTTTCTCGCCTCGGTGGAAAGCCTCGCCGGCGCGATCCATGCGCTCGATCCGGCAGCCGGCTCCGATGGCGTCAAACTACCCGGCGAACGCGGCTTCCAAACCGGGCTGGAGCGCACCGCCAACGGCATCCCGCTGGCGAAGCGCACGGCCAGGAACCTCGCCGATGCAGCCGTCCGGCTGGGGCTCGAGGTGCCGGCCTTCCTGCAGTGATGCCAAGTGGCAGCCCTCACCAAGCCAGCCAACAAAGGACCGAAACCAGCGGGGGTCTCACTGATGACGCACGATGAGGCGGACGTCGTGGTGGTCGGGCTCGGCCCGGTCGGCATCACCTTGTGCAATCTTCTTGCGGCAGCAGGCGTCAGGGTGGAAGGCATAGACGCCGCTGACGACGTCTATGCACTGCCTCGCGCGATCGGCATGGACCACGAGGTGATGCGGATCTTCCAGAACATCGGCGCGGCCGACGCCGTGGCCGCAGCGACGGGGCACTATCGCCCGTCGGAATACAGGTCCGCCGACGGAACCCTGCTGCGCCGGTTCGAGTCCCCTGCCGAGCCCTACCCGCTTGCCTGGCCGCCCTACCTGACCTTCCTGCAGCCGGAGCTAGAACGGGCCCTGCGCGCCAATGGCGAGAGGTTCCCCAACCTGGCGCTGCGCACCGGAACCGAACTCGTCGGCCTTGAGAATCCCGAAAGGCCCGTCCTGACACTGCGCGACAAGGCGAATGGCGAGCGCACGAGGCGCGCCCCGCGCTATGTCGTTGGTTGCGACGGCGCGAACAGCTTCATCCGGCGCGGGCTGGGCGTCGCGCTGGAGGACCTCGACTTCGACGAACCCTGGCTCGTGGTGGACATGATCCTGGAGGATCAGCACGCGCCGTTGCCGGAGACCAACGTCCAGTTCTGCGATCCCGCGAGGCCGCATACGTACGTGTGTGGGCCTGACCAGCTACGCCGCTGGGAGTTCATGATCCTGCCGGATGAACATCCGGCAGAGGTCAACCGCCCGGAACGTATCTGGCAATTGCTTTCGCCCTGGCTTCGGCCGGACCAGGCCAGGCTGTGGCGCTCGGCGACCTACAACTTCCACGCCCTTGTTGCGGAGCAGTGGCGCGTGGGCAGTGTCTTTCTAGCCGGCGATGCCTGCCACATGACCCCGCCTTTTCTCGCGCAGGGAATGGTGCAAGGCATCAAGGATGCAGCCAATCTTGCTTGGAAGCTGGCCCGTGCGATCGGCGGCGGATCGGAGCACCTCCTCGGCACCTACGAGGCCGAGCGCAGGCCATTCATGCGCGAAGTCATCGACATCACCAAGCGGCTTGGACAGTTCATCTGCGAGCTGGATCCGGACAAGGCACAGGCGCGCGATGCCGAGATGGCCGAGGCCGTGCGCGCGGGCCAAGGTGTTCAGATCCGGCAGAACCTCTTTCCGCCAATCCGTCATGGACTTGTCGCCAGCAACATCGATGGCTCGCCGAGCCCTCGCGTCGGTGAACCATGTCCTCAACCCTGGATTATCGGGCCTTTCGGCCGGATGCGGCTCGACGATGCGTTGCCACCAGGATTCCAGCTTCTCATCGCCGGACACATGGACCCCTCGCCCACCCTGCTGGACAAGGCGCGGCAGGTGGGCATTGCCGTGCATCGCGTGGCGCAGGAGACATCCTATCCTTCGCTGCTGGTGGAAGAAGACCGCGTTCTCGTCGACTGGCTGACCGCGAAGGGCGCGCGCGCCGCCCTGGTGCGGCCGGACCATGTGGTCTTCGGTACGGCCGCGGACGCGCGAGGGGCCGAGCAGCTCGTGTGTCAACTCCAGATGATGCTGGTGGCGGCACCCGACAAATGACGTGTGCTAGCGTCGTGCGCCTGGACGGCCTCGACAGCGAGCCGGGACTGGCCGGTGCGTATCGGAAGCGCCTTATTTGCGGGCTGGCTGCTTCATGTGGCGATAGAGGTGGGCCAGATGCATTGAGGTGAGCGTCGCCCGCACCATCTCGCCCGGTGAATCGTCCTTCATGAAGCTGGAGAGGCCGCCATAGATGAGTTCCAGAACGACGCCGCCCACATAGAGTGGTTCGATATCGGCACCGCCATAGGGAAAAAGCTTTGCGGACAGCAGCTTGCCCAGGCCTTCCCACTGGTCCTTGAACAGGCGCAGATGCCGCTCTTCCAGTGTGTTGTCGCGGCGGGCGATCCGCAACAGGTCGATGGCAAGCGTTCCCCAGCGCTTGTCCTTCGCTCGCTGGTTGGCCCAATCGCACATCGCATCGATGATCTTTTTCGGGTCGTCGTAGCCGTCGAGCAGGCCGGTGAGCTCGACCACGTCGCCACCGGCATGGCGCTCGAGCAGTTGAAGGAAGATGTCTTCCTTGTTCTCGAAGTTCGAATAGAAGGCGCCCTTCGAATAGCCGGCTTCTTCCGCGATGCGTTCAATGGTCGCGCCGGAGTAACCGTCGCGAGCCACGACATCGCTCGCCGACAGCAAAAGCTTCTCACGAGTCAGAGCCTGGCTCTGTTCGCGCGTCAGTCGCGCCATCCGCTATCCTTCCAAGCCATTCATCGGGATACCTTTGGTATCCGAATCGGCCGAAGGTTAGAAGGCCGAAACAATACAGGCAAGCGCCCAGAAAATCGGGTATTCGGGACCCATCAGCTGCCAGCGCCAACGCGGGCCGTTGATGCGCACCACGGCATAGGCTGCGCCCAGCAAGACGGCCACGCCGCACGCCGCAGCCCATCGCGGATAGATGTCGAACACCATTCCAACGGCGGCAACAAATTCCAGCGCAACCGTCAGCACGATGAAAGGTTTTCCTGGCTTCAGCCCGGCGGCCTCGAACGTCTTCGTCGCCTTTTCGAAGTTCCTGACCTTTCCAATGAGATGCGGAATGAACCAGACCCCGCACAGAATGCGCAACAGATCGATCGGCGTTAGCGTAAACTCAGGCACTGATCCCTCCATGTAGAACGACGAATGGACCGCCCGGCCCTTCCTCCCGTCCTTGTTGCCGTCGGGCGACGTTCTCTCATCCAGCGGAGCCGAAGCGTTCTTCGCCATGCCGCAACCGATGCGGGCGTTCGCCGACATTTCCCGCAAATTCTGTCGTCAATGGAAATCGGCTCTTGCGCCACCCAATCCAGATACTATACGGTATCCACAGTCTACAAGGAATGTCAACGAGACATCTCCGCGAACTGGCATGGGAGGAACAGACGATGACGATCATGATGCGGGCGGCACGGCTTCATGCCGTGAACGAGCCGATGCGTGTCGAGGACGTGGCGAAGCCGATGGCAGCCGGCACGGATGTGGTCGTCGAGGTCAAGGCCTGCGGGATGGTTCCCAATCTCGCGAACGTGCTCAACAACTGGGAGACCTGGTACCCGCATCAGCCGCTGCCGGCGAAGCCCGCGATCTTCGGCCTCGACCCTGCGGGTATCGTGCATCAGGTCGGCGAACAGGTCGTGGCGATCAAGCCTGGTGACCGCGTGTATGTGAACCCGCTGCGATCCTGCGGCGCATGTCATGCCTGCGTCAGCGGCCATCAGGCGAAGTGCGAATACTTCACCTTCAACGGCTATTTCGGCTTCAACAGAAACAGCCTGGAAATCTACAAGCGCTATTCTGAAGGCGGCTTCGCCCAGTTCATGCGCGCGCCCCAGAATGCGATCGTCAAGATCCCCGACAACATGACCTACCCACAGGCGGCCCGCATGGGTTACCTCGGCACGGCCTATTCCGCACTCAAGAAGTTCGGCGTACCGGCCGGCAGATCGCTGATCATCAATGGCGCGACCGGTACGCTGGGTGTCGGCGCAACTCTCTTCGCGCTCGCCATGGGCGTCTCGACGATCTATGCGGTGGCACGTGGCAAACCCCTGCTCGAGCGGCTGAAGCAACTCGCCCCGAACCGGATCCAGACCTTCTCCAACCAGGACGGCAAGGTCGCCGACTGGGTCCGCTCGCAGACCGGCGGTCTCGGCGCCGACTTCATGCTCGACTGCCTCGGTGCGGTGGCCGACGTCAACGCCATGAAGGACGCGATGATGGGCGTCAAACGCGGCGGCCGCATCGTCAACATCGGCGGCACCGGCAGCGACATGCTGTTCAACACCAAATGGTGGATGGACAATTCGATGGAGCTTCTCGGTTCAGCCTGGCTGACCACGGCCGAGGGCATGGAGATCGCCGAAATGGTCGGCTCCGGCGCGATCGATCTTTCGGTGCTGGAGGCGCGGACGTATCCGCTCGAGCAGATCAACGAGGCCATCAACGGCGTCGCCTCCGGTGACGGCGGCTTCACCAACTACGTGCTCGAACCGTAGGAGGGACATCCGGTGGGCCTCACCGTCCGCCGCTTGCCGGGAACCGCGGAACGGCGCAGCGGATCGACGATGCGTCATCTTGTGCGTGAAGAGAACGAAATGATCATCGACTGCCACGGCCACTACACGAGCGAACCACCCGGGCATCACGCCTTTCGCAAGATGCAGGTCGAGTTCGTCGAAGGCAGGCGCGACGCCATGCCCGCCTATCCCGGCATCGCCGACGAAATGCTCAGGGCGACGATCGAGCAGAACCAATTGCGCCTGCAGCGCGAGCGAGGCACGGACCTGACCATCCTGTCGCCGCGTGCTTCGGGCATGGGCCATCATGTCGGCAGCGCCGAGAACAATGCCGAATGGTCGCGCATCTCCAACGATCTGATCGCCCGCATCGTCGACATGTTCCCGGCCAACTTCGCCGGCGTATGCCAACTGCCGCAATCGATGAGCGGTGACCTGAAGCCGGTGCTTGCCGAGCTCGAGCGCTGCGTCCTCGAACTCGGCTTCGTCGGCTGCAACCTCAACCCCGATCCGTCCGGTGGCTTCTGGTCGGCGCCGCCTCTACACGATACATACTGGTATCCGCTCTTCGAAAAGATGGTCGAGCTGCAGGTGCCGGCCATGATCCACGTCTCCGGCTCGTGCAGCTCCTGCCTGCATACGACCGGCGCGCACTACATCAACGCGGACACCACCGTGTTCATGCAGCTGATCCAGGGCGACCTGTTCAGCACGTTTCCCGATCTCCAGCTGATCATTCCGCACGGCGGCGGCGCCGCGCCCTACCATTGGGGACGTTATCGCGGCCTGGCGATGATGTTGGACAGACCCGGACTTGGCGAGCACCTGATGCGCAACGTCTTCTTCGACAGCTGCGTCTATCATCAGGCGGGCATCGACACGCTGTTCCGCGTCGTTGGTCCGGCCAACATCCTGTTTGGGTCCGAATTGCTCGGAGCGGTCAAGGCCATCGATCCAGAAACCGGCTTCGCCTTCGACGATACGCGGCGCTACATCGACGCACTTTCGCTCGGTGAGGTCGAACGGCACGCCGTGTTCGAAGGCAATGTCCGAAAGGTCTATCCGAGGCTAGATGCGAGGCTGAAGGCGCAAGGGCGCTAGACCAGCCGATGAGCACTGTTCGGGTGCGGCGCCGGATGCCGCACCTCATCATTCCGGGAGAACACTTATGGGCAAAGTCGTCACCAAGACCGAGCGCACGCCGATCGAGACCTGCGATGCTCTTGGCCAACTTGGCGTGGCCACGGTTCACGAGGCACAGGGGCGGACGGGCCTGCTCGCCGCGCGCCTGCGGCCCATCTATGATGGCGCCAGGATTGGCGGCAACGCGCTGACCTGTGAGGTCGCGCCAGGCGACAACTGGATGATCCACGTCGCGCTGGAACAGGCGCGGCCAGGCGACATCTTGGTCGTCACCCCGACCTCGCCTTGCGAGGACGGCTATTTCGGCGACCTGCTGGCCGAATCGGCCAAGGCGCAAGGCATCAGGGGCCTCATCATCGATGCTGGCGTGCGCGATATCTCGACCCTGCGCTCCATGGCCTTCCCGGTCTGGTCGAAGGCGATCAGCGCACAAGGGACGGTCAAGGAGACGCTCGGCAACGTCCAGGTGCCGATCGTCTGCGCCGGTGCCCACATCCAGCCGGGCGACGTCATCGTGGCCGATGATGACGGCGTGTGCGTGGTGCCGCGCGAAACCGCGGGAAGGGTTCTTGAAACCGCCCGCAGGCGCGAGACGATGGAAGAAGAAAAGCGCAGTCTCTATGCCGCCGGCAAGCTCAGTCTCGATGTCAACGACATGCGCGAGTGCCTGCGGCGCAAAGGCCTCGTCTACGAATAGGCAACCGCATAGCAGGTTCGCCGCCCCCAAGGAAAAACTTGATCCCGCGGGCACGCTCGATCACGCGTGCGCCAAGTCCATTTCACGACACCGTTGGCCTCGCGCATTGCTGCGCAAGGCCAACGCGGGCCGCTTGGCACGCGAGAGCCCTTGCAAGGCGCAGAATCGCTCTGTCGGCGCCCTCGCCGCGGACAGAGCCCGGCCGCCAGTGTTTGCAGGAGTTTCCTAACCAGAGCCGTTCCGTCCTTACGCTGCCTGCACGTTTTTCGAGATCCGCGCCCACTCCGGAATCCAGTCGCGGTGCGCGGCGAGCAGGTCGTCGACCAGCAACCAGATCTGGTCGAGATCGAGCTCGGCGGCGGTATGCGGATCCATCATCGCCGCGTGATAAAGATGCTCGCGGTTTTCCGTCATCAAGGCCGCGACAGTCAGTTCCTGCACATTGACATTGGTGCGGATGAGCGCCGTCAGTTGCGGCGGCAAGGCGCCGATGAAGGTCGGCTGGATGCCGGACGCATCGACCAGGCACGGCACTTCGGCCGCGCAATTTTCCGGCAGCGAGGTGATGCAGCCATTGTTGCGGACATTGCCGTAAATAACCGAGGGCTCGCCGGTCCAGACCGAGTTCATGATCGAGGAAGCATATTCATGGCTCTCCTCGATCTCGACGTTCTCGGCGCTCCGGTAGGCGGCCGCCTGCCCTTTCCAACGCTCGATCTGCTCGATGCAGCGCTTGGGATATTCATCGAGCGGAATGCCGAACTTCTCGATCAGATCGGGCCTGCCGTCCTTGATGAAATAGGGCGTGTATTCGGCGAAATGCTCCGAGCTTTCGGTGACAAAATAGCCGAGGCGGGTCAGCACCTCGTAACGCACCTTGTTCGGGCAGCGCGGATTCCAGTGGCTGGGTTTCGGAAATCGCCCGTCGCGGTAGCCGCGCACGAGATCCGGATAAAGATCGCGGTAGCTGCCATCGGCCTGCCGATGCTCGAATTTCAGGTAGAAGGCCATGTGGTTGATGCCGGCGGCACGGTAACGGATTTCCTCGAGCGGGATTTCGAGATCGCGGGCGAGCTCGAAAGCCGTTCCCTGCACCGAATGGCAGAGACCAACCTGCTTGATGAGCGGATACTTTTCCGCAATCGCCCAGGAGTTGATCGCCATCGGGTTGACGTATTGCAGGAGGATGGCGTCGGGGCAGATTGCCATCATGTCTTCGCAGATTTTCCAGAGATGCGGCACGGTGCGCAAACCTCGCATGATGCCGCCAACGCCGAGCGTATCGGCGATCGTCTGGCGCAGGCCGTATTTCTTCGGCACCTCGAAATCAGTGACCGTGCAGGGCTCGTAGCCGCCGATCTGGAAGGCAACGACGACGAAGTCCGCGCCTTCCAGGGCCTTGCGCTGGCTGGAATGCGTCTCGATGGTCGCCGCAGCGCCAAGCGTCTTGACCAGCTTTCCGGCGACGATCTCGCTTTCTTCGAGGCGCTGCGGATTGACGTCCATCAGCGCGATGGTAGCGCCCGAAAGAGACGGCCGCTGCAGCACATCGCCGATGACATTCTTCATGAAGACGGTGGAACCGGCCCCGATGAACGTGATTTTGGGTTGTCTCGTCATGAATTGCGCCTCTTGTCTGCGATTTATGCGGCTACCTCGAACGCCGCCTTGACGAGCCGTTCAGTGTAGGCGGTCCTCGGATGGGAAAGAACCTCGTCGACGGGTCCCTCCTCGACGATTTTACCGTGCTGCATCACCACGACCCGATGACAGAGCGCGCGTACGACCTTGAGATCGTGGGAAATGAAGAGATAGCTCAGGCCGCGCTCGTCCTGCAGTTTGCGCAGGAGGTCGATGATCTGGGCCTGAACGGAGAGATCGAGCGCCGATGTCGGCTCGTCGAGCAGGATGAATTCCGGTTCGAGTGCGATTGCCCGCGCAATAGCGATGCGCTGGCGCTGTCCGCCGGAAAACTCGTGCGGAAAGCGCGACAGGATGTTGTGCGGAAGCCCGGCGCTGACAAGCGCCTGCTCCACGCGCTGCAACCGATCACTTTTGTTGTCGCCGAGCCGATTGACGATCAGCCCCTCCTCGATGATCTGGCCGACCGACATGCGCGGATTGAGCGAGGAGAACGGATCCTGAAAGACGACCTGCATGCGCGATCTGAGCGGCCGCATCTGGTCACGTGTCCTTGCGTGGATCGGTTCGCCGTCGAAGAAGATTTCGCCGCCGTCGGCCGTCAGGAGCTTCACCAGCGCCTGCCCGAACGTCGTCTTGCCGGACCCGGATTCGCCGACCAGCCCCAGCGTTTCGTGCCGGTGAAGCTTTAGGCTGAGGCTGTCGACGGCGACGAGTTCCTTGAGCCGCGGCTTGAAGAACCCGCCATGCTTTAGCATGAACGACACCCGCACATTGCTGCCCTCGAGAATGACGGCTGAGCCCACCGGCGTCGGATTGGCCATGCCCTTTGGTTCAGACGCCAGAAGATGGCGCGTATAGGGATGCTGCGGGTTCTTGAAGAGCGCTTCAGTGGTGTTGTGCTCCTTCACCTCGCCCTGGCTCATGACATAGACGTAGTCGGAAAACTGGCGAACGACCGTCAGATCGTGAGTGATCAGGATTACCGCCATACCGAGCTTCTGCTGCAGATCACGGATGAGGTTGAGGATCTGCGCCTGCACGGTGACGTCGAGTGCCGTCGTGGGTTCGTCGGCGATGAGTACGTCCGGATTATTGGCGAGCGCCATGGCGATCATGACGCGCTGGCGCTGACCGCCTGAAAGCTGGTGCGGATATTGGTTGAAGCGGCTTTCCGGGTCCGGAATCTGCACCTGCCGCAACAGCTCCAGCGTACGCTCCGCAGCTTGCCTGCGGCTCATCTTCTGATGAACGCGGATCGCCTCGATGATCTGCGCGCCGACCGTGTAGACCGGATTGAGCGAGCTCATCGGCTCCTGGAATATCATCGAAATGCGGTCGCCGCGCAGCGCCCGGCGCTGCCGGTCGGAGAATTTCAGCACATTCTTCCCATCATATTCGATCCGCGAGTGCACGGCCACGGTGGCGCGCTTGGTGAGCAGGCCCATGACCGTGCGCGCCGTCACCGACTTGCCGGAGCCGGATTCTCCCACCACAGCGATGGTCTCGCCGCGATAGAGCTGAAACGAGACATCCTTGACCGCGTCGACGGTTCCGCCTTCTACCTTGAAGGTCACCGCGACATTGCGGGCGTCGATGATCGGACTGCCGGTCCTCACCGCATGATCGTGACGTTCGTCCGGCGCCATCGAGGTCTTTTCCGTCAGAGCCATGGTGCCGGCCTTCTCAATAGGGATCGACGGCGTCGCGAAGACCATCGCCCAGCGCATTGAACGCAAAGACGGTGACCAGCACGAAACCCACGGGGGCAAGGATCCAGGGATAGGACCCAATGACGGAGTATGTCGCGGTATCCTGCAGCATCAGCCCCCAGGAGATCAGCGGCGGCTTCACCGCGAAACCGAGGAAGCCGAGGAAGGATTCAAGCAGCACGACATTGGGGATCGCCAGCGTGACGGCGACGATGACGTGGCTCATGACGTTGGGGAAAATATGCTGAAAGATGATCCGGCGGTCGGTTGCGCCGATCGCCATCGCCGCCCGCACATAGTCGATCCGCGCCAGCGCCAACGTCTTGCCTCGAACTTCGCGCGACAGCTGTGCCCACCCGAGCGCCGACATGACGAAGATGACGAACGCGAGGAAGACATTGGTCGGCGCCGTCACCGGAATCAGCGAGGTGAGCGCGAGATAAAGCGGCAGTTGCGGAAAGGCGAGCACCAGCTCGACGAAGCGCTGCACCCATGCGTCGAACCTTCTGCCGAAATATCCGGACACCATGCCGACCGTCGTGCCGACTACCGTGATGATGAACACCACGGTCAGGGCGATCATCAGCGAAATGCGCGAGCCGTAGATGATGCGCGACAGCACATCGCGGCCGAATTTGTCGGTGCCGAGGAAATTGACCGGGCTTCCGTCGGTGGCGCCGAAGAAATGCCGCTGCGCCGGGATCAGTCCGAAAAGCCTGTATCCGAACCCTTTGACGAAAAAGCCGAGCGTCTGCGGGTTTTCGTAGTCGGGGCCTACGATCGGCTGGAACGTGACGGGGTCGAATTCATCTGTTTCACGAATTGGATAGCTGCGCGGGGGAAAGACGAAGTTCCCGCCCCGATCCGTCATGCTGATTGTCTGAGGCGGCGCGAAACCAACGCCGGTCAGCTTCGGATCGACGGGTGCGAAGAACTCCGCGAATATCGTCATGATCATCAGGAGGCAGACAAGGATCAGCCCTATCATGCCGGTCCAGGATCGCTTCAGACGGCGCCAGACAAGCGCGGTATAGGTTTCGTTGCCATTGCCTTTGGCCGGCGGCACGGAGGCGCAGATTATGGATTGGACGTCGGCTTTCATGCGTCGGTCCCTCCCCCAAGGCGAACCCGCGGGTCGAGCGCTGCAAGCAGCATGTCGGCGATGATGTTGCCGACGATCAGGGTCACCGACAGAACCAACATGAAGGTCGCCGTGACATAGACGTCGCCGATCCACATCGAGCCGACGATGGCCGGGCCGACCGTCGGCAGGGCGAAGATGATCGCGGTTTCGATCTCGCCGGTCAGCATGTAGGGCAGCACGACGCCCTGATACATGACGAGCGGATGCAGCGCGTTCGGCACAGCGTGGCGCATGACCACCGTGCGCTCGCTCAAGCCCTTGGCCCGAGCCGTTTCGACATATTGGGCGTTCAGCGTATCGAGAAGATTGCCCCGCATGACGCGCATGTTGTAGGCGAGCCCGCCCAAAGTGGCGATCGCGATGACCGGCCAGACATGCTTGACCAGATCGACGAACTTGCCCCACGACCAGGGGGCTGCGCCATAGCGGGCGGAATGGAAACTGTTGATCTCAGTGACATTGAAGTGGAACACCAGGATATAGACGATGATCAGCGCCATCAGGAATCGCGGTACCGTCATGCCGAGAAACGAGATCCCCGACAGCACGCTGTCCACCCAGGAATATTGCCGGGTTGCCGCCAAAACGCCGAAGGTGATGCCGATCACCGATGCCAGGATATGGCAGACGAGCGCCAGCGCCAGCGTACGGGGCAAACGTTCGCCGACCACATCGGCGACAGGCTTGTTGTAGAAGAGACTGTGCCCGAAATCGCCGCGGGTGACGATGCCGGTGACCCAGTTGACGTACTGGAGGGGCAAGGGCTTATCAAGGCCATGCGCGATCTTGTAGGCCTGCGCCTGGGCGTCGGCCGTTTCGAAGGATGCGCCACCCTGGTTGATCAGTTGCGAGCGCACATAGTCGCTGTAGTCGCCCGGCGGGGCCTGGATGATCGCGAACGTCACGACGCTCAGGACGAAGAGGACAGGAATCGCCGAGGCGATACGCACAAGCAGAAATCTGAACATGATCGTGTTTGCTTCTCTTGTGGCTCGTGGCGATCTGCTCCTTCACGAGGCGCGGTATCTCCACGGTTCAATTCGCAACCTCCCCTCCGGCGGATGCTCGCCGGGGGGGGGAAATCGACTGCGGTCAGTTGATCGGACCGCCTTCACCGGGCTTGCCCGGAAGCTGCTCGGGGAACAGCTCGTAGTCGCCCTGCTTGTCGGCCGCGACGAAGACCCGTTCACGGATGATCGTGTCCTCCGCCCAATTGAACATGAAGATCGGCGCGCCTTCAGGAATGTTGGAGAAGCGCTTGTTGATGATGAGCGCACCCGGATATTCTGTCAGGCCGATCGTATCGAGATTCGTCGTCGAGACCTTCTGGTACTGCTTCATCAGATCAGCCCGCTCGTCATTGTCGTTGCTGGAGATGAACTTGTTGACGACGTCCACGAGTTCCTGCTCGAACGGCATCAGATCGACCGTGCTGTCCGTTCCTGCCCTGTGATGCCAACTCGTGCGCGGACCGGTCGGGGCAAGCTGGGTCGTGTTCTGCACAACTGAGGTCTGTTCCTGCTCGTTGCGGCGAACAAGCCAGTCGAAGCGCCCGGCATACTGGGTTGCGTCGCGCTTCGCGCCATCGATTGTGTTCAGCACGACCTTGAGGCCAAGCTGTTCCATCTGGCCGACCAGACCTTCCGCGAGATTGCGATCGGTGCTGTAGTCGGAATTCACGAGAAGCACGATCTGTACGTCCGAGCCGCCAGCTGTACCGGCCGGGAAGTTGACGGCGCCGTTGCCGTCCGTGTCCTTCAACCCGACCTTCTCCAGCAGCGCCTTGGCGCCTTCCAGATCGAACGGGTAGTACACCGTCGAGGCGCGATCATAGAAGCTCGTCCCAGAGGAAATGCCGCCGGGATAGATCGCTGTGAAGGGTCCTTTAACGAGGGATTCGCCGAGTTTCTTGCGATCGATGGCCATGGTCACGGCCTTACGGAAATCGACGTTGCGGTTGAGCTCGCGTACGGCTTGCGCCCGCTCGTCCGGCTCGCCCCAGCCATTGGCTGAAAAGTTCATGCGCAGATTGTAGCCGATCAGCCGGGCGCCAAAGGCCAACCGCGCGGGAGCCGTTTCCTGTGCGGCGCGCTTCAGCGATTCCACGAAATTTTCCGGTTGCTCCAGGTTCGAGATATCGCCGGACCCGGCGATCGCCTGCACGTCGCGATCGGCCCAAGTCGAAAGCTTGTAGTGCAGTTCGTTGAGATAGGGCAGCTGATTTCCCTCTTCGTCCACCTTCCAATAGTAAGGATTGCGGCGAAGCACGATGACGTCGTCCGAACGGTATTCGATAGGCACCCAGGCGCCCATGACGGGCATATTCAAGTATTCCGGCGGAAAGCCGTTCTTGTACTCGTCATAGGTGGTGCCTGCATATTTCGGATGCTTGGTCTTCAAAATGTGCGAGGGGCCGGGGCAGAAGGTTCCATAGGCCATCGCATAGAGATGCTGGCGCGGGAACGCGTCCTTAAAAGTCCATTTGATCGTATATTTGTCTATCGCCTTCAGGGTGGTGCCTTCTCCGAACGTTTCCGGTGTTGCACCGTTCAGCGGCGAGACGTTCGGATCGACGACATTGTCGTCCCAATAGAACATCACGTCATCGGCGTCGAAGGGATCTCCGTCGGACCACTTTGCGCCTTCGATCAACTTCATCGTCAGTGTGTGGCCGTCTTCCGACCACTCCCAGCTCTGGGCAAGATTGGGCAGCGGCTCGACGTCTTGGGCATCGACCTGGAAGAGCGGCGCGGTGCGCGTCAGGCATTCGAACATCGCAATGTCAATGCCGCCCCAGCCTTGCGTCTGCCCGGCGCTGTAGTTCCAGCCTTCCGGCCGGCCGCCGATGACGTGGCGCATCGTGTCGCCATAGACGCCTATCCCGTCGGGCATGTTGCCTGTCTTGAAAACCATCGGCTTCTTTGGCAGCCGCTCGGCCAACGGAGGCAGTTTCCCGGTCTTGACGAATTTTTCGGTGACCCACTCCGGCTCGCGATATTCGGATTGCGCCTTGAATTCCAGAATTGAATCGCGCGGCACGTAATTGATCTTGCCTTGCGCCGGAAACGGCGGCTGTTCCGGCACGATCGTCGGCTCGGACGCCACGGCCTGGATCGCGAACGCCGATACGCCAAACAGAAGCGCGGCGGCGGTTTTCATGCGGCCAAAAATGTTCATTGTCCTGGTTTCTCCCTTATGCTTCGGGCCTGCCGCGATGGCATGGCTCTCCTCCTACAAGCATCGAACGAAGCGGTATTCCGCTTTCTCAGATGACAGTGCCGTGCTGCCCGGGCGCATTCGCCGAGGCACGATCCTGTCCGCCCGGTTTTCCGGAACATTGGCTTATCGCAACCAATATCTCAGCCGGCCGCGCGCAATTTCGTGGCTTCCTTTTCGGCCCTGATCTCTTCGATCGAGCGAACCTCGCGGCGGGCGACGCCCTTCCATTCCCGCGTTTTTACCGTCGCGCGGCTCAGCCGCTCCTTGGCGCCGTCGATCGCATGGGCGAATTGCGGCAGCCATTGCGCTTGCGCCACAACCATCTCGTCGACCATCTGCCAGACCTCTTCCGGCGTGCAGATGGCGCCGACCAGCGGATCGTGCAGAACGGCCAGTTTCAGGAGGTCGATGTCGCCGGAGATTGCCGCGTGGACGGACATGCGCTGGACATTGATCGACGAAATGCAGGTCGCGGCGCAGGCTTCCGGAAGCGTTATGCCGGCCACCATGTTGATGCCGAAGCGATCGACGAAACCAGGCGATTCGATGATTGCATCGGACGGAAGATTGGTGATGACGGCGTCGTTCTTGACGTTGAAGTGTCCGCGATAGACCCGACCGGTCTCGAGCGCTTCCAGTATGTGGCTGGCGTGCTCGTTCGAGCGGCGCCCGGGATCGAAGGGCTTTCCCGCATCTTCGAGGAATTGCGGGAACTCGGTTTCGAACCAGTTCCGGGTTTCGGTCGAATAGCGCAGATAACCGCCGGTTTCGCCGTGGATCCAGTCCGACATGTCGATCCACTTGGCAGTCTCCTCAGGCCGTTTGCGGTACCAGGGCAGATATTCCGACAGGTGGCCGTTGCTTTCGGTCGAATAGACGCCGAATCGCTTCAACACGTCGATCCTGAGTTTCTCCTGCCGCGAGAAGACCGGATGCGCCTCGAAGGCGGCGACGAGCTCATCCTTGCCGATCTTGCGGCCCTTGACGCGGACGTCGACGAACCAGGTCTGGTGGTTGATGCCGGAGCAGACATAGTCGAGCTCGCCTTCCCCGGCGCCGAGGATCTCGGCAATCTGCTCGGCCCCGTGCTGGACCCCATGGCAGAGACCGACCGTATCGACCTTGCCGAATTCGATCGCCGCCCAGGTGTTCATCGCCATCGGGTTGGCATAGTTCAGGAATTTCGCGCCTGGCTCGGCCAATTCGCGAATGTCCTTGCAGAAATCCAGAATGACCGGGATGTTGCGCTGGCCGTAGAGAATGCCACCGGCGCAGATCGTATCGCCGACGCACTGGTCGACGCCATATTTCAAGGGGATGCGGATATCATCGGCATAGGCGGCGAGACCTCCGACGCGCACACAGCTAATGATGTAGCGCGCGCCCTCGATCGCCTTGCGGCGGTCCGTCGTCGCGGTCACCCGTGCAGGAAGCTGGCTCGACTTGACGATCCGCAGGAGAATCGACTCGATCATCTTGAGATTGTGCTCGCTGATGTCGGTCAGTGCGAACTCGATGTCGCGTAGCTCCGGCACACACAAAATGTCCGTGAACAGCTTCTTGGTGAAACCGACGCTGCCCGCGCCTATGATTGCGATCTTAAATCTGCTCATTCGAACCTTCTCCGCAAGCGGATTGGACCGATAGGTAAAATCGGTTCGTGGAAATCCGGTTTAGGCGTGTTATTCGGAAGACACGCAACCAAGCGGCGTGCAACCGGGATTTCATCCTCATCCCTTTTGTTTTTGGTCAGTATGCGTAAGATCACGTCCCTCCGGTAGGGCGTAGATGTGCTTTGTAGGGTAATTTTGTGCTGCAAAAACTCGTCGACCTTGGACCGGTGATGAAGATGATTTCCCTGCCGCGCGCTCGGCAGCGATTGCACACCATGCCGACGAGCACCGGCTACGACGTGAGATCGGATGCCGGCTACAGCTGGGATGGCCGCAGGCGCGGGCAGACGCCGTTCACAGTGATGCAGCACACCATCAGCGGCACCGGAAACCTGCGTTACGGAACCAGGTCCTACCGCATCGCTCCGGGCGAGACGATGCTGTTGGTTGTTCCGCATTCGCACCGCTACTGGGTCGAAAAGGGCGGGCGCTGGGAGTTTTTCTGGATATCGATGCATGGGGCGGAAGCGTTGCGCATCCATAGAGAGGTCCTAGCAACAAAAGGACCGGTGTTCAGCCTGCGGGCAGCGACCGTCGATAATCTGGCCGACTGCGCCTACCGGCTGGTCAAAGGCGACGGCTCAACTCCGGCACGCGCCTCGGCAATTTCCTACGAGGCGGCCATGGCACTCTATGACGACGTGTTCGAACTGCACGGAAATGACGTGGCGGAGAATTCGGTAGTGCGTCAGGTGACTGACTATATCGGTGCGCATCTGCATCTGCCGTTGCCGGTCGATGAGCTGGCGCGGCTTTCCGGTCTCAGTCGCGCGCATTTCTCACGTGTGTTCGCGGCGCATGAAGGTATTCCTCCGGCTGAGTTCGTCCTCAACAGACGCCTCGACCGCGCCGCAAAGCTACTGACCATGTCCGCCGACCTTCCGGTGAAGGATATTTCCGGCATGTGCGGCTTCGAAGATCCCAACTACTTCGCCAAGGTATTCCGACGTGGCTTCGGCGTCAGTCCGACAGAATTCAGAACCACTGGCATGTATGCAAGCGCCGGTTATCAGCAGGGGCAGATTTTGGACAGATGACAAATAGCGCTGACCTGTCACCCTTTGATGGCTGCTTTTAGCGCGAGAGAGACCGTCAACTTGGTCACTCGGACACCGGCTTTCAGGAGGCGGCAAAGTTGATCTCGACGTCCGAGGTGCGGCGCATTGTGGACCAGCGTTAGGCCGGGTTACGGACCGGAAGCTTCGGGAAAAAAGGCCTCCTAGGCGGACAGTCAGCATGCCGCCGACGAACGAACCCGCTGCGCGGGAGGGGCGCCTGCGGTTGAGGTAGAGATCAGGGACCGGTCGTCGCGCCTGCGCTGGCCCACCAGCGCGTCTACGTACAGGACGATTCCGCATTCAACGAGGCATTCGCCGTCGCCGTCGAAACAACCGGCGTGAGAAAATGGCTGGGCGCGGCTGATGATACCGGCGAATTGCGCCGTTACAAAGCCGACCGAAAGCGCAGAGCTCAATTTCTTGCGCTGGTGTCGCAGACCCGGGACGAGCTAAGCCATGTCTATGACGGCAGCGCTACCTCTGAGCAGAAGCGGGCCGCGAAGATAGCCGCGATCGAACGGCTGCGGATGCGCTACCGAGAGATGCGCGACAGTCGCTGGCGTGGATACCAGGGATACGATGTCTGGTTCAATTCTCCGATTAACAACGCGAAGCTCGCCGCGACTTCCGTCTACGGCGATCAGGTGGCGACGTTTCTCCGCTTGTTCGATTTGTGTTCGGGCGACTATCCAAGGTTCTACGCGTTGGTTCGACGGATCGGCGCGTTAGACAAATCTGACCGCGCCGAAGCGCTCAAAGCAGCAGATTCATGCGATTGAGCCGGTCAAATCCGAAGGCCA
>NZ_FTPD01000023.1:353009-543636 GCF_900156895.1 Mesorhizobium prunaredense
GGTCGCCTCGGCCACGGTCGGCTCGCTCACGGGTGTACTCCTTTGGCTGTTCGGGCGGCGGCTTAGCACAGATCAGCGGCTTCGCCGATACCGACAAGACGGCTAGATGGGCGGCAACAGTGTTACTTGGGACATAAAAGGGATGCCGATGGCGTGCGCCTTGGAAGTCAACGGCTCGCCGCTATCCGGAATGGTGTCGCCCGTGGTGAACGGTCGATACGGGGGGCGCATTACTGTCGCCTACCTGGGCCGGAACCAGACTCTCGGACTGTTTAAGCCCATTGACTTCCGGAGGTCAGGCGCGCGACCCGGATCAGGATTCGGGCCAGTGCGCAGCTTCCTGGCTTCTGCATATGAACCTTCTTGGGTAATTGATAATTGCGCCGTCATGTTCCAAAACAGGTCGGTAGACCCGGCAGGATGGTTTCGTGCGGGGTCGTCCACGGTCCTCAGGCGAGAATTCCAAAAGACGTTCAACAATGACCCACCACGTACAAAACGCTCGAATTCTCATGTACAGCCACGACACGTTCGGGCTCGGCCACTTGCAGCGCTGCCGGACGATCGCGCATTCGCTGGTCGAGGATTTCCGCGGACTTCAGGTGCTTATCATCTCGGGTGCGACTATCGCTGGCGCCTTCGACTACCGCGCCCGTGTCGACTTCGTGAAGATCCCCAGCGTTATCAAGTTGCGCAACGGCGAATACACCTCGCTGGAAAAGGATATCGATCTGCATGAGACGCTAAGGATGCGCCAGTCGATCATCCGCCACACAGCCGAGACCTTCCGGCCGGATATCTTCATCGTCGACAAGGAACCGCTTGGCCTGCGCGGTGAGATCGAGGACACGCTGTCCTACCTCAAGACGCGGGGCACCACGCTCGTGCTTGGCCTGCGCGAGGTGATGGACGCCCCGCATCTGCTCGAAGCAGAGTGGGCACACAGGGATGTGATGCGCAAGATAGGCCTGTTCTACGACAAGGTCTGGGTCTATGGTCCGCCGGATTTCTACGATCCGTTGACCGGTTTGGATGTGCCGCCGGCTGTCAGGGCAAAGATGAAGTTCGTCGGTTTCCTGCAACGGAGCCTGCAGAAGAACGAGTTGCCCGGCCACCGGCCCGAGGGCGACTATATCCTCGTTACCACCGGTGGCGGCGGTGACGGCGCCGATCTGATCCACAGCGTCATCGATGCCTATCAGCACGATCCGCAATTGCAGCATAGGGCGCTGATCGTGCTTGGGCCTTACATGCCGGCGCGCAAGCGCAACAAGCTGCTCAAGAAGGGGTCCAAGATCCCCTATATCAAGATCATCGAGTTCGACAACCGCATGGAAGAGCTGATTGCCGGCGCCAAGGCAGTCGTGGCGATGGGCGGTTACAACACCTATTGCGAGATACTGTCTTTCGACAAGCCGGCGCTGATCGTGCCGCGCGTCAAGCCCCGCGAGGAACAACTGATCCGAGCAAGGCGCGCAGCCGAACTCGGCCTCATCGAGATGCTTTTGCCGGAAGAAGCCGAGGATTCCCAGCGGTTTGCCAATGCACTGGAGGTGCTGCCGGGCCGGCCCGGCCCATCGCAGAGCCATCCGCATCTGACGCTGGAAGGGCTGCCTCACATTTCCGAAATCGTCGCGGAATTGCTCGACCGGCGGGGCGGCCATCACCTTTCGGTCATTGAAGGCATGAACTGAGTTGCAACATCGCAAGATCGTCGTGGTTCTGAAGGGCTATCCGCGGCTGTCGGAAACCTTCATCGCGCAGGAACTGCTCGGTCTGGAGCGTGCGGGGTTCGACCTGATACTCGTCGCGCTCAGGCGGCCGACCGAGGCAAAACGCCACCCCGTGCATGACGAGATCAAAGCGCCCGTCCATTATCTGCCGGAATATCTGCATGAAGAGCCGCTGCGCGTGGTTCGCTCGCTGTTTGTTTATCTGCTTCGGCCGGGCTTCTGGCGCGCGCTCGGATCGCTGGCTATCGATCTCGGCCGCGACTTTACGCGCAATCGCGCGCGCCGCTTCGGGCAAGCGCTCGTGCTGGCGGCCGAATGGCCGGAAGGCGCGGGCTGGCTGCATGCACATTTCGCGCACACACCGGCATCGGTGACGCGCTATGCCAGCCAGCTTCGTGGCCTGCCCTGGAGTTGCTCGGCCCATGCCAAGGACATCTGGACTTCGGCGGACTGGGATCTGGCCGGCAAGCTTTCCTCGGCCCGCTGGACGGTCACTTGCACGAAAGCCGGCTTCGACCGTCTGAGAAAACTCGCTAACGGCAACTCGTCTGTGCATCTGAGCTATCATGGGCTCGACCTTGATCGCTTCGGCGGTTTCGGCGAAGCGCGAAAACAGCATGACGGCTCGGCGCCGGACGAACCGGTTATCGTTCTGAGTGTCGGGCGCGCCGTTGAAAAGAAAGGTTACGACACCTTGCTGGAGGCCCTTGCCCTCTTGCCTGGTGATTTGGCGTGGCGTTTCGAGCATATCGGCGGCGGCGACGAACTGGAACAGTTCAAGGCGCTGGCGCAAAAGCTCGGCCTGGATGGTCGCGTCTCTTGGAAAGGCGCGCTTGCGCAGGAGGAGGTGCTTGAGCACTACCGCTGTGCCGACATCTTCGCCCTGGCCTGCAGGATCGCCGCAAATGGCGACCGGGACGGTCTGCCGAATGTTCTGGTGGAGGCGGCTAGCCAGCGGCTTGCCTGCGTATCGACCGATATTTCCGGCGTGCCGGAGCTTTTATCGCCGGATGAAACAGGGCTGCTGGTTCCGACGGAAAACCCAATTGCACTGGCACAGGCGCTGGAGCGCCTGATCCGTGATCCCGTGTTGCGCGCTCGCCTCGGCGACGCCGCAGAGCGGCGCGTGCGCGGTAATTTCGATCATTTGGCAAGCATTGGACAGCTCAAGGAACTGTTCGAGCGGGAGTGGCGGGCCGCCGAATGAAGCGGCTGCGCGCTTTCTTCTATGTCCAGCACCTGCTCGGTATCGGCCATCTCGCGCGCGCCAGCCGCGTTGCGGCGGCTCTGGTCGATGACGGGTTTGACGTAACAGTCGTGACCGGCGGAGCGCCGATCGCGGGGTTTCCGGGAGTGGGCGTGAAATCTGTATCCCTGCCACCTGTCACCTCCGGTGATGAAGGATTTTCCGGACTTGTCGATCTGCAGGGCAAACCCATCGACGATGATTTCAAGAAATGGCGTTCAGAGATGCTGCTGCAGGCGTTCCGGGATTGCAGGCCTGATATCGTCATTGTCGAGGCGTTTCCATTTGGACGCCGACAGATGCGTTTCGAACTCCTGCCGCTGATCGAGGCCATCGACGCGACGTCGCCCAGACCGCAGCTGGCGACGTCCGTCCGTGATATCCTTCAGGAGCGCGTCAAGCCGGGCCGAAACGAGGAAACGGTCGATCTGATCAACAGGCATTTCGACCTTGTCATGGTCCACGGCGATCCGGCTTTCGCAACCCTCGACAAGACGTTTCCACTGGCTGGGGCGATCAAGGCCGAGGTCACCTACACAGGGCTCGTTGCCGCGCCGCCATCGCCCGCGGCCTCCGAGCGCTTCGACGTTCTGGTGTCGGTTGGCGGCGGGGCTGCCGGAAAGAGCCTTGTCAGCTCCACCATCGCAGCGGCGCGAAATGCCAACAACGCTTGGAAATGGTGTTTGATCACCGGCCCAAACCTGCCGAACGACGAGTTTGACGCGATCGCACGCGATGCCTCGCCGGTCATATCCATCTTCCGGTTCCGCGAGGATTTCGCCAGCCTGCTGACCGGCGCCCGCCTGTCAGTCTCGCAGGCGGGTTACAACACCGTCTGCGATGTCCTGCGCGCGGGTTGTCGCTCTCTGCTCGTTCCATTTGCAGCCGGCGGGGAAACCGAACAGACGGTTCGCACCCTGATGCTCGAAAAACTCGGTCTTGCAACGGTGCTGATGGAGAAGGACCTAACGCCTGAAGGTTTGGCCCAAGCGATCGAACAGGCGCTTGCGGGACCGATGCCAGCCGCGCATCGTCTCGATCTGGAAGGCGCGCGTCGCTCGGCGCAAATTCTGCGCCAGCGGTATCAAACATGGTCCCTTAAAGTGGGGCCCGGTTTCGGAAAAGTTCATGATCAAACAAACGATAGATGCTAACGCGCGTCGCGTCTGGCGAGATTCGTGCGACGCGCTTCAACTCCTCGTTTATGCATGTCGTTGTCCCAAACCGGGCGAAGTGCATCAAACAGTTCCAATCAGCATGAAGCGCGTATAATTTTTTGTCGGCAGTTCGCCGGAGAACCGCACCTCCCGTAGCGCCGCCATTGCTTCGAAGGCTGCAAGTGAAGCCACGCAGTTGATGTGCGTCGGCTCGCTGAAATAATCGTTCGATTGCAGCAGTACAGTCGTGCCCCGCGGAAGCAGAGCAAGCCAGGCGCGCAGATCGGCTATGTGTTCGCAGCTCGTATTGACCATCAAGTCGGGCCGTTCGGCCGCATAGTCGAGTGCGTACATATCTGCCGTCAGCGCCCGGAACCGGTCGCCGGCTTCCCGGTTGAGGGTCCGGGCGACCGGCGCGACTTCGGGATCGATGTCGATGCTATCGACCGCCGCGATGTCGAAGCGGGCGTCGTTGAAAAGCATTGCCGGCAATACGCCGTACCATCCACCCAGAACCCATATGCGCCCGAACCGACCGCCGCAGCTTTCGAACAGCCTGTCGAGCGCCCACATCTTGCAGGCGACCTGCTTGTGGTTGAAGGCGTTGGCGATATCGGCGTTCGGATGCTTGGTGATGACGCGCGCCAGCCCTGCCACGAGAGGGCAGTTGACATAGGCAGCAATTCCCCGCGTCAGGTCCAAGGCTTGTTCGTGCCAGTCCATGCCGGCATTGCGTGGTTGCGTGACATCCATCATATTCGTCTTGTATGTTGGGATTTCGGGCGACACAACGCAATCTTGCCTCCCGGAAGGCTGTTGATTCGCGGACGTGATTATGCTGCAAGCCGCTTCGCCATTGCCCGGTGCCGGAGAGAGCCTGTTGCATCTGTCCGGACCATCGGCATCCATCCGCCAGTACCAGCCGCGCAGCTGCGGCCTCGTGCTGCTCGGCTATTCGCCAAAACACTACCGAAGCCGCGAACCGTTTGGCCAGCCGCCTTCTTCGATGATCAGCATCGACCATGCGCCGGAACTGGATCGCGCCGCCTCGCAGGTTCCTTCCATCGTTGAGCGCAGGACAATCTCCGTGCGCTGCAGCTTCGAGCTTGTCTTTGGCGACGAAGAAATTGCCGACACGCCATTCGCCAGCAGGTGCTTTTACATCCTGCATCCTTCCAACTGAAGGGTCCACAGCCGCATATGGAACCCAGCCTAGCCCGCTATATCTGGACGCACACCAAGAAGCAGCAGCTCTGGATATTGATGATCGTCGTGCTTTCGATGATCCCGTATTTCATGTCCTTCGACCTGCCGAAGCTGATCATCAACGGCCCGATCCAAGGTAGCGGCTTCGAGCAACCGGGCGCGACCCAACCATTCATGAGGCTACACTATAGCCTGCCGTTCATCGGAGAGGTCCAGTTCTTCTCCGGTTTTCAGCTCGACCGCAAGGCGACGCTGTTTGCCCTGAGCCTTGTGTTCCTCTTGCTAGTCGTCATCAACGGCCTGTTCAAACTCTACATCAACACCTACAAGGGCCGCCTCGGCGAACGCATGCTGCGGCGTATCCGCTTCGATCTGGTCGATCGTGTGCTGCGGTTTCCGCCGTTTTACTTCAAGCGGGTGAAATCCGCCGAAGTGGCGACCATGGTGAAGGACGAGGTGGAGCCGCTGGGCGGCTTCATCGGCGATGCCTTCGTGCAGCCGGTGCTGCTCGGCGGCCAGGCGCTGACGGCCATGCTGTTCATCGTGGTCCAGAATTTCTGGCTCGGAATGATCGCGGCCGGGATCGTGGCGATCCAGATCGTGCTCATCCCGCGAATGCGGCGGCGGCTGATCGTGCTCGGGCGCGAACGGCAGTTGACGGCGCGCGCGCTTTCGGGCCGGGTTGGCGAAATCGTCGACGGCATCGGCGCGGTTCACGTCCACGACACATCAAACTACGAGCGCGCCGACATAGCTGCCCGGCTCGGGCTCATCTTTAAGATCCGCTTCGATCTTTACCAATGGAAATTCATGGTGAAGTTCCTCAACAATTTTCTCGCGCAGGTCACGCCCTTTCTGTTCTACATGATCGGCGGGTATCTGGTCATCCAGGGGCGGCTGGACGTCGGTCAGCTCGTGGCCGTGATCGGCGCCTACAAGGATCTGCCCGGACCGATGAAGGAACTGATCGACTGGGATCAGGCGCGGCAGGATATCCAGGTCAAATATCAGCAGGTCGTTGAACAATTCACCGTCGATCGGCTCATTGCGCCGAGAATCGGGGTATTGACGACCGATGATCCCGATCCGATGACCAAACCCCTGTCGGCGATCGGTCTGTCCATAGCGGATGATGGCGGAGCAATGCTCCTCGACCGTGTCTCCCTCCAGATCAAGCCGGGTGAGACGGTGGCGCTGGTCAGTACCGCAACAGGTGGAGCCGAGGCGCTTGCAGAAGCCTTCGGAAGGCTGAACTGGCCGGACAGCGGAAAGGTCGCTTCGGGCGCCGACGACTTGCTTGAACTCCCCGAAGCAGTGACCGGCCGGCGCATGTCCTATGCCTCGTCGGATGTTTTCCTGTTCCAGGCAAGCCTACGCGATAACCTGCTCTACGGGCTGAAGCATGCGCCGCTGACATCGGTGCCTTATGACGGTGCTGCGGCAGACCAGCACCGCTGGAACATGCAGGAGGCGCGCCTGTCGGGCAATCCGGATCTTGATATCCACAGCGACTGGATCAACTATGCTTCCGCCGGCGCTACCGGCCCGCACGACCTTTTTGAAGCCGTGCGCCGGGTACTCGACGCGGTTGTTCTGTCGCGCGACATTCTGGATCTTGGCTTGCGCTCTTCGGCCGACCTCACGCGTCACGCCGAGCTTGCCAGGCGGATCGTCGAACTGCGTGCGGCGCTGCGAACCCGGCTGGAACACGAAGGGCTGAGCGGACTGGTGGTTCCTTTCGAACCGGGCGCCTACAACAAAGAAGCAACGATCGGCCAAAACCTGCTCTTCGGCGCTGCCGCCGGCCCCGAACTGGCCGACAGGGCTCTGGCGGCCAATCCCTATTTTGCTTCTGTGCTAAGGCAAGCCGGCCTCGACCGCACGCTCTACGAAATGGGCATGGAGATCGCCGAACAGGCGATCGAACTGTTTGCCGACCTGCCGCCCGATCACCAGTTCTTCCAGCAGCTCGCCTTCATGAGCGCCGAGGAGATACCCACCTACGAAACCTTGCTGCAACGGCTCAAGAACCGTCCCCACGAGGCGGTTTCGGAGAACGACCGCGCGATGATCGTCACCTTGAGCTTTGCCTATATCGAGCCCCGGCACCGCTTCGGCCTGCTGAGCGACGAACTGATGAGCAAGATCGTCGCTGCACGCAACCTGTTCTATAAAAACCTGCCGCCCGAGCTGCAAAATGCGATCGAACGGTATGATCCTGCCAAATACATTGCCGCGGCCACCGTCATGGACAATGTCCTGTTCGGGCGTTTGGGCAGCAACCATCCCGACGCGCCGGACCGCATACGCTCCATCGTCTATGACATTCTTGACGAACTTGGGCTTTATGCCGAACTTCTGGATGTCGGCCTGGACTTCAACGTCGGCTCCGGCGGCAGGCGGCTGACCAGTGGACAGCGACAGAAGCTCGATGTTGCCCGGGCCCTGCTCAAGCGTCCCGATTTTCTCATTCTCAACCGGCCGCTGTCGGCGCTCGACCAGCGCATGCAGGATAAGGTGCTGCGAAACGTGCTCGAGGAAGCCAGGCGCGACGGCCATTCGTCGGCAATTGTGTGGGTCGTGACGAATCCGGCGATGGGGATGATGTTCGATCGCGTTATCGTCTTCGCCTCGGGTAAATTGGTGGAAGACGGAACACCCGAGACACTTTTGGCAGGGAACGGTACATTCAAGGAACTGTTGTCATAGCAACGGACATTCAGATGGGATCATTCTGCCGGTGGGAATTTACTGCAAGGTCAAGGGATTCGACGAAGGGCGTAGCGAGGCCACATCCCGCCAAGACCCGAAGGTTTTGCCGCAAATTCATCCGGCTCGTCGGGTTTCCGGTTGGCGGACGCCATTTCCAGGCGGCATCGCCCGATCGCACGACATCGGGCTCGCCACCTTTCGCGCGATTCGTCTCGCCACCCCGGAAACAGAATTCATTCCATCAGGGCGTCCGTTGCTCTAGTCTGGCAAACGCGAATTTTGGGAAGGTTTGCGACAATGCTGCTCAAGGATGAAGTTGCAATGCTGCAACGCGTTCCCTTGTTCTCTGCCATCGAGCCGACAAAGCTCAAGCTGCTTGCGTTCACATCCGATCGTGTGAGCTACAGCGCCGGCCAGATCCTTTTCCGGCAGGGCGACGAGGGAGACGCCGCCTATGTCATCCTTTCAGGCAGGGCGGATATTCTGGTCGATTCCGACAGCGGACCGATAAAAGTTGCCGAACTGGAGCCAAATTCGATTGTTGGCGAGATCGCCATATTGTGCAACAGCTCTCGCACCGCCACCGTCAGAGCGGCAAGTCCGCTGGAAGCCTTGAGGATCAGCAAGGATCATTTCCTGAGGCTTATGAGGGAGTTCCCGGAAATGACCATCGAGATATTGCGGGTTCTTGCCGATCGCCTAAGCCATACGACCGCGGATCTGATCGACGCACGAAGCGCCAAATAACGGATGACGTGTGCTCGATCCTCGCCGTCGCGATGGCACTGGCCTCTTGCTGAGAAGGTCACCCGGAGAAACCTGTCTCGCCTAGCAGCAGTTGTTTGGCTACGATGGGCGACGGGGACTGGGAAGGGGTAGCATGGACTACGAAGTTTTCCTGGTCAGGTTTTGGGGCGTGCGCGGCAGCATTCCGGTATCGGGGCCAGAATTCTCTCGCTATGGCGGCAACACGATCTGCATTGAGATGCGATGCGGTAAACATACGCTTCTATTCGACGCGGGCTCTGGCCTACGGCCTGCCGGCGGGGCGCTTCGGGCGTCGGGCGTGACCGATTTCGACCTGCTTTTCACCCATTGCCATTACGATCACATCATCGGACTGCCGTTTTTTGCGCCGATCTATGACCGGAGCGTCAAGGTTGCGCTTTGGTCCGGGCATCTTGCAGGACGCATGACGACCCGGCAGATGGTCGATGAGTTCATGCGGCCGCCGTGGTTTCCGGTGAAACTGGAGATCTGCAAGGCAAGCCTCGACTGCCGCGATTTCGTATCCGGAGACGTGCTTCGCCCGCGTGAAGGGGTGGTGGTCCGAACCGGCAGTCTTATCCATCCGGGCGGCTGCATAGGCTACCGCGTCGAATGGGGCGGCCGGGTCGTGGCGGTGATCACAGACACTGAGCACGAGCCGGACAAACTCGATCAGGCGGTGCTCGGCCTGATCGAAGATGCCGACCTCGTCATTTACGATTGCACCTACACCGACCAGGAAATGGAACGCCGCCGCGGTAACGGGCACTCGACGTGGCAACAGGGCGTCAAGCTCTGTGAGGCGGCCGGTGCGCGGGGGCTTGCGTTGTTTCACCACGATCCGACACGCACCGACGAGGAACTGGACGAGATCGAGCAACTGGCCAAAGCCAGGTTTGCCGGCGCTTTTGCCGCTCGGGATGGCCAGACGCTCAAATTTCCGGGCTCATTGCACAAAAAGCGCTGAGCTATTTTACTCTACCGACGCTGCGCCCGATCAATGTCCCGATCGGAAGCCATGCGCAGGCTTCAGTCTGTGCGGTGACTGTGAACAGCCGTTCGAGGAAAAGCCAGGCCGATTCATCATGTACGAGATGATGGGTGAGCAGGCCGACCGGTTCGCCGCCGTCGAATGCATGCTGCAATTGCGCGATGATAGCCTGAACCAATAGGCCGTGATCGCGGCAGCCGCGCGTGCCGTGCCAATCAATGATGTCGACATTGCTGTTGATGACCGTCAGTGGAGCCGGCTTCGGCGGCCCATAGACCGACAGCGCCGCAAATCCTATCGATCCAAGGTCGGATACCAAGCCGGCGTCGATCCTGTTCCAGGGTGGCACCAGCATCGGAACGGCACGTGCGCCGTGCAGGCCGGTTACGTGCGACAGCCCGCGAGCCAGATCATCGAGCACCACCTCGCGTGGCCGATGCGCGCCGAGCTCCTGCTTTTTCTGGTCCTCGGGCGCATGATTTCGGTGCGCCCAGCCATGGATGGCGACCGTGGCATGCGGCGCCTCGTCAAGCCGGGCGACAAGCTTCTCATCAGTCAGGGCCGGAATGACGGCCAGAGTGACCGGAACCGCGAATTCACCGGTCAGGTCGAGCAGCCGATCAAGCGCAGGCGTCGGATCCACGGCGTCATCGTCACGCAGCCAAAACTCTGCCTTACGGTCTGCCCGTTGCCGGCACGCCAGTTCTTCCACCAAGGGCTGCCAGATCTGATCGGATGTCATGAAACCGGGATCTTCGCAAGAAGTTCGGCCAGACGCCCCGCTGCAACACCGAGGGAGCGTTCTTCGAGGATGAAACGTCTGGCTTCCGCGGCCATGATGGTTCTTTCGTCGTTACGGGCGAGAAGCCTTTCAATGGCAGAAGCGAACGCCGCCACATCGCCCGGCGGGGTGAGAAACCCGGTCTGGCCATCCCGCACGACCTCCGGCACGCCGGCGATGTCCTGAGCCACCACCGGAAGGCCGGCGGCCTGTGCTTCAAGATAGGCAACGCCATAGGCCTCGCCGTAACCCGGCCAGACGTAAATTCCCCCACTGTAGAGGACATCCGGCACGGCGGCTGGCTCAATCGCGCCAAGCCATTCGATACGGTCGGCGGGCAAGCCGGCGAATTGCGCTTTGACCTCGTCACGGGCAGGCCCATCCCCGACGACCGACATGGTCCAGGGCAGGTGGCCGATCGGACCGAGCGCCTGCGCCAGCATGCGATAGCTTTCGACTTTGTCGCCCGGGCGCATCATGGCGACGGTAACGAGGCGCGTCGGACAACCCCGTGCCGGCATTTCCCGGAATACCGATGTGTCGATGAAGGGCGAAAGCATACCGAGAGCGGCGGCGGGAATCGCATCTGTCAGTCCCTGACGATCCCTTTGCGTGAAGCAGATGTTCAGCCCTGCCTGTTCGACGGCTCGCGCCACCAACGCTTGCGTATCGGCCCACAAACCAGCGTTGCGCCGCCTCGAATAGGAGGCTTCCGCCGTCACATAGGGGATAGCAAAGGCCGACGCCAGCTCGGGTCCGATCAGGTCGGGCGCCTTGTAATAGGGATGATAGGAGAACCAGAGATCGGGCTTGCCGTCACGATCCCAAAGCTTTGTCAGCCGCGCGGCTTCCTCTCGGGCCTCGATCGTGAGCGCATCGAAACTTTTCGACTCCGGTTCGCGTAGGTAGAAGCGCAATTCGGATGCCAGTTCGACGCTATGCCCTCCATGCTCCAGCGCCTTGACCAGCGTCCGCGCCATCTGGCGGTCGCCGGAGGCAACGGGATGATTGGGCGACTTCAGTGGCGCGTAGAAGGCAATTCGCATCGCCGGACCCTATCATCGGAAAGCCTGCGCAAGTCAATTTCGAAGCATGATCGACTTCACCTTCAAGCAGTGGAATGTGCTATCTGATGCTTATGGAAACAGCTGCCGCGTCCGACCCGTTTGTCGCTTCTTTGCCGGTTTTCGCAAAATTCGAAAGCGTTGCCGATATCGATAACTATCGGCCTCTCCCGGATGGCTGGGCGCTGGCCACCGCCGACATCGTCGGCTCGACCAAGGCGATCGAGGCTGGGCGCTATAAAACCGTCAATATGGCCGGCGCCAGCGTCATTTCGGCGCTGCTCAATGCGCTGGGTCGGCAAGATCTTCCCTTTGTCTTCGGCGGCGACGGCGCGCTCGTGGCGTTTCCCGGCTCGGCGCTGGAGATCACCCGCAGCGCGCTGGCGGCTGTCCAGAGATGGGTGGCGGACGAACTCGACCTGACCTTGCGTGCCGCAATCGTGCCGATAAAGGACATAAGAGCGCAAGGCCTCGACGTTCGCGTGGCGAGGTTCCGGGCCTCCGAAGCGGTCTTCTATGCCATGTTCGCCGGCGGTGGCGGCAGTTGGGCGGAAGCCGAGATGAAAGCGGGGCGCTATCGCATCGATCCTGCGCCGGCCGGCGCGCGGCCGGATCTGACCGGCCTCTCCTGCCGCTGGAACCCGATTGACGCCCGGCATGGCGAAATCGTCTCGATCATAGCCATACCGGGGGCGTCGCGCGACTTGCGCGGTTTTCAGTTTCTGGCTTCCGACATCATCGCCCTTGCCGGCAGGCAGGAACGCGATGGCCACCCGGTGCCGGCGAACGGGCCGGGCTACAGTTTTCTGCCCGCCGGCCTCGATATCGAGGCGCGGGCCATGGCGCCGGCAGGATGGCGGTGGCTGTCGAAGCTGTGGATAGTGTTCCTGATGACGCTTACGGCTGTCACCGATAGATATGGCTGGACGATCGGCAGCTTCGATCCGAAGATCTACAAACGCGACGTGGCCAGCAATTCGGATTTCCGTAAGTTCGACGACGGCTTGAAGATGACTATCGACGTTGACGCGGATGTGTTGCAACGGATCGAGAACCGGCTGAAACAGGCGGAAGAGGCGGGCATCTGCAACTATGGCCTGCACCGCCAGAAATCGGCCTTGATGACATGCCTCGTCGCCTCGCCGCTGCAGCGCGATCACGTTCATTTCATCGATGGCGCCGCCGGCGGCTATGCGATGGCCGCCGCAAGCCTGAAGGCGAAGGTGCCGGTCTGACGACAGCTTGCGGAAATCGATTTTCCGCAATATGCCTCGGGGTTCTTGGGGAACCAGGTGAGCCTCGCCATGGGCGCGGACGGCCAGTCCGAATTGACGGAAAGCAGATTTTTGGACGCCTCACGATCGACATATGACTGCCTTCTGAACCGGATTTCGACGCGCGCCGCGCAAGTCGGCGTGATCGGACTGGGCTATGTCGGGTTGCCGCTGGCGGTTGCCATCGCACGCGCCGGCTTCCCGGTTTCCGGCTTCGACATCGAATCCCAGAAGGTCGAGACCCTGAACAACGGCCAATCCTACATTGAGGCGGTGACGTCGACAGCCCTTGCCAGCCAGGTGGCGAGCGGACGGTTCCGCGGCACTGCGGATTTTGCCGAACTGGCCGTCTGCGATGTCATCATCATCTGCGTTCCGACACCGCTGACGAAAAACCGTGAGCCGGACCTTTGTCAGGAACACGGCAGGCACCGTCGCGAAGCATCTGCGTCTCGGCCAGCTGATCGTGCTGGAATCGACCACCTATCCCGGCACCACCGACGACGTGATCAAGCCCATACTGGAAGAAACCGGCTTGCAGTCGAAGATAGACTTCTTCCTCGGCTTCTCGCCCGAACGCGAGGATCCCGGCAACCGCAGCTTTGAAGTCGCGACGATCCCCAAGGTCGTGGCAGGCGACGGCATTGAAGCGGCGACACTCGTGCAGGCTTTTTACCAGGGCGTGGTCAAGACCGTCGTTCCGGTTTCCACCACGGCGACCGCCGAGGCGGTCAAGCTGACGGAGAACATCTTCCGCTCGGTCAACATAGCCCTGGTCAACGAGTTGAAGGTCGTGCTCGGTGCGATGGGCATCGACATCTGGGAGGTGATCGAGGCGGCAAAGAGCAAGCCCTTCGGCTACATGCCTTTTTATCCTGGCCCCGGACTTGGCGGGCACTGCGTTCCGATCGATCCCTTCTACCTGACGTGGAAGGCGCGCGAATACGAAATGCCTACCCGCTTCATCGAGCTGGCGGCAGAGATCAACACGGCCATGCCGCGTCATGTGGTCGATGAACTGGCGAAGGCGCTGGACCGGCGCTGCGGCAAGGCGCTCAGCCGCTCGCGCATACTCATCATCGGGCTCGCCTATAAGAAGAATGTGCCCGACATCCGCGAAAGCCCCTCATTGCGGCTCATTGAACTCATCGAGGAATGGGGCGGCAAGGCGGAATTCCACGATCCGCATGTTACCGAGATCCCGACCACACGGGAGCATATGGCGATCAAGGGGCGGAGCTCGGTCGAATTGACCGAGGCGGCATTGAAGGATTTCGATGCTGTCGTCGTTGCAACCGACCACGACGCGATCGACTATCAGGCGATCGCTGATCACGCTCTTCTGATCGTCGACACACGCAATGTGTTTGGCCGCCTCGGGCTAGCCCGAGAGACGGTGGTGAAGGCCTGACGGCGTCTGAGCCCGCGAATTTTCTGCCTGATGTCAGGATCGTGATTGCACTCCGCCGGCAGCCTCGCCACATAATGCCCCTTCGCCGGCTTTTGCCGCCGAAGCCGGCTTCATTGACTTCGAGGGTCTTTTCTCTGGGTCGTTAGCGGACCGTGTTGTGGCGGATCAAAGGAGAATGGCTCGTCTTCGACGGGTCTTGAGATAGCATGAGCACAGCGCAAGCAGAAATTTCCACCATTCTCATGGATAAGGTTGCCGATTGGCTGACCCAATCGGCGCTGGCGGGCGACGCCCTAGAAACATTGGTAAGGGGCTTTTGTGAACGGCTGGCTGCTGCCGGCCTGCCGCTGAAGCGGGTGCATTTGAGCTTTTCGATGCTTCACCCGCTTTATGACGCGCTTGGCTTCACCTGGATTCGCGGCCAGGGCATGGAAGTGGAAGGCTTCCGCAAACAGGACGGCGTTCATTCTGACAGATTCCTGACCAGCCCATACTACCATCTGCTCAGCAACAAGCTCGACCATTTGCGGCGCCGGCTCGACCCGTCGGTGCCGTCGGAATTTCCTGTTTTCGATGACTTCAGGCTTATGGGTGTGACCGATTACATGGCTTTCGTCCATCCCTTCAACGGCAACACCAGTCAGGGCATGATGGGGTCCTGGTCCACCGACAGCGCTGCAGGCTTCAGCGACAGCATGATTTCAGCGCTGCTGCGCATCCAGAACCATCTCGCTATCGCAACGAAAATGGCGGTGCTCACCAAGCTGGCCGACAACATGATGACCACTTATCTCGGCGGCGACGCCGGCAGGCGCGTGCTGGACGGCCAGATCAAGCGCGGCGAGGGCGACACAATCCGGGCCGCACTGGTCATGGCCGATATGCGCGGGTCGACAAGGCTTGCCGAAACTTCCGGCCGCGAAATCTACATCGATACGCTGAACCAGTTTTTCGATGCCATTGCTGCACCTTTCAATCGCAGAGGTGGGCAGATCATGAGTTTCCTGGGGGATGGCTTCATTGCCGTCTACCCTTGCGAAAGGCACCGCTCGCAGTCCGAGATCGCCTGCCAGGCTGCTCTTGCGGCAGCGCACAAGGCCACCGCGCGCATGATGGATCTCAATCTGCGCAGAAAGGAGCAGGGGTTGGCCGACATAAACTTTGGCATCGGCCTGCATGTCGGCAATGTGATGTTCGGCAATGTCGGGCTTACCGACCGGCTCACATTCTCTGTCTTCGGCTCGGCTGTAAACGAGGTCCAGCGCCTCCAAACCCTGACCAAGAAATTTCCGCACAGCGTTCTCGCCAGCAAAGACTTCGCCAGCTATTGCGGCGCCAACAGCTGGCTGACGCTCGGCAACGAGGAACTGGCGGGCATCAAGCAGAAGCTGACGGTGCTTTCACCCGATCTGTCGGGTGCTCTCGCACTCGATGAGGACGGTGCGCTGGAGCCGATTCACGACCGAATATCCGACGCCGAGCAGGTCATGCTGCTTCATCGCGATGCCTCTCGGCTGTCGGCGGGCGACCCGAGGAAGCTCCAGTAACCGCCACGATCTGATCCGAACGCCTTTGGTATGCAGTCCCTTCGCCGGTTCCGCCAGGGAACTGGCGACCGATTCGAATCCAAGTTGCTCTAGGCTGGCAATGCGCTAGTCTCGCTTTCTGGGCCTGCCGCCCGGCAGGCTGCCAGAGTGGGGCTGGTGTGAGAATGAATTTGGGTGTTGATCTGCTGCGGATCGAGGATGTTGGCATCTCTTTTGCCATTGTCGGGGGACCGTTGCATGCCGTCAGGCGTGCAAATCTTCGCGTCCTGCCCGGCAAGGTTACTGCGCTTGTCGGCGAGTCCGGTTCCGGAAAATCGGTTCTCAGCCAGGCAGTGATGGGCATTTTGCCGAACACAGCCCGTGTTCGCGGCCGTATCCTGTTTTCGGATCCTGAAAAGCCCGGCACGACGCAGGATATCCTGCAGATGCCGCGTGACGGACCCGAAATCCGGGCGTTGAGAGGCAGCCGCATCGGCAAGATCTTTCAGGAGCCGATGACATCACTGTCGCCGCTGCACACGGTCGGCAATCAGGTCAGCGAATCCCTGCAGATTCATACGCCTATGGCTCGGGCGGAGCGCAAGGCGCGGGCCGAGGACATGCTCGACCTTGTCGGCTTTCCCAACCCCAAGCGCGCCTATGACATGTATCCGTTTGAACTTTCGGGAGGATTGCGTCAACGCGCCATGATCGCCATGGCGCTGATCTGCCGGCCCGCCCTGTTGATCGCCGACGAGCCGACAACGGCGTTGGACGTCACCATCCAGGCGCAAATCCTGCAATTGCTGCGCGGGCTTCAGGCCAAGCTGAACATGGCGATGCTGCTGATCACGCACGACCTTGGCGTGGTCGCCAATGTCGCCGACGAGGTGGTGGTCATGTACCATGGCGAGATCATGGAAGCGGGACCTGTCGAGGCGATATTCCGCCGGCCGGGCCACCCTTACCTGAAGGGCCTGATGGCAGCCGTTCCGCATTTCGACCTGAAGCCTGGCGAAAGGCTAAAGGCGCTCCGCGAGGTGCCGGTGAATGTCGGGAACCTGCTCGGCAAGCAGACGGCGCCGGCATCGAAGGGGCCGGACGACATCGTGCTGTCGGTCAGGGATCTGACAAAGACCTTCACCATCCGCAAGTCCGGATGGTTCGGCGGAGATCATCAAACCTCTGTTCGCGCCGTGGACGGCGTGAGCTTCGATATCAGGCGGGGTGAGTGCCTCGGTCTTGTCGGCGAAAGCGGCTCCGGCAAAACCACCGTCAGCAAGATCCTCATGCGGGCTGTCACCCCTAGCGGCGGCTCTGTGATCTTCAACGGCCGCGATGGGCCGATCGACGTCTTGGAAGCCGAGGGAGACGCCCTACGCATGCTGCGCGCGAAAATCCAGATGGTCTTCCAGGACCCGGTTTCGTCGCTTTCACCTCGCATGACGGTGGAGAACATCTTGAGCGAGCCGCTGGAAATCCATCAACGTGGCAATGCCGCGTCCCGACTCGCCACGGTCAAGAGCCTGATGCAGGCAATCGGGCTCGATCCGCGCTTCATAAAGCGTTATCCGCACAGTTTCTCCGGCGGGCAGCGTCAGCGTATCGGCATCGCGCGCGCGTTGGCGCTGGGGCCCGAACTCCTGATCTGCGACGAGCCGGTTTCGGCACTCGATGTCTCTGTCCAGGCGCAGATCCTGAACCTTCTGAAGGACCTGCAGAAGGAACTGGGCCTGACCTACCTGTTCATATCCCACAACCTGGCGGTGGTGGACTACATGGCAGACCGCATCGCGGTGATGTGCGGCGGGCGTATCGTCGAGCTCGCGCCGCGCGAAATTCTGCTTAGGAAACCGGTCCACCCCTACACGCGCTCACTGGTCGCCGCAGTACCTTTCCCCGATCTCGACAGGCCAATGGATTTCAAGACGCTGAAGCTCGACAGCGCTTCCGACACCAGCACATGGGGACCGCAATTCCGCGACGAGGGCGACGAGGATATGCTGTCGCCGCTCGAACTTGGCGGCGGCCACCTCGTGCTGGCCCGGCGTACGGCCGATGTCAGCGAGTTACGCCATTGATCAGCCGGCGCACCGTCCTCGGACTTATGGCTTCGGCATTTCTGCCGGGCACGTCGCGCGCCGGCGATCTGGAGCCGGAATTTCTTCAGCCCAAGCTGAAGGCCAAGGCGCTGCCGGCACTCGCCGAACGCTTGCCCAAGAGCCCGCGCGCGTTGAACCTCGCCGCGATGGGTCGGCAGCCCGGCCAGTATGGCGGCACGCTGCGCACGATCATCGGCAGCCAGAAAGATATCCGGATGATGACGATCTACGGGTATGCTCGCCTGGTCGGCTATGACGAAAAGCTCAACTTGCAAGCCGACATTCTCGAACGTTTCGACGTAGCGGATGATCGCGTCTTCACTTTCAAGATTCGGGAAGGGCATAAATGGTCTGACGGTAGCCTGCTGACGCCGGAGGATTTTCGCTATTGCTGGGAAGATGTCTGGCTGAACGATGAGCTTTCGCAAGGCGGGCTTGCCCCCGCCCTGCTGGCGGACGGCAAGCCGCCACGCTTCGAGATCGTCGATCCGTCGACGGTCCGCTATAGTTGGGATGCGCCCAATCCCGACTTCCTGCCCAAGCTTGCTGCTGCTTCGCCGCTATCGCTGGTTCTGCCGGCCACCTATCTCAAGCAGTTTCACAAGAAATACCAGGATCCATTCCGGCTCGCCGGCCTAATGAAGGAGAACCGGGCCAAGAAATGGACGCTCCTGCATATCCGCATGTCGCGGCAGTATCGCCCGGAGAACCCGGAACTGCCGACGCTCGATCCCTGGCGGAACCGGACCAAGCCGCCGGCCGAGCAATTCGTCTTCGAGCGCAACCCGTTCTTTCATCGAATAGACGAGAATGGCCGGCAACTGCCCTATGTTGACCGGATTGTAATGAACGTCAGCTCGCCGGCGATCATTTCCGCTAAGACCGGTGCGGGCGAGAGCGACCTGCAAAGCATGGGAATTGACTTCACCGACTACTCCTTCCTGAAGGATGCGGAGAAGCGCTACCCGGTGAAGGTGCATCTCTGGAAACGCACGCAGGGTTCGCGGCTGGCGCTGCTGCCCAATCTGAATTGTGCCGACCAGGTGTGGCGTGGCCTTCTTCGTGACGTGCGCGTGCGCCGCGCCCTTTCGCTCGCTGTGGATAGGCGCGAGATCAATTTGGCCGTGTTCTACGGACTGGCGCAGGAAAGTGCCGATACGGTCCTGCCGGAGAGCCCGCTCTACCGGCCGGAATTCGCGAAAGCCTGGATCGCCCATGATCCGGACCAAGCCAATGCCCTGCTCGACGAGGTCGGGCTTCAGACGCGTGACGATGACGGCCTGCGGATACTTCCCGATGGACGCCCTGCGCAGATCATAGTGGAAACGGCCGGCGAAAGCACGCTCGAAACCGACGCGCTCGAACTCATCACCGATCACTGGCGCAAGATCGGGATCGCCCTGTTCATCCGGACTTCGCAGCGCGATATCTTCCGCAGCCGCGCGCTTGGCGGCCAGATCATGATGTCGATGTGGTCGGGCATCGACAATGGCGTGCCGACCGCCGACATGAACCCGTACCAGCTGGCCCCCACCATCGACGACCAGCTGCAATGGCCGCTCTGGGGTGCTTACTACTTGTCTCATGGCAAGGTCGGTGAGGCGCCCGATCTTCCGCCTGTGGTCGAGCTGATGGCTTTGCTCAAGCGCTGGAACGCATCGACCGAAGCCACGGAGCGCGCCGAAATCTGGAATTCAATGCTGTCGATCTACACCGATCAGGTGTTTTCGATCGGCACCGTGAACGGAACCCATCAGCCGGTTCTGGCGTCCTCGCGGCTGCGCAATCTGCCTGACAAGGCGCTCTACGGCTACGACCCGACCGCCTATTTCGGTGTCTACATGCCGGATACATTCTGGCTTGGAGAGTCCTGAGCGTGCTTCGATATTTTGTCTGGCGCATCGCCGTGATGGTTCCAACGCTGCTGGTCATATCGGCACTGGTGTTCACGATCATCGAACTTCCACCAGGCGACTATTTCGACAGCTATGTTGCCGAGCTTCGGGCTCAGGGCGAAGCGGTGGATTCCGATCGCATCGAGATGATGCGCAAGGACTATGGTTTCGACCAGCCACCGATCATTCGCTACTTCTACTGGGTCGGCGGGATGCTGCACGGCGATTTCGGCTATTCCTTCGAATATGAGCTGCCGGTTCGCGACGTCGTCGGGGACCGAATGTGGCTGACCGTGCTGGTTTCCTTCGTCACGATCATCTTCACCTGGCTCATCGCCTTTCCGATCGGCATGTACTCCGCCACGCATCAATACAGCTGGGGCGACTACGGCCTGACTCTCTTCGGCCTTCTCGGCCTTGCCATTCCGAACTTCATGCTGGCGCTGATCCTGATGTATTTCGCCAACATCTGGTTCGGCACATCCATCGGCCATCTCATGGACCAGCAATATCTCGGCGAGCCTATGAGCTGGGCCAAGGCGAAGTCGATCCTCGCCCATCTCTGGATTCCGGTCTTGATCATCGGCACCGGGGGCACGGCAAGCATGATCCGGAGGCTGCGCGCCAATCTTCTCGACGAGCTACACAAGCAATATGTCGTGACCGCGCGCGCCAAAGGCCTTCATCCGTTCAAGGCGCTGGTCAAATATCCGCTGCGCATGGCGCTCAATTTCTTCATTTCCGACATCGGCTCTATCCTGCCGGCCATCATCTCCGGCGCCGAAATCACGGCGATCGTCCTGTCTTTGGAAACGACCGGGCCGATGCTGATCAAGGCGCTGCAAAGCCAGGACATGTATCTGGCAGGGTCGTTCCTCATGTTCCTCGCCTTCCTGACGGTCATCGGTGTCCTGATTTCCGACCTGGCGCTGGCGCTGCTTGATCCACGAATTCGTTTGCAGGGTGGCAGCACCAAATGAGCACGCATTCGCCGCTGCCCGCTCCGGGTGCTCCGCTGCAACACTACGTTTCCAGCGCGCCCTTTGACCTGCAGTCGGTCGAGGCGATGACGCCGGAGCAGTCGAAGGTCTTTCAGGCGTCGCAGTTGCGGCTGATGTGGTGGAAATTCCGGGAGCACCGGCTTGCCGTTATATCCGGCATATTCCTGGCAGCGCTTTATTTCGGGATACTGATCTGCGAGTTCCTGGCGCCCTACAATCTGCACACGCGCAACATGGACTACATCTATTCGCCGCCGCAGCGGGTGCACCTGTTCCACAACGGCCAGTTCGTCGGGCCGTTCGTCTATGGCCGCCAGATGACGCTGGATATGGAAACGCTCAAGCGGAACTACATCGAGAATCAGGATGATGTTCAGCGGATCCGTTTCTTTTGCAAGGGCGACAGTTATCTGTTCTGGGGTCTGATCGAAGGTGACAGGCATTTTGTCTGCCCTGCCGAAAACGGCCAGCTCTTTCTGGCCGGCACTGACAGGCTGGGGCGCGACGTACTCTCGCGCATCATCTATGGCGCACGCATTTCACTGACAATTGGCCTCGTCGGCATCAGTTTCAGCTTCCTGCTCGGCATTGTGATCGGCGGACTGGCCGGCTATCACGGCGGTATTTTCGACCTGATCGTTCAACGGATAATCGAAGTTCTGCAATCGATCCCCAGCATTCCGCTGTGGCTGGCTCTGGCGGCGATCATGCCGATAACCTGGAGTCCGATCCTGATCTATTTCGGCATCACCGTCATCCTCGGGCTGCTCGACTGGACCGGACTGGCGCGGGCCGTGCGTTCCAAGCTTCTAGCCTTGCGCGAGGAGGATTACGTTCTGGCCGCGCAATTGATGGGCGCCAGAAGCAGCCGCATCATCGGGCGGCATCTCATTCCCGGCTTCATGTCGCATCTGATCGCGACGGCCACGATCTCCATACCCGGCATGATCCTGGGCGAGACGGCGCTGAGCTTCCTCGGGCTCGGCCTGAGGGCGCCGATAACCAGCTGGGGCATCCTGCTCACCGAGGCGCGCAGCGTCAGCGTCATCGCGTTCTATCCATGGCTGCTTTTGCCGATGCTTCCCGTCATTCTCGTCATCCTGGCGTTCAACTTCCTCGGCGACGGCCTGCGGGACGCCGCAGACCCCTACAAGTGAGATCGCTATTCCGCCGCGCGCCGGCCGCCGACTCCACCCGGTATGATCCTGTCGGCAGCCTGTCCGGTTATTGCAGCGTTCATCGTTCGCCTCTATATGTGCCGAGACGCGATCGGGGTTTAACACGTCGCCCTCGGGTTTCACCGTGAACCGTTCTGGTCGCGGGCCTTGCCGATCTCTTGAGCTGGTTTCCGGACACACAAACGCATATGACTCGCCTTGAGAATTTCATCAGCAGGATGACCGCACAGCGGGACATTCTCGATCAAGTTTGCCCCGAGGTGGCGAAGATGGAAGGGCTGGTGCTCGAGCTCGGCCTCGGCAACGGCCGGACGTTCCACCATCTGCGCGAGCGCCTGCCCGGACGCCGGATCGTGGTGTTCGACCGCGAACTTAGCGCACACGCCAGCTCAATTCCCGACGCTGAAGACTTCGTGCTCGGCGAAATACGCGAGACGGCGAAGAGGTTCATTGGCATCGACGCGGCTCTTGTTCATGCCGACATCGGCACCGGCTATGACGATCGTGATGCAGTGACCTCTACCTGGCTTCCCGATCTGATCGCGAGCCTGCTTCGCGTCGGCGGCTTCGCGGTCAGCGGCACGCCGCTCGATCACCCGCTGTTGCAACGCCTCCCGCCACCGCCTTCGGTGCCCGCCGATCGTTATTTTGTCTGCAGGCGCGTGTGAGGGGCCGAGACGATCGTCAGGGCCAAATCGTCAGGGGCCAAGTCTTCAGGGGCCAAGTCTTCAGGGGATCGTATAGACGGCTATCTCCCGCTCAATGCCGCGCAGCGAGACCTCGTGGGGCACGGGCGTCAGCGAGTGCCTGTGCAACAGATCGGCGGTGAGATTGTCGTCGACCACCGCACGAGTGGCGAAGATCGCCTGTGCGTTGGCAAGGTTCTGGACCCGCGAAGCGATGTTGACCGTCTGGCCGAAATAGTCCTGTCGCTCGTTCATAGACACTGCGATGCAGGGGCCGGCATGGACTCCGATCTTGAGCAGCAGATCCTCGCGCCCGCTCTTGTCGTTGAGCTCACGCATGGCATCGCGCATCCTGAGGGCCGCAGCGATCGCACGATCAGGCGTCGCAAAGGTCGCCATCACCGCATCACCTATCGTCTTCACCACCGCGCCTGCCTCCGCCGCGACGATCTCGTGCAGAACCTGGAAATGCACGCGCACGAGATCGAAGGCTGAAAGATCGCCCACCCGCTCGTAAAGCTCGGTCGATCCGCGCAGGTCGGTGAACAGGAAGGTCAGGCTGGTGATTTTCAGGCGCTGGTCGATGTCGAGCGTATCCGTGCGATAGAGATCGCGGAACGTCTGGTTGGTGAGCAGGCGCTTGGCGGTCAGGAAGGGCCGGCGTTTGCCCAGGAGATCATGCAATTCCTGGCCGGCGATGAAGACCGTCGGCAGCACGCGGGTGTCGGTCCTGTTCTCCAGCGAAATGCGCAACGGGCCGGGTTGCATCTCCAGAGTCTGGTTCTGGACATGGTCGCGGTCGAAGACCAAAGAGAGGCTTCGGCGCTCTTTTGTTGGTTCGCCCTTCCCGTCGATGAACTGCGCTGAATGGGTGACCGGCTCGAACACGATGACGAATTCAGACGGAAGCTGGATGGGCAGAACCGCCTTTTCACCGGGGGCAAGCTCGATATCCTCCAGTGAGAACGCTTCTATCTTTTTCGCGAAATCCTCTTCCGGCAGATCGACGCCGGACGCCCAGTAGATCTGGCGGAAATATTCCACCAACGGCAGTTCGTGTGGATTGTGGGCGGCAATCCTGCGCACGCGGGGACTGACGGTGAATGTCACCTCGACCATCTCGTCGAGGGTCGGCGAATAGCCCTCGGAGCACAGCGCGCAGGTGTATTCGTCCTTCTGCAGGGTTTTCAGCGTGGCGTTGGTGTCGAGCACGCCGCCACAGCCGGGGCATAGAACATTCCAGGAAATGTCGAAGATGCCCACCCGTGCCGCATGGAGAAAGGCGCTTATGGCGCGTTCCTCGTCGAGGCCATGCTTGCTGGCGAAGGCTGGCGCATTGATGCGGCAAAGTTCGCGGTCCTTGCCCTCCGCGATGGTTCGCCTGATCGCGTCGATTGCCTGCGGATCGACATCGGTCGATTGCCGCAGAAGCGAGAACAGGTCCTGAGCTTCGTTCATCGTGCAGGCTCCGGAAAATGCGCCCTGGAGGCGTCTTTGGTCCGAGTGCTCCATCTTACTTCGAAACGCATCGTACGGCCATTCGAATAGATAGGCCTGGTGACAGTTCAATTTCCATTCGGCGGATTTTCACCGGCCGCTAGCGGCACTATGATGGGCAATGGGGCATTCATCTTTGGGACTTTCTCCCATGCCGACATCCAACAACCCGCCATTTCCTGCGGCCCTGCGCTTTTTTTCTGTGGTGGTCATCATCGTCCTGATCGTCGGCGCCGGCCTGTTTTTCGCGCCTGTGCTGGTCAAGCCGCGCTGGCCTTGGGCCGTCACGCCGTTCAATGCCCGCTTCCTCGGCGGCTTCTATACCGCCGAAATGGTCGTGATGGCGGCGCTGCTGGTCTGGAATCGCTGGTCGCCCGGCCGGCTCGTGCTCGTCATGGCCTTCATCTTCACCGTCATCGTGTCGGCGGCTTCGTTCATCAATCTCGGCTATTTCAACTTCGAGCGCAAAGCGCCCTGGCTCTGGTTTTTGGTCTATCTCGCTTCGGTCGCGGTATCCGGGCTGTTCCTGTGGCGGGCCAGGGCCCGTCCTTCTGCAAAAGGCGTGACCTTAAACCCCGTATGGCGCGGCTACATGCCGGTGGAATCGGCGATCCTTGGGCTCTATGGCGTCGGCCTGTTGCTGTTTCCCCTGACATTCGGCAGCATCTGGCCATGGCCGATCGATGCCTTCCACGCTCAGGTCTACAGCGCCATCTTCCTGGCCGGTGCGGGCGGTATATATCTCGTCTGGAGAAGCGCGCCGCGCGAGGAACTGCTGGTGCTCGGCTTGGCGCAGTTTCTGGTTGGCCTGCTTGCCATCCTTGGCCTCGTTATCACCGACGCTGCGGTGCACCGGATCGACTGGACAGCGACCGGGACATTGTGCTGGCTCGCCCTTTTAGGCTGGATCGGCATCAGCGGCGTCTTCAAACTCTACGCCGCCTCTCGGTATTTTAGCTCGCAATCGGCGTCATAGGCTGCAGAGACGGCTGGATTTTCAGGTGACGTCCGGTGCATCGTGCCGGGCCGATAGCCTTCGCCGGGAACGCCATGACCAGCACGACCTCGCCATCCTCCGAGAAAATCCAGCCGCAGCTCCGGTCCGTCCGGCCAAGCGATGCGGAGGCGCTTTGCGCTATCTTCAACATGCCGGGCTTCCGCTCGGGCACGCTCAGGATGCCCTTCGAGATGGTGGAGCAGGTGGAGCGGCGCATCGCCAAGTCCGGCCAGGAAACCACTTGGATCGTTGCCGAGTTGGACGGCAGGGTCGTCGGCCATGGCAGCCTGGTCGTGCAGGGTTCGCCGCGCCGTTCGCATATCGGCGAGATCAATATCGGCCTTGACGATGCCTTTGTTGGCAAGGGCATCGGCTCTGCCATACTTGGCGCGCTGCTTGACGTGGCCGACAACTGGCGCGCCCTGAAGCGCGTCGAATTGACCGTCTATGCCGACAACGAGCCGGCCATCCGTCTCTACACAAGTCACGGCTTCGAGGTCGAAGGCCGGCATGTGAAGGCTGGTTTTACTGACGGGCAGTACCACGACCTCCTGAGCATGGCCCGGCTGCGGTTCTAAGATCCGCTGTTTGGCCCTTGGCTGTTTAGCCAATCTGACAACTCGTGCCGAGTCGGCGACAGGTGATTGCTAATGGAGAACTCCATAGGATACGGTCAATTGCGTCTCACACCATTTGATCGAGTTGACGAGCTGGGCCGGCCGCATCCAGCAAGTCTGGCCTCCCTTGGCGTTTGCACCGCAAGCGGCTAGACGGGACCAATGACCGCCGTTTTTGACCCAACCCCTACGCCTCCAGTCGAAATTCTGGCTGTGCTGTCGCTGCTCTGCCCGGAAGTCGTGCGTGACATCGAGCAGAACTGGAACGCGCCGGTTTCCGATTACGCCCGCCATCTGTGGCGGCCGGTGGCAAGGCCTGCATCGGGCCCGGCGATCGCTGCCCGCTCGATCCTGCGCGAAGTCCTGCATCAGCGCCTTGGTGCGATCATGCAGCCTGAAGAGATCGGCAAGGCCCTCGACGAGTTCGAGCACAGACCGGTGATTCAGTCCGGCCTGCACTGCCTGCTTCTGATGGACCGGATCACCTTCGATGCCCTCCTGCTTGCCTGGCTCGGCGCGGTCGAAAACGGGCTGTCGGCCTTCTTCGCTTTCATGGGGACGACGATGACCATGGAGACAATTGGCCGGGAGGGGCCGGGATGGCTCGATGTCGGTGACGACAAGGTCAACCTGTTTGGCATAGGTCGCCGCAAACTGTGCAAAAAAAGCGCCTGCGCGGCCGGTCCTGTCACCCTGAACAAGCGCGCGCTCGAAGCGGTGGGCGACGAAACGGATGCCAGCCGCTGGCTGGGCATGCTGCTTGCCAGTCAGGACAAGGTGTTTGGAACCGCCGCCGATGCGCTGACAGCCCTCAACGAAGATCTGGTCGCCGATTGGGATCGTTCCGGCATGGCCCTGCCGGTTTTCATCGATGACCGGCTCGCCGCGGCTGCCATGGCGCGGCATCTGGAATATGATGGCAGCCTTCTTTCCAGGCTGCTCATCGAGCCCGCAAGACGCCAGCGTCTCGAACGTGCCTTGCAAGAGGCCGCATCGAGCCCGTTTGGCCGTTTCCTGCCCAATGCCACGGCCTATTTCTGGGGCATCCGCGAGGAGCGCGTGCGCAAGCTCGTCCTCGAGAACGGGCACCTGATCGAGCCCGACAGGCCGCATGGCCTTTCTATCCCGTTCGAGCGGCCGCATCTCAGGCAGGCGCTGCTGGAGGGCGTGTTGCTGCCGAACGCGTTCCTGGTGTTCCTCGTTCTTGCCATATTGCCGCGCGTACGGGTTGTGGGCGGCCTGAGACAGATTGGATATGTAGCGCTTTTCCACTCGATCCTGCTGGCTGCGCTCGACGAAAACGCGCCGGAAGAGCGCGATCTGGCTGCGGAGCTGCAGGTTCGGGAAAATGCCTGGGGCATGCGGGTCATTGATGAAAAGAGCTCGGTCCGCGAGCAGCTTGCCGGTCTGCCGGAAGGGGCGCTCTTCCCGGACCTGCTCCGGCAATACCGTTTGCGGACACTTGCCGAGACGACCGACGACCTGAAACTGGTTCGCGAAAACGCCCGATGGCGCAAGATCGGCCAGGCTGAGATCAAGGCGAGCTGAGCCCTGCTTCAGGTTGATTTTCTGGTGCGCAACCGCAAGCGACGGCGATCTGTCGGTGAGCCTCTGGCGTCTGATCCGGCCGCTTCCTTGACGCTGATGCCTTTCGGGATTTCGACGACGGCTTCCACCTCGATCGGCAGCGCCCTGCCACCGGACCCACACTGATCGCTTGATGTCCATTTGCGCTGCCGCTTGCTGGTCGACGGCTATCGGTTCATTCTTGTGAATATCTTGGCCGTGAAGTGCGTAGCGAGATCACGCCGTCACGGCCCCTAGTGAGGTCTTGTTCGATGGACTGCTCGGGCTGCGGTTTCGAGGTTGAGGGCGGTTACGCTTTCTGTCCGAGGTGTGGCAGGCGCCAGCCCGTGCCATGCGCCAGTTGCGGCTACCGCTGCGCACCTGATTTCGAGTTCTGTCCGAAATGTGGGGCAAGCGTCGGTGCGCCCGCAAAAGCCGTCGAACGGCCTGCTCCGACGCCAAGCCGGACCATTGTGCAGCCTTCTCGAACTCCGTCGCTGCTTCCGAACATCGAAAGCGAAGATGGCCTGTATCCCGTCTCTGACGCCGATCGCCGGACGGTAACGGTCCTGTTCGCCGACCTTTGCGGCTTCACGACACTCAGCGAGCAGCTCGACCCCGAGGTCATGCAAGCGCTGCAGAACGAACTGTTCAAGGAATTGACGGCGGCCGTGCGAAACTTTGGTGGTTTCGTCGACAAATTCATCGGCGATGCACTGCTCGCTTTGTTCGGTGCGCCGGTCGCGCATGAGGACGATCCGGAACGTGCGCTTCGCGCCGCTCTCGACATGATCGCCCGGACGGCGCGGCTCGGCGAAAGCACCCCCCACTCCGGCTCGCCTCTGTTGCTCCACATCGGCATAAACACTGGTCCCGTCGTTACTGGTGGATTGGGCATCGGCACCGCCAAATCCTATTCGGTGACCGGCGACACAGTGAATACGGCGCAACGCCTGCAATCGCTGGCCGCACCGGGTGAGGTGCTGGTAGGCGAGCTCACGCACAGGCTGACCCGGCATGCCTTCTCTTACGAGTCGCTGGGTGATGTCGTGCTTCGCGGCAAGGCTGGCAGTGTGCTCGTCCATCGACTGGATGCACCGCTTGCGGCGCCGCGTGCAGCGCGTGGGCTCGAGGCGCTCGGCCTCAGTGCGCCGATAATAGGTCGTGGTGCGGAGCTCAATAGAATGCTGGCGAGCCTTGACCAGGCGTGCGGCGGCTCGGCCCAACTTGTCCGCCTCGTCGGAGAAGCCGGTATCGGGAAATCGCGGCTGGTGAACGAGTTCGTCGCCCGCGTCGGCGACGAGGATCGTTTTCGCAACGTCGCCGTGCGGCAGGCCACGTGCTCACCGCTGGGCGAACAATCATTTGGCGCCTTGGGCGCAGTGGTGCGCAGCGCTGCCGGGATGATGCAAAACGACAATGGGGACGAAATGCGGGGGAAGCTCGCAGGCTTGCTTGCCGATCTCGGCCTGCAGGGCGAGGAGGCGAAGCGGCTGATGCCTTTGCTCTACCATGTGCTCGGCCTTGGCGACCCCGATGCCACCTTGCAGCATATCGAGCCCGAGCAGCTGCGGCGGCAAATTCTCTACGCAGTCCGCACAATCATCGAACGGCGGCTTGCGTTGTCGCCGCTATTGATTGTCGTCGAAGACCTGCACTGGGCCGACGCCGTGTCGCTCGAGACACTGCGTTTCGTGATGGACAGGCTGGAACGCACGCGGTTGATGTTGCTGGTCACGCATCGCCCGGCGCCGGACAACGGCCAGCTCGACTCAAGTCGGGTCAGTCACACAGCGCTCAGGCTTTCGCCGCTCAACAGTGATGACGGACGCAGCCTGCTGGCGGCGCTTTTCGGCGAGAGCTGGGTAAACTCCGCAGGAGGGCTTCTCGACCAGATCCTTGAGCGCGCGGGCGGCAACCCCCTTTTTGTAGAGGAGATCGTCCGCGGCCTTATCGATCGCGGTGTACTGATGCGCGAGGGCCAGCGATGGCGGACCGTGGCAGGCGAAATCGCAACCGGCATTCCCGCCACTATCCAGGCAATGTTGCTTGCTCGCGTCGACCGGCTGCCCCAAGAGGTGCGCCGGTTGGCCCAGGAAGCCGCGGTAATCGGCCCGCGCTTCGATGCCACACTTCTGAAAACCGTGACAGCCGATCCCGGCCGGCTAGAAGCCGGCTGCGAACTGCTTTGCGATGCGGAAATCATCGAGGAAGTTGCCGGATCAGGCTCGGTCTCGTCGCAAAGCTACCGCTTTACGCAAACATTGCTGCAGGACGTGATCTACCAGAATCTGCTCCTGCAGCGCCGGACCGACATCCACGGGCGGGTAGGTGCTGCCTTGGAGAAACTGTGCGGCGACAAGCCGGAACGGCTCGAGGATTTGACCGTGCTCGGTCATCATTTCGCACAGAGCGCCGAGCGGGAGAGGGGCGCGCATTACCTGCAGGCGGCGGGCGATCGCGCTCGCATGATATACGCCAACGACGACGCCCTTCGTTTCTACGAGCGAGCACTGACTGCGTTGGGCGCGATCGGGCAAACACCGCTCAAACTGGCAATTGCAGAGCGCATTGCTGATTTGAGCGGCCCGGTAGGCCGCCGCGAGATCGCGCACCGCCACTACGAGACGGTGTTGCAGGCATACCGCGAGTCAGCCAATCGTGTCGCGTCGGCGCGCGTTTTGCGTAAGATCGGTCGGCTGCTCTGGGATGTCGGCAAGCGGGACAATGCAGAATCCCGCTATGCTGAAGCGGCAGCGCTCCTCGATGGAGCGGATGCCCCGATCGAGCAGGCGCATCTCTGGCAAGAACGTGGCCGTCAGGCGTTCCGTAGCGGAGATCACGCTCTCGCGGCAAAATGGGCAGACGCGGCGCTGGATTGCGTACGCTCTCTGACAACGGAGCATGTCTCCGAGGTAGGGTGTGATGCCACTCTTGTGACCGCCGAGGCACTTAATACCAAGGCTGTTGCGCTGGCTCGCCTTGGGCGAAACCGTGAAGCCGTGCGTGAGGTTGAGCGTAGCATTGAATTGGCCGAAGCCGCCGGTCTACTGGGCGCGGCCTGCCGCGGCTACACCAACCTCGGCGTGCTTTACACGACCATCGATCCGGCACAGGCGATGGAGGTCTGTCGGCGCGGTCTTGAAGTGGCGCGCCATATTGGTGATCTGGGATTCCAGGCGCGCCTCCTCGCCAATCTGGCGGTCGCTTGTTGTACTTTCACGGATCGCTGTCCAACGGAGGGCGTGCCTGCTGCCGAGAAGGCCATCGAGATCGACCGGGCGCTCGACCAGCGCGAGCACCTGCCGGTGCCGTTGATCGTGCTTGGGCAGATCCACCAGTGCAACGGCCGTCCGGAACTGGCGGTTGGCTTGTTCCACGAAGCACTGGACGTGGCCCGCGAAACGGGCGAGCCCCAACTGCTGTTTCCGTGCTATGATGGTCTTGCAACGCTTAATCTCGACCTCGACAATCTGGCCGAGGCCGAACGCTACTTTTCCCTGGCGCAGGGTATATGCGCCCAGCACGGGCTCGACCCGGAAGCGCTTGTGGTGCTGCCTTTTCTCGACTAGCCGGGATGGAGGTTGGAAATGTCCGCGCGTAGTGACTTGGTACCGCTTCAACCGGGTGACCGTGCGCCGAACTTGGTACTCGACGCCATTACCCAGGAAGGCAAGATCGCGCTTGACGACTTTCGCGGGCAAAAACCGGTGCTGGTCGGCCTGTTTCGAGGTCTGCATTGTGCGTTTTGCCGGCGCCATATCGCCGCCCAGGCGCGGCTTGATCCGGAACTGCGCGAAAAGGGCGTGGAGAGCCTGACGGTAGTCAACACGCCGATCGAACGGGCGCGTCTCTATTTCCGCTACCACCCTATGCCGAATCTGCTTGCGGCCTCCGACCCTGAACGCGCTTCACATCGTGCTTTTGGACTGCCCAATCTCGAATTCACCCAAAACGAGACGATCTGGCCGTACAAGGTCTCGATGGCAGCGGCAAAGGACATGCGGGTCGACATACCAGGCGAGTTGCCCGGTCCGATGGATCCTTTTGCGGCCAGCGAATTCCTCGACAAGAAGGACAATTACGAAGTGACCGAAGCCGACGAGCAGATGATGGCAACGGGACACGGACAATTGATAGGTCAGTTCCTGCTGGACCGGCAGGGGATCGTCCGCTGGACTTTCACCGAGGTTCCAGAGGGTGGGCGATACATGTTTGGGGCGCCAAGCCCGCAGGAGCTGATGTCAGCCGTGTCCCAAGTCGCCCAATAGACTTGCGAACGAGGTAAACGGGCGGGACACTGAAATGACACTGACAAGTTCACCGCTCTTCGAGCACGGCCTCGACCCTGGCAACAAAGTCATCGAGCGAGCGATCCCCGCGAATCTCGATGCGTGGAAGGTCGATGGGATCGCAATCGAGGTCCGCCGGCCCGTGTCTGCCGCCGAAGCCGATCCGATAGCCGCACTCCTTGGCCAGCCGGCCAAGCCGTCGGTCGGTGACAGAGAAGGGTGCCGCGAACGCCGTGGTTGGCCGACCGGTCCAGCGCTCGATGAACATTCGAGAGCGAAGCAGCTCGCTGGCCAGGTCAGAGCTCGACAGGCCATCGATCGCGCGATGCGTCGCCATGTGGCTTCCGAAAAACGCACCTTCGGCGGCGAGGCGTCGCACCGTCGCGGCGTCCATAAGCTGCGTCGGCGGACCGCTGTCGGCGTCCCACTGTGCGCTTGCGCCCACCAGGTCCGTCACCAGGAACACTTCCGCGGTCAGGTCGTTCGCGCGCAAGGTCGGCCAGGCATGATCGGCAAAGTTCTGGAAGCCGTCATCGAAGGTGATGAGCACTGGGCGGCCAGCGAAAGGGTGACGGTTGGCGATGAACCATTCCAGCTGCTCGGACATGATCGCGTGAAAGCCATTGGCGCGCAGCCATGCCATCTGGCTGTGGAATGCGGCGGGCGTGAGCCGAAAACGGGCGAGCGCGGCCGGACCTTCATCGGCGACGCTGTGATACATGAGGACAGGGATACGCTGCCGCCGCTCGCTACGCGCAACGTCGCGGCGCAAGGCCCGCGCCCCGCCCCAGACGATATTTCGCGCGACCCCGATTTCGAGGCGCGCGCGGATTGGCGCATGATCGATCATCGGTTCCGTCGCCACCTCGTCCGGTGACAGGCGGCGGAAGCGGTCTATGCGATAGAGCTCGGTCTGGATCGATTGATCGAGGACGAGGCCTTCGGTCGCTGCCAGCGTCTCTGAGATCGGTTGTGCACCGAATGTGTTCCAGTCGAAGCCGGTCCTTTCAACATTGTCACGTAACACGAATGCATGTGCGTTGATGAAACTGCCGCCAAGCGCCAATGCCTCAACAATTTTTTTTGCGATGCGCCGCAACTCGGCGAGATCATCCAGATAGTAGAGCACTTCCGAACAGACGATCAGGTCCATCTCACCAGGCAGTGTGTCCGCGCAGAAGTCCAGTACGCCGAACTCAACATTCGGCTGATCGCTGCATCGCGCGCGCGCTCGCCCGATGGCTACGGCGGAGATGTCGGTTGCGGTCAAATGGCCCACTCGCGGCGCCAGCTGCCGCGTGAAGTGGCCCTCCGCGCAGGCCAGCTCAAGCGCCCGTCCGATGGGACCGGCAGGCAGAATTTCGAGCTGCCGCTCATATTTTTCCTGCTCATAGGACGAACCGTAGTTCCAGGGATCCTCGGTCGCGAAACGGCGATTCCAGAACGACGTGCGATCATTGCCGTGCCCATCCGCTGCCGATGCACGGCGCGGCACTGAAAGCGGCTCTGTAGCTTCGGCGCTCGACCGAACCAGCCCGCGCGCTTCCGCGGCCAACCGCGCGAGTTTGCCGAAGTGGCCGTCCCGATCAGATCGGCGTCCCGCGATGGACAATGCCTCGGATGCAGATATGTCTGACTTGTCGGCGCCGGCGCCCTGTTGCGGGGCATGTACAGGCGGTCGCCTCGCAAGCCGGGCGGCACTGTGTATAAGCCGCTCAGGGGGCACGAAATCCCGGGCCAATTCAATCCAATGGCGTCTTGTCACTTTCCCGAGTACGCCGAACTGCACGACAGCCTCGATCTGGCCATCCATCATCAGATAGGCATAAATTTGATCGACTCCTTCCGGAAGCTCGATCGACGTCGGATTTCGAATATCGACGCGAATTCCAAGCGTCCGCGCCAGCCTGCGCGGCGCGGCAAGATCGTCGACGTCGAGAAGCATTTCCTCAAGGTGATACTGGACGCGGCGACCCGCGACGGGATCGTTCCAGACCTTGCCGAGTTCGGTGATCAACTCGGTGAGGGAGCCGCCGAACCTGCCCCACCTGGCAGCCAATTGCGCTGGCACCGATAGGCTTCCTACCGTAAGGCCATCGAAGGCCACTTTGGCGATCTCACGCGCCCACTTACGTCCTGCCGGGAGCGCGCGCAGGGTCTGCGGGCTGATCGAGCGGCGGCCGCAGCCGCAATCCGACACGGCGTTCCACAACGCGAACCACGCGAGTGCTTCGGAAGCGGTGCGGCCATTCGTTTCGATCGCACCATTGGCGTGAGCCGATGCTGGCTGTTTGACCCTGGGATCAGCAGAAAAGCCGCGGGCGATCACGATTTCCGCATCGGCCAGCATCTGTGTCGAATTGCGGGTGAGCGAGTTGGGGCTGGCCCGATAGAAAGCGAGCGGCTCGTCGACCATCACCCAACGTTTGCCTAGACGTGCCAGGCGCTGCCACAGATCCCAGTCCTCGCAGGTGCGCAGCGAAACATCGAAGCCGCCCAACTCGACAATTGTCTTCCGGTCGACGAGCAGCGCGTGAGTGCGGATGGCGCACCGGCGGGCGAATGTTTCGAAGGGCTGGGTCGCAACTTCCGTCGGGATGCTCGACGGGGTGAGTTCGCCATCGGGCATTACGCGCCGGAAACCGCAATAGGCGGCGACCGCATCGGGCGCGGCTTCAAGTGCGGCCAGCATTTTTGCAAGAAAGCCGGCGTCCACCCAATCGTCCGCATCCAGGAACATGAGCCAGCGGCCGCGCGCTGTCGAGATCCCGCTATTGCGCGCGCCGGCGGCGCTATACGCGCAAGAGCTCAACATCCGAAACCGGGCATCGTGCTCCACATACCCGGCGACAATCGCGGCGGTGGCGTCCGTGGAGGCGTCGTCGACGATGATCGCCTCCCAATCCATTATTTCCTGATCGACAAGGCAATCGAGTGCCCGCGCCAGCGTCACCTCCGCGTTGTGCGCAGGAACCACGATTGAAACCAAGGGATTATGCGCCACGCCGTCTTTCCCGCGCCTTGGTTCGAAGGTAGAACAAGGCTCCCGGAACATAGCCCGCGAATTCCTGGCAAAGGAAACGGTCCTTAGGGATGCTGTGTCCAAACAGTGTTCTGCGAATTCTTCCGAGCCGCCGCAACGCCACTATTGGGCTGCAAAGGGAACTTGCTCCTGTCGTGGTACCGATGCTGGAAGCCTGGCGCAGCATTCGCATCCGTGCCGCCGAGCTTGGGCGCCAGCTGTCGCAGATGCACGTTAAAGCAAGCACGCCGCATACTCATGTCGATCCCCGGAATCGGCGCCATGACCACAAGCTGCGGTCCCTGGCGCCGTACGAGTGAAATAGCTATGGCAAACTGACGTCGTTTGCAATCGGGGCGCAATAAAGCAAGTCACTGAAGCTTTGGTGTGAATGACTGCAGTTATCGGGACTACTGCTCCCCTCCTATCGACCGAAATGCCTCGATACCGAGGTGCACTCTCGAACAGCCATTCTCCGTGCGAAAGAAGACCTTCCTTCTACCGTTGGGCCCGCATCGGAAGCTGATCGTCGCAGTATACAGCCGGATGCGAGGCAGTATGTGCACCGCCATGTCATCTAATTTAGATATTTCTAATGAGTCCGCGCTACTTAATCGCGCTCCAGTAGCTATAGCCTGATATTGTATTGCTCATTTCGATAGTAGAGTTCATCCAATTGTCGATTAGATTAGCCGATTATGGCTTCTATAACAAGAGATACGAAAGCTACACCAGTCGGAACTCGTTTATTTGCTGCTAGTCCAAGAGATGTAAAAGGGACGCACGAATTGGCTTGAGTCAAGAAGATTCCGGCTTGCGAGCCGGGTATTTTGCTGACATTCTTGTCCGTTTCTGAGTTTCGCACTGTGGCAGTTGTTCAAAAGAAGGGGCACAAGGATGGCCAAGGAATCTTCGAATAGCGCTTCTCCAGCAAATAAAGCGGACGTAAATCTGATAGGTAATGCAGACGGAAACGGGCTGGCCTTCATGGCGGCCCAGGCTCGCGAGAGCGGAGGCCCCGGCGACGCTGTAGGTGTCGACAAGATACGTGATCTGCTGTTCGGCAACCAGATGCAGGACTATGACCGCCGTTTTTCCAAGCTTGAAGAACGGTTCTTGCAGCGCTTCAAGGATGTCGAATCCGAGGCCAAGCGCAATCTTGAAATGTACGAGTCAAATGCAAAGAAGCAGGTCGAATCGCTTGCGGGGCAATTGCGGAACGAAAAGGATGCACGAGCCGAGGCCGACAAGGAGATCGACCGGAATCTTCGCGAGCAAAATCAGGCGCTTGAAAAGCAGGTGCGCGCGTTGTCGGATCAATTGAGCGAGCTTGAGCGCGAAGTTGCGGACCGGATAAATCGAAGCGATCAATCGCTGCGTGAGGAAATCAAGCAAAAGAATGAAACCATTCAGATGGTAATGGAGAAAATGTTTTCCGATCTCAGCAACGTCAAGACCGACCGAAATCTTTTGGCTGGCCTGTTTGTCGAGGTTGCAAAATGTCTAAATCAGGATCCCGTCGGCAGCAAGAGCAACTCGGAACGTAGCTGGAAAGTGAGTTGATCGGAACTTGACGTCGACCGTCGACCCAATCAGCCTTGCTCAAAAAGCAGCTTCGAACGATACAGAGATTGATCGCGAGGCTCTGGCTAGTCTATTGGTCGAAATTGCCCGGAACGTTGATCCGGACTATCGTGCGCGTTTCGACGGAGTTCCAACCGCCGATCCTCGCATGGCAACGCTGCGCCAGTTGCTGGTCGGCCGCGAGATTTCGGAGCTTTCACGAGTTACGCACCTGCTCGACGAACCTGAGCAGCTTGCGTCTGCAGTTGGGGGTGTTCTCCCCAGTGCAGCCGCACGTGCGCCTTATGCGCAGCTCGGCGAGGCCCTTGCGCCAGCTGTCGAGAGGGCCGTCCAACGGTCCATCCAGAAGAGCCCGCGTACGCTTACGGATATATTATACCCGGTGTTTCTGCCGGCAATTCGCAAGTCGATCGGGGAAAAGATCGATCAGACCTTTCAGTCGCTGAATGAAACTTTAAGACATATATTTACCTGGCATGGGCTCAAGTGGAGATTTGAAGCTTGGAGAACGGGTGCGAGCTTCTCAGAAGTTGTTCTTAAGCATTCTCTCGTCTATCGTGTAGAGCATGTCTTTCTCATTAACCGCAATTCCGGGCTTTTGATAGCGCATGTAACTGCCGATAATGCAACGAGCGAAGATCCTCAGCTCATTTCTTCGATGCTTAGTGCAATTCAAGATTTTGTGAAAGACTCATTTAACGAGAAAGAACAGAGCGGCCTGGACACTATCCGTTTCGGGGAGCTTCGTCTCTGGTCGGAAGTTGGACCGTTTGCGACCTTGGTCGCGGTGATCCGGGGAAATCCGCCAGAGGAATTACATGAAATAATTCGCGATGTGTTGTTTCGCATCCATGATGAATGCTCACAGGCTTTAGAGCAGTTTGACGGCGACAGTTCGCAGTTGGCCGGCATAGAGTCGCAGTTGCAGACCTGCGTTGAACTGAAGCAGGAGGACTCAAGCCAGGGATTTCCGTGGCTAGTGGTGGCTGCAGTCCTGCTGGTTTTGATTCCGGCAGGCGGTTGGTTCCTTCTTTCCTGGCAATCCGGGCAACGCTGGCAGGCCTATGTGTCGCGGCTGAGTACCCAGCCGGGCATCATCGTTGCCGAACAAAAGGTGCGCGATGGCCAATTCTATATTGCCGGCCTGAGAGACCCGCTTGCCGCCGACCCGCAGTCGCTCTTATCCGGAACGCAGGTCGATCCCGCCCGCGTTCATTCACAGTGGCAATTCTATCAGAGCCTTGAGCCGGAGTTCGTGTTGAAGCGGCTAACGGCGTCGCTGGCTCCGCCGAAATCGGTTCGACTTTCGATCGTCAATGATCGCATCGTTGCCGAGGGTGAGGCTCCCGACACCTGGATAGATCGGGCACACGCAGCGGCCCGACAGCTTTCGGCAGGCGGACCGGTATTCGACATCTCCAAGGTTCGTGATGTGAGCCCCGAAGCACGCGCGGCGGAGCACTGGCAGGCCTATGTGTCGCGGCTGAGTACCCAGCCGGGCATCATCGTTGCCGAACAAAAGGTGCGCGATGGCCAATTCTATATTGCCGGCCTGAGAGACCCGCTTGCCGCCGACCCGCTGTCGCTCTTATCCGGAACGCAGGTCGATCCCGCTCGCGTTCATTCACAGTGGCAATTCTATCAGAGCCTTGAGCCGGAGTTCGTGCTGAAGCGGCTAACCGCATCGCTGGCCCCGCCGGATTCAGTACGACTTTCGATCGTCAATGATCGCATCATTGCCGAGGGTGAGGCTCCCGACACCTGGATAGATCGGGCACGCGCAACGGCCCGACAACTTTCGGCAGGCGGACCGGTATTCGATATCTCCCGGGTCCGTGATGTGAGCCCCGAAGCACGCGAGGCGGAGCGCTGGCAGGCCTATGTGTCGCGGCTGAGTACCCAGCCGGGCATTATCGTTGCCGAACAAAAGGTGCGCGATGGCCAATTCTATATTGCCGGCCTGAGAGACCCGCTTGCCGCCGACCCGCAAGCTTTGCTGTCCGGAACGCAGATCGATCCTGCCCGCGTTCATTCGCAGTGGCAATTCTATCAGAGCCTTGATCCGGAGTTCGTGTTGAAGCGGCTGACGGCGTCGCTGGCTCCGCCGAAATCGGTTCGGCTTTCGATCGTCGAGGATCGTATCGTTGCCGAGGGTGAGGCTCCCGACACCTGGATAGATCGGGCACGCGTAGCGGCCCGACAGCTTGAGGCAGGCGGACCGGTATTCGACTTCTCCAAGGTTCGTGATGTGAGCCCCGAAGCACGCGCGGCGGAGCACTGGCAGACTTACGTGTCGCGACTTGAGGCCCAACCCGGGATCATCGTCGCCCAACAAAGGGCGAGTGGCGGGCATTTCTATATTTCCGGCCTGAGAGACCCGCAGGCCGCCGACCCGCAGGCTCTGCTGTCCGGAACAGGGGTTGATCCTGTTCGCGTTCATTCGCAGTGGCAATTCTATCAGAGCCTTGATCCGAAGTTCGTGGTGAAGCGACTGATGGCGTCGCTGGCCCCGCCGGATTCAGTACGATTTTCGATCATTAAGGATCGCATCGTTGTCGTGGGTGAGGCTCCTGCCGCCTGGATAGATCGGGCGCGGGTCGCCGCCCAACAACTGGCCGCGGACGGACTCTCTCTAGAAATTTCCGAGCTGCGCGAGTTGACCCCTCAGAAACTCACGCATTTGAGGGAGGCTATTCAAGCGGTCGACATTCTCTTCGATTCTGGCAAGGCTGTACCGGGACCAGAGCAACTGCCGGTTCTCGACAAATTGGCGAATCAGTTGAAGGAATTGGCCAAGGACGCCCGCAAGGCAGGCGTAACAGCACAGTTCATGTTGACTGGGCATTCGGACGCCGTGGGCCGTGAGACGGCCAACGCGTCGATCAGCGCCGCCCGCGCCGAGACAGTTCGTGCGCTTCTCAAGAAGCGCGGCGTCGCTCCGGAATCGCTTTTGGTTCGCGGCGCGGGCACCTTTGAGCCGGCGGAGACTGAGAATAGCCGAACCGGGAGCTCCGCCAATCGCAGAGTTTCGGTTACGGTAAACTTCCACTAGGGCGGAGCCCAGGATATTGCAAAAAAAGATCTGCATGTTGGGGGGGTTCGCTGTCGGGAAGACGAGTCTGGTTCGCAGGTTTGTGCAAAGCATCTTTTCAGAAACCTACTTGACCACGGTGGGAGTGAAAATCGACAAAAAGAGTGTCGCATTCCCGGACAAAACCGTGGATCTGATTTTGTGGGATTTGGCCGGCGAAGACGATATCGGCTCATTCCGCGTCAGCTATGTGCGAGGTGCGAGCGGGCTCGTGCTTGTCGTCGATGGAACCCGCGCCGCTACTCTTGCCGTGGCGCTCACGCTGCGCGAGCGGGCCGAGGCCGAATTCGGCCCTATGCCGTTTGTATTGCTGTTCAACAAATCCGATCTGGCCGACCGATGGGCAATACCGGATAGTGAGATTAACGAATTGAGGCAACTTGGATGGCAAATCTATCTAACAAGCGCGCTTTCGGGTGAACATGTTGACGATGCGTTTCGTCAGCTTGCTTCGATGGTCACCAAATAGACCATGCAATCGTTGCCAAGAGAAGTCAGAGGCTGGATTTATAATTTCTTCTACAACGAGCACTCTGTCGCATATCTGAAAATTGACGCCCAGCTTTGCATCGCTGCGAAGGGCGGTAGTGTTGAACATTACGGCCTATCATCACTTTGCATTGGCAAGCCCGTAGCCGAGCAGCTTGCATTCATGGAAGGCTTGCTGCCTTGCCCGGAGCTTCCATATCATATGGCCATGGTCGAACTGCCCAGCGGGCGTGTCGCGGACCTTCATCTTTTTGCTGACAATGACTTCGTATGGCTGCTCTTTCTTGACGCCACTGCCGAACGCGACAATAGGCAGCGGCTTCAACAGAAGGCTTATGAAATGACACTCCTGCAAGAGAGGGAGCGTCAACTCAACGAAAAATTACAATTGACAAACGAGGCGTTGAGGCAGAGCCAAGAGGGATTGTCGCGTGAATACCAGCGCGCCGAAAGCCTACTCCTCAACATTCTTCCGGCGTCGATCGCGGAGCGGTTAAAAGCGGACGAACAAATTGCTGACAACCATGCTGACGTGAGTGTGCTTTTTGCCGACATCGTCGGCTTTACGGAAAGAGCGCGGAGCGTCGGAGCCGAGACAACGCTGGCTATCTTAAATTACTTCTTCAAGGCGGCGGATCTGCTCTCGGAACGATACGGCTGCGAAAAGATCAAGACAATCGGCGATTGTGTGATGGTGGTCGCTGGCCTGCCCGTCGCGCGATCCGATCATGCAGAAGCCCTTGCGCACTATGCACTTGAACTGCGGAAGGCGGTTAAGCACGAACGCTTCGCAGGAGAACCGATAAGACTCAGAATTGGAATTCACTCAGGACCAATCGTCGCGGGCGTCATAGGCAAAAGGCGGTTTGCCTATGACCTGTGGGGCGAGACCGTTAATCTCGCCGCACGTATTCAAACGTCAGCGGAGCCCGATGAAATCCGCATATCGGATGCAACTCGCAAACTGCTTGGGCCAAATTTTGCTTGCGACCCGCTCGCGGAAACGGAATTGCGTGGTACAGGTCGTGTGCGAATGTGGCGGCTTCCGGCCTGATTTGCCGGTTGGCAGTGCCGTTTGAGGACATCGCCGAAAGACGCGTGTTCCTCGGCATGAGGTAATTGTCGCCAGATCGGCAACAGGCGCTGCTCGATTTCCTTGAAAAAAGTATCTTCGAACCCTGAATGGATCAGGCCTTCGAAGATTGCACTTCGGGTAAACATTGCCGTCTCCGCCCGAAAAATGGGCTAAGCGCCGCCGGGTCTGGGAAGTCTATTGCCGCCTTGGATGACACATTGCGTCACGCGGCGTGGACTTGCCGGGCTACTTCACGTCCGATTTAATGAACTGCTGCAGTTCCGGGGTCTTCGGCCTGCCGAAGAGTTCAACCGAAGGCCCCTCTTCCCAGATCTTTCCGTGATGCATGAAAATCGTCGTGGTCGCCACCCGGCGGGCAAAACCCATCTCGTGGGTGACGAGCAGCATGGTCATTCCGTTACGGGCGAGCGTTTCCAGCACGTTCAGCACCTCCTCGGTCAGTTCCGGATCGAGCGCCGACGTCACCTCATCGAACAGCATCACCTTGGGACGCATGGCGAGCGAGCGGGCGATCGCCACGCGCTGCTGCTGGCCGCCGGAAAGCTGGTCGGGATAGGCGTCGAACTTCTCCGAGAGGCCAACCATGCCGAGGACTTCCTCCGCAGTGGTTTTGGCTTCAGCTTTCGACACCAATTTGACGATCCGCGGCGCCAGCATGATGTTTTCGCCCACCGTCAGGTGCGGAAAGAGATTGTAGCTTTGGAAGACGATGCCGACATCGGTGCGCAGCTTGCGCAACTCTTTCGGGTCGCGGCCAACGGCGTGGCCGGCAACTTCGATGCGGCCGGAATTGATCTTTTCCAGTCCGTTGATGCAGCGCAGAAGCGTGCTTTTTCCGGAACCGGAGCGGCCGATCAACGCAAATACGTCGCCCCGATTGACGGACAGCGAGACGCCCTTGAGGACTTCGACAGCTCCGAAGCTCTTGTGGACATTATCAATAAGCACTTCCGGCATGGAGCCTCCTTTCCAGCAGACGCGACAGCTGGGACAATGGATAGCAGACGACAAAGTAGAGAGCCGCGACTGCGAGAAAAACGCGGAACGGCTGGAACGTCGCGTTGTTGATGAGTTGCCCGGCGCGGGCGAGTTCAACGAAGCCGATGATCGAGGTGATCGACGTGTTCTTGACCACCTGCACGGCAAAGCCGACGGTGGAAGGGAGCGCGATGCGTAGGGCCTGGGGCAGGATGACGTAGCGGTATTGCTGGGCTCGCGTCATCGCCAAAGATTCCGACGCCTCCCATTGCTGCTTGGCCACGGCCTGAATGGAGCCGCGCCAGATCTCCGCAAGGTAGCCCGACGCATAGATCGTCATCGAAATGCCGGCTGCGACCAGGGGCGGCATTTGAAAGCCGGCGAGGCTGAGGCCGTAATACGAAAGAAACAGGATCATCAGCACGGGAATGCCCTGGATGATCTGGATGTAGGTGGCGGCGGCAACCCGCACGGCCTTGCGTGTCGAGGTCCGCGCGAGTGCAATGATGAAGCCGATAAAACCGCCCCCGGAAAGCGCAATGACGGTCAAAAGGATCGTCCACTGCAGCGCCGAGAGAAGGAAACCGAATTCGCTGAAGCCGAAAGTCCGGAGCGTCATGCCTGCACCTCCGCAAGGGAGGTCGTCGTCGTGCGCGCCACACGACGTCCGAACAGGCTCCAGCCGACGAGCGCCAGTATCGCGCGCAACGCCAGGGCGAGAGCCAGATAGATCAGCGTCACGACGATATAGACTTCGAACGAACGAAAACTCTGCGATTCGACAAAGGCTGCGGAAGCGGCGAGTTCCTTGGTCGAAATCGCCGAGCAGATGCTTGAAGCAAGCATCATCAGGACGAATTGGCTGCACAGCGCCGGATAGACCTTGGCGATTGCCGGCATGATGATGACATGGCGATAGATTTGAAGGGACGTGAACCCGAGCGCTTCGCCTGCCTCGATCTGCGACTTGTGGACGGCTTCTATGCCGGCTCGGATAATTTCGGTCGAATAGGCGGCGAGGTTTATCGTCATGCCGATCAGCGCCGCCGTCGTTGCACTAACCCGGAGACCAACGCCGGGTAGCCCGAAATAGACGATGAAAAGCTGGACCAGGAATGGCGTGTTGCGGATGATCTCGACATACGCATCGACCATGAGCCGGACTGCCCGGCCGTGCATCGAACGCAGGGACGCGAGGATGATGCCGAGCAAACTTCCCATCACGATGGAAGCGGCGGACAACATGATCGTCAGCCAAATCCCGGCGACAATCTCGTCGGTATATTGCGCGATAGCGCCGAACTGGAATGTGTAAGACATTCTTGGTCCTCGATCGGAACGTCACCAACGAATTTGCCGGACGCAGATCGTCCGGCAACCTTTCGGGAGATCAGAACAAAGGCAGTTGCGGCATCGGGGTGCCCGTCCACTTCGTCGCGATGGCGTCAAGTTCGCCGGAATTCTTCATCAGATAGATCGCGGTGTTGAGCCACTGGTGCACCTCGAAATCCTGGAGCGTGGTCGCCATGGAGTTGCCTTGCCGGAAAAAGGTGAAGCCGACCTGCAGACCGGCGTCCGGCCGCTGCTGAATGATGGCGTTGGCAACCGTCGAGGGTAGCGCGGTCGCATCGACCTGGCCGGCAAAGAGCGCCTGAGCCGTTGTCGAATCATCCTCGAACACGACGATCTCGAGCCCCGGCACGGCGACCCGCCGCAAAGCGGCTTCCTGCGACGAGCCCCGATTGACGCCAACGCGCTTGCCTTCGAGCTCTGATAGCTGGGCGAATTTCTGATCTGGGCCAGAGACGATCACCATGTTGAAGGCACTGTAGGGCTGGGTGAACATGACCGTCTTGGCCCGTTCTCCGGTAGGCGCCAGTGTGGCCACCAGGAAATCGACCTTGCCGGTTTGCAGGGCTGGGATTCGCGACGGCGGCGTCAGCGGAACGAGTTCCGCCTTCACTCCAAGATAACCGGCAATGAGGTTGGCGACGTCGACGTCGTAGCCCGTCGGATTGCCGCTTTCATCGACCATGCCCATCGGAGGCGCGCCGGTCACGACGCCGATTCGGACGCTGCCGCGTGACGTGATCTCTTCCAGAGTGATGGCGCTGGCGGGCGCGGTGGCCATCGCTAGCATTGGGACGGCGAGGCTGATCGCGGCGAATATTGCGCGGATTTTGACAAGCGGTTTCATGGTGTTCTCCTCCGTGAAAGATCCCGAGGCGCCGACTGCGAGGCGCCTATCAATATGTCCGACTCCAAGTGCATCCACCGGCATTGACACTATCGGACAGATGGCTGTGTCTGGCTCCTAGAGCTTCGATGTTGGAAAATTGGATCTGCACACTGCCCTTGGCGACTGCACAGGGCGTTCTCCGCGGGCCTTAGCCCCGCATTTGCGAGCGTGCCGATCTCATTTCTCCTCCAACCGCCCTATATTGATGTTATCGATAACATAATGTCAAGTGCCCAGCGCGTGTTTCATGGATTGTTAGCCCAAATGCGGCAAAACACCGGAGATTCGCGGCTTGGTTGCGCGTCTGAGCACATTCGCTTCAGCGAGTCCCATATCTTGGCTCTACCTCGATGCTCGAGTTGTAACATTGTCGAGCAGTCGCAGGCGCCGAGATGGCTGATCGTTCTGCTGCTGTGTCAGCCCAGTTTGGAGCCGTTGGCCGTAAGGTAGACGCCATAAAGCGAAGTCGTCGCGCAGATGAAGAGGCGGTTGCGGCGAACTCCGCCGAAAGTCACGTTCGCGACGGTCTCGGGAATGCGGATCTTGCCGATTAGCGTTCCGTCCGGATCGAAGCAGTGAACCCCATCGCCGGCGCTGGTCCAGACGCGGCCTTTCGTGTCGATCCGGAAGCCGTCGAAAAATCCACTGGCGCATTCGGCAAAGACGTCGCCGCCGCTCACCCTTCCTTGGTCGCCGGCGCGGAACTTCCGGATGTGGCGGGGTCCTCCATCCAGGTGCGTACCGCCCGTGTCGGCGACGTAGAGTAGTTTTTCGTCGGGGGAAAATGCAAGGCCGTTGGGCTTGACGAAGTCGTCGGCGACGCGGGCGACCGCGCCCGTCGCCGCATTGACCCGATAGACATGGCAGCCGCCGATCTCTTGCTCGCCGTAATCGCCCTCATAGTCGTGCATGATGCCGTAGGGCGGATCCGTGAACCAGACCGCGCCGTCCGACGCAACCACGACGTCGTTCGGCGAGTTGAAGCGCCTGCCTTCGAACCGGTCGGCAACGATCGTGATCGCGCCGTCGAACTCCGTCCTTGTCACCCGTCGCGTCAGGTGCTCGCAGGTGACAAGCCGCCCCTGATTGTCGACCGTGTTTCCGTTGCCGTTATTGCAAGGCTGGCGAAACACCGAGACCGAGCCGTCGGTCTCATCCCAGCGCATCATCCGATTGTTCGGAATGTCGGACCAGATGAGGTAGCGACCCGGCCCGAACCATGCAGGGCCCTCCAGCCAGCGCCCGCCCGACCAAAGCCGCTCGATGCGCGCGTGCCCGACGAAGCAGGCGGCAAATCGCGGATCGAGCATTTCGAAACCTGTACCCTCAATCTCTCCAAACACTGGGTCAAGTTCTCCTGGTTATTGGAGCGGCAACGGGCACTTGATCGGCGTGCATCGATCTCGTGCGGCGGCATGCGAGGCGCGACGGCTGTTGCCAGCGCGGCATGATAGCGATAACATACATGTCGTAGCTTGATTTCCAAGGGGGCATGCATGAGGACAGGCGCGCGATGAATCCATGGCACGCTCGGTCGTTAGCGTGCGTCCCGCAACCGGCTTGCGGAGCGTCATGATGCCCAAGGAACTGAACGCCAAATCTCCCGAGAACCAGGTTCCGACGATGCTCGACGTGGCGCGCCGGGCCGGCGTCTCGGCCATGACCGTTTCGCGGGCGCTCAAGAAGGACGGCCGCGTCTCGGATGCAACGCGTGAACGGATCCTGGCGGCAGTCAATGAGCTTGGCTATGTGCTCGACCAGTCCGCCGGAAGCCTGTCATCACGCAAGACCGGATTTGTGGCCGCGATCATTCCCTCGATCAACAATTCGAATTTTGCCGACACGGCTCGCGGCATCACCGACGAACTGGAGAATACGGGTCTTCAGCTTCTGCTCGGATACACTGACTACACGGCGGAAAAGGAAGAAAAGCTGATCGAAGCGATGCTTCGCCGCCGTCCGGAGGGCATTATCCTGACCGGCGGCACACATACCGATCATGCGCGGCGCATGTTGGAAAGCGCAGGCATTCCGGTGGTCGAAACGTGGGAATTGCCGCCGAAGCCGATCGATCAGGTCGTCGGCTTCTCAAACGAGGAAGCGATGGCGCTGCTCGTCAGGACATTGGCGAGAAAAGGCTACCGGAAATTCGGCTATATCGGCGGTACGACGTCGCGGGATACGCGCGGCAGCCAGCGGCGGGCCGGATTCGTCAAGGCGATCGAGGAACTCGGCCTGCCGCCCGGCCGCCTGGTTTCATTCGGCGTGCCTCCAATTTCGATCGAGCAGGGCGGACAGGCGGTCGTCGGCATGCTGGAGCGCTGGCCGGATACCGAGGTCGCGCTGTGCGTCTCGGATTTGTCGGCGTTTGGTGCGGTGATGGAGTGCAAGCGCCGGGGCATCCGGATTCCGCAGGACATCGCGATCGCCGGCTTCGGCGATTTCGAAATTGCAGCTTACTGCCATCCGACACTCACGACGGTGAACGTGGACTGCTACGGCATCGGCAAACAGGCAGCACGCAAGCTGATCCAGTCGATCAAGGGCGAGGACAACGGCTTGTCCCAGGAAATTATCTTGACCAGCTACAGGGTGGTGGAGCGGGAAAGCGCCTAACGCTCAACCATTCCGGCGATAGAGGCCGCACCATGGCGATGTTCCGCGAAACCGTAAGTCTGAGCCATGACGGCGCGCTGAAGGCGCTGAGCCCAGGCATGGCGTGAGCAAGCGAAATGGGTGTCCCGCAATGCTTCGTCGTGGTCGACGCCAGCGGCGAGACGATCGCCAGCCTGCGCATGGACGGCGCCAGGTATTTGAGCATGCATACCGCGCAGGCAAAGGCGCGCACCGCGGCATCCATCAACGCCGCGACAGGCGCAATGTCATTCGAGGCAGGCGTCGCGGCGGCAATCGCATCGCGGGGCGGCGTGACCAGTCTTCCTGGCGGATTGCCCATCCGTTTCGAAAGCAGGCTTGCGGGCGCGATTGGCGTTGGATCGGGAAGCGGCGAGCAGGACATCGACGTCGCGCGCGCCGCCCTGGCAGCGATCGGCGCCGATATGCTGTGAGCGGGCTCGCTCCGGTAGCGCAGCCCTTCAGAAGGCGATCTGGACCTTCATCGACTTGTTGCGGTCGCCGGCGATCTCGAAGGCTGCGACGGCTTCCTCGAGCGGATAGACCCTTGTAAGCAGCGGTTTGACATCCACCCGGCGGCGGTTGATCAGGTCGACGGCGAGCGCGAACTCGTCGTGGAAGCGGAACGTGCCGCGCATCTCGATTTCCTTCGCGACGACAAGATTTTGCGGGATCGCCAGGTCGCCGCCGAGCCCGAGCTGCATCAGCACGCCGCGCGGCCTTAGAACCTCAAGACCGGCGCGAACGGCGCGCTCGTTGCCCGACGCCTCAAACATCACGTCGAAATATCCCTTTTCGGCGTTGTAGGCCGCCAGCTTGTCGGCGTCGGTCGCGACATTGATCGTGCGATCGGCGCCGATTTCCGCGGCTGTTTTCAAAACGCCGGCCATCACATCGGTTGCGACGATTTCCCGTGCCCCGTGCGCGCGGGCGGCGATGATGCAGAGCGCCCCGATCGGCCCGCAGCCCGTGACGAGAACCCGCTTGCCCAACAGCGAACCCGCCCGATTGACGGCGTGCAGTGTAACCGCGAACGGCTCGGCGAAGGCCGCCTCGTTGATCGCGACGTGGTCTGCTATCCGGTGGCACTGCGAGGCTTCGGCGACCAGCCGTTGGCGGAATGCTCCCTGGATATGCGGCATCGGCATGGCGCTGCCGTAAAAGCGCATGTTGAGGCATTGGTTCTGCTGACCCTTCAGGCAATAGCGGCAGGCATTGCACGGCCGGCTCGGCGAGACCGCAACCCGATCGCCTGTCTCGAGGCAGGAAACCCCCTCCCCGACCGCCCTGATCGTGCCAGCGACTTCGTGGCCGAGGATCATCGGTTCGCGCAGCCGGATCGCGCCGAAGCCGCCGTGGTTGTAGTAATGCAGGTCGGAGCCGCAGATGCCGCCGGCCTCAATGGCGATGTCGACCTGTCCGGGTTCGAGCGCGCCGGGGTCGGTTTCTTCGATCCGCAGATCCCTTGCGGCATGAATGACGAGCGACTTCATGGACGCGCCTCCTAAACGACCGGCGTCAGCAGGGCCTGCCCGCTGAAATGGGCGTCGAGATTGTCGCGCACGAGCTTGCCCATCGCCTTTCTTGTTTCGACCGTGCCGCTGGCGTGATGCGGCTGCAGCACGACATTGCCGAGCTTCAGGAAACGCTCGTCGATCGCCGGCTCGTTCCAGAAGACGTCAAGCCCCGCTCCCTTGATTGTTTTCGATTCCAGCGCTGCGAGCAGCGCCGTTTCGTCGACCGTGCTGCCACGCGAGATGTTGACGAGAATGCCGTCAGGACCGAGCGCTTCAAGGACGGAGGCGTTGATGATGTTTTTTGTGCTTTCGCCTCCGGCGAGCGTTACGATCAGGAATTCGCTGTCGCGCGCCAAGTCCACGAGGTCGCCGACATAGGCGTAAGGCAGGTCGCCGCGCCTGTTGATGTCGTAGTAGGAGATGGCACAATCGAAGGCGGCCGCGCGCTTTGCCACCGCGGCGCCGACCCGGCCCATGCCGACAATGCCGAGCTTTTTGCCGCAGACGCGGGTAACGAGTTGCATATTGCCCTTGGTCCAGCTTCCGTTCCGCACATAGGCATCCGCCTGAGGGATATTGCGCGCCACTGCCAGCAGCAGACCGATGCCGATGTCGGCGACGTCTTCGGTAAGCACATCCGGCGTGTTGGTGACCCGGATCCCGTTCGCCCTGGCGTGGCCGAGGTCTATCGCGTCGGTCCCCACTCCGTAGCAACAAACGATCTCCAGCTTAGGCAGCCTTGCCATGAGCGCGGCGCTCGCACCCAGTTCGCCGCGGGTTGCGATGGCGCGGATGGCGTCGGCCTTTCCGGTGAGCAGCGCGTCCTTGTCCGTCGCCTCCCAGAGCTTATGCGTCCTGTATTTTGCTTCCAGGTCTTCCATGTCCCAGGCGGGGTAGGGGCCTATCATCAGGATGTCGGTCACCAGCTGGTCTCCTCCGAATTTTCACCTTTCCTATTGACTATGTTATCGATAACATTCATGTCAATAGGGTAGAAAGGCGGAGCAAGAAAATCGTTTCGCCTGGAATCGGGAGGTTGGAGTGAGTTCGCTCTTCGATTTGACTGGGCTTCGAGCCCTGATTACCGGATCGAGCCAGGGCATCGGCCTGGCGCTGGCCGAGGGTCTGGCGCGTCATGGCGCGAAGATCGTACTCAACGGCCGCAACGCCGACAAAGTTATGGAGGCGGCTGGAACGCTTGCCGCGAAGGGCTTCAAAGCCGATGGCGCGGTGTTCGACGTCACTTCAGCAGAGGCTGCCGCAAAGGGCGTCGCCGATATCGAGGCAAATTCTGGGCCGATCGATATTCTCGTGAACAATGCTGGCATGCAGTTTCGCGCGCCGCTCGAGGATTTTCCGGCCGACAAGTGGGATGAACTCCTGCGCACCAACATTTCGAGCGTCTTTTATGTCGGTCAGGCGGTGGCCCGGCACATGATCCCACGCCAGAAAGGCAAGATCATCAACATCGCCTCAGTGCAGAGCGAATTGGCCCGGACCAACATCGCGCCGTATACCGCTACCAAGGGCGCCGTGCGCAATCTGACCCGCGGCATGTGCGCGGACTGGGCCAAACATGGCCTGCAGATCAACGCGATCGCGCCCGGCTATTTCAAGACGCCGCTCAATCAGGCGCTGGTCGAAAATCCGGAGTTCTCGGCCTGGTTGGCCAACCGCACTCCAGCGGGACGGTGGGGCAATGTCGACGAACTGGTTGGCGCGGCGGTCTTCCTCGCCGGCCCGGCTTCGTCCTTCGTCAACGGTCATACGCTTTATGTCGACGGCGGCATCACGACCTGCCTCTGAGCCGGCCCTCATCGTGGTGATGGGCGTCAGCGGCTGTGGCAAGACTAGCATTGGCGAGGGCATCGCCGCGCGCCTGGGCATCGGTTTTGTCGAGGGCGACGTGCTGCATCCCATCCAGAACGTCGAGAAGATGTCGGCCGGCGTTCCGCTTGACGACGCCGATCGCTGGCCTTGGCTGGACCTTGTCGGCAGGGCGTTGCGTACGGCACAAGGTGATGGCCTTGTCGTCACCTGCTCGGCACTCAAGAAAGCTTATCGGGATCGCCTTCGCCAGGCGGCCGGAGGCGATCTGGTTTTCGTGTTCCTGGAAGGATCGCACCAATTGCTGCGGCAACGGATCGGCGAGCGGCGCGGCCACTTCATGCCACCCTCGCTGCTGGACAGCCAATTCGCGACGCTGGAAGATCCCACGGCCGAGCAGGGCGTGGTCACGGTCAACATCGCCGCGACGGTAGACGCGATCATAGACGCCGCGTGTGCACGGCTGGCGGAGATGGGGATCGGGGTGCAGATTCAGCAAATGAAGGGAATTTGAGATATGTCGCAAGCCCCAGCAAAAATCGCCGTCATCGGCGCCGGCATCATGGGCTCGGCGATCGCGTCCCGGCTTCTCGAGGCCGGGCAGGCGGTGACGGTGTTCGATCTCGACAGCGCCAAGGTATCCGCTCTTGCCGGTAAAGGCGCAGGATCCGCCGCCTCCGTTGCCGCCGCGACGCAGGCAAGCGATTTCGTCATCCTCAGCCTCAACCACGCCAACATAGTGCGTGCCGCGGTCTTCGGCACCGAGGGCGTCGCTGAAGCAGCCGGACCCGGGAAGATCCTCATCGACATGTCGTCTATCGATCCGGTCGATACTGCACAAATGTCGAAAAAACTTGCCGACGAAACCGGCATGAAGTGGGTGGACTGTCCGCTTTCGGGCGGCGCACCCGGCGCGCTTGCGGGCCGCCTGACGGTTATGGCCGGCGGCGACAAGGCCGATTTCGAGCGCGCCCGAACCGTCATGCAGCATCTTTGCGCGAACTACACGCTGATGGGCCCGAGCGGCGCCGGCCAGACGACCAAGCTGATCAACCAACTCTTTTGCGCCGTGCTGTTCCAGGCGGTCGCGGAAGCCGTGAAACTGGCCGAAGCCGGAGGTGTCGATGCAGCAGCAATTCCCGCTGCGCTCGCCGGCGGTCGCGCCGATTCCAACATCATGCAGGAGTTCATGACAAAATTCGCCGCGCGCGATTTTTCGCCGACCGGCCGGATCGACAACATGCTGAAGGATCTCGATTCCCTCCAGGCGTTCGCGCTGAAGACGAAGACTCCGCTGCCGATGACCGGGCAGGTCGTCGAAATCCATCGCCTGCTTTGCGTGGCCGGTCTCGGAGCCCGCGATTCCGCCGAAATGATGCGCCTGCTCGACGGCATGCGCCAGGACTGACGCACGATTTCCGCGGGCGGCGCTTGACTATCCGGATATGTTATCGATAACATGGATCCTATTAGCTTTGGGAGGAGCGTGCGTGTTCGGGAACAAGCTGGTCGAGTTTCAGTCGATTACCAAGGAGTTCGGCGGTACGCGCGCGCTTTCCGACGTATCGCTCGATCTGCATGAGGGCGAAATTCTCGCCCTGCTCGGAGAGAACGGCGCCGGCAAATCGACGCTCATCAAGACGCTCGCCGGCATCCACCGGCCGGATGGCGGACGCATTCTGTTTCGCGGCGAGCCCAATCAGCATCGGCCTCCGCGTCTTAACCAGCGCCAGCAGGTCGCCTTCATCCACCAGGACCTCGGCCTGATCGAATGGATGTCCGTCGGCGAGAATGTCGGGCTGGCTCAGGGGTTTTCGCTCCGCTCGGGCCTTATCGACTGGCGCGCGACGGAACAGCGGGCCCAGGCCGCGCTCAGCCTCGTCGGCTGCGATTTCGATCCGACGACCCGGGTCCAGGATCTCACCCGGACGGAAAAGTCGCTCGTCGCGATCGCCCGAGCGCTGGCAACCGAAGCCGATGTGCTCGTGCTCGACGAGCCGACGGCGAGCCTTCCCGCCGACGAGGTCGACCGATTGTTCGACGCGCTTCGTCCCCTGAAACAGCGCGGCGTCGGCATGATCTATGTTTCGCATCGACTCGACGAGATTTTCCGCATCGCAGACAGGGTAGCCGTACTGCGGGACGGGAAGCTGGTCGGCCAGAAGAAGGTAGCGGAGACAAGGCCGGACGAACTGGTGGAAATGATCGTCGGGCGACCGGCGAACCAGATCTTTGCCAAGGCGGCCACCAAGGCGGGCGCGACGATCTGCGCGGTGCGCGACCTGGTTTGCGCGGGCGCCGGGCCGGTTTCCTTCGACGTCCGCCGGGGTGAAATGCTCGGCCTTGTCGGGCTGCGCGGCGCCGGGCAGGAACTCATCGGGCGGGCGCTCTTCGGCTGCACAACTTTTGCGGGCGAGATTTCCATCGGCGGCAAAACGCCTGATCTCTCCAGTCCCATTGCGGCGATGCAAGCCGGAGTCGGTCTCATCGCCCGCGATCGCACCGAGGAGTCGATCGCGGCTGCACTCTCAATCCGCGAAAACATTTTTATAAATCCGGGCGCGGCCAGGCGCAGCCTGTTTTCCTTTCTCGCGGGCCACAAGGAGGCGGCACTTGCTCGGGCGATCGGCGACACGGTCGGCCTTAGGCCCAACGATCCGGACCTGCCGATCGAGGCGCTGTCCGGCGGCAACCAGCAGAAGGTCGTCGTCGGCCGTTGGCTTCATACCGGCCGCAAGCTGCTCATCGCCGAAGACCCAACCGCCGGCGTCGATGTCGGCGCGAAGGCCGAGATTTACCGGCTGATCGGGCGGGCCCTCGAAGCTGGATTGGGCGTCGTCGTTGTTTCGACCGACTTCGAGGAGATCGCCCATATCTGCCACAGGGCGCTGGTCTTTTCCCGCGGGCAGATCGTTCGCGAGCTCGCCGGCGATGAACTCACGACATCCGCCGTGATCACCGCCGCATCGGCATCCGAAGCCGCCTGACCGACCTGGAGCAAGACCATGCAATCCATCGAATCCACCGCTCTCGAGCCGACACGGGGCGAAATGACCGGCCTGCCGGCGCGGCAGAAGCTCATCAGGCTCGTCCCAGTCTACGGACTCGTCATCCTCACGCTCATGCTGATCGTGCTGTTCTCAATCCTGCTGCCGAAAACGTTCCCGACACTGCTCAATTTACGCTCGATCGTTTCCGACAAGGCGATCATCGCACTGCTGTCGCTGGCCGCCATGATCCCGATGACTTCGGGCCGCATCGACCTGACCGTCGGCTACGGAATAGTATTGTGGCACATCCTCGCAATCAGCCTGCAGACCATGCTGGGCATTCCGTGGCCTCTCGCCGTGATGATCGTTCTGTTTCTCGGCGCCGGTACGGGCTTCCTGAACGGACTCCTCGTGGAGGTCGCCCGGATCGATTCCTTCATCGCCACGCTCGGCACGGGAACCGTGCTCTATGCGCTTGCCCTTTGGCACACCGGCGGGCGGCAGGTGGTCGGTGTCTTGCCCGACGGGTTCTATGCGCTCAACGGCACCATGCTGTTCGGCCTGCCGATCACCGGCTTCTATGTGCTGGCGATCGCCGTCACGTTGTGGATCGTGCTGGAATATTTGCCGATCGGCCGCTACGTCTATGCGATCGGCGCCAATCCCAAGGCGGCTGCCCTCAACGGCATTCCTGTCCGGCGCTTCGTCATCGGGGCTTTCGTCTCGTCGGGGTTTCTCACCGCATTGACGGGCGTTCTGCTCGCTTCCAAGCTGCGCATCGGCCAGGCGAGCGTTGGCCTTGAATATCTGCTGCCGGCGCTTGTCGGAGCGTTCCTCGGCTCGACCACCATCAAACCCGGCCGGGTCAATGTCTGGGGCACGATGATCGGCGTCGCCATCCTCGCCGTCGGAATTTCCGGAATCCAGCAATTCGGCGGCTCCTTCTTCGTTGAGCCTCTATTCAACGGCGTGACGCTTCTCGTCGCGATCGGCATTGCCGGATACGCGCAGCGCAAACGGGGCGCCGCGGCAAAACTGCCGCGGAAGCCAAATCCGTCCGGAAGCTAATAGTCCGGACGGTCGATCAGGATCTAAAAACAGGGAGATAGGGTTATGCAGCGCAGGAACTTTTTGAAATCATCGGTGGCAATGCTGTCGGCCGCCATCGTGGCCCCGGCAATGTTTGCCGACCAGGCGCGGGCCGATGCGATGGCCGACGCCATGGCGATCGTCGAAAAATATGCCCAGAAAGTTACGGCCTGGGATGGCCCGAGCTCCGGCCCGAGGGCCCAGGAAGGCAAGACAATCGTCGTTCTTGCCGGCGACCTGAAAAATGGCGGCATCCTTGGGGTGACGACCGGCGTCGAGGAAGCGGCCGAGGCGATCGGCTGGGAGGTCAAGGTGATCGACGGCGCCGGATCCATCGGAGGCCGCACCGCCGCCTTCGGCCAGGCCATGGCGCTGCAGCCAAGCGGCATCATCATCAACGGCTTCGACGCGGTCGAACAGGCACCGGCGATCGAGCAGGCCAAGGCCGCGGGCATTCCGATGGTTGCCTGGCATGCCGGCCCGACGATCGGCCCGGACGATAAAATAGGACTTTTCGCCAACGTCTCTACCGACGCCATGCAGGTCTCGGCCGCGGCCGCAAACTGGGCCTACGCAGACGCCAAAGGAAAACCCGGAGTCGTGATCTTCACCGATTCCACCTATGCGATAGCCATCGCCAAGGCCGATCGGATGAAGGAGGAAATCGAGAAGCTCGGCGGGACCGTGCTCGAATATGTCGATACGCCTATCGCCGAAACGTCGCAGCGCATGCCGCAGCTGACCACCTCACTGCTGCAGAAGTACGGCGACAGCTGGACGCATTCGCTGGCCATCAACGATCTCTATTTCGACTTCATGGGCCCCTCGCTCGCGGCAGCCGGCAAGACGGGTACCGACGCGCCGATCAATGTCGCCGCCGGCGACGGCTCGGAATCGGCCTATCAACGCATCCGCGCCGGCCAGTTCCAGAAGGTGACGGTGGCCGAACCGCTCAACCTGCAGGGCTGGCAACTGGTCGACGAGCTGAACCGCGCGATCGCCGGTGCAAAATGGTCCGGCTACCTTTCGCCGCTCCATGTCGTGACAGCGGTCAATGTCGAATTCGACGGCGGGCCGAAGAACAGCTTCGACCCCGACAATGGCTATCGCGACGAATACAAAAAAATGTGGGGCAAGATGTAGGCGCAGGTCGTAGCGGGCGCATCGGGAAGATGCGCCCGCTACGACTCACCCGGCCACAGCAGGCCCACCTCAACCGATCCGGCAGTCGCGCGGCCTCGCGGCCGCACCGGGAAATGTTGCAGGCCGAAACACCGGAGAAAACCATGATCATCCGATACGCGCTCTTTGAAGGCGAAATTCATAGCGGCAGGGAAGCTGAGTTCCGCCAGTTCGTGAAAGACCGGCTTGTCCCACTCTGGACGCAGTTTCCCGAAGCCGAGGAAATCCGCATCCTCGACGAAACTATCCGCGACGAAGGTGCCCCGGCCTACGCAATGGCGCTGGCCATCCGCTATCCGGATATGGCGGCGTGCGAATTGGCGCTTCAATCCCCCATCCGATCCAAAAGCCGCGAAGTTACCGGCGAGCTGCTGAAAATGTTCACCGGACGCGTTCACCACCACGTGTTCGACGCCAGCGAATACGAGCCGACACGCGCACCTGAAGAATGAGCGGGCGGTAAGCAGAGATCGTTTTTGTCAACGTGTGGCAAACCAAGCTGGTGAGGCAGCCGCACGCCGCCGCGGACCAGGTCTAAATCGGCGATCCTGTCCGCCTCACGCGCTGCATCGGCACGGGTCAACGCGATGAAGATACGCCGGTATCAGCCACGCGCCATCATCCAGATGTTGCGCTCGAGCAGGCCGCACAGGGATTGGTGACATAGCTGACGTTGCGGCTCGGCAAGACGCAGCAATCCTGCTAAGATCGGCGGTGGGAGGAGACGGGCATGCAATCGCTGCCGATAGCCCATCCTGGCGTAGCCAAGACGACAGCCGACGCATCGCTTCCACTCGCCTATTCCACCGCGACGCTCTGCTGGCTCCTGTCCGCCGGCGTCTACATCGCAGCCAAGTGGGTTGCCCCCGAGATGCCGCCTTGGGCACTCTGCTTCTGGCGGCTGGCGCTCGCCTGCGCGATCCTGCTGCCTATCGTCCATCATCATCACGGGGCGATGCTCGCACTGATCCAGTCCCGGGCGATCGAGGTGCTGGCCATCGGCGCCATCGGGCTGACCCTCTGTCAGGGCATGATCTACACGGGCCTCAATTACACCGACGCGACCACCGCCGGCATTATCATGGCGCTGTCGCCGATCATGACCATGGTGCTTGCCCGCTTCGTGCTCGGCGAGCCCCTCGGCGTCTGGAAGGCGCTTGGCGCGCTGCTCGCTCTGGTCGGGATGGTGGTGATCGTGGCGCGCGGCGACCTTGCCGCGCTGATGCGGCTCCAGTTCAATCCCGGCGAGTTGTGGATCGTCGGCAGCGCGTTTTGCTGGGGCCTCTACACCGTGCTGCTGCGTCGCGCCAAATTCGCCATCGAACTGCTGCCGACGGTGGTCCTGCTGCTGGGGGCCGGCGCGCTGGCCGCACTGCCCCTCTATCTCTGGGAGCTGTTTTCCGGCGAGCGTTCGGCGCTGCATGCGAACGGCCTTCTGGCACTCGCCTATGTCGCTGGCCCGGGCGGCGCTCTGATGTATTACCTCTACAACCGCAGCGTCGAGACGCTTGGCGCCGGGCGCGCCAGCATGCTGCTCTATCTGCAGACTGTCTTCGTCGCCGTGCTCGCTTACCTTTTCCTAGGGGAAAGCTTGCACGGCTACGACCTCGCCGGCGCCGCCTTTATCATCGCCGGCCTGCTGCTCGCCACCGCGATCAAGCCGAGGCAGCGGACGGTGCATGTCGCGTAGGGATACCTCTCCCGCTACTCGTCTCACCTTCTGAGATACAGCCATAGTGTCGTCGGCGCCAGGATCGCGGTCAGCGCCACCGGCGCGATCAGGGCGAGGACGACCTGACTGAGTGTCGCCCCGCCACCCATCAACCCGCGCAGCGCCGTCGTCATCAGCGACACCGGGTTGACTTCGACGAAGGCCCGCAGCCAGTCCGGCATGGTCCCGGGGTCGACCATGATGTTGGAGGCGAAGACGAGCGGGAACAGGAAGGTAAAGCCGAGCGTCATCACTGTGGTTGGCGTGCGGATCAGCAGGCCGAGCACGATGAATACCCAGCCCATGCCGAACCCGATGGTGATCAGCATGGCGAAGGCGGCAAGCACGCCGAGGGTGCCCGCCTCCGGCCGGTAACCGAGGATCAGCCCGATGGTGAGGATGATCGAAGCGGCAATCAAATGGCGCAGGATGTCGCCCACCATCAGGCCGGCGAACGGAGACAGCGACCAGATCGGCAGCGATCGGAAGCGGTCGAACAAGCCCTTGTCGAGGTCGGTCGACAATCCCATGCCCGAATAGACTGCGTTGAACACCACGGTCTGAACCAGGATGCCGGGTAGGAAGAACTGCAGGTATTCGCCAGGCGAACCGGCGAGCGCACCGCCGAAGACGAAGGTGAACAGCAGCGTGAACATGATCGGTGTCATCACCAGGTCGAAGAGCTGCTCCGGCACATGCTTGAATTTCAGCACCGCGCGCCATCCGAAGACCAGCGCGTTGGAAAGGGCCGATGGGGTCCTCGGTCGGGCGACCCTTTGCAGCCGCTGCAGGGATGTCGTGTCGATCATGGCTTGTCGTCCTTCCGGCTTTCACCCAGGCTCGGCTGGCCGGTCAGCGCGAAGAAGACCTCCTCAAGGCTGGGTTGGCCCATGGAGAAATCCGACAGTTCGATGCCGGCAGCGACCAGGTCGGCGAGCGCCTCGTTGGCGGCCTTCGCCGTGCCGGCAAGGACGGAAAGTTCCGCGCCTTCGGCACTGCGTTGGACAGGGTGCTCCAGCCGGCGTTCCAGAATCGCCGCCGCCTGGTCCAGCCGCGCAACATCGGCGAGCGCGACATGGAGAAACCCGGAGCCGGTGGCCGCCTTCAATTCCCGGCTGGTGCCTTCGGCAATCTTCCTGCCGTGGTCGATGACGGCGATGCGTGCCGCGAGTTGATCGGCCTCTTCGAGATATTGCGTGGTGAGCAGGATGGTGACGCCGGCCTCGGCGAGGCCGCGGATCATGCCCCAGACATCCTTGCGGGCGTTCGGATCGAGGCCTGTGGTCGGCTCATCGAGGAACAGCACGCCTGGCGTGACGATCAGCGAGGCGGCTATGTCGAGCCTCCTTCGCATGCCACCCGAATAGTCCCTCACCTGTTTCGTCGCCGCCTCGGACAAGCCGAAAGCCGCGAGCAGGTCGTCCGCACGGGCTTTAGCGGCGCGACCGCGAAAACCCCAGAGTCGGGCGAGCAGGACGAGGTTCTCACGGCCCGTCAGGTCCTCGTCGAGCGAAGCGAACTGCCCGGTCATCGCGATTGCCGCACGGACCTCATGCGGGGCCTGCACGAGATCGTGCCCCATCACGGTCGCGGAGCCGGCGTCAGGCCGCGACAGCGTCGAAAGCATCCGCATCAGCGTTGTCTTGCCGGCGCCGTTCGGACCCAGGATAGCGAAAATCATGCCGCGCGGCACATCGAGGTCGATACCATCGACGGCACGCAGCTTGCCGAAGGTTTTGACCAGGCCCCGGGCGGAAATGGCTGACTGGGCAAGGCCCGTGGCGGGCAGACCCATAGGAGAAGTATCGTTCATGCAATCATCCGGCAGTCGCAAAATGAAGGCCAACTTCGGCGCAATGGCTGCGTCGTCAGTTCCTCTGCAGGCGCACGAGCTTACCGTCTGGCTTGTCCTCAAGCCAGAGGCTCCGACCATCTGCCTGGCCGCCGCGCTGTAGCGCCGGTCAGATCATGTCGGCTACTCCCTTGGGGTTTTCTCACTCGATCACGGCACAGGTCTGACGTTTTCCGGCATCACCGGCAGGCTGGCTTTTGTAGTCGTCCTGTCCACCGTGGATCATCAATGCCTTGCCTCGTATCGCCGTTTCTCCACCATCCAGCTTGACCATGCTGTTGAACACCTGAGCACGCAAAACGCCGTCGGCGCCGACCCGCTGATTTGGCATATCGCCCGCGTGAGGGCCTTTCCCAGTGAGATATCCATGTTCGGCATTCGTCGGATTGAAGTGCCCACCGGCCGAGTCATGGCCGGTCTGATGATCGCACTTTCCGGTCTCATGAACATGGAACGCAACCCATTCGCCCGCCGGCAGTCCCGTCACCTCCAACTCTATCAGCACACCCTGCGCCGCCTCGGTCAGCGTGGCCGTTCCATTCTTCTCGCCAGCCATGTTGACGAATTCGGCTTTCGCGGTCGCGGCGTCCTGAGCCGCTGCAGGCATCGCGACCGCCAGCGCCAACCCTGTTGTTGCAACCAATCTTTTCATTGACTCTGCCTCCGGTTGTCCAGGGCATCCAAACAACAACGGGGCCTCTTCGTTCCATTTGGGAATTGAGTTTTTGTCTCCGGCACGGCCGCCAGGGAAGCGACGCCGACAACTTTTTCGATGTGCCTCAGTTACACCAGTTCGAAGAGTTGCGCGGTTTGCCAGCCCGCCAGCACTATGATGAGAGTACCAACGAGCCTGAGAAGCGTCTTTTCTGCGATCGACTTCACCATCAATCCGGCGATCGGCGCTGCGATCACGCCGCCAAGGACCAAGCCGGCAACGGCGACTAGATTTTCTGCCAGCTCTCCTGCCTCCGCCCAATGGCCCGTCAATAACGCAAACAGGAAGGTCAGAGACACCGACAACGTGATGAGGAACTCGCTGGCATTAACCGTACCAATAACGTAGCGGGGCGTCCCGCCAAAACCGAGAAGGCCTGTCGTCACGATGGGTCCCCATCCGCCACCCCCTGCGGCATCGAGAAATCCACCACCAAGTCCAAGCGGAGGTACCACGGCTGCAGGGACCGGATTGCTTGGGAACCGCCGGAAGGAACGGAACAGGAGCCAAGCTCCGACGAGCGCGAGATATATGGTCACATATGGCTTCATGACGGCCCCTTCAAACGAGGTGAGCACAAAAGCGCCGAGAACGCCGCCGAGCACGCCAAATGGCATCAGCCGCCAGAAAAGCTTCCAGTCGATATTGCGGTGATAGAGGTGAGCCGAACCCGAAGCCGCCGTGGTAAACAGCTCAGCCGCGTGAACCGAAGCCGAAGCGTGCGCAGGAGACACGCCAAACCCCAGTAGTGTTGTCGAGCAAACCACGCCGTAGGCCATGCCGAGAGCTCCGTCCACAGCCTGAGCTAAAAACCCCACGATCACAAAAAGAAGGAATTCTTGCATTTGGCTCTCCAACAAAGCGCGGTTGTCCTCGACGAAAGAGGAACCCGCTGCCTACAACGCATGCAATCTTCATGCTTCCACAACTCACCAAACGCCTGGCTTCGATAATGGGACGACGAACGGGAGACTGTCCACCCGATCGACGCCTTTCTCCGCACCCGCTGCGATCGAATAGACTGCGCCGCATCTCCTCTGGAGGTTTCACGGGTCGGCCGCAGACTTGCAGCGCCACCCCATATCTGTTTAATTGCCGCCATCCACAGGGGTGCTCCGTATCGCCGGGGCTGAGAGATGGGCTGCAAGCCCGTAAACCCTAGAGCTGATCTGGATAATACCAGCGGAGCGAGGCGGGCGATGTTTTCTGACGCACAGATTTCTCTTTTTCCGATGTTCCCTCTTTATCCGATGATTGGCGATTTCGTCGGCGTCTCCGGGCTCGATGCGCTCGACCCTTGCCGCGAACGGTTGCGCATAGGGACAGACGATATTTTGACGCTGCCGGTCGGACCGCTCGAAAGCCATGTCACGATCGACCTCACGATCGACCTCGCGGTTTCGGCCAACGGCCCGGCCCCGCGCTGATCTTTCGCGCCAGAGGTCTCGCATGTCCCAACCATTCTCCGCCACGCTGCGAATCGCAGTCCTGTTCGGCAAGGTTGGACCGGCCTTGCTATCGGTCGGCACGCTGGTTTTGGCCTGGGAGCTCTATGCGCGCCTCTCGGGCATCTCGCCCACCACGCTGCCCGCGCCGTCACGCGTTCTCGCCCAGGCCATCCAGCAGCGCCAGGCGCTGTTCGACAACACCGTGCCGACGATCAGCGCCACATTGGCGGGTTTCGCCTGTTCGCTGGCCGTTGCCTTCATCCTTTCGATGCTGATCGACTTCTTCAAACCGCTGCGCAGCGCCCTGTTCCCGCTGTTCGTCATCAGCCAGACCCTGCCGCTGGTGGCGATCGCCCCGCTGATCGTGCTCTGGTTCGGCTTCGGGCTGACGCCGAAGATCATGCTGGTCGCCCTCGTGACCTTCTTTCCCATGCTGGTCGCGCTGGTGCAGGGGTATGCATCGACGGATCGCGACATCTCGGCGCTTCTGCATTCGATGGGCGCTTCCCGCATGCGCATTTTCCGGCTGGCCCGCCTGCCCTCCTCGCTGCCCTATTTCTTCGCCGGGCTGCGCATCTCGATCACCTATGCCGTGGTTGGCGCCATCTTCGCGGAATATGCCGGTGCGGCCAAAGGGCTCGGCATCTACATGCTCAACGCCAAGAACAATTTCCGGTCCGATCTCGTGCTGGCGGCCGTGCTGGTCAGCGCCTTGCTTACGCTGGTCCTGTTTGCCGCTACGGCGCTGATCCAGCGCGCCGCCATGCCATGGGAGCGGCTCGATGCCGCACGAAAATCATGAGCAGGCGGCTGGAGTTGCGTCAGGTCAGCAAGCGTTTTGGCGACATTGACGTGCTTGCCGGCATCACCCTGCATGTCGAGCCGGGCGAATTCGTTTCAATCCTCGGCCCCTCCGGAGCCGGCAAATCCACGATCTTCAGCTTGCTGACCGGCGGTCTCGATGGCTACGGCGGCGATGTCGACTTCGACGGACGGCCACTGGCCGACGCGCGCCGACCGTTTGCCTTGATGCCGCAGCGCGATGCCCTGATGCCCTGGCGCACGGTTATCGACAACGCCGCGCTCGGCCTGGAAGTGCAGGGCATGTCCCGCAAGGCGGCGCGTGACGAGGTGGCGTCGCTCTTCGGCGAATTCGGCCTTGCTGGCTTCGAGCATAAGTATCCGGCGCAGCTCTCAGGCGGAATGTGCCAGCGCGCCGCGCTGTTGCGTACCGTCGTGCAGCACCGCGCCATGCTGTTGCTCGACGAACCGTTCGGCGCACTCGACGCCCTCACGCGCACCGGCATGCAGCGCTGGCTTCAGACGATGTGGGACCGACACCGCTGGACCGTCCTGCTGATCACCCACGACGTGCGCGAGGCGGTCTTCCTGTCCGACCGCATCTATGTGCTGAGCCGCCGCCCCGCCCGGGTGCTGCGCGAAATCGCCATACCTCTTTCGCGCCCGCGCAAGGATCTTGCCTCGCCGGAAGCCAGCGCCATCGAAGCCGACATCCTCGATACCCTGCTCGACCCACAGCCCGCCCAAAGGACATGACCATGCTTTCCAGACGCCTATTCATCGCTGCCGCATTGATCGCCGGGCTCGGACCCGTCACGTCCGTGTCAGCCCAGCAGACTGTCACCGTCGCGCTCGACTGGACGCCGAACACAAACCATGTCGGGCTTTATGTCGCCCGGGCGAAAGGCTTCTACGCCGAGGCCGGGCTCGACGTGCAGATCCTGCCCTACAGCGACACTGCGGCCGGTACGCTGATCGCCAACCGCGTGGCCGATTTCGGCATATTGAGTTCCATAGGATTGTTTACCCAGCGCACGGCCGGCGCCGACCTCGTCGCCACCTATGCCATCATGCAGACGGAAACCGGCAGGCTGGTGTTCAACGCCGACCGCGCCGATATACAGTCCCCAAGGGATCTGGACGGCCTGACCTATGGCGGTTTCGGCAGCGCCTGGGAGAATGCGCTGATCGGCACCATCATCCGCCATGACGGCGGCGGGGGCAATTTCGAAACAGTGACGCTGGGCACCTCCGCCTATGAGGCGTTGGCCAATGGCAAAGTCGATTTTACGCTCGAAGTCTATACTTGGGAGGGGATCAAGGCGGAACTCGACGGCAAGGCCCAGCGCACCTTCCGCTATGCGGATTTCGGCGTTCCCGACCAACATACCAACTTCATTGGCTCGAGCCGGGCCTACCTCGAGAAGAACAAGGACACCGCAACCGCGTTCATCGCCGCGACCAGGCGCGGCTATGCCTTCGCCGTCGAACATCCGCAAGAAGCGGCTAATATCCTGATCGCAGCAAACAGCGACGTGTTGACCGACCGACCGTTGATCGAGGCATCACTGAAGGCGCTGGTCGACGGCCACTATTTGCAAAGCCCCACCGGCGCGATCGGCACGATCGATCCCGCAAAGATGGAGGCTATCGGCGACTACCTGTTCAAGGCCGGCGCCCTGCGCGACGGCGATGGAAACCCGGCCGGCGAACGACCCGATTTCGCAGCCTATTACACCAACGCCTATCTGGCCGGCGAAAAATGAACCCACCGCGGCACATGCATCTCAATGCCGTGATCCTTGGTCTCGGCAGTCACGAGGCCGGTTGGCGCATGACAGAAAGCCAACCCGCTTGCCTCGGCAAGCCTCGATTATTGGGTCGGACCTGCAAAGCTCAATCGATGACGTGATGCCTTTGCTGGAGGTTCGGAAGCGTTCGACGCCGAGGGTAAGCGCAGCCTTCGCGAGCGATACGGCCTTCCACGTTCTTTAGGTCTAGAATCGAACTAGTGGCGCGTGGCGTGCTTATTCACGACCAGGCGTGGCTCTCGACTGACGTGATGGCTTTGTGTCGCGCTTTGGCGTCAGTTCCGCCCCTGGTGGGTCGTTCAATCGTTTCTTGAGAATGTCAACGAGGCTGACGGTGACCGCGATCACCGCAGGGCCGAGGACAAGCCCGGATGCTCCGAAGAGGACGATGCCACCGACCGCGCCGATAAAGGCGACCACTGTGTGGAGCCGCAGCCGGCTCCCGACAAGCATCGGATAGAGCAGATTGTCGATGCCGGCGACGACGCCGCCGCCCCAGACGGTCAGGATCGCTGCGCTCGCCCAAGCCCCTTCCAGCGCGAGATAGATCGCTGCCGGCACCCAGATCAGGAATGCGCCAAGCACCGGGACGATGGCAAGAAGTCCCATTACCAGGCCCCAGAACACCGGAGTGGGCAGGCCGAGCCACCAGAATATCAGGCCGCCCAGCGTTCCCTGCACAGCGGCGACAAGCACGGTGCCTATCAGGATCGCATGGACCGTCTCGGCAAGGCGGGACAGCAAATATGCCGTCTCCGGTGCACGCAGGGGCGACAGACGCACGATCCCCCGCAGGGCGGGTTCACGGTCCCTCAGAAAATAGAACAGCAGATAGAATGTCAGCACGAACATCACGGCCTGATTGATCGAGCCGCGCAACAGCGATGTGCTTTGTCCCGTCAGCCATTGTACAAATGCGGCGACCGTGCCGGCCGGATCGAGTTGGTTCTCGATCCACTGGGCAACAGCCGAAAGCCTGGGATAGTCCGACACGAAGGCATCTGTGTTCCAGCCCCGGATGACCTCCTCCATATAGGTGGCGCCGTTTACCGCCTCGCGAACAAGCTGCTGTGCCACGAAGATGAGCGGCAGGCCGACCGCCACCGCCGCGACGCTCACCGATATCAGTGCAGCCAGATTTTGATTCCTGAGCCTTTCTTCGACCCGTCGATGAGCCGGATACAGGATGATTGCCAACACCAGCGCCCAGGTCAATGCGGGCAAAAAGGGCAACGCCAAGAGATAGCAGACATACAGACCGAGCGCCGTCGCGGCCACGATGCCGAGCAATCTCATTTGCTTCCTATCGGGCATCTGTTTCAGGTCGGGCATCTCTCGCCGTCTCGCAAACCAAGCGAGACTAGTGGATTTTCTGACAAAATGGCAGTTTCCGTTGCCGCACCCTACGGCTGGGCCGCTGTCGAGCGTGACAAAAATGGCCACGACATTACGCGCTCTGTGGGCTGGTCATACTGGTTGGGCGTCCGTGCGCTGCCACCACCGCGGCCTGCTCGGTCGTGGATGCTCCGCCCGCGGCAGCGCAGCTTCACAGGGCAGCCAAATAAAAAAAGGTCGGACTGTTAAAGTCCGGCCAGGCATGAAGGTTCAAAACCTCCAGAGGGGAACGCGCCGGACGCAATGGGAGGAAAACATCCGACGCAATGCACATATGGGTTGGCACGGCTGACGTTTCAACGACATGGGGTGGGCCACATCAGCCGCTCCATAGAGCCACGTGGGCGGCTTCAATCGTCACGGCCCGTACCGTCTTCCAGCGCCGCTATCGTGGCGGTCATTGCGACCGCCACGACAAGGGCTCACCAGCCTAGTCGATGTCGAAGGACACGCCTTGGGCGAGCGGCAGCGCCTTGGAATAGTTCACGGTGTTGGTGGCGCGCCGCATGTAAGCCTTCCAGGCGTCGGAGCCCGACTCGCGGCCGCCGCCGGTCTCCTTCTCGCCGCCGAAGGCGCCGCCGATCTCGGCCCCCGATGTGCCTATGTTGACGTTTGCGATACCGCAGTCGGACCCGTCGACGCCAAGGAAGCGCTCGGATTCCTGCAGGTCGCGGGTGAAGATCGACGATGACAGCCCCGCTCCGACCGCATTGTGCTCGTCGAGTACGGCGTCGAAGTCCGAGTATTTCATCACGTAGAGGATCGGCGCGAAGGTCTCTTCCGTCACCGGCGAGACCTGCTTGGGCATCTCGACCAGCGCCGGACGAGCGTAATAGGCATCGGTATGGCCATTCTCGACCCGCGTGCCGCCGGTCACCTTGCCGCCGTGTGCGGCGGCTTCCTTCAACGCATTCTGCATGCTGTCGAAGGCTGCCTTGTCGATCAACGGTCCGACCAGCGCTGATGTCTCCAGCGGATTGCCGACAGAGACGCTTTCATAGGCCTTCTTCAGGCGTGGAATCAGGGCATCATAGATGCTCTCATGCACGAACAGGCGCCTGAGCGTCGTGCAGCGCTGGCCGGCCGTGCCCATGGCGCCGAAGGCGATGGCGCGCAGGGCCATGTCGAGATCGGCCGTCGGGCAGACGATGCCGGCATTGTTGCCGCCGAGCTCCAGCACGGCGCGGGCAAAGCGCTTGGCCAGCCGCGGACCGACATCCCCGCCCATGCGGGTCGAGCCGGTGGCCGAAACCAGCGGCACATCAGGATGATCGACCAGAATTTCGCCGACGGCGCGATCGCCGATCAGCACCGAAATCAAGCCTTCCGGAGCATCGCCGAAACGTTCTGCCGCACGCTTGAAGATCGCCTCGCAGGCGAGCGCCGTCAGCGGTGTCTTTTCCGATGGCTTCCACACCACCGCGTCGCCGCAGACCAGCGCCAGCGCGGCGTTCCACGACCACACTGCAACCGGGAAGTTGAAGGCCGAAATCACGCCGACGACGCCCAGCGGGTGCCAGGTTTCCATCATGCGATGGCCGGGCCGCTCGGTGGCGATGGTCAGGCCGTACAATTGCCGGGAGAGGCCGACGGCGAAATCGCAGATGTCGATCATCTCCTGCACTTCGCCGAGCCCTTCGGACGGGATCTTGCCGACCTCGATCGACACCAGCCGGCCAAGCTCGGCCTTGTGGGTACGCAGTTCCTCGCCAAGCAGCCGCACCAACTCGCCACGCTTCGGTGCCGGCACCAGCCGCCATGTCTGGAAGGCTTTATGCGCCCTGTCGATGGTCTCTGCCGCGCCGGCCGGCGAGATCGTCTTCAGCGCGGCGATCTGCTCACCCGTCACCGGACTGCGCACGATAAGATCGCCGCCTGAAAGCGCAGCCTCGGCAACGCCCAGTTTCGCCAGTAACCCGGCTGTTTTCTTCGCAATTGTCATTTTCTTTCCCTTCAGATCCCATCGCTCATAATGCATGTCGCCCAAAAGCATGCCCTCTGGCCTGCCCGAGGGTGCGCAGCGGTTTTGGGACAACGACATGCACCCTTGTGCCATGCCGTCCCTGCGCCGATCGGCACATCAGGCGCTGTCATGGCGTGGCATTACTCGTTTCAGGGAAAAATCGCCACCCCGGCATGGTCTAAGCCCAGGTCAGACCGTTGAACCAGCGATTTGGTTCAGCGCGCTGTCTGTGCTGTTCCCCGCACGGCGCCTTCCTTCATCAGCCGGTCGATATGCATGCGGATATGGGCGGCCTCGGCGGCCGTATTGGCAAGCGCAATGGCGCGGTCGAAGGCGATGCGCGCCTCCTCACCACGATTGAGCTGCATCAGCAGGCCACCCCTAAGGCCGAAGAAGTGGAAATAGCCGGAAAGCCTTTGTTCCAGCGGCTCGATCATGGCAAGTGCGGCTTCCGGCCCGCGCACCTTGGCGACCGCGACGGCGCGATTGAGCGTCACCACCGGCGACGGCTGCATCTGCTCGAGCAGGCTGTAGAGCAGCTCGATCTCGTTCCAGTCCGTGTCCTCGGGCTTTGCCGCGCGCGCATGCAGGGCGGCGATCGCCGCCTGCACCTGGTAGGGACCGGGCTTCTGGTGGCGCAGCGCTTTGTCGACCAGCGCCAGCCCCTCGTCGATCATCTTGCGGCTCCACAGGCTGCGGTCCTGGTCTTCGAGCAGCACGATTTCGCCGTTCTCGTCGAAACGCGCCGGCGCACGCGCATGCTGGAGAAGCAAGAGCGCCGTCAGGCCCATGATCTCCGGCTCGGTCTGGAACAGCCTGAGCAGCAGCCGGGCCAGCCGGATCGCCTCCTCGCAGAGCGGCGCGCGCGCCGGTGCCTCGCCGCTGTTGGTCGAATAGCCTTCGTTGAAGATCAGGTAGACCATGGCGGCGACCGCGGCGAGCCGCTCGGAGCGCTCGACCGCGCCGGGCGTCTCGAACGGCACGCCGGCATCGGCGATGCGCGCCTTGGCACGGGTGATGCGCTGCTCCATGGCGCTTTCACCGACGAGAAAGGCGCGGGCGATCTGCTTGACGCTCAGGCCTGAAACGATGCGCAACGCCACAGCGATCTGCTGCGTCGCCGGCAGGTCGGGATGACAGCAGATGAACAGCAGGCGCAATATGTCGTCGCGGTAGTGCGCGCCGTCCAGCCGTTCGGCAATATCGGTCTCGGCATCTTCCAGATCGGAGATCTGGTGCTCTTCCGGCAGCGGCGCCTGCTTGGCGCGCTTGCGCACCGCGTCGATGCCGCTGTTGCGGCCAACGAAGATCAGCCAGGCTGCCGGATCGCGCGGCGGGCCGTTTGTCGGCCAGTTCTTCAGTGCTCGCAGGCAAGCGTCCTGGAAAGCTTCCTCCGCCGCGTCGAGATCGCGGAAGTAGCGCAACAGCGCGCCCATCGCCTGTGGGCGGGCGGTGCTGATCGCTGTGCTGATCCAGGTAAGGTCGGTCATGCGGAAACCTTGGCGGGATTGAAGAGCGAAACCGGCCGTATCTCGTAGGAGCCGCCGCTCGGGTTGACCTCGGAAAGCTCGCGCGCGAAGTCGACGGCCTCGTCGAGATCGGCGCATTCGAGCGTGTAGAAGCCGAGAAACTGTTCCTTGGTCTCGGCAAACGGGCCATCGATGACGACCGATTCGCCCTTGACCTTTCTCAGGGTTGTCGCAGCGGTCGTCGGCAGCAGCCGCGCCACCGGGCCAAGCCGGCCGGCCCGAGCGTATTTTTCCTGCACGCCCAGGAGTTTTTCCATGACGGCATCGTCCTGTTCCTTGCTCCACGAGCAGACGACGTCTTCGGAGGCATAGCAGAGGATTGCGTAGAGCATGGGTGCGTCCTTTTCTCTGTCAAAGGACGAAACAGTAGGACCGATCCCGACACAACGTCGATAAAAAAATCACGTCCTGCCAGCACAATGAAGGCCTGTGGCTGCTCTGTTCGGTTCAGCTTTCCTGCGCCTTCAGCCACCTCAATACGAGCGCTTCTTCGTCATCAAGGCCGGCTATCGATCGCTTCCGCTTGTTCGCATCCGCCATTTCGCTGAGCAGCCGACCTTCGGACCAGGCTTCGAAAACCTGTGGGTGGATGTAACAGCTGCGACAGATGGCGCGCGTGTTGCCCAGCCGCTCGGCCACCTTGTCGATGACGCCGTTCATCACCCGCTTCTGTTGTGCCTGGCTTTCGGGTCGTTCGGTTTGCGCAAACAGCGACGCAGCATGGATGGTGCCGCCCCAGGTTCGGAAATGCTTGGAGCTGAAATCGGCCCCTGCCGTCTCCCTGATATAGCGGTTGACGTCGTCGGAGCGGATCGGTCGCCTGCTTCCATCCTCGTCGAGATACTGGAACAGCTTCTGGCCCGGCAGATCCTGCGCCCCGCGCACAATCCTGGCGATCCGGCGATCGACGAGCTTCAGCTTCCATTCCTTGCCGGACTTGCCTTTGAAAGCGAAACGCAGGCTCGAGCCATCGATGTCGACATGGCGGTCGCGCAGCGTGGTCAGCCCAAAGCTGTTGTTGTCGCGGGCGTAGGCGGCATTGCCGACGCGAATCATCGTGTTGTCGAGCAGCCAGACCACAGCGGCGACAACCCGTTCCAGCGGCAGGCCGTGACGGCGCAGGTCGGCGTCGATCTGGCGTCGCAGCCCAGGCAGGCTCTCTGCAAAGGCAACCAGGCTCGAATATTTGACGCCGTCGCGCTCCTCGGCCCATTGCGGATGGTAGCGATATTGCTTGCGTCCGCGCTGGTCTCGGCCCGTCGCCTGGATGTGACCGTTGGCATCCGGCGCGATCCACACATCCGTCCACGCCGGCGGGATGGCGAGTGCCTTGATGCGGGCCATGGTGTCCCCGTCGACGCCCTGCCCGTCAGGCCCTTTGTATGAGAATCCCTTGCCGGCCCTGAAACGACGGATACCGGGCTCGGTATCGGTAAGGTAGGTGAGCGAGGCTCGATCGGCCGAGGCCTCTCCGCCATTGTTCGGCGCCCCGTTTTTTGGTGCAACCTCATTGGCAGCCGATCGGCCAGACGACGATCCGGATTTGTCCAGCATATCCTCTCCACGAGAAATTTTCCCGTAGATAAGCGCAGGAACGGCTGCGGGTTCCGCGAACGGCGTTCAGAATGATGTCAGCGCACCGCATGTGCGTTCGACGGGCCGTCTTCTCTGTCTACCTTCGGCGCCTACAAATCGATTGCGGCCTCGCTTGCCGTCATGCCTTTTCCAGCACAACCGGAATGACGTCGACAGCCTGCTCGCCGACCTGTCCGCCCGTCGTCTTCAGGACGCCGACGATCGGCGCTACATCCGAATAGTCGCGGCCGTGGCCGACGGTGATGTGGTCGTTGCTTGCCCGCATGCCGTTGGTCGGATCGAATTCCTGCCATCCGGTGTCGCGCCCGCACCACACCTTGACCCAGGCATGCATGGCGTCGGCCCCTTCCAGTCGCGGTTTTCCGCGCGGCGGGATGGTGCGCAGGAAGCCGCTGACATAGCCGGCGGGAATACCGAGGCCGCGCAGGCCGGCGATCATGATGTGCGAAAAATCCTGGCAGACACCCCGCTTCAGGCTGAAAGCATCGCTCGCCCGGGTCTGCACCGTGGTCGCCTCGCCATCGTAGGTGAAATCGCGATGAATGCGGTTGCACAGGTCCATGGCGGTACCGACGACAGAACTGCCGGCACTGCTGCGCGCATACCCCGTGATATCAGCGTCGACGCCGGCATGGTCGCTGGCGGCCAGAAAGTGATGCGGTGTATCAGGCGACAGCGACCGCACCGCTTCGAGTTGTTCCCGCAGCCGGCGAATGTCGGGCGACACGTCAAGCCCGGCTTCCGGCCGCGAGACGGCGACGCGCGCGCTCATCCTGATGTCGAGCGCATCATGGGCATCGCGAAAGGCGATCGACGTGACATTGTTGCCGAAGAAATCGGAAAAGTCGGAGCGTTCGCTCGGCGCCGGCGCGAAGGACAGCGAAGCGGCGATCACGCGCTGCACGCCCGATATCGTCGGCGGCAGCACGCGCACCTGATGGCGGCCGCCGCCGGCTGCAGCATCATAATCGTAACGCAGATTGAGCCTGATGTCGTAGAGCATGCCAGCCTTTATCCGAACCAGCCCTTACCCGAAATAAGCCTTAGCCAAAATAGGCCTTGGCGAGGCTGTTATAGAGGCCGCCGATCTCGCTGGCGAGATCGTCAAGGGCCTTCGCCGTCATGTCCGACGGCTCCTTGATGGCGATTGCTGTATTGAGCTGCAATATCTCTTTCGCCGCCGGCGACATATGCCCCTCGCCGCCGACAGCAGGCAACAGCGCGATTTCGGCCTTCAGCCGCTCGAGTTGGAACAGGATGGAGCGCGGGTTGAGCGGATCGAGCACCAGGAGGTCGATCACCGTGCGCCTGCCGGCCTGCACCGGATACTGCCGCCGGTGGGTCATCACGCTGTCGCCGATCTCCAGCATCATGTCGAGCGCGCCTTCGGGCGCCGCAGCCCTGGTCAGCCGGGCGAGCGTTCGGGCGATCTGGATGCCGCGTTCCAATCGCCGGCCGATCTCCAGGAACCGCCAGCCGGTGAAGCGATACATGTTCTCATGCAGCAAGCCGGAAAACCCGGCGAGCTTGCGCAGGATGACCGTCATCGCCCGCGTCGCGTCATCGCCCGGCGCCACCGTTGTCGCGAATTGATGGATGGTCTTCGACAGATCCTTCAGCGCCAGCCAGCCGTCGGGCGAGAAGCGGTCGCGGATCTGTCCGGCGCTGTAGACGGCGCTGTCCAGCGTGCCGATCAGCCCCGGCGGGATCGCCGCCGCGACGTCGATGCCGAACGGTTCGAGATGGTCTCTGATATCGGCAAGCAAAGGCATGTCCGGGTCGGAGGCCTCGGCCAGCCGCACGTGATAGGCGCGCAGGATGCGCACCGTGTCTTCCGATCGCTCGATATAGCGGCCGAGCCATGTCAGGTTTTCCGCAGCGCGGCTGGGCAGGCTGCCCGGCGAGGTGCGGATGAAGCTGTCATGCTCCTGCGGCAGCAGCGTCTCGCGCTCCACCGGCCTGTCGCTGACCACCCAAACATCCGCCGCCTGGCCGCCGCGCTGCATGGCGATTGCGGTCGGGTCGAGCGAAAAGCCGACGCGGGCAAAACCGCCAGGCATCACCGTCCAGCCTTCCGGCGTTCGCGCCAGATAGACGCGCAGGGCTGCCGGCCGCGGCTCAAGCCAGCCGCCGACATAGACCGGCGTGGTCGAAAGCGTCACCGCTTCCTGTCCGACGAAGGCGCCGCCGTCCCGTTCGATCCGGGCTATCAGTTCGGCCCGTTCCCCGGCGACCAGCGCCGAGCCCAGCCTGGTGCAATCGTCATCCTCGAAGGCAAGCCGCGTCGACAGCGCCGGACCGATCACCATGCGGTCGAGGTTGGCCAGCACATGGTCACGGTCCGCGTCCCGCCCGCACCACCATGTCGCGACGCTCGGCAAGAGAAGCTCCTCATTGCGCAATTCGCGCGAAATTTTTGGCAGGAAAGCGAACAGCGCCCGCGTTTCCATCAGCCCGGAGCCGAGTGCGTTGACGGCTGAAACGGCTCCCCGGCGGATCGCCTCGACCAGCCCTGGCGTGCCGATCTGCGAATCCGGCCGCAGCTCCAGCGGATCGGCGAAGGCGGCGTCGAGCCGCCGCCACAGCACGCTGACCGGCATCAGCCCGGAAACCGTGCGCACCATCAATCGACCGCCGGAGACGGTCAGATCCTCGCCTTCGAGCAGCATGATGCCGAGATAGCGGGCGATATAGGCATGCTCGTAATAGGTTTCGTTGAGTGGCCCCGGCGTCAGGATGGCGACACGGCCGCCTGATCCCTTGGCCAGGCCGTTAAGCGCGTCGCGAAAGCGACGGAAGAAGCCGGCAAGGCGGTGCACATGCATCTCGCCATAAATGTCGGACAGCGCACGCGTGGTGGCGACGCGGTTTTCCAGCGCAAAGCCGGCGCCCGACGGCGCCTGCGTGCGGTCGCCCAGCACCCACCAGCGGCCATCCGGACCACGGCCGAGCTCGAACGCGCAGAAATGCAGGAAATGGCCGCTGGCCGGTCTGGTGCCGACGACGGGGCGCAAATATTCCGGGCTGGCCGCGATCAGCCCCGCCGGCAGGATGCCTTTCTCAACCAGGCGATTCGGCCCGTAGATATCGGCAATCGTTTCCTCGAACAGCTCGGCCCGCTGGACCAGGCCGGCACTGATCGCAGCCCATTCCTGCTCCTCTATCAGGAGAGGCACATGCGCCAGCGGCCATTCGCGCTCATTGGCGCCGGCCTGATCGTAGAGACGGTAATAGACGCCGGCGTCGCGCAGATACTGGTCGGCGCGGGCGAAACGCTGGGCGAGCTTTTCGGGCCCCAGATCTTCCAGCGCCTCGATGAACTCCTTCCAGACCGGACGGGGATTGCCTGATGCATCGACCATCTCGTCGACGACGCCGTCGATCGGCTGGTAGTGCTCCAGCAGGTTATGCGGCCTGCCGCGTATTTCCTGGTGATTCCCCTTTGCCATGGCCGATCAGAGTCTTGCAGGCCGCCGCAGGTCAAGGGTCATCGGGAAATCCTCAGAGGCTTGTTCGTCGCGCAGCACGTAGCCGGACGGCGTATGGCCGCGTGGCTCGAAGCGGGCGAGCCGCCGCGCCTCCGCTTCGTTGCCGTTGACCGGGAAGGTGTCGTAGCTGCGCCCGCCGGGATGCGCGACATGGTAGACGCAGCCGCCGATGGCCCGGCCCGACCAGCGATCATAGATGTCGAAGACCAGCGGCGTGTTGACCGGCAGCGCGGGATGCAGCCCCGATGCCGGCTGCCAGGCTTTGAAGCGGACCCCTGCCACCGCAATCTCTCTGGTGTCGGTCACCTTCATCGGCACGATGCGGCCGTTGCAGACGACGGCATGACGCTCCGGGTTTAGCCCTTCCGTCTTCACCTGCAGCCGCTCGACCGAGGAATCGACGAAGCGCACGGTGCCGCCGATGGCGCCCTGCTCGCCCATGACATGCCACGGCTCCAGCGCCTGCCGCAGTTCCAGCTTGATGCCGGCATGCTGGACCTCGCCGCAGAACGGGAAGCGGAATTCGAGCTGCGCGTCGAACCATTCGGGACGGAATTCAAAGCCGTTCAGCTTGAGGTCGTCCAGCACGTCGAGAAAGTCAGCCCAGACATAGTGCGGCAGCATGAAACGGTCATGCAGCGACGTGCCCCAGCGCACGAAACGGCCATCGAGCGGGTTCTTCCAGGCGCGGGCGATGATGGCGCGCACCAGCAATTGCTGCGCCAGGCTCATGCGCGCATTGGGCGGCATCTCGAAACCGCGGAACTCGACCAGCCCCAGCCGGCCGGTCGGGCCGTCGGGCGAAAACAGCTTGTCGATGCAGATTTCCGAACGGTGGGTGTTCCCAGTCACGTCGGTCAACAGGTTACGAAACAGCCGGTCGACCAGCCACGGCAGCGGTGCCGCGCCCTGGTTCGGATGCGGCACCTGCGCCATGGCGATCTCGAGCTCGTAGAGCGAATCGTGGCGCGCCTCGTCGAAGCGCGGCGCCTGGCTGGTCGGGCCGATGAACAGGCCTGAGAATAGATAGGACAGCGACGGACGGCGTTGCCATTGCAGGACAAGGCTTTTCAACAAATCGGGGCGGCGCAAAAACGGACTGTCGTTGGGCGTCGCGCCGCCGACGACGACATGGTTGCCGCCGCCTGTGCCGGTGTGGCGGCCGTCGATCATGAACTTGTCGGCGCCAAGTCGCGTCTGCCGCGCCTCCTCGTAGATCGCCGTGGTCGTCGCCACGCAGTCCTGCCAGTTCGCAGCCGGATGGATGTTCACCTCGATGACGCCGGGATCCGGAGCCACGCGGATGACGTTGAGGCGCGGATCGTGTGGCGGGCCGTAGCCCTCGATATGCACCGGCAGCCCGATAGTTTTTGCCGCATTCTCGGCCGCCGCGACAAGTTCGAGATAATCTTCCAGCGCCTCGACCGGCGGCATGAACACACAAAGCCGTCCGTCGCGCGGCTCGACCGACAGCGCGGTGCGCACCGCGCCGCCGATCTCGGTGATCTCCTGTTCGACGCGGTCCTGCTGGCCGGTCGCTGCGGTGAAGGACGCCGCCTGTTGACGGCGCGCCATTTCGTCGGCGCCTTCAAGTTCGGCCGGGGCAGCCTCCGGCAAAGGAGCGGCCTCAGGCAAAATCGCCTCGCGCGCCGGCAACGGTCCGCGCGGCAGCGATGGGTCGACCGGCACGATGTAGGGGAACTGCGCCGGCGGCACATGGGGAAGCGTGCCGAGCGGCAGGCGGTAGCCGACCGGTGAATCGCCCGGCACCAGGAACAGCCTGCCGCGCCGCGTCTTCCATTTCTCCGAACGCCAGCGCGGTCCCGACGCCTGGCTGTTCCAGCGCTGGACAGGCAGTACATAGCCCGACGGCTTGGTCAGGCCGCGCTCGAACACCCGCGCCATGCGGCTGCGCTCCTCGGGGTCGTCCAGCTTCGAATTGGACGGATCGACATTCTCCGGCAGCTTGCCTTCCTTGAGCAGCCACTCAGCCGGGTCCTCATAGGCTTCGCTGACCATGGTGTTGTCGATGCCGAGTTCATCGGCAATCGCCGTCAGCAGGCTTTCCGCCTGCTTCGGCCCGACATCTGCGTCGCTGTTCTCCCGCGCGATCAGCGACGGGTCGCTCCACACCGGCTCGCCGTCGGCGCGCCAGTAGAGTGAGAAGGTCCAGCGCGGCAGGCTTTCGCCCGGATACCACTTGCCTTGCCCGTAGTGCAGGAAGCCGCCGGGCGCGAAACGCTCACGCAGCCGGCGGATCAGCGCATCGGCCTTTTCGCGTTTTGTCGGGCCGACGGCAGCGGTATTCCATTCCTCCGCCTCGAAGTCGTCGATCGACACAAAGGTCGGCTCGCCACCCATGGTCAGCCGCACGTCTCCGGCCTCCAGCGCGGCGTCGACCTGCCTGCCCAATGCGTCAAGCGCCTGCCAGCTTTCGTCGGAGAATGGCTTGGTGATGCGGGGGTGCTCGGCGATGCGGTCGACCCGCATGTCGAAGCCGAACTCGACATTGGCGAAGCTGGCCATGCCGGAAATAGGCGCGGCGTTGCGGAAATGCGGCGTGGCGGCCAGCGGCACATGGCTTTCGCCGGTGAGCAGGCCGGAGGTCGGGTCGAAGCCGATCCAGCCGGCGCCCGGCAGGTAGACCTCGCACCAGGCATGGAGATCGGTGAAGTCGACGGCGGTGCCGGGCGGTCCGTCAAGCGCGACCAGGTCGGGCTTCAGCTGGATCAGGTAGCCGGAAACGAAGCGCGCGGCGATGCCGAGGTTCCTCAGGATCTGCACCAGCAGCCAGCTCGTATCGCGGCACGAGCCTTTCTTGGCGGCCAGCGTTTCCTCCGGCGAAAAAACGCCGGTTTCCATCCGCACGATATAGGCGATCTCGCGCTGCAGGCGCGCATTGAGGTCGACGACGAAATTGACGGTGTTGGTTGGACTGCGATCGATGGTTTGCAGGAACGCCGACAGCAGCGGTCCGGCCGGTTCCGGCGTCCGGTAGATGGCGAGATCGGCGCTGATCTCTTCCGGGTATTCGAATGGAAAGATCTCGGCCGACGGCTCGACGAAAAAATCGAACGGATTGTAGACCGTCATGTCGGCGACGAGGTCGACCTCGATCTTCAGTTCCGTCACCGGTTCCGGAAACACGAAGCGCGCCAGGAAATTCCCGTAGGGATCCTGCTGCAGATTGACGAAGTGGTTCGCCGGCCCGACCTTCAACGAATGGCTGAGCACTTTGGTGCGGGAATGCGGCGCCGGCTGCAGCCTGATGACCTGCGGGCCGAGGACGACCGGCCGGTCATATTTGTAATGGGTCAGGTGGTAGACGGCTGCCAGAATTGCCATGGGACCCCGAAAGTCGGCGTTTCAAACGAACTCGCCGAACCCTGACACAAATACTGGCCATTCTCCAAGCAGAGATGTTGCGCTGCATCTAATTTAAGCAGCGTTGCCGGCCTAGGGGCCGGCTTAGAAAAACGCCTGCAATCCGGTCTGCGCCCGTCCGAGGATCAGCGCATGCACGTCATGCGTGCCCTCATAGGTGTTGACCGTCTCCAGGTTCTGCGCGTGGCGCATGACGTGGTAGCCGATCTGGATGCCGTTGCCGCCATGCATGTCGCGGGCCTGGCGGGCGATGTCGAGCGCCTTGCCGCAATTGTTGCGCTTGACGATCGAGATCATCTCCGGCGCCATCTTGCCCTCATCCATCAGCCGCCCGACCCGCAAGCTGCCCTGCAGCCCCAGCGCGATCTCGGTCTGCATGTCGGCGAGCTTCTTCTGGAAAAGCTGGGTGCCGGCCAGCGGCTTGCCGAATTGCTTGCGGACGAGGCCATATTGGCGGGCCCGGTGCCAGCAGTCTTCCGCCGCGCCCATCGCCCCCCAGGAAATGCCGTAGCGCGCCCGGTTGAGGCAGCCGAAAGGCCCCTTCAGGCCCGACACGTTCGGCAGCAGCGCATCCTCGCCGACCTCGACTCCTTCCATCACCACTTCGCCGGTGATCGACGCGCGGAGACTGAGTTTGCCGCCGATCTTTGGCGCCGACAGCCCCTTCATGCCCTTTTCCAGCACGAAGCCGCGAATCTCGTTGTCCTGCGCGCCCCCACTCTTGTCGGACAACTTTGCCCAGACGACGAACACGTCGGCGATCGGCGCGTTGGAAATCCACATTTTCGAGCCGGAGATCCTGTAGCCGTTCGCCGTCTTCTCGGCCCGCGTCTTCATGCCGCCAGGGTCGGAACCGGCATCCGGCTCGGTCAGCCCGAAGCAGCCGATCCATTCGCCTGACGCCAGCTTCGGCAGGTATTTTTTGCGCTGCGCCTCCGAGCCATAGGCATGGATCGGATACATCACCAGCGACGACTGCACGCTCATCATCGAGCGATAGCCAGAATCGATGCGCTCGACTTCGCGCGCCACCAGGCCGTAGGTGACGTAGTTGGCGCCGAGCCCGCCATATTCTTCCGGAATGGTGATGCCGAGCAGACCCGCCTCGCCCATCTCGCGAAAGATCCCGGCATCGGTCTTTTCCTCGAGATAGGCTTCCTCGATCCTCGGGGCGAGCTTGTCGGCGGCGAATGCCGCTGCGCCATCGCGCACCATCCGCTCGTCTTCCGACAACTGGTCCTCGATCAGGAAAGGATCGTCCCAGACGAATGCGTTCTTGTCGGCGGCCATGGCTCTCGCTCTCCAGACTCTTGCATGTCGCCCAAAAGCTTGCCCTCGGGCCTGACCCGAGGGTGTCCGGCGGTTTTGGGATAACGACATGCATAAAACAACAACATGAATTGGGCGGCTTATCGGCTTCCGGCTCGAAAAAATCAAACGAAATTGCTTCGCCAATCAATGAGCGCTAGTAATGGATCATGAACGTGCAGCGCCGCCTCTTGCCTGGTATCAGCGCCCTTGCCGCCTTCGAGGCAGTGGCCCGGCTGGGCAGCTTTACCGCCGCCGCACGCGAACTCGATCTGACCCAGGGTGCTGTCAGCCGCCAGATCAGGCTTTTGGAGGACCAGTTCGGCCGCCAGCTGTTCGAACGCGACAGCCGCAATGTCAGGCTGTCGACGGCCGGTGAGATCTATGCCGAAGCGGTGCGCGCCGCCTTGGGTCAATTGCGCGACGCAGCGCTTGGATTGATGAGCAATCGGCATAGTGGCATCTTGAACCTGGCGATCCTGCCGACCTTCGGCACGCGCTGGCTGATGCCGCTCATCCCGGATTTCGTCGAAAACAACCCTGACATCACCATCAATTTCGTCACCCGCATCGGCCGTTTCGACTTCGCCCGCGAAAGGCTCGACGCCGCCATCCATTACGGCCTGCCCGACTGGCCCGATGCCGACTCGACGCTGCTGGTGCGCGAGACGGTGGCGCCGGTTGCATCGCCCGAATTTCTTGCCGGCCGCGCCATTGCCACAGCCACCGATATCGGCCGGCTGCCGCTGCTGCATATGGCGACGCGGCCCGGCGCATGGACCGAGTGGTTCGAGCATCAGGGATTGAGCGCACCGACCGGACCCGGCATGCAGTTCGAGCAGTTCGGCACCGCCGCCCAGGCCTGCATGGCGGGGCTCGGCGTGGCGCTGCTGCCGCAGGTCCTCATCTCGGGCGAGTTGCAGCGTGGCCAGTTGGCGCCGGCGCCGGGCCGGCCGATGCAGAGCCGCAGCGCCTATTACCTCGTCGTGCCGCATGACAAGCGCGGCCATCCGCCGGTCGCCAGTTTTCGCGACTGGCTGCTGCGCCATGTGCCGCCGGAGAAATAGCTACTTGCGCTTCAGCGCATCGGCCAATGCGGCGCCGAATGCGCCCTGCCCTGCCGGCCGCTCCGGCTGACGCTGCGGCGCCGGCGCGCGCGGCGCCGGTCTGTTGCCATTGTCGCGCGGCTTCGGTGTGCCGCCGCCGTCACCATCCCTGCGCATCGACAGGCCGATGCGCTTGCGCTTGATGTCGATGTCGACGACGCGCACCTTGACCACGTCGCCGGCTTTGACCACCTCATGCGCATCCTTGACGAAACGGTCGGCCAGTTGCGAGACATGCACCAGGCCGTCCTGATGCACGCCGATATCGACGAAGGCGCCGAAAGCGGCGACATTGGTGACAGTGCCTTCCAGCAGCATGCCTGGCTTCAAATCCTTGATGTCGTCGACGCCGTCGGCGAAGGTCGCGGTCTTGAAGCCGGGCCGCGGGTCGCGGCCGGGCTTTTCCAGTTCCGCCAGGATGTCGCGCACCGTCGGCAGGCCGAACCGCTCATCGACGAAGGCACGCGGATCGAGCGCCTTGAGAGCGGCACTGTCGCCCATCAGCGAGCGGAGGTCGCGTCCGCAGGCCGCCACGATTTTTTTCGCCACGCCATAGGCTTCGGGATGCACGGCCGAGGCATCGAGCGGTTCGGTGCCGTTGGCAATGCGCAGGAAGCCGGCGCACTGCTCGAAGGCGCGAGGTCCGAGCCGCGCCACCTTCAACAGGTCGCGGCGGCTGGCGAAAGGGCCGGTCGCGTCACGATGCGCGATGATCGCCTCGGCCAGCGAGGCGCCAAGGCCCGAAACCCGGGCCAGCAGCGGCGCCGAGGCGGTGTTGAGGTCGACTCCGACGGCGTTGACCGCGTCCTCGACCACCGCTTCCAGCGAGCGGCCGAGCCGGTACTGGTCGACGTCATGCTGATACTGGCCGACGCCGATCGACTTCGGCTCGATCTTGACCAGTTCGGCGAGCGGATCCTGCAGACGTCGCGCGATCGACACGGCGCCGCGCAGTGACACGTCGAGGCCGGGGAATTCCGCCGCTGCCGTCGCCGAGGCGGAATAGACCGAGGCGCCCGCCTCGCTGACGATCACCTTGAGCGGCTTCGGCCCGCAATCCGACGGCATGTCCGACAGCATGTCGGTCACCAGCCTTTCCGTCTCGCGGCTGCCGGTGCCGTTGCCGATGGAAATCAACTCGACCTTGTGCACGCGGATGAGTTTTGCCAGTTCGGCCTGCGTGCCGCGCACGTCATTCCTTGGCGGAAACGGATAGACCGTCGTCGTCGCCAGCAGCTTGCCGGTGCCGTCCACCACCGCCGCCTTGACGCCGGTGCGGATGCCGGGGTCGAGCCCCATCGTGGGGCGCGAGCCGGCCGGGGCAGCGAGCAGCAAATCCTTCAGATTGCGGGCGAAGACATGGATCGCCTCCTCCTCGGCCCGCTCGCGCAGATCCCGCATCAAATCGAGCGTCAGGTGCAGCGACAGCTTTATGCGCCAGGTCCAGCCCGCCACCTCCATCAGCCAGCGATCGCCCGGCAACTGGCGGCCGATGGCGTAGGCATCGGCAATCATCCGTTCGACCGGCTTCACCGGCGACGCGTCGTCGGCATCGACCTCGATGTCGAGCGACAGCACCTCTTCGTTGCGGCCGCGCAGCATCGCCAGGGCGCGATGGCTCGGCACGTTGGCCCAGCGTTCGACATGGTCGAAATAGTCGGAGAATTTCGCGCCGGCTTCCTGCTTGCCGTCGACGAGGCGCGACCGCATGAAAGCGCGTTCCTTCATGTAGGTCCGCAGTCTGCCGACCAGGTCGGCATTCTCGGCGAACTGCTCGGACAGAATGTCGCGTGCGCCCTCGAGCGCCCCCTTGGCATCGGCCACCTCTTCACTGATGTAGGCCAGCGCCAGTTCGGCCGGCACCGCCGCGCGATCGGCAAGGATGGCCTCGGCCAGCGGTCCCAGCCCACGCTCGCGCGCGATCTCGGCTTTGGTCCGGCGCTTCGGCTTGTAGGGCAGATAGATGTCTTCGAGTTCCGCCTTGGTGGCGGCCGCCGCGATCTTGGCTTCAAGCTCTTCGGTCAGCTTGCCCTGCTCGCGGATCGAACCGAGAATGGTGTCGCGGCGCGCGTCGAGCTCACGCAGATAGGCGAGCCGCTCGGCCAGCAGGCGCAGCTGCGTGTCGTCCAGACCGCCGGTGACCTCCTTGCGGTAGCGCGCCACGAACGGCACCGTCGCGCCTTCGTCCAGCAGCCCGATCGCCGCGGCGGCCTGTTCGGGCCGGGCAGTGATCTCGGCTGCGATAATTGCTGCGATGCGCTCGGATGCCATGTCGTTCCTGCTGTCCTGTCGAAAAGAGCGGCGACCATAGGCGCAGAGCGTCGCTCCGCCAACCGCGGCGTTTTCAACCGCTCAATAGCTCCACAGGAAAGCTGCGATGGCGGTCAGCCTGGATTGGGTCAGTTCATCCGGCTCAGCGCTTCGAAGAAGGCGACCATATCGACATCAAGGGGCTCATCGACCGGTTCCGGCTGCGACGACATCTTTGCGATGACGACCTCCGCCTTGGGATCGACGTAGAGCCACTGGCCGTGGATGCCGATACCGCAGAAAGCGCCGCTGGCCGCGCCGGTCTGGTACCATTTGTTGCGGTAGCGGCCTTGCGGGAAGAGGAATGCCATCATGCCACGCTGCCAGGCGTCGGTGTCTCCGCCTGTGCTGACAGTGTCGCGCACCCAGGCTTCCGGCACGATGCGGCGGCCATTGGCCGTGCCGCCCTGCCGCATCATCTCGCCGACCCGCGCCAGATCGCGCGGCGTCACCGAAATGCCGCCGGCCGTGCGCGCAGTGCCGGCCATATCGACTGTCACCGAGGCTTCGCTCATTGCGCCAAGCGGCAGCCACAATTTCTCGTGCATCGACTCGGCGAAGCGCTGGCCGGACGCGCGTTCGAGCAGGATGCCGAGCAGGTCGGAATTGGGCGAGCGGTAGCGGAACGTCCGGCCATGCGGCTCGCCAAGGCGCTGCAGCGACAGGATGAAGTCGGCCAGGCTTTCCGCGCCGCCGCCCGGATTCCACAGCGTCGCGCGGCGATAGCGGGCAAACGCGCTTTCCGGATCGAGATAGGCTTCTTCGAAGTCGAGGCTGACGCTCATATCGAGCACATGCCGCACGCTGGCATCGCCATAGGCCGAGCCGGCAGCTTCCGGCAGATAGCGGGTCACCGGCGCCTGCGGATCGAAAATCCCCTCGCCTTCCAATATGCCGGCCAGAATGGCGGTCAGCGACTTGCTGATCGAGAAGATGATGTGGCGGGCGCCGAACGCCATATGCGGTGCGAACCAGTCGCCGACGATATTGCCGGCTTTCATGATCGTCAGCGCGTCGGTGTCGGAGCGCGTGAGAAAGGCCGCAACAGTCTCCGCGCCGCCGGCCAGCGCGACCTTTTCGCCAAGCAGCCCGTCAAGATCCTGTGCCGGGACCTCACTGCCGCTTGACGCTGCAGCGACGCGTGCGCTCGGCACCAATTCGCCGACATTCTGGAACGACCACCGGCTGAACGGGCTTTCGCGCCAGTTGCCGAGCAGCACCTTGTTGCGGGCAAAACCATGTCTGATCTCGAACGCGGTCCTGCCGTTCATCGCTAGTCCTTTCACGATTTTTGGCTTAGCCAAGCGCGGCGCCGATCGCGTGCACGGCTTTCATCGTCGCCACCGAATAGGCGATGTTGATGAAATCCGGGTAGCTCGAAAGCTTCACCACGACCATTCTCGTGTTCCAGTCGATGTGGATCAGCTGCCCGAACACGCCACGGCACATCAGCGCGCGTGAGCGCGGGTCCTCGATCCAGAACTGGTTGCGGTAGCTGCCTTGCGGCAGGCTGGGGCTGAAGTCGGGGCCATGCCTGCCGGTGCGCGTCGCCTCGATCCAGTCGGCCGGCACCACACCGCCGCCATTGTCGAGGATCAACTGGCCGAAACGGCCATAGTCGCGCAGCGTGGCGTTGAAACCGCCATCGGCGATGGCGTAGCCGGCGCTGTCGACGGTGAAGCAGGCGCTCTCATCCGCGCCGAGCTTTTGCCAGAGTTCTTCCGAAACCAGTTGCGCCAGCCGCTTGCCGGTTACCCGTTCCATGATGAAGGCGAGCACGTCGGTCTCTATCGAACGGTATTCGAAGGCAGCGCCATGCCGCCGGCTTGTCTTCTTGAGCCGCAGGATCAATTCGAACATATGCGACGGCCACTCGAAGGCCGGGTCGCTGCCCGGCGGCACGGGCTTCCAGCCGCTGGCGACATCGACCTGACCGATATCGGAATAGCGGTCGGTGTATTCCTCGGAAAAACGCACGCCGGTCGTCATGTCGAGCACGTGCTGCACGCTGGCGCCGGCCCAGCCGGTAGCTTCCAGCTCCGGCAAATAGGTCGTCACCGGCAAGGCCGGATCGATCAGGCCGCGCCCGGCGAGTATGCCGAATACCGAGCCTGTGACTGACTTCGCCATCGATTGCGACAAATGCAGCGTGCGCTCGGTCATGCCGTTGCAATAGCGCTCATAGGCGATCTTGCCGTCCTTGAGTACGAGAAACCCGTCCGTATAGGTTTCGTCCAGCAGCCCGGCCAGCGTCGTCGGCTGCCCCGTGCTGTCACTCACCGGCAGCGCGTCGAGATCGACCTCGGTCCGCTCGAACCGGCGGCGATGGCCATTGCCGCGCCAGACTTCGACGGTCGGCAGGATTTCGCGGATGTGCTGGAACGCCCAGCGATTCCAGGGTCCCCTGTCCCAGTCGAGCTTCGGCGGCACCATCTTGGGCGGCGAGCCCTGCATGATCGGCGGCACCGGTTCACTGTTGCGATAGGAGGTCATGAGATGCGTCCCGGCAATATGAAAACGGACCCGGCGGCGCGCGCCGCCGGGTCCGTCAACGATGCGATCACTTCTGCAGTTCGGTCCAGATCCTGGTGTAGAGTGCCTGCACGTCGGGCGCGCAGGTCAGCATGAACGTGCCCTTGTCGGCGAACTCGGCGGGGATGTTGACCTCCGGCGCCGTTTTCATGTCCTCGGGCATGAAGGCTTCCGATCCCTTGATGCCGTTGGCGTAGCGCGCGAAAGACGAGATCATCGCGGCGTTCTCGGGATCCATGACGAAGTTCTGGAACAGCTTGGCGTTTTCGACGTTCTTGGCGTCCTTCAGCACCGCAAGATTGTCCATAAAGATTGGATAGCCCTCCTTCGGATAGCCATAGACGAAGTCCTTGTTCTGCAGGCGGGAGCGAAACGACGCGCCGTTCCAGTCGACGCTGGCGGCGAAGTCGCCCTTGGCGAACTTCTCGACCGTGCCGTAGTCCATGGAGATCCATTTCGGCTTGGCCGCCACCAGCACATCGCGCACCTTCTTCAGCACCTCCTTGTCGCCGGTGCACGGCTCGCCGCCGACATATCTGATGGCGAGATGCATGACGTCGGCCATTTCGGGAACGACGTTGATCTTGCCGACCAGTTCCGGCGGCGGATCCAAGAAGATGGCCGAGGTGTTGGGATCGCCCTTGTAGACTGCGGTGTTGACCGTGACGCCAGTCGTGCCCCACTGCCACGGCACGGTGTATTTGCGGCCCGGATCGAAGGGAACATCGACCCATTTCGGATCCATGTTCTTGAAGTTCTCCATCTTGTTCGGCTCTGTCTCCAGGAGCAGCCCTTCCTGGATCCAGATCGGCACGAAGCTCGCCGAGGGCACCACGACATCGAAGCCGCTGCCACCCTGCCTGATCTTGGCCAGCGCCGTGTCGTTGGAATCGTAGTCGGTGACGGTCACCTTGACCTTGTATGTCTCTTCGAATTTCTTGACGAGCTCGGGGCTGGTGTAGTTGCCCCAATTGTAGATGTTAAGTTCGCCGTCGGCGCGGGCGAGACCCACCGAGGCGAACAGCGCGGCGCCGAGTGCCGTCGCAGTCAGTTTCCACTTCATCGTATCTCTCCTGTCACTCGTGATCCTTTTTCCTGCTGATGAAAAAGAAGACGGTGACGATCAATATCGAGATCAGCAGGAACACCGTCGAAATTGCGTTGATTTCCGGTGTGATAAAGCGCCGGAACTGGCCGAGCATGTAGGTCGGCAACGTGTCCTGGCCGCCGGACTTGACGAACTCGGTGATGACGACGTCGTCCAGCGAGATGACGAAGGCCAGCATCAGCCCGGCAAGGATGCCTGGCCACAGCAGCGGAAAGGTGACGCGCCGGAAAGCCTTCCAGGGTGTCGCGTAGAGGTCGGCCGCCGCGGTCTCCAACGACAGGTCCATGCTCTCGAGCCGCGCCCGGATCGGCAGATAGGCAAAGGGAATGCAAAAGGCGGTATGCGCCGCCATCAGGTAGCCCAGCCCCGAATAGCCGGTCCAGATCTTGATGCGCGAGAAGAAGATCAGCAGCGCCACCGCAGTGACGATCTCCGGCACCATCAGCGGCTGGTTGATGAAGGCGTATTTGAAGCCGAGGCCGGGATAGGGTTTGGTTCGGGTCGTGGCGAGTGCAGCCATGGTGGCGACGATCGTGGCAATGGTGGCGGCGACCAAAGCGATCTGCAGCGACCGGATGGCGGCATCGACGACCTGGCTGTTGTTCCAGGCCTGGTAGAACCAGCGCAGCGACACGCCTTCCCAGACCGCGATCGAATTGCCTGAATTGAAGGCATAGACGACAAGCGTGACGATCGGCAGGTACAGCGCGAAGAAGCAGATCATTGCGATGGTGGTGAAGCCGGTCTGCCGGCGGACATCGAAGCGGCTAGCCATGCGCGCCATCCCGGCGCCCGACGGAGCGGACGTAGAAGAGCAGCGCGACCATCACGATCGCCATCAGGGACAGCGACAGCGCCGAGCCGAGCGGCCAGTTGCGGCCTTGCCCGAACTGCAGCTCGATCAGACTGCCGAGCATCATATTCTTCGACCCGCCGAGCACGCGCGGGGTGACATAGGCGCCCAGCGCCGGGATGAAGACAAGGATCGAGCCAGCGATGATGCCGGGCTTGACCAGCGGGATGATGACCCGCCTCAGCACCTGGAAGCGGTTGGCATAGAGGTCGTAACCCGCCTCGACCAGCCGGAAGTCGATCTTTTCCATGCTGGCATAGAGCGGCAGCACCATCAGCGGCAGATAGACATAGGTCATGCCGACCATCAGCGCGAAATCGGTGAACATCATCTGGATCGGCTGGCTGATGATGCCGAGCTTGATCAGCACCGTGTTGACGAGGCCCTCATTGCGGATCACCTCCTGGATGGCGAAGGTGCGGATCAAGAGATTGGTCCAGAACGGGATGGTGATCAGGAACAGCCAGATGTCGCGCTGGCGCGCCGGCCGTGTGGCGATGAAATAGGCGGTCGGGAAGCCAAACAGCAGCGTCAGGATCGTTGTCAAAAACGACAGCTTGGCCGAGCGCCAGAAGATCGACAGATGCGCATCGGCGAAGGCCAGAGTGTCGTCGAAGATGTCGCGCTGCATCAGCACCGACAGCCAGCCGTCGGTCGAGAATTTCCACACCACGCCGCCATAGGGCCCCGGCGTCAGGAATGAGTAGATCACGACGATCAGCAGCGGGCCGGTCGCCGCGAGAAAGATGATGATCAGTGCCGGCGCCGACAGCAGCCAGCGATCGCGGATCTCTCGGCGCTCGGCTTCCTCCGCGACCTGTTCCGCGCTCGCCATCAATCCCTCAGCACTTGCGCGGCGTCGTTGCCGATCGAAATGCCGACCTTGTCGCCCCGCTCGAAACCGCAGCCGGCGCTGCGCGTGTTCTGCTGGCGCACTGTGAAGCTCTCGCTGCTGTCCAGGCGAACATGGATGTGGGTGTCGGTGCCGAAATAGACGATGTTTTCGACCGTGCCCGACAGGTCGCCCTTGCCGCTGGTCAGCTTGGCATGTTCGGGCCTGACCACCACGGTGGCATTGTCCTTCGGCTGGAAGCCCTCAGCCACGGTCGCGTCGATCGTCGCGCCGGATTTGAGCGTTGCCCGTGCCTTGCCGTTGCCCATGCCTGATATGGCCGCCGTCAGGAAATTGGTTTCGCCGATAAAGTCGGCGACGAAGCGCTCCGCCGGCTTGTCATAGATATCCCAGGGCGTGCCGACCTGCAGGATCTTGCCCGACGACATCACCGCGATCCGGTCGGACATGGTCAGCGCTTCTTCCTGGTCGTGGGTGACGAAGATGAAGGTGATGCCGGTCTCGTGTTGAAGCCGCTTCAGCTCGATCTGCATCTCCTTGCGCAGCTTGAAGTCGAGCGCCGACAGCGGTTCGTCGAGCAGCAGCACTTTCGGCTGCGGCGCCAGGGCGCGCGCCAGCGCCACGCGCTGCTGCTGGCCGCCGGAAATCTGGCTGGTGCGGCGGTTGCTCAGCGCCTCCATCTTGACCAGCTTCAGCATCTCGGCGACCCGCGCCTTGACTTCGGTCTTGGGCTTGCCGAGCATTTCGAGGCCGAAGCCGATGTTCTCGGCCACCGTCATGTGCGGGAACAGCGCATAGTTCTGGAACACGGTGTTGACCGGCCGCCTGAACGGCGGCAGCGGCGCGATGTCCTGGCCATGCAGCAGAATCTCGCCGGCGCTCGGGAAATCGAAGCCGGCGATCAGCCGCAAAAGCGTCGTCTTCCCGCAGCCGGACGGACCAAGCAGCGTGAAGAACTCATTTTCGCGGATCGACACCGAAACCGTGTCGAGGGCGGCGACCTGTGACTCCCCGCTACCGAAGACCTTGCGGACACCACGAACTTCAATTGCACTTCTACCCGGTTGTTCCGGCACGATTACCCCATTCTTGTGTCCGCTCTTCTGGCGGATCCAGTTCCCACTCGATTGTCAGCACACGGCGCATGGCTTGGCAAGCGCACATCTGAAATGTCGATCCAGAACCCAATTCCCGTGCCACCGTCAGGCCTGGTAGGTGATCTTGCCGCCGCAGATCGTCGTCACCGGCCGCACCGTATGCAGCGCTTCCGGCGCGGTCGCCTCGATGTCGCCTGAGAGCACCACGAGATCGGCCATAAAGCCTGGCTTGAGGCGGCCCTTGCGATGCTCCATGAACTCGGCATAGGCGCCTTCCACCGTGTAGCCCGCTAGCGATTCATGCAGCGAGAAGCTCTGGTCGGGATCGCTGTCTGCCCATGGTTTGCGCAGCACAGCCGCCTGAATGCCCAGGATCGGATCGATCGGCGACACCGGCCAGTCGGAGGCGAAGACGACGCGCGCACCAGCATTCTTCAGTGTCCGCCATGCATAGCTCAGCGGCCAGCGAGCAGGCCCGATGCGCGACACCGTTGGTTCCAGCGGCAAGCCCATGCTGCCCGGCGGATGCGGCGGCTGCATCGAGGCAATGACACCAAGCTCTGCGAAGCGCGATGTGTCCGCCGTGGTGACCACCTCGATATGCTCGACCCGGTGCCGGCTGTCGCGCTTGCCGTTTTGTTTCTGTGCAGCCTCGTAACCGTCGAGCACGGCGCGCACGGCGCCGTCGCCGATCGAGTGCACCGCCATCTGCAGCCCGCGCCTGTCGACGGCCACTGCAAGGTCGATGAATTGCTGCGGCGTGAACAGCGGCTCGCCAACCCAATCCGGACGGTCGGCATAGGGCTCGACCATCACCGCCGTCCATGAATCGAGCACCCCGTCGTAAAACACCTTGACCATGCCCGACGAAAGCCATTCGCCCGCGTAGCGCTCAGCCATATCAGAGGCTTTGTCGAGCATGTCGAGCGTCATGAAATTCTTGTAGTGGAACGGCACCTGCACCCGGCACAGCAAGTCGCCCTCGGCCTCGATCTCGGACAGGAGTTCAAGCTGGTGCAGATTGCCGTCCATGTTCTGGATCGAGGTGATGCCGTGCCTGGCGCACCATTCCAGACCGCGGCGCATGATCGCCCGGTCGGAGGCCTGCTCCACCGGCGTCGGCTTCGGGTCCGGCTCGCCGCCGGTGGCCAGGCCGAGCCGCACACGCTCCTCGCCGGCCAGCGCGATCAGCGGCCCAAAGGCCTCGCCCTCGCGCAATTCGCCACCGGCCAGCCCGTCGTCGCCCATGACGATCTCGTTGCCGGGACCAAGCCGCTTGCCTCTCAGCAGGCCGGCCAGTTCCAACGCCTTGGTGTTCGCCCACATTGTGTGGTGGTCGGGCGCCGCCATGACGAAGGGCCGGTCCGGCAGGATGCGGTCGAGGTGATGGCGGCTGACCCGCTCCGTCGAAGACAGGATGGTATAGTCGGCGCCTTGCGCCTGCAGGACGGATAGATCCGGCCGCTTTGCGGCATAGTTGCGCACAACATCGCAAAGCGCATCGAAACCGTGGACGCCCATCAGCTGGAGGTGATCGAGTTCGGCCGCGCCGGCGAAAAGATGCATATGCGCTTCGATGAAGCCGGGGACGACGGAGCCGCGCTCGGCGTCGATGACGCGCGTGCCGGGTCCCTTGTGTTCCAGCACGGTCGCGCGATCTGCGATCGCAATGATTTCGCCGCCCCTGATCGCTATGGCTTCGGCGCGGGGAGTATCGGGATCCATCGTCAATATGCTGGCGTTCTCGACGATCAGATCGGCCGATGGCGGCATAATTTTCTCCCGTTTGAGCTTAGGCTAACAGAGTCTTGGCGTCTGGCAAGCCGCCGCCACCACTCACAACAACGATCCGGGAAGCCCCTTGGCGGGGCTGAAACTCTCTGCCACAAAGCAATTCGTCAATGACGGATACGCAACCCGAAGAGCGAGCCGGCCGCCAAAATGAAGACTGTCTTCTCGCCTCTTCACGCCGGTCATGCCGGCAATTTCGAACTCATTTCGGGCGCCATCGTGCCGGCCTTCGAGAAGCCCTCGCGCGCCGAGTTCATCAAGGCGAGGGTGGAGAGCGAAAAGCTCGGCCCGGTGTTGCCGCCCGAGAGTCATGACCTCGCTGCCGCCAAGCAGGTGCATGCCAGCGACTACATCGATTTCCTGCCGACCGTATGGCCGCTCTGGGAAGCGTCGGGCCGGACCGGCTCGGCCCTCCCCTTCACCTGGCCGACGCGCGGCCTGCGCGGCGATGTGCGCCCCCAAACCATCGATGCGCTGCTTGGCTTTTACTCCTTCGACGGCGGCGCTGGCTTCGTCAAAGGCACCTGGGAGGCGATCAAGTCGTCCTATGATGTGGCGCTGACCGCAGCCGCCCTGGTCAAAGGCGGCGAGATATCAGCCTTCGCGCTCTGCCGCCCGCCCGGCCATCATGCCGGCGCTGCGTTCATGGGCGGCTATTGCTACATCAACAACGCCGCGGTTGCCGCGCAATGGTTTTGCGACCAGGGCGCCAGGCGTGTCTCGATCCTGGATGTCGATTACCATCACGGCAACGGCACGCAGGAGATCTTTTACAGCCGCGGCGACGTGCAGGTGCTGAACCTGCATGGCGACCCGATGACCGAATATCCGTTCTTCCTCGGCCATGCCGACGAGCGCGGCGCCGGCGCCGGCGAAGGCTTCAATGTCAACTACCCCATGCCGTTCGACACCGCATGGGATGTCTGGAATGCTTCACTGGAGGACGCCTGCGAGAAACTTGCAGCTTACGCTCCCGAGGTCGTTGTCGTCTCGCTCGGCGTCGACACGTTCGAGAAGGACCCGATCAGCAAGTTCAAGCTGAAAAGCGCCGACTATCCCAAGATTGGCCGTCGCATCGCCAAGCTCGGCCTGCCGACGCTGTTCGTCATGGAAGGCGGCTATGCCGTCGAGGAAATCGGCATCAATGCCGTCGGCGTGCTGACCGGATTCGAAGATCGGTAATGCATGTCGCCCAAAGGGCTGCCCCGGGCGTTCGACCCGAGAGAGCTTAGCTACGCCCCTTGGCCGCCGGTCGTCTGGAGCGCGCTTTCCCGGGCCCTCTCATTTCGACAAGCCTGGTTGGCGGGAAAGAGTGGATCGATCGTCATTGTCTGCTCTCCGGCGCGTAATGGAGGATGACAACACCTGACTTGAGCGTCGTCGTCTCGAGATGCTTCAGGGGTATCCGGTTCGGGCCACCCTTGAAGAGCGGCGTGCCTTTCCCGAGGATGACGGGGTTGATCCCGAGGTGATACTCGTCGATCAGGCCGTGCTCCATCAGGGTCGCCGTGAGGTTGGCGCTGCCGAACACGAAGATGTCTCCGCCGTCCCTGGTCTTCAGCTTGGCGACCTCTTCCGCGACATTGCCGTAGAAGAGCTTCGTGTTGTTCCAGTCGGCGCTTTTCAGCGTGCGCGAGAAGACCACCTTCTCGATCTTGTTCATGAAATCCGCGATCCAGCCTTGCTCGGACGGCCAATAGGCCGCCATGAGCTCGTAGGTCACGCGGCCGAAGATCAGCGTGTCGGCCTTTTCCTGGGTCTCACGAATGTAGTTCTCGAGTTCTTCTTCGAAGACGAACCAGCTGATGTCCCTGTCCGGACCTTCGAAGAAGCCGTCGACACTCACCATGTCCCATATGATCAGTTTTCTCATAGAACCGTCCTCTTCGTGTATCCCGCTGTGAATTCTCGGCCCTGTCCCGCGAAGCGGAAGCGCATGTTGGTGATCTTCCCCGCTTCCGGGACCTCGGTCTTCTCCAGCCAGCCCGGCTCCAGCCTGACCGGCTCATGCCCTTCTGACTGAAGCGGCGGATGCCGTCGCCAATGAGGACGGGCGCGACATGGATGAGACCTCGTCCACAAGCCCTAATTCGGGCCGACGAGAAGTTGCAGCATTTCAGCGGGATGCGACGAAGCGTTCCAGTTTGCCCAGAGTTTGCAGTCCCAGTTCCACGGCACCGAAGCCCTTCGCCTCCTGGAACTCGGCAGCCGTGCTGAATACCATGCCCAGCGTCACCTTCGTTGCCCCGTCCTGATCCTCGAACGAGGCCCAGGCGTCGGCATGTTTCGGCCCGTTCTCGCCCCAATGCAGCGTATAGCCGATCCTCTCCTCTGGCCGGACCTCGTTATAGAGATGGTGGTTCGGGAAAACCGTGCCGTCAGACGCGATCATCTCGAATACCCACTCGCCGCCCGCTCGCAAGTCGATCCTCTTCGTTCGACAGGAGAAGCCTTCCGGCCCCCACCATTGCGGCAGCGTTTCAGGGTTCATCCACGCGCCCCACACCATGGACCGCGGCGCCTGAATCACCCGCTGCAGCACCATGGTCCGTTCAGCCGCGCCCGCGAGGTTGCCCAGGCCGGCGCCGAAGCCCGCCCGGTAGCCTGCTTCCATGTCCTGCGCCAGCGAGGAAAGCTGCACCGTCACGACCAGTTGGCTGCGCTCGTGCGTGCCTGAAAGATTTGCCGTCACCAGCGCTGCTGATTGCGTTACGCCTTCAGATGAGATCACCTCATAGTTCACACTGCACACCGCCGGCTGCAATGCCAGCCAGCCGCACTCGCAGCGGATGTCCGAATGGCCCTCTGCCTTGCAGAGCGAGATCTCGCGACCACCCACCCTGGTGTCGGCCTCCAAAAACTCCACGGTGACCGAGGGCATCGGCGCTGCCCAGACTGCCCGCGCGGCAGGGGCCGTCCAAGCCTGCCACAGCACCGACAACGGCGCGGCCACGTCCCGTTCGAAGGTCAGCGTCGCAAAACGGTCCCTCCTATCATCAGGCGTCGTACGGGCCGTGCTGCTTGGATCCAGGTTCAGTGTCATTCTTTGCCTTCCTTCATCACATTCATCACAAATGCGTCCAACCGGTCGAGCCGAGCTTCCCAGATGGCCCGCTGTTCATCGAGCCATGTTCGCGCTGGATCCAGAGCCTCGGGTACGATGGCGCAGGTGCGTATCCGCCCGTCCTTGGACGTGGTGATCAACCCTGCCTCCTCCAGCACGGAAAGGTGCCGCATCACCGTGGGCAGCCGCAGTCCCGTCGGCCCAGCCAGATCCGTTACCCGCGCAGGTGTTTCGGCGAGCCGGCTCAGGATCGACCGGCGGGTCGGATCGGCGAGCGCGTGGAAGAGCAGCGAGAGATCAAGATCATGCTTAGCCATGTCACTAACTATCGCCCAATTTGCCGGTGGCGCAAGCGAAAACTTCGTCAAGTCGCTAAGTATTTTTTGCGCAACGCGCCGTTCGCGTTTTATCGGTTCACGGCAGAAGGCAGCGGGCGCGGCGGACGGAAAGTCGGTCACCTCACCGAAGCGCTTCACGCAGCCTGCAAGAATGGCCGCTGACCTGTTCCAGCCACCGCTATCTTATTGTTGGACCATGATCTTCTTTGAAAAGGCGTTCGCCCTTTGCGAAGTCATGCTCTACTTTGAAGGGACGGCATGAGGGCACCGATTCTGGAAAAACGCAGCATTTGAAGTCGGGGAAGCATCCATGATCGACGACAAGCCGGACAGCGAACGCGTCTCGGCGCTGGCGCCGTTCCGGCACGGCATTTTCCGCGCCGTATGGTCCGCCAGTCTGGTTTCGAATTTCGGTGGCTTGATCCAGGGCGTCGGCGCCGCCTGGATGATGACCACGATCGCCAACTCGTCCTATCAGGTTGCACTGGTCCAGGCCTCGACCACCTTGCCGATCATGCTGTTTGCGCTCGTTGCCGGCGCCATCGCCGACAGCTTCAATCGGCGCAAGGTCATGCTGATTGCCCAGATCTTCATGCTGATCGTCTCGGTACTGTTGACCGTGTTCACCTATCTTGACTTGATGACGCCATGGACGCTGCTCGCCTTCGCCTTCCTGATCAACTGCGGCACGGCGCTTTACAACCCGTCATGGCAGGCTTCTGTCGGCGACATGGTGCCGCGCGCCAAGCTGCCGGCGGCTGTCGCGCTCAACTCCTTGGGCTTCAACCTGACGCGCAGCGTCGGCCCGGCGATCGGCGGCATCATCGTTGCCGCCGCAGGTGCTGCAGCGGCCTTTGCCGCCAACGCATTGAGCTATGTCGGGCTGATCATCGTGCTGGCCCGCTGGAAGCCGGAATTGCCTGCCTCGACACTGCCACGCGAGACGCTGGGCGCGGCGATGGGTGCTGGCCTGCGCTACGTCGCCATGTCGCCCAATATCGGCAAGGTGCTGGTCAGGGGTGCGGCTTTCGGCTTCAGCGCCGGTGCGGTCCTGGCACTGCTGCCGCTGGTGGCGCGCAATGTCGTCAAGGGCGATGCCTTGACCTACGGCATCATGCTCGGTGCTTTCGGCATCGGCGCCGTCGGCGGCGCGCTGATCAGCGTCCGGCTGAGGCAGATCCTGTCAAGCGAGGCGATGGTGCGCATGGCGTTCGCCGGCTTTGCGCTCTGCGCCTTCAATGCCGCCGTCAGCGATCAGGCCTGGCAAACGTCGCTCGGGCTGCTCATCGGCGGCGCCTGCTGGGTGGTCGCGCTGGCGCATTTCAACGTCACGGTGCAGATGTCGACGCCGCGCTGGGTGGTCGGCCGGGTGCTCTCGGTCTATCAGACGGCGACTTTCGGCGGCATCGCGCTGGGCAGCTGGATTTGGGGCGTCGTCGCTGATGCGCATGGCGCCGAGTTCGCGCTGATCGCGGCCGCCGTTGCGATGCTGGCGGGTGGCGCGATCGGCCTCTTGCTGCCTTTGCCGCAGCAGGCGGTGCTCAACCTCGATCCGCTGAACCGTTTCAAGGAGCCGCATCTTGCGCTCGACCTAAAACTGCGCAGCGGGCCTATCGCCATCATGATCGAGTACATCATCCGCGAGGAGGACGTGCCGGAATTCCTGGCCACCATGGCCGAACGCGGCCGCATCCGCCGCCGTGACGGCGCCCGCAACTGGACGCTGGCGCGCGATCTCGAAAATCCCGCAATATGGATCGAGCACTATCACACGCCGACATGGCTCGAATACATCCGCCACAACAAGCGGGCCACCCATGCCGACGCCGTTGTCGGCGAGCGCGTACGGGCGCTGCACAGCGGCGACGAGCCGCCGCGCGTCCGCCGCATGATCGAGCGTCCGACAACTGCCGGCACGGCGATCGTCATGCCGAAGGGACCAATCGAGCATTAGGTTGACGTAGGGTTGTGGAGGAAGCACGCGCAAGCTCATTCGCTGGGCCCGCTTGCGCCCAGAAGCGGACGTTGTCGCCTGAAGCATTGCAAAGCTATTTCATTTCACCTTGATGACAACCTTGCCCTTGGCCCGGCCCTGTTCAATGTAAGCCAATGCCTCGTTGGTCTGCTCAAGCGGAAAGACGCGATCTACGACCGGGCGGATGACCCCCGTTTCGATGAGCGACGTTATTTTTGTCAACTGCTCGCCATTGGCCGCCATGAACAGGAACGAATATCGGACATCTGCGCGTTTCGCCCGCCGCCTGATGCCTGCGCTCAAAACGCGCATGACCAGGTTCAGCACCCAACTCAGCCCCTTCTCCCTGGCAAACCCAGGATCGGGCGGACCGGAGATCGAAACGGCGACGCCACCTGGCTTCAACACACGCAGGGACTTTTCGAGGGTCTTGTTGTCCTGGCTATTCAGGACGACATCGTAGCCCGAAAGCACTTTCTCGAAGTCATCCTTCTTGTAGTCGACAATGACATCGGCGCCCAGCTTCCTGACCATATCCGTGTTCGACGCGCTTGTTGTCGTGGCGACCGTTGCGCCGAGGTGCTTTGCCAATTGGATGGCGAATGTTCCCACTCCGCCGGAGCCGGCCTGAATGAAGACCTTCTGTCCTTTCTTCAGCTTCGCCCTTTCAACCAGCGCCTGCCAGGCGGTCAGCCCCACCAGGGGAATGGACGCAGCCTCTTCCATGCTGAGGTTTTTTGGCTTCAGGGCCACGTCCGCATCATTAATGGCGATGTATTCAGCGAAAGCTCCGATCCGACCGTCGCGCGCTCGCGCATAGACCTCGTCGCCCGGTTTGAACTGTCGGACTTTCGAGCCGACGCGAATGACCGTTCCGGCCACGTCATGGCCTGCGACGAAGGGCCGGCGGTAGGGCAGGATGAGCTTGAATTCTCCGTCCCTGATCTTGGAGTCCAGCAGATTGACGCTGGCGGCATGGATCTGCACCAGCAAATCATTCTCCCCTACTTCCGGCTCTGGAACCTCTCCAAGCCGTAGGGGAGCTCTCTTTGCATATCGATCGACGATGAAGGCCTTCATTGCAGCTTTCCCAAATTGACGAGACCCGGAGCGCCCCGATCGACATCTCCGATGCGTCGCCCTATTGCATTATGGTCACTTAATGATAATATGATCGTAATGCAATAGCTGATCCAAGGAGAAAAACATGCGCTACGAGAAAGGCCGGAAGGAAGCATCGCGGCAGCTGATCATGGATGTGGCGACCGAACGGTTTCGTTCTGACGGCATCGCTGCATCAGGTCTCGCCGGCATCATGGGTGAGGCGGGACTGACCAATGGAGCTTTCTATCCCCATTTTCCGTCCAAGGCGGCGCTTGTGCGTGAGAGTGTGGCGGCCGCGCTGGAGGCTCAGACGGCCCAGATACAGGAGCTATTGGCCGCCGGCGGCGCGTCATTGGCCATCGATACGTATCTGTCGGCGGAACACCGAGACAATCCAGGCAAAGGTTGCGCTTCAGCCGCGCTGTTGCCCGAAATTGCGCGTGAGCCGATCGAGACGCGCCAAGTTTACGCCGAGCACCTGCTCAAGCTCGTACGCCAGGTCGCGGCCGAGCTGACGCCCGACGCCCGCGACCCCGAGGCTATCGCATTCGGCGTCTTCGCGACCCTGATCGGCACGCTTGAGCTGTCCCGAGCGGTGAAAGGAACCAAGTTGTCCGATCGCATTCTTGAGGCTGGCGCGGTGGCGGCGAAGGCGTTGCTCCAGCCCCACGAGAACGGCAAGCCGGAAGATAGGAAACCATCGTGAACGTGCATCATCTGTCGCGACCTGCCGCGATCATCAAACACAGGGACGTGCCGACGAAAACGGTCGACGTCGGCGGTACGGAATTCGCCTACCGGGAACTCGGACCCACAACCGGGGTACCGGTGATTTTTCTTACCCATCTGAGTGCGGTTCTCGACAATTGGGATCCCCGGGTCGTCGATGGTATTGCCGCAAAACGGCGCGTTATCACCTTCGATAACCGTGGTGTTGGCGCATCAGGCGGCTCCACTCCCAACACGGTGGAGGCGATGGCCCGCGACGCGATCGCCTTCATCCGGGCCCTCGGTTTCGAGCAGGTCGATCTGCTCGGCCTCTCTCTTGGCGGCTTCATCGCCCAGGCGATTGTTCAGCTGGAGCCTGATCTGGTTCGCAAGATCATCCTCGCGGGAACCGGCCCAGCCGGGGGTACCGGCATCGACAGGGTGACGTTCGTCACCATCATCGACATGATCCGTGCCGCGCTGACCATCAAGGACCCAAAGAACTACCTCTTCTTCACCCAAAGCCCCAACGGCAAGAAGGCGGCGCGCGAATTTCTGCAGCGCCTCAAGGAACGGACCAATGACCGCGACAAGCCCATCGCGCTCGGCGCTTTCAGCCAGCAGCTCAAGGCAGTCCGTGCCTTTGGCCTTGAGCGCCCTGCCGACTTATCGCGTATCCGGCACCCGGTCCTCGTGGTGAATGGCGATCACGACAGAATGGTTCCCACCAGCAATTCCGTCGACCTGGCGCGGCGCTTCCCCAATGCCGAGCTGGTCCTGTACAAGGACGGCGGGCATACGGCCATTTTCCAGTATCACGGCGCCTTCGTGGAAAAGGCCCTGGACTTCCTCGAGGCCTAATCTGGCCGTGCCGGTGTGTCCAGTTGGTGAGCAAATGACGCTTCGATCCATGCGCTAACCTGACGGGCAACACCGTACACTAGATCGGGGGAAGCCCCTGAGGAAGGAACCACACGCAAGCTATTCGCCGAATCCGCGTTGCGTCGACAACGGACCTTCAGTCTGTTCCGGTAAGGCAAACCAGACTGCCAAGTGACACCCGCGCGTCAGGATGCGGCGCGCAGGCTCGTACGGACGCGCCGCCTGCTTGTGGCGCGGGACTTCTCCGCCACGACACCGGTGATCTCGACGACGCCGTTCTCATGTGGTTTGGCGTTTGTGACCTTGTGGAGACGCTCATAGGGCAACAGTTCCTTGACCCGGGCGTCGAGTAAGGCGACTTCGGCTCGCAGATCCTCGCATTCCTGCCTCTGGACATCGAGCTGTATCTGTTCGGATGCCTGCTGCAGGGAAAGCTGCGAAAAATTCGCGCTCACGGTCGAGAGGTGAATCTTGTCGTTTTCGTTCTCCTTTCTGAGAACGGACAACCTTTCCTCCGCAATTTGCTTTTCGGCGACAGCGTCGCTCCATTGAGCCTTGAGATTGGCGATCTCGCTCGCGGCTTGATTGTTCTCGTTCGAGGCGACTTCCAATCGTGATTGGAGGTTGCGAATTTCAGAACGCAGGCCGCCGATCTCCGTGAAACTACGCGCACGCTCGGCTTCCCTGTCACCTTCCATGATACGGGCCGCTTCCGTCATTTCCGACAGCTTCGATTGCGCGATATCGAGCGATTTCTGCAGCCGCATCTCCTCTTGTTCGCTCTTGCCGAGCGCAGCCAGCAGTTCCGAAAGTCGCGCCGCGTCACTGGCATGAATCGTCGAGAGCTCGTCCAGCCTGTGCCGCGCCTCAGCTTCCCGCTTCAGCGCCTTGTCGAAGTCGATCGACAGGCTGACATGCTTTTCCCGCAATATCTCGTTCTCGCGCGCGCATCGGTTGGCCTCGGCCGTTCTGGCCGAAAGCGTTTTGACGAGGTCGCCGAACTCCGCTTCGCGTTCTGCGCTCGCATTGCCTGCCACGACGAGTTCCAGCCTTGCCGCAGCCAGCGCAACGCGAAGTGCCTCCTTGTCCTCGGCCAGGCTTATCTCGCGCTGCTGCAGGGCCTCGACGGCGCTTTCACGCTCACGCTGCTTTCTGGTCGCATCGTGGAACTGCTCCGACAGCACTCTTTGCTGCGTGGTCAGGCTGACATTTGCCAGTTCCAGTTCGTTGGCGCGAAGAATGTCCCCGTGAAGCAGCTTCAGGAAGTCGCCTGTCAGGTGATGCGAGGTCGCGATCTCCGACAGTTTCGTGTTGATCTCCTCCAGATACTCCCGCGCATCGTCAAACAGCCCCTCAACGGCATCTAGCGCAGCCAGGCGGGTTTGTGTGTGGGAGGTCAGCCGCCGTGCGATCTCGGGAGTGTCGGCATCGTCCTCGGGCTGAGAGTTGTCATTCCTTGCCGCGAGATTCTCATCCGGAACGTTGTTCAACGGCGATTGGTCGTCCAGGTTGAGACACTCATCGAACGCCTCCGCCAAATCGGCTTCGAGTTCCTTGAATGCCCTGTCCACCGTCTCGGCACGCTTGATCAGACTTCTGATTTTCATGACTGAAACATCCCCTACTGTAACGCCATCTGGGGTCTCGATCCTCGCCTCCCGGATACGGGTTCATCCCCTTCCCCCTGATCGCGCGGTGGCGCATGAGGCGAGCCCACGCTAGGGACAGGCTTGGCCACTGTCCTCGTCTGTTTGAATGATGCAGACCTTGTAACTGCCAGTGTGGACAGCGTAGCTTCACTGCGGCGATAAAACCCATCATCATATCGGGAACCGCGTTGACGTAAACGTCAACCCGAAGCTATATGCGCCGGCGAACTTGATCGCGAAATGCGCAAGACGGCGACTTCGGCCGGATCAAAGTGCCCCAGGCCGAAGTGCCCCAGACCGAAGTGCCAATGGGTGCGACAAACGCAACGAGACGAGGAGAACGGCCATGGGCGTTCAGGAAATTGCCGACAAGATCAGCGCGCGCGTGGCGAGTGCCGGGTTCGATCGTTCCGTGAAATTCGATACCGGAGACGACGGCGTCATCGTCATCGACGGCGCTGCTGTATCGACCACCGACGCGCCGGCCGACTGCACGATAAAGCTTTCGCTTGACGATCTGGAATCGCTGGTATCAGGCGATCTCAACCCGACGATGGCGTTCATGTCCGGCAAGATAAAGGTCGAAGGCGACATGAGCGTCGCCATGGCGCTGAGCCAGTTGATCGGCTGATCCACTCCAATCCGGGATGGAAACAAGCCGCCGCCCGATGGCAGCGGCTTGTTTCCGATCCGTCAGGCTGCCAGCGGCAGCCGCTGTGCCTTCAGCTTGCGCCCAGCCGCCTTCAGCGTGCCCTGCGCGCCGGCGAGCACGCCTTCCACCAGTTCCAGCGCCAGCAGGCGGTGCCGCTCATAAGGTCCCGGCATGGCCAGCGAGCCGGATTTTTCGGCCGAGAACCCGAAGCGTTCGTAATAGGGCGCATCGCCGACCAGCAGGATCGCCGCATGGCCGAGGCGCGCGGCTTCAGTGATTGCAAGGCGCATCAGCGCCGAGCCGATGCCGGCATTCTTGATTGTGGGATCGACGGCGAGCGGGCCAAGCAGAAGGGCTGACCTACCGCCCTCGCCCAGCACGACATCCCACAGCCGCACGGTGCCAGTGACCGCGCCCGACGCGTCGCGTGCGACAAAGGCCAGGCCTTCCGAAGGCCGGCGGCCGCGCCGCAGCTTTTCCGACGATTTTCTCCGGCGCTTCGGCCCCATGGCGCGATCGAGCAAGGCTTCTCGCGCCGGGACGTCGGCGGCGGTTTCGGCGGTGATGACGAAAGCGCTGGCAATCTCCCCCCTTGAGGGGGAGATGTCGCCGAAGGCGACAGAGGGGGTCGCCGCGCGTGAAGCGCCGGCCCCACACAGTTCAAGAGAGGTCGCGGCAGCCGAACCGACCCCCTCTGGCCTGCCGGCCATCTCCCCCTCAAGGGGGGAGATCGGCCAATGCGCAGCGCCTTCAACGATGAAATCCACAATTTCCATCTCCGCGATCCTTCACGAGCGGATTGTTCCACAGGCGAGCCCGGGCGGGCGACAGGCGCCCGCGCCGGATGATCTGATCGGCTCTTGCGAGCCGTCAGATCACGTAGGATCGGAGAGGCTCGAAGCCGTTGAAGGCGACCGAGGCGTAGGTCGTCGTGTAGGCGCCTGTGCCCTCGATCAGCACCTCGTCGCCGATGGTCAGCGACAGGGGCAGCGGATATGGCGTCTTCTCGTACATCACGTCGGCCGAATCGCAGGTCGGGCCGGCGAGCACGCACGGCGCGGTCTCGGTGCCGTCATGCGCGGTGACGATCGGGTAGCGGATCGCCTCGTCCATCGTCTCGGCGAGACCGCCGAACTTGCCAATGTCGAGGAACACCCAGCGCACATTGTCGTTGTCGGCCTTCTTCGAGATCAGCACGACTTCCGACTTGATGACGCCAGCATTGCCGACCATGCCGCGGCCCGGTTCGATGATGGTTTCGGGAATCGCGTTGCCGAAATGCTTGCGCAGCGCCGAGAAGATCGCCTGGCCATAGGCCTGTGCCACCGGCACATCCCTGAGGTAACGGGTCGGGAAACCGCCGCCCATGTTGACCATCTTGAGCACAATGCCTTCCTCGGCGAGCGTAGCGAACACCTTTTTGGCGTCGCCGAGCGCGCGGTCCCAGGCGGTCAGGTCGGTCTGCTGCGAGCCGACATGGAACGACACGCCATAGGCGTCGAGCCCGAGCGCCCTCGCATGGCGCAGCACGTCGACCGCCATCGCCGGCACGCAACCGAACTTGCGCGACAGCGGCCATTCGGCGCCTTCGCCGTCGGTCAGCACGCGGCAGAACACACGGGCGCCGGGTGCAACGCGGGCGATTTTCTCGACCTCCTCGACGCAGTCCACCGCGAACAGCCGGATGCCGAGTTGATAGGCGCGCTGGATGTCGCGCTCCTTCTTGATGGTGTTGCCGAAGGAGATGCGGTCCGCCGGCGCGCCGGCGTCCATCGCCATCTCGACTTCGGCAACGGAAGCGGTGTCGAAGGACGAGCCCATCGCCGCAAGCAGGCGCAGGATTTCCGGCGCCGGGTTTGCTTTCACCGCATAGTAGATTTTCGAATCGGGAAGCGCCTTCTCGAAGGCGCGGAAATTATCGCGCACGACGTCGAGATCGACGACGAGGCAAGGGCCGTTCGGACGTCGGGTGGCGAGGAAGTCAAGGATGCGCTGGGTAGCCATCGGGGTCTCTCCATCGGCGCCTTTCGGCGCGCACAAAGGCTGCGGGACGCGGGTCATCGACCTCGCGAACACGCGGTGGACAAAGGCGGGACGTCGATCCATGGAACCAGCCGGTGGAGACCCCGGAACCATGAAGCGCCGTCTCGCGGCGGTGAACCTTGGCCTTGCCCGGCCTCGGTTCGCTTTGTCTGCCTTGGCTTGGATTGGGAGAACCCGTTCCGCACTGCCGGCAATGAAGGTGTGCCTCTTCAGTAACCCCGGTCTTTGGACGACCGGCAGAACACCAGAAAGGCCCGCACCGTCGTTGCTTCAAGGTGTCCTCGGTCTGGCGGTTGGCCGCTAAACCGACTGGAGGGGTTAGCTCCAGTTACCTTACCGATATCCCTCACCATTTTGAGGATCGGCGGACACCCACAGGCACGTGCGACTTTGGGCAAGCGCGATATAAGATCGATGGATTTCACAATCAATAAAAATCGTACGTCAGGTTGTAAAATTCCTGGCGTCGAACAATGTTGCAACAACTGTATCCGGATCTCGAACGCATGGCAGGCACTCGCGGCCCTCTGAACGCTTTTCTCGACCTCGACGGTATACCTGTATCCAATGCGCAATCCGGCCCGCTTGCCGGCCTGCGGCTGGCCGTCAAGGATATTTACGACGTCGCCGGCTACCGCACCGGCTGCGGCAATCCGCAAAAATACCAGAAGGCTTCACCCGCCTCGGCGACAGCGCCGGCCGTCCAGGCGCTGCTTGATTCGGGCGCGCGCTTCGTCGGCAAGACGCAGACCGACGAACTGGCCTTCTCGCTGATGGGGCTGAACGCGCATTTCCCGTCGCCGGTCAATCCGGCAGCACCTGATCGCGTCACCGGCGGCTCGTCCTCCGGTTCCGCGGCCGCGGTCGCCGGCGGGCTGGCCGACATCGCCGCCGGATCCGATACCGGCGGCTCGATCCGCGCCCCGGCAAGCTTTTGTGGGCTGATCGGGCTGAGGACCACGCATGGCCGCATCTCGCTCGAAGGCGCCATGCCGCTGGCCCCTTCACTGGACATTTTCGGCTGGTTCGCCAGGGACATGGTCACCTACGAAAAGGTCGGCGCGGTGCTGCTCGGCGACGATCTGCACAACCACGAATTGCAGCGTCCCCTCGCCCTGGATGCGCTGGACGGGCTCGTGCTCGGCCCGCCGGAAGCCGACGAGTATCGCGCCATGGTCCGCACTGTCGCATCGGTGCTGGGCGCGCCGCGCACCCTTGCCCCGCTGTCGCATTCCACCGACGATCTCTATTGGTGCTTCCGCAAACTGCAGGGCTACGAGGCGTGGCAAAATCATGGTGCCTGGATCGCCGGCGGGGATCGGATGCTCGGCCCCGGCGTTAAGGAGCGCTTCGAGCATGGCGCAACAATCGACGCGGCAACCGCACAATTTGAAACGGAACGTCGCGTTTCGTTTCGTGTTGAGCTTGCCGAACTGCTTGGCGATGACGGTGTTATTGTGCTGCCGACCGCTCCAGGTGCCGCCCCGCTCAAGGCCGCCTCATTCGACGATTTGCAGACCTATCGCGAACGCGCGCTAAGATTGTTGTGTCTTTCCGGCCTATCCGGCTTTCCGCAGGTCACCCTGCCGCTTGGCCTGGTTGACGGCGCCCCCTTCGGCCTGTCGCTGCTCGGACCGAAAAACAGCGACCGGCAGCTGATGGCGCTTGCCGCGCGCATCCTTTCAGCCCACCAAAGGAGCGCATGACATGGATACGCTGACCCGCATGCGCGCCTTCATCGACGTCGTCGAGGCCGAAGGATTTTCGGCAGCGGCGCGCAAGATCGGCCGCTCCAAGGCGCTGCTGTCGAAATATGTGCGCGAATTGGAGGACGAGCTCGGCGCGCTGCTGCTCAACCGCACCACCAGGCAGTTCTCGCTGACCGAGGCCGGCCACACCTATTACCGCCGCGCCTCGGAAATCGTCCGCGAGGTCGACAGCCTGGCCGATGCGGTGCGTGAATCCTCCGGCGACGTGCGCGGCAGGATCAAGCTGTCGGCGCCGCGCACCTTTGCCGATGCGCCGATCGGCCAATCGTTGATCGACTTCGCCAAACAGCATCCCGACATCGTGCTCGACATTCATCTCGACGACCGCTTCGTCGATCTGGTCGAGGAAGGTTTCGATCTCGCTGTGCGCATTTCGCGGCTGGAAAGCTCCTCGCTGATCGCCAGGCGCCTGGCGCCGTTCTCGGTGCGGCTCTGCGCATCGCCCGAGCTGATCGCCAGGCACGGCATGCCGGCGCGGCCGCAGGACCTTGGCCGCATGCCCTGCATCATCGACACCAATGGCCGCTGGCTGACCAACTGGCCGTTCAAGGGCGACAGCGGCGACACAGTGACCGTTTCGGTCTCCGGTCCGATCGAGGTCAACAGTCCGATGGCGGCAAGGGCGGCCGCCGTGGCGGGATTGGGATTTTCCGTCCTGCCGGATTTCATCGCCGCGCCCGATATCGAAAGTGGCCGGCTGGTGACCGCGCTGGATGACCGCATCCTGCCGGGTGGCGGCATTTTCGCCGTCTATCCGCACCGGCGCTATTTGCCTGCGAAAGTTCGCGTCTTTGTCGATTTCCTGGTGCAGTGGTTCAAGACGATTGACAATGCATGAGCTTTTGGCCGCCGCGGGGTCCCATTTTCGCCCGCTTTCTGGTAACTCTCGATATTTCCGAAGCTGATGGAATCGCGACCCAGAATGCATCCTAAACGTCAAGCAATCATGATGGCTTCGGCCATGGCGGCGACATTTGCCACGGTCGGGCCAGCCGACGTGCATCCCCACGTGTTTGCCGAGGCTCGCCTTGAAGTGATCCTCAGCCCGGATCACCAAACTGTGAAGGCCTTGCGCCATGTCTGGCGCTTCGACGATTTGTTTTCGAGCACGGTGATGATGGAGTTCGACAAGAATTCCGACCTGAAGCTCGATGACGCGGAGCTGAAGGCAGTCGCCGATACCGTCCATGCTTCGCTGGCGGAGTTCAATTACTTCCAGCTCGTCACCGTCGACGGCAAGGATGAGGCGATGAGCCCGCCGCCGCAGCTGATGGCGAATTTCGACAACGACCAGCTCATTATCCTGTTCGAATCCGAACCTAAGGCGCCGACCAGGTTGGCCGGCAAGATCGATATCGGCGTCTATGACCCGACCTTCTACACGGCAATCGACTTCACCGAGGATGCCAATCTGCAGGTCGCCGGCTTGCCGTCGACGTGCACGAGCAAGGTCGTTCGTCCGAACCCCGACGAGGCGATCGCCGAGAACCAGAAGACCCTGACGGACGCCTTCTTCAACGATCCGACAGGCACCGATATGAGCAAGATCTTTGCGACCAAGCTTGAACTGAACTGTCAGCCAGAAGGATAATCCGGTGACCAAACCGTCCCTGCGTTTGGCTTTCGGCGTTTTGGCCGCCGCCCTTGTGATGACGCACGTCCTCGGCTCCGCCCACGCCCAGAGCTCGCTCGGCATCGGCACCAATGACGGGATGGCTCCCACCACCGGCCCGTTCGCCCAAATCCTGATGTGGATCAATCTGCGTCAGCAGGAATTCTACCGCGCGCTTGCCGGTGCGATGAAGGCGATGCGTGAGGACGGCAGCAAGCTGTGGCTGCTTATCGGCCTGTCCTTCGCCTACGGCATCTTCCATGCCGCCGGCCCCGGTCACGGCAAGGCGGTGATCTCGTCCTACATGGTCGCGAACGAAGTCGCGCTCAGGCGCGGCATCATGCTGTCCTTCGTCTCGGCCCTGTTGCAGGCGCTGACGGCGATCCTGGTGATGATGCTCGCCTACTTCGTCCTGCGCGGCACCACCATATCGATGACCGACGCGGCATGGTTCCTCGAAGTCACGAGTTTTGTCTTCGTCACCCTGTTCGGCGCCTGGCTTTTGTGGCGCAAGGCCGGCCCTGCCATCCTTCGCCTGTTCGGCGCGAACCCTGCCTACAGCCTTTCGGCGGCCCATGCCGGCCATTCGCAAACAGCCCATCCTGCACATGCGCATTCAGTGCATGCGCTTCACGCACATGGCCATGACGGCCACGATAATCATGATCATGGCGCACACGACCATCACCATGACCATGGCGGGCACGATGACCATGGCGGGCACCATCACCATGCGGCGGGCGAAGTCTGCGAGACGTGCGGACATTCACACGCGCCCGACCCGGCGCTGCTTGCCGGCGACCGCTTCGACTGGCGCACCGCCTGGTCGGCGGTGGCTGCGGTCGGCATCCGCCCCTGCTCGGGCGCGCTGATCGTGCTGAGCTTTGCCGCGCTCAACGGGCTGTGGTTCGCCGGCATCCTGTCGGTGCTGGCGATGGCGCTCGGCACCGCGATCACCGTCTCGATCCTGGCGACGCTGGCGGTGACGGCCAAGAACTGGGCGGTGTATTTCGCTGGCGACGGCCGCATGGGCAACCGCATCCATTCAATCGTCGAGATCGGCGGCGCCGCCTTCGTCTTTTTGTTCGGGTTGCTGTTGTTGTCGGCGAGCCTGACTGGCGGATAGCGTCTCGATCGGACGCGCAGGCGCCGCCCCTCATCGCCCTGCTGGGCACTTCTCCACGTATAGTGATGGGGAGAAGTGGCTGACCGCAACGCCGGCGCTGTTTTTGCAGCGCTGGTGATTGGCGAAACCGTCGATGAGAGCGCCCCTCGCCCCGTTTGCGGGGAGAGGATGCCGGCAGCCAGGTGAGGGGCAGCGCCGAGGTCGACAATTGGCGTAGTGCCGGAAGGCGGCAGCCCACAGTGACCTGAAAATCAACGCAAGTTAGATCTTCCCGTCCAGCTCGTCCTCAATATGGACCCGGATGATGTCGTCGAAGCTGGTTTCGGCGGCAAAGCCAAGCTCCCTCGATCGTCGCGCCTCGAACCGCGTCGGCCAGCCCTTGACGATCGCCCAGATCGTTTCGTCGGGCTCCTCGCGGATCAGGTTCACCGCCTTGGCGCCGGCAATGCGTTGCAAGGCCTCGATCTGCTCGCCGACCGTGACGGCGACACCGGGCATCGTCAGATTGCGGCGCGGCCCGACGGCGCTGCCGTCGATCGCTGCTGCGTGGATCAAGAAATTCACCGCCGAGCGCGGGCTGGCGTGGGTGTGCACGACAGAGCGCGGCACGGGCAATATTGCTTCCTGGCCGTTCAACGGCTCGCGGATGATGCCGGAGAAAAAGCCCGAAGCCGCCTTGTTGGGCTTGCCCGGCCTGACGCAGATGGTCGGCAGCCTGATGCCGACGCCGTCGAAGAAGCCGCGCCGCGTATAATCGGCGAGCAGCGCTTCGCCCATCAGCTTCTGCGTGCCGTAGGAGGTCAATGGCGTCGGGTGGAATTCGTCGGGGATGATGTCCGGAAACGGTGCGCCGAAAACGGCGATCGACGAGGTGAAGACGACGCGCGGCGCAAACCCCGCCAGTCTTACGGCATCGAACAGCGCCCTTGTGCCGTCGAGATTGACGCGATAGCCGAGATCGAAATTGGCTTCCGCCTCGCCCGACACGACGCCGGCGAGATGGAAGATCACGTCTGGGCGCGACGCGACCAGCCGTTCCATCGCGCTCGCCGCGGCGAGATCGCCTGTATGGATGGTGACGTCGACGCCATCCAGCGTCGGCGCCTGCGGCGGCACGATATCGTGAAGGTCGAGCGCGGCGATCTTGCGGCCGCTGAGCGTTCCATCCTTCGCCAGCCGGGCGATGAGCTTGCGGCCGACCATGCCTGCCGCGCCGGTAATCAAAACACGCATATCAATGATCCTTTTTGCGCTGACTGCGGCCACGCAGCCAAAACACGACGAAAATGGCCACCATGAAGACAGCGGCAATAATAGCGGCAAGAATGGTCGAGACGCGGCCGACCGCCAGCATCACGGTTGGCAAATAGTAGGCGGCGATGCCGAACAGCAGCAGCACCCAGAGTGCGCCTATCGCCGCATTGCGCGTGTCGCGATCCATCACGCGGCCCGGACACGGCGGGAATTCATCAACTTCGTTACCAATGCCTTGGAACTCCTAGAGTCAGTGATAGTGGCGATGATGCGGAGCCGCATCATGCGCATGGTCGTGCTCGCCATCGTGCTTATCATCGGCGCAATGGCCGAATTCCGGTTCTACGGTGGCGTGGGCAATGCCATGCGCGGCAAGCCGCTTCTTGATGGCGCTGACCGCTTTGTGGGCATCGACGCCATCGTTGAGGCAAGCATGCAAGGTCGCCATGTTGCTTGACCCGTCAAGCGACCAGACATGCATGTGATGCACCTCGCGCACGCCGTTCACCGTCCCTTCTATGTCCCTGGCGATCAAGTCGCGATCGAGGCTCGCCGGCACGCCTTCGAGCAGGACATGGGCCGCTTCGCGCATCAGCGACCAGGCGGTGGACAGGATCAGCAGCGAGACAAGGACGGACAGGATCGGATCGATAGGCGTCCAGCCCGTTGCCAGAATGATCAGCGCAGCGATGATCGCCGCCGCCGAGCCAAGCAGATCGCCGAGCACGTGCAGGATGGCACCGCGCATGTTCAGGCTGTCGCGGTCGCCGCCATGCAGCACGAAGAAGCAGCCGATATTGACCAGCATACCGGCGATCGCAACGACCAGCATCGGCCCGCCGAGCACGGGCGCAGGCGTCAGCAGGCGTCCCCAGGCCTCATAGATGATCCACAGCGCAATGGCGAAGATGGCGATGCCGTTGGTATAGGCGACCAGCGTCTTGACCCGGCCGAAACCGTAGGTGAGGCGAACCGTGGCCGGCCGGCCAGCCAGATGAAAAGCATACCAGGCAAGGCCGAGAGCGATACAGTCGGCCAGCATGTGGCCGGCATCCGCCAGTAGCGCCAGCGATCCCGTCAAGAGACCGCCAAGCGCTTCCACGACCATGAAGCCGGCGGTCAGGCAGGCGGCGATCAGCACCCGTTTCTTGTCGGTCGAGCCGTGCACATGACCGGCGCCGTGGCTGCGGTCATGCCCTTGCGAACCATGGTCGTGGGTATGCGCCACCTGCGAACTCCTGTCAGAGCTGATCCATCCCGGCAGAATCGGACGGAGGCTCTGTCTTCCTGTTTGACCATGATCTTGCCCGAAAACCGGCCTCCACTTTTCGGGATCATGGTCCTCCTTGTTTGACCATGATCTTACCCGAAAACCGGCTTCCACTTTTCGGGATCATGGTCAGGCGCCGAACTCGGCGCGGAAATCCTCGAGCCGTCGCTTCTGCCGGCCGTCGCCGTCGAAATTGCCCGGATCGAGCCATGCCTCATAGGCTCTGCGCAGTGCCGGCCACTCCTTGTCGATGATCGAATACCACGCGGTATCGCGGTTTTCGCCCTTGACCACAAGATGCTGGCGGAAAATGCCCTCGAGCTTGAAGCCGAACCGCTCCGCCGCGCGCTTCGACGGCTCGTTGCGGTTGTTGCATTTCCATTCGTAGCGGCGATAGCCAAGCTCGTCGAAGATGTATTTCATGAACAGGAATTGCGCTTCCGTCGCCGCCGGCTTGCGCGAGATCAGCGGACCCCAATAGATGTTGCCGATCTCGATCACGCCATAGGCAGGGTCGATGCGCATCAGCGTCTGGCGTCCGGCGACCTTGCCGCTGGCCTTGTCGATGACGGTGAAGAACAGCGGGTCCTCGCTGGCTTCGGCCTTGTCCAGCCACGGCTGGAAGGCGGCGCGGGTCTGCGGCGGATAATCGGGCAGCCAAGCGAAGCGGCCGTCGACATCAGGCACCGACGACGCCTCGAACAGGCCGTCGCCATGCTTTTCGGAGCTCAGCGGCTCAAGCCTGACAGTGCGCCCCTCCAGCACCTTGCGCTCCGGCCGCGGGCGCGGTTGCCAATTCTTGAGATTTTCCGACACCCAAAGCTCCAATCCGTTTGACTTTTGCGAAAGGACGCTCACAAAAACGCTCGCTCGGTGAAAGAACCACAGGGACGGGAAAAATGCTCCACACGATTTCGGCCTTCGATCGCCTCGGCGAGGAAAACGCCTTTGCGGTGCTGGCTCGTGCCACCGCGCTCGCCCATCAGGGCCGCGATATCGTCAATCTCGGCATCGGCCAGCCCGACTTCAAGACGCCGCAGCACATCGTCGAGGCGGCGATCAAGGCGCTGCGTGACGGCCACCACGGCTATACGCCGGCTAACGGCCTGCTGGCGACACGCGAAGCGGTGGTGCGCCGCACGCTGACCACAACCGGCGTCGAGGTGTCGCCCGAGGCGGTGATGATCCTGCCCGGCGGCAAGCCGACCATGTTCGCCGCGATCCTGATGTTCGGCGAACCGGGCGCTGAAATCCTCTATCCCGATCCGGGCTTTCCCATCTATCGCTCGATGATCGAGTTCACCGGTGCTGCTCCGATACCGGTGCCGATGCGCGAGGAGAACGGCTTTGCCTTCTCGGCGCAGGAGACGCTGGCGCTGATCACGCCGAAGACCAGGCTGCTCATCCTCAACTCGCCGGCCAACCCGACCGGCGGGGTCACCCCCCGCGCCGAGATCGAGAAGCTGGTCAAGGGGCTGGAAGCGCACCCGGACGTCGCCATCCTCTCCGACGAGATCTACGACGTGATGACTTATGACGGCGAGACGCACTGCTCGCTGCTCAATTTCCCCGAAATCCGCGACCGGCTGATCGTGCTCAACGGCTGGTCGAAGACCTGGGCGATGACCGGCTGGCGCATGGGCTGGTCGATCTGGCCAAACGGCGACAAGGGCGCCCACCTCTACGACAAGGTGCGCAAGCTGGCAGTCAATTGCTGGTCCTGCGTCAATGCGCCGAGCCAGTATGCCGGCATCGCCGCCATCGACGGCCCGCAGGACGACGTCGACAAGATGATGCGCGCCTTCGACCGCCGCAGGAAGGTCGTGGTCGAAGGCTTGAACGCCTTACCAGGCGTTTCCTGCATCACGCCGAAGGGCGCGTTCTATGCCTTCCCCAATGTCTCAAAAACCGGTTGGAAGGCGAAGAAGCTCGCCTCGGCTTTGCTTGAGGATGCCGGAGTGGCGCTGATCGGCGGACCTGATTTCGGCATTCTCGGCGAAGGCTATGTCAGATTGTCCTACGCCAATTCCGAGGAGAACATCCTGCGCGCGCTGGAGCGGATCAAGACGTTTCTGGCGAAGTGAGGGCGGGTACACGACCGACGAAAGGAGACGTCAGATGTTCTATGCCATCCTTGCCTATCACGTGGAAGAAGCGATCACGGCGCTGACGCCGGAGGAGGATGCGGAGCTGATGACCGACCTGCTCCAGATCCACGAACGGCTATACCGCGAAGGCGCCCTTGGCCCGGCGGCGCGGCTCGGGGCGACCCAAGACGCCTGCACCTTGCGCGGGCCGGGCGCCGGGATGGTCATTGACGGACCCTTCGCCGAGACCAAGGAGCAATTGTTGGGACTATACGTCGTCGACTGCGCCACGCGCGATGCCGCGATCGCGATTGCGCGCGACTTTCGCCGCGTCAATCCGACCGCCGTCTACGAAATCCGCCCTATTTCACTGTATCTTCCCGGCGTGCCGCTTTCGGTGACGCAGTCCTAGCCAAAATTGAACGCCGTCCGGCCGGGTCCCCGCTGCTGCGCAGCGTCCCGGCGTTCGCCGGCCTTTCATCGTACCAGTGGCACGATGAATTCGCTGACGCGAACCGGCCGCTCACCCTCGCCCGACATACGGCATCTTCGTCGCCATCACGGTCATGAACAGCACATTGGCGTCGAGCGGCAGGCTGGCCATATGGAGGACGGCATTGGCGACCTGCTGGACATCCATCACCGCTTCGGCGGCGATGGAGCCATTGGCTTGCGGTACGCCGACCGTCATCGCCTGCGCCATGTCGGTCAAGGCGTTGCCGATGTCGATCTGGCCGCAGGCGATGTCATAAGGCCGGCCGTCCAGCGCCAGCGTCTTGGTCAGCCCGGTAATGGCGTGTTTGGTCGCGGTGTAGGGCACTGAGCCCGGACGCGGCGCGTAGGCAGACACCGAGCCGTTGTTGATGATGCGGCCGCCCATCGGCCGCTGCCTGCGCATGGCGCCGAAGGCGGCGCGGGCGCACAGGAACGAGCCGGTGAGATTGACCCCGACAACTTCGTTCCACACCTCGACGGGGATCTCGTCGATCAATGTCGACTTGTAGCTTGTGCCGGCATTGTTGAAGAGCAGGTCGACACGACCGAAAGCCGCCGCCACCGTCTCGAACAGATCGTCGACCTGGTCGGCCTTGCTGATGTCGCAGGCGACCGCCAGCGCCTTGGCTTGTGTCGATCCGGCCTCAGCGATAGCCTTGTTCAGCACCGGCTTGCGGCGTCCGCAGAACACCGTATTCCAGCCGGCCCTGAGCAGCGCCGTGGCGACGGCTTTGCCGATGCCCGTACCGGCGCCGGTGACGATGGCCGTTTTGTAGTCTGTCATAACTGTCCTCCTACAGCGCCGCATACCCGCAAGGACGCTATAGCACCATGGTTTTGAGCAATTTTGAATTTGCGCATGATCGCTTGCAAAAATCGATTCCGATTTCGGGTCATGCGCTAACCGGATCCGACAAAAAGGGCGGCCATTGGCGGCCGCCCTGATCTGAACCGGCTGGGAGGAGGAAAGCCGATCCGACTGCTTAAAATCATGCGCTTCCTGGGTAAACGAGACATTAACGCGAAAGGACGTCGGATTCCCGCTCTCCGTGGCCCTGAAGCCTACCAGCGCGAATTGGCGGTTGCCTTGCCCGATCCCGGCACCTCTGGCGCCTGCTCCCCTGGCGCCGGCACTTTTGCCGCCGACACCGTCGCCTCGACATGGTCGAGCAGTGCATCGGGCAAGCTGAGGCGGCCGGCGAGCAGATCGAGATAGCCGCGTTCGGCACGTGTATTCGGATCGATGGCGAGGCGCGAGGCGGTGTAGAGCTCGAGCTTCTGGGCGTCGGTTTGGGCGCCGGCGACCAGCGTATCCAGATCGAGCGGCCTTTCCAGTTCCGACATCAGGAATTTCTCCGCGTCGGAGTCGATGCCCGCGAGGCTGAGCTTGCCGGCGATCTTTTGCCGTTCGTCGTCATCGATATGGCCGTCGGCCTTCGCCGCCGAGATCATCGCGCGCACCAGCGTCAGCGTGAATTCGTCCTCGCCTTGCGGCGCTTGCGAGGGATGAAAGCTGGTGTCGGCGGGCGGCGGCAGCAATTCCGGTTCGCCGGCAACTTGCGTTTCAGCCGGCGCCTTGCCGTTCTTGTAGTTCTGGTAGGCCTTGTAGGCGAGGCCGCCGACCACGGCCAGGCCGCCGAGCTTCACCGCAGTGCCGGTGACCTGACGGCCAGCGCCGGTTCCGAGCAGCACCGCGGCCAGCGCGCCAGCGGCCAGCGGATTGTCCTTGGCCATCTGCATCGCCTGACCCCCTTTGTCGCGCACGGTCGATCCGGTTCCGGGAATTTGCGAGCCGAGCAGATCGTTGAGGAGCTTCTTGGGATCGAACATCAATGCCTCCAGAATTGGCCGGCCGAAAGCGCCGGGCAGGTTTTCGGACGTTGAACAGGTAGGCCCCGCATATGGACATTACAATGACGGATGGGCGCTTTGCCGGTGATGGCACAAACGAGATGATGTCAGGATCTGCCTTGTCCAACGCGTTGGGCCGAAAATCGGAATCGATTTTCGGAAAGCACGATTTATGGATTCAAAGTGTTAGAGCTACTTTGTGCGTCCAAGCGGCGCACGTCGCTTCAACGTCCGATGTGCGGAGCCCTGCCTTGCGCTTCTGCAAGCTCGACCTGGCGTTGACGCTCGGCGTAGCGGGCGCGATCCTCGTCGGAACGGGCATCGAAGCAATGGGGGCATGAGATGCCGGCGGCATATTTCGACGACAGCAGGTCCTGCCCGGTCAGCGGATGCCGGCAGGCGCGGCAAAGTTCCGCCTCACCCTCGACCAGCCCGTGCGACACCGAGACGCGTTCGTCGAAGACGAAGCACTCGCCCTGCCAGAGGCTTTGCTCGGCGCGCACCTCTTCGAGATAGTTCAGGATACCGCCCTTGAGATGGAACACATCCTCGAAGCCGAGCGACTTCACATAGGCCGTTGCCTTCTCGCAGCGTATGCCGCCGGTGCAGAACATGGCCACTTTCCGGCCGACGAACTCGGCCCGATGCTGCTCGACCCAGGCCGGGAATTCGCGAAAGCTCGTTGTCGCGGGATCGACCGCTCCCTTGAAAGTGCCGATCGATACCTCGTAGGCGTTGCGCGTGTCGATGACGATCGTGTCCGCATCCGAGATCAGCGCGTTCCAGTCGGCCGGTGCGACATAGGTGCCGACGCTTGCCGCCGGATCGAGATCCCCAACGCCCATGGTGACGATCTCGCGCTTCAGCCGCACCTTCATGCGGTGAAACGGCATCTGCGCGGCGCTGCTGTACTTGACCTCGAGACCGGCTAGACCTTCGATGGATTCGAGATGATCGATGAGCGCGGCGATGTCAGCTTCGCTGCCGGCGACCGTGCCGTTGATGCCCTCATGCGCCAGCAGCAGCGTGCCCTTGATACCGCGTCCGCAGCAGAAGGCGGCGAGCGGCGCGCGCAACGCATGAAAGTCGTCGAGCCGGGCAAACCTGTAGAGCGCGGCAACGCGCAGGGGTTGATTGGGCAGTGTCATCGCGAAGCCACTAAACGCTCATGAAAGCCGATTCAAGGCCGACGCGCGGAGCAGCCTCTCCTTGGTGGCCTTGACGGGCCGGTCTGACGGACTTGCCGGCAGCGCGTGACATCGCGACACGCTTCGCTTCGTGGACAGAAATCCGGCCTTCTGCTAACCGATTGAACGGATCAATACCGGAGAGACGACAAATGCCCAGCAAGACCGAAAAGCTCCTGTCGCTCCTCAACGGCCAACCGGTTATCCCGGTGCTGAAGATCGCCAATCTCGCCGATGCCGTGCCGCTGGCGCGCGCGCTGGCGCGCGGCGGCCTGCCGGCGATCGAGATCACGCTGCGGACCGCTGATGCGCTGGAGGCGATCCGGCTTGTGGCAAGCGAGGTCGAGGACGCCATCGTCGGCGCCGGCACCATTCTGGACGCCCGCCAGTTCGGCGAGGCGGCGGCCGCCGGATCGAAGTTCATCGTCAGCCCCGGCATCACCCGCGAGCTTCTGGCGGCGGCGAAGGACAGCGACATTCCGTTGCTGCCCGGCGCCATCACGCCCGGTGAGATCATGGCCGCCCGCGAGGCAGGCTTGCGTTTCCTGAAATTCTTCCCGGCAGAACAGTCAGGCGGCATTGCCTCGCTCAAGGCATTCGCCTCGCCGCTCGCCGATGTCAAATTCTGCCCGACCGGCGGCATCACCGACAAGAACGCCGGCGACTATCTGAGCCTGCCCAACGTCATCTGCGTCGGCGGCTCCTGGGTGGCGCCGGACAATTTGGTCAAGGCCGGCAAATGGGATGAAATCGAAGCCCTGGCGCGCGCCGCGAGCAAACTCGGGCGATAGAGACAACTCTCACCCCAAGCGGACCAATGAATGCCGCGCAAAAGCGTGCAGCGGTTTTGCGATAACGACATGCATAAAAAAGCCGCGCGGGTTACCGACGCGGCTTTTTTATGGTTGGTCGATCCGCTACTCGGTCCTGAAGCGGGCGACCGACAGGAACTTGACGGCATTGCCGGTGAACCGGTTGGCGTCGGCCAGCTGATCGTCCGCCTGGAAGCCCACGGTATAGACTTCGGTTGGGGGCGTGTGCACGATATTGTAGGCGTAGCGCTGCGCCGTCGTTGCGCTGGAGACGGTGGCGACATTCTCGCCGCTGTTCAACGCCCAGCGCGCCGCCGTCGGCTCGGCGGCGATCACCACGGACTTGGGACCAGGCTTCAGGTCACGGGCGGTTGCCCTGGCTGCCTTGCGGGTGGTCTTCACACCCGTGCCGATCGCCGCGGCCGGATCGGAGCCAGCCGGGCGGGCAAAGACAGCCTCGCGCGGCGATGCGGCATTGCCCTTCGCCGGCTCACCGAAGACCGAGCTTGGCTGGGAGAGCGAAGCGACCCGGTATTCGTCGGTTGCGCTGACCCGTTCGAGGACGGCTTTGACCGCGTCAGACTGGACCGCGGCAGACTGGACCTGGTCAGACTGGACCTGATCAGACTGGACCTGGTCAGGCTGGACCAACTCGGGCTGGGCCAGATCGGGCCGAGCCGACGGCAGCACCGAGAACACATCGGTAGCGGTCTTGCCGTGCCCGGTCGTGTCCGCCAGCGCCAGAAGCACAGCCTTGTCCTGCGGCGCAAGGTCGGCCGCTGCAAGGTCGGCCGGCAGCGAGTGATTGGGACGCCAGGTCGGCAACGGAACGTTGTTGGCCGCAACCTGCGCCGCATCGGCGACGACGGACGGTTCGGCCATACCGAAGGGAGCGTTTGCCGGCGCTTGCGCCGTCGTCACCGCCTGTTCAGTGGTGGCGGTGGCATCCGCCACGCCGAACGGAATGTTTTCGGGCGGCTGAGCGACATCGGCCTTCGGACGCGGGGCGAAATCAGGCAGCGGCACGCTGCGCGCCGGCAGCGCCGCGATGATCGTTTCCGGCGTGTCCTCCTCCGGTTCCGGAGCAGGCGCATCGGCGATTTGCGGAATCTCGGCGCGCTTCGCATCCTCAGGCGACACGATGGCAATGCCCGGAAGCTTGCTGTTCTTGGCGGTCGGCGCCGGCTTCGCGGTCGCCAGCTTCACGCTCGCCGGCTTCACGTTGGTTGACTTCGGCGTCGGCGCGGCTGCGACATCGGCGCTGTCATCGGCCTCGTCTTCACCGCCGCCGAAGAAGGCCGCTAGCAGACCGCCGGATCTTTTGGCACCGCCCTCTGCGCTGGCGAGTTCGATGGCGGGGGCGCCGGCGCCCTTGCGCGCCTTGTAGGAGGCGAGCGCCTGTGAATAGCCGGGCAGCGGCTTACCGTCGCTCGGCACATGCAGCGTCTTGCCATTGGGGAACACACGCGCCAGTTCCTGGCGGCTGATGCCAGGCCAGTGCCGCACATTGCCGACATCCATGTGGACAAAGGGCGAGCCGGACCTCGGATAATAGCCGACGCCGCCGCCCTGCATCCGCAGACCGATGTCGCGCAGTTTCTTCAGCGGCACGCCGGGAATGTAGAAGTCCATGGCCTTGCCGAGCATATGCTGGCTTTTCTTGGCAACGCCCCTGCTGCGGCTGCGCAGCATCGAGTTCGTCGACGACGAACGATAACCACATACGACCTGGATGTAGTCGCGGGCGCCGCTCTGCCGGTAAGCCTCCCAGACCAGGTCGAGCAGGCGCGGATCCATCTTGGTCGGCTCGTTGCGGCGCCAGTCGCGCAGGATGACGTTGATCTTTTTCAGACCCGCCTGGTCGTAGCGGCCGCCGCGCTTGAAGACGATCTCCGCCTTCTCTTTGGTGTGTAGGTTGTAGAGTTTCAGCGAACGTGTCTGGGCGCTGGCGCCGGTCGCAGCCACTGTAAGGAAGCCTAAGGCGACAATCACCGCTGCCAGCCATCTCGGCCAGGCGCTCATGCGATAGTGCCGCCCGTTTGTGTGTCGTTCGACTTTGTTCAAATCAAAAGGCCTTGCAGGCTGCCGTTTGTCCCCGGATTTGACCAAACGGATGCGGTGGTGTTCACATCCGAATATCGATCCTAATGGTTAATCATCGCTTATTGAAGCCGAAATGCGGTAACACCGTGGCGATATCCCGTCAAAAATATTGCACGGGGTTTCTTGGTAAACTGCTGGTTTAGATCATGTTTCGGGCTTTGCCTGCACACGATCTGTTACCAGCCGCTTCAATGCGTGAACACTGCCGGCAAGCGCGTCGCCCGACCGCGTCACGCCCGATTCGACGACTGTCGATTTGTCCTGATGCCAGGCTGGCAAGGTGGTCCGGGCTTGCCTTGTCAGGACGCAAGCCGATCGATACGGCCTGTCTCCGGATCGATGCCGTATTCCTTGAGCTTCCTGTAGAGCGTCGAGCGGCCAATGCCGAGGCGGCGGGCAACTTCGCTCATCTGGCCGTTATAATGGTCGATGGCGAGCTTGATCATTTCGAGTTCGACATCGGCCAGCGCCCGCACATTGCCGCGTTCGTCCAGCGCCCGCAGCGTGCCGAAACGAGGCTGCGGCCTGGCTGGCGGATCGAGCTCGGTTGCAGCGATGCCGTTATTGGCGGCCGTGTCCTCGCCAAGCGGCTCGGTGACCAAAGGGAACCCGGGCAACCAGCCATGCGCATCCAGGTTGACGGTGCCCTCGACCTGCGCCCGGATCTGCGGAAACTCCTCTTCGGTCAGCATATCGCCTTCACAAAGCACCGAGGCCCGGAAGACGGCGTTTTCCAACTGGCGGATATTTCCCGGCCAGTCATAGGCCTGCAGCATGGCGAGCGCCGCAGCCGAAATGCCGTGCAGGCGATGACGTGGATCGGTGGGCGCAACCTTGTCCAGAAAATGCTCGACCAAATACGGAATGTCGTCGCGACGGTCGCGCAGCGGCGGCACGAAGATCGGATAGACGTTCAGGCGGTAGAACAGATCCTCGCGGAACTTGCCGTCCTTGACCTGCTGCAGGAGATTGCGGTGTGTCGCCGAGATCAGCCTGATGTCGACCCTGACGGTCGAACGCCCGCCGACCGGATCGACCTCACCGTCCTGCACGGCGCGCAGCAGCTTGACCTGCACGTCGAGCGGCAGGTCGCCGATTTCGTCGAGGAAGAGCGTGCCCGAATGCGCCTCCACGAACTTGCCGGTGTGTTTTTCGGTGGCGCCAGTGAACGAGCCCTTCTCGTGGCCGAACAGGATCGACTCGACCAGATTGTCGGGGATGGCGCCGCAATTGACGGTGACGAACGGTTTTGAGCGGCGATCGCCGCTGCCCTGGATGGCGCGCGCCACCAGCTCCTTGCCGACACCGGATTCGCCTTCGATAAGAATCGGGATGTTGGACGCGGCCGCCTTCTGGCCGAGGCGGATCACCCGGTCCATCGCCGGGCTGTGCGTGATCATGTCCTTGAAGGTCAGATGGCCGCCGCGCCGCCGCGACGTGCGCTTCACTTCCCCCTCGACCGCCTCGACTTTGAGCGCGTTGCCGATCGATGCCTGCAGCCTGTCGGGAGATGCCGGCTTGACGACGAAATCGAAAGCACCGTGTCGCATGGCCGAAACGACGGTCTCGATGCCACCCTGGGCGGTTTGCACGATGACCGGAACTTGGATGCCGCGCTCACGCATTGCCTTCAGCACGCCGATGCCGTCGAGGCCCGGCATGACGAGGTCGAGGATGACCACCGAGACGCTGCGCGCATTAGGCCCGTCGAGCGCGTCGAGACCGGCCTCGCCGCCATCCGTGATGATCGCGCTGTGGCCGAATTTCGTCACCGCCGCCTCGAGCAGCCTGCGCTGCACGGGATCGTCATCGACTATGAGTATGGAACCTGTCATGACTGGTTCAACGATGCTCGCCCAATATGCCCACCCCACTGTGCCCACCCAATGGGGAATCCAACCCTATGGATCATCCTGGCACAGGGTTCTAAATAAGCTTTCAAAAAACCCGGTGAATGAATTCCTTAGGATTTGACCGGCTTTTCTCATCCCCTTGAATCTTTGGCCCTTTGAATCTTTGGGCCTGACCGCTTAGAGACTGTTTCGAAATTCGCTCTGGCGAGTCATATGGTGGTGGTTTCGAGAACCGGCGCGCAGCGGACATTTGGGTCCGTGAGCACCGGAAGCGCAGAAAACGCCATCAGATGGCCGCCAGAGTAGAGTTTCCAAACGGTCTCTCAGGTCTTGCAATCTGGAAAGTATTGTCAATGAGCATGGTTTTTGGTCGGCAGCTTGCGGCGGCGGCGTCCGGTCAGGGCGCGGCGGAGCTTGGTGATCTGCCGGAATGGGATCTCGCCGATCTCTATTCGGGCATGGACGCCCCCGAGCTGAAACGCGACATTTCAAAGGCGATCGCCGATGCCATCAGCTTCGAGAGCCGCTGGAAAGGCACGCTCGCCGCCGAGGCGGAGCGTGCCGACAGCGGCAGGCTGGGCGAGGCGCTTGCCGCCTATGAGGCGCTGGAGGAACTGATTGGCCGGATCGTCTCCTATGCCGGACTGATCTATGCCGGCAACACCGCGGATCCGCAGCGCGCCAAGCTCTATGGCGACATTCAGGAGAAGATGACCGACGCCAGCACGCATCTTCTGTTTTTCGCGCTCGAACTGAATCTTGTCGACGATGCCGCGATCGAAACCGCGCTTGCCGCCGATCCCGCCTTCGCTCACTACCGGCCGTGGGTGCTTGATCTGCGCATGGACAAACCCTACCAGCTCGAAGACCGGGTCGAGCAGCTTCTCCACGAGAAGTCGATTACCGGACGCGGCGCCTGGAACCGCTTGTTCGACGAGACGACGACCGATCTGCGCTTCGACGTCGATGGCGAAGAGCTGACCCTGGAGCCGGCGCTGAACCGCCTCCAGCACGCCGATGGCGAGGTGCGCCGCCGGGCTTCTGAAGCGCTGGCCGCAACCTTCCGCAAGAATCTGCGCACGTTCACGCTGATCACCAACACGCTGGCCAAGGACAAGGAGATTTCCGACCGCTGGCGCGGCTTCGAGGACATCGCCGATTCGCGTCATCTCGCCAACCGCGTCGAGCGCAGCGTGGTGGATGCGCTGGCCTCAGCCGTTCGTGACGCTTACCCGCGCCTGTCACACCGCTACTACGCGATGAAGGCGCGCTGGCTCGGCATGGAAGTGATGAACCACTGGGACCGCAACGCGCCGTTGCCGGAGACCCCGCAAGCGATCATCGGCTGGGACGAGGCCAAGAACACGGTGCTTTCCGCCTATCAGCGCTTTTCACCTGACATGGCGGAGATTGCCCGGATTTTCTTCGACCGCAACTGGATCGACGCGCCGGTAAGGCCTGGCAAGTCGCCGGGCGCCTTCGCGCATCCGACCGTGCCGTCGGCGCATCCCTATGTCCTGCTCAACTACATGGGCAAGCCGCGCGACGTGATGACGCTGGCGCATGAGCTTGGCCACGGCGTGCATCAGGTGCTCGCCGCAGGCCAGGGCGCGCTGATGGCCTCGACGCCGCTGACACTGGCCGAGACGGCGTCCGTCTTCGGCGAGATGCTGACCTTCCGCTCGCTTCTGGACCAGACCACCGACAAGCGCGAGCGCAAGGCCATGCTTGCCCAGAAGGTCGAGGACATGATCAACACGGTCGTGCGCCAGATCGCTTTCTACGAGTTCGAGCGCAAGGTGCATGCCGAGCGCAAAAACGGCGAGTTGACATCGGACAGGCTCGGCGAGTTCTGGCTGGAGGTGCAGGCGGAAAGCCTCGGGCCGGCGATCAAGCTGCGCGAGGGTTACGAGGTCTTCTGGAGCTATATTCCACACTTCATCCATTCGCCTTTCTACGTCTACGCCTACGCGTTCGGCGACTGCCTGGTGAATTCGCTCTATGCGGTCTATCAGAATGCAGAGCGTGGCTTTCAGGACAAATATTTTGCCATGCTGCGCGCCGGCGGCACCAAGCATCATTCCGAGCTCCTGGCACCCTTCGGTCTTGATGCCACCGATCCTGCCTTCTGGCAGATCGGACTTGGCGTGATCGGCGGGCTGATCGACGAGCTCGAAGCTTTGGACAATTGACGCACAGCGCTGAACATCCAGGTTCGGCAGAACAGTTTAGCCGCAATGCATATTGAGGCCATTCTATTCTTGCCCTAAATATCTGTTCTTAAATAACTCTCCGTGGAATTTTTCCGTTAGCTTTCCGGAAGCTGTATGATAGCGTCCCGCCTCAAGCTCAGTCGGGGCGCGGGGCTTAGGCCAAATCTTCGGCCGGTCACGGCGCTTCGACGATTGCGACAGCGCCGTTGGCCATGGCAGGGAAAGCCGGTCGCCGACAGCGCGATTTAAGCCGGCTGTTCCGCCAGCAGCGGAGCCACCATTGAATGGTCCTTGTGCCAAGGTCCCAGGCCACGGCAGATGGATCGGACTGGAGAGAGACAATGGGCACTTTTTTCTACATGCTCCTGGCGTTCCTGGTAGGTGTGTTGGTTGGCTGGTTCATCTGGGGACGCCCGCGTGGCGATCTCGACAGCCTGCGCGGTGACATGGACCGCACCCGCAGCGAGCGCGACAGGCTGCGCGCCGACGCCGACCGCCTGACCCGTGAACTGGAAGTATGCCGCGGCGCCCGCGCCGAACTGGAGCGCCAGTTGGGCGAGGCACAAGGCACCAAGACCGGTGCGACAAAGGCAGCAATCCCGGCACCGTCGGCTTTGATGGCGACATCCGCGCCGGCCAACACGACGCCCGCCAAGACGACGCCCGCCAAGACCGGGCCAGCAAAGTCCGGGCCAGCAAAGACCACGTCCAAGAAACCGGCGGCCGCGAAGGCGGCAGCCGCGCCGAAGGCCAGTGCGTCGAAAGCCAGCGCGCCGAAAGCGAGTGCGTCGCAGGCAAGTGCGCCAAAACCTCCCGCATCGAAAACGAGTGCTGCACCAAAGAGCGCTGCGCCAGCGGCAAAGAAAGCCGCGACAACAAAGGCGGCGGTGGACAAGGCCAGCAATCTGCGCCGCCTGATCGGCATCGGTCCGGACAACGAGCGACTGCTCAACGGTCTCGGAGTCATGACCTATGCGCAAATCGCCGCCTGGACGGCCGCCGACGTCAAGCGGATCGAGGAGACGTTGAACTTCGACGGCCGCATCGAGCGTGAGCGCTGGATCGAGCAGGCGAAACTGCTTGCCGCCGGCGATGAGGAGGAATTCGCGCGCCGCTTCCCGACCGCGGGGACCGGGAGCAACACCTGAATTGCCTGCCGGCATCGAGCACATAAGAGACCGGCGACGCCCGCGAGGTGCCGCCGGTTTGCTTTTGCATCAAGCTGCGTTTGCGTCTTGAGACGCCGGTGTCTCGATTGCGCGCGATCGAGCCGCCATATAGAGCGATAGCTGGCGTCATCGATCGCAGCATCCGAGTCCCATGCCCCTGCCCTCTGCAATTTTTCGAAATGACGAGCGCGCACATCAGCTCGTCTTCGACCGGCCGGCCGACATCATCGTGGCGCATGAGGCGGAGGACTTCCTGCCGGCGCTGGACATTGCGCAGGCCGCGCATGACGCCGGCAAATGGCTGGCCGGCTATTTCTCCTACGAGGCCGGCTACCTGCTCGAGCCGAAGCTCGTTCCGCTGCTGCCGGGCGGACGCCGCGCCCCGCTTGTCTGCCTCGGGATCTTCGACGCGCCTGTCGAACAGCCGGTCGTGACCGGCAACGCGCCGTCGACCAACGGCCCGATCTTCAACGCCCCGATTTTCAACGCCAGGGCCGCCTGGACTTCACAAGACTACGCAAAACGCTTTGCGCGGCTCCACAATCACATTCGCAAGGGTGATTGCTATCAGGGCAATCTGACCTTTCCGGTTCATGCGCAGTGGTCGGGCGATCCGCTGGCCGCCTTCGACGCGCTGACGGAGCGCCAGCCGGTGAAATACGGCGCGCTGATCGCGCTCGGCGGTCCGGTCGTTTTGTCGCGTTCGCCAGAACTGTTTTTCGAGATCGACGCCGCAGGCATGATCGAGACGCATCCGATGAAGGGCACCGCCCCGCGTGGCGCGACCAAGGCGGAGGACAAGCGGCTGAAGGCGTTCTTGCTCAATGACGAGAAGAACCAGGCTGAGAACCGGATGATCGTCGATCTCCTGCGCAACGACATTTCGCTGATCAGCGAAGTCGGCACGCTGGAGGTGCCGGAGCTTTTCCGCATCGAGAGCTACCCGACCGTCCACCAGATGGTGAGCCGCGTGCGGGCCAAGCTGTTGCCCGACCTCACCATCCGCCGGATATTCGCTGCGCTGTTTCCATGCGGATCGATCACCGGCGCCCCAAAAATCCGCGCCATGGAAATCCTGCACGATCTGGAAGCCACGCCGCGCGACGTCTATTGCGGCGCCATCGGCTGGATCGCGCCCGGCGGCACGATGCGCTTTTCGGTGGCGATCCGCACCATATCGCTCTTTTCCAGCGGCGAGGCCGTCTACAATGTCGGCGGCGGCGTCGTCTTCGATTCGACGGCCGAGGAGGAGTATCAGGAGTGCCTGCTGAAAGCGCGCTACGCGACGGGAACACCGCCGATTTCGAGCTGATCGAAACCATGCGCTGGCAGCCGGGCCAGGGCTTCCTGCGTTTCGACCGCCATTTGGCACGCCTTTATGGCTCGGCGGCCGAACTGGGTTTTGCCTGCGATCCGCAGAAGGTCGGCGAGATGCTCAGGAACGCCGTCGACCGGCCGGACATAGCCTTGCGCACACGCCTGGTCCTGTCGCGCAGCGGCAAGGTGACGGTCTCGGCGCTGCCTTATGAGCCGCACGCAGCCGACAAGGTCTGGAGGCTGCAACTGGCGCGGGTGCGGCTTCAATCAAGCGACACGCTGCTGCGCCACAAGACGAGCCGCCGCGACATCTATCAGCGGGCGCGCGCCGAATATCTGATCAGCCGGGCCGACGAGGTTCTGCTGGCCAACGAGCGTGGCGAACTCTGTGAGGGCACGATCACCAATCTGTTTGCCGATTTCGGCGACGGCGCGCTGGCAACACCGCGGCTCGATTGCGGCTTGCTGCCTGGCGTCTTGCGCGGCGAATTGCTGGATGAAGGCCGCGCCCGCGAAGCAATCTACAGCCTGGACGATCTGAAGTCGGCCAAAGCGCTGTTCGTCGGCAATTCGCTGCGCGGACTGATCCCGGCGCGGCTTGGCTGAAACGCAATCGAAGTCAGCGGACGACGCTACCCATGGTTGTGCACTCTTGAGTTGTAAGAGATGCGTCCGGCCCGGGAAAGAATGGGCCGGACGCGTGGCAGCCGCTTGGGAGGAGCGACTATTCGCCTGCGTGGATCTGACCGGAGCCGCCGACGGAAACGATGTTGAAGGGCTTGCCTTCGACGGCAATGTCGCCGGTTTTCTCGAACGACGTCGCGTCGACGAGATGCAGCACACCTTGCAGGGGATCAGTGACCACGATCTTGTCGCCGGCGACCGCGACACGCGGCCTCGGATCGTTCCAGTGACCGTCCATCGAATAGGGGTCGGTCAGCTTGAGCGAGTTTGCGATCTCCCCCTTCACCACGTCGAGTTGGTGAAGCTGGCCGTCCTCGGTGAAGACGTAGGCGAACTTGGCACGAACGGAGTTGATCGCGAAATGCACGCGGCGCGTCGGAAGGTTGATCAGCCGGAATGCGTCGCTCTCGATCGTCGGATCGATCAGCACCACCTTGTCGGCGCCGTAGTTGCCGAGGAAATATTGCAGGCCTCGGCCGCCGATCAGCGTCGTCGTTTTGCCATCCGGCAGGCTGTCGGCATAGGGCAGATGACGGATCGCCGGGCTGCCGTCGCCATGGCTGACGACAAGCAGGCCGGTGGCGCAGGCGAAAGCCAGGATATTGCCGGAAGACGCCTCGCCGTGGAGGTCTGGGCAGGCGTGGATGCCGCCGATCGGCGCGCCGGCTTTGTCAGCGACCCTGATGCCGACCGGGAGCTCGTCCGGCTTTTCCCGGTTCGGCTCCGAGGGCGATAATCCGCTGAACGGGTTGGCGCATCACCCCGGCCGGGCAACGCTCGCCGCATCTTTGGCCGCGCAACCGCCGGCGCTCGACTTTGCCCAACGCGACTACAAGGTCGTGACGGCCACGATCGGCTGGTCGTCCTCCTTAACCACATGACGAATGCGGCGTAGCTCGCGGCTTTTCGCTGGTTTATGACAATGATCTGTGGTTGTAGCGCGTGGCGGTCGGGCAAAAAAATGCTCCGCTTTGCGTCTGTTTGCCCGGCTTTCAGCCTATCTGAGGGAGTAATCGATAAAATGGCGAATGAAAACTGGCCCGTTTACGGTGAGATCACCGGCCCTGTCGTGATGATCGGCTTCGGCTCGATCGGACGGGGAACGCTGCCGCTGATCGAGCGCCATTTCAAGTTCGACAAGTCGCGCATGACGGTCATCGACCCACGCGATACCGACCGCAAGCTGCTCGATGAGCGCGATATCACCTTCATCCAGGACGCGGTGACCAGCAAGAACTACAAGAAGCTTTTGACGCCGCTGCTGACCAAAGGCGGTGGCCAAGGCTTTTGCGTCAACCTGTCGGTCGACACCGGCTCGGTGGATTTGATGCGGCTCTGTCGCAAGCTGGGTGTGCTTTACATCGACACCGTCGTCGAGCCATGGCTCGGCTTCTATTTCGACACCAAGGCCGACACTGGCAGCCGCACCAATTATGCGCTGCGCGAATCCATGATCGAAGAAAAGCGCGCGCACCCCGGCGGGGCGACCGCAATCTCCACCTGCGGCGCCAACCCAGGCATGGTCTCGTGGTTCGTCAAGCAAGCGCTGGTCAACCTCGCCAACGATCTTGGCCTCGAGTTCTCGGAACCCGCGCAGCACGATCGCGAAGCTTGGGCCAGGCTGATGAAGAAGGCCGGCGTCAAGGGTATCCACATCGCCGAGCGCGACACACAGCGCACCAAGAAGCCGAAGCCGATGAACGTGTTCTGGAATACCTGGTCGGTCGAAGGCTTCATCTCGGAAGGGCTTCAACCGGCCGAGCTCGGCTGGGGCACGCATGAGAAATGGATGCCGAAGAACGGCAAGAAGCACAAGCATGGCTCAAGGGCCGCAATCTATCTGGAGCAGCCGGGCGCCAACACGCGTGTGCGCAGCTGGTGCCCGACGCCGGGCCCGCAATATGGCTTCCTGGTGACGCACAACGAGTCGATCTCGATCGCCGACTTCTTCACCGTGCGCGGCAAGAAGGGCAAGGTCCAATATCGCCCGACCTGTCACTACGCCTACCATCCCTGCAACGACGCCGTGCTGTCGCTGCACGAAATGTTCGGCGCCGCCGGCAAGGCCCAACCGGTGCATCACGTGCTCGATGAAAACGAACTGGTCGACGGTGTCGACGAGCTCGGCGTGCTGCTCTACGGCCACGACAAGAACGCCTATTGGTACGGCTCGCAGCTGTCGCTGGCGGAGGCGCGCAAGCTGGCGCCTTATCAGAACGCCACGGGCATGCAGGTCACGTCGGCGGTGCTGGCGGGCATGGCCTGGGCGCTGGAAAATCCCGAGGCCGGCATCGTCGAGGCGGACGAGATGGACTACAGGCGCTGCCTGGAAGTGCAGTCGCCCTATCTCGGGCCGATCAAGGGCTACTACACCGACTGGACGCCGCTCGACAACCGCCCTGGGCTGTTCCCGGAAGACCTCGACAAAAACGACCCATGGCAATTCCGCAACATCCTCGTTCGATAGTTCAGCATCCTCGTTCGATAGCAATGTCTCACTGCCTTGCAATCGTCTGGAAATCGGGCGATTGAAGGAAGGCGGCCTGGAGCGACGTGCATCCATTTGGACGCACAAAGTACGCTCTGGCGGTTTGAGTTTACGCATCGTGCTTTCCGAAAAATCGCATCGATTTTCGGGCCAATGCGAGAGGAGAGGATCTTGATGATGACGATTGCGCGCAAATTGCTTTCGGCCGGCATTGTCGCGGCCGCTGCCGCCTTGGCGGCGTGCACCACCGCCGGCCCGGGCGGGCCGCCACTGGCCACGCGGAGTCCGGTCGAAGGCTCATGGATCGACGCGCAAGGCACGGGCCTGTCGACCTTCGCCGGCGGCAGCTTCAAGACCGTCGCGACCGACACCGGCCAGAAGCTTGCCGACGGCAGCTACGCCATGACCGGCGGCACCTCGGTCCAAATCCAGGGCACTTCGCTGATCCGCCAGACGCCGATCAGCTTCAACTGCTTGTTGATCTCCACCTCGCAGCTTAATTGCACCAGCGTGAGCGGGCAGAACTTTGTGCTGACGCGACGCACCTGAGCCCATACTGAACTGCTTTTGCAAAGGGACGGCGGCTTGAGGCCGCCGTCCTTTTTGTGCCGGCAAAGCTGGGCCCGATTCCGCTTGCATCGGCTAAAACGCGATGTGAACATGGGCGAAAAGCTGGCGGTTATGTTCCAGTCAAGCAGGGGCGTTAAACAGGTCATCAGGGAGACGAAGATGAAGAAGATCGCCGCCATTGCCGCCCTGTCGGCGTCGACGCTTGGCCTGTCGACCGGCATGTCCTTTGCCGACTACACGCTGAACATCCTGCACATCAACGACTGGCACAGCCGTATCGAAAGCAACAACAAATATGAATCGACCTGCTCGGCCGAAGAGGAGACCAAGGGCGAGTGCACCGGCGGCGCGGCGCGGCTGATCACGGCGATCGCCCAGGAGCGCAAGAAGCTGGAAGGCCAAAACGTGCTGCTGCTCAGCGCCGGCGACAATTTCCAGGGTTCGCTCTTCTACATCACCTACAAGGGCAAGACCGAAGGCGAATTCCTCAACCAGATGGAATTCGACGCCATGGCGGTCGGCAATCACGAGTTCGACGATGGCGAGGCGGCGCTGGCGCCGTTCCTGGATATGATCAAGTTTCCGGTGCTCGGCGCCAATGTGAAGGCCAACGCGCAATCCAGGCTCGGTGACCGCGTGAAACCGTCTGTTGTGATCGAGGTCGGCGGCCAGAAGATCGGCGTCATCGGCGCGGTCACCAACGACACGCCGGAGCTCGCTTCGCCAGGCCCTGCCGTCACGATCGAGGACGACGTCAAGTTGATCACATCAGAGGTCGAGAGGCTGAAGGGAGAAGGCGTCAACAAGATCATCGCGGTCACCCATATCGGCTACAAGCGAGAGCGCGACGTCATCGCCAAGATCCCGGGTATCGACGTGGTGGTTGGCGGCCACAGCCATTCGCTGCTGTCCAACACCGACCCCAAGGCTGAAGGCCCCTACCCGACGATGGTCGACAATCCGGACGGCTACAAGGTGCCGGTCGTCCAGGCGGCGTCCTATTCGAAATATCTCGGCGAGTTCAAGGTCGTGTTCGATGACAACGGTGTCGTCAAGCAAGCCAGCGGCGACCCGATCCACCTCGACAAATCGATCACGCCAGACCCCGCCGTGCTTGCCCGCATCAAGGAGCTCGGCGCGCCGATCGAGGCGTTGAAGAACCAGGAGGTCGCCGAAACCACCAAGGCGATCGACGGCAGCCGTGAGAACTGCCGCACCCGCGAGTGCGAGATGGGCAATCTCGTCTCCGATGCCGTCCTCGACCGCGTCAAGGACCAGGGTGTCGAGATCGTCATCACGAATGGCGGTGGCCTGCGTGCTTCGATCGACCAGGGCACTGTCACCATGGGCGAGGTGCTGAACGTGCTGCCATTCCAGAACACAGTGGCGACCTTCCAGATTTCCGGCAAGGATCTGGTCGCCGGGCTGGAGAACGGTCTCAGCCAGATCGAGGACGGCGCCGGACGCTTCCCGCAGGTTGCCGGCCTGAAGTATTCATTCGACAAATCGGCCACCGCGAATGCCGGGCGCGTCAAGTCGGTCGAGGTCATGCAAGGCGGCGCGTGGACGCCGATCAATCCGGACAAGGATTACCTGGTCGCCACCAACAACTATGTGCGCCAGGGCGGCGACGGCTACAAGGTCTTTGCCGACAAGGCCAGGAACGCCTACGATTACGGTCCGGGCCTCGAACAGGTGGTCGCCGATTATCTCGACGCGCATCGGCCCTATACGCCGAAGCTCGATGGCCGCATTACCGAAATCACGGCCGCCGCCGCGGCGGAACCGGCGCAGGAATCGGCCCAGAAACCGGCGAAGCCGGGCGAGGCTCCCGCTCCGGCCGAGCCCGCAAAACCAGCAGAAACGGCTCCAGCCGCAACTGCGGAGCCGGCGATGCCCGAACCGCCGGCCGGTTCGGACGATATTGCCACGACACCGCCAGCCGTGCCGGCGGAACCCGCCCCGGCTTCTCCGGCACCTGCCGAGCCAGCCAAGCCAGCCGAGGCTGTGCCTGCCGAGCCGGCAAAGCCGGCCGAAAGCAGCCATGTGATCGTTGCCGGCGACACCTATTGGGATTTGGCGGAAAAGGCCTATGGCGATGGCGCCAAGTGGAAAACGATTTCCGACGCCAACAAGGACTACGAGCCGCGCCGCCTTCCCGTCGGCGCAACCTTGACCATCCCGGCCGCAAACTGAATTCTTCTGTCATTGTTGGAAGACCCGTCCGGCAAACCGGGCGGGTTTTTCTGCTTTAGCCTCCCAAGCTAAGATAAGGTGCGGCCAGACGCTGCATTGAAAACCGGTGCGGCATCGCTAGTTTCGCGCGGTGTCCGGAGATCCCTTATGACGCCTTCCAACCCTGCCGATCCCAAGGCCGCGAAGGTCCTCGGCCCGCTGCCGGCAGGACAGCCGCCGGTCGGGGCGGGCAGGATCGGCGTCATGCTGGTTAATCTCGGCACGCCCGACGGCACCGAATTCAAGCCGATGTGGCGCTATCTCAGGGAATTCCTGTCCGATCCGCGCGTCATCGAGCTCAACAAGGCGATCTGGTACCCGATCCTCTACGGGCTGGTTCTCACCACACGGCCGAAGAAGTCGGGCGCCAATTATGCCAGGATCTGGAACCGGCAGCGTAACGAGTCGCCGCTGCGCACCTACACCCGCGCTCAGAGCGAAAAGCTGGCCGAGGCGCTGCGCGACCTGTCCGGCGTCAGCGTCGCCTGGGCAATGCGTTACGGCAATCCTTCGACCGAGAGCGTCGCCAAAGGGCTGGTCGCGCAGGGCTGCGACCGCATTCTGTCTTTTCCGCTTTATCCGCAATATTCCGCGACCACCACCGCGACCGCCAACGACCAGCTGTTTCGCGCGCTGATGAAGATGCGCCGCGCCCCGGCGATCCGCAGCGTGCCGCCCTACTATGCCGAACCGGTTTATATCGAGGCGCTTGCCCGTTCGATCGAGCGCCATCTGGCGACGCTCGATTTCGAGCCGGAAGTGGTCATCGCCTCCTATCACGGCATTCCGAAATCCTATTCCGACAAGGGCGACCCCTATCAGGCCCATTGCCTGGAGACGACCCGGCTGCTGCGTGAAAAGCTCGGCTGGGATGAGAAGAAGCTGATCACCACGTTCCAGTCGCGCTTCGGTGCGCAGGAATGGCTGCAGCCTTACACCGACGAGACGGTCGAGAAATTGCCCGCAGAAGGCGTGAGATCGATCGCCGTCGTCAATCCGGGCTTTTCTGTCGACTGCATCGAGACGCTGGACGAGATCGGCAGGGAGGCGGCCGAGACCTTCCATCATTCCGGCGGCGAGAAGTTCGCGCATATTCCCTGCCTCAACGACAGTGCCGAGGGCATGGCGGTGATCGAGGCGATGGTGCGGCGCGAACTGTCGGGATGGGTGTGAAGCGGATACAATCGAGCACCGCTAACCGGCTTTCTATGCACTGGTTATCCACTATCACCTGATTGTAACGTTCCTGAAACACACTTAAGTGTTTGGTGAAGTCGGTCGCGTTGAAACATTTCCGTGGCCGGCATCTGAGGGAGAGCCAAATGGATTTCAGTGGTTTCGATATCGCGCTTCTTGTTCTTGTCGCTCTTGTCGTGCTCGTGCTTTTCAAAGGCATCCGGACAATCCCGCAAGGCTACAATTACACCGTCGAACGCTTTGGCCGTTATACCAAGACATTGAGCCCCGGCCTCAACCTCATCGTGCCGTTCGTCGACCGCATCGGCGCCAAGTTGAACATGATGGAGCAGGTGCTCGACGTCCCGACCCAGGAGATCATCACCCGCGACAACGCCACCGTCGCCGTCGACGGCGTCGCCTTCTACCAGGTGCTCAACGCGGCGCAGGCTGCCTACCAGGTCGCCGGGCTGGAGAACGCCATCCTCAACCTGACGATGACCAACATCCGTACCGTGATGGGCTCGATGGACCTCGACGAGCTTTTGTCGAACCGCGACGCCATCAACGAACGCCTGCTGCGCGTCGTCGACGAGGCGGCACATCCCTGGGGCATCAAGATCACCCGCGTCGAGATCAAGGACATCAATCCACCGGCCAATCTCGTCGAATCGATGGGGCGCCAGATGATGGCCGAGCGCAACAAGCGCGCGCAGATCCTCGACGCCGAAGGCCTCAAGCAGTCGCAGATCCTGGAAGCCGAGGGCCGCAAGGAAGCCGCCTTCCGCGACGCCGAGGCGCGCGAACGCTCGGCCGAGGCCGAGGCCCGCGCCACCCAAGTGGTGTCGGAAGCGATCGCCAAGGGCGACGTGCAGGCGCTCAACTACTTCGTTGCGCTGAAATACACCGAAGCGCTGACCAGAATCGGCTCTGCCACCAACAGCAAGGTCGTGCTGATGCCGATGGAAGCTTCATCATTGATCGGCACGCTCGGCGGCATCGGCGCGATCGCCAAGGAAGTTTTCGGCAGCGAGGGCACTGCCGGCACCACGCGGCAAGCTGTACGCCCGCCCGTGGTTCGTCCCAGCGAGACCTGAGGCCATGTTCGAACGCATCATTTCCGAACTCGGCCCCTGGGTTTGGATGGTTCTCGGCTTCGTCCTCCTGGTGATGGAGGTCGTCGCACCGGGCATATTCATGCTGTGGATCGGCATCGCCGCGCTGCTGATCGGCGTGGTGTCCCTGCTCATCTGGGGCGCGGACTTCTGGACCTGGCAGATCCAGGTTCTCGCTTTCCTGGCGATGTCGCTGGTTTCAACCTATGTCGGCAAGAGACTGGTGGGTGGGCGCGATGATGGCACCGATCAGCCACTGCTCAACCGCCGCGGCGAACAAATGATCGGCAGGATGGCGACGCTGGCCGAGCCGATCAAGGACGGCCGCGGCCGCATAAAGCTGGGCGACACGCTATGGCGCGTCTCAGGCCCCGACCTGCCGGCCGGCACGCAGGTGCGCGTGACGGGCGCGGCCGACACCGATCTGGAACTGACGGTCGAGGCGGTCCTGGACTGATCCCACCATCTCGGTGGGCGACTTTTCAAACAGGCCTGATGTCTCTCAGGCCGCGCCGATGCGCAGCAGATCGTGCAGATGGACAAGTCCGACCGGCCGTCTGCCTTCGACAACCATCAGGCTGGAGATGGTCGAACTGTTGATCGTCTGCAGCGCGGTCGCCACCAGCGTATCCGGTCCGGCCGTCTTCGGCTCCTTGGTCATGACCTGATCGACGCTCATCGCCAGAAGATTGCTGCCGATGTGGCGCCTGATGTCGCCGTCGGTGATGATGCCGATCAGCGCACCATCCGCAGCGGTTATCGCCACGCAGCCAAACCCCTTGCGCGACAATTCGAGGATCGCTTCGTGCATTCCAGTGCCGGAAGGCACCAGCGGCAGCCTGTCGCCGACATGCATGATGTCGCGGATCTGCGTCAGATTGGCGCCAAGTTGCCCACCGGGATGGAAGGTGCGGAAATGATCCGGCGTGAAGCCGCGCGCTTCGAGCAACGCGATGGCCAGTGCATCGCCGATCACCAGTTGCAGCAGCGTCGATGTCGTCGGCGCCAGGCCGTGCGGGCAGGCTTCCGGCGCACGCGGCAGCAAAAGCACCACATCGGCCGCCCGCGCCAGCGCCGATCGCTCTCCGGCGGTGACTGCGATCAGCGGAATCGAGAAGCGCCTGGAATAGGCGATGATGCCCTTGAGCTCGCGGCTCTCGCCCGACCACGACATGGCGATGATGGCGTCGTCCCTGGCGATCATGCCGAGGTCGCCATGATTGGCTTCGGCAGAATGGACGAAGAAAGCCGGCGTGCCGGTCGAGGCGAGCGTCGCCGCGATCTTTGAGCCGATATGGCCGCTCTTGCCAACGCCGGTGACGATGACGCGGCCCGCGATATGCGACACCATATCGACGGCGCGCGCGAACGGTTCGGTCAATCCGTTTTCGAGCGCGGCCGCCAGCGCCGCGACACCGGCCTGCTCGGTCGCTACCGTTCTAAGCGCCGAGGCGATCGAAGCCTGCCCATCGAGCCGCTTCTTGTCTGGGGATCCCGCATGCATGGCTGATGCGATTAGCGCTTTGCCGCGCGCCTGTCCAACGGAATTGCCATCGGGTAGCTATCCAGTGGGCTTTGATCGACCCCCGCTCAACCCCCCGTTAACCATCCCCATTTACGGTTCGGTAAGTATGGCGCGCGTGCGCCGCGCAAGCAGTGGTGGCGATGTCCGGGGCCCAGCCTGAAAAGAAAAGAGGACGAAACGGTAAGACGGTCTGCGCCTTGCTGCTGGCGACCAGCGTCTTCGCCTTGCTGCGGCCTGCGCAGCCCTATGCCCAGGTAACCGAGCTGCGCGGCGAGGTTTCGGAATCGGCAATTCTGGACGACCAGCAAAGCAAGACCAGGCAGTTGAGCCTAGCCAGCGCCCAGGATCAGACGGCACAGGCCGGCGCGGCTACCCAGAGCAATGCGCCGGCGCCCATCTATCAGCCGGCCAGCCCGGGCGCCGTGCAGGACGACGACACGGCACCCGCGACCGGCAGCATTTTTGATCCGCCGGAAGCCACCGACGATGCGTTTGCGGACACGCCCGCTCCAATCCCGTCGCGCCGGCCATCGAGCGTAACGCAACGCGCAGCCGATCAGGAGGAGGCCGCCGAGACACAAGCCGCCGCCGCGACTGCGGCCACGACGGACGACGAGGACACCGCCGAGACGGACCAGGACCCAATCAATTCCCGTGCCGTGACCATCGATTCCACCGACAGGCAGCAGCTTGATCCGGGCGCCGAGCGCGCCGAAGCCATCGAAGGTCAGGACAGGAGGACCGAGGACGACCCGTTCGCCGCCACCGGCATCAAACTCGGCTCCTTCGTGATCAGGCCGACGCTCGAGCAAGGCCTGACGGCGTCGTCGAATGCCGATTCAAGCACCGAAGGCAAACCGGCCCTGCTGTCCGAAACGGCGCTGCGCTTCAATGCCATCACCGACTGGCGGGAGAATTCGGCTGTCATCGACGGCTATGGCATCTTTCTCAAGACCATATCGGGCGACGAGGTTGAGGAGGCACGGGGCCGTGTCGATGGCACGCTCGATGTCGACCTCGACAACGATCTGCGCGCTATCGCCAGCCTTGGTTATGAGGCGGCGCCGGAAACGGCTTCCTCGCCGGTCGTCATCGAAGGCACCGTCGAGCAGCCGGTGCGCCAGAGCATCAACGGCAGCCTCGCGGTCGAGAAGGATACCGGCAAGATGCGCTTCGCCCTGACCGGCGCAGTCGAGCACGACATCTACGGCGACGCCAAGCTTTCGACGGGCGGAACGCTGTCGCAGAAAGACCGTGACTCGACGCTCTATACCGCCACCTTGCGCACCGGCTACGAGATTTCCCCCGCTATCACCCCCTTCACCGAAATCGAAATCGGCCGCCGCATCTATGATTTGCGCGTCGACAGCAACGGTTTCGAACGATCCTCGACGGGACTTGGGGTTCGGGCCGGCGCCGATCTCGACCTCGGCGAGAAGCTTGCCGGCGAATTCTCGGCCGGCTGGCTGCGGGAGGCGTTCGACGACGACCGGCTGCCGGCAATTTCGGGTGCCACGGTGAACGCCGACCTCAGATGGTCGCCGGAACGCGGCACCACGATCGGCCTCATCGGACAAACGACCGTCGAGGGCACGACAACCCCCGACGAAAGCGGCGACATCCTTTACTCCGGCCTCCTGACGGGCGAGCGGGAAATCCGCGCCAACCTGATCGGGAACGCAGCTCTCGGCGTGGGCTGGCGCGACTACGTCGGGTCCGATGGCCATGATCTGATACTGAGCGCCGAGGCCGGACTGACATGGTGGCTGAACCGATATGCCGGACTGACCACCCGCGCCAGAACTGAAAAACAGACCAGCAACCTGGAGGGTCGCGACTACGCCGCCCACAGCATCTTTGTCGGGGTGACGCTGCAGCCGTAAACCAAGCCGTTGGAGGTTTGGGGCATGTCGAGATTCAAGTCAGGCCGTGGCGGGAACGGTGGTTTCGAGAAACCTTGTTTTATGCCTGTCGTTATCGCAAAACCGCTGCGCACCCTCGGCTCGAGGGCATGCCTTTGCGCGCATGCATTAGCCCGGGGTTAGAACGCCGCGCCCCGCTGCTCTGACGGTTTCATCTCGTCGAGAAGCTTGCTGATAACGCCCGCCATGCGTCCGTTTATGTCGCTGCGCCACAGCGCGAAGGCGACGTTGGCCTCGACAAAGCCTTCCGGCGATCCGCAATCGAAGGTGCGCCCCCGGTAGTGGCAGCCATAGAAGGGCTGCTGCTTCTCCAGCTTCAGCATCGCATCGGTGAGTTGTATCTCGTTGCCGGCGCCCTTCTCCTGGCCTTCGAGTATCCCAAATATCTCCGGCTGCAGGATGTAGCGCCCGTTGATGTATAGATTGGAGGGTGCCGTGCCGGTCTTCGGCTTCTCCACCATGCCGGTAATGCGGAAACCGTGATGCGTATCCTCGCCGCGGCCGACGATGCCGTATTTATGGGCCTCGGCGGGGTCGCATTCCTGAACCGCAACGATGTTGTTGCCGGTCTCGGCATAAAGCTCGACCATCTCCTTCATGCAGCTTTTTTCAGACTGCATGATCATATCGGGCAAAAGCAGCGCGAAGGGCTCGTCGCCGACCAGCTCGCGGGCACACCAGACGGCATGGCCAAGGCCAAGCGGCACCTGCTGGCGGGTGAAGCTGGTCTGCCCTGGCGAAGGTTGCAGCCGCTGCAGGCGGGCGAGCTCGTCGTCCTTGCCGCGCTGGGCGAGCGTGTCATAGAGTTCGAACTGAACGTCGAAATGGTCCTCGATGACCGCCTTGTTGCGTCCGGTCACGAAGATGAAATGCTCGATGCCGGCTTCGCGTGCCTCGTCGACCACATACTGGATGACTGGCCTGTCGACGACGGTCAGCATTTCCTTGGGTATGGCCTTGGTGGCCGGGAGAAAACGCGTGCCGAGGCCAGCAACCGGGAAAACTGCCTTGCGAACTCTCTTCATGCTGTCAAATATCCGCTTCTATGGTTGTTCGGCAATCCCGCTTCAAGACATTTTCGTGCCGGAATCTGGGATTATGGAACGGCTGGTCAGAAAAAATCTGTAGTCCGTAAAGCACCAGCCCGCCTTTTCGTTCCCAACGGCACCTATGGTAAACTAAATGCTAACCGGGTTCGGCGATGAATGATCTTCCTGTGATGAAGAAGGAGGAAAAGATGTCCGTTCGCGACGCCGCAAAGCGCTTCACCAGCATCGTTGCGGCCGCCAGCCTTTCGTTTGCCTTGCTGATGCCCACCGGATCGGCTTTTGCCGACGCCGGTTTCCGGCAATGGGTGGCGAGCTTCCGCGCCACCGCGGTGCGCAGCGGCGTTTCCGGCGCCGTTTACGACCGCGCATTCGAGGGCATCAGCGATGCCGACCCGGTCGTGCTGGAAAAAGCGCGTTATCAACCCGAATTCACCGCGCCCGCCTGGGACTATTTCGACAACCGCGTCCATGACCAGTCGGTCGCTGTTGGCAAGCAGATGGCCAGGAAGTGGAAGCCGTGGCTGGACAGGATCGAGGCAAGATACGGCGTCGACCGTCACATCCTGCTGGCAATCTGGTCGATGGAATCGAACTACGGCGAAATCCTCAAGCGCGACGATGTCATGCGCAACGTCGTGCGTTCGCTGGCCACGCTTGGCTATGCCGATTCGAGACGATCGAAATTTGCCCGCACGCAGTTGATCGCGGCGCTGAAGATCCTGCAAAGGGGCGACATCGATAAAAGCCACCTCAGTGGCTCATGGGCCGGCGCCATGGGCCATACCCAGTTCATTCCCACCAGCTATCAGGCCTATGCGGTCGACATGGACGGCGACGGCAAGCGCGACATCTGGAATTCGATTCCCGATGCATTGGCAACGGCCGCCAATCTGCTCAGGAAGAACGGCTGGCAGGCCGGCAAGACCTGGGGCTATGAAGTCAGCCTCCCCGACGGAAAGAAGTTCCCGGCCGGATCGAAGTCGTTGTCGCAATGGCAAGCGCTGGGTGTCACGCGTGTCAACGGCAAGCCGTTCAAGAATAGTGCGGAGAAGGCCACGCTGAAGGTGCCAGGCGGCCGCGGCGGCCCGGCTTTCCTGATGGTCAAGAATTTTTCGGTCATCAAGCGCTACAACAATGCCGACAAATATGCGGTTGCCGTCGGCCTTCTTGCCGACGAAATCGCCGGCTATGGCGGGCTTGTGCAGGACTGGAAGCGGCCTTTCACGAAGCTCTCCTTCGAGGAGAGGCAGGAGCTTCAGCAACGGCTTTCCCAGTACGGCTACTACGACGGCAAGTTCGACGGCAAGATCGGCGAGGGATCGAGAGCCGCCATCATGGCCTTCCAGGCAAAGGCTGGCTTGACCCAGGACGGACATCCGAGCATGGAAGTGCTCAAATCGCTCAGGCAGAACTAGCCTCGCATAGGGCAGACCTGGAGCATCGGACCCAAACCGGTTTTGAGGAAATCCGATGCTCAACTAAGATAGAGCGGCGGCACGGTTGTATCAGCGTCCGGCGCTCTTAAGGGATGGAGACGGTAATTGGTTTCGGCTGCGCGTATCCGTGTGATCCTTCGTCGCGTGCCGATCCTGATTCTGGCTATTGCCGTTCTGGCCGTCAGCACTGCCGCCGTCTTTCACACGCCGGCCGTGGCGCAGGAAGAACAAAGGCGTGGCTGGTCGCTGCGCGACTTGTTGTTTCTGCGCCGAAGCGAGCGAGTGGAGCCGCCGCGACTGATTCAGCCGCGAGTGATTCAGAGGATCGGGCCGCGGAAGCCAAAAGTCAGAAAGCCGCGTGCCGCGCCGCGCCGGCCGGCTGAGCCGGCAGCCCCCATTGTCGAGAAGGCGCCGGATGCCCGCACCGTTCTGGTGGTCGGCGATTTCATGGCGACCGGCCTCGCCGAAGGTCTCGATACCGCCTTTGCCGAAAACAACAAGGTCAGGATCGTCGTCCGCAGCAACGGTTCGTCCGGTTTCGTGCGTGACGATTTCTACAACTGGCCCGAACAGATCAAGTCGCTGATCGAGACCGAAAAGCCCGCGGCCGTGATCGTCATGCTGGGTTCCAACGATCGGCAGCAGATGCGCGTGAACGGTGAACGCGAACAGCCACGGTCCGAAGAGTGGACCAAGGAGTACGAACGCCGTACCGAAGCGTTCGGCAAGGCCATCGCATCGGCCAAGGTGCCGTATCTGTGGGTCGGCATGCCGGCCTTCAAGGCGCCGAAGATGACCTCCGACATGCTGGCTTTCAACGACATCTACCGCTCGACGGCCGAGAGCCATGGCGGCGAATTCGTCGACATCTGGGACGGTTTCGTCGACGAGGAAGGCGCCTTTGTTACCAGCGGGCCTGATATCAACGGCCAGCCGGTGCGCCTGCGCACCGACGACGGCATCCGTGTGTCGAAAGCCGGCAAACGCAAGCTCGCCTTCTATGCCGAAAAACCCTTGATGAAGATCCTTGGAATGACCGCGCCCCCGGGCACACTGGCAGCTTATGCGCCAGCCGGCGCTCCCGTCGAGGCGCCGGCGCCGACACCCATGGCCGTCGATCGCACCGTGCCGATGCTGCTCAACGATCCGGCACTCGACGGCGGTACGGAACTTCTCGGCGCCGCAGCGCCGGCAAAGGCGGACGGGCCCGGCGAAAAACTCGTCGTCGAGGGCAAGGTATCAGCTGCTTCGCCCGGACGCGCCGACGATTTCTCCTGGCCGCCAAGGAAGCAGCCTGCGGCGGCGGCCGTGCCCGAAACGACCACGGCGATCACTCCCTAAAGCCGTCGCGTGTGACCGGCCTCATGCGACGCGCTTTAGGTTGTTGTTTAAGCATGTCGTTATCGCAAAACCGCTGCACACTTTTGCGCGACATGCATTAAACCTGCTCCGGGCGCCGGCAGCGCAGAAAACGCCCTCAGATGGCCGCGGGAGTAGAGTTTCCAAACGGTCTCAGCGCGGCAGCACGCTCGATCCCATCAGCGCCTCGTCGATCGAACGCGCTGCCTGACGGCCCTCGCGGATCGCCCAGACGACCAGCGATTGACCGCGGCGCACATCGCCCGCCGCATAGAGCTTTTCGACGCTGGTCTTGTAGTCGCGATCATTGGCCTCGACGTTGTTCGAGCGGCGGCTGTCGATGGCGATCTTCATCTGGCCAGCCAGTTCCGACACCGGCCCGACGGCGGCCGGCCCGGCAAAGCCGATAGCGATGAAGGCGAGATCCGCGCGAATGACGAATTCCGTGCCGGCGATCGGCTTGCGCTTTTCATCGACCTCGCAGCATTTGACGCCGGTCAACGCGTCGTCCTCGCCGATGAATTCGAGCGTTGCCACCTGGAACTCGCGCTCGGCGCCTTCCGCCTGCGAGGAAGAGGTGCGCATCTTCGTCGCCCAATAGGGCCAGACCGAAAGCTTGTCTTCCTTTTCCGGCGGCTGCGGCCGGATGTCGAGCTGGGTGACGCGAACGGCGCCCTGGCGGAAGGCGGTGCCGACGCAGTCGGACGCGGTGTCGCCGCCGCCGACGACGACGACATGCTGGCCGCCGGCGACGATCGGCGGCGAGGGCCACGCCACCGACTGGATCGGCTCGCCGCCGATGCGCTTGTTCTGCTGCACCAGGTAAGGCATCGCGTCATGCACGCCGTCGAGATCGTCGCCGGGAATGTTGGCCGGGCGCGGCGTTTCCGAACCGCCGCAATAGAGCACCGCATCATACTCGGCGAGCAGCTCCGCCACCGGCTTGTCGACGCCGACATTGATCCCGCAATGGAAGCTCACGCCCTCGCCTTGCATCTGCTCGATGCGCCGGTCGATGTAGTGCTTCTCGATCTTGAAGTCGGGGATGCCGTAGCGCATCAGCCCGCCCGGCCGGCTCTCGCGCTCATAAACGTGAACGTCGTGGCCGGCGCGGCCAAGCTGCTGGGCGGCCGCCATGCCGGCCGGCCCCGAGCCAATGACGGCGACGCGCTTGCCGGTCTTCCTTTCCGGCGGATAGGGCCGGATATGACCGGTTTCATAGGCCTTGTCGGCGATTGCCTGCTCGATCGTCTTGATGGCGACCGGAATGTCCTCGAGGTTCAGCGTGCAGGCTTCCTCGCAAGGTGCCGGACAGATGCGGCCGGTGAATTCCGGGAAATTATTGGTCGAATGCAGGTTGCGGATCGCATTGTCCCAGTCGCCATTGTAGACGAGGTCGTTCCAGTCCGGGATCTGGTTGTGAACCGGGCAGCCGGTCGGCCCGTGACAGTACGGAATGCCGCAATCCATGCAGCGCGCGGCCTGTTTCTCGACTTCCTTGTCCGACATCGGCAGCGTGAACTCGCGAAAATGCCGGATGCGGTCGGAAGCCGGCTGGTACTTGTGCACCTGCCGGTCGATCTCGAGAAACCCTGTTACCTTGCCCATAGTCCAGTCCCTGCTGTCCAGATGGCGCGCTCGACGACGCACCCGTTAACCTCATAAGGCAGCCATGGCAACCTTCAGTCCGAGGCCAGGATTGTTGATGAAGGCGTCGACCGGGAGGCTTGGCTTCCCGGCAAATCCCAAAGCCTATTCCGCCGCAACGCCCATGCGCATGCGTTCCATTTCGATCAGCGCGCGGCGGTATTCGACCGGCATGATCTTCCGGAATTTCGGCCGGAAAGTCGCCCAGTTGTCGAGGATCTCGCGGCCGCGCACCGAACCCGTGTAATGGACGTGGTTCGAGATCAGCTGATAGAGCCGCTCCTCATCATGGCTGGTCATGTCGCCGGACACGTCGACGCGGCCTTTGTGGTCGAGGTCGCCGCCATGATGGAGCAGTTTCTCCATCAGGTCGTCTTCTTCGGGAACGGGTTCCAGTTCGACCATCGCCATGTTGCAGCGCTCGGCGAAATCGCCCACCTCGTCGAGCACATAGGCGACGCCGCCCGACATGCCGGCGGCAAAGTTGCGGCCGGTCTGCCCGATGACGACGACAATGCCGCCGGTCATGTACTCGCAGCCATGGTCGCCAACGCCTTCGACGACGGCGGCGACGCCCGAATTGCGAACCGCAAAACGCTCGCCGGCGACGCCGCAGAAATAGGCCTCGCCCTCGGTCGCGCCGTAAAGCACCGTGTTGCCGACGATGATCGACTCCGCTGCGACGATCTTCGTGTTCTCAGGCGGGCGGATGACGATGCGGCCGCCCGACAGGCCCTTGCCGACGTAGTCATTGGCCGCACCGACCAGCTCGAACGAAACCCCGCGCGCCAGGAAGGCGCCAAAGGACTGGCCGGCCGTGCCGGTGAGCTTCACCGAGATCGTATCCTCGCGCAGGCCCTTGTGCTTGAAGCGCTTTGCCACTTCGCCCGACAGCATGGCGCCGGTCGAACGGTCGACATTGCGGATCGGCAGCTCGATGCTGACCGGCTGCCTGGCTTCCAGCGCCGGCTTGGCCAACTCGATCAGCTTGCGATCGAGCACGTCGTCGATGGGATGCTTCTGCCGCTCGGTCCAGTGCACCGCCTCATGCGGGGCATCCGGCTTGAAGAACATCTTGCTGAAATCGAGCCCGCGCGCCTTCCAGTGCTGGATCAGCGCTCGCTTCTCCAAGAGTTCGGTGTCGCCGATGATCTGGTCGAGGTGGGTGTAGCCCATCTCGGCGAGCAGCGCCCGGACTTCTTCCGCCACATAGAAGAAGAAGTTGATGACATGTTCCGGCGTGCCCTTGAAGCGCTTGCGCAACACCGGATCCTGCGTCGCGACGCCGACCGGGCAGGTGTTGAGATGGCACTTGCGCATCATGATGCAGCCGGCCGCGATCAGCGGCGCGGTCGAGAAGCCGAATTCGTCGGCGCCAAGCAGCGCGCCGATGACGACGTCGCGGCCGGTGCGCAGGCCGCCATCGACCTGCAGCGCGACGCGCGACCTGAGGCCGTTGAGCACCAGCGTCTGGTGCGTCTCGGCAAGGCCCATTTCCCACGGGCTGCCGGCGTGCTTGAGCGAGGTCAGCGGCGATGCGCCGGTGCCGCCGTCATAGCCGGAAATGGTGATGTGATCGGCGCGCGCCTTGGCGACGCCGGCCGCAACCGTGCCGACACCGACTTCGGAGACCAGCTTGACCGAGACATCAGCCGCCGGGTTGACGTTCTTGAGGTCGTAGATGAGCTGCGCCAGATCCTCGATCGAGTAGATGTCATGATGCGGCGGCGGCGAGATCAGGCCGACACCGGGCGTCGAATGCCTGACCTTGGCAATGGTGGCATCGACCTTGTGGCCGGGCAGCTGACCGCCCTCGCCGGGCTTCGCTCCTTGCGCGACCTTGATCTGCATCACATCGGAATTCACCAGATATTCCGCCGTCACGCCGAAACGCCCGGAAGCGACCTGCTTGATCGCCGAACGCTCGGGGTTCTTGCCGCCGCCCGGCAACGGCAGGTAACGGTCGGCCTCTTCGCCGCCCTCGCCGGTGTTCGACTTGCCGCCGATGGCGTTCATGGCGCGCGCCAGCGTGGTGTGCGCTTCCCTGGAAATCGAGCCGAAGGACATCGCTCCGGTCGAGAACCGCTTGACGATATCGGCAGCCGACATGACCTCGTCGAGCGCGACCTTCTTGCGCCCGGTTTCTTCGGCTAGCCTGATCTTGAACAAGCCGCGAATGCTCTGCGCCCGCGCCGTCTCGCTGTCGATCTGAGCGGAATAGTCCTTGAACGTCTGCCACGATCCCTGGCGCACGGCGTGCTGCAGGGTGGCCACCGCATCGGGCGACCAGATATGCGCTTCGCCGCGCATGCGGAACATGTATTCGCCGCCGACCTCGAGGCTGTTGCGCAGCACCGGGTCGTTGCCGAAGCCGTCGGCGTGGCGGCTGACCGTTTCGGCTGCGATCTCTTCCAGCCCGACGCCTTCGATCAGCGTCGCGGTGCCGGTGAAATATTTTTGCACGAAATCGGTCTTCAGCCCGATGGCGTCGAAGATCTGCGCGCCGCAATAGGACTGGTAGGTCGAGATGCCCATCTTCGACATCACCTTGAGAATGCCCTTGCCGATCGACTTGATGTAGCGGGAGACGACCTCATTGGCGTCGACTTCGGCCGGCAGCTCGCGGCGCTTGTGCATGTCGAGCAGCGTGTCGAAGGCGAGATAGGGATTGATCGCCTCGGCGCCATAGCCCGCAAGGCAGCAGAAATGATGCACCTCGCGCGGTTCGCCGGACTCGACGACCAGCCCCACCGATGTGCGCAATCCCTTGCGGATCAAATGATGGTGGACCGCCGCCGTCGCCAGCAATGCCGGGATGGCGATGCGGTCCGGCCCGAGCTGACGGTCTGACAGGATGATGATGTTGTAGCCGCCGGCGACCGCCGCCTCGGCGCGCTCGCACAGCCGGTCGATGGCGCCCTGCATGCCGGCCGCGCCTTCGTTCGACGCATAGGTGATGTCGATCGTCTTGGTGTCGAAACGGTCCTCCGTGTGACCGATGGAGCGGATCTTTTCAAGATCGCCATTGGTCAGGATCGGCTGGCGCACTTCGAGCCGCTTGCGACGCGAATTGCCGACGAGGTCGAAGATGTTAGGCCTCGGCCCGATGAACGACACCAGGCTCATCACCAGTTCCTCGCGGATCGGGTCGATCGGCGGGTTGGTGACCTGGGCGAAGTTCTGCTTGAAATAGGTGTAGAGCAGCTTCGATCTGTCCGACATCGCCGAAATCGGCGTGTCGGTGCCCATCGAGCCGACCGCTTCCTGGCCGGTGGTCGCCATCGGCGACATCAACAGCTTGGTGTCTTCCTGGGTAAAGCCGAACGCCTGCTGGCGATCGAGCAGGCTGACGTCCCTGCGCAGCGCCCGCGGCTCGACCGGCTTCAGGTCTTCGAGGATGAGCTGGGTGTTGGCGAGCCAGCTCTTGTAGGGATGCCGGGTCGCGATCTCCGATTTGATCTCCTCGTCGGAAACGATGCGACCCTTCTCCAGGTCGATCAAAAGCATGCGGCCGGGCTGCAGCCGCCACTTCTTGACGATCCTTTCCTCCGGCACCGGCAGCACGCCGGCTTCCGAGGCCATGATGACGCGATCGTCGTCGGTGACGATGTAGCGCGCCGGGCGCAGCCCGTTGCGGTCGAGTGTGGCGCCGATCTGGCGGCCGTCGGTGAAGGCCACCGCCGCCGGCCCGTCCCACGGCTCCATCAGGGCGGCGTGGTATTCATAAAAGGCCTTGCGATCGTGATCCATCAGCTTGTTGCCGGCCCAGGCCTCGGGGATCAGCATCATCATCGCGTGGGCGAGTGAGTAGCCGCCCTGAGTCAGGAATTCGAGCGCATTGTCGAAACAGGCGGTGTCCGACTGCCCCTCATAGGAGATCGGCCACAGCTTGGAGATGTCGTTGCCGAACAGTTCGGAATCGACCGAGGCCTGCCGCGCCGCCATCCAGTTGACGTTGCCGCGCAGCGTGTTGATCTCGCCATTGTGGGCGACCATGCGATAGGGATGCGCCAGCTTCCACGACGGGAAGGTGTTGGTCGAGAAACGCTGGTGGACGAGGATCAGCGCCGTCTCGAAACGCGGATCGGTCAGATCCTTGTAATAGGCGCCGACCTGATAGGCCAGGAACATGCCCTTGTAGACGATGGTCCGCGATGACATCGACACGACGTAGAAGCCATTGTCGACGCCCTTGGTCTCTTCGTGGATACGGCCGGAAATGACCTTGCGCAGGATGTAGAGCCGCCGTTCGTAATCGTCGTCGCTCTCGACCTCGGCGCCACGACCCAGAAACACCTGCCGCTGGACCGGTTCGGAAGCAGCGATATCAGGCGCCTTTGATAGCGATGAATTGTCGACCGGCACGTCGCGAAAGCCGAGCAGCGGCTGGCCTTCGAGCTGCGCGACCTCGGCGATGATGCCTTCGATATGCGCCTGAAGCTCAGGATCGCGCGGCATGAACACATGGCCGACGGCGTAATGGCCGGGCTTGGGCAGTTCGACGCCCTGGCTGGCCATCTCCTCGCGGAAGAAGCGGTCGGGAAGCTGCACCAGCACGCCGGCGCCGTCGCCCATCAGCGGGTCGGCGCCGACCGCGCCGCGATGCGTCAGATTTTCGAGCACCGCCAGGCCGTCCGTGACGATTTGATGCGACTTCACGCCCTTCATATTGACGATGAAGCCGACGCCGCAGGCATCGTGCTCGTTGCGCGGATCGTAAAGGCCGTGGGCAGCGAACCCGGTAGGGGTCCGCCCGATCTTGGTCAGGCCAGTGGCGATGGACGGATTTTTGACGGCTGGCGCTTTCGTCTGCGCGGCTGGGCCGTTCGTCGCAGATGGCGTCACTTCCGTCATCGTCCTGTCCTCCATTCCCCGCCCTTAGGGCGCTGGTTTCCGTTGGGAAGCGCATGAGCTTCCCTCTCATCCTTGCGGCACGTCTTGCGAAATCCTTGCCGAACCAGGTGGCCTGGCTCGCATCCGGCAATCGTACAGGCCAGAGCCAGGCTGTCTACCTGTCGCTCGCGGCAACGGCCGGAGAGGCCCAATCATACGCCAATCCAGCCTGTTTTGTGCGACAAAATAAGACAGCACTACTGTCCTAAATTTTTATGACAGAAATTGCGGATGCGCACAAGACCGATTCACAACAATCGTGGGCATATAAAGACAGAAAATTACGCGCCACCCGGCCAAAACGCAACCTTCAGTCGTCCACCTCATGCATGTCGCGCAAAAGTGTTCAGCGGTTTTGCGATAACGACATGCATGAAAACAACAACCTAAAGCGCGTCGCATGAGGTTAGCCGAACGCGACGCGCTTTAGGTCCCGGCCTCTCGCTGGCTTTACCGCTTTTCCGCCGCTTGGCACTTGCGGGCGGCATGCGAAAGCGGCCAAGGTCGCCTCGATTTTCCCAGCACAGGCAAACGCATGAATTTCGCTTCCGACAATTGGGCAGGCGCCCATCCCGACATCTCCGCCAATTTATCCCGACATGCCGCAGGTGCTGCCACTGCTTACGGCGACAGCGACTTGGACCGCGCCATCTATCGGCGCTTCAGCGAAGTCTTCGAACGCGAGGTCGCAGTGTTCTTCGTCGCGACCGGTACGGCGGCCAACGCCCTCTCCATGAGCGCGTGCAACCGCATTGGCGGCGTCGCCTTCTGTCATTCCGAAGCGCATGTGACCGTCGATGAATTCGGCGCGTCGGGCTTTTACACCGGAGGAGCGCGTATGTCGCCGGTGCCGGGGGCATTGGGGCGCATCGATCCGCAGGCGCTCGATAGGGCCATCATGCGCTATTCCCAAGACCTGACTCCCGCCGGGCAACCGATGGCGGTCACGATCACGCAGGCGACTGAAGTCGGCACCGTCTACACCGCCGCCGAGATCACAGCCATCTCCGAAGTGAGCCATCGTCATGGGTTGCCTCTGCATATGGACGGCGCGCGCTTCGCCAACGCGATTGCCGCGATAGACACCACTGTGGCGGAAATGACCTGGAAGAGCGGCGTCGACATCGTCTCCTTTGGCGGCACCAAGAACGGCTGCTGGATGGCCGACGCAGTCGTGGTTCTTAATCCAGACCTGGGGCATGATTTGCGCCTGTCGCGCCAGCGCGCCGCCCAGAACTTTTCCAAGTCGCGCTTCATCTCGGCCCAGTTCGAAGCCTATTTCGCCAACGATCTGTGGCTGGAAACCGCGCGACACGCCAACGCCATGTCGGCTCGGCTGGCAGCAGCAATTGAGGATACAGCTTCGGCCCGGCTCGCCTGGCTTCCCCAGGCCAATGAAGTCTTCGCAATCCTCAGCCGCGACAATGCCGCACGACTGCAGGCCGTCGGCGCCAAATTCTACGAATGGGGGGTGCCGCACGGCCTTGACGGCCATATCGGCGAGGACGAAGCGCTCTATCGTTTCGTCACCAGCTTTGCGACCACGGTCGAAGAGGTCGACCGCTTTGGCGAGCTAATTGCTGGATAGCAGCAATCTAATTCAAAAAGGGCGGCGCCAGGCGCCGCCCTTCGTCCCTTTAGGTCGTCCTTGTCACGCAGCTTACGCGGCGGTCTTGGCCTCGATCTGCTTGGCCTTCGCCGAAGACGCGGAGATCGCGATCTTGCGCGGCTTCAGCTCCTCGGGGATATTGCGCTTGAGGTCGACGAAGAGCAGGCCGTTCTTCAGCGAGGCGCCGACGACATCAACATGGTCGGCAAGCTGGAAGCGGCGCTCAAAGGCCCGGCTGGCGATACCGCGATAGAGCAGTTCGGAGCCTTCGCCATTGCCCTCCTTGCGCTCACCCTTGACGGTCAGAACGTTGCGGTGAGCCTCGATCGAGAGTTCATCGTCCGAGAAGCCGGCGACCGCCATCGAGATGCGATAAGAATCCTCACCGGTGCGCTCGATGTTGTAGGGCGGATAGGTCTGCGCACCTTCGGGCTGCGCAAGCGAATCGAGCATGGTGAACAGCCGGTCGAAACCGACGGTCGAACGATAGAGCGGGGAAAAATCAACGTGACGCATAGTGTGTTCTCCTGTTGAGCAACAAGGTTTGCGTATGGCCGGTGCGAAACCCGTGAAGGCGTTCCGGATAGGCCAGCGGCCCCGACATTGGCGGCCGCAGCAGACATTTGGGGAGCACCAGAAGGCATTTCAAGATTCTGCCGCCTCGATGAACGGCAGATGAACCGCGGCTTCGGCGGACGTTCAGCTAAGTCGCGCTAATCTGCTTCCAGGATCAAGGAACAGGCGGCGGTTACAGCGTCGCGCGTCCGCTCGGACATGCAAGGAAGCTGTAACACTTTGATTGCGCATGATTCACAGCGAAAATCGGCTGCGGTTTTCGGGGTTATGCGCGAGATTGCCGCAACGGGGCCGACCGGGTGTAACGTCCCTTCCTCCCGGATCGACGGGGGGCCGGAAGCATGCCGCAAGCTGCTTTCGGCCTCACTCGCCGGCTGCCTCGTTCAGCCTTTCCAACGCGTCCGGAATTCCTTTGCTTTTGCTGCATGGGCGTCTATGCCTACCAAAGCTTGCGCCATGCAGGCAGCGACACTTAAGACGCAGCGCCGAATGACGGACCTCCTCGACAAAATTCCCCTCTTCCGCGAAATTCCGGGCAATCCGCTACCGGAAAATGCGGCCGGTGGTTTCTTCACCACGCGCGACGGCAAAAAGATCCGTTATGGCCTCTTTGCCGCCGTTGCCCGCCCGATGAAGGGCACCGTGGTCGTCTTGACCGGCCGCAACGAGTGCATCGAAAAGTATTTCGAGACCATCCGCAACCTCGCCGACCGCGGCTTTGGCGTCGCCACCTTTGACTGGCGCGGCCAAGGCGGTTCCGACCGGCTGATCAGCGATCGCGAGCGCGGCTACGTCCGCAGTTTCTTCGACTACACCGGCGACCTGGAACAGTTCTTCGAGGAGATCGTGCTGCCCGACTGCCGGGGGCCGTATTACATACTGGCCCATTCGGCCGGGGCGGTGATCACGCTGCTTGCCGGGCCGTCGATGGTGAACCGCGTACGGCGCATGGTGCTGATCGCGCCCTTCCTGGCGGTGCCCGACCTGCCGGTCTCGACAACCACCGTTCGCCGCCTCTGCTCACTGTTCTGTCTGCTGGGCCTTGGCAAGCTTTATGCCGCCTGGGGTCCGCGGCCCAGAAAAACCATACCCTTTGCCGTCAACAAGGTGACATCGGATCCCGAGCGGTATCGGCGCAACACGCTGCTCTACGAAACCTACCCGCAGTTGGCGCTCGGCGGCCCGACGATCCGCTGGCTGAAAGCGGCGGCGCAGGCCTCCGAGGCGATCAGCGATCCCGACTTCATGGCCAGGATCCGGGTTCCCTTGCTGGTGGTCGCCGCCGGCGCCGACCAGGTCGTCTCGACGAAAGCGGTGGAAACCTACACCAGACGCCTGCGTCTCGGTTCGCTGCTGGTGATCGATGGTGCACGCCATGAAATATTGCAGGAAGCCGACTTCTATCGCGAGCAGTTCTTTGCCGCCTTCGATGCCTTCATTCCGGGAAGCGACGACACCGCCTGATTGAGTGCCGTGCTCCCTCCGGACGCGCAAAAGACCGCTCCAAATCATTGAAAATCCATGATTTGGCTTGAAAAATGACTTCCAAGTCGATCGTCGGCCTACACTTGCCGGGCGAAATCCATGATCCAATTGGTCTCCCAGATCTTGCCGCCATCCGGTGAAAAAGCTTGCTCCCAGCGCGCCGATTTTTCAGCAATCCGCGACCACAGGAAGCGAACCTGGATATCGCGTCCGTCAAAAACGTCTTCACACAGGAATGTGCCGACGCCTGCTTCGAAGGCGCCGCGCATCGGAATATCGATGGTCGCCGGGTTGCGGCCGTCGATCCACCAGATCGACCATTGTCTCGTCGCCGGATCGAAGGTCCGCAGCGTGGCGGCACGATAGGCGCCGCCGGGCAATTCAATCACATTGTCATCGACATTGCCGAGCCCGCCAAGGATCGGGCGCACCTCGCATGTCCCGCCAAACACGTCCCAGTTCGTGTCGCCTTGCAGGCGCTTCTGCAACCTTCGATGGTTGACGTTCCAGCGTCCGAAGAAGAAATCGAAATCGGCCCGCCCATCTGCTGGAGCATTTTCTACTGGAGCATCTTCGGAACGGCTGGTTGTTGACTGCGTCGGCATGAGGCTCCCTCCCGTGGCATCATCTCCATAGCCGAGAGCTGCTGACACCCTGCTGTCAGGAGGGTTGGGAAATCACCGCCCGAACGCTTTTTCCCGCTCAGCCACGCAACGCCGCCATCGCGGCGGCATGAAGCTCCGGCGTTGCCGCAGCCAGGATGTCGCCGCCCCTTTCCGCCGGCCCGCCCTCGAAGGTGGTGACGACGCCGCCGGCCTTCTCGATGATCGGGATCAGCGCGACGATATCGTAGGGTTTCAAACCGGGGTCGGCGACGATGTCGACGCTTCCCGCAGCGACCATGGCGAAGGCATAGCAGTCGGTGCCGTAGCGGGCGAGCTGGACCTGCCGCTCGAACAGGTCGTAGCGCAGGCGCGCGTCTCCCTTGAACAGTGCCGGCGTGGTGGTGAACAACGTCGCCTCGGCGAGGCTTGTCGTCTTGCGTGTCGTCAGCCGTCGCGGTCCGCCCGGGCCTTCATAATGGGCGCCGGACGCGTTGGCGTAGAAAAGCTCGCCGGTGAAGGGCTGCGACATCATGCCGGCAACGGCATCGCCGTCGACCGTCAGCCCGACCAATGTTCCCCACACCGGCAGGCCGGAAATGAAGGCGCGGGTGCCGTCGATCGGATCGATCACCCAGACATGCCTGCTGGAAATGTTCTCGCTGCCATGCTCCTCGCCGAGAATGCCGTGATCGGGATATTCCGCTGATATAAGCGCCCGGATGACCCGCTCGGCCTCGCGGTCGGCCTCGGTGACCGGGTCGAAGCTGCCTTGCTCCTTGTTGGCGACCGCGCCTTGGCTGCGGAAGCGCGGCAAGGTTTCGGCTGCGGCGGCATGCGCAATGCGCCGCATGAAATCGATGCTGATGTCCAACTGATTCTCCCGCGTTGTAGGGTGCTGGAACCGTCGTTTGCCTGTGGTTTTCCGCCAAAACAAGGGCGTGCGGAACTTTTGCGCATCGTCCTGTTGCTCGAATGCAACGCTGGCGCCCTCGAATTCAGTTTCCACATCATAGTGAATTAAAAACGCCGGTCGACGGCTTGACATTTGTGCATCGCACAATAGATTTGTTCTCGGACAGGCTTTCCTGTCCATGCCCTCCTTGGGCGTTTCCTCCCTAGACTTCGACCGTGTCGTGCAAACGATGCGGTCTTTTTTTCAGCGCAGCATCCAGCCGATCGCGCGTCCCCGACCCGCACGCGCAGAATCCCACGTAAAAATCGCTTCCGATTTTCGGCATCATTCGGCGGCGAGCGGCAGATCGATAAAATGGTGGTTGGGCATCGCCATCAGGTCGGCCGAGAATTGCGCCAGATCGTCGGCGAGCGCATCGAAGCCGGCGGATTTCTGGAACGTCCGCTCGTTCATGTAAAGCCCGCGATTGACCTCGATCTGCAGTGCATGAAGATGGCGCACGGGGCGGCCATAATGCTCGGTGATGAAGCCTCCGGCATAGGGTTTGTTGTGGGCGACGGTGTAGCCCATGCCGATCAGCAGGCCGATCGCCGTCTCGGTCAACGCTGCCGAGGCGGAGATGCCGAAACGGTCGCCGACGATGAAGTCGGGCCTGACACCGCTGTCGCCGACCCTGATGCTCGCCGGCATCGAGTGGCAATCGATCAGCACGGCAAAGCCGAACCGCGCATGGGTCCTGGTCAAAAGCCGTTTTAGCGTCTCGTGATAAGGCTTGTAGACAGCCTCGATGCGCGCGACGGCTTCCGCCAGCGGCAAGCGGCCGGCGTAGATTTCGAGCCCCTCTCCCACCAGCTTGGGCACGGTGCCAAGCCCGCCAGCTACGCGCGCCGAGCGGATGTTGCAGAACGACGGCACGGGTTCGGCGAACATGCGCGGATCGAGTTCCCACGGCTCCCGGTTGACATCGAGATAGGCGCGCGGGAAGTTTGCCGCCAGCATCGGCGCGCCGAGCGCGACGGCGCCGCCGAACAATTCGTCGACATAGCAATCTTCGGAGCGGCGGATGGCGTTTCGATCCAGCCTTGCCATCGCCAGGAACCGGTCCGGATAGTGACGGCCGCTATGCGGCGAGTTGAAGAGGAAGGGGACGCGCTGTTCGGCGCCCGACCGGATTTCGAAGGGGGGAACGACCGAAAAATCCTCGGCTGCCGTTTTCAATTTGAACGAATCCGGAAACACCAATGCATCATGGTTGGAAAGGTGCCACCTCGCCGGCCGCATGTCCAGCGTTTCGGCGTCCGGGCCGCTTTGTTAAAGGCCGATCGGGCCTTTATCGTTCACTTGATGTTTACCCTCACCTCCTCATATACAGGATGGTTAACGGGCTGCCCCACGGCAGTCTCGGACGGGTGATTCGGACGGGAAAAGATGGCACGCATTCTACTGGCGGAAGACGACGATGACATGCGCCGGTTCCTCGTCAAGGCGCTGGAGCGTGCCGGCTACCAGGTCAGCGATTTCGACAATGGCGCCAGCGCCTATGAGCGGCTGCGCGAAGAGCCTTTCTCGCTGCTCTTGACCGACATCGTCATGCCGGAGATGGACGGCATAGAACTCGCCCGCCGCGCCACCGAGATCGATCCCGACCTCAAGGTCATGTTCATCACCGGCTTCGCCGCCGTTGCGCTCAACCCGGATTCCAAAGCGCCGAAAGACGCCAAGGTGCTGTCGAAGCCGTTCCATCTGCGCGACCTCGTCAACGAGGTCGAAAAGATGCTGCAGGCAGCCTGACGCGCTTTCCGCCGCCGGCTTCCGGCGCGCCTTCGACGGCCCAGCAAGGCGAACCTTTCTTTCCCTTTTCCTGCTATTGACGCGCGGTGGCAAAAATGGTGTATGCGCGGCTTCGGATGGGCGTGTAGCTCAGCGGGAGAGCACTGCATTGACATTGCAGGGGTCACAGGTTCAATCCCTGTCACGCCCACCATCCGGACAATCCGCCGTCACTCGTACCCCGCGGATTTCCTTGTCTTACGGGCGCGCTTCTGTTTGGACCGCGTGAATGCCGTATTCTCGAGAACGCCAAATTGGGCCGCTTGATTTTTTGGCCCCAGCCAATGCTTCTCAATGAAGTCGGCGGAGCATTCTTTTCGCGCACATCGACGAGACAATATGAAATTTGATGTCCCGGGGATCGCTCTTCCAGTTGAATCCGAAACGGTATCCAACATGTCGGCGAGCGATTTTGCATTGGCCATGGCCAAAAAGAGACGGCCGCCCAGGCCGTCATGTCTGGTGGCGGCAATCAGCGTCGATTGAGGATCAAGCCGCGCCGAGGCGGAGGTCACCTGTCTCGATGTGCTGGAGAAACCAGGCATAGGTCTGCTCCAATCCGCTCTGAAGCGAGTACTGCGGGCGCCAGCCCGTGGCGAACAGGCGCGACACGTCCATCAGCTTGCGCGGCGTGCCGTCCGGCTTCGTCGCATCGAATGTGAGCGCCGCCTCGGCGCCGACGACGGCGAGCATGGTGCGGGCCAGTTCGGCAATGGTGATGTCTTCGCCCGAGCCGACATTGACGTGGCTGTGGCCGGCATAGTTTTTCAGCAGCCAGACCAGAGCGTCGGCGGCGTCGTCGACATGCAGGAATTCGCGCATCGGCGTGCCCGATCCCCAGACCTCGAGGGTTTTGTCGCCAGCGCGCTTGGCCTTGTGCGCCTTGCGCATCAGGGCTGGCACGACATGGCTGGTGGTGAGGTCGAAATTGTCGCCGGGGCCATAGAGGTTGGTCGGCATCGCCGAGATGTACTCGACACCGTATTGGCGCCGATAGGCCTGGCACAGTTTCAGCCCAGCGATCTTGGCGATCGCATACCATTCGTTGGTCGGTTCGAGCGGACCGGTCAGCAAAGCGTCCTCGGAGATCGGCTGCGCCGCGAATTTCGGATAGATGCAGGACGAACCGAGAAACAGCAATTTCTGCACCTCGTTGCGGAAGGCGCTCTCGATGACATTGGTCTGCATGATGAGATTGTCCTGCAGAAAATCGACCGGCAATCTGTTGTTTGCCAGGATACCGCCGACCTTGGCCGCCGCCATCACCACCGCGTCCGGCCTGTGGCCTGCCATCCAGCGCCGCACGCCGGCCTGGTCCATCAGGTCGAGTTCATCGCGGGATGCGGTCAGGACCTCGCAGTCCTCGTCCGCCAGCCTGCGCAATATGGCCGAGCCGACCATGCCGCGATGCCCGGCCACGAAAACGCGCTTGCCCCTTAGGTCGAAGTCCATTGGCGTATCCCTATGCAGAACGGCCGCTAGACCATATGGCGTCGGCGTGCCGGATGGTCCTGCGTCGGACGCATAGCGCATAGAGATTTGCCCGGACAAGGCAAATCGGAGATTCGGGCGAGCTCTTCTTGCGGTATGGCGCTCAGACACCCGCCACGGCGCACAGGTTCTTCATTCTGGCGATGGCAAGCTCCGGGTCGGCCAGCAATCCGGCCTGATCGGCAAGGCGGAACACATCGGCATAGTGGCAGATGCCGCGCGCCGATTGCATGCCGCCGACCATCAAAAAATGGTCCTGATGGCCGTTCAGCCACGCCAGGAAGACGATACCGGCCTTGTAGTATTCGGTCGGCGCCTCGAAGATTTTCCGCGACAGCGATACCGTCGGCGCCATCAGCGCGTCATAGCCGGCGCGATCGTCGTCGGCCAGCCTCGCCAGCGCGGCATTGGCGACCGGCGCGATAGCGTCGAAAATCCCGAGCAGCGCGTGCGAGTGTCTTTCGCCATCGCCGGCGATCAGCTCGGGGTAGTTGAAATCGTCGCCGGTGAACATGACCACCCCTTCCGGCAGCCGGCTGCGCAGGGCAACCTCTTTGCCGGCATCGAGCAGCGATATCTTGATCCCCTCGACCTTGCCGGCGTTGCGTTTGAGGATGGCGACGACCGTATCGAGCGCAGTCTCGAAATCATGGCTGCCCCAATAATCCTTCAGCGCCGGATCGAACATGTCGCCCAGCCAGTGCAGGATGACCTTGCCGGATGCCTGGGACAGGATGCGGTCATAGACGCTGGCATAATCGTCGGGACCCTTGGCGACAGCCGCCAGCGCGCGGCTGGCCATCATGATCGCCTTGCCGCCCAGGCCTTCGATGAAACCGAACTGCTCCTCATAGGCAGCGACGACATCATCGAGTGTCCTGCCGGCGCCTGGCGCCAGATGGTCTGTTCCGGCGCCTGAGGCGAGGTCGGCGCCCTCGACGGTTCGCGCCTCGGCGATCGAGCGGCGGATCAATTCCCTGGCGTTTGTCCAGTCGAAACCCATGCCGCGCTGCGAGGTGTCCATCGCTTCGGCGATGCGGAAGCCGAGCCGCCACAGATGATGGCGGAACGCCATCGTGCGCTCCCAGTCGACCGCGGGATGAGACCACGGATCGGTCATCGCCAGGGGATCGGCAACGACATGGGCGGCGGCATAGGCGATGCGCGAAAACCGCGCGCCGATCACCGGCTGTGCCGGCTGGCCCACAAGACGGTAGCGAGTGCTGCGACCGCCCTCCCCGGGCAAGGCAATGTCCATCGATCTCTCCCTTGGTCGCGCTATTAAATGGAACGTTCCAACAAATCAAGTCCTTTGTGAACTCTCAATCGACACCCCAAAATGCTGCATCGCAGCGCCAGAGCCCGTTTAAACGGCCCCTTCAGGCTGCCGAATGCCGGATTTTTCGAATTTTGAAAGAATCCTGATTGACTCAAATCCAACCCAGAATTAGAACGTTCCAATTAATTCGACGGAAAAATACCGGAGGACGCATCTGGATGGCCAGCAGGCCCAAGGCGACGATACTCGACATTGCCCGTGAGGCGGGTGTGTCCAAGTCGACGGTGTCGCTGGTGCTGCAGGGCAGCGGCCTGATCCGGCCTGAGACCGCGCTGAAGGTTCGCAAGGCGATCGAGGATGTCGGCTATGTCTACAACCGCGGCGCCGCCAATCTGCGCAAGGCCCATTCCAACGTCATCGGCATGGTCATCAACGACCTTACCAACCCGTTTTTCGCCGAAATGGCGGTCGGCATGGAGCGTGTCTTCCAGTCGGCGGGCATCGTGCCGTTCATCGCCAACACGGCGGAGAACCCGGTGCGCCAGGAAGAGGTGCTGAAATCGCTGATGGAGCAAGGTGTCGCCGGGCTGATCGTGTCGCCGGCGCGCGGCACGACTCCCGGTGCGTTCCGCCGCATCGAGACGGCGGGCCTTCCGATCGTCTTCACCATGCGCCGCCTTCCTGAAAGCCGCATCCCGGTGATCGCGCCTGACAATCATCGCGGCGCCTGGCTCGCCACCGCCCATCTGATCGGCAAGGGGCATCGCCGGCTGGCGTTCTTCGGCGGCTCATCGGATCTGGTGGTCTATCACGAGCGGCTGGGCGGATTTCGCGAGGCCTGCGAGGGGCTCGGCATCGCCAAACGCGACACGCTGGTCGTCGAAGGCGAAACCAGCCGCAAGGGCGGCATTGCCTGCCTGGAGACGGCCCTCGCCATGGCCGAGCCGCCGACCGCGGCGCTGTGCTTCAACGATGCGGTCGCCTTCGGCGTCATGCTGGCGCTGCGCAAGCGCGGCCTCGAGCCCGGCGCGGACTTCGCCGTCGTCGGCTTCGACGACGTGATCGAAGCCCAGCACTACATGCCGGCGCTGACCAGTGTCGCGGTGGATTCGGCAGGCCTCGGCGAGCGCGCCGCCCATGTCATGCTGAAGATGATCCAGTCGCGCACCACGCGCGCCGAGGATCATATCGGCGCCGTCAACCTCGTCGTCAGGGACAGTTGCGGTCCTGATCGCCGTGCGGGAATGGGAGACGCGGCATGACCGTGAAATGGGGACTGATCGGCGCAAGCACGATCGCCAGGCAATTCGTGATCAACGCCATCCGCGCGCAACCGAACAGCGAGATCACGGCGGTGATGAGTTCCAGCCCGGAGCGCGCCGCTGCCTATGCCAAGGAGAACGGCATTGCGCTCGCCGTCTCGACGCTCGATGCATTGCTCGGCTCCGACGTCGACGCCGTCTACATCTCGACCACCAACGAATTGCATCTCGAACAGGCATTAGCCGCCATCAGGGCGGGAAAACATGTGTTGTGCGAAAAGCCGCTGGCGCTGACCAGTGCCGATGCGCACACAATGGTCGCCGCCGCCAAGGCGGCCGGTCTCGTGCTCGGCACCAACCATCATCTGCGCAATGCCGGCTCGCACCGGGCGATGCGCGAAGCCATTGCCGGCGGGCGTATCGGCAAGCCGATTGCCGCGCGCGTCTTCCACTCGGTCTATCTGCCTGAGAATCTGCAAGGTTGGCGGATCACCAGGCCGGAAGCCGGTGGCGGCGTCGTGCTCGATATCACCGTGCACGATGCCGACACGTTGCGCTTCGTGCTCGGCGACGATCCGCTCGAGGTTTCGGCGTTCACCCAGGCCGCAGGCATGGCCAGCGGCGGGCTGGAAGACGGCGCCATGTGCATCTGGCGCTTCAAATCGGGTGTCATCGCCCAGTCGCATGAGGGCTTCACCACCAAATTCGCCGGCACCGGCTTCGAGGTGCATGGCAGCGAAGGCTCCCTGATCGCGAAAGATGTGATGACGCAGAGGCCGATCGGCTCCGTGCTGCTGCGCACGGCAAAGGGCGAAGAGGAATTGAGCTTCGATCGCGAAGACCTTTATGTCAGGGCCCTGCGCCAGTTCCATGCGGCGATCGCTGGCGAAGGCCAGCCATCGGCCACCGGCGAAGACGGCGTCTGGTCGCTGACATCAGCCGAGGCGGCGTTGCAGTCAGCCAAATCCGGCAAATCGGTCGCGATCGATCCGAAACTAAGGGGCGCAGGGTGAGCAAACTCGTCTCCGCCGCGCGAGCCGCCAGCCTGATCATGGACGGCATGGTCGTTTCGGTGTCGTCGTCGAGCGGCCTCGGCTGCCCGGATGCGGTGCTTGCCGCGATCGGCGAGCGCTTCGACGCGGAAGGCCATCCGAAGAACATCACGACGCTGCACCCGATTGCCGCCGGCGACATGTACGGCATCAGGGGTATCGACCATCTGGCCAAGCCCGGCCTGTTGAAGCGCACTTTGTGCGGCTCCTATCCCTCCGGCCCGTCCTCTTCGGAGCCGCCGCAGATATGGAAGATGATCAGCGACAATTCGGTCGCCGCCTACAATGTGCCCTCAGGCATCCTGTTCGACATGCACCGCGAAGCCGCTGCCAAGCGCCCCGGCGTGCTGACCAAGGTCGGCCTCGACACCTTCGCCGACCCGCGTCATCAGGGCTGCGCCATGAATGCGGCGGCCAGCGAGCCGATCGTTTCGGTGCAGCAATTCGACGGCGAGGAATGGCTCTATTTCCGCTCGATCGTGCCTGACGTCTCGATCATCCGCGCCACCACCGCCGACGAGCGCGGCAACCTGACCTATGAGCACGAGGGCGCCTATCTCGGGGGGCTGGAACAGGCGCTCGCCGCCCGCAACAATGGCGGCATCGTCATCGCGCAGGTCAAGCGCGTCGTCGAGAACGGCACGCTGAAGCCGCATGACGTACGCGTGCCCGGTGTGCTGGTCGATCATATCGTGGTGGCGCCCGACCAGTTGCAGACGACGCTGACACGCTACGATCCGGCCATCTCGGGCGAGATCTTCCGGCCGCTGTCGACTTTCCGCAACGCCGAAATGAGTGTCCAGAAGGTCATCGCGCGGCGCGTCGCCATGGAGCTTGCCGACGGCATGGCCGTCAATATTGGCTTCGGCATCTCGGCCAACGTGCCGCGCATCCTTATCGAGGAAGGCCAGCACGGCAAGGTCACCTGGGTGATCGAACAGGGCGCGGTCGGCGGCGTGCCGCTGCTCGATTTCAAGTTCGGCTGCTCGTCGAACGCCGACGCGTTCATGCCTTCGCCACACCAGTTCATCTACTTCCAGGGCGGCGGTTTCGACGCCTCGCTGCTGTCCTTCCTGCAGATCGATCGCCACGGCTCGGTCAATGTGTCGAAGCTGTCGGCCAGGCCGCATGTCACCGCCGGCGCCGGCGGTTTCGTCGACATCACAGCGCGAGCGAAGAAGATCGTCTTTTCCGGCTTCTTCAATGCCGGGGCCAGGCTATCGCTGGCCGATGGCGGCATCCGCATCGACGGGGAAGGCAAGGTCAAGAAGGTGGTCGGCGAGGTCGAGCACATCTCCTTCTCCGGCAAGCGCGCTGTCGCGCAAGGACAGGACATCACCTATATCACCGAGCGCTGCGTCATGAAGCTGACGCCGGATGGGCTGATGGTGACAGAACTGGCACCGGGCATCGACCTCGAGCGCGACGTGCTGGCGCAGGCCGAGATCCCGCTCGCCGTCGCCAACGACCTAAAGGTGACGCCGGACGCGCTCTACCGTGACCGGCCGATCGGACTGTCGCTCAATGGCGGCGCCTCGCTTGGAGGCGCGCATGTCTGAGCGTCTCGTCAGCTTTGAAACCGACGGCGACCTCGGCATCGTCACGCTGCGCCGGCCGGAGAAATTCAACGCGCTCGACATCGCGATGCTGCGCGCGCTGGAAGCCGCACTCGATACGGCCGAGGCCGCGGACGGCGTCCGCGTCGTGCTGCTGTGCGGCGAAGGCAAGGGCTTTTGCGCCGGTGGCGACGTCGAAGCCTGGTCGCAAATGAGCGCCGCCGATTTCCAGGTGCAATGGGTGCGCTACGGCCACCGCGTCTTCGACCGGCTGGCGCGGTTGCGGCAACCGACGATCGCCGTCCTGTCCGGCCATGCGCTGGGAGGCGGGCTGGAACTGGCGGTCGCCTGCGACTTCCGCGTCGCCGAGGCGCAGGTGAAACTAGGCTTGCCGGAAACCTCGATCGGCGTGGTGCCCGGCTGGTCCGGCACGCAGCGCGCGGTGCGCCGCTTCGGCGCCCAGACGGTGCGGCGCATGGCGCTCGGCGGCGAGACGTTCGTAGCGGCCGAAGCACTCGCTCTGGGCATCGTCGACCGGGTGGTCGACGCGGGCGAGGCGTTCACCGAGGCCAGGGCCTGGGCCGGCAAGATCGCCGAGCGCGGCCCGCTGGCAACCGAGGCCGCCAAGCTGATGATCGCGATCGCCGAGGGCGAGGAAAGTGCTGCCGCGACAGAGGCGCTGGCCAGCGGCTTCATTGCGCTGACCGGAGACCTCAAGGCTGGTGTCGAGGCTTTCAAGGCCAAGCAGAAACCAGCGTTTTCAAGATCATGAGAATGCGAGCGGAACCTCACATGAACTTGCCCCTCACCATCGCCATGCCCGCCGAGGCATCCGCAGCACCGCAGACCTACCGGCTGCTGATCGACGGCAAGTTCGTCGATGCCCGCGACGGCCGCACGCTGGAGCGCAACAGCCCTGGCCACGGCTTCACCGTTTCGCGCTATGCGCAAGCCGGCGCGGCGGAAGTCGAGGCGGCGGTACAGGCCGCGCAGAAGGCTTTCGAGACCGGCCCCTGGCCGCGTATGAAGGCTGGCGAGCGCGCCGCGATCCTGCTCAAGGCGGCAGACCTGATCGAGGCGCGGCTCGAGGAGATTGCCCGGCTCGACGTGCTGGAATCCGGCAAGCCGATCGTCCAGGCGCGCGGCGAGATCGGCGGCGCCGTCGACATCTGGCGCTATGCCGCGGCGCTTGCCCGCACGCTGCATGGCGAAACCTACGCCAACCTCGGTGACGCCATGCTGGGCGTCGTGCTGCGTGAACCGATCGGCGTCGTCTCGATCATCACGCCGTGGAATTTTCCGTTCCTCATCGTCAGTCAGAAACTGCCGTTCGCGCTCGCCGCCGGCTGCACGGCGGTGGTCAAGCCGAGCGAGATGACCTCGGCCTCGACCTTCGTGCTCGGCGACATCCTGATGCAGGCCGGCTTGCCGGACGGCGTCGTCAACATCCTCGCCGGCCTGGGCGCCGATGTCGGCGCGCCGATGGTCGCCCACCCACTGGTCGAGATGGTGTCGTTCACCGGCTCCACCCGGGTCGGCAAGATGACCATGGCGTCGGCTGCAAACGCGCTGAAGAAGGTCTCGATGGAGCTCGGCGGCAAAAACGGCCAGATCGTCTTTCCAGATGCCGACCTCGAAGCCGCCGCCGACGCGGCGGTGTTCGGCGGCTTCTTCAACGCCGGCGAATGCTGCAACGCCGGCAGCCGGCTGATCGTCCATGAGGCGATCGCCGACGACTTCCTCGGCGCAGTGAAGGCGCTCACCGCCAGGGTCACCGTTGGCGATCCGCTCGACGACAGCACCAAGGTCGGCGCGATGATCTCTTCCGAGCACCTGGCCAAGGTCACCGGCTATGTGGCGGCGGCTGCAAACGACGGCAGCAGCGTCTATAGCGGCGGCAAGCAGATCGCCTCCAGTGCCGGTCAGTATCTCGACCCGACGATCCTTCGCGGCGTCACCGAAGACATGGCCATCGCCCGTGAAGAAGTGTTCGGACCGGTGCTGTCGGTGCTGACGTTTGGATCGATTGAGGAGGCGTTGCGCATCGCCAACAACACGCCCTATGGTCTATCGGCGGGCGTGTGGAGCGCCAGCATCGACACCTGCATGTCGGTGGCGCGGAATGTGCGTTCGGGAACCGTTTGGGTGAACACGTTCATGGAAGGTTATCCCGAGCTGCCTTTCGGAGGCTACAAGCAGTCCGGTCTCGGACGCGAACTCGGCAAGCGCGCCGTCGAGGACTATACCGAGGAAAAGACGATCCAGTTTCATCGCGGCCAGCGCACCGGATGGTGGGTCGGCTGAGTTGGGAAGAACCCGGCGGACATCAGCCGGTCGTGTAGCTGCAACAAGGGAGGAAGTACATGTTGCGCAAATTGCTTATCGGAACGGCTCTCGGCTCGGGTCTTGCGTTCGCGGCCCATGCCCAGGACGTCAAGGAAGTCGAGATGCTGCATTGGTGGACGTCTGGCGGCGAAGCGGCTGCCTTGAACGTGCTCAAGGAGGATCTGGCCAAGCAAGGCTTTGCCTGGAAGGACGTGCCCGTGGCCGGCGGTGGCGGCGACGCCGCCATGACCGCGCTGAAGGCGATGGTCGCGGCGGGCAACTACCCGACCGCCTCGCAGATGCTCGGCTATACCGTGCTCGATTATGCCGCGGCCGGCGTGATGGGCGACCTGACCGAGACGGCGGTAAAGGAAGGCTGGGACAAGTCCGTTCCGGCCGCCCTGCAGAAATTCTCGGTCTATGACGGCAAGTGGGTCGCGGCTCCGGTCAACGTGCACTCGGTCAACTGGCTGTGGATCAACAAGGCGGTGATGGACAAGATCGGCGGCACCGAGCCGAAGACCTTCGACGAATTCGTCGCGCTGCTCGACAAGGCCAAGGCGGCGGGCGTCATCCCGCTCGCGCTCGGCGGCCAGAACTGGCAGGAAGCCACCATGTTCGATTCGGTGGTGCTGTCGACCGGCGGACCTGAGTTCTACAAGAAGGCCTTCAACGACCTCGATGAGGAGCAGCTGAAGTCCGACACAATGAAGAAGTCGTTCGACAACCTCGCCAAGCTCGTCACCTATGTCGACCCGAACTTCTCCGGCCGCGACTGGAACCTTGCCACCGCCATGGTCATCAAGGGCGATGCGCTGGTGCAGGTGATGGGCGACTGGGCCAAGGGCGAATTCAACGCAGCCAAGAAGACCCCGGGCACCGACTTCCTGTGCTATCGCTTCCCGGGCACCGACGGCAGCGTGGTCTACAACTCCGACATGTTCGGCATGTTCGACGTTCCGGAGGACCGCAAGGCCGCCCAGGTCGCCTTGGCCACCGCCACTTTGTCGAAGAGCTTCCAGTCGGCCTTCAACGTCGTCAAGGGCTCGGTCCCGGCCCGCACCGACGTGCCCGACACCGACTTCGACGCTTGCGGCAAAAAAGGGATGGCCGACCTGAAGGCCGCCAGCGAAGGCGGCACGCTGTTCGGTTCGCTGGCGCAAGGCTATGGCGCGCCGCCGGCCGTCGCCAATGCCTACAAGGACGTCGTCTCGAAGTTCGTCCACGGCCAGATCAAGACCTCGGACGAGGCCGTGACCCAATTGGTCAACGCAATCGAAGACGCCAAGTAGGAACCAGGCGTGTAAGGACCCTTCCCCGCTCCGGTGGGGAAGGGTCCACCAGGCCAGGATGGTCGGCCTCTGGTCGGAATGGCGCCGGCGATCAACCAACACGCCCCGTCTCGACGGGGCTATCCTTCCCCGCCTGGCGGCGAAGGGACCCGAAAGGGAGGAGCCCATGACTACGGTCACGACCCAGATCAAGCTGACGCCGGAGCATGGCGCCCGGCCGGATGTCTCCATGCGTTCGCGCCTGCAGGACGCGTTGCCGAAGATCGTGCTGGCGCCAAGCTTTGCGATCACCATCGTCTTCGTCTACGGCTTCATCCTGTGGACGGTCTATCTGTCCTTCACCAACTCCAAGACCTTCCCGTCCTATACGCTCACTGGGCCGCGCGCCTATCAGCGGCTGTGGCGCTGGACGTTCGAGAGCGACCCGCCGTCGAGCTGGTACACCTCGATCACCAATATGGGCATTTTCGGCTTTCTCTACATCTTCATCTGCCTGGCGCTCGGCCTGTTCCTGGCCATCCTGCTCGACCAGAAGATCCGCGGCGAAGGCGTGTTGCGGCCGATCTATCTCTACCCGATGGCGCTGTCCTTCATCGTCACCGGCGTCGCCTGGAAATGGTTCCTCGATCCCGGCCTCGGCCTTGAGCAGACGCTGCATCAATGGGGCTGGACGAGCTTCCATTTCGACTGGATCAAGAACAAGGATTTCGTCATCTACACGGTGGTGATCGCCGGCGTCTGGCAGGCCTCGGGCTTCATCATGGCGATGTTCCTGGCCGGCCTGCGCGGCATCGACGGCGAGATCATGAAGGCGGCGCAGATCGACGGCGCCACCACTTTCCAGCTCTATCGCCGGATCGTCATCCCGCTGTTGCGGCCGGTGTTCCTCTCGGCCTTCATCGTGCTCGCCCACCTCGCCATCAAGTCCTACGATCTGGTCGTCGCGCTGACCAGCGGCGGGCCGGGCGGCTCGGCCTGGCTGCCGTCGAACTTCATGTATGAGTACACCTTCAAGCGCAACGAAATGGCCGTCGGCTCGGCCAGCGCCGTGATCATGCTGATGACCATCACCGCGATCATCGTGCCCTATCTCTATTCCGAGCTCAGGGAGCGGCCGCGATGAGCGTCATTGCCACGCCCGCTCGCCAGAGCACTGGCGGCATCAGCGCCAGGACCGTCAACCGCATCGTCATTTATGGCCTGCTGGCGCTGTTCGCGCTGTTCTACCTGATGCCGCTGTTCGTCATGCTGGTGACCTCGTTCAAGACCATGGACGAGATCCAGAACGGCAACATGCTGGCGCTGCCGCAGGCGCCGACCTTCGAACCATGGCTGAAGGCGTGGGGCGAGGCCTGCGTCGGCCTGACCTGCGCCGGCATCAAGGGCTATTTCTGGAATTCCATCAAGATGGTGGTTCCGGCGGTGCTGATCTCGACGCTGCTCGGCGCGCTCAACGGCTATGTGCTGACCAAATGGCGCTTCCGCGGCCATACGCTGGTTTTCGGGCTGATGCTGTTTGCCTGCTTTATTCCGTTCCAGTCGGTGCTGTTGCCGATGGCGACGATCCTCGGCAGCCTCGGCCGTTTCGGCGTGACGCTGCGGAACGCAACCGGGCTGTCCTTCGGCTTGGGCAATCCGACGGTCAACCTGGTCTTTGTCCACGTCGTCTACGGGCTCGGCTTCACCACCTTGTTTTTCCGCAATTATTACGAGGCGTTCCCGACCGAACTGGTCAAGGCGGCACAGGTCGACGGCGCCAGCTTTTTCCAGATTTTCCGGCGCATCATGCTGCCGAATTCGATGCCGATCTTCGTCGTCACCGTCATCTACCAGTTCACCAACATCTGGAACGACTTCCTGTTCGCCTCGGCCTATGCCGGCACCGGTGACGCGATGCCGATGACCGTGGCGCTGAACAACGTCGTCAACACCTCGACCGGTGTCGTCGAATACAACGTCAACATGGCGGCGGCGATGATCGCCGCACTGCCGACCCTTCTCGTCTATGTGGTCGCTGGCCGCTATTTCGTGCGCGGCCTGATGGCCGGCGCCGTCAAAGGATAATCGAATGGCTTTTCTCGAAATTGATGGGCTGAGGAAGCGGTTCGGATCGGTCGAGATCCTGAAGGGCATCGACGTCGATCTCGAAAAGGGCGGCTTCCTCGTGCTGGTCGGCCCGTCCGGCTGCGGCAAGTCGACCTTGCTCAACACCATCGCCGGCCTGGAAACCATCACCGAAGGCGAAATCCGTGTCGACGGACGCACGATCAACGATCTCCACCCCTCGAAACGCGACATCGCCATGGTGTTCCAGAGCTACGCGCTCTATCCGAACATGACCGTCGCGGGGAACATTGCCTTCGGCATGGAGATGCGCGGCGTGCCGGCTCAGGAGCGCCAGAAGGCGATCGACAAGGTGGCGAAGGTGCTGCAGATCGGCCACCTCCTGCAGCGCAAGCCGAGCCAGCTTTCCGGCGGCCAGCGCCAGCGCGTCGCCATGGGCCGGGCGCTGGTGCGCGACCCCAAGCTCTTTCTCTTCGACGAGCCGCTCTCCAATCTCGACGCCAAGCTGCGCGTCGATATGCGCATCGAGATCAAGCGCCTGCATGCAACCACCGGCACGACGATCGTCTACGTCACCCACGACCAGATCGAGGCGATGACGCTGGCCACCAAGATCGCGGTGATGCGCGACGGCGAGGTGCAGCAATTCGGCACGCCTGCCGAAATCTACAACAACCCGACCAACCTGTTTGTTGCCGACTTCATGGGCTCGCCGGCGATGAACCTGATCCCGGCGACGATCGGCGGCAATGGCAATGCGCTTTCCGTGGTGCTGCAGCGCGAGGCACGCGAGCCGATCTCGCTGCCGCTGGCCGATGCGCCGACGGGCCTGTCGGCATTCCACGACAGGCCGATCATCTTCGGCGTTCGCCCCGAGGCCCTGACCGATCCCGAAGGGGCCGAACGCAACGCATCGAACATCGCCACCGCCGACTGTCACATCGAAGTCGTGGAACCGGCCGGCTCCGACACCTTCGCGGTGACCAATCTCGGCGGCAAGGCGGTGGTGGCGCGTCTGCGCGCCGACGCCAACATCCAGCCGGGCACCAGCACGCCGCTCGCCTTCAACCTGACCAAGGCGGTGTTCTTCGATCCGGCGACCGAGAACCGTATCCTCTGACAGCCATGACAAACCCGGACATCGTCATCATCGGCTCCGGCATCGGCGGCGCCACGATCGCTTCCGGCCTTGCCGGCAGTGGCGCCTCGATCCTGATGCTGGAGCGCGGCGAGAAGCTGCCGGCGACGCCGCACACGCGCGACACGCGCGCCATCTTCGTCGACGGCCACTACCGGCCGAAGGAAATGTGGCGCGAGGCCGGGGGTACTGCGTTCAACCCCGGCAACTACTACTATGTCGGCGGCAATTCGAAATTCTTTGGCGCGGTGCTGATCCGCTACCGCAAGGAAGACTTTTCGGAGATGGAGCACTATGGCGGCGTCTCGCCGGCCTGGCCGTTCTCCTATGATGAGTTCGAGCCGTGGTACTCCAGGGCCGAGCAGCTTTTTCGCGTGCGCGGCGCACTCGGCGAAGACCCGACCGAGCCGTTCCACTCGATCCCCTATGCGTTCGGGCCGGTTCCCGACGAGCCGCCGATCGCCCGCGCCCGTGCCGAACTCAAGGGCCTCGGCCTGCATCCGGCATCGCTGCCGCTCGGCGTCGACATCGATGCCTGGCTAAAGGACGGTAAGACAGGCTGGGACGCGTTTCCCAACACCGGGACCGGGAAGGTCGATGCCCAAACGGGGCCGCTCGCGGCGGCACTGGCCGACCGGAACATCAGGCTCGAGACCGGTGCTCATGTCGAATACCTCGAAGCCTCATCGGATGCCAGGACGATCGCAGCTGTTCACTATCGCCAGAATGGCACGCTGAAGAAAGCGACGCCGAAACTGGTCGTCCTCTCGGCCGGCGCGGTCAATTCCGCCGCCATCCTGCTGCGTTCGCCGTCCCCGAACGGAAAGGGCCTTGCCAACCGCTCCGACCAGGTCGGCCGCAACTTCATGAACCACAATTCGAGCGCCATGCTGGCGATCGATCCGCGCCGCAGGAACACCTCCGTCTACCAGAAGACGCTGATGCTCAACGACTACTATTTGTCCGACGGCAAGGGCGGCAAGCCGCTCGGCAACGTCCAGCTTCTCGGCAAGATCGACGGTCATATCCTGAGGGCCAACGTCAAGCTTGCACCCAAATTCGCGCTGGACTTCATGGCCGGCCACGCCGTCGACTGGTACCTGATGTGCGAGGACCTGCCGGACCCCGAAAGCCGCATCATGGTCGACGGCAAGGACATCGTCATGCAGTGGCGGCGCTCCAACATGCAGTCGCTCGACGGGCTGACCAAGGTGATGCGTGAAAACTTCCGCGCTTGCGGCTATCCGATCGTCCTGTCGCGGCCTTTCGACAAGCGCACGCCGTCGCATCAGTGCGGAACGGTCAAGATGGGCGACGATCCGGCGACCTCGCCGCTCGACCCGTTTTGCCGCTCGTTCGACCACCGGAACCTGTTTGTCGTCGACGCTGGCTTCCTGCCGAACTCGGCCGCGGTCAATCCGGCGCTGTCGATCGCCGCGCAGGCGCTACGCGTCGCCGACCACATCCGCAAGACGGAGCTTGTCGCATGAGCCGCCCGGCAGCCATCGTCACCGGCGGCGCGCGCGGCATCGGCCTTGCTTGCGCCGAAGCGCTGGCCGATGCGGGCTTCGATATCCTTGTCGTGGACCTTGCCGAAAAAGCCGGCGACGGGCTTGCCGCTGACATCACCGCCCGCGGCGCGAAATTCGCCTACCATTGCGGCGACATTGCCGACCTCGACGACCATGCCGCATTGGTCGATGCCGTGACGAGCGCCTTCGGCCGCATCGACTGCCTGGTCAACAATGCCGGCATCGGCGCCGTGGTACGCGGCGACCTGCTGGAATTGAAACCGGAAAACTTCGATCGCATCCTCGCCATCAATCTGCGCGGCACCGTCTTCCTCAGCCTGGCCGTTGCCAGGGCGATGCTTGCGGCGCCGGGTGATTTTCCAAAATCGATCATCACCATCACCTCGGTCAGCGCCGAAATGGCCTCGCCGGAACGTGCCGACTACTGCATCTCCAAGGCCGGGCTTTCGATGTGGGTGAAAACCCTGGCGCTTCGCCTCGCCGCCGAAAACATTGGCGTGTTCGAGGTGCGGCCGGGCATTATCCACACCGACATGACCGCAGGGGTAACCGCCAAATACGACACGCTGATCGACGGCGGGCTGGTGCCGGCCAAGCGCTGGGGCGAAGCCGCCGATGTCGGCGCCGCCATAGCGGCACTCGCCGGCGGCAAGCTCGGTTTTTCGACCGGCTCGATCATCAATGTCGACGGTGCGCTGTCGGTGCCGAGACTGTGAACAGGTGACGCCATGACCGACTACATCATCGTCGGCGCCGGCCCGGCCGGCTGCGTCCTGGCCAACCGGCTGAGCGAAGAGCCATCGAATTCAGTGCTGCTGCTCGAGGCCGGCGGCAAGGACTGGCACCCGCTGATCCACATGCCGGCCGGCTTCGCCAAGATGACCAAGGGCATCGCCGCCTGGGGCTGGTCGACCGTGCCGCAAAAGCACATGAAGGACCGCGTCTTCCGGTACACGCAGGCCAAGGTGATCGGCGGCGGCTCCTCCATCAACGCTCAGATCTACACGCGCGGCAATGCTCGCGACTACGACGCCTGGGAGAAGCAAGAAGGCCTTGCCGGCTGGGGCTATCGCGACGTTCTGCCCTATTTCAAGCGGGCCGAGAACAACCAGCGCTACGCCAACGATTTTCACGGCGACCAGGGTCCGCTCGGCGTATCGAACCCGATTGCGCCGCTGCCGATCTGCGAGGCTTATTTCCGCGCCGGGCAGGAGATGGGCATTCCCTTCAATCCGGACTTCAACGGGGTAGCCCAAGAAGGCGTCGGTTATTACCAATTGACGCAGAAGGACGCGAGACGCTCCTCTGCCTCGGTCGCCTATCTCAGGCCGATCCGCGCGCGAAAAAACCTGACCGTCAGGACAGATGTGCTGGTCACGCGCATCGTCATCGACAAGGGCCGCGCCGTCGGTGTCGAGATCGTCGACAGGCCGGGCGGCGAGAAGAAAATCCTGCGTGCCGAGCGCGAAGTGATCGTCTCGTCCGGCGCCATCGGCTCGCCGAAGCTGCTGATGCAGTCCGGCATCGGCCCGGCCGACCATCTGAAGTCGGTCGGCGTGACGCCGGTCCACGATCTGCCCGGCGTCGGCTGCAACCTGCAGGATCATCTCGACCTGTTCGTCATTGCAGAATGCACCGGCGACCACACCTACGACAACTACGCCAAGCTGCACCGGACGGTGTGGGCCGGCCTGCAGTACCTGCTGCTGAAAAAAGGCCCGGTTGCCTCCAGCCTGTTCGAGACCGGCGGCTTCTGGTACGCCGACCCGACAGCCGCCTCGCCCGATATCCAGCTGCATCTCGGCCTCGGCTCCGGCATCGAGGCCGGTGTCGAAAAACTGACAAATCCGGGCGTGACGCTGAACTCGGCCTTCCTGCGCCCTCGATCGCGCGGCACGGTGCGGCTGAACAGCGCCGACCCCGCCGACCATCCACTGATCGATCCGAATTACTGGTCCGACCCCTACGACCGCGACATGTCGATCAAGGGGCTCAGGCTGGCACGCGAGATCATGCGGCAGAAAGCGCTGGCCCCCTATGTGCTGCGCGAGGTGCTGCCGGGACCGACACTCACCAGCGACGACGAACTGTTCGACTATGCCTGCCGCAGTTCCAAGACCGACCATCACCCTGTCGGCACCTGCCGCATGGGCCATGATGCGATGAGCGTGGTGACGCCGGATCTCAGGCTGCGCGGCATCGAGGGTCTGCGCGTCTGCGACGCTTCGGTGATGCCGCGCATCCCATCCTCCAACACCAATGCGCCAACCATCATGGTCGGCGAAAAAGGCGCCGATCTGATCCTTGGCCGCGACCCGCTGCCGCCGGCCGTGTTCTCAGGCAACTTCAGCGCCACGCGTCCTATGGACGTGCAAAGGACGCTGTAGCACTTTGACTTGCGCATGATCCCCAGCGCCTATCCAAGCCTCAGCGCGACGACGCCGGCAACAATGCTGAGCACGGCGGCACCGCGCCAGGCGGTCATCTTCTCGCCGAGCGCAAACACCGAGATCATCATGGCGAACAGGATCGAGGTTTCGCGCAGCGCCGCGACCGAGGCGATCGGCGCCTTGGTCATCGCCCACATCACGATCCAGTAGGCGGCGCCGCTGAGCACGCCGGTGTACACGCCCGCCTTCCAGTCGCGCGCCAGCACCGGCAGCGCCTTTGGTCCGCGGAAGATCAGGCACAGCACCAGCGCCCACAGCGCATCGCAGACGAACAGCCATGCGGCATAGCTCGACGCCGTCGCGGCCAGCCGCGCGCCGCTACCGTCGGACAGCGTATAGCCGGCGATGAAGATCGAGGTGCCCAGCGCAAAGCCGACGGCGCGCAGGTTCAGCCTCTCCAGATGTGCGCCGCCGCGAAACGACAGCACCAGCGTGCCGGCTGACAAGAGAACAATGCCGACAATGGCGAGCGACGCCGGAACTTCGGCGACCACCACAATGCCGCCAAGTGCGGCAAGCAGCGGTGCGGTGCCGCGCGCCAACGGATAGGTCTGGGCGAAATCGCCGGCCCTGTAGGCGCCGATCAGGAACGTCCTGTAGCCCATGTGGAAGATCACCGAGGCGATGATGTACGGCCACACTTCCGCCCTCGGCACCTCGACGAAAGGCAGCGCCAGAAGCGCCACGGCGCCCATGCCGAGCGTCATCAGCGTGATCGACAAAAAGCGGTCGAGATGAACCTTGACCAGCGCGTTCCAGATCGCGTGCATGGCGGCGGCGGCAAGCACCGCGAAGAAGACGAACAAGGTCATCGGCGGCTCATCCGCCTTCGGCCCCCGTCGCGAACGGCGTTTCCAGGTCGATGTCGACCCGCAGCGGAAAATGGTCCGAGGCGATTTCGTCGATATCGGCGCTGGCCGAGCGCACCCGTCCCGCCAACATTCCGCCGACGAAGCAGTGATCGAGCCGTCGCTTTGCCAGCCTGCCGTCGATGGTCTTCACATGGGTATGGAAATCCGCCGTCGGTTCGCTGGCGACGGCGGCGGCATCGACAAAACCGTTGAGATAGGCGGCACCGCGATGGTACGGCGTGCTGCCAACGATGCGCCGGTACTCGGCGCTGCCCGGCTCCATGTTGAAATCGCCCATCCAGATCGCCGCCAGCGGGTTTTCCGGCTCCGGCTCGCCATTGCTCCAGTTGCGCACGGGCTCATCGTCGGCGCCGCTCCACGGGCCGCCGTCGGACGGCGCGCGGCGATGCTCGGCGAGCAGATAGTCGATCTGCTCCAGCCGCTCTTCGGCGGCGATATGCGCCAGATGCAGCGACAGCACCCGCACCGGACCGGCAGGGGTGTGGATCATGCATTCGAGCGCGGCGTTGCGGGTGTTGAGCGGACGCACCGTGCGCCGCAGCGGCAGCGTGTGCAGGCGCGACCAGATGATCGGCAGCTTCGACAGCAGCATGGTGCCGAACTGCCGCCGCCGGTTGACGATGCGACCGTCACGCTCTTCGCTGGCGTCCATGTCGAAGGCCGGGCCATAGACCCAGTAGTAACCGGGCAGCAGCCTCGACAGGATTTCCGGTTGGTCATCCTCGTTGGTCCGCTGCCAGTGCCGCTCTACCTCCTGCAGGGCGATGATGTCGGCGCCGTTAATCAGCCTGGCGCAGCGCGTCAGATCGTAGCGGCCGTCGCTGCCGAACCCGTACTGGATGTTGTAGCTGACCAGCTTCATTGCTTACCCGGCTTAGTTTCGGTGTTGGCAGTAGCGGCTCGGTGGGCAGGTTGCAATGTGCCGGGCGGATAGCGAAGCTAGGCCAGCTTCTATGTCGTCGTCAGCGGCTGGAAACTTCCAGCCGGCGATGCCGCCAATTCCGCCCAGTCGATCTCTTCCTCCAGCCGGTGATAGGCTTCGTCGCCGATCGTACCGTTGCGGCGCAATTCCTCGAGCGTGTCGCGCTGGCGGTTGATGGCATAAAGGCGCAGCCGGTCGTATTCAGTCGCGGCTTGAGCGTCCTCCGGGTTTTCCGCGACCAAGCGCTGAGCCTCGTACTGCTCGCGCACAACGGCCGCCGCGGCCGACGTCTTGCGGCTCAACACATCAAGTGCGGCCTGCATGATGGCAACGCGCGCCTGCGCCACCTCGTTGTCCACCGTTCTGTCCGGATCGAAGTTGAGTATCCGCAGCAAAGGCTTCAGGCTCATGCCTTGCAGCACCAGCGTGCCCAGAACCACCGCGAAGGCGGCAAGCACAATCGGATCGCGGCCGGGAAAATCGGCCGGCAGGGCAATGGCCACCACCAGCGTCACCAGCCCCCGCATGCCGCACCAACCGACCAGCATGCCGCCGCCAAACGTCGGCACATCCCGCCTTTTGTCTTCGCTGCCGAAGCGGGAAACCCATCGTATGATCGCAACGTAGCTCGCCACCCAGACGAGGCGCGTCACGATGACGACGACCAGCACCGTTACGGCGAAGAGAAAGGCTTCGCCTTGCCCTTCGCCGGAAAGCCGGCCGACAATCGAGCGCGCCTGCAGGCCCATCAGCACGAAAGCCAGCACGTTGAGCACGAACACCGCCGACTCCCAGACCGAGTAGGTGCTGACCCGCCTCCTCGCCGACATCAGGCGCGGCGCGGTGCGCGCGATGGTCATGGCATAGACGACGATGGTGATGATGGCGGAAAGGCCCAGCTTGTCGGCCAGGATCCAGACCCCGAATGTCCCGGCAAACTGCACCACAGTGCTGCTTGCCGCATCCTCGATGCGAGTGAGCGTCAGCAGCGAGAAGCGGCCAAGCAGATAGCCGGCGGCAAGGCTACCGATCGTCGACAGCAGGATCGTTGGAACGGCGCTGCTCAGCAGAACCGGGCCGAGCGCCGCCGTCACCGATATCCGGTAGATCAGCAGCGCGGTGGCATCGTTGAGCAGGCTCTCGCCTTGCAGGATGGCGGTGATGCGGTGCGGCACCTTGAACTGGCCGAGCACCGCGCTTGCCGCGACCGCGTCCGGTGGCGCGACGATGGCGCCGAGTGCGATCGCTGCCGCGACCGGCAGACCGGCCATCTTCCAGCCGACGAAGGCAACGACTACGGTGGTGAAGACAACGGCGCCAAGCGCCAGCAGCGCCAGCGACAGCCGGTAGCGCTTCAGGTCGCGCAGCGAGGTGTCATAGGCGGCATCGAGAAGCACCGGCGCGATGAACAGGGCAAGCGCCAGCTCCGGGTCGATCTCGATGGTCGGTGCACCAGGCACGAAGGCAATCCCGACCCCGGCCAGCGCCAGCAGGGACGGATAAGGAATCTCCAGACGCCGCGACAGTCCCGTCAGCGCGACGGCGATCAGTAGGAGAACGAGGGTCAGTTCGAAAAGCGCCATGCCTTATCGTAGCGGCGAAGCGAGATCATTGGCAGTGGCTAAGCAGCAAGATGCTGTTGATGGGCAACGCTCAGTTCCTGGCAGTATGCCCGGAACCGGTTTCCGGCGTATAAACTCGGGTCATGATCCTCATCGGCCAATATGACTCGCCCTTCGTTCGTCGCGTCGGCATCGCGCTCACCCTGTACGGCCTGCCGTATGAGCATCGTCCCTGGTCGACTTTCAGCGATGCAGACAAGATCCGGCCCTACAATCCGCTGACGCGGGTGCCGACCCTAGTGCTGGACAATGGCCAGGTGCTGATCGAGAGCCACCTCATGCTGGACTATCTGGACGGCCTCGTCGCAGCCGAGCGAAGGATGTTTCCAACCAGCGAGCCGGCGCGCCACCAGGCGCTGAAGATCGCTGGTCTGGCCACCGGGCTGGGCGACAAGGCAGCCAGCCTGTTTTACGAGAGGCTGCTGCACGAGACAGTCTCCGACCTCTGGGTCGAACGCTGCCGCAAGCAGATACGGGGAGCCATGGCTGCGCTGGAAGCCGATCGCAGCACAAGGCCTGAAACCTACTGGTTCGGCGATCGGATCGGCCATGCCGACATCGCAGTTGCCGCCGTGCTGCGCTTCCTTGGCGAAGCGCATCCCGGACTGGCTTCGCTGGCCGACTTCCCGGCGCTCGGCGCCCATGCCGAACGGATGGAGGCCTTGCCGGTCTTTCAGGCAATCTCGCAGCCTTTCATCCCGCCGGCTTGACCTGTCGACGACACCAGTCGTTTACTACCAGGCGCAGAATTCAAAATCTCTATACCAGTTTTAGCCGCACAAGGAGCTCCCCGTGCCAAGACTATTCATAGCATTGTGCGCATTGATACTGTTCCCGCCCATGGCCACGGCCTCCGCGCTGTACGACGAATTGGCGGCGGCAAAGATCAAACTTTTAGGGACTCCCAGAGCTGGGCCAGGGATGGGACTCTGGGCGCAGCAGACGAACGAGAGATTGCTATCTGCGATAGAAGGGAAATGGTTCGATCTTGGATATTCTGACCTGACCAGCGAAGAAGGTATGAAGAAATACTGCCTCGAATATGGGGTGTCCTTCAAGAAATTGACCGATTATTCCTTCGAAATGATCTCACAGATCCGCCCTCCCCGGGCGAAGCAACCGATCCACAAAGAATATATTTTCAGAACAGGAATGACCTACAACTTCCGATGGAACGTCCAACAGCAAATGGACGTGCAAGGGACATTAGGAGGAAACGGCAAACAGATTCTGAGATACGCCAACGGTACAAGCGCACTGATGATGACGACACCCAACACGCTGTTCGAGGTCGATTTCGATCTCGGAATACCTTTCCTATGGGGCCGCTGCCCCGCCGAATAGATCGGCGGCTTGGTTTGCCCTGGTTATCCTAGCCGGTGTCTGCCGCCATCAGTGCAGCACCAGCATGTCGCCCGACGAGAAGGAAATCTCGGCCTTCTCGCCGACGGCGGGCGGCGGCGAGGCCGGGCTGTTGAACGTGTCGAGCGATACCGTGCTGCCGCCGATGCCGACGCGAACCCGGATGACCGAGCCGAGGAAGTGCACTTCGGTGATCTCGCCCAAAAGACTGGAGTCGCGGCCGGGATGGCGGCCGAGCGAAATCGCCTCGGGCCGCAGTGCCAGCGACAGCGTGTCGCCGGACTTGGAGCCGTTTAGCTTTCCCTGCAGCGAGACCTCTTGCGAATTGACGCGCACCTTGCCCAAGGCTGCATCGGTGACGATGCCTTCGAGCACGTTCAGCGTGCCGACGAAATTGGCGACGAACTTGGTCGCCGGCCGGTTGTAGATCTCGAACGGCGTGCCGACCTGCTCGGCCTTGCCGCCATACATGACGGCGATGCGGTCGGAGATCGACAGCGCCTCTTCCTGGTCGTGGGTGACGAAGACGGTGGTGATGCCGAGCTTCTTCTGGATCGAGCGGATTTCTTCGCGCAGCGACACGCGCACCTTGGCGTCGAGCGCCGAGAGCGGCTCGTCGAGCAGCAGGAGCTTCGGCTTCGGCGCAATCGCCCGCGCCAGCGCGATACGCTGCTGCTGGCCGCCGGAGAGCTGATAGGGATAGCGGTCGCCCATCTGCGGCAGCTTGATGAGGTCGAGCATCTCGGCAACGCGCCTGTCGGCATCGGCCTTTGGCATGCCCGCGACCTTCAGCCCGAAGCCGATGTTTTGCGCCACCGTCAGGTTGGGAAACAGCGCATAGGCCTGGAACACCATGCCGACATTGCGCTGGTTGGGTTTGAGCCGGGTGATGTCCTTGCCGGCCACCACGATCTTGCCGGCGCTCGGCTCCTCGAAGCCGGCGACCATGCGCAGCACCGTCGTCTTGCCGCAGCCCGACGGCCCGAGGAAGGAGACGAATTCGCCCGGCTCGACGTCGAGGTTGAAATCCTGGACGACGGTGGTGGCGCCGAAGGATTTTCGAACCTGCTGGATGGAGAGGAATGGCTCGGCCATGGCTTTTCTTTCGTCAGTACTTTTTCGATCAGTTTGGCCGGTTCGCCGATCGCGGCGCAAAACGCGACAGGATCTGGATCAGCGACATGCAGCCCCAGGTGATGGCGAACGAAATGAGCGCCAGTGCCGATGGCTCATAGGCACTGTTGGCGCCGATATTCTGCAGATAGGGGCCGAAGGCTGGGCGATTCAACAGCGAGGCCATGGTGAACTCGCCGATGACGATGGCAAAACTCAGGAACGCGCCGGATAAGACGGCGATCAGTACGTTCGGCAAGATGATGCGGGCGATGATCGTGGTCCAGCCGGCGCCGAGGATTTGTGCCGCCTCGGTGAGCGTTCTGACGTCGATGGTCCTGAGACCGGTATCGACCGCCCGGTACATATAAGGCAGCGCCAACACTGCATAGCCGATGACCAGCAGAGCATCGGTGCCACGCGCTGTCGCCAAAAAAGGCAACGTTGAATTCGAACCGAACATTCTGATGTAGCCGAAGACGATGACGATAGCGGGGATAACCAGCGGCAGCAGCGTGATGAACTCTACGACCGGCCTCAGATGCGGTAGCCGCAGCCGTATCCAGTAGGCCGTCGGGACGACGAGGAGCACGCCCAAAAGAATGGTGAAGACCGCCACAACGACGGAATAGGTAAATGTCGCCTGGAAATTCGGATCGCCGAAGACTGAGCGGTAGGCGTCAAAGGAGTATTCCCCTCGCCGCTTACGCAACGAGAATTCAAAGGTCGCCAAAAGCGGCAGGACAAAATAAGTGGTTCCCACGCCAAAAACCAGCCAGGCCCAAAAACGGCTGCCTTGCTTCATTTCAGCCACCGTTCGGCTCGCCGCTGGAACAAAATGTAGAAGAGATTAGCCAGGCCGGTGATGACGATCATGCCGAATGCGAGCGCATAGCCTAGATTCGGATTGTACAGCACGTCGCCGCGAATCTGCGCGAACAGCTGGATGGGCACGATGTTGAGTGACGGCCCCGTCAGTGCATAGGCCGTTGCGACCGCCCCGAACGCGTTGGCAAAGAGCAGGACCGTCGTACCGAGAAAACTCGGCCATAACACCGGGATCACCACCATGCGCCAATATTGCCAATTGGTTGCGCCGAGCGTGGCGGCAGCTTCGCCCCATTCCTTCTTCAACCCATCGACCGCCGGCGTGATGATGACGATCATCAATGGAATCTGGAAATAGAGGTAGGTGAGGATCAGGCCCCAAAACGAAAAGATACTGAAGCCGAGCGAATAGATGTTAATGCCGAAAATGTCTCGCAACAAGATCGTCGCCACTCCGAGCCGACCTAGAGTCGCGATGAACGAGAATGCCAGCGGCACGCCGGCGAAATTCGAGGCGACGCCCGAGAAGGTCAATGTTGCCGAGCGTAACCACGGCGGCAAGCCTCCGCGAACGACTGCCACGGCCATTGCCAGGCCGATCAAGGCGCCAAGGATCGCAGAAACAAAGCTGATCTGAATGGATACCCAATAGGCCGCGGCGAGCTTGGGTTGCGACAACGCTATGATGTTGTCGAACGTATAGTCGCCGGCTGCATTTTTGAACGCGCCAGCGATCAGCCCTACCGTGGGCAAGATCAGGAAGACCAGGGCGAAAACGAAGAACGGAGTTACGCCTAACCAATGCAGTGGCAGCCGAAGGCGGCTGATCTCCGGCGCGCCAGGGCTGACGCGGGCTGTCTCGGACATTGTGGAGTCTGCCATGGAATTCCCGAAGTCTGGCATAGGGCGCCGGCCGGCGAACGGCCGGCGCCCTATGAATTACTTCACGACGGCGCCAACGATGGCATCCCAGTTCGTGCTGATTTCCTTCTTGGCGGCGTTCTGTTCCTCCAAGGTGGGGAATATCGCTTTCTCGTAGTTCTCGGCGGCCGGCAGCTTGTCCAGCATCTCCTTCGGGATCACGCCCTTCTTGGCGAGGTCATTGAAGCGGATCGGGTGGCAGTAGCCCTTCAGCCAGCCGAGCTGGCCTTCGTCCGAGTAGAGATACTCCATCCACAGCTTGGCGGCGTTCGGATGCGGCGCATAGGCGCTGATCGCCTGTACGTAGACGCCTGCGACCACCGCTGCCTTTGGCACGACGATTTCGATTTCCGGGTTGCCGGCCATCTTGTCGCGCATGGCAAGCAGGTTGTAGTCCCAGTTCATCACGATCGGCGTCGTGCCCTGGGCGACAGCTGCCGCTTCAGCGTCGACCGGCACGAAGTTGCCGGCATCGTTGAGCTGCTTGAAGAACTGCAGACCCTTGGCTGCGGCGTCCTGGCCGCCAGTACCGCCAGCCGCAAGGCCCGAAGCGTAAACCGACATGACCGCGTTGTTCGACGTGCGCGGGTCACCGGCGAGCGCCACCGAGTTGGCATATTCCGGCTTCTGCAGGTCAGCCCAGTCCTGAGGTGCGTTCTGCACGACAGCCTTGTTCACGCCAAAGGCGAGCACGCCGTAGTAGTCGCCGTACCAGTAGCCATCGGCATCCTTGGCGCTGTCAGGAATCGTATCCCAAGTCGACACCTTGTAGGGCTGGATCAGGCTGTCTGCCTTGGCGGACGGGCCGAAAGACAGGCCGACGTCGATGACATCAGGCGCTTGCGGGCCCTTATTGTCCTTGTTGGCCTTGATCGCCTCGATCTCGTCGCCGGAGCCGGCATCGGGATTGAGCTCGTTGACGGTGATTTCCGGATATTTCGCCTTGAAGCCGGCGATGACGTCGCCGTAGCCGCACCAGCTGTGCGGCAGCGCGATGGTGGTGAGCTGGCCTTCCGCCTTGGCGGCGGCGATCAGTTCATCCATGGACTGCGCCGACGAGATGGCAGAGGTCGCCATCAGGGCGACGGCCGTAAGGGAAAGCACTTTCCCCGTGAATTTGAACATGTGTTCTCTCCGTTGAACTGACGCCGTTGGACGCCTGCGATGCGGTATCGTTTTCGTGTGACAGCCCGATGAAAGCTTTGTGAAAGCGATGCCCTGCAGTACGAAAAAGTAAACTCTTTTTAACCGGGTGTAGCAATCGCTCCGCGATTATTTTTCCGGCTAACGAATTTCGGTCTTACCTTTCATCCCTTCCCCTTTCTTTGCCCTCATTTCCCAGATCAATTTTCGGCGCGAAAACCGTCTCAGACGGTGCCGGCAATGGCATTGTCGAGCAGCGTCAGCGCCGCCTTCCTGGTCAGCTTGACCGGGTTGCCGCCGGCGGTCGGATCGACCACCGCCATGTCGGCGATCAGGCCCTTGCGCTTCTTGTCCATGTCGAGCCCCTTGATCAGGCCCGGCAGCGCGTGCGGCACCTTCAATTCCTTGCGCAGCTTGATGACGGCCTTGGCGAAGCCGTCGAAGCCGCCCTTGATGCCGCAATAAGCCGCGAGCCGGGCGATGCGCGCCTCGATGGCGTCGCGGTTGAAGGCCAGCACATAGGGCATGAACACGGCGTTGGTCATGCCATGATGGGTGTCGTAGAGCGCGCCGATCGGATGCGACAGCGAATGGATGGCGCCCAGCCCCTTCTGGAAGGCGGCAGCACCCATCGCTGCCGCACTCATCATGTGGGCGCGGGCGACGAGATCCTTGCCGTTGGCATAGGCTTTCGGCAGGTTCTCGAAGACAAGGCGCACGCCTTCGACGGCGATGCCGTCGGCCATCGGATGATAGCCGGGCGCGCAATAGGCCTCCAGGCAGTGAGCAAGCGCGTCCATGCCAGTGCCGGCGGTGATGAAGCCCGGCATGCCGACCGACAGTTCCGGATCGGCGATGACGATCGCCGGCAAAAGTTTCGGATGGAAGATCACCTTCTTGGTGTGGGTCGCTTCATTGGTGATGACGCCGGCGCGGCCGACTTCCGAGCCGGTACCGGCGGTGGTCGGCACAGCGATGATCGGCGCGATCGCGTCGGAGTTGGCGCGCATCCACCAGTCGCCGATATCCTCGAAATCCCAGACCGGCCGCGTTTGGCCGGCCTGGAAGGCGATCAGCTTGCCGAGGTCGAGCGCCGAGCCGCCGCCGAAGGCGATGACGCCGTCATGCTTACCCTGTTTGAACACAGCAATCCCGGTGGTCAGATTGGAGTCCACCGGGTTCGGCTTGACCTCGGAAAACACACCATGGGGGACCTTGGCGTCGTCGAGGATCTTCAAGGTAGAAGCGACGACCGGCAGCTTCGCCAGCCCTGGATCGGTAACGAAGAGCGGCCGCTTGATGCCGGTCGCATCAAGCACTTCAGGCAATTCCTTGATGCGGCCCGCGCCGAAGCGCACGGTTGTCGGATAGTTCCATTTGGAAATCAATTTTGTCATTTCTGTCTTTCGCAAAAATCAGATGGCTTCACGCAGATGATATGATTTAGGCCTCGTCAGATTGTCGTAGCCGATGGCCGACAGCGCGGCGCCCTTGCCGGTGTCCTTGACGCCGGTCCAGACCAGCGCCGGGTCGAGATAGTCGCAGCGGTTCATGAACACGGTGCCGGTCTCGACGCGATCGCCGATCGCCGCGGCATGCTCGGTGTCGCGCGTCCAAATCGAGGCCGTCAGCCCGTAGGGGCTGTCGTTCATCAGCGCGATCGCCTCCTCGTCGTTACGCACCTTCATAATGCCGACGATCGGCCCAAAGCTCTCCTCGCGCATGACGCTCATCTGGTGATCGACTTCGGTCAGCACTTCCGGCGCCAGATAGGGCGAGCCTTGCTCGTCATTGGCCACCTTCATGTTGATATGCGCCCTGGCACCCTTGCGCAGCGCCTCGGCCTTCTGCTCGCGGATCAGGTCGGCGAAGCGCGCCTGAGCCATCGGCCCCATCGTCGTCGCCTGGTCGAGCGGGTTGCCGACGACGTAGTTCCTGGTTTCGGCGATGAAGCCTTCGACGAATTCGTCATAGACCTTCTCATGGACATAGACGCGCTCGATGCCGCAGCAGCACTGGCCGGAATTGTAGAAGGCGCCGTCGACCAGGTTGGCGACGGCATGGTCCATCTTTGCGTCGGCCAGGACATAGGCCGGGTCCTTGCCGCCGAGTTCGAGGCCGAGCGTCATGAAGGTGCCCGCCGCGGCCTTCTCGATGGCGCGGCCGCCAGCGACGGAGCCGGTGAAGTTGACATGGTCGATCTTGCCCGAGCCGAGCAGTTTTTCGGTCTGCGCATGGTTCATGACGAGGTTCTGGAACAGACCCTTTGGCAGGCCTGCCTTGTCGAACGCCTGTTGAAAACGTTCGCCGACCAGCAGCGTCTGCGCCGCATGCTTGAGGATGACGGCGCTGCCGGCCATCAGCGCCGGCACGATCGTGTTGACGGCGGTGAGATAGGGATAGTTCCACGGCGCAATCACCATGACCACGCCGAGCGGGAGCTTCTTCACATAGCGGCGAAACCCGTCCTTGGGATTGGGGGCCATCACCGGATTGAGTGCCGCTTCGGCGATCTCGACCATGTAGCTGGCGCGTTCCCTGACGCCGCCGAACTCGCCGCCATACCGCACCGGGCGGCCCATCTGCCAGGCGATCTCCGGCACGATCTCGTCGGTCATGGCGACCAGTGCTTCCAGCATGGCGAGCATGTACTTGCCGCGCTCGACGATCGGCGTCTCAGCCCATTTCTCCTGCGCCGCCCTGGCACGCTCGACCGCGGCATTGATCGCCTGGTCCGTGGCGATGGGCCGTTCGGCATAGATCGAACCATCGACGGGAGATTTTATTTTCACGGTTTCCAAAGGGTGCTCCAATTTAGCAGGCTAGTGTACGCAGATGGCCGTTGCGACCATAGCGAAGGATAGGCTCGTCGCGCGTCACCAGGATCATGTCCAAGGCTCTCGCGCTTGCCATCAGTATCCTATCCATAGGATCGCCATGAGGCGGCCCAGGCAAGTTGGAAGATGCAATCAGAATGGCGGGTGAGACAGCGCTGAGCTTTGCCGACATTCGCTCGATGAACCGCTCTACAAAGTCGAGGGGCGTCAATGGCAGCTTGAGTCGGCCCTTGGCTACGCCAATTCCGATCTCCCATGCCGACATCGGCGAGAGATAGAGACGACCATCATAGGCCGCCTCCGAAATCTCACGGGTTGCGTGCGGATCAAGCGGACTGTCGTTCGCGACAAAGATTATCGCACATGTGTCCAGAAGCAGGTTTGGCGCTTCGCTCATTTACGCGCCGCAAGTTTGCCATCGCGCGTCTCGCCGCCCAGATAGCCGGAATCCCATGGCTCGTCGTCGAAAGGTTTGGTGATATCAAATCCCGCTTCGATTGTTATCAGGCCCTTCATGAAACCAAATCCGGGGTGGCGATCCGCGCGCGCCTCGTTTGGCGCGGCGGACGCACTGGACGGCGCCGAATTGGGCATTTTGCGAACGCGGCGAAATACCAGCTTCCCACTGCCTATATTGACGGATTCGGTTTCGAACCCAGCCTCAAGCCACTCCCTTGTCATGGGATTGTTGCTCGGATTGTTGCTCCACCACGCAGGGTATTGCTTTGATGCGGGCAGCGGCAGATTGAGCACTCTCTCGATTTCAGCGAATGACATCGGCACACGATCGACCTTTTGGGCAACCAGAAAATCCCTGAGCGGTGCATATTTGGACATTGCAGACCTCCTCGACGAAGCTCGTTGCAGTTTACAAATGTAATATTGCACCAAACCTAACATTTGTCAACATTTAACATCTTTATAAAGCTTTAATACCGCTCGAACCCCCTGTGCAGTTCCCAATCGGTAATGCGGCGGTCGTATTCGAACTGCTCCCAGTGCGCCGTATGGACATAATGCTCGAGCACGCCGTCGCCGAGCGCCTGCCTCAGCATCTCCGATTTTGCCAGCGTCTCGGTGGCATCACGCAGGGTCTTCGGAATTTCTGGCAGCTGCGAGGCTTGATAGGCATCGCCGACGAAGGGTTTTTGCAGTTCAAGCTTTTCGTCGATGCCGGCAAGGCCGGCCGCGATCAGCGCGGCGAAGGCGAGATAGGGGTTCAGATCGGCGCCGCCGATGCGGCATTCCATGCGGATGCCCTTGGTGCCCTCGCCGCACAGGCGGAAACCGGCGGTGCGGTTGTCCTCGCTCCACATGATCTTGGTCGGCGCGAAGGTGCCGGCCTGGAAGCGCTTGTAGGAGTTGACGTAGGGCGCCAGGAACCAGGTGAATTCCCTGGCGTATTTGAGCTGGCCCGCCGCCCATTGCTGGCCGAGCGTCGACAGCGTCCATTCGGCTTGTCTGTCATAAAAAAGCGGCGTCTCGCCGTCGGCGCTCCACAGCGAGTTGTGGATATGGCTGGAATTGCCGGCCAGCCCGTAATTGTACTTGGCCATGAACGAGATCGCCTTGCCTTCGGACTCGGCGATTTCCTTGGCGCCGTTCTTCAGGATGACGTGGCGGTCGGCCATTTCCAGGGCCTCGGCATAGCGCACATTGATTTCTTCCTGGCCCGGACCCCACTCGCCCTTGGAGTTCTCGATCGGAATGCCCGCTGCCTGCATCTCGTTGCGCAGCCGGCGCATGACGCCTTCTTCCTTGGTGGTGATGCCGATCTGATAATCGCCGATATAGGGCGAGGCTGTGTCGAGGCCCTGCCAGTGCTTCTTGCGGGCGGAATCGTAGGTTTCGCTGAACAGATAGAATTCGAGCTCGGAGGCGAAATAGCCGATATAGCCGCGTTCGGTCAGCCGCTTGACCTGCTTCTTCAGGATGGCGCGCGGCGAATGCGGCAGGTCGTCATGGGTGTGGTGGTCAAGCACGTCGCAGATCACCAGCGCCGTCTTTTCCAGCCATGGAATGCGCCGCAGCGTCGACATATCCGGCTTCATGACGAAGTCGCCATAGCCTTTCGACCAGCTCGCCGCCTTGTAGCCGGGCACCGGTTCCATATCGATGTCGGCGGCCAGGAGATAGTTGCAGCCATGCGTCTCGTCATGGGCGGAATCGACGAAATACTGCGCCAGGAACCGCTTGCCCGCCAGCCGCCCCTGCATGTCGACAATGCACGCCAGCACGGTGTCGACCTCACCGCTGGAGACCGCCTTCTTCAACTGATCGAACGAGAAATTTCCGGCCATTCCTTTGGCACTCCAATGCTTGTCATTTTGGGCTTGGCCCTTTCAATCGGGCTTGTCGCTTTGAAGATGTGGAAAGCCATGGCCGGCAAGACGCCGGCCATGGTGATGGAGCGGTGTCAGGCGGCGGCTTCGCCGACGGCTGCCTCAGCAGCCTTGATCGCCGCCTGTCGCTTGGCAATCTGGTCGCCAATGGGCGGACCTTTGAAGCGGCGGTTCTCGAAACCGAACCAAAGCACGGCGGTCAGCACGATGAAGCCCAGGGTGATGTAGAGCACCTTGTCGTTCGGCGGTTGGATGGCGATGTACAAGATGATCACCATGCCGATGACCGACAGGATGCAGAACAGCTTGAACAGACCAGCGCCGAGATTCCACGGGCCGGGATTCGGCCATTTCTCGGTTCCGAAAGCCATCATGCCGAGCACGATCGGAATGGTGAAGGAAAGGAACAGGAACACCAGCGTCGAATTGACGACGATGGTGTAGATGTTGGTGCCGCCGATCGAAATGAATTGAGCAAGAAAGACATAGATGATCTCGAGCACCGCAGCCGTCCAGATAGCGTTGACCGGCGTGCGCCAGACCGGACTTACTTTGGCGAGCGAGGCCGAGCCGACCGGCATGCCACCGTCACGCGAGAAGGCGAAAAGCATGCGCGAGGCAGAGGTGACTGTTGCGAGACCGCAGAGGAACTGCGCGATCAGGATGGCCAGATAGAGCAGCGTCTTCAGCCACGACGGCAAGATCGCGTCCATCGTCGCGAAGAACACGCCCCAGCCCTGCTTGGCGCCGGCCGCCAGATCCGGGATCGCCAACACGATCGCGCACAGCATCACCCAGCCGATCAGCGAGGACCAGAGCACGGACGAAACGATTGCCCGCGGAACCGAGTGCGCTGCCTTCAACGTTTCTTCCGAGGTATGCGCCGACGCGTCATAGCCAGTGATGGTGTAAACCGGCAGTAGCAGGCAAAGCAGGAAGAGGTACCCCATGGAATCGGACTGCGGGAAAACGCCGCCGCCCGCATCACCCGAATAGTTCGTGAACGTCCACAACCGCGTGATGTCGATCGCTGGAGCAAACATCAGGCAAGCGACGATCAGCACGGCGGTCGTTGCCAGGATCAGGAAGCCGGAGGCGTCCGTCAGCATAGCCGTCAACTTGATGCCGAAATGATTGAACAGCGCCTGCAACACGGTGATGAAGGCAACAAACCCGACGATCTCGCCAGGTGTACCAGTCATGCCAAAGGCTCCGCCGAAAGTGCCGACGAAGAAAAAAGCAGTGCCGATATTGATCGCGCCGAGCACGGTGATCAGGCCGAGCAGGTTGAGCCATGCGGTGAGCCAGCCAGTGAAACGGTTCCCTAGAATGGATGCCCAGTGATAGAGGCCGCCTGCGGTCGGAAATGCAGAGGCGATCTGGGCCATGGCGAGGGCGAAGAATCCCGAAACCATGCAGCCGACGATCCAGCCGATACCAGCCCCCGCGCCACCGATCGACGATGTCGCTTGCGCGAAGGAATTGATGCCACCCGACAGTATGCAGATGATCGAGAACGAGATCGCGAAATTCGAGAAGCGGCTCATGCTTCGCGACAGTTCCTGGGCATAGCCCATGCCGTGGAGGACATTCAGGTCCTCCTTCTTGTCGACTTCAGTGTAGTCTTGCGCTGACATTTTTGTCCCCTTCTGGTTCTTAGCTGGCCGATTGTACTGACTTTCCCACTGCGCTTGGTCGGGAGCTCCTGGCCTCCTCGGGCTCCAGATCTAGAAGAATCCCCGTGAGCAGATCCGCCCATTTCCGCTGCCCGACTTCGTCGGATATTTCGTCGTTGCGGATTTCGATCATCGCGCACGGTAGCCCCCGCGGGCGCGCGTGCCGTTCCAGCGTGAAATAGACGCGGTCGGCCGGCGAATAGGGTTGGTTGATGCCGACATTGACGCCGGCGAGCCGCTGCAGCGCGGCGACAAGCGGCGCTGCCAGCCGACGATCCTCGTCATGGATGACGCCGATGTGCCAGGGCCGGCTCTTGCCCTTGTAGACCGGGTTGAAGGAATGGATTGAAACCAGCCGCGTCTCCAGCCCGCGCGCCAGCCTTTTGTCGATGATACGCGCGACCGCATCGTGGAAGGGTTGCCAGGACAGAGCGATGCGCGCGGCGCGCTGCTTTTGCGACAGGCCGGCATTGCCCGGAATGGCCGTGCTCTCGCTGACCAGCGGCACCAGATCGGGTGCGTCGAGCGGGCGGTTGCAGTCGATGACAAGCCGCGAAATGCGGGTCTCGACCAGCGTCGCGTCAAGCGCCGCGGCCATGCGGCGGGCGACCGTCAGCGCACCGGGATCCCAGGCGATGTGGCGGGAAAGCTCTTCGGCAGCAAGGCCGAGCGTTCCGAATTCTGACGGCAGGAAGTTGGAGGCGTGGTCGCAGGTCAACACGAACGGGCTTGATCCGCCGGGGCTCGTCACCCCTACGGTTTCAGGCGATGCAAGGCTGGCGGGCCGTGCTGTCTCCATTGTTTGCAGTCCCCGGGGAGCGCTGTATCGTATGTTACGTATTTTGCCTCATTGCGTCCCTGTGGATGATTTCATACAGTTTGTCGGGCTTTGTCAAACGCGATTTCGGGTCAAATGCGATTTCGGCAAAACGGCCGGGCATGGGGAAAAGATGATTTCGAGCATTGCCGAACTGATCTCGGACCGCATCGGCACGATGCCGGCGGGCGAGCGTCGCGCAGCGCAGACGCTGATCGCCAGCTATCCGCTGATCGGCCTGAAGACGGTCGCCGAATTCTCAGCTGCCGCTGGCGTCTCCTCGCCGACGATCCTGCGTTTCGTCGCCCGCCTCGGCTTCCAGAACTACCCGGAATTCCAGTCGGCGCTGCAGGACGAACTGGCGGCGCAACTGCAGTCGCCGGCGTCGCGCGCGCTCAACCCGCCATCGCCGAACGGCGGCGCGGTATCGCCGATGCTGGAGGCGACGCTCGACAACCTGCGCGAGACGTTCAGGCACCTGTCCGACAAACAGCTTGCCGACATCGTCGCAAAGCTTGCCGACCGGCGCGGCAAAACCTTCCTGATCGGCGGCCGCTTCACCGACCCGCTGGCGCGCTACATGGCCGCTCACCTCGCCATCATCCAGCCCAATGTCTTTCACCTCGCCGGACAGGAAAGCGTCTGGCGCGACCGGCTGATCGACATGGGCAAGCGCGACGTGCTGGTGATCTTCGACATCAGGCGCTACCAGGACAGCCTGGTCCGCTTCGCCGAGACGGCGCATCAGCGCGGCGTGCAGATCGTGCTGTTCACCGACCAGTGGCTGTCGCCGATCGCCCGCTTTGCCCGCCATGTCATCGCCGGGCGCACCGCCGTGCCCTCGGCCTGGGATTCCTCGGCGGCCCTTTTCGTCGTGGCCGAAACGCTGATCGGCGCCGTCACCCGGCAGCTCGAGGCCGACGGCGCCAAACGCATCCGCGAGTTGGAAAGCCTGCGGTAGGGCCGCGGCTGAACTCGACCGACCCGACCGCGCAGAAAGTATATTTTCACTACTTTCGGTATCATTTTTCGAGACATCCGCATTTGACGCATCATTTTTCATAAGTTAGAATCATTTTTCAGGGATTTTGGTGGATCGTACCAAAATTCGAATGCAAGGCATGGTTTTCATGGCTGCTCCGCAGGAACATCAATTTTCAGGGCCGGTGAACGTTTTTCAGGAACTACGCCTTCCTGAAACCGCGTCTCTCGCCGGCTACAGCGCGCTGATCGGGGCCTATGGGCTTGCCGTGCCGCTGCCGCGCACTCTCTCCGCTACCGGCGAGCATCACCGCATCACCGAGCGGGACGGCTGGCGCATTATGACGCCCCGGCATGCGCCGCATCCAACCCTTGAAGGCCACCTGACCTTCGCTCTCAAATACGAGGGACTGGACCTGGCAATTCTCAAGCGGCTGTTTCTGGCGACCGGAACCGCACCGATTGAAGCGCTTGTTCGCGAAAGCCCGACCGGCAGCTACGCCCGCCGGATCTGGTTTCTCTATGAGTGGCTGACGGACACGCGCCTCGATCTCCCCGACGCGACCGCCGGACGCTATGTTCCTGTTGTCGACCCCGAACTGCAATGGGCGGCGCAGGATAAGACCGCTCCGCGCTACCGCGTGAAGGATAACCTGCCCGGCACGCCGAATTTCTGCCCGCTCGTGTTCCGCACCAAGGTCCTTGAAGAATTCATCGGCCTCGACCTGCCTCGGCGCGCGCAGGCGATCGTCGCGGACGTGCCGCGCGACCTGCTTGCTCGGACAGCCGCTTTCCTTCTGCTCAAGGACTCGCGATCAAGCTATGCGATAGAGGGCGAGCGTCCGCCGCAGGACCGCATCCAGCGCTGGGGCCGCGCCATCGGCGAGGCCGGTCGTCAGCCGCTTGATCGCGATGAGATGCTGCGCCTGCAAAGGATCGTGCTCGGCGATGCCCGCTTCGTGAAGCTCGGCTTTCGGCAGGAGGGCGGCTTCGTCGGCGCGCATGACCGCGACAACCGCATGCCGCTGCCCGATCACATCAGCGCCCGGCCCGAGGACCTGGAATCGTTGATCGACGGCATGGTCGCGTTCGACCGCAGCCCCGCCCAAGGCCTCGATGCGGTCATCGTCGCGGCGATCCTCGCGTTCGGCTTCGTCTACATCCATCCATTCGAAGATGGAAACGGCCGCATTCACCGCTACCTGATCCATCATGTCCTTGCCGCGCGCGGCTTCAACCCGCCAGGAGTAGTGTTTCCTGTTTCGGCCGCGATACTGGAGAAAATCGACGAGTACCGGGGCGTGCTTGAGAGTTGTTCGCAGCGCCTGCTGCCGCTGATCGAATGGGAGCCGACGCCGCAATTCAATGTCCGCGTCGTGAACGACACTGGGGATTTCTACCGCTTCTTCGACGCGACGCCCCACGCCGAATTTCTCTACGCCTGCGTCCGGCGGACGATAGAACAGGATCTTCCCGACGAGACCGCCTTCCTGCGCCGCTACGATCAGTTCCGGAAGCAGGTCGATGCCTTCATCGACATGCCCGAGCGTCTGACCGATCTGCTCTTTCGCTTCCTTCATCAGAACGGCGGCCGCCTTTCGAACCGCGCCCGCGAATGGGAATTCGCCGCTCTAACGGATGACGAGGCGGAGCGGATCGAGGCGATCTACCACCAAACCTTCGGACCCGGCCTGCAGGCATGATCGCCAGCACCGTTGATCACCTCGAAACGTCGAAGCCGACGCTCAAGGTTAAACGTAAGGTCAAGTCCAGTCACGAGCCGATTTCCGTTCCCAACGCGGAACCGGCAATTTCACAGATCGCGACCACTCTCGAAAAATGGGCCTGAAACACCGCTTACGCCGGATCTGCACGGCGCCAGGCCGCAAACGCAAAACGGCCCGCGCGAGGCGGGCCGTTTTGTTATTTGGTTGCGGGGACAGGATTTGAACCTGTGACCTTCAGGTTATGAGCCTGACGAGCTACCGGGCTGCTCCACCCCGCGTCAACT
>NZ_FTPD01000016.1:0-15519 GCF_900156895.1 Mesorhizobium prunaredense
CCTGCAGCCGCCATTCAACGTTTATCCTCCCCAGCCGCCTCCTCCGCCGCCGCCGCTCCCGCCACTCCCGCCACCCCCGCCTCCTCCCGAAGAAGGAATGATTACGGGAGGTGCGGCAGCCGGCTCGTCCGCCACCGGTTTAACCGCTTTCCTGGCGGCCACCGGTTTGGCAGCCGGGTTGACGACCTTCGGCGCCGCGGCTCGGCGAACGACCTTCGGCGCCGGCGTGGGCGTCGCCACCAGCGGCGTCGGTTGAAGGGGTGGCCAGGATGTGCAGCCCATGACCCCCGCCATGGCGATGGACAGAGTTATCCCGATTGTTGCCTGCTTCAAATTTCTGCCCACCATTGCCTCCTTGTTGATCAGAACAAATCCCGACGCGGATTGGCTTGTTCCCAGACCGCCCTGGCCACGGTGACCAGTTGCTTGTCGACAGAACCGCTCAACGGAATCTTCGACTTGAGTTCCCCACGCAGTTGCTTCAACGCCGCCGCTTTCGCCTTGGTCCCGAATTTCGCCAACGTCGCCCGGGCGTCAGGCAGCTCGTTGCGAAGATCGAGCGCAACTGTGAATGCCAGGAAACGCACGGCGACGGCCTGGTCGGCCTTGTCGCCCTTTTGCATCTCGAGAGCCGCGCGATCGTAGGCGCCGGACTGGTCACCGCGCGAGGTCGCCAGTTCAAACAGACGTTGGGCTTCATCAAGGTTCTGCTCGACGCCAACGCCATCACGGTACATGCGCGCAAGACTGCCCGGCGCATAGGGCTGGCCGAGGTCAATGGCCTTCTGGAAAAGCGCCAGCGCAGCCTTCGGATCCTTCTCGACGCCCCGGCCGCTGAGGTAATTGCGACCGAGCAGGTTCATCGAATACATGTCCTGACGCTGGACGCCGGCCTCCAGGAACGCAACGGCGCGGGCCTGATCGGCGGGTACGCCGTTGCGGCCTTCGGTGAAGATCGCCGCGAGATCGTTCATGGCATAGGTGTGCCCCATTGATGCCGCCTTGAGCAGCAGATCCAATCCTTTGCCGGTGTCGCTCTCGACGCCGTAGCCATTGAACAAGGCACGGCCCCACGACGTCATCCCGTAGGGATCGCCCTTGTCGGCTGCAGCCGCGTAGAAGGTGTTGGCCTGCTTGCGGTCGACAGCCAGGCCGGTTCCCGTCGCGTAGAGGTAGCCGAGCTCGAACACCGCGCGCACATGCCCCCTGTCGGCGGCCTGCTGTATGGCTTTCCTGGCCTGGTCGACCTTGCCGGCTGCAAGTAGCGCGCGTCCCAGTTCATAACGGAAGCGGGCGACATCGGGATACGCCTTCACTGCAGCTTCGCACAGCTTCACCGCGTCGGCGCCGATTTCATTTGGCAGCAGGCCGGGGACGACGCCTTGAAGGTCGAGAGGTTCGCCGGCAGCCAGGTCGCACGGATCGACGTTCGGCGAAAGTTTCATTTTGGCGGGTTTGGCTGCTCCGCTGTCCGCCCGAATTTCGAAGGCGATCTCGACCGGCGCACTGGCCCCGATCTGGGGTTCATAGCGCAGCCCCTCGACTTCGCCGACCGTCAAGCTCGATTCGGGCGACAGGGTCCGATCCGGCAGCGAGAGTGTTCCCGTTGCCGGATAGTTTGTGACTTTCAGGCTGACCGCCGCGTCGTCTGTCGGGACATCCAGGTTCAGAGCAACGGCGCCGACGCCGACCGGAACGTCGACCTCCCGGTTCTCGATCGCCTCGGCCGCACCGGTGACATTAATGCCGCGCTGCAGCACCTGCTGCTTTTGCTCGGCCTCGAGCGCGGCCATCACCTGTTCGCCCTCGACTCCTTCGCCGCTCTTGACCCGGAACACCAGCATGCCCTTGGCTTCGCCGCCCCAACTGTCGCGTGCGGCGTAGACCAGCATATCCATCTGTTCCGGCTCGCCAGTTCCCTTGGGGATATCCAACTGCAAACGCGGCAGATCCTTGCCCTGGATCAGTTCTCCCGCCTCGACGACCTTGCCCTCCAGCATCAGGCGTCCCAAGGCGGGCGGTCTTTCGATGCTGACGGTTATTGTCCCGCCGTCGACCTGGACCGGTTCCGGAAGGTCCAGATCGATGGGGCCTGCCCCGGACAGCACGACCTTCTCCAATACCGGCGGCAGCGATGGGCGGCTGATGCGACGCATCAGAACGACTTCGTCGATCAGCGAAGAGTTCTCCCAGGGAACCTGCAGGCCCTTGGTAGCCTCAACCACATCCCGGCGAACGGCCGACATGACCGTGCGGATCTCCTGGTTCGGGGCGAGCGCGCGACGAGAAAACGCCGATGAAAAAGGACTGAGGTCGCCGGCGCCGTCATAGGCGACCGCGCCGGGTTCGGTGGCGAAAGCAATCAGTGTGTTCAGTGAGCTTCTTACTTGCGCAAGTCCGGTGCCGCTGGCGGTAAGAAGCTGGTCCCTGAGCCAATAGTCCTTGCGAGGGAATGGATTGTTGCGGCAGGCATCGAGGATGATCACCTGGATCTTCGATTTCGAACGCATCTGCTGCAGCACATCGTTCAGCTTGATTGCCTGAACCTCGACGTCCGCCGCATCTTTCAACGAGGCATCGACGGGGATCAGGAAATTTTCGCCGCCGATCTGAAAGCCGTGGCCGGAATAGTAGACGACAGCCACATCCGCGCCGTCCACGGCGGCAAGATAGTTGCGAAACTGATCTTCAAATTGCAGCTTTGTAAGATTGCTCGCGACGAAAACATCAAAACCAGCCGCTCGAAACGTGTTGGACACGTCCACCACATCCTTGGCCGGGTTCTTGAGGGCCGAGATTTCCTGGTAATCGGAGTTGCCGATTACAAAGGCGACCCTTCGTTCGACTGCAGAAGCATCGAAAGTCGCGACGCTTGCGAGCATCAAGGCCGCAACGAATCCGCAACGTCGGAGCATGGCAAATCCCTTAACCGTCATTACCTGGCGACCACAAGAACACAGCTTGCAGTGCCAAGGTCCGTTAGAGAGCATGCTATCTGCCGAGACAGAAAAGAGAGAAAAGCCGTCGCGACAGCGGTATATTCCTCACTTGATCGGTCCCTAAATTACATCAGAGCCCGAGTGTCCGCAATGATCGTCAAACGGTTTCTCAACTATTTGCCCGTGGTCGATTTGGCCCCCCTCGGACCAGGCGCGGCCGGCATACCCTTGACTTGCGCACGCATCACGCGTCAGGGCGCCTGAGGTTTTCCACTACTAATGTCGGCCTGCCCCTGATTTTTACTACCCATCATTTCCCCGACTCAATTAGCGTCTGCTTATGGAGCATCGGCACGCCATTCGACGGATCAAGGAAGGGCTTTGGGAGGTCTACGACATAGACGACAATAGGGTTGTCTTCGCAGACGGGGTGGCACTGACAAATTTGCTGGATGAGGAGGCACTCGACGCCCTGGAGCTGCTAAAAAGTGGATTCCTGGTTCCGAGCAGCGCTCCCAAGGCCAGTTGACACTTCCCCAAGGGACGCCGAGGCCCCGCGAGATGGGGCACTGAAGGCGGATAGCCGACACGCAAAAGCGCCGCCGCTTGACGGGCTCCTGGATGCGTTCGCTCGTCGAGATCTGCCACCTATTTCGGCCACGTCGCAGCCGCGATGCAGAAGCTGTGGATCAATTCGCGAGGCTCAGCGCGCCGCAGCGTGGCAAAACGAAAAACTCTCCTTCGTTTGGTTGATGCCTGAACAGTGCTCCGCCCGTAAGTTCGTGCTATATATTAGCAGGTGCTATTATGAGGTTTTTGCCCGTTCAGGAGCCGACCAACACATGGGCCGTGTTCGATACGACCGTGGATGTGCCGGCGTCCTTCGCTGGTAATTGCCTTATCGGCCTGCCGCGGGAGCGGGCGGAGTGGCTCGCAGCAAGGGCCAATCAAGATGCGTTGGCAAGAAGGAATTGGATTGGCCGGCTGTCGTCTTCCGAGACTGAGCACGCCGTGCTTCCCATTCGCAAATGCCAGAAATCGCTTACATCAGCAGGAGGGATTTCAACGACGGAGGAAGAGGCCGCTGCGTTGGGATCAGCGACACAGTGATTTTGACAGATCGGCGATCGGCAGCGAACGTCGATAATTCGCGTCAGTGGCAGCTCGCAAACCTTGGAGATTGGCCGAAACACCCCTCCACTTCGTCATCCCAAGCGACGCGGCGCAGACCCTGGGATTTATGCCGTTACCTCAGCCGAGGAATGCAGGGACCAGAATAAGAGCGCTCTCTGTAGCGATCCTTCGCGCCCCCCTCTGTCCTGCCGGACAGAGGGGGGCGCTGTCCAGGGCGCTGTCCCTCGGCGATCAAAGGTTCTGCATCGCAGCAGCGCTCCGAGGTAACGGAATGGACCCAGGGTCTGCGCCGCGTCGCTAGGACGTCGGGACCAATTCAGCCAAGGCACTCAGAATGGCCGCCTGATCTGCCGGCTTGCGAACAAATCTAGAGTTGGCGAACGCCGATGAAACATCGCGCGGCCCAAATCCGGTCAGACAGGCGAACGGAATGTGGCGGGTTTTTAATTCTTCTGCGATCGCCAGGCTCGTTTCGCCATGCAGTTGAACATCCAGCAGCGCCACGTCGACATGATTTTCGCCGATAAGGCCAAGGGCCGCCGCCACCGAAGGGGCCGGGCCGATCACCTGATGTCCCGAAGTGCGCAGACAAGCAGCGATGTCCTCGGCGATGAGCCATTCATCCTCGACCACCAGAACGCGCAGCCGGTTGGTCACGGCGCCTCCTTGCGCATCATCGGTAATGTGATCTGGACCTCAAGACCGTCACGGTTGAAGGTGGTCTCGACGTTTCCGCCAAGCCGGTAGCCGATCTCACCCTGCAGCAGGGAAAGTCCGAAGCCGCTAACCTTCGGCTTTCTGACCGGCGGCCCGTGTCTCTCGCACCAGGCGAGCGTGAAAACATCGCCCTCGCCAGACCATTTCAGAACGACCCTGCCCTCGGGCTTCGACAGCGCGCCATATTTGGCGGCGTTGGTCGCCAGTTCATGAATGGCCATGCTAAGGGAAAGGCCCTGTTGCGGGCTAAGCTTCACTTCGGCGCCGTCAAGTTCGAACCGGTCAATGCTGAAAGCTTCGAGCTCCTGGTTCAGCAGTTCGTTGATGGAAGCTTCTTTCCAGCGTTCCTTCGACAGCAGACCGTAAGCCCGCGACATGGCGTGTAGGCGACCAATCAGCGCTTCGGCGAACTCTTCCTTCGATTCCGAACTTTCACGGGTGCGGTTGGCGATGCTGGCGACCACCGCCAGCATGTTCTTGACGCGGTGGTTCAGCTCCGAAATGAGCACCCGGTTTTGCTGTTCCGCCTCGGCCAACGTGGTGACATCGACCAGCGTGACTACGACGCCCTGGATCCTGTTGTCCTTGTCGCGATACGGATTGATGCGAACCATATAAAACCGGCCCTGGTCGTCGCGCGCCAGATGATGGCTCAGGATCTCTCCGGTTTCGAAAACGGCATCGATATGCTGTTTCAGCTCGGGATAGTCGAGCTGGCTCGAAAGCTCGGTCAGCGGCCGGCCGACGTCGGAGGGACGCAGGCTGAAGAAAGGCGAGGCCGCCGGAGTAAAGGTCCGCACCACCAGATTGCGGTCGAGGAAAATAGTTGCAATCTGGGTGCTTTCGAACAGATTCCGTAAATCGCTGTTGGCGCGGTCGAGCTCTTCTATCTTGCTGGTCAGTTCCGAATTGATCGTGTTGAGTTCCTCGTTGAGCGACTGCATCTCCTCCTTCGAGGCCTCAAGCTCCTCATTGGTCGACTGCGCCTCCTCGTTGACGGAGACGAGTTCCTCGTTCGACGATTTCAGCTCTTCCAGCGCCGTTTCGTACTCCTCGATCGTCGACTGCAATCGCTCCCGGGTTTCGCGCAGCTCCCGCTCGAGATCAGCAGCGCCTTCGCCATCGCGATTTTCGCTGCCCACATCCGACCGCGGCTGCACCGGCCCCGATGGTTCGAACAGGACAAGGTAAAGTTGTTCGCCCTTGCCGCGTTCAGCCAAGGGCTCGACAATGAGCTTGATCGACTGGGCCTGTGCGTCGTCCTCGTCGACGACGACATTTTCCCGCACGATGGTGCGGCGCGTCGTGGTGGCTTCCCGCAAAGCCGCGCGCAGGTCGAGCCTTAGCCCGGCGCGGGCCAAAGTCAGCACCTGCCGGCTCGGAATGCCTTGCGGCGCTTCGAGATATCTGCCGGTCCGGGCCGAATAGTAGACGACGTCACCATCGCCATTCACCACAACATGCGGCGGCGCGAAACGCTCCAGCACTTGTGCCTCGACCGCCTGCCGAAGCGGGTAGCTGGCGGTTGCCTTCTTCGACATCACGCTCTCGGACGGAAACGCGGCCGAATGGCCATCGCCGATCAGCATCGGCAGTCTTATGTGTGGCGAGGCATGTTCGCGCGCTTGAAAAATGCGCTGCTTCTTGTCGACGGTGGCGAAGAGGGTGTCGTGCTGGCCGACGCTTTCGGACGTGCCGAGGAGAAGATAACCGCCCGGCTTCAGCGCGTAATGGAAGATCGGAATGACCCGGTTCTGGATGTTCGAGCCGAAATAGATCAGCAGGTTGCGGCATGAAACCATGTCCATGCGTGAAAAGGGCGGGTCGCGGACGACGCTGTGAGGGGAAAAGACGCACAGCTCCCGGACCTCGTTGGCAAGCACGTAACTCTCGCCGTCACTGCTGAAAAAACGCTGCTTGCGTTCGGGCGAAACCCCCTGCAGCAATGCCGCCGGGTAACGCGCAGCGCGCGCCACAGCAAGTGCGGGCTCATCGATGTCAGTCGCAAATATCTGGACGCGTGGCACAACCGAAAGCGTCTCCATGTGTTCGCGCAACAGCATGCCGATGGAGAACACCTCCTCGCCGGTGGCGCAGCCAGGCACCCAGATCCTGACGGCGTCGCTGGCGGTCTTGCCCTCGAACAGCTGCGGTATGATCTTGTCCTCGAGCAGCTTGAACGCATCGGGATCACGGAAGAAATCGGTGACGTTGATCAGCAGATCGCGGAACAGGTCCATCCCCTCGCGAGGGTCTTTCTTCAGCCACTCGACATAGGCTGCGACCGAATTAAGCTGCGCGATCTGCATGCGCCGCTTTATCCGCCGCAGGAATGTCTTGGTCTTGTAGCCGGAGAAATCGTGGCCGGATTGGCCCTGCAGAATGCCGTAGATCTCGTCGCGGAGCCGACCCAGTTCTGCCGTCTCGTGCTCGCCGTCTCCGGCAACGCCGTTCAGCATATCGAAGCTGCGGGCGAACCCCTCGAGCTTGGCACCGATGTCCTCCGCCGGCGCCGCAATATCGATCAGCCCGCTGGAGATCGCACTTCTCGGCATGTCCGGATTGCGCGGACCGTAGCCGTTGGGAGCCTGGGCGACCGTCAGTCCGCCACGCTCCTTGATCGCCTTCGCGCCAAGCGTGCCGTCGGAATCGCCGCCCGACAAAATGACCGCAACCGCATATTCGCCCTGATCCTCGGCCAACGCGCAAAAGAAGATATCGATCGGCTTACGCTCGCGGCTGAGCACGTTGGATTGCCGCAGGTGCAGCACTCCCTTCTCAATCGTGAGAACGACGTCTTGCGGCATCACATAGACGTGGTCGGACAGGACAGTGGTGCCGTCCTCGACGACGACAACCGGCATTTGCGTGTAACGTCCGACGACCTCGTGAAGCAGGCTTTCGCGCCCGGGACTGAGATGGGTGACGATGACGAACGCCATGCCGGGCTGGCCGGTGATGCCTTTGAACAGACCCTCCATCGCGGGAATGCCGCCGGCTGACGCGCCGACGCCCACAATGGGAAATCTCTTCATCCGGGATGTCACCGCAAGCCCTCGGTTGAACAGCCTAGACGACAAGGCCGCCAAAACGACCCAAAGCCCACGACTGGGCTGAACGCAACGCCAGCATACAACGTGCAAGAGGGCCGGAACAAGTCCGTGCAGACGGCGTTAAAGTCGGGACCATTGTGGAACTCCAATGTCAAAACGCACACCTGACCTGAAGCCGACAAAACGAGCGTTGTTGCGCTTCGAGGATTTGCTGAGTTTGCCGGGAAACGCATCCATTCCGCCCCGCATGCTGGTTTTGGCGAAACGATTGCAGGCAGCCTTGCAGCAACATTCCGAACAAGCCCGTGCGGACAATTGGAAATCCCGCTCGAAGAAAGGACGATGAGGTGCGCGATCTCCGAGGAGTGCGCATACTGATCGTCGAAGACGATTGGGTATTGGCCGGCGATCTTGCAAGATATTTCGGCAATATGGGCGCGGTCGTCCTCGGCCCTGCGGCGACGATCGAACACGCCTCTATGCACACCGAGGTGGCTGAGGCCGCGATCCTCGACATCAATCTCAACGGCCGGCGGGTGTTTCCGATCGCAGACGAACTGATGCGCCGCGGCGTTCCCTTCGTCTTTTTCAGCGGTGACGAGGACATCGTCATTCCCGAACGTCTCCGCCATGCCAGCAATCTTCGAAAGTCGTCGGACAGCTACGCCATCTTCGACGCCTTGTTTCCTCCGGAAAGGTCGGCCTTGGCGGGTCGCCCTCCCGTGAACTTGTCGGACAATGTCTTTTCAATTCTGCCGAAGCTCAGGCTCGCGGCGCGTCTGCTTCTGGGCGACGTCGGTGCTTCCGATCGGCTGGTCGAGCGAACGCTGGAGCGCGCCATCGACGAGATCGACACGAGGCGAGCCGGCGTGTCGACCGAAGACTGGCTGAACGGCATCATGCGAAACATTGCCGGATCGGGCGGAACGAGACTGTTGCACTGAGGCCGTGACCATTCGGCAACCGCCGCGTGTGCTTAGACCGTCTAGTATTTCCAACAGACAGAAAAGCATGTAAAAACAGCGATCTAGAGTGAAGTTTTCTGTCAGAACGCGAGGCGTGCCTCAACAGCTGCCCGACACCGCTGACATAGCAGCTTCCTCAGCCGTTCTTGCGGACTGCGCGCTCATCCCGCAAACCCGCCTTCGTCGAGAAAGCTTTGCTCCTCTTCAGTCATCGCACGGCCGAGAATCGGATTGCGATGGGGGAAGCGCCCGAAGCGCCGCACGATGTCGCGGTGCCGCTCGGCATGGGAAAGGTTGGGCTGCCCGAGATGGCTGGTGAGCGCTACCGATCGTTCCTGATCAGCCAAATCTTCCGAATGTCCAAACGGAAGATAGAAGAAGAGTCGTAGCTTTTCCTCGACCCTGCGGTCGTGGCCGGCAGCGATGCCGGCAGCCGCGATTTCGCGTGCCAATGCGTCGGTCTGATACATGCGTGGAGTGCCGCGAAAAGCGTTACGCGGAAACTGATCGAGCAGAAGCACCAGCGCCAGGGCGCCGGGTGACGTGGTGAGCCAGCCCGCAAGTTCGCCACGCACCGCGGCCTCATGCCAAGACAGGAAGCAATCACGAAAGCGCCTGTCGAAATCCGGATTTTTGGCGAACCAGAGATCGGGACCGGCGTCCCGCCAGAAATTGACGACGGCTTCAGCTTCCAAAGGCGACGCAAGCGCACGCTTAAGGCGTTCGTTAAAATCAGCGGCTGCCGCTGCGTCCTCGCACCCCTCTGTGGCCGATGTGCGGATATGTGGCATTTCCCGGACAGTAGGCGATGCCAACTGCAAAAACGCTTCCATAGAGCGCAATCCGCCCAGATTGGCCGCCCATTCAAACGTCCACGGCATCCTAAGCTCCAATCGTCGTGTGAGGATCTCGCTGCGGTGCTACTCGGCTTGTTCAGCAAGTACCGTGTCGAACTCGGCGAGTGTCGAGCGCAAGTCGTGAACCTCCGACCGGTCCAGCAACCTCGTGATGAGCCGATCGATCTTCGGCGTCAGGATAATGAGGTATCGGCTCGGCTCGATCGCACAGTATGTGTGCGCCAGGCCGGCGGGCACGAAGACCGTCGTTCCCGGAGTGGCGTCGATCTCCCGATCCGGGAATTTGAAGCGGAGCCGCCCCTCCAGCACATGCCATGCCTCGTCATCCGACTGGTGAATATGCATCCGGGAGGGGCCGGACATCGTCCACTCCCGGATCACGAGCGATGTTCCGGCAGCGGAGATCGGAGGCGCGCCGGGCTCGGCGATGATCGGGTGCGGACCCTCGGCGGGTACTCGTGACATGGGGCCTCTCCGAAGTGATTTGTTGTTCACTGCGGAGAAATTCCCACTTGCCGCCACATGAATCCAGCGACATTATTTCAGTGATATGCTGAACCAAACTGATCTAACCCGTGTCGACCTAAATCTCCTGGTGTTGTTTGAGATCGTGCTGGAAGAGCGGCACGTCGGCCAGGCGGCGGGAAGACTCAACCTCTCGCCGTCGGCGATCAGTCACGGTCTCGGGCGCTTGCGGCGGCTGCTCAACGACCCGCTGTTCCTGCGAACGCCCAAGGGCGTGGTGCCGACCGACCGGGCGCTGGACTTGGCGGAACCGGTCGCCGACATTCTTGCGCGAGCGCGGAGCGTGATCGCCACTGCCGAGCCGTTCGACCCGGCTACGTCCACGCGCCGTTTCACGATAGGCGCACCCGACGGGGTCTCGGCCGTGTTCCTGTCCCCGCTGCTGGCCGAACTGCGCCGGCTCGGTCCGAGCATCAATATCAGCGTGCGGCAAATTCTCCCTCCTCGCGCCGTCAGGACGACTGACGGCGTCTGGGAGCCCGTCCTCGCCGACATAGAGGCGCGCGCAGTGGATATTGCTGTGGTTCCCGCTGACGAGGTGCCAGCGCGGTTCACTGCCCGGACCCTTTACGAAGAGGATTTCGTGATCGCGATGCGCGCCGGACACCCGTTTGGCAAAGACCCGACGCTTGATGCATTCTGCCGGATGCAGCATCTGGTCGTTTCGCTCACCGGCGATGCTTATGGCTTCGTCGACGACATTCTTGGCGAGCACGGATACTCACGCCGCGTAGCGCTCACTGTCCCCAACTTCATGTTCGCGCTCGCGATCATCGCGGAAACCGATCTCATCGCCGCGTTGCCGAAGACGTTCGTGGCCATGTACGCGCCGCGCTTTGGTGTCGTCGGCGCCGAGGCGCCGTTGCCGCTGATTCATTCCCGCATTCGCGCGATTACCTCGAAGGCCGCCCTCATGGATAACGGTGTGGCCTGGCTCTTTAACCTGCTGGGAAAAGCCGTAAAGCCTGCAGATGTCTTTGGATAAAGGACGCCTCCTACCGGCGCACCGAAATGGCCTCGTCAATAACCACCGTCTCTTTTAGGGTCGTTCTTTCGCTTGCGGCAAGGTCGCCGAGGCCAGCGAGTGGCTATAGCGCCAAACCCAGCCTCGCGTCCCTAAACACCGGGCGCAGCTTTGATCCGAATAGAAGTTCGTGATTTTTCCAGGTCGCAAGGAACATTCCTGGCAGCTGACAGTTCGGCGCGAGGAACTTACCTTCAACAGCGATGGCGGCAGTTTCGTGGGATCGAAAAAGGTACGGATTGGAATAGCCGGCGTCGGCAATTGCGCGTCTTCCCTTGTCCAGGGCCTCACCTATTATCGGGACGCCAGCGGCAATGAGCCGATACCGGGCCTGATGCATGCTGATCTCGGCGGCTATCATGTCGGTGACATCGAGGTGGTTTGTGCTTTCGACGTCGCCAAGGGCAAAGTTGGGCGCGATGTGGCGGATGCGATATACAATGCGCCCAACAATACCTTCCGCTTTGCCGACGTTGCGGCAACCGGCGTTCGCGTCGAGCGCGGACCGACACTTGACGGCATCGGCAAATATCTGCGCGATGAGATCGAGGAGGCAGATGAGCCGGTCGCGAATGTCAGCGCGCTGCTTCGGGAAAGCCGCGCAGACGTACTGGTCTCATATCTGCCGGTCGGCTCCGAAGAAGCTACGCGTTTTTATGCCGAGTGCGCGCTCGAGGCCGGTTGCGCCTTCGTCAACTGCATACCGGTCTTTATCGCATCGCGGCCGGAATGGCGCCGGCGCTTTGAGCAGCGCGGTCTGCCGCTGGTCGGCGACGATATCAAAAGCCAGGTCGGCGCGACGATCGTCCACCGGTTGCTCGCCAATCTGTTCCGCGAGCGCGGCGTCCGCATCGACCGCACCTACCAGCTGAATTTCGGCGGCAACACCGATTTCCTCAACATGCTGGAACGCGAGCGGCTAGAATCGAAGAAAATCTCCAAGACACAATCCGTAGCCAGCCAGTTCGACGTCCCCCTGGAGGCCGGCAACATCCATGTCGGCCCCAGCGACCATGTGCCTTGGCTTACCGATCGAAAATGGGCCTACATCCGCGTCGAAGGCACGACGTTCGGCGGCGTGCCGCTGAATGCAGAGCTGAAACTGGAAGTATGGGATTCGCCCAACTCGGCCGGGGTCGTTATCGACGCTGTCCGCTGCGCCAAACTGGCGCTTGACCGCGGCATCGCAGGGGCGCTGACCGGCCCTTGCAGCTATTTCATGAAGTCGCCGCCCGAGCAGTTCACCGATGCCGAGGCACGCCTGCGCACGCTGTCTTTCATCGCCGGGAGGGACGAGCCGATGCTTGATGCCGCGGAATGACGACGACGTTCCTCTTGATCCGCCATGCGGCGCACGACAATGTCGGCGAACACTATGTCTCGCTCGATCGACGATAGCATCAGCCCGCAACTCCGGCTGGCAATAGACCGGAAGATTGCATCTCTGCTGACTGCTATCGAGCAGGAAAAGGTCCCCGACCGGCTGACCGACCTTGCGGATCAACTGCAGAATGCGCTTGTCGAGAAGCGTCGACGCAAAGCAAAGAAACAGGACTAGCTATCGACGCCTGTCGCGAAGTTTCCTTGGCTTCTGACAAGTGCCGGGCTTCTGACAGATGATTGCGTCCTTCCACCAATGTCTGCAACGAACTTTCGCCGAGGTATTCCAGCACGCTGGCACGCGCTCGGTTAAGGCGGCTTTTTACCGTTCCCACCGCGCAACCGCACATTTCGGCAGTCTCTTCATAGCTGACGCCAAGGACCCCGATCAGCATCAGGACCTCGCGCTGATGCTCCGGCAACCTCTGGACCGCGTTAGAGACTTCCTTGCTCTGAACCGACCACTCCTGCGTCGCTTCCGTGATCGGGATTGCGGAGGCGCAGTCAAGCAGGCCTGGCTTTTCCCTGTCGGCGGCCTTGATGCGCGTATAATAAGCATTGCGCATGATGGTGAAGAGCCATGATTTCATACGCGTTCCGGGCTCGAACTTGTCGATGTTGGCGAGCCCTTTGGTCAATGTCTCCTGGACCAGGTCGTCGGCATCGTCGGGAACCCGGCAGAAGGTGCGGGCGAAGGCTCGCAAGGCAGGTATCAGGTCAACGAGGGAAACGTCATCCGTTTCCTGGTCGGCCAAGGGGTAGCCCCTGGAGGACAATGGTCCAGCTCCCAGCAAGAACGAGTTGATGAACGCAGACCTAGCTAAATGCATGAAGGTTTGGATCGTTCCGGACACAGAAATAAGGTGCTGGAAAATCTCGGATTGGGCGACGCACACGCCCTGCCTGCGCGGCTGAACTCCTGTTGCGGCAAGTCCCGCCGCTTGGAATATGCCAGAGAATTCGCGATCTGTTCGCCCGATGGCCGGCTCCGCGGCAAGTCCAGCGGGCGGCCGTCTATGATCGGTCGTTGTTCTTAGCCGCCTCCTCTCGCTGCTTTTTCAGGACTTCGTCAGTCCCAACCAGCTTTTTCGCCCCGCCGGATATCGCTGTGGACACCACCGCAGGCGGGTCGCTCGCCGGAAAAGAATCCTCAAGCCCGGCCTGCAACTGGTCTTCCAGGGTTTTGGGCTCTTCCGACCGACCCGACGTCCTTCGGGCTCTTGCTTCCTCCAGCGGCTGTTTCATGTCAGGCGAACTACTGACCGCGCGAACGCAGGCGTAAAGCTGTTCGATGGCTAATTCCTTCATTGCCTCGAAATCGGCCCTCTCATCATGCATTGCCTCGATCTGGTCGACCATGGTCTTCTCGAAACGATCAAGGCTCCCGCTGCCGCAAGCCTGGCAGAGACGCAACAATGCTTCGTGGAGCACTTTCGGACCAAAATAAGCAGACGCCTCAAGCTTGAGCCGCTGCAGATGCTCTGGAGTCACCGCCTGAAGTTTTGACATATGCAGCCCTTTCGCCTGACGAGCATATCAACGGCGTTGGTCGGCAGATGTTCCAATCACCCTCGACCGGGCTCGCTAAACGGGGTCGCTCCGTCACTCACCGCCATGCGAACGCCAAGGCCAATGATAGCGGGATCCATGGTCCTGCTCTCTCACCTAACATCTGCGCAGTGTCTTTGAACCCATTGGTGTGCTTGAGGATTCCGGTTCAAGCCATTTTAAGTCCGGCAACGGTCAGTCGGTCACGCCGGTTCAAGAATCTCGGACGGCAAGGCGCTACCTGCATCTTCCGAGCGGAGCCTGGCGATCTTTGCCTGGGCTCCGCAAGCCTGTCACCACAAGGAATTAGGCGGCGGCTTGAAGGGCGCGTTGGTTGACACCACCCTCGCCTAACCCGGTCAGAGCTTCGTCGGTCGCGACCTCTTCCTTGAGCGTCTCTTTGAGAAGGGCGGCGACATCGGCCTTTCCCATCTGTTCTGCCCAGGCAACAAGAGTGCCGTACCGGGCGATCTCGTAATGCTCGACGGCTTGCGCCGCTGCGACCAGCCCGGCATCGAGCGCAGGAGCACCGTCATAGTCTTCGAGGATCTCAGAGCCTTCTTCAATGATGCCGTCGATGGCCGGACAGGTCTTGCCGCGTGCTGCCTTGCCAAATTTCTCGAACACCTCCTCGAGGCGATCGACGTGAGCTTCCGTTTCCATACGATGCTTTTCGAAGGCAGCAGTCACTTTTTCCGACTCGGCAGCTTTCGCCATTTTCGGCAGCGCCCTCAGTATTTTCTTTTCGGCGTAGTAAAGATCTTTCAGCCCGTCGAGGAACAGGTCCTCAAGACCCTTGGTTGTCGCTTTCGCAGCTTTTTTCGCAGTTGCCATGGTCGTCTCCCGCTGAGGTTGGAGCTAGCCTCCCTAACTGGGAGGCGTCCGATAACCCCGCCGGCCGGCAACAAGTTCCCTGATGATTCGAGCCCGCTGGAAATTTTTCGCTTCAGGCCGCACAGGTGCTGCAAGGCTTGCGCTGGTGAGACGGCGGTGCGAGCAAATGGCTGCGCCAGCAATCGGCTCAATCGATCCGCTTGATACGGCCCTTGTCGAGACGGAACACTCCATCCTGGCCGCCCTGCTTCTCAAAATCGGTAAGCAGATCATCCCAGGTCCCGAGGAATTCGCCACAGTCGTCGCAAACGATCCGGTCCTCAGGGCGGGCGTCGGCCGGAATCCTCAGCCTTATCGTCAGGCAATAAGGGCACTCCAACTGGTGGTTAAGATACTGTTTGGTCATCGACGACAGCAAGAATGCACTGGAAATGTGGCCCCTGCAACCTCTCCATTCCGTGACATCAGAGCGTCACGCCGGTGCAGAACCTTTGATGGTGGCGGGACAGCGCCCCCCTCTGTCCTGCCGTACATCTCCCCCAC
>NZ_FTPD01000016.1:15529-106752 GCF_900156895.1 Mesorhizobium prunaredense
CAAGTGGGGGAGATGTCCGGCAGGACAGAGGGGGGCGCGAAGGATCACTACAGATCAGCATTTATCCTGAGCCGCTGCTGGTGTTTCGGCTAATCCCAAAGTTTGCGATTTGCCGACGGATTCACATTCCGTCTTTGGTCGGAGGCCAGCCAGACTGAGCCGTCGGCGGAATGTTGTCGGAAGTCACCTCACCTCGCTTGAGTTTTCGAATGGCTTCGTCGGCTTCGATTTCATCCAGGCCGGAAAGCGGCAAACCGTCGACTATCACGGCTTCCTCGCTCTCGTCGTCATAGACTTCCCACCGACCCTCCGAATCCTGTCGCTTCTTGTAGATGGTTGGCATGGCCGCTCCCCTGGGTACCGTTTTTGAACGCGTTCTACCCACGGATGTTCCCTGGCCTAAGCGTTTTGGGATTTAATCTGCCGCTTTCTTTGGCGGCTTCCGGGCCGCATGGGTGACGACGGTATAGCGCGTGATCGGACCCTCATCGGGGTCTTCTCCTTGAAAGTGCACGTCCGCGTTGTCAGGTAACCGGCTGGTCTTGCCGAACGTCTTGACTGCGGACGCACGCACCAGTTGGATGTCCGGGTCCTGCTTCATAATTTTTATTGCCGCAAGCTCGGCAGTGCTGCTGCCGCCAATGCGCCAGCTGGCCTCGAGCACACCGGATCGCCAGATGCCCGACGAATCGACACCCTGGCCGATATCGTAGTTGCGCCGCGAGGCGAAAAATCCAGGATACTCAGCCATCGCCGCGTCATAGGCCCTCGCCTGCGCAATTGCCAAAGCCAGTGCGCGGGGAAGCTGAAGGTCTTCGAGAGCTTCCCATCCGCCGCGCACTACAATGAGATCCGATCCGCCATAAACGGATTGTCCCGCATTATCGGTCGTCGTCGCTTGAGTGCCGTAGTAGGCGACCATGATTTCGTCGATCTCGGTTCTGCCAACACTCAACGTGACGACGTCACGAAGGTCGGCTTCGAGCACCAGACCGCACTCGTCAAAGTCGGGGGAGCGGTATTGCTCGAGCAGTCTCTCGACGTCAGCGACCGTGCGAACGATGTGCTGGTCCTGGCCTCGCGAGGCAAGCGGTGGCTTAAGTCGGGCCAGCCCGAGCCTCAGCAGGCGTCGCGCTGCTCGCAGCGCATCGTGCCGCGAAAACACGGTGTAGCCAGGCAATACTGCGGCGGCGACAGTTCTGCCGAAGCCGGTTGACCATTCTTTCGGTCGCTCGGCCAAGTCGTCGACCAGTTCGTGGGTTATCGCCTTGGTGGTTGCGAAGCGCCAAGGCACCACGCCGCCGAAGAGGTCTTGCGGCCCGTCGATACCCAGCCGCGCCGCATCGCTGGCAAGCAAACTCTCGTCCGGCACGAAGTACAAGCCCCCGCCATTGCCGCTGCCGTTGCCTAGACCCTGCCGGAAGGCAAACCCCTTGAGCGTGGCAATCGTGCGGGCGACGGCAGCTATGGCTTCCCGCTCGTGAGCGTAGAGAGGCTCGCAGCCCGGCGCGGAGAATGCGACCACGGTGCCTTTTGGCTGGCTCGGCTGAGTGCCTCTGTGCTCGGTCATCTCGCTCGTTCCGATGCTTCCTCGTTATGGCTATTGGGCGCCGATGTTGCGGGTCCCTACGCGCCCTGCCCCGGGAGAACGCAGCAGATGGCAGAAACGTTCAGCCCGGCTTGGCAGGCTCGCCGTCTGCAGCGCCCTTTTTCGGAACGATCTCTGTCGGCGCCCCCCTCTGTCCTGCCGGACATCTCCCCCACTTGGGGGGAGATCGGCAGCTTCGCCTGCAGCGCCTTTTCTGCAACGTTGAGGATTGGCGAAAGTGGTCGCGACAGCCGATCTCCCCCCTCGTGGGGGAGATGTCCGGCAGGACAGGGGGGCGCGAAGGATCGCTACGGAGCGCTTTTATTCTGAGCCGCTGCATTCTTCGGCTGAGGTAATGGCGTGGATCCCAGTGTCTGCGCCGCGTCGCTTCGCTCCTTGCTCCGCCCTGGGATGACGAAGTGGAGGGGTGTTTCGGCCAATCATAAAGATTGCGATTTGCCACTGGACGGAGCGGCAACAGCCGGATGACCCGGGTTTTTGATCACCTGCGTTGAATTTCGCGGCTGACCGTTCGCCGGCGTCGGCTTGCAAGGATGGCGGAAAGGGTGACCGGGCGAAAATCCCAGCTGTCGACGCCTGCGTCGTACTGGCGCGTAACCGGGCTCAGCCTGCCGTGGGAATGGCCATGCAGATTGATCGATTTCTTGCCGATCTGATTCCAGGTGCGGAAAGGATAGTGGCAAAGGATGAGCAACCTGCCGTCTACCGTCAGTTCCTTATAATGCTGTGTGCTGGCCCAACCCGCAGCCGCTATGGTCGCAGTGCCATCGTTGTTGCCGATAATCAGGTGCTTCTCGCCATGAAGAGACGACAGCAGCGATGCAACGAATTCGGCCGATCCCTTGGCAAAGTCGCCGAGATGCCAGATCTCGTCATCCGGGCTGACGGTTTCGTTCCAGAGCGAAATCAGCGCTCGATCGTGTTCGGCCAGCGAGCCGAACGGGCGGCGATCGATGCGCAGAATGCGGGGATCGCTGAAATGTGTGTCGGCCGTGAAATAGATCATGGTGGTTCACAGCCTTTGCGGACGTTGTCCGAACCTCGCCTTCCAGCTGCAATTGACATTTGAGGTGGCGAACAAGATCAGCCGCGGCTAACATTTCAGAAAGCCAATTGTCGTTCAACCCGGTCGGATCGATCGTGACAGGGTTGTTTTGTCTGTCTCCGATGCGGCTGATGTGCTGCTGAGAGACTGGCCGACGCCAGCGTCCAAGACGCGACTGGCTGCAATCGCAGCCTGCCTTGCTGTTATCCGCGGGGAAAAGCCGCCAAGGGTCGCGCGCCAGGCGTTCATCGTCGCGGCCAAGGACGCGAGGATCCTGCTCGGCGAGCAAATCTAATTGCTCGACACCACCCTTCGTCCCAGGGCGAGCAAGGAGCGAAGCGACGCGGCGCAGACCCTGGGATCCATTGATGGCGGAGCGAGGCGCCCCCCTCTGTCCTGCCGGACATCTCCCCCACTTGGGGGGAGATCGGCAGCTTCGCTGACGGCGCCTGTTCACCAATGTTGGACATTGGCGAAAGCCGCAATCACGGCCGATCTCCCCCCAAGTGGGGGAGATGTCCGGCAGGACAGAGGGGGGCGCGAAGGATCACTACAGATCAGCATTTATCCTGGGCCGCTGCATTCTTCGGCCGATGTCACGGGATGGACCCCAGGGTCTGCGCCGCGTCGCTTCGCTCCTTGCTCTGCCCTGGATGACGAAGGCATGGTGGCCTGTGGCCAGCGTCAGAGATGATGGCAGCCACCGTCAGTCAAAGAGCCATCCCCTGTGCAGAGGAACTGGCGCCGCTTGTGGACGGCTTGCCTGTGTTCCATTCCGCCTTGCGTGCCCGCGTTTCCTCGAAGATCAGCTTGAACTCCCGCATCATCGCGCTCTCAATGGCGAACGCGCTGCTTGGCAGGGCGCCGGGGTCTTCCTGATTGTTCTGGAATTGAAAACGGGTCTCCAGCTCGGCCCATATTCGCTTGGAAGCCGCATCGAGGCCGGCAAGCAGCGCGACGACCAGCGCCAGAGTCTCTCGCTGGGCATTGAGCCGCCCCGCGATCTCTTCATTCGTCAACTCGGACATGTGGGACCGCTTCCAGTTTCAGGCGACACGGCAAAATCGCGCCCTTGTTCCGGAATTCAGCTCGTCGGCTCGCCGAGAGAGCCTACTGCTCCCTGAAAGCTCGCTGGATCTGATCCGCCAAAGGTTTCACGAGATAGGACAGCATGGTGCGGTTGCCGGTCGAAAAGAACACCTCGACAGGCATGCCTGGCGCCAGGGCCACGCCCTTGAGCCGGCTAAGCTCTGTGCGCGGTAAAACAACATGCACGGTGTAAAAGCCGGTGCCTGTTTTCTCATCGACATTGAGATCGGCGGAAATCTTGCTGACGGCACCGTTCAGTTCCGGCGTCGTTTGCTGATTGAATGCCGACAACCGCAGGGTCGCGCTTTGCCCTGGCGTCAATTGATCGATGTCTTGGGGTGCCACGCGCGCCTCGACGGTCAGGTCGTCTGTCACCGGGACAATCAGCATGATGAGCTCGCCCGGAGAAATAACGCCACCGACCGTGTGCACACCAAGCTGATGAACGACACCGGTCTGCGGACTGCGTATATCGATCCGCTTGAGCTGATCTTCGGCCGAGACCTTGCGTTCGACGGATTCAGAGATCTTTGCCTGGACGTCACGCAGTTCGGTCGCCACCTCGCTGCGCAAATCCTGATCGATCTGGATGATCTGCAAACGGATTTCGGAGGTACGACCCTTCGATTGCGCTATGGCCGCAGTCAGTTGCCCGTGCTCGCCTTTTAGCCGCACCGCATCGCGTTCAAGCGCAGTGATGCGATCGATGGAAACCAGCTTGCGTTGCCACAGGCTACGCATGCCTTCGAGCTCAAAGCCGATCAACTTGATTTCCTGGCTCTTGGCATCTCTTTGCTCGGTCAAGCCGGAAACTTCTTCGGCAAGCTGCGCAATGCGCTCTGCCAACTGAGCCTTCTGACCGGAGCGCGCCTGTCGGCGAAATTCGAACAGAGATTGCTCGCCGGCCATCGCCCGACCAATCTCGGGGGCATCCTGGCGTGACACAAGCGAAGTTGGAAAGCTGATGCTTGCTTTGCCGTCGCGTTCGGCCTCAAGGCGAGCCAGGCGCGCCTCGAATTCGTCCAGGCTCTTGGTGACGATCGCCAGATTGGCCCGGGTGATGGTCTCATCCAGGCGGATCAAAACCTGGCCCGCCTTTACCGCATCGCCTTCTCGAACGAGGATTTGACCGACCACGCCACCGGTGGGATGCTGCACTTTCTTGACGCTGGAATCGACGACCAGCTTTCCAGAAGCAATAACAGCTCCGGAAAGTTCGGTGACGGCGGCCAAGCTCCCCGCCCCGCCGACCAGCAGGATGCAGGTTGCGACACCGCCAAGCAGATAGCGTCGAATGGTGCGATCGGCTGCGAATATCGTGCGTTCCGCCATCAGGATGCCGACTCTTCAAGCCCGGAAACGACCTTCAAGGGAACGCCTGCTGGGCGGGTGATCTTGTTCAAGATCTCGTTCTTCGGGCCAAAGGCCTGGATCCGGCCGTTCGCCATCACAAGAACCTGATCCAGGCTTGCCAGCGCGCTCGGCCGGTGTGCGACCACGATGGCAATACCGCCTCGCGCGCGAACACCCTGGATCGCCACCGTCAACGCGGCCTCGCCTTCCGCATCGAGGTTGGAGTTAGGCTCGTCGAGAATAACCAGAAACGGGTCTCCGTAGAGAGCCCGGGCAAGCGCCACCCGCTGTCTCTGGCCAGCCGAAAGCGCCGATCCGGCCTCGCCGATGCGCGTCTCGTAGCCTTCCGGCAGGTGGATGACGAGATCATGAACGCCGGCCGCGCGCGCAGCCGCCAGTATCTTGTCCGATGGCGCTTGCGGTTCGAAGCGCGCGATATTCTCGGCAATGGTGCCGTCGAACAGTTGGACATCCTGCGGCAGATAGCCGACATGGCTGCCCAGCTCTTCCGGCGACCACTGGTCGAGCGTTGCGCCATCCAGCCTGACGGTGCCGCGGATTGGGAGCCATATGCCGGCAATTGCCCGAACCAGCGATGATTTTCCCGAAGCGCTCGGCCCGACGATGCCGAGGCCGACGCCCTTTTCCAGTGCGAAGCTGGCGTCCTGCACGACCACACGGCGCTCGCCTGGCGGTGTGACACTGATACTTTCGACCGAAAGAGCAGATCTCGGCGCAGGCAGCGAGACACTTGTCGCAGTTTCGGGAAGCAGGACCAAAAGCTGGGTCAGCCGGGTCCAGGCCTGGCGGGCGGTGACGAAGCCCTTCCAGTGGGCGATAGCCAGTTCGATCGGTGCGAGCGCCCGGCTCATCATGATCGAACTGGCGATCATGATGCCGCCGGTCGCCTCCTGATGGATGACCAGATACGCGCCGATCGCCAATATGCCCGATTGCAGCATCATGCGCAGGATCTTCGCGATCGTTGCGAGCGTCCCGGCAAGGTCGCTGGCCGTTGCGTTGGTGTTTAGATAATCGGCGTTGACGCTGGACCAGCGCTCGGCAATGCGCGAGCCAAAGCCCATGGCCTGCAGAACCTCGACATTGCGGCGCGTCGCTTCGGCAAGTGTATTGCGCGCTGCCGCTTGACTGTTTGCCTTTCTGGCGGGCTCTCTCGTGCGAATTTCGGCAAGCAATGCCAGGCTGAAGAGAATGACCACGCCGGCCAGCGCCGTCACGCCGATCCAGAAATGGAACAGGAAGCAGATTGCCAGGTAGAGCGGCATCCATGGCAGGTCGAAAAGCGCAGTCGGACCGGCGCTCGACATGAACGAACGCACCTGGTCAAGATCACGCAAGGATTGAAGGCCGTCGCCTGCGAGCTTGGTGCGCAGCGGCAAACGCATGAGGGCGGCATAGACCTGTCCGCTCAAGCGCGCGTCCAGCGCCATGCCGATGCGCACCAGCAAACGCGACCGGATGAGTTCGAGAACGCCCTGAAAGACGAAAAGCGTGCCGGCAAACACGGCAAGCCCGACGAGCGTCGGCACGCTGCGGCCGGGTATGACGCGATCGTAGACCTGCAGCATGAAGAACGAGCCGGTCAGCGCCAGAACATTGACGACGCCGCTCATCAATGCAATTCCCGCCAACGCTCGCCGAAACGCGGCCAGAACCGCCGCGAGTGTCGTCCGCGGCGGTTCAGGTGGAATGGGATGCGACGTCGGCTTCACATCAGTTCCAGTTCGGTCTCAGGCAGCAATGACCGCGCCCGAAATCAGGCCTGATGACTAACGTGTCGGTGCCGAGCCCATCTGTCAAATGTTAGATAATCCAATCTTGCAACGCATAGGCATGGATGTAGTCGATCTGCATTTCCGCAGGCGTCGCGAGCCCGTCGGCGGGCGCTCCCGCTTGGCCACCGATCCCCATATTCACCAGCATATACATCGGGTCATGCATGTCGGCAGGCGTTGCGGCACGAGCGACTTCGACGTCGTCGAAATACCAGACGAGTTCGTCTTCAGTCCAAAGCACGCCGTATGTGTGGAACCCTCCGGTATCCGCGGTATAGGCCGTCGAGCCCACTGTTGTATGAGTTCCCGTCGCGTTCGAGTGGCCTGTCAGAATGAGCTTGTTTGGATCCTGACCGAACATCTCGATGACGTCCAGTTCCGGTGGCCAGGAGCCGTCCTCCGGGAGAAGCCAGAAGGCCGGCCATGCTCCTTGTTTTTCGGGCATATCGGCCCGAATCTCAAAATAGCCGTAGGTCTGCGCGAAGGATTCGTAGGTCGTCAGCAAACCTGACGTGTATTGGTAATTATTTATATAGGGCCGGATCGCCTCAGGAGCCCGGGCGGCGGTAATCGTGAGAACACCGTCCTCAATGCTGAACGGATTGACGGACTGTGTCGGGGCGTAGTCGGTATCGATGTACCATTGAAGATCGTTTGTGGTTGTGAGCGTGCTGCCGTTCGCGGCCCCCCACCAGTAGTTCGAATCCCAGGTGCCGCTCGAGCCGTTCCACAGGTCCAGCGTGTCGAACTCGTCCGAAAACGTGAGTTCCAGAGCCGACCTGTCCACGGCCAGCTTGAACTGGCTTGCGGTGAAATCGCCGATGGTCTTGTTGGCGAAGACGAGAAACTCGCTATCGGACAGATTAAGTCGGACGTTGGCTCCCGACTGGACCATGTTGGCGCGCACCTCCTCGAAGGAGGTGAAGCCGTAGCTGCCGACGCGAACCGTATCCGTCGCGCCAAGGTCCAGGATCAGATCACTGCCGTTGCCGGGGTTGACGACGAAAATGTCCGCTCCGGATCCGCCCTTGAGCACGTCATCGCCCTTTAAGCCGTCGAGCGTCTGTTGGCCGGAGCCGCCGCTAACGATGTTGTTCAGCTCGTTTCCGAAAGCATAGCGTTTGTCGCCGGTGACTGTCAGGTTCTCGAAATTGGCTGGGAGCTTGTAGCTCATCCATGTCGAGATGGTGTCCACCCCCTCGCCGGACAGCTCGACCGCTTTGTTTTTCGAGGAATACAGATAATAGATGTCATCGCCCTTACCGCCACGCATTGTGACGGTGACGTTGCCGTCCCCATACATCGAGTCGTTGTATGTGCTGCCATAAAGTGTTGAGCTGGAACTCGTCGCCGAGTACCACTTCACGGAGGACCCGCTGTAGGGAAGTGGAACGCCCTTGGCGTTCAGAACCGTGGCCATCGCGGTGTTTTCTCCTTTGTCTAGCTGGATAGCAGCCCTAACATCTATCAAGGGCAAAAGGAGCCAGCACGTCTTGGTTTTCGACTTAGGAGAGTTAGCAAAAGCTTAACACGTCGTGGGACTATTTGCCAGCCCGAAGCCAGATCAACTGCTAGTAGACCTTGAACGCGCCGGCATCGGCTCGTGCATCGACATCGGTGATCAGCATGTGCCCCGGCGATACCGTGATCGAGGTCGCGAGTTCGGCACGAGCAAGTGCATCCTGCGCGGTGATGCTGCTGGCCCAGAATACGGGGACCTCGCCGTCCATGATTTTAACCGCATCGCCCCAGTCGGGAGCCATCAGGTCGGCTATTCCGATGACCGTGGGATCTCCGACATGGATTGGAGAGCCGTGGGCATGCGGGAAACGAGCGGTGAGGCCGCGAACCCTGTCGACATCCCGACGGCTTATCGGACGCATCGAGACGACCATTTCGCCACCAAACGGTCCGACGCGACAAGTCTTGATCCTGGTTCGGTACTTGGGTGAGGCCTTGCCGCAGCCGATGCGGCGGAGTTTCTTTTCGGCAAGTGCGGCTTCGACGGTCAGCGAACTGCCAAGCGCGAAAGCGGCAAAATCATCCTGCCACAGGTCGATGATGTCCGTCCTCCGACGGCTCAGCTCGCCGAAATGATAGATGTTGTACTGGGGGGCATCGGTGCGGATGTCGATGTCGCCCAGCGCTGGGATCAATGGGCTGCCGGCGCGATTGACGCCGACCAATGGACAGGGTTTCGGGTTGCGGATGCAGAACTGGTGGAAATCGCTGGCAAAGCTGCGGGGCACAATCACGACATTGGCCTGGAGCTTGCCGTGCGCCAGCCCCCCTGTATGCCCCTCATAGGCGCCCATTCTGACAAGCCTGCGCAGCCTATCCGCATCGACCAGTCGCAGGTCCTCGAAGATCGGTGAAGTGGTCAGGCGAGCCATTGCTTCCGAGCGCGTTTCAGAGACAAGTCGGGAGGGCGTAAGATCGTTGGCGGCTCGGCAGCTTGTCAAATCGTCAGAATCTTTCCTCAACGATAAATTGTATTTATTGGCCGGCCAACGATTGCTTCATCTTGCGACCGACGCTTGCGCAAAACCTTCCCTATGTCATTGACAGCTGCGGCAGCCGATCGCTTCTATCTGTCGGCCTGCCTCGTGCAGGAAGCCAAGGTCGCGCTCCATGTAGAAGAGCAGGAAAGCAGAATAGAGGACAAAGACGAGGCTAAACACCAGCGTCTTCACGATCAGCGAAAGCGCAAAAACATTCAGGTGCGGTGAGGCGCGCGCCAAAAAGGCCAACACAAGGTCGGACAGCAGCATGCTGATGATGAGCGGGAAAACCAGGGTCAATGCCATCATCAGAATGCGGTTCAAGAGATCGAGGAAGATGCCGGCTGCATCCTTGCTGAACACCGGCAGAAGTTGGTCGATCGGCCACAGGCCATAGCTGTCGTAGAGGCTGGTCAAGGAAAGCTCGAGGCCGCCGGCGGCCAGGTAGACCGTGACCATGATGACGGCGAGCAAGGTGCCGGTGGCGCTCGTCTCATGGGTCATCATCGGATCGATCAGCGTCCCCATCGTCGAGCCGCGCTGCAGGTCCAGGATATCGCCGGCAGCCTCGGCCGCCCAGAACGGAATGCCCATCGCCAGCCCGAGCGTTACCCCGACGACGACCTCCTTGAGCATATAGGCGACGATCATCGTCGTCGCGACGTCGGTGTTCGTCAGCTTGTCGACGATCATCGGAAAGACCGGAACCGCCAGCGCCAGGGCAACGCCGTTGCGCAGAAGGCCCGACAGCGGCACACGCGAAAAGAGCGGCATCAGCAGCATGAACCCGGTCATGCGGGCGAGCGCGAAAGCTCCCGCCAGAAGAAACAACTGCAGCTCCTTGACCGACGCGAAGAAGGGTTCGACCGGCATCCGTGCGCCTCAACGCGTGACGACGGGGAATTCGTCCAGCGCCGTCGAGGCCTGCTCGGCAATCTGCTGGCCAAGCAGCGGGCCGAAGACGATGATGACCAGCAGGATCACCACAAGCTTGATCGTCTGCGGCAGCGACTGGTCCTGAATTTGCGTCAGCGCCTGGGCCAGCCCGACCAGGATGCCGACGGCCAGCGCCGCGACGATCGCCGGGCCTGACGCGAACAGCACCGTCAGGAGCGCGCCTTGGACCTTCGCCAGGATGAAGTCATTGCTCATGCAAACCTCCCAGCGGCGTCAGACGTAACTCAGGATCAGGCCGTGCATCAGCCGCGACCAGCCATCTATGGCGACGAAAAGGAACAGTTTCAGCGGGACCGAAATGAGGACCGGCGAAACCATGATCATGCCGAGCGTCATCAGGATGTTGGCAACGACGATGTCGATGATGAGGAAGGGAAGATAAAGCAGAAAGCCGATTTCAAACGCCCGCGTAAGCTCGGACGCGACAAAGGCAGGAACGAGTATCGAAAGATCGTCGTCCTTCAGATCTTGTCGTGCCTGTTCCGGCCACAGGCGGTTCGTTCCGTCGAGAAAGAACTGCCGCTCTTCCGGCTGGGTGAACTTGATCAGGTGCTGCTGCAATGGTTCCCTCACCAGTTGCGTCGCCCTTGCGAGGTCGTCGGTAGTCTGGAACTGAACCTGCCCTTCCTGGAGCCGTCCCGACATCTCGCTCAGCAACGGCGTCGTGACATAGACCGTGAGCACGAGCGCTATGCCGTAGAGCACCAGATTGGGCGGCATCTGCTGGACGCCGAGCGCATTGCGGATGAGGAACAGCACGACCGAGATTTTCAGGAATCCGGTCATGGTGACGACTGCCAGCGGCAGCAGACCGACAAAGCCGACGGCAATCAGGATCCCAAGCAGGTTGGGCGAATTGTCAAGCATTGTCGAACATGCGGGCGATCCGCACGCCCAGGCTCTCCCCAATCCGCACGATCTCGCCACGGCCGACGCGTTTGCCATTGGCGATGATGTCGACCGTCTCCTTCGTCACATTGGCGAGCGGAACGATGGCGCCGGGCGCAAGCTGCCTTACTTCGCCGAGCGGCATCGCCGTGCGGCCAAGCTCGAAGGCAAGCGCAACCGGCAGCTCGTCCAGAGTTGCCTCTTCCAGTGCCTGGTCGGCGTGCGGCGGCGTGTCTTGGTTCATGGTCCACTCCCATTTCGATCCAGCGATTGCCGTCGGCGCGGCAAGCAGTTGCGGCCCGCTGGCAGTCAGCACCGCCGGGGCATAAAGCCGCTCGGCAATGACCAATGCCGCCTCTTCCTCTTCGTCATCGAAAAGCACCACATCGCCAGGTTGCAGGCTTTTAAGATCACCGTGACTGACTGTAAGCGCGTGGCGCCAAAGGCAGACGGGCAACGGGAATTCGGCAGGGAGCGGGGGGCTCGCTTTGCCGATCGCGTCGAGAAACGCCCCGGCCCGCACGGCCAGATCGACGCTGTCGGTGCGCAAGGCGCAACCTATGGTTTCGTCGTTGCCGGTCAGGACGAAAGCCAAAGCGGTTTCGTCCAGAACGCTGCCTTCTTGTTCGACCGACGAAATAGTGACCGTCTCGCCCAGCTTGCTCTCGATCCATTCGAGATCTTTTTCGAATTCGGACTCCAGCAGCAGTGCGGCGTGAGCGGGTGCCAGTCGTTTCACGTCGATGAGCTCGTCAGCCCTGGCAAGGCCTTGTTCGACAACAGATAGCGGCAGGCGCAATTTGCCCGCTGTGTCTGCGAGAGTGAACGCAATCGTGCACAACGGCTGGTCCTGACGGTTCGGCGCCGGCCACACGGCCGCGATAGCCATGGTTTTCCCAGCAATGGTGATCTGCGCGGGAGCACGGCGGCGGTAGAAGGCGTTCAATGCCTCAACCTGCGCAGCCGCAACAGATTCCAATGTCAGCGGCTCGCCAACGCTCGAGCGTCTGACCGGTTCTGCGCGCGCTTTCTTTTTTGCCGACGCCAAGGCCTGAGGCATCACACTTCCATATTCACGATCACGGATTGGACTATCGTTCTGTGGGCAAGCGCAGTGGACTGCGCTCGTCTTCCTCTGAAAGCTCGGCAAGCGCCAGGCTGCGACGCGCAGTGCGTCTGGTCAGATGCTGCAACAGCCCGTCCAGCTTCGTCACGGCCTTCATGCTGGCGCGATGATCGCTGCGGGCTGCCGATAACTCGGCTTTGCTTCGCTGCTCGGTGAGGCCGACCATCTTCTCGTTTTCCCGGAGTTTTTCGGTTTGCCTGGCGGCGCGCTCGAACTGTCCCTGAAGCCGATGAAGGCTGGCGGCCTTCACCGGCTGTCCAACAAGCGAAGCGAATGCTGCATCCTCAGCGTCGGCTGTGTGCTGCAGGTGTTCGCTGACCGCGGCGGCTGCCTCCCGAACCGCCCCGGCGGCCCGCTGCGCAGCGGCGTATCGGCTGATGACCGCTTCGTTTGCGCGCTGTTCACCGTGGCGCCTGAGGTCGCGCAATCGTGCGATCATGTCACGATCCTTCATTGACGATCCCCCGCATGCGTTCGCGTGTCTGCTCGATTGTCTCGTGGGTGGCGGACGGCTGTCGCAGGAAGGCGTTGATGGCGTCGATCTTCGCCACCGCCTCGTCCGCCACCGCATCGCTGCCCTTTTCATATTCGCCGACGCGCAGCAGCAATTCGACGTCGGCGTAGCGGGCGATCAGCTCCCGCAAGCGGCCGGCGTCCGACCGATGCTCGGCCGGCACCACCGTGTCCATGAGGCGACTGCGGCTGCGCAGCACGTCGATAGCCGGGAAATGATTGCGCTGCGCAAGCTCGTTCGACAGAAAAACATGGCCGTCGAGAAGCGCCTGGATTTCTTCGGCAACCGGATCCAGCGTGCCATCGCCCTCCAGAAGAACGCTGTAGAGGCTCGTAATGGAGCCGACGCGGCCAAGCCCTGAGCGCTCGAGCAACCTGGGCAGGACAGCAAAAAGCGAAGACGGAAACCCGCGACGCGTCGGCGGCTCGCCTGAAGCGAGGCCAATCTCGCGCTGCGCACGGGCAAACCGCGTGATGTTGTCCATTGCCAGCAGCACATGCTTGCCCTGGTCGCGAAAATATTCGGCAATGCTGGTCGCCACATAAGCGGCCTTGACGCGCTCGATCGCCGGCCGGTCGGACGTCGCGACGACGATGACTGCGCGCACCAGCCCTTCCGGCCCAAGCTGATGCTCGATGAATTCGCGCACTTCACGTCCGCGTTCTCCGACAAGCGCAACCACGGCAACATCTGCATCGGTGCCGCTAACGATATCCGAAAGCAGGATCGACTTGCCGACGCCAGGCTCGCCGAAGATGCCGACGCGCTGCCCACGCGCGCAGGTGAGAAGCCCATCGAGGGCGCGGATTCCGAGCTGGATAGGCTCGGAAATCAAGCTGCGCTCCAGCGGCGACGGCGGATAGGCGTTGACCGGATAGCTGCCGGCAATGCCAACCGACGCAAGCGGCTTGCCATCCAATGGCTCGCCGAACGCGCTGATCACCCGACCAAGCAGGCCGGGCCCGACGGGCACCGTTTGGGTCTTTCCGGTCGCGATGACCTCGGTGAGGCTTGAAAGGCCGGTGAGATCGCCAAGCGGAACAAGGATCGCCATCTCGTCCATGAGCCCAACGACTTCCGCCTTGGTCGCCGTGCCGGTCCTGGGATCGAGGAGTTCGCAAATCTCGCCGATCCGAACCTCCTCCACCGTCGCGTGAATGACCGTGCCGGTGACCCGCCGTACACGCCCTTTCCTGGGTCGGCTGGCATCGTCACGCAGGCCGGAACGCAGGTTCGGGACGATCGATGCGAGGCGGCTCTCGAGCTTGGTGGCGGGACTTGTCATGCCGCCGCCTCGGCCTTTGATGAAATCGCGGCGGCAATGGCGTCGAGCTGTGCCTCGATGCTGGCGTCGATGACGGCAATGTCGGTTACGAGGATGCAGGCGCCCGTCGCCAGCGTATCGTCCGCGTCGATCTCGACCGTCATGCCCAGGTCACTCTCGCGCAGGACCGCGTTCAGTTCGTCGCGAACCCTGCTGACGGAAGCAGGATGAAGTCGGACCTTCAGATATTTGACGCGGCGAATTTCAGTGACGGCCTGCGCGGCCGCCTTGGCGACCAGCATGCTGGCGTCGAATTCTCCCAGCACGCGCCTGACGACATCGAGAGCCAGATTGACGATTTCGGCTTCCAGCCCACCGAGATAGCGGTCGACCTTGACCGCGGTCTCGCTGACCAAACGCGCGGCGTCCGCGTCGCCTTGCGCCTTGCCATCTTCATAACCCTGCGCATATTCGGCCGCATAGGCTCGCCGCGCGGCGTCACGCAACTGCTGCGCATCACGCTTGGCTTCGTCGAGAAAAGCGTGCCCATCCTGCCAGGCGCGTGCCTCGGCAGCGCGCAGGATGCGGGCGACGGGGCGCCTCGGCACGGTAGTGGTCGCTTTGCCCGGTTCGACCATCTCGCCTAACCCATCGCCCGTCGAACAATCGCCGGACCAGCTTTGGCAAATGGTTCGGCGGTCGGCTGGTCCACAAGCTCATGCGGCATCAGCTTGAGACGGACCCGCATGCTCGTTTCGCCCGGCATCGCCTGACACCAGGCGCCAAGGCAACGCAGGCCGTCGGCATGGACACGACGATCAATGTCTTCCAGGGGCTCCAACGGCTGTATTGGACCGGCCAGATCGCGGTTGGCGACTGCGAAAGCGCAGATTTCCGCGCCGAGTGCTGCCTGTAGCGCGGCGGCTTGGCGCCCATCAATGACGGCGGCCAGACTGCCGGCCCAGTAGATCGCGCCGGCGCGAAGCGCAAGTTCCTCCAACTCCTCAGCCGACGACAAAGCAATCGCCAAGTCTATCTCATCGGCTGGTTCGTTGGAGACGGCGCCGCTGAGGCCGTACCGGTCGAGCAGAAGCACTGACAATCGCTGATGCAGGCGCGGCGACCGCAACATACGCTCGCATGCAGCCTCGCCGATCGTGCCGTCAAAACACTGCGCCAGCCGGGCCGCATCCGCATAGAATGCGGGATTGGACATGAATGTCTGCCATTCCGGGCTGGCAGTTTGCTTCGAGCCGGCCTGGATCATGTCTTCTTCACCGGCATTGCCGAAGCGTCGAGCGCATAAACGCCGGGTCGTCGATACCACTGGAGGTAAGCCAAGCGGGCAGCCAGCGCTGATATAGCCGCCGTCATGCCGTAAAACAGCCACATCGCGGCGGCGACGCTGTCGGGATGCAGCCAGAGGCCGAGGAACTTTGTGAAACCTGGCTCGCCGGCTGCGTGCTCGGGAACTGCCGCAGTCACCGGAATGAGCGTGACGGATACGTTGTCATAAGTCAGCCCGGCGATGCCTTTGGCCACCAGCATCTTGACCTGAGGGATCAGCTCATTCATCGGAACGGATGCGCGATGCCGGATGAATACGGAGGCGGACGATGGGACCAGCCGCTGTCTCAGCGGATCGTTTTCGGGCAGGACGAGATGAACGCGCGCGGAGAGCACGCCGTCGATGTCCGAAATCGTCTGCGACAGCTCTTGGCTCAGGCCATAGATCATCGTCGCACGCTCTTCGACCGGCGAGGATACAAGCCCGTCTCGCTTGAACACGTCGCCAAGCGTCTGGAATTCCTGTTTGGGCAACCCGCTTTCGTCGAGAATCGCCATGGCTTCGGCGAAACGGTCCTTCTGTACTGAAACCGTCATTTTGCCGTCCTTGCCCGCCTCGCGTTGGGCCGGGATGCCATGACGCATCAGCGTGGCTACGATCTCGTTGGCCTGCCGCTGGTTGAGGTCGGAATACAGCTCAACCGAGCACGCCTGGAGCACAAGCATGCTCACCACGACGAGCGCGACGCGGCACCGGACGCCGCATCGATTCAATAGTGTTGACCGCCGCGGCAAGGATATCGTGTGCACGAACACTCCGTGGACTTACTGTTGCTTGATCAGCGTGCTGGTGGACGACGTAACGGCCGTTACGCTGCTCGTGACAACTTCGAGATTGGCGGCTGCCCACATCACCGAAATGGATCGTTCGAGCAGTTGCTCGGCATTTTTTGCAGTGGCGTTTTCGTCTTCCTTGCTTGACGGGGGCTTGCCTGACGGGGCGGTCTGCCCGGCGCCATCCTGCATGGTGGCGGTTTCAGCATTCACAGGGGCGTCTGCCTGGCCAAGGGCCCTCTGGACCTGCTGCATGGTCCCTTCCAGCGACTGAACCGCAGAACCGAACAATGCAGACGGATCCGTGAGCGCCCCGCCCCCAGCCTTCTCCACCTCGGCCAGATAGTCGAAGAGCTTGTGTTCGGCGATCGGCTCGGTCTTTTCCAGTTTGGAGGATTGTCCGGCCATTGCCGGATTGGCTCCCGAAGACGCCTGCGCCACCTGCTGGCCTGCCCGCGCGGCGACGTCACCGCGTTCAGGCATGGCAATCTTGGCGGCATCAGGTTTTTCCTGATTGGCACCCACCATCCGGTTACCCGGCTGCGCTGCTGTGCCGGCGGTGATCTGCTGCTGCGAAGCTATGCTGGTGGTCAAGTTTGCCAGTGTGGCTTCCAGGGCTCCAATCGGCGCGATTTGCATGAACCTGCCCTCCTGCTTGCTTAGTTCGGTTTGCCGGAGGGAACATTCTGCGCCTCCGCCTGCCTGCCGCGGAAAACGCGGACCGGAACAACTTTGCCAACATCCTGCTTCGTGCTCGGCGCCGCAGGAACTCCCAGTGTTTTCCTGACAAGTTCAACATAGGACGGCGGCCCCGATACTGAGACGACATCGTCTTGCCTGGACACCTTTATCGGAAACTTCGGGTCGATGACCCCCAACCGCGAAAGCCGATCTTCCGCACCGGCAGCCGTGTTGGCATCAAGCGCGATCATTTCCGTCCGGACCTCAGCTTCGGTCGCGACGTTCATGACGATGCCATCGAAATGCCAGACCAATCCGTATCGATTGCAGATCTCTTGCAGGAACTCGCGGGCCGTTCCAACCGGCATGCCGGCGCTTAAACGCCCCTTTACGAGTTTGCTGACACGCATGGGCACCCGCATGTTGCGGCCTAGCTCGACCAGCGCGTCGGCCACCGACTGATCGACGGTGATGTATTTGTACGGGCCGGCAGGCCAGCGCGGTTCGGCAGCGTTGGCCCGCGACGAGGCAAGGCCGAACGCCAGGATCATCGCAAGACCGCAGGCGACAAAAGCAGCCCTGGCTCGCAAGAACCGATCCGCATGGCAGGTGTCGCGTCCCGTCAACATTGGTCCTATCGCAAAGGGACGCACGAGCGATGGCCCGCGTCGCTGGTTTCATGGTTTACCCGCCGATTCACTCTATCGTGCACATTGCAGAATTGGAAGTCCAATTGGATTGCGCACGAGCATTTGGTGCCAAATGTTGCGAACCGCCTGCAAAGCGATATGGTGCGCGCTGGAATCAGGTGATCGCCAGTTGGACGCCTGGATGCAGAAGAGATCGGTCTTGGCGGCAATCATGATCCTGCTTGCGAACCTGCCTGTTCCCGTCAAGGTTGCGGGACGCAAAGTCCGGGTCACCCCGCGCCTTAACCAGAGATTGCGTGCATTTCTGATCACTGTCCTATCGATTGCCGCCATGGCGCCGGCGCAGGCCCAATCGAATAGCGGTTATGACCCACGAAGCTGGACTTACGATCCGGCAAGAAATGTGCTGGTCTCGCCGTCCGCTCCCGACCAGACTTCGGACGGGGAGATCCGACCCGAGTGGTCGGCAATCCCGAGGGAGATCGTGCAGTTCAGCGCGGCTCAACCGAAGGGGTCGATCGTGATCAGCACCACGGAGCGGCGGCTTTACTACATTTTGGGCAACGGCAGGGCGCTGCGATACGCGGTGGGGGTTGGAAAGGAGGGCTTGGAGTGGTCCGGCCGCGACACGATTTCGAGCAAGAAGACCTGGCCGGATTGGCGGCCGCCGGCCGAAATGCGATCCAGGGAAGCGTCAAATGGCCGCTTCCTGCCGGCCCATGTGGAGGGAGGACCGAACAATCCATTGGGCGCGCGCGCATTGTATATCGGCAACACGCTTTATCGCGTCCACGGCACCAACCAGCCATGGACCGTCGGACAGGCCAACTCCTCCGGTTGCATTCGCATGACCAATGACGATGTCATCGATCTTTATGACCGCGTGAAGATCGGCAGCCAGATCATTGTGCGGCATTGATGGCCGTTCCCGAAAGCCGCAAATGAGTGATCCCCAGTCGTGATACCTTTCAACATCAAGCAGCTCGAAACCTTTCTCCTGGTGGCGACGTTCGGAAGCTTTCGCAGGGCGGCTGAACGCCTGAACACCACACAGCCGGCGGTGTCCACCCGAATTGCCGGGCTGGAGGAAGCGCTTGGCGCCAAGCTGTTCGAGCGGCAGAGCAGCACAGTCAGGCTGACCGCCGAGGGACAACGGCTGCTGCCACCTGCCCAACGGGTGCTGCGCGTCGCGGAGCGGCTGCAACTGATGGCCAGCTCTCTTTCAGAGAGTTCAGAGACGACCAGGGTGCTGAGGCTTGGGGTCGCCGAAACGATCGTGCACACCTGGCTGCCGGATTTCCTCACGGCACTGAAGGCAAACTTTCCGCTTGTCGATACCGACATCGTCGTCGATGCGACGACGACCCTTCGCAACGAACTCATGTCACACCGGCTCGATCTTGCGGTGCTGATGGGCCCTGTCCTGGAGTACAGCATCGAGAATATCGAGATGCCGTCCTTTCCGCTTGTCTGGGTCTGCTCGCCGCAATTGGAATTGCCCAACCGCCGCGAGGTGACGCTGAACGACCTGATGCAGTTTCCCATCATCAGCTACGCCCGCACCACGCGACCCTACAGCGAACTCTACCGCAAGCTCACCGGCGAATTCGAAGAGTCGCCGCGCATCTTTCCGGCCAATTCGCTGGCCGCTTCGATCACGATGACACTCAACGGAATCGGCATAGCCTCGCTGCCCGAGGGAGTCGTCCAGGACTATCTCGCAAGCGGAAAACTGCGCATCGTCGAATGCGAATGGCATCCGTCCGACCTGCAGTTTACCGCCTCCTACTCTTCCGAACCCTCCAATCCGATAGCGGAGCGGGCGGCAAAGCTGGCCGGCTGCGTTGCGCATGCCTATGCTGCGAGAACCGACACGCTCAGGCCGGCGGTTTCTCAGCCGACCAAGGTTGCCGGCAGGTAGATGCGGTCGCCTGAGAAGATCACATCCGGGCTCAGGATATGATCCATGTTGAGCACCACCGTCTCGGCCACATCCGCAGAATGGGTCCTGGCGATCAGGCGAATGCTGTCGCCGTTCTTGACCTCGACCCATTGGTAGCCGTCTTTCTCCAGCGTTGGATTGGTGCGGCCCGCAGCATTGCTGCTGCCGTCGGGATGCGCCTCGACATGGTCACCGGAAACCCAGCCGCTATGCATTTCGCCGTCCGGCCCGAAACCTTCGACCGGTATCCAGGCGTCTCCTGACTGGTCTGTCGCAGGCCCGGCGGTCTGCTCGACGAAGGTGCCGGGTTGCAGAACCGTCACCACGGTCGAATCTCCGTCAGGCTGGGTCCGCAAGTTCAGGCCGTCATCGGCCATTACGGCGAGCTGCGGGAAGTCCTGCGGCGGGGTTTGCGTCCCGGGATCAGGCTGGTCGGTGTTTTCGTCCGGAGGCGCGCCATCGACGCCGGAAGGTGCGTCGCCCGGCGCGGTCGGGTCGGTTGCCGGCGTCTTGCCGGTATTGTTCCATGGCTGGTCGTCCAGCGCATCCCAAGCAAACAGCAGCATGCCGACGCCGAAGGTCACGCCAAGCGCGATGCGATCGGCGACCGCCCAGCGCGCGTCGGACTTTGCGCGGGCGTCGATCTGCTCTGCCGTCCTCGGCACGGCCCGGCGATTGAGCAGATCCGTGCGCGCGGCCGACACCCAGAACTCGGCGCTGCCGACGGTGAACAAGGCGCCCGCCGTCGCGGCCAGCGGCGAGTGCAGGTTCTGTGCCGTGTAGAGAAGGGAACCAAAGACATAACCGGGACCGGCCAGATGCTCGGCCACATTCCGCAACACCGGCCGCCCGACGATCGACTGCAGCGCGGATTTCGTGCCGTAGACCACATTGCCCAGCGAGAAGGAGCCGTTCAACCCGACATTGTCGCCGCGCAGCAGCCCGGCGGCCGAGCCTGGAGACGAGAAGATAAACGACGCCCCGCTCGCGGCATTGAGGATACGCCCCAGCGGCTTGTGGTTTGCCGTGGCGTTTTGAAAGACAGACTGCGCGCTGAAGACGACGCCGCGAACGCCCAACGAAACGCCCGCGGCCGTCGCGGCCCAATGCGGTGGCAGAATCTGCCATACCGCGTAGGAGGAGCCGGCCATCGGACCGAAGGTCGCGACCAGTTGCGCGTTCTCCTTGAAGCGGGCATGGCTCAGCGCCTGATCAACGGCCGCAGTTTGATCCGGCGTCATGACCTTCTTGTGGGTCGCCCGATAAGTGGTCATCTGCAGCACCGAAAGCGCGTTTGTTTGCTCGGTCGACATCCAGGTAAACTGCCTGGGCGTGAACTTGCGCAACTGGCCGGGGCTCAACTCGCCAAGCTGCTTCGGCGTCAGCGCCGCTATCTGTTGTTTCGTCAGCGCCTCGATCTGATGAATGGTCAGAGCGTCAAGCTGCTCCCGCGTCAGTGCTGCGACGTGGCGTGGCGACAGCTTTGCCATTGTCGCGGGATCGCGTGCCGCGACGAGGCCCGGGTCCAGCGCCGCAAACTGGGTGGCATTGAGATGGCTGAATTGGGCAGGCCGCATGGCGGCGACCTGTTCCGGCGTCAGGGCATTGCGCTGCTGGTCGCTGAGCTTGGCGATCTGGTCGGGCGTCAGCTTGCGCACCTGCTCGATGGTCAATCCAGCGAGTTGCTCTTGTGAGAAGGCCGCGACCTGATCCGGCCGCAAGCCGGTGATCCGGCCAGGGGCAACAGCCTGCAATTTGCTTGGCCTGATCGCTTGGAGCTGTTCGCCACCCAGCGCCCGCAACTGCTTCGGCGGAAGCGCGGCAAGCTGATCGAACGTCAACTGCCGGACCTGCTCGGGGCTCAGCGCAGCCAGCTGCTCAGGCGCCAGCTTGGCGATGTGCTCCGGCTTGATGGCGTGCAATTGCGGACCGGTCAGCCCGGCAATCTTGTCGGCTGCAAGCGCTCTGACCTCCGGCCCCGTCGGTGCCCGCACAGGTTCGGCAAATCCCGGCTCCGCGGCGGAACTCGCCGGAAGCTCAAGGCTGATGATGTTTCCGCTGGCAGGGTCAAAAACCGCCCTGCCCCGGTCAGGCGCAGGTGGCCATGTCGCAGCTGTCGGCGTTTCGGCAGCAATATTCTCTGTCGGCGGCGTTTCGCCAGTCACGGCCGGGGTTTCGTTGCCGACCACCTCGGCCACCGGCGGCGGCGGCGCTTCGGCCTGCGCTGGCGCATCCCAGAACTCGTCGGCCGGCCGCAAGATCACCTGCGGGCGTTTTTGTGTCGATCCGCCAGGCGCGACGGCATCCTCATTGCGCGTGAACTCACCGACGAAATTGCCGTCTGGATCCATCATCCGCCAGCCATGGACCTCGTTCCATGGTATGCTGCCGTCGATTGCAGTCTCGTCGACCCGGGCCATGCTGTCGCTGACCGGCCGGCCCATCGCCTCGAACTCTGTCGGGACGTGGAGACGCGGCCTGCTCGGATTGAGCGTGTAGAGATAGGTATAGCCTTGCTGCCGCGCGGCCCGTGACTCTTCCGAAACGAAAGCCTTGGCGCCCGAGATCGACTGGCTGGTGCCGACGAAACGGCCATGGGTATTGCCCAGCACATAATTGCTCAGGACGATGCCTTGCGGGTTGTCCACCCAGATCCCGGTCGGCGGCGGTGGCGAGAAGCCGCCCGCGTCCCTGATCTCGCTCGGCGCGCGTGTATCGGCGCGGAAAACATAGGGGCCGACATTGCCGCGCAAGGGTCTTGCGGGGTCGCCGGCGCCGTCGACGGGCAGATTGCCTTCCTCGGGATGCCAAAGGCTCCCCGGCACATGGTCATCGGAAGCGCCGCGCATCCATGGCAGCACGACCGGCTCCCCGGTTTCCGGATCGCGATGCAGAATATGCGACTTGTGAGCCAAGGTCGGGTCGTCGCCGCGGAGTTGCGGACCATCCGCAGGCGGCACGTAAACGTTCTCCGCGCTCTTGGGCGGCGTCCCGAGATACCTCACGGTGGCCGTTTCGCCATTCTCGTCGAAGATCCGCAGCGTTTTTTCCGACCGCCCCAGGCCCAGTGCCGGCGGGGTGCCATCCGGCGGCCCCGAGCCAAGTGCCGGCGGGGTCGGCGGCGAATTGTGCAGTACGTCCTGCTCGAGCAGCCGGTTGAGGTAATGGGCCTGCGTGGGCGTCATCTCGCTGCGGACCTGCTGGTCCAGCTGTTGCCTCAACGCTTTCCATGCTGGCCGGCTCATGCCGTCTGGCCGTCCGCCGGCGAACTGGTCCGGATATGGCGCCACGCCCAGTTCCGGGAACACATCCGACACGCGCTGACCAGCGAACCTCAAATCGTCGTGCGGCGATGCCGCAACCTCGGCGAGATAGGCGTCGAGATGCTGCAGAACGTCCGGCGTCAGTCGACCCCCCGAAGTCTCCAGCGCGGAGAAAACCTTTTGCGCGCCTTCGGAGGATCCGGGATGCGCGCGGGCGGTACGGGCATGCGGGACAACATCCTTCCTCACCGAGCCGAGTTCCACCGTCGTTAGCGGCAAAGGCCCATAGTTCAGGGCGAGACCGGCGCCGTGGTCCTTGCGGTCCAGGCGGTTGAGCGGCCCGGCGCCCGTCTCGCGCGGAACGCCCTCGAAGGCGGGGGTGCCGCGCCAGGGTTCCTTGCCGCCTCCGAACGGCGCCATGACGTTGTAGTTGCGGTAGAGGAGACGATCCTCGAAACCAGGCACCTTGCCTTCGGAGCTATAGTGGCTGGCGCCACCTCTCGCCGCCTCCTCCCAGAAAGAGGCTGCCCTTTGGCTGAGCGGGCCAGGCTCCCTGTGCGTATATCCCGGCCGGCCGCCTTCGCCGCCGAGATAGCGCAGCGTGCGATTGACGTAGGCCCCGCTCAGAGAGAAGCCAAAGATGGATACTGAAACGCCAGCGGCTTTTTCGTTCTGGAACGTGTTCTTCGACAGCATCGGCGCCGATGCGACCCACTGGGCGGAGGGAGCCGCCGCCTCGTCATAAGCGAAATTCGGCCGGTATCCATTGACGAAAAGTTTCTGGCCCTTCGCGTCGTTGGGATGGACCGGGAGCAGGAAGCCCGTGCCGCCGTCCGGGCCGTTGTTCTTCAGGCTGAGTTCGCCATAGACCTGCCGGCTGGGCAGCGGCACTTTGAGGCCGATGCCGAGCATCGATCCGCCGAGAGTGATCGTGCGGCCGTCGGGGCCGAGGATCCACCCGGCAGCCAGGAGGGCGCCGTTGGTCACCACGTCGTTCAGCACGGGGCCGCCCAGGACATTGGCTTCGTGCTCCTGCAGGAACCAGGAAACGGTGGCGCGGTCGGACCGCCAGACCCCTTGTGCATCGGTGAAGAATGTCGGGGCGCGCCACGAACTCGCATTGTCGGCACCCAGCAACCGCTCCAGCAGGACGGGCACCTCGCTGTTGATCTCGGTCCCGGCCCTGGGCTTGCTTGCGGGCAGCGCGTTCTCCAGCGCGTGCGCGAGCGACTGGACAGCGGGGTCCGCGGATTTCTGCTGGTTGGCGGCGTAACCGCGCATCTGTCGCCACAGATATGGTGTCCAGGTGTCGTGGCCGGACAGAACCTTCTCATTGTAGCGTCCCTCCGGCGAAAGCTTGCCGGCGGGTTTGAACGAAGAGCCCGGCTGAAGCTTCGGACCGTAGACCCACGTGCTGCCACGGTCGGCCTGCAGGACTTGCATGAGCGCATCCTGCTGCGCGGCGGTCACCGCCTTGCCGGGCTTCGTGGCGCGGCCCTTGAAAAACGGCGAGGTGGCATTTGCCGCCGCGGCAAGGTTCGGATCGGTGGAGCCTGACGCAGTTTTGAGGTAATCGCCGACGATGCCGCGGCCGGCGTCGGTCCAGCGGGCTTTTCCCGGCAGCGCCCCGGCGGTAAGGAACTGCTCGCCGCGCGGCAGCCTGGCGTCGGACGGCAGGCCGAGTTGGTCGATCACTTCTCCCGGCGACAGATGCGGCAGCTTGCCCTGAGCGCTGAACACCTGGAGGGTCGTCAGGCCGTTCATCGAAAGCTGGCCGGCCGGCTTGGAGCCGGTGAACGGGCTGTTGCGGTCGGCGTTGAGCATTTCGCCAAGCGCATGATGCTGAGCCGGCGTCATCTCCGTGCCGGACCGAGGCAGGCTCCTGCCGCCGAGCTGCACTCTGGTCATGGTCACCGCATCGCGGACGACAGGATCGCTGGAACGTTCGAGGGAATTGAGGTAGTCGCCGACGAGTTGCAGCTGCTCGGGCGCCCATGTCGGCGCGGGCGTCGCCGCATCGTCGGGCAGCGCCGGCAAGGTCGTGGCCAGGGTTTCACCGAGCGCCGAGCGATGGCTGACTTCCGGATTCTTGGCAGGATCGAACGTATGGACTTCCCGTGCCGGGGTGTTGACCCTGTTCTGGCCGTTCGGCGTGGTTATCGACCCGCGCTTGGCGCGTTCGACGGTCTGGCCCGAACCCAGGTAGCCGGCATCCGTCGCATGCTCGCCCAATGGGACGATTTCGGGGACGATGTCGCGGGTCATGCTCGCCTGCGGGCCGGCGACGACGACCTTGGCCGGCAGGTATTTGCCGCCGGCCTCGACATAGATGTCCTGTCCGGCGGTGACGCCGTCCTGCGCAACCGGCCGGTGATAGATGCTGTCGACCAGCTCGCCGAGCTTCGGATAGTCATAGCGGGGTTCGGTATTCGCGTAACGCGTGCCGATGCGCCGCAGGCCGGCCTTGGCGGCATTGAACGTCTGGCCGAAGCTGTACGGGTTTGACGAGAAACGATTGATGATCGGCGTGCCGTCGGGCCGAAACCGGCTGGGGTGCCCGGTGTCCGTCACGGCCGGTGGCTCGGTGCGGGCGTTCGGATCTGCTGTCCAGCGGCCATCGGCGCCGAGATAAAGCACCGGCAATGAAGGGTCGAGCTCGACAGGAGCCGGCACCGGCTCCGGCGCGGCCGTGATCGCCTTGGGTTCGGGTATGGCGACAACCCTGTGCCCTTCCGGCAGGTTGAAATCGACGAGCATCTCGCCGGTATGGCGGTTGCCGACAGTGTAGCGCATCAACGGGCGGGTGCCTTCCGCCCCGCGTGTTTCCGTTTCGGACTGGAGCAGGACCTCGTCCGGGGTGGCCAGCACCGCCGGGTCGGAAGGGCGAGCGCCGTCGAGATAGCCCGTCTGCTGCGGATCCTTGCCGCTGGTGTAGACGTATTCCGCGGGATTGGGGCTTGGCATGCCGGTGAACGTCTTGGTCGCCGGGTCCCAGACGAGCCGCAAGCCGCCCTCGGCCGGGCGCGTCGTTCCATCGCCGCGGGCCGGCGGAACCACAATCGGATCGCCGTCGGCGGGGACGCGCACATTCTGCTCACGCGCTCCCTGGGCGTCTCGGTCGCTGGGATTCTCGGGATCGCTGCGCTCGCCCGGGGCGCTCGGCCCTTCGTCGTGGACGTTGACAACCGTCCCCTCGACAACGGGGTGGCTTGGATCGTGGAAGACCAGCTTGTCGGTCGGGCGATGGACGCCGTCAGTGCCTTGCTCATGCACGACCATCGGCCGCGACGACTGTCCGTCGCCTGATGGATCACCCTTGCCGCCCGTGGGTGGCGGTGGATTCGGACCGTCGGACCCGCCCGCCGGCAGCGCCCGTGGACCGGTTGGCCGGTTAGCCGCACCGGTGTTGTCAAAATCGTCCCGTGCGCCGAAACCGGCTCCCTGCTGGCCGGACGTTTCGCCGGCCACGTCGCCGTCGATGATGATCTCATCCGGATCCGGCATGACCTGCTCGCCGGTGGGCCTGTAGACACCGTCGGGGCCCATCTCGTAGACGGCCCGCGGTTGCGGCCCCGAATCCGGAAAAGTTCCGCTCCGAGTACCGCCCGTTCCAGGCATGTTGGACAACAGCGAGCGTCCGCCCAGCCCCGTGCCGACAGTGCCGACGCCTATGCCTACGATTGCGTTAGCGAGCTCGAGCAGGGACATATCGCCGCCATGCGCCACCAGATCTTGCACCGATTTGCCGAGCAGCGGAACACCGGTAATCACGGCGGCGGCGTCGAGGTCCCACGCTGCAGCGGTCAGCTTGTTGCCGCTTTGCATGAACGCCGAGACATCATCGGCATACTTGGCCTTGTCTACGTTCACCTGGAATCTGCCGATTCCCCAGCTGGCATCCTTCATGTGGGTCATCCCGAAGCCGCCCGCGAAGGCCTTGCCTCCGGACAGGCCGGTCTTTGCCAGGCCGTACATGCGCAGGGCACCCGCGCCCACTGGCAAGAACGCAGTTACGCCGGTGGCGACATTCCAGGCCGACTGGCTGTCGAAGTCGCCGCCCTGCAGGAGGTGATCACCCTCTTTGATCAGAGCCTTGCCGCCAAGGATTGAACCGGAGCCGATCGCGATGGGAATCGCCCATTGGCCGCCCGGCACGAACGAGACGATGGTGGAGACACCGGCGACGATGCCAAGGCCAATGTCGGTAGCCTTGTCCCAGAAACCCACCTTGCGCGCGTCGGCCACTTCCAGTTCGTCGAGCGAAAAACCATCCTCGCCGAGCGACATGTCGCCGCCCTTGGCCATGACCAGATTGCCCTTCTCGCTGAAGAGGCGATTCTCGTGCTGGAATTCATCGAAGGTGCTGTAATATTTACCCGAGCTGTCGACATAGCCGATTTCGTCGCCGCCGCTCTTGATCGCGAACAAAGCCGTCGTCGATTCCTTCCCGCCGTCGAGGGAGAAGATCGGCACGATCTTGACCTCGGCGTCGTCGCCGCCGCGGTCGGTGATTTCTTCGGTGACCTTTTGGACGTCTTCACTCGACGCGTCGGGCCCGAGGGTCTGACCAACGGCAGTGCTGAGTTGGTCCGGCGTATATGTCTCGTATTCGCCGGTGAAGCCGGCCTCGTAGAGGTTCTCCAACTGGACCTGATATCCAGCCAGCGCCTGGTCCTTGTGTTCTTCAAAATACTCGTACTTGAGTTTCGCCTCATGCTCGGCGGAACCGTATTCGAGGAGTTTGGGGTGGCTTGCGGAAAATGCGTACCAGTCGCGCCCCGCCACCATCGCCGGCCGCACGTTTTCTTCCCAGTCCTCCAATTGGTTCTTTTCGGCCTCCGCCTGGCCTCGATCGATTTCCGCGGCCGCTACTTCGGGGTGCACCCACAGCTTCTGGCCGTCCATCTCGATCTGGACCCACTTGCCGCTGTCGCCGATCGCGCCCGGCCCCTGCTCTTCGTAGGCCGCGGCAACCTCCGGCGCGACCCACAGGTCGCGGCCGTTCACCGCGATCTTCACCGCCGTCTCGCCCGGCTTGAGCGTGCCGGCGGGCGCCTCTACGGTTCCCCGCCCGTGGCCGGTGATCGCCTGGTCGCGCGCCGTCGTCGCGTCGACGAGCGCCGTCTTCGCATCTCTCAGCCCGGCATCAAGCTGGTCGACCTGCGCGCCGACGATCTTCGACCTGGCCGCGTCCAGCGCCGATTGCGAGCCGTTTGCATTGGCTGTGCATACCGGCGCCGATGGGTCCTGCGTCGAGGCCAGCATCTCCTGCCACTGCTTGTTGAGCGCATCGTTGCGGAAATCTTCCCTGATACCCTCGTCGTTGAGGTCATATGTCAGGGCAGATTTATGTATGTTGGTGTCATCACCGTTCTCGTCGGTGAAAGTGGCGTTCTCATAGACGGTGACGACATAGAGCTGACCGTTCTCCTCGACTATGTCCTGCGATTTTATCTTGCCGGTAAAGTCACCATGTCCATTGGTATAGCCTTCCCAATCGAAATGGTGCGGGTTTCTTTCCTGCGCCTGCGCAAGCAGTTGCTGCTTGAGAGGCTCCATAGTTACGGCAAGATCCGCCGCCTCTGCCTGTGCAACCCCATACTCCTGATATGCCTCGGCCAGGGTCACCTGATTGGCCGCGGCCCCCTGGAGCGTTTGCAGACCTTCAAGCCGCTCTTCGATGGCCGTGTATTCTGGGCTTCCAGGCTTGGCATCGGTAAGCTTCAGCTCCAGCTCGGTCGAGCTGATCATTTGATCGATCGTGGCCTTGTTGCCGTTGGCGGTGTGTAGCGAAACGTTTGTAAAGAGCTCGGCGACCTCCGCGTGCGCGGCCTTTCCTTGTTGGTTGGTTTCCTCGGCACTGGGGCCATCCGGGTTGCTGACAGCAGTCTGGTTGGGATCGCTGAGCGTCGGCAGGTCTACCTGTTTGTCGATCGCTTCGAGAAGTGACGTCTGGCCCTCCTCGTATTCGGCCCGGGCGGTGCTGGCGCTTTCAAGCGCGTTGTTGGCGAGGGTCAACCGGCTTTGCGCATCTGCCAGCGTGCCCTTCGGCTCGGGCGGCTTCCAATCCAGTCCATAAGGCGCCAACGCCTCGTCGAGCGTTGACTCGGCACCCTCCATGGCGTTCTTGAATTCAGGGTCCAGCGCATAGACGTCGAGCTGTGCCGCGCTCTGCGCAGCCTTTGCTTCTGCCTCACCGAAGTTCGCAATCGCCACGTTCTCGGCTGCGATCGCCTTGGCCACCTCCGGGTCGAACCATTTCCAGCTCCCGTCGACCAGCAATGGCACCCACTTCCCGCCCGAAGGAGCCGTGGGTGATGGTGGGTTCCCGTACGGACCAACCGACGTGGGGCCACCGTCGAGAGTCGCGCCGGTTGCGTCTTGTCCCCGACCATACAATTCCATTGCAGCGACCACGGCCTGCTGCTTTTCAAGCGCCTCCGTGGTCAGCTCTGGCGTCGCTCCGCCGAATATGCCGTCCAGCATCGTCTTGAGTATCTGGTCTTCCTTGGCCTGTTCCGGGTCATTGCTGTTCGGGTTGATGTCCAGCAACAACTCGGCCAACGCTTCCTGCGCGGTGCCGGCCGCGATATCGGTGACGGCGCCGGTCGTTGCGTTGGTCAGCGTGATGTTGCCGTCCGGCGACGTGGTCATTGTGTAGCCGTTAAACGTCACATTGACGGTGGTGTTGGTACCGCCCTCGATCACCACGGTTTCCCCGGGATGAATAAGGTCGGGATCGCGCGGAGAGGTGAACAGTTCCGGATTGCTCTCGGCGAGATCCTCCAGCGTCACACCATGCGCCTCGGCGATGTCGCTCAGATTGTCACCGGGTTGGACCTCGTAATCGATCGGCTCGCCGTCGTTCAACGTCTCGACAATGGTCTCGGTGCGCCGGCCGTCCTTGTCGACGACGATCGTCGTTTCGGTGTTGTTCTTAGGGTCGACGATGGTGGTGGTCTGCTCGCCGGTCTCGGTGTTGCGCTCGGTGTGGCTGGTCCTGCCATTGCCGTCGACCGTATCGGTCGTCTCGGTATTCCCCTCGATGGTCGTCACCGAAGTCGAACCGTGTTGGTAATCGTTGTTGTAGGTGACCGTCTTGCCGGTCTCCGGATCCGTGACGACGATCTGCAGGGTTTCGCCCGAGTCGCCGCCCTGCGTCACCTCGAGGCCGGCGGCGTTCAGCTCGGCGATTACCTGCTCGGGCGTAAGATCGCTCGCCTCGGCGATTTCTTCGAAGCTCTTGCCCTCGGCAAGCTGGTCCTGGATCGACGGCGCGTCAGAGCCGTCCGCTGCCTGCGATTGCGCCAGGATGGTCTCCTCGCCGCCCGGAGCCGTAACCGTGGTTACCGGCAATGCGGGGCCGCCGGCGGGCGTCACCGTCTGCACGGTCGACCCATCCGGCAGGTTCCTGGTGGTGGTGACGGCGCCGTCACCACTCGTTTCGGTGGTTGTGGTTTCACGGGTCTGGGGATTGGTCGTGCGTTCGGTGACCGCGCCGTCGCCGAGATCGTCGACGAGCGTGGTCGTGATCGCGCCGGCCTGCGGGTCGACACTGGTGGTTTCCTTGCGGCCGAGATCGTCACGGATCGGCGATGAGGTCGCCTGCATGTCGGGGCCGGTCTCTTCGGTATAGTAGCCGCCGTGATGATAATCCTGGTTTTCGGTGATCGTGCGGTCTCCAACGGTGATCACCACCGTGCGTGTGTCGCCGTTGGCATGCTCAGTCGCTACCGCCGTCATGTCGCCGGCATTCAGAGCCGCCACCACATCCTCGGGAGCCAGGCCCTGCTCGTCGGCGATGTTGTCGAGGCTTTTGCCGCCCTCGATCGCCTTGAGAATGTCGTTCGCCTTGACTTCGGGTGAAACGTCGTCGGGCCCACCACTGGCCAGCAGGAGGTTTGGCGCGCCGCCGGAATCCTGCGTCGTGAAAAGCGCCGGCGCGGCGGTGGCGCCGCCATTGCCGTTTGCCGTGGTGACCGCGGCAGGCAGTTCCGGTCCAGCCTGCGCCGGGGCAGTCGGCTGTGGCGACTGGGCAGTCTGCTGTGGCGCCGGGGCGGTCGGCTGCGCCGTCGTCAGTTCCGCATTGACCTGCGTCAGCCGCTGGCGGGCGCCCGCGGCCGCGTCGGCCTCGCCCATCTTGTTGGCGAGCCGGATTTCATTTTGCAATTTCGTGGCTTCTGCCTGCAGCCGCGTAATCTGCTCGGCGTTGGCCTTTGGATCGACCCTGGGAGGCGGCGGCGGCTTGACGGTGTTAATCGGGCGGATCATCAAACAACCTCCGGAGCCGGTCCAGTCCTGGTTCAGGCAGTCTGCCTGCCGTCAACGCCCCCGCGCCCGACAGTGGAAGCCCCGGAAGCTTACCGGGGCGGCTTCCAATAAATGCCGAAAGCAGCGAGTTGCTCTTCCGACTGTCTTACTCGTTCTGCAGCATTCACGTCAGACTGCGCAGCCGTCAGTGCCGCCAGAATCTCGACGGCGGCGAACGCCGGCGCCATGCTGCGAAAGAACGACTGCGAATTTGCCGTAACGATGATGGTCTCCCGCGCGATCCGGGCCAGCGGCGACACGCTGCTGTCGGTGATCGCCACCACGCCGACACCCTGCCTGGCCGACTGGCGCGCCACGTCAATCGTCGTGCGTTCATAAGGCGACATGCCCACAGCAAGCAGCACATCGCCGCGTCCCGCGCCCCGCAAGGCATCCAGACCATGTCCGCCCATCTCGCCGACAAGCGTCACCTTGCGGTCGCCGCCAGCCAGAAACGACATGATGTGAACGAAGTGGCTGGCGACCGGATAGAAGGAGCGCGAGCCGAGACCAAACAGATTGCGTGATCGTGCAAGGAGGTCCGCTGCGGCGATGAATTGCGAGGCATTGCCGTACTCACCCAGGCTTGAAACCTGCGCCGCGAGCGTGTCGGCGACAACCCCTGCAGTCGAATATCCCGGATCGCCACCCCGTCGCGCCGGCTCACCGGCGCCTGTCTCACGCAGCGCGCGCGCATAAAGGCTGCGCATATCCTCATAGCCTTCAAGGCCAAGCCATCGCGCCAACCGCATCATCGTGCTGTGCGAAACGCCGGCCTGATGCGCCTGCTCGCGCATCGACATCAGTGCGACATCCTTAGGATGGTCCAGCACGAAACGCGCGGCGACCCGCAGCTGCGGCGGCATATTCTCGAACCGTTCGACCAACAGCTCCGCCAAAGGACCTTGTTCCATTCTGCCATACCCCATTTACCCCGATGGCAAGGTTACTCCTCCAATGATGGCAATGCAACAGTTGGACCCGAACTGGTTCATATATTCCAAGTGGACTTTCATTTTCGATCACGCTGCCTTAAGCTGCTTTCGCAACCTGCCGGATCGCTTCGACGTGATTCCGGAGTTTGTAACTTGAATGGTCCCTCAAGGAGACAATGATGGCTACCCCTCCCATTACGTCCGGCGCTGCCGGGTCGCCGGAACAGAACCTGGACAAGATGATCAAGCATCAGGAGCGCATGTTTAGCCTCGAGATCACAAAAGAGATCGCGAAGTCCCAACATGACATGCTGATGAGCACCGCGAGGACGCTCGGCCAGTCGGCCGAAAAGGCCTAAGGCGGGATTCTCGAACCATGCGCCGCCGCAAACACCCGGCGGCGCACGTCCACGGCTTTCGATGCCGTTGTCGGGCTGCGTCTGAATTGTCATCGGCGGGAGATGAAGTGGCATGAGAGGCAAAGATTGGGCTATCGGCAAATATCGGGATGCGGCGGCCCGCACCCCGGCATCGCGACATTCCGTTGCGCTCAGCGTAACGCACGGTTTTCACGCCGGCGCCCAACTCAGCCTGGTCGCGCCTCTGTATACGGTCGGCTCCAGCACCGAGTCGGACGTTGTTCTCAGGGACGCCGGCATCGCTCCGGTCCACGCAAGATTGCGGCGCAAGGGCAGCCAGATTGAAATCGAAGCTGTCGGCGGCCATGTCACGCTCGCCACCGGCGAGATCATCCGTGAAGGCCAAGGCAGCCGCTGCAAGCTGCCGCTGGCGATAAGCGTCGGCGATGCCCATATCCGGCTGGTCAACCCGGAACGCCCGCCGAATCGCTGGTCTGTTTCCAATCGCCCCCTCCTGGTCGTGGGCAGCGTTCTCTTTGCCGTTTTCGCTGTTTCCATCGCCGCCAATGGGTTCTCCTTCGCCGAGTCCGACAGTGGCAAAAAGCTATCCGCTCAAGTCGATAAACCGATCACAGTGGCCTTCGCCGGCGAGGCCGGGCAGAGTGTTGTGGACGATTCATCGCCGACACCCAGCACCACCGAGGCGGAACGCCAGCTCAAGCTGCGCCTCGAGCAATCCGGCATCAGCACATTGGCGGTTCAGCAATCACCTGGACGGCTCGTGGTCTCGGGCATGATCGCCAATGACAAGAATGGTGCCTGGACCGAAACGCAATCCTGGTTCGACCAGGCGTTCGGCGCGCACATCACCCTCGCCTCCAATGTCATGGTCGGCAACGCCGAGCAGGCGCCGCGCCTGAGGCTGCAGGCGATCTGGTACGGCGAGCGGCCCTATGTCATCGCCACCGACGGCGCACGCTATCATGAAGGCGCATTCACCAATGACGGCTGGACCGTCAAACGCATTGGCGAGACGGAACTTCTCCTGACCAAGGGCGGCGCCACGGTCGCGCTGAAATATCCGTGAACCGCCGGCTTGAAGGGCCGCGGTTCGATACGGCAAGGATTGATACAACCGGCCGCGAGGTGCGGCAGGCGGAAGGCGTGCATGGTCAGGCAATCAACCGCCGGCGGATGAATGGCGTCGACAAGGCCGCAAGCCGTGCTCAGGGGACCAGATCGGCCGCTGGCACGCAAAAGCCAGGAACAGCGGAATTCCAGTCCTCTCGGGGTACGGCTGGCGAATCGCTCGACGAGGCGCTCATCAATTTCGTCATGCCCGCTATTCCCGAGCCAGCCATCCTGCGTCGTTCGGTACCCATTCTCCAGCATTTTGTAGCGCATCTGGTTCCCGGCCTTGAGGGTGGCGAGCAACTCAAGACACTTGCCAGAACGCTGATGGAGGATGAAATCGAGCGTCATCGCGATCTGCTTGGCCGGATACAGGAAGGAATCTAAACCTGACTGATCCGCATGAAACAGTGCATCTGCTGCATGTCCTGGGCTATCTCTACGGGTGTCACGGGCAGGCAAAGCGGGGCGCGGCCTACCTGCTTATCGCGGCGCAGCTGTCGCCGGGAAATGCCGGCGTTCTGCGCACGCTGGCGCATCTGCTCATACTCGATGGCGAAGCGGACAAGGCGCTTGCCACCATTGCCAGGCTGGAGACGCTGGAGGGAATGGACCACCCGACGCTAGCGTTGCTGAAGAGCCGCGCGTTGCTTGTGGCCGGCCGTAAGGCCGAGGCGCACAATGCCTTGCGGAGCTTCCTATCGCATCGAGCCGCCGAATGACGGTATCGGAGCGCCTTCTGCACTTCCTCGCCAAGCTGTCACGCCGCAGCGATCTGGTCATTGCCATGCTGATGCTCGTTGCAGTGGTGATGATGCTCATTCCATTGCCGACCTTCCTCGTCGACATTCTCATCACCGCCAATATCGCCGTCAGCGTGCTTATCCTGCTGGCTTCGTTTTACGTTTCTCATCCGCTCCAGTTCTCGTCGTTGCCATCGGTCATCCTCATCGCCACCTTGTTCCGGCTGGCGATCACGATCACGACCACGCGACTGATCCTGCTCCAGGCCGACGCAGGCGAGATCGTTTCGGCCTTCGGAAGTTTCGTCGTCGGCGGCAGTATTGCCGTGGGCCTCGTGATCTTCCTGATCATCACCGTTGCGCAGTTCATCGTGGTTGCGCGGGGTGCGGAACGCGTTGCCGAAGTTGCCGCGCGCTTTACGCTCGATGCGCTGCCCGGCAAGCAGATGAGCATCGATGCGGAGTTGCGCAACGGAGACATCGATCAGGCGGAGGCACGCAGGCTGCGCCAGCAGCTTGAGCGTGAGAGCCAGCTGTTCGGCGCGATGGATGGCGCCATGAAGTTCGTCAAGGGCGACGTCATCGCCGGCATTGTCATCATTCTGGTCAACCTGATCGGTGGTTTCGCGATCGGAACGCTGCAGCACGATATGTCGCTGGGCGACGCCGCCGTGACCTACTCACTGCTCACGGTGGGTGACGGGCTGGTGGCGCAGATACCGGCACTGCTCGTCGCCGTGGCCGCCGGCACGATGGTGACGCGCGTCGGCAGCTCGGACGGCACGAGCGACCTTGGCAAGCAAATAACCAGCCAGCTATTACGGGACTCCCGTGCGCTCGCACTCGCCGCGGTGATCATGGTCGGCCTTGCCGTAGTGCCGGGCTTTCCGTCCCTTGTGTTCCTGATCCTTGGTGCCTGCTTCGGCGCGGGCGCCTATGCCATCAACCGCCGCACCGCCCGGGAAGCCGAATTCAAGGACATCGGCCAGACCGCCATGGCCGAACAAGCTGGAAAACCGGCATCGCTTTCATCGACGCCCGTCGCAGCACTGCCCTCTTCATCCCGCATCGTCGTACGCTTCGGAACCGAACTCGGACGCTCGGTCCCGGAACCCGAATTCGCCACGCTCGCTGATGGCGTGCGCCGCGAGCTTTTCGGCGATCTCGGTGTCGACGTTCCGGCTATCGGCCTGCAGGTCGACGAGAAGCTTTCAGCGAGAAGCATGCGCATCGATCTGGAGGGCGCACCCATCCTGGATGCTGAAATCCCCGCCGACCGCGTTCTTGTCGAAGCGGACCCTACGCATCTCGATCTGCTCGATGTGACTTACGAAAAGGGTACTCCGATTGCCGGCCAGCGCAAATTCATGTGGGTCGATGATCGCCACCTTTCGGCGTTGAAGGAAGCCGGCTTCGTCTTCTCCACGCCGGCGCAAACAGCGGCCAAATGGACCGGAAATGCGCTTCGGCTCTATGCCGGCCATTTCGTCGGGATCCAGGAGACCCGCAGGCTGCTGTCGGACATGGAGCCGGACTATGCGGATCTAGTCAGACAGGCGCAGGAGATCGTGCCGCTGCAGAAAATCGCCGAGGTGCTTCGGCGACTTGTCGGCGAAAACGTGCCGATCCGCAACCTGCGCCTGATCCTCGAAGCGCTGATCGAATGGGGTCAACGCGAACAGGACGTCGTTCTGCTTACGGAATATATCCGCACGTCCTTGAAACGCCAGATCAGCTTCCGCTTCGCTGGCCGTAACAACATCATCGCAGCCTATGTTTTGCAGCGCTCGGCCGAGGATATCCTGCGAAACGCGGTGCAAAGCACATCGACCGGCACGTTCCTGAACCTTTCGGATGACGATGCACAGGCATTGATCGCCGAAATCGAACGAGCCTTGTCGCAGAACGCCACCGATGTCTCACCGGTCATCCTCGCGGCGATGGATGTACGCCGTCATATGCGAAGCCTGCTCACCCACAATGCCATCGAGCTTCCGGTCCTGTCCTTCCAGGAACTCGCACAAGAATTCAACGTCCAGCCATTGGCCACGATATCCGGCCGCTCGGGCGTGGCACGCAACGTCTCTCGGTCGCTGCCATCGGCTGAGGCGAAAGCCGGACAAGAGGCAGCCTCATGATGCCAGCTGGGCGAATTGTGACAATTGGGGGAACTACATGCTCAAGAGGGGAACGGCATGACAATTCACGATACCGCAGCAGGCGTTCGATCCGCCACTTTCGCCGGGCGGATGCGCTGGCTCGCTATCGCGACGGTTGGCGTCTTGCTGGCGTTTTTGTTCACACATGCCGACGCGATGGCACAGGATGTGTCGCCATTGCCGAGCCGGCCAATGGTCGACCTGCCGGTCGGGCAAGGACGCCTGCTGCGCTTCAATGAACCCGTTGAATCGGTCCTGATCGCCGACACCACGATCGCCGACCTTCAGGTCGTGTCGCCGGGGATGGTCTATGTCTTCGGCCTAAAGCCCGGCCTGACCAACCTCATTGCAATCACAGCCGATGAACGGGTCGAGGCAACCGCCCAGTTCCGCGTCACGCCCGATGTCACGCCTGCCAACGAAGCGAAGGCCGCGATGCAGCCGAACTCGGCGACAAATCTCTCGATTTTCGGAACCCGCATTGTCGCGACCGGCGAGGCAGGAGGCGTCGAAGAGGCAACGGATGTCGACAATATCGCCCGCACGTTCTCGCCGTCGGAACAACCGCCGCTGAACAACATGACCGTGCAGGGGTCGCAGCAGGTCAACATCAGGGTCCGTTTCGCCGAAGTCTCGCGCACTGAGTTGCAGTCGTACGGTGTCGACTGGTCTGTCGGATACAGGAGCGGCGGTTTTGAATTCAACATGTTCCAGGACAATGGCGTGCCCTCCGGCACCGGCAATCTTGGTTTGAGCATGGACCAGACGCATGGCATCAACTTCGACATTCTCATCGAAGCGCTGCAACGCAACGGCGTCGTCAAGATACTGGCCGAACCGAACCTGACAGCGATGACCGGTCAGACCGCGAGCTTTCTTGCCGGCGGCGAAATTCCGGTTCCGATTCCGCAGGGAACGGACGTCGTTACCGTTCAATACAAGTCGTTCGGCGTTTCCCTCGGGTTCACCCCTACGCTGATCGGCCGCGATCGCATTGCGCTCCACGTTCAGCCGGAAGTCAGTTCCTTGTCGGAAGCAGGCTCAGTCAGCGCCAATGGCTTTGCCATGCCGAGTTTCGTCGTGCGCAGGGCTGACACCACGGTCGAAGTGGCGAGCGGCCAGACCTTTGCGATCGCCGGTCTTTTCCAGCAGCGGACCTCACGTAATCTGGAAAAGTTTCCGGTTCTCGGCGATGTGCCGGTGCTTGGCCCGCTTTTTCAGTCACAGCGCTTCCAGCGCGAGGAGACGGAACTAGTGATCCTGATCACGCCTTACCTGGTCGAGCCGGTGCGCGACAGCCTCGCCACGCCGCTCGATCGTCCGGCAGCCAAGCGACACAGGAAGCGCGCCAATGACGCATCGGCGATGGGCCTGATCATCAAGTAGCGGGGAACCGGACATGACATTTCGCATCGCATTGTGCTCTGTTCTTCCAGTGCTGCTTCTGGTCGGCTGCGCGAACGGCCGGCAACAGCCGCAGGAATACTCTCCCGGCTACAGCTATGTTTCGACCGACATCGGCGGCTCGCAGAAGGGCGTCGGCGGCTCCGTCCTTGCTCCCAATGCATGTCTGAACGAACCGGCCGATGACAACCGTTCTGCCGCTGCGACCGGTCTGACGATCGTCTCCGGCGTCGGCTCCCACCTGCCGCCCGGCTGCGCCAACGCCTACAATCTTCAACGCATGGCCGAAAGCCAGCGGGACCTCGTCGAGGGTCGGCGCATGGGGGCGGCGGCGGCCGCGCCGACTGCAAATGCCGCGCGGCGCTACCTCAATGGCGAAGAGGCGCCGATGGGTGGAGCCAATAGCGGGCCGCCGACGCCGCAAACAACGCTCCCAGTCGAGTGAGCCGATGCGGCCTTGCCCGCGGTACACTAAAGCGAGTCGCGTGGCCCGACGCGACGCTCATTAGTTTGTTGTTTTATGCTCTAGCCGAGGATAGAGCCGAGCGCTTTCGCCCTGGCCTGTGTGCTGCCCTTCGACCGGATGGTTCTGGCACGCGCAAGCAAGGTATTCACCTCCTTGGTCGCCAGGCCGGTCGGCGGCGAGGCCCTGACCTGATCGGCCTGGCCAAGAAGTCCGTAGACCACCACGACGTTGCGCTTGTGATGCAACTGCGCATTGGGTGCGGCGGAGATCTTCTGGACCAGCGGGAGTGCTGTGGCGGAATTGCCTTCGAGCGCCGCGGCCAACGCCATGTTGCTCTCGACGTCGAGATCCCCCGGCGCAAGTTTCAACGCCTGAGCAAAAGTGGTCTGCGCCTCCCCCGTCTGACCGGCGAATGTCTGCGCCACGCCCAGCCTGATATAGGCGCTGCTGGTGTTGACCAGCGGCGCGGCCTGCGCGAGCGCGCGCATGCCGGCATCGATATCGCCCGTCTCCATCATCGCCGAGCCAAGCCCGAGCATTGCCCCTCCGTCATTGGGCGCTTTTGCCAGCGCGGCCTGATAGGCTTTAGCCGCCTCGGCGGGATAGCCGGCTCGCATATAGGCCTCGCCCGCCTTGACGAAGGCGCTCGGCTTGGCATCGGGCATCGCTGCCGCGCGCTGGTAGAGCGCGATTGCGGTGCCACTATCTCCCTGCGCATGGATATCGTCGGCAAGTTTGATCAGACGCTCCGATTGCGACGACGGGCCCTGTGCCTTTGCCTGCTCGGTGTCGGTTTTGGTCGTCTGACAACCGGTCACCGCCAACATGGCGACAACGGGCAAGAACACGACGTGCAGCCGCATATCCACCTCTCCGTATTCAAGCCCGCCGCACCTTACACACGGCCTTGGCCGACTGGAACCACAACAGTGCGATAAGATTGCAACATGGCCGAAGAAGCTGAGGAAAAGAAACTACCGGCGTCCGACAAGAAGCTTCGCGACGCTCGCCGCAAAGGCCAGGTTTCGCAAAGCCGCGACCTCGCCTCCGGCTTCACGCTTTTCGCAGCGCTTGGCTATCTATATTTTGCCTGGCCGATGCTGTTCGGGCACCTTTCGGAACTCGTGCAGACCGTGACCGCCCCCGGCGATTCGTTCGTTGAAGTCAGCCTGCGGGCCATCCGCCATTCGTTGTCATTGCTGATGCTTGCCACCTTGCCGCTCGTCGGAATCGTTGTCGTTCTCGCCGTGGTATTCGGCATGCTGGGAACGTTCGGGCCGGTCTTCTCGTTTGAGCCGCTCAAGCCGCAATTCGATCACATAAACCCAGCGAAGGGTCTTCAGAAGATCCTGTCGCTGCGTAACGTCGTCGAGTTCACCAAAGGCCTGGCCAAGGTGGTGTTGCTGGCCGGCCTGTTCGCATTCCTTTTGATCGCATGGCTGCAGCCGCTCTTCGATGCTCCGGGATGCGCTCCGTCATGCCTGGAGCCAATTATCAAAGCGGTGCTGATACCGCTTGGAATTGCCGCCGCCCTGGCCTTTGTCGTCATCGGCGTGATCGATGTGCCTATTCAGCGCTGGCTGTTCCTGCGCGACATGCGCATGACGACAACTGAATACAAGCGCGAACACAAGGACCTCGAAGGCGATCCGTTGATTCGACATGAACAGCAGCGACAGCGGCGTGAGGCCGTGATGCAACCTGCGAAGCTGGGCGTGAAAAACGCGGTCATCGTCTTCGTGGCTGGTGACCGCGCAGTGGCATTGCGTTACGTCAGGGGTGAAACGCCGGTGCCGACGGTCGTCGGCAAGGGCCAGGGCCGAGCGGCTGACGAGATGACGGCTCAGGCACGCCAGGCAGGTATTCCGGTGATCGAGGATGCGGTCGTCGCCGGCCCACTCTTCGAAAATACGAACACCGGAGCTTACATCGGTCAGGAGATGTTCTCACCGGTCGTACGCCATCTTGTCCGGCTCGGGCTCACTTGAGGCATGCTCGAACCGACCTTGCCGCAATGCCTGAGCAGCGTGACAAGGTCGGCAGCGACCTATTTAGCTGGACCCAACAGGACGTCGAGATCGACCGCGTCCGCCATCGCCTTGTATCCCGCGTCGTTGGGATGGAGGTTATCGCCGCAGTCGTAGTCGTCGCGCAGATACCCCGGCTTGGCCGGGTCTTCCATCACCTTGTCGAAGTCGATCACGCCATCGAAGCCGCCGCCGTTGCGGATCCATTCGTTGACCGCGACGCGTATCTTTTCTTTCTCGGGCGTGTAGTAACCCTCGGTGGGAAGTCCTTTGAAGGTGTCGGCGAAGGGGGTCAACGTCGCGCCTACAATGCGTTTGCCATGGGCGTGAGCGCGGTCGATGAGCTGCTTGTATCCGGTGATAATCTCTTCTGCGGTCGGTTCCTTGTCGTCCGGCGTAACTGCATTTTCGCCGGGCCAGCCGATATCGTTAATGCCCATCATCACGACGACGGTCGCGACTTTGGGATGGCTCAGGATGTCAGAATCGAAACGGGCCAGAGCATTGACACCCATACCGTCGGTCAATACGCGATTGCCCGAGAAAGCTTCGTTGACCACCGCGACCTTGCGGTTGGCCTCCTGCAATCGCTTGGCGATATGGTCTGGCCAGCGATTGTTGGCGTCGGGGGTCGAGCAATTCCCATCGGTGATGGAATCGCCGAAAAATACGACCGCCTGGGATTCCGGCGCGGCATCAACCCATATGTCGCTCAGAAACAGGCGCGATTTGAGCGTGCTGTCAGCCTTGAACGCTGCGTCGTTGGTGAAATTACCCGGGCCGGAGATGTAGGCGGTTTGCACGCCGTCCCAATGCACCGACGACAGCGCCGTCTTCTTCGGCAGGAAGATGCTGACCGAGATTTCGGAAAGCGCTTCTGCCGGGAGAGCGATGGGGTCGCTGAGGATCGGAGCTCCCGGCGGAACGACCACAGAACTCTTGCCGCCCCAAGTCAGGGGCTTCAGGGTCGCCGGGTCGACCTCGCCGTCCTTGCCTGCTATTCCGACGCTGCCGGCGCCGATGGTCAGCGGCTTTTCGCCGAAAGAATTCGACAGCACAACCCGCACGCTATTGCCGCCAACGCTGATGCGGGCGACCTGGCGGACGGTCTGGTTCTCCAATACCTCCGGCACTCCGAAAGGCGCAGGAAGATCGTCCGACCAGCGCGGAGCAGGTGTGGCAGCCCAAGTGGTGATCCAGGCTCCCTTTTCGGCGCCTTGTGCCGAAAAACCTGCGATGGCGGAGCCGGCCGCCACAGCTGCACAGATCAGGATAGTCTGACGTCGACGCCGCTTCCTCCCTGCTGCGGCAGAAAGCTCCGATGAAACCTTGTCCGCCAAAACCAAAGGCCTGTTGAGCCGCATTTTCATCTCCTCCTCGAGACATGCTGGTAATGCCGCCGCCGGCCTTATTATGACGGGCTGCCTGGAGAATGAAATTCAACTTCCGTGGCAATTTTGGACCAGCGTCAGGGGCAAGGATTGCGAGCGTGGAAGCTGGTGCTGCCTTATAGTCAAAACTCGCGTGCTGAAACGTCCGCTGCGCCCTCGCCGGATTCACTGGCGGACATCGATCCTGGGTCCCAATGTCTGGGTCATGACCCGCCGCACGACCTTGCCATCTGCGACATCGAGGCAGACGGTATCGACCAGGTATCGATACGCCACGATGTCGCGAGGCTCCAGCGCCTCAAAAGCGCGGTGCAGGAACGGCATGGAATAATGATGGTGTGGATAGAAGTTGTAACCGACCGCAACAGCCGAGTTCGCCAAGTTCGCGGCGCGATTGTGCTGTCCAAGAATAAACGGCGCCGGGCGGGCCGCATCGTAGTCAGGCGGCGTGATTGGCAGTTCGACTGGATAGGCGCACTCCCGGGTAAGCTTCATGACCTCATAGTTGGACGAGGCAACGTCCGACGACTTTGGCTGCACCTTCCTGATCCCGATCTGGCCCCAAGCTGAGGTCGGAACGTGGCCGGATTCACGACGATATTCCTGATAGCCGAAGTGACGGGCATAGAGCAGATAGGAAGCGTCGCGGAAAAAGCTCGGTGCGACCCGCACCCAGTCACCTTGTTTCGTCAGCGCCTCGAAATGTGCTTGCCGGATTTGCCTTGAATCGTACCAGCCGAGCCGCGCGTTATAAAAGACCGCGTCGCCGAATATGGTGACAACAATCCCGGTTACGATGGCAATTTTGGAAAACGAATTTTCCTTCGTTCTCGTCAGAGCCGCGACGATCAGACTGTTCAAGATGATCCAGTGCAGAAAAAGGGCGCCGCTCAGAAGGAAGATCCCGATATGCATGATATCGAAGAACGCGGTCAGTCCGATGAGCCACCGCCGGCGCAAAAAAGCGAGAAAGCATAGAAGCTGCGCAGCCAGGATAACGACATTCATCGGAATCTGGACCGCCCTGACTGCTTCATAAGCATGAGCGAGCAGCGATTCGGAAAAGCCCAGCGGGGCCGCGCCTAAGCCGTACCCGGCCAGCATGATGGAACTGGTCGGGTTCTCGAGGATCCAGCTCAACGGCCCTCCGTCAAGCGTGACCTTGGCCATCCCGGACATGAAGTAGTTGCCAAAATGGGCGCCGATCCCGGCCAGCAGCAGTATGCCGACAGCCTGGGCCGCGAAATTCCTGGTTCCGAGTTCGTCAAGGTTGGGCAGGTTGCTGGTGAAGGGCTTCAGCCGGCTTAAGCTCTGCAGCAGGCCAAGGCCCAACAGGCCACAGGCCAGGAAGAGACCGACCTCAATCAACGGCGCATAGTCGTTGCGGCCCAGTTCCGCAGCACCGGAGACTGCCCGCGTGACATTCTTGTGGAAGGCGAAATAGACCATCGGGAAAATGGCGAAGGATGGCCGCAGGATCGAAAAAAGCGCCGCCACAAGCGCAATCAGGCGAGAATAGACAAGTACATTGCCCAACGCGTCGGCGCGAGCTGCGTCGGCAATGCCGAGTTCGTCTCCAAGCCCGAAGCTGAAGAGGCCCAGCGTTATCGCCAGGCCGACGACGATAATTCGCGCAGCCCGCGCCTCGGCGGGATAGCGCACGAATGCAAAAAGGCAGCAAAGCAGAGCCAACCCGACGGCGCTTACCGTGGCGAGGGCAGGATCGTGCCACGCCACGCGGGATGCCGCCTTCTCGTACAGCAGGATCGGAACGACCCCGCACAGCAACGGGAAAAAAAGAAGTGCTGCAAGGACATAACGCTCAACGGGTGAACGCTCGATGCCGACTGACGGCCAACGCCGGGCGCTGCCCGCTCCGATGCTCATCCCATGCTTCTCCCGTCTTTCGGAATTTTCGCGTCACCTCTTCGGTGTTCGGTGCTCACCTTTCCGGTGACCGGATGAGCCGTCTTGCGGCCGGACTTGCCGCCACATTGCTGCACTGCAGCAAGGCAGCGTACTACAACTTAACCATGCAGGCAACGACGGCGTTTCAAGATGCCTTGGCCCAGTGCGCGCAGAATTGCGCCAATTATCGATAAAGGTCCGCGTTAAATTGCCATTCCTCCTAATTTTCGTACACAACAGCAACGGTGATCGCCCGGGCAGCGCCACCGTGCCCGGTGACGCGCCAGGGTGAAGGTTAAAAAAGTGTTGCATGACCACCTAAAATAGTAGCAAATGCTGCGTTGCGATATTTGCGTGTGCGATGCAACATTGAATTTGTCTCGCTGACCTGCAGGAAGCCGATCGCATCGGCGTCAGGTGCAAGGCAGTGGCTGAAGAGGCCATGGACAATGGTACTCGACACCCGGGCCAAACAAGTCGCCGGCGAGCACCATGGTATCGTCGTGATCGGCGCTGGCTTCGATTCAGTCTTTTTCCTGCACCAGTTCGTCGGACGGAGGAAAGCTCGTGTTCTCGTCCCCGAATGGGGACGCCACAACACGGATGATCGGCAGCTCGCACGCCGCGCAAACAGCAATATCCGGGACGAGGACGCCGGCAGATCGTGGAATTACACGATCGGCCTGGTCGGCGGAACCAACAACTGGTTCGGGCAGACGCCGCTGTTCCATGCCAACGACTTCAGGCTGAAAGGCCATGACGGCATCGGTCTCGACTGGCCGATCAGCTATGACGATCTCGAACCTTTGTGCTGCGGCCCAGGCGGTGATCCCCGCGAGAAGCTTTGCCAGGTGGGGAAAATACCATGACGGTGTTCTATGATAGCAGCCGTCCAGACGCTTTCGTCGGCGGTGCCGGTTCGGACGCAGTCACTTACGGCGCTTCGTCCCGTGGAGTCATCGCCGATTTGGCTTCCGGTCATGCTTACAAGTTGCTGTCGATACTGCCGCTGGGCGATTCCATTACATATGGAGTGATCGCGAGTTCTTCCGATACCGAAAGCGGCGGATATCGGAAGTTCATGCTGGAACAGTTGGCGGCACTCAATGTGAAGATCGACTTCGTCGGTTCCTCGTCCAACGGACCCGCCAGCATGGGCGATCGGGATCACGAGGGTCACCGCAACTGGACGCTCAATCAACTGAACGGCATCGACAACGATGTTGTGGCAGCTACGAAACCCGACGCCGTGCTGCTGATCGCCGGAACCAACGACAGCTCGACCGATAGCGTGCCAACGATGCTGCAGGATCTGCGCAGCCTTTTGCTCAGCCTGACCTCCAGCGATCCCGCCTTGACCGTCTTCGTCGGTTCCTTGCCTCCCGTTCGCGTCGGCCAACAGTCACAAGCGCGTGCAGACCGTGTCGATGCGTATAATGATGCAATGCCCGGTCTGATCTCTGAACTGGCCGCCCAGGGGCATAAGGTCGCCTTTGTCGACATGCGTGATCTGACACCGGATGACATCACCGCACCACCGCTTGATAGCGGGCTGCATCCGACTGCCGGGGGCTATGCAAAAATCGCCTCACATTGGATCGACGCCTTGGAACAACATCTCGACCTGGACGGGACCGGTATCGGAAGCGACCGCGACACCTTCACCAGCATTGAAAATCTTACAGGCTCTTCCTTTGCCGACCAACTCGGCGGAAACGAGGGAGCCAATTTGCTGGATGGGCTGGCCGGCGATGATTTGCTGGAGGGCCGCGGCGGCTCCGACCAACTCATCGGCGGGGTCGGCGCCGACACGCTCGTCGGCGGCACGGGTAATGACGTCTACTATGTCGACAATGCCGGTGACAAAACCATCGAGGCGACCAATGGCGGCGTCGACGAGACGCACGCTTATACAAACTGGACCCTGGCCGACAACGTCGAAAACCTCTTCCTGAGGTCGGCTGCCAATCTGGCGGCAAAAGGCAACGGGCTCGCCAACACCATGGTGGGCAACGGCGCAGCGAACACGCTCGAAGGCCTCGGCGGCGACGATCGGCTGGATGGCCGGGGCGGGTTGGACCGGCTCGTCGGGGGTCTTGGCGCCGATATCCTCATCGGTGGAACGGGAAACGACAGCTTCGTCTTCGCCGCCGGCCACGGCCACGACACCGTCACCGACTTCGACCTTTCCGGCGACGATCTCCTGGAGATTTCAGGCTACCAAAGATATAGCGAACTCCGGCAGGTCGGGAGCGACACGCTGGTCGTATTCTCCGACAGTGACACTGTTCTCCTCAAAGGCGTGACCAGTGCCTCCTTGAGCAGTTCGGATTTCGTCTGGATCGATCCACCCCATGAGCCGCCGCCGGGGTCAATCGTAGGGGACGACGGCAACAATACGCTTACCGGCGGTTCCGGTGCGGACGTCATTTATGGAATGGACGGCAGCGACGTCTTGAACGGAAAAGCGGGCGCCGACACGCTTGTCGGCGGCGCGGGCGATGACGTCTTCTATGTCGACAATGCCGGTGACAAAACCATCGAAGAGACCAATGGCGGCTTCGACGAGACGCACGCCTATCTAAATTGGACCCTGGCCGACAACGTCGAAAACCTCTTCCTGAGGTCGGCTGCCAATCTGGCGGGAAAAGGCAACGAGCTCGCCAACACCATGGTGGGCAACGGCGCAGCGAACACGCTCGAAGGCCTCGGCGGCGGCGATCGGCTGGACGGCCGCGGCGCGTCGGACCGGCTCGTCGGTGGTCTTGGCACCGATATCCTCACCGGCGGAACGGGAAACGACAGCTTCGTCTTCGCCGCCGGCCATGGCCACGACACCATCACCGACTTCGACCTTTCCGGCGATGATCTCCTGGAGATTTCAGGATACCAAAATTATAGCGAACTCCGGCAGGTCGGGAGCGACACGCTGGTCGTCTTCTCCGACAGTGACACGCTTTCACTAAACGGTGTCCTCGTCGCAAGCGTCTCGAACAGCGATTTTCTCTTCGTGTAGAGCGGCATCTCCCTACGCTATGTCAAAGACAGTCGCTGACATGCGGTCTCTTCGCGCAAATTGCCCTTCGTCGTTGCCTCGACCTCTTTTGCTTTATTCGCCCGTTTCGGTCTCGATCAAGACAAGGCGGTCGGTACCGGACTCCGCACCCCATACCTCGCCGGAGCGCCCGTTGAGCTGGCGCACGTTGGCGTTGTCGCGGTCGGACGGGAAGCTCGCGAAGGTCTGCGTTTCCGGGTCGAAGCGGACGATGGCGTTCGCGCTGAAATCGGTGAGCCAGACCTTGTCGCGTTCATCGACATAGACGGCATAGGCCTGGGGCTCGTCTCCGGGCAGCTTCCAGCTGCGCCAATCATTTGCTGGCGGATCGAAGACGCTAACCTCGCCGGCGTTCCATTCGCCGACCCAGATGCGGCCTTTGGAATCCGACCAGACGCGGCGGGCGCCCTGATCCGCGGTCGGCGGGTCGATCGGGGAAGCCTCGCCGGTCGAAACATCGATCCTGGCGAAATGGTTGCCGGCAAGCGAGGCGTAGTCGACCTCGCCGGACGGCGTGGTCGTGATCCCGTAGGGGCCGCGACCGCGCGGCGCGTCCCAAACGTCGACCTTGCCGCTCGCCGGATCGAGCCTGCCGTAGATGCCCTCCTGCCCGGTGAACCAGAGCCTCCCGTCCTTGTCGAAGGAACCGGTGTTGAGGTTGGCGTTGCCGCGCCCCTCGGGGAGCGGAAAGGCCTTCACCGCTTCCGTTTCGGGATCGACGCGCACGATGGCGTTGAGGCCGCCGTCGGTCACCCAGGCGGCGCCGTCGAGACCGACGATCACCCCGTGCGGCGCCGAGCCGTCGCCGAGGGTGATGTGCTTGACCGCGCCTGTATCAGGATCGAGCCGCCCAAGCGCGCCCTGTCCCTGGGCGGTGTACCATACGGAGCCATCCGGCGCCGGAGCGACATCGTGCGGGCCAGCGCCCTCCGGAACGGGATGGTAGCGGACCTTCTCCGCAGCGGCACGCGCGGCCACCGTGCAGAGCAACGCGGCGAACAGCGCCGACGCAATCGTACGGAACATGGCGAACTCCTCACATCGCGCGTTTCAATTTGCACAGCGAGCGATCCACGTATCCTTTTCGCGCCACTGCGGCGGCCGAACTGCAGATGGCGAGCTCGCGGTGCCGCTTGCTGATCAAAGTCAGGAGCTAATGTAGCCCCTGCCCTCGCCTAGGCCTCCAAGCCCAGAATCGTCGATAGGCGGTAGCATCGTGGGAAAACCTGCATTACGACGACGCAACCGCGGCCCGCAATCAGACTTGACGCGCGGAAGGCGTCAGCTTTGCCGCAAAAGTTCCAACGCCACCTCTTGCCATTCCGCATCAAGCGTCAACGTCGACGGCACGGCGTCGCAGCGACGATACCAATACTCCGCATTGGATTGATCGCCTTCCTTGCGATGCAGGTAGGCATGCACGCGCATACAAGCCGTATCGTCGCGCAGTTGCGCACGCTCGTGCGCCTTATCCCAATCGCCCTTTGCATCCCACCACAGCGCCTGCAGGGCAGGGCTCAAGCCGGCGGGCGGCTGTGATTTCGCAATCGAATCCCTGAAGGCTTGCAGATCCATTTTTCCACCGACGTGATCTACATGGGCGGCCGATAATAGTCCCGGATTCCCCAACAGCAAAGTTGCACCACGCACGGCAAAGAGGCGGTGCCCCGGTGCGTGCCATCGTCCAATCTCGGGCGGTACAAAAAAGCGCCGCCGATTACCGGTCGCTCGCGGCAGCTGGCTGGGCGGCTCCTGACGCCGAGCCATAATTTTTTTCGCGACGCGTTCCAGCGGCAAGCTGACCTTGGGCAAACAGTCGACCCTTTGCTGCTTCATTTCGCAAGCTGCCGAGCCGCATCTGGGCCAGGAGTTGCGCCGGCCGGTCTGGCGGTGCTCCAATTCCACCGGGAGCCGAGGGTCCGGGGGGATGCTCGGGGCTGCGCGAGTGCGTTGCCATCTCGCCGGCAGTGTCCAGTGCGGCGACCTACGACGCCGACGCAAAGGACTTTTACAGAGCGATCCGAGCACGACCGGCACCACTTCCGGTTCATTATCTTCCGGGAGGGTGGCGTGGAGATGCCCGAGCACACGGGAAAGGCATCATTGAACGATCAAACGCGAGTAGCCAAGAGCAACAGACTCTAATGCGGTGCGATTGAGAATTGTCAGCGAGCCGTGGTCGTATTGGGTCAGATACCGCCGTTCCCATTCTCTCAGGCAACGATTCACTTTCGCTCGAGACGCCGGGATCATTGCCGCGAGGTCGGTCTGCGAAATGTGGATTCTCAGAGCTCCATTCACGGTAGCCGTGCTGTGCGGGGTCTCAGTCAATCGCAACAGCGTGCTCGCCAATCGAATGGATAGGGCATTCGACGCACTGTGGATCACTCGCTCTTGCGCGTCGTGCGTTGCTTGGCATAAGTGCGGGATCACCTTCAGTGCGAGATCTGGGTGCTTGTCGAAGACACTAGCCATGAAAGCTGCTTCGATTTGGAGCAAGTCGCTGTCCACAACTGATGCAGCGTTCATGTTACTGTGTCGCGCGATGAACAATCTAGTCAAGTCGAAAGTGTCGCCTGGACCGAGATCGGAATAGATGAATTCTCGGCCATCTGAGAGGGGAACACTAAGACGAACTTTTCCATGGATTATGTAGTAAATATAACGCGGTATGTCTCCAAGGCGAGTTAAGACTTTATTCTTTGGAACACTCCGTAAGATGGCTGCTTTCGCCATTTCACTAAGAGTATCTTGCCCAAATTGCCGGAACAAGCGTATGTTGTTCAGTTGTTTGACCCGAACCTCAGCGCCATTCTCTGTCATGGCTCCCTCTCCCTGATAGGGTATGCGCCCCGCCCCCCTAAAGCATTGCCTTGACCACCTCTTTGAACGAGTCCGACCTCCAGTCCGTTCTCGCGCAAACGCGTCAAGACAGAAAATACTAACACATTAGGATACGATAAAATAGCGACTCGTCTGTGCCCGGGGTAACAGCGACATGTCTCTGAGAGATTTAAACCAAATCTAACCGACTGGAAGCCGTTGGGATAACCCCCTTCCTTATGGGATGGCGTGTGCCATGACCCAAAGAGGAGAAGGGATGCAACAGGATTCGGGGGGTCGTCTTATGCGGCATGCACCAACCGAGGCGTCGCGTGCGCTCTGGAAGCGGAGCGTAGAGCCGCTACGGCTCCCCGTGGGAGCAGTTTGCGTGTTTCTCGCAACTGCTGATTTCCTCCTTGGACAGACAATACTTCTTGCGTCAATTGAGCTCTACCATAGGGCCTTCGGCATGAGGCCGCCAGATATCTGGGATTCGATCTGCCTAAGTGTTACCGCCGGCCTATTGCTGGTCGCATTCATGACCGCCAGGGGCGCCTACACGGTTAGTGGCATCCTGGACGATCACTGCAGGATCAAAACACTCTTTGGCGGCTGGCTGTTTGTTTTCTTTTCAATTCTCTGGCTCGCCTTTCTCACGAAGACGACGTCGACGTTCTCGCGCGGCTCCTTGACGCTGGCGTTTGCGGTCGGATTCCCAATCCTGCTGCCTGGCCACGTGGTTCTAGCGCGTGGGCTGAAACGGCTTCTGGCGGCTGAGAAACTCGTGTTGCGCACAGTTTATCTGTTTTACTCTGGCGTTCCTGGAAAGGAACAGGGGATAATCAACAAGCTTGGGCAACAGGGCATCGCGGTTTGGGGTGTTTCGAACATCGAGAACCATGATGACACGATCGCAGCACGATCGGTGCATGCCGCCGTCGCAGCTGCACAGGCTGCGTTCCGTAGTGGCTCGTATGGGGCAGTTTATCTCTTTTGCTCTTGGGACCAGCGGAAGTTGATCGAACGCATCCTGGAGGAAATGTCCCGCCTCCCGCTGCCGATTTATCTTTTCGCCGACGCCTACATAGATAGAATTCTGGCTGGAAGCCCGCTGCACACCGGCTGGCAGCGAGCCTTCGAAGTCCAGCGTATGCCTTTGAGGCCTGCCGAACGCCTGCTCAAGCGGTTGTTCGACATTGCTGTTGCATCCCTGCTACTGCTGTTCCTGTGTCCGTTGATGGCCTTGGTCGCATGTGCCATAGCGCTCGAGAGCGGTCGCCCTGTGCTGTTCCGGCAGATGCGACGAGGTTTTGGTGGTAAGCCGTTCAATATTTACAAATTCCGATCGATGACGGTGCAGGAGAACGGTACACAAATTCGCCAGGCTCAGCGTAATGATGCGCGGGTTACGCGACTTGGCCGAATATTGCGCCGGTCAAACATCGACGAGCTGCCGCAATTGTTCAACGTGCTTCGGGGGGAGATGTCCCTGGTTGGGCCCCGACCTCACGCCGTCGCTCATGACGACACCTATACTTTGAACATTGCGAGCTATGCTTATCGCCATCATGTAAAACCCGGTCTAACAGGGTGGGCCCAGATCAATGGCTTTCGAGGGGAAACGAAGGAACTCTGGAGGATGGAAAAACGCATTGAGCATGACCTCTGGTATATACAATCCTGGAGCATGCTTCTCGACATTAAGATAATTTGGAAAACTGCTTTACTGATGTTTGCGGATCGCAACGCTTATTGATGTATAGCAGATTCTCAGGAAGCCTGCATGGATTATATGCACTCTGTCGTCCAACTGATTGATTGAACGGATAGTTTGGGTGAAGTTATCGGGAGCAAGGTTTTTCAAGTATCCTCTAGCCGAGGGAAAGAGAAGGATGTGGTGTCATCATTGACAGGCGTGGACCAGCGGTCCGTTACATCTTCGGAGCTTCCCCCTTCTTGCACCGCGAAACCGCCGTCCGGCGTTGGGCAGGGCCCTCTTGTGGTCGATCTCGACGGGACGCTAATCCAGTCCGACCTGCTGATGGAGTCGTTCCTGGCGCTCTTCGCCAATAAGCCATTTGTGGCGCTCCGGACGTTGGCCGCGCTGCGCGAGGGCAAAGCAGCGTTCAAGACTCGGATTGTGGACGAACTCGTGGTGGATGTGGCGCGCCTTCCCTACAATGCCTGCGTGCTCGCTTACATTGAAGCCGAGCGAGCGAAAGGCCGGCCAATCTACCTCGCCTCTGCATCCGATATACGCCTCGTCCGGGCGGTGAGCGGCCATCTCGGCCTCTTCGATGGCGTGCTCGGCTCGGGCGAAGAGGTAAATCTCGCTGGAAAGACCAAGGCGGAAGCTTTGTGCGAACGCTTCGGCGAGCGCGGTTTCGCCTATATCGGCGGGGACCGGGTGGATCTGCACGTCTGGAGCCGCTGCGGCGAGGCCTTGGTGGCCGGCGGCACCCCGCGGCTGCTACGGCAATTGCGCGGCACCATGCCGTTCGCCGTGTCACTGGACGAGGGCGGATCGCACTGGCGCGATTACGTGCGGGCCCTGCGGCCGCACCAATGGCTGAAGAACATTCTCGTTTTCGCTCCGGCCATCGCTGGCCACGTGATCGTGCCCTCAGCGCTGAACTGTATCATCGCATTCCTGAGCTTCAGCTTCTGCGCCTCGGCGGTCTACATCGTCAACGACCTCCTCGATCTTCCGTCCGACCGAGAGCATCCGCGCAAATGCCGACGGCCCTTCGCGTCAGGGGCTGTGCCGCTGATCCACGGGATCGCGATGGTGCCGGCCCTGCTCCTGGCCTCGCTGCTGCTGGCACTGACGCTGACGCCCACCTTCCTGCTGGTCGTCGGCGGCTACTTGGCCCTGACCACGGCCTATTCGCTCTATCTCAAGCGCAAGATCATCGCGGACGTGATGACCCTCGCGATCCTCTATGCCTTGCGGCTCGTGGGCGGCGGCGTCGCGGCCGGGGTGGCGATCTCGCACTGGCTCGAGGCCCTCTCAATGTTCCTGTTCCTCAGCCTCGCCCTGGTGAAGCGCTGCACGGAACTGGTGGAACGCGTCAAGAGCGGGCAAGGCGATCCGGCGGGCCGGGGCTATCAGCTCGGCGACCTGCCGAGCCTGGAGGCAATGGCGACGGCGAGCGGCTATCTCACCGCCCTCGTGATGGCACTCTACCTGAACAGCGAGGCGGTCACCTCCCTCTACCGCCACCCCGAGCGCCTTTGGTTGATCTGCATAGCGATCCTGTTCTGGATCAGCCGGATCATCATCAAGACCCGCCGGGGCGAGATGAACGATGATCCGGTGGTGTTCGCGGTGCGGGATCGGGTGAGCCTCGTCACTGGGCTCCTCTGCGCCTTCATCGTTATGGCGAGCATGTGAGGTGGGCGGGCGTGCGTCTCATTGCGATGTACGGGCTCTTCTGCCTCGTTGCGACGGGGGCGAACCTCGGCGTGCGATGGCTGGTCAAGACCCTCGCGATCCGCACCGGGGTGGGGGTCGAGACGTTGCCGTTCCAGTTCGCCTTGGTGAGCGGGACGGCTCGTGAAGAAGTACTCGCTCGACAAGCGGTGGATCTTCCAGGACCTATCCCGCGGCGCCAAGATGCATGCCAAGAAGCTCTCGCTCTACACTCTCACTAGCAAGACAAAGATGCGGGCCTGACAATGAAATACCTCCCATTCATCCTGTGCACGGTGATGACCAATGCCGCCGCTCAGCTGATGCTGAAGCAGGGCATGATGTTGCTCGGACCGGCTTCCTTCGAAGGCGTTCACCCGTTGCTGAAGCTCATCCAGATCGTCTTCTCGCCCTGGGTCTTCTTCGGGCTCTGCGTGTTCGTCATCTCGATGGCCTCGCACCTCTACGTGTTGTCGAAGGTCGAGGTGTCCTTCGCCTATCCCTTCCTCAGCCTCGCCTATGTCGCGGTTGCCGTGTTCGCCTATTTCGTCTTCCGCGAGGACCTCAACGCCTACCGCATCGCCGGCATTGCCTTCATCTGCGTCGGCACGGTGCTGATCGCCCAGAGTGGCCGCGGCCATGCCGGCGAAGTCATGTCCGTCTCGAATTCCTCGGCCCACTCCAGCGAGCTTCCCAATGAGACACATCATCTTCGGCGGTGACGGATTTGTCGGCCGCCACCTGGCGCCGAAACTTCTGGCCGACGGCCACGAGGTGATCGTCGCCGATATCCAGCGCAGCGACCTGCCGCACTATCGTGGCGTGCGCTTCGTCCAAACCGACGTCACCAACCGGACCGCGGTCGCCGCGGTCGGCATCAAGGCTGACGACATGGTCTACAACCTGTCGGCCAAGATGCTGTCGCCGATCCAGGTGCGCGCCAAGCGGCGCGAGTTCTTCTGGCCGGTCAATTTCCACGGCACCGAGAACGTCATTTTCGCCATGGACAAGGCCGGCGCGTCGAACCTGGTCCAATTCACGACCGACATGATCTACGGCCACACCGTCACGCATCCAATGACCGAGGAGCACCCGGTCGCGCCGCTCGGCGAATATGGCCTCTCGAAGCTGAAGACCGAGGAGCTCGCTGCAGAATGGCGCAAGCGCGGCATGCGGATATCGCTGTTTAGGCCGCGCCTGATCATCGGCCCTGGACGCCTCGGAATCTTGGAGAAGCTGTTCAAGCTGATCGATCTGAACCTGCCGGTACCGATGATCGGCTCCGGCAAGAACCCCTACCAGTTCATCTCGGTGTTCGACTGCGCGGAAGCCGCGCGGCTGGCGTTCAAGGCTGGCGCGCCGAACGAGGCCTACAATCTCGGATCGCTCAACCCGCCGCCGGTGAAGAAGTTGCTCGGCGACCTCATCCGCCATGCCGGCTCGAAGTCGCTGCTGATCCCGACGCCGGCGTGGGCGGTGAAGCGCACGCTCGACCTGCTCGATCTCCTCAACCTGCCGATCATGGATCCGGAGCAGTATCTCATCGCCGACGAGGTCTGCGTGCTCGATGTCTCCAAGGCCGAGCACCAGCTCGGCTGGGTGCCGCAGTACCGCGACGAGGGCATGCTGATCGCGGCCTACAAGGAATACCGACTGAAGAAAAAGGGGCACACACTGGCCGCCTCTCACGTTCCCTCCGGATAGGAGAGCCTTTGATGACCGTCATGGCTAGGCCGGCCGAGGTCGGGCCCCGCGCCGTCGTTTCCGCACCCGAGCTTGCGCCGGCGTCGATCGTCAAGCCGAAGCGTATTTATGGCGCCCGCCCTATGATGCTGTCGGGCTGGGGACGGTTTCCGCGCGTGTCCTGCCGTGTCCTCGAGGCGCGCGGCGAGGAAGAAGTGATTGCAACCATTGCGGAAAACAGCAGCTTGATCGCCCGCGGGGCCGGCCGCTCCTACGGCGATGCCGCCCTGAATCGGGGTGCGACCCTCGTCATGACCGCCTCGAACCGCATCCTCGATTTCAATTCCGGGAGCGGGCTTCTGACCTGCGAGGCCGGGGTGACTCTCGCCGAGATCGCAGACATTTTCGTCCCGCGGGGCTGGTTTCCATTGGTCACGCCGGGCACCAAGTTCGTCACAGTGGGCGGGGCGATCGCGTCCGACGTGCACGGGAAGAACCATCACCGGGACGGGTGCTTCGGGGCCCACCTGGCGTATCTAGACCTCGCGCTGGCGGATGGTCGCACCCTTCGCTGCTCGCCGACGGAGAATGCCGACCTGTTCCGGGCGACCCAGGGCGGCATGGGTCTCACCGGTGTCATCCTGCGGGCGGCCTTCCGGCTCCGGGCCATCGAGACGGACCTCGTCCGGCAGGAGACGATCCGGGCGGAGAACCTCGCCGAGAGCATGGCCCGGCTCAAGGAGGCCTCCATCGCCAACTATTCTGTGGCCTGGATCGATTGCCTGGCCCGGGGCGGCCGCCTCGGCCGGTCCCTGGTCTATCGGGGAGAACACGTCGCCCTCGATGATCTGCCAAAGGAGCGCAAGGGCCGGCCCTACCTCCCCCGCGGTGGGCAGATGCGCTCGGTCCCCTTCGACTTTCCGGGCTTCACATTGAACCGCTTCACCGTGGCCGCCTTCAACGAGCTCTATTACGCCCGGGGGCGCCCAGGCACCGCGCTGGTTCCCCTGGATCCGTACTTCTATCCCCTCGATGCTATTGCGCATTGGAACCGCATCTATGGCCGCGCTGGTTTCGTGCAGCACCAAAGCGTGCTGCCCGAGGAGGCGAGCCGGCACGGGCTCGAGACGATGCTCTCGCTGATCTCCGCCCGGGACGCCGGGTCGTTGCTGGCGGTGCTCAAGCTGTGCGGTGCCGAGGGCGCGGGCCCGCTCTCGTTTCCGATGAGGGGCTTCACCCTGGCCCTCGACTTCCCCGGCACGACCGCCAATCTCAGCCTCCTGCTTGAGCTCGATGCCATCGTGGCCGACCATGGCGGGCGGCTCTATCTCGCCAAGGACGCCCGCGCGGGCATCGCCGTGATGGAAAGGGGCTATCCGCGCCTGCGGGACTTCGCGCGCCTGCGCGACCGCTTCGATCCCAAACGCCACTTTGCGTCCGTCCAGTCGGAAAGGCTCGGGCTTTGACCGCGATCCTGTCACCGGTCCTGATCATCGGCGCCTCGTCGGATATCGGCCGCGCCCTCGCGCATGAATATGCGCGCCGGGGCGCCTCCCTCGTGCTGGCGGCCCGTCGCGTGGAGCGGCTCGACCCCGATCTTCGCGACCTCCTGCATCGGCACGGGGCCACGGCCCGGGCGGTCGAGCTCGACATCCTCGACCCCGCCGAGCGCGAGGCGTTTCTGGTGGGGCTCAACGAGGTACCCGGCACGGTGGTTTCGGTGGTCGGCCTACTGGGCGACCAGAAGGCGGCCGAGGCCGATCCCGAGGCCGCGCGGATGATCATGGAGACCAACTATGTCGCTCCGGCGCTACTCCTCTCGGCTCTGGCGAACCGCATGAGCGAGCGAGGCGCGGGAACGATCATCGGCATCAGCTCGGTGGCCGGCGATCGGGGCCGGGCGACGAACTATGTCTACGGCTCCGCCAAGGCGGGTTTCACGGCTTTTCTGTCTGGCTTGCGAAACCGGCTCGCCGGGCGCGGCGTGCAGGTGATGACCGTGAAGCCCGGCTTCGTCGCAACCCGCATGACACGCGGCCTGAAGCTCTCCAAGGCCCTAACGGCCAGCCCGGATCAGGTTGCCAAGGTTATCGTGGAGGCGCAGCTCGCGGGGCGCACCGTGATCTACATCCTCGGGCGCTGGCGTCTCATCATGCTCGTCATCCGCCTCTTGCCGGAGCCGATCTTCATGCGGATGAAGATCTGACCGGACCGGGCCTGCGGTGTTTCGGGAGCCGAACGATGGACCAGCTCAATTCCCCGCACGACCGGTGGCTCACCCGCAACCTCTACGTGGTGCTACTCGGTCACCTGTTCCTGCTCAATCTCTGGATGTTGAGCCGCAATGGCGTCCTGTGGAATCCGCAAACCTACTCGGACGAGGCCGAGCACTATCGCCGCGCCCTCCTGTTCTCGCGCATGGTGGGGGGAGACATTTCCCTCAACACCATCGGGACTTTTTACGCCGGCGGGATTTGGCCGCCGCTCTACTCCATGACCATAGGGTTCGTGCAGCGCCTGACCGGGGCCGATCTCGCTGCGTTGCGCGTGTTCAACATGGCGATGGCCTATGCCGGGTTCGTGCTCCTTGCGGCCGCCATCACGGATGCGCGTCTCCGGGCCGCGAGCGTGATCCTCGCCGTCCTGTTCGTGCTTGGTACCCGAAACTACTTCCAGATTCGGCCCGAGAACCTTGCCATCCTGCTCATCACCGCCCTGATCTTCCTAATAATGCGCAAGGGCCTGTTCTCGGCCGATGAAGGGAACGCCCGCTGGCGGGGCGCTTACGGGACGGCCGGAATCCTCGCAGCGCTCATCTGCCTGACCCACGCGGTTTTCCTCTTCGCCGCGCTTTACCTTTCGGTGCTCGCCTGCCTGTGTCGGCGCGCCCGCGCGATGTTCTTGATCGGCTTCCTCGCAATAGGCGGGCCCTATATTGTGGCACAGAACTTGATTCACAACGGCTTCGTCCTCTTCGCGACGACCGCCGAGGAGAACCTGGCGCGTAACAACAACCCGTTCCTGCGAACCCATCCGCGATCAGCCGTGGACCACCTCTTCGACGAGATGGAGCGCCGCTACGCCGCGGGCGACAAGGTGGCATTCCCAAAGCCGCCTCTCATTCCACAGGGGCGTTACGAGCAATGGCTGCACGACGAGAACCAGCGGCGCATCTTCAAGGCCATTGCCCTGGACGAGATCCGGAGCGATCCGGTTAGCGCCCTGCGGCGCATGGCTCTGCGTTTCTGGAAGCTCGTGAGTGGGAATGCGTGCTTGGGCGATGACCGCTACGGTTGCTTGATCTCACCTGCGGCAGATCAGGTGTTCTACCGTCTTCTGGAACTTGCTGGCCTCCTCGGGTTTGTTGTAGCCGCCATGCGGGAATGGGGACGGTGGCGCAGCTTCTCCTTCGTGGTGTTCTGCCTCGCCATGCTCATGCCCATGGTCGTCATCCAAGCGCTGGTGCGGCACTTCATCATCGTCCTACTGCTCAGTGCCTTTGGCGGGCTCATGCGCCTGCGGGGCTGAAGCTCGCGATTCGGCAGGCCGATGGAGTGCGGGCTCCGGTTTCTTCGAGTCATATCAAGTCTCTGAGATCGTGACTCGCTGAGGGCTTCACGAAGCGTCGGGGTATGATTCGATTCGACATGGCGGACCGAGAAGATTCGCCATTCCCGTTCCGCTCCGGACGGATTTTGGCGCGGCCCAACTGCCTGCGATCGCCAAGCAGACGAAGAACGCAGCGCAGGCGCGGCGCCTTCTGGCGCTGGGCGCGATCTATGAGGGCGCTTCGCGCACCGCGGCCGCTCGTTCGGCCAGCCCACGAGGCTCAACGATCTCCATTCGGCGGCGATCATGGGATGGCGCAGCCGCCTTAAACTATGCAGCCTATGAGCTTCCGCTCGACGGCATCCGGCTCTTGATTTCCTTTAGAATGTTGGTTGCGCGTGCGATGCGGCTGTACTTGGCCAGAAAGTCTGCCTTCGCCTGCTGACCAATCTGATCCCGAAGCGCGTTGTTTTCGCGCAGGCGCTGAAGAGCTTTGACCCAGTCGGACGGGTTGTCTGGCGACACCAGAACGCTGTTGACGCTATCCCTCAAAACTTCTCGTATAACTGACAGGTCGGAGGACACTATGGGTTTGCCATGCGCCATGTATTCGAAGAGCTTGAGCGGCGACATTCCCTCGGCGATATTTCGACCGCCGCCCTGGCCCTCTACATTTCTAAGATAGGGCGCGAGTACAACGTCCATTTCGGCCAAGTAGGCACATGTCGCGGCGTGAGGGACGTAGCCATGAAACACTGTGTTCGTGCATTTGGCCAGCTTCGATGTCCAATGCTTTATATCGCCTGGTGTTCCCCCGACGATGTGAAATGTCGCCCAGCCGCATCGAGGCGCAATAGCGCTTATTATCTCCATGCCTTTTCCCTTATACAGATGTCCGACATAACCAACCTTGAACGTGCCGCTGAGGCTGCATGGCTCGACATTCGGCGGAACAGGATCCGCGCCATTGGGCGCGATGAGAAATTTTCCCGCATGTTGAGGAAAGAGGCGGATGCTGTCGTCCCGCAGGCGTTGCGACGTGACGACCAGCATACGGAATGCATCTAGGCCTATCACTTTGGCAAGGCGCTGACGCTGACGTCTGCTCAAACTGCCAATCGGGTCGTGAAGCTCAAAAACGGTCGTGAACCCGAAAAGTCCGGCAGAAACAAGCGCTACAGTTGCCGAGCGTGTAAAGACGACATGCGGCCGCAGCCAGACCGCAGCAAGAAGCGCCAACACAGCAAAAAAAAGCTCCCGGCCAGGCACAGGCCAAAAGGGTATAGGGAGAACGCGGAATGGGAACTCGGTTCCGAATCCGTATTCGCGCGCGATCTTTTCGTAATGATCCCGTGTATTCATGGAGGCGCGTGGAAGCGCTAGCAGGACCTCCGCTCCGGCAACCCGAAATGCATGGCACATCTTTGCGACTTGTACCGCATTGGCGGCCGGCGCCGGGACACGCGCAGAATGTATATAGAGAAGCCGCATCCACAAAGCCTATCTTTCACGCGTCGCGGCTGGTCTGGTTCTTCGCCTCTGAGCCGCAAGTTCGGAGACCACCGGCTGGGCAGACGCACCCAAGTCGAACGACAAAAGCCCCCGCCGCCCCGGTGGCTCCATGGGTTGCGATAGTACCACTCTCCGGTTGCCTCACCAAAATCGAGCGTCGCCCTTTTTCGCGAACTGAGGGCAGGGCCAGCGACAGCTCAGGCCGCCCTTCACGGACAGGTTCTGACTACAGCCGTCATCAAAGCCCCAGCCAGCCAGCAATAATGTTGCGCTGTATCTCAGAAGTTCCGGAATAGAGTTTGCTGCCGATGGCATCACGCACGGCACGTTCGACGTCGAATTCGCTCAAGAAACCGTAGCCGCCGAAGACCTGGACGACATCGAGCGTAGTGCGGACTAGCGATTCGCTCACAAAGAGCTTCGAAACGGCGGCGTCGAGGGATACGGACTGGGAGCGCTCAAGGCCCCACGCCGCCTTGTAGACGAGCAGTCGGGCCGCCTCCACCTGCATCTTCATGTCGGCAATCTTATGGGCGACCGCCTGGTGCTTGGAGATGGCCTGGCCGGACTGACGTCGGGTGCGCGTATAGGCCACTGCCTTTTCCAGAAGCCGCTCCATGGTGCCTATATGACTGGCGAATAGGCACGCCCGCTCCCAGTCCATGCTATGAGCGAACAGCCTGGAGCCGCCGCCCACTCCACCGAGAACAGCGTCCTTCGAAACAAATACGTCCTCGAAGACAAGCTCCCCGATCGGAGACGTCCGCAGTCCCATTTTTTCGAACTTTTGCGCGACCAGATAGCCGGGCAGCCCGCGGTCCACGAGGAAGCTCGTGATGCCGCCGAAATACCCCTTGGCGCGGTCAGTGACAGCAAAGACGACGGCAACATCTGCCACCGGCCCGTTGGTCACGAAGGTCTTCGTGCCGTTGATTAGAAAGCCGTCGCCATGAGGCTCCGCCCGGGTTTGCATCGCAAATGCATCGGAGCCCGACTCCGGTTCGCTCATCGCATTGGCTGCGATCAAAGTGCCATCACAGAGCCCCGGAAGATATCGATTCTTCTGCTCTTCAGTGCCGAACTTCCAAATCGGCACCACGCAGGCCAGAAGGTGGGCGCAGATCGAGAAGACCAAGCCGGAATCCTCGCAGCCGTAGCCAAGCGCGTCGATTGCAATGGCCGTGGACAGGGAATCGAGACCGGGTCCCCCGTAGGCTTGGGGGACTGGCAGGCCGGTCAGGCCCATCTGCGCGCAAGCCCCCCACAACTCGCGCTGGAATACTTGGTCTCGGTCGCGCTGCCTGACATCTTTATTGAGCTTATCTTGCGCGAAGCGAAGGATCTGGCCACGCAGGATACGCTGCTCCTCGTTCAGCGCGAAATCCACTACTCCATCCTCATCAGATGCTGGTAGTCGATTTTATCTGTCGATGTCTTGGGAAGTAACTGCTGATGCGAGAACCAGTCCGGGGCCATGTAGGCCGGCAAGTTGTGGGCGCAGAACCGCTTCAGCTCGATGAGCGACAGCGCATGGCCCTCGCGCGAGGCATAGAACACCTTTATGGAGACGCCCGACTCCTCCGAGCGAGCGATCGCCGCCACCTCGGAGATCGCTGGATGGCGATAGAGCGCCGTCTCGATCTCGCCGAGTTCGATCCGATATCCCCGTCTCTTCACCATCCGGTCGCGTCGACCGCGGAAGGTGTAGACCCCGCCATCGCCTTCGATCACTACATCGCCGGTACGGTACCAGCGACCGCTTGAATCGACATGAAAAGCGGCGCTTGTTCGCTCAGGCATGTTCCAATAGCCCAGCATCACGGGAGCACCGCTGATTGCGAGCTCGCCTTCCTGGCCTCGCGGCACGTTGCGACCATTCGCATCGATCACGCGTGCCTTAACATGCGAGCAGGCGCGCCCGATCGGAAACGGCGCCGAGCGGTCTTCGGCGATCGTCTGCGGGATTTCGTAGTAGGTACAGACGTTGGTTTCGGTTGGGCCATAGAGATTAAGGTAGCGTGCGCGTGGAACCACAGCCTTCAGCCTGCGCAGATGCTTGACCGGAAAAACCTCGCCGGCAAATAGAATGAACCGAAGAGCGTGGTCGTGGCGAGCATCAAGGCCGCCGTGCTCGACCAGAAGCGTGAGTACGGAGGGCGTGGAATACCAGACAGTCAACCGCCGCTCGGCGATAACCGACGCCATCCGGGTCGGATTCTTGCCGAGCTCCTCACCGATGAGGAATACGGTCGCGCCGTGCTTCAGCGGTACGAAGATGTCGAGGATAGACAGGTCGAAGTGGAAAGGCGCATGGGAGGAGAAGCGGTCATTCTCGTCAGGGGCGAGGATCTCGGAGCACCAATCCACGTAGCTCGAGCCATTACGATGCGTCAGCATCACGCCCTTCGGCTGGCCGGTCGAGCCCGAAGTGTAAAGCACGTAAGCGAGGTTGTCCGGCCCCGGCCGCGCCGATTCGTCCTCCACCGCCAAGCCGCCGGCCTCTACGCGAGCCAGGTACGTCGCGAGCGGCGAGGGACCGTCGGACCAGTCGAGCGGTAAGAGACAAGGTTCCGCAGCCAAGCGCGCCAACTCACAGCGCAAAGTTTCGGCTCGGGAAGCCTCCACGAAAATCGCGCGCACGCCGCAGTCGGTAAATATGAACGCGTTACGCGCAGGCGGTGCCAGAGAGTCGACGGGCACATAGGCCGCGCCCACCTTCAAGATGCCGAACAGAACAGCGAGCGAGGCGATCGATTTTGGAAGGCAAATGCCGACGCGGTCCCCCGGCCGGACGCCGATCCGACGCAGATGGTCGCGGACTTGGTCCGACAGCGCGTCCAACTCGCCGTAGGTGATCTGCCGCCCAGAGCTCGCCTCGACAGCGGCGCACGTCTGGGGATACCGCCTCGCGCTCTGTTCCAGATACTCGTGTAAGGCAGCGACCGTCATGGCGGGCTCTATGTGGACGCCTGCTTCGACTGAACGAAATTGGCAATTTGGGCGATGGAGTTCAGGTTCTCCGGCACGAGTTCGTCAGGGGCGATTTCGATGCCGCAGGATTTTTCCAGGTAGGCAACGAGCTTAAGCGTCGCCAGCGAGTCGAGAATGCCGTCAGTTATCAGCTCCGTTGAATCCGTCAGATTCTCCGGCCTTTCGCCAGGCAGGAATTCCTTCAATATGAAATCCCTGGCCATCGTCCTGATCTGGATCGCGTTCATTGTTCCTCCTTTTGCGGAGCAACCACAAGGTTCAGGGGAATTAGATCCCGGTGTTGCTGCAGCACCTCGTAAAGCTTGTCGGCGATGAGCCGATGGCCGGCGGCGTTTGGGTGATCGTCCCAAGGTGCTACAAGAAGGGTCCGCCAGTCGTGCCCGCCATACACGTTCGAAAGATCGAGAACGTTGAATCCTGCCTCGGAAGCGATGCGCCTCTCCAGCTCGGCACTGGTCCTCTCGTCTGGTCTGGGTAGATAGATCCAAAAGACCCTGACACCTTCTCGCTTCGCGGCTTCCACGATTCGAGAATAGATTGAACGCAGAAGTCTCTCTCCGTAGGGCGTGAGCTTTCTTTGAAGCACCTCGCGGTCGGCGCTGGGATCGATCCCGTTCTCGCGTACAATGTCGCTCACGAAGTCGTAGCGATATGCGGAGCCATTCTGGATTGCTTTCACGAGACGCTTTAGCATTCGTGGAATAAGCGCGCTGTGCTCGAAGTAAAAAATGTACTGTGGTTTGAATGCGAGCACCCGATCCTCGGTGATGGCCAGAACGTCCAGGGGGACATAGCCCCCGACGGCGAAGTTCAGCACCTCGTAATCTCGATACCCGCTGTCGGCCGCCTGCGCATTCAGCCGCCGCTCCAACAAGCCCTCGAAAGTCTCGTCATCTGCGACGCCCTCGCCGAAGACGTGCGAAGAGCCGACAATTGCGATTCGTGGGGTGCCGGGAGTAGGAATCTTTTCGTAGTCCTGATCTCGCATGCCCCAGCGGTTGATGTGGACCCGCGTTCCCTTAAAGTCTGCTTGGGAGAGTGGACGCAGATAGGTCGTGGGAAGCGCACCCGTGAACTCGCTCAGCGGCGTCTTGTCCAAATTGTCCCAACTGTCGTTTCGTCGTTGGCCATAGACAATCCACAGTTCTGGGTTAAATGCGCCGACATTGACGAGGTTCTCGTAGTAGCCGCGCTCCAGGTTCGCGTTGTCGCGGCTATTGAGGTTCGGCACTCTAATTTCGGCCATTGCGGTACTGACCGTCTCCCCGAGGCGATCGCGAACCACGGGGAGCGAGATGCAAACCGCGATCAACCCGCAGACACCGACCGACGCAACCGACCGTCGGAAACTGTACTGGCGGTCGGCGCCGCCGCGCGCGAGCGCAAGGGCAGGAATGCCAATGATAGCTGCCACCGCGACCAGTACGAGGGCGGGCGTCGTTTTGCCAGGGCCTTCCACGCCAACGGTGTCGAAGACCGACAACCATTGCGGGACCGAGCTCGCGCTCCAGAACGACCAAAGGAGCGAGATGACGACGAATACGCCAATGGTCCGGCCCGCAGTTTGCAGCGAACTGTTCCAGCTTAGTGCCCCGCCACGCAGGCGCCGCGTGCGACCGTGCCGCATTTCATAGAGGGCGTTGACCGTCACAAGCACGGCCAGGATCATCCAGAAGAGGAAGTCGTTCCAGGTGAATACCCAGGTGCCACGTAACCAGAACCACTGATAGTTGTGCAGCAGCCAGGTCGCGAGGAACGCCAGGAGGGTCGCGCTGACGACCGCTACACTCTCTCCCCAGCGTCGAAAACGAAAATAAAGGGGATAGTACACAATCTTCATTATGAAGTCCTTCCAATATATATTTATTCGACGCCAGAAATCTGTAAAGCTTGATGAAATGAAGTAAAGATTGTGAGTTTCTGGAAGATTGAACCCAAATAAACGCAGCATACCAGTGATTATGTGAAAAGTTCCTGAAACCTTCAAATAAAGTAAAAATGGCCATATGATGAATTGCAAAAGATCAATCTGATTCTGTACGTCCGCAGCATCGATAACTAATCGCTGATATACGATGCGGTAGCAAATCAAATGAACAGCACCGCGAAACATCCACTGAATGCCTGTTTGATAAATATAATGCCGGTCAGCATTGTAGTAGCTGCTACGGAAAGTTCTAAAATCTACGACCGGAAAGAGCGGGAAGCACACGTTCGGCAACATGAAAAAATACGCGAGACGTTCCGAAACCGTCGCCATCCTCTGGTCACGCCGCACTTCGTACGCATAGACAATGAGACGGAACATGAACATGGAAGCGAGCACGGGCCAGACGGCGCGCGTCCACGGGGTCGCAATCCAGTCCATTCGTGCGGCGGCAAGCCCGCAGCCGGCGCCAACCAGCGCCAGCACTCTCCATCCAAAAGCGATGGGTAGGTGGACAATTCCGATCAGTACGAGCCCAATGGCGGCGATCCAGGCGGCATCGATGAGGCCCTCAAATCTCCAGTGGTGCCAGTTGGGCCCAAGGTTCGCGAAGACTGCGGCGATAGCCGCGAACGAGAGCAGCACGAAAAATGGCAGCCGGTAACGCTGTGGCAGGAAGTAGTGCACGCCCCAGCCGGCGAGGGCAACGAGCAGGACGCGGACAAGCGCATAAGTCTCAAGCTTGAGGAGATAAACTAGCGCGATGAAGAGGGCCAACTGGCCGGCTATCGCGAACCAAGCCAGGATGCTTCTCGGTTCAGTCCCCGTTGGCTCCGTCGAACCCGCCGACAAGGGAAGGGACAATGGCTTGATCGAATGCACGTCCCGCGTCTCAACCAACTGCCGGCGCACATCGACAATAAGCGACTTTGGGGCACGCGAAAGTTCCGCGAGCTACTGGTGAAGGGCCCTCTGCCATGGCTCCTGTCCCCCTGATAGGTTAAACTGCCCGGACCCTTAAAGCGTTGCCTTGACTACTTCCTTCAACGGGTCCGATTTCGCGCAAACGCGGTAAGGCAGACATATTGCACATAAGTATACCGCAAAATAATCACTCCGCTGTGCCCGGGGTAACAGCGGCAGTTCTCCGAGACGTTTAAATCCAACAAGTTAGATCTGATCGACTGGAAGCCGTTGGAATAACCCTCCTTTCGGACTGCATGTGCTATGGCCCAAGAAGGAAGGGGCACACTTAGGATTCGGGGTTCATCTCCATACGGCATGCACCCACCGAGGCGTGGTCATGTCACTCCAATGCAGTAGCACCGATATCGGGACGCATGGACCAAAAGCGCGGCTGGGCGTGGGAACGCACCCAACGGATAAATTCAGCGCGATCGGTGCGGCGATATGAAAGCACAGGATGCGGAAGGTAAGATTGACTTGGGGCGTCGACTGCGCATCGCTCATGTCATCACCCGTCTCATCAATGGCGGTGCTGATGAGAATACTGTCCATTCCTGCAATTGGGCCGCGCAAGGGGGGCATAATGTTGTCCTGCTGCATGGCGAGACGGTCCAGCCGGAAATCATAGCTAAAGTGGACCCCCGGGTGGAACTCATTGGCGTCCCGGGCCTGACTCGGTCCATTTCGCCCGTCTCCGACATGAGGGCATTGTTGGCGCTCACCCGGAGATTCCGCACCTTGAATGCCGACATCGTGCATACGCACACCAGCAAGGCAGGCATTCTCGGGCGTCTCGCCGCATGGGCGGCGGGAGTTCCGGCGATCGTTCATGGCGTGCATATCGTGCCTTTTATCAATGTCGGCGTCGCCGAGCGGTTTGCTTATCTCGCCTTGGAAAAGCTGGCAGCGCCAGTCACCAGTGCGTTCATCAGCGTGAGCGAGGGCATCCGTGACTTGTGCCTGAGCGCAGGAGTGGGACATCCAGACAACCATTATGTCGTCCGTTCCGGATTCGATCTCGATCGTTTTCGCAACGCCGGTCCGCCCGACGATTGGCGCGATTTGTTGCGCTTGACGCCGGGCGCGCCGCGCCCGCCTGTGCTCTTGATGATCGCGGCATTCGAGCCGCGCAAGCGACACGCGGAATTTCTGGACGTTTTCAAGAAAGTCGCCGTCCGCTTACCCGACGCGGTGCTTGTGCTCGCGGGCGACGGGCCGCTTCACTCGATCGTCGAATCGCGCGCCAAATGGCTTGGGCTCGAGCGCCAAGTGGTCTTTACCGGTTATCGGGACGACCCCGAGCGGCTGATCGCACTCGCGGATCTCTGCCTGCTCTGTTCCATGCGGGAGGGATTGCCCCGCGTGGTCATGCAATATCTCGCCGGCGGCAAGCCATGCGTCGCTTGCGATCTGCCAGGTCTTCGCGAAGTGCTCCGCCCTGGTATCAACGGTGTGATTACACCCGCGGACGATTTGGCAGCCATGGCCGACGCCATTGCCTCTGTCCTGGAGGATCGTGAAAGACTGGCTTGCCTCGCCCAAGGTGCCGCGGCGACGGATCTTTCGAACTGGGACGTCAAGCTGATGGGCAAGCGCATCGATGCCATTTACCGCGAGGCTCTTGACCAGCATCGGGCAAGCAGGGGAGTGTCAACAAGGCCTCCTGTCCGAAATGTGGCGCTTCCGCGATGAACGGGTGTGACCTATGCGTTTGCCAGTGATCGGGCAGGTTGTCGGATTGGTTAGCGATGCGTGCTTCACCGATTTCGGGTGCGTCGATCTGGACGATACGAGGATCGATGCGCTGAAAGGTGGTGAGATGCCAAAAACGTCATCTTCTCTTGCACATGGGACGGGGGTGGCCGCCAGTGGCTCCAGGAACGCTTTCCGGCGGATTGATATGATTGTAACAGAAATTGTCTCTACTCATCCGATGAAGCCCCCCCAAGCCGAAGCTCTTCCGAGCATACGTATTCTGCTCGTGCTCCCAACCTATTTTCCTGAGTCATATGGCGGTGCCGAGCAACAGACGCGCCGATTTGCTCGGATGCTGGTTGAAAGGGGCGTTTCCGCAACCATTCTGGCACCCAGATTGTCGCACTCGACGCCGAAACGGTCCGCCATCGACGGGGTGCCTATCCATCGCCTTCGTTTGCGCGCGGCGCCGAATTTAGGCGGGCGGCATATGCTGTCGTTCCTGTCGTGGTGTGTCCAGGTAGTGATCTGGATGCTGCGCCATCGCGACGAATTCGATGTCGTAAATATCATCCATGCCCGACTTCACGCCGTTCCGGCGGCATTGGCAGGAGCCCTCCTGCGCAAACCGGTTCTCGCAAAATTGGGCCGGGGCGGACGGTGTTTCGATCTCGACGTTGTGCGCGAAAAGAAAATCATCGGTCGCTGGGCGTCCGCCTTGATTAAACGTCACGTCACGGCCTTCATCGCCAATAGCCGCCAAATCGCTGGTGATCTGAAGAGACATGGCATCGGCGCGGATCGCATTCATATGATTCCGAATGGGATCGATCTGCCCCGCAAGCCGCGCCGCGAGCCGAACGCCGATGGCAGCCGACGCTTTATCTGCCTTGGCCGCCTCGATCCGGAAAAATGCCTCGAGCACATGATCGATGCGTTCGCGGCACTTCCCGCCGACGCAAAGGCGCAACTCACCATCCTGGGCGATGGCCAGTGCCGCGCCGCGCTCGAGGACCAGGCGGCCCGGTTGGGCCTTTCCGGCAGGGTCACATTCGCCGGCGCGGTCGAAGATGTCTTTCCCCTTCTGTGGGAGGCTGATTTCTATCTTTCCACCTCGGTGTCGGAAGGCATGTCAAACGCCCTGCTCGAGGCCATGAGCTGCGGCGTGGTGCCGATCGTCACCGATGTCAGCGGTGCGTCCGACATTGTGGAGCATGAGCGCAGCGGCTTTTTGGCTCGCTCGCATGCGGAGTATTGCGGACTCCTTCTTCGCGCGCTCGGCCTATCGGAAGCCGAGCGCGATAAGATGGCGCGGCGCGCAGTACAAACGATCGCTGCGCGATTCAGCATGGAAAGCGTCGCAACACGGCAAATGGGTCTCTACGCCACGCTTATGCAGAAAGCCTTGCCATGCGCGCGCTGAAGCTTGCTTGCGGGACAATGTGGCGGAATCTCGGGGCTTATGCCGGCATTGCTCGCTTCGTTTTGCTCGAACCGTCAGGTAAAAAGATCACATGAGGCTCATCCTTCATATCGGCACGCATAAAACGGGAAGCACGGCGTTACAGCAATTCCTGTCGGCAAACGGAAAAGGGCTGAGCGAATATGGCATATGCTACGCCTCGCCAGTCTATGAGTTTAATTTCAACAGCATTGTCAGTGCATTTTTACTAGATGAACAAGAGAAATTCCGATATTTCCTTCTCGAGAATTTGAGAAAGGCAGAGCGAAACGGAGCTCACACAATCATCGCAAGCTCCGAGAATCTTTATGCTATGGTGCGGTATCTGACGCGCTTCAACGCGGAGAAAACGAGCGCGGAGATCCTTGCAAAAGAGCGCAGTCTCGTCGAGCGCTTGCGCGCCGCAATCCCTGCCCATGTAGAATGCCACATACTATGCTACGTACGAAGGCCCGATCATTATCTCGAATCTCTGTACAATCAAAATGTAAAGCGGGACTCATTGGTTACCGGCGAAGTTGTCGACTTTCTCAACACAATTTATGACATGCTAGACTATCATCGCTACTTATCCATCTGGCGCGATGTCTTTGGGAGCCGCGCCTGCTCGATACGCTCTTACGAAGCGGCCCTGCCAAATCTGATCGATGATTTCGTGAGACATGTTCTTGGTACTGATATCTCCGCTTTCACGCAGCCTCATCTTCGTGTAAATGAGCGGCTAAGCCGAGATGTTCTGGAATATAAGCGCGTTAGAAATGAGCATGTTCTATCTTCAGAGCGCAAATTGGAGCGCAGGATCTTTGCATTGGTAGACAAGAGAATAACAAACCCCAACAACAATCACGAATATCTCTTACCCGATGAAAGGGCCGCTCTTCTTTCGAGGCTGGAGCCCTCGATGGAGCGGCTACGAACGGAATTCACTCTGCCGCCCTTTCCGCAGTTCAACCTCGAAGTGGCCAGGGCGTCCTGGCAGCCTTATCCGGGACTTTCGCTCGAAAAGAGGCGAGAGATCGAATTCCATTACAATGCCGTTCAACGCCAGATCGGCTTCCGTCTGGAACGCCTTCTCATGCGAGCGGCGTCCTTGACGCGCAGGCGGCTGCCATTTCTCGCATGGCTTCTCGATTTTGCGCGCGGCAGCGGAATACGCAGATTGCTGCTGGAGGCAACAAGCCGGTTTCAGTGAACCAATGCTGCCGTGAAGGCGCGAATAATGGCAAATTCAAGTAGCAATCGCGAATATCTATCTCCTGACGAAAGGGCCGGACTCCTTTCCAGGTTGGAGCCCAGCATGGCCGCCAAGGCGGCCTGGCGGCCCTATCCGGGGCTCTCATTCGAAAGAAGCCATTATAAAGTCGCCCAGGCGCGGATGGCCTTCCGGCTGGAGCGCGTTTTCAAACGGACAGCATCCATGGCGCGCAGACGATTGCCATTTGTGTCGTTGGTGCTTGCTATGGTGCGCGCCACTGGGATGCGCAGGATGCTTCTCGTTTCCTTAAGCCGTCTCAAGTAGTCAAGCGCATTGTCCTCAGTGACGAGTCGAAGCCCGTGAACGAAAGCCGGAATTTGACACACGAGGCTGCCCGGGGACTTTCCTGGTCGGGCACCATGCTGCTGGCCCGAATCTTATTGAATGTCCTGGTCACGGCTGTGCTGGCTCGCCTGCTTTCGCCCCAAGAATATGGTGTTGTCGGCGCTGCCATGATCGTCGGTGCCCTAGGAAATTCGATCGCCAATCTTGGCATGTCGCAAGTGGTGATCCAGCGACGGGACATCGAAGAGCGCCATATCGGAACCGTCATTTCCTTGTCCATGGTGATAGCCGCCATTCTCGGCTTGCTTCAATGGGTGTTTGCACGGCAGATCGCCGATTTTCTTCATGTGCCGGAATTGGTCCTCGTTTCGCGCGTCCTTGCGGTCATGATGGTTGCGAATGCATTCAATCTTGTTGCCGAGGCCATTTTGTCGCGGCACCTGAAATTCAAAATATCCTCCATAGCGGGACTGGCCGCTTGGATTGCTTCCCATGTCGGCCTAGCCATTCCGCTTGCCTATTTAGGATTCAGCTATTGGGCCTTGGTGGTCGCGTATATGGCCGAGGCATTCATCCTGGCCAGCATCTATTTCTTCATTGCCAGGGACTATCTCGTTAGGCCCAGTTTTGACATGCAGTCCTACCGCGATATCCGCAGACAGAGCCTGGGCTATTCGCTGGCTGGTATATCGACCTTCACCGCCAAATATATCGACAATATTATTGTCGCGCGCTTGATCGGTACCGCAGAGCTTGGCATTTACTCACGAGCGTATTATCTGATCGCGATGCCGGCAACTCTGTTCGGCAATCTGAACAAGAGTGTGGTTTTCCCGCTCCTGTCGAAGGTTCATCACGATAAGGCGAGGCTCCGCACGGCTCACCTCAAGGGTTTTGCTTTGACGGCGGCGCTTGCCCTGCCGTCTAGCGCGTTTCTATGCTGTTTTGCGAAAGAGCTTGTCCTGACAGTCCTCGGCCAACAATGGATGGATGCCGTCACTCCTATTATCGTATTCTCTGCAGCAATTTATTTCCGCGCGGGTTACAGAGTGTGCGCAGCCGTGACGCTTGCGACAGGCCGCAGTTACCGAACGGCGTCCATGCAAATCACTTACATGGCCCTTGTCGCTTCATTCGCATTCTTCTCGGCGCCCTACGGCGTGAACGCGGTGGCCTTCGCAGTGTCCGGCGCCATTGCGACGAGTTTCTTCCTCTATGCGGCGATCAGTTGTCGGATGACGGGATTATCAGCTCTGGATTTCGCGCTCGTCCATGTGCCGCCTGTCGCATTCGCCGCTATGGTCTTCGCCACCGGCTCTGCGGTCAAAATGCTGCTTGCCGAAGCGCCCGACTATCTTGTGCTCGCGACCGGGCTCATGGCTATAGGTACATTGTCCGTTGTCACTCTCTATCTGAGAGCGTCGCTCCTCTTCGGGAAATATGGCGCGGAAGTCCTGCAAAGCCTAACATCCAAGAAAACGAAATGAATTGGATTTGCATAGCCCCCACGGTACCTGCATTCCCACCGCATATCCGACGATGGGATGCGCAATCACATCATGAACGTACCGAGTTTGGAGACACCGTCGGCGGCCTTATTAATGACATCCTGTTCAGTCCGGACGGAACCCGGCTCCTGACGACCGCCTGGGATAAACCCTCCAGGCTCGACAATATGGGCGAATCTTTGGCGCATCATTTCGTCGGACTCATCGTCGTAATAGCTCCGGTATCCCTCACGCTTGGTCGGGTTTTCAACACGGCTGAAAACGCGCAGCAACTTTCGTATAATATTAGTAGCGACGGACAGCGGATAGGAGCGCCCTGTGGGACGTGAGACCTTCTTGTGAATGCCGGTTGTTGCGTATGTCGGTTACAGAGCAAGGAAACGCCAGATGAAGCTTATCCTCCACATTGGCACAAATAAGACAGGAACCACTGCGCTACAGCAATTTCTGTCTATCAATCGGAAGAAACTGGGCAAACATGGCATATACTATGCAACGCCACCCGATACGCACAATTTTAATAGTGTGGTTAGGGCGCCGAGGCGTTCGATGGATGGCGCACCGTCATGGGCGTTACTGCCTAGGTATCATTTGGTGGCTAGGCAAGATGAAATATTAGGAAAGTTTTTTGTTGATCATTTGGTCCATGCAGAACGCGAAGGAGCTCATACTCTCGTTGCAAGTTCTGAAGCGCTCTACTGCATGCCTATACATTTGCATAATCCAGGAGACAAGAACGTCTGCGTGGATACACTCGCGCAGATTGAATGTTTGCGCGCAGCAATTCCTAGCTCGGTAAATTGTCGAATCATTTGTTATGTAAGGCGACCCGATCAGTATCTCGAATCTCTGTACACCCAATGTGTAAAGCAGGGAATGTTTACCGGAGAAATCGCCGAGTTTGTGAATATCGTCGACGATATGCTGGACTATCACCGATGCCTGTCAATGTGGCAAAAGGTCTTTGGGGGTAGCAACACGGAGGCACGTGTTTACGAGACTGCGTTACCGAACCTGATCCATGATTTTTTGCGATATGTCCTTCACTTGCAGGAGAGTTCCCTGTTTGCAAAGGCCAGTCCTCGTGTCAACGAGCGGTTGAGTCGAGATCTCATAGAGTCCATACGCCTGCTCAACAAAGACATTCCTTGCTCAAAGAGGACGTTTGACCAGAGAATCTATGCACTTGTGGATGAGAGAATTGCAGATCCGAGTAGTAATCACGAATATCTATCTCCCGACGAAAGGGCCGGACTCCTTTCCAGATTGGAGCCCAGCATGAAGCGGCTGCGAACGGAGTTTGCTTTGCCAGCCTTTCCGCAGTTTGACTATGAAGCCGCCAAAGCGGCTTGGCGGTCCTATCCGGGGCTCTCATTCGAAAGAATTCAGGAAATCGAATGCCATTATAAAGACGCCCAGGCGCATATGGGCTTCCGGCTGGAGCGCGTTTTCAAGCGGATAGCGTCCATAGCGCGCAGGAAATTGCCATTTCTGTCATTCGTTCTTGATTTCGTGCGCGCTAGCGGGATGCATAGAATACTGCTAGTTGCAGTAAAGCGCTTCAAGTAGCGAAGCGTATGTTTATCGCTCACGACTCTCATGGCTGATGTTGCGATCTATGGCTCGGGGTTCGCGGGCTACACAATGACCGCGGCGGCGCTTGAGCAAGGCCAGCGTGTGATTGTGGTTGAGCGTGGCCCCCGCGCGAATCGCCAGCGCTCCGTTGATCTGGCTCGGATTCGTTCCCCATGGGAGCTGGTCCAATCGGGTGGGAGAGGCGGGGGCGAAGTGAAATGCGCCTTCGCTAACGTCGGGAATGACGGCGCCCGGATTGAGATCTCGGCGTCTCGCCATGTGATCACGGCGGGGGGCATCGCTTCGCCCTATCTCATTCACCGCTTGTCCGAGCGCAAGTCAGTGACACCGAAACCATTTCTCGGCGGCTATATGGACCATCCGAAAGGGCCGATTGGCCGACTGATACCGACTCGACATATCGATGATCTCGATCACATGCTGGAATCCCGTGATGACATACATGTCTTCGCTCTGCCTGAAGCTGAGCTGCTTGAGAGCGGTATTGGCAACCACTCGGTTTTTGTCTGGGGCGAGACGCGCCGTAGTCGATCGCTGCGCAGCCGTATATGCGGGCGCTGGTTGCGGTTGAACATCAATTGTGAGCAATTTCCGGAATCGGCCAACGGAATTTCGCTGGACGATCCACCAGAGGTGCGCTGGCGCATTTCGAGCGCGACGCGGCGCGATATTGACGCCTTTCTCGACCGTATTCTGCCTCGGATCTCCGCCTTGTTCGGTCCCGTGAAGCGGGCCGATTGGGTAGCAATGACCGGTGCCAGCCATCCCGCCGGGTGCACGCCGCTTTCAGCGTCGCCGCTGGGCGCAGAGCTGCACGCTGATGGGCGATTGCCTACGCTCGCAAATGCCTTCTGTGTGTCTTCTTCTGGCTTTCCGTTTGCCGGCTCCGCCAATCCTACTTTGACCGTCGTGGCGCTCGCCGAGCGTATGGCTCAAACATGGTGTCCCGGGTGATGGATAGCGGACCCAAAGTTCTCGTCCTCGGCGCAGGGCGGCGCGTGCGCGATCATATTGCACCAGCGCTGTTCGGCCTTGGGCTGACGCGTTCTGACATTACAATTGTCCGCCGCAGAGCAGCCGCTGGCGAAGGGCTGTTGGAGGGAATCCCGGTAAGGGACTGGCACGCACTCGCGCCGCAGTATGGCCTTGTTCTCAATTGTGTCTGTCAGCACAACCTCGTCGAGACGCAGACGCGAGCGCTGAGGTTATTTCCCGGCGCAATGCATTTCTGCGATACGCCGATATTTTTCAAGTTTATCCAACTTCCTGCCACGCTAGGTCTTGCAAGGAGTTCAAATCTGTATTCGCTGGAGGATTGGCCGTTTATGCCCAATTTACCGCCGATATTCGGGCTTTGTCGCAAGGCGGCAGATGACTACCATCTGCGCTTCGAGCATATTGGCATCCCCACACATTTTTTCTCTGTGGCACGATCGGTCGCGGCGATCGGCCGCCGCAGACGGATACGCCTTGTCATTCGCCGACGAAACATAACCACGGACTTGGCTTTGGGCGGGCAGGCACGCTGTGTCCTGGTTAAGCCCGAAGAAGACATGTGCGCGAAAATATCATGCTGGGCCAATGGGCAACTCATTGAGGATTTCTACGAACTCCGCTCAGCCACCGAGGCCGTGTTCCACCCGGAAGTGGTGTCCCGCGTTCTGGATGGCGTGCGACTCCGCTACTTTCTTGGCGCGCACTGCCTGCGCGAGGTTCTGATTCCGGCCGAAGTGGCCGCAAGATTCCACGGTAGGACCGATAGACGCGCGGCGCACGACCTCGACAAAATTGCAGGATTGATGGATGTGCTTGGGTCCGCCTTGGCAGGACAGCCAGCGGCTTATGCATATTCGGATTCCGTGCACGACGCCGTCGCGGCGCGTCTCGAGGCAAGGGCGCGTTTTGCCTGGGCATTTCCTGCACCGTATCGAGGCGATCATCGTCCACCGATGTCATATCTTCAGCATGCCTCAGAGTAACGGTGAACCACGACTTCGAAGTCGTGAGCCGCGTGTGATCGTCCTCGATTGCGGAGACGATGCGTTCGACGTATCTTTGCTGATGTGCTGCGGAGCTTGTGAGGAGAAGCGCGACAGTAAGTAACGGGTGTCCATGCGGAGTCTCATCCCGAAACCAGCAATTATTGGCACACGACAATGACCAACCGCATCTCTCGCCGGGATCTGGCGCGGGCCGCATGCGCGGCCCTTGTGCTGACGGCATCTGGTCGGCCAGGACGGGATGCTCGCGCCGCCGGTCCGGCGCAAGGCCCGCAGCTGAAAGCTCACTCCTGGCATCCTGGTCTGTTCCCGGAAATGATTGTGAAATCCTGGTTTCAGGAGGATCTGGCCGAAGGCGAGGTCTCCTCATGGCAATCCGGCGGCGTGAAGCTGGTGGCTGCGGTGCAAGCCGAGCCCTCCCTGCGGCCGACAAAGCTTCCGAATAACGGCGGCGTTCTCTTCAAGAAGGGCACGAAACAGGCATTGACCTGGCCCGCCGATAACGATGCCCCGTATCTTCACCGCTGGTGGTTGGTGATCGCCCGGTGCAATTCGGCGGTCAACGCCGACGCGAAAAACGTTTCCGTTCTTTGCGTCAATGGGGCGGAGGGTGGCTCGGTGCATCGCCAGCCGCGGGTCTGTTTCAAGCCCTCGGCAGGCACATTCGTTTCGCAGCTCCATGACGGCAAGCTCAAGAGCGAGGAAGGGCAATGCTCGACGGATTTTGGCGACTGGAATGTCATGGTCGGGTACCGTCGCGGATTCGTGATGCAGGCCGTGGTGAATGGGGTCAAGACGGCCGGCCAGACGATTTATGCATTGGCACCCAACCGGATGAAATCGCAGAGCTTCATGGGCGATGTGAACAATCCGATGAGGGCCGATGTCGCGATCGACTGCGTCATCATCGGACAAAGCGAACTCAATGACTCGCAGATCGACATGCTGATGGGATGGGGCATGTGGCGCGTCGGCCGGCAATCCGCCCTGCCCGGCGATCATCCCTATCGCGAGAGCCCTCCTTCAGCCGTGGATGCGAAGGACAAACCGGCACGTTATGCGTTCGATTCAGCCTCGTGGGCGTCCTGGGCAGCCATCGGCAATGAGCGATATGCTCATCGTGGTGAGGCGGCGCCGCCGATCCGCGGTTACACAACGGTTTTTCTTGACGACTTCGATGACAACACGGTTGTCGATGATTCCAAAGGCGCGCAAGGCAGCATCTGGTATGCGCCGACCCATCTGACGACCGTTGGTGTTGACGCCGTTACCCCGCCGATCTCGGCGTCGCCCTCCTCCTATGTGCACGACGCCACCAGCCACACGCTGGCGCTCCGGCTCTTGCACAAGCGGCGTTGGAGAACAGGTGCATTCTCTTCCGTGAACAACAATGGCCAGGGGCGGTGTTGGGGAAAGGGGATCTTTGAGATCCGCGCCAGACTGCCGAAGATACTCGCGCCCCGCCCTGGATTTTTTCCTGCTTTCTGGGCGTATGGGAAGGAGCATCTATTCTGGCGGACGCGCAATCGTCTTGAGACGGACTTTTGGGAATATGACGGTCTCAATGGGGCCTATATCAACATCAGCCAGCACGTGCACAAACCCAGACTCGGCTATGCAGATCCACGCATTGCGCCAAGTGACGTGCACCGGAAAATCGCCGGCTATCAAGTCGACCCATCGAATGGCTTTCCCGCGACGATCGACATATACGATGGCGAATTTCATACGTGGTATGCGCAGATCGAGGATGATTATACTTATTTCGTGATCGACGGCCATGAAGTGGCGCGCGTTCCAACGACGCCGGAACTCGCAGCGAAAAAATACATCATGGTGGATTTCGCTTACGATGAAAAAAAGGGTCGTGCTCAACCGGACCCGTCGCAGACGTATGACATGGTGATTGACTATATACGGGTCCGGCAGACGGAAACGGATCTGGCCAGGGTCCCGACGGGATTCAGCGCATTGCCGGCCTTCTCGGGCCAGGCTTCACCGGGCCAGGCGCTGACCGTCGTACCGAACGTTATTGCGTCGCAAATTGAGTGTCTATGGTATCGTGACGGCGTTCCGATCGTGGGCGAAACCGGCACAAGCTATGAGCTCAGCTCGCGGGATGTCGGGCATAAGATTCGCTGCCATGTTCGCGCGGTCTCTGTGCTCGACCAGCCAGAAGCCTGGACCCCGGAGAGCGAGACCGTCGGCTAGAACGCATCGACTGCGCGACGCCAGCATGCGTCATCACTCTCCGTCGGACTGCCTGACGAGCTCTGCCACTAGCAGTCCTCCCCGCAAGCGAGAAGGGTGAGCTTTCCCAACAGGCGGAAACCTCTTCGATATGCGATTGCCACAGCGGGCGGAACGATGGGGTCGTCGGCTGGGGCAGGGTGAAGTGTTTCTCCGCGGGCTGGCATTGATACATCCAACAAGTTCTGTTTCCGGGAAAGAGAACATGCTAAAAGAATATCGGGCCGCGAGGGGGCTGTGATGCGTTATCTCCTCACATTCGCGATACTGAGCCTCTTCCTGCCAATCAGGCTCGAGACGGGTCTTGTATTGCTGCGTCCGTTCGAGCTGATCGCATTGCTGATGCTCGTGATTGGCCTGGCGACGGGGCGTTGGCGAAATTTGGCTTTTTCAGCCGGTTTTCTACTGCTCCCGCCCTTCTTGGGCTGGCACATAGTCTCGGCCTTCAGCGTGGACGCAGAGAACGGCCTGCGCGAGCTGTTGCAGATGTCCGCTGTGGGTGCCTTTGCGTTCGCCTTCGCACAGGAGGCCAGCCGGGTCGACACGCACAAGGCCGTCAACATCTTGCTTTTCGGCATGGTGCTGATCCTCGCCTATACGATCACCTGGCATGTCGCCCATGGCTACTTGGTCGGTTGGAAGCATCTGGTCGATCCGAGGCTCGCGTTCACCTTCCTTCCAATCGCGCTCGCAGGGCTCCTCCTCTTCGTCAACCGGGGCAAGCGGCGCACCCTTTGGTTTGTATGGGCGGGGATACTTCCCCTGCTCGTGCTATCTGGGGAACGCAAGGCGTTTTTGATCTATCTCTTTCTGACCGCCGCGCTTCTGATGCGCGGACGGCTCGCTGCGATGGTACCAGCGACCGCCGCCGGCTTCGTGGCACTTTTCGTGCTGTCGACCACGATAGATAACGCCTATGTCGAGAAGCAAATGCAGACCATTCTCAATCCGCTGAGCATGGGGCAATACGAATACCTGGTCGCGACGGGGAAATATGCCCCGGGAGACACCCCGAGCAATGTCCAGCGCGCGTTTGCTTTCACTCTGTCCAGACAACTCATCTCCGAACATCCACTAATGGGCGTGGGTACGAACCAATTCAAGAATATTATCGATACGGAGTTCAGCGGACTTCCTGACGAGTTGCGGCTGGGGATACATGGCGAGTTTCAACGCATCCTCACCGAGAACGGCATCATTGGGCTCAGCCTCTATATTCCCATATGGATTGCTGCATGGTTTCGCTTAAGCCGTACTCTAAGCTGGGCCCTTTCTCACGGATTGATCGAAGCGGCCCAGGCACGGCTTCTGCCCCTCGTGCTCCTTGTTCCTTGCGCCTTTTACGTTGGAACAGAAGCCTCCGGCACACGAGCTTTCGTCACGCTAATCCTTGTCTCGCTCCTGCCTGAATTGACGCGGCACGGGCTTTGCCTATCATTACACAGGAAACGGAGGAGCCACCCCAGGAGTATAAGGCATCCTCGATTTCTCGGGAGCCCCTTGCTAGGAAACACAAGATGAGTGTTTCGGTTATCCTGACATGCCACAATGAAGAACGCTTCATTGTGCAGGCCGTGGAAAGCGCGATCAATCAGACCGCGTCGAGCCGAATCAAAGAGATCATCATTGTCAATGACGGCTCGACCGACGGCTCGGCGGAGGTCATCGCGGCGCTGGCTCGCAGGGAGCCGCGCACACATGTGCTGACAGCAGCGGGTGTCGGGCCTTCATCGGCGAGGAATCTTGCCATCAGACATGCTACCGGTGATTTTATTGCATTTCTCGACGGCGATGACTTCTGGGCTGAGGATAAGCTTGAGCGCCAATTGGCCGTCTTTGGCAATGGCTGCAAGGCAGGTCTTGTCTATGGTGATTTTGTCGATTTTTCCGCTCCGGATATTTCCGATGCTCTACACGTCACCGTTCGCCGCTATCGTGGGGACCAAAGTGATACGCTGCCGACATATTTTCTGCTTGATGGGCCGATTGTTCCCTCCAGTATCCTTATGCGGCGGCAGATTGTCGAAGATATCGGGTTGTTCAACGAGGCTTTATGGCTTGGCGAAGATACAGAGTTTTGTATGCGCGTAGCCGAGCGTTGGACATTTCAATATGTGGCCGGAGCACTCGTCTATAAACGGCGCCATGACTCGAACGCTACCCGCAGACTCGACACGCTTCTGCCGGCAGCCGAACGCCTCACGCGAGAATGGATCATGCGACGGCCGGAGCTTGCGCACCTCGCGCGCCGGCGCAACGCGCGTTTGTACGCGAAGGCCGGCAATGATTGCGTGGTTAAAGGGGAAAAGAAACGCGGAGCGCGCTTGCTCATTCGCGCGATGCGGCACGATCCATTGTCCTGGCGGATATACGTTTGCATTTTCCTTTGCGCCATGCCGAGGGGCATGGATCCACAGGTGCGCCGCGCAGCCAAGCTATTGTTCTACCGGGCCGTGCGGAACGGCTTTGCTGACGGCTCTTAAAGATGCTGGCGGAATGGGGAGAGGTCGAGCATCTCATGCGGCAGCCGGGTAATCCTTCCGTACCGATTATTCTGTACCGCCGCGGCGCGACCATCACGGAGGCGAAATCAGAGCTCTCTGGCGCGCGAGCTGCCGAGTATCCGGTTGTGCATGGTCAGCCGGCACTGATCGATTTCTCTTGCAGTCTCGTGCGTGCCGACGTGCTGACGGCAAGTGGCATCTCAGCCATAAAGAGGCGGCCGAACTGGCTGAGGATCACCAAGGGGTGGCTCTTCGGAACTGCGAATCTCAGCGCGCGCAACGTTGTCAGCTTTCGCGATCACGTTCTCTCCCATGGGATTGAGCGCCCTCTCGTGCTCATGATCGGCGCCGCAACCAAGGGGGCGGGGACCGATGGCCTTTATGAAACCGAAGCCGTTCGACAGATTGCATTCGACATCTACCCGTCCGCATACACGCATTTCATCGCGGACGCTCATCAGATTCCGCTTGCCAGCGGCTCGGTGGACGGCGTCTGCATTCAGGCGGTCCTCGAGCATGTGATTAACCCGGAACAGGTCGTTTCAGAGATATCTCGCGTGCTCAAGCCCGGCGGTCTCGTCTACGCCGAGACACCGTTCATGCAGCAAGTGCATGAGGGCGCATATGATTTTACGCGCTTCACTGAGCTCGGACATCGCTGGCTGTTCCGGAATTTCGAAACGATCAGTCGTGGAGCGCTCGGTGGACCCGGTTTGTCGTTCTACTGGGCGGCGAAATATTTCCTGCGTGGCCTTACCCGGAGCCGGCTGCTTAGTGACGTCTTGAGTCTTCCCTTCGCGCTGGCCGCACTCATGGACGGCATGATCGGAGAGGATCATAAGATCGACGGCAGCAATGGGGCCTATTTCCTGGGAAGGCTCACCGGAACCAGTATTCCACTGAGCAGCATTGTCGACGAATATCGGGGCGCTCAACGCTAGTACCGGGAACGGCGATCTCGTCCCCCGCGTTCAGCAGCTCTGTCGTCGGCCGTTCCATACGCCTGTGCGAGGCTGCCATCGGCAAGTCTGTCGCCCTTGGCCCGGCTGCAACAGACGGCGTCTTCGGCGCCTGGTTCAGACATCAAAAATGGAAACCATCCACTTCAATGGCTTTGGCCTCGGGCTCAGCCCCATTTCAGCTCCGGAAACGTCGCGCCTGCACAGGTTGCCCAGTCGAAGGTGCGTGCCCGTGATTTGGCAAGAGCACCGTCGCGCTCACGCAGTTCTGCATTGGCCACATAGGTTGCTATCGCGCGGGCCATCGAATTCACGTCCTCCGGGGGCACCAGCACACCAGTGGAGCCCATGACCTCGGGTATGCCGCCGACGGCCGTCGCTATCGAAGGACATCCTTGCGCACCGGCCTCAACCAACACTAGCCCGAAGCCCTCGATCTTTCCCTTTAGCTCTCGTGCGAACAATGTGTGGCACGCCGCACGGCGGTATAAGCGCTTTAAGTCGTCGTCGGACAGCCTACCGGTAGCGATCACTGGAACACGAGTTCGTGCCGCTTCATCCAATATCTTTGAGGCATAGGGCTGATCTTCGGCCCGTCCAGCCATCACAAAGATCGGATTGTCTAATCCGTATTCATCGCGCGCGCTCGCGATAGCCCGGACAGTTTCCAACTGGCCCTTCCGAGGCTCGATACGTCCGACTGCGCAAATGACGCTTGCAGCTTGTGGTACAGCTGCAAGTTGCGGGTGTTCAAAATTCCCATGGATTGGCTGAAACCACATGGGATCCACGCCGAGATACGTGACGACACCCTTCCGGGGCATTCCAAAACTTTCGGAAAAGATCCGCAGCGTCGCATGTGAGTTGGCGAAAACGACCTCTGCTCCTTCGTAGGCGCGGCGTACAAACCGAAAAAGGATGGAATCGGTCCTGAATTTGCTGACTTCGCTGCCATGAATCATCGCTCGATACCCTCTGCGATGGAACGGTCGTAGCACAAATGTCACAAGTACACTGCGTATGTCGGCGGCCAAAAACAACCTGTCCTTAGGAACGTTGCGCAGAATAGAAAGCGCCCGCAGCGCCCCGAATGGAGAAATTTGATGATGCCGCAGAATGCGATGGGTATCCGGCTCCTGGGGAACGGCAGGAAGGTCAGGATAGGCAGGCGCTATGACGGTCGCAGCGTGGCCGCCAGCACGAACGATGTCGACCAACCGTCCGGCGTATGTTCCGATGCCACCAGGAAATGGATGATATTCGTACGTCATCAGGATGATGCCGTGCGGAGGCTGAGGTATCATGGGTCAAGAACTCCCAATGCCGCCCGCCTCGCCTTTAGCCGATGAGGGGATACTGTAGGCGGGCTGCCTGCTCCACAACTAGGCCTGGTAATACTGATGATAACGTTCACTGTAAAATTCGGCACTGCCGAACTTTTGATACCGCTTGATTCTTTTGATATCGACCTTGTTGAGCAGAACGCCGATGCATTTATCCGCCAGGATCGGGTTGTTGTCGAGGATTTCGCGCACGAATGTACGAGCGGTCACACCCCATTCAACAACCAGAACAAGTCCGTCGAGGTGCTGGACAAAGGACCTCACGTCCGCGACTGGAGCCAACGGGGGCAAATCAACGACGACGTAGTTGAACATAGGGCCCACCTTGAGCAGAAAGTCGCCCATTTTCTCGATAGGCTGCACGGTGTTCGCGAGCTTTTGTTGGCTCTGGTTCACGCCGGGCAGGAACCTCAATGGCAATGACTGATGGGCCAGCAAGTCTTTCGGATTGAGTTCTCCAGCCAACAAGTCGGCCAGGCCTCGTTCCCAGCCGTTGGCTAACATAGGGGACAAGCCCGGATTGTGGATATCGGCATCGATCAACAACGTCTTACAACGCTGCATAGCAAGAACCATCGCAAAATTAGCGGCGACCAGAGACTTCCCTTCTCCCGGGAGGCAAGAAACGATGCCGAGCGCCTTGGTGCTCTTCCTTGGTAACTCGACGTCAACAGCAACTTTCACAGTTCGCATCGCTTCAGCGAATTCCGAGCGCGGATGTTGCTCTACCCAGTTGAAAGCGCTGTTCCCCACCTCGATGAATGACGGCTCTCCGGCCGCACGATCGTGCTTGTTTCGGTGAATTGGCTTCCCATCCAGTAATGGGATCATTCCGAGCGTCTGAAGTCCGAGCTCATCGCGCACTTGAGCCGTCGTGCGGAAAAAGCGCTCCCGGTACTCCCGAATTCCACCCACACCGGCGCCAACCATGCCGGCGAGCACGACGCAGACCGCCAACGTAAGACTGCTGTTCGGAGAACTCGGTCTGCTGGGGGTTGGTGCCTCCGAGATAATCCGCGCCTCCGTCAACGCCATCGAAAAGTTCTGCAGGCTCGCTTGGTACTGCTGCAGGACCTGTTCATATTGCGACTTGAGAGAGGACGCCTCAAGTTCGAGCTGGCGCAAGGTAACCAGCGTTTCCTTGGTCAGCGTATTGTCTGTTCGAAACCTGTGGATTGCGAGCTCGGCATCGACCGATCGCTTCCGCACCGTCTCGAGCTCTTCCGCCAGTGCGCCGCGAGCTCGGATAATCGACTCGTCTTTGGCTCCGACTTGGTCAGAAATATAGATTTCTGCATACTTACTGGCTATTTCTTGCGCCATTTCGGCGCTAGGCGACCGAAATTGGACTTCCAGAATGTAAGAAAGCCCTACACGAGCTACCGTAATATTCTCAGCCAGAATGCCAAATGCCTGCCATCGAGTATCGGATCCTCGCGCGACACTCGATTTCACCGGCGCTCCGCTTGCTTCGGAACTGCCGATGAATGGCCACCGAGCGACCGATCCTATGAGACTGTTGAGCAATGAATATGGCGCCGACAAGAAAGAGCGATCGGTAGCAAGACCGAGGCTGTCAACGACCTTTAGCCCGATGCGGTCGGAAAGCAACAATTCGACCTGACTCAGCATCATCGGGTCAAGCTGTGCGGAGCTTCCGCTCTCTGTTAATTCCGTAACGATGGATGGCTGGTTCTTGTCGATCAGGATTCTGGCCGTCGACTCGTACAAGGGCACCTCGGCCCAAAGATACGCTAGCCCCAGCACAAGTCCTGCGAGCGCGCATGTAAGGACGAACCTCAACTGCCGTCGCGCTGCCGCCACGAGTGTTTCGAGATCAATCGTTCCCCACTGAGGATCGCCGAATGTGAAGGCAGAATCCGGGTGCTTTTCAACTTCGCGGAGCATAAGCCTTCAAACCCGTGGCATGAGACTGGCAGCGCATTGGTAGTGACAAACACCATACCACATCATCTGACTAAATGTCTGCAAATTCAGTATCGACGCCCGCGGAGCACAGGCGCACCGCTCGGGGCGGGCATCAGCCCGCTCTTCGCCAAAGGCGCGACTCCCGACCTCGATGCAATAAACCGAAACCTCACGCGGCCCATGCTCCGACTGCCGCAATTCCGCTGCATGTCGTAAGCTCCAATTGAAGGAAGAAATTGAGTCGTATTGCCAAATGGCAAAACATCTGAGCAAGAGATTCCGGGGCTCAGGCTGAGCCTGTCCTGCGGGAAACAGGGATGTCGATTGGAATGGCTCGTCGATCACAGGCGCGCGATAACGATCACCGCAAGGATCCTGCGCGCATCTGGCGCCTCGCGGAAAGCCTCTCCGATGCCAGAATAAGACAGGCTGCAGTCACATTTTGTTTCGTAGTGTGGGGTGTCATCTTGGTGATCGTCCTGCTCTAGCAGCCAGAGCCTATAAAGGCGGAGGGGGCCCGCCTCACTTACTAAGTGGCTCGGCAGTTGCTCCCTTTCGGCTCATCGCGCGATGTGTGATTTCGGAGTCACCGATTTTTTGGAGACCGAGCGCCACACTAGCAGTATGACAGCAACAAAGTACCCGATCTGTATCAAGATCCCGCAAATCAACGTTTGGACAAACGTGCTCCAGAGGGAGGCGGTGAGCAAATATGTACTGATGGCGAATGCCAACAGTACTATGATAAGGCCTCGCAAAAAAGGCAAAAAGGACATCGCCGTCCCACTCGCAGCCGCGTGACGCGCTCCTCGGCTATCCAGGCCTCAGCGCATTAACCATCATAACATACCGGAACGGGTCAGAGCGACCAATATATTAGCAGATGCGAATAAATACGCCCCAGCCTGTGCCAGGACGCTTGCTTCCAGGCGACCAACTCCGGTTCGGCAGCCAAGAGAGGTTTGCCACACGGACCGGCCATGCCATGCGATCTGGATTTAGGCAGAGGCTGCGTCGAGTTGTGTGCGCCAAGCTGAGCAAAATGGGATGGCTTCGACGTTGGTATGTCCGCCGCGCAGCTTCCGTGTTTAGCGGAGCGGCGGACATGGCGGCCGCGCCTCAGGCGGCCAATGCCGCTCAGGCCACCAGGAAGACGAACGCGACTGCCATCAGCAGGTAGCGCGCGACCGGCCGCCCGCTGGCCGGCGGTGTCGCTTCCGATCGGCGATACGATGGTGACGTCAGCCATAGCGTTTGCGGCTCCGCGACTGCACCAGATTGACGACCAGGAGCATGGCGAACGATGGCAAAACCATGATCGCCGCGATCGCGGTGGCCGCCGGATAGTTGTATTCTTCCAGCCGGATGACGATCAGAGTGGCGCGATCTCGGAATATCGTCTGCCTTGTTGCCGTTGTTCAGAGCGTAAATTCGCCTCAAAGGAATGGCGTTGTGAGAAAGGTCTGCGTCGATGTCATGCTCAAGCATTGCGGGGTGATCGCGAATGTTGAATAGATCGGTGCGCTGGATGCGGGCAGGCAGCTGCGCTGCGCTCGCATGCATGTTTTGGTTGTTCGCATACGGGAATCAGTCGAATGGCCTTGCCCTAGCGGAGGAGTACAATGTCGGCGAGTACCGTCTGCAGACTGGCGACGTGATCGGCTTCGCTGTCATAGGCTATCCCGAGATGCAAAAGCGAGCTGTGATCGACCAAAGCGGTGTAATTGTGTTGCCGGTCCTAGGCCCCCTAAGCGTTCTCGGGAAGACAATAGAGGATGTTCGCAAGGAGGTAGTTGAGGCTTTAAAACCAAAATCCCTTCCGCAACGATCCGCAGACGGCACTGAGACTTGGACTGGGTTTTACCCGGATCAGATTGTAGTTGATATTGAGGAATACCGACCCGTCTTTATTGACGGGGACATTGCCTCTCCTGGGACTCAGGCCTTCAGACCAGGCATGACTGTCCGACAAGCTGTGGCGGCTGGCGGCGGCTACCAGCTCGGTCGCGGTGAGCTTGAAAACCCTGAAATGACAGCAGCGGACCTTGGCGGCCGCCTCCACATTCTGCGTATCAGGTACCAGGAAAGCGAAATCAAGGCTGCTCGCATAGAGGCGCAGCTGAGCGGCGCCAGAGCGATTGAGGTTCCGGACGCAGAACGTGACCCGAGCCTCGAACCTCGTCGCGACGAAGCTTTGCAGCAGGAGGGGAAGCATCTTGAGGCTGTCTATGCGGATCAGGAGAAGGAGCGCGCTTCGATTAAGTTGGCCGCCACCAAGGCGGCGGAGCGAATGGGCTACCTGAAGGAGCAGGTGAAGGCGGATCAAGCGGGCGCCGCCGCAGATGCGGTGGAACTTGATCGCCTCAAGAAGCTCTTCGAAAAAGGTCTGGTCCAGATCACTAGCGTCAACGCTGCTCAACGCGCAGTGCTCTTGTCAGCGACCCGCGCTTTGCAAACCAACGCTGAGATCGCTCGACTTGAACGCGACCAAGGGGATTTGCAGCGCAGTCTTGATAAGTTTATCGACCAGGGTCGAATCGACCTGTTGGCTGACTTGCAGACTGAACGCGCGGCGATGAACCAAATGCGCGCTGAGATGGATTCATTGACCAAACAAATCGCCTACGTGATGCAGATGCGCAGCGACCTTGTAGGCGAAGGGGACCGAATTACGATCGGTGTAACCCGCTCCACTGACGGACGGGCAGCGACGACCGAGGCGACTGAAGATACTCTGCTTGCTCCGGGTGACACCATCACAATTACGCTGGAGGTCCCACCAGGAGCGGCGGTCGCGAATTAAACAATTAAATATTGTATAGAGGCGGCGCGTAGTTGCACGTGTCCTATGGAAATGTGGTCCGGGCCAAGATCGTTCTGAGGCCGCTCAGGGTCCGGGCAATGACGTGATTGCCACGTGCGCCGCCAAAGCCTGGCATCAAGCATCTAGCTTCAACAGCTCCGGCTCGGTACGTCCGAACAGGGACGCGCTCACCTCTCTAGATAAATCTTTTCATAAAGAGGCCGAGACTCGGCGTTTCGCATCCGTTTCACTCGAACCTTGATCCAGCGAGGAACCAGCCCCCGGCAGCAGACGTCGACCGTGTGAGGCAGACGTGAAATAGCCGTGCGCGGCTCCAGGACAAAGAGCTTCTTCGACAGGTACCAGGCCGCGGAAGGCCGCCCTTGAATCAAAGCTCTCACGGCAAGCCCATTGATCGTGTCAAGCAGATGGGCATTGAGATCGCTCCCAAATTGCGGATATTTCTCGCGAAACTCGGCTAGGACAATTTCATACGAACGAAACATCTGCATGACATCGCTCGACATGTTGCCGATCGTCCTCCGGTAACCCACAAGATGTTGGGGCACGACACGAAACTCGTAATTCTCTGCTATTCTGAGGCACATTAGAAGATCTTCGCAGCCTTGTGCGTTCCTTGCCCTCAGGGAAGGATCAAACTGTCCTGCCCGCTCGAATGCGGAGCGACGTACAAGCATCGAACTTCCGTTACCGACAAAGTTGTTTCTGCACATGCGTTGCAGCACGCGCCCCTCAGCATCGGGCTGTTTGAAGGAAAATATCCGACCGTCCTCGTCGATCTCCGCAAACCAGCAATATGCCAGCCCAGCTGACGAGCCTCCTTCCTGCAGGAGGCGCAGTTGCAGTGCGATTTTGGATGGAGCCCAAAGATCATCCGCGTCCACGAACGCTAGAAACTCCGCATCGGTGGCAGCGGCGCCGCTGTTGCGTGCGTCCGCAACACCCGCGTTCGGCTGCCTGAAAAGGCGCATACGCCGATCTTGCTCGGCATAGGCGGCCACGATTGACGCGGACCGGTCCGTCGACCCATCATCCACTACGACAATGTCCAGCGCCTGGTGGCTCTGCTGGCAGATGCTGGTCAGCGTCGCGAGAATGGTTCTCTCGGCATTGAACATGGGCACCACGACGCCTATCACAGTGGCATTGTGCTGGCTCATTTGCCTTCGTCTTCTCTCACGACTTGGTAAAATGGCACATCAGGGCCGGTAGTTCCATCAGATTTCACTACTTTAGCTGATGAGGATTCAACCACGACGGCCGAGCGGCAAGGCAGAGGCCCCGGCGAGTTCCACTCAGCACTCCTGGAAACGATAAAGTAGCGGCTTCCGGACTTTAGCTGGATATTTAGGAACTCCGATTGTGTAGGTGCGTGAGGAACCTCCCGAACCGCTCGTCACGGCATTCCGCTGCCGAAGCCATGCAGCAGTCGCAGCATCGGTGAAACAGGCGTCCACTACTACAACGACAACGCCCCGGTCGAGATCGCCGGCTGCCCACGCATGCACGCGATTCAGCCGTTCATCGTTCAATCACCGCGATCCAGGACATACCGTTATGGCGACATGGCACTGATCTCCGGGGCCGCCGACGATATCTATCAAGATGCAACGCCAAAATTGCCTCCGGCAGCCGTGTGCCACCCGCAACTGGAAACGATGACGGGCGTTGCTGTGACGAACAGGATATAAGCCTGACTGGCAGCAAGCCTGGTTGAGGAAGGCCCGACGGCCATGAAGCCAATGAACGAAGAGCATCTCGCTGTGCTACGCCGGCACATGGTCGAGATGATTGCAATCCATACTGACCTTGCAAGCGAAGAGCTCGGCAAGGCGGCCCTCGATGAACGGGTGATGGCAGCGATGCAGCGGGTGCCGCGCCATCTCTTCGTGCCAAGCTCAGTCGCGCCTTATGCCTACCAGGATATGCCACTGCCGATCGGCTTCGACAAAACCGTCTCGCAGCCGTTCATCGTCGCGCTGATGACCGATCTCCTTGCTCTCCAACCGCACGAGGCGGTGCTCGAGATCGGAACCGGCCTGGGCTACCAGACCGCAATCCTCGCGGAACTCGCCGGGCACGTTTGGAGCGTCGAGATCATCGAGGAATTCGCAAGCCATGCCGAGGCTCTGCTGCAGGACCTCTGTCTATCCAATGTCAGCATTCGTGTCGGGGACGGGTCTCGCGGCTGGCCCGAGCACGCCCCATTCGACAAGATCCTGGTCAGCGTCGCGGCGGGGCGGGCGCCGCCGGCTTTGCTTGAGCAGCTCAAGCCAGGGGGCCGCCTGGTTCTGCCTGTGGGCCCTGAACAAGGGCAGTTGCTGACGGTCATCGACAAGGATTCGGCAGGACAACTGAAGACTCGAAAAATCATCCCGGTTCGGTTCAGCCGGCTCGAAACGGTCTAACGAGGTGCGGACATCTGGCACGCAGGGAGCGCCGGGCCGCCTCATCCTTATGGGATTTCGCCGTCTCACGGCTGCTTCGCGTCCGCTCGTTTGAGCATCGCAAATGCGCGATTGATCCGTTGCAGCGCTGTGGCGTTTGCCAGCAGTGCGTATAGTGCGAACCCGCCCGTCAGAATCCAGGGCGAAGCGGCGCCCATCGCGGTCGCCAATCCGTCGGCGACCAACAGCACGCAAATGAACACCAGGCGTTCCATCCGTTCGAAGAAATCCGGCCACGCGTGGTTTTCTATGGGGATTTCGATTGCCGTCCGCGCCTTGGCGTAGCTGGTGAGGAGTCCGCCGGCGAACGCGATCATGGCGATCGCCCACAGGTCGGCGACCCAGCCTATTGCCGCAAACACGGCAAGTTCCTGATAACGGTCGGCCATGGCGTCGAAATAGCCACCCGCCTTGGTGCTCATATGTCTGCGACGGGCAACCGCCCCGTCGAGCGCATCGAAGGTGAAGGCAAACGCCAGGCAAAGGCCAAAGGCAAGGCTTGACTGGTGGTACACATAGGCGGCGCACGACAGGGCGACGAGCACCAGCCCGCCTGACGTAACCTGGTTCGGGGTCATGCCGATCCCGATCAGCGGAGAGGCGGCGTGCTCCCATAGCGGGTCGATGCGGCGTTTCATGAGGCCGGCGATCATGATGACTTGGCTCCTCTGATGATGTCGTTCCGCGAAGTTTAACCGGCAAATTGTGGGTTCGTTCCAGCCCGTCGGCGCCGATCGAGGTGGTCAGCGCGGGCCGAGACCGGCTCAGACGTCTTTCCCAGTTCAACTCAACAGCGTTTCTTTGGCGAATGCGGCCAATGGATTAAGGTAGCGAGAGGAGCGAGAGGCTGCCAAGCTGACGGCGAAACGGAAAATTTCGGTCGCTGCGACAGCAGCCCGATATTGTTTCGCTGTTTCTGCAATCGTTGTGTCCGCTGTCGCAAATCGACTGGCGGTCTAGCGGTAGTAACTCGAAAGATGCCGTTATAACGCGTATTCGCAATTCACGGGGAAGCCGTCCGAAACGCCATGCGTAAATTTCTGCCTAAGCTTGCTTACCTGTTCGCGACCTCTGCCGGCGCGGGATTATCTCCGGTATGGCCGGGGACGGCCGGCGCGGGCGTCGGAGTGGCTGTTGCCGCGCTCATGATACCTGCATCGCCTTGGCTGATCGTGCTCGCCTATATGGCCCTATTCGCCGTGGGCGTATGGGCGTCGTCGCATGTCGTCTCCCATACCAGGACGGAGGATCCGCAGATCGTCGTCATTGACGAGACCTTCGGCACCGCCGCAACGCTTTCCATGCTGCCGCCAGACCCGGTCTGGTGGGCAGCAGGTTTCCTTGCTTTCCGGTTTTTCGACGTCGTCAAGCCTTGGCCCATCGGCGTCGTTCACGAGAAGGTAAGGGGTGGACTCGGCATCATGCTGGACGACGCGGCTGCGGCTGTGTTCGCCGGCGCGTCGCTGCTTTTGCTGAACGATTTGATTGACCGTTTGCCGTAAGGAGGACATCTCAGTCTTCACCTGCCACTGTCGAGCTTGATGCGGCCCAGCGGGAAAAAGACCTGTCTTCACTAAAATCTGCCGGAGCAGCGCTAGAGCGGGATGAATTGAGTC
>NZ_FTPD01000012.1 GCF_900156895.1 Mesorhizobium prunaredense
TCCGCCTCTGGGCACCATTTTCCATGGCAATTGCGTAACCGTCCGACACACGTTTCGTTGGACTTTGCCGGAAAATGCTAGCGGGCGCAGATAAAATTCGACTTTGGTCCAGGACACGGAAGGATAGTCGTGCCTTTTTGGAAATCGCACAAGAAATATAGCGCAGGAACGTGGGACGATCGGCTCGATGGATTATTTTCATGCGGGGTAAACTACTCCGGTAAGACGATCCTTGATGTTGGCTGCAATATGGGCATCGTCGCTTATGAAATAGCCAAACGCAGACCGGCCTACATCCACGGCATTGACATTCTGAAGCCACACACCCGAGTGGCGCGTTCCATCTTTCTAGGATCGAACGTAGAAAGTCGATTTGACGCCATGAACCTGGGCAGCCGAAAGCTTCAATCTGTTCTAAATGACAGTTACGATATCGTGCTTCTTCTCGCTGTGTACCAGCATGTCCGCAGGGGGTTGGGCCAGGAGGAGGCCGATCGCATCTTCACCGACATCATCAACCGCGCACAGACGATTGTGGCGCGAGTCCCCGACGAAGACGACATCCGGCTTCAGTCTTTAATCGAGAGTGCTGGGTTCAGCTCATCGTATCGCCACAAGTCGCCACGCGGCAGTACAGTTCTGGCTTATCATCGCCACTAGACCGGGCGGATGGCGATTGCCTGCGCGACCCACGCACCAGACGTTGTGAGAGGAGGGTCGCCGCTCGATGGTCAGGGCGGTGGAAGAGCTGATGGTGCTGACCGGTGGATTTTGTGTCGCCGGATGATGCGATGGCGAACGCCCTTTCAGCGATGGCACTCAAGCGGCTGCGCGGTTCTGTTCGACGAACAGGCGGGCGCCCGATATCCTGCATCCGCTCTAGCGCAATTCCAAGAACGGCCTTCTGTCCGAAATTTAGCAAAAACGGTTAGGGTCTTTTTGGCTTTGATTGAGACAGTTCTGCCCGGGGAATTTCGAGGGCCTCGGTGCAGGTCGGCGTCGCAACCCGCCGGACTTTCGCATTTGCATAAAGTTTCTCAGATATAAATTAGCTCTTCGTTATATTTGGCAGTTATATGCGGAGGTGCGATTCAAAGGAGGAATTATGACATCCCGAAAGACTCTTTTCGCCGCGTTTGCCGTGTTCGCGCTTCTGGCATCTCCGGCGCTGGCCGGTGCAGGCGGTAACGGCCATGGTGGCGGTAATGGCCATGGTGGCGGCAACGGTAACGGCGGCGGCGGTAACGGCGGCGGCGGCAACGGCAATGCTGGCGGCAATTCCGGCAATAGCGGTTCGCAGGGCAAGTCGGCGACAGCCAAGGGGCAGGTGGCCAAGGCCGAAAAAGAGACTGTTGCAAGCGTTGACGACACTGAGCAGACCGTCTCTGTGTCCAAGGAAAAGAATATCCGTGCCAAGCTCGGCCGGTTGAATTCGCTGCAGCGCAACGTCAACGCCTACATGAACTCCAAGAGCAAGAGGTTCGCTGCCGTACAGGCCTTTGCGGTGGCGTCCGCGAACGCCCAGAACGCACAGGCCGCGGCTGACAAGGCGGCCGCGGCGGCGGTCGATGCTCAGGCCCAATTGGATTCCCTGAACGCGCAGCTCGACACGTTGAATGGGCTTACGCCTGACCAGATTGCAGCCATGACGCCCGAGGAACAGGCGGCCCTGCCGGGACAGATCGCGGATCTGGAAGCACAGGTCGCGGCCCAGGAAACCACGGTCTCGGATGCCGAAGCAGCTGCTGCCGCGGCCCAGACGGCTGCCGACCAGGCCGCTGTCGGCACCGACGATGCATCGCTCGACGCGGCACTGGCCGACATGGCCAACAAGCCCGTCGACGCCGAGGTCACGGACTGGGCCAAGGGTGTGCTTGCCGACAAGATCGACCAGTTGGCCGCCAAGCAGGCTCCGGCGCCGTAAAGCCGATCGCGGCTGAAACGACCCAGTCGAACGACCAAGCCGCCGGGTTTCGCCCGGCGGTTTTTTTTGACGGCACGACGGAAGAGGGGCGCGCTGTCCCGCCCGCGCCAAAAGGTTCCTGTGGGCGTCATCTGCCCTAGGGTCGGCGTCACCACGCACTGAGGGCTATTGGCGTCATCGGCCGACGTGCTGCAGTCCGGCGGCGTTGCCAGTAGCGAAATAGGCCTCGCCCGGATCGGACAACGGCGTTGCATCAATCGCGTTGCCGATGGTGGCCTGGGCCTGCCACCCAAAATGGTTCAGGAACGGCTCGGCCATTCCTCTATCATGATGACAATGGACGTCTACGGGCAAGTTGTTCCCGCGCGGCGATGATGTCGAGGAACTGGCTGCGGCCGAACGGGCACTTTTGGCCTGACGCGACATGAACGCGACATGGAGCTGAAAAGCTCAACGATTTCAACCATCGACAGCAGACTGAAAATCAGCATGTCGGTGGCTCGAATCCACTTCAAGGGCACCTCGCAATTTCAGTAGCTTGTGCCATGGCCGCCGATTTTGCTAATCAGTTGGCAGGGATCAGCCCGTCGGTGTCACGGCATGCCGCGCAGCGTTCTCCCCCGGCGAAACATCTTTGCTCGCATTGGGCGGATGACGGATTTGATTTGCTTGGTGATCCCCTATCCTTAGGGCAAACTGCCTGCTGGGGCTCCAGGAGGCGAAATGAGAGCACGCGCAGCAACGGTTGGCGATCTGGAAGCTCTTTTCCGTGATCTGTCCAAGCGGATATCGGACGAATACGCCGCGGCCGGCAAGGACAGCAAGATCGCCTACGACAATCTGATGATGAACTTGAAAGAGGGCCGTGCTCACGCGCTTGTCCAGGGCGAAAAGACCGTGGCGATCATCGCGTGGCACGAGAATAGCGACGCTGCCGATACGCTGTTCGCCGCACAGGAGGATTTCTTCAGTGCCGCGACAGTTCGCTTCTGCAAGCGGCACATTCGCCATATCCAGGCGCTCGCAGGCAACCTCCCCATTCACTCGCGCAGCTGGCTCCATAGACCGGACGTCGCAAAATGGTTCCGGATAATCGGCTATGTCGAGCGGGGCCAGGAGAATGGCGCCAAACTGTTCGAACTGCCGCCGGCTCCCGCCGCCTAAGAAATGCTGCCTCAACAGGTCCCACTTTCGGGTCCAATGCTCTAGCCAAAAAAGGCCCGCCGCTCCATTTGCGAAGCGGCGAGGCCCGATATTCGGGAACAACTTCCGGGCCGTTGCCCCGGCATTGCTTACCGTGCAATTCAGGTGCCAGACGGTTTGACCCAAAATGGGGCACCGCACCGGGAAAGCGCGAACCATCTTCCGCGATCACACCACTGCCATACCGCGCCATTCCTGCTATATTTGCTCGCGGCGGACCTGATTTCCGCTTGGCCGGCGCCCATCAGGCAATCTACCCCAACGCCCCCCCAACGTGGCGCCGGCCACTCTCCACCACCGACAATCTTCGCCACCGGCCCTATCTTGGCCGCCGGCCCAATCCTGGCCACCAGCACGTAACGCGCGGTCAGGCCGAAGCCAGCGACAGCGGTTCTTAATCCGCCTCCAGAGCGGCGGACTTTCAGGTCAAAACGCCCCGACTGGCGATTCCAGTCCGACAGATCGCCTGGAACGGCAGCACGATCCGACCTGAAGCGCGTCGCGTTCGACCGGGCGACGCGCTTCAGGTTGTTGTTTTTTTGCATGTCGTCACCGCAAAACCGCTGCACACTTTTGCGCGACATGCATTAAATCCAAAAAAGCGGTAGCAAGCCGCGGCCAGAAAGTGTTGAAGACCGTGCCGATCGCATTGAACGCGTCGCGATCCGGTTGCACTCGGCAAGGCTTGATGATTTGTTGCCGCTTCAAGGAGAATGAATGATGCACGAGCCTGCCGGTCAAGACGAATATGGGTCGGCCAGCCCCTTCGACCCGGACGACCTGACGACGTTGAACGTGATGGGTCCGGGTGTGGCCAGCAACGATTTCGAGAAATACGCGGTCGCCGTGATCATCGTGTTCGGCGCTCTCATCATTGGCGGCTTGATGGCCGCAACCCTGGCCTTGGGGCACCGCAACGGCTTCCTGTACGCGCTTGGCGGCGCCACCGCGGCGTGGATATCGGGAAATGCGCTCCTGCTCGATCGGCCGCGTATCTATGCCTTGTTCGTCGGCATCGCGGCGGTGATGCTGATTGCGTCCACCATAACGCTGGTCATCTGACCGAACAAAATTAATATCCGATCGCCTCGCCGGACGCGGCGCGGCTGTCGATGGCGCCATTGTAGCGGGCGCCGCCGCCCTTTTCGATCTCGGCCAGGCTCTTGCCGCCGACCAGGATACCGGCCGCCTGACCCCAGGTCGCATCGGCGACATCGAGGTGGTAGCCCATCCCGGCAAGCAGTTTTTCGGTATCGCGCGACAGGCCGAACGGTTCGACATAGACCGTGTCGGGCAGCCATTGGTGATGGATGCGCGGCGCGTCGATCGCCTCCTGGATGTTCATGCCGTGATCGACGACATTGACGATCGCTTCCAGCGTGATGGTGATGATGCGCGAGCCGCCGGGACTGCCGATGACCATGAACGGCTTACCGTCTTTGGCGACGATGGTCGGGCTCATCGACGACAGCGGCGTCTTCCTCGGGGCGATCGCATTCGCCTCGCCCTGGACGAGGCCGTAGAGATTGGGCACGCCCGGTTTCTGGGTGAAATCGTCCATCTCGTTGTTGAGCAGGATGCCGGTGCCGTCGGCGACGACGCCAGCGCCGAACGAACCGTTCAACGTATAGGTCACCGCGACGGCGTTGCCGTCATTGTCGACGATCGAGTAATGCGTCGTCTCCTGGCTCTCGCCAAAACCCTTCGGCATCAATTCCTGCGACACGCCGGCCCGGAACGGATCGATCTTTTCGCGGATTTCTTTCGCATAATTCTTGTCGAGCAGCATTTCGACCGGATTGTCGACGAAGTCGGGATCGCCGAGCGCCGAGTTGCGGTCGACATAGGCATGGCGCATTGCCTCGACCATGACTTTGACGGTTTCGGCAGAACCCGCGCCGAGATAGGACAGCGGGTAGAATTCCAGCACGTTGAGTATCTCGCAAATGATGACGCCGCCCGAGCTCGGCGGCGGCGAGGAGGAGATCTCATAGCCGCGGTAGTTGCAGGTCACCGGCTCGAGTTCGCGGACCGCGTAGGTCTCGAAATCCGGCTTGGCCAGAATGCCGCCCTTCTCCGCGCTCGCCCTGACGATGCCGTCGGCGATCGGCCCTTTGTAGAAGGCATCGCGACCTTGTTCCGAAATGGCTGAGAGCGAGGCGGCGAGATCGGACTGAACAAGGCGCTCGCCGATGGCATAAGGCTTGCCGTCCGGCTTCAGGAAGATGGCGGCCGCGGCCGGGTCCTTGGCGAGCCGCGCGGCACCGCCTTCGAGCGAAGCGACGTCGCCCTGCTCCAGCACGAAGCCGTCCTTGGCATAGCGGATGGCCGGCGCCATCAAGTCCTGCCGCGTCAGCGTGCCGTATTTTTCCCGTGCGGTCTCGAAGCCGGCCACCGAGCCCGGCACGCCGACCGCGAGATAGCCGTCGAGGCTGGCGCCTTTCACCGGCTTGCCGTCCTTGTCGAGATACATGGTTTTCGTCGAGGCGAGCGGCGCGCGCTCGCGGAAATCGAGAAAGGTCGAGCGGCCGTCCTTGAAGCGGATGGTCATGAAGCCGCCACCGCCGATATTGCCGGCGTTCGGGTAGACCACAGCCAGTGCATAGCCGACGGCGACCGCCGCGTCGACGGCATTGCCGCCCTTCTTCAGCACCTCGACGCCGACTTCCGACGCAAGATGCTGGGCGGTCACCACCATGCCATGCTCGCCCTTCGCCGGCTGCGGCGAGGCGGCGAATGCAGCCGCCAGCGGCGCAAAGGTCAAGGTGAGGGAAAGACTGAGTGCGATTAGGGTGCGGCGGTGCATGGCCGTTCTCCGAGGCGTGGGATGCGCCTAGAAAAGCCGTTTGGAGAGGGCGAGTCTACTGACAATGATGCGAGAAAGGCGAGGCTTGCACCTTCCACGAACTCTCAACCTGGGTTCCTCGCCCGCCGCGAAGCGGGGGAGAGGTGGCCGCGAAGCGGCCGGAGAGGGGGCTTCGTAGAGCGCGGGTCCCTCTCCGTCTCCGCTTAGCCGAGCCACCTCTCCCCACTTTCGTGGGGCGAGGGACCCAAGCTGGAATGAAGCCCCGCCTCAGGCGGGTTTTTTCGTTTCAGGCCGATATCAAACAATCCCGCCGCCGCCGCCAGCAACTGCCGGCCGTTCCGCCGCGATTTTGGCTCGGTAGCCGGCGGCGCGATAGGTGGCGACCGGATCGATGGCGCCGCCCGTGTTCAACCGCGCCATGGCGAGGATCGGCTCGACATCGGTGCGATAGGCGGCTTTAAGCGTCTGCGTCGCCATCAGCGCGTCATTGGTATCCTGATAGCCTTCCAGCGCCTGGCGATCGACCAGCAGCGCCTGCGCATAGGCGCGCTGCACCTCGACCGCCGACAACATCAGGCTTTCGATCGGGTCGGTAACATTGTGGCTCTGGTCGAGCATGTGAGCCGGATCGAAACCTTCGGCACCGGCAAGCTCGGCATCGACCAGTTCGTTGAAGACGAGGAACAGCCGGTAGGGATCGATCGAGCCGGCGTCGAGATCGTCGTCGCCATATTTCGAATCGTTGAAATGGAAGCCGCCGAGTTTCTTGAACTGGACCAGCCGCGACACGATCATCTCGATGTTGACGTTGGGCGCGTGATGGCCGAGGTCGACCAGGCAGAACGCCTTGTCGCCGAGCTCTTTGGCGATGATGTAGTTGGTGCCCCAATCCTGCACGACCGTCGAATAGAAGGCCGGCTCGTACATCTTGTGCTCGGTGAGCAGTTTCCAGTCGCCCGGCAGTCCGGCGTAGATCTCCTTCATCGCGTCGAGATAGCGCTCGAACGCCTTGGCGAAATTGACCTGGCCGGGGAAATTCGAGCCGTCGCCGATCCATACCGTCAGTGCCTTGGAGCCGAGCGTCTTGCCGATCTCGATGCATTCGAGATTGTGCTCGACGGCCTGCCGGCGGGTGCCGGCGTCGGCATGCGACAGCGAGCCGAATTTGTAGGAAAGTTTTTGGTCGCTGGCGTCGGAGAACGTGTTCGAATTCATCGCGTCGAAGCCGAGGCCGAAGCGCGAGGCTGCCTGTTTCAGCCGGTTCGGATCAGCCTTATCCCACGGAATGTGCAGCGAAACGGTCGGTGTCGCCTGCGTCAACTGCCGGATCACGGCGCAGTCCTCGATCTTGTCGAAGATGTCGCGCGGCTCGCCGGCGCCGGGAAAGCGGGCAAAGCGGGTGCCGCCGGTGCCGACGCCCCAGGACGGGATCGCCACGGCGAATTTTTCGACCTTGTCGCTGATAGCGTCGACGGCGATGCCCCGACGGTCGAGGCGCTCGCCGAGCGAGTCGTAGTCGCGCTTGAGGTCGGCCGCGCGCGCGGCGTTGTCCTTGTCGACGATGTCGGCGGAGATGATCTGTTCCATCGCCCGTCTCCGCTCAGCGCGTGAACGACTGGGCATTGCCGGCGTCGACATTGACGATGTTGCCGGTCGACTTGGCCGACATGTCGGAGGCGAAGAAATAGATCGCCTCGGCGATGTCTTCGGGCAACACCGAACGCTTCAGCATCGAGCGCGAACGGTAGTGCTCCTCCAGATCGTCAGTCGACATCTTGTAGGCGGCGGCGCGCTGTTCCTTCCACTCGCCGGTCCAGATCTTCGAGCCGCGCAGCACGGCGTCGGGATTGACGACATTGACCCTGATCTGGGCTTCCGCGCCCTCCAGCGCCAGGCAGCGCGCCAGATGGATCTCGGCGGCCTTGGCCGTGCAATAGGCGGCGGCATTGGGGGAGGCGGCAAGACCGTTCTTGGAGGCGACGAAGACGACATTGCCGCCGATCTTCTGCGCCCGGAACAACCGGAATGCTTCCCGCGAAGCGAGGAAATAGCCGGTCGACAAGATGTCCATGTTCTTGTTCCACAGCGCCAGCGTCGTCTCCTCGATCGGCGCCGAGGTTGCCAGGCCGGCATTCGACACCAGGATGTCGATGCCGCCGAACTCGACCGCCGTTTCGGCGAAACCGGAGATCACCTGGTCCTCTGACGTGACGTCGATCACCACCGGCCGCACGAAATCCCAGCCATAGTCCTTGGCCAACTGGTCATTGGCGCTGGCAAGGGCTGCCTCGTCGATGTCGGCCAGCACGACGCAGGCGCCCTCGCGCAGCAGCCGGTTGGCCGTCGCGCGGCCGATGCCGCCGGCGCCGCCGGTGACCAGCGCGATCTGGCCGGCAAGCGATTTCGGCTTGGGCAGGCGCTGCAGCTTTGCCTCCTCGAGCAGCCAGTATTCGATGTCGAAGGCTTCCTGCTCGGGCAGGCCGACATAGGTCGACACCGTCGAGGCACCGCGCATGACATTGATGGCATTGATGTAGAATTCGCCCGATATGCGCGCCGTCGCCTTGTCGCCGGCGAAGGTGAACATGCCGACGCCGGGCATCAGATAGACCACGGCGTTCGGATCACGCACGGGCGGCGAATCCGCATGCTTGCACCTGTCATAATAGGCCTGATAGCCAACGCGATACTCCGCCACATCGTCGGCAAGACGGGCAATGACGGCATCGACATCGGGATTTTTGGGGTCGAACTCGATGACCAGCGGCCGTATCTTGGTGCGCAGGAAATGATCCGGGCAGGAGGTGCCGAGCGCGGCCAGCGGGCGCAAATCCTTCGAATTGACGAATTCAAGCACTGCCGGCGAATCGTCGAAATGGCCGAGCTTGTGGCTTTTCTCCGAGATCAGGCCGCGGATCCTCGGCATCAGCCTTGCCGCCACGGCGCGACGCGCCGACGCGTCGAGCGATTTGACGATTTCGCCGCCGAAGATCGGCTTGCCTTCAGACTTGCGCTCGAACCAGTCGATTGCCTGGTTGATCACCGAGATCGTCGTCTCGTAGCATTCCCGGGGGGTGTCGCCCCAGGTGAACAGGCCATGGCTTGCCAGCACAACGCCCTTGGCCTCAGGGTTTTCGGAGCAGAATTTTTCCAGCCACAGGCCGAGCTCGAAGCCCGGGCGCTTCCATGGCAGCCAGCCGATCGCGTCGCCGAAGATCTCCCTGGTCAGCGCCTGCGAATCCTTGGCGGCGGCAATCGCGATGATGGCGTCGGGATGCATGTGGTCGACATGCGGCTTCGGCACGAAGGCATGCAGCGGCGTGTCGATCGAGGCCGCGCGCGGGTTAAGGTTGAAGGTGCAATGGGGCAGATAGGCGACCATCTCGTCCTCATGCTCGAGGCCGCGATAGAGACCCTTAAGCGCACGCAACTTGTCCATGTAGAGGGTGGCGAAACCGTCTGTTTTAATCGAGGCGCTGTCGCCGCCCGAGCCCTTCACCCACAGCACTTCCACGCTTTCGCCGGTGAGCGGATCCTTTTGCCAGATCTTGGAAGAGGTGTTGCCGCCGCCATAGTTGGTGACGCGCTTGTCGGAGCCAAGAACATTCGAGCGATAGACGAGACGTTCCGGCTCGCTCATGGCTTGGTTTTTCGCCTCATCCCAAAGATTGGCGAGGCGCGTGCCGGAGCGCTTGTCAAGCATAGGTAATCCTCCCGTGACGTGAGACGCGCAAACGGTGCGGTCAATTGCGACCGCATAGCGGGTCAGCTTCGGTCGGAATGTCCACGGAAGCGGCGGCCTTGTCAATCACAAACGATCAAGATTGATCATATTGCACTGCACAATGGAATTATATGATCGGAAATGATTGACACTGCGCGTTTTGGGTGCCTAGATGCCGAGGCAGGGAGGAACCATGCACGAAAAAGAGCGCCACAGGATCATTTTGTCCGCCGTCCAGGAAAAGCCTGTGGTGACGGTGCAGGAGATGGTCGACCTGACGGACTCGTCCGAGGCGACAATCCGGCGCGATATCGCCGCATTGCATGTGCAAAAGCGCCTGCGCCGCGTGCGTGGCGGCGCCGAGGCGATCACCCCGCCGCAATTCATCGGCCTTGCCGGCCGGCCTTTTTCCGTCAACGAGACGATCAACGCTGCGCAGAAGCGGGCGATCGCGCGGGACGCCGTGGAACTGTGCAAGGACGGCGAGCCGATCATCATCAATGGCGGCACCACCACCTTCCAGATGGTGCATTTCCTGACCGGCCGCCGCATGCCGATCTTCACCAATTCCTTTCCGATCGCCGAGCACCTGCTCAAGCACTCCAAGAACACGGTGATGCTGTCGGGCGGCACCATCTATCGCGAGCAGAACATCATCCTGTCGCCGTTCGACAATGACGTGACGCGCAATTTCTATGCGCGCCGCATGTTCATGGGCGCGCAAGGGCTCGGGCCGCTCGGCCTGATGGAAGGCGATCCGCTGCTGATCCAGGCCGAGCAGAAACTGATCGATCAGGCCGACGAGCTGGTGGTGCTGGTCGATTCGTCGAAGTTCCGCAAACGCTCGAGCCTGATCCTGTGCGGCCTGTCGCGCATCGCCACCGTCATCACCGACGACGGCATCGAGGATCGCGAGGCCAAGATGTTGGAGGCCGCCGGTGTGACGCTGGTCATCGCCCGCACAACGGCAGCCAACAAGGAAGAATCTTCGCTGCAGGCCTGAGGGTTCGCAGCGGCGATGGAATGCAACGCTCAAGGGAGGATATTCGATGAGCTTTCTGAAGAAATTGATGGTTACGGCGGCGTTCTCCGCCGCCATGTTCGTGAATGCCGCCTATGCCGAGAACGTCAAGATCGCACTGGTGGTGAAATCCCTCGGCAACGGCTTCTTCGATGCCGCCAACAAGGGCGCAGAAGAGGCTGCCAAGGAACTCGGCGACGTCGACATCATCTACACCGGCCCGACCAAGGCGACCGCCGAACCGCAGATCGAGGTGATCAATTCGCTGATCGCCCAAAAAGTCGACGCGATCGCCATTTCGGCCAATGACGCCGACGCGCTGGTGCCGGCGCTGAAGAAGGCGATGGATCGCGGCATCACCGTCATCTCGTGGGATTCGGGCGTCGCTCCGGAAGGCCGCCAGTTGCACCTCAACCCCTCGGACACCAACCTGATCGGCGAGACCATCATCAAGCTTGCCGCCGACTATCTGCCGGAAGGCGGCGATGTCGCCATACTGTCGGCTTCGTCGACCGCGACCAACCAGAACGCCTGGATCGAAGCGGCCAAGAAGGTGCTGCCCGAGAAATTCCCCAAGATCAATCTCGTCGCCACCGTCTATGGCGACGACGACTCGGCCAAGAGCACGGACGAGGCCAAGGGCCTGCTAAAATCCTATCCGAACCTCAAGGCGATCATCGCACCGACCACCGTCGGCGTTGTCGCCGCCGCCCAGGTGGTGACCGACCAGGGCCTGATCGGCAAGGTCAACGTCACCGGTCTGGCGCTGCCGTCGGAGTTCAAGAAGTTCATCGACAACGGCGCCAGCCAGGCGGTTGCGCTGTGGAACCCGATCGACCTCGGCTACTCGGCCGTCTACCTCGCCCATGACCTGGCGGTGAAGAAGGAGGAAGCCAAGCCGGGTGCGACGCTGTCGATCGGCCGCGTCGGCAAGGTCACGCTCGACGATACCAATTCGGCTGCAATGGCTCCGCCCTTCAAGTTCGACAAGTCGAACATCGAAGAGTTCTCCAAGATCTATTGATCCTGGAGCCCTTCAAGCCGGCGCGGCGGGGCAGAGGTTCCGCCGCGCCTTCAAACGAACCTTGCTTCAGGGCTTGATACGACCATGGACACGACAGCCCAACTCAACCCGACCACCGAGCAGCCTCTGACTCCGGTTCCGCGCCTGACCCTGTCCGGCATCTCGAAGAGTTTTCCCGGCGTGCGCGCACTGCACGATGTCAGCCTGTCGCTCTATCCCGGCCAGGTGACCGCGCTGATCGGCGAGAACGGCGCCGGCAAGTCGACGCTGGTCAAGATCATGACAGGCATCTACCAGCCTGACACAGGCACGATCAGCATCGATGGCCAGGCCGTCACCTTGCCCAGCGCGCATGCCGCCTTCGGGCACGGAATCACCGCCATCCACCAGGAAACCGTGCTGTTCGACGACCTGACGGTGGCCGAAAACATCTTTCTCGGCCATGCGCCGCGATCGCGCTTCGGCACCATCGACTGGCGCACCATGCGCAGACAAGCCCGCGAGGTGCTCGACACGATGGGCGCCGGCCACATCGACGCCGATGCGCGGCTGAAGGACCTCGGCATCGCCAACAAGCACCTGGTCGCAGTCGCCCGCGCCATGTCGATCGACGCCCGGATCGTCATCATGGACGAGCCGACCGCAGCGCTGTCGCTGAAGGAGATTGAGGAGCTTTTCCTGCTGGTCGAGTTCCTGAAGAGCGAAGGCAAGGCGATCCTGTTCATCAGCCACAAGTTCGACGAGATCTATCGCATCGCCGACCGCTATACGGTGTTCCGCGACGGCGAGATGGTCGGCGAAGGCCTGATCAGGGATGCCGGCCAGAGCCAGATCGTGCGCATGATGGTCGGCCGCGCCGTCGATCACATCTTTCCGCAACGCAAGGCCGAGATCGGCGCGCCGGTGCTTGCCGTCTCCGGCCTGTCGCACCCGACCGAGTTCGACGACATCGGCTTCGAGCTGCACAGAGGCGAGATCCTCGGCTTCTACGGCCTTGTCGGCGCCGGGCGCAGCGAGGTGATGCAGGCGATATCAGGCATCACCCGCACCACCAGCGGCACCATCACGCTGGAAGGCAAGGCGATCGTGCCGAAATCGGCGGCGGATTCGATCGACGCCGGCATCGTCTACGTGCCGGAAGAACGCGGCAAGCAAGGCGTGGTGATCGGCCTGCCGATCTTCCAGAACATCTCGCTGCCCTCGCTCAAGCGCACGTCCAAGTCAGGTGTGTTGCAGCTGGCGGAAGAATTCGCGCTGGCCCGTTCCTACACCGAGCGGCTCGACCTGCGCGCCGCCTCGCTCAGCCAAGATGTCGGCACACTGTCGGGCGGCAACCAGCAGAAGATCGTCATCGCCAAATGGCTGGCGACCGCGCCCAAGGTGATCATCCTCGACGAGCCGACCAAAGGCATCGACATCGGCTCGAAGGCCGCCGTGCACGGCTTCATGGCTGAGCTGGTCGCTCAAGGGTTGTCGGTGATCATGGTGTCGTCCGAACTGCCCGAAATCCTCGGCATGTCCGACCGGGTCGTCGTCATGCGCGAGGGCCGCATCGCCTCGATCTATGACAACAAGGGGCTCGACGCCGAAACGCTGGTCAAGACGGCAGCGGGGATCGCAGCATGAAGGCTCTTCTCAGATATCGCGAAGTCTGGCTGCTCGCGGCCATCGTTGTGCTGATCGGGCTGATCTCGATGCGCTTTCCGGGCTTTGCCGCCTTCGGCAATCTGCGCCAGGTGTTCAACGACACCTCGATCCTGATGATCCTGGCGCTGGGGCAGATGGTGGTGATCCTGACCCGCTCGATCGACCTGTCGATGGCGTCGAACCTGTGCTTCACCGGCATGGTGGTGGCGATGCTGAACGCCGCGCATCCGGCAATCCCGATCCCGCTGCTGATCGTCATCGCGCTTCTGGTCGGCCTGGTGCTCGGCGCCATCAACGGTTTTTTGGTATGGCGGCTGAACATTCCCTCGATCGTGGTGACGCTCGGCACGCTTACCATCTATCGCGGCGCCACCTTCGTCATTTCAGGCGGCGCCTGGGTCAATGCCGATCAGATGAGCCCTGATTTCATCGGCCTGCAGCGCGCGGCCTTTCTCGGCATTCCGGTGCTGTCGTGGATCACCATACTGGTCATCGCCTTGTTCTTCCTGTTGATGACGCGCACCGCGCTCGGCCGCTCGATCTATGCCATCGGCGTCAATCCGACCGCATCGATCTACGCCGGCATCGATGTCGGCCGCACCAGGTTCATCGTCTTCTGCATCTCGGGGATGGCCGCCGGTCTGTGCGGCTATCTCTGGATCTCGCGCTATGTCATCGCCTCGGTCGAGGTCGCCAATGGCTACGAGCTCAACATCATCGCCGCCTGCGTCATCGGCGGCATCTCGATCGCCGGCGGCATCGGCTCGGTCGGCGGCGCGGTGCTCGGCGCGCTGTTCCTCGGCATCATCTCCAACGCGCTGCCGGTCATCAACATCTCGCCGTTCTGGCAGATGGCGATTTCGGGCAGCGCCATCATCCTGGCCGTGGTGCTCAATGCGCGCGGCGAACGCCGGCAAGGCCGCATCATTCTCAAGAAGGCGGAAGCGGCATGACCGACACCCCAGCCCCACGCCACATTCCCGACCGGCTCGACACGCCGTTCAGCTCGGCGATCTTCTCGTGGGAGGCGCTGCTGGTCGCGGTGGCGGTCGCCATCTTCGCCGTCAACAGCTTCGCCTCGCCCTATTTTCTCGACGCGTGGTCGCTGTCGGACCTGACCTTCAACTTCACCGAAAAGGCGCTGATCGCGCTCGCCATGGCGCTGCTGATCATTTCCGGAGAGATCGACCTGTCGGTCGCCGCCATCATTGCGCTGGCCTCGACGATGATGGGCATGGCGGTGCAGGCCGGCGCCGGCACACCGGTGCTGGTGGCGATCGGCATCCTGGTCGGGCTCGGCTGCGGCGCCTTCAACGGCCTGCTCGTCACCAGGCTCGGCCTGCCGTCGATCGTCGTCACCATCGGCACGATGAGCCTGTTTCGCGGCATCGCCTTCATCGTCCTCGGCGACCAGGCCTACAAGGGCTATCCCGCGAGCTTCGCCTTCTTCGGCCAGGGCTATGTCTGGTGGGTGGTGTCGTTCGAGCTGACGCTGCTCCTCGTCGCGGCGGTCATCTACTGGTTTCTGCTGCACCGGACCAGCTTCGGCCGCCGCGTCTTCGCCATCGGCAACAACCCGGTCGCGGCGCAGTTTTCCGGCGTGCGCGTCGGCCGCATCAAATTCATCCTGTTCTGCCTGACCGGACTGATGGCGGGCATCGCCTCGGTGCTGATCACCTCGCGGCTCGGCTCGACCCGGCCATCGATCGCGCAAGGCTACGAACTGGAAGTAATCACCATGGTGGTGCTTGGCGGCGTCAGCATCCTGGGCGGCGCCGGCAGCATTCTGGGCGTGGTGCTCGCCGCCTTCATCATGGGGCTGGTGACTTTCGGCCTGGGGCTGCTCAACGTGCCAGGGATCGTCATGTCGATCTTCATCGGCCTGCTGCTGATCATCGTCATCGCGCTGCCGATCGTCTGGCGGCGGCTGCGGCGGGAGCGTTTTACCTGATGGCCGAAAAATTCGCGTTCAAGATGAAGCTCAATCCGGGGATGAAGGCCGAATACAAAAGCCGCCATGACGACATCTGGCCGTCGCTGGTGGCGCTACTCAAACAGGCCGGCGTTTCCGACTATTCGATCCATCTCGACGAAGAGACCAACATACTGTTCGGCGTGCTGTGGCGGCTCGGCGACCATGGCATGGACGAATTGCCGAAGCACAAGCTGATGCAGCGCTGGTGGGCGGAAATGGCCGACATCATGGAGACCGGGCCTGATAACGAGCCGGTGGCGGTGCCGCTGGAAACAATGTTCCATATGGAATGACCCGCCACGTCGCCGTCATCGATATCGGCAAGACCAACGCCAAGGTGGCGCTGGTCGATCTCGCCGATGTACGCGAAGTCTCGCTGCGCCGCACGGCGAATGCGCCCGTTGCCGACGGTCCCTACCCGCACCACGATGTCGAGCTTCTGTGGTCGTTCATCCTCGACAGCCTCGCCGAGATCAATCGCGAACAGCGCATTGAAGCGATATCGATCACCACCCATGGCGCGACGGGCGTGCTGGTGGACGCTGCCGGCGAGCTGGCGCTGCCGGTGCTCGACTATGAATTTGCCGGGCCCGACACCCTTGCCGAGGACTATGACAGGATCCGTCCGGCCTTCGCCGAGACGGGCACGCCGCGCCTGCCGGCCGGCCTCAATCTCGGCGCGCAGCTGTTCTGGCAGCAGAAGCGCTTCCCGGCGGAGTTCGCCAAGACCGCCGCGATGCTGATGTACCCGCAATACTGGGCGTTGCGCCTGACCGGCGTCACCGCCAACGAAGCGACCTCGCTCGGCTGCCACACCGACCTGTGGAACCCGTGGAAGGCGGATTTTTCGTCGCTGGTCGACAAGATGCAATGGCGCCATCTGATGGCGCCGGTGCGGCCGGCGAAGGATCGCCTCGGACCGATCCTGCCCGCCCTTGCCACACGGACCGGGCTTGATCCGCAAACGCCGGTGTTTTGCGGCTTGCACGATTCCAACGCCTCGCTGCTGCCGCATCTCCTGTCCGATACGCCGCCCTTCTCGGTCGTCTCGACCGGCACCTGGGTGGTGTCGATGGCGGTCGGCGGCAACAAGGTCGCGCTCGACCCGGCCCGCGACACGCTGGTCAATGTCAACGCGCTCGGTGATCCGGTGCCGTCGGCACGCTTCATGGGCGGCCGTGAGTTTTCGCTGCTGACGGAAGGCCTGTCGGAAGACTGGACCGAAGCGGATATCGCCACAGTGCTCGCGCGGAAGACGTCCCTGCTGCCTTCGACCCAACAGGGTTCGGGGCCGTTCGCGCATCACAGAGCCGCTTGGCTTGACGCGCACGGCATCAACAACGGCCAGCGCTTTGCCGCCATCTCTTTCTACCTGGCGCTGATGACCGCGACCTGCCTCGATCTGATCGGCGCCGACGGCCCGACCATCGTCGAGGGCCCGTTCGCCCGCAACCGGCTTTTCACGCGCATGCTCGCTGCAGCGACGGCACGCGCCGTCAATGCGTCCGAGGCCGCAACCGGCACCAGCATCGGCGCCGCCCTGCTGGCGTCGGATCATGGAACGGCCCAGGGCAAGGCCGAAAAGATCGAACCGCCGGCCGACCCAGCCTGGGCGGATTATGGACGTTCATGGTGCGCGGCGGTCGGCGCGCAGGGCTGATCACAAAATCCGCTTGCCAAAGGCCGACATGACGAAGTTGACGGTGTCTGTCGCAATCCGCGGTTCCAAAGCTGATGTCAGGCCGGAAACGTCCATCGACAACAGCCCGCCGGACAACGCGATCGCCTCCATCGCCTGATGCGTTTCGCGCACCGTGATGCCGCCGGAGCCCGCCGCCCAGCCGGCGAATTCGGTCACATCAGGCGAATAGCTGACATGGAAGCCTTGCGTGCCGGAGGTGGCGATGCGGATCGCCTCGTGCATTACGTCGCGCATGCCCATGGCGTCGATGTCGGTCATGGTGAAGGCGCAGACGCGCGAATCCTTCAGCACCCGGGCCTCGGCCGGATCGGCATGGCGCAAACCGACGATGACGACATTTTCCGGCGACAGTTGTGGCTGCAGCGCGCCGGGCTTGTGATCGAGGCCGAGCGCCCGCGCCAGCACCGAACATTCAGGCAGATCGATGCCGTCTTCGTCCTCGGGCATCAAGGCCGCGATGGAGTCGATCCAGATCAGACCGAAGGAGTGCGTCGCCCGCGCCGTCGCCGTCAGCGCCTTGTGGGCGATGCGCCGGTCGCTGCCGGCGGTGAGCCGGACCAGGCCGGACGGCGGCCGCTCGATATCGGCCAGTTCGACGACATCGAAATTCATCGCCTCCAGCCGGGCGCCGGTCGCCTCCCTGGCCAGGATGCAGGCCGCCGCCGGTTCGGCAGATATCGACACCATCTTGCGGCCGGAAAAATCCTCGACATCGTGCATTGGCGCCTTTTCGACATATTCCGAGGTCATCGCCAGCAGCATGGCGCCATAGCTCATACGGAAGGCGACACGGTCGCCGACGGCGGGTGGCGGCTCGGCATCGGTCACGTCGAGAAGCAGATGGTCGCTGGAGGCGCCAAGCACCCGCACGCCCTTGGCAATCGGCGTCAAACCTTCGATCAACACATCCTCGCGGCCGATATTGGCGATGGCGCGCAACCTGTCGCCATCGTCGGCAAACACCGGCTGGTTGCCGAAAGCGTCGTAGCCGGATTGGCCGATCGGCCGCGACGGCTTCAGCTTGACCTCGATGATGTCGCTGGTCAGCCGGCAGGCGTCGGGTTCGAGTTCGGCCCACGGCGTCTCGCGAAAAGTTTCGACGCCACCTTGCAGGATCGCCTCGCCAACCCGCAGATTGTTGATGCCGGCGGGCAGCCTGCCTTCGAGCAGCAGCGTCAGCGACGATGATGCCCCGCCCGAGATCCAGTCGAGCCTTGCGCCGGACAGGCGCTCGGTCTTGTAGGCATGGGCGACGAGCTGCCCGAGATTTTCCTGCGTCGGCATGATGGCGCCGAAGCAGCCGAGATTGGTGCCGATGCCGGCAATGCGAACGCCCCTGAGCGCCAGGATCTGCTCGACCGTCGGAATGAGGTCGTTCGGCCAGATGCCTTCCCTGAGGTCGCCAAGATCGATCATCAGCATGATGTCGTGGACGCGGCCCATACGCTCGGCGATGCGCGACAGCTCGCGGATGGTGGCGAGCTCGGATTGCAGGCTGATGTCGACGGTGCGCACAACCTCCTCGATGCGCGCCATCGGCGGGCTGCGCAGCAGCATGATCGGCGCATTGATGCCGCTGTCGCGCAGCCGGCGGATGTTTTCGAAGCGCGATTCGGCGATGCCGGCAACGCCGCCGCGCAGCATGGCGCGCGCCACCTGCGGCATGCCGCAAGTGCCCTTGGTGACGCCGAAGACCTTGATGCCGGACAGGGCGCAGCGGTCGACGATGGTGCGTGCGTTGCGCTCGATGCGGCCAAGGTCGATGGCGACTTGCGGTCCGGACATTTTTCTACTCAGAATTTGTGCACGGTATTAGACGCATTTATCTCGGTGTCGCCTAGCTGGCGACAATCAATATGAATCCGCATTGGGGTCGTGTTCATGCCGGAAACCAGGGCTCTTGTATGTGGGCATGTCTTTCGCGCAGAGAGGCCCGTCACATTGGTCATTCGTCATCTCGATGGGGAGTGGCAACTAACCTGTGGCGAGCACGATCATCCCACAGACTGCGAAGATTTCGAAGTTGTCGGCTTCAGGCACCTCACCGCCAGGCAAGCTAATCTGACGCAGATTGGCGAGCTTGAATGCGGCTGGCTTGCCGAATGGGTGCTGGGCGAATGGACCCGGTGCCGACACGACGATTAATTCTCCCTCAATTGACGTAGACCAGCCCTTGCGGGTCGATCTCCGGCTTGCGGCCGGCGACCATATCGGCAAGGAATTTTCCGGAGCCGCAGGCCATGGTCCAGCCGACATGGCCGTGGCCGGTATCGAGGTAGAGATTGCTGTAGCGCGCCCGGCCGATGACCGGCACCGAGTTCGGCATCATCGGCCGCAGACCGGCCCAGAGCTCGGCCTTGTTCTCGTCGAAGGCGCCCGGGAAAAGCTCCTTGCCGGTCCTGAACATGGCGGCGAAATCGCTCGGCTTGTGGCTGCGGTCGAAACCGGTGAACTCGGCGGTCGAAGCAAGCCGCAGCCGGTTGCCGAGCCTGGAATAGCCGATGAGCTGGTCCTCGTCGGCGCCGCCCATGGTCGGACCCTTGCTCTCGTCCTCCAGCGGCACGGTCGCTGTATAGCCCTTGACCGGATAGACCGGCAGGTCGATGCCGTAGCGGCGACCGAGCAGGCCGCTCTCCGGGCCCATCGAGATGACGACGGCGTCGCCTGTTCTCGGGCCGGCCGAGGTCATCACCGCGCGCACCCGGTCGCCTTCGATGTCGAGGCCTTCGACCGTCGTGCCGTAGAGGAATTGGACGCCGAGTTTCTCGGCAGCATAGGCAGCCAGGTTTCGGGTGAACTGGCTGGAGTCGCCGGTCTGGTCGATCGGCGAATAGACGCCGCCGGCTATTCTGTCCCTGGCGTCGGCAAGGCCGGGCTCGAGCTCGACCAGCCGCTCGCGGCCGACGATCTCGATCGGCAGACCGTGCTCGGCGAGATAGCGGTAATTGTCGGTGCCGGTATCAAAACTCTTCTGCGAGCGGAAGAAATAGAGAATGCCCTTCTTGCGCTCGTCATAGTGAATGCCGGTGTCGGCCGAGATGGCGTTGATGCAGTCGCGCGAATAAAGCGCCAGGCGCAGCTTGATGTCGGTGTTGGCGCGCAAGCGGACTTGCGTGCATTGGCGCAGGAAGCGCAGGCTCCAGGCGAAGAAATAGGGATCGAAGCGCAGCCGCACCTTGATGCCGAGATCGTGGTTGTAGAGCGCGCGCAAAAACGTCTTCAGCGCAGCGGGCGAGGCCCAGGCGGTGGCGTCGCCGGGCGACACCAGACCCGCATTCGATTGGCTGGTGCCTCGCGCCGCCATCGGATGGCGCTCGATCACGGTCACCTCGTGGCCGTCGCTCGCCAGATAATAGGCCGCCGCCGTGCCGACGACGCCAGCGCCAAGGACCAATATCTTCATGCCGCCCCCAAAGGATCAGATACGGCCGAAACGCCTCCACGTTTCAGCCGGCAGCTCCTTCAATAGCGCTTCTACGCTCGATCTACGAGCCCACGGAGGAAAAACCGGGACTTCAGCTCCGCGCCGAATTCTTGCCGGTCAGAATACGCTCCCAGGCCAGCGCGTCGGCGACGATCTGGTCGAGGTCGTCGCGTTGCGGGGTCCAACCGAGCTCGCGGCGCGCCAGCTCCGAATTGGCGACCACCGCCGCCGCGTCGCCCGCACGGCGCTCGCCGATCCGCACGTCGAAATCATGGCCAAAAACGCGGCGCACGCTGTCGATCACCTCGAGCACCGAATAGCCATGGCTGTAGCCGCAATTGGCGACGAGGCTTGGTCCCCCGGCGCGCAGCCGTTGCAGCGCCAGCCGATGCGCCGCCGCCAGATCGCTGACGTGGATATAGTCGCGCATGCAAGTGCCGTCGGGCGTCGGATAGTCAGTGCCGAACACCTGCATGAAGGGACGCTTGCCGAGCGCCGTCTCGCAGGCGACCTTGATCAGATGCGTGGCGCCCGGCGTCGACTGGCCGGTGCGGCCCCTCGGATCGGCGCCGGCGACGTTGAAGTAGCGCAACGCCGTATAGCGCAAGCCGTGGGCGATTGCGGCGTCGCGCAGCATCCATTCGCTCATCAGCTTGGACAGGCCATAGGGCGATTCCGGTGCAAGGCGCGCATCCTCGCGCACCGGCTCCAGCCCGGCGCCGCCATAGACGGCGGCGGTCGAGGAAAAGATGAAATTGGGCACGCCTTCGCGCACCGCGGTCTCGATCAGCGTGCGCGTCTTGCAGGTGTTGTTCTCGTAATAGCCGAGCGGGTCGGCGACCGATTCGGGAACCACGATGGAGCCGGCAAAATGGATGATCGCATCGACATGATTGCCGCGGATGACCCCGCCGACCAGCTCCTTGTCGGCGACATCGCCGACGACAAGCTTTGCCTCCGGCGCCACCGCCCATTCGAAGCCGGTCGAAAGCCGGTCGAGGACGACAACGCTCTCGCCCGCGTCCAGCAGTTCCCAGACCATATGGCTGCCGATATAGCCGGCGCCGCCTGTCACCAAAACCGTCATCCGTGTCCTCGCTGTTCAAGATTTATCGGAAGCTGTCTCAACACCCGCCTTACTGGAAAGCCTGCCGCCAGGCCATTAGTCCATGTCCATCAGTGCCTGTGGTAACCAGTCTCATCGGCGCATGGCATCGTGCTGAAACAAAATTGATCCACATCAAGGGAATAGGCCATGATCCGTGGCCGTTAGGAACAGGCTTGGGGCGTGGCATTTTGACCAAAAAGGCCAAGTAGACGGCGAATAGGGCAATGATTATGATCCCACGCAAAAATTGGGAAGCCGAAATGAACTATCAGCGGTTCTTCGAAGACGCGATCGACCAGCTCCACGCCGAGCGTCGCTATCGCATCTTCGCCGACCTCGAGCGCATCGTGGGGAACTTTCCACGCGCCATCTGGCGCGCCAACGGCCGCGCCCAGGAAATCACCGTCTGGTGCTCCAACGACTATCTCGGCATGGGCCAGCATCCCGACGTCATCGCCGCGATGCAGAACGCCGCCGGCAAGATGGGATCCGGCGCCGGTGGCACCCGCAACATCTCCGGCACCAGCAATCCGCTGGTCGAGCTCGAACTGGAACTGGCCGACCTGCACGACAAGGAAGCCGCGCTCGTCTTTACCTCCGGCTTCGTCTCCAACGAAGCCTCGATCTCGACCATTGCGCGGCTGCTGCCCAACTGCCTGATCGTCTCGGACGAGTTGAACCACGCCTCGATGATCGAGGGCGTACGGCGTTCGGGCGCCGAGAAGAAGATCTTCCGCCACAACGACGTTGCGCATCTCGAAAGCCTGCTGCAGGCGGCGGGCCGCGAGCGCGCCAAGCTGATCGTCTTCGAGAGCGTCTATTCGATGGATGGCGACATCGCGCCGATCAAACAGATCGTCGAACTTGCCGAGCGCTACAACGCCATGACCTATATCGACGAGGTGCATGCCGTCGGCATGTACGGACCGCGCGGCGGCGGCATCACCGAGCGCGAAGGGCTGGCCGACCGTATCGACATCATCGAAGGCACGCTGGCCAAGGCGTTCGGCACGCTCGGCGGCTATATCACCGGCACAAGTGCGGTGATCGATGCCGTGCGCTCCTATGCGCCGGGCTTCATCTTCACCACGGCGCTGCCGCCGGCCATTGCCGCCGCGGCGACCACGTCGATCCGCCATCTCAAGCGCTCGCAGGCCGAACGCGCCGCGCAGCAGCGCCAGGCGACGCGGACCAAGCAGGTTCTTACCGCCGCCGGCCTGCCGGTGATGGACTCCGCTACCCACATCGTGCCGCTGCTCGTCGGCGATCCGGAACTCTGCAAGATGGCCAGCGACCGCCTGCTCGGCGTCCACGGCATCTACATCCAGCCGATCAACTACCCGACCGTGCCACGCGGCACCGAACGGCTGCGCATCACCCCGACGCCGTTCCATTCGGATCAATTGATCGCGGCGCTTCAGGACGCGCTGGTCGAGACCTGGGACGCCTTGGGCATCTCTTACGGTTCTGCGGGTCGGCCGGCGGTAAGGGAAAGCGACCGCGTCATTCCGCTGCTGGTGCCGAAGTCAGGCGGCTGAAGCCAACGCGGCTTCGCGGCAGATCACACACCCTTCATCCACTTCGCCAGCCGGTGCGCGGCCTCCTCGAGCTGGTCGAGGCGGCGGTGGAAGCATAGCCTGAGGAAGGCTTCGCCGCCGGGACCGAATGCGGTTCCTGGCGCCAGGCCGACATTGGCGCGTTCGACGATGTCGAAGGCGGCGGCGCGTGAATCGGTGATGCCGTCGACTGCGAAGAACAGATAGAACGCGCCCTGCGGCACGGTGAAGCGCGCCCTGCCGGTCGCCGCCAGGATGCCGCAGACCAGGTCACGCGCCGCCCTCGCCCGCTCCACCTGCTCGACGATGAAGGCGTCGCCTTCGTCGAGCGCGACGACGGCGCCGCGCTGCATGAACTGGGCAACGCCGGAGGTCGAATACTGGACCAGGTTCTCGAACACCTGCTGCAGGCAGGGATGGACCTTGATCCAGCCGACCCGCCAGCCGGTCATCGACCAGTTCTTGGAAAAACTGTTGACGAACAGGATGCGATCCTCGTCGGCCATGATGTCGATGAAGGACGGCGCGCGGCTGTCGCCGTAGTGGAACAGCGAATAGATCTCGTCGGCGATGATCCACAGCCCCCGTTCGCGGGCAAGGTCGAGGATCGCCTGCAGCGTCTCGCTGTCGGCGATCCAGCCGGTCGGGTTGGACGGCGAGTTGACGAACAGCGCCTTTGTCCTTGGCGTGATCGCCGCCTCGATCTTGCCGATGTCGCAGGACCAGCCATTGCCGGACTGGTCGAGCGTGACCGCGACCGGGACGGCGCCCGCCACGCCGGCGGCTGCGGCGAAGTTCGGCCAGGCCGGCGACAGATAGACGACCTCGTCCCCCTTCCCGGCGACGGCGTCGAGCGCCAGCTGGATGGCATGCATGCCCGAGCCGGTGACGATGAATTCTTGCTCGGCGAAGCTCTTGCCGAAATGCCTGACGTAATAGCGGGCGAGCGCCTGCCTCAGTTCGGGGATGCCTTTCTGCCAGGTATAGAAAGTCTCGCCGCCGGCCAGCGCCCGGGCTGCGGCATCGGTGATGAAGGCGGGCGTCGGCAGGTCGCCCTCGCCGGCCCAGAGCGGGATCATGCCGTCGCGGTCGCGGCCGCGGTTCATGACGGCGACAATGCCGCTTTCCGGCGCGGCACGGGCCTCGGCGCGCAAATTCTCGATCAGGGTCATGGATGGATCCGTTTTTCGCCTTCCGGACAGCTAGCGTGTTTTGCGACAGGCGAAAATAGAAAACCCCGGCCGAAATCGACCGGGGTTTTGGTCCAGAGATCTTGCCCCTGCGCTATTTCCTGGCGAGGAGATCGCGAATTTCGGTAAGCAGCGCAACATCGGCCGGCGGAGCGGCAGCAGGCGCAGCGGGCTTCTCACGCTCCAGCCGTCTGCGCAGATCGTTCACCGCCTTGACCATCAGGAAGATGATGAAGGCGAGGATGATGAAGTTCAGCGCCACGGTGATGAAACTGCCATAGGCGAAGACTGCACCCTGCCTCTTGGCTTCAGCCAGCGATGTGGCGTTGACCGCTGAGGACAAGGGCAGGAAATAATTGTTGAAGTCGAGCCCGCCGAAAATCGCCCCGATTATCGGCATGATGATGTCGTTGACCAGGGAATCGACGATCTTGCTGAAGGCAGCGCCGATGATGACACCGACGGCCAGGTCCATGACATTGCCCCGGGAAATGAATTCCTGGAATTCTTTCAGCATCCGACCCTCCTTGTTCTGACGGGCCAGGCCGCCGCCGCCCGCTTCGTTCGGCCCACAGTTACAATAGCAAAAACCTGCGGTTGCAGCATCGGCAAAAGACCGGTTCCGGCCAAAATTTCCCAAAGCCGCAGCCATCCTGCGCCGAAAGCCGCGATGGACTTGATCGCCAAGCTGTGATTGCGTCTCAGCAGGCCGGATGCAAAAACCGGCAAGGGAGGATTTTGGGGCCGTGCAGGGCTGGTTCATCGTCATCATCGCGATCGCCTATGTGACGTTGCTGTTCGTCATCGCCAGCCTCGGCGACCAACGCTCGACGACATCCGGGCCTGACCGGGCCCGGCCCTTCATCTATGCGCTCAGCCTGGCGATCTACTGCACCTCCTGGACCTTCTTCGGCTCGGTCGGCCTTTCGTCCGAGCGCGGCCTCGAATTCCTCGGCATCTATATCGGCCCGGTGCTGGTGTTCGTGTTCGGCTTTCCGCTGCTTCGGCGCATCGTCAGGCTTGCCAAGACAGAGAAGATCACCTCGATCGCCGACTTCCTCGGCGCCCGCTACGGCAAGAGCTTTGCCGTAGCAGCGATCGCCACGCTGATCGCGACGATCGGCGCGGTGCCGTATATGGCGCTGCAGTTGAAGGCGATTTCCGGCTCGGTCAGCCTGATGGTCGAGCATTATACCGGCTCGCCGCCTTCCTTCGATCCTTTCGTCAGCGACATCTCGCTGGTCGTCGCCATGCTGCTTGCGCTGTTTGCGGTGCTGTTCGGCACGCGCCATGCCGACGCCACCGAGCACCAGGATGGGCTGGTGCTGGCGGTAGCGGTGGAAACCGTCGTCAAGCTCGCCGCCTTCCTGGCGATCGGCCTGATGGTCACCTTCCTGATCTTCGGCGGCCCGGGCGATATGGTCGACAAGCTCGCCGAGAATTCGCAAGTTCAGCGAGCGATGAGCTACAGCACCTCGCTCGCAACCTGGCTGGTGCTGACGTGTCTGAGCGGTTTCGCCATCATCATGCTGCCGCGCCAGTTCTATGTCACCATTGTCGAGAACCGCAGCGAGGCCGAACTGCGCACCGCGACGTGGGTGTTTCCGCTCTATCTGGTGGCGATCAACCTCTTCGTGCTGCCAATCGCGCTCGCCGGCCTGGCGCTGGTCGGCACCAGGACCAGCAGCGACCTCTATGTCCTGTCGCTGCCGCTGCTCAGCGGTCACGATGTGTTGGCCATGGCGGCGTTCATCGGCGGCCTGTCGGCGGCGACCGCGATGGTGATCGTCGAAAGCGTCGCGCTGTCGATCATGATCTCCAACGATCTCGTCATTCCACTGTTTGTACGTCGCCTGCTCAAGACCACGACATCGGAGAACGAGGACTGGTCAGCGCTCATCCTCAACGTGCGACGGGCGGCGATCTTCATCATGCTGTTCATCGCCTTCCTCTACTATCGCGAGAGCACCGACAGCGCGCGGCTCTCCTCGATCGGCCTGATGTCCTTCGCCGCGATCGCCCAGTTCGCGCCGGCCTTGATCGGCGGACTGATCTGGCGCGGCGCCAATGGCAGGGGGGCGGCGCTCGGCATGGTCGCCGGCATCGTCGTCTGGAGCTATACGCTGCTGCTTCCTTCGCTCGCCGCGTCCGATACCGGCATCGTCGTCCACGGCCTGTTCGGTTTCGAAGCGTTGCGGCCGCAAGCGCTGTTCGGCACCGTCGCCGAGCCGCTGAACCACGGTGTCCTGTGGAGCCTGTCGGTCAACACGCTGTTCTTCGTGCTAGGCTCGCTGTCGCGCGCGTCGGTGCCGCTGGAGCGCATCCAGGCGTCGATTTTCGTGCCGCGCGAGGCGAGCCCGATGCCGAGCCTGCGCCGCTTCCGCACCACCGTCACCGTCAACGACCTCAAGGACACCATCGCGCGCTATCTCGGCGTCGAACGCACTGAACGGTCGTTTCAGTCGTTCGAAAAGAGCAACGGCGCTTCGCTGCACGGCAACGAGCAGGCCAGCATGGACGTCATCCGTTTCTCCGAGCAGCTTCTGGCAAGTGCCGTCGGCTCCTCTTCGGCGCGGCTGATCCTCTCGCTGCTGCTGCGCCGCAACGATCGAGAGGCGAAGGACGCTTTTCGCCTGCTCGATGACGCCACCGAAGCGCTGCAGCACAACCGCGACCTGCTGCAGATCGCGCTCGACCAGATGGAACAAGGCATCACCGTCTTCGACAGTGATTTCCGGCTGATCTGCTGGAACCGCCAATATCGCGCGCTGTTCGACCTGCCCGACGAGATGGGCCAGGTCGGCGTCTCGCTCGACCGCATCCTGCGCCACCTTGCCGAGCGTGGGGACATTCCGGCCGACCAGCGGGTAGCGATGCTCAACCGCCTCACCAGTTTCGTCAGCCCCTGGCAGATGGAGTTGAAGACCAGCGGCCGCATCCTGGAATTGCGCTCCAACCCGATGCCGGATGGCGGCATCGTCGCCACCTATGCCGACATTTCCGGGCGCGTCGAGCAGGACCTGGCGCTGAAGCGCGCCAATGAAACGCTCGAACAGCGCGTCAAGAACCGCACCGTCGAACTGACCCGCGTCAACGAGGAGCTGGCACAGGCGCAGATGCTGGCCGAGGAGGCCAATCTCGGCAAGACCCGCTTCCTCGCTGCCGCCGGCCATGACATCCTGCAACCGCTGAACGCTGCTCGTCTCTATTGCTCGTCGCTGATCGAAAAGGCCGGCAAGGGAGTTGCGGGCAAGGCCGCGATCAACATCGAATCCTCGCTGGAATCGGTCGAGACCATTCTCGGCGCGGTCCTCGACATTTCCCGTCTCGACGCCGGCGCGATGAAACCGGACGACACGGCCTTCAGCCTGGACGGACTGCTGCGCCAGATCGGCAACGATTTTCAGCCGCTTGCCGCCGAGAAGAAACTCAGCCTGACGATCATGCCATCGTCGCTCAGCGTGACGACTGACCGCAATCTGTTGCGCCGCCTGATCCAGAACCTCGTATCCAATGCTATCAAATACACCCGCCATGGCCGCATCCTGGTCGGCGTGCGGCGGCGCGGCGAACTGGCCGAGATACAGGTGATCGACACCGGCATCGGCATTGCCGCCGACAAGCTGAACACGGTCTTTCACGAATTCACCCGGCTCGATGAGGGCGCCCGTGAAGCCGAAGGCCTTGGGCTCGGCCTTTCGATCGTAGACCGCATCGCTCGCGTCTTGCGCCTTGAACTTCAGATTTTTTCAAGCCCGGGCAAGGGCACGCGCTTTTCCGTCGTCCTGCCGGTCGCGGCAGTGCAGGAGCCGCGGCGCGAGATCGAGGCCAAGGCGCCGGTCCGCACTGCTGCTTCGCTTGCGGGGCTGCGCGTGCTCTGCATCGACAACGACGCCCGCATCCTCGACGGCATGCGGCTGCTGCTCGAAGGCTGGGGCTGCAGCGTCGACACGTTTGCCGGCTCGAGGGATTTCGAGGGGTCCGGCATGCGTCGACCCGATATCGTGCTTGCCGACTATCATCTCGACGGCGAGACCGGCCTTGACGCGATCGCCAAACTGCGCGCTATCCATGGCCATGACATGCCGGCGGTGCTGGTCACCGCCGACCGCTCGGGCGAGGTGCGCGCCAGCGCCGGCAGGCTCGACGTGCCGGTGATCAACAAGCCGCTCAAACCAGCGGTGCTGCGCTCGATGATGGCGAGGGTCAGACCGCTGGCGTCGGCGGCGGAGTAAAGCCGGAGGGTCAGCCGGCCGCCGCCAGCGGGTCGCTGCCGATCTTGGACAGCAGGATCACCGCCTGGGTGCGGCTGTCGACGCCAAGCTTCTGCAGAATGGCCGAGACATGCGCCTTGATCGTCGCTTCGGAGACACCGAGCTCGTAGGCGATCTGCTTGTTGAGCAGACCTTCGGCCAGCATGCCGAGCACACGCGTCTGCTGCGGCGTCAGCGTCTGCAGCCGCTTGATCAGATCGGATATCTCGGGATCGCGCTCGACGCCGAGATCGATGCCGGTGGGCGCAGCGATGTCGCCGGCAAGCACTGACTGCACAGCGCTGCGGATCTCCTCCATGCTGGCCGATTTGGAGATGAAACCGGAAGCGCCGAGGTCGAGCGCGCGCCGGATGGTCACCGGGTCGTCATGCGCCGACACCACCACAAGCGGCACCGTCGGATGGATGCCGCGCAGCGAGATCAGGCCGGAAAGGCCGCTAGCGCCCGGCATCGACAGGTCGAGCAGCACCAGATCGACGTCCTCATTGGCCACGACCAGCGCCTTGGCGCTTTCGAAATCGCCGGCCTCGTGAATGCCGGCGACGTCGCCGATGCCGGCAAGCGCCTCTCTCAGCGCGCCGCGAAAAAGCGGATGATCGTCAGCGATGACGAAAGTGTAGCCCGACGGCACAAGTCCCTCCCCGAATCCCATTGATGATTGTCTGCTTCTTACGGGATCAGTCGAACGATTATGCGGCGATATCAGCCGTTTTCAAGCGGCAAAGGCTATGTGCCGGGTTTCCCCGGTGAACGGTGCTCAGGTTTTTTGCAGATTGGGCTTGGCGCCATCCTCGGCGCTGTCCTTTTCCATGTCCTTGACGATGCCCATGAAGCCGCGCAGGAAGCGCTCCATGTAGCTCATCGTCTTGTTGAAATCCTCCTCGCTGGGCAATGTCGACTCAAAGCGGGCGGCAAGCGAGTTCTCGAGCTTGACGACGCGCTGATCGAGCGCCTTCACCGAACTTTGCAGCCGGTCGATCTCGTCCTGGAAGGCGGCGCGTTCATCGGCCGCCATCCTGCAGACGAGCTGGCCGGAACGCTCCTCGCAGATCGACATCGCACCGGTCTGCGTGTCCATGCGGACATAGCCGGTGGCCGACTTTTCCAACCGGTAGCGGTCGGCTTCCTCGGAAAATGCTGATGCCGCGACGAGCGAGACTAGGGCTGCGGGAATCAAGACGTGCTGCGGACGCATGTTGTCCTCCATGGGCCAGTAAGCGCAATATTATCGCATGTTTGCGCCGGAAATGGGGAAGAACCCTGGCCTTTACCTTGACGCAGGTTCCTGTCGGAAAACCGTGTGACACTTTTCCGGAACCTGCTTGCCTCTTCCCCGTAAGATTGGTTGGGACTATAGCGCAACCATGTCTCAGATTATCTACAAGATAGTACCTGAACCGCTGTGGCGCGAGGCCGAAAGAAGTCGCCGCTTCACCGGCGCGCCGATCGATGTCGCCGACGGCTTCATTCATTTTTCCACCGCTGGCCAGGCCAAGGAAACCGCGGCAAAACACTTTACCGGGCAGACCGGGCTGCTGCTGGTCGCCGTCGATGGATCCAGACTGGGTGATGCGCTAAAATACGAGGTCTCGCGCGGTGGTGCGCTGTTCCCGCATCTTTACGGCCCGCTCGACCTCAACGCAGTCGTCTGGGTGCAACCATTGCCGCTCGGCACCGATGGCCTGCATCAATTCCCGACGCTGGAGGCCGAATGAGCGTGCTAGACCGGCTCGGCCAAAAATTCCTGTTCGCATTCGATCCGGAAGCAGCCCACGGCCTGTCGATCGCGGCGCTGAAATGCGGGCTGCCGATAGGCGCGAGACCGGTGCGCGACGACAGGCTGAAAGTCCGCGTCTGCGACATCGATTTCCCCAATCCGCTCGGCATGGCCGCCGGCTACGACAAGAACGCCGAGGTTCCCGATGCGCTGCTTGGCCTTGGCTTCGGCTTTGCCGAGATCGGCACGATCACGCCGCTGCCGCAGGTCGGCAACCCGAAGCCGCGCATTTTCCGGCTGACGTCCGACGAAGCGGTGATCAACCGGCTGGGCTTCAACAACGAGGGTCACGCGGCCGCCGAACAACGGCTTGCCGCCCGCAAGGGCCGCGCCGGCATCGTCGGCGTCAATATCGGCGCCAACAAGGACAGCACCGACCGCGTCGGTGACTATGAACGCGGCGTTGCCAGGTTTGCGCCCTACGCCAGCTATCTGACGGTCAACATCTCCTCGCCGAACACGCCGGGCCTGCGCAACATGCAGGCGCGTGAACAGCTTGGCGAGTTGCTGTCGCGCGTCATGGCCGCACGTGCGGCAGCGGCCGCGCAGCCGCCCATCTTCCTGAAGATCGCGCCGGACCTGGTCGAGGCCGAACTGGAGGATATCGCCGCCGAGGTCAGCGAGAAGCAAATGGACGGGCTCATCGTCTCCAACACCACGATTACGCGGCCGCGGCTGCGTAGCGCCGGGCTGGCCGGCGAGGCCGGCGGGCTTTCCGGAAAACCGTTGTTCGAACGCTCGACGATCGTGCTGGCAAAGATGCGCAAATTGCTTGGCCCGGACCCCGCCATCATCGGCGTCGGCGGCGTCGATTCCGCGGAGACGGCACTTGAAAAGATCCGCGCCGGCGCCGATCTCGTCCAGCTCTACACCGGCATGATCTATGCCGGGCCTGCACTGCCCGGCCGCATTCTTGCCGGTATGGCCCGGTTCGCGGACATGCAACGGCTCAAATCACTGCGCGAGTTGCGCGATAGCAGCCTCGAGCGATGGACGTCGAAGCCGCTCTAACCCGGCGAAGGACCTGCCGTTGGTCGTTTCCGACACCTGATCCAGGATCCGCTCCCCATTGCGGCTTGATCGAACAGCCGATGTGGCCCAGTTTCCGGACGCCTCGTACCACTCATCCAACCACAGCCAACCGAAACCCGCCGCTGGCGCAGCTGCCGCTCATGCCCCTGCAGATCGTTCATCATCCCGACTATGACGCCGGCTTCGCCGTCAACGATCGCTTCCCGATGAGCAAATACAAGCTGCTGATGGAAGCCTTGGGCACGCGCGGACTGGCCGGCCACGCCGCGCTCAACATGCCCGAGCCGGCCCCGGCATCATGGCTGAAGCTTGCCCATGCCGCCGGCTATGTCGACCAGGTGCTGGCCTGCGGAGTGCCGGAGAAGATCGAGCGCGAGATCGGCTTTCCGGTGAGCCCGCGCGTCTCGCTCAGGGCGCAGCTCGCAACGGGTGGCACCGTGCTGGCGGCGCGGCTGGCGTTGCTGAACGGCATCGCCTGCAATACCGCCGGCGGCAGCCATCATGCGCGGCGCGCGCAAGGCGCCGGCTTCTGCACCTTCAACGATGTTGCGGTGGCTTCACTGGTGCTGCTTGCCGAAGCAGCCGCCGGCAATATCCTGATCGTCGATCTCGACGTGCATCAGGGCGACGGCACGGCCGACATTTTGGGCGATGAACGGCGCGTTTTCACCTTTTCCATGCATGGCGACCGCAACTATCCGACGCGCAAGATCGCTTCCGACCTCGACATCGCCCTGCCCGACGGCACCGGCGATGCGGCCTATCTCGAAAGGTTGGGCGGCATCCTGCCGGAACTCACCGCCAGGGCGCGCTGGGACATCGTTTTCTACAATGCCGGGGTCGACGTTCATGCCGAGGACCGGCTTGGCAGGTTGTCGCTGTCGAACGACGGGCTGCGTGCCCGCGACGACATGATGATCCGTCATTTCCGCGCGCTCGGCATCCCGGTCTGCGGCGTTATCGGCGGCGGCTATTCGACTGACGTGGCGGCTCTGGCCGCGCGCCATGCCATCCTGTTCGAAACGGCCTCAGGCTTCGCCTAACGGCTTTTTTGCTACGCCGACCTTCGGGCTCGGGGTCATGTTCTACTTTCGATAGTTGGCGATCCTGAGCAGGATGAAGGCCGGAATGACGATCGCCGCGCCCAGCAGGATGTAGCCGAGGAAACGGTCAATGGCGCGGAAGCCCAGGTTCCAGAGATCGATGAAGACATTGCGGATGCCGTAGAGCACATCCATCGGCGACCAGCCGAACGCGTTCATGACAAGGCCGACGAGGAACGATAGCACCAGCAGCTTCAGGAGCACCCGGAGCGGCGTGTCGCCGAGAAAGCGCGTCAGTGCGGACAAGGCGTGTCTCCAGATTCGGTTGCCCCGATTCGGTTGCCTCGATTCGGTCACAGCTCCAGAAATACGCACTTGGCCGCCCGGCATCAAGGTGATCGCTCAGTTGCTCCGGTCGGCGCTTTGTCGAATTGTGCTCTTGACACTTATGTTGCAGTGCAGCAAAACTGAACGACAGAGGGTAACCAGTTGATATCGAACTGCCAGACTCATCGCCCGGCCATGGACGGATGCTGCCTCACCCTGACTTGCGAACACATGGCTTCTTGGAACACAGGGCTTCTTGAATGAGATACAGGCGCGATATCGATGGTCTTCGGGCCGTTGCGGTACTGCCGGTTGTGCTCTTCCATTTCGGCATCTCGGCGATTCCAGGCGGCTTTACCGGCGTCGATATCTTCTTCGTCATATCTGGTTACCTGATCACCGGAAGCCTTCTGGACGACCTCGAACGCGGCCAGTTTTCGATCGTCAGCTTCTACTGGCGCCGCGCCCGGCGCATCCTGCCGGCGCTGATCTTTGTCACGCTTCTCACCTGTATTGCGGCCTTGTTCATTCTTCTGCCGTCGGATCTGCATGAATTCAGTCTCAGCGTCGTAGCGGCTTCGACTTTCTGGTCGAATATCTATTTCTGGAAAACGTCAAATTACTTCTCGATCGATGCCGAGCTCCGACCGCTGTTGCACACGTGGTCGCTTTCGGTCGAGGAGCAGTACTATATCTTTGCCCCGATCCTGATGTTCCTGATCTACCGCTATTTTGGCAAACGCTGGCTGACGATACTCCTGCCGATCATCCTCGGCAGCTTCGTGCTGGCGGTCATGGCGACGTGGCTGGCGCCAAACGCGGGATTCTACCTGCTGCCGACACGGATCTGGGAGCTCATGCTGGGCGCCGTGCTTATGCTGAAACGCCCCCCGCCCTTGAGCAGCCGGTTTCTTATGGAACTGCTCGGGTTGGTCGGATTTGGCCTTCTTGCCATCGGGTTCTTCATGATCTCGGAGAGCGACCCGTTCCCGGGCTACAACGCTTTGTATCCTTGCGTCGGAACGGTCCTGCTTATCTATGTTGGCCAAAACAGCCCCTCGACGATCGTTACCCGCCTGCTCGAAGTCCGACCACTGGTCTGGATCGGCCTCATCTCCTATTCGCTATATCTTGTCCACTGGCCGATCAATGCGTTCGCGCACTATCTCTCACTAGAAGAACTCGACCCGTCGATGACCGTTGCATTGACAGCAGCAAGCTTCGCGCTGGCTGCGTTTTCCTGGAAGTACGTCGAGCAGCCGTTTCGGCAGAAAAGGAGCTTCACCGCCCCGGCGCCCATCTTCGCCTTTTCAGCGGGCGCAATCGCTGTTCTTTGCCTTGGCGGGGCGGCCGGGGCGCTCGGCAACGGCTTTCCGCAACGCTTTCCAGACTATGTCCAACAGCGGATTCCTGTCGGGGACTGGGGCAATGGCACCTGTTTCAACGAGGGCTTCAGCCGGATCGAAAACTGGAATATCGAGGATTGCACGCGCACACGCGGCTTCCCTACAACCGTTTTGTTGTGGGGTGACTCGTTCGCCGCCCACTATGTTCCAGGCCTGGACGCCAACATAAATCAGCTACAGGCCAACATCGTCGAATATACTTACGCGGGCTGTCCCCCAATTCTCTCCTACTTCTCCTATGGACGCCCAGATTGCATGCGGTTCAATCAGCAAGCCCTGAAGATCATCCAGGACGCTGGCATCAAGACGGTTGTGCTCAGCGGTCGGTGGACCGATTATGAGGCCAGGAGTTTCGACGGTCTCCAGCAAACGATCGATACGCTTCGTGGCCTGGGCGTGCGTGTGTTTGTCATCGGCCAGTCTCCACAGTTCATAACCGACGTTCGGAAAATCGCGTTCTTCGCAAAACGGGAAAACCTGGATGATACGTCCTGGCCAATGGCCATGGATCCCGACATCAACAACCGTGTGCGCGCATTTACCAAAGGCGCCACCTTTATCGATCCGCTGAATTTCCTCTGTAGTGCAGGACGCTGCTCCTACGCCGACGCAGGCCAGTTCCTCTATTTCGACTACGGCCATTTTTCTACCATCGGGGCCACGCTGGCGATTTCGAAATACTGGCCGGCCTTTGCCACAGACGATACCCTTGCCACGGCGGAATAACAGTCGGGCGGCTGGCAACGAGTGCACGCTTAACGATTGCCCGAACGCCGGCTTGCGTGGTAACGAGGCTGCTGCGCGGGTATGATGTAATGGTAGCCTGTCAGCTTCCCAAGCTGAACGCGCGGGTTCGATTCCCGCTACCCGCTCCAGCTTGCGCCATAAGGCTTTGCGCCTGATTTGGCAAGTGCCGAAACCAGCGGTTTTACAGGCAGTTTTACAGCTCATGTTCTCTGTCTGGCCTCGCCGATGCCGACCTTGTTCCACGGGCGGCGCCGGCACCTCACATGGCCCACATAAGCCGGTCCAGCTGGGTCGCCTATGTCATCGGAACAGAACATAACGTGATTCTAATATGAGGCGGCAACAAAAGACGCTGATCCGCGTTGCGTTTGATCTGAAGGCCAGCCAGGGAGGAACAAAAATGGCCGACGACAAGAGCAATAGAGGTCCTGGCGACGGAAACCGCGTCGCGCACGACCAAGACTATGAGTTCCGCTATTTCGCTACCAAGTTCGGCCTCTCAATACCGCAGATCCGCGAGCTTTTTGGCAAACACGGCACTGATCGCGAGACCCTGTATCGGGAGGCTCGGAAGCTCGGAAACGCCGTGACCACACAAGAGCGGATCTCGAACGACGACCGGACTTTTCACAACCAGGGCCGCCCATGACCGGCAATCGACATAGCGAAGATGTCGAACATGAGAGCGACCATATTTATGCGTATCCCACAGGCGGCCAAGTCGTAGATGCTCGGGACCTTCGGTACGTCAACTGGCACGAGCCGCTGGAACTCGATGCCTGACCTGCTGAAAAGGCACCGCGATGTTCGGCAAAGACCTCCTGGTTCGCATGCTCGACCGCCGCGACACCCTGCCGCCAGACGAGATCGCGCTCATTGAGGCTCTTCCGGTCCGGCCGGTAACTTTCGGACCCGATGAGGAGATCGTCAGGGAGGGTTCCCGCCCCACCGAAAGCTGCCTTGTCGCGAATGGGTTCGCAGTTCGAAACCAGGCTACTCGGGAAGGAAAGCGTCAAATAACGGCAATTCACGTGCCGGGAGACTTTGTCGATCTGCATAGTTTACTGCTGAAAGTGATGGATCACAGCGTGAGCGCCCTGGGTTCGTGCGAAGTCGTTTTCATTCGACACAAAGACCTCCTTACAGCAATCGGTGGAAGTCCACATCTCACCCGGATGCTCTGGCTTTCGACGACTATCGACGCCTCGATCCAAAGGACTTGGATAACCTGCCTTGGGCGTCGCTCCGCCAAACAGCATCTCGCACATATAATTTGCGAGTTGTATGTCCGGTTAGAATTGGTCGGATTGGCCTCTGACCAGACGTTCGCTATTCCACTGACGCAAGCGGAATTGGGCGACGTGCTTGGTCTGTCTGTAGTTCACGTGAATCGGACGCTGCAGGAGCTTCGAGCGAAGGACCTGGTTATCTGGAAAGACCGGAGGATTGTTATCCTTGATTTCCAGCGATTGGCCATACTGGCCGACTTTGATGCGACTTACCTAAATCTCTTCCATGAACCGCGGTGACCGTCCTCGGCCAAGACGCGTCGGCGCACTGATGCGGCATCAAGATTTCTCGTCAACTAAACAATGTGAATGAGCCCTCGCTCCGGATTGATTACGGCTGGGTTCAATTGGCACAGTTGACGTCAAGGAAGGATTGCGCATGCGTGAACTCGAAAATCTCATCGAGCATTATGTAAATAGTCGGAGGCGGCGCCATAGTTTCATATCGACGGGGCTCGCCGTTAAGGCGCTCAAACAGATCGTACCGGCATGTTCGGTCTCGGATTCCGACCTGGCGGACATGATCGCCAATCGGGCAATAGACTACAACCTTCCGGTGAGCTTTGACCTTAATGAGAGCTAGGCGTGGCGCCTCATTATGCTAGCCCGACCCTGAGCCTTTGAGGTCTGGTGCACCGAGGCGCGGACCAGGCTCTGCATGTCGGCCCAGGCCCGCTTCTTGACACACGACGCGTGCGAAGTTCCCAGAGACTTCACCCGGCTCAGCAATTGGTTAGCGACTGCTATTTTAGCTGGAAGTGATGGAACATGTTTGCCCCCGGCAAGTTCGTTAGGCAATGGAGGAGATTGCCGCCATGAACAATGTCATTTATCTCATCGGTCTTGTCGTCGTCGTGCTTGCGATCCTCTCCTTCCTCGGGTTCCATTAGGAGATACCATGCAGGGCCAAGACGATCAGGGCCGTAAGCCGGCCGATTTCGAAACAGCCAGAAGCGAACTGTCCGAACGGTTGCAGCAGGAAACGCAGACCGCGACAGAGGCGCTACACGACGCTCGCGACGAACTCGCCAGGAAGGCGGGCGACTACGCTGCTGAAGCGAAGCAGGCGTTATTCGACAAGGCCGAGGGAACACAGCGCGATATCAGTTCCAACCTAAAGGCCTTTAGCGGAGCCTTGCGAGCAGCAAGCGAGCATCTGGCCAATAATGATCAACGGACCGCTTCGAAGTTCACCCTCGACGCCGCCGGCTCGCTTGAACGCCTTTCATCTTCGTTGAAGGACAAACCATTCGAAGACGTTCTTGGCGAGATGCGGTCGTTCGGCCGCGAAAACTCAGGGGCGCTGATAGCCGGCTCAGTATTGGCAGGCTTGGCGCTGGGGCGGTTTATCAAGAGCTCGCCGCCATCTGCCCGCACCGAAGCACAGCGTCGATCGGGACGGCCTTCCGGCACGATTTCGAACTCGGATAAGTCCGCCACGCGATTGGCAGAGGCACCTGACACGCCGCCGCCCCGCTTCAATCAGCCCAGAGACGACAGGGGAGACGACAGGGCGGGCGATGACTTGGCCGGTGGCGACTGGGCCGGCGAAAGCCTGGAGCGGGAGCCATGACCAACAACCAGGAAAGTCGCGGCCTCGCAACCCTCGTCAGCGATCTGGCACAGCAGGTCACAGCCCTGCTTCAAACCGAAAGCAGGCTGTTGCGGGCCGAGATGTCGGAAAAAATCAGCAAGGCCGGCGCAGGCGCCGCCGAGGTTCTGGCCGGCGCCATATGCCTTCTCGCGGCCTTGATGGTGCTTTTGCAAGCCCTCGTAATCGCCCTGGCGAGTGCCGGCCTGGGAGCGGGATGGTCCTCGCTGCTGGTCGGGATCGTCGTCGCGGCACTGGGGATCATTCTCTTGCGCTCTGGCACGAAAAGCATGGCTCCTTCCGAGCTGACGCCCGATCGCACACAAGACCAACTGAAGCGCGATGCACGCGTGATCAAGGATCAAATGAGATGAGCGACAAATCCGCAGCCGAGCTTGAACGCGATGCCGACATCGCCCGGGCCAAAGTAGCAGACACCGCCGAATCGATCCGCAGCAAGATGACACCGGGTCAATTGATCGATGAATTTACCGGAATGTTTTCCGGCGGCGAGGGGTCTGCCATGCTTGGCAACCTCAAGTCGCAAGTCAGGGACAACCCGTTGCCGCTGACGTTGATTGGAGCCGGTCTGGCGTGGCTGATGCTCGGCAACGGCACGTCGGCAACCAACTCAGCTGCCGCCGCTTATCGGAAAGGCTTGGCTCGTGACGCGTTTTCCGACCCGCGCAGCGATGAGGATTTCAGCCAGGGCAGCGAAGCGTCCGGAATCGGGGCGATGCTCGCGGATACCGCCGGTTCGGTTGCATCGGCAGCAAGCGGCGCGGCCGAAGCTGCGGCAAACGCTGCAACAGGCGCCAAGGAGAGGATGACAAACACCGCCGGCCAGCTCGGCTCAAGCGCCAGCGATATAGCGGCTCGGACGCGCCAATCGGCACAAGACCTCTTCGAGCGCGAACCGCTGGCTATCGCCGCAGTCGGTCTCGCGCTGGGCACTGCCATCGGGATGATGCTGCCCCACACAGCCACAGAGGATGAGCAACTTGGCGCCTACCGCGACAAAATTCGCGACAGTGCGGAGGAGGTTTTCGAAACGGGCCTGGAGCAAGCAAAGCAAGTTGCCGCCGAGACCTACGAAACGGTCAAGGAAGAGGCCGACCGGCAAGGCTCGGGTGGAGATGCCGAGACGCTGGCAGGCAAGGTCGGCAAGGTTGTCGAATCGGCGGCAAAGCGAACCGAGGAAGCCATTCGCGATCGTTTGCCGGGGTCGTCGGACGGGTCTTCCACCACGTCGTAGCTCGCCACCGACCTGTAGGCCAGGTCCAGGTGGCTGGCCAGTCCGCTTTGCTACGGAGCAAGCTCGTCGACGGCGCGGGCGATCTCGTCCTTGAACTCGACTTTCGTGCCCGGGTGCACCATGGAGCCGAGATCTTCGACATCCCAATTGGTCAATCGGATGCAGCCATGCGAGAAGGTCGTGCCGATCTTGCCAGGTTCGGGCGTTCCGTGGATGCCGTAGCTTTCGATGGAGAGATCGATCCAGACCGATCCCACGGGATTGTTCGGCCCGGCAGCGATGGTGAAGGGACGCTTGGTCTTGACTCCCTTGAAGGCAAAATCCGGATCGTAGTGATAGGTCGGGTTGCGCACCACGCGCTTGACCTCCGCCATGCCGCTTGGCGCCGGGTTTTCATCGCTGCCGATCGAGGCGGGGTAGACTGCGAGCCATTTGCCGGAAGGGTCGAGCACGCGCACCAGGCGAGCGCCCTTGTCGACCTCGATGCGGGCTACGGCCGCGGGAGGATCGCCGCGGCCAACATCAGGCACGATCAAGGTCTTGCCGGGCCTCCTGAAGCCGACGCCCGGATTGAGCATCCTGAGCAACTTTTCGCTGACATGGAAGCGCTCCGCCAGCTTCTCCACCGCGTTGCGATAGGCGAGCCGCCGCAGACGGGCCATCCTCTCCATGCGAGCCGGAATACGCCTGGTGAAAGGTCCGCGCAAATCCTTGCGCGTCACCTCATAGGTGACCAGCACCGGGTCGGCGGAAGTCGCCGTGAGCTTGCTCCAGGTCTGAGGAGTGAGCTTGCCATCGGATGGCAGCGTTCGCCTGCTGAAAGGCGCCAACTGCCTTGGCAAAGTTCTCTGACAGGCGACCGTCGATCAGCCCCGGCGAGAAGCGGGCGCGATCCAAAAGAATCTGGCCTTGAGCACCGTTGGATCGACATCCTTTGGTTCGCCAGCGGTGAATTGAGCCTGATTGACGGTGGCTAAATCCAGCTTGGCCGAACACGCCGCATGCCAAGGCAAGCATCGCGGCCAAGACGAGGAGAAGCCTGATCATCGATAGCCTCCCTGGGACCCGCAACGGGAGCCCGCTTCTATGACGCGGCACGGCCCTGTGTGGTTCCTTCGCTCGAGCGATATTGTGAATTGAAGCGACATGGCCGAAGAGCCGTGCCGCGTGACTAGAATCGCCTGGAGGCCATACGGAACAGCTGCGATCGCTATAGAACGAAGTGCTTGGCCGGCGAGGTGCTCAAAGGCATGCCAAGCTGCTGGCCAATCAGTGGATCAGCTTCAGGATCAAAGCCCGCGCAAAGCACCTTAGGCGCGGAAAATCTTCAGCACGCGTCCTCCAGGATTTTTGGGACGAGGACTCGCCGCGTAGCGCGGTCAGTTCGGCGACGAAATTAACGGAAGCATCGCTGTCCCCACGAGCCGTTCGCTCCGTCCAGAGGATGTTGCATAATCGCAACAAATTGCAACCCTGTGGTGAAAACGCGAAAAACAGCCTGTATTTCTTCATGGGTTTTGCGCATGAAAATCATCGAGTGGGCTTGGAGAACATTTTCATGAAACGATTCTTGGTAACTGCATCGATCTTGGCCGCGTCTGTGAGTTTCGCCTCTGCCGCTGATGTTATGGCGGTAGCTGAACCGCCGGCCGGATTTGTGTGGTCTGGCGGATATGTGGGCGTTCAGGCGGGCTATGCCTGGGGCGACGCTGACGATGACTTTCCCCCATCGCCGGTAGCAGAAATCGACGGCGATATTGATGGCGGTCTTGTCGGTATCTACGGCGGTTGGAATTGGCAATTCAATCAGGTCGTAGCCGGCATTGAGGCAGATGTGAACTATAGCGGCATTGAGGGCACATCGACTAACGTCTTTGACTTTAGCGCGACCACGGAACTCAACTGGAATGGTGCGGCTCGTGGCCGTCTCGGATATGCGTTCGACCAAATTTTGATCTACGCTGCCGGCGGCGTGGCGTTCGGGGATATCGACGTCGACCTGTTTGACGGCGGGGGAACGTTTGCAACCGCCAGTGAGACGAAAGTCGGTTGGACGGTTGGTGCCGGCGCCGATGTTGCGTTCAGTGCCAATCTGATTGGACGTGCAGAGTACAGGTATACGGACTATGGCGAGGTGGACTACACTGAGCCCGGCGGTGATGGTTCAATAGATGTCGATACTCACACCGTTGCCCTAGGGCTTGCGTACAAGTTCTAGTATTTGGCATCCAAATCTCTAACAGCCCCGCTCCGGCGGGGTTTTTGTTTGCTGTCCTTGCAATTCGGATGCTCGAAGTCCGGATTTGAAGGCACCCGGAGACTCTTCGTTCAGTCGAAGGGCTTAGCGAGAGCGGTCGCTGCCTTTCCAGGATGCCAGCTTCCCAACTGAACGCGCGGGTTCGATTCCCGCTCCAGCCGTCAGCCCACCTCTCTCAAAATGAAGTCGTGCAGCATCTTGGCCGCCGGCGACAGCACGCGATTTTTTACGGTGATCAGGCTGTAAGGCCTGACCTCGATATCGAATTCGGTCTGGACGACGTCGATGGCGCCGGCCAGCCCCTCGGGGTTCTGGATGAATTTCGCCACCTGGATAGACACCGGCGCGATGGCGTCCGACTGTGCGACCATGACCAGGGTGAGCAGCAGGGAACTGGTGTTGAGGATGCGGTCCGGCAGCGCGATGTTGCGGTTCAGGAAATTGCTCTCCATCGCCTGGCGCAGCGGCGAGCCGCCCGACTGGAAAACCCAGTCGTAGGCGGCGGTCTCCTCCAGCCGCACCGCCTTGCCCTTGGCCAGCGGGTGGCCGCGTCGCACAATGAGGCAGGCTTTTTCGACGCCGATGACGCGGGCCTCGAACAGCCGGGGATTGAGGTCCTCGGGGATGCGCGCGATGATGAAATCGTGACGTGTGGCGATCAGCTCGCGCGCCAGCACATTGGAGGTCTCGACCTGCATGGTGATCTCGATACGCGGATAGATGCGCCGGATCTCGCGGATCGCCGGCACGGCGAGCTCGATTGCAGGGGCAGTCACCGCGCCCAGGAACACCGAGCCGCCCTTGCCCGCCTTGAGCTCGGATATCTCGCGGTCGACCTCACGCATCTCGAGCAGGATCGAACGCGCGCGCCTCGCCAACGCTTTGCCATAGGGCGTCAGCGTGATGCCGCGCGGCAGCCTCTCGCACAGCTTGACGTCGAGCACCGCCTCCATCTCGGCGATCATGCGCGAGGCGGCGGGCTGGGAGATGTTCATGACCTGGGCTGCCGCGCTGACCCGGCCATGGTCGTCGAGGGCTGCGATCATGCGCATGTGGCGCAGACTGAGGCCGCTGCGCAGCAAGGTCTCACTCCTGCCGGGACTTTCCCCATAACCCTCTGAAAGTCCGCCAAAATCCCGTAGCGCCGCCATGATGTCGGTTTGCTCCCCGCTGGTGGCCGGCCGGCAATCCCGGCCAGGTCTTTGGCCACTTTCAGTATACCAGTTTTGATATAGCAACTACCAAAGATCGCATTTGACAGTTATGGCAAAGCGCCACACCTTTGCGCGTCCTGAAACTTGACCGTCGCCAGCGAGAAAAATCGCATCGACCGGAACCAGAGTCTCAGGGCCGATTGGGAGGATACCGGAGATCGATATGGCGGCAGCGGCGCGTTTGGCGCTCCTGCACGATCGCGCGGCCCACGAAACCCAGGGTGCGCGTCCATCAACCAGGGAGAGTTAATGTGAAGATCATCAAGACACTGGCCGCCGTCGCGGCCCTTAGCATCGCGGCCATGACGGTCCCGGCGCAGGCAGGCGAAGGCCTCATCGGCGTGCTGATGCCGACCAAGACCTCGCAGCGCTGGATCAACGACGGCGACGCCGTCAAGTCCCAGCTCGAGGCTCTGGGCTACACTGTCGACCTGCAATATGCGCAGGACGACATCCCCAATCAGCTCAGCCAGCTGGAAAACGAAATCACCAAGGGCCCAAAGGCGCTGATCATCGCCTCGATCGACGGCACCACCTTGTCGGACGCGCTGCAAAAGGCGGCTGACGCCGGCGTCGTCGTCGTCGCCTATGACCGACTGATCAAGAAGACCCCGAATGTCGACTACTACACCACGTTCGACAATTTCGGCGTCGGCGTCATCCAGGCAAAATCGCTGCTCAAGGGCCTCGGCTATCCCGAGAACAAGGGTCCGTTCAACGTCGAGCTGTTCGGCGGCTCGCCCGACGACAACAACGCCTTCTTCTTCTACGACGGCGCCATGTCCGTTCTGCAGCCGCTGATCGACGACAAGACCCTCGTCGTGAAGTCCGGCCAGATGGGCATGGACAAGGTCGGCACGCTGCGCTGGCTGGCAGCCACCGCCCAGGCCCGCATGGACAATCTGCTCTCCGCCCACTACTCGGATGGCAGCCGCGTCGATGGCGTGCTCTCGCCATATGACGGCCTGTCGCGGGGCATCATCGCCTCGCTGCGCGCCGTTGGTTACGGCACGGCCGATCAGCCATGGCCAATCGTCACCGGCCAGGATGCCGAAACCGCTTCGGTCAAGGCGATCATCGCCGGCGAGCAGTACTCGACCGTGTTCAAGGACACGCGCGAACTCGCCAAGGCGACGGTCGAGCTCGTCGACAAGGTGCTCTCGGGCGGCAAGCCGGAAGGCCTCGACACCAAGACCTACAACAACGACGTCAAGGTCGTCCCCTCGATCCTGCTGACGCCGCATGATGTCGACAAGTCGAACTACCAGGCCCTGGTGGTCGATTCCGGCTACATCAAGGCCGAAGAGCTGAAGTAACCGCAGAAGTAAAACCCGGGGTCCTGCGTAACGCAGGGCCCCTCTTCGTCAGTGAACGACCCCGGTATGTTTCCGGACCTCGCAGGAGGGGTATTCCCGATGGCCTCGACGATTTTGGAGATGCGTGACATCACCAAGACGTTTCCCGGCGTGAAGGCGCTTTCGAATGTCAACCTCAGCGTCGAGGAAGGCGAGATCCACGCCGTGGTCGGCGAGAACGGCGCCGGCAAGTCGACGCTGATGAAGGTGCTGTCGGGCGTATATCCAGCCGGCACCTATGACGGCGAAATCGTCTATCGCGGCGATGAGTGCCATTTCAAAGGCATCCACGACAGCGAGCGCCGCGGCATCGTCATCATCCACCAGGAACTCGCGCTGGTGCCGATGCTGTCGATCGCCGAAAACATCTTCCTCGGCAACGAACACGCCAGCTACGGCATCATCGACTGGAACGCCAACGAGACGCGCACCAGCGCTCTGCTCAAGAAGGTGGGCCTCAGGGAAGACCCCAAGACGCTGATTACCAATATCGGCGTTGGCAAGCAGCAACTGGTCGAGATCGCCAAGGCGCTCAGCAAGGAAGTGCAGTTGCTGATCCTCGACGAGCCGACGGCGAGCCTGTCCGAAAAGGACAGCCAGGCGCTGCTCGACCTGCTGCTCGAATTCAAGCGGCAGGGCATCACCTCGATCCTGATCTCGCACAAGCTCAACGAAATCAACCGGGTCGCCGACAAGGTCACGATCATCCGCGACGGGCGGACGATCGAGACGCTGGCGAAGAAGGACATCTCGGAAGACCGCATCATCACCTCGATGGTCGGCCGCTCGCTGGACGACCGTTATCCGTCGCGCGAGCCTGACATCGGTGAGGTCGTCCTCCAGGTGAAGAACTGGTCGGTCTATCATCCGATCCATGCCGAGCGGCAAGTGATCAAGGGTATCGATATCGACGTCCGCAAGGGCGAGGTGGTGGGTATCGCCGGGCTGATGGGCGCCGGACGCACCGAATTCGCGATGAGCCTGTTCGGCCGCTCCTATGGCCGCCACATCACCGGCGAGGTGCTGCTCAACGGCAAGCCCATCGATGTCTCCTCTGTCAGCAAGGCAGTCGAACACGGCATTGCTTACGTCACCGAAGACCGCAAGACCTACGGTCTCAACCTGATCGATCATATCAAGCACAACATCACGCTGGCCAATCTTCCCGGCGTGTCGCGCCATAGCGTGATCGACGACATGCGCGAACTCGCCGTCGCCAACGACTACAAGGCCAAGACCAACATCCGCTCGTCCAGCGTCTATCAGATGACCGGCAATCTATCGGGCGGCAATCAACAGAAAGTGGTGCTGTCGAAGTGGCTGTTCGCCAATCCGGAGGTGCTGATCCTCGATGAGCCGACGCGCGGCATCGACGTTGGCGCCAAGTATGAAATCTACACGATCATCGCGCGTCTCGCCGCGGAGGGTAAGGCGATCATCGTCATCTCGTCTGAGATGCCCGAACTGCTCGGCATCACCGACCGTATCTATGTCATGAACGAAGGACGTATCGTCGGCGAAATGGCGGCGAGCGATGCCAGCCAGGAAAAGATCATGCGCGCCATCGTTCGCGGAGAAGGAAAAGCATCATGAGCACCGAAAGCGGTCCCGTCCCGAAAAGCGGCGTCGCCGAAGATGTGCAGCAAGGGCCGCGCATTGCCGTCTCGGCGCTGGTCACCAACCTGCGCGAATACGGCCTGATCCTGGCGCTTATCGCCATCATGGTGTTCTTCCAGTACACGACGTCCGGAACGCTGTTCAAGCCGGTGAACTTGAGCAATCTGGTGCAGCAAAACAGCTTCATCATCGTGATGGCGCTGGGCATGCTGCTGGTGATCGTCTCCGGCCATATCGATCTCAGCGTCGGCTCGGTCGCCGGTTTCATCGGCGCGCTGGCGGCGATGATGATGGTCATCTGGCCTCTCGGCCCGTTCAGCAATCCGCTGGTGGTGTCGATCATCTGCCTGGTCGTCGGTGGTGCAATCGGCGCGGCACAAGGCTACTGGATTGCCTATCACCGAATACCGAGCTTCATCGTCACGCTGGCGGGGATGCTGATCTTCCGCGGCATCTGCCAGGCGCTGCTGGGTGGGGGATCTTCCGTGGGGCCGCTTCCGGTCGGCTTCAAGGCGCTCAGTTCCGGCTTTATTCCCGATGTGATCGGCTCATTGACGCTGATACCGCCGGTGGTGAACGCCGCCGGCAAGACAATCGTCGGCAGCGGCCTCACGCTGCACATGACAACGATCGTGATCGGCATCGTCGCCGTGCTCGCCTATGCTTATTTCGGGCTCAGGGCACGGCGCAGCCGCGAGCGGCATGGCTACCAAGCCGAGCCGTTCTCGCTGTTCGTCGTCAAGACCCTGGTGACCAGCGCCCTGGCGCTGTTTCTGGTCTACCAATTCGCCACTTACAGGGGTCTGCCGATCGTTCTCGTGGTGATGGGCGTGCTAATCGCGCTGTTCGTCTTCGTCACCAAACGCATGACGGTCGGCCGCCGTATCTACGCAATGGGCGGCAATGCCAAGGCGGCGCAGCTATCGGGTATCAAGACCGAGCGGCTGACCCTGATGGTGTTCATCAATATGGGCGTGCTCTCGGCGCTCGGCGGGCTGATTATTGCGGCGCGCCTTGGCCAGGCGGTGCCGGCGGCCGGTCTCGGCAGCGAGCTCGACGTCATCGCCGCTGTGTTCATCGGCGGCGCTTCGGCGATGGGCGGCGTCGGTCAGGTTATCGGCGCGGTGGTCGGCGGTTTCATCATGGGCGTCATGAACAACGGCATGTCGATCATGGGCGTCAATGTCGATTGGCAACAGGTGGTCAAAGGCCTGGTGCTGCTCGGCGCCGTGATCTTCGACGTCTACAACAAGAACAAGGCTTGAGGGCGAGGGAACTCATGCATGTCGCCAAAAACGTGTCAGCGTGTTGGGACAACGGCGTGCATGAAAGCAAGGATTAAAGCGGGCCCGTTTTCAAACGCGGCGCGCTTTTAGGAGGCACGGGTCACATCGCGGCGCTGCCGGGCGGCGCAAGGAAGTCCCCCAGGGACCGGACCCGCGAGCGCAACCCGGACGAAGAATTTCACCCGTGGCGCGGACACCGTCCGAGCTGCGCCAGGAAAGGCTTGCCAGACCGGCAGGCCGGCCAAGGCAATTGAGAGAGGGTACGTCATGCTGATTTCCCAGATCCTCGACGAGGCGGAGACCATCCGCGTCGTCGCCCGCAACGGCGGCAAGACCAGAATCATCAACGGCGCCCGCAGCGTCTATTCGCTGGCGATGGAGGCCGCGCGCACCGGCACCGGGCTCGTCGCCCTGAGCGAGCGCAAGGGTTTTGGTGAAGCGGTCGACCTCGATGCCGCCTACAAGAAGGGGCGGCTGTTGTCGCCGATCAACCATCCCGACCCGGCGCATCTCCACCTCACCGGCACCGGGCTGACACATCTCGGCTCCGCCGCGACCCGCGATTCCATGCACAAGAAGCTCAGCAGCGACGGCGAAGAGCAGCTCACCGATTCCATGAAGATGTTCCGCATGGGGCTGGAGGGCGGCAAGCCGGCCAAGGGCCAGACCGGCGTGCAGCCGGAATGGTTCTACAAGGGCAACGGCACCATGGCAGTGGCGCCCGGTGCGGCACTTCTGTCGCCCGCCTTCGCCGAGGATGCCGGCGAGGAGCCGGAAGTTGCCGGCATCTATGTCATCGGTGACGACGGCGTCCCGTTCCGCGTCGGCTTCACGCTGTCAAACGAGTTTTCCGATCACGTCACCGAGCGCGTGAACTATCTTTTCCTCGCCCATTCCAAGTTGCGCAACGCCTCGTTCGGACCGGAGATCCTGATCGGCGAGCTGCCGTCCGACGTCAGGGGTTCCTCGCGCATCCTCCGCAACGGCCAGTTGCTGTGGGAAAAACCGTTCCTGTCGGGCGAGGCGAACATGTCGCACACCATCGCCAATCTCGAACATCACCACTTCAAATATTCGGCCTTCCGCCAGCCGGGCGACGTGCATGTGCACATGTTCGGCACCGCGACACTGTCCTTCGCCGACGGCATCAGGACCGAGGCCGGCGACGTCTTCGAGATCGAGGCCAAGGATTTCGGCCTGCCGCTGCGCAACCCGCTTGAAATCGAGCAGCCGGTGAAGGTGGCCGTCAAGGCGCTTTGAACGGTCAATGACGGCGTGATCTCCCCCACTTGGGCATATGCGCTAAGATAGTTTTGGCATGGACTGAAATTTGCGCTTTCGTGGTGGCTCACGCCATCGATGTCGCAAGGCAGGGAGATTTTGGCGCAGGATTGCCAAGGGAGGTTGAGCAAAGATCGCTGCGATCAGAGAGGCGACGATCTGGCGGGTGGCGCGCCACAGTAGCGGGCGCCCGTCGCTCAAGGGGGAGAGACACCAAACTCCTGCGAGAGGGGTTCGGTCACAAGCGCGATGAGGAAGTGGGCAAGAATCCAAGGCTTTGCGATCCTTGGGTCTTTGGCGGGGGGAGCGCGCAGTCCGATCAGGCTCTTCAGACGTTTGAAGGCGAGCTCGATGCGCCAGCGCATGCGATAGAGCGGGATGAATTTAGGTT
>NZ_FTPD01000015.1 GCF_900156895.1 Mesorhizobium prunaredense
GACCTGAGCCGAGGTAGGACCAATACGCAATTGAGACCTAACCAGAGGAGCGTAGCAAGCCCTCCTCCTTGGCAGCAGCCTCGAATACCTTCCTCACGTCATCGGCCGTGCCTCGTCTTCAAGGACAGCCATGCAGGCCTCGACCGCCTTCTTCCACTCGGGGTCTCCGGGCCACTTCATGAGTTCCGCAGTGGCCACCTCGACGTTGTTGCAGCCGTAGGTGAGCCCAGGTCGGTCGGACCGGAAGGTGAAACCAGTGGAGAGCCATGATACCTCCTACTCGGGCGAGAGATACATCTCCGCCTCCTTAGCGGCAGCAACGAAAGCCTTTCGGATCACGTGAGGGTCAATCGGATCGTCCTCCAGTGCTGACAGGCAGAGAGTCCACGCCTTGTGCCAGTGAGGTCCTCTCCGGGTCCACGTCTTGAGCTGCTCAAGGGCTGCCCTCGCATTGTTGCAGCCATGCCTGCCACCTTCCGTTTCAGTCTTCACGAACACCGGAGGGACGAACCAAAGGGTTGCCATGATACCTCCTACTCAGGCGAGAGATATACGCTCGCCTCCTTGGCCGCCGCCTCAAACGCTTCGCGGCCCTCTTGGGGGGACACTCTGCCCTCGAATACGTCAACGCATGATTGGACCGCTTTCGTCCACCTTGGCCCCTTTGTGTCCCACGCCAGGAGTTCCTCGGCGGCTCGCTCGACGGCTGACCCCATGGCGGGGTAACAGTAACGGCCGTCACCCAGCCGGAACTCGCCCTTGAAATCGGTGCACCACAACGCGTTGGGCACTGAGGCCTGTGACAGTTGCGTGCCCTCGGCCGTGAAGCGTGCTCTTCGAGGGTATGCGGACATCGCCGGCGAGCCTCCTGATCAGGAGCTCCCTGATCTTCCTGGCGCCCCAGTGCGGCTTGTCCTTCTTGGTTGCCACGATCGTCCGCTCGATCTGATCGGGCAACTGGTTGGCGTAGCGCACCGGCCGCCGCGAGCGGTCGGCGAGCGCCTCCAGGCCATCATCCTTGTAGCGGTTGAAGATCTTGTAACCGGTCTTGCGCGAAATCCCGAACTCCCGGCACACATCGCTCATGCCTTCGCCGTCCAGAAGACGGGCCACGAAGCGTAGACGTTCCTCCATCACCGAACACTCTCTCCACGGCATCAACACCTCCGGCCGAAAGCCAAAAGTGTAACCCATTGAAGTGCACCCCTCGGGTGAGACAGAGATCAGTAACAGTTCTCCGTTTCTGCGATTGCCGCAGGGGCTTCCCGCCGCAATCGCATTAGGCCGGCTTCATATTCATCCGGCGATTGATAATCGATCGCGGAATGTAGGCGCTGCTTGTTGTACACGGCGTCGATGAATTCGCCGATCCTGTTCCTTGCATCGTCGATGTCGCGATAGGCTCTGCCGTCGGCTTCCTCCTCCTTCAGCGTTCGCATGAAGCGCTCGGCCTTGGCATTGTCGTAGGGATTGCCCACCCGGCTCATGCTCGGCTGGATGTCGTGTGCCGCAAGTCGTGCGGCGTACTCGGCACAGGCATATTGCACGCCGCGATCGCTGTGATGGATGATGGATCCCGGTGCCGGCCTGCGCACCGCAATCGCTTGGTCGAGCGCCTCGATCGCCAGTTCAGCCCTGAGATGGATCGCCAGTGCCCAACCGATGACTTTGCGGCTGAACGCATCGAGCACGACAGCCAGATAGGCGAATTCCTCGGCGAGGTGGACATAGGTGATGTCGGCGACCCAGAGTTGGTCGATGTCCGCCAGTTCGAGGCCTCTTGCCAGATTGGGCACGATCCGCCAGCCATGCCTGGAATTCGTCGTCATCGGCACGAAAGCGGCCCTGCGCAGGCAAAGCAGGTTGTCCTCCCGCATCAGGCGCAGCACGCGCTTGTGGTTCACATGCCAGGCTTCCCGGCCCAGCAGCACGGCAATCCGGCGATAGCCATAGTGTGGGTTCGCCAGCGCCAGGCGTTGAATGGCATCGCGCAAGCCTGCTTCCTCGCGGCGTGGCGACGAGGCCTGCCAGTACCGGTAATAGCCTGACCGGCTCACGCCAGCCAGCCCGCACATCCGCTCGACCGCGATCATGCCTTGCAGCCCGGACACCATCATCGACTGGATGACCGCGTAGATGTCGTCCCGCCAGGCGCGCCGCTCCGCTGGTGCGCTTTCCCGACGTGCTGCAAGGCTTCTTGAAAAAAATCGAGGTCGGCCGCCTGCTGTCCGACGAGACGCTCCAGTTCGCCGATCCGAGCCAATGCCTTCGAAAGCTCGTCAAGCGCTTCCGACGGCAATGCCGGCGCTGCACCGCCCCGGTCATGCGCCTCACCCAGCCGGCGTACCGCTCGCAGCGGACCCACGCCACCGCGCAGAGCTGCTGGCCCGCCTGCACGAAACTGCTTCTGCCATTGATAGAGACCCTTGCGAGAGATGCCGAGCTCCCGCGCCAACTTGCTCACGTTGGCGCCCGCAGCCATGCGTTGCACCGCAGCTATCTTGAATTCGCGACTGAACCGCCGCCCCGGGTCTTCTTTCCTCATCAGCTCTCCTTAATGGAGAACTGTTACCCTTCTCGTGTCTCAGAACCGGGGTGCACTACACCATGCGTCCGGTACAAAACGTCACCTATGTCTCAGGTCGGGCAAGCTATGTGTCTGATTTAAGCCACCTTTTACAATTTCTCAAGCCTAGTTCCTAACTCCGTTCCTAACGTCCACAAACGATGAAGGCCCAAAACAACGCCGCTAACAACCGTGCTTGGCCTTTGATGGTCCGCATTGTCGCAATTTGCGCTGCACCGCCACTGATCATTCGGCCGCTCCCTTTCCGGCCAGCACTGAAACCCCGTGTTAACGTCGTTCGCGGGTGAGAGGATGCGGCCGCAGCTTGAAAGTGTAGGGTACAGCTCGCTGCCAGGCACGGAGGCGGAAATGAAATTGTTTGGGATTGCGCTCTTGTGCACGGGCATGATGAGCGTAGCAATGCCGGCCGTTCGCGCTGAGGATCAGCTTGTTCCGCCTAACCACGTAGAAGCGCCAGAGCCGGCAGTTCATTGCGAGGGCCAAAACTGCCTTCCACCAGCCGACAACCCTGTCGAGGAATGCAAGGGGCAAGGTTGCACGCCGGCTCCGCCGGTTGACCCAGGTCCGCAGATTGAACAGGTCGACTGAACAGCATCAGCCCACACCCGACTACGAAGGTGATCGCGAATCCGTGGAGAAGGTTGGATTTCAGGTCCTCTCTCCCTCCGCCAATGCACCCTGCCCCAGTAGTCATTCCGGAGGCAAGATTGCAGGTCCGAATCGGATTGAGAAAACGGACGTTCGGCCATCCTATCTGCGCCGACCGTCGCGCCACCCCCGCTGGCGAGACGCCGTGAGCCTCTTGAACCCCGACTGAAGGCCGCCTCCGCCGGCCTACCAGCCTACGGTGAAGGCGGCCTTGTCGCCTTAGGACGAACATTGCAAGTCGGGGGAATAATCCTGGGAGGAGTCCTATGACGAATCCGCCTGGAAGTGATCACCTCGGTGCAGCGCCGGCGGCGCTGGTCGCGGGCGGAGAAGGAGCGGCTGGTTGCGGCGACGTTCGAGCCCTGCGTCACGGTATCGGAGGATTCGCAATATCGTGTGCCGGCTACGTCAACCGATTTGCGACTTCTCCCAAATTTCTCGTGAAGCGCTGGGGATAACCGCACTGACCCCATTTGCGGGGGAATCGGTGTCCATTACCCTTCCGTTAACAAATGGACGATTAGATCTGGTGGGGTCACCGCGAAAATGTTGCGCGAACGAGGAGCCCATCAATGGCTGCGATTACTCTTCCTGGCGATTGGACCGGACAGTACAAGGGATCGGAGCTGAACCTCTCCGGTTTCAACCTCTCCTTTTCTGACGAGTTCAATACCATGGATGTCGTGCCGAACAACGGCACCGGCAAGTGGTTCGCGCCTGTGCACGCCCCCTATGGGGTCGCCACGTTCATGTCGCCGGTGGGGGCAACGAATCCGTTCTCCGTCTCTGACGGGAAGCTGACCATTACCATGAAGCAGGTGGACGGCGTCTGGCAGTCTGGAACGATGCAAACGGTTAACAGCGCCGGCCAGGGTTTCGCGCAAGAGTACGGGTACTTCGAGATGCGCGCAGCCTTTCACGGCGGGGCGGGAGCCTGGCCGGCTTTCTGGATGCTGTCGCCCAATCAGACTGTGCCACGCGTCGAGGTCGACATCGTTGAAGCGTATGGGGGCGATCCCGATGGTCATCACCAGGCGGTGCACTTGCGCAATAAGGAAAGCCACGCTTGGGAAAGCAACTATACGGGCCTCCCCGGTTCGATGTTCGACGGGGCGTTTCACACCTACGGCGCGAGGATCACGACGGACTGGATCACCGTGTACTATGACGGCAAGGAGCTGAGCCGCTTTCCAATGAGCGAGTCCTTCCGCACGCCGCTCTATATGATAGCCTCGCTTGCCATGAATCCCCTTGAGGTCGAACGGGCGTCCGGCACCTACAAGATGGTCATCGACTACGTGCGCGCCTATGCCGCGCCGGACGTGATGGAGCAGCACCTGACCGGGACGGATGCGGCGGATATCCTGAACGGCGGCAGCTTTGATGACGTTCTGGACGGCGGAGCTGGTGCTGACAAAATGTCCGGCGGTTTCGGCAACGACACCTACCGCGTCGATGACGCATTCGACGTAGTCATTGAGGCTGATGGCGCCGGAATCGATCTGGTCATCACCTCGATGACGTATTCGCTGTCCGGCCAGCAAATAGAGCAGCTCACACTCACCGGCGTTGCCGACATCGACGCGATGGGTAACGAACTCGACAACAGGCTGGTCGGCAACGCTGGCAGCAACCTGCTCGACGGCGGGGTCGGAATCGACAAGATGGAGGGCGGCGCAGGCAACGATACCTACTATGTTGACAATGCGCTCGACCGCGTGGTCGAGGGCGACGCGGCGGGCAACGACCGGATATTCAGCTCGATCACCTATTCACTGCCAAGCTATGTCGAAAATCTGACTCTCATCGGCCTTGGCGCTATCAATGGTCGCGGCAATTCTTCCGACAATGAGCTGACCGGGAACAATGGGAACAACACGCTGGACGGCCTTGCCGGCAACGACACCATAAGAGGCGGGGCGGGTAGCGACCGGTTAGCGGGCTATGATGGCGCCGACCTTCTCGATGGCGGGACCGGGGCCGACCAGATGAATGGCGGAGCCGGCAACGATACCTATTATGTGGACAATGTACTGGACAACATAATCGACGAAGCAGGCCTCGACCAGATTTTCAGCTTGGTCACGTACTCACTGGCGGTCGATCGCCGGCTGGTAGAAAATCTGCGTCTGACCGGAAGCGCCAACGTCGGAGCCACGGGAAATTCCCTCGACAACGTGCTTGACGGCAACGACAGCGACAACAAACTGGACGGCGGCCGAGGCAATGATACCGTGCTTGGGCAGGGTGGCAACGATGCACTAACGGGCGGCCTGGGCATTGACCAGCTTACTGGTGGCGCCGGCAACGATTTCTTCGTTTTCAGCGCGCCGCTCTCAGTGGCCAACCGCGACATCATCACGGATTTCGACCATACGGCCGATGCATTCAGGCTCCAGAATTCGGTAATGCAGGGGCTTGGAGCCACCACGGGAGCCCTCGAGCCAAGGTACTTCTTCGCTGGGACTAGCGCGCACGACGCCGACGACCGCATCGTCTATGACAACGTTACGGGTGCGTTGTTTTACGATTCCAACGGAAACGTCGCAGGCGGCGTGACACAGCTCGCGACGCTGACGAACATGCCGACGCTGCTGGCCGACGATTTTTTCGTGATCTGATCCGGCGCCCACAGCGGTGCGCGTGAAAACGAGATCAAGCGCACCGCTGTAACTTCTTGTTTGCGCATCGCTTTGTTCGAAAAACCGGTGACTACTTTTTCGAGCGATGCTCTAAATTTATATTGCTAGGCGATACGTATCAAATCTCTATCTGACGACGTCCCTCAGGCCTGCTCGCAACGTTCAAACAATTCGATGACGAACCATCATGTCGAGTGAGTGTGCCGGCCGGCGTGATCGTGAGATCCCCGCTTACTCGAACATGATCCGAGAGGTTCCTCTTTCTGCGATCAACATTCTCCGAGTTTCCTGGATCCGCTCAGCCTGTTGTTTGGTATAGGGACCCATCGGCCGGGTCTTTTCATCGCCGCGACGAACCCGGCAGTACCAGTGGCCGCTGTCAGAGAAGATTTCAACCGAGGTCGGTGCATCATTGGCCGCCTCCTTGGCGACCTCGTTGATGAATTTCACGACCTTTGAATAGTACCGGGCGGGCGCAACCGTGCGCAAACCACTGGTGACGCTAAGTTCCTGCTGCTGCACTGTGGACATAGTCGAACTCCTTTCGGTCATTTGCTGGCGCTCCCTTCAACCGGCGCTGCGCCAGCGCTGAGCTGGGTGGATATTCTCGAAGCCTATTGATCTGGCTAGCTATCTAGCAAACGAAAGTTATTGACATTTAAACGCAATTTTTATGCTATATGTCTGATGGACATTGAGCTCGCCCGGACTTTCATCGAGATCGTTTCGACAGGCAGTTTCATTCGGGCATCGGAGCGCTTGAATGTCGCCCAGACGACCGTAAGCGCACGAATTCGCAACCTCGAGCAGCAATTGGGCCGCGCGCTTTTTGTTCGCCACAAAGGCGGAGCTTCTCTCACCCCGGCCGGTGAGCAATTTCTGCGCCACGCCCCGATGTTCGTCCAACTATGGCAACGCACCCTTCACCAGGTTGCCGTGCCCCCGGGACGTCGAGCTGTTCTGACGGTTGGCAGTGAAGTCAGCCTTGCGCAACCTCTTCTGCTCGATTGGGTCCGATGGATGCGCGGGTCGCTTCAGGATATTGCACTTCGAGTACACGTCGATGTGCCGCAGGATTTGATCAATCAGGTCGCGTCAGGAATGGTCGACTTAGCTATCATGTACGCCCCACCCCACAGACCGGGTTTGAAGATCGATCTGCTTCTGGAGGAAAAACTCGTCCTCGTGACTACCAATTCCGAAGCGCGCCTCCTGGACGAATCCGATTATGTTTATATGGATTGGGGGCCGGATTTTGAACTTCACCACGGGATGAATTTCCCGAGTGCTGCGCCGGATCTTTCTTTCGATCTCGGTCCGCTCGCACTGAGCTATGTTCTTGCGATTGGCGGCTCCGGATATTTCAGGATGAGTTCTGTGCAGCCTCACATAGAGGCCGGCCGGCTGCACCTTGTGCCTGAAATGCCGCAGTTCTCCTATCCGGTTTACGCGGTGCAATCCGCAAGTGCGGACGAGAGCGTGGTAGGTCCTGCCCTGGCAGGATTGCATTCCGTCGCGAGCGCCGACATCAAATTGTAGGAGTTGTTGGGCGTCTAAAGGTCCGCTTGGATTGACGGGAACAGAAGGTCGACCGTTGTTCCAATCCCTCGTTCACTCGTTATCCGGATCCGACCACCAACCATTTGCGCCAATGCCTGCACTTGCAACATCCCTATCCCGGTGCCCTTCTCACCCTTTGTCGTGAAGAAAGGATCGAACACCTTCCGCAGGACTTCCGGAGCCATGCCGCAACCATCGTCTTTGACGCGAACGCATGCGTAGATTTCGGGCCCGGGCAGATCAGGCGTCGGGGCCGTCTGCACCAATCGCTCAGTGGTGACGCGGATCTCCCCGCCACTTGGCATCGCATCTCGTGCGTTCATTACGAGATTAAGCACTGCAGAGTCGAACAGGGCCGGGTCGATCAAGCAGTTCGGGATATCGGAACCAAGCTCCAGCTTGACGCGGACACCGGGGCCTGCGCCATATCTCAGGAAAGGCTCAAAAGACCTGAGGAATTCATTCAAATTGCCAGCGTGGATATCGACTTCCTGATGTTTTGCGAAGGCCAGTACCAGTGACGTCAGTTCGATACCTCGATCGATTCCCTGCCGCGCTGCCGCAATGTAGGTCCTCACGCTTTCGGGCTCCTCGGCTCTTTTTTCGGCAAGCCTCAGGCCGGATCCGATGACTGCTAGGAGGTTTCTGAAATCATGGGCAATACCGCCAGTCATCTCGCCTAAGGCGGCAAGCCGATGTGTGGCACGCTCACGTTGTTGGGCTGCCGCCCAAGCACCGAGAGGCATATCTACCTGAGAGCGCTCGTCGCGCTTCGCTCGCGTTTTATTATCGTATTGAAACGCACTGCCAGTCATGATGGTCGCCCCTATCGATCATTGACGACAAACAGGAAACTCGCGCTCCCATTCGCATCGTCGTTTGGGTTCTCCTGTTGCTGGTCGTCATGCCTCCTGCACGCATGTCTAGGCGCGCCGCACGATCCCTTTCGTCATGATGTCTTCGACCATCGGAAACGCCTTGACGGCCTCTTCCGGCAGGTCTCCATTCGCTCCGGTTAGCTCCGTCCAGTCATGCGCCTCGGGCCTGCCGACGACGATACGACCGACCATTCCAGCATGCTCATGCGGAATGCAATAATAGTCATAGACCCCCTGCTCGGTGAAAGTAACTGAAAAGCTCTCGTCGGGCAGTAGATAGTCAGAATCCCAAGATTTTGCCGCTGTGGGCATGCGGAGCGGCCGCTCGAAGTTTGTGGGATTGTACGCCGTCGTCGTGTGCGAATTGCCGGGATTGAGATTGGTCCAGCGGATCGTCTGTCCTGGTTTGATCAGAATGCCTATCGGGTCGAACCAAACGTGTGAACCGTCGTCGCGCCCTCGCATCTTGACTTCGATCATCTCGCCACCCGATACGGCCAGAGAAGAGAGGGAAAGGGCGGCGGCGAGCCCGCCGCCAGCGCCCAGTATCTCACGTCGCGTCGGTGTCATTTGGCGACCTGTGCCTCGTCAGCCACCGAAACATGCCACAGCACGACATGGAGATGCGGCTCTTCTACCCCCGGATGGCCGGCATTATAGTAGACGTCCACATGGTCGACATTGCCGCCGGGTGAAGCGAGGTCATCAAAACGCTTGTCTGGATTGAGGTCTTCGATCGGCAGCATGTAAATCGTGCTGACAATGTCGCCATCGTGGTCATAGGCAAGGAACGGTCCGGCAGGCAATGTCGTCGGATCGACGAAAAGTTTGCCCATGCCTGGCAGGAAGTCGGGCAGTTTCACAAGCTTGCTGACCTGTTCGTAAGGAGCGGCTGGCGGAGCTTTGGCGACTTCATTCGCCGCCATGGCGCAAAGCGAACTGCCCACTGTCAGTGCAACTGCGAGGACGAGTTTTTTCATCACGGTATCTCCTTGTTGAAATAAAAATCGCGACGGCTGAAGATCTGGAAGACCGTCTAAAATTCGATTTTCACTTTCTGACACGGCCTGTTCGCGCTCAGCCAGCAAGCAGGAGATTGTTCTGTTCGTCAAACGAAAATAACTGGCATTTAAATCCATTATTTCTGCTAGTCAGGTGCGTACCTGTTTTGCTTGATTTCGAAAAATCTTTCACTACCTCTGAATTGCTATGAATATTGTCAGCCTCGATTTCCGGCGGGAGCCTAAACTCCTCAAAACGGGCCATTAGCCCGGACGCGAGAAAGCACTGGCTTCGCGTCCGGGACAGCCAGCCTCATCTCCACTCCTCAGTCCACTGAGAACTCTGTCCTGCTTAACCAGTGCGGCTAGACGCTCATTTGCGATCGCGTTTGGATCGACACGGAGGTTGAACCTGATGATCTCCCCCATCCTGTCAGAAGAAGACATTTCGCTTGATCTTGTGACTAAGGGAAAGCAATCAGCCTTGTCAAAAATTGCGACCAGGATTGCTCGGAGAAATGGGCTTGACGAGCAGATGGTTCTCCGTGGTCTTTTCGATCGTGAGTGTCTCGGCTCGACGGGCATCGGTCGTGGCGTCGCGATCCCCCACGCTCTGCTCGGTATGATCTCTTCGCCTGCCGCGTCTTTGACACGTTTGGCTCAGCCTATCGATTTCGACGGCCCGGACGACGATCCCGTCGACCTCATTTACACTATACTTTGGCCGGCCTCTGCCAGGTCCGCCTTCCTCCCTGCCCTTTCCCAAATATGCCGGCTGCTTCGGGCATCTCAGGTTCGGGCGCGACTCCGACAGGCACGGTCATCCGATGAGGCGTTGGCGATTCTCGAAGCTAAGCCGCTTCCGGCAATTTCCACCAATTTGCATACTTGCTGCTTCGAGCCTGGCGTTCTGGTGTCCAGGCACTTGAGCCATGCCTAGGCACGACGCTTAACGCACGGACCCTGCCGGAGATATTCGTCCAAGTCGTGGACTTGACCGCGGAGGTCGCGCCTGAAGCGCTCCATGAACTCGCCGCGATGTATGCTAGAAAAAGGCGATCTGTGGCCCGCAATCCGGAAGCAATCCATCCTGGACGCCGCGACCTGCCGTCATGCGGACTGCGTCCGGCTGGTGGATCAGCAAGAACATCGGTCAGGAAGACCTCAAGCGAGCGCTCCAAGCGTTGGCGCAAGCCGCTGGCCTGAGATTCGGTGAGGACATAAAGTTCCCATCACTCTTGAGCCGTGGCGAACATCCAAACACATAACTATCGTAGGGCTATGGCGTAACGTAGTGATCATCATTCTCGGCCATGGCCCGTCAGATATACAGTAAGTGGTTATTATCCTCGCGCTTTGTGAGTTGTGGCCTTTCTGTTCCCAACTCCGTCTCTAACCTCAACAAACGATGAAGCTCGGCCATCGTGCCGCGCTGCTCAGTCTCCTTTGACACGCGCGGTGAACGGCGGGCGCATATACCGCACCCCTAAAGTTTGGAAAGACTGCTCCAGAACAAAGACTGCTCCAGATTGGTATCGAGTTTCGTGGCGTCGCGTGGTTCCGCGCAGTTGCGGGTTGCGCCGACGTATCTTGCACGGCAAGCTGCCTCGAAGCACTCCAGCGATCGCACGTGGCCGCTCCAATGAGGCTATTCTGGATCTTCAGGTTCTGGCGTTCCTTCTCAGCCGCTGGCCTGCTGATCGGAACACTCTTCTTTGCGGCCTCGCTCACCCCTACGCTGCTTCCACGCACGTTTGTAACGCAAGGCGTTCTATCCGGATGCTCTTTCGCGGCCGGATATGGGCTTGGCGTGTTCGGGCGCTGGCTGGCCGACTACCTGGAGTTGCCCAAGCCCACGGGCCGCATCTTGCGGGCCATCAAACTCGTCGCTGCGGCCACCTGCATCCTGGTTGCCGTCGCGTTTCTCTGGCAGGCTTCGGAATGGCAAAATTCGATCCGGCAGCTCATGAGGCTCGAGCCGGTAGACACTGCGCACCCCCTGAAGGTCGGTCTGATCGCGTTGCTGACCTTCGTGCTCTTGATCCTCTTGGCGCGATTGTTTCAGATCACGTTCCTGTTCATCTCGCGAATGCTTGGCCGGATCGTGCCGAAACGCGTGTCATACGTGATCGGCATTGCCGCTGCGGCTGCGTTATTCTGGACGGTGGTCAACGGCGTTTTCTTCAGGTTTGCGCTCCATGCCGCGGATTCGTCCTTCCAGGCATTCGATGAGCTGATCGAGCCCGAGACCCAACAGCCGGCCGACCCCAGCAAGACCGGAAGCGATACCTCGCTGATCGAGTGGGACGAGCTAGGAAGGGCGGGACGGGAGTTCATCGCGACCGGACCGACGAGCAGGGATTTAGGCTCGTTCCTGGGGATGGATGCGCGTGAGCCGATCCGCGTCTATGTCGGATTGCGGTCTGCGGAGACAGCCGAGGAGCGCGCAAAGCTCGCCCTCGAGGAGCTCAAGCGCGTCGGCGGATTCGATCGCTCGGTGCTGATCGTGGTGATGCCGACAGGCACCGGTTGGATAGACCCTGCTGCAATGGACACCGTCGAATATCTCCACGGCGGCGACGTCGCGAGCGTCGCCATGCAGTATTCGTATCTCACAAGCTGGCTGTCCCTCCTGGTCGAGCCCGGCTATGGCGCCGAGGCAGCTCGCGCCCTGTTTGCGGAAGTCTACGCGCATTGGACCACGCTTCCCAAGGAAAGGCGCCCCAGGCTCTACCTGCATGGGCTGAGCCTTGGCGCCTTGAGCTCCGAGCAATCCGCCGAGTTGTTCGAAGTGATCGGCGACCCGTATCAGGGGGCACTTTGGAGCGGCCCGCCATTTCCGAGCAGGATCTGGCGTTCCGTCACCGACGACCGCGAGCGAGGATCGCCAGCCTGGCTGCCACGCTTCAGGGACGGGTCGTATGTGCGGTTCACGAGCCAGGAGAACGGCCTGGCGATCCCGGACGCACATTGGGGACCGATGCGGATCGTCTATATTCAATATGCGAGCGACCCGGTGACGTTCTTCGACTACCGGTCCCTGTACCGACAGCCGGAATGGATGGCGGGGCCGCGCGGTTCCGACGTGTCTCCCGAGCTCAAATGGTATCCGGTCGTGACGCTTCTCCAACTCACCGTCGACATGGCGATGGCCACAACGGCCCCGATGGGGCACGGGCATGTGTATGCGCCGGAGCACTACATCGATGCCTGGATCGAAGTGACTGACGTGCGGGGATGGACCGCGGAGCAGATCAACCGGCTGAAGCTGGAATTTTTGCGACGGCGGTGAAGGGGCGCGGCTGGCGAAGGCCAAGCGCCTGGACGTATGCCGTTCACGACCATCCCGGGCGAAGGCGGTGAGGCCTCACGGCACAGCAGCGAAAAACAAGAACACTGCGAAGATGACCAAGTGTACGATGCCCTGAAGCACCGTGGTCCGGCCGGTACCCAACGTGATCACGCTGACGATCAGCGTCAGTGTCAGCAGGACCTGGTCCTTCTCGTGCAGACCGAGCTCTAGCGGCTGGCCGAGCACTATCGAAACGAGCGCAACTGCGGGAATGGTCAGGCCGATTGCCGCGAGTATCGACCCCAACGCCAGGTTCAGACTGGTCTGCAGTCGGTTGGCCCGGGCCGCTCTAAGCGCTGCCAGTAGTTCCGGAAGCAGCACCACCGCCGCAATTACGATCCCCACGACGGCTTTTGGCACCCCGAGCCGGGCGATTCCCGCCTCCACCGTTGGCGTCAGGGATTTCGCAAGCGCCACGACAGCCACAAGCGCGACGAGGAGCAGCGCTGCGCTGATGGCCGCCGTCCTGTTGGAGGGCGGCGACGCGTGCGCCTCCTCATCGCCCGCCTCAGGCGGCCCCGCGTGCTGCCGGACGGCGTCTGGCCGAGCCGGACAGCGGCGCTGGCGCTGATCGCCGAGGTGTCGCTCGGCGTGTTCCTCGCGATGTCGCTGATGAGCATGAAGCTGTGGACGCTGACCGACCTTGCCGGTCCGCTCTCGGCGCTGCTCGCGCTGCAGCTGGTCCTGGCGGTGATGTTTGCTGTCTATATTTGCTTCCCAGCGCTCGGGCGGAATTACGACGCGGCGGTGGCGTCGGCCGGCTTCATCGGCTTCGGCCTCGGCGCGACGCCGACCGCAATGGCCAACATGACCGCCGTGACCCAGCGTCACGGGCCTTCGCACGTGGCGTTCCTCGTCGTGCCGCTGGTCGGCGCGTTCTTCATCGACATCGCCAACGCCATTGTGATTAAGCTGTTCCTCGCGGCGATTTGATAGCCCCGCGAGGCAGCGATACCGCTGATCTAGGCGAGCAGGGTGACCTGTCCGATGTCGTAGCGGGCCGGCACGACCTTCAGCTTGCCCTCCTTGACCGCCTCGGCGATGATGGGGGAGGCTTGGCTGAGCAATGTCGCCTGGATTTTCGCGTTGGCGTCGATCGCAGCGTCGAGGTTTCCGCCCCGCGGTGGACGCCGCAGGCGTGCGCGCCGCCGTGCGATTTTTCCTACGCATCGATCCGATTGGTTTCTGCTGGAATGGCTCGCAAACAGCAGAAATGCCTACAGGGTTAGTTAGCGTACGCCCTGCCCTCACCTAAGTCTGCAAAGCCTCATTGCAATTGTAGATTCGGCGGGCCGACATCGCGAAGAGATGGACCCGGCGCGATTGCGCCGAAACGAGCCGCTTCAGAGGTTCGGCCGACGACCGAGCCGGCGCAACCTTCCAGCTCGAGAACCGAAAGAATTCATAGAAACAGCCTCTCACAGGTCAGGACGTGGATCTCGCGATCCCACCCAATTGCTGACTTTCGTGAGCCCTTTGCATTAGCATCCGGCGAACCGCCAATCACCCTTACGCCCCGGGGATGCTTGCTTTTTTTCAACGCATTCAGGCGGATAATGGGCGGGGGCCGGCTCAGGCTGATGCCCACGACTCTACAACCTCAAGAGCCAGGCCTCTACTTTCCCTTTGCCCTTGACTTCTATAGCGCCGCGCGGCTCGAAAACGAACTGGTCCTTAAGCCGCTCGTAGACGGCCCGCGTCACCTGAACCGCGTCGGGAATGCTACCTGATTCCATGCGGCTCGCGAGATTCACCGTGTCACCCCACAGGTCGTAAATGTACTTGCTCTTGCCGATGACGCCGGCCACCACCGGCCCGCTGTTGACGCCAACCCTGAGCTTCATCGGGACGTTGTGCTCCATGGCGTGCTCGCGGGTAATGTGGACCATGCGGATGGCCATGCGCACCATGCGCTCGGCGTGGTTGGCGACCGGCACGGGCAGGCCGCACACCGCCATATAGGCATCGCCCACAGTCTTGATCTTCTCGATGCCGAGATCGTTGGCCGCGGCATCGAAGCGCGTGAACAGCCCGTTGAGAAACGTCACGACCTCCTGCGGCGGCATCTCCGATGTGAGAGCGGTGAAACCGACAAGATCGGCGAAGGCCACCGTGACCTCCGCGAAGCCGTCGGCGATCCCTTCCTCGCCGCCCCGCAGCCGGTTGGCGATCGGCGCCGGCAGGACGTTCAGCAGCAGCTCCTCATTCTCGCGGTTTTTGTTCTCGATGACGACATTCTTTTCACGCAGTTCCTCGACCATTCCGTTGAAAGCTGCGCACAGCTGGCCGATCTCGTCGCGCGTGCGCACTGGCACGCTGGCGCGATAGTCGCCGGCAGCGAAGCGTTTTACCCCGGCCGTGAGCTCGCGCAGCGGTCCGAGCAGCGCGCGGGAAAACCACGCGGCGGTGGCGGCCACCACCAGCAGCGCCAGGCCGCCGACGATCAGTAGATCCCGGCGCAGCCGGGCGATCGGTGCAAAAGCCTCGGCGCTGTCGATCTTGGCGACGAGGGCCCACTTGACGCCGGGAATCGCCAGCGGCCCCCACGAAGCGAGCGTCGGGACACCACGGTATCCGATGATCTCGCCGGTACCCTCGACACCGGCCAGTGCCGCCTGAGTGGCCTTGGTGTCGATGCGCTGATGCAGCACCGGCGTCCCGTAACGCTGAATGGCGTCGAGCTCCTCGTCGCCGGCGCCGACGGACTTTAGTTCGGCGAAGTAGCCCTTCCGGTTCTCGTAGAACGCCCGCGGGCCGGAGCGCACCAGATGGTCGGGCCCTACGAGATAGGCCTCACCCGTGTCGCCGAACCCCTCCTGCTGCCAGCGCCGACCGCCGGTGACGACGTCGTCGATCTCCTCGTTCGACAATTGCGCCACCAGCACGCCGATGACGACGCCCCGGTCAATGACAGGAGCCCCCATGAAGGCAATCGGCGCGCCGCCAGAGGGCGCATAAGGAGCGAAATCCTCGAGACAGACGGCCGATCGGTCGGCGCTCTCCGCGCAGCGGGCGACGACGGCAGCGGCGTTGGAGCGGCGGTACGGACCGAACTGGAGGGACGTCGTGAAGTCGGCCTCCTTCTGGACGGTGTAGATCAGGCGACCGGATTTGGGATCGGCGATCATGAAATCGAAAAAGCCGACGGTCGTAGCCGCGGCGCGCATCAATGGATGATACACGGCGTGCAACCTGCTGTAGTCGCTCCCGTCGCCGGCATCGTCCAGAAGCTTGCGCCGCTCCGCCGGGTTCGGATTTTCCACAATGTAGTGATACTGCAGATGGTAGGGGGCGCCACCGACTGGCAGGTAGTCCGACAGGGCTGGTTCCCTGCCCAGGATGCGCGTCATCTGGGGAATGAAGTTCGCGACGTACCAGTCGCCGACCTTCTTTTGCAGTTCGGGCGGCACACCCGCCCGGTCGAGTTGGTCGACTGCGATCCGGAACTCGCGCGTCGCATCGACCACCATCTTGGAGGTGGCGAGCAGGCGCAGATCGGCCTGTATCGTGCGGAAGTAGGTTTCAACCTGGCGCGTCTTGGTCTGGCGGGCGGCCGTGAGCTGGCCGAAGACTGCCTTTTCGAGAGCATTCTGTGCGCGGAAGTAACCGAGCACCCCGGTCACCAGCACCGCGATAGCGCCGAGCAGGACGAGGGTTGTAAACAGCTTCGCGGCCAAGCCCCAGCGTGCGGGTCGAGATGAGCCGGTCACATCTGTAGAAGACATCAGTTAACCCGCTAACCCGCCGCGGCAGAAATGACATCTGCAGCGCGAACAGGGAATGTGAGCATGGCGCTACAAGCAAAATAAAGAACAAGGTGCTTCATGTCAGATCGCATTGGGGACCTCTTCTGCACAGCACAGTGTTTTATCGATCGACTCGAAAATAATCCGGTTTTCGATACATTGATATTAGCGTTGGCAGATGGAACGCGGTTTTCCTCAATCGGCCACCACTTCCCAGGTGTCGTCGGGATTGAAGCGGTCGATATGTTTTACGATCGCCTCAGTAGCCGGCCCGAGATCGGCCTCGTAGACGACGCCGTGCTGGTTGACGGCGAAGGTTTTTGCGCCTGTCTCGCCATATTTGGCCGGCCAGGCGATGAGGCCGAAGCCGGCGATCATGTTGCCGTTGATGACGTAGTCGTAGGCGCCGCCGGCGATCTGGTCGCCCTGGCCGGTCAGGATCTTGTACTTGTAGCCGAAATAGCCTTCGCCCTTGGCCGCGTCCTCAAGTTCGGCCTGATCGATATTGCCGCCAGTCGGGCTCTCACCGTTCATGCCTCCCTCATAGAAACATCGCGTCCAGCCGCTCGATGCTCCAGAACGCCGCGACGGTTCCGATCACATAGGCCGAAGCGACGATAGCCCGCCGCGGTATCGTGATGATGCGCCGTATCGAATGAACGGCGAGCAGGATCGCCGCGATGAATAGGAGCTGCCCGATTTCAACGCCGATATTGAACGACAGCAAAGCGAGCGGAATATCGCCGCGCGGCAGCCCAAGATCAACCAGGGCGCCGGCGAAGCCGAAGCCGTGCAGCAGGCCGAAAGCGAAGGCGACGACCCAAGGCCATCGGATGGTCAGGCTCGACTGCCCGCGCTCCATCCTAACGATTTCGGTCGCGACAAGCAGGATGCTGAGGGCGATCATTGCCTCCACCGGCGCCGACGGCAAAGTGATCCAACCGATGGTGGCGAGAGTCAGCGTGATCGAATGGGCGACGGTGAACGCGGTGATCGTCTCGACTATCCGTCGCCAGCCGCGCACGATCAACATCAGCGCGGCGACGAACAGGAGGTGGTCGATGCCGGAGGCGATGTGCTCGATGCCGTGGCGAAAATAGGTCGCGGCCACATCCCAAGGGTTCTGCGTCGCGGGGATCGCCACGTCGGGCGCGCTAGGGGTGAGCCGCTCGACCCATGTGCCGCCATCGGCGAATTCGATGCGCACCAGCGCGTCGGTCATGGTCTGCGATAGGCCCTCGATGCTCACTTTCTGGCCGGGGAGCGGTTCGATCGCTGTAATCCGCCACGTCTGAACCATGGCGTCGCCCGTCGCGTGCGACACCACCGGCGTCAGATTCTCGACCGCGCCAGAAAAGCGCGGCGAAAGCGCGAGCCTGAAGTCGCCCTGCATCGGCGTCTTGAAGGTTACGCTGAACTCACCCGGGTTTTCCTCTCGAAGCTCTAGAAACGCCGGGCGCATCTCGTGCGTCAGGGCCGGGGAGGCTCCAACGCATGCCGCAACCAAAAGCAATGCAGCGCGCCCGAACCGCAGGAGCAAGGCTAGGAAACGGACCGGGCTCATCGCGACGCCACATCGGCTTTCGGGCCAGGAGAAAGCAGCTTCGCCACCTCGTCACCGTAGACGACACCGTATTTCTCGCGCAGCCGTGCAATGTAGTCGCGGCTGACTTCGTCCTGGCGATCTCTGAGCCATTCGGCTGACACGGCCTCACGCGCCTCTTCGAAAGGACGCGAACCCTGTTCGTTCCGCTCGGAGACATTGATCAGGTGGTAGCCATAGCCGGACTTGAACGGGCCGGCCCAGCTTCCCGTTCTCGCGGCGTAGATCTCGCGCGAAAGCTCCTCGCCGAGCATGCCGGTCGCCTCCTGCTCGCCGAGGTGCTCGAACTCGGTGCCGAGCAGAAATCTGTCGCCGAATCCCGCCACGTCGCCGGCATCGCCGGCCTGGAGCCGTTCGAGCATATCTGCCGCATCGGCGGCGGCGTCCTTGCGGCCGTCCGGATTGAAATAGACCTGTCGGAAACTCGCCTTGCTTGCGACGCGGAACAGGTCGAGATTGGCTTCATAGTATTTTCTAAGATCGGCTACAGTCGGCTCGACGACCTTGGCAGTGTCCTTGAGCAGGAACTCCAGTTTCTGGGCCAGCCGGCGCCTGACAATCGTGTCGTGCTCTTCGAGACCCATTTCCCGCGCCTCGCGAGCGAATAGTTCCTCTTTTATCAGCTCAGTAATCAAGGCTTGCAGCTCCTGGCCATCCGGGGGACGCTGCCACTGGCCCTTGAAAGTTTCGGTGAGCCACTTCAGCTCGCCGTCGCCGACACGCACCGGCTCGATGCTTTTCGTCTGCTCTTCGCTGTCGCCAAGCCATGCAAAGGCAGCGAACAGCACGGTGCCCGCCACGACAAAATGCAGCAAGGGTTCATGAAAAAGTTTCATTGGGGGACGTCCTTGCTAGCTAGGCGGTGTCGATGAGTTGGTGCCGCCTTGGCGAGTGGCGAGCGGTAGGCAGACGCCTCTGGGCGTCTGCCTTGTCTTGATGCGTCGCTTGCTTCCTCAAGTGCCTGGCGTGTACCAAATCGGCGAGGTGTAGGCCCGTTCGGTGATGGTCATCGCCGTGCCTGGCAGGGCCTTTACGCCGAACCGCTTGACGTCGTAGGCGGTCCAGCGCGGGGTCGGGATCTCGATCACCCGTCCATAGTAGAAGGCCGGCTGGCTCGCGTCGAAATCCGGGTCCTCCCACACCGCGCTGAGCTCCGGGGAGCCGATCGTATTGGTCCAGCCGGCGTTCGCGGCATCCACAGTGTCGCCGACCGATGGCAGCTTGCCGGTACCCGCGTCGGGCTTCCGGTCGCCGGACCAAGCCACGTCATAGACCTTCTCGTTCAGTTTGCCGTCCGCCTCCAGCCAGCCCTTGACGATCTGGTAGCGGTCGAGGTTGGCGCCGAGCGGATCTTTCAAGGCGGCGACCAGGAAGGTCGGTTTCTTGCCTTCAGGGGCTGCGCGAAGATCGCCGCCCATCGGCACGCCCTTGGTGTAGCCGATCTGCCCCGGCAGTCGATTTTGCGCATCCTTGCTTTCAAACTCCCAACCGCCGAAGAACCGCACCAGCATGCGCGGGCCGGTGGTGGCGTAGGTCTCCTTGCGCTGCATGGCATCCCAGATCGATGCACGGGTGTTGTCCTTGGCCCAGACGGCCGCGTAGCCGGAGGCGCCGACCTCCCAGTCCATGATTTTGACACCGGTCTGGGCATTGTTGACAAAGGTTGCGCCGATGCGTTCCGGGCTCGGCTCCTGCGGTGTGGTCTTGCCGAAGAAATTGTCCTCTTCCATCGCGGTCAGACCGGTGTGCGCATCGCTGCTGCTGATGAGGCCGAACTTGTAGGGGTTGGTGCCGAGCTCCCGTTCGAGCTTCAGTCCGTTCTTGAGGGCCGAGCGGGCATACTCGAACTCGAGCATCTCCTTGGTCTTGACAACGCTGCCGTCCAGATTGCCCTTGTCCCAGATCTCGAAACTGGCGAATTCGTCGTTCGGCGACAGGAACGGATGCGACTCGCCGGTGCCCTTGGTCTGCGAGGTCTCGTAGAGCCGCTCCCATTTCGCCCGCTGCTCGACATATTCGCGGTCCACCGGCTTGCCGAACTGCTCGACGGTGGGGAACATCAGGCCGCTGCTGAGATTGCCGTTATGCGCGATCGCGAGCACATCGCCGCCGGTCTTCTCTTCATAAGCGCCCATCCATTTCCACAAATCGACCGGATTGTCGCTGCCGTAGGGCGGATAGACGGTGAACGGCTCGACCTGGCTCGCCTTGTCACCATTGTCGCGGAAGATGACATTGCGGTGCAGATTGTTGCCGCCGGTATTCGACGTCCACTCGTAACCGATGAAGGCGGTGAAAAGCCCGGGATTGTTGTATTCCTCCGCGGCGGCGATCGTTTCCTGCCACGCGCCCTTGTAGGCGGTGGTGCCCGGGAAATACATGAGATCCTTGGGAAACGTCCCGTGCGAGAAGGCGACGATGATCTCGATCGCCGCATCGGCGCCTTTGCCCGATTGCATCATGTCGTACCATTTCTTGCCGGTCGGATCGGCGAGCAGGCTGGGCTTGCCGGCGAACAGATCCGGGAAGAAGCCCATATTGTCGGAGTGATCGGAGACCACGAGAAAGTCGAGCGGGCGGGAAAGCTTCACCGGCTGGCCGGTGGACGAGGTAACCTCCTCGCCCCTGGCGAAGCGGTAAGCGTCCCGCGGTGTCAGCTTGGCGCCGAATGCGCCTGCGTCCATGGAGAACGCGGTGTGCAGATGCGTATCGCCGAAGAATGGGCGCGTCGGGAAGTCGCGCTCCGCGTATGGCGAGTAGGCCGGCGGGTGCTGGTGCGCGGCATCGGCCTTTCCCTTGTCCAGGGCCCCGGCGTCCTGCGCAATCGCCGGAAGCGCGAAGCCCATCAGGCTTGCTAGTGCCGTCCCGTACAGCAATGTCTTGGTCATGGATTCCCTCCTGAAGGTTGAACTGCGTCAGTGATGAGCTGGGCGGCAGGCGGCATCGCCGCATGGCTCGTGCCCCACTTGGCAATAGGTTGGCCTCCGACGTGTCGATAGGTGCCGATGAAGTCCGACTTCTGCTTCTCGGATCCGTAGAAGCGAATGAGGCCGCGCTCGCCGGCCTCGCCGACAGCCAGCCGGCCGAGCGCGATCTCGCTGATGACAGCCTCGCCGGTTACCAGAACCAGATCGCCCGGTTCGGCGGAGGCAACATGGACCTTGGCATGCAAGCCATCGGCGCTCGGCTCGAAACGGGTCCAAAGCACCGGCTCGACAAGGACAAGAGAAAAGGCTGGCTGCGATGGCTCGGATGACGCGGCGCGGAGCAATTCGGCGAACCCGGTGAGCGCCGTCTGAGTCGCGCGAAATCGCTGCCCGAACAAATCTGCTCCGGCCCGATTGAAATTCGCCAAGGGCAGCCGCCGCGCCGCGACCTCCCGCGATATGGCACCGATGACATGAAGCGAATCCGGATAGGCCCAGTTCAAAACGCCGCGCGAAACCGACTGCGGGCTGTCATAGCCGCACGCGACTGCTTCCGAAGAGGGGGTCATCACCCCAGCCATCAGGGTTAGCCAGACAACGCCGGAGTTTCTCAACGCTAGAACTCTCATAGTGCACCCACCTAATAGGAAGGTCGCGTCGTCCAGCCGGGCTGGCCGCTGCGAGGGCTTTGCCTGCCCTTGGTGAGGCTCGCGCATTGTTCGGCGGCACGCACCTTCCATCCCGAGATAGGCGAGATAGATGGCGGCAAGGACGTTGTAGGTCAGCATTCCCGCCAGCGGCGAGCTCCTTCCCTGATCCTGCCGGCCCATCCAACTACTTACTGCCAGAGCGAGCAGCGCGACGCCGGTGACGCGGGCGACTGTCAGCCCCGTACCGGTCAGACCGTCGCCGAGCAACAATACGGCGACCGTGCTCGGAACGACGATCAGGGCCACACCCATGGCCGCCTCGATGACACCTGCTGCCGCAAGTAACCAAACAACCGGCACCGCTATCAATGCTCGCCGCGAACTCAACAGTACACACCGGCCGCGCAGCGCCGTACCGTGCGCCGCGCCACCCCGGCGACACTGACCGGCGTCAGGGGACGCCCGACCCTGGCCTCGGCGCTGGAGACAAGGCTGCTAAAGCCGGGAAGCGCTAGCTGCTGCGAGGCTTCAAGCCCGAACAGTCCAACGGCTCCGGCGAGCACGACGATTCTCAGTTTTCTCGACACGGTCATTTGGCGGCTCCTGGCGAAAGATGTGTGGGCAGTTCATCGAAGTCGACAAGTTCCTTCAGATCGACCTTCTTGGCACCGTCCGGCGCCTTGAAGGCGAAATCGTCCGCGGCAACATCAGCACCGGTTTTCCAGTCGCTGATCTGAATGCTGTATTGCGGACCCTGGTCGACTGCGTTGGACGTGATGACATAACGGCAGGGATAGGGATGCTCACCCTGCGCGATCCATATCTGCCAATCGACTTCCTTTTTCCGAAACGCCAGATGATCGCACTCCGTGCCGCCGATCACGCCGCTGCCGAGATCCTTGACGTCGGTGACGTCGCGCATCAACTCGTCGTAGACGTTCGACAGCAGAAGATCGGCGCCGGGGATTGGCCTCTTGTATTTGTTCCGCAGCTCGTCGACCAGATGATCGAGTGTGCCGGGGATATCGACCTGCGTATAGAGATTGGCGTCCTTGCCCAGCAGCGTCAGCGTCTTGCCGTCAAAGACCATTTCGACATTGGCAAACCCGCCGTGGCGGCTGCCGCGGAACTTGTCGGGCCGGCTGAGATCCATCATGCCCGAACTCGCCAGCAGCAGCTTCTGGTGATCCTTGGTGACGATCTCGAGATTGGTGTCGTATCCGAATGATATGTTCGTCTGCGCGGCCAGATAATCCGACATCGCCTTGAGCATGCTCTTGGCCGCAGCCTCGTCGGCCCTTGCGGGCGCTCCCAGGCCAATCGCCAGAACCAGCGCCACAACAGGTGCCGCAAAGCTTCCGGCCAATGCTTGACCTATAAAAGATCGTCTGTTGGTTTTCATGCCAGTCACCTTCCGGCTTGTTGCGCCCAGGTGACATTGCGGCATTGCCGCTCCGTGCGGAACGTAACTAACTGTATCCTACTCGAAGAATTACGGTCAGTCTGCGATGGTGAGGCCGGCTTTTCTCAGCGAGCCAATCAAGAAGTCGACGTCTTGCGAGCGGGCTTATCCTTGCCGCGCGATTCAGCGCCGAGGCGGAGACCGCCGCCGCCCAGAGTCGCGCGCGTCGACGATCGCCATGGCAGCGAAATCGAGATTGTCGAGGATGTCGCTGAAATCGGCGTCGATATCAACAACGGGAAGCCCAAGCGAGCTCGTCTTCCCCGATAGACCCGCGGCCCAGAAATAGGGTGTGACGGAAAAGGTCCAGCCGTCGTTTTACCGTCGGCTCAACGGCCGGCACTGTAGCGGATATGACATCGGCGGCGCGAACCGGAACGTGAGCATGGCGCTGCAAGCGAAATAACGATTTGAAGCAACCCGATTTTCAATCCATCGATATTGTCCGCAGGCAACTAGAACGCTTTTTTCTCAGTCGGCCACGACCTGCCAGGTGTCGTCCGGATTGAAGCGGTCGATATGTTTTACGATCGCCTCAGTAGCCGGCCCGAGATCGGCCTCGTAGACGACGCCGTGCTGGTTGACGGCGAAGGTTTTTGCGCCTGTCTCGCCATATTTGGCCGGCCAGGCGATGAGGCCAAAGCCGGCGATCATGTTGCCGTTGATGACGTAGTCGTAAGCGCCGCCGGCGATCTGGTCGCCCTGGCCGGTCAGGATCTTGTACTTGTAGCCGAAATAGCCTTCGCCCTTGGCCGCGTCCTCAAGTTCGGCCTGATCGATATTGGCGCCAGCCGGGCTCTCACCGTTGATGTCGTCTGTCGGCCAGTAGAGTCCGTCGGTCGCGCCTTCCGAGCTGATCAGCTTCTGCGCGAACTCCTCCACGCCATCCTCGTCGCGGTCCTGCGACGCATAGTCCTCCTGCGCATCGACATAGGCGCGCATCGTCTCGATCGCGGTGAGCTCGTTCTCGCCGACATACCGGTTCACGATCTCTTCGAGCCCGGCATAGGTGTCGAAAGCCCACTTGCTGTCCTTGCCCTTGACGATCGGAAACGGCAGCGGCCACAGCTTGTCGCCGATCTGCAGCGTGCGGCGGTCGCCCTCGCCATCGAGGACAAGCTGCTTGTCCACACCCTCCTTGATCGCCGCGAGCGTCTCGTCCGAGTTCTCGTCAGCTTTCAGCTTTTCCGCATCGAGGCCGAGAAGGGCCGCAACCGCACCGTTGCCGGCGTCGTTGAGGGCCTGCTTGAATGCTTCGACCGCTGCCTCCGGCGTGTCGAAGACGGGCGGCTCGGCAGCGGCCGCAAAGGCGGTGATCTCCGGCGCCTCCGGCGCATCTTGTGCGGCGGCTGGCTGCGAGACAGCGATGCCCACTGCAAGCGCCAAGGCGCCGACAGAGTGGAGAAGGATTGTATGAAAAACTCCCGTGTGACGGGGGGTGCTGAATAACTGTGTCATGATCCTGTCCTCCCGTTCCGTTAACGCTGGCGTCCGCCACCGGAGCGCTTGATCTGCTTGTGGCCGCCACCACGGCTGCCGCCACCCATTGATTGATGGCCGCGGTTGGAGCTGACCTTGGTCGCCTTGCCGCGATCGACGTTACCAAGCCCCGACGGTTTGTTCGGCCGGTTGTCGACCTTGGCCGCCGGTTTCGGCTTGCCAGCCGGACGGTTCACTTTGGCCGGTTTCGCCGCCGGGCGATTGGCGGTAGGCCTGCCCGCAGGTTTCTGGATGTTGGCGGGCTTGGCGGGGCGGGTGACGTTGGCGGGCTTCGCCTTCAGCCCGTCCAGCGTGCTCTTGCGCACGTCTCTCGTTCCCGCCGTCTTGCCCGGCGCCCTGTTGGCGAGGCTGTCGTTCTTCTTGATGTCGCGGGCGCGGTCGCGGATGGCATTGTCGCCATTCTTCTCGATCCTGTTCTTGATGTTATTCTGGTCGAACTTGTTCAACTGATCGCGGTCGATCTTGATCTTGCTGCGATCGACATTCTTCCAGTCGACGTCGTTGATGTTGATATTGCCGTTGAAGTCGCGGTTGTTGAAACAGTTGTTGCAGTCGATATCGATGTCGTTGCCGTTCCAGCGGCCGCCCCACACGCCCCAGTCGTCCCAGTCGACGGCGGCGGCCCAAATGGCGCCCGTCACCGCCCCGGCGAAAAAGGTCGCTCCCGGATACCAATAATAGGGGTAAGGATCGGGATAATAGCGGATCGGTTCCCACACGTAATCCGGCTCATAAAACATCTGCGGGGGATATTGCGGGACGTAGATCACCTCGGGGCTCGCCGACTTGATGACGAAATTGTCGTTCTCCTTGACCACCTGGATCTTGTCGTCGGTCTTGATGACGCCCTTGGCAACCGCCTCGTCGCGCAGCTGCTGGATGGCAACCAGCACGTCCTTCTGCTGGTAGGCGATGGCATCGCCGAGCGTCTGCGTCCATTCGAGGTCGTCGCTCATCATCTTGACGATGTCCGGATAGTTGAGCAGCGACACCACGGAGCCGTCCCAGCTCTCCTTCGGCTTCAAACTCTTGTCCTTCTCGTACCGGTCGAGGAAGCGCCCCGCCTCGACGATCTCCAGCGGATAAAGCGCTGCCGCAGTGATCACTGCGATCAGCTCGTCCGGATAGAGCGCAATCCGCGCAACCAAGACCTCCATCTCGTCGGCGCTCAGCGGCTCCGGCGAAGTCGTGGCATCACCCGAAGCTTCAGCCGCCGCGACCTGTTCTTGTGCAAGGACAGGGTGCGCCGAACCAAACCCGGCAAGCAGCAGCGCCAGCGCCGCAACGCCCGCCTTCAACATGTCATTGCCCATCATGCTTCTATCCTCCCTGTTTGTCGTCGTCCCGCAGCCTGAAACGATGCGCCAATAGGCCCGGCAGCACCAGCGACTCTACGTAATTTACGTCGTACGCCCCGCAGTGAATGCGAGGTGGCCCGCCGTTGGCGGTAAAGCGAAGAACTGCACCTTGCCAGTCACTACTCCGGATCCCGGGCTCGACATTCCGGGGAAAGGGTTTTTCGAAGTACGCATTGCAGCCTGCTTCAAGGGCCTCGCCCGGTTCGGCCTTGAGGCTGTTGTTGCGGCCATCGTGCCCTCCATCCCCTGAGCCGATGGCATACGGGCTGCCGACGTCGCGTGCAGGGCAGCGATAGTCGGACTGGCGAACTGTTCAGCTACGTAGATCTTCGGCAAACGATCGAGGCGCCCACTATCGTCGGTTCTTGTCAGCATGAAATATCGACTCCCGGATTGTGCGTACTTTCTTATGCTCTCAGAAAACCGAACTACGGCAAAAGGGTCCCTATCTCCGCATCGAAGGGCAATCCGGCCATGCCCGCTTTCCACCGTTGCCGACCTTACATGGTCAGGTTGCATCGTCCTCAGGGCGATTGCTGCCGTTCCAACTACAGTTGCCCACGTAAGTTACACCCCCGCGACTTGCCCAATGGAGTATCGGTTGCCTTACTCTGTGCCAGCAACGGTTGGTTAGCACGCACGGCTGCGGAGCCCCAGGTCAAGCAGTTGAATTTAATTTCTGCATAGCATGGCAAGAACCGGGCGTTCGGTGACACCCGACATTATTTCGCACCGATATGGAGGGGCAATGGATATTCGATCTGCTACTCGGGTTCTCAAAGTTACAGCCTTGTTGTTTCCGGCGTTGTTGTTCAGCGGCGCGGCGTCTGCCCAGGACGACACGCAGGAACTCGCCAAGAAGCTGTCGAACCCGATCGCCTCGTTGATCAGCGTGCCGTTCCAGTTCAACTACGACAGCGGCTACGGCCCGAACGACGGCGAGAAAGCCTATGTCAACATCCAGCCGGTCATCCCCGTCTCGCTGAATGCCGACTGGAACATGATCTCGCGCACGATCCTGCCGGTGATCTGGCAAAATGACATAGCCGGCCCGTCGGGCGAGCAGTCTGGTCTCGGCGACATAACCCAGAGCCTGTTCTTCTCGCCGTCCCAACCGACCGAGTCCGGCATCGTCTGGGGCGTCGGCCCGGTGTTTTTGGTTCCTACCGCGACCGACGACCTGCTCGGCGGCGGCAAATGGGGCGCAGGCCCGACCGCCGTTGTGCTGAAGCAGAGCCACGGATGGACGGTCGGCGCATTGGCGAACCACGTCTGGTCGTTCGCGGGCGACAGCGATCGCGGCGACATCAGTTCGACGTTCCTGCAGCCCTTCGTCTCCTACACGACCAAGGACGCCTGGACGTTCACGCTGAACACCGAGAGCACCTACAACTGGGAGGCGGAGGAATGGTCCGTTCCGGTCAATTTCCAGGTCGCGAAGCTCGTCGTCGTCGACAAGCAGCCGATCAGCCTCTTCGCCGGCGTCCGCTACTGGGCTGAAAGCCCCGACAGCGGCTCGGACGGGTGGGGTTTTCGCACCGGAATTACACTTCTGTTCCCGAAGAAATGAGAAGACCGGCGCCGCCTGCCGGCGCGAAATTTATGAAACGCACGAATTCGATCGAACGATAAAGGAGTACAACAAGTGTTGACGAAGCGAGATTTACTTCGCTCCGCGGCGGCGATCGCCGCCGGCGCCGCGATTGCGAGGCCAAGCCTGGTGATGGCGCAGAGCTACCCCGGCATCATCGAGGCCAAGAACATCGCCGAGGAAGGCTTCATCTATGGCCTGCCGCTCGTGATGAACTATGCGGTAATGCACGAGTTCGCCGTCGATCCGAAGTCCAGCCAGTTCAAGGCGCCGTTCAACAAGATCGACAACATGCACCACGTCGCGACCTACGAAGACACGGCGATCGTCACGCCGAACAGCGACACGCCATACTCCATACTGTGGCTGGATCTGCGCGCCGAGCCGATGGTGATCTCCGTGCCGGCGGTGGAGAAGGAGCGCTATTATTCGGTGCAGTTGATTGACGGTAATACCTACAACTTTGGCTATATCGGCACGCGCGCCACGGGGAGCGATCCGGGCGACTATCTTGTGGTCGGACCCGACTGGAAAGGCGAGAAGCCCACCGGCATCAACCAGGTCTTTTCCTCGACCACCCCGTTCGTGTTCGCCAACTTTCGAACCCAGCTCATCAACGTCGAAGATTTGCCGAACGTGGAAAGGGTGCAGGCCGGCTACAACGTGCAGCCGCTGTCGGCCTTCCTCAAGCAACCTGCGCCTCCTGCCGCGCCGAAGATCGACTTCCTGCCGGCCACGACGCAGGGCATCAAAGACAATTTCTTCGACTATCTCGATGCCGCCCTCGAGTTCGTGCCGCCCACGGAAGAGGACGAGGCCATTCGTGCCAAGCTCGCACGTATTGGTGTGGGCCCGGGTAAATCATTCGATTTCAAGGACCTTCCGATTGCTCACAAGCTGGAAATCGGCCTTGGCATGAAAGATGGCGATGAGAAGGTCGCCAAGTTTGCGGCCAGCGGAGTGAAAAACATCAACGGCTGGAGCGTCGGTTCGTTCTTTGGCGACCGCACCTTTTACAAGGGAGACTGGCTGAAGCGCGCCGCCGCCGCCAAGGCGGGTCTTTACGGAAACGATGCCGTGGAAGCCATGTATCCCTTTACCCGCACGAATGCGACAGGCGAAACACTCGACGCCAGCAAGCACAACTACACCATCACCTTTCCCGCCGGGCAACTCCCGCCGGTGAACTCCTTCTGGTCGGTGACGATGTATGACGGCAAGAGCCAGCTCCTGATCAAGAACCCGATCAACCGCTACCTCATCAACTCGCCGATGTTGCCGGATACGAAGAAGAACGAGGATGGCTCGCACACCCTTTATATCCAGAAAGACAGCCCCGGCGCGGACAAGGAAGCAAATTGGCTGCCTGCGCCCAATGACACAATCTATCTCGTGATGCGCCTGTACTGGCCGAAGAGCGAGGCGCCTTCGATCCTGCCGGCCGGCGAAGGGACGTGGCAGCCCCCGGCGGCGGTGGCGCAATAGTGATTCCGACCATGAATTATCCCGACATGCTGATGCGTGGGCGTCGGATGTCGATGAGGAGAGAGCAAATGATACGCACGACGAGACTGCTTTGCGCCACCGCCGCGGTGGTACTGATGGGCTTGGGCACTGCGGCCGCCGAAGCGCCCAAGATGAAGATGACGACGCCGATACCGGATTCGATCATCACGCCGGAGAGTTTGGACACCAGGCTTGGCAAGCTGAACTTTTTCGACGGCTTCCCCGATGACGCCACTTCGGAGAAGCTTTACGACAACCTCGACTTCATGCGCGGTGTCGACGCCTTCCTCAACGCCATGCCCGGCGCATCGGTTGAAGCCCTGCGAGTGGGACTGGCAAGTCAGGGCGCCGACAACAACCAGACCATTCTGATCTTCGAAAACCTCATGGACTCGCATTCGTTGTACCTGACCGGCAATACCGAAAGCATCTACAATCTGATGTGGCTGGACACCAAAGCCGGTCCACTGGTCATCGAGACGCCGCCCAATATCCTGGGCATGATCGACAATCACTGGTTCCAATATGTCGGCGATGTCGGCAATGCCGGTCCGGACAAGGGCAAGGGTGGAAAATACCTGCTCTTGCCGCCGGGCTACGAGGGCGAGGTCCCCGAAGGTTATTTCGTATTGCGGACGTCGACCTACGGAAACCTGTTCTTCTGGCGTGGCTTCCTCGAAAATGGCAGCACCGCAACTGCGGTCGAAAACACCAGGAAATTCGCCAAGGTGTATCCTCTTTCGGACGTCGGCAATCCGCCGCCAATGAAAATCATCAATACGTCTGGCAAGGAGTACAACACCATTCATGCCAATGATTTCCATTTCTACGAGGAAGTGAACAACATCGTCCAGTACGAGCCGGATGAGACCTATCACCCGGAAGTGCTGGGACAGCTCGCCGCCATCGGCATTGTAAAAGGCAAACCCTTCGCACCCGACGAGCGGATGAAGAAGATCCTCACTGAAGCCGTGGCCGTCGGCAATGCGACGGCGCGCACCATTACCTTCAAGACCCGTATGAAGGACGCCTATTATTATCCGGACAGTGCCTGGTTCACCGGCTTTGTCGGCGGGAGCTACGAGTTTCTTCTGCAGCCCGGCGTTCGCTATCTGGATGCCCGTGTCCTGTTCCATTACTATGCGACGGGCATCACGCCGGCCATGGCGATAAAGCGCGTCGGCATCGGTTCGCAATACGCCGGCGCCACCACCGATAAGGACGGCAAGCCGTTCGATGGCGGCAAGTCCTATAAGATCCACCTGCCGCCAAACATTCCGGCAAAGGAATTCTGGTCGTTCGTCGTGTATGACAATCAGACGCGTTCGATGCTGCAGACGGACCAGCAATTCCCCAGCATCGGCAGCGACAAGAAAAACATTGTGATCAACGCCGACTCCTCGGTCGATGTCTGGTTCGGCCCGACAGCGCCGGAAGGCCACGAGGCCAACTGGATCCAGACAGTTCCCGGCAAGGGCTGGAACGTTCTTCTTCGCCTCTATGGCCCGCTGGAATCATGGTTCGACAAGACCTGGAAGCCGGGCGAGATCGAACTGGTGCAATAGGGGAAAACAGTCGATCGAGCGGATGGTTCTCCATCCGCTCGCTCGATCTTCAGGCGAATGCTCAATGACTGCGGTAAGTGATTGCCGCTCAAAGCATCCAGTTCAGCCACTGGAAGACCGGTGCTGATGTTCCCGCGGGCGGCCGCTCACGCCGTTCAGCGTGGCTGGCGTAGCGCGGCGCACGGTACGGCGCTGCGCGGTTGGTATGTACTATTGCTAAGCAGAAGCGCGGGTGGGCGGAGTTCTGGCGTGCGCTCGCCTCGCCCTTGCGGAACGACTGCAATTCTGCCCGTAGCATACAGTTAGTTACGTTCCGTCGGGTCAAGTAATGGGCCAACGTTCATTGGGAACGCGCCAACCGGTGCCGTGAACTGGCGACTGCGGTGGGGCGAAGTTTTTGAACGACATCAGCCAAGGGATGGAGTGACGCATGGCCAATAGACTGAGCGTTTTTAGCGGGACGGTCCTGATTGCCGTTCTTGTCCAAACCGGGGTCGGGCAGACGCAAACCATCAGCTATGCCGACGCCGCAACATTGCTTGCCAAGGAGTGCGGCGCCGACGTCAAGAAATTCTGCAAAGGCCTCAATCTCGGCAATGGGCGAATCCAGAACTGCCTTGCGCAGCATCAGGCGAAGGTCTCACCGGCCTGCACCTCGACCATGGTCGGCGTGACCGCCTCGATCCAGCAACGGCTTGCGGCGCAGGCAAGCGTCGACAAGATATGTGCGCGTGACGCAGCCCGGGCGTGCAGAGGCGTGGTGCCGGGCAAGGCGCACATTCTTGGATGTCTCCTGAAGGCGACGCGTATCGTCGGCGCGAAATGCAGTCAGGCCATCACCGATGCCGGATGGCGGTGACCCATGTTGAGACCGGGAGAAAAGAAAATGTCTATTCGTCGATTTCGCAATAGCTTGGCGCTGACCGTTCTACTGGCCGCTGCCGGCGACGCCGGGGCTCAGCAGTTGAGTGAACATCAACTCGTCAACACCTTAGGACAGGTTGCCGAAGCCGCATCAGCCGTCGACGTGGCGATGCTTGCGCAAGAATTGGCTGCCAATCCGGGCAAGGGAATTGCCAGTCTGCCCCACTGGAGCCGGCTGGCAACCCTCCCGCAGTTCTTTGTCGAGATCAACTTCGAGAATAACTCCGTCGCAATCGAACCCGGGTCTTATAGGACGCTTGGCTTGATCGCCGACGCGCTCCACCATCCGCTGCTGCTCCGCTACAAATTTCTTGTCGTTGGGCACACCAATGCCACAGGCGATGCCAAGCACAACCTTGACCTCAGCGCACGGCGCGCTGAAGCCATTGCGGAAGCTCTGGGGACGACCTTTTCGGTGGCACCGAATCGCTTGTTCTCAATCGGAGTGGGATCAGAGATGCCGGTCGACCCCGCCAATCCGAAGGCAGCGGACAACCGTCGGGTTCAATTGCTCAATATTGGGTTGGTCAAGTAGCTCCGCTGGGGATCGGGAGGTGCCGTGCAGCTACTCTCGTTCATACTGGGCGTTGGCGTCCAGTGTAGTGACATCAGGTCCGCCGAAGGCGGCTAACATCTGAGGAGATTTGTCATGACATTCAATCACGCCGCACGTCTGATGCTCTTTGTCGGAGGCCTGGGGTTGGCAACCACCGGAGCCGTCGCCCAGGATACAACCAAGAAGCCGCATGTCCCGCTGGAGAAGACCATCGGCGCGGCTACTCCGACCGGTCCGATCCCGTCCCTTGCGGTCCTCAATTCGCAGGGCGCCACGCTCGAAGGCGGCAAGCTTGTCCTGACGGGCGTTTCGAAAACCTCGATCGTCTTTGCAGATCGTCCCGTGCGCGCCGCAGGTCATGTTGCGACCGAGCAATTCATTATGCAGTGGGGTGAGGGCAAGGATAACTTTGCGATTGACCCCCCGAACGCGACCATCTCTGTTCTTGGGGGCGACGGCTCGGAGGTGAACGACGCCGTCGTTACGCTCAAAGCTCCGAAACTTGAGGGAAACACACTGACGTTCGACGTTGCCGTTCTGGAAGGCAGTCTCAACAGCGCGAGCGGTCCGGCAGCTCTCTTCATTGATGCGTTCGCGGTTCGTGGACCGCGCGGCGGTGGATTCGCCCATGTGGGCGGCTACGGCGGCGTCTATCACGGCGGCGGCGCTTACTGGCATGCCCCTGTCTATCACGGCGCTTGGTATGGTGCTGGCGCTGTCGCGGGAGCCGCAGTTGCCGGGGCCGCTGTTGGCGCTGCCATCGGTGCCGCCGCCGCCCCATACGCATATCCGCCCTACTGTTGATATTACCCTTATCCGCCGTGCTATTGAGGGCGAGCGCCGTCGTCTCGCAATCCGATGCAGCCGAACCGGCGCCCAACCCCGCCGACATGGCATCCGTCTGGTTCGTCTCGCGGGTTGCCGGATTCATCGAATTACGGAGAATGCAAGTTCTGGTTCGACACACGCAAAGGTCCAGGTGATGGCGCCCGCTAATTCAGACCGACGACATGCAACCAAACTCCAATCGCGGACAGGAGGCGGAGTCTGATGCAGCCGGCTAGCACTCCCGATTGTGCTGGCCGCACTGGCAACTACGGCCAAATCCCCACGAGAGTGCTTCCTTCAAGCAATCGATTAGGCTAGAAAGACAACTCGATGGACGAAGGGTCAGCTCCCAAGCCGGTTTTGGAAATTGTTTTCGGCACGTTGATAATGATTGTCATTATTTTCGTCCACGGCGCGGGAATTCGGACAATCAATCAGCGCTTCAGCGAGTCTTGGGTTCAGGTGAATGACACCACGGCATATTGGCGCCTCAACCTGTTGCTCGCCGTCACGATAGGGTCTCTGGCAGCCTTGCATTTCGCCGAAACGCTCCTCTGGGCCATCCCTATATTTTTGGCCGGATTAATCCCGTCAATGCGTGACAGCTACTACTACGTCCTGGAGAGCTATACGACGCTCGGCGAGGGCAGCATTAGTTTGCCTGATCGATGGCGTTTGGTCGGACCGATCATAGCGATGTCGGGGTTGTTCACATTCGGTTGGACGGGGAGCGTCCTGGTAAGCATCATGACCGATTTCGGCAAACTCGACAAAGTGCGGGCCAAGGATTTGAGGGATCGCGGGCCTCCTGAAGGGACTGACCCAGAACCATGACTACAGGTCCGTATGCGGCATTGTCTCCCTTCCCGAGACGACGACAAACGGGTTCCACCACTGAACGGATCGATGTTCGGCAGGCGCAAGGGGACGTAGTATGCTAAGATTTTCAGTGAGGAGCGCACCCCGAGCAGACGCGGTGTCGACAACCCATGTAATCCCGCTTTTGATCGCCTTAGCTATGGTGGTTGTGACTTCTGACGCGATGGCCGACAGCAGTTCCATCGGTGTATCGCTTACGTCTGATCGCGATCAGCAAAACCTGGGCGAACCGCAGAGCACCCAATTTGAAGTCAGTGCCTCACACACCTTCGATACCGGAGTCATTTTGGGTGCCTCGGCCCAATATTCCAATGAGGCCTTTAGCGACTCGGCAACCGCCAACCTCGAAGCCACGGTAGGCTACCGTCTTCGCTTCAACGACTTCCTCTCGGTGATCGGCAGTGTGGGAATTGGCGATCGTTTGCAGGTATCCGGCGATGGCGGTGACATTGCCTACTACGTGCTGCGCGCAGCAGCGGACCTGAAGCTCAGTGAGAAAGTAACCTGGAATGCGGTTGCCTTTCGATACCGTGATGCGTTCGAATCCAGTGACGACTATTTGACGCCGCAACTTGCGACCGGCGTTACCTTCAAGATGGATGATCACAATTCGATATCGAGCAAGGTCCAATACAATTGGAAGGATTGGCATCCCGACACCGTCGGCTTCGCTCTCGGATACTCGCGCTCTTTCTAGAGCGCACACGTGCCAGCTCAAACTGCTTCTGCGTGCCCCCTCCATCCGCTATCGAAGAGACGTCGATTGCTGACTTCGTGGGCCTGCCGCGCTTAATTCTCCGAGTAGAATACAGTTAGTTACGTTCCGCCACGTCAATTTATCCGCCAAAGTTCACGGGAGGTGAAGCAAACCTTCGGTGGGAATGCGGCAAAGGATCGCAAAATGACCAACAGGACGGAGCCCCCTACTGGCGGCTTCCGATCTCGCTGCGGGCGACATAAACACCCCCTCGTCGGGCTTGCGGTTACACACTTTAGCCGTCTGCTATTGAGCTGATCGAAGACCGTTGCGCATCGAAGGATGGAATTGTTCATGCCGCGTCGAACCAAAACACGGACTGCCACCACGGTCGTATTAGGTCTGGCCATCACCTATTTGCTCCTCGCCTATTTCGTCGTGCCGGAAATCTGGGTGTTTCGAGATGCCTCACGGATATCGGACTTCGGCAGCATGCTCACGCATACCGAGCAGGATATCCCGGGCGATCCGATCAACGTCGGGCTCGTCGGAACAAAGGAAGAGGTCATTCGTGCATTCGTGGCAGCCGACTGGGACCCCGCCGACCCCATCACGCTCCGTTCTTCCATCGATATCGGTCTCAGCGTCGTGCTCCGTCGACCCGATCTGGATGCCCCTGTCAGTGCCTTGCTTTTTGAGGGGCGGAAGCAAGACCTGGCTTTCGAAAAACCGGTCGGAGACAGCGCGGACCAGCGCAACCATGTCCGTTTCTGGCTGACCAAGAAATTGGGCAGCGATGGCCGTCCACTTTGGCTGGGTTCGGCCAGTTTCGATCGCGGCGTCGGACTTAGCCATGACACCGGCCAAATCACCCACCACATTGGCCCCGATGTCGACGCGGAACGCGATCTGGTCATCAGCGACCTGACGGCAGCCGGACAGCTTTCCTCCAGTTACGAGATCCCTGGAATCGGCGCCACCAAGGACGGCCGCAACGGCGGTGGGGATCCTTATTATACGGACGGGAAGGCTCTCGTTGGTATGCTAAAAGGACGTTCCCCTATTTAGCCCCCTGAGCGCCCGCGCTCACGCTGAGCGTTCGTGTCTTATCCGCCGTAAATCGCAGCCGCGATCGCACGACGCTGTGGCTGCAGAGGCAGCGCAAATCAGACCTACGACATCGGCGCGGTCGTTGCGCTCTGGGCCGACAAGTTTGGTGCGCTCTGATCCGCGCGGGGCAAAGGACCGGACAGAAAAGCTTGAATTCTTCGACGGACGGGCGCTGATAGCGAGACAGCGGCCGACGAGCGACCGCCGGAACCGGCTTCCGAGGCGCTTAGGGGGAGAAATCGTGGACACGACGGCGGAAACGGACGTTACTTCGTTGATTTCGGGCTTCGAACAGCTCGCCGAGCGTTTCGTCTCCGGACTGTTCGCGCGGTTTGCCGCTTTGAGCGACGTCCCCGTCGAAATTGAAAACCTGAGGGCCTCGCTTGCGGCCGGGGGAACATCTCTCCTTGCGCTCCTGTTCGAGATTGTGCTGGTTGTTGCGCTCGTCGCGGGCGTGTTCATCCTGCTCGCCCGGCGGGTCAAGAAGGCGAGTGCCACAAGCAGTGCATGGCGCAGATTCTTCGCGGGCGTCGCGGCTACTGTGGTGGCGCTGGTGATCGGTTTCATTGCTGCGCGACTGCTGGCCGGTTCTGGCGTGCCTTTGCAAACCCTTCGCCTTTGGGCGGTGGCGACCGTGCTCGGCTTCATCATCCTCGCCGCCGTCAGATCACTCTTGATGGCATCGCGGCGAACCGAGTTCGCAGAGCGCTCCGTCCATCTGGCGGCGCTCGTGCACGACCTCTCGCTTGCTATTGGCTTGGCGATGATCGGCGTTACGCTGTTCGCGACGTTGCGGCTCTGGAGCGTCGGGCCGGCCTTGGGGGATCTGCTGCGAACAGGCTTGGGAATTCCGATCTACCTTCTGTTTGCATTGGCGGTATGGCGGCACAGACGCACAATGGCTGCCGCCGTCGCCGGCCCGCGCCCCAGAAGCCGCTGGCGCACCCGTCTCGCCAAAATGTGGCCGGCAATCGTGATCGCGTTCCTGATAATCACCTTTCTCAGCGCTCAGGCCGCGCTGACCCTGGGAGCATCGCTTCGTGGGTCGGCCGTTCTGCTGACCGCGTTGATGTTTCTTGCCGCGCCGCATCTCGACGCAATGATCGGGAACTGGGCGCAGCGCGGATTGGAGTCTCCTGACATCTCGATCTTTGCAGCGGCAGGGCGACAGACCGCCCGCTTCACCGTCGTGGCTATCATGATTGCCATGCTGGGAACGCTATGGGCGACACCGCTGGCTGCCGGGTTCGGCATAGATCTGCGAGAGGTCGCCAAGGGCGCATCCGGTTTGGCGCTGATCATCTTGGGGGCGGCGTTTCTGTGGAACGTGGTCGGCACGGGGACGACTCGCGCCTTGCGCGCGGAGTTGCCCGCCGCAGGTGGTGACGAGGAGGCGCTGGGTGCGCCGCGTTCACGACTGGGCACGCTGGTGCCGCTGCTCAGCGCGGTCGGCAAATCGAGCATTGTGGCCTTGGCGCTGCTCTCGATCCTGGTGTCGATCGGGGTCAATGTCTGGCCGCTGATCGCCGGCTTGAGCGTGTTCGGACTGGCCATCGGCTTCGGCTCGCAGACGCTGGTGAAGGACCTGGTCTCCGGGCTGTTTTTCCTGATCGACGATGCATTCCGCTTCGGCGAATACATCGAAACGTCAGGCGCCAAGGGGACCGTAGAAAAAATCTCGGTCCGGTCGGTTTCCCTGCGCCATCAGCGCGGTGCCTTGGCGACAATTCCCTATGGCGAGATTGGCAAGATCCAGAATTTCAGCCGCGACTGGATGATCGAGAAACTGACCTTTCGCGTTGCATTCAACACCGATGTCGAGAAAGTCCGCAAGATTTTCAAGAAGATCGGCCAGGATATTTCGGCCGACCCGGAACTTGCTGGAGATCTGCTCGAGCCGTTCAAGAGCCAGGGAATTGCCGAGGTTGAGGACGGCACGCTGGTCATCCGGGCCAAATTCAAGGCGAAAGCGGGCAGACACTTCATGATCCGCCGCGCCGCTTTGATCGCCGTGCACCAGGCATTTCAGGAACACGGCATTAAGGCCGTCCCAAAGCCACTGACATCTAATCCCGGAGCAGCCTGAGCATTCCGGATAGTCACGGCTAAGACGTGCTGATGTATGCTGATCACGTCGCGCGTGTCTGGACCTAACTGAGGTAGCCCGTGGATGCTGTATGCGCGGGGGGCGAGGCCAGTCTGCCGACAGTGGGCCTTTGACCTACCAGGACCGCTGAGGATTTCTGACGCCTGCAGGGCATCGACAGTTTTGGGGAATACGCGATCGTTCTGAGGATAAAGTTGACGACGAAGCCCGGGACCCAATTCGGCATCAAGCGGCGCGCATACATGATGATCAAGGCGGCATTCGCGGAAAACGGTATCAAGATGGCGGTTCCCACCGTTCACGTCGAGAGTGGCGGGGAGACTGCGGCCGCTGCTCATCAGGCAACCCAAACCCTGAAAAAGAGCAAGGCCCCCTTGGAGGCGGTGGGGGACACGCCATAGAGCTGCGCGGTCCTGTCCACGTCACCCGAACTCGGGGTACCGGACATCATGCCGTCGTTGCGGGCGTTCTGACGAACATAGTCGCATGGCAAGACATTAGGCGGCGTGTTCGTATGCGTGCCAAACCGCCATTTGTCGATGCGTCCAGGACTGAACGGTCCGCAGTGCCAGTATTAGCCCGTAGGTTACAGTTATTTACGTTCCCTAACGTGAGCCGATCGGCCAAGGTCACTCATAGCGCGCCATATCGCCTCGCCCCGCAAGAGGACAGCAGCCTCTGGAGCAATCGAATAGGGCGCCCATAGCCGGAAACAATTTAGCCTGCACACAAGGGGAATATCAATGCGAACATTCATGACACTCATCGCGGCAACGTCAGTAGCACTTTCGTCTGCGATGGCAGCCTACGCACAAGATCAAAATCCCCTTCCCAAGGCCAGCGATGTGCTTGTCCGATACGGGGACGACGTCGAGGGCTGGACCGTCTATGCAAATCAAACCCGCGGAGATTGTTTGATCGTGCACTCAGATGGCCCAAATTCAGTGCAAATGGGCGTTACCGCAAATCACGAGGTCGGGTATCTTGGCGTGTTCACGAAGGAGGATATCGGCCTTCAGAACGGGAACAAGTCGGAAATCTTCGTCTCCATCGGCGGCCGTCTCTACGAGGGTGTGGCCACCAGCACGAGCGGCGAACTCAAGGGCGGATATTCTGGCGGCTACATTTTGACAGACGACCCGAATTTCAAGCGCGACGTAGCGAAGCAATACGAAATGATCGTGTTTCCGGAAACCGAGGGGACCTTTGTCGTCGATCTGAAGGGGACTTTCAAGGCAATGGCAATGGGCCGCAAGTGCCTCACGCAGTGACCCGCTCTGACCACTCATTTGCCTTTCATGGTCCGGAACGGGAGGTTGGCGTTTGAAACAGAATTGGCAATTCTGTTCCACCCGACCCCTAATCGGGCACCGGGCGCGGTGTATTTCTTGGGTGGCGCGGAGCACCATGGTCCGCGGTCGCGGCAAGCGTCCTACTTGACTTAGTCGCGGACTTTTTCAGCGATATCGACCCGATCCAGGCGTTCGCCGCTCCGCGTTGAATGTCGCGCGTGAGGCCGGTTTGCGTTGGTGAGGTCTGGATGGCGGCAATCTCAAAGCTGGTACGGCTCGCTGGGGATGGCCCGTTCATCAATGGTACCCGCGTCCTGGCCGACATGGGGCGCGCGTACAGGCTTCGCTATGCCGAAGAAAATGACCACGCCCAGGGATCAAGAGTGCTCCTGGGCGGGCTATACCATGTAGGCTACCGTTATTTACGTTCCCTGCAGCGCACAGGTGCCGCAACGTAAGGCTGCATCCATAAGGAGGAGGAACGGCCATGAAATTCTCAAGACGCACTCGACTGTTGATATTTCTTGCGGCATCCAGTTTTCTCGCCGGCACGTTTGGGGCCACTGCCCAAACGGCCATCCCGCCGAGTTTGGTCACCCCCGACAAGGTTGAAACACCCCTTGGCGCGCTCGACTTCAAGGACGGCGTACCCAGCGAAGCGACTGCGCAAAAACTCTACGACAACCTCGACTTCACCTACGCCTATCGAGCCTTCATGGACAATCTGCGTGGCGTCAGCATCCAGGGCTTCCGCAAGGGTCTGGAAAGCGTTGGCGTCAAGGACAACGAGGTCATCGTTTTCGAAGAATTGATGGATGCCAAGTCGCTCTTCCTGACCGCGAATGCCGACACGATCTACGTGATGGGCACCCTCGATCTCAGCAAGGGACCAGTGGTGCTGGAGACGCCGCCCAAGTTTCTCGGCGCCGTGCAGGATGCTTGGTTCCGCTGGGTCATCGACCTCGGCGGGCCTGGGCCTGACCGCGGGGAAGGCGGCAAATATCTGATCGTCGGGCCGGATTACACTGGGCCACTGCCGCAAGGCGGTTTCTTTGTCGCGCACGCCCGCACCAATTCAATCGTGTGGTTCGGCCGGTCGTTCCTGGAAAATAACGATCCCAAGCCGGCGGTCGAAGTAATCAAGAAGTTCACCAAGGTCTATCCTTACGAAGTCGGCGGTGTCGGCACTCCCGTCGCCGACTTCCTGGCCGGCAAGACCAAGCTCGGCAAGATCGCCCCGCCCCCGCCGACCGTGTTCCACAACGGAAGCGGCAAGGTGATGAACACCCTTCCGCCGAATGATTGGAGCTTCTACGAAATGCTCAACGAGGTCGTGCAGTACGAGCCGGCCACCTCGCTCGACCCGGAGCTGATGGGCCCGATCGCGGCGATCGGCATCGTCAAGGGCAAGCCGTTTGCACCCGACGAGCGCACGAAAAAGATCATGACCGACGCGCTGGCGCTGGCGAACGCTACCTCGCGCACCCTCTTCATGAGTTCGCGCGATCCGAGCTGGTTCTATTATCCGGACTCGTCCTGGATGAATTACTTGTTCCAGACCGGTTACGAGTTCGAGACGCCGATCCCTGAAATAACGCCCGAGGGTGTCAAGCCCTATCCAGCCACCGGCTACAGGACGATGGACGCGCGCACCAATTTCTTCTACGGCATCACTGGCATCACGCCCGGCATGGCTATGCGCCTGACCGGCATCGGGTCGCAGTATCTGTTTGCCTTCGCGGATGCCGAAAAGAACCACTTCGACGGCGCCAAGACCTACAAGGTGACGTTGCCGAAGGACATTCCGGAAGCGAATTTCTGGTCGTTCACGCTCTACGACAACATGACCCGCTCGATGCTCGACACGCCGCAAGGCTACCCGCGCGCCGGCAGCCAGAGCTTCCCCTCGCCTGCAGCCGAGGCAGCGGCGGACGGCTCCACGACCATCTACTTCGGCCCGACCCAGCCCGACGGCGTCGCGCGCGGCAACTGGATCCAGACCGACCCGAAGAAAGGCTGGTTTACGCTCCTGCGCCTCTACAGCCCGCTTGAGCCGTTCTTCAGCAAGGAATGGCGACCGAGCGAGATCGAACTGGTGCAGTGACGGCCGCTGGCTGTTGAAAGATCGTGTCCCCTAACCCTGCACGGGAGTGTACGCACATGAACCCGACCAAACGCTTGGCTATGTTCGCACTGTTGTTCGGTTGGCTGGCGCTGCCGGTATCCGTAACGGTTGCCGGTGCGCAGACTGTCGAAACGGGCATCGTCGAGCTGAAGGACTCCAAGATCGAGTACTTCAGCCGGGGAGAAGGCGAGCCGATCGTTCTCCTACCCGGCGGAACCCTCAAGGTGGGCTACCTGGATGGCCTGGCCGATGCCCTTGCCAAGGCCGGCCACCGGGTGGTCGGCATCAACTTCCGGGGCTCGGGCAACAGCATCGGCCCAAGCGAGGCCGTCACGCTCCAGACGATGGCGGACGATGTCGCCGGAGTGATCAAGGCCCTCAACCTTGGTCCGGTAAACGTGGCTGGAAACGACTTCGGCAATCGCGTTGCGCGTATGTTCGCCGCGTCTCATCCTGAGCTGACGCGCAGTGTCATTTTGTTGGCCGCAGGCGGCAAGGTGCAGCCGGCGCTGGCGCCAACGGTCCGCGCAAGGCCTACCGAAGCTCGGAAGTGTCCAGTATGGGCGCTTAGCGGAAGTTTCGGGGGCCGATCTGAAAGCGTCGTTTAGTTAGCCGCAATGTCACCCGGATGAACGCGCCCGCCAGTAATCTTATGAGCGCTGAGGGAAAAGGTCCGGTCACGGAAAAATGGCAGGCAACGCTGCCCGCCATCTCCGACTTCCGGCTGCGTTTACTGGTGGCCAACCATCGTGCAGAAGGCGCCATGGTTCTGGTCATCAGCGGCTATGCCGCCGCATTCCTGCTTTATCGTGGCGCGATCCTCGTCTTTCAACCCCGTCCAAGAGGCCTTGAAGTCGGCTTCCGATTTTAAGGTCTTCATGTCGGCAGCGGTGTAGAAGGGCGCCATTTTCGTCGGCTCGTCGAGGGCGCCGCCGTGGTCGGCAAGTGCGGCGCCGGTCAACATCGAAAGCGCCATCGCGCCCGTGCAAAGCATCTTGAGGTTCATGATCATTTCTCCTGGTTGCTTTTAACTTCGTCCAAGCAGCGATCCATGCAGGAACGCGTCACCTTGGCCGATTGCTTTGCTTTAGGGAACGTAACTAACTGTATCCTACAGGTGGAATTGCAGGCGGGACAAAGACAGTCAGCCTTGATGGCAGTCAGTTCGATGTCCGTGAGATCTTCGAGGCCTCAATCTGCAAGGCGTGTACGATCTTGTTGGGACTACGATCCGGTCAAGCACCGATCCATGCAGGAGCGCGCCGCCAGGGGCGGGTTTACTTAGCTTCGGTCACTTGAGCTGCTTGATCTGGAATCAGAACCACCCGGTAGGTCACGCCCTCGCACTTGAGCAGGTAGACAGTGTGATTGGGGGCGGACTCCGCTTCGATACGCTCAGCCGAGCTTGGATTGTCGCAAGGAAAGCCCTGGCTTCGCACCTGGTCGCCAACGATCCCTACGTCAGCGCTCTGGTCTTGGGCTGTGGCGGTCGCAATAGAACCTCCGAGACCAACCGATAAGAGAACGCGTGTGGCGAGGGATCGAATCCACAACGATCTTGGACGGCTATTCATTGCGCTCTCCTTGGCACGCGGCACGCAGTTTCCGAAGCGCCGCTGCTCCCTGCCCCCAAACTGTTTCAAAAGGCGGCGAAAGCCTAAACTGGCGCACTGCAGCCGAGACGGCTCTTCGTCTATCAGGCGGTTCGTCTTCCATCCTCATGGCGCAATTCGTGTTTTCCCGGGACCGCAGTAGCATAATCGTATGGAGGCGGTAGCGGAATGTAAGTTACGTGGGTGACGGGGTATTTGCTGAACATCCCGCAGCGAGCGCGGTCGGCATGAACGCCCATAAAAGGCGCACAAGGCAGGGTACACGGCGTTCGGCAAGGCAATCCACGAAATGGACGGCAGTAACCGCGACCACGACAGAGCCAGCCGGACTGAGGAAAGGGCGCTGCTGGCTGTATGCGCTATCCTGCGGTCAGGGAAGGTGATCGCCGGGCCAAGGCCCGATATCTTCTGAAGATCGGAGGCGCGCGGTGAGCACGATCTGGCAGAGCATATGCAGGCTCTTCTCCGTTCGACGATGTGGAAAGGATAGAAGTCGATGTATCGTTGGTGCGTTCCGATGCATACGCGTTTGCCCGAGATGATGCAGATCAATGCGCATTTGGGATGGGAGACGGTACGCCAACACGGATCAATCTTGAAAAGTCTGGCGAAAGGCCCGACTCCCGCGCACGACCGTCAATGTGGGCTGCCTCCCTCAAAACCGACATCGGCAAGCTGACGTCGAGCGCACCCCGTGCATACGCATATTCGGGAAGATAGCCGTTAACGATGAGGCGCCAGTCAAGAGGCACCACGTCACCGACGGCTCGCATCATCTTGACGATCGTGGTCGTGCAGTTCGTCGTAATGGAATTATAGAATTCCGGAGTCGTGGAAAGTGCATTTGCGTCCAAGACGTATTCCAGCAAGAGCGCACGGGCCGCTTCCGGTGACGCTTTTAGCCGATAGATTTGGACATCCTCTCCGCGAACGTTTGACCTGACGCCGACGACGTCTCGCTCGTCAGCCGCAATAATGACCAGGGGATTGCTCTTGAACAGGTCTGCCATGGGAGAAAACTTGCCGCCTCCCTGGCGTCGCACCTCAATCGACCAGGCAAGATAGTCACCTCCTGCAAAGCCGAAGCTTATGATGACATGGGCGATTTTGGTCCCGGACCAATAAGACATGAAGAGGTCGACCGTCTGAAGGGTGGAGAGGTCGTAGGTCCGCGTTGTCCAGCGTTCGGTGAAATCAGTAGCGCTACGCCATTCGAAGTCGCGCACATCTGTCAGCGTCAACAGGGTCCCGTCGCGGGTGCCGGTTACCTGACGGGCGACCTCGGGCGCCCAGTCCGCGTGATCGAAAGGCCTGATGGTGCTCCACCAAACCAGAACCACAGCAAACGCAGCTGCAAACAGGACAAACGCCCTGATGCGAAACCGGCTGAAGAGCGCGACGACGGTGGCGAGGCCGAACAAGATGAAAAGGAGGCCGGCCACAGCCCGTACAAGCTCGGCCACCGGCAGGCGATACCACATGGCAAGTCCTGCCCAGACAGTCAGGATTGCGACGGCTAGCGAAAGGATAATGGCAAGCGATATCCGAGCGATGCGACGCATTCATTCCCCCTTTTTAGCCAGACGGGACCGCGGCAACGTTCCTGCGGATGCGATAGACTCTCCCCGTAATCGGCTTCAGTGCTGCCGCTTTGGCTCGGCGAATGATTATCTTTTGCAGTCTTTGATAGTCCGAGAGGAGACAGCGCAATCCTTACTGCTAGGGTTCGATTTCTGGCCGGTCCGGGAACCCGTCAAGGCGCCGATGTGATTGCCAAGATTTTCTCTGCTGTTTTGATCGACCGCCGCAACAGGTGCCGCAATCACCAACCCTGCCGCGCTGCCCGCCGCTGCCGCCACACCTGTCGTTGCGTGGATGATCGTGTCGCCGAGACCTATCCTGTTGTCGGTCAACGTCTGGCCGCCGGCTATACGCGCCCCGATCAGTTGCACGACCTGCGGTGACTCCGCGAACTTGCCGTGATGCAAAGGATCGCCGGATTTGACTTTCGTCAGATCGATGACGGTTATGTTGTTGCCGGCGAGTTCTTCCTTGTATGGAGTTTGTTCCGGATCAATCGATCCGAGCCGGGGGATATCGCCCCAGACCCGTCGCGAAACTTTGAGCGCGCGATCGTCCTGCGAGACAAAGAGGGTGAACTGCGGGTGCTGTTTGCCCATGTCGGCAATCTGAGTGCGAAACACGTCGACGTCGACGTCAGGCGCGGCCAGCATGACGTTTTTGAACTTCGCCGGAAGGCCGCCATTGCGGATGGCCATCTGGCGCAAGCCTTCCAACGCAAGCCAGTTGCCCATCGAATGGGCGAGGATCGAAACTTCCTTTATCTCGGGATCGCGTGCAAGATATTGGAACAGCAGTTCAAGCGCATTTCGCGTGTAGTTGGTGCTTTCACGATCGTAGCCATACGCCAGCGCACTGCCTCGGGAGGGCCATGTGACCAGGATCGGGACGCTCTGCGTGTCCGTATCCTTCGCGATCTGCGCAAAGCGATAGACCGCGTCTTCAAAGCGATTGTTGAATCCGTGAATGAAGACGAGGACGCTGTGATCCGGGCTCTTCCTGACAGAGGCGCTAAGCCACCCCTTCGCGGTCTCCCTTGTTATTTCCTCGGCTCTTACAACCGCGAAATCGGTTGCCGGGTTCGATGGCAGCTTCTTGGGCCATGCGACCTCTCCGACCTTGCGGACCGAAGCCGGAGGGATCGACACCGTAATTTCCGCGAACGAGGGGGTCAGTCCGCGCTCGCCCGTATACATTTGTGCCGGATTGGAGGAACGACTGCGTGTCGTTGCGACCAGCATCTCCACCTTGCTGGAGGAAGGCGAGGTATCGGCCACGGGCAGCAGCACATTCGTCGGACGGGACGCGCACCCCCACAGCAGGCCAATCAACGCCGACGCCAGCAAAACGTTGCTGATTCGCCTGACTTTGGACAGACTCACGAAACAGTTTCCCAAACTCATCTCCCGTTTCGAAGTCGTCCAGGCTCAGATCCGATCAGAACCGAAATCTGGCGCCGATGATTGGTCCCTGCATTGCTATGTCAAACACAAATCGGTCGTCGTCGTAGTCTACGGCAAGGTAGCGATAGCCCGCTTCCAGCGTGACCGAATCACTGTACCGGTATTGAAGCGTGCCCTGCACTTGCCAATCGATGTCGGCGCCAAGGCCGAAGCCACCGACATCCGCCTCGCCATGGAGTCCGAATCCGTTCCCGAGAGCGACATCGCCGGCCACGCCAATAATGGGGTCGACCCAGGTCTTGCTGCCGCTGGCCTCCCTTACGGCGAGAGGGCCAGTAACGGTCAAATCCGCATCGACGTACCAGAGCCGTCCGCCGGCCAGAACGTCCAGGGTCGCGGTGCCGTTGTCGACGACCCGATAGGAGCCGCCGAAGGTCCACACCACCGTGTTGATGTTTGCTTCGGCCGAAAAAAGAGCCAACGGGCCGGACGACGTGCCGTCGGCCTCGAGTCCCAGGTATATGAAGTCGGTGAAAAGAGCGTAGCGGCCATTGCGCGCCTCACCGGCAAGCATGACCGGCGGGGGAGACCAATCGATGTGGTCGAAAATCTGGCCGAAATCGACGTCGATATCGACCGGCGACAGGCCCCTGACGCCGACCCTGCCCTTCATGCCTGCCATCCAGAAATAGGGCTCTGCCGTGAAGGTCCAGGCCGGTGCGGCTTCAGCAGGCACGGGTGCGGCTTCAGGAAGTTGCGTCGCAGCGTCCGCAGCGATCGCCGGCACCGCAAACAGCGCTGCCGCTGTTCCCGCCGAAGCCAACACCAGAGCTCGGATGATTCCCATATCGAAGTCCCCTCTAATTCCGTCTCTTACTTCATGTCCGATGCGATCGTCTTGCGCGCCCGCAGTGACAACATATATGTGTTCGCGCTGCTCAGCTAACGGATATCGCATTCCGATCGTCTTTCATATCGACAGCGGTTCATTTGTTCGTGGTCACGGACAGTGCCGGGCCTACTTCGGGAACAGCAGGGTAATTCCCGTGCGCAATCGAGCCCGTCGGGTCCGCTATCGGGGCTTACCGTGACGACAAGCAGGGCCGGGAGCACGGCTGCTATAGTTTGTAGAGATCGCTTGCCAGACAGAAATCCAAGCCAGCCTCCGCTTAGTTCTGGCGTGGCGGCCAAGGAATGAAATGCGGTTTCCGGGCGGCATCCGCGTGCAGCACGGCTCCGACTTCCCCAACCAACCGATCCACCAGTCCCTGCCATTCGGCTCGTCTGGACTCGCGCAATGCCGGCGGCACCATGTCGATCCTCGAGAGTGCAAGCTCCGCTTCTGCAAGTTCCTCGCACATATCCTGAAAACCCTCACTTCGGCCTATCAGCCGATGGATCGCCAATTCAAATTGCGGGAACCGACGCACCGCCGCCGAGACCGCTCTTTTTTTATCAGCTGGTTCGTCGTCCATCCTCATGGCGCAAATTCCCGAGACCACCTTAGCCTATCGCATGGAGGCGGCTGCGGAATGTAAGTTACGTGGGCTACAGGGTAATTTCTGAACAACCATAGCGAGCGCGGTGGGCACCAAGCCTATAAAATCGCAAATTCAAATTGCGCTTGCCGGTGAGGCCGCCTAACTGTTGATCCGTTGTCCTCCGCCGCTGCATTGCGCGAACCGTCGCCTTCATCCGAACGTCATCCGTTCAGACTATTAGGAGTATTGCAAGAACAGGCTCGCGCGTATAAATTAAGCAGCGAGAGGTAACCGGCGAAAAATGAAATATAACTGGGAATAGCACCCAGAACGTCAGGTGAGGGAATCAAGGTGATCCGGCCCGAACCAACCGCAGGGAGGGAGCATTGGCTCGCCCCAGAGGATTGTCGTGCCCAGCTTGCCCTGATCCTCAACAGCGCGGACTTCGATGCAACCGGTCGCGAGCGCCGCTTCCTCAGCCATGTGGTGGAGGAGACGCTGGCGGGTCGCGGTGATCGTATCAAGGCCTATTCGATCGCAGTCGAAGTGTTCGGCCGTGACATGTCCTTCGACCCGCAGACGGATCCGATTGTCCGAATCGAGGCTGGTCACCTCCGGCGCGGGCTCGAGCGATACTACCTGACTGCCGGACACGACGATCCTATTCTCATCACGATCCCGAAAGGCGGTTACGTTCCAACGTTCTCGGCGCGATCGCCCCCCGAGACCATTGAGCCGGCCTTGCCGGTCAACCGCGCAGAGAAAGTCCCGAGCCCTGCTCGATGGATGAAGGTATCATGGTTGACGGTGGCTCTTGCGGCAATCGTCGCGGCATTGGCTGTTCTGGCATTGGGATTGGCGAGGAGCGGCGTTCGCCCGACTTCGCCTGAGATTCCGCGACTGCTGGTCGAGACGTTTGACGACCTTTCAGGAACGGAAGCCTCCAGGGCGATTGCGGGCGGACTGACACAGGAAATTGTCGGGCAACTCTCTAAGTTCAGAGACATCATCGTCGTCCAGTCTTCCGAAAATTTGGTCGCGCCGTCTCGCTTTGTTCTTGCGGGAAGCGTCCACCTGTCGGCGGATTCCTTCCGGCTTCGGGTCAGGTTCATAAACCGCGCCGACGGCTCCGTCCTGTGGGCGGACAGTTATGATGGAGCGATAAAAGTCGCCGCGCTTCTCGAGACCGAGGCCAATATCGCACAGAAAGTAGCGACAAGCCTGGCCCAGACATACGGCGTGATCTTTCAGGCCGACGCCTCGCTCAATGTCTCGAATCCTCCCGACGATTGGGCTGCCTATTCCTGCACGCTTTCCTTCTACACATACCGGGCAAAGCTCGATCAAACGGCACTTCCAGCCGTGCGTGCGTGCCTGGAGAAGGCCGTTGAGCGCTTCCCGGGCTACGCCACGGCCTGGGGTCTGCTGTCGCAGGCCTATATCGACGAGATCCGATTTCTGTATCCTTCCGACGAAGCCACGTCTACGGCCTCGATCGCGCGCGCTCTTGCCGCGGCCAGGCGGGCCGTGGAGCTGGACCCGCTCAACATCCGCGGCCTGCAGGCGGAAATGTTCGCGCTATACTTCAGCAAAGAGATCGAGGCGGCGCTGTTGGTGGGCAAACGTGCCTTGGACATCAACCCCAACGATACCGAACTGATGGGCGAGTACGGATATCGGCTGGCGCTTTCAGGAGGCTGGGACCACGGCTGCCCGCTGATCGAGGAAGCTCACACGCGCAATCCGGGTCCCCTTGCCTATTACGAGACCGCGATTGCCCTTTGCGCCTATTTTCGCGGCGATTATCCGCAGGCGGCCATGTGGATCAGGAAAGCCACGGTTCCCGGCAATGCCAACTATCACACTATCGCGGCCGCGATCTTCGGCGAGGGTGGATATGAAGCGGACGCCCGGCGCGAGCGTGTCTGGCTTGAAGAAAACGCGCCAGGCTTGATCAAGAACCTCCGGCAGGAGGTTGCGATGCGGATCATTCGACCAGAGGACGTCGATTTCTTCCTCGGTTCGCTCAAAAAGGCCGGGCTCGCATTCAAGGACTTAGGCGGGCAGACGTAAACTCTGCCCGTAAGACACGGCATTTTAGGTGGTGTGTGCATGCCAGAGGCCGTGGCGATCGTCCCGCTTTCGAAGCAGCCGGCGTCAAGTTTCGGCGGTCCCCGGGGACGACTAAGAGGTCAGCGGTGCCCGCCCTCACCCTGCCCTGCGGCGAAGCCGGCATCAAAACAACGAGATCTGGATGGACGGAAGTGTTCGTTCGAATGATGCTATTGCGTTGTCTTGAGCGCAGGTTGTGCTCAGCCAGCACAGCACCTCCTCTTAAGCCCGCTGGCGGTCTAGGCCCGGCGGCCTGCTGATAGTCCCCCTAATAGAGCTGCCGGGCCACTCGAACTTGCTCAATGGAAGGCGCGGACTTCCAGGATTAGAACCAACAAGCACTCCAGCGGCATCATCTTTGGCGAGGTGCTGCATCATTGAGCACTTGCCAATGAAGGATAATGGCTGAAAACGCAAAAAAGCCCCGCCGCTCCATTTGCGAAGCGGCGGGGCCCCCCACTCGCCCCCAATTGATGCCCATGCAACGGCCCGTATCGGGCGGGTCGATGGAGTATCGGCTTTTTTGCCGCAAAAGGTTTCGCGCCGGAACGCTTGCTCGTCTGGATGGTTGATTGGGATGCAGGAGATGCAGGCGTGGCCAAGAAGCTGTCAATCGCCGAAACGTTGCGACGAACCTCTGACCAACTGAAGAGGATCCGGAAACACGTCGCCAATGACGGTCATGTGGACCAGATGCAAGAGGTCGACGCCCTGGTAGGCCTCGCCAAAGAAGTGGCCGACCGGCAGCTGGCCGGGTTTGAAAGCCTGGCAGATGAAAACGATGGCTCTGTCCAAGACGATGAGGATGCAAAGGGCTGAGCGTTGTCGACCGGCTCGTGACATTCCGCGATAACGGAATTACTTGATTTGCCAAAATCGGTACTATCCAACGCGGCGGACCCCACCAATCCGCCTGGCCGGCGCCGTCAAGCGTTCTTACCCCACGCCCCCCAAGCGGCGCCGGCCGCTCGGCTGCGCACCCTCGGGTCAGGCGCAGGGTCAGGCCCGAGGGCATGCATTTGCGCAACATGCATTGGGCCAAGAGACGCGCGGGTTTGACAGGTTTTTTCTGCAACTTGCGGCGATCTGTACACGCGCCACACAATCGGGAGATTCCCATCGCTCTCGGCGGCCTTTAATACCCGATCTGCGATATCGCAGCGGATAATGGGATCGTCCGCTATATGATCCATTGGATTCTGTTTGAACAACATCTCCGCCCCCGCGCTTGGCGCTGAGAATGCTCAACGCATACCGCTTTGAACAGTCGTCAAATGACGACCACAGACGGATTTATACGCCATCCCACGACGCACGTTGGCGTAATCGCATGGAGCCGAGACGCGGATCCTGCTGTTGGTCGGCGTAACAAAAGCTTGTAACCGGGAACAACCACTCGATGACTTGCGTTTGTTGCGAGGGCCCGCTTCTTTTGCACGGGCAGCGAGCCTCGAAGGTTCGCAATGCCGCACCGGCGTTTCAATCGCACCCGCCTCAGCCCTCACGATCTGGCTATTTGTGAACGCGTGTATGATCAGGTTTGCGCAGATGAACACATCGACCCTTTGAGCCGGGATGCCGAAGCCTTGGCGGTGATGATTGTCGCAATCTTCCGAAACATTACCACCAGTGAGCGCGAACTGCTGAAAGAGGTCAGGTCGCTTCGTCGCTCAAAGGGCGCAGAAATGGCGCGCTAGCTTGGCGGCTTCCCTGGCGAATCGTTCCAGTCCCGCTTTGGCACAGCCGGATTGGCATCTTAATTGCCCTTTGAGTCTCGCCAGAGTGTAGCCACAGCGCTTGCGAAGGAGATGGAAATGGGTTTAGCCGAAGACCTGTCTGATGTTGCCCTCACATTCGCTTGTCCGGATTGCTCCTATCCGGCGGTAAGGAAGGGCTCTGCGCTGAAAACGATCGCGCACTTCAGATGCGATGGGTGCAACGCCAAGGTGCGGATCACTTATCCGCAGAAACTGGCGATCTTCGAAAAGCACAAGCTATTGACCGCGCAAGGGGCATAGCAATAACTCAACGCTGCTTACGCGGTTAAGAGCCAGGTTCGACTTCCCTGTGATTCCAAAGGGTTTTGGCGAACTGATGAATTGATTTGGAAGATGACGGGGAACGCCGATCGCCCGGAAACAACTAGGCCGAGCATGGCTGCGCGTTGTCACCTTGCCATCTCCTGGGCCGGCGCCTGGACATGGTATGGCCTGACGAGGCTGATCGGAGCGCACGATTTCGGGACCTGGCAGATCTTCGCCGATGCCATCAGCCTGTTCATCGGCAGCCCAAGCGAACTCGACGGAGGAATCCTGCTCGACGCGGTCCGGGTCGCTCTGCTTGCAGCCGTGCTCGAGACCGCGGTCGCCATGGCTGGCGCAGCCAATGGCGTCAGGTCCGCGGCTCGCTGACGCTGAGATAACTCGGCAACCCCGAGTAGAGGGCGATCGATAGCGTGAGGCTGCTCGGCGCAGGTGGGATCGAAAAACTGGCAGCCATCCGTGCCGGTTTGCCGGGCTCCGTCGCGGCGAATGCCATGCCGCCGCACAGGGACCGTTGCTCGGCCTCCGGATACTGCTTCCTGACCACCGGATCGGCAAACAGGGTTGGCCGCCATTCGCGACCGCTCCCATCGGAAAGCCGCGCCTCGCAAGGAACCGAGCCGAGCGCTTTCGGGTCAGCAGCGAGAGCTTCGAACTCGGCAAGCACGACGGCGCTTCCCGCGCTGCCTGCCAGTCTGGTGAAGCGTGTCACGGTCCAGCTGGCGCACCATTCGGCCCCAAACCATTCGAGACAGACGCTGGGCTCGGCTCGGCGCCCCCTCACCTCTTCACTTGTCCGACCACACGGCTAGCTCGTAGCCGTCCGGATCGGAGAAGTGGAAGCGGCGGCCGCCCGGGAAGGAATAGGCGGGCTTGACGATCTTTCCGCCGGCTTCCTCGACATGGCGCTGGGTCTCGTCGAGCTCGTCGGCATAAAGGATCACCAGCGGCCCGCCTGCCGCCTTGCTCTGCCCACCGAGAGCGAAGCCGCCGGTCAGGCGGCCGTCGTTGAACTCGCAATAGCTCGGCCCGTAGTCCTTGAAGGACCAGCCGAAGGCCTTTCCATAGAAGTCGCGCGAACGCGCAATGTCGCCGACGGAAAACTCGACATAATCGATGCGCTTGTCGTTGCTGGATTTGGCCATGATCTTCTCCTTTCGCGGTTTTTGGATGCTCAGCGTTCGAGCACTGCCTTCAGGGTGTTGAGGTCGCGCTGCACCGCCTCGGCGTCGGCAGCGAATATCTCCTCCGTCATGTCCGGCGTCCTCAAGAGCACGAACATGACCTCCGCGCCGGTCCCGTTGGCAACCACGCGCACCGCATTGCGGGTTTCCTTGTCCTCGGCAAAGACGATGTGATCGAGGACGCCGTATTCGTTCGGCCGGGAGAAGCGGATGCGGATGAGCCGGCCGTCGGGGTCCTTCGCAGTCCATTCCTCGCCCGATCTTTCGAAGCGCCTGCCGAGGCCTGCCGCCCAGCGCTGGAAATTCTCAGGGATAGAGGCGAAGTCATAGACTTCGCGCCAGTCCCGGTCGATGGACACCGTGATGATGCGGGATTTGTAGATGGTCATATCTGCCTCCTTTCAACGCAGGCAGACTAGGCCGAGTTGGCGGTGGCGTATTGAACGAAACGGTCAGCTCAAGCGCTGAGCTGTCGCAGAACCGTCGCGGGCGAGAAGCCCGACAGGCGCGCCGTCGTTCGGCCCGAAGCCTTCGTCAAATTGAACTGGAGGGTGGAACGCTGATACAAGATCCTGGCTGTCGTCCTGGGCTGCGGCAAAATCGCCAGATTCCAATACGGCTGCAAGGGCGATGGCCGCTGAAACAGTTTGAATTGCTTTCACTTCCGCACCTCTTGGAAGCGAAGTCATTTATTCGGCGACAATCCCGACAGGGCGTCGTTTACGGCGGATAGCAAAAACGTGGCTGCGAAGGGCTTGTGCAGATAGGCCACGCAGCCAGCATCGCGGGCCTCCGCTTCGAGCGCATCGTCGTCAACGGCGGTGATGAAGATGACCGGCAAGCTGGAGTTGGAATCGCTAAGCCAGTGCCGCAGCTGGATGCCGGACATGTTGGCAAGGTGAATGTCGAGCACCAGGCAGCCGATCATGCCGGCGAAATCGGATTCAAGAAACGTCTCTGCCGACGCGTATCCATGCGTTTGGTAACCGTACGCGTTTAACAACCGTTCGATGCTTCTCCGCATGCTCGGATCGTCTTCCACGACAGCCACTGTGCGTGGCGGGCTTTCCAAATTCCGCTCCTCAAAGAGCTGACGGAGTTGCAGACGGGATTGTGAGCCGAGTTAATGTCGTTGGATATTGGCCTTTGGGGAAGAACCGGATGTTGGATTCGAGACTGCCTGCGTTGATCGGACGGGTCCCAGTCTCTCCGCGATCGACACCATCTCGGCGAAGGACGTAACGCCCAGCTTTTCCATGATGCTGTGCCGGTGTGCTTTGATCGTGCGCTCGGAGGTGTTCAGGTCGTATGCAACCTGCTTGTTACGCCTGCCGCGAACGACCAGATCGAAAACCTGGATTTCGCGTGGCGTTAGGCTGAACACTTTGGTCTGGAGCGCCTGACTCTGATCGTGTCCGGCGCGCCGTTTTTCATTATTGGCGAGCGCGCGCTCGATCGCCTCACGTAAGATTTGGGACGAAATGGGTTTCTCCAGAAAATCATCGGCACCTGCCTTCATCGCCTGAACACTCGCGGCAATCGTGCCTTGGCCCGTCAAGAAGACGATGGGTAGCAGCGGGACCGCCAGCACGAGCCTTTCCTGCAGCTCCGGGCCGCTGAGCCCTGGCATGCGCAGATCAAGCAGGATGCAGCCGGCTTCCGATTTCGGCAGCCGCGCCAGGAAATCATCGCCCGAATCGTAGCGGTTCGCACAAAAACCGTAGGTTTCGACAAGCCGTCCCAACGCCGTTCGAAACGATGCGTCGTCATCTATGATATGAATGAACGGTTCCATGACGTTCAAGCAGCCTGGGCGAGCGGCAGGACGAAACGGAACACCGCGCCGCCGCCGGCGCGATTGTCCGCCCAGATCTTTCCACCGTAGGTTTCCACGATTGATCGAGCGATGGAGAGCCCGAGCCCGGTTCCGGTTGGCTTCGTCGTGTAGAAAGCGTCGAAGATGCTGTTGAGTCTATCTTTCGGAATGCCACGTCCGGTATCCGAAATCGACATCTCGACCTTGGTATCGCCATGCAACGTCGTGTGTAGAACCAGCTTCCGGTCGGCTGTGGCGGCCTCTACCATCGCGTCCATTGCATTGGTCGCAAGGTTCAGGATCACTTGCTGGAGATGAACCTTGTCGGCCCGCACCGGCAGTCTGCGCCCGGATTGCTGGGCGCTGACCGCCACTTGTTTCTTCGCAGCTTCGGCGTGCAAGATATTGATGGCGCTGTCGACGACCTCATTGAGGTCGAACTCCTGCCAGTCGACCTCACCCCTTTTCTTGAGCATGCCGCGAAGGCGAAGAATAATATCCCCCGCTCGCTGATCATCATCCCTGATATCAGCCAAAATCTGCTGGATGAGATTCAGGTCCGGATTTTTTCCATTCAGTATCGCCTCTGCCGCCTCGGCATTGCTGCGGATGGCGCCCAGGGGCTGGTTCAATTCGTGCGCAATCGAAGCCGAAAGCGCGCCGGCGGTTGCGGACTGATTCATGTGGACCAGCTCAAGGAGACGCTGCCTGGATTCGCCTTCGGCGGCGAAACGCCGACGCCGTTCTACGAGCAGCCCTGTGATGACGGCGGCTTGCAATGCGACCACAGCGATGATGCCGAGAACCAACCGCCTATATTGCTGCCAGATGTCCGGCTGCTTGAAGCTCAAAGCGGTCCCCGCCGGCAGCGCGCTTTCCGACAAATCCCATCGCTTTAGCTGCCTTGCGTCGGCAAAGAATGTTTGCGGCACTTCGATGTCTGTGATCGGCTTTCCCGCGAGTGCATCCAAAGCCAAGCCGGCGACCGCGTTTCCTAAGGACTCGAAGGTTACCGAGTTTCCGCCTACGACACCTTGACCAATATAGGTGTCATAGGGGCCATAAATCGGCGCACTGGCCTTCGCCGCCACTATTGCTAAAGCGTCTTTGGACAGGAAGTTGCGGCCGGTGCCATCAGCCAGAATGGTGAGGAACAGGACTATGCTGTCGGCCGGGAAACGAGAGGCGCGTTCAGCAAATTCATCGATCGCAAGCCCTTCCAGGTACGTCGTTTCATAGTCTTTTGCAGCGTCTGCCAAGTCGCGTCTGGCGTTGGCGAGCCAAGTGCGATCGAAAGCCGCCGAACCGCCGATGATGAAAAGATTTTCGGCATCCGGCTGGAGGGCGCTGGCCAGTTCGAGCGTCTTGGTTATGTCGAATTCGCTGAAAGCCCCGACGACACCGACGGGCAGGTTGAGTTTCGAAACACTGTCGCGACCAAAGCCACCGAATACGATTTTTGCATCGGGCGCGATCGCCTCACGATGCTCGACGATGAAACGTGTTGCTGATTCGCCGAGCGCTATCACGACGTCCGGGCGACGATCGACGTATTTATCGGCCATGGACCGTGCCATGCGGTCGATGTGAGCACGCTCGGGAAACCTCGCTTGGTCCAGATATTCCGAGAACAGATCGATTTTGCCGGCCGTCGCCTCCTGTAGTCGCGCCCTGGCGTTAGCTCCGGCAATCGCACTCGCTGGCAGCCACTCGTCATACGGATGGAGGATGAGCACACGGGGGGACCGGCCGACGACCTCAGCTGCTGCAGAGCCGCCGTCCAGAAAAATCGCAATCAAAATTGCAACAAGGAACCTGACCGCGTTCTGGGCGCGTCGGCGCGACCGAACAGGCGGATCGCACAGCATGGTGGTACCCCCTGACAAGCCAAGCTTTTGGCTGGGAAAGTAGATCGGGCGCATCTGCGCCCGGAACAACTTCCCCAAAGGACAATATCACCAAGGCTTCCTTAGGGCTACCGTCGCGTCAGCTTGAGCGTGCCGACTAGTTAAAGGAGGGGCGCACAGGCCCGGAAATCGTGCCAATTCGAACGGTTGGCGAGATTTTATCCCAGCAGGAGGAGCTGAACATGAGTTTTAAGATCCTTGACTACAGCATTGGGACCTTGGCTGCCGCGGCGGTTCTATGGGGCGCGCAAGCGCCGGCACAGGCCCAGGATGCGCAAAAACCCAACATCCTGTTCATCATGGGCGATGATATCGGCTGGATGCAACCCAGCATCTATCATCAGGGCCTGATGGTCGGCGAAACGCCCAACATCGATCGCATCGGCCAGGAGGGTGCGAAATTCATGACCTACTACGCCGAGCAGAGCTGCACCGCCGGCCGCAATGCGTTCTTCACCGGCATGCACCCCCTGCGCACCGGCATGATCCCGCCCCAATTGCCGGGCAGCCCCTCATATCTCAAGCCTGGCACCCCGGCGATCGCAAAGTTCCTGCACGATCTCGGCTACAGCACCGGCGAGTTCGGCAAGAACCACCTCGGCGATCACACCGACGCCCTGCCTACTGCACATGGCTTCCAGGAATTCTGGGGGTATCTGTATCACCTCGATGCCATGCAAGGGGTGAGCTTTCCCGACATCAACAAGACGCCTACCGAGCAGACGGTCGCTCCGCCCTGCATGAACACACCCGTTCCGGGTCTTTCCGATCCGCCCGGCGCCGTCGATCCTAAGACTACGCTCTGCCTGATGCCGCCACGTCCTGTTATCGCCTGTGCATCCTCGGACGGCACGGCGGCAAACCAGTCATGCAAGGATGAGGGGCCGCTCACATTGGAACGGTCAAAGACGGTGGACGAGGAAATCTCCGCCAAGGTCGTCGACTTCCTCGACCGCAACGACCCAGCAAAGACCGATAAGCCGTTCTTTGTCTGGTACAACCCGGCGCGCATGCACATCACGACGGTGTTGCCTGACAAGTACCAGGGCATGATCGGCGAGCCTGGCGGCAAGGACTGGGGCGCCAATGAAGCCGGCATGAAGCAGATGGACGACAACATTGGCGTCGTCCTGAAGAAGCTGGAAGACATGGGCCAGCTCGACAACACAATCATCGCCTTCACCACCGACAATGGCGCCGAGACGATTACCTTCCCGGATGGCGGCACCACCCCCTTCAAGGGCGGCAAGCTCAGCACCTGGGAAGGCGGCATGCGCGCTCCGCTCGTCGTGCGCTGGCCCGGGCACATCCAGCCCGGAACGGTGAAGAACGACATTTTCGCCTCGCTCGACTGGCTGCCGACGCTTGTCGACATCGCCGGCGGGCCCAAGGCCAACGAACTGAAGGCGCAGATCGAGAAGGGTGAATATCCCGGCATAGCGAAGACCACGCTCGACGGTGTGAATCAGCGCGACTATCTCGAAGGAAAATCGGAAAAGTCGTCGCGCGACACCTTCTTCTATTATTCCGGTAAGGACCCATCGGCGGTTCGTTACAAGAACTGGAAGATGTACTTTGCGATGGTGTCCGATGCGCCGACGGGCTTTTTGGCCGGCGTGCTTCCCTATCACTGGACGCAGGTCGTCAACATCAAGCGCGATCCGTTTGAGGCCTCGATCGGCGAGCAGGTCAAGACCCTGACTGGGATGGGCGGCGCCATTACCTCACCCTCCACCGCCTATGTCTATGACTGGAACATGCTGCCGATCGGGCAGGCGCTCTGGCTGAAGGAACTCTCGTCCTACATCGACTTCCCGCCGATGCAGGATCCTGCCAGCTACAACCTAGAGCAGGTGATGCAGCAGGTTAAGCAAATGAAGACGACCAGTCGCTCCGGCGAATAGTCGCATAGTGTCGGACGCCCCTTCGCTGGGGCGTCCACTCCGCTCAATCCCGGTCCAGATACGCACTCTGGCAAAGCCATCGTCAAGGGAGGACGTGACAATGAAAAAAACGGCAGCAATCGGTTTTGCAGCAGCAATGACCGTAGCCGTTGGCCTTCTATCCGTGACGACGATGGCGCCGGCGCAGGAACAGTCCAAGCCCAATATTCTGGTGATTATGGGCGATGATGTCGGTTACTGGAACGTCAGTGCTTACAACCGCGGCATGATGGGCTACCGCACGCCCAACATCGATCGCCTGGCGAATGAAGGCGCGATTTTCACCGACTACTATGGCCAGCAATCCTGTACGGCAGGCCGCGCCGCTTTCATCACCGGACAGAGCCCGATGCGCACAGGACTCTTGAAGGTAGGATTGCCGGCGGCGAAAGAAGGTTTGTCCGGGAAAGACCCGACGATTGCCGATCTTTTGAAGCCGCAAGGTTACGTCACCGGCCAATTCGGCAAGAATCATCTCGGCGACCGCAACGAGTTTCTGCCCACGGTTCACGGCTTCGACGAGTTCTTCGGCAACCTCTACCACCTGAATGCCGAGGACGAGCCTGAAAATCCCGACTATCCAAAGGACCCGGCGTTCAAGGCCCAATTCGGCCCGCGAGGCGTCATGAAATGCGTGGCGACCGTCACCGACACCCCCGGCGACGATCCCCGCTTCGGGCCGTGGGGCAAACAGAAATGCGAAGATACCGGCCCGCTGACCAAGAAGCGCATGGAGACGATCGACGAGGAATTCCTCACCGCTTCGAAGGACTTCATTGACCGCGCGCATCGGGACCAGAAGCCATTCTTCGTCTGGTTCAATCCGAGCCGCATGCATATCTGGACCCGCCTCAAGCCGGAATCCCAGGGAAAGACCGGACTTGGCATCTATCCGGACGGCATGGTCGAGCACGACGGGCAGGTCGGCGAGATACTCAACAAGCTCGATGAACTCGGCATCGCCGACAATACAATCGTAATCTACACCACCGACAACGGCGCGGAGACATTTTCCTGGCCCGATGGCGGCACCACGCCATTCCGCGGCGAGAAGAATACCAACTGGGAAGGTGGCTATCGCGTGCCGGCGATGGTGCGCTGGCCAGGCCTCGTGCAGCCTCGCGTGGAAATCAACGACATCTTCTCGGCCGAGGACTGGGCGACGACCCTGGTGGCAGCCGCCGGCGAACCAGACATCAAGAACAAGCTGTTGCAAGGCTATGACGCAGCGGGCAAGAATTTCCGCGTTCATCTCGATGGCTACGATCAGCGCGATCTTCTTTCTGGAAAAGGGTCCGACAAGCGCAAGGAATTCTTCTACTGGACCGACGACGGCAATCTCGCAGGTCTTCGGTATCAGCAGTGGAAGGCTGTTTTTATGGAACAGCAAGCGCATGGCTTCGATGTCTGGGCGCAGCCGATGGTGCAACTGCGTTTGCCATCACTTTTCAACCTGCGCTCCGACCCGTTCGAAAGAGCCCAGCACGAAGCGGGTGACTATGTGCGGTGGTTCGTCGAGCACGCCTTCGTGCTGGTCCCGGCACAAGCCCTGGTAGGGCAGCATCTGATGAGCTTCAAGGAGTTTCCGCCGCGCCAGGCGCCCGGCTCCTTCTCGGTCGAGCAGGCAATGGAAAAGCTCAGGAACCCCCCGTCGAGCAATTAGGTGCAGGTAAAAATACGCAGAGGACAAATATGTTTGAGCGATTGAAATCACTCTGGGTCATAGGGACGACGGTCGGAGCGTTGGCGTTCCTAGTGCCGTCCTTGGCAATTGCCCAGTCCGATCCGTTGCCCTCCTGGAACGACACCGCGCCGAAGGCTGCGATCGTCGAGTTCGTCGACAAGGTGAGCAAGGAAGGCTCGCCCGACTTCGTGCCGGAACCCGAACGCATTGCGGTGTTCGACAATGACGGCACGCTATGGATCGAGCAGCCGATGTACGTCCAGCTCGCCTTCGCGCTCGACCGGGTCAAGGCCGAGGCGCCAAGTCATCCCGAATGGGCGACTACACAACCGTTTCAGGCGGTGCTTGAAGGCGACATGAAGGCGCTTACGGCCGCCGGCGAAAAGGGCCTGCTCGAACTCATCATGGCGACACACGCCGGCATGACCACCGCGCAATTTGAGAAGATCGCATCGGAATGGATAGCCACCGCGCGCGACCCGCGCTTCAAAAAGCCTTATACCGAGTTGGTCTATCAGCCGATGCTCGAACTTCTCGCCTATCTGCGCGCCAACGGCTTCAAAACCTTCATCGTTTCCGGCGGCGGCATCGAGTTCATGCGCCCCTGGACGGAAAAGGTCTACGGCGTTCCGCCGGAACAGGTGGTGGGGTCATCGATCAAGACGAAGTTCGCGATGAAGGACGGCGCGCCGACGCTGTTTCGGCTGCCTGAAGTCAACTTTATCGACGACAAGGCCGGCAAGCCGGTCGGCATTCAGGAGCATATCGGTCGCAGGCCTATCGCCGCATTCGGCAATTCGGACGGCGATCTTGAAATGCTGCAGTGGACGACGCTCGCCGAGGGTCCGCGGTTCGGCTTGATCGTCCATCACACCGACGCAGAGCGCGAATATGCCTACGACCGGAAAAGCGAGTTCGGCCATCTCGACCTGGCTCTCGACGCGGCAGCCATCAACAAATGGACGGTTGTCGACATGAAGGCCGACTGGAAGCAGATCTTTCCGGGAAACTAGAGCTAGTGTGAACCTCAACGCATCACCGAAACGGGAGGATAATTCTATGAAAATCAGTCACATCACCAGTACGATAGCCTTCGCAGGCGGTCTGGCTTTGGCGACTGCCGGCGCAATGGCACAGGATTCCGCCAGCAAGCCGCACGTGCCACTGCAAAAGACGATCGGCCAGGCTACGGCGACAGGACCGATTCCGTCGCTCGCCGTCATCAATTCGCAGGGCGCCGCGCTCTACGGCGGCAAGCTCGTCCTGACCGGCGTTTCGAAAAACTCAATCGTCTTTGCCGATCGGCCGGTGCGGGCCGCCGGTCATGTTGCGACCGAGCAGTTCATTATGCAGTGGGATGAGGGCAAGGACAACTTCGCCGTCGACCCGCCGAACGCAACGGTCTCAGTTCTTGGCGGAGACGGCTCGGAGGTGAATGATGCCGTGGTTACGCTCAAGGCTCCGAAACTTGAGGGGAACACGCTGACGTTCGACGTTGCCGTGCTGGAAGGCAGTCTCAACAATGCGAACGGGCCTGCGGCACTTTTCATTGACGCCTTCGCGTTTCGCGGACCGGGCGGTGGCGGATTCGCCCATGTGGGCGGCTACGGCGGCGCGGTCTGGCATGGTGGCGGATACGGTTATCACGGTGGCGCATACTGGCATGCTCCTGTCTATCGTGGAGCTTGGTATGGTGCTGGCGCTGTGGCGGGGGCCGCAGTTGCCGGAGCTGCTGTTGGGGCCGCTGTCGGGGCCGCTGCCGCCCCATACGCATATCCGCCGTACTGCGGATATTATCCTTACCCCCCGTGCTATTGAGACAATCTGCAACAAGACGCTGAGCATGGTTTACAAGATGATTTCAGCGGTCTGATCCTGATGGCCTCCTTTGCGCTCGCCGGCTCTGGGCGAGCGCAAACGATCAGCTATGGCGACGCCATCACGGTACTTGCCAAGACTGCGGCGCAGACATCATAAAGCATTGCAGAGGACTCGATCTCGGCAACAACGAGATCCGCAATGCCTCGAGCCGAGAAAATGCGCATGGCGAATGCTGCAGCACTAACACGACCTGAACCGCGCTGGGGCCCGGCCCTAGCCATTGTCGCGGTGCTGGTGCTGCTTGCGGTGTTGCCGCGTCATGTCCAAATCATGCCGGTCTGGGTATCGTATGTGGTCGCATTGGCGGTCCTGGTGCCGATGGCCGCCGTCACCTTTCCGGTCGGGGATATCCACTTTTGGTTGCGCGCCGAGAGAGCAGTGATCCTCGTGTTTGCCGGCGCCTATGTCGTCAACACCGCCCTTGAGCTTGCGGACATGATCGGCGTCTTAAGCTTGGGCCCTCCAGAAACGCGCGCGGTCACGCTGTTGTCGTCCTCGCTCGCCATCTGGGTTACCAATGTCCTGGCCTTCGCGATGCTTTATTGGCAGATTGATAGCGGCGGCCCCGCTGCCCGGAAGAGTGGGGACAACCTGCCTGACTGGCTCTTTCCGCAAGCGGCGATGCCGGACGTTGCTTCACCGGGTTGGCGGCCATTCTTCTTCGACTACCTCTCTCTGGCCTACAACACGGCGACCGCCTTCAGCCCTACAGATGTTCTGCCGCTAAGCCGGCGGGCCAAAATGCTAACTATGCTCGAAAGCGCCATTTCCTTGCTGACCCTGGCCATCGTCGCCGCGCGAGCCGTGAATGCCGTTCCCTAACAGCGTGAACTGGCGGTTTGGCTCGCTGCGACCCGCGCGGATGTGGGGGCTACGGCAGGTTCCGGTATCAAGAAAAGAAGTGGCAGATGTCTCAGATTAACGCGGACCAGCTTTCGACCATGATCTCGCACGCGGTGGCGCCGTCATTCCTGCTAACCGCGATTGCCGCGTTGGTGTCCATCCTGATTGCCCGGATGACGCGCGTTACCGACCGGTTACGCAATCTGAACCAGATCGCCGACGATGACGTGGCACGCGGCTGGCTCAAGGCGGACGTCTCAAGGTTGAAGCGCCGGGAGATCCTTCTCAATCAATCGCTGCATCTCGTCGTCACCAGCGGCATCGCCGTCGCCGTTCTGCTGCTATTCGGATTCGTGGCAAGCCTAGTGGGCTATCGTCACGAACCTGGCGCGGGCATATTGTTTGTTGTGGCCTTGGTCCTGCTAGTAGGCTCCCTGCTGCGCTTCCTTCAGGACATCAGAATCGCCCTGAGCGAGCACGATCATCATGGCTGAGTCTCGCAAAGCCCTGTTGCATTTGGTGTTGGGGTTTTTCATCGCGTTTTCCATCTCCGGGCACGCTTCGGCGGCGGAAACAAGCCTTCCCGCGCCCGACCCGCAGATCGCCATTCACGATGGGTTCGTCGATGAGAAGAAATGCGCCTCCTGTCACGCGGACCAAGTGGCCGCTTTCGTCAAATCGAACCATGCCAGGGCGATGGCCGTCGCAGACGACAGCACCGTGCGCGCAAATTTCGACGATGCCAGCTTCGAGCATGACGGCATACTGACGGCGTTCTTCAAGCGCGGCGGCCAGTACTTTGTGCGCACCGAAGGGCCCGATGGCAAGGAAGGCGAGTTCCAGGTCAAATACACCTTCGCCTACGAGCCGCTGCAGCAATATCTCATCGACATCGGCGGCGGCAGGCTGCAGGCGCTCGACATCGCCTGGGATACGAACAAACGCGAATGGTTCTGGCTCGGCGCGGGCAAGCCCGCAAAACCCGGCACAACCTATCACTGGACCGGCCCCTTCTATCGCTGGAACCGGACCTGCATCGACTGTCATTCGACCGATCCGCAGGCGAATTTTCAACCCGAGATCGGCGAATACAAATCGACCTATGTCGCGACGAGCATCGGCTGCCAGTCATGTCACGGTAGCGGGGCGAAACATGTGGATTGGGCCGAAGCAGGCGCTTCCCAGTCGCTCTCCAACTTCGGGCTGGCGCCGGCCGATCAGAATGTCTGCCTGGGTTGCCATTCGCGGCGTACGAAACTTCTCAACGGCCACGGGCCAGGAAGGGCCTTTCTCGATCATTTCTCGCCGAGCCTGCTGCGCCCGGACCTATACTTTCCAGACGGTCAAATCCTGGACGAGGTTTTCGAGTACGGGTCGTTCCAGCAGAGCAAGATGGCGAGAGCCGGCGTCGTGTGCCTCGACTGTCACAAGCAGCATGAAGCGACGCTCAAGGCCGATGGCAACGCTGTCTGCACGCAATGCCATGCCGAGACAAAGCCGGAGCGATTTACCAACTTCGACCCGAGCGGCAGTTTCGATACGCCCGCGCACACCCACCATCCGGCAGGCGCGGCCGGCGCCCTTTGCGCCAACTGCCACATGCCCCAGCGCGCCTACATGAAGGTCGACCCGCGGCGCGACCATTCATTCGTCATTCCACGGCCCGATTTGTCGATCGCCTACGGCACTCCGAACGCCTGCACGACCTGCCATGCAACCCAGACGAACGCGTGGGCGGCGGAAACGATGGACGAATGGTACGGCACGGCCTGGCGCGAGCGCCCGACGATAGCCCATGCCTTCGCAGGTGCCGCCCAAAACGATCCGGCAGCGATCGAAGCTTTGCGTGCGCTCGTCGCCGACCGGGAACAGGCGGGCATCGTCAAAGGCAGCGCCATCGTCGAGATGGGACGCCTCGGCGGCGATGCCGTTTTTGCAGATGTGGCTGCCGCAGCAGCAAGCCCCGATCCACTTGTCCGGCTTGGTGCGGCTCAGGCTGCTGGCAGCCTGCCGCCTGAACTGCGGCTGAATGCCATTGGAAAGCTGCTTGCCGACGAGACGCGCGCTGTCCGGGTAGCCACCGTGACGGCTCTCGGCAATGCGCCGACGGCCGATCTGCTCGGTGATCAGCGCCGCAGTTTCCACGTCGCGCTGGAGGATTTGCGCGCCTATGTGCAAGCCAATGCGGACATGGCTGAAGCACAGAACGCCTACGGCCTCTTCCTGATGGGTCAGCGTCAAGCGGATGAAGCCGAAGCCGCTCTTCGTCGCGCCATCTCGCTCGACGGCAGCCTCGCCGGAGCACACGCCAATCTGGCCGAACTTTACAGGGCGACCGGCCAGAACGAGAAGTCGGAAAGCACTTATGCCGAGGCCATCAAGATCTCGCCCGAAGATCCCCTGCTCCGATACGGTCACGCCCTGTCGCTGGTTCGCGAGAAAGACCTCACAGGCGCCATCGAAGAGCTTGAGAGATCCGTGCGGCTCGCCCCTGCCAATGCCCAATACAGGACAACGCTTGCGATAGCGCTCGACTCGGCTGGCCGCCCGGATGATGCATTCGCGTCGTTGGATGAAGCCGTCGCAGGCGGGGTTGCCGACGCAGACCTCCTCAGCGCGGCCATTCAGATCGGCCTTAAACTTCGCCGCTATCAAGAAACACTCAAACATGCCGAAGCTCTTGCCCTCTTGCGGCCGGACGATCCGCAGATTGCAGAACTGGTCAGGCAGTTGCGGGACACAGCTCAAACCGGGAATTAGGTGCGGACTTTTCGGATTGAACAGCGACAATGGCGGCAGTCTATCGCGATTGCATCTCTTGATGTTTCAGGCAAAGGTCGGAATAGCGTGTGACATTTTGATCGTGGGCGGCAATTTCGACGGTCCGGCTACGGTGCGAGGCATTCGATGAGAAACACTATGCTGGCTCGCTTGTTTCATATGCTGCTCGTGGCGTGCGCCTTGCTAGCGACCCCGCTTGCCGCTTCGATGGCACAGACGGCTCAGCCGCCCGCGGACACGGTGCCCCTCGAGAAGATTCAGGCGCTCATAAAGCAGCTCGATGACCCAGAGATCCGGGCATGGTTGGCGGCAAAATCTTCAACGCCCGCCGATCGCGCCAGTGCGTCGATGGCGGCGCAGATCACGGTCTCGGAGAAAGCGATACGCGATCATATCGCCGCAATGCGTAACGCATTTCCGCATATTCCGGGCGAGGCCGCAAACGCTGTCCGGACCATAAAATCGGAGATCAACGACTATGGATTCACTACCATTCTTGTTCTCTTTACGGCCCTGCTGGCGCTCGGCTTCGGAGCGGAATGGCTGTTCAAGCGGGCAGTAGGCGGAGAGAAGCAGCCTCCCTTTCGGGCTGACGACACAAGCGCGGCACCTGAAAGCAGCCGTTCCGTCAAGTTCCTTTCGGAGCTGGCGTCGCTCGCCGTGTTCTCTCTCGTCAGTGCCGGGTTTTTTCTGGCATTCGAATGGCCCGGCCTGCTGCGCCTTGTCATCCTCACCTATCTGGTTGCCTTCATTGTCGCGCGGGCGGTGGTGGCCATCGGCAGGATATCGCTTGCACCGGAAGACGGCGGCATTCCGGCGGGGCAGGAGAAGCCGCTCAGGCTTATTCCGGCAAGCGACGCCGAAGCCCATTTCTGGTATAGGCGGCTAGCCGTTTTCACCGGATATCTGATGGCTGGGTGGGCGACCATCAGTCTTCTCCCGGCGCTGGGCGTTTCGCCGGACGGGACACTCCTGGTCTCCTACCTGCTCGGAATCGGACTTCTTGTGCTCGCCGTCGAAATCGTCTGGCGTCGTCCGGACCGGCCGGCGACGGAGGGGACCAGGACGAGGGATTGGCTCCTCACCATCTACCTGATCATTCTGTGGGGGCTCTGGGTCGCCGGCCTAAACGGGATCCTGTGGCTCGGAATCTATGCCCTGTTGCTGCCCGGAGCGTTGACCATCGCCGGTCAGGCGGCAGGTTCACTCGCGGTGCGGCGAGAGAATTCCACCTCGGCGGATTCGGTCCGGACCGTGATGATCGTTCGCGGCGTTCGCGCGCTGGTGATCCTGCTCGCGGTGCTGTGGCTTGGTCTGGTCTGGCGCTTGGATCCAGGCGTATTGGCCGAAGGCCGGATCGTGCGCGGCTTGCTCCACGGCGTCATAATCCTGCTGGTTGCCGATCTGCTTTGGCAACTGGCGAAAGCCTATATCGGCCGGACGCTGGAACTGGGCGCGGTCGACGACATGGTCAGCCCGGCGGAGGCGGTGCGCAGGAGCCGGCTGAGGACATTGCTGCCGATTTTCCGCAACATGCTGGCCGTCGTGCTTGGTGCCGTGGCTATCCTCATGGTGTTGTCGGGACTCGGCGTGCACATCGCTCCGCTGATCGCTGGCGCAGGCATCTTCGGAGTCGCGATCGGATTCGGCTCGCAGACCTTGGTCAAGGATGTGATCAGCGGAATCTTCTATATGCTGGACGATGCGTTCCGGGTTGGCGAATACATCCAGAGCGGCAGCTACATGGGTACTGTCGAATCCTTCAGCCTTCGCTCGGTCAGGTTGCGCCATCACCGCGGGCCGGTGTTTACGGTTCCATTTGGTGAACTGGGTGCGGTTCAGAACATGAGCCGTGACTGGGTGATCGACAAGTTCAGGATCCGCGTTCCCTTCGATACTGACATCAAGAAGGTCAAGAAGCTGGTAAAGGGGATTGGCGCGGAGTTGCTCGAAGATCCCGAGCTGGCGCCGCACATTATCCAGACGGCAAAGATGCAAGGCGTGGAGCAGTTCGGCGATTTCGGGATGGAACTGAGCTTCGCCATAATGACGAAACCCGGCCAGCAGTCCCTTATCAGGCGGCGGGCCTACACCATGATCCGCGACGCGTTCGCAGCGAACGGCATCGAGTTCGCGCATCCCACGGTTCATGTCGGGAGCGAAGAGAAACCGGCCGCAGCCGCAGCGGCTACCGCCAACGCACTCGCACGCAAGCAGGCGGCAGAGCTTGTGGAAGAAGGATAGGCCTGAAATGGCAGCTTTCCGCTAATTGCAGGCATCATGTCCGGCGTCCTCAACAGCACGAACATAACCTCCGCACCGGTCCCGTTGGCAACCACGCGCACCGCATTGCGGGTTTCCTTGTCCTCGGCAAAGACGATGTGATCGAGGACGCCGTGTTCGTTCGGCCGGGAGAAGCGGATGCGGATGAGCCGGCCGTCGGGGTCCTCCGCAGTCCATTCCTCGCCCGATCTTTCGAAGCGCCTGCCGAGGCCTGCCGCCCAGCGCTGGAAATTCTCAGGGATGGAGGCGAAGTCATAGACTTCGCGCCAGTCCCGGCCGATGGACACGGTGATGATGCGGGATTTGTAGATCGTCATATCTGCCTCCTTTCAACGCAGGCAGACTAGGCGGAGTTGGCGGTGGCGTATTGAACGAAACGGCCAGCTCAGGCGCCGAGCTGCCGCAGAACCGTCGCCGGCGAGAATCCCGACAGGCGCCGCACCTCGCGCGTCAGATGCGCCTGGTCGGAATAACCCGCCTCGAACGCAAGATCGGCCAGGCGCGGCTCGGTGGAGTGCCGCGCCAGGTTCAGGAACCGCTGGAAGCGGAGAATGCGGTCGAGCGTCTTCGGACCATAGCCGAAAGCTTCCCGGCAGCGGCGGCGAAGCGTTCGCGGGCTGATGTCGAGCCGGTCGAGGATCACCGCCATGCCCGGACCGGCGGATTCGGTTTTCAGCGCGTTGAAGGCAAATCCCATGTCCGCAGGCGGCGGCTCGACATCTGGCGCAAGCCTGCAGAGTGCCGCTTGCATCGCCCGCATCCGCTCCACCGTGGAGGACGCATCGCCAATTTTTTGGGCGATTTCGCTCGCCAGCGCTCCCCAGAAGTGGCTGAGCGCCACCCGGCCGCCGACGATGTCCGACATCGGCAGACCGAGCCACCGGCTTGCCGCACCCGGTCGGAAGCGGGTGCCGATCACCGTAGAGCCGGGTGTCAGCGCAGAGAGGGCAACGGCTACGTCGGGGCCCGCCACGACCAGATCGCCGTCGATCCAGGTGATGTCGACGCAGCCGTCGGGGACCACAGCCGATAGGCTTCCCGCGTTCGGTCGCAATGCCGCGTCCGGGCGCAGTGTATTGGACCAGGCACACTGGAAATGCCCTTCGAGTGCGGCCGGAGGATCGAACTCGCGGTATTCCCCGATTGCCCCGGAAAGGATTGGTGCCCCGGAAAGGACGGGTGTGTTGTCGTCAGAGGTCACGAGCCTCTCCTGTGAGGAACACTTCTAAGGCCCCGTACTATTCTAAGGCATCGTACTCTTCGGTCCCCGAAATCTATTGCGGTGGCGGCGCGCTTCAACCCCTCGTTTGAGGCCTGCACGGTGAGCGGGCGTCTGCGGTTCCATGCGTCCTGACGACCGGGGCGTCCTTCGGTTGGCAGCTTTACCGGCTGCTGGCGATTTCGACCGCGACAGGCAGTTTGCCGTCTTTATCGCCATGGAGCCTTGACGCGCGGGAACCATACACGTTAGGGCGTCCGGGCACGAACGATTGGCGACCAAGCAAGGAAATTCCAGCTGATGGAAATTTTTACCGCCGCCGGCCTCGCGGCCCTGCTCCAGGTCATTGCCATCGACCTCGTGCTTGCTGGCGACAATGCCATCGTCATCGGCCTTGCTGCGGCAGGCCTGCCGTCGGATCAGCGCAAGAAGGCGATTCTCGTCGGCATTGCGGCGGCCACCGTGCTTCGCATTTTCTTCGCCCTGATCACCCAGTGGCTCCTCACCATCGGCCCCATTCTCCTCATAGCCGGCGGCCTGCTGCTGCTTTGGGTGTGCTGGAAGATGTGGCGCGAACTGCGTGTCAGCTACGAGCAGGAACATGACGCGACGGAATCGTTGTCGAATGTCGATTACGACAAAAGCGGGACGATTGGCGGCAAGGGACCGCGCAAGACCTTCGCTCAGGCAGCCTGGCAGATCGTCATTGCCGACGTTTCGATGTCTCTCGACAACGTCCTTGCCGTCGCCGGCGCGGCGATGGACCATCCGACGGTCCTGATCATCGGTTTGGCGCTGTCGATTGCGCTGATGGGCTTCGCCGCTTCGTTTGTCGCACGCCTCCTGCATAAGTACCGCTGGATCGCCTATATCGGCCTGGTGATCATTCTCTATGTCGCCGTGAAGATGTTTCTGGATGGTGCTGTGCAGCAGTTTCCCGAACAGTTTGCGTTCCTGGCGCCCTGGTTCGGGCCGGGCGGTCATTGAACCTTGGCAGTGCAGGTCCGCCCGAGGCGCCAAGCCATTCCTCGGTTTGCTTGATTGCGGAACTATGCTATTGCGCCGTGCAAAATTGAGCTTCTCTGAAAGCTCAAAATTCAACATGCATCGAGACTTCCGGGCCGGGCCTCAGGGTTTCCGGCCCGCGTCCATTGGAAACCGCAAAATGTCCGCTCCTCGCGTCAGCTTCGTCAGCCTTGGATGCCCCAAAGCCCTCGTGGATTCGGAGCGCATCATCACGCGCCTGCGCGCCGAGGGCTATGAGATCGCGCGCAAGCATGACGGCGCCGATCTGGTCGTCGTCAACACCTGCGGCTTTCTCGATTCGGCTCGCGATGAATCGCTCAATGCCATCGGCTCCGCCCTTTCGGAGAACGGCAGGGTCATCGTCACCGGCTGTCTCGGCGCCGAACCGGACGTCATCCGCGAGAAACATCCCAACGTTCTCGCCATCACCGGTCCGCAGGCTTACGAGAGCGTGATGGCTGCAGTGCATGAGGCCGCGCCCCCGAGCCACGATCCCTATGTCGACCTGTTGCCGCCGCAAGGCGTCAAGCTCACGCCGCGCCACTATGCCTATCTCAAGATTTCGGAGGGCTGCAACAACCGCTGCACCTTCTGCATCATCCCGGCGCTACGCGGCGATCTCGTCTCGCGGCCGGCGGCCGACGTGCTGCGCGAGGCCGAGAAACTGGCCAAGGCCGGGGTCAAGGAAATCCTGGTCATTTCGCAGGACACCAGCGCCTACGGCATCGACATCAAGTACCAGAGCAGCATGTTCGGCGATCGCGAAGTGCGGGCGAAATTCCTCGATCTGTCGGAGGAACTCGGCAAGCTCGGCGTCTGGGTACGCATGCACTACGTCTATCCCTACCCGCATGTCGCCGATGTCATCCCGCTGATGGCCGAAGGAAAGATCCTTCCCTATCTGGATATCCCGTTCCAGCACGCCTCGCCGCAGGTGCTGAAGAACATGCGCCGGCCCGCCCATGGCGAAAAGACGCTCGACCGCATTCGCGGCTGGCGCGAAATCTGTCCGGATCTGGCGATCCGCTCCACCTTCATCGTCGGCTTTCCCGGCGAGACGGACGACGATTTCGAGATGCTGCTCGACTGGCTGGACGAAGCCAGGATCGACCGCGCCGGCTGCTTCAAATACGAGCCGGTCAGGGGCGCCCGCTCCAACGACCTCGGCCTCGAACAGGTTCCGCAGGAAATCAAGGAGGCGCGCTGGCACCGTTTCATGCAGCGCCAGCAGAAGATCTCGGCGACGCAGCTCGCCAGGAAGGTCGGCAAGCGCCTGCCAGTGCTGATCGACGAGGCGCATGGCACCTCGGCGAAGGGCCGAACCAGATACGACGCACCCGAAATCGACGGCTCGGTGCATATCCAGTCGCGGCGCCCGTTGCGCGCCGGCGATGTCGTTACCGTCAAGATCGACCGTGCCGACGCCTACGATCTCTACGGCTCGGCGGTCTGATCGCATCTCGCCCTACGGCGCCGCGTCCTTTTGGACGGCAAAGGACGCCGCGTAGCACCTGATTTTGCGCATGACCCTTCCCCAATCGATCCCGATTTCGGGCTCCTGCTAAACGAAAGGGCGCCGCGCGGCGCCCTTCCTGTCAAGATTTGGCCTGTCAAGATTTTGGCCCCGCTCGCGGTTACTGCGGCAGCTTGTCGTCGACGCCCTTGACGTAGAAGTTCATGCCGAGCAGCGTAGGATCGTCGGCGACTTCGCCTTCCTTCAGCCACGGCGTGCCGTCCTGCTTGGCAATCAGCCCGGTGAACGGGTTCCATCCTTCGACGATCTTCTTCTCGGTGGCTTCTGCCATCGCCTTCACGTCGTCGGGCATGTTGGTGTAAGGGGCCATTTTAACGGCGCCGTCCTTGATGCCCAGCCAGACATTGCCGGGCTTCCAGGTGCCGTCGAGCGCGGCCTTCACCCGGCCGATATAATACGGCCCCCAATCGTCGACGATCGAGGTCAACTGCGCCTTCGGGGCGAACTTGATCATGTCCGAAGACTGGCCGAAGCCCTGCAGTCCGCGCTCTTCGGCGACTTGCAGGGCAGCGGTCGAGTCGGTGTGCTGGACGATGATGTCGGCACCCTGGTCGAACAGGGCCTTGGCGGCATCGGCTTCCTTGCCCGGATCGAACCATGAATTGATCCAGACGATCTTCGCCTTGAAATCCGGCTTGATCGACTGGGCGCCGAGCATGAAGGAATTGATACCCATCACCACTTCGGGAATCGGGAACGAAACGATGTAGCCGGCGACGCCCGACTTCGATTGCTTGGCGGCGATCTGGCCGAGGATGTAGCGGCCTTCGTAGAAGCGTGCGTTGTAGATGCCGAGATTGTCTGATGTCTTGTAGCCGGTCGCGTGTTCGAACATCACATCGGGGAATTTCTTGGCGACCTTCACTTCGGGGTCCATGAAGCCAAAGGACGTGCCGAAAATGATCTTGCATCCTTCGCGCGCCAGGCGCTCGAAGGCGCGATCGGCATCGGGACCCTCGGAGACGTTCTCCAGATAAGCGGTCTCGACCTTGTCGCCGAGTTCCTTCTCTACGTCCAGGCGGCCCTGGTCATGCTGGTACGAATAGCCGAAATCGCCGATCGGGCCGGTATAGACCCAACAGGCTTTCAGCTTTTCCTGCGCTTCGGCGGTCGCCGCCAGCGACAATGCCGCCGCCGCGGTCATCAGCGCAATAAGCAGTTTTTTCATCGTGTTACCTCTCTGAGTTAAGCCTTGGAGCTTCCCGTTTGTCTTTTATCGTCAACGATCCGGAACGAATGGCTGCCCCAAGGAAGCCGGTGTGTTCATCATCGTCAAACGCTTGTTGCGCGAGATTAGAACGAGAACCACGATGGTTGCCAGATAGGGCAACGAAGAAAGCAGTTGCGAGGGAACCGGAATGCCAAAAGCCTGTGCATGAAGCTGGCCGATCCAGACCGCGCCGAAGATATAGGCGCCCGCAAGCACCCGCCATGGCCGCCATGATGCGAACACGACCAGCGCCAGCGCGATCCAGCCGCGTCCGGCGGTCATGTTCTCCACCCATTGCGGCGTATAGACCAGCGACAGGTGGCCCCCGGCAAGGCCCGCACAGGCGCCGCCGAAGATCACCGCCAGGTAGCGGTAGCGGATGACCTTGATGCCAAGCGCATGGGCCGACGTGTGGCTGTCGCCGATCGAGCGCAGCGTCAGCCCGGTGCGGGTCTTGAACAGGAACCACATGACGGCGGCGGTCAATGCAATCGAGATGTAGAAGATCGGGTCCTGGCCGAACAACAACCTGCCGATGACGGGCATCGCTGTCAGGCCGGGAATGTCGAGGTTTGGCAGCCTCGCGCCGGGCTGGCCGACAAAGCTGGTGCCCATCATGCCGGAAAGGCCGAGGCCGAGCAATGTCAGCGACAGGCCGGTCGCCACCTGGTTGGTGGCCAGCGACAACGTCATGACGGCGAACAGCAGCGAAAACACCGCACCCAGGGCGATCGCCGCCAACAACCCGATCCATGGCGATCCGGTGAGATAGCCGGCACCGAAACCGCCGACCGCCCCCATGATCATCATGCCTTCGACGCCGAGATTGAGCACGCCGGAACGTTCGACCACCAGCTCGCCGATCGCCGCGATCAGCAAAGGCGTCGCCGCGGTTGCGATGGTCAAAAGAATGTTGACGGTGATGTCCATCAGCGGGCCTCCTCCAGCTTCGGCGCGGCTTCAAGCGTCGGCGCAGCCAAGCCGATCAGGCGAATGCGGTAGTGAATCAGCGTGTCGCAGCCGAGCACGAAGAACAGGAGCATGCCCTGGAACACGCGCGCCACCTTGTCGGAGATGCCGAGCGCGCTTTGCACTGCCTCGCCGCCGAGATAGGTCAGCGCCAGCACCAGGCCCGCCGCGACAATGCCTAATGGATTGAGCCGGCCGAGGAACGCCACGATGATGGCGGCAAAGCCGTAGCCGGGCGAAATCACCGGCTGCAGCTGGCCGATGGCGCCGGAGACTTCCGAGATGCCGGCAAGTCCGGCCAGTGCCCCCGACAGCATGAAAGCGAAGAACACCATCCGTTTGATGCCGAAGCCGGCGAAGCGCCCTGCCCTGGGGCTTGAGCCGAGCACGCGGACCTCAAAGCCTTTCAGCATGCGGCTCATCAGGATCCAGACCAGCACCGCCGCGACCAGCGCGAACACGAAACCCCAATTGGCACGGCCGGAGGCCGGCATCAGTTCCGGCAATATGGCCGAGTCGTTGAACTGTATCGTCTGCGGGAAATTGAAACCCTTCGGATCGCGCCACGGCCCGCGCACCAGCCAGTCGAGGAACAGCTGCGCGACATAGACCAGCATCAGGCTGGTCAGGATCTCGTTGGTGTTGAAGCGCGCCTTGAGCAGGGCGGGAATGGCGGCGTAGGCGGCACCGCCGACCATGCCGAACAGCAGCATCAGCGGCAGCACCAGCGGCCCTTCAAACTGCGGAAACAGCACCGGAATGCTCGAGCCGACGATGCCGCCCAGGATGAATTGGCCTTCCGCGCCGATGTTCCAGATGTTGGCTCTGTAGCAAACCGACAGGCCGACCCCGATCAGGATGAGCGGTGCCGCCTTGATCGCCAGCTCATGCAGCTGCCAGACCTGACTGACCGGCTCGAGGAAGTAGATTTGGAACGCCTTCAAGGGATTGACGCCAAGCAGCGCGAACAGGATGGCGCCGGCAATGATCGTCAGCACGAATGCAATGAAAGGCGACAGCGCCGAGAACAGCATCGAGCGCTGCGGCCGTTTGACGAGTTCGAGGCGCATCATGACGTCTCCAGAGCGTGTTCGGCGTGGCCCGGCTCGGCCCCACCCATCAGCAGTCCGATCTTCTCGAACGTCGCCTCGGCGATCGGCAATGGCTTCGACAATTCGCCATTGTGCATCACCGCGATCGCGTCGGATATCTCGAACAATTCGTCGAGATCCTGGCTGATGACCAGCACGGCCGAGCCGCTGCGCGCCAATTCGATCAGCGTCTGCCGAATGTGGGCGGCCGCACCGGCGTCGACGCCCCACGTCGGCTGATTGACGACCATGACGCTTGGCCTGCGGTCGAGTTCGCGGCCAACAATGAATTTCTGTAGATTGCCGCCTGAAAGCGCTGCCGCCTCCGGGTCCGCAGCGCTCTTGCGCACATCCATCGCCTTGATGATGCGTTGGGCAGCGGCATAGATCGCATCGCTTTTGACCATTCCGCCGGCGCCGACAAACACCTTGCCATCGGTGGCATGGCGCGACAGCAGCAGGTTTTCCGAAAGCTTCATGCGCGGTGCTGCGCCGTGGCCGAGCCGCTCTTCCGGCACGAAGGCGGCGCCCATCAGCCGCCTGCCGGTGATGCTGAGGCCGCCGGCGTCCTTGCCGCGGATGCGCACCGAAGCGGCATCCTGCTGCGGCACCTCGCCGGAAACGGATTCAAAGAACTCGCCCTGGCCGTTGCCGGCGACGCCTGCAATGCCGATCACTTCGCCGGCGCGTACGGTCAGGTTGATGTTTTTGAGCGGGATCGAGAACGGCGTTGCCGGCTTGCGGCTGAGCCCGCGGATTTCAAGCAGCGGCTGCGCGGTCTCGATACCCTGGGCCGGCGCGCGCACCACGGCCTGCACGTCGTTGCCGACCATCATGCGGGCCAGCGATGCCGCGGTTTCCTTGCGCGGATTGCAATGGCCAACCACCTTGCCGTGGCGCAGCACGGTGGCGCGGTCGCAGATACGCTTGACCTCTTCCAGCCGATGCGAAATGTAGAGGATGGACTTTCCTTCCGAGCGCAGCCGTTCGAGCGTCTCGAACAGGTTGTCGGCTTCCTGCGGCGTCAGCACCGAGGTCGGCTCGTCCAGGATGATGAGTTGCGGCGTCTGCAGCAGACAGCGGATGATCTCGATACGCTGGCGCTCACCGACCGAGAGGTCTCCGACCAGCGATTGCGGATCGAGCGGCAGGCCGTAGCTATAGGAAAGCGCCCTCGCCTTCGCGGCAATCGTGCTGATCGGCGAACCGTCGTCCAGCGACAGCGCGATGTTCTCGGCCGCCGTCAGTGCCTCGAACAGCGAAAAATGCTGGAACACCATGCCGATGCCAAGCTTCTTCGCAAAGCCGGGATTGGTGATCGTGACCGCCTGGCCGTTCCAGAAAATTTCGCCCGAATTGGGCTCCAGCGTTCCGAACAGCATTTTGACGAGCGTCGACTTGCCGGCGCCGTTCTCGCCGAGCAACGCATGGATTTCGCCTTTTGCGACGGTAAGATCGACATGGTCGCACGCTGTCAGTGTGCCGAATGTCTTGGTAAGGCCACGAACCTCAAGCAGGTTGGCGTCGTCCTGATTTGCACTCACAGTGCCTCCCATCTGGTTTGCCAGATATGTTCTGTGTTCCCGCAGGCATGGTATGCGCGGCCTGCTGTCGTCGCAAAGCGGCACCCGTCTTGAAAGAGCTTCAAGAATTTCAGCGGAAACCTAACGCATTGGCCCGAAAATCGAAATCGATTTTCGGAAAGCACGATGCCTGGATTCAAAATGTCAGAGCGTGCTTTTGAGCGCCCAGGTGGACGCACGTCGCTCCAAGCGACAGCAAGGCTCAGGGGACAAGAATGGTTGTCCCGGTCGTCCTGCGGCCTTCGAGGTCGGAATGCGCCCTGCCGGCATCCTGGAGCGCGTAACGCTGATTGATCTTGATCTTGACCGCGCCGCTGAGCACGATTTCGAACAGCGCGGCGGCGGACGCCTCCAGGTCTTCGCGCCTGGCGTTGTAGACGAACAGCGTCGGACGGGTTGCAAACAGCGAACCTTTCTGCGCCAGCAACGACATGCTGAACGGCGGGATCGGTCCCGACGATTGACCGAAGCTGGCGAACATGCCGAGCGGCTTCAGGCAGTCGAGCGAGGCTGGAAAGGTGTCGTTGCCGACCGAATCATAGACGACGTCGCACTTCTTGCCGCCGGTGATGGCCAGCACGCCGGCGACGAAGTCCTGCTCGCGGTAGTTGATGACGTGGTCGAAGCCATGCGCCTTGGCGAGCTCGATCTTGTCGGCGGAACTGGCGGTGCCGATCACGGTTGCGCCAAGATGCTTGGCCCATTGGCCGAAGATCAGCCCGACGCCGCCGGCCGCCGCGTGAAACAGGATCGTGTCGCCCGCCTTCACCTTGAAGGTCCGGCGCAGCAGATATTCCGCCGTCATGCCTTTCAGCATCATGGCGGCCGCCTGTTCGTCGCTGATGCCGTCCGGCACCTTGACGACGCGGTCGGCGGCGATCACGCGCTGTTCGGCATAGGCTCCAGTGGTCACGGCGTAGGCGACGCGATCGCCCGGTTTCAGCCAGTCGATATCCGCGCCTGCTTCCACAACTACCCCGGCCGCCTCGCCGCCGGGTATCAGCGGGAAACCGCCTGGCGGCTGGTAAAGGCCGGAGCGATGATAGACGTCGATGAAATTGAGGCCGATCGCCGTGTGCTTGACCAGGATTTGCCCCGAGCCGGGTTGGCCCGGATCGGCGTCCTCATAGGTCAGGACCTCCGGACCGCCATTGGCGTGGATGCGTATTGCTTTGGACATTGACGAGGCTCTCTTGGGACCAGACTCTCTTGCGAGCAGACTCTCTTGGGATCAGGTTTTCTTGGCGCCGAGCGTTGGAAAGAGCTGCATGATACCGCCGATGCATGCGAGGTAAAGCCCGGTGACCGTGATGCCGATCTTGGTGAAGACACTCACCTGCTCGCCCAGGACGCCGATCTGGTCGTAGAACGCGGCAAGAGCTGCCTGCGCCAGCGCCAGCGCTCCAAAAGCGCACCATAGCAGCGTCATACCAAGGTTGATCGGCCGCAGCCGCGCCACCCGCACCGGGTGGATGAAATTGATCGGCACAAAGGTCAGGATGCCGGCCACCACGACCACGGCGAAGGAAACCCATTGTCCCGGCTCGATGACGAACAGCGTGAACACCACCATGTTCCAGACCACAGGAAACCCCTTGAAGAAATTTTCCTTGGTCTTCATCCCGGTGTCGGCATAGTAGATCGCGCTCGACACGACGATGATCGCCGCCGACAGAAACGACAGGCCCTCACCCATGAAGCCGCGCTGGTAAAGCGCGAAGGCCGGTATCAGCACATAGGTGACGTAATCGATGATGTTGTCGAGGAGTTCGCCCGACCACGTCGGCAGGATTTCCTTGACCTCGAGTTTCCTGGCGATCGGCCCGTCGATGCCGTCGACGAACAGCGCCAGCCCCAGCCACCAGAACATCGCCGTCCAGCGCTGCTCGCTCGCCGCCACCAGCGACAGGAACGCCAGGAACGAGCCCGACGCGGTCAGCAGATGGACCGAAAACGCGCGCGCCTGCGGCCATGTGACTTTCTTCTTCGGCCTCGGAATCTTGTCAGCGATTTTCCTGGCCGTGATTTTTCCGGCCGTGATTTTCCTGGCCGTGATTTTTCTGGCCGTTGTTCTCTTGCTCACGGGCCCCGCCAGTCCAGCTTGCAGATTTCAGCCGAGCGGCCGGCAAAATTCCAGTTGCGGCCGAAGGCCCGCATCTTGCTCTTGTCGGACCTGGCGACGATGATTTCCGGTGCGATCCAGTACTCCGAATTGCTGATCACCGTATCCTTGTCGCGGTCCTTGCCGGAAATCGGCGTTACGGCCCCATCGATGATCTTCGGGATCTGGAAGATTCGGGTTCTGTCGCGCGTCTCATAGGTGATCGGCGCCTGCTCGACGCCGAGGAACTTTCCGACCAGGATGGAGAGCAGCGAGGTGGTCCCGCCAGCCTTGCCGGTGAAAATTTTCGTCAATGCCTTGACCGCATAGACCGAGGCGCGCTTGTCGATGAACAGTCCGGCGGTCCAGTTGCCGCGGCTCATATAGCCGGGAATTTCCATGACCAGCCCAAGATTGAGGCCGGACAGGTCAACCTCGCCGAAATGGCCGGCATCGATGCGGAACCCCGCCCAGGTCTGACAATAGCCCTCGGTCGGCGGATGACTGCCGAGAGACAGCACGCAAGGACAAAAAACCGTGCAATTGCAGGAGAGCACCAGCTCTCCTTTCATTGCCCAGCCTTGATCCGCCATCGAATTCTCTCCCTATGCCGAAACTACTAGCAGGGCGGTTGCCCAGACAAGCAGTATCGCACCGGCGACCTGGGTTGGCAGCCTGCCCGCCGTCTGTTTTTCGATCAAGGTGAACAGGCCGATCAACGCCAACCAGAACACGTTCATCACGCCGACGGCGAACATCACCAGCATCAGCGCCCAGCAGCAGCCGAGGCACCAGACGCCCTGCTCCATGCCGAGCCGGAAAATGCGGCCGGGCCTTGCGCTCCAGTTCGAAAACAGGATCGAGAACGGGCTTTTGCATTTTGTCAGGCAGGCTTCTTTCAGGCCGCTGAACTGGTAAAGGCCGGCAACCAAAAGCGCAGCCGCTCCTGTCGCTCCGACCACCGGGTCGAGCATCTGCACAGATGCGGCGAAGGCGTGAACGATGAGCGTCAGCGCCGCAAACACCGCCGACGCAGCCAACCACACGCTGAGGTAACCGGCGACCAAGATCAGCGGATGGACGACCGCTTCGCCCTTGATCCGCGCGGTATCGGCGATCTCGCAATAGGTGCGGATCATCGGCGCCGCCGAAGGCAGCATGGTGGAGACCGCCATCAGGAACCACATGACGATGAGCGCTCCGGCCTGTGCGACGAGGCCCCCGTCGAGCGGCGCAGGTGCAAGACAAAGGCTGAAGAAGCGCTCGAGAAAATCCGGCAGCGGCAGCCGCGGCAGGTACCTGAGCATCGTGTCGCCGGGTGCATCGATGCCCGGAACCCGGCTTTCGGCGCTACGTATGGCCATGGCGCCAAGCAGCAGCCATGCCAGGACGACGCCTGCGCCCAAAACGATGTTCACCGCCAGTCGAGGATTGCGCGAGACGCTCGCCGCTGCGCGGCCGAAACGGTCGAGATGACTAAAATCATGGTCTTCGGCGGTCATGGCAGTCGAATGGGCCGAATCGCCGCGTTGATCAAGCCGCATGATCTGATCTATATGCTCATCAGGTCGGACCGACCGCCTCGCATCGCAACCGGGAAGCCGCATTGGACCGTCGGGAAACAGCACGGATACTGGTTGCCGGCAGTGGCCCGGCAGGGCTGATTGCAGCGCTTGGTTTCGCAGACGCCGGCTTTCCCGTGACGCTCGTCGGACCCGAGGCAAATGGCCAGGACGGCCGCACGACGGCCCTGATGAACCCGGCCCTGAAGATCCTCGAGCGGTTGGGCGTCCTCGATGCGGTGAGGTCCCAGGCCGCACCGCTGAAGGCGATGCGCATCGTCGATGCAACCAGCCGGCTGATCCGCAGCCCGGTGGTCACTTTCCGCGCCAGCGAAATTGGCGAGGAGCAGTTCGGGCTGAATTTACCCAACAGTGCGCTCAACCCCGCACTTGCCAGGGTTGTTGCCGCGCATTCCGGCATCGAATGGCGAAAAGCGATGGTGGAGACCTGGCGCCTCGAGGGCGACCATGCGCATGCGATCTTGTCTGACGGCAGTGAGATCACAGCATCGCTGGCCGTCGCCGCCGATGGCCGTATGTCGCCGGCCCGTGAGGCTGCCGGCATCTCGACATCCGCGCGATCCTATCCGCAGGCGGCCTTGGTTCTCAATTTCGGCCACCGCAGCGACCACGCTTTCACCTCAACCGAGTTCCACACCGAAACCGGCCCGTTCACCCAGGTTCCCCTGCCCGGCAACCGGTCCAGCCTTGTCTGGGTGGTAGAGCCAGAAACGGCGAAGGAACTCGCCGCACTGGGCGACGCGGCGCTTTCGATGCGGGTCGAACAGCGGATGCAATCGATGCTGGGCCGAGTTTCCGTCGAACCCGGCCAGCAGATCTACCAGCTTTCCGGCGTGACGCCGCGCTGCTTCGCGCGCAACCGGGTGGCACTTGTCGGCGAAGCCGCCCATGTGTTTCCGCCTATCGGCGCGCAAGGTCTCAACCTTGGTGTCAGGGATATCGATGATCTAATTGGAATTGCTTGCAAAAACATGGCCGACCCGGGCGCCGTCAAGGCACTCGCAGCCTATGATCTCAAGCGCCGGCCCGACATCCTGGCGCGCAGCAATGCGGTCAACCTGCTCAACAAGTCGCTGCTCTCGCAGATGCTGCCGGCACAGATGGCGCGCAGTGCTGGCCTTGGCGTGCTCGGGGGCTTCGCGCCGCTCCGCGCCTTTTTCATGCGCGAGGGGCTGCGGCCGGGCAGTGGTTTTGCGGCGCTCGCCGGCGGCTTAAGGAAACAGATCCGGCGCTAGCACCGGGCGGACTGGCCCGTAGTTTGGCAGGGCGTCAAGAGTTCGGCATTGAATTCATGCGGCGTCTGCGCCAAATAGGTCAGGTATCAGCCATAAGTCGGGCTCGATATTTTGAAGCGTAACGCGTAAATTCAAGGTCTTAGAGGGTCTTTGCGCATTCCAGGGACGCGGCACTCTAGGACTTAGTGGTGAGTACCATGATGAAAACAGCCAAATTTTCGATCGGACAGGTGGTCCGCCACCGGCTGTTTCCGTTCCGCGGCATCATTTTCGATGTCGACCCGCAATTCGCCAACACCGACGAATGGTACGAGGCGATCCCGGCGGATGTGCGGCCGCGCAAGGACCAGCCCTTCTACCACTTGCTCGCCGAGAATTCGGAAACGGAATACATCGCCTATGTGTCTGAGCAGAACCTGCTCGAGGACCGCTCTGGCGAACCGGTGCGGCATCCGGAGATCGGCGAGATGTTCGACAAGCGGCCGGACGGGCGCTACGAGCCGAGACGCCAGTCAAGACATTGACCTGACGAAAACGCGGGGACCTGACGAAAATCGCGGGGACCTGACGGATTGCGGGCCTGATGGGATCAAGAAATGGCCGGCCGGAACGAAAAAGCGGGGCATGACCCCGCTTTTTTGTTGGCTTGAGAAATCGTCTCAGTCGCCCATCGTCTTCGCCCCGGGGGGCGATCAGTTGGCGGTCTTCGCCTTGTCCTGCTCTTCCTTGAGCTTCTTGGCGAAGTCCTGGTTGTTCTTGGCAACGAAATCCTGAAGCTTCTTCTGCCGATCCTCGATGTCCGACTGCTGCAGCGGCGGCCCGTCGAAGGCGCCGCTGAAGCCAGCCAGCGCGACCTTGATCGGGTTCGGCTGGTTCTGGAAATTGTGTGAGGTCAGCGTCAGGTTCGAACCCTTCTTGAAGGAGGCGACGAGCTGGTCGGTCAGTGGCACTTCCGCCACGCAGCGGTCGGGGAAGCAGACCACATAGTCGAGCTTCTGCGCCTTGCCGGTATCGATCTGGAGGCCAATGCCGGGAGGAACCAGGCGACCGCTCGGAACCGTCACCTGGAACACCTTGCGGTTTACCTTGCCCTTCAATTCGATCAGGCTGACGCCGGTGACGAGCTGGCCGTTGCCGGCTGTGGTGATGTTCTGGACATTGCAGATGTCGACGTCTTCCTGCTTGGTGCAGGCTTTGAACCAGCCCTGCGGAATCTGCTGCTGCTGCTGCGCAACAGCAGCGGGAAGCTGTGCGCCCAGAAAGCCGACCACGCCAGCGGCCATGACCGACAGGCGGTACGCGTTGCTGTTCAGGCTCGTCATATCGTGCACTTCCTCTCAAATGATCCCGGGACCGGCTTCTTCGCGCCGTGTGGTCCAGCTACCTGTTGCCGAAATGAGGCAACAGAATGACTTCGGACGGCGTGTTACACTGCAAGCGGTGCCGAATCCAGCCCGATACCCGCAATTCTTGAGCCCGCGATTAGCCGGGAGGCGGTCGGCTCATGTTAGGGTGCGCTCCGAATCATCAAGCCGACCCAGTAAGGAGACGGTCATGGGCCGCGTTCTTGTTTGGCTGATTGCCGCGATTATCACCCTTTCGCCTCAGCCAGCTTTGTCGGCGCCGAAACACGCGATCGCCATGCAGGGCGAGCCGGCGCTCCCGGCCGACTATGCGCATTTCAACTACGTCAATCCCGATGCGCCGAAGGCCGGCAGCATCACCTATTGCGTCGTTGGCAGCTTCGACAATCTCAACCCGTTCATCCTGAAAAGCCTGCGCACGACGGCACGCGGCATCATTGACAGGATTTTCGGCAATCTCGTCTTCGAGCCGTTGATGCAGCGCAATGACGATGAGGCCTTCAGTCTTTACGGCCTGCTTGCCGACACTGCCGACATGGATCCGGAGCGCAAGAGCATCGAATTCCACCTCGATCCGAGGGCCAAGTGGTCTGATGGCCAACCGGTGACTGCGGAAGACGTGCTGTTCACTTATGACGTCTTTACCGAGAAAGGCCGGCCACCCTACAGCGCCCGTATGAGCATGGTCGCCAAACTGGAAAAGACCGGCGACCGCAGCGTGCGCTTTACATTCAACGACAAGGCTAATCGCGAGACTCCGTTGGTTATCGCGATGACGCCAATCGTGCCCAAGCACGCTTTCGACAAGGAGACCTTCGACAGGACCACGCTGAAACCGGTGATCGGCAGCGGCCCCTACACCGTGGTGCACGTGGCGCCTGGCCAACGCATCGTGTTCAAGCGCAACCCAAATTATTGGGGCAAGGACATCCCCGCCAAGCGCGGTTTCGACAATTACGACCAGATCACCATCGAATATTTCCTCAACGCCAACGCCAAGCTGGAAGCTTTCAAGAAAGGCATCTGCGCTATCGCTGACGACAGCGATCCGGTCAAGCGCGAGCGCGATCTCGACTTCCCGGCCTTCCACAAGGGCGACGTGATCGCCGAAACGTTCGACACCGGCATCCCGCCAGTGGTGACGGGGTTCCTGTTCAACACACGGCTGCAGAAGTTTTCCAATCCGGTGGTTCGACGCGCGCTCGGCATGCTCTACGACTTCGAATGGGCCAACAAGAACTTGTTTGGCGGCAAGTACATGCGCACCATGAGCTATTGGCAGAATTCCGAGCTGTCGGCACTCGGCCATCCGGCCGGCGACAGGGAAAAGGCGCTGCTGGCGCCCTACCCGGGTCGTGTGCCAGCCGATGTCATGGACGGCACCTGGCGGCCACCTGTCACCGACGGCACGGGCCAGGACCGCAAGGTGCTGAAAGCCGCCTTCGACATATTCAAGGGCGCGGGCTATGCCTTGCAGGATGGAGTGATGCTCGATCCCGAGGGGAAACCCTTCGGCTTCGAGATCCTGACCGCCTCCCAGAACGAGGAGCGCCTTGCCGCCATCTACCAGCGCACGCTTGCGAAGATCGGCATCGATGTCACCATCCGCAGCCTTGACGGCGACCAGATCCAGTCACGCAAGCAACGCTTCAATTTCGAGGTGCTGATCGGCGCCAGCGGCTTCGAGAACTCGCTGTCGCCGGGCATCGAGCAGTTCGGGCGCTGGGGATCAGCTGCCGCCAATGCCGAAGGGTCGTTCAACCTTGCCGGTGTCGCCGATCCGGCAATAGATGCAGCACTCGAGGCGATGGTCGACGCCCGCAGCCGCGAAGATTATGTTGCCGCCGTCCGGGTCCTCGACAGGTTGTTGATCTCCGGCCACTACATGGTTCCGATGCAGCACAACACGCAGCAATGGCTCGCCTACTGGAGCTATCTGGAACATCCGCGAAAGACCCCCATATCCGGTTATCGACTGCCGACATGGTGGCGCAAGCCGAAGTGACCTCTTCGGGACAGGAGATCAAGATGAGCGACGAGAAGTCGATCACCGTCGATGTGGTCTCCGACGTCGTCTGCCCCTGGTGCTTCATCGGCCAGAAGCGGCTCGACAAGGCGATCGCGGCGGCAAACGATGTCGAGGTGCATATTCGCTGGCGGCCGTTCCAACTCGACCCAACCATCCCGCCCGAAGGCAAGGATCGCCGCGAATACATGATGGCCAAGTTCGGCAGCGACGAACGCATTCGCGAGATCCACGCCCGCATCGAGCCATTGGGCGAAGCCGAGGGCATCAACTTCGCCTTCGCCGCCATCAAGGTTGCGCCCAACACGCTGGACGCGCACCGCGTCATCCGCTGGGCTGGTGCCGCCGGCGAGGTCATGCAGAACCGGCTGGTGCGACGCCTGTTCCAGTTGAATTTCGAGGAAGGCGCCGATCTCGGCGACCATGCCGTTCTGATCAACGCCGCCCGCGAGGCCGGCATGGATGCGTCCATCGTCGAGACGCTTTTGCCGACGGACGCCGATGTCGAGGCGGTGCGCACCGAAATCGCCACCGCTTCGCGCATGGGCATCACGGGCGTGCCGTGCTTTCTGCTTGAGGGCAAATATGCGGTGATGGGCGCGCAAGACGTTGACACGCTCACCGACGCCATTCGCCAGGTTGCGGCGGCGAAGGCGCGGGGCGAGTTGGAGAAAGCGAACTGATAGACGCCATTCCATAGGCGCGTTTGGCGACATCGCCACAGCAGCCAACGCCCTCCGGTCACTTTCCGGTCGATATGGCAACAAGGATGACGGCGCGTCTTTGCGTTGATTCGTCTTCTGCAGCTTAGAAATCGGCTGATCGACCACGCTCTTGCCTCACAAAACTGTGCAAAAAGCTTTCCCTTGGGGAAGATGCTGACGCTTGCATACGTGAACCAGCAACTCATTGAAATTATAGAGACAATATGAGTAGAGAACGACACCGCATGGCGCTGCCGCTGTTGCTTAATGGCAACGGCCAGGGGTTCAAACCTCCACAGCCTGAGAAAAGATAATGGAAAATGATCAATTGGTGTTACTGTCTGTAACAAAACTAAAAGAGGTTTGGGCGGGATTGTGATTCGGGTCGGCAGACCAGGGCAACATTCAATATCGGAAAAATGGCTCCGCGGTGCCGCAAGGCCGCCGCTCCTGACACCAGTTTCCTCGATGCGCAGCTTCTGGGGACTGATGCGGGCCTACTGGTTCTCGGATCGCTGGGTGGAGGCCTGGACGCTGACGCTGGTCATCGCGCTGTTTACCGCGCTCTCCAGCAAGGCTGGCGTCTGGTTCGCCGAAGCATCCGGGGAACTGGTCAACTCGATCGCCTTCTACCATGACGCCGCGAACACCACGCCGCTCGCATCGCTGCTCACCAACGCCGGCGTTCTCATCCTTCTGGTCGTGCTCAAGGACGCGGGCTTTACCGGCATCCGCACTTTTGTTTCCGCGACGCTGCATCGCAAATGGCGCGGTTGGCTGGACAGCCGTTTCAACGCAGCGCTTCTCGACACCAATCACACGCATTTCCATGCCCAGCACGGTTCCTCCGGCGCTGCTGCTCCCGACAACATCGACCAGCGCGTCCAGGAGTCGATCAAGGACATGACCGGCGGTGCCATCGGCCTCGCCATGGGGGTGATGGCTGTCGCCACATCGCTTTATTTCGTCGGCCGCAAACTGCTTGAAACCTCGGCAGAGGTGAAAGGGCTGGAGTTCCTCGGCAGCTATGGCAGCGCGGTCCTGGCTTTCCTGGCGGTCGCCATTTACGTGCCGCTGAACACCTGGATCGCGGTGAAGCTCGGCAGGTTGCTGGAACGGCTCAACATCCGGATGCAGCAATCCGAAGGCAGTTATCGCGGCGAACTGACCACGTTCCTGCGCCGCAGTTTCCACGTCGCCGCCTCACAGGGCGAGAATGTGCAAAAGACGATGCACGACCGGCTTTATGTCGACATCGACCGCACCTGGGCAAGGCTGAACATCGTCAACACCAGCTACCGTTCTTTCGAGCTGGTCTACAATTTCATCGGCGCCCGCATTGTCGCCTATGCGCCGGGCCTGGTGCCCTACATCCACAACCGTTTCGACCTCAAGGGCTACATAACCGGCTCCGAGATGGTCAACTCGCTCATCAGTCAATGTTCATGGTTCATCCATGTCATGCCTTCCATTGCGGCGCTGCGCGCCAACAGCCAACGCGTGACCGAACTCGCCAACGCGATCGAAAACGTCCAACACCCGCAGGAATTCTACAGTCTCACCGGTTGTTCCGATTTCCGCTACGACCGTCAGAACCCGGTTTTCGGCTTGACCATCCAGAAGCTCGAACTGACCCATCAGGGCGAGGACGCCACGCCCTTCCTGAGCGCCGCGAATTTGCGCTTCCGGCGTGGCGAGTGGACGTTCCTGAAGGGCGAATCCGGCTGCGGCAAGACATCGCTGATCAAGGCGATCAACGGTCTGTGGCCCTATGGCCGCGGCTCCATCGTCTTCCCGGAAGGGGTCGAGAGTTTCTATGCCGCCCAGGAGGTCAAGCTGCAGCAGGTCTCGCTGAAGCAACTGGTCTGCCTGCCCGGTTCAGAGCGCGATCACACCGACGCCCAGGTTGCATCGGCTCTGCACAAAGCCGGCCTTGGCGATTTCATCGAACACATGGCCGATGAAAGCCGTGACGGAATGAGCTGGGACCAGGTGCTTTCGGGCGGCCAGAAACAGAAGCTGGTTGTCGCTCGTATCGTGCTGCAGCAGCCGGGGCTGCTGTTCCTCGATGAGGCGACCGGGGCGCTCGATCCGGAAGGGAAGATTGCCTTCCATCAAGCGATCAAGGACAATTGTCCAGATGTCACGGTGATCTCGATCATGCACGAGGCCGTGCCGCCAAGGTCGCTTTCAGGCGCCGAATTCTACCACAGCATCGTTGCCATCGCGGATGGCGTCGCGACCAAAAAGCCGCTGGCGCCGAGCCTGCCGGTCGCGCTCACCACCATCCTCGCGCACCCCAGGCCAGTCGAGGAAACAAGGCCGGTCGAGGAAAGATGGCTGCGCTTCCCTCGCCGCATCAGGCAGAAATAATGCATGTCGCGCAAAAGCATGCCCTCGGGCCTGACCCTGGGCCTGACCCGAGGGTGTGCAGCGGTTTTGCGATGACGGCATGCATGAAACAACAACCTAAAGCTCGTCGCATGAGGCCGGTCAACACGACGCGCTTTAGCGGCGAACAGGATATCGTTGCCCAGTGTCGCATCGGATTGGTAATCTAAAATTGCGGTCGAGTGGCGCTGCACCATTGCCTGCGTGCATGGATGCTCCGTTGGTGACGATACGGGCAAAACGTCAGGCGCGCTCGCCGTCGCTCACCCGGTAGGTCGGCTTGTACATGGTGACGAGTTCTTCCGCCGCGGTCGGGTGCACGGCCATCGTGCGGTCGAAGTCATCCTTGGTCAGCCCGGCCTTCAGCGGAATGCCGAGAAGCTGCGCCATCTCGCCGGCATCAGGCCCGAGGATATGGGCGCCGAGCACCTTTTTCGAGGCGCCGTCCACCACCAGCTTCATCAGCATCTTTTCGTCGCGGCCCGACAGCGTGTTGCGCATCGGCCGGAAGGTGGCGCGGTAGATCTCAACCTCGGAAAAACGCTTTATGGCCTCGTCTTCCGACAGGCCGACCGTGCCGATCTCGGGCTGCGAGAACACCGCGGTGGCGATCGTTTCATGGTCGGGCGCGGTCGGGTTGCCCTTGAAGGCGGTCTCGACGAAACACATCGCCTCATGGATCGCCACCGGCGTCAATTGCACGCGGTTGGTGACGTCGCCGATCGCCCAGATGTTGTCGATGCTGGTGCGCGAATATTGGTCCACATGGATAGCGCCGGTCCTGGTCATCTCGATGCCGACGCCCTCAAGCCCCATGTTTTCGGTGTTGGGCAGACGCCCGATCGCGAGCATGACCTGATCGACCGTCAGCACCTTTCCACCGGTGACGACAGCGTCGAGGCGCCCGTCGGGACGCTTCCTGACCCATTCGGATACGGCATGGCAGAGGATTCTTATCCCCTTCTTTTCCATCGTCTCGTGCAGCATGCGCCTGAGATCCATGTCGAAGCGGGAGAGGATCTCCTTGCCGCGATAGACCAGCGTTGTGTCGACGCCGAGGCCGTGAAAGATGTTGGCGAATTCGACGGCAATATAGCCGCCGCCCTCGATCATGATCGCGTCAGGCAATTCCTTGAGATCGAAGGCCTCGTTGGAAAAGATACAATGCTCATGGCCGGGCAGAGCCGGGTGCGGTGTCGGGCGGCCGCCGGTGGCGATGAGAATCTGGTCGGCGGTGACGGTGCGGTCCTCGCCGAGAAGATGCACCCCATGCGGATCGACCAGCATGGCGCGCGACTGAAACGTCTCGCCGCCGGCGCCTTGGACATTTTTCCTGTAGATGGCTTCCAGCCGGCTGATCTCGCGATCCTTGTTGGCAACCAGTGTCTGCCAGTCGAAGCTCGCCTGCGGCACGGTCCAGCCATAACCTGCGGCGTCGGCAAAATGTTCGGGAAATTGCGAGGCATAGACATAGAGCTTCTTCGGCACGCAGCCGCGAATGACGCAGGTGCCGCCATAGCGGTATTCCTCGGCAATGCCGACGCGCTTGCCGAGTGCCGCCGCCACGCGCGCCGCCCTCACCCCGCCGGAGCCGCCGCCGATGACGAAAAGATCGTAGTCATAGACGGCCATGGCGCGGCTCCTTGCCCTTCAAAATGTCCGAGACAGGTAGGCTGCAAACCACCAAAAGAAAAGCCCGGACGCCGCGCATCCTGTCGGACGCGCAACGGAGGCGGGCTTTCCGGTCCAGCAGCGATAACGCCGCCGGAAAATATGCTCAGTTCTTCGGTGCTTCCGGCTGCGTCCCATCAGCCGGAGCCGCGGCATTTGCCGGTGCTGTGGCCTTTGCTGCCGCGGCCAGCGTTTCGCCGACCTGCTGGGCGAGATCGCGAGCGACGCCGTTCTGCCAGATGTCGGCGGCCTTGATCAGGTCGCGCGTCACCGCCGGGCCGCTGTCGAGCAGCTTCTTGCCGGAATCGGAATTATAGAAAGCGGCGATTTCGGTAAGCTCTTTTTCGGAAAATACCTTGGCATAGGCCAGGGCCGCTTCCTTCTCGAGATCGGCGCGGCGCGAGGCCAGCGCCAGAGCCTTTTCGCTAACCGTTCTGCCGATCAGTTCCTGCATGTCCGGGTTCTTTTGGATAAGCTGCTGCTGAAGCGCGGCGGCGGCCTGCGGCAGGATGTTGTCGAACGGGTCCGTCGCGTGGATCGCCGCGACGGCGGCGCGGGCTGCCTTCAGATGCCCTTCGCTGACGTCCTGCGAGAACGCCGGCGATGAAAACGCAAAGACGGCCGAAGCTGCCAGAATTGCAGAAAAACGGCGAACCCGGTTATGCAACATCATGATCGGTAGAACTCCCTGGTTTTCGGGCGGCATGGACGGTTTGGACGCCGTCGCCGGCTATGATGGCCGCTGATGCCAGCCCGATGAAAAGACCATGCTCGACCACGCCCGGAATGGCATGGAGAGCATTCGAAAGCGCTCTTGTATCCGGAATGCGGCCAAAAGATGCATCGAGGATAAAATGGCCGCCGTCTGTAACAAAAGGCTGGCTTCCCGTCATCCTCAATGTGACGAGGCCGGAAAGGCCGAGCCTTCCGGCTGCCGCGGCGACCGCGATTTCCGTGGCACGCAGGCCGAACGGGTTGACCTCGATCGGCAGTGGAAAACGGCCGAGCGTCTCGACCATCTTCGAACGGTCGGCAATGACGATCATGCGGGCGGAAGCCGCCGCCACGATCTTTTCGCGCAACAGCGCACCGCCGCCGCCCTTGATCAATGTCAGCTCCGGATCGATCTCGTCGGCGCCGTCGATGGTAAGGTCGAGCTCGGGCGTTTCTTGCAGCGTCGAAAGCGGCACGCCAAGCTCGCCGCAGAGGATGGCGGTGCGCTCCGAGGTCGGTACGCCGATAATGGTAAGGCCAGTGGCGACCTTTTCGGCGAGCAGCCGCACGAACTCGTCGGCCGTCGAGCCGGTGCCGATGCCAAGCCGCATGCCATCGCTGACATGGGCAAGTGCCGCCCGCGCGGCCTCGACCTTCAGTTGCCTCGCATCCATGCTTGCCCCGGATTTCGCTTGTTTCGGCGCTCCTAGCATCTTTGCCCGTCCGGTCAAAGACTTTGCCCTGTGGATTGACCAGGCACGGCTTGCCTGGATGGGCTGCAGCGGCTATCGCCTGCCGGCAGCGCAATCGTCACAGGACAGGCCATGACCCGACCGATCATCGTGTTCGACCTCGACGGGACGCTGATCGATACAGCGCCGGACCTGCTCGACAGCCTTAACCACAGCCTTGCCGCCAGCGAACTCGCTGCCGTCGATGAGGCCGGCTTCAAGCGCTTCGTTGGCCATGGCGGCCGGGTGATGATCGAGCGCGCGCACGCCGCGCAGCAGAGATCGCTGGTGGTGGAGGAACACGACCGATTGCTAAAGCTGTTCCTCGATCACTACACCGACAACATCCCGGGTAAATCGCGCCCCTACCCCGGCGTCGTCGAGACAATCGCGCGATTCGAGGCAGCCGGCTATCTCCTGGCCGTCTGCACGAACAAATACGAAGCCAACTCGGTGGCGCTGATCGAGGCGCTCGGCCTGGCGAAGCATTTCGCGGCGATTTGCGGTCAGGACACGTTTGCCTTCCGCAAGCCCGACCCGCGCCATCTGACCGAAACCATCGTGCTCGCCGGCGGCGATCCGCACCGCGCGCTGATGGTCGGTGATTCGCAGACCGACATCGATACGGCGAAGGCGGCCGGAATTCCCGTGGTGGCGGTGGATTTCGGCTACACCGACCGCCATGTGCGCGAATTCGAACCGTCGGCGGTGATCTCGCATTTCGATGCGCTGACGCTTGGTCTGGCCGAACGCCTGATTGCCGCGGCGGGGCACTGAGCGCGACGGCGACCGGGCCGCTCCCGGCGGGGTTGCATTCGGACTTCGCCGAACGCCGGCACATCGCCTTGACTTCCCCGGCCGGCCTCCCTTATATCGCGGCGCGCTTGGCCTTCGGGCAACGAGCGGGCGATTAGCTCAGCGGGAGAGCACACCCTTCACACGGGTGGGGTCGCAGGTTCAATCCCTGCATCGCCCACCATAAACTATCAAGAAAATCAAGCAGTTACCGGCGATCTGATAGGGCCGCAAATGTGCCGGTTTGCCGGACGGGTCGTCACCGGGTCGTCACCGTCAAGGAGCGCGACTTTCAATTTCGCGACAGCCTGCCGCAGGGGCAGAACGCGGCCATAGGCCAGCAACTACCGAGTTAGCCCCGCTTCAGCGCACCTTGCCAGACAGCACGGCTTCTGCTTCTTCGCTGTACCTCCGCCTGCCCATGAACCGAGGGGATATGCGCGCACTTGTCGTCGGCGAGAAGGGGCTGCAGGGGACGGACGCTGGCAGTGGCGGTTACGAGTGTGGCCTTAAGTCGCAACAACTGGCTTCCGAAAGCAAAGCCGCGGGCTTTATTGAAGCTGCGTCCAACACCACATAGTGGTTCACGACCAGCCGTGTGCGAGAAACTCGCCCACCCTGAGGCGGTCGCGCTGCCCTTCAAAGATGGAAGTCAGTGCGCCACGGCAATGGCCATCACTTATGAACTTGAAAGACCATCATGCCTGACAATTCCAGACTTCCCGCGGGCGACCTCCCTCTCATTAGGCTGGGCCGCGATCAGTGCCGCTTTCCGGTTCGCGAAGACCCGTCGGTACCCGGCGGTTACCGTTTTTGTGCTGGGCCAACTTCGCCGGACCGCGTCTACTGCGATCACCACCACAGCATCGTGACCGCCGTCGAGCCTCGCCGAGCTCGTTCCGGTTTCCATCTCGGTCAACGACGCGCTGCGTAATTGGGCGGCGGACCCACGAACCGGCCGGGGCTTGGCGCGGTGCGCTCCGCGTCAGGTCGCAGACCACATCATCGGGGCCGATCAGTGCAGTGGGAGGCCGCGGACCATGCACTTCTGTTGAAGCGAGCGGTGGGTATTTGCGATCATTACCTCCCCGGTTGTCGACTGGGGCTGCCGCTGAAACCAGCCGCCTGCATGTCGCTTCTACGTGATCGACATCCACAACCACGTGGAACGCATCGCGAGGGTCGTCGACCGCCTAGAGCACGCCACGGCCTCACAATGAGCCGCACGCTGAGCGCTGCCGGTTTCCGCCATAGTCATCGTACACGGCGTCAGTCCCGCATCATCGAGTGCAGGATGGCCTGCATGTGCTCTTCCAGATCGAGTTCGCCCCGTGCCTCAGTGGTTAACAGGTACTCGGCCTTGGCTCGGCGGTCGCCTCGGCTGATCGCAGGATAAGAGCAGATGGCCAGTAATGCTTCCTCTTCAATCCGGTCTGCCCTCTTGCGGTCGTGACTGTTGCTGCCCGCTCGATGAACAACCCTGTGGAGCGCGACATAGGCGGCCTCATGGGCTCCGATCAGCGCCTGCAATTCGGGTGAGGCACCTTCCCCTTCAGCAAACGTCGGCTCAACGACCGAGGCTACGGCGGTGAACGCAAGAAGTGTACGGCGGGTGATTTCGGGCATGCCTCATATCCGTGCTGTCTGATCATGCCCGCACAGCATAGCACTGGCGCGGCGGTTCGGAGAGGTGCTCTGGGACGCGACCACATTGTCTGCTGACAAAAAGTATCCGCTCCCGCAGCGGGCGTCACTTGAACCGCTGTCCAGTCTCGTCCCGCGCGCTGGCAATGCCACGGCGATTGAGTGCCGCCGCGATTTGCCGCAAGAACTTAACTCCGCTCGCCTGAACGCGGCCGGGAGAAAGTTGACGCAGGACAAAATCGTCCTAGGTGAACTGCTATCTCAGTGGCCCGCGAACTGACGAGGGGAAATCGCCGTCGACCTCCTGCTCCGATTAGTAAAACTGCGCAATTGCAAATGCGTCCGGCTTCCGCGAACATTGCTGGACCCCATCGAGCGCCGTAGCGGCCGACCCGAACCAGGGCGCTGGCTTCCCGGCCCGCTGTCCTGGCGGCTTCGACCTTGGATCCAGCCAGCGTCCTTAAGTCAAAACGGAGGAACAAACCGATGAAACTGACAAGACACCTCACCGGTGTGGTGATCGCGTCGACCTGTCTGTGCGCGCCCGCGCTGGCGCAGACGAAGTTGACCATGTGGTATCACGGCGCCGGCAATGAGGTGGAGTCGCGAATCCTCAACCAGATCATTTCCGACTTCAACACCAGCCAGTCCGACTGGACGGTGACCATCGAGAGCTTCCCCGAGAAGAGCTACAACGATTCCGTCGCGGCGGCGGCCCTGGCGGGCAACCTGCCCGACATCCTGGATGTGGACGGGCCGGTCATGCCCAATTGGGCCTGGGCCGGCTATCTGCAGCCGCTGCCGATCGACGAGAGCGAGTTCGCCGACTTCCTGCCCGGCACCAAAGGCGTGTGGGATGGCAAGCTCTATTCGGTCGGTCTGTGGGACGCGGCGGTGGCGCTTTTTGCACGCCAATCGACGCTGGACGGGCTGGGCTTGCGCACCCCGACCCTCGACAAGCCCTGGTCGCGCGAGGAATTCATGGCCGCGCTCGATGCCGCCAAGGCCTCCGGCAAATATGAATTCGCCCTTGATCTCGGCATGAACGACCAGGCCGAGTGGTATTCCTACGCCTTCTCGCCGTTCCTGCAGAGCTTCGGCGGCGACATTGTCGACCGTTCGACCTACAAGACCGCGGAAGGCGCGCTGAACGGCGAGGCTGCGCAGGCGTTTGGCAAGTGGTGGCAATCATTGTTCACCGGAGGCTATGCGCCTGGCACCAGCGAGGATCCCGCCGATCAGCAGACCGGCTTCATCGGCGGCAAGTTCGCCTTCCAGTGGAACGGCAATTGGCGTGCGGTGGCGACGATGGAAGCCGTGGATGACGTTGTCTTCCTTCCAGCCCCCGATTTCGGCGCCGGCAACAAGATCGGCGCGGGATCCTGGCAATTCGGCGTCTCGGCCAAGTCAAAACATCCGGAAGGCGCTGCCGAGTTCATCAAGTTCGCCGCGCAGGACAAGTACCTTGCCGCCTTCTCCGACGGCATCGGCCTGATCCCGCCGACGCCCTCGGCGGCGCAGATGACGAAGAACTACAAGGATGGCGGCCCGCTCGCGGCGTTCTTCGACCTTTCCAAGGCACAAGCCCTGGTGCGCCCGGTCACCCCGGGCTACGTGGTCCAGGCCAAGGTCTTCACCAAGGCACTGGCCGATATCGCCAATGGCGCCGACGTGGCCGACACGCTTGACGCGGCGGTCGACGAGATCGACGCCGACATCGAAAGCAATGGTGGCTACGGTCACCGCTAGTCCTGTCGCGCCGGGGTCCTCGCCAGCCGCGGACTCCACCCTCTCTGGCTTGCTGGGCGGATACCGCAAATGGCGTCGAAACTGACCCTGTCGAACCGGGCGGGCTGGACATTCGTCCTGCCGGGCTTCGCACTCATCTCTGCATTCATCGTCCTGCCGTTTTTCTTCGCGATCGGTCTGTCATCGACAAATCAGCGGCTGCTGTCACCGAACCCCACCCAGTTCGTCGGGTTGGAAAACTATCAGCAGCTCCTGGGCCTTGCGGTGGTGACCCTCGAGCCAGAGCGCGACGATGCTGGCGAAATGCTCCGAAACGAGGCCGGCGAAATCCAGTATCCCCGCCTGCGCGAGATCACCCGTAGCGAGGCCTATCCTCAGTATCGCGGCATGCGAGAGTGGTTTCGCTGGCAGTCGGGCGAAAACGTCATGATCGTCATCGCCAGCGACGTTGTGTTCATGAAGGCGCTGGTAAACACCTTCCTGTTCGTCCTGGTCGTGGCGCCGGTACAGGGCAGCCTCGCGCTGATGCTTGCTTTGCTGATCAATCACAAGGTCAGGGGCATCAACCTGTTCCGGACCATCTACTTCATGCCGGTGGTGGTCTCCATCGTCGTGGTCTCGCTGCTCTGGCGGTTCATCTATGATGGCCAGAACGGGCTGTTGAACAGCATCCTCCAGGCCCTCACCTTCGGCCTCTTCCAGCCCGTCGACTGGCTCGGCAATCCCTCGACCGCGCTGCCCGCAGTCATGGCCATGTCGATCTGGCAGGCCGTCGGCTTCCACATGGTCATCTGGCTGGCGGGGTTGCAGACGATCAGCCCGACGCTCTACGAGGCCGCCGCCATCGAGGGGGCTTCGCGATGGCAGACCTTCCGCTATGTCACCTGGCCGGGCCTGCGCAACACCGCCGTGCTTGTCCTTGTCGTGATCACCATGCAGGGCTTCGCGCTTTTCGCCCAGATCGACGTGATGACCAATGGCGGTCCGCTCGACAGCACCCAGACTCTCGTCTTCCAGGCGGTCGAGCGCGGCTACGGCAAGCAGGACATCTCCGGCGGCTCGACCATCTCGGTCATCCTGTTCGCGATCGTGCTGGCGATCTCACTCATCCAGCGCTGGCTGACACGGGAGCGTTAAGATGGCCGTCAATCCCGACAATTACGGCCTCAGGCTGTTCGTCCGCTATCTGGTGCTGTGCCTGATCGCGTTGATCTTCATCTTTCCGCTCGTGTTCATGATCAACTCGAGTTTCAAGCCGGACAGTCAGCTTCTCGCAGACACTTCCAGCCTGCGTGCCTTTCTGCCCGTCGGCGACATCAGCCTCAACAACTATTTCGGAGCGTTCCGGCGGGCGCCGGTCGGCCTGTTCGTCCTAAACTCGGTTCTGGTCACCGGGGTGACCGTCCTTCTCTCCTTACTGATCTGTTCGCTGGCCGCATTCTCCTTTGCTTTCCTGCGGTGGAAGGGGCGCGATGTCCTGCTCTCGATCGTCATCGCGACGCTGATCATCCCTTTCGAGACGATCGCTATCCCGCTCCTGCTCCTGGTCTCGAAACTGCCCTGGATCGGCCTTGATGGGCTGCATTGGGGCTGGCTCAATAGCTACCGGGTGCAGATCATCCCGTGGGTCGCCGACGGGCTGACGATCTTCCTGTTCGTGCAGTATTTCAAAGGGCTGCCGGGCGAGCTGATCGAGGCGAGCCGGGTGGAGGGCGCGAGCTGGTGGCAAGTCTACTATCGCCTCGTCATGCCGCTTTCAGGACCGGTTCTGGCGACTGCCGCCATCCTGAAATTCCTCGTCATGTACAACCAATATCTCTGGCCGCTCATCGTGGTGCAGCAGGAAAGCTATCGCCCGGTCATGGTCGGCCTCGGCTACTTCTTTCAACTCAATGTCGCCTGGGGCGAAGTCATGGCTTATCTCACCCTTATCACCGTCCCGGTGCTGGTCTTCTACTTGCTGCTGCAGCGCGCCTTCATCGCGTCGATCGCCTCGACCGGCGTGAAGGGCTGAATACATGGTTCGCGCTCGAACACCCGTGGATCTGGGACGGCCGGTCTGCCCATTACGGCAAGCGCTGGCACGGCTGTTCCTCAAGGCCGAGAGACCGATCGGAGACCCCGAATTGCCGCACATGAATCAGGAAACGGGAGCCATCGCTCATGGCTGAGGTCTCACTCAAGGGCGTCAAGAAATCTTTCGGTCGCGTCGAAATCATCAAAGGCGTCGACATCCACATCAACGATGGCGAGTTCGTCGTCTTTGTTGGACCGTCGGGCTGCGGGAAGTCCACCTTGCTCCGCATGATCGCCGGACTCGAAGACATAACCGAAGGCACCCTCGAGATCGGGGGCCGGGTGGTTAACCAGCTCCAGCCCAAGCAACGCGGTGTTGCGATGGTGTTCCAGAGCTACGCCATCTTTCCGCACATGACCGTGCGCGAGAATATCGCATTCGGTCTTACGATCGCGCGCGCTTCCAAGCAGGAAAAGCAGCAGAAGGTGGCCGAGGCCGCACGTATCCTGCAAATGGAACATTTGCTCGACCGCCGCCCAAGTCAGCTTTCGGGCGGCCAGCGCCAGCGCGTCGCTATCGGGCGCGCAATCACGCGGAAACCGGCCGTATTCCTGTTTGACGAGCCGCTCTCCAACCTCGATGCGGCGCTGCGCATGGACATGCGCATGGAAATCGGCCGGCTGCGCAGGCAACTGGGCACAACGATGATCTATGTCACCCACGACCAGGTCGAGGCGATGACGCTGGCTGACAGGATCGTCGTCCTGAAGGACGGTCAAGTCATGCAGATCGGAGCGCCGATGGAGCTCTATCACGAGCCGGCCAACAGGTTCGTAGCCGGCTTTCTGGGAGCCCCGTCGATGAATTTCCTGAACGTCGACGTCCTCGACCTCGATGGCGAAGCGGCAATGGTCGGCAACCAATCCTTGGAGCCGATCAGGGTAGCGACCAGAGGGCGCCCCTTCCGGAAAGGCGGCAAGGCCATCCTGGGTGTCCGTCCGCAGTACCTGCGGGCGGTGCAATCTGGAAAGGGCTTGCTGCATGGCATCGTGGCACATGCCGAGCGATTGGGCAGCGAGACGGTCGTGGACCTGTCACTTCGCGATAACAGCGAGCTCATTGCAGCCTTCGATGAAGACAAGGTCTTTGAACCGGGTGACGCTCTGGAGCTCACGTTCGACACGGCCTTGGCCCACCTCTTCCCCGACGAGGGTGAGTTGCAGACGCATTAGCATGAGCAACGACAACAAGATGCGTCGGCGCAATTCGCGGCTGTCCATTCCGGAACCCGGAACAAACCTGCCCGGAACAAACCTGCATCGCCGCGAGTTTCTACTTTTGCGAGAAGTGAGGGAAAGCCATGTTCAGACTTGTTTTGGCGACAGGCGTCGTAGTTCTCTTTTTCGGTGAACCGGCCCTTGCCGCAGACGGAAGTCCGTTGCCGCCGCAGAATGCCAGGAAACTGTCGGAAATAATCGCCAAGGTCGAGCAACGCGACGACTTTCGCTATGTCGACGAGGTCGCCTGGGACAGCGGCGCCTACACCGTTACTTATTACACGACCGACAAGGCGAAGGTCGAAATCACCTACGATCCGGTGACAGCCGAGCCAAAATAGATCGCCCCTCCAGGCAATCCGTGCCCAGCTCGGCGACGCTCATGGCGGCGCGGCCGGGTTCCGACACCCGCTCTCCCTGCGTTAGCGTCCTCAGCTCGCCGGCGAGCGCACTGTTTCCGTGCTGTCGAGCGCCTGCTGCAGCCGCGTGTCGCGGTCGTAGACGTCGCTGAAATATTCGACTTTGCCGGACATATCAGGCCAGGCGGTGAAATAGGCGACATAGACCGGGATCGTGCGCGCGACCTTTTCGGTCGCATGTCCGTGCTTCAGCTTCTCCGCGATATAGTCGACCGAGGTGCCGAGCACGGCGGCCGCCATGCCGCGCGGATCCTGCAGGCGAACGCAGCCATGGCTGAGCGCGCGCATGTCACGCTGGAAAAACGTCTTTTGCGGCGTGTCGTGCATGTAGATTGCGTGCTTGTTGGGGAACAGGATCTTCAGTTCGCCCAGCGCATTGGCCTCGCTCGGCAGCTGGCGCACGCCATAAGGTAGCTTCGCGCCATAGGCGCCCCAATTGACCGAGGAGGAGGGAATGCGTTTGCCGCGCGCGTTGACCACTTCATAGCCGGCGCGGTCGAGATAGCCGGGATCCCTGCGCAGCCGGGGCAGCATCTCGTTGACGAGGATCGACTGCGGCACGCCCCAATAGGGGTGGAAGTCGACCTGCTCGAGCTGATCGTAGAAGAAGGAAGTCTGGTTGGTGGTCTTGCCGATGACGACGCGGGTCTTCAGCTTCTCCTCGCCGTTCTCGATGTAGCTCGCGGTAAAGGCAGGCTGGTTGATGAAGACACGCGGGCTGCCGAGATCGGATGGCAGCCAGCGCAACTCTTCCAGCGCGACCTGCACCTTTTGAATCTTGTCGGCCTTGGACGTCCCGACCAGCGCCGCGACGGTCCGCGGACCGATGACGCCGTCGCCCTTCATGCCAGCCTTTTTCTGCACCGCCTTGATGACCGGCACCAGTTCCGGGGCATAGACCTCGCTGGTGGCGAGCCTGGCCAATATCTCGCCATAGGCGCCGCCCATCTCGTCGTCGAGATTGCGCGCTATCTTCGTCAGAAGCTTCGGCAGTTCGGGGCTGGTCTCCCCCGGCTTCAGCAACAGCTTGGGATCGACGACGATCTCGTCGTCGGCGCTGGCCTGAAGTGATTCCAGTTCGACGCGCAGCGCCTGATATTCGGCGTTCTGCGGATGCCGTGATTCGAGATAGGTGCGCACTTGCTGGGTGCGCGTCAGCGTTTTCAGCACGCCTTCCATGTCGAGCGGCTTGACCGGGAAATCATAGTAGCCGGTGATGCGATTGGGATCGACGCGGCCGCTTTGCGCGTCGTGGACATAGCGCAAGACGCGCGCTGACAGCGCCATCTCGAAGCGGACGAGCTCCTTCAGCCGCGCATCGGCGCTGCCGGTCGACGCGCCGGCGGCAGGCACTTCAACCGTATAGTCGGCTGGCGTGAGGCCATAGCTCGTCGCCTCGCCAAGCACCCGCACCGCATCTTGCGCGCGGCTGTTGGCACTGGCTCCCGTCACCCAGATGAAATCTGGATTGGCCGAGTAATAGACGACGAGCGCCTTGGCGATGTCCTTCTCGGCGTAGAGTTCGTAGTCATCCAGTCCGGCAATGGCTTGGCGGAAGGCAGCGCCGGTGGCGGAAGATGGCTGGAATGCGGCGTCCTGTGGCATTGCCGGCTCCGGCGCTGCCGTTAGCGTCGAGAAGTCGACGCGCACGAGCGGATCGCTCTTGTAGGTGTAATAGGACGGGCTGCGGATCCGAGAGGCAGCGGGCGCTGCTGCATATGGCTTGTATTTCGGCTTCTGCCTTGATGGCGGCAGGGGGAAATCACCTCGCGGTGAATGCCTGACACCACCGCCGCCGAAGAGCCTCTCGAAAAACCCTTGCGCGTCTGCCTGCGGCACGCCGAAGGCCAGCATTGCCGCGACTGCCGCAAGCGGCATCACGGTGGCTTTGTTTCCGAGGAATTTCATGGATTCACCCGCTCCGGCTGCAACCGGCTCCCGTTCCGCATCGCTTGACGGTCTCGCCACCGCATCATGGATGTAGGGCGCGACTACACCGATTCATACTGATTTCGTTAAGCTTTCATAAATTTCAGAAGGTCTGTTGCAGAACAGTTTCACAACGCCGTGACAACTAAAGCGAATTGGGCCCGCTCCGGTTCCGGGAAACAGCGCCCAGGTCGGGCGTTGCCGTCAGCTACTACCTGCAACAACGCGGCTGCGCGCACCATGTTCTGGAGCGAGGCCGTATCGGAGAGACATGCCGAACGCAGCGCTGGGACGCCTTCCGGCTGAACTCGACGAGCATCCGCACCATACTGCCCGTTGATTCCTACGATGGCGCCGATCCGTGGGGTGATAACGCACCACGAATTCGTCGCTTACCTGGAAGGCCATGTTGACCGGCACCGATTGCCGGTGCGCACCGGAGTGGCGGTTGAGCAGCTGAATCGAGAAGACGGAGCCTACCGAGTCACGACTGATCGCGAGACGCTTCTGGCCTGCACGGTCGTGATTGCAACCGGCAGCCAGAGCCGCCAGATCCGGCCGCCTTGGTCGACCGACTTGCCGACGGCAGTTCGCCAGGTCGATTCCCCTGCCTATCGCGACCCGTGGACGACTTCTTGAATCGCATCGTAACCGTCGTCCGGGTTGGTGAAAAGCGGCCAGTCATGGACAACCCATTCATTCGGCGCATCCCGCCCTTCCGCTAAGTCCAGCTAACTTCCTTGGCGATATCGGGCGGCTCTTCGGCACGGCGCGACCCTGCCGCCCTGCCCCAAAGCACAACAAGGCCCGCGCGGGGCCTTGCCATGTCAACCCTTGTGTTTGGGCGCGATCGTCCGTCAGTTACCCATCATCTGCTTGGCATTTTCGGCCGTAATCGCAATCGTGTCGACCGTCACCGTCGGCTCCACCGACGAGGCGCAGTCGAGCAGGATCGACTTCGCCATTTCGATCGCCTCCTTGCCGCCGGTCGGATAGGTGAAGGTCGCCGCCCAGTCGCCCTTGGCCACGGCCTCGATACCCCCGGCCGGGCCCGGCAGGCCGTCGGTGCCGATGATCTTGACTTCTTTACCAGCGCCCTTGGCGGCGAGCAGTGCGCCGGCCGCCATCATGTCGTTGCTGGCATAGAGCACCTTGATGTCGGGATGCGCCTGCAGCATGGCGGAGAAGGCGGTCTGCGCCTTGTCCGGCAGCCAGTCGGCGGCCTGCTCGGCCACTACCTGGATCTTCGAATTCTCCTTCACCCCGTCCTTGAAGCCGTTCAGCCGCTCGACGGCGGGCGTCGAGCTCGGCAGGCCTTGCAGAACCGCCGCCTCGCCGCCATCCGGCAGCAGGGTCTTGGCGGTGTATTTGCCGGCCTCCATGGCGATCTTGTAATTGTCGCCGCCGATAAAGGCCGTGTAGTCCTTGCCGGGATCGCCGATCGTCTTGCGGTCGAGTTCGATCACCGGGATGCCGGCATCCATGGCGCGCTTCACCGCGGGCGTCAGCGGTGCCGCCTCGAAGGGCGAGATCAGCAGAATATCCACTTTCTGGGTGATGAAGTTGTCGACCTGCGAAGTCTGCGTGTTGACGTTGCCGGCGCCATCGGCGATCTGCAGCGTGAACTGCGGCACGGCCTTCACCGCCGCGGTCAGCTCGTCATTGACATGCTGGCGATAGGGCTCGGCATTGTTCGCCTGCGAAAAGCCGATGATGAACTGGCCGTCCTTGGCGCAGGCCTTGACCATCGGGTCGGCGGCATCTGCGGTGCCTGCCATGCACAGGCACGTACTGGTGAGTAGTCCAAGCTGCCAGGCACGCCTTGATCCTCGTTCTATGGTTCTCATGCTCGCTCTCCTCCTCGTCGGGCCGCAGCGGCCGGACCTTGGTTTCTAACGCCTTCCACTTGCCTGCCGCCTGGCTGCTACCTGCCCAAGCCCTCGCGGCGGCGAACGAGGGATTGAAGCACTGCCGCCAGCACGATGATCGCGGCGGTCGCGAGCAACTGCATGGCTGGCGTGATGTTGTTGAGCTGAAGGATGTTGGCCAGCGCGCCGAGCATGATGGTGCCGGCCACGGTGCCGACCATCGAGCCTGCGCCGCCGAACAGGCTGGTGCCGCCGATGACCACGGCTGCGATTGCCGTCAGTTCATAGCCCATGCCGTCATTGGCGCTGCCGAAATTGAACTGACCGGCATGAACGATGCCAGCAAGTGCGGAGGCAAAGCCGGTGATGGCATAGACTGATATCTTGACCATCGAGACCGGCACGCCGGAAATGCGCGCGGCACGCTCGTTGCCGCCGACGGCAAAGACGTAGCGGCCGAAGCGCGTCGTGTTCAGCACCACGGTGGCGATCGCGGCGAAGGCGATGAACACGATGGTGGCCACCGGCACGGTGTTGTTGAACAGACGCTCGCCCAGCACAGAGAAGACCGGCGGCGCCAGACCTGGCCCATCTCCATAGGAGATGTTGATGTACTGATTGCCCGAAACAACCAGCGCCAGGCCGCGCGCCGCCTGCAGGCCGGCCAGCGTGACGATGAACGGCTCCAGCCGGAAGCGGCTGGAGATGGTGCCCTGGATCATGCCGAAGGCGGTGCCTATCATCAGCACGGCAAGGATGGTGGGAACAAGCCCGAAGCCGCCGGAGATCATCATCGTCGCGGTGACGACGCTGGAAAGGCCAAGCACGGCGCCGACCGAAAGATCGATGCCCGCGGTTATGATGACGAAGGTCATGCCGATGGCAATGATGCCGGTCTCCGACACGGCGCGAACGATGTTGGCGATGTTGTCGGGCGCAAGGAACAGGATCTCGCCATGGCGCCTCGGCGAGAAGATGATGCCGCCGATCGCCACCAGCACCAGGCCGATCAGGCTCTGGAAGCGCACGATCAAAGCGAGCGGATCCCGATGCACGGGTGCCGCCGCCACTACCGGTCCGCCTGCAACCGAAGTCGATTCTTCAGACATCAGGCCTCCCTGCCGTTTGCCGCGGCCAGCACCGTGTGCTCGTCGACGCTGCCGATGAATTCCGCCACATTGCGCCCCTGGCGCAGCACCACGATCCGGTCGCAAAGGCCGATCAGCTCCGGCATTTCGCTAGAGGCGACCAGAACGCCGAGGCCTTGGGCGGCCAGTTGCCTCAGCCGCGTATAGATCTCGCCCTTGGCGCCGACATCGACACCGCGCGTCGGTTCGTCGAGCAGCAGCAGACGCGGATTGCCAAGGATTTCCTTAGCCAGCACCACCTTCTGCTGGTTGCCACCCGAAAGCGCGCCGACGGCGATGTCGGGATTCTTCGGCCTGATGTCGAACTGGCCGAAGGATTGTCTCACCGCGTCGGCCTGCCGGCGCGGCGACATCAGGCCGGCCGGCGAGATGCGGCGGATCACCGACATGACCAGATTGAGGCCGACCGCCATCCTCAGCATCAGGCCGCTGCCGCGACGGTCGTCCGTGACGAAGGCGATGCCGGCCGCGCGCGCCGCCCTGATCGAATTGAGCTTCACCGGACGGCCGCCGATGGCGACGTCGCCCTCCCAGTGGCCGGAGAGGCCGGTGCCGTAAAGCGCGCTGAGAAGCTCGGACCGCCCGGCCCCCATGATGCCGGCCAGCCCGACGATCTCGCCTTCATGCACGTCGAGCGAAAGCCCTGTCGGGGCCTGCCAGCCGGCACTGTCGCGCGCCAGCCTGAAGCTGGCGTCGCGCAGGCTGAGCAGCGCCTTGCCGGCGCACCTGGCGCGCTTGGGGTAGAGTTCGTCCAGCGGCCTGCCGACCAGCAGCCGTACCAGCTCGGCTTGCGGCGCGTGCGGCTCGGTGATGCCGGCGACGCGCCCGTCGCGCATCACCGTCACCCGGTCGGCGATCTCAGGCACTTCCTCCAGGCGATGTGAGATATAGACGATGCCGACGCCGCTGGTGGCGAGCTTGCGCATGACCTCGAACAGCCTTTCGACCTCGCCCACCGTCAGGGCCGCCGTCGGCTCATCCATGATCAGCATCCGCGAGGCGTAGGACAGCGCCTTGACGATGGCCACGACCTGGCGCTGGCCGATCGAGAGATCGGCGACCAGTCGTGCCGGGTCGATGGCCAGTTCGATCGCTTCCAGCCGCCTGCGGGCCTCGCGGCGCATCGCCGGCGCGTCGAGGAAACCGCCTGGGCGCATCAGTTCGCGGCCAAGGAAGAGGTTCGACGCCACATCGAGCGTCGGTACGAGATCGAGCTCCTGGAAGATGGTCGCAATGCCGGCCGCCTGCGCTTCGCGCGGATTGCTGAAGCGCACCGGCTTGCCGTCTATCTCTATCGTGCCTTCGTCCGCCGCGTAGACGCCCGACAACAGGTTCATCAATGTCGACTTGCCGGCGCCGTTCTCACCGAGAAGGGCGTGGATTTCGCCTGCCTTGAGGTCGAAATCGACGCCACGCAGCGCCTGGACGCCGCCGAAACGCTTGACTGCGCCGGTGACCGACAGAAGCGGCGCGCTCATCGTGGGCTCCCGCAAGATGCGCGGGCATGGAGCGTGGCGTGGAGCCGCACGGCGCGTGGCTCGGCGGCGGTAGATGCAATACGGGCGATGAGCAAGGCGGCCGCCTGCCGGCCGATCTCGGCGCAAGGCTGGGCCACCAGCGTCAGCCGAGGCTCGAAACAGTCAGCCCATTCGAAGTCGTCGAAGCCGGCGAGTGAGAGATCGCCCGGTATCGCCAGGCCAATTTCGCGGATCGCGCGGACTGCTCCGATCGTCGTCATGTTGTTGCCGGTAACCAAGGCCGTGGGCGGCGAAGGCAACGAGAGTATGGCGCGGGTCGATGCCGTCGCGGCCGCAGTATCGACGTTCCCGGCAGACAAATAGCGCGGCAGGCAGTCAAGTCCGTTAGCGGCCATGGCCGACCGGAATGCCTCGATGCGCTCGCGGGTCGTCGCCAGCCCCGGCTGGCCGGCGACGAAGCCGATGCGCTTGTGGCCGAAGGAGGCGACGTGATCGATAAGCGCCCGCATCGCCGAATGGTTCTCGACGCCGATCTGGTCGAAGCGCTCGTCGGCGAAGCGGTCGATCAAGACGCAAGGCAGCTTCTTCTCGGCCAGATAGTCGATCGCCCGCTGCGGCGCGCCCGATGGCGCCAGGATGACGCCGTCAACCCGCCGCTGATGGAAGGCTTGAACCACCGAAAGCTCGCGATCGGGGTCGTCCTGGGTGTCGGACAGGAAAACCATGAGGCCAAGACGCGCGCATTCGGCCTCGACCGCGCAGATGATGTCGGTGAAATAGGGATTGGAAATTGCCGAGATTGCCAGGCCGACGCTGTTGGTAATCGAGACCTTAAGCGACCGCGCCAGTTCATTGGGCAGATAGCCCATCGCCGAAATCGCATCATTGATGAGCTTCGCCTTCTCGGGCGATACGAAACGGGTGCGATTGACGACATGCGACACGGTCGAAACCGACACCCCCGCGCGGCGCGCCACTTCAGCCATTGTCGGCATTGCTGCTCAAACGGAGTGCTCGCAAGCGTTCCTCCCTATCTGCGTTTCCCGTCCGCTCTGTTCTGATTTGGCGGATTTCACGAAACCATAATCGCATCGAAACGTTTGCGCAATCGTTTCGATGAGGTTTTTCAGCGTGCTGGAAAACTTCGGTCAGCGGCCGTTTTTGCCAGTTGGACGGTCGGGGATGGCCGCATGGAAGGTCTTGGCCGGCACGGACGCGGCCTGACAACCCCGACCGTTATGACGGCTGGATTCCCGGTTGGGCCGGGACAAAAACCAAGATGTTCAGGTCAATGCAGCGATACCGGCTGCCGGTGTTCGGCAACGAAGCCGACCGCACGCTCGACCACGCCCCTGTCGGCGAGGATGCGGCGGTGGCCGAGCCCGTCGGCCCAGTACAGCCGCACATGGTCGCCGGCGCCGGCATAGAGCCTTGCATGGTCGGCGGACACTTCGCGGTCGTCCGGAGCATGGATGACCAGCGTTGGCACCGGCGTGCTGGCAAGCTGGCGGTCGCCGGTGAATTCGTGCAGCGGCCGGCCGGCGATGCGTTCGACCCGGTCGGCCATGGCGGCCTGCGAGCGTGGGCCGACACTGAGCATGCGGCTGAAATCGTTGAAGATCTCCGGCAGCGAACTCGGTGCCGCGATCAGCACCAGCCGCTCGGCCGCGAGCGGCGGAATGTCCTTGACCGAACCGACGACGGCATTGGCGGCGACGGCACCGCCGAAGGAATGGCCGACGACCGCCACGAACGGGCCGAACCATTCGCCAGTGCGTCGGGCGGCTTCGACAGCGCTGACCAATGTGAGCCGGCGGCCCTGCGATTGGCCGTGGCCCGGCAGGTCGAGCGAGACAACCTTGTAGCCGGCGTCACGATAGGCTTCGATCAGCGTGCGCATATATTCGGTGCGCGAACGCCAGCCATGGATGACGAGCACCGTGCCGGCGGCCCACCTGCCCGGCTCTGGCCTGAATTCATGCACCATGACGCAGCCGTTTTTGGTCTTCAGCCGATGATGGCGTGCCTCGGCCATGAAGCCGGCGGCGCGCTCGACGGCGCGTCGCTCGCCGTCGCTGAGAATTTTGGCGTTCGGCGTGCGGCAGAACAGTTCGAATGCAGCGCGCCCGGTCAGGCGGGGAGCCACGTGTTCGGCGGCGGCAAACACGCCCCGGATGACCTTCAATCCAAATGATGCCATAGTGGCGATCCATCCATTCGTTCAAGCATGAACATAATAGTTCAAACATGAACATTAAACAAGAGCTGCCCTGGGACAACCCGCGTTTTCGCAACTGGGTCGCGGTGGCGCGCGCCTGTCATGTGCTGGAGCGCACGCTGGCAGTGAAGCTAGCGCCGCTGGACCTGAAGCCGGCGCAGCTCGACGTGCTGATGAACCTTTATCGCCATCCCGGCATGTCGCAGCACGATCTCGCCCGCCGGCTGCTGGTCGGCCGCTCCAACATCACCATGCTGCTGCCGCAACTCGAGACACGCGGCCTGCTGCGCCGCGAAGGCGATCAGAAGGACAAGCGCGTGCTGCGCCTGACCCTGACCGAAGCCGGCACGGAACTGCTGATGCAAGCGCTGAAGGTCCATATGGCGCTGATCGAGAAAGCGATGAGCCAGTCGACGCCGGAGCAATGCGACATGATCGGCGAGCAGATGCGCAAGATTGCCGACGTGCTTAGGGAAGCGTGACTGGAGCATCGGACCCAAAAGCCCGCCCTCGGGCCCGACCCTGGGGTGGAAAAGCGATCCGCTCACCACATCGACTTCTTTGCGCGCTCCGGGCCAGGGCCAGAGCTACCGATCGCGGCTTAGCCCCTTCTCTTCCAGCTCGGCGAGATAGGCGGCCCAGCGTGCGTCCTTCTCATGGCCCAGCGTATACAGGTAATTCCAGGTGAAGATGCCGGTATCGTGAAAATCGTCGAAGGTGATGCGGACGGCATAGTTGCCGACCGGTTCGATCTTCAGGACTTGAACGTTGCGCTTGCCGGGAACGGTTACGCGCTGTTCGGGCGAATGGCCCTGCACTTCGGCCGAGGGCGAGGCCACCCGCAGCAGCTCCGCCGGCAGCTCGAACGGCTGATGGCCAGAGAACGTCACGGTAAGCAGCCTGCGGTCCTTCGAGACCCTGAGTTCCTTCGGCGCCGTCATGGTGATAGGTTCCGCATCATCTGTCCTTACGCCGCTTCGCGTAGCGGGAAAAGGCCGCTTCGAACTTCCGACACGATCTGTCGGCGGCGCGATGTTGCCCAGGATCGAAACTTCTTATCTTGAATGGCAGGTTGGATCGTATCACATAGCCATATATATCGTATCACATAGCCATATATAACGAAGCCGTTCGCAGCCACGGGAAACGCACCAGCATGTACATGATCGATCCTTTTGGTCGCACGATCAGCTATCTGCGCGTTTCGGTCACCGACCGCTGCGACTTCCGCTGCACCTATTGCATGGCCGAGGACATGGCGTTCCTTCCCAAGAAGGATTTGCTGTCGCTGGAAGAGCTCGACCGGCTATGCACGGTTTTCGTCGAAAAGGGCGTCAGGAAACTGCGTCTTACCGGCGGCGAGCCGCTGGTGCGCAAGAACATCATGCATCTGGTGCGCCAGATTTCGCGTCATCTCGAAAGCGGCGCACTGGAAGAATTGACGCTGACCACCAACGGCTCGCAGCTTTCGCGCTTTGCCGCTGAGCTCGCCGATTGCGGGGTCAAGCGGATCAACGTCTCGCTGGACACGCTGGACCCGGAAAAATTCCGTCAGATTACCCGCTGGGGCAATCTCGACAAGGTCATGGATGGCATCGACGCCGCGCAGGCAGCGGGGCTGAAGGTGAAGCTCAATGCGGTGGCGCTGAAGGATTTCAATGACGCCGAGCTGCCTGAGATGCTGCGCTGGGCGCACGGCCGCGGCATGGAGTTGACGGTCATCGAAACCATGCCGATGGGCGAGATCGACGCCGACCGAACCGACCAGTATCTGCCGCTGTCGCTGCTGCGCGCAGCACTTGAGCGGCAGTTCACGCTGACCGACATCCCCTACAAGACCGGTGGTCCGGCCCGCTACGTCCACGTCGCCGAGACCGGCGGCAGGCTCGGCTTCATCACGCCGATGACACATAATTTTTGCGAAAGCTGCAACCGCGTCCGGCTGACCTGCACCGGCACGCTCTATATGTGCCTCGGCCAGGAAGATGCCGCCGACCTGCGCGCACCGTTGCGTGCATCCGAAGGCAACGAACTGGTCGCCGACGCCATTGATGAAGCCATTGGCCGCAAGCCGAAGGGCCATGATTTCATCATCGACCGCCGCACCAACCGTCCATCGGTATCGCGGCACATGAGCGTCACCGGCGGCTGATCTTCCTGGTCGCACCGCCGAAATAGATCCTGCCGCTCTTGCGAGAAGGTTGTAACGAGCCGCCGAAGGCCGTGGACCAGCCCTTTGACGTTGCTGTTTTGTGGCCGGCTGGTAGAGGCTTGATGCAGGACCACAGTGGTAACGCCTTTGCTTTTTTCCCCAAATCTTCGCGGTGCACTGTTCATGGTGGTGGCCATGAGTGGTTTCACCCTCAACGACGCGATCACCAAAGTCGCGTCGGAATCCATGAACATGGCGCAGGTCATGCTGATCCGCGGCGCCTTCGCTTCGCTTTTCGTAGGCCTGCTTGCCTGGCAGCGCGGTGCGCTTGCCCTGCCCGGCTCGATGCTGCAGCCGATGGTGGCGATACGCGTGATCGGCGAAGCCGGCGCTACCGCGTCGTTTCTCATCGCCCTTGCCCATCTGCCGATTGCCAACGTCTCGGCCGTGCTGCAGGCGCTGCCGCTGGCGGTGACGATGGGCGCAGCACTTGTGTTCAAGGAAGGCGTCGGCTGGCGGCGCTGGCTGGCCATCGCCATTGGCTTTGCCGGCGTGCTGATCATCGTGCGGCCCGGCTTCGAGGGGTTCAGCATCTATTCGCTGCTGGCGCTGGCCTGTGTCGCCTGTTGTGCGGTGCGTGACCTCGCCACCAAGCGGATACCGCAAGCCATTCCGACATTGCTGGTGTCGACCACCACGGCAGTCGCCATGACAATGCTCGGCGCCGCGTTGCTTTTGCCGATGGGTGGGTGGACCCCTATGACGGGAGAAAGCACGGGGTCGCTGGCAATGGCGGCAGTGCTCGTGGTCATCGGCTACCAGTTCATTATCATGGCGATGCGGGTGGGCGACATCTCGTTCATTGCGCCGTTCCGCTACACGGCCCTGCTCTGGTCGATCCTGCTTGGCCTGTTCATCTTCGGTGACGTTCCCGACCTGCCGATGATCCTCGGCGCCAGCGTCATCGTCGGCTCCGGCCTCTACGCACTTTACCGCGAACGGATCGTCGGCCGGCGCAAGACCGCCGCGGAAAGCGCTGGACCTGATATGGCGCCGGACGGCATATAGGCTTGCCGTTCGCGACGCGTGACCGCATGGACGATAGGCAATAACCGAAAAGATCGCCAGCATTCTGGCAGTGGAATTCCCGATGCTAACGTCGGACCATCACACACCTTTCTTCAACATCAATACACCAGACGACCTTGCCCGGGCCGAGGGTCTGTTGCAGAGCATGAAGCCATGATGAGACGCGTCTTCGGTATCACCGGCTGGAAGAATTCCGGCAAGACGACACTGACCGAAAAGCTGGTCGCCGAGCTCGTCCGGCGTGGCTGGAAAGTCTCGACGGTAAAACACGCTCATCATGCCTTCGACATCGACAAACCGGGGGCGGACAGTTTTCGCCACCGGCAGGCCGGGGCCACGGAAGTCGCCATCGTGTCGGACAGGCGCTGGGCGCTGATGCACGAATTGCGCGGCGAGGACGAGCCGACGCTGGATGCGATCCTGTCGCGGCTCGGCGCCTCCGACATCGTGCTGGTCGAAGGCTACAAGCGCGAGGCGCACAGCAAGATCGAGACGCGGCGGCTGGAAGCCAAGGACCGGGCGCCGCTTTCGGCAAACGATCCGCATATCGTCGCCATCGCCGCCGACTTCGCCATAGCCGACGAAAGCCTGCCTGTCTTCGATCTCGACGACACCAGATCGATAGCCGACTTCATCGAGCGGGCGACAGGTTTGACGCGCTGAGGGACTGCCGAAGAAGCATCGGCCGCCCCCTGTTTCCTCGTTGCCCCCCTGTTTTCCTCGGTTGTTTGCCTGCCGCAACGTCAGCATTGTCCGGGAATGCGAAACCCGCAAGCAACGGTTTTACGGTTGCTTTTTCTTGGGAAAGAATGGGAGTATCGCGCCAGCGGGCGGTCAAAAGAGCCGCCCACAGAGCCGTTTGGAACGACGGCCGGGAACATACAGAGAGGACCATCATGCGTACTGCACTGCGTATAGCGCTCGCCGCATCGGCGGCGCTGCTGACATTGGGCGTTGCCCAGGCTCAGGAGAAAACCTTGAGGATCGGCACGGAGGGAGCCTATCCGCCGTTCAACAACCTGACCGCTGATGGCCAGCTCGTTGGCTTCGACATCGATATCGCCAAGGCGCTTTGCGACGAGATGAAGGTGACGTGCACTTTCGTCGCACAGGATTGGGATGGCATCATCCCGGCGCTTCAGGCCGGCAAGTTCGACGCCATCGTCGCCTCGATGTCGATCACGCCGGAGCGTGCCGAGAAGGTCGATTTCACCAACAAATACTACAACACGCCGCCAGCGATCGCCGCGCCCAAGGACAGCGATATCAAAGGCGTGACCAAGGAGGACCTGGCCGGCAAGACGATCGGCGTGCAGGCGTCCACCACCCACTTCAATTATTCAACCAAGGCTTATGCCGACAGTACGATCAAGCCGTACCCGACCGCGCAGGAATACCAGCTCGATCTCGCCAATGGCCGCGTTGATGCGGTCAACGACGACATCACCGTTCTCGAAGGCTGGCTTGCCACGCCGGATGGCGCCTGCTGCAAGCTGATCGGTGCGATCACGCCCGACATCGAGATCCATGGTCCGGGTGCCGGCATCGCGGTACGCAAGGGCGATACCGCGTTGGTCAATCAGTTCAATAAGGCGATCGACGCCATCCGCGCCAACGGAAAGTACAAGGAAATCAACGACAAGTACTTCAAGTACGACGTCTACGGCGGCGAGTCCTGATCCTTCCGGATTGACAGCGAACGGCGGGACATCCCCGCCGTTTGCGCAAGCAGCGGCGCGCCAGGGCCGACGCCGCGCTCTAAAAAAAGCCCATAGAGGAGAACAGGCAGGCGGATGCAAAGCGTTTGGACGCTGCTCAGTTGGGGACCCGAAGGCTGGCTCGACGACATCGCCTATGGTGTTTTCATCACCGTTTCGCTTGCAGCCGCGACCCTGCCTCTCGGTCTGGTGATCGGCTTTCTCGTTGCGCTGGCCAAGCAATCCAACGAGCCGTCGCTGCGGCTGGCCGGCAATATCTACACCACGATCTTTCGTGGATTGCCTGAGCTGCTGACCCTGTTCATCATCTTTTACGGCGCGCAAATCGGCATCCAGCAATTGATGCGCCTGTATGACCCGACCGCCGCGGTCGAAGTGAATGCTTTTGTTTCCGGCATGATCGCGCTCGGCGTCGTCTTCTCGTCCTACGCCAGCGAGGTCTTCCTCTCCGCGTTCCGCGCCATCCCGAAGGGACAGTATGAGGGCGGCTATTCGGTTGGCCTGTCTGGCTGGCAGACGATGCGCCTGGTGGTGCTGCCGCAGCTTATCCGTATCGCGCTGCCGGGCCTTGCCAATCTGTGGCTCATCCTGCTCAAGGATACCGCCCTGGTTTCCGCTATCGGTCTTACCGACATATTGCGGCAAGCGGGCGTCGCCGCCCGCGTCACCAAGCACGCCTTCCTGTTTTTCGGTGTTGCCGCGCTTATTTATCTGCTCCTCGCCATCATATCGTCCTTCGGCATCAATGCGATCGAACGTGCAGTCGGCCGCCAGCAGGTGCAGCGATGAGTGCGGCAGCAGCCGACGTGGCGACAAAAGTCGAAAAACCGCCAGCAATCCCGCACGGCTGGCCGCGCCAGCGTATTCTCGGCTACGCGCTGGTCTGTATGTGGATAGCTTTTCTCGCCGGGATTGCCGCGTACCTCATTGTCGCCTGGAACGGCGAGCTTTTCGCGAAATATGCGCCATCCTATGTGACGGGCCTGGGTGTGACGCTGTTGCTGGTCGCCATCTCGATCGTGCTTGGCGCGATCCTGTCGGTGCCGATCGCCTATGCCCGCATGTCGAAGAACCGGTTTCTTTCGGGTCTCGCCTATGCCTATGTCTATTTCTTCCGTGGCACGCCGCTGCTGGCCCAGACCTTCCTTGTCTATTACGGCGTCGGCTCCTTCCGGCCTCAGCTCGATATGATTGGCCTCTGGGGCTTTTTCCGCGAGGCGTTCAACTGTGCAATCTTCGCCTTCTCGCTCAATACTGCCGCCTATCAGGCTGAAATCCTGCGCGGCGCGATCGAGAGCGTGCCCAGGGGCCAGTGGGAGGGCGCCGCCTCGCTCGGCCTGCACAAATTGCAGACGATGTGGAAGATCATCCTGCCGCAGGCACTGATCGTGGCGCTGCGTCCCTATGGCAACGAGATCATCCTGATGATCAAGGGCTCGGCGATCGTAGCCATCATCACCGTCTATGATCTGATGGGCATCACGAAGCTCACCTATTCGCGGACTTTCGACTTCCAGTCCTATGTCTGGGCGGCGATCATTTATCTGATCATTGTCGAAACGCTGCGCCACGCAGTCGAATGGATCGAACGGCGCATTACGATCCATCTGCAACGCTGACTCCCATCGCTTTGCCTGATCCGCTAAGAAGGCCGGAAAACAGGATTGAAGGGATTCGAAAACATGGCATCGGTGGCATTTCTCGGTCTTGGCGTCATGGGCTATCCAATGGCCGGACATCTCAGGAACAAGGGCGGCCACGACGTTACCGTCTACAACCGCACCAAAGCAAAGGCCGAGCAATGGGTTGCCCAGCATGGCGGCACTGTTGCCAACACGCCGGCTGAGGCCGCCGACGGCAAGGACTTTGTCTTTTGCTGCGTTGGCAATGACGACGATTTGCGCGCGGTGACGATTGGAGCCGAGGGTGCGTTCCAGTCGATGAAGCAGGGAGCCATCTTCATCGACAACACTACGGCCTCGGCTGAAGTCGCGCGCGAACTGGCGGAGAAGGCGCAAGTTCGCGGTTTTTCGTTCCTCGACGCACCGGTTTCCGGCGGCCAGGCCGGCGCCGAAAACGGCGTCCTGACCGTCATGGTCGGCGGCGAGCAGAAAGCCTTCGACAAAGCAAAACCTGTCATCGATGCCTATGCCCGCATGGTCGGGCTGATGGGCCGGGCCGGCTCGGGCCAGCTCACCAAGATGATCAACCAGATCTGCATCGCCGGTCTTGTCCAAGGGCTGGCCGAGGGCATCCATTTCGGCAAGAAAGCCGGGCTCGACATCGAAAAAGTCATCGAGGTGATCTCCAGGGGAGCGGCCGGCTCATGGCAGATGGAGAACCGCCACAAGACGATGAATGCCGGCAAATATGATTTCGGCTTCGCTGTCGACTGGATGCGCAAGGATCTCGGCATCTGCCTGGCGGAGGCCGACCGCAACGGCGCCAAGCTGCCGGTGACGGCACTTGTCGACCAGTTCTACAAGGATGTGCAGGGGATGGGCGGCAAACGCTGGGACACGTCTTCGTTGCTGGCGCGATTGGAAAAGTAGGTTTTGTCGTGGCCGAGCTTTCGCCACAATCCAGCGCCGAGGAGATTGTCGCCCATCTGCGCTCGATCGGCTCGCAGGAGAATCGCCTTGGCATGCTGCGCTTCGGCATCAAGATCGAACGTGCGCTCGGTATCCCGCATGGCGTGCAGCGGCAGATCGCCAAGAAAATCAAGCGCAACCACGAGCGTGCCTTCGAACTATGGGACTCGGGCATCATGGAAGCGCAGTTCATCGCTTCCGTCACAGCCGATCCGAATCGGTTTTCTGCTGCAGATGCAATACGATGGGCGGCGACTTTCGACTCGTGGGATATCGTCGACGGCGTCTCCGATCTCTTTGTCGATACGGATTGCTGGAAGGAGCTGATAGATGAGTTCGCGGCCGACGAACGGGAGTTCGTTCGACGCACGGCTTTTGCCATGATGGCCTGGTCGGTCGTCCACCGGAAGGAGGAGCCAGAGGCGACCTTCCTCGACTTCCTGTCGATCATCGAAGCGCAGGCCGGCGATGGCCGTAATTTTGTGAAGAAGGCGGTGAACTGGGCGCTTCGCTCTATCGGCAAGCGATCGATGAATTTGCATGGCGCTGCCCTTGCCCTGGCACAGAAGCTGGCCGGATCGACGGACAAGACGGCGCGCTGGATCGGCAAGGACGCTGCACGGGAGCTTTCCGATGCCAAGACGCTCGAGCGGCTCGCCAGGAAAGGCTGACCGGAGCCAAATCCGCTTTACTGAGGTGACGCGATCCACGCGCGCCGATTTCGAGAACCTGTTCGAGCAGCCTGGCGCACCAAAATACTGCTGGTGCATGGCCTGGCGCCACCTCGAAAACCGCGAGCACGCGTCAAACGACGCGAGGAGACGGGCCATGATGGCGCTCATCGAAGCCGGCACGCCGGTCGGTATCGTCGCCCATGCCGAAGGCAAGACCGTCGGCTGGTGCTCCGTGGCGCCGTGCGAGACCTATCGCAAGCTGTCGCAGGAGCAGGACGACAGCGAGGCGGGCGTATGGTCGATCGTCTGCTTCTTTGTGCCGAGGGCGTCGCGCGGCCGTGGACTGGCAAGCGGCCTGCTCGACGCGGCCATCGATCACGCATTCGCCAAAGGCGCCAGGACCATCAAGGCCTATCCGGTCGATCAGGCATCGCCGAGTTACCGTTTCATGGGCTTTCGACAGATGTTCGTGGCCCGCGGATTCCACGAGATCGGCATGGCCGGCTCGCGCCGGCATGTGATGCGGCTCGAACGTTGACGCAGTCGGCGACGGCAGCTTTACTCCTGTCAAATGGAGAGCACACGGTGAGCAATCGTCTCAAATTGACAGCGGCGCTGGCGGCCGTGCTGATTTCCATAGCGGCGGGCAGCGCTTCCGCCGAAACCGCGCGCATATTCTGGAAGGACCTGCGCCCGGCGACCCAGCCCGCTGCCGAAAGTGTCGGATTGCCGATGGTCGCGGCAAAAATGCCTGACCGTGGCGAGACGCTGTCTGTCAATTTGCGAGACAAGGCCGTCCAACTCGCGGGGTACGCGCTGCCGCTCGATCGGGACGGCGATCTCGTCTATCAGTTCCTGCTGGTACCGTGGACAGGGGCGTGCAGCCACATGCCGACGCCGCCGCCCAATCAGATCGTCCTCGTCACGCCCGCCCGCCCCTACAGGATGTCGCAAGCCTATCAGCCGGTTGCCGTGACCGGCGCCCTGGAGCCGGGCATGGAGAAAAGTCAGCTCTTCATCCTCGACGGTGTCAGCGTGATCCAGTCGGGTTATACCGTGCGCAAGGCGGAGGTGACGGATGTCGATCGCGTGCCCGACACGATCACGCTACCGGCAAACTCGCCGTGGAGTTTCCTCAACAAAAAGAAGAACTAACCAAAAACTCCTCAGGCAGCGTTGGCGCCCGATTCCTTGTCCAGAACCATGTAGTCGAGCGGCATTTCGGTCGTGTATTTGATCTGCTCCATGGCAAACGACGACGAGACGTCGCGGATCTCGATCTTGGCGATCAGCCGCTTGTAGAAGGCGTCGTAAGCAGCGATGTCGGGCACCACCACCCGCAAGAGATAGTCGACGTCGCCGCTCATCCGGTAGAACTCGACCACTTCCGGAAATTCCTGGATGACCTCCGAAAAGCGCCGCAGCCACTCATGGCTGTGCGAATTGGTGCGGATCGACACGAACACGGTGACGCGCACATTGACCTTTTCATGATCGAGGATGGCGACGCGCCGCTTGATGACGCCTTCCTCCTCGAGCTTCTGGATGCGCCGCCAGCAGGGCGTGGTCGACAGTCCGACTTTCTTGGCGACATCGGCGACCGCGAGTGTCGCGTCCTCCTGCAAGAGGCGGAGGATTTTTCTGTCAAGGCGGTCCATTTGGGTGCTCCCACGGGTAGATCAGGAATAGATTGGCTATAGTCCTTCTTATTTGGGCCATTCACAAGAAAGAAATTCTGTCAGATGGGGCAAAAGCGAGTGATTTCTTGCTTACGCTTCAGCCGAGGCGATAGCGGATTTCCGATCTCAGAAACGGCAGCAAATCCATTTCAAACCACGGATTGCGCTTCAGCCAGCCGGTGTTGCGCCACGACGGATGCGGTAGCGGCAGCACTTTCGGGGTGGTGGTTGCATTCCAGATGGTGCGCCAATCCATCACCGTCTCCGTCAGCGAGGGCCGGCGCGCGGCTCCCATGTGCCAGGATTGCGCATAGAGGCCGATCGTCAGCACCAGGTCGATATGTGACATCAGCGCCATCAGCGGCGCACGCCAGGCCGCTGCACATTCGCGGCGCGGAGGCAGGTCACCGCCCTTGGCATCCTGGCCGGGAAAGCAAAAGCCCATCGGCACGATGGCGAATTTGGTAGTGTCGTAGAATTCTTCGCTGCTGACCCCGAGCCAGTTCCGCAACCGATCGCCGGAGGCGTCGGTGAACGGCATGCCTGACATATGCACCTTGGTGCCCGGTGCCTGGCTGGCAATCAGGATACGGGCGCTCGAAGACGGCCTGAGCACCGGGCGCGGCTCGTGAGGCAACGGCCGGCCGACCGGGTTTTCGACGCAGATTCGGCAGGCGCGTACCCTCGCCGCGAAGTTTTCCAGCTCTTCGCTCATGCCTGGGGCTCATCCTCAGGCGGCGGCGCTCGGCCGGCTGGAGATCGCCTGATGCCAGCGCAGCACGTTGACACAGTCTTCCGGCACTTTGATGCGCGCCGGCTTCATGAAGTCGATGGCAATCAGCCCGGTGATGTCGGCGATCGAATAGGCGTCGCCGGCGACGAATTCCCGGTTCGCCAACTCGTCGTCGAGGAGTCTCAGGAATGCAACGGCTTTCGGCTTGTTGGCCTCGCCCCATTCGGGAATTTGCGGAATCTCCCATTCCTTCATCGCCGGATGGACATGTCGGAACGCAGCGCTGACGCAATTGAGCAAGTTGAGCTCCATCCGTCTTTGCCACATCTCGACCAGCGCTTTGCCGAGCGCGCCGTGGCCGAACAACGCCGGTTCCGGGTGCAACTCCTCGAAATAGCGGCAGATGGCGACGGATTCGGTGATGACGGTGCCGTCGTCGAGTTCGAGCACCGGCAGACGCTGCAGCGGGTTGCGCGAACTGACCGGCTGCTCCCTGTGCTCCAGCGCGCCCATGTCGACGGGCACCAGCGGAACCTCAAGCCCCTTCTCGGCGAGGAAGACGCGAACCCGCCGTGGATTTGGCGCCCGGCCGCCGTCGAAGAGTTTCATCCCATTCCTCCTTTCGCCTCGGCCCGACGACCGGAATCGATTGCCGGACAGCACGACGCGAAGAAAAAAATCTTAGCGCATGGCTTGTGTCGTCCGACTGGACGCACGTCGCTCTGTTGCAACACTATAGGGTTGACCATCACCAGAAGCGAAAAATTTCTCGCAAGCCATCGCCGATCGAAGCCAAACGGCCGTGCTTTCTTTCGACCACTTCGTGATCGTGGCTCTCGCGCCAATCGTGCGGCTCGTCGAAAGTGCCGGCCCAGATGCCAGCCTTGCCTGATCGGGCAGCGGCCTCCTCGGTTTCGAAATCGCCATAGGCAACTGCCCAGCCGGCCTCGACCTGGGCGCGGTTGAGATCCTTGCCGCCGGCGTTGCAATCGCCGAGCAGCCGGCGGTATCGATCGCGCTGCCAGCCGGTGCAGGAGACGGGTTCGCCTGATATCAGACGTACCAGCGACTGCCGCGCCAGCTTGCCGCAGGGATAGTCGGCGCCGTCCTTGCGGCAGATTTGCGAATATTCTGGCGCATCGATGCCGCGCATGCGGATGCGCTCGGTACCGAGCGTGATCGTATCGCCGTCATTGACGACGGCGGCCCCTTCGGTCTTGCGCGTCTCGATCCGATCAAGGCGCGCCGCCAGAAGAATCAGCAGACCGAGGACAAGCACGGCCAGTGCGTAGTCCACCAGCCGGCGCCAAAGGCTTCGCGGCCGCGGCGGGACGTATCGCTGTCCCGGCCGCCGCGACCACGAACGGCTCATATGGCAAACCGTTGGTTAATCATTCGAACGTAGCTTAACAATTTGAAACCGCTGCCCGCATAAATTGAAGTCTCCATGCCCTCGCAACGTTCGACCACAGCGGACAAGTTTATTGTGGACCGCCGAAAACCCCATCGCAACAGCGATGTGGCGCGCGCGGTGCGCAAGACGCGCGACCGTCTTTCGCAGCAGGCCGGAAATCCTGATTTCGACCGCGAGCTGTTGAAACTCCACGCCCGTGCGATGATAGGCGGCGCGATCATAGTTCCGCTTCTCGTCCTGGCGACCGCCGCGACCGGTCTGTTTGCTGGCGTCGGTAAGGCAATTGGCGTCTGGGCGCCTCTTATACTCATCTGCTACACCATCGTCGTGTTCATGGCGAGGCGCGTCGACAGAACGGAAGCTGCCGAGCTCAACCCGCTGCAAACGCACCGTGATTTCCTGATAGGCCATTTCCTTTGCGGCCTGGGCTGGGCCTGGTTTGCCTGGCTCGGTTGCGACGCTTGCCAGGTCGACCAGTTCCAGTTGATCAAGGCGGTGGTGCTGCTGCTTGCCATGGCAGCGACCGCGATCACAGCGTCATCGTTGCGCGGTGCGTTGCTGGCGACTTTCGCCGTTCCGGTGGCCGCCTATGCCTATGCCGGCGCCAGGCAGTGGATGCCGGTCGAATTGATCATGGCCGGGCTGCTGATTGTCTCGCTGCCCTTCTTCGCCTATGTGGCGCGCCGCCTCAATCGCTCGTCCTTGATGCTGCTCTCGTTCCGCTCCGAAAAGGACGCGCTGATTGCCGAATTGGACACGGCGAAATCGATGTCGGACGAAGCGCGCCGACGGGCGGAGGACGCCAATCTGGCAAAGTCGCGTTTTTTGGCCTCGATGAGCCATGAGTTGCGGACGCCGCTCAACGCCATTCTCGGTTTTTCCGAGGTGATGGCGAACGAGGTGCTCGGACCGATGAGCAACCCGACCTATCGCGACTATGCTCGCGACGTCCATGACTCTGGCCAGCACCTGCTCGACCTGATCAACGAAATCCTCGACTTGTCGCGCATCGAAGCGGGCCGCTACCAGCTCAACGAAGAGCCGATGATGCTGCTTTCCGTCGTCGAGGATTGCTGTCACATGATGGAGCTGAAGGCGCGCAACAAGGACATCCGTATCGTCCAGGATTTCGAACACGCCTTGCCGCGCCTGTTCGCCGACGAACGCGCGGTGCGACAGATCGCGCTCAATCTTTTGTCGAACGCAATCAAGTTCACCGGAACAGGCGGCGAGATCCGCGTGCGTGTTGGCTGGACGGCGGGCGGCGGCCAATACTTCTCCGTCAAAGACAATGGGCCCGGCATTCCGGAAGACGAGATTCCGGTCGTGCTGTCCGCCTTCGGCCAGGGTTCCATCGCCATCAAGAGCGCCGAGCAAGGCACCGGACTTGGCCTGCCGATCGTCCAAAGCCTGCTCGCCATGCATGGCGGCGAGTTCGAACTCCATTCCAAACTGCGCGAAGGCACCGAGGCGATCGCCATCTTTCCGTTGAGCCGGGTGATGGAGGAATTGCCGGCGCTGCCGACCAGGGCCGTTGCCGCGCGCCGGCGATAGACGCTTAATGCATGTCGCGCAAAAGTGTGCAGCGGTTTTGCGATAACGACATGCGTAAAAACAACAACCTAAAGCGCGTCGCATGAGGCGGGTCGAACGCGACGCGCTTTAATGAAGCGCCGCTGCCATGCCCGAGGCGGTGAGCGCAGCGGCTTTGACCAGACCTGCCGCAAGTGCCGCCCCTGCCCCCTCGCCGTGGCTGACGCCGAGATCAAGCAGCGGGCGCAAGCCGAGCCGCTCGGCGGCCCGAGCATGCGCAGGCTCTGGCGACAGGCTGGCAAGCAGGCAATGGTCGAGCGCAGTGGCATCGGCGGCATGCAGCGCCGCCGCAGCGGCGGTCGCCACCAATCCATCGAGCAGGACGGGGATCTTCTGCGTCCGGGCGGCGAGGATGGCGCCGGCAATCGCTGCGAACTCACGGCCGCCAACCCGGCGCAACGCTTCCAGCGGGTCCCTGAGACCGGTGCCGTGGAAGGCTAGCGCGGCATCGACCACTTCCGCCTTGCGCACCCGCATCGATGCATCGGCGCCCGATCCGGATCCGACCCAATCGGCGCCCTTGCCGCCAAACAGTGCGGCAAACAAAGTCGCTGCAACGGTGGAATTGCCGACGCCGAGGTCGCCAAGGCAAAGCAGATCGGTGCCGCCGGCGATCGCCTCCATGCCGAAGGCCATGGTGGCGGCGCAGCCGCGCTCGTCAAGTGCTGCGTCCTCGGTGATGTCGGCGGTCGGAATGTGCAGCGCTAGATCGAACACTTTCAGCCCGAGATCATTGGCGATGCAGATCTGGTTGACCGCCGCACCCCCGGCCGCGCAAAGCTCGACGGCGTTCGCCGTGGCAGCGACAGGCCGTGGCGAAATGCCGTGGCGAGCGACGCCGTGATTGCCGGCGAAGATCGCCACCAGGGGCCGGTTCACTGCCGGCGGCGCACGGCCGCTCCAGGCAGCGAGCCACGCGGCGATGTCCTCGATGCGGCCGAGCGAACCTTTGGGTTTGTCGACTTTGGCAAACAGCGCACGTACGCGGGCTTCGGCTGCCGTGTCGGCCGGCGGCAGGGTCGCCAGAAGATTGCGAAAATCGTCGAAGGGCAGCGCGCTGGTCATGTCGTTGGTGATCGTTCCCAGAGTTGGTGAGCGGCATAGCCGCCTTGCTCGGCCGGCACAACTGCCTGCATTGACGCGAAAGTGGTTGCCGGCGGCGCATTCCGGAGGGCTTGCATAGGCCTTGCCGTTACACCATGTGGAGGCGGGACAAGGGATTCCTTGGGAACCCTGAGAGAATATCATGACGGCCATCGAATCCCCATGCATCCTGGTCTGTTCGATCGATATGAAAACCGGCTTCTGCTTCGGTTGCGGCCGCACGCGCGAGGAAATCGGCGCCTGGATCGAGATGACCCCTGAAATCCGCCGCAGCGTCATGGCCGAGCTGCCGGCCCGGCTGGAAACGGTTGAACGAAAACCGCGCCGGGAAACCCGCCGCACCCGCTTCGCGCGCGAACGCGACGCTCTCTCGTGAGCCACATATGAACCGGTTTTTCTGGCTTTTGATGATCGCGATCGGGGCAGGCGTGATCCTGCTCATACTCAACGATTCCGCCGGCAGCACATTCGGCGTCGAGAATTACGATTTCAGCCGGCTGATCTGGCTCGGCGCATTGGTCGCACTCATCGGTGCCGGCCTGCTCAGATCAGGCAGACCCTTGGGCGCGATGGCCCGCAACCTCGGCACCTGGGCCGTCATCGTGCTCGCACTGATCGCCGGCTACCAGTACCGTTATGAGTTGCAGGATTTCGCCAGCCGGGTAACGGCCGGCCTTGTTCCCGGCAGTCCGCTGGCATTGGGCCTTGAGGACGGCCATGCCACGGTGACCCTGGACAAGGCCGGAAATGGCCATTTCGAAGCGCGCATCATGGTCAACGGCACGCCGGTCCGGGCCGTGGTCGATACCGGTGCCACCAGCACCGTGCTGACCGCGCAGGACGCGCAAGCGGCCGGGTTCAATCCAGCCGCTCTCAATTTCACCATACCGGTTTCCACCGCCAACGGCATGGCACGCGCCGCCGCCGTGAGAACCGACGAATTGGCGATCGGCGGGATCGTACGCAAGGACATGCCGGTCATGATCGCAGCGCCCGGCATGCTTGGCCAGAGCCTGCTCGGCATGAATTTCATCGGCTCACTGTCCGGTTTCGACGTTCGCGGCGACCGCATGATCTTGCGCGATTGAACAGTCCGGCCGCTGCGCCGCTCAGTGAGCGTTAAGCATCTCGACCGCTTGATCAAACCGGCCGTCCCGCTCCGCCCAGCGCAGGAAGCCCACGCGCTCCACCAGGATCTCCTTGGGCGTCGGCTCCCGGCTGAACAACGCCATCGCCTCGTCGACAAGCGCATCGAGCGGCATATATTCGTCGCGCGTCGACTGGCCAGGTGTGAGTTCAGTGCGAACCGCTGGCGGCGAAAGCTCGATCACTTCGACCTTGCCCCTGAGTTGCTCGCGCAACGACACCGTATAGGAATGGATCGCCGCCTTGGTGGCATTGTAGGTCGGCGTGCCACTCAGCGGCACGAAGGCCAGGCCTGACGAGACATTGACGATCACGGCATTTTGCCGGGTCGCCAGATGGTCGACCAGCGCGTTGGTGAGACGGATTGGCCCCAAACTGCCCATCCGAGCTCGACGTCGTGCCGTCGCCCCACACTGCAGCAATCGGCAGGCGATGCTGGGCATTGATGATGGTGGCAGGCGCTGCCCTATAGGTGTCTTCGCGGACGTAGGCATCCTGCGTCCAGACGAGTTGGTCACGGGTGACGCCTTGACTGGCGGCGGCCATGCGGGACAGGCCGAGATTGGTGGCGTCCGCAAGGATAGCTGCCAATAGCGCGCTCTCGTTGGGACAGTCGGTCAGCGTAGCGAGCATCTCCGACACTTTGCAAACTCTCAATCCGGGAAACTTCAAGGGCAAATCGTGACCCAAAGCCGACCAGAGCAGGACTAGGCGCCGAAGCGATACTCTTTTATCATGGAAACAGTTGCCCAGCGCCGGAAACTACCATGGAGCGCAGGCTTGCGGCGATACTTGCCGCTGACATCGTTGGCTACAGCCGCCTTATGGAAGCCGATGAGGCGGATACCCTCGCGCGCCTGAAGAGCACCCGCGAGAACCTGATCAATCCGAAGATCGCCGCTCATAAGGGGCGCATCGTGAAGCTCATGGGCGACGGCGCGCTGATAGAATTCTCCAGCGTGGTCGACGCGGTCGGTTGCGCCGTCGAAATCCAGCGGACGATGGCGGAGTGCAACGCCGAACTGCCGAAGGAAAAACAACTCGAATTCCGCATTGGCGTAAACCTTGGCGATGTAATTGTCGAAGGGCAGGATATCTATGGCGACGGCGTGAATGTCGCGGCGAGACTGGAAGGATTGGCCGAACCCGGGGGCGTCCTAATTTCAGGAACGGCATTCGATCAGGTCGAGAGAAAGCTGGATTTTGAGTTCGAATTTTTGGGTGAACAAAAGCTCAAGAACATCGAAAAACCTGTTCGCCTGTATCGGGTAGGCCCGCGGGCACGCGCCGCGTCCGGAACAGTTCCAGCAAAACGCAAACGTCATATCGAATGGCGCCGGCTGACAGTCGCGGCGACGGCGCTGATCCTGATCGCCGGAGGTGTAGCGCTTTGGAAGGTGGTCGGGGACGGTTCAGGACCGCCGGTCGAGGTGGCCTCCAGGGAAAGAATGGCGCTCCCGCTGCCCGATAAGCCGTCAGTCGCCGTGCTCCCGTTCACCAACATGTCCGACGAGGCGGGGCAAGAGGCCTTTACTGACGGCATGACCGATGACTTGATCACCGACCTTTCCAAGGTTTCCGGCCTCTTCGTGATCGCGCGAAACTCGACATTCGTTTACCGCGGCAAGCCGGTAAAAATCAGCCAGGTCGCCGAAGAACTTGGCGTCCGTTACGTCCTCGAAGGGAGCGTCCGTCGCGCCGGCGAGCAGGTGCGAGTCAACGCCCAGCTCATCGATGCCCTCACCGGCGGGCATGTGTGGGCGGACAGGTTCGATGGAAACGTCGCCGATATTTTTGCGGTCCAGGACGTTTTTGTCGCAAAGATCGTCGAAGCGTTGAAGGTCAATCTCACCACCACCGAAAAAACGGAAATTGCCCGCGCCAAGCCGGACAACATTGCAGCCAAGGAAGCTTTCGAAGAGGGTTGGAGCCTTTATCTCCGTTACAACGCAAAGGACACAGCTGCCGCCATCACTTCCTTGAAAAAAGCAACCGAACTTGATCCCGAATATGGGCGCGCTTATGCCGCCCTGGCGCTGGCCTACTTCCGCGTCGTTGAGTCACTCTGGGGTAAAGAACTCGGTAGGGACGAACCATATTTCTGGTGGGGAGCTCACGATTACGTAGAGCTGGCCAAGAAATATCCAACGTCACTGTCTTATACGGTCGAGGCATCGCGAGATGCATATGAAGGTCGAACCGAAGACGCACGCAGGAATGCCGGTCGAGCGATTGCATTGGATCCCAACGACCCCGAAGCACACATAGCAACGGCTTGGGCGCTGACGATCTCAGGCGAACCTGCCGAGGCGCTGAATTTCGTCGCGACCGCCATGCGGCTCAACCCGAACTATCCAAGCCACTACGTTCTCGCTCGTGGATTGGCGCTTTTTGCAATGGGCGATCTGAAACAAGCGGCTGAGGTGTTCGGAGAAGGGGTCAGGCGAAACCCAGACGCAACTGCGCTCTTTCTACCTCTCAGTTCCGTGCTGGCGCAGCTCGGTCGCCGGGAAGAAGCGAGGCAAATGCTGGAGAAGTTCCGGCCCGGCATAGGCCAGAAAGGCCTCGAAAACATTCCCGACACCTTACACCTCTCGTTCAAATCGGATTATGAGCACGCAAGCGTCCGGGAGCGCCTGAATGACGGCGTCCGTATCGCTGCGCTGCCTCTGGACGTCACCGTTACGAGCCTGGAAGCAGAGCTTGAGACCGGCAATCCCCTTTCCCAGCTATACGCAACGAGGCGACTGGGCTGGTTTGGACCAGCGGCAGCACAAGCCGTTCCGACTCTGGTCGAGGCGCTCAAGGTTGAGCATCTCCGCCGGGAGGCCATCGAGGCGCTGGGAAAGATCGGGCCTCCGGCACGAGCTGCGATACCTGCGCTCGTGGCACTCCAGAATGAAGCTCTGGTTGGCATTTACGCAAAGGACGCGCTGTCCAGAATCAGAGACAATTGATGGACCCTGGACGCGCGCCAGGGATTTCCGCTTGTGGCCCAACCGCGACCTGCTGCGATGTAGGCTCCGGAGCCGCTGTTGGGGGACAAGGAGACATCAAACGCGTCCAGTCCGCCATCCCAATTGACGAGTACACGGCCTAGGCGAACCACCAGCGTTCGGCGATCTTCGACCCGTCCATCGGCCAGTTCGACGCCAACTCGCCATGGGCGAGAGCCTTGGTGTGGGCATCGACATAGGAGTTGAAGACGAGGTTGATGAGCCCGCCCTCGTCATGCAGCAATTGCTGCATTTCGGCATACATGCCGGCGCGCTTGGTATCGTCGGTCTCCGAGCGGGCGGCGACGAGCAGCTCATTAAAGCGCGGATTTTTCCAGAACGTTTCGTTCCACAGCGCTTCCGCCGCATAGGCGGTGGTGAACATCCAGTCGCACGTCGGCCGGCCGGCCCAGTAAGAGGCGTAGAACGGCTTCTGGAGCCAGACATTGTTCCAGTAGCCGTCGTTGGGCTCCCGGATCACATTCAGGTTGAGGCCGGCGGCGCGGGCATGCTCCTGCCAGAGGAAAGCGGAGTCGGTAGCACCCGTGAACCCGGCATCCGCGACCGACAGGTCGAACTGGGTGTTCTCGGCCCCCGCCTTCTTGAGCAGGCTCTTGACCATGTCGGGGTCGTAGACGTGCTTCGGCTGCGGATCGATCGCGAACTTGACGGTCGGTGCGATCGGATTGTCGTTGCCGATGGCGCCGTGGCCAAGAAACACCTTCCGTACGATCTCGTCGCGATTGAGCGAGTACTTCAACGCATTGCGCACATCGGGATTGTCGAAGGGCGCCTTCTGGACGTTCATGACATAGACGTAGTGGCCGTAGCCCGTCGTCTCTGAGATCACGAGATCGGGGTTCTGCTTCAGAATGTCGAGCGTCTTCAGATCGCAGCGATCCATGTAGTGGACTTCGCCGGTGTTGAGCGCGTTGGTGCGCGCCCTTACATCATTGATCGCCAGGTATTCGACACGGTCGAACCAGCCCTTGTCGGATTTGAAGTAGTTCGGGTTCTTGTTAAAGGTGGCGATGACGCCGGGCTCGAATTTCTCGAGCATATAGGGGCCGGTGCGGATGCCCGACTCCCAGTCGACGCCGCCCTCTCTCGCCGGCATGACCGGGATGTCCGATATGATGTAGGGGAAGTCGGCATTGCCGCCGTCGAGTTCGAACACCACCGTCTCGGCACCGTCGGCGACGACGTTGTTGACCGAAGCCAAGAGCGATTTCGCCACCGATCTCGTGCCCTCGATGGTGTGATGCCTGACCGAGGCCACGACATCGTCGGCGGTAACCGTCTTGCCATTGTGAAAGGTGGCGCCTTTCCTCAGTTTGAACACCCACTTCTTGGCGCCGTCTGACGGCTCGAAGCTCTCGGCGAGGTCGGGGACCACGTTGCCCTTGGCATCGATCTCGGTCAGGCCGTTCGACAAGGTTCCCCCTAGCGCGGTGACGGTGAACGGGTTGACGTAGAGACCCGGGTCCATCGAATCGGTGGCGGCGCCATCGCTGATGCCGATCTTCAAGGTGCCGCCCTTCTTGGGCTCGGCGCGCACCGCCTGGACGAACATCGCATTGGCGGCCGTGGCGGTAAGGCCGGCGGCGAGCGCCAGCTGAACAAAGTCACGACGCGAAACCCTGCCTTTCGCGGCAAGCTTGGCGGCCGACTGCAGCTTCGTTTCAAATTCCGTCACAGATGCTCTCTCCCTCGAACGGAAGATCATGCGAGACCCTCGGCGGCCCGAGAGACTTTAGGACGATAGCACAACAGCCATTCCCGAGCTAACGAGGAACCTCCGGCCGTACGGTCGGACTCGTGTCCTCTCGCTTGCTCCCGCGCGGACTTGGGCCTCGCCCGGGGCGGATGGATCGGTCGATATCCAGTTCGTTGGCTGCGACGGAAATTGCCAACCTGTATTTTCGATTACACCTGGCTGGAGTTACTGGGTCCGCCTCTATCACCCGCGCACGCAAATTTTAGACCGCATGGGTATTCTCGGAGCCGAAGCTGATGAATTGATATGAGGACGTCGAATGTCCGCTCTTCCAAAGCTGCCCTGGAATCGCTTTCGCTAATGTCCGTTTCTGGCGCTACTTGCCCGTTCAGGTGGCCGCTACAGTTGATTGCGAGCGGCCCCGGGCAGTCTTTCGAATCGAACGCCCAACAGAATCATCATTTGTTCTCGCTTAGCGTTGTTTGGCGTACCTTCAACGCGATGCCCTCCACATGATCTTGCGCGATTGGACAGTCAGGCTGCTTCGGCGTCCGTCCCGCTAAAATCGACTGCGGCGAAGGCCGCCTTCAGCACATCGGGTCCGGCGCCGGGCCTTGTCGCATCGGTCGAAAGGATCTGCCGGTAACGGCGCGCACCGGGTAGACCGTGGAACAGGCCGACCATGTGACGGGTGACATGGCCAAGCCGCCCGCCCCGCTCGATATGGCGTACCGCATAATCCGCCATGGCATCGATCAGCGCAGCAAAATCGAACGTTTTGGGTGTGTCGTCGTAAAACGCCGCGTCCACGCCTGCCAGAATGCCCGGCGTGTGATAGGCGGCGCGGCCGAGCATGGCGCCGTCGACATGATCAATGTGGTCAAGCGCCTCTTCAAGAGATTGAATGCCGCCGTTGATCCCAATGAAGTTGTTTGGATTTTTGGCCTTCAGCCGATACACCCTGTTGTAGTCGAGCGGCGGGATGTCGCGGTTTTCCTTCGGGCTCAGCCCTTCCAGCCACGCCTTGCGGGCATGCACCCACAGCGCGTCGGCGCCGGCCGCGAAAACCCCGTCCGTCAACGTATCGAGCGCCGGCTCGGGATCCTGCTCGTCGACGCCGATGCGGCATTTGACGGTAACCGGAATGCTGACAAAACCCTTCATCGCCGCGACGCAATCGGCGACCAGGTCCGGGGCTTTCATCAGGCAGGCGCCGAACGTGCCCGACTGGACGCGGTCGGACGGGCAGCCGACATTGAGGTTGATCTCGTCATAGCCGAAGGCTTCGCCGACGCGGGCCGCCTCGGCAAGCTTTTGCGGATCGGAGCCGCCGAGCTGCAACGCGACCGGATGTTCCGTATCATCGAAGCCGAGCAAGCGCTCGCGCTCGCCGTGGATGACCGCGTCGGCCACCACCATCTCGGTGTAGAGCAAGGCCCGGCGCGTCAACTGGCGATGGAGGAACCGGCAATGCCGGTCCGTCCAATCCATCATCGGCGCGATGGAAATTTTATGATTTTTCTCAAACATATGCAATCGTTTCCTAAAGCATCACTGCACCAAATCAGGCCCACATTGCTGATTTTTCCGGTGCTGTGTCAATCGAAAGCAGTCCGAAATCATGCATGCTGGAGCCCTAACCCCACAAGTACATTTGGAACTTGATCCCATCTTATGTTGGGCAGGACGGTTCAGCTTTGCAGTATCAGCAATTCCTCGCTCGACGAGCAGAACACCGTGTAAAGCCGCACCCTGCAAGGTCCTCACGGCCTTCTCGGTGGCTTCGGATCAATATCGTAGAGACGCACGGTGTCGATGCCGCAGATCGCCTGAAAGGCGATTGCCTGGAACTGGCACTGTGCCCTTTGCCAATCGGAGCCATCTTGCGGGCTCCACCGGGCGCAAGATAGCTTGCCTTCAGCCCCGACATCGCGGCCTTCCGAAATCGCAATATCGCTCCAGCCCGTCGCCCACTCGTCTAAACTCGCTGCAGTGCGATAGCGATCCCTTGCCCCACCCCAATGCACATCGTCGCCAGGGCGTATTTCTTCCCAAGGGAGGCGAGTTCGAGCGCCGCGGTTCCAGTTATCCTCGCGCCACTCATGCCCAAGGGGTGCCCCAAGGCGATGGCGCCACCGTTGGGATTCACGTGGCTTGCGTTCTCAGGGATGCCCAGATCCCGAAGCACGGCGATGGCCTGACTCCCGAAAGCCTCGTTGAGTTCGATCACCTCGAACTCCGCCGGTGCAATCCCAAGGCGAGCGCAAAGCTTCTTGGTGGCCGGTGCCGGACCAATGCCCATGATGCGAGGTGCCACGCCGGCCGCCGCCCCACCCAGTATGCGGGCAATCGGCGTAAGCCCGTAACGTCTGGCGGCCGCCTCCGTCGCGATAATGAGTGCTGCGGCGCCGTCGTTCACTCCCGAGGCGTTGCCGGCGGTGACGCTGCCGCCAGCGAACAACGGCTTGAGCTTGGCCAGGGTTTCCATTGTGGTGCCGGCTCGAGGGTGCTCGTCCAGTTCGACGGGAATCGCGTCCCCCTTCTTCTGAGGGACCATTACCGGGACGATTTCCCGGGCAAGCCTCCCTCTCATTTGCGCGGCGATGGCCTTGTCCTGGCTGCGCACCGCAAAGGCATCCTGCGCCTCGCGCGACACGCCGAAGTCCCGCGCGACGTTCTCACCGGTCTCGGGCATAGAATCCATGCCGTACTGCTCCTTCATCAGCGGGTTGACGAAGCGCCAGCCGATGGTCGTGTCGTAGATCTCGGCATTGCGAGTGAAAGCCATCTCGGCCTTGGGCAGCACGAACGGCGCTCGGCTCATGGACTCGACGCCGCCGGCGATGACCAACTCCGCCTCACCGGACTTGACCGCGCGGGCTGCGGTGATCACCGCATCCATTCCGGATCCACAGAGGCGATTGATTGTCGTGCCAGGGATGCTCACAGGCAGGCCGGCCAAGAGCGAACTCATACGAGCAACGTTCCGGTTGTCTTCGCCGGCTTGATTGGCACAACCCAAGATCACGTCGTCGACCGCGTCCCAATCGACGCCTGAGTTCTCAGCGACCAGCGCCCTGAGGGGAACGGCGCCCAGGTCGTCCGCTCGAACTGAGGACAGGACGCCGCCGAAGCGGCCGATGGGCGTGCGCTTGTAGGCGCAGATGAAGGCTTCGCTCATTCTAGACCTCCGGAACAATCAGGTCGCCGACCGCGCCGTCGACGAGAAGCTCGGCACCCGTTACCGCTTGCAGGACGTCGAGACTGAGCTTGGGAAGCTTCTCGCGCAGCACGAAGCGCCGGCTCTCGATGTCAACAACGGCAAGGCTGGTATAGACGCGGGTGACGCAGCCAACGCCGGTCAGCGGCAGGCCGCAGCGCTTGACCAACTTGGGGCGCCCGTCCTTCGTCACGTGGTCGGTGATCACAGCAACGCGCTTGGCGCCATGCACCAGATCCATCGCACCGCCGACGGCCGGCACGCCCTTCGGGCCCGTCGACCAATTGGCGAGGTCGCCATTTGCAGCCACTTCGTAGGCACCCAGGATGGCGACGTCGAGATGGCCGCCGCGGACCATGGCGAAGCTGTCGGCATGATGGAAGAAGGCTGCGCCGGGCTTGAGCGTGATTGCCTTCTTGCCAGCGTTGATCAGGTCCCAATCCTCCTCACCCTCCGGCGGACTTTCCCCGAAGTTGAGCACGCCGTTCTCGGTGTGAAAGATCGCTTGCCGGCCGGGTGGTTGGAATTTCGCGACCATCTCAGGAAAGCCGATGCCCAAGTTCACATAGGCGCCGTCGGCAATGTCCTGAGCGGCTCGCCAGGCGATCTGGGCGTTGGTGAGTTTCTCAGTCATGCGTACGCCACCCCAGCCCGCATGAGGGCTTCTTCCTGTTGGGCATCGGTGATTTGCACGATGCGGTTGACGAAAATTCCGGGTGTAACAACCTGCTCCGGGTCGATTCCATCGGGAGCCACGATCTTCGAGGCCTGGACGATGGTCACCCGGGCAGCGGCCGCCATCAGGGGCGAGAAGTTCCGCGCCGCTTTGCGGTAGGTGAGGTTGCCCATGGTGTCGGCCAGTTCGGCCTTGATCAGGGCTGCGTCCGCCTTGAGCCAGCGTTCCTGCACGTACATGCGACCATCAAACTCGGCGACCGGCTTGCCCTCGGCCAAGTCGGTGCCGAAGCTCGTCGGCGTGTAGAAGGCCGGAATGCCCGCGCCGCCGGCGCGGATGCGCTCGGCCAGCGTTCCCTGCGGCACGAGCTCGAGCCCGATCTGGCCGGCAAGATACTTCTCGGTGAAGGCGCGAGGATCGGCTGAGCGCGGAAACGAGCAAACCATCTTCGCGACCATGCCGGCGTCGATCATCGCCGCGATCCCGATCCGCCCATTGCCGGCATTGTTGTTGATCACGATGAGTCCTTTGGGAGACCCGGTGGCGCGGAACCGGTCGACCAGAGCATGGAGGAGTTCGATCGGCGCACCTGAGCCGCCAAATCCACCAACCATCAGCGTCATTCCGTCTTCGATCCCGGCTACCGCGGTGGCGAGATGGGGAACTATCTTGTCCATAAAGCAATCCTTCGCGGCCGACGCCGCAACCCAAAGCGACGTTGCATCAACCGGGCGCGCGGGCTGGTCCCCGTGCGCCCATGAAACTCACTGGGCGGTGTAGCCGCCGTCCACCATGAACTGGGCTCCGGTCACGTAGGACGCCTCGTCGCTGGCGAGGAAGAGGATGACGGCGGCTACCTCGCCTGGCTCGCCGATGCGGCCCATCGGTGTGGCGCGGATGACGTCGGCCGAGATGTTCGGATCCTGAGCCGCAATCATGGGCGTCGCGATCAGTCCTGGGTGGATCGAGTTCACACGCACCTTCTCCTTGGCGTAAGTGAGCGCACCGTTCTTGCTCATCTGCGTCACAGCGCCCTTGGAGGCGGTATAGGGAGCGACGCCCGCGGCACCGACGGCGCCCCAAATCGACGAGACGTTGACGACGGAGCCCCCGCGCCCAAGCATCTGCGGGATGAACACACGCATGCCGTAAAAGACGCCGGTCTGATTGACGGCGATCACCGAATGCCAATCTTCAACGGACACATCGGTGAGCGACGCGTATGTTCCAACGAGCCCCGCATTGTTGACCAGGATCTGGGCACCGCCGGCATCGCTGCCGCCAAGCGAGGTGGCTTCAGCACTCGCGGCCTTCACGAGCACGGTAAAGAAGGGCGTGTTCAGCGTGGGCATGAACCGGCCGAGCTTCAGCTCGGCATTTTGCGCCACCGCCTCATGAACCAATAGGGCAGCGGCGAGCGCGATACCCGAAGCAAAGAATAGTCGACGGTTAATAGCCATGTTCTCCTCCCGATGACGGCTGCCCTTAAGAGAGTGCACTCCTCCTTCGAATGCGACCTTTCTTCGGTAGTTCTATTCTCGCATGGCGGCTGGCGCGATAAAGCGCGCGAATTTAGAAACAGTGTTGCGGGATGCGCAAAAATGCACGCACAAAAAAGCCCGCACTTAAGTGGTTGTCGGGCTCGGACCTGCGGCGAATCTAGAGTGTGAGCGATACTTCAGCGCCCGCCAATTCAGACGACTTGAACATGGCTTCGAGAAGCCGGTTAACGTTGTGAGCTTGCGTGGCGGGCACAACGGACGGCGATCCCGTCCGCAGCGACGCAGCGAAAGCGCTCGCCTCGCGGTCGAAATAGATAGGGTTACCGATCTCGGCGATCTCGGGAGAATAGACCGTCTTTTTGGTCGCCCAGATTTCCGGGAAGCTCGTCTCTCGCCACTCCGTCCATCCTTGCTGATGACCGTTCTTCCCGCTGTCGTAGATCTTGTATGACGCCGGCAGGGGGCACGAGTGCATTATTCCCTCGGTCCCGTATGCCGACAGGTCCCAAGTCTCCGTCCACGACAGCGGATCCCATGACATGAAGTCGACGGTGACCAACTTATCGGGGTAGTTGAGGATCGCGCCACCGGCGTCTTCCCGGGACTCGGCGCCGAACACCAACGGAAACTTGGTAATTCTAGCGTTGACTGTATCGGGCATGCCGAAGTGGAGCAGGATGCGATCGATGAGGTGGCAGGCGATTACGAACATCGCTCCACCTATGTCCCCAGGCTGATTCATGTGGGCGGTAGCTGCCTCATTGTGAGAGCAGCCGGCATGGGCCCTGACCTGGAGAACTTTCCCCAGTCGTCCGCTTGCCAGAACCTCCTGCATCTTTCCGATGGAAGGCGCGAAACGCCAACAGTACCCAACCTGAAACAGGCCCTCCGTCCGCTCGACCGCGGCGACGATACGCGCGGTGTCGGTCGACCCTCGGCCGGCCGGCTTTTCACAAAGCACGGCCTTTCCCGCTTCAAGCGCCTCGATGGCAAAATCCGCCATAGCGTGGCTTTTGGGATGCACAAGCACCGCATCGACATCGGGATCCGCCAGGATCTCGTTCTTACTTCGGGGCTCCAACCCAAGCGCATCGACAAACGGCGTCAGAAGCGGACTTTCGTCATGGGCACCCAGCAGGCGCACCCCCGACATTCTCTGAAACGCCTTTACCCTGCCAGATGTGTGGGGGTGCGTAATTCCCAGGCAAGCGATGCCGAGCACAGCATCTTCACCAATAGCGTAGCCCATGGCCGTTGACCTTCGTTGTGGAGAAAAGAAGAAGGGGCGATCCTCGTTGATCACCCCTCCAAAAAGTTCGCGCTGCCGTTGGTCCGATCAGAGATCGGCAAACTGAGCCATGGAGGACTTGAAAATCCGCTGAGCCATCTCGTCCAATCCGAGCACGCGGTGTTTGGCCGAAAGGATTTCGGTCCCGTAGACACCACTGTAGCCGGCTGCCTGTACCTCGCGCAGAAATGCGGGGACATCGAGTTCCCCTTCCCCGCAAAGCTCGCGATAAGCGATCGTATCTTCCCAAATGTCTGGTACCGGCGCCACCTTCAGCGCGTCGTCAATTTCCACGGCCTTGATGAACCGAGCGGGTATCTTGCGAATTTCGCTATAGGGAATGTTGCCTCGGGCCATGTGCCAGATGTCGATGAGCAGGCCACCGTTCTTGCGATTTGCGCCGGAGACGATCGCCAAGCCGGTTTCGATGGTACGCACATTTGACCAAGGCATGATTTCCAACACGATGTCGGTGCCGTAGGGCGCAGCCTCGTCGCATAACTTGCCCAGTTCATCCGCCATCAGCTGCACGTCGGCTGGAGCATCCTCGAAGCCAGGCCCGACCTTGATATCCTTTAGCCCCAATTCCGCTGCGACCTCGAGCATAAGCTTGCGGACCTTGTCGGACTCCTGACGCTTCTCGTCGCGGTGGAACCAATTAGTCAGGAACTCGATCTCGAGGTGCTTGATGCCGTTCGCCTCCACGATCCGGCGCATTTCCCGGTAGCCGATCTGATCCCTGACATGAACTACGTCCTCCGAGTGGAGGCCGAAGCCCTTGAATCGGGCGCGGGCAGCGGCCTCGACACGGTCCTTGAACGGGAAAGGACTGATTTCCGTGGGGCCAAGGGGGAAGACGTCACCGGAGAGGGCGAAGTAGGAAATCAGGAGTTCAACGTCTGCAGCCATCACGATGTCCTTGCGGGAATGCATATCGTGCCTCCGCGAGCGGCGCGGCACCCGTTTTGGCTAACGTTCTACCGAGCGAGAATAAACCCGGTCGCTGGAGAAACTGTGTTGCGTGGCGCGCAAAAATCGGCTTACCGAGTCCACAGTTCCTCGTAGTTGTTTGCGCGGAACTGCTCGACGAGAAAGTCGAGGAACAGCCGGGTCCGGGCGGGCATGAAGGATTTGCTCGGATAGGCGATGTTCATTGTCAGCCTGGGGAGATCCCAATCATCGAGGACACGGACAAGGCGCCCGGCTTCGAGATCTTTCTGGATGATGTACGTTGGTTGCGCCAGGATCCCAAGACCGTCGCGAGCGGCCGCGCAAATGAGCTGGCCGTCATTGGCATTGATGATGCCATCGACCTCGACGGCTACAGCTTCCTCGCCCTTGCGGAAGTTCAGGTGATTCCAGTTGTCGGCCAGAGTGTAGAGGATCAGGTCGTGGTCCTTGAGGTCGCTGGGATGCTTCGGGACGCCGCGGCGATCGAGGTACTCCTGTGATGCCGCCAATAGCCGGCGCGTCTCGGCCAGCTTTCGAATAGTGATGGAGCTATCGGCCTCCACGCGACGCGTGCGGATCGCAAGATCGAGCCCATTTTCGATGATGTCGTAGTAGCGGTTGGATGCCACCACTTCGATCAGCACACTCGGATAGCGCTGCCTAAACTGCTGAACCACTGGCATCAGATGCAGCAACGAAAATGACAGAGAGGCCCCTACCCTCAGCCTGCCGGTTGGCGCATGAGCGCGGGCCGTAACGTTTGCCTCGGCCTCTTCCCAATTAGCCAGGATGTCTCGGGCGTCCAAGTAGAGCTGCTGGCCTTCGGTGGTCGTGCTGAGCCGGCGAGTAGATCGTTGAACCAGCCGGGCACCGAGCCTCGACTCCAGATTCACAAGGTGGCGGCTAACTCCGGAAACCGAGAGGTCAAGGGCTTCCGCCGCCTTTGTCATGCTCTGTTCCTCAACGATTTTGAGGAACACCTGTAGCTCGGTCCAACGATCCACTTTTTGCATCCGGCGGAAAGGTGTTTTGAGAAAGCCAGTCTTCATCGCTTCCCAAGCAAATGCAATCACTTCCGTCAAACTCGCACGGTCACTAGGCTTGAGAGGGAACGGATGGATCAACTGGCGGCACAGAAGGGGCAGAGGGAGCGGGTAAAACATGTCGTCATGTGGAACCTCCTTCCAAGCGCCGACGGCCAGAAAGCCGCTGCGGTAGAAGCGGTCAAATCGCGCTTTGAGGCATTGCTCGGAGCGATCCCGGGCCTTCTGCACATTGAAGTAGGCGTGGATTTCAGTGGCGTCGATTACGCCTGCGACGTGGTGCTATACTCAGAGTTCGAGAGCGCCGAAGCTCTGGAGGCATATGCCAACCATCCCGCCCACTTGAAGATACGTGACGAGCTCCAGGGTGTGCGTATTGCGCGGTACCAGGTCGACTACGTTTCAACGGAGGAACCCTCGCCATGAAGGTTGCCGTCCACTGCATCGATCATCCAAACGCGATCGATATTCGTCTTGCTCACTACGATGAGCATAAGGCCTATCTGGCCGCGGGAAAGATGAGGACCGTAATCTCCGGACCGCTGCTAGCGGCTGACGGCGCCACAATGATTGGGTCGCTGTTCGTCTTTGAGGCCTCAAGTGTGGCTGAGGTCGAAGCATTCAACGCTGCCGACCCCTTCAACCGGTCGGGCGTGTGGGCCGAGATCAGCATCAAGCAGTTCAACCTGCGCGTTGACAATCGGGAGTAGGCAAAATGGCAAGGCTACCCGAGAGTTTCGTCTACAGCGCCAATGCATCGCGAGTCGTCTTTGGCGCGGGATCGGTTGGTAGGGTCGGAGAAGAAGTCGACCGCTTGCGGCTGCAGCGGGTTCTGGTCCTCTCCACACCCCAGCAAGAAGACTTTGCTCTGACGGTGGCCTCCCGACTCGCGGCAAAGTCAGTTGGGGTGTTCTCGGGCGCCGCCATGCACACCCCGGTGAATGTCACTGAACAAGCGATGCGAGACATTCAGGAAAAGGATGTCGACGGGCTAGTCGCCATTGGCGGTGGTTCGACGACTGGCCTCAGCAAAGCTTTGGCCCTGCGCACCGATCTGCCGCAGATCGCCATCCCGACCACCTATGCCGGCTCTGAGATGACGCCCATCCTCGGTGAAACGGCGAACGGCCAGAAGAAGACGATCACTTCGCCGAAGGTCCTGCCTGAAGTGGTGATCTACGATGTCGACCTGACGCTTTCCCTACCGGTCGCCCTCTCAGGAACCAGCGGCATCAACGCTATCGCACACGCGGTTGAGGCCCTCTACGCTCAGGACCGGAACCCGATAATCGACCTGATGGCGGGCGAAGCCATCTGTGCATTGGCCAAGGCCTTGCCCACGATCAAGCTTGATCAGGAGAACAGGGAAGCACGATCCCTGGCCCTGTACGGCGCTTGGTTGGCGGGGACGTGCCTGGGGGCCGTGGGCATGTCCCTGCACCACAAGCTTTGCCATACGCTCGGCGGAACGTTCGACCTCCCGCATGCAGAGACGCACACCATCATGCTGCCGCATGCCCTCGCCTACAACGCGCCAGCTGTCCCGGAGGCCATCGGTCGCCTGAAGCGCGTTTTGGAAACCGACGACCCCAGCCTCGCGCTCTACGAACTCGCCGGCCAGGTAGGAGCGGTGCGCGCCCTCAAGGACATTGGCATGCCGGAAGAGGGCCTTGGTCAGGCCCGCGCATTGGCCCTGTCTAATCCCTACTGGAACCCGCGGCAGCTCGATGAAGATCGGATAGGGCGCCTCCTCCATCGCGCCTACGCCGGCCTGCCCCCCCTTGTTGAATAGGTGATCGAATGAGTTCGCTTGAACTGCGGCTGCCCGACATCGTCGTTGTGACAGGCACAGCGTCAGGTCTCGGCCTCGAAGTGGCCCGGCGTCTGCTGCAGTGCAACTGTAAGGTGGTCGGTGTCGATATGGCTCCATCTGCGCTCGAATCCGATCCCAGCTACCGGCAGGTCACTGGTTCGATCGCTGATACAAGTACCTGGAACAAGGTGGGCGACCTCCTCGACGCCGAAACGTCCGCAACGCTAGGGCTCGTGACCTGCGCCGCAATCCTTGACGTGGGCACTGTACCTGAAGCGACGCCCCAGCTCATCGAGCGCACCATGGCGGTGAACGTGACCGGCACCGCCTTGGGTATGGCAATGATTGTTCCTCGGATGGAGGCCAAAGGTGGTGGCGCCATCGTTGCGGTTGCGTCAGTCAACGCCACCTTGGCCGAGCAGCAGCTGGCCATCTACAACGCATCGAAAGCAGCCGTGCGTCAGCTGGCTCGGACCGCAGCACTCGACCACGCACGCCGAGGCATCCGGATCAACGTTCTGAGTCCCGGTCCCATGATGGCTGGCCTCTTCAAGCGACACGTCGAGAGCGCCACCGACAGCTCCAGGTTCCTGGCGACCCGGGCAAATCGACAGCCGCAAGGCCGCATCCTCGAGGCAAGTGAGGTCGCCCAAGCAGCATTGTTCCTCTTGTCCGATGGCGCGTCGGCACTCCTTGGTGCAGACGTCATCGCCGACGGTGGATTGACTGCTGGTTTCGATTTTCGAACCGGCGCTGAAGGGGCGTCCGTCTAAACTCACGATCGTTGGGAGGAAGCAATATGGATACTGGTCTCAAAGGAAAGGTCGTGATCATCACCGGCGCTGCCAACGGCATCGGCCGCGCCACGGCCTTGGGTTTCGCCAAGGAAGGCGCCGACCTCGGACTGTTGGATATCGACGAGAAAGGATTGGCGGAGGTGGCGGCCGTCGCCGGTCGCCATGGTGTCACGGTTCACTCCGCAAGCGCCGATCTCTCGGAAGCGGCTGGAGTATCCGGCGGCATGGACGAGCTTCTGAAGGGCTTCGGGAACCGCGTTGACGTGCTCGTCAACAATGTTGGTTCCGGCGCAATCCGCAGCTTCGACGACGTCGATGACGCGGCGTGGGATGCAACGCTTTCGCTCAACTTCATGAGTTATGTACGAGCGACCCGCAAAGCGCTTCCAATCCTGCGGGCCAATGGCGGCGTGATCGTCAACAATGCGTCGGACCTGGCGCGACAGCCAGAACCGGTGCCGGTCGACTACTCGGTATCGAAGGCCGCAATCCTCGCCCTCACCAAGGCATTGGCTCGAGCCGAGGCTCCCAAGATCCGCGTCAACGCTGTTGCTCCTGGTCCCATCTGGTCGCCCTTCTGGGAGAAACCCGGAGGCTTCGCCGAGACGATGGGCAAGTACCACAAGATGGAGCCACAGGCGGCCGTCGAGCACGAATTGAAACTTCGGCAGTTGCCGCTACAGCGGCTCGGTACGCCGGACGAAGTCGCGAACGTGATCCTGTTCCTGGCCTCTGATCTGGCCTCGTTCGTAACGTCCTCGGTCTGGGGCGTCGACGGTGGCTCGATCCGATCCATCATCTGACGTGAATGTCTCCGTCCCCAATGATCGGCTGCCGGCTGGCTTCGAGTTCGCGGTCGCCTGCGTTTGCGGCGCCATCGTCGCGAACCTCTATTTCGCACAGCCTATCGTCGGGGAGATTGCCGGCACGCTTGGGCTCGCTCCCGAACGTGCTGGTATCATTGTGACCCTTGCCCAGCTCGGCTATTGCCTTGGCTTGCTCCTTTTGGTGCCGCTCGCTGACGCGCTCGAGAACCGCCGCCTGGCCTTGGCAGTGCTCGTCGTCGGCTTCGCCGCCTCGATCACAATGGCACTGACAACCTCGCCGACGCTCTTCCTAATCGCGTGCTTCGGTATCGGCGTCGGGTCAGTGTCCGTCCAGATCCTGCTTCCCTATGCGGCCGCGCTTTCCGACCCGAAGCGCCAAGGCTTGATGGTTGGGCGGGTGATGGCCGGCATCCTGACCGGCATCATGTTGTCTCGGCCTGTGTCGAGCCTGATCACCGGACCCCTTGGCTGGCGGTCGGTCTTCTTCGTCTCTGCCGCCATCAGCCTGGGCGCCGCTATGCTGATCCTCGCTCGGATGCCGGCGCGACAGCCGGAAAGCAAGCTTCGCTACGGAGCCATGCTGAAATCCATGGGTTCCCTCGCTCTGGGCAACCGCCTGCTTCAGCGTCGGGCCGCCTACCAATTCTTGATGTTCTATTCCTACACCCTCTTCTGGACGGCCCTGCCCCTGCTTCTGAGCAGGCCGCCATACAGCCTCGACCAAGTTCAGATCGCACTTGTGGCGCTAGCGGGAGCGGCCGGCGCGATGATGTCACCTCTGGCCGGGAGGGTAGCTGACCGCGGAGCGATCACCTTGGGAATGACGCTCTCCCTCAGCGCCGGCGTCCTGTCCTGGATCGTTGCCGGCTGGGGTGGATCGGGTGGCGTGGTTGGGCTGGCGGCCCTTCTGGTTGGTGCCCTCCTTCTCGACGGCGCCGTCCCCGTGTCCCTGGTGATGAGCCAACGCGAGCTCTTTTCCGCTCACCCTAACGAACGGGCTCGCCTCAACGGCCTCTTCATGGCAGCCTTCTTCGTCGGTGGGGCGGCTGGCGCCAGCGTCGGCGTCTGGGCGATTGAGAACTGTGGTTGGCATGGCGCTATGATTGCAGGCGCTTCAGGCCCCCTGGTCGCCCTGACACTGCATCTGACTTTTCAGGCGCTACAAACGCCGCCACGTTCAAAAGGAGTTCGAAAGTGAGAGCTGCGCGCTTCTACGCCAAAGGCGACGTCCGAGTTGAGGAACTTCCGGATCCGGTCCACCTGCAGCCGGACGAAGTTCTTGTCCGCAACAGGTTGTGCGGCATTTGCGGCACCGATCTGCACGAGTTTGCCGACGGACCCCACTTCATATCTTCTCAGCCCAACCCTTTCTCAGGGGCCTCAATTCCGCAGATTCTCGGCCACGAGTTCAGCGGTGAAATCGCGGCCGTTGGGAGCGACGTGTCCCACCTGAAGCTGGGAGACCGCGTGGCGATCCAGCCGCACATGGGCCCGGCCGATGGTTACTTCGGCGTCCGCGGCCTGCATTTCCTTGGCACCCGCGGGGCCGCGACTGGCCTGACATGGAATTGGGGCGGGTTTGCGGATTTCGCGGTCATGAAGGCCTCCGCGACCCTCAAAATGCCTGACACCCTGACTTTTGAACAGGGAGCGATGGTGGAGCCGGCGGCTGTCGCGGTGACAGCAGTTGACCGCAGCGGGCTTGAACCGGGCGGATCGATCCTGATCACTGGTGGCGGCCCGATCGGGGCGCTTACGGTCATGGCCGCCGACGCTGCTGGCGCCGGCAAGATCTTCCTCAGCGAACCCAATGCGGCCCGCCGCAAGCGCATCGAGTCGTTGGGCATTTCGGTCATCACGATCGACCCTGCCAAGACGCCGCTTGCAGACTTCATTCGAGAGCACACATTCGAGCGCCTCGGATGCGATTCAGCTGTCGAGTGCGCGGGCAACCCGCGAGCCATTGCCGACTGCATCAAGTCTGTGCGCTCGCAGGCAACGGTGGTACTGGTCGGCCTCACCAACGCCAAGGCTGAGTTCTCACCTTTTGACCTGATTACGCGCGATATTCGACTGCAGGGGTCGCTCTGCTACCCGACGACACTATGGCCGCGGGTTTACGCAATGATCGAAAGCGGCCGTTTGCCTGCCGAACGCCTAATCGATGACACGATCGCCTTAGACGACATTGTCGAGAAGGGATTCAAGCCGTTGCTGGATCCGAGCGGGACCAAAATGAAGATCTTGGTCGAGCTGGGCTCCGTCGAACACCTTCGAATGGAATTACCCCGGTGATCTCGGGGCAAGCAAAGGGGATAGCTTCTAGCAAAGGCTTTATTCTCGATGGAAGTACTTAGCGGCGCTTGCAAGCGACCGCGCCCTCATCGCCCCGTACATCCCGCAGCGCGGTTTAGATCTCACGCGTTAGATCGGCGCCAATGGATGATATCGGCAGTAGCCGCCGCCGCCTCGCGGCCCTTGTTGAGTTCATCGGTCGCGGAACGCGCCTTTGCATGAGCAAGATCGAGCACAGGCAATTTTGGCGGGAGGCTCAGCAGCGGTTCGATGAACGCAACGGCACCGCGACGATGAGCGCTGTTCGCGCCGGCTTCTTGTTGCCGAGCCCTGTTCACGCTCAGAGCTGAGAAGGTACCGTCAGCCCTACGGGCTGACGGGCCACGCGTTCATCGCAATGCTCACGATCTGAAGAAGGCGGTCGAGCGTCGCGCCGTCACGCGCCTGGACCGCCAAGCCGCGCGACAGCGCGCTGTAGTAGGCTGCGAGGGCATCGACATCGGTCGCGGCCGAAACATCCCCCTCTTCAATACCCTTGCGGAGTCTTGCCGCCATCGCCTCCTGAGCGTTCCTGCGGTGACCTGTCATCGTCGCGCGCAAGCCTGCGAGACTGGGAGCCACATGCGTGCCGGCCAGCGAGATCATGCAGCCGCTGGGATGATCGGCGCTCGAGAATTCCCGCGCGGCCGCCTCCAGGAGGTTGCGGAAGGCGGATTTCGTATCGGTCTCCTCGGAGAGCACGCCTCGAAACAATTCGCCTGACGTCGCGAGATACGCCTCCACCGCTTCGCGATAGAGCTGCTCCTTGCTGCCGAAGCTGTTGTAGAAGCTTGACGGGCTTAGCCTCATCGTCGCGATGAGGTCGTCAAAGGACGTACCTTCATAGCCCCGCTCCCAGAACAGATGCAGCGCTCGCTGCAACGCGGCCTTACGATCGAAGGATCTTGGTCGGCCCGGACCGCGCCGGGGCTCTTCCTCTATTTTTGTCGCCATCGCTCCAAAACCTCTTGATCAAGCTCCCGCTTCCTCCTACTTCTATTATAGGAGCGGATGCTCCAATATTGTAGCCCGAAGCTGCGATGACCCTGACGCCACGAGGATGAGTCGATGATCAAGCTGAGTCTGTTCCTGACGCGCCGCCCGGACCTCTCGTTTGAGGAGTTCAGCGACTACTGGATGAACATCCACTGGCCGCTGGTGAAGACTGTGCCAGAGATCACCGAGAACGCCATCCGCTACGTGCAGCAGCACAATATTGGCGCCGTGCCCGGTCCCGTGACGCCAGCCCCCTTTGATGGCGTCGCCGAAGCCTGGTTTCCTGACATGGCCGCGGTCGGCCGGGTCATGGGATCGGACGGTTGGGCGAACGTCGTGATGAAGGACGATCCGAACTTCCTCGACGTTTCCAAAACGCTGGTGATGTTTTCGGAGGAGAAGGTCGACTTCAAGGCCTGATCTGCGAGAACAACGGGCGGTCTGAGCCACTGTTGCCTCTTTCCGAGCCCGGGGCGGTGGCTGGCAATCGCGCGATGGGATCAACAAGCGTCTCGCTGCAGCCCCGACGTCGCTTCACGTGAACTGTCTCGCGGCCTGGGCCACGCAATCGCCGCCACCTTCATCTTCTGGATCAATCAATGAGTGCTGAGCCTAGGCGTTTAGCTGCCGGACCTGCGGTCGCCGACGCCGCCGCGCGACTGTGCCCTTTGAACTAAGCCGCGAGCGAGGGTTCTACAGTCGCTTCAGGACGAAGTCGAACTTAGCTTTCCACTTGGTCGTCGCGTCGACGAGCGGCTCGAAGGCGACAATCAACATGTCCTTCACCCCAAACACGGAATCCGACTCCAGGTACGGGTCTCCCGCGACGAAGATGTGTGTGCAGAGGCGATCGTAGCCGTTCGCGCCAACCAGGAAATGCACGTGCGCAGGGCGGAAAGGATGACGTTCGAGCTGTTCGAGCATTTGCCCCACGGGTCCGTCATTTGGAATGGGGTAAGAAGTCGGCTTGATCCCGACAAAGCTGTATCGACCGTCAACGCCAGCTCTGAAGATGCCACGGTTGTTGAACGGCGGCTGTATGTCAGGCTGCTGAACGTCGTAGAAGCCTTCGTCGTTGTCTGACCAAACGTCGACATAGGCGTTGTCGATTGGATTGCCGTCAAGGTCGAGGACGCGGCCCTCGTAAAGACAAAGCTCACCTTTGCCATCGAGGTTGATGTTGTCACCCATCTGCCGTTCGGGCGACCCGTCGACGTGGAATGGTCCAAACACCGTGTTCTCCGTGGCACCGGTGGGACGCCGATGGTTGATCGCGTCCACCAGCATCGAAACACCGAGCACGTCCGAAAGCAGGATAAATTCCTGCCGCGTGTCGCTGCACATCTGCCCAGTACGGGTCAGAAACGCGATTGCAATCTCCCACTCTGCCTCGGTAAGTTCGACATCGCGAATGAAACCATGGAGGTGATTGATCAGCGACTCCATAACGGTACGAAGACGAGCATTCGTTCCATCGCCCATCCTCGCGAGGACCGTTTCGACCGAGTTCTGTTCATTAAGGTACTTTGACAATTCGACCTCCTCTCGGACGGGCTCCCAATTCGGGCCGCCCTCCGACGCGATCCCTAGATCGTTTTTCCGAGCGACGCTTCGAGCTGGGCGAGTTCCTGCCCACCGGCCATCAAACTTTGCAGTTCTTCTGATGAGATATGCCCACGATCGGCCGTGCCAAGCGTCTTGCCGCGGTTGAGAACGGTAAACCGGTCTCCGACCGCCATCGCGTGCCGGACATTGTGGGTGATGAACACGACGCCGATGCCCTTCTTGCGTACCCGGTCGATTGTCGTCAGCACATTGGCGGTCTGGCGCACCCCAAGCGCCGAGGTCGGCTCATCGAGAATGAGTACCTTGGCGCCGAAATAGACGGCACGCGCGATCGCGACGGTCTGTCGCTCGCCTCCCGACAGAGTGCCCACCGCCTGACCCGGCTCTCGCAAATTGATACCCATTTGCTTCATCTGCTCGAGTGTGATGGCATCGGCCTTCTTGAAATCCAGCCAGCGTAAGGGTCCGAAGCCGGCCTCTGGCTCGCGGCCGAGCCAGAAATTCCGGCTGACGCTCATCAGCGGGATCATGGCAAGGTCCTGATAGACGGTGGCGATACCGGCAGCGAGCGCCTCGCGAGGGCTTGTGAAATGAACGGTGTCGCCCGCTATCCTCATCTCGCCACCAGTCGGGGTGTGGGCTCCCGACATCGTCTTGATGAACGTCGACTTACCGGCGCCGTTGTCACCGAGCAGGCAGTGACATTCACCCGGCATGACGCTGAACGACACGCCGGACAGGGCGATGATGCGGCCAAAGTGCTTCTGGATGTTGATCATTTCCAGGATTGGCGTGGTCATCACCTCTCTCCAGTGATTGAGCGGCGGATGTACGTGTTGGCCACAACTGCGCCGAGAAGGATTGTGCCAAGGAACACTCGGAAGAGTGAGCTCTCGACGTTGGTGAAGAACAGACCCTGCTGGACCACACCGAAAATAACGGCACCCAGAGCGGCACCCACCACAGACCCATAGCCACCGGTCAGCAGCGCACCACCGATGACGACACAAATGATCGCCTCGAATTCCTTCATAATGCCGCGATCGGACGCAGCCGACCCGAACTCGATCGCTTGGGAGATGCCGAGGAGCGCTGCGCATATTGCGGCAACGATAAACATCAGTACCTTCACTCGAGCCACGGGAACCCCGACGTTGCGGGCAGCCTGCGGGTCACCGCCGGCAGCGTAAATCCAGTTGCCGAACTTGGTACGGGTCAGAACCCACTGCCCGACGATCACCAGGCCGATGGCCCAAAGTATCAGCATGGGAATGCCATCGACGATCGGTTGCCCTGCCCGCGTACCTCGGGTGTACGTTTCGATGATGCCCTGCTGACCCAGCCATGTGAACAGGCCTGTGAACGCTTTACCTCCGAAGAGCCAGGCGATGGGGTCGCCCGCTGCCGCATCACCGATACCCGATACGACCGGCTGTTTGTTGAAGGTGATCGCACTCCAGATCGTCGCGCCGCGAAGGATGAACATGAAGGCCAGCGTCACGACAAAAGACGGAAGACCCGTGCGAATGACGAGTACGCCGTTGATGGTGCCAATCAAGGCACAGACTACAAAGGTCAGCAGGATCGCTACCCAGACTGGAATGCCAACGTGGATGACCAGCAATCCGAACACCATGCCGGAAAAGCCCGCCATGGACCCGAGCGACAGATCGAACTCGCCTGCGATCATCAGCAGCGACACGCCCACGGCCAGCACGATGAACTGCGCCGAAACGGTGCTCCAGTTAATGACACCGTCCAGGGCGAACATCTGGGTGCCGCCGGCGAGAATGAGGAAGAAAGCGAACACGGCTGCCGTGCCGCCAATTGCTCCAAGCTCCGGGCGAACGAGCGCTCGACGCAGGAGTGAGTTCCGCTTGAGGCGATCGTCGGTGCTAGTTGTGGACGTCATCTGATCTTGCCCGCAAAAGGGATCTGTAAGAAAGGAAGGGCGGAAGCGCAGGTCGCTTCCGCCCCCCGGGAGGCGAGGCGCTTACCGGTACTTGCCGGCCAGCGACTCGACGAGAGTAAGGTTGTCCTTCGTGACGAACCCTGGCCCCGAAAGCACCGAATTGGCCTGCAGCACGCCATAGCGGAGATCATTGGTCAGCGTGATGACCGGCAGGTAGCCCTGCAGGAAAGGCTGCTGGTCGATGGCGAAGTTGATGACGCCATCTTTGATCGCCTGCGAAATGTCGGGATTGAGATCGAAGGTCGCGAAGTAGATGTCGCCCGCCATCCCATTGTCTTTCAGCGCTTTGATCGTCGGAATCGCCGTCATGGGGCCGAGGGTCAAAACGGCGCCCGTATCCTGATGGCTCGAAAGGTAAGCCTTCACTCGGTTGGCGATTTCCGCTGCGTCGGTACCGGAATCGATCATCTGCTCGCCCAGAGGCACGCCCAGACCTTCCGCGAAGCCTTCACAGCGCTGCTGCCCCGCCACATTGGGGAACAAGCTGTTCACGCAGAGGAACGACTTCATGCCTTCGGCTTTTGCTCGTTCACCGGCGCCCTTGCCGGCTTCATATTCAGGCTGACCGACGTGGAGCAGAGCACCGAGTTTTTTGGATTCCTCTGCCGTGCCCGTGTTCATCGTCACGACAGGGATACCTTGGGCAACCGCGTCCGCGATTGCGCCGCCCACTGTTTCGAGATCGGGGATCGTAACGATGATCCCGTCTGGCTTCTCGGCGGTCGTCTGCTGGATAATGCGCACCATGTCCGCCAAGTCGCCGGACGGCGGATTGCGGAACGTGACGGTTGCACCGACTTCCTCTGCAGCCAAGCTGGCGCCGTTCTTGACGGTGTTCCAGAACGTCTCGCTGTCAGGCGAATGGTGGATAAGGACGTATTTCTCGTCGGCAGCGCTTGCTGACTGTACGACGCCCATTGCGGCTGTTGCGGCGAGACTCGTCAACAGCATCGCCTTAAACGATAGGTTTTTCATCTGCTCCTCCATGTTGGTGACTGTCGCTCTACTGGCGCAATTGGGTTCTCCGCCTTGCGCCACGGTCCCCCTCAACCGCCAGCGTGGGATTTATGCAGCTATCTTGTCGTGGGATGAACTGGGGCCGGCACAAAACACTATTGCAGATCACGCAATAATTGCCGGCAGAACGCCGTCCGCATCACGACCAAGGCAAAGTCGGCATGAATTGGGCCATGGACGCGACGTCGCCTTTCACAATGAGACTAGCCAGGCTCGCGGCGACAAACCAAAGGCGACGATGATCTTCGCATCTAAGCCACATCTAAGCCCAAGCCCCCAGAGATGGGAGCGGAGTGCTCTATTGACGCGGACAGCCCTCCCTCGAAGGCTTCGTCCGGATCGGGAAAATCCACTCTGCTGCGCTGTATCAACCAGCTCGAGGTGATCTCCGCTGGCCGGGTTCGCTTGAGCGGAGTCCTTCAAGGATATCGGGAGATCGATGGCAAGCTGCACCAACTCTCGCAGCGCCAGGTTTCGGAGCAGCGTCGCAGAACCGGCATGGTGTACTATCGGCGACGGATGATGCCGATTGCATCTTTCATCGTCGTGACGCGCCCGCTTACCCCCGAGGAGGTCGAGGCGACCCTGCCCGGCAATCGGAACTACACGAACTCGCTCAACATCGCCAACTACTTCCGGTTGACCCCGGACAACCGACTCTTGTTCGGCGGGCGCGCGAAGTTCTCGGCTGCCTCGAACCAGAAGACAGACGTGCGTTCCGGCGAGCTTTTGCGCAAGCAGATGCTCGATGTGTTCCCGCAACTGGCCGATGTCGAAATCGACTATTGCTGGGGCGGTCTCGTCGGCTGCACCCAAGACCGCTTTCCGCGCGCCGGCACCGCCGATGGCCTGATCTACGGCATGGGCTATTCAGGACATGGCGCGCAGCTCTCGACGCTGATCGGAAATGTCCTGGCGGATATTGCAATGGGCCGCACGGATACCAATCCAATCGGCGGCATGGACTGGAATGCCGTCCCGCTGCATACGGGCAAGCCGTGGTTCCTGCCAATGGTGGGCACCTATTATCGGCTGAAGGATATGCTTGCCTGATCCCGCCGACAGGCCCCCAAAGCGGCCGACCCGACACCGCCATCTCGGCACGCGTTGAACTAGGACCTGGCCACCTGGTCGCAGGCATGCGGTCTAGCCTGCGACCTTGATGAGCGCCCGCTCGATGGCTGCAAGGAAGAGGTCGACATGCTCGGCCTGGCAAACGAGCGGCGGGCGCACTTTAAGCGAATCCTCGTTGGCCCCCGTCGTGCTGATTAGGACGCCGTCGTCGCGCATTGCGTTCACCACATCCAGCGCCATCGCCCGCCGGCTTGCCGCCGGGGCGCCATCAAGTCCGATGTCGATGCCAAAGAACAGACCGGCGTTTCGGATAGCACGAACTCCATATGGCTGCTGCGCGATTTTCTCCAGCCCGGCTCGGAGGCGCTGGCTCATGGCAAGCGCTTTCTGGGGGATCTGGTCGCGCTGCAGGATCGCCAGCACGGCGTCCGCGGTCGCTATGCCAACCGTATTTCCGGCGAACGTGTTCGAGTAGCGAGCTGTGGCGCCAAATTGCTCCATCGGCGCTTTGCGACCGACGACCGCGCCAATGGGAAATCCATTGCCCATCGGCTTGCCGAGGGTAGCGAGATCGGGAACGATCCCGTGCCGTTCAAAGCCCCACATATGAGCGCCGGTTCGCCCAAAACCGGGCTGAACTTCGTCGGCGATGACGAGACCACCTGCCTCTCGCACCGCCGCAACTCCTCTGGCAATGAAGCCAGGAGGATCGACCCATACGCCATCGCTGGAGAAAATACTGTCGATGAGCAGGGCCGCAACGCCGATGCCACGACGGTTCAGATCAACAATGGCCGCGCGTACTTGCGCCTCGAAAAAGTCCGCAGCTTGTGATTCCAGCACACCCGCCGGCCCCGGCAGGGAAACCATGCGCACGAATGGGCTGAGCTTGATGGCGTCGCCCAGGTTCGGGGAAACCGCGGCGACTGCCGCGCTGGTGCCGTGATAGGCGTAGCTTGAGACGATCACGCCTTCGTTGCCGCTCGCAAATCGCGCGATACGCAGGGCCAGATCGTTGGATTCGCTCCCCGTGCACGTAAAAACCACCCGGTCGAGCTCGCTTGGGAAAGTGTCGACCAGTCGCTCGGCATAGTCGACAAGTTTTGGCTCGAGATAGCGCGTGTTGGCGCTTATCCGGCCCGCCTGCTCAGCCATTGCGGCGTTTACTTCGGGGTGGCAATGGCCGAGCGACGGCACGTTGTTGTAGAAATCAAGATAGGCACGCCCGTCGGGGTCGTAGAGCCACATGCCTTCGCCGCGAACGAAGTGCACGGGCCGGCGGTACTGGAGCCGATAGGAGCCCCCAAGTACTTCGTCACGGCGAGCAATCAGCTCGGACTCGCGCCTCGGAAGGTCGGATTCGCCGGGCCTGTAGCGATTAGGCATGAGATCTGTGGACATGTGCTGCTGCCTATCTGAAAGAGTACCTTGATCAATTCGCGGTTCGTCTTTTGGTTAGCGTGCCGGTCGAGCGAACCGAATGCGTTACGGCCGATACGACGACATTGCCGCCAGGACTGCCTCCTCGCCCGATGCGACACCAAGAGGCGCCAGGATGGAAAGGCCGTGCTCGGCACGCGCGACATTCTTTTTGATATATTGGGCATCGGCCGGAAAAAGGTGGGATCGCCAGTAGTTGACCAGGATCAACGCGCTTTGTCGCGCCCGCATCAGTCCGACGAGCAGTCTTGCTTCCAGTGCCGAAAGTGCAATGACAGAGGCGTAGCCGGCAATAAGGTGCTCGGCTCCACCCAAAGGAAGGGTCGAATCCCGTACGACGTGACTTGCTGCGATCGCCAGGTCCTGGATCCTGGGGCTCCAGCAGCCATCGCCGAAATCGATGAAACCCATTCCCTGGCCTGTCACCATCATGTTGAACGGGCTGGGATCATTATGAGTTACCTGCCACGCCACGTCAGGGATTTGTGGCTCAACGAACTCCGCATACTCCGACATCGCGACGCGTACGCTATCGGCAACGCTCCCGGATGGCAGGTATTGCTCCAGTTCCATCAACCTCGACCAGCAACCGACATGCCAAAGAACGGGACGGTGAGCCGCGGGCGCACTGACCAGTTCAAGAGCCAGGTCCAGCCGGGCAAGAGCACTGCCGGTTCGAAAAAGCAGGTCTGGAGTTGGCGTCGCCTGGTGCAGCGGAATGCCCTCGATCCGGGTCTGCAAGTACCCGCATGTCCCCTCTTGCTCGAACATCCCCTCTTGCTCAAACATCCCCTCTTGCTCAAACATCAAGGCGCCGCTGGTCGTGCAGAGCACTTCGGGTGCAACGAAGCCGGTGGCCCCTTGCAATCCGGCCATGGCGGCGGTTTGAAAACGAAAGCTGTCGACCGCCTCCGGTGTTGTCGACGTCTTCAGGATCAACCGGCGGCCGTCCGACAGGTTGACCTCAACGGTGCGCTCAACCTCGGAGGACAATGTCGCGATCGATCCCGTCAGTCCGTAGTGGCGCTTCAGCAGTGCCGCCGACATGTCGGGTTCGGATGCGCCCGGCCGCATCGCCAGGCTTGCGGCGGCAGCGCGAAAATAGGCTTCGGTCGAAGCTGCCGCGTAAGCCAGACGGTCGCGTCCTGCCGTCATAGAGCCATCGGGCTGACCAGCTTCTTCATCGGGGACCAGATCACCATAAGCACCCAATTCGAAAGACCTCGCCTGTTGGGACGGTTGTTCTTCATGCTTCGACAGATGGAGCGCTCCAGCGACGGCGCCCGCAGTTCTATTTCTCGCAGTTGAGACGGCGCCGCTGGCTCTCGCAAAAATATGCGCCCTACCCTGCAAGGCCCGGCCCATCCTCGCTCTTAGAGTCCGAATACGCCCGGCAGCTGCGTCACATCGCGGATTTCGGTGTATTCGTAAAAGGGATTGGCCGGCTCGTGGCCGCGATTGACCCAGACCTTGCTCTTGATCCCCAGATCATAGGCAGACATCAGGTCGTGGCGGAAAGACGAGGACACATGCGTGATATCCTCCGGGCCGCAACCCAGCATGTCGAACATGTATTCGAACGCCTTGAAGTGCGGCTTGTAGGCACCCGCCTCTTCAGCGGTCAAGACGGCATGAAAGGGCGCGCCAAGCTTTGCCACGTTCGACGGAATCTGGGCCACCATGGAGTTCGTCAGGGTGACCAAGGGAATTTCCTTGGCCAGTTTGGCCAATCCCTCGGGAACGTCCGGATGCGGCCCCCAGGTCGGGATGCGGTTGTAGATCGTTTCGGCGTCTTCGGCACGAAACGCGACGCTGTTGCGGCGGCAGGTGCGTTCCAGTGCGTTGTGAACGACATCTGCATAAGGCTTCCAGTCCTGCAGCACCTCGTCGAGGCGGTAGCCCTGGAAGTTCCTGATGAATTCGTCCATGCGCGGCCCATCCAGAAGATGACCGAACAGGTCCCTGGCGGCTTCCGCCATTTGGAAATTGATGAGCGTGCCGTGGCAATCAAAAGTCACGTATTTCGGCCGGAAGCGATCCATGTACTTGGTTCCTGTCAATCTGCCCTATCAGCCGAGCATAATCGCAGGCGTTTGGCAGAATGTGCCGCAATGCATGGTCATTCAGCAGAAGGCCCTCCGGTCGACCGCCAAACCAGCACGCCCTTTCGCAGTGCTGTCTCTTTCGCCCCCGCCTGAGCCGATACGGGCGCAAAGGCGAACTTATTTTCTTAGTTTAGCTGTTCTCAAGCACCTGCCGCTTGAATGATCTCTCGGACTCTGCGGTCAGCCAATCGCGCAATGCGGCGAGGCCGGTTGAAACAATGACCGACTTCGGATGGATCAGGCCGTAGTCCGTCCCGTCGCGATCAAAGCCGAGTGGTGCTTCCAATCGCCCATTCGCGACGTCATCCGCTGCAATCGCCTGGGGGGCAAGAGCAACGCCAAGACCACCCAAGGCGGCTTCTGCCATCAGGAAATGATGATCCAGCAATCGGGTCGTTCGAGGACGCGGCGCATCCATGTGCGCGTCCAACCACGCTTCCCATGCATCCGGTCGCGTCCGTGATCCGAGCGCCACATAGTCGCCACTCTCGAACCGCTTGCGCAGGGATGGCAGCATGACCGGACCAACCCGCTCCGGCATCAGCCTGATGATGGTCCATTCCGGGTCCACCAGAAAATCGAGTCGGCGGATCGCAAGCGTCACCCGGTCACGCGCGAAGTCGAGCCCTCCGCCGCCGGTTGACAGATGCACCTCGACATCCGGGTATCGATCCTGAAACCCAGACAAGCGGGGGATCAGCCAGCGCATCGCCAGCGAGCGCTCGCAGGACAGGATGATCGGAATGGGCGTCGAGCTGGATCTGATTTCTGCCAAGGCATCAGTGATTAAATGGAACGCTTTGCCGGTTGCCTCCGCCAGCTTCGCGCCATCGGAGGTCAGACGCACCCCTCGCCCGTCCGCTTCGAGCAAACGCAGACCAAGATCGGCGGCCAGTTTGGAGACGCGGCGGCTGACTGCACCATGCGTCAGAGCGAGTTCGGTGGCCGCAGCACGCACAGATCCCAGACGCGCCACTGTTTGGAAGGCACGCAGATCGTCCAAAGAAGGCACGTCAGATCGCTTCATTGGTGATCACATATCACTACTAATCGTCAGATCATATGGATAATCGTTGCCGATCGTTCGGCTATTATCACCGACATGAAGCGGAACACATCTTTCCAGGTCGGGATAATCGCCGACGATCTGACCAGCGCTACCGACGGCGCGGCGGCCTTTCTCGCGAGAGGCTACGCACCTGTGATCAAGCGACAGGTCGACGGCGCGGAGAATGGAGCTATCGCTTCGATCGATACCAATAGCCGCGCCTCCGACATCTGGCAGGCGACAAGGGCTACGGCCGACGCTGTGTCGGCCCTCTCGAATGCCCGCCTTCTGTTCAAAACGATCGATTCGACCCTGCGCGGCCATATCCGCGAGGAAGTCGCCGCCGCCTTTCGCGCCAGCGGCCGGAGCAGGCTTGTCATCGCTCCAGCCTTTCCCGAAGCGGGGCGGCTCACCGTCGGCGGGATCCAGACGGTGAACGGCATCCTCGTGAGTCAAAGCGTCTACGGCCGTGATCCAGTCCATCCCGCAGGCACCTCGCACATAGCCGATCTGATCGACCCGTCCCTGGGGATACCGATCATTCTCGCCCCAGACAGTTCCGGCGATGCGGCGACGAAAGGGTCCATTCTGATCCTCGACGCCGACAGCCAGGAGGTACTGAACCGGCAGGTCGCCAGCATCCCCGATCCTGAGACTGTTCTTTGGGTGGGCTCTCCCGGTCTCGCCATCGCGCTGGCATCGCTGGTCCCTGCCGTGCCGGATGAACGCCCGGTAACGGGCAAAGCCGCTGGGCGGGTGGTGATCGTCGCAGGAAGCACCAATCCGGTGACGCGCGTCCAATGCGAGACCTTGCGTGTACGAGGCGTTCCCGTCGTCAGCGACCTGGCCGACGCTCCCGGCGACACCCGTGTGATTTGTCTTCGGGCACCGCTGCAACGGCAGGAGAATGCCAGCGCGGTGATGACGAACCTCGCCGGACAAGCAGCCGCAGCGGTCGCCCGGCGCGACTATGACGCACTGATCGCCACCGGCGGCGAGACGATGGCGGCGATCCTCGACCGCCTCGGCATCAGCCGTTTCTGTCTCACCCGCGAACTGGAGCCCGGCTTTCCGATCGGCCGCGCCGAACGGGCGGACGGAACGCCGCTTACCATCGCCATGAAGGCCGGAGGCTTCGGCTCACCCTCTGCACTCCTTGATGCCGCCCGCGACCTGCTGGCAAACCGCTTCCTGAAAGGCTCTGATTCATGACCGCCCATGACGCTCCTCTCGCCGTGACCATGGGTGATCCCTCCGGCATCGGTCCCGAGATCATCGCAAGAATGTACCTCCGTCGACCGGACAAGCGACACTGGATCGTCGTCGGTGATCCGCTGGTGATGACCCACGCCCTTTGCGCACTCGATGCTGATGTGCGGGTTCGGCCGATCGCTTCCGTCGATGAGACCGTGCTCGATGACGGAACCCTCAACGTGCTTTGCTCCTCGCAGCTTTCCGCCCTGCCACCGGTCAGCCAGGTTTCGGCCGTCAGTGGACGCGCGGCGTTCGACGCCATCGTTGTCGCGATCGGACTGGCGCGGGACGGTTGGGTGGGCGGCATCGTAACGGCGCCGATTCACAAGGAGGCCCTCGCAGCAGCCGGTCTGCACTATCCCGGCCACACCGAAATCCTGGCCGATCATGGCGGGGCTCACAAGGTCGCCATGATGCTGGCGAACGAGGACATTCGCACGGTTCTTGTTACCATCCATTGTTCGCTGTCCGAGGCGATCCGCAAAGGCGATTTCGCGGCGCAGATGGACGCGATCCGCTTGGCCCATGCCGGTGCGCAGGCGCTCGGCATCACCCATCCGCGCGTCGCCGTCGCCGGCCTCAACCCGCATGCCGGCGAAGGCGGTCTCTTCGGAGACGAGGAAATCCGCATCATCCGGCCGGCGATCGAGGCGGCCCGTGCCGAAGGCATCGACGCCTCCGGCCCATGGCCAGGCGACACCGTGTTCATGCAGGCCCGTAAGGGCCGTTTCGACATCGTGGTCGCCCAGTATCACGACCAGGGTCTCATCCCGGTCAAATATATGGGCCTCGACCATGGCGTGAACATCACGCTGGGCCTGCCATTCGTGCGCACCAGCCCCGATCACGGCACCGCCTTCGACATCGCGGGGTCCGGCGTTGCCGACCCCTCCAGCCTTGAGACCGCCTTCGACTACGCCCTTAGGCTGAAGGCCTCCCTCCCGAACCAGAAAGCCGACACCCCATGACACAATTCGACTTCATCTTCATGCTGACACGCAACGACCGCACCGTGACCGATGCCGCCGTCCACGCCGAAACGGCGCTCGGGGCCGGAATCCGCCACATCGGCTTCAAGGACATCGGCCTGCCGTTCGATGCGCTTGCCGGCCTCGCCCGCCAGATCCGCGAGGGTGGAGCCAGCACCTATCTCGAAGTCGTATCGCTCGACCGCGACAGCGAGATCCGTTCGGTCAAGGCGGCGATCGACCTCGGCGTCGACTTTCTTCTCGGTGGCACCCATGCCGAAGACGTGCTGCCGCTGCTGGAAGGGACGCCCATCCGCTACTATCCGTTTCCGGGTCGCATCGTCGGGCACCCGAGCATTCTCGAAGGATCGGAGGCCGAGATCGTCAAAAGCGCCGTCGCGCTCGCCAGCCATCCCGGTGTCGCCGGTCTCGACCTTCTCGCCTACCGTTCGGCAGGCAATGTGCCGTCTCTGATCGACGCTGTGTGCCGGGCCGTGCCCAAGCCCGTTATCGTCGCGGGATCGGTGGACCGGCCGGATCAGATCAACACTATTCGCAACAGTGGCGCAGCGGGGTTTACCGTCGGTACCTCCGCGCTGGACGGCCGGTTCCCGGCGGAGAGCCCCGCGCTGGAATTCCAGCTGCGGGCGATCTCGGCGTGCCTCGAAGGACATCAAGAGAGCGTGGGAGGTTAGTCCTGGTCAAAATAATCACAAATTGAACTCAGCACGGCGGAGCTTCCTTAGAGGCAACATCAGCGACTCGTGGGATTATCCGCTTCGGCCGCGCTCACAACGGACGTTATTCAAATCGGCGCCGCAAATCTGTGACCGCCTCGGGGCTGAGGCATTTTACGGGCCTGTCCCCCAGCAGAAGAAAGAGCTTTGCTGTTTCTTCCAGTTCCTCAAGGGCATATTGCGCCTCGTGCAAAGTCCTGCCGGAGACGACGGGGCCATGATTGGCAAGAAGCAGCGCGTGATGCGATTTCGCCGCTTGACCAACGGCTTCGCCCAACATCTCGTCGCCGGGAGGATAGTAGGGAACAAGAGGCAGGGTACCGACCCGCATGACGTAATAGGCTGTCAGTGGCGGCAGCACATCCTCGTGATTGGTTCCTTCGAGAACGCTTAAAGCAACACAATGGATCGAATGCGTGTGGATGACCGCGCTGTCGCCTGGCCGCGCGCAGTACATGCAGCGGTGCAGGAACGCCTCCTTGGTCGGCTTGTCTCCCTTGAGATGCGTGCCATCTGGCGACAGCAGCGACAAGCCCGCGGGATCCAGCCTGCCAAGCGAGGCGTTGGTCGGCGTCGTCAGGATGGAGCCGTCCGACAGGCGGGCGCTGATATTGCCGGTGGAGCCTGCCGTGAGGCAGCGCTCGAAAAGCGAGGCGGAAACCTCGCAAATCTGGTCGCGCAATTTCGTTTCTTCGGAAAGGACGGCGGTCAAAGGAGCAAATCCCGAGCTTTGAGAAAGAAATCGTCAGCGCCGAAATTCCCGGACTTCAAAGCAAGCGCGACAGGACGGTCCCGCCCAAGGCTCCTTGTCCATGGCACACCGGGATCGATCTCGGGTCCTATCTCTACGGCCGGGATTTGCAATGCGGCAGCGACGGCGCCCGACGTCTCACCGCCGGCGACGATGAAGCGGGAGAAACCCCTCGTTTCCAGACGCGATGCCGTTGCTGCAAGGACCTCCTCGACGATCGTTCCCGCCCGTTCGCGGCCGAGTTCATCCTGTGCCGCACGCACATCCGCCGGTTCTGCGCTCGAATAGATCAGCGGGGTAGCGTCCGGGTGCTGATCGCAGGCCCAGCTGGCAATCTGGTTTGCATCCAGCTTTCCCTGCGCCATCGCCAGGACGTCGAGCTTTTTCAGTGGAATTCCAGCCTCCCTGGCGACGGCGATCTGGCGGCGGGTTGCTGCGGAGCACGACCCCGCGATGACGACGGTTCGCCCATGTGGCGCGGCGTACCGGCCTTGCATGGGAGACTTCGGTTGGAAGCCGAAGTTCTCCGGCAAACCGAGGGCGATGCCGGATCCGCCGGTAATCAGCTGCAACGACCGGGCCGCGCGACCGATGGTGCGCAGGTCCGTGTCGTCGATGGCGTCGACAACCGCTATGCGGACGCCGTCCCGGGTGGCGCCAGCAAAACCGGCTTCGACGGCGCTAGCCCCACGGCTGACGGTTTCGTGACCGATCAGCCCTACCTTCAGGTCGGTCTGCCGTTGAAGAACCCGCACGATGTTCGCGTCCGTCATCGGAGTGAGGGGGTGATCCCTCATCGGGCTTTCGGACAGCAGGCTGTCCCCGACGAAGAGGTGCCCCTTGTACAGGGAGCGTCCGTTCGCGGGGAACGAAGGGCAGGCGATGGCGAATGGGACGTCCAACGTATTGAGCAGGGCCTCGATCACGGGACCGATGTTGCCGGCGGGCGTCGAATCGAAGGTTGAGCAGTATTTGAAGAAAAGCTGCTTCGCGCCGCCTGCTTGCAGCGCAGCCGCTGCTTTCAGTGTATCCGCGACGGCCAGATCGGCGGCGACGGTTCTGGACTTCAGCGCGACGACGACGGCGTCAGCGCCTCCGAAATTGAAACCCGGAGGCGGCGTGCCGATCGTCTGCAGGGTGCGCATGCCTCCTCGCGACAGCATGAGGGCAAGATCGGTTGCGCCCGTCAAATCGTCTGCGATTGCCCCGAGCAACATGAAACAATTCTCCCTCTTGGCCGGTCAGGATGAAGTGTAGCTCCGCTACGGCGCCATGAAGTGCTGCCGAGGCATGGGCTCCCGCAACAATCAGCCTTCCTTGCGGCGGAAACCGCAGGAAATCTGGGGGCGTCGCAAGCTGCGCAGGAGCCAAAATCCCTTGATAGCCGGCCGCCTCCTGGCCTGCCATGAGACGGGCCTGACAGCCGATTTCGTTTGCTCGCAATCTGGACTCTCGCCGGATGCCGGCGATATTTGGTGCAAAATAGCGAAATGCCGCTGCAGTCAGTGCATTCTGCGGCACCGGTCGTCGATACTGCCTGTCATTGATTGCGGCGGTCCCATGTCCCCTTTAATCCACCACATCAGCAGCGATGAAACGCTCCCCAAGTCAGCGGACGTCGTGGTGATCGGCGGTGGGATTGTCGGCGTTCCGCCAACTCAGCTTCCAGCAACTTGATGGAAAACCACATGCCAGACCAAACCACGAGCGCTTCCGCCAGAAAGCTGGCTTTCATCCACACGGTTTCCGGCCTTGTTTCCGAGTTCGAGGGCCTCGCCAAAGAACATTTGCCCGACTGGAAGCCGTTCGCGATCCTCGACGAGAGCCTCCTGAGAAATACCATTGAGCGCGGGTCGCTATCCGATCTGACGAAACGAAGGCTTGGTACCTACGTATGGTCGGCAGTCGATGCCGGGGCAGATGCGATTGTCGTCACATGCTCGACTCTCGGAGCGGCAGTCGATGCCATAGCGCCGCTTTGTCCTGTGCCGCTGTTCCGTATTGATGAAGGCATGGCCAAAGCCGCTGTCGAGCATGGAAACCGCATAGGTGTCCTGGCGACCTTGTCGACAACGCTGGTGCCGACCGTGGAACTGCTGAAGCGCAAGGCATGCGAGGCGGGCAAGGATGTAGCGATCGACGATGTGCTGGTTGAGGGAGCGTTTCAGCTCCTCGCCGGCGGCGACGTCGAAGCCCATGACGCGCAAATCCGCCTAGCTCTCGAAGAGCTGTCGCAGAAGGTCGATGTGGTCGTTTTTGCGCAGGCCTCGATGGCTCGTGCGGTGCGGGGCACGGTCCAAAAGCTTCCAGTCCTGACAAGCCCCGTCCTTGGGGTTGAAAACGTGAAACGGCGTTTAGAGCGGTGAGCGCCTGCAACTGATAATGGATCTCGCTTCTCGAGCCGACATCCCGGTTGCGCCTGAGAACTCGGCGACAGGCGCAGCGAGCCGCGCAGTCTTCACTCAACTGGTTAACGATCCGCCCTGCCTACAGGCATAGACGGCGCCAGCTGCGCCCTCTGCGCCTGGCGAAGATGTCGCCTAGAAATAGCCGAGGATGGATTTGACCTCGAGATACTCCAACATGCCTTCGATGCCATACTCGCGTCCGTTTCCGGACTGCTTGAAACCGCCAAACGGGGCGTTCGGATCCCAGGCCGGGTAGTTGAGATGAACCTGGCCGGCGCGAATCCGCGAGGCGACGTCCTTGACGGCGTCCATATCCTTGCCCTGCACATGGGCCCCCAGGCCGTAGACCGTATCGTTGGCGATAGTGACGGCCTCTTCGACTGTGTCGTAGGGGATGATGCACAGAACTGGGCCGAAGACCTCTTCCTGGGCAATGCGCATGCCTGTGCGCACGTCGGAAAAGATGGTCGGCTTCACATAGAACCCGACGCTCAGATCGTCCGCGCGACCCGACCCGCCGGTGAGGAGCCTGGCTCCCTCCGAAATGCCGACGCCGATCATGGTTTGGATGCGGTCGAACTGGGACCGGTTGGCGATTGCACCGTGAGTGGTGGCTTCCGAAAGAGGATCGCCGACGATGATCTGGGCTGCGGCCCTCTTGGCGACTGCCTCGATCTCGGACAGCCGCTCGCGCGGCACGATCATACGCGTCGGCGCGCTGCATGACTGGCCGAGATTGCGGAAGGCAGCGGCTACGCCCAGCGAAACGGCACGATCGAGATCGGCGTCGGGCAAAATCACGTTCGGCGACTTGCCGCCGAGCTCCTGTCCGACGCGCTTGACCGTCGGCGCGGCGGCCTGGGCCACCGCGATGCCGGCACGGGTGGAGCCGGTGATGGAGATCATGTCAACGGCCGGGTGGGAGGCGAGCCCCATACCCACGCCTGGGCCGTCACCATTGACGAGGTTGAAGACACCGGCAGGGAAGCCGGCTTCCTCAATCGCCTCGGCGAACAGCAGGGCGTCCAAAGGAGAGAGCTCGCTTGGCTTCAGCACGACCGTGCAGCCTGCGGCGAGCGCCGGCGCAACCTTGGCGGTGATCTGGTAGAGTGGCCAGTTCCAGGGCGTGATCAGCGCGCAGACACCGATCGGTTCGTGGGTGACGGCGGTGTGGCCGCGCTGCTCGACGAAGGGGAAGGTTTTCAGGACATCGCGAGCGACCTGCACATGGGCGATCGCCAGCGGCACCTGCGCGGTGCGCGCATATCCGATCGCAGCGCCCATTTCGAGGCTCAAGCATTGCGCAAGCAGTTCATTGCGCGCTTCGAGCAGCGCCTGCAGGCGATCAAGCAGACCCGCGCGGTATTCCGGCCTGGTACGGCTCCAGGTGGCGAACCCCCGGCGGGCCGCTGAAACGGCCGCGTCCACGTCCGCGCTGTTTCCGAGCGGAAACCGGGCCACGACCTCTTCGGTGGCGGGATTCACGACGACGCCCTCGGCGGTGCCCTTCGGCTCGACCCATTGACCGTCGATGAAGAACTTGTCGAGGCGGCCGTTGCGGGACAGGTGTTCGAGGGGCGAAATCATGTGACAAGGTCCTTCATACGGTAATAGGCACCGAGGATCGGCAGGAACCATGGACGCCCGAAATATCCAGGGATCGCCGGCCAGTCGAAATCCTTCCAGGGGTTCAGGTCGGGACGCCCGTCCATAACATCGGCCATGATGCTGCCCATCAGCGTCGACATATGGGTGCCGTGGCCGCTATAGCCCATCGAGTAGTAGATTCCGTTGCGCTCCCCGGCGCGCGGCAGGCGGTCGCGGGTCATGTCGACCATGCCGCCCCAGCAGTAATCGATGCGGATGTCGGCCAGTTCCGGATAGACCTCGACCATCGCCGCTTTCAGGATCCGGCCGCTCTTCTCGTCGGATTGCGGATTGGACACTGCAAACCGGGCCCGCCCGCCGAACAGCATGCGATTGTCCGGCGTCAGCCGCCAGTAGACGACGAGATTGCGTGTGTCGACGACATTGCGTCGGGTTGGCATGAGGCGCTCGAGTTGCGAAGGCGACAGCGGTTCCGTCACGACCAGGAAGGCGCCGACCGGCACGATGCGGCGGCGGATCCATCCGAGCGGACCGACCTGGGAAATGCCGCTCGCCAGCAGGACCTGCCGCGCGACGATCTGGCCGCGCGGGGTCTCGACCTCATGCCCGTCGGCGACCTTGCGCAGAGCCATGACGGGGGCGTTTTCATAGACCTCTGCGCCACGCCGCGCCGCCGCGGTCGCCAGACCCCGGACGAAACGGCCGACATGCATGCTGGCGCTCTTGGGAAACAGCAGCCCGCCATAGTAGCGGTCGGTGCCGACTTCGCTTCGTACGTCGGCGCGCGCGATCATCCTCGTTCCGGGATCGACATCGGCGGCGAGCAGTTCCTGGCTGCGCGCCAGCATGTCGTAGTGCTCAGGCTTGGCGGCAAGCTTCAGCTTGCCGACCCGGGAGAAGCTGCAGTCGATCTTTTCTTCCTGCACCAACCGCTCGACCATATCGACGCCGGCGTCGAAAGCCTTGTAGAGCGCGTTTGCGGCCGGCTTGCCGTGCTTGCCGGCCATGATCGCGTAGTTCTGGGCAAAACCGTTGTTGCACATCCCGCCATTGCGGCCAGATGCGGCGTTGCCGATCGTTTCGGCCTCCAACAGTGCAACCCGGGCGCCCTTTTTGGCGAGGGCCAGCGCCGCGGAGGATCCGGTCAGGCCGCCGCCCACAACCGCCACATCGTAGTGGCCTTCGAGCGGTTTGGACGCGCCCTCATTGAACGGCTGAGAGGTATCCAGCCAATAAGATGTAAACTTCATGATTGCACCACCAGTGCGTCAGTTTGCATGGGCGCCATGCAAAGCGTTGCGATTGGAGCCCCTACCATCCGCGCATCCGCTCCCAATGTGCTTCGATCCGGGGACTGTCCCCGTTGACGACGCTGTAGAAGTGATGCTGGGCGGCCATCGCGCAGGCATGGTTGGGCAGAATCCGGACCCGAGCCCCGAGCGGCAAATCGGGCATGGACTTTCCAGAACCGGCACGAATGGCGAGGATACCGTGTTCCTGGCTGGCCTGCGCCACGATCACATCTTCAAGCACCCGCCCCTTTTCGTCGCAAACCACGCCGTAGCCCTGGTCGATCTGCTGGTTTGCGGTTCCGCGGTCGCGCGAAAGCGCCATCCACCCCGCGTCGACCAGCACCCATCCCTTTTCCGGCTTGGTCCCGATCACGGTGGCCAACACGGAAATCGCGATATCGTCTATGGCACAGACCCCCACCCCGTGCTGGACGAGATCGAAGAACATGTAGACCCCGGCGCGCAGCTCCATGACGCCTTCGAGGTTCTCGGCGAAGTGCGCCGTCGGCGTTGAGCCTAGGCTGACGATCGGGCAGGCATGGCCGTGAGAGCGCAAAGTTTCGGCGGCGCGCACGGTGGCCGAACGCTCGTCCTCGGCTGCCTTGACCAGTGCATCGGGCGTGCTCAAGCCATAGGACTCGCCGGCATGGGCGAGGACGCCGACCAGGTTGGCGCCCGCTGCGACGATCCTGTTGGCCACCTCGAGCAGCTTGGGATCGTCCGGCTTCAGTCCGCCGCGATGGTCGTCGCAGTCCAGTTCGATGAAGACGGACGGCGCCACGCCGGTGGCTTCGCGCACACCGGCCAGGGCGTCGGCCTGCTCCACGGAATCGAGCAGCAGCTTCACATCAGCGCCGGTGCGGCGACAAAGCTCCATGGCGCGGACGGCCGAAGCCGGCGAAATGCCGACTGCATAGGTGATGTCTCGAAAGCCGTGGCCCGCGAAATACTTCGCCTCGGCGATGGTCGAGACCGTGATCGGGCCGGGTTCGCCGGGGAACACATGTCGGGCGACGTCGATGCTTTTGGCCGTCTTCATATGCGGTCGCAGCACCACGCCCAGCTTTCTGGCATGATCGGCCAGACGCTGGATGTTGCGCTCGAGCCGCCCCCGGTCCAGAAGCAGCGACGGGGTGATGAGGGCATCGATCGTTTGTGCCGCCTCACGGATATTTACATTTGTATCCATCGCTTCCCTACCTCATTCCTTAACCGAACGACTGATTTGCCAGGGCATACATGCGGGCAGTCCCGGCGCAGATAGGCTGTCGCCCCTTGACCATCGCGATCACATCACCGACACGCGCGAGGCCCAGGCTATCCAGCCAGTCGCCCAATCCGTGTTCGGCATAGACATCGATGCGCACGAATTGGCCGTGAAGCGTCGCAAGCTGGGCCAGGATCAGGAGACGCGCGTCTTGGGCGCTTTCAGCAGCAACAGGGCCGACCACGTAGCCGCGGCCGAACCGCCTGGCGATGGCGTAGCCTGCAATACGCCCCGCGCGTTCGATGACCAAAACACTGCCCGCATCAGCGAGGCCAGCCACCATCGACGGCCGGGGCATGCCTGTGGCCCGTTCGTCGAAGGCCTGGATTGCCGCGAGGTCAGAGACCGTCGACTGACGGATGTCGTCGCGGGTACTCTGCGTCACGGCAACGGTCAGCGGGCCCTGGTGCTGAATCACCGTGCCCCAGGCATTGAATCCGCGTCGCTTGTAGAGCGCGAGCCCCTCTTCCGTCGAATTGAGCAGCACGTTGCGCCCGTCCGTGGCCTGAAGCAACCCGTCAAAAAGCCGGGAGCCGTTGCCACCGCCTTGCGCGGAGCCGGTGACTATGATCATCCCGGCAGTGGCATAGGCCTGTCCGTAATTCCAGGACATGGCAGTGCCGATCACCTGTCCGGCCCGCTCAAGGACCAGGCCATTGCCGACCGCCACGGCAAATTCCCAGTCCTCCTGGCGATAAGGCCAGCCCATCTCCTGCGACAGCTTCAGCGCGCCCGGCACGTGGCGGGTCTCGAATTTCATCAGCTCGGTCGGGGCGCTGACGATATCTCTGTCATGATCAACGGCCATAAGTGCAACGCTGTCGCTTGATCCAAAGCCATATTGAAGTCGGACCTTAGAGTCGCGCCAGGCCGACAGTTTTCGCTGCCGTTTTGACCTTTGAATTCAGCCGGATCATTCGTTTTGAGCCGTCCGTCGGCATGCCATATGGCGCAAATCGGGCGAGGAACGCGGCAAGGCCACTCGGGCGTCGCTCAGGCGAGGTGCAATGCAGACCTCAGCGGCATCCTTCGGTCGCGGCACACACCTGACCAGCGTCAATGCAATTTGAGACGCGGACGGACAACGCGGTTGACATGGCCGACCAGGATAAGAGCCAGGCCCTTGATCCAGCCATGTATGGCCACCAGGTGCATGCGGTACAAAGACACGTAGATCATCCTGGCCAGCCGCCCCTCGATCGCCATCCGCCCTCCGACGAGGTTTCCCATCAAGCTGCCGACGGTGGAAAACCGGCTCAACGACACTAGCGAACCCTTGTCCCGATAGACAAATGCCTCCGGCGTTTCCCCGGCAATCAAGTGAAGAATGTTGCGATAAGCGGTCGATGCCATCTGGTGGGCAGCCTGAGCTCGTGGCGGCACCGGGCCGCCCGCCCCGTCTGGCTTGAAAAAACAGCAATCGCCGATAGCGAAGATGCGCTCGTCCCGGCTCGTTTGGAGGGTGGGAAGGACGACAAGTTGCCTGCTGCGCGCCACCTCGAGTCCGTCGAGCTCTCCCAGAATATTTGCCCCCTGCACTCCTGCAGCCCAGACGCAAATATCGGCGTGTATCTGCTCCCCGGTAGCAAACCTCAATCCCTTTTCCGTTGCTTCGGATACAGCTGTCTTTGCGAGCACCCGGACGCCGAGGGCCTCAAGTTCCTGATGCGCGGCCTTTGCTAAAGCATCCGGGAGAGCCGGAAGAATCCGCGGCCCGGCCTCTATCAAAGTGACCCTCAACCGGGTCTCGTCGAAGACTTCCAGGCCATAATGTCTCAGAGATGATGCAGCATTGTAGAGTTCAGCAGCGAGTTCGACGCCTGTCGCGCCGCCACCTACGATAGCTATATCAACAAAGGCGTCGTCGCTTGGATCGGCTGACACTGTCCTGGAAACTCGAAGACAATGGTTCAACAACTTCAATCGAAAGCGATCCGCTTGATGACGGTCTTCGAGGAAAAGACAATGATCCTTGACTCCGGGAGTGCCGAAGTCGTTTGAAACCGACCCGATTGCGATTACGAGGTAATCGTATCGGAGCCGATGTCGGCCAACCAGTTCCGACCCGTCATCGTCGAAAATCGGCGCAACTGTGACCTGCCGCGCGGTGCGATCGATGGCCTCCAGCGACCCGTAGAAGAAGCGGTAGCCCCAACGGTGCCCGTGGCCGCGGTAGCCCACTTCGTCAAGATTTGCGTCGAGTGATCCGGCCGCAACCTCATGGAGGAGCGGCTTCCAGACATGGGTGTGGTTCCGCTCGACAAGAATGATATCGAAATCCTTGCGGCCGAGCCGTGCTCCGAGCCGCCGCACGAGTTCAAGACCTCCAGCCCCGCCGCCAACGACGACTATTTGAGTCTTCATTGCTGCTTGCCCGGTCCGTAGCGGAATGCCTCTCGACATGACCAACCGCCTGTCAGCGGCTGGCAGGCCAGATGGCAATCAAGTCCTGGATTCGATAGCCCTGAATGAAAAAGCAGCGTCATCATCGCCCTCACGAACTCAAAAATCGCGCTGTTCCCGGGCGTTCACGCCGCGAATGGCGAGCCCTGGAGTCCAGCCCCAAGGCCGCCCTCACCAGTCCATCACCACCTTGCCGGAATTGCCGCTGCGCATTGCGTCGAACCCGGTCTGGAAGTCGTCCACGCCGATGCGATGGGTGATCAGGCCGCTGACATCGAGCGGACCCTGCACCAGCGCGATCATCTTGTACCAGGTCTCGAACATTTCGCGGCCGTAGATGCCCTTGAGATGCAGCATCTTGAAGATGACCTTGTTCCAGTCGATCTCGAAGCCGGTCGGCGCGATGCCCAGAATGGCGATCTTGCCGCCATTGTTCATGGCGTCGATCATGTCGCGGAAGGCGGGTGCCGCACCCGACATTTCGAGGCCGACGTCAAAACCTTCGGTCATGCCGAGCGCCGGCATGATGTCGCGCAGCTTTTCCTTCGACGCGTCGACCACATGCTGGACGCCGAGCTTTTTCGCCAACGCCAGCCGCACCGGGTTGATGTCGGTGATGACCACTTTTCGCGCGCCGACGCATTGAGCGACGAGTGCACCCATGATGCCGATCGGCCCGGCGCCGGTGACCAGCACGTCCTCGCCGACCAGATCAAAGGACAGTGCGGTGTGAACCGCATTGCCCAGGGGATCGAAGATTGCGGCGATCTCGTCGGGCACGTCGTCAGGGATCGGCACGACGTTGTGCTGCGGGATCGCCAGATATTCACCGAAGGCGCCCGGCCGGTTGACGCCGACGCCGAGCGTGTTGCGGCACAGATGCCCCCTGCCCGCCCGGCAGTTGCGGCAATGGCCGCAGACGATGTGGCCTTCGCCCGAAACACGCTGGCCGATCTTGTATTCGGTGACCGCCGCGCCGAAGTCGGCGACCGTGCCGACGAATTCGTGGCCGGTCACCATCGGCACCGGCACGGTCTTCTGCGCCCACTGGTCCCAATTGTAGATGTGGACGTCGGTGCCGCAGATCGCGGTCTTCTTGATCTTGATCAGAACGTCGTTGGGGCCGATTTCCGGCACCGGCACTTCTTCCATCCAGATACCGGGTTCGGCGCGAGATTTAACGAGTGCGCGCATCATGTTGGACATCAGCCAATCACCCCGAGTTCGCGGCCCACCTCACCGAACGCAGCCACCGCCCGGTCGATATCGGCGGCCGAATGGGCGGCTGACATCTGCGTCCTGATGCGGGCCTGACCCTTGGGCACGACGGGAAAGGAAAAGCCGATCACGTAGATGCCGCGCTCAAGCAGCATGTCGGCCATTTGCGAAGCCAGCGCGGCATCGCCGATCATCACAGGAATGATCGGGTGGTCGGCTCCGGCCAGCGTGAAGCCCGCGCTTTCCATGTTGGCACGGAAGCGCGAGGCGTTGTCGTAGAGCCGGCGGCGCAGGCCGCCGCCCTGCTCGATCATATCCAGCACCTTCAGCGAGGCCCCGGCGATCGCAGGCATCAGCGTGTTGGAAAATAGATAGGGCCGCGAGCGCTGGCGCAGCCATTCGACCACCGACCCACTCGCCGCCGTGTAGCCACCCGAGGCACCCCCCAGCGCCTTGCCGAGCGTGCCGGTGAGAATATGGACCCGGCCCTCGACGCCGCAATATTCCGGCGTGCCGCGGCCGTGCTCGCCGACGAACCCGACGGCGTGGCTGTCGTCGACCATCACCATGGCATTGTGTTTTTCCGCGAGATCGCAGACGCCCATCAGATTGGCGATGATGCCGTCCATGGAAAATACACCATCGGTGGCGATCAGCTTGAAGCGGCTGCCTTCGGCCTTCTTCAATTCCTCCTCGAGCGCCGCCATGTCGTTGTTGGCATAGCGAAAACGTTTTGCTTTGGAGAGCCTGACGCCGTCGATGATCGAGGCGTGGTTCAGCGCGTCGGAAATGACCGCGTCCTCCTCGGAAAGCAGCGTCTCGAACAGGCCGCCATTGGCATCGAAGCAGGAACCGTAGAGGATTGTGTCCTCCATACCGAGGAAGCTCGATATTTTTGCCTCGAGCTGCTTGTGTTCCTCTTGTGTGCCGCAGATGAAGCGCACCGAGGCCATGCCGTAGCCGTATCGGTCGAGCGCGGCCTTCGCCGCTTCGCGCAGCTCTTCGCTGTCGGCGAGGCCGAGATAGTTGTTGGCGCAGAAATTGAGCAGCTTGCGGCCGCCAACCTCGATCTCGGACGACTGGGGCGAGGTGATGACGCGCTCGCGCTTGTACAGGCCCTCCGTCTCGATCTGCGAAAGCAGCTCGCGAACGTGGTCTTTGAGAGTCGGTGCCATCATGCTTTCACTTCTATTGGTGATCTTCGCGGTCTTGCTCATGCGATTTCGCCCCGGAGCACGCGCAACACGCGCTCGAAGTGGCTTGGATCGTGTGCTTTGAGGAGCGCAGCTTCCCGGGGCTGGTACAGATCCCAGAGACGCGATAGCAAAAAACGAAATGCTCCGGCGCGCTGCATCGCAGGAAGCAATAAGCGTTCGGGTCCAGTGAGCGCGCGAACTGACTCATACGCGCCGAGAAAGGCGGCAACTTGCTTAGTATCTTGGCGGCCGGTGCCACTATCGACGCACCAGTCATTGAGGCACACGGCTATATCGAACAGAAAGGTGTCGCATCCGGCGAAGTAGAAATCGAAGACGCCGGTCAGGTGACCACCTTCAAACAACACGTTGTCGCGAAAGAGATCAGCGTGCACCGGCCCCCTGGGGAGTCGCTCGTAGGTGGAGGACACAGCAATTTGGTTCTGAAAGGCCAGTTCGCTTGTGAGCAGCGAGCGCTGTCCCTCAGATGCGCAGCGGCCGACCACCGGCACCACCTCGTTCCACCATTCGAGGCCGCGCGGATTGGCCTGTCGCCGTGGGTAGTCGCTGCCGGTCACGTGCATTCGCGCCAGGATCTCCCCGACAGCGCGACAATGCGACTCTGTCGACGCCGTCACGCTCTCGCCAGGAAGCCTGTTGACGATCACGGCAGGCCGGCCTTTCAGCGTGTGAAGGATTTCGCCTCCGACGTTGGCAACCGGATCCGGGACCGGCATTCGCCGTGCCGCAAGGTGCTTCATCAGGTGAAGGTAGAAGGGCAATTGCTCGAACGTGAGCCGCTCGAACAGGGTCAGCACATATTCGCCTGCCTCGGTATCCACAAAGTAGTTCGTGTTCTCAATTCCGCTCGTGCTGCCGCGAACGGAATTCGGCTGTCCCAGGCCCAGAGCCTGAAAGAAGGTTGCGACTTCGTCGGGTGACAGCTCGGTATATACGGCCATGGCGAAAAAGGTCCCGGTCGAGGAAGCAGCATTTCAGCAGACTGCGGCCTGCAGGATTTCGGCGATGTAGGTCTTCACGGTCTGTGCATCGGCGGGAAGCAGTTTGAACCGTCTCGGCAAACCCTCTATGCCATCGAACCGTTGCGGAGGAACTGGCTCTCGACCCAGGGCCTCTCTGATGGTCTCCGCAAATTTGACCGGCAGGGCCGTCTCGAGCACGATCATCGGCACAACCGAAACCGAATGCTCGCGCGCAACCTTCACGCCGTCTGCAGTGTGTGGATCGATCAGCGCGTTGAAGCGGTGCCACGCGTCACGGATCATCTTCAACCGGTCGGCGTGGGTGCTCTTCCCGCTGCGGAAACCAAAATGGTCCGCCGCCTTCCCGAAGGCGGGATCCCCGCTGAGATCGAACGACCCGCTTTCGCGCAGTTGATCGTAGAACAGCGATCTCGTCCTGCTGGCGTCGCGACCGAGCAAGTCGAACACGAAACGCTCGAGATTGGAGGCCTTGGAAATGTCCATGGATGGGCTCGAGGTTTCATGGGTATCCGCCCGGCCCCGCACGCGATACACCCCGGTGCGGAAAAACTCATCGAGCACGTCGTTCTCGTTGGTCGCAATGACGAGACGGGATATGGGAAGGCCCATCATGCGCGCAACATGACCGGCGCAGACGTTGCCGAAATTGCCCGAGGGAACGGCGAAGTCGACCTCTGACGAATTCTCTTCAGTCACCTGAAAATAGGCAGAGAAGTAATACACCACCTGAGCGACCAGCCGGGCCCAGTTGATCGAATTGACGGCGCCGATCCGGTGGCGCCTCTTGAAGTCAGCATCGCCGGACACGGCTTTCACGATGTCTTGGCAATCGTCGAACACCCCTTCGATGGCAATGTTGTGAATGTTGTCGTCCTGCAGGCTGAACATCTGGGCTTGCTGAAAGGCGCTCATGCGTCCGTGGGGCGACATCATGAAGACGCGGATGCCCTCCTTGCCGCGCATGGCATATTCCGCCGCGCTGCCCGTGTCGCCACTGGTTGCCCCGAGGATATTCAGCTCCTCACCCCGCCGCGCCAGTTCATACTCGAGCAGATTGCCGAGCAACTGCATCGCCATGTCCTTGAACGCCAGGGTGGGACCGTTCGACAGTTCCGCCACATGGAGACCCGTCTCAAGCGTTCGCACGGGCGCGATCCTGGCGGTCCCAAAAACCTCGGGCCTGTAGGTCTTTGCACAAATGGCCTTCAGGTCAGCGGGCGGAATATCGTCGATGTAGAGCGACAGGATTTCAAAGGCGAGCACTGGGTAGGACAAGCCCCGCCACCGTTCCAGCGTGGCATCATCCAGCCGAGGATAGACCTCGGGCACATAGAGGCCGCCATCCGGGGCAAGGCCTTCAAGCAGAACCTCGCAGAACTTCCTGCGTTCGGGATGGCCGCGCGTGGAGATGTAGTGCATGTGATGCTGTTCCTTGTCGCCGCAATTGTTCGGCAAGGGTCGAGTGACCGCCACCCTTCCGCCTGTCAGCGGCTGGCGCGCCACCAGGCGATACGGTCCTGCAGGGCGTAGCCCTTGATAACGGCCGGCAGGAACCACGGATTGCCACGATAGAGCGGGATGGCCGCAGGCGGTCGGAAATCGAATGCGGTGCGCGCCCGATCGCTATGTCCCATCAGCTTGTGAGCCGCACGCGTGCCGACCCATGGCGCCCAGACCACGCCCGAACCGCAGAAGCCGGTGGCATAGACCACGGCATCCTTCTCGAAGATCCTGGGCAGCATGTCGCGGTGCATCGCAACATTGCCGAACCAGCTATGCGAAAGACGAACGTTCTCCAGTTCTGGGAAAATTTCGCCCAGCCCGTTGCGCAGACGGAGCGTCGGGGCTGCCGGATCGCCGGCACGCGAGCTGTCGCGCCCGCCGAGCAGAATGCGTCTGCCGTCCGGCGAAGGGCGGTAATAGAAGCCAAGCTCGCGGCCCTCGCCCATCATCATCCGCTTCGGCATCAGGCGCGCCATCAGCTCAGGCGCGAGTTCCTCGGTGGCAATGATCCGGCTGCGAACCGGCACCAGCCGACGGCGCAGGAAGGGACTGGCGCCATCCGTGTAGCCATTTGTGCAGACCAGCACCTGGCGCGCCTGCACCGTTCCGGCCGAAGTCGCGACGCGGAACCCGGAGCTATCCCTTTCAATTGAGGTCACGGGCGTGTTCGAATGCACCGCCAGTCCCGAAGCGAGCGCCACCCGCAGGAGCTCCGCGTGGAATTTGGCCGGGTGCAGCCCACCGATGTCCATCCGGACCATGCCGCCGCGATAGAAGTCGGTGCCGACGTAGTTGCGCTGCTTTGCATAAGGAACAGCGTAGGATTCGATCCCCAGTTTCCTCGCCAACGCCTCGGCGCCGCGGGCCATCTTCTCGTACTGTTCATATCCGATGGCGCCCTTGAACAGGCCAACCAGTTGAAAGTCGCAGTCGAGCTTTTCCGACTTGATGAAGTCGTAAAGGAATTCGCGCGCGACCTTGCCCTCGGCCTCGATCGCCATGGCTTTTTCTTCGCCGAAGCGCCGGGTGATCGTGGCGTAGTCCAGCCGGATGCTGCCGCTGGTAATTCCGCCATTGCGCGACGAGGCCCCCTCGCCCGGATTCATCGTATCAAAAGCTGCAACCGAGCGCCCCTCGCGCGCCAGCACAAGCCCGGCCGAAAGCCCCGCATAACCGGCGCCGACGATTGCCACATCGACCGTCCTGGCCAGGGGCTGCGGCGGCAGCGGCATGACGGGCGCCGCTTCCCACCAGTAGGGTGTGCTCTTGTTGGCGACTTTCGGCTCGTGCATCAGAGTCACTTCTCGCTGGGTTTTCGGGATCGGGAGCGGACCGCTTTTGCCGGCGAGATCAGACACGGTCGTCCCGCACGTCGAGCGCATCGCGCAACCCGTCGCCGATGAAATTAAAGCTTGTCACGGCGATGGTGATGGCGGCCCCGGGAATGATCGCCAGCCAGGGCGCACTGTCCAGATACTGCTGGGCGCCCTCGAGCATGTTGCCCCAGCTGGGCAGCGGCGGCTGAATGCCATAACCCAGGAAACTGATATAGGCTTCCAGGAGAATAGCGTGCGCAACTGTCAGCGTCGCGGCCACGATGATCGGGCCCATGGCGTTGGGCAGGATCTCGCGGAACATGATATGCGCACCGCTAAGCCCCAGCATGCGCCCGGCCAGCACAAACTCGCGCTCGCGCAATGACCGCACCTCGGCCTCGACAATCCGGGCTACCTCCATCCAGCTGGTGACAGCGACGATGACGGTGACCATAGCCGGGCTCGGCTTCAGTGCCGCGGCCAAGGCCAGCAGCAGGAAGATGGAGGGGAATGACAGGAAGCCGTCGACCGTGCGCATCAGCGCTGCGCCGATCCAGCCGCCGCGGTAGCCCGCGATCACGCCGACGAGCGTTCCGATCAGCGTCGACAGCAGCATGGCGAAGAAGGCCACCAGCAGTGAAGTCCTCCCCGCCATGAACAGTCGCGCCGCCACGTCCCGCCCCAAAGGGTCGGTCCCGAGATAGTGGTCGCCGGTCAGCGGCGGTGAAAAGCGGGCGCGCAAATCGATGTAGAGGGAATCATAGGGCAGGAGATGAGGGCCGAAGACGCATGCCAGCGTGAGAAGGGTGATCATCGCCACCCCCAGCAACGCCAGATGATGGCTCGTGAAACGGCGCACGGTGCGGCTGCGCCACCAGCGGCCTGGTCCTGCATTTGCGGCGAGAGCGGTCATTTCGGGTGCCTCCTGTAGGGCGTGAGGTTAGGCGCTCAACCCAGACGAATGCGCGGGTCGACGATCGCCACGGCAATATCTGCGATCAGGTTGCCCAGAATGACGAGAATGGCCGAGAACATCAGCAGTCCCATCACGACCGGGTAGTCGCTGTAGCCGAGGCTGTCCAGGAACAGTCGACCCATGCCCGGCCAGGTAAACACTGTCTCCGTCACCAGCGCGCCGGTCAGGATGCTGGGAAGCTGCACCCCAGCCAGTGTGATCATCGGCAAAAGCGCATTGCCGACGACGTGCTTCATTATGACTCGGCGCTCGCTCAGGCCCTTGGCGCGGGCGGTCTTGACAAAATCCTGGCTGATGGCGTCGAGCGTCGCCGATCGCATGTATCGGCTCCAGATCGCGACATGCACCAGCGACAGCACGATGCTTGGCATGATCAGGTGATGCAGGTAGTTCAGGACCGAGCCGTCGCCGATCGTGTACATGTTGCCTGCAGGCAGCCAGCCCAGCTGCAAGGAGAAGATGTAGATGCCGACGAGCCCGAACCAGAAGGTCGGGATCGACAGCGCGACCATGGCTCCGACCGTCGCCATATAGTCGAACAGCGAATAGCGGTGCGTGGCGCCACGAATGCCGATCCAGGTGCCGATGGCGATTGCGATGGCGGTGGACGTACCCATCAGCAGCAGCGTCGCAAGGACGTGCCGGCCAATCACTGCCAGCACAGGCGCGCCATCGCGGAAGGAGTGGCCCCAGTCGCCCTGGAGAAGCCGCCAGGCCCAGTCGAGATATTGGATAAAAAGCGGACGGTTCAGCCCCAATTGCTCTTTCAGGCGCTCGAGATCGTCCTGCGTCATGCCGGGATCGAGCCCGAATTGCGCCAGCGGACCCCCCGGCAGCAGGTTCAGGACGAAAAACCCGATGACCGAGACGATCAGGAGCAGGATGAGGCTCTGTGAGAGCCGGTTGAGCAGGAAGCCGCGCATTCATCTCTCCTCTTTCAAGACAGCGCTGATGACTGGCCGCCGCCGCGAGGCGGCGGCGGCGTATGGATGTCAGGCCTTCCAATACCATCCGGCGGCATGCCAGGATGCGACGCGGGTGTTGGAATTTGCCTCGAAACCCTCCAGCCCTTCCTTGCAGCCGAACACGTTGGTGTAGGCAAACAGAGGCAGGAACGGCAGATCCTGACGGACGATTTCCTGCACGCGCAGATAGATGGCGCGCCGCTGTTCCCGATCGAAGGTGCGGGCGCCCTTCTCGAGCAGCGCATCGACCTCCGGGTTGGAGTATTGGCCTGTGTTCGAGCCCTTTCCGCCCTTGGCGACGATCGCCTTGGTATGCAGGCGGTTGAAAACGTCGGGGTCGCCCGCGATGAGATTGGTTACACCGGAGATGGCTGACTCGAACTGCGATTTGAGCCAGAAATCGCCCCACATGACGGCGGCCGGCAGGTTCGAGATGGTCATCTCGACTCCGATCTCGGCGAATGTCTGCTGCAGGAACTGCTGCGTCTGCTCGCGCAGGTGGTTGCCGGAAGTGGTGGAGTTGGCGAACGACAGACGCACCCCGTCCTTCGCCCGTATTCCATCGGCTCCGGGCACCCAGCCGGCCTCGTCGAGGATCTGGCCCGCGCGCTCGATGTTGAACTCCTGCGCCGGCAGGTTCGGATTGTAGTAGTAGGAATTCTGCGGCATGAACGTCTCGGTAGGGGTGTGGACCCCGTAATAAAGTGCTTCGAGGATCGCTTTCCTGTCGATTGCGGCGTAGAGCGCCTGGCGGACCGCCGGATCCTTGAATTGCGGCTTCTCAAGATTGAGATAGATCGACTCGACCGATGACCCGCGCTCCAACATGACCACCCGATCCGACAGTTGGCTGGCTTCCGCGTAGTGGTCGGCGGTTATGAATGCCTGGTCGACAAGATCGATGTCGCCGCTCTTGAACTGGGTATAGAGCACTGTCATGTCGGGGATGTATTTGAAGACGAGCCGCTCCAAATAGGGACCCTCCCCGGCATAATCCGCGTTCGCGACGAGTTCGATATGGTCGCCGGCAGTGCGCTTCGCCCATTTGAATGCGCCAGTGCCGACAGGCGCCTGATTGAAGGCGGCGGCGTTGGGGTCGGCCTCTTTTTCGAGGATGTGCTTGGGAACCATGAAGGTTTCGGCGAGAAACGACAAATAGGGGGCGAAAGCCTCCTCCATCCGCCAGGTGAGCTCGGTCGGCGAGACCACCTTGATATCGCGCACCAGCGAATGGCCCGCCGTGCGCCACGCGCGGAATTTCGGATTGGTGATGAGCTCGAGAGTGAATTTGACGTCTTCGGCCGTGAACGGCTTGCCGTCGTGCCAGCGGACATCGTCACGCAGGCGAATGCGCCACACAAGCCCGTCCTCTGAAATGCCGCCGTTTTTCTGGCTGGGCACTTCGACAACGAGATTGGGCTGAAGAACACCCTTAGGGTCCATGCGAACGAGTGCATCAAACACCGAGAAATGCACAGCGTCGTCGCACTCGGTATGCGGCATCAGTGGATTGAAGACGGTGGGTTCCTGCGAAAATCCGACGACGACGCGGCCGGTTGGGCTCGCTGGAGGCTTCTGGGCGAAGGCGGGTTTGCCCAACAGATTGGGCGCAATGAGGCCTGCAGCCCCGCCTATCGCCATCAACCGCAGTGCATCGCGTCGCGAGTAGTTTGATTTGGTGTTTGAGCGTTCAGTCATTGGAATTCCCCTTGTTCTGGCGGTATCCGCCGTGGCTCTTACCCATTTGCTGCAACCGGACGGGTAGATCCCGGCTGCTCTCCAGGAATCGCCGCCACCAGCTCACGTGTGTAGGCTGATTGCGGGTCGAGGAAGATTTGCGAGGGAGGACCGCGTTCGACGATCCGCCCTTTCTGCATCACCGCGATTTCGTCGCAGATCTGGCTGGCGACGCGCAGGTCGTGGGTGATGAAGATCATCGACACGCCGGTTTCCCGCTGGATCTGGTCGAGCAGCTGCAGGATCTGGGCCTGGATCGACACGTCGAGCGCCGACACCGCTTCGTCGGCGATCAGCAGCTTCGGCTTGAACATCAGTGCCCGAGCGATGCCGATGCGCTGGCGCTGCCCACCGGAGAATTCATGCGGAAAGCGATCAAAGGCGCCGGCATCGAGCCCGACATGGGCCAGTAGCGCCTTCGCCTCTTCACGCGCCTGGGCATAGGGCGTCCCATGCGCGACTGGGCCAACGGTCAGGATGTGGCCGATCGTCGAGCGCGGGTTGAGCGAGGCGAAGGGATCCTGGAAGATCATCTGGACCCGCGGCCGCAGCGGGCGGAATTCGGCTTCGGAAAGCTTGGCGATGTCGCGGCCCTCGAACAGAATCCCGCCGCCGTCGCTGTCCAGCAGCTTGATCAAAAGCCGACCAAGCGACGATTTGCCGGAACCGCTTTCGCCCACAACGCCCAGCGTGCGCCCGGGCGCCAGATCGAACGAGACCTCGTTGACCGCGGGCACGACGCGCTGCGCGCTGAACAGGGAACTGCCGCTGCGGTAGGTCTTCATCAGGCCTTCGACCTTCAGGATCGGCGCTTTGTCCGCCGTCTCCAGAGGAACGCGGTCCTCACCGGTCAGGTGCGGGACGGCTGCGATAAGGCGCCTTGTGTAGGGATGGCCAGGCGACTTCAGGACCTGTTGAGCGCTACCCTGCTCGACGATGTGGCCCTTCTCCATCACCACGACACTGTCTGCGATCTCGGCCACCACCCCGAAGTCATGGGTGATGAACATGACGCTCATTCCCTTGCGTCGCTGAATCTCGCGGATCAGCTCCAGAATCTGCGCCTGGGTGGTCACGTCGAGCGCGGTCGTCGGTTCATCCGCGATCAGGATCGTCGGCTCGAGCGCCAGCGCCATGGCGATCATCACCCGCTGCCGCTGCCCGCCGGAGAGGCGGAACGGATACTGGTGGTACATGAGTGCCGGGTCCGGCAGTCCCACCTCAGTCAGCAGTTCGATAGCGCGGCCGCGACGGGATTTCGGAGTGCCGACGCCATGCGCCGCCATGACCTCGTCGATCTGTGCACCCACGGTCATCAACGGATTGAGCGCCGACAGCGGATCCTGGAAGATCATCGACACCACTCGGCCGCGCAGGCTGCGCAGCTTGTCCTGCGGCATGCCTATGATGTTCATCCCATCGAGATGGATGGCGCCCGAGGAGACGCGGATCACATTGGGCAGTAGCCCCATGATGGCGTTGGCGGTGACCGACTTGCCGGATCCAGACTCGCCAATGACGCACAGAATCTGGCCGCGTTTCAGATCAAAGGAGATGTTCTCGACGGCATGGGTCCGTTCCATGCCTTTTGGCAAATTCACCGTGAGGTCGCGCACCGAAAGCGCCACATCGTGGGGGGCTACAGGCTGGATGGTTGCGACCATTGCGATCATCTCCCGTTTGAACCGAGTGGGTCCACGCTGTTGCGGACCTTATCATCGCGCTTTGAGCAGAAGCGCCTCACTATAGCGTCCGTCGTCTGGCCATCTCGGCGCATCGAGCGCTGAGGCTGCGAGAGACTGATTCTGCTCATCCTGGCGGCTCCCTTGATGAAATTCGGTCCGTGTACCGGATACTGTTCCCTTGGAGCTTGCCCGCTATAAGGAAGGGTTGCTCCGTTCTTTCAGCCAGTTTGACTGTTCTGTATCCGCATAGTCGTCGAAATTTGGCCCTCGGGCGGCAGGAACTTCTGAAAAGAACGTCAGGTTCGGCATTTCACTCTGCTCCCGCTCCGGCGCAGAAACCGGGATCAGACAACCAGGTCCTTCTTCCGCTAATTTGTGCGCGACAGGCCTTGCGTCACTGCGCGCCGCGTCCCGAAAAGCCCATGCCGCAGATCACGCGACTGGATGAAGCGTACTCCTGCTTGCCCCGGCGAGGTTGGGCGCCAGCGAGCGCTTTTTCGGCAACAATTGCCTGTTCTATGGCCTGCAAACCGCAGGAAATTCCGTCCAGGCATGAACTCCGCAGCCTGCCTCTGCGGGCCGCAGGTTAGGATGCTTCAAATTACCGGAGTCCCATCCATGCCCGCACCGCTCATTCACATCGATTCCAGCCCATCCCTGCCTCGCGAGGCGGACGTCGTCGTCATCGGCGGCGGCGTGGTGGGCGTGTTCACGGCCTATTATCTGGCGCGACGGGGCGTCAGCGTTGCCCTGCTGGAGAAGGGGCGCGTTGCCGCCGAACAGTCCAGCCGCAACTGGGGCTGGTGCCGTCAGCAGAACCGTGACGCACGCGAGTTGCCGATGGCAACCAAGAGCCTCGATCTATGGGAAAAAGTGGCGCAGGAGACCGGCGAGGACACCGGCTTCCGCCGCTGCGGCCTGCTCTATCTCTCGCAGGACGAAAACGAGTTGGCAGGCTGGGCAAAGTGGCGCGATTTCGCAAGGACGGTTGGCGTCACGACGCATGTGCTGAGCGCGGAAGAAGCCACCGAACGGGGCAAGGCGACCGGCCGCAAATGGAAAGGCGGCGTGTTCTCGCCAACTGACGGAACGGCGGATCCTTCAAAGGCGGTGCCGGTTGCCGCGCGCGGCATCATGGCGGCCGGCGGCACCGTACATCAGAATTGCGCGGCGCGCGGGCTGGAGCTGAGCGCCGGCCGGGTCAGCGGCGTCGTTACAGAAGCCGGAACCATCCGGACAACGACCGTGGTCATGGCCGGAGGCGCGTGGGCTTCTTCCTTCTGCAACCAGCTTGGTATTCGTTTCCCGCAAGCTGCCGTGCGTCAGTCCATTCTAGCCGTAGCGCCGGGCGCAAATGGCCTGCCGGATGCCCTGCATACCGCGCGCGTCTCGCTGACGCGGCGCGGCAACGGTGGATACGCGCTGGCGATCAGCGGGCGGGCGCGAGTCGATCCAACGCCGCAGCAGCTCAGGTTCAGCCGCGAGTTCGTGCCGATGTTCGCCCGCCGCTGGCGCAGTCTGGCACCGGGAGCGTTCGAGGGCTGGCGTCAAGGTCATGAAAGCCTGAGGAAATGGGCAGTTGACGACGTGACACCAATGGAACGGAATCGGATTCTCGATCCGAAGCCTGACATGAGGCAGATTCGCCTGACATATCAAAGAGCCTGCGAATTGCTGCCCGAACTCCAGCGCGTCGCGATTTCTCATGCTTGGGCGGGCTATGTCGACAGCACGCCCGATGGCGTCCCGGCAATCGGTGAAGTGGAGGGGATTCCGGGCTTCCTTCTCGCCGCGGGATTTAGCGGTCACGGCTTCGGGATCGGGCCCGGCGCTGGGCATATGATCGCCGATATCATTACCGGCAGCGAGCCGATCGTCGATCCGCGTCCCTATCGGCCGGAGCGTCTGAAGACAGCTGCGTGGGGCAAGGTCGCTGAATTCTGACTAGACCAATTTGCCAAGGTACAATCGGTCGCACACGAGATCGAGGCCGCGAGCTGGCCAGCACTGAAAACAGGGAAAGTGACGATGCGCGAATATGAGATTGCCGCCATTCCTGCCGACGGCATCGGCCCAGAGGTCATTGCCGCCGGTCTCCAGGCGCTTGAGGCGCTGCAGCAGCGCTGCGGAGATTTCAAACTGCGCGTCCAGCACTTCGACTGGGGCTCAGACTACTACAAGGCGCATGGTCGGATGATGCCCGAAGATGGGGTGGCGCAACTGAAGCGCTTCGACGCTATCTTCTTCGGCGCGGTAGGCGCTCCCGACGTGCCCGACGACATCACGCTCTGGGGCCTCCGGCTGCCGATCTGCCAAGGCTTTGATCAATACGCGAACGTGCGGCCGACAAGGATATTGCCCGGTATTGTTTCGCCGCTGGCGGGCGTTGGCCCTGGCGATCTGGATTGGGTGATCGTGCGGGAGAATTCCGAGGGCGAGTATTCGGGCCACGGCGGCCGAGCCCATCGCGGCCTCCCCGAGGAGGTCGGAACCGAGGTCGCGATCTTCACGCGCGTCGGCGTCACCCGCATCATGCGCTATGCATTCCGGCTGGCGCAGTCACGCCCGCGAAGGCTCCTGACAGTTGTTACAAAATCCAACGCGCAGCGTCACGGCATGGTAATGTGGGACGAAATCGCAGCCGAGGTGGCGCCGGAATTCCCGGACGTCGCGTGGGACAAGATGCTGGTCGATGCCATGACAGTGCGTATGACGTTGAAACCTCGGAGCCTGGATACGATCGTCGCCACCAATCTTCACGCCGACATATTGTCAGACCTTGCAGGCGCGCTCGCGGGCAGTCTCGGCGTTGCACCGACCCCCAACATTGATCCCGAGCGGCGCTATCCCTCGATGTTCGAGCCAATTCACGGCTCGGCATTCGACATCGCCGGCAAGGGTATTGCCAACCCGATCGCCACCTTCTGGACCGCCGCCCAGATGCTCGAACATCTGGGCGAGAGCGCAGCGGCCGCCCGGTTGATGAGCGCTGTGGAAACGGTGACGAGTGAGGGCGTGCTGACGCCGGACGTGGGAGGGACAGCGACCACGCAGGAGGTGACGGACGCCGTCTGCCGGACGATCCGCGGTTCGAACGTTTGACAGGTATCCAATGAAGCTCGACAAGATCGACATCAAGATCTTATCCCAACTGCAAAAGAATGGGCGGGTCACGAATGTCGAGCTTGCCGACCTGGTGAACCTTTCACCGAGCCCTTGCCTGATGCGGGTGAAGAAGCTTCAGGCGGAAGGCTTCATCACCGGCTATTCCGCCCAGATCGATGTGTCCAAGCTCGGGCAGACTCTGACGATCTTCACCGAAGTCACGCTCAAGCACCATCAACAGAACGACTTCGCCAGATTTCTCACCGCAATTCAGAAGGTCGATTCTGTTATCGAATGCCATCTGGTTTCAGGCGGTTACGACTATCTTGTGAAGTTTGTCACAGGGGGCATCAGCGAGTACCAGACGATCATGGAGCGCATGATCGAATTGGATATCGGAATCGACAAATATTTCAGCTTCGTCGTGCTGAAGTCACCGATCGTCAAATCCCATTTGCCTCTCGACATCATTTTCGACAGGTGAGGCGCTCCGCGGTCTTGGACCTGGAGAGCCGCACGCCAGCGCTCCCTCTTGCGATGACAATGATCATCCCTTCATCGCTGACCGCACGTCGTTGTCTTCGAGGGTTTGATCCAACGTCATCCGGGTACGTTCGAGGATTCCATCAATATCGTCCTCGGTGCAGCAGAGCGGCGGCGCAAAGCCGAGGATGCCGCTGTTGAAGGCGCGGATGACAAGGCCGTTCGCCCACGCGCGCTCGAAGATGCGGCGTCCCGGATCGGCCGCCGCCGGCAGTGGCGTCTTGCGCTCCTTGTCGGTGACCAACTCGATTGCTGCCAGCATGCCGCGGCCGCGAACGTCGCCAACCAGCGGGTGGTCGGCGAGCGAGCGAAGGCCTTCCATCAGGCGCTTGCCGGCCTTGCGCCCGTTCTCGAGCAAGCTGTCTTCGTAGAGACGCAGGCATTCGAGCCCGACTGCCGCGCTCACGGGATGGGCCGAATACGTATAGCCATGGCCGACAGGCGCTTTGCCGGCTCCGTCCGCGATCGTATTGTACACGCGGTCCGAGATGAAGACGGCGCCCATCGGCACGTAGCCCGAGGTCAGTCCCTTCGCCGTGGTCATGAGATCCGGCACGACATCGTCTTCCTCACAGGCGAAGAGAGGGCCGGTACGGCCAAAGGCAGTGATGACTTCGTCGACGACGAACAGGATGTCATGTTCCTTGCACACGGCGTGCAAAGCCTTCAGCCAACCTGTCGGTGGAACGAGGACACCGCCCGAACCCTGGATGGGTTCGGCGTAGAAGGCCGCAACGCGGCCAGCACCGAGTTCCGCGATTTTGGCGCGCAGGGCCGCGACCGATGCATCGATGATCGCCTGCGGGTCGGAACCGACCGGATTGCGATAGGCGTAGTGCGAGGGAATCTTGTGCTGCCAGTCGTAAGGCACCCCGAAACCCGCATGGAAAGCCGGGATCGCGGTCAGGCCTGACCCTGCCGTCGAGGAGCCATGGTAGCCATGCTCGACCGAGATGAACTGGTCCTTCTGCGGCGTGCCCTTGGCATGGTAGAAATAGCGGATGAAGCGGATCGTGCTGTCGATTGCGTCGGAGCCGCCAAGCGTGAAATAGACATGGTTCAAATCGCCGGGCGCAAGTTCGGCAAGCCTGGCAGCAAGGCGAATGGCAGGCTCGGATCCCAGCCCGAAATATCCCGTCGCATAGGGAAGCTCTCTCAGCTGCTTTGCGGCTGCTTCAACGATACTTTCCTGGCCATAGCCGAGGTTTACACACCATAGACCGGCGAATCCGTCCAGCAGGGTTTTCCCGCTTGCATCGGTCACCGTTGCGCCCTTGGCGGATTTGAGCACCCGCACGCCCGTCTCCTCGTGGCTCCGATAGCATGAAAACGGGTGAACCAGATGTGCGCGATCGAGTTCGATCAGTGAATTTGCCAGCATTTCTTCCTCCGATTCAACCGAGTGCCTGTTTTAACCAAGCGCCTGACTGACCAACGCATATGTGCGGTGATGCGCGGGCTTGCTTTCCTGGTGCGTGGCCATGGAGCGTCGCATCGTGATCCCACCGCCGACATGCGCGAGCCCACGCCCGGTGAGCCATCCAGCAAGATCCGTTGAGACGTCGGTATCGACACGGACGAACTTGCCCTGATGATGGGCGAGCAGAAAGTCGATCAGTGCCTTGGCCTCGGTACCGTTTCTCGCCACCACCGGGCCGATGACCAGCCCCCGGCCGAATGGCCGGATGGCGGAAAAGGCCTGGATATCGCCGTCATCTCGAATGACAGCGAGCTTCGCGCGCTCGAAAACCCGTTTCATCAGCGCCGATCGGTCATGGCCAAATGCCTCGCGATCCAGCACCTCGAGGCGGGCAAGATCGCCGCTCTCTGCCCAAGATACACCGGCCGGCGCCGAAACTGCCAACGCCTCGCCCTGATGCTGCACGATCTCGCCAGTCGTGACGAAGCCCAGCTTCTCATAGAGCGGCAGGCCTTCCTGTGTCGCCGTCAGGCAACAGGTGCGCTCACCCGCCTGGGCCAGCGCCTCTTCCATCATCTTTCGGCCGAGCCCGCGGCCGCGCATCGCCGCATCGACGATCACCATGTTGATGGCGGCAGCATTGTCGCCGTAGGGGGTCATCATGATGGTCGCCACCACGCGTTCTTCTTCCAGGGCGACGATCCCCCGGCTGACCGACTGGGCCAGTTCCCAATCCTCGCGACGATGCGGCCATTTGACTTGGCGAGACAACTCGACAGCGCCTTCCAGGTGCCCCGGTGTCATCTCTTCAAGGATGATCTGTTGTGTGGTCATGATGAATTTCCAGCCTTCGTCTTCAGGTGCTAACGGTAGACCACCAAAGACAGCACTTCCTTCCAACCAGCAGCCAAGCGCGACGCGTTTTCACTATCCTTCGCCGCTGGTGCCGCATCTTCTGCCGAAGCAAGGCCGACAGGCCGCGCCGCTGCCAAAGCTCGAAAGGACACCTGGCGCAACTCTCTGCCAAACCGGCGATGCAATACGAAACGATCTGCTTCAGGTCGCCGCGAATGCGGCCGTTAGTCTTCCGGATCTCCGATTATGGTCATTGTGGTACAGGCACGCTGTGCCGAGAAAACCAGGAGGATTGTCGCCATGTCGACGTTCAGACCGAAATACATCACCTTCGACTGCTACGGCACGCTCACCAATTTCGATATGGCCGGCGCGGCGCGGCGCGTCTACGGCGAGCGCCTCTCCCCTGAGGCAATGGCCGGCTTCGTGGAGGCTTTTAGGGGCTATCGCCTTGACGAGGTGCTGGGGCCATGGAAGCCCTTCCTCGAGGTGGTGCAGAATTCCATCGAACGCAGCTGCAAGCGCATCGGCATCCAGTTCAAACCCGAAGACGCCCAACGCATTTATGACGAAGTGCCGACCTGGGGTCCGCACCCCGACGTCCCGGCTGGCCTGTCCAGAGTGGCCAAGGAAATCCCACTGGTGATCCTGTCCAACTCCATGAACAGCCTGATCATGTCGAATGTGGAAAAGCTCGGCGCGCCCTTTCACACCGTCATCACCGCCGAAGAGGTTGGCGCCTATAAGCCGCTGATGAAGGGCTTTGAATATATGCTCGACAAACTCGGCTGCGGCCCCGAGGACATCACTCATGTCTCCTCCTCCTTCCGCTACGATTTGATGACCGCCTACGATCTCGGCATCAAGAGCAAGGTCTGGGTGAACCGCGGCCACGAGCCTGCGAACCCCTTCTACGAATATACCGAGATCAAGGATATCGGCGGGCTGGCCGCCGCGGTCGGCCTGGAGCCCGTTCGGGAAGTTGCATGAGGCCGGCGGGCCTCCGGCATGGCGGCATCGAATATCGAATCGGGTAGGAGGGAGCCTTTCGGCGTTCCTCCTCCCACACCACCGTGCGTACGGTTCCGTACACGGCGGTTCGTGTCGCGCTCGGCTTGAGGTCCTCAATGCCCGCCGCCCTATTGGCGCCCAGCCTTATCTTGCGGGTTCCGCCGGCTACTTCCGGCTAAGGCCCTCTCGCGAGGTATCTGCCCAAGGCGGTCGGAAATGAAGTCCGACCTCCATCGACACGTTCAGCCCTTCACCGGTTGGTCCGGCTACTACGGCCTCTGCTGACTCCTGCCGACCCATCCCGGCGCCTCTCGGCGGCGGTAGCACACCTGTCTCCAGGGGCAGGCCGGCAGACCTCCCAGGGTAAGACGCGTGACCTTCGTGCCATATACCTGTCGCATCTACGGCCGCACCCTCCGGGTGATGTTGGGCCTCGGGCTTCATTGCCCCCTCGCCCGGATGCGGCCGCCTCATATGCGCTTGCTGTTCGTCAGGCCGCAGCTTCCTTCAGACCCCGCCTCGCGACGACGCCCTTGCTGTTCGGCTAGCGGTTCCCATCACCAGGGCCCGCAGAGGACTTTCACCTCCAAGTCATCGACCGGATACCATCCCGACCAAACGGTGCTTGCGCACCACGCGCCATGCCTGGCGCACAATGAGAAAGGGCGGTTTCGACCGCCCCTTTCTCATTCTGGTGCCGCTGTTGCGACTCCGGCAAAGCCTACTGGTTCAACCCGCCGACATGAAGCGTCTTGACCTCGAGATATTCTTCGATCCCGAGCTGCGATCCTTCGCGCCCCAGCCCCGACTGCTTGACACCGCCGAATGGCGCGACCTCGGTCGAAATCAGGCCTGTGTTGAGCCCGACCATGCCGAACTCCAGCGCCTCGGCGACACGCCACGACCGTTTGAGGTTGTCGGTGTAGAAGTAGGCGGCAAGGCCGAACGGCGTACCGTTCGCGATCGTGATAGCCTCTTCCTCCGTCTCGAAGCGAAAAAGCGGCGCCACCGGACCGAAGGTCTCTTCCGATGCCAGGAGCATCTCGGTAGTAGCCTCCCCCAGGACGACGGGCCGTGCATATTGCCTGCCGTCGGGCACTGCCTCGCTTTGGGCGAGGATCTGCGCGCCTTTCGTCTTCGCATCCGCGATGTGACGCTCGATCTTGTCGATCGCGGCCGCGTTGATCATCGGGCCGATCTCAGTGCCCTCGTCGGTCCCCGCGCCAACCTTCATCCGGGTGACGCGCTGGCTCAGCTTTTCGGCGAAAGCGTCGTAAACGCCTTCCTGCACGAGAATCCGGTTCGCGCAAACGCAGGTTTGACCGCCATTGCGGAACTTGGATACGATCACCCCTTCAACTGCGTTATCCAGATCGGCGTCGTCAAAGACGATAAAGGGCGCGTTGCCGCCAAGCTCCAGGCTCAGCCGCTTGATGCTATCGGCCGCGCCACGCATGAGCAGCGCACCGACGCGGGTCGAACCGGTGAACGAGATCTTGCGCACCGTCTCGTTGGCCATCAGCTCTTTGCCGATCTCTCCCGGCATGCCGGTCACGATGTTGATCACGCCGGCAGGGATGCCCGCCCGCTCCGCCAGGACGCCGAGCGCCAGCGCCGAAAAGGGCGTGAACTCCGACGGCTTGATCACCACCGTGCAGCCGGCGGCAAGGGCGGGCGCCACCTTGCGCGTGATCATCGCATTGGGGAAATTCCACGGCGTGATGATGGCACAGACGCCGACTGCTTCCTTGAGAACCAGAATGCGGCGATCGGCGGTGGGTGACGGAATGGTCGAGCCACCGATGCGGCGCGCCTCCTCCGCAAACCATTTCACGAAGGATGCGCCGTAGCGGATTTCCGCCGACGCCTCGGCAAGCGGCTTACCCTGCTCCAGCGTCAGCAGAAGCGCCAAATCCTGTTCGTGCTGGCGAATGAGGTCGTGCCAGCGCTCCAGCAGTCTCGCACGCTCGGCATGGGTCGTCTTCTTCCAGCTTTTGAATGCCTCGGCCGCAGCACCGATCGCGGCCCTGGTCTCGTCGCCGCCCATATCGGGAACGCTGCCAAGAACATTCAGGGTGGCAGGGTTGGTGACATCGACGACGACCTTTGTATCCGCTTCCCGCCACACACCGCCAATCAACGCCTGCTGGCGGAACAGATCCGCATCGTCAAACGTGCCAATCTTCGTTATCGCATTCATGGTCTTTCCTCTGCCCTTTCAGCTCAATGCCGCAAGCACGGCTTGCGTGATTGTTTCAGTCCGGTCCTTGCCTGCGATCGTGCCGATGCCCCGCGCGGTTATGGACTCGATTGCCGACATCACTTGTGCCGCAGCATGCCCCTCGCCCAGATGCTCGAGCATCATCGCACCGGACCAGATCGCGGCGATCGGATTGGCGACGCCGAGATGGGCGATGTCGGGCGCCGATCCATGGACCGGCTCGAACATGGAAGGCGCGCTGCGATCGGGATTGATATTGGCAGAGGCGGCGTAACCCAGCCCGCCCTGAATGGCCGCTCCAATATCCGTCAGGATATCGCCAAAAAGGTTTGAGGCGACGATCACGTCGAGGCTTTCCGGCGCCAGCACCATGCGGGCAGCAATGGCGTCGATGTGGTAGTGCGAGACCTCGACATCGGCATAGTCCTTCGCCACCTCGCGCGTGACCTCATCCCAGAAAACCATGGAATGTTTCTGTGCGTTGGATTTGGTGACGGATGCGAGCTTCTTGCGGCGCGCCCGCGCTTGTTCGAAACCGAACCGGATGATCCGTTCGACACCCGCGCGCGTGAAGATTGATGTCTCCACCGCGACCTCATTGGCCGTGCCGGAATGAACGCGCCCGCCGGCGCCGGAATATTCGCCTTCCGTATTCTCGCGTATGCACAGGATGTCGAAACCATCGGAGCGGAGGGGTCCCTGAACGCCCGGCAACAGCCTGTGCGGCCGTATGTTGGCGTACTGCGTGAACCCTTTCCGGATCGGCAGAAGCAGTCCGTGAAGCGATACTGAGTCGGGCACTTCCGCTGGCCAGCCGACAGCGCCGAGATAGATCGCGTTGAATTTTCGAAGGGTCTCGATGCCGTCTGGCGGCATCATTGCGCCGGTTTCCAGGTAGTAGGCGCACGACCATGGGAAGCGTGTGCCATCAAGGGCGAAACCGCCCCGTTTGGCCGCGGCCTGCATCACCTGCCATGCCGCCCCGGTCACGTCCTTGCCGATGCCGTCGCCGGGGATGAGCGCTATGTCATAGGTCTTCATTGATCGAGGTCCTCATTCGCACCAGCGGAACAATAGTGGATGGCGCGCCGCATTTTTCGTCGAGGATGAGCGGCCCGACAGCGTCGAATCGCGTCGGGCCGAACTTGGAAAGTCGATTGTTCTGGAACCGCCGCGCACTCTACTCGGCCGGAGCTTGAGCACTGAACTCAGTCGTAAACGCAGACGTAGATCTTGCGCACGGTCTCAATCGTGCGCCAGACGCCGACGAAACCGGGCTTCATCACGAAACTGTCGCCGGCGCGGTAAGTCTTGGTCTCACCGCCCTTCTCCTCGATTTCGACGAGACCCGAAATGATGTGGCAGAACTCGTAGGTGGTGCCCTTGATCGAATGCGTCTCGCCGGGGGTCGCCTCCCAGACGCCGGTCAGAACCTTCTCACCTTTCGAGGCGTCCTGCGCCCAGGTCTTGAAGGATGGAGTGCCGGAAATGAGCCGCTCCGGCAGCGGCAATGCCTCCTTGGGCGTGAAGGCGGGATTTGTGTCGATCGTGGTCAGCAGTGACATGTTGGGTTTCCTGGTTAGTAGCCGAGTGTCCGATCGACGAGGCCGATCAGTTCTTCGCCGGCGCGGTGGCGCCGGACGTTGTCCACGGCGGCTTGCGCCGCCGTATGCGGTTGTGTCACCGAGGCAATGTGCGGCGTTATCATCACCTTCGGATGCGACCACAGCGGATGGTCTTCCGGGAGCGGTTCTGGATCAGTGACATCAAGCATCGCCGCAGCTACGTGACCGGTGTCGAGCGCGTCGATCAGCGCAGCCTGGTCGAGTTGCGGACCCCTGCCGACATGCAGCAGCCGCGCCCCGGCTGGTAGCAAGGAGAAGAGTTTTGCATCGAGAATGCCGCTGGTTTCCGGCGTCAGCGGCAGCAGGCAGACGAGAATGTCCGTCTGCTTCAGAAAGCGGGGCAACTGATCGACGCCGTGAAAACAGGCGACGCCCTCTATCCGCTTTTCGCTGCGGCTCCACCCGGCAAGCGGAAACTGGAACGGCTTCAGGCGCTCGATTGCCGCCTGCGCCAGCATGCCAAGACCAAGAAGACCGACCCGGCGCTCGGCCGCCTGTCGAGCGGCAATCGGTTGCCAGAGGCACCTTTTCTGCTGCTCGAGATAGGCGGGCATCTCCCGGTGGAGCGCCAACACGCCAAGCGCGACGTATTCCTGCATCATGCGGATGATGCCGTCCTCGACCATGCGCACAAGCTTCACATGGCTTGGCACCACGTCCTGCTTGAACTGGTCGACGCCGGCTCCGATCGAAAACAGCACTTCCAGATTGCGGTAGCGCGAGATGTCGTCCGGCACCGTCCAGGTGATGAGATAGCGCACCTTCTCCGGCTCGATCTCCTCGCCGGAATGGAAGAATTCCAAATCCGGGAGTTCGCGCGCGAAGATTTCGCGGAACACCGCAGCACGCGCCGCATCGGAATTGAAAAGAAATGCCATGGAACCTGCCATCCCTCAGGCCGCGAGACGCGCGCCGAGATCCTCGATCATGCGCTGGCAGGCAGCAAGTTCACCGATCTCGATGTATTCATTGGGTCGATGCGCGCGGGAAATTTCGCCAGGGCCGCAAATGATCGCATCGATACCGGCCTGCTGATAAAGCCCGGCCTCCGTGCCGTAACTGACCGCCGTGAGCGGCTCCTGCCCCGTCAACTCGGTCAGAACGGCCGCTAGCTTGCTCCCATCCGCGGGCGCAAGGGCGGGATAGGAACTCAACTCGTGCCAAGCCACCTCGAAGCCGCCGTCGCGCAGATCGAAAAGCCGGGCTTTGACTGGCTCGAGCAGGGCTGCTGGGGAAACGCCCGGCACGGCACGCACTTCGATATCGGCTGTGCAGTGGCCAGCGATGATGTTGACCGCCTGTCCACCGGCGATGACGCCCACCTGCAAGGAAGAATATGGGGGCTCGAAATTTTGATCGAGAGGGCCGCCGGCGAGCGATTGGCCGTAGGCCACGGCGTGCGTGATGACGCCGGCCATGGCGTGCACGGCATTGAGGCCGAGATCGGGGCGTGACGAATGGCCGGATCGCCCGATCACCTCGAGCCGCGCGGCGGCCTTCCCCTTGTGCGCGCGCACAGGCTGCATCCGGCTCGGCTCGCCGATAATCGCGCCAAGCGGCCTCTCGCATAGCGTCGGCAACGCAGCCAAGAGATGCGGCGCGCCACGGCACCCCGCCTCTTCGTCGTAGGAGAATGCGAGATGGACCGGCTGCCGCAGGTTCATTGCCGCAAGTCCTGGGAGCGCGGCCAATGCGCAGGCGAGAAAGCCCTTCATGTCGGTGGTGCCACGGCCGTAAAGCCTGCCGCCCTCGCGACGCAGGACGAACGGATCCGAGCTCCATTCCGGCTCGCCGGCCGGCACGACGTCCATATGTCCGGAGATGATGTAGCCCCGACCGGCACGCGGGCCGACCGTGACGAACAGGTTGGACCGGTCGCCCTCGGGACCGGGCAGAACCGTCACCTCGGCTCCAGCTGCCTGACAGTAGTCGGCGATCCAATCGACGATCTCGCCGTTTGGCGTGCCCACAACGGAGGGAAATGCAATCAGGGTCGCGAGGATTTCTTCCACGTTCATGGCGGTCCGCTCAGCTTGCACACTATCACCGGTGCGACCAGCCTATCCCTGCGCAGCAGTGTTCCCTGCCGAATCGCGTCGTGCTTTGGCTGAAGATTGCGAAAAAACGCATCGAACCAGCGAAACCTGCTGGCGTTCCCCTGTAATGCTGCGGCAAATGAAGCCTGTCGCAAACATGGCTATCGGCGCCAGGATTAACACCGCGTGCCTTTTGGCATCCGTTGAAGGACTTGGGGCTTTCGTTGAAGGAGCGGATCGACTGAGATGCAGAGATCAGTACGCCTGAAATCCTTTGAACTGGTCGCGCGCGACATCAATGATGTCGATGTTGATCTGCTGCATGCACTATCGATTTCGGTCCGCTGGCCGCATCGCCCCAAGGACTGGGATTTGTTGCGCCGCGCCGGCCACGGCATCGTCGCCGTTGACGGAATTGGGCGCGTCTTCGGAAGCGCGATGTGGTTTCCCCAAGGGGATGATTTTGCCACGATTGGCCTGGTGATCACGACGCCTCGCGCACAGGCGCAGGGAGGTGGCCGATGGCTCATGGACCAGGTCCTCGAGCAGTGCGGGGATCGCAATCTGGCGCTGAATGCCACCCATGCCGCCTATCCTCTGTATATTTCACTGGGCTTCACGAGCGAGGCGATCGTCTACATGCGCCAGGGCGAGATCCCACAAAAACTCCCGCCAATGCCAGCTCTGGATGGTGAGCTAAGTGAGCTGCCCAGCGGCAGACTTCGCGAGATCACCGAACTGGACGCGCGCGCATTCGGGACAAACCGTGCAAGGCTGCTTGCGTTGCTCTCGGAGGATGCCTCGACAGCTACGTTGAGCCGTGGCGGCGAGGTCGTTGGCTATTCCATGTGCCGCGAGTTCGGGCGCGGCCATGTGATTGGTCCCACAATAGCCCGAAACGACCAGGACGCGGTCCATCTCACAGCCGTCCATCTGAACAAGCTGGCAGGTCGATTCGCCCGCGTCGATACGCGCGAGAAGGATGGCGTGTTTGCCGAGTTTCTTCAGCAGAGCGGCCTCGGCATTGCCGAGACCGTGACGACGATGTCCAAAGGCCGCCGCTTCCTGAACCGCGAAAGCAACGAGCCCTGGGTCTACGGATTGGCCAGCCACGCCTGGAGCTGAATGCAAGCACGCTGTCAAGCGGCAGAGGTGCGGGTTCCGCGTTGCGCAACGCGATCTGAACGAACCTTGTCGCCCAACGGGCTGAACCCTACGCGCTCACGATCTTGCCTTGGCCGACAGCGAAAGCTGTCCAACTCGCCTGGACGCGTCGGGCAGCCCAGACGCATATCGGCGCGTATAGCAGACCCGATTAACAATACTCGTGTTCTACGCTGGTAGTGAGCCCCTCAAAATCGGGTTCGCCGGATCGATGCGAAGATCAACGCGTTCATACGATCGTTTCGCGACGGGGCGGTGCGACTACCGCTGTCGATTTCGTGAAGCAACGGCGCAGGCATGAACCAGCTTGAGGGCGCGAGGGGGCTGCCGCCATCCAGAGATCGTTTGACGCCTCCGAATCGTTGACCACCTGCGCGGAATATTGAGGCGCGCCAGATAGACGTCCGCTGGTACTCGAAATCAGATTCCCACCTGGCACACGGTGGACCGCGTCAGGAACCGTGTCTCGCGGCCGTTATCGAGTGAGAACATGCCACCGCGTCCGGGCACAACATCGATGACGAGGTCGGTGTGCTTCCACGCGTCGTATTGCGCCGCGCCGATGTAAAACGGTGCGCCGCCGATCTCGCCGAGCAATACGTCGCTGTCCCCCAGTGCGAAATCACCCTGGGGGTAGCACATTGGCGAGGAACCGTCGCAGCAGCCGCCCGACTGGTGGAACAGCACCGGTCCATGCTCGGCGATGATCTTCGCCAGGAGCTCCAGCGCCGCCGGCGTGGCGCTCACCTTGCCGCCGACCTCGACCACCATGGCTCAGGCCGCCAGATCGAGGACAATTCGGCCCTCGATCTGCCCCTTGCGCATGCGCTCGGAGACGTCGTTGATGTCCTCGAGCCTGGCGCGGGCCTTCATGGTCTTGGCCATGTCGAATTCCTCCTGTCGGTTGTCGTCGATGGGGCGGGCGGACCCGCCCCATCACCTGGATCAGAAGAAGCCGAGCTTCTTCGGGCTGTAGCTGACCAGCATGTTCTTGGTCTGCTGGTAGTGGTCGAGCATCATCTTGTGGGTCTCGCGGCCGATGCCGGACTGCTTGTAGCCGCCAAACGCCGCGTGCGCCGGGTAGGCGTGGTAGCAGTTGGTCCAGACGCGGCCCGCCTGGATCGCCCGGCCGAAGCGGTAGAGCCGGTTGGCGTCGCGGCTCCAGATGCCGGCGCCGAGGCCGTAGAGCGTGTCGTTGGCGATCGACAACGCCTCGTCGTCGTCCTTGAAGGTTGTCACCGAAACCACCGGCCCGAAGATCTCCTCCTGGAAGATGCGCATCTTGTTGTGACCCTTGAACACCGTCGGCTTGACGTAATAGCCGCCGGCGAGATCGCCCGGCAGCTCGTTGCGCGCGCCGCCGGTGAGCACTTCGGCGCCTTCCTGCTTGCCGATGTCGATGTAGGACAGGATCTTCTCGAGCTGCTCGGACGAGGCCTGCGCGCCGATCATCGTCGCCGGATCCAGCGGATCGCCCTGGACGATCGCCTCGACGCGCTTCAGCGCCCGCTCCATGAAGCGGTCGTAGATCTTTTCGTGGATCAACGCCCGGCTCGGGCAGGTACAAACCTCGCCCTGGTTGAGTGCGAACATGACGAAACCCTCGATCGCCTTGTCGAAGAAATCGTCGTCCTCGGCGGTGACGTCCTGGAAGAAGATGTTGGGCGACTTGCCGCCGAGTTCGAGCGTTACCGGGATCAGGTTCTGGCTGGCGTACTGCATGATCAGCCGGCCAGTGGTCGTCTCGCCGGTGAAGGCGATCTTGGCGATCCGGTTCGAGGAGGCGAGCGGCTTGCCTGCCTCTAGGCCGAAGCCGTTGACGATGTTGAGCACGCCCGGCGGCAGCAGGTCGCCGATGAGGTCCGCCCAGAGCATGATCGCCGCCGGGGTCTGCTCTGCGGGTTTCAGAACCACGCAGTTGCCGGCCGCGATCGCGGGGGCCAGTTTCCATACCGCCATGAGCAGCGGGAAGTTCCACGGGATGATCTGTCCGACGACGCCCAACGGCTCGTGGAAGTGATAGGCAACGGTGTCGTGGTCGATCTCGGAGAGGCTGCCCTCCTGGGCGCGGATCGCGCCGGCGAAGTAGCGGAAGTGATCGATGGCCAGCGGCAGGTCGGCGGCGGTCGTCTCACGGATCGGCTTGCCGTTGTCCCAGGTCTCGGCGCGCGCGAGGAGATCGAGGTTCTCCTCCATGCGATCAGCAATGCGATTGAGAATCAAAGCGCGCTCGGCCGGGCTGGTGCGGCCCCATGCGTCCTTGGCGGCATGGGCCGCGTCGAGTGCGGCCTCGATGTCCTTGGCGTCGGAACGGGCGACTTCGCAGAGAAGCTGACCGTTTACCGGCGAGAAGTTCTCGAAATACTTGCCTGAAAGTGGCTCGGTCCATTTGCCGCCAATGAAATTGCCGTAACGCTTGTCGAAGGGCGCCTTGACGGAGCGTGAGAATTCAACCTTGTTCATGATCAACCTCCCGAAACAACGCCGCGGGATGCGGCGCTTCGGCGGAAAGACTTGCCGCATCTGCCCGCTCGCTGTCACGATGGTGAGAACAGTGGACCCGCAGGACGTGTCGCAAAACTGCGACAGTCATGCCGGGATTCGAAAAGATCAGTGCGATCTATGCAGATCGAGGCGGTTGAGCTTCCGGTGGAGCGTCGCACGGCTGATCCCAAGCGCCGCGGCCGCGGCCGAGACATTTCCATCGGTCCGGGCCAGCACCCGTTGCAGAGCCCCGCGCTCCGCCTCGGCGAGGACTTCGGTGACATTCCTCGCCCCGCCAAGCAGATCGGCCGCGGGGATCGGCTTCCGCAGGCTTTTTTGCGTGATTCCCAACGCCAATCGCGCTAAGCGGGTCGCGCCGACCACAAGGTCGTCCGCATCGACCGCGACCAGTCCGCCCGAACCTTTGTCGGTCATTGGCGCGAGCAGAATGCGCGCCTTCGGGAATGCCATCTTGAAGTTCTCCGCCTCGATGCGTCGTGCGGCGTCGACCACAGCCACCGAAATAAGATTGGCGAAAGCTTCGGTTAGATCTGCCCGGCAGGAAGACACGTCGAGGGCGGCGACGAGGTCTCCCTCGTGATCGTAGATGGGCGCGGTGATGCAGCTCAGGGCTGTGTTGCGCGTGTGAAAATGCTGGTCGCGATGGATCGTCAGCACGCGCTGCTCGACAAGACAGGTGCCGATGCCGTTGGTGCCCTCGCTCTCCTCGTTCCAGACTGAGCCTGTCCACAACCCCCAGGAGTGAAACGTCTCGTCATCCGCGGGTGCACCACGTCGTTCGATCGGCACGCCCTCACGGTCGGCGAGAAGCACGCAGCATCCAACACCTCCCACCGCCAGGTAGAGTCTGTCGAGGCTTGATTGGGCAGCTCGGATCAGCGGTTCGATCCGTTGCCTGGCGTCGATAAATTCGGCCTCGGTCAGGTATCGCGGCGGTTTGGGATCGGTTGGATCGAGCTTATGCAAATTGGACGAGCGTCGCCATGAAGCGACCAGCGCCGACTTCGCCGCGGCATCCGAAATGATTGCGGCCTGTATGCGATCGGCATGATGACCGGGTAGAACCTCACCCATGCTATCCTCCCAAATCCCGACTCTTTCCTTTCAGTTCCTGGATCAGGTCCGTGTTACGTCGGGGTTGCGTTGGCAGCGCCTATCTCCGCTTCGATCGAACCCTCTGTCAATTGCCCAGAAGAACCAGGCGCCTCGGATAGCTCGTGTAGCGCGGGGCGCCGAATGCCGTTCGATGGGTGCTTGATCCATTGCGGGCTCCTTGCGCCAGCGTTATCCGGCAACGGCCGGAGCTCTCTTGACATGGATCAAACGGGCGGCTCTGGATCGGCTACGTCTGCGGCAATATGCGGACCTTGTTCGCCACGCTGGCATTCGGCGCCGGAGTGTCCGATATTCACGACAGCGCCATGGACACGAACCGCAAGGACATACACAACTCCGACATTCCTGTGCTTTGCCGGAGCTGCGAGGCCCGGCACAAGGGAATGTGCGGCGTGCTCGATTCGGCCGAGCTTGTTGCGCTTTCTCGTCACACGCGCCTGGCCCGGCATTCTGCCGGAAAGGAACTCGCCGCGGAGGGCATGCCAGTCGAGTCCTATGCGAATGTAATGCGGGGCGTCGTCAAGCTGACCAAGGTGCTGGAAGACGGCCGCCAGCAGATCGTCGGGCTGCAGTTCGCCCCGGATTTCCTCGGGCGACTTTTCGCGCCTGACAGTGCCGTAACTGCCGAAGCTGCGTCCGACGTCGATCTCTGCCGCTTGTCGAAGAGTGGTCTGGAACGGTTGATCGCGGAGAACCCCAAGCTGGAGCGTCGGTTAATGGAGCAGACGCTCAGGGAACTCGATGAAGCCCGCGAATGGATGGTCACGCTGGGGCGGAAGACAGCTGCCGAGAAGGTCGCCAGCTTCCTTTATCTCATCGCCACGCACCTCGATCCTTCGGCGGACAGCGAACAGAAGGGCCGCAAGTTTATTCTGCCTCTCACGCGCGGTGACGTTGCCGATTTCCTCGGGCTGACGATCGAGACCGTCTCGCGGCAGTTGTCCAGGCTCCGCGCGGAGAAAGTCATTGCAATCAGCGCAGTGACCCAGGTCGATGTGCCCGATCTCGAGCGGCTCAGGAAGCGTTGTGGCTGAACGGATGGACCAGCGCCAGAAGCGGAACGAGGATTTCCTTTTCGAACGCCACGTGAGCGGCCCTGCGGCATCGGCGAAGCATCGTTCCACGCCGTGAGCCTTGGTTGCCCAAAGCTTCTGTGTCGTGACGGACATTGCCGCGGTCGGCCTTGCGGAGACGCGGGGGCGTTGTGGTCTGGCGCCCTCGAGCGAGGCTTCCGTCCTCTCTTTCAAGCCTGCGCTGATCGCAAATCTTCCGGTCGCTTGCGGGCGACAGGGCAAGATGAGCTTGAACTCGCCGGCTTTGAGCTTCGAATCCAGCAGGTTCACGGCCGTTGCGAGGCGGTCTGCGTATTTCAGGATACACATAAGAAAAGCGGACCCCGCAGGGTCCGCTTTTCCGCTCACCGGGGGCTTGGGGGGCCGGTAAGCTAACTTGCCCGTGAAACGCTCAAACTATAAGTGGCTTCCGTCGCCGTCGAAACTCACATCAAATCCGACATCGATCGCACTTTTCGCAATCAGGTCGCCAAGCTCGTGATCGGACAACTCGCATTGCGGGACGCGCTTTCTGACGACGTGGATAGCGTCGAGAGTGGAAACGGTTTGAAACTCCGAGTTGTCGATCAGGTACTGAGTAATGGTTCGTCGAATTTGCGGCGAGACGTACTTTTGCCTGAGCGAAGTCATTGCAAACTGCTTTCCGAGACACGCGCAAACGATCCGTCGTTTGCGGTCTCGATTTTCGATGTACTTGTGATACCATCGAAGGCAACGGAAATATTACGTCGAATTGACGCGGCGGCGACGAGGTCCGCGATTTCCCTATCCGAAGCCGCGCACTTAGGCAGCAACGTTCGGATAGCTCGGATGCCGAGGGTGGTTGATACGAACTGCGATTTGCCTCTGAAGGCGACGTAGGCTTCGGCAACGCTTTCGAGGGTGCGAACGATTTGCGATGTGCGGATCATCAAGATGACCTCCTGAATCCGAGCCTTCACATCAATTTATGGCACCGCCAAACAGAAATTAAAGGCTCTGTTCGCGATCGAACATTTGCTAGGCAGATGGCGCGCCCAGGTATCGTGCTTCCTCCGGTCCATAGGCCCCGCCCGTTAGCTTCATCAGCCCGGCGCGATCAACGATCGTGATCTCCGCACGTTTGGCGTGAATGAGACCCCGGTATTCGAGCATGTTGAGGGCGAGGGTGACCCCCGGCCGGCGAGCGCCAAGCATTGTCGCGAGGAATTCATGCGTGAGTTGGAGCTTGTTTCCGTCAACCCGGTCATGGACCATCAGCAACCATCGTGCCAACCGCTCTTCGATTTTCGAGTACCCATTGACCAGCGCCGTCCGGGAAGCTTGGGCCAAGAATGAGTTCGCATAGCGAAGCAGCGACGATCGGAGTGTAGGGCTCTTCGACATTGCTGATCGAAGATTGTCGGCAGGCATTTTGGAACCTGCGCTTGCGACTTGAATGTAGGTCTCATTGGGCGGAGTGCTGTCGCCGAGCACGACGGTCATTCCGGTCATTCCATCGCGGCCAATGATACCCACCTCTATCTGCCGATTTCCGCTCATGGTCGCGACGACGGATGCAATTCCCCACTCCGGAAAATAAACGTCTTGGATTGGCTCTCTAGCCTCCTCCAAGCTTGTTTTGATCGCGAGTTCGACGTGTCGAAGAGAGGGCTTCAAAAGCTCGAAATCCTCTTGCGAGAGGCTTTTCAAAAGTTCATTGCGAAGGCTTGATTGGGGCATCGCTCTTGTCCCGTTTGCGGGTAAGAGCAAGTGCCTCTCACTGTCAGCCGAATCCGTAAAAACGACGGCTGATGTCCAACCCTACACCTTCCAACGGCGATTGGCGAATTCGCTGAGGAGAGCAATTTTTCGTCGCGTCGCGGCCTGGCTACAGTGGAGCACTGGTCGGCAGAGCGGGATGCCTTGGAGCAGCTTCCCCGAACGAAACCGGACGTCGATTCATCCGACACGCAATGGCAGCCCTCAGGCGCAATCCGATGGGTCGGTCAATTTCGGCTTTCCACTCGATGGAGCTTTATATAGCTGTTCCAGTTTTGGGCCGGAAGCAGTCGGTCCCCTTGTGGCGCAGGAAGAAGGATAGCGTAAGCTCAACCTCCAAGGGCCGATGTCGTGAGTTGACCGAACCGGAAGTTCGATCTACGCCGCTTGGTGCCATATGCGGGCGTGGTACACCGCCTCCATCCGGGCCTGGAACTCTGTGTGCGTCACGCGCGCCTGGCCCGAACGCTCAGCCACCGATCATCCGGCTTTCCGATGCACCGACGTACCTCGCTGACGATCCAGCCGGCGTCTGTGACTGCAGACCGCAGGGCAGACTCGCGCCAGTACGTCTCGACGTAGCGCCGAGGCGCTGCAGCGCTGCCTTGTGTGGACACATCCTTGCCATCGCCCTCTCTAACCGAGGCGTGCAGTCGGCCACCGGGCCGGGTCGCCTCGGCAAGCCGTCCAAGCACCGTGCCGAAATCCTCGCGCGCGACATGGATCAGGCAGGCACAGGCCCAGATCCCGTCGTACGGCGTGCCGGGACGCTGCGGGTCGGCCAGGTCTTCGGTCAGCGGGTCCAACAGGTCGGCCTCGAAGCCGCTCTCGCGAAGCAGTTCGACGAAACCCTTCGAAATGTCGGTGCGCCGGACGCTGATCCCCCGCTTCTCAAGCTCAAGTGCATCTCGCCCGCCACCGCTTCCGATCTCCAGCACCCTGCCCGAGCCACCCAGCCCGGTCACGAACGCATCGATCTCGGTCGCGACCCATTCGGGCATCGCCGCGGCCTCGGCAGCGTACTCCGCCGCGACCGCATCATAGGACCGCACGGTATCCCGGTCGGTGCTCATCCTGGCGCTTCTCCTTCAAGACAAGAGGCCCGATGAGCGAGAGCCCATCAGCCCGTTGCGCCCCTTACACTTTCGGCGGTTGGTGACATCGCGGGCGATTTGCTTCCCAGCCGTAACGGAAATTCGATCTTTGACACTACCGGGCAGCCACGCTGGTTGACACTTCGAAGCGACGTTTGGTCGGGAGTTGTCACCGAGGGACATTGATCTGAGACAACGACGATTGTGTGCGACGCGCGCATTGTGAGACTTCGATGAGGAGTTCCGCCATGATAATTCGACAACTATCCCTCGCCCAATGCACCGCCCTGATTTCTGAGAATCGGCTCGCCCGGCTCGCCTGCTCGTCCGGTAACCAGCCCTACCTTGTGCCAATCTACTACGCCTACGACGATAGATGCACCTATTCCTTCACTATGCCGGGCCGAAAGCTGGACACCATGCGGGGCAACCCTCAAGTGGCGCTTCTGGTCGAGGAAAAAGGTGAGGCCCGTTCTTGGAAGAGCGTCGTCGCCGAAGGCCGCTTCGAGGAGTTGCCCGACCGCATTGACATCAAACGAGAGCGCGACCGGGCCTGGTCTCTGCTCAGCCAGCACGCCAACTGGTGGGAACCCGGCGCGCTGAAGCCCGTCATTGCACCGCTCGTCGACCATCCTTCGCACGTCTTCTTTCGAATCCATGTCGAGCGGATGTCCGGGCGCGAGGCCCATGAGAAATGAGGCAGAGCGGCGGATGCGCGTCGACGTCGAGCGTCACAGGAGCTACTCGACCAGCAGGGCGAACGCCTTCCTGACGGCCGCCCGGTGCGGTTGGCGCCAGACCCACTGTCAGATCAAGACAAGCAGCGTCATCCGGCGCGGCAGCTGCCACGAAACCAAAATGGGAAGCGTTCAACTCAATAGCAGTCCCGTCACGGCCCGCGTGAACGGCTCTCTCTGGATCACGTGCGGCGCTGACCGCGCTTGTAACCTGCGCTAGGAAGGTGGCCCAACTTCCTGGATGTGAAGCTTCGCGGATGATTGGGCAGGCCTTCGCAAGGAATCAGGAACGACGCCTGGCGCGGCCTCCGGCAGCCAGTTCTCCAAGAGCCGCCGGTCCTCCTTGGAAAAGGAAGACCGGCGGACGAGGTCGGCGAAGCTGTGGCCCGGGTGGCAGCGGTCATATCGCCGCGACGTTTCCTCCCAGAACGCGGGATCGTGGTCGGCGCGCCTTGGCGCCAAGCCTGCCTGTCCGCTCGGTCCGTCACTTCCGCCTCCTTGACGCGGCCCCCGCCGTCCGCGCCATTTCGCGTCTGTTGGCCCCGCGCTACTTGGCCGCCACGGCCTGGCCGAAGAGTTCGGCGAACACGGCTTTGGCCTTGCCCGTCTGCTTGACGGCCTTCGCTGCGTCGAGGTTGACCGGCTGGCCCACCTCGATCAGGGCGATTGCCCATTCCGTAGTGCGGCGCACACTTGACGCCGTAGACGCCTTCCTTATCGAGCGTTACCGTGAAGACCTCGTTGAACTTGCTCTTGAAGGCCTCGGCGCCTTCCGGGAGCATGCCTTTGATCGTTTCCACGTTGTGGCCCTTGTCGGTCGGCACTTAGCGAATGGTGTCGCCGGGGGCGGCGCTGACGAAGTCGGGTTGGAACACCATCGCACCCTTCTCGCCCTTGTTCAGCATCGTGACCTCGATTTCGGCCGCGCCAGCCGCGCCCACGGTCGCGACGGCCGCGCCTAGCGCCAGTGCTGCGATGAGCTTCTTCATTTTCTTGGTCCTTTCCTGGTATGCGGCTCCAATGCCGTTGATGGCTTGATAGCGCGTGACGCCAACAGGCAGTTTGCGCTGGCGCAAATAGCCGCTAGAAATCGAACAGGAGCAGCGCCCCACAGGAGCGCCCCAGACTGGAAGCGAAGACAATGCCTCTCGACAGGTCCCTGATTTCGGGATTGCCCGCGTTTGCCGGCCTCGACGGCAAAGACCTCGATGCTATTCTCTCGCGGGCGCGGTCCTCCCGCTTTCCCAAGGATTCGGAGGTGTTCGGACAAGAGGAGGAGGCCACCTCCTTCTTCCTGCTCCTGTCGGGCCATATCCGCGTCGTCCGCACTTCGCCCGAAGGACATCAGGTGATCGCGCGATACATCACTGAGGGTGAACTCTTCGGCATCGCCATTGCAATGGGCAGGACGACCTATCCGGCGTCCGCGGTCGCGGCGGTTGATTGCGTCGTCCTCGCCTGGCCCAATTCCGCGTGGGCAGAACTGCAATCGCGTTTCCCGGCGTTCGGGGCCAGTGCCTACCGCACGATCGGTTCCCGCCTCCAGGAAACCCAGGCGCAAGTCATGGAGATGTCGACCCAGCAGGTCGAGCAGCGCATCGCCCACGCGTTGCTTCGTATCGTCAGCCAGTCCGGACGAAAGACGCCAGAGGGGATCGAGATCGACTTTCCAATCACTCGTCAGGACATCGCGGAGATGACCGGAACGACGCTCCATACGGTCAGCAGGCTGCTCAGCGCCTGGGAAGACCAGGGTATAGTAAGGAGCGGGCGCCAGAAGGTCACCGTGACTGACCCGCATGCGCTCATGCTGGTGTCTGAGCACAGGCGCAAGGGGCCGGCTGCATAGCGCCGCCGTCACGTCGCAGCCATAAACGGACGCGTTCAATACGAGCTTTGTAGAATGGGGAGCAATCGGGGGTTCCGATAAGTTCCCACCGTCGAGTCGCGTCGGAAGCCGACTCTACGAAAAGGGCCAGGTGAATGATGGCCAACTCCGGTCGCGTCCCGCAAACTTTGATCTGGATCAAGACGCATTCAGCAGCGAGCGGTAATCGACATCAGCCAAACGTTTGGAATTCCAATGATCTCGGTGACAGATCCGCTATTTTGCCAACTGCCTCTCCGGATGGAGCGTGCCGCATGCGGCGCATGCGGTTCAAAGCGCCGCGACGCCGTCACCGAGGAAGACCGACGGCGCGTTCGCAAGCGGATCGCTGCTTACCGCCTTGAGAAGTTCCTGGGAGAAGGATTCCAGGTCGACCCGATGGGCGTGGCATGCGTCGGCGACCGTATGGAAGATTCCGATCGGACAGCCGATGCAGAGCATTCTGTTGCGGATCATGACCCTTATGGTTGCCGGCCATCTCCGCATGATCTCGTCGACCGTCATATCGGGATCGATGGTTTCGAGTTGGTTCACGATAGTCGTCTCCAAAGAAGACCATCTAAACCGTCCGCCTCGCCCGGAACTTTGCGCAGGCGCAAACAAATGGCGGAACGAGAGGGCTGGGACGAACTGCGCGCTTGCCGTGCGGAAGTCTGGCACCTAAAAGTAGCAGACACGATACCACTTTGTGTGCTGCGATGATTTCTGCTGTTTACGATCGCGCCCGTCCGCAGGCAGAAATGCCGCTGTCCCACCCGTTGGTCGACCGCGTGTTCATCGGCGCGCTTGTCCGCGATTTCTACGTCCGCGTCAGGTCGGATGCTCGCCTCGGACCCGTCTTCGCTGCGGAAATCCACGGCGACTGGGAACCGCATCTGGAGAAGATGACCGACTTCTGGTGTTCGGTCATTCTGAAGAATGGCGCGTACAGCGGCCGCCCCGTGCCTGCGCACATCAAGCTGAAGCAGGTGCGCGAGGAGGATTTCGACGTATGGCTCGGTCATTTCCGCAAGACCGTCGAAGAGCGATGCCCGCCTGAGGTAGCCGAAGTGTTCGTCGACCGCGCCGAAAGGATCGCGCGGAGCTTGAAGGTCGCCATGTTTTTCCGGCTTGAGCCCCCGACCGCGGGGGCGGCGGGATGATAAACTTGGAAGGGCAGACTTTTCCCGAGACGACGGCTTTCGTAGCGGCGTTTTGGGCGGGCATGCTCGCGCTGACGTCGCATTTTCGTCTAGGATGGGTTCTTTCTCCGATGAGAACCAGGAATCCGCGGGATGCGTCTCACCTTTCAGACGGACTATGCGCTCAGGATGCTGATCTACCTGGCGGTCCACCAGGGAAGACCGTGCCGAGTGACCGACGTGGCCGCGGCATACGGGATATCACGCAATCACCTCCTGAAAGTGGCTTTCAGGCTCGGGCGACTGGGTTACCTCACCACGGCTCGGGGGCGCACCGGCGGCATAGCGCTCGCCCGGCGGCCGGAGGACATCAACTTGGGTGAGGTAGTGCGGCACATGGAAGACGACTTCGCTCTGATGGAGTGTATGCGCAGGGATGGCGGCCTTTGCGTCATATCTCCTGCCTGCCGGCTCGAGGGCGTCGTCGTCAAGGCGCTGGAGGCGTTTCTCGCTGTCTTCGATGGCTATACTCTGGCTGACATAGCCGGAAACAGATTCGAACTGACTAAGTTGCTTGAAACGCGTAGAGTTTCTGGGGAAGTTGCCTGAGCGAATGCCGTACCTGGAGGGAATGCATGATATCGAACCTCACGTCCTCTGAACGGCAGTACGCCTTGCTCATCGCGGTGGCAGTAGCGCTCGCGGGACTCGCCATGGCAGCCCTCGGACGCTCGGATACTCTCGGGGTGCACGGCGTCATCGTCATGCTTTTCGCGGGCGTCGTAATCTACCTCATCATGTCGTCGCTCTACGGCCCCGAACCGACCGAAGACCGCGCAGTCTCGTACTACGACGATCCCATCAAGGTCGGGATCGTGCTGTCGATGGCCTGGGCTGTCTTCGGGATGTTCATGGGCGTGTGGGTGGCCGCGCAGCTCGCCTGGCCAGACCTCGCCTTCGATGCGGCCTGGTCCAGCTTCGGGCGGCTGCGGCCAACGCATACGTCCGGCGTCATCTTCGGGTTCGGCGGCAACGCGCTGATTGCGACCTCTTTCCACGTCGTGCAGCGCACGTCTCGGGCGCGGCTGGCCGGGCAGATAAGTCCTTGGTTCGTGCTTCTCGGCTTCAACCTGTTCTGTGTTCTGGCCATTTCCGGATATCTGCTCGGTACCACCCAGTCGAAGGAGTACGCGGAAGCCGAGTGGTACGCCGACTTGTGGCTGGTGATCGTCTGGGTGACCTACTTCATTCTTTACATCGCCACGATCGCGCGTCGGAAAGAGCCGCACATCTACGTCGCCAACTGGTACTTCATGGCCTTTATCCTGGTCGTGGCCATCCTGCACATCGTCAACAACCTCGCTCTGCCAGTGTCCTGGGGGCACGCCAAGAGCTACACGATCTGGCCGGGCGTGCAGGACGCGATGGTGCAGTGGTGGTATGGCCACAACGCGGTTGCGTTCTTCCTCACCGCCGGTTTTCTCGGCATGCTCTACTACTACCTGCCGGTTCGGGCGCAGCGGCCGATCTTTTCTTACCGTCTCTCGATCCTGAGCTTCTGGGGCATCACCTTCTTCTACATGTGGGCGGGTTCCCACCACCTGCACTACACCGCGCTGCCGCACTGGGTTCAGACGCTCGGCATGACATTCTCGGTCATGCTGCTGGTGCCATCCTGGGCTTCGGCCGGCAACGCGCTACTTACCCTCAACGGTGCTTGGCACCGAGTGCGCGACGACGCGACGCTACGCTTCATGATGGCCGCGGTGGTCTTCTACGGACTCTCGACCTTCGAAGGGTCGTTCATGGCGATCCGGCCCGTCAACTCGCTCAGCCACTACACCGATTGGACTGTCGGCCACGTCCACGCAGGGGCGCTGGGCTGGGTCGCGCTCATCACCTTCGGCTCCGTCTACACGCTCGTCCCGGCGCTCTGGAAGCGCGAGCGGATGTATTCGGCCGCGCTCGTCGAGGTCCATTTCTGGCTCGCGATCGCCGGAACGCTGATCTACGTCTTCGCGATGTGGAATTCCGGCATCATCCAGGGGCTGATGTGGCGAACCTATACCGAGGAAGGCGCTCTCGCCTATTCGTTCGTCGATTCATTGGTGGCAATGTATCCATACTATATCGCCCGCGCCTTCGGCGGACTGCTGTTCCTGCTGGGCGCGGTGGTTGGCTGCTACAATATCTGGATGACGGTCCGCTCCGCGCCGCTCGCGGTGCGAGAGACCGACGCGCCCGTCGTCCCCGCCGCAGTGCCGGGAGAATGACGGATGCCTGAACTGTTCCACCGCAAGCTCGAGCGCTCGGCCATCGGCTTCGTCATCGCGATCATCGCCGCGGCGAGCGTTGGCGGCATCGTCGAGATAGCGCCGCTGTTCACCATCGACGAAACCATCGAGCACGCGCCCGACATGCGGGTTTACACCCCGCTGGAGCTCGCGGGCCGCAACATCTATGTCCGCGAAGGCTGTTACGCCTGTCACAGTCAGATGATCCGAACCCTGCGCGACGAGGTCGAGCGCTACGGTCCGTATTCGCTCGCCGTGGAATCCCAATACGACCGGCCGATGCTCTGGGGGTCGAAGCGCACCGGTCCCGACCTCGCCCGCGTCGGCGGCAAATATTCGGATTTTTGGCACGTGGCACACCTGACCAATCCACGTGACGTCGTGCCGGAATCGAACATGCCCGCCTATACCTGGCTTGCCCGTACGACGCTGAAGACGGACGACCTGCCGCAGCATCTGGCGGCCCAGCGCGCACTCGGCGTACCCTATACGGACGCGATGGTGGAAAACGCTGCCCGCGACGCCTACGGGCAGGCGACCCCCGACACTGATTTCTCAAGCGGGGTGACCGAGCGGTATGGTGACAAAACCCTGGTGAGCGCATTCGATGGCGTCACCACACACGTCACCGAGATGGACGCGTTAGTGGCTTACCTGCAGGTGCTGGGCAGACTGACGGGAGCCGCGTACGAGGATACGGCGGCGCCGGAAAAGAAGCCGGACCCGGAAAGCTGACGGGAAGACCCATGATGGATTTCGACCACGACACGCTCGTTGCCCTCTCCAAGAGCTGGGGCCTTTTCTACCTGATGGGCTTCTTCCTCTGTGTCGTTGTCTACGCCTTCTGGCCGTCCAACCGGAAACGTTTCAACAGGGCCAAGACCAGCATCCTCGATCGGGACGACAAGCCATGGAGGTAAGCGAACGCGATCCCGCTACCGGCCGCGAAACGACTGGCCACGAGTGGAACGGCATCAAGGAATTGGACACGCCGGTCCCGCGCGGGGTCCTGATGTTCCTGATCGTCACGCATATCTGGGCGCTCGCATGGTGGTTCCTTGTGCCGGCATGGCCTTTGGGAACGACCTACACGAAAGGGCTTCTGGGCGTTGATCAGCAGACGACGGTTGAAGCACGCGTGATTGAAGGTCAGCGCGAGCGCGCCGCCTGGACGGCCCGGCTCGAATCCGAACCCTACGACGCCATCATGGCGGACGAAGCTTTGATGCAGACCGTCCGTCACACCGGGCGGCAGCTGTTCGGCGACAACTGCGCCGCCTGCCACGGACGCGACGGCAAGGGCGGCGCGAACTATCCCGACCTGACGGACGACGACTGGCTGTGGGGCGGCGGCCCCCAGTTGATCGAGCAGACGATGCGCGTCGGCATCAACACCGTCCATCCCGAAAGCCGTGTCGGGCAGATGCCTGCTTTCGGCCGCGACGATATGCTCGACCGGAACCAGGTACGCGACGTTGCCGCCTATGTCTACTCGCTCACAAATCCCGACACCTCGACACCGCAGAACCTCGACCGCATCAACGCCGGGAAGGAAGTCTTCGTGACGACATGCGCGGCCTGTCATGGCGAGAACGCGCAAGGCAATCGCGAGGTCGGAGCGCCGAACCTGACCGATGCGTACTGGGTCTACGGCGGAAGCATGGACACCATCATCGCCTCCATCCACGGCGGCCGGCAGGGCCACATGCCGACCTGGGACGAGCGGCTGACCACCGCGGAAATTCGGACACTTGCGCTTTTTGTCCATGATCTGGGGACGCGCCAGCCATGACCACCCGCAGAAGTACTCGCTTTCCCTGCGGATGGATCCTCTGGTTGCTCGTCCCGGCGGGGCTACTGCTCTTTGCGGGCGCCAACGCGCATCTTGTCTACGTGGCGTTCCAATCGCAGCCGGACTGCGTGGCGCACGTGAAGGATACCGGCGACGGCGGCGGTTATCGCGCCGCCAAGTCAGCCTGCTGAAGGAGAAAGTCATGGGCGAGGCCGACGAATCCTACTGGCTGCTGAGCGAGACATCCGGCATCGGGGAAACCCGGGATCCCAAGCTTCAACGCCACCTTCCCGTCCTGGAAGGATTGCGTTGGCTCGCTGCGGGCTGGCGCGATTTCTGGACCCACCCCGCCTCCAGCCTTGCTTACGGTGTCGGCGTTTTCGTGCTTTCGGTGGCGTTCGTGTGGACCCTCATCGAGTTCGGTCGCGACTATATCCTGTTCCCATCGCTTGCCGGCTTCCTGATCGTCGCGCCGTTCCTGGCGATCGGGCTTTACGAGAAGAGCCGCGCGATCGGCGAAGGCCGCGAAATCGGACTTGCCGCAATGCATCGTGTGCGCCCTAGGGCTGGCGCGCAGATCTTCTTCACGGGCCTGCTTCTCTGTCTCCTGATGCTGCTCTGGATGCGGGCGGCGGTTCTCCTGTGGGCCCTGTTTTTCGGCGTGACGGCATTTCCGGGCCTCGACAATGTGATCGGGATACTGATTGGCACGCCATACGGATGGGCGATGTTGATCATAGGAACGGCGATCGGCGGTCTGTTCGCATCTTTTGCATTCGCGATCAGCGTCTTTTCGGTGCCGATGCTGCTTGACCGGCGCGTCGATGCTCTGACCGCGATGGCCACGAGCATGAAGCTGGTGTGGAACAATCTGCCGCCGATGATCGCCTGGGGCGCCATGGTGCTCGTGCTTTTCGGCATCTGCGTCGCCACCGGCCTTATCGGCATGATCGTCATCTTCCCGCTGCTCGGACACGCGACATGGCACGCCTACCGGGCAGTGGCCCCGCCGGAGGCCTGATCGATGAGTTGCTGCGCGCCGGGAACCGAGGCGGCCCTGATGATTGGGCCCGGGCGGCGCGAGATCGTCCCGCAAGAGGTGGTCTTTGCGAGCCGAGATCTCGGCGATGGTACAATTCAGACGGACTTTTCCGTCCCGCAGGTGCATTGCGCAGGCTGCATCGGCGCGATCGAAGGCTTGCTCAGCCAAGTCGAGGGCATCGTTTCCGCGCGGGTGAACCTGACTGCAAAACGTGTCGTAGTGAAGTGGCGGCGGGACGGCGCCGTGCCGCCGATGATCGAAACGCTTCGAAAAGCCGGTTACGAAGCAACACTCGCCGAGCCTCAGAATGGAGACGGCGATCCGGAGATGGGCCGCTTGCTGCGCGCCACGGCCGTTGCCGGCTTCGCCGCCATGAATATCATGCTTCTTTCCGTCTCGGTCTGGTCGGGAGCGGACGCCGGCACGAGGCACGCATTCCACCTGATCTCCACGGCCCTCGCGTTGCCGACGCTGGCCTATTCGGGCCGGATTTTCTTCGCTTCCGCGTGGAGCGCCCTGCGAGGCGGCCGGACGAACATGGACGTGCCGATCAGCGTCGGCGTGCTGCTCGCATTCGGCCTCAGCGCATACGATACGGTGACGGGCGGAGCCCATGCTTACTTCGATGCGGTGACATCGTTGCTGTTCTTCCTGCTGGCTGGACGCGCTGTGGACCAGGCGATGCGCGGACGCGCTCGCGAAGCGGTCAGGTCGCTGGCGCGGATGATGCCGCGAGGCGCCACGGTGCTCACGTCGGATGGTGGACGCGAATATCGGGACGTATCCGCTATCCGCAGCGGCGAGACCGTCCTTGTCCTCGCGGGAGAGCGCGTGCCAGCCGATGGCACCGTAATTTCCGGAAACGCCTCACTCGACCTGTCTGTTGTGACGGGCGAGTCCGCCCCGGAGTCGGTCCGACCGGGGGCCAGCGTGCTGTCGGGATCGCTCAACCTCGACGGGCCGCTGACGTTGCGTGTCGACCGACCTCAGAAAGATTCCTTCCTTGCTGACATGATGAGGTTGATGGAGGCTGCCGAAGGCGGCCGCGCGCGTTACCGGCGCATCGCCGACCGGGCCGCCTCGCTTTATTCGCCGGTGGTCCATCTGCTTGCCTTCGCCACCTTTGCAGGGTGGATGATCGCCACCGGAGACCTGCACCGATCACTGACGGTGGCGATCGCCGTCCTCATCATCACCTGCCCATGCGCGTTGGGCCTGGCCGTGCCGATGGTCCAGGCCGTCGCTGCGCGGCGTCTCTTCGCTCTCGGTGTGACCCTCAAGGACGGCGCGGCTTTGGAACGGTTGGCCGAAGTCGATCACGTCGCACTGGACAAGACGGGTACGCTCACCTCAGGTCTGACAAAAGTGGCGTCTTACACCGTGCCGGACGACGAGATCGAAGCGGCCTCCGCGCTTGCTCGGTTCTCTCGGCATCCTGCCTCGCGAGCGGTGGCCGCGCTGCGTCCGGCCGGGCAGGCTGCCGTCGAGCATCTTCGGGAGGAGCCCGGAAACGGCATCGAAGGCACGGTCGGCGGCCGCGTTTACAGGCTCGGCCGCAGATCCTGGGTCGACGCCCGCTCCACTGCCGGTTCCGCCTCGGCCGAAGCCTGGTTGTCGGCTGACGGCCGCGTCCTCGGCGCGTTCCGGATTTCCGACAGCCTCCGTCTCGGAGCCGCCGCCGCTACAAAGCGCCTGCGCAGTCTCGGTCTCGGCGTCGAGATCCTGTCCGGAGACGTGGAAACGGAGGTAAGGAAGGTGGGAGGCATGCTCGGCGTAGCAGCAGCCACTGCCGGGATGCTTCCTCGCGACAAAGTCGCGCGGTTGGAAGTCCTGCGCGCGGAGGGACGCAAGGTGCTGATGGTCGGTGACGGCCTCAACGACGCGCCCGCATTGGGAACAGCTCACGTGTCGATGGCGCCCTCCTCAGCTGCGGACGTCGGGCGCAACGCGGCCGATCTCGTGTTCCTGGGCTCCAGCCTGGACAGCGTTCCGAAAGCGATCACCATTGCACGCAAAGCCAGGCAGCTCATCAGCCAGAACATTGGGCTCTCCATCCTTTACAATGCGCTCGCCCTCCCGCTCGCGGTTACAGGCCACGTTACGCCGCTGGTCGCGGCTGTGGCGATGTCCACATCATCCATCCTGGTGGTTGCCAATGCGCTTCGTCTTTCGGGTCCGAGCCAAGATCCGCAAGGAATACAAGGTGACGTGACGTCCACCTGTCTCGCGGAGGCTGCATGAGCCTGCTCGCTTGGCTGGTCCCCGTAGCACTCGGCATGGGCCTGGTTGGGCTTCTCGCCTTCCTTTGGTCGATGAAAAGCGGCCAGCTCGAGGACCTGGACGGAGCAGCGGAGCGGGTGCTTCTCAACGAGGCGGCCGACACACCGTTGCCGGATCTGGAACAGCCATCGCCGAATAGGCGTTGATCTTGAAGGGAAGCGACAATGGGCGAAACTGCCGACAGGAAATTTGACTGGATTGCGGGGCTGGCGACTGTGTCCGGCGTTGCGGTGATGGTTCCAAGCCTTGTCGCGCTTGCAGTCGCCCTGATCGCGGTGATAGCCGCTTTGTTCTAGGCAGGAAACGACCGGCCACAGCCCGGCATCACGGCCGCACGGCCGGCGTCTCGACCAGAAGGCCGCGGGCCTGCTCCGTCAGATGGAGCTCCAGGTCGACGAGTTCGGGCGCGCCGAATGCGAACGGCTCGGCTCTGACCCCGATCATGCAGTTGCGCAGGCGCCGCTGCAGCGAACCGACCGTCTGCCACTCCAGTCGGTAGAGCGGATAGCCGCTCGGATGCGCCTGCGGGATGACACTGCCGCCGAGCCGTTTGCCCCAATTGTCGTCGTGGCAGGAGGCGCAGGAGAGCTCGAGCTGTCCGATGCGGCTCTGGAACAGACCCCGGCCGTTGTCGCGAAACCGCGCGAGCCGGGCGTCGGTCGCCGGTGTGATTGGCATGCCGCGCGACTGATGCGTCACATAGGCCGTCAGGGCGAGCAAAGCGTCAGACTCCGGCGCCAGCGGCTCGGCCTGCTGCCGCTCCGCTCGACAGGAGTTGATACGCCCGGCAAGGTCGATCGGCCGGCCCGTCGCCGCATCAAAGGCTGGGTAGCGCGCGGCAACGCCGCGCATCGTCTGGCGCGCATCGTCATGGCAGCCGGAGCAGGCGACATCCGCCCTGCCCTGCGCCTGCTGCCAGAGCTGCTCGCCCTGCAGCACCCACAGCATGCCGGGATTGCTCATGTCGTCGGCCTGCAGCGCCTGCGTCTCCGGCGTCATGAAGTCGAAGCCGGAGCGCTTCTCGCCGTCTTCGATGCCGGCGGCAGAGACAATGCCGCAAATAGCGGCGACAGCGACGGCTGCAAGCCACCAGAGTGCATGCATCAGTTCACTGTGATCGTCGCCGACGCCGTTTGGGTCTTCCCCGCATCGTCGGTCCAGGTGAAGTCGATCGTGCCGCTCGTCGTGGCAACCAGCGAAAAGGCAATGAACGGGTTGGCCGACACCGCTGGAAAGAGATCGGCCGAAAACACCGCCTCGCCGTTGTAGGTGCAGGCGAAACGGCGGATGATGTCGCGGGGGATGTTGGAGCCGTTCGGGCCGATACGATAGCCGGTTTCCATGGGATGGGCGATCATCGCCTTGATCTCGACGACTTCGCCCTGCTGGGCCACTTTCGGCACATTGACGAGCGCGCGCGCCATTATGAAAGGTCCTCGATACAGGCGGCCAGCGTGACGATGGCGCTCGCCCGGCTCGACCAGAAGCTGCCGTCGCTCATCTCGGCGACGGCGACAACGACCTGCGAGGTCGCGAGCCTGATCCGCGTCGAGACCATGGCGCGGCCGGAGCGCGGCCCGAGGTGGAAAACCGCGACATTCGCCTCCGGGTTTTTCTCGTTGAAGACCGCGATGCGCCGGACATGGTCGTCTTCGGTCATTGGGCTCTCGGCGACGACTGCGATCCCGACGGCGTTGCCGTTCTCGACCAGAGGCGGCAGGTCGAGCCGGACGCGGCCGTCGAGAACGTTGGCTCCCCCGGTGAAGGTCCGGATCGCTTCCTCGAGGCTCGGACGGGCAACGGCCCAGCGCGGCAGGCTGATCGCCAGCAGGGCGGTCATGCCGGCCCGAAGAAACTGCCGCCGTCCGACCAGGCCTGCATAAATTCGAAGCGGGTCTTCGTGCATGATCACCCCTTCAGCGTCGTGAGATAGGCGACGATATCCTCGATATCGGCGCCGCCCAGGATCGGCTTGCTGCGCCAGACGGTGGCGACACGCCGGCCTTGCTCATCCGCGACCCGATAGTAGGAAGGCATGATCGTGTTCGGCACGAGCCACTTCATGTCGACCACGCGCAGCCGGATCTGGCCTTCCGAAAGTCTTGCCCCGACACCGGTCAGGTCGGGCGCCAGCGTGCCGTGCAGATGCGCGTCGGGAAACGGCCCGCTGTGGCAGAGCGTGCAGAGGCTGCGCTGCCGGTCCGCGATCAGCGCGGCGCCGCGCGCCGGATCACCCTTGCCGCCGACCAGGGGCTGCATGATCGCATCGCCGGTCACGACATAAGACCGCCTCTCCTCGCCGGCACCGGGCGAGGCCCCAAGCTGCAATCCCATCAGAGCCAGAAATGCCACCCTCATCATCCGAACACTTCACTGGTGATCGTCCGGAACCAGTCCTGCGCATAGGCCGCTTCCAGTTCGCGGACCGAAAGCGGCGCTTCGAGCGGGCTGGTGCCGCCCGCACCCTCCACCTCGGCAAGCAGCCCGTCACGCGGCTGGTAGACGCCGGCGATCGAAATGCCATAACCGGGCGCGACCAGGCTGTAGCAGGTGTTGATGAGTTTCGGCTGCGCCAGCGGCCGCTCCCTGACCAGGGCGGCGACCGCCGCGGCGCAAGCTTTTGCCTGGGCGTTGGCGCTGAAGGCGGATTTCGGCATCGCCCCGCCGATCGCCGCGTCGCCGATGACGTGGATCGCCGGCTGCAGGCGGGACTCGAAGGTGACCGGGTCGATCGGGCACCAGCCCGTCTGGTCGGCAACGCCGGCCGACTGCGCAATCGCGCCCGCACGCTGCGGCGGGATCACGTTGGCGACATCGGCCTTGTGATTGCCGAACTCGGTCACCAGCGTCCTTGTCGCGGGGTCGACTTCCGTCACCCTGCCCCCCGACGACAGCGGCACCCATTCGATCAAGCCGGGATAGAGCTCTTGCCAGGCCGCTTCGAACAGCCGCTGCTTCGAAAAGGCGTCCTTGGCGTCGAGGATGATCAGCTTGGATCTGGGCTTGCTGGCCTTGAGATAATGCGCGATCAGGCTCGCCCGCTCGTAGGGACCGGGCGGGCAGCGGAACGGATTAGCTGGCGCGGCGAGGATGACGATCCCACCGTCCGGCATCGCCGCGAGCTGGTCGCGCAGCAGCAGCGTCTGCGCCCCCGCCTTCCAGGCATGCGGCATCGTCGCCGCCGATGCCTCGTCGTAGCCCGGCAAGGCGTCGAAGCGCAGGTCGACGCCGGGCGCCAGCACCAGCCTGGTGTAGCCGATGTCCGTACCATCCTCCAGCCGAACGCGCCGGCGCTCGGCATCGACGGCGACAGCCCGCTTGCGGATCAGCGCGATGTCGCCGAACTGGTCATAGCGGCCAAACTTGTCATAACGGAAGGCCTGCGCCTCGATGCCGCGCAGCCCGGCAATCACGGCATTGCTGAACGGGCAGGCCAGATAGGCGGCCTCTGGCTCGATCAGCGTCACGGCAAGATCGCGATCCAGCCGTTTCAGCGCGCGGGCGCAGCTTGCCCCGGCAAAGCCGCCGCCGACGACGATCACGCCGGGCTGCGTCTGTGCGCGCACCTGCGGCGCGGCAAGGACGGCCACGGCGACGCTGGCCGCCACGCCGCCGATCAGGGCTCTACGGCTGGGCATGGCGTGCCGCCTCCGGCTTGGCGAGCCATTCGGCGATGGCGCGTGTCTCCTCCTCGGTAAATCCCCTGGCAATGCGATCCATGACCGTCGCCTTGCGCTCACCGGAACGGAAGGCGTGCATCTGGGTGACGATCTCATCCGCCGCATGGCCGTCGAGCGAGGGGATGGCTGAGCCGAGCGCCGCCGGCCCGTGACAGCCGGTGCATGCCGTGGCGCCGGGCGCCGCGTCGGCCCATGCCGGCGCGCTGGCCAAAAGCGCCGCAAGCAGGCCAGGCGCCGCAAGCAGGACAGGCGCGAGCGATCGTCCGCCGCGCCTGTTCTTCGCGCGCCTCATATCATGCGAGGTCATGGTTCTTCAGCGGCAGCGTGCGGATGCGTTTTCCGGTGGCGGCGAAGATCGCATTGAGGACGGCCGGCGCGGCGACCGCGATGGTCGGCTCGCCGACCCCACCCCAGAAGCCGCCGGACGGCAGGATGATCGTCTCCACATCAGGCATTTCTGCCATGCGCAGGACCTCGTAGCTGTCGAAGTTTTCCTGCTCCATGCGGCCGCCGTTGACGGTGCATTCGCCGTAGATGCAGGCGGAAAGGCCATAGACGAAGGAGCCCTCGACCTGCCGCTCCACCTGTGCGGGGTTGACGACATGACCCGGATCGGTGGCCGCCACGATGCGATGGATCCTGAGCTGCCCATCGGTGACCGAAACCTCCGCTGCCGCCGCCACATAACTGCCAAAACCCATGATCTGCGCCAGGCCGCGGTGAACGCCGGCCGCGGGCGGGGTGTCCCAGCCGATCCGTTCGGCAACCGCCTCCAGCACGGCGAGATGCTTCGGATGTTTGGCCATCAGCTTGCGGCGGAAGGCGAGCGGGTCGACGCCGGCCGCATGGGCGAGTTCGTCCATGAAACACTCGACGTAGAGCGCGTTCTGGTTGAGGTTGACGCCGCGCCAGAAGCCTGGCGGGATCGGCGGGTTGCGCATGGCATGGTCGACAAGCAGATTGTCCACCGTATATCCCAGCGTGCCTTCGGTGCCGCTGAGGACGAGGCCCTGGAAGACCACCGGGTCCATGCCGTTCTGCATGCCTTGCGGCCGCACCGCAGCAAGGATCGACTGGCCGGATATGCGCATGTGCAGAGCGGTCAGGTTGCCGTCCGCATCGAGCGCGCCCGTCAGCCGGCATCGGGTGGTCGGGTGATAGGCGCCGTGCAGCATATCCTCTTCGCGCGACCACATGAGCTTTACCGGCGTTCCCGGCACCTGCTTGGCAATGCTGACCGCCTGGCGCACATAGTCCTGGAAGTTGCCGCGCCGGCCGAAGCCGCCGCCGAGATGGATCTTGTGCACCTCGCATTGCTGCACCGGCAGGCCGGCGGCCTCGGCCGCTGCAGCAAGGCTCGCCTCGCCATTCTGGGTCGGCACCCATACCTCGCAGCGCTCCGGCGTGTAGAGCGCCGTCGCGTTCATCGGCTCCATGGTCGCGTGGTTCTGGTAGGGGAAGGCATAGGTCGCCGTGATCGTCCGGCCGGCGGCGGACAGGGCAGCACCGGCGTCACCTTGCTTGGCGCCGATGAAGGCATCGTTTGCGGCGAGCCCCTCTTCGAGCATCGCCGCGATCGAGGCGCTGGTGACCTGCCTGTTGGGACCTTCGTCCCAGACGATCGGCAAGGCATCGAGAGCGGTCTTCGCCCGCCACCAGGTGTCGGCGACAATCGCAACGGCGGTCTCGTCGACCTGAACGACAGTGCGCACGCCCGGCATGGCCGCGACCGCCGCCGCGTCGAAACTCTCCACCTTGCCGCCGAAATACGGGCAGGCCCGGATCGCCGCATTGAGCATGTTCGGCAGCTTGAGATCGGCGCCGTAGACTTGGCTGCCGTTGAGCTTGTCGGCCGTGTCGAGCCGTGGCAGCGGCTTGCCGGCTATGGTCCAGTCCTTCGGGTCCTTGAGCGTGACATTGGCCGGCGGCGTCATTCGCGCGGCGGCGGCAGCCAACTGTCCATAAAAGGTGGCGCGATCTGATGCTGCATGCGTGACCATGCCCATCCTTGCGGTGCATTCGCTGGCCGGCACGCCCCATTCGGCGGCCGCGGCGGCAATCAGCATCTCGCGCGCAACGGCGCCGCCAATGCGCACATACTCGTGCGACTCGCGGATGCCGCGGCTGCCGCCGGTCGAGAAATTGCCCCACACGCGGTCGCGCGCCAGGTTCTGGGCCGGCGACGGATATTCCGTCGTGACCTTGGCCCAGTCGCAATTCAGCTCCTCGGCGACGAGTTGCGCCAGGCCGGTCAGTGTCCCCTGCCCCATCTCGGAGCGGGCGATGCGGATGACCACCGTATCGTCGGGCCTGATCACCACCCAGGCATTGATCTCCGGCGCTGCCTCGCTGCCCTCGGCACGTGCCGGCTTGATGAACGGCACGTTGAATCCGAGGGACAAGCCGCCGGCCGAGGCGGCCACGCCGATGATGAAGCTGCGGCGGGAGAGGGAAATTATGGCGTTCATGACTGTTCTCCTCAACCGCGTTGCGTGGCTTCGCCGGCTTTGGCGGCCAGCTTGATCGCGGCGCGCACCCGGTTGTAGGTGCCGCAGCGGCAGATGTTGGTGATCTCGGCGTTGATGTCCTCGTCCGCGGGGTTCGGGTTCTGCATGAGCAGACCCGCCGCAGCCATGATCATGCCGGCCTGGCAGTAACCGCATTGCGGCACATCGAGCGCCAGCCAGGCCTGCTGGACCGGATGCGAGCTGTCCGGCGAAAGCCCCTCGATGGTGGTGATTTGCTGGTCGGGCTCGACCGCGCTCACCGGAAGCACGCAGGAGCGCGTGGCGACGCCGTCTATATGGATGGTGCAGGCGCCGCAGGCGGCAACGCCGCAACCGTACTTCGTTCCGGTAAGCCCGATCTGCTCGCGGATCACCCACAGCAGCGGCGTGTCCGGATCGACCTCGATGTCACGTGGCGTGCCGTTGATGATCAATCTGGCCATTGTGCAATCCTTTCGATCAAAGGCTGGCGAGGACCGAAGTCTGGATGCCGCCCCTGGCGACAAAGACCGGACGTCCCGGCTAGCGACGAGGCCAAGTTAGGCGGGAGCTGTCGCAGAACCTTGTCCCGAACACCCGCAGTTCATCGCAAGTTGTCGCGGGCACCGCGCTCTGATACATTTCGTTACACTTCTCACGCTTTGTTGATGTCGGGCGAGATTGCCGCCATGGCGCGGAAGGTGATCATCCGTGTAGACGCAAACTAGATATCGTCGATACTGACCGACTATTCAGCGGCGACTTGGAGCATTGCATGGAAGTGGCGCAGCACATCGCGGTCGTCGACGACCACAGGGACATCCGCGATCTCGTGGGGAAATACCTCACCCAGCAGGGTTATCGCGTCAGCGTCGCCGACAGCACGGCCGCGCTCAAGCGGCTGCTCGACCGCAGCCTGCCCGATCTTATCGTCCTCGACGTCATGATGCCTGGCGAGGACGGCATTGCCGCCTGCCGGCACGTGCGCGGAACGGTCGACGTTCCAATCATCTTCCTTACCGCCATGGCCGAGGAGGTCGACCGGATCGTCGGTCTCGAGATCGGGGCGGACGACTACGTGACGAAGCCGTTCAATCCGCGGGAATTGCTGGCGCGGATCAAGGCTGTGCTCAGGCGCGTTCACAGCCTGCCGCCGCAGCGCGGTCGGCTCAAGGCGAACGCTCTGCGCTTCGACCGCTGGACCCTGAATGTCGGCCGCCGCGAGTTGGTCGGGCTCGACGGCGTGGCGGTCGCGCTCAGCACGGCCGAATTCCGCCTTCTCACCGCTTTTATCGAGCATGTCGGGATCGTGCTCAGCCGGGATCAGTTGCTCGACCTCACCGCCGGGCGCTCGACCGACGGTTTCGACCGGGCCGTCGACAACCAGGTGAGCCGGCTGCGCAAGAAGATCGAGGCGGACCCAAAGAATCCGATGCTGATCAAGACGCACTGGGGCGGCGGCTACTGCTTCACCGCCGAGGTGGCCCAGGCATGATGCTGTTGTGGAGACGCAGCCTGGCGGCCCGCTTCCTCATGCTGGTGCTGCTTGCGCTCGCCCTGTCGCAGGCGATCACCTTCCTGATCTCGTGGGACGAGCGCGGACAGGCCCTGCAGGCGGCAGCCAAGGGCGAGTTCGTCAGCCGCACGTCCTCGCTTGCCATCTTGCTGGACACGACGCCGCCCTCGCTTCGACCCGACATCCTCACCGTCAGCGGCACGGCCTATACGCGCTTCTGGACCTCGCACGACGGGCCGGGCAATCCCCTCGCCTGGCAACAGGAGGCGCTCGCGCAACTCGCCAAGCCGCTGCCCGGGATTGCCGCCAAATATGCCGCCTACATGAACGGGCAGGCCTCGAACGCGGTCGCTGCCGCCGATCCTTCGGTGCCGCCGCGCATGCTGGACCTGTCCGGCAGTGGCAGCCCGTTCACCCGACCTGCCAAGTTTCTTTATCTGGACGGCGCCCCAAACGGCATGGGGCTTTCCGTCCGCCTTGACGACAGCACCTGGCTGAATGCCGCCTACGCCAAGGTGATGCCGAGCGCCTTCTGGACCGCGCAATCGGCGATATCGCTGGCGCTCACCGCGCTCATCCTGTCCGCCATAGCGCTTTTCGGGGCACAGGCAATCGCGCGTCCGCTGCGACGGCTCGCCAATGCCGCAGAACTGTTCGGCCGCGGCGAGGCCGTGCCGCGGCTGCCGGAATCAGGGCCGGACGACATCCGCCAGACCGCCGAGGCGTTCAACCGCATGCAGGAGCGCCTGCAGCGCTTCGTCGAGGATCGCACGCGCATGCTGGCGGCGATCAGCCACGACCTGCGCACGCCGCTGACCTCGCTCCGGCTGCGCGCCGAGTTCGTCCAGGATCACGATCTCCAGGAGAAGATGCTGAAGACCATCGAGGAAATCCAGACGATGACGGAAGCAGCGCTCGCCTTCGCGCGCGAGGACGCCGCGGTGGAGGAGACGCGAACCGTCGATCTTTCGGCGCTGGTCGGCAGCCTCTGCGACGACCTCGAGGAGCTGGGCCAAAACGTCACCGTCAGCGACGGGCCCAAGGTGCTGTACCGCTGCCGGCCGGACTCGCTGCGCCGGGCTATCCGCAACCTCGTCGAAAATGCCGTCCGCTACGGCGAGCGGGCCAAGGTAAGCCTGGTCAGGAGTCACGACAGCCTGGACATCGTGGTCGAGGACGCCGGACCCGGCATTCCGCCAGGCGACATGGAACAGGTGTTCGCGCCCTTCTTCCGCCTGGAGCAGTCGCGCAACCGGGAGACCGGTGGCGTCGGGCTCGGCCTGTCAATTGCCCGCGCCATCGCCCGCCATCATGGCGGCGACATCGTGCTGGAAAACCGGAGTAACGGCCTTCGCGCGGTCATCAGGCTGCCGCTGATCGACATGGCCAAGCAGCTTGCCCCGGCGCCTGTGCCTGAGACGAGCCCTCCGACCGGACTGCGATCCTTGCCGGCTTGACCGAAACCGTCCCGCGATCGCGCCAGGCGCTCACATTTTCCTAACATTCCGGCTAATTAAACGGCGCGCCATGATCGCGGCCCAAAAGGTCCGCTAAGCGCCAATACCAGTCAGCCAGATGCATACTCGCGGATGACTGCAATGGGGCCGTGGGGGCGGACTTGCGGCTTAGAGGCTCGGAATGTCAGAAGCTTTCGGGAGCCTATATCCGTTCCCAAAAACCGGACATTGAGCGCAACCAGCGGTTCTGACCCTAGGCTGCCGTTCCACCTTGGAAGTTCGGGCCGGGTGGGACAGCGGACGTTCCGCGATATCCAAGTCAGACCTTACACAGGAAAATGACAAAAGCCCGGAAGCGGTCGATCCGGGGTCGATCATGTCCTTGTCTGATCAGGGATTATGATGACATCGCTGCGTCGGCCGCCTCGGCGGCGCGCCGCCTCAACAGGGCATGTTCCCGCCTGTTGCCCGCCAGCGCCGCGGCTGCTTCGAACGCGGCGCGCGCCTCCTCGTAGCGGCCGAGTTTGCGGAGCAGGTCGCCGCGAACGCTCGGCAGCAGGTGATAGCCTTTGAGCGCCGGCTCGCGCGAAAGGCGGTCCACGATCACCAGCGCCACTTCTGGGCCCTCGGCCATGCCGACGGCAACCGCGCGGTTGAGGTCGATGATTGGCGAGCGCACGACAGCCGCCAGCTCCGCATAAAGTCCGGCGATGCGCGACCAGTCGGTATCACTTGCCGTCCTCGCCTGGGCGTGGCAGGCGATAATCGCCGCCTGTAGGGCGTAAATGCCGCCCGCTCCGCCTAGATCGCGCGCTCGCCCGAGCGCCTGCATCCCGCGCCGGATCTGGAGCTGGTCCCAGAGTGCGCGGTTCTGGTCCAGCATGAGGATTGGCTCGCCCTCGGCGTCAGTACGAGCCGCCGTGCGCGAGGCGTTCAGCTCCATCAGAGCGAGCAGTCCATGGGCTTCGGGCTCGTGCGGCACGATGGAGGTGAGCACGCGGCCCATGCGAAGCGCTTCATTGCAGAGCTGGGGGCGCAGCCAGTCCTCGCCGCGCGCCGCGGTGTAGCCTTCGTTGAAGATGAGGTAGACGACCTCCAGCACCGAGGAGAGCCGCTTTGAGAGCTCCTCGCCGCTTGGGGTCTCGTAGGCCAGCCCCGATTCCGAAAGAGTCCGCTTCGCGCGCACGATGCGCTGGGCGATCGTCGCCTCCGGCAACAGGAAGGCCCTGGCGATCTCCTCGGTTGTCAGGCCGCAGATCATCCGCAGTTCCAGCGCCGCGCGCGCCTCGCGCGACAGTCGCGGGTGACAGGCGGTGAAGATGAGTCGAAGTAGTTCATCGCCTATGTCGTCGTCCAGGGCCGAGTCGAGGTCGGGCATGGCCTGCTGCTCCTCCTCCATGTCCCAGGCGATAATGTCGTGCTTGCGCTCGAGCATCCGGCTGCGGCGCAGATGATCCAGGGCCCGGCGCTTGGCGGTCGCCATCAGCCAGGCGCCGGGTTTTTCCGGAACGCCTGTGGCGGGCCACCGCTCAAGGGCGGCCAGCAGGGCTTCCTGCGTCAAATCCTCGGCCAACGGCACATCGCGCAGCATCCTCGCCAGACTGGTGATCAGGCGGGGCTGCTCGATCCGCCACACGGCGAGGATCGTGCGATGGGCGTCGGCGACCGTCATGGCCGCCGACGCCGTCTGCAGGAACGTCGCCTCAAGGGCCGGCAAACGCGCGGACCTCGCACGTGCCCTCCCAATCCGGCATGAAATCCTTGTGGAGCTGCATGAACTCGACCGCCGACGCCACGGCCTCTTCCTTGTTCCGGAACTCCATGATCGCGTAGCCGCCGATGACCTCCTTCGCCTCGACGAACGGACCGTCGATGACGCTGAGCTTCCCCTCGGCGATGCGCACTTGTGCGCCCATCGCGACCGGCGTGAGCCCGCCCATGTCGACCATGCGGCCGGCCTTGATTTCTCGGTCGGCGAGCTTGTTCATCGCCTCGATGAGTTCCGCCGTCGGCGGTCCAGCGTGGGCGGAAGTGACGAACGACATGAAGCGCATTTGAGAACTCCTCCTGAGGCGAGCCGCGGACGTGATGGCCGCTGAACAGTCTCGCTAATTAAGTCGACGAACCAGCCCCCGGCGGATCGACACGCGCTTTGAATAAAATCACGCCCAGGCTGTAATGACGATGGGCGAGTGAACAAGGTTCGATTGACCAACCCCATCTAACGCCGACAGCTCCTCCAGCGTGGTGAGTTGCGTTGCCATGTCAATTTTGACGGCTAGAAGGCTGCTTGCGCATTCTTGAGGGGCAGTGGTTCTAACTTCCGCTAAGAGGTCAACTCCCGCCGTTGGCGGGTGTCAACTGAATGGCCAGTTCTGGCGCAACGGAGCCGGCCGGGCATCGGCTCGGATTATACCGCGATGGAGCGTTCTACGTCGCAATCGGTGAAGGTTTTTCGATGCGGGC
>NZ_FTPD01000006.1:0-317104 GCF_900156895.1 Mesorhizobium prunaredense
CTCAATTCATCCCGCTCTAAAGCCCCTCGACCAGCACGATCTCGCCGTCGGCTACTTTCTGGCGGATCGCGACCGCCCGCTGATACTCCGGCGAGTGATAGCAATCATGCGCCGCAGCCAACGACGGAAACTCGATGATGACGTTGCGGTCACGACCGGGCCCCTCGACTTTTTCATGTGCGCCGCCGCGTGCCAGGAATTTTACATCGAAACGGTCGAAGGCAAGCTTGGCGGCTGCGACATAGTCCTTGTAACCTTCGGCATCACGCACATCGACGCGGGCGATCCAATATCCCTTGGGCATGCTTCTTCTCCGAATTGTTAGGCCGAGCGCATTTCGTCAAGGATGGCTTCCGCGACCGCTCGCCTGTCGGCGGCACCGACGATCGGCCGGCCGACGACGAGATGGCTGGAGCCGTTGCGGATCGCCTGCGCCGGCGTGACGACACGTTTCTGGTCGCCATGGTCGCTGCCCCTGGGCCGTATCCCCGGTGTGACGACGGCCATGTTGGGGCCGACGATCCGGCGCACCGCTTCCGCTTCCTCGGCCGAGCAGACGATGCCGCCCATGCCGGCATGCAGCGCCTGTTCGGAGCGCCTCAGCACCAGCGTATGCGGGTCATGCTCATAGCCGGCGTCGATCAGGTCCTGCTCGTCCATCGAGGTCAGCACGGTGACGCCAAGCAGGCAGAGATCGCTGCCCCTGGCGGCCGCGACCGCTGCCTTCATCGTCTTCGGATAGGCGTGCATCGTCAGCATGGTCATGCCCATCCTGGCAATGGCCTCGACGCCCTTGGCTACCGTGTTGTCGATGTCGAGCAGCTTCATGTCGAGGAAGATCCTGGTGCCGCCGCTGGCGAGCTCGCGGGCGAGGTCGAGGCCGCCAGCGAAGGCGAGCTGATAGCCGATCTTGTAGAAGGAGACGACCCCGTCGAGTTCGCGCACCACCTTCTCGGCGTCCTTCAGCGTCGGCACGTCGAGGCCGACGATCAGCCTGTCTTGCATGGTGCTGGCGCGCTCCTGGATCACGCCTCGATCCGCGTCGACAGCAGGCGCGAGGTTTCGATCAGCGTGCGGCATAGGTGCTCCATCGATCTGTGCAGTCGCTCGTCCCTGAAATTCCCGTCCTCGTCGAAGGCGTTGCCGCCCTCCGGGACTGAGCACTCCGGCGTCACCACCTCCATCTGGCAGCGCACCAGCACGGCGCGCAGATGGTTGATGCAGCGTACCCCGGCGAAATGTCCTTTGGAAGACGAACAAAGGCCGACGGGCTTGCCGGTGAACGGCCTGAACGACCGCCCGTCATCCGTGCGCACCCGGCTCACCCAATCGATGGTATTCTTGAGCAGCGGCGGGATCGAGCCGTTATACTCGGGCGTCGCGATCAGCAGCCCGTCATGGGCGGCGATTTGCCGGGCAAGCCTGATGGCGTTCTCGGGAATGCCTTTCTCCTTTTCCAGATCCTCGTCGAAGATCGGCAGCGGATAGTCGGCAAGCGAGATGCGGGCCACCTCGGCGCCCTGCAAGGCGAATTCCTTCTGCGCCACATCGGCGGTCCTGCCGCTAAAGGCGCCAGAGCGAATCGAACCGGCGAAGACGAGAATTTTCGCGATCACTGCCATCGGCCCCCTTTGTTCCCGGACAGGTACAGCCAAGGATCTGTCAAATCAACGCACCGGCCAAAAATCGAAAAGGGGGCACATGCGTGAAGTGTGTGTGATGAGATTCAGGTCAGGCCGGCCTCACCTGAATATTCGCACACCCCTAATGCGCCCCGCGCCGGTAGATCCACAGCTGCGTTGGCGGGATGTTGCGGATGACGAAATGGAAATGCTCGACCGTGTAGTCGCCGCGGCCGGGCGGGATCGGCGACAGCGGGCCGTAGGTCAGCTGCACGACCGGGCGGCCTTTCGGGATGCGGTCGAGAAGGCTTTCGACGTAGGCGACGCGCTGTTCGACCGGGAAATTGAGCAATGGCACGCCGGAGATGACCGAATCGAATGTCAGGCCGCTCTTGTCGCCGAGCGTCGCATCGAGATTGAAGGCATCGCCCTCGATGACGTTGACGCCGGGATAGAGCTGGCGCAGATGGCGCACGAAATCGGGGGAGTATTCGACTGCGTAGAGATTTTCAGGCTTTACGCCCTGGGCGAGGATGGCTCGGGTGATGACGCCGGTGCCGGGCCCGACTTCGAGCACCGGCAGGCCCGACTTCGGGTTGACGACGGAGGCCATCTTGCGGGCCGTGATGGAACTGGTCGGCACGATCGAACCGACCGCCTTCGGCTTGTCGATCCAGCCCTTGAAGAACTTCAGTTCGTCGTCGAACTTCTCTGCCAGCGTCTTCCGCAGTCCGGGACCATGTGCCATGCAAGTTCTCCTGAACGGTCCCCCGAGTGGCTACTTAGCAGCTACGGGCTTCAAGGCAAGGCGGACGCCGGTATAAGGTGTTGATGACGCTAGGGGAGCTTCCGCTCGGCTGTATCCTACACCTGATCGGCGAGAGTCGCCATCAGCGCTCGCCGAAGGTCTCGAAAAAGTCCTTCATGCGGGCGAAAAAGCCGCTCGACTGCGGCGAATTATCCTTCGAGGAAAGCTGCTCGAACTCCTCCAGCAGCTCGCGCTGGCGGCGGGACAGGTTCTGCGGCGTCTCGACCGCGGTCTGGATGTAGAGATCGCCGACATTGTGCTGGCGCAGCACCGGCATGCCCTTGCCCTTGAGGCGGAACTGGCGGCCGTTCTGGGTGCCTTCCGGCACCTTGACCTTTGTCTGGGTGCCGTCCAGCGTCGTCACCTCGAAGGAACCGCCAAGGGCAGCCGTCGTCATTGAGATCGGCACCTTGCAGTAGAGATCGGCGCCGTCGCGCTGGAAGAATTCGTGCGGCTTGACCGCCAGGAAAATATAAAGATCGCCCGACGGGCCGCCGCGCAGGCCGGCCTCGCCCTCATTGGCAAGGCGGATGCGGGTGCCGTCCTCAATGCCGGCCGGGATGTTGACCGACAGCGAGCGCTCCTCGGTGACGCGGCCCTGGCCGGCGCATTTCTGGCACGGCTCCTTGATGGTCTGGCCACGCCCCTGGCATTGCGGGCAGGTGCGCTCGATCGAGAAGAAGCCTTGCGTGGCGCGCACCTTGCCGTGGCCGTTGCACATCGAGCAGGTGACGGGCTGGGTGCCGGGCTTGGCGCCGCTGCCCGAGCATTCCATGCAGGAGATCGAGGCCGGCACGTGGATCTGCGCCGTCTTGCCGGTAAACGCCTCCTCCAGCGTGATTTCCATATTGTAGCGCAGGTCGGCGCCGCGCTCGCGTCCGCCTGACGAGCGGCGCTGGCGCCCGCCCATCATGTCGCCGAAAATATCTTCGAAGATGTCGGCGAAGCCGCCGGCGCCGAAGCCGTGTGCGCCGCCGTTCATGCCGCCCTGTTCGAAGGCGGCATGGCCGAAACGGTCGTAGGCCGCGCGCTTCTGCGGATCCTTCAGCGTCTCGTAGGCTTCGTTGATTTCCTTGAACTTGTGCTCGCAGGCATGATCGCCGGGATTGCGATCGGGGTGGAACTGCATGGCGAGCTTGCGGAAAGCGCTCTTGAGCTCCTTCTCGTCGGCCCCCTTTTGCACGCCCAGCGTTTCGTAGAAATCAGCTTTCATCTTTTCCCGCAGTCCGGATATTCAGCGTCTTGAAGCACTTTGCGTCGTTCGCCGGCACGCTGTTCCGATTTAGGTGCGATGGAGCCGGGATGCCAGTGTTGACACGGGTTTGCCCGCATTTTTTCGATCAGGCGCGCACTTTCTCGGCCAGAGTTGCAAAAAAGCCCGGCTTTACGCCGGGCTTTACTACAGCGCCGCGCGTCCTGTTGGACCCGCAAAGGACGCTGTAGCACTTTGATTTTTGCGCATGATCCCTTCCGGAAATCGATTCCGATTTCGGGGTCATGCGCCTAAACCTGCCGTCAGGCCGCTCAGGCCGACTTCTTCTTGTCGTCGTCCTCGTTGATTTCCTCGAAGTCGGCATCGACCACGTCGCTGTCCTTGGCGGCGTCCGCCTTGGCGTCAGCTTCCGCGGCTTCCTTCTGCGAAGCCTCGTACATGGCCTGGCCGAGCTTCATCGAGGTTTCGGCGAGCGCCTGCGTCTTGGCTTCGATGTCGGCCGCGTCGTCGCCTTCGGCAGCGGTCTTCAGCGCCGCGATCGCATCGGCGATCGCCGTGCGGTCGGCCTCGGAAACTTTCTCGCCATATTCCTTCAGCGACTTCTCCGAGGAATGCACCAGCGCCTCGGCCTGGTTGCGGGCCTCGACCAGCGCGCGCCGCTTCTTGTCGGCCTCGGCATTGGCTTCGGCGTCCTTCACCATCTTCTCGATGTCGGCGTCCGAAAGGCCGCCAGACGCCTGAATGCGGATCTGGTGCTCCTTGCCGGTGCCCTTGTCCTTGGCCGAGACGTTGACGATACCGTTGGCGTCGATGTCGAAAGTGACCTCGATCTGCGGTACGCCACGCGGCGCCGGCGGAATGCCGACCAGGTCGAACTGGCCGAGCGCCTTGTTGTCGGCGGCCATTTCACGCTCGCCCTGGAAGACGCGGATGGTCACGGCCGATTGTGAATCCTCGGCAGTCGAGAACACCTGGCTCTTCTTGGTCGGGATCGTCGTGTTGCGCTCGATCAGCCGCGTGAACACACCACCCAGTGTCTCGATGCCGAGCGACAGCGGTGTCACGTCAAGCAACAGCACGTCCTTGACGTCGCCCTGCAGCACGCCGGCCTGGATGGCGGCGCCCAATGCGACGACCTCATCCGGATTGACGCCCTTGTGCGGCTCCTTGCCGAAGAATTGCTTCACGATCTCCTGGATCTTGGGCATGCGGGTCATGCCGCCGACCAGGACGACCTCGTCGATTTCGCCGGCCTTCAGGCCGGCATCCTTGAGCGCCGCCTTGCAGGGTTCGATCGTGCGCTGGACGAGATCCTCGACCAGGCTCTCGAACTTCGCCCGTGTCAGCTTCAGCGTCAGGTGCTTGGGGCCGGTGGCATCGGCGGTGATGAAGGGCAGGTTGATCTCGGTCTGCGTCGTCGACGACAGCTCGATCTTGGCCTTTTCGGCCGCTTCCTTGAGGCGCTGAAGCGCGAGCTTGTCGCTGCGCAGGTCGATGCCCTGTTCCTTCTTGAACTCGGCCGCCAGATATTCGACCAGACGCATGTCGAAATCCTCGCCGCCGAGGAAGGTGTCGCCATTGGTCGACTTCACCTCAAAGACGCCGTCGCCGATTTCGAGCACCGAAATGTCGAACGTGCCGCCGCCAAGGTCATAGACGGCAATGGTCTTGCCTTCCTTCTTGTCGAGGCCGTAGGCAAGTGCGGCCGCGGTCGGCTCGTTGATGATGCGCAGCACTTCAAGGCCGGCGATCTTGCCGGCATCCTTGGTGGCCTGGCGCTGGGCGTCGTTGAAATAGGCCGGAACGGTGATCACCGCCTTCTCGACCTTCTCGCCGAGATAGGCTTCCGCCGTTTCCTTCATCTTCTGCAGGATCATTGCCGAGATCTGGCTGGGCGACTGCTTCTTGCCGCCGGCCTCGACCCAGGCGTCGCCATTGTCGCCCTTGACGATCTTGTAGGGGACAAGCTTCTTGTCCTTTTCCGTAACCGGATCGTCATAGCGGCGGCCGATCAGGCGCTTGACCGCGAAGATGGTGTTTTCAGGATTGGTGACCGCCTGGCGCTTGGCCGGCTGGCCGACGAGGCGCTCGCCGTCGCTGTTGATGGCGACGATGGATGGGGTCGTGCGCGCGCCTTCCGCATTCTCGATGACCTTCGATTCCTTGCCGTCCATGATGGCGACGCAGGAGTTGGTGGTCCCCAGATCGATACCGATTACTTTTGCCATTTTTCTAATCTCTCCGCTAAGCAGGCTCTCAGGACCCGTACAGGCGTTCCGACGAAAGCCCCTGTTCACAAGAAATTCCGCTTCGGCAACCGGCATTCCGGCGCCGAACGGCTTGGCGCGTATATAAGAACAGGCTGCGCGCCGCGCAAGCATTCTGCGCAAGGCATCCAACACATCCTTTTCTCGGGCCGGCCAGGGTTCTCCGGCCCATGAACCTTTCCGCTTCGGCTCGCGACTGACACCCAGATGCGCCGTGTGGTGCGGCCCTGGAAAGGCAAGGCCATGACTGGATATCCAGGCTCAGCCCGACCACCGCTTTCGGGGTGGGGTCGATATGCCAGGCGTTCCGCTGGTTCCGTTGACCATGCGTAAGAGCCGGCATATCGTGATTACGAGGAAAGCAGACAATTCGATCAGGGAAAAACGTGCCGGGACGTCGCGCCTTGCCCTGATTTGCGCGGAAACGGCGGATGTTTCTCCCGTCGCCCGCGGGGGGAATTCTATGTCTTGGTCTTGCGACCACGGCGCGTTCGTGCGCTCTCGTGCTGGCCGTTTGCGCCGTGCGATGCAATTAACCAATAGATTCCTGGCAGCCAGCGGCTTTCCGGCGTTGGCGCTCGCCACCATCCTGTGGCTTGGCGGTGCCGTGCAGGCGCAGGAAACGCAGGTCATCTATCCAGGCTCGATGGCGGTGACCGGATTTTCCGGTACCGTCATTCGTGATCTTGAGGAGAGCCTGCCGCCCAGCGTCGACCCGGTCGACGAGACCTTTATCGACACGACGCGCGCAACCTTGCGCGTCTTTGACGTTTCAAGACTGGGCGGGCGGGCCTCCGGCCAACTCGTCTTCACGCCGCCGCCCTTCGAAGTGACGGCCGGGCAGATCGGCCAGGTGTTCGCCATCACCTATGACGACGGCGTACGCGACGGCGCTCCCTCGGGCATTGCGAACCTCTATGCCGGCGCCACCTCGCTGCATGGGATCCGCATCGTCACATCAGACGAAGATGCGGACGGTCGTCCCGAGCGGCAGCGTCGCGGTGCTGCCGGCGCCACCTTCATGAACGGCCAGTTCGGCACCGAGAACGGTGGCGGACCGGGCACGATCTGGAAGATCGACGGCATCACCGGCCAGGTCAGCAAATTCGCCGACCTCGACACCAACAGCGGCCCTGGCATCGGCGACGTCACCTTCGACAATATCCGCCGCCAGTTCTTCGCCAGCGACCTCGACACCGGTCTCATCCATCGCATTGACGCCAACGGCGCACTGATCGACAGCTTCGATCACGGCGTTGCCGGGCGCCCGGCGCACGGGCTAACCTCGCTAGCCGACGATGGCTTGGCGATGGACATCGAAGACGCTGCCTTCGACAGCGAAGACGCCGACAGTTGGGGCTATACGCAGGACGAGCGTCGCGTCTGGTCCGTCGCCTATCACGGCGGCCGCCTCTATTATTCCGTCGGTGAAAAGGCCGAGTTCTGGTCGGTGGGCGTTGCCCGCGACGGCAGCTTTGCTGGCGACCCGCGCTGGGAACTGGCGGTCAAGGCCGACAACGACCACGCTGTCACCGACATCGCTTTCGACATCAGCGGCTTCATGTACCTGGCCCAGCGCGGCCCGGTGGAAAACCGCTACGACTACAGCCGGTTCGCCGTTACCGGCGCGGGCGAGGTGTTCCGCTACTGGCGCGAAAACCCGGACGATCCGGCGACGGAATCAATCTGGGTGGAAATGCCGCAGGACTATGCGGTCGGCTTCCCGCAAGACAACCGGCAGTCGGCCGGCGGCCTGGACCTGCAATATGGCTATGACGCCGACGGCAATCTCGACGCGAGCGCCTGCACCGAGACGCTGGTCAAGTCCGCCGACAAATTGCGCGACAACCCTGCACTTGCCGAACAGCTTGCCGGCGGCGGACCGCTCGCCGTGCACGGTGTGCAGATCACGCCGACGGCGCTGGTCAAGCCGGCCAACGCGCCGCCTTTCGGCGCGTGGTTCGTCGACTTTGACGGCTATTTTGAAGACTCCGAGGTAGAAGGCCCCGAGGTAGAAGGGCATGTCGGCGACGTCGAAGTCTGGCATCCCTGCGAAGGCCGTGCCGGCTATGACGAGCAGATGCCGGGTGGCGGCGTGCCTCCTTGCCTTGGCCGCGGCTGCGCCTCGATCCCAATCTGCCGGCGTGGCGACCGGGACCGCGACTGCCGGCCGCCGGTGGAAAAGAAGGTCGATCTGATCCTGAAGAAGCGTGCCCGCACCCCGGTCTGCACGGCAGATGGTGTCTGCACCTTCGTGATCGATATCATCAACAACGGCAGCGCCCTCTACGACGGGCCGCTGACGGTCACCGACACCTATCCGGGTGGCGCGCCGGCATCGTCGAGCTTCGGCCCGATCCCGCCATGGAAATGTGGATCGAACGGCTCCGGCCAGTTCCGTTGCGACAATGCCGGCATCGTGCTCTCGCCGGGCGCCTCGACGCCGATCTTCGTCAAGGCGGTGATGCCGGCCGGTTACCGGCCAAACTCGGTCGAGAACTGCGCCGAGGTGAAAGCCATCCCCGGCGAGAACGACCTCACCAACAACAGGGCCTGCGTCACGCAACGCATCCGTCATTCCGACAGCGGCAAGCCGGCCATGCGCATCACCAAAATGTGCAGCGGAGCGCTGGCCGGTGCTGCTTCCGTCACCTGCCGCATCACCGTCATCAGCACCGGCACCACTGCCCCCACCGGTCCGGTGCGGATCAACGATGCCGCCACACTGGTGGCCGGCGGTAGGCCCGTTCAGATCCAGACCGTCACGCCCGACGGCGCGGAATGGACGTGCGGACCGGCTCCGGCCAATGCGTTGTCGTGCCAGATTCCCGGCGCCGTCATGACACCCGGAACCAGCCGCCACTTCGACGTGGCGCTTGCAGCGAATGGCGTGTTCGAGAACTGCTCACGCGGCTCCTACGGCCCAGCGTCAGGAGACGACGTCGTCTATCCGATCGGCAGGACCTGCGCCAAGGGCGGCGGCGCCCCGAGCATCCGTGTCGAGAAGACCGGCGATGCCGAGTGCCGGATCGGCCAGCCCTGCTCGTTCGAGATCACCATCGCGAACGATGGGAAAAACGCCTTCTCCGGTCCGGTTCGCATTGGTGATGCGATCGGTGTCGAAGGCCTCGGCCGGCTGGAAGGCGTTGCGATCACCTCGATCGACCCGCCCTTCGGCTGTGCGCCGGAACCGGCGACCTTGCCTCTATCCTGCATAGCCAACCTGACGCTCGGCGCCGGGGGAAGCCACGTTCACCGTGTGACAGTGATCATTCCTGACGCCGGCCGCCTGGCCAATCTGCAGGGCACCGTCAGCGGCCAGAACTGCGTCGGAGTGCTGTCGCCCGACACGCCGGTGCGAGGCGCGGGCGACTCGCCCTCCGGCGAACCGGCCAATGTGCAGGGCGATCGCGGCAAGGCTTATGCCTGCCATCCCTTCACCATCAAGAAAGAGGTGAAGAAGGCGTGCTCGCAGGGCCTCGTCATGAACGACGCCGGCCGCTGCGTCTGCCCGCAAGGCACCACTTTCCGTAACGGCCAGTGCTCGTCGGCGGGCGGCACGGTCATCATACCGAAGCCGAAGGCGCGCTGTGTGCTGTTCAAGGGCCAGATCCGCACCTCCGACGGGCGTTGCGTCTGCCCGCGCGGAACCGAGCTGGAGAACCGCAGGTGCGTGTCGACCGACGAGCCGCCGGCACGCCTGTGCAAGCTGCTGCCCGGCCAGATCCGCACCAAAAACGGCGCCTGTGTCTGCCCGCGCGGGACCGAGGTGATCAGAGGCGCATGCCGCCGGGCGCAGCTGGAGTGCGCGCCTGGCTCACGGCTGATCAACGGCCGGTGCCAGCCGATCATCAAGCGGCGCTGCCCGGTCGGGACAGTCGGACAGTATCCGGACTGCAACCCGATCCGCAGGGCGCCGACGCTGCAGATCAATCCGAACCTGCTGCTGAACCCGAACATCCTGCAGCAGCCGAGGCGCAGGCCGCGGGCTCTCCAGTAGGGGACCCGGCGCGCAACAGTCCGTCACATTGGACCGCAACACCAAGACCTCGCGGGAGCAATCCGGCGGGGTTTTTTTGTCGGTCGAACGTGTTTCGGCCGCTGCGTGAACCTTATCGCGGCAGTCGGCGACAAACTCCCTGAAGCAACATTTCAGGGAGAGAGAAAATGTCTTCAGCCAAGCATGTTCTTCGCAACACGGCGGCGACCGTCGCCCTGATCGCAGCCGCGCTCGCCACCACACCGGCCTTCGCCAAGCAGGCGAACATCAAGTCAATGTCGTTCAACACCGAAAGCGCCAACACGACGATCCATGTCGGCTCCAGCGACAAGCAAAAATGGGACACGCTGAAAAGTGGCAATGTCCAGTTCTGGGGCCACATGAAGCTCAACACACGGTGGCCAGGTTATGTGCAGGATGTCGGCGTGGCGCTCGGCGTTTGTGGACCGGGCCAGTGCGGCGCGTTTCCGCCGATCTGGAGCACGTCACCTGTCAGCCGCCACTACGATCATCAGGAAAATTTCTCCTTCGATCCCTCCAAAATACCGCTGTCGTCAAACACCGGTATCGCCGTCGTGCCTTACGGCGATCAGATCATTGCCCGGTGCAATCAGCACCTCCAGCCCGATGGGCCGACAAAGTCTTACTCGTTCACGCACAGCTTCCATGCGAGCTTCTCGGCACTGACCGACACGGCGCTCGACATGGACAATGCGGTCAGCGAGGCCCAGGACGGCAGCTGGCCCCATCCCCTGTACGACTCGCACTATGCCGAGCATGGATCGTTCGACGTCCAAATTGTCTGCGACCCCGTCGTCAAGCCGCCGGTTCAGGACGTCGCCAATGATTTCGGCGAATTCGACGTGGACGACGTCAAGCTGTTCCTGACCACCTACCAGTCGAACCAGACCGGCTCGACGCCCGGTACGGTCTGCCCATCGTTGAAGGTCACGAGCCGGGCGCAGGCCAATCAGGCCGGGCCTGTGTCGATGCGCATCTGGCGCCGGAAGAACGACGGGCCGATCACCTCCGAGGTGCAGCAGGCGTGGGCGTCATACGATGCGACCAAGAATGGCTATTTCGCCACCTATGAGAAGTGGGAGGATGTCGGCGCCACCGCCTATTTCCAATACAAGACCGAGATCATCGGCAACGGTCCGTTCGAACCATTTGACGGCTGGAAGGACATCACTGTCCATTGCACCGGCGCGGGTGGGGGCGGCTTCACCGACGCACCTCAGGACAACCCCGACAACCCGCCGGCGCATTCGGACTGGCAGGGCGAGGTCACTGTCTCGGACAGCGCTGGCTTCAAAAAACTCTGCCCGCGCAAGGGCCAGGTGGCGTTCGAAGTCGAGCGCGAGGCGCCGGGTGCGTTTCACTACCGCATCAGCTGCTCGAACGGCGCATTCTTCACCGGCACGACGGCCGCCTTCGATGATGGCGGCGTGTTCAGGGCGAGTGCCGCACACGAACTCAGCATCGTCAGAACCCGCTCGATCCAGTGCACCCTGCAGGAGATCAAGCAGAACGGTTCGATCGCAACCGTCGACAACAGCAGCGAGGATTTTACCTGTATCAAGCGCAATTTTGATCCGAATGCCGATGGTCTGGCGGTCGATACGCCATCCAATCCCGGCAAACCGCAACTTCCGCCGGTCGTCATCGATGCCGGCCGCACATGCGTGCCGAGCCAGAGGCCGATCCGCGGCAAATGCGTCGACAGGCCGCTCGTGGCTGCCTGCCGCAGCACCGAAAAGCGTGTCAACGGCAAGTGCATCGGGGTCAGCATCCACTGCCTGCCCGGTTACCATCAGGTCGGCCTGAAATGCGTGCGCAATGCGGTGATCGCCGACAGGTGCAAGCGCAACGAACAGCGCATCGACGGGAGATGCGTGCGCAAGCCCTCCATCATTATCGATTGCAAGCGCGGCTATCATCTGGTCGGCAAGGCATGCGTTAAGAACCCGCTGATCATCACCGCCTGCCCGGCAACCGAAAAACTGCTGCGTGGCCACTGCGTGCCCAAGCAACCTGTGAAGAAGCTCAACCTGCAGAAAGTGAAGCAAGGCAGCGGCAAGGTGTTGCTGCCACGACCGGCCAGGCCGCTGCATCCAGTGAACTGAAATCGCAACGCTTGAACAGGGAGAGGTGGCCGACGCTGCCTCTCTCCTTTTGCGCAGGCACCGGATTCCTGTCGACAAGCAGCGCTGAGACCATTACGGCGAAGGCGGGCTCAAGAACGGGAAGCGAACGTGGCTCACAAGACCCTGATCGCGCCATCTGTGCTGGCGTCGGATTTTTCGAAGCTGGGCGACGAGGTCGAGGCGGTGGTGGCGGCCGGTGCCGACTGGATCCATCTCGACGTCATGGACGGGCATTTTGTGCCCAACATCACCTTCGGTCCGCCGGTGATCAAGGCGATCCGCAACCGCACCAAGGCCTTCTTCGACTGTCATCTGATGATTGCGCCGGCCGATCCCTATCTGCAGGCGTTTGCCGAAGCCGGCTGCGACGGCATGACGGTGCATGCCGAGGCCGGGCCGCATCTCGACCGTTCGCTGCAGACGATCAGGGACCTCGGCAAGCAGGCCGGCGTGTCGCTCAACCCGGCGACACATGAAACGGCGATCGAATATGTGCTAGACCGGCTCGATCTGATCCTGATCATGACCGTCAATCCGGGTTTTGGCGGCCAGGCCTTCATTCCGGAGGTCGTCGACAAGGTGAAGCGGGTGAAGGCGCTGATCGGCAATCGGCCGATCCGGATCGAGATCGACGGCGGCATCTCGCCCGAAACCGCGCCCCTGGTCACCGCCGCCGGCGCCAGCGTGCTGGTCGCCGGTGCGGCTATCTTCAAGGGCGGCAGCGTCGAAGCCTATCGGGCGAACATCGAGGCGATCAGGACAGCGGCCGACCAGGTGGCCGGCTGACCTGCCGGCGCGCCGTCACCGGCAGGCGTTGTTCTCCCCGGCCGGTCAGGAATTCGTTGGCCGACGCCGGTGCGCTTGTGCTCGTGGCATGCGGCCCCAGCCAAAAATGGCCCTGTCCATTTTTGGCGATTTTATTGGTATATCCAAAACTGTCATCCATATTCTCTGTCTCACCCTCATGCTTCTGCGGACCCCTCCCGCAGGCTCCTCTTCGACGGTCGGATCGATGAACCGCAGCCCTTTCTTCGCTGACCTGCTGAACACCATCGCCGACCGCGGCCGGATGATGCTGAACCTCGTGCGCGGTGACGAGCCGGTTTCGGCCGACAGCCTGGCACGTCTGTGCGTCCGTCTGCTTTCCAGCCAGGGCGAGGCATCGGGCGTCGCCTATGCAAGGGAAATACTCGACCGCTGGCGCACCCTCGGCGCCGACGGCAGGCTGGCTTTCCTGCATGTGCTGCGCGATCGTTTCGGCACCGATCACGCCAGGCTTGCCGCCGCGGTGGATGCCTATCGCGCCACTCCGGACGATCGCTCGGCACTTGCCCTGCACGACGCCGCCGAGCCGGCCAGGCAGGAGCTGCTGCGCCGCCTGAACCTGGCGCCCGGCGGAATCGAGACGCTGGTGCGCATGCGCGAGGATCTGCTTGCCCGGCTGCCCACATCGCCCGATCTCGCCATCGTCGATACCGACTTCACGCACCTGCTGTCGTCGTGGTTCAACCGCGGCTTCCTGGTGCTGCGGCGGATCGACTGGTCGACGCCGGCCAACATCCTGGAAAAAATCATCCGCTACGAGGCGGTGCATGCCATCCACACCTGGGACGATCTGCGCCGCCGGATCGAGCCGGCCGACCGGCTCTGCTATGCGTTCTTTCATCCGCAGCTCGGCGACGAGCCGCTGATCTTCGTCGAGGTCGCGCTGACCCGGGCGATGCCGACGACGATCGCCGAGCTGCTCGCCGACGAGCGGCCGCCGGTGCCGCCACGGCAGGCTACGACGGCGGTGTTCTATTCGATCTCCAACTGCCAGGAGGGCTTGCGCGGCATCTCCTTCGGCAATTTTCTGATCAAGCAGGTGGTCGAGGATCTGCGCCGCGACCTTCCCGGCCTGACCGATTTCGTCACGTTGTCCCCAGTGCCGGGCTTTGCCCGCTGGCTGGCCGAGCAGGCCGAAACCATCCCCTCCGCCGCCGAAGTGTTGGACCTCGTCGCCGACGAGGGTTGGCATGCGGACGCTGGCGCTCGCGACCGCGTCGGCCCGGCGCTGCTTCCTCTTGCGGCACAGTATTTCCTCGAATCCCGCACCGCCTCCGGCAAGGTGATCGACCCGGTCGCCCGGTTCCATCTCGGCAATGGCGCGCGGCTGGAGCGCATCGACCTTTTCGGCGATCTGTCGCCCCGCGCCTTGCGTCAGGCGCATGGCCTGATGGTTAATTATCGCTACAAGCTCGACGACATCGAGAAGAACCACGAGCTGTTCGCCGCCAGGAACGATGTGGCGGCCGCAACCGCCGTGCGCCGCCTGCTGCCGAAACCGGCGAGACCTGCCGCGCCGCGGCTTCCGGCGCCAGCCCAGACTCAGAGGGATGCATGAGCAATCACCCGCTTCAGGCTGCGGGCCAAACGGCTGATATCTTAGGCACCCTTTGCGACACCGACCTCGAAAACCCTCTTGCCTTCTATCCAGACGCCCTTGACGTCCAATTCGTCCGACAGCGCAACGATATCGGCGGCGGTGCCGTTGGCGAAGCGCCCGAGCCGGTGTGATTGGCCGACCGCCTGCGCCGGATAGAGCGAAGCCATGCGCAGCGCCTCCGACAGGTCCAGCCCGACGACGCGGTGGACGAAGCGGACGGCGGCGATCATGTCGAGATCGGCGCCGGCCAGCGTCCCGTCGGCAAGCCGCAGGCTGCCGTCCCTGCGGTAGACGGCGCGGCCGTTCAGCGTGAACGAGGTCATGTCGGTGCCGATCGTCGCCATGGCGTCGGTGACCAGGAAAATTTTTGCGGGGCCCTGCTTGGCGCGCAGCGCGATGGCTATGGTGGCGGGATCGACATGGATGCCGTCGGCGATGATGCCGGCAAACAATGTGCCGGTACCGATGGCGGCACCCACCAGACCCGGCTCGCGGTTGCCGATCTGGCTCATGGCGTTGAACAGATGGGTGACCATTGTTGCGCCGGCATCGGCGAAGCCGCGCGCCTTGGCATAGCCGGTGTCGGAATGGCCGAGGCTGACGCCGATGCCGGCCTCGACCAGCGCCGAAACCCTCGCCGGCTCCACCGATTCCGGCGCCACAGTCGTCAGCAGCACCGGCAGGGTTTTCCGCGCCGCAATCAGCATCGCCTGGTCGGCATCCAGCATCGGCCGGATCAGCGCCGGGTCATGCGCGCCCTTGCGGGCGATCGACAGATGCGGGCCTTCGAGATGCAGGCCCAAAAAGCCAGGCACCTTTTGCCGTGCGGCCTCGGCCCCGGCGGCAACCGCCGCTGCGGTGATGGCAGGCGTGTCGGTGATCAGCGTCGGCAGCAGCGCCGTCGTGCCGAAAGGCGCATGTGCCCGGCAGATGGTCTCGATCGAGGCGACATCGGGGTGGTCGTTGAGCATGACGCCGCCGCCGCCATTGACCTGCAGGTCGACAAAGCCCGGTGCAAGCATGCCGCCGCCGGTTTCGATACGCTCGACGCCGGACGGAACGGCTCCGGTGGCAACGATGGCCTCGACGAGGCCGTCTTGCACGACAAGGGCAGCGTTGTCGTGCCAGTCGTCGCCGTCAAAAATCCGGGCGCCAGTCAGGGCAAAACACTCGCTCATATGGTTTCCGTCACCTTGCGAAGATTGGGCGGCGTGTCCGGATCGAGACCGCGATGACGAGCAAAGGCCTCGACGAAGCCATAGAAGGACACGATCAGCGCCAGCGGGTCGGTCAGTGGATGGCCGGTGGCGACATGCGGCAGCTGCTGAGCGCTTGTCGCCTTGTCCGAAGTCACGAAGACCGCCGCGCCCTTGCCCGCCAGGCTGTCGGCGGCCGCTGCTACCGACGGCTCGGAAGCATCGCGGGCGGCGAGCGCCAGCACCGGAAATTCGGGCCCGACCAGTGCCAGCGGGCCATGCATCACCTCGGCAGCACTATAGGCCTCGGCATGCATGGCGCAGGTTTCCTTGAACTTCAGCGCCGCTTCATTGGCGATCGCCGCGGACGGACCACGACCGAGGATGAACAGAGACTTCTGCGTCTCAAGGGCGCTGGCCAGCGCCATCCAGTCGCAGGCGATCGCCTTGCGGAAATGTTCCGGCAAACGGGCGAGCGCCGCCAGCAACTTGTCGTCACCGGTGCTATGCGCCATCAAGGCGAGGCCGGCGACGGCTGAATTGACGAAGGTCTTCGTCGCCGCGACGCTGCGCTCCGGGCCGGCCAGGATGTCGATCGCATAATCGCAGGCCCGCGCCAGCGGCGAATCGGCGGTGTTGGTGATGGCGACGGTCAGCGAACCGCCGGCTCTTGCGGCTTGCGCCATGGCGACGATGTCCGGGCTCTTGCCCGACTGCGAGATCGCCAGGCAGGCCGAGCCGGCCAGCCTGAGCCTGGCGCCGTAGATCGAAGCGATCGACGGGCCGACCGATGCGACGGCGAGGCCGGCGGTCAGTTCCACCGCATACTTCATGAAGGTGGCGGCATGGTCGGAGGAGCCGCGCGCCACGGTGACGACGAAGTTTGGGTCGCGCTCGCGAATGCCGCGCCCGGCCTCGGTCAGCACCGCCGCCGAGCCGTCGAGCAGGCGGGCGGTGGCCTCCGGGATCTCCTCGATCTCGCGCCGCATATGGGTAATTGTCGCGCTCATGGCCGGCCCTCTTCGCCCGGCCCGCTGAGCCGGAGTTCGGCGACGAAATCATAGGCGTCGCCCCTGTAGATCGAGCGGGTGAATTCGATCACCTTGCCGCTCGCCAGATAGGAAATACGCTCGATGTGCAGGGCGGCAATGCCAGGCGGCACTTCGAGCAGGCGCGCGTCGTCGTCGCCGAGATTGGCGGCGGAAATGCGCTGCACCGCCCGCACCGGCCGATGGCCGGTCGTTTCAAGCGCCGCGTAGAGCGACGAACCGATCGCCGCCGGGTCGGGCAGCACGCTGGCAGACAGTGCCGCGCGCTCGATCGCCAGCGGCGTGTCGTTGGCAATGCGCAGGCGCGCCACCCGCGCCACCAGTTCGTTCGATGACAGGCCGAGCACCATCATCTCGTCCGGCGAGGGCGCATAGAGGCCGCGGTCGAGCCAGGCCGAACGCACCGCCATGCCGCGCCGCGCCATATCCTCAGTGAAGGACGTCAGCCGCGACAGCGACTGCTCAACGCGTTCCATCCGCGGCGCGACGAAGGTGCCGGAGCCGTGGCGCTGGACGAGGATGCCGCCCTTGACCAGATCCTGCACCGCCTTGCGTACGGTGACGCGCGAAATGTCGGCCTTGCTGGCGATGTCGCGCTCGGACGGCAGCGCGTCGCCCGGCCCGATCAGGCCGCGATTGACCGCGTCCTCGATGCTCTTCCTGAGCTGCAGATAGAGCGGCGCGCCGCTTTGCGCCGACTGTTTCAGCGTGGCGAAGATCTGCTCGGCGGCCTCGCTCATCGCGCCGCCTCCGTCGCACTCGAGAAAACACGCACCGCCATCTGCACGGCGCCACCCAGCGCATCGTCGAGCGGCGGCTTCAGCAGCGCCCGGTAGCGCGCCGACAGGCGTGGTGCATAGAGCGGCGCCAGCCCGCCAAGCAGGCAGAGCGGATCGTCGTCGCCGAGATCAAGCACGCCAAGTGCTGCCTCGACGTCGGCGATTGCCTTGTCGAGGATCCAGTTGGCGACGATGTCGCCCTTTTCGGCATGCTCGAAGACCTTTGGCGCGAAGCCGCCGAAATCGCCGGGTTTTGCGTTGGTGGTGAACTCGACCAAATCCTCGGGATTGTCGCGGAAGATGGCGAGCATGGCCTGCGCCAGCGGCGATCCCTGGCGGATGCCGTCATAGGCGAGCAGCGTCTGCTCGAGCAGGTCGCGGCCGATGCGGGCGCCGCTGCCCTGGTCGCCGACCTGGAAACCCCAGCCGCCGATGGCGCGCGACTTGCCGTTTCTGCGCGCCATGTAGGCGGTGCCGGTGCCGAGGATGGCCATGGCGCCGTCACCGGAGCCGACCGCGCCTTCCAGCGCGATCTCGGCGTCGGTCTCGACACGGTTTTGGCTGAACGGCAGGATCGCTTCGAGCTGCTGCCTGTAGGTGCCGACATTGGCGCCGGCGAGCCCGAGGACGGCCGGGGTCTGCGGGATCAGTTCGGGGTTTTGTCCGGCGGCGACAAAGGCCTGCCTTGCCGCCTCGACGATGTTGGCCCTGGCGCCGGTGAGATCGGTGCGGATGTTGGCCGCACCGCTCTTGGCGCGGCCGACGACGGTGCCGTCCACTGTTGCAAGGGCCGCCCTGCAGCTGGTGCCGCCGCCATCGATGCCGAGCACGAATTTCACACGATTTCTCCTCCGGGCTGATAATACCAATAAAATACCAATAGCCAAGGATTAATTTCTGTTTCAAAAAGATTAAGGCGCATTTGATTGAAAAACCTACGTATTTTGTCTGAACGGCGATTTCAGGGCAGGGAAGCCGCTAATGGTTGTGGACAAGTGGTACTTTTTTGGTATTGTTTTGCGGATTGGAGGGAAAGCGATGGCCGAAACGCGCACCGAAGCGCTTCACCAGAATGCCGAGGGGCTGGATATCCAGGCTCCGGACGCCATCCTTTCCTCGTTGGCCAACGCGCAGATCGAGGCCGCCAAGGCGGTGCGCGGCGCCGTTCCCGCTATCGCCAAAGCCGCCGAGATCATCGCCAGCCGGCTGAACAGCGGCGGCAAGCTCGCTTACGCAGCGGCCGGCAGCTCGGGTCTGATGGCGCTGGCCGATGCGCTGGAACTGCCCGGCACCTTCGGCATTCAGCGCGACCGTATCGCCATCCTGATCGCCGGTGGCGACGATGCCTTCAAGGCACTGGCCGGCGGGCCGGAGGACGACACCGAAGAAGCCTCGGCAGCGGTTGTCGCTGCCGGCATCGGCGAGGGCGACTGCCTGATCGCGGTCTCGGCCAGCGGCTCGACGCCCTATGCGGTCAGGGCGATCGAGGACGCCCGGCGCCGGGGTGCGGCAACCATCGCCATCGCCAACAACAAGGATGCGCCGCTGCTTCGGCTGGCCGACATCGCCATATTGCTCGAAACACCGCCGGAGCTGATCGCCGGCTCGACGCGCATGGGCGCCGGCACCGCCCAGAAGATCGCGCTCAACATGCTGTCGACGCTGGCCGCCATCCATCTTGGCCATGTCCATGACGGCTACATGGTCAATCTCACGGCCGACAACATCAAGCTGCGCGACCGCGCCGCCCGCATCGTTGCCGCCATCAGCGGACGCGACAGGGACGATGCGGCGCGCCTGCTCGAGAACAGCGGCGGCGTCGTCAAGACCGCCATTCTGCTCGCCGCCGGCGCCGCCAGCGCCGATGCGGCGCGGAAGATACTGGAAGGCACCGGCCAGAAGCTGCGTCCGGCGCTTTCCGCGATCGAGGGGAGCATGGGGCGGAAAGCCTCTGTTCTCAAAACCGAACCTGAAAAAGGTCAACAGGGAGACTGAGCATGACAACCAAACTACTGACGGCACTGCTTCTCGGCACCAGCATTCTCGGCTCCGCCGGAATGGCCTATGCCCAGGACGTAACGCTCAACATCGAAAGCTGGCGCGGCGACGACCTTGCCATCTGGAAGGACAAGCTGATCCCGGCTTTTGAGGCCAAGAACCCGGGCATCAAGGTGGTGTTCGCGCCGTCGGCGCCGACCGAATATGACGCCGCGATGGGCGCCAAGCTCGCGGCCGGCTCGGCGGGCGACCTGATCACCTGCCGCCCGTTCGACAAGTCGCTTGAACTGTTCAAGAAGGGCAACCTCGCCGATATCTCGACGCTGCCCGGCATGGAGAATTTTTCCGACGTCGCCAAGGCCGCCTGGCAGACCGACGACGGCAAGGCGAGCTTCTGCGTGCCGATGGCTTCCGTCATCCACGGCTTCATCTACAACAAGGACGCCTTCGACCAGCTCGGCATCAAGGTGCCGACGACGAATGAGGAGTTCTACGCCGCGCTCGACAAGATCAAGGCCGACGGCACCTACATCCCGATGGCGATGGGCACCAAGGATCTCTGGGAAGCCGCGACCATGGGCTACCAGAACATCGGCCCGAACTACTGGAAGGGCGAGGAAGGCCGCACCGCGCTGATCAAGGGCGAGCAAAAACTGACCGACCCGCAGTGGGTCGCGCCCTTTGCCGAACTCGCCAAATGGAAGCCGTATCTCGGCGACGGTTTTGAGGCACAGACCTATCCGGACAGCCAGAACCTGTTCACGCTTGGCCGCGCCGCCATCTACCCGGCCGGCTCGTGGGAAATCGGCCTTTTCAACACCCAAGCCCAGTTCAAGATGGGCGCCTTCCCGCCGCCGGTGCAGAAGGCCGGCGACACTTGCTACATCTCCGACCACACCGATATCGGCATGGGTCTGAATGCGGCGTCGAAGAATGCCGATGCGGCCAAGACCTTCCTGTCCTGGGTCGCCTCGCCGGATTTTGCCACTATCTACGCCAACGCGCTGCCGGGCTTCTTCAGCCTGAACAACACGCCGGTGAAGATGGAAGACCCGCTGGCGCAGGAATTCGTCTCCTGGCGCGACAAGTGCAAGTCGACGATCCGCTCGACTTACCAGATCCTGGGCCGCGGTACGCCGAACCTCGAAAACGAGACATGGGTTGAGTCGGCTAACGTCATCAACGGCACCGATACGCCGGAAGCTGCCGCCAAGAAACTGCAGGACGGTCTCGACAGCTGGTACAAGCCGGCGAAGTAAGAGCGAGCGCTATCTCCCCCCTCGAGGGGGGAGATGTCGCCGAAGGCGACAGAGGGGGTCGGTAAAGGCAGGCTGCGACCTGATCGTTGCCGGAAGGCGCGGTCGAAGTCACGATGGCGCACTGCTCGGCCGACCCCACCCGCCTTGCTTCGCGAGGCACCCTCCCCTCGAGGGGTAGGGAGGCGCCGCACCCTTTGGCGGCAACTGCAAGAACCTGATCGGCAGGGACCGAACGCATGGCCGCAGCACCGAAACGACCATTCCGCTGGCACATCGGCGTCTTTCTGGCGCCGGCGGTGCTGGTCTATACGGCGATCATGATCCTGCCGCTGGCCGGCACGCTGCAGCTCTCGCTGTTTCGCAACATCGACCAGGTTCAGGTCTTCGTCGGGTTGGAAAACTTCCGCAGGCTGTTCGGCGATCCCAACTGGTCGGTCAGTTTCTGGAACGCACTGCGCAACAACGTCTGGTTCTTCATCATCCACATGATCGTGCAGAATCCGATCGGGGTGCTTTTGGCCGCTCTGCTGTCCAGCCCGCGGCTGAGATTCTCCGCCTTCTACCGTACGGCGATCTTCGTGCCGACGATCCTGTCCTTCGTCATCGTCGGCTTCGCCTGGAAGCTGATCCTGTCGCCGCTGTGGGGCGTGGCGCCGAACCTGATGGATCTTGTCGGCCTCAAAAGCCTGTTCACGCCGTGGCTCGGCAAAGAACAATATGCGCTCACCACGCTCAGCCTGATCTCGGTGTGGCAGTTCGTCGGCATCCCGATGATGCTGATCTATGCCGCGCTGCTGTCGATCCCAGAGGAGGTGATCGAAGCCGCCGAATGCGACGGCATCACCGGCATGGCGCAGTTCTGGAAGATCAAGCTGCCGCTGATCCTGCCGTCGATCGGCATCATCTCGATCCTCACCTTCGTCGGCAATTTCAACGCCTTCGACCTGATCTACACCGCGCAAGGCGCGCTGGCCGGGCCGAATTATTCGACCGATATCCTCGGCACCTTCCTCTACCGGGCCTTCTTCGGTTTCCAGCTGCAAATCGGCGATCCCAATATGGGCGCGGCGATCGCCACGATGATGTTCCTGATCATCCTTGGCGGCGTCTGCGTCTACCTGTTCCTCGTCCAGACGCGCCTGCGTCGCTATCAGTTCTGAGGCGTAAGATGAGCACGGCAACCCACTCCCTGCCCCGCACCATCGGTGCCCATGCGGTGCTGTTGACCTACACGGTGATCGCGCTGTTTCCGGTGATCATCGTCATCATGAATTCGTTTAAATCCCGCGCGGGCATCTTCGGCGCGCCGCTGACGCCGCCAACCCCGAAAACCTTCGACCTGATCGGCTACACCACCGTCATCGGCCAAGGCGATTTCATCCATTATTTCCAGAACAGCCTTGTCGTCACCGTCGCCTCGCTGTTCTTCGTGCTGCTGTTCGGCGCGATGGCCGCCTTTGCGCTGTCGGAATACCGCTTCCGCGGCAATTCGCTGATGGGGCTTTATCTCGCGCTCGGCATCATGATCCCGATCCGCCTCGGCACCGTCGCCATCCTGCAATTGATGGTGGCGAGCGGGCTGGTCAACACGCTGACGGCGCTGATCCTGGTCTATACGGCGCAAGGCCTGCCGCTCGCCGTCTTCATCCTGTCGGAGTTCATGAAGCAGGTGTCCGACGATCTGAAGAATGCCGGACGCATCGACGGCCTGTCCGAATACACCATCTTCTTCCGGCTGGTGCTGCCGCTGGTCAGGCCATCGATGGCGACGGTCGCCGTCTTCACCATGATCCCGATCTGGAACGATCTGTGGTTTCCGCTGATCCTGGCGCCGTCGGAGGAAACCAAGACGGTGACGCTCGGCGCCCAGCTGTTCCTCGGCCAGTTCGTCACCAACTGGAACGCGATCCTGGCCGCGCTGTCGCTGGCGATCATGCCGGTGCTGATCCTCTACGTCATCTTCTCGCGGCAACTGATCCGCGGCATAACTTCCGGAGCGGTCAAGTGAGTGATGGTCGAGAGATTGTCGTACAGGCCCTTGTCGAGACAGCGAGCCGCTATGGATTTCGAGGCGTTCGCGCCACGAATTTTTACCGGGAGTGGCCGGAGACCATCTGCTTGCTAAACCTTCAGAAGTCTTCCTGGGGGCCGCAGTTCTATATGAACGCCGCTGTCTGGTTTACGCGGCTTGGGAAGGAACGCCGGCCGAAAGAATACAACTGTCACATTCGTTGGCGCGTCAATTCCCAGATGGAAGACGAGCAGTCGGAGGCGTTCACGGGTGCACTCGATCTGGACCACCCGATGCCGGACGATCACAGATATTCACTGATCAAGGACGGTGTCGATGAATATGGCTTCGGACTTCTGGCGCGTTGCGAAACAGAACAGGCGGCTTTGCGGGTCGCAGATGAATGCGAGCCACAAGTGATGGTGGCACTTGTGGCCCGCAAGCAAGAAAAGGCAGGTTGAAATGACTGCACCTCTTCGCGTCGTCGTCGCGGGGCTCGGCAATATGGGCCGCAGCCATGCGCTGGCCTATCACACCAATCCGGGTTTTGAGATCGCGGCGCTGATCAATCGTTCCGACGTGCCGCTGCCGGCCGGGCTTTCAGGCTATGGCATCAGGCGCTCCTTCGACGAGGCGCTGCGCGACGAAAAACCTGATGTCGTCTGCATCGCCACCTATTCCGACAGCCATGCCGACTATGCGGTCAAGGCGTTCGAGGCCGGCTGCCATGTCTTCGTCGAAAAGCCGCTGGCGACGACGGTGGCGGATGGCAAACGCGTCGTCGCGGCAGCCAAGGCCAACGGCAAAAAACTGGTGATCGGCTACATCCTGCGCCATCACCCGTCCTGGATCAGGCTGATCGCCGAGGCGCGAAAACTGGGCGGTCCCTACGTGTTCCGCATGAACCTCAACCAGCAATCCTCCGGCCACAGCTGGGAGACGCACAAGCAATTGATGCAGACGACGTCGCCGATCGTCGATTGCGGCGTGCATTATCTCGACGTGATGCTGCAGATCACCGACGCCAGGCCGGTCGAGGTGCGCGGCATGGGGTTGAGGCTGAGCGACGAGATTGCGCCGACGATGTACAATTACGGGCACCTGCAGGTGCTGTTCGACGACGGCTCGGTCGGCTGGTACGAGGCCGGCTGGGGGCCGATGATCTCGGAAACCGCCTTCTTCGTGAAGGACGTGATCTCGCCCAATGGCTGCGTGTCGATCGTCATGAAGGAGGGCGTCAGATCCGACGACATCGACACCCACACCAAGACCTCGACCATCCGCCTGCACAGCGCGGCGACCGGCGCTGACGGCAGGTTTGCCAAAGCGGACGAGATGCTGTCGATGGAAGGCGAACCCGGCCATCAGGATCTCTGCGACCGCGAACAGGCTTTTCTGCTCAAGGCGATCCGCGAGGATATTGATCTCTCCCGCCACATGGACGACGCGGTGAAGTCGCTCGCCGTCTGCCTTGCCGCCGACGAGAGCGTGCGCAGCGGCAAGGCGGTGCGATTGTGACAGGGGAATTTTCGTCGGGGTTTGCGCTCTACGGCGCCCCCCTCTGGGGTGCCTTGGCGCCCACATCCCAATCCGGAGGAACAAAGTGGGCGCACTGAACATCGAGAACGTGAAAAAAGCCTTTGGGCCGGTCGAGGTGCTGAAGGGCATCAACCTCGAAGTGACCGATGGCGAATTCGTCGTCTTCGTCGGCCCCTCCGGCTGTGGCAAGTCGACCTTGCTCAGGGTCATCGCCGGGCTGGAGGATTCGACCTCGGGCCGGGTGGTGATCGACGGCGCGGACGTCTCCGCGACCCCGCCGGCCAAACGCGGCATCGCCATGGTGTTCCAGACCTATGCGCTCTACCCGCATCTGACGGTGAAGAACAATATGGGCCTCGGCCTCAAGCAGGCAGGCACGCCGGCGGCCGAGATCGACCGCCGCATCGGCATCGCCTCCTCGATGCTGTCGCTGGAACCCTATCTCGCCAGGCGCCCGGCCGAGCTGTCCGGCGGCCAGCGCCAGCGCGTCGCCATTGGCCGCGCCGTGGTGCGCGAGCCCAAGCTTTTCCTGTTCGACGAGCCTTTGTCCAACCTCGATGCCGCGCTGCGCGTCAACACCAGGCTGGAGATCGCGCAACTGCATCGCCGGCTGAAGGCGACGATGATCTATGTCACCCACGACCAGGTCGAGGCGATGACGCTGGCCGACAAGATCGTCGTGCTCAATGCCGGCAGGATCGAGCAGATCGGCGGACCGATGGAGCTCTACAATGCGCCGGCGAATGAGTTTGTCGCCGGCTTCATCGGCTCGCCGAAGATGAATTTCGTCGATGGCGCCAGGCTTGGCGAGACGGCCAAGACCATCGGCGTCCGGCCAGAGCACCTGACCGTCGATGCGAAATCCGGTGCCTGGAAAGGCACGGTCGTCCATGCCGAGCACCTCGGCGCCGACACCAACCTCTATCTCGACTGCGAAAAGGCCGGGCTGATCACCGTGCGCATTTTTGGCGTCTACAACGCCGAACCGGGCGCCACGCTCTACGCGACGCCGGATCCGGCCAAGACCTATCGGTTCGGGACTGATGGCAAGGTGCTGAAGTAGGGTTGCGGCAAAGGTTGGCGCTGCCCCTCACCCTTACCCTCTCCCCGTACAGAGAGGGGGAGAGGGGGCGTCAGCGCTGCAGCTTCGTCTTTCTCCCCGTCACTATACGGGGAGAAGATGCCGGCAGGCAGATGAGGCGCGGCGCAAACTTGCCAAAGTGAAGCGCCTACTCGTCCGCCTTGAACGTCTGCTTCTGCATGCCCAGCCCTTCGATGCCGAGCTCGACGACGTCGCCGGGCTTCAGGAACACCGGCGGCTTCATGCCCAGCCCAACGCCGGGCGGCGTGCCGGTCGAGATGATGTCGCCCGGATGCAGCGACATGAACTGGCTGAGATAGGAAACGAGGTAGGCGACGCCATAGACCATGGTCCTGGTCGAGCCGTTCTGCATCGTCTTGCCGTTGACCTTCAGCCACATCGGGATGTTCTGCGGGTCCTGGACCTCGTCCTTGGTCACCAGCCACGGGCCGATCGGCCCGAACGTGTCGCAGGACTTGCCCTTGGTCCACTGGCCCTGGCGCTCGGCCTGGAAGGCGCGCTCGGACACGTCATGCGCGACGCAGTAGCCGGCGACATAATTTAGCGCCTCGGCCTCGGTGACATATTTGGCTTTTCTGCCGATGACCACGCCAAGCTCGACTTCCCAGTCGGTCTTGACCGAGCCGCGCGGGATCAGCACGTCGTCGTTTGGCCCGACGATGGCCGAGCTTGCCTTCATGAAGATGATCGGCTCCGGCGGCACGGTGGCGCCGGTCTCGGCGGCGTGGTCGGAATAGTTGAGGCCGATGCAGATGAATTTGCCGGTGCCGGCGACGCAGGCGCCGATGCGGGGATTGCCGGAAACCGCCGGCAGCGATTTCGGATCGAGCTTCGACAGTTTTTCGAGCGATGCCGGGCCGAGCGCCTCGCCGGCAATGTCGGTGACATGGGCGGAGAGGTCGCGGATCGTCCCATCCGCATCGAGCAGGCCGGGGCGTTCGCTCCCCGCCTCGCCATAGCGCAGCAGTTTCATTCTTTTTTCTCCCAGTTGCGACCAGAGGCCGTTTGCAAACTCGCTCCGCTGCGGCGAATGGCGTGGTTTTCGAGAACCGGCCTACGCCGGCCGTAGCCCTCATAGGGCGGAGGTGCTTATGAGGGCTACGGCCGGCGAAGGCCGGAGCGGAGCGTACTTAAAGTGCCTAGGCAAGCGCAGACGCCACGTCAGGCGCCCGGCAGGATAGGATCGTTAGACCCCTAGATCGACCAGCCACCGTCGATATTATAAGCCTGTCCCGACGTATAGCTGGCGCCGGCCAGATAGACGGCGAGATCGGCGATTTCCTCTGCTGTGCCGAGGCGGCCCATCGGCTGGCGGGCGATGAAGGCGGCGCGGGCCGCCTCGTAGTCGCCCTGCGCATGCATGCGGTCCTCCAGCGACGGGCTTTCGACCGTGCCCGGGCAAATGGCGTTGCAGCGTATGCCCTTGCCGACATAGTCGGCGGCGACCGATTTGGTCAGGCCGATGACCGCAGCCTTGGTCAGCCCATAGACGAAGCGGTTGGGCACGCCCTTGGTCGAGCCGGCCAGCGACGCCATGTTGATGATCGAGCCGTCGCCGCGCTCCAGCATGCCGGGCAGCACGGCGCGGATGGTGCGGATCATCGAGCGAACGTTGAGATCCAAAGCAAAATCGAGATCGACGTCCTTCATCTCGAGGATCGAGCCGGAGTGGACGAAGCCGGCGCAGTTGAACAGCACGTCGACGGCGCCGATCTCGGCGAAGGCCGACGTCACGGCCTCGTCGTTCAGCACGTCAAGCTTGCGGGTCTTGATGCCAGCCGTCTTGCCGAGTTCGGCGAGCAGCACCTCGTTGATGTCGGTGGCGTGGACGACAGCGCCCGCCTTGGCGAAAGCCAGCGCGCTCGCCCGGCCGATGCCTTGCGCTGCCGCCGTGACGACAACGATCTTGCCTGCCAGATCCGCCATGCTTTTTTTCTCCTGGCCTGTCTGCGATCGCAAGGTTTTACCGGCTCAAGGCCAAGGCGCAGTGTGCCAGCCGGACGCTACCATGCCGCCTATTCCGATGTTCGCCTGCGAGCCAAATGTTTTTTCTCGGTAAAGAACATCTTTTGGCCCGTCAAGCCCGGAGATTCCCTTCCGGGCATTGGCGCTGCCCCTCACCTGCCTGCCGGCATCCTCTCCCGTCACTATACGGGGAGAAATGCCCGGCAGGGCAATGAGGGGCGGCGCCGACGTCGACAATTGCAATCTACACACGCTCAGTCGCCGTAGGGCACCCAGACGTTCTTGACCTCGACGGCACGGCGCAGCAACGCATCGCCGGCGGCCTCGGCCGACGCCCAGTCGAGGCTGCGGCCGTTGCCGGTCCAGACGCGCTTGAGATTGCCGACAGAGTCGGCCTCGGCCCTGGCGCAGGTCTCGGCATCGGCGAACAGCCAAAGCCCGTCGACATCGTCATGCTTGGCCAGCACGCCGGCGAGCTCGGCGCTGCGCCCGGTGACGATGTTGATGGCGCCGGCCGGAACGTCGGAATACTCGATGACCTGGTAGAGATCGGTGGCGAGCAGCGGATATTTTTCCGAAGGCACCGCGACCACTGTGTTGCCCATGGCCAGCGCCGGCGCCACCAGCGAGATCAGGCCGAGCAAAGGCGCATTGTCGGACGCCACGATGCCGACGACGCCGACCGGCTCGTGCAGTGCCAAAGTGACGGCGCGGGCCGGCGGCTGATGGACGCGGCCCTCGAACTTGTCGGCCAGGCCGGCATAGAGGAACAGCCGCTCGATCGACAGCTCGACCTCGTCGCGCGCGGCCTTGGCGGTGGCGCCGGTAAGCTCCGTGAGGCGGGCGGCAAATTCGCCCGCGCGGCCGGACAGGTTCTCGGCCAGATAATACAGCACCTGGCTGCGGTTATAGGCGGTCGCCTCCGGCCAGGCCTTGCAGGCACGTGCAGCCGCGACGGCATCGCGAACATCCTTGCGGCTGCCGAGGCCGACCTCGCCGGCAAGCTTGCCCTTGGCAGTGGCTATCGTCAGCGAATAATTGCCGTCCGGCCTGACCTGCTTGCCGCCGATGAACAGCTTTGCCGTGCGATCGATGGCGTCGCCTTCCGCCCGCTCGATTGGCTGGGCCGGTGCCGGTGCCGGCTTGATGGCGGGGCCGAGCGGCAGTTTTGCCGAAAAATATTCGAGCATGCCCTCGCGCCCGCCTTCGCGGCCAAAACCGCTCTCGCGGTAGCCGCCAAAGCCGCAGGCGGCGTCGAACATGTTGGTGCCGTTGACCCAGACGACGCCGGCCTTCAATTGCGGCGCGACGTGCAGCGCAAGGTTGACGTTCTCGCTCCACACCGAGGCGGCCAGGCCGTAGCGCGTGTTGTTGGCGAGTTCGACCGCTTCCTCGGTGTTGCGGAAGGTCATGGTCGCCAGCACCGGCCCGAATACTTCTTCTTGGGCCAGGATATTGGCCGGAGAAACACCGGTGGCGAGTGTCGGCAGATGGTAATAGCCGGAAGCCGGCAGCGCCACGTCGGGCTGCCAGCAGACGGCGCCCTGTTTGGCGCCTTCGGCGACCAGACCCTTGACGCGGTCGAGCTGGCTCAAATCGACCAGCGGGCCGATATCGGTGTTCTTGTCGAGCGGGCTGCCGACGCGCAGCCGGCTCATCCGTATCTTGACCTTGGCGATGAAGGCTTCAGCGACGCTCTCCTGCACCAAAAGCCGTGATCCGGCACAGCAGACCTGGCCCTGGTTGAGCCAGATGCCGTCGACCAGTCCCTCGACGGCGCTGTCGAGATCGGCGTCCTCGAAGACGACGAAGGCCGACTTGCCGCCAAGCTCCAGCGATATTTTTTTCCCTGACCCGGCAGTGGCCTTGCGGATGATTTTGCCGACCTCGGACGAGCCGGTGAAGGCGATTTTTTGGACGCCGGGATGGTTGACGATTGCCGCGCCCGCCTCCGGCCCGCCCTGGACGATGTTGACGACGCCCTTCGGCACGCCGGCGCGCTGACAAATCTCGGCAAACAGGATGGCGGTGAGCGGTGTGAACTCGGCCGGCTTGAGCACGATCGTGCAGCCGGCGGCCAGCGCCGGCGCGATCTTCCAGGCCAGCATCAGCAGCGGAAAGTTCCACGGGATGATCTGGCCGACGACGCCGACGCCCTTGTGATCCGGAAAATCCCTGTCCAACGCCTGCGCCCAGCCGGCATGGTGGATGAAATGGCGGATGGCCAGCGGCACGTCGATGTCGCGGCTTTCGCGGATCGGCTTGCCGTTGTCGATCGATTCCAGCACCGCAAACAGCCGCTGATGACGCTGCATGGCGCGGCCGATGGCGTAGAGCACCTTGGCTCGGCTGTAGCCGCTGCTGGCGCTCCATTTCGGCAGCGCCTTGGCGGCCGCCGAAACTGCCGCATCGATATCGGCAGCACCGGCATCCGAGACCTTGGCCAGCAATTTGCCGGAGGCGGGATCGCTGGTGTTGAAGGTCTTGCCGCCGCTGGCCGCTTTCCAGTCGCCGCCGATGAACAGGGCTTTGGAAAAATCACGCGCGGCAAGCCAGGCATCGGCCTCGTTGCGGGCCTCCGGCGCCGGACCGTAATCCATGGCGTGATAGCGTTCGAGAATGTTCATGGGGGCTCCCGATAATCATCTTGGTGGGGCGTTCCGTGGCGCCCCCCTCTGTCCTGCCGGACATCTCCCCCACGAGGGGGGAGATTGGCTGTCATCGGCGATTTCGCCAACGGCCAACCTCGAAAAAAGAGGCGCTGTCGGCGAAACAGCCGATCTCCCCCCAAGTGGGGGAGATGTCCGGTAGGACAGAGGGGGGCGCGAAGGAACTCCACGTTCAAAGCTTCACCCACCTCACGCCATCGCATGGCGATGATTGGCCGAATAATGACCGGTCAGATGGTGTTCGAGCTGGCGCTCGATGTCGGTCAAAAGGCTCGACGCGCCGAAGCGGAACAGGTCGGGCTCCAGCCACCGCCGGCCAAGCTCTTCCTTCATCAGCACCAGCCAGTCGAGCGACGCCTTTGCCGTGGAAATGCCGCCGGCCGGCTTGAAGCCGATGAGATAGCCGGTCTCCTCGAAATAGGCGCGGATGGCGCGCACCATGGCGAGGCCGACCGGCAGCGTCGCGTTGACGCTTTCCTTGCCGGTCGAGGTTTTTATGAAATCGGCGCCCGCCATCATAGCCACCATCGACGCGAGCATGACGTTGCGCAGCGTGGCGAGGTCGCCGGTGCCGAGAATGACCTTCAGATGCGCCTCGCCGCAGGCGGCGCGCATCGCAACGATCTCGTCGTAGAGCTCCTGCCATTTCGCGGCAAAGACCAGGCCGCGCGGAATGACGACGTCGATCTCGTCGGCGCCGTCGCTGACCGAAGCTTCGATCTCCTGCAGCCGCGTCGACAGTGGGGTGAGGCCGTGCGGGAAGGCGGTGGAAACGGCGGCGACATGGATGCCGCTGCCGCGCAGCGCCTCGACGGCGGTGGCGACGAAGGGATGGTAAACACAGACCGCCGCCGGGCGGATCTTTTCGCCAGTGATGCCAAGGCCTTCGACGATGTCGCGGCGGAACGGATTGACCGCCTTGGCGCAGAGCCGGCGGACGCGCTCGTCGGTGTCGTTCGAGTTCAGCGTCGTCAGGTCCATGCAGGCGACGGCGCGCAGCAGCCAGGCGGCCTGGTTGTCGGCCTTGATCGAGCGCCGCTTGGTCAGGCTGGCGACACGCCGTTCCAGCGCCGAGCGGTTGACGCTGCGCATCGATTCCATGAAGCCGAGATCGAGCTTCATGCCGGGGTTGCGGGCAATGCCGTGCGCTTGCAGCGCCGGCGCATTGGCGGCGCTGCGCGCCGGCAGCGGCGTGATCCTCGAAGGTCCCAACCTGTCGGCACCAAGTTCGGCTTCGCGGCTGGTGCTGCTCATCTCCTGCCCTTTCGTTCGACGATTTTTGCCGAAGATAGCCCGTGAAGCAGCGCTTCACGAGTCCTTCAGGCGGTCATAACGGAAAAAGCCTGCTGTGACATCAGCCGAACAGTGCTGCGGCGTGGAATGAAAGTAGTAGTGATCCGTCCCGCCGGCGTCAAAAAGGCCAGCATCGCCGCCACGCTCCGCTCTCGGATGACGAAGCGAGAAAACTACCCGACAAACGCGCGTTCGACGACGAAGCTTGCCGGATGATGCAGCGAACCTTCCTCGAAGCCGAGGCTTTCGGCCAGTTCCTTGACATCCCTGAGCATGTGCATCGAGCCGCAGATCATGATGCGGTCGGTCTCGGGGTCGAGCTTGTCGATGCCGAGATCGGCATAGAATTTTCCCGAGCCGATCAGCGCGGTGATGCGGCCCATGCGCTCGGAGTTTTCGCGCGTCGTCGAATTGTAGAGCGTGACGCGGCCGCCGGTCAGTTCGCCGATCAGCGGGTCGTTCTCCAGCTCTGCAACCAGCTCCTGGCCATAGGTCAGTTCGGCATTGTCGCGGCAGGTGTGGGTCAGCACGACCTGGTCGAATTTCTCAAAAGTGTCGGGATCGCGCAGCAGGCTGGCGAAGGGCGCGATGCCGGTGCCGGTCGAGATCATGAACAGGCGCTTGGCCGGGGTCAGCGCGTCGACCACCAGTGTGCCGGTCGACTTTTGCCGCATGATGACGGTGTCGCCGATCTCGATTTTTTGCAGCTGCGAGGTCAGCGGGCCGTCCGGTACCTTGATCGAAAAAAATTCCAGCTCGTCGTCCCAGGCCGGGCTGGCGATCGAATAGGCGCGGAACACCGGCTTTTCGGCATTGGGCAGGCCGATCATGACGAACTCGCCGGAGCGGAAGCGCAGCGACTGCGGCCGGGTGATGCGGAACGAAAACAGCCGGTCGGTATAGTGCTTCACCGAGACCACGGTCTCCGCATAGACATTGGCCGGAATTGGAAACTGCAGCGGCCGGGCGCCGACGGTGTTGAGCGCGGATGTGGTGTTCATCAAACCTATCCTTCTGGTCCAACCCGAGGGCGCTGACGCCAAACCTTCTGCTGCGCGCCCGAGCCGATCAGGTTCCGGCGTGCCGTTTGCACACTGCCAAGCGGTAAGCTCTTGTGTCGGGAATTTATTAGTATACAAATGATATTTGCGTCAAGACGCCAGCGGGAAACACCTTTCCAAACTGAGACATATCTGTAGTCCTGGCATTTCGGGTTTCGACAATGGAAGAGAATTTTTCGGCGCAGACGCCGGATTCCTCGGGCAGCGTCGTCGCCGGCATCGATGTCGGCGGCACCTTTACCGACCTGCTGCTGATCGACGGCCGTAATGGTGGCAAGGTGCATATCGCCAAGACCCCGACCACCATCGACAACCAGGCTTTTGGGGTCGTTTCGGCGCTAGACGCTACCGGTTTTCCCATCCGCGGCATCGACCTCATCGTGCACGGCACGACCACCACCACCAACGCGGTGCTCGAGCGCCGGCTGGCCAAGACCGGCATGATCACCACGCGCGGCTTTCGCGACGTCATCGAGCTTGGCCGGCGGACGCGGCCGCAGGCCTATGGCATGACCGGCAGCTTCGTCCCGATCATTCCGCGCAACCTGCGGCTTGAAGTCTCGGAGCGCGTCGAAGCCTCGGGCGCGGTGCGCATTCCGCTCGACGAAGCCGAGATGCGCGCGGCGGTTTCACAATTGATCGCGGCCGGCTGCGAATCCCTGGTCATCCATTTCCTGCATTCCTACGCCAATCCGGCGCATGAGCGGCGCGCCGCCGAGATCGCCGCCGCGCTTTGGCCGAACAGCTACATCACGACGGGCCATGCGCTGCTGTCGGAAGCGCGCGAATTCGAGCGCGGCGTCACCGCTGCGGTCAACGCCTCGGTGCAGCCGATCCTCGAACGCTATGTCGAGCGGCTGCGCAAGGAACTGGGGTCGAAAGGCTACGCCCGCGACTTCCTGATCATGAACGGCAATGGCGGCATGATCTCGGCCCGCTTTGTCACCCGTGAATCGGCCAAGACCGTGATGTCCGGCCCGGCCTCCGGTGTCATCGCCGCCGCCTATACCGGAAAACGCGCCGGCTTCGAAAACCTCGTCACCTACGATATGGGCGGCACCTCGACCGACGTGGCGCTGATCCGCAATGCCGAACCGGCGGTGTCGAACGAGATCGAGATCGAATATGCGATGCCGATCCACGTGCCGATGGTGGCGGTGCATACCGTCGGCGCCGGCGGCGGCTCGATCGCCCGCGTCGATGCCGCCGGCCTGATCCAGATCGGCCCGGAAAGCGCCGGCGCGAATCCCGGCCCGATCTGCTACGGCCGCGGCGGCGTTGAACCGACCATCACCGACGCCAATCTGGTGCTCGGCCGGCTGGCGCCGAAAAAACTGCTCGCCGTCGAGAACCCGGTCACATCAGAACACGTCACCGGCATATTCGAGGACAGGATCGGCCGCCCCACCGGCCTGTCCGGCGTCGAGGCGGCGGGTGCGGTGCTGCGGCTCGGCAACATCAAGATGGCCGGCGCCATCCGCATGGTCTCGGTGTCGCGCGGCCACGACCCGCGCGATTTCGCGCTGTTCGCCTTCGGCGGCGCCGGGCCGCTGCATGCGACAGCGCTGGCGCGCGAGCTCGGCCTGCCAAAAGTGCTGGTGCCGGCGCGGCCGGGCATCACCAATGCGCTCGGCTGCGTCGTCGCCGATCTCCGGCACGATTTCGTCAACACCGTCAACCAGCCGGTGGCCAGTCTCGATGAAACCCAGCTTCACGCGATATTGGAACGGCACCGAAACGAAGGTGAGGAGCTGATCGGCAAGGAAGCGGTGAAACCGGAGACGATCCGCGTCACCCATTCCGCCGACATGCAGTTCGTCGGCCAGACCCATATCATCAACGTGCCGCTGCCGTCGTCCGCGGTGACGCGCGAAACATTGCAGCAGCTGTTCGAAAAGGCCTATTTCGCCCGCTTCAAGGTCGAGCTGCCGGAAATCCGCGCCAATCTGGTCAACCTCAACACCTCGGTGACTGGTGTCAGGCCGGCGATCGATCTGTCGCGGCTGATCGACCCGGCTGGCCGCGCCAAAACGCTTGACGAGGCGCGCCGCGAGATCCGGCCGGTCTGGTACGGCGGGCGCTGGCACGATACGCCGGTCTACGTCAGGGAAAAGCTGCCGCTCGATGCCGCCATAGAAGGGCCGGCGATCCTCGAGCAGATGGACGCCACCACCGTGCTCGAGCCCGGCGACCGGGCGCGCTCGGACGCCGACGGCAACATCATCATCGACATCGGCATTGAGGCCTGAGATGGAAAAGCTCGACGCCATCACACTTTCGGTCATCCAGGCGGCGCTGCAGCAGGTCTGCGACGAGATGGACCTGACGTTTTCGCGCGCCGCCTTTTCGCCTGTTATCGCCGAGGCCAATGACCGCTCCGACGGCATCTATTCGGCCGTCGATGGGTCGCTGATCGCGCAAGGCAGCCAAGGCCTGCCGGTGTTCGTCGGCGTCATGCAGTATTCGACCAAAACGGTGATCGAGATGATCGCCGACGGGCGCTGCCTGCCGCCCGAGCCCGGCGATATCTACATCGTCAACGACCCCTATCTCGGCGGCACCCATCTGATGGACGTGCGCTTCGCCATGCCGGTCTACCGCGATGGCAAAATCTTCTGCTGGCTGTCGAACACCGGCCACTGGCCCGATATCGGCGGTTCGGTGCCGGGCGGCTTTTCCGCCTCGGCAACGGCGGTCGAGCAGGAAGGCTTGCGGCTGCCGCCAGTAAAGCTGTTCAAGCAGGGCGTGCTCGATCGCGAGATCTACGCCATCATCTGCTCGAACATCCGGGTTGCCGACCAGCGCATCGGCGATATCCGCGCGCAGGCGGCGGCACTGCTCATCGGCCAGGACCGGCTCAATGGAATCCTGGATCGGTACGGGGACGAAACGGTCGTTGAGGCGATCGCCGAATTGCGCCGCCGCGCCGCCGAGCAGATGCGCGCCAACATAGCGGCCATTCCCGACGGCATTTATCGCTCCAAAGCCTTCGTCGATTCCGACGGGGTGGTCAACGAGCCGCTGACCATCGCGCTGGCGGTGGAGAAACACGGCGACACGCTCACTTTTGACTTCGCCGGCTCGTCAAAACCCTGCGCCGGGCCGATGAACAGCGTGCTGGCGACGACCTTGTCCTCGGTCTATCTCGCCATGCGCCATATTTTCCCCGACGTGCCGATCAGCGCCGGCGCCTTCGAGCCGCTGATCGTCAAGCGGCCGGAAGGCACTTTCCTCGACGCAAAATATCCGCGCCCGGTGTCGGGTTGCGCCGCCGAGGTTTCGCAGCGCATTGCCGAAGCGGTGTTCGCGGCGATGGTGCAGGCGCTGCCCGACAAGGTGACGGCGGCTCCGGCCGGCTCCAGCGGCAATTTCGCGCTCGGCGGCAATGACCCGGCCCGCGGCCGCGACTACGTCATGTACCAGATCTCCGGCGGCGGCTATGGCGGCAATGCCGGTCACGACGGCCTCAGCAATGGCTGCTCGACCATCGGCATCTCCAAATCGCCGCCGGTCGAGATCATGGAGCAGGCGTTTCCGGTGCTCTACCGCCATTATGCCCTGCGCGAAGGCTCGGGCGGCGCCGGCAAGCGTCGCGGCGGTTTCGGCCTCGCCTATGAGGTCGAGATCCTGCGCGGCGACGCCCGCGCCTCCTTCGTCATGGACCATGGCCGTTTCGGCCCGCAGGGCGCGCTCGGCGGCAAGGACGGCGCGGTCAACACGGTGACCGTGTTTCGCGACGGCGAGGAACATGTGCCGCCGCACCTTTCCAAGGAGCAGGACATCGCGCTGCAGGCCGGCGACCGCGTGCGCGTCGGCACGCCGGGCGGCGGCGGCTATGGCGATCCCCTGCAGCGCGATCCACAACTGGTGCTGCGGGATGTCGCCCTGGGCTATTACACGCCCGAACAGGCCAGCGAGAAATTTGGCGTCGCTTTTTCCGCGGACGGGTCGGCAATCGACCAGGCCGCCACCGAGCGGGCGCGAGCAGCCGGGCAACGCTGACCGCCGAAGCCTCCAATCGGCCCGGCCGCGCCGTGATCGCCGCAGGCCATGTCGTTTCCGTCTCCGCCGCGCGTAGAAAAGCCCGTAGACTTCTCCCATCAACGGAGATCTGGATCATGCGCCTTTTCGCTCGTTTCCTGGCTGCCGCTTCCGTCGCCATGGCACTCGCCACCGGCGCTGCCTCCGCCCAGGACAAGAAACTCAGGCTTGGCACCGAGGGCGCCTATCCGCCCTTCAACTATGCCAATGCCGACGGCACGCTGGGCGGCTTCGACATCGATCTCGGCAAGGCGCTGTGCGCCGAGATGAAGACCGAGTGCGAGTTCGTCGTGCAGGATTTCGACGGCTCGATCCCGGCGCTGCAGGCCGGCAAGTTCGACGCCATCATCAACATCACCATCACGCCGGAACGCGCCGAGAAGGTCGACTTCACCCACAAATACTACCAGACGCCGCCGGCCATCGCGGTGCCGAAGGATTCGACCGTCACCGGCACCTCGCCCGAGGACCTGAAAGGCAAGGCGCTTGGCGTGCAGAGCGCCACGATCCATCAGAATTTCGCCGAGCAGAAATACGCAGGCTCGACCATCAGACCGTATCCGACCGGCGACGACGCCCGCACCGACATGGTCAACGGTCGTCTCGACGCGGTGATGGACGGCTCGATCCTGCTGACCGAATGGCTGAAAAAGCCCGAGGGCGCCTGCTGCAAGCTGCTCGGCACCCTGGCCCCAGACCCGGCCATCCACGGCCCAGGCGTCGGCATCGCGCTGCAGAAGGGCAACAAGGATCTGGCCGCAAAATTCGACGCGGCGATCGACGCGCTCCGCGCCAACGGCAAATACAAGGAAATCAACGACAAGTATTTTGCCTTCGACGTCTACGGCGAGTAGGTGGGGCAATTGCTTGAGGCTTGTGCTGCCCCTCATCCGCCTGCCGGCACCTTCTCCCCGTATAGTGACGGGGAGAAGGGGATTTCCTGCACCGCTGCCGATTGGCGAAATCCTCGGTGACGGTTGTCCTTCTCCCCGTCACTATACGGGGAGAAGTGCCCGGCAGGGCGATGAGGGGCAGCGCCGACATCGACAATTGGTGAATGCCCGAATGGCGCTCCCCCTTCTACAGCAACGCCGTCACTTTCCCGGCCTTCACTTTCCCGCTTGACTGACCCGCCGTACCGAATACGCTATCGACGAAAATACCGGCTCTGATCGCCGGGCGGCAAAAATGCCTCGTATGCCTCGCCTTCCGCGGCGGCGGCTGCGGGGCATTGTTATTTTGGGGATTTGCTTGGGACGGCGTATTGAAATCGGCATCCTTTACTCGCGGTCTGGCAACTACCGCCTGCTGTCCGAATCCTGCCGTTCGGGTGCGATGACGGCCATCGCAGACATCAATGCCGATCCCGCCATCCCGATCGAATTCGTTCCGGTCGAGCGCGACCCGCAAGGCAACATCGATGGCTACGCGACGGGATGCGCCGACATTCTCGCCAACAGCGGCGCGCGCCACATCATTGGCTGCATCACGTCATGGAGCCGCAAGGAGGTCATCCCGATCCTCGAGCGCGCCGGCGGCACGCTCTGGTATGCCTGTCCCTATGAGGGCTTCGAAGCAAACGAGCATGTCGTCTACATGCACGCTTGCCCAAACCAGCATCTCGTTCCGCTGCTGGCCCATGTCGTGCCGCGCTTCGGCGCCAACGGTTTCCTGCTCGGCTCGAACTACATCTGGGGCTGGGAGACCAACCGTGTCGCCCGCGACCTGATCGCCGACGCCGGCGGCAAGGTTTTGGGCGAGCGCTACCTGCCGCTCGGCGAGGTCGATGTCTCCAGGCTGATCGCCGAGATCCAGGCGACCCGGCCGGATTTCATCTTGAACAACCTGATCGGCTCCTCGTCCTATGCCTTCATCGCGGCCTATGCCGAACTTGCCGAACGCGACCCGCATTTCAGGCCGGAGCGCTGCCCGATCCTGTCCTGCAATCTGACCGAATGTGAGTTGCCGGCGCTCAACGAGGCGGGCAATGGCCACCTTTCCGTCGGGCCGTACTTTCACGATATCTCGGTAGCGGATCGCCAGGGCGATTCGGCGCCCTCCATCATGCCTGCCTCGTCCTTCGAGGCGGCGGCCTATGCCTCGGTGCGGACGCTTGCCGAGATCCTCGCCCGCAATCCCGGCGCACAATGGCCGGACCTTCCCCAGGCCTTTGCCGGAACCTCGTTTCGAACCCCGCTCGGCGACATCTCCATCGATCCGCAAACCCAGCACGCCACCTTGCCGGTGCAGATCGGGCGCATCGAGGGCACCGCGTTCAAGACTGTGATGGTGACCAAGGGTGTCGCGCCCGATCCCTATCTGTCCCGCTATGACCGGACCGAGACGTTCGGCCGCCCACGCCTGAGGGTGGTGTCGTGAGCAAGGTCCCGCGCATCCCGAACCTCGGCGGCGCCAGGGCCTTTGTCCTGCATCGTCCGCATCCGACGGTGCTAGCTATCACGCGGCAATTGTCGGCCATCGGCCTCGAGACGGTCGGCTGCTGGCCGGAACTGCCGGCCGAGGCGCTGGCGGCGGACTTCGTTTTCTTCGATGCGGATCTCGGCTTCGACGAACAATTCCCGTGGACGCCGGGTGAGGCACCGATGCCGCTGGTCGCGCTGATCGGCTCCGAAGCGCCGGGCCGCATCGAGTGGGCGCTGTCGCACAAGGCCGACGCCCAGTTGCTGAAGCCGGTCGGCAATGCCGGCGTCTACAGCGCCCTTTTGATCGCGCGGCAGAGTTTCGAGGCGCGCAAGCTTTTGGCAAGCGAGATATCGTCGCTTCGCCTGCGCGTCGCGGAGCGCCAGACCATCGTGCGCGCGGTGGAGGCCTTATCGAAAGGTGCCGAGGACGGCCGCGCCTATGCGCAACTGCGGTCGCTGGCGATGAGCTGGCAGATCAGCGTCGAGGAGGCCGCGCGCAGGATCGTGGCGATGACGGAAGAAGGCGGCGATGACCAGTCCCATCGCGCCTGATCTCCCCGCAACCGGGCGCATGCCGGCCAGGCCACGCGCCGGCGTCTGGCGGCGCCTGGTCAAGCGTCCTCTGGCATTGATCGGCCTGGTGATCGTTGCCGTCGTCGTGGCCGGCGCCGTCCTGGCGCCGTGGCTGACGGGCTACGATCCGAACGAGCAGATGTTCGACGGGCTGACGCTTGAAGGCGCGCCCTTGCCGCCGAATGCCAGCTTCTGGCTGGGCACGGATCTGCTCGGCCGCGATCTGCTGACCCGCATCCTTTTCGGCGCACGCACCTCGCTGATCATCGGCATCGTCGCCAACGGCGTGGCGCTTCTGATCGGCACGCTGGTTGGCGTCACCGCGGGCTATTTCCGCGGCTGGATCGGTGGCGCGCTGATGCGCTTCACCGATCTGATGATGGCCTTTCCGGCGCTGCTGCTCGCCATCTGCCTGGCGGCGGTGCTCCAGCCGAGCCTGTGGATCGTTGCCATGGTGATCGCTCTGGTGAACTGGGTGCAGACCGCGCGGGTCATCTACACCGAGACAAGCTCGCTCGCCGAGCGCGAGTTCATCGACGCCGAGCGTACGATCGGGGCCAGCGCGCCACGCATCCTGTTTCGCCATATCCTGCCGCATCTGCTGCCGACGATCATCGTCTGGGGCACGCTCGGCATCTCGACCACGGTGCTGCTCGAAGCAACGCTCAGTTTTCTCGGCATCGGCGTGCAGCCGCCGACCGCATCCTGGGGCAACATCATTTTCGAGAACCAGACATATTTTCAGGCAGCGCCCTGGCTGGTCTTCTTTCCTGGTGCGGCGATCTTGGCGCTGGCGCTGGCCTTCAACCTCATCGGCGATGCGCTGCGCGACATCCTCGATCCGACGCAAAGGGGTCGGGCATGATCGCCTATCTCGGCCGCCGCGTTATCCAGTCCGTGCTCATCCTGCTCGGCGTCTCATTGATCACCTTTGCACTGCTCTACCTGCTGCCCGCCGACCCCGTCCGGCAGATCGCCGGCCGCAGTGCCACGCCCGAAACGGTCGAGAACATCCGCCGGCAGCTCGGCCTCGATCAGCCCTTCTTCATCCAGTACTGGCACTATCTGATTAGCCTGCTCAGCGGCGATCTCGGCCGCTCCTACATCCAGCGTTCCGAGGTCACGGAGCTCATCATCTCGCGGCTGCCGGCAAGCTTGCTGCTGATGGTCGGCGCCATCCTTTGCGAGCTGGCGATCGGCCTGACGATGGGCCTTGTTGCCGCCGTCAGGCGCGGCACCGCCACCGACCAGACGCTGATGGTCGCGTCCTTTGTCGGCGTCTCGACGCCGCAGTTCGTCGTCGGCCTGCTGCTCCTTTACGTATTCGCCGTGCAGCTCGGCTGGTTTCCGATCGGCGGCTACGGCACCTGGCGCCATCTGGTGCTGCCGTCCCTGACCATGGGAATACTCGGCGCCGGCTGGTACGCCCGCATGATGCGCTCGTCGATGATCGACGTGCTGCGCCAGGATTATATGCGGACCGCCCGCGCCAAGGGTCTTGCGCGCGGCGCCATCATCTTCCGCCACGCTCTGCCCAACGCCATTCTGCCGGTCATCGCCATGATCGGCATCGACATCGGCATCTTCATGGGCGGCATCGTGGTGGTCGAAAGCGTGTTCGGCTGGCCCGGCATCGGCCAGCTTGCCTGGCAGGCCATCCAGCGCGTCGACATTCCGATCATCATGGGTGTCACCCTGGTTTCGGCCTTCGCCATCGTGCTCGGCAATCTCCTGGCCGACACCGTCGCACCGTTCATCGATCCGCGCATCAAGCTCAGATGAAAACCAAAAGACCGATAACAACCAGAGAAAGGGAACATGAGATGAAGAAATTCTTGACCTCCACCGTTGCGGTGTCGGCGCTCGCGCTGATGCTCGGCATGACAAGCGCCCGCGCCGAACACGCCGTCGATCCGAACGCCAAGCCGGGTGGCGCGATCACCATCACCTACAAGGACGACGTCGCCACGCTCGATCCGGCCATCGGCTATGACTGGCAGAACTGGTCGATGATCAAGAGCCTGTTCGACGGGCTGATGGACTACGAGCCGGGCACCACCAATCTGCGTCCCGACCTCGCCGAGAGCTATGAGATTGCGCCCGACGGCAAGACCTTCACCTTCAAGCTGCGCCAGGGGGTGAAGTTCCACAATGGCCGCGAGATGACCGCCGACGACGTGAAATATTCGCTCGACCGCGTCACCAATCCGAAGACGCAGAGCCCGGGCGCCGGCTTCTTCGGCTCGATCAAGGGCCATGACGAGGTCGCTGCCGGCAAGGCGGAAAGCTTGTCGGGCGTCACCGTCGTCGACCCCTACACGATCAAGTTCGAACTGACCCGGCCCGACGCCACCTTCCTGCATGTCATGGCCATCAACTTCTCGCATGTCGTGCCCAAGGAAGAGGTCGAGAAATACGGCGCGGATTTTGGCAAGCATCCGGTCGGCACCGGGGCTTTCAAGTTCGCCGAATGGACGCTCGGCCAGCGCGTCGTCTTCGAGCGCAACCCGGATTACTGGCACAAGGGTCTGCCGCATCTCGACAAGATCAGCTTTGAGATCGGCCAGGAGCCGATCGTTGCGCTGCTGCGGCTGCAGAAGGGCGAGATCGATGTGCTCGGCGACGTCATTCCGCCGGCCAAGTTCCAGGAGGTGATGGCCGATCCCGAGCAGAAGGCCCGTGTCGTCGAGGGCGGCCAGTTGCACACCGGCTACATCACCATGAACACCACCATGGCGCCGTTCGACAATGCGAAGGTGCGGCAAGCGGTCAACATGGCGATCAACAAGGACCGTATCGTCCAGCTGATCAACAACCGCGCAGTACCGGCCAACCAGCCGCTGCCGCCGTCGATGCCCGGCTATGACAAGGAATTCAAGGGCTATCCCTATGACGTGGCCAAGGCCAAGGCTTTGCTTGCCGAGGCCGGTCATCCCGATGGTTTCGACACGCAGCTGTTCGCCATGAACACCGATCCCAACCCGCGCATCGCCCAGGCCATCCAGCAGGACCTGGCGGCGGTCGGTATCAAGGCCAGCATCCAGTCGCTCGCGCAGGCCAACGTCATCGCCGCCGGCGGCGACAAGGCCGGCGCGCCGATGATCTGGTCCGGCGGCATGGCCTGGATCGCCGATTTCCCCGATCCGTCGAACTTTTATGGGCCGATTCTCGGCTGCGCCGGCGCGGTTCCGGGCGGCTGGAACTGGTCGTGGTACTGCAACAAGGATCTCGACGCCAAGGCGGCGGAGGCTGACTCGATCGTCGATCCGGCCAAATCAGCCGAACGTGCCAGGATGTGGAGCGCGATCTACGGCAAGATCATGGAAGACGCACCCTGGGCGCCGGTCTTCAACGAGCAGCGCTTCACCATGAAATCGACCCGGATGGGCGGCGCCGACAATCTCTATGTCGACCCCGTCCATATCCCGATCAACTATGACAATGTGTATGTGACCGATGTGCAATAACTGCGACTACACCATCCATGGGCGCCATCACCATTTCGGCTGGGACAATTCCTTTGTCCCGACTGAGCGGGTGGCGCCCGGTTCGACGATCGAGTTCCAGTGCCTTGATTCGTCCGGTGGCCAGCTTCAGCCCGACAGCACCGTTGCCGATGTCGCCAAGCTCGACTTTGACAGGATCAACCCGGTGACCGGGCCGATCTTCGTCGACGGGGCTGAGCCGGGCGATGCACTGAAGGTGACGATCGAGATGTTCAAGCCGTCCGGCTTCGGCTGGACGGCGAACATTCCGGGGTTCGGCCTGCTCGCCGACGACTTTCCGGAGCCGGCGCTGAACATCTGGACATACGACGCCGCCTCGCTCGAGCCGGCGCTGTTCGGCAAGCAGGCCCGGGTGCCGCTAAAACCCTTTGCCGGCACCATCGGCAACGCGCCGGCTGAAATGGGCCTCCACTCGGTGGTGCCGCCAAGGCGCGTCGGTGGCAATCTCGACATCCGCGATCTCGCGGCCGGCACCACGCTCTATCTGCCGGTGGAGGTGGCCGGTGCGCTGTTTTCGGTCGGCGACACGCATGCCGCGCAGGGCGACGGTGAAGTGTGCGGCACGGCGATCGAAAGCCCGATGGATGTCGTGCTCAAGCTCGATCTGGTCAAGGATATCAGGCTGAAGACACCGCGCTTCACCACGCCCGGGCCGGTGACGCGCCATCTCGATGCCAAGGGCTATGAGGTGACGACCGGCATCGGACCGGACCTGATGACGGGCGCCAGGGAAGCGGTCTCGCAGATGATCGACCTGCTTGCCGGCCGCTACGCAATGGACCCGGTCGAGGCCTACATGCTGGTTTCGGTCTGCGGCGATCTCCGGATCAGCGAGATCGTCGACATGCCGAACTGGGTGGTGTCGTTCTACTTCCCGCGCTGCGTCTTCGAATGAGCAAAGGCGCAACCAGCAAGCGGACCGGGGCTCCCGCCCCGGCCGTTTCGGTCACGGCTGGTCCGGTGCTGGAGATCTCCGACCTGACCGTCAGCGTGCGCGGCGAAGACGGCGAGCGGCCGGTGGTATCAGACCTTTCGTTCTCGCTTGCGCGCGGCGAGACGCTTTGCATTGCCGGCGAATCCGGTTCCGGCAAATCGATGACCGCGCTGGCGATCATGCAGTTGCTGCCGCAGCCGGCCGCCCGGATAGAATCCGGCACGATCCGGCTTCGCGATATCGATCGAGGTGACATCGATCTGGCGGTGCTCGATGAGCGCCAGATGCGCCGCATTCGCGGCGACCGCATCGCGATGATCTTCCAGGAGCCGATGACATCGCTCAATCCGGTGCTGTCGATCGGCCGGCAACTGGTCGAATCCATCGAGGCGCATACCAGTCTCTCCCGCGCCGAGGCGCGCCGGCGCGCCGTCGAGGCGCTGAAGGCCGTCCGCATCCCGGAAGCCGAAAGCCGGCTAAAACAGTTTCCGCACGAACTGTCCGGCGGCATGCGCCAGCGCGTGATGATCGCCATGGCGCTGGCGCTGAAACCGGATGTGCTGATCGCCGACGAGCCGACGACGGCGCTCGACGTCACCGTGCAAGGCGAGGTGCTGGAATTGCTGCGCGATCTGCAGCGCGAACACGGCACCAGCATCATCCTTATTACCCACGACATGGGCGTGGTCGCCGAAATGGCCGATTGCGTCGTCATCATGCGGCACGGCCGCATGGTCGAGCAGGGAACAGCCGCCGATATTTTTGCCCGCCCGCAAGCCGACTACACGCGCGAGCTGCTCGCCGCCGTGCCGCGCATTGGTACCGGCGTCGGCCGCCAAAAATCCGCCGAACAAAAATCCGTCGAAGCGGAAATGCCCGGGAGCGTGGCGGTGGTCAACGATCTGCATGTCCATTTCGACCTGCGCGGTGGCTTCTTCGGCCAAGTGAACCGCCGTGTCCACGCCGTCGAAGGCATCAGCTTTTCGATCGCGCCGCGCGAGACTCTGGCGCTGGTCGGCGAATCCGGCTGCGGCAAGTCGACCACCGCCAAGGCGCTGGCCGGGCTTGTGCCCTACCACGGCGATATCGTGATCGGCGGGCGCAATCTGGCGGGCCTTGGCCGTGACCAGCGCAAGGCGGTTCGCCGCGACGTGCAGATGATTTTCCAGGATCCCTATGCCTCGCTTGACCCGCGCATGCGCGTCGGCGACCTCGTTGCCGAGCCGCTGTTGATCCATGGCATTGCCTCGAAGGAAGAGCGCGGCCAGCTTGTGGCGGCGCTGTTCGAGCGCGTCGGCCTGTCGGCCGACCAGATGGAGCTCTATCCGCACGAATTCTCGGGCGGCCAGCGCCAGCGCATCTGCATCGCGCGCGCTCTGGCGCTCAGACCCAAACTCATCATCGCCGACGAGAGCGTTTCGGCGCTCGACGTGTCGGTGCAGGCCCGCGTGCTCGACCTGCTGAAGGAACTGCAGCGCGAATTCGGCATCGCCTATCTGTTCATCTCGCACGACATGGCGGTGGTCGAGAACATTTCCGATCGTGTCGCCGTCATGTATCTCGGCCAGATCGTCGAAATGGGCACCCGCGACCAGGTCTTTTCGAACCCGCGCCATCTCTACACCAAGCGCTTGATCGAGGCCGTGCCGGTGCCCGATCCGGCAAAGCGCCGGCCGCGTTTTGCGCGTCTCGATCAGGAGATCCCGAGCCCGACCCGAAAAATCGGCGAGGACCCGCCAAAGCTGGCTTTGAAGGATCTTGGCAACGGTCATCTCGTTGCGGTTTCCTGACGCTGCTGTCGGCATTTTTTGCGACGCTCAGAGCCACCGCCGCACGGTTTGCCGGTAGCCGCGATACGCACCGCCGAAACGCCGCTCGAGATAGGCCTCCTCGCGGGCGACGACGCCGTAGCGGATCAGGATGGCAAGCGGCAGCGTGAGGACAAGGATCCAGATATTCTGCGCGGCGACGCCGATGCCGCCATAGATGAGGAACATGCCGAGGTAGATCGGATTGCGCGTCCAGCCGTGGATGCCGGTCGTCACCAGCACGCGCGTCGGCTCATTCGTCGGCACCGGCGTCGCCGCGCGCATGAAGTTGCGAATGCCCGCCGCGAAAAGCGTAAAACCGATCAAGATCAGCGAGCCGCCGACGATCCAGCTAACCAGCCCCGGACCGGGGAACGGCAAACGCAGCAGGCGATCCAGCACGAAGCCAATCAGCAAAGCAGCGAGAAAGAGCAGCGGCGGTCTCGCGATGACACCTGCGGTTCCGCTGTCGGTTTGCCCAGCCTGGTCCATTGCCATGTCTGCTCCCGCAGATGCCTAGGGCTACGAAGCTCATAGCCGCCTAGAAACGACAACTAAGGTGTCATTCTAAAAGTTGACAACGGAGGTGTCAATCGCAGAGATTGGCCCGGACAAAAGGAACTGAAGCGATGGCGTCGGCACGACACGGGACTGACCGAACGACGGGGGCGGACCCCAACGTTGACGGCAAGGCCGAGGCGATCGCCGAGCTGATGCTCGAAGTGGCCCAGTGCTTCTTCAGAATCCGGGCTCTCGGCCAGAAGACAGGGCTCATCACCAGTTGGGGCGGCGGTGCGTTCGGCTTCATGCGAAGCCTCGCGCTGCTTGGTCCGCTCACCGTGCCGCAGATCGCCCAGATGCGGCCCACCAGCCGTCAGCGCATGCAGCGACTGGCGGATGAGCTTGCGGCCGAGGGGCTGGTCGAATTCATCGACAATCCAAAACACCGGCGCTCGAAGCTTGTGCAGCTGACGCGCAAAGGCGCCGCGCGCTATGACGAGCTGAACGCCCAGTTGATGGCGATCGCCTCGACCATGGGTGTCGCTCTCGACGAAGCGGATATCCGCAAGACCGCCGCTATCGTGCGGCAGCTGAGCGACGATGTGAAAGTGCGCTCGGAGCGGCTGGGCTGACGCAAAGGCTGCGAGGGCGCCATTGAAGCGATCTCCGATGCTTGAGCGATGAGCTCGCCGGCCGTTTTGCCGCTTCCGTCCGCCCGCCGGCGGACGATTGCCCACCGGAACCTCTGCGGAACTGAGGCGTTCGAACCGCAGGAGCTGAGAGCTGCGCCACCGCAAAAGAGTACCGCAATGGCTCAGAAAGCAAAGATAACCACAGGCACGAACGACCGGCCGCACAACGAAACCATAGGCCAATCCGGCGAAGGTCTGCCGGATGACAGCAGCACGCTGCTTGAAGTCGACGAGGCCGGCGCCAGGCTAGGAAAACAGCTGCAAGGCAAACCCGCGCAATTTGGCGAAGCCATCCCGACGCGCCAGGCATTCCCGGCGCCGGCGTGATTTGTCGCCGCTGCGCCGGGACAGGCATGATCGACGGCCGCACCTGCCCCGAATGCGGCGGAACCGGAAAGACGCCGATAGGCTGAGGCGATCAGGGAGAGCGACTGCGCGGCAACCTCGATCACCGAAGCGCCAAGAGGCCGATGCAAATTGCGCGGATCAGATCGCCGGCACCCACTTCCAGAACACGCCCTCCATCCGTTCGGGGTAGTATTTGAACTCGCATTCGAAGCGCCATCCGTAAGTCTTGGCGGCCGCCAGAGTTGCCGGGCTGACCGGGTTCATGCCCGTTCCCGGCGCAAACCAGTCTTCCAGCAAGTCGTCGGGCACGTAGGCGCCGATCCTCAAAGGCAGCTTTTCGAGGACGACATCCATTTCGTCAGGTGCGGACAATGCGGTCTCCCTTCAAGAGCTATCAACGAACAAGTCATCTGAAACCGATTGGGTTCCAGACAATGGCAGAGTGGAAGGGAAACGTGATGGGCGACTGTCTCTCGATCTGCACATTTCAGGCCGCCCGCCGCCGCCGGTTGGTCGAACGCCGGCTAGCGTGTTCTCACAAGGTTGCAGATGGAGCTATGGGGCATACTTGACGGCCGCTTGTGGGCGCCTTGCCGTCCGGCAGGACCGGGGCCGGAAGCAGAGACGTTCAAGCGAAGGGCGAGACTCCGAACAGCCAGCCGTGCAGCCAGAGCCCGAACAATGCGAAAGCCACCAAGCCGATGCCCACAGCAATCAGGTCGCTACGCGGTCGCACGACCGCGGGTGCCGGATCGCCGCGTGGAATGACGGCAATGAGATCGACAATCGCGTAAACCAGAAATGCTCCGAAGACTAGGAGCGAGGCAAGGTCGCCATTGGCTAGGAGGTGGCCGATGGCCCAAAGGATGATGCCCACCAGCATCGGGTGCTTCAGCCGATGCTTGATTGAACCCGTGGGCAGGTAAGCGGCTGCCAGAAAGACGAATGCGGCGAGCACCAACACCGACGCGACATGGCGGCCCCAGGAGGGCGGCTCGTAGATCTCAGGCGCATTGGGCCGATAAAGACTCCAGCCCCAGACGATCAGCACGAAGCCGATGATCGATAGGAGCGAATAAAGTCCCTTCCAGCGCCGCTCGTTTGTGGCGATTTGCTCATCACGAAAGCTGCCGGCGGCGATCCGAACAGAATGGATTCCGAAGAAGATCACGAGGCCGAAAAGCAGTACTAGCATAACACCTCCGAGGTTCGGCGCGTCGGCGGGAAGGAAGGCTTGCTTACGCTCTCGCTCGAGTTGCCGGCTGCAAATGCGCAAAACGGATCCTGCGAACGAGATGGTCAGAGTAATATATCAGGGACCCGCAATCTTGGAATGGGCAAAGCTGCCGATTGGCACGGCACCGCACGTTTGACACCTGCCAGTCGCCGCCTTCGCGCGGCACCGCTCGGCCGTCGGTCTTCAAAGTCTCGCTCTTGGCGTTGATTCGGCTGTGCGCCACCTTTCGGGTCCTTCGCCCAATACGGGATCAGACCCCACCGCGCCGACACAAACATGGTCGTACCGCGCACCAACTCATCGACAACGATCATCGGATTATGTCAGCCGGAGTGCGCCGTTCTAGACCGGAAACTGGTTCGACAGCCGGTCGACCTTGTCCGGACCAGCGAAGGAAAACTTCGCCACCATCTCTGCGATAGAGCGCTTTACATGAACCCGTCCACACATCGGGCGAAGATTGTTGCCCGAAAATCGAGACTCGAGCTTCTGGACTCAGGACAGCGACAGACACCGCTATGACAATCGTTCTGGCTGGTGGCGAAAGCGTGCTGTAAGTCTTGTCCTCCAAGTGGCCGTCGATCTCAGCTACAGTCCCTCGACGGTCTTCCTACACTTGGGCCGGCTGCGAGGAGTTGGACGACGTCGCAGGGATGGCTTCGCCGAACTGCTGGACCACGGCTCGATCGAGATCACATTCGCATCACAATGGCGACGAGGCCATCCTCCAGGCCAAACGTGATCCTTCTTCAACGGCCTGCTAGGGCCTTCCGCCCACTGTTCCCGAGCCAAGGCGTCATAAGGGAGCCATTCTTGCAATCGGCCCTAGCAATGGGACGCAGTTCGCGTGACGTGCTATGCTTTGAGGCGGGAGATACGGCGGTCGCCGAAGCGCCCGCACGCCTCCCTGTCTATGGGAGGATAATATGGCTTACTATGTGCTGCTCACCAACTTCACGGATCAGGGGGCAAAGACAGTCAAGGACACCGTAAAGCGTGCTGAAGCATTCAAGGAGATGGCGGCCAAGAGCGGGGTCAAAGTGCATTCGCTTTACTGGACGCTCGGTCAGCACGACGTGGTCGCGATTGCCGAAGCCGACGATGATATAGCCGCGACCGCGCTCAGCTTATCAATAGCTTCGCTCGGCAACGTCCGAACGCAGACGCTAAGGGCGTTCGACGCCAACGATATGGCAAAGGTCATTGCCAAGATGGGCTGAAAAAAGAAGCGACAATAAAGATCGCGCCGACCGTTGGCGCAGGCAAACGGCCGACGCGACCGCGCCGATCCACAGTTCCGGGTTTCAGGCACGTGACCTGTGGGCTCGGGCTTCGGAAGAGATGGTTCACGTGGTTTGTGACTCAGTGCTTCCGGGAGGCTTCCCTGGAATGTCTGAGCCGGCGGCGACCGTGTCCTCGACGTCGGCGATCTCACCGTCTTGGCCGTGGCGCCGGGTAGGCGATGCAGCGAGAGCGTTCATCGTTCTTCATCGTTCAATGGAGGGGTGAGGAGGACCGGGCGGGACCAAGGAGAATCATATGTTCAGCCATGTAAAATTCGCCCATCTGCCAGTGCGCGACCAGGATCGCGCGATCGCATTCTATCGCGACAAGGTAGGGCTTAAGGTCGCGACGGATGCTCCCTATCGGGACGGTCTCCGCTGGATCGAGCTGGCCGTCGGTGAGTCGCCCACCCATCTGCTTTTCACAGAGCGGCCCGACGACACGCCCGGCGAGACGCCGAGTGCAATTCTAATTACACCCGATGTCGGGGCGGCCTATGAACGGCTGACAGAGCGCGGCGTGGAGTTCACGCAACCGCCGTCGCCGGCACCTTGGGAGCCAGGCGCCACCTACGCCCTTTTCCGCGACAGCGAGAACAATATCATCATGCTCGGATCGCATTGATCTGGGCGGGCTTGAAGAACACTGTCATCATTCGAACGACGCCACACGTCTACTTCCAGACGGATTCCCTGGCTCGTCGCCTTTGCGTTCGATGCCATTGGCAACAATCGATTCCAGCCGAAGGTCGGCTATTGGCGCGACCAAGTCCCAGGGTCTCGCGTCATGGGCAAACCGTCCTAAGAGTGTGGTATGACCGTGTCGGGTGGTTTGCGGACGCTGAGGAGTGTACACTCTGATTGGTCGGCGCGATGCGGAGGTGTCTCTTTGGATCGATCGCTATTTCTCGCCAGACTTCTGGGGCCGACGTTCATCGCTGTCGCGCTCGGCATGCTGATTAATCTCGACGTGTACGAGAGTATGATCGCTGAGGGACTACGCCCTGGCATCCTGTTCTATCTGTCCGGTTTGCTGTCGCTACTCGCTGGCCTCGCAATCGTTAACCTGCACAATAGATGGGAGTTGGACTGGCGCGTAATCATTACAGTGCTGGGTTGGCTAATGACGATCGGTGGCATCATGCGCATCGTCTTGCCCCAGGTCGCACTTGCGGTAGGTTCGACAATCTATAGCGGCCGCACCTCAACCGTTGTGGCGGCGTTGATTACCGGCACGCTGGGCGCCTTTCTGAGCTTCAAAGGTTACATCCAGCGCATCTGAGTGCGGAGCAATAGTGACCGACGCGTTAACGTCAGCTTGGGGGTCGCATCAGGTCGTAGCGCGAACGGCATGTTTGGAGAATCGACATGAAGGTCGCCTTATGGCGCTAGTTACCGGTTCGGGCCGCCGGCTCAAGCGGCAAAACCTGACCCAATGAGGTCGTTCGAGAGTTGTTCTTGGAACTTCCGCGATGGTCAAGGAAGCGGACGTCGCCGCAGCGGCGATCGGCATACGGTCACGACAGCTAAGGCCAGACTGACGCGAGCAAAAGAAGGATAATTCCAACGAACGCGGCGTTCCAGGCGAGCGAGCGGAGCAAGGGAACGCCCGCTGCATAGAGTAGAAGGTAAACCAACCTGGCCGAAACATAGAGACCAGCTCCCCATTCGCTGAGAGCGCTCTCACGGCCGAGCAAGTGAACAAGGAAGACCGCAGCCACAAACACCGGAAACGTCTCGAGGAAGTTTCGAAGCGCTCTTTCCAAGCGCCCAGCTATGCCCGTGAGCGGGGGGACTTCGGCGTCACGGGAGCTGGCAGTCCACCGATAACCTCGCTGAAGGCTGGCTGCGTGGGAGGAGATAACAATTTGGATCAAACAGAGCACGCAGCTCGCCGCAAGCATTGCTAGCTCGAAGCTCATTCAACCCTCCCACCTGCCCATTCTTCATGGGCTTTACCAGAACCCCGCGTTGTGTGCCTGCCAGCGGCAGACCGGTAGCGTGCATTGTTCTGGTAACATTTGTTCAACGAGGCGCACGCTGACTTTCGCACTCGCACAAACCGGAGGTCCTTCGAATGTCATCGCAAGAGATTCCGCCACCCTTCCCCCTCTTCGGAATGATCACCGGCTACCATGTCTCGCGGGCGATCCACGTCGTCGCAAAGCTGGGCATCGCCGATCACTTGAGCGAAGGCCCGCGTCACGTCGATGATCTGGCCAAGGCGACCGGGACGCACGCCCGTTCCCTTAAGCGCGTCTTGCGTCTGCTCGCCAGCGTCGGTCTGTTCACCGAGGAGACGGACGGCCGGTTTGCCCTGACGCCGGTCGGCGCTTGCCTGCGTGCCGGGGCGCCTGGTTCAATGCGGCCGGCGGCTTATTGTTCGGCGGCAAAAGCTCTGAAGGTTAATTCCCGACATGACTGCAATTCTCCACCGTCTCTAACCTTTGTGACCGGATGCCAAGGCACCCGTCCATGACGATTTTAGGTGTAAGGTATGCTCACAGAGTGCGATGTTCGTGATTCCCGAGAATCTATGCGGAATTCCGCAGACCTGTTCAGCGCTATGCGACGGGCCAGTGTTCGCTAAAGGCACTTGCGAAAGCGGCTCATGTCGATGGGCTGATATATCCAAGGAGCGGCCACCCGGTGCCGGTCAGCAGGGTGCACGAGCGCGACGTTTGCGGGGGTTTCGCGAAGGTCTGGAGATGGCGCGATCATCCTCGGCTGCGAGGGTCCGTCTTTGATCCTGTAGGCGCGTCTGCCGCTCTCGGCCTTTTCCAACGCGACCGCCAGCCCGACTCTTCTTAGGCGCGCCAGAGATGGCGCCGCACACCGCCATAATCAAGTATAGTCCCTCGCCGATCGCAGACGGAGGAGGAGAAGAACAAATGTCCGTGGACGCGGGACCGAGAAAGGTAGACGCCGAATATGCGATTGAGTACCTCCAGGAGCATCCGGAAGCCGGGCTTTGCTGCGAGGATCGGCGCTGCTGGATTACGCCGAACGCAAACGAGACCGATCAGCGGATCCTGCTTCTTGATGGGGTTGAGGCTGACCGGCTCAAAGATGATCCTCGCCTTCGACTCGTGTCCGGAATCGCTCATGCGGGCCGGTCGCTCTGGGTCGTTCGGAGAATGACATAATTACGTGCAGCCCTCGCCCTGGCTGGCGTCCGCGGTTACGATGGAGGGATATCGCCCTGCAAGCACCTCAGGACTCGAGACCAATGTCGCGCGGCAAGGCGGTTGGTTATGCGATTGGTTTGCCACTTTCCCTGCTCGGCTTGCTATTCCTCCCGGCCGGCTCAATCGGCTGGCGAGCCGGGTGGCTATTCGTGGCGGTTGTCATCCTGGCCTTCGGCATCTCGGCGCTCGTGCTGGCGCGCGTCAATCCGATAATCTTCCGCGCGCGCAGCCGGTTTCGGCCCGGCACGAAACGCTGGGACAAGGTACTGCTGTCCGTCATCCTACCGGCGATGGTGGCGATCATTCCCGTTGCAGCATTGGATGCCGGTCGGTTTCATTGGTCGGTCGTCCCACCTTGGGGCGTGGCATTGGGCTATGCCGCCCTGCTGGCGGGCATAGCCAAGCGCAACTTGCAGCATGGACCGGGGACACAGTCTAAAAGGCATATTTATTCTCACGATGCCCGGGGCCTCACAGAGCCTGGCCTCGTGATACAATTTGCTCCGGCGAAAATTGCTATCCTCATAGAACTATCGCCTGCCTGGTGGACCGGAATATCTGATCAGATCGCGATGCCGGCGTTGCGCAGCCCCTCCACCAGCCGACCGAGCTGACTGGGATTCCGATAGGGGAGTATCTGACCGAGGCGTTCAACGGAAAAGTTCGGATTGACCTGCTGCGTCTCCTGCCAGTAGCGGCGCGCTTCGTCGTGGCGTCCGGTGAGGCCATAGAGGCAGGCGAGATAGAAGCGCGTCATGTCCGTCCGCGGCGCCAGCGCCAGCCGCCGCTTGAACGCGATCTCGGCTTCGTCGAAGCGGCCAAGCGCCAGGAGGGCCCTTCCCATTAAATGCAGGGACAGGTCGAACTGGGGATCGAGCCGATGGGCTCGGGTGAAAAGCGCAACCGCATCTTCATGCCGCCCCTGAAAATCCCTCACGTTGCCGAGTACGCTGAAGGCCTGCGCGGAATTGGGGTCGAGAGCGATGGCACGCTCCGCTTCATGCTCCGCCTCGTCCAGGCGCCGCATCCAGGAAAGGCAGATCGCAAGCGCGACATGGCCTTGCGGCTCGGTGTCGTCGGTTTCGATCGCCTTATGCGCCAGTTCCCGCGCCTTGGTCAGATTGTCCTCGGTCGCGCCGTTCCACTGGTTGGCGTAGTCGGCGAAGGTGACCATGGCGAGCCCCGAATAGCCGAGAGCCAGCCCCGGATCTATCGCCAGTGCGCGCTCCAGCATCTTGCGCGCTTCAACCGATGCCTCGGGACGAAATTGCAAGGCGGTCTGACGGGCGCGGACAATCAGATCGTAGACCTCCGGATCGACCTTGCCGTGCTTGCCGCGCCGCGCCTCCTCGCCGGCGGTCAGCTTCACCTCGAGTGCGCTAACGATGGTGCGGGTCACCTCGTCCTGAACCGCGAAGATGTCTTCGAGATCGCGATCATAGCGCTCCGCCCAGAGATGGCCGCCCGTCGTCCCGTCGATCATCTGGGCGTTGATGCGGATACGGTTGGCGGCCCGGCGCACGCTTCCCTCCAGCACGTAGCGGACGCCGAGCTCGCGGCTCACCTTGCGCACATCCGGTGCCTGGCCCTTGTAGGCGAAGGAGGAATTCCTGGCGATGACGAACAGGCCCGAGACCCTCGAAAGGTCGGTGATGATGTCCTCGGCGATCCCGTCGGCAAAATAGCCCTGCTCGGGATCGCCCGACATGTTGTCGAACGGCAGCACCGCAATCGACGGCTTGCCGAGCGGCGGCTGCAATCCACCGACTGCATCGGCGGGCGCGGCTGTCTTCGGCGACCAGGTCCAGATGTGCAGCGCGCGCTCGATGTTCTTGACCTCGCGATTGCCGCCGTCGACGAAATCGATGCCCAGGCGGCCGCGCATATGCTCGTGGATGCCATCTGAAATCACCACGCCCCCCGGATCGGCGAGCCCCTCGATGCGGGTGGCCACGTTGACGCCGTCGCCATAAAGATCGCTGCCCTCGACCATTACATCGCCGAGATGGACACCAATGCGCAGCACGATGCGCCGTTCCGCGGGAACGTCGGCATTCGCCGCGGCCATGGCCTGCTGCACTTCGATCGCACATTCGACGGCGCCAATGGCACTGCCGAACTCGGCCAGTATCGCATCGCCGATCGTCTTAAAGACACGGCCCTGATGGCGGGCGACGAGCGGCTCCACCATATCGCTCCACCGGAGCTTCAGCTCCGTCAGCGTGCTTGCTTCATCCCACTCCATGAGCCGACTGTAGCCGACGACGTCAGCCGCCAGAATGGCGGCAAGCCGACGTTGAATGCGTTCGTTACCCATATGCCTAACATTCGCTGAGAACGTATTAGCAGATAGGTACGCATGGCCTTCAAGTCCACTCGGTTTGACAGATCCGAGACCAGAAACGGCAGCGTCGCCTTACTTAGGCTGGCGTCGTTGTGCGGATCAGATCGCCGGCACCCACTTCCAGAATACGCCCTCCATCCGCTCGGGATAGTGCTTGAACTCGCATTCAAAGCGCCATCCGTAAGTCTTGGCGGCCGCCAGCGCTGCCGGGCTGACCGGGTTCATGCCCGTTCCCGGCGCGAACCAGTCTTCCAGCAAGTCGTCGGGTACGTAGGCGCCGATCCTCAAAGGCAGCTTTTCGAGGACGACATCCATTTCCTCCGGTGCGGGCAACGGGGTCTCTCCTTCAAGGTCTAACCATGAACAAGTCATTCGAGGCGGATTGGGTTCCAGACCATCGGTGAGAACGAATCGGGCCAATATTCCAGGCTGGCCTATTCAATGGTCGCGAGATCAGGAGCGTGTCGTTCATCGGTGCGAGTCCAGGGAAAAGGCATTGGCGCTCTCTGATGATGGGCATGTCCTGATGCAATTTTCGAGATCGCCCGATGCGGAGATCATCGTTTTGCATCGCTTTTTTAACAAATCGGACGCATCTCGCCGACAAACCGCTATATAGCAAGAAAAGACTACATTTGCCCGCCATCACAGGTCCATCATGCATCCGGAATTTATCACGCACCGCGAGGAAAAGCTCGCGCTGGCACATTTGTCCCAATCATTTGGCGAGTTTGAATGGACTCCCAAGGGCGGCGAAAAGACCAAGTTCAAGGTCAGCGTCCGCTACAGCAACCATTGCTATTCACGTTCGCTCGGAGATGGCGAGGTCCAGGCAGAGGACGACGTTGTGGTTGAGCAATCCCCGCTAAGGCTGTTCTGTAGGCAGCGGTACGACCATACCCCGAAGCTATGCGAGATGATCAACGGCCTCTTCGTCAAGCCCGGTACCACCGTGTCGCTAACCTACGAGCCCAACTGGACCATCTACCAACTCTATGCCAAGCCCGCCGAGGGAGCCCAGTACCGCTACTGCGTGTTCTTCCGTGTGAGAAGGACGGATGTCGACGGCATGGTCGATGAGTCTTACCCCTTGGATATGTTTGTGGAGAGCGGGTACGTCCGGACCAACATGGTTGACGTCAGGAAGAAAGTGCCCTTTGGCACCGTGGCGGCCATGACGATGTTGGGGGGGAAGCGTACTACTGAAACGGGTGGGGAGGCACGAAGCCTCCCCATATGTCCTCGACTAATGTCAAACCCAAAGGCCCACAGCACTAGGCAAGTGATCAGGTTACCCTGACGACATCGGCACTATCGAACCCCGTAGGTTCTCAGTCGATCTGCACCGATAGAATGGAACATAGAGTAGATGGGACCATGGGTCAAGGTCCGTACCGCGTCTGGGTCAGCACTCCGTAGCCCATCTATCCCCTGAGTCCTTACCTCAGGCCTGTAGTAGTAGCGTCTGTGCCTTCCAACCTCAAGCCTGTCCACTATGGTGGTCGGTATGCCCAGGCAAGACCATGCGGTGTCTCTTCCAACTATGGCGTTGCCGATGCCGATGATACGACGTGCTCTTCCGGTGTCGTTCCGACCACATTGAACCACCATCTGAACGACAAGGTGGGCTTAAAACCCGACAACGCGAGAGTGACGACGCCGATAAATGCCCAACGTCAGGCAATCATACGTGTTGGAGAAGGACTCAAAGAAAAATACGTGTGGATCTCCGTTATTGTCAGGCAGGATCAGCTCTGCACAGCCCAGAGGCCCTGCTCTTTGAGGGCCACAATATGATGTGATGGCACGGTGTAGTTCGGCTGGCGTGACGCCTCCAAATGCTGCGGAGAAAGCCGGCGACTCAATCAAATAACGAAAGGGCCGTGAAATACTGAAGGTCCCTGACGGTCGCTTCGGATGGGCCCCGATCAAACCGACCATCGGCAAATTGGTGTGGGCACCTTCAACATAGCGCCAGAAGGTGGTGGTGTATGTGTTGCCAAAGTCATCCTTAAGGTCCCGCACAGCTGAAAGGCTGGGCACCGAATCGTTGGCTGCATGAACAAATCTCTCCTGCAAAAAGAGAAGTTGGCCGGCGGTGTAGTTGGCCTCCGCCTCGATCTGAGCGTGACAACCCGGGGTCAGTGACTGTTCGTGATCACCCAACATTAGGTCGGCATGCCAGGGGAGAAGACTATGTCCAATCTCGTGGGCTTCGTTCCATCGCTGTTTCGCGTCGGGTTGTGACTGATCCAGCAAAATACGTTTGCGGTCCGGCAGATACAGCGCTCGAAGGTCGAACTTTCGCACGGCGTCTAACAATAAGGTCGGCCGCTCAATAATTTGGGCACCTGCCACCGAGAGTTTGCTGATCATCTCTCTCAAGAAGCCGTCATTTCGCGAAGAATAGTAGCCGCGATCTAACCGCAGAAGCTCGCGAACGTCTTCCAGTTGTAGCGGGGGCTCGGGATTGCCGAGCCCCCGAAGCACCTTCCGGACTTGCGTTTCGATATCAGCAGCCGTCGGGCGGCTCAAAAGAATGTTCCGCACGACGGTGTTCCTATTGTCTGGCCAAGAACGCTATAAACTCTTCGAGTGCTCGCTTTTCCTCTTTGGAGAGGCTTTGTACCGACTCGCCAGAGCGCGCTGCAAATCGCAAAGCGTGTTCGTGTATGCCATTATCGCGCGCTGTAGAGTTACCGGAGAGCTGCAGGAGCGCCTTGTTAGGCAAGCCGAAGGTTGTAGCGATCTGATAGACTGTGCGTGGTTCGGGTCGGAAATGAGCGTCGCGCTCGATATTCATGACCTCAACGATGTCGATGCTTGCCTTTTCCGCAAGCATTTCCATGCTGAGCCCACGCTTTCGACGCAGATACTCGACGAGCGAACCGAACGCGATCCGCGGCTGGATATCGGACTGGGAAGACGCTCGCTGATCAGCGGCATCCACCGGAGATGGGTCCCTTGCAAGCAAGCCAGCAGCGATCTCCAAATCGCCTTCTAGCTCGGCCTTGCGTTCGAACCACTCCCTCGTGATGGCGAGTTTCATGGTTTTCCTAACTTGAGAACAACGCCGCGTGCTCTGACGTCATCTCGAAATATCTGAGGTTTTCTTTTGTGCCGTCGATTCCAAGGTCGCTCATCCCGCAGGCTCTTTCATAAAAGCCTGCAGATTGAGGCAAGGAATGCAGGCCAATACGGCCCCGAAATCCTTCCTCTTGGCTGACCTCGATCGCAGCGCGAATCATCACTACACCCACCCCACCAAAGCGGGGCTGGGGGACGACAGTTGAACGGTTCCAAGGTGCGGTCTCAACATAGTCGACATAAGCGAGATGCTTGCCCACTTGTTCCGGCAGACGACAAACGTTCTTCGCGGTGTTGATCTGCATCAACCCTTGGGTGCGGCCCTCGCAAACGAGTGCCAATGTCCGGAAAGCAAGAAGTCCATTGATTCGATCCATCTTGGCACGCCAATTCCAGTGCCAGCTTTGTGGCCAATCCTGCCGAGGTTGGCCTTGGCCGATAAGCTGCTGAACGCGCTTAAAAAGGATTGGCATCCATTCGGTTTCCACGCAGCGCAAATGCGACTCATCAATTGTTTCGATGAGTTCTGCTGCCACGACTTGGCCGGTCTGCTTATCCTTCAGAAAGACGGAATGCGATGTCACGGGTGTTACAGCACCATTAGCTCGGCCTTTTCTTTCGTCGCATCGTCCTCAAAAAACAGCTTTCCGCCCTGCTCCAGGCGAACATCAACCAGTTGATAGAGTTTGAGCGCCTGACGAAGAACGGCGGTTTTGGTCAAATCTTTTTTGCCAGACAGCTTCTCAAGCGCCTGCATCTCGGCATCGGTCAGATTCAGCGTCATTGTTTTTTTCATATCGTCTCCTTCTCGTTCAGGGCGCGACAATCTACGGCGTCGACTGGAAAAAGTCAACTAAAAATATATACCCCGCAGCTATTGCATAGCCAAAAAATAGCTACTAGTTATGTATTCGGTGTTGAGCGATCGCCGCCATCACCGGCAACGGAGCATAAAAAATGACTGACCAAATTACCCTGACTCCCCCTCATGCCGGCCACGGCCAGTTTGAGGTCGCTATCAACGATTCGGTTCACGCCTTTCCTGACCCAATCGTCACAGGCGAGCAAATCTTGCAAGCCGTAAGACTTTTCCCCACTGACGAGTATCTCGTTTTTCAAAAACTCGAAGACGGTCAACTCGAAGAAATCCGCCTCGACGAAAGTGTCGATCTTCGTCGTGCGGGACGGGAGCGTTTCATCACTTTCAAGAGTGACCGCTCCTTCCGCTTCACGTTGGACGGTCGCCGTTTTGAGTGGGGCCTTCCTTTCATTACCGGACTCCAACTGAAACGGCTGGCCGGGGTAGATCCTGCCACCTATGGCGTTTGGCTGGCACAACGCGTCGGGGACGACCGGCTTATCGGCAACAACGAGGAGATCGACCTGCAGGCCGATGGCGTCGAACGGTTTTTCACAGGGATCGACACCACAACCGAGGGTTCTGAAGGCCTGATATTGCCGCCTGAAGATCGGGAATATCTCGAGACTCATGGGATCGCGTTCGAGGAGAAGGCAGCAGGTGCTGTCAAGGCGGTCGTTCTGAAGGGTCTTAACCTGCCGAGCGGCCGGTTTGACATAGGTGCCGCAGATATACTGGTACTATTGCCGGCATCATATCCAGACAGCGCGCCGGACATGTTTTACCTGATGCCTTGGGTTCGTTTAGTCAAAGGTAATCGCTATCCCCAAGCTGCCGACCAACCCTACGCGTTTGGCGGTCAAACGTGGCAGCGTTGGTCGCGTCATAATCCCGCGTGGCGCCCAGGCATCGACGGCATCTGGACCATGCTGCGTCGCATCGAACGCGCGTTGGAGATTGCAGCGTGACCACGTCCGATATGACAATCCAGGAGAAGCATTTACGCCTTCTCCAAACCGAACTGCTTCGCCCCGACGGGGCGGAGCATGCGGCATATATTCTCTGCGGGCTCTCGCGAATTGAGAGAGACCCTTTCAGCGGCGAGGAACGAATCCGACTATTGGTGAAAGACGTCCTGCCGGTCGAGCCAGAAGAGATAACTTCGGCGGACGAGCGTCACATTTCCTGGCGTACAGATCGCTTTGTGAAACTGCTCGGCCAAGCCGAGCGCACAGGCCTCTATGTTGGTATCGCTCATTCGCATCCTTGCGGTCCTTCGAAATTCTCTTCGCAGGATGATCTCAACGAAGCCGAACTCGTTAGGTTGGCACAGAATCGCAACGGAAACGCTGCCCTGGTACCGAGCGTGTTGTTTTCAGGTGAAGGTGCAATCATAGGGAGGGTCTGGACATCTCCCAATAGGTTCATCGATTTCGGGGCCATTAGAACCGTCAGTTCGGCCTGGAACATCATTCGACCCGCCGAAACAGAGCAGACCGGTCATCCGGCGCTTTCACGCCAAGTATTGGCATTGGGATCGGTCTTCAATCAGACGATGAAGGGCTTACGGATCGGTGTCGTTGGTGCCGGAGGAACGGGCAGTCCACTGATTCAGCAGCTTGGGAGAATGGGCGTTGGGTACTTGGCGGTATTTGACCCAGACACGGTAGAAGAATCGAATCTCAACCGACTCTACGGGGCCACCCATGCCGATGCACGGGATAATCGGCGCAAGGTAGACGTTGCCAGGCGCGAGGTCGAACGGATGGGGCTTGGAACGCAGGTTGCCACCTTCGATGCCTGGATCGGCGTCCCCGAATGTCGCGACGCCTTGAAGTCGATGGATCTCATTTTCGGCTGCACCGACGACCATGACGGGCGCGCTCTCCTGAGTAGACTAGCTTACTATTATCTGATCCCGGTCATCGACTTGGGCCTCGCCCTTCGCGTGTCGGAACGTCACGGCGAAAATATCCTAGAGGCCGATGGCCGTGTCACTGTTTTAGAGCCTGGCGCGTCTTGTCTCGTCTGTCGCAGGATCGTTAATCCAGCCGTTGCGGCCGAAGAGGCATTGAAACGAGCCGATCCCGAAGAGTACGAACGGCGGAAGTCTGAAGCATATGTTCGGGGTGAAGGAAATCCAGCGCCAGCCGTCGTCTCATTCACGACCTCTGTCGCGACGATGGCGATCGAAGAGATGATCCAGAGGTTTCAGCGGTTTCGTGGATCGAGCGGAATGATCGCAAACAGGGTCCGTAAGTTCGGACAAGTTGAAGACTTCCGACCCGGCGCCGCGGCAGAGCCTTGCCGTGTTTGCGCCAACGATCGCATCCACGGGGTCGGCGATGTTACGCCTTTTCTTGGAAGGATCGGCTGACGTGATCGCAAGAATTCTCTGCAACATTTTGGCCTGGGCGGGAGCTATTCAACGCCCTGACTTCCTAGCGCGCCGGTCGACAGACATGCCCTCACCCGATGCGTTGACACCTGGCATATTGTTCATCGTCGGTCCTAAGAGAATCCCCAAGTGGGTTACGGCTCAATGTCCTTCCGGCTGTGGTACGTCCCTTCTGCTCTCGTTGAGTCAAAGCCGAAGACCTAGATGGTCCGTCGTTTTAGATTGGATGGGCCGGCCAACTTTGGCGCCATCTGTCCGCCGAACAGATGGCTGCCGATGCCATTTCTGGTTGCGGAAAGGGGCCGTAGAGTGGTGCGCCGACAGTGGCCACCCAGAGGCCAAGCGCGAATAACTTCATAACTCAGTTGACGAGAACGTCTTTCCAAAAAATATCGCTTTCCTCTTGACTCGGTCCTGCTAACAATCACGTTGATTCGGCAGGGATGGGGCAAGGTATGTTTGCGGCGATGCCATCGGAAAATCTCAGGCGTCTTGAGTTCTTCCGGCTCGCACTCCTTCTCATTGACCGGGGTAATAGCGACCTGCCACCCCGGCTCTCAGAACATTTTGACTGTGTACTTCATCAGGCACGGGCACTTTACGCGGACCCGAAAAGCATCTCACCAGAAGTCATTCCTCAAGCAGTACACTTGGCCAACGACTTCCACATTATTTCTGGTCTCAGAGATGCGCTGGACGGAGTCGATAGAATTGGTGACGTAAGCCCCGAAATCGCGCATAAAGTGCTCCTAAGCTTGGAACCGGCCATTGCATCCGCGGACTGACCTTAGTCTACTTCTTGAAAGCCTCTCGCAGCTCTCAAAGACGCCCTATTTCAATAAGGCGCTGGAAGCGCACACACGTGCACTCATAGACACCGTGGATCATGTCCTCACCGTATCGCCTTCATATGACGACGAGATCGTTCGCTCATTCTCTGAGAAAGCCTGGATCACCCATCGTTATCTGCAAGGATCGACGACAAAAGAGCTACCGTACGAAATCGAATATTGCATGCGATTCGCTATCGCGGACTGGTTGCCGGAGAAATGCCTGGTTACTACGGCGCTAACCGATGAAAAGGATTTCCATCTCAAAGTCGGCGATCCGTGGGAATTTGTCGCCAAGGTGCTTACGCGATATGGGCATCCGCTTCCCGATAGCCGGCTGATCTTCATTGGCGTGCCTCGATTATATAAGCACATGCCACTGTTTTGTAGCGCGCTCTACCACGAGCTCGGGCATTTTGTGGACCTAACGCGCAATATTACTGAAACCACGATGCTTCTTGAGCCAATCGAAGGAGCTTCAGAGGTCGTACAAGACGTCGTACGCAGGCATCGTTGTGAGCATTTTGCGGACCTCTTCGCAGCTTGCTATGTTGGATCCGCGATCGCGGATAGTCTGGACGCTGTGCATCCGTTTGGAGAAAGAACGCCTACACATCCGCCAACCACTGAGCGGATCGAGGTAATTCGAGGTTTTTTGGCCGACGAACCGTTCGATGAGCTTACGATGTTTCAAGACACGTTGAGCCGTCTAGGAATGCCTAGGCTTGAGCGACGCTTCGTTGTTCCCGAGATTGAATCGGCATTTGACGACATCCGTCCCTATACCCTCACAGGAGAAGCTGAGCTTCATGGGATTATTCCCGCAGGCTGGTCATACATGGCAAAGGCCCTGCACGGAGCCGGGGCCCCCTGGACCAGGGGAGCTCAGCGACTGGAAATAATTCGCGTGATCAATGACCTCACGGAAAAGTCCGTCAGAAATTCTTCGTTGCGACAGCTGTGGTCGAGCGTAAGTGCATGATCAAACAGGAGCTGCTCGAACGTTTAAACAGACCGGGTCCTCAAGGGCTGTGGATCGAGCCCTTGCTTGACCCAGCCCAAATTGGCGAACTGACTACAGATTTGCGCCTAGGCTACGATTTCCTGGTTTCTATCGTGACCCGCCGTCCGTACATTGGCGTGGCCAAAGATGATGCCGGATTTCGAGCTGTATCGTCATACTTCCAACCGACAAGACGCGAACTCGGCGAACGGTTCATTTTGTATCCAGATCAAATCGTGCTTACGACTACCCTAGAGTACGTTGCGCTTCCCTCGGATGTTTACGCAGATGTGTTCACCCGAAGCAGCTACACCTCGTCTGGGAATTGCAGTGAACACAATGATGCAGCCCGGGTTTCGGGGGTGCTTCCCAATCGAGATGTTCAATCATAGTAACAATCCTGTAGAGCTCGTCGTTGGTGCCAAAATGTTCCAGATGCGCCTAACCGAGTTGAGCGGCCCGACGAGTTATGGCGGGATCGAAAGAAAGTACTTCGGCAACGTGCGGCCAACGCCGTCTCGCGCAGCCGACGACGCAGATATCCACCGACTCTCGCGATTAGCCGCCGATTGAGACGATAAGAGCTTATCGAAGATAGGCTAGACATCGCTAGTGCGCCCCCAAGGGGTTCGCCTTGTCTGCTGTCATTGTCCGCTACATTTTTCTCTGTGTACAGCAAGGTACGCGCGAGGTGCTTCCGTAGCGCTTCCGCGCGAAAAGAGCGTGGTGGATTTCGAAATGAGATCGAATGTAAATGTCTGATATTTATGGCCTAATTGGCGCACCCGACAGGATTCGAACCTGTGACCTCTGCCTTCGGAGGGCAGCGCTCTATCCAGCTGAGCTACGGGTGCCTTCAGGATCGAGATCCGGAAAACGAACCAGCCGGTAAACCGGCCAGCCACGGCTTCTTAGCGGAAGCCGGCGCGGGCTTCAACGGGCAAGTGGGCGGCGGCAAGGCTGCGAACTCGGAATAACGCATTTTCCGGATTCCACAGAGGCCCACGATCTAGAGCCCGCCTTGACCCTCGAAGGCGCGAGAAGCCAGGGCCAAAGGCCGGCAAACCTGCGGTTTTATGGGACGTATGAAGAATGGCGCCGAAGCCTGAAATGAAAAACCCGCCTGGCGGGGCGGGTCGTTGGCGCAACTCAGCACCATGAATAAATTCCTAGCATAGTTGCCGTCACCTGTCAAGTTGAACCTGACACCGATCACCAGCTCGCCCCGTCACTACCGAACGTCACTGCTCGGCATACAGCAGCCGCGTCGTCGTGTTCGATGCCGGCGACAGGTTGCGCTGGATCAGCGCCTCGACATGGTCGTTGCGCTGGCGCGCGCTGTCGGCGCCCATCACCACGAGGATCAGCCGGCGGCCGTCGGCATCGTAGGAGGTGACGATATTGAAGCCTGAGGCCCTGATGTAACCGGTTTTGATGCCGTTGACGCCGCGCACGCGGCCGAGCATGTCGTTGTGGCCGCGCACCAGCCTGCCGCGGAACATGAAGTCGCTTTCGGAAAAATAGTGGAAATGCTGCGGGAAGCGGGCGCGCAGTGCCATGCCGAGCACCGCCATGTCGCGCGCCGTCGTTAGCTGGCCGGCGTCCGGCAGGCCCGAGGCGTTGCGGAAGACGGTGCTGGGCATGCCGATCTGGCGCGCTTTGGCCGTCATCATCGCGGCGAAGGCGTCTTCGCTGCCGCCGAGATATTCGGCGACGGCGACCGCCACGTCATTGGCCGATTTGACGGTGATCGCCCGGATCGCCGAATCGACGTCGATCGTCTCGCCGCGCCTGAAGCGCAGCTTGGTCGGCGGCTGCCTGGCGGCGTTGGCCGACACCGGGATCAGCGTCGTCTTGCTGATGCGGCCCTGCTCCAGCGCCTCGAACAGCAGGTAGAGCGTCATCATCTTGGTCAGCGACGCCGGATAGCGCGGCGCCGTCGAATTGGCCTCGAACAGCGTCTTGCCGCTGCCGTCGACGACGATCGCCGCATATTTCTGCGCCGGCGCCGGCACCGCCAGCATGGTCTCCGTCGGCGTCGTCGCGCAGCCGGCGACGAGGAGCAGCAGCGCAAACGCCGCGACAAATCTTTGGGTGAGCGGGAAGTGGCGCAGTTTGGACATTCTGAAGGTAAGCTGTTGCTGAAACGAGTGGGAAACTAGCCTAACCCAATGGCGCCGTCCATTTCGTTAACACCGGTCTTCAGGGCAATTGCTTCAGGTTTGAATTCACCCGGGCGTTGGCGCTGCCCCTCATTGCCCTGCCGGGCATTTCTCCCCGTATAGTGACGGGGAGAAAACCGCCTTCGCGAACGATTTCGCCAATCTCCAGCTTTGCGGAAGGAGAGCCGACGTTGCGGCCAGCGGGCTTCTCCCCGTTCACGGGGAGAAGGTGCCGGCAGGCGGATGAGGGGCAGCGCCGCCAGCCGGCAATGATCACTCCCACAGGGTGCTCCGGCGTCTCTGACATGCAAAGCCCATCACGCAGCTTGCGCAACCGGCGTCGAGCGGGTTTGCTGGCGCCGGCTGAATCAGCAGGTGCGCCATGGATACGCTCACGATCACGGCAAAAGGCATTTCGGTAACGGTCGATCTCACCGTCGGCCATCTTGCCGACATGACGGTCGATATCGACGGGCGCCGGCTAAAACCGCTGCATCGCGCGCCGTGGATCGACGAGCCGCGCGAGACGCTGCCGCCAGACCTGCCCGCGGGCACCGTTCGCCTGTCCGGCGATTTTCTATGCGCGCCGTTTTCGCGCAGCGATGTCGAGGAAGCGCCCTTGCACGGCTGGCCGGCCAACAGCCGTTGGGATGTCGTCGCCTCCGCGGCGACTGCCGATGGCTGGCGGGCCGTTTTCAGGCTGCAGCACAAGGTCATGGGCGCGACGATCGACAAGATCCTCACCCTGCGCGACGACCATCCCTTTCTCTATCAGGAACATGTCTTTTCCGGCGGTTCCGGCGGCATTTCCGTCGCCCATCATCCGATGACGGTGATGACGGACGGCGGCAGGCTGGCCTTTTCGCCGAAGCGGTTTGCGGCAACGCCGGACGACCCGCTCGAGCCCGATCCGGCCCGCGGCCGCTTTCTTTTCGCCTATCCCGCGCGGTCCGCCGACCTGACGCTTTTTCCCGCCGCCGATGGCGGCACGCTCGACCTGACCGACTATCGCATTGACCAAAGCCGAGAGGATTTCGTCACGCTGGTCGAGGCCGACCATGGCGGGCCGGGCTGGACCGCGCTGGCGCGAAAGGCGGAAGCCGATCTCGTTGTGGTGCTGAAAAACCCGGCCGAACTGCCGGTCACCATGCTGTGGATCAGCAATGGCGGGCGCGACTACGCGCCGTGGATCGGCCGCCATCGCGGCGTGCTCGGCATCGAGGACGGCCGCACCGCGCTCGGCCATGCGGCGTCGCTGGGCGACAACTGGCTGAAACGAGAAGGGGTGGCAACCGCCTTTGCCCTTGGCGAAGGCGGCAATGTCTCGTTCCGCCACGTCATCGGCGTTTTGCCGTTATTCGACGGCGAGCCGCCGCGCGACATCACCACCGCGCAGGGGCATATGCGCCTTGCGGCTGCGGACGGTTCGACGCGGGATGTCGCTTTCGACGGCGATTTCCTGCGGATTGGCAGGTCGGTGCCTGGTTGATTGGAGTGTGCGCAGGCAATCGCTCATTGCGGGCGCTTGCGCTGCCCCTCACCTGCCTGCCGGCATCCTCTCCCCGTATAGTGACGGGGAGAGGGGCGCTGTCATCGATGGTTTCGCCAATCACCAGCGTTGCAGGAGGGGCGCCAACATCGCGGCCAGCCCTTTCTCCCCGTCACTATACGGGGAGAAATGCCCGGCAGGGCAATGAGGGGCGGCGGCGCCCTCGACAATTGGGCGATCTTCAATCCCGCGTTTGAAATTTCCGCGAACTGTCGCCAAGATGCAGCCGAAATTGTCACCCGGAATCACGCATGTCCGAAACTGCCCACCTCGCCGCCACCATCTTCAAGCGCGCCGGCAAGGCGCGGCGCTTTGTCGTTGCCATCGCCGGTCCTCCGGGCGCCGGCAAGTCGACGCTGTCGGCCCGCCTGCATGAGCTGCTGCCGGAAGGCGCGGCCGAAATCGTGCCTATGGACGGCTTCCATTACGACGATATCGTGCTCGAGCGGCGCGGCCTGCGCGCGCGAAAAGGCGCTCCGGAAACCTTTGACTTTGCCGGCTTTGAAACCTTGCTGAAGCGCATCCGCGCGGCCGAGCCCGACATCGCCATTCCGGTGTTCGACCGCAGCATGGAGCTGTCGCGCGCCGCTGCTTCGATCATCGCCGCCGACACCAAGTTCATCCTGGTCGAAGGCAATTATCTGCTGCTTGACGAGGAACCGTGGTCGCGGCTGGCGCCGCTGTTCGATTTCTCTGTTTTCGTCGATGTGCCGCGCGCCGAGCTCGAGCGCCGGCTGCTCGAGCGATGGCACGAGCATGGCCGCTCCGACGAGGACGCCCGCGCCTGGATCGCCTCCAACGACATGCCCAACATCGACCGCGTGCTTGCCCGCCGCCGCCCCGCCGATCTGGTGATCGGCGATCACGCCTGATTTGCAAGGACCAGCCGCGCCTGGAACCTTAGGACTTTCCGGCCGTTGTGTCAGATACGGCAATGATGCTGACATGAGGAAAACTGTCCGATGGCTACTCCGATGGCAACCAAGGCAAGCAAGCCTGCGTCCGGCAAGGGCAGGGCAACTCGATCCAGGGCAACTGGATCAAAGGCGACTGAATCCAAGACCGGCGCTGGCCCGGCGGTCGCCGCTCGCTCCAAGGATGCGGCAAAGCCCAGTTTTGGCAAGGCAGCACCGAAGAAAGTGGTGCCGACCGCAGCCAAGGCCACGGCAAAACCGGCCAGGTCGAGAAAATCGGCAAGCGGCGGCTCGATCGCAGGCAGCGCAATGCGCACCGTCAAGACGACGGCCAATGTCGCGGCCGGCGCGGTTGTCGCCACCGCCAAGACCGCTGCATCCCTCGCCGCTTCCGTCATGGGCAAGGGCGGCTCAAAGTCCAAAGCCAAGACAAAGTAGGCCCAGCCTCTTCTCGGCGCCAGCCGCCGATTGAGCTAACGCCGGGCAGGGATAGCAAGACCCCGTTGCACCGCCGGCCGGGCGAGGCCGCGCTCCAGCCATGCCGCGACATGGGAAAAATCGTCGAAGCCGACAAGTTCCCTTGCCTCGTAAAAACCGATCAGATTGCGCACCCAGCCCAGCATCGAGATATCGGCGATGGTGTAGTCGTCGTCCATGATCCAGCTGCGGCCCTTCAGCCTCGTCTCGAGCACACCGATCAGCCGCCGCGATTCGTCGCGATAGCGCGCCAGCGGCCGCTTGTCGGCGATCTCGCGTCCGGCGAATTTGTGGAAAAAACCGACCTGCCCGAACATCGGCCCGATCGAGGCCATCTGGAAGAACACCCACTGGATCGTTTCGTAACGCCGCGCCGGGTCGGCCGGGATCAGCCTGCCGGTCTTGTCGGTGAGGTAGAGCAGGATGGCGCCGGATTCGAACAGCCCGATCGGCTTGCCGCCCGGGCCGTCCGGATCGATCATCGCCGGGATCTTGCCGTTCGGGTTCAGCGACAGGAATTCCGGCGTCCAGCTCTCGTCCTTGCCGATGTGCACCGCATGCGCCTCGTAGGGCAGGCCGATCTCCTCCAGCGCGATCGACACTTTTACCCCATTCGGCGTCGGGAACGAATAGAGCTGGATGCGGTCGGGATGGCTGGCCGGCCAGCGCGTGGCGATCGGAAAGGCGGACAGGTCGGTCATCGAAACTCCTGGGATTTTTTTTCGCGCAAGCGCGCCGTCGTGGCGCGTGGCAAGACGCGTCTCGCCGTAGCTGGGGATCCGGTTGCGGTCAGACCGCCTTGAACGCCAGCACCGCATTGGTGCCGCCGAACGCAAAACCGTTGCTGATCGCCGCGCGCACCTTGCGCTCGCGCGCCACATTCGGCGTGATGTCGAGATCGCAGTCGGCGTCGGTTTCGCGAAAATTGGCCGTCGGCGGCACGATGCCTTCGCGGATCGCCATCACGCAGGCGATCAGCTCCAGCGCGCCCGACGCGCCGAGGCAGTGGGCGTGCATCGATTTGGTCGAGGAGATCGACAGCCTGTGCGCATGGTCGCCGAAAACGCGCTTGATCGCCGCCGTCTCGATCTGGTCGTTGGCCTTGGTGCCGGTGCCATGCGCATTGATGTAGTCGATGTCTTCCGGGTTGAGCCTGGCATCGACGAGGCAGAAGCGCATCGCCGCCTCCGGCCCTTCGACGGTCGGCGCGACGATGTCGGAGGCATCGCCGGAAAGGCCGGCGCCGGCAATTTCGGCGAGTATAGTGGCGCCGCGCGCCATGGCATGCTCAAAAGTTTCCAGCACGACCATGCCGGCGCCTTCGCCGAGCACCAGGCCCTGGCGATCGGCCGAAAACGGCCGGCAGGTGTCGGGCGCCAGCACCCGCAGCGCCTCCCAGCCTTTCAGGATGCCCCAGACCAGCGGCGCATCGGTGCCGCCGGCGAGCATGACGTCGGCGCGGCCAAGCCTGATCTGGTCGACCGCCGAGGCAATGGCGTGGTTGGACGAGGAGCAGGCCGAAGTGATGCCGAACACCGGCCCGCGCAGGCCGAGATTCATGCTGACATGGCCGGCCGCAGCGCCCGGCATCACTTTCGGCACGGTGAAGATGCCGGTGCGGTTCTTGCCTTCGAGCAGGATGGCGCGATAGCTCTCTTCGATCGCCTCCCAGCCGCAGACGCCGACGCCGACGACGGCGCCCATCCGGTAGGTGTTGGCTGCGTGCAAGCTTAGCCCGGCTTGTTGCGCGGCCTCGCGCGCGGCGATCGTCGCCAACAGGCTGAAACGGTCCATCGACACGACCTGCTTGCGGTCGATGCCGTGCTCGGGAAGCGTCCTGATTTCGCAGCCGACCCTGATTTTCAGGTCATGCAGCTCCGAATTGACGATCGGGCCGATGGCCGAACGGCCGGCGCGCATCTCGTCCCAGATCGCCGGCACATTGGTGCCGAGCCCGCATAAGCCGCCGATGCCGGTAATGACGACGCGCTTGTGCATTCAGTCAGGCTTTTTCGCGATCAGTGCGCGAACCGCCTCGACCATGTCGCCGACGTTCTTCAAATTGCTCCAGGCATCGACCGTGTTCATCTCGATCTCGATGCCATACTGTTCCTCGAGATCGAAGATGATCTCCGTCAGTTCCAGCGAATGAATGCCAAGTGAGGTCAGTTCGGTGCTGGTGGTGATTTCTTCGCCACCCGGCTCGGCATGAGCCTTGATCTTCGCGATGATGTCCGTTGCCAGCTGGTCAGCCATTCGGTTCCTTCCCCAACCCTTGTCGTTTTCCGGCGCCAACTGATCAGCGCCTGTTTTTCCCCAGGTTCAGATCGTCACCGTCGCCTTTTTCCCCGCCAGGCGCTGTGTGACCGTACCAAGACGGCTCCTCTATAGAAACCGAAACGTTGTCAAGCAACAAGCTATATCTCGACAAAGCCGGGGGTGAGGTTATCGTTGCGCCATGGATATGATCGAACCTGGCCTGACCTTTGTCCCGCCGGCCCAGCGCGTCGCCGGAACGGCGCGGCTTGCTTGTGACAAGGATGGCGGCCGCACGCGTCTTCGGCGGCTTTATCAGGATGGTTCCGCCAAGATCCGCATGCCGGCCGTCTCGGCCGATCCGCTCGAAGCCGTCCTGATCAACACCGCCGGCGGGCTGACCGGCGGCGACCGCCTCGGCTGGGAGGTCGATGTCGGCGCCGGCGCCTCCGCCACCATAACCACCCAGGCCTGCGAGAAAATCTACCGCGCCGCGTCCGATCATGCCGAGGTGCGGGTGAAGCTGACGGTCGGCGCCGGCGGCCGCATCGCCTGGCTGCCGCAGGAAACCATCGTCTTCGATCGATCGGCCTTTGCCCGCAGGCTCGACCTGGAGCTTGCCGCCGGTGCCGAGGCGCTGGTGCTCGAGGCGACCGTCTTCGGCCGCCTCGCCATGGGCGAACGCGCGGCGCACGGCAGCTTCCACGACCGCTGGCGCGTCAGTCAGGAAGGAGCGCTCGTTCATGCCGAGGATTTCCGCATCGGGCCCGGCATTGCGGCCATTCTGGGCCGTTCCGCCGTGGCCGGCGGCGCCATCGCCATGGCGACGGTACTGATGATCTCGCCGCGGGTCGAGACTTTGCTCGATCCGGCCCGGGAGGTTATCGGCGGCCAGGGCGACGCCAGCGTCTGGAGCGTGAAGAAATCTGGCAAGCTTCTTGCGAGGCTGTTTGCCGACGACGGCTACCAGCTCCGCAAGCGGCTGGTTCCGCTTGTCGAATTGCTCAACGGACGGGCGGGTCTGCCCAAATTATGGTCACTCTGATTCCGATTATGTCATTCCTGGGATACGCATGAACCTGACGCCAAGGGAAAAGGACAAGCTGCTCATCGCCATGGCGGCGATTGTGGCGCGCAAGCGGCTCGAACGCGGCGTCAAACTCAATCACCCGGAGGCGATCGCCCTGATCACCGACTTCGTCGTCGAGGGCGCCCGCGACGGCCGCCAGGTCGCCGAGCTGATGGAGGCCGGCGCCCATGTCGTCACCCGCGCGCAGGTGATGGACGGCATCGCCGAGATGATCCACGACGTCCAGGTCGAGGCGACGTTCCCCGACGGCACCAAGCTGGTGACCGTGCATGAACCGATAAGGTGAGGGCCGATAAGGTGAGGAGAAAAAAATGCTTGAGCTACGCCCCAACTGCGAATGCTGCGACAAGGACCTGCCGCCAGAGACGACGGATGCGCTGATCTGCACCTTCGAGTGCACCTTCTGCGCCGATTGCGCGGCAAATGTGCTGGGCGGCGTCTGCCCGAATTGCGGCGGCAATTTTTCAGCGCGCCCGATCCGTCCGGCAGCGATGCTGAACAAATATCCCGCCTCGACAAAGCGCGTCCTCAAGGCCGAAGGCTGCGGCCCGGCCCGCAACGCCGCGTGACGGCACGATCCTGACAGCGAAAGGCATATCGATGGTCCCGATCAAACGCACCTCCCTCTCGGCGTTCCTGCTGCTCGCCGCCGGCCTCGTCTTCGGCGTCTTGTGAGGCTGGCGATGATCCCGGGCGAAATCATCACGGCAGGCGGCGAGATCGAACTCAACAAGGGCCAGCCGACAATCACCATGAAAGTGGCCAACAGCGGCGACCGGCCGATCCAGGTCGGCAGCCACTATCATTTCTTCGAGACCAATGAGGGGCTGAAATTCGATCGCGACAAGGCGCGCGGCATGCGCCTCGACATTGCCGCCGGCACGGCGATGCGCTTCGAGCCCGGCCAGGAGCGCGACGTCACCTTGGTGCCGCTCGGCGGCAAGCGCGAGGTCTACGGGTTCCAGCAGAAGATCATGGGCGCGCTGTGAGATCAGAAGCGTCGAGCAGTTTCGGCTCAGCCGGGCGGCTTGGCCGCCGCGTAGATGACGACCTTGCCAGGATCGTCGAATTCCACGGCGAGAACGTCTTCGGTCTGCACGCGTCGAGAGTCGATGGCGTTGAACAGCAATGCGTTCGCCTCGATCTCGTCGCGCAGTTCCGCAATGTCCTCCTGATGCTGCTCGACCTTGCTTTCGATCGCCGGCGGCAGCCCGCCTTCGGTGCGCGCGGCGTCGGTAAGGAACACGATGTCCACCTTGTCGAGCTTGGATGTCTTGCGCACCGCGCCGATGTTTTCACGCGTCCGCTCGATCGCGGCAGTGACTTTACCGGCCTCGACAGCCGTGTTGGTCTCTTCCTGGCCGACCTCCGAGCCGATGATCTTGTTCACGGTCTCAGGGCCTTCAAGGCCCTGCGCATTCAACCCGGCCTGGGGGGCGCTCGCCGCAAGAAACGCAGTTGCGGCCATCAAATGCAGCCATCTCAAGTCGGGGAAGGTGGTGATCGCCATCGCTCGCTCTCAAAGCCTCTTTCGAGACTCGGTTCTAGGCCAAAAAGTCGAAACGTATTCCGCCCTGCGAAGGTTCCCTCCCCGATGCGGCAGGCCGGCCTCGTGCCGGCCCGCCACAGCGCGTCGTCAGCTCGCCTTCTTGGTGATCAAGGTCAGCGAGCCGTTGGCGTCCATGCTGGCGGCGATCACTTGCGCCGAGGTGAGTCCCTTGGCTTCGAGCGCGGATTTGACCTGTGGCGTCGCGTCGATCGAGCTGCGCAATTTCTGCAGGCCGTCCTCGCCGCGCTTGGCGATCACTTCGTTGACCTTGGTCTGCGTTTCCTTGGGCAGTTCCTCGATGTCGACGACGTTGACGGTCTGAATCGCCGGCGCTTGCGGCTGAGCCGGCTGGGCGCCAGGCGCCGCGGGAGCGGGCGAAGCCGGCGGCTCACCGGGTTGCGGCGCAGGCTGTTGCTGGGCGCTGGCAGCGGTCGCGAGCAGGAGGGTGGCGGCGGCTGCGAGAGATATCGTTTTGCGCATAAAACTTCCTTTCCATCGATTGGCAAACGGTCGTTTTGGGGTGACCCTGCCACCTCAAACGCTAAATGGGATCGGAAGGTGTCGCCCAGCAGGTCATTGCGTGACCATAGGATGGCGACAATGTGGGGCCGGGCTTCGACCGGCTGTATTTTGGGTGACATTTCGGGAGCAATTGCTGATGGCTAGAATCACCCGCGCCGCCTATGCGCAGATGTACGGCCCGACCGTCGGCGACAAGGTGCGGCTTGCCGATACCGAGCTGTTCATCGAGGTCGAGAAGGATTTTACACTGCATGGCGAAGAGGTGAAATTCGGCGGCGGCAAGGTCATCCGCGACGGCATGGGCCAGAGCCAGGTGTCCCGTGCGCAAGGCGCGGTCGACACCGTCATCACCAATGCGCTGGTCGTCGATGCTTCAGGCGGCATCTTCAAGGCCGATATCGGCCTCAGCGATGGCCGCATTGCCGCGATCGGCAAGGCCGGCAATCCGGACATGCAAAACGGCGTCACCATCATCATCGGTCCCGGCACCGAGATCATCGCCGGCGAGGGCAAGATCCTGACAGCCGGCGGCTTCGACGCGCATATCCACTTCATCTGCCCGCAGCAGATCGAGGAGGCGCTGATGTCAGGCATCACCACCATGCTCGGTGGCGGCACCGGACCGGCGCATGGCACGCTGGCAACGACCTGCACGCCGGGGCCATGGCATCTGGCGCGCATGATCCAGTCCTTCGACGCCTTCCCGATGAACATCGGCCTGTCGGGCAAGGGCAACGCGTCCTTGCCGGCCGCGCTTGAAGAGATGGTGCTGGGCGGTGCCTGCTCGCTTAAGTTGCACGAGGACTGGGGCACGACGCCAGCGGCAATCGACTGCTGCCTGTCGGTCGCCGACAACTATGACGTGCAGGTGATGATCCACACCGACACGCTGAACGAATCCGGCTTTGTCGAAAACACGGTGGCGGCGATCAAGGGCCGCACCATCCACGCCTTCCACACCGAAGGCGCCGGCGGCGGCCATGCGCCCGACATCATCAAGGTTTGCGGCCTGCCCAACGTCATCCCGTCGTCGACCAATCCGACCCGGCCCTACACCGTCAACACGCTGGCCGAGCATCTCGACATGCTGATGGTCTGCCATCATCTGTCGCCGTCGATCCCCGAAGACATCGCCTTTGCCGAAAGCCGCATCCGCAAGGAAACCATCGCCGCCGAAGACATTTTGCACGACATCGGCGCCTTCTCGATCATCTCGTCCGACAGTCAGGCGATGGGCCGCGTCGGCGAAGTGGCGATCCGCACCTGGCAGACCGCCGACAAGATGAAGCGCCAGCGCGGCTCGCTGCCGCAGGAAACCGGCGACAACGACAATTTCCGCGTCCGCCGCTACATCGCCAAATACACGATCAACCCGGCCATCGCGCATGGCCTGTCGAACGAGATCGGCTCGGTGGCGGTCGGCAAGCGCGCCGATCTGGTGCTTTGGAACCCGGCCTTCTTCGGCGTCAAGCCCGACATGGTGCTGATCGGCGGCATGATCGCCGCCGCCCCGATGGGCGATCCCAACGCCTCGATCCCGACGCCGCAGCCGATGCACTACCGGCCGATGTTCGGCGCCTATGGCAAGGCGATGACCAACTCGTCGGTGACCTTTGTCTCGAAAGCCGCGCTCGATGCCGGCCTGCGCGGCCGGCTCGGCGTCGACAAGCAGATGGTCGCCGTCGACAACACCCGCGGCGGCATCGGCAAGCATTCGATGGTGCTCAACGACGCCACCCCGCATGTCGAGGTCGATCCCGAAACCTACGAAGTCCGCGCCGACGGCGAATTGCTCACCTGCGAGCCGGCCACCGTGCTGCCGATGGCGCAGCGGTACTTTTTGTTCTGATGCCGGGTTCTGATCTGACTCGCCCAGTGATTGGCTTGGCATCGAAAACGGCGCATTATGCAGTCATGAACAAGATCCAAATCCAGCGTCGGCATAAGTCTACACCCTACGAAACCGACTATGCTCAATGGTGCGCCGAACAGGGCGCGCTTTTGCGCGAAGGTCGTCTATCCGACCTCGATCGTGAGAACCTTGCCGAGGAGATCGAAAGTTTGGGGCGGAGTGACAAACGAGAGATCGAGACCAGATTGAGTACTCTGCTTCTGCACCTGCTAAAATGGCAGTTTCAGGCAGAGAGGCGCAAAACAGGCTGGTTGCTGACGATCCGCGAACAGCGACATCAGATTAAGAAGTTGATCAACGAAAGCCCGAGCCTGAAGGCTTATCCACGCAAGCAACTCGCTAGCGAGTTCGAATTTGCGAGATTGAAAGCGGCTGACGAGACGGGGTTGCCTGAAAAGGATTTTCCTGCCGATTGTCCCTATCAGATTGCAGACGTGCTGGATCACGATTTTTTCCCCGGCGCTCCATGGACGTCGGACCAGCTTGTTCGCGAATGAACTATCACTCCAGCGTTGAATAGCCTTCCTTACCGCTTATGGAGCAACAACCAGTCTCCGCCCACGACATCTTCCCGCACATCCGCATCGTTCTGGGCATGGTGATCGGGCTTGGCGTCACCCGGCTGCTGTCGGGGCTGGCCCGCATCGTCCAGCATCCGGGCCAATTCCGGCTCTATTCGGTGCATCTGGCCCGGGTTGTGTCGGTGCTCCTGATGCTGGTGCATTTCTGGTGGTGGGAGTTCGGCCTGTTCCAGATCGAGACCTGGACCTTCGGAAAATACCTGTTCATCATCTTCTACGCCGTTACGCTGTTCCTGCTCTGCGCGCTGCTGTTTCCGGACTCGATGCTGGACTACACCAGCTACGAAGATTTTTTCTATTCGCGCCGTGCCTGGTTCTTCGGCCTGCTGGCGGCGACCTATCTGCTCGACGTGATCGATACGCTGCTGAAGGGGCCGGAGCATTTCGCCCGCTTCGGCGTCGAATATTTGTTTCGCACGCCGGTGTTCGTCACGCTTTGCGTCATTGCGATACTGGTCAGCGATCGTCGCTTTCACATCGCCTTTGTCGCCGCCGCCCTCGTCTGCCAGATATCGTTCATCCTGCGGCTCTTCGACACGATCGTTTGAGCACCATTGGGGCGACGCACGCGATAGGTTACGCTTGTTGGGAGAGGCAGTTTTACATGAAGCTCGACATCCGCACCGATTTCACCAAATTCCCACGTGCCGTCTCGGTCCTCAGCGCCGGCGAGGCAGGAGCGGTCGCGCCGTATGATCGTGCGGTGCTTGCCCATGACGAGCGGCATCTGCGCCGCCGCGCCATCGAAACGGCCCGTAGCGATAGAGTGCTGGTCGACCTGCCCGAACCGGTGGCCCTGAACGATGGCGACCGGCTGGTGCTGGAGGATGGCCGTCATATCGAGATCGTCGCGGCCGAAGAACCGCTCTACGATATCCGTGCCGAGAGCGCCGTGCACCTGGCCGAGCTTGCCTGGCATATCGGCAATCGCCACCTGGCTGCCGCCATCGAGGCGGAACGCATCCTCATCCTGCGCGATCATGTCATCAAGACGATGCTGGAAGGGCTGGGCGCGACGGTGAGCGACGTTTCCGAACCGTTCGCACCGGTGCGCGGCGCCTATTCCGGGCACAGTCACGCCCATGGCGAATCGCATGCACACAGCCACGCCGAAGCGCATTCCCATGCTCATAGCGAGGCGCACTCGCACAGTCATTCGCACGACCATGACTGACCAGCCTTCCAACGTCGCTTTATTGCGGCTGATGGCGTGGCTGTCGCCTGCCTTCCCGGTCGGCGGTTTTTCCTACAGCCATGGTCTCGAACAAGCCGTGCATGCCGGGCTGGTCGCCGACAGCAAAGACCTCGCCGCATGGCTGGAGACGCTGGTCGAGATGGGCTCGGGCTGGAACGATGCCGTGCTGTTTGCCGAAAGCTGGCGGCGCGCCCGCCAAGCCGGCGATCTCGCCGAAATCGCCGCCCTCGCCGAGGCCTTGGCCGGCTCGAGCGAGCGCCACACCGAGACCATGCTGCAGGGCGCCGCCTTCCTGAAGGCGGCGTCGGCCTGGCCGTGTCAGGTGCTCGACCGTCTGCCGGCCGAGTGCCCCTATTGCGTCGCAGTCGGCGCAACTGCCGGTAGAAACGCCATCGCCCTGCAGGATGCGCTCTCCGCCTTCCTGCAGGCCTTTCTCTCCAATCTCGTCCAGGCCGCGATCCGGCTCGGCGTCGTCGGCCAGACCGGCGCCACCGCGCTGCTCGCCGGCTTCGAACCGCTGGCGCTCAGCGTCGCCGCCCGTGCTGCCGGCTCGACGCTGGATGATCTCGGCGGTTGCGCGTTCATCTCGGATGTCATGGCGATGAAGCACGAAACCCAGTACTCGCGATTGTTCCGCTCATGATCGTCCTCGCTTTCGCCCTCTCGCTCGTTCTGCTGCTGATCACGACGCTGCATGTCTATTGGGGTATTGGCGGGATCTGGCCAGGCAGGGACGCTGCCTCCTGCGCCCGCGCGGTGGTCGGCTTTCGCGGCGTCGACGAGATGCCGGCGCCCTTCGCCAGCTTCGCCGTTGCCGCATGCCTCGGCCTGGCGACACTGTGGCCGATGGCGCTCGAAGGCGTGTTTGCCACGCCCTTTCCCAAGGCCGGGCTTGCCGCGACAGCGCTGCTCATCGCACTGGTCTTCCTGGGGCGCGGCATTGCCGGCTTCACGCCCTGGTGGCGCCGGCTGGCGCCCGAACAGCCTTTCGCGCGGCTCGATGTCAGCTATTATTCGCCGCTCTGCCTGGTTGTAGGGCTCGGCTTTGCAGTGCTAGCCATCATGGAGTTCCCTGGATGACACAAGCCAATGGTCCCCTTCGCGTCGGCATCGGCGGCCCCGTCGGCTCCGGCAAGACGACGCTCACCGAAAAGCTCTGCAAGGCGCTGCGCGACGAGTTCTCGATCGCCGTGGTCACCAACGACATCTACACCAAGGAAGACGCCATGATGCTGGCCCGGCTGCAGGCGCTGCCCGAGGACCGCATCATCGGCGTCGAGACCGGCGGCTGCCCGCACACCGCCATCCGCGAGGACGCCTCGATCAATCTGCAGGCGATCGCCGAGATGACCAGAAAATTCCCGGATCTCGACATCGTCTTCATCGAATCGGGCGGCGACAACCTTGCCGCCACGTTTTCCCCGGACCTCGCCGATCTGACGCTGTACGTCATCTCGGTCTGTCAAGGCGAAGAAATCCCGCGCAAGGGTGGGCCGGCGATCACCCGATCCGATTTCCTGGTCATCAACAAGAGCGATCTCGCCCCCTATGTGAACGTCAATCTCGATGTCATGGAGAGAGATGCCGCCCGCATGCGCGGCAAGCGGCCGTTCGGATTTACCGATCTGTCGCGCGGCAAGGGCCTGCAGGAGGTGATCGATTTCATCGTCGAGCATGGTGGGCTGCGCATCGACGCCGCCAGAAGCACGGCGGCGTAAGGCAAAGCGCTTCGCCTGCACCAAACGAAACCGGTTGCGCGCATCTGCGGCGCGCGGCATCCTTGCTTCTTTCACGGAGGTTTTCGATGAGCATCGCCCGCCTGCAGAAGGAAATGCTGACCAACCTGCCCTTTTACGAGGAACGCGTCGATCTGGCTTGCGCCTTCCGCTGGACGGCGCGGCTCAACATGCATGAAGCGGTGGCCAATCATTTCTCGCTGGCCGTCAACGATGACGGCTCGCAATTCCTGATGAATCCCAACCAGGTGCATTTCTCACGCATCAAGGCGAGCGACCTGCTGCTGATCGACGCCAACGATCCCGGTACGCTCTCCGGCCCAAATGCGCCCGACCCGACGGCATGGGGGCTGCATGGCGCCATCCATCGCAATGTGCGTCATGCGCGCTGCGTCATGCATGTGCACTCGACCCACGCCACGGTGCTCGCTTCGCTCGCCGACTCGACGCTGCCGCCGATCGACCAGAACTCGGCGATCTTCTTCAACCGCCACGTCGTTGACGGCCATTATGGTGGGCTCGCCTTCGAGGAAGAGGGCGAACGCTGCTCGCAGCTGCTTACCGATCCGAAGGTCAAGGTGATGGTCATGGGCAACCATGGCGTGCTGGTCATCGGCGATACCGTCGCCGACACCTTCAACCGCATGTTCTATTTCGAACGCGCCGCCGAGACCTACATCAAGGCGCTGTGGACCGGCCGTCCGCTACGGGTCCTGTCGGATGAAATCGCCGAGAAGGCAGCAGCGGAGCAGGAAGATTATCCCGGCCAGGCCGAACGGCACCTGTCCGAATTGAAGGCGATCCTCGACGAGCAGGAGCCGGTCTACCGGAACTGAGAGCCCCCTTCTTCCCATAAAGTGACCAGCGCAATCGCATTTGGATTCTTGCGAAGGTGGACCCCCACCCTAACCCTCCCCACAAGGGGGAGGGAACGCTGCCGCGCGCCCTTACATCCCCTTTGGCGCCGAAAGACAGGCAATTTGCCGAGGTCAGCGCCAACCGAAAGTCTCCCTCCCCCTTGTGGGGAGGGGTTAGGGGTGGGGGTCCATCGTAGAGCAAAAGCTCGGCCTTCCACCTGCGATAGCCCTGCCATAGTGACGGGGAGAAGGGCGCTCTGATCGCCGGTTTCGTCAATCTTAAAGCCCGAGTTCAGCCCGCAATTCGTCGGCGCTGCTGATGACGATCGCGCCGGGCGGCCCTGCCATGGGCGCCTCCGGCCAGAAGATCGTCTTCATCCCCGCCGCCAGCCCCGCCGTGGCGCCGGTCACGCTGTCCTCGACGGCCACTGCATCGGCTGGATCGACACCGGCCAGCCATGCGGCGCGCAGAAACGGTTCGGCGTGCGGCTTGCCTTCGCGCACGTCGTTGCGGCTGACCGTCTTCATGCCGGGATAGAAAAGACCGACCATGCGCAGATTGGCGTCGACGACCAGCCGGTCGGAATTGGACACCACCGCTTGCGCCACGCCAAGCGCGCGCAGTTCGTTGTAGATCTCGATGGCGCCGGGGCGCGGCTTCAGCGTCTCGGCCATCGGCAGATAGTGGTCGTATTTGCGCACGATCCAGTCGTCGAAGGCCAGGTCGAGGCCGAACTCGTCGCGCAGCATCTCGTAGACCGGCCATGCGGCAATGCCGAGCACGCGCTCATGCAGGTTGGATGGCGCCGCGATGCCGACGCTGTGCAGCGCCGCTATCAGCGCCGCTTCGTGCAATGGTTCGCTGTCGACCAGCGTGCCGTCCATGTCCCAGAAAACCGCTTTCGGCGTCATGCAAGGCTCCTTTGTCCGAATCCCTTAAAGGGTTTGCCTCGGGAGATAAACCGCCGCGCCTGGCTGCACCGAACATTGCGGGACTTCAAAAAATTGCCTGGCTATAATCATCCACGCGAAACACTGCAGGCACCTCGGGAGCTTTACCCAAGCAATTGCTCTGGCATCAGGCAATTGCTTACAAACGCATTCCCCGGTAAAACTAAGGCGCTCCCGCTAAGTGCTCGGGGGCAGGGAGGCAGCAAGTTGAATTCCCGGCAGGACAGCGGCAGCAACAGGCTGGACGACGCGGCGCGCGCCGGCTGGCTCTATTATGTCGCCGGCAACACGCAGGACCAGATCGCCTCGACGCTCGGCATCTCACGGCAGACGGCGCAGCGGCTGGTATCGCTGGCGGTGTCGGAAGGGCTGATCAAGGTGCGTGTCGACCACCCGATCGCCAATTGCCTCGACCTCGCGGCCCGGCTGAAATCGCGCTTCGCCCTCGATCTGGTCGAGGTGGTTCCAAGCGATCCCGCTTCCTCCTCAACTATTGGCGTCGCCGTGGCGGCAGCCGCCGAGATCGAGAGACGGCTGCGCTCGCCGACGCCGATCGTCATGGCGATCGGCACCGGCCGCACGTTGAAGGCGGCAATCGAGCAACTGCCGCCGATGGAGTGCCCGCAGCACAAGGTGGTGTCGCTGACCGGCAACATCTCGCCCGACGGTTCGGCCGCCTTCTACAACGTCATCTTCACCATGGCCGACAGGGTCAAGGCTCGCTCCTTCCCGATGCCGCTGCCGGTCATCGCCTCCTCGCCGCAGGAGCGCGAGATGCTGCTCAGCCAGCCGATGATCCAACCGACGCTGGCGCTTGCGGCGGAAGCCGACGTCACCTTCGTCGGCATCGGCGATCTCGGCCCCAAGGCGCCGCTCTACGAGGACGGCTTCATTTCGGAGAGTGAATTGAAAGCGCTGCAAAAGGCAGGCGGCGTCGCCGAGATCGTCGGCTGGGTGTTCGATCGCGAAGGTCGGATGATCGACGGCATCACCAATGACCGGGTGTCGTCGGCATCATTGCCGTCGCGCGAAAAATCGCTGGTGATCGCGCTCGCCATGGGCGAGCGCAAGCTGCCGGGCATCCTTGCGGCGGTCAATCGGCGGCTGGTCAACGGCCTCATCACCGACGAGCGGACCGCCGCCGCCTTGCTGGCGGCCAGCTGATTAGGGATAAGTCCAGCAAGGCTATTTGCGCCGGCCGTAAGGATCGTTGCCGTCGAGAAATCCCATGTCGCGCTGCAGATGCGGCGGCAATTCCCTGATGTCGAGATAGGCCCTTTTCCTGGCTCCGTGCCGCGCCAATCCACGCGCCATCCGCAAAAACCAGCCTTGGCCTGGCGTCAGAAATAGCTTTTCCTGTATCGTGGTCATGATCGTCAGCCTTCGTTATGTCTGGCGCATGACCCCGAAAATCGATATCGATTTTCGGAAAGGATCATGCGCAAAATCAAAAGTGCTACAGCGTCCTTTGCGCGTCCAAAAGGATGCGCGGCGCTGTAGGCGAGAGTGATCGTCGACCTCAAATATCGGCTGGATCGACCCTTGCTGCCAATCAAACGTCGATCAAGGCCCATAAGGAAGGCTTATGCCTGAACTCAAGTCACGGCAGGTCTCCCAGCTCCCTCCGCTCCAGGCGATCCGGGTGTTCGAGGCGGTGGCGCGGCATCTTTCCTTCACCAAGGCCGCCGGCGAGCTTGGCATGACGCAGGCGGCGGCGAGCTATCAGATCAAGCTTCTGGAGGAGCGCGTCGGCGCGCCTTTGTTCCTGCGCCGGCCAAGGCAGATCGTGCTGACCGAGGCGGGACAACGCATGGCGCCTGCGGTCAGCGAGGCGTTCGCCCTGTTGGGTGGAGCCTATGCCGCGGCGCGCAGCGGCGCCGACGGAGTACTTTGTGTCTCGACGCTGCTGACCTTTGCCTCGAACTGGCTGGCGCAGCATCTCGGTTCGTTCCAGGTCGCGCATCCGTCGCTGGCCGTGCGTCTCGATACATCGAACCGCCTTGTTGATTTCGCCCGCGAGGATATCGACATCGCCATCCGTTCGGGCGGCGGAAACTGGCCGGGCGTGGAGGTGCACAAGCTTTTCAATGCGGACTTCACGCCGATGCTGAGCCCGAAGCTCGCGGCAAGCATCGGCGGGGTGAAGGAGCCTGCCGATCTGTTGCGCCTGCCAATCCTCGACCCTGGCGACATCTGGTGGCGGGACTGGTTTATCGCCGCCGGCCTGCCGGTCGAGGAACTGGCCAAGCGCCCCGGCTCCAGCATGGGGGCGCAGGCCTATGAGGCCAACGCCGCGATCGCCGGGCAGGGCGTGGCGATCGTGACGGCCGCTCTTTTCAAGGCCGAGCTTGCCGATGGCCGCCTGATCCAGCCTTTCGATCTGGTCGGCGACGACGGCCACGCCTATTGGCTGGTCTATCCCCAGGCGCGGCGCAACGTGCCGAAGATCCGCGCTTTTCGCGACTGGATCCTGGGTGAGATCGCCGGCCAATAGTCGATAATCCATCCGGTCAAGCGGGCACCGAAATCCGACATTTCGCGCGACGAGAGCCATCTCAACCGCCTTCTGAATGTTCCCGAAAGCATCTGGAATCGAAAGCCGCACGAGCTTGCGTGCTGCGCTGCAGCAACGAATCCGGCTTGACATAAATCACGCGAGGTGAGTAATTGCTCACAGCCAAAGCAAATGCTCAGCTTGGTCTATGGGAGGAATTTGATGAAACTTCGCACGCTCACCCTGGGTCTGTTGTCGGCCAGCACCCTCGCTTTCGCCGCGCATGCCGAATCCATCACCATCGCCACCGTCAACAATGGCGATATGGTCCGCATGCAGACGCTGACCGACGACTTCACCGCCAAAAATCCCGATATCCAGCTCCAGTGGGTCACGCTCGAGGAAAACGTGCTGCGCGAGCGCGTCACCACCGACATCGCCACCAAGGGCGGCCAGTACGACGTCATGACCATCGGCACTTACGAGGTTCCGATCTGGGCCAAGCAGAGCTGGCTGCTGCCGCTCGACAAGCTCGGCGACGACTATGACGTCAAGGACATCATCCCGGCCATCGCCGGTGGCCTCTCGGTCGACGGCAAGCTTTATGCAGCACCGTTCTACGGCGAAAGCTCCTTCGTCATGTACCGCAAGGACCTGATGGAGAAGGCCGGGCTGACCATGCCCGACGCACCGACCTGGGACTTCGTCAAGCAGGCCGCCGAGAAGATGACCGATCGCGCCAATGGCGTGAACGGCGTCTGCCTGCGCGGCAAGGCCGGCTGGGGCGAGAACATGGCCTTCCTGACCGCCATGTCGAACTCCTTCGGCGCACGCTGGTTCGATGAGAACTGGAAGCCGCAATTCGATCAGCCCGAATGGAAGAACACGCTGCAGTTCTATGTCGACCTGATGAAGGCCGCCGGTCCGGAGGGCGCCTCGTCCAACGGCTTCAATGAAAACCTGGCGCTGTTCCAGCAGGGCAAGTGCGGCATGTGGATCGACGCCACGGTCGCCGCCTCCTTCGTTTCCGACCCGAAGGCCTCAACCGTCGCCGACAAGGTCGGCTATGCGCTGGCGCCCGACAATGGCCTGGGCAAGCGCGGCAACTGGCTGTGGGCGTGGTCGCTGGCCATTCCCGCCGGCACGCAAAAGGCAGACGCTGCTCAGAAGTTCGTATCCTGGGCAACCAGCAAGGCCTACGCCGAGCTCGTCGCTTCGAAGGAAGGCTGGGCCAATGTTCCGCCCGGAACGCGCACCTCGCTCTACGCCAACCCCGAATACCAGAAGGCGGCGCCCTTCGCCAAGATGACGCTGGACTCGATCAACGCCGCCGATCCGACGCATCCGACCGTCAAGCCGGTGCCCTATGTCGGTGTCCAGTTCGTCGCCATCCCTGAGTTCCAGGGCCTTGGCACCACCGTCGGCCAGCTGTTCTCGGCCGCACTCGCCGGCCAGTCGAGCGTCGACGATGCCCTGAAGCAGGCCCAGGACGCTGCCACCGCAACGATGACCGAGGGCGGTTATATCCAGTAGGCTCCTCCCGGTGCCGAAAGCCGGTTGCCTATCTTAACCGGCAGGGGCCGCCCGAATCCCAGTTCGGGCGGCCACCTTCACAACACTGAAAAATTTGGCTGACTTTTGAAGGGTGACCGTCATGGCTACTCAGCAGACCCGTTCGCTTGCCCGCTTCATGATGGCGCCATCCGTGGTGCTGCTGTTCGTCTGGATGATCGTTCCGCTGGCATTCACCCTGTGGTTCTCCTTCCAGCAGTACAATCCGCTCAACCCGATCCGTGACGGGTTCGTCGGCTTCTCGAATTACGCGCTTTTTTATTCCAATCCGGCATTCCTGCAGTCGATCCTCAACACGCTTATCCTCGTGGCCAGCGTGCTTTTGATCACGGTGATCGGCGGCATCCTGCTGGCGTTGCTGATCGATCAGCCGATGTGGGGACAGGGCATCGTCCGCATCCTCGTCATCTCGCCGTTCTTCGTCATGCCGCCGGTCGCCGCGCTGGTCTGGAAGAACATGATCATGCATCCGCAATACGGCGTCTTTGCCGACATTGCGCGCTTCTTCGGCGGGCAGCCGATCGACTGGTTTGGCCAATATCCGATGCTGGCGATCATCATCATCGTCGCCTGGCAATGGCTGCCGTTTGCGACGTTGATCCTGTTGACGTCCCTGCAATCGCTCGACGGCGAGCAGAAGGAAGCCGCCGAGATGGACGGCGCCGGTTTTGTCAGCCGCTTCATCTATCTGACGCTGCCGCATATGTCGCGCGCCATCACCGTCGTCATCCTGATCCAGACGATCTTCCTTCTGTCGGTCTATGCCGAGATCCTCGTCACCACCAATGGCGGCCCGGGTTACGCCTCCACCAACCTGCCCTTCCTCGTCTATCAGAAGGCGTTGCTGGAGTTCAAAATCGGCCAGGCCTCCGCCGGCGGTATCATTGCCGTCATTTTAGCCAATATCGTCGCCTTCTTCGCCATGCGCGCGGTCGGCAAGAACCTGGACAGATAAGGGAGGAAACGATGGCACGTGCAGTCAGCACCCAGCACAAGACGATCGCGACCGCGGCCGCCTGGATCGTCGCCCTGCTGATCTTCTTCCCGATCCTTTATACGATCATCACCTCGTTCAAGTCGGAGCAGGAGGCCATCCAGGGCTTCAACCTGTTTCCGTCGGGAACCACGGAAAGCTACACCGCGGTCGAGGCGCAGAGCGGCTACTTCAAGTTCTTCCTCAACTCGGTGTTCCTGTCGGTCGGCTCGACCATCCTGGCCTTGCTCGTCGCCATACCGGCGGCCTGGTCGATGGCGTTCTCGCCGGGCAAGTGGACCAAGGACATCCTGATGTGGATGCTTTCCACCAAGATGATGCCGGCGGTCGCCGTGCTGTTCCCGATCTACCTGATCTTCCGCGATACCGGATTGCTCGACAGCCGCATCGGCCTGATGATCATGCTGATGCTGATCAACCTGCCGATCGTGGTGTGGATGCTCTACACCTATTTTCGCGAGATCCCCGGCGAGATCCTGGAAGCGGCGCGCATGGATGGCGCATCGCTCTGGAACGAGATCGTCTATGTGCTGACGCCGATGGCGGTGCCGGGCATCGCCTCGACGATGCTGCTCAACATCATCCTGGCATGGAACGAGGCGTTCTGGACGATCCGGCTGACCACCACCGAGGCCGCCCCGCTCACCGCCTTCATCAGTTCCTTCTCAAGCCCGCAAGGCCTGTTCTGGGCCAAGCTGTCGGCGGCCTCGACACTGGCGATCGCACCGATCCTGATCATGGGCTGGTTCAGCCAGAAGCAGCTGGTGCGCGGCCTGACCTTTGGCGCCGTGAAGTAACGGACGCTGCCTGAAGCAACCGACAAAGATACCCCCGGGGAGGAAACCATGGGAAACATCACGCTCAAGCGCGTCTCCAAATCGTTCGGGTCGACGGTCATCATTCCGGGCATCGACCTGGTCATCGAGAACGGCGAGTTCGTCGTCTTCGTCGGCCCGTCGGGCTGCGGCAAGTCCACGCTGCTGCGGCTGATCGCCGGGCTGGAGGACACCACCGCCGGCACCATCAACATCGACGGCCGCGACGTCACCGGCGAGGCGCCGGCCAAGCGCAAGCTGGCCATGGTGTTCCAGTCCTATGCTCTCTACCCGCATATGACCGTGGCCAAGAACATCGCCTTCCCGCTGAAGATGGCGGGCGAGGACCAGGCGACCATCGATCGGAAGGTGAAGGACGCGGCGCGCATCCTGAACCTCACCAACTATCTCGATCGCCGTCCCGGCCAGCTCTCCGGCGGTCAGCGCCAGCGCGTCGCCATCGGCCGCGCCATCGTGCGCCAGCCATCGGCCTTCCTGTTCGACGAACCCTTGTCCAACCTCGACGCAGCACTGCGCGGCACCATGCGGCTGGAGATCAGCGAACTGCATCATCAGCTCAAGACGACGATGATCTACGTCACCCACGACCAGGTCGAGGCGATGACCATGGCCGACAAGATCGTCGTGCTCAACGCCGGCAACATCGAACAGGTCGGCTCGCCGATGGAACTCTACAAGACGCCGAAGAACCTGTTCGTCGCCGGCTTCATCGGTTCGCCCAGGATGAACCTGATCGAAGGCGCGCCGGCGGCCAAACATGGCGCCAAGACCGTCGGCATCCGTCCCGAGCATATGAACATCTCGAAAACTTCAGGCGAATGGAAAGCCACGGTCGGCGTCGCCGAGCATCTCGGCTCCGACACGTTTCTGCACGTTCAAGCCGACGGTGTCGGGCCGCTGACGGTGCGCGCCGACGGCGAACTGGCCGCCCATCACGGCGACACGATCTATCTGACGCCGGACCAGACCAAGCTGCACCGCTTCGGCGCCGACGGAAAGGCGATGATGCAATGAGGCTCAGGGGCAAATCGGCGCTGATCACCGGATCGGCGCGCGGCATCGGCAGGGCGTTCGCCGAAGCCTATGTCCGCGAGGGCGCCACGGTCGCGATCGGTGACATCAATCTCGAAGCTGCGGAAAACACCGCTTCGGAGATCGGCGGCAATGCTTACGCCGTGAAACTGGACGTCACCGACCTTGCTTCGATCGAGGCGGCGCTAAAGGCGGTCGAGACAAGGGCCGGCGGGCTGGACATCCTGGTCAACAACGCCGCTTTGTTCGACCTGGCGCCGATCGTCGAGATCAGCAAGGCAAGCTACGACAGGCTGTTTTCGGTCAACGTCGCCGGCACGCTGTTCATGCTGCAGGCAGCCGCCCGCTCGATGATCGCGGCTGGCCGGGGCGGCAAGATCATCAACATGGCGAGCCAGGCCGGGCGCCGCGGCGAAGCCCTGGTCGCCGTCTATTGCGCCACCAAGGCCGCCGTCATCTCGCTCACCCAGTCGGCCGGGCTCGACCTGATCAAGCACCGCATCAACGTCAACGCCATCGCGCCGGGCGTCGTCGACGGCGAGCACTGGGACCATGTCGATGCCCTTTTCGCCAAGTACGAGAACCGGCCGAAGGGCGAAAAGAAGCGGCTGGTCGGCGAGGCCGTGCCCTACGGCCGCATGGGCACGGCGCAAGACCTCACCGGCATGGCGGTGTTCCTGGCCAGCGACGAAGCCGAATACATCGTCGCCCAGACCTACAATGTCGATGGCGGCCAGTGGATGAGTTGAGGGGGCGAAGGCGCTCTTCTCCCCGTCTCCTCCACGGGGGGAAGAGCCGTCCCGCTAAAGGGTAAAAGTAGATGACCGTGAAACTCTCTTCTTCCATCCTCGCCAAGCTTCCGCCTGAGGTCGCCGGCCCGAAGTATGATCGCGCGGCGCTCAAGGCCGGCATCGTGCATTTCGGCGTCGGCAATTTCCATCGCTCGCACCAGGCGGTCTATCTCGACGAATTGTTCAATGCGGGCCTCGGCCACGACTGGGCACTTGTCGGCGCCGGCGTTTTCGACGGCGAAAAGGTCGGCCGCGGCAAGTTGCAGGAACAGGACTGGCTGACCACCGTGGTCGAGCAGGATTCTGGCCACATGAGCGCCCGCGTCACCGGAGCCATGATCGACTTCCTGATGCCGGGCGACGCGGCCGCGATCATCGAACGGCTTGCCGATCCGGCGATCAAGATCGTTTCGCTGACCATCACCGAGGGCGGGTACTTCATCGACCCGGCATCGGGCGTGTTCAACCCGACCCATCCCGACATCGTCGCCGATGCGCAGCCGGGAGCAACGCCGAAGACTGTCTTCGGCATCATTCTTGCCGGGCTGTTGCGCCGCCGCGACGACGGCATCGTACCGTTCACGATCATGTCCTGCGACAACATCCCTCACAACGGCCATGTCACCGCCGATGGCGTCATTGGTCTCGCGCGGCTGATCGATGAGAAACTGGCGACCTGGGTGAGCGAGAACGTCGCCTTTCCCAACGGTATGGTCGACCGCATCACGCCGGCCACCACCGATCGCGAGCGCGGCATTCTGTCGAGCGAGTTCGGCCTCGACGACAACTGGCCGGTGTTCTGCGAGCCGTTCAGGCAATGGGTGCTGGAGGATCATTTCACCGACGGCCGCCCGGCGCTGGAAAAGGTCGGTGTGCAGTTCGTCAGCGATGTCGCGCCCTATGAGCTGATGAAGATCCGCATCCTCAATGGCGGCCATGCGACCATCGCCTATCCCGCCGGGCTGATGGACATCCACTTCGTCCACGAGGCGATGCAGGAGCCGCTGGTGCGCGGTTTCCTCGACAGACTGGAGCACGACGAGATCATCCCGACGGTGCCGCCGGTGCCGGACACCGTGCTGGAGGACTATTACCAACTCATCGAGCACCGCTTCTCCAACCCGAAGATCGGCGACACCATCCGCAGGCTTTGCCTCGACGGCTCCAACCGGCAGCCGAAATTCATCATCCCGACCATCGCCGAGCGGCTGAAGGCCGGCAAGGGCGTCGCCGGCCTGGCGCTGGAATCGGCGCTCTGGTGCCGCTATTGCTTCGGCACCACGGATTCAGGCGCGGTCATCGAGCCCAATGATCCAAGCTGGGACCGGTTGCAGACGACCGCCAGGGCGGCAAAGGCTGCGCCTGCCGCCTGGCTGGCCATGGAGGACATCTATGGCGAGGTCGGCCGCTCGACGCTGTTCGTCGAGGCCTTTGCCAAGGCGCTCAAGGCGCTCTGGGCCGATGGCGCACGCACGACGCTGACGCGCTACCTCGCCGGCAACCTCTAAGATCGGCTCAATGCATGTCCCCGCCGATGAGGGTCCTGCAATGACGCCTGACCTGGTCATTTTCGACTGCGACGGCGTGCTGGTCGACAGCGAGGGGCTGTCCGTTTCGGCGCTGCTTGGCATGATCACGCTTGCCGGCGGCAGTGTCAGCGAGGATGCCGCCTATGAGCATTTCCTCGGCAAGAGCATGAAAAGCGTTCGCGAAATCCTCGGTCGCGACTTCGGACTTGATATCACCGACCAGCACCTGAGCGAGATGCGCGTCGGGCTGAGGCGCAAGTTTCGCGACGAGTTGAAGCCGATCCCCGGCATCGGCCAGGTTTTGCCGAGGCTTACCGTGCCATGCTGCGTTGCTTCCTCCGGCACGTTGGATCGCATCCGCTATGCGCTCGACGTCACCGGGCTGCTCGGGCTGCTCGAGCCGCATCTGTTCAGCGCCGCCATGGTGGCACGGGGCAAGCCGGCGCCGGACCTTTTTCTCCACGCAGCCGCCAAGATGGGGGCGATCCCGCAAAATTGTCTCGTCGTCGAGGACAGCCCCGTCGGCGTCGCCGCGGCACGGGCGGCGGGCATGCGCGTCCTCGCCTTCACCGGCGGCTCGCATGCCGGTAATCCGGCACTGAAAGCGCGGCTTGCGTCGAGTGAGCCGGACTTTATATTCGCTGACATGCTGCAATTGCCCGATCTGATTGCAGGCCTGGGAGCGAGAGCAAGAACATTTTGACGAACAGTTTCGTTTGCGCGGTCGATGTCGGCACCGGGAGCGCCCGTGCGGGCATTCTCGACACCAGAGGCACCTTGCTCGGCCGCGCCGAGCATCCGATCGTCATGAACCGGCCAAAGGCCGATCACGCCGAGCACGATTCGCAGGATATCTGGTCGGCGGTCTGCATTGCGGTGCGCGCCGCCCGCGAAAAAGCCGGCGTGGCCGCGCAGGATATCGTCGGCATCGCCTTCGACGCCACCTGCTCGCTGGTGGTGCGGGGCAAGGATGGTGGCCAGCTCAGCGTGTCGGTATCAGGCGAAAGGCGCTGGGACACCATCGTCTGGCTCGATCACCGCGCCATTGCCGAGGCCGATGAATGCACCGAAAGCGGCCACGCCGTGCTCGACTATATCGGCGGCGTCATGTCGCCGGAAATGGAGACGCCGAAGCTGATGTGGCTGAAGCGCAACCTGCCCGGAACATGGAACGAAGCCGGCTATCTATTCGACCTCGCCGACTTTCTCAGTTGGAAGGCAACCGGTTCGCTCGCCCGCTCGCAATGCACGCTGACCGCCAAATGGACCTATCTGGCGCATGAAGAGACCGGCTGGCGGCACGACTTCTTCCAGGCCGTCGGGCTCGGCGATCTTTTCGAGCATGGCAATCTGCCTGACAAGGCCAGCCCGGTCGGCGCCGATATCGGCCGGCTGAGCGCGCAAGCCGCAGCCGAGCTTGGCCTGACCGGACAATGCCGGGTCGGCGCCGGCGTCATCGATGCCTATGCCGGCGCGCTCGGCGTGCTCGGCGGCTTCGCTGGTGATGAAATCAACATCGGCCGGCATCTGGCGCTGATCGCCGGCACTTCGAGCTGCGTCATGGCGATGTCGCCCGACCCGCAGCCCTTTGCCGGTGTCTGGGGCCCGTATTATGGCGCGGCGCTTCCCCGGCTTTGGCTGTCGGAAGGCGGCCAATCGGCCACCGGCGCGCTGCTCGATCACATCATCCGCTGGCACGGCGCCGGCGGCGAGCCGGACGCCGCCATGCACGCCAGGATTGCCCGGCGCGTTGTCGAGTTGCGCGTCACAGAGGGCGAAAATCTGGCCGGAAGGCTGCATGTGCTGCCGGATTTCCACGGCAACCGCTCGCCGCTCGCCGACCCGCATGCCGTCGGCGTCATCAGCGGGCTGACCCTGGATTCCTCCTTCGACAGCCTGTGCAAGCTCTATTGGCGCACCGCCGTCAGCATTGCGCTCGGCGTGCGCCATGTGCTGGAAGCGCTGAACGAGAACGGCTATCTGATCGACACGCTGCATGTCACCGGCGGTCACACCAAAAACCCGCTGCTGATGGAGCTTTATGCCGACGCCACCGGCTGCACGGTGGTCGAGCCGCTGGCCGATGAGGCGGTGCTGCTCGGTACCGGCATGATCGCCGCCACCGCCGCCCGGCTTTTTCCCGATTTGAACGCCGCCTGCGTCGCCATGCAGCAAGGCGGCAAGACGCGAGAGCCCAATTCGGCGATCGCCGGCCGGTTCGACCGCGACTACCGGGTGTTTTTGGAGATGCACCGGCAGCGGCAGGCGCTGGACGCGATCAGGTAGCCGCGGCGCGAACAACCCTGCAATGCGTCTGCTATCTCTGGTTCCACCGCCGGATAATTGGCTCGCCAAGGTCGTGCTCATAACCGAGCACGCTTGTGCTGGCGGTATCCAGCACGAACAGCGCGCCATCTTGCGGCGGCAGGCCGAGCCAGCGCGCCGTCAGCACCCGCAGGAAATGCGAGCTTGAAAACACCAGGACATTGCCGTTGACGTCGCGCAATTCATTGACGATCCGATCCGCCCTCGCGCCGACATCCTCTGCCGCCTCGCCGTCAGGGCAGCCATCGCGAAAAAGACGCCAGCCGGGGCGCGCGACGAGGATCTGCTTCGTGGTCAGTCCCTCGTAGGCGCCGTAATCCCATTCCGCCAGATCGGCCTTCTTCACGCCGGCCGAACCGAAACCGGCCAGCGTGCAGGTCTTGAAGGCGCGCTGCGACGGGCTCGACCAGACTGCCTGGAACGAAAGGCCCTGCAGCCGCTCAGCGACCCGCTCGGCGACCGCCTCGCCGGCACGCGTCAGCGGTATGTCGGTCAGGCCGGTATGCTTTCCCGACGCGCTCCATTCCGTCTCGCCATGCCGAACCAGGTAGATTTCGGGAAACGCGCTCATCCGCATGCCCTTTCGATGGATTCGATATGATGACCGCTCTTCAGATCGGCGAATGACACAACCATAGCGGCTTCTGCGCTCTCTCCAAACAGGCGGACCAAATAGGCGGCCCAAATGGGCGGAATGAGACCGTACTCCATGCTGGCTCAATGCTCCCCTGATCCAGCCCCCTTGCCACAGCTGCCCGTTTCGTGGACAAGCCGTGCTGTTAATGCGGAATCCGGACCGATCACGGCCATTTTCCGCGCTGAGACGCGGCTTCCGGCCCTTTTTGCCGACGCGCCGCAATCGGATAGGCGAAAAAATGTCTGCGATCGAAGCCGGCGCGCGCGCGCCGGAAAATCTTTGGCGTCAGGAAATCAGGGCGACGCTGGCGCTCGCCTGGCCGATGGTGCTGACCAATCTCGGCCAGACGGCGATGACCGCCACCGACGTCATGATGATGGGGCGGCTGGGCCCGGACACGCTGGCCAGCGGCGCGCTCGGCGCCAACCTCTATTTCATGCCGCTGATCTTCGGGCTCGGCCTGATGCTGGCGACCTCGCCGATGATCGCCACGGAACTCGGCCGCCGTCGCCACTCGGTGCGCGATCTGCGCCGCACCGTGCGGCAGGGGCTGTGGCTGGCGATCCTCATCTCAATCCCGATCTGGATATTTCTCTGGTACGGCGAGGCCGTGTTGCTGGCCATGGGCCAGGAACCGGCGCTGGCGCATCAGGCCGGCATCTACCTGCGCTGGCTCGAATGGGCGGTGCTGCCGTTCTATGGCTATATCGTCCTGCGCTCGTTCATCTCGGCGCTGGAGCGGCCAGGCTGGGCGCTGGTCATCGTCTTCGTTGCCGTCGCCTGCAATGTGTTCTTCAACTGGGTGTTCATGTTCGGCAATCTCGGCGCCCCTTCGATGGGCATCGCCGGCTCGGGTCTCGCCACCACGCTGTCCAGCACGCTGATGTTCGCCGGCATGGCGGCGGTGGTGATGCTTGAACCGAAGTTTCGCCGCTATCAGCTGTTCGGGCGCTTCTGGCGGGCCGACTGGCCGCGCTTCAAGGGCCTGCTGCGGCTCGGCCTGCCGATCGCCGGCCTCCTCGCCTTCGAGGTGACGATCTTCAACGCGGCGGCCCTTCTCATGGGCCTGATCGACGCCGCCTCGCTCGCGGCGCATGCCATCGCCATCCAGATCGCTTCGATCAGCTTCATGGTGCCGCTTGGCCTCAACCAGGCGGCGACGGTGCGCGTCGGGCTCGCCCATGGCGCCGGCAATCCGGAAGGGGTTTCCCGCGCCGGCTGGACCGCTTTTGTCATCGGCGTCTCATTCATGGCGCTGATGGGGCTGGTGATGATCCTGTGGCCGCAGCTGCTGATCAGCGCCTTCATCGATCTCGGCGACCCGGCCAATGCCACTGTGATCGGGCTTGCCGTGTCGTTCCTGGCCTTTGCCGCGCTGTTCCAGATTTTCGATGGCGCCCAGGCCGTGGCCGCCGGCATGCTGCGCGGCCTGCACGACACCCAGGTGCCGATGATCTATGCCGCGATCGGCTATTGGGGCATCGGCCTGCCGCTCGGCGTGCTGCTCGCCTTCCATTCCGGGCTCGACGGCGTCGGCATCTGGATCGGCCTGTCGTTGGGGCTCGCGGTGGTGGCGGCGCTGCTCCTGGCGCGCTGGCTGCGGCGGGATCGTATCGCGCCGCCGCTCTCCTTTGGGCATTGAAGCAAACGGCTTCGTCACGAAGCAGGGCGGGGTCCTGACATCTATGGATATTTCGTCTGATTTGCAGTCGCGGCCTGTGGGCTTAAGTCGCTTTGCAACGCCTTTGGCAGTGGAAGGCTTGAGCACCGCAAGTGCACCGCGCGGGCGAACAATTTTCGTTGCTTCTGCTGGTGCTCCTTGATGGCTGCTGCGAGCCCCAATCCGTACGGGCCAAGAAAGACGCCGGTTCCCCAACCCGGCTGCTTTTTTTCGCGAGCGTCGTAGTCCGAAGCCTCCATGCGGGCTTGCTGGCATTCCGGCGACGCCCATTTCCGGTCTTGCTTCGAAAGCGACGCTCCATAGTCGACCGGAGAGGTCGCGCATCCAGCCGCTGTCGCGGCCAACGCGACGAACATTGCAATTCTCATCCCTAAGCCCTTGATAAAGCATTGTGAGAGTACACAGAACACTTCTTCCAACAAGAAGATAGCTCCGAAGAGGCAGCCGGAAACACGGTTATCGTCACCAATCGTTTTTTCACAACGCGGAACCGGATAATCCCCAATGACTGCTTTTGACCCAATTCCAGTCATTCGTAGCCCTCCTCCAAACCTGACGTTCGCGCTACGGCTGCCGGCGATCCTGAGCCGACTGTCGGACGGTATGGCCGCCCGGATCCGCCTGGTCAGAGCATATGCACGAGGTAGGGTTTTGCCATCTCTTCCTGCACATAGGTTATCCCTGTTCGGCCAGCGCCGCGTGCAACGTTTGCGCCGTGGTTTTGAAGATGGGTTGGCCTTCGACGCAAACCTTGTGTTCGCGCGCCCTTCTCCGGAACCACAGTGCCTGCATATATGGCACGCTGCGCCTTAGGCCGACTTGCCGAGAGCTTTCAGGATAAAGCGAATCTGCGCGCGCAGGCCATCTTCGGTGTCTTCGCCGTGTTGAACGCAGTGCTCGATCAGAACCGGGTGGAAGAACGGCGTGAACGCGGCGTTGACCGCACGCGCCGCTTCTGCCGGGTCCTCGACCTTGAGTTCGCCCGCCTCGGTCCCCTCGCGAATGATCGCCTCAAAGATCGTCACCATTCGCTCGATATGCGCCTTGATGATCGCCCGGTTCTCCTGCATGGCGGCGACGATCATGTCGTGCATGCGCCTTTCCGGGAGTTGACACTCTCGACACTGCGCGAGAAAGGGGCGCATCTTCGAGGCGCCCGCGTCCGCGACTGAGGCGGGCGCTCTTCCATATTTACGAAAGGAACACCCCTATGAGGATCGGAATCATCGGCGCTGGAAACATCGGCGCCACATTGGTGCGAATGCTTCGGCGCGTCCTCTCCTTAAAGCCGTCACCGGGCTTGCAATGCGGTGGCGCATTATGACATTGACTGCATGAGCACGTCCGCACAACCAGTGCGTCTGGTCCGCCCCGAAAAGAAGCGGCGTCGCATCCCCATTGCAGTCATCATGGCGATGAGTTTCGGCAGCCTCGTGTTCCTGTCGGTCGGCGGCGTGCTCGCATTGTCGGTCGGCGCCAACCTTCGCAACACTTTCGACCTGCTCGGCGCTCAGTCGACGCTCCTGATCGATGCGATGGAGGATTTGCTGCGCGCCGAGATGGGGCGCGCCGAGAGCGCCGTGGACGGCGTCGCGCAGCTCTACAAGCAGGGCGAGTTCCAGATCGACGACGAGGCGATGTCGGCGGCACTTGCCAGTGCGCTGGCGGCAGCGCCGGGGGTGAACGCAATGTTGATCTGCACACCCGACCTGATTTGCAGGGGGGCGGCGGTGACCGGGGACAACGACGCCAAATATCCTGCCGGAACGATCCGGAAACTCCCCGCCGAGACCGAGAAATCGCCGCAAGTGCGCGCCGTTCTTGAAGAGCGCCAGCAAGTCGACGGACGCCGGTGGGGCGCCTTCGTGGCCAACGAATATGGCTTGTTCGCCAACGTCTCGGCGCCGCTGTCACGCGATGGCGCCACGAAGGCCTGGGTGATCGCCGCGGTGGAACTGCAGAACTTGTCCAAAATCACGCAGGAACTGTCGTCGCGCTTCGGCACGCATGCCTTCATTCTGGATGGCGACGGATCCATCCTGGCGGACCAGCGGCTGGCTTCCCCGGATGCGCTGAAGAACGGCATCCTGCCGCTGACGCCGCTCGCCAATTTCGGCGATCCGGTTCTCGCCGGATATGAGGCGCGCAAACCGGAAGCGGAGTTCAGCATGCAGCGTACCCGCGATATCGAGGTTGCCGAAATCCAGGTTGACGACAAGGACGGTTCGACGTCATGGGACGGAGAGAACACTTACGTCGCTATTACCCGTGAGATCACCGGCTATGGCGACCGGCCCTGGACGCTCGGCGCATATTTCAAGACCAGTCAGATCGGTGACGAAATCGAGCGCGTCATGGGATCGGCCATGCTTGGACTTGGCGCGATGGCGGTGGCGGTCATCGTCGCGATTCTTCTCGGCAAGCGCCTGTCGCGCCCGATCCAGGCGATTGCCGGCCAGGCCACGCGCGTCGCCGATTTCGATCTCGACGGCGTGACCCCCCTGCCGCGCAGCAGGGTGCTGGAGTTGGACAACCAGGCTTCGGCCTTCAATGCCATGCTGATCGGTCTGCGTGCATTCTCGACCTATATTCCGCGCTCGCTGGTGGCCAAGCTGGTGCGCACCGGAGAGATCGGCATCGCCGAACCGCGCGAAGCGGTCGTCACCGTCATGTTCACCGACATCGCCGGCTTCACCACGCTGTCGGAGCAGATGGACGCCGCCGCCGCGGCCAGGCTGCTGAACCACCACTTCGCGATCCTGTGCGGCGCGGTCGATGCACATGGCGGTACTGTCGACAAGTTCTTGGGCGACGGCATGCTGGCGTTCTTCGGCGCGCCGGATCGTCTGAAGGGCCATGCCGCCGCGGCCGTCCGCGCAGCCGCGGCCATCCGCGAGGAGCTGGACAAGGACAATCTGGAAGCGGCTGGCGAAGGCCGGCCTCCGCTTCATGTCCGCATCGGCATCCACACGGGCTCCGTCATCGTCGGCAATATCGGCGCATCCGACCGCGTCAACTATACGATCGTCGGCGACACCGTGAACGTCAGCCAGCGGCTGCAGGACCTCGGCAAGCAGCTCGAACCGGGCGCCACCGCCGCAATCGCCATTTCCGGCGAGACCGCGTCGCGGCTCGACGAAAGGTTCGAAAGGATCCCGGCGGGCAAGCACCGGCTGCGCGGCCGCGGCGAGGCGACGGAGGTCTTCCAGCTTGGCAAAGTCGCGACGTCAGCATCGCCCCCTATGGACGTTCACCGCGCCCAAGCGGGCTGAGTAACATGCCACTTCCATGCCGCTGATCGGCGGCTTGAAGAAGCCGCCGGCTTTGGGAATGACTGGAGCCGGGTCACCTAGCGCCGTAGCTGATTTCAATTGGAACGGCAGGAACGGTGCAAAGTCGCTGGGTCCGGGCAACGTCCGCTTACGAGCCGCCAAATCGGCCCAGCAAGGACCGGTTTGGGGTCAAGACTGGTGGTTCTGGTGAACGTCGGCTTCCGGGAAGGAAATTCGGTCCAGGAAGGGCCGCTTCGGGTCAGAACCGGACGTTGGTGAGGTGAACGGCAGTTCTGACCCAAAGGAGACATTCGAGCGCTGACCGCAGAGACAGATCCCTAGTTTGTAGCCGTCGCGCGTTCTAGCCTGCGTGCATATTGCGTCAGCGGGAAGCACATGACAAAGAAGATCAAGGCGACCAGCCCATAGACGGTGAACGGCTCGAAGGTCGCATTGTTGATGGCGTTGGATGTCCTGACCAGTTCCTCGAAACCGATGATCGAGGTCAGCGCGGTCGACTTGATCAGCTGCACCAGGAAACCGACGGTCGGGGCGCGGGTGATCGAAAACGCTTGCGGCAGGATGATCAGCCTCAGTTCCTGCAGGTAGTGGAGGCCGAGACTGGCGCCGGCGTCCCACTGGCCGCGCGGCAGCGCATCGACGCCGCCGCGCCAGATCTCGGCGAGATAGGCACTGGCGAAGAAGGTGAGGCCAAGCGCTGCGGCGGTCCACGGTTCGATGCGCAAGCCCAGCATCGGCAGGCCGAAGAACATCAGGAAGAGCTGCATGAGCAGCGGCGTTCCCTGGAAAAGCGCAATGTAGCCCGAGGCCAGGCGCCGCGCCCATTTATTCTTGGCAATCCGGAAGAACAGAACGAGCATCCCGACCACGCCGCCGCCGACGAAAGCCGCCAGCGACAGAAGCACCGTCCAGCGCGCGGCGAGCAGAAGGTTGCGGACAATATCCCAGAAGGTGAATTCGATCATGACACGCCGGCTCCCAGAGCGCGGCGGCCGCCGCTGACCAGCAGCCGACGCAGCCCCACGGAAAGAACGAGATAGACCATCGTCACCACGAAATAGGTCTCGAAAGCGCGGAAGGTGCGTGCCTGCAGCATGTCGGCCTCGTAGGTCAGTTCGCGCACCGCGATCTGCGACACGACGGCCGACTCCAGCATCATGATGATGATCTGGCTGGTCAGCGCCGGATAGATCACCTTGAGCGCTTGCGGCAGCACGATCTTGACGAAGACCTGACGCAGCCTGAGGCCAAGCGCCAGTGCTGCTTCCGTCTGCCCGCGCGGCACCGCGTCGAGCCCGGCGCCGACAATCTCGATCGTGTAGGCCGCCATGTTGAGCGTCATTGCCAGCATGGCGGCCAGCAGCGGATCGAGCCTCACGCCTATGCTGGGCAACCCGAAGAAGATGAAGAACAGCTGCACCAGGAACGGCGTGTTCCTGATAATTTCGACATAGACGCCGATTGCCCGCTTGAGCAGCAAGGGGCCGTTTCGCCGCCCTGCTGCGCCGAGGATGCTGAGGAACGTTCCCGCGAGCGTGGTCACGGCGATCAAAAGGATCGTCATGGCCGCCCCGCGCGCGATCGCACCTATCGCATCGGCAAGCCAGCCGAAGTCGAGGCTGTAGCCCATGATAGGTCCTTACCCCGGAGATCAATCCTTGAGGTTATCGGGATTGAGCGGTGTTTTGAGCCAGGCTTTCGAGCTTTCGTCCAGCTTGCCGTCGGCCAGCATCCTGGCGACCGCGTTGTTGACCGCTTGCTTCAGGCGGTCCTCGTTCTTGTTGAGGCCGATATGCGAGGGCGAGGTGAGAAGCTGGAACTTCTGTTCCGGCTTCAGTGCCTCCTGGCGGGCGAGCACCTGGGCGCCGACATCGTTGCCGACGACCATCAGCTGGGTCTGACCCGAGATGAAGGCCTGGATGACGGAGTTGTAGTTGTCGAAACGGCGGATGTCGGCCGAGGCGGGTGCCGCCTCGGTCAGCGACGTATCTTCCAGCGTGCCGCGGTTGACGGCGATCGACTTGTCGGCGAGGTCGTCCTTGCCTTCGACCTTGAGCGCGGCCGGGCCGATCACGGCGATATAATAGGGTGCGTAGGCGGCGGCGAAATCGATCACCTGCTCGCGTTCCTTGGAGTAGCCGACGCTCATCAGGATATCGACGCGCTTGTCGGTAAGATACGGGATGCGATTCTGCCCGGTCACGCTGACCAGGTTGAGCTTGACCTTGAGCTGGTCGGCGATGAACTGCGCCACGTCGATGTCATAGCCCTTGATGCTCATATCGGCACTGGCCGAGGAGAAGGGCGGAAAGTCGGAGAAAATGCCGACATTGATCGCGCCGGCCTTAGTGATGTCGTCGAGCGCGTCGGCATTGGCGGCCTGGGTGGCAAGACCGAGGCCGGCGAGCATCAGCACGGCGGCGATGGATGATTTCATGTGAAATGTCATTGTCGTTCCCCTGCTGGAAGCTTGTTTGTTTGAATGCGGCCGCCGGCTCCAGCGCGGCGGTCGCCTTGGATGTGCGTTAACCTCCCTTGCCTGAGATCGCCGGGCTGAACACCATCAGGCTGAGGATCTCGAACAGCACCTGCGCGCCGGCATGGGCGGTGTTGGTGGTCGCGTCATACTGCGGCGCCACCTCGACGACGTCGCCGCCGACGATGTTGAGCCCTTTGAGGCCGCGCAGAAGTTCAAGCACTTCCCGCGTCGTCAGCCCGCCGACTTCCGGCGTGCCGGTGCCCGGCGCGAAGGCCGGATCGATGCTGTCGATGTCGAAGGACACGTAGGTCGGGCCGTCACCGACGATCTTTCGCGCCTTCGCGATGATGGCTGGTATGCCGAGGCCGGTCACCTCTTCGGCATGCACCACGGTCATCCCGGATTCGTAGGTGAACTCCCAAAGATACTCGGCCGAGCCGCGGATACCGATCTGGATGGTGCGCGACGGATCCAGCACGCCGTCGAGCACCGCATTGCGGAACGGCCCGCCATGGTGGAACTTGGTCATGTCGAACAGGCCGCTGGTGTCGCAGTGGGCGTCGATATGAATCATGCCGACCGGCGCTTTCTTGCCGACAGCCTTCAGGATCGGATGGCTGATCGAATGATCGCCGCCGACCGAAAGCGGGACGACGCCGGCATCGACGATCTGGTTCGTCCGGCGCTCGATGTCGTCATGGCTGGTTTCCAGCCGGTAGCGGCTCTGGAACGGCACGTCGCCAATGTCGGCCACCTTCAGCTCATGTGTCGGCGCGCACTCCAGCACGTGGTTGTAGGGGCCGATGCGCTCGATGGCGCGCAGCGCCCTTGGCCCGAAGCGGGCGCCCGGCCGGTTGGTCACGCCAAGGTCCATCGGCACGCCGATCATCGCCACCTGCAGATCGCCGAAATCAGGATTGTCGGCGGCAATTTCCCGGTAAGGCGCGCTGAGTAAGGTCGGGATTCCGGAATAGGGCGCCAGCCGCGTGCCGCTCTTGGAAAAGATCTTGTCGGCGACACGGCGGAATTTCGGGTCGAACATCTCGCCGCCATGGCTTTCGCCATATTTGCGGCGCAACGCTTCGAGCTTACCGCTGTTATAACCCATGTCGGTCCCCATGGCTGGAGCAGTGCGGCCATCGATGACGGTCGCGCCGGCTGCCTGCGGATTTCACGTCTTGATGCTGTACGAGCCAAAGTGTCGTGCAGCCGCATTGAAAAATCAATTGATATTGTTAGGGTGTTCGCTGTGAGAAAATCTCACATTAATGTCGAGCACGATCTTATCCAGAACCGGGTCCCAGTTCCGGGGATCGTGTTCCTTTGAGGCTCCGATGGCCAAGCGTCTGCCTCCCCTGAATCCATTGCGGGCCTTCGAGGCGACGGCGCGCCATGCCTCGCTGACCAAGGCGGCGGCTGAGCTCAACGTCACCCACGGCGCCGTCAGCCATCAGATCAAGGCGCTCGAACAGTCGCTGGGCGTCAAGCTGTTCGAGCGCGCCGGTCAGCGGGTGAAGCTGACGCCGCACGGCGCCGAATTGCTGCCGGCGGTGTCGACCGCCTTCGACGGCATTGCCGCCGCCACGCAGCGCATGACGAGGCCGGCGAGCACCGGCGCACTCTCGGTCTCCTGCGTGCCGGCACTGCTGCTGCTGTGGATGATCCCGCGGCTCGGCAGCTTCACTTCGCAATATCCCGATATCAGGCTGACGCTGATCCCATCCAATGACGCCAAGGACATCCGCGCGCCGCACATCGACATCTGCGTGCATTATGGCGACGGCAGCTGGACCGATTGCTGGATGCGCAAATGGTCGGGTCTCGAACTGTTCCCGGTGGTCAGCCCGACGCTCATCAACAACCGTCCGATCCGCACCGTGCGCGATCTCGCCGATCACGTCTTCCTGCACGGCGACGACGGCCGCGAATGGCACACCTGGCTGGCCGCCGCCGATGCGCTGGATCTGGAGCGCGGCCGCCGCCATCATCTCGGCGACGCGCGCATGGCGAGCGAGGCGGCGGTTCACGGCCATGGCGTGGCGCTTGGCGATACAGTGACAGCAAGTGGACTGCTTGCCAGGGGACTGCTGGTCGCGCCGTTCAGCCTGTCGGTGCCGGCGGTCGACGATTTCTATGTCGTCTGCCGCAACGAGATGAGGTCGGCGCCGATCGTGCAGCTGTTCATCGACTGGCTGTTTGCCGAAAAGGAGCAGGCCGACGGCCGCGCCGATGCGCCGGTGGCGGGCCGCATCGGCATCCGCAGGAAGCGTCCGGCGCTGCGAGTGATCGGCGCCAAGATCGCGTCCTGAGGCTGCAGCAGCCGAAGCAGCGCGCTTGCCGCAGCCTCTTCTTTTTGTCGGGCCAGCCCGCAAAGCGGGGGCGCTTTCAAAAATTCAATGCTAAGAGGCATTTGGAGCAATTCCAGGAAAAGCGCATAGCGCTTTCCGCAGGGAATTGCGCAAATAAAAAGCTAGGGCGAGCAGCGAAGGCGGCATCGAGACATGACCAAGACCGATATAGCGCGGCGCGTCTACAACCACACCTGGAAGCTCGATCCCATCGTCCGCAGCCTGCTCGACACCGATTTCTACAAGCTGCTGATGCTGCAGATGATCTGGGGCATGTATCCCAAGATCGACACCACCTTCTCGCTGATCAACCGCACCACCTCGGTTCGCCTTGCCGAGGAGATCGACGAGGCGGAACTGCGCGATCAGCTCGACCATGCCCGCACCTTGCGCTTCTCCAAGAAAGAGATGATCTGGCTTGGCGGCAATACCTTCTATGGCCGCAAGCAGATTTTTGAACCGGAATTCCTCGCCTGGCTCGAGAATTTCCAGTTGCCGGAATACGAGCTGTCCAAGCGCGATGGCCAGTACGAGCTCACGTTCAGCGGTCCGTGGATGTACACGACGCTGTGGGAGATCCCGGCGCTGGCAATTATCAATGAACTTCGATCACGCGCCGCCATGCGGGCGTTCGGGCCCTTTGCGCTCGACGTGCTCTATGCTCGCGCCAAGGCCAAGATGTGGGCCAAGACCGAGCGGCTGAAAGCGCTGCCGGATATCCGCATTTCGGATTTCGGCACCCGCCGCCGCCATTCCTTCCTGTGGCAGCGCTGGTGCGTCGAAGCGCTGAAGGAAGGCATCGGCGAGGCGTTCACCGGCACCTCCAACGTGCTTTTGGCCATGGACAACGACCTCGAGGCGCTCGGCACCAACGCGCATGAACTGCCGATGGTGTTCGCCGCGCTCGCCAATTCGGAAAAGGAATTGAAACAGTCGCCCTACAAGGTGCTGCAGGACTGGCAGCGCTACTATGGCGGCAATTTGCTGATCGTGCTGCCGGACACCTTCGGCACCGCGGCGTTCCTGCGTGATGCACCGGAGTGGATCGCCGACTGGACCGGTTTCCGTCCCGACAGCGCGCCGCCGATCGAGGGCGGTGAGAAGGTCCTTTCCTGGTGGCGTGAAAAGGGCAAGGACCCCAGGCAGAAGCTGCTCATCTTCTCCGACGGGCTCGAGGTCGAGACCATCGAGGAAACCTACCGCCATTTCCGCGGCAAGGTGCGCATGTCCTTCGGCTGGGGCACCAACCTGACCAATGATTTCGAAGGCTGCGCGCCGACCAACACCAACCGGCTCGACGCCATCTCGCTGGTCTGCAAGGTCACCGAGGCCAATGGCCGCCCGGCGGTCAAGCTCTCCGATAATCCCGCCAAGGCCACCGGTGACGAGAAAGAGATCGAGCGCTATTTGCGCATATTTGGCGAGAAAGACCGCGTGGAGCAGTTAGTGAAGGTGTGAGGGTGAGGGAACTCTTGGATAATTCGAGTTCCTTCGCGCCCCCCTCTGTCCTGCCGGATATCTCCCCCACGAGGGGGGAGATTGGCCGTCATCTACACCTTCGCCAATCTCCAACGTCGCATGCAAGGCGCCGATCGAGCGAACTGCCGATCTCCCCCCAAGTGGGGGAGATGTCCGGCAGGACAGAGGGGGGCGCCGTAGAGCGCTGTCGTCTTTCGCTGGCTCTATTGCTTGCAGCCCTGTGTTTCGCATCGCCCACCCCCGCCTTCGCCCATGCCTCCGATCGCGGCCACGTCCTGCTTTTGCCCACCGGCTACTACGTCGCCGGCGGTGCGCTCGCGGTCGCCGCCAGTTTCCTTGTCCTGGCGCTGCTGCCGTCAGACTTTCCTGCCCGCTTTTGGCGGCGGCGCCTGCCGCTCTTCGCATTCGGCGACGGCGCAAGGGCAACCGTCAGCCTGATATCCTTTGCCGGCTTTGCAATTCTTATTGCGGCCGGCCTGTTCGGCAGCCGCGATCCGCTCACCAACCCGCTGCCGTTGGCGATCTGGACGCTGCTCTGGGTTGGCCTGGTTCTGCTGCAGGGGCTGTTCGGCAATCTCTGGTCATGGCTCAACCCCTGGTACGGGCCCTGGCGTGTCATTTCCCGCCTGTTCGGCAATCGCAAGACATGGCGACCGCCTGCGTGGCTCGGCTGCTGGCCGGCTTTCGCGCTGTTCTTCGCCTTCGCCTGGTTCGAGTTGATCGACCCGGCGCCCGACGACCCGGCGCGGCTCGCCTGGGCCGCCGGCCTTTATTGGCTGCTGAGTTTTGCCGCAATGCTGGTGTTCGGCTACCGCGACTGGAGCCGGCGCGGTGAGTTCCTGACCGTCTTCCTCGCCATGGTGGCGCGATTCGCCCTCCTTGAGCGTAATGAAGGCAAGCGTAATGAAGCTTGGCGCAATGAAGGCGGGCGCAATGAAGGTGGCCGGCTCAGTCTGTGCTGGCCGGGCGCCAAGCTCAGCAATGCCGCGCCGCTGTCGCTCAGCGGCATTGCTTTCCTGCTGCTGGCGCTGTCGTCGGTGTCCTTCGACGGCCTGTCGAAAACCTTCTTCTGGCTCGGCCTGTTCGGCCTCAATCCGCTGGAATTTCCAGGCCGCACGGCGATGATCGGCATCGGCACCTTCGGGCTCGTGCTGACGCTCGTCTTGCTTGCGGCCGCGTTCATCCTTGCCATTGTCCTTGGCCAGCATCTTGCCGGCAGCCCGCATTCCCTCGGTCAGGCCGCAGGGCTGCTGGTCTGGTCGATCGTGCCGATCGCGCTCGCCTATCATGTCGCGCATTATCTGACGGCGCTGCTCGTCGACGGCCAATATGCGCTGGCTGCGCTTTCCGACCCGTTTGCGCTGGGCTGGAACCTGTTCGGCACCGCCGGCATCCAGATCGAAGCCGGCGTCGCTGCCGGCGCCGGCTCGGCATGGTCGCTATGGAATTTTCAGGCCGGCGTCATCATCATTGGCCACATGCTCGCCGTGCTCGTCGCGCATGGCCTCGCCTGGCGATTGCATCCGGTTCCCGCCGGCGCCGCACTCAGCCAGTTTCCGCTCACCTTGCTGATGATCGCCTATACGGTCTTCGGCCTGTGGTTGCTTGCCACGCCGGCGGCCGGATGAGTCAAACGCCAGCTCGATGGCGTCGATTGAACCTTGGGGAAAGCCCGCTTGCCACATCAGGGCTTTGGTGATTTAGTTTGTACACATGCAATTTCGGCGCTCTTACCAAGAGTGGCCCGCCTCGCTGCAGCCATTGGTCAAAACTCAAAAAAACAAGGGGAACTGCCGTGACTGACAAGAATGGGTTTTTCGATCTCTCCAAAACCGGTCTCACCCGCCGCACGGCGCTGAAGGGGTTGGCCGCGGGCGCCGGCCTCGCCGTCGCGCCCGGGTTCGTGCGCTACAGCCAGGCGCAGAGCTCGGCGCCGATAAAAATCGGCTTCCAGTCCCACCGCACCGGCATCGGCGCTGCCTATGGCCGCTGGTACGAGAGGACAACCGCCGCCGCGGTCAAGGCGATCAACGAAGCCGGCGGCATCAACGGCCGGCCGGTCGAGGTGATCATCGAGGATGATGGCACCGATCCCGGCCGAGGCGCCGAAGTGGTCGGCAAATTCGCCACCCAGCACAAGACCGACATCGTCTACGGCACGCTGTTTTCGCATGTCGTCATCGGCTCGGCGCCCGCCGCCGGCGAGGCCAAGATGCCCTATTTTGTCGTCAGCGAAGGCCACCACGTCGCCTCGACCAAATTGAACCGCTACGTCTTCCAGCCCGGCATCACCGACGTGAAGAGCCAAATCCAGGCGATGGCGCCGTGGATCGCGGCGAATGCCGGCAAGAAGGTGACGCAGATCTTCCCCGATTTCGCCTTCGGCTACGATCATCGCGACTACCTGCCGCCGGCGCTGAAAGCGCAGGGCGCCGAGGTCATTGCCCAGATAGCCATCCCGCCGACGGAATCGTCCTTCACCAAATATTTCCCGCAGATCCCGGCCGAAACCGAGGTGATCTACCACGTCATGGTCGGGCCGGCGGTGCTCACCTTCGTCAAGGAACTCGGCGAGTTCTACGGCTCCAGCCGGCCGCAGCTGTTCGGCTTCATCGATTCGCTCGAAGCCACCGACATCAACAGCCCCGGCCTCGAATTCCTCGACGGCAGCCATTTCTGGGAAGGCTCGCCGCGTTATGCGCAACCCGATGATTCCGCCGCGCAGAAAGCCTATCGCGCCGCTGTCGGCATCGACGACAATGGCGCCGCCGTCGGCGATCCGAAGGACGTCTCCACCGCCGCGCACATGTTCGGCTGCTGGGAAACGCTCTATGTCGTCAAGAAGGCGATGGAGGATGCCGGCTACAAGGGTCCGGAAGACCGCGCCAAGCTGGTCGAGGCGACCGAGGCCTTGACCGAGTTCGCCGAAGGCCCCGAGCATCCGCAGGGGCCGAAGACCTTCAACGGCAAGATCCACCAGTGTTTTGGCATCCAGAACATCTCCAAGGTCGAAGGCGGCCGGCTGAACGTCGTCCACAAGACCAAGATCGAGGACGGCCTCTACGAGCCGGAAGGGGATTACACGACGCAGCCGCTGTGAGCTTGGTTCTGTCTGTAAGCGTGGGAGCCGAGGCACCCCCCTCTGTCCTGCCGGACATCTCCCCCGCAAGGGGGGAGATCGGCGGCTTTTGCGGCGGCAGCTATCTGCCGGCGTTGACGATTGGCGAAACGTTAGGTGAAATCCAATCTCCCCCCTTGCGGGGGAGATGCCAAGTCTTGGTAAAGAGGGCAGGCCAGAGGGGGGTGCTTCGCGCATCCGCCGGTGCTTGACCGATGCACTTCGGACCTCATCTTCTCCTCGCCGCCCTCGAAGGCCTCGTCACCTCCGCCGTGCTGGCGCTGACGGCGCTTGGGCTGTCGCTGGTGTTCGGCGTCATGCGCGTCGTCAATGTCGCCCATGGCGAGTTCTTCATGCTCGGCGCCGTGCTTGCCTGGGCAATCTCCACGGCGATATCAGGCCATCCGGCGCTCGGCTTCCTGGCAGCCCTGGTGCTGGCGCCGCTGATCGTCGGCCTGATCGCGCTGGTCTCCGAGCGGCTGGTGCTGCGCCGGCTGAATTACAATCCGGAAGCCACCATCGTCGCCACCATCGGCATGCTCTACATCATCCAGCAACTGGCGCTGACTTTCTACGGTCCGGAGGCACGGCCGGTGGAGCCGCCTTTCAGCTACCGCATCCTTTTGCCGTGGTTCGGCTACTCCGGCTACAAGCTGTCGATCATCGCCGCATCCGCGCTTCTGCTGGTGGCGACCTGGTTCGTGCTGACGCGTACGAAAATCGGCCTCGTCATGCGCGCCACGCAATATGACAGCGAGACGGCGCAAGCCTTCGGCATTCCGGTCGACCGCGTCTATGCCGGTGTCTTCGCGCTCGGCGCCATGCTGGCGGCGGTGGCCGCGGTGCTGATCGTGCCGATCAGCCAGGCGCACTATCTGATGGGGCAGGACCCGCTGCTGCTGTCCTTCATCGTCGTCATAATCGGCGGCCTCGGCTCGCTGCGCGGCACCGTCGTCGCCGCCGTGCTCATCGGCCTGTCGGACGGCATCATCTCGGTGTTCTTCTCGCCGACGCTGGCCAAGATCATCGCCACGCTGCTGGTGGCCATGGTGCTGGTGTTCCGGCCGCAAGGCCTGTTCGGGACCGCATCCCGATGAAGGAGGCTTCACCGGCAAAGGCCTATGCGTTGCATCTGGGCGTCATCGTCCTGCTGTTCGCCCTGAGCTTCGTCCTGCCGGAATATCACCACGGGCTGCTCGCCCGCATCATGGTGCTGGCGGTTTTCGCCATGGGCTACAACATGCTGTTCGGCTATGTTGGGTTGCTCAGCCTCGGCCACGCCATGTTCTTTTCGGCTGGGCTCTATGGCGCCGGCCTTGCCGTCATCCATCTCGGCTGGAGCGTGCCGGCCGCCTTCGCCGCCGGCCTTGCCTGCGGCGCGCTTCTCGCGCTGGTGATCGGCGTGCTGGCGCTGCGCACTTCCGGCGTCGCCTTCATGATCGTCACCATGATGTTCGCGCAGGTGTTCTATCTCATAATCCTCTATTTCGCGGCCTGGACCGGCGGCGATCAGGGCCTGGTGGTGCCGCAGTCGGCGCGTGTGCTTGTTTTGGGCGACACCTCGCTTGGCCTCACCAATCCGACCGTGCGCTACATGAGCGCGCTGGTCCTGTTCTCGATCGTGCTGCTGGTGACGCTCGCCGTCGCCCGCTCCAAGTATGGCCGTGTGCTGGTCGCCATCCGCGAAAACGAGGAGCGGACCAAGATGCTCGGCTACGACACGTTTTCCAACAAGCTTGCCGCGGTCGTCGTCTCCGGCACCATCTGCGCGGCTTCGGGCGCCGCCTACGCGCTGCTGTTCGGTTATGTCGGCTCGACCTTCGCCTCGGTGCAATACTCCATCCTGCCGCTGCTCTGGGTGCTGCTCGGCGGTGCTGCGACCACGCTCGGTCCGCTGATCGGCACGCTGTTCATGTACTATGTCGTCGACATCACCAGCGGCTATACCTCGGCCTATCTGCTGATCGTCGGCATCGCCCTCATCCTGCTGGTGCTGTTCTTCCCCAAGGGCATTCTCGGCACCATCCGCCAGCGCTGGCTCGGATGGCTGCCATGATGCCGCTGCTGACGACCAAGGGCCTGTCCCGCAATTTCGGCGGCCTGCGCGCCGTCGACGGTGTCGATTTCGCCCTCATGCCGGGCGAGATCCGCGCCGTCATCGGCCCCAATGGCGCCGGCAAGACCACCTTCGTCAGCCTGGTCAGCGGCCGCATCCAGCCGTCGTCGGGCATGATCGTCTTCGACGGCGCCGACATTACCAACCTGCCGGCCTACGCCAGGGTCCGCCTTGGCATCGCCTACACCTTCCAGATCACCAGCGTCTTTGCCAATCTCACCGCCTACGACAACGTCGCGCTGCCGGTGCAGCGCACGCTGACCGACGGCCGCTCGAAAGGTGCCGTGCATGCCGGCGTCATGGTTGCGCTTGAGCGCACCGGCCTTGCCGACCGCGCCCACATGCCGGCCGGGCAATTGTCCTATGGCCATCAGCGCCTGCTCGAAGTGGCGATGGGGCTGGCGCTGAAACCGCGCCTGCTGATCCTCGACGAGCCGACGCAGGGGCTGGCCGACAGCGAGATCGACGATTTCATCGGGCTGGTGCGCGAGATCGCCAAAGGCGCCACGGTACTTCTGATCGAACACAACATGCCGGTGGTCATGCAGCTTGCCGACCGCATCACCGTCTTCAACGCCGGCAAGATCCTGGCCGAAGGCACGCCCGAGCAGGTCCGCGCCAATGCCGAGGTGCAGGACGCCTATCTGGGGACGACCCCATGACTGAAACACGGGCTGAAGCTCTGACCATCTCCGGGCTCGACTGCTTCTATGGCGAGGTCCAGGTGCTCTACGGCCTCGACCTCGTGCTGAACAAGGGCGAGGTGCTTTGCCTGTTCGGCCGCAACGGCGCCGGCAAGACGACGACGCTGAAGGCGATCATGGGCCTCGTTCCCTCACGCGCCGGCTCGATCAGGCTCGACGGCAGGGAATTGACCGGCCTGCCGGCGCATGACGTGCCGAAGGCCGGCGTCGCCTATGTGCCGCAGGGCCGGCGGCTGTTCGCCGAGATGACGGTGGCCGAAAACATCGAGATCGGCCTGATGGCGCGCGGCAAGGGCAAGGCGACGCGCGAAAACGTGCTCGACCTTTTCCCGCTGCTGCGCCAGCGGCTCCGGCAGCGCTCCGGGACACTGTCGGGCGGCGAGCAGCAGATGCTGGCCATGGCACGGGCACTGTGCCTCGAACCGCAGGTGCTTCTGCTCGATGAGCCGACCGAAGGGCTGATGCCGTCGATGATCGCAAAAATTCGCGAGACGGTAGCGAAGCTGCGCGACCTTGGCGTCTCGACGATCCTGGTCGAGCAGCGCGTCGATGCCGTGCTGTCCGTCGCCGACCGGGTCTCGTTCATCGAAAACGGCCGCAACCGCGAGACTGTCGATGTCGAGGAGCTTCGCGCCGATCCGTCGGCGGTCCGCCGCTATGTCGGCGTCGGCTGATCAGCCAAAGAACAGGAAACCCGCGATCAGGAATATCGGGATCAGCACCGCGCCCGACCATGCCATGTAGCCGAAGAAGCCCGGCATCGTCACGCCGCGATGCCTGGCAATGGCGTAAACCATAAAATTCGGCGCATTGCCGATATAGGTGTTGGCGCCCATGAACACCGCGCCGGCCGAGATCGCCGCCAGCGTCGAGGCGAAGGTGGCCATCAGATGCTGCGGATCGCCGCCGGCGAGCTCGAAGAACACCAGGTAGGTCGGCGCATTGTCGAGGAAGGATGACAGCGCTCCGGTCATCCAGAAATAGGCGAGGTCGTTGGGCTCGCCCGTTGGCGAAGTAACAAGCGAGACCAGCGGCGCCAGCGCGCCATCGGGGCCGGCCCTGAGAATGGCGATGACCGGCACGATGCAGATGAAGATACCGGCGAACAGTTTCGCCACCTCTGATATCGGCTCCCAGTGGAAGTTGTTCGCCTGCCTGTGGCTCTTGGGCGAGACGCCGAGGGAAAGGAAGGCGAGCGCCAGGATGATGGCGTCGCGCACGAGGTTCTGCAATTCAAGGCTCACGCCCTGGACGGAGAAAGCCACGCCCGGTTTCCAGGTCGCGGAAAGCAGGATCGCGCCGATCACCCCGGCCAGCAGCGGGAGGTTGGCCAGGCCTCGGATGCGCACCTTCGTGTCCGGTGTCGGATCCTTGATCTTCGGCGCGCCGGCCTCGCGGTGATGCAGGATGATGTCCATGGCCAGGAAGACGGCCAGCACCAGGCCGCCGACGAACAGAGTCACCTGATAGAGATTGGCAGTGGTCCAGAAGAAATCGACGCCGCGCAGGAAGCCGACGAACAGCGGCGGATCGCCGAGCGGCGTCAGCGAGCCGCCGATGTTGGACACCAGGAAAATGAAGAAGATGACGACATGGGCGTTGAACGGCCGGTTGTCGTTGGCGCGCAGGATCGGCCGGATCAGGATCATCGAGGCGCCGGTCGTGCCGATGACCGAGGCGAGCATCGCCCCGATCAGCAGCAGCCCGGCATTCACCAGCGGCGTTCCGTGGATGTTGCCGGCGACGAGGATGCCGCCCGAAATGGTGAACAGCGCAAACAGAAGAATGATGAACGACATGTATTCGGTGAGCAGCGCATGCAGCACCGCCTCTGCGGCCGAACCCGTGCCGAACGCCAGCGCCAGCGGCACAACCGCAAGCGCCGCCCAGAACAAGGTGATCTTGCCGTAGTGATGCTCCCAGACATGGTGGAAGAGCAATGGCCCGGTGGCGATCGACAGAAGCAGGCCGGCAAAGGGCAGCGCCCACCACAGCGACATTGTTTCGCCCGGCAGTTCGTGGGCGGCTGCAAGCGCCATTCCCGGAAACAGGGTTGCGACTGCCACCACAGCGCCTGCCGTCAAAGCCGCCGCAAACCGCATAATGCCCCCTCTGGAATTGTTGTCGAATGCGTTTGGTGATGTTCAAGCCAGCGTCACGCCGGCATCGCGCATTCGGTTCAGCATCGTCTCGAGTGAGCCATTGAGATCGATGCCGCGGCAGGCGTCGAGCCGCACTGTCGTTTGAAAGCCGTGCTTGACCGCGTCGAGCGCCGAGAAGGCGACGCAGTAATCGGTCGCCAGGCCGACCAGGGTCAGCGTGTCGATGCCGCGCTCCTTGAGATAGCCGGCAAGGCCAGTCGGCGTCGCATGGTCGTTCTCGAAGAAAGCCGAATAGCTGTCGATCTCCGGGCGGAAACCCTTGCGGATCACCAGTTCGGCCCTGGTCCAGGCAAGGCCGGAATGGAAATCCGAACCCAGGCTGCCCTGGATGCAGTGGTCGGGCCACAGCGTCTGCGGGCCATAGGGCATCTCGATCGTTTCGAACGGCTGCTTGCCGGAATGATTGGAGGCAAAGCTCGAATGGCCGGCGGGATGCCAGTCCTGCGTCAGCACGACATGTTCGGTCCGCCGGACCAGGTCGTTGACCAGTGGCACGATCTCGTCGCCGCCGGCCACCGCCAGCGCGCCGCCCGGACAGAAATCGTTCTGCAGGTCGATGATGACAAGCGCTTCGTCGGCCATGGAGCCTCCCTCTTGTTTGTCCCGGAGGCATGAAGTCTGCCGAAACGTGGAATCCGGTGTTCGAACCCGCCGAAAATGCCGCTGACGCAACGGATGCAGAAACTTGACCAGATGGCCGGCTGCGTCAACCTCCAACGGCATAACAAATGCGTGCCGTCGCGGCGATACGGGCGCCGGCGCGAAACTCTGGCTTTGACAATTCCTGCCGGCTTGATATCATTTGCATACGAATGAATTTGACCGGCTCGGACGCCGGCAGGTTCCTTCGGGAAGCCCCTCTCGAGGAGGCCCATTTTTCTGGGAAGGCAAAGCGTGATCCGTTACGCGAAACCCACCACCATAGACGAGGCGCTCACTTTGCTTGGCGAGGCTTCGTGGAGCATCCTTGCCGGCGGCACCGATTTTTATCCGACGCAAGGAGCCAAGCCTTTTCGCGAAAACGTCCTCGACATCAACGGTCTGGCGACGCTGCGCGGTATTGCTGAGACCGACAGCCATTGGCTCATTGGCGCGCGCACGACCTGGACCGATCTTGTCCGTTATCCGCTGCCGGCGGCTTTCGACGCGCTGAAGCAGGCGGCGCTGGAAGTCGGCTCCGTCCAGATCCAGAACGTCGCCTCTGTCGCCGGCAATCTCTGCAACGCCTCCCCGGCGGCCGACGGCGTGCCGGCGCTGCTCGTCCTCGACGCCGAGGTCGAGCTGCGCTCGGTGGCGATGGTCCGCCATCTGCCGCTGGAAAAATTCATCCTGGGGAACCGCCGCACGGAACTGCAGCCGGGCGAAATGGTCACCGCCATCCGCGTGTCGAAAAACGCAGCCACCGGCACGTCGGCTTTCGAAAAACTCGGCGCGCGCCGCTATCTCGTCATTTCCATAGCCATGGCGGCGGCTCGCTTGACCATTGAGGATGGCATCGTCAGCAACGCCGCCGTCGCCGTCGGCTCCTGTTCGGCGGTTGCCAGGCGTCTTGCAAGTGTCGAAGCAGCTTTGCGCGGCCTCCCGGTCAACGGCGCTCTCGTCGCTGCGATCCAGTCCGCATCGATGGACGAGCTTTCGCCGATCGACGACGTGCGCGGCAGCGCCGAATACCGGCTGGACGCCGCGCGCGAGATCGTCGCACGTGCCGTACTCGGTGCCGCGGGTCACGCGTCGGATGACAAGGCGGTGGCCGCATGAGCAAAGCTCAGCCTGGCATGACCAAAGTTCAGCCTGGCATGAGCGGAGCTCAGCCTGGCATGAGCGGAGCTCAGCCTGGCATGAGCATGGAGCGCGCCGACATCGCCTTTGAGGTCAACGGCGCCGCCGTTTCTGTCTGCGTGCCGCCGGTTCGCCGTCTCTCTTCGGTGCTGCGCGACGAGTTGCGCCTGACCGGCACCAAGGTCGGCTGCGACGCCGGCGACTGCGGCGCCTGCACGGTGCTTGTCGACGGCGAACCCGTCTGCGCCTGCCTGATGTCTGCGGCTTCTGCCGCTGGCACCGTGGTGACCACGGTCGAGGGTCTCGCCAACGGCAGATTGTCGGCGCTGCAGGCCTCGTTCCTCGTCCATGGCGCGGCGCAATGCGGCATCTGCACACCCGGCCTGCTCATCGCGGCGACAGCGCTTCTGGACAGCAACCCCAATCCAACCGAGGCCGAAACCCAGGATGCCCTGGGCGGCGTCCTCTGCCGCTGCACCGGCTATCGCAAGATCGTCGCTGCGGTGATGGATGCTGGACGGTTCGCGAGCGCTTCGACGGACGGCGCTGCCCCTCATCCGCCTGCCGGCACCTTCTCCCCGTATAGTGACGGGGAGAAGGGACAAGTTTCAGCGCCGGCGACCCCTTCTCCCCGTCTTTCACGGCGAGAGGGTAAGGGCGACGGCCAGCACCAGCTGCAGCGGCTGGACCTCGACCGCAGAATGCCAATCTCAGGCCACGCCGTCGGTTCCTCTCCGATCAGGCTTGACGGCCTGCCGAAAGTCACTGGCGGCGAAAAATTCGGCGGCGATTCCTTTCCGGCCGAAGCGCTGGCGGTGCTGGTGGTCCGCTCGCCGCATTATCACGCCCGCTTTGCCTTCGGCGATCTCGACGCCTGGGTGAAAGTCCATCCCGGCATCGTCGGCGTCTTCACCGCTGCCGACGTTCCGGGAAAGAACTGCTTCGGCGTCATCGCGCCTTTTGCCGACCAGCCGGCGCTGGCGGAAAATTTTTCGCGCTTCCGCGGCGAGGCGGTGGCGCTGGTTGCCGGCGAGCGCGAGGCCATCCTCGATCTCGACCTTGCGGATTTTCCTGTTCGTTGGATCGAGTTGCCGCACCTCCTGCAGCCTTGCGAGGCGCAGGCCGGCGGCGCAGAACTGATCCACGAGAACCGGCCGGCAAACCTGCTCACATCAGGCTTTGTCGAGCGCGGTGACCCCGAAGCCGCCCTTGCCGGCGCTGCCTTCATCGTTTCGGGCGCCATCGACACGTCCTATGTCGAGCACGCCTATATCGAGCCTGAGGCCGGCTGTGCCTATATGGACGGCGACACGCTCGTCGTCGTCGCCTGCACGCAGGCGCCCTACATGGACCGCGACGACGTGGCAAAAGTGCTTGGCCTTGCCGTCGACAAGGTGCGTATCGTGCCGACCGCCACCGGCGGCGGCTTCGGCTCCAAGCTCGACGTTTCGTTGCAGCCGCTGATCGGCCTGGTCGCGATGAAGACCGGGCGGCCGGCAGCGCTCGCCTATACCCGTCATGAATCGATGATCTCGACCACCAAGCGTCATCCCGCCGAAATGAAGGCGACGATCGGCGCCGATGCCGACGGCCGCGTCACCGGCATGATCTTCGCCGGCGATTTCAATACCGGCGCCTATGCGAGCTGGGGACCGACCGTCGCCAACCGCGTGCCGGTGCATGCCTCCGGTCCCTATGCGACGCCGAATTATCGGGCCGAGGGCCGCGCCATCCACACGAATGGGCCGATCTCCGGCGCCTTCCGCGGTTTCGGCGTGCCGCAGGCGACGATCATGCAGGAAACGCTTTATGACGAGCTGGCCGAGAGGCTCGATCTCGACCGGCTCGATTTTCGCTTGAAAAACTGCCTTCGAAACGGATCCGAAACGGTCACCGGCCAGAGGCTGGAATCGGGCGTCGGCATCGCCGAGTGCCTCGAAGCGCTGCGGCCGCATTGGATGCGTGCGCTCATCGATGCCGATACATTCAACAGTGCCAATGACAGCAGGAAACGCGGCGTCGGCGTCGCCTCCTGCTGGTATGGGTGCGGCAACACCTCGCTGCCCAATCCGTCGACCATCAGGGTCGGCATCTCGGCTGAAGGCGATGTCGTCCTGCATCAGGGTGCGGTCGATATCGGGCAAGGTTCGAACACGGTCATTGCCCAGATCTGCGCCGACGCGCTCGGCCTGCCGCTGGAAAAATTCCGCCTGAAAAGCGCCGACACGGCGATCACGCCGGACGCCGGCAAGACGTCAGCCTCGCGCCAGACCTTCGTGACCGGCAAGGCCGCCGAAAAAGCCGGCCGCGCCTTGCGCGATACGATGCTGCGCTTCGCCAATGTTTCGGAAAAAGCGGCGATCGCTCTCGAGGGCGCAAGCCTGGCCATCCGCGAGGGCGAAGCGACACGGCATATCGATTTGTCCACGCTGAAGGCCGATGCCGATGGCTTGGTCTTTCGCGCCGAGGAAAGCTATGACCCGCCGACGCTGCCGCTCGACGCCAAGGGCCAAGGCAAGCCTTATGCCGTCTATGGCTACGGCGCGCAGATCGCCGAACTGGAGGTCGACCTCAAGCTCGGCACGGTCAAGCTGGTCAAGATCACCGCCGCGCATGATGTCGGCAAGGCGATCAATCCGCTGCTCGCCGAAGGCCAGATCGAGGGCGGCATCGCGCAAGGCATCGGCATGGCGCTGATGGAGGAATACATCCCCGGCCGCACCGAGAATCTGCACGATTACCTGATCCCGACGATCGGCGACGTGCCGCCGATCGAGACCATCCTGATCGAAGTTCCGGATCCGGAAGGACCCTTTGGCGCCAAGGGGCTGGGCGAGCATGTGCTGATCCCGACGGCACCGGCGATTCTCAATGCCATCCGCCATGCCACCGGTGTCCTGGTCTGCAAAATTCCGGCGACGCCGAGCCGCATCCGCGCCGCGATACGCGACAAGGAGGCACGCCGATGAGTGAGCTTGCCGAACGCTTCGAGACGCATGATCCCGGCGAGAAGCAGGTGGCGGAAAAGATCCGCTGCGATGCCTGCCCGGTCATGTGCTACATAGCAGATGGCCGCACCGGCGCCTGTGATCGCTACGGCAATGTCGGCGGCAGGATCGTGCGGATGGATCCGCTGACCATCCTCGACCACGCGACCGAGGCCGGCGGCGCGGTCGTGCCGTTTGTCGCCGAGGGCGAAGAATGGGACGGCGAACTGGTCAACACCGGCCGCCGCTTCGTTACCGCGATCGGCGCCGGCACCACCTATCCCGACTACAAGCCGGCGCCTTTCATCGTCAGCCAGGAGGTCGAAGGCGTCGATCTCGTCACCGTCGTCACCGAGGGCATCTTCTCCTACTGCGGCGTCAAGGTGAAGATCGATACCGACCGTCATATCGGCCCCGAAACGGCGACGGTGCGCGCCGGAGGCGAGGCGATCGGCCATGTCACGACAGGCGAATATGGCTCGCAGATGCTGTCGCTGGGTGGCGTGCATCATCTGACCGGCGGCTCCAAGACCGAAGGCCGCGCCACCTGCGATGCGCTGCTCAATCTATGCAACCGCAAGCCGGTCGAGCTCACGATCGACGGCGGCGCTGTGGTCATCGTCGAAGCCGGCAAGCCGCCGGTCATCGACGGCAAGCTCGAGCAGCGGATGCGCGTCGGCTGCGGCTCGGCCACCATCGGCATGTTCGCCACCCAATGGCGCGGCCTGGTCGACGAGGTGGTGGTGGTCGACGACCACATCACCGGCGTCGTCTCCGAGCATCAGGCAGGCAAGGTGCTCGGCTGGCAGGACACCGGGATAAAAATCGTCGGCCGCCGTTCGACGCCGGGCCGCTATTTCAAGGTGTCGGAGCCCGGGCTCGGCTGGGGCGGCACCAGTATTTCCGACCCGCTGTCGATCCTTGGTGAGTGGAATGCGAAGAAGGGCGCGCGTCCCGGCCTGTCGCTGCTGATGGTCTCGACCACCGGCGAGCAGTTCGCCTATTACGAGCTCGACGACGCGTTGAAGCCGGTGCAGAAACCGTTCCCCGAGCGGCTGCAGAAATCCGTCGGCCTGATCGAGGACAATTGCGAGCCGGCGCTGTGCACCGTGCTGTTCGTCGGCGGCGCCGGCGGCTCGCTGCGCGCCGGCGTCACCGAGAACCCGGTCAATCTGACCCGCTCGGTGCAGGGCCTGACGACTTATGTGACGGTCGGCGGCGCGCCGGTCTATGTCTGGCCGGGCGGCGGCATCACGCTGATGGTCGACGTCACCCGCGTGCCGCAAGACGCCTTCGGCTATGTGCCGACGCCGGCGCTGGTGGCGCCGATCGAGTTCACCCTGCGCCGCGACGACTATATCAGGCTCGGCGGCTACGAAGCCGAAATCCGCAGCGTTGACGACATTTTGGCCAAGGGCGGCGAGTATCTCAACCCGCGCCGCGGCACGGCTGCGCCGGCCAGCAATCCGTGGCCGCCGCTGGCGCAGTTGCGGCGCGCAGCGGGCAACGGAGCCAAGTGATGAACGGCCCGCAGGCACATTGGCTTGAGGACGGCAGGCGACTGCATCTCAATCATGGCCCGATCGACCTGATCATCGAGGCATTCGGCGAAGCGGACGAATGCCGCGCCGCCTATGGCCAGGCGGTGGCGCGGTTTCAAACAATCCTGTCGGAGCTCGTCGACGAACTGCCAGAGCTGCGCCGCCCGGCCTCGTCACGGCCCCGTGCTTTTCCTGGCTCGACGGCGCGTCGCATGGAAGCGGCGGTTGTTCCGCTGGCGAAACAATTCCTCACCCCGATGGCTGCGGTCGCCGGTTCGGTAGCCGACGAAATGCTTGGTGCGCTGCTGGCCGGCCGCCGGCTCGATCGCGCCTATGTCAACAATGGTGGTGACAGCGCGATCCATCTCGGCAACGGCCGGTCCATGACGCTTGCCATTGCCGGGACGGGCCATGGACTGGCAGACCGGATCACGATCCGTGCCGAAGACGGAATCCGCGGCGTCGCGACCAGCGGCTGGCGCGGCCGTTCCTATTCGCTCGGCATCGCCGACGCAGTCACCGTGCTGGCGCGGACCGGTGCTGAAGCCGATGCCGCTGCGACCCTGATCGCCAACGCCGTCGACCTGCCCGGTCATGGCGCCATCGAGCGCGTGCCGGCGCGCGATCTGGCGCCGGACAGCGACCTTGGCGATCGCCTGGTCACCCAAGCCGTCGGTGCGCTTTCCTCCAGGGAAATAGCCGCCGCGCTCGACCGTGGGATCGCCGTCGCCGAAGATTTTCGGCGACATGGCCTGATTGCCGCTTCAGCCTTGTTCCTTGCCGGTCAGGCACGGATCGCCGGCCCCATGGCGCTCGTTGCGCCCAACGAGAAATCAAGGAAGGAAATTGCCCATGCCTGAGTTTGCGATCCGCAAGATTGCCGTGCTGACCGAGGAGATATTTCATGAGGGCGGGCCGGTGGCGAAGGTGCCGCGCCGCCGCGCCGCGGCCATGGCGGTGGTCAACAACCCATTCGCCGGCCGTTACGTGGAAGACCTCCAGAGCGCCATGGACGATCTGAAGCCGCTCGGGCTGCTGCTCTCGGACAAGCTCATCGCCGCATTGGGTGGCGACGTGAAACAGATCGACGGCTACGGCAAGGGCGCCATCGTCGGCATCGCCGGCGAACTGGAGCATGGCGCGCTGTGGCATGTGCCTGGCGGCTATGCCATGCGCGAGCGGCTCGGCGACGCCAAGGCGATCGTGCCATCGGCAAAGAAGGTCGGCGCCTTCGGCTCGCGGCTCGACGTGCCGCTCGGCCATATCAACGCCGCCTATGTGCGCAGTCATTTCGATGCCATCGAGGTCGGCATCAGCGACGGGCCTCGTCCCGACGAGATCCTGTTCTGCCTCGCCATGACCTGCGGCCCGCGCGTGCACGACCGCATGGGCGGCCTCGCGGCAAAGGACATCAAGGCGTGGGACGGACTGCGGTGAGCGCCGAAGACGTCAAGCTCAAGCTGGTCGAGGCCGAGGAGCCGGACGAGCACGATTACCGCCTGCAGGAGCAGGTCGGCTTCATCCTGCGCAAGGCGCACCAGCGCCATGTCTCGATCTTCGCCGCACACATCGCCGACCTGACGCCGCCGCAATTCGCAGCCCTGGCCAAATTGCACGATGTCGGCGAGACCTCGCAGAACCAGCTTGGCAGCCTGATCGCCATGGACGCGGCGACGGTGAAAGGTGTCATCGACCGGCTCAAGGCGCGCGGCCTGGTCGAGCTTTCCAAGCATGAGGTCGACAAAAGGCGCCTGCTGGTCAATCTGACCGCTGAAGGCCGCAATGCCGTCGAGCGGCTGATCCCGATCGCCCGCGACATCACGCAGGAAACGCTGGCGCCGCTTTCGGCCAGGGAGGCGGCGATTTTCATGAGGCTTTTGGCCAAGCTGGCGTGAGCGCGGCCTTGGTTACCCTAGGCCGTAAGAGTCCGCATTTTCGGATACTTAGCCGAGTGAACTTGTTCGGCCTGCGCTGCCCCTCATTGCCCTGCCGGGCATTTCTCCCCGTATAGTGACGGGGAGAAAGATGCTGTCATCGACGGTTTCGCCAATCACCAGCGTTGCAAAAAGGTTGCCGGCGCCGCGGCCAGTCCCTTCTCCCCGTCACTATACGGGGAGAAGGTGCCGGCAGGCGGATGAGGGGCAGCGCTACGCTATGCCCCTCATGCCACCGTCTCCGGTGCCTCAAAGGCCATGCGCCTGATGATCCGCAATTCATGCCGGCCACTGGGCGCGTCGCTGGGGGCGATCGCACAAAGCGTCAGCGCGTAACACGCCTTCGCAGTCTCGCAAAAAAGTCAGGCCGCTTCCGACAGCGATTTGTGGACGTCGGCCAGGATCTCGAAGGATCGCACCCGCGCTGCGTGGTCGAAAATCTGCGCGGTGACCATCAGCTCGTCGGCGCCGGTGCGCCGCACGAACGCCGCGATGCCTTGCCTGACCGTTTCCGGGGCGCCGACGACGGCGCAGGACAGCGCTTGGCCGAGCATGGTTTTGGCCATCGCGTCGAGGTTGCGCTCATATCCGTCGACCGGCGGCGGCAAGCGGCCGGGCCGGCCGGTGCGCAGATTGACGAAGGCCTGTTGCAGCGAGGTGAACAACAGCCGCGCCTCGGCGTCGGAGGGTGCAGCGAACACGTTGAGGCCGAGCATCACATAGGGCTTGTCGAGCTGTTTCGACGGCTGGAAGCGCGAGCGGTAGATCTCCAGTGCGTGGTCGAGTTCGGCCGGTGCGAAATGCGACGCGAAGGCGTAGGGCAGGCCGAGCATGGCAGCGAGCTGCGCGCCATAGAGGCTCGAGCCCAAAATCCAGATCGGCACCTGCTCGCCCTCGCCGGGCACGGCGCGGATACGCTGACCGTCTTCGGCCGGCTGGAAATAGCTCATCAATTCGACGACATCCTGCGGAAAACTGTCGGCGCCGGCCTCAAGGTTGCGGCGCAGCGCGCGCGCCGTGCCCATGTCGGTGCCAGGCGCCCGGCCGAGGCCGAGGTCGATGCGGCCTGGATGCAATGCGTTGAGTGTGCCGAACTGCTCGGCGATGACCAGCGGCGAATGGTTGGGCAGCATGATGCCGCCGGCTCCGACGCGTATCGTCGTGGTGCCGCCGGCGACGTGGGCAATGACGACGGAGGTGGCGGCGCTGGCGATGCCCGGCATGTTGTGATGCTCGGCCAGCCAATAGCGCCTGTAGCCCAGCCGCTCGGCATGGCGGGCGAGATCGAGCGAATTGGCGAGCGATTGCGAAGCGTTGCTGCCTTCGACGATCGGCGACAGGTCGAGAACGGAAAGAGTGGTCATAGGCGGGGATCCTGTGGACCGGAGGGATGTAGGAAGCGACCGCCACGGCCGCAAATTCAAAAAATTGAACCGACACCGCGCCTCCAGGCAGCGCAAGGACGCCCTGGCATTTTGAATCCGAGGGACCCCTTTCCGGAACTTGTCCCGGTTCTCAAATCACGCGCCCGCCGCTTTCTCGGTGTCGGAAATCTCTTCGTCCTCAACCGCCGTATGCTGCGCTGCCAGGAAATTGCCGACATGGCTGAGGCCGTCGAAATGATCGCAGAACACCTTGATGACGACCAGCAGCGGCACCGCGATCAGCGCGCCGACGAAACCCCACAGCCAGGACCAGAAGGCAATTGCAATGAGGATTGCCACTGCATTGATCTCGAGGCGGCGGCCAACCACCGTCGGTGTCACGAACTGGCCTTCGATGACATCGCACAAAATGACGAAGGCTGGCGCCAGCAGCGCATAGGAGATCGTCTCGAAGCTGATCAGTGCGATGACGGTGACCAGCGTGATCGTAATCAGCGCACCGATATAGGGCAGGAAATTAAGCAGAGCCGCTGCTGCGCCCCAGACCTGCGCGTTGGGCACGCCGAGGGCCCACAGGCCGAGTCCGATGACCACGCCCAGGCATGTATTGATGACGGCGACGGTAAGCAGATAGTGCGAGATTTCACGTTCGACATCATAGACGACGCGCAGTGCCCGCTTCTTTTCGCTGAGACTGGGGAAGGACTGGACAATCTTCTCATAGAACATCGTGCCGGAGGCGAGCAGGAACAGCGACAGGACGAAGACGATGGTGATGCTGGTGCCCGCCGACAGCACATTGCCGGCGGCTTGCGAGAGGATGCCCGATGGCGCCATGGCCACCCTTTGAACGCCAGGCTCCTGGGACGTCTGCGTCAGTCCCTCTATCTGGCGCAAAATCTCCACGATCCTTTCGAACGGACGGCGCAGTTGCGCCAGACGTTCCGCAAGCTGCTGGCCGATCGACGCGGTGTTGTTGATGAGGTCGATGACCGGGCCGCTGAGCAGATACCCTGCGACGGCGATGACGCAGAACGACAGCAGCACCAGCAGTGTCGCCGACATCACATCGGGCATGCCGTGCTTGCGCAGGAAGCGGACGATCGGCGTCAGCGTCAGCGCCAGCAGGAAAGCCAGTATGACCGGCATGAAGAAGGCACGGGCGAAGTAGAGCGCGTAGATCGCCATGAGGATGAAGATGCCAAGGAGCACCGAACGGATCAGACGCACGTCCGCACGCGCCTCGACGCGCGGATCCGGGCTCTCGGCAGCGCCCGAAACGGCGGGTTCGGCTTTCATTCTGGCCCTCGGCGGGTGTACGCTGTTGGCGGAAACGCCTTTGCGGCTTCAAGGTTCCGTTGGAGCGACGCGTCCACTTCGACGCTCAAAGTACGCTCTAACGCTTTGAATCTACCATCGGCCCGAAAATCGATTCCGATTTGCGGCCGATGCGTTAGCCGGCGCTAACGATGACCTTAGCCCTACGACCTTGCCGGCGAATCAGGCGGCCGGCGCTGCCACGGCAGGGGTAGCCTTCGCCGTTTCCTTGCGCACGATCGGTGCCACCTTGGTGCCGTAGAGTTCGATCGCCTTCATGATTTTGGCGTGCGCCATGGTGCCGATCGCCATTTGCAGCAGGAAGCGGTCGTTGCCGAATATCCTGTGCTGGGCAACGATCTTTTCGGCCACCTGTTCTGGGTTGCCGACGAACAGCGCGCCGTTCGGGCCGCGCGACTGGTCGAAATGTGCTCTCGACGTCGGACCCCAGCCGCGCTCGCGGCCGATGCGGTTCATCACCTCGGCCTGCGGCCCATAAAAATCATTGGCCGCCTGGTCGGTGGTCTCGGCAATGAAGCCGTGCACGTTGAGGCTGGTGGCCAGATCAGCCGGATCGTTGCCGGCCCGTTTGGCCGCCTCCCTGTAAATATCGAACAGCGGCGAGAACCGCGCCGGCTCGCCGCCGATGATGGCCAGCGCCAGCGGCAGGCCGAGCGCGCCGGCCCGCGCGGCGGATTGCGGCGTGCCGCCAATCGCGATCCAGATCGGCAATCTGTCCTGGAACGGGCGGGGATAGACGCCGCGATCATTGATCGGAGCGCGCAGCCTGCCCGACCAGGTCACTTTGACATGATCGCGGACGGCAAGCAGCAGATCGAGCTTTTCGGCAAAGAGCTCGTCATAGTCTTCGAGATTGTAGCCGAACAGCGGAAAGGATTCGATGAACGAGCCGCGCCCGGCCATGATCTCGGCCCGGCCGCTGGATAGAAGGTCGAGTGTCGCAAACTGCTGGAAGACACGAACCGGATCGTCGGAGGATAGCACGGTGACCGCGCTGGTCAGCTTTATGCGCCGGGTGCGTTCGGCCGCCGCGGCCAGGGCCACGACCGGCGCTGAAGCCGCATAATCGGGACGGTGATGCTCGCCCAAGCCAAACACGTCGAGGCCGACCTGTTCGGCCAGCTCGATCTCTTCGATCAGGTTGCGCAGCCGCTCATGCGCACCGATGGCGCCTGGGCCTGGTTCCGGGCTGACGTCGGCGAAGGTGTAGAGACCGAGTTCCATCATCTGTCATCCTGGTGCTTTTGTTCTGGTGTTTTGTTTTTCGCGCTACAGGTAGCGACCAGTCCGCCGCGCCGCCAGAGGGTCGGATGGTGAACAGTGCATGTCCGTTTCAGCCGAATTCAGCCGAAAAGGCGTCTCCCGACTGCAACAGCTCAGAATTTCATGGCTGGCATACCGTTTTGGCGCTTGAACTCTGGGTTTTCACGCGTATGTAAGCCTCGCAAATTGACTCCAGGGAAGTGGACTTGGCTATCTATAGGGAAAAAGACGTTTTCGAGCGGCGCAATGCCGCAAACGAGGCAAAGAAGGCGCTTCTCGAGCGCTTCAAGGCAAAGCCGGCAGCGGACGATCCAGCGGTGCTGGCACGACAGGCCGAGCGCAAGGCGATCCTCGAAGCCCGTGCGATACGCGAGGCCGAAAAGGCCAGGCTGAAGCAGGAAAAGCTGGCGCGCGAAGCGGCCGAAAAGGCCGAGCGCGAAGCTGCTGCCGAAGCGGCGCGTATCGCTGCGGAAGAAGCGGCGCAGGCGGAAGCGAAGATCCGGGAAGCCGAAGAGAACGAGCGCATCGCTCGTTTGCTTGCCGACGAGGCCGAGCGCAAAGCCAAGCGCGACGCGCGCTATGCGGCGCGCAAGCAGCGCACCGGCAGGACGCCTCCGGGCTTTTCCGCTCGCTAGCGCTCCTACAGCGCGATTTCACGAATCAAATTCAGGGCCGCCTTGCAGCGGCCCTGAAGGCGTTTGTGCTGCTGCCTTGCTGCAAAACTAGGTCGCGAGTTTCAATCCCGTGATGCCGCAGAAGATGAGTGCGATGCAGGCCAGCCTGATCGCGGTCGCAGGCTCACCGAGCAGCCAGATGCCAAGCAGCGCCGTGCCGACGGTGCCGATGCCGGTCCACACCGCGTAAGCCGTGCCGACCGGCAGCGTCTTCAGCGCCAGTCCGAGCAAGGCGAGACTGACGGCCATCGAGGCAACCGTCAGGACGGTCGGAAGCGGCTTCGAAAAGCCGTCAGTGTATTTGAGGCCGATCGCCCAGCCGATCTCGAACAGGCCAGCGAAGAAGAGAAGAATCCACGACATCGGAACGCTCCATTGGATTGCGGGTCGTCCCGGTCTTTTTCGGAAAGCGCAAAGTCGTATTCGCCGCATTGAATTAGAAATTTCGGGTGCCCAATCAACAGCAGCGCCGACGGCACTTCAGGACCAATCGCTGCATGTCGATGGTCCTGAAATGCAGTCGGTCATGACTTTGCGCCGAAACGCCGAGGCTTACTTGTCCTTGAGTTTGGTCGCCTTGACGGGCGGCGCTTTCAGGGTCGGGGCAGCGGCAGGTTTCTTCGCGTCCTTCTTCGGTTTGCGAGCTTCTTTGCCCGCCTTCATCGCACCTTTAGCCATGATTCGTTTCCTCCAATTTTGGCAAGCGAAATGAACCAAGAGAAACGCCCGACCGCAAGAGGCATAATCTGGCGCCGGCGCCAGCCGTTGGCTGTCAACCGTTTCTAATTCGCTCGTAAACCGCGCTGGTCCGTGCGATAATCTTTTTGCACTGCAGCACAAACCCGTGCCTTCGCCGGGTAATGATCCGGCAGGCCGGTCAGGACGACAATGCGAATCCACATCGGCTGCGAGATGAGCTTCGACTTTCCGCAGGAAACGCCGCTGATCGCGATGCTCAACGTTCACTATTCCCGCGCGTCCGATCTCGAGCGGCCGGATTTCCTGACTTCGAACCCACCGGTGCCGATCGAGAGCTACCGCGACAGTTTCGGCAATTGGTGCAATCGTCTTGTCGCCCCGCCCGGACGCTTTACCGTCGGCACGGACGCGGTGATCCGCGATTCCGGAAGCTTCGAGATGGGTGATCTGATGGCGTGGCAGCACGAGGTGCGCGACCTGCCGTCCGACACGCTGCTGTTCCTGCTGCCGAGCCGCTATTGCGAGAGCGACGTGCTGGCGAACGAGGCGTGGCGGCTGTTCGGCCACTCACCGCTCGGGATTCCACGCGTGCAGGCGGTCTGCGATTTCGTCCACAACCACATCATCTTCAACTACGGCAACGCGCGGCCGACGCGCACGGCAGCAGAGGCCTATCGTGAGCAAAGCGGCGTCTGCCGCGACTTTGCCCATCTCGCCGTCGCCTTCTGCCGCGCCTTGAACATCCCGACGCGCTATTGCACCGGCTACATCAGCGACATCGGCTTGCCGAAACCGTGGTCGGACATGGACTTCGCCGCCTGGATGGAGGTCTATCTCGGCGGTCGCTGGCATGCCTTCGATCCGCGCAACAATGCGCCGCGCATCGGCCGCATCCTGATCGCCTCCGGCCGCGACGCAGCCGATGTGCCGCTGACCCATATTTTCGGGCCGGGCACGCTGGCCGGTTTCAAGGTCTGGACTGATGAGATCATCGACTAGAGCAATTCCAGGAAAAGTGTGAAACGGTTTTCCGTCCGGAATTGCGCAAAAAACAAAAAGGTAGAGCGGTTCGGCGTTTCCGTGAAACGATCAACGCTCTAGGCCGTGTGGACAGTTACCGGAACCAAACCACAAGACCATAGCCGCGAGAGTGACAACGCGCGGTAATTGCGGGCGGGTTGCGACCCGGCGGAACTGCTTGAGTTTGGAGAAGCAGCACTCGACGAGATGACGCATAGAAGTGCCCTGACAAGTGGGACAGTTTCTAGTGGCGGCCTACTTAGATTAGCTTGCACTGTAGTGGCACTTGCTAAAGTCGAAAATGCGGTCAGACGTTCAAGAACCTAAAAAGCGGCGGGCTTGCTTCGGATGGTTAAGGCCAAGAGCGCCTCCGAAAGCCGTTTCTTTGCCCGCTCGACCCCGTTCTCGTCGATTGCCTCAACATCGAGGAACAAGTCGAGGCCAGTCGCGTGCTCGCTGATGACCTGAGGGCGCTGGGCCAGTTCACCCAGGAGGCCCTCGACTTCGTAGGGGACAACCTCCCGGCTGATCCCCTTCATGGCAATCGGTGCTAACGGACGCGCCCGGACAAGGTCGCGGACGAGCGCGTAAGTCTCATAGCTGAGGCAGATGCCGCCGGGCTCGGCAATCGACTGCAGACGGGCCGCCAAGTTTGCTTCGGCTCCGATGATCGTGTAGTCCATCCGATCATCGGAACCGAAGTTCCCAACATTGCAATAGCCCGTGTTGATGCCCATGCGAGCTCGGAAGGGCCGTTCAACTCCGCGGTCACGCCACACCCTGTTCAACTGCTCCAGCCGACGCTGCATGTCGACAGCCATGCGCAAGCAGGCTCTCGCGTCTTCCTCGATGCCTTGCGTCTCCGGGTCTCCGAAGAACACGAGAAGCGCGTCGCCGATGAACTTGTCGACGGTGGCGCCGTGTTTGAGCGCGATCGTCGACATCTCGGTGAAGTACTCGTTGAGGAGAACCGTCAGGTCCTCGGGCTGGAGCCGTTCCACGATCGCGGTGAAATCCTTGACGTCGGAGAAAAAGATCGTGAGCTTCTTGCGCTCGGTCGCGATGGTGACGTCCTTCTGGCCGCTGAAGATGCTTTTGTAAATTTGAGGCGAGAGGTATTTGGCGATCTTCAATGAAATCGCGGCCAGGAAGTCGTTTGCCTCGGAAAGCTCTTTATTGATGCCCTGAACCAAGGCGGACTGCCGACGCTGCAGGAGAATGAACGTCAGGCCCGCCGCCGCCGCGAAGCCGAAATATAGGAGCAGATATTTGAAAGCGAGGACGTTCGCAGCGATGGGCTGATTGACTGATATCTCCTGGATCCCTCGGACATCCCCGACTTTCCAGTCCGTCTTGGGGCTGTCCGGGTGTGAGTTATGGCAGGTCACGCAGACTTGTCCCATCACAACCGGGGCCGCGGCGCGGACGTGCCGGTCAAACAGCGAACCCGAGACTTCGATGATCGGCTCCCTCGGGTTGGCGCGCAAAGCAAAGATTGCATTCCGCTCGAATGTATCGAGCTGGTGGGGGTCGCGACCTTTGAAAGGTAGATCCGAGACAAACCGATATTTGACGGACCCGTCGTGAGCGCTGATGCGCTTGCCGAGTTCGATCGAGAGGGTTGCTGGAATAGGGATTGCGCCTGGCACATCCCGGTAGTTATGCGTCGCGGTCACGGCGTCGTCTGCTTGCAGCACGCGTCCCACGACTTCGCTGCCGTAGAATCCGCGCATTTCGTCGATGATCCGGCTGATTTCGCTGGCTTGCGTGCGCAGCATCCGTTCCGATAGCTCTCGGAGATCGAGCCAGGCTGCGACGGGCAGACCTATAAGGCCGATGACCACTGCCGCCATCAGGAGCGGTCCCATGGTGCGCTGCTGACGCGCAATCTGTTCACCCAGTCCAGCCATGGTGCAAACGCCCGGCAGTCATTAGTATCTGAATTATAGCTCATTCCCGGCAGGGTACTAGCGTCAGTCTTGGTTCGATGAAAACACGTCAGCCCTGCAACGACGCACCGATCTTGAGCGGTTGTTGCCAAGCGCCCACCCTCACAGCGGATTTCGCATTCTGGCGCTAGACGGGCAGTGAATCAGTGAAGGGGAGTAGCGAAGTCGGTTGTGGCCCGGAATGCGCTCCGCGATAACCGCTCAGGGGTCAGAAGTTCACCTCTGGCAAGGTTGAGACTTCTGCGGCCGGGGAGCGCGTCGGGAAAGAAAGTGTCCCGCGAAGCGTATCCTTCGGCGCACGGGCAACTGTGGACAGTTCTCACGCTTGGGGAAGGAACGCTCAAAGCCAATGTCCGACTCACTAGGGCTTCGGCGTATCGCTTTGAACGACTGGACGGCTCGTGCGTTGTGCTGCGTGTGGAGCTTCGGCGCATGGATCGATGGGCTCACAGCGCATTGAAACGAGGCGATACACCATGGCGGCGCATGGCGGGTCTCGAAAGTGATCTACGCGGCGCTCGCCGCACATACTATGTGTCCAAACGGGCGCACCTCGCTCAAGCATTGCCGAACGGATTTTGGGAGGAATGAAGATGAAGATCGACGGCGGGTGCCATTGCGGCGCTATCACCTACGAGGCGGAAGTCGATCCGGAAAAGACCAGTATTTGTCACTGCATCGATTGTCAGCAGCTGACCGGAACAGCGTTTCGGGTGACCGTGCCGGCGCAGGAGGAGCGCTACCGGATCACCAAGGGCACGCCGAAAATCTACATCAAGATCGCATCGAGCGGCGCCAGGCGCGCCCAGGCCTTTTGCGGCGAGTGCGGTTCGCACCTCTATGCCACGTCGGTTGGCGACGGGCCGAAAGTCTACGGCATCAGGGTCGGCACGGCGCGGCAGCGCGAACAACTGATCCCGAGAAAACAGATCTGGCACCGCTCGGCGCTGCCTTGGCTGCCGGAGTTCGAAGGCACAATGATCGTCGAGGAGCAATAGCGCCGGATCCGGCCACCAAGCTTCGGCACGATGTCTCACTCGTCGCCTTCGACGACCCTAAGTCTCAGCTGACCGGTCTTGGAGTCGGCGACGCGCGCACCCGCTTCGGCCTTCGCGCCGCCCCCATATGTCGTCTCGGCCGATCCGGCGTCGCCCTCCGTCGGCTGCGCGCCGAACTCCAGCGCTTCGATCTTCTGGCCGCGCTTGGTCACCTTCGACGTCGAGACGAGTATATCGTCGATATCCTTGGCCGACTGGCCGAAATGGCTCTGCAGCTTGCGCACCCGCTCGTCGAGGCGCGAGACATCCTCCATCAGCCGGATGACTTCGCCCTGGATCAAATGCGCCTGCTCGCGCATGCGGGCGTCCTTGAGGATCGCCTGGATGACCTGGATCGACAGCATCAGCAGCGAAGGCGAGACGATGACGATGCGGGCGCGGTGCGCCTTGTGGACAATCCCCTCGAAATTCTCGTGGATCTCGGCGAACACCGATTCCGACGGCACGAACATGAAGGCGGTGTCCTGCGTCTCGCCCTGGATCAGGTATTTTTCGGAAATATCGCGGACATGCACCTCGATATCGCGCCGAAACGCTTGTGCTGCGGCCTTCTGCAAATCGACGCCTTCGGCGGCACGGATGGCGTTCCAGGCTTCCAGCGGAAACTTGGCGTCGACGGCAAGCGCCGGCGCGCCGTTCGGCATCTTCACCAGGCAGTCGGGCCGGCTGCCGTTCGACAAGGTCGCCTGGAATTCGTAGGCGCCGTGCGGCAGCCCGTCGGCGACGATCGCCTCCATGCGCGACTGGCCGAAGGCGCCGCGCGTCTGCTTGTTGGAGAGGATCGCCTGAAGCTGAACGACCTGGCCGGCCAGCGACTGGATGTTGCCCTGCGCGATATCGATGACCGCCAGCCGCTCCTGCAGTTTGGCGAGGCTCTCATGCGTCGATTTCGTCTGCTCGGTCATGGTCTGGCCAAGACGGCCGGTCATCGCGTCGAGGCGTTGGCCGATCGACTGTGTGAGTTCGGCCTGCCGCGCCCCGAATACTTCGGCGATGGCGCCCATTCGGCCCTGCATTTCGGCCTGGCTTTGCAAGATGCCGGCCATCCGCGCCTCGGCGTCGCGGGCATGGTCGGCGGCTTCCGCGGCAGCTACCGCACGCGCCTTGGCCGACCGCCACAGCGCGACGACCAGCGCCACGAACAGGCCCAGGAACAGGATCGCGCCGAATGCCAGTGCGTGGCCGAGCGTGATCGTGGTGGCGCCGAGCCGAGCGATTGGTTCGGACAGGATAGTGGTCAGGTCGTTCATGTGGGACAGCATAGATGATTCGGCCTGACGGCACAGATCAAAACGTGAACGGCGCTTCAATTGCCCCGGTTGACGCTTTCCGTGCGACGTCTTAGGTGAGACGCCATGTCGATCAAGCCTCTCATCATTCTTCCCGATCCCGTCCTGCGCCAGGTTTCAAAACCGATCGAGCGCGTCGACGGCGCCTTGCGCAAACTCGCCGACGACATGCTGGAGACCATGTACGATGCGCCGGGCATCGGCCTGGCGGCGATCCAGGTCGGCGAACCGTTGCGCATGCTGGTGATCGACCTCGCCAAGGAAGACGAGACGCCGGCGCCGCATGTCTTCATCAATCCCGAGGTCCTCGACAGCGCCGATCAGCGCTCGGTCTACGAGGAGGGTTGCCTGTCGATCCCGGATTACTATGCCGAGGTCGAGCGCCCCGCCGCCGTACGGGTGAAATATCTAGATCGCGACGGCAAGCTGCAGGAGATCGAGGCCGAAGGGCTGATGGCGACCTGCCTGCAGCATGAGATCGACCATCTCAACGGCGTTCTGTTCATCGACCACATCTCGAAGCTGAAGCGCGACATGGTGGTGAAGAAGTTCAAGAAGCTCGCCAGGGACAAACCATCAGGCAGCAAGGCGCCGGGCAAGTTGGTGGGATAGGGCTCAAAAATGCCCCTGCGCGTCATCTTCATGGGTACGCCCGAATTCTCGGTGCCGACGCTGCGGGCGATCGCGGAAGCCGGGCATGAGATTGAAACCGTCTATACCCAGCCGCCGCGCGCCGCCGGTCGCCGCGGGCTGGAACTGACGCCGTCGCCGGTGCAGCGCGAGGCCGAGCGGCTGGGCCTCGAGGTACGGACGCCGGTGTCGCTGAAAAGCGAGGCCGAGCAGCAGGCGTTCCGCGCCTTGCGGGCCGATGTCGCCGTGGTCGTCGCCTATGGATTGCTGTTGCCTAAACCAATTCTCGAGGCGCCGCGGCTCGGCTGCCTCAATGGTCACGCGTCGCTGTTGCCGCGCTGGCGCGGCGCCGCCCCTATCCAGCGCGCCATCATGGCCGGCGATACCGAGACAGGCATGATGGCGATGCGGATGGAAGAGGGCCTGGACACCGGCCCGGTGGCGATGGTTGAAAAATGCGTCATCGGCCCCGATATGACGGCGGGCGAACTGCATGATCGGCTGATGCACATTGGCGCCGCGCTGATGGCGGAAGCGCTGGCTCGGCTGAAACGGGATGCCCTGACTTTTACCGCACAGGCGACGGAGGGGGTGACCTACGCCAAAAAGATCGATAAAGCGGAGACGCGCGTGGACTGGACGCGGCCTGCTGTCGAAGTCCACAATCATATTCGCGGCCTGTCGCCCTTTCCCGGCGCATGGTGCGAGATCGAAATTGGCGGCCGCCTGGAGCGGCTGAAACTGCTTCGCTCGACGCTTTCGCAAGGTGCCGGCGAGCCGGGAGGAATTCTCGACGACCGGCTGACGGTCGCCTGCGGGTCAGGCGCGATCAGGTTGGTCGAAGTTCAACGTGCGGGCGGAAGGCCCATTGCCGCGCAGGAGTTTCTGCGCGGGGCCAAGCTCGAAAAAGGAATGAAATTCTCATGAGCATGATGTCGATACGCGCGGCAACGCCGCGGGACCGCGAGGCGATCCGCCTCGTCGAGGAACACGCATTCGGCCAGCAGGCGGAGGCCGGATTGGTCGACGCGCTGGTCACCGGCGGCGATGCCGTCGTCGAACTGGTGGCGGAAGAAGATGGACAGGTGGTCGGCCATATCCTGTTTTCGCGGCTTTACGTGCAGAACGGCGGCAAGAGCTTTCCGGCGGTGGCGCTGGCGCCTCTGGCGGTCGAGCCGTCATTCCATGGCACCGGCATCGGCGGTGCGCTGGTCCGCGAGGCGCATATCCGCCTGAAGGATGCAGGCGAGGTGCTGGCGGTGGTGCTTGGCGATCCCGCCTATTATGGCCGCTTCGGCTACAGTCACGCGCGCGCCGAAAAATTCGAAAGCGAGTTCCAGGGCGACGCGCTGCAGGCGCTGGCCTGGGGCGAAGCGCCTGAGGCCGGCAAGCTGGTCTATGCTTCGGCTTTTAGCTCCGCGCTCGCCGCCTAAACTCATCCTGCTTAGGAATGCCGCGTTTTCGCCTCGACATCGAATATGACGGCAGCCTCTATGCCGGCTGGCAGCGCCAGGCAGACCAGCCTTCGGTGCAGCAGGCGATCGAACAGGCGATCGAGAAATTCTGCGGCGAACAGGTCTCGCTGCGCGGCGCCGGCCGCACCGATGCCGGCGTCCACGCGACCGGTCAGGTGGCGCATGTCAATCTCGTCAGGGCGTGGCCTGATGACAAGGTGCGCGATGCCGTCAACGCCCATCTGCAAGCGGCCAAGGCGCGCATCGCCATCCTCAACGCGGCTGTGGTGCCGGACAGCTTCGATGCGCGCTTCTCAGCGATCGGCCGCCACTATCTCTACCGCATCGTCAACCGGCGCGCGCCGGCGGCACTCGACAAGGGCAAGATCTGGTGGGTGCCGAAGCGGCTCGACGCCGAGGCCATGCACGATGCGGCAAAGGTGCTGCTGGGGCGGCATGATTTCACCACGTTCCGCTCGACCCAGTGCCAGGCCGACAGCCCGGTCCGGACGCTCGACCGGCTGGATGTCAGTCGGCTGGGTGACGTGATCGAAGTGCGAGCCTCGGCGCGCTCGTTTCTGCACAATCAGGTGCGCTCGATGGTCGGCTCGCTGAAGCGCGTCGGCGAAGGCGGCTGGACAATTGCCGACCTGAAGGCGGCGCTCGACGCGCGCGACCGTGCAGCCTGTGGCCAGGTGGCGCCGCCCGATGGGCTTTTTCTCGTTGGGGTAGATTATCCGAAGGTCGACTAATTCGGCGCACCGATGCCGAGCAGCGCCTGCAGCACGAACAGAACGACAAGCGACGCCACGAACATTCCGGCAAAGACAGCGCTGCCGACAGCCGCGCCCCTGCCGATGGCGACGTTTGTCATCCGCCAGGTCAGGATCATCGATAGCGCGAACAAAAGCAGCGACGCCAGTACGGCGAACTCGTTGGTGGACGGCAGGAAAAGCCTGATCAACGCCGCTGGCAGCATCATCCAGGCGATGATCGCCGACGCCCAGTTGCTGGCGACGACATAGTGGACGAAGCGCCCGCCAATGCCGGCGCGCGGCGCGACGAGGGCAAGGCCGACAAGCGGCAACACCCAGACGCTAATGTCGACCGTCGCCAGACGAATCAGCATGCTGAAGCGTCCGGCGAATGCATTCGGATCGCCGATCTCGTTGGCGACGCCGACCCAACCGACGATCAGCGCCGGTGCCGCGACGACGACGGCGAAGAAGGAATTCCAGAAACCATCGGCCGAAAGGTCGAACTGGCGCAGCCCATCGGCCTTGCCGAGCATCAGTCGCCAGGCGCCGTTCAGTGAAGCATAGGTTTCATCCGACGAAAGCATGATTACGATGCGCCTTGTTCGAACCAGTCTTCGATGAAGCGTTGATAGATCTGCGTCAGCGTCTCGAGGTCGGCAAGTGCGACGCGTTCATCGACCATGTGCATGGTCTTGCCGACCAGCCCGAACTCGACCACCGGACAATAATCCTTGATGAAGCGTGCGTCGGAGGTGCCGCCGGAGGTGGAAAGCGCCGGCTTCCTGCCGATCACCGCCTCGACCGAACCGATGAGCGCTTCGATCAGCCGCTCGTCGCGGGTGAGGAAGACGTGGCTCGGCCGGTCGCGCCAGACGAGTTCGTAATCGACCGGCGTCGTCTTGCCGGCCCGGTATTTCTTTCGCTTCGCCGCCTTGTCGAGACGGTTGTGGATTTCCGCCTGCATGGTCTCGGCGGTCCATGTGTCGTTGAAGCGGATGTTGAAGGTGGCGGTCGCCTTTGCCGGAATAACATTGGTGGCCGGATTGCCAACGTCGATCGAGGTCACCTCCAGATTGGTCGGCTGGAAGTCCCTAGTGCCCTTGTCGAAGACTGGGTGCAGCAAGTCTTCGACCAGCGTCATCAGGCCGCGCACCGGATTGTCGGCAAGCTGCGGATAGGCGGCGTGGCCTTGGCGGCCGTTGACGATGATGCTGCCGGACAAAGAGCCGCGCCGGCCGATCTTGATCATGTCGCCCAGCGCATCGGGATTGGTCGGCTCGCCGACGATGGACGCATCCCATTTCTCGCCCTTGGCGACCGCCCATTCGAGCAGCTTTGTCGTGCCGTTGATGGCCGGCCCTTCTTCGTCGCCGGTGATCAGCAGCGAGACCGAGCCTTTCAGGCCGCCTTTCGACTCGAGATAGCGCGCCACCGCGGCGATGAAACAGGCGATGCCCCCCTTCATGTCGACGGCACCGCGACCGAACATCTCGCCCTTGGCGATCTCGGCAGCGAAAGGCGGATGCGTCCATGAGGTCTCGTCGCCGACCGGCACCACGTCGGTATGCCCGGCGAACATCAGGTGCGGACCGTTGCCGGAGCGCCGCGCATAGAGATTTTCGATATCGGGCGTGCCGTCCTCCGAAAACACCGGGCGCTCGACGGAAAAGCCGAGTGGCTTCAGCATTGTTTCCAGCGTGCTCAGTGCCCCGCCCTCGATGGGTGTCACGGAGGGGCAGCGGATGAGGGCGGCGAGATTTCCAGCGGGATCGGTCGGCAACGTCATGGGCAAAAGCGTTAATCGAAAGCGCAAGGCCTGTCACGGCCAGACATAAGGGCCAGCCATCCCGCCGACACTATGGTTTTCATGGCGTATTGTCGCAGGCCTAATGCATGTCGCCCAAAGGCATGGCCTCGGGCTTGACCCGTGCGGGCGCAGCGGTTTTGGGCAAATGCGCATAAAACAAACAAGGCCTTAAAGTGCGTCGCAGGAGTCGCTTCAGACGCGACGCACTTAGGCGGGGTACGGGATATGGACTGAGCGACAAAAGGCCCCAATAATCGCTGTGGTCGTCAGTTCGCGGCCCGCACATGCGCCCGGTAACGGCCCTTGCCGGTGCGTTTGGCTTCATAGAGCGCGTGATCGGAGCAGGTGAGAAGAAGTTCCGGCTCGCCGCCGTCGGCAGGCGCGAAGGCACTTCCAATGCTCAACCCGATGGGTATTGCGGTGCCCACGCCAAGGTCGAAAGGTACCGAAATCTTCTCAATGGCGCGCTTTGCCAGGAGGGTGGCTTCGATCTCGGATGTGTCGGGCAGCAGGATCACGAATTCGTCACCGCCGATGCGAAAAACCACATCACCCGGTCGGAAAGCGCGCTTCAATCGTTCGGCCACCTTGCGCAGCAGCATGTCGCCGACCGCGTGGCCGAAGCGGTCATTGACGTGTTTGAAGCCGTCGAGGTCCATGCTGAGAACGGCAAACGGCCTGCCGCCGTTTGCTGCCGGCGCCGCAAGCTCGCTGCACATGCCGCGCAGTTTCTCCTGAAGGAAGATGCGGTTTGGTAGGCCCGTCAGCGCGTCCTTGATCGCCAGATCGCGATTGTCCAATTCGGCGTGGATCATGCGGGCGTTGATCGCATGATTTTGAAGCAGCACGATGATGACGCCGGCCACATAGAAAGGCACTTGAAATCCGACGATCGCCATTCCGGGCGCCGGAGATAACAGCGCGCCAACCAGGAATGGCAAGCTTACGGCCAGCATGACGAATATCGCGTAGCGCGGGGTCGCTGCGTTGCGCGACGACACCACGCCGACGACGCCTGCAACGTTCGAGGCAGCCAGCACGGCGAGCGCCATATCCCCGCTGACGACGCAGCCATAGCAGCCGAGGCCGAAAATCACCGACCATGACCCACCGGCGGCCATCAGGCCTGCCAGCGGCCCCGTTCCCCCGCGCTTGCGGGCCCGCTCACATTCCCGCATCAGCAGGAAGCGGACGGCAAACAGGCTGAGGTCGGCCGCCATCCAGGCGTAGGGCCACCGGTCGCCGGTAACGACCGCGGCACCGACCGCCAGCACCAGGACGCTGATGGTGCCGAACAGGACAGCGAATTTGCGGTCGAAAGTGGTGTCGAGAAGCCGCGCGCGGACAGCTTCCGGTTCCGCTCTGATCGGTGAAGAAAACCAGGCGAACAGCCGCGCGCCGGCGCTTCGCTTTCCGCGCGTTTTCGGGTTGGTCAGGGGTTCGTCGTATGCCAGTCGAGTGCTCCGTGCCGGTCGACACAGTCTTCACGGGGCATGCTGGACCAAGGTGATTAAGATTAGCTTAGGTACTTGGATGAGCCGGCCGCAATGGACCGTCGATCAGCGTGATCTTTTGCCAGATCTTTCGCGACAGATTGGAGCCCAGGGACTCGATGTCGTTGACGCCATCGACGACCACATCGTCGTTGACCGATTGCGCGAACAGCGCGGCGATCTTGCCGGTGATCGACAGCATTTCGGAGCAATAGTCGAGGTAGCGAGCGAGATCGGCACGGTCGGTTATGCGTGCCGGTGAATGCGATGTCGGCTTGAAATCGGTTGAAAGCGCTGCCGGATCCTTGGTCAGCTGATGCATGTCGATGACATGGATCAGCGATCGCAAGCCATGAAGCTTGCGAAACACCTGCTTGCGCTTGATGCGCTCCTCGGTCCGGATCAAGGCCAGGAAGCCGAGCATCGCGAGGATGATCATGTTGATCAAGGATTCGATGCCTTGCACCGACTGGATGGCGTCGTGGGTTCCCGAGATGCGGCCGAGCGGCAGGATGGTGCCGACGAACAGGAACATCAGCGCGCCGGCGGCAATGGCGGTGATGACGACGCCGCGCAGCCACCAGATCGGCGCTTCCAGCGCCTCCGCCGCCTTGGCCAGATCACGCGACAGCGACACAAGTTCTATGGCGACGCCACGCAAGCCGGCATCGGGAAACCGCTCGGCGACGCGTTTTTCCAGTCGCTCGGCGGTTTCGATGATCAGTTTCGCATCAAGCGTGCGGTAGCGCATGGCTAGATACCCGCCCGGCGCTCAGGATTCGGCCGGCGCATTGGTGCGTTTGCCGTAGCGGTTGGGTCCGGGATCACTTTTGAAAAAGGCCAGAATGACAAGGAGAATGGCGCCGACGATGAGAGAGATCAATGCGTAGTAGCTAGGCTTGCCGAAATCATGGAACCGCTTCGCCGTTAGCGCAAAGGTCGACCATGTCGAGACAACCACAGCGATCCACCAGGCGAGCGCCCAGTACTGACTTGCGGCGGTGCCCAGCGGCGTCCGCGAGAACTGGTAGAGCAGAAATAGCTGAGTGAGGAGCGGCAAAAGACCCGCCAAAACATAGGCACTGGGGTTCACTCGCCCGGAAAGGCTGAAGAAAAGCCAAAGAAATCGAGGTCTGTCGAGCAAGCGGGTACGTCCGTTTTTTTGAAAAGATCAATCGCGAAGCAGTTCATTGATCGAGGTTTTGGAGCGGGTCCTGGCATCGACCCGCTTGACGATGACGGCGCAGTAGAGGCTGGGACCGGGCTCGCCATTGGGCAAAGGCTTGCCGGGCATCGAGCCGGCGACGACGACGGAATTGGCCGGCACTTCGCCGTAGAAAACCTCGCCGGTGGCACGGTCGACGATCTTGGTCGACTGGCCGATGAAGACGCCCATGCCGAGCACCGAGCCTTCGCGCACGATGCAGCCTTCGACCACTTCGGAGCGTGCGCCGATGAAGCAATTGTCCTCGATGATGGTGGGGCCGGCCTGCATCGGCTCCAGCACGCCGCCGATGCCGACGCCGCCCGACAGATGGACATTCTTGCCGATCTGGGCGCAGGAGCCGACCGAGGCCCATGTGTCGACCATGGTGCCGCTGTCGACATAGGCTCCGACATTGACGAAGGACGGCATCAGCACGGCACCTGGCGCGACGTAGGCGGAGCGCCGCACGATCGACGACGGCACGGCGCGGAAACCCGCCTTCTCGAAATCGATGGCGCTCCAGCCGTCGAATTTCGACGGCACCTTGTCCCACCACACGGCCTGGCCCGGACCACCCTTGATGATCTCCATCGGGTTGAGCCGGAACGACAGCAGCACCGCTTTCTTCAGCCACTGGTTGACATGCCATGTGCCGTCGGCCTGGCGCTCGGCAACGCGGGCGACACCCCGGTCGAGCAGGTCGAGCGCCGACTGGATGGCGTCGCGCGTCGCACCGCGGGTTGCCGTCGAAATCGTCTCGCGTTCCTCGAAGGCGGTTTCGATGGTCTTTTCGAGGCTCGCCAGATCGGGCTTTGACATGAATTCGCTCCATTACCAAGCTGTTAAGGGGCCGCACCTTAACCTGTTTTGAAAGTCGCCGGACCCTATGTGAAGGCTAGGTGAGGGTCAATCGCGGCTGCGTCGCGGGACGGCGCCAAGTGAATAATTGGGCAAGTGAATAATTGGACGGGTAGGTAATATGACTCCTATGGAAAAGGCGGGGTGGACGCCGCTGCCGCATTCGGACGAGGATCTGGAGCGGTCGAAAAGCGTGCCGGACACGCCGCAGACGCGTGCCGAGACCTACCGGTTGGCCTGGAACGATCCCGACTTTATGACACGGCGCGAATTGCGCGCGGTCAGGCTGCAGCTCGAACTGTTGAAGCCGGAGATGATCCTGGCCGAGCGCGGCATCGGCTCGACCGTCATCCTGTTCGGCGGGGCGCGCATCCCCGAGCCGGGCGGTGAAGCCTGGGCGGCCAAGAACGAGACGCAGAAGAAGAACCTCGAGAAAAACAGTAAATATTACGAGGAAGCGCGAAAATTCGCCCGCCTCTGCTCGCAGCAGTCGGCCACCTCTTATTATCGCGAATTCGTCGTGGTGACGGGCGGCGGGCCCGGCGTCATGGAAGCCGGCAACCGCGGCGCCGACGATGTCGGCGCCCCGTCGATCGGCCTCAACATCGTGTTGCCGCACGAGCAGGCGCCGAATGCCTATGTGACGCCGGAGCTCTGTTTCAACTTCCACTATTTCGCTGTCCGCAAGATGCATTTCGTCATGCGCGCCAAGGCTGTCGCGGTGTTTCCCGGCGGCTTCGGCACGATGGACGAATTCTTCGAGACGCTGACCCTGATCCAGACCGGCCGCATGGAGCGCGTGCCGGTGATCCTGTTCGGCAAGACGTTCTGGAAAAGGGCGATCGACCTCGATTTCCTCGCCGAGCAAGGCACGATCACCCCCGGCGACCAGGACATCATCGATTTCGTCGACACCGCCGACGAGGCCTGGGGGATCATCAGCCGCTTCTACAAGCTTTAGGCCGCGGGCTGTATCGATCCGGCTTTACGAAGCAACGGCTCAAGCGGTGACGTCGACGATCGCGGTAAGGAATTCGGCAAGGTCGTCGGTGACGAAATCCACATCGTCCTCGTTGGCCGGGTCACGTTCCCAGATCTCCGAGAAGGTCGGCTCGAAGTTGCGCGGCACGACCAGCACCGTGGTCATGCCCAGCGATTTCGGCACGGACAGGTTGCGGGCCAGATCCTCGAACATCACCGCATTGTGGCCGGTGACCGCGTGGAGTTCCGCGAACTTCTCGTAGGTCTGGCGCGCCGGCTTTGGGTTCAGCCCGGCAGCGACGATATCGAAGATGTCGTCGAAATGATCGAGGATGCCGAGTTGTCGCGCGGTGCGTTCGGCATGCCTGCGGTCGCCATTGGTGAAGATGAACTTGCGGCCAGGAAGCTGGCGGATGGCGGTGCCGAGAACGGGATCGGGAACCAGCCAGGAATAGTCGATGTCATGGACCTTCTCGAGAAAGTCGTCGGGGTCGATGTCGTGGCGCGCCATCAGACCGTTCAGCGTCGTGCCATATTCCCGGTAGAGTTCCTTCTGCAGCTTGCGGGCATCGTCGCGTGGCAGCGTCAGCAGTTCTCCGACATAGGCGGTCATTTTTAGGTCGATCTGCGAGAACAGGTTCGAATGGTGCGGATAGAGCGTGTTGTCGAGGTCGAATACCCAGTCGGTGACATGGGCGAAGCGGGCGGGATCGGGGAGCGTGGTCATGCAACCCCTTATGGCACGAAACAATGCTTTTGGCAGAAGCTTTATCCACAACTTATGCGCGTTACGGGTGGCGAGAATCGCGCGATGGTTCAAATTTTAGGCATCGCCGAAAGGTGCCATTCAGGGCTTGCTGGCACACAGACGGTCCAGGGGGAGCCAGCGATGAGCCGCATATTTTTGAAGTCTGCCGCCGTCGCTTTCGCCTCCCTCGCAGTCTCGCTTTTGTTGACGCTGATCGTCGTTCCGGCAATGGGCTTTCCGATCAACCGCACGATCTGGTTGACATCCACGGTCTGCCCGCTGGCGCTTGCCTGGATCGCCAGCGCCTACACGTTCTGGCAGGGCGAGAGGTTGAAAGGCGCCCATCGCGACCTCGCCCGCGCTCATGCCCAGCTCGCCGCAGCGCATCGGCGCCTGGCAGAGAAGGCAAGCCGCGACGACATGACCGGCATGCTCAACCGCGAGAGCTTCTTTGCGGCGCTCGAGGCGACCCGGCGTAAATCCGATCGTGGTGCGTTGCTGATCATCGATGCCGATCACTTCAAGCTCATCAACGACAGCTACGGGCATCTGACCGGCGACGATGCGCTGCTCCTGATTGCAAGCGCGATCGAGCGCGGTGTGCGCAGCGGCGACGTGATCGGCCGCATCGGCGGCGAGGAATTCGGTGCGTTTTTGGTCGGCGCCACCGAACAGGAAGCCAAACGCGTCGCTGAACGCATTCGCCGTGAAGTCGAGCTGATCCGCTTCCGTCCCGTCGATGAGCGGGTCATACCCCTCACCGTCAGCATCGGGGGTGTCACCTGCGGCGAGGATGCCGGCGTATCGGATCTGATGCGTGTCGCCGACCGCCGCCTTTACCAGGCCAAGGATCGCGGCCGCAACCTGACCATCCTGGACAGGGACGTGTCCGAAGCGGCCTGAGCGGTCCCATCTCCTCGGCTTCCGGCCTGCCTATGGATCGTCATCACAGCGCGCCACCAATAACGCCCGCGCCGATCGGCTGCGAGCGTCCGAGCCTGGCCGGCGTCTAAAGTTTCGCCGGGTCGAGCGCCGGCTTGCCCTTGTGGCGTCCGATGATCGCTGCCATGTCGGCGACGTTCTGGAAGGCATCGCGCAAAACGTCGAATGACGGCAGCACGAAATAGGCGCGCTGGAACTTGTCGATCTCATAGCTGGTGCGCATTACCGTTTCCAGATCGAAGGGAACATGATGCGCGTCCTTGCTTTCAACCGCGAATTGAAGTTCGGCAAAGGACGACATCAGCCCGGCGCCGAAAGCCTTCAACGGTTGGCCGGCCTCCTGGATCAGCCCGTATTCGACGGTGTACCAGTAGAGGCGGCTGATCATCTCGTCGCCGCCGAGCGCGATCAGATGCTCGGCCTTCTCGCCATACATCTGCATGAAATCGGCAAAGACCGGCTGGGTCAGCACCGGCACATGGCCGAAGAAGTCGTGGAACATGTCCGGCTCGACGATGTAGTCGAGCTCTTGTTTCGTCCGCAGCCAGTTGGTCACCGGGAAGCGCCGGGCGGCTAGGTGGACGAAGAAGGCTGGTGCGGGAATGAGTCCCGGCACGGCGACGATTTCCCAACCGGTAAGCTTGCGCAGCCTCTCGCTGACCACACCGAAATCCGGAATCCTGTCGAGCAGGCCCAGCGTGGCGACGCCGTCGAGATAGGACCGGTGTGCCAGCTTTTTGGTCAGCTTCGTCTGGCGGTCGCACAGTGTACGCCACACTGCCTGCTCGTCAGCAGTGTAGTTGTAGCTCTGCTCAACGGTGAAATCGGCACGGCAGACCGAATAGTCGCCGCGAAGGCCTTGCGCCGCGCATTCGCGGGCGTAATCGGCAACGCTCATCGTCATGGCTGTTCTCCCTGGAATCACGACTGACAACTTGAAAGTTTAGCCGGATCCGGTGAGGCGAATCCGCTTTGATGATGGCTCGAACAGGCGATTTGAGGTAAAAGCCACCACAGCAAAGCTGCAGGAGAGTGAAAGTGCCTCAGTTTGATGATTTTGAGATCAAGATGCTCGATATCTTGCAGCGCGATGGGCGCAAGCCTGTGTCCGAACTGGCCCAGGAGATCGGCCTTTCGACGACGCCATGCGCGCGCCGCTTCGAGGCGCTTCAGAGCGCCGGCATCATCAAGCGCTTTGCCGCTGTGCTCAGCCGCCGCGCCATCGGCCTGATGGTCGAAGTGTTCATTCAGGTGCGCCTGGTAACCCACAGCGACGGTTCGCCCGAAACCTTCATCGCCGCCGTGCAGCGCATGGACGAGGTGTCGTCGTGCTGGACGATGACCGGCGACTACGATTTCCTGCTGCATGTGATGGTGCCGTCGGTCGACGAGCTCAACGCCTTTGTCATGCACCGGCTGATGCGGCTCGACGGCGTGCGCGATGTCCACACGCAGCTCGTGCTGCAGAACATCAAGGGGCCGGGCCACGTGCCGCTTGGGCACCTCAGGCGGTAAGTTCGCCCTGGCGCCCGCTCAACCCTGGGTTTCTGGCTGACAAGTTGCAGCCTGCGCTTACCGCACGATCAGTGTGCCGGCGCCGTGTTCGGTAAACAGTTCGAGCAGCACCGAATGCGGCGTCTTGCCATTGAGGATGACGACGCCTTCGACGCCGCGCTCGATCGCCTCGATGCAGGTCTCGACCTTGGGGATCATGCCGCCCGATACCGTGCCGTCCTTGATCAAGGCCTTGGCCTCGGCGACGGTCAGCTCGTCGATGAGCTTCTTGTTCCTGTCGAGAACGCCGGGCACGTCGGTGAGGAACAGAAGGCGTGTCGCCTGGCAGGCGCCGGCGATGGCGCCGGCGAAGGTGTCGGCATTGATGTTGTAGGTGTGGCCGTCGCGGCCCGGCGCCACCGGCGCCAGCACCGGGATCATTTCGGACCGCGCCAGAAGGTCGAGCAGGGTGCGGTCGACCTCGACCGGCTCGCCGACGAAGCCGAGATCGAGCACACGCTCGATGTTGGAGTCGGGGTCGATCATGGTCTTGCGCGCCTTTTCGGCGAAAACCATATTGCCGTCCTTGCCGCACAGGCCGATGGCCCATTCGCCTTCGGCATTGATCAGCGCGACGATCTCCTTGTTGATCGAGCCGGCCAGCACCATCTCGACGATCTCGACCGTCTTCTGGTCGGTGACGCGCAATCCGCCCTCGAACTTCGATTCGATGCCCATCTTGCTCAGCATGGCGCCGATCTGCGGTCCGCCGCCATGGACGACGATCGGATTGACGCCGGATTGTTTGAGCAGCGCGATGTCGCGGGCAAAGGCCTTGCCGAGCGCGATGTCGCCCATGGCGTGGCCACCATACTTGACCACCACCGTCTTGTTCTCGTAACGCTGCATATAGGGCAGCGCCCTCGAAAGCAGCGCGGCCTGCATTTCGGCGGTGGCGGCGAGGTCCGTCATTCGGCTTGGTTCCCAGCTTGGCATGAACGGCGGCGTCTTAGCGGGAATTGGAGCAGGGGGCAAACGGCTTTGCTGTCACGTCAGGTGAAATCGGCCCGCTTTCATGCCGGCACCTGCAGCGGCGCCCGCCGCGTCAGCCATCCCGAAATCTTCTCCATTTGCGCGGCGAGGGACAACAAGGTCTCTTCGTCGCCGGGGCGGCCGGCGGCCTGGATGCCGAGCGGCAGGCCGGCATCGGTGACATAAACAGGCAGCGCGATCGACGGCTGGCCGCTGACGTTCTGGATTGCCGGCCAGTGGGTGAACCATAGGCTCTTGTCCATCAACTGGCCGAACAGCGACTTGAATTTCAGCAGGCGGGCAAGCCGCAGCCTGTCGAGCATTTCTTCCAGGAACGCATCTGCGCCTTGCGGGTCCATCGCGCCGCAGGCGAGCGGCGGATGCGCGATGACAGGCATCAGCACGGCATCGTACGGCGCGGTCTCGGCGATAAGCCGGCGCGACGTGGCATGCAGCCGCTGCAGGCTGGCATAGATCTCGCCAGCCGAAAGGATATCGCCGAAGCGGCTCATCACCCGCGTGGCGCGTTCGATATCACCTGAAATGGAGCGGCCGACGCGCAAGACCTCGCCGCGCATCGTGCCGGCCACCGCCGCGGCGACGGTTCTGGCGAAATCAGCGATGAAATCGCGATCGATATAGGGCAGGTCGATCTCCTCTATCATATGGCCGCCTTCGCGCGCCAACGCTGTCGCAGTGTCCAGCGCCGCCAGCGTCTCGGCCGATATCGGCAGGCCGAGCGGCGATTTCCGGTAGACGGCCAGTTTCAGCTTGCCGGGGTCACGCACTGCTGCGGCGGCGAAATTTCCTTTCGGCGGCGCCGCCGCATAGGGCGACAGCGGATCGGGTCCATGGGTCAGGTCGAGCAGCAAGGCCGAATCCCGGACCGAGCGGGAAACGGCGTGGCCGACGACCATGCCGTGCCAGCTTTCGGTGACGAGCGGCGACAGCGGCACACGGCCGCGCGAGGTTTTCAGCCCGACCAGCCCGGTGCAGGCGGCGGGAACGCGGATCGAGCCGCCGCCATCCGAAGCATGTGCCACCGGGACGACGCCGGCCGCGACCAGCGCCGCCGCACCTCCAGACGAGCCGCCGCTGGTATGGGCTGTATTCCACGGATTGCGGGTGATGCCGAAAGCGGTTGATTCGGTCATCAGCCTCAGCCCATGTTCGGGCGAGGTGCTGGTGGCGATCGGGACAAGGCCGGCGGCCAGATGGCGTTCGGTCATCACCGAGTCGAAATCGGCAACGAAAGCCGGAATGCGGCTGCCGCCGTAGGTCGGCACGCCTTTCATGGCGATGCCGAGATCCTTCAGCGCAAAGGGCACACCGGCCAGCGGCAGGTTGCGGTCGATGGTTTTCGCCCGCGTCCGCGCCGCCTCGTAAAGCGGCTCGGCGATGGCATTGATGTCCGGGCGAGTGGCCTCGGCCCGCGCAATCGCCGCATCGACGAGCTCTTGCGGCGAGATTTCTCCTTTGCGCACCAAGCCGGCCAGGCCGGTAGCGTCATGTTCCCACAGAGCCCGTTCGACCGACATTCTTGCTCCCCCAACTATCGGCAAGCTAGAGCATCGGATGCAAAAGTTGAAACCCGGTTTTGGGAGAATCCGATGCTCAAAAAAGGTCGGCTCTTTCTGGTCAATGGAAGCCCGCGGCGCTCCCGGTGCACGGGAACGCTTCCGCCGCTGCAATACATTGCAGTGGAATAATTTGGGGCAATTGCCTAATTTGGGCAATTGCTTAATTTGGCAGCCGATGACGCCGCAGGACATCAGCAACCTGATCGTCCGGACTTCGATGAAGGACCGGGCTGCATTCGATCTGCTCTACCGGCAGACCAGCGCGAAACTTTTCGGCGTCTGCCTTCGTGTATTGAAGGACCGGGGAGAGGCAGAAGAGGCGCTGCAAGAGGTCTTCGTCAAGATATGGACGAAGGCGGATCGTTTCGCCGTCTCGGATCTAAGCCCGATTTCCTGGCTGGTGGCCATTGCGCGCAATCATGCGATCGACCGGATAAGGGCGCGGCGAGAGCCTGCTGCCTATATCGACGCCGCGCTCGACGTTGCCGATCCGGCGCCGGGACCGGAGGCTGCGGCTGTTGCGGGCGGTGAATCCGGGCGCATCTATCGTTGTCTCGACGAATTGGAAAAGGACCGGGCGGCGGCCGTCCGTGGCGCTTATCTGGACGGCGAAAGCTATGCCGAACTGGCGGCGCGCCATGACGTGCCGCTGAACACGATGCGGACCTGGCTGCGGCGCAGCCTGTTGAAGCTCAGAGAGTGTCTGGAAAGATGACGCTGGCGCAGGATGACGGACCGGAATCCGGGGGCGACGACCTGTTCGCCGCCGAATACGTTCTTGGCGTCCTGGCCGCGGACGAACGCGAGATTGCGTCACGCCGCATCGACGCGGACGCCGCTTTCGCGCACCTTGTCGATGCCTGGGAGGCGCGTCTTTCGCCGATGGCCGACGCCTATCCGGAGACAGAGCCGCCGATCAGGGTCAAGGAGGCATTGGATCGCCGGCTGTTCGTCGCAGAGCCTCGCGCCGGCCTCTGGTCAAGCCTTGCCTTCTGGCGCGGTCTTGCCGCCGCTTCCGTCGCGGCGTTGGCGATCTATATCGCCGTGCCGTACCTCAATCCGCCGGCCGAGCAGCCGCGGCTCATCGCCTCGCTGGCTGCCGATGGCAGCGACGTCAGCTATCTCGCCGTCTATGATGCCGCCCGTCGCGAGGTCGGCCTGTCGCATGTCTCCGGCGAGCGCGCCGCCGGCAAGGATTTCGAGCTGTGGATGATCGAGGGCAAGAGTGCGCCGGTCTCGATCGGGGTCATCCCGGCCGGTCAGACCGCGCGTATGACCATCTCCCCGGCCGTGCAGGAAAAACTTGCGCAAGGCGCCGTGCTTGCGGTCAGCCTCGAGCCGGCCGGCGGTTCGCCGACCGGCCAGCCGACCGGCCCTGTGATCGCTGCGGGCGATCTGAAGAGCATCTGATCGCCCCTGTCTGCTAATCACCCCTGTCGGCCGATTTTTCGAGAAGATTTTAAATCTATCGCCTGTGGTGGCTTTAACGTGGAAGCATGCAGGCTGTAAGAGTCCTGCCCTGAAAATCATGCTCGCCGTTATAAAAAATAAAATTTTCTCCTGGACGGCGAAACTCGGGCATTTATCCCCCGTATCTCCTTGCGCCCCAAAGAGGGCAAGAAATAAACTGAGGAGATAGAAATAATGCGTAAATTCGCCACCCTTTTGCTTGCCGGAACGGTCGCCGTCTCCGCGCTCGCCACCGCCGCCTACGCCCAGAATCCGATGGTCGGCGGCGCCGCCATGTATGCCACCAGAAACATCGTCGAGAACGCCGTCAATTCGAAGGATCACACGACGCTGGTCGCGGCCGTCAAGGCCGGTGGTCTCGTCGAAACGCTGCAGAGTGCCGGCCCCTTCACCGTGTTCGCGCCGACCAACGAGGCCTTTGCCGCCCTTCCGGCCGGCACCGTCGATACATTGCTGAAGCCCGAGAACAAGGACAAGCTGGTCAAGATCCTGACCTGCCACGTCATCGCTGCCAAGGCGATGGCCGCCGACGTCGCCAAGATGGCCATGGACGATGGTGGCGCGCACAAGGTCAAGACGGTTGGCGGCTGCGAGCTGACGCTCAAGGCCGAAAACGGCAAGGTCACCGCGACCGACGAGAACGGCAATGTCGCCAATGTGACCGTCGCCGATGTCGAGCAGTCGAACGGCGTCATCCACGTCATCGACAAGGTTCTCCTGCCGAAGATGTAACGAAGCGGTCGTCGCCAGCGAAGATATGGCTGAGGCTCCATGCCGAGTGCGCGGATTTCCGCTTGCGTGACCCGCGCAATCGACAGACGTACACTCCGCACCGTCCGCCGTCCGCTGTAGGCGTGGGGCAGGTGCGGAGTGCCGTTGTCGGGAGCTGGCCGTCACCGGCTTTTGATTTCCATGTGACGGTCGAATTTGGCAAACGGACAGAAGGAGGAATGGTGATGATCCGGCGCGACTTTCTTTGGAGTGGTGCTGCTGTGGCATTGCTGGCCGGCACGGCAGCGGCGCTGCGCATCGGCCGGCCGCAGGACGCACACGCGACCGAAACCTTCGAAGTCACCAAGACCGAGGCCGAGTGGCGCGCCATCCTGTCCGACGCGGCTTTCAACGTGCTGCGCAAGGAAGGCACCGAATATCCCGGCACCAGCCCGCTGCTCAACGAACATCGCAAGGGCATCTTCGCCTGCGCCGGCTGCGACCTGCCGCTCTATTCCTCCGAGACCAAGTTCGATTCCGGCACCGGCTGGCCGAGCTTCTGGCAGGAGATTCCCAACGCTGTCGGCATGACCGTGGACAGGTCCCTCGGCATGACCCGAACCGAGGTCCACTGCCGCCGTTGCGGCGGTCATCTCGGTCATGTCTTCGACGACGGCCCGCCGCCGACCGGCCTGCGTCATTGCATCAATGGCGTCGCCTTGACTTTCAAGCCGGCCACGGCCTGACCTAAAGCGCTCGCGTTTGACCGGCCTCACGCGACGCGCTTTAGGTTATTGTCTTATGCATGTCGTTATCGCAAAACCGCTGCGCACTTTTGCGCGACATGCATGAGAGCGCCGCGTCCCTTTTGGGCGCGCAAAAGTTGCGCGATCAGTGTCCGCCGCCTCCGCCTGCCGGCTCGGCCGGCTTGCGGATGAGCATGGTGAAGATCGCCAGCGTCGCGAACAGCGCCGTCAACAGATAGAACACGTCCATGAAGGACAGCAGCGAAGCCTGCTGCTGGACCATGCCGGACAGTTTCGAGATCGCCGCCTTGGAGGCGTCGAGGCCGGCATTCTGCTGGAAGTCGAGCGTCATGCTCTGCAGCCTGGTCTGCGCCTCGGTGCTGCCCCATTGCACATGCTCGGCCAGCCGTGCGTAGTGGAAGGCGCTGCGATCGATCAGCACGGTGTTGATGACGGCAAGGCCGACGGCGCCCCCGAGATTGCGGGTGAGGTTGAACAGACCGGATGCATTCTTAAGCCGGTCAGGCGGCAGGGTTCCCAGCGCGATGTTGTTGATCGGCACCATGCACAGCATCATCGAGGCGCCGCGCAGGATCTGCGGCAGCAAAAGCTCCCAGAAATCCCAGTCGGCGGTCAGATAGGTCATCCGCCAGGTGCCGGCAGCGAAGCCGAAGAAGCCGATCATCATCATCAGCCGCGGATCCATCTTGCGCGACAGGATGCCGGAAATCGGCGCGGTGACGAACATCGCCAAGCCGCTGACGAACAGCGCCTCGCCGATCATCAGGGAATCGTAGCCGCGGATGCGGCCCAGATACACCGGATAGAGATAGGTCAGGCCGTAGAGGCCGATGCCGATGACGAAGGAGAACAGCGAGCCGAAAGCGAAGTTGACGTTGGTGAAGGCTTTCAGGTCGACGATCGGCTCCTCGGCGGTGAAGGCGCGCCAGAAAAACAGCACCGCGCCGGCCGTCATCAGGATGGCGCAGACGAACACGGCCTGGTCCTGGAGCCAGTCGTTGTTGGGACCTTCCTCGAGCACATATTCCAGCGAGCCGAGGAACGCCGCCATGCCGGCAAGGCCCCACCAGTCGAACTTGCGGAACAGGCCGAGATTGGGCTTGTCGAAGTCGATCAGCGACCATGCCGCGGCGGTCACCATGATGCCGGGCACCACATTGATCAGGAACAGCCAGTGCCAGGACATGGCATGGCTGATATAGCCGCCGACAGTCGGGCCGATGGTCGGCGCCAGCGTCGCCACCAGGCCGATCATCGGCGACACCATGGCACGGCGCGACGGCGGAAAGATGGTGAAGGCGGCAGCGAACACGCTTGGTATCATGCCGCCGCCGATGAAGCCCTGAACGGCGCGGTAGACGATCATCTGGTCGATGTTGGTGGCGGTCGCCGCCAGCGCGCTCGCGGCGGTGAAGCCGGCCGCAGAGACGGTGAACAGCACACGCGTCGACAGCATCCGGCTGAGAAAACCGGACAGCGGGATCATGATGACTTCGGCGATCAGATAGGCGGTCTGCACCCACGGAATTTCGTCGGAACTGGCGCTCAAGCCGGCCTGGATCTCGGCCAGCGAGGCCGAAACGATCTGGATGTCGAGGATCGCCATGAACATGCCGAACACCATCGCCAGGAAGGCGATGATGCGGCGTGTGGAAATGGTATCAGGCGTAGCCGGCCTCGCCGGCGGCGATCCTGCTGTCAAGGTTGCGGTTGCCACGGCATTGCTCCCAAGCGGCCGCTCAGTGCGACGCGGCCGGTGCGGTGCGGCTGTCGACGGCGACGACGACGCTGAGGCCGGCGCGCAGCTTGCCTGTCTTCAGCACATCCGCCGGCACGTCGATGCGAACCGGGACGCGCTGCACGACTTTGGTGAAGTTGCCGGTGGCGTTTTCCGGCGGCAGCAGCGAGAACACCGCGCCGGATGCCGGGGCCAGCGACGAGACGGTGCCTTCGAAATCCTGGCCGTCGATCGCGTCGACCGAAATCCTGACCTTTTCACCAGGCACCAGCCGGGCAAGCTGGGTCTCCTTGAAATTGGCGACGATATAGAGCTTGTCCATCGGCACGATGACGGCGAGCTTCTGTCCGGGGCTGATCAGGTCGCCCTGCTCGACCGAGCGGTTGCCGACGACACCGTCATAGGGCGCGCGCAGCACGGTGAACGACAGGTCGCGCGCGGCCTTGTCCCTGGCAAGCTGCAGCGACGCCAGCGTGCTTGCCGTCTCCGCGCGCTGCGCCTGGAGCACACCGATATTGGCCTCAGCCGCCGCGATCTGGGCGTCGGCGCCGACAAGGGCGGCATTGGCCTGCTCGACCGCGGTCTGAGCATCATCCAGTTGGGCCTGGGTGCCGACATGTGTCTTGAGCAATTGGGCGGCGCGCGCTTGAACACGCGCCGCATTGGCGGCGGCGGCCTGGTCGGCGGTCTTCTGTGCCTGCGCCTGCTCGAGCGAGGCGCGCGCCGCCTCGGTCTGGGCGCCGATGCGGTCGAGCGTCTTGCTCAAGGTGGCGATCTGCGCCTCGGCCTGGGCGACCGCTATTTTGTAGTCGCCATTGTCGACGACCAGGAGCGGGTCGCCGGCCTTGACCTGCTGGTTCTCGGTGACCTTGACCTGATCGACATAGCCGGAAATTTTCGGCGATATGAACGCCATGTCGGCCTGGACATAGGCGTCGTCGGTTGAGATCATGAAACGCCCGTCGGTCCAGTAATCGTAGCCATACCAGGCACCTGCGCCCAGCAAGCCAAGCGCGATAATCGGCAACAGAAAGGAGCGTGCCGAACGCTTCTTTTTGGCCGGTGCCTCCGCCGGAGGACTCGTTGCGGGCTCAGTCGGTGGGTTCGGCGCTTCGATTGCTGGGGCAACCTTGGCGTTGGGGAATGGACGGACTTCGGCGGTGGGGGTGGCGTTCGAGGACATGGGGGATCTCTCTTGGCATTCTCTCTGGAAACTGGGCATCTCTCTGGAAAATCAGTCAGACTGAACCGTTCGGTTCGATGCGAACATTGACTTAGCGCGGAGAGGGGCCCATATCAAGGGCGATCGAACCGGTCGGTTCGAATATTTTTCGAGGTGTGACATTATGACCGAAGCCGACAAGGACCAGTGCGATCTGCTGGATGGCCTGCGTCGCGGCCGCCCGGCGGCGGGACAGGACCCGGTCAAGCGCAGCCAGATCATCGAGGGTGCGCGTCGTGTCTTCATCGAAAAGGGCTTCGAAGCGGCGTCGATGAACGACATCACCCGCGAGGCTGGCGTTTCCAAGGGCACGATCTATGTCTACTTCGCCAACAAGGAAGAGCTTTTCGAAGCGCTGATCGAGGAAGAACGCGGCACGATCTTCAAGAACATGTACGATATGCTCGACCGCGCCGACGACCTTCGCGAGACGCTGGTGAAGTTCGGCAAGGTCCTGGCCCTCAAGATCACTTCGGCCAAGGTCGTCCAGGCGCAGCGCACCGTAATCGGCGCGTCCGACAGGATGCCAGAACTTGGCGCGCGTTTTTATGAACGCGGCCCGAAACGCGGCCACGACAAGGTCGTTGCTTTTCTCAATGCCGCCATCGAGCGCGGCCTGCTCAAGATCGACGATGTCGATCTTGCCGCCTATCAGTTCACCGAACTGTGCCTGGCGGGCCTTTTCCGTCAGTGCATATTCGCCTACCGCACCAAAGCGCCAAGCCAGGCTGAAATCGACCACATCGTCAGGTCGGGCGTCGGCATGTTCCTGAAGGCTTACGGCACCGAAAGGCTTGCTACGGAAGAAAGCACCCAGACGATTGCGCTGGAGGCGAAATCTTAGCCGCCATTGGCCGCCAGCACGATCGCCGCGCGCAATTCCTCGAGGCCCTCGTTCCTTTCCGAGGACGTGGCGAGAACGAACGGAAACGCGGCCGGCCGCTTCTTGATCTTCTGCAGTGTCTCTTCGATCAATCGCGGCACGCCGGCCGCCTTGATCTTGTCGGTCTTGGTCAGCACGATCTGGTAGGACACCGCCGCCTTGTCGAGCAGCGACAGCACTTCGTCGTCCTTGGCCTTGATGCCGTGGCGGGCGTCGATCAGCACGTAGACGCGCTTCAGCGTGACGCGGCCCTTGAGATAGTCGAAGACGAGTTTCGTCCAGTCGTCGACCTTTTCCTTGGGCGCGGTGGCGTAGCCGTAGCCCGGCATGTCGACCAGCGCCATCGGCGGCAGGTCGGCGCCTTCGCCGGAAAACCCGCCCGGAACGAAATAGTTGAGTTCCTGCGTCCGCCCCGGCGTATTGGACGTGCGCGCCAGTCCCTTCTGATTGACCAGCGCGTTGATCAGCGACGATTTGCCGACATTCGAGCGGCCGGCAAAGGCGATCTCCGGAGGTCCTTCCGGCGGCAGGAACTTCATCGCCGGCACGCCGCGGATGAAGATCCACGGCCGCGTGAACAGCTCGATGCCGATCACGGATTTGTTCAACGCGTTCAAACCGCTGCCTCCAGAACAGAAATATCGGCGCCACGAATGGCATTGAGGTTGCGGCTGATCTTTTCCACCGGCCAATCCCACCACGCCGCCGCCACAAGCCGCCGGATGGTCCTGTCGTCGAAACGCATCTTTAGCACCTTGGCCGCATTGCCGGCGACGATCGCATAGGGCGGCACGTCATGCGTCACCACCGACTTTGCCGCAACGATAGCGCCATGGCCGATCGCCACGCCGGGCAGGATCGCCGCTTCCATGCCGATCCATACATCATTGCCGATCACTGTGTCGCCGCGCAATTCCTTCGACCAGGTCGCCGGATCGAAACCCTCTTCCCAGCCATGACCGAAGATGTTGAACGGATAGGTCGAAAAGCCGGACATGGCATGATTGGCGCCGTTCATGATGAAGCGCGCGCCCTCGGCGATAGCGCAGAACTTGCCGATGATCAGCCGGTCGCCGATGAATGGGTAGTGATGCAGCACGCATCGCTCGGCGAATTTGTCCGGCCCATTCGGATCGTCATAATAGGTGAAGTCGCCGATCTCGATGTTCGGCGCCGTGACCAGCCCCTTCAGGAAGCCGACGCGGGCATGCATCGGGATCGGGTGCTTGATGTTGGGGTTGGGTCCGGTCATGGTCTGGCTCCATCGACGAAATAACAGGTCAAAATAGCGCGATCCGCCGGGCAGCACCGACGGCGTGCGCAGCGGATCATCCTTACCTGTTCTGTTCATCGACGGGAGCGCTCCTGAAACGACAGCGCAGCTTATAGGTCGCGGCGGCGTCTACCGCCGCGCTTTCCTGGATTCGGCTGGAAGGTAGCGCCTTCTATTCCGCCGGCGACGGTTTCTTCCGGAACAGCGCGACCAGATTGTCCCACAATTCGATCTTGGCGCCCTGCCGCTTCATGATCACGCCTTGCTGGATGATCGAAAGCAGATTGTTCCAGGCCCAGTAGATGACGAGGCCGGCCGGAAAACCCGCCATCATGAACGTGAAGACCACCGGCATCCAGGTGAAGATCATGGCCTGCGTCGGGTCCGGCGGCGTCGGGTTCATGCGCATCTGCAGGAACATGGTCAGGCCCATGATCAGCGGCCAGACGCCGATCATCAACATGTCCGGCAGAGCGATCGGAATGAGGCCGAACAGGTTGAAGATCGAGGTCGGATCGGGGGCCGCCAGATCCTGGATCCAGCCGAAGAACGGTGCGTGGCGCATCTCGATGGTGATGTAGAGCACCTTGTAGAGCGCAAAGAAGACCGGGATCTGCAGCGCCACCGGCCAGCAGCCGGCGAGCGGATTGATCTTCTCGGTCTTGTAGAGCTCCATCATCGCCTGTTGCTGCTTCATCTTGTCGTCCGCGTATTTCTCGCGGATCTCGAGCATCTTGGGCTGCACCTTCTTCATGTTCGCCATCGACGCGTAGGACTTGTTGGCGAGCGGATAGAAGGCGGCCTTGACGACGACGGTGGTGGCCAGGATGGCCAAGCCGAAATTGCCGAAGAATTTGTACATCGTGTCGATCAGATAGAACATCGGCTTGGTGATCCAGATGAACCATCCCCAGTCGATCAAACGGTCGAACAGCCTGATATTGCGGTCTTCGGCATAGGCGTTGACCTTGGCGACTTCCTTGGCGCCGGCGAAGATTTCGCTCTCGACTGTCGCCGACTGGCCGGCATCGACGGTGATCGGGTCGGTGAGGAAGTCGGCCTGGTAGCGCGGGCGGCCGTCCTCGAAATAGGCGTAACGCGGCTGGAACGGCTGCTTCTCGGTCGGCACCAGCGTCACCGCCCAGTATTTGTCGGTGATGCCCAGCCAGCCATCGGTCGACTTGCCCGGCGTAAACTGCTTGTCCTCCTCGACGGCCGCGTATTTGTGTTCCTGCAAACCTTCGGTGCCGGTGACGCCGATCAGCCCCTCATGCAGCACATAGATGCTGGCAACGGCAGGCTTGTCGAAACGCGTGACGCGGCCGTAATTCGACAGGGTGACAGCAGCTGAACCCGAATTCTCCACCGTGTCCGAGACCGTGAACATGTAGTCGCCGTCGACGGAGAAGGTGCGCTTGAAGGTCAGGCCCTTGTCGTTGGTGAAGCTCAGCGTGACCGGGGTCGCCGGCGTCAGCGTCGCATTGCCGTCGACGGTCCACACTGTTTCCGGGCCCGGCACCGTGCCGGTCTTGTCGCTGCCGACAAAGCCGATCTCGGCATAGTAGCCAGTGGGCAGCGCCGCCGGGTTGAGCAACTCGATCTCGGGCGAGTTCTTGTCGACCGTCAGCCTGTAGTGCTTGAGCTTGAGGTCGTCGAGACGGGCGCCGGTGAGATTGATCGAGCCCTCCAGGCTCGGCGTGTCGATCCTGACGCGCTTCGTCGACGCCAGCGCCTGCTCGCGGCTGGCCAGCGTCGTGCCGTCGGTTCCCGGTGCGTTGGGTGCATTGGGAATGGCGCCTTGCTGCGGCACCGGCGTTTCGCTGCCGCCGGGACTGGCGGCTTCGGTCGCCTTCTTCTGCTCCGCGATCCGCTGCTCTTCGATACGGGCCGCCTCGCGTTGCGCCTCGCTGTGCGGCAGCACGTAAAAATACTGCCAAAGCGACAGGATCAACACCGACAGCGCGATGGTGATGAAGAAGTTCCGGTTGTTTTCCATCGAAAGCCTTGGCCTATCGTGTTCCGCGCAGTCGGCGTGAGAGTTCGGCCTTCAACTGACCGAACGGAATGGCAAGCACATCTTCGCGCCCGACGATGACATAATCATTGCCTGGCTTCATGTCACCCGCGGCATGCGTGCGCACGGCTTCTCTCAGCCGCCGCCGGATGCGGTTGCGGACGACTGCGTTGCCGACCTTCTTGGTGACCGTGTAGCCGACACGAGGCGCCTCTGCGTCGCTGCGGTCGAGAACCTCGACGAGAAAAAGCCGCCCGCGACGCTTTTCGCCACGCCGGACGGCCAGGAATTCCGCGCGCTTCAGAAGCCGCTTGGGATGTGCTCCCACTGGCTTGCCGGTTGCGGGCAACGATCTCGTCTTCCGTTCAGGCGCTGAGCCGCTTGCGGCCGCGGTTGCGGCGGGCTGCGACGACGCCACGACCACCCTTGGTGGCCATGCGGGCACGAAAACCGTGCCGGCGTTTGCGGACGAGTTTGGACGGTTGGTAGGTACGCTTCATTTGTTTTAATACCGCGGGGTGCGGCCCTTCTTGATTCTGTCACTCTGTAACAGGAGCTTTGCCCGGCCGGCTTTGGCGCGATCGAAACCGCGCCGGGACGAATGGCCCGAGCGTGAGCGGGCTTATAGAAAGAAGGGTTTTGGAAGTCAATCCGGCCCGACATCCGGCCTCGACATTCCGGCGCCTCGGGCCAACGGCTGGCGTGATGGCCGAGGTCTGGGCGGTCTTATCGCGTATTGGGACGAAGGATGAAATTGGCAAAAAAGCCGCAATGGCCTAATCTTGGCCGATCAAGTGATCGTGAAGAAAAGCAGCATGAGTGAAATCCCCTCCGCGGACGAAAGCACCGATCGGGCGACCGCAGCCGCCCGCAGGGTGCCGTTGTCGCGTGGATTGTCGACAAAGCTCCTGCTGCTCACCATCGTCTTCGTGCTCCTGGCCGAGGTCCTCATCTTTCTGCCCTGGATCGCCAGCTACCGGCTGAGCTGGCTGAAAGAGAGGCTGAGCACCGCCGCGGCCGTCTCGATCGTGCTGGTGCAGGGAGAGCCCGCCTCGCTGTCGCGCGCCGCCCAGAACGACGTGCTGATGGCGATCGGCGCCAAGGCGATCGCCGTGCGCGACGGCGGTGTCTCGCGGCTTCTGGTGGTGGCTGAGATGCCGCCGCACGTCGATGAACATATCGACATTGCCAATGTCGGCCTGATCGAGGGCATGACCGGCGCCCTGGACACGCTGTCGTTCGGCGGCGAGCGGATGCTGCGGGTTTTCGGGCCGGTCGGCGACAGCGACAAGGAATTCGAGCTGATCATGCCCGACTACAGCCTGCGCAATGCCATGCTCATCTATTCGCGCAACGTCGCCTTCGTCTCGCTGCTGATCTCGCTGTTCACCGCCATGCTGGTCTATGCCGCCATAGACCTGATCATGATCGGCCCGATCCGGACGATGACGCGCTCGATGCTGGCCTTCTCCGAGGCTCCCGACGACCCCGGGCGGATCATCCGCCCTGCTGCCCGCGCCGACGAAATCGGCGTTGCGGAGCGCGAGCTCTCGCAGATGCAGGAGCGGCTGCAAAAGATGCTCTCCGAGCAGAAGCATCTCGCCGACCTTGGCCTTGCCGTGTCGAAGATCAACCATGACATGCGCAATATCCTGGCGTCGGCGCAGCTGATGTCGGACCGTCTGCGCCAGGTCAAGGACCCGACCGTTCAGGCCTTCGCGCCAAAACTGCTGCGCGCGCTCGATCGTGCCGTGTCCTATTCGGAAGGTGTGCTCGCCTATGGCCGCACCCAGGAGCCGCCGCCCTCGCGCCGCAGGCTCAGGCTGCGCCAGCTGGTGGACGACGTCCACGGCCTGCTCGACACCGAAGGCGGCATAGAATTCGTCAATGCCGTCGATCTGGCTTTCGAGGTCGATGCCGATTCCGATCAGCTTTTTCGCGTGCTCACCAATCTTTGCCGCAACGCCGTCCAGGCGATGGCGGCAGACGCGGAAAGCGCGGTGGTGCGCCGGCTGGAGGTGTCGGCCGAGCGCGTCGGCAGCGTCAGCCGCATCACCGTCACCGACACCGGCCCCGGCCTGCCGCCGAAGGCGCGCGAGAACCTGTTCGCGGCGTTCCGCGGCTCGGCCCGCAGCGGTGGCACCGGCCTCGGCCTGGCCATCGCCTATGAACTGATCCGCGCCCATGGCGGCACGGTGGAGCTCGTCGAAAGCAGAGGCGGCCGCACCACATTCGCGGTCAGCATTCCCGACCAGCCGGTCCGGCTCGACCAGGCCCGCAACGGCCTGCGACGTCCCGCCTGATCCTCGCCGGCCCGATCCTCGCCCGGTCTGATCCTCTCTCCCTCTGATCCTCTCCCCTCTGATCCACTCCCCTCTGATCCTCACAAAGGCACGAACAACAAAACTTTTGCCGGATCGGCTTGCTTTTCGGAAATGCAGTCGCTAGGGAACACCTCACATCGCGGCCGGTCGTCAAGGATCGGAACGCGGGGCCATGCAAGCATGGCCTGTTGCGCGCCCGTAGCTCAGCTGGATAGAGCACCAGACTACGAATCTGGGGGTCAGGAGTTCGAATCTCTTCGGGCGCGCCAATCCCAGTTTATCATGCGATGATCGTTCCGGTCTTGGTCACGGATTGGTCATTTCACGCTGCTTGAGGCGGGCGTGGTAGATTGGCCGGTAGATGGTATCGAACGCCGATAGCCTTGCACTTTGTTTGTGCTACATTTGTTCGCCCTCCAGAACCTATCCAAATCCCGTGAGCCTTATGAGCGATTCAAAGCGAAGCTATTTCAATGACAGCCCGATCGAAGCGGCCGACGACGACCGGTACGGCGTAACCGGCTTCGCCGAATCCATCGCTAAAAGCATCACGCGTATGCACAAGCCGGTAGGAGCGACCATTGCGCTCAACGGACCGTGGGGATCGGGCAAGAGTAGTGTCGTCTGTCCGGTGTCAAGTGAGCCCGGCCAAGCGTAGTCCTTTTAGATACAAGCGGCGATGCTCCGAACGCACCATCGGATAGCACCTCTCAATCCAATCTGCAGAGAGAAGCGGCTGCAGGCGAATAGCTCGCTCCAGCGCATTGCCCGCAGTCACGTGATCGCCGGCGATGCCAGCGGCCGCGGCGAGGGTGCGCCACGCCGTGCCGAAATGCGGACGCAGCTTCACCGCGCGTGTTTCGAGTTCGACCGACTTGAGGAAGTCGCCGGAAACGAAGTGACACATGCCTCTGATCGACAAATTGGCCGCCTGCGTGAAGTCGCGTGGGCTTAGTCGCTCGGCAATGGCCAGGTGGTGGAATCCATCCTTCGGAAAGCCGCCATAGCCATAGGTGGAGCCCAGTATCATATGAGCGATGGCCAAGCTTGGATTTATGCTTATGGCTTCACTCAACGCACCGACTGCTTCGTCGAAGCGCCGCGAGACCATGTAGCAGAATCCAGCCGCGAAATGTGTCCAGGGGTCTTCGGGGTCGTGCTGGATCGCCTGTTCGGCAAGCTCGTGGGCGGCAGCAAGCTCGATCCCGGAATCTGCAATGCCGAGCAGCCCTCGCGCAGCGCGCATACAGGCGAGCAGACAATTTGCGCGCGGATAGTTCGGGTCGAGCGCCGTCGCCTGGCGAAGCAGCGCCTCGGCAGCGTCGATGTCCGCCGCTGGCCACCAGGTCCAGACATGCGGCATAGCCCTCATGACAAATCCCCAGGCGTCCAGGTTTCCCGGCGGACTGGCGCGAAAGCGTTGATGTTCGGCTGCGAAGAGCTTGGGCTCGATCGCTCCGATGACGCTGTCGCAAATCCGATCCTGAACAGTCAGAAAGTCTGACCGCTCGACATCGTAGTGTTCGGACCAGACCTGATGCCCGCTCAGCGTGTCGCTCACCTCGGCGCCAATGCGCAGACGCTCGCCCGAGCGGCGAACGCTTCCATTGAGGACATATCTCACGCCGAGTTCGCGCCCGATTTGCTTCACGTCGATTGTCTTGCCTCGATAGCCAAACGACGAGTTGCGCGCCGACACGAAGAGCCACCGCAATCGCCCAAGACGCATAATCAGATCTTCCGCCAACCCGTCCGCGAAAAATTGCTGCTCGGCGTCTTCGCTGAGATTGGCAAATGGCAACACGCATATCGACGGGCCCGGTTCCCGGTTGGGCGCAATGTCGGTCGGACCAACTGTCTCGACAGGCCCCACAAAGCGATAGCCGAGGCGAGGAACCGTGGCTATCCAGTCGACACCGCCCGCAGTTGTCCCAAGTAGCCGCCTCAGGGAGGCCATCTGGACGGAGAGGTTGCTTTCTTCGACGGCCATGCCCGGCCAAGCAGCATCCATCAGTTCGGCTTTGCCGACCACTTCGCCGGCGCGTTCCAACAGCTTGGTGAGAAGAAGCAGGACGCGGTATCCAATCGGAACTGGTGCTCCATTCCGAAGAAAGGTTCCGGTGCTCGCATTGAGCACAAACTCTCCAAATTTGAATTGCGGCGTAACCATGTGTTGCTGGGCGGCTTCGGAGTTTTTCGGAACTTTTCAGGCCCTCTTCGAGACTTGCGCAGGGCTTCGGATTGATCATTGCCATATCTGAAAGCGCAAGGATCCGCCATGTGCACGACCATCCATGACTTACCGAACGGCGCCACTTACAGGGCTAAGACCTGCGATCTCGGGGGTGCACTTCGCGCGACCGATGAACAGGCAATGTTCAATGCGCAGCTCGCTACCTACCGGAAGATTGTGGGAGCAAACCTGATGTTTCATCGTGAGGTGTACAGCCTTCTACAAAACCTCTTGCGCAAGGAGATGCCGCGGCCGTTCAGCTTCCTCGACATTGCCTGTGGCGATGCGAGCGCATCGGAAGCCGCGCTTCGGGATTGCTCGATCGAGCATTATCATGGGATCGACCTATCGGCAGCGTCACTGGACATCGCGAAAGAAGAGCTGAAGTCCTTGCCTTGTCCTGTCGAACTGCACTGCCGTGACTTCAGCGAGGCCATGGCATGCTGGACCGATCCGGTCGATATCGTATGGATAGGCATGTCGCTGCACCATTTGAAGTTGGACGGCAAGATATCGATGATGCGGCGCATACACCGCGTGATGAAGCCGGACGGACTGTTCCTTCTGTGGGAGCCCACATTGCTGGATCAGGAGGACCGGCTTGGCTGGCTAAGACGATTCTCCACCTTTCGAGCGGATTGGGCGGCGATCTCCGACGAGGAATTCGCCAGCATGCAACGCCATATGGAAATGGCAGACTTTCCTGAGAGCGCCGAAACTTGGGAGGCGATCGGCCGCGACGCGGGCTTTGCCCGTGCCGAACAAGTGTTCACAATGCCGAACCGTATCGGGCGGGTCTTTCAGTACAGGAACTAGGGGTCGATGACCGGCCTGCTATGTCATCGATAGACGCCGGCATAACCGGTGGAATTGAGGCAGCGGCCTTCGGGCCGCGCCACGACTGGCCATGACCTTTGACCGTAGAGCCCAAGATTTCGGCGCTAGTCCGGTCGAACAATGGCGCAGCGTGCAAATTATAGAGCTCCTACAATGACATAGCGGTGCCCAGTTTTAACCTGAACGGTGCGCCAATTCTTCCGCTTAGGACCTGAACTCGTCCGCAATGTCATAATGTTCGACACTTGCTGACTCGATAAACAGGCGCGCCTCTTCGGGTAGTTTACGCGGGTTGCGCCAATCTTCGCCGAAGGCGGTTTGGATGGCGGTTAGATTTTCCCAAATCTGAACCATACAGCGGCTCCGATCATCGCTGCCGGGCAATGGCCTTCCGGCATAAAAAGCCACCAAACCCGGCTGAGTGCGCAGCCACGGATGACCCTTTGTAAACCCGAATTCCCTGAACTCCGCCTCTTTGCCAGGAACCACGGTGCAGCGGTAAACGCGCATAATCATAACGCCACCCCCGGTCTAATCGAACTGAAAGCGTTGGCTCGGAGCAAGTTGCTCCGTCTTGATCTCAGGCGCAATCAAAAATAGCCGTCTTTGACTTCGCCCAAACGACCTCCCCTTGGCGTTGCCATCGCCAGCGATTTCGTCGAACTGTAGTCGCGAAACCAAATTACATAAATCCTACAATGACATAGCGGTGCCAAGTTTCATCCTCTCCGGTGCGCCAATTGGGATGCACATTCCAAAATCGTGTCGCGCGACGTCCGCTCTTACCCAGAGCAGATATCCCGCATTGACTGGAACGCTCGCCCAGAGCCACTTGATAAGCGTCTTGAGCAGCTCACCAAGTGGGATCCCGGCCTTCGAGATCATCGTCCGGCACGATCCGCGGTTGGCGACGAAGGGTGGTGTAGGGGTCCATATAGGCTAGTTTGAGCGCATCGTTCCACAAACTGAATATTTCCCTTAGCGATGCGCCAAATTTGAGCCTAGGAAAGCTTGGCCGTGGCAGTCTGAGGCCGCGGATGGTGGTCGGGGCTTTGGTGGAGATGTCGGTCATGGTGTCCTCCTGTGACGGTGAGAGTGACACCGCTTCCCACTCAGGTCCTTGGCCCGGACCTGAAGAGTCCTGAACAGCCCTGAAGTTCGCCTTCAGGGTCATCTTGGATTATCTTGCCGGCGAGGGATGGGTTCTTGGCCAATGGACCTGGAGTTTGGAAACTATCGTTTGAAACGAGCCGAACGGCTGCTGCTGGGGCCGAAAGGGCCGGTGGAGCTTTCGGCTCGTTCCTTCGACATCCTCGCCATGTTGCTCGAGAGGCCGGATGACGTGATCGGCAAGACCGAACTTTTCGATGCGGTCTGGCCCGGCCTGGTGGTGGAGGAGAACACGCTGCAGGTCCACATTTCGGCGCTCCGAAAGCTGCTGTCTGCCGAGATGATCGTGACCGTGCATGGTCGCGGCTATAAATATGCTGGTCCCAAGCCCTTCGCGGCTACGGCCGAGGCTACGGCGCCGTCCAGACCGTCCATCGTCATACTTCCCTTCGACAACATGAGCGGCGACCCGGAGCAAGACTATTTTAGCGACGGGACTACCGAAGACATCATCGCTGAGCTTGGCAAGTTCAAGGAGTTTCTGGTCATTGCGCGGAACTCCTCCTTCCAGTTCCGCGGCAAGGCGAATGACCTAGCCGAGGTGGCAAAGAGGCTTGGCGTCCAGTACGTCGTCGAAGGCAGCGTGCGGAAGATCGGCAACCGGGTGCGGATCGCCGTGCAGCTAATCGATGCGTCCTCAATGGCTCATATCTGGGGCGAACACTACGACCGGGAACTCGACGACATTTTCGCGATCCAGGACGAAATCACCCAGATGATTGCGGCGCGTCTGGCCCGGCAGGCCAGAACCGCGATTGCGTCGCGTGCCAGGGCCAGGCCGACCGACAACATGTCGGCCTATGACTTTTACCTGCGGGCGCTGCAACTGGCAGCCACCTATGACTATGACACGGTGCGCGAAGCTGAACCCTTTCTGCGCCAGGCGGTAAAGCTCGATCCGCGGTTTGCTGCTGCCCACGCCTTGCTCAGCTTTGTAGAGACCCTCAAATTCTTCTGGGTCTACTACAATCCCGACCTTTTGCACTCCGGACTGAAGATCGCAAGAACTGCACTGCAGCTTGACCCCGACGAGGCGTACGGCCATCTCGCCACCGGCTTTGCTCTCTTGTACCTGCGCCAATTCAGGCAGGCTGAAATCAGTCTTGACCGTGCGGTTGCGCTCAATCCGAACGATCCGTTCATTCTTAGTATCCGTGCGCTTTTCCTCAATTACACGGACAGGCCAGATGAGGCGCTTGTTGAAATAACCGAAGCCCAGCGCCGCGACCCATACGCTGTGGGATGGTATGAAGACTTTCGCGGCATCATACTGACCACGGCTGGACGATATCGCGAGGCAACGGCCTGCTACGCGAAAATGGCGACCGTACCGCGGTGGTCGCTCGTTCGTCTTGCCGTCTGCCATTCCGAACTCGGCGAAATCAAGCAAGCGCAAGACGTCCTAGCAAAAGTCAAGGCACATTATCCCGGACTACGCCTTGACGAGATCGTTGATGCGGAAGTGGACTTCTATGTGGATCCAGCCGTGTGCAGCCGCTATCGCGCGATCCTGCAGCGCGTTGACAGGCAAGAATAGGCTTTTCGCGGGCCACCATGAGCTATAGGCACCCATCGACCGTGGGAGCATAAACGCAGCGACATCCGCTCTTGGCTCAAAGCGGCGGTGATTCAGAAATCAATAGGCGCAGCAATGACATAGCGGTGCCCAGTTTCATCTCGTCCGGCGCGCCATAATTTCAAGGACGTAGCAGGGCACCGCAGACTAGAGAGAGAATTTAGTCCGCGATTTAGTCTGCGGAAGCGCATTGCACCGAAGGTGGGGTGTCGCGCCCGAATGCGGAGCAGCAGCCTCTGATGAAAGTGCAACGATGGAGCCCGCCGCCATCACCAGCAGAAAAAACGACCCGTTGCCACCGAGAACCGACGCTCTGATTTCGGCTGTGGCGGTGAAGCCGACCAATCCGTCGAGGGCATTTCTTCTTCACAGCGGATTGCGTTGGCCTGAAGCTGCGCCGGATAGGCGTCGGCTGGCTGCACCACCGTCACGTCGATGTTCGACCGCTTCGATATCGACTACTGCGCCGACATCTCTTAGCCCTTAGCCTACGAAAGACGAGCCGGCCCACTTGTGCCGCGAGGCTAGGGGTCCGATCGCCGAAAATGGTAAACCCGATTCTTACGGCAGCACGAACGAGGCGAATCGCACCGTCAGCACCATCGGATTTTCTCCGAATGCGCAAAAAGATGGAACGTTTAAGTCTACAAAATAAGTAGAATTAGGGGAAGGATGAATACGCAGGAAATTTTCGGTGACCAAGAAGGGAGCACCCCGTGCGTACATTTTCCAGACGACTTCTACTCATCTCCTCAACGACGGTCGCCGGGGCGCTGGCCTTCGGCTCCGCCCTCGCAGAGGATCTCAAGCTCACCATCGGCTATCAGACGGTCGTCGAACCTTCCAAGGTATCGCAGGCCGACGGCCTCTATGAAAAGGCGCTCGGCGCAACCATCGATTGGCGCAAATTCGATTCTGGCGCCGATGTCGTCGCGGCGATCGCGTCGGGCGCTATCGACATCGGCTATGTCGGCTCGAGCCCGCTTGCCGCCGCCGCCAGCCGCGAGTTGCCGATCGAGACGATCTTCGTCGTCGGTCTGATCGGCGAATCCGAGGCGCTTGTCGCCCGCAACGGGTCGGGCATTACCAAGATCGCGGACCTCGCCGGCAAGAAGGTCGCCGTGCCGTTCGTATCCACCACGCACTATTCGCTCCTTGCGGCGCTGAAGCACGAAGGCGTCGATCCGAAGACCGTCGAGATCCTCAACCTCAGGCCGCCGGAGATCGCCGCCGCCTGGGAACGTGGCGATATCGACGCCGCCTATGTCTGGGATCCGGCGCTCGGCCAGATCCGCACCTCGGGCGAGATCATCGTCGATTCCGCCAAGGTTGCGGAATGGGGCGCGCCGACCTTCGACGCCTGGATCGTGCGCACCGATTTCGCTGAGCAGAATCCGGCCACCGTGACCGGCTTCGTCAAGGTAACCGGCGACGCCTATGCCGACTTCCTCAAGGCGCCGGACGCCTGGTCGACCTCGTCCGAGCAGGCGGCCAAGATCGCGAAGCTGACCGGCGCGAAGGTCGAAGACGTTCCGCTGCTGCTCAAGGGCTACGTGTTCCCGTCGCTCGCCGACCAGGCGTCCGACAAATTCCTCGGCGGCGCGACGGTCCAGGCCGTGACCGCGACGTCGGAGTTCCTCAGGGAGCAGGGCAAGATCGACGCCGTGCTGCCGGACTACGGCAAGTATGTTTCCGCGAAATACGTGTCCGAGGCAGCCGCCTCCAACTGACGCGCATCCTCCCAAGCGCGCTAGCGCCCGTCCCGTCGTTCATTCCTCTGGCGACGGGGCGGGCAAACCTTTGAGGGCCGACCATGCCGACGCTTTCGCTGAACCAAGTCACCATACGCTATGACGGCGAGCCGCGGCCGGCAATCGGCAGCACCAGCCTGACGCTCGACACGGGCGATTTCGTCGTGCTTACCGGCCGGTCCGGCTGTGGCAAGACCTCGCTACTTAACGTCGCCGCAGGATTCATCACCCCGTCGTCCGGCACGGCCGGCATAGACGGCCGGTCGATCACGACGCCGGGCGCCGACCGTGCCGTGGTCTTCCAGAACGATGCGCTGTTCCCCTGGCTGTCGGCCCGCGACAATGTCTCCTTCGCGCTGAGGATGCGCGGTGTGCCGAAGGCCGAGCGCGACCGGCGCGCGGACGAACTGCTTGAGCGCGTTCGGCTCCCGAAAGCCGGTGGCAAGGCGGTATGGGAACTTTCCGGCGGCATGCGTCAGCGCGTGGGACTTGCCCGCGCGCTCGCCGCCGATCCGGACTTCCTCTTGATGGACGAGCCGCTCGGCGCCCTCGACGCGCTGACGCGCGAGCGCATGCAGACGCTGCTCCTCGACATATGGGCCGGCGCAAACGTCGGCGTGCTTATGGTGACGCACGGCATCGAGGAGGCGCTGCTGCTCGGTACGCGCGTGGCCGTCATGGCGCCGGATCCGGGCCGCATCGTGCGGGTCATCGAGACCGGCTTCGGCCGGCGCTATGTCGCTGGCGAGCCGGTCCGGTCGATCAAGGCGGACAAAGACTTTATCGCCGGCCGGGCGGAACTCGCCGACGCCATCTTCGACGGAGAGCCGGCATGAGCGCGCTGTTTCGCCCCATGGCGCGGCCAGATCTCGAACGCCTCGCCCCATTCGACACCGAGCTTTCCGACCACGACCGGCCGGACGCGCTGTCGGTACCATGGTCCAGGCCCGCTCCCGAGCCTACCCGCAGCAAACGCTGGTCGGCCCGCTGGATCAGCGTCGCGACCATCATTGTCGTGCTCGCAGCTTGGGCACTGACCGCGGCGCTCGGCATCGTCTCACCGGTCTTCCTTCCCTCGCCAGCAGCCGTCGCCGCGAAGTTCGTGTCGGTCGCCACCGAGGGTTTCGTCGATTCGACGCTGCTCGAACATCTCGGCGTCAGCCTCGCCCGCGTCTTCGCTGCGCTGATAGCCTCCCTCATCGTAGGCGTACCGGTCGGCATCGCGATCGGCATGAGCACGGTCGGCCGCGGCATCTTCGATCCGCTGCTCGAATTCCTGCGTCCCATTCCGCCGCTAGCTTATCTGCCGCTCATCATCATCTGGTTCGGCATCGGTGAGCCGTCGAAGGTTCTGGTGATCGCGATCGCCATGCTTGCGCCAATCGCACTCTCGACTGCGGCCGGCGTCAAGGGCGTGAACCGCGAGCGTATCAACGCCGCCCGCTCGCTCGGCGCGACCAGGCGGCAAGTGCTCGCCCATGTCGTGCTGCCGAGCGCGCTGCCTTCGATCCTCACCGGCCTGCGCATCGCGCTCGGCGCCGGCTGGACGACGCTGGTCGCCGCCGAACTCATCGCCGCCACGCAAGGCCTCGGCTTCATGATCCAGTCGGCCGCCCAGTTCCTCGTCACCGACGTGGTGATCATGGGCATTTTCGTCATCGCCGGCGTCGCTTTCCTGCTCGAATTCGTCATCCGCAGAATCGAAGCCGTTCTGGTCCCTTGGGCCGGCAGGGACTGACCCCCAAACGGAGTCACTACGAGAACGGGAATCTAATCGGTCCGCCTGCCGCGCAAACCCATTCCAAAAGCTGCTCGATAAAAGCAATCGACAACGTCTACTAATTTACTAGACTAATAGAGTCGGAGGAAACCCAGACAGGAAACTCAAGATGCATGACATCGCGCTGACGCTGCCTGCGGACCATGTCTCGATCCGTCCGCGCGTGGGTGCAATGCCGCCTCTCGGCGCGTTGCGTTCGGCTTGCATCTATCTCGCGTTCGCGTTCTCCCCGGCGTTCACCTTCGCCGTCGTCGGCGTCATCTGATTTGTATCTGGCAAGCCCGGGGGGCGTAGTCGAACGGCTCCATGATGGAGCCTGAGGTGATGGAGGAGATTGCATGTCGGTCGAGTTCACCCACGTCCCGACCATAAGCCGCAGGCATCTGCCGCAATATCTTTCGTCGAATGGCCAAGAGGCTCGCAGCCAGCGCCTGATGCTCGAAGGTGCAGTCCCGCAGGCATCCTGACCAACATGGACGTCGACGCCGAGACCGCCCGGCATCGCCCTCACCCACTGGTCAGGAAAGATCGGGACAGGACTGTCGGGCGGTTCCGTCCGGCGCGTGTGAATCTTTCAGTTCGCTTGCGTTTGTTTGGCAAATCACAGGAGGAGTTGATGACACGCTTGCTTCCCGCACTGCACGAAGGCCACGCACCGGTCTATCTGCATCAGGCCTTTTCGGATGCCCTCGACGCCTTTGAAGGTTGGGAGCATCGCATGGACGAACCGCTGGTCGAATTCGAAGGTCTGTCGATCCCCATCAGCTCGGTTTTCGGGCGAATGCGAAGCTGTTCAGATCTGCTTCCGATTCGCATTCTGGAGGATGTCGCCGCGATTGTCCCCGAAAGGCTTCTTGCCTCTGGCGAAGAGCAATTGACCTATGCTGACGCCGCGCGCGTGTTGCGGGCACTTTGTGTCGAGCGTCTTCGCAATGTTGAGATCCCGCGGTGATGACGGTTGCCTATCGCGGAAAATGGAATTTGGCCGCCCCTACGGTACCGACCAGGTCGATTGCAATCATCGGCGGCGGTGCAAGCGGGGTGCTGATGGCGGCGCATCTCCTGCGAAGCGGCAACGCCGGCCTCGAGGTCACCATCGTAGAAAAGCGGGCCTCGCTCGGGCGAGGTCTCGCCTATTCGACCGACCTCCCGGAGCACGTTCTCAACGTCCGGGCAGCCAACATGAGCGCCTTTGCCGATGATCCCGACCATTTCGCGCGCTGGCTGAATGCACGGAGCATTCCCATCGATGATCCGACCACGTATTTTGCCCCCCGTCAGCTCTATGGCGAATATCTTGGAGAGTTGCTGACCGAGCCTCAGCAGAAGGGTGGTCCGCGATTGCGGATCGTCGATGAGGAATGCGTCGAGATGTTTCAGCGCAGCGATTATATAGAGCTGCGCCTTGCCAACGGATCCAGCATCGTTGCGCAGCAATGCATCCTGGCCACAGGTCACGACCGTACAGCGAACCGCGGCGGGTCGCTGCTTGCACCCTCGAACGAGCAGCAAGCCGCCTTGCCCGGACCGGCCGATCGCGTCCTGATCCTCGGTACCGGTCTCAGCATGGTCGATACCTGCCTCTCGCTGCTGCTTCGCGGACATGTCGGGGAGATTGTCGCCGTTTCACGCAGAGGCCTGCTCCCGGCCGTGCACAAAAAGACCAGCCCCATCGTAGTTCACGGAGCCGACATACCGCTCAACCAAAGTCTGCCGGAGTTCGTCCGCTGGTTCCGGGACCTCGTTCGCTCGACCGAGGCGCGCGGCGGCGGCTGGCGTGACGTCGTGGACGGCTTGCGCCCACACAATCAGGCGATCTGGCGGGCCTGGCCGGATGCTTCGAGACGACAGTTCTTTCGGCATCTAAAGGCGTGGTGGGATGTTCACCGGCATCGAATGGCGCCCGAGGCAGGCGAGCGGCTCTCCAACGCGATCGCAAGCGGCCAGCTCCGCGTAATTGCGGGACGAGTGCTCGACGTGACACGCGACGACGCCGGTTTCGCGGCAAGGATACGCCGTCGAAGCAACCAGCTCGTCGAGGAAATTCGGGTTGCACACGTCTACGAATGCGCCGGCGTCATTGCCGACCCTGGCAAGAGCGCGAATCCCCTGATCCTGTCGCTTCTGGCGGCCGGCGTGGCCCGAGCGGATCCGCTTCGAATCGGCCTCGACGTCGCCGCCGATGGCGCCATGATCAGTCGAGACGGCGCTTGCAACGATCGCATCTACGCCGTGGGACCAGTCACCCGCGGCACTTTTCTCGAGATCGAGGCGGTTCCCGACATCCGCATCCAGTGCCAGCATCTCGCCGGTTTGTTGGTCAAACAGCCCGCCTCGATGCGGAGAGCCTGAGACGCGTCAAGTAACACCGTCGAAGGGCGGCGCCGTCGTCTGCAGCAGGTTGGTGTTCGGCAGTTCTCAGTCGTACGGGTAAACTATTCCCGATAAATTCTATCAAATTAGTAGAATTTTCTTTGAGAGCGTTCTCCGAGCCCGATACGCTCACCGAAATCGGGCAATCCGAATGCGCCGATTAGATCGCGGCCGCGGCGTGAGGCATGCGTCGTGCCCGCCGGTTCAAAGTCCTGGCTGACATTGGAAGAGGAGTCCGATTTGATGAATACTTTCCTACGACATCTCGCAAAGATCACGCTCGCCGGCAGCATCGCGCTGGGCGTTGCGACGATAGCCCATGCAGAGGACAAGATCGTCCGCATCGGTTTCCAGAAGTACGGCACACTCATTCTGCTGAAGACCAAAGGCCAGCTCGAGGAGAAGCTGAAGCCGCAGGGTTACACGGTTGAATGGACCGAGTTCCCGGCCGGACCGCAGTTGCTCGAGGCGCTCAATGTCGGGTCCATCGACTTCGGCACGACCGGCGAGGCGCCGCCCATCTTCGCGCAGGCGGCTGGGGCGCCGCTTGTTTATGTCGGCTATGAGCCGCCGGCGCCCGAGGCCGAGGCGATCCTCGTTCCGCAAGACAGCCCGCTCAAGACCGTCGCTGACCTCAAGGGCAAGAAGGTCGCGCTGAACAAGGGCTCCAATGTCCACTACCTGCTGGTCAAGGCTCTCGAGAAAGCGGGGCTGGCCTATACGGACATCGAGGTCAACTTCCTGCCGCCGGCCGATGCCCGCGCCGCCTTCGAGAAGCAGGCTGTCGATGCCTGGGTTATATGGGAGCCGTTCCTGGCGGCCGCGGAGGCGGCAACTGGCGCACGGCAGTTGGCGAACGGCAGTGGCGTCGTGGACAACCACGAATTCTATCTCGCCTCCCGCGACTTCCTCGACGCCCACCCTGGTGTGGTCGACACGATCGTCGCGTCGCTCGGCGAGGTCGACACTTGGATCAACGCCAACCGCGGCGACGTGGCAGATCAGTTCTCTCCGGCACTTGGCATTCCGGCCGATGTGCTCGAAGTCGCCGTCGAACGGCGGAAGTACGGCGTGAAGCCGATCACGCCGGAAGTCGTGGCCGCGCAGCAGAAGATTGCCGACGTTTTTCATGATCTTGGCCTGATCCCGGCAGCGATCCGGATCGCCGACGCGGTGAAGAAACCACAGTCATGAATGCGCCCGCCGACATCGCGCCTGACCGAGTGAATGTGCTCTGGTTCCTGCCGACCCATGGGGACGGCAGGTACCTCGGCACCGCGGTCGGCGGCCGTGCAACTGACCTCCCGTATCTGCGCCAGATCGCGCAGGCGGCGGACCAACTCGGCTACTACGGCGTGCTTTTGCCCACGGGAAAGAGCTGCGAGGATTCCTGGATTGTCGCGTCGGCGATGCTCACCTCCACCGAGCAGCTGAGATTCCTGGTCGCGGTGCGGCCAGGGCTGCAGCCGCCGACGGTCGCGGCCCGCATGACCGCGACGCTCGATCGACTTTCGGCTGGACGCCTGTTGATCAACGTCGTCACCGGCGGCGACCCGATCGAGAACAAGGGCGACGGCATCTTCCTCAGCCATGCCGACCGCTACGAAATCACCCGCGAGTTCATGCATGCCTACAAGGCGCTGCTCGCCGGCGAGACCGTAACGACGTCAGGCAAGCATATCCATCTCGAGGGCGGACAGTTGCTGTTTCCGCCGGTGCAGGCACCGCACCCGCCGCTCTATTTCGGCGGCTCGTCCGACGAGGGAATCGAGGTCGCCGCGCAAACCGTCGACAAATACCTCACCTGGGGCGAGCCCCCCGCTCTGGTCGCCGAGAAGATCGCCAAGGTGAAGGCCGCCACGCGCAAGCACGGCCGCAGGCTCAGTTTCGGCATCCGCCTCCACGTCATCGTGCGCGAGACCTCCGATGAGGCCTGGGCAGCAGCAGACCGCCTTATCGCCCACCTCGACGATGAGACGATCGCCAAGGCGCAGTCCGTGTTCTCGCGGATGGACTCCGTCGGCCAGAGCCGGATGAGCGCGCTGCATGGCGGCCGCCGCGACAAGCTCGTCGTCAGCCCGAATCTCTGGGCAGGCGTCGGCCTGGTCAGAGGCGGCGCCGGCACCGCTCTCGTCGGCTCGCCCGAGGAAGTGGCGGCGCGCATGGACGAGTATCGCTCCATCGGGATCGACACATTCATCCTGTCCGGCTACCCGCATCTCGAAGAGGCATACCGCTTCGCCGAGCTCGTCTTCCCACTGCTGCCGCTGGCGCACGCGCCGGAGAGGGCCGAGCTCTCTGTCAACACCGGTCCGTTCGGCGAGACGATCGCCAACGAGATCCGTCCGGCCGCAAGAAGGGCGTCCTGAGCATGGCCGGGCCATCGCGCCTTCATGGCACCGGCGCAGCGGCGCTTCGGACGCTGGCGTCGTGGGCACTCCCGATCGTGCTGCTGATCGCATGGGAGATCGCCTCGCGAAGCGGCGTCCTGGCGACGCGTCTTCTGCCAGCGCCGAGCGCGGTAGCCGCCGCTTTCTGGGAGAGCCTGAAAAACGGCACGCTCCTCACCCATGCAACAATCTCGACCGAGCGCGCGCTGAAGGGCCTCTTCATCGGCGGTGGCATCGGCTTCGTGCTGGGAGTCCTCGCCGGGATATCGCGGCCGGCCGAGATCGTGTTCGACTCGTCGATGCAGATGCTGCGCAATGTGCCGCATCTCGCCATCATCCCGCTTGTCATCCCCTGGTTCGGGATCGGTGAGGAAGCAAAAATCTTCCTCGTGGCGATCGGGACCGCCTTTCCGCTCTACCTCAACACCTTTCACGGCATACGCACCGTCGATCCGAAACTGATCGAGATGGCACGGGTCTATGGGCTCGGTCCCGTGCCGCTGTTCTGGCGAGTGATCCTGCCGGGCGCGATGCCGTCGATTCTTGTCGGCCTTCGTTTCTCGCTCGGCCTCATGTGGCTCACCCTGATCGTGGCCGAGACGATCTCGGCGTCCTCGGGCATCGGCTATATGACGATGAACGCGCGCGAATTCCTGCAGACCGACGTCGTCGTCCTCGGCATCATCGTCTACGCGCTGCTCGGCAAGCTTGCCGATTTCATCACACGGCTGCTCGAGGCGCGTGCTCTTGCCTGGCACCCCACCTATCGCCGCACCGTCACCAGGGGAGCGACGTCGTGAGAGAATCTGCGAGCGTGTTGCGGCTGCACAAGGATGCCTCGTTCCACGAAGCGGATGCGCTGGCCGAGAAAAACCTGCTTCGCGAGGTGAGACCTGACGGTGACGGTAAAGACGCGCCGTCACTGAGCGGGCAGGACATACGACTTGATCGCTTGTCAAAATCCTTCGGAGACCGAAGCGTCCTGTCCGACCTCGATCTGGTCATTCCTGCCGGACAGCTGCTGGCGATTGTCGGCCGCTCCGGCTGTGGCAAGTCGACGCTCCTTCGCGTGATCGCGGGACTCGATCGTCCGACGAGCGGAACGATTGCCATCGGCGACGCCGAGGTCCAGTCGCTGCAGCCGAACGTGCGCCTTCTCTTCCAGGACGCGCGGCTGCTGCCTTGGCATCGCGTTCTCAGCAATGTCGGCATCGCGCGCACGAAAGGCTGGCAGGAGACTGCGGCGGCAGCCCTCGCCGATGTCGGGCTTGCCGATCGGTGGAACGACTGGCCTGCCGTCCTGTCCGGCGGTCAGGCTCAACGCGTCGCGCTCGCCAGAGCTTTGGTGAGCCGACCGGGCGTTCTGCTGCTCGATGAGCCGTTCGGCGCTCTCGATGCGCTGACGCGTATGGAGATGCACCGGCTCCTGGAGCGCATCTGGCGCGAGCATGGTTTCACGACCGTACTCATCACCCACGACGTCGCCGAAGCGGTCGCACTCGCGGACCGGGTGCTCGTCATCCGCGACGGCGGCATAACGCTCGACGTGCCGGTCGATCTCCCTCGGCCACGACGCGAGGGGGCCGACACCGCGGCTGTGGCCCTGCAGGCGCGAATTCTCGAAGAGGTATAGGCGCAGCCGTCGATCCGTGCGGCGCCTCGGCAAAACAAGGAGATCGCAACATGCACAAGGATCGCGGATCAGAAGGCGAAAGTCAGACCGGGCGTGTGCCGCCGGCACAGCAGAGGGCAGACGTCCCCGACGGTGGGCGCCGCCGCTTTCTTGGCGCAGCCGGAGGCGTCGCGGCCATAGCCGTTGCGGGCTTGCCTCCCCTCGCGGCCGGTGAGGAGTCGTCGGGGGATGCCCATCTTGCGTTTCGCAAGCACGCCTATGCTGTGCGAAGCGCCGCAGCGGACGCGGATTTCGCGGTGGCGATTGCGCCGCATCCGGTCAACGGCGACGAGCAGAAATATGCGAACCTCATCGGCTCCGACACACGCGGGCTGCCGCATGATGAACGCGGCGAGGTCGACCGCGCGGCCTTCGACGCAACGTTGAAGGCCTATGCCTCGGGCGATCCCGCCGACTTCGAAGCGATACCGCTGGGCGGCAAGCGCAAGCAGCTCAATCCGATCGGTTCCCTCGCCGTGAACCTCACGGGTTGCGTCGGCCCGCAGTTCACGATCCCGCCGGCCCCCACGCTCGATAGCGCGACGCGGGCGAGCGAGGCCGTCGAGCTCTACTGGCAGTCGCTCCTGCGAGACGTTCCGCTGTCCGAGCTGACGAACGACACCAAGAACAAGGACGTGCTCGCCGCCGTCGACGAGCTCAACAAGCTCACCGCTTTCAGCGGTCCGCGCAAGGATAGTGGCATCACGCCGGAGACGCTGTTCCGCGGGACGGCGCTCTATGTCGACGCGGCCGATCCGTCCGGGCAAACCGGGCGCTATGTCACGCCGCCCGGCACGCTTACAGGTCCCTACATCTCGCAGTTCCTGCTCAAGGACGCCCCGTATGGCAGCCAGCTCATTCCAGCGCGCATCCGCACCGCCGCAGCCGGGACCGATTTCCACACCGGCTATGACGAGTGGCTCGCCATCCAGAACGGCATTCCGCCTGCGAAGCCGACCAGCTTCGACCCGACGGCGCGCTATATCGCGACCGGTCGCGACCTCGCCGAATACGTGCACAACAATCCGGCCGCCTTCTGGTCGGCAGCCCTACTGCTAGGCGTGGGACCCGACAAGGCCAATGCCGAGTTCGGCGGGTTCGGGATTCCGTTCGCCAAATCCAATCCGTACCTGCACTCGAAGACGCAGACTGGCGGGTACAGCACGTTCGGCCTGCCCTATGCGCAAAGCCTGCTGCCGGCCACCGCATCGCTCGCCATCCGCGTCGCCTACTGGCAGAAGTTCTATGTCCACCGCGCCTTGCGGCCGGAAGCCTATGGCGGGCTGATCCACCACCGCATCGCCAACAAGGTGGACGCCTATCCCGTCCACGGCGACATCCTCAACTCGGCCGCTCTTACGCGAAGCGTCGGCAAGTTCGGCACCCACCTCCTGTCGCACGTCTATCCGGAGGGCGCGCCGATTCACTCGAGCTATCCCGGCGGCGCGGCTCAGATTGCCGCGTCCAACGTGACGATTCTCAAGGCGCTCTTCGATGAGGACGCCACCATTCCCAATCCCGTACAGCCCGACCCGAAGGACCCGACAAAGCTCATCCCCTACCAGGGCGAGCCGCTCACGGTCGGCGGCGAGCTCAACAAGCTCGCCTGGAACTACGGCATCGGCCGCGATTGGGCCGGCATCCATTGGCGTTCCGATTTCTCGGCGTCGCTGGCGCTCGGCGAAGCGCTCGCGACCAATGTTCTCCGCAACGAACGGCAAACCTATCGCGAGCAGTTCGAGAAATTCACATTCACTCGCTTCGATGGGACGAGGGCCGAGGTGTGATGTCGGCGCGCGGAACAACTTCAACTGCCGCTGCAGGCGACGCGGCCTTCCGCAATGCGTCGAATGAGCTTGCACCACGCGATCCAGTGATCGAGCCCGACGAACTTTCGCTGCTCGCCGCCTTTCGCCTGCTCGATGTGCGCGATGCCGAGGCATTCCAGGCCGACCACGCGGCGAGTGCCGTCCGTGTGCCCGTCGAGCTCTGGGAAGCAGCCGCGAAGACAGGCGAGACTTCCTTCGAGAACACCTCTTACTGGGAACGTGCGATTGCCGATCTGGGTGTGACCGAATCCGTGCCCGCGGTCGCCTATGACGACGGGCGCATGACGGAAGCCGCGCGCGTGTGGTTCATCCTGCAATATTTCGGAGTCGAAGCGCTCATCGTGAACGGCGGATGGCCTGCGATCCGTGAACGCGGGGAGCTGCTGGCCAAAGCAAGCGAGGCACCGGGATTGACGGCGTTTCGCGCTCGGCCTGGTGTCGGATCCGTCGGTCTGGTCGAACGTGACACGCTGAAGGGAGAGCTCGACAGTGCCCAGCTTCTCGACGCCCGCACCGCGGCGGAGTTCGCCGGTACCGATCTTCGGCGCAACGCTCGAGGTGGCCATCTGCCGGGAGCGCACCTGCTTCCTCACGCGAGCCTGCTCGGGGACGGCCGCCTGAAGCCGACTGCCGAGCTTCGAGGATTGCTGTGTCCGATGCCGGATTTCGCTCGGGCGATCACGTGGTCACGCACTGCGACGGTGGTGGTCGCGCTGCGCTGGCCGCGATCGCCGCTCTTCGCGCGGGCTATGACGACGTCCGCGCCTACTACCTCAGCTTCGCCGACTGGGCGAAGGACGAAAGCTGTCCGATCGTGCAGGACCAGCAGACCAAGTGACGGCCATGACAAACGCCACTATCGTCGGCTTCTCTGGCAACCTTGCGCGGCCGTCGAAGACGCGCGGTTTCGTCGAGCATTTCGTCAACGAGATTGCCGGTTATCATGGCCTTGCAGCGGCCACGTTCGACCTCGATGACGTCGGTCCAACGCTCGGCGCGGCCCGTTGGACGCGCGATCTCGATGACACGGGTCGCAAGGTGCTCGATGCGGTAGTCGGAGCCGAGGTGCTTGTCGTCGGTTCGCCGACCTACAAGGGCAGCTACACCGGCCTGTTCAAGCACTTCTTCGATCTGATCGATCCCTCCGCGCTGCGTGGCAAGCCCGTGTTGCTGACAGCGACAGGCGGCGGCGAGCGCCATGCTCTGATGGTCGAGCATCAGCTGCGGCCGCTCTTTGCCTTCTTCGAGGCTCTGGTCTTGCCGACCGCGGTCTACGCGAGGGACAAGGATTTCCGGGACGGCGTCCTTGCGTCCGAAGCGATCCGCAAACGTGGCGAGCAATCAATCGAGGAGGCCGGGCTGGCGCTCGCCTCGCGTCGGCACGCCGCAGCAGAGGATTTCGCCCCGTCGCCGACCACGATCGCTGATCGACCGCTACTGGCTCGAGTGGATCCCTCGCCTCTAGTGTAGCAGCTCCAGCAGTTTTCGGATCGTCTCTACCCCAACACCAGAGAACTTTGAGATCTTTTTCCAGGCGCCGCGTTGATCGCGCAATACGATGCTTTGTCGAAAAGCGAGCGCCGTAGGCAATATGCGTCCGTGGCAGGGTGAGATTCTTCTGACAACCCTTCCTCACCCGACCCATTCCAAGGAAATAATCATGACTGAACTTCCAAAGGCTCCCAATCTTCTTTCCAGATTGATTACCCGGCGCACGGGCCTCGCCGCACTTTTTGCCTCGGCCGTCACGCTCGCGGCCCTCGCCGGGCCCCAACCGGCTGTTGCGGAGGCGAAGGTCATCAAGGTCGGCATCATCTCCGGCGAGGACGAGGACGTCTGGCGTGTCGTCACACAGGAGGCCGACAAGCGCGGCCTGAAGATCGAGACTGTCGTGTTCAACGACTACACGCAACCCAACGAGGCGCTGGAACGCGGCGAGATCGATGCCAACGCCTTCCAGCACAAGCCGTACCTCGACAACCAGATCGCCACGCAGAGCTATCACATCGTGCCCGTCGGCTACACCGGCGTCTGGCCGATCGGCCTCTATTCGAAGAAGCATGCCAAGGTCGCCGACTTGCCGGACGGGGCGATCATCGGCGTGCCGAACGATCCGTCCAACGAGGGCCGCGCGCTGCGGGTGCTGGAGAACGAGAAGTTCATCAAGCTGAAGGAAGGCACCGGCATTCTCGCCACCACGGCAGACATCGTCGAGAACCCGAAGAACATCGAGATCAAGGAACTCGACGCCGGCATCGTCGGCCGTTCGATCGACGACCTGGATGCCGCCGTCGTCAACACCGACTGGGCGCTGAAGAGCGGGCTCACGCCCGAGAACCGCATCGCCCAGGAGCCGATCGTCGACAACCCTTACCGCAACTTCATCGCGGTGAAGGCCGGGACGGAGAACGAGCCCTGGGTGAAGACACTGGTCGAATCCTACCAGAACCAGACGGTGAAGGCCGAGTTCGATCGCGTCTACAAGGGCACCGGCCTCAGCGCCTATTGAGCGGACAGATTGGCATTCCCGAATGACGGGCGGCCCGCATCGACGGCGGGCCGCCGCGTCGTATCTGAAGGGAGGCGCCGGGAAGATCGGAAAGGAGCATCGTGAACCAGCATTTCTCCGCATCTGTGCAACAGGTCGCCGATGTACGGACGCCGGTGGATGTCGTCAGGCTGACCGACGTCAGGCGCCGGTTCGGCACGACGGCCGCCCTCGACGGCGTGTCGCTCAGCGTGCGCAAGGGCGAGATCCTCGGCATTATCGGACGCAGCGGCGCTGGAAAATCGACGCTGATCCGCTGCCTCAACGGGCTGGAGCGACCCGACTCCGGCGAGATCTTCATCGAAGGCCGCGACATTGCGCAGCTTGGCGAACGCGAGCTGCAGCCGCTTCGCCGCCGCATCGGCATGATCTTCCAGCACTTCAACCTGCTCTCGGCAAAAACCGTCGAGGACAATGTCGCCCTGCCGTTGAAGATCGAGGGGCGGCCGAAGGCGGAACGGCTTAGCCGCGCCGCCGAGCTTCTCGATCTGGTCGGACTGTCGGAGAAAGCCAAGGCGTATCCGGCATCGCTTTCGGGAGGGCAGAAGCAGCGCGTCGGCATCGCGAGGGCGCTCGCGGCGCGTCCAGCGCTGCTGCTTTCGGACGAGGCGACATCGGCGCTCGATCCGGAGACCACCCGCTCGATCCTGGCGCTGCTCAAGGACATCAACCGGCGGCTCGGGCTGACGATCCTGCTCATTACCCACGAGATGGAGGTGATCCGTTCGATCGCCGACCGGGTCGCCGTGATCGACGCCGGGCGCATCGTCGAAGCAGGACCGGTGTGGTCGGTATTTGCCGATCCGAAATCGCCGATCACGCAGAGCCTTCTCGGCGGCATCCGCCCGCAGCTTCCGGGTGAGATCGCCGCGCGCCTCTCGCAATCGGGAGGCCGCGAAGCGATCCTCAGAGTGGATGTCGCCGGCGAAGCCGCGAGCCGACCTCTGCTGTCCGATCTGGCAGCGGCGGTGCCGGGCTCCTTCCGCCTCGTTCACGGCGGCATCGACCATGTGCAGCAGCAGCCGGTCGCCAGCCTGTTTCTCGGTATTCCGACATCCGCCGATCACGAGCGGCGGGTTCTCGACTTTCTGAGGGGCCGCGGCGCCCGCGTGGAGGTGCTTGGCTATGACGCCGGTAATGATTGAACTGCTTTTCCGCTCGCTTTGGGAAACGGTGCTAATGACGGCCGCCTCCGGCTTCGTCTCGCTGGTGGCCGGCCTGCCGCTCGGCCTGGCGCTCGTCGCCACCGATCGTGGTGGCATCGCCGAGCAACTTTGGCTGAATCGCGTCTTGGGCGCCGTGATCAACGGTTTCCGGTCAGTTCCCTTCATTATCCTGTTGGTTGCGCTGATCCCGGTGACGCGGCTGATCGTCGGCACCTCTATCGGCACCTGGGCGGCGATCGTACCGCTGTCGATTGCCGCAACGCCCTACTACGCCCGCATCGCGGAAGTGTCGCTGCGTGAAGTGGATCACGGGCTGATAGAGGCGGCACGCGCCATGGGCGGCAACCGATGGACGATCGTCCGTGAAGTCCTCGTGCCCGAGGCGCTGCCCGGCATCGTCGCCGGCTTCACGGTGACGCTGGTCACGCTCGTGGGTGCTTCGGCGATGGCCGGCGCGATCGGCGCCGGTGGGCTGGGCGATCTCGCCATCCGCTACGGATACCAGCGCTTCGAGACCACCATCATGGTCGCGGTGGTGATCGTGCTGATCATCCTCGTTAGCGGCATCCAGTGGATTGGCGACCGGCTAGTTGCCCGTCTCGATCGCCGGACATGATCCGGTTCGCTATTCGAAAAACCGATGCTGACGAAGGTCAGGAACGGTATAGGCCATAGTCGTCACGCATTTGTGAGCTGTGTTGATAAGCCTATTCGGGATTATGGGTCTTATCTTGGACACTGCGTCGCCTTAAGTGTCAGTAGAATAGTCCGTGCATGGCCCGCCGCTCAGGAATAAATGCTGATGGAACGCAAGCTCGCGGCAATCATGGCCGCCGATATCGTCGGCTACAGCCTGCTGATGGCCGAAAACGAGGCTTCCACCTACGCGAAGCTGCGCGCTGTTTTTGATGAGCTCATCGACCCGACCATTGCCCGCCATGGCGGGCGCATCGTCAAGACGGCGGGAGACGGCTTTCTCGCCATGTTTCCCAGCGTCAACGAAGCGGTTGATGCGGCGCTGGCCATACAGGAAGGCTTCGACAAGGGCCCGTTCGAGCTGCGCATCGGCATCAATCTTGGCGATGTGATCGAAGATGACGGCGACGTATACGGCGACGGCGTCAATGTGGCCGCCCGTCTTGAGGCCATGTGCGATCCGGGGCAGATATTCGTCAGCGGCGCCGTGGTGATGGCGGCCGACCGCAACAGCGCAGACAGGTTCGTCCGCATCGGCCGCAGGCGGGCCAAGAACATTCCCGAACTTCTCAACGTCTACCGCGTAAGGCGCGCCGGCTCTGCGTGGTCGCCATGGCGGCAGCTGCCGCAGGTGCTGCGCGGCACCGCCGCCCGCTGGTCTTATGGCGCGGCCGCCATAGCCCTCATCCTCATCGGCACCCAAATCCAGCCGCTCCCCCTGGCAGCCATGGTCAGCCGCATCCCGGCGGTCTTGTCGATGGACCAGAGCCGCGACGACCCCCGGCCGTCAGTGGCGGTCATGCCTTTTGCCGCGATGAGCGGCAGCGGCGAGCAATCGTACTTCGCGGACGGACTGACCGAGGATGTGACGACAGCCCTTGCCCGCAATTCAGAGCTGCAGGTGATCGCGCGCGATTCCACCTACGCCGTGCACGGGCAGGATACGGACGTGCGCAAGCTCGGGGCGAAGCTCGGCGTTGATTATGTGGTTGAAGGCAGCGCCCGCCGTGAAGGCGACCAGCTTCGCGTGTCGGCGCAGCTGATCGACGTAAAGACAGGCGCGCATCTGTGGTCGCGCAGTTTTGACCGGCAGGTCGCCGACGTGTTCACCGTCCAGAGCGAGCTGACCACTGAAATCGTCGCGCAGATCGCGCCCTATATCGGCAGGAGCGAGGCGGCGGCGGCAGCGGAACGCCCGACCGACAATCTGCAGGCCTATGACCTCGTGCTGCAGGCCCGCAACCGCTACCGGCACGGCGCCGATGACCCGCAGGACATTCTGGCGGCGCGCGGCCTCTACCAGCGCGCCCTTGAAATGGACCCGTCCTATGCGGCCGCCCGCGCAGGCCTCGCGCTGACCTTTATCGCCAGCGTGGCGCAGAGCGGTGGCGGCCGGGCAAACGCGCCGGAACTTCATCTTGGGCTTAGCGAAGCCCGGCAGGCGGTCCGTCTCGATCCCAATCTTGGCCTTGGCTATCAGGTCATCAGCTTCGGGCTTGCCCTGCAGGGCGACTATTCAGGCGGCCTGCAGGCCGCACGGCGCGCTGTGGAGCTCAACCCTAACGATCCCGACGGCATGATGGCGCTTGCAAAGGCGCAGGTTCGCTTCGGGGAATATGATGATGCCGTCGCCAACGCAGAGCGGGCCCGCCGCCTTCATCCTATGGCGCCCGAGTACTATGCCTATGTGCACGGGCAGGCGCTCTACGCGGCTGACCGCCGCGATGAGGCTTCCGCCGTCATAGAAGAATGCCTGATCCGGGCGCCGCGCGATGCAAACTGCCTTCTGATTCAGGCAGCTTTGCAGAGCGGGGGCGGCGAGGTCGAGGCAGCCCAGCAGACGATGGCAAAGCTGGTCGAGGCGCATCCGGCATTCTCGCTGGAAGCAGAGCGCGCTTACCGCCGGTTCGGTGACAGGCCGCTGATGGAAAAGTTCCTGCAGGACCTCGCAAAGGCCAAGGCCCCTGAATCCGCCTGAAAGTTTTTACAGAGCGACTTCAATCATATAGCGGTGCCCAGTTGCATCCTCTCCGGCGCGCCAATTTTGCCATTCCACGACGCCAACACCGAAAATTGCCGCCAATCGCCGCCGCGTCCGCCGCTTGCGGTGGTAGGAGTCGGTCGGAGCTGGTACCTGGCGGGTGCAGCCTATGACCGGCGCAGCACGTCCTGCCATTCGAGATGACGGCCGATCTGCGCTTTTGCGAACGGACAAAGCGGAATGATGGCGACCCCTTCGCGCCGGGCATCCTCGACCGCCTGGCGTACCAGTCGCTCGCCGACCTTGCGGCCGCGCAACGCCGCTGGAACTTCGGTATGGTCGATGATGATCAACCCTTCGCCGGCCCGGCTATAGGTCATCTCAGCTTCGACGCCGTCGACGAGCATCCGGTAGCGTCCCTTCGATGCGGTATCCTCCCGCTCGACCTTTTCGACGGTCAAGGGAGAGGCAGGGCCCGGCTGCTCGGCGTCATGCGGCCGCACCTCACCCCGCCGCCCCGGCATGCAGTCCAGTAGGTCGCGGTCCCATCTTCCGAGATCGGCCGCAGCGTCGTAGGTCGAGACGAGAAACTCCATAAGCGCCGCGTCGGGATTTGCAGCCGACTGAACGGCATCGTACGGCAGGATGAATTCCGATAGGCCCTCATGCCAGAACGCGTCCTCGGGCCTGACCGACGCGCCCCTGAAGCCAGTCGGCGCCGGATAGGCGTAGGCATAGAACGCGGGGTAATCGATGCCGCCACCGCCGGGCCAGAAACCTGCTGAGGAGACCTCGCGGTCGTAGGCTTCCTGTGCCACATCGTTGGGCAATGAAGGAATGCCGCCGGGATGGAGAGGCGCGCGCCGCCCTGAAAAGCGGGTGACGGCCAGGTCAAAACTGCCCCAGAACAGGTGAACGGGACTGGACTTGCCAAGAAAGGAGGTCCGGAACCGATTGAATACCCTGTCGACCGCCACCGTTGCGTGATGGAAGCGTTGAACGGCTTCCCGGTCATAGGGCCGGTCGCGATGATCTTCGGTGAACGGCACGGGGTTGGGCACCTCGTTCGGATTGCCGTTAAAGGTCGGCGTGCCTCCAAGTTCGGAAATCAACTGCACGAAATTGGCGTGGAACGCCGCGACTGTGGATGGCCCGAGCGCAAACGATGCCTTGCGACCATTGCCGCATGTGCCGACAACCATATGGTCCCGAAGGTCGAAGAGGATCTCAATGCCTGGGCCGTCGGGGATCGGCGAGGAGGTCAGGCCGAGCGGCGTGACATAGAAGGTCGCGTTCCAGGAATGGTTGAGCCACGGGGTATGAGCAAGGCGATATTTCCCGGCGATCTGCAAATAGAGATGCAGGGCCGAACACGTCTCGCGCCAGCCGAGGTAGTCCAGGTGGGGCCACTTGTTGCTCATTGTGCTTTCTCCATTCAGAACGCACCCGGCACGCGACGCGTCATCTCGTCTGAACCGCCCGGGTCCGTGCCCAGGCGACCTCCTTCTTAGCGCCGGCCAGTCTTAGCACCGGCCAGTCTTAGCACCGGTCAGTCTTAGCACCGGTCAGTCCGGTAGGGGAATGTGCTCATCTCGGTCATCGATCGGGAGATCGAAACGTCCCTTGCCCCAGTCCTCGGCGCGCCATTCGGCCTTCGCTTCTTCGATGCGGTCCTTCGAGGAGGCGACGAAGTTCCACCAGATATAGCGCGGTCCGCTGAGCGTTGCGCCGCCAAGAATCATCAGGCGCGCGCCTCTGTCGCCGGCCGCGACCGTGATCCTGTCGCCGGGGCGGAAGACCATCATCCGACCTGCCTCGAAATCCTGGCCGGCGATCGAGATCGAGCCTTCGACGATGTAGATTCCCCTGTCCTCGTGATCGTGCGGCATCGGCAACCGGCATCCGGCTTCGAGTGTCACGTCGGCGTAGAACGTCTGCGAGAACATCGTCGCGGGTGCCTTCTGACCATAGGCCTCCCCGAGGATCAGCCGGACCGAGACGCCGCTATCCTCGATCACCGGCAGCGCCTCCTCGCCATGATGCTCGAACATGGGCGCCATGTCCTCATGGCGGTCGGGCAGCGCCAGCCAGGTCTGTATTCCGAACAGGCTGTTCGGACCGCTTCGGGCTGCTGCGGAGGTTCGCTCCGAATGGGTCACGCCGCGCCCGGCAACCATCCAGTTCAGCGCGCCCGGACGGATGATCTGGTCGGCACCGGTGCTGTCACGGTGATGGAAATCGCCGCGAAAGAGGTAGGTGACGGTGCCGAGACCGATATGCGGGTGCGGTCGGACATCTACGCCTTGCCCGGTCAGCAGCTCGGCCGGGCCGGCCTGATCGAAGAAGATGAACGGTCCGACCATCTGCCGCTTGGGTGCGGGCAGGGCGCGCCGAACCTCGAAGCCGCCAAGGTCTCGAGCGCGCGGGACGATGAGCGTTTCGATCGCGTCGAGGCCCACCTCATCGGGACAGCCCGGTTCGATTGCCGGGTTCCAACTCATGCCCTCATCCTCTCTTGGGTTTCCGGGAGGCCTCGCCCTTGCCGATGCGAACACCCGATTGCGATTAAATCCGGACCGTGCGAGCGGGAAGAGCGCTTTCGGCCTGACGAATGCCTAAACTGGCGAGCGATCGTCTGCCCAACTAGTCCTGTGATACGTCAAACTGTGTCGCAGCAAGTGGAACGTGCGGGCAATGTCGTCGGGCTCAGCGGCTCGCAGTAGAGCGACCGTCGAACGCAATTCTTTGATAAGGCTTCGCCCGTTCGTGTTTTAACGATCGAGACCCCAAACGTCCGGATTTCGTGCGAAGTACTCAATCAGCATATCGGTGAGGACCCGGACTTTCCGTGTCGGGTGCTTACCCGGCGGTCGGACGACATACGCGCCTGCCGAAGGTGGGGGATAGCGTGTCATAATCGGAACGAGCGCTCCGGAGGTCACATGGTCATACGTGATGCAATCAGGGAGCCAAGCGATGCCGAGCCCTGCCACTGCGGCGGCGGCAAGCGCCGTAGCGTTATCGGCCTTGAATCTGCCCTGCGGCTGAACCGTGACGATCTTGTCGCCATCCATGAACTGCCAGGCTTCCGTCCCTTGCATGAGGGCCTGATGGGTGACGAGCTCATCTGGCGTCTGAGGTGAACCGCTTGCTTTGATATAATCCGGACTTGCGACGAGCTTTCCATAGATCGGTCCGATGCGCTTCGCGATCAGGTTGGAGTCCTGAAGGTACCCGACCCGGATCGCGCAGTCGAAACCCTCTGCGATCAGATCGACGAAGCGATCGTTGTAGGAGGTATGGATGTGGAGCTGGGGGTGCTGATGCGCCATTTCCGCAAGCACGGGGGCGAAGTGGATCGGGCCGAAAGTAAGTGGCATCGCAACTCTCAGGCGGCCGCGTAGCGCACCGGTTGGGAGGATCGTTTCCCTGGCCGTATCGATCTCGGCGCTGGCTCGGGCCGCATGATCCCTGAACGTGATCCCCGCTTCTGTGAGCGCGGCGCCGCGGGTCGTTCGCGCAAGAAGCTGGACGCCAAGCTCCGCTTCAACCCGAAAGAGCCGTCGACTGACGATTGACTTGGAGACGCCGAGCCGGCGCGCGGCGGCCGATACGCCCCCTGCATCGGCCACTGCGACGAATGTCTGTAGATCTTCGATGTCCAATTCGGCGTTCCTCGTTTCGCGACACAGCTTGCCTGACTATGGCACTACCGCATCACCCAAAGGAACAGCAAATTGCGGCAAGGCAACGTCGCCCGCCGGCGCATGTCTCCCCGTGAACCCATTGCCGTCCACAACGGCAGAGAAAGGAAGTTTTGATGACCCCTCGTAACGGCCTTGATTCACTTCTTCGTCCTGAAGACTCGGTCCTCGTTCTGATCGATCACCAACCTTATCAACTCGCGAACCTGAACAGCCACGATCCGCATATGGTGGTCAACAACACGACCGCGCTGGCGAAGCTAGCAAAAGCCTTCAATGTTCCGACCATTCTCACCAGCGTGATCGCGGCGCGCGGTGGACTTCTCTTTAAGCAGATCACCGACGTATTTCCGGACCAAGAAGTCATCGATCGCACCTGGGTGAACACCTGGCAGGACGAGAATGTGGTGAACGTCGTCAAGGCGACCGGCCGCAAGCAACTGATCATCGCCGGCCTGTGGACCGAGGTCTGCGTCGCAATGCCTGTCATCCAGGCCGCCGGCGAAGGCTGGGACGTGACCGTGATCACCGACGCGTCGGGCGGGATTTCGAAGGAGTCTCACGAAGTTGCCATCCAGCGCATGGCCGCGGCCGGCGCGAACGTGATGACCGTGATGGCGCTCGCTGGCGAATGGCAACGCGATTGGGCGCGCACCGAGCATGTCGAGGAGTTGACCGAGATTCTTATCCAGCACTTCGGCGGCAGCGGCATCGCGTATCTTTGGGAGCAGCAGCTGCTCAACACGCCGGTGCCGAGCGAAGGCTGATCCGGGCCGGGATGGCGAGCATTTCGGTGAGCGTCGGGCCGCGGCCCGGGTTTGCGCCGATGCCGATAAGCGCTCGAACTTTTAAAATGTCGAATACCGACGCGTCCTAAGTCGGCGACACAGCACTTCAGCAACCATCGGCTCTCGCCGCTTCGGAAAGGCATCAGTTCGCAGACTGTCATCGAGGCAGCCTGTTGAACTCACAGCGAGATTTGATCCGGGATCGCTACCATTGCGCCAGAATTTGGTAATCAGAACGTCAAAAAAATCTGGCAGCGCGAGCCTGTTTCGCTCACACCCGAATTCGGCGGTCCCGATCAGCCGGTGGTTCGCCTTGAGTCAGTGCTGCGATAAGCAGAGAACAATCCAATTCCTCAGGGAATGAAAACCTTAGGTCACTCTGAGTCGCCATACGAAGCGACCTCAATCTTGCTGTCTTCGCGGCGCGTTCGGCGCGCTCAGCCTCAGCCATCACCTTCGCGGAGCGACTGATTTTCCTATTTTCCAGCCAACACATCTGTTCGATCCCACAAAAATTTCTTCTCGGACGCTCCCCGTAGTTTCCAGGCGGATTTTCGCGACTAACAAGGCCAGTTCGGATCCGATTCCGCCTTTCCTCTTCGCCAGGCCCTTTTCGCGCCGGTGCACCTTCATGCCCTGACTCAATTGCGATTGTCGCCCTTCGTTGTGATGAAGTCGGTTCGATCAGTGACGCTAAGATCCGCGTTGCCGCCAGGCGCGAGCCGATCGCCTTGGCAACAGCCGTTGGCTTGGCGCGCGGCGCCAACGCGCGAGTAGCCCGAGCCGTGCAAATCATACTGCTGACGCTCGATGTGGCTCGCTCTGGCCGGCGCCTATCTGGGGCCATCACCAGGATCGCCGCGGCAAATGACTAGCGGAACAGATACTTTGATACCTCTGGATTGCCTCGTCTCCACATAACGTTATCCAGAAAGTAGTGATGCACGTTGATGAATATCCACGCTATGAAGAGGAACAGCGACGAGCCGAACACCTCTTTGTTGTAAGGAACCAAAACGGACAACGCGATCGGGACTCGCACGGACGTGCGTCACCGAAATACGTGCCGTCATAGGAAGGGGCCAGGTACGCCCAGAAGGCTTCGTGCGCCTTCGTGGAAGTCGTTTGATGGGGGGGCTTTCAATCGGAACCGGCGCAGCACTGGCTCTTCCGCCGCTTCCAATCTGAAATTGCCGCTTTCCAGCAGGCCGGCGATCCACTCGAGGAACTTGCCAAGGGATTCCGCAAGCACCGCCTTCACGTCTTCGTCGCGCCCAAAGAGGATGACCTGGCCGACGCGACCGCTGGGCCAGGGATCGAAATCGAGACCGATATGATTGCCTGAGCCATCATGGGTCAGCGGTATCCATCGCGGATTGATATAGGCCGGGTCAACCGCGTGTTCAGGCCACGCCCCTCCGGGAATTTCATAGCGATTGCCGCCGAAATCGGCGAGCACATCGACCCAGGCTTTCCATTGCGCCCCTGCCTGATGCAGCGGCAGCAGCGGATGCCCAAAGATATGGCCCCGACGGTCGTCGTTTTCGCCGTCGTGCCATCGGTATAGGTCGCGATAGGCGCGCGGCATCTTGAGGCCGATCAGGCGCTCGAACGCATCCAGTTGCGCGTCCGTGGCCGGCGGATTGAACACATATTTGTCTGGCGGCAGATGGGCAGCATACCAGGCATCAAGGCGCGCAAGCACCGGCGCGATATCTTCCTCCAGCAACGGCTTCGCCTGTCCCGGCGGTCGTTTGGGACGGCTGGTTTCAGCCATGGGGGATTTTGTCCTGATTTGCCGCCTTGCGCACATGGTAGGAAGCAGCCCCGCAAGGATCAGGGCTCCGAAGATAGACGCACCGATCAGCACATTGCGCCTGCTCCGATCCATCACGGACATTCCGGCGCGATTGATCGGCGCCGCCACACAAGCCCTGAAGGCATCGCAGGTCTCGGCCCGAATTCGTTTGCCGCCATTCAAACGAAGTCCGAGTCTGGCGGGTAACGGTTGTCCATGATTACCTTCATAGCAGACACTTATACCAGAGATCACCAATAGCGACTCATAGCGAGGGCAGTTCGAGCCTTGGAAGACGATCCGTCAATCGAAATCGAATCGGTGCACGAGGACTACCAGGCGGGCATCAGTGATCCCGACTGGAGAGAATGATCGCCGACGTATATCGGCGGATGACCGGAATGAGGGCAGCCCTTTGCAGGGGCGAAGCTTGCGCGCTAGTATCTGCAAAACGGGAGGGGGACTAATGCCACGAATTGAGCGAGTAGAAACCCGCAAGCGCGGATTTCTGGCCTTCAACGTGTTGATGGGCATCATCGAGCGCACCATCGACTAGCTATGACCGCAAGACACTCCGGCGACGTTCTCTCGACTGTGTGCGCAATAGCGATGTTGTGGGAGCACCACTTTGTTCATTGACTACTACGAACTCCTAGAAATCAGCCCGAACGCCAACTCGGAAACGATAGAACGGGTATTTCGTTATTTTGCTATGCGCTACCATCCCGACAATCAGGATACCGGGGATGCATCACGCTTCAGTGAAATCGCGGAGGCCCATAATACTCTCAAAGATCCGGTCAAACGCGTGCAGTACGACATTCAGTATAAAGACCATCTGAAACTTCGCCACGAGTTGATTGAGGAAGTCAGCAACACTAAAGGAATCGAACGGGACGGCGTCATTCAGGCCAAACTGCTCTCGCTACTTTATGTCAAACGCCGACAAGACGTCAACAATCCTGGCATTGGCGATGAAGAACTCGAACGCATGTCGGGCTGTCCGCGTGAACATCTGGAGTTTCATCTCTGGTATCTAAAAGCAAAAGGCTGGATAGGAAGGGTCGAAAACGGGATGTTCGCGATTACCGTAGAAGGCATCGATCGCGCCAATGCCGAACATCGTCGTGACACCTCCACCAGACTACTGAATCATACCGGCTGACGAGTGGAAGCTCGCGTGCCAGCGCCCCTTGGATTAGCTCTTAGGAGCCCGTTCCGGCTGGCCGCTCTCAGGTTAACCCTCAGTTAAGGATAGTCTTGCCGGTAGGCTGGCAACAATATTTACTCAGATGCCGAAGGGGCGGCCGGGCGTCCTTTTAGAGGGTTGGGTGGATATGGGGTCAATTCGCCGCTTGGTCTGCTTATCGCTGAGCTTAACAGCGCTGATCGCGGCGGCATCCTTTGTCTGGCTTCCACATTCGAAGGTGTACATCGATCCCTCGAACGCTTGGCTCGTCACGAAGGCCTTCTGCGTCGTCGCTGGTCTCTACGGCGTGGTCGGCTTGGTGGCCCGGCGAGTCCGGGGCGATGAAACAGGTCCAGCCAGGTTAATCGGACGTCTGGCCGGAATGGCGCTGACGCTCCTGAACCTGTGTGCGATCACAATACCTTTCGGCTGCGCTTTTGGGGTTTTCATCTGCCTGGCGTCCGCTAACGGCAGGCCCCTGATTGACGGCGATCTGGCGGCGATCGACCTGGCGCTCGGCTTCGACTGGCCTTCTTTCCTTGCGCTGACCAATCGCAACCCGACGATCAGCGCAATCCTGGTGGCAACTTACCATTCGGCAGGCTACCAGATGCTGGCGCTCGCTCTGGTTCATGCCTCCATGGGCCGGCTGGACCGGCTGCTTGAATTCTCGGTCGCCTGCGCGGTTTGCCTGACGATCACCGGCACAATCGTCGCGCTATTCCCAGCAGAGGGTGCCTACGCCTATTTCAAGCCGACCGCCGAGACGTTCAGCAATTTCACCACAGATGCTGGGATGTGGCACTACCCGACGTTGCTGAAGCTTCGATCAGGCGAGCCATTCGCCATTGTCTTGAGCGAGGCGCAACCGCTGGTCACGTTCCCCTCGTTCCACTCCAGCATCGGCGTTCTGGTCGCCTATTCCGTGCGCTGGTGGCGCTTTGTCTTTTGGCCGGTCGTGCTGTTGGAGGCTGTCATGATCGTGAGCACGATCCCCGAAGGCGGACATCACTTGATCGACCTGATAGCTGGGATAGTGGTCGCGGCAGTGTCGATCTTCGTCGTGAGGTCCGTCCTCGCCACTCGATCTGCACCGGCCGTCCCGATGACCTCTAGGCCACTATCCAACTCTTGAAATCCGCCGCAGCATGCAAAGCAGGACGATCGCCTCGCAGGTCGCGCGACAGGCGGTCCAGCGCCTCGACGACCGTCGCGCGCCGCCTGCCGAGCAAGGGCCTCGACGAGACGCGCCAGCCCTTGCAAATATTCGAGGCCGCTGTCTTCTCGGCGATCCCGGCGTCGAGCGATCGTGACGCCATTGTCGCCGACTTCAAGGCCTGGGTAGAGGCCTAAAGTGGCTGGCTAGGCCGCGGCGGGGAAGACTCGCACGCGGCCAAGCCACCAGCGGAGCGGAAGTTCGAAGCGGACATACATCCGCCATGCGAAGAGGACGGACGTTCCAACACCTATCGCGATGATGAGGTCCGGATTGATCGGGTAGGACATCCAGACGACCAGTAGAAGCGATATCGGCAGGGTGTGGACGAGATATAGCATGTAGGAGGCATCACCAAGGATCGTCCACGCGCTCGGGTTTGCCTCGATATGCATCGTGCCGAAGACGATCAGTGCGGCCGGCACGCCGTACACCAGAACGCGCTGGAACCCTCCCACGCCTTCGAGGAATTCCATGGTACCGCCTTTCGGAGCGATCCCGACGAAGCCGGCGCCGGTCATAGCGATGATGCCAATCGTGAGGCACCATACGCCGCGCGGCAGTTTCGGTGCATAGGCAAGTGCGACGCCGAAGGCGAATTCGATGATCAGCGGATTGCCGAGAAACTGGAACACCGGACCAGCTGAGCGATATGCCATCGCGAATCCGAATATGCCGAGAATGCCTAAGAGCAGCCGCCGGTCGATCAACACGATGGTGGCCGCCGCATAGAACAGCATCTCGAAGCAAAGAGTCCACGCTGAGGGAAGTGCCGGCGCCGTCATCTGATCAGTGGCTGGCCAGAGGAAGACGGTCGCTACCGCATCCCGCCATCCGAAGCCTGCCTTGCTCGCAATTATCGCATACGGGATGCTTAGCAGCAGATAGAGCGGGACGATGCGCCGGAACCGCCGCCATGCGAACGCTTGCCAAGTCAGGCCAGGCGCTGTTTTGGCAATGATCACGCCCGATATGACGAAGAAGATGTCGACGCCGGCCCTCCCGGCGACCTGGAAATCATGAGGCAACAGGCCGTTTGACCCTGTGGCGGCCATCGCCGTTTGCGCGGCATGGACGTAGACGACCATTAGAGCGGCAACGAACCGCAGTATTTGTAGAGACCAGATCAAGCAGAATGCCCCAAAAGCCCGTCTTTTATTATTCAACCACTTGGCAGGCGATCGCGCAAGGCGATGTCTGCAACCTGCCCGCGAGGGTAGAATGGAACTGCCATGCTTGTTCAGCTGATAGCGCCGAGATCAACACGCCTGTGCGCCGCTGCCACTTCATGGCACAGATGTCTGTCGAGAGCGGCGGATTTCGCATCGTCGAGGAAAATCTGCGCTATTCGGCCAAGCGGCTGAGGCAAGTATGGCCGAACCGTTTCCCCTTCGCCAACAATCCGACGGCGCAAGGTCTATGGCGGCCCGAACGACGGATGGGTCAACCGCGGCGCGGGCCAAAGCAGATCACCGGCAAGGACAATTGCCGCGAGTTCGGTCGCATGATCGGCGTCGATCTGGTCAAGACCCGGACGCGCTTCTCGACCCGGTGGTCGGCATCAGGGCGGCAATCGCGTTCTGGAGTAAAAGCGGCTGCAACAAGCCGGCAACGCCCCGTGGCCGACTCAGCGGCCCGCTTCCGATCCCACCGCTGATCTCGCGACGCTGTCGGCCTTTCCGCGTTCATATGCGCCAATCATTCTCACGGCAAAGATCGAAGCCACGCCAACCATTGCGCCAGCGAGCACATCAATCAGGTGATGCCCACCCTCGGGAAGGGTGCCGATTATCATCAGGGCATTCAAAACAGCTATCGGCCAGGCAAAGGCCGGCCGGCGCGCGAGCTGATCATTGCTGACCGATCTGGTTGACGGATTTTACCATCCCCGGGGACAAGCCGTGGACGTCGGAGACGGAGTCCCCTACACTTCGTCAGCAAGGGGTTTCTACGGGGGGTTGGGGATGACCGATATTGCGGTTCCTTTAAAGCGTGTGGAGTGGGCATGGTTGCGCAATCCGCGCTTTGACCTTTCCTTCATTCTGGGCCTTCCGGTGCTGGCATTTCTCACCGGTTTCGTCATCCTGTTGCAGCCTCGGTTCTTCTATCCGATCCTGATCGTCGATCTCTGGTTTCTGGGCTACCACCACGTCATCGCCACCTATACGCGGCTCTGCTTCGACCGGAAGAGCTTTGCCGAGCACTGGCCTTTGCTCGTTGTCCTGCTCCCCGTCGTCGCGGCAGCAACGATCGCCGTCGCTTACGGTTTCGGTCTCTGGACCATCGTGTCGGTCTATTTCTATTGGCAGTGGTTCCACTACACCCGCCAAAGCTGGGGCATCTCGCGCACATTTCGCGGCAAGCAGCGAAGTGCGTTGTACGAGGACGGCTGGCTCGACCAAGCAATTTTCTATGCGCTGCCGATCCTTGGCATCCTCCATCGGTCGCACCAAGATCCGGGCCTTTTCATCGGGATGGAACTGCGTGTCGTGCCTGTCGCCTCCATTGTCGAGCAGGCAGCGGCCGCAGTGACCATTGCACTGCTGCTCTTCTGGCTCGCGCGTCGGTTTCAGGCGGTGCGGCAGGATCGGCTCGCATTGGTCCACACAATATACATGGCGACTCATTTTGCTGTCTTTGCCGTGGCCTACATCCTGATCACCGACGTCACGATTGGCTGGCTGGTGATCAACATGTGGCACAACGCGCAATACGTGCTTTTCGTCTGGATGTTCAACACGCGCCGCTTCAAGGACGGGATCGACCCTGATGCGCCTTTCCTCTCCTACATCAGCCAGCCTAGTCGGCTCTGGCTCTACATGACGACATGCATCCTGATCACCGGCGTGCTCTACTGGGCGGTGCTCGGCACCCTCGACGTGCTGTTTTTTGCCGGTCTGTCGATGACGATCGTGATCTACCAGATCGTCAATTTCCACCACTACATCGTCGACTCGAGGATATGGAAGGTCCGCAAGAAGCCGATCAGGCGCACGCTCGGGCTTGAGGAGTAGTTTTGCTGTGCAGGCCACCGCGGATGGGCGCAACAATCCGTGGCTCGACCTCTTGCGTTCGATCGCCATCGTGCTCGTTGTCCTGCGCCATGGCGAACAAGCGCTCCATCTTCGCACTGGCGAACCACTGGGTGTAATCCAGACGATCTTCATGAACGGCTGGGTCGGCGTCGACCTGTTCTTCGTCCTGTCGGGCTACCTGATCGCGCGCCACCTGGTCAGGGCCGGCATTGGTTCGGGGCGGTTCGGTTTGGCCCGCTACCTGGTGATGCGTGTGCTGCGCATCGTCCCGGCCTATTACGCGGTCCTGCTCCTGGTCGCGATGGGTGCGTTCCCGCTCTTTCCCGTCGACCCGAACCATTTGGGCCTCCGTGTCGCGTACCACCTTCTCTTCCTCCAGGACTACATGCCGTCCGACATCAACGTCGTGTTCTGGTCACTCGGCGTCGAGGAGAAGTTCTATCTGCTCGCACCGCTTTTGGTTCTCGCGCTCCTGCGCTGCCGAAGCACGCGGCTGCGGGCAAGCTTGATCGTCTTGCTCTTCTGCCTGCCGATTGCGCTGCGGACAGCGGCTTATCTCAGCCTGACGGCGCCACTCGACTACCCTACGTTCTGGCGGCTCTTGCGCAGCCCTTTCCATATGGCGCTGGAAGGGCTGGTCGTAGGGGTCGCCATCGCGGTCGCTGAGCACGCCGGCATATTGAGGCTGTCCCGCCGGGCTGCCGCGCTGATCCTCTTCGCCGCCGCCACGCTCTTGGCAATATGGCTCGGAAGCGAGGATTTCATGGCTAGGATCGACCCAACTGACGCCATCCTCCAGCCGCCTTTGATCGCTCTTCTTGCTGCCGCCATGACGCTGGGTGCGGTGGGCCTCGCAGGCACGCCAATGCCGTGTAGCGGTCCGTTTCGAACGCTGTCGCGGTTGAGCTACAGCCTCTATCTGGTCCACTACCCGCTGATTCCGGCGGCAATGGCGGTCGCTAGTTTAACGTGGAAGCCGGGGTTCTGGCTTTACTATTTGAGCTTCAGCCTGTGCGCGGCTATGGCACTTCACCTTACCGTCGAACGGCCGTTTCTGCTGTTGAAGGACAAATTGGGCAGCAGGGAACGCTTGAAGATCCAAGGCGCCGCGAGTAACTCGGCACTGTTACCCTAGGCTGCCAAGGCACCGGCAGGCCGTTAAACGCCCTTAGAACGACCCTTCAAACCGCTCGGATTGGTGCCAAATGAAGTTGCGCGGAGGTGCCGAGTGATTTTGCGCGCTTCACGTCCAAACCGATAGCCCGGCTAGCACCATCATATTGCTGTAGACCTGATACGCTATCGTGCAGATCGCTGCGAGCGAGATCGGCACGCCAAACGGCACAACGCGCTTGCGGTCCAGGTGCTGAACGTACAGGCGGAAGGCGCCCGCGGGCAGCATGAACGGATTTTTCACGATCAGCGCCGTGGCGAGAGCGAAAACCAGCAGCAGGACGGAAAACACCAGGAGCCCACTACCGCCGATCAGCAACGGCACCACCGCCATCAGCTTGACATCGCCGGCCCCGACCTTGCGCAGGACCCAGAACGGAAACAGCGCAACAAACAGCAAAACACCGGCAAGCGCGCTCAGGCCCATGTCCCACCACGACCCGGATTGCACCGACAGGAGCTGCAGCGAGCCCAAACCCAGGCAAAGCAGCAGCAGCACATTCTGGTTGGATATCTTCTGGGTGGTGAAGTCGAGCCAGGCGATCCTTGCCAGCAAAGGAATGGCTAGCCCCTTCAGCAGCAGCGATGCGGCGAGCAACATGCTGTCGCCTTACCGCTCGAGATTCTTTACGCTGGACGACAGGAGCTTCAGATTGTTGGCCACGGTCGGATCATTCGGCGCTAGTTCATAGGCCTTGAGGAAACTGCTGCGCGCGTCCTGCAGCTTGCCGCGCAGCAGATAGGAATAGCCGACATTGTTATAATATTCGGGCGTCCCGCCGACCAGCCGGAACGCCTGGCGATAGGCGTGGTCGGAAAGGTCGAAGCGGCGGATGCGATCGCTGCAGGCGGCCAAGCCCATCCAGGCACCACCATCATTGGGCGCCAGTTGCGTCGCCTTGTAGAACAGGGCGCCGGCATTGCCGTAGTTTTCCGCGCGGAACTGGTTCTTGGCTTCGGCGACGGCCTGGTCCGAGGCATAATATTCGACGTCGCTGACCGTCTTCAGCCCGTCGAAGGCATCGCCAAAGGCAGTCACGTCACCTTTCGAGGGCTCGTTGGTGCGGACGACGCCGGTATCAGCCGTCTGACAGCCGGAAAGCACGATAAGCAGCAAGCCGGCTACGGCTGCGAGGCGCATTGGCCCTGTCATTTCGTCCCCCAAAAGAGTTCTCCGACTCTGTATTTCGACCAAAGCATATACCTGCCTAGAAGAAAATGCCTTTCATCCGGATGATGACAGGCAGCATGACGACCATCATCACCACCGGAAAGATGCATAGCCCCAATGGAATCATCATCTTGACCGGCAACGCGTTAGCACGTTCCTCGGCCCGAAGGATTCTCTGTCCACGCATTTCGTCGCTATAAACGCGCAGGGCTTCTGTCAAACTTGTACCGAGTTCCTCGGATTGCCGGAACAAAACCGCCAGCGCCCGCGCCTCTTCAAGCCCGATGCGGTCAGACAGTTCGCGCAGCGCCTCGCGTAACGGCTTGCCGGCGCGCAACTGCAGAGCCATGATCGAAAGCTGGATGCCAAGCCATTTATGGGTGCCGGCCAGTTCGTTGCTGACGCGCTCGACTGCCGCCTCAAGGCTCATGCCCGCGTCGGCGCAGGTGATCATCATATCCATGAAATCCGGAAAGCCACGACGATAGATCTGCTTTTGCCCGTTCTCGAACCGGTCGAGCGCGATACTTGGTATGACAATGCATGCCAGCCCAAGCAAGGCTGAACCTCCAAAAGCGACAAGACCAGGCAATTGGGGCGGTAAAATCTGGGACAGGAGTGCATAGGTCGCAACAAAGCCGACGCAGACAGCGCCGAGCCGCGACAGAGTATAAATCAGCGGCGCACCTGACTGGTAGAAGCCGGCGCGAAAGAGCTTCGCGTCCAGGGCGCTGGGCTCGTCCCGCTCTTTTTCGATCGACCGAAAATAGGCCTCGACCGGCCGCTGCGCTGAGATCCTTGCCAGTTCTTCCTGTCCGACAAGCGAACGCCGGTTGGGAATGCCCTGTGCCATCAGGCTTTGCGCAACCAGTTTCCTCGTCTGCAGCGCCGGCAAGAAGACGAGCCCGCCAACCAAGAAAAGCGCTACGGCCGCCAGGAAGACGGCAATGGAAACCAGAAGGCTCAAATCCCCGGTATTCGAAAACAAGTCTATAGCCTCACTCCTTCAAAAATCGAAATTGACCATGCGATACATGATGAAGTCACCCAGCAGGGCCCATAGCCCGAAAATCAGGAACACAGGCGTGATCAATGGGCTGTTCCATACATCGCCATAGTAGCTCGGGGCGAGGCCTGTGAGGATGCCAAACATCAAGAGCGGAAACAGGGAAATGATCCACGCGGACATTCGGCCCTCAGCGGAGAGCGCCCTGATTTTCAGCCGCAGTTTCTGCCGTTCGCGCAACACCGATGAGAGGCTCGACAGGATCTCGGTCAAATTGCCACCGGTCTTGGCCTGAATCGACAGCGACACAGACAGCAGTTGAAGGCCCTCGAAGCCGACGCGCTGCGAGAGTTTCCGCACCGCGTTTTCAAGGCTAAGGCCAAAGGTGATTTCGTCGGAAACGATGCCGAATTCGGTGCCAAGCGGATCAGGCATTTCACGGGCTACAAGACCTATCGCTACGGAAGTCGGATGACCAGCGCGCAGCGAACGCACGATCATGTCAAGTGCATCCGGCAATTGCTTCGCGAATTTCTGGATTCGCTTGGCACGCGCCCGGCGGAGAACCAGAAACGGCAGGACGAATCCGATGAGAAGAAAGATGATAGATGAAACCACGGCGGAGAAGTGCAGCAGGAAAGCCAATACCAGTGCCAGCACCAGCCCAGCGAGAATAAATATAGCGACAAACGACAGCGGATTCCCGGTTATGCCGGATTGAGTGTATAGCCTGTTGAGCCCGACCGCATTGAAAAGAAAATCGCCCGAGCCGGTAAGCCCACGTTCTCGCAGCAATCCCTGCAAGGTCTGTTCGGCCGGAACCTCGTCAGCGAGCCGCTTCAGCCGACGGTTGATCGTGCTGACCGTTGAGCGGCGTTTGGAGTAGCTCACATACAGAGCCTCGGCCGCGAGAATGACCGACGCCGCCGCCATCACATAGATGAGGTAAAGCAATGTCTGGCCCGACGGGATCAAAGCGGAACCTGCGGGTTGAACGCATCCTTGGCGAAGTGATGGCCAAGCGTCGCCGCTTCCTGGGCAAAGCGGGGACGGACGCCGGTGGCGCGAAATTCACCGACGATCTGACCCTCCGCATTCACATCGCGGCGAACGAAATGGTAAAGTTCCTGAAGCTGGACGACATTGCCTTCCATACCGGTCAGTTCCGATATCGAAACAACCCGCCTTCCCCCGTCCGAAAGACGCTGCGTCTGGACGATGATGTCGATGGCCGACGCGATCTGCGCCCGAATGGACTCATGGGTCATCGGCATGCCCGCCATGCCGACCATCTGTTCCAATCGCGATATCGCGTCCCGCGGCGTGTTGGCATGGATCGTGGTCATCGAGCCTTCGTGGCCGGTGTTCATCGCCTGCAGCATGTCAAAGGCTTCTTCACCGCGGACCTCGCCGACGATGATGCGGTCCGGCCGCATGCGCAACGCATTCTTGAGCAACTCGCGCTGGCGGACCTCGCCCTTGCCCTCGACATTGGGCGGGCGGGTTTCGAGGCGGCCGACATGCGGCTGCTGCAACTGCAGTTCGGCGGCGTCCTCGATGGTGATCAGACGCTCCCGAGACGGGATGTAGCTCGACAGGGCGTTGAGCAAGGTCGTCTTGCCGCTGCCGGTGCCGCCTGAAACCAGGATCGACTTGCGTGCCTGCACCGCAATGCGAAGCAGGTCGATCATCGGCTGGCGGATAGAATTGAACGCCATCAGGCGTTCGAGCGAATAGGGGTTTTTGGAGAATTTGCGGATAGACACCAGCGGGCCATCCACCGAGATCGGCCGCACCGCGATGTTGACGCGCGAGCCGTCTTCCAGCCGCGCATCCACCATCGGCGCCGATTCATCGACGCGTCGGCCGATCGCCGAGACGATCTTGTTGATGACACGCAGCAGATGCGCCTCGTCGCGGAATCGGATCGAGGTTTCCTCGATCATGCCGCGCCGCTCGATGAAAACGCGATTGTGCGTGTTGATCAGTATGTCGGAAATTGAATCGTCTTTCAGCAGCGGCTCGATCGGCCCCAGGCCGAGCATCTCGTCGGCGGTGTCGCTGGTCAATTGATCGAGCTCGCGAGCATTCAGCGGCACGTTGCGAGCGCGGACAAATTCCCGCACGATCGGCCGGATCTCATTCAGAATTTCATCCTTGGACGCGTTTTCAAGGGCGCTCAGGTTGAAGCGATCAATGAGGTGGCGGTGAAGCTCGACCTTGAGCGACAGGAAATCGTCACCATGCGGCGCGAGATCGGAGGCTGGGGAAAGCGTAGCGGCGACAGGCGACACCGCCGCTTTCGGCTGGAGCGTTGGCTCGACCCGTGGCTCGCTTGGTCCTTTGATGAATCGCCCCAGCATGACGCTCTTCCCCTTTGAAATCCCCACCGCGAAACTAAGCGTTAACCACGCGTGGCACAAGCGCCAGCCGCACGATGCAACTTAATACTTCAGACATAGTTAAAATCAAGGATAAGGAAACGCGACGTTTATTTGATCAACGGCGCTGTCCTAATGGAACACGAGCACTCGCCTTTCAATGCCAGATGCTTTTTTGTCACAAAGGCGCCATGGAACCCGCGCAAACCCTTAAGATATAAAGGAATATGCACTACCGCTAATGCTGCCCCACTTCTGCCATGCCCACGGCCAAATTGTGAACGAATGGTTAAGATGGGTTGAAAAACGAGCCGAATCAATGTTTTGGTCTTCCTGAGATCGGCAATATTCTTGCCAAATCATGTATAGGAAAGTTAAGCAATCCTTAATCCCGTTTGACTCTGATTTTCGTCCGGACTTAGATCGAGATGACGGGGGATGCTTGGGTATGGATTTCATCCTTGGCTCGTCTCGTCGGGTTCAAACCTCCAAAGGGAGAAATTGGCATGAAGAAGCTCATGACGATGACCCGGCAGTTCCGCGACGACGAAAACGGCGCTGCCATGGTCGAATATACTATCTTGCTCGGCATCATTACCGTGGCGGTGATCGCCACCATCATTCTTGTCGGTACCTGGGTCGGCGGCAGGTGGACCTCGCTTAATACACAGCTTCAGGCTGCAACTCCTGCTGCGCCTGCGCCCTGACACGTTAGGCTGGCCCAGGCCTCCAAGGCTTGGGCCAGCTCTTTTTTGGCCAGAGACCGGCGACCCTTGGGGGGCACGCAGTCAATTGAGCGGGTTGGGTTATGCGTGCAAACACCGTCATCATGATCGTTCTTGCCGGCGTGTTCGGAGTGCTGGCTGTTGTGCTCGCCAATATTTGGTTGACCAACCAGCGCAGCGCCATGGTGCGGACGGAAGATGTCCAGCGCGACACGGTCGTGGTGGCTGCGATACCGTTGAAGTTTGGCGACACGCTGTCGGCTGACAAGCTGCGCGAAGTCGCCTGGCCCTCAGGCGCGGTCCCGACCGGAGCTTTCAAGACAACGAAAGAAATGCTGGACGGCGAAGGCACGAGGCAGGCGCTGCAGGCGATCGGTGTCAACGAGCCTGTTCTCGCCACCAAGATCACTGGCCCCGGCCAGCGCGCCACGCTCTCGGCGGTGCTCGGCCAAGGCATGAAGGCGGTCTCTATAAGGGTCAACGACGTGCTCGGCGTCGCCGGATTTGTCTTTCCCGGCGACCGGGTCGACGTTCTTTTGACGCGCACCACCCGCAATGATGGTGCGGACAGAAGTTTTGTCGACGTGCTTTTGCAGAGCATGAAGGTGCTCGCCGTCGACCAGGTCGCCGATGAAAGCACCGAGAACCCGACGGTCGTGAAGGCGGTCACGCTCGAGGCCAGCACCAGGGACGCGCAGAAGCTTACACTGGCCGCCGGCGCCGGCCAGCTGTCCCTGGCGCTTCGCCAGGCAGCCGCCAGCGAGGGCGAGACGACCGAACGCGTTACGCTGTCGGACCTGACCGGCGAAACGCCGGCCGACGTCGCCGCCAGGCAGGCCGAACTCGCCAAGCAGGCAACAGCCGAGGCTGAGGCAGCGGCCGAGCGCAAGCGCGCGGACGACAAGATCAATGGGCTGACCCAGGCCGTGGAACGGGTGGGAAGCAGGCTCGACCTGTTGAGCAGCGCAAAACCTGCTCCGGCAGTGGCCTCAGCACCCCAGGTGCAAGAAGTGGTTAAGGAAGTGATCAAATATGTGCAGCCGGAGCCGCCGGCGCGTGCGACAATCGGCGTCTTCAGGGGTGTGAAGCTCGAGTCTTACGACGTGCCGCGACAAAAATAACGCTAGGGTATTGCCGAACGATTCGGCAAGAGGGGGTAGTCTAGATGCGTATGTTCCGGGGACCACTGGCGGCTGCCGCGCTGGCCTGTTCGGTCATGTTACTGCCGATCGACCTTCCGGCTCATGCAGCCGATCGCAAGATCGATGTATCGAACCCCAGCGTCCACCGTGTTTTCCTGCCCATGTCGCAGTCGGTAACGATCCAGGTGAACGCCACGCTGGGCGACATCGTCGTCGGCGACGAGAAGATCGCCGACGCCCAGCCAATGACCGACCGGACGCTCTATGTCATCGGCAAGAGCGCCGGCACCACCACCGTCAACCTCTTTTCCGAAGACAAGCGCTCGCTTGGCGTGATCCAGATCGAAGTCGGCGTCGACGTGAGCGACATGGCGCAGGCGATCCGGCAAGTGGCGCCCAATTCGCGCATCGATATCGGTTCGATCAACGGCAAGGTCAGGCTTGGCGGCCATGTCAAGGACGGCGCCACGCTGGCGGCGATCATGGAGGTTGCCCAGCAATATGGCCCCGATGCGATCATAAACGCCGTGACCGTCGACGACAGCCAGCAAGTAAACCTCGAAGTGCGCGTGCTTGAGGCCAAGCGCAACGCCGGCCGCGATCTTGGCGTCTCAATCAGAAGCACCAACGGCAGCGGCACGACCCGCACCGCAACGGGCATAGCCGCCGTCGACGAGGACGGTGTGGTGCTGGGGCCGGGCGGTCTGCTTACCGGCCTTCTTTCGAACACCAACCCATTCGCGGCGCTGATCACCCGCGTCATCGACAGCAACATCAAGGTCGACCTGATCATTGAGGCGCTCGAGGCCAAGGGCGTTGTGCGCACCCTTGCCGAACCCAACCTCACCACTCTTTCCGGTGAGGTCGCCAGCTTCAATGCCGGCGGCGAAGTGCCTATCCGCACCGACGAGGGTGATGGCGAGATCTCGGTCGAATACAAGCAGTTCGGTGTCAATCTGCTGTTCACGCCGGTCGTGCTCAACAACGACAAGATCAACATCAGGCTGGCGCCGGAGGTCAGCGACCTCACCGGTTTCACCGTCGCCGGCGACCCGATCTTCACCAACCGCAAGCTGTCTACCGTCGTCGAGTTGCGCGACGGCCAGAGCTTCGCGGTCGGCGGGCTCTTGTCCAGCAAGAACACCAAGATCCAGCGGCAGGTGCCGTGGCTCGGCCAGGTGCCGATCGTCGGAACGCTGTTCCGGAATTCGAGCAACCAGAAGGAAGAGACAGAACTGGTCGTGATCGTGACGCCGCGTATCGTGCGGCCGGTGAAGCCTGGCGAGCAACTGGCGACGCCATTCGACAAGACGCGGTCCGCCAACGACCCGGAGTTCTTCATTCTCGGTCAGCTCGAAGTGACCAAGGACATGGTTCGCAAATATGAACTGGGCGAAGGCGTCGTCGGCCCCTATGGCCACATGCTCGACCTGAAATCCAAGGACAAAATGATCTATGTCAAGAAATAGCGCCTTGATCCTGCTTTTGTGCGCCGGCGGGCTGACGGGCTGCGCCGCCGACTACCTGAACAATTACGAAACGGTGACACTGGCTGCCGGCGACACGCAGAAATACAATTCGCTGCTGCAGACGGTCGATCCGCTCAATCCGGCGTCGAAGAACACGGCGATCGAAGGCGACGGCGCTCGCGCTGCCGCTGTTGCCCAGATTTACAAATTTCCACCACCACCACCGCCACCGCCAGCCATAACGGTGAATGTTGGCAACACCGGGGTTGAATAGAAGAGTGCGGGTTCAGCGCCAGGCAAAGCGACTGGCGTCAGGGGAGCAAGGGCCATGCTGCGGATTGTTCGCGCGTTCTGGCACGATCAAAGGGGAGTAGCGCTGATACTGGTCAGCATCATGCTGCCGGCAATCATCGGCTTTTCCTTGCTGGCGATCGATATGAGCCGGGCCAACAACCTCCACAACGATCTTCAGAAGGGGGCTGACTCGTTTGCGCTCGCGGCGGCAGCGGAACTGGACGGCAAGCCGGATGCGTGGACCCGGGCGGAACGAGCACTTGCCAACCTTGTCGAGAACGACAGCCGCTTCTCCAGTGTGACTGCTCGCGCCGACCTTGATAATGGCGGCGTCGTGAACGGCACGACGGCCTGCCGGAACGGAGGCGACATCGCTTGGTGCTTTCTCGCGAGCATCCCGCAAAGCGATTCGACGGCCATAAATCCGCTGACGGGGGTCGACGCCAATGGAGTCGATCGGAAGGCGGCGACCAGCGCGGATGCGGAGTTTATCATGGTTTCAGTCCAGGCAAGCCGTTTCAACGCGATCTTCCCAGCGTCCTTCGTCGGCGCCGGCGCGAACAACTTCTTCGATGTCGGCGCGACCGCCGTTGCGGGATTCGCGGGCGTCGTCGTCTGCGACATGACCCCGCTCTTCATCTGCAACCCGTTCCCGGGTCAGAACCTGCAGGATGTGGCAAACAATCAGAATTTTTACCGGAAAGGCATCAAACTCGTGATGGGCTCAACGTCATGGGGACCCGGCAACATGGGCTTCCTTAGACCGGCGGTATCCCACGGCTATGGCGAGGGAGACCTTGCGGATGACATCGCCCACGTCGATTTTCCGGAATGCGTGAACAGCAGGGGAATCTACACGCAGACCGGCAACCTGACGACAAAGGCGAAGGCTGCGTTCAATACCCGGTTCGACATGTACGGACCGCACTTCTCAAAGACCGACGCGTCGGTTCCGCCGGCACCCAATATTCGCAAGGGCTTTGATTTCGCACCGAAGGGCAACAAGCCCGGCACCGACCCGTGCGACAAGATACCGGGGACCGATCTCACAAAGTTCCATGGCCTGACGCAGGACACGGCCTACCCGCTATTCGACGGGCGCATCGGTAATGGCCTGTGGGATTACGAGGGCTACGTGGCAGCCAACTACCCCAATGGTGAGTTGGATGACTTCGAACACGAAGACGGGAGCGCCTATACGAACGCCAACCCGCCGTCCCGGTATGACCTTTACAAATACGAGACGGACCCCGCCAACGGTCTGGTCGACACCCTTTCAGTCGGCGGTGAAACCGGCGAAGCACTTTGCCATGCATCGCCATCGACCGATCCTGATCGGCGTTTGATCTACGCAGCCATTGTCGATTGCGCTCTGTACGCGGATGAACTGAACGGACAGAGTGGCAGCATGACCGCGATGGGCTTCGCGAGTTTCTTCCTCACCGAGCCGGTTACCGGTGACGACGTGCTGGCCGAAATCGTTGACATCGATGGCAATAAGGGTCGAGGCACCATGATGGGCTTCGCGAAGGACAATGTGCAGCTTTATCGCTAGGTGCGTCGACTCCGTCCAGCGCCTCGCCCGGCAATTCCGGCGCGAGGAGCGCGGTGCAATTTTGGTCGAGATGACATTGATTACGCCGCTGATGATTGCCCTGACGGCCGGCGTATTTGAGTTTGGCACCATTATCCATCGCAAGCTGCTGATCGAGGCGGGTCTGCGTGATGCCGCACGCTTCATGGCGCGCTGCACAGAGGACTTTGTGAACCCTGACCCAGACACAAATTATTGCATCTCTACTGCACAAAACATCGCTAAATACGGGACACCGGCGGCCGGGACGTTCAGGGTAGCTGACTGGGCTGCCGACGAGCCCGTCGCAATCGCGACCTACGACACTGCAAACCCGGTCGATCCAGACACGGGCTTGCAAGACTACAGAGGGACCGGCACGACCGTTCGCACAATCCGCGTGACCACTACCTACAACTATGGGGCCGGCTCGCTGTTGTTCTACATCGGGGTCGGCCCAATCAACATCGCGGCCTCGCATGAGGAGCGATTTGTTGGCTATTGACATGCGACCACGACGTGATTTCAGACAAGAAGAATGCGGAGCCGCAATGGTCGAGGCGGTTATTGCGATGACGCTGCTTCTCACGCTCACGCTTGGCTTCATCGATTTCGGCTATGCGCTTTACCAATGGAACGCAGCCACAAAGGCGGTCCAAGTCGGCGCGAGGGCAGCCTCTATTTCCAATCCTGTCAGTAACGCGCTTGCCAGCGCGGCGGTCACCACGAACGTGCCGCTGGTGGGCACGGCTATGGCGTCAGGAAGCTTCCCCACCTATTCCTGTACCGGTGCAGGCGGATGTACTGGATTCAACCAGGCGAATTTCGACGCGATCTACAATCGCATGGTCGTGTTCTTCCCCAGGCTCCAGCCGGCGAATGTCAGGATCACCTACTCCGCGACCGGCCTCGGCTATTGGGGCCGCCCAGGCGGACCGGTCCCGACGGTCACGGTCAGCTTGGAGGGTCTTACCTTCCAGTTCTTCTTTCTCAGTGGACTGCTCGGATTCAACGACATCACCATGCCCTCCATGCTGAGCACGGTCACGGGCGAAGATATGAAAAGCACCTACCCATGAATGCCATCAACACCAAGGTTCTCCCGACCAAACGAAAGCAGGTGGCCCTATTCTCATCGGATCCGCAGTTCAAGCGCGAGGTGGCGACGCGGCTCGACGCGCTGGCCATCTACGATGTCAGGATTTCCGAGACGGCTGACTTCCTCAACGGTCCGCCCGCTGAGACGCGGCCGGGCATCGTCATCCTCGACCTGGCCAATGGCGAGCTGCTCGGCATGCCCGGCATCGTCGCGGCGCGCGCCTTGTGGGCGACCGTGCCGCTGATTGCGGTCTCCGACGAATTGACCTCCGAAAAGACGCGCATCCTGGTTCGCATGAATGCCTCGGACTGGCTGCACAAGCCGCTCGACGCCAAGGAACTGCTGAACGCAGTCACCTTCCACGACACCGGCAACCAGGGCACCAAGAGCCGCATCATCACTTTTATCAGCGCCAGCGGCGGCGCCGGCGCCACAACGATCGCTCTGTCGGCGGCGGAATTCCTGGCCTCGAAATCCACCGAACGTGCGGCTTCGACCTGCCTCGTCGACCTCGATTTCCAGAGCGCCAACTGCGGCGCCTATCTCAACCTGTTCAACCAGTTCGACCTGGCCGGCATCATCGGCCAGCCGGAAAGGCTCGATGTCGAACTGATGGACGTCATCAAGCTCTCTCGCCCGTCCGGCCTGACCCTCTATTCATTCGAGAGGCCGCAGCTGCCGTTTGAGCCGCAAGGCGCCGATTTCGTGTTCCGGCTGCTGGACCTCGTCGCCTACCGGTTCGACGACATCATCATCGACCTGCCGAATATCGAAACCCCCTGGCAGAATTCCGTGCTTTCGACGAGCGACGAGATCTTCATCGTCTTCGAGCTCAACGTCGCCTCGCTGCGGCAGGGCAAGCGGCTCTACACGAAGATCCGCGAACTGCGCGGCAATTCGGTGAGCATCACGCTGGTCGCCAACAAGCATAAGCGCAAATGGTTCGGCAACCACTTTTCGCGCAGCGAACTCGAGAAGATCTTCAAGGCGCCGCACATCAAGTCGGTCGGCCTGGACAATGCGCTGCTGACCGACGCGCTGAACCGGGCCATCCTGCCTTCCGAAGTGGATGGGCGGGCGCGCTTCAACAAGGACCTGAAGCGGATGTTCAAAGAGCGGCTCGATGACGCAGCCCGGTAGATACCGCATCGCCCCGAGGCTTGCCGGCGCCTGCATCATTGGCCTTGCCTTGGGGATGCCGGCCTGGGAATTCGCCCAAGCCCGATCCGCGCTGTCGGACCGGCCGCCGCTGCCGGCAATGGGTCCCAGCCTGCGCAAGGCGGTTGCTCTCCAAACCGCGGAACGGGCCGGCACGATCATCATCCGCAAGGACGAGAAGGCGCTTTATCTGGTCACCCGGCAGGGCCAGGCGCTGCGCTACCAGATCAGCGTCGGACGCGACGGCTTTGGCTGGACCGGCATCGTCAAGGTCGGGGCGAAAACGGAATGGCCGGAATGGCGCCCGCCCCGGGAAATGCGCGCCCGCCAGCCGGAGCTGCCGGAAATGGTGCCCGCCGGTCCCTACAATCCGCTCGGCGCCAGGGCACTGTATCTGCTGCGGGACGGGCGCGACACGCTCTACCGCATCCACGGCACCAACGATCCCAAGGGCATCGGCTTCGACGGAACATCGGGATGTTTCCGTCTTACCAACACTGATGTGATCGATCTTTTCAAGCGCGTCTCGGTCGGCGCAAAGGTGGTGGTCCAATGACGATGATCAGCGACCCGGATATGCCGGCAATCGACATTGGGCCGGCAACCCACACTGAAGAGCAAGCTGCAGTGTGGAAACCGAGCAATGCAAGGATGATCGGCGTTGTCGCCGTCGGCGCCTTGCTGATCACGGCGGTGAACATAACGGCCGCGGTCTATTTCTACCGCGGCATCAACGATCTGCGCCTTGTCGAACGGCGGCTGGAACAGCTCGGCTCGTTCGAGCAACGGATCGCAGCCCGGCTCGATACGGTCAACAACGGCTTTCAAAGCCGGTTCGAAAAACTGGACAGTCAACTGCAGGGCAGCTTCAACGAAGTCAAAGGCAGCATTGCCCGGCTTGAACAGGAGCTGCCCCTGGACAGTGACGACGAGATGTCGAGCATTGCGGAGCCTTCCGTGATCATGACCAGCACCATGGCGGAAGCAGCCACCGATCTCGAAGAAGCGACCGAACCCAGTATCGTCGAAGCGCCGCGCCCGCTCAAAAGGAAGATCGCGGCAGCGCCACCTCCCCCAAACTCGTCCTACCAGCGCATAGTGCGGCCTGACGGCAAGGTCCATTACAAGAAAATCAACTAGAAGCGACAGACATCGAGAGACGGGTTTTTGCGTTCAGCTGCGTGCAGAGCTGCCGTCGTCTTGTTGGCAATGCCGATCGGGAGCGCGACGGCTGCGACCTGCTACCATGTTGTCAATGTCGACTTTTGGGATGTTCTCTATATCCGATCGCAGCCAAGCCACCTCTCCAGGGCTACGGGCGCAATCGCTAGCGATCACAACGGCATCATCGTGGCCACAGGCCCATGCCGGCCGGCCGGGGCGGACCGAAAGCGGCAATGGTGCCCGGTCGCCTACTATCCGTTGCCGTCAGTCAGCCTGGACGGCTACGTGAAAGCCCATTTTGTGAGAACTACGGAGTGCCCTGGGCCCTAGAGATTCCGCTGAAGAGCAATAAGCCGTACGGCGAGCGCTTGGGAACGCTGTCGCGCCTCGCCGAGAAACGCAAAATGACAGTAGGCGCAGGCTGCAGTGCCCAGACCCAGCACCAGGCTGTTCTGCCAAGTGAAATCGAGGATCAGCGAGAATGGCTGGCCGCTGGGTGCGGTGAATGCCGCAATCGTGCTCGCTGTTTCAGAATGGCTGCTGGAAGCCATCATCAACCCGGCGAAAAGCAGAGCGGCGTGGTTGGTAAGGAAGAAGAACGCGGCCGATTTTCTCGTCCGGCAAGCCATCCAGCAGACGATCGATGCGGCGGTCAGGATGGCGGCATCAAGGGCCATCGAACCGCTCAGATAGAGATCGACCTGCTGCCAGAACATCATCGACAACGGGCGCAGTTCAAGCCAGATCCGCCACAGGGCGGGGCTGGCCGGATAGGTTCCGAGCAGGAACGTCGCTGCTCGCTCCCCTGCCAGAATGAGAAGAATGAGAGCCGGGAAGGCAAAAAGCAGTAGCGGCTTGCGCGTCATGTTCCCTCGCCAATCGACAAGCAGAATAGACTGCAAAGATTGCGCGAGGCTTAAGGAAAGCGCCGCGAACAGCATTGATCACAGGCGCAGGCGCTTGCCGCAACCGCAGCGAGCGCCCGTTTTATGTGCCATTTTTGCTACATTCCCGAAACTTATGGCCCGAATTCGGTTCTTAGCCGGCCCTAGATCAATAAACACTCACGTATTCGAAGAATCTGTCGGATAATTTGTCAAAGCTTCGGTGAGAAGGCTTGGCCATATAAAAAGTACCGGGCAGAAGCGTGGGTGGGGTAGAAACGAATACGATAATCAAAGTGGCCATTGGCAAGCGCCTTGGCCTCCTGATCACATTTGCGATTTCGACGATCGAACGGGATGGCAAGGCTTATCCGGTCATCCCGGGCGTGATCTGCTCTGTCGACATCGAGACCGGACGCAAGACGATCCTGAGTTGCGTTTTGAAGCCGATCAACAAGGCGCGTCAGGAGGCCATGAGTGAGCGCTAGCGCCACCTCTCCCTCCAGCAATACCGATCCACTACTCCTGCCGCTCGCCAACGAGGATTTTGCACTGGAATTTCGCGTTGTGGCGCGTGGCGGAATGCGCCGCGGGATCCGCCTGGAGCGGGCTTTTTGGATGTCCCTGAAGCGGATGGCTGAGAGCCGGAAGTGCACGATCGGCATGCTGATCGATGAGATAGCCGGAACTCAGGCGCAGAAGGGCAATCTGACATCGGCGATCCGGGTAGCCTGCGTACGCGGACAGGCGAAGGAAAACGTGACGTTGAGTAAGCTCGCGTCAATAGCGACAATCAACGCCATACTGGTTGCCTGCCCCTCGCCTGCATTTGCCTTGACGTCATCGAAGAAGATCCTGACCTTCAATGCTCCGTTCCAGCAACTGGTGAAGCGCCAACTGCCCTCCGGATCAAACGATGATGCGCGGCACGACCTCAAGCTGGCGCTGGACCTCAACGTTGCCGACATTTTTGCGCGTCTCGACCTCAACGGCGAAACTCCGGTCACCAGCGGATTTGTCATCGGCACCGGCGAACGCCAGTACCGTGGTCAATTGAGCGCGGTGCGGGCGCCGGTGATCGAGCCGGAGCTGCTGATTGCATTCGTCTTCGGCTAGACTGGTTCCGGCACTACTGAACGGTGAGTCCCTGCAAGACGCGTCGTGTAATTTTTACGGGATCATAGCCGGCTCCCGAACCTTCGCCAGGAGCAACCGTTGCTCGACAGGAAACGACCTGGCGCGTAACGAAGAGTTAGAGCCCCGGGGCCGGTCTAATAGGGTGCTGCGTCTCCTTGCTAGCTCGTTGCAATTCCTCTCCGGCTTGTCGTCGCAACTGCATGGCCTCAACCCGAGAAGCGGAGCGCATCAACGAGCAGGGCGAAAGCCGGCGACGCTTGACGGCGGCTTGGATAGTAGAGGTGATATCCCGGCCAGGGGGGTGACCACTCATCCAGCACCCGCACAAGGCGGCCGCTTTCCAGATGACGCTCCGCGACATCCTCCGGCACATAGGCGAGGCCGAAACCAGCCAGCGCCGCCTCGAGAATCTCGAGGGTGCCATTGAGGACGATCTGGCCGTCCACCCGCACCTTCAGTTCACGACCGTCGCGCTCGAAATCCCAGGCCCAAAGCCCGCCATTGATGGAAAAGCGCTGGTTGATGCAAACGTGGTCGGTTAGCTCCTGCGGCGTCGTTGGCGGCCGCCGCCTGGCGAAATACGACTTGGTCGCGACGACGGCGAAGCGGATGTCCGGTCCGACGCGCACCGCGATCATGTCTTTTGCAACACGCTCTCCCATTCGCACGCCGGCGTCGAACCGTTCGGCAGCAATATCCGTCAGTGCGTTGTCGCGGAAGACCTCGACGGTGACGTCGGGATAGTCTGGCAGGAGCTTCGCCAGCTTCGGCCAGATGACGGCGTTGAACGCGTGATCGCTTGCCGTGAGGCGAATGGTGCCGGCGGGCTTCTCCCGCAATTCGCTCAATGCGTCGACTTCGGCCTCGATCTCTTCAAAGCGCGGGCCGATATTGCGCAGCAGCCGCTCGCCGGCCTCTGTAGGTGAAACGCTGCGGGTCGTTCTCGTCAGCAGCCGAATGCCCAGGCGCTCTTCCAGATCGCGGATCGTGTGGCTGAGCGTGGACTGCGAAATTCCGAGCTGCGCAGCGGCGCGCGTGAAGCTGCCCTCCCGCGCAACCGCCAGAAAGGCCAGAAGCATATCGAGTCGTCCGCGCTGCATTTATGGCTCCGTCCCATAAGTCCGTGCGGATTATACGGGCTAATCGAGCGAACTGCACACACTCAATCGATGGCGATTGCCGAGAGCCCCGCAATTTTCCCGAACGGTGGCGCGAACCCGGCTGAGCAATGACGATGAAGGAAGAACCGGCGGCAGTTCATTCGCGTCGCTGCCATTCATGGCCCCGACCGATAGGTCCTATCGGGGAGCGGGCGCTAATCAAGGCGCCTCAAGCGCCCTAAGGTTTTAGCGTCGCACACGCACCCAGCGTGTCTTCGGGCCGGGGGCCATCCATATCTTGGGCCGCGAATTGGCGGATCATCACGAAAGCGACAATCGACATGTCTGATAGCCAAAGAACTTCGACAGCCAGTTCGGACATAACGCGCCGGGAGCTCATGCAAGCGGCTGCTGTGACTGGCGGTGCTCTTTTAGGAGAACAACTCGTGCCCGGAGCTATATCGCCGGCGCTGGCACAGGCTGCCGGCGCCGCGACGGCGCCGCTTGATGTATCGCTGCGCATCAACGGGACGGAGCGCCGGCTTTCGCTCGATCCGCGCACGACGCTGCTGGATGCGCTGCGCGAGCACCTGCATCTGACGGGCTCAAAGAAGGGCTGCGGCCTCGGCCAGTGCGGCGCCTGCACGGTGTTGATGGATGGCATGCGCGTGAAGGCGTGCCTCTCGCTCGCGGCGCTCGCCCAGGGGCGCGAAATCAAAACCATCGAAGGATTGGCGCAGGGCGAGGAACTCCACCCGCTGCAGGCAGCCTTCATCGAGCGTGATGCCTTCCAGTGCGGCTATTGCACGTCGGGGCAGATCATGGCCGGCGTCGCCTGCATCAGCGAAGACCATGCCGGGTCGCCGCAGGAGATTCGCGAATGGATGAGCGGCAATCTCTGCCGCTGCGGCGCCTACGACCATATCGTCGCGGCCATCCAGGACGCGGCTGCCGTGTCCAGTTCGAAACAGGAGGGCTGAGCCATGCATCCCTTTGTGCTCGAACGTCCGCGTGATCTCTCCGCCGCACTTAGCTTCGGCGCCCAGGCCGGCCGCAATGATGCGCCGGTCGAATACATCGCCGGCGGCACCGACATGGTGCAGCTTCTGCAGGAGTATGTCCGCCGACCGGATCGGCTTGTGAGCCTCGCGGGAGTTCTCGACGACGGCATCGAGATCGGTTCGCAAGGCCTGAGGCTTGGCGCCGCCGCCACCATGGCGGAGGTGGCCACCCATCAAGCTGTGGTCGAGCGGTTCCCTCTGATATCCCAGGCGCTGCTGAACTCGGCGAGCCCGCAGGTCCGCAACCAGGCGACCATGGGCGGCAATCTGCTTCAGCGCACACGCTGCCCCTACTTTCGCGATGTCGGCTACGAGGCATGCAACAAGCGCGCGCCTGGCTCCGGTTGCGCCGCCCTGGACGGCGAGAACCGCTGGCACGCAGTGCTCGGCACGAGCGACGACTGTATCGCCGTTCACCCCTCGGACCTCGCCGTTGCCCTGGTGGCGCTCGACGCGTCGGTCGAGATCCGAGGAGCTGGCGGTGACCGTTCCGTGCCGCTCTCCGATCTCCATCGCCTTCCCCGCGATACGCCGCACCTCGAAACCGTCTTGGAACCGGGCGAAGTGATCACCGCGATCACGGTCCCGGCCAATGCGGCAGGACTGCGGTCTCACTACCTGAAGGTACGCGATCGCGCCTCCTTCGAGTTCGCCGTGGTCGCGGCCGCGGTCGCAATCGAGATGGACGGCGCTCGCATCCGGCAGGCCCGCGTAGCGCTCGGCGGCGTTGGAACGAAACCCTGGCGCCTGCCGAACGTCGAGGCCGCTCTCGCGGGCGCTGAATTCGAGCCAGCGGCACTCCGCCAGGCGGCGGCGCTCGCAGCAGAAGGCACACAGGGTCGCGGCCATAACGACTTCAAGATCGAACTCATGCAGCGCGCCATCGTGCGTGCGGTCGAAATCGCGGGAGCACGCGCATGACTGCCGCCTTGATCGGAAAATCCGTCAGCCGCGTCGATGGCCGCCTGAAAGTTACCGGCGCTGCGACCTATGCCGCCGAGTTCGAGGTGCCGAACCTCGCCCATGCCGCCGTCGTCAGAAGCATTGCCGCGAACGGCCGAATTGCCATCGACACGGCGAAGGCTGAGCGGGCGCCCGGCGTAATCGCGGTTGTGACACACCGCAACGCGCCCAGGCTCGCCTACCAGCCGCATAAAGGCCTCCCGGACGCAGCCGTTGGCGAGCGTCTGCATGTGCTGCAGGACGACCGGGTGAATCACCAGGGCCAGCCGATCGCGCTGGTGGTCGCCGAGACACTTGAACAGGCGGTTTACGCGGCGCAGGTCGTGCGGGTTACCTATCGCAATGAAGCGGCGGCCACCGACATGGAAAGCGTCGATCCAGTTCTGCCTACCGGGAAACCGGCGGAGTGGGAGATACGGCGAGGCGAACCCGACAGCGCATTCGAACAGGCGGAATTCCGGGTCGACCAGACCTATGTCATCCCGCGCGAGAACCACAATCCGATCGAGATGTTCGCCACCATTGCCTCATGGCAGGACAACAGCTTGACCCTGTGGGACAAGACACAATGGGTGCACAACGTTGCCGAGGAGATCGCCGCCGTGTTCGGCATCGCTGCCGACAACGTCCGTGTCATCTCGCCCTTCGTCGGCGGCGCGTTTGGTTCGGGGCTGCGCTGCTGGCCGCATGTCACGCTGGCGGCACTGGGCGCCCGTGTAGCCGGACGGCCAGTCAAGCTGGTGCTGTCGCGGCGCGAAATGTATTACGGCGTCGGCTACCGTCCACACACGGTGCAGCGGGCCGCGCTTGGCGCCTCCCGTGACGGCCAGCTCCATGCCATCCGGCACGAGGGCTTCCAGGAGACGTCGACCTACGAGGAGTTCACCGAGGCGCTGCTCAGCGCGACCCGGTTCCTGCACTCCTGCCCGAACGTCCACACGCGCCATCGCATCGCGCCGATGAACGTCCACACGCCGACCTACATGCGCGCGCCAGGCGAGGCGAGCGGCATGTATGCGCTCGAATCGGCCATGGACGAGTTGGCGGTCGCGCTGAACATGGATCCCGTCGAACTGCGGCTGCGCAACGAGCCGGACCGGGACGAATTCAAGGATCTCCCGTTCTCGAGCCGATCGACGAAAGAGTGCTACCGGGCCGCCGCCGAGCGTTTCGGGTGGGCACAAAGGAACGCCGCGCCGCGCTCAATGCGCGACGGGCGCTGGCTGATTGGCTGGGGCATGGCCAGCGCCACCTATCCGATGAACTATGCACCCGCCTCAGCCCTGGCCCGACTCTTGCCGGACGGCACTGCCGAAGTGATGAGCGCAGCGAGCGACATGGGACCGGGCACATGGACATCGATGACGCAGGTCGCGGCCGACACGCTGGGCCTGCCGATCGAGCGGGTCAAGTTCACGCTTGGCGACACCCGCCTGCCGCGCGCGCCTATCCACGGCGGTTCGATGACCATGGCGAGCGTCGGCAGTGCGGTGCAGGCGGCTTGCCGCAAGGCGCGCGACGAGGCGCTGGCACGCGCCGACGCCAACGAAATTGAAGAGGCCATGAAGCGTCTCGGCCAAGTCATCGAGGCGACGGCCGACGTCGCTCCCGGAGATGAGACGAAGCGGTTTTCCATGCACGCTTTCGGCGCGGTGTTCGTGGAGGTTGCCGTCGATCCGGATCTCGGCGAGACGCGCGTGCGGCGCATGGTCGGCGCCTATGGCGCCGGCCGCGTCGTCAACCCGAAGATCGCGCGCAGCCAGTGCATCGGCGGCATGATCGGCGGCATCGGCATGGCTCTCATGGAGCACTCGGTTGTCGACCCCCGCAACGGGCGCGTCACCAATGCCAATCTCGCCGAATACGCCGTGCCGGTGCACGCCGACGCGCCGCCTGTCATGGACGTGATCTTCGTCGACGAGCACGACCCGCACGTGAACCCGCTCGGCGTGAAAGGCCTCGGCGAGATCGCGCTGGTCGGCGTCGCGCCAGCGATCGCCAATGCCATTTTCCACGCTACCGGAAAGCGCGTCCGCGAGCTGCCCATCACGCCGGACAAGCTGCTCTGACCCACCTCGTCGAAAACGAAGGGGCTTAAGACATGATCATCACCCGCAGAGACGTCCTTGCCGCGACAAGTGCTTTCGCCGCTGTGGCTGCAGCAGGTCAGGTTGGCGCAGCTTCTGTCCAAGGAAGGAATGAGACAATGAAGATCACGCGAGTTGGATCACAGCCGTCCGGCCCCGGGCCGGCCGATTACTTTACCGGCGCCGTGCGCATCGATCCGCTCTTCCAGGCGTCCGAGCCGGCGCGTGTTGGTGGCGCCAGCGTCACGTTCGAGCCTGGCGCCCGCACCGCGTGGCACACGCACCCACTCGGCCAGACGCTGATCGTCACTGCCGGTCTCGGCTGGGTCCAGCGCGAAGGCGCGCCAGTCGAAGAAATCCGGCCAGGTGACGTCGTCTGGATTCTGCCTGGCGTGAAGCATTGGCACGGCGCGTCTGCGACCACGGCGATGACCCATCTCGCTATCCAGGAATCGCTTGATGGCAAGCCGGTCGAATGGCTGGAGAAAGTCAGCGACGAACAATATCGCAGCTGAACGTTGGCGGCACCCTGCGTCATCTCGCGCATGGCAGGGTCGCGCTGCTCCGAATTTTGTCGCGGCACGCTGCCAACTCACCCGATGAGGCATCCCGACTCGGCACCGATCGCGCCTGCGCCTGCGCCCGTGCGGGAGTGAATATCGTCGGCATCGATCCACGCAATGAATGCTTGACCTCAAGTTAACTTGAGCTTGTAGCATTGGCTTGCACGGATGGAAGGAGCATCGGCAATGCTGGCGAATATAGATTTCCACGGACTTCGCGTCGCGGTCACGGGTGGCACGTCCGGCCTCGGACTGGCGCTCGTGCGGCAGCTCGTCGCGCAGGGTGCGCGCGTCGCCTTCGTCGCTCGCACTGCCGCAAACGTCGAACTCATCGCTGACGAGACGGGCGCACACGGAATTGTCGGCGACCTCGGCAAAAAGCACGACATCTACCCGATCGCGTTGCAGGTCACCGCGAGCCTCGGCGGGCTCGACGTTCTGATCAACAATGCTTCGAGCCTCGGGCCGGTGCCTCTTGCGCTGCTCGCCGACACCGAGTGCGAGGATCTGGAAAAAGCGCTTGCGGTCAATCTCGTCGGCGCGTTTCGGCTGACCAAAGCGCTGTTTGGTGCGCTTGCCACGTCGGCGCGCGAGGGCCGTGGCGCGCTGGTGATCAACATCTCCAGCGACGCGGCGGTGAACGCCTATCCCGGCTGGGGCGCGTATGGTGCGAGCAAGGCCGCTCTTGCCCATCTGACGGCGATCTGGGACGAGGAGGCGAAAGACGATGGCATAAGGTTCCTCGCGATTGATCCCGGCGATATGGACACCCCGCTGCACGCGCTGGCGCTGCCTGACGCCGATCCGGCCACCTTGAAGCATCCCGATCTGGCAGCTGCCGAGATCATTGAAAAGCTGCTTGACGCGTTGCCGGCCGGCGCAGCACTTAGCGCCGGGGCACGTGGATGATTGCCGCCGACCATCCGGATCGGCGCTCCGCCAGGCTGTTGGTGGTCATGGCGGACGGCGCGATGACCGACTTGCCGCGCGCTGAACTCGCGAAGCTGTTCGAGCCCGGCGACCTGGTCGTCGCCAATGACGCCGCGACCTTGCCTGCCAGCTTGCACGGCACCCATGTCCCCAGCAGCAAAGCGATCGAGATCCGCCTGGCGGGCTGGCTGTCACTTGCCGATCCAACACGTTTCGTGGGGTTTGCCTTCGGTGCGGGCGATCACCGCACGCGCACCGAAGATCGGCTGCCTCCGCCTCCACTGTCACCGGGCAATCGCCTCCGGCTCGGACCGCTTGAAGCCGTTGTGGAGCGCCTTCTCGATCATCCCCGCCTTCTCGAGCTGCGCTTCTTAGGCAACCGCGCAGCTGTGCTTGCAGGACTGGCGCAGCACGGCCGGCCGATCCAATACGCGCATGTTCCCGAGCCGTTGGCACTTTGGGATGTCTGGACGAAGATTGCCGCCCGGCCGGTCGCGTTCGAGGCGCCATCGGCAGGCTTTGCGCTCGACTGGCGCACGCTTCAAAGCTGGCGGCGGCATGATTTAGGCTTCGCAACACTCACGCATGCCACGGGCATTTCCTCCACCGGGGATCGCGCGCTCGACTCGCGCCTTCCCTTCGACGAGCCATACCGCATCCCCGAGCACACAGCGGCAAAGGTCGCGCGGGCGAAGCTGCGCCGCAGCCGCATCATCGCGGTCGGCACGAGCGTCGTGCGCGCGCTTGAGGCGGCCGCCAATCCCGATGGCAGCGTGCGTGCAGGAAAGGGCATTGCGACGGGCCGCGTCGCGCGGGACACGCCGCTTCGCGTGGTCGATGCGATTCTCACAGGCGTCCACCAGCCGGGTGAAAGCCATTTCGAGCTCCTGCGCGCCTTTGCCGACGATGCTCTGCTCGCCAAGGCCTCCGCAGCCTTCGCCGCGCACCGATACCGGACGCATGAATTCGGCGATTCCATGCTGCTCAATCGGCAACCGCTGGATTGATCGCGCGAACCGAACCGTGCGCGAGACGCAGCCTCCTCCATAGCGATCCGATGATCTTAGTTTTCCAGGGTTTCCGGAAAACAATGTTTTGGCTGCTCTACGCGCTCAGTCCTCGGACAAGCCGGCCAGAGAACTGTCCTTCCAGAAGCGACGCAGAATCAAGGGACGTCGCCTGGCCGGACGTGACGCGCAGGAGAGGCATCTTTTGCAACCGCGACGATCACTCCGGCACGCCGGAGATGCCCAGCGCCTCGACGTAACTTTCGGCGAACACCTTGTCTCGCCACGGGTTGATCTGTCTCTGCAGAGTGAGCGTGTAGGTCGGGAACGCCTCCATCAGCCGCCGCGCCGCCGCCTGCGCCTCGTCCAGACGGTTGAGTTTGACCAGCCCCATGATCACCACCCGGTGCGAGGAGCCGTAGTTCGGCATCTCGTGCAGCGCGCGTTCTCCCCATGCCAGCGCTTCTTCGTAGCGCTCGAGCATCAGGTAGCTCATCCCGATGCCGGAGAGCGCGATGCCCTTCTCGGGGTCGACCGGGCTCAGCCGCATTGCCCTGTGAAAGTGCTCGATCGCGACGAGCGGGCGGCTGGAATGCGCGTTCACCCAGCCGCTGCCCGTGTGGCCCTGCGCCGAATTGGGGTTGAGCAGCAGGGATCGTTCGATCGTGCCCAGCGCCATCTCGTAGTCCTTCGCGCTGTAGGCGATCACCTGCGCGGCGAAGCGTAGGCTCGTGGGGTCGTCGCGCGCTTCAGCCAGTACCTCGCGCGCCATGCGCGCGGCGACTCGGCTATCGTCGGGCTCGTGCCAGCACTGGCTCACGGATAGGCTGCGGATATAGGCGCCGAGTGCCTTCGCCAAGTTGAAGCTAGGGTCGATGCTGAGCGCCTCGTTGGTGAGCCGGCGCACGTCGGCAAAGCCTTCGCGCGTCATGCTGTAAAAGCGCGGCAGCGCGCGAAGGTAGAGGTCGTAGGCGCTGATGTAGTCGGTCGGCCTCATGCGCGCCTGCTTGATCTCCTGCAGCCGGATGCTCGGCTCGACGGCGCCGACGACGCTCTCGGTCACCTTGTCCTGCAGGTCGAAGATGTCGCTCACGTCGCCCTCGAAGCGGTCGGCCCAGACATGGTGTCCGCTGATCGCGTCCACCAACTGCCCACTGATGCGCACCCGCGATCCTGCTCTGCGGATGCTGCCTTCGAGCACGTAGCGGACGCCCAGTTCGCGCCCGACCTGGCGCAGGTCCACCGCCCGGCCCTTGTAGGTGAACGACGAGTTGCGGGCGATCACGAAGAAGGAGTTCACCCGGCTCAAGCCCGTGATGATGTCCTCCACCAGCCCGTCGGCGAAGTATTCCTGGTCGGGATCGCCGCTCATGTTGGTGAAAGGCAGAACCGCGATCGAGGGTTTCTCGGGCAGGGGAGGCAGTGCAGCCAACGAGGCGCTGGCGTCGGTCTCGACGCGGTAGGCGCGCACAGGCCGCTCGATGTTCTTGAGGCGCAGGTCGCCGAGCGGCGTGAAGCCGCAGTCGAGCTTGCCCTGAAGGTGGTCGTAGGCGGTGCCCGAGACGACCAAGGTGCCGGGATCGGCGATGCTTTCGAGGCGGGCGGCGATGTTGACCCCGTCGCCGTAGAGGTCGCCGTCCTCTTCGCAGACCACGTCGCCGAGATTGACGCCGATGCGGAAGCGAATCCGCTCTCCCTCGGGCGTCTCCGCCTCGTGTTCTGCCAGGGCCTGCTGGATCGCCATCGCCGAGGTCACCGCGTTAACGACGCTCGCGAACTCGCACAGCATGCCGTCGCCGGTGAGCTTGACGACCCGACCCTGGTGCTCGGAGACCAGCGGTTCGAGGAGGTCCTTGCGGTAGATCTTCAGCCGCTCGAGCGTGCCGCGCTCGTCGCGCTCCGTCAGGCGCGAATAGCCGACCACGTCGCAAGCCAGGATCGCTGCGAGGCGGCGCTGCATGGTCATTGCACCGCTCAGCCAAGCGCCTGCACGCGGGCCGCCCCGCGTCCATGTCCTGCCAACTTCCGGACGCCCTACTTGCATGGTATCCATCTCTCCCAGTCGCCGCCCGTCGCCGATACAGAACGGAGAACGCAGCTGACCTTGCCTTCACGAGCCTTCGCTATCCCGCTTGCGAGGCGTGGAGCGTTCCAGTCGCCGCGCTAACAGCCAACCGACGACACGCCCACGCAGCCTCTGGGACGCTGACCACTCCCAGAAGGCCGGAGATATTTCCTGCTCTGTGTAACCGGTTGACGCCACCGTGGCGGTGCTTTGTCACCGCGATGTAACAGCGAGATGCCCTACGAACGCCCGCATCCGAGAAGTGATCTTAGAAATCAATGGGCGCAGCAATGACATAGCGGTGCCCAGTTTCATCCTCTCCGGCGCGCCATTTGCAGCCGCGATAGTCGGTGACCGCAAACGGCAGCGCATTTTTTGTTTCTGGCAGATCGGCGGCGATCGGCGGATGGGAAAGCGCCAGCCCATTTCCATGTCTGCCATAATCCTGTTCCGCCGTCGCAACGCCTGCTGATGTCTGGTGGAGTCCACCCTTTGCTCAGCTCACCCGCAAAGCGAGCTTGCCGACGTAGTGGGTGGCAAGGGCTCGGTGCGCATCAACAACCTGGTCGAACGGGAATGTACGGGCGACATGGACGTCGAACGGGCCAGAGTCGATCAGGCGGTTAAGCTTGTCGGTCGCGTCCTGGCTGCGGGCGCCGTTGTAGCGAATGAGCTCCACGCCGGGCCGGACATTTGGATCGGGCATCGCGCCGTACGGGCAGGCGACCCGACCGCCTTCGCGCACTGACGTCAGCGCGCGGTCGGCCGCCTCACCGCTTACGGTGACAAAGGCAGCGTCGAGGCCGCCGGCGGCGAATTCACGAGCGGCCGCCACCACGTCGTCCTTGCGCCCGTTGAGCGGTGATCTCAGAAAGGCGCGGCAACAATATACGAGTTCCCAGTTTGGAGGCAGCCATGCGTATGAAGCTCCTGCTGGTGACATCAGCGACGATGATGGCGACAGTCGTTGCCCACGCGGACAGTCAGTCCTCGAACACAAGCTCGAATGGCTCGTCGAACAACGGCGTTGTGCGTGAGCGGATTGTCGAGACCTACTGTGAAGACGACTATTGTGAGACCTACATCAAACGCAGGGTTTACCAGGAGGACCGATCCTCCCGTCGTTACCAGGATTATGATCGTCGCCGCTATCGCGACCGCTACACGGATGATGATGATGATGATGACGACGATTAGGGGAAAAGAGGCCGGGCCGCTGACGCAGGCGAAGGCCTGTTTTGGGATCGGATCGGCGGCCCAGTTTCTCGCATCCTAGATGTTCTTGGCGCACCCAGTACGACGATGACAGCATCGGCTTCGTGACCTTGCGGCGACGAGGATTATCGCCGCCAGAAGGGCTTGGCGATCTCCGCCTCGACCTGCCGTCTCGTCAGACCGATGTCGTCGATCAAATGGGGATTGTCCTTCGACATCTGCTCAAGTTCCCAGCGAAAGCGTTTGCGCTCGTCCCAGGCTGCGATAATGCTTCGCAGGGTCGCCAGATTCCGACGCGACATTTCCACCGGCTCCACGGGCGTTCCCCCTGCCTGATGCGGGGCCGATGCAAGAGTATCGTTCATAGCAACCTCCATCGGTTTGAAGGTCCAGGGACCCTCGACCTGAAAGAGGCTGAATTCTGCAGAGTACGAACAGCGTCGTAATTAAGCCCTCCCAAATAGTTCTCAAAACTTCCAAACGGGCTATAGATAGGCCGCATGCAGGGATCGCGCTTTGCCTTTGGTCCGTTCGTGCTTGATTCCGGTGCGGGAACGCTGCTTCGCAACGATGTCCCCGTTGCCGTTGGCTACCGCGGGATAAAGCTGCTTGCGGCGCTCGTTGGACGAGCCGGCGAAATCCTCGAGAAGGCCGAGTTGATGGACGCGGCGTGGCCGGACACGGCCGTCGAGGAAGGCAACCTCACCGTACAGATCGCGCAGCTGCGAAAGCTGCTTGGCCCGGCTGCCGATGCCGGTAATGGGGGCGGCGAATGGATCGCCACGGTTCCGCGCGTCGGCTACCGCTTCACAGGGGCCGTCGAACAGCTCGGCGCGAAGCGAAAACCTTTACCGCTGCCCGGCAAGCCATCGATAGCGGTGCTGCCCTTCGTCAATGTCAGCAACGATCCCGAGCAGGAATCCTTCGCGGATGGCTTGACCGAAGACCTGATCACCGACCTGTCCAGGATCTCCGGCCTGTTCGTCATCGCACGCAACTCGGCCTTCGCCTACAAAGGAAAGGCGATGGACGTGCGCGATATCGCGCAGGACCTCGGCGTGCGCTACCTGCTGGAGGGGAGCGCACGGCGCGCTACGGGGCGCGTGCGCATCAACGCCCAGCTGGTCGACGCAGTGAGTGGCGACCATTTATGGGCGGAACGCTTCGATCGCAGCCTGGAAGACATTTTTGCCGTTCAGGACGAGGTCACCGGCAAGATCGTCGAGGCGTTGCTCGGCAGGCTGCGCGCACCGCCGCCGCGCAATCGGCCCAAAAATCTCGAGGCTTACGATCTCTGCGTGCGGGCGCGCAAGCTGATGGATGACACGCCGCAGACGGCGCGCGAAGTGCATCTGATGCTCACCCGCGCGGTTTCGCTCGATCCGGAATATGCCGAGGCCTATCGCTGGCTTGCCATGAACCACTGGATGGGATGGGTGCATTCCGGCGGACCAACCGAAACGTCCCGTAGCGTTGCGTTGGAACTGGCACGCAAAGCCGTGGCGATCGACCCCAACGATGCCGGCTGCCGCTGGGTTTTGGCTTACCTGCTTGCCTATGAGCGCAGCTTCGCCGAGGCAGATGCGGAATTCGCCAAGGCGATCGAGCTCGATCCGAACGAGGCCGATGCCTGGGCGGCATTATCCGACATCGCGGTCCTGGCCGGTCGGGTCCAGGAAGGCCTTGAGCACATTCGCAAGGCGTTCCGGCTGAACCCGTTTCCGGCAAGTTGGTACTATCTGACGCTCGGCCAGGCGCAATATGCGGCCGGCGAATACGAAGCCGCTGTCGAGACACTGCGCAGGGACGAGACTTATCGTACAAGCTCACGCCGCTTCCTGGCGGCAAGCCTTGCCCAACTGGGCCGGGTCGAGGAGGCGCGCGCAGAGGCCGAACTGTTCCTCGTCGGCAACCCGCATTTCACAACCCGCCACTGGGCCGCGACGGAGCCATTCCGCGACGCTGCGACGCTCGAGCATTTCGTTGACGGCTTCCGCAAGGCTGGTCTTCCGGAGTGACGTGCCGGCGTGACGTCCCAAACGCTTTCCGCACCGTTCGTGCGACTACGCCTCAAAGCGACTCGTGGCGTCACGATCGCGTTCGTACCGTCTCGTGAGCGGAAACGGCGGCAACCAGGACTCGCGACGGATGATCCAGCTTTCGTAGGTTGGCATCAGTTGGTCAGGGGCGTCCAGGGATCCCAGGTTCACTTCGATTTCGTCTGCGGTGCGTCCGAAAATTGTCGAGCCGCAGCGGGGGCAGAAAAACCGTCCGGCGTAGTCGCGCGTCTCGCCTTCGATCGTCACCGCATCCTGGGGGAACACCGCCGAAGCGTTAAAAAGGGCGCCATGGTGCTTGCGGCAGTCGAGACAATGACAAATGCCGACCCGGTATGGGAGTCCCGACGCCACAATCCGGACGTTGCCGCACAGGCAACCGCCAGTGAATCGGTCCATGCTGCGTCTCCTCCAAAATCAAGCGGTCGCAATGGCTACAACGAACGGCACCGTCATTGCAATTGCCCCGCTGCGGGCGGTCCACGGGCGGGGCGCGTCGTCTTCTGTAGCGGGCGATAGCTAGGTCGCTTGCTGCAGCCGCGTGCCATCTGGAAAGTTCGGACGACGCGGTCCTTTCGCTCTTGACAATTACACTCGTCAACGGCATTTGACAGGAAAACTTGTCAATGTGGGGGCTGCATGCTCGATATCGAAGTCATAGATCGGCCGAGCGCGGCCGCCGCCGCGTTGGAGCCCGTTCGGAGCCAACTCCTCTCAGAGCTGCGGGAGCCGGCCTCGGCCGCTACCCTCGCCACACGCCTCGGCCTCAAGCGGCAGAAGATCAATTACCACCTGCATGCTCTGGAGGAGCACGGGCTTGTCCAAGTTGCAGACACGCGCAAATGGGGTGGCCTGACGGAGCGGCTCATGGTGGCGAGCGCCACAAGCTATGTCGTCTCGACGAGCGCGCTGGGTCCGGTCGGCGCCGATCCGACCCGCACCTCGGACCGCCTGTCGGCAAGCTACCTCATCGCGCTCGGCGCTCGGTTGGTGCGGGAGATCGGAGCTCTCCAGCGCGCCGCCACGGATGCCGGCAAGCGCCTGGCAACCTTGGCGATCGACACCGAAATCCGCTTCCGCTCCGCCGCCGACCGCGCCTCGTTCTCGCGTGAATTGACTGAGGCCATCACCACGCTGGCGGCACGCTATCACAACGAAACCGCGCCGCAGGGACGGTCCCACCGCCTTGTCGTGACGGCGCACCCCTCACCAGCCAATCCGCAAGGAAAGGACGTTCAATGCCAGTAAGAAAAGATGCTGCCGGCAATCGCTCCGTCGAGGCGCAAGTGGATGTCCCCGGTACACCGCAGGGCGTCTGGAACGCGATCGCAACGGGACCTGGAATATCTCAATGGTTCGTGCAGAGCGAACTCGAAGGCCGCATCGGAGGAACCGCCGTTTCGCATTTCGCTGCCGATGGAAGCATGGATTCCGTCGCCACCATCACAGCTTGGGAGCCGCCCAGGCGGTTTGTCGCAGAAGCACCCGGCGAGCCGGGAACGGTAGCGACGGAATGGATTGTGGAGGCAAAATCCGGTGGGCTTTGCAGCGTTCGCGTGGTCCATCGCTGGTTCGCGACTTCCGATGATTGGGACGATCAGTTCGAGGCCCACAGCTACGGATGGATCTCCTTCTTTCGCCTGCTCCGCCTCTACCTCACGCATTTTCCCGGGCAGCACGGCTCGGCTTTTCAGCTTTTGGTCCCGTCTTCTGAGCCTTTGGCCGATGCATGGCGAAAACTGGTTAAACCCTTGGGCCTGGTGAATGCGACTGAACAACAGCGCGTCACCCCTCCGGACACGCAGGCATTCGAGGGCGTCGTCGAACGAGCAGGGCCGCAAGACCATCCCGAACTGGTGGTCCGGCTGGACCAGCCCGCGCCGGGCTTCGCGCACCTCTTCGCCTTGCCGATCGGCGGGATGACTTACCTGTCCGCGCGGTTTTTCCTGTTTGGCGACGATGCAGCGAGCATCGCAAAACGGGAGGAGCCAAAATGGCGAACCTGGCTTCAAAAGCACTTTCCAACTCCCGCGGAGTAGGCGCCGACCCGTGACACTACCGTCTGGTCTAGGCGCAATATAGGAGCGCACGTTCGCAATCTTCATTGCGAGGCGTTTGCCTCGGGCAGGGTCTGCGTTCCAGTCAAGCATTCCTTCGTTCAGCGAATGATCTCCCGGATCGCGATGGCAACCAGAACGAGACCGGCAACCGCTTCGATGGACCGCGTTACGGCCGTGATCAGGCGCGGCCGGCTTTCGAAAAGCCCAACCAGCTGCCGGCGGAAGAAAACGGTGGCCAACGCGACGGCACACAGGGTAAGCGCGACGCCCGCCATCATTGTCACCGCAAAGGCGATGCCCGCTTCGGGGACGCCTCGGACGATCGCGAACGTCATCACGAAGAGCGTCAGGGGACAAGGAATAAGGCCAGCCATGAAACCGAACGCCGCCCCTTCCTCGGCATCATGTTTGTGGCCTGCATGGCTGAAGGCGCGCCACAGCATCCACAGTCCGATGAGGCCCATCAGGCCGCGGCTGAGGGTCTCGAGCGCAGGGGCACGGCCGACGCTTCCGAGCGCGACGGAGACGAGAGGAAGCGACAGCATGGCGATCAGAACCGCCATGGTGACGTGGGTGAACGAAAGCGCCAGCGATACCAGCAGGCTGCGGCCCATGCCCGCCGACGATCCCGTAAGATAGGTGGCCAATACCGCCTTGCTGTGCCCCGGGGTCATGGCATGGACGGCCCCGAACACGATGCCCATCGGCAAGAATGCGGCCAAGGCGGTCCAGCGCCGCCCTCGGCGAACGCCTTTATGTGTCCGGCGAAAGCGAGATAGATATCCCTCTGAACGTCGATGACCCATTGCATCCCGGCAGCCTAAATCCAGCTCAAGGTGATTGCTGCGACCACCAGGTAGCGAGCGACCTTTGCGACCGCGACAATGACGACAAAGCTCCATAACGGTTCGCGCAGGATGCCCGCCACCACCGTCAACGGATCGCCAACAACAGGCATCCAGCTCAGCAACAGCGACCATCTCCCATACCGGTGGTACCATTTCGTGGCGCGATCGAGCATTTCAGGAATGGCGGGAAACCAATTTCGGGTCCGGAACCGTTCGACGCCGCGCCCAATCAGCCAGTTGGCTGCGGAACCAAGAACGTTTCCGACGCTGGCCACCAGGACCAGCAGCGCCTCTGGAAAGGATTCCATCAGCAAAAAGCCCGGCGAGTGCGGCCTCGGATTGCATCGGCAGGATCGTTGTGGCCACCGCGAACAGTCCGGCATAGACCGCGAGTTCACCCATGAGTTGCTCAAGGTTGACGGGGCCAGTCGGGATGGAGCTCGTCGATCACATATGTATGTGAATGCCGACGTCCGGATCGGCTTGAGCCTTGATCCCAATGCGGATCGTCTTCGGGCAGGTCGTGATGATGGTGGTCCATGACCTCCGGGTCTGACGCGGGCCACACCATGGCAGCGGCGACGACCGCAGCGCCCGCTATGCAAGCCATTGTCAGGAACCGTCAGTCGTCAGCGATGGAGCTGGCCACGATTGATCCTTCCGCCGTCGGGGAAGCCGGGAATTTCAGATTGACGAATTGCTCACGCCCGCCGGCGATCAGAATATAGAACCTGGATATCTGCACCGCATCACGTTCTTCATCGATCTTCTCGGCGTCGGTCCGAGTGAAGAAACTCTTCAGGAACAGCTCATGATCGACGTCGGTCATAGCTACTGTGCAAGTCTGCACCGCGGTCCCGTCCAACCTGGCTCTTGTCACGCCCACGACGGATCCTCTCGGCATGGTGTCGTCTGCCGAGTGGTCCAGGCCTTGGCCGCCTCAACATTGTTAACGGGAGCCAAGGTCGCAAGGGAGTCTCCCGACACGGGCGTCCATCCGCGCCCCCTCGCGGCCTCCACCGTTCGGTCGAAATCAGGGCCGTGCGCCAGGCAGATGCTGTGGAACGCTTCCAGCGCGCGCTCGACATCGACACCTGCGTACACGGGGGATGCCGGACAAAGGGCTATAAATAACGTCAGCAGGAAGCGGGGCGACATTTCATACTTCTAGCCAGCCGAAAGTGATCGACAACCTTTCCAACGTTCATTCTGCGCAATTGATCCATCCTGGTAAAACGCTCCGAAGCGACAAGGCTGCATCAACGTTCCTCCGGGGGCTTGAGATGCCGGAACTGCATCAGCAGCAGCAGATCGTAGGTGATCTTCAGGGTACCGCAAATGAGGAGGGGCCAAGCCCTGAACGAGGCCGCGAACAGCGCGCCGGCCAGCGCGGGACTGACTGCGGCGGCGAGACTGCGCGGCACCGATGTAAAGCTCGCGGCCGCCGCCCGTTCCGCCTCCGTGACGACGGCCATCACGTAAGATGATCGCGTCGGCACGTCCATCTGCGAAAGTGCTGCGCGGATCAGCAGCAGGATGAGTGCCAGAGGCAGCGTGGGCGCCAACGCCGCCAGCATCAGGGCGATGCTCGACGGAATGTGGGTGAACACCATCGTGTTGATCAATCCAATGTGCCGGGACAGCCAAGCGGAAACCGGGAAGGAGAACGCCGAAAGCACGCCGGACCAGAAGAAGAAAAATCCCGCTTCCGAAAGCGACAGATCGAATTTCTCGAAAAGCCAGAGGGCAAGCAGCGACTGGACGACAAAGCCTCCGGCAAAAGCATCGAGGCTGAAAAGCGCCGCGAGCTTGAACACAATCTTGCGCGAGGGGCCAAGTGCGGACCCGGTGCTGGACTCCGTCCCTGGACGGCGCTGCGGGATCTGCGCGTAAAGGAGGCCGCCGAGAAGGCCCAGAAACGCATAGAGCACGAACATCGCCTTGATGCCGGTGAGTTGGTCGAGGCCGGCTCCGGCCAGAAGATCAGGTGTTGCCGAAGCGAGCGCGCCAACCGCGGCTGCGAGCGCACCTACAAGGCTGTAATGCGCGAACATCTTGGTCCGCGCGGCATCGGTGACTTCGCGGGTCAGCACGGCATGTTCCAAGGGCACGAAGACGCTGACGCTGCCGGCCGACGGGTTAATAGTGCCTGCGAACGCGACCACCAAAAGCAGCGCGTAGTCGTGCACCATAGCAAAGGCCACCCCCGTGGCGACCATCAAGCTGGCGGCGGCAAACAGGAGTTGGCGGTGATCGTAGCGGACGCCGAGGACTCCGACACCGATGGTTAAAAGTGCAGAGCCAAGAAGTGATACCGTTGCGATAATCCCGACCTGCAGGGGCGCAAAGCCTAATGCAAGCAGATAGACCGGCAGCAGAACGGCAACGAAGCCATCGCCCATGTCGCGCAAGGCACGGGCCATGAAAAGAAAGGTCGTCGAATGGATCCGCAACACTGATCTGCCTGCCCTCATCACCTGCGTGAGCTCCGGCGTGTTCTGTTCAGGCGGCCGTTTCGACCGGCAGGTCGGCGACCGCTTCGACGCGCCATTGATCTTACCCTACAGCACACCGCCATGGCAGCCGACGAAGCTTTCCGAGCTATGTTTGCCGACTTCGTGCGGGCAAGCCGCTGGGGTGCTTCTGCGCAGTCTGCTCCACTCCTGCAAGCAGATCGAAGAGCCATGCCACGCCCGCATCCATCATCGCGACCTTGGGAGCGATGGCGTTGAGCCGGAAGCCGGGCAACGGCAACGGGGCATCGAGGCTCAGCACGCCAAAACGCGCCGCATGCATGGCAACGAACCGCCGTGGCAGGGCCGAGATGAGGTCGGTCTCGGCGATGATGGCAAGCGCGAACATGAAGTTCGGAACCGTCAACGCAACCCGTCGCGCCCGGCCTTGCTTGGCCAGTTGTTCATCCACGAAGCCATAAGGGTCGCCACTGTCCGAGACGACCAGATGCTGCAGGTCGCAGTATCGCTCCAGGCTCGGATCACGCGCGAACGGATGTCCAAGACGCATGGCAATGACAAAGTCTTCTTCGTAGATGCAGCGCTTTTCGAAGCGAGGTGGGATGTCATCGGACGGAATGATCGCGATATCGATGGCGTGCGCCTCGAGATCGACTATCGCGCTCCGCCAGACGCGGGCTGGCGAGGGCAAGAGCTGACGCACGCCGACGTCGATGCGTGGCGCAGTCCGGCTGAGCTCGGCGAGGAGGGGGCGCAGGATCACGGCTGAGACACCGTCGGTGCGCCGATTGCGAACCGGCGCATGGCCGTGGCGGGATCGAAGGGCGCGGCAGTCGCCATCACGCTGCGCACGCGCGCCAGAACCTCGGCGATCGGCGCGGCCAGTTCCGTTGCACGCGCCGTCGGCACCACGCCCTTGGGCGTTCTTGGGAACAGCGGATCGTTGAGGAGCCGGCGCAGCCGGCCGAGCCCGTGACTGACGGCCGATGGCGTCAGATTAAGCCGGTCCGCCGCCCGGCCCACGTGGCCCTCTCCGAGTACGGCCTCGAAGAGGACGAGGATTGAGATCGGTGCGCGAAAGATCAATTTCGTTCAGCATATTCCTGAAGTCATATCATCGGCTTCATCAACATCAACATGCAATTTTACCGGCTGAGCGGTGCATCGCTCGGACGAACGCGAATGGCGGCTCGCGCACCGTCACGCGGACCCGCTCGTCCGGGGTATCAGCCTGGAACAGGCAGCCGCGCTGGCCCGCCGCTGTCTCCCAAGCTTCAGCGTCGCCGCCGTCCTTGCCGGTCGCCAAGATGATTGCCGCCGACTGATGATCGGCTGCACGGCAACGAGGTGATGCGAGAGACGGTCTGGTTGGCGCATGACCCCTGAAAATCGAAATCGATTTTCGGAAAGGATCATGCGCCAGATCAAAGTTCAGCTACCCAAAAGATGGCAGCGTCCATCGTTGCGTCATAACGCCTGTTGCGCCGGCGGCTCTTTCGCCACTGCGGCTTCCTCCTGGCTGAGGGCGCCCGGCCGGAGCTTGAACAGGATCAGCAGCGGCCCGGCGACGAAGATGGAGGAATAGGTCCCGGCGAGAATGCCGAAGATCATTGCGATCGTGAAGGACTGGATCACCTCACCGCCCCAGATCGAAAGCGCCGCCAGCGCAAACAGCGTGGTCACGCCGGTCAGGACCGTTCGCGCCAGTGTCTGGTTCATCGACAGGTCGAGCAACTCGGCAATCGGCATCCTTTTATAGCGGCGCAGATTCTCGCGGACCCGGTCATAGACGACAACCGTATCGTTGATGGAATAGCCGACAATAGTCAGGATCGCGGCAATCGAAGTCAAATTGAACTCTATGCCGGCGACGACGTAGAAGCCGACCATCAGAATCACGTCGTGGAAAGTCGAAATGATGGCGCCGAGCCCGAACTGCCACTCGAACCTGATCCAGATGTAGACGAGCATCGCCAGCAGCGAGGCGAGCACGCCCATTGTACCGTTGAACGCGAGTTCGGAGGACACTGTCGGACCGACGACCTCGATGCGGCGGAACTCGTAGTCGGTTTCGAGCGCGCTTCTTACCTTCTCGACGGCGGACTGTTCGGCAACGTCGCCGCCCCCCTGCGTGCCGATGCGGATCAGCACATCCCGGGTCGAGCCGAACTCCTGCACCTGCACCTCACCCAGTTCGAGACCCGTCAGCCGCTCACGGATGTTGCCGATGTCGGCCTGCTGGCCCTTCGCCTGCACTTCGATGCTCGAACCACCGCGGAAGTCGATGCCGTAGTTCATGCCGACAGTGAAGAACAGCACCGCCGCAGCGATCGACAACAGCACGGACAGGGTGAAGGCGTATTTTCGGAATGCCATGAACGGCACGCGCGTGTCGTCGGGCACCAGCCGCATGACACCGGCTGGCATGGTTTTCGGCCGCTGCCGGCGAAGCCAGAACGCGACCAGCCAACGCGTCAGCGTGAACGCTGTGAACACGGTGGTGACGATGCCGATGGCGAGGGTGACGGCAAACCCCTTGATCGGCCCCGAGCCGAGGAAGAACAGGATGACGGCGGCAATCAGCGTCGTCACATTGGCGTCGACGACGGTCGCCAGCGCCTGTTTGAACCCGGAATCCATCGACTGCACGATCGAGCGCCCTTGGCGGTTCTCTTCGCGGACGCGCTCGAAGATGATGACGTTGGAATCGACCGCCATGCCCATCGTCAGCACGATGCCGGCGATGCCAGGCAGCGTCAGCGTCGCCCCGAGCACGGACAGGATGGCGATGATCAGTGCGACGTTGGCCAACAGCGCGATATTCGCGATCAGCCCCAACCGCCCATAGGCGAACAGCATGAAGCCGACGACGAGGACCCCGGCGATGATTGCCGCGAACTGGCCCGCCTCGATCGAATCGCTGCCGAGGCTCGGACCGACGGTGCGCTCCTCGACGATGGTGAGGTCGGCCGGCAGTGCGCCGGCGCGCAGCAGGACCGCAAGGTCGTTCGCGCTTTCCACCGTGAAACTGCCGGATATCTGCCCGGTGCCGCCCAGGATCGGTTCGCGGATCTGAGGCGCGGAGATCACCTCGTTGTCGAGGATGATCGCGAACAGGCGCCCGACATTGGCCTGAGTAGCCTGACCGAAGCGGGTGGCGCCGCGGCTGTCGAAGCGAAACGAGACCACCGGCTCGTTGGTGCGCTGGTCGAAGGTTGCCTGCGCATCGACGAGGTTTTCGCCGGAGACAATGATCCGGTTCTCGATCAGATGCGGAACCCGCGGCTCGTCCGTCGAATACATCACCGTCGAGCCGGCCGGCGGGCGACCGGAGATCGCCTCCTCGACCGGGATCGACTGGTCGACCATCTGGAAGGTCAGCTTAGCCGTCTGTCCGAGGATATCCTTCAGCCGCTGCGGATCCTGCAGGCCCGGCACCTGGACCATGATGCGATCCGATCCCTGGCGCTGGATGATCGGCTCGGTCGTGCCGAGTTCGTTGACGCGCCGGCTCACCACCTCGATCGATTGTGTCAGCGCCGCGGCGATCCGGTAGTCGATCCCGGCTTCGGTCAGCGTGAAGCGCAGCAGGCCCGGTTCCGGCTCGGTCATCTCCATCTCGGTCACCGAGCCGCTCATGAAAAGCCCCGTCGAGATCGGCTGCGCCAATCTTTCGAGCGCGCTCTTCGCCGCTTCGATCTGGCCTTGGTCGCGAATGCGGACCTGGATGGAATTGGCGGTGCCGGCAAGCCCGGTATAGCCGATCTGGGCATCGCGCAGCGATGTGCGGACCTCGTCGCGTGCCGATTCGAGACGTTCGTTGGCAAGGTCCTGCCGATCGATCTGGAGCAGGATGTGCGAGCCGCCCTGCAGGTCGAGGCCCAGCGTCAGCTGCTGCTTTGGCAGCCAATTCGGCAGCGATGCCAGCGTGGAGGCGGGAACCAGATTGGGAGCTGCGTAGAGGATGCCGGCCAAGACCGTCAGCCAGATGAGAATGGTCTTCCAGCGCGAAAAATGCAGCATGTTCTTGTCCGTTCAGCCCATATCGGGCGCAAACCGCCTCCGACAAGAGCTTTGGCGTTCCGACCGGCGAGCAACTCGACGAACGGAACGCGATGTGAATGTTTTGCGAGTCTAGAGCCGCGGAAGCGCGGCAAGGTTCACGCCGTGAGAAGCGGAGGCGCGCGCGCATCAAAGGCGCGGATCGGCGACAGTTCCGGCCGGTCTTCAGACCATATGCCAAACGGCGCGGCTGACGCGGTTTCGAGCGGCAGCCGCAAATCCGGAATAATGCAAAACGGTTTGCCATCTCTCGCAATGACAGGTGTCTTGAAACGGGAACTCTCAGCACCGACGTGGCGCGCAATGCTGCGGGCAAGGACAGTCGGGTGCGTAACTGGCTCGGTCGCGCCGATTTGGCCTTTGGCAAGGTCATGCGCGACCTGATCGGCTGTTGCCGCAGGAATGGTCCAGATCAGAAAGAGCAACGAAGCGAGCAGCCGCAGACCAGCACCCAGGCTGAGCACGACGCCGGGCCCGGCCCGTCCTCGGCCGCTTCGTCTCATCCCATCACTATGGCTTTCATACACTGCGACCAATACGCTTTCGCCTTCGTTGCCTCAGTAAGCGGCGAGCCGCGTTCTTGGTCTAACTATAGCACTTGCGTTGCGAATTGAAGCGCAGCTTTCTCGGGGACTAGAAGGGTTGGCTGCAGAACCCGTTCTCAGATATCCGAACTGGATATTCCTATACTCGTATACCAGTATCCGCGAGGCTGCCTCCACAAGGAGTCTCATCTGCATAGCTTTGGCCACCTTCGTCCGGGACGTTTGCGCTGCGGGGCAACACTCCACAATCACGAAATATCAGACAAATCGGACTATTTACGAGCAGCCAATGAGTCTCTAGAGTTCAGACTGCGGCTGGGATGGCGCCGTTCTTTCGCTGCCAGCACCCTTGAGGAGGAGGGCGTCCAAGCCGCATTCGACAAAAGTTCAGATCAGCGAAAATGACTGGATCTAATGGGAGGTTGAACATGAAATCTGCGATACGAAATGCGTCCGTCGCCGCAGCGGCCCTGGCTCTCGGTCTGTCCTTCACGGCGATCGCCGGTGCCCAGGACAAACCGACGCTGGCCTTCGTCGTCAACGGCGCTTCCGATTTCTGGAAGGCGGCCGAAGCCGGAGTCAAGAAGGCCCAGGCCGAATTGCCCAACTACAATCTCGAGCTCAAATATCCGGAACAGTCGTCGGTCGCCATCCAGCAGCGGCTGATGGATGATCTGGTGACGGCCGGCGTCAAGGCGATCATGGTTTCGGCCGTCGATCCCAAGACCTCGACCGACGGGCTCAACAAGATCGCCTCGGAGACGGCGCTGTTCACCACCGACAGTGACGCGCCTCAGACCAAGCGGGTCGCCTATATCGGCTCGTCCAACATCGATGCCGGCAAGCAGGCGGCCGAGATCGCCAAGAAGGCGATGCCCGACGGCGGCAAATGCCTCGGCTTCGTCGGCCTGCTCGGCGCTGACAATGCCAAGGAGCGCATCGAAGGTATGAAGGAAGGGCTCGCCGGCACCAAGATCGAGCTGATCGACGTGCGCGGCGACGACATCGACCAGGCCCGCGCCAAGAAGAACGTCGAGGACGCGCTGGTCGCCAGCCCCGACGTCACCTGCATGGTCGGCTTCTATTCCTACAACACCCCGCGAATCTATGAAGCGCTGCGCGACGCCGGCAAGCTCGGCCAGATCACGGTCGTCGGCTTCGACGACGATCCGATCACGCTCGGCGGCGTCAAGGAAGGCACCGTTGCCGCCACCGTCGTGCAGCAGCCCTTCGAGTGGGCCTACCAGGGCATGAAGCTGATGGCTGCCTATCTCGAGGGCGACAAGTCGGGCATTCCGGAGAACGGCCTGATCATCATCCCGACCAAGATCATCGGCAAGGACGACGTCGACGCCTATGCCGCCAGTCTGAAGGCGATGTCCGGAAACTGAGCGTCGTCGGCGCTGCCCCTCATCCGCCTGCCGGCATCTTCTCCGCGTGAAGAACGGGGAGAAGGGTTGCAACGCTGGCCAATCCCTCTCCCCGTTCTTTACGGGGAGAGGGTAGGGCTGAGAGGCAGTGCGACGCCGGCGTGACTGGCTCCGCTTGTTATTGACGAGCCTGATCAGGCTCGTCAATCTGCGGGGAGGCCGGCCCGCCAACTGCTGTCAGGCATGATGAACTATTCCGACGCATCCATCGGCGCATCCACGATTGCCCCGTTCCTCAGTCTCGAGGGCGTGCGCAAGACCTATCCCGGCGTGGTCGCGCTGGACGGGTTTTCGCTGGAGGTCAGGCCTGGCGAGGTTATCGGCCTCGTCGGCGAAAACGGTGCCGGCAAGTCGACGCTGATGAAGATCCTCGGCGGCGTGACCACACCCGACACCGGCACGATCACCGTCGACGGCGTCGCCCATGACGGGCTGACCGTCGAGGCCAGCATCGGTTCCGGCATCGCCTTCGTCCACCAGGAACTCAACCTGTTCGAAAACCTCGACGTTGCTGCCAACATCTTTTTCGGCCGCGAGCCGTTGCGCGCCGGTCCGCTCAGGCTTGTCGACCGCACCAGGCTGCGCACGCTGGCGGCGCCACTGCTCAAACGTGTGGGCGCCAATTTCTCGGCCAACACCCCGGTATCGGCGCTGTCGCTTGCCCAGCAGCAGATGGTCGAAATCGCCAAGGCGCTATCGATCGAGGCGCGGCTGGTCATCCTCGACGAGCCGACGTCGAGCCTGCCCCTTGCCGAAACCGACAAGCTGCTCGATGTCATCAAGGCGCTAAAGGCCGGCGGCATCAGCGTCATCTTCATCTCGCATCGCCTTCACGAGGTCGAGCGGGTTGCCGATCGCGTCGTCGTGCTGAGGGACGGCATGCTTGCCGGCACGCTGCCGAAGAACGCCATCAACCACGACCAGATGGTCAAGCTGATGATCGGCCGCATGCTGAAGGAGCGGGAGAAGGCCGCAGAATCGGGCCGCCCGCCCGGCGCCGTCGCGCTGTCGGCCAAGGCCGTTCGCACCAGCGCCTATCCCGACCGGCCGGTCGATCTCGGCGTCAGGCGCGGCGAAATCCTTGGCCTGGCGGGCCTTGTCGGCTCCGGCCGCACGGAACTGGCGCGCGTGCTTTTCGGCATCGAGAAGAGCCTTGGCGGCTCGCTCCAGCTTGATGGAAAAGATCTGGTTCTTGGTTCGGCGGCCGACGCTGTGGCCAACGGGATATTCCTCGTCCCCGAGGATCGCAAGCTGACCGGCATCCTGCTCGACCTGTCGATTGCCCAGAATATTTCGCTCCCCAATCTGCCGGCCCATGCCCGGCGATCCCTGGTCTCTGCCCGCGCCGAAGCCGTCACCGCCGAGAAGCAGAAACGCAATCTCGGCATCAAGGCGCCCTCGGTGGCGACGCGCACCGGCACGCTGTCCGGCGGCAACCAGCAAAAGGTGGTGCTGGCCAAGTGGCTGGCCATGAGCCCCAAGGTGATGATCCTCGATGAGCCAACCCGCGGCATCGACATCGGCGCCAAGGCGGAGATCTACGGGCTGATGCGGGCGCTGGCCGATGCCGGCGTCGCGGTGCTGATGATATCGAGCGACATGGAGGAGGTGATCGGCGTCTCCGACCGCATCGCCGTCATGCATGAGGGCCAGATCTCAGGCATTCTCGACAAGGAACAGTTCAGCCAGGAAAACGTGCTGCTGCTGGCCGTCGGCAAGCAGCCGAAATAATTCGCGGGCAATGGGGAGAAGACGATGAGCAAGAAAGATCTCGGCCTGCTGATCCTGATCCTTGTGGTGGGAGCGGTGGTGGCGATCATCAACCCGCGCTTCCTGCTGCCGATCAACCTCGCCAACACATCGAACCTGATCGGGCTGTTCGGCATCCTGGCGATCGGCCAGGCCTTCGTCATCATCACCGGCGGCATCGAATTGTCGGTCGGCTCGGTGGTTGCGCTGCTCGGCGTCCTGTTCGTCGATTTCATCGCCACGCGCGGCATGGCATGGCCGGTGGCGCTGCCGCTGATCCTCGTGCTTGGCGGCATCATCGGGCTGGCACATGGCTGGCTGATCACGCGGCTCAAATTGCAGCCTTTCGTGGTGACGCTATGCGGGCTGTTGATCTATCGCGGCGTGGCGCGGTTCTACACAGCCGACGGCACGGCGGGCTTCGCCTTCGGGCAGAATTTCCCGGAGCTCGAATTCCTGACCGCCGGACGATCCTATGGCGTGCCGAACAGCTTCATCGCGCTGATCGTCATCGCCATCGTGATGTGGGTGGTGCTGCACCGTTCGGTGTTTGGCCGCTACCTCTACGCCATCGGCAAGAACGAGGAGGCGGCGAAATATTCCGGCATTCGCACCGGCCGCGTCGTCATGGCGGCCTATGTCATCTGCGGTGTGCTGACGGCGCTGTCGGCGATCTACTTCGCCATGTACACGCGCTCGATCTCGCCGGCCAGCCACGGCCAGTTCTACGAACTCTACGCCATTGCCGCAGCCGTGCTCGGCGGCTTCTCGCTGCGCGGCGGCGAAGGCTCGCTGATCGGCGTGATCCTAGGCACGGTTCTGCTGCAGGAACTGCAAAACCTCGTCAACCTGCTCGGCATCCCGTCCTCGCTCAATTTCGCGGTGATGGGCGGCGTGATCTTGATCGGCGTGCTGGTCGACCAGCAATGGGGCGTGTACCGGGAGCGGCGGCTGATGCTGGAGGCAACCCGCAAGGGCGCGGCCGGCGCGGCCGCGGAGTAGCGCTTCACGAAGCTTGATTCGGCGGGACAGCGCCCTGGACAGCGCCCCCCTCTGTCCTGCCGGACATCTCCCCCACAAGGGACCCACAAGGGGGAGATTGGCAGCTCTGCCGACGGCGCCATTCTTCAGCATTGGAGATTGGCGAAACCCGATGCGACATCCAATCTCCCCCCAAGTGGGCAAGATGTCCGGCAGGACAGAGGAGGGCGCGAAGGATCGCTACAGATTAGTTTTGCCCCGCTGCATTCGTTGATCGATGTCACGGTCGGTCGGAGAACGCCATTGCCTTGCGCAGCGCTTCGACAAAACGCTCGCCGGCCGCCTCGCGCGGGCCGCTGTTGTCGATCGAGGTCACGCCTGGCCCGGACAACGCCACATTGGCGCTGCGCGCCAGCCGCGCCAGCACTTCGCCGCGCGACTCGCGGCCGCGCATCGCCAGTCGCTCGGCCAGGATCTGCGGCGATGCGGTGATCTCGACGACAGCCAGATTGGCATAGCGATCGCGCAGCGCCGGGATGATGGCGCGGGAGACATTGGCGATGGCGACGCGGCCACTGGCCACTGACCGGTCGACTTCAGCCGGGATGCCGTAGCGCAAGCCATGCGCCTCCCAGGAGATGGCGAAGGCGCCGTCCGCGTCGGCCTCGACGAAGGCCGCATCGGCCAGCGTGTCGTGATCCTCGCTCGTCGTGTCGCTCGGCCGGGTGATCACCCGGCGCACGAACTCCAGCCGGGCCTCGTCGGCAAACAGCGTCCGGGCATAGCCGATCACCGTGTCCTTGCCGGCGCCGCTCGGCCCGACGACGGCGACAAACACGCCGTCGCGGATCGGAAACGCCGTGGCGGACAATTCACGCTCGATCGACGCCGACACCATCACGCGACCCGACGTCCCTGCCGCCAGACCGTGCGGACAACCGGGACATGATCGTCAAGACGGACGCGAACCAGATCGGCGCGCCGGCCCTGCTCGATGACACCACGGTCGGCGAGGCCGACTGCCTCGGCCGGGTTCTTCGAAACCATCGCCACCGCCTGCGGCAGGGAGATGCCGTCGACAACGTCGCCGAGGAAAAAGGCCGACTGGATCAGGCTGAAGGGGATGTAGTCGGACGACAGTATGTCGAGCAAACCTTCGCCGGCGAGTGTCCGGGCCGAAACATTGCCCGAATGCGAGGCGCCGCGCATGACGTTCGGGGCGCCCATCAGCACCCCGAGCCCTGCCGCCTTCGAAGCTTTTGCGGCCTCTTTGGTGGTCGGGAATTCGGCGACGCGGACGCCTTGCTCGATCGCCTCGTCGACATGGCCGGTCGTGGCGTCGTCATGGCTGGCCAGCACGATGCCGCGCTGATGGCAGGCGGCAGCGATGAAGGCGCGGTTCGGCCCCGAATTCGTCGCCGACTCCGCCATCCGCTTCTCGCAGAACTGCTGGAATTCGCGATCCGTCAGCTTCAGCTTGCGCTGGTAGTAATAGGCATAGGTTTCCAAATCGACGAACTGGCGCTGTCCCGGCGCGTGGTCCATCAGCGACGCCAGCTTGATCCTGTCATCGCCGTCGAAATGCGCGAAGGCTGCGAGGCAATCCGGCGCCGAAACCTCGCAGCGCAGATGGATGAAATGGTCGGCCCGCAGCCGGTCCTGCTGGACGCTGTCCTCGATCGCATCGGCCAGCTTGCGCATGTCGGCCGAATTCATGTCAGCATCGTCGTCCATGCCGACGCGCAAGGCATCGAGCACGGTGGTGATGCCGGCGGTCGCCACCTGCGCGTCGTGGGCGAGAACGGCGGCGATCGGGTTCCAGCGCACCTTCGGCCGCGGCGCGTAGTGACCCTCCAGGTGGTCGGTATGAAGCTCGACCAGCCCGGGAATGATGAAATCGCCGGCCATATCCTCACCGCTCCGGCCGGCGCCGGCATCGATCCCGGCGATCAAGCCGTCGCGCAGCACGATCGAGCCTTCGACGATCTCGTCGGCAAGCACGATGCGGGCATTGTTGAGAACGGTCTCGACGGTCATTTCAGGCAGTCCTTGGAGCTTTTTGCGGCCAATTGAATCACCGATTGGGATGAGTTGGCGTCGCACAAAAGCGGTTAAAACAAGTAGTTTTCAGGCAGTTTTTCTCACCGGGCGGCGCCCGAGCGCGTGATGGGAGAGCACCATGAACGGGGCGCCAGGTTCGGTTTCGACAAACAGGGTCAGCGCGTCCACCGGCACCGGCCGTTGCAGGACTCCCGCAAACAGGCTGTCGATTGCTGCGCGAAGACGAGGGCTTTCCTGTGACGAGGCCCGGCCGGACAGCGTCATATGAAAACGGAAGGTCTCGAAGACATAGGGGTAACCCCACTGGCAGAGATTGCGGAATTCAGCCGGCTTCAGCGAGTCAGGGCTGCGCCGTTCGATCTCTGCCTCGCTCAGCGGCGCGCGAAAATGGTCGAAGTCGCGCACAACGTCGTCGGCGAAGCGGTTGAGCGCCGGCAGCGGTCCCTCCGGCACCAGCGCGAAAAAGCCGTCGATCTGGCTGACGAACAGCCGTGGGATCGTCACCACCGGCGTCGTCTCGGCGAAATCGTCCAGTGCCGCACGAAGCGCGGCTTCCGTCTCGTTCGAAGCCAGCTGGAAGGGCGCCTTCAGTGTCGCATGAAAGCCGTAGCGGCGCGCCGAAGCGGTATGGAAGGCGACTTCCGCTGCCGACAGCTCGTCCACGGCCTCGACCGGCCTCGTGGCGGCGCCGAACGGGTCACGGCCAAGCCAATTGGCGGCGATTTGCGCCAGAGGTTCGTCCTGCCGGGGGGTGAAATAGATAGCGTAGCGCATCGAAAGTCCTCGTCAACTCCCGCTGCCATAGGCGATTTGCATGACGAAATGACGAAGCTGATGATCGCTCCTGATAACAAACTTGTTCAGGCGGGTCATTAGCCGACGATTTTTTCGCCTTGGGGCCAGTTTGCCGACCCGGACGGGCCGCGCCTCAGGCCTTCATCAGCCATTCGTGCTCGGGCGCGTTGTGGAATTTCCACGTCCGCTTCGGCCCGGCCATGACGTTGAGGTAGTAGAGGTCGTAGCCATGGCAGGCGGCGCAAGGATGATAGCCCTTGGGCACCAGCACGACGTCGCCGTCCTCGATCGCCATCGCCTCGTCGAGCGAACGAGCGCCATTCCGATCGGCATCGGTGTAGACGCGCTGGAAGGCAAAGCCCTGCGGCGGATTGAGGCGGTGGTAATAGGTCTCCTCAAGATAGGATTCGGCCGGCAGATTGTCCTGGTCATGCTTGTGCGGCGGATAGCTCGATGTATGGCCGCCAGGCGTAATGACCTCGACCACCAGCAATGAATCGGCCGGCTCGCCTTCCGGCAGGATGTTGGTGACGTAGCGCGTGTTGGTGCCCTTCCCGCGAACCTCATGGCCGAGATCCTTCGGTGCAATGACGCGGACCGGCAGGCCGCCGCCAAGCCCCGGCGCCGAGCAGACCGCGAGTTCGAGGCCGGTGTCGGCAGTCACCGACCAGTCAGAGCCCTGCGGCACATAGACCGACCACGGCTTGCCTTCGAAGGGCGACATGCGTTCGCCGAGCAGGCCGAGATCGTTGCCGCCGGCCTTGGCCTTGCCCTTGCCGGTGACGAACACCAGGCAGACTTCACAGCTCGCGGTTTGTCCGGAGACGGTCTCGCCGGGCCGCAATCGATGCAGATCGAAACCGACATAGGTCCAGCCGGCGTTTTGCGGCGTCACATGGGCGACGCGGCCATGGCCCTTATCGGCTTTGACGAGCAGTTTGGACATCGCGCTTCATTCCTTTGGTTCGGTGTCGGCCGAATCCTTGCCGCCGTCGGCCGGCTTATAGAGATAGAAGAACTGCCAGACGGCATAGCCGGCGAAGCCGAGCGCGATCGTGCCCCAGAACGGCGCGCCGGTGGCAAACTCGACCACGGCCCAGCCCAGGCAGACGGCGACGATGGCAACGCGCCGCCACAGGGGCCGGAAGAACGGATGCTCAGAGTCCTTCATCGAATCGGCCCCCGTATCGGATCACCCCGTCGCCGGGAATAGACTCGCTCAAGCATTGGGGAAGCCCTGCGTTTCAACCGTGTAGCCGGCGGCCGTCATCACCCGCATCAATTCCTTGTAGCCGACTTGCGCCATCCTGAGCGGCGGATTCTTCCTGGGATCCTGCTCGGCCTCAACCACGAACCAGCCTTCATGGCCATAGTTCGCCAGCCTTTCCACAATGGCACCGAAATCCAGCGAACCATCTCCCGGCACCGTGAAGGCGCCGAGCGCCACGGCATCGAGGAAGGATTGCTTCTGGCGATCGAGTTTTTCGATCACCTCCATGCGCACGTCCTTCACATGGACATGATTGATGCGACGGTGATGATTGTCGATGGCGCGCAGAACATCGCCGCCGGCAAAAGCCAGGTGGCCGGCGTCGAGCAGCAGTGGAATGCCTTCTCCCGAATGACGCATGAAGGCGTCGAGTTCCGGCTCAGTTTCGACCACCGCCGCCATATGATGGTGGTAGGAGAGCGGCATGCCTTGCTCGGCGCACCATTCGCCGAACTGCGTGAGGCGCCTCGCATACGCCTTCATCTCGTCGTCCGAAAGCCTCGGCTTGGTGGCGAGCGGCTTTGAGCGGTCGCCCTGGATGGAGCGGCCGACCTCACCATAGACGATGCAGGGCGCGTTCACCGCCTTGAACAGATCGATCATCGGCTGGATGCGATCCTTATTCCTGGCCATGTCTTCGTCGACCAGCGTACCGGAGAACCAGCCGCCGCAGAGCGTCACGTCGGCCTCCTTCAGGATCGGCAGCATGATTTTCGGATCACTGGGAAAACGGCGGCCCATTTCCATGCCGGTGAAGCCCGCCGAGCGCGATTGCGCCAAGCACTCCTCCAGCGACACGTCATCGCTGAGTTCCGCAAGATCGTCGTTCCACCATGCAATGGGGGAGATGCCCAGTTTGGCTTTCAAGTCGTCACTCCAATTTCAGTTCGTGTCCACCCTCCCCCTTGTGGGGAGGGTCGCTGCGAAGCAGCGGGGTGGGGGGCGGCGCCGGACCCCCACCCGGACCTTCGGTCCGACCTCCACACAAGGGGGAGGTAGGGGCTTGGCAGCGCCGACATCAATCACCAACACATCTGCATCCGCCGCTTTTCTTCATAGGCTCTGCGTGCGGCGTTGACCTGCGGCCGCGAAGAAACTTCCGGCACGGCGACATCCCACCAATGGCCGCCGACATCGGTCGACACCAGCGGGTCGGTGTCGATGACCAGTACCGTCGTCTTGCTATTGTCTTTCGCCTTTGCCAGCGCCGTTTCCAACCCTGCGATCGACGAGACTTTCTCGGCGATGGCGCCGAGGCTTGCCGCATGCGCGGCGAAGTCGATGTCGGGCATAATCTCGTGGCGGGCGTCCTTCAGCAGATTGTTGAAGTTGGCGCCGCCGGTTGCCATCTGCAGCCGGTTGATGCAGCCATAGCCCCGGTTGTCGAGCAGCACGATGGTCAGCTTGAGGCCGAGCATGACCGAGGTTGCGATCTCGGAATTGAGCATCAGATAGGAGCCGTCGCCGATCATGACGACGACCTCCTCGTCGGGCTTGGCCATCTTGACGCCAAGTCCGCCTGCGATCTCGTAGCCCATGGTCGAGAAGCCGTATTCGGCGTGGTAGGAGCCGGGTGCGCCCGCCTGCCAGAGCTTGTGCAACTCGCCGGGCAGGCCACCGGCGGCATGAAGCAATATCACGTCGGAGCCCATGGCGCGCTGCACGGCGCCGATCACCTGCGCGTCGGACGGGGAGGCGGCATTGGTCGAAGCCGTCACCTTGCCGGCTTCGGCCTGCCATTCTTTCTTCCCCCTGGCGGCATTATCGGTCCAGGCAGCCGGCGCCTGCCAGCCGTTCAGCGCCGCGCCGAACTCGGCGAGCCCTTCCGCCGCATCGGCTACCAGCGGCAGCGCTTGGTGCTTGCCCGCATCGAAAGGCTGGACGTTCAGTCCGATGATGGTCTTGCCGGAATTCTTGAACAGCGCCCACGAGCCGGTGGTGAAATCCTGCAATCTGGTGCCGACGGCAAGCACGACATCGGCTTCCTCGGCCAGCCTATTGGCGGCCGAAGTGCCGGTGACGCCGACCGCCGCCATGTTGAGCGGATGATCGTCCGGCAGCGAGGATTTTCCGCCCTGCGTCTCGCAGACCGGGATGCCGGCGCCTTGCGCCAGCTTCGCCAGCTCGCCGGAAGCCTGCGAATAAAGCACGCCGCCGCCGGCAATCACCAATGGCTTTGTTGCCGCCTTCAGCGCCGCCACCGCGGCCGCCAGTTCCCCACGGTCCGGACGCGGCCGGCGCTGATGCCAGACCCGTTCGGCAAAAAAGCTCTCGGGGTAATCAAAGGCCTCGGCCTGCACGTCCTGGCAGAGCGCCAAGGTCACCGGTCCGCATTCGGCCGGATCGGTCAGCACCTGCATGGCACGGTTGAGCGCCGGGATGATCTGCTCGGGCCGGGTGATGCGGTCGAAATAGCGCGACACCGGCCGGAAGCAGTCGTTGACCGTCGCGGTACCGTCGGAGAAATCTTCGGCCTGCTGCAGGACGGGATCGGGGATACGATTGGCGAAGACGTCGCCGGGGAGAAACAGGACGGGCAACCGGTTTACATGCGCAAGTGCCGCCGCCGTCACCATGTTTAGCGCGCCGGGGCCGATCGAACTGGTTGCCGCCATGAACCGGCGGCGAAAATTGGCCTTGGCATAGGCGATCGCCGCATGCGCCATGCCCTGTTCGTTGTGGGCGCGAAAGGTCGGCAATTCGTCGCGCACCTGATAAAGCGCCTCGCCGATGCCGGCGACATTGCCGTGGCCGAAGATCGCCCAGACGCCGCCGAAGATCGGCATTCTCCTGCCGTCGATCTCGGTCATCTGGCGAGCAAGAAAGCGGGTCAGCGCCTGCGCCATCGTCAGGCGGATTATCCTGGTCATGTTGTTTTCCTCCGCAGTCCTTATGCCGCGCCTTCTTATGCTGCTTTGCGGCCGCGCGCGGCAAGCCATGCCTCGGTCAGCCTCTCGAAGCGCGACGCCATGTCGGCCACCGCCTCCTCGTCCGACATCTTGCCGGCAAGCCATTGTTCGGCCGCGTTGATGAAGATGGTGCGACCGACGGCGAAGCCCTTGACGATGGGCGCCTTGGCGGTGGCGGCAAAGGCCGCTTCCAGTTCGTCCTGTGGCGCTTCGAGGCCGAGCAGCACAACCCCGCGACACCACGGATCGTTCTTCAGGATCACCGCTTCGATCTTCGCCCAGGCCCCGGCTGAGGCCTGCGGTTCAAGCTTCCACCAGTCGGGCTTGATGCCAAGCGCATAGAGTTCCTCCAGCACCCGCGGGATGGACGTGTCGTCGAGCTCGCCGTGCTTGCCGGCGATGATCTCGATGAGAAGTTCTCTGCCTACTTTCCGCGCGGCCTCGAACAGGCTTTTGAGCTTCTGCTGCTGCTCGGCCTTCAGCGCCTCCGGGTCGTCGGGGTGGTAGAAGCACAGGCACTTGATGCAATGGTCGACCGGCCACTCGATCAGTTGCGAGCCGATATCCTGCGAGAATTCGAAACGAAGCGGCCGCGATCCGGGCAATTCGACTGGCCGGCCAAGCCAGGCGAAAGGATGGCGGGCGAATTCGAACATCGCCTCGCGGCCGTATTTTTCGTCGAGCAGCATGCCGTAGCCGGCGCGGCCGGCGGCAACCTTTGCCGCCGCCTTGACCGTCAGCACCTTGAAATCATGGATGCGCGACAGGTCGGCGCCTGCCTTCACGGCGACATCGTCAAGCTGGATACGGTGATCGCAGGCCAGCGCCATCAGCGATGGAATGTCTCGCCGGCGCGTCGTCGCCCAATGGATATGGTTGATCGCCTCGTCCTTGCGCAGCGCCAGGTGCCTGCTGCCGTTCTTCAGGAAGAACTGCAATTCCTCGAAGGTCGGATATTCCGGCGCACAGAGCAGCCGCGACACGGCGAAGGCGCCGCAGGCGTTGGCCCAGGTCGCTGCCGTCTCCAGGCTCTCCTCGCCGAGCCAGCCGCGCAAAAAACCCGACATGAAGGCATCGCCGGCGCCGAGGACATTGTAGACCTCGATCGGAAAACCCTTGCCAACGATGCCGTCTTCGAGGTCGTCGCTGATCGGCCCGTCATAGACGATGCAGCCCATGGCGCCGCGCTTCAAGACGATCGTGGCCTTGCACAGCGAGCGGATGGTCTTCAACGCGCTCAGGCAATCATCGGCACCGGAGGCGATCATGATCTCTTCTTCGGTGCCGACGATCAGGTCGCAGTCGGGCAGCACTGTCTTCAACTGGGCGGAGACCCGGTCGGATTTCACATAGCGCTCGAAGCCTTCGGCATGGCCGGCGAGACCCCAGAGATTAGGACGGTAGTCGATGTCGAACACCACCTTGCCGCCCGTGGCCTTGATGGCACGGATCGCCTTGCGTTGCGCGGCGTCGCTGTTGGGTCGCGAAAAATGCGTGCCGGTGACGACGATCGCGCGTGCCGAAGCGATGAACGTCTCATCGATGTCGTCTTCCGAAAGCGCCATGTCGGCGCAGTCGGTGCGATAGAAGATCATCGGCGAGACGCCCTCGTCCTCGACCGACAGCAGCACCAGCGCGGTCAGCCGGTCCGGGTCGGTCCTGAGGCCGGCCACGGAAACGCCCTCGCGTGCCAGCTGCTCGCGGATGAAACGGCCCATCTGCTCGTCGCCGACGCGGGTGAGCAGCGCCGAGCGCAGGCCGAGCCTGGCCGTGCCGACCGAAATGTTGGCCGGACAGCCGCCGACCGATTTGGCAAAGGAGGTGATATCCTCCAGGCGCGAGCCGATCTGCTGGCCGTAGAGGTCGACCGAGGCGCGGCCAATGGTGATGACGTCGAGCGGCGCATGTTTCGCGTCCACGGCTTCGCTCATTCGAACCTCCCATCAGCCTTGTTGTCTTGGGTAACACGCGCGAGCGGCAGCGTGGCGCCGGCAATATGAAATAATAATTCCAATCGATAGTCAATATGGAACGTGCGTTCCTTTGCCGAAAAGTAGCCTGTCAGGCCTTGCGCTTCCCGCCGGTGTCGCGCCGCTTTTCGCCAACCGCAACGGTCAGCGCCATGGCCAGCGCCATCGTTGCCGACAGCGAGCGGAATCCGGCGAAATCGGCCTCGGCGACTTCGAACCAGACCTTGGCGAACTGGGCGAGTGGCGAAAAGGAACTGTCGGTGATCGCCACGATCGGCACGCCTTGCTCGGAAATGACGCGCGCCTCCTCGATGGCCGCCGGCGCATAGGGTGAGAAACTGATGGCGATGACGGCATCCCTGGGCGAGGCAAAGCTGATCATCTCGGCGTTGAGGCCGGCGGCCGATTCGATCAGCTGGTTGCGGATCTTGAGCTTGCCCAGCGCATAGGCGATGTAGGAGGCGACCGGATAGGAGCGGCGCTTGGCCAGCACATAGATCGTCTCCGCCTTCGCCAGCAGGGCGATCGCATCTTCGAAATGGTCTTCGTTCAGCCTGCCTGAAATATCGTTGAGCGATGTGCTCGCCGCGGCGACGAAGCCGTCGAAAATCGCCCGGTGACCGGCGCCTTCCTCGGCCTTGGCGCGCAATGCCGCCAGCCTTTCGTCATAGGACGAATTGCGCTCACGCAGGCGCTCGCGAAACACCAGTTGCAGGCTGGTGAAGCCGTCGAAGCCGAGTTGCTGGGCGAAGCGGATCAAGGTCGAAGGCTGAACGCCGGCGGAGGCGGCGATGCTGGCGGCGGTGCCGAAGGCAATATCGTCGGGATTGTCGAGCGCATAGGCAGCGATCTGCGCGATACGCTTGGGCAGGCTCTGGCGCCGTTCCAGGATCGTCGTACGCAACGTCTCGAAATCGCGGGGCACCCGTTCGTCCATAGTCGCTCCGCCTAGGTCCATCAGTCGATGCCGTGTGATGCCCCATCATAGCGAGCCTGTGCAAGAAGGCCATAAAAAATGAGCCATGCGTTCCATTTCTGGAGAAAATGGACTAATTCATCCACACAACCTTTCTGGCAGCGGAGACAAGGAAATGGTCGGAGTCGGTCTTATCGGCACGGGGTTCATGGGCAAGTGCCACGCTATCGCCTGGAACGCGGTCGGCACCGTCTTTCCGGACGTGGCCAAGCCTAGGCTGGTCCATCTCGGCGAGCTCAGTGACGACCTTGCCAAGCGCCGGGCGACCGAGTTCGGCTTCGCCAAGGGCTCCGGCGACTGGCGCGCCGTCGTCAACGATCCGAACGTCGATATCGTCTCGCTGACCACGCCGAACCAGTTCCACCCGGAGATGGCCATCGCCATCCTCGAAGCTGGCAAGCATCTGTGGTGCGAAAAACCGATGGCGCCGAGCTTTGCCGAGGCGCAAGCCATGGCGGCGGCGGCGCAAAAATCCGGTAAGGTGGCCGCGCTCGGCTATAATTATATTCAGAATCCGGCGATCCGCCATATAGGTGCGCTGCTCGACGAGAAGATGATCGGTGAAGTCAACCATCTGCGCATCGAGATGGACGAGGATTTCATGGCCGACCCGGAGGCGCCGTTCTTCTGGAAGCACGAGGCGGCGTCCGGTTACGGCGCGCTCGATGATTTCGCCGTGCATCCGCTGTCGCTGGTCTCGGTGCTGTTCGGCCGCGTCGCCCGCGTCATGTGCGACATGGCAAAACCCTATGCCGATCGCCGCGTCGCATCAGGCGGGCGTCGCGCGGTCGAGACCTACGACATCGCCAGCGTGCTGATGCATCTCGAAAACGGCATTGCCGGCACACTGCTGGTCAACCGTTCGGCCTGGGGCCGCAAGGGCCGGATCGCCATCCAGGTCTTCGGCTCGAAGGGCTCGATCCTGTACGACCAGGAGAGGATGAACGAGTTCCAGCTTTACCTGACATCCGACCGCCCGACCGAGCAAGGCTATCGCACCATCCTGGTGGCGCCGCATCACAAGCCCTACGACGCCTTCCTGCCGGCGCCCGGCCACGGTCTCGGCTTCAACGATCTCAAGATCATCGAATGCCGCGAGCTTTTGACGCGGCTGGCCGGCAAGCCGGCGCGGATCATCGATTTCGGCGAAGGACTCGAAATCGAGCGCACCGTGCATGCCATGGCGCGCTCATTCGAGGAACAGCGCTGGGTCGCGGTGCGGTAGCGACCCGCAATCCGAGCCTCGACGCCACCCATGCCAGGGCAAGGGAGAGCTTGTGTTGGAGAGTGCCAATTGTCGATATTGACGCTGCCCCTCATTGCCCTGCCGGGCCTTTCTCCCCGTAAACGGGGAGAAAGAAGCTGACCGCCCCTCGGCGCCCTTCCTGCTACGCTTGAAGTTGGCGAAACCGTGGACAACGGCATCTTTCTCCCCGTCACTATACGGGGAGAAATGCCCGGCAGGGCAATGAGGGGCGGCGCCGGCCTTTCAAAGCCAAGCAGCAAGGTAGCAACCGCCCGCAAAATTCCGTGCCAACCGCTTCAGGCGGCTCCCGGACGGCTGGCGATTAGGGCGCGTCGCGCCGACCGGCGCCGCTCGACAGCGTCGGCAAGGCCGTGCAGCACCGTCTCGGTGGTTGTCCAGTCGATGCAGCCATCGGTGATGCTCTGGCCATAGACGAGCGGCTTGCCGGGCATGACCTCCTGCCGGCCGGCGACGAGGTTGCTCTCGATCATGACGCCGATGATGCGTTCGTCGCCTGCCGCGACCTGGCCCGCGACGTCGGCCGCCACCATCGGCTGGTTCTCCGGCTTCTTGTTGCTGTTGGCGTGGCTGACGTCGATCATCAGCCGTGGTGCTACGCCGATCCGGCCGAGTTCCGCGCAGGCGGCAGCTATGCTCGTTGCGTCATAGTTCGGCACAATGCCGCCGCGCAGGATAACGTGGCATTCCTGGTTGCCGGTGGTCGTCGCGATGGCGCTGCGCCCGCCCTTCGTCACCGCCATGAAATGATGCGGCTGGGCGGCGGACTTCACCGCCTCGGCGGCGATCCGCAAATTGCCGTCGGTGCCGTTCTTGAAGCCGACCGGGCAGGACAGGCCGGATGCCAGTTCGCGATGGATCTGGCTCTCTGTCGTGCGCGCGCCGATCGCACCCCAGGCGACGAGGTCGGCAATGTATTGCGGGGTGGCCATGTCGAGGAATTCCGTCGCCGCCGGAAGGCCAAGATTGTTGACCGCGGAGAGCACGTTGCGGGCCATCCGCAGGCCCTTGTCGATGTTGAAGCTGCCGTCGAGGTCGGGATCGTTGATCAGGCCCTTCCACCCAACCGTCGTGCGCGGTTTCTCGAAATACACGCGCATCACGATCTCCAGCCGGTCCGACAGGCTCTCGCGCAGCGCCACTAGCCGGCTGGCATAGTCGACGGCAGCAATCGGGTCGTGGATCGAACAGGGGCCGACGACGACGACCAGCCGATCGTCGGCGCCGGTCAGCACGGCGTGGATAACGTTGCGTGACGCTGCAACGGTGCGCGTCGCCGTCAGCGTGCGCGGTATCTCCCGCATCACGTCGTCCGGCGTACTCAGCTCTCGGATTTCCTTGACCCGAAGATCATCTGTGGTGGTCAACACGGCTTTCTGCTCCTGGTTGGGAGACCTGCCGGCTGAAACAAAAAAGCCGCCAGGTCTGGCGGCTGTTCGGATGTTGTTGCTGCAATCTTCAGATCGAGCGCAATCCTCCCGCCGCCAGCGAGCTGCCGTAGCTAAAGTACCAGAACGAGGCGGTCAGGTGGATCATGCCAGCCCTATAGCCGAAGCCAGGGTGCTTGTCACGCGTCTAGGCGAGATTGGGGAACAGGTCTTCTCCGTCCTGAAGCGCACCGCCTCCTTGCCTCGGGTCGCTTAAGGCCCAACATGCTGCGCCAAGCGGTTCATGCAGTCCAGGGATTGAAGAGTTCGATCTCAAAGCCTTCGAAATCGTTGGTATTGCGCGTTGCCAAGGTGAGCTCCTGCGCAATCGCGGTGGCTGCAATCAGGCCGTCCATCGACGACAGACCGCGACCGCGGCGCTTCGCAAGGCCCATCAGGTCTCCCCAGGCCAAGGCAACCGATTCGTCCACAGGAAGAACCCTCTGTTCGAAGCGCTGAGGCAGGTCTTGAGCGAGCCACTGGGCCAGCGCCTCGCGTTTCCGGCCCTCATCCATGAGGGCGACGCCGCGTCGGATCTCGGCGATCGACACAACGCTAATGAATGAGCGGTCCTCATCAAGCCCGTCCAGCCAGTCCAGAACGCGTGCGTTCGGCGCCAGCCTTGTCACCTCGGACAGGACATTCGTATCGAGCAGTAGCCTCACAGCGGCAGATCACGCGGTTCGTCGCGCTGACGTTCAAGGTTGAGATCGGTGCCGCGCAGCGGCGACTCCAGCAGGAACTGCGCAAGCGTACCCTTGCGCACGGTCTTCCGCTGCCATTCCTCGACCGAGACCACAACCACGCTTGGTTTGCCGTTTCTGGTGATCGTCTGCGGCGAAGACTGCGCACGCTCGATAACCTCCGAGAGCCGGGCTTTTGCCCCAGCGACTGTCCAATTGGTATCCTCTTTGGGCTCAGACAACATTGCGACCTCCGTGACCATTCTGACCATCTTGACTATATGGGATTGGCGATACGGCGGCAACAGGGAGGGAGAGCGGTTTTCAGAGCCCGGGTGCCTGGTGAGTTCGGTCGAACCGATCACGGGCGTTGACATGATCGGGCCATCTCGGCCGACGCATGGCCGAGCTGCTTCTGAACTGAGTCTACTCGGCTGATCTTATTCCGGCGAAGACCCTGCAATAGTTTGGTCGTAGTCGACCAGTGACCCGGTCATGACGCCCGACTGCGGGCTGATCATATAGCTGATCAGCCTGGCAAGCTGCGCCGGCTTCACCAACTGGCCCATCGGCTGCGCGGCCTCGGCCTTTTCCAGCCAGTCGTCCGGTGCGTCGTGCCATTTCTTCTGCACGATCGCCTCGCCCTCGGTATCCATCCAGCCGGGCAGCACCGCGTTGCAGCGAATGCGATTGCTGCGGTAGGCATTGGCGACATTCTTGGTCAGCGTCGCCAGTGCGCCCTTGCTCGACGAATAGGGCGCCAGGAACGACTGGCCGCAATGCGCCGACATCGACAGCACGTTGACGATCGAGCCAGGCGCCTTGCGGTCGAGCAGATGCGCCACCACACCCTGCATCAGGAAGAAGGGGCCGCGCACATTGGTCTGGAATATCTGGTCAAAAAGATCCTCGGAGGTCTCGACCAGTGAGCCGCGGGCCGAGGTGGCGGCAGCGTTGACCAGCGCGTTGACGGTGCCGAAATGAGCGATCGCGGTTTCGACGACCCGCTTGCAGTCGGCCACCACTGAGACGTCGGCGCTGATGAAGATGGCGTCGACGCCGTCTTTCGCAAGTGCGGCGACCGCCTTGTCGCCCTTCTCCCTGGAACGGCCGACCAGCGCCAGCGCCCGGCAGCCCTCGTCGGCCAGCGCCTCGGCGACGGCGAAGCCGATGCCTTGCGCGCCGCCGGTGACGATAGCGCGTGTTTCGGAATTGCGACCGGCGGAACCGTTCATCGCCTTGCTCCTGTGCTTGATGGTCAGATTGTCTTGTCGAGGCGGATGGTCTTGCCTTCCCTCGCCGATTTCAGCGCCGCGTCCGCCAGCCTCAGCGCGACGAGCCCGTCCCCACCGCTCGGCGCCGCCTTCTTGCCTGACGTCGCCGCTGCGATGAAGGCGGCGATCTCGTTGGCATAGGCGTCGAGGTAGCGGGTCATGAAGAAGTCGTGCAGCGGCGGGCGCGTATAGCCCTTTTCATTGGCCAGCTCGATCGACACCGGCCGCTGGTTCTCGGCCGCAACCATGCCTTTCGAGCCATGCACTTCGATGCGCTGGTCGTAGCCATAAGTGGCGCGTCGCGAATTGGAGATGATGCACTGCTTGCCGGAGGCGGTTTCGAGGATGACGCTGACGCTGTCGAAGTCGCCGGCCTCGCCGATCTTTTTGTCGACCAGCACCGAGGCATGGGCGCTGACCGCCACCGGCTCCTCGCCGAGCAGGAAGCGCGCCATATCGAAATCATGTATGGTCATGTCGCGGAAGATGCCGCCCGAGCGGCCGATATAGTCGAGCGGCGGCGGGCCGGGATCGCGCGACGTGATGGTCACCATCTCGACCGTGCCGATGGCGCCGTCGTCGATCGCCTTGCGCACGGCGGCGAAATGCGGATCGAAGCGGCGGTTGAAACCGACCATCAAAGTGGCGCCGGCCTTGTTGACCACGGCCAGGCATTCTTCCACTCTGCCGGCGTCGAGGTCGATCGGCTTCTCGCAGAAGATCGCTTTGCCGGCCTTGGCGAACCGCTCGATCAGATCGGCATGGGTGTCGGTCGGCGTGCAGATGATGACCGCATCGATATCCCCGGCTTTTTCGATGGCCTCGATGCTGCGTACTTCGGCGCCATAGGCCGAGGCCAGATCGGTCGCCGCCTTCTCGAAGGCATCGGCAACTGCGACCAATTTAGCCTGCGGATTGGAGCCGACGGCACGGGCGTGGACCTTGCCGATGCGGCCGGCACCGAGAAGAGCGAAGCGGAGAGGCATGGGATTTCCTTTGAGGATTGTTCGAAATGGAAGTGCGTCTTTACTGCACCGTTCAGGGCGAGGCGCAGTAGATTTTCTTATCGCCGCAGATCGGCGACGGGTCGACGACCCGCCGCGCCGGCATCCGACCTAGCCGGCAAGTTCGGCCTCCCCGGTCTTGGCGCCGGTGATGTAGGAGACGACGTCGTTGCCGTCGGTGTCCTGTTTGCGCAGATTGGCGACGATGCGGCCGCGCCGAAACACGACGATGCGGTCGACCAGATCGAACACCTGGCGCATGTTGTGACTGATCAGGATCAGCGGCTCGCCATTGGCTTTCAGCGTGCGAATGATGTTTTCAACCTGCATCGTCTCCTGCACACCAAGTGCTGCCGTCGGCTCGTCCATGATGATGAGCTTGGACGCAAAAGTTGCGGTTCTAGCGATTGCCACGCACTGGCGCTGGCCGCCCGACATGTGGCGGATAGTATTGGAAAGGTTGGGAATCTTGACCGCCGTGCGGATCAGCGCTGCCTCGGTCGCCTTACGCATGAACTTGCGATCGAGGATCGAGAAAGGCCCGAGGTTGAAAAGCACCTTTTCGCGGCCGAGAAACAGGTTCGACGGCACGTCGAGATCGTCGGCAAGTGCCAGGTTCTGGAACACCGTCTCGATGCCCGCCTCGCGCGCCGCGATCGGGCCGGCGAAGTTCACTTCCTTGCCGTCGAACCAGACCCTGCCGCTGGTGCGCTGCTCGACGGCGGTGATCTGGCGCACGAAGGTCGATTTGCCGGCGCCGTTGTCACCCATGATGGCGACATGCTCGCCCTTGCGCAGCTCGAAATTCGCGCCTTCGAGCGCATGCACGCCGCCATAGTATTTGGTCAGGTTTTCGGTCTTCAGGACGATGTCTGACATGATCAAGCCCTCATTGCCCGCAGGCGCTGACGCCACTGGTCGAGAACGACTGCGCCGATGATGATCACGCCCTTGACCATCTCCTGGTAGTAGGCGTCGAGGCGCAGGAAGGTGAAGCCGGAGATGATGACACCGAAGATCAGCGCACCGATTACCGTTCCGATGATCGAGCCGCGGCCGCCCGACAGCGAGACGCCGCCGATGACAGCCATGGCGATCGCGTCCAGTTCGTACATCACGCCCATGCCGGCCTGAGCGGTGAGGTTCTTGGAGCTCAGCACCACGGCGGCCAGCGAGGCGAGGATACCGGCAATGACGAAGACGAGGATCTTGTGGTTCTGGACATTTATGCCGGACATGCGGGCGGCGTCCTCGTTGGAGCCGATGGCATAACAGTGCTTGCCGTACCTGGTGTATGACAGGATCAGCTGGAACAAAATCGCCAGCGATATGAAGATGATGACAGGCATCAGCCCCTTGCCGATGGCGGCGAAACTTTCGGTGGGAAACGAGATCGGCTGCCCCTTGGACCACCATTTGGCGACGCCGCGCGCGGTGACCATCATGCCGAGCGTGGCGATGAACGGCGGAATGCGGGTGTAGGCGACCAGCGTGCCGTTGATCAGGCCCGCCAGCAGGCCGCAGCCGATCGCGACGAGCACCGGCACGATCACCGGGAGGTCGGTCCAGCCCTGCGCGATGAACATCGCCTTGGGGTTAGGGTTGCCGTTGACCGTCGCCACCTGGGCGAAGCTCATGGCGATCATCGCCGTGGCGCCGACGACCGAACCAGAGGAAAGGTCGATGCCGCCGGAAATGATCACCTGCGTCACGCCGATGGCGATGATGCCGACGATCGACACCTGCAGGATGATGATCTGCAGGCGCGCCTCGTTGAAGATCGTATGGACATTGGCGCGGGTGTTGAACAGGAAGCTGTCGCCAAGAAAGACCCGGCCTATCAGCTCGAAGGCGCCGACGAGGATGATGAGCGCCAGGAAAACGTTGAATTCGGCAGGCCACGTGCGCTTGTTCGCATCATAGCTGAGTCCGCCGACGCCATGGGTTGTCTGTGCCAAATCTGCTTCCTCCAACCGCATCGGCCCGAAAATCGGGATCGATTTTCGGAGAGCACGATGCGTAGTCTCAAAGTTTTAGAGCGTACTTTTGTGCGTCCAAATGGACGCACGTCGCTCTAATCGCAGTCGCCCTCCCGCCGCTTGTTTCGGCGATGAGGGAAAAGAGGGAGCGGCGCTGCTTTTTGTTCTTAAAACGTCGGATTTCCAAAAACCGGTCCGATGCTCTGACGCGCCGCTCCTATCGAGAACGCTCCTCTGCCTCAGTTCTTCTGCAGGAACTTGTCGATGTTTGCCGGCGTGACCAGCTGGAAGGGGATGTAGACCTTCTGCTCGACCGCCTCGCCCTTGGAAAGCTTGAGCGCCGCGTCGAGCGCCCCGGCGCCTTGGCCGGCCGCGTCCTGGAACACGGTGACGTCGAGATCGCCCGCCTGCATCGCGGCAAGCGCGTCCTGGGTGGCGTCCACACCGCCGACGACAACCGACTTCATGTCGATATTGGCAGCCTTCATGGCCTGGATGGCGCCGATGGCGCTCTCGTCATTGTTGGCGATCACGCCATCGAACGGCGCGCCGGTCGACAGCCAGTTGGTCATCAGGTTCTGTGCTTCCTCGCGTTTCCAGTTCGACGTCTGCTTGTCGATGATCTTGATGAAGCTGCATTCGGGAGTGGCGATCACATCGTCGATGTCCTTGGTGCGCTGCACCGCGGCCTGGTTCGACAACTCGCCCATGATCACATAGACGTTGGCTTCGGTCTTGCCGGCTTCCTTGAACAGGCGGCAGACTTCCTGGGTCTCGAGAGTGCCTGACTCAACCTCGTTCGAGGCGACGAAGGCCTGGTTGTCCGGCAGCGTGTCGACATTGACCGGCTCGCGGTTGACATAGACCAGCGGAACGTTGGCCGCAGCGGCGGCATCCGACATTGCCTGGGTGGCCGAGGTGTCGACTGGATTGACGACAATCGCGTCGACGCCCGAGGCGACGAAGTTCTTGATCTGGTCGAGCTGCTTGGCGACGTCGTTCTGCGCGTCCTCGACCTGCAGTTCCACGCCTTCCATGCCTTTGGCCTGCTCGATCATGCCGTTGCGCAGCACGGTGAGAAAATTGTCGTCGAACAGCGCCATCGACACGCCGATTTTGGCAGCGAGGGCGGACGAGCTCATCAGCGCCAGGAATGCGGCGCCCAACAGCAGCTTTTTCATTCTATTTCTCCTCCACAGAATTGGTGTCCGGCTGCACCGATCTACCCGGAATCCCCGATCTCCCAGGGAATCTCTCCCGATTGCTTCTCCGTTTCCGACGGCGATTTCCGCGTTGGCTGGAACGCCAAGCCCCTCCGTTGAAACAGATGCTCCGGAACGAAAGAACCAAAATACCTAGTTGGTGAAATATTTATTCCATTCTACGGGCGGGCGTCAAGGAGATTCCGAAAGCGGCTGCCGGATTTTTCGGACAACGCGGCTGAGGGCCGGCAAATCTTCTGCAAGAATCCATCAGGCTGATGGTTCACATCATTGCCGACGCCCCGATCTAAACAGGATGTCTTGGCAGAGCCCAGCTGTTCTGCTCGAACCTAGATGTTCTCCGGCAGATAGATGTCGAAGGGCAGGAAGGTCTGGCCCGGCGCATTGGCAGCGCCTGCTTCGATGGCATGCACCATCAGCCCGACAAGCTCGCGGCATAGTGCTGCCAGCGGCGTCGAAATCACCATGGTCAGGATGTTGTCGGCGAGCGCCGCGCGCGATTCGGCGTTGATCTCGTTGCAGACGACCACCGGCATGCTGGCCGGCCTGGCCGCCCGTAGCGCGGAAACCGCGCCTTCCATGCCGCCGCCCGCGACGTAGCAGCCGGCCAGATCCGGGTACCGCGCCAGAAGATCGATCATTGCATCATGGGTCACCTGGTTGGCTTCCAGGTTGACCAGCGTCTCCATCACCGTGAATTCCGGCGCATGCTCGCGGAAAAACGATCTGAAGCCGATCTCGCGCAGCTCATGGCCATGGAAGCGATGGCTGCCGACGAAAAGTGCGACTTTGCCGGGCTTCCTCGCCGCTCTGGCGATCATCCAGGCCGCGGTACGACCGACCTTGCGGTTGTCGAGGCCGACATAGCCCTCGCGGATGCCGGCTGCAAAGTCGGATAGCAGGGAGAAGACGGGTTGCCCCCTCGCCTTCAGGGTCTCGACGGCTGCCGTCAGCGTCGGATGGTCCGGACCGACAAGGGCGACTGCCCTGGATTTCGCCGCCAGCTTGCGCATCTGCGCGGCGATCTCGTCGGGCGCCAGCGAACTGGCGAAATCGATAGTTGCGACGCCGCGGAAGCGCTGCGATTGCGAAACAGCCAGTTCGATCTCCCTGGCGAAATCGCTGTAGAAAACATCATTGCCCCTCAGCAGCAGAAAGCCGAGCCGGTATTCCGGCAGCTCCTGGCGCATCCGCTGCTTGATCAGCCCGGCGGCGTGGTAGCCGATGCTGGTGGCGGCCTCATAGACGCGGCGCGCGGTTTCCTCGCGCACAGGCAGGCGATTGTTCAGCACCCGATCGACGGTGGCGACGCTGACCCCCGAAATACGCGCCAGATCGGTGATGGTCGGCCGTTTTGCCATACGCTTCCTGCCTGATTGCCTGGCATAGGCTATACATCATTCTGATGGGAAATGATAGAAACTATCTTCATGATGTTGAGCCTATCACGGCTTGGCGTTATCTTAGAGCATAAGCACCTGTGGCAGAGGCATCCATTCCTACGGATGCCGACGGAGGCAGCCTCAATGGAAGCGACACTATCCGCAATGCCGTCCCGGCGAGACTACAGCCTGCTCGGCCGCGACGCGAAGCGCGCCGTCGAGACCGGGCTGGCGGCGGCCGAATGGTATCATACCGACGTGCCCCGCAAGCAGATGAAGGAGCTGATGCAGCGCTCCGATGGGCCGGCGATCCGCGACACCATCATCTGGCTCTCCGCCCTGGTCCTGAGCGGCGCCGGCGGCGCCTGGTTCTGGGGCACATGGTGGTGCGTGCCGTTCTTCTTCGTCTATGGCGTGCTCTACGGCTCTTCCACCGATTCACGCTGGCACGAATGCGGCCACGGCACCGCCTTCAGGACGCAGTGGATGAATGATGCGGTCTATCAGATCGCCTGCTTCATGATCATGCGCAACCCGGTGACCTGGCGCTGGAGCCATACGCGGCATCACACTGACACGATCATCGTCGGCCGCGATCCGGAGATCGCGGTGATGCGCCCACCGGATCTGTTGCGCGTCGTGCTCAATTTCTTCGGCATTGTCGATGCCTGGCATGCCATGACCGACATGGTGCGCAACGCGGCCGGTAACATCAGCCCGGCGGAAAAGACCTTCATTCCCGAGCAGGAGCAGCCAAAGGCGATCCGCATTGCCCGCATCTGGATCGCGATCTATGCCGCGACAATCGCGCTGGCGATTTATAGCGGCTCGTTCCTGCCCTTGATGCTGGTCGGTCTGCCCAGGCTTTACGGCGCCTGGCATCATGTCATGACCGGCCTGCTGCAGCATGGCGGCCTCGCCGAAAACGTCATCGACCACCGCCTCAACAGCCGCACCGTCCACATGAACCCGATCAGCCGCTTCATCTACTGGAACATGAACTACCATGTCGAGCACCACATGTTTCCGATGGTGCCCTATCACGCGCTGCCGAGGCTGCATGAGCTGATCAAGCATGATCTGCCGGCGCCGACGCCATCGATCCTGGCCGGCTATCGCGAGATGGTGCCTGCCTTCCTGCGCCAACTGCGCAATGAAGACTATTTTCTCAAGCGCGAACTGCCGCCGACTGCCAAGCCTTATCGCGAGGAATTCCACAACGATAACGATGCTGTCGCGGCAGCAGCCGAATGATTTGCGCGCCTGTGCCGGGGCACGTTGACCAAGCAAAATTATGCCGGAGGACCAATGAGCGACTGGGTCGAGGCCTGTGGTGCCGATGACATCGACGAAGAGGACGTGATGCGGTTCGACCATGACGGCCGCACCTTCGCCATCTATCGCAGTCCCGACGACGAATATTTCGCGACGGACGGCCTTTGCACGCATGAGAAGGTGCATCTGGCCGACGGGCTGGTGATGGACGACATCATCGAATGCCCGAAACACAATGGCCGCTTCAACTACAAGACTGGCGCAGCCAGGGGCGCGCCGGTCTGCGTCAATCTCAGGACCTATCCGGTCAAACTCGACGCCGGCAAAGTCCTCATTCAGATCGGGTGACGGTGATGGCGAAAGGAATGCTCATCATCGGCGCCGGCGAATGCGGCGGGCGGGCTGCCTTGGCGCTGCGCGATCTCGGCTATGATGGCCCGGTGACGCTGGTCGGCGACGAGCCGCATCTGCCTTACGAGCGGCCGCCGCTGTCGAAGGACGCGATGGCCGGCGATGCGCCAGTGATCAAGGCGATCGCCAGCGATGAAATCCTGGCCGAGAGATCGATAAGGCATATCCGTTCGGTTCAGGCGGTGGCGATCGACCGCGCTGCGCATGGCGTGCGCCTGTCGGACGGCTCGATCCTGCCCTACGACAAGCTGCTGCTGGCGACCGGTTCCCTGCCGCGCAGACTGCCAATGCCGGGCCTCGGGCCGCGTTGTGTCTATCTCCGGACCTTCAACGACGCGCTGGCCATTCGCGCCCATCTCAGCGCCGGAAACCGCATCGCCATCGTTGGCGGCGGCTTCATCGGTCTTGAACTCGCCGCCGCGGCACGCAGACTGGGCGCAGTTGTCACCGTCATCGAGGCGCAGCCGCGCATCCTGATGCGCGGCGTGCCGGCCGAGATCGCCAAAATCATCCACCAGGCGCATGAAGCCGAAGGCGTCAAAATCCTGTGCGGCGACGCAATCGCGGCGATTGCCGATGACGGCGCCCAGGTGCGCATCGCGCTTGCCGGCGGGCAGGACATCGTCGCCGACCTGGCGGTGATCGGCATCGGCGCTGTGCCGGTGACCGGGCTTGCCGCGGAAGCGGGCCTGACGATCGACAACGGCATAGCCGTCGATGCCGAGCTTCGCACCAGCGATCCGGACATCTTTGCCGCCGGCGATTGCTGCTCGTTTCCGCTTGCCGTCTATGGCGGCCGGCGCGTGCGGCTGGAGGCTTGGCGCAACGCGCAGGAGCAGGGCGCGCTTGCGGCCAGCAACATGCTTGGCGCCGGTGAGGCCCACGCGGCTGTGCCATGGTTCTGGTCGGATCAGTACGGCCTGACCTTGCAGATATCTGGGCTCTCGGACGAGGGCAGCAAGGTCGTGCGCCGCGACCTCGACGACGGCGCCTTCATCCTGTTTCATCTGGCGCAGGACGGCAGGCTGGTCGCAGCGAGCGGCATCGGTCCGGGCAATTCTGTCGCCCGCGACATCAGGCTGGCCGAGATGCTGATCGCAAAAAGGGCAAAGCCGGCGCCTGAGGCGCTCGGTTCGCAAACGATCAAGCTGAAGTCGCTGCTGGCAGCGTGATCTGAGGGCGCGGCTGTCGTGGAGATCCAGTGACGGCAGTGCTTTCAACCTGTCAGCCATCGCCTTCGTAAAAAATGGCCTCGATGTCGCGGGCGCCATGAAAAATTCGCTCGATGCGTATGGCAGCGCCTTCGACAGTGTAGAAAATTACATAACGCTGGAAGGCAACGGAGCGCAGACCGGAACGCGGGGAACTCCGCCGTGCGGTGCGTCGACAATCCGGCTACAACGCGCCCTGAGAGCCGTTACAAAGCGCATCGCGGCTGCGGGGTTTTCAGCGTGAATATAGTCGCCAATGTCCTCAATGTCCTGCGCGGCGGCAGGGGCGAAGAGGACCGCCATTTATTTGCGGGTTCCGTCCCCGTACTTGGCTTCCAACCTGTCAAAAATCTCGTCGGCTGGAATGCCGGGGCCGCTCACAACACCGGCCCGGATATCATCACGAAGCGCGGCAAGCTTGGCTTTCCGCTGCGCCTCGCGTTCCTCGAGCAGGCGTAAGCTATCGCGCAGAACTTCGCTGGCGCTGGCATAGCGGCCGCTCCCCACCAGTTCGCGCACCAGCGTCTCATAGCGAGCGCCAATATTGTAACTTGAAGGCATAGGTCAGACCCTTTCGTTATCGGATTTTATCAATTTTTGATAAATCCACCAAGCCAAATCTGCTGGGTCGGCATGGATGCCATACCCTTGGCTCTCGGCGACGGTGGGGCAGCGGAGCGAGCTCGGAAAGGCTCTCCTTGACTCGTGGCGCATCTAAAACAGCGCGTTCAGCTCCGGCAGTTTGTCGTTGACCAGCCAGCCATAGTAATTTTCCTCGGGCAGCTTCTCCGGTTCGCCCGCGGCGCGGCGCCTGTCGTTTTCGGCCTTCAGCGCATGGGCGCGCTGCTCAGGATTGCCGACATTGTAGAGCGTCGATGTGATGCCGGGATTGCCCGATATGTCGAAGCCGGCAATGCTCCGATAGGCATCGATCGATTTCCGGATCGTCGCCGCGACATAATCCAAGGTCAGGTCCGGATCCATGATGGTCTTGTAGACCGCGTTCGGATCGCCGACGTCGAGCTTCGGCAGGCCGGAAACCTGGTGCACGAGATCGCTCATCTGCAAGGCGGTCAGCGGATTGAGCTGCCCCAGGCCAAAAGTCTGGCCGGCATAATAGGGCTGGAAGAAAGTCGCGCCGAAGCGGTCGTCGGGGAAGCTCTCACCGCCGACAGTCTTGCCGCGAAAGGAAAGGTTCCACACCTGCTCGCGGCATTCCCAGAGCTCGTAACTATCCGATTTGCCGACGCATTCCTGGAATTGCGGCCGTTGCACGAAATCGGTGATGTCCTCGCCTTCATAGGCGAAGGACAGCTTGCTCGACAGATAGGAGATCGCCTTGACGTAGTAGGTCTGCAGCCGGTCGTAGGCGTCGACATTGTAGGTGTGCTCGCCGACGATGGCGCCGACGATATGCATAGGATCGATGCCATAGGTCGCTGCTGCCTGCTCGATCTTGCCGCGAAGACCGGCGTCGTGCTGCAGCAGCGCATAGACCTTGCGGTATTTCGCCTGGAAGGTGGTGTTGGTGGCCTGGGTGCGCCGGCTTGAGGCGCCCGGTATGTTGGGTTGCTCGACATGACTGTTGCCAGGCGGCACCATCGTCGCCGCTTCGGCGGCGAACATGGCTGTCGCCAGCGTCAACCCGAGAGTGACGAGGATCGTTTTTTTCATGCGCCGCCGCCTGCAACAACGCATGACCCTCGGAACCGATTTTCGGGGGTCATGCGCAGAACCAACTATACAGCGTCCTTTGCGCATCCAAAAAGCTGCGCGACGCTGGTGTTGCCGGCAAACTAGGTAAAGCTGGAACGGGAGTCGAGAGCCCCGTCGCCCGGCAAGACAAAAGCTGGCCAGATGCTTCCATTTGGCCACACGTCCCGGAACGTGCCGGCTCCGCCGGCCCGCCTCTTGCGGATGGATCGCCTGCTACAGGATGAATCGCGACAAATCCGTGTTTCTCGACAGATCGCCGACATGCTTCTCCACATAGGCGGCGTCGACTGTCACCGCCGTGCCGTGGCGGTCCGGCGCGTCATAGGAGATCTCGTCCAGCACCCGCTCCATCACCGTCTGCAGCCGCCTGGCGCCGATGTTCTCGACGCTGGCGTTGAGATCGACGGCGATGCCGGCCAGTGAATCGATGGCGTCGTCGGTGAAGACGAGATCGACGCCCTCGGTCTTCATCAGCGCGATGTACTGCTTGATCAGGCTGGCCTCGGTCTCGGTCAGGATGCGGACGAAATCGTCCTTCTCCAGCGCTCGCAGCTCGACGCGGATCGGCAGACGGCCCTGCAATTCGGGCAGCAGGTCGGATGGCTTGGCAACGTGGAACGCGCCCGATGCGATGAACAGGATGTGATCCGTCTTCACCGGTCCGTATTTGGTCGCGACTGTGGTGCCTTCGACAAGCGGCAGCAGGTCGCGCTGCACGCCTTCGCGGGAAACACCGGCGCCCATGCCGCCTTCGCGCGAGGCGATCTTGTCGATCTCGTCGAGGAAGACGATGCCGTCGTTTTCGGTCGATTCGAGCGCCCTGCGCACCACCTCGTCCTGGTCGAGCAGCTTGTCGGACTCGTCGCCGACCAGCACCGCGTAGGATTCCTTCACCGTCGTCTTGCGGGTCTTGGTCTTCTGGCCGCCCATCGCTTTCGACAGCATGTCGTTGATGTTCAACACGCCGATATTGGCGCCCGGCATGCCGGGGATCTCGAAGCCGGGCATGCCGCCGGTGCCGGTATCGCTCACTTCGATCTCGATCTCCTTGTCGTCGAGCTCGCCGTCGCGCAGCTTCTTGCGGAAACTGTCGCGCGTCGCCGGGCTCGCCGTCTTGCCGACGAGCGCTTCCAGCACGCGTTCCTCGGCATTGATATGGGCGCGCGCCTTGACGTCCTCGCGCATCTTCTCGCGCACCAGGCCGATGGCGATCTCGACCAGGTCGCGGATGATCTGCTCGACGTCGCGGCCGACATAGCCGACCTCGGTGAACTTGGTCGCCTCGACCTTGACGAACGGCGCGCCGGCAAGGCGCGCCAGGCGGCGCGATATCTCGGTCTTGCCGACGCCGGTCGGGCCGATCATCAGGATGTTCTTCGGCATCACCTCTTCACGCATCTGGCCTTCGAGCTGCTGGCGGCGCCAGCGGTTGCGCAAGGCGATGGCTACGGCGCGCTTGGCGTCCTTCTGGCCGATGATAAAGCGATCGAGTTCCGAAACGATTTCGCGGGGCGAGAATGTGGTCATATGCTAAATTCCACTTTGCCACTGCCGGATGGACTCGAACGGATGCAGCAGCATGATCACGTTGAGTGTCAGATTGTCCCTGATGATGTAGCCGACACCGAATTCGAAGATGAGAGCGAGGGTCACGATCACCCATATAGGAAGCCTGCGCGCCATCACAAATCCCAGCACCATCGCCAGCGTGTCGGCCACTGAATTGATGATGCTGTCGCCGTAATAGTCGAGCGAGATCGTGCCGGCGCGGTAGCGCTCGATGATCAACGGGCTGTTCTCGAGAAGCTCCCAGCCGCCCTCGATGACGACCGCAAAAGCCAGCCTGAGCCCGATCGGCGAGCGCGGGAACAGAGCCCACGCCAGCGCGTAGAACAGGAAGCCGTGGATGAGGTGCGAGAATGTGTACCAGTCGGAAATATGCTGGGAATTCTCCGAGCTCTGCACGATGCCGTGCCACAGCTTGACATAGCCGCATTCGCAGATCGGCGTTCGGCCCATGCCGTAAAGGGTTCCAGCCTGGAGTATAATCAGACCGAGGACGAGCAGAAGTCCCATCCGCCAGCTGTCTTCATAGGCCGAGACGGTCTTGTCGGCGCCGCTTGTGCTCATGCTGTTACTGCCCCTCTTCGGCGCCGCCCTATTCGGCGTCACCCTCTTTGACATCGCCCGCTTCGGCGTCGCCCTCTTTGGCGTCAATTGCCATCAGCACGGCGTCGCCATATTCCGATTGCCTGCGATCGATAGCTCTGAATCCGGCCTTTTGATAGGCGCGGATCGCTCGTCCGTTGGATGGATCCGGATCGATGATGACACGCGGCGCCCCTTCTTCGAACAGCTGTTCCACGAACTGGCGGACAATTGCCGAGCCATGGCCGCGTCCGACAAGCTCGGGCCTGCCGATCGACAGATCGATGCCGAGCGTACCGAACGGCTGATCGCTGTAGGGGTGGCCGTCCTCCAGATGCGGATCGTAGCTCTGCATGTAGCCGATCGGCTCGCCGTCTAGCTCGATGATCAGCGGCTCGACGGAAATGCTGTCGATGTGTTCACGGATCTGCGCGATCTCCGTCTCGGGATCGTCCCACCACTCCGCGACATGCGGCTCGGCCAGCCATGCCGCGATCATCGGCAGGTCCGCCTCCGTCACCGGTCGAAAATCATATCTATTTTCTTGTTTGGCCATGATCTCCTGCGAACCGAAGGTCAGCGAAGCAAAAACCGGTTTCCACTTTTCGGGATCATGGCCAGTGGCCGGCTCAGCCGGCATCGAGGATTTCGATGACAAAATTGTTGTTGGTGTAGACGCAAATGTCGGATGCGATCTGCATCGCCTTGCGGGCGATTTCTTCGGCATCCTTGTCGGTGTCCATCAGCGCGCGCGCCGCGGCCAGCGCATAATTGCCGCCCGAACCGATCGCCATGACGCCATGTTCGGGTTCGAGCACGTCGCCGGTGCCGGTCAGCGCCAGCGAGACCGACTTGTCGGCAACCAGCATCATCGCTTCCAGCCGGCGCAGATAGCGGTCGGTGCGCCAGTCCTTGGCGAGTTCGACGCAGGCCCGCGTCAATTGCTCCGGATATTGTTCGAGCTTGGCCTCCAGCCGCTCCAGAAGAGTGAAGGCGTCAGCGGTGGCGCCGGCGAAACCGGCAATGACATTGCCGCTTTTGCCGATTCGGCGCACCTTCTTGGCGTTGCCTTTCATGATCGTCTGGCCAAGGCTGACCTGGCCATCACCGGCGATCACCACCTTGCCGCCCCTGCGCACGGTCAGGATCGTCGTGGCGTGCATGGTCAGTTCGTTCGACATCTCTGCTCCGATCAGCACCGGTCCCGACAAGGCGATTGGCGCATTACGAGTGACTTGATCGACCCTATGTATGCATAGGTCCGACGATTGCCAACCGGTCATCGGCCAGGCTCGATACTGCTTGGCACGGCAACTGGCAATCGCCGGATCATGCTGCTAGAAGGCTCTCGTTTTCAAGCATGTGGACGCTTTCAAGCATGTGGACGCTTGGAACGCCTGAACTCTGGACAAGGATGAGCATGCCGCCCCGTTCCGCCAACGCAAGCCGCAAGACCAAGGAAACCGACATCTCCGTATCGGTCCAGGTCGACGGCTCGGGAAAATCCGATATTTCGACGGGCGTCGGCTTCTTCGATCACATGCTGGACCAGTTGTCGCGCCATTCGCTGATCGACATGACGGTCAAGGCCAAGGGCGACCTGCACATAGACGATCACCACACGGTCGAGGACACCGGCATCGCGCTCGGTCAGGCGCTGGCCAAGGCACTGGGCGAGCGGCGCGGCATCATGCGCTATGCCTCGATCGATCTCGCCATGGACGAGACGCTGACGCGCGCGGCGATCGACGTTTCCGGCCGTCCCTTCCTTGTCTGGAACGTTGTGTTCTCGTCGCCGAAGATCGGCACGTTCGACACCGAACTGGTGCGCGAATTCTTCCAGGCCCTGGCGCAGAATGCCGGCATCACGCTGCATGTCACCAACCACTACGGCGCCAACAATCACCACATCGCCGAGACCTGCTTCAAGGCGGTGGCGCGTGCGCTGCGTTTCGCGCTTGAAAGCGACCCGCGCCAGCCTGACGCGGTTCCTTCCACCAAGGGATCTCTGAAGGGATAGGCCATGGCAGTCTATGTCGTGATGGAACCGCCGGGCCGCGGCGAAAAGCCTGGCACAACGGCCTTTGTCCGTGATGGGTTTTCCTGGCTTGGCTTCCTCGTGCCGCCGCTATGGCTGCTCTGGCACCGGTTGTGGATCGAGGCAGCCCTGGCGTTTGTCGCCATGGCTCTGCTTTCGATGCTTGCCGAAGGGCTGAGCCTTGGGCTGGCCGGCCCGGTGCTGTCGCTGCTGGTATCGCTCTTTGTCGGGCTGGAAGGGCAGGCGTTGCGGATCGCCGCACTGCGCCGTCGTGGCTGGCACGAATGGGGCGTCGTCGAGGCCGACAGGCTCGACGATGCCGATACGCGCTATGTGCTGGAAGCCGAAGCGCATGCGGATGAGCAGGCGCCGGTGCCGCGCATCGTTCCGGACGCTGCCCATGCCCGGCCGGCGCAGACAGGAATGGTGCTCGGACTGACGCACACGCCGGGAAGACCCTGACATGCGGGTCGCGATCATCGATTATGGCTCGGGCAACCTGCGCTCGGCCACCAAGGCCTTCGAGCGCGCCGCGCACGAAGCCGGCATCGCCGCCGCCATCGACCTGACCGCCGATGCCGAGCGTGTCAGGACCGCCGACCGCATCGTCCTGCCCGGCGTCGGCGCCTATGCCGATTGCGCGGCCGGGCTGCGCGCTGTGGCCGGCATGTGGGAGGCGGTCGAGGAGGTCGCGATCATCAAGCGGCGGCCGTTCCTCGGCATCTGCGTCGGCATGCAGCTGATGTCGGAGCGGGGCCTGGAAAAGACTGTCACGACAGGCTTTGGCTGGATCGCCGGCGACGTCAAGGAGATCACCCCGGCCGATCCTGCGCTAAAAATCCCGCAGATCGGCTGGAACACGATCGAGCTCACGCGCAAGCACCCGCTGTTTTCCGGCATTCCGACCGGCGCCAAGGGATTGCACGCCTATTTCGTTCATTCCTACCATCTCGACGCGCAGAAGCCGGACGAGGTGCTGGCGATTGCCGACTATGGTGGCCCGGTTACAGCTGCTGTTGTCAGCGACAATCTCGCCGGCACGCAGTTTCATCCCGAAAAGAGCCAGGCGCTTGGCCTGGCGCTGATCACCAATTTCCTGCGCTGGAGGCCATAAGAAAATGAGCAAGAAAGGCTACTGGATGGCGATGGTCGATGTCCGCGATCCCGAGGGCTATAAGCAGTATATCGAGGCGAACGCGGCGGCTTTTGCGAAATATGGCGCGAAGTTTCCCGTGCGGGCGGGGCGTTATGCGAACCCGGAGGGGCCGACAGGCAACCGCCACGTCCTGGTCGAGTTCGAGTCCTACGACAAGGCGATAGAATGCTACGAATCGCCTGAATACCGGGAGGCATTGAAGTACAGGCTTGCCGCCTCGACCGGTCACTTCGTCATTGTTGAAGGCGCCTGAACGGTGATCCTGTTCCCAGCCATCGACCTCAAGGACGGCAAGTGCGTCCGCCTGAAGCACGGCGATATGGCGACCGCGAGGATCTACAATGACGACCCGGCAGCGCAGGCCAGGGCTTTCGAGCAACAGGGCTTTGAATGGCTGCATGTCGTCGACCTCAACGGCGCCTTCAAGGGCCAGAGCGTCAACGGCGCGGCAGTCGGCGCCATTCTCAAGGCAACGAAAAACCCGGTGCAGCTCGGCGGCGGCATCCGCACCCTGGCGCAGGTCGAGGACTGGCTCGATCGCGGCCTGGCCCGCATCATTCTCGGCACGGTGGCCGTGCGCGATCCGGATCTGGTCAGGCAGGCCTGCAAGGCATTCCCGGGCAAGATCGCCGTCGGCATCGACGCCAAGGGCGGCAAGGTGGCGGTCGAGGGTTGGGCCGAGGCCTCTAGTCTCGGCGTCATCGAACTGGCGAAGAAGTTCGAGGGCGCCGGGGTTGCCGCTATCATCTACACCGACATCGACCGCGACGGTGTGCTGACCGGCATCAACTGGGACGCCACCATCGATCTTGCCGACGCCGTGTCTATCCCGGTCATCGCCTCCGGCGGGCTGGCCTCTATCGCCGACATCGTGCGCATGACGATGCCCGATGCGCAAAAGCTCGAAGGCGCCATCTCAGGGCGTGCACTTTATGACGGACGTATCGACCCGGCCGAGGCATTGGCGATCCTGGCGGCCGGACCGGAGAAGGCGAGGGCGCGATGAAACTCTCGATCATCCTCGCACCCTATGACAGCGGCCTTTACCACGCCGGCTTTGGCCAGGGCCCCGACGCCATCATTGCCGGCGGCCTTGTCGAGGAACTTGCCTTGCGCGGCCATGATGTCATCGTCGAGGACATCGGCGAGGTCGGCGATGCCCAGAGACGCGAAATCGCGACAGGTTTCGCGGTTTGTCGGGCAGTCGCCACCAAGGTCGAAATGGCGCGCGATGATGAGCGTTTTCCCATCGTGCTCGCCGGAAATTGCCTGACCGCCGCCGGTGCGGTGGCTGGTGACGCCGCGGATTCGCTCATCTGGATCGATCAGCATGGCGATCTCAACACGCCCGAGACGTCCGCCTACGGCTTTCTCGACGGCATGGCGCTGGCGACGACGCTGGGGCTCTGCTGGCGGCCGATGACGTCCGCGGTTCCCGGCTTCCAGGCGATCGACCCGTCGCGGTGCATGCTGGTCGACGCGCGCGACCTCGATCCAGATGAAAGGCGGCTTCTGGAGACGTTGCCGATCATTCGCGCCCAATGGACCGATGCCCTCGACAATGTCGGAAAGCTCAAAGCGGCCGGCGCGGCCCAAGCGCATTTGCATCTTGATCTGGATGTCCACGATCCGGATGTGCTGCAAGTGAACCGCTATGCGCTGCCGGGAGGTCCAAATCCGGAGCAGCTGCGGCAACTGGTTTGCGGGCTGGCCAAGTCGATCCCGATCGTCGGCATCACCCTGTCCGCCTACGATCCTGCCTTTGACGCCAAAGGCGAGGTTCCGCCTGTCGTTGGGCAATTGCTTGGCGATTTTCTTGCCGCGCATGCGAGGATCTGATGCTGAAGGCCCGCGTCATCCCCTGTCTCGACGTCAAGAACGGCCGCGTCGTCAAAGGCGTCAATTTCGTCGACCTGATCGATGCCGGCGATCCGGTCGAGGCGGCCAAGGCCTATGACGCCGCCGGCGCCGACGAGCTCTGCTTCCTCGACATCACCGCCTCGTCCGAAAATCGCGAAACCATCTTCGACATCGTCGCCCGCACCGCCGAGCAATGCTTCATGCCGCTGACCGTCGGCGGCGGCGTGCGCCAGGTCGCCGACATAAGAAAGCTGCTTTTGGCCGGCGCCGACAAAGTGTCGATCAACACGGCGGCGGTAAGGAATCCCGATTTCATCGCCGAGGCGGCCGACAAGTTCGGCAACCAGTGCATTGTCGTCGCCATCGATGCCAAGATAGTGTCGGGCGAAGGCGAGGCCGACCGCTGGGAGATTTTCACCCATGGCGGCCGCGAGAAGACCGGCATCGACGCGGTCGACTTCGCTCAGCAGATGGTCGATCGCGGCGCCGGCGAGATCCTGCTGACGTCGATGGACCGCGACGGCACCAAGGCCGGCTACGACATCGCGCTCACCCGCGCGGTTGCCGACGCCGTGCGTGCGCCGGTCATCGCCTCCGGCGGCGTCGGCACGCTCGATCACCTGGTCGAGGGCATTCGCGACGGCCATGCCGGCGCGGTGCTGGCGGCATCGATTTTCCATTTCGGCACGTACAGCATTGCCGAAGCCAAGTCGCACATGGCCCGCGCCGGCCTGCCGATGCGACTGGACTCGTCAGAGGATCGGCTCTAAAGCATGATCCCGAACCGAAGGTCCGCGCCAGCCAAAAGGGGGAACCGGTTTCGGAAAAGATCACGCTTAAACAAGCAGATAGATGGCGCCATGGCTGAGTTTTCGCTCTCCGATCTGGAGACAATCATCAGGGAACGCGCGCATTCCGGTGATCCGGATTCGTGGACGGCAAAGCTGTTCGCGCGCGGCATCGACAAGGCGGCGCAGAAGCTCGGCGAAGAGGCGGTCGAAACGGTGATCGCAGCCGTTGGCGGTGACAGACAAGCCCTCGTTTCGGAAAGCGCCGATCTCATCTATCATTGGCTCGTCGTTCTGGGCGTCGCCGGCGTTCCGCTTGCCGATGTCCTGACCGAACTCGAGCGCCGCACCGGTCGTTCGGGCATCGCCGAAAAGGCGTCTCGGCAGGACCGGGGCTGATCGCTGCGGAGGGCAGGAAACTCGATGGACCAGCTCGCCCCCACCGAGAAATATTCGCCCTTCCGTTTTTTCTCGGCGGAGCAATGGTCGCAGTTCCGCGCCGACACGCCAATGACGCTCGGTGAGGACGAGATCCGTCGCCTGCGTTCGCTCAACGATCCGGTCGACCTCGAAGAGGTCAAGCGCATCTATCTTTCGCTATCTCGGCTGTTGTCGGCCCATGTCGAGGCCAGCCAACTGCTGTTCAGGCAGCGCCAGGCCTTCTTCAACGCGGGGGATGTCGTCAAGACGCCCTTCATCATAGGCATTGCCGGCTCCGTCGCGGTCGGCAAATCGACCACGGCGCGCGTCCTCAAGGAATTGCTGGCGCGCTGGCCGTCGAGCCCCAAGGTCGATCTGATCACCACCGACGGCTTCCTGCTTCCCAACGAAATCCTGCGCCGCAACAATTTGATGGAGCGCAAGGGCTTTCCCGACAGCTACGATGTCGGCGCCCTGCTGCGTTTCCTGTCGGGCATCAAATCGGGGCAGCGCAATGTCCGCGCGCCTGTTTATTCGCACCTGACCTACGACGTCGTTCCCGGCGAGTTCCAGACCATCGACCGGCCGGACATATTGATCTTCGAAGGCATCAACGTCCTCCAGCCGGGCAAGCTCCCAAAGGACGGCAAGATCGTGCCTTTCCTGTCGGATTTCTTCGAGTTCGCCATCTATATCGATGCCGAAGAGGAGCTGATCCATCAATGGTACATCGCCCGCTTCATGCGGCTGCGCGAGACCGCCTTCCGCGATCCGGACTCCTTCTTCCACCGCTATTCGCAACTTTCGCAAGCAGCGGCCCGCGCCATTGCCGAAGGCCTGTGGGCCAACATCAACCTGAAGAATCTGCGCGAGAACATCCTGCCGACGCGAGCCCGCGCCGATCTCATCCTGCGCAAGGGCGCCAATCATCTGGTCGAGGAAGTGGCGCTCAGGAAGCTGTAACGAAGCGGTTAACGGCGCTTTAATGCATGTCGCGCAAAAGTGTGCAGCGGTTTTGCGATAACGACATGCATAAAACAACAACTTCAAGCGCGTCGCATGAGGCCGGTCAAACGCGACGCGCTTTAGGCAGTGCCCGCTATCGTTCGATTGCAAATTCCGGAGCATTTGTCGGGAGCAGCCGGTGATCAATATGCCTGCATTGCGCCGGCCTGACATTTCCGCCTGGCGTGGAACGCTTGCTCCGCGCCGGCTTCTCAAATTCGCCTCGGTAGGACTTGCGGCCACAGTCCTCTATGCGCTTTGTGCCTGCCTCTTCACCAGTGCCGGGTCAAGATACCTGTCACCGGCCACAGCCTCCGTCGCCGCCTATGCGGTCGCGGCAATATTCTCCTATCTCGGCCACAAGTTCTTTACCTTCATGTCGGCGGGCCCGCATCGATTCGAAGCGCCGCGTTTCGCCGTTCTCACCGGTTTCGGTCTTGCCGCCGCCTATCTCCTTCCGGTGCTCCTCGTCGGGCAGTTCGGCCTGCCGGTCGCGATTCCGATCCTGCTCACTTGCATTCTCATTCCCGTGATCAACTTCGTCGTTCTCGAAGGCTGGATCTTTTCCGGCAGCGTCAGGCCTGACCGTGACCCAGAGCGGGTGCCGCTTGTGCGAAAATCCGGTGCTTGAAAAAACTGAAAGAGCGGCGAACGGCTCGACTTGAAAGTCCGCCGCTTTGCGCGACATGCATTAGCCAGGATAGGTCACCCGCCGCAGCGTCAGATTGATCCGCCCGCCATTCCTGAGCAGTGCCGAGGTCGACGGATAGATACGGTCGACGCCGTGGAAACAGAGGCGGCCTTCGCCGCCAAGCACGACGACGTCGCCGCTTTTCAGCCTGAACGATTTGGTGCCGCCTTCGCGCGTGCTCTGGCCGACCCTGAACAGGCAATCGTCGCCCAGTGAAACGGAGACAACCGGCGCGGAGAAATCGATCTCGTCGCGGTCCTGATGAAGGCCCATCTTCGCGTCGGGCGAATAGAAATTGACCAGGCAAGCCTCCGGCGGATGGGGATAGGCAGACACCTCGCGCCACAGCTCCAGCAGCACGTCCGGGGTCGGCGGCCAGGGCGTCCCGGTTACCGGGTGGGTCGGCTGGTAGCGATAGCCGTGCTCCTTGTCGGTGACCCAGCCAAGCGAACCGCAATTGGTCATGCGCACGCTCATCTCCTTGCCGGTGCGCGGCATCGCCGGCACGAACAGCGGCGCTTCCTGCACGACCTGCCTCACATCCTCGACCAGCGCTTCCTGCACGGCGCGGGACAGATAGCCGGGCATGTGGCGGACACCTTTGGGCAGAACGAGCATGGTCGCTTGATCCGTTGGTCTGCAAACGACCAGAATGCCACCACCAAACGAAAACGGCGACCCGAAAGCCGCCGCCATTGTCGATTGCTGTTGCCGATCTGGCCCGATCTGGTCAGGCCTGATCGAGATCCGGGATGCGCAGGACCTGCCCCGGATAGATCTTGTCCGGGTCGGTCAGCATCGGCTTGTTGGCCTCGAAAATGACCGTGTTCTTCGCACCCTTGCCCTTGCCATAGCTCTTTTCAGCGATCTTCCAGAGATTGTCGCCTTTCTTGACCGTGTAGAAGGTCGGTTGCTTGGCCGGGGCTGCCGGCGTGCCGGCCTCGGGTGCGGCGACCTGCAATTCATCCGCCTGCACCTTGGACACGCCGAGCGTGTTGCCGACGGCGATGATGGCTTTTTCGAAGATCGACTGATCCTTGACTACGCCTTTCAGCACAGCCGTATCGCCCTTGACGTCGACTTCCACATTGTCGGTGCCGAGCGCGTGCGAATCGAGTTCCTTCTTCAGCGTATCGGCGGTCGGCTCCGGCTCATCGTCGCCGAAGCCGAGCTTCTTGCCGACGCCCTTGACGAAATCAAACATGCCCATCTGCGGTCTCCTTGCTGTGACGAATACCGAACTTGCCACCTGCAACCTCGAATTGGAAGCGGTCTCGACCGCGATCGATGTCGCGCCTGCCGCATCGGCCCAAAACTCGGAATCTATTTTTCGAAAAGCACGATGCGTGGCTGCCAGAGCGCGCACCTTGTGCGTCCGGGTGGACGCGCGTCAATCGTCGTCCACCCGACCGCGCAGCTTCTTGATTGTGCCGCGCCCAGCCTTGGTCTTCAGCCGCCTTTCGACCGCGCCTTTCGACGGCCTCGTCTTCTTGCGCGGCGGCGGCGGCGGTTCGGCGGCCTTGGCAACCAGTTCGGCAAGCCGCGCCCGGGCGTCCGCCCGGTTCTGCTCTTGCGTGCGGAAGCGTCCGGCCTCGATGACGATGACGCCGTCCTTGGTGGCGCGCTGACCGGCCAGCTTTATGGTTCGCTCGCGGACGCGCTCCGACAGGCCCGGCGCATTCGCCGCATCGAAGCGCAATTGCACCGCCGTCGCCACCTTGTTGACGTTCTGGCCGCCGGGCCCGGACGAGCGGATGAAGTCCTCGTGCAGGTCATCCGGATGGATCACCGCATCGTCGGCAATGATGATCTTGTCGTCGGCGTTCATGCCGCAGTCATGGCGCGGCGAACGAAAAAAGAAAAGGCCCAGGTCGGGCCTTCCCGATCCCCCGGTCCGCAGCGACTACTTATTCCGCGGCTTCGCGCATGCGCGGCGCGGCGCCGAGCACGATGGCGTCGACATGGGGTTCGAATTTTTCGAAATTGACGGCGAACATGCCGACCAGCCTTGCCGCCTGCAGGTCATAGGCTGAGGTATCGGCCCATGTCGATCTTGGATCGAGAATGGCACGGTCGACGCCCGCGACCGCCACCGGCACCTCGAAACCAAAATTGGCGTCGGTCCGGTAATCGGCCCCTTTCAGCGAGCCGTCGAGCGCCGCGGCGAGCAGCGGCCGCGTCGCCTTGATCGGCATCCGCTTGCCGGTGCCGTAGGCGCCGCCGGTCCAGCCGGTGTTGACCAGCCAGCAATCGACACCGTGATGGGCGATCAGCTCGCGCAGCAGATTGCCGTATTCCGACGGATGGCGCGGCATGAACGGTGCGCCGAAACAGGTCGAAAACGTCGCTTCGGGTTCGGTGACGCCCTTTTCGGTCCCTGCCACCTTGGCGGTGTAGCCGGAGAGGAAATGATACATCGCCTGCGCCGGGGTCAGCCGGGCGATCGGCGGCATCACGCCGAATGCGTCGGCGGTCAGCATGATGATGTTTTTCGGGTGACCGGCGCGGCCTGTCTTGCTGGCGTTGGGGATGAAGTGGAGCGGATAGGCGCAGCGTGTGTTTTCAGTGAGATTGCCGTCGTTGAAATCCGGCACGCGGCCCGCGTCGAGCACCACATTCTCCAGCACCGTGCCGAAGCGTTGGGTGGTGGCGAAGATCTCCGGCTCGGCTTCGGCCGAGAGCTTTATCGTCTTGGCATAGCAGCCGCCTTCGAAGTTGAAGATGCCATGCGGACCCCAGCCGTGCTCGTCGTCGCCGACCAGCGTGCGTGACGGATCGGCCGACAGCGTCGTCTTGCCGGTTCCCGAGAGGCCGAAGAAGATGGCCGCGTCTCCGCCAGCGCCTTCATTGGCCGAGCAATGCATCGGCATCACGCCCTTCGCCGGCAACAGATAGTTGAGCACGGTGAACACCGATTTTTTCATTTCGCCGGCATAGGAGGTGCCGCCGATCAGCACGATCATGCGCGTCAGATCGACGGCGATCACCGTTCCGGTTCGGGTGCCGTGGCGGACCGGATCGGCACGGAACGACGGCAGGTCGATGATCGTCAGGTCGGGCACAAAATGCTCGAGCTCGGCGGCTTCCGGACGAATGAGCAGATTGCGGATGAACAAGGAGTGCCAGGCAAGCTCCGTGACGACCCGGGTCGTCAGCTTCAAGTCCTCATCGGCGCCGCCGACCAAGTCCTGCACATAAAGATCCTTGTCCGCCGCATGGGCGCGAAAATCGGCGAGCAGCGTGTCGAACTGGGCCGGCGAAATCGCCTTGTTGTTGTCCCACCATACATGCGGCCCGGTGGTCTCGTCGCGCACGACGAATTTGTCCTTGGGCGAGCGGCCGGTGTGCTGTCCGGTCTCGGCGACCAGCGCGCCATGCGCGGTAAGCCGGGCCTCGCCGCGGCGGATCGCCTCCTCGTAAAGGACGGCCTCGCCGAAATTATAGCGCACCGCGCCGGTGGTTTTCAGGCCGATCCGGTCGATCGCCCATGCGGGATTGCGTTTGCCGGCTTCCGACATGAGCGGTTCCTTCTTCGATTGCAACATCCTGGCCGGCGAACTTCCGGAGCCCCCAACGACGGAGACTGTAACGGTCAGAACCAGAAAAGCCAAATGATATCAAATATTTAATCGATTTAAATATTTTGAAAGTTGTTTAAATCGTTTATATGTGCGAAAAATCAGGCGGGTGCCCAAAGGATTGGCGGTCTTATCGGTCCAATCCATGTTGAGGTGAGATTGTGGCTGCCGGCATGCCGCTCGTGACAGCGGACGAAGCCTGTGCCACATTTTGTACCTAATTTGTCCTGCAAAAGCCCTTCTCGACCAAAGAAGGGACAGTTCATGAGGGAGCCACTTGAAATGGCAACAATCGCGCTTGTCGACGACGACCGCAACATTCTGACTTCGGTGTCGATCGCCCTCGAATCGGAAGGGTATCGCGTCGAAACCTATACGGATGGGGCGTCGGCGCTGGAAGGTCTGGCGGCGCGCCCGCCGAATCTCGCCATTCTCGACATCAAGATGCCGCGCATGGACGGCATGGAGCTTCTGCGCCGGATGCGCCAGAAATCCGACCTGCCGGTGATCTTCCTGACGTCCAAGGACGACGAGATCGATGAGCTTTTCGGCCTCAAGATGGGCGCCGACGACTTTATCCGCAAACCCTTTTCGCAGCGTCTTCTGGTCGAGCGGGTTCGCGCCGTGCTGCGCCGTGCCAGCGCCCGCGAGGCGTCGGCCAAGACGCCCAACCAGCAGGCACGTTCGCTTGAGCGCGGCCAGCTTGTCATGGACCAGGAGCGCCACACCTGCACCTGGAAGGGCGAGCCGGTGACGCTTACCGTCACCGAATTCCTGATCCTGCATTCTCTGGCCCAACGCCCCGGTGTGGTAAAAAGCCGTGATGCGCTGATGGATTCGGCCTATGATGAGCAGGTCTATGTCGATGACCGCACCATCGACAGTCACATCAAGCGGCTTCGCAAGAAGTTCAAGGCCGTCGATGATGACTTCGAGATGATCGAAACCCTTTACGGAGTCGGATATCGGTTTCGCGAAGCATGAATTGATGCATGTCGCCAAAAGTGGTCCCGGTTCTGGGACACCGACATGCTCAAAACTCAATGCATGTCGCCCGAAAGTGGTCCCGGTTTTGGGACACCGACATGCTCAAAACTTAATGCATGTCGCCCGAAAGTGGTCTCGGTTTTTGGGACACCGACATGCATAAAGACCAGGACTGAGCGGGGGCTGCTATTCGATGGCAGTGGACGTAGAGCGAGTGAGACGGACGGGCGCCCGGCGCCCGTCGCGGATTCTGCCCGCATTCCTGTCGAGGATCACGGTGCCGATGCGCCGATTCCTCGGCCACCATATCTTTTCCAGCCTGACGCGGCGCATTCTCTTCCTCAACCTCGCCGGCCTGGCCGTCCTGGTCACCGGCATCCTCTACCTCAACACGTTTCGCGACGGGCTGATCGATGCCCGCGTCGAGAGCCTGATGACCCAGGGCGAGATCATCGCCGGCGCGATCGCGGCATCGGCGACGGTCGAAACCGATTCGATCAGCATCGATCCGGAAAAGCTGCTTGAACTGCAGGCCGGCGAAAGCCTGGGCCCCGGCTCCGATCAGCTCGACAATCTGGACTTTCCGATCAATCCGGAGCGCGTCGCGCCGGTGCTCAGGCGCTTGATTTCGCCGACGCGGACGCGCGCCCGCATCTATGACCGAGACGCCAATCTGCTGCTCGATTCGCGCCACCTCTATTCGCGCGGCCAGATCCTTCGCTACGATCTGCCGCCGACCGACAAGGAAGAGCCCGATCTTCTCGAGCGAATCCAGAAATTCGTCTTCGACTTCTTCCGCAACACCGCGCTGCCGGTCTACCATGAGCAGCCGGGCGGCAACGGCGCTGCATTTCCGGAGGTGGTCAAGGCGCTTACCGGCAGCCCGTCGACCCTCGTGCGGATCTCCGAACAGGGCGAGCAGATTGTTTCGGTCGCCGTGCCGATCCAGCGCTTCCGCGCCGTCCTCGGCGTGCTGATGCTGTCGACGGAAGGCGGCGACATCGACAAGATCGTCGCGGCCGAGCGCAAGGCGATCCTGCGCGTCTTCGGCATCGCCGCCCTTGTCACTGCCATCCTGTCGATGCTGCTTGCTTCGACCATCGCCAACCCGCTGCGCCGGCTGTCGGCGGCGGCGGTCAGGGTGCGGCGCGGCGTCAAGAATCGCGAGGAAATCCCGGACTTCTCCGATCGGCAGGACGAGATCGGCAATCTGTCGATCGCCGTGCGCGACATGACCAATGCGCTCTACGCCCGCATCGAGGCGATCGAAAGTTTCGCGGCTGACGTCTCGCACGAATTGAAGAACCCTCTGACCTCGCTGCGCAGCGCGGTAGAGACGCTGCCTCTGGCTAAGAACGAGGCGTCGCGCGCCCGGCTGATGGAGATAATCCAGCACGACGTCAGGCGGCTGGACCGTCTCATCACCGACATTTCCGATGCCTCCCGTCTTGACGCCGAGCTCGCGCGCGAAGACGCAGGAACCGTGGATCTCAAGAAATTCATCACGGATCTGGTCGACGTTTCGCGCACGGCCACGCGCAACAAGAAGACGGTCGACATCGAGTTCAAGGTCGCCAAACTGCCGCAGGGCGTCAAAGGCTACTTCGTCGCCGGCCATGATCTGAGGATCGGCCAGGTCATCACCAACCTGATCGAGAATGCCCGCTCCTTCGTTCCTGAGGAGCGCGGCCACATCGCCATATCGCTGGCGCGCGCCGGCAAGGTCAACATCATCACCGTCGACGACAATGGTCCCGGTATAAGGGCCGACAACATCGACCGCATCTTCGAGCGCTTCTACACCGACCGGCCGGCCGGCGAGGCGTTCGGCCAGAACTCGGGCCTTGGCCTGTCGATCAGCAGGCAGATCGTCGAAGCCCATGGCGGCACGCTGACCGCCGAGAACATCCCGGGCACCAAACCCGGCGAGATCAAGGGCGCGCGTTTCGTCGTGACACTGCCGGCGGAAGGCTGATCTGTGCGCGCTGAAAACATTCATGGAACGGCGCTGCTGATCGGCGAGCGCGGCGTCCTCATCACCGGACCGTCCGGCGCCGGCAAGACGACGCTGGCGCTGACACTCCTGGATCATTGCCGCGCGCGCGGGCTGTTTTCGCGGCTTATCGGCGACGACAGGCTGCTCGCCGCGGCCCACGCCGGGCGGCTGGTCTGTCGCGTGCCGGCGACCATCGCCGGTCTCGCCGAAGTGCCTGGGTTCATGCCGCGCCCGCTGCCGTTCGAGCCGGGTGGAGTGATCGACCTGCATGTCCGGCTGGTGCCGAAGGCAGAAATGGCCCGTTTCCAAGAGGAAATCAGCGAGCCAGTGGCAGGCTGTCCGGTGCCGCGTATCGACCTTGCCGAGTGCAACGCCGCCACGGCCTTGCCGGCGGTGATGGCGCGGCTGTCGATCGCGCCCTTTTTATGATCCGGTTCCGGTTTTTTGCTGCAATGCGTCAAAATGGCCTGGGCCTGTGCAATTTTGGGCTTGTCAACGCGTCTCGGGTCGACAAGATAGCGCTCCCGCCGCCTGGAATGGCCGGCGAGCATAAAATGCGGCTGTGAAGCGGCGATGACGGGAGCCACCAAAGAATGATCGGACTCGTGCTTGTAACGCACGGTCAACTGGCCGCCGAGTTCCGCCATGCGGTGGAACATGTCGTCGGGCCACAAGACAGTTTCGAGACCGTGGCGATCGGCGCCGATGACGATATGGAGCAGCGCCGCAGCGACATCATCGACGCCGTTGCCCGTGTCGACACGGGAGCGGGCGTCATCGTCTTGACGGACATGTTCGGCGGCACGCCTTCCAATCTTGCAATTTCGGTGATGGAATCCGGTCGTACCGAGGTCATTGCCGGCATGAACCTGCCGATGCTGATCAAGCTGTCCAGCATTCGCAAGGGCGACAATATGAGCGCAGCGCTGGACGAGGCGCAGGCGGCCGGCCGCAAATACATCAATGTCGCCAGCCAGCTTCTGAGCAGCAAATGAGCGCGCTGTCGGCCAACAAGGGTGACATCGTCCGGGAATTTCCAATCGTCAACCAGCGTGGCCTGCATGCCCGCGCCTCGGCAAAGTTCGTTCAGGTCGCCAGCGGCTTCGACGCCTCCGTCCAGGTCGAGAAGGACGGCGTCACGGTTGGGGGCACCTCGATCATGGGCCTCATGATGCTGGCGGCAAGCCCCGGCTATTCGATCCGCGTCACCGCCAGCGGCCCGGAGGCCGAGCAGGTGATCGACGCGCTGGAGCAACTGGTCGCCTCCCGCTTCGGCGAAGAGTCCTGACGCGTGGAGCGCGTCGCGGCTGAACCCGATTTCGCGCCGGTGCGCCTCAGAAGACATGCACGGATAAAGATTTCTTTATATCCCATTGTCGTCCGACCGACGATCTGCTAGTCAGGCCGGCAACTCGCGCCCTTCGACACGCCTTCCGGCGCGGGCGCATCCCGAAGACAATTCTTGATCGGAGCACTGCCATGACGGGTAGCAATGACTATGTGGTCGCCGACATCTCGCTTGCCGGCTGGGGCCGCAAGGAGATCGAGATCGCCGAAACCGAAATGCCGGGCCTGATGGCCTGCCGCGAAGAATTCGGCAAGGCGCAGCCGCTCAAGGGCGCGCGCATCACCGGCTCGCTGCATATGACCATCCAGACGGCGGTGCTGATCGAAACGCTGAAGGCGCTCGGCGCCGAAATCCGCTGGGCCTCCTGCAACATCTTCTCGACCCAGGACCATGCGGCCGCGGCCATCGCTGAGGCCGGCATTCCGGTCTTCGCCGTCAAGGGCGAGACGCTCGAGGACTACTGGGTCTACACCGACAAGATATTCCAGTGGGCCGATGGCGGCACCTCCAACATGATCCTCGACGATGGCGGCGACGCCACCATGTATATCCTGATCGGCGCGCGCGCCGAAGCCGGCGAGGATGTGCTCTCCGATCCGGGCAGCGAGGAGGAAGAAATCCTGTTTGCCCAGATCAAGAAGCGTATGGCGGCATCGCCCGGTTTCTTCACCAAGCAGAAGGAAGCGATCCGCGGCGTCACCGAAGAGACCACCACCGGCGTCAACCGGCTCTATCAGTTGCAGAAGAAGGGCCTGCTGCCGTTCCCGGCGATCAACGTCAACGACAGCGTGACCAAGTCGAAATTCGACAATAAATATGGCTGCAAGGAATCGCTGGTCGACGGCATTCGCCGCGGCACCGACACGATGATGGCCGGCAAGGTTGCGGTCGTCTGCGGCTATGGCGACGTCGGCAAGGGCTCTTCGGCATCGCTCAAGGGCGCCGGCGCCCGCGTCAAGGTCACCGAGGTCGATCCGATCTGCGCATTGCAGGCGGCGATGGACGGTTTTGAAGTCGTCACGCTCGAAGATGCGGCCCCGACCGCCGACATCATCATCACCACCACCGGCAACAAGGATGTCGTCACCATCGACCATATGCGGGCGATGAAGGACATGGTGATCGTCGGCAATATCGGCCACTTCGACAACGAGATCCAGGTGGCGTCGCTGCGCAATCTGAAGTGGACCAACATCAAGCCGCAGGTCGACATGATCACCTTCCCGGACGGCAAGCGGATGATCCTTTTGTCGGAAGGCCGCCTGCTCAATCTCGGCAACGCCACCGGCCACCCGAGCTTTGTCATGTCGGCGTCCTTCACCAACCAGGTGCTGGCCCAGATCGAGCTGTACAGCAAGCCTGGCCAGTATCAGAACCAGGTCTATGTCCTGCCGAAACATCTCGATGAAAAAGTCGCGCGCCTGCATCTCGACAAGCTCGGCGTCCGGCTCACCGAATTGTCCAGCGAACAGGCAGCCTATATCGGCGTGACCCCGCAGGGACCGTTCAAGCCGGAACACTACCGCTATTAACCATAGCTGAAATCACGACTAGATATTGAGGCCGGGCGATTGACTTTCGCCCGGCTTTATTTTTGCGCCGATTGATTCTTCACGCCGATTCGCGCAAGCGCTATGGTGCTGATTCGCGGGTCCGGGGACGAGGGCCGAGGCCCGCATCAGGGCGGTCTTGCATTCAGGCGGCGAAGAGGACCAGGACATGCCGGGGGATTACCCGCCTTGCGCGGGACAGGCCGTTTCCGGCGGCCACAACGATACGGTGAACACGGGTTCCGCTGCTACAGGCGGAAGCCTCTTATGGCGCGCCGGCGCCCGCGTCGGAAAATTGCTTGCTTCTTCCGCGCTCGCCGGCCCGCTGCTTGGCCTTTCGGCACATGCTGGACCGGCTGCTGCGTCCCCCGCGGCTGCGTCCAAAGCCGGGCTGTCGGTCAGCACCGTCGAGGTCATGCAACTCGCCATGTTTGTCGGCGTCATGGGCGCGGCACTTGTCTCGGCCATTTTCCTGATCCGCGAACGGGCGCGCACCTCGGCCCAGAATGGCGAACTCAGAGCCCGCTTGGCCGACGTCAACGCTGCGCTGCAGCGTTCCGAGGCGCTGCTCAACCTGCGCGACCAGCGTGTCGTCGTATGGGCCTCGGAAAACAAGAAGCCCGAGCTCGTCGGGACATTGCCGGTTGAAAGCGGCGCTCCGGAAGACCGTGCCGCCTTCCTCGCCTTTGGCCGTTGGCTGATGCCGCGCTCGGCGGCGGCGCTCGAGAATGCCGTGGCGGGACTGCGGGAAAAGGCGAAGCCGTTTTATCTCGTCATCGAATCGCAGGCCGGGGCGCCGCTCGAAGTGCACGGCCGCAAGAGCGCAGCACACGTGCTCGTCCGCTTCGTCTCGCTTTCCGAAACGCAGCGAAGCGAGGCCAGGCTAAGAATCGAGAACCAGCGCCTTGCCGCCGACTATGACACCATGCTCGGTCTTTTCAACGCACTCAGCATGCCAGCCTGGCTGCGCTCGGCGGACGGGCGGCTGAAATGGGTCAACCGCGCCTATGCCAGGGCGGTCGAGGCGGAAAACGCCGAAGCTGCGGTTCGCGACGCGAAGGAATTCCTGGGCGGCCAGGCGCGCGATGCGATCGCCGCGCAGCACAAGTCGCATCCCGTCTTCGAGCAGGCGCTTTCCACCGTGATCGAAGGCGACCGCCGCATGTTCGCCGTGACCGACTTCGCCGGCGCGGACGGCTCGGGCGGTCTCGCCTGCGACACCAGCGCCATCGAAACGATCCGTAGCGAATATGAGCGGACCGTGCGCAGCCATGCCGACACGCTCGACCAGCTCAACACCGCCGTGGCGATTTTCGATACCGACGAAAAACTGCGGTTTTTCAACCAGGCGTTCCAGAAACTATGGGGTCTCGACAACGGCTTCCTGCACAGCGCTCCGGACAACGCCTTGTTGCTCGACCGGCTGCGCAGCGAAGGCAAGATCGCCGAGCAGCCCGAATGGCGGCGCTGGAAGGAAAGCCTGCTTGGCGCCTATCGCGCCGTCGAGTCGCAGGAACATTGGTGGCATTTGCCGGACGGCAAGACCATCCGCGTCGTCGCCAATCCGCAGCCCAAAGGTGGCGTCACCTGGGTGTTCGAGAACCTGACCGAGAAGATGGACCTTGAAAGCCGCTACCAGACCGCGGTGCGGGTCCAGGGCGAGACGCTCGACAATCTCGCCGAAGGCGTGGCCGTGTTCGGCCCCGACGGCAGGCTCAGATTGTCGAACCCGGCATTCGCAGCACTTTGGGGGCTCGACGCCGACGCCGCCAAGCCCAACGTTCACGTCTCCACGATCCGCGATCTGTGCGACCGGCGCGCCGCCGACAGCCCCTGGCGCGGGTTCGTTGCCGCCGTCACCGGTTTCGACGACGAGCGCCGCGACCGCCACGGCCAGACCGAGCTGAACAACGGCACCGTTCTGCGCTACGCGATGATCCCGCTGCCCAACGGTCAGGTGATGATGACCTTCGTCGACGTCACCGACAGCGTCAATGTCGAGCGGGCTCTGAAGGACAAGAACGAGGCACTGGAAAAATCCGACCAGCTCAAGAACGAGTTTGTGCAGCACGTCTCCTACGAGCTGCGCTCGCCGCTGACCAACATCATCGGCTTCACCGAGCTGCTTTCGCTGCCCTCGACCGGGCCATTGAACCAGAAGCAGCGCGAATATGTCGAGCATGTCAGCTCGTCTTCCTCGGTCCTGCTCACCATCGTCAACGACATCCTCGACCTGGCGACCGTGGATGCCGGCATCATGGAACTCGATATCTCCGAAGTTCACGTCGACCGGACCATCGCCGCCGCTGCCGAGCTTGTCGCCGACCGGCTGGAGGAGCATGCGATCAGGCTCAAGATCGATGCGGCCACTGCGCCAAAGACGTTCCACGGCGACGAAATCCGCATCCGCCAGATCCTCTACAACCTGCTGAGCAATGCCGCGAACTACGCTCCGGAGGCGAGCACCATCACGCTCGCCTGCCGCTCGCTTGCCGAAGGCGTGGAATTCTCCGTTCACGACGATGGTCCCGGCATGCCGCCGGACCTGCTCGATTCGGTGTTCCGCCGTTTCGAACCGCGCAGCAATGGCGGCCGCCGGCGCGGCCCCGGCCTCGGCCTGTCGATCGTCAAGAGCTTCGTCGAGCTGCATGGCGGCAGTGTCCGCATCGAAACCGGCAAGGACATCGGCACCACCGTCATTTGTGCCTTTCCCGACACGCCGTCCGGCATCCGCGCGGCGGCCGAGTAGCGCGCTCGATGGCAGGCATGGTGCTGGAGCGTTTTCTCGCCGACGAGGCTGCGACCGCAAGGCTGGGCGAGGATCTGGCCATGTCGCTGCGCCCCGGCGACGTGCTGGCTCTCAGAGGCGATCTCGGCGCCGGCAAGTCGAGTTTGGCGCGGGCGCTGATCAGGGCAATGACGGACGATGCCGGTCTCGACGTGCCGAGCCCGACCTTCACGCTGGTCCAGAGTTATGAGGCGCGCGTTCCCGTCCATCATTTCGATCTCTATCGCCTGTCCGCGGCGTCCGAACTGGACGAACTGGGTTTCGACGAGGCGCTGGCGCAGGGCGCTGCCCTGGTCGAATGGCCGGAGCGGGCAGAGGCCTATTTGCCAAAGACTTCGGTGCTGATCGAACTCGTCCATCAGGACGACGGCCGCCTGGCGAGATTGTCGGGACAAGGCGCTGCCTTCGAGCGCGCGGCGCGTTCGCTGGCCATGCGCAATTTTTTGGAAAGAGCCGGCTGGGGTGAAGCGCAGAGACGCTATTTTATCGGCGACGCCTCGGCCCGCTCCTATGAGGTCGTCTCGCTGGCCAGCCTGCCGCCGCGCGTGTTGATGAACTCGCCGCGGCTGGTGCTCGGGCCGCCGGTCCGCGACGGCAGGCCCTATGCGGTGATCGCCCACACCGCACAATCCGTCGCGGCCTTCGTCGCCATCGATCGGGCATTGCGGGCCGGCGGCGTCAGCGCCCCGGAAATCCACGCGCAGGACCTGGACCAGGGCTTTCTTCTCATGGAGCATCTCGGCTCGGAGGGATTTCTCGGCCAGCACGGTCAGCCGCTGGCGGAGCGCTACGCGGCAGCGGCCGAACTGCTTGCCATGATGCACGGCAAGACGCGGCCCGATCGCATTGAGGCCGCGCCCGGCGTCTTTCACGACGTGCCGCCTTTCGACCGCGACGCCATGATGATCGAAGCCGAATTGCTGCTCGACTGGTATGTGCCGGCGATCACAGGCGGCCCGGCAAGCGATGCCTTGCGCGCCGGCTACACCAAGGAATGGAACGCGGCCCTCGACCGGCTGGAGGGGCGCGAATACACGCTCATGCTGCGCGACTTTCATTCGCCGAACATCATCTGGCGCGGCGAGCGCACCGGTCACGATCGCCTTGGCATCGTCGATGTCCAGGACGCGCTGATCGGCCCTTCCGCCTACGATCTCGCCTCTCTCGCCATGGATGCCCGGGTTACGATCTCGCCTGAGATCGAGCGACGGACGCTCGACGCCTATATCGCTGCGCGCCATAAGGCTGGCGCTTTTAACGAAGACGAATTCGTCGAGACCTATGCGATCATGGCGGCGCAGCGCAATTCGAAGATCCTCGGCATTTTCGTCCGGCTCGAAAAGCGCGACGGCAAGCCCTATTATCTAAAACACCTGCCGCGCATCCGCGATTATCTCCGGCGGGCGCTGGCGCATCCGGCACTGGCCGGCCTGCGGGATTTCTACACCGCCCACGGGCTGCTGGAGGAGCGGCCGCTGTGACGACACCCCCCAAAACCGCAATGGTGCTTGCCGCCGGGCTGGGAAAGCGCATGCGGCCAATCACCGACACAATGCCGAAACCGCTGGTCAAAATATCAGGCAAGACGTTGCTCGACTGGGGCCTGGACAGCCTGGCTCGTGCCGGCGTCGACAAGGCCATCGTCAACGTCCATTATTTTCCCGAGCAGATCGTCGCCCACGTCGCGGCGCGCCGCGCGCCGCGGGTGGTTATTTCCGACGAAAGCGAAGCACTGCTCGATTCCGCCGGCGGTATCGTCCATGCTTTGCCGGAACTGGGAGGGGCTCACTTTTACATCGTCAACGCCGACACTTTCTGGATCGACAGCAGCGTGCCCAATCTTGCCCGCCTCGCCCTTGCGTGGGACGCGGCGAAAATGGATATTCTGCTGATGCTTGCAGATCCCCAGTCAGCAACTGGACACAGCGGCGGCACGGATTTCCTGATGGCGCCGGACGGCGCTTTGCGGCGTTCGAAAGGCGACCCGACAGGCCTGATCTATGCCGGCGCGGCGATCGTCCATCCCAAGCTTTTCAAGGATGCGCCGGCCGGGCCGCATTCGCTCAACGCCTATTTCGATGCGGCCATCGCTGCCGGCCGCCTGTTCGGCATGCCGATGCAGGGCCATTGGATCACAGTTGGCACGCCCGACGCCATTCCGCTTGCGGAAGCGGCGGTTGCCGCCGCTCTTGCTGAGTCGACCAGCGCCTCGACCGAGTTGACCAGCGCCATCTCCGAGTTGACCAGCGCCATCACTGAGTTGAAATGAGCGGCTCCCGCCGCGTTTTCTCGATCCCGCCCGGAGCGCCGTTTCTGCCGACGCTGGCCGAGGCCCTGCTGTCAGGGCGGCTCGTTCCCGGTTTCCGCTTCGACGGCGACCCGCTGGCGCTGGCCGACGCCACCATCTACGTGCCGACGCGTCGCGCCGCGCGGGCGCTGCGCGGCGTCTTCGTCGACTGTCTGGGTGGCCACTCGGCGATACTGCCGGTCATCCGCCCGCTCGGCGAGTTCGACGAGGACGAAGCCGCGTTCGAGGCCGACGCATCGGCCGCCATCGACCTCGCGCCGCCGATCGCCGCGATCGAGCGCCTGCTGCTGCTGGCGCCGCTGGTGCGCGCCTGGAAGCGCCGCCTGCCGGCGCATGTCGCGGCACTTTTCGACGAGGAGATCGTCGTCCCGGCGTCGGCCGCCGATGCCATCTGGCTGGCGCGCGACCTGGCCCGGCTGATGGACGAGATCGAGACGGAAGGCACGGACTGGACCAGGCTCGCCGATCTGGTGACCGGCAACCTCGCCGGCTGGTGGCAAGTGACGCTCGACTTCCTGAGCATCGTCACCGAAAACTGGCCGAATCTCCTCGAGGAACGCAATCGCTCCAACCCGGCCGCGCATCGCAATGCGCTGATAAGGCTGGAGGCAGCGCGGCTGAAGCGCAATCCGCCGACCGGGCCGGTGATCGCCGCCGGCTCCACCGGGTCCATTCCCGCCACCGCCGAACTGCTTGCGGTGATCGCCGGCCTGCCCAGCGGTGCCGTCGTGCTGCCCGGCCTCGACCTGATGCTGGATGAGCCGTCATTCCAGGCAATTGCGGTGCCCGGCGCGCGGCCGGCCTTGCTTGGCCACCCCCAATACGGCCTGGCAAAACTGATCGGCAAGATCGGCGTGCTGCGCGGCGACGTCGAGGAGATCGCCGCTGCCGAAAGGCCGCTCGCGCTGCGCGCCGCACTTGTCGGCGAGGCGCTGCGGCCGGCGGAGACCACCGAGCTGTGGTTCGAGACGCGCGCCCGCTTTACGACCGGCGATATCACCGAGGCCTTCGCCGACGTGACGCTACTCGAAGCCGCCGGCGAGCGCGACGAAGCGGTGGCGATCGCCGTCGCGCTCAAACGCGCCGTCGAACAGCCCGGCCAGCGCGCCGCGCTCGTCACCGGCGACCGCGCCTTGGCGCGGCGCGTTTCGGTCGAGCTGTTGCGCTTTGGTGTCGTCGCCGACGATTCGGGCGGCACACCGCTCATCAACACGCCAGCCGCCGGCCTGCTCAGACTGGCGCTTCAGGCGGCGTTCCGCCCCGGCGATCCCGTGGCCCTGCTGTCGCTGCTCAAGCACCCGCTGCTTGGCCTCGGTCTGGAACGCATAAGCGTCCGTCACGCGGCGGAGATCGTCGAACTGGTGGCGCTGCGCGGCGGCACCGGCCGCCCCGACGTCGCCTCGCTGCCGGAGCTCTTCGATGCCCGCCTCACCGGCCTGGGCAGTCCCCGGCCGCCGTTCTGGTTTTCCCGCCTGACCGTGCGAAACATCGAACGTGCCCGCGAATTGCTCGTCCGCCTTGCGGCTGCCCTGGCGCCGCTGACCGCCTTTCGCAGTCAAGCCGAAGCCGATCTTGCCGAATTGACCCGGGCCAGCGTCGTTGCGCTCGAAGGTCTCGGCCGCGCCGCGGATGGCAGTCTGAGCGAACTCTATGCCGGCGACGCCGGTGAAAAGCTCGCCGAGCTCTTGCGCGGGCTGGTCGCTGCCACGGCGTCGTTCTCCTTCGCGGCCGACGAATGGCCCGACGTGATGGAGGCGCTGATCGCACCCGAGACGGTCAAGCCGGCACAAGGCACCGACCGGAACATCGCCATCTGGGGTGCGCTGGAAGCCCGGTTGCAGAACGTCGACACGCTGGTCGTCGGCGGGCTCAACGAAGGCGTGTGGCCGCGCAAGCCGGAAAGCGACCGCTTCATGTCCCGGCTGATGAAGACCGGCATCGACCTCGAGCCGCCCGAACGGCGCATCGGCCTGGCCGCCCATGATTTCCAGATGGCGATGGGGGCGAAGAAAGTGGTGCTGGCGCGCTCCGCCCGCTCCGGCGACGCACCGGCGGTGCCGTCGCGCTGGCTGCAGCGCCTCCTGACCTTCATCGGCAAGGACCATGCGGCGGTGCTTCGCCGGCGTGGTGATGAATTCCTGTCCTGGGCCCGTGCGCTCGATGCCGGCGAAAGAAGAGACTTCGCGCCGCGGCCGCAGCCGAAGCCGCCGCTGGCTGTGCGGCCGCAACATTTCTCGGTCACCGAGATCGAGACGCTGCGCCGCGACCCTTACGCGATCTATGCCAGGAGGATCCTCCGCCTGATTCCGCTCGATCCGGTCATCCGCGACCCGGGCGCTGCCGAACGCGGCACGCTGTTTCACGCCATCCTGCATCTTTTTTCGCGGACCGTGGCCAATCCGCTTGTGCCGGAGGCGCTGGACGGTCTCATTGCCGCCGGCCGCGCATGCTTTGCCGAGGCGGCCCTTCCTCCCGATGTCGAGGCGGTGTGGTGGCCGCGCTTCGAAAAGCTCGCCGCCGGGATCATCGAATGGGAGCGCGGCCGCGCCTTCGCCGTGACAATGCGGCATGCCGAGGAGCACGCCGAGAAAACCGGCGTCGGCCAGTCCGGCGTGACGCTCTCCGGCTATGCTGATCGTGTCGATCTCCTGGCCGGCGGCATGGCCGACATCCTGGATTACAAGACCGGCTCCTCGCCGTCCAAGGCGCAGGCCCATACGCTGCTTTCGCCGCAACTGGCGCTCGAAGGCGCGCTGCTCAGGCGCGGCGCCTTCAAGGGGCTTGGCGCGCGCGAGCCGTCGCAGCTGGCCTTCATCAGGCTGAAGCCGAATGGCGAGGTGTTCGAGGAATCCATCCTCGAATACAACCGCAAGCCGCGAACCGCCGCAGATCTCGCTGAGGAGGCCTGGGCACGGCTCGAAAAACTGCTGATCCACTATGCCGACCCGGCGACCGGATATTTGTCGCGCGCGTTGCCGTTCCGCGAGGGCGAGACCGACGGCGACTACGACCATCTCGCCCGCGTGCTCGAATGGTCCGCCGGCGGCGACGCCGACGATGAGGGAGGGGAGGCATGAAGAAGGCCTATCCCATCCCGACCGATACCGCCGTCAGCCAGGCAAGCGCCTCAGATCCGCAAAATTCCGCCTGGGTGTCGGCCAATGCCGGATCGGGCAAGACCCATGTGCTGGCCCAGCGCGTCATCCGTCTTCTGCTGCGTGGCACCGATCCGTCGAAGATCCTGTGCCTGACCTACACCCGCGCCGCCGCCGCCAACATGTCGAACCGGGTGTTTTCGACATTGTCGGAATGGACGGCGCTTGGCGACGCAGAACTGGCGACAAGCATAGAGACGCTGGACGGTCGCCAGCCCGATCGCGAAACCATGCGCCGCGCCCGCCGGCTGTTCGCCGAGGCGCTGGAGACGCCCGGCGGGCTGAAGATCCAGACCATCCACGCCTTCTGCGAATCGGTGCTGCACCAGTTTCCGCTGGAAGCCAACATACCGGCCCATTTCGAAATGCTCGATCCGCAGATGGAGGCGTCGCTCTTCGCCGCCGCCCGCCGCGACATGATCTCGGGCACCGCGGCCGGCGATGCGGGGCTGGCCGAGGCTTTCGCCACCATTCTGGAACGCGGCGGCGAACATGGGCTTGACGCCTTGCTGGCCGAGATCGTGCGCAAGCGCGACGGTCTGCGCGCCTTCATCAGCGCCGCTGGCGGCGATGGTTTTCAGGCGCTGTTCGACGAGTTCAGGTTTCGCGCCGGCCAGACCGCCGAAGGCCTGGCGGCGTCCGTCTGGCCGCTGCCGGGCTTCCTGCCGGACTATTTCATCACCTTTGCCCGTGCTGCTGAAGCCGCCGATGCCCGCACCGTACTCAACAACCTTCTGCCCTATGCGCGTCTTGCCTTCGCCGAGAATGATCCGCTTCGCCGGCTGCATCTGCTGGCAAAAGCCTTCCTGCGGGCGGATGGCGAGCCTTATGAGCCGGCAACATTCAAGAAGGCGTTGCTCGACCGCCTGCCGGATCTTGCCGAGCGCTATCTGTCAGCGGCCGATGCCATCCTCGAAATCTCCGATCGATTGGCCTTGTTCAGGATGCTGGAGGGCACATGTGCCGCGCTGACCATCGCCGACTGGCTGATCGCCCGCTATGAGCACTTGAAGCGCGCCCGCGGCTTCCTCGATTTCAACGACCTCATCACCCGAACGGTCAATCTTCTGGCGCGGCCCGACGCCGGCCCCTGGGTGCAATACAAACTCGACCAGGGCATCGACCATATCCTGCTCGACGAGGCGCAGGACACCAGTCCCGACCAGTGGGAGGTGGTGAAGCGACTGGCCGAGGAATTCTTTGCCGGGCTCGGCGCACGCGACAATGTTCACCGCACGGTGTTTGCCGTCGGCGACGAAAAACAGTCGATCTATTCCTTTCAAGGAGCGGCGCCCGACTCCTTCGCCGACTCAAGGCTGCTGTTTTCCGGAAGAGTGCGCGATGCCAACGCCGCCTTCGCCGATCTCAAGCTGACCTGGTCGTTCCGCTCGACCGAGGACGTGCTTGCGGCAGTGGACCGTGTCTTTGCTGACCCGGTCGTGCGGCGCGGCATCAGCCACGATCCCGACCCGCTGACCCATAAGGCGATCCGCAGCGATGCGCCGGGCTATGTCGAGGTCTGGCCGTCGATCGGCGCCGACGTCGTCGACGAGCCCGACGACTGGACGCAAGCCGTCGACCACGCCCATGCGCCGGCGGTGCGTATTGCCGAAAACGTGGCGGCAACCATTGCCGGCTGGATCGGCGCCGGCGAGATCATCGAAGGCCGCGGCAAGAAGCTTCGGCCCGGCGACGTGCTGGTGCTGGTGCGCAAGCGCGATCGTTTCGTCCATGCGCTGACGCGCGCACTGAAGCGACGTGACATCCCGGTCGCCGGCGCCGACCGCCTCAGCCTGCCCGGTCATATCGCGGTGAAGGACCTGATCGCGCTCGGTCACTTTCTCGTCCAGCCTGAGGACGATCTGTCGCTCGCCGCCGTGCTGCGCAGCCCGATTTTCGACGTTTCGGAAGAGATGCTTTTCGCGCTGGCCGGCGCGCGGCAATCCGGCCTCTCGTTGATCGCTTCGCTCAGGCAGCAAGCCGGCGAAAGCGCCGCCTTGGCCGCAATCGCTGCCCAGCTCGACACATGGTCCGATGAAGCCGCGTTCAGGCCGGTGTTCGAGTTCTATGCCGGGGCTCTCGCGCGCGACGGCTTGCGCAAGAAGATGATCGCGCGGCTCGGGCCGGAGGCCGGCGACATCCTCGACGAGTTTCTGAGCTTCTGCCTGGCCGAGGAGCGGACCGGCCTGCCGGGACTGGAATCCTTCCTGGCGACGCTGGAAAATGCCGGCCCCGAGATCAAGCGCGAAATGGACCAGACCCGCGACGAGGTTCGCGTCATGACCGTGCATGCCGCCAAGGGCCTCGAGGCGCCTGTCGTGTTCCTGGTCGATGGTGGCTCGGCGCCGTTCAGCGACCAGCATCTGCCGCGACTGATGCCGTTCGATGGCTCGGGCCAACACTGGGACGGCAAGGGCTATCTCTGGCGTTCGGCCAGCGATGTCGCCAATGGCTTTTCGCGGGCCGCTTCGGTTCGCGCGCGCGAACTGGCCGACGACGAATACCGCCGGCTGCTCTATGTCGGCATGACCCGCGCCGAGGATCGGCTGATCGTCTGCGGCTATCACGGCAAGCGGGCGCCGAATACCGGCACCTGGCATTCGATCGTCAGCCGCGCGCTGGTCGGCGCCCCCGAAAGCATCGAGCGGCAGCACCCCGCCACCGGCGAGACCGTGCATCGCTTTCACGTGACAAAATTGCCGCCGGTCGCACAGGCGGCGGCCGAAGAGGCGCGGCAGGCGCAACAGTTCGAGCCGTTGCCAAAGAGCCTGTTCCAGCCCTTGCCGCCCTTCGAGGATCTGCCGCGGCCGCTGTCGCCGTCCGGCGCCTCGGCGCTGATCGACGAGGCCAGGCAAGCCGTGATCGACACCGGCTCGCCGGTTCTGGACACCGAGGCGGAGCCCGGCTTTGCCGTGATGCGAGGGCTGGCGCTACACAAATTGTTGCAGATGCTGCCCGGCATTGCGGAGGCCGAACGCCGGGATGCCGCGGAACGCTATCTCAGGCGCGCCGGGGCGCAATGGCCAGATGCCGAGCGCGACAAGGCCTTGGCGTCGGTGGCAGCGATCCTTGCCGACAGCCGCTTCGATCAGCTGTTTGCGCCGAATTCACGCGCCGAAGTCGCGGTCATGGGCAGCCTGGAGGTCAAGGGCAAATTACGCTCGATCTCCGGCAAGATCGACCGGCTGGCGGTCACATCAGGCAAGGTGTCGATCGTCGACTACAAGACCAACCGGCCGGCGCCTGCAACCCTGTCGGACGTTCCACCGGCCTATGTCCTGCAGCTCGCGCTCTATCGCGCGCTGCTCCAGCCGCTTTATCCCGAGCATGAGGTCTCGGCGGCGCTGCTGTTCACTGAAGCGCCACGCTTGATCGAGCTGCCGCCGGCGGCGATGGACGACGCCCTTGCCCGACTCACGGGAGCGTGACACAACAGTTGCTTGAAGAAGGGCACGACCACCACCACATTTGGTGCGACAATAACACTCGAAAGGATCTCCCGCATGGCCACCGTCAAGGTCGACAAGAGCAATTTCCAGACCGATGTGCTTGATGCCAAGGAGCCGGTCGTCGTCGATTTCTGGGCGGAATGGTGCGGCCCATGCAAGATGATCGCGCCGGCGCTGGAAGACATCGCCATCGAGCTCGGCAGCAAGGTCAAAATCGCCAAGCTCAACATCGACGAGAATCCCGAGCTGGCCGCGCAGTTCGGCGTGCGCTCGATCCCGACGCTGATGATCTTCAAGGGCGGCGAAATGGCCGACATGAAGGTCGGCGCCGCGCCGAAGACGGCGCTGTCGCACTGGATCAACGGCAATCTCGCCTGATCTGGCAGATAATCCGCAGACAAGCCCGGCCCTCGCGCCGGGCTTTTTTGTGTCATCTACAGCGCCGCGCGTCCTCTTGGACGCACAAAGGACGCTGTAGCACTTGATTTGCGCATGACCCAGAAAATCGAATCCGATTTTCTGGGTCATGCGCTGGTCCGCCCTGGCACTCGCCACTTGCCGGCCCATGTTCTTGTCTGGCTTAAAGCAGGAGAACGACATGACCGGATCCGCCAAGGCCACCGTCTTCATCGACAATGAGCGCGTCATCGTCACCGAATACCGCTTCGGGCCGGGCGACAACACCGGCTGGCATCGTCATGGCCATGATTATGTCATCGTGCCGCTGATGGACGGCAAGCTCAAGCTCCTGACCAAGGACGGCGAATCCTTCGCCGAAATGAAGAGGGGGGCGCCCTATTTCCGCAAGGAGGGCGTGGAGCATGACGTCATCAATGCCAATGAGGGCGAGTATGCCTTCATCGAGATCGAGCTGAAGTAACGCGGGAGCAGACCCCGCCTGACATCGCCGGTTGAGGCAGGACCGTATTGGGAAGCGTCCGCTTGAATGCCATTCGCATTGACGCTAAATTACGTCAGAAAATGTGACAAATAAGGAAGGCTGAGATGGCACTGGTCCAGTACGCGGACGGTGGGTTCTTTGCCCCACGAAAAATTGCCGAGGCGCTGCGCACCACCAGCGAAGAAGTGGCCCGGACTGCCGGGCTCGGTCGCGACGCCGTTCAGCGCAAGGAACGCATCCGTTCCGACAGGACGCAGCGCCGCCTGCGCGAGATGGTTGAAATCATTAACAAGGTCGAACCGCGCTTTGGCTCCGCGCTGATGGCGTATGCCTGGTACCGGTCCGAGCCTCTGCCCGGCTTTTCGGGACAGACGGCTATGCAGCTTGTGCGCGGCGGGCGCGCCGCTGAGGTGCTTGAATATGTCGATGCGATCGATGCCGGCGTTCACGCCTGACACGACTGATGCACTACCGCGGCAAACTGTTTCGGGCAATCAACCCAATCTACGCACGTGAACCGCTCTCTGGGCGCGGCGCCGCATTGTTTGGCGGGCGGTTCAACCCGAAGGGCACGCCGGCGCTCTATACGTCGCTGACCGTCATAACCGCTCTGCGCGAGGCCAACCAGATAGGCAATCTCCAACCGATGACGCTCGTTTCCTATGACGCCGAAATCGCAAGTGTTTTCGACAGCCGGGACGAGGCCGCGCTCAAACAAGAAGGGTTGGACGCAACAGCTCTTGCTGACAGCGCATGGCGGGATCAAATGCAGGCAAGCGGAGAATCAAGAACGCAAGCTTTGGCGCGCCGATTGATCGCGAAGGGCTATCCAGCCATGCTTGTTCGCAGCTTTGCGGCCGGCGCTATCGAGACGGATCTCAACCTCGTTCTATGGAAATGGGGCGACGATCCTCCGTGGCGGCTCGCCTTGATCGACGACGAAGGCAGGCTGTCGTGAGAAGCGCAATGAGTTGGCAATCGCTCCCACGTTCTAGAGCGTTCGCATTCAGCAGAACCGCCGAACTGCTCTACTTGTACCGGAGTCCGGCGGAATAGATCAGGTTGGCGGCGTGCCGTTTTCGGCCAGCACCGCGCCGGCCAGATAGAGCGAGCCGCTGATCAGGATGCGCGGCGGCGGTCCGTCCCACGTGTCGCGCAGCAGCATCAGCGCATTGGCGACGGAGCTCACCGGTTCGGCCGACAGGCCAGCCTCGACGGCGCGGATCGCCAGTTCGTCATTCGGCACGCTGGCCTCGCTGAGGCTCACCGGTACCGTGTAGACATGCCGCACCAGGCCCTTGAAGGCGCGGAAATAGCCGCTCTGGTCCTTGGTGTTGATCATGCCGGAAATCAGAAACAGCGGCCGCGGGTTTTTTTCCTCCTGCTCGGCCAATGCCTCGGCGACGACCACGCCGGCGCCTGGATTGTGGCCGCCGTCGAGCCAGATATCGGCGCCCTTCGGCGCCAGTTCCGTCAGCCTGCCTTGCGGCAATTTCTGCATCCGCCCCGGCCAGGTGACATTGGCCATCGCCTTGTCGGCGACGCGATGGCTGATCTCGAAGCCTGCCGCCTTGACCGCCGCAATAGCCGCCGCCGCATTGGCGAACTGATGGCGCCCTGGCAGCCGCGGTGGCGACAGGTCCATCAGCCCGTCTTCGTCCTGATAGACCATCCGGCCGTTTTCCTCGAAGGCGAGGAAATCCTGGCCATAGACGAAGGCGGGACAGTCGAGCCGCTCGGCGGTTTCGATAAGCACCTGAAGCGCCGTTTCGCTCTCTTGCGCGCCGATGACCACCGGGCAACCGCTCTTGATGATGCCGGCCTTTTCGGCTGCGATCAGTTCGACACGGTCGCCGAGAAAGGATTCGTGGTCGAGCGAGACCGGCATGATCACCGACACCGCCGGTTCTTTGATGACATTGGTGGCATCAAAGCGGCCGCCAAGGCCGACCTCGATGATGACGGCATCTGCCGGATGTTCGGAAAACAGCAGGAAGGTGACGGCGGTGAGGATCTCGAAGACGGTGATCTTCTGGCCTCCGTTGGCCTTGGCGACGCGGGCGATGGCGTCGGCGAAGATCTCGTCCTCGACCAGCCTGCCGCCGCCGTCGGCGGCCAGCCGATAGCGCTCATGCCAGTTCACCAGATGTGGCGATGTGTGGACATGGACGCGGTGGCCGGCCGCTTCGAGCAGCGCCCGCGAAAACGCGGCGCAGGAGCCCTTGCCGTTGGTGCCGGCGATGTGGATGACCGGCGGCAGATGGTCCTGCGGATTGCCAAGCCGCTCCAGCAGCCGCGAAATGCGGTCGAGCGAAAGATCGAAGCCCTTCGGATGAAGCGACATCAGGCTTTCGATTTCGCGGTCGGCGGCAAGCGTGGTCATGGGAGAATCCTAGCGCATGACCCCGAAAATCGAAATCGATTTTCGGAAAGGATCATGCGCGAAATCAAGATGCTACAGCGCCACAGATGACGCGCAATCGCGGTTCGCGACGACGGATGTCGCGTCAGGCTTGCGGGCGTGCTTCCGCCGGCAGCGCCACCGGCGGCAGGATTTCCGGCTCCAGCGGCTTTTCTTCTTCCGGCAACTTGAGCAGCATTTTCAGGAGCCGCGCGATCGTCTGGCGCATCTCCAGCCGCGACACCACCATGTCGACCATGCCGTGCTCCATCAGATACTCGGAGCGCTGGAAGCCGTCGGGCAGTTTTTCCCGGATGGTCTGCTCGATCACGCGCGGCCCGGCAAAGCCGATCAGCGCGCCGGGTTCGGCGATGTGCACGTCGCCCAGCATGGCGTAGGAGGCGGTGACGCCGCCGGTGGTCGGGTTGGTCAGAACGACGATATAGGGAAGACCGGCTTCCTTCAGCCGATCGACGCCGACCGTGGTTCTCGGCAATTGCATGAGCGACAGGATGCCTTCCTGCATGCGGGCGCCGCCGGAGGCCGCGAACAGGATCAGCGGCCGCTTGCGTTGCTCCGCGACCTCGAAGCCACGAACGATGGCGTCGCCGGCGGCCATGCCGAGCGAGCCGCCCATGAAGGCGAAGTCCTGCACGGTCACCACCACCGGCAGGCCCTCGACGGTGCCCAGCGCATTGATGATCGCGTCCTCCAGCCCTGTCTTGGCCTTGGCGTCCTTCAGCCGGTCGGTGTAGCGCTTCTCGTCGCGGAACTTCAGCGGGTCCTGCACCACCTTGGGGTTTTCGAGCATCTCGTACTTGCCGTCGTCGAAGAAGAATCTCAGCCGCTCCTTGGCCGAGATCTTCATGTGATGGCCGGAGGACGGGATGACGAACTGGTTTTGCTCCAGATCCTTGTGGAAGACCATCTCGCCGGTCTCCGGATCCTTGATCCAGAGGTTCTCAGGCATGTCGGTGCGCCGGCCGAGCATCGAATTGATCTTCGGGCGAACGTAGTTGGTGATCCAGTTCATCGCTTCGGCTCCTGTCCTGACGAAGAGGTAGGACGGTTATTCGGCGGCAGCAAGGCGGGCCGCGCGCACGCCTTGCGAAAGCCCGCTGACCAGCGTGGCGACCGCCTCGGCCGGGTCGGCGGTCTTTTCGCCCTTCGGCCCCAGAACATTGGCGACGGCATTGACGATCGCGGTGCCGACGACGACGCCGTCGGCCGACGCCCCGATGATGCGCGCCTGCTCGGCGGTCTTGACGCCGAAGCCGACGCAGACCGGCAGGTCGGTATGGCCCTTGATGCGCCCGACCGCCGCCGCGACCTTGCCGGTGTCGGCAAGCGCCGAGCCGGTGATGCCGGTCATCGACACGTAGTAGACGAAGCCGGAGGTGTTCTGCAGCACCTTGGGCAGGCGCTTGTCGTCGGTGGTCGGCGTCGCCAGCCGGATGAAATTGATGCCGGCCTTCAGCGCCGGAATGCAAAGCTCCTCATCCATTTCCGGCGGCAGATCGACGACGATCAGCCCGTCTATGCCGCTGGCCAGCGCATCCCTGAGGAAGCGGTCGACGCCGTGGATGTAGATCGGATTGTAGTAGCCCATCAAAACGATCGGCGTTTCATTGTCGGTGGTGCGAAATTCCGAAGCCATCTTCAGCGTCTTGACCAGCGTCTGGCCGCCTTTCAGCGCGCGCAGGCCGGCCGCCTGGATCGCCGGGCCGTCGGCCATCGGATCGGAAAACGGCATGCCCATTTCGATGATGTCGGCGCCCGCCTTGGGCAGCGCCTTCATGATCGACAAAGCGGTGTCGTAGTCCGGGTCGCCGCTCATGAAATAGGTGACAAGCGCCGGGCGGCCTTCGGCCTTCAGCTTGGCCATGCGTCGGTCGATGCGGGTGGTCATGATCAGATCTCCATGCCCAGCATATTGGCCACCGTATGCACATCCTTGTCGCCGCGGCCGGACAGGTTGACGATGACGATCTGGTCCTTGTCCATGGCGGGTACGATTTTCACCGCATGCGCAATGGCATGGGCGGATTCGAGCGCCGGAATGATGCCTTCGACGCGCGTCGTCAGCTGGAACGCCTCCAGCGCCTCGTCGTCGAGAACAGGCACATAGTCGACGCGGCCACTGTCGCGCAGCCAGGAATGCTCCGGCCCGACGCCCGGATAATCGAGGCCGGCCGAAATCGAATGCCCGTCGATGATCTGCCCGTCGGCGTTCTGCAGGAGATAGGTGCGGTTGCCGTGCAGCACGCCGGGCGCGCCGGCATTCATCGAGGCGCAATGCTCGATGCCGTCGAGGCCGCGGCCACCGGCCTCGATGCCGATGATGCGAACTTCTTTGTCGTCGAGGAACGGGTGGAACAGGCCGATGGCGTTCGAGCCGCCGCCGACGCAGGCGATAATCGTGTCCGGCAGCCGGCCTTCCTGCTCGAGGATCTGCGCGCGCGCCTCGGTGCCGATCACCGATTGGAAGTCGCGCACCAGCTCCGGATAGGGGTGCGGGCCGGCGGCAGTGCCGATCAGGTAATAGGTGTCCTCGACATTGGTCACCCAGTCGCGCAGGGCCTCGTTCATGGCGTCCTTCAGCGTGCCGTGGCCGGCGGTCACCGGCCGCACCTCGGCGCCAAGCAGCTTCATCCGGAAGACGTTCGGGCTTTGCCGGGCGACGTCGGTTGCGCCCATGTAGACGACGCAAGGAAAGCCGAAACGCGCCGCCACCGTGGCCGACGCCACGCCGTGCTGGCCGGCGCCGGTCTCGGCGATGATGCGCTTCTTGCCCATGCGCTTGGCCAGCAGGATCTGGCCGAGGCAGTTGTTGATCTTGTGCGAGCCGGTGTGGTTCAAATCCTCGCGCTTGAAATAGACTTTCGCGCCGCCCCCGAGGCCCTTCGCCGAGGAAACCTCACGAAGATGCCTGGTCAGGCCTTCGGCGAAATAAAGCTTCGACGGCCGGCCGGCATAGTGGGTCGAAAGGTCAGTCAGCTCGGCCTTGAAATCAGGGTCGTCCTTGACCTCGTTCCAGTGCCGCTCAAGGTCGAGGATCAGCGGCATCAGCGTTTCGGCAACGAAACGACCGCCGAAGATGCCGAACATGCCCTGCTCGTCGGGTCCGGTGCGGAAGGAATTGGGTGTCGCCGGCTTGTTCATCGCCGATCTCCTAGCTTGTGGTTTGAAGCACGGTTAGGCGGCGCGGTTGTCGCGTGCTGCCCTGACGGCCCGGAAAAACTGTTCGATCAGAGCCGGATCCTTGACGCCCGGCGCGCTTTCCACACCCGAGGAAATGTCCAGTCCGGGCGGGTTGGCAAGCCGAAAGGCATCGCCGATATTGGCGGCGTTGAGGCCACCGGAAAGCATGTAATCGACGTCTGCGTCAAGGCCGGCCAGAACGCGCCAGTCGAAGGCAATGCCGTTGCCGCCCGGCAGTTCCGAACCCTTCGGCGGCTTGGCGTCGAACAGGAAACGGTCGGCAATGCCGACGAAGGGTCTTGTCCGCTCCAGGTCGGCAGCCTCGCTGACCGGCAGCGCCTTCATCACCGGCAGGCCATAGCGGCCCTTGATCTCGGCCACCCGCTCCGGCGTTTCCGAGCCATGCAGCTGCAGCATGTCGGGCTGCATTTTTTCGACGATTTCATCCAGGAACGCATCGCCGGCGTCGACCGTCACGGCAACCGCCTTGGCCTTGCCGATTGCCGCTTCGCGCAAGCGGCCGGCTTCCGCCGGCTCGATATAGCGCGGGCTTTTGGCAAAGAAAATAAAGCCGACATGGCTGGCGCCGCCTGCCAATGCCGCGGCCAATGCCTTGTCGGTCTTCAGTCCGCATATCTTGATGTCGAGCGCCATGCGCGGGGATTGGCACGAAACGGCAAAAGAGTCGAGAAAAAGCATCCTGTTTGCCGCCAGCGCGGAACGCGCTACCTTACTTCAGATAGTACAGGCGGGAGCACACAAGCATGGCAGACGAAACCGTCGCCCAACTCAGGCAGAAGGTCGCGCAGGCCCGCGAGGTCATCGCTCATCTGATGGACAAGGCCGCCTTCAACGGCGCCGAGGCACACCGCGCGCTCGACTATTTCAGCAACGACGCCTTCGAGAAGAATTTCTTGCCATGGCCGCGCCATACCGACGAAGGCTTGCGTCCTGAAGAGCTCAACGCCGCCAACGACGATTGATCGGGCGATCTAATCGAACATGATCGCTTGCAGCGCGCCGCCATTGCGCTTGAGCCAGTCCTTGCAGCGCTCGGTGTCCGGGCAAAGCTGCTCGCACAATTTCCAGAATTTCGGGCCGTGGTTCATCTCCTTGAGATGCGCCACCTCATGCGCGACGAGGTAGTTTATAACAGGCGATGGCGCCATCATGATGCGCCAGGAGAAGGACAAATTGCCGTCGGAAGTGCACGAGCCCCAGCGGCTCGACGTGTCCTTGAAGCGGATCGCCTTGGCGCGCTTGCCGATCGTCCCGGTGTGTCTGACCACCAACCGCTCGATCTCGCGCTTGGCCTCGCGCTTGAGGAAATCGGCGATGCGGCGCGGCAGGTGCACGCGCTCGCCATGCACGATCATCAGCGGACCGCGTTCGTCGCACGACAGCGTGACGGTACCGCGTTTCGAGGGCTCATGAACAATGCGATGCGGCACGCCGCGCACCGGTATTTTGATACCGGGCCGCACCTGCGGCCGGTTGGGCACCTTGGCCAGCCGCTGCTCCAGCCAGTCCTGATGGCGGTCGAGGAATTTTTCCACCTCGCCCCGCCGCAAACCCGGCGGCACGGTGATGCGCAAGCCGCGGCCGCCGGAATCGATGCGCAACGTCAGGCGCCGTGCCCGGTCGCTCTCGACGATTTTGAGTGGCAGCGTGCGGCCGGCAACACAATGCTCTCGCTCCACGACGGGGGCGGGCCTGGGTTTGGTCAGGTTGCGGAAGAAGCCGAATGACATGGCGGGACGATACGTGATTCGAGGAAAACGAATAGAACAAAAAAGAAACGGCGCCGCTGACGCGACGCCGTTTTTGATTATTTATCGGGGCAAGGCTCTTACTCGTCCAGTAGGCCTGGCGTGGATTTGCCACCGCGTTTGCCGGTCCCCGTCGAGCCGGTCGATCCACCTGTTGTGGGGCCGCCGGTTGTGGGCGACGTCGACTTGTTGCGGTTCGCCATGAAGCGGTCGAACTCTTCCTGGTCCTTGGCGCGACGCAATTCCCTGGCATATTCGTCGAACTCGCTCAGCATCTCGTCGAGCTTGCGGCGCTCTTCATTGAGCCGCTCGAGTTCCTTTTCGCGCCAGTCGTCGAAAGCGACGTTGCCGGTGCGGGCGGAGCCGTGGCCCCAGCGCGCCGCTTTGTCGGAACCGCGGCGGCAGCCGGCGAAGATGCCGTCCGTCGCGCGGTTGACGTCGCGCTTGAAGCCGTCAAGCCGGTCGCCCCAGATGATGTAGGCGAGCATGGCGAGGCCGAGCGGCCAGAACACCATGAAGCCGATCACCATCAGTGCGATGGTCGCCGGCGTCCAGGCCGGACGGATCAATGCAGATGTGTTCATTTTCTCCCAATCCTTCAGTTGGAGACAGCCAATCCCGGCTGCGTGGAATCGAAATGGGAAGGGAAAAACGGCTATTCAAGACAGTCACAGCCACAACCGGACAAACATTTGAAATGATTATCGCTTTTTGAGCGTTTCAAGGGAAAGAACGACCAGGCCGGCAAGCAAGGTGGCCGACGGTTCTGCAGCGAAAGTCCGGCGCCGGTGCATTGACTTGATGCTTCGGATGTCCGTTTCAAAAATCCAGGGGTGCGTTATCGACGACCTCTTTCATCACGAAGAAGGTTCTCGTCTGGCGAACGCCAGGCAATGCGATCAACTGGTCTCCGTGAATTCGGTTGAAATCCGCCATGTCGCCGACCCTGATCTTCAGAAAATAGTCGAAGTCGCCCGCCACCAGATGGCAGTCGAGGATGAATTTCAGTTTCGCGACGGCCTTCTCGAAATCCGCGAAACTCTCCGGGGTCGAGCGGTCGAGGACGACGCCGACCATCACCAACGCGCCTCTGTCGACCTTCTGCGGTGTCACCACCGCCCTGACATGACTGATGTAGCCTTCATCGAACAAGCGCTGCGTGCGGCGGTGGCACGTCGCCGGGCTGACAGCGACCGACTGCGCCAGCTCTGCATTGGTCAGTCGTCCGTTGTCCTGGAGCAGGCGCAACATTTTCAGGTCGATCCGGTCGAGCGGTGCTCGCATGGAAGATTCTTCCGATATTGGAGTTGAAAATTGAAGCTATATGACAATTCCGCGCTGTTAGGCGATGCCTCGGACATTTTAGGTCCGATCTTTGAGAGCACCTTTCAAGGTAAAGATGATAGTGTTCACCGCATCACATCGCAATGAACAGGAACAAGAGAGGGCACTCTCATGCTCGAGAAATTCGAACGCTATCCGCTCACCTTCGGGCCGACCCATATCGAGAAACTGGAGCGGCTCGGCGCTCACCTCGGCGGGAAGGTCGATCTCTACGCCAAGCGAGAGGATTGCAATTCCGGCCTCGCCTTCGGCGGCAACAAATTGCGCAAGCTCGAATACATCATCCCGGACGCGATCGCCTCAAACGCCGACACGCTGGTCTCGATCGGCGGCGTTCAATCCAACCATACGCGCATGGTGGCGGCCGTCGCGGCGAAGATCGGCATGAAATGCCGCCTCGTGCAGGAAAGCTGGGTACCCCATGAAGATGCCATCTACGATCGCGTCGGCAACATCCTTTTGAGCCGGATTATGGGCGCTGATGTCCAGATGGTCGATGAGGGCTTCGATATCGGAATTAGGGAAAGCTGGGAGCAGGCGATCGCGGATGTGAAGGCCAAGGGTGGCAAGCCTTATCCGATTCCGGCCGGGGCTTCGGTGCATAAATATGGCGGCTTGGGTTATGTCGGCTTCGCCGAGGAGGTCCGCGCGCAGGAGAAGGAACTCGGCTTTGCCTTCGACTACATCGTCGTTTGTACCGTCACCGGTTCAACTCATGCTGGCATGCTGGTCGGCTTCGCCAAGGACGGCCGCGAACGCAACGTGATCGGCATCGACGCATCCTGCACCCCGGCGCAGACCAAGGCGCAGGTACTCAACATTGCGCAGAACACCGCGACGCTGGTCGAACTCGGCAAGGAGCTCAATGAGGAAGATGTCGTCCTGATCGAGGATTATGCCTACCCGGTCTACGGCGTCCCCTCTCAGGAGACGAAGGAAGCAATCCGTCTCTGCGCGCGCCTTGAAGGCATGATCACGGATCCGGTTTACGAGGGAAAATCCATGCAGGGCACGATCGATCTCGTGAAGAAGGGTTATTTTCCCAAGGGATCCAAGGTGCTCTACGCCCACCTCGGCGGTGCTCCAGCCATTAACGGATATGCTTACACATTCCGCAACGGCTGAATGCTTTTTAGTTGCAGCACGTTTCCCTCTGACGACATCCGCGTCCGCCTGCAGACAGGGCAGGATTCCAGGAGGGCTGCAGCCGGCCGCGACGAATGCGCATGTCTCTTAGCCTGCCTGCCGCACCATGGCGTCGACCGCCCGCACCAGCATGTCGAGATCCTGAGGCCGCGACAGGCGGTGGTCGCCGTCGGGGATCAGCGACAGCGTGACGTCGTCGGCCGGCAGCAGGCCGACCAGTTTCAGCGCATGGCTCGGCGGCACGTCTGCATCGGCCAGCCCTTGCAATATGTGGACGGGGCAGTGGGTGTCGATCGGCCCGTTCATTGTCAGGTTGTTGCGGCCGTCCTCGATCAGCGCACGGGTGTAGATGTAAGGCTCGGCCGAATAGTCCGACGGCTCCTCGAAAAAACCTTTTTTGGCTAGATCGCGCTTCTGCGCTTTGGTCAGCGCCGGCTCGACCAGCTCTGCGGTGAAATCCGGCGCCGGCGCTAGAAGCACCAGGCCGGCGATGCGGTTCTCGCCTGGCTTGTGCAATTCCTGGCGCAATTCCTGGACCATGCGCAGCGCGATCCATGCGCCCATCGAGGAGCCGACCAGGATTTGCCTGCCTTGCGTGAAATGGCGGAAGACGGCGAGGCTTTGCGAAAGCCATTTCGAGACGGTGCCATCGGCAAAGGCGCCGCCCGACTCGCCATGACCGGAATAGTCGTGGCGCAGGAATGCCCGGCCTTGCCCGCTCGCCCATTGCGCCAGCTTCTCGGCTTTGGTGCCCAGCATGTCCGACTTGTAGCCGCCGAGCCAGACGATGCCTGGCGCGGCACCCGCAGCGCGCCTGACAGCAATGCTGGTTCCGTCGACATCGAGAAAAACCGGTGCGGTCATGGCTCACTCCTCACGCAGGTCTTTTGACACAGCTGGCGGTTCCACGAAAAGTGCTCGGCAACTTTCTTCGTTTGGTGCAGGCAGAAGTCAGGGAACAGGTGATTTCCTGTGAGCGCTGTGCTATTGACTCCGGCCGCGCGCTCACCACATTGGCGCGTTCGCAATTCTGAATTGAAAACCCCGAACGAAACGGCTCAAGGAGACCACGACCATTCGCAGACCTTTCAAAGCAACGGCGCCCACCAAGGAGGGCCCGCGCTCCAACCGTGACATCCGGGTTCCCCGGGTCCAGCTTATCGACGCCGAAGGCCACAACCACGGCGATGTCTCCATCAACGACGCATTGCTGCTCGCCGAAGAGGCTGGGCTCGATCTGGTCGAGATATCGCCCAACGCAGTGCCGCCCGTCGTAAAAATTCTCGATCTCGGCAAGCTGAAATACGCCAACCAGAAGAAGGCGGCCGAGGCGCGCAAGAACCAGAAGGTCATCGAGATCAAAGAGATCAAGATGCGCCCGAACATCGACAGCCATGACTACGAGACCAAGATGAAAGCGGTCCGGCGGTTTTTCGAGGAAGGTGACAAGGTCAAGCTGACATTGCGCTTTCGCGGCCGCGAGATGGCGCATATGGAACTTGGCATGCAGCTTCTGAACAAGGTTCGCGAGGAAGTGGCACCCATCGCCAAGGTCGAAGCCGAACCGAAGCTCGAAGGCCGCCAGATGATGATGGTGCTGGCGCCCCGCTAAAGCGATTCCGCTAACGCGGTCCCGTCAAAGCAAAGGCCGCCTCGGCGGCCTTTTGTTTGTTTTGTCTTCGCCATGATTTCTCCGCAAGTTGCATCGACAAGGATTCCGGTTGCCGGTCCTCGCGGCGAAAGGATTGTCCATGGCCGCTGCGGCACGTTCTCCGATTGAAAGATCGTTCGACGAAATGGGCCGCTATCAGCGGCGCCGGCGCATCCTGCTGGCGCTGCTGATCGGTGCTTTTTGCGCTTTGCTGGTCTTCGGCGGCTCCACGCACGATGAACTAGGCCACGAACGCATAGAGGGGCAGTACGGCATCGCCCTGATACTGATCGGGATCGGCGGCCGGCTCTGGTCGATCCTCTATATCGGCGGCCGCAAATCGGCCGAACTGGTTGCTACCGGCCCATATTCGGTGATGCGCAACCCGCTGTATTTTTTCTCCACCGTAGCGGCCGCTGGCATCGGCGCCCAGACCGGCAGCGTGATCGTCTCGGTGGCGTCGGCGGTTTTGTGCGCGGCCGCGTTCTACATCGTCACGCTGCGCGAGGAACGGCATTTGACGACTGTGCTCGGGGCGCCGTACAAGGACTACATCGCACGGGTGCCGCGGTTTTTTCCCAATCCCCGGCTTTATCGCGATCAGGCCGAGGTCACCTTCACACCGCGCATTTTTAATCACACGCTGCGCGACGGCTTGATGTTCGTGGCTTCCGTACCGTTTTTCGAACTCATCGAGTCCGGACAGGAAAGCGGTGTAATTCCCGTCCTCTTCTGGCTGTACTGAACTGCGGATGCTGGCTAAAGAGGCGACATGCATTAAATACGCCTGAATCATCTTGCAGAGGCGTCCCGGCGACCGGCGGGCGCCTGATTTCTTGGCCAGACGCTGCGATCGCTGGCGAAATTCCTCGACGATCGGATTCCCGAAATGCTCAATGAAGTTAAATCGGAGCAGGCCGAACAAGCGCAGGCCAGGCGTGCGCTGGGCAGGTATCAGCACGCGCGCAGGATGGTGCTTGCCGCCCTCGTGGTCGTCATGTTCGCAGCGCTGCTGTTTGGCCAGTCTGCTTTTCCTCCCGAAAGCGTGCCGCACGAAACGATCGAAATGGCCGGCGTCCTGCTGATCTTTCTCGGCATTGTCGGGCGCTTGTGGTCGACGCTCTATATCGGCGGACGCAAATCCTCCGAGGTGGTTACCGGCGGACCCTATTCGATCACCCGCAATCCACTCTATGTCTTCTCCTCGATAGCTGCCGCCGGCGTCGGCGCGCAGATGGGCTCGATCACTGCGGCGATCGGCTTCGCGGTGATTTGCGCCGCCGCCTTTCATGTCGTCATCCTGCGCGAAGAGACGTTCCTGAAGGAGGCCTTCGGAACTCCATTCCAGGCCTATATGGCGCGAGTGCCGCGCTTTTTCCCGAAGCTTTCGCTGTATCAGGAAGGCGACACCGGCGGCTTCAAGCCGCGCCTGCTGCGGACGACGCTGCTGGACGGACTGGTGTTCCTCGTCGCCATGCCGTTTTTCGAGTCGATCGACGCCGCCCAGCAATCGGGCATACTGCCGGTGCTGTTCCGTTTCCCATAGGTCCATTGTGTGTCGGCACAAGGTGTTGCACGCCGGCCCGCTTTGACGTATAGCACCGCCGTTCCCAAAAACCGCCCGGCAGGGCATGCCGTGGCGGTTTCATTTGCTTTTCGGGCTTTGGTCGGCCTGAAGCGAACAAAAGCGCGATGATGCGCACATAAACGGAGTAGCAAAATGCCCAAGATGAAGACCAAGTCAGCCGCCAAGAAGCGGTTCAAGATCACAGGTACGGGTAAAGTCCTGTCGGCTGCGGCCGGCAAGCGTCACGGCATGATCAAGCGTTCCAACAAGTTCATTCGAAATGCCCGCGGCACGATGGTTCTGGCTGAACCGGATGGCAAGAAGGTCATTAAGAATTTTCTGCCGAACGGCCTCTAAGGCATTCGGTCTGGACACGCATTTGTTTTAACGCAATTCCGAACGGAAAACCGCCAGGCACTTTTCCTGGAATTGCTTTTAAGGAGATCATGACATGGCACGCGTAAAAAGAGGCGTCACCTCGCACGCCAAGCACAAAAAGGTCCTGAAAGCCGCCAAGGGTTTCTACGGCCGCCGCAAGAACACCATTCGCATCGCCAAGCAGGCGGTGGAAAAGTCGCTGCAGTATGCCTACCGCGACCGCAAGAACCGCAAGCGTTCGTTCCGCGCTCTGTGGATCCAGCGCATCAATGCCGCGACCCACGAGCATGGCCTGACCTATGGCCGGTTCATCGACGGTCTCAACAAGGCCGGTATCGAGATCGATCGCAAGGTCCTGTCGGACATGGCCATCCACGAGCCGCAGGCATTTGCCGCTCTTGTGGCCAAGGCCAAGGTCGCGCTCGAGTACCTCAAGAACACCACGCCGAACGCTTTTGAAAGCGCTGTAGCCTAACCAGCGCCTTCCCAAGCACATCGACACTTGATTTGGGAAACCCGCGCTGGCAGGGCTGGCGCGGGTTTTTCTTTGCCTTCAATCGAGTCTGAAACATGAGTGACATGGAAACTCTCGAAAATTCCCTGATGAGCGACATTGCGTCGGCCGCCGACGAGCAGGCGATCGAAGCCGTGCGTGTTTCAGCGCTCGGCAAGAAGGGCTCGGTCTCCGAAATGCTGAAGACGCTCGGCTCGATGAGCGCAGAAGAGCGCCAGATAAAAGGCCCGGCGATCAACGGTCTCAAGAACCGCATCACCGAGGCGCTTACCGCGCGCCGCGCCGAGCTAAAGAACGTAGCGATCGCGGCACGGCTCGCGGCGGAAAAGGTCGACGTCACGCTGTCGGTGCGGCAATCGCCGGCCGAGCGCGGCCGCATCCATCCGATCAGCCAGGTCAGCGACGAGATTGCCGCGATCTTCGGCGACCTCGGCTTTGCCATCGCCGAAGGTCCCGATATCGAGACCGATTACTACAATTTCACCGCGCTGAACTTCCCGGAAGGCCATCCGGCGCGCGAGATGCATGACACCTTCTTTTTCCACCCGGACGAGAAGGGCGAGCGCAAGCTTTTGCGCACCCACACCTCGCCGGTGCAGATCCGCACCATGGAGATGCAGAAGCCGCCGATCCGCATTGTCATTCCCGGAAAGACCTACCGCCAGGATTCCGATGCCACCCACTCGCCGATGTTCCATCAGGTCGAGGGGCTGGTGATCGACAGATCAGCCAACGTCGCCAATATGAAATGGGTGCTGGAAGAGTTCTGTAAGGCTTTCTTCGAGGTGCGCCAAGTCAAGATGCGCTTCCGGCCGAGCTTCTTCCCGTTCACCGAACCCAGCATGGAGGTCGACATCCAGTGCGACCGTTCGCGGCCGGGCGAGGTGCGCTTCGGCGAAGGCTCCGACTGGATGGAGATCCTCGGCTGCGGCATGGTCCACCCCAATGTGCTGAGATATGGCGGGCTCGATCCCGACGAATATCAGGGCTTTGCCTGGGGCATGGGCATCGATCGCATCGCTATGCTGAAATACGGCATGCCGGACCTGCGCGCCTTCTTCGACGCCGATGTGCGCTGGCTGTCGCATTACGGCTTCCGGCCGCTCGACATGCCGACGCTGTTCGCAGGCTTGAGCGCATGACAGCGGCCCACACCGGCGGCTGCCGCTGCGGCGCCGTGCGGTTCGAGGCTTCGGCCGAACCGCACCATGTCAGCTATTGCCATTGCGGCGATTGCCGGCGGGCCAGCGGCGCGCCGGTATCGGCCTTCGTCGGCTTCATCACCGAGCAGGTCGCCTTCACGGGCAAGGCGCTGAAGATGTTCGAGAACGGGCCGGTGACGCGCTCCTTCTGCGGCATCTGCGGCTCGCCGATCGCCTATGTCGACGAGCGGCTGGCCGACCACATCTATATCATGCTCGGCGCCATGGACATGCCGGCCTATTTCAAGCCGACGCACCACGCCCATGTGCGCGAGCAGCTTCCCTTCCTGCACATGCCCGACGCGCTGCCGCGCCATTTGAAGACCAGCGTGCCCAGACCTGACGGGCAAAGATCAGACGGAACACGGTCATGAAATTCACCCTCTCCTGGCTCAAGGACCACCTCGAGACCGACGCCTCGCTCAACGAGATCGTCGAGCGGCTGACCTCGATCGGCCTCGAAGTCGAGCATGTCGACGACAGATCGAGCCTGAAGCCCTTCGTCATCGCCAGGGTGCTGACGGCGGAGCAGCATCCCAATGCCGACCGGCTGCGCGTGCTGACGGTCGATACCGGCGACGGCAACGCCCCCGTGCAGGTTGTGTGTGGAGCGCCGAACGCCCGCGCGGGCCTGATCGGCGCCTTTGCAGCACCCGGCGTCTATATTCCCGGCATCGACGTGACGCTGACGGTCGGCAAGATCCGCGGCGTCGAAAGCCATGGCATGATGTGCTCCGAGCGCGAGCTCGAGCTTTCCGAAGAGCATGACGGCATCATCGATTTGCCGGCCGATGCGCCGGTCGGCACCAGCTTCGCCGCCTACGCCCATCTCGACGATCCGGTCATAGAGATCAATTTGACGCCGAACCGTCCAGATGCGACCAGCGTCTACGGCATTGCCCGCGATCTGGCGGCGAGCGGTCTCGGCCGCCTCGTCGGCGGCGCGATCATGCCGCATGCCGGCAGTGGCATGTGCCCGGTGAAGGTGACGATCGAAGCTCCTGAACTCTGCCCCGGCTTCGCCCTGAGATTGGTGAAAGGCGTGAAGAACGGACCGTCGCCGAAATGGCTGCAACAGCGGCTGATCGCCATTGGGCTGAGGCCGATCAGCGCGCTGGTCGACATCACCAATTTCGTCACCTTCGACCGCGGCCGGCCCCTGCATGTGTTCGACGCGAACAAGGTTGCCGGCAACCTTACCGTGCGACGTGCGCGTGACGGCGAAAAGGTGCTGGCGCTTGACGGCCGCGAATACACGCTGACGCCTGACATGTGCGTGATAGCAGACCAGGACGGCGTCGAATCGATCGCCGGGATCATGGGCGGCGAGCATTCCGGCTGCGACGAGAACACCACCGACGTGCTGATCGAATCCGCACTGTGGGATCCGATCAGCACGGCCCGCACCGGCAGGACGCTCGGCATCATCAGCGATGCGCGCTACCGGTTCGAGCGCGGCGTCGATCCTGAATTCATGGTGCCCGGCGTGGAACTGGCGACCAAGCTGGTGCTGGATTTCTGCGGCGGCACGCCGACCGAAACCGAAGTCGTCGGCTATGCAGGTCACGCGCCTAAGATCGTTTCCTTCCCGCTGTCGGAAGTGAGGCGGCTGACCGGCATAGAGGTGCCCATGGAGGAGAGCCTCGACATTCTTGTCCGCCTCGGCTTCAAGTCGGAAGGCGCGGGCGATGTCGTCAATGTGGCGGTGCCGTCCTGGCGGCCGGATGTCGACGGCAAGGCCGATCTGGTCGAGGAGGTCATGCGCATCTATGGAGTCGACAACATCGCGCCGCAGCCGCTCGGCACGCATGATGCCGTCAACGCCAAGATCCTGACTGTCCTGCAGGTCCGCACCCGCGCCGCCAAGCGGGCGCTGGCGGTGCGCGGCATGATGGAGGCGGTCACCTGGTCGTTCATTCCGGCAAAACATGCCGAACTGTTCGGCGGCGGCCAGACCGCACTCAAGCTCGCAAATCCGATCGCCGCCGACATGTCCGACATGCGGCCGTCGCTGCTGCCGGGCCTGATCGCCGCCGCGCAGCGCAATGCCGACAAGGGCATCGGCGATGTCGCGCTGTTCGAAGTGTCCGGGACCTATGAGGGCGATGCGGCCGACCAGCAGCGGCGCGTCGCAGCCGGCGTGCGGCGCGGCACGGCCAAGCTCGACGGTTCCGGCCGTCATTGGGCCGGCAATGCCGGTCCGGTCGGCGTGTTCGACGCCAAGGCCGATGCGATCGCAGCACTTGAAGCCTGCGGCGCGCCGGTCGAGCGGCTGCAGATCGAGGCCGGCGGCCCAGCCTGGTATCATCCCGGCCGCTCCGGCACGATCAAGCTCGGGCCGAAGGTCATTTTGGGCACGTTCGGCGAGTTCCACCCGAAGACGCTGGAGGAACTCGACGTCTCCGGGCCGCTCTGCGGCTTCGAGGTTTTCGTCGATGCCGTGCCCGAGCCGAAGGCCAAGCCGACTCGGACAAAACCGAGACTGGAACTGTCCGCCTTCCAGGCGGTCAAGCGCGATTTCGCCTTCGTCGTCGACAAGGCGGTCGAATCCGGCACGCTGACCCGCGCGGCCCTTGCCGCCGACAGGAAGCTGATCACCAATGTCTCGGTGTTCGACGTTTTCGAAGGTGCGTCACTCGGCGCCGCCAAGAAATCGATCGCCATCGAAGTCTCGATCCAGCCGGTCGAAAAGACGCTGACCGACGAGGATTTCGAGGCGCTGGCAAAGCGCATCGTCGAGAATGTGCATAAGCAGACCGGCGGTGTGCTGCGGGGTTGATGGGTTGCGGGCACATGGCGATCACTGTTGTGCCGCGGTGAGCCTATTCTCCGCAGACGTTGGCGGGACAGCGCCCCCCTCTGTCCTGCCGGACATCTCCCCCTCAAGGGGGGAGAATGGCTGTTTCGCCCGTCCCGCCATCTTACGGCGTTGGCAGTTGGCGAAAGTGGGAGAGATCAAATCTCCCCCCTTGAGGGGGAGATGTCCGGCAGGGCAGAGGGGGGGTGTCTCGCGCCCACGTCTCGCAATTATTTTTGCATCGCGCGGCGCTCGAAAAGGGGCGCCGAAACGCCCCGTTTCGATTACTCCGTCGATCACCGTTCACCCGTTGACCAGCGCCAGCATTTCTTCGGTGTAGCGCTTGCCGACGACCTTCTCCGGCGACAGGGCGTCGCCGATGGCCGCCACCTCCGCCTGGCTCAGCGCGATCTGTGCCGCTGCCGTGTTCTGCTCGAGATGGCGAATCTTGCGGGCGCCGGGGATCGGCACGATGAAATCGCCCTGATGCAGCACCCAGGCGAGCGCCAGCTGCGCCGGCGTCACGCCCTTGTCCGCCGCCATTGTCTCCAGCGTCGCGATAACAGCCGCATTGGCCGCCATGGCGTCGGCCTGGAAGCGCGGCAATCCACGGCGCCAGTCGTCGGCGCCGAGAACCTCGGGCTTGGCGATCGTGCCGGTCAGCAGGCCGCGGCCGAGCGGGCTGTAGGGGACAAAGCCGATGCCGAGCTCGCGGCAGACGGCAAACACCTCTTCTTCCGGATCGCGGCTCCACAGCGAATATTCGCTCTGCACGGCTGATATCGGATGCACCGCATGCGCCCGGCGGATGGTCGCGGCACTCGCCTCCGACAGTCCCAGCGCACGCACCTTGCCTTCCTGCACCAACTCGGCCATGGCGCCGACCGTATCCTCGATCGGCACATTGGGATCGACGCGATGCTGGTAGTAGAGGTCGATCACCTCGGTGCCCAGCCGCTTCAATGACGCTTCGGCCACCGCCTTGAGGTGTTCGGGGCGGCTGTCGACACCCGCCATGCGCTCGACGCCGTTGCCTTCTTCAAGAATCTTGAAGCCGAATTTCGTCGCGATCGTTACCTGGTCGTGCACCGGCTTCAAGGCCTTGCCAAGCAGGATCTCATTCTCGTACGGGCCATAGACCTCGGCCGTGTCGAAGAAATTGACGCCGATATCGACGGCGCGGCGCAGTGTGGCGATCGCGTCCACCTCCGGCTGGCCGCCATAGCCGAAGCTCATCCCCATGCAGCCGAGGCCGACCGGATAGACGTCAAGTTCATTTCCAAGCTTGCGGGTTTGCATCACGCGTCTCCTTGTTGTGATGCGGCAGAGATAGCGCCTTGCACCGCGTTCGATAATTGGCTCTTACTCGCACGGGCTGTTCGAAAAGATAGATCAATGAACCGAACGCATCTCTCCCAACTTGCGGTGCTGGCAACCGTCGCCCAGTGCGGCAGCTTTCGCGGTGCGGCCAAGGAGCTCGGCATTGCGCCCTCCGCAGTCAGCCATGCGGTTTCCAGCCTGGAGGCGCGTCTTGGCGTGCGGCTCCTGGCGCGCAGCACGCGCAGCGTCGCCCCGACCGAGGAAGGCGCGCAACTGCTCGAGCGGCTGAGGCCGGCGCTGTCGGAAATCGATTTGGCGCTGGAATCGGCGGTCGAGGCGCGCGACCGGCCGGCTGGCAATCTCCGGCTGACCGTGCCGAGCACCGCCGCCCACCTGGCGCTGACGCCGCGGCTCGGTGCCTTTGCATCGGCCTATCCCGACATCGTGCTGGAGATCGTCATCGAAGACCGCTTCACCGATGTGGTCGAAGGCGGCTTCGACGCCGGCGTCCGGCTCGGCGAGAGCCTGCAGCGCGACATGATCGCTGTGCGCATCGGTCCAAACCTTCGCGGCGCCGTCGTCGGCGCGCCATCCTATTTCGCGACCATGCCCAGGCCGCGCCATCCACACGATCTCGTCGGTCACCGTTGCATCCGCTTCCGTTTCTCCAGCGGCATCCTCTACCGCTGGGAATTCGAGAAGGACGGCGAGGAGATCGAGCTGCCGGTGCAAGGGCCGCTGATCCTCGACGAGGACCATCTGATCGCCAATGCGGCGGCCGACGGCGCTGGGCTTGCCTTCCTGTTCGAGGACTATGTCCACGAGGCGTTGGCCACCGGCCGGCTCATTCGCGTGCTGGAAGACTGGTGCCCGCCCTTCGACGGTTTCTTCGTCTACTATCCGAGCCGCCGCCAGATGCGGCCGGCGCTCAGGGCCTTTGTCGATTTCTTCAAGGTGAGCGGGGTGGGGTAGCGCCTTACGAGACCCCCCACCCCGCTTCTCAAAAGCCGCTTGGCGGCATTTGCCTGCGCGACCCTCCCCACAAGGGTGGAAGAAGGCGGCCCCGGCCATCGTTTACCGACCATGCCCACATTGATCACAAACGACACCACCCGCTATGGCTGGGCGGCAATCGTCCTTCACTGGCTGATCGCCGCGATCGTCATCGGCCAGTTCGTGCTCGGCTTCGTCATGGTGCGGCTGTCCAGTCAACGCACCGCCTTCGAACTGATCCAGCTGCACAAATCCTTCGGCTTTCTGCTGCTCGGGCTGGTGATCCTGCGCATCGCCTGGCGTCTCGGCAACGCAGCGCCGGCGCTGCCGCGCTCGGTCGGGCCTTTAGAGCGCCGCGTGGCGCCGCTCGTCCATTTTGCGCTCTACGTGTTTCAGCTTGCGCTACCTCTGTCGGGCTGGGCGCTGGTGTCAGTGTCGATGCTGGAGATCCCGAGCGTGCCGTTCAACCTGTTCGTCATGCCGGACCTGCCACTCGCGGAATCGGACCCAGCGGAAAGCTTCTGGACCTCGGCGCATTGGTATCTCGCCTATGCCGGCATCGGACTTGTCGCCTTGCACATCGCCGCGGCGCTGCGCCATCATTTCTGGCTGAAGGACACGGTGCTGACGCGCATGCTCACGCCTTCGTCGGATCACCGCGCGGAATAGAGCAGGCGGCTCATTCGTTGATGGGGCGAGGGGCGCTAGAGAAGCGTTACCTCCGAAAAAGGATCACGCCCCATGGTTGCGCGCATGTTCGGATTTGCAGCGGTCGCCACGTGCCTTGCCATGCCTGTTTTCGCGGCGGTAGCACTCAGCGACGCTGCCGGCAGCTACACGATCAGCCCGGCCGGCTCCAGCATCCGTTTCTCCGTCGGCAAGGCCGGCGGCGGCGGGCTCGCCGGCGCCTTCGCCAGCTTCAAGGGCAGCATCCGCATCGACAACAGCAATGTCGGGCGCTCCCAGGTCAATATCACCATCTTTCCGGAAAGCGTCGGCACCGGCCAGGGCCGCGTCGACGCCTTCCTTCGCTCCGACGCGGTGTTCGACGCCGCCAACAACCCGGAAATCCAGTTCCGCTCGACCAGCGTGAGACGCATCGGCGAGACGTCAGCCCTTGTCACCGGTCGGCTGACGGCGCGCGGCAAGACTTTTTCGGAAAAGTTCACGGCCGAGCTCGCTGGTCTCAAGGCAGGCACGATAAAATTCCACGTCACCGGCAAGGTGCTGCGGTCGCGCTACGGCATGGATGTCGGCACGCCGATCTATTCGAACGTCGTCGACTTCGACATGACGCTGACCGGCAGGCGGGGTTAGCCTTTGCAGGACCTGGGTTCCTCGCCCACGCAAAGCGGGGGAGGTGGCCCGGCGAAGCCGGGACGGAGAGGGGGGACGACGGTCGCCAAGCCAGAATCCTGC
>NZ_FTPD01000006.1:317114-429666 GCF_900156895.1 Mesorhizobium prunaredense
TCAAACAGCGAATTCCAGCCGCCGCGAAGGCCCCTCTCCGTCCCGGCTTCGCCGGGCCACCTCTCCCCACTTCGTGGGGCGAGGAACCCAGGTTCCGCAGGGGCAGCGCCGGCGTCCGACAAACCCCAGTTGATCGCCCTGTTCACCGCCACGCTCCGCATTGGCTTTTTCGCCGATTTCGGGCAAACCTCCATTCCTGCAATCGAGAGGGAGAAGGCTGATGTTCCGATGGGGTGTTTTGTCGACGGCCAAGATCGGCCGCGAGCATCTTTTGCCTGCAATGGTCGAGGCGGAGAACGGCGTGCTGTCGGCAATCGCCAGCCGCGACCTGTCGAAAGCCCGTGCCTTGGCCGACCGTTTCGGCGCGCCCCATGCCTTCGGTTCCTATGACGAGCTGCTCGCATCCAAGGAGGTCGACGGCGTCTACATCCCGCTGCCGACCGCGCAGCATGTCGAATGGACCGCCAAGGCGATCGAGGCCGGCAAGCATGTTCTGGTCGAAAAGCCGCTGGCGCTCGATGCCAAGGACATTCCGCCGCTGATCAAGCTGCGCGACGCCAAAAACGTGCTGGTCTGCGAAGCCTTCATGGTCGTCTACCACCCGCAATGGATCAAGGTGCGCGAGCTGATCGCGAACGGCGCCATCGGCCGGCTGCGCCATGTCCAGGGCGCGTTCTCCTACTACAATGTCGATCCCAAGAACATGCGCAACCAGCTCGACCTCGGCGGCGGCGCGCTGCCCGACATCGGCGTCTACCCGACCGTGTCGACGCGCTTTTCGACCGGTAAGGAGCCGCTGCGCGTCCAGGCGACGATCGAGCGCGACAAGACATTTGGCACCGACATCTACTCCTCGATCCGCGCCGATTTCGGCGACTTCGAATTGTCGTTCTATCTGTCGACGCAGATGGCGGCGCGGCAGGTGATGGTGTTCCACGGCGAGAAGGGCTTCATCGAGGTGCTTTCGCCGTTCAACGCCGGGATTTACGACCACCATCGCATCGAGCTGCACAACCAGAACCACAGCGAGGCGCAAGTGTTCCGTTTCCCCGGCATGCAGCAGTACCGGCTGGAGGTCGAGGCCTTCGCGCGGGCGGCACAGGGCGGCACCGACCGCGTCTTCACGCTGGAAGAGTCCGTGCTCAACCAGAAGGTCATCGACGCCATCTTCCGCGCCGGCGAGAAGGAAGGCTGGGAGACGGTCTGACAATCGTCAAGCCGGGGAGGAGAGCCCGGGGAGGAGAAAGTGGCTGACGATGCGGATGTGATCATTGTCGGCGCCGGCCTTGCCGGGCTCGTCGCCGCGGCCGAGCTGGCCGAGGCCGGCAAGAAGACCATCGTTGTCGACCAGGAGCCTGAACAGTCGCTCGGCGGCATCTTCCTCGTCGATTCGCTCATGGCACGCGGCGCTGGAAGGCACGTTTCTCGGCGGCTGCATCTTTTCCGGGCCGCAGCGCCGGCCGGGCGGCGTCGCGGGCAGTGGGGTAGGACCCTCACCAGATCCATTCGCCGCGTCCCAGAGCCGACACCGCGTCGACGATCCGGGTAAAGCTCGAGCGCGCACGACCGACCGTGTGCCGGGCTCTGAGATAGCTATGCACCAGCCCCGGCTCTTCGAACCAGTAGGCGTATCCCTCCGCCGCGACGACGCGGTCGCGATAGGCCTCGCCGTCTGACGACAGCGGGTCGCATTGGGCGGTGATCAGCACGGTCGGCGGCAGATTGGCAAAATCGGCATCGGCCAGCGGCGACAGCGTGAGATCGCCGGTGCGGTCTTCGCCGCCGGTCCTGATATTCGTGTAGAAATCGAGGTCGCGGACCGTCAGCATCGGCGCCTCGGCATGTGTCACGTAAGAGCCTTGCGAGCGGTCGCCGCCAAGGCCGGGATAGATCAGCACCTGGCCGATCGGCCTTCGTGCATGGCCGCGCGTCGCATGGCTGACCGCGGCGGCAAGATTGCCGCCGGCGCTGTCGCCGCAAAGCAGGATCGGGCGCTTGTAGCTCGTCGCCGCCCATTCGAAGGCGCTGATGGCATCGTCGAAGCCGGCCGGATGCAGATGTTCCGGCGCCAGCCGGTAGTCGACCGAAACCACCTCATAGCCGGTGCGGCTGCAAAGCTCGGCACAGAGGTCGTCATGGCTGTCGAGCCCGCCGAGGATAAAACCGCCGCCGTGGAAATAAAGCACCATCGCCGCCGCTTCCGGCGCGGGTGTGCGGTAGATGCGGATCGGGATGGGATGCGACGTGGCAATGGCGGTGGTCTCCGCCGTAACGTTGTCTGGGCGGCCGGCAGAGAACTCACGGCACATGCGGTCGTAGATGTCGCGCTGCTGGTCGATCGTGTAGTCGATCGCATCAGGCGGATAATAGGAATTGGTCCGCTCGATAAAGGCCCAGGTCTCGGCGTCGATGAGTTTTTTGTAGTCGGTCATGGGCGCAGGATGGGCGGCCAAGGTTGAGCCTGGGCACCCCCCTCTGGCCTGCCGGCCATCTCCCCCGCAAGGGGGGAGATCGGATGTCGTGTCGGCTTTCGCCAATCTTCAACGTCGCAGGATGGGATGTATAGCCGAAGCTGCCAATCTCCCCCCTTGAGGGGGAGATGCCCGGCAGGGCAGAGGGGGGTGGGCCGGATCGCCATCATCTTCGCAATACCTTCACTTCCCCTTCCACACCGGGTCGCGCTTTTCCGCAAAGGCGCGAAAACCTTCGAGATTGTCCTCCGAGCCGTACAGTGCGTCAACCGTCGGCAATTGGCGGCGCGTCACCCGGTTCATCGCGTCCTGGAAGGTGAGCGATTCGGCGACCCGCGCCGTCTCCTTGATCGCGGCAAAGACCAGCGGCGGACCGCCGGCCAGCAGCCGGGCGATCTCCCAGACGCGGTCCTCGAGCTTCTCCTTGGGCAGCACCTCGTTGACCAGGCCCCAGCGATGCGCCTCGGCGACATCCATCCAGCGGCCGGTGAGCAAAAGGTCCATGGCGACATGATAGGGAATGCGCTTCGGCAGCTTGATCGTCGCTGCATCGGCCAGCGTGCCGGCGCGAATTTCCGGCAGCGCAAAGGAGGAGTGATCCGACGCGTAGATGAGGTCGCAGGACAGCGCCAGCTCGAAGCCGCCGCCGACCGCCATGCCGTTGACGCAGGCGATGACCGGCTTGTTGAGATCGCGCAATTCCTGCAGTCCGCCGAACCCGCCGACGCCATAGTCGCCGTCGACAGCATCGCCGCCGGCCGCGGCTTTCAGGTCCCAGCCGGCGCAGAAGAACTTGTCGCCGGCAGTCCTGACGATGGCGACCCGCAGATCCGGATCGTCGCGGAACGCCTTGAAGGTCTCACCCATCAGCCGCGAGGTGTTGAGGTCGATGGCGTTGGCCTTGGGCCGATCGAGCACGACTTCGAGGATCGTGCCCTCGCGGCGGGTGGTGATGACGTCAGACATTCTTGTTTTCTCCAAGCACCAGCAGCGCGTCGGCGATCCAGGCGCCTTTGCCTAGCGCGCAGACGATCAGCGGATTGATGTCGAGCTCCTCGATCTCGCCGGCATTCTGCTGCACGAAGGCGGCAATGCCTGATATCGCGTCGATCGCCGCCGCGAGATCGGCCTTGGGCCGGCCGCGATAGCCTTCGAGCAGCGGGAACAATTTGAGCCCACGCAATGCCGCCTCGATGTCGTCGCGTGTCGCCGGCAGCATCAGCGTGACGCTGTCGCGCAGCAGCTCGACCAGCACGCCACCGGTGCCCAGCGTCATCACCGCGCCGAACATCGGGTCACGGGTGAAGCCGACGAGCAGCTCGGCGACGCCGTCGCGCACCATGCGCTCGACATAGAGGCCGGTGCCGAGCGCATCGAGATCATGGGCGGCCGTGCTGACGGATTCGGCGTCCCTGAGGTTGAGCCGAACCGCGCCAAGCTCGGATTTGTGGGTGACGCCCAAAGCCTTCAGCGCAACCGGAAAACCGAGCGCCATCGAGGAGATGACCGCCTCGACCGCATTGCCTGCGCGTTCACCGCTCGGCACGGGGAGCCCGGCCTCGATCAGCCGCGCTTTCGCCTCGGCCTCATCAGGCGTGACATGGTCGCCGGCCGGCGCCCCGGAAGCGGAGGTGTCGATCGGCTGCGCCTGCGGCGCGCACCAGGCCCAGCCAATGAAGGCGGCCGCCTGGGCGGCGTCCACGGCTTCGGAAATGCCGAACAACGGCACCATGCCGCGTCCCATCAGCCCGGCGGTGTATTCCTCGGGCAGGTTTTCTGGCAGCGAGGAGACGATCGCGCCCTGCGCCTTGTTGGTCTTCAGCGCCGATTCGAAGGCGCGCAGCGTCGTCCACCAGTCGGTGTCGGAGCAGCGGTCGGGGCGCGGGAAATCGAGCACCAGCATGTTGAGGTCGAAGCCGCCCGACACCATGGCGGTGAAGGTGGCGGTCATCGCCGGCTCGTTGTTCCAGATGAAGGTGTGGTAGTCGAGCGGGTTGGCCACCGCAACCAGCGGCCCGAGCGTCGATTTGACGTGGGCGCGGTGGGTGTCGGTCAGCGCCGGGAAATTGACCCAGCGGCCTTCGGCGCTGTCGGCCATGACAGACGCTTCGCCGCCCGAACAGCTCATCGACGACAGCCGGTAGCCGGGCAGGGGGCCGGTGACGTGCAGCAGCTTGAGCGCCTCGATAAAGGCCGGGATGGAATCGACGCGGGCGATGCCGAGCCGCTTCAGGAAGGCGCCCGAGGCAGCGTCCGAGCCGGCCAGCGACGCGGTATGCGACACCGTTGCTTGCCGCGCCTGCTCGGAGCGGCCGACCTTCATGGCGATGATCGGTTTCATCAGCTCTCGCGCCCGCGCGGCCAGCCTTTCGAAGCCGGCTACTGAATCGAAGGCCTCGATATGCAGGCCGAGCGAAGTGACCCGATCGTCCTCGATCAGGCCAAGCGCTATTTCGGAAAGGCCGGTCTGCGCCTGGTTGCCGGCGGTCATCAGAAAGGCGATCGGCAGGCCGCGCTTCTGCATCGTCATGTTGATGGCGATGTTCGACGACTGGGTGATGATGGCGACCCCGCGGCCACCCTCGACCAGCCTGATACCGCCATGCTGGTCGGGCCATAAAAGCGCGCCGTCGGCATAATTGATCAGGCCGTAGCAGTTCGGTCCGATGATCGGCATCTGGCCCGCGGCAGCGACCAGTTCCGCCTGCAATCGCTCGCCATGCTCGTCATAAGCCTCGGTCTCGAGAAAGCCGGCGGCAAAGCAGACGGCGCCGCCGGCACCGCGCTCGGCCAGCGCCTTGACCACCTCGATGGTCAAATGCCGGTTGACGCCGACAAAGGCGGCGTCCGGCGCGCCGGGCAGGTCGGCCACCGAGCGGTAGGCTTTGCGCCCGGCGACATCATCCTTGGTCGGGTGCACAGGCCAGATCTCGCCGGCAAAGCCCATCTTGATCGATTGTGCGACGACGGCAGCCGCCTGCGCACCGCCGAAGACGGCGATCGTTCGCGGGCGCAAGAGGCGCTCAAGTTTGTGCATCGATCAGCCCCCGAACGGGCGCAGCAGCGCCCGCGAAATGATGTGGCGCTGGATTTCCGACGTGCCTTCCCAGATGCGCTCGACGCGGGCGTCGCGCCAGATGCGTTCCAGCGGCAGATCGTCCATCAGCCCCATGCCGCCATGGATCTGGATCGCTTCGTCGGCGACGAAGGCAAGCATTTCGGTGGCCTTCAGCTTGGCCATGGCCATATCCTGATCGGTGACGGTGCCCTGATCGTACTTCCAGCCGGCTTCGAACACCATCAGGTCGGCCGCTTTCAGTTCGGTCGCCATATCGGCAAGCTTGAATGAAACGCCTTGGAACTTGCCGATCTGCTGGCCGAACTGCTGACGCTGCGCGGCGTATTCGACGGCATGGCCAAGCGCCCGCTCGGCCCGGCCGAGACAGGTCGCGCCGACCTGCAGGCGGGTTGCGCCAAGCCATGAATTGGCGACGTCGAAACCCTTGTGGACCTCGCCGAGAACCTGGGCTCCGGGCAGCCGGCAATCGTCGAATTCGAGGATGGCGTTGGTGTAGCCGCGGTGCGAGACGTTGCGGTAGCCGTCACGCACCGTAAAACCCTTGGTGCCCTTGTCGACGAAGAAGGCGGTGATCTTCTTGCGTTTTCCACGCGGAGACTCTTCCTCTCCCGAGGCCATGAAGACGATGGCGAAATCGGCGAGGTCGGCATGGCTGATGAAATGCTTGGTGCCGTTCAGCACCCAGTCGTCGCCGTCCTGCACGGCTGTCGCCTTCATGCCGCGCAGATCGGAGCCGGCACCCGGCTCGGTCATCGCCAGACAATCCCATTTCTCGCCGCGAATGCAGGGATAAAGATACTTTTCGCGCTGCTCCGGCGTGCCGGCCAAGAGGATGTTGGAAGGCCGCGCCACGCAGGTCCAGTGCAGCGCGTAATTGGCGCGGCCGAGCTCCTTTTCGTAAAGCAGCCAGGTCACCGTATCGAGGCCGGCGCCACCGACCTCCGCAGGCATGTTGGCGGCATAGAGCCCGGCTTCGATTGCCTTGGTCTTGATCTCCTCGATCAGTTCGCGGCGCAGCACGCCGGTGCGCTCCACCTCGCGCTCATGCGGGTAAAGCTCGTTCTCGACGAAGGCGCGCGTCGTCTCGACGATCAGTTTCTGTTCCTCGGAGAGGCCAAAATCCATGGTCTCAGCCTTTCTTCTTTTTCTTCGGCTTTTCCGCCTTGGCCTTCTCGGCCGCTTTGGAGGCGGTGGGCTTCTTCGCCGCAAGCGTGGCGAGCTGCTTCGTATAGTCCTTGTGCAAGGCGCCGGCGCCCCAGCCCCTGCCTTTGTTCTGCTTCGACAGCGCATCCATGATGGCGACCAGATTGTCGTCGCGGATCTTTTCGAGCTCGCGGATCGACAGGCCATCCGCCTGATCGTCCGACTGTGTGGCGATCAGGTCGACCAGTTCGTCGTTGAACTCCGGCACATCCATCAGCTTGGTCCACGGCCATTTCAGGCACGGCCCGAACTGCGCCATGAAATGGCGCATGCCGGCCTCGCCGCCGGCGACGCGATAGACCTGAAACATGCCCATCTGCGCCCAGCGCAGGCCGAAGCCATAACGCATGATGTCGTCGAGTTCCTCGACCGTGCAGATGCCGTCCTTGATCAGCCACAGCGCCTCGCGCCATGCCGCTTCCAGCAGGCGATCGCCGACAAACGCCTCGATCTCCTTGCGGATCACCACCGGCTTCATGCCGATCGAGGCGTACATCTCCTTGGCGACTTCGATCGCCTCGGGAAAGGTCTGTTCGCCGCCGACGATCTCAACCAGCGGCAAGAGATAGACCGGGTTGAACGGATGGCCGACGACCAGCCGCTCCGGATGCTTCTTCATCGCCACCTGCATGTCGGTAGGCTTGATGCCGGAGGTCGAGGAGCCGACGATGGCATTGGCCGGCGCATGGAGGTCGATCTCGGCCAGCACGCGATGTTTCAGGTCGAGCCGTTCCGGCACGCTTTCCTGGATGAAATCGGCCTCGGCGACAGCCTCGGCAATGGTCTTGGCAAAGGTCAGTTGGCCCTCTTTTGGAAGGCCATCGGGCAGCATCTGCTTGTAGGCGCGGCGCGCGCCTTTCATCACTTCGCCGACCTTGCGCGCTGATTCGGGGTCGGGATCGAAAATCGACACGTCGATGCCGTTCAAGAGCAGCCGCGCCACCCAGCCGGCGCCGATGACGCCGCCGCCGATTGCAGCCGCCTTGGTGATGATGCTCATGCGGAGGCTCCGTTTCTTGTCCTGGCTACTTTGGAATCGATGAGAGGCACGCGCTCGCCGGCGCGGATCACGGTGGGGTCATAGGCCCTGCGCGCAAACACTTCGAGCACGAAGGGTCTGTAGAAGTCGATCGGCAACGTCTCATAATCCGGATCGAAGCTCGACTGGTCCCAACGCTCGCAGAACTGGTCGCAATCGTCGAAATAGTGATGGCCAGCGAAACGGTCGCGCGCATGCGGATTGCCGCCGAGATGGTGGGCGTAATAGAGGCGCTGGAAGTCACCGTGCTTTTCTACCACCCAGGTGCACTGCTCGCGCACGAAAGGTTTTAGGATCGAAGCTGCATATTCGTCGTGATTGTACGGTGCGTAGATGTCGCCGATGTCGTGCAGCAGCGCGCAGGCGATCCAGTCGGTGTCGGCGCCGTCGCGCCATGCGCGCGTCGCCGCCTGCAGCGAATGGCCGAGCCGGGTGACCTTGTAGCCGGACAGCCCCTCGTCGAGCTGGACAAGCGCGTCAAGCAGCCGTTCGCCGGTCTTCGCCGCATAGTCGATCTCGTGCTCGGTGAGGAAGGCGTAATCGTCGCGGTCGCCGTCCTTCATGGCGGTGAATTTCACGGTCTTCATCGGCGGCTCCTCCCTACCGATTGCTTGTTCAAAGCGGCGCGCGCTTCGTCAAATTGAGCTTCTTGCGCACCTCATCCGGGCCGATGACCCTTGCGCCCATGTTCGACACGATGCTGACCGCCCGCTCGACCAGCTGCGCATTGGTCGCCAGCACGCCCTTGTCGAGCCAGATATTGTCCTCGAGCCCGACGCGGACATTGCCGCCGGCCAGCACCGCAGCGGCGGCGTAGGCCATCTGGTTGCGGCCGATAGAAAACGCCGACCAATTCCAGTTCGACGGCACATTGTTGACCATGGCCATGAAGGTGTTGAGATCATCAGGCGCGCCCCATGGCACGCCCATGCACAATTGCACGAGCGCGTCCGGATCCAGTACCTTTTCCTCGACCAGTTGCTTGGCAAACCAGAGATGGCCGGTGTCGAAGGCCTCGATCTCCGGCTTGACGCCGAGCGCCGTCATCATGCCGCCCATGGCGCGCAGCATGCCGGGCGTGTTGGTCATGACATAGTCGGCTTCGGCGAAATTCATCGTCCCGCAGTCGAGCGTGCAGATCTCCGGCAGGCACTGGCGCACATGCTCCACCCGGTTGGTGGCGCCAACCATATCGGTGGCCTTCTCGTTCAGCGGCAGCGGGTTTTCCGGCGAGCCGAACACCATGTCGCCGCCCATGCCGGCGGTCAGGTTCAGCACCACGTCGACGTCTGCCGCGCGGATGCGCTCGGTTACTTCGCGATAAAGCTGCACGTCGCGGCGCGGCTTGCCGGTTTCGGGATCGCGCACGTGGCAGTGGACGATTGCCGCACCCGCCTTTGCCGCATCGATGGCCGAATCGGCGATCTGCTTGGGCGAACGAGGCACATGCGGACTGCGGTCCTGCGAGCTGCCGGACCCGGTCACGGCACAGGTAATGAAAACCTCACGGTTCATCGCAAGCGGCATCGACTTTCCTCCCAATCGGCACAGACGGTCCTGATCAAACAAACATAGGGCCAATCAAACATCGGCCAAATCGACTAGACGGCAACAATGCCTGACTTGCCGGAAACTGTTTTGCGTTTTACGAAGGCCGCATGATGAAAAGCGAAAAGCCTTCGATCTTTCGCGCCGAACGCTCGCCGCTCAAGGTGACGCTGCTGGTGTTTTCCGGGTCGTCGATCATGTGCGTGGCCTCGGCCGTCGATCCGCTGCGCGCCGCCAACCGTATAGCCGGCGAGACGCTGTTCGATTTCAGGCTGGTTTCGGTGACCGGCGAAGCGCCGGTCACCACATGCGGCCTGCCGGTTGCGGTCAGCGGCCGCTTCGATGCGGCGGATACGACGGATGTGCTTGTCGTCGTCGCCGGTTTCGGCACGCAGAACTATGCCACATCGGCGCTGCTTGCCGGCCTGCGCCGCGCGGCGCGCGCCGCGCGCGCCTGCGGCGGCGTCGAAGCCGGTACCTGGCTGGTCGCCCGCGCCGGTCTGCTGGAAGGGCGCAGCGCCACCACCCATTGGGAGGATATGGAGGATTTCTCCTCGGCCTTTCCCGATGTCGATGTCCGCCCCGACCGCTACGTCATCGACGGGCCGGTCTTCACCTCCGGTGGCGCTTCGCCGACCTTCGACCTGATGCTGCATCTGATCCGCACGCGGCTCGGCATGGCCGTCGCGCTCGATGTGGCAAGTGTTTTCATCTACGACCAGGCACGCGCGGCGACCGACGCGCAGCCTTTGGTCTCGCTCGGCCGCCTCGACGGTTACGATCGGCGGCTGGCGCAAGCCATCCGGCTGATGGAAACCCATGTCGACCAGCCCCTGACCATCGCCGCGGTGGCAATGCGCGCCGGGGTGACGGCACGAACGCTGGAAAGCATCTTTCGCAAGTCGATCGGCGAGACGCCGGGCGCCTACTATCTCAGGCTGCGGCTCGGCGCCGCGCGCCGGCTGGTGGTCGACACGCGCGTGGCGATGGCCGATATTGCCGGGCGAACAGGGTTCTCGTCCGCCGCGGCGTTTTCCAGGGCGTTTTCAAGAGCTTTCGGCGAAGCGCCGGTCAGGCTGCGTAGGGGATAATGCATGTCGCCCAAAAGCATGCCCTCGGGCTTGAACCGAGGGTGCGTAGCGGTTTTGGGGTAACGACATGCATAGACAAAGGTGGATCAGGCAGCGTCCCGGCGGTCGCTTTTGCCGTCGATTTGCGAGCGCATCTGTCTCGCAAGGTGGGTCTCGAAGCGGCTGGCGACCGCGCGATCCCATTCGTTTGCACCGCGGGCACCATCACTCGGGTGCGGCAGCGCCATCAGCCGGTCGATGATCGATCCGGCCTCGCCAGATGAGAGCAGGGCGTCGATTTCGCGTTCGTGCTGCATATCGTTTCGCCTCCTTCTTTCTGTTTTCGCCACGAAACACATATACAGGATTCGTGACGGCTGTTTGAAGGCAAGAGCGAGGCGATTGAGGGGCGGTGCGAGGCAAAACCTTGTCGTCGGTTCCGCCCTCGCGGCAAAGCTGTTCCGGGCTGGCGGATCGTCAAGAGACCCGCCGGTGCGGCACTTCAGACGTACCGGTTGACGATATTCTCGAGCAGTTCCTGGCGGCCGGACCTCGGCTGCGGCTCGATCTTCTTCTTGACGACGCGCTCGGTGATCTCCTCCAGCGTCCGCTTGCCGGCAAGCATCGCCTTGGCCTCGGCCGAGTTCCAGCCGGCATAGCGCTCGGCCAGCGGGGCCGACAGCGCCTTGTCCCCGACCATGCGCGCGGCGGCCTTGAGGCCGCGTGCGCAGCAATCCATGCCGCCGATATGGCCAATCAGCAGATCCTGCGGATCGAGCGACTGTCGCCTAAGCTTGGCGTCGAAATTGGTGCCGCCGGACTTGAAGCCACCGGCCTGCAGCACCTGATAATAGGCCAGCGCCATCTCCGGCACATTGTTGGGGAACTGGTCGGTGTCCCAGCCCGACTGGTAGTCGTTGCGGTTCATGTCGATCGAGCCGAAAATGCCGAGCGCATTGGCCAGCGCCAGTTCATGCTCGAAAGAATGGCCGGCCAGGATCGCGTGGCCCTGCTCGATGTTGAGCTTGACCTCCTTCTCCAGCCCGAAGCGTTTGAGGAAGCCGTACACGGTGGCGACGTCATAGTCGTACTGGTGCTTGGTCGGCTCCTGCGGCTTCGGCTCGATCAGGATAGTGCCCTTGAAGCCAATCCGGTGCTTGTAGTCGACGACCAGGTTGAGGAAACGGCCGGCCTGTTCCTGCTCGCGGGCAAGGTCGGTGTTGAGCAGCGTCTCATAGCCCTCCCGGCCGCCCCACAGCACATAATTCTCACCCTTCAGCCGCTTGGTGACATCGATGCAGTGCTTCACCGTCGCTGCCGCATAGGCAAAGACGTCCGGGTCGGGATTGGTGGCGGCCCCCGCCATGAAGCGGCGATTGGAGAACAGGTTGGCCGTTCCCCAAAGCAGCTTGACCCCGGTCTGCTTCATCTTCGCCGCAAAATAGTCTGATATCTCGTCAAGCCGCGCGGCACTTTCCGAAAAGTCTTTTCCCTCCGGCCGCACATCGGCATCGTGGAAGCAGAAATAGGGAACACCCAGCAGCGAAAACATGTCGAAGGCAACATCGGCCTTGATCTTGGCCAGCTCCATCGTGTCGGTGCCACCGGCCTCGGCGAACCACGGCCGCTCGAAGGTCTGGCCGCCGAACGGATCGCCGCCCGGCCAGGCGAAGGAATGCCAGTAGGCGGCGGCAAAGCGCAAATGGTCTTCCAGCCGCTTGCCGGCGACAATTTCATCGGGATTGTAGAACCGGTAGGCCAGCGGATTGGTCGAATCCGGCCCCTCGTATTTGATCTTCTGGATGTCGCCGAAAAAGCCGCTGGTCATGTCTGTCTGTCCTCTCGCAGGGGTGGGTCCTGATTACCTCAGGCGTAATTGGTTTCGCGCTGGCGCTGGATGAAAAGGGTCATGTCAAAGCCAATCAACAACGGAGACGGACCATGACGGACCTCAACACGATCGCCGAAAACTACGTCGCCGCCTGGAACGAGAGCGACGCCGCGCGCCGGCAAGCCTTGCTCAAGGCGGCCTTCACAGATGACGTCAGCTACCGCGATCCGATCATGCAGGGGGACGGCCATGACGGCGTCGCCGCACTGATCGACGGCGTCCAGCAGCGTTTTGCCGGCTTCCGGTTTTCGCTGAAGGGCATGCCGGACGGGTTTGGCGACACGATCCGCTTCTCGTGGAATCTCGGGCCGGAAGGCACTGATTCCGTCATCGAAGGCACCGACATCGGCGTCATCGAGAATGGCCGCCTGAAACGCGTCACCGGCTTTCTCGACAAGGTCCCGGCACAGTGAGGAAACCTCGGGCCGCGGTGGAGGTGGGAAACCACTCATGCGGTCGCCGGCTTGATAGCCGGGTAAAGCAAGCGGTAGCGCTGATAGGCATCCGCATAGGCGTTGCTTAGCGTGGCGACCGGTTCGATGGTGGCATCGGTGGCCGGCGCCGTGCACACTCTGAGCGGCTCGGCGCCCGTCGCCGCGATCAGGCCAAGCCTCGCTGCACCGAAGGCGGCGCCGAAATCGCCGTCGGCGGGAATGTCGACGGGCAGGCCGAGCGCGGTGGCGATTGCCTTCAGCCAGTAGTGCGAGCGCGAGCCGCCGCCGATCGCCGTCACCCGCGTCAGCGTCGTGCCGGCCTTGGCCAGGGCTTCGAGACTGTCGCGAAAGGCGAAAGCCACGCCCTCCAGCACGGCCTGGGTCAACACGGCGCGGCTCGATTCATGCGCAAGCCCGGTAAATGAGCCGCGAATGGCCGAATCATTGTGCGGCGTGCGCTCGCCGGAGAGATAGGGCAGAAAGGACACGCCGGTCGGCGCCTTCAGCGTATCGCCGAGCTCGGCGGTCAGCTCGCCGGCGCCTTTGCCTGAAATCTCGGACAGCCAGTTGAGCGAATCGGTTGCCGACAGGATGACGCCCATCTGGTGCCAGGTGTCGGGCAGCGCGTGGCAGAATGTGTGCACCGCGCTTTCCGGGTTGGGCAGATAGGACGCATTGGCGGCAAACAGCACGCCTGACGTGCCAAGCGAGACAAAGGCCTGGCCGGCGGCGACCGTGCCCATGCCGCAAGCCGATGCCGCATTGTCGCCGGCGCCGCCGGCGATCGGGATGCCCGCCTGCATCCCCCATTTCGAGGCCAATTCGCTGCGCAAGGCGCCGGCCTTCTCAGTGCCTTCGACCAGCGACGGCACCTGCCCTTCATCGAGCGACGTCGCGGAAAGCAAGTCGGTTGACCAGTCCCGCTTGCCGACATCGAGCCAGGACGTGCCTGCCGAGTCCGACATCTCCGAAATATGCTCGCCGGTGAGCCAGAGCCGCAGGAAATCCTTCGGCAGCAAGACCTTTGCCAGTTTGGCGAAAATATCCGGCTCATTGTTTCTCACCCAGACCAGCTTTGGCGCGGTGAAACCGGGAAAGACGATGTTGCCGGTCAGCTTGCGAAAACGCGGGTCGGCGTCGAGCTTGGCCGCCTCGGCATGGCTGCGCGTGTCGTTCCACAGGATGCAGGGGCGCAGCACCTGGTCGCCGGCATCGAGCAAGGTGGCGCCATGCATCTGGCCGGAGAGGCCGATCCCTTTAACGGCGGCGAGCTGTCCTGGATGAGAAACCTTGAGCTCGGCGATCGCTTCCCCGCAGGCGCGGATCCAGTCGGCGGGGTTCTGCTCCGACCAGCCGGGGTGCGGCCGCGACACGTCGAGTGACGCGTGGCCGGAGCCAATGATGCTCTGCCCGGCATCGATCAACAGCGCCTTGACGCCCGACGTGCCCAGATCGAGGCCGAGATACATGGTGTCCTCCCATTGCCATTAATTTTTTCGGATCTCGAAAAAATCTGACTTGGCAGTTTTTAAGACAAGATCCGCCTCGGGTCAATTCTCCGACAAATCGGCAGCCCGCCGCGAAAGCAGCGCCGAGAGCGGGCTGTCGGGCCGCGCCAGCGCGCGTTCCGCGGCAAGTGCCCTTGCCAACGCATGGTCGCCCGACCGCAGCGCCGCCTCGATCAGCGTCAGGTCGACGACGTCGCGTTGCGCATGACTGCCGCCGAAGCGGTGGGCGATCGCCCGGATCGGCCGGATCAGCCGGACCGTCTCGGCATAATTGCCGTCGCCGAATGCCTTGATGGCGAGCGTCAGGGGATGGCCGACATCCCGGGTAAAGGCGGCGTTGTCGTCGTTGCCGTGCATGGCCTCGCGCAGTGCTTCGAGCAAGGTGCGAGCCGGCGCTTCCTGGCCGGCGCCGACGAGGGCCATCATTGCGTGGGCATCGTTGAAGGCATAGTTGCCGGCGCTGGCCTTGGCCCAGTTTGCGGCAAGTGCTGCCCAGCGGGCGCCGACATCGACGCCGCCGAGATGCAGTCGCCACAGGATCGCAGAGGCATCGACCATGTTGAGCGCCAGCGTCGAGCGCTCGCCGTAGATCGGCCCGTCATAGAGCGCCAGCACCTTCTCGGTCTCGCCGAGATCGTAGTGGAACAGCGCCAGATGCCACCAATTGTGCACTTTCAGGAAGCTTTCCTTCGTCCACGCTTCGGGGTTAGCGCGCATCCAAGCGATGCCGTCCCTTTGCCGGCTCTGCATTTCCATGACGTGGGCGACGGCGTGCTGCGCCCAGCCGTCGCGGGGCTCGATGTCGACTGCCATGCGGCCAAGCTTTTCGGCGCGCGCATAGTCGCCCATTTCCTCCAGCCCGAACGCCTGCATGCCGAGTATGGCGTGGTAGCCCGGCATGCTGCTCTGCCACGACGGCAGCGCGCGGCCGATGCGGTCGCGCAGCATGCGGGCATTGCCGGTGAAGAAATCGATCTGGTGCCCGGTCTGCAGCGCCAGCGCATCGAGCGGAAACTCGATGGCGATATCCTCGAGCAGACGAGCGGCTTCATGCCAGCGTCCTGCGGCAAGATGGCCAAGTGCTGCGACATGCGCCTGCTCGCGCGGCGTGGCGGCAAGCGGCAGTGCCGCCTCGTGACATATCCTGGCCACGGCTGCCGCCTCGCGCTCGGTGGCGAGGCCGAAGAGATAGCCCTTGAACACATGCGCCATGACGAACCCAGGATCCTCGGCGATGGCGCGATCGGCCGAGCCGACCGGATCGCCGATAAAGCATTGCAGTTCGCGGACGGCCTGGCTGTAGGACGAGAACGCGGCCTCGGTCGCACCCGAAAATGTCAGGCCGAATGCATCCCTGACTGCCATGTCATGTCCTCAATTGCCCGAGCGCATCGCCACCGTGGCGATGCCGGCGCCGACCAGCAGCGTGCCGCCGGTGCGGTTGAAGATGCGGATCGCCTTCGGGTTGCGCACGACGTTGCGCGCCCTTGCGGCGATCAGCGCGTAGCCGAAGGCATTGGCGAAGGCGAGCGCCAGGAAAGTCGTCTCGAAGATCAGCATCTGCGTCCAGAAATCGGCATGCCGGTCGAGGAACTGCGGCAGGAAGGCGACGAAGAAGGTGATGCTTTTCGGATTGAGCGCGGTGACCAGCCAGGCATGCGCCATCATCTTGGCCGAGGACACCGCGTCCAGGCGCGGCTCGGCCTTGAGTGTGCCGCCGGCGCGAAACAGCTTTATGCCGAGATAGATCAAATAACCGGCGCCGACCACCTTCAGCACCGTGAACACGGTGGCCGACGCCGCCAGCAGCGCGCCGATGCCCAGCATCGACAGCGTCATCGCGGTAAAATCGCCAAACGCCACGCCAACCGCCATCGGCAGCGCGGTGCGCCAGCCCTGGCCGAGTGCATAGGACACGACCAGAAGGATGGTCGGGCCGGGAATGACAAGAAGGATCGTCGAGGCGGCGGCAAAGGCGGCCCAGTTTTCGAAGGACATGCTCATCTCCTTGAGCTCAAAGAAGAGGATAAATCCTTGGCCTCGCAAAGATGTAAAGGGGCAAAAATCGAAAATGCCCCTGGTAAACATCGGGCGACGGTTCTTCACGCTTTTTCAACCATGATTGGTGAAAATGCACTCTATCCGGCCGGACCGTGTTTCCCGCCGACAGCGTAGGGTTTGGGTAGATGCGTGAGTTGCCGCAAGGTCTGACGCCGCCGCACAATGGCGACGAAATCGAAATTTCCGAAATCCAGCTTTCCCGCCGCGCAGTGTTGTCCGGCGCCGGTGCGCTGGCGCTGCTCGGCGTCGCCGGCTGCAGCCAGACGCTCGACCTGTCGGCGCTGCAACTCGACGGCGTCACCACCGGCGCGATCACCCCTGTCCGCCCGAGCATCAGCGTCGACAAGAACATCACCAGCCCTGGTGTGATGTATGCCTCCGTCACCGACGGCGGCTTCACGCTGCCGGAAGTGCCCTACCTCAAGGTCAAGCCGGAGTTCCGCCGCCAGATCGTCGTCGACCCGACCGGCGAGCAGCCCGGCACCATCGTCGTCCATTCGCAGGAGCGGCTGCTCTACCTGGTGCAGCCCGGCGGTGACGCGATCCGTTACGGCGTCGGCATCGGCAAGGAAGGCTTCCGCTGGTCCGGCCGCGCCAACATCCAGTACGGCAAGGAATGGCCGACCTGGAGGCCGCCGGCCGAAATGATCGCCCGCAAGCCGGAACTGGTGAAATGGCAGGCCGGGCAGCCCGGCGGCCTCGACAACCCGCTCGGCGCGCGTGCGCTGTACATTTACCAGAACGGCCAGGACACCGGCTACCGCATCCACGGTTCGCCCGAATGGTGGAGCATCGGCCAGGCGATGTCGTCGGGCTGCGTTCGCCTGATCAACCAGGACATCATCGACCTCTACAGCCGCGTCTCCAGGAAGAACCCGGTCGTCGTCGTCTGACCCTCCCGGTCGTCGTCTGCACTCGAGGCGGCTGACGCGGCCGCTCGACTCTCCCGTTGCGCGATCTCGCAAGACAGGCGAATGTGCCTTGCAAAGCCACTGCTCGGGAGACGTGAAGCATGTCCGGAACTTTTGTCATCGCGCAAGGCGGCGGCCCGACCGCCGTCATCAACCAAACGATGGTGGGCGCCGCGCTCGAAATCCGCAAGCGGCATCCCGGCGCCAAGGTCCTGGGCTCCATCCATGGCGTGCGCGGCATCCGCGACGGCAACTATGTCGATCTTTCGGCGATTGCCGAGGACCGGTTGCGGTTGATTGCGGCGACGCCGAGCGCCGCGCTTGGCTCGACGCGCGACAAGCCGGACGAGGCCTATTGCGAGATCATCCTCAACGGCCTGAAGAAGGCGGGCGCCGATGCCTTCATCTACATCGGCGGCAACGACACGTCCGGCACGCAGCAGATCCTGACCGACGCCGCCGGCGGCAAGATGGCTTTCGTCCATGCGCCGAAAACAATCGACAACGATCTCGAGGAGAACGACCACACGCCGGGTTTCATTTCGGCAGCCGAGTTCGTCGCCGGCGCCTTTCTCTCGGTCGACCTCGATTTCCGTGCTCTGCCGGGCATCTATGTCGGCATCGTCATGGGCCGGCACGCCGGTTTCCTCACCGCCGCCGCCGCCGCATGGCAGCTTGATCCCGACAGCGGCCCGCACCTCGTTTATGTGCCGGAGCGTCCGTTCTCGGCCGCGGCCTTCATCGACGATGTTCGCGCCACGCTCGATCGCCACAAGCGCTGCATCGTCGCCGTGTCCGAAGGCGTCAGCACCGCCGATGGCAAGGCGCTGGTCGAAAGCCTTGTCCCGCCGGAGAAACTGGAGCGCGATGCGCATGGCAACGTCAAGCTGTCGGGCAGCGACCTGCCGGCCGCCCTCGAGCGCGCGCTGGCCGAAGGATTGCCGGGCAAGCGGGCGCGCGTCGATGCGCTCGGCTACATGCCGCGCGGCTATGTTGGCGCCATCAATGTCGTCGATGCGCAGGAAGCCTTCGATGCCGGCGTCTTTGCGGTCGCTGTCGCCGAACAGGGCGGCGGCTCGGTGGCGCTGCAATATGACGGCGAGAAAACCGGGCTGAAGAAGGTGCCGCTGAAAAACGTTGCCGGCAAGACCCGTCACATGCCCGACGATTTCATGCTGCCGGATGCCAACCAACTCTCCGACGCAGGAATGGCCTATCTGAAGCGGCTGGTTCCCGAAAAGTACAAGGTCGGAAAGCCGTTCGTCTGAGCCGGCTCGCTTCGGAAGCCGGGAATCTCGTGATGCCGGATATCCCCTAGATGCTTGACTGGTTCAGCAAGACCGTCATCGACGCCGATACGACGATGCTGACCGAGCCGTTCGTGCATGATTTCGTGCGCGCCAACATCTGGCATCTGCGCGGCCGCGACGTCGACCTGCTTGTCGACACCGGCATGGGGATTTGCCCGCTGGCGCCGGAGATCGACACGCCTGATGGCAAGCCGCTGCTCGTCGTCGCCACCCATATCCACCTCGACCATGTCGGTTCGCTGCACGAATTCCCGGTGCGGGCGGGGCCGAGGATGAGTGCCGCGCAATTCGACATCATGGACGACGCCGTCACCTACGCCCATATGTTTCATGATCTCGACGGCGCTGTTTCGAAGCTGCCGGCGCCCGGCTGGAGAGCAGCCGATTACAAGATTCCGCCGGCGCCGCTGACGCGGACGCTTGACGAGGGCGATCTGGTCGACCTTGGCGACCGGCAATTCCGCGTGCTGCATCTGCCCGGCCATTCGCCGGATTCGATCGCGCTGTTCGATGAGGCCGACGGCCTGTTCTTCGCCGGCGACGCCATCTACGACGCCATGCTGATCGACGACCTGCCGGACTCCGACCGATCAGCCTATCGCCGAACCATGCAGCGGCTGCTCGATCTGCCTATCAGCATCGGCCATGGCGGCCATGGGCCAAGCTTCGACGCCAAACGGATGCGCGAGATCGCCACCGGTTATCTCAGGCGAACAGACGGCGCATAGGCCAAGAATCTGGTTGCCCGCCAGAGTATCTTTGACAACATTGGTGAAGGCCGACAGGCGGCCTGATGCAAACGGATTGTCTCGATGGTCACCCGCGGCTTCTCTTCAGGACGAAAGCCCCCGACGGATGCGGATGCGCGTATCCCGCCGGGGCAGTATCTCGAGCAAGGGTTTCCGGTGCTGTCGGCCGGGCCGACGCCGCGTGTGCGCACCGAGGACTGGTCGTTCACGCTCAAGCAAGGACCGCGGCCGATCAAGACGTGGAACTGGACAGAGTTCAACGCGCTGCCTTTGACCAAGATGACGCGCGACATCCATTGCGTCACCGCATGGACCAAGTTCGACACGGCGTGGCAAGGCGTGCTGGTCGACGATATTCTGGCGGATGCCGGCATCGAGCCACCGACCGCCTTCGTGCTGGCGCTGTCCTTCGACGGCTATACAACCAACGTGCCGACGCAGGATCTCACTGCCGGCAAGGCGATGGTGGCGCTGCTTTACGAAGGCAAGCCGATCACGCCGGACCATGGCGGCCCGGCGCGGCTGCTGGTTCCGCATCTCTATTTCTGGAAGTCGGCCAAATGGCTGAACGGGCTGCAGTTCACCGAGCGCGACGAGCCCGGCTTCTGGGAGCTGCGCGGCTATCACATTTATGGCGACCCTTGGCGTGAGCAGCGCTATACGGGCGATCCATGAGCGACGGGCCGGCGGCGCAGTCGCCCTGGCAGACGGTGACCATCGCCCGCATCGAAAAGCGCACGCCGCGCGTCACCAGCTTTTTCCTCCAGCCGTCGCGACCCTTCGCCTATCGTCCCGGGCAGCATGTCGATGTCAGGCTGACGGCGCCGGACGGCTATCAGGCGCGCCGCTCCTACTCCATCGCCTCGGCGCCGGAAGCCGGCGGGACGATCGAACTGGCGATCGAAAGGCTCGATGATGGCGAGGTCTCCCCCTTCTTCCACGATATCGCGGCGGTCGGCGACGAGGTCGAGTTGCGCGGACCGCTCGGCGGCCACTTCGTCTGGTCCGACAGCGACGGCGGCCCGCTTCTGCTGGTCGGCGGCGGGTCCGGCGTGGTGCCGCTGATGGCGATAATCCGCCATCGTGCCGCGCGCAGATCGGCGGTGCCCGTGGCACTGGTATTTTCCGCACGGGTCTGGGACGAGGTGATCTTTCGCGACGAGCTGATCGACCTCCACGATCGCCGGGATGGCTTCGATCTGGTGTTGGCGCTCACCCGCGAGGCCGCCCGGCCCCCGGCGGACTATTCGCGGCGGGTCGATGCCGCGATGATGGAGCAATCGATGCTGCGGCTGCCCGCGCCGCCAAGGTTCGCCTTTGTCTGCGGCTCGAATGCCTTCGTGTCGGCCGCCGCCCAGGCGCTGATCGATGCCGGCGTTCCGGCAAGCCTCATCCGCACCGAACGATACGGGGTTTAAGCTCCCCGCCGGTCAGGCGTCGATCTCGATCGCCGTCAGCGGCTTCGAACAGCAGGCAAGGATGAAGCCGTCGTCGATCTCGTGATCGAGGATGCCGCCGTTGTGGCTCATCTCGACTGTGCCCGAGACCTTTTTCACCTTGCAGGTTCCGCACAGGCCGAACTCGCAGGCCGCGGGGATGCGCACGCCCGAAGCCCGCGCCGTCTGCAGCACGGTCTGGCCGGCAACGCATTCGGCATCGACATCCGAGAGCGAAAAGCGGATCAGCATTGCGGCCTCGGCAGGTACCTCGATCCCGCCCTCTGCCGGCCCACCTTCTGCCGGCGAACCGAACGGAGCCGGTATTTCCTCCACCCCTGGGGCCGCAAAGCTTTCCTGATGATATTTGGCCATGTCGAAGCCGGCCGCCTCCAGCATCTGCCGCACGGCGCGCATGAACGGGTCGGGGCCGCAGCAGAAAATTTCGCGCTCGCGAAAATCGGGCGCCAGCAGCGGCAGCCTTATCGCGTCGATCCGGCCCATATGGCCGAACCAGCCCTCACGGCTGGACCGCTCCTCGATCATGAAGCCGAGCGTCAGGCCCGGCATGCGACTGCCGAGCAACTCGAGCTCCTTGCGGAAGATGATCTCCTCGGGCTTTCGCGCGCAGTTGACGAAGCCGACATCTGTCCATGGCGCGCAATCGTTCAGCCAGCGCAGCATCGACATCATCGGCGTCACGCCGGAGCCGGCCGAAATGAACAGATACCTGGCCGCGGGATGGCTGTGCAGCGAAAAGTCGCCCGCCGGCCCATAGGCCTTCACGCGAACGCCGGGTTTCAGATTGTCGAACATCCAGCGTGTGCCGAGGCTGCCGGCCTGCGCTTTCACCGTCACCGCGATCGAGAACGGCCGCGACGGCGAGGACGACAGCGTATAGGTCCGCATCAGCGGACCCTCGGTGGTCGGCAGTTCCAGCGTCACGAACTGCCCCGGTCTGTAGCGGAACCAGGTCTGGTTGTCAGAGCGGAAGGTGAAGGTCTTCACGTCAGGCGCCTCGTCGCTGACGCCGATGACTTCCAGCACCTGGAGCCTGTCGTTCCAGGGCGCCATCTCGTCGAGATGGCGGTAGAGGCCAAGGTCCGTCATCGCATTCATCCCCTTGACCTCGCTCAGGCGACGCTGCGCAGCGTCGGCCGCCCGGCCTCGGCAAGGCGCGGCCCGATGAAGGAGGCGTACCATTCGACGAACTGGATGACGCCGCCCTCATGCAGTTCCGAATAGGGGCCGGGCTCATAGGCCGGCGACAGGATGCCGAAGGCGTTTTCCTCGACGATGCGACGGTCCTGGTCGTTGGTCTCGGTCCAGACATGGGTAAGCTCGGCGAGGTCGTAGTCGAAGCCTTCGACCGCGTCCTCATGGACAAGCCATTTGGTGGTGACGGCCGTTTCCGTGGCGCTGATCGGCAGCACGCGGAAGGTGACGGCATGATCGCCGAGGACATGGTTCCAGGTCGTCGGATAGTGATAGAGCAGCAGCGAGCCGATACGGTCGGTGGAGACGCCGTCGGAAAGGTTCTTCTTCACCGCGCGTCTTCCCGTCATCGTATAGCTGACGGCGTCGCGCAGCAGCGGCGCGCGGGTGGCGCGATACTGCCCGGCCGGATCGATGCGGAACTTGCTCGGCAGGCCCGCCGCCTCGCATTTCGCCCAGTGCGCGAGCATCTCCGGATCGCTGTCGGCGCCCTGCACGCCGGTGACGGTCGGCGCTTCCGGGAATGTCTTGCACAGTTCCGGATGGTTGCCGGCGCAATGATAGCACTCGCGATTGTTCTCCCAGACGAGCTTCCAGTTGCCCTTCTCGACGATGGTCGATTCGAAGGCGATTTTTGCCTCGCGCAGCCGGTGCGGCAGGAGGTAAGGCTCGATCATGGCGCGCATCGGCGCGAAGTCCGCCGGCTCGTTGGCCAGGCAGATGAAGATGTAGCCGCCAACGCTTTCGCAAGCCACCGGCTTCAGGCCGAACTGGCTCTTGTCGAAGCCGTCTGCCATCTGGCGAGCAAACAAGAGCCGGCCGTCCAGCTCGTAGGTCCACTGGTGATAGGGGCAGACCAGCTTCGCCGCAGTGCCCTTGTCGGCATTGCAGACACGGCTTCCGCGATGCCGGCAGGAATTATGGAAGGCATTGATCTTGCCTTGCTGGTCGCGGACCAGCACGAGCGGGTAGTCGCCGATCTGGGCGGTGATGTAGCTGCCAGGTTTCGGCAACTCGCAATCGTGGCCGATGAACAGCCAGTCGCGATACCAGATCAGCTCCATGTCGAGCTTGAAGAAATCTGGATCGGTGTAGAATGGCTGCTCGAGCGAATAGCCTTGCCTGCGGCCGTGCAAGAGCCTCAGCATGTCGTTGCGCGCGTCCATGTCCTGTCCTCGTGTAAGGACTGAACTGGTGGTGATGGAGGGAGGACCGCTTGCACGCCGCTGGCGACAGGGCCGGACATGCATCATCCACCTCTTGACCGCCCACCGCGATCAGTCGAGTCTAGAAATCTCGGGCTGGTTTCCGGGCTCTGGAGTGTCCTTGCGGACTCATCGCGACACCTTCCCAGGCTTGTGGCCCAGTGGTCTCCCGTTGCGACTTGAACTCCACCACCGTTGCGGGGGCAGCGCCGGGTTCTGACCGGCTTCCCAATTCTCCGCTTCGTCGTCACCAAGCGGCACCTGAGATGGCGTGATCTAATCATGACGGGCGGCTGACTGCCGGCATGAAAGCGACATCGTATCCATGCGGCGCGACACGGCCGGCGAAACCTACAGGTTTATATCTGCAGGGCTGAAACCTCACTTTGTCGGCGGCCATTGTCGGCTGCCGTGACATCGAATCCGACCCGCGGCGGAGCCAGGAAGGTTAACAGTTTACAAAAGTGACTATTAGCCGCTTCTAAAATCGAACCGAACGGTTCGTTTCTGTTGACAATGCGTGCAGCACCCTGTGAACGCAGGTCCGCCAATCCGTCAAATCATGAATGGCTAATTTGGCCTAAATAGTTGAAAACAACACATAAAACCATGGCGGGAGATGTCTCTGGTACAATTTCAAGGTGTAGATTCTTGGTCCACACGGAACAACTTCGTGATTGGAATCCACAGAATGGCCTTCCCACATCGGGGCTGTCCGAACGACGCGCATTCCTCCCAAGAAACGCCGCTAGACGGACGGAAAACTAAGATACTGGAGTCCTAAAAATGAAAAAGATCGCTCTTGCTGCCGTCGCCGTTCTGGCCATCACCGGCAGCGCCTTTGCCGGCAGCGACAACTTTGGATCGAACGGTGCCAACCAGCCGGCCGCTGCGGTCGACAGCAACTCGTACACGGCTTCGATTCGGAATTCGGCTTCGGCGCAAAATCCGGTTCCGGCTGACGAGAAACCCGTCAACGGCAGCGACCGTAACCTGTTCGGCAACAACTAACAGTTCGTTCCAACAGCAGCGGCGGCGTTTGTCCGCCGCGCTGGTGAAATCAAGAAAATCCAGGAGTTTTGAAAATGAAGAAGATCGTTCTTACCGCCGCCGCGCTTTTGATTGCTGCCGGCAGCGCTTTTGCCGGTAGCGACAACTTTGGCGGAACCGACATCAACAAGCAGGCGACCATCAACGTCGACAACACGCAGACGTCTTCGGTACGCAATACCGGTTCGCCGGTCTACAAGCTGCTCAACTCGTCGGGCAACGTACAGAAGTCCGCCCCGCAGGGCAGCGACCGGAACCTGTTCGGCCGCTAGCGCATCGGCCCGAAAATCGGTTCCGATTTTCGGAAAGCACGATGCGCAGGGTTAAAGTGTTAGAGCGTACCTTTGTGCGTCCACCTGGACGCACGTCGCTCTAACAGCGACCGGAACGCACGAGAGCGGCGGGCTTTGCCCGCCGCTCTCGTTTTTGGGTCACCAACATCCAGCAGTTCAGCTGCCGCTCTCAGGCTGCCTTTGCTTCCGCTTTGTGGAGCGTGAATGAATGTCCGTCGGCATCGAATATATGCAGGTCGCCGGCATCGGCATTCAACCGCAGCGCCGCGCCGCGCTTGACCTCGACATTGCCGGGCAGCTTGGTCACCAGCGGCAGGTCGGCGCGGCCGATGTCGACATAGACGAGCTGGACCTCGCCGAGCTGCTCGACATAATCCACCGTTCCCTCGAAAAGATAATCCGCACCGGTGGCGATCATCAGATCCTCCGGCCGAACGCCGAAGCTCACCGAATCGCCCTTCACCGACGCCGGCGTGGCGATCGGCACCGTTGCCTTGCGCCCGCCGACATGACTGACGATGGTCGGGTCGCCTGATTTGTCGATCGTCGCCGGCAGGATGTTCATGGCCGGCGAGCCGATGAACTGGGCGACGAACAGATTGCCGGGTCTCTTGTAGAGCTCCATCGGCGTGCCGACCTGCTCGATATGGCCCTCCTTGAGCACCACGATGCGGTCGGCCAGCGTCATCGCCTCGACCTGGTCGTGGGTGACGTAAATCATCGTTGTAGCAGGCATCGATTCCTTGAGCTTGGCGATCTCGATGCGGGTGGCGACGCGCAGGGCCGCGTCGAGGTTCGACAGCGGCTCGTCGAACAGGAAGACCTTGGGGTTGCGCACGATGGCGCGGCCGATGGCGACGCGCTGGCGCTGGCCGCCCGACATCGCCTTGGGCAGGCGGTCGAGATATTTGGTCAGCTGCAGGATTTCCGCCGCCTGGCGCACCCGCTTGTCGATCTCGGCCTTGCTCTCCTTGCCGATCTTCATCGAGAACGCCATGTTGTCGTAGACGGTCATGTGCGGATAGAGCGCATAGGACTGGAACACCATGGCGATGCCACGCTTCGACGGCGGCACGTCGTTCACCACCTCGCCGTCGATCTTGAGCTCGCCGGAGGTGATTTCCTCAAGCCCGGCGATCGACCGCAGCAAGGTCGACTTGCCGCAGCCCGAAGGGCCGACGAAGACGATGAACTCGCCCGACTTTATGTCGAGGTCGATGCCGTGGAGAATGTTGAGATTGCCGTATGATTTCTTCACTTGCCTTAGCGTGACATCGGCCATGGGTTCCCTCCAGTGAATTGCAAATTCAATCGATACGCCCGAACCAGGCGCCGTAGCCGCCGAGGCGGATAAAGCCGGCGTCAGTCTGTCCCGAAAACCCGTGCCCCGGCAAGGGCTGCAGCGAGCGACCGCCGAGATCGACCTCGGCCGGTCGGCTGCCGAGATTGAAGGCGCAGACGATCTGCTCATTGCCCTCGCGGCGCGTGAAGGCGACCGTATCGCCCTGGCTTTCGATGAACTCGATGTCGCCCTTGGCCAGCGCCGGATGCAGACGGCGGAAAGCGAGAAAGCGCCGGTAGTGTTCGAGCAGCGAGCTGTCGTCGCCCTGCTGCACATCGACCGCCTGCGAAAGGTGCTTGGCAGGCACGGGCAGCCAGGGCTTTGCCGTGGAGAAGCCGCCATTGCTGTCGGCGCCATTCCAGACCATCGGCGTGCGGCAGCCGTCGCGGCCCTTGAATTCCGGCCAGAACCGGATGCCGTAGGGGTCCTGCAGATCCTCGAATTGCAGTTCCGCTTCGCCAAGACCGAGTTCCTCGCCCTGATAGATGCAGACCGAGCCGCGCAGCGACATCAGCAGCGCCGAGATCACCTTGAGATAAGCGGTCTGGTCGGCCTCGCCGGCCGCCCAGCGCGAGGCAGTGCGCATCACGTCGTGGTTGGAGAAGGCCCAGCACGACCAGCCGTCGCTGGCGACCTCGCCAAAGGCTTCCAGCACCGAACGCACCTTTGCCGCGCTGATCTTTTCGGGCGCCAGGAAGTCGAACGAATAGCACATGTGCACGCGCTTGCTGCCGGCGGTATAGGCCGCCACCACCTCCAGTCCGCGCTGCGAATCGCCGACTTCGCCGACCGCCGCCGTCGCCGGATATTCGTCGAGCAGGGCGCGGAAGCGTTCGAGGAAGCTGAGGTTTTCGGGGCGGCTCTTGTCGTAGAGATGGTCCTGGTAGTTGTAGGGGTTGACGGAAGGAGCGGTCTGGTCGTTGCGCTGTTCGGGCGGCAGCGGCGGATTGTCCTCGAGGCCCTGGCTGTGGAAGTAGAAATTGATGGTGTCGAGGCGGAAACCGTCGACGCCGCGCTCCAGCCAGAAGCGGGTGACATCGAGCAGCGCGTCCTGGACCGCGCGGCTGTGGAAGTTGAGATCGGGCTGCTCGGCCAGGAAATTATGCAGGTAATATTGCTGGCGGCTGGTGTCCCACTGCCAGGCCGAACCGCCGAAGATCGACAGCCAGTTGTTGGGTGGCGTCCCGTCGGGCTTGGCGTCGGCCCAGACATACCAGTCCGCCTTCGGGTTGGTGCGGCTCGAGCGGCTTTCCTTAAACCACGGATGGATGTCGGCCGTATGCGACAGCACCTCGTCGATCATCACCTTGAGCCCGAGCCTGTGCGCCTCGGCGGTCAGGGCGTCGAAATCGGCCAGCGTGCCGAACATCGGATCGACGTCGCAATAGTCTGACACGTCGTAGCCGAAATCCTTCATCGGCGACTTGAAGAACGGCGAGATCCAGATGGCGTCGACGCCGAGCGCCGCGATATAGGGCAGCCTGCCGATGATCCCCCTGAGGTCGCCGATGCCGTCACCATCCGAGTCCTGATAGCTGCGCGGATAGGTCTGGTAGATCACGGCACCTCGCCACCAGTCGCGATCGACGGCGAGGTCGGGGCTCAACGTCGCTTTCACAGCGGATTGCATGATCTCAGCCTCCCTTCACCGAGCCGGCGAGCAGCCCGCGGACGAAATATCGCTGCAGCGAGAAGAACACGATCAGCGGCACCACAATGGTGATGAAGGCCGATGTCGTCAGGATCTCCCAATCGCCGCCGCGCGAGCCGAGCAGCGCGTTGAGCTTGGCGGTCAGCACGATCTGGTCGCCCTCGGTACCGAGGAAAACCATCGCAACCAGCAGGTCATTCCACACCCACAGGAACTGGAAGATGGCGAAGGAGGCAAGCACCGGGAACGACAGCGGCAGCACGATCTTGACGAAGATCTCGAAATCGCTGGCGCCGTCAATGCGCGCCGATTCCATGATTTCGCGCGGTAGGCCGGCAATGTAGCTTCTCAGCAGATAGATGGCGAAGGGCAGGCCGAAGCCGGTATGCGCCAGCCAGATGCCGAGATAGGTTTTCGACGGCACGCCGAAGAAGCTGCCGACGCCGTTGTAGAGTTTTAGCAGCGGGATCAGCGACATCTGCAGCGGCACGACCAAGAGCCCGATGATCACCGCGATGAGCAACGCCCGGCCGGGAAAGCGCATCCAGGCCAGCGCATAGGCCGCGAACGCCGCGATCAGGATCGGGATGACCGTCGCCGGAATGGTGACGGTCAGCGAATTCATGAAGGAGCGGCCGATGCCTTCCGAAAACAGCACCGTATCGTAATTGTCGGTGGTGAATTTCGGCGGCGCCGACGAGGCGTAGTAGACGCGCTGGCCGCGCTCGCCCTCGAACGGCTTGGTTGAGGTCATGACGAAACTGCCGTCGGCGTTGAGCTGCAAGGTCTCGCCGTCGCCGAGATCGGCTGTGGTGCCGGCGGGATATTGCGTCGGCGCCGACGACTTGACGCCGAAGGCGCTGATGTCGCGGGCCGGATCGTCGCCGAAGATGTTGCCCTCGAGGACGAACTTGCCGTCCTTCTCGACTTGTGCCGAGGCGGGTGGCAGCCGGCCCGCTTCCGTCTGGGTGGAACTGGCGAACGAGTTCCACCAGCCCGAGGCGATGATCTGATCCTTGTCGCGCAGCGATGAGACGAGAATGCCGAGCGTCGGCACGGTCCAGATCGCGACGAAGATGAAGACAGCTATATGGACGCCGAAACGGCTGGCAAAGGACTTTCCGGTCGCCACGGCCATCTCAATGTCCTCCCGTCTCTTTGTTCGCCTGCCGGATGTTCCAGACCATGATCGGAATGACCGCGATCATGATGATGATGGCGATGGTGGCGCCGCGGCCGAAATCGCCGCCGCCGCGGAACATCCAGTCGAACATCAGATTGGCCAGAACCTGGCTGTTCCATTGGCCGTTGGTCATGGTCAGCACGATGTCGAAAACCTTCAGCACCAGGATGGTGATGGTGGTCCAGACGACGGCAATCGTGCCCCAGATCTGCGGCACCATGATCTTCCAGAAGATCTGAAACGGATTGGCGCCGTCGATGACGGCCGCCTCCAGCGTCTCTTCGGGAATCCCCCGCAAGGCAGAGGACAGGATGACCATGGCAAAGCCGGTCTGGATCCAGATCAGGATGATCATCAGGAAGAAATTGTTCCAGAACGGCAGCGATATCCAGACCTGCGGCTGGCCACCGAAATACTGGATGATGGCGTTGAGCAGGCCGATCTGCGTCTGGCCCGCGCCGCGATACTCGTAGATGAATTTCCAGATGACGCTTGCGCCGACGAAGGAGATGGCCAGCGGCAGGAAGATGAGGCTCTTGGCGATGGTGCCCCACCAGATCTTGTCGGTGAGGACGGCGATGATCAGCCCGAGGAAGGTGCAGGCGGCAGGCACGACCGCCAGCCAGATGATGTTGTTGAGGATGGAGCTGCGGAACTCGCGGTCGCCGAACGCCCATTCATAGTTGGTGAAGCCGACGAAATTGGCGCCGCCGCGATCGAGGAACGACAGTCTGAGCGTCTCCACCACCGGGTAGATCAGGTAGATGGTGAGGATGATCATGGCCGGGCCGACGAACAGCCACGGCCGGATCAGCCCCTGCCGGCGCAGATTGTCGATGGCCGCAGCACCTGCGACGCCGCGCGACGGGAAGATGATGTCCACCAGTTTGTTGGCGCCCCAGAAATAGGCGACGCAGCCGCCGACGCCGATGATGATGACTGTTATGGCCGAGAAAATCTGAGCCGCCACGGGTCCCTCCCTCTGCGCATGATCCGCCAGTCGAGAATGGCTTTGGCGGCGGGATCATGGGCCGATTCAGTTGTTTGGAATGCGACCGGATGCAAGGCGGGGTTCTACTCGTGCTGGTCGCGCGTCATGCCGGAATGTGCTCACAAACATAGATTACTGCGGCGCGGGCCGCCGGTCGGATCCGGGCCACTGAGGCCCGGATCCATTCAGGATCGGCAGTCCGAACGTTCAGCTGGGCCGCCTACTTGATCGCGTCCCAGCTCTTCTGGATGTCGGTGGCGACATCCTCGGCGGACTTGCCGCCGACGAGATCGATCATGCCGGTCCAGAAGGCGCCGGCGCCGATCTTGCCCGGCATCAGATCGGACCCGTCGAAGCGGAAGGTCGAGGCTTCGGCAAGGATTTCCCCCTGCTTCTTCAACGCGTCGCTGGCATAGGCGTCCTTGTTGACCGACTTGAACGGCGTCACGAAACCGCCCTGGGCCATCCAGATCTCATGGGCGAGCGGCATCTTCAGGAATTCGATGAACGCGCGGGCACTCTTGCTGTCCTTGGTGATCATGGCCAGCGTGCCGGCGCCGAGCACCGGCGTGCCGAGGTCGGGCTTGGCAGCGTAAGGTGGGTAGTAGAAGAAGTCGGCGTCCTGGCCGATCTCGGTGCCTTCCGGGAAGAAGGTCGGGATGAACGACGCCTGGTGGTGCAAATAGCATTTCGGCGGCACCGAGAACAGGCCTTTCGGGCTATCGCGAAAATCGGTCGCCGCCACCGCCTTGGCGCCGCCGTCGACCATCTTGTCGTCGGTCGCGATCTTGCCGAAAATGTCGATGGCGTTGACCACCGCGGGGTCGTTGAACGGAATCTCGTTCTTCACCCATTTGTCGTAGGTCTCGGGCGTCTGGGTGCGCAGCATGATGTCCTCGACCCAGTCGGTCGCCGGCCAGCCGGTGGCGCCGCCCGAACCGAGCCCGATGCACCATGGCGTGCCGCCGTCGGCGATGATCTGCTTTTCGAGCTCGGCGAGCTCTTCCTGCGTCTTCGGCACCTCGTAGTCGGCTTCCTCGAAATTGTCCGGCGAGTACCAGACCAGCGATTTCACGTCGGCCTTGTAGGGGAAGGCGAAAAAGCCCGGCTTGCCGTCCTTGTCGTTGAAGGTGCCGAGATCGACCCATGACTGGCCGGCGCCGTAATTGTCCTTGATCCAGTTGGCGGTGTCGTCGCCGAGCGGCGTCAGCAGGCCCTTGGACGCCAGGTCCTGGATCAGGCCCGGCTGCGGCAGCACGGCGATGTTGGGCGGGCTGCCGGCCTGCGTGTCGATGACGATCTGCTGTTCGTAATTTTCCGACGAGGAGTATTTGACCTCGGCGCCGGTGGCTTCCGAGAAATAGTCGAGAACGGTGCGGATGAGGCCCTCGTCCTCGCCGCGCCATGGCCCGAAGATCGACAGCGTCTCGCCCTTGAGGTCGACCTTCTTGAGCTCTTCGTAATTCGCCCAGTTGAAGCGGGGATCTTCGCCCGGCTTGAACTTCAGTTCGGCTTGCGCCGGTGCGCTCAGGGCGAGCGCGGCAAAGGCGGCGCTCAGCAGAAGCATTTTCTTCATAGCTATTCCCTCCCAGTGGTGACAGACACCGGACGGAACCTCCATTCCGTCCGCCGACGCTGCAGGACTGTGACTCACTCGCAAAGGAACCGCAACCTTTCGAAGAGCCTTCCAAAGCGCTTTGGTGTTTTCAATCACGCCACTGAATTAATCAGGTGTCAAGAGGCTGGAGAGTCAATCGATTTAATGCGCTGACATAAAGAGCGATAACGTGCGCTGCAGCATGCTTTTTGGCGCAGCAGCAGCAAATTTTGCTTCAAACTGGTCGGAAACGGTGCTTATGGTCTTTGCGTTGGGCAGTGCTGCCGGTAGCGGACTGGGTAACCCATAGTTAAAGCGCTTTGAGGCTTGGAGGCCTCCGGTGAACCTCAAACAGCTCTCCCACATGCTGGCGCTTTCGCAGACGACGGTAAGCCGCGCGCTGAACGGCTACCCGGAAGTCAACGAGGAAACGCGCCGGCGGGTGATCGACGCCGCCAAGCGCCATGGCTACCGCCCCAACCCGAGCGCGCGCCGGCTGGCCACCGGCAAGACCGGAATGATCGGCTATGTCTTGCCGACCGGGGCGGCCGTCGACATCGACCCGCATTTCGTCGAATTCCTGTCCGGTCTCGGCGACTACGCCCGTTCGCACGAACTCGACCTGGTGCTGTCCCCGGCCGATGCCGACGACCAGGAGACGACCTATCGGCGTATCGTCGCCAACCGGCAGGTCGACGCCGTCTACATCTCCTCGCCGCGGCCGCTCGACCGGCGGGTGGCGCTGGTCAGCACGCTCGGCATTCCCTTCATCGTCCATGGCCGCAGCGAAGGGCTCGATCTCGACTACCCTTTCACCGACATCGACAATGAGGGCGCCTTCCACGAGGCGGCACGGCTGCTCGTCCAGCTCGGTCACCGGCGGCTGGCGCTGATCAACGGCGACGGCCGCGAGACCTTCGCCATCCACCGCGAGCGTGGCGTGCGCCGAGCGCTGGCGGCGAGCGGCCTGGTGCTTGACGAAGGCGATGTCTGTTCCCTCACCATGACCGAGGAGAACGGCTACCGCGCCGCCAGGCGGTTGCTCGAGCAAAGCGATGCGCCGACCGCGATCGCCTGCTCCAGCCTGATCATGGCGCTCGGCGTCGTGCGCGCGGTGCGCGATCTCGGCCTGACCATTCCGGGCGACTTGTCGCTGATCGCTCACGACGACGTTTTCCCCTGGCTGAAGCCGGAGAATTTTTCGGTGCCGTTGTCGACGACGCGTTCGTCGATCCGCCTGGCCGGCGCGCGCGTCGCCGAGCGGCTGGCGGCACGGATTTCCGGATCGGAAGAGGGCGCCCGCGGCGAAGTCTGGCCGGTCGATCTGGTGATCAGGGGATCGGTCGCCGGCGCACCGACCTAGTGACCGAGTTCGATCCCTACCCGAGATCCGGTGGTAGTGGGGCAGTCTGGAATAGCTAAAGACGGTAATCGAATTCCCAGCGCCCGAGTCTCGTTAGCTGCGCCGCTATGGCTTCCCAAGTGTCACCCTCCGTAGCCATACAGCGCTCCTTAAGAAAATTCACAAGCTCTACCCCGTCAAACCGGTGCATGAAGATAGTGTTTTCTCCAGAAACAACCTTCTCTTTTCGAGACTGAAAGAACCAACTCGGAGAGCAGACATGTGCCGTAAATGCGTCTGCTGTATTCTCTCCTTCTGGACAGGCATAGAAGTCAATCATCACCGAGAAATCAGTCGGATCGGGAGGGTCCCAGTTTTCTAGAGAGGATGAGCTGGCATCTAAGATTCGGTGCCCCTGATACTTCGCTTTCATGAGGCCAGTTCCGTAGGTCTAGAGGTATCGCATGTCGAAAGGGCAAATTTCGACCCAAGAAGGCTTTTGACGAGGAAACGGTATGCGTAACTAGAAGCGTTTATTCCTTCGCCGTCGCGGCCGCCTTGGTGTCCAACAGCCCATAGCCGAAATCATTGTCCCTGCCCTTGGGGCCGAGGTCCCTTGCCGTGGCGGCCAGCGCATTCTCGACCCAGTCGGCGGAACGGTCGGGTGCGGCATGCAGCAGATTGGCGATCGCGCCGGTGACGATCGCAGCGGCAAACGAGGTGCCGGTGACCACATCCGAACCGGCGCCGCTCGGCGCCACCATCTCGACCCCGGGAGCGGAGAGGAAGACGTAGGCGCCGCGATTGGCCTGCTGCATCAGCCCGTCCTTGGCATCGGTGGCAGTCACCGCGATGACGCCGTCGAAGGCGGCCGGGTAGCCGTAGGGCGCCTTCGGTCCGTTGTTGCCGGCGGCGGCGACCAGCACGATGCCCAGGGCGCGAGCATTGCGGCAGGCGACGCCGAGCAGGTCGTTCTTCGGGCCGACGAAGCTCATATTGATAATGCGGACATCCTGCTCCGCCGCCCAGTCAAGCGCCGCAAGGATGACGTCCATGGTCGACTTGCCGCCCTCGAAGGCGCGGGCGTGGTAGATCCTGGCGCCCGGCGCCATGCCTTTGAGCGCGCCGACGCCGGCGATCAGGCCGTCGATCGAGGTGCCGTGATCGCGCGCCTCGATCGGCACATCGGGCATGGCGTCGAACTGATCGGCGATGACGCCGGAGAGTGCTGGATTGGTATCGTCGATGGCGGTGTCGATGACGGCGATGCGCACATTCTCGCCGCTCGCCTCTTTCGCATCGAGCGCGATGCGCTCGAAGGCATAATTGACGATGGTGGCTGCCTGCTGCAGCGAGTAGATATGGTTGGGCTCGCGCCGCAAAGTGCGGCCGTCGGCGGCAAGCTGCGCCAGCACGACGCCGACCGGGCGGCCATCGGGAATGCCGAAGCGCACCAGCGTGGCGCCGAGCAACTGAGACTGGCGCTGCGAGCGCACCTCGAGGCCAAAGGAGGCGGCGATCTGCTGGACGGCGTCGCCCTCCACCGTCACCAGCACCTCGTCCGGCACGAAATCACCGACGACGGCGCGCGGCGGCTCGGCCGCGACGAGATCGCTGGGCGAAACGATCGGCCCGCCTGCCGCGGCTTGTTGTATCGCTGTCGCAGCGGCGGGCGGGACCGGCGGCGGCAACGCACCGCTGGCCGGATCGCGGCGCGGATCGGGCGTCGGCAGCGGCGCCTGGCCGTCGCCGACCGGATTGGGGAACAGGTCGACGATCAGCGCGGGAAGAAACACTGCATTTGTGACGGCGGAACCTGCGCCGGGCCTTTCGCCGCTGGTATCCTTTGTGTCGTCCTCGATGCAATCGGCCGCCGCCGTCGCCCGGTTGAGGCAGTCGATTTCCGTCTGCGTAAGGTTCGGATCATTGGTCTGCGCCAAGGCAGGCGCAGCAGTGATCATCGTCGCCACCACAAGCAGCGCCGCAAATCGGATGACCGCCTTAGCCGCCATCAACCGGTTTCCTTCCCTCGACCACAGCCTCCGCAAACGGCTGGGCGGCAATCAGGCCGAGCACTTTTTCATAGTCGGCGGCGGTCGCCGCCGGGATGCCAAGGCGGAAGACGCCCTCGGCGGTCGGGCCGCTGGCAATCTTCAGCTGGTGCTCGCCAAGAAAAGCGACAATGTCGGCCATCTTTGCATCCGGCTTGAACTTGACCAGCGCGAACGGCATTTTCGCAAGATCGGCTTGCTGGCCGGCAATTTCGAAATCGCTGTCCATGCCGCCGGGCTGGTCAAACGACTGCACCACAACAAGCGCCAGCAGAGCCGCGGCCGCAGCCCAGGCGACGCCGGCGGACACCGCCGTGAAGCGGCCCCACGCTAGCGCCAGCCAGGACGACGCCGCCGGCGCGCGCGCTGGACCGGCCTCGGCGTCGAGCGCCCGGGCGAAGCGGCTGAGCGCATCGGCCGGCGGACGGATCGCCTCATTGGATGCAGCGGTGCTGGAGAATTCGGCTTCGGCCTCGCCGAGTGCGGCAAGCGCTGCCGGGTCGGTCGCCAGCCATTCCTCGACGGCTTCGAGCTCTGCACCTTCCAGCGAGCCATTCAGGTAGAACGGTAGCAGCGTTTCCATTTCATCGCGGCGCGACATCTTTTCAGCGGCGCTCATGGCCACCCCCTGTCGTAACCGGCGGCCTTGAGGGCCTCGCCAAGTTTCTTGCGGGCGTAGAACATTCTGGTCTTGACGGTGGCGACCGGGATGCCGAGCACCTCGCCGATCTCGCTCACCGACTGTCCGTGGTAGTAGGCAAGGTCGATCACCGTTCGGTGTTCTTCCGGCAAGGCATCGATGAAGCGGCGCAACGCCGCGCCCTTGTCTTCCTTCATGGTGACGACTTCCGGAGAGTCGGCGCCGTCGGCGACCTGGGCCGCGTCATCGTCGTCGATCCAGTCTTCCTTTTTCTTGCGCAGCGACGACAGCGCCTTGAAGCGGGCGATGCCGAGCAGCCACGTCGAGACTTCCGAGCGCCCCTCGAAGCCGGGCGCCTGGCGCCAGAGTTCGAGAAACACCTCGTTGGCGATATCGTCGGCCATCATTTCCGATCCCGTCTGGCGCACCACGAAGCGGTAGACCCGCGCGTGGTGGCGCATGAACAGGAGCCGCACGGCGGCACGGTCGCCTTTGGCGACCCGGCCGACAAGCGCGCGATCGGTTTCCGTGGCTGCCGTCATGGCCGGTCGAGCCGCCTGGCTCCTGTCTGCTCTGTCGCTGATCGGCTCAAAAAGGTTCACCGCTTTCCGCCCGGAATTCTCTGAAAGCTAGCCGAAGAGCGGCAGTGTTGCCAGAGGTGGCTTCTTCCCTTCTCCCACAACAAGGGGAGAAGGGAAGGGCGCGCGCGTGCTGGCGTCGTCATACCGGGTGTGGCGGATCGTCGGATGTCTAATTGCCCGCGCTGGCCATGCGCCGTCCCTTGATCGCCTTTTCCAGCCAGCCGATCTCCATTTCGGGGACTGAGGACAAGAGAAGGTCGGTATAGGCGTCGAACGGCGGTGCCAGCACCTGGCTCTTGGCGCCGTAGCGCACCACCTCGCCGCGATACATCACCGCGATCGAATCGGCGATCGACTTTACCGTCGCGAGGTCGTGGGTGATGAACAAATAGGCGACGTTTTCCTCCTTCTGCAGCTCGAGCAGCAGCTTCAGGATGCCGTTGGCGACCAGCGGGTCGAGCGCCGAGGTCACTTCGTCGCAGATGATCAGCTTCGGCTTGGCGGCGAGCGAGCGGGCGATGCAGACGCGCTGCTTCTGGCCACCGGAGAGCTCGGCCGGGTAGCGGTCGACAAAGCCCTTGCCCATTTCGATCTTGTCGAGCAGCTCGGCGACGCGCTTGTCGCGCTCGCGGCCGCGCAGACCAAAATAGAATTCGAGCGGCCGGCCGATGATGGTGCCGACGGTCTGGCGCGGGTTCATCGCCACGTCGGCCATCTGGTAGATCATCTGCAACTGGCGCAGATCCTCCTTGGGCCGGTCGGCAAGCCGGTTGGCGAGCGGCCTCCCGTCGAAGGTGACGGTGCCTTGTTCGGGCGGCAACAGGCCGGTGATGGCGCGCGCCAGCGTCGACTTGCCCGAACCGGACTCGCCGACCACCGCCAGCGTCTGGCCCGGATAGATGTCGACCGAGACGTTCTTCAGCACCTTGATATGGCTGCGGCCATAGGCGGCGGTGATGTTCTTGACCGACAGGAACGGGTTCGTGCCGGGCTTTTGCTCCTGGTGCTCTATCTCGTGCACTGACACCAGCGCATTGGTGTATTCCTGGCGCGGCTCCTTGATGATCTGGCGGGTGCCGCCCCATTCGACGAGCCGCCCATGGCGCAGCACCATGATCTCGTCCGAGACCTGGGCGACGACGGCAAGGTCGTGAGTGATGTACAGCGCCGCGACGTGCGTGTCGCGGATGGCGTCCTTGATCGCCGCCAGCACGTCGATCTGCGTCGTCACGTCGAGCGCCGTGGTCGGCTCGTCGAAGACGATCAGGTCTGGCTCGGAACACAGCGCCATCGCCGTCATCACACGCTGCAGCTGGCCGCCGGACACCTGGTGTGGAAAGCGCTCGCCGATGCTTTCGGGGTTCGGCAGGCTGAGCTTCTTGAACAGCGCGATGGCGCGCTTTTCGGCCGCGGCCCGTGTCGCCGTGCCATGCAGCAGCGTCGCCTCGACCACCTGGTCCATCAGCCTGTGCGCCGGGTTGAAGGCGGCGGCCGCCGATTGCGCGACATAGCAGACCTCGCGGCCGCGCAGCTTGCGAAAGCCCTCCTTGCCGCCCTTGAGGATGTCGCGGCCGTTGAGGATGACTTCGCCGCCGGTGATCCGCACGCCGCCGCGGCCATAGCCCATCGATGCCAGGCCGATGGTCGACTTGCCGGCGCCGGACTCGCCGATCAGGCCGAGCACCTTGCCCTTCTCGAGTGTCAGCGAGACGTCGTGGACCAGCACGATGTTCTTCGGCGCTTCGCCCGGCGGGAACACGGTGGCCTCGATGCGCAGATTGCGGATATCGAGCAGCACGGACTTTGCTCGCTGGTCAGCCATTAGCCGCGCCCTCCCTTCAGGCTCGTCGTGCGGTTGAGCACCCAGTCGGCGACAAGGTTGACGGAAATCGCCAGCATGGCGATCGCCGCCGCAGGGATGAGCGCCGCCGCGATGCCGAAGACGATGCCGTCCTTGTTTTCCTTGACCATGCCGCCCCAGTCGGCGCTAGGCGGCTGCACGCCGAGGCCGAGGAAGGACAGCGTCGACAGGAACAGCACCGCATAGATGAAGCGCAAGCCGAGTTCCGAAACCAGCGGCGACAACGCATTGGGCAGGATCTCGCGGAAGATGATCCACACGCTGCCTTCGCCGCGCAGCTTGGCCGCCTCGACGAAATCCATGACGTTGATGTCGACGGCGACCGCCCGCGACAGGCGGTAGACGCGGGTCGAGTCGAGGATGCCCATGACCAGGATCAGCGTCACCAGATTGGTTGGCAGCACCGAGAGCACGACGAGGCCCATGATCAGCGTCGGGATTGACATCAGGAGATCGACGAGGCGCGACAGCAGCGTGTCGAACCAGCCGCCGAACACCGCCGCCGAGAAGCCGAGGATGGCGCCGAGCGAGAACGACAGCGCGGTGGCCAGCACAGCGATGAACAGCGTGACGCGGGCGCCGTAGATCATGCGCGAAAGAAGGTCGCGGCCGAGATTGTCGGTGCCCAGCCAATGTGTCGCCGACATCGGCCCCCAGACATCGCCGACGATCTCGCCATTGCCATAGGGCGCGATCCACGGCGCGAAGATCGCCGCCAGCACGAACAGCGCCGTCAGCACCAGGCCGATCAGCGCCGGGACCGGGATGCGTTTTATGTCGAGCATGCCCGCTCCTCTATTTCGGATGTCTGAGACGCGGATTGGCGACGATCGCCGCTATGTCCGCAATGATGTTCAGGCTGATGTAGACGGCGGCGAAGATCAGGCCGACCGCCTGCACCACCGGCACGTCGCGCTTGGTGACGTGGTCGACGAGATATTGCCCCATGCCGGGATAGACGAAGATCACTTCGACCACGACGACGCCGACGATGAGATAAGCGAGGTTGAGCATGACGACGTTGATGATCGGCGCGATCGCATTGGGAAAGGCATGCCTGCGAATGACGGCGAATGCCGAGAGCCCCTTGAGCTCGGCGGTTTCCACATAAGCCGATTGCATGACATTGAGGATCGCCGCGCGCGTCATCCGCATCATATGGGCGAGCACCACCAGCGTCAGTGCTGCCGCCGGCAGCATGATCGCCTGCATGCGCTCGCCGAAAGGCATTTCGTCATAGACCGTCGAGATGCCGGGGAAGATCTGGTATTTCACGGCAAAGAAATAGACCAGCACGTAGCCGATGAAGAACTCGGGAAACGACGTCGAGGCGAGCGCCAATCCGGAGATCAGTTTGTCGACCCAGCCATTGCGGTAACGCACCGCGATCAGGCCGAGGATGATCGCAAGCGGCACGGCCACGACCGCAGCCCAGAAGGCGAGGAACAGCGTGTTCCATAGCCGTCCCTTGATCGACATCGCAATATCCTGCCCGCTCGACATGGCGGTGCCGAGATCGCCGGTCACGACGCCGCCGAGCCAGCGGAAATAGCGGATAAGGGCCGGATCGTTGAGGCCGAGCTGCTCGCGCAGATTGGCGAGCGACTCCGGTGTCGCCGACTGTCCGAGGATGGCTTGCGCGACGTCGCCGGGCAGGATTTGGGTGCCGGCGAAGATCAGGACCGATACGGCCAACAGCAGCAGGATGCCCAGCGCAATGCGCTGGGCCACCAGTTTCACGATGGGTGAGGACATATCCGCAAGGCCGGGCTCAGGCTTCGAGCCAGCACTTTGCCAGAGCGTATCCGTTCATCAGCTCCTGATGCGGATCGTCCACCCAGCCGGCGACCTTGGCGCCCGTCGCGTCGATGAACTGGTTGAACATCGGCAGGATTAGGCCGCCCTCGTCGCGCACCATGACGGCCATGTCGTGGTACATCTGCTTGCGCTTGGCCTCGTCGAGCTCGGCGCGCGCCGCCAGCACCATCTTGTCGAAATCCGGACGCAGGAAACGCGTATCGTTCCAGTCCGCGGTCGACAGATAGGCGGTTGAGTACATCTGGTCCTGCGTCGAGCGCCCGCCCCAGTAGGAGGCGGAGAAGGGCTGCTTGTTCCAGACTTCGTGCCAGTAGCCGTCGCCGGGCTCGCGCTTGAGCTCGAGCTTGATGCCGGCCTTGGCGGCGCTCTGCTGGAAGAGCTGCGCGGCATCGACGGCGCCGGGGAAGGCGACATCCGAGGTCCTGAGCAGCACGGTGCCGTCGTGCCCGGACTTCTTGTAGTGGAACTTGGCTTTGTCGGGGTCGTACTTGCGCTGCTCGATCTCAGTAAACAGTGGATAGGACGCGTTGATCGGGAAATCGTTGCCGAGCGAGCCGTAGCCACGCAGGATCTTGTCCAGCATCTCCTCGCGGTCGATCGCCAGCTTCAGCGCCATGCGCAGATCGTTGTTGTCGAATGGCGCCGTGTTGCAATGCATGATGAACACGTAGTGGCCGGGGCCGGCATGGTTGCGGATGGTGACACCGGGCAGACGCTTGATCAGGTCGACGATCTTCGGCTCGACGCGGTTGATCATGTTGACCTGGCCGCCCTGTAGAGCCGAGGTGCGCGCCGTGGCATCGTTGATGACGATGACCTCGATCTGGTCGGCATGGCCCATCTTGTCGCCCTGCCAGTAATTGGCGAAACGCTCGGCACCATGGCGAACACCAGGCTCGTTGGTCACGATCTTGTACGGGCCGGCGCCGATGCCGGCGTCGGGCTTGTCCTTGCCGCCGTTGGGCTGGACGATCAGGTGGTAGTCGCTGAGCAGGTAGGGCAGGTCGGCGTTCGCCTCCTTCAAGGTCAGCACGACTTCCTTGCCGCTGGCCTTAATGGTATCGATGCCCTTCATGTAGCCGAGCGCGCCGGACTTCGACTTCTCGTCGGAATGACGCTCGAGCGTGGCGGCCACGTCCTCGGCAGTCACCGTCTTGCCATTGTGGAATTCGACGCCGTCGCGGATCTTCAGCGTCCACACCTTGCCGTCGTCCGACGAACCAATTTCCTCGGCGATGCGGTTTTCGAGCTTGCCGTCGGGGGACAGCTCGACGATCATTTCGCCCCAGCATTTGCCGAAGGCGAACGGAACCTGCGTCATCATCAGCGCCGGATCGAGGCTGTTGGTGGACTCGCCGCCGACCAGGCCGGCCTTCAGCGTGCCGCCCTTGACCGGACCTGCTGCACGCGCCGCACTTGAAAGCAGCGAGTTGGCGAAGGTCGAGGTGACGCCGAGCGCTGCCGCCCGGCCAAGAAAATCACGACGGCTCAGTTTGCCAGATGCGACGCGCCGGCTAAGAAATTCCAGTTCGTTCGACATGTTGAGTTCCTCACTCTGTTGGTTCGACCTTGTGGTCGTTTTTTATGGTTTCCTGTGAGGAGAATAATGACCGCAAGGGAACGCCGTAAGCAAGACCGAATGCGACATGCCGTGGCGTAAATCGTACGTCGTAATTGGACCAATCCGCATAAGCGCTCAAAGCAGATTGCGCGGAATGCTCTCCTCGAAATTACGCTCGAAAACCAGTTTCTCGCCCTCAAAGGCTTCGATTCTGGCGTTAACCCGGAAGCTATGCGCGTCGCACCGCATTTCGGCGGACGATTCGGTGCGCACCGACCATCCATTTCGCGACAGCGTCTGGGTCCAATGCGTCTTGCCCGACGCCGACAACGGATCGTCGGGGTGGATCGTCCATGTCTCTCGCGCGATGCTGTCATTGGCGAGGCCATGCTCCAGATCGCGCACCTCGCCGAAATCGTCGACAATGGAAAGCGTGATCATTCCGGACTTTTCATCGCAATTGACATGACGCTCGGAATTGGCAGCGCGGAGTGTCTCCGTCGCCCAGGGCGCGGCTGCCTCCGGCGTGGGGAACGCGACTTCGTCGCCTTTCGCCAGCGGCCGCAGCGGCAGCTTCAGCATTGCCGCCGACAGGTCGAGCCGGACCGGTTCCGGCGATGGCCAGATCATCGGCCAGTAGGCGTTCGAAACGGCAATACGCAGGCGGTGCCCTGATGGAACGCGATAGGCACATTGGTCGAGCACCATCCGGGCGCCGACAGTTTCGCCCGGCACCAGCGCCTCGGGGAATTCGTGCGAATTGCGGTGCGTCAGGTTGAGTACGCCGTAGGAGATCAGCTCGGACGCTCCGTCGGGATGCACGTCGCACAGCCGGATCGCGATGTTCGCCTGGCGCCGGTCCGACGAGACCCGAACCAACACCTCCGGCGCGCCAACAATGTCGATCGCCTCGGTCAGCACCGGCTGGTCGAAACACACCGACAGCGCATCGTCGGGGCGCTGATCGCCGGGCAGTTCCGGGCCGAAGGTGAAGGGAAAATATTCGCCACCGGCAAGGCCGCAGCTTTGCGGCGAAGCGACGATGGCCGGCTTGCTGCCTTCTGCGATCAGTTCGACTTCCTGTGTCTCGATATCAGGCGATGGCCACACCGGTTCGGCGACCCAGCGGCCCGGCCGTTCGGGATGCCAGCGCGCGGGGCGGACGCTGTCCATGACATAGGCGCGATAGGCCGGGTCGGCCTCGACGCCGGTGTCGGTGCCCTTCAGCCAGCGGTCCCACCAGCGCAACGCCTCCTGCAGGAAGCCGATGCGCGGTTCAGGCGCCGCATAATGCGGGTATTTATGGATCCACGCGCCGACGATGCCTTTGACCGGCGCTTCGATATTGGCGACGAGATGGGAAATGGTGTTGCGATAGCCGTCATGCCAGCCGCCGATCGACAGCACCGCGGCCTGGATGGCGGAATAGTCCTCGCAGATCGAGCCGCGCTTCCAATAGGCGTCGCGGTGCTGATGCTTGAGCCACAGCGGCGCCAGGAAGGGCTGGTTCTCCAGCCGGGTCAGCCACAGGTCGCGCCATCGGTTGTCGCCGGCCAGCAGCGGATCCGGCGGCCGCGACGAGTACGACAGCATGGTCGAGGCCCAGCCGAAATTCTCGATCAGCAGGCAGCCGCCCTTGTAGTGGATGTCGTCGGCATAGCGGTCGACGGTCGAGCACAGGCTGATGACGGCCTTCAGCGCCGGCGGCCGCTTGGCTGCCGTCTGCAGGCAGTTGAAGCCGCCCCAGGAGATGCCCATCATGCCGACACTGCCGTTGCACCAGGGCTGGGCCGCCGCCCAGGCGATCACGTCGCAGGCGTCTTGCAATTCCTGCTCGGAATATTCGTCGTCCATCAGCCCTTCGGAATCGCCATTGCCGCGCATGTCGACGCGGATCGAGGCGTAGCCGTGGCCGGCGAAATAGGGATGCGTCAGCTGGTCGCGAAAGATGGTGCCGTCGCGCTTGCGGTAGGGCAGGTGCTCAAGGATCGCCGGCACCGGACCGTCGGCTGCATCGGCTGGCATCCATACCCGCGCCGACAGCCGGCAGCCATCCGGCATGACGATCCCCATGTCCGGAAATTCGACGACCTTGCGGGGAAATTCAGTGATGGTCTTCATGCATGCTCTCCAGGATCTCAGTGACGCATGAAGCGCTCACGGCATGAAGTCAAACCGGCGACGGTCTGTGTCGCCGCGACGACGATTTGGCGGGATGTCAATCGACTCCATCTTGCGCTGTTCCGTTATTTTATGTATTACGTTTATTCGCTTGGACCCGACGCACTGAGGATGGTCTCGTCTGAAAATCGTTTGGGATGAGCCGAAGCGTGTCACGAATCTCGAAAATCGGGGTCTTGACTTTGCCAGACTCGATATTGAGTTCTTTGCGACCGCGACCGTCCTCCCAGCTAAAGCCGGCCGGCTCAAAGCGATTGGCAGATACGAGGAGACTATTCTCGCCGTGATTTTCAAGCCGCTCGGTTCCGAAGCGATTTCGGTAATCTCGATGCGTCGTGCCAGCAGAAAGGAAAGGTCAGGATATGAGCAATCCTAAATCGCGCGTTCGACCGCTTACCGATGAGGAGGAGGCGGAAATCCAAAGACAAATTGTTGCTGATCCGGATGACGCGGAGGCGACCGACGAACAGCTGGCGCAAGCCAGGCCTTTCGCGGAAGTGTTTCCGGAGCTTTTCGAGAGCATCAGACGTGCTCGTGGCCGGCCGGCCGTAGAGAAGCCCAAGCAGGTTGTGTCCATCCGCCTGGATCAGGATGTCGTCAGCAAATTCAAGGCCACCGGCAAAGGCTGGCAAGCCAGGATAAATGAGGTACTGAAGAAGGCGAAGGTAAGCTAGGCATCCCGCGTCAGTTCAGCGGAATGTCGTTTTCGTCCTTGCTCGTCTGATAGGCGCTGGACAATTCTTCATAGCGCGCGGCGATCGTGCCGATCCGCGTTTCCAGCCGCTGGCGCTCGGCCTCGGGCAACGACCGCACCAGTTTGCGGATCGAAAAGCTCTTCCAATAGGCGTTCTCGGCATTGTAGCCGCCGGGGTCGAGGGTGAAGACCTCTTTCAGGATCTTCAGATCGTGCGGGATGGCGAAGCTGTCGCGCGAATCCTCATGCGAAAACAAATAGTAGAAATTGTCGAAGCCAGTCCAGGTGATCGCCGACAGGCAGAGCGAGCAGGGTTCATGCGTGGCGAGAAAAATCGCGTCCTTGGTGTCGACTCGCTCAGCCTTCGGCATTTCATAGAACCGCTTCAGGCAGTGCACTTCGCCATGCCAGAGCGGATTTTCCGTCTCGTTGTTGGTTTCGGCGTGCACCAGCGAGCGGTCGTTCTTGCGCAGGATCGCGGCGCCGAACAGCTTGTTGCCGTGGGCGACGCCTTCGGCCGTCTTTGGCACGATGTCATGCTCGATGACGTCGAGCAGGCGGTCGATCAGCGATACGTCGGCCATCATGCGGTCCCGTCGGGGAGATGGATCTCGTAAGCGTGCGAGAAATGGCACTCTTCGAGGTTGGCGCCGTCGCCACCGCGGTCGACGACGAGGAAATCCTGGCCCTCGCCGATCGGCGTCAGTACGCCGTGCCAGCGATTGCGCGGATAATTGACGCCCTGCCCGGGCGCGGTGAGGAAGGCGTGCGGCTCGCCCGGGCCGTCGTCGCCATCATGGCAGACGACGACCAGGAACGGCCGTGGCGACAGCGGGATGAAAGCCTGGCTGCCGAACGGATGACGCTCGACCATGGTAAGCTTCAGCGGAAAATCGTAATGCGTGCCGCGTACCATGGAGATCAGCACGCGCCCATTCGGTCCCTGCGCTTCGGCGGTGGCGAGGTCGTGATAGCGCTCGGCCTTGCCGCCATTGATCGGGTAGTGATTGCCGCCGCCCATATCGATGACTTCGCCGAACTCGGCAAAATTTTCGCGGGTTAGCGGCCGCGCCACGATGCGGGTCATGGCGCGCGCCTCCCGACGCCGGCGCCACCAAGCTTGGCGTGCCGGTTGACATCCTTGTAGAGCAGGTAGCGGAATTTTCCGGGACCGCCGGCATAGCAGGCCTGCGGACAGAAGGCGCGCAGCCACATATAGTCGCCGGCCTCGACCTCGACCCAGTCCTGGTTGAGGCGGTAGACTGCCTTGCCCTCCAGCACATAGAGGCCGTGCTCCATGACATGCGTCTCGGCGAAGGGGATGACCGCACCCGGTTCGAGCGTGACGATGGTGACATGCATGTCGTGGCGCATGTCTTCAGGGTCGACGAAGCGCGTCGTCGCCCAACGGCCCTCGGTGTCGGGCATCGGCGTCGGCGCAATGTCCTGTTCGTTGGCAAAGAAGGCTTGCGGGACATCAATGCCTTCGACGGCGTCGTAAGCCTTGCGGATCCAGTGGAAGCGGACAGCAGCGCCGCTCTCGTTGCGAACGGTCCATCCGCTGGCCGGCGGCAGGAAAGCAAAGCCGCCCGGCTGCAGGACATGCTTCTCGCCAGCCAGCAAAACGCTCAGCTCGCCCTCGACCACGAACAGGGCGCCCTCGGCGCCGGCATCCGGTTCCGGCCGGTCGCTGCCGCCGCCGGGCGCGACCTCGACGATGTATTGCGAAAACGTCTCGGCAAAACCCGACAGCGGGCGGGACAGCACCCAGACGCGGGTCTTGTCCCAGAACGGCAGGGCGCTGGTGACGATGTCCTGCATCACCCCCCTGGGAATGACGGCATAGGCCTCGGTGAAGACGGCCCGGCCGGTCAGCAGCTCACTCTGGCCGGGGTGGCCGCCCTGCGGCGCGTAATAGATTCGGTCGGCCATTTTCATCGTATCCATCGGTTCAGAGCCTGTTGCGGAAGCCAGGCCTATTGCGGAAGCATGTCCTTGAGGCGGAGCAGCGCGATGCGCTCGACCTGTTTGCAGGCGGTTTCGAATTCAACGGCGCGGCTGTTGCCGATGCGCGGCTCGAACTCCGCCAGGATTTCTTCCTTGGTCTTGCCTTTCACGGCGATGATGAAGGGGAAGCCGAAACTGGTGACGTAGGCGGCATTGAGCTTGGAGAACAGCTCGCGCTCTTTGTCGGTCAGCGCCTCGAGCCCGGCGGAAGCCTGTTCCCTGGCCGATTCCGGCGTCAGCCGCTTGGCTTGCGCCAGTTTTCCGGCAAGATCGGGATGGGCGTTGAGCACGGAGAGCCGCTCGGCCTCGCTGGCGCCGCGAAAGACACGGCACAGCGCATTGTGCAGGCCGCCGGCACTGTCATGCGCCGGGCCGAGTTCCAGTTGGTAGGCGCGCTCGGCGATCCACGGCGAATGCTCGAACACGCCACCGAAAGCCTGGACGAAGGCCTCTAATTCCATTTTCGACGGGCGCAGCGTCGGCGGCCGGAACGGATGGGTTTTTTGCCAGTGCCTGGCGATGTCGATGCGCCGCGCCAGCCATACCCTGTCGTGCGATTTGACGTAGTCGACGAAGCGTTTCAGCGCAGCGACCCGGCCCGGCCGGCCGACGAGGCGGCAGTGCAGGCCGATATTCATCATGCGCGGCCGCCCTGCCTTGCCCTCGGCATAGAGCGTGTCGAAACTGTCCCTGAGATAGGCGAAGAACTGGTCGCCCGAGTTGAAGCCCTGCGGCGTGGCGAAACGCATATCGTTGGCGTCGAGCGTATAGGGGATGATGAGCTGCGGCTTTGCCGACCCGTCCGGCCCATCATGCTCGAACCAGTACGGCAGTTCATCGTCATAAGTGTCCGACACATAGTCGAAGCCGCCCTCTTCCGCTGCAAGCCGCACGGTGTTGATCGACGTGCGGCCGGTGTACCAGCCGGTCGGCCGCGCCCCCGTCACCTCGTAGTGCAGCCGGATTGTCTCTTCCATGTCTCGGCGCTCGTCCTCCGGCGCATGATCGCGATAGTCGATCCATTTCAGCCCGTGCGAGGCGATCTCCCAGCTGGCCTCCTGCATCGCCACGACCTGGTCGGGCGAACGCGCCAGCGCTGTGGCGACGCCGTAGCAGGTGACCGGCACCTCAGCCTCGGTGAACAGGCGCAGCAATCGCCAGAAGCCGGCGCGGGCGCCATATTCGTAGATCGATTCCATGTTCCAGTGGCGCTGCCCGGGCCAGGGTGCGGCGCCGACGATCTCGGACAGGAAGGCTTCCGAAGCCTTGTCGCCATGCAGGACGCAGTTCTCGCCGCCTTCTTCGTAGTTGACGACGAACTGTACCGCGACATGCGCCCCGCCAGGCCATTTCGGATCCGGCGGATTGGCGCCGTAGCCGCGCATGTCTCGTTCGTAACGCATTGTCGCTCCTGCCGGATAGTGTGATCAGGATAGTCGAAAGGATTGCTTGCGCATTCCCCCGAAAATTTTTGAAAGTGTTTTTGCAGCACTTCACTCGACCGGGACTTATGCATCGCCTTTAATTAGCGCACAATTCGTCAGGCACGTTTGAGTGTATCGGGAATGGGAGCAGCCAGTGGCGGAAACGTCGAAAGCCGAAGGCGGACGTCTGACGACCCATGTCCTCGACACCGCGACCGGCAGGCCGGCGGCCGGCTTGTCGATCGAGCTTTACCGCATCAACAACGACATGCGGACGCATCTGAAGACAGCGGTCACCAATGCCGACGGCCGCTGTGACGCGCCGCTGCTTGCCGACGCGGAATTCCGCACCGGCGAATACGAGCTGGTCTTCGCCGCCGGCGACTATCTGCGCCGGCAGGGGTTGAGGCTGCCGGAACCGGCCTTCCTCGACAGCGTGCCGATTCGCTTCGGCATGGCCGAGCCGATGCACTATCATGTGCCGTTGCTCATATCGCCCTACGGCTATTCGACCTATCGCGGGAGCTGAGGCATGGCCACGCTCAACATACGCAGCAAGATACGCTTCATCCTCAATGGCGAGCAAATTGTGCTGACCACGGTGGCGCCCGACGAGACCTTGCTCGACTGGCTGCGGCTCGAGCGCTCGCTGCGCGGCACCAAGGAAGGCTGCGCCGAGGGCGATTGCGGCGCTTGCACCGTGCTGGTCGGAAGGCTGTCAGGCGGCCGGCTGGTCTATGAAAGCGTCAACGCCTGCATCCGCTTCCTTGGTTCGCTCGATGGCACGCATGTCGTGACCGTCGAGCATCTGCGTGGCGACGGCGATAGGCTGCATCCGGTGCAGCAGGCGATGGTCGATTTCCACGGCTCGCAATGCGGCTTCTGCACGCCGGGCTTCGTCATGTCGCTTTATGCCCTGTGGATGCGGTCGCCGGAGCCGTCGGATGCAGCCATCGAAAAGGCGCTGCAGGGCAATCTCTGCCGCTGCACCGGCTACGAGGCGATCATGCGGGCGGCACGTGCCATCGCCAGCTACGGCAAGGCGGCAAAGGATCCGCTGGCGGCGGAGCGCAAAGCCATCACGGGCAAGCTCGAAGCGATGAAGGATGGTTTGCGCATCGAGATCGGCGCCGGCAAGCAGCGCCTGGTCGTGCCGGCCGATGCCGACGATCTCGCCGCGGTGCTCGACAAGGAGCCGGGCGCCACCATCGTTGCCGGTTCGACCGATGTCGGCCTGTGGGTGACCAAGCAAATGCGCGAGATATCGCCGGCGATCTTCATCGGCAATCTCGACGGGCTCTGCGCGGTTTCCGAGGATGGGGGCATCATCTCGATCGGCGCTGGTGTCACCTATACCGAAGCTTTCTCAATATTGGCGAAGCGCATACCAGCGTTCGGGCCGCTGTTCGATCGCATCGGCGGCGACCAGGTGCGCAATATGGGCACGATCGGCGGCAACATTGCCAACGGGTCGCCGATCGGCGACACGCCGCCGCCATTGATCGCACTCGGTGCGCGGCTGACGCTGCGCCGCGGCAACAAGCGGCGAACGATCCCGCTCGAAGACTTCTTCATCGCCTATGGCAAGCAGGACCGGCAGCCGGGCGAGTTCGTCGAGGCCGTGCATGTCCCAGTGCCGGGCAGGGATACCAAATTCGCCGTCTACAAGATCACCAAGCGCCGTGACGAGGACATCACCGCAGCACTTGGCGCATTCCTGCTGACCCTGGCCAAGGACGGCACGGTGGCGGAGGTGTGCATTGCCTATGGCGGCATGGCGGCAACACCGAAGCGCGCTTTCGGCGTGGAAAAGGCGCTGCTCGGCAAGCCCTGGACGGAGGCGACGGTCGAGACCGCCATGGCCGAGTACGCCAGGGATTTCACCCCGCTGACCGACATGCGGGCGAGCGCCGAATACCGGGCGCTGGCGGCAAAGAACCTGCTGCTGCGCTTCTTCGGTGAGACCAGCGGCACCAAGGCGCCGATCCAGGTATCGCGCCACGAGGCAGCGTGATGACCACGCACGCTCCCAACCTCAAGGCGCAAAAAATCTCCGGTGGCGTTGCCACCGACCAGCGCCATGATTCCGCGCACAAGCATGTCCGCGGCACCGCCGTCTATATCGATGACATGCCGGAATCATCTGGCACGCTGCATGGCTGCCTCGGGCTTTCGACGGCCACGCACGCCACCATCACCAGCATGGACCTGTCGGCGGTGCGCGCAGCGCCCGGTGTCATCGACGTGCTGATGGCGAGCGACGTGCCGGGCGAAAACGATATTTCGCCGACCGGCCGCCACGACGAACCGGTGCTGGCCGCCGGCAAGGTGCAGTTTTTCGGCCAACCGATCTTTTGCGTCATCGCCGAAACCCGCGAGCAGGCGCGCCGCGCCACCAGGCTGGCCAAGGTCGAATACAAGGAATTGCCTTTCGTCACCGACATCGGCGTCCTCGATCCCAGCAAGGACAAGCTGGTCACGCCGCCACTGACCCTGAGGCGCGGCGATGCAGCGGCCGCGATCAACGCGGCGCCGCGCCGGCTGAAGGGAAAAATGCGCATCGGCGGCCAGGACCATTTTTATCTCGAAGGCCAGATCGCCATGGCCATTCCCGGCGAGGATCAGGACGTCACGATTTATGCCTCGACCCAGCATCCGAGCGAAATCCAGCACATGGTCAGCCATGCCCTCGGCGTGCCGAGCCATGCCGTCACAGTCGAGATCCGCCGCATGGGCGGCGGCTTCGGCGGCAAGGAAACGCAAGGCAACCAGTTTGCCGCGCTCGCGGCGATTGCTGCGAAAAAACACCATCGCGCGGTGAAAATTCGGCCCGACCGCGACGACGACATGATCGCCACCGGCAAGCGCCACGACTTCCTCGTTGACTACGAGGTCGGCTTCGACGACGACGGCAATATCCTTGGCGTCGACTTCATGTTCGCCGCGCGTTGCGGATTCTCGGCGGACCTCTCAGGCCCAGTGACCGACCGCGCGCTGTTCCACTGCGACAACACTTATTTCTGGCCGGCGGTGCACGCGCAATCGGCGCCGCTCTACACCAACACCGTGTCGAACACCGCCTTCCGCGGCTTCGGCGGGCCGCAAGGCATGGTCGGGGCCGAGCGCGTCATCGAGGAGGTCGCCTTTGCCGTCGGCAAGGATCCGCTCGAAATCCGCAAGAAGAACTTTTATGGCACCAGCGACCGCAACATCACGCCCTATCACCAGACGGTCGAGGACAACATCATCCACCGCATCGTCGCCGAGCTGGAGGCGAGTTGCGACTATGCGACGCGCCGCCGCACCATCGAAGCGTTCAACGCCAACAGCCGCTTCATCAAGCGTGGATTGGCGCTGACGCCGGTCAAGTTCGGCATCTCGTTCACCGCCACTCATTACAATCAGGCCGGCGCGCTGGTGCATGTCTATACCGACGGTTCGGTGCATTTGAACCATGGCGGCACCGAGATGGGGCAGGGCCTCTACGTCAAGGTGGCGCAGGTTGTGGCGGAAGAATTCCAGATCGACCTCGACCAGGTAAAGATCACCGCGACGACGACCGGCAAGGTGCCGAACACCTCGGCGACCGCCGCATCGTCCGGTTCCGACCTCAACGGTATGGCGGCGCAGAACGCGGCCCGGCAGATCAAGGAGCGGTTGACCAACTTCGCCGCCGAAAAATATCAGGTGCCGCGCGACCAGGTGCTGTTCCTGCCCAACCGGGTGCGCATCGGCAACCAGGAAATCGCCTTCGCCGATCTCGTAAGGCAGGCTTATATGGCGCGCATCCAGCTTTCGGCGGCGGGCTTCTACAAGACGCCGAAAATCCACTGGGATCGCGACAAGGGCGAGGGTCGTCCCTTCTATTATTTCGCCTATGGCGCCGCGTGCTCGGAAGTCTCGGTCGACACGCTGACCGGCGAATATGTCGTCGAGCGAACCGACATCCTGCACGAGACCGGACGCTCGCTGAACCGCGCCATCGACCTTGGCCAGGTCGAAGGCGGCTTCATCCAGGGCATGGGATGGCTGACGACGGAGGAGCTTTGGTGGGACGAAAAGGGCCGGCTGCGCACCCATGCGCCGTCGACCTACAAGATTCCGCTCGCCTCGGACCGACCGAAGATCTTCAACGTGACGCTGGCCGATTGGCCGGAAGCGAGTGAGCCGACGGTGCACCGCTCCAAGGCGGTCGGCGAGCCGCCGCTGCCGCTCGGCATCTCGGTGCTGCATGCGCTGTCGGATGCGGTGGCAAGCGTTGCCGACCACCGGATGTGCCCGCGCCTCGACCCACCGGCGACGCCGGAGCGGGTGCTGATGGCGATCGAACGGCTGAAGGAGGAGGCCAAGACCGGTGCTTGAACTCGGTCCCGGGTTCGTACAAGGCGTGCAATCCGGGCCGAAAAACCCTATGTTTCCCGATAGGGAAAGCAAAAACATGACCTCGAAAGTGCAAAGCCTGAAAGCATTTCTTGGCGGCGCCGGCCGGGTTGCCTTGGTCGAGGTGGCCGGGACCAAAGGCTCGACGCCCCGCGAGAAGGGCGCCTACATGCTCGTCTCGGGCGCGGCGATTTTTGGCACGATCGGCGGCGGCCAGCTCGAATATATGGCGATCGACAAAGCGCGGCAGCTGCTTTTCTCCCCCCTTGAGGGGGAGATGGCCGCGGAGCGGCCAGAGGGGGTCGTCTCAGAAGGCACCGCCAGAGCGTCGAGCACTGCCGCGGCGACCCCACCCGACGGCTTCGCCGCCACCCTCCCCTCAAGGGGGAGGGATACGCGCACGACGCTCGATGTCCCGCTCGGGCCCGAGATCGGGCAATGCTGCGGCGGCAGGGTCGAGGTGCTGATCCGGCTGGTCGATACGGCGTTGGCGCAAGAGCTGGTCGCGGCGGCGGACGCCGAGCAGGCGCAGCTGCCGCATGTCTACATCTTCGGCGGCGGCCATGTCGGCCAGGCGCTGGCATCGGCGGTGGCCTTGCTGCCGGTCCGTGTCGTCGTTGTCGAGACGCGGGCCGAGGCGTTGGAAGGCATGCCAGAAGCGGTCGAAACAAGGCTGACGCCGATGCCCGAGGCATTGGTGCGCAAGGCTCCGGCCGGCGCCGCTTTCGTCATCCTCACCCATGACCATGCGCTGGATTTCCTGATCGTCGCCGACGCGCTGAAACGCCGGGATGCCGCCTATGTCGGCATGATCGGCTCGAAGACCAAAAAGGCGACATTCAGGAGCTGGTTCCTGAAGGCGGCGGACGGCAGCGAGGCGCAATTTGCCGGCCTCGTCTCGCCGATCGGCGGCGAGGCGGTCAAGGACAAGCGTCCGCAAGTGATCGCGGCGCTTGCCGCCGCCGAGATCATGACGGCCCTGGTCGCCCATGCTGGCGCACGAGCCGCGCCGCACCCCGTCTCTCGTGGCAAGGCAATGGCCGGCTGACGGATAATATCCCGCCGCGCTGCATTTCGTGCAGGCGCGCTTCCGTAGCGTCTGCACGCCCTGAATCGGCCGCGCCTCATTTGCCGGCCAGAATATCCTTGATCAGCCGTTGGCAGCGCTCGGCCATAAAATCGAGCAGCAGCCGCACCTTCGGGTCCTGCAGCTTCTTGTGCGGGTAGACGGCGGCGAACTGGACCGGCGTCGGTGGCGTGTCGGGCAGGATCGCCTTCAGCCGCCGGTCGCGGATGAACGGCTCGACCTCGAAGCGCGGCTTGTTGATGATGCCGCGGCCCGACAGCGCCCAGCCGGTCAGCACGTCGCCATCGTCGGTGTCATAGGGTCCGTGCACCTCGAATTTCCGCGGACCGTCGGCCGTCTGCAGCGTCCAGACGTATTCGCGCGCGCCGGAATAGCGCAACATCAGGCAGTCGTGCTTCTTGCCGATCAGTTCCTGCGGCTCGGTCGGTTCGCCGCGCGCCTCCAGATATTTCGGTGCCGCCACCAGCACCCGCTCGCACTCCATGATCCCGCGCATTCTCAGGCTGGAATCCTCGATGATGCCCAGTCTGAACGCGACGTCGATGCCTTCCTTCATGATGTCGACATTGTGGTCCGAAAGCCTCAGCCGCACCTCGATGTCAGGATATTTGTCGTGGAAATCGGGGATTCCCGACGCCACCAGCCGCCGGCCGAGGCCAAGCGGCGCTGTCACCTTGATGGTGCCACGCGGCTGGCCGGAAAGCGCCGAGACGGCGGCTTCGGCCTCGGTGATCGCCTCCAGTACCTGCTTGGCGCCGGAGTAGAACACGGTGCCGTGCTCGGTCGGCATCAGCTGCCGCGTGGTGCGATTGAACAGCCTGACACCGAGATACTTCTCGAGCTCCTTGATGCGGTTGGAGGCGACCGCCGGCGAAATGCGCATGTCGCGCCCCGCCGCCGACAGATTGCCAAGCTCGACGACGCGAACGAAGACGGCGATGTTGTCGAGATAGGCCATGCGGCTTTGGAACTCTCATGCGTTGCGCAGAGATAGCCTAGTATTTTCCATTTTTTTTTGAAAGTCATCATGCCGCTCGGCCCTTTCCGTTTGCGCTCCAGTCCGTAAAGTCACCCAATCGGCAGGGACGACTTTTCAATGTTGGATTTCGCGATTTTCTGGGACTGGCTGAGTTTCGCCGTGCGCTGGATGCATGTCGTCACCAGCATAGCCTGGATCGGCTCGTCCTTCTATTTCGTCGCGCTCGATCTCGGCTTGCGCCAGCGTCCGGGCATGCCTGTCGGCGCCTTCGGCGAAGAATGGCAGGTGCATGGCGGCGGCTTCTACCACATCCAGAAATATCTCGTGGCGCCGGCCGAAATGCCTGAGCACCTGACCTGGTTCAAATGGGAATCCTACGCTACCTGGCTGTCGGGCTTTGCCATGCTGTGCGTCGTCTACTATGCCGGGGCGGACCTCTTCCTGATCGATCCCAACGTGCTTGCCATGTCGGTGCCTACAGGCATCTTGCTGTCGCTGGCGACGATCGGCGTTGGCTGGGTGGTCTACGATCTCTTATGCCGTTCGCCGCTTGGCAGGAGCGACACCGGCCTGATGCTGGTGCTCTATGGCGTGCTGGTGTTCATCGCCTGGGGTCTTACTCATCTGTTCACCGGCCGCGCCGCTTTCCTGCATCTTGGCGCCATCACCGCGACGATCATGTCGGCCAATGTCTTCATGGTCATCATCCCGAACCAGAAGATCGTCGTCGCCGACCTGATCGCCGGCAGGAAGCCAGATCCGAAATACGGCAAGATCGCCAAGCAGCGCTCGCTGCACAACAATTACCTGACGCTGCCCGTTCTGTTCCTGATGCTGTCGAACCACTACCCGCTGGCGTTTGCTACCCAGTTCAACTGGGTGATCGCCTCGTTGGTTTTCATCATCGGCGTGCTGATCCGGCACTATTTCAACACCATGCATGCGCGCAAGGGCAACCCGACCTGGACCTGGCTGGCGGCGGCCGTGCTGTTCGTCGTCATCATCTGGCTGTCGACCGCGCCGAAAGTGCTGACCGGCGAAGTCAAGGCGTCCTCGGCGGCACAGGTCTATGTCGCCTCGGCGCATTTTCCCGCGGTGCGCGACACGGTGCTTGGCCGTTGCTCTATGTGCCATGCGCAAGAGCCGTCCTACGAGGGCATCTACCATGCGCCGAAAGGTGTGATGCTCGACACGGACGCCGGTGTCGCCGAGCAAGCCCGCGAGATCTACCTGCAAGCCGGCCGCAGCCACGCCATGCCGCCGGCCAATGTCACCCATATCACCGACAAGGAACGGGCGCTGCTGGTGGCATGGTTCGAGGAGGCAGGGAAATAAGCATGACCAGCACACTCCTGCGCGGCCGCACGCTGTCCTTCCTGCGCTGGCCCGAGACCGTCGACGACCATTCCGCCTGGCTTTACGAAGACGACGGCGGCTTGCTGCTCCGCGACGACAGGATCGTTGCCGCGGGCGCCTATGCCGAGGTCGAGAAAAAGGTTGATGAAGGCGTAAAAAAGATCGACCACCGCCCGCATCTGCTGCTGCCGGGCTTCATCGACGCGCATGCGCATTTTCCGCAGATGCAGGTCATCGCCTCCTACGGCGCCGAGTTGCTCGACTGGCTGAACACCTACACTTTTCCCGAGGAAACCAAATTCCAGAACGCGCAGCATGGCCGCCGCGTCGCCAGACTGTTTCTCGATGAGATGGTGCGTCATGGCACGACGACAGTCGCCGCCTATTGCTCAGTCCACAAGGAGTCTGCCGAAGCGTTCTTCGCCGAGTCGCATCACCGCAACATGCTCAACATCGCCGGCAAGGTGATGATGGATCGCCACGCGCCGGAAGGGGTGCTCGACACGCCGCAATCGGCCTATGACGACAGCAAGGCGCTCATCGCCGAGTGGCATGGCAAGGGGCGCCAGCATTATGCCATCACGCCGCGCTTCGCCATCACCTCGTCACCCGAGCAGTTGGAAATGGCGGGCGCGCTGTGCCGCGAACATCCTGATCTGCACATGCAGACGCATCTGTCGGAAAATCACGCCGAGATCGCCTTTACGCTGCAACTCTACCCGCAGGCAAGCGACTATACCGATGTCTACGAGCACTATGGGCTGCTGGGACGCAAAAGCCTGTTCGGCCACTGCATCCATCTTTCGGAACGCGAGGCGGATGCGCTTTCGGAGACGGGCTCGGTCGCCGTGTTCTGTCCGACCTCGAACCTGTTCCTCGGCTCGGGCCTGTTCGACTATCAGCGTTACCGCCGCCGCGAAAAACCACTCCGCATCGCCACCGCCACCGATGTCGGCGGCGGCACCAATTACTCGATGCTGCGCACCATGGATGAGGGCTACAAGGTGATCGCCCTGAACGGCGAGAAGCTCAATCCGTTCCAGTCGTTCTGGCAGCTCACCCGCGGCAATGCCGAGGCGCTGTCGATCGTGGAAAGGATCGGCACGCTCGACCGAGGCAGCGATGCCGACATCGTCGTCCTCGACGCGCGCGCCACGCCGGCGATGCGGCTGCGGATGGAGACGGCGGACACGCTGGCGGAGGAGCTGTTTCTGCTGCAGACGCTGGGCGATGATCGCGCCGTGCGCGAAGTCTACGTCGCCGGACGGGCGGCCAAGACGGATATGGCGGTTTAGCTATCCCACAAGTCCCGCTTGACCCAGCGGCAGCCATCGGTCAAAGCGTGCCGCGACGTTGATAGGGGAACGACATGGCCGTTGCGGACGATATCGCTCTGATCCAGAAACAGGAAGCCGAGCTTGTCTTCTCGGTCTTTGACGAAGCTGTCGCCTTCAAGATCGGCTCGACGATCCGCGACCGGGCACTGGCCCAGGGCTTGCCGATCATCGTCGACATCAGGACCTTCGACCGGCCGCTGTTCTACGCGGCAATGCCGGGCTCGAACGCCTCCAATCCGGACTGGGCGCGGCGCAAGATCAACGTGGTGCAGCGGTTCCTGAAAAGCACCTACCGCATGGTGCTGGAGCAGCAGCGTCCCGACCGCAGCTTCAAGCCGGGCGAGGGGCTCGACATATCAGACTATGTGCTGGCCGGTGGTGGCTTTCCCATAACGGTCAAAGGTGCCGGCGTGATCGGTGTGATCGCGGTCTCGGGTCTGCCGGAACGCGAGGATCACGGCGTCGTCGTCGATGCGCTGTGCAGCCACCTCGGCGTCGACGGGCGCGAGCTGGCACTGCCGCCGGAAGCAAAATGACAGAGATCGATCCCAAGACCTTCCTCGCCGCCATCTTCAATGCCGCCGTTGCCGCCGCTGATCCCCAGAGGACGATCAGGGATCATCTGCCGGCAATACCGAAGGGGCGCACAATCGTCATTGGTGCAGGAAAAGGCTCGGCGCAGATGGCGGCGGCTTTCGAAAAAGTGTGGGACGGGCCGATCGAAGGGCTGGTCGTCACCCGCTACGGCTATGGCGCGGCATGCCAGCGCATCGAGATCATCGAGGCGGCGCATCCGGTGCCAGATGCCGCCGGGCTCGAAGCGTCGCGCCGGCTGCTCGAAAAGGTGCAGGGCCTGACCGCGGACGATCTGGTCGTGGCGCTCATCTCAGGCGGCGGCTCGGCGCTGCTGCCGGCGCCCGCCGAAGGTCTGGCGCTGGCTGACGAGATCGCCGTCAACGAGGCGCTGCTCGCCTCCGGCGCGCCGATCGCCGCCATGAACACCATCCGCAAGCATGTTTCCACGATCAAAGGCGGCAGGCTGGCGGCAGCTTCCTATCCGGCAAAGCTGGTGTCGCTGGTCGTCTCCGACATTCCCGGCGACAATCCGGCGCTGGTGGCTTCCGGCCCGACCGTTCCCGATTCCGGCAACCGCCAAGAGGCGCTGGCATCGATCGCCGCCTATGGCATGAAACTGCCGGCCTCTGTCATGGCGCATATCAATTCGCCGGCCGCCGATGCGCCGCGCGTCGATGATCCGCGTTTTTCGCGCAACGAAGTGCATCTGATCGCCTCGGCCGGCGTCTCGCTGGAAGCGGCCGCAGCCGAAGCCAGGCGCCATGGCATCGAGGCGGTCATCCTCTCCGATTCCATCGAGGGCGAAGCGCGCGAAGTTGGGGGTGTCCATGCGGCAATCGCCCGTGAAGTCGCGACGCGCAACCGGCCTTTCCCGAAGCCCGTGCTGATCCTATCAGGTGGCGAGACGACGGTGACCGTTCGGGCGAAGGGCAAGGGCGGTCGTAACACCGAGTTTCTGCTCGCCTTCGCCATCGGCATCAGCGGTATTGGGGGCGTCCATGCACTGGCCGCCGACACCGATGGCATCGACGGTTCGGAGGACAATGCCGGCGCCTTTGCCGACGGCTCAACGGTGTCGCGGATGCGGGCGGCAGGCGTCGATGCCAAGGCGATGCTTGCCGGCAACAATGCCTGGACGGCATTCAAGGCCGTCGGCGATCTCTTCGTGCCCGGCCCGACCGGGACGAACGTCAATGATTTGAGGGCAATCCTGATCAGTTAGGGGTCAGGCGGCCATCAGCTTTTTCACCGCCTTCATGTCCTGCAGGAACCGCTCGCGTTCGGCCTGTTTGTCCGCCGGCTCGCGAATACGCAGGATGAAGGACGGGTGGATGGTGACGAACACAGGCAAGCCATCGTCCCGATCCACGACCGCGCCGCGCATCTTCATGACCGGCACGACCTTGCCGAGCAGCGCCTGCGCCGCCGTTGCGCCGAGCGCCACCGCCAGATTGGGCTTGATCAGATCGAGCTCCTTGTCTAGCCACCAGCGGCAGGCCTGCACCTCGCCGGCATTCGGCTTCGAGTGGATGCGCCGCTTGCCGCGCGGCTCGAACTTGAAATGCTTGACCGCATTGGTGACATAGACTTTCAGCCGGTCGACGCCGGCATCGTCCAGGATGGCGTCGAAGACCTTTCCCGCCGGACCGACGAAAGGTTTACCGGCCAGATCCTCCTGGTCGCCTGGCTGTTCACCGACGAAAACCACCTTGGCCCTGTCAGGCCCTTCGCCGAACACGGTCTGCGTTGCGTTGCGCCACAGCGGGCAGCGGCGACAGGCCTTCGCCACTTCGCTGAGTTCGGGAATGGTGCTTGCGCCATCGTCTTCCGCCGTCTCAGGCAATTCAGGCTTGGGCCAGCGTCTTGCCTGTACCTTGGCGTGGTGTGGAGAATTTGTCTGCATCCTGGCGATCATGGCTGATGCGGCCTTGCCCGCTGCTGCGATCAGATGCGGAATGAGCGAAGCCCCCGAAAGGTTCCTTCAAATAGCCGGGACCTGGCCTTCGCCGGGCGAATGACCGGCGATGCGATGCCTCACACCTCGTGCAGATAGAGATGATAATCCAGTTCGCTGACCGTGCGCGCCACCCGCAGATATTCGGATTGCTTGATCGCCACGAAGGTCCGGTGCAGGTCTTCCCCCAGCGCCCCTTTGAGGAATGTCGAGGCCCTTGCCGCCTCGATCGCCGCACGCCAGTCCACCGGCATGGTGGTGCGCGTGATGGCTGATTCGTAGCCATTGCCAGTGGTTTCGGGGCCTGGATCGAGGCCCTCATCGAGACCTTTGACGATGCCGGCCAGCACGGTTGCCGCCACCAGATAAGGGTTGGCGTCGACGCCCGACGACCGGTGCTCGATGCGCCGGTTTTTCGCATCGCCTGCCGGCACGCGCAATGCCACCGAGCGGTTGTTGACGCCCCAGGTCGGCGCCACCGGCGCATAGGATTGCGAAACGAAACGCCGCCATGAATTGGCGTGCGGTGCAAACACCAGCATCGATTCGGCCATGGTCTGGATGAGCCCGCCCAGTCCGCGCAGCAGCGGCAAGGACCAGGTCTCGCCGCTGGCTTCGGCAAAGACGTTGTTGCCGGCTTTGTCCTGTAGCGAGACATGGAAATGCATGCCGGAGCCGGCATATTTCTCGATCGGCTTGGCCATGAAGCAGGCAGTGACGCCGTGGCGGCGCGCCTGTGCCCGCACCAACCGCTTCAGCATGACGAGGTCGTCGGCCGCCCGCATCACGTCCTTGCGATAGTTCAGCGTCAGTTCGTACTGGCCGGGCGCGTATTCGGAAATGACCGTCTCGGCCGGGATGCCTTGCACCTTGGCTGCGGCATAGATGTCGGAAAACAGCGGCTCCATGCCGTGCAGATGGTCGACGGAATAGACCTCTGTCTTGGCCGAGCGGCGGCCGTCGAGCACCGCGTGCGCCGGCTGCACCTTGCCGTCGGCGTCGCGCTCGTTGGCGAGCAGGAAGAATTCGAGCTCGAAGGCGCCGGCCGGATGCAGGCCCTTGGCCGCCAGTATCTCCACCTGCCGGCCCAGCGCCAGCCGCGGGTCGGAGGACATGGGCTGACCATCGAGATGGTACATCGCCATCAGCACCTGGCCGCGCGGCGGCTGTGTGCCGAACAGCGGCACCAGCGTGCCGGGGATCGGCCATGCCCGCAGGTCGCCGTCGCCCGTCGTCCAGATCAGTCCGGTCTCGTGCACGTCCTCGCCGGTGATGTCGAGGCCGAGGATCGAGATCGGCATATGCCTGCCGCCCTCGAAGATGCTCATCAACTCGTGCCGGCGCACGATCTTGCCACGCCCGACGCCATTGGCGTCGGTCAGCACGATGTCGAACGCTTCGATCTCGGGATGGGCGTCGAGAAAGGTTTGCGCCTCGGCGGGCGTCGAGCCCGAAGGGGAGGCGATGATGGCGTTCAAAGTCTGCTTGTGCGCTTCTCTCATGTGCAAGCTTGTCTCATGCCGCGAGCCTTGCCGCAACCGCGCCGAAGGCGGTGATCAGGCGGTTCACCTGGGCAGCGCTGGTCGCCGGCGAGATCAGCATCATGTTGTGGAACGGCGCGATCAGCACGCCGCGATTGACCAGCGCGACATGGATAGCCGCTTCGAGCGTCGGCGCGTGCGCTGTTTCCGCCTCGCCGCCATTCCTCAGCGGGCCGGGTGCGCAGATGAACTCGACGCGGGCGCCGACTCGGGCAACATGCCAGGGGAGGCGGTAACGGTCGATGACGGCGGTCAGCCCGGCGTCGAGCCGCCGCGCCAGATGGTCCATATGGCGATAGTTCTCGTCGGTCATCACCTCTTCGAGCGTGGCGCGCATGGCTGCGAACTGCAGCGGATTGGCCGAGAGCGTCGTGCCCATGCCGGAATAGCCTGGTTCCTTGGTCCTGACATAGTCGGCATAGCGGGTGGCGACGCCGTCGCTCATGCCCCAGACGCTGGCCGGCACGCCGCCGGCGATCGGCTTGCCGAGCACGAACAGGTCCGGCTGCAGGCCGTGTTTCCTGGTGTAGCCGCCCGGACCGGTCGAGATCGTGTGCGTCTCATCGATTAGCAGCAGGGTGCCGGTTGCGCGGGTGAAACGCCGCAGCGCCTCGTGGAAGCCGGGATCGGGCAGCACCATGCAGAAATTGGTCAGCACCGGCTCGGTGACGACACAGGCGATTTGCTGGTCCCGGAGTGCTGTCTCAAGCGCCGGCACATCGTTGAACTCGACGACATCGGTAGCCCGGGTCAGGTCGCGGAATTCGCCGGCCAGTCCTGGGCGGTTGGCCGGTCTGCCGTCGACCAGGCGCACCATCGTCTCGTCGACCGAACCGTGGTAGCAGCCATTGAAGACCAGGATCTTGCCCCGGCCGGTGATGGCGCGGGCGACGCGCAGCGCGAAGCGGTTGGCATCGGTCGCCGTTGTCGCAATCTGCCAGAACGGCAGGCCGAAGCGCTGTTGCAGCAGCGGGCCGATGGCGAGTGCATCTTCCGAAGGCAGCATGTAGGTCAGGCCGCGTCCGGCCTGCCTACGGATGGTGTGGGCGACCGGCGGCGGCGAGTGGCCGAACATCGAGCCGGTGTCGCCGAGGCAGAAATCGTCAAGCCGATTGCCGTCGATGTCAGTGATAGTGGCACCTCTGGCGCTGTCGACCAGTATCGGGAACGGCGTCGGCCAGTCGTTCATCCAGTGCATTGGCACGCCGCCGAAGAAGCCCGGCAGGCCGTTGCCGACCTTGGCTGCCGATTTCGGCCGCGCCTTGCGGAAGGCTTCGGCCTCGGTCTCGCGCAGATCGGCGATGCGAGCAGTGCTGATGCCACCGATCGCCGTCTTTGAATGGTCGATTGTATGCATGAATGCCCCTCTCATGCGTCATAGGGAAATAGGGGAATGTGTTCCTACTCCCGTACTCCCCTACTTTCCTAGGCCGAAATATCGATGACGCCGCAGTCGCCGGCGGCGCTGCCGAAGGCGACGCGGCGTTCCTCTTTGTCCCACATCATCGAGGTGATGGCGCCCTTGCCCGGTCGGCGCAGAAGCACCTCCTTGGCGTCGGCGAAACGCACCGCCATCACCATGCCGTCGTCATAGCCGACGGCGACGACATCCTGACTTGGATGGCAGGCGACCGAGGTCACCATGGCGTTGCCGCGCGTGCCGAGTTCCAGCGGCGCCTTGCCCATCGGCCCGTCCTTGCCCGAAAACGGCCAGACGATCGCCGCCGGGGCTCCCGAACTGGCCAGCCATTTTCCCCTGGGCGCCCACGACAGGCTTTTGACTTTGCCGGGATAGCCGCTCATCCGCATGTGCTTGCCATCGGCGAGCTTCCAGCCATGCAGCGCGTTCTCCTGCATGGTGGTGACGAGGAAGGCGCCGTCCGGCGAGAAGGTGATGCCGGTATGGGCGCCGGCCCATTCCAGCTCGACCGGCTTGCCGTTCGCCGCCGGGAAATGCAGCGTCGCGCCATTGTAGCGGGCGACGCCGAAGCGCATGCCCTTGGGCGAGAACGCCAGCCCCTCGACCGAACGCGGATGCAAGAATTCCTTGGTCTTGCCGTCGGCGAAACGCACGAAGGCGATCTTGCCCGAGGCATAGGCGACGGCGCCTTGTGGTCCCGCGGCGACGCTGGTGATCCATTTCTTCCCGGCGCTTGCCAGTTCTGCCGCATTGCTGCCGGCGGTAACGGAAAAAATCTTGCCGTCCTCGCCGCCGGTGATCAGCCGGTCGTTGGCCGCATCGTGGAAGGCGGCGAGCAGCCCGTCATTGGCCTGCGTCGTCTTGTGGCCGTGGTCCAGCCGATGGATTGTGCCGTCGGCCAGTGCGAAATGCGGTACGTCGCCAAGGAAAACGGCGGCGATGCAATGTCCCTGGAGATCAAGCGGGGCGACTGTCGGCATGGGAGATTCCATTCGAGATTGGTGTGGTCGCCCTGCCGCTGCGGAGGAATCATTAGCGCGGCTAGGTGCGACGCGACCTTCTCCCCTTGCGGGAGAAGGTGGATTGGCGCGTAGCGCCAAGACGGTTGAGGGGTGTTGGACGAAGCGCAGTTGGCGCCAAGCTGGAACACCCCTCATCCGACCGAGCGAAACCTGTGATCGGGCTTGCCGGAGGCAAGACCCGTGGGCTCGGCCACCTTCTCCCACAAGGGGAGAAGGAAAGAACGTGCAGCGCTAGCGTTATAAGGCCCGAAAATCAAGCTGCCTGGCAGGCATCAAAACTCTTCTTCAGCCGCTCGGCGTCGAGTTCGCGGCCGATGAAGACCAGCCGGCTCTCGTGCTTCTCGCCGTCCTTCCAGGCGCGCTGGTGGTCGCCCTCGATGATCATGTGCACGCCCTGGATGACGTAGCGCTCGTCATCGCCTTTAAGCGCGATGATCCCTTTCAGACGCAGGATGTTCGGGCCTTCCATCTGGGTGATCTTCTCGATCCAGGGGAAGAATTTTTTCGGGTCCATCTCGCCGCCGCGCAACGACACCGACTGCACCGTCACGTCATGTATATCGGACGGGTGCGCGTGATCATGGTGGTCATGCCCGTCATGGTGATGATGCCCGTCATGATCGTGATGATCATGGTCATGATGATCATGGTGATGATGGTCGTGGTCGTCACGCGCCTCGAGGAAATGCGGATCGTTCTCCAGCGCCCGAGAAAGATCGAAGGCGCCGCGGTCGAGCACCTCGGACAGCGCCACGCCGGCGCGCGTGGTACGATGGATCCGGGCCGCCGGGTTGATCGCGCGGATCGTCGCCTCGACCTTGCTCAGTTCCTCCGGCGTGACGAGATCGGTCTTGTTGAGCACGACGACATCGGCAAAGGCGATCTGATCCTCGGCTTCGCGGGAATCCTTCAGCCGCAACGGCAGGTGCTTGGCGTCGACCAGCGCCACCACCGCGTCGAGCCTGGTCTTGGAGCGCACGTCGTCGTCCATGAAGAAGGTCTGCGCCACCGGCACCGGATCGGCGAGGCCGGTCGTCTCGATCACGATGGCGTCGAAGCGGCCTGGCCGGCGCATCAAGCCCTCGACGACGCGGATCAGGTCGCCGCGCACCGTGCAGCAGACGCAACCATTGTTCATCTCGTAGATTTCCTCGTCGGATTCCACGATCAGCTCGTTGTCGATGCCGATCTCACCGAACTCATTGACGATGACGGCGTAGCGCTTGCCGTGGTTTTCCGAAAGGATGCGGTTTAGCAGCGTCGTCTTGCCGGCGCCAAGATAGCCGGTGAGAACGGTTACGGGGATCTGCGTCGTCTGTGCATCGCTCATGTTGGGCCTCGAAAAGGATTGTTGGCTCCATATAGGATGCATGCCGTGCTTTTGCACGTGGCAACCGATGGGCCAAACGGGTCGCCAACATTGCCGGGCTTTCCCAACATTGCCGGGTTTTCATTGGCGTTGGCTGGTCTCACCGACTAGATAAGCCCAAGGCAGCTTGCTCGACAGAAACCAAAAAGAGGCGCCGGATGTCCGATAACCCGACCTCCTTGCCATTGAGCCGGCGCCAGGCGCTTGGCCTCATTGCCGTTAGCGCGGGCGGCGGTGTCTTTCTGCCGGGCATCGCGCTGGCTCAGCAGGCGTCGCCCTATGCCGGGCTTGCCCTGTTCGATAGCGGCGCCGGCGTCTGCGCGATCACACCGGAAGCGGCCGAGGGCCCGTTCTATTTCGACCCGAAGCTCGAACGCGCCGATATCACCGAAGGCAAAGCGGGCATTGCCCTCAATCTGCGGCTGCAGGTCGTCGACGCAGGCTGCCGGCCGCTTGCCGGCGCGCGGGTCGATATCTGGCATTGCGACGCCCAAGGCCATTATTCAGGCTATCCGGGACAAGGCGACGGCCAGGATGTCGATACGTCAGGCCAGAGTTTTCTGCGCGGTTGGCAAGAGACCGATGACAGCGGCATCGTCTCGTTCGCCACCATCTATCCCGGCTGGTATCGCGGCCGCACCACCCACATCCATTTCAAAGCCTTCCCCAACGACAATTCGGTGATGACCGGCCAGCTGTTTTTCCCCGACGGCCTGAGCGAACAGATATTCACCACTGTCGCGCCCTACACCGACCGGTCCGGCAAGCGGGATACGTCGAACGCCAGGGACGGTATCGCGCGGCGCGCCGGGCCGCTTTCGCAGGCGGCGCTGCGCGAGGTGGCAGACGCCTACCAGGCCTTGATGATCGTCGCGGTGAGGGCTGATTGAGTCCCGCATCGGGTGTGCGGCGCTCCTGCCGAATGCGTCCACCTGCGCTGGAAAGTCGTTTGTCATCTAACTGAAATAAACATCTGGCATTAGCCACGGCGGACACCGCATTGCTTGCCGGCAAAGCTGTTTTTGTAAAGCCGGATCTTTTTGATCGTCCATTGCCAACCGGGCGGCTGCCGCTATGCTGTCCACACCGGTTCGGCCGAAGAGGGATAGCCATGGCCAAGGCGGACAAGACTGCGACAATGAGCCGGCTGCATTCGGCGGCGCGGCTGGCGCGTACGGCACTCGCCGCGCGGCTTTTGGCGCACGGCTTCTATGCCGGCCAGGACCAGATCATGCTCGCGCTCGACCGTGAGGACGGGCAGACGCCCGGCAATCTTGCCGGTCGCCTCGGTGTTCGCCCGCCGACCATCACCAAGACCATCAACCGGCTGCAGGCGCAAGGCTTTCTGGAAAAACGCGCTTCTTCCGCCGATGCTCGCCAGGCCCATATCTTTCTGACCGACACTGGCCGCGAAATCATTCATGCCATCGAGAAATCGGTGAAGAAGACCGAGAAGCAGGCGCTGAAGGGGCTCGATAAAAAGGACCAGAAGGCGCTGTTCAAGCTGCTCGCCCGCGTTGAGGCGAACCTCTCGAACGGAGAGATGGTTCTCGTCGATGATGAGATCGACGCCGACGAATGATCCGCGGCTGACGCCATCAGGCAGCCGCTGCTGACGATGCATGGACCAATGCCGACCAGCGGCCCGGCGTGACACCGAACGCCTTCTTGAAGTGCCTGCTGAAATGACTTTGGTCGTTGAAACCGGCCGCTATTGCGATCTGCGCCAATGACTCGCTCGCCTCTATCATGCGGCGTGCTCGCTGAAGCCGGCGCATCAAGAGAAAGCGGTGCGGACTGGTGGAAAAAGCGGCACGGAAATGCCGCGATAGGGCGTAGCGATCCAGCCCAGTGATCGCCTCCAGCTCCTCGGAACGGACGGTACGGAAAACATTTTCTTCCAGATAGTCGCGTGCCAGGCTGACAGCCCGCCACGCTGTCCTTGGGATCGGTTTCGCCGGCAGGCCTGAATGCCGTGCCAAGCTTTGCATCAATTGCGCAACGAAGTCGGCGATAAACAGATCGTCCAGCTTCTGGTCCAACGGCCCCAGCGCCGAAAGCAGCCGCGTGCGGAAAACAGGATCCGTCACCACGGCATTGCTGACGAAAGGCAGCGACGCGCCTGTCTGATCGAGGCAGTCCAGCACGATGGACGGCTCCAGATAAAGCATCCTGTAACGCAAACCGTCTTCAGTGCCGGCGCCGCCATCGTGCAATTCGTCGGGATGGAGCGCGATAATCTGGCCGGGCAGGCTGTGATGCGTCGCGCCGCGATAACGGAAGGTTTGGACGCCATGCAGCGTCACGCCGATGGCGTAGGTATCGTGACGATGGAGATCGAAGGCGGTGCCGTGGAACCGGGCCTCGATACGCTCCATTCCGACGCAATCGGGCGCCGAGATCACGCAGTTCTCAGCCGCGTCAACGCACAAACGTCCAAGACCCTGAAAGGCCTCGCCATCTAGACCGTGTGACATCGCTTCATTCACAAACCTCGAATGGCAAATGTCTCATGTTCGACACGAAATTTGCAATCGTGCTGCAGGACGACCTTCCCGTCTGGCAAAAGCTCAACGTCACCGCGTTCCTGACCAGCGGCATCGTCGCGCAGTATAGCGACATCATCGGCGAACCCTATCGCGACCGCGCCGGCAATATCTACAATCCGCTCTCGATCCAGCCGATCATCCTGCTTTCGGCCGATCGCTCGACGCTCAGTGCGATCCACCGGCGGGCGCTGGAGCGCGGTGTGACGACCTCGCTCTACGTCGAGGAAATGTTTTCGACCGGCCACGACGCGGCGAACCGCGCCGTCTTTGCCGAATTCGCACCCGACGATGCCAAGGTCGTCGGCATCGCGCTGCGCGCCGAAAAGAAGCTTGTCGACAAGCTCACCAAAGGTGCCCGCATGCATCCCTGATGCATATCGACACTGGTTCATCCTGTTGATGCTCGGTGTCCTCGGCGCTCGTCATCGTCGCCAGCGGCTTTTGTATCGTTCATCGCGAGCACCGGCTTGGCGTGCGCAACCGCGCTGCCCTCGACGTCGAGGTGGAGGCGCTGGCAAAAAAACTTTGATTTGTTTCAGAAGGGTGGCATAAGGCCGCGTTTAAACTGTTTAGACCATGTTCCCGAAAACGGGCATCCGGTTTTCGCTGGAGATCATGGATCAGCTCTAGATCGTCGGGGGAGCGCAAGGCGCTGGCACAGAAGATCAAGCTTTCGACGATCGCGGATGCGCTCGGTGTGTCCACGGCCACGGTGTCGCTGGCCCTGCGCGACAGCCCGCTGGTTGCTGGAATCACCCGCGACCGTATCAAGGAACATGCCCGCGCCATCGGCTATATCTACAATCGCCGCGCCGCCAGCCTGCGCACCTCGCGTTCGGGCATTGTCGGCGTCGTCGTCCACGACATCATGAATCCCTTCTTCGCCGAGATCCTGCGCTCGATCGAAAGCGAGCTCGACCGCAGCCGGCAGACCTTCATCCTGTCGAACCATTACGACCAGCTCGAAAAGCAGCGCACCTTTATAGACACGCTTCTGCAGCTTGGCGCCGACGGCGTCATCATGTCGCCGGCCATCGGCACGCCGCCCGAAGACATCTTCATGGCCGAGGAAAACGGCCTGCCGGCGGTGCTGATCGCACGCACCGTCGAAGGCGCTGACGTGCCGGTGTTTCGCGGCGACGATGCCTATGGCACCGGGCTAGCCACCAACCATCTGATCTCGCTCGGCCATAAACGCATTGCCATGATCGGCGGCACCGACCAGACCTCGACCGGCCGCGACCGCTACCAAGGCTATCTCAACGCCATGGAGGCGGCAGGGCTGGAGGTCAGGCCGTCCTGGCGCATCCCCGGCCCGCGCACCAAACAGGCTGGCTTCGAGGCCGCCGGGCAGTTCCTGGCGCTGAAGGACAAGCCGACCGCGGCCTGCTGCTGGAACGACCTCGTCGCCATCGGCCTGATGAACGGCATTGCACGCGCCGGGCTGGTGCCGGGCATTGACATCTCCGTGACCGGCTATGACGATCTCGAGGAAGCGGCGATCGCGACGCCGGCGCTGACCACCGTGTGGAATGGCCAGCGTGAAGTCGGCCGCCGCGCCGCCAGCGCGCTGCTCGACAAGCTCAATGGGCAGATGGTGCGGCCGTCGCAGGAACTGATCAAGCCGGAACTGCACGTGCGCCAGTCGACCGGCAAACCAGTGGAACGTGCATGACGAAAGCCGAACAGCAGCAAGCAGTCGCCATTCTGGTGCCGGGCCAATTCAACGACCACGCGGTCGGCCGCCTCGACCGGACGTTCAGCCGCGTCTGGATCGAACGGCCTGATGCGTCGCTGGTCACCGACGAGATGCGCCGGACGGTGCGCGGCATTGCCGCCTTTGGCGGGATCAACGCAGCCCTCATCGACGCGCTGCCGAACCTCGAGATCATCGCCAATTTCGGCGTCGGCTATGATTCAGTCGATGCCCGTCACGCAGCACAGCGCGGCGTCATGGTCACCAACACGCCGGATGTGCTGACCGAGGAGGTCGCCGATACGGCGATCGGGCTTTTGATCAACACCGTCCGCGAGTTGCCGCGCGCCGAGACCTGGCTGCGCGACGGCAGTTGGGCACGCGACGGCAACTATCGCTTGAGCCGGCTGACCTTGCGCGGCCGTCGTGTCGGCATTTTCGGCATGGGCCGCATCGGCGTCGCCATTGCGCGCCGGCTGGAGGCCTTCGGGCTGCCGATCGCTTATCACAACCGGCGCCAGGTCGAAGGCCTGTCCTACGAATACCACGGCACGCTGAAGGGCCTCGCCGAGGCGGTTGATACGCTGATCTCGGTGGCGCCCGGCGGCGCCTCGACGGAAAAGGCGGTCAACACCGGGATCCTGTCGGCGCTCGGCCCGAATGGCGTCTTCGTCAACATCGGTCGCGGCAGCACGGTGGACGAGGCAGCTCTTGCCGCGGCGCTTGCCGGCGGCACCATCGCCGCTGCCGGGCTCGACGTCTTCGCCGACGAGCCGAACGTGCCGCCGGCGCTGCTTGCCGCCCCCAACACCTCACTTTTGCCGCATGTCGGCTCGGCTTCGGAACATACCCGCCGCGCCATGGCCGATCTGTGCGTCGACAATCTGATTTCCTGGTTTTCGCAAGGGAGGGCGCTGACGCCGGTGCCGGAAACGGAAAAGGTCAAGGCGCGCAGCTGAGCGGCATGCTTTCCTATTTGTTAACGATTAACGACGGCTTAACGCTTTGAGTTCACTCTTCATCGATCGCCAAACATCCGGAGAACGCAGATGAAAGCACTTGCTGCATTGATAGCGGTGGTCGCGCTGTTCGGCAGCGTTCAGCTGTTTAACAGCGGCGGAGGCGAACGCCGGACAGCCGATGAGTCGGCGCAGTCGCCCGGCGACTACAGGCTGGTGGCCAATGGCGACGAAGCGTCCTGCGCGGTCAAGCGCGGCACTGAGGTTTCGCATGGCCTGTCGCTGTTGACGGTCACTGCAAATTGCCACCGGGTCTTGCCCGGCATCGAGCGCGCGAAATTCTGGCGTGAGCAGGATGACGGCACGGTCACCTTCAGCGCGAACGGCATCGACCCGATCGTCACTTTCGGCGTCGCCGACGGCGACGGTTATGAATCCTACGCACCAGCCCTGCCGCTGCTGTCGCTGGCGGCCAGCAGCGATTGACGTTGACGTCCGACGGCTGAACTATTCCGCGGCGGCCCGCGCGTCGGATTTCGCCGCGGCGTGCACGCGCGCCGCGTCGCCGAAGGCGCGGAATATCCTTGCTGAGACGCTGTCCGACTTGACCCAGTATTCGGGATGCCACTGGACGCCGACGGCGAAAGCGCGGGCATCGCGCACCGAAACCGCCTCGACCGTGCCGTCGCTAGCGACCGCCTCTATCTGCAGCTTCGGGCCGAGCCGGTCGATGGCCTGGCGGTGCACCGAGTTGACCATGATGTCGCCCGCCCCGAACACGCCGGCGAGGCAGCTTGCGGGCTTGATCGAAATGGTCTGGCGGATGGCGAAGCGTTCGTCCTGATTGTCGCTCGCCGGTGCGCGATGGTCCAGCGATCCCTCGCGCTCCTGGATTTCTGTGGCCAGCGTGCCGCCCAGCGCCACATTCATCTCCTGGATGCCGCGGCAGATGGCGAGCAGCGGCACGCCGCGCTCCACTGCCTTGCGGATCAGCGGCAGCGTCGTGGCGTCACGGGCCGGATCGTAGGGGCCGTTGGCCTCGCTGGCATCGCCGCCATAGAGCGAGGGATGCACATTGGACTTCGAGCCGGTGATCATGACGCCGTCGACCGATGACAGGAGTTCATCGAAATCGAGCCGGTCGCCGAAGGACGGCACCAGCACCGGGAACACGCCGGCGGCCGAAAGCGCCGCCTCCAGATATTGCTGCGGAGCGGCATGCCAGGTGTAGTTGTCGAACTGGCGGACGTCGGTCGATATGGCGACGAGCGGCTGCTGCATTTTTGACCCGGGTCCATTCAGTGCAAGGATATATTCTACCTTTAAAATAGGCGATCCGAAGGCGCTTTGCCATGACAAGTTCGGCATGTCGCATGGGCCACGGAAGGGGCGTTAGACTTAAGTTGCAGGAGGTGCGTTCGCGCCGCGTATTTCGCGAAAACGCCGCCGGCAAAACCGGCTCCCGTGGCTGGACTCGACTTCTTGCCCGTGTATTGTTTGCCGCGAAGCCGATCCGGGGCAGAGAGCATCTCCCGAACGTCGGTCTGTTGATCCAATAGGGAGAACTTCATGGATCGTCGATCATTCATCCGCAAGGCCGGTGTTACCGGTGTCGGCGCTGCGGCGGCTACGGCGGCGCTTGCCGCGCCGGCTATCGCCCAAACCAACCCGAAAGTGACATGGCGCCTGGCGTCGTCCTTCCCGAAGTCCCTCGATACGATCTATGGCGGCGCCGAGGTCTTTTCCAAGATGCTCTCGGAGGCGACCGACGGCAACTTCCAGGTCCAGGTCTTCGCTGCCGGTGAACTGGTGCCCGGCCTGCAGGTCGCGGATGCCACCGCCGCCGGCACCGTCGAGGCCTGCCATACGGTGGCATACTATTATTGGGGCAAGGACCCGACATGGGCTTTGGGTGCCGCGGTTCCGTTCTCGCTCAACGCGCGCGGCATCAATGCCTGGCATTACCACGGCGGCGGCATCGACCTGTTCAACGAGTTTCTGGCCACGCAGGGCCTTTTTGGCTTGCCGGGTGGCAATACCGGCGTGCAGATGGGCGGCTGGTTCCGCAAGGAAATCAACACCGTCGCCGACCTTTCGGGCCTCAAGATGCGCATCGGTGGCTTTGCCGGCAAAGTGGTGCAAAGGCTCGGCGTCGTGCCGCAGCAGATCGCCGGCGGCGATATCTATCCAGCGCTGGAAAAAGGCACCATCGACGCCGCCGAATGGGTCGGCCCTTATGACGATGAGAAGCTCGGCTTCTACAAGGTCGCGCCCAATTATTATTATCCTGGCTGGTGGGAAGGCGGGCCGACCGTCCATCTGATGTTCAACAAGGCGAAATACGAGGAGCTTTCGCCGGCCTACAAGGCGCTGGTGCGCACCGCCGCGCAGGCCGCCGACGCCAACATGCTGCAGAAATACGACTTTCTGAATCCGGCGGCCGTGAGGCGGCTGGTGTCCGCGGGCGCCAAATTGCGCCCGTTCAGCCAGGAAATCCTGGCAGCCTGCTCCGAAAAGGCAAACGAGGTCTATGCCGAGATGGAAGCCTCGAACGCGCCGTTCAAGAAGATATGGGACTCGATCAAGGCGTTCCGCAAGGAGCACTATCTCTGGGCGCAGGTGGCCGAGTACAACTATGACACCTTCATGATGGTCCAGCAGCGCACCGGCAAACTCTGACAACAGTTTCGGCGCCACGCGTTCTTCGGACGCGTGGCGCCGAAACGGCTTCGAATTGCCGATCAGCGCGGCACCACCAGCACCTTGACCTCGCCTGGCGCAGGCGGATTGGCGATCACCGCAGCCGCCTCCTCAAGCGTCACCTGCCGGGAGATGAGCTTGTCGATCTCGATCGCGCCCGAGGCGATGAGATCGGCAGCCCGGCGATGCGTAAACGGATTGAGGAAAGAGCCCAGCACCCTCAATTCCCGGAACAACAGGTCGAAAGGTTCGAATTCTGCTTTCATGCCTTGAGGCATCACGCCGACGACGACAACCGTGCCACCGGCCCTGGCGAGCCGCATCGACTGCTCGACCGTCTCTCTTACCCCAGCACATTCGAACACCACATCGACGCCGCCCGGCATGAGGCCTGACGGACCGACCACCGTGTCGATGATGTCGCAAGCGGTTGGGTCGACCGTCGCTGTTGCGCCCAATTCTTCTGCAAGGGCGCGCCGCGAGGCCTGGCGCGTCGAAAGGATGATTGTCGTCGCGCCGGCAAGTCTCGCCAGTTGCACGGTGAGCAGGCCGATCACGCCGCCGCCAAGCACGGCGACCGAGGAGCCGGGTCGGATCTGCGCCAGGTCCACTCCATGCAGGCAGCAGCCAAGCGGCTCGCAGAACGCGCCATGCGTGGGCTTCAGGTCTTTCGGGAGGAGAATGGCTTGCTTCTGAGGCAGCACGCCATATTCGGCGAAGCCGCCGTCGCGGCGGATGCCGATGGCAACCAGATTATGGCATAGATTGATGCGACCGGCGTGGCAGTGCGGACAGCGCCCGCAGGCGATGTTGGGATCGCCGGTGACTCGATCACCGACCGAAAAGCCGGACACGGCGGTTCCAATCGCCTCGACGATCCCGGAGAATTCATGTCCGAGCGTCACCGGCGGCGTACAGGGAAATTCGCCATGGAAAAGATGCCGGTCAGTGCCGCAGACGCCACATGCCTCGATCCGCACCAGGAGATCATCCGGCCCGGCCACGGGCTTGGTGACCTCCCGAACGACGATGCTGCCCACGCCCTCCAGCCGCACCGCTTTCATGTCTGTAGAGCCTCCGGCGTCAATTGAAACTCGGTGGTTGGGACAGATCGGGCGCTGGCGCTGCCGGCTTGGCAGCCGGCGTTTCACCGAAATTAGGCGGCTGCGACAGATCCGGTGCAGGCGCAGTCGGTGCCGCGCCGCCATCCGCTGGCGGAACGCCGAGCGGCGACAGGCTCGGCGTTTCCGGCACCTGGTAGTCGATCGTGCCCGGGTCCGCTGCCGTGCCCTTGTAGTGCATCACCATTTGCGGGAAGGCGATGGTCAAGCCGATCATAATGACCTGGATGCAAACGAAGGGCACCGCGCCCCAATAGATCTGGCCGGTGGTTACCGGCGCAATCTGCTTGCCGGTGAGGCGATCGAGATAGGGCACCCGGGCGGCGACCGAACGCAGGTAGAACAGCGCGAAGCCGAAGGGTGGATGCATGAAGCTGGTCTGCATGTTGACGCCGAGCAGCACGCCGAACCAGATCAGGTCGATGCCGAGCTTGTCTGCGGCCGGTGCCAAAAGCGGCACGATGATGAAGGCGAGCTCGAAGAAATCGAGGAAGAAGGCGAGCAGGAAGACGAGGATGTTGACGCCGATCAGGAAGCCGATCTCGCCGCCCGGCAGCGATGTCAGGAGGTGTTCGACCCAGATATGGCCGTTGACGCCGTAGAAAGTGAGCGAGAACACTCGCGCGCCGATCAGGATGAACAGCACGAACGACGACAGCCGCGTCGTCGACGCCAGCGCCTGCTTGATCACGTCCAGCGACAGCCGCCCCTTCATCGCCGCCATGATCAGCGCGCCGACAGCGCCCATGGCGCCGCCTTCGGTCGGCGTGGCGATGCCGAGGAAGATGGTGCCTAACACCAGGAAGATCAGCGCCAGTGGCGGGATCAGCACGATGATCACCTGCTGCGCCAGCCGCGACAGCATGTTGATCTTCAGGCGCTGGTCGGCGATTGCCACGACATAGATGAGGATCACGCCGATGGTGGCGCCGAGGATGTCTGCGTTTTGGCCCTGCGAGGGCGCAAGATAGCGATACGCCGCGTAGGAAATCACGACTGCCGCCAACACCGCGAACAGCAGCGACAGGACACCGTGGCCGAGGGTGCGGGCTTCCAGCGGCAGCGCCGGCATCGACTTCGGCCGGACGATCGACATGATCAGGATATACATCGTGTAAAGGCCGGTCAGAACCAGCCCCGGGATCAGCGCACCCGCATACATGTCGCCGACCGAGCGGCCGAGCTGGTCGGCCAGAACGATCAGCACCAGCGACGGCGGAATGATCTGGGCGAGGGTGCCCGACGCGGCAATGACGCCGGACGCTACACGGCGGTCATAGCCGTAGCGCAGCATGATCGGCAGCGAGATCAGGCCCATGGCGATGACGGAGGCAGCCACCACACCCGTGGTTGCGGCAAGCAGCGCGCCGACAAAGATCACGGCATAGGCGAGTCCGCCGCGGATCGGCCCGAACAATTGGCCGATCGTATCGAGAAGGTCCTCGGCCATGCCCGATCGTTCGAGCACGATGCCCATGAAAGTGAAGAACGGGATGGCCAGCAGCGTGTCGTTCGACATCACCCTGCTGCCGTAGAAATTATCCGGCAGTGCGTGCAGCAGCGGCCAGGCGAGATTGATCGAGCCGCCCGAATAGGGTGACAGCACAACACCGATGAAGAAGAACAGCAGGCCGTTGGCGGCGAGCGAAAACGCCACCGGATAGCCGATCAGCAGGAAGATGATCAGCGAGGCGAACATGATCGGCGCCATGTTCTGGGCGATGAACTCAATCACGAGCGCACCTCTTCGGCGAGTGCCTTCGCTTCGAGTTCGGCTTGCTCATGCACCGATATGAACGGGGTGGGATCGTCCATGTCGCCGCGCATGATGGCGACCTTCTTGATGATCTCGGAAATGCCCTGAAGCGCGAGCAGGAAAAAGCCGGCCAGCAGGATCGCCTTTGCCGGCCAGATGATCAGCCCGCCGGAATTGTTCGACATTTCGCCGCTGCGAAACGACAGCGACACATAGGGAACGAAATAGATCACCATCAGCGTCACGAACGGCATCAGGAAAAAGAGGTGACCGAGAAGGTCGATCCAGTGCTGCACGCGGCGCGAGAACATGCCGTAGACGATGTCAATGCGGATATGGTCGTTCTGCTTCAGCGTGTAGGCGGCGGCCAGCATGAAGGCGGCGCCGAACAAATACCACTGCAGTTCCAGCCAGGCGTTCGACGACATGTCGAACGTCTTTCGGATGACCGCATTGGCGGCACTGACCAGGACTGCCAGCAGGATCAGCCACGACACCCATTTGCCGATGAACTCGTTCATACGGTCAATGGTTCTGGATAGAGTGAGAAGCCCTGCCATACATTCCTCCCTTTACACATCGGCCCGAAAATCGGTGTCGATTTTCGGAAAGCACGATGCGTGGCTCAAAGTATTAGCGACGCGCCAATTCCCGCTTGTTTTCCGCCGCTTCGATGTGGCCCAACGGTATGCCGTGCGTGGCCCGGCGGGTCAACACAGGGCAGACCGAGAAAACAATCTTGTGGGATGGGGAAGGGGCGAAACAGCCGCGGAAGGAGATCATGCGCAAAAATCAAAGTGACGTTTGCAGCCAACTCTGCCCACGTTGGCACTGTCAGACGATCTTACTCTGGTCTCGCCCGGCGCCGATCAGCACCAGTATGGCGACGAGGAACAGATACATCCAGGCATCGCGCCATTCGACCGGGAAGTAGCCGGCCCACAGCGATTCGGCCATCCCGAAAGCGGCAGCGCCAAGTGCTGCCCGCAACGGCGAGAGATAGCCGCCCACCGCCGTCACGAACAGGATTTTCAGCCCGTAGACCAACCCTGTGCCGAAGCTGATGTTGCCGTAGTAGAAGGCGGCGAGAACGCCGGCCAGTGCCGAGCAAAGGCCACCGAAAAGCACCGCACGCCGAAGCACCGCGCGAACATCGACGCCGCACATCGCCGCCGCCCTGGGATCGTCGGACACGGCGCGCCAGCGCCGGCCGAAGCTTGATTGCGCGAACGCCCAGGCGGCGACCCCGATAGTTGCGGCGACGACAGCGCAGTTGAGCAACTGGATGAGCGTCAGCGTGGCATTGAAATTCGCCCCCCGCGCAAAAATGATGGGCTGGGCCAGCATTGGCGGCAGCCACAGATCATGGGTGTCGGCGGCGATACGGCTGGCTTCCGACAAGGCCAGCAATATGCCGAGCGTCGTTACCACGATGGCGTTGGGCGAGCGGTCGGCCAACGGTTCGAAGATGCTTCGCGACAAGACATGGCTGAGCAGCGCCGCATAAAGGAACGCCGCAGCTACGCCGAGCGCGACCGATGCAAACAGCGTTAGCCACAACGCCTGATAGCCGAACGCCGCGGTGAGGATCATCGTATGCCCGCAAAAGGCGAACAGCGCCCCATAGGCAAGATTGGTGCGATGCAGGATGCCGTTGGTCAGCACGTAGCCGAAGGCCAGCAATGCGTAGAGTGCGCCCGAATGCAGTCCGTTCAGAACCTGCTGGAAGAAGTAGAGCATGCAATGTCCTCGATGCATGCCCCGCAATCGCGGCGCAGCGGTTTGCGACGAACGACAATCTCAAGACCAAGGCTATGGCTCAAGACACGGCTATGGCGATCGCCTCGCGACGAGCGTTGCACTCGGAAATCTAACTTGTCAAATGCGTTTTATCGGTTAGATTCGCCATATGACAGTATCCTGGACTCCGCACCGCTTCACCGGTGGCATGCTTGCGCTCGACACGGCGAACACCGTCGTCTTGCGGAACGATCCGGAGAAAACCTTCGACCGACTCAAAGACCCGGCCGAGATCGCTCGCTTTGCCGAGGCGGCGAGTGGCTTTCGCGCCGCCGAGCTCGGCGGCAGGCCGCTCGCAGCGCCGGTGCCTGAAAAGATCGCGCCGGTGGTGCTTTCGATCAGGGAGACGACCGATCGGCTGTTTCGCCGCGCGGTTTCGAAGCGTGCGATCGCAACCGCAGACATGCCTGAATTCCTTGAAGCCTGCGCCGACGGACTCGCCCAAATCCGAACCGAAATCGGGAGGCCCGGAAAACCGTTCGGCGATCAGGCGACGCCGATTGCCTTCGAGGCGGCGCTTGCGATCTCGGCGCTGTCGCTGCTGCGCGGCGACACAATCGCCAGGTTGAGGATATGTCCGAACTGCAGCTGGCTGTTTGTCGACAAAAGCCGCAATTCCAGCCGCCTCTGGTGCGACATGGCGGTGTGCGGCAACCGACAGAAGGCAAACCGATACTATCGCCGCCGGACCGCGGCGAGGGAGATCGCCAATGTCTAAGAGATTCTCGCGCGCGATGATTGTCGTCGCGGCGTTGTTCGCGGCGGCCGCGCTCGGCGCCTGCCGTGACTCCGGTAAGGACCAGTTGTTCGCCTTTTCCGGGAAGCTGTTCGAGTTCAACTACCGGCTGGGCATCGCCACCTATGTCATCACCCTCAATCCGCTGCGGCCGGTGGGTGAGGGACAGGTCGCCGTGGTCTCCTTCCAGAACCCGGCCGGTGGTGATCCGATCATCGTCACCCAGAAAATATGGCCGAAGCTGCCGCATGTGACGCTGACCAGCCCGCCGCTCACCTGCGTCGTCAAGGACAAGCCCTATGCGGTGTCGATCCGCATCGAGGATTCCAGCGGCAAGTTGCTGCAGAGTTTCGAGACGACACTGACGTCCTCGCTCGACCAGTCGGTCTTGCCCGACCGGCCTCTCGTGGTCGGGCCGGTCTACGAACTCAACAAGGACCTGGCCGGTCATGCCGACGGCAAGCTGCCCGGCGAACCGAAGCCCAGTTGCCCAAAGGCTGCATGATGCGTCACTAGTGGCACTGACCGCTGCCGGAATTTTCGTGCTCGGCCACCTCCCAAACAGGCGTTTCGTGGCGTCAGACGGCCGCGCACGGATCGTTTGTTGCGCCTCGCTTGGCATCTTCGATTTTGTTTGACCTGCCCGGCAAGGGGAGAAACACTGCAGCTTCCAACTCCGACGTTGGCTGCGCTCGAACTGCGGCCTCCGCAGAGGAAATGCCTGATGACGCTGCATGATGTCGCGCTCGACGACAAGTTCGACCTGGGAAAGGAACGCATCTTCCTTTCCGGCGCGCAGGCGGTCATCCGCATGCTTTTGATGCAGCGCGACCGCGACCGCCGGGCTGGCCTGAACACCGCCGGCTTCGTCTCCGGCTATCGCGGCTCGCCGCTCGGCGGCCTCGACATGCAGCTTTGGAAGGCCAGGAAGCAGCTCGCCCAGTCGGACATCGTCTTTCAGCCCGGCCTCAACGAGGAACTCGCCGCCACCGCCTGCTGGGGATCGCAGCAGGCCGAGTTGCTGGGCGAGGGCACGCATGACGGCGTCTTTTCGGTCTGGTACGGCAAGGGCCCGGGCGTCGACCGCTCCGGTGACGTCTTCCGCCATGCCAATCTCGCCGGCTCGTCAAGACATGGCGGCGTGCTCGCCCTGATGGGCGACGACCACATGGCCGAATCCTCGACCAACGCGCACGCGACCGAGTTCCTGTTTGTCGACACCATGGTGCCGATCCTCAATCCGGCCGGGGTCCAGGAGATCATCGACTATGGGCTCTATGGCATTGCCATGTCGCGCTTCGCCGGCACCTGGGCGGCGATCAAATGCGTCAAGGACAACATCGAATCGACGGCTTCGGTCGATGCCGCGCTCGAACGGCTTGATATCGTCAACCCGGACTTCGACATGCCGCCCGGCGGCCTCAACATCCGCAACGAGATCGACATGCTCGGCCAGGAGGAGCGACTGCATGAATACAAACGCGCCGCCGCTTCGGCCTTTATCCATGCCAACGGGCTGAACCGGATCGTCTATTCCGGCGGCAGTGGCCCGAAGCTTGGCATCGTCACCATCGGCAAGAGCTATCTCGACGTCCGCCAGGCGCTGGAAGACATCGGCGTCGACGAAGCCGCCGCCAACCGCATCGGTATCAGGCTGTTCAAGGTTGGCTGCCCGTGGCCGCTCGACCTGCAGCACATCGCCGACTTCGCTCGCGGCCTCGACACCATCGTCGTCGTCGAGGAGAAACGCTCGCTGATCGAGGTGCAACTGCGCGAAAACCTTTATGGCACCGCCATGCAGCCGGTCATCGTCGGCAAGAGGGACGAGCGCGGCGACGGGCTGTTCCCGGCCAAGGGCGCGCTCGATCCCAACGACATCGCCATAGCGCTCGGCGACAGAATCTTGCGGACGATCGGTCCCTCGGACGAGATCGCCGCGCGGGTGGCGAAACTTCGCCAGTTCCAGGCGATGCTCGCCGAGACAACAGACATCGCCTCGCGCACGCCCTTCTTCTGCTCCGGCTGCCCGCACAATTCCTCGACCAAGGTGCCCGACGGCTCGCTCGCCGCCGCTGGCATCGGCTGCCATTTCATGGCGCTGTGGATGGATCGCAACACCGTTGGTTTCACCGCCATGGGCGGTGAGGGCGCGCAATGGGTCGGCCAGGCGCCGTTCTCGAAGCGCGACCACATCTTCCAGAATCTCGGCGACGGCACCTACAACCACTCCGGCGCGCTGGCGATCCGCTTCGCGCTGTCGACCGACGCCAACATCACCTACAAGATCCTCTACAACGATGCCGTCGCGATGACCGGCGGCCAGCCGCACGAGGGTGGCCTGACCGTGGACATGATCGCCAGGCAGGTGCGGGCCGAGGGCGTCGAGCGGATCGCCATCGTCACCGACGAGCCGGCCAAATATACCGGCAAGGTCGAATTCCCCGCAGGCGCCACCATCCATCACCGCGACGACCTCGACCTCGTGCAGCGCGAATTGCGCACGATCAGGGGCACATCCGTGCTGATCTACGACCAGACCTGCGCCGCCGAAAAGCGCCGCCGCCGCAAGCGCGGCACCTTCCCCGATCCCGACAAGCGCGTCTTCATCAACGAACTGGTCTGCGAAGGCTGCGGCGATTGTGGGGTGCAGTCGAATTGTGTGTCGATCCAGCCGGTCGAGACCGAATTCGGCCGCAAGCGCAAGATCGATCAGTCGAGCTGCAACAAGGATTTCTCCTGCATCAACGGCTTCTGTCCGTCCTTCGTCACCGTGCATGGCGCCAAGATCAAGAAGGTCGAGGGTATGGCCGGCACGACCGATCCGCTCGACGGCGTGCCCGCGCCCGCGGAATTCCCGCTCGGCGACCAAGGCTGGGCGGCGATCATCGACGGCGTCGGCGGCACCGGCGTCGTCACCATCGGCGCGGTGCTTGGCATGGCGGCTCATCTCGAAGACAAGGGCTGCGGCATGATCGACATGGCCGGCCTTGCCCAGAAGGGCGGCTCGGTGTTCACCCATGTCCGCATCGCGCGCAGCCCGGGCGATATCAATGCCATCCGCGTTTCGGCCGGCAAGGCAGACCTTGTGCTTGGCTGCGACCTCGTCGTGTCGGGCGCCCAAAGGGTGCTCGCCGCGGTGCGCGAAGGCCACACGATCTTCCTCGCCAACACCGCCGAGATCATGCCTGGCGAGTTTACCCGGTCGGCCGATTTCTCGCTGCCGGTTGAGCGGCTGAAAAAGGCGATCCGCAGTGCCGCCGGCGACGACAAGGCGCATTTCTTCGACGCCACCCGCACCGCCACCGCGCTGTTCGGCAGCTCGCTCGGCGCGAACATGTTCATGCTCGGCTTCGCCTTTCAGCATGGCGGCTTGCCGCTGTCTGCCGAGGCAGTCGAAAAGGCGATCGAGCTCAACGGCCAGTCGGTGGCGATGAACGTCTCAGCCTTCCGCTGGGGCCGCCGCGCCGCCCACCAACCGGATTTCGTGCGCGCCCTCGTCGTCCAGCCGGGCACGGCTGCACAGAACACCGCTGTCGCCGAAACGCTCGATGACGTCATCGCCCGCCGCGTCGCCTTCCTCACCGCCTATCAGAACGCCGCCTATGGCAAGCGCTATGCCGACAGACTGGCCGCGCTGCGCATTGCCGAAGCTAGCGCGGCGCCCGGTTCGACTGATGTGACCGAAGCCGCTGCGAGGAACCTGTTCAAGCTGATGGCGATCAAGGACGAATACGAGGTGGCGAGGCTCTATACCGACGGCTCCTTCGCCACCGAGCTGGGCAAGCAGTTTCAGAGCTACGACAAACTCGAATTCCATCTCGCGCCGCCGATCATGGCCAGGCGCGGCAAGGACGGCAAGCCGAGGAAGTCGAGCTTCGGTCCCTGGATGATGAAGGGATTCCGGCTGCTGGCAGCGATGAAAGGCTTGCGCGGCACGGTCTTCGATGTGTTCGGCTACAGCTCCGAAAGGCGTATGGAACGGCGGCTTCTTGCGCAGTACGAGGCCGATCTGGAGCTTGTCGCCAGCGCGCTGGCGCCAGGCAAGGTCGAGGCCGCGGCAGCGCTTGCCTCGGTGCCGGCGCTCATTCGCGGCTATGGTCACGTCAGGCAGGCCAGCGCCGAAAGGGCCGCCGGCGAGCGCCTGAGGCTGCTCGATCGCCTGGCGAAGACACCGGCTCGCCCGGAACTCCAAGCCGCCGAGTGATCGATATGCCTTGTTTACCTGAAGGGTCGCTTCCCCTGGCATTAGCCGACCTGGCGGTGATGCCCGGAACCGCCTCTCTAAATCTTTCTTAAGGCTGATGTGACACAGCTTGGCTCCCCAGGGTGGGACTCAGGCGTGAATCTGAAAAGAAAAAACGAGATCCCGGTCGACGTCTACATTCCGTTCGTGGAAACTCTGTTCCGCGACAGCCTGACGCTTTCGATCGGATTCTTTGCCCAAACCCTGCTGGTCGTGCTGGTCTACTGGAAGACCAAGGATCCGATCTACATTGCGGTGGCCGCCGGATTTCTGATCGTCGCATTTCTGCGCCTGCGCAACATCAGAAAATACCGCCACGCCCCGTCACCCAGGAATTGGGAGGAGGCGCGCCGCCGCGAAAATGACTACATTTTCTACGGCTCCATGCATGGTTTCATGCTGGGCGCCTTCTGTTTCGCCGGCATCTACTTGGCGCATGACAACTATGCCGAGATAGCCGCTGTCTGCGTTACGCTGGCGTCCGCCACGGCGATCGCCGGCCGCAATTACGGCTCCCCGAGGATGGTCATGATCTTCATCATGACCATGACGTGGTCGATCTCGCTGGGCTTCATCCTGCGTGGCGATGTCTACCATGTGATACTCGGTCTGATGTCGGCTCCCTTCCTATTCGCAATCAAACGCTTCGCCGATGTGGTTAGGGAGGTGCTTTTCGCCGCTTTGTCCGAAGAGAAGAAGGCGAACCGCCTCGCCCAGCGTTTCAATCGGGCGCTGAACACCATGTCGCACGGACTTGTCATGCTCGGCCCTGATGGCCGGGTGGTGGTGGCCAACGCCGAAGCCGCGCACCTGATGTCGCTCAAGTCGCCCGACGCGCTGCTCGGGCGATCGATCCACGGCCTGCTGATGCGCGGCGTTGCCGGCGGCATGCTGGCGCCGAAGGATTGCCGCTACATCGAAGCCCAGCTTACGCGCGCCCTGCGCGAGGGCCGCGATCGCAAGGTTCTCGTCTCGCTTGCGAACGGTCAGTACTATGAGTTCTCGGCGCGCGAGGGTAGCCAGGAACTGGGCGTCATCACCTTCGAGGATGTGACGGCCCGCGTCGAGGCGGAAGACAAGATACGGTTCATGGCGCGTTACGACAGCCTCACCGGCCTGCCTAACCGAGCCTATTTCCACCAACTGATCGGCGAGGCGATGGCGTCCGGCGACCTTGAGCGTCTCTGCGGGCTCGCCGTGCTCGACCTCGACGACTTCAAGAGCGTCAATGACACGCTTGGCCACCCGGTCGGCGACGGATTGATCTACGCCGTCGCCGAACGGCTGGCGGCGGTCGCCGGGCCGGGCGTCACTGTCAGCCGTTTCGGCGGCGACGAGTTCATGATCTTCTTCGACCGCGTCGAGGATGAGAGTCATCTGACCAGCCAAATCGACGGGATTTTCATTGACCTGCAGGGCGAGGTCGACGTCGCCGGCCACGGACTGCGTATCCAGGCCAGCGGTGGCGCGGTGCTGTCGCGGGTCAGGGATACCGATGTCGACGTCATGATCGTCAAGGCGGACCTGGCGCTCTACAAGGCCAAGGAACTCGGCAAGAACACTTGGCGGCTGTTCGAGGCATCGATGGATGCCGCTTTCCGCAACCGCCAATTAATGAAGGCGGACCTGCGCACTGCGGTGGAAAGCAAGGGCTTGCGGGTGGTCTACCAGCCGATCGTGGCGATGAGCACGATGCGCATAGCCAGCTGCGAGGCGCTGTGCCGTTGGGACCACCCCGATCTCGGACCGATCTCGCCCAGCATCTTCATTCCGCTGGCGGAAGAAATGGGCATCATTTCCGAAATCAGCACCTTCGTCCTGCATGCGGCGTGCACCGAATGCGCCAAATGGCCCACACAGACCAGCGTCTCGGTCAACCTCTCGGCCAAGGACTTTCGCAACCGCGACGTTGTGCAAAAGGTTCGCGACGCACTCGCCAGTTCCGGCCTCGCCGCCGGCCGCCTGGAGATCGAGGTCACCGAGACGGCGCTGCTCGACGACAAGTCGCTGACACGCCAGTATATCGAGGAATTGAAGCGGCTTGGCGTGCGCATCGCGCTCGACGATTTCGGCACCGGCTATTCGAGCCTGAGCTATCTCCACAAACTTCCGCTCGACAAGATCAAGATCGACCGTTCGTTCCTGATGGACGTCACCCAGAACAGCCGTTCGCTCGAATTGCTCAAGGGCATCGTCAATCTGTCACGGCCGCTGGGTCTTTCGGTGACTGTCGAGGGCGTCGAGACTTTCGAGCAGCTCAAGATCCTGGCCTTGCAGGTCAAGCCGGACCTGGTTCAGGGATTCCTGTTCGGCTCGGCGCTCAGCGCGTCCGGCATCGAGACGATGTCGAGCACGGTCTGGCCCTTCGCCAGGGACATCAAGACGGCCAGCAAGGCGACGCATCGCTGATTTCGCCGGAAGACCTGATAATTTAGTACAATTCTACCGATTATTAACCTTAATAGACGGTAAATGATTTCTATCTTGTTTTCATCTTTACATCATACGGCCCTGCCGTAGTGTTGATCGCGGCGGCAGTTGCGGGGAACGAGTTGATGATTGTCGAGTTGACTTCGCCTCGCCAAGCGGCGGGTGCGGGCGGGACTAATGCGTCTGACGATATGTCAGGCTTTGCCAGGAATGTCTCGGCGATGCTCGAGCGGACGGAATATCGCCGCTGCGACAAGGGCGAAGATCTCGAAGACATTTACAGGTTGCGCTACAAATCTTACCGTCTGAACGATATGGTCCCGGAGAATCCCGACCATATTGTGCATGACGAGCTCGACGAAGCGGCCAATTGTTCCAAGTTCGGCATCTATATCGACGGCGTTCTGGTCAGCACGCTGCGTATTCACCATGCCTGCAGCGCCACGCCGCAGTCGCCTTCCACGACGGTTTATGGCGACATACTGCGCCCCATGCTGGCGTCTGGTGTGCATTTTGCCGATCCCAGCCGCTTTGCCGCCGATCCGGACTGGTCGCGGGTCTATCCGCAAATTCCTTATCTGACGCTGCGCCTCGCTGGCATGGCATGCTTCTACTTCGACGCGCCTTATTGTCTCTCCACCATCCGCCCGGAACATGCAGGCTTCTATCGTCGCATTTACTGTTCCGAGCAGATTGGCGAGTTGCGCAATTATCCGGGCCTGAATTACAAGGTCGTGCTCTACCGCGCCGACGTCAGCGCCATTCGCGAACGGTCTTTCTCCCGGTTCCCATTCTTTCGGTCGACGCCGATGGAGCAGCGCATGCTGTTTGAGACACCTGGTGCCGGTGAACTCGCGCCGCTGACCATTCTGCCGACCGCCAAATACTACCGCGAAGCCGCCTGACAATTGGCAAATTTTGAGCGCGGCTGGAGCTTTCAGGCCGCTTCGGCGTTCTGGGAGGCGCGCCGGTGGTGCGCGGACGACGTCAATCTGCATCGCTTCGGCGGAAATTCTACCGAAAGGAACCCGGCATGACCATTTCCACGCTCGCACTCACTCCGCTGATCTCGCTGATTGCCGGCGTGCTGATCCTGGTGATGCCGCGACTCCTCAACTACATCGTCGCGCTCTACCTGATCGTCGTCGGCCTGCTTGGGCTGTTTCCGCAGCTCGCCGGCTGATGTGACAAACCTCAGCCGCAAAGAAGCGCAGGCGGCAGCCACGGTCACTCAGGAACATCCTCCCTGCATCTGGCGGCTCCAATTTCCTTTGAGGCTGTTGTCTCCAGCGATGCGGCAATAGCGCCATTGCCCTCGGCCTGGCTTTTCGCTATGTGCCTGCAAGATGTCTTCGAAGGGGTATTCCTATGGCTGATCACTCGCCGACCGGTCCTGTCGAACTAGGCGCGAAGATGGACTATGCCGAGCACGACCGCACCTATGCCGGCTTTCTCATGCTCGCCAAATACGGGTCGCTGTTTTGCGCCGCCGTGCTTCTGGCGATGGCTTTCGGGTTCTTTGCGGGCGGCTTCTTCTCGGCGTTTGTCCTGTTCGTTCTGATCCTCGCCCTCGGCGCTTTCATTCTCAGGTAAATTCTTCAAAACCCTTGCCCGCGACCTCGCCGGAAGTTCGGCCGGCGTCCTGCGCAGACAGGTTCCAGCCGAAAGGATCATGCGGTGGGACAGACGGTTTTCATCCCTCGTGAGCTCGATGCGAACGAGCCTCGCGTTGCTGCCTCGCCCGACACGGTTAAACGGCTGGCGGGGCTGGGATTTGAGGTCATCGTCGAAAGCGGCGCCGGCACGGCATCGCGCATTCCCGACGAGGAGTTCGCCAAGGCTGGCGCTGTGATCGGTAAGGCCGGCGATGTCGCCAAGGCCGATGTGGTGCTGAAGGTGCGCCGGCCTGATGAGACGGAGCTGAAGGCCTATCGCCCAGGCACCGCCGTTATCGCCACCATCGATCCCTACGGCAACGATGCTGCCGTCGATGCTCTGGCAGGGGCCGGCGTCACCGCCTTCTCGATGGAGTTCATGCCGCGCATCACGCGCGCCCAATCGATGGACGTCCTGTCCAGCCAGGCCAACCTCGCCGGCTACCAGGCGGTGATCGACGCGGCTGCCGAATATGACCGGGCGCTGCCGATGATGATGACCGCTGCGGGCACCGTGCCGGCGGCGAAAGCCTTCATCATGGGCGTCGGTGTCGCCGGCCTGCAGGCGATCGCTACTGCGCGTCGTCTCGGTGCCGTGGTCACCGCCACCGACGTGCGTCCCGCCGCCAAGGAACAGGTCGCCTCGCTGGGCGCAAAGTTCCTGGCGGTCGAGGATGAGGAGTTCAAGGCGGCCGAGACGGCTGGCGGCTACGCCAAGGAAATGTCCAAGGAATACCAGGCCAAGCAAGCGGCACTGACCGCCGAGCACATCGCCAAGCAGGACATCGTCATCACCACAGCGCTGATTCCCGGCCGTCCGGCGCCGAAGCTCGTTTCGGCCGCGATGGTCGCCTCGATGAAGCCGGGCTCGGTGATCGTCGACCTAGCGGTAGAGCGCGGCGGCAATGTCGAGGGTGCTGTGCAGGGGCAGGTGGTGACCACGGCCAACGGGGTGAAAATCGTCGGCCATCTCAATGTGCCGGGCCGCGTCGCTGCCTCCGCCTCGCTGCTCTATGCCAGGAACCTCTTTGCGTTCCTCGAGACGCTGGTCGACAAGACCACCAAGACGCTTGCCATCAACCGCGACGACGAATTGGTCAAGGCGACGATGCTGACCGATGGTGGCCAGGTCGTGCATCCGGCCTTCGCCGGCAAGCCGGCGGTGATGATCGCCTCGGCTGAGCCTGCGAAGCCCGCCGCTGCAAAAAATCCAGCCCTGCCAAAGAAAGCTGCCGCATCCAGGAAAGCTGCCGCACCCAAATCGCCCGCTAATAAGTCGAAAGGGATCGCGTGATGGACCAGACCTTGCAGAAAGCCCTCGACCAGCTCGACCAGGCGACCGCCGCCGTCCGGCTTGCGGTGCAGGATCTGGCCACCGCTCCAGGCGGCACCGATGCGGCGGCCGACGCCGCGCACGCGCTATCCGGCGGGGCGATCGATCCGTTCGTCTTCCGCTTCGCCATTTTCGTGCTGGCGATCTTTGTCGGCTATTACGTCGTCTGGTCGGTCACACCGGCGCTGCACACGCCGCTGATGGCCGTCACCAACGCCATTTCCTCGGTCATCGTCGTCGGCGCGCTGCTTGCCGTCGGCATCTCGGCTTCCGGCATCGCCACCGGCTTCGGTTTCGTCGCGCTGATGCTGGTGTCGGTCAACATCTTCGGCGGCTTCCTCGTCACCCAGCGCATGCTGGCGATGTACAAGAAGAAGGACAAGTAGAGGGCCATGAACGCCAACTTCGCCTCCTTCCTCTATCTGGTCTCCGGCATCCTGTTCATCCTGGCATTGCGCGGCCTGTCGCACCCGACCACCAGCCGCCAGGGCAACATGTACGGCATGATCGGCATGGGCATCGCCATTGCCACCACGCTGGCGCTGGCGACCCCTTCGGCCGGAGGCTTCGGCCTCATCGTGCTCGGTCTTTTGATCGGCGGCTCGGTCGGCGCGGTCACCGCACGGCGCATCGCCATGACCTCGATGCCGCAGTTGGTCGCCGCGTTCCATTCGCTGGTTGGGCTTGCCGCCGTCATGGTGGCGGCTGCCGCCGTCTATGCGCCGGAAAGTTTTGACATCGGCACGGTCGCCGACATCCACGCCCAGGCGCTGATCGAGATGAGCCTCGGCGTCGCCATCGGCGCCATCACCTTCACCGGCTCGGTCATCGCCTTCCTCAAGCTCGACGGCCGCATGTCGGGCAAGCCGATCATGATCGGCGGCCGCCACTTCATCAACGCCGCCCTCGGCATCGGGCTGATCGTGCTGATCGTGCTGCTCGTCACCACCGAGTCCAAGCTGGTGTTCTGGCTGATCGTTGCGGCATCGCTTGTCCTTGGCGTCCTTCTCATCATCCCGATCGGCGGCGCCGACATGCCGGTGGTCGTCTCGATGCTGAATTCCTATTCGGGCTGGGCGGCTGCGGCGCTCGGCTTCACGCTCGGCAATCTGGCGCTGATCATCACCGGCGCATTAGTCGGCTCGTCCGGCGCGATCTTGTCCTACATCATGTGCAAGGGCATGAACCGGTCGTTCATCTCGGTCATCCTCGGCGGCTTCGGCGGCGAGACTTCCGCCACTGCCGACGACGGCATCGAGCGCACGGTTAAGCAGGGTTCGGCCGACGATGCCGCCTATCTGATGATGAACGCGCAGAAGGTCATCATCGTGCCTGGTTACGGCATGGCGGTCGCCCAGGCGCAGCATGCGTTGCGCGAGATGGCCGACAAGCTCAAGGCCAATGGCGTCGACGTGAAGTACGCCATTCATCCGGTCGCCGGCCGCATGCCGGGCCACATGAACGTGCTCCTGGCCGAAGCCAACGTGCCTTACGACGAAGTGTTCGAGCTCGAGGACATCAACTCCGAATTCGCGCAGGCCGACGTCGCCTATGTCATCGGCGCCAACGACGTCACCAACCCGTCCGCCCGCGACGACAAGTCGTCGCCGATCTACGGCATGCCGATCCTCGACGTCGACAAGGCTCGCACCTGTCTGTTCGTCAAGCGCTCGCTCGGCTCCGGCTATGCCGGCATTGACAACACGCTGTTCTACAAGGACGGCACCATGATGCTGCTCGGCGACGCCAAGAAGATGACCGAAGAGATCGTCAAGGCCATGGATCACTGATCCGGGTTGGCGACTCCGATACATCGCTAGCTGCTCGAAACAGAAACCCGGTTCCGCGCAAGAGGCCGAAGCTTTCCCGAGCGGCAACAAAAGGAACTCCGCCGCATGTACGACACCGGCGAGTATTCGATCAGCAATCTTGCAGAGCCCAACCGTCTACCGACCGGCAGGCGGCCGAAGCCGTCGGGCAGACGGTCTGAGCTTCCGGAATCGTCCCACTGCGAGCGTTTCCTTTCACCGGAGTGCCACCGTTCTATAGTCTGAAGCGGCGATTGAACTGCAAAGGTCGAACCACTCGCACCCGACGCAAGCACCCCGGGTGCGGCCCGAAGAGAACGCATCGCGCATACTTCGTAGAAGCGAGGGATGGAGCTGAAGTTCCATGTCCTCGGCAATCGAGTACCCCAGAAGCGTAACAACACTGGCCGCCGCCTGACGGTCACGCTCCGTCACGCTGTCGCGAAGGCAGTGCGGCTCCGCCTCACCGAGCAGGGGCGCGCAAATATCGTCAGGCCCGGAGACGATCAGGATGTGTTCGCCTGCGGAGAGCCGAGCCGCGATCTCGTCGAAATTGGCGACGAACGCGGCGCTGTAACCTTTGCCTGCGTAAGTCAGCAGGCAAAGGAGATGGTGCGGCCGCAGCCGGACGCTCATTTTTGCGCGCGTGTCATGAGCTTGAGCGTGGTCGCGGCCAATGCCGACTTGAGCGCCCCGCCGATCAGGAACGGCGTGACGCCGTGGACAATTGCCTGTTCGATGCCAATGGCGACGGAAAGCCATGCTGCGCCCAGCACGAGGCAAAGCGCGTTGCCCAGGAGCATGGAGACGAACGCCAGCCAGGGGCGGTTGCCGTTCCAGCCGCGCTCCGCCAGCCATCCCGTGAGCGCGCCGACCAAGGGGAAGGCAAAGAGGTATCCGGCGGTCGGGCCGACAAAGTGATGCGCACCGGCAGCGCCCCCAGATAGAACCGGCAACCCGATCGCGCCTTCGACCAACCATGCAACGATCGTGGCCGCGCCGAGTCTCCAGCCATAGACCGCGCCGATCAGGGTGACTGCAAAGGTCTGCATGGTCACGGGCACCGGAACCATAGGCACTTCGATGTAAGACGCCAGCGCCAGAAATACGGTTCCGAGGGCAACCGCCCCGATCTGCCAGGACAGCGACCAGTCGCGGATGCGCGGCGCGCTTGAAGCCGCGTGGCTGGCTGGGTTGGGGTTATGAGGCATATGTGTTCTCTTTCGTACTGGCTGTGAAGCAGGCGCTATGCCTGAGCTGCGGGATTGAACGACGTGCCGCCCGGGAAGACGGAGTAGCGGATCAGGCGGCTGTCGGCAACGGCGGCTTTGCCGATGCTTCATGGCGGCGCGATAACGGGTCGCAAGTCACAGTCCTAGGTTTCGCGACAAAATCGCCTGCGTTGAACTCTTCAACAAATTCCTGTCGCAAAACCCACCCGCAAAAAGTCGGCGATTTGCGACAGATATCTGCGACGCTTTTTGCACTTGCTTTGGATTCAGCACTACGATGGGCAAGTTCTGTTCCGATGGACGGATTTGTCACCAACGGAGGCATCAGTGTCTGGCCCCCAGCCTGTCGCTTCGCCGACCAAGATCGGCTCGCCCGCGAAGGCCAACCTGCCGGCCCCCGGAAAGGCGCCGCGCAAGCTCAGCCAGGCCGTGGTCATCGTGCATGGCATGGGCGAACAACGGCCGATGGACACGCTGAGGGAATTTGTTCAGGCTGTTTGGAGTCATGATCCCGCCCGCGCGCCGTTTTATGCGCAAGTCGCCGATCCGGGCGGTCCCGGCGGCTCGAAGATCAACCAGAGCTGGATCACGCCTGACAGCCGGACGAACTCGCACGAGCTTCGCCGGATCACCACCCCTTACGACGTCGAGGGCCGCCGCACTGATTTCTACGAGCTTTATTGGGCCGACATCACGCAAGGCACGACGCGGGGCCGGCTTGCGGCCTGGGTGACAAATCTGCTCTGGCGCAAGCCCGCCGACATTCCGCGCGACGCCCGCGGGCTCTATGTCGTTACCCTTCTGGCCGTCATAACAGTCTTGGGCGCGGCGTTCGCGCTCGCGACGTCGGCCTTGCAAGGGCATATTTCCTGGGCCACGGGCATGCTCGTCACGATCCTGGCCTCGTTCGTCGTCTGGTCGGTGGACCGGTTCGGTCTTCCTTATTTCGGTGATGTGGCCGCCTATGTGCGGGCTGAAGCGGCGACGGTCGAGAAGCGCGCGCTTGTCCGCGACCGTGGCCTGACGCTGCTGAAGCGTCTCATGATGGACGACGGCTACGACCGCATCGTGCTGGTCTCGCACAGCCTGGGATCGATCATCGCCTATGATCTGCTGCAGATATTGTGGGCCGATTTCAGGCCCCGAAAGCTGGAAGCCCTCCGCGACAAGTCGAGACTGAAAGCGATCCGCGCCGTCGACAAGGCTACGCTCAAGTCAGATGGTTCTGCGTGGCCCGACAAATTGGATGATTTTTCCGGATTCCGGCGCGCCCAATGGGAGCTCTACCGCCACCTCCGCGCCAGCGACGCCGATCATCCATTGCCTTGGAAGATCAGCGATTTCGTCACGCTCGGCAGTCCGCTGACCCACAGCGAATTTCTGGTGACCTACAATCTCGCCGAGTTCAGGCGCGGCATCGCTGAGCGGCTGTTCTCGGCATGTCCGCCGATCGCCGAAACGGCGGCCGGTGGAACCGTCCTCTATCAGGAAGGGCGCAGCCGTTCGCGCAAGCCGCAGCGGGCGGTGCATCACGGTGCGGTGTTTGCCGCGACGCGCTGGACCAACATCTTCGACAGGGGCAATGGCTGGCTGACCGGCGACCCGATCTCAGGACTGATGGCGGAAAATTTCGGCCCCGGCGTGGAGAACATTCAGGTCGAGCTGCGCAGTTCGCTTGGCCGCATCTTCACGCACAGGCTCTACTGGTCGCTGAAGGCGACCGGCGTCGAGATCGCGGCAGCCGCCGGCACCCCGCCGCGCTCGCATATCGGCGTGCTGCGTGACGCCGTCGATCTCGGCCGCAAACTGGAGCGACCCGAAGCATAAAGCGGATTGGCGCGCCGGAGCGTGCCAATGCCGCAAATATCCGGGTTGGGCCTCAGATGTCCAGATTGGCCACCGACAGCGCGTTTTCCTGGATGAACTCGCGCCTGGGCTCGACCTCGTCGCCCATCAGCCGCGAAAACAGCGAGTCGGCGTCCGTTGCATCATTGACCTTGACTTGTAAGAGCGAGCGCACATTCGGGTCGAGCGTGGTCTCCCAGAGCTGCTCGGCATTCATCTCGCCGAGGCCCTTGTAGCGCTGCATGGTCAGACCCTTGCGGCCGGTGGCAAACACGGCATTGAGCAGCGCCAGCGGTCCCGAGATGGTTTCCGAGACATCCTTGCGGCGCAGCACCGGCGGCTCGCCATAGATTTCTGCGAGGCGCGGCGCATAGCGGTCGAGCTGGCGGGCGTCGGCCGAATTGATCAGCGCGAGATCGAGATGCGCGAACTCCTTGACGCTGCGCACCGTGCGCTCGAACACATAGCCGCCGACCCCTTCGTTTGAGGTCGACATGCGGCCGGTCCAGCCGCGTTCGGTGTCCTCGGCGATGATGTCGAGGCGCCGGGCGACACGCTCGGCCATAGCGTTGGCCCGGCCGAGATCGGCGAAGACGTCCGGATTGAGCGCGCCGGCGATCGCCGCCTGCTCGACCACGCCCCTGTTATAGCGGGTGTGCAGCCCGTTGATGAGCTGGCGCACCGCCAGCGCATCGTCGATGGCGCTGCGCAGGTCCTGCCCGGCCCGCACCTCGCCGGTGCTGAGCGCAAGCGACGCCTCTTCCAGTCCTGACCCGATCAGGAATTCCTCGAAGGCGCTTTCGTCCTTGATGTATTGCGAGCTCTTGCCGCGCGTCACTTTGTAGAGCGGCGGCTGGGCGATGTAGAGATGCCCGCGCTCGATCAGCTCCGGCATCTGCCGGAAGAAGAAGGTCAGCAGCAAGGTGCGGATGTGGGCGCCGTCGACGTCGGCGTCGGTCATCAGGATGATCTTGTGGTAGCGCAGTTTGTCTGCGTTGAACTCGTCCTTGCCGATCGAGGTGCCGAGCGCGGTGATCAGCGTGCCGATCATGTCGGAGCCGAGCATACGGTCGAACCGGGCCCGCTCGACGTTGAGGATCTTGCCGCGCAGCGGAAGAATGGCCTGGTTCTGGCGCGAACGGCCGCCCTTGGCGGAGCCGCCGGCGCTGTCGCCCTCGACGATGAAGATTTCGGACTTCGCCGGGTCGCGTTCCTGGCAGTCGGCCAGCTTGCCGGGCAGCGAAGTGACGCCGAGCGAGCTCTTGCGGGTGATGTCGCGCGCCTTGCGCGCGGCTTCGCGCGCCGCTGCCGCCTGGATGACCTTCTCGATGACCACCTTGCCCTCGGTCGGGTGTTCTTCGAGCCAGGTGCCGAGCGCCTCGTTGACGAGCCCTTCCACCACCGGACGGACTTCGGACGAGACCAGCTTGTCCTTGGTCTGCGAGGAGAATTTCGGGTCGGGAACCTTGACCGACAGCACGGCCGTCAGCCCTTCGCGGCAATCGTCGCCGATCAGCGCCACCTTCTCCTTTTTGGTGAGGCCGGTGGATTCGCCATAGCCGGTAATCTGGCGCGTCAGCGCGCCGCGGAAACCGGCAAGATGCGTGCCGCCGTCGCGCTGCGGAATGTTGTTGGTGAAGGCCAGCACGTTCTCGTGGTAGCTGTCGTTCCACCACATGGCGACTTCGACGGTGATACCGTCGCGCTCGGCCTTGATCGCAATCGGCTTGTCGATCAGCGGCTTCTTGACGCGGTCGAGATATCTGACGAACTCCTCGAGCCCGCCATCATAGTGCAGCTCATGCCGCACGACGTCGGCATGGCGGGCATCGGTCAAAATGATGCGCACGCCGGAATTCAGGAAGGCGAGTTCGCGCAGCCGGTGCTCCAGCGTGCCGAAGTCGAACTCGACCATGGTGAAGGTCTCGGTCGACGGAAAGAATGTGATCTCGCTGCCGCTGCGCCCCTCATAGGTGCCGGCAACCTTGCGCTGCTCATAGCTGCCGGTGACCCTCAGCGGTCCGTCGGCATTGCCATGCGAGAAGCTCATCTCGTAGATCTGGCCGTTGCGGCGGATTTTCAGCTTCAGCCAGGCCGACAGCGCGTTGACGACCGAGACGCCGACGCCGTGGAGGCCACCGGACACCTTGTAGGAGTTCTGGTCGAACTTGCCGCCGGCATGCAGCTGCGTCATGATCACTTCGGCCGCCGAAATGCCTTCGCCGGTGTGGATATCGGTCGGAATGCCGCGGCCATTGTCGATGACCGTCACCGAACCGTCGGGATTGAGCGTCACCGTGACGAGGTCGGCATGGCCGGCCAGCGCCTCGTCGATAGCGTTGTCGACGACCTCATAGACCATGTGATGCAGGCCCGAGCCGTCGTCGGTATCGCCGATATACATGCCGGGCCGCTTGCGGACGGCGTCCAAGCCCTTCAAAACCTTGATGGAATCGGCGCCGTACTCGGCCTCAGCGCCGTTGGCGTTGTCGATCTGATCGCTCATGAAAACCTGTCTGATTGATGCCGCACATCCAGCGCAAAAAATCGGCTCCGAATCGCGCGTCCTTGATGGCCCAGATATAGGTGCAAAAGGCGGTTTTTCCAAGGTTTGCAAGCATTTCCGAATGGAAGAAGAGCACGCCTGGCGGGCCACGGCATCGGACCCAAAAAGTGGAACCGGTTTTGGGAACAGAGCGGCCGCACAAGAGCGGGCCGACCTGTTCCGACGATCAGGCACTTTCCAGTGCCCCGTTACATTCCGGAGAGCCGGCGACATGGACGCTTGGCTTGCCAGCCACTACATTGGGATGACCAGCGGAGCACGCCATGGACAGTCAGCCCGCCCCCTTTGTCCCGCCGGCGCCGAAGCCGCGCACGTCGCCGCCTTCGACGCTGGAGATGATCCGCATCGTCTATCGCAATCCGCTCGAACTGTGGGGCGAGCCGACCTACAACCAGCCTTGGATTTCGGTGACCGGCATCGGCGGGCCGCTGGTCATCGCCAACGACCCCGGCCTCATTCGCCACGTGCTGGTCGACAATGCCAAAAACTACAAGATGGCGACGGTTCGCCAGATGATCCTGCGGCCGATTCTGCGCGACGGCCTGCTGACCGCCGAGGGTGAAGTCTGGCGGCGTTCACGCAAGGCGATGGCGCCGGTGTTCACGCCGCGCCACATCTTCGGTTTTGCCGAGCCGATGCTGAGGCGCACGCGGGAGTTCGTCACGCGCTACGAGGGCGGCGGCACGTCGGACGTCGCCCACGACATGACGCTGCTTACCTTTGACATCCTGGCCGAGACACTGTTTTCCGGTGAGATATCAGGTGAGCCGGGCAGCTTCGCCAAGGAGATCGACCGGCTGTTCGAGACCATGGGCCGCGTTGATCCGCTCGATCTGTTGCGGGCGCCAGACTGGCTGCCGCGCCTGACCCGCATCCGCGGCCGCAAAACCATGGCCTACTTCCGCAAGATCGTCACCGACACCGTCAAAATGCGCGAAGAGCGGCTCAAGCGCGATCCGGGCAAGGTGCCGCAGGATTTCCTCACGCTTTTGCTCAAGGCGGAGGGACCGGACGGCCTGACGCGCGCCGAGGTCGAGGACAACATCATCACCTTCATCGGAGCTGGCCATGAAACCACGGCGCGTGCGCTCGGCTGGACGCTCTATTGCCTGGCCGAAGCGCCTTGGGAGCGCGAAAAGGTCGAGCGTGAGATCGATGCCGTGCTGGCGCGCGAGCCCGACCCGACAAAGTGGCTCGACGCCATGCCGTTCACCCGCGCCGCCTTCGAGGAGGGGCTCAGGCTTTATCCGCCGGCGCCGTCGATCAACCGCGAGCCGATCGAGCCTGAAACCTGGAACGGCCTCTACATACCGAGGCGTGCTGCGGTTCTGGTCATGCCCTGGGTCGTCCACCGCCATCGCAAGCTGTGGGACCGGCCCGACGCCTTCATGCCCGAACGTTTCCATCCGGGAAATCGCGAGAAGATCGACCGTTTTCAGTATTTGCCGTTCGGCGCCGGTCCTCGCGTCTGCATCGGCACCAGCTTTGCCATGCAGGAGGCGATCATCGCTCTGGCGGTCATGCTGTCGCGCTTCCGCTTCGATACCACCGCCGAAACCAAACCGTGGCCGGTGCAGAAACTGACGACGCAACCGCAGGGCGGTCTGCCGATGCAGGTCACGCGGCGCCTTTAGTGAGCCGCCTGATTGGCTATTCCGCCGTCTTGCGCTGGAACTGGCCGGCGGGCCGGTAGCGCCAGAGATAGCTCGGCAGGATGCTGCCGATCGACTGTGGCTGGATATCGAGACCGGCGAGCGTCCTGTTTTCCCTGATGGCCGCGTCCGACACGATGTTGTCCTCGCGCAACTGCAGGACCTGATCCTTGGTCAGCAGCGGATTGGGCAAAAGCCCGAGGATCGATGCCTGCATGTTCGCCACCCACCAAGGCACCGACACCAGGAGCCGCTTGCGGTCGATCATGGCAAGCATTTCCTGCATGCATTGCTTGAAGGTGAGCACCTGAGGTCCACCAAGCTCATAGATCCGGCCGCCCTGGACTTTGCCGTCGACCGAACGCGCCACCGCTTCGGCGACATCGCCGACATAGACCGGCTGGAATTTGGTCCGCCCGCCGCCGATCAGCGGCAGGACCGGCGAATAGCGCGCCATGCTGGCGAAGCGGTTGAAGAAACTGTCCTCGGGGCCGAAGTTGATCGAGGGCCGCAAGATGACCGCATCCTCGATCGTTTCCAGGACCGCTTTTTCACCGAGCGCCTTGGTGCGCGCATACTCGGATTGCGCGTTCAGATCGGTGCCCAGCGCCGAGATATGGGTGAGCCCGGCGCCGACGGCGCGCGCCGCTTCGGCGACCGCGCGTGCGCCGAACTCGTGGACGGGCGTGAACTTCTGCCGGCCGCTCTCATGCAGGATGGCTACCAAATTGACGACATGGTCGGCGCCCTGCACGGCGCGGTCGACCGACCAGCGCACGCGAATATTGGCCTGCACCGGCTGGATCTGGCCGACATTGCCGAGCGGTTGCAGATGGCCGGCGAGATCGGGCCGGCGGCAGGCGACCCTGATGCGGTAGCCGCGCCTGGCCAGCGCCCGCACCACATGGCGGCCAACAAAGCCGGAGCCGCCGAACACGACGACGAGCTTTGGGGTCTGCAGGATTTCGGTCATTGCTGGCTCCGGCGCGCTTTCCAGATTTACTGGTGCCCAGATTTACTTGTGCTTGGCTGAAGCCGTTCATAATCCGTTTCGCGCCGAAGGCAAAGGGCGATCCTTTGTCACCGTTTGCCGCAGTGCCGGCTGGTTCAGAACGCCTTGCCGATGCGCGCGTCGACCGATTGGCGGTTGCCGCCGCGGATCACGAAGAAGAACAGGATCGCCGCCCATAGAAGCGATTTTTCGGCACCCGAAAAGCCCTCGCCCAGGGTGACCCAGTGGAACCAGACCGTGACCAGAAGCACGAACATTCCGGCGAACGCGGCCGGGCGGGTCAAGAGACCGATGGCGATGAAGATGCCGCCGAAGAACTCGGTGCAGGCCAGCAGCACCGACCCGCGCCAGGATAGAAGCCGAGGCCTTCGACCATCTCGGCGGTGCCGAGCGGGTCGGTGATCTTGCCAGAGCCATGGATGGTGAGGAAGATGCCGGCCACGGCGCGCAGGATGGTTTCAGAGGTGGTGTTCAGCGCCGCGTAGAGGCTGCCAAGGGCCGGAACGAAAAGATTGGTGCTGGGATTGTCGGTGCTTGCGGCCATTGGGGTTCCTCTTTTGCTGCTCCGCGCAAACAGCCGCCACCCCAGTCAAAGTCAAATGAACAAAAGTTGACCGGGAAATGCATGTACTATCAGATGCGGGAGAGCCCGGAAAAACCCAGCCGACGCGGGGTTTTCGGGAGACTTCTGTTTTCCGAAACGTGGCTCGACGAGGCAGCCTGGGCGTAACGGCAAGTACGCCCGCTGTCGCGTGATCAACTATCCGAAAGGTGTGGACGTCTTCAGGAAGAATACCGGGCGGCGAATTCGGAGATGCGCTCCACCACGGCTTTCGGAGCCGTTATGCCCCGTGCCGCTGCCTTCTCCGCCGCTTCGGCCCGGGCACGGCCGGGCACATGCACGCCGTAGCGGCGGCGCAACCGGTCGAGTTGATCTTTCATGCGCTTCTCGAAATTCGGATCGAGCAGCTTGGGCTCGACGGCCAGCACGAAGAGGCCGGTTCCGGGACTGTCCGGGCCGTCGGTGAACCATGGCGCATCGAGTGACCAGTTGGCGCCCGACAGGCCCGCCGCCAGCACTTCGACCATCAGTGCGATGTTGGCGCCGCGCTGGCCGCCGAAGGCAAGCATCGCGCCTTTCATGGCGGCGGCGGGATCGGTGGTCGGGTTGCCGCTCGCGTCCAGTGCCCAGCCTTCTGGAATTCTCTCGCCGTCCTCGGCCGCCTTGCGGATGTTGACGAAGGCGGTGGCGCTCGATGACTGGTCGATCACCAGCGGCGCTCCGTCGGCAGCGGGCGCGGCGAAGGACATCGGGTTGGTGCAATAGACCGGCTTGACCGAGCCGGAGCCGGCAAGCACGGCCGGTCCATTGGTCGCGGCGAAGGACACCAGCCCCTGCGCGGCCAGCCGTCCGGTGAAATAGCCGAGCGCGCCGCATGTATAGGCGTTCTTCTGCGAAAAGATGGCGACGCCGAACAGGCGCGCCGCTTTGGCGAGATCGTCGATGGTGCGGTCGAAGCCGGTATGCGCCAGACCGCCGCGCGCGTCGGAGAGATAGATCGCCAAAGCCGGCCTGGTGATGAACGGCTCGGCCTTGCCGTCGATGCGGCCGGCCTCCAGCGCTTCGAGATAGTCGATGAAATGCGCCAGTCCGACCGTCGACAGACCTTCTGTCTCGGCCGCTACGATGGAGGCTGCGAGCGACTGCGCCGCTTCCTCATTGGCGCCGGCGCCGAGCGCCGCCATTCGGCACAGCCCTGTCGCCTGCTCGAGACTGAGTTGCATTTCGTAAGTCCTGAATTCGTGACACTGTCTCGATGTCAGCCGAGCCGGTTCGGAATCCGCGCCTCGAGCCGGCGGAAGCCGAAGACCAGGATACCGGTGATGGCCATATAGACCAACGCCAGAAGCAGCAAGGGTTCGTAGGTGACGAACAGATCCTGGCGCACCCGCGAGGCTACTGCATAGATGTCGACCATGGTTATGGTCGCCACCAGCGGTGTTGCCTTCAGCTGGAGGACGGTTTCGCCGGCCAGCGTCGGCAGCGCCCGGTGGATCGCCTGCGGAAGCCATACTCGCCTGAACATTTTCCAACGGCTCATGCCGAAAGCTCGGGCCGCCTCGAGTTGACCTTTCGGTACGCCTGCGAAGGCGCCACGCATTACTTCGCCTTCGTAGCCAGCATAGGAAATCGTCAGCGAAAGAACCGCGTAGGGCCATGCCTGCCTGAGAATGGGCCAGAGGAACGACTCGCGTATCCACGGAAATTGTGGAAACAGCGAACCGAGTCCGAAGTAGAGCAGCCAGAGCTGGAGCAGCAGCGGCGTACCACGAATAACCGTGCAGAACACCTTGGCCGGAACCCTCAGAATCGGCGGGCCGATCACCTGCGCGAGGCCTAGGGGGATAGCGAGCGCGATGCCCAGAGCCGACGTCACCACCAGCAGCCATATGGTCCGCCATATGCCCTGCAAAGCCAGCGGCAGATAGGTGGGCAGCCAATCCCAGCGCATGAGGAAAATCGACGCCAATACGATAACCAGCGCGATCAGGATCAGCACTATCCGATGTGGCCGCATCCAGAGCGAAGCTCGGGCGGCGGCGTTAATGACCGGGGTTTCGGCAGCCGCCATCAGTGCGATCCCGCGATCGAAGGCATGCCGCGTCGCGCCCAGCGCTCAACACGCCCGATGACGACGTTGGAGACGAGGGTCAGAACGAGATAGAGCGCGCCCGCCGCCATGAAGAAGGTGAAATAAGCCTTCGTCGCGCCGGCTGCCGTCCGTGTGGTTTGCGTCAGTTCATTGACGCCGACGATCGCGAGAAGCGCGGTGTCCTTGGTGGCGATCAGCCACAGATTTGCCAGCCCTGGGATGGCGAAGGGCAGCATCGCAGGTAGCGTGATACGCCTGAGAAGCAGGCCGGGGGGCATTCCATACGCCCGCGCGGCTTCGATCTGGCCCTGCGGAATGCCGAGAATCGCGCCGCGCAAGACTTCGGTAGAGTAGGCGCCCTGCACGACCCCCAGCACGCCTATGCCGGCGACAACACCGTTGATATCGATTGCGGCATGGCCGAGCGCGGTGAGCAACTGGTTGATGAGGTCGGTACCAGCGAAATAAAGCAGCAGGATCAGCACCAGTTCGGGCACGGCGCGGACCACGGTGGTGTAGACTTCCAGCAGGTCACGGACCACCGGCCCACCATAGAGCTTGCCATAAGCGCCGCCGATGCCGATCACGAGACCGACTCCAAAGGAACCGAAAGCAATTCCGACGGAGTTTGCCAGCCCATGCAGAAGGCTGAGACCCCTGCCATTCGGCGGCTGGAAGGAGAGCAATTCCAGCGAACTGGCTCCGAAAATGGTGGCGAGAACGTCGCTCAGCTTATGTCCCCTAGACTTCCGGGTTGAGGCGGCGCCAATGATGTAGCAAGCCGGACGTGCCATCGCGACGATGGCGGCTAGGCATGCCCGGCTTGATGCCGCTGCCGTCAGTTGGACTGCGACTCTTCGCCGTAGATGTCGAAGTCGAAGTACTTCTTGGTGATTTCGGCATACTTGCCATTGGCGCGGATGGCCTTGATTGCGGCATTGAGCTTATCCTTGAGCTCGGTGTCGCCTTGGCGTACGCCGGCGCCGACGCCAGGCCCGAGCACCTCAAGGTCCGGTGCGACATAACCTTTGAGGTCGCAGCACGCTTTGCCTTGATCTGACTTCAAAAATGCGTCGAGCGCGATCGAATCGGCCTGAGTGGCATCGATCCGGCCGGCGGCGAGATCCTGATTTGCCTCGTCCTGCGTCTGGTATTCTTTGATCTCGGCAGCATCGGTGAAGTGCTTCTTGGCGTAAGCAGCGTGCACCGTGGACGCCTGAACGCCGACTATCTTGGCTTTCAGCCCCTCTGACGTCGCATCGAATTTCTGATCCTTGGCGCCGATCACCGCAGTCGGCGTATTGTAGTATTTCTCCGAAAAATCGATTTCCTTCTTGCGTTCGTCGGTAATGGACATCGAATTCATGATCGCGTCGATCTTCTTGGTTTTAAGCGCCGGGATAAGGCCGTCCCACGGGATTGGCGTCAATACGCAATCCAGCTTGGCTTCGCCGCAGATGGCGTTGACGATGTCTACTTCCCATCCACCCCAGTTGCCGGAAGCATCCTGCGAGTAAAACGGCGGATAGGCTTCAGGCGAAAAACCCACCTTGATCTGTTCGGCGCTTGCCGAAAATGCGCCCGACAACGCGATCAGCGTGGCCGCGAGCGCCGTTTTGAGAAAAGGTTTCATTTTTTCAGTTCTCCCGTTTTTTGGTTTTGACGTTCCCATCTGCTTTTCTCGCAAGTCATCCAACATTGCGCAGAAATTGCTTCAGCCTTTCGGATTTGGGCGCGCCGAAGATCTGCTCCGGCGGCCCTTCTTCCTCGACCAGCCCGTTGTAGAGGTAGACGACATGTGATGCGACCTCGCGGGCGAACTTCATCTCGTGGGTCACCAGCACCATGGTGCGGCCCTCGCGCGCCAGATCGCCGATCACCTTCAGCACCTCGCCGATCAGTTCCGGGTCAAGCGCCGAGGTCGGCTCGTCGAACAGCATGACGCGCGGATTGATGGCCAGCGCCCGGGCGATGGCCGCACGCTGCTGCTGGCCGCCCGACAGATAGGCCGGATAGACATCGCGCTTTTCGGCCAGGCCGACGCGGGCGAGCAACTTTTCGGCCTCGGCGATGGCCACGTCGCGCTTGACGCCCAGAACATGCACCGGAACCTCGATGACGTTCTCGATCAGTGTCATGTGGCTCCACAAATTGAAATTCTGGAAGACCATGCCGAGCTTGGAGCGGATGCGCTCGATCTGCTTGCGGTCGGCGGGAACGGTGTGGCCATGGCTGTCGGCCTTCATCCGGATCTCCTCGCCATTGACGCGGACGATCCCGCTGGTCGGATTCTCCAGGCAATTGATGCAGCGCAGCAGCGTCGACTTGCCCGAGCCGCTGCCGCCGATGATGGCGATGACCTCACCGTCGCGTGCCGACAGCGAAACGCCTTTCAGCACATGCAGTTCGCCGAATCTTTTATGCAGGTTCTCGACATGGATGGCTTCGGCGGCGTCGTTCTGCGCCGTGTACTTCAGGGCGGGGGCCGTGCCTTGCGCGATCACCTTTGGGGTGCCTCATGAAGTGGCTGGACCCGTCGCTGCTGGAATTTTTTACCCATTACCATCACTGGACAGACTTCTCATTCTCAAGATGGACCGTTCCGCTTGCCTCCGTCAACCATGCTTTTTGGACCATTGATCACGCCTCGCTGAGTGGCTATTGGCTGGATGGGATGTTTCAGGAGCACTTGGTGGGTAAAGCATACGGGTCGCAGTCCATGGCCGGACCCCTGCAGCGCGTGCTGATGCGGTCCGCCGCAAGCGCCATGGCCCGCGCCAAAGCATCGGAATGGCACTATGGTGCGGACTTCGATCCGCAAAAGGCCGCCGCCCAGCATGAGGCGCTGACGACGCTGGTTCTGGCATCCGGCGCCGCGATCGAATGGCTGACCGACGCCGATGACGGGCTTGCCGATTCGGTCTTCACGCATGATCCTTCGTTGATGACCGACCACGGCGCCATCATCCTTGCCATGGGCAAGGCGCTGCGCCGGGCCGAGCCCGGCCTGCACGAGGCGGCCTACAAGCGCATGGGCGTGCCTATCCTCGGCCGCATCGAGCCTCCTGGACAGGTCGAGGGCGGCGATTGCGTCTGGGTGGATTCACGGACCCTGGCCGTCGGCCGCGGCGTGCGCACCAACCAGGACGGTATCCAGCAACTCGCCAACCTGCTCACCCCCAAGGGTATCCAGGTCTATGGCTACGACCTGCCGCTCTGGCATGGCGAGGACGCCTGCCTGCATCTGATGTCGGTGATCAGTCCACTCGCCGACGATCTGGCGCTGGTCTATGCACCGCTTTTGCCGGCTGCCTTCTACCAGATGCTGCGGGCGCGAGGCATTCGCCTGGTCGAAGGCGACGCCGGGGAGTTCTTCGCCTCCAACGGCCTCAGCCTCAATGTGCTGCCGACCGCGCCGCGCGAGGTGATCGCCGTTGCCGGCTTTCCGAAGACGGCGGCGGCCATGGCGACCGCCGGCTGCAGAGTTTCGACCTTCGAGGCGGACGCGCTGTGCATCGCCTGCGAGGGCGGACCGACCTGCCTCACACGTCCAGTGCTCAGACAATGACGACGGTCGGCGAAGCGCTCATCACTTTGCTCGAAGCCCATGATGTCGACACGGTCTTCGGCATTCCGGGTGTGCATACGGTCGAACTCTATCGCGGCTTGGCGCGCTCGAAGATTCGCCACGTCACCCCGCGTCATGAACAGGGCGCCGGGTTCATGGCCGACGGCTATGCGCGCGCCGGCGGCAGGCCCGGCATCGCCTTCGTCATCACCGGACCGGGGCTGACCAACACCATCACCGCCATGGGCCAGGCCCGTGCCGATTCGGTTCCGATGCTGGTGATTTCGGGCGTCAACGCCACGCCGACACTGGGCAAGGGCCTTGGCCATCTGCACGAACTGCCCGACCAGCGCGGCATGATGGAAAAGGTCGCGCTGTTTTCGCACCGTGTCACCGACGCCGACGAACTGCCGGGCGTTCTTGCCCGCGCTTTCGCCCTGTTTTCGTCGTCGCGTCCGGGCCCGGTCCATATCGAGATCCCGACCGATATCATGGTCAAGCCGGCCGACGGCATCGCCGCTTTGCTGGCGAATGTCGCGCCGCCCGAACCGGATCCGGCGGCGATAACAGAGTCGGCAAAACTTTGCGCGGCTGCCCGCCGCCCGCTGATCCTTGCCGGCGGCGGCGCCAAGAGAGCCGAAACGCCGTTGCAGCGCCTTGCCGAAAGGCTGGGAGCGCCGGTTGTCCAGACGGCCAATGCCCGCGGCCTGCTGCACCGCCATCCGCTCGGCGTGCCGGCCAGCCCCAGTCTGAAGGCGGTGCGTGCATTGATAGCCGAGGCCGATCTGGTCATTGCCGCCGGCACCGAATTCGGCCCGACCGACTACGACGGATATAGCGACGGTGGCTTTGTCCTGCCGTCCAATCTGATCCGCATCGACATCGGCGCCGACCAGCTTGCCCGCCGGCCCGCCCGGATTTCGATCCATGCCGATTGCGGCGCAGCACTCGAGGCGCTGCTTGTCGAGATTGGTGCGGACCAGCCGCCATCGGGCGACGGTCAGGCTCGCGCCGCTGCGACAAGGCAAGCAGCCTTTGCCGAAATGACCCCGGCCCTCCAGGCGCAAACCCGCGCCGTCGAGATGATCCGCGATGCATTGCCGGGCTCGATCATCGTCGGCGATTCGACCCAGCCGGTCTATGCCGCCAACCTCTATTACGATCACGATCGTCCGGGCGGCTGGTTCAACGCCGCAACCGGCTTCGGCGCGCTGGGCTATGGTCCGCCGGCGGCGATCGGCGCGGCCCTTGCCGTGCCTGATGCGCCGGTCGTTTGTCTCACCGGCGACGGTGGTTTCCAGTTCACGCTGCCGGAGCTTGGCGCCGCGCTCGACGCTGCGGCGCCGGTGATCTTCGTCGTGTGGAACAATCTCGGCTATCGCGAAATCGAAACCTCGATGCTCGATGTCGGCGTCGAGCCGGTCGGCGTCTCACCCGCGCCGCCTGATTTCTGCAAGCTGGCCGAGGCCTATGGCATTGCCGCGGAGCGGATTGTTGGTATCGACGATCTGGCGGACGCACTCAAGCGCGCGCGTGCGACCGGACTGCCGTATGTCATCGAGATCACCGTCGATTGAGTGCTGTGGCAGCGTCTTGGGGATGCGATCCTCGACTGATGGCCGCCGGCTTGACGCGCGCAAACGACGCCGCGTCATCGAGATTTCGGTTGAGTGATCGCGCGAAAGGCGCGACCTTCGGCGGCGGCGAGCAGCGGCATATGAGTGACTGGAGCGGTCGAAGATGACGGATACACTGGACGGCAGGCATGTTGTGGTGACCGGCGGCACCGGAGCGCTCGGTGGCGCGGTTGTCGGCAAACTGCTGGAGCAGGGCGCGGTCTGCCATGTGCCCAATGCCCATGCTGCCGCGCCCGCGCATTTTCCCTTCCCGGCACATGAGCGCGTCAGGCTGGCGCACAATGTCGATCTCGCCGACCCCGCCAAGGTCGATGCGTTCTACGCCAGTGTTACCGACTTGTGGGCCTCCATCCACCTGGCCGGCGGCTTCACCGCCGCGCCGGTCGAGAAGATCGAACCCGCGTCCTTTGCCGAAATGATGGACACCAACGCCCGCACCACCTTCCTGTGCTGCCGCGCGGCGATCCGCTCGATGCTGGAATCTTCCGTGTCGGGCCGCATCGTCAATGTCACGGCGCGCGCCGGGCTCGACCTGCGGCGCGGTTCCGGCATGGTCGCCTATGCCGCCAGCAAGGCAGCAGTCGCGGCAATGACGGTGGCGATGGCGGAAGAACTCAAGGGCAAGGGCATCCTGGTCAACGCGGTCGCGCCCTCGACCCTCGACACGCCGGCCACCCGGGCTGACATGCCGGCCGCCGATTTCGGCAAATGGGTCAGCCTCGAAGCGGCCGCGGAGGCCATCACCTATCTCGCTTCGCCGGCCAATCTGGCGATGAGCGGCACGCTGGTACCGCTTTACGGCAGGGCCTGATCTCTCTTTCTGCTTGAGTGCGGATTCTGCTTGAGCGCGGATTTTGCCCAAAATCGCGTCCATCCCCCGGCAGGCCCGAGGGCAGGCTTTTGGGTCCGATGCTTGGCCACGGTCAAACAAAAACCCCGCCGGATCGCTCCGGCGGGGTTTTTGTTTACAGGCCGCGCGAGGCGCGGTTTGCAGATTTAGCTGCCCTGCTTCTTCAGCGCGGCACCCAGGATGTCGCCCAGCGAAGCGCCGGAGTCGGTCGAGCCGTACTGGGCAACCGCTTCCTTCTCTTCGGCGATTTCCAGCGCCTTGATCGAGACCTGCAGCTTGCGGGTCTTCTTGTCGAAGGCGATGACGCGGGCGTCGACCTTCTGGCCGACCGTGAAGCGCTCGGGGCGCTGCTCGTCGCGGTCACGGCTGAGGTCGGAGCGCTTGATGAAGGTCTCGATGCCGCTGTCGACCAGCCGCACTTCCAGGCCGCCATCCTTGACGCCGGTGACCTCGCAGGTGACGACCGCGTTCTTGCGCAGTTCGCCTGAAGTCGCCGCCTCGCCGGCCGTATCCTTGGCCAGCTGCTTGATGCCGAGCGAGATGCGCTCCTTGTCGATGTCGACGTCGAGCACCTGCGCCTTGACCATGTCGCCGCGATTGTACTCCTCGATCACCTGCTCGCCCGGACGGGTCCAGTCGAGGTCGGAAAGATGGACCATGCCGTCGACATCGCCTTCGAGGCCGATGAACAGGCCGAACTCGGTCTTGTTCTTGACCTCGCCCTCGACCTGGCTGCCGACCGGATGGCTGCTGGCGAAAGCCTGCCACGGGTTCTCGAGCGTCTGCTTGAGGCCGAGCGAAATGCGGCGCTTGGCCGGATCGACCTCGAGCACCACCACGTCGACTTCCTGCGTCGTCGACAGGATCTTGCCGGGATGCACGTTCTTCTTCGTCCACGACATTTCTGAAACGTGGATGAGGCCCTCGATGCCCGGCTCCAGCTCGACGAACGCGCCGTAGTCGGTGATGTTGGTAACGGTGCCCTTGATCTTCTTGCCGATCGGGAATTTCGTTCCGATCTCGGACCACGGATCGCTCTCGAGCTGCTTCATGCCGAGCGAAATGCGGTGGGTTTCCTGGTTGATGCGGATGATCTGCACCTTGACCGTCTGGCCGATGTTGAGGATTTCGGTCGGATGGTTGACGCGGCGCCATGCCATGTCGGTGACATGCAGCAGGCCGTCGATGCCGCCGAGGTCGACGAACGCACCATAGTCGGTGATGTTCTTGACGACGCCTTCGACCACCTGGCCCTCTTCGAGGTTCTGCACGATTTCCGAACGCTGTTCGGCGCGGCTCTCCTCGAGCACGGTGCGGCGCGACACCACGATGTTGCCGCGGCGGCGATCCATCTTGAGGATCTCGAAAGGCTGCGGATTGTGCATCAGCGGCGAGACGTCGCGGATCGGGCGGATGTCGACCTGGCTGCGCGGCAGGAAGGCCACGGCGCCGTCGAGATCGACGGTGAAGCCGCCCTTGACCTGGTTGAAGATGACGCCTTCGACGCGCTCGCCCTTGGTGAACTTCTCTTCGAGCCGGACCCAGCTCTCTTCGCGGCGTGCCTTTTCACGGGAAAGCATCGCTTCGCCAAGCGCGTTCTCGATGCGCTCGACATAGACTTCGACCGTGTCGCCGACCTTAAGCGTCGAATCCTTGCCCTTGACGCCGAATTCCTTCAGCAGCACGCGACCTTCGACCTTGAGGCCGACGTCGATGATTGCCATGTCCTTTTCGATCGCAGTGATCGTGCCCTTGACGACTTGGCCTTCGCCGGAATGGCCGGCGGAAAATGATTCTTCGAGCAGGCTCGCGAAATCATCGCGAGTGGGATTTGCAACTGACATAGTTTCTCCTGGAATGCCCCGCATCTCAAGCGGGGCGGGCGCCGTGGGTTAGCGTTGCGTTGGCCTGCCGGCGTTCCGGGCTCCAAAAAAGCCCTTGGCCGCCTAAGCGGCAATTCCGGCGCATGAAGAATGCTGGCAGGCTGGTTCGTGCCCGATATGGGTACCTTTTCGCCGCCGGCAATCGGCAACGGCAGGAAACCCGGCTCAGGCTTTGTTTCTCTTGGCCAGAACGTCGTCGATGATCGCCTTGGCCGCCAGGAACGCGGCTTCTATAGCCATTTCCGACGTGTCGAGCAAGTGCGCGTCGGCGGCCGGCTTCAGCGGCGAGTCGGCGCGACCCATGTCGCGCTCGTCGCGGCGCAGGATATCGGCGAGGATTTCGTTGAAATCGGCGTTACCGCCGATGCTCTCGATCTCGGTCAGCCTGCGTTGTGCCCGCACCTCGGCGCTCGCCGTCACATAGAGTTTTATGTCGGCGTCGGGACAGACGACGGTGCCGATGTCGCGGCCGTCGAGCACGGCGCCCGGCGGTCCCTTGGCGAATTCGCGCTGCTTTTCAACCAGTATGCGCCGCACCGACGGGAACACGGCCACTTTCGAAGCCGCTTCGCCGACCGCATGCGCCGACAGCATCGACCGGTCGAGGTTGGCCAGGTCGACCTGCCGGGCAGCGGTCTCGGCGGCCGAGACATTGTCGAGCGGCAGGCCGAGCCGAAGCAGCGCATGGGCAACCGCGCGGTAGGTAAGGCCTGTGTCGAGCAGGTTCAGCCGGTAGTGGTCGGCCAGCCTTCGCGCCAGCGTGCCTTTGCCGGCGCCGGCGGGTCCGTCGATGGCGATGGTGAAGGGTTTCATACGAACCTCGGGTATCGCCAACGTCAAGCTTGGAACTTACTGCTGCTCAGGGTGTGCAACATTTTTTCTGCGGCGGCGTTCTTTCAAAAAAGTAGCAAAAACGACGTACGAAATAATGGCGAAAAATAGAAGCGCGATCGGATGCAGCCTACCGGTCGGGTCATAGCTTTCGAGGTCCAGGAGTTTCGCGATCAAGCCGAAAACGCTCGAAGCGAAGACGAATCCGGCAAACCAGGTCCCGATGATCAGGTGGAAACTGCTCTGATTTTGCCATAGCGATGTAAATCTCACCGAAGCGGGGACGTGAGCCGGTAATTCAAGCTGACGTGGAGCTCGGTCCAAAATCTTCGCTATTCTCTGTGTCGCGTTAACAATCGCGTACACGCATAAAATGGTGGCCACCAGGCCAAAGAGTATCGGCATCTCAGGCGGTATCTGGCCCTTTGCGAACAGGAAAACAAGAACAGCACCAAGGGCCAAAAACACAAACGGCAGCAACAGACGTGTGCCGTTGAGCCGCTGGATTTCTTCGAGTTGCTCGGAGGTCAAGATCGACGCTGGAGTTTGCGGCCCTCGCCAATACGCGACCTTGCCGTCTCCCACGCCCTTCGCTACGCGAAGCTTTCCGTTGACCAGGAACAACTTGCTCAAGCCACCCGTGTTACAACGCCATCATTAACGCGAAACGGGCCGCGCAAATGCCCTAAGCAGATAGAATATCCATCCTAGCGCATGGCTGAAAAAATACACGCTGAGGATCGCATAGCCGCCCATTACGAAAAAAATCGCATTTGAGGGCATTGCGACTTGGATCAGTTCAAGCACCCACCCGAAATGCAAACCGTATGTGCAACCTATCGGTCCACAGGAAGAGCCCAAACTTGGAATGGTAAGTGCGGCCCAAAATGCCGCGATCAAACCGAAGCGCGCGAATGAATAATTCCCCTCGTTGATCATCTTGGCCACGGATATGGCCTTTGTAATGATCAAAACGACACCCGCTACGATGGCAATCAAAATCGAGGCTAGGATGTTCATGGCTCTCCCCACTGTTCGCTCGACCTTGACGGGCCGGCCTTAAAGAACAATTGAGTTGATAGCCAAATTTGACGACAATCCTGGGTTTAAGAAATCTCCGCGCCAAGGCCCTTCATCAACCCCATGAACTCCGGAAAGCTGGTCGCGATCATCGCCTGGTCGTCGATGGTGACAGGCTTTTCCGTTGCCAGTCCCATGACCAGAAAGCTCATGGCAATGCGATGGTCGAGATGGGTCTGGACGATGGTGCTCTTTCCGTTCGGGTGCTGGCCGAGCCCCTTGCCGCCTGGTTTTCCACGCACCGCCAGCGAGGCCTCGCCCTCAGTGCAGTCGACGCCGTTGAGCTTCAGCCCTTCGGCCACTGCCGACAGCCGGTCGGATTCTTTCACCCGCAACTCTTCCAGCCCCTGCATTAACGTCTCGCCCTCGGCGAAGCTGGCGGCGACGGCAAGCACCGGATATTCGTCGATCATCGCCGGTGCCCGTTCGGGCGGCACGGTGACGCCTTTCAGCTCGGAATAGCGCACGCGCAGATCGGCGACATCTTCGCCGCCTTCATTGCGCGGGTCGACAATGTCGATCCTTGCGCCCATTTCCTGCAGCGTCAAAAGAAGACCGGTGCGGGTCGGGTTCATCAGCACGTTTTCGATCGTGATGTCCGAGCCCGGCACGATCAGCGCCGCCACCAGCGGGAATCCGGCCGAGGACGGGTCGCCCGGCACAGCGATCGTCTGGGCGACGAGCTTGCCCTGGCCCTCGATGAAGATGTGGCGCACGCCGCGCTCGTCGGTCTCGACCGACAGATTGGCGCCGAATCCCTTCAGCATCTTTTCGGTGTGGTCGCGCGTCATCACCGGCTCGATGACGGTGGTGATGCCGGGCGTGTTCAGCCCGGCGAGCAGCACCGCCGACTTCACCTGGGCCGAGGCCATCGGCACGCGGTAGGTGATGGGCGCGGCGTGTTTGGGGCCGCGCAGCGTGATCGGCATGCGGTCGCCGGGCGTCGCCTTCAGCACCTGCACGCCCATCTGGCGCAGCGGCTCGAGCACGCGGCCCATCGGCCGGCCGGACAGCGAGGCGTCGCCGATAAAGGTCGTCTCCATGTCGTAGGTGCCGACCAGGCCCATGGTCAGGCGCGAGCCGGTGCCGGCGTTGCCGAAATCGAGCGGGCCTTCCGGCTGCAGCAGCGCGCCGTTGCCGGTGCCGCGGATCACCCATTCAGTGCCGCGCTTCTCTATATGCGCGCCCATCGCCTTCATCGCCGCGCCGGTGCGCATCACGTCCTCGCCCTCCAGCAGGCCGGTGATGCGGGTTTCGCCGGAGGCGAGGCCGCCGAACATGAACGAGCGGTGCGAGATCGATTTGTCGCCGGGTACCCGTGCTGTGCCTGAAAGCGCTGGCGATTTGCGGGCGGTGGCCGGTTTCGGGGCGGCAGTATGCGACATGGGTTTTCCTTGGGTGAAAAACGCCGGTGGCCGGCCTTTTTCTTGTGGTTTGCGCGGTCTCGTATCACGGCGGACGGAAATGGTCATCCCCTTGCAAGAGGTCGCTCAACGCGCGGATTTGTGACCTTGGCTTTAGGCTTTGACAGCGCCGTAAACTGTGGTTATGGGGACCAAACTTTCATCGACGAGGCTTGCTGTGGCAAAACCCGAACTTGGCACCAAACGCATCGACCCCGAGACGGGTCAAAAATTCTATGACCTGAACAAGGATCCGATCGTCTCGCCCTATACCGGCAAGAACTATCCCCGCTCTTATTTCGAGGAAGGCAAGACTGCCGCCCCTGAGGAGGAAGAGGAAGTTGCCGAGAAGGAAGTCGACGCCGAGGAGGAAGAGGGCGTCGAGGTCGTCTCGCTCGAAGAGGCGGACGAGGATGCGAAACCCGACGATCTTCCCGATCTCGGCGATGACGAGGACGATGTGGACCTCGGCGACGACGACGATACCTTCCTCGCCGACGAAGAGGAAGAGGACGACGATGTCGCCGACATGATCGGCGTCGGCGACGACGACGACGAAGTCTGATCCGGCCTCTCACACAGTGCCCGCCGACTTTCGCGGGGTCTTGATAAAAAGCGGCTCTTAAAGGCTTGATATTGACGGAAGGCGGGGTTAGAAGCCGCCTGCACTAACGGCGCGGTCTCAACCCGCGCCGGATCTCTTCGCCGGTAACGGCGCCGGTAGACTGCCGGAGTGGGGCCATAGCTCAGTTGGGAGAGCGCTTGAATGGCATTCAAGAGGTCGTCGGTTCGATTCCGATTGGCTCCACCAAAAGTTCCACAGTGTTTTCAACTAGTTAACCTCCAGCCCTTCGGGGCCATCTTCCCTTGCAGGCTCTCTGGGCACCGCCGGGGCACCGCCAGACGCTTTCTCGACCTAAAAAAATGTTTTGCCCGGTGGCCGAGTGGTTTAAGGCAAAGGTCTTGAAATTTGAGCTTCGCAAGTCGCTCACCAATTCATCCCCGGAACGGGTTGCGGTCTGTTTTTGGTTGGCACAGCAGGTCCGCGGGTACGCGTCAGGCCTGTCGCATGAAATGTGCGGTATCGCCCCCCCGCCGCAGCGACAGCCTTCGCTATTCCTTCTTGTCGACCAGC
>NZ_FTPD01000074.1 GCF_900156895.1 Mesorhizobium prunaredense
TGACCGCGCCGAAGCGCTCAAAGCAGCAGATTCATGCGATTGAGCCGGTCAAATCCGAAGGCCAGAAGCGGCGAATCGGTCGCCGATGTACAGCCGGCGCAGGTGATTGAATTGACCATTTGGCGGCCGATTTCCCACATACTTTGACGTCGGGCCGGGCCGGAAGCCAAAAGGCGGCCTACAGAAGGTAGAAGCCAAAAGCGGACTTGCCTGAGCTCCCCGGCGGATCCTGGACCACAATGGTTGCCGGCGGGCCGTGGCGCCTCAGCGTGCACCCCTTACGAGGCCGAAAACCTCACGCTCACGCCGCGCTGCCGAAAATAAGCCTGCATCAGCTTGCGGCCCGAACGGTTGTTCTGCGCCAGTCTGGCCGGATCGAACACCGCCTGTTCTATCCCCTCTCGCGTCAGCGCCGCTTTGAGCGCCGCGATATTTGCGTCGATGTCGGCATTGTTCGCCCGGAGCGATGCATAAATGCTGTCGGTCGCCTCGGCCACGGTCGGCTCGCTCACGGGTGTACTCCTTTGGCTGTTCGGGCGGCGGCTTA
>NZ_FTPD01000063.1 GCF_900156895.1 Mesorhizobium prunaredense
ATATCGGCCTCACCGTCACTTAAATCTTCGGGCTCAATTCAAGCCCCTGCCAGGAGCTAAAAATGGCTGCCAAAGACGTAAAATTTTCCCGCGATGCCCGTGAGCGCATGCTGCGCGGCGTCAACATCCTCGCCGACGCAGTGAAGGTCACGCTCGGCCCCAAGGGCCGCAACGTCGTCATCGACAAGTCGTTCGGCGCACCGCGCATCACCAAGGACGGCGTCACCGTCGCCAAGGAAATCGAGCTTGAAGACAAGTTCGAGAACATGGGCGCGCAGATGGTCCGCGAAGTCGCTTCGAAGACCAACGACATTGCCGGCGACGGCACCACGACCGCAACCGTTCTGGCTCAGTCGATCGTCCAGGAAGGCCAC
>NZ_FTPD01000020.1 GCF_900156895.1 Mesorhizobium prunaredense
GAATAACTTTCCCCGGACAGCCCCTGCCGCAAGGGGGGAGATCGGCAGCTTCGCCGACGGCGCCTACTTCGGAGCGTCCGGCAACGAGAGGTGAAGACCGAGTAGCCGCACACGAGCTACAAGTTCCCCGCTGGTCAAAATCCGCGCGGCTTGGCACAGTCGGGAAAACAGGAGTCCTCCTCATGGCGAAGACCGCGCGTGCGACGAAACCAAAACCCTGGGCCGAGGCGGCGACGCATCTGGTCGACGTCGCGATGGGCAGGAGGCCTGCCGATCTCGTCATCCGCAACGGGCGCTGGGTCAACGTTCATTCCGGCGAGATCATCGCCGGCACCGACATTGCCATTGCCGGCGGCCGATTTGCCTATTGCGGGCCGAATGCCGGTCACGCCATCGGCCAGGGCACCAAGGTGGTCGACGCCGGCGGGCGCTATCTGGTGCCGGGCCTTTGCGACGCTCACATGCATGTCGAGAGCGGCATGGTGACGGTGACGGAGTTCTGCCGCGCGGTCATCCCGCATGGCACCACCTCGATGTTCATCGACCCGCACGAGATCGCCAATGTGCTCGGCCTGCCGGGTGTGCGGCTGATGCATGACGAGGCCGTCGCCATGCCGATCAACGTGCTTGTGCAGATGCCGTCCTGCGTGCCTTCCGCACCTGGGCTGGAGCATGCCGGCGCCGAGCTCACCGTCGCCGATGTGGTAGAGGCGATGGCGTGGGAAAACATCGTCGGACTTGGCGAGGTGATGAACTTTCCCGGTGTCGCTGCCAACGATCCGGTGATGGCCGGCGAGATCGCCGCGACGGTGAGGGCGGGCAAGACCGTCGGCGGCCATTATGCCTCGCGCGATCTCGGCCTGCCGTTCCACGGCTACGTCGCCGGCGGCCCCGAGGACGACCACGAAGGCACGCGCGCCGAGGACGCCATCGCCCGCGTCCGCCAGGGCATGAAGGCAATGCTGAGGCTGGGCTCGGCCTGGTACGACGTCGCCTCGCAGATCAAGGCGGTGACGGAGAGCGGGCTCGATCCGCGCAACTTCATCCTGTGCACCGACGACAGCCATTCCGGGACGCTCGTCCATGAAGGCCATATGGACCGGGTGGTCCGCCACGCCATCAGCCAGGGGTTGAAGCCGGTGACCGCGATCCAGATGGCGACGCTCAACACCGCCCAGCATTTCAGGCTGGAGCGCGAGCTGGGGTCGATCGCGCCGGGCCGGCTCGCCGATCTGCTGATCGTCTCCGATCTGGCCGCAATGACCATCGACGAGGTCTATGGCCGCGGCGTCAGGCTGGCCAAGGGCGGCAAGCTCGACATCGACATTCCGGCCTATGACTATCCGAAGACGGCAAAGAACACCGTCAAGCTCGGCAAGAAGCTCAGACCTGGGGATTTCGACATCGTGGCGCCTGTCGGCGCCAACGAAATTCGGGTGCGGGTGATCGGCGTGATCGAGAACCAGGCGCCGACGCGGGCGCTCGAGGCCGATCTTCCGGTGGAGGACGGGCTGGTCGCCATGGACCGTCGCAACGACGTCTGCCAGATCGCGCTGGTCGAGCGCCACCGCGGCACGGGCGGCGTCACCAACGCCTTCGTCTCCGGCTTCGGCTATATGAGCGACTGCGCCATGGCCTCCAGCGTGGCGCATGATGCGCACCACATCATCGTCGTCGGCACCAGCAAGCAGGACATGGCATTGGCGGTCAACCGGCTGGGCGAGGTCGGCGGTGGTGTCGTGCTGTTCTCCAAAGGCAAGGAACTGGCGCTGGTCGAAATGCCGATCGCCGGGCTGATGTCGGACGAGCGCGCCGAGATCGTCGCCGCCAAGGCCGACAAGCTGACCGAGGCAATGCGCAAGATGGGCTGCTCGCTGAACAACGCCTATATGCAGCACTCGCTGCTGGCGCTGGTCGTCATCCCGGAACTGAGGATTTCCGACGTCGGCCTGATCGACGTGACGACGTTCCAGAAAGTCGACCTGTTCGTCTGACAACGACCAAGGGCGTGTCCACGTCTCTCATCCGCCGGTGGCGATGGTCAGCACCTTGAACGGCGTGGTGATGACGATCTCGGCGACGGAGCCGACGGCCTTGCCGATGCCCTGGCCGAGATTGTCGATCGGCTGCGCCGGATTGACTTCATCTGACGCCAGGCCGGCCGGGGCGCGCAGCCGGTCGCCGAGCAACTGCACCAGGAACGGGTTGTCGGCGAATTTGGCGTGGTTCAGGCGGTCGCCGCCTTTGGTCTTGCTCAGGTCGACCACCGACACGCCATAGCTGGCGAGGTCGGCCGCGTCGCCATAGTCGCCGACGCGCGGCTTGTCGCCGGAGATCAGCGAGGACAGCCTGAGGGCGCGATCGTCGCCCGAAAGCAGGATGGCGAAGGGCTTGTCGGGCTTGCCGTAACGGATCATCTGCTTCTTGAACACATCGACATCGATGTCGGGCGAGGCCAGGATGACATAGCCGAGCTTGTCGCCGAGATCACGGTCGCCGGTGATGGCAAGCTGGCGCAGCGCCTCCATCGTCACCCAGGTGCCCATCGAATGGGCGATGATGTCGATGCTCTTGGCCTTCGTCTTGGCCAGCATGCGCAGCGTCTCTTCGAGGTCGTCGCGCGCGGCGTTGGCGCTTTCCTTGTCGTAGATATAGCCCGTGGTCTTGCCGCTCGACGCCCATGAGAACAGCACCGGCGTGCCGGGATATTTCGTGTCGTGCGCGATCTGCGTCAGCCGGTAGATGCCGTCGTCGAAACCGTTGTTGAAGCCGTGCACGAAAACCAGCGCGCGGTCGCCGCGCATGGCGATGTCGGCGCCGACCGCTTTGGCGAATTGCGGGTCGCCTTCGTAGAATTCGACCTCGGTTGCCGTGAAATCCTTCGCCGGATTGCTGTTGGCGGAGCCCCTGACCCGCTCGATGGCGCCGACCTGATGGATTTTCGGGACGGTGACCTCGACACTGGCAAAACTGGTGGTCGGTGAACGGTCACCGTCGAACACCTGCCGCGGGTCCTTCGTCGCCTTTTTTCGGGTGGTGGCGACGAAGATCTCATGCGTGGCGGCGATGTCGGAGGCAGGCACCGTCACGGTCGTCGTGTTGAGAAGGTCGTGTGTCTTGCGGCCGACGCAGCCGGTCACGGCGAGCGCAAACGCTACGACGAGAAAAGTCTTCGAACGCACGGTCACGCAGGCACCCGCAGGAAGGACGTCAAGCTGGTGACGTCGCTCGCTATTTTGATAAAGCCAAGGGCCGGCCCGGTCCAGTTGAAGGTGATACGATGCTGCCGCAACCGTGACCATGCAGGACGAAAGAAACGGGGCGTCGAACGCGCCTCACTGCCCGAGCAGGCTGATGCGGTCGGTCACCTCGCGGTCGCTGGCAAATCCGTCATCCTCGCGCAGCCGCTGGCCGATCATCTTCACCAACTCGGGGTTGTCGGCGAACTTGGTGTGGTTGAAGCGATCCGATCCCTTGACGCTGGAGAGATCGACGACGCTCACGCCGTAGTCGGCGAGGTCGGCCGCGTCCTTGTAGTCGCCGACGCGCGGCCGCGAACCGGCGATCAGGCCGGAGAGCCGCAGCGCCCGGTCGTCGTCGGACAAAAGCAGGATGAATGGCTTGTTCGGCTTGCCGTAGCGGCGCATCTGGCTCTTGAACACATCGACATCGATGTCGGGCGAGGCCAGCACGACGTCGCCGAGCTTGCCGCCGAGATCGCGGTCGCCGTTGATGGCGAGCTGGCGCAGCGCTTCCATGGTAACCCAGGTCCCCAGCGAATGGGCGACGATGTCGATGCGCCGCGCGCCGGTCTGCGAAAGCATTCTCAGCGTGACTTCCAACTGGTCGCGGGCAGCACTGGCGCTTTCCCTGTCGTAGACATAGTCCCTGGTCTTGGCGCCCGACGCCCAGGAAAACAGCACCGGCGTGCCCGGGTAGCCGGAATCATGGGCGATCTGGGTGACGCGGTAGACGGCGGCGTCGAAGCCGGTGTTGTAGCCATGGACGAAAAGCATGACGCGGCCGCCGCGCGCGGCGATGTCGGCACTGAGCGCGTTGGAGAATTTCGGCGCGGTGTCGTAGCCGACGACGTCGGAGGCCATGAAGTATTTGGCCGGGTCGTTCGACTTGCCGCGCGAGCGCCGCTCGATCCGACCGGCTTCGTGGGTTCCCGGCACGGTGACGTTGACGCGGGCATAGTTCAGCGTGGCCGAGCGCTCACGGTCGAAAACTTTGCTGGGATCGTCGGAGCGCTTGCGCGTCGTGGCGATGAAGATGCTGTGGTTGCCAGCGATATCGGTCACCGGCGCCGACACCATGGCGCTGCCGAGCAGTTCCTCGGTCTGCCGGCCGCCACAGCCGGCAACGAGCAAAGCAAGGACAAGGATACAAATCTTCTTCAACTCTAGAATTCCACTCCGGCCGAAAGGCTTGATCCAATCTCCGCGAACCCTCCCGGACAGCCGAAGTGCGGCAGAAGTAAGTCGTTTCCTGCCGAAATGCGCTCAGCGGCATGCGACAGTCATCGCACTGTTGCGCGAAAGCCAAAATGGCGGCAGGCGCCACTATTCAGGTTTGCGCCGCCCCTCATTGCCCTGCCGGGCATTTCTCCCCGTATAGTGACGGGGAGAAAGACGCCTTCGCAAAAGATTTCGCCAATCTCAAGCGTTGCGGGCAGGGTGCCCAAGCTGCGACAGCCCCTTCTCCCCGTCCCTATACGGGGAGAAGATGCCGGCAGGCAGATGAGGGGCGGCGCCGACTTCGGCAATTGGCTTTTCCGACATGAGTGTATCTTAAGCGATTGCCCTGATCAAACACGCACGGCGTGTGCCGGCGTGTGCTAGCTTCGCGAACACCACAGGCGATCCGGGGTAATTTTTCCGATGACCAGTTTCTCTTCCCGCGTCGTTGTCGCCGCTGCCGCGATCCGCCAGATCTTCCCGGAAACGCCGCTGCAGGAAAACGACTATCTGTCGAAGAAGACCGGAGCGCGCGTGCTGCTGAAGCGCGAAGACCTGTCGCCGGTGCGCTCCTACAAGATCAGGGGCGCCTTCAATTTCTTCCGCAAGGCGCTCGACGCCGGCAATGATGCCGAGCTGTTCGTCTGTGCTTCCGCCGGCAACCATGCGCAGGGCTTTGCCTTCGTCTGCCGTCATTTCGGCAAGCGAGGCGTGGTGTTCATGCCGGTGACGACGCCGCAGCAGAAGATCGACAAGACGCGGCTGTTCGGTGGCGAATTCGTCGAGATCAGGCTGGTCGGCGACTTTTTCGACGACTGCTACCGCGCCGCCTTCGAGTTCACCGAAAGCGCCGGCGCGCACATGGTGCCGCCGTTCGACCACAAGGACATCATCGAGGGGCAGGCGACCGTCGCCTACGAGATATCAGGCCAGATGCCAGGGGCGCGCATGCCCGACATCATCATGCTGCCGGTCGGCGGTGGCGGTCTGGCAGCGGGTGTGACGCATTATTTCGCCGACCAGCGCCGCGACACGCGCTTCGTCTTCTGCGAGCCGGCCGGCGCGCCAAGCCTGAGCGAGAGCCTTGCCACCGGCAAGCGCATCAAGCTCGCCAGGGTCGACAATTTCGTCGACGGCGCGGCGGTGGCCGAGATCGGCCGCGAGCCGTTGCGGCACCTCAGGGCGTTTGCCACTGAAGCGGTGCGGCTGATCCCGGAAAACCGGCTTTGCGCGACCATGATCGAGATGCTGAACGTCGAAGGCGTGGTGCTGGAGCCAGCCGGCGCACTGGCGATCGACGCGTTGAAGGATTTTTCGAAGAAGGAAATCAGGGGCAAGACCATCGTCGCGGTGGTTTCGGGCGGCAATTTCGACTTCGAGCGGCTGCCGGACGTGAAGGAAAGGGCGCTGCGTTTCGAGGGGCTGAAGAAGTACTTCATCATCCGCTTTCCGCAGCGGCCGGGCGCGCTGCGCGACTTCCTCGAATTGCTCGGTCCCGACGACGACATTGCCCGCTTCGAATATCTGAAGAAATCGGCGCGCAATTTCGGTTCGGTGCTGATCGGCATCGAAACCAAGGACCGCCGCAATTTCGAGCTGCTCAACGCCAATTTCGAGGCCGAGGGCGTCCAGTATCAGGACATCACCGACAACGAGACGCTGGCCGGGTTCATCATATGAGCGCCCGAATATGAGTGCCCAGCCGAAAATCTTCGTTGCGCTGTTTTCCGGCATCAATGTCGGCGGCAACCGCATCGTCAAGATGGCGGACTTGCGGTCGTTCTTCGAGGAGCTCGGCTTTGGCGACGTCGCCAGCTATGTGCAGAGCGGCAACGTCGTGTTCCGTTCGGCAAAGGGCGATGCGGCCACGCTGGCCAAAAAGCTGGAAGCGGAATTCGAGAAAAAATGGGGATTTCACTCGCGCATCATGGTGCGCGATCTCGGCTGGTTCGAGCGGCTGGTGGCGGAAAATCCCTATCCGGAAGTCGCCGGCGAGCCGACGAAGCTTCACGCCTATGTGCTGGAGCGCCCGCCGACCGCCGACGAGGTCGCGCGGCTGGCCGAAAAATGCACCGGTCCCGAACGGTTCGAGATCAGGGGCGACGTGCTTTACCTGCATGCACCGGAAGGCCTCGGCAAATCGGTATTTGCCAACCTCATCCCGCGCACGCTGAAAGTTCCCTGCACCGCGCGCAACTGGCGCACGGTGCTGGCGCTGCTGGAGATGGCCGGCCGGAATGGCGGAGCGTAGTCGCCTACGCTGCCGAAGCCTTTTTCCAATCGAAGGTCAGCTCTTCGCGGAAAGCGAAGCGTTTGATGTGGTCGGCGACGACCGTTTCCAGGCGCTCCAGCGAGCCGGCTTCGTCGGCGGTTACCGCGATATGCAGCGCTGCCGGGTCGGCATCGAGAACCGTGCGGCCCGGTGAGAGATCGATCGTGCCGTGGTTCGGATCGAACTCGACCGGAAACTTGTGCGCCCAGTGCTTGCAGAGCTGCTGCAGATAGCGGCTCGCATGTTCAGTGACGACATCGACATGGCTGGTCTGCATGAATGGATTTCTCCTGAGGCAAGCGCGCATCTTTGGATGCGCCAATTTCGAAGCAGGCTCGATGGCCGAACAGATAGGCGCGATTCCGAGAAACGCCATAGATCGTCCGGCTTGGTCGTGCCAGCTCTCGATCTTGTGATTGGCTACCAGCTTCCAGTGTTCGGCATCGACGCCCAGGGCTCGGCCTTGGCCTTGGCCGGGCCTTTCTGCAAAAGCTCGATCGAGATGCCGTCCGGCGATTTGACGAAGGCCATGTTGCCGTCGCGCGGCGGCCGGTTGATGGTGACGCCCTTGTCCATCAGCTGCTGGCAGGTGGCGTAGATATCCTCGACCTCGTAGGCGAGGTGACCGAAATTGCGGCCGCCCTTGTAGTCTTCTGGATCCCAATTGTAGGTGAGCTCGATCAGCGGCGCCTTGTCGGTGATGCCGCTTTGCTCGTCCTCGTCCGCTGCGAGGAAGATCAGCGTGTAGCGCCCCTGTTCGTTTTCGTGGCGGCGCACTTCCTTGAGGCCAAGCTTGTTGCAGTAGAAATCGAGCGAGGCATCGATGTCGGCGACACGGACCATGGTGTGGAGGTAGCGCATGTGATTTTCCTCGAAATGTTGCGTTACGGCGGAACATAGGGGCCACCCGGCCAAAGGGCAATTCCCGATAGCCGCTCCTGCCGGCAAACAACTAATCCGGTATTCCTGCAATGAACCGTGAAAAAACGCAGCTCAGGTCTTGCACACACAGGAAGCGGAAGTGTTAATCTAACGTCAAGAATCAGTTGCGGTATTCTTGGAAAAAGGGGGGCGTTGTTATGGGGGAAAAAGCCTCTTTCATGGGGCGGGACGGAACCGGTCACGACGCCTTGGGAAGAGACGAGAGCGGCGACACGGCCGGTCTTGTCGAGATTGCGGGCGCGATCAAATGGTTCGACGTGGCCAAGGGTTACGGTTTCATTCTTCCCGATGACGGCTCTTCCGGTGATATTCTCCTCCATGTGACATGTCTTCGAAAAGACGGTTTCCAGACCGCCTTGGGAGGTGCGCGCGTCGTCTGCCTGGTCAAGCAAGGTGAGCGCGGATTGCAGGCGTTCCGCGTGCTCTCCATGGATCTCACCACGGCAACCCATCCGGCGGAGATGCAGGAGCAGCGCACCCACGTCTCGGTGACGCCGGAAAGCGGCCTCGAACGGGCGCTGGTGAAATGGTTCAACCGTACCAAGGGGTTCGGTTTCCTGACCCGGGGCGAGGGCACCGAGGACATTTTCGTCCACATGGAGACGCTGCGCCGTTACGGCATTACCGAGCTCAGGCCGGGGCAGGTCGTGCTGGTCCGCTTCGGGCGCGGCGACAAAGGCCTTATGGCTGCCGAAATTCACCCGGATATGGGTACCTTGCCCGTCTCGCACTAAGGTCGCATCCCGATCGAATCGGAATGCGACCTGGTGCTTTCCGCTTGACCATGATCTTTTTCGACCCGTAGGTTCGCGATCATGGTCCAGGTATGTTGAGATTCAGGTCAGGCCGCGCCGAAAATGGTGGATTCCGAGAACCGGAGCGGAGCGTACTTTTGGGTACGTGAGCACCGGAAGCACAGGAAACCGCCGTTTGCAGGCCGACCTCACCTGAATTTCAACATACCTAGGACGATGGCCGAGGATTCTGAATGAGTTACAGGAACTGGCTGACAACGGGCGTACTCTGCGCCGCGATCGCCCTTGTCATCGCCACAGGCGCTTTCTTCCAGCAATCGGCTTCGGCAGACAGCCGGGCGATGATCCTTGCCGTCGACCCGCAGCCGCTGGTCGCGGTGACGAAAGGCGGCGAACGCTCGTTCTCCGTCGAGATCGCCGACACCTCCGCCGAGCGCGAGGCCGGCCTGATGTTTCGCCAAGAGATGGCAGACGATCATGGCATGCTGTTCGTGTTCGAGGAGCCTCGGGATGTCAGCTTCTGGATGAAGAACACGCCGATGCCGCTCGACCTGATCTTTGTCGGTCAGGACGGCAGGATCCGGGCGATCAAGCAAGGCGAGCCGCAGTCCGAGGCGATGATCTCGCCCGGCGAGCCGGTTCGCTTCGTGCTAGAGCTCAAGGCGGGCACGGCCACCAGGAGCGGGATCGAGGACGGCGACCTGTTGCGTCACCCGGCAATCGGCACTGCGCACAACTGAACGCGCAGGATCCATCGCAGATGCAGTTTTTTTCCCATGACGGTTTTGACCTTGCCTTCCTCGACCGCCAGCCGGCATCGGGGCAGGGCGATCCGGTGCTCATGATCCATGGCTTTGCCTCGACCCATTACGTCAACTGGGTGTCGCCCGGCTGGTTCAAGGCGCTGAACGATGCCGGCTACCGCGCCATCGCCTTCGACAATCGCGGCCATGGCGCCTCGTCGAAGAGCTATCAGGAGGCCGATTATACGCCGGCAAGAATGGCTTCCGACGGGGCAGCGTTGCTGAACCATCTCGGCATCGAACGCGCCCATGTCATGGGCTACTCGATGGGCGCGCGGATATCTGCTTTCCTGGCGCTTTCCGATCCGGACAAGGTGGCGACGCTGGTCTTCGGCGGTCTCGGCGTCGGCATGGTCGACGGCGTCGGCGACTGGGATCCGATTGCCGCCGCCCTTCTGGCCGACGATACCGATGCCACCAGCCATCCGCGCGGCCGCTCGTTTCGCGCCTTCGCCGACCAGACCCGCAGCGACCGCCGGGCGCTGGCCGCCTGCATTGCCACTTCACGGGAATTGCTGGCCGAGGCCGACATTGCGCGCATCGCCCAGCCGACGTTGATTGCCGTCGGCACCAAGGACGATATCGGCGGTTCGCCCGACGAACTGGCCGCCTTGATGCCGAACGCCAGGGCTTTCCACATCGAGGGCCGCGACCACATGCTGGCCGTCGGCGACAAGACCTTCAAGCAGCGGGTGCTGGAGTTTTATGCCGAAAATCCGCTGTGAGCACATCGGTGGTTAAGTTGGGGTGACTCAAGGCCTGAAGAATGCAGCGGCTCAGGATAAAAGCCGATCCGTAGCGATCCTTCGCGCCGGCATCAAAGGTGCTGCACCCGCAGCAGCGCTCATGCCTCAAGCGCTTCGAGCGAACGCTCCATGTTTTGCCGAGCCCGAGCTTCGAACCGCTGCCGGAACTCCTCGGTGTGGAAGATGTGCGGGCGGGCGAGGAAACTCTTCAGAACAGCACTGCGGCCGGCACGCCACATCGGCTCCTCCACCCAGCCATATTCGCGGCGCACCGCCTGTTCATAGGCGTCGAAGGCATCAGGCGGCGTCCCCAGGATCGCCAGGTCCATGTCGAGGAACAGCGCTGCGTCGCGGGCGGCATTCTCGTCGTCAAACTGCGGCAATTCATGCGTGGCGGTGGCTGATATCATCGCCGTGATGCGGCCAAGGCGTTGTGCATCGGTGCGGCCGGCGAGCTTTTTCTCGGCAAGGGCGGCACTCCTCGCCTCGTTGTCCTTGGCCCGGCTGTCATAGATGGCGTCGTGAAACCAGGTCGCAGCCTCGACCGCCTCGGGGTCGTGCAACGATGCCCGATAGCGGCCGGCCAGCGCCAGCATCGCCTCGATATGGGCAAGGCTGTGATAGTGGCGGCCTTCGGTCTGGTAGAGCGCGGCAAGCTCATGCTTCAGCGGCTCGTCGATCAAGGCTTGGTTTTCCATGGCCGCTTGAATTTCCGTGAACCAAATCCATTTGACAAAGCACTAAGGAAAATTGAGTTCAACCGTGCTACGATCTGGCTTATAGAGCATGTCGCGCAAAAGTGCGCAGCGCTTTTGGTGCCAAGCCGGAGACACCAGATGGCCGGAGACCATTGATGAACAGCGTTACGATTGCCCGCCCGACCATGGTGAAGCCGATCGACCCGATCTGGCGCTCGATCCGCGACGAAGCGATGGAGGCGGTCAACCGCGATCCGCTGCTGGCGGCGTTCCTCTATTCGACCATCCTCAACCAGGAAAGCCTGGAGGAAGCGGTCATCCATCGGCTGGCCGAACGGCTCGCCCATCAGGATATCGGTTCCGATCTCATCCGCCAGACATTCAAGGCGATGTCAGCCGACGACAAGGATTGGGCGTCGACGGTGCGTGTCGACATCCAGGCCTATTACGACCGCGATCCGGCCTGCGACCGCTTCATCATGCCGGTGCTCTATTTCAAGGGTTTTCATGCCATCCAGACGCACCGGCTGGCGCATTGGCTGTGGAACCAGGGCCGCCAGGATTTCGCGCTCTACCTGCAGAGCCGGTCGTCCTCGGTGTTCCAGACCGACATCAACCCGGCCGCCCGCATCGGCAAGGGCATCTTCCTCGACCACGCCACCGGCCTCGTCGTCGGCCAGACGGCGGTGATCGAGGACGACGTGTCGATCCTGCACGGCGTGACGCTGGGCGGCACCGGCAAAGCCGGCGGCGACCGCCATCCAAAAATCCGCTACGGCGTGCTGATCGGCGCCGGTGCAAAGATCCTCGGCAACATCGAAGTCGGCCATTGCTCCAAGATCGCGGCAGGCTCGGTGGTGCTGTCGCCGGTGCCGCACAACAAGACGGTTGCCGGCGTGCCGGCCCGCGTCGTCGGCGAGACCGGCTGCGACCGGCCCTCGCGGCAGATGGACCAGCTTTTGCCTTCGCAATCGATGGACCACGTCGTCAGCTTCGATATCTGAGCGATCGGGCAGAGGCTCGTCGCGTCGGACGTCGATGTCGGCGTATAGCGACGTCGGCACCCTTTCCGCAGCGCTGCAGATTGGCGAAATCCTTTGCAAGGGCGTCTTTCTCCCCGTCACTATACGGGGAGAAATGCCCGGCAGGGCAATGAGGGGCAGCGCAAACCTCAAGCGATTGCCCTGGTTCTCGCGCCGGCTTGCCTTTACATCGCCATTGTCGACGTGCCAGAAGCGCGCTCAAACGAGCAAGACCGACGATCGGAGAAGACTTTTGAAGCCGGACGAAATCAGAAAGCTGGACGCCTATTTCAAGCGCGTCTTCCAGAACCCGAAGCTTGAGGTGAAGGCGCGGCCGCGCAAGGACGATTCGGCCGAGGTCTACGTCGGCGACGAATTCCTCGGCATCGTCTTCAAGGACGAGGACGACGGCGACTATAATTTCTCGATGGCGATCCTCGACATCGACCTGGCCTGAGGCGCGGAATTTACGACTGGCGGCAGGCAGCCCCATACCTCCAAGCGCTGCGGCGGTGGGAACCTTGCGAGATGCCGGAGGGACAGCGCCCGGGCCTATCCCGCCAGCGCAACTTCTGCGTTGCTGCGGCGGTTCACCACCATCCTAATGCCCTGCCTTCAGCATAAGCGCGGCCTTGGCGGCGATGGCTGCGTCGAGCGCCTGCCAGTCGCTCAGAAATTCCATGGGAAAGCGGTAGCTGAGGCTGAGATTGTCGCCGACCAGAATGTCGCGTTCGCAGGGCGCCAGCGATTGCGCGGCACTTGGGCCGCTCAGGCAGCGGGCCACGAACGGGTCCTTGCCCGGTCGATTGCCAACCGCCAGCATTTCGTTGAAATAGCCTGAGTTTTCACTGAAGCCGTAAAGCGCCGTGCCGCCCGGACCGGGCGTGCCGGGTTCGACGATCAGGGCGCTGTAGATCGGCGCGAAGCGGCCGCTCATGTCACGCGACATGACCTGTCGTTCGAACGACAGGAAGATGATGCTCTTGCTGGGTCCAGTGTGGTTGAAATCGTCGCGGGCGGCCTCGCTGTAGCCGTCCATTTCGGGATAACGCAGATAGAGGTCGAGGCGCGAGGCGATGCCGTCGCGCCGCGCCTGGTCGAAGCGGATGACATTGGCCGGCACGGCGATGACGTTGTTGCCGATCACGACCTCGTGGATTGTCGTGTCGTCGGTATATCCGGCCATGGCGATCGAGCGGCCCAACCATTTGCCGCCAACGCTGATCGTCATCGAAAGCGCTGCCAGCGCCGCGAACACGTAGAACACCCGCTTCATCAACTTGGAATCGACGACGGTGAGTTGCGGACCGTTGGCGGTGGCTGCCTGCTTCATCGCGATCCCCGATTATCGGCAGCCTGTCCCAATGTGTCTTCCCTTGGGCTGTCCTTGAGCGACCCATGTGCGTGGCACGGCTCTTGCGGCACGCCTGTCGAAACACGACTGTGCGATTTCATGGTAAATGGAAGGTAAAGATGGGTCGGGTCGGACACACACTCGTTGCTTTTATAGTTGCCTGACGGCGCTGATCTCTTGCGGTTGCACCGGCGACGATCTTTGGCGTTGGGCGTCGTGCTGATCGACATTGCATCCCAGGCAGGCACTCTCCTAGGGTCGACCGATCTTTCAGCCTGACGATTCGGAGGAGAAAAATGCCGCTCTATGCGATCGACGGAAATGCCCCCGGTTTCGAGGACGCCGACAGCAACTGGATCGCGCCCGACGCTACCCTGATCGGCGACATAAAGATCGGCCGCAACGCGGGCTTCTGGTTCGGCGTCGTCATCCGCGGCGACGACGAGCCGATCATCATCGGCGCCGATACCAATGTGCAGGAACACACGGTCATGCATACCGATGTCGGTTTTCCCCTGACCATCGGGCAAGGCTGCACGATCGGCCATCGCGCCTTGCTGCATGGCTGCACGATCGGCGACAACAGCCTGATCGGCATGGGCGCCATCGTGCTGAACGGCGCGAAGATCGGCAAGAATTCGCTGGTCGGCGCCGGCGCCCTGGTCACCGAAGGCAAGGAATTCCCCGACAATTCGCTGATCATCGGCTCGCCCGCCCGTTTGGTGCGAACACTGGACGATGCCGCGGTGGCAAGCCTGCGCGCTTCGGCCGCGCACTACGTCGCCAACGGCAAACGCTTCAAGGCGGGGCTGACGATGACCTGAGGCCAGCCTTGCTCAAATCGTCGGCTATAGGGTTCACCGGCATCGTCGCCCAACTCACCGTCCATTGGAGCCGCGCATGGTCATCGCATCGCGCAGCAACGAAGCGCCGGCTTCAAAACCGGCATTGTCGGCGTCCTCGAGGGCTGTCGTATAGTCGTCGATGCCGGTTTCGAGGGATGGGTCGGCGCTCGCCGCCAACAGCAGGCGGATGGCATCGACGCTACGGATGGCGACCGCATAGTGAAGCGGTGTCCAGTCGTTTACGCCCCGCATGTTCGGGTCTGCGCCCCCATCGATCAGGATTCGGATGATTTCCAGTCTGTCAGCCCGGTCGGTGGACAGTGCCGCGATGATTGCCGGAAAACCGCCGTGGTGGTGATAGTTCGGGTCCGAGCCCGCATCCAGTAAGATCGAGATGAAAGCGGCGGGGCTCCAATAGATCGCATACTCCAGTGGATGCCCAAGGCCGAATTCAAAGGGCATCTGCTCGTCGAACCAGCCGGGTGAGCCGCCGAGAGCCACACCGAGGGCCTCGAAGTCGCCCGCCTTGAACGCGTCGTCGATGGCCTTGAACAGGCGGTGGCGCTCGCATCGATCTTCCGGGATTTCCAACATCGCAGCGATCCGGAGGTTGAATTGGCTTGGCTGCCATATTGCTCCCATCCGCAGTTGCCTGAAAGCCTCATGGCGGTTGCGATTGGAGAGCAGTTCTTGCGGCTGCGTTTGCTAGAATCTCATCCCGCCTTAGTCTCGTAAGCTGCCGAGAACCCCCGGAACGGCGCACGCAAAGCTGCGCATGCAGCCCATTTTCAAAAGCAGCTCGTTATGGGTGCCGAGTTCCACGATGCGGTCAGTCGTACCCCGAACTTATCGCATCGACATCAAGTTCGTGATCAGACCTGCCTTGATGTTGAGCACGGGTCGATCGGCCTCCGGATGACCGATGTCGTTCAGCTGATCGGCCGTCAAGTCGGCCAGTGCCCTGCGTCTTGCGACGGTGCGCCGCCACCCCCTGAAGGCGGCAATCATCATTGCTGCGCCCTTCAGGCTAGGTCCGAACAAATGTCTTTTCGGGGTGTGGGCGGCGCGAGTTTGCGTGTCAGCCATTTTTAGTCTCCCATTTCGAGATTTGCGGATGAGAGCGTGCCATGCGGCTGTTTTCGGGCCGTTCGGCTGTGCGTGAAAAAAACGGATAAGCCCGACGAGCTGCCGTTAAATCGGTGTTAAATCCATCTGCCGGAATGCTATTCTGACGCGGCGATCAAAGTCTGGAGACGGATCTGTGCGCATCAGGTTGCTGGGCGGCCTCGAGATTACCTCCCCGGAGCGCCGGCCCGTCCGCTTCGCCACGCGCAAGACTTCGCTGCTTTTTGCTGCCTTGGTGCTGGCGGGCCGCCGCGGCCATCGTCGCGAGTTGCTTTCCGAAGCCTTTTGGCCGGGACGAAGCAATGGCCAGGCGCGCAATAGTTTGCGGCAAGCGCTGGTCGACATCCGGCGCTCGTTCCCGACCAGCAAGGATGCCACCGTCTACATCCACGGGGATCAGGAAGCCATCGCGCTGATTGCCGGTCCGGATGATGCGGACATTTCGATCTTCGACCGGAAACTGGAGCAGGGCGGGGCGGCCGATCTCGCCTTCGCCGCCGACCTCTACCGCGGTGGGGTGCTTGCGGGGGAAGCCATTCCTGAGGAACTGGATGAGTGGTTTGGACCCTATCTGGACAGGTATCAGCGCAAGGCGCTGCAGTTGGTCGATCGGCTGAGCCTCGCGCTGCCGATACCCGGCTCAGCGGAAGAGACGGCCTGCGAAGGGCTGGCAGAGAGATTGCTTGCCTCAGATCCTACCGCGGAGGCCGCCCATCGGGCGCTGATCCGGATCCACGCTCATCGCGGTCACGAAAACGCCGCCTTGCGCCAGTTCGAGCTCTGTCGGAAGGCCCTGAAAAAGCAGCTGGATGCGGAGCCGGAGGCGCAAACAAGCTCGCTGGCGGCTTCTCTCCAGTCCCGCGAACGAACTGGTGATCGGCGGCCCGGGCCAAGCTCTGGCGTCGCGGCGTCGGCGCAGGTGCTGGTCCCAACGAGACACGACGACCAGCCGTCAATTGCGGTGCTGCCGTTTCAGAATCTAAGCGGTGATATAGAGCAGGAATATTTTGCCGACGGTATGGTGGAAGACATCGTCACCGCCCTGGCTCACTTTCGTCACCTGTTCGTAGTCGCAGGGAATTCGAGTTTTACATACAAGGGACGCTCGATAGACATAAAGCAGGTCGGGCGTGAACTGGGCGTGCGCTATGTGGTCGAGGGAAGCGTGCGGCGGGCGGGCGACCGCCTGCGCATCACCGGACAACTCCTCGACGCTTCGAGCGGCCTCCACCTGTGGGCTGACCGTTTTGAGGGTACTTTAGCCGAGGTTTTTGATTTTCAGGACCAGATCGCCTCGAGCATCGTCGGCGCGATCACCCCAAAGGTCGAGGAGGCGGAAATTGAGCGCGCCAAGCGCAAGCCGACTGAGGACCTCGACGCCTACGACTATTATCTGCGCGGGTTGGCGTCCCACGACCGAGCGGTCAACACCAAGGAAACCATGGATGACGCTCTGCGGTTCTTCATGAAGGCGATCGGCTGTGACCCGGTGTTCGCTGCCGCCTATGCCCGGGCGGCGCGCTGCTATGCGGCGCGAAAGAGCAACCGCTGGATGATCGATCGCTTAGATGAGACTGCCGAGGCGACCCGACTGGCAAAGAGAGCGATCGAACTTGGATGGGACGATGCAATTGCCCTTTCGTACGGCGGATACGTGCTCGGCTATGTAGGCGGCGATGTGGAGGAAAGCGCGGCTTGCATCGAGCGTGCGCTTGGCCTGAACCCGAACTTGGCTGCGGCGTGGGGTTACAGCGCCTGGGTTCAAGCGTGCTTAGGTGAGCCGGAGAAAGCCGTCGAGCGCGCCGCGCAGGCAATGCGCCTCAGTCCGTTCGATCCTCGCTTTTTTGTTTGGGAATTTTGCACCGCGCTCGCTCACTTTTGTGCCGGGCGCTACAACGATGCTGCTGAGTGGGCGAAAAGGTCTTTGCGCTCGCAACCAAACTACGCGAGTGCGACGCGTGTGGCGACGGCAAGTTACGTCTTGGCCAGTCGGCTTTCGGAAGCCGAGAAGATGATGGCTCGCCTGCGCGAACTCGATCCTACGTTGCGGCTTTCGAATCTCGCCGAGGTGCTGCCGCCGTTTTATCGACCGGACGATCGCAGCAGATATATCGAAGGCCTTCGCAAGGCGGGCCTGCCGGACTAACGCCGTGTCAGCGTGAAGCGAGGCAGACGGCTTCGACACCAGATCGTGTTGCTCGGTGCGACTTAACCATGATCAGCATGATTTAGTTGGCCAGCTCGCGGGCGCCCCAATGGCTGTGTTGCATGGCCGAAGTGCTGCCGATGGATGCCTAATATCAGGTGACGGTTGACCGTGGAGGCCTGTGACCTAGCTTAAAGCCTAGCCGGGCCGTCCAGAGCCGGAAATGGCGGGGTGGTACGCTACCGTGGGAGAACTCTCGGGACGTTGAGATGCAGAGGTGCAAGTCGGCTTTTCAGAGCCTGTGCGCCCTTGGCGGCCGACAACCGGCGGCCACGGCATGTCAAGTTTCGTTTCAAACAAAAGTCATCTGCGCCGGCACGACTATCAACGCGCGACCGACGCTCCGCCATGCAACAACAATTCGAGCACGGGAGGGCCCTCGAAGCAAGTGACAGATTCGAACGCGATCAAAGGCTTTAGCCAGCACCAAGGCGAGGGGCCAACACCGCTTCACGATCTTAAGAATACACCCAGGACGGCACAGGCACGACAATGCCAAATCATCTTGCCGAAATTTACGCAAACGACGCAGATCTCGCCATCCTGGGCGGGATAGCAACATTTGCCTCGGTGGGCCTCTATCTTGTGCTCCGGCGTATCCATATCGCGGTGCAACGGCGTCGCCTCAAATCAGATGTGAGCGAAGGCGGATCTGACCTCCCCGAGGAGGAGGTTTCTTGGGATTGGGAAAGCCCGGTCGACCTTGCAACCGAGCCTGCTTCTTCTTCTCAGCTTGCCGTGCCCTCAGACACGGCAGACCTGGGTATTCGGCGTCAGGATGCCAATTGCCTTCGGTTCGGGGTGCGAATCGAGTATTTCGACTTGATCTCCGAAGCTTGCGAGAGCTCGTCTGTGACCCAGACCAACGCTTTCGCTTCCGCGACGAACATAGCGCAATCCGGCCGACTTGCGACATCGATCAGGGAAATCGCTGGCTATGTCCATAGGCAGGTGGCGGCTGATCTTGCCGCCCTAACTAGTCCAATATTCAGGGCTCTGAGCCGTATCCCGACACAACTCGCCCTCGCGAAGGATCCCGACCCCACCACAGCGATGGCCTCACCTCCTCGGGTTCGCAGGGCGATCGGTCTTGTGCCCCGCTTTGGCGTCGCCGCAATCTGTCTGGCCGTGCCGCTTAGCTATGCGATGACGAGACAAAACTGGGTCGAAAGCGCCCCCGCCATTTCGCGGGTCCAGGGCAACGCCAATCCGGGCCTTTCGCGACCCGTCGAGCTTCCGGCGAGTGCTGCATTAGATGTGCGTGGGCCAGCCCAGGGAGACGAGCGCACGAGTGTCGAATTGCTCAGCCCGGATCTCACGGCTGCCCGGGCGCAAGTCGGAGCAGCTGCTGCTCAGGCAGCCGCAGCGAGGGAATTGGCCGGCCAGGAGCACCAGGCGGCGGAAGGCGAGCGCGCCAGGAGCGCCGCTCTGCAGCGAGCGCTGCTCAAGTCGCACAAGGAGATCGACGCGCTAAGGACAAGGGTGGCAGCCGCCGATCGCGTACGCCAGGAGCAATTGCGCAACGAGCTCGCGGCAGCCCGCACAGTTGACGCATTGCGGCGCATTGCGGGAGATACCCGCACGATGCTGCGCGAGTCCACCAACTATGTCTTTACGGAGATGCCCGCTGCTCATCTGGAGCGTCAGCGAGCCGGATGGGTGGCGCGCGATCTATCGCGAGCGCAGGCGCAAATTGAACAGCTTGAGGCCGAGGCCGCCGAGGATCGCGCCAAGGCCAAGGCTTCGCTGGCGCAAGCGACCGGAATGCTCGACGACGAACGCCGGAAGTCAGAGGACCTTCGTGGTGACCTCGCCGAAGTGAAACTGTCCAATGCCGCGCTCATGGAGCGCGCCGACGCGGCTGAGCAGGAACGGACCGATGCAGTCACAGCGAGAGAACGAGTGGAGCAGACCGCAGCCGAGACGGAGGGCGCGCTGGCTCGAGAACGCGCTGCAGCAGCGTCGATTCGTGAGGCGCTGAAAAAAGCTCGCCTCGAGCGCGACGCGGCTGAACAGGAACGAGCCAGAGCAGTCTCAGCGAGAAAGCGTGCCGAGCAGACTGCAACCGAGACAGCGCAGGCTTTGGCGTTAGAACGCGCTGCAGCAGTCTCGGCGCGTGAGGAGTTGAAAAAAGCTCGTCTCGAGCGCGACGTGGCTGAACAGGAACGAGCCAGAGCAGTCACAGCGAGAGAACGAGTGGAGCAGACTGCAACCGAGACGGCGCAGGCTCTGGCACGAGAACGCGCTGCGGCAGTCTCGACCCATGAGAACCTCGATAAAACTCGCCTCGAACGCGACGCCGCCCGAGCACTTTTGGTAGGGGTCGCCAGGCTGAAGGAGGCTCTGGACAAGCAACGTGAAGTCACTGTTTCTTTTGCCCGCGACCTGGCCGCCGCGCGCGCGGACAATGACAGGATCAGGGCTGAGCGTCGCAGCGCCCAGATTGAGCCGCCGCTGAAGCCGCGCGCTGGCCGCCCGGCAGGCGCTGCCGGCGGGTTGAAGGCCGTCAGCCAGAAGACTGCACGCAGCAAGGTTCGCAACCCGTCGCGGATTGCCCAGGTGCGTTCTCTCACACTTCCCTATCCCCTCAGGCCAAGACAAGCGACGTTGGAGTGACTTCCAAACGACTGCGCGGTCCTCCTGTTGAAGGCCCAGGGTCTTTGAGATCACTGCCTCACGTGTATTGCGAGAGTAGGCCAGGATGAATCGAATCACCCCATTCGAATTCATCCTGCTCTCGTCGGCGAGGAGTTCTGCGCGATACGCTATGTCAGCCCGATCACCCTGCCTGTCGCGTTCAATTCGCATTTGATCGGCGCCTGCCGCGTCTCCACGTTGCCTTGCCGTCCATAGTCGATCCTAACCTCAACGGGAGCCGAGATCGTATCCGGGCTCAACTGGCGTATGGAACCTGCGCTGCGGACGCGCACACTGGTCGCGCCAAACGGGGCGGCGGCCGACTCGATCGCATCATGGCAGGCGCGAACGACTTCATCCGGGACGCCCGGCAGCGCTTCGATTGGACTGAGCGTCGATGGACTGTTGCTGGCGCTGGGAGGCTGGAGTGTGGCCGGGAGGTCGAGCGACCGTCCGGCCCCTGCGGACCGGGCGACACTGACGGCAGTGGCGGCCGTAGTTGCCGCCACTGCCGCCGTTGCAGCGGTGCTGGTCCCATCGTCATCCACCGGTGACCTACTGCTGGAGCCGCTGGGCTCGCCGCCAGGTCCTTTGTGCGCGCCGCCTTTGGGGCCTTCACCGTGATGGCTGCCAGCGCTATTGCCTCCGCCACCATGGTTGCCACCGCTATTGCCTCCGCCGCGCTCGCCGCCGCCGGCAGCTCCTGCGCAAGCTACCGCGATCGAGCAAACGAATGCGAAACATGCCCAGCTGGATTCAGGGGATTGACGCACGACCACCTCCATAAAGTGCGTCGGTCGAACCGTCTTTCCGCGGCATGCAGTCAGGACGGCGCAACCGCCGCCGCCCCCAGGAAAAACTCGCGACTAAGGCGCCCACGGAGGGTAACTAGGGGATCAATCCGGTGTATCAAGGACGCGGTACGTGGTACGTCCGTCGTCCCGGTTGCTGGCGAGAGGGGAGGCCACGATCTGACCCCGTCGCTGACATTTTGAGGTGCAGCCTAAGAGAACTGCAAGCGTCTCTGCAACTAGGCGACTCGCCTCTTGAAGAGATCGTCTGCGAGGCGGGCCGCCTCGTCGGCGATTACCGGTATTGTCCCCGAGGCCGGCAAATAGAGGCCCGGAAGGATGCCCAAACCGTGCTCGTGAATGGGCTGGCCGGCATCATCGAGACGCCGGGGAGTTTGGATCCATCGGAAGTCGCCCAGGAAGCCGGTGCACCAAATCAGCGACGTGATGTCCCTCGCCACCCAGTCGAGAAGCTCGAACGCGGCGCGGAGGTCGCGGATGTCGGATGCGGTCACGGCGCATCGACCGTGCTCATGGCGCGTGCTTTCCCCAATTCGCGCTTCGTCGGCTTCGATTATCACGCCGCTTCGATCGAGCGCGCCCGAAAGGCCGCCGAGGAAGCCGGCGTCGGCGCCAATACGCGCTTCGAGGTCGCGGCCGCCAAGACCTATCCCGGCACTTATGACCTCGTCGCTTTCTTTGATTGCCTTCACGACATGGGCGATCCAGAGGGCGCCGCCGCCCATATCCGCGGGTCGCTCAAGCCGGATGGCACCTGGATGATCGTCGAGCCGTTCGCGCATGACCGTCTAGCGGCGAACCTCAATCCCGTCGGACGCGTCTATTATGCCGCTTCCACATTCGTGTGCACACCCGCCTCGCTGTCGCAGGAAGTCGGGCTTGGGCTTGGCGCCCAGGCCGGCGAGGCGGGATTGCGCAAGGTGGTGACCGCCGGCGGTTTCAAGCGATTCCGTCGCGCCGCGGAGACGCCGTTCAACATGGTGCTGGAGGCTCGCCCCTAGAGTGCGGACGCTACCTGGCGCTGCCGTCGCAAATGCATGTCGCGCAAAAGCGCGCGGCGCTTGTGAGACAACGTGCCGCTTGAAAAGGTGGAGCCGGCCCGGGGACGGGGCCGGCTCCTAAAACCCGGTCGTTGGGGACGGGGAGGGTGGGGCTCGACCGGGTTTTTGCGTTGCGTCCTTAGCGGACGCTGGCAACCGCGCCGGTGCGGCCGTCGTTGATCGTTACCCAAGCGCCCGAATTCTGGCTCGATTGGCGCTTCAGGTAGGTGTAGTCGGTATTGGTCCAGGACAGCACCCTGGTTTCGAGATTGTCGAGGATGAACTCTCCGAGGCTGGTGCGCACGGTCAGCACCGCGTGGCCGTCTCCGTTCGGCTGGCGCGCAACCGTCATCAGCAGGTCGCCGGCCGGAACGCCGATGTTCATCAACGCGCGGCGCTTTTCCAGCGCATAGTCCTCGCAGTCGCCGAATTCGCTGTTGGAATAGGACCAGACCTCTTCCTTGCCCCACAGTTCCATATCGGTGCGCGGCGCGATCCTGCTGTTGACCGAATTGTTGATGCTCACGATCTTCGCCCACAGCTTGCGGGTCAGCTCGATCGGCGCCTGCTTCGGCGTCCGCTGATTGCATTCCTGCGGAATCTTCTGGCAGAACTCGTAATGGCCGACCGGCTGTGTGGTGCGGCTGCCGGTGTGCATGAAGGCAGGTCCCGCTGCATACGCTGTTCCCCAGGCGGTAAGCTGCGTCGCCATTGCCAAGAGCAACAGCTTGCCCCTCGTCCTCTTCATCGTCCAGTCTCCCCGTTTGAGGAGACAATGACACGATTGGATTTATTCGACGCAAAGGCTCGAAGTAGACATTAAGTAAAACGCCCATAGAATAAACATAAAATTTGAATCATTTCAGTATAAAATTGTTGAGGCGTTCTCGCGGGGATCACATCGGCGCGGCGCCTTGGCGCGGCATCGGTGGCAGGCTGCGTTGACCGGCGCACCAACAAAAACCGGCCGAAATGGGCCGGTCGATTGCGGCAATGTGTGTTGTTTGTCAGGTGCCGGATGCGTTGAATTCGGAATCGAGGGTTTCCGGCCTCTGGATGACCGCGAACTCGATGGCGATGCCGTCCTCGAAATGGCGCACCACCTGGCCGCGCATGGTGCCCAGCATGACCTGGATGCCGATTGCCGGCTTGACGTCGATCTCGACCGCGGCGCCCGAAAGCGACAGGTCGATGATGCGGCACTGGTACTGGCGCCCGTCGCCGAGCTGAAGCACGCTGGTCGGATTGCGCGGCGCCACGCGTTCGTGGCGGCGGTCTTCCGGCAGATCGAGCTCGTGCTTGTTGGCAAGCCAGGTCAATTGCGCTGCAAGCTTGTCCTTCTTGCGTTCCGACGCGATGACCGTCATCGCGAAGCCGTCCTGCAAGATACGGGTGACGACGCCTTCGATGCGGCCGATGTGATCGATATAGGCGATGACTTTCTCGCCCGGCATGCCGATGCGCTCGGTGCGAAGCGCTACATTGCCCGGCGACATGTCGACCACCTGGCACGGATGTTCGGTGCGATCCTCCAGCATGAAGCGTCCATAGATCTTCACGCGGACGCGCTGAAAGTTGCGCCTTTCAGCTTGGGACGGTGCGGTGTCGACCGCCGCTGACCTCATGACTGCCTACACCCCGTTTGGCATTCCGCGCGTTGATGCGAGGAACTTCGTCGCAAAGCTACAGCGAAGTGGGTTAACAAAGGGGAAAGCCTGAGACCGCTACTTTAGGATTTTGGGCTACTTTAGGGTTTTGGATTATTCCCCGCGCCCGCCGTCGAATACGACCAGATGACGGATGCGGCGCGCGTGGCCGAGCGCCGAAATCGTCTGGGACGGATCGAGTTCCGACGGGACGAGCGAGGGAACGTCGATGGCCGGCCGGTTCTTGAGGAATTTCGGTTCGTTCTCCGGATCGACGACACGGATCGAATCGATCAGGGCGTCGGCGATCGGATCCGCGCCCAGCCAGAAGGGTTTTTCAGCGGCGCTTATCACGCCGAGGCAGCGCGGATTGTCGACGCCGCCGTCGAGCGGCAGGGCGAGCAGCTCGAACTTGCTGGAACGGTCGGTGCGGCTGAAACCTTCATAGGTGATGAGCACGACGGATTTCTGATCGAAGACGCCTTGGATCAGTTTCGAGATAAGCCGCTGGTCCTTCTCGCGCCACAGCGAGGGAAAGGAAAACCCCTTGAGTTCACGGCCATAGACCGCGCAAAGCCTGGTGCCGGCGAGCCGGAATACCGCTTCGCCGCGCGTATCCTTTTCCAGGATGAATGTGTCGGCCAGCAGCGACTTGATATCGGCCGGCTCGACTTCCGAACGCTTCGGGGCAGGGCGCCCGTCACGCAGCCGGTTCCAATAATGGAACAGCGTGATCGATCCGTTCTGGTTCATGTTATGCTGCTCCGCGCAATCTGTCGTCTGATGTCCCATCGGTGAACAGAAGGGCGCCCTCCGAGGACCTACATGCGTTGCGGAGCAGGATGCGTGCCAGCATCGTTAACACTTGTTCACGGGTCGGGGTCGTTAAGGTTAACAAGTGGTTTACGTTGCGCCCCACCCAGGCCCGTGGCACGTTAAAACCACTCCAGAAGCGGTCGTTTCGCAGCGATCGGCAGCATTTCAGTCAAGAGTTTGGGGGAGCATGGGGGCTCGACCAGCCGTTCAAGGGCAACCCTGGACGGCTTCTTTTTGATTCGCGCCAATTTTGATTCGCGCCATTTTGATTTGCGTGGGGCGATTCGCCCCTTTGTGAATCGGGTGACCGTGATCTACATGCTCGCCAAGTCGAATCCAGCGACTGAGTGCGAGCCATATGAACGAACCAGCAAGCCCCTCGGAAATCGAACAGGGCGAGGGCGAACCTGTCGGCCGTGAGTCGGAGCCGCGCCGCGAGCCGGTGTTCAACATGCCGCCCGTCGTGCTGACGCTGATCGGCATCTGCGTCGTCGTTCACCTGATCCGGTTCTACTGGCTCACCGAGGACCAGGATGTTTCCCTGCTGATCCGGACCGCCTTCATTCCGATCCGCTATTCCGGTCGCTTCGACCTCGATTTCTACGCGTTTTCGAGCCCCTTCACCTATGCCTTCCTGCATGGCGGCTTTGCTCATCTTGCCGTCAACATGGTGTGGCTGGCGGCTTTCGGCTCACCGCTGGCGAACCGCTTCGGCGCGCTTCGTTTCAGCCTGTTCTTCGCCGCGACGGGGCTGGCGGCGGTGGTGCTGTTCTGGGCCGTGCATCCGCTCGGCGAGGCGCCGCTGGTCGGCGCATCGGGGGCGATTTCCGGCATGATGGGGGCCGCCGCCCGCTTCGGCTTCCGCACCGACCGCTCGTCCGGCAAAGCCGCCTTCGCCGGCGCGCCGCTGCCGATGGCGGCGGTGTTCCGCTCGCGCGGCGTTGTGACTTTTCTTGCCATCTGGATGGTGATCAATCTCGCCACCGGCCTCGTTGCCTTCGCGCCCGGCATCGACAGCCAGATCGCCTGGGAGGCCCATATTGGCGGGTTCGTCGCCGGCTTCTTCGGCCTGCGGGCTTTCGATCGGCGGCAGCAGGCGGATGAGTTCAGGGCCTGAAGCATGTCGCCCAAAAGCATGCCCTCGGTCTTGAACCGAGGCAGCGCCGCGGTTTTGCGACAACGACATGCGATGCGCATTAAGGCGCCGCACTTGAAAACCAATCGATCGCGGCGCACGATGTCTGGCACTAGGGAAAGCCGGTCAGGGCAGGAACCGGCAAGGTAAACTGAGGAGGACGCCATGACTGTTAAGGCAATTCTCGAGCAGAAAGGCCACGACGTGCTGACGCTCGGGCCGAACGAAAAACTGAGCGAGGCCATTCGCATCCTGGCCGAGCACAGGATCGGTGCGCTGGTCATCACCAATGGCGATCACAAGATCGTCGGCATTCTTTCCGAGCGCGACGTCGTGCGGGTCCTCGCCAGGGAAGGGGCCGCCGCACTGGATATCGCGGTGCGTTCGGCGATGACCCCCAAGGTGAAGATCTGCAATGAGAACCACACCGTCAACGAGGTCATGGAGATCATGACCAGTGGCCGTTTCCGCCATCTGCCGGTGGAAAAGGACGGCCTGCTCGACGGCATCGTGTCGATAGGCGACGTGGTCAAGCGGCGCATCGAGGATGTCGAGCGCGAGGCCGCGGAGATCAGGGCCTATATCGCGACGGCGTGACGGCTTGTCTCTTCAGCCCGCGCTCTAGCGTAGGCCGCCCGCACGTTGCAGCCGTGCGATCAGGTCACGGTTGCGGCAATAATCCGGCGGATCGTCCGGTTGCTCGTTTTCGTCGAGCCAAACCGCGCATTCGTCCTGATGGCCGCACGAACGGCAGCGGTCGACGGCGCGACGGGTGACGGCTACTTGGTCGGGTACCGTTTTCAATTGCCGGTCGACGCCCAGCTTCTGCATCATGCGGCCCGTCAATTCGGTCCGGACGTCGACTGAAATCAAATAGTCGAAAAAACTCATGTCGGTCACTCCTGCCTCTTGGCGATCATGCCATAGTGGCAACCGACGACATTGATCTCGGTCAACAAGGGGTTCTCGATCAACAAGGGGAGTCTCTGTCAACAGGGGGACTCCCTTGCCAGTTCCGGCCGATTGATCTAGCGAACGGTTGATTTTGTCGGCCGACACCGCCAGACAATTTGAACAACAATTATCTGGATCGCCATGACCCTCATCGACACCCGCACGCCCGACGCCAAGCGCCTGATATCAGGCGCCACCGGCGACTGGGAGATCATCATCGGCCTCGAGGTTCATGCGCAGGTGACCTCGCAAGCAAAACTGTTCTCCGGCGCCTCGACGGCTTTCGGTGCGCCGCCAAACGCCAATGTCAGCCTCGTCGATGCGGCGATGCCGGGAATGCTGCCGGTCATCAACGAGGAATGCGTCAAGCAGGCGATCCGCACCGGCCTCGGGCTGAAGGCGGAGATCAACCACAAATCGGTCTTCGACCGCAAAAATTATTTTTATCCCGATCTGCCGCAGGGCTATCAGATCTCGCAGTTCAAGCAGCCGATCGTCGGCGAGGGCAAGGTGATCGTCTCCGTCGGCCCGGACCGGCAGGGCGAGTTCGAGGACATCGAGGTCGGCATCGAGCGCCTGCACCTGGAGCAGGATGCCGGCAAGTCGATGCACGACCAGCATGCAACCATGTCCTACGTCGACCTCAACCGCTCCGGCGTGGCGCTGATGGAGATCGTCTCCAAGCCAGACATGCGCTCCGCCGACGAGGCCAAGGCCTATGTCACCAAACTGCGCACCATCGTGCGCTATCTCGGCACTTGCGACGGCAATATGGACGAAGGCTCGCTGCGCGCCGACGTCAACGTTTCGGTGCGCCGGCCCGGCGGCGAATTCGGCACGCGCTGCGAGATCAAGAACGTCAACTCGATCCGCTTCATCGGCCAGGCCATCGACTACGAGGCGCGCCGCCAGATCGCCATCCTCGAGGACGGCGGCAAGATCGACCAGGAAACGCGGCTGTTCGACCCCACCAAGGGCGAGACGCGCTCGATGCGCTCCAAGGAAGAAGCGCACGACTACCGCTATTTCCCCGATCCCGACCTTCTGCCGCTGGAATTCGACCAGGCCTATGTCGATGCGCTGGCAAAGGACCTGCCTGAACTGCCCGACGCCAAGAAGGCGCGGCTGATCGCCTCGCTCGGCCTGTCGACCTACGACGCCTCGATCCTGGTGTCGGAAAAGGCGGTCGCCGACTATTTCGAGAAGGTGGCCGCTGGCCGCGACGGCAAGCTTGCCGCCAACTGGGTCATCAACGATCTGCTGGGTGCGTTGAACAGAGCCGGCAAGGGCATTGAAAATGCTCCGGTTTCGCCAGACCAGCTCGGCGCGGTCATTGACCTGATCAAAGAGGGCACGATCTCCGGCAAGATCGCCAAGGATCTGTTCGAGATCGTCTGGAACGAAGGCGGCGATCCGCGCCAGCTGGTCGAAAGCCGCGGTATGAAACAGGTCACCGATACCGGCGCCATCGAAAAGGCGGTCGATGAGGTGATTTCAGCCAATCCGGACAAGGTCGAGCAGGCGCGCGCCAAGCCGAGCATGGCCGGCTGGTTCGTCGGCCAGGTGATGAAGGCGACAGGCGGCAAGGCCAACCCGCAGGCGGTCAACGACCTCGTCAAGGCCAAGCTCGGGATCGAATAGGATGATGTTCGTGCGCACCGCCGGCGAGCGCGATCTTGCCGCGGTCCGGGCGCTGCTGGTCGAAACCTGGCACGCCACCTACGATAGTATTTATGGTGCTGCCAAAGTCACCGAGATAACAGATGAATGGCATTCGATCGCCTCGCTCAAGGCGCGGCGGATACGGCCGAACTCCGAATTCCTGGTCGCAGACGACGGCAAGCGCATCGGCGGGATGGCTTTCGCCGCGGCCACCACGGATGCGAAGATCGTCATGCTGAACCAGCTCTACGTGCATCCGGCCTGCCAGAGGCAAGGGATCGGCCAGGCGCTACTGGAAGAGGTCGAGGCCAGCTTTCCGGAGGCGCGGGTGCTGCGCGTCGAAGTGGAAGAGGCAAATGCTCCGGCCGTCGCCTTCTATCGCTCGAAAGGGTTTTTGCCCGCCACTGCTGACTGTGGCGGTGGCTCAGGGCTGCCGGCGCTGATTTTGGAAAAGGCGATCGGATAGATTTGCCTGGCCTGACAGGTGGCAGTCAGTTGCGTTCACGGGGCTGCGCCGGTCGGTTGCGGGCTGAATTGCGGAATCGCGGTCAGCAAAAAACACGCCCGCGGGTAGAATTCACCAGTGGCTAGCGCTGAGGCAAAAAAGCATGGTGCGACGCACAAAAATGTTGCAATGCACTGCAGATGCCGTAACGTCAGGGTCCTAGATGAACGAGACGGCTTTTCTACAAAGGTCGCCCGCCGCAAAGGATGGAAACTATGACCAAGACCGCTGATAAAACTGCTGAAAACGTCGAAACCGCAGAAGTCCCGACCGAGGTAACCGATCAGTTCCGTGCCGTCGCCGAAAAGGGCGTCGAGCAGTCGAAAGAAGCCTTATCGAAATTGGCGACCGGCGCCGAGGCGACCCAGAAGGCTTTCAAGTCATCCTTTGAAACAGCCAAGACCGCTAGCGATGAGCTGTCGCTGAAGACGATCGCCGCTTTGCGCGCAAATGTTGAGGCCAGCTTTTCTCACCTCGAAGCCCTGGTTGCCGTGAAATCGCCCTCCGAGTTCATCGAACTGCAGACTGCCTTCTTGCGCCAGCAGGTGGAAAAGACGGTCGAGCAGGGCAAGGAGCTTCAGGTGGCGGCGACGAAAGCCGCAGAAGACGTATCCAAGCCGATCAAGGATGTCTACGAGAAGGCGATGAAGGACCTCAAGGTCGCCTGATTGGCCTAATGCATGGTCGCGCAAAAGCACACCCTCGGGCTTGAACCGAGGGTGCGAAGCGGTTTTGCAATAACGACATGCATCAATGTAACAACTTGAAGCGGGTCGCATGAATCCATCCAAACGGCACGCGCTTCAGGCGGAGGGAACTTCCAAATTGTCGATCAGCCTGGTCTTGCCCAGCCAGGCGGCCGCGAGCAGGCGTCCGTCGCGGTCTGGCCGCCACGGCGTGAGCGTCAGGCTCTCGCGCGCCGCGACATAGTCGACTTTGTCGAAGCCAGCCTCGACCAGCGCGCGGCTGGCCTCGGCGGTCGCACTGCCTTCATCCGCGCCTGCCGCGAGTGCCGCCGCCGCCCGGCGCAAGATGGCGTTGAGCTGGCGCGCCACCGCAAGTTCGGCATCGCCGAGATAGGCGTTGCGTGACGACATGGCGAGCCCATGCGCGTCGCGTATTGTTGGCGCGCCGATGATGTCCACCGGCAGATCAAGATCGCTGCAGAGCTGCCTGACGACGCAAAGCTGCTGATAATCCTTTTCGCCAAAGACCGCGCAGTCGGGCGATGCCTGCAGGAAGAGCTTTGCCACGACCGTTGCGACGCCGTCGAAGAAGGTCGGCCGGAAATCCGATTCCAGCCCCGCGGCTGGCCCGCCGACCGAGATCCTGGTGGCGAAGCCGGCCGGGTACATCTGCGCCACACCAGGGGTGAAGGCAAGTTGCGCGCCGGCCACGGCCAGCCGATCGAGGTCGCGGCCGAGCTGGCGCGGATATTTGTCGAGATCTTCGCTCGGCGCGAACTGCGTCGGGTTGACGAAGATCGAGACAATGCAGCGATCGGCCTTCTCCAGCGCGATCCTGATCAGCGAGATATGGCCGTCATGCAGCGCACCCATGGTCGGCACCATGGCAAGGCTGAGGCCATCGCGACGCCAGTCGCGGATTTGCGCGCGAAGGGCGGCGACGCTGTCGACGACGAGAGGCCGGCTCATGCTTCGCCCCGGCTCATGGTTCGCTCTTGTCGGCTGCGGCCGAAAAAACGTGGCTCGGGCCGGGGAATGTCCGGCTGCGCACCTCCGCTGCATAGCTGGCTGCCGCCTGCGATACGACGCTGCGCAGGTCGGCATATTGCTTGACGAATTTCGGCACCCGGTCGACGGTCAGGCCGACCATGTCGTCGATGACCAGGATCTGGCCGTCGCAGTCGCCGCTGGCGCCGATGCCGATGGTTGGAATGGAAACGTGCCGGGTGAGGTCGGCGGCGACGGTCTCGACGGTGCCTTCTATGACCACCGAGAACGCGCCGGCCTTTTCGACCGCTTCGGCGTCGCGATAAAGCGCAGCCACATTCTCGTCGGTCCGGCCCTTGATCCTGTAGCCGCCGTCGCTTTCCACCGACTGCGGCTGCAAGCCGATATGTCCCATGACCGGAATGCCGGCAGCGACAATCGCCGCAATCTGTCGGGCAACCGTGACGCCGCCCTCCAGCTTGACGGCCTGGCAACCGGTTTCGCCGACGACCCGCCGCGCCGAGGCGACGGCTTGGCGCGGCGTTGCCTCATAGCTTCCGGCCGGCATGTCGACCACCACACAGGCCTTGGTTGACCCTCGCATCACCGCTTGTCCGTGGGCGATCATCATCTCCAGCGAGGCGCCCAGCGTGGTCTTGTGGCCATGGAGAACCATGGCCACGCTGTCGCCGACCAGAAGCAGGTCGACATGATCGTCGAGCAGGCGAGCGATGGGATAGGTATAGGCGGTGAGGCAGACGACCGGCTCGCCGCCCTTGCGCAGGCGAATGGAGCTGGCACTGATCCGCGGATCCGCGCCGGATGCGTCTGGGGCCATCTTTACCTCCCTCAACCGTCAATCAGGCTGGGTGCCTGCATGCGGCGCGCAGAGCTTTAGAAAGACGGCGCAGCCTTGGCAAGGCATGCCGCGACAAGAGGCGAAAGGCTTGCCACGGTGCGTCGGTTTTCCGACGGCCATTTGCACGGCTCATGCGGTAAAACCCTTGCCTTAGCGACGGCCTGACGCCATAAGCAGGAAACAGACGCCGCCGCTGCCGCCGCGAAGATTTGGGCCACGAGGATTGGGCCGTGAGATTTGGGCCACGAGGGTTTGGATGAAGACTTTCCTTCTGCAGTTTTTCACCTGGTGGAATAGCCAGACGCTGGGCACGCGCTTCCACACTTGGCGGCATGGCAAGAAAGTCGGGCAGGACGAGGCTGGCAACGTCTACTACGAGGGTGGTGTCGATTCGGAAGGCCGCACCCGCCGCTGGGTCATCTATCGCGACTATTCGGAAGCCTCGATGATTCCGCCCGGCTGGCATGGCTGGATGCATCACCGCGTCGATGTCCCGCCGCCGAGCGACACCTACAAGCCACGCGACTGGCAGAAGCCGCATCAGCCGAACCTCACCGGAAGTGCCGCGGCCTATCGCCCCAAGGGCTCCATACTCAGCAATCAGCACCGGCCGCAGGTGACCGGCGATTACGACGCCTGGACGCCGGGGTCGTAACCGCTCGCCAGGGGCGGATCGGTCCTTTATCGCCACAATTGGCGTTTAGCTGCTTGTCGATCTGACAGCAGCGACTAGCCTTGGGCGCGACAGAATCACCCCGGGCGCAAACCACCGGACCCTTGCATGAGCATTTTCAGCCGAATCTCGATAGGCGGACTGACGGTGGCCGCCACCGCTTTTGCGGCTTTTAGCATCGCCGCCGCTCAGACGCTGGAGGCGCCAGTGGACCCGGGGGCGCCGACGGAATTTGAGGCGCCAGTGGACCCGGATGCGCCAATGGAACCGGATGCGACAGTGGAACCGGATGCGACTGTGGAACCGGATGCGACAGTGGCGCCAGTGGCACCGGCGGCGCCACAACGCATTACCAATCCCGTCGCCGAATTCGCCGGCATCGACAAGATCACCGGCCGCATCATCACCTTCGATGTCTATATCGACGAGACGGTGCAGTTCGGCGCTTTGCAGGTAACGCCGCGCATCTGCTATTCGCAGCCGCAAACCGAAGAGCCGAAGACCGATTCTTTCGTCGAGGTCGACGAGATCACGCTGGATCGCAAGATCCGCCGGATCTTCACCGGCTGGATGTTTGCCGAAAGCCCCGGCCTCAACGCCGTCGAGCACGCGGTCTACGACGTCTGGCTGAAGGGCTGCAAGCAGAAGTCGGAGGTGCCGGCACCCGACCCCGCCAAAACCAATTAGAAGCCTGGGCTGCGGGATCGCCTGTTCGCAATCACATACTGAGCCTTCCGGAACCGCCTTATTCTCCGTGCGTTGGTCATGGCTGGCGTTACGGAGATGTTCCCATGATGGCCAACAAGAACGAACTCCTCGAACTCGAAAAAGGGTTCTGGACTGGCGACGCTGCCTATTTCAAAGCCCATGCCGACACCGAATGCCTGGTGGCTTTCCCACAGATGGCGCAAACGATGAGCAACGCCGATCTGGCCGAAACCGCGACGGACCCAAATCGCTGGCGCGATCTCGACATCGACCTCAAGGGCATCATCGAGCCGGGCAGCGACATTGTCATGCTGACCTATGAGGCCCATGCCACTCGCGAGAATGGCGAGCCTTATGCGGCGCTGGTCAGCACCGGCTATGTCCATCGCGTCAATGGCTGGAAGATGATGTTCCACGCGCAGACGCCTCTTGAGCCTGCCGCAAAAACCTGACCAAAAACCGACCTTTGGCGTAGATCATGGGAAAAAGACCGCCTCGCCCTTCAGCGCGTCGGCCAGCATCTTTTCGTATTTGCCCCTTGGCACGTCGACCGCGCCGAAGCGTTTGAGGTGCTCGGTGGTGAACTGCGTGTCGAGCAACGCGAAGTGTCGTTGCTTCAGGCGTTCGACCAGGTGCACCAGGCAGACCTTCGACGCGTCCGTTTCCCTGGCGAACATGCTTTCGCCGAAGAACACCCGGCCGAGAGACACGCCGTAGAGGCCGCCAACCAGCCGACCCTCGCGCCAGGCTTCGACCGAATGGCAATGGCCCATCCGATGGAGTTCGACATAGGCCTCGCGGATCGGCGCATTGATCCAGGTCGACCGGCGTTCCTCGCGCCTCTCGGCGCAGCCGTCGATGGTCGCCTCGAAATCAAAATCGAAACGGATATCGAACAGGTTTTTCCGGATCGCCTTTCTCAGGCTTTTGGGCGTGTGAAAACCATCCAGCGGGATGATGCCGCGCGTCTCCGGCCGCACCCAGAACACTTCGGGATCGGTGGCGCTTTCGGCCATCGGAAAGACGCCCGAGGCGTAGGCCTTGAGCAACAGGTCGGTCGGGATGCGATAGCCTGGCGCGTAGGGACGGGTCATCGCGCCATTATATTCTATAAGTTCACGTCCTAATCCTCATCGGCCAGATATTTTTCCAGCCAGTGGATGTCATACTCGCCATTGGCGATATCGGCATTGCCGACGAGATCGCGAAACAGCGGCAGCGTCGTCTTGATGCCGTCGACGACGAATTCGTCGAGCGCCCGCCGCAACCGCATCATGCATTCGACGCGATTGCGGCCGTGCACGATCAGCTTGCCGATCAAACTATCGTAGTAGGGCGGGATCTTGTAGCCGGAATAGACGCCGGAATCGACACGGATGCCGAGGCCGCCCGGCGTGTGGAAGTGGGTGATCGTGCCGGGCGAGGGGGTGAAGCTGCGCGGATCCTCGGCATTGATGCGGCATTCGATGGCGTGGCCCTGAAAGCGGATCTCTTCCTGGCGCACGGAAAGCCCGCCGCCCGAGGCGACGCGGATCTGCTCGTGCACGAGGTCGATGCCGGTGATTGCCTCCGTCACCGGATGCTCGACCTGCAGGCGCGTGTTCATCTCGATGAAATAGAACTCGCCGTTCTCATAGAGGAATTCGATGGTGCCGGCGCCGGAGTAGCCGAGATCGGCGATCGCCCTGGCACAGACGCCGCCGATATGCGCGCGCTCCTCGGCATTGAGCGCCGGCGAGGGCGCCTCTTCCCAAACCTTCTGGTGGCGGCGTTGCAGCGAACAGTCGCGTTCGCCGAAATGCACGCCGCGGCCGGCGCCGTCGCCGAACACCTGGACCTCGATGTGGCGCGGCTTCTCGAGATATTTTTCGATGTAGACGGCGTCGTCGCCGAAGGCGGCACCGGCCTCCGAGCGTGCCGTCTGCAGTGCGACCACAAGATCGGCTTCGCTGCGCGCCACCTTCATGCCGCGTCCGCCGCCGCCGGCCGACGCCTTGATGATCACGGGATAGCCGATCTCGGCGGCGATGCGTCTGGCTTCCTTTTCCTCGGTGACCGCTCCGTCGGAGCCGGGCACCACCGGAATGCCGAGGCGCTTTGCGGTGCGCTTGGCCTCGATCTTGTCGCCCATGATGCGGATGTGATCGCCGGACGGGCCGATGAAGGTGATGTTGTGAGCGGCGAGGATATCGGCGAATTTGGCATTCTCCGACAGGAATCCGTAGCCCGGATGCACTGCGTCGGCGCCGGTGATCTCGCACGCCGCGACGATCTGGTGGATGTTGAGATAGCTGTCGCGCGACGGCGGCGGGCCGATGCAGACGCTCTCGTCGGCGAGCCGCACATGCATGGCGTCGGCGTCGGCGGTGGAATGCACCACCACCGTCTGGATGCCGAGCTCCTTGCAGGCGCGCAGCACCCTCAGAGCGATTTCGCCGCGATTGGCGATGAGGATTTTCTGGAACATGTTTCGGCTGTTCCCGGCTCTACTCGATCACGACGAGCGGCATGCCATATTCGACCGGCTGCGCATCCTCGAACAGGATCGCCGTCACCGTTCCGGCACGGGGCGAGGGGATCTGGTTCATCGTCTTCATCGCCTCGATGATCAGCAGCGTCTGGCCTTCCTTGACCTGTTGGCCGACCTCGATGAACGCCTTGGCGTCGGGCGATGGCGCCAGGTAGGCGGTGCCGACCATGGGCGAGGCCACTGTGTTCTTGGACACATCGGCCGCTGCCGGGGCGGCTGCGCCAGCCGGCTGCGCTGCCGGCGGCGCATAGGCGGGCTGCGGTGCGGCGACCGCATGGACGGCCGGCGCCTGTCGCGACACGCGCACCTTCAAGTCGCCCAGCTCGACCTCGATCTCGGTGAGGTTGGTGTCGTTCAGTATGCCCGCCAGATCGCGGATAAGCTGCTGGTCAACACCATTCTTCTTTATCGACATTTTCGAGCCTTCTGTTTGTTGGCCGGTCATAGGCGCGCGGCCAGCGCCTGCAGCGCCAGTGTGTAGCCAAGCGGCCCGAACCCGCAGATCACGCCGACGGCGACCGGCGAGACCATGGAAACGTGGCGGAATGCTTCCCGCGCATGGATGTTGGAAAGATGAACTTCGGCGACGGGCAATGGCGCGACGGAGCGGATGGCGTCGTGAACGGCGATCGAGGTGTGGCTGTAGGCGCCCGGATTGATGACGATGCCGACAGCCTTGTCGGCGGCTTCCTGGATCCAGTCGATGAGGTCGCCCTCATGGTTCGACTGACGGAAATCGATCTCGAGTCCAAGTGCCGCACCTGTCTGCTTGCAATCGTCGGCGATCGCGGCCAGCGTCTTGCCGCCATAGATGCCCGGCTCGCGCTTGCCGAGCGCGTTGAGGTTGGGACCGTTCAGGACGAAAACCGTTTTCAAAGTGCCGACCTTTTCCCAGTGTGGTTTTGAATCCGAAATTCGCAATACCTTGGAGCAGCGCTTTGAACGATTTTCGGGTTCAAGGCCACTGGCAATTTATACATTTCTGATGTGGTGGATTTAAAGTTCCTGAACGCTGACGCCACCAAAGCAGCAGGAACTTCAAATCCACCACATCAGCGCCGGCATCAGTCGGCGCACTGGGCCTCTATAATGGGCTTAGACGCCTGCGAAAAGAGCGCAAGTGGGTTCTTTCGCTGTCCACAACAGGCGGAAAATGGCCTGCTGCGAAAGCCAGCGGCCGATCAGAGTGCGGCCTTGGCCGCCTCGATCTTCTCCGCCAGCACTTCCTGGCCGAGCGCACCGAACACCACCTCGTTGCCGACTACATAGGAGGGCGTTCCGGTGATGGCCAGCTTGTTGGCAAGATCATAGGTCTTGGAGAGGGCCTCGGCGATCGACGGATCCTTCATCTTCTCGCGCAGCGTCGCTTCGTTGGCGCCGAGCGAAAGCGCTACCTTGATGGCCGCTGCTTCGGTGGCGCGTCCCTGGGCGCCGAGCAACGCGTTGTGGAACTCGCCATATTTCTCCGGCATCATCAGGTGGAAGGCCATCGAGACGACGCTCGCCTTCTGCGAATCCGGGCCGAGGATCGGGAACTCCTTGAGCACGAAGCGCAGCTCCGGATCGGCTGTCGTCAGCGTCTGCATGTCCTCCATGGCGCGTTTGCAGTAGCCGCAATTGTAGTCGTAGAATTCGACGATGGTGACCTTGCCGTTCGGATTGCCGACGACGCCGTCGAAGGCCGAGTTGAAGATCTGGTCCTTGGCATCTTTGATGATGGCGAGACTGGCGACGCGCTGCGCCTCCTTCTGCTTGGCCTCGAGCGCTTCCTGAGCTTCCAGCAGCACTTCCGGGTTCTTCAGGAGATAGTCGCGGATGATGCCTTCGACTTCAGCCCGGTCGATCTTGGTGTCAGCGGAGGCTGCCTGGGCGATCTGCGCGGCATCGGCCTTTGCCGTCTGCGGACTTCCGGTCACGAACCCGAAACCCAGCATGGCGAGAGCGACTGCCACGCCCGTGGTGCCTAGCAGAATTGCCTTGTTCATCGTCGCTAATCCTCTTGCCTGGTTCCGGCCCGGTGGTCCGACCCGATTAGTCTAACTATCCGATTGGTCCGACTACCCGATTGGTCCGACTACATGTCGCCGCGCACGGCCGGAAGGTTCACTTTTTCTTGCCTGATGGTGCGTAGTTTATGATGTCCTGCGCGCGGATCCAGCCCGGCTCGCCGCGCTTCATTTTCATCTGCGCGCGCATTGCGAAGATCTTGGCATCCTTGTAGGCGCCGGAATAGAAATGGCCTTCGGCGGTCGCAAGGTCGGCGGCCGGAATGTTGCCAAGCTCGCCATAGGCCTGCGCAAGATGGCGGTAACCGACGGCGTTTTCGCGGTCGCGCGCGAGACCCTTGTTGATCTGCACCACCGCTTTCTCCAGGGAATCGGGCGTGCCGACGGCCATCAGCGCCTGGCCGTAGGAAACCGGCAGCAGCCCGGATCGCGCTGGGTCGAGGCTGACAGCCTTGGCATAGGCTTCAGCGGCAGCCTTCGGTTTGTTCGCCTTCATCAGGATGTCGCCGCGCAACTCCTGGAAATAGGCGTTCTTCGGCTGTGCCTTGATCAGCGCGTTGGTCTTGGCGAGCGCCCCGGCCAGATTGCCGAAAAGATAGCTCGTCTGCGCATCGCCATATTGCGAGGCGAGGCTGCCCGGCATCTTGCGCATCAGCCGCGATGCGGCGGCCTGACCTCCCATATAGGCGGCGATCTTGATGCGCATCATGTCGTGCCGCTGCTGCAGCGCCGGCGGATCGACCTTTTCGACGTAGGGGCTTTTTTTGACCAGGACTTCGAGGTTGGCGATGCGTTCGCGCGGCAGCGGATGGCTGATCCGGTAGGGGTCGACCTGCGCCCCTGACAGCGAAAGCGCGCTTTGAAAGCGGCCGAAGGTCTTCAGCATGCCCAAGCCGGACTGGCCGGTGGCATTGAGATAGGTTATCGCCGAGCGGTCGGCGGTCATCTCTTCGGTTCGCTGATAAGCGAGGATACTGCGCTGCGCCATCTCGCCGCCGCCAGCTGCAACCCCCATGCCGGCGCCGGCCAGGCCCCGGCTTTTGCTGGTGGCGCCGGCAACCATGGCACCGGCGCCAAGCAGCGTCGCGATGATGGCCATCGTCTTGGCGCGTTCGAGCTGGTTGCGCAATTTTTGCTGGTGGCCGCCGGCGATGTGACCGGCTTCATGGGCGATGACGCCGATGATCTCGTTGGGCGTCTCCGCCGACATCAGGGCGCCGGTGTTGATGAACAGGCGGGACCCGGCAACGAAGGCGTTGAAACTCTGGTCGTTGACCAGCACGATGTCGACGCCGTCTTCCGGCAGGCCCGCGGCCCTGAAGATCGGCCGCGCATAGGCACGCACCAGCGCCTCGATCTCGGCATCGCGCACCACCGGCACGTTTTGCGCAAAAGCGCTGACGGTGTTGGTCACAGCGACGGTCGCGGCGAGCGAAAGCGTCGCGAAGGCGCGCGCTGCCCTGGCTATCGTCGATTTGGGTCGGCTCAACATGGCAGGTCCACTGGTAGACGAGCGGGTGAAGGATGAAAAGTCGGCACTGAAACTTTACTGAACTTGTGATCCTCACATCAATCGGGCATTTGTGCGGCGCGGGACGCCAAAGCTCGGCGCCGGCAGCCGGCAAGCGCCGACCCAAAGGCCGATCTCAAAGGGCTGACCCAAAGGCCGACCCAAACGGCGAACAAGGAAATGAGGTCAAATGGTTGTATCGCTTTCGCGTCGCGGCGACGTCGAGCCGTTCCACGCCATGGACGTTCTGGCGGAAGCGAATCGGCTGAAGGCCAAGGGCGTGCCGGTCGTTTCCATGGCCGTTGGCCAGCCGTCCGATCCGGCGCCGGCCGGAGTCAGGCAAGCGGCGACGCACGCATTGAAGATGGGGCGCATCGGCTACACCGACGCATTGGGTCTTGCGGGCCTGCGCGAGGCAATCGCCCAGCACTATGCCGACCACTACGGGCTGGCCGTTTCACCCGGCCGGATCGCCGTCACCACCGGATCGTCGGCCGCCTTCAACCTGGCATTTCTGGCGATGTTCGATCCGGGCGATCGTGTCGCCATCGCCGCCCCCGGCTATCCGGCCTATCGCAACATCATGGCCGCGCTCGGCATCGAGATCGTCGAGATCGAGCTCGACGGTGATGCCTATCTCCACGCCGAACATCTGAAGGCTGCACATCGCGAAAGGAAGCTGAAGGGCGTGTTGTTTGCCAGCCCCGCCAATCCGACCGGGGCGATTATCCCCGCCGACGAGCTGTCGGCGCTGGTGACGACGGCACAAGAGCTCGGCATCGCCGTGATCTCCGACGAGATCTACCACCGGCTGGCTTACGCTGCGCCGGACACCACAGCACTTGCCTGCGGCCCTGACGTGACGGTGATCAATTCCTTCTCGAAATACTATTGCATGACCGGTTGGCGCATCGGCTGGATGGTGCTGCCGGAACCATTGGTGCGGCCGGTCGAGCGCATCGCCCAGAGTCTCTACATCTCACCGCCGGAACTGTCCCAGATCGCCGCGATCGAGGCGTTCAAGGCAACCGCGGAATTGGAGGCGGTGAAGGCGCGCTACGCAGGCAATCGCCAGCTTTTGATGAAACGCCTGCCCGAACTTGGCTTTACCCTGGCGGCACCGATGGACGGGGCGTTCTACGCCTTCTGCGATGTCACCAGGCACACCAACGACAGCATGGCCTTCGCGCGCAAGATGCTGGCCGAGGCGTATGTGGCGGCGACGCCCGGCCGCGATTTCGATCCGCTTCAAGGCCATCGAGCCATGCGCTTTTCCTACGCTGGCAGCCACGACGAGATGGTCGAGGCGATGATGCGCATCGAGCGCTGGCTGAGGTAGCGCGATGCCGGACCTCGAGCAGGCTTTGACCGAGATTGCCGCCGAAATGGCCGAGCGCACGGATCGCGGCGACGTTGCGAGCTACATTCCGCAACTCGGCAAGGTCGATCCGAAAAAGTTCGGCATTGCCGCCGTGACCAATGACGGTCGCGTGCTGATGGCGGGCGACGCCGATGAGCCGTTTTCGATCCAGAGCATTTCCAAGGTGTTCACGCTGACACTGGCGCTCGGCAATGTCGGCGACGCGTTGTGGCAGCATGTCGGGCGCGAGCCTTCGGGCAACCCGTTCAACTCGATCGTCCAGCTCGAGCACGAAAACGGCATTCCGCGCAATCCGTTCATCAATGCCGGCGCCATCGTCATCTCCGACATCCTGCTCGCCGGTCACCAGCCGCGCGAGGCGATCGGCGAGATCCTGCGCTTCATCCAGTTCCTGGCCGACGACGACACCGTCATCATCGACCGCGAGGTCGCGGCTTCGGAACGCGCCACCGGTTTTCGCAACTTGGCGCTCGCCAACTACATGAAGTCCTTCGGCAATCTCAGCCACGCGCCGGATCTGGCGCTGGGCGTCTATTTCCACCATTGCGCCATCGCGATGAGCTGCCGGCAACTTGCTCTGGCCGGCCGCTTCCTTGCCAATGGCGGCAAGAACCCGGCGACTGGCCATTCCGTGGTGTCGGCCGAGCGCGCGCGCCGCATCGGCGCGATGATGCTGACCTGCGGCCACTATGACGGCTCAGGCGATTTCGCCTTTCGCGTCGGCATCCCGGGCAAGAGCGGCGTCGGCGGCGGCATTTTAGCGATCGTGCCGGGCGTGGCTTCGCTCGCCGTCTGGTCGCCCGGCCTCAACGCCAACGGCAATTCCAGGCTGGGCTCGATTGCGCTGGAAAGACTGGCGAAGATGATGAACTGGTCGGTCTTCGCTCCATAGGGATTTGGGGGCGTCAGAGAGATTGGGGCGCTTAAGACAAGAAAAATCCCGCACTGTCGACAGGACAGCGCGGGATTTTTTTGGTCAAAAGATCAGGCTAAACGACCGAAAGCCTTAGAAAAAGCCTTTCCGCTGCCACCAGCCGGCACGCTTCGGCTTCTCTTCGGCCTTTTCCTCTTCGGCAACGGTCGAGGACACGATCGGCTCAACCGGAGCATCCACCGGTACGGGCTTGCGTCGCGATGGGCGGACCTTCGGTTGTTCGTCGACGGCGGCTGTTTCCTCCGAAACGGGTGCGGGAGCCTCGGCAGAAATTTCCGGCTCGGCCACCGGCGTCTCGGCGACGACATCCGCCGCAGCCGTCTTCGGCTTGGCGGCGCGGCGCGGCTTCTTCGGCTTTTCGGCACTTGGCATGTCGTCATTGGCCGGAGCAAGGTCCACAGGCTCTTCGACCGGCTTTGCTTCGACCGGCGTTGCCGCTGCCGGTTCGCCGGAGACGGCTATGTCCTCCAAGACCTCGGGACGGTCAGCCGACTCGGCAGTGCCTGCATCGAACTCGCCTTCGCCATCTTCACGGCGATTGCGCTTGCCGCCGCGCTTGCCGCGCCGGCGCTTCTTGCCCTGACCTTCGTCCTGCTCCCGACCTTCATCAGGCTCCCGACCTTCATCAGGCGCTTGGCCGTCATCGGACGCTTCCACCACATCAGCGACGCCGACCTGGTCCTCGCGGTCTGCTTCGGCGCCTTCATTGCTTGAAGCTTCTGAGATGCCATCGGCAGTGGCCGAGATGGACGCGCCTTCCACGGGGGTGCCATGCTCGCGGTCGCGATCCTTGCCGCCGCGCCGTCTGCGGCGCTTGCGGCGCTTGCGGTCGCGACCTTCGCCATCCTCGCTTGGCCTTGGCTGCTGCGGCTGCTGGGCCTGGCGCGGTTGTTCCGCCGCTGCAACGACCTCGTCTTCTTCCTCCTCGATGACGATTTCGTCGGCGGGCTCTTCCGGCTCGACATAGGCGGGCAAGGTCCGCACCTCGACGAAGCCTTCAGGCTTTTCGGCCAGCGCGCCGCGGAAGATCGCATAGTGCTGGGCGCCGACCGTGTCGTCGGCCTCGACGGTGATGGTCAGGCCGAAGCGGTTTTCGAGCTCCACCAGCGTGCCGCGCTTGTGGTTGAGCACATAGAGCGCGGTCGCCGCCGGCGTCCGCACCGTGATGTGGCTGCGCGAATCCTTGAGCAGGAATTCCTCGATCGCCCGCACCACCATCAGCGCGACAGACGAATCGGACCGCACATGGCCGGTGCCGCCGCAATGCGGGCAAGGCTTCATCGTCGATTCCAGCACGCTGGCGCGGATGCGCTGACGCGACATCTCCATCAGGCCGAAATGCGAGATGCGGCCGACCTGGATGCGGGCGCGATCGTTCTTCAGGTGATCCTTCAGCCGCTTCTCGACGGAGCGGTTGTTGCGGTTCTCCTCCATGTCGATGAAGTCGATGACGATCAGGCCGGCGAGATCGCGCAGCCTCAGCTGCCGTGCGACCTCCTCGGCCGCTTCCAGATTGGTATGAAGCGCTGTGTCCTCGATCGAGTGCTCCTTGGTGGAGCGGCCCGAATTGACGTCGATGGCGACCAGCGCTTCGGTCTGGTTGATGATGATGTAGCCGCCGCTCTTCAGCGTCACCTGCGGCTGCAGCATGCGGTCGAGCTGCGCCTCGATGCCGTTGCGCACGAAGATCGGCGTCGTGTCGCGGAACGGCTGCACGACCTTGGCGTGGCTCGGCATCAGCATGCGCATGAAGTCCTTGGCCTCGCGATAGCCCTCTTCGCCGGAGACCAGGATCTCGTCGATGTCCTTGTTGTAGAGGTCGCGCACCGAGCGCTTGATCAGGCTGCCTTCCTCGTAAACCAGGGCAGGGGCCGTCGACTGCAGCGTCAGGTTGCGGACGTTTTCCCAAAGCCGCATCAGATATTCGTAGTCGCGCTTGATCTCGGCCTTGGTGCGGCTTTCGCCGGCCGTGCGCAAGATGACGCCCATGCCCTGCGGCACTTCGAGATCGGCGACGACCTCCTTCAGCCGCTTGCGGTCCTGCGCGTTGGTGATCTTGCGCGAGATGCCGCCGCCGCGCGCCGTGTTCGGCATCAGCACCGAATAGCGGCCGGCAAGCGACAGGTAGGTGGTGAGTGCCGCGCCCTTGTTGCCGCGCTCTTCCTTGACGACCTGCACCAGAAGGATCTGCCGGCGCTTGATCACTTCCTGGATCTTGTACTGGCGGCGCACCGGCTTGCGGCGGTTGCGCGCTTCTTCCAGCGCATCCTCGGCGCCGACCGATTCGACCTCATGGTCGTCCGGATGCGATGACTGCACCTCTTCCAGCATGCCGCGATCATTGTCGGTGGACGTGGCTTCGCCGGCCGCATCAGCCTGCGGCACGGCTTCGGAAATCACATCCGATTCGATGCTGGCGGCGATGGAATTCGGACCGCCTTCGGAAGGCCCAGTCTCGTCACTGCCAGTTTCGTCATGGCCAGTCTTGTCACGGCTCGTCTTGTCACGGCTCGTCTCGTCACGACTTGCCTCGCTCTGACTGGCGACATCCTCGCCATGTTCCGAAGGTGCGGACGGCGTGTCGACTTTTTCGGAAACGGCATCGACGTTCTGCGCGACCGCATCCTCGCCGTGTTCGCCGCCGTCATTGGAACGGCTGTCGTTGGAGCCGCTGTCGTTGGACCCGCTGTCATTGGAATCCACAGAATCGTCCGAATCGGCCCCACCAGCATCACGCTTGTGCTCGCCTCGGTCGCGGCTCTTGCCGCCGCGGCGGCGTCCGCGCCGGCCGCGATCACGGTTCTGGCGATCGTCGCCATCGCCGTCCTCATCGTCCTCGTCTTCAGCCTCCTGCGCTTCCGCGCGCAGCAGCGCCTGACGGTCGGCAACCGGAATCTGGTAGTAGTCGGGATGAATTTCACTGAAGGCGAGGAAACCGTGACGGTTGCCGCCATATTCGACAAAGGCTGCCTGAAGCGAGGGTTCGACGCGGGTTACGCGGGCGAGGTAGATGTTTCCTTTGAGCTGCTTCTTGTCCTGGGATTCAAAGTCGAATTCTTCAATACGGTTACCGCGAACGACGACAACTCGTGTTTCCTCCGGGTGGGAGGCGTCTATCAGCATTTTGTTGGGCATTATTTCGTTTCCCCCCGGCAGCCGTCATCGCTTGCAGCTTGCGGGGCAAGGCCCGCCGCTGTGGATGAACATGGGTGCCGGGCAATTGAATGTCCGCCGGCCGCTGCCTGAGCGCCATGGCGGTGCCGCCCGCAGCCAAAATGGCGCGGTTTGCTGCGGACCTTTCCATGATTGCGCTTGAAGCCATCGTAACCAGCAGAACCTTTTTGAACCAAAGCCCGGGAAAACCGGACCAGCTTGTTTGCTCGTACAGAGCCGGCGCGGGACAATCCCGGCCGTTTTCCTCACGCAGGCGCTTCCCCCGCCACGGGCTCACACCTGCGAAATTCGTCGCGATCACCTGTTGCCTTTTTCGCCTGACGCGAGAGGAGCCGTCGTTCATCTCACCTGTAGCAGGAAGCTGCGGAGAAGGACGGTTCCAGGATTGCAGTGATCCACCATCGCTTTTATGATTTGGCGGGTTGGAAGGCAACCCCGATTTCCGATGCCGGCAAAATGCAGTTCCGCAACGGAAGCACGGCTTTATGCGTTGCGTGAAAAGACTTGGTTAACCTTCTATGGATACCAACCGTTAATCGAGTTCGCGGGCCTGACCGGCGTTTCGACAAGACGACGACACTCCGACAAAACAATTGGCCGACAACAGGATTGGGCGCCTCACGCCAAACCGGAGCGACTGGAAGAAATGGCACTGGCAGTCATCACGCCCAAGAATGGTCGCGCCGGAGGCATTTTTTTCTACGCCGCCCACTTCCGCGCTGCCCGCTTCCGCGCCGCCTACTTCCGCGCTGCTTGTCTGCTGTTGCTGGTTGTCGCTTGCCTGGCTCTTTCGCCAGTTTCCTTTGCCGCCGACGCGCCGCTCGCCATGACGAGCTACAAAATGGCCGGTGACGCCACCAAGATGCGCATCGTCATGAATTTCGATCGCGAGCCCGACGTCAAATGGTTCCTGCTGCGCGGCCCCCACCGTCTGGTCGTCGACCTGCCAAGCACGAGATTCGCCATCAATGCCAAGGATGTGAAGGCGCGCGGCCTGGTCAGGAGCGTGCGTTACGGCGACCTCGGCGAGGGGGTATCGCGGCTGATTCTCACCGGCAAGGGCCCGTTCGCCATCGACAGGCTCGACGTGCTCAAGAACGATGAGGGCAACGGCTACCGTATCGCCATCGACATGTCGGCGGCGTCCGTGCGGGAATTCGACGCCGCTCTTGCCAATCAGGCGTTGACCACCGGCTCGACGGTCTCCTCCGACAAGGGTGGCAGGGTCGGCACTGGCCCGGTCTCCAATCCAGGCCATCGTTTCACCGTCGTCATCGATCCAGGCCATGGCGGCATCGACGGCGGCGCCGAGGGCATGAACGGCACCGTCGAGAAGAACGTCACGCTCGCTTTCGCCACCGAATTGCGGGACAAACTCGCCGCAGTCGGCAAGTACGACGTGTTCATGACGCGCGAGACGGACCAGTTCCTGCGGCTGGACGACCGCGTGCGCATTGCCCGCCAGCACGAGGCCGATCTGCTCATTTCGATCCACGCCGACACGATCAGGGTCAAGGGCCTTCGCGGCGCAACCGTCTACACCGTCTCCGACAAGGCTTCCGATCCCGAAGCGCAGGCGCTCGCCGACCGTGAAAACCTTTCCGACCAATTCGCCGGCATGGAAATCAAGGACGACAACAAGGAAGTAACCGACATCCTGATCGACCTGATTCGCCGCGAGACGCACAGTTTCTCGATGAGTTTTGCCCAAACGCTGGTCGGCCAGCTTTCCACCAGTGTCGGCCTCATCAACAATCCGCAGCGTTCGGCCAGCTTCAAGGTGTTGAAGGCGCCGGATGTTCCCTCCGTGCTGGTCGAGCTCGGCTATCTGTCGAATGCCAAGGACGAGGCGCAACTGCTCAGCGCCGATTGGCGCAGCAAGGCGGCCCAGAGCATAACCAATGCCATCGCCCTGTTCGCTTCAGCCAAGGCCGGAGCCCGAACCGGAGGCTGAGATGCCCGCCGCCGCCCATAGCCAGTGACAGCGTTGCATGACAACAACACCCCGTACGTATATTTCCGCCATTTCGAAGCCGAAATTCGATGCTGCCGCATTTTGCCCACATGGTGGCGACATGGATTTCGATTACCGGTCGGGATCGTCTCGAAAGCTTGCGCGAAAGGCGGCTTCGTTTAGGCAATTCCCGAACCAAGGACTGGAGCGGGCATGATTCGTCTTATTGGCTATTTCTTCGGCATCGGCACCGCGCTGGCCCTTTTGGTCGCGGCCGGCGTGGCGATCTACATCAGCCATTTGTCGAAGGATTTGCCCGACTACGAGGTCCTGGCCAAGTATGAACCGCCGGTGACGACCCGCATCCATGCGTCCGACGGTGCTCTGATGGCCGAATATGCGCGCGAGCGGCGCCTGTATTTGCCGATCCAGGCGGTGCCGGATCGTGTCAAGGCGGCCTTCCTGTCTGCCGAGGACAAAAACTTCTACAATCACCCCGGCATCGATATGACCGGCCTTGGCCGCGCAGTCATGGTCAATCTGCAGAATGCTGGCTCGGGCAAGCGCCAGGTCGGCGCCTCGACGATCACCCAGCAGGTGGCGAAAAACTTCCTGTTGTCCTCGGACCAGACCTACGAGCGCAAGATCAAGGAGATGATCCTGGCCTTCCGCATCGAGCAGGCCTATTCGAAGGACCGCATTCTCGAGCTCTACCTTAACGAGATTTTCTTCGGGCTTGGCGCCTATGGCGTCGCCGGCGCAGCGCTCACCTATTTCGACAAGGCGGTGAATGAACTCACCGTGGCGGAGGCGGCCTATCTGGCGGCTTTGCCGAAGGGCCCCTCCAACTATCACCCCTTCAAATATGCCGACCGCGCCATCGAGCGCCGCAACTGGGTCATCGACCAGATGGTCGGCAACGGCTACGTCACGCAAGAGGAAGGCGCCAAGGCCAAGGCCGAGCCGCTCGGCGTCAAGCCACGCCGCTCCGGCACCTATCTGTTCGCCGGCGAATACTTCACCGAGGAGGTGCGTCGCCAGATCAGCACACGCTACGGCGAGAATGCGCTCTACGAGGGCGGCCTTTCCGTCCGTACGACGCTCGATCCCAAGATGCAACTCATCGCCCGCAAAGCCATGCAGAACGGCCTGATGAAGTTCGATACGCTACGCGGCTATCGCGGGCCGGTGAAGACCATCAGCGTGTCCGGCGACTGGGGCGTGCCTTTGAGCGAAGTCAAGGGACTGGACGACGTGCCCGAATGGTCGCTCGCCGTCGTGCTCGACAGCTCGGAGAGCGGCCTGTCGATCGGCCTTCGGCCGACCCGGCAGATCTCGGGCGACCTCGTCAAGGATCGCACCGAAGGCAGCGTCAGCCGCGAGGACATGAGCTTCGCCATGCGTCATGTGGTCGGCGGCAAGACCGTCAAGGCCAAATCGCCGGCGGACGTGCTGAAGCCGGGCGACGTCATCTTCGTGCAGAAGAAAGAAGGTACGGATGGGGCCTATATCTTGCGCCAGGCCCCCGAAGTGGAGGGCGGCCTGATCGCCATGGATCCGCATACCGGCCGCGTTCTGGCCATGGTCGGCGGGTTCTCCTATTCGCTATCCGAATTCAACCGTACCACGCAGGCCATGCGGCAGCCGGGTTCGTCGTTCAAGCCGATCGTCTATGCGGCCGCTCTCGACAATGGCTATACGCCGGCTTCGGTGATCATGGATGGCCCGATCACCATCAAGAGCGGCAACACGACCTGGACGCCGAAAAACTACGATGGAAGGACAGCGGGCCCGGCGACCTTGCGGTCCGGTATCGAGAGGTCGCGCAATCTGATGACTGTGCGCCTGGCCAATGACATGGGCATGAAACTGGTCGCCGAATATGCCGAGCGCTTCGGCGTCTACGATCGACTGGCGCAGTATCTGCCGATGGCGCTGGGCTCGGGCGAGACGACCGTGATGCGCATGGTATCGGCTTATTCGATCATGGCCAACGGCGGCAAGTCGATCAAGCCGACGCTGATCGACCGGATCCAGGATCGCTACGGCAAGACGGTATACAGGCAGGACGAACGCGGCTGCGAAAATTGCAATGCGGCCGAATGGCAGAACCAGCCTGAGCCGGAACTGGTCGACAATTCCGAGCAGGTGCTCGATCCGATGACCGCCTATCAGATCACCTCGATGATGGAGGGCGTCGTCGAGCGCGGTACCGGCGCTACCGTCGCCGAACTCGGCCGCCACATCGCCGGCAAGACCGGAACGACAAACGACGAGAAGGATACCTGGTTCATCGGCTATACGCCCAACCTCGTTGTCGGCCTTTATATGGGCTATGATCAGCCGAAAGGTCTTGGCAAGGGCGCGACCGGCGGCGGCCTTGCCGCGCCGATCTTCAAGGACTTCATGCGCGTGGCGCTGGACGGCACGCCCAATGTCGATTTCCAGGTTCCCGAAGGCATGAAGCTGATCGCCATCAATCGCAAAACCGGCATGCGGGCCAACCCGGACGACGCCGGCGCCTTTATCGAAGCCTTCAAACCGGGCACCGGCCCCGCCGACAGCTACTGGGTGATCGGCATGGGTGAGGACGGCTCCAACGCCTCCGGCGGCGCGCTGTCGCCACAGGCCAACCAAGCCATCCAGTCCGGCGGCGGCGGGCTCTACTGACATAGGTTTATGGTATTTGGGCCGGCTTTCGAGCCGGCCCATTTCGCTTTACAGGCGGCGGTGCCATCCCTATGTATCGCGCCAACCCAAGCTCTGCTTAAGCAACAGGGCACCATTTCAGCACAGGACAGAACGGCCAGCCATGCGCGCGGAAACGCAGAATATTGTCGACGAAATCAGGCAGGCGATAACCCTGCTGAGGAGGCATCTTTGACTGGGATCAAGCGATAAAGCGGCTTGAATACCTGAATGTGCGTGCCGAGGATTCGAGCCTCTGGAACGAGCCGCTGGAGGCGCAGAAGCTGATGCGTGAGCGCCAGGGCCTCGAGGAAGGCATCGCCGCGGTCAAAGGCCTCACCCAGGCGCTGGAAGACAATATCGGCTTGATCGAGCTTGGCGAGGAAGAGGGCGATGAGAGCGTGGTCGCCGAGGCGGAAGCGGCGATCCGCTCGATGCGCGGCGAAGCAAAGGCCCGCCAGATCGAGACGCTGCTTTCGGGCGAGGCCGACGCCAACGACAGCTATCTCGAAATCCATGCCGGCGCCGGCGGCACCGAAAGCCAGGACTGGGCCTCGATGCTCCTGCGCATGTACACGCGTTGGGCCGAGCGGCGCCGCTTCAAGGTCGAGGTGCTGGAAGTGCATGACGGCGAAGAGGCCGGCATCAAGTCCGCCACGCTGCTGATCAAGGGCCACAACGCCTATGGTTGGCTGAAGACGGAATCCGGCGTTCACCGTCTCGTGCGTATTTCGCCCTATGACAGCAATGCGCGCCGTCACACCTCCTTCGCCAGCGTCTGGGTCTATCCCGTGATCGACGATACGATCGAGATCGACGTTTCCGAATCGGATGTCCGCATCGACACCTATCGTTCGTCCGGATCGGGCGGGCAGCACGTCAACACCACCGATTCAGCGGTCCGCATCACCCATCTCGCCACTGGCATAGCGGTCGCCTGCCAGGCCGAGCGCTCCCAGCACAAGAACAAGGCGAAGGCCTGGGAGATGCTGCGTTCGCGGCTCTACGAGGAAGAGCTGAAGAAGCGCGAGGCGGTGGCCAACGCCACCGAAGCATCGAAGAGCGATATCGGCTGGGGCCACCAGATCCGCTCCTACGTTCTGCAGCCTTATCAGTTGGTGAAGGATCTGCGCACCGGCGTCGAGAGCACAAGCCCGTCGAGCGTGCTGGACGGCGACCTCGACGATTTCATGGAGGCGTCGCTGTCGCAGCGCATCGAGGGCGGCGCCGGCGAAGTGGTGGCCGATATCGACTGAAGCTCCTACGCCCCAAGCAGCAGGAACATCACGCTAGAGTAACAGGCTCTTCACTGTAATTGAGCAGGTGCTTTATGGTTTTGTTTTTTCGTCGAATTTTCGACAATTACTTCTACCTCCGGGTTAGATGTTGCAGCCCTGCCGGGGCTTGGCCCGGAACCACTGCGAGTTCAATCTCGTTATCCGCGCGATCCCACTGCCGGGGTTGATGAAGTCACTCTCGTCAGCCCCGGCAGGCTGGTTCTGGCTGCAGATGTCGGCGCTCGTTGCACAGCAATTTCTTGCGCCAGCAAAGGAATCAGCCCAGCATCCGAACGCTGGGGGAAAAAGCATTTATGGCCGGACGCGGCGTATCTGCGACCTGACGAGCCGGCCACTGGGAAGATACGTTCCAAGAACGGGCAAGCGAAACGCTTGATAACTCGGTGATAGGAATTGCGCCCATGCCTGCTTCCACAACCCGACTGGCCTCAGCCGTCAAGACGGCGCGCCGCCTCCTGAATTCGATCATTGCGGTGGTGGTTCTGACGGCCGCCATCATTGTATTTGCAGCGCCCGCTTTGGCGCACGACGCCACGCCGACTGCAGCGAAGCCGCAAGGCTGGAGTTACCCATTCTCCTGTTGTTCCGGCTATGATTGCCGCGCGGTCTCGCAGACGTCGATCAGCGAGCGTCCGGAGGGCTATGTCATCAAGGGAACAGGCGAGGTCGTGGGCTACAGCGATGCACGGATCAAGAATTCGCCCGACGGCGAATATCACTGGTGTTCGGTCGCCGGCGCCAATGACGGAAAGACCATCTGCCTGTTCGTGCCACCGTCGTCGTTTTGATGCATGTCGCCCAAAGGCTTTGCTCCGAGGGCCATGGCCTGACCCGAGGGTGCGTAGCGGTTTGGGATAACGACGTGCATCAAAAGGATTGAAGCGCGCCACGCGTCCGACGCAGGCAAGCCGAGTCTGCCGACAGACGGTTGTCAACAGCGCCTCTTTATGTTGCCTTGCCGCGCTGGCGCGAAGCAATCGCGAGGGAGGCGTCATGACCATAAAGGCAAGCTGCCACTGCAGGGCGACGACGTACGAGGTTTCGGAAGCGCCGCTGACCGTGACGCAATTGCGCAAATAGCGGCCGTTGAATTGACCGGGAAAAGCCATGGCCAGCCGCTTTTCCCCTTCCATTTTTCGCCGCATTTCATGTTACAAGCATAGAGCGACTTGCGTCCACTTGGACGCACAAAGTACGCTCTAAGACTTTGAATCTATGCATCGTGCTTTCCGAAAATCGATGATTTTCGGGCCGATGCAACGGAAGGGCTGATGCGGCGCGCCACTGGTGGGACCGCGGACTGGAGAGGGACTACCTGATGAAAAAGACTGTGCTCGTCGCCGTGGCGACGGCTGTGCTCGTGAGTGCCTGCACCACAACCGATCCGTATACCGGACAACAGAAAGTTTCCAACACTGCGGCCGGCGCCGGCATCGGCGCGCTGGCAGGTGCGGGGCTCGGCCTGCTCGCCGGCGGCAACGATCGCCGCAATGCGCTGATCGGCGCTGGCGTCGGCGCGCTTGCTGGCGGCGCCATCGGCGCCACGATGGACCAGAACGAGGCCGAACTGCGCCGGCAGCTTCAGGGTTCCGGCGTCAGCGTCACCCGCAGCGGCGACCAGATCATCCTCAACATGCCGTCCGACATCACCTTCAACGTCGACCAGGACGCGGTGAAGCCCGGCTTCTATCAAGTGCTGAATTCGGTAGCACTTGTGCTGAACAAGTTCCGCCAGACCACGGTCGACGTGTTCGGCCACACCGACTCGACCGGTGGCGACGAACACAATTTCGACCTGTCGCAGCGCCGCGCGCTGGCAGTCGCCAATTATCTGTCCGGGCAGGGCGTAGATACCCGCCGCTTTGCCGTCACCGGCTTCGGCAAGACGCGTCCGATCGCCTCCAATGCAACGGCCGCCGGCCGTGCCCAGAACCGCCGCGTCGAGATCCAGCTCTCACCGCTCACCTGAGCAAGACAAACAAGAAGACGGCTTGCACATGAAAACGGCCCCGCAAGGGGCCGTTTTTGCTGGTATTTGAGAATTTCTGCTGTGATCGGCCCAATTTCTGCTGTGATCAGCCCTTGGCGACGATGCGCATGAACGCGGGCATGTCGTCACCGAATCCGACGGTCCCATCGTTGTCTTCCTGGCGATGGCGGGCCGGGCGATTGCCGTCGCGCTGCGGCCTGGTGTCGCCACGTTCCGGCGCGCGCTGTTCGTTGCGATTGCGATCGGGCGAAGCTTTGCGTTCGGGTGAAACTTGGCGTTCGGGTGAAGCTTGGCGCTCGGTGTTTTCCGAGCGGATCGCTTCCTTGCGCGCGCGCCGCTCACCGGCATCGGCGACCGCGGTCTCGGCCGCCACTGGCTGTTCCTCGCGCGCCGCATCCGGTGCTGCAGCTTCGCTTTGCTTGGCGTGGCGTTCGCGTGGTCTGCGTTCGCCCCTCTCCTTGCCATCGTCCTTGCGGCCGGCGCGGCGCGGCGCGCCGCGGCCACGGCGGGGAGCATCGTCCTCTCCGCCTTCGCTGGCGACGACCGTCGACAGATCGCCGTCATGCCACTCGATCTTGTTGCCGATCAGCCGTTCGATCGCGTCGATATATTTGGTGTCGGACTTGGTGGCGATGGTGAAGGATTTGCCCGAGCGGCCGGCGCGGCCGGTGCGGCCGATGCGGTGGACATAGTCCTCGGCATGGATCGGCACGTCGTAATTGAAGACGTGGCTGACATCGGGGATGTCGAGGCCGCGCGCCGCGACGTCCGACGCAACGAGATAGCGCAGTTTGCCGTCACGGAAATTGGCCAGCATCTGCATGCGCGCGCGCTGGTCCATGTCGCCATGCAGCGCGCCGGCGTCGAAATCATATTTCAGCAGCGAGCGGAAAAGCTCCGAGACCTCGATCTTGCGGTTGCAGAAGATGATGGCGTTCTTCAGCTCCGCATCCTCGGCCCTTATCAGATTGCGCAGCGTCTCGCGCTTGTCCCACGGTTTCGAGCCGGATTTCACCAGCCGCTGGATGATGTTGGTCGCGGCGGACGCGGCCTTCGAAACCTCGACGCGCACCGGTGCGTGCAGGAATTTCTCGGTCAGCTTGGTGATCTCAGGCGGCATCGTCGCCGAGAAGAACAGCGTCTGCCTGGTGAACGGGATCATCTCGCAGATGCGCTCGATGTCGGGAATGAAGCCCATGTCGAGCATGCGGTCGGCCTCATCGATGACCAGGATCTCGACGCCGTTGAGCAGAAGCTTTCCGCGCTCGCGATGGTCGAGCAGGCGGCCTGGCGTCGCGATCAGCACGTCGGCGCCGCGCTCCAGCTTCTTGTCCTGCTCGTCGAAGGACACGCCACCGATCAGCAGCGCGATGTTGAGCTTGTGGTTCTTGCCGTATCTGATGAAGTTCTCTTCGACCTGCGCGGCAAGCTCGCGCGTTGGCTCGAGGATCAGCGTGCGCGGCATGCGGGCGCGCGCCCGGCCTTTTTCGAGGCGGGTCAGCATCGGCAGCACGAACGAGGCCGTCTTGCCGGTGCCGGTCTGGGCGATGCCCAAAATATCCTTGCCGAGCAAGGCGTGCGGAATGGCGCCGGCCTGGATCGGTGTCGGTTCGGTGTAACCGGCGTCGGTAACTGCGGAAAGGACCTTCGGCGACAGGCCGAGGTCTGCGAAGGTCAACACTTCTTGAGTGATCTGGGTGTCTGAGGACAAGTTTGGCTGTCTTTGGCTGGTTCGGGGGCGCAACGCAAGCGGTCGCGGCAAGCGCCGCGCGCCTGCAAGATTGGTATTGCAGGTAGGCGCAAGCCCACGATTTGTCAACACAAACAGGCGGGGAACGGCACGATTGTGACGTCGTAAGCTTAATCGCGATGCTTAATCGAGCTGCTGTCGCTGCGCCGGCTCAATAGCGGAACTGTTCGGCGAGAATGCGCTCGTTCCACGAGTGGCTCGGATCGAACAGCAGCGTAGCCGTTACCGTTGGCGATTCCTGCACCGTAACCGAGGTTACGGCCTTCACCTCGGTGTGGTCGGCGGCGGCGTTCACCGGCCGCTTTTCCGGCTCCAGAATGTCGAAGCGAACAGTCGCCTTGTTGGAGAGCAGCGCGCCGCGCCAGCGGCGCGGGCGGAACGGACTGACCGGGGTCAGCGCCAGCAGCGGCGCGTCGAGCGGCAGGATCGGTCCGTGCGCGGATAGGTTGTAGGCGGTCGAGCCGGCCGGCGTCGCGACCATCACACCGTCGCAGCTCAATTCCTCCAGTCGCACTTGCCCGTCCACGGTGATGCGGATCTTGGCCGTCTGGTAGGACTGGCGCCACAGCGCGACCTCGTTGATCGCCAACGCCGAGATCGTTTCGCCCTCTGCGGTCACCGCCTGCATCTCCAGCGGACGGATCGTTTCGGCAACGGCGGCAGCGATGCGCCCGGTCAAACCGCTGGCGCGGTATTCGTTCATCAGGAAGCCGATGGTGCCACGGTTCATGCCGTAGACTTTTTTCCCCGTGCTCATCGTGTCGCGCAAGGTCTGCAACAGGAAGCCGTCGCCGCCGAGGGCGACGATGATCTCTGCATCCTCGATGGGTGCCTGGCCATAGCGCGCCGAAAGGCTCTCCAGCGCCGCCTTGGCGTCGGCGGTGTCGGACGAGACGAAGGCGAAGCGGCTTGCGGCTTTGTTCATGGCTCCCCAATGGCGATGTTGATGGCGACCGGTCGGTGGCGACCGGTTGCTTGGGCCACGCCAGCGCCGGGTTAGCATGGGCGGGCAAATCTGCAAAGCCAGACATGTGGCGCCCCCAGTGGCATCCCCAGTGGCACCGCTTGACACAGCGCCGGGAAGAGCCGCCGGTCTGCTGCTCGCGCATCGTGTCGAGTGACAAGCGAATGTGATGGTTAAGACGGGGATTAAACTCTCGTAAAGCCGGATCGACCATGTTAGCCGGCAGTGGATGGGCGGCGTGGGGGCCAGCTAGTCGGACCGATTTATTGCCGGTAACACGCCTGATTGTCATCGTCTTGATGCTGGGAAGTTTTGCGCTTGCCTTTGCCCAACTGGTGCGCCAGTCGGAAGAGACGAGTTTGAGACCCCAACCCACGGCTTCACGCTGCGGCGATGCCGCCGGCACGCCGTGCCCGCAAAGGGCGTTGTGATTCGCCAGGCACTTCCCGCGATACCAGAGGCCGGTGCTTATCGCGCCTGCAGCAGATGGCAGCCGGCCTGCCGCTTCTGTGCGAGATACTCGTCGATAAGTTGGCGGTAGCGCACCTTGCCGAAGCTCGGGAAGTGGCCGCCATGCACGACCGCAACATCGAGTTCGCGCATCCGCAGCAGCGTCTCGACATAGTCGTCGACAGCGGAATGATAGACATCGTCGATCAGCGGGCCGTCATAGATGATGTCGCCGGACAGCAGGATGCCGGTCTTCCTCTCGTAGAGCGCGATGCCGCCTGGTGAATGGCCCGGCGTGTGGATCACCTCGAAGGCACGGTCGCCGAGATCGACGAAATCGCCTTCTCCAAGCAGACGATCGGCCGGCGCCGGCTGGACCCGGTAGCGCGCGGCATCCCAGCCCAGCGGCATTCCGTCGAACATGGCGTCGGTCGCATAGTGGTCGGCGACCGTCCATTCATTGCGCGGGTCGGCGAGGATTTCTGCTTCGGCCGCATGCACGCAGCGGTCCGGGAATTCGTGATGGCAGCCGATATGGTCGAAATGCGTGTGGCTGGCCACGCAAACGAGTTTTCGCTCCGTCACCAGTGGCACGTGGCGCCGCAGGCTGAAATGGCCGAGGCCGGTGTCGAACAGAAGATCGCGATCGCGGCCGCGCACATGCCAGATGTTGCAGCGGAAGAACGGCTTGATCCATGGCTCGTGGATCAGCGTCACGCCATCGCCCATACGGATGGCTTCATACCAATTCGGTGCGTCGATGACCGGAAGCGTGCCCATGGCTCAGCCCGCCAGAAGGATGACATCGCCAGCGTCGCACGAAACCGCAACGATGTCGCCCGGCTGGACGACCGCTGCTGCGGGAACCCTGGCGATGAAGTGCAGCGCCGGGTCTTTCTCGGAGACAGCCAGCACGCGCTTGAAGCTGCCTTGAAACACCACGTCTCTCACCGTGGCCATGCCGAGCCTTACAGCGCCGTCGGTTGCGCCGAGGACAAGGTGCTCCGGACGGACGGCGAGGGCGACAGTCGTTCCGGCCGGCTGCGTGCCGGGCAGCGAAAGCGGTCCGACCTGGGTCGCGACTGTGATTGTTCCATGCTTCGCCGCCGCCACCGTTCCCGATATCAGCGTGCTCTCACCCATGAAGGTTGCGGAAAAGTGCGTCGCCGGCCGCGCATAGACGCGCTCGGGCGGCCCTTCGTCCTCGATGCGCCCGGCATTCATCACCACGCAATGGTCGGCCAGCGCCATCGCCTCTTCCTGGTCGTGGGTGACATGGATGAAGGCGGTGCCGACGCGTTTCTGGATCGCTTTCAACTCGTCCTGCATCTGACGGCGCAATTTTAGGTCGAGCGCGCCGAGCGGTTCGTCGAGCAGCAGCACGGCCGGCTCGACGACAAGCGCGCGGGCCAGCGCGACGCGCTGCCGCTGGCCGCCGGAAAGCTGGTGCGGCTTCTTGTCGAAGGCGGTGGCCAGCCCGACCAGCGCCAGTGCGTCGCGCGCCCGCGCGGTCCGTGTCGCGGCATCGACGCCTTGCATGCGCAGACCGAAGCCGACATTGCTGCCGACGCTCATATGCGGAAACAGCGCATAGTCCTGAAACACCGTCGTCGTCGGCCGCTTCGCCGGCGGCATCGCGGTGCAGTCCTCGCCGCGGATCAGCACCTTGCCTTGGCTCGGCGTGACGAAGCCGCCGAGAATGGACAAAAGCGTCGTCTTGCCCGAGCCCGACGGGCCGAGCAGGATGGTGTAGCTGCCCGGCTCGATTTGCAGCGAGACGTTCCTCAGCACGGTGTGCTGGCCGAAGCGATGCGAGACAGCGCGGACATCGACCAGTGGCGCGGTCATGCCGGCTTCCTCCGCAACAGCATCAGCTCAAAAAACACCACCAGCACGATGGAGACGGCGAAGACCAGCGAGCCGACGGCGTTGGTCTTGGGATTGAGGCCTGAGCGCAGCAGGTTCCAGATCTCGACCGGCAGCGTCGTGTCGAAGCGCGTCAGCAGGAACGAGATCACGAATTCGTCCCAGGAGAAGGTCATCGACAGGAAGAACCCGGCAAAGATCGCCGGCGCCATGACAGGCACGGTGATCAGCAGCAGCACCTTCCATTCGGGCGCGCCGAGGTCGCGCGCGGCGCGCTCGATGTTGATCTGGTGGTCGCCCATCTGGCTGTAGATGATGGCAAAGCACAGCGGCAGGTTGATCACGACATGGCCGACGCCGGCAGCAAGCAGCGATTTCGGTATGCCGGCCCAGTTGAACAGCACCAGCAGCCCCATGCCGATGATGAGATAGCTCACGGTCAGCGGCAGCGTGATCAGCCCGCGCAGCAGGGCCGAGCCCGGCAGCGCGAAACGGGCAAAACCCCAGGCAGAGAGGAAACCGAGCGTGACGGCAGCGGCCGACGAGCAGGCCGCGACAAGAAGCGAATTGACCAGCGCCGAGGTCAGCCGCGTGTCGGCGAGCACGGCGTCGTACCAGCGCAGCGACGGCCCGGTGAAGGGCGGGATCGGAAACGACGTCGCCTGCAGCGAAAACAGCACCAGCACGACCACCGGCAGGAAGATGAAGCCATAGATGGCGATGGCGTAGAGCCAGGAAACGATGCGGACAAGGGCGCGCACGGTCAGGCCCGCTCGATCTTGAGCCAGCGGGCGCAGGCGAGATAGGCAATGGTGACGACCGCCATCAGGATGATCGACAGCGCCGAGGCAAGCGGAAAATCGCCGCGCCGGCCGATCTGCATCATCACCAGCTGCGGCATCAAAAGCTCGTTGTTGCCGCCGAGGATCTGCGGCGTGATGTAGTCGCCGACGCACAGCACGAAGGTGAGGAAGGCGCCGACCATGATGCCGGGCAAAGTCAGCGGCAGGACGACATGCAGGAACGTGCGCACCGGCCCGGCGCCGAGATCGGCGGCTGCCTTGCGGTAGCTCGGGCTGAGCTGCTTCAGATTGGCGAAGATCGTCAGCGTCAAAAGCATGACGAAGAAATGCACGAAGCCGATGACCGTGGCCAGCCGCGTGTTGGCGAGCTGCAGCGGCTCGCTGAACAGGCCGGAGCCGGTCAGCGCGCGGTTGATCACGCCGTTCTGCGCCAGCACCAGCAGCCAGGAATAGGAGCGCACGACATAGGAGGTCCAGAACGGCAGCACAGCCAGCATCAGTGCCAGCCGCTGCCAGCGCTCCGGCACCTGTTCGGCCAGGATCCAGGCGAAGGGGTAGGCGAGCAGCACCGAAACCACTGTGACGATTGCTGTTACCTGCAGCGAGTTCACCATCGCCTGCCAATAGGCCGGATTGGTGAAGAACTGGCCGTAGTTGGCGAGCGTAAAGCCCCCGCCGTCATGCGCCGTCAGGCTGGAAAACCCCATGGCGACGAAGGGCAGCACGAAGAACAGCAGCGTCCAGCCGAGCGCCGGCGTGACCAGCGCCCAGCCCGCCCGGGGCAGGGCACGCCCGCTGTTCGTGGCAGAGTTCACGACCGGCGACCGGTCACTGCGCCTGCAGCATTTCGGTCCAGACGTCCTGCATCTTCTTGTCGAGATCGGCATCCGGCGCCGGGTAGGGCTGGGCACGGGCGAGGAAATCCGGCTGCTCGTCGAAGCGCAGGATCTTCTTCTGCTCATCGCTCAGAGCCGCCTTGGTATTCGCCGGCATGCCCCAATAGCAGGCAGAGGTGGCAAGCCGCGCCTGGCCCTCAGGGCTCATGATGTACTGGATGAATTTTAGCGCCGTGTCCTTGTTTTTGGAATCCTTGAACATGGCCAGCGACTGCGACCACAGCACAGCACCTTCTCTGGGGATCGAGAAGTCGAGGGCAGGGTTCTCCTTGGCCAGCCCGGCCGTCACCCATTCGCCGCCGCCGACGAGAATGTCGACCTCGCCGGTCGCCAGCGCGGTCTGGCTGGCGGTCACTTCGCCGACCAGCTTGGCGTTGGCCTTCATCTTGAGCAGCTCTTGCTTGATGGCCGGAAGGTCGGCTTCGGTCAGCTCAGTGGTCTTCTTGCCGATCGCCAGCGCCGCCATGCCGATGACCGGCAGGTAATAGTCGTAGATGGCGATCTTGCCCTTGTATTTGTCGCCGGTCAGCGCGGCCAGCGACTGCATGTCGGCCAGATCGACCTTGGTCTTGTTGTAGCCGATGGTGTTGTAGCCGAATTTTTCGGTGATGCCGTAGCGCTTGCCGTCGACCACGGTGTAACTGTCCATCTTCACCTGGGGAAAGAGGTCGGCCAGCGGCAGCTTGTCGTCCGGCAGCGGTTCGAACAGGCCCTTTTCGACGCCGCGCGGTATGTCGATGCTGTCGATCACCATCACGTCCCAGTCGCCGGGCTGCGACTGCTCGACAATGGCCATGCCGGCGCCGGTGCCTTCGAATTCCTTGACATTGACCTTGACGCCATTGGCCTCCTCGAAGGGCTGCAGCAGCGCGGGATCGGCGTGATCGCACCAGATCAGAGCGTTGAGATCGGCGGCCTGAGCGAGGCTGCCCGTCGCCAGCAGCAGCGCTGTCGCCGCACATGCGGCGTGAAGGTGGCTCTTCAGCACGGAAAGCGGCTTCCTGGTCGTTGGATTCGGGGTGTTTGGATTGATGGTCATCGAGTGTTCTGCCTTGCCTTTCTGGCTTCTGGCAAAAAATTGAACCAATTCTAAAATTGAGTCAATTCCGTTTTTATGGCAGATAGCCGACATGAGCGGATTGCGGGCAAGGCAAAAGGCGGATCGGCATCGCCGCATCATTGAGGCGGCGGCGGCGCTTTTTCGCGACACCGGCTATGAAGCCGCCAAGATCGAGACGATCGCGGCGCAGGCGGAAGTCTCGGTCGGCACGATCTACAACTATTACCAGAACAAGGGCGACATCCTCGGCGCCATCGTCTCGATGGAGGTCAACGAGGTGCTCAATGCCGGGCGCGGCGTCGTCGCCAACCCGCCGGCCAATGTCGGCGATGCGCTCGACACGCTGCTCGGCATCTATATCGAGCATTCGCTGCATTATCTCAGCAAGGAGATGTGGCGGCAGGCGATGGCGATCTCGACGCAACTGCCCGACAGCCCGTTCGGCCAGGCTTACACGGCGCTCGACCGGGCGCTGACCGAGCAGATCCGCGCGCTGTTCGTCCGGCTGCAGGCGATCGGCCTGGTGCGCCGCGATATCGACGGGCAGGCGCTCGGCGAACTGATGTTCAACAACATGAACATGATGTTCATCGAGTTCGTGAAGCGCGACGAGGCGAGGATTGCCGAACTGCGCGCCGCGATACGAAGGCAGAACCGGATACTGGTGGCGGCGATCGCGGTGTGAGGGGCCCCCCGATGGGATTTCTGGCGGCCCGGACGCCGCTAAGCCGCAATCGCGCAGGTTCTATTCCGCTGGTGGCGCGTGGAGCACGTCCGCTGTCGACTACGGTGTTCTACCGAGCATGCCTGGGTGGCCGCGCGCGTGGAAACGGCACGATAGTCAATGGCGCCTTACGGAATTCCGCGATGGCTATTTCTTCAATCAGCGAGTCCAATGCCTCGCTGACGCGTTGGCTCGTTTCGTCCATGCCGCAGAGCCGGTTTTGGGCACACTCCAAGAACTCGCGCGCTGCAGCGAAGTCGCTTCGCATGACACCACCCGTTGTTAGCCCACCGCCCGGACATTGTCGGCGCGCTAAATTGAGCGATTGCTAATATACGCAAGGGCATTTTAATCGAATGGCATTAAAATGGCCGGGAGCAGGAGAGGGCGGCCGGTCCGCATCCCTGTCGCATCCATTGGTTCTGATGCCCCGGACCGGAGGCATGGGCGCTTTGCTTTGCGAAACGCGGGGGATCAGTCCTGATACGATCTTGGGCGGCTTAGAAACTCTCTGGCGGCAGCGATTTGGCGTCGATGCTCGCGAAGGAAGGCAAGGCTGAAACAGATCGAAAAAGCCAATCCCGCAAGGGCTATCGTTGCTTGCGAGGTCGGATCGGGATCGGCAATCATCAGGAAGCGGAAACCGAACGCCAACGCGAGGGCTGCAAGACCACCATACACGCCACCAATAAAGGGGGCGATCGTGCGCTTCTGCTCCAACGGCGACTCCTATGGTTTTCCACTACGGAATACCTGTGGTTCCACAAGGGGAATTCCTGTGGTCCGCTAGCGAATATATGCGTTGAAGCTGACGGGCTATGGCCCCGGCCTGTGGAAATCGGGGATGAGCAGATTTTGACCGACCCTGGCAGGTTGTCACAAGAAGCTGCTTGCTGGTGCCCCCGGGGCTACAGATCGGCGGAACGGGAGTAGCGTTCGCGCTTCCGCTCATAATCATCTTCGTCTTGGTAGCGGCCCTGCCATTTGCCATGTCCGCTCTCGTCCTTCCACGGATCGGCAGCGGCCACGCTGATGCATCCGGCCATTGCAATGCCGGCCAGGAGGGTGACGAGCATCTTCATAATGATCCTCCTTTGCTGGTTCCCGCAACTAATTGAAACTCCATCGAACGGCTTTCTGTTGCGTGGGCCGCTTTGCAGAGTGTGGACGGCCGTCAACGTTTTCATCAAGCCCGGCGCCGGGCTATGGTCCATGACGCAGTAAGACTGAAGTCTGTGCGTTAAAGACAGAGGGCCGGGGCTGGCAACCAAGATCTTGGCAAAGGATTGGTATTTGGCCGCCGAGCAAAGTCCCTTCATCGGCGGTTCGGGGTGCCCGCTGTATCCCTCATCGGCGGGCACCCGATATGGCACCCTAACGGCGGAAAGAACTGTGACCCCCATCCAGAGCAAACAGAATGTCGATGCGGTCGCAAGCCGACCCGCCAATGACAATCAAACTCCTGACCCAACAGATTTCTCGGCGGTTGATCTTGTTTCGTCGAGCGACGAGGACGTCGTTGCAATCGTCAGGCGAACAGAGCGCCTGGCCCTCGCCGTGATTATAGTAATGGCGATCTTCCTGATCTTTGCACCGGTATTCTTCATTGCCCTGATGTATGGGATCTAGAGGTCCCGATTAGCCCTCGTCCCCCTTGCGCAGCGCGGCAAAATCCGAAAGGCCGGCCTCATTCAAGACGACAGGCTTTGGTGCCCCCGGACGGCGCTAAAGGCCAAATCCAATTGGAGCGTTCCACCCGAACTTCCGAAGAAAAATCAAGGGATAGAAAGGGCTCTTCCCCCGAGGCGGTTAAGCTCGGTGTACCTCTTTGTGCCCGAGCGGTGTACCTTCTGTCAACTGCGTTTAGGGTGCATACCTCTGAATGACCGAGTTCACCCATTGCAGACATTCCACCTATACAGGGCTAGCTGACACCGACCAGTTCGGTCTTCACGAACACCGGAGGGGAGAACCAGAGGGTTGCCATGGAGGGTAATTTAGAGCGGGAAGAGGAACGATGTAGGCCCGCGCGGGTTTAGAATTGCGGCGGTCAGTTCTCCGTGGAAGCACAGCCGCTGTGGGTCCGTCGCTTGTCCCTCAACGGCGGCGGGCTCTCCCCTTGGCAAGGCCCAATGAGGGGAGCTACTCGGCCCGACTGGCCTTACCAATCGCCTCAAGTAACGACGCTAGGGTTGGCGGCAGCTCTGGTTCGACCTCCAGCCCAAGCAGCTTGTGTACGTGATGACGATTGTCTTCAGCACTGATGAACTGCCGAATGGCCTCGGCAAGAGGGGGCTTTTGCCCGGCCTTATCACGATTTGACATGTCTGCATGTCCCAACCCCCGCCCAGCCGGAACTCGCGAAGTACGGAATGGTTCCTTTAGGGGTAGGTAATGTTTGGTAGAAATTTCTGAGCGCGAAGGACTGGCTGATCAACCGGGAGCCATTAGAGGATCATTCGCGTTGGTCGAAGGCTACCGCGCGCCCAAATGCCGGAGCCGCTTCCACGATAAACTCGATCAGATCACAGTTGGTCACTTCCCAATGGGGGCCATCTTCGCGCACGGCTGCTATCGTGGACTTAACGGAGACGATCCCGCCGTAGGGGGCTGCCTCGATGACCTCCAGAACAAGGTCCTCGACTGTGCGCCCGCCGTTCGTCTTAACGTTCACCCGAGGGTCTCCCCGAGCCACTGCCCCAAGTTACTATGTGTTGCACTTTCGGGGAAAAAATCAATGTACGATTTCGTACGAAAAAAGGGGTCGGAATGTTTGGAGCAAAAGTGCAGCGCGCGATCCCCCCGTGCCCCCTTCTATGCCATCACACGCCACCCTCAGGAACGCTTAGGCAGCCTCGCTTCACCCCACGGTTGACGCGCCAGAGCTCGTCTCGCGGTAGCGCCAATGCTGTTTCGCGGGGTCGTCGAGCAATGGGATGACTGCGAGCTTCAGGGAGCGGCCGAAGTGGATCGTCAGGCTTGGGCGGAGGGCGTTTGTGGTCGACAAGCGGGTGCCTGAGGGGTTGGTAACGGCGGTGGTTGCCGTTGCGGTCAACATCGGATCGCCCAGGCAGGTAATGCGGTCGCCTTGACGGCCTTTGCGTCGGTGATCTCCTCAGGCAGCGTCGGGGAGGACTAGGAGGAGGCACGGCCGAAGGTCGCTGAACGGGCGCTGAAGACGGCGCTCTGGGTCGGCTAGACCTTCGGGGTTCCGTGACGGTAAATGAGCAGCGGGGACCGGGTGGGGGGCTTGGGGTTAGTCCCCGCTGCTTTGAGCTGCCTTCGCGGGGTGCAGTGGCAGCACAACTAAATAGTGACTGAGCGATGACAAGACCCAGACAGCGGAGCCTTGGGCACCCTGTCAGTCTTACACCGGCTAGTGCTGCCCCCCAAGGCCACCCGGGCGGGTGTCTCAAGAGTGCGGCCGGGGACGGACCTTCAAAGATTGCGACTTCCGTACCCCAGCCTACACACCCGGCCTGACGCGCGTGCCCACCCAATGACGAGTGCCCACCCAATTGACCCCAGCGTCAAGCGACAGGTCATTAGTAGCCGATATAGATCGCCCCCAAATCGGCCGCTTGAGCTAGCTCGGATAGACAATTCGGGTGAGCGGGTTCAACTGGTCAAAAGGAGGGGTCGGAATATCCGGGCCAAATTTTCTTACGACCCATCGGATAACTGGCTCGCGCGACGACCCCCCGTGCCCCCTTCGGTTCCACCACACAGGTCCGAGCGAGACGACCGCCAGACGCCGAGAGGCTGCCCGGTGGGCGGTACCTCAGACCGACATGAGCGCGCTTAGGCGGGGCTATCCTTGTCCAGCGGTTTTGGAGGGGGAGTGTACGTCGGGCAAGTCGGACCGGCGAGACCCTCGCAGCTTGCGGGATTGTTTCATCAGATTTTTCTGAACCGGAAGCTTTTCAGAGCTTTACCATACCTGGGCGCACGTCAGCTTCGATGATTTGGCCAAGCATGGGCTTTGGGATAGAGGAGGGTGACGAAGGCGAACACACCTTTCTGGGCAATTCGTCGGGTGGAAACTGGTGCCCCCGGACGGAATCGAACCGCCGACCTTCGGTTTACAAAACATGAACCTCTGGGTAACGCGACCTAACAAAACCGAACATCTGATCTTGTTCAAAGCGTTGTCGAGCCTTGCTTTGCGACATTTGTTCCCATATGTTAGCAACATCGGGTAACGGCGCATAACACGCGTTTGCGTTACCCCATTGTTACCCAGGGGATTTGGACATGGCAAAGGCACTTACGGCGGCATCTCTTCTCAAGCTCAAGGCAGACCCCTCCAAGCGAAGAGAAATTGGGGACGGGATTTTGGCCGGCCTGTATTTCGTGATTCAGCCCACGGGGCGGAAATCTTGGGCGGTTCGCTACCGGGCCTCGGGCATTCCGAAAAAGGTCACGCTCGGCAACTCTCTCTTCGGTGACGACGGCGACGCGGCCGGTGAGGAGTTGACCCGCATCCGCAGAGAGGCAGCGCACATACTGGAGCGCGTCCGGCGCGGCGAAGATCCCGGTGCGGAAAAGCAAGCCGCCAAGCGAGAGGTAAAGGACGAGGACGCGGCGAACCGCGACAAGTTCAAGACCATCGTTGAACGCTACCTCAAGGAGTATGCATCGAAGCGACGTAACTATCCCGAGAAGGCGAGGCTTCTCGGCTTGAACCTCAAGAGCGAAGTGAACGCGCACCGCGCCGTCGGCTTGTGGGGCGAAAAGCGCATTCAAGACATCACCCGCCGCGACATCAGAGAGCATCTGGAGAAGCTTGCCACAACAGCGCCGATCGGCGCCAACCGCACATTTGCGGAGTTGCGCAAGTTCTTCAACTGGACAGTCGGCAAGGACATCCTGATGGCTTCGCCAATGACGGACCTACAGCCACCGTCCGAGGAAAATGACAGCCGCAATCGCGTCCTGATCCGGCGCAAGGAAGTCCCTGGCTCCAGCGACAATGAACTGCGCTGGTTATGGCAAGCCTGCGAAGCCTATGACGGTGCAGCGGGCAGGGGACCGTTCGGGCCGCTCCTGCAACTCTTGATCCTGACCGGTCAGCGCCGCACCGAGGTTTCCGCAATGACCTGGGGCGAGATCGACATGGACGCCGCCGAATGGGTCATCCCGGCCGCGCGGTCGAAGAATGGCGAGCCGCATGTGGTGCCACTGTCAGAGCGGGCGCTGGCGATCTTGCGGGCGCTGCCACGGATCAAGGGTAAGGCGGGCTATGTTTTCACGACAGACGGCGAACACCCTGTCAGCGGCTTCTCCAGGATGAAACAGCGTATCGATAAACTCATGGCCGAGAGTGCCGGCGAGGTCGAGATCCCCGAATGGACGCTGCACGACATCCGCCGCACCGTTGCCGCCGGTATGCAGCGCATCGGAGTAAAGATGGAGGTGACGGAAAAGGTTCTCAACCACAAGTCCGGCTCTTTCCGTGGCATCGCCGGCATCTACCAGGTTCACGACTACGCCGACGAGAAGCGGGCCGCGCTCGACGCGTGGGGCCGATTTGTCATCGACTTGGTTGAAGGCAAGGCGGCGCAGAATGTGGTGCCGTTCCAGCAGGAACGCGCCTAATCATCCTGTGCATAGCCTGTGGAAAAGTTCAAAGCCTGTGAACAGCGGGTACGGAGCACGTTTTGCCCGTGGGAAAACCGGGTACGGCTGCCGATTCTCTTGCACCCCCTGAATCCCATAGACTAACTTGTTAGCTAACGAGCCGATTTGGTTCGGAAATTAGAAACAGCCGGGCTTGGCCCTCAGAAAGCTCGCCCGGCTGTTTCTTTGAACAGAAAATCACACTCGTTGGTGTGTTCTCCCTTTTGCGCAAGGATTCCTCGCACATGGTTTTTATGCCCCAGCCTGCAGATGCAGGCAATACCCAAAATATGTTCATCCCGGCCCGCCACGTCCGGGAGCGCTACAAGGTCAGCGACATGACCATCTGGCGCTGGCTCCGCGACGAGCAGATGGCGTTTCCGCAGCCGCTCTATCTTGGCCGCTATCGGTATTGGCGGATTGCCGAGATCGAAGCCTGGGAACGTGCCCATGCTGAAAAGGGTGCTGCCTGATGGGACAGACTCTTACCGAAGATCCCGGCGCCCCGGCGCCATCGCCGCAAGCTCGGTGGAATGCGGCGCACCCGAAAGAGATTTGGGCGCATGCGGCCCTGCGTTCCGCGCTGAAGAAGGGATTGATCGAAAAGGAACCGTGCGGGGTTTGCGGCGCCCACGAGGTCGATGGTCACCACCATGATTACGATCGGCCGATGGATGTCCGCTGGCTATGTCGGCTTCATCACCGAGGTGTTCATCGCAAAGGTGGGCGCTCATGAGCAGAAAAAGCACTTGGCTTACGTCTAGAGCGTGGGTTGCTCATAGGCTTGAGCTTTATCTGAGCCCATCCTGGCGACTTGCCCCTGTTCCGCTCAAGCGAATGCTCGAACGACTAGAGATCGAGCACTTGCGGCACGGCGGCTCCAACAACGGCGAGTTGTACGTGTCGTTCGGGCAATTCGAGCAGCACAACATCTCCCGCCGCAAGATCGCTTCGGCACAGGCCCTAGGGGCGGCGCTCGGGCTCATGGAAACGATCCGTGCAATCGAGCCCGCTGGAGACCTTCGGGCGCCTAACGCCTACCGCCTCACCTACCTCCCGGCAAAGGGCTGCCTGGCGCCAACTGACGAATGGAAAAGGACAACCGAGGATCAAGCGCGGAAGCTCATCGACCAGTACCACAACACCGAGCGAGCCGAAGTGAAATCGAGAGAGAAGAGGGCGGCATGAAAAACAGCTTCCCAGTGCCCATTCCTACAAAGATCAGTGCCCATTCCTGCATGAAAAAGCACGTTATCGGTGCCCATTCCTGCAGTGCTACTAGTGCCCATATGGGTACTATCTCTTATATCTACGGGGGTATGCCCGAATGACAGCCCAGCTGATTCCATTCCCTGCAGCCTTCCGAACTGGTCGGATCAGGCACGTTGCCTCCATCCTTCGACGCAAACATGGCCTTGATGCTGATCGATACTGGCGACAGCAGCTTATGGTCATGCAGCGCCAGATGATTTTGGCCGGAATCGACGCCGACATGATCGACCACGAACTCCGCGCCTTCACCGAAGCTGTATTCGGCAGCGTGCCGGTCGGTCACGGCGGACAGCGCGCATGAGCGCCGCCGCTGAAAAGCTCGCAAACCCCGTCGACCTCGCTGCCAACTGGCTGGCAACCGGATCGGCGGATCGCACCAAGGCGGTTATTCCGCAGTTGCAGGAACGGTTCGCCTTACCGCTCAAGGATGCTGTCGAGGCCTGTCGGCAAGCGGCCCTGATCCGGGCGAGGGCGCACTGATGGCCTTGCTCCGCTCTACGTCCAAAGCCCAGGGGCGCGACTACCCGCCTGAGCATGTTTCCGATGAGGGAGAAGTAATCGAGTTCCGGAATGGAAAGCCGGAAACCCTCTATGCGAAGGCGACGCGCGAACTCGCCGCCTTCAAGTTTGAGCTATACGAAACAGCTGCGGCCGACCCAAAACTAACAGATGCCGCCGTACGAGCCATCGTTGCGATGGCTCGCTACGTCACGGTGGATGAGAGGACGCTTAAGCCTACGGTCGCCTATTTATCGAACATTTCGATGATGGCTGAGGCGGGCATTCGCTCGAAGACCACGGTCGGCAACATTCGTCGGTTGATGATCGAACTCAAGTACTGGGTCGACGTGGGCCAGACCTCAGACGGTTGCCGGTTGTACCGCATTGAGAATCCCCGCCGGGATGCTGTTCAAATGCACATACGCGAAGCCCGCGAAAAGCTTCGTGAGGAGGACACGATCCGGAAAGAGAACGAAAGGAGACGTAATGCGGACCGGAAAGCTGGAAGGGTACCAAAAACTGTTACCCCTCAGGCGCTAGAGGGTGCCAAAATTTGGGACGACAGGGTACCAATTTCTGACCCCAATTATCTTAGAGCATACCTTGGAGATTTTAGCTCTGAAGGGAAGACTAACCCGATATCTGAGGTCTTTTCTGATTTGGGTCGCGAATGCCCGTTCCCGGTTCCGCGGACTGAAGAGGAAGCGGTCAACCTTTTGGTGTCGCTGTTCGACGGCAAGGAAAACCGCCCAGGTCTGATCAACTATTTCCGAACCAAGCTGATGAGCGGGAATTTGACACCGGCCGACATCGAAAAGCATCGGGAGGCAGTAGCATGAACCGCGAACCGCAGCAGCTTGAGGTTATCGTAGAGCCCGAAACCTCGGCGGCGCCGACCGCCGTTGTGACCAGCGCTCTTCCCTATATCGCTAGGCGCATGTGGCGGGAGCGAATGCTCGCCCTGCCAAACAATCCCGGCGACGTGGTGGCTCTGCAAACCGCGCGGAGGCAGGCATGAAGAAAGGCAACGAAGCCTTAGCCGTGACCGGGCGCTGGCAAGATGTCGAACAAGGCTGGGTCATTCTTCCAACTGCCGGTTGGTAGACGTGCGGCGGACGGCGCGCGTAGGATTTCTGCGCACCGGGCACACCACCCCCCGCCCACACCCCGTGCCTGGTGAACGACTGATCTGCCCGCCGTGCCGAAAGGTGCGGCGGGCTTTTTTTGTTGTCCGAGATGTCCTGAATCGGATTAGTTGCGCAGAATGTTTTTAGCCGAGGGGGTGGTATGCCGATCTATCGAAAAGCTAAAGAAGCTGGCGTCTTCAATCCGTCCGATGTCGCCTTGCTTGGCCGCGTGTTCGACCGGCTCAAGATCGAGGGGCAATCCGAACAGCGGCGCGAAGCGCTCGCATCCCGGATACTTGCAAACTATTTGGCTGGTATCACGGATGAGGACGAGCTTGTCTCGGTTTCCAAACTGCCGCTGGGGCGCTAGCGTCCAGCTACCCGGTTCAGCCTTTCAACAGTTGGCGGACTTGGTCAGCCGTTCTTTTCTGGGACCACCCGCCAAATCGAGGAATGGCGGGTGGTCGCTTATCGGTGAGGTCCTGTTCCATCAAAGTTTAACGACTGGGAATGCGCACTGGAAAGCACGTGCGGTAACAGTTGATTCAACCGCTGCTGGGTATTCTAGAGCATGCGCCATTCTGACTAGGCCCTGCTTTCACCATCTTGCATTAGAAACTTGGAACATAAGTGAGGCAGAAGCATTTGTGCGCCATGGACAAGAACGATGGTGACAATCCTCCTGAATGGTTTCCGAGCAGCCTGCCAAAGGATCCGGTGATCCGAGCCGATATCGCGAAAAGGATTTCGAGAGAGACCGACGGTAAAATCGGGCCGGACGATTTGGTGGTCACGAAGGCGAGGCGGGATCGCAACCTGTTTGAGGAACTGGAAAACCCTGACGCCGCCCTCGACAGCCAGCCGTCCGTGGTTCCGTTGTTCCTGGTTCTGTATATGCTCTCAATATTGGGCTTGGCAGCGTACGCCCTCGCTAGTTGGTATCTTCCATAGCGCGATGCTCGACCCGCCGCGTGGTGGACAAGCCGTCAGCCCGCAAGGCGACACGCAACTTTCGCCCGCTGCCGGACGGCCTCTGGCACCGAGCAACGCGGCACTGGCCCGCGAATTTAGAGCAGCACTCCCCGACGAACGTTCATGCAACCCCCGCTATATCTTCGCGTTTATCCACTTCAATTCTGGAGAGCGACAAAGATGCCGGCGTTTATACCGATTACGATCTACCTGAACCACAGATCGATGCTGGTTGCGTCGATACCTGATGCTGAGACGGCGCTTCAGCAACCATGGCCATTTATGGACAAGCCGTCCCGACTTGAGGCAATCCGAATGGTCGAGGAATGCTTGGCCGGACATTGCAGTCACTAAGCCGCGTTCGCTGCCTTCGAGGCGGCCGCATCTGAACAGGGCCTTCTCAAGCAAAAGCCTCCAAGCGTAGGCCTCAGGAAATTCGACGGGGTTGCCGAAGACCTGCTGTGAAGTGATGCCGCCCTCGGGACCTTGAACGCTGACACGCCTCGCCCGGCCGGACTTGGCCAGCCATGAGTTGCGGACCACCCGCCAAATCGAGGAATGGCGGGTGGGCGCAGATCTCAAATCGGGTGCCGGCCCCTAGCTAGCGATGATTGCTATCGCCAGGAACGTAATCGATACGGCGAACACCGGAGCGAGTAACCAGCGAGGTTGGTGGACACTATTCTCCATGGTCTCCTCCTGTGAGCACTGACGAGCAACGAGTGCCGACAGGCGCGGTTCCGGGCTGCACCCCGTCGTCGTCCTTTGCGATCAGCAATGTCAGACTTAGGTCCTACCGTTGAGAAGACCGAAGCCCAATCAAGGAACGTTTGCGGCCGCCCGAGGTTGGGTGGGGCTGGCGCGAAGACGATGCCGTGCAGCGCAAACAGAACTCACGCAAGGAGGCAATTATGAGAATGCGTCTTTCAACTTTCGCCGCGGGATTTCTGCTGATGGCCGGTATCGGCGCCGCTGCCGCTCAGGACGTTGTCATCGAGCCTGAACAGGAGACGGTCATCAGGGAATACGTCAAAAAGCAGCCGCTCGCGTCGGTGAAAATCCCTGGAGTGGAGCTCAATATCGGCTCAACCCTGCCCGAGACGGTCGAGCTCCATGAAATCCCCAACACCAAATACCGCACCGTTGTCGTCGACAACCGGACCGTTGTCGTTGACCCGGGCACACGCAAGATCATCAAAATCATCGAATGACCTAAGCGACTGGGAGCACAGCCCGCCGTGCGAAAGGTGCGGCGGGCTGCCAAGGGAGGAATTGATCACCATGTCGAACCGTGAGATTGAAGCGTCCCAGGCGCTTCGAATGCGCGTGGCCGACCTCAATGAGAGGATGCGCGGCGCCCGGATTACCGAGAGCGAACTGAAGGCCTTTCAAAAGGTCGCAGCCGTCATGGAGGGCGGCAAGGGCAGAATCGATGCCGACGATTTGATTGCCGCATCCTTCGTCGTCGAGACGCCTGACAACGGGACCGGCGGGCACTTAGTTCCGGCGCCGGGCTATGGTCCATGACGCAGTAAGACTGAAGTCTGTGCGTTAAAGACAGAGGGCTGGGCTGGCAACCAAGATCTTGGCAAAGGATTGGTATTTGGCCGCCGAGCAAAGTCCCTTCATCGGTGGTTCCGGGTGCCCCGCTGTATACTCGTCGGCGGGCACCGATGTGGCCCCTAACGGCGGAGAGAACTGTGACCCTTATCCAGAGCAAACAGAATGTCGATGCGGTCGCAAGCCGACCCGCCAATGACAATCAAACTCCTGACCCAACAGATTTCTCGGTGGTTGATCTTGTTTCGTCGAGCGACGACGACGTCGTTGCAATCGTCAGGCGAACAGAGCGCCTGGCCCTCGCCGTGATTATAGTAATGGCGATCTTCCTGCTCTTTGCACCGGTGGTCTTCATTGCTCTGATGTATGGAATCTGAGATGTCCCGATTAGCGCCGGTAACTCCCAATTTTACGCGCTAATTCGATTTCTGGCGGCCGCCATTAGCCTTGGGGATTCGCATGAACCGATTTCTCTTTGTGATCGCCGACTTTCTGTCCCGTCCGCGCGGCTTCTATGTGCTGCTAGCCGCGATGATAGCCTGCACTGCGATGGTTCCGTTTGGGCTAACAAACGTAATCACCTATGCGCTTTCTGTAGCTGCGATAGTGATTACCGGGGTCGTGCTGATCCAGGGTTGCCGCGACACCGCTGCCATCCATGCGAAGCTCGACGAGATCATCGTTGCATTGAAGGAAACGAGGAACAATGTCGTCGGGCTGGAGCACGCCGAGCCTGAGAAGATCAAAGCCCATTTGGCGCGGCTTGAATTGGAAGCAGCGGCGGCTGATCAAGAAGCTAAGCACGAGGGAGTCTCTGGCGCCTAATTACGCCAGCGGCTGCCAAGCAGAACACGATCTGGCGACAATGGTTCGGGTCGCCAACAAGCCGCCGTATCGCCGGATAAGGATAGGCAATGCAGGAAAGACGAGGCTTAACCAATAAAGAAAAACACCACTGACAGACAACCTGAGCTGCCCCACGCGTGGGGTACCAAGTGTCAGGCTTTTACCACTAGCTCCCAAACATTCGCGACCCCTAACGGAACCATTCCGCGACCTGCGAGTTGCCGCCGGGCGGGGTTGGGACTTGCAGACATGGCAAAGCGTGACGCAGCGGGCCATAAGACCCTTGCCGACGCCGTTCGCGACTTGATCGGCACCGAAGACAATCGTCGTCACGTACACAAGCTGTTGGGGCTGGAGGTCGAACCAGAACTGCCGCCAACTCTAGCTTCATTGCTTGAGGCGATTGGTAAGGCCCGGTCGGGACGAACCCCCTAGCTGCCCTACATTCCCCTCATGCCGCTCCATTGGTTTAACCCTCCGGTCTACATCACTGACCGACCTGGGCTCAGTTATGGAGTCAGCCACGTCGAGGGCAGCTCCTGAAGTGGACCAAGCGTGGCCCAAGTGGAAGGAGGGCGGTCGGGGTCTAATTGCAGGCGAGCGTTACGCTCGGAGGAGGGCTGCTACGCTCCCTCTGATTACGTCTCAATTGCGGATTGGTCCTACCTCGGCTCAGGTC
>NZ_FTPD01000052.1 GCF_900156895.1 Mesorhizobium prunaredense
GTGCGGAAATAGAACTGCGGCCGGTAGTTGGTGAAGAACGGCGTGTGACGGCCGCCCTCGTCCTTGGTCAGGATGTAGGCTTCGGCGACGAACTTCTTGTGCGGCTTGACCGTGCCCGGCTTGGCCAGAACCTGGCCGCGCTCGACACCTTCGCGGTCGACACCGCGCAGCAGCGCGCCGATGTTGTCGCCGGCCTGGCCCTGGTCGAGCAGCTTGCGGAACATCTCGACGCCGGTGCAGGTCGTCTTGGTGGTCGGACGGATGCCGACGATCTCAAGCTCCTCGCCGACCTTGACCACGCCGCGCTCGACGCGGCCGGTCACCACCGTGCCGCGGCCAGAGATCGAGAACACGTCCTCGATCGGCATCAGGAACGGCTTGTCGAGCGGGCGAACCGGCGTCGGGATGTAGTCGTCGACCGCCGCCATCAATTCGCGGATCGAATCCTCGCCGATCTTCTTGTCGGAATCTTCCAAAGCCGCAAGTGCCGAACCCTTGACGATCGGAATGTCGTCGCCGGGGAACTCGTTCTTGGTCAACAGCTCGCGAACCTCGAGCTCGACCAGCTCGAGCAGCTCGGCGTCGTCGACCTGGTCGACCTTGTTCAAGAACACCACGATCGACGGCACGCCGACCTGACGGGCCAGCAGGATGTGCTCGCGGGTCTGCGGCATCGGGCCGTCGGCGGCCGACACAACCAGGATCGCGCCGTCCATCTGCGCGGCACCGGTGATCATGTTCTTCACATAGTCGGCGTGGCCGGGGCAGTCGACATGGGCGTAGTGGCGGGCGGCCGTCTCGTATTCGACATGCGCCGTCGAGATGGTGATGCCGCGCGCCTTCTCCTCGGGCGCCGCATCGATCTGGTCGTAGCGCTTGTATTCGCCAAAATACTTGGTGATCGCCGCCGTCAGCGACGTCTTGCCATGATCGACATGGCCAATCGTGCCGATGTTCACATGAGGCTTTGTACGCTCGAATTTACCTTTTGCCAT
>NZ_FTPD01000001.1:0-94060 GCF_900156895.1 Mesorhizobium prunaredense
ATCCACAATTGATTGGAATTGACGGGTGCTGTCCCTCTGACCGTTCGGAAGTTTCGCTCAGGGAAGCGGGCGGTCAAGTATCCTGCCGCTGGTCCCTGTCGCGGCAGTTGAGAAGGTCGACCAGATCGTCGGCCTCTTCGATCGGCATGTCGATCAACGGGACGCCGACCTCGACAACCGGCAGCCCCGTGAACACATCGATGATGTCCCAGGTGCCTTCAGGTGTCTTCTCAATGTCGTAACGTTGAGTCATAGGGTGCAGGAGAAGATTAGTGGGTGCAGGAGAAGATTGGCGCGTTTACTCGGTTATCGCTCGTTTGGGCTCCGGGAATGCGGAAACGGCTCCCGCCCGGCCTGATCAAGCGCCTCAAGCAATGGGACAAAGGTGCTGGGCAGTCGTGGGTCGACGGCAAGATTCAGCATGCCGTGCAGATGCCGGCGATAGTCTTCGGAACGCAGCAATTCCCTTACCGCGTAGGCAACAGACTTCCCTTGTCCTGTGTCAAACTCTGTCATGTCCGGGGTTCCAGTAGCTTAGCCCGAAACTCAGCCGCTCCGAAATGGTTCCAGCGATCTTGTTGAACGTGATTGGCCCCTCGCTGGCGAGGGGATTGCCGCTGGCCGGGTCGCGGCAGCTATGCTGTGGATTTCGCACGGCGCTGATTTGCGCCACGGACCTGCCGCCAAGGCGGCTTTTTTACCAGTTCCTCTACACAGAGGATTGGTTCTTCGACTGACGGTCGCTGACGACCGGCCTACAACCGCCAATCTCCAACGTCTGCGATTCGCCGAAAGCCCCCGCGCCTTCTTCATCCTAGGGCGAAGCAAGGAGCGAAGCGACGCGGCGCAGACCCTACCGAAGTGGCGGGTGTTTGCAGCGCAGCGACAAGGCGTGCCTCCAGTATCAGATTTTTCGGTGGCAGAAGGTGGCTTGACGGCCCTTGGCTGGCGGCTGAAAAGGACTGGCCTGCGGACGTGGCGGAATTGGTAGACGCAAGGGACTTAAAATGCGGCTCAAGGCATCCCGATGTGTCCGCACCAGTCACGACAAGCCCGGTTTTCCGGCCTTTGTTTGATCCCGATTGCTGTTTGCGTACCGGCACGTCCTCGGCCTTCATCGCCAGTCCGGTGCCAATCGCGGTGCCAAAAAGATAGGCCCGCCGCGCACATCCTGCGACGGCGGGCTGCCGGGATGTCAGACGGCGAGCGATTCGAGGAACCGTTGCGCCCGCTCGGTGTCGACGGCGTCGGCCAAGTGCCCACCACGATCGATTACAGAGGCGAGGTAGAGCGCCTTGGCGGCGATCTCGCCCATATTCGTCGGCCTGTAGCTCAAGATCGCCTCGAGCGCCTGGTCCTCGGCTTTCTCAGCCGCCTCTAGCTTTTCTTCGGCGGCCCACAGCCCGGCGGCCTCGCGCATCGCCCTTTCCTCGGCGTCGTCGCGCCGCTCGTCGTCAAACGCCTCGTCGAGCCGGCGGTAGGTTTCGTATGACGCATCTTTTGCCGCGCAGGCGGCCTCGTGGACGTTGAGCAGCTGCTGCAGGTCCGCTGGCGCCTCGGAGAGGCCTAGCGCGTGTCCTGGGACCGCTGCGGCTGGAATGGCGACCATCGCGCCTATAACTGAACGTCGGGAAATCGAGGGCATGCCTTCGGCGGCTGCCCGAACTGAGTTCGGCATTGATTATTCCCCCTGGGGTCGACAGAACAGGATTGTTGTCGCACCGGAGAAGTTGCTGCGTCGTTCAGTTCGTGTCAATATGTTTCATATAGTTCTACTGAAAATAATGGGGATGATTAATGACGCGTGAACAGTGCCGTGCCGCCCGAGCGCTAATTGGCTGGTCGCAGCAACAGCTGGCCGACGCAGCGGCGATCGGTGTCGCCACGATCCGAGTTTTCGAAGCGGGGGGATCGGAACCGCGAAGCGCAACCCTTCAGGTGCTTAGTCTCGCCCTGGAGTCCGCCGGCGTGGTGTTTTTGGGCGATGGCACCTGCGTTGAGGGCGGGCCAGGCGTGAGGCTCCGGAGCGTTGCACCAGCAGCTTCATGAGCTTTCGGAGCCGGCTCGACGACCTGCCGCTCTTCGCCAGCGACTTGGAGATCGCCGAGGCAGTCGTAGGGAAGAGGTATGCGAAGGAATGGGCCCAAACACGGCTCCCAACGCTAGCGGGCAAGACGGGGTTTCCTCCAATCGATCCCTTCCATGAAGGGCGCCCGGTGCCGTTGGTGAGGCGTTTCTACGAGAGCTATCTGGGGCTCGGCGGCGTTGGCGCACCGCAAGGCGCTGCGGACCCAGCGGCCTGGAAATCCGCGATCCGGGGCAAAAGAAAGACCTAACTGGAGGGGTGGCTTTCCACAGATTCGGTTCAACAGAAGTCCCTTCCGGGGGAGAGGCGGCTTGCGTTTACCCGCAGCCGGCGCGATGCTGCCCGCCGTGGCGACCGGGGACAAACGAGGAGACTTGCCAGGGAGCGCACATGAAGCCCGGAATTATGGAAGACGTCCCGTGGGCGGACGCCATCACGGTTTACGACAAAGAGAATTTCACCATCTACTGTCAGATCCTCAACTACTGCGCCGACGACGCCAGCATAGAGGAGATGGCCGAGCGCATTCTCGGCATTGATCCCGTCCTTGAACCGGTCCGCGCGCGCAACGCTGTTCGCAGCCATATCGACCGGGCGAACTGGATGGTGACAACCGGTTCCAAGCACCTGTTCGCCGGCTGACAAGGGATCTGTTCGAACTCGCCGAAGGCCGACGCGTAGGGACCCACGACGCCTTCTCCGCGATCGCAAGCCGGTCGCCCGGGGTGTTGGACCCAGGCGGCCTTAGCCCAAATTTTCGCGATCAGACCTGACCGCGACCGCCGATCAGCCTTTACCTCGGCTTCGACGCGATCGCCTTGCGTTTGAAGGAATCGATAGCTTTGGTTGCGATGGCAGGTTTGATTTTGCCGATGCGCGCTTGGCCAGTTAGGTATTCTGGCAGGTGACTTCCGATGTAGGTCTCACGGAACCATTTGCGAAATTCGCCCAGCGCCTCGTCCGGATAGCAGTACGGGGTCTGCGGGTTTGACGGCGCCTGCGGGAAATAAACCGGGTAGTCGTGAAGGTACTTCTTCCGCGGCCCGTGGAGAATTTCGAGGTCCTCCGCGATCCAGTATTTCGACCAGCGCTGGCCAACACTGATGTCCGGAACGATGTGAGGGCCGACGTCGACGCCAGCGTTAATCATGGGAACGATCATGCCGGCGATCTCCTGATAGACGCTGAAGTACCCAGCCGGCACGGCGTTTGCGACGAGGCTGACCCGATCATGGAACTGCTGCCATGCCAGGCTAACTTTGCCATCGGGGTTGTATCCGACCTGAGCGTAGACGAAGTCTGAGAAGCCCTTTTTCGCGAGAATGCGATAGCTGCGAAGAGCGTGTGCGTTGTCGGTCGACACCTCGAAAGCGTAGTACTCAAGAACAGCCATGCAGACATGGGCAGGAATGGCGTGGTGGATTGTGCCATTTTTCTTGACCGCATGGAAAAAGACCGTGTCATCAAAGCCTTGAGCCTTGATGAGGTCGCGGATCTTCTTCTCTCTCGCCTTTACGGATCCGTCACCCCACTCGCTTGTGAGCTTCACAAGTGTCGTGTGATCGATGCCGCACATACGAGCCAGACCGCGCAGGGTCAGGAAAGGTGTGCCATCGCCGAGGACGCCCATACCGACGCCATCGACCTCAGCTTCCACAACGATTTCAAGATCGAAGGTGAGCTGACCGTTGGTGGTGGTCAAACTGCTATTGTTTGTCAATTTATCTAGCCTTTTCAGTTGGTTGAAGTGGTGATCAACCTGGCTAGAAAAGTTCGCCCTAAACATTACATTCAGGGGTGTCACCGAACGGCCCAGCCAAGCTGTTGGTCCGCTCGCAAAGCCGCCGCCCTTGCCGGGGAAGCGGCTTTTTTCTTCGGTCCGACTCTAATATAGCTTCAAACCAGGATTTCTCCAGTCAAAGCCATGTGGGCGCTCATCGATTTTTTCGGTTTTGATGGGGCCGCGATGTCGGACAGTCGCCCGGCCTTGATCAGCCGGCGATTGGGCACGCCCGCGCGGCCCTCATGTAACGATGCGCCGTGTTCTCACTGATGCCCGACTGCTCCCGTAGCCAAGGTCCGAAGTGGCCCCATGGGAGCTCGCCTTTCTTGGCGAGCAGCTCCCGGCCGAGGGCGAGCTTTTCCGCTGCGGACAAGCGGGCGCCATGCTTGAAAAGTGGCCGTCCCTTCTCAACCTCGCTCTCGTTTGCTCGGCGCACGGCCGCTGGCCCGGCCTGGCGGCCTGTGAGGCTCTCCCGCATCCGGCGAGCCTGCAGATAGAGCATGCCGGCCAGGGCATGGCGCTGCGGGACGATCGACCGCAGTTCGTTGGCGATCGCCATTAGCGGCCCGAGCGGCATCTTGTCGAACATTTCCAGGAAGGCCGTCGCATCAGCCTCGACGAGGTCGGCACAAGCGAGCACTAGATCGCTGATCGCCCAAAGAGACACCTCATCGATCAGAGCCTGGTTGCCCCGCCCTTGGGCGAGGACGCACAGCACGATGCGCGCGTGCGCCTCGCCGTGGCGATCGATGATGCGGCGAATCGTAGCCACAGCCCGAGTTTGACCCGGCTCCGGATACACGTGCCTGTCAACGATCTCGACGTCGAACTCGTCGCACAAAGCCTTGACGCGAGGATCGATCATGCGGCCGCGCTGTCGCCTGCCGCCTTGATCAGGCGCCGCCGCCTGGCGTTCTCGCGGCCCTTGCGCGCGATCTCGGCGCGCTTCTGCTCCGCCGCGGCTTCCTCGGCCGACAGCTTAGGAATGATCCTGTCCGGGCTCGCCAGCAGCCACAGCAGCGCCGTCGCCATCGCCTGCTGTGTCGTGCAACCTGGCTTCACGAATTGCGCCCACGCGCGGACCTGGCCGAGGTCGATGGCGTCGAACATGCCGGCGTGGATCTCGACCAGGCTGGAGAGCACGACGGCCGAAACCGCGGTGATGGTGTCCATCTGCAGCTCGGCGGCGTTGCCGTTGCTCTCGACGATCAGCCGCAGCACCAGGCGGAGATGATCGGCACCATGGGCCTGCCCGATGCGCTTCAGTGTCTTCGGGCAGAAGCAGACCCTCGGGCGTCCGCCCATAGCGCCGTGCAGTGCAGGTTTCAGGATGCGGATGCCGCATTGCCCGGCTACCAGGTGAACGTCACAAGGCTGCCGGCGGGAGACGCGAGACTGAGGCATCGCGCAACTAGCCGAGCGCCGGACCTTCAATCATCCATTCGTCGGTGCCGATCTTTTCGAGCGTCACGTAGCCGTACTGATATGCGATCGAGCCGACCGGGTCGATCTCGGTGACCTCGACCCAGAAATTTGACCGAGCAGCAATGATGTCGACCGAAGTGTCTGTTTCGACCTGTAGGGCTGCATCGAAATAGGTCGTGCCCGCTACAACGGGCACAGACCCGGAGCCGAAGTTGATCGACGCTGCTGACACGCCAGCCTCGAAGATCGAACTGACTGCCCCGTCGAAGTCCTTCGACCCGTCCTTGCGCAGCGCGAGAAATCCCCAAAAATCGGCGGAAAAATTTGCCGCTCTTACGACTGCCCCCGCATGGACACGAACGATGCCTGATCCGCTCGGGATACTAAGCCGCGTATTGTTGCTCGAATTGTCATGGAAGGCGTCGGTGTCATAGACCTCCGCGTCCCACGGCACAGCGGTTTCTGACGTGTAGTTGGCTCCGGTCTGGTCGGTCGCCCGCTTGACCATAGCCTTCATGGGACGGTTCGGCTTGATCCCGGTCGGCTTGTGCAGCGTCACGTCGCCGTCGACCGGCGCGATCGTCGGCAGGCCGGCGCCTTTGCGCACGCAACGGATGCGCGTGCCGATCGGGAATGCGATGACAGAGTTCTTCGGAATCGTGACCGCCTGCGCCGAAGCCCGATTGAAGATCACCGACTGATCGGCGTCGGCAAGCGCGAAGGTGTAGGTGGCGCCTGTTTGCTCGTTCTGCGGATTGAGCACCGGCACCGAAGCCAGCATGTCGCGCAGATCCTGTGCCGAGATATTGCCGGCAGCGTTGTCGGCAAAGAGTAGCGCCAGTGCTGAACGGGTTCGAACAGTATCGACCATTGGTCAGTTCCTTATCTGTTGAAGGCGGATGAAAAGGCGGACGAAAAGGCGCCCGCCGCGACAGCTTGCGCGGCCGGTCGGGAGACCTGCAGGCCGAGCCCGAGCCCGAGACGAAGGCCAGGCATCAGCGTTGGCCCTTCATGAGTTGCGCGTCCATGGCATTTTCCTTTCGTTGTTTCATAGCGGCCACCATGCCAGCGCGAGCACGACGCCAGCAGCCAGGGCGAAGGCCAGCCAGGCAATCATGCCGAACCGTGCGTTTCCGCCTGGCCGAGCTGGCGCTTCACCATCTCGTCGAGAGTGCCCATGACCTCAGTGAGGAACTGCTGCGCATCCGGCAGAGCAATCCGCACAACCGACCCGTCAGGCCGATCGAAATGAAACGCCAGCCACTGGCCGTCCATGGACGTGCCGACCCAAAAGCCGCTGCATTCGGCCGCCTCAAAGCTCCCGAACTGCTCTTTGAAGTCCAGCCGGTTCTGCTCGGCCTGCGATTCGAATTCGGGTGGCGGCACCCACCATTTCTCGGGAGTGGTCATCTCCGCAGTGCCTTTCTGCCGGTCGAGAGCAGGCCTGATTGGACCGCCGCGCTGCGCAGTCGGTTCAGCGCGATGTTGCCAATCGTCATGTCGTCGATCACCTCGCCGCCCGGAAGCTGGAGCATGAACGGCGTCCGGTCGCTGCTTGAGGAAGATCCCGCCAGGGCCGGCACCATGCCGCCGGCGGCCAGCCTCGGGATCGCCAGCTGTGACATCGAGCGGTTGAGGCCATCAGCCAGGCCGCCGACGCTGAAGCCGCGCAGACCCTGCAATGACGGCAGGAAGCCGTTGTTCAGCTTGTGGAAGAAATCGACGCCGAGCTGCCTCACCACTTTTGCTTGGATGACAAATTCGCCAGCACTCAGCCGCGCCAAGATCGAGTCCGTACGCGGACCGCCAGGACCGCGAACAGAGCCGCCGCCGGCGAACCCTTGCGTCGACCCGCCACCGCTCGACCCACCGCCGGCCGAAGCCTGCGCCCGCAGCGCCTTCGCCTGGGCAACCGCCTGCCGCAGGGCGGCGATGATTGAATTGATCTCGGAACGGATCTGCCCGGCCAGGCTGCGAATGACCGAGGTCAGGTTGCCGAACCCGCCCTGAATGAGCGAGCCAAGCCCGGAGAAAATCTGTGAGAAGATCGACGGCAGCTGCTGGAAAGGCTGGGCAACGGCGGTTGCTGCCTGTTGCGCGCCGCTTGTGTCGATGCCGGCGAGCGCCGAATTCAGGCCGCCGACGGCGTCGGTCGCGGCCTGCGGCAGCCGGTCAAGCTCGGTGATGACGCCGTCCACGCTCTCGGTGAGAGCCGCAGCGAGCCCACCGCCGGCATCCACTGAACCGATTGCGTCGTTCAGTCCGCCTGCCGCAGCTTCAGCCGCCGGCTTGATGCGGTTTACATCAGCGATGATGCCATCGACGGCCGGCGTGATGGAATTGGTCTTGAGCGAATCCGGCACTGTCCGGATGTGGCTGGCGATGTCGTCGGCAACCGCCTTAACCTTCGACCCCGCCGTCTCGGCACTGGCGGACACATCATCGAGCGCCTTTTTGGACTCCTCGACGCGCTTGGCGACGCCATCGACGACGTCGAAGACTTCCTTGGTCAGTTCGCCGGTGCCGCCGCCACGAGTGACAGTGATCTGATGGCCGAGGTTTTCGACCTTCTTGGCGGTTTCGTCGATTGCTACGCCGGCATCCTTCAATCCTGATGCGAAGCTGTCCTTGGTCTTCCCGGACAGGCGTTCGATTGCCGCCTGGGCTTCTTGAGCCGAGCCGGTGAAGACGGTGAAGACGTCTTTTGCCTGCCCAACCGCCGCCTCTGTGTCGCGAAGGGTGTCCGCGGTATTCAGCAGGGCAAGCGCGTACTCCTTGATCGGCGCGGCGTTTGTCGAACCGGCGATCGATTGAATCTTCTTCTTGAATTCATCGACATCGCCGCCCGTCGTGATGAACTCTTTCGAGAGATCACGCAGGGCTTCCGCCTGCTTGAGATCGTCGCCGGTCAGGTGCGCAACGCCCGTGCCGACCGACAAATCCTGCAAAGCCTTGCGGGCCTCGCCTGCAGCCGCAATCACGTCCTCAAGATTGGCGGTGACCTGGAGCAACGTGGCGTGTTCGATGGTGTCCGCCCAGTTTTCGGCTGAACCTTTCGCTTTGTCATAGGCCGCCTTCACGTCATCGACAATTTTCCTGTGCGCGCCCATCGCCACAGTCACCTGATCGGCGCTGTCCGCCCAAAGGCCAAGGGCACCCGAAATCGCCGCCAGGCCCGACAGTATGGCGACGATAGGATTTGCCCGAAGAAAGAGCAGCGCTGTGGCAAGCCCACGAACGGCACCAGCCAGCAACGCGGCACCTTCAAGCGCAATGCCGAACGCCCGCGTCATCAGGCCAAGACCGAGAAGCAGCGGGCCGATGGATGCCACGACGCCGCCGATGATGGTGCCAAATTTCAGCATCTCCGGGCTTACTTTGGCAAGCTCCTCGGTCCACTCGGTCAGTTGGATGACGATGTTCGTCGCGAAATCGAGAAAGCCGGAATCGCCGATAGCGATGCCCAGGTTGTTAAGCGCCTCGATCAGCTTACCAAGTTCCCCGTTGAAGCCCTTGACGCGCGTTGCGGCGATCTCGGCGGAATCCGTGTTCTTCAGTTTGGCCATCATATCGTCGATGCCCTTACCGCCCTGCCTCATGAGCGCGATCGCCGTTCGAAGGGCATCCGTGCCGAAGATGGTGCTTACCGAATCGTTTAGGTCTTCCTGCGATAGCTTGCCGAGCTTGTCCTGAAGCAGCTGCGCGATCTCCGACATCGATTTCATTCGGCCGGATGCGTCGAAGAACCTCAGGCCGAGCTTCTCCATCGCCGCCGCCGCTGGCGCCGACTGCGGCACCAACCGTGTCAGGAAGGTCTTGAAGGACGTGCCAGCATCAGAGCCCGAGGCGAAGGACGATGCCGTGGCGGCAATTACTGCGTTGAACTCTTCGAACTGAACGCCAAGCGCGCCGGCCGCACCGCCGGCTTGACCAATGGCGAGCCTGTAATCGTCGAAGCTCAGTTTCGATTCGATGGTGGCGCCGGTGATCTGGTCGACGATGGCCGGAAGCTGCGAAGCGCTGAGCTTGAACTGATTGATGACGTCGCCGACGACCGACGCGGAGGATGCGAGGCCGGTATCGTTCGCAGCCGCGAGGTCGACCATCGCCCTGGCGGCACCGCCCATGATGGTCTGAAAGTCGAGACCGACCTTAGCCAGCTCGGTCATGCCTTCGGCGGCCTCGGTGGTCGAAAAGACCGAGGCAACGCCAAGTTCCTTCGCCTTGGCCCTGGCATCTTCCAGCGCCGCGCCGGCGACGCCGGCATTGACGGCAAAGCTGTTCATCGCCTTCTGGAAATCGCCGGACACCTTGAGAATTCCAGCGCCAACGCCAACGATAGGGAGCGTCAGCGATGTCGTTAGCGTCCTGCCGACGTTCTGGATAGCCTTGCCGGCTTCGTTGAACGACTGGGCAAGCGACTTGATCTGAGCCTCGGCCTGCTTCAGCGAATTGAAGAAGCCCGGCGACAAGCCCTTCGTCTGGGCCGCCGCATCCTGTAGTTCCTTGAACGCCTTGCGGCCAGCGGCGCCGAACTCTTCTAGCTCGCGCTTGAGTTCCTTGCCGCCGTCCAGCTCTATGCGTTGTTTGATCGTCGCGGCCATCGGGTCTACTCTCCCATTTTTCTCAGAAGTGCATCGAGCTCGTCGTGGGCCTCTACCCAAGTCGTCAGCTCGTGCTTCTTGAGGAATTCGCGCTGGCGATCCACCAGGCCTAATACCAGGGCTGCGATTGCCTGCAGCTTGCTTTTGAACCCGGTTTTGTCGAAGCCCTCGCCGAGGTCCAGCGAGGCCTTCGTTTGATCGCCAAGTTTATGAACCTCGGCGACGCCGCGCTTGGCGATGTTGGCAGCCTCGGCCTTCATCGCCTCCCATGAACCGCGGTCGATCAGCTTCGCACCGCGCTCCGCGATGCGGAGGACAATTGCCGCCGTTTCCGCAATTACCCGAGCATCCTCCGATGCCGCCGGCAGCGCGCCTCGTCTCGCGATCTCGGCGGCGACGTCGCGCGCCCCGCGTCTCGCGTCCTCTATCTGGCGGGAGATATCATCGGCCACGGCGTGTTTCCTTCTCCGCGCCGATCGGCCGCCGCATCCAATCGTCGTTGGTGTTCAAGCGGGGATCATCGTCGTCGACGCGGACCTTGCTGATCACGAGTTCGGCGAACTCAAACGCTTTCGCCAGGTGCCGGTCGAAATCAAAGACAGGTGCATCATCGAGGAGGGTTGCGAGGTGGCGTGAGAGATACGCCCGGCAGTCATCCTGGAGCAGCTCCAGCCGATCGCGTTCACGAAGGCGGGCGGCGCGGTCGACGATGTGCCGAGAGGCCATGCCGGGCAGCAACTGCCAGGCAACCATGATTTGCCCGACGAAGATGTCGGCCTCATCCTCGGCATCTTGCCGTCTGACCAACTCGCCGGAACTACGGGCGAGACGCAGCTCGACCTCGGCCGCCCTAGCGGTTCGCAAGCGTTCAGTTGCGGGATCACCTCGACGTTGAGCGGCGTCAGCAGCGCGGTGCGCGATGTAGGCCTGCACGGTTGCCGGCGGGTCGAAACGCCCGCGCCCGAGCTTCGGCAAGACGCCAGCCGCGACGAGCTGGTTCAGCCGTTGAACGGTGACGCCGAGTAGAAACGCCATCGCCGACGAGCTCAAAGCAGGGATCTGATTACCAGCGGTCATTTTGAAAGTGAAAGCCCATTTTCAAAATCTCCAAATATTCAACAAAAATGGCCTCAGCCGTCCCGCATACAGTTTGGGGCTATGGAAGGACCCAATGCCCGGGGGGCGTCCCTGCAGCGGCGGCGGGCAATGGGGAATGGTTGCAGCCCTGCCGATCTTGACCCGCCGTTTGAAGACTGGCCGCGCGGCCAACGATGCGAAAGAAGGAGATCGGCTTGTCGGTGTTGGGCCGGCTGCGTGGCCCTCAAGGAGGATCGCATCGCTCATTTCGTGATGGCCGCCCGTTGCTCCATGCTGCTCCGGATGCGCGCGGCCTCGGCGACGCCGATCCCGCCCGCGGTGGCTCCATCGAAGCGCACAGGGTACGTCGCCATGCCACGCACCTGGGCGCCAGGATCGGCGCCGATGGTGACGAAGGACACCTCATAGGGCGTCCACCGCTCGACGACGTGCTGCTCTACTGCCTTGCCGGCGGCCTCGATGATGCGCACTCGGTCGACGCTGTAGCCGACCGACACGTTCTTGATGATCCTGTCTGCGACCATGCCGAACATCCGATCCGCGCGTTCGTCGATCCCGGCCGACGGGAACCGCACGATGGCCAGACCTTCCTTGCCCTTGATCCATGCGCGCTCGACCACGGCGACCTGTCCAGCGGTGCTGTAGGCGCCGTGGCTGTCGAGCACGGCGGCGCCGGCGTTCAGCCGGGTTAGGTCGATCGCATCGGGGGAGACGGTAAGCGTTTCGTCGAATGGAACGGCGGTGTCCCAGCCCGTATACCTCTGGCGTCGAACTGTTGCGCCGGTAGTGAAAACCAGCGTCACCGTCCTGGTCTCGACGTCGATCGCGCCGGCGCCGATAGCCTGCAACCGCGTCTGCAGCGGTAATGCATCCGGCAATCGGCGAGTGGCGACGGAAAGTGTTCGACTTGCAGGCCCTTCCTCGATGATCCTGCGGACGTCATCACCGGTGATCGTCTCGCGCACCAACAACTCGGCGGCGACGCGTTCGATCAGCGACCAGTTCTCGCCGACAAGCGCTTCGGCTTTGGACACGATCCTGATGCCGATATCGACCATCTCTCGCCGGGTCGGTGCCATGCCGAACTGTTCGAAGTAGTAGGCTCGGATCGCCGATCCCATGTCGTCGCGATCGACCATGCTGCCACGGATCGCCTCGCCTACGTCGAGCAATCGACGCGACGCACATTCGGCGGCAGCGGCGATGACCGCAGTTGCATAGGGGGCCGTCATCCTGGAAACTTGGCAGTAACCATCGGCGCCGCCTCGGGCGAGCGACGGCTTGATCGTCACGTCGCCAACGGCCGCGCCGAGGCGAATGGCGGCGATGGCGTGGGCGGCCTCGTGGCAGGCCGTCGCGCGGAGCTGGTCGGCCGACTGAGATGATGTAGAGACCATTTTCATGCTGCTTCCTCCCCGGCCTGATCGTCGTCGAGGATCGTCTCCTTGACGACACGTTGGCGGTCCGCCCGCTTGTCGACAGGCTTCTGCGTCGAGGTGGTGCGGCTGGCCGCAACGGCCTCGACTACGCGGTGACACTGCTGACCGATCGAGGTTACCAGGCCGTCAGGTCCGCACGGTGCCCACAGGTCGGCGGCGCCAGCGGGAAGAGCGGGTAGACGGATGGCGGCTGCGAGCGGGGTCACCTGGTCGGCGCCCTGCGCCTCCAGAAATACCGTGCGCAAGACGGTTTTCTTTTCGACCGGGTAGCGGCGAGGCTGGCCCTCGTTCCTGATGTCGACGACGAGCTCGCCAGTGCGAGCTGCTGCTCCCACGATAGCTTTGATGTCGGCGACTAAGCCGTTGTCGTCAGATTTGATGTTGCCGATCTGGTTGTCCTGGACAGCGCCCCATGCGGCAGCGGCGCCTGTGTAGAACCACTTTTCGGTTCTCTCCTCGCTTACGATCTCGCGTGGCGCGCCGCCGAGGCCTCGGGCGATATGTTCGGCCGAGCGCAGGCTCGTCTCACCGATGGGGAGCTGCTTGTTTGCGGCTTCGACCGCGACCTCGGCGGCAGCAACGGTTTCGATGATGTCGACGATTTGCCTGGCGAGCCCGGGATATTTCGCCAATGCTTTTCCGGCCTCGACGGTGGCAGCCTTTGCGGCTTCGAACCGCTGCCGGCGTTCGACTTCGATTTCCTCGGTGGTGATGTCGGCGAGCCGGTGCTCGAGCTCGCGGCGCATCGCGATCGAGCGCTCGATGACGCGATTGGCGGCGGTGATGCGTTCCTCGATGGCCGCCAAATCCTTGTCGTCGCCGCTGACCAGCAGATCCCGGCGTTCCGCCTCGAGGTCCTCGGCCGCACGTTCGGCGGCGTCGATGTCGAGTTTCGCGAGCGCGGCCTCGATTTCCTGGCGGCCGGTCTTCGGCTTACGGATCGTTGAAAGGAGGGATTTGAGGTCCATGTGGTCGCCTTCGTGAGTTGAGGGCGAGAATGGTGCGTCCCGCAACGCGAGTTCGCAACAGCCCGGAAATCCGGCCTTTCCTGATCGACAACGCGAGTGCGCGAGTTGAACGCGAGTAGTTTTCAGCGTCTCTTTCGTGAGTTGATTCGGGCTTTGATGCGTTCGACCGCCACAAGCCAGCGCCCTGTGTCGACGTCCTTTTTTCCGCACTCGTACGAGCGCGCCCAAAACCGGATTGTATCCTCCAATATACCAAACCTGGATGCGGCCTCGGCAACCTCGAGCATCGTCTCGCCGGCGAAACTGTCGACGACGGGATGATCCGCGTCCCGCATCGCGCGAAGTTCGGCGATGTCGTCGTCTACGCGGCGATCTGCCTCGAGACGGGCAAGACGGCGCTCAAGCTCATCGACGCGCCTGGCGAGATCCGTTTCAGCCATCGCCAGACTCGTGCCGGCGCCGTCGCAGTTCTCGATCGAGCACCGCGGCGACCAAGTCACCGGCGGCAGATCGTCCAGCCGCGGTGATGTCGCCGAGCTCGGCCTGCAGCCTTTCAGCCGACATGGTTTCCGCGCGGACGGCGAGCTCTGCGAGCGCATGGTCGACCAGGCGGAGAGCGAGAGCGGCGGCGGTCATGCGGCGTCGCCTTCGAAGTCGTCATCGTCGACAACGGGTGGTGAGACGAACACGATGTCAGGGTCAGCAGCACCGATTGTCATCAGCTTTCCGCTCTGTTTTACTTTCACACGAACTCTGCGTTCCTTGGGATAGATCTCGTCGATGACGCATAGTCCGAGCTTGGGAATCTCGGTCTCCATGCCGACCCAGCACGGTCGTGGTTGCCGTCTTTTCTCTTTCTCGGCCCTGGTGATGGGGACACGACGCGAGCCCTTGGCGAGCGGCGTCGTGTTCCCGTTCTTCAACGCTGATGAAGTGCTCGACGGACCATTGATCGTAGAGCGCGACGGTGGACGGCGGGCTGTAGGCAGCCCGCCTCCAGGCGCTTCAATGGGTTCATCAATGGGTTCACTCAAAGGGTTCCTCCCCGGATTTCCGTGGGGTTTGGCGTCGGATTTCCGTGGGGTTTGGCGTCGGATTTCCGTGGGGTTTGGGTTCGATCCACCCTCTTTCAAACCCTTCGGATTTCCGTGGGGTTTGACTTTATGGATAAGCCTGTATCGATGGGTCTGTCCTTTGCCGCCGGCGGTCCATGAGATGCTCAAATGACCGGCTGACTCGAGTGCCACTAATGCGGCATGCACTTGGGTCCAGCCTCGGCCGACGACGGCGGAAAGCGTGGGCACCGATGGCCATGCCTCTTCCGTCTCTCGGTTGAGATAGATGGTTGCGATCGCTGTTCCGATCGCTCTCGCCAGCAGCGGCAATGACACGTCCGTTATGACCTGCTCTATCCACGCCAGCTTCCTTGCCGTGAAGTCGTCGGCGGGTTTACTCATGTCGACCGCCTTGACGCTCAGCAGCGCGTAGCGCGCGGCGCTGACGTCGGTTGAGCTTCGGGATCAGGTTGAGCTTGTAGATCGTGAATTCCTCGCCCTCGAAGACGACGAACTCGTCGTCCTCGATATTGGTGATGCCGTTGGCGGCCAGGATGGCGTCCTGCTCGGCGCGCGAAAGCTGGCGGCTCATTGGTCAGCCCATCCGTCGACCGCATGACGTGCATTTGAACCGCTTGCCAGCCAGCAGCTCGGCCGGGAGCTCGACCTTTCCGCGGTGACCACAAGGGCATCGGAGGATCTTCGTCACCATCTCCGCCGCGGCTGCTTCCTTGCGGGCGCCCCGTCGCGGTTGACCTATGCTTTCGGCGCCGTGGCTCGCGATTCGCTGGCGGTCGCGGCTTTTGCCCCAATCACGCTTTGCCATCTGACGCCCCTCGGCCGTGAGGGCTGGCCTCGCGAAGGATCTGAACGGCCTCGATCGGGCCGACGCCGAAGCGCCTGCGCAGCATCGGGACGAGCGGCCGTTCGGCCGTCGACCAGTTCTCACGTAACCAGGCGACAGCGCAGTCGTGGTCGGTAGGAGGCGTGGCGGTCATTGTCATTTTTCTTCCCGCAGCCGATCGGCTTCCTTGTGCGCGAGCAGTAGCTCGGCCGTGGTAAGCTTGAAGTGATCGCGTAGCGCATGGGCATAGACGTTCGCGGGCGGCAGCTGCGATCGCGGCGTTTCCACAAGCCAACGAGCACATCGCGCGATCTTGTCGTTGCCGGCGAAATTCACCGGCGACATGGTTATGCGTCTCTGGTCTGGAATGTGGTTTTGAGCCCAAGCTTGGCGGCGATCGGCGCGACTGGTACCACGATCCTCTTGCCCATCCTGATCGTGTCAAAGTCGCCGCGCTTTGCGGCTTCATAGGATCCGTTGCGGCTTAGGCCGAAGAACACGGCGCCAGCGTCTGGCACGTCGACGGTGGCGCGCGACAAGGCTTCATCAAGTGTCATGTAAGCGATCTCCTTTGTTACTAAAATTACGTAATAAAGGATCACAGGGATTGAGCGCAATCGTTTTTTGTGTAATTTACCAATCAATACTGACAGGGACCAAAACGACATGGCGCGACCAAAGCTTACCGACGGGCAAATCGAACGATTCCAGATGGTGGTACCGACGGACGAAATCGGCGCGATCGAGAAGTGGCGTTACAATAATCGCATCACGTCAAAGTCGGAGGCGGTTCGCCGCCTGTGCCAGATCGGCTTGGCATTCGATAGTGAACAGCGATCGGCAAAGGATCTCATACGGAGCGCGCTCGACGCGACCACCACCGGGATGAGAGATCTTCTGGACGAGGCTGCAAATGCCGACGTCGACCTTAACGAAAGGCTTCGCCGTATCGCCTCCACGTTGATGGCAGCGGTTACGGCCGAGCTCGCCGCGTTCCAGGACATGGTTACGACCGACGGCACCGCCACAGCGATGCAGCGAGATGGCGAGATCGAGGACCTAAAGCTGGAGATCGCGAAGCTCAAGAAGGCTCTGAAAGGAGCAAATCGATGAGAGGAAATATCACCCGTCGCGGGAAAGGTTCCTGGCGCCTGAAATTCGATCTCGGCACAGATCCCGCCACTGGCAAGCGGCTAACCCAATACGCCACCGTGCGCGGCACGAAGAAGGAAGCCGAGGCAGAGCTTTCCAAGCGGCTACATCAGGTCGACGGCGGCAACTATGTGGCCAACTCAAAGGAAACGGTTGCCGAGCATGTCCGGAACTGGCTCAGCGCCAAAGCCGACCTCGCAGCGACCACAAGGGAGCGCTTCGAGAAGCTGGTCGAGAACCAGATCGTTCCGCAAATCGGCTCGCTGATCCTTCAGCAATTACGGCCTGCCCAGGTCACAGCATGGCACAACACCCTGCGCAAAGAAGGCGGCAAGGAAGGCGGTCCGCTGTCGCCGGCTACGGTTAGGCAGGCGCATAGAGTGCTGCACATGGCACTCGCAAGCGCGTTCGAAGACGAGAAGATTGCGCGGAACGTCGCGTCCGGGAGGAAACTCCCTAAGGCGAAGAGCGCGGATATTCAGATCCTACAGGATGGGCAGATCGCACCCCTGTTGGAGGCATTGCAGGGCCATTGGCTATCGCCTGTTGCCACCGTGGCTGTTGGCTCTGGCATGCGCCAGGGCGAAATCATGGGACTTCGTTGGGCTGATATTGACCTGGACAAGGGATCGCTACGGGTCGAACGGACCCTTGAGGAAACCAAGGCCACAGGGCTTCGATTTAAGGCGCCGAAGTCGAAGGCTGGTACACGCACCATTTCGTTGCCCGCAAGCACGGTGGATGCTCTAAAATCGCACAGGAAGCGGCAGCTTGAGATGCGCCTCGCGTTGGGGCTTGGGAAGCCAGGGAAAGATGCGCTTGTCTTCTCCGGGCCTGATGGGGACCCTATAGCACCGTCCCGCGTCGCAGGAGCTTGGCGCGATGCAATCGCCCGTTTGAGGCAGCGGAACGACAATGGCGCACCGCCTTTGGTTGAGCATCCAAAGGTTCGGTTTCATGACCTCAGACACACCCACGCTTCCGCCCTCATCGCGAGCGGGCTAGACGTGGTTGCAATTAGCCGTCGTCTAGGGCATGCGTCGCCGGTGGTCACGCTGTCGATCTACGCCCACTTGTTCAAGAGGTCGGACGACGGTGCGGCTGCGGCGATAGAAGCTGCGATGAGAACGGGCGCAGAACAGTAAACCGGCCTTCGGTGCCAATCCGGTGCCAAGTGTACGGAAACGACTAGACCCTAAGTCGCTTAAGTGCTTGTAATCGCGGCCTGCGGACGTGGCGGAATTGGTAGACGCAAGGGACTTAAAATCCCTCGATCTCTGATCGTACGGGTTCGATTCCCGTCGTCCGCACCAGCAACTCCGGCGCCACCCCGCTGGCGCATCCAGGTTCCGGCTTGGATCACACCCGGATCGGGTTCAGCTTCAGATGCTGGATCAGGATGATCGTCTTGGCGTCGATGATGCTGCCGTCGTAGATGCCGGCCAGCGCCTCGTCGAGCGGCATTTCCAGAACCTCGATGTCTTCGCCTTCGTCCGGCGCGCCGCCGCCGTCGGAGATGCGGTCGGTCGGTGAATAGCGGGCGACGAAAAACCAGAGCCGCTCGGTCACGCTGCCAGGGCTCATGAAGGGCGAAAACAGCCGTTCGACGTCCTTCATCCTATAGCCAAGTTCCTCTTCCGCCTCCTTGCGGATGCAGGTTTCGGGATCATGTTCATCGAGCAGGCCGGCGCAGGCCTCGATCAGCGGTTCGCGGTGGCCGGTGACGTAGGCCGCGTAGCGGAACTGCCGCACCAGCAGAACCGTCGAGCGCTCCGGGTCGTAAGGCAGGATCACCGCGCCATCGCCGCGATCGTAGGTCTGGCGAATCTGCGTCTCCCACTGCCCGTCGCGCCGGCGATAATCGAGGACGGTCTTTTTCAGGACGGCCCAGTCGTCGGAAAGGACTTCCTCCGAACGGATGCGAATGCGGTCTTCCATGGTGAACTCCGTGTTGGCGGTGAGGCGTAGCCGCGAACCGGCCTCTGTGCAATCCCGATAGGCCCAGAGGCGCGCTTCACCGCCTCGTGTATGGCGCAGGCGCAAACCATTGCCTAAATAGCGACAGCCCCTCCCCGGAGTTTCCTGATGACCCCTTCCCTTTTCCAGCCGATCACGCTTGACGGCCTGACCTTTCCCAATCGCATTGCGGTGGCGCCGATGTGCCAGTATTCCGCTGAAGACGGCTCGGCCAGCGACTGGCACCTGTATCACTGGATGAACCTGGCGATGTCCGGCGCCGGCATGGTCACCGTCGAGATGACCGACGTCGAGCGGCGCGGCCGCATCTCGCATGGCTGCCTCGGCCTTTATTCCGACGACAACGAGGCGGCCGCCCGGCGCGCGCTGGATGCGGCCAAGCGCGTCGCCGCCCCCGGCACCAAATTCGGCACGCAGCTTGCCCATGCCGGCCGCAAGGCCTCCAACCAGAAACCTTGGGAAGGCGGCGGGCCGCTGAAGGCCGATCAGGACCCGTGGCCGATCGTGTCGGCCTCGGCCATCGCTTACGACACCGGCTGGCAGGTGCCGCGGGCGCTGGAGGATGAGGAGATCCTGCAGATCATCGAGCGCTTCGCCGAGGCGGCAAGGCGGGCCGAACGTGCCGGCTTCGACTTCATCGAATTGCACGCGGCTCACGGCTATCTGATCTTCCAGTTCCTGTCGCCGCTTTCCAACCAGCGCACCGACCGCTGGGGCGGCTCGCTGGAAAACCGCATGCGTTTTGCCGTCGAGATCGCCAAGGCGGTGAGAAAGGCAGTGCCCAGGCTGATGCTCGGGGCGCGCCTGTCGGTCAAGGAATGGGTCGATGGCGGCTTCGACGTCGAGGACGCAATCGAAGTGGCCAAGGCGCTGAAGGCAGCAGGCGTCGCCTATCTCTGCTGCTCGAGCGGCGGCAATTCGCCGCTGCAGAAGCTGCCGACAGGTCGCGGCTACCAGGTGCATCTGGCGGAAGCCGTTCGCAACGGCGCCGGAATCCCGACACGGGCCGTCGGCCTGATCGACGATCCGAAGCAGGCCGAGGCGATCGTCGCCGAGGGCCGTGCCGACATGGTGGCCCTGGCCCGCGCCTTCCTCGCCGATCCGCGCTGGGCGTGGCGCGCCGCGGCCACCTTCGGCGAAAAAATCCAGCCGGCGCCGCAGCTTGCCCGCTCGGTGACGACGATGCAGCATTGGATGAAGGCGGCCGGCTGACCGGCCCGATTGCAGGGCTGCCGCCGCAACCACCGCTATCCCCGGGACATTTACGCACGTCGAGGGGCGTGCAACCAAATCGGCGGCTCCGCGTTGGCGGCGATGATGGACAGCAAGCCTTTTGAAAAGCCGGTCGTGGTCGAACTTGGCCATGTCGGCAAATACCGGGAAATCCGCAGCACCCAGGAAGCTGCGGAGTGCCTGATGACCGTCTGGCCGCTCAATCGTGGCCCCCGGCATCGCGATGCTCTCGACACTTGCCTAAAAGTGCTGGAAGGTTATCGTTCGACAGCGGATGCGCGCCGGGCATTGGTCGAGGCCGCCAAGGAATCGGACGTGCTGGTTCCCGACGAGAGATTGCCCCAAGGCAAGCTGCCCCAAGGCAAACTGCATTGAGCAAACCGAGCTTTTTCCACTGGAGGATTTCATGGCCAAGCTGACCTACAAGATCGTCGAGCATGACGGGGGCTGGGCCTATAAGGTCGGCGAGACATTTTCGGAGACATTCCCCACTCACGAGGATGCGCTGCGCGCCGCCGAGATCGCTTCGGCCGAACAGCAGGTCGCCGGCACCACCGACGGCATCCAGTACGAGGACGCCGACGGCAAATGGCACGACGAGCTCGCCGACGGCCGCGACCGGCCGCAAACCGAAGTTTCCGATTAGGCTGGTGTCGTTACTGATGGCTTCTCGCACCTCCGGTTTCAAGAGCTGGGGCTGGGCAAATCATTCTCTTGCTACGACCTTGGATATGGCGAACTCCAATCCCATTATGGACAAACACGATCAGGCGCGACGAAGAAGGGCGCTTGCCACGCAGCCGCTTTACAGGGCAGTCTGGTAGCGCTACCGTTTCATCATCGCGCGTGACCAGGGAGGAGCTTTGGGAACTGCCGCGGCCAGTCAGGAAAGCGGTTTCCTTCGAAGACGTCGCAGGAAGCATTCGGGAGGAAATCGATGGCGTCTGTCGCGATTGGCGATGTCTACAAATCATTCGGAACCGTCGAGATTCTCCACGGCGTCAGCGTCGACATAGATGACGGCGAGTTCGTTACGCTGGTCGGGCCGTCGGGCTGCGGAAAATCGACCCTTCTCAGGATGATCGCCGGCCTGGAAAAGATTTCGCGCGGCCAGATCGCGATTGGCGACCGTGTCGTCAACAATGTTGCGCCAAAAGAACGCGACGTCGCCATGGTCTTCCAGAACTACGCGCTCTACCCGCACATGACCGTCGCCGAGAACATGGCATTCTCGCTCATGCTCAAGGGCGTTGCGAAAGCCGAAAGCGCTGCCAGCGTCAAGCGCGCTGCCGAAATCCTGGGGCTGGTGCCATTGCTGGAGCGCTATCCCAGGCAGCTTTCCGGCGGCCAGCGCCAGCGCGTCGCCATGGGCCGGGCGATCGTGCGCGATCCGGCGGTCTTCCTGTTCGACGAGCCGCTGTCCAACCTCGACGCCAAGCTCAGGGTGCAGATGCGCGCCGAGATCAAGGAACTGCACCAGCGCCTGAAGACCACGACGGTCTATGTCACCCACGACCAGATCGAGGCCATGACCATGGCCGACAAGATCGTGGTCATGCATGACGGCATCGTCGAGCAGATCGGGCCGCCATTGGAACTCTACGACCGGCCGAACAATCTCTTTGTCGCCAGCTTTATCGGCTCGCCCGCCATGAACATGCTGAGGGGCGAAATCGCGACTGATGGCGGCTCACCGTCTTTTCGCGGCTCCGGCGGAATTTCCCTGCCGCTGGCCGCAGTACCTTCGATCGGCAGCGGCGAACAGGTGGTGCTCGGGATACGGCCCGAGCATCTGCAGCTGTCCGATGACCAGGGTATTCCGGTCACCGTCGCGGTGGTCGAGCCGACCGGACCGGAAGTGCAGCTCATCGGCCGGACGGCCGGCGGCGAAGAGATCGCCGCCAATTTCCGCGAGCGCCATTCCTTCACGCCGGGCGAGACCGTACGGCTTACGGCCGAGCCCGGCCTCATTCATCTCTTTCATGGCGAAACCGGGCAGCGCTTCGACATGCGCACCCGGCAGTAAGAACCACGGCAAGGACATAAACAGGAGGAGACGAGCATGAAATTCACCAGACGTGACGTGATCCGCACGACCGCCGGCGTGGCGGCGGGAGCCTTGGGAAGCCGGTTCGTCGGCTCTTCCGCCTTTGCCCAGGAGGGGTTGACGTACAAGCCCGAAGACGGCGCAAAGCTGCGGATGCTGCGCTGGTCGCCGTTCGTACAGGGCGATGAGGATCAATGGCTGGCCAACACCAAGCGGTTCACCGAGGCGACCGGCGTCGAGGTCCGCGTCGACAAGGAAAGCTGGGAGGACATTCGCCCCAAGGCGGCAGTTGCCGCCAATGTCGGCTCCGGTCCCGATCTGATGCTGGTCTGGTTCGACGACCCGCATCAATATCCAGACAAGCTGCACGACGTGTCGGAACTGGGTGAGTATCTCGGCTCGAAATATGGCGGCTGGCACGACGGACCAAAGCAATATGCAACGCGCGAGGGAAAATTCCTCGGCCTGCCCCTGGCCACCATCGGCAATGCCATTGTCTATCGGGAAAGCTGGGTAAAGGAGGCTGGCTTCTCGGAATTTCCGAAGGACACGGCGGGCTTCCTCGAGCTTTGCAAGGCCTTGCAGGCGAAGGGCCATCCGGCCGGTTTCACGCACGGCCATGGCGTCGGCGACGGCAACAACTATGCTCACTGGCTGCTGTGGAGCCATGGCGGCCAGATGGTCGACGAGAGCGGAAAGGTGACGATCAACAGCCCCGAGACGCTCAAGGCGATCGAATACGCGCAGGAACTCTACAAGACCTTCATCCCCGGCACCGAAAGCTGGCTCGACGTGAACAACAACCGCGCCTTCCTGGCCGGCGAACTGGGCGTCATCGCCAACGGCATTTCCGTCTATAACACGGCCAAGACCAACAAGGACAATGATCCGAAACTGGCTGAAATCGCCAAGGACATGCGCACGACCAGCCTGCCGATCGGTCCCGTCGGGAAATCGGTCGAGCTGTTCCAGGTAACCACGGCCGTGATCTTCGACTACACGCCCTACCCGAATGCGGCCAAGGCCTATCTACAGTTCATGTTCGAGGAACAGCAAATGGCGGAGTGGATCACCTCCTCGGCCGGCTACTGCTGCCAGACACTCAAGGCCTTCGAAAACAATCCGGTGTGGACGGCCGACCCGAACAACGCCGCTTACGCCAAGGCCTCGGCGACGCTGCGTCCCAACGGTTATGCCGGGCCGCTCGGCTACGCGTCGGCGGCGACCATGGCCGACTATGTCCTGGTCGACATGTTCGCCAAGGCGGTGACCGGCCAGGCGACGGCGCAGGAGGCGATGGAAGAGGCGGAGAAACGCGCCAACCGCTACTATCGCGTTTGATCGCAGCCGAGCCGGGCAGCCGCGACGCGCTGCCCGGTCTGGTTCCCAGAATCGCGTGGCGACCACTCGGGCCACCATGCCACCAGACCTCATGAGGAGCCGTCCCATGGCCGTGTCGTCCGCTGCCGTTCAGCCGCGTCCGTCGATCCTGTCGCGGAGCCTGTCGCTCCTGGCCGACAGCCGCAACGCGCTTGGCTTCGGCTTCATGCTGCCGGCGGCAGCGCTGCTGCTGGTCTTCCTGACCTATCCGCTCGGGCTCGGCATCTGGCTCGGCTTCACGGATGCCCGCATCGGCCGCCCCGGCATCTTCATAGGCATCGAAAACTACCAATATCTGTCGGAGGACGCCGTCTTTTGGCTCTCCGTCTTCAACACCTTGCTCTACACGATAAGCGCGTCGATCCTGAAATTCGCGCTCGGCCTCTGGCTGGCGCTTATCCTCAATCAGAACCTTCCCTTCAAATCGTTCTTCCGCGCGATCGTGCTGCTGCCGTGGGTGGTGCCGACGGTGCTGTCGGCAATCGCCTTCTGGTGGATCTACGATTCGCAGTTCTCGATCCTGTCCTGGGCACTGATAGAAATGGGCCTGATCGACCATCGCATTAATTTCCTCGGCGATCCGGTGAACGCGCGCGCTTCGGTCATCGCCGCCAACATCTGGCGCGGCATTCCGTTCGTCGCCATCACGCTGCTGGCCGGCTTGCAGACTATACCCCAGTCGCTCTACGAGGCCGCCACGCTTGACGGCGCCAGCCGCTGGCAATTGTTCCGTTTTGTGACGCTGCCGCTGCTGACGCCGATCATTGCCATCACCATGACGTTTTCGGTGCTGTTCACCTTCACCGATTTCCAGCTGATCTATGTGCTGACCCGCGGCGGACCGGTCAATGCCACCCATCTGATGGCGACACTGTCGTTCCAGCGCGGCATTTCGGGAGGCCAGCTTGGCGAGGGCGCCGCCATCGCGGTCGCCATGATACCGTTCCTGCTTGCGGCGATCCTGTTCAGCTATTTCGGCCTGCAACGCCGCAAATGGCAGCAGGGCGGAGGAGACTGACATGGCTGAGACCGCGATCAAAAAAACGAAACGGCAAGAACTCGACGAAGGCGGCATGGGCTATCTTCAGAGCCTGCCGCGGCGCGTGGTGACGGTCTATCTGCCGTTGCTGGTGTTCGTCATCGTGCTGTTGTTCCCGTTCTACTGGATGACGATCACGGCGATCAAGCCCAACCTCGAGATGACCGACTATGCCAATTTCAATCCGTTATGGGTCGTGCATCCGACATTCGAGCACATCCGCTATCTCTTGTTCGACACGTCCTATCCGGGCTGGCTGCTCAACACGATCATCATTTCCACCGCCGCCACCTTCCTGTCGCTGCTGGCTGCGGTGTTCGCGGCCTATGCGATCGAACGGCTGCGGTTTTCGGGGGCGCGGCCGGTCGGGCTGGCGATCTTCCTCGCCTATCTCGTGCCGCCCTCGATCCTGTTCATTCCGCTGTCGGTGATGGTGTTCAACCTTGGGCTTTACGACACGCCCTTCGCGCTCATCCTCACCTACCCGACCTTCTTGGTGCCTTTCTGCACCTGGCTGCTGATGGGTTACTTCCGTTCCATCCCGTTCGAACTGGAAGAATGCGCGCTCATCGACGGGGCGAGCCGCTGGCAGATCCTCATCAAGATCGTGCTGCCGCTGTCGGTGCCCGGCCTGATTTCGGCCGGCATCTTCGCATTCACCCTGTCATGGAACGAATTCATCTATGCGCTGACGTTCATCCAGTCGTCCGAAAACAAGACGGTACCGGTCGGGGTGCTCACGGAACTTGTCCGCTCCGACGTCTATGAGTGGGGAGCGCTGATGGCCGGAGCCCTGATCGGCTCGCTGCCGGTGGTGGTGCTCTATTCGTTCTTCGTCGAGCACTACGTCTCCTCGATGACCGGTGCGGTGAAGGAATAGCGCCCTGCCGCAGTCGGCGCTCGACCGGCCATTTGTCGAAGTCGGCGCCGCCCCTCATCCGCCTGCCGGCACCTTCTCCCCGTATAGTGACGGGGCGAAGGGGCTGGCTGCGGCCTCGGCACCCATTCTGCAACACTGGAGATTGGCGAAATCCTTTGCGAAGGCATCTTTCTCCCCGTCACTATCCGGGGAGAAATGCCCGGCAGGGCAATGAGGGGCGGCGCCAACCAATGCGATTGCTCTGCTGCTGCAGCGTTATCAATACGGGCATTGCCGCCAACCATCCGCCGCGTTATCTCGGGCGACCTTGTCTGCCCAGGCGACCTTGTCTGCCTCAACTGACCTTTTGCCGGAGCCTGCCAATGCCCGAAATCGTCACCGCCGCCATGCTCGTCATCGGCGACGAGATTCTGTCCGGCCGCACCAAGGACAAGAATATCGGCCACCTCGCCGACATCATGACGGCGATCGGCATCGACCTGAAGGAGGTGCGCATCGTTGCCGACGAGGAAGACGAGATCGTCGCCGCAGTGAACGCCCTGCGTGCCCGCTACACCTACCTCTTCACCACCGGCGGCATTGGTCCGACGCATGACGACATCACCGCGGATGCCATTGCCAAGGCCTTCGGCGTGCCCTGCGACTACGACGCCAAAGCCTATGCCATGCTGGAAGCGAGCTACGCCGCGCGCGGCATCGAATACACCGAGGCGCGCAAGCGCATGGCGCGGATGCCGCGCGGTGCCGACCATATCGACAATCCGGTGTCGATCGCGCCGGGCTTTCGCATCGGCAACGTCCATGTCATGGCCGGCGTGCCGTCGATTTTCCAGGCGATGCTCGACAATGTGGTGCCGACGCTGAAGGCCGGCACCAAAATGCTGTCGGCCACGGTGCACTGTCCGTTCGGCGAAGGCCTGGTCGGCGGACCGCTGGGCGACATCCAGAAGGCGCATCCGGATACGATCATCGGCTCCTACCCGAAATATAACGATGGCAAGTTCTGGACCGAGTTGGTCGTCCGTGCCCGCAGCCAGCAAGCGCTGGACGCCGCCCGCGCCGATGTCGAAGCGATGGTCGCAGGCCTCACCAGCGCGGCCAATTGATCTAAAGCGCATCGCGTCTGAGAGGATTCATTCTTGTCTTTATGCATAGCGCTATCCCAAATCCGCTGCGCACCCTTCCCGATTGTATGCTTTTGGGTGACATGCATTAGCCTGTATCCGGGTTAGCCGGAACCAAGCATAGTGCTGTAACGTTTCATGCGGGCGAGTTTCGCTCGCCCGTGAATTGAGGGGTTACCATGCGATTCAAGACCATCGTCGCCATACTGCAGAACGAACAGGACGCGGAGCGCGTGCTCGAATGCGCCATTCCGCTTGCCGACAAGTTCGAGAGCCATCTCATCGGCATTCATGCCGAAGCGCTTCCCGTCCCCTACACCTCGGCCACCGGCTTTCCCGACACCGAGTTCCTGCAGGTTTCGGCCGACATGAACAAGGAACGCGCTGAAAAATTGCGGGCGGTTTTCCTCCGGCATGTCGAGGAGTCCGGCCTGTCGTTCGAGTGGCGCAGCCTCGAGAGCTTTTCCGGAGACAGCGCGCTGACCGGCATCCCAACCGTCCGCACTGCGGACCTGATCATCGCCGCGCAGCGCGAGTCGGGCGGCGATCCGAGCGCCGATGTCGACACGCTGGTCTACGACGCCGGCCGGCCGGTGCTGGTCGTGCCGCATTCGGGCCCGCTCGTCACCAGCTTCAAGCACGTGCTGCTCGCCTGGAACGGCAGCAAGGAAGCCGCGCGCGCCGCCTTCGACGCCCTGCCCTTCATCATCGAGGCAGAGAAGACGGATATTGTCGTCATCGACCCGCCGGATGCGCTCGACGAGGCCCCGGAAGCGGCCGGCGCCGAAATCGCCGCCGCCCTGTCCAGGCATGGCGCCACGGTCAGCGTCTCGGTGCTGCAATCGGCCGGCCACTCGGTCGACGAGGTGATCCAGACCAGGGTTGCAGAAACCGGCGCCGACCTGCTCGTGCTCGGCGCCTACAGCCATTCCTGGCTGCGCCAGCTGCTGTTCGGCGGGGTCACGCGCACGGTGCTGCGCACCCTGCCGGTAGCAGCTTTCCTGTCGCGGTAAATCGACAAGCGGCAAGTCCACAGGCGGCAAGTCCACAGGGATCGCTTGCCGCCGCCCCGTCTTGCATCGCCCCTTGCCAGGGCCAAGGCTTTCCAGTTAATTCCGCGCGTTCCTTCAAGTGTCTGCGCGCGTTTTTCGCGCGCTGCGGAGTGCGCAAAAAATGTCCCTTCCCGAAAAGGCCTTTCCTGTCTCGTGGGATCAGTTCCACCGCGACGCGCGTGCGCTTGCCTGGCGGCTTGCCGGCGCCAACAAAGGCCAATGGAAAGCGATCGTCTGCATCACGCGCGGCGGCCTGGTTCCGGCCGCCATCATCTCGCGTGAACTCGGCATCCGGGTCATCGAGACGGTTTGCGTCGCCTCCTATCACGACTATGCCAGCCAGGGACAGCTGCAGGTGCTGAAGGAGGTCACGCCGGCACTGCTCGCCGATGACGGCGCCGGCGTGCTGATCATCGACGACCTCACCGACACCGGCAAGACCGCGGGCATCGTCCGCGCCATGATGCCCAAGGCGCATTTCGCCACCGTCTACGCCAAGCCGAAAGGCAGGCCGCTGGTCGACACCTTCGTCACCGAAGTCAGCCAGGACACCTGGATCTATTTCCCGTGGGACATGGGCTTCACCTACCAGAAGCCGATCGCCGACGACCACGCCGGCTGAATCGCGGCAGCTGCTTTTTCTTCCGGAACATGCCGGCGAGCACGTCTTGCCAGCGAGCACTTCGCACTTCTTGAAAGAGCGCCGCGGCGCACGATATTCCTCATCGACGCCTGTTGGTGTGGTTAACCCGTTCGTATGAGGTTTTTTTTACTTTCATTGCTTATGGTTGACCGTAAGCTTCACGAGGCGACAAGTGATTCTGGAGGCTGGGGCAAGCTTCTACGATGTTGACGAGGCCAGCAACGCACAACCATTTGGCCGAAAGGGTCCAGCGGCTCTTCGGCGCAGCGCCGTGCCGCCTGCAGGTTGCAGCATTGCCCTGGCGCGATACCGGGCATGGCGTCGAGATCATGCTGATCACCAGCCGCGATACCGGCCGCTGGGTGCTTCCCAAGGGCTGGCCTGAGGCCAAGGAACTGCTTTGCGAAGCGGCGGCGCGCGAGGCCGGCGAGGAAGCCGGGCTGCGCGGCACGGTCTCCCACCACGAAGCCGGCCGCTACTTCTATGCCAAGGCTTTGGCTTCCGGCGAGGAAGTGCCTTGCGAGGTCCTGGTGTTTCCGCTGCGGGTCGACAAGATCGCCGACCGGTGGAAGGAAAAGCGGTCGCGAACCCGCAAATGGGTCAGCCCCGCCGAGGCTGTGCGCATGGTCAACGAGCGGGACCTTGGCCAGATCATCGCCTATTTCTGTGCCGACCCGCACCAGTTCTCCTGAGCAAGCATAGTCTCACCGGCCAAAGCCGCGCACCTGCCGCGCACCACCGGCGATGTTCTTTTGGCGAAGGGAATCGATTTGGACACTCCAGCTTTGGCATGCGTTGTCCGGCCGATGGCCTGCACGTGGGTAAAAATCGAAAATCCTGCGGGCCACTTCTATCCCCGTTATCCACATATGTGACACACAAGATGTTGGGGTCACAAATGCTACGCAAACGAATCCTTGACGGCGCAAAACGAGTCGCCTTTTATAGGCCATGCGCTCCTGTTGAGAGTGCGACCGGAAAGTTTTGAGCCCGGTCTTTTTTCCCGGATTATGTGCGTTTGGCCACATTTCCGCCTGGCTACGAGGCCGGCGGAAGCGTTGGGGTTGTGGGGTCTTTGGGGGACGAAAGGGAAAATGTCGGACTGGAATAAATTGTCTGTTAATACTATATTTAGTGTTTGCAGGTAGGTTCGACGCTAGATAGTGTGAAGTTCCCTCGATTGAGGGAGTCGCAAAAAAGTTTCAGTCTTGAGGGACCCGCAGGGTCCGTCGGCGCGTTGGACGGCTACTTCGCAAGGAGTTCGACCAGCAGGGCGGGCGGAGCCTCGTGATAAGGAGCCGGCCGTTTTGGAACGCCGGCAGACGGCGGACATGCGCGTTTCGCAATGGGGGCAGAAATCCCCTGGGAAAGGCGCTATATCTAGACACAAAGGGATAGGACCAATGCGCATCGAGCGTCGTTTCACCAAGCAGGGACTAGCAGGTCAAGACGGGGCCGCTTATGCGGAGATCGAATTCCGCAAGGCACTTTCGGAGATCAAGAATCCGGATGGCTCGGTGGTGTTCCGCTTGGACAATATCGATGTGCCGGCACAGTTCAGCCAGGTTGCCGCCGACATCCTGGCGCAGAAATATTTCCGCAAGGCCGGCGTGCCGGCACGGCTGAAGAAGGTCGAGGAGAACGACGTCCCCTCCTTCCTGTGGCGCTCCGTCGCCGACGAGGCCGAGCTGGCAAAGCTGCCGGACGCCGAGCGCTACGGCTCCGAGACCGACGCCCGCCAGGTCTTCGACCGTCTTGCCGGCACTTGGACCTATTGGGGCTGGAAGGGCGGCTACTTCAAATCGGAGGAAGACGCGCGCGCCTTCCGCGACGAGCTCGCCTATATGCTGGCCACCCAGCGCGTTGCGCCGAATTCGCCGCAATGGTTCAACACCGGCCTGCACTGGGCCTACGGCATCGACGGCCCGAGCCAGGGCCACTTCTATGTCGACCCGTTCACCGGCAAGCTGACCAAGTCGAAGTCTTCCTACGAGCATCCGCAGCCGCATGCCTGCTTCATCCAGGGCGTGCAGGACGATCTCGTCAACGAAGGCGGCATCATGGATTTGTGGGTGCGTGAAGCGCGCCTGTTCAAATACGGCTCCGGCACCGGCTCCAACTTCTCGTTCCTGCGCGGCGAAGGCGAAAAGCTGTCCGGCGGCGGCCGTTCGTCCGGCCTGATGAGCTTCCTCAAGATCGGCGACCGCGCGGCGGGCGCCATCAAGTCGGGCGGCACGACGCGCCGCGCCGCAAAGATGGTCATCGTCGACGCCGACCATCCCGATATCGAGGAATTCATCGACTGGAAGGTCAATGAGGAGCAGAAGGTCGCTTCGCTGGTCACCGGCTCGAAGATCGTCAAGAAGCACCTCGAAGCGATCATGAAGGCCTGCATCAACTGCGAAGGCCAGGACGACGATTGCTTCGACCCGGCGATCAACACCGCGCTGAAGCGTGAGATCAAGCTGGCCAAGAAGGACGGGGTGCCGGAGAACTACATCTACCGCGTCATCCAGTTCGCCAGGCAGGGCTACACCTCGATGTCGTTCAAGACCTACGACACCGACTGGGATTCGGACGCCTACCTCACCGTTTCGGGCCAGAACTCCAACAATTCGGTCTCGCTGAAGGACGATTTCCTGCGCGCCGTAGAGCAGGATGGCGACTGGCACCTCACCGCCCGCAAGGACGGCAAGGTGATGAAGACGCTGAAGGCCAGGGATCTGTGGGAAAAGATCGGCTATGCCGCCTGGGCGTCGGCCGACCCGGGCCTGCACTTCAACACGACGATGAACGACTGGCACACCTGCGCCGCGGCCGGTGCGATCCGGGCGTCCAACCCGTGCTCGGAATACATGTTCCTCGACGACACCGCCTGCAACCTGGCGTCGATCAATTTGCTGCCCTATCGCAACGCCGACGGTACCATCGACATCGCTGCCTACGAGCACACGGTTCGGCTGTGGACCATGGTGCTGGAAATTTCCGTCATGATGGCGCAGTTCCCGTCGAAGGAGATCGCCAAGCTCTCCTATGAATACCGCACGCTCGGCCTCGGCTACGCCAATATTGGCGGCCTGCTGATGACCTCGGGCATTCCCTACGATTCCGACGAGGGCCGCGCCATCTGCGCAGCACTCACCGCCATCATGACCGGCACGGCCTATGCCACGTCGGCCGAAATGGCCGCCGAGCTCGGCGCCTTCCCCGATTACGACCGCAATGCCCAGAACATGCTGCGCGTCATGCGCAACCATCGCCGTGCCGCCTATGGCGACAAAGACGGCTACGAAAAACTCGCCGTCAACCCGGTGCCGCTGGTCGCCTCCGACCTGAAGCAGCCGGAGCTTGCCGCCCATGCCAAGGCTGCCTGGGACCGCGCCATCGAGCTCGGCGAGGAGCATGGCTACCGCAATGCGCAGGCGACGGTGATCGCGCCGACCGGCACGATCGGCCTGGTCATGGATTGCGACACCACCGGCATCGAGCCCGACTTCGCACTGGTGAAATTCAAGAAGCTGGCCGGCGGCGGCTATTTCAAGATCATCAACCGCGCCGTCCCCGAAGCGCTGCGCACGCTCGGCTATTCGGAAAGCCAGATCGCCGAGATCGAGGCCTATGCGGTCGGCCACGGCAACCTCAACCAGGCGCCTGCCATCAACCCCGGCTCGCTCAAGGCAAAGGGTTTTACCGACGACAAGATCGCGGCGCTTAACTCAGCGTTGAAGTCGGCCTTCGACATCAAGTTCGTCTTCAACCAGTGGACGCTGGGTGCCGACTGGGTGAAGGAGACGTTTGGCTTCACCGACGAGCAGCTCAACGATTTCTCGTTCGAGATGCTGCCGGCGCTCGGCTTCTCGAAGAAGGACATCGAGGCCGCCAACATCCATGTCTGCGGGGCGATGACCCTCGAGGGAGCACCATTTCTGAAAGACCAGCATCTGCCGGTGTTCGACTGCGCCAGCCCGTGCGGCAAGATCGGCAAGCGTTCACTGTCCATCAACAGCCACATCCAGATGATGGCGGCAGCGCAACCCTTCATCTCCGGCGCCATTTCCAAGACCATCAACATGCCGAACGACGCGACGGTGGAAGACGCCAAGGGCGCCTACATGCTGTCGTGGAAGCTGGCGCTGAAGGCCAACGCGCTCTATCGCGACGGCTCGAAACTCTCGCAGCCGCTCAACGCCTCGCTGCTTGCCGACGTCGAAGACGACGAGGACGATGCCGTCGAGCAGCTGATCGCCGCGCCGGCTTCACAGCGCGCCGTGCAGGTGACCGAAAAGATCGTCGAACGCGTCGTCGAACGCCTCTATCGCGACCGCGAAAAGCTGCCGAACCGCCGCAAGGGCTATACCCAGAAAGCGGTCGTCGGCGGCCACAAGGTCTATCTGCGCACCGGCGAATTCGACGACGGTCGCCTTGGCGAGATCTTCATCGACATGCACAAGGAAGGTGCGGCCTTCCGGGCGATGATGAACAACTTCGCCATCGCCATCTCGCTCGGCCTGCAATATGGCGTGCCGCTCGAGGAATATGTCGAAGCCTTCACCTTCACCAAATTCGAGCCGGCCGGCATGGTGCAGGGCAACGACGCGATCAAGAACGCCACGTCGATCCTCGACTACGTGTTCCGCGAGCTTGCCGTGTCCTATCTTGCCCGCCACGACCTCGCCCATGTCGACCAGTCGGATTTCGACAAGACCGCACTCGGCCGCGGCATCAACGAAGGCAAGGCGACGCCGTTCTCCAAGGGGCTGACCCGCGGCGTTTCGCCGGTCAAGCTGGTGTCGGGCCTGGGTGCCGACCCCAAGGGGTTCGGCGGTTCAAGCCCCTCTCCCGCCCCCACTCGCTCGGCGCCGACGGCGTTCTCAGGCTCCAACGTGCTGGCGCTGAAGCCGGCCAGCGACGAAGCGATCGCCTATAAGCGTGACTACGAAGAGCGGGCCAGGGAACTGGTCGAGGACATCGTCTACGAGGAGGCAACCGACGCGACTGGCCTGTTCACCGACGATGCCGCGAAAGAAGCGGCCGAGGCGAAGGCGCTTGCCGCGACCCGGCGTCAGCAATCCCTGATGCAGGGCTACACCGGCAACGAATGCTCCGAATGCCACAATTTTACGATGGTGCGGAACGGCACGTGCGAAAAGTGCGACACCTGTGGCTCGACGAGCGGGTGCAGCTGAGGAAATTGGCAATTTGAGCCCTAAGATAGTTCCCAAAACAACGCCAACGATTGTAGATTTTGGTGTTGTGGAAAGCAGCATTCGCGAGCGCGAGACAGAAAATGTCTCGCGCAGTGTTGCTTTTTCTATTCTCGTCTTGGAAACTGTTTTTAGCGTTCCGCGGCCTGAAGTAGAGGAATATATAGTCGACGGCTTCGACGATCGTGGAATCGATATTGTTTACATTGATCACACGAACAGAAGAATAAATATTGGTTCCTGTAAATGTGTTCTCACGTACAAGAATTCCAGAAAGAATTTCCCCGGAGACGAAGTAGACAAACTTATCTCTTTCGTTGACGATCTGCTCCTGCTCCGCGAAGACCTTCTTCGTACTTGCAATGGTTCACTTTGCGCAAAAGTCCGGGAGATCTGGGAAATATTTTCCAATGAAACCTATAGCATTGCAGTCCATCTGTTTTCCAACCAAGCTACCCTCACAAAAGATGCGCGAGATAGGCTTGCCACGGCGTTAGAACGCCACGAAATTGCACTGTTCGAATATGGCCTATTTGAATTGTCCCATGGGGTGGTTCGCGCCACAAAACCGCGTTTTCAAAAGAAGCTGACACCAGCGCCGGACGCCGCGCTTTGTGTAAACGAGTCTAAGAAACGCGCCATTGTCACAAAGGTGTCCCTCGACGACCTAAACAAATTTTTGAGTTCGGCAGATGGCACCTTCGATCAGCGGCTTATTTGGCAGAACGTCCGTTATTTTCTTGGAATCGACAATGATGTAAATCGAGAGATCCGAGAGACTCTATTGTCTGGGCAGGCTGGCGACTTCTGGTTTCTAAACTCAGGACTTACGATCATTTGTGATCAAATAGTTTCCGTTGCAAATGGAAGACACCCAATTACTATGGTGAACCCCCAGATAGTAAACGGTTGCCAAACAGCGACCGTAATTCATGCCGTCGGTACGGGCACTATGGCTGACCTCAAGGCTGGATATGTCCATGTCAAGATCATCGAGACAGATGACAATTCGTTTATTGAGCGAGTCGCGCTTGCAAGCAACACACAAAGCCGCATTCTTAATCGTGATCTTCGGGCCAATGACCAGTTCCAGCGACAGTTGGTCGAATGCTTGCGGCCGCTAAATTACTTCTACGTGAGAAAGCGAGGCGAGAATTCACCCAGTCACGGCATGAATTCGATAGATGCCGCGCGTGCGGGCCAGCTTATGCTCTCGTATTTATGTGGAGAGCCGACCAAGAGCAAAACCAATTCAAACGATATTTTTGGTGATCTCTACGAGGAGGCATTCAACCCTCATGCCGTTACCCCTGAGATAATTATTGCTGCTCATGAATGCTACTCCGTCATTGAACGGCGTCGAAAGGAGGCGCTAGCCTGGCAGGCGTCAATTTCCAGAAACTCCTTCGAGGAATCGTGGTTGATAGAAGGACACTTTCATGTCCTTTTTGTCGTTGGCGAGTTAATGCGCAGGTCATCGATAAAACAGGATGAAACCACGATTGCCGTTGGGCTCATTGACAAGGCCAGTGACATCGTTAAAGCATTCGTAGAGAAAAACATTAAGGTTTCGGGTTATCGGCTGTTCAGGCTATCTCGGTCGAGAGATGAGATTTTGAAAATAATGGACAGCAGAGGAAACCCGGATGAAAATCATCCAATTCAAATAGATTTTTTCTTGGATCAATGAATATACTTCTACCAAATAGTCGACTAATTCGCTCTGTAATTCGATTTTATACCATAATTGATAACGCAAGGGGCATGTTCCTACTCCGCCTCTGCCCCCATCTGCCGCCGCCAACCCAGTTGCGCCAAGCCTCTCGTCGCCGTGAAACACGTTGAGGTCGATGCGGCCTCTCATGCCGTGCGACAAGCCGGAGCCGGAATACTGCCAGGATACCCATCTTCGGCCGGGATAGACTTTTGACGGGTGTGCCACCGCGCGACTGACATGCTGGCGGCTTTGCTTTCGCGGAAACCTGCCGCGCATGTCGTCAACGACAACAGCCGCAGCGAAGATTCTGCGGCTGTTGTCGGATTGTCCGTCAGGGAAGAGTCGAGCGGCCGAAACGACCCCACCCCGATCCGCTTCGCGGATCGACCCTCCCCTCAAGGGGGAGGGAAACTCCCTCAGTTCATGGCGCTGATGTTGCCCAGGCGTAAAAACAGCGTTTCGCCGGAAGAATCATCGACGCCGTCATTGTCGGTGGCGACGAAGATGTCGCCGTTCCTGTCGATGGTGAACCCTTCGACCTTGTCGATGACATAGCCGTTGGTGGCTGATTTCAGGTCGCCGACGATGTCGCGTACCAGCGTCTTTTCGACCAATGGCAGGTCGCCACCAAGCTTGGCAGGTTTGAAGGCGTCGAGCGCCACCGAATAGATGCGCTTCACCTTGGCCAGGTCGCCGATCTGGTTGTCGCGTTCGAGGATGTAGAGCTTGCCGTCATGGGTGGTGATCTCCGACAGGCCCATCCAGCCAGCTTCGGTCGTTTCGAGTGGGTAGCGCACCGCCGACCATTCCTTGGCCTTGGGCTTGTAGGCCAAGAGCTTGACCTGGCCCTTGGGGTCGTCGGCCCATTCGCGTTGCACGGCCATCACCAGCGTCAGGTCGTCGCCCTCGCCGATCGCGGTGATGCCTTCGACGCCGAAGCGGGTCTGGTGGGCGAGCAATTCCATCGGGAAGCCGATTTCCTGCTTGATCTCGCCCTTGTCGTCGACGCGCAGGATGGCGTGCGGGACGAGCTTTGCCGGATCGCCTTCATTGGCCAGCCAGAAGCCGCCTTCACCGTCGGCGACAAGACCCTCGATGTCGATCTTCTGTGCAGGGTGGCCATCACGCGTGACGATGGTCTTGCCGGTGATCAGCGCCGGCGTCTGGGTGGCATCGATCTCAAAGATCGAGGGCGCGTTGGCGTAGAACGAGTCCGAGGCAGCGAACAGCTTGCCGGCAGCGTCGCCGGCAGCGAGCGCCGAAAGCGCGCCCCAGCCGAGCGGCGTGCCGTCTGCCGTGGGCTTTGCCGTGATCATCGGGTAAGTGGCGGGGCCTTCGGAGCGCTCGTAGATCATCACGTGCGAGCGGGCGAGCCCGTCCTCGACCAGGTCGGCCTCGTTGGCGGTGACCAGGAGATTGCGCGACGGGATCGCGACCAGGCCTTCCGGGCCGATGCCGGACGGCAGGATCTGGACAAACCGAGGCTCCGCACCCGTGTCCTTGTAGACGCCGACAACGGAGCCGCGCTCCGAAGCGACGAACATCAGCCTGTCCTCGCCGAACGTGCCGGTCTCGAGACCTTCCGGCTCGACGCCCTTCTTGTTGCGGTCGTCGGGATAATGGCCGGCATTGGCGACCTGGTACTCGAAGGACGGACCGGAATCGTAGAGGACCTCGCCCTTCCTGCTGAAGATCGTGAAACCGCGCGAGCCGCCCTTGTAGTCGCCTTCGTTGGCGACGACGAGACGGTCATTGTCGAGCCATTTCACGGCGTCGGGCTCGCGCGCGACGTTTTCGATTTTGCCATCGAAGGACAAGGCGCCGTTCTTCTTGGTGTCGACCTTGTCCAGCGTGGCGGAGCCTGCGGAGAAGTGCGTGGCGATCGCGCCGGTTTCGGCGTTGACGATGGCGATGTGGTTGTTTTCCTGCAGCGTGACCGCCATCTCGCCGGCCTCGTTGAAGGCGACGAATTCCGGCTCCGGATCTTCCCCAGCGACTTCGGCAATGCCCGCCAGGTTGACGGTCTTCATCGTCGCGCAATCGGGCTGGCCTTCGGCAAGCGTGAAAATCTTGAGGTCGCCCACCGGCATCTGCGGAATTTCTCCGTCGTTCAACTCCTCGTCGCGCTCGTTCTCGATGGCGATAGCCAAAAACTTGCCGTCCTTGCTGAACGCCAGCGAGTCCGGCTGGCCGCCGAGGTCGCAGGTGCTTTCGATCGCCTTGGAGGCGAGGTCGATGACGGTGAGGTTGCCCGAAGGCCTGGCTTTGCTCTGAGACGTGTTGACGCCGGCCAGCACCTTGCCGCCGATGACCACAACCGAGGTCGGCTCGCCTGATATCTTGACGATGCCGCCGGCCTTGGGCGCCTTGGGATCGGCGATGTCGATGAAGCCGACCGCACCGAGCGGGCTATCGGAATAAACCAGCGTCATGCCGTCTTCGCTCGCCGTAATGATCTCGGACGAAGTCGGCGTGGTCTTCTCGACGTCCGCCGGCAGGTTTCCGGCGACCGCGAAGCTCGCGACCCGGTTGAACATCATGTCGGCATGGGCCGGCAGCGAAACCGAGGCAGCAAGCGCTGCCGTCAGGACGAAAAGCGCGGAATGGCGGGGCACGGGTGGCGACTCCTGTTCGAATGGAAGCCACCTGATTTGCGGGAACGACATTTCAAAGCGATGACGGATCGATGACACTTCCGCGACAGGCGGTCAGGTCCGTCGATATTCACCTCATGCTGATCTGCAATGGGCGCTTTCTTCGGCCGCCTACTCCGCCTCGGCCACCATCTGCCGCCCGCCAACCCAGTTCCGCCAGGCTCTCTCGTCGCCGTGGAAGACGTTTAGGTCGATGCGCCCCCTCACCCCATGCGACAGGCCGGAGCCGGAATACTGCCAGAACACCCATTTGCGGCCGGGATAGACCTTTGACGGGTGCTGTGCCACCGCGCGCAACCAGAATGGATAGTCCAGAAATGCGCCTCTGAGATTGTCGCGGTAGAAATCAGGCGCGGTGTAGATGATGGGCCGCTGGCCGTAGTGGCGCTCGAGCTTGTCCATGAAGACCTGCATCTTCTCCAGCACCTTCTGCCGCGAGGGCCGCCGCTTGCAGCTGGATTCGCCGTTCCACTCGACATCGATCACCGGCGGCAAGGCGCCCTCGACCCTCGGCACGTTGCGGATGAACCAGTCGGCCTGCTCACTAGCGGTGCGGCACCAGTAGAAGAAGTGATAGGCGCCGCGCTTGAGGCCGGCGGCGTCGGCATTGCGCCAGTTCTTCCTGAACATCGGGTCGAGGTGATCGCCGCCGTCGGTCGCCTTGATGTAGGCGAAGTTCGCGCCCTGCGCGCGCAGCTTGCCCCAGTTCACATTGCCCTGCCAGCGCGAGACGTCGACGCCGTGAACGGCGAGGTTTCTGGGCGATGCCCTGCCGAAATTGATCGGCTTGGCGTCACGGAAACGATAGCGCTGGACCGGCTCGGCAAGCATCGGTGCTGCCCGTGCCAGCCGCTTCGGCGCCACCAGGGCAATCGGCTCGACGGGTGGTTCGATGCTTTCGGCAGGCTCCGGAGTGGCCATCGCCACAGCCTGCTCCGTCGCCTCCTCCTGCGCGAAGTCGGGTTCGGCCTCGGCAGCGCCGACCGACGCCACCGGCGCGGGCGGCCGCACAACCGAGCTGGTCGTCTCGCTGGACGGCACTTGCAGCGCGTCAACGCCGGACGTGGACGTGCAGCCGGCAAGGCAAAGTGACGCGATCGAGAAGATGACGACGCCTGATAACCGCATCTGGACCTGTACGCAGAACACAACAGACCGAGGGCAAGACAACGCCGCCGGACAAACCAGTCCGATTACTAACGAGAAATTACCAACAAAGTTTGAATCAAATTGTTAGGGCGCTGGGCAAGGCGCTCGCTCTATCACCGTAGCGGTGAGAGCCTGGAAACGCCGCAGTACCGAGAGGGCGCGAAGGATCGCCGACGCCTGCAGGCCCGCTGCCTAGCCGCACAACCATAGCTTATGGCAGCTCTCGGCTACCATATGAGCGGGCGGGACGGAGCGGTCGGTGCCAGGGTGATCGGTGACGGGATTGACCGGCGCATCATCATCCCGGCGAACCTTTTCTTCAAGCAGCGAGCGGAGCTCGGCCGGCTGCACGCGGTCACGCTCCATCACCAGCTTGACCATCGGATCGCTCAAAAGCTCATCCAGGGTGTTAATTCTGTCGTTCATCCGTCGCCTCCTTCGACTGCCGCCCGCAGGCAATAGATAGACGGCAATGATGGCTCGCCAATGACGCTTTGCCGACTATCTCGTGTCCCGGACGAAAAAATTTGGGCACGCCTTGCGCCTCAGTTGGGCGGCGGGGCGCCTTCATATTGCGGCAGTCCGTCATCGAGCTGTACCCAGGGCTGCTTCGAGGCGGTCCAGATATGCATCTGCGGCTTGAACATGGAAGGATCGTCGAGCGAGCCGGAGGTGATGCCGATGATGCCGGCGGAGTCGCGCCGGGAAAATATCGTCGTGCCGCAGCCCGGGCAAAAGCCGCGCTTGAGATCGGGGGAGGAATTCACCGTTGCCACCGGCCCGTCGATGGTCACGTCGTCGATGCGGAACAGCACGCGAGCGTTGAAGGCCGCGCCAAGCGCCTTCTGGCAGAGCCGGCAATGGCAGACGCGTTCGTTGATCGGCGCGGCCTCAGTGCGGTAGCGCACTGCCCCGCACAGGCAGCCACCCTGATATTTCGCCATTGCCTTAGCCCGTCTTTCTGAAGATTGGCAGGAAGGTAGCTGCCGGGATAGGAGCGTCAATTGAAAAGCTTTGATGGCGCCATCTGTTGGCGTGATGCGGCAGGCCGAATGTGCGATCAGGCGCGATGCGCAACGAGCGTCGCCGGCCATCTCGCGGGAGGACGGCCGGCAGGCAGTTGTCAGGCGGTCAGTTCGTTTCGCTGACGATCTCGTCCCAGGTCTTGACCTTGGTCTCGCCATTGAGAAAGGGCAGTGCCGCGGCCACCAGTTCCGATGCGAAAAACACGTCGTAATGGGTGCGGTTCGGCAGGATGGCCAGGCGGTTCTGCGACAGGTTCTCGCGCATCCAGCCGGCGTCCTTCAACCCGCCGCCGAGCATCTGGTAGAACTTGATCTCGTGCTCGGGCCGATACATGTCGCTGTCGCCGAACACCAGCATGACCGGCATCTTCAGCTTCGCCACGTCGGCGGAGTAGTCGTAGTCCTTGCGCATGTGGGTGCCGAGTTGGTCGAGCAGTTTTGGAAAGTCCTGCGGGCGCGGCGCGACCGCCACGTAGGATTTGTACATCGGCGTGTCCTTCATCATGTCGGCCATCGCCGCGCCGACCTGCGCCTGCTGAGTACGCATGTCGGCATAGAAGCCGTCCGAGGCATAGCCGGTTGAGACCAGGGCCAGCCGGCGCACTGTCTCGGGATGCTGGACGGCTATGCGGAAGGCAACGCCGCCGCCCAGCGAATAACCCATGACGTCGACTTTGTCGTAGCCGAGCGCCTTGACGATCGCCGCCATGTCGTCGCCAATCGCCTCCAGGCTCAACGGCCGGTCGCCGAGCGCGGTGCGGCCGTGACCATGCAGGTCGACGCCGATGACGGTGCGGTTCTCGGCAAGCTTCGGCAGGATCGGCGCGAACATGTCTGTGGTGCCGAGACCACCATGCAGGAGAAGCAGCGGCTCGCCCTGGCCATAGATGGCGTAATAATAATTCAGGCCGTTGATCGGCAGCAGGCCGGATTTCGCCGGCTTCGGCATGGCTTTCGTTTCGCTGGTCATGGACGGCTTTGCGTCCTCGGCTTTGGTGGCGCCCGGCGCGGCGAACAACGCCGCAGCCGAGGCGAAAATGGCGAAAAACATCGATCTGGACATCTCGGTCTCCTTGCGTCCCGCCGATATCAAAGCCGCCTGGCGACTTCTTCGAGCTGGTCGGCGCACTGGCCCCAGCCCTCGTGAAAGCCCATCTTCTCGTGCTCTTCGCGGTCAGTGACCGACCAATGCGCAACCCGAGCGATGTAGCGGGTCTTGCCCTCGCCCTCATCCTCAAAGGTCAGCACGACCGTCATGAACGGCTTTTCGGACGGCTCCCAGGCCTTTGTGTAGGCGTCGGTGAGAACGATCTTCCTGCCCGGCACGACTTCGAGGAAGACCCCGGGGTTCGGGAATTCGTTGCCGTCGGGACCGGCCATCACAACCAGGCTGGAGCCGCCGGTGCGCACGTCCATTTCGGCGCGCGGCGTCGTCCACGGCTTTGGCGCGAACCATTGCGTCACGAGCTTCGGCTCGGTCCAGCAGCGATAGACGTTCTCGCGCGGCGCATCGATGATGCGGGCAAGAACCAGTTCACGGTCGGAGCTGGGGGCGATGTCGAGCTTGGTCGTCATGATGGTCTCCTCACTTGCTTGCTTAAGAGTTGGCTTAAATGCCGGTTTCCGTCTCAAGGACGAGCGGGCAACGCGCAGCCCGACACGGTCTCGCCAAAAATCTCGCTAGATCGTTTTAGGCGGGCGGCCGCGTAAACCTAGTGGCGCTTGGCTTGCACCAGATAGGCGTCGATCTCGGTCTCGCCGAGCCACTTCGCCGCTTCCAGCCGGTGCAGGCCTTCAACCAGGATATGGCGCTTGCCGTCGTGGCGCACCTGGATCGGCGTCTTCATGCCGTTTTCCAGAATGTCCTCGGCCAGATGCCGAACGGTCTCGGGATGCAGCGTCTTCCTGCGCGCGGTCGGCACGTAGATGTCGTCCACCCTGACCTTTTGCACTCTCAGCATGTCGGCTCCCGTGGCGGAAAAGGCCGCCTTTTGAGAGATAGTCGGTTTGACAGGCAAGGCCAAGGCCGGCTGTCAGCTGTCGCTGGCCCGATCGTTTCCGATTGACGCTTGCCGAGCAGATGGCCGAAATGGCGATCTTCGATCATGCCGGTAGCCATGACTGACTTGCCGACCGAGTTCCCCGATTTCGGACTGACGCCCCACCAGCGCCGGCAAGCGGTGCGCGGCCACTACTGGGAGTGGCCGGGCATGGACGGCGAACGCGGCGAAATCTGGTGCTACAGCGACCGTTTCTCATACCGTCGGGGCGAGACGGTGGCGCTGCATGTCAGCTCTACAGCCTCCAGCTTCAGCATGGCGATCGTCCGCGACGGCGGCGCCGAAACGAGAATGTTCGAGAAGGCCGGGATCGCGGCGCGCTGGCAGGATACACCCGATCAATGTTCGGTCGTGGGCTGCGGCTGGGGCGCTTCGTTTGAATTCCGCGTCGGCGACGACTGGCCGTCCGGCGCCTACCGCGTCACGCTGACGGCGGATGGCCGCGACGGCAAGCCGGTTCGCTGCCATCACCTTTTCATCGTTAGCCCACAGCCCGGCAAGAAACGGGGTCGTGTGCTGCAGGTCGCGGCCACCGGCACCTGGCTTGCCTACAACACCTGGGGCGGCTCCAATCATTACGAAGGCATCAGCGGCCCGAACCGCGACCAGTATGCCCCAATGGTGTCGACGCAGCGGCCATGGTGCCGCGGCTTTGTTGTCCTGCCGAAGGAGGCGCCGCGCGTGCCGCTCGAGGTCGCCGTGCCGCCCAAAACTGTGCCGCGCTATCCGCATATGGAATGGGCCTTCGCCACCGGCCATTCGAAGAAATATGCCTCTTCCGGCTGGGCAAGCTATGACAGCCACTTCTTTCGTTTTGCCGAGCGTGCCGGCTATGGGGTCGACCTTGCCAGCCAGCACGAATTGCATTTCTCGCCCGAAATCCTCGACGACTATGACTGCGTCGTCTTCGTCGGCCATGACGAATACTGGACCTGGGAGATGCGCGACGCTGTCGACGCCTATGTCGAGCGCGGCGGTCGCGCGGCACGCTTCGCCGGCAATTTCATGTGGCAGACCAGGCTGGAGGACGAGGGCCGCCGCCAGGTCTGCTACAAATACCGCGCCCGCGCCGAGGATCCGGTCTATCGCGGCGGCGACGTGACCCGCGCCACCAACTCCTGGGAAGCACCGGAAATCGGCCGGCCGGGTGCCATGACCTTCGGGCTCAATGCGACCAGGGGCCTCTATGCCGGCTGGGGCGGTTGCGTGCCGCGCGGCGTGCGCGGCTTTCCGGTCTACCGGCCTGAGCATTGGGCGTTCGCCGGCACAGGCATCTATTACGGCGACCTGCTCGGCGCCGACAGCCATGTCTATGGCTATGAGGTCGACGGGCTGGACCATGAGGTCCGCGGCGGCCTGCCCTACCCGACGCCCGACAGCGGCGCGCCGGATGGGCTGGAAATTCTCGCGGTCGGCATGGCTGCGCAAGTCGAGGAGAGCGCCGACATCGCGTTCGAAGACCAGTTTCTCGGCGACGAGGACGGACGCTTCACCGCCGAAACGCTGTTCGGCGAGGCGAGCGAAGCCAATCTCGACAAGGTCAAGCGCGGCAACGGCATGATCGTCAATTTCCCGCGCGGCAAGGGCGAGGTGTTCCACGCCGGAAGCTGCGAATGGGTCGCCGGCCTGCTGAGGCAGGACGCGATGGTCGAGCGCGTCACCAGGAATGTACTCGACCGCTATCTCGGAAAGTCCTGACATGTTGAAGTCCCAGACCCCTGCCCCGGACACCGAGACGCCCCTGCCGTCGCATCTGTTCTATCTGTCCAGCCTGCGCCGGCCGCTGGTCGACCGCGCCGAAGGCATCTACATCTGGACGCAGGACGGCCGCCGCTTCATCGACGGATCGAGCGGACCGATGGTCGCCAATATCGGTCATTCCAACCGCAACGTGCTCGATGCGATGAAGCGGCAGATGGATCGCGCCACCTTCGCCTACCGGCTGCATTTCGAGAACGAGCCGGCCGAGGACCTGGCACGGGAACTGGCCGGAAAACTGCCCGAAGGCCTGGACCGGATCTTCTTTGTCTCGGGCGGTTCGGAAGCGACGGAATCCTGCGTCAAGCTGGCGCGGCAATGGGCTGTCGCCACCGGACAGGCCAGCCGCTGGAAGGTGATCACGCGCTTTCCCTCCTATCATGGCGGCACACTCGGGGCGCTCGCCGTCACCGGCGACGATGCGCTGGCCGAAACCTTTGCGCCGATGATGCAGGTCATGCCGACCGTGCCGGCGCCGGCCGCCTGGCGCGACCGCGACAATCTCTCGATGGAACAGCGCGGCATCCGCTACGCCGACATGCTGGAAGAGAAGATCCTCGCCGAGGGGCCGCAAAGCGTGCTCGCCTTCATCATGGAGCCGATCGGCGGCGCTGCCACCGCGGCGCTGGTGGCGCCTGACAGCTACTATCCGCGCATCCGCGAAATCTGCGACCGCTACGGCATCCTGCTCATCCACGACGAAGTGATGAGCGGTGCGGGCCGCACCGGCAAATTCCTCGGCGGCGACCATTTTGACTGCAAGCCCGACATCGTCGCGCTGTCGAAGGGGCTGGGCGCGGGCTATGCGCCGCTCGGCGCGCTGGCCGCATCAATGCGGCTGGTGCAGCCGCTGCTCGCCTCCGGCGGCTTCCAGCACGGCCATACCTATGCCGGCAATCCGCTCGCCTGCGCCGCCGGGCTCGCCGTGCTTGGCGAAATGGATCGTCTCGACCTGATCGCCAATGCGGCTGACATGGGCGATCTCTTGATGGCTGAGTTGAAGGGCTTGGCCAAGCGGTTTCCGTTCATCGCCGACGTACGCGGCAAGGGCCTGCTGCTAGGTGCCGAGATGGTCGCCGACCCCGATACGCTGCGGCCGATCGCACCGGCGAAGAAGGCCACCCAGCGCCTGCTCGACCTCGCCTATGAGCGCGGCCTGATCATCTATGGGCGAAAGGTCAAGGGCGGCGTCGACGGCGACAATTTCATGGTGGCGCCGCCGATGATCGTCACCAAGGAACAGGTCGGCGAGATCGTCGCCATCATCGGTGACTCGCTGCAGGCGCTGGCCGGCGAACTCGATCTGCCGGTCGAAGGCTGAGAGCGAGCGATGGCGCCGCGAAAAGTCATCATCACCTGCGCCGTCACCGGCTCGGTGCACACGCCGTCGATGTCGCCGCATCTGCCGGTGACGCCGGACCAGATCGCCGAAGACGCGATCGCCGCCGCCGAAGCCGGCGCCTCGATCCTGCATCTTCACGCCCGCGATCCCAGTGACGGGCGGCCGACTGCCGATCCCGATGTGTTCATGCAGTTCCTGCCGCGCATCAAGCAGGCGACATCAGCGGTGATCAACATCACCACGGGCGGCTCCTCGCTGATGACGCTCGACCAGCGTCTGGCCGCACCGCTCAGGGCCGAGCCCGAAATGTGCTCGCTCAACATGGGCTCGATGAACTTCGCGCTGTTCCCGATGCTCGACCGGCCAAGAGAGTGGCAGCACGAGTGGGAGCCCAAGCTGCTGGAAGCGACCCGCGACACGATCTTCAAGAACACCTTTGCCGATATGGAGACCGTGCTCGAAAGACTTGGAAAGGGCTGCGGCACACGCTTCGAATTCGAATGCTACGATGTCGGCCACCTCTATTCACTGGCGCATTTTCGCGATCGAGGTCTGGTGTCGGGGCCTCTGTTCATCCAGTTCGTGTTCGGCATTCTCGGCGGTATCGGCGCCGATCCCGACAATCTGGTGCATATGAAGCGCATCGCCGACAAACTGTTCGGCGACAGCTACCAGTTTTCGGTGCTGGCCGCCGGGCGCCACCAGATGCCAATGATCTCGATTGCGGCGGCGATGGGCGGCAATGTCCGCGTCGGGCTGGAGGACAGCCTTTACGACGGCCGTCAGCTGGCAAAGTCCAATGCCGACCAGGTGCGCCGCGTCCGCAGCGTGCTCGATGGGCTGTCGCTCGACGTCGCCACGCCCACTGAGGCGCGCGAGATGCTGGCGCTCAAGGGCGGTGACCGGGTGGCGTTCTGAGATGGTTATGGCCTGAGATGTTTGCGTTCCGTCCCACCCCCCTCTGTCCTGCCCTCTTTGCCACCACTTGGCATCTCCCCCGCAAGGGGGGAGATTGGCAGCTTCGCCGCTGTGCCCATCTTTGCAACGTTGGTAATTGGCGAAAGCATTCGTTTCATCCGATCTCCCCCCTTGCGGGGGAGATGGCCGGCAGGCCAGAGGGGGGTGCCTGGGCGCCGAACCTCCAGTGACTGCCGATTTACCCAAAATCCTTATCCGCCCCGGCCGCATCGAGGACGTCGAAACCATCCATGTCGCGATCCTGCGGCTTGGCGCGCATACCGGCGCGCATCAGGAAATCACCTCAACGCCTGAAGACCTGCGCACCTACGGCTTTGGCGAAAACCCTGCCTTCTCGACGCTGATCGCCGAAGTCGGAGGCGAGTTCGCCGGCCTGTGCCTGCATTTCCCGATGTTCTCGACCTGGATGGGGCGGCCCGGCGTCTATGTGCAGGACCTCTATGTCGAAGATCGGTTTCGCGGCCGCAGGATCGGCGAACGCCTGCTGCGGCGTGTCGCCCGAGAATGCCGGAAGGACGGCGGCGCCTATCTCAGACTGTCCGTCGACAGCGACAATGAAACCGCCAAGGCCTTCTACGAAAGGCTGGGCATTGCCTGGTCGAGCTACGAGCAGGTGCAGAAAATCGTCGGCGACGCGTTCCTTGCCTTCGCCGATGCGCCAGAGGAATGAGGGAAATCATGAAAGCCTTCTATGCCGAAGAACAGAAGCGCCACGATCCCAGGGCGTTCCTCTCCAGCGGCGCCCAAAAGCCCAATCCGGAAAAGCCTGAGCGCGTCGAACGGCTGCTCGCCGGCGCCAGGGCCGCCGGCTGCACGATCGAACGGCCGAGAGATCACGGGCTTGGTCCCATTGCCGCGGTGCATACGCCCGAGTATCTCGATTTTCTCGAGCACATCTTCGCGCGCTGGCAGCGCATCGAAGGCGCTTCGGCCGAAGTGATCCCAAACATCCATCCGATCGCGCGGGGCGGCTCCTATCCGGCCTCGGCGGTCGGCCGGGCCGGCTACCACATGGCCGACACCGCTTGCCCAATCTCCGGCGAGACCTGGCGGAGCGCGCTGTGGAGCGCCTGGAGCGCGGTCGAGGCCGCCGAGGGCGTGATGTCGGGCGCGCCGGCTGCCTATGCGCTGTGCCGTCCGCCCGGCCATCACGCCTTTGCCGACGTCGCCGGCGGCTTCTGCTTCATCAACAATTCGGCGGTCGCGGCACAGGTGCTGCGCAAGCAAGCTGCGCGGGTGGCGATCCTCGACGTCGACCTGCATCACGGCAACGGCACGCAAGGCATTTTCTACGCACGGCCGGACGTGCTCACCGTCTCGCTGCATGCCGATCCCGTGCGCTTCTATCCGTTCTTCTGGGGTCATGCAGACGAGCGCGGCGAAGGGCCTGGTCTCGGCTACAATCTCAACCTGCCGCTGGCGCGCAAATCCGGTGATGCCGCGTTCCTGGAAGCACTCGACGTGGCGTTCCAGCGCATCCGCGCGTTTGCGCCGGAAGCGCTTGTCGTGGCGCTCGGCCTCGACGCCTTCGAGGGCGATCCGTTCGGCGGACTATCGGTGACAACGCAGGGCTTCTCGCGCATCGGCGAGGCTATCGCCGGTTGCGGCCTGCCGACGGTCATCGTCCAGGAAGGCGGCTATCTCTGCGACGAACTCGGCGACAATCTTACTGCCTTCCTCACCGGGTTCGGCGGCGGCAAGAAGCGGTGATATCAGCCGCGTCAGGATCGCTCCTGTCGCAGCATCGCGATAACCCGGTGCACGCTCTCCAGCGTCTCATCGATCTCGGCCGCCGTATTGTAATGGGCGATGCCGATGCGCACGACACCCTGCTCGGCTGGAATGCCGAGCTGATGCACGATCTCCCAGGCGTAGTTGTGGCCGGACCACAGGAAGATGTTTTCCACATTCATCTGCCGCACGATCGTCTCCGGCTCTATGCCATCCACGGTGAACGAAACCGTCGGCACGCGCTCGCCGACACGCGCCGGATCGGTGATGCCGTGGATGGTCAGGCCCGAAATGGCCGACAGGCCGTCGATCAGCTTTTGCGTCAACTGGTTTTCGTAAGCGATTGATATTTCGAACGCCCTGGCGATCTTGGCGCGGCGCGAACCGCCCTCACCCGCCGCAGTTCCCAGCCCAGCGAAATAATCGACCGCGGCGCTCAGGCCGGCCATTAGCTCGATCTGCGGCGTGCCGAGTTCGAACCGCTCCGGCAGAGCATTGGACGAACAGCGGCATTTGTACGGTTTCAGCGCGTCGATGACATCCAGCCTGCCCCACACGATGCCCATGTGCGGCCCGAAGAATTTATAGGCCGAACAGACCAGGAAATCGCAGCCGAGGTCCCCGACGTCGATCAGGCCGTGCGGTGCGAACTGCACGGCGTCGACATAGACCAGCGCGCCGGCCTGCCTGGCGATGCGGGTCAGCGCCCTCACCCGGTTGATCGAGCCGGTCAGATTGCTGGCGTAGTTCAAGGCGACAAGCCGCGTCCTTTCGGTGAGCAGCGCAGCAAGCGCCGCCTCCTCGATCTGCCAGCTCTGCTCATCGAAAGGCAGCCAGCGCACGACAAGGTCAAGGTCTTCGGCCAGCTGCAGCCATGGCGATACGTTGCCCTCGTGGTCCATACGGGTGAGGATGATTTCGTCGCCGGGTTTCATCGTGCGGCCGAGGGTGCGCGACATGTGGTAGGTCAGCGTCGTCATGTTGGCGCCGATGACGATCTCCTGCGGGCTCGCAGCACCGAGGAAATCGGCCATCGCCGCACGGGCGTCGTCGACGATCTGTTGCGCCATGATCGTGGTTTCGAAGAAGCCGCCGAGATTGGCGTTTGTGGTCAGCAGGCAGCGTGACACCGCGTCGGCGACCGCTTGCGGCACCTGCGTGCCGGCAGGGTTGTCGAGATAGATGCGGCGACGGCCCTTGTCGGTCAGCGACAGTGCCGGAAATTTCTCGCGCACCACCTCAATCGGAAAATTCACTTTTTCTCCCTCTCTGTTGTAATCGTTCAGCAATCACGCCTTACAGCGCCGGAATGCAGCTCACGGACATGGGTTGCCGACACGCTGATGGATTGCATCGACTGCCTTCTGCATGTCTTCGCTCCAGACGACATCGGCGGATGACAGCGCCATTTCGAGCTGCGGAAGGGTCGTCGCGCCGATGATGCTCGAAGTGACGAAGGGCCGGCTTGTGACATAGGCGTTGGCAAACAATGCCGGCTCCATGCCGAAAGAGCGCGCCAGTTCGTTATACTCGAGCTGCGCCTCCGCGGCATTGGGCGTCTCGTAGCGCTGGCCGCGGTTGAAAAGCTGAGAACGCGAGCCTTGCGGCCGCGCACCATGGTCGTATTTGCCGGTCAGGTAGCCTTGCGCCAGCGGCGAATAGGCGAGCAGGGAAACCTGTTCGCGCTCGCAGACCTCGGCAAGGTTCACCTCGAAGCCGCGGTTGACGAAATTATAGGCGTTCTGCAGCGACGCCAGGCGCGGGCCGACGCCTTTGTCGGCTTCGGCGATGAACCGCATGACGCCCCACGAACTCTCGTTCGACAGGCCGAAATGGCGGATTTTTCCGGCCTTCACCAGTTCGTCGAAGACGGCGAGCGTCTCGGGAATCGGCGTCTCGCCGCCCGGTGCACCGGCGGAATCGGCCCGCAGCGGCACGGCGCCGCGCGGTTCGGATTGGCGCCCCATGGCACGTCCCGTTCCGGCCAATGGATCTGGTAAAGGTCGAGATAATCGGTGCTGAGCCTGGTCAGCGATTTTTCGACGGCATCGAAGATGTCGGCGCGCACCAGCTTCGACGAGCGGTTGCCGCGAAACCATGTGTTGGCGGTGCGGCCAACCACCTTCGAGGCGAGGATCACCTGGTCGCGGTTGCCCTTTGCCCTCATCCAGCTGCCGATGATCTTCTCGGTCCAGCCTTGCGTCTCCGCCTTGGGCGGAATCGGGTAGAGCGGCGGTGTCGATGAAGTTGACGCCGCGCGAAAATGCCAGATCCATCTGGGCGTGGCCATCCGCTTGGGTGTTCTGCTGGCCCCAGGTCATCGATCCTAGGCAAATCTGGGAAACAAGAAGATCGGTCCGACCAAGGCGGCGTTTTTGCATGGAATTTTCTCCGGCGGGAACTCTTTTGCGCGGCTGCGCGGGAAGGAAGCCGCAGCATACAGGAATGCGCGGGCTGTCTCCAACCCTGCCGCCAGTGGCCAGCGACTTTTCCGGGAGGCCGAAGCATGGCGCTCGGCGGAGTCAAAAAAATCAGTGAGGCATGGCTGCCATGCAAATGCTGCACTGCACAATTGTCATGATCTGCCTATATTGGGATTCGGGGAGGACCAACCAGGGGCTTGAATCATGGGTTTCCTCACTGAAATGTTCGCCCGTCCGCGTCCGCAGGAACATCAACGCTACCGAGCGGCTCTGGCGCTGCTTCTTTCGATGAGCAATGCCGACCGTGCCGACATCGGCATCAAACCAGCCGATTTTCCGCGCGTCGCTCGCGAAATGTCCTCACGTTAGTGTTAGTCACGGGTATCCCGGCTCGACCGGGATATCGCCTCGCCATTCTTCAACGCGATCCCATGAAAATCGCCTTGCTCAGCGGCACACCATTGTGGCGCAGGATGTCGTAGGCGGTGGTCACGTGGAAATAGAAATTGGGCATGGCGAGATGCAGCAGATACTGCATGCCGGCCATCGAGAATTCGCGCTGGCCAAGTTTCAGCTCGATCATTCTGTCGTCGGAGCCGTCCATATCGCCAGCCGAGAACGTCGCCAGATGGTCGACGGTCTTGGCGAGGCGCGCCTGGAGATCGGCAAAGCTCGCCTCGTTGTCTTCGTACTTCGGCACCTCGCGGCCGGCCAGCCGCGACGGCGCGCCCTTGGCGTGGTCGGTGGCAATCTGCACCTGCCTCGTCAACGCGTACATGTCCGGCGCCAGCCTCGACGTCAAAAACACCTGCGGGTCGATCTTGCGGTCGAGCGCATTCTGCTCGGCTGTCGAAAGCACGTTGGATAGCGCCTTCAACCTGGCCGAAAACACCGGCACGGACGCTTCGTACATCGATATGGTCACGTGAGTCTCCTATCCTGCGGGAACGCCGACGCGGACCTAGCGCCTCCGCGGGCGAATCTTCAAGCGTCACCACGTCGCCGCAATCGCTATGATAGGATTTCCCCGCTGGTGGAGATTCCCGATGAGAAGCGCCCTTTTCGCAGCGACCGCTTTTTTCTCCCTTGCCGTGACAGGCCAGCCAGTGCTCGCCGCCGAAGCGCCTTATGTCGACGACAGGTCGGACGCCGAAGCGGTCATCCGCTCGTTCTACAGCGCCATCAACCGGCAAGAATTCGCGCGCGCCTGGGACTATTTCGGCGACACCAAGCCGGCCAAGGATTTCGATGCCTTCGTCAAGGGCTATGACGGCACCGAAAGGGTCGATGTCAAAACCGGCGGCGTGTCGGACGACGGTGCGGCCGGCAGCATCTATTACAATGTTCCGGTTGCCATCCGGGCGACAGCCAAGGACGGCAGCGAAAATGTCTTTGCCGGTTGCTATACGTTGCGCCAGGTCAATGCCCAGATCCAGGAACCGCCATTCCGCCCGATCTTCATCGACAAGGGCGCTTTGAAACCGTCCAAGGCCGATTTCGAGGACGCCGTGCCGGAAAGCTGCGGCGACGGACCGCCGCCGCCGAAGAAAGATGCGGCGCTGGAGGAGGCCAAGAAGGCGTTTGCAGCCACTTATGGCGACCAGTGCGACAAGGAAATGCCCGGCGGCGAGCCTTTGGCAGAGCCGGACGCCTACTCCCTCCGCTACAAGGATGCGGGCGCCGAGACCGATGAGCCCGAACGCGAGTCGCGGCTGTTCCGCTTCTTCTGCTCGATGGCTGCCTACAATGAGAGTGCCGTCTACTATGTCTACGACGACGTATCCGGTGTCCGGCAGCTGCAGTTCGCCTCGCCGGAACTCGATATCCACTATGAGAACAACAATAGCGAAGGCAAGGTCGAGGCGATCAACGTCGTCGGCTTCGAGACAGACGACCAGTTGGTCAATTCCGAATATGACGACGCCACCAAGACGATCTCGTCGCTCAACAAGTGGCGCGGCGTCGGCGATGCCTCGTCAGCTGGCACGTATCTGTTTCGCAACGGCAATTTCTCGCTGGTGCAGTACGATGTCGACGCCTCCTATGACGGCGAGATCAACCCCCAGACAGTGGTGGACTACAACACACCGCCTTAAGGGGCCTCCGACAGCATCCAGTTGAGCGTGCCGCGCCAGTCGGTCATGCGGATCGGCGTGCCGTGCGTGCCGGTCTCGAAGCGGACAAAGCGGGCCGGATAGCTCTTCGATTTGGCCAGGATCGAACGGAAGAAGGCTTCCTGTTTCTCGACTGGAAACACAGGGTCCTTGCTGCCCTGGCCAAAGAAGACCGGAACACGGCGCTTGAAGGCCGGGCTCGAGAAGAAACTTTCATCCCACAGCGAACCGAGCAGCAGCAGCCCGCCGATGCGGCCGCCAGTATCCTTGCGGGCGGCCAGCTTCCAGCACAATGCGCCGCCCATCGAGCCGCAGGCGACGAAGATCTTCGCGCCCGGCGACCGTTCGGCATAGTGGCCGATCAGCGCGGCGATCTGGGCCGCGCCGGTGTCGCCGAAATCGGGAAAATCCGGCGACAGATAGAGGCCGCCATTGCCGGCCATCAGGTTCTTGATGCGGTTGAAATTGCCGCCGAAGGTGAAGTCGTCAACGCCCTGCTTGCGGCTGCCGCCCTGCCCGTGGAGATAGAGCACGATGATGTCGGCGCCTTGCGTGTGACCGACGGCGATGTGGCGGATATTGCCGGCGTCGGTCTTCAGCAGCAGATCCTGCTGCACCTTGCGCACACCGGTGTCGACATACTGCGCCTGCGCGCGGCGCTCCGGCACTTGGTCACGGGCGTTGATATCGCGCAATTCGCGATAGTCGACGACTGTATAGGCGCCCGCGGACGAGAGGATGGCCGGATAGGCGAACAGATCGTCTTTGAAGGGCTTTAGCGTGAGGACGTCAGCGTAGGCGGCGCAAGAAATCAAGAAAAATATTGAAGTCAGAAGGGCGCATAGGACGGTACGAATAGCCATGCCCCAGCCATGCGTTTCTCGGCCCCGGTTTGTCAATCCTGCAGCACGCCGCCGGCGCCTTCCAGCGCTTCGCGGGTGTCGACATCGATAGACGCACTCTTGCCGATCTCGACATCGACGACATCGAGCCCTTCGGCCTCGACCAGATGGCGCGCGCCGGTATCGCCTTCGAGATGAGCGATCGCCGCAAACAGTGAGCGCGGCAACAGCACCGGGTTGCCTCGCTTTCCCTCATGCGAGGCGCGCACGACCGATCTGCCCTCGGACTTGCGGAATGCATCGATCAGCCTGTCGAGGTCGGCTGACGCGATGCCAGGCATGTCGCCAAGCACGATCATGGCGCCGGCAGCATCGCCGCTGACCCGCGCGATGCCGGCCTTCAGCGACGAAGACAGGCCCTCGGCGAAATCCGGATTATCGGCGAAAGTCAAATCCAGTCCCGACAACGCGGCGCGTACACGCTCGCGCTGATGGCCGGTGACGACGATGGTATCAGAAGCTTTAGAGCCGAGCGCGCGCTCGGCGGTGCGGCGCACCAGCGGTTTTCCGTCGAACAGTGCCAGCAGCTTGTTCGGGCCGCCCATGCGGCTGGAGCGGCCGGCGGCCAGCAGCACGATATCGACCTTCAACTCGGCACTCTCAGACTTTGGCGCCGGCAGCGGCTCGCGCGGCTGTGGCCGGGTCGGGATTTCCATCAACAGACCGCCGACACCCATGCCGGCAATATCATTGGCCGTCACGTCGAGACCGGCGATCAACCGGTCGAGAACCCAGTCAAAACCGTTCTCCTTGGGGCTGCGGGCGCAGCCCGGCGCGCCGATGACGCGCTTGCCGGCAAGCGCGCCGAGCACCAGCAGATTGCCGGGATCGACCGGCATGCCGGCGCGGATGACGGTGCCGCCGGCCTTCTCGATCGCTGCCGGGACGACGTCGCCAAAATCGCTCATCGCCGATGCGCCGAAGATCACCACAATATCGTTGTCACGCGCCAGCGAGCCCGCAGCCTCCGCAACGGCGCCAACGTGATGCGGCGTGCGGCGCTCGGCCGTCAGCCGGCCACCTGAGCGCGCCAGACGGGCTTCGGTGACCCGCAACGTCTTGTCGAGCACACTCGGCTTGATGCCGGGCAGAACCGTCTGGATGACGCCGACACGCACCGGCTGATAGGCATTGACGGCAAAGATCTCGCCGCCGGCGCAGATCCTTGCCACCGCATCGACCAGGGCGGAAGCAATGGCGAAGGGAATAATCTTCACGGTTGCGACCATCTGGCCGTTTTCGACCGGCGCATGCTGCGCCAGCGTGGCGATGGTGATGGTCGGATCGACGGCGTTGATGGCGTTGATCATCGCGGCATCTACCGTGAAGATACCGGCCGCCAGGGCGTGTAGATTAACCCGGCCGGTCGCGGCGGGCTTCGCCTCGACATTGCGATGGATCATGCTTTCGGCGATCTTTTCGGCGGCAGCGTCCTCGCTCAAATCATCGGGAGCAAGAACAGCCGCGACAACCTCCGAAATCCCTGCTGACTTGAGCAAAGACACATCCTCGGCGCTCAGCCTGTGTGCCTTGCGCAAGCGCCGTTCTCCGGCCGTGGTGGCGTGTGCCAGCACTGCGCCTTCGGCCGTATCTACGGGGATTGGCCCGAACTTCACGCCACCGCGTCCTTGGATTCGAGGCCACGCGAACGAAAGGCCTGGATCGCCTGCGCTAGAATAGCGACCGCGATCTCGGCCGGGCTCGCCGCACCGATGTCGAGACCGATCGGCGCGTGGATGCGGGCGATCTGGTCGGCGGTCGCGCCCAATGCCAGCAGGCGCTCGACCCGCTTCGCATGAGTCTTGCGGCTGCCGAGCGCACCGACGTAGAAGCAGTTGGCGTCGAGCGCCGCCTTCAGCGCGAAATCATCGATCTTCGGATCATGGGTGACGGCGGCCAGCGCCGTAAAGCTGTCGAGCGGCTGGCGCTTCAGGATATCCTCCGGCCATTCGGCATGCAGCGCGACATCGGGAAAGCGGTCTGCGGTGGCAAAGGCCGTGCGCGGATCGACGATCTCCACGGGGTAGCCGGCGATCCTGGCCATCGGCGCCAGTGCCTGGCTGATATGGACTGCGCCGATCACCACCAGGCGCGGCTGCGGCAGATAGGCGTTGAGGAAGAAGGTTCGCCCTTCAGCCTCGACCGACCCGGAATTGCCTGATCGAAACGCCTTGGCGATCGCAGCGCCCAATTCGCCGGCGACCTGATCGCCCTCCCGCACGATACGATCGCGGCCATCGCCGAGATCGGTGACCAGGATCACCGCGCGGCGGGCGCGGCGTTCGGCGTTCAGCGACTTCAGCGCGTAGGGATCCATCGAAATATCTCTTGTTTAAGCATGATTCTTGTCGGCAAACCGGTTGCCACTTTGCGGGATCATGCTCTCTTGTTTAAGCATGATTCTTGTCCGCAAACCGGTTCCCACTTTGCGGGATCATGCTCTAACCCAACCGCTCGACATAGACCTTGATGCGGCCACCGCAGGACAGGCCGACCTGCCAGGCGGTCTCGTCGGCGACGCCGAACTCCAGCATCTTGGCCTTGCCGCTGTCGATGACGTCGACCGCCTCGGTGACCACCGCGCCTTCGACGCAGCCACCAGAGACGGAGCCATGGAAATTGCCTTCCGCGTCGATGACAAGGTGGCTGCCGACCGGCCGCGGCGCCGAGCCCCAGGTCTCGACCACGGTGGCAATGGCGACATCCTTGCCGTCTTTCATCCAGCCTTCCGCGATGGCCAGCGGATCGCGGGCCTCATCGAGATAAATGCTGTTTTCCATCACCGTTTCTCCCGCAGATAACATATGACTATGCTGCGTCTCTCGCGCCACTCTCAATCCATCTGCGTGGGTCGACGGAGCGCGCCGAAGTCTTGTCCAGCGACGCGCACAGATCGGCGAGCGCATCGAGGTTGTGCACCGAGCGGAATTCGTCGACATGCGGCAGCATCGCCTTGACGCCGCGGGCGCGCGCCTCGAAGCCGTCGAAGCGCAGCAGCGGGTTCAGCCAGATCAGCCGCCGGCAGGATTTGCGCAGGCGCTCCATTTCCTCCGACAGGCCGGCAACGTCGTCGCGCTCCAGCCCGTCGGTGATCAGGAGAACCACCGCACCCTGCCCCAGCACACGCCGCGACCATAGCCGGTTGAATTCGGCCATCGTATCGCCGATGCGGGTGCCGCCCGACCAGTCCATCACCGCCGCCGAACAGTCGGCGAGTGCTGCGTCTGGATCGCGATGGCGCATCTGCCGCGTCAGATTTGTCAGCCTGGTGCCGAAAACGAAGGCGTGCACGCGCCGGCGCTTTTCAGTCAGCGCATGCAGAAAATGCAGGAAGATGCGCGTGTACTGGCTCATCGAACCGGAAATATCGGCAAGCACGACCAGCGGAGGGTGAACCTCACGCTGTGACCGGAATTTCGGCAGGATCAATTCGCCGCCGGTGCGCGCAGCGGAACGCATCATGGCGCGCGGATCGATACGGCGACCATGCGCATTGGACTTGAAGCGGCGTGTCCTGACCATGTCGAAGGGCAGCCGCAACTCGGCGATCGCCTTCTTGGCGTCGATCATCTCGGCGGCGTTCATCTGGGCAAAATCCTTGCCCCTCAGCACCTCGTTGCCGGAAAATGTGAAGCGGGCGTCGACCTCGATCTCGGGGATTTCCTGCGCCGGCAGGTTCTTCTGGTGGCCCTCGAACATCGCCTGGCTGACACGGTTTTCCGCAGCCCGCGGCTTTTGCTTCTCACGACTGTTCGGCGCAACTGGCGAAAACATCGCCAGCATCTTTTCGATCAGCTCGTGCGATTTCCAGAACAGCCGGAAGGTTTCGTCGAAGGTGGGGTGATCCTCGTGCCGCGACACCAGCACGGCGTGCAGCGTCCAGTAGAAATCGTCGCGGGAACCGATGCCGGCGGCCAGCACCGCCTCGATCGCATCCTTGACCGAGGCGGGGCCGACCCGCATGCCGGCCTTGCGCAAGGTGCGGGCGAAATAGACGATGTTATCGGCGATCCGCCCGTCCGCTGTGGCCTCTTTCGGTTCGGGATGCGGCGTTGCCATCGCCCTACTCCGCCGCCGAAAGCTCGGCCTTCACCTCGTTGAGGATGCGCCGGCTTTCGCCCTGCTCGATACGGGCAATGTCGTCCTGGTATTTCAGCAGCACGCCGATCGTGTCGGAAACGGTTTCCGGATCGAGCGCCACCTTGTCGAGTTCGGTCAGCGCGCCGGCCCAGTCGATGGTCTCGGCAACACCCGGCACCTTGAACAGGTCGATCTGGCGCAGCTTCTGGATGAATGAAACGACCTCGGCCGACAGCCGGCTGTTGGCCTGCGGCACTTTCCGGCGCACGATTTCCAGCTCGCGCTCGGCATTCGGATAGTCGACCCAGTGATAAAGGCAGCGCCGCTTCAGCGCGTCGTGGATCTCTCTGGTGCGGTTGGTGGTGATGATGACGATCGGCGGCTCCTCCGCCTTGATCGTGCCGAGTTCGGGCACCGTGACCTGGAAGTCGGAGAGGATTTCGAGCAGGAACGCCTCGAAGGCCTCATCGGTGCGGTCGAGCTCGTCGATCAGGAAGACCGGGGCGGCGCCCGCCTTGCCGGTCAGCGCGTCGAGCACCGGGCGGCGGATCAGGTATTTTTCGGAAAAGACGTTGCGCTCCATGTCGGAGCGGTCGACCTTGCCGGCCGCCTCCTCCATGCGGATCTCGATCATCTGCGCGGCGTAGTTCCACTCGTAGACGGCCGAGGAGACATCTAGGCCTTCATAGCATTGCAGGCGGATCAGCCGGCGGCCGAGCGCTTGCGCCAACACCTTGGCGATCTCGGTCTTGCCGACGCCGGCCTCGCCCTCGAGGAACAGCGGCCGCTTCATGCGCAGCGACAAGAACAGCACGGTCGCCAGCGACCGGTCCGCCACATAGTCCGCACCGGTCAGGAGATCGAGCGTCTCGTCGATCGTCCGCGGCGCAGGGCATGGGGTCCACCCGGTCATTGTCTCTCCGTGGGTGCGGCCCATCCAGAGCCTCTACAGAGCGTGATAGCCGCGGTCGTGATAGATCAGCGGCCGCAAATTATCGCCGATACGCAGGCCTGTCACCTTGCCAAAAAGCACACGGTGGGTGGCCAGATCCTTGGTATCGAACAGTTCGCAGTCGAACACGGCGAGCGCGCCCTTCAGGGTCGGCGCGCCGGTCGAGATCATATCCCACTCGCCGAGCGCGAAGCGTTCCTCGACCGGCAGGCCGGTGAGGCCGGAAAAGCCGACCGACAGCGCCTCCTGGTCCGAAGCCAGCGTGTTCAAGGCGAACCTGCCATTCTTCACGAACGGCTCGTTCTTGGGATTTTCGCGATTGAGGCAGACCAGGATGGTCGGCGGCGTGTCCGACACCGAACAGGCTGCAATGACAGTCGCACCGCGCCTGCCGGCGGAACCATCGGTGGTGACCACATGGACGTGGCCGGCAAAATGGGCCATCGCGTCGCGATAGGCCTGCGGCCCTATGTCGTTCTTCTTCAGCACCGGCGATTTCCATTGGTTTGAAGCGAGATGAACCCAACCGTTATATATGGCGGCATATTGCATGCCACAAGCGAAGTGGTTGACATGCATCCTGAATTTCGCGTGTTGCGTGAAAGCTGACCAGCCTTTAGGTCTTGGCAGGAAGTGGCGCCGGCAAACACGCGACCGGCGCGGAGGAATTCTTCGCACGCATGCGACCCCGGACAATAGGCACGACAACGACAATAGCGGTGCTGGCCTGGCTGTCTCTCGCCGGTGATGCGAACGCTGAGGCGCTGCTGGTCGGCGTCGCAGCACCACTGTCCGGGCCGTCGGCGAGCCTTGGCAAACAGATCGAGGCGGGCGCCGGCCTGGCGGCAGCGGCGAACGACGCTCAACTCAAGGTTGTCGACGACGCCTGCACGGCCGATGGCGGGGCTGCCGCGGCGAGGAAATTCGTTGCGGCGAAAGTCGGCGTGGTCGTCGGCTTCCTCTGCACTGAGGCGATCGAGGCGGCACTGCCGATCCTGAAGGACGCCAACATACCGGTCATCACCGTCAGCGTGCGCACCGAAAGCCTGACCGACCGGCGCGCCAAGACCGGCTGGCCGATCTTTCGGCTTGGGCCGCGCGGCGATGACGAGCGCAACGCCGTCGCCTTCAATCTCACCCGCCAATGGCAGAACGAGCTGTTCGCCATCATCGACGACGGCACGATTTACGGCCGCGAAATCGCCGAAACGCTTCGGGCGGCAGCCGAGCAGGCGGCACTGAAACCGGTGTTCGTCGACACATTCAGGCCGCAGCTCGACAACCAGATCGGGCTGATCGGGCGGCTGAGGAAGGCCGGCGCAACGCATGTCTTCGCCGGCGGTGACGGCGACGACATCGCCATCATGGGCCGCGACGCCGGCCAGCTCGATGCCGGCATCATTTTTGCCGGCGGCGAAGCGCTGCGAACACCGCCCGGCGACGTGCCTTATGCCACGGGCACGCTGATGATTGCGCCGCCCGAATGGGCCGATGTGGCCGACTCCAGGGTGCTCGAAAGCTTTGCCGCACAAAAGATCATGCCGGAGGGCTACACGCTGCCGGCCTATGCGGCGGTCGAGATCGCCAAGGCGGCGACGGCCCTGGCGGAAACCTCCGGCAAGCCACTGGCCGATGCGCTCACCGCGCATGACTTCAGCACCGCGATCGGACCGATCCGCTTTGACGGCAAGGGCGACTTGACCGAAAACCTTTATCAGGTCTTCCGTTTCGACGGCGCAAATTTCGTGCCGGCGGAGGCCAAATGATGTTTCGCACAGGGCCGCGCAATCTCATCACCGATGTCGCCGGCCTGCGTGTCGGCAACGCTTCCGATGTGAGGCTGAAGTCCGGGGTGACCACCATCGTCTGCGACGAGCCGGCAGTGGCCGGTGTGCAGATCCTGGGCGGCGCGCCGGGCACCCGCGAGACCGACCTGCTCGAGCCGCACAATTCGATCGAGGCGATCCATGCCGTGGTGCTTTCGGGTGGCTCGGCTTACGGCCTCGATGCCGCCTCCGGCGTGCAGGCGGCACTGCGCGAAAACGGCATCGGCGTGGAGGTCGGCGGCTTTCGCGTGCCGATCGTGCCGGCGGCGATCCTGTTCGACCTGCGCAATGGCGGCGACAAGGACTGGGGCCGCTATCCGCCCTACCGCGATCTCGGCTATGAGGCGGCACAGGCAGTCGGCATCGATTTTCCGCTGGGCACGGTCGGCGCGGGCACCGGTGCCCTGAGTTCCGGCCTCAAGGGCGGCCTCGGATCGGCCTCGACGGTGCTCGACAGCGGCGTCACCATCGGCGCACTCGCCGCCGTCAATCCGACCGGCTCGGTGACGATCGCCCGTAGCAGGCACTTCTGGGCAGCGCCCTTCGAGATCGGCGACGAGTTCGGCGGGCTTGGTTATCCCTCGCCGATGCCGGAGGACACGAAAACGATCCTGCTGAAGTTTCGCGATAAGCAAGTGGGTGGCAACACGACCATCGCCGTCATCGCCACCGACGCCGTCCTCACCAAGGCCGCCGCAAAACGCCTGGCGATATCAGCGCATGACGGCTTCGTGCGCGCCATTTGGCCGACACATACGCCGGCCGACGGGGATCTGGTTTTCGCGCTGGCGACCGGCAAGAGCGACATCGAGCTCGCGCCCAACGACGCCATCGAGCTTTACGCCGCGGCCGGCGCCACCATGGCGCGCGCCATCAGCCGCGGCGTCTTCGCCGCGACGCCCGCCGATGGCGACCTGTTTCCGGTCTGGTCGTCGCGCTGAATGCGGGCTGCCGTGGCCCGGCATCAGGTGGGGTCGGATTGTTCTTCCTCGAACGTGACCGCAACATCCGAATTTGCCGACAGCCGCACTTTCTGGCCCTCGACTTCGGCTACGAGGCTGAGCGGAATGAAGTGATGATGCCCCCTGTGAGCGCCCTCGCCACTGTCTCGCTTGGTCAGCTTGATTCGTTGTCCCTCCACTTTGTCGACGGTGCCGACATGGACGCCGTCGGCGCCGATCACTTCCATATGTTCGCGAATGAGGGATGCATCGGTCATTGTGGGTTCTCCATTTCAAGCTGCCAACATAAACAAACGACGACGCGATTGGATGCATCGGGTTTGCGTCTCAGAGGGCACGACGTTTTGACGATGTCGTGATAGTGATCGAAACAACTCTGGCTGCCTAAACGGAAATCCGATGCGCACCCTTGTCGTGTTTGCTGTGTCCCTCCTCGCCCAGTTTGCAACTTCGCTCGCCGCGCATGCCGGCGACGTCGCCGAGCTAGAGATCCTCGGGTTCACTGGGGATGGCGGCGCATTCGCCTTCGAGGAGTATGGCATCCAGGACGGATCGGGGTTTCCCTATGCCAATCGCTATTACATCAACACCGCCGACGACAGTTTTCTCAAGGGCACACCAATCAGGGTGCGGCTTGACGACGAGAACGCAACGCTCGACGCGGCGCGCCTTGCAGCCCGGCAGAAAGGTGAAGCTATCATCAAACAGGCGGAATTGACGGCGAATCGCGGCGTCACCGCCGGCTTCAACCCGGTGACCGAGCATTCGGCCGATCCGCTCCGCGTGGTGGTCAACCCGCGGCCGATCTTTTCGCCGGTCGATGATCCGCTCGAGTTCCGTCTCGACGAGATCGGCATGAACGATACCGAAACCTGCCAAAACCTTGGCGAGATCAACGGCTTTCGCCTGTTGCGCATCGAGGCGAAAGACGGCGGCAAAACTGAACTCCTGCACGAAGACAAGTCGATCCCCAAAAGCAGAGGCTGCCCGAACGGCTATCGAATCGGCGCGGTGCAGACATTTTCCATGCAGGGTCTCAGCGCCTATGCCGTGCTGATCGCGGTGCGCCAGCACGGCTTCGAAGGGCCGGATTTTCGCTGGATCGCGGTGACCGGCCGGCTGTGACGCCGCTTCCCGTCCAGTTCGTGCACACCATGGCAACGGCGTTGTATCAATTCATCGTGCTGGGCATCCGGCTTTATTTTCCGCTCGGTTTCATCGCGCTTGCTCTCGCCAAAATCTGGTTTGCGCGGCAGCAGCGTTGAGCATTTTGTCTGCCTCTGTTACGACGCGGGCGAACGCCCTCGCAATTCAGGACTGACCGATGATCCCTCGCTACTCCCGGCCGGAAATGGTGGCCATCTGGTCGCCCGAAACCCGGTTCCGCATCTGGTTCGAGATCGAGGCCTACGCTTGCGACGCGCTGGCCGAGCTCGGCGTGATCCCGAAGGAGGCCGCCAAAACCATTTGGGAAAAAGGCGGGGCCGCGAAGTTCGACGTCGAGGCGATCGACGAGATCGAGCGCGTCACCAAGCACGACGTCATCGCCTTCCTCACCCATCTCAGCGAATTCGTCGGGCCGGACGCCCGCTTCATTCATCAGGGCATGACGTCCTCAGACGTTCTCGACACCTGCTTTGCCGTGCAGCTCACCCGCGCCAGCGACATCCTCCTGGCCGACATCGACGGCCTGCTTGCGGCGCTCAAGCGCCGCGCCTACGAACACAAGGACACCGTCACCATCGGTCGCAGCCACGGCATCCATGCCGAGCCGACCACTTTCGGCGTCAAGCTGGCGCAGGCCTATGCCGAATTCTCACGCTGCCGCGAGCGGCTGGTGCACGCGCGCGAGGATATTGCGACATGCGCCATATCAGGTGCTGTCGGCACCTTCGCCAACATCGATCCCCATGTCGAAGAGCATGTGGCGAAGAAACTCGGATTGAAGCCGGAGCCGGTGTCGACGCAGGTGATCCCGCGCGACCGCCATGCGATGTTCTTTGCGACGCTCGGTGTCATCGCCTCGTCGATCGAACGGCTGGCGACAGAAATCCGCCATCTGCAGCGCACCGAGGTGCTGGAGGCTGAAGAGTATTTTTCGCCCGGGCAAAAGGGCTCGTCAGCGATGCCGCACAAGCGTAACCCGGTGCTTACCGAAAACCTCACCGGGCTTGCGCGCATGGTGCGTTCGTTCGCGATGCCGGCGATGGAGAACGTGGCGCTCTGGCACGAGCGTGACATTTCGCATTCGTCGGTCGAGCGCATGATCGGCCCGGATGCGACTGTTACGCTCGATTTCGCGTTGTCGCGGCTGACCAGTGTCATCGACAGATTGCTCGTCTATCCCGACAACATGCTGAAGAACATGAACAAGTTCCGCGGCCTTGTGCATTCGCAGCGTGTGCTGCTGGCGCTGACCCAGGCCGGCGTCAGCCGTGAGGACGCCTACCGGCTGGTGCAGCGAAACGCCATGAAAGTATGGGAACAAGGCGCTGATTTCCTTGAGGAACTTTTGGCCGACAAGGAGGTCACCGCAGCCTTGCCCGAGGCCGAAATTCGTGAAAAATTCGACCTTGGCTATCATACCAAGCATGTCGACACGATCTTCAAGCGGGTGTTCGGAGAAGCGTGAGGCCACGCCGATTTGACCGGTCCTGGCCGGCGGTTCCAAGCTGGAGCACCCCTCATCCGACCTCGCGGAGCCTGTCCTCGGGCTTGCCGGAGGCAAGACCGTGGGCGAGGCCACCTTCTCCCACGAGGGAGAAGGAAAGACGGCATCGACCTCGCCGCACCGTCAGGTTCGAAGAATCAAGCCTTGCCGGGAACGGTCCTGATCACCGTTCCCCATGGATCCTCGCGCGTCGCTGCATCAGTCACATTGTCGGACCGCATTTCGACCCAGGCGAGGCCGGACCGGGAAGGATCGCGCCGGCCGGCGCCGGAACTCTGCCAGGCATTGGCGCCGACGTGGTGGTGGTAGCCGCCTGACGACAGGAACACCGCGGCGTCACCATATTTCGCCATGGTATCGAAGCCGAATTCCTGCTGCCACCAGGCCTCGGCGTCTTCCGGGCGACCGACGCGCAGATGGACATGGCCGATGATGCTGTTGTCCGGCATGCCCTGCCAGCCGGCATCGCCGGCCGGCACGTCGGCGACGACCGACGAAATATTCAGCCGTTCGGTCGCCATCGCTATCTTGTCACCATTCCACTTCCAGTCCTCATGGCGGCGGTCGGCATAGATCTCGATGCCGTTGCCTTCAGGGTCGGTCAGGTAGAGCGCCTCGCTGACCAGATGGTCGGAAGCGCCGTCGATGCCGATGTTGTTGGCGATGGCGTGGTTGATCCAGCGCCCGAGGTCGGCCCGGCCGGGCAGCAGGAAGGCAGTGTGAAACAGGCCGGCACTGCGCGGATCGTCGGGCTTCGCCGCTGCATCCGCCTCGATGTCGAGCAAGGGACGATTGGCGGCGCCCAGCGTGAACGTGCCGCCGGCGCGGCTGAGTTCCCGCAGCCCGACGACGTCACGATAGTAAGCGGCCAGGCTTTCGGCATTCCGCGCGCGCAGCCCGACGCGGGCAACGCTGACCGGGGTCGTGGCGGCAAAAGGCAATTCGCTCATCAAAGTCTCCGTTTGGGCGGCCTTCGACGAGATCCCCAAAGCCAGGAGCCCGGCGCCACCTACCATTGTACGTCGTGTCAGTTCCAAATCCTGGTTCTCATTTACACGGCTGTTTCTTCCCGATGACAGATCGTCAATCGCAATCGTTCACACAAGACGGCAAGAAGCGAACATGGTGTTCACTATTTGTGAGTATCGCACCGATCATCACGGTTGCACGAAACCGTGTCCCTCGCTACATGCGCGCCATGAAAGTCAGGGATGCAGACATTCTCATCGTGCCGGGCTACACCAATTCGGGCCCCGACCATTGGCAGAGCCGCTGGCAATCGAAATTGTCGACGGCGCGCCGCGTCGAGCAGGCGGAATGGTCGAAGCCAGTGCGCGAAGACTGGACGGCGAGCGTGGCGAAGGCGGTCAACGAGGCCGAGCGACCGGTCGTTGTCGTCGCGCATTCGCTCGGCGTCGCCGCCGTGATCCAGGCTATGCCACAGTTCCAGCGTCCGGTCGCCGGAGCCTTCTTCGTGGCGCCGCCCGACGTCGCCAACCCCAACATAAAACCCAGGCACCTGATGACCTTCGGCCCTTATCCGCGCGAGCCGCTGGCATTTCCCTCGGTGGTGATCGCCAGCCGCAACGACCCGTTCTGCACGTTCGAGGTGGCCGAGGACATCGCCGGCGCCTGGGGCTCGCTGTTCATCGACGCTGGCGAGGCCGGACATCTCAACGCCGATGCCGGCTTCGGCCCATGGCCCGAAGGATCGATGACTTTTGCGAAATTCCTGACGGACCTTTAGGCGCCGATCGAGTCCCTCACGCTCTTCAGCAGGGTCTTTGCCCCCAGACCGATCAACGCGTGCTCGGAGCCCATCGCCAGCAGCCGATAGCCCATCGACACCACGCGGCCGGCGATGGCCGGCTCGATGACGTAGATCGCGGCATGCTTGCCGGCCTCGCGCGTCCGCTCGGCGATCGAGGCGACTGTTTCCATCATGCTTTCGAGCGTCGAGTTGACGGCGGCGCCGTTCGACCAGGCAATCGAGAAGTCCGATGGGCCGACGAAGATGCCGTCGATTCCCGGCGTGTCGAGGATGCCGTCGAGCGCGTCGAGCGCGGCGCGGGTCTCGACCATGGCGAAGGCCATGGTGCGCTCGTTGCTGTCGCGCAGCCAGTCGGCATGGTCGCCCTTGCCATGACGCGGAAAGCCATAAGTCGGCCCCCAAGAGCGCTCGCCGAGCGGCGGGTACTTCATGGCGGCGGCAAACAGCCTGGCGTCCGCCACCGAATTCACCATCGGCGCAATCACCGCCTCGGCGCCGAAATCGAGCGCTCGGCTGGCCATGTCGAAGCGGCCGACCGGAATGCGCACCAGCGCCGGTTTGTTGGCGGCCAGCACCGGCCCAAGGCCGCGCAGCACGCTGTCCTCGTGATGTCCGCCATGCTGCATGTCGAGCGTCACGGCATCGAACCCCTGTCTGGCAAGAATCTCGACCGTCAGGGCATCAGGCACGCCGGACCATGCGGTGCACAACGTTTCATCTGCCACCAAGCGTGACTTGAGGGACATAGGCGCCTTCCTTATTCGATCTCGCACCCGTCCAAAAATCGGAAAGCCCGATGCGAGGGGTCAAAGTTTCAGAGCGTACTTTGTGCGTCCAAATGGATGCCTGTCGCTGTAATGCAGTTCAGCCGGAAACAGCTGCAAAGGCAAAGAAAAACCGCCCGGAGAGACCGGGCGGTCGATTGGTCCAGAGTGTCGATCGGCTCAGAGCAAGGATCAGGTGTTCTTGATCTGTTCAATCGCCTGCGCCATCAGATCGTCCATGGTGCGGCGAATCTGATGGTCCGACTGGTCGACCCCGGCTTCGTCGAAATCCTTGCGAATCTTGCGGAAAACATCGTGATCGCCGGCTTCCTCAATGTCGGCGACAACCACCTGCTTGGCATAGGCTTCGGCATCAGCGCCGGATTTGCCCAGCTTTTCGGCAGCCCACATGCCGAGCGCCCTGTTGCGGCGCGCCGAAGCCTTGAACCGAAGTTCCTCGTCGATTGCGAATTTGCGCTCGAAGCCCTCTTCGCGGTCTTTCATGCTGCTCATGGCATCCCTCCGGTCAAATCCGATTTGGTTGGCAGTCGAAATATGTGTCTTGCCCAGCACAAACCAAAAGGCCGCGGGCCGGTCAATATGCTACGTTACTTGCTGCGCTGCGGCATTTCATTCCGGAAAGCGGTGATTGGAAGGATTTGCCGATTGAGCAAACACTGCGATTGGGATAGACACCGGCATTGAACCCCTACCGTTGCCGCACTAATTTAGGCGGACGGACAGGAACTGGTCGCTTGCCGCCTGTCCGGAAATCCAGAGAAAAGATCAGATGAAAAATCGCCGCCGCATTTATGAAGGCAAGGCCAAGATCCTCTATGAGGGCCCTGAGCCGGGAACACTGATCCAATTCTTCAAGGACGACGCGACCGCTTTCAACAAGAAGAAGCACGAAATCGTCGATGGCAAGGGCGTGCTCAACAACCGCATTTCCGAGCACATCTTCAACCATCTCAACCGGATGGGCATTCCGACCCATTTCATCCGCCGGCTCAACATGCGCGAGCAGCTGATCAAGGAAGTCGAGATCATCCCGCTCGAGGTGGTCGTGCGCAACGTCGCCGCCGGCTCGCTGGCCAAGCGTCTCGGCATCGAGGAAGGCACCGTGCTGCCGCGCTCGATCATCGAATTCTATTACAAGGCCGACGCGCTCGACGACCCGATGGTGTCTGAAGAGCACATCACCGCTTTCGGATGGGCAAGCCCGCAGGAGATCGACGACGTCATGGCGCTGGCCATCCGCGTCAACGACTTCCTCTCCGGCTTGTTCATGGGCGTCGGCATCCAGCTTGTCGACTTCAAGATCGAATGCGGCCGGCTGTTCGAAGGCGACATGATGCGCATCGTCGTTGCCGACGAGATCTCGCCGGACTCGTGCCGTCTGTGGGACGTGGCGACCCAGGACAAGCTCGACAAGGATCGTTTCCGCCGCGACATGGGCGGTCTGGTCGAAGCCTATCAGGAAGTCGCCCGCCGCCTTGGCATCATGAACGAGAACGAGCCGCTGCGTCCCGCCGGACCAGTGCTTGTCGCCTCGACCGATGGCCTCAAAGGCAAGCCGCACTGAGATTTCTTGCCGCTCAATACTTCGAACAGGAGCATGTCCAGCGTGATCAAGGCCCGCATTACCGTAACCCTCAAGAACGGCGTGCTCGACCCGCAAGGCAAGGCGATCGAACACGCATTGTCCGGGATGGGCTTTGACGGCGTCGGCCAGGTGCGGCAGGGCAAGGTTTTCGACGTCGAGCTTGCTGAGAGCGACAAGGCCAAGGCCGAAGCCGATCTCAAAGCCATGTGCGACAAGCTTCTGGCGAATACGGTGATTGAGAACTATAGTGTGGCCATTACCTGAGGTTGTGCCGGAGGGCAGATGACTGAAGCCACGAACGAGTTGATGGACGAGCTCCTGAAGCGTGTGCACCACGACGTTGCTGAACTTCGACAAGATGTTTCCGAAGTGAAGCGGGAGTTGAACGTAGTTCGGGGTCACATGGTCGCAACGCAAAGCGACATCCATAACATCTACGGCATTCTTGGCCGTCAAGACGATCGTCTCGAACGCATAGAGCGCCGTCTCGAATTGCGTGAACTTGCCGAAGCCCAGGGGCCTTACGAACCGAAATGAATTCAGCCGTCGTTCTTCTGCCGGGCCTCAACCGTGACCGCGACATGATCGCGGCGCTGACCAAGATTTCGGGAACGCCGCCGGTCACGGTCTGGCAGACCGACACCGAAATTCCCGACGTCGACCTGATCGCCATTCCCGGCGGCTTCTCCTTCGGCGATTATCTGCGCTGCGGCGCCATTGCGGCGCGTATGCCGGTGATGCGGGCGGTCGCCGAAAAGGCGGCCAAGGGGGTGATGGTCATCGGCGTCTGCAACGGCTTCCAAATCCTGGTCGAGGCCGGCCTTTTGCCGGGCGCCTTGATGCGCAACACGTCGCTGAAATTCGTCTGCCGGCAAGTCAAGCTGCGGATCGCCAACGCCAACACGATGTTCACCCGCCGCTATCAGCCAGGCCAGATCATCCGCTCGCCGGTAGCGCATCGTGACGGCAATTATTTTGCCGACGCCGAGACGCTGCGCAGGCTCGAAGGCGAAGGCCAGGTCGTGTTCCGCTATGCCGAAGGCACCAATCCCAACGGCTCGATCAACGACATTGCCGGCATCATCAACGGCCAGGGCAATGTGCTCGGCCTGATGCCGCATCCCGAGAACCTGATCGAAGCGGCTCATGGCGGCAGCGACGGCCGGGCACTGTTCGAAAGTGCGCTTGGCATCGCCGCTTGATTCTTCAGCGTTCATCCCCTTCCCGAACTCGACATAGGCGCCGCATGAGCCCGAGACAGACGATCGCCCGCCTCGCTCTCGTCGCCGCCGCCGGCCTTGTGCTCGCCTCCTGCCAGTCGAAGCCGAAGAACGCGCCGGCGCCTTCGGGCAAGAGTGCGGCGCTGCTTACCATGGAGCAGGTGGCGATCGCTGCCCACAAATGCTGGATCGCCAGCAAGGATCCCGCTTTCAAACCCTATCAGATGGCCAACGAGCTGAATTCGTTCACCGGTACGCCGCGCTTCCTGCTCGTCCCGGTCAAACAGTATGGCGGAAAGCCGTTGCTGGTCGTGCAGGCACAGGGCAATTCACGCCGGGTGGACGTGTACGGTCCGCTGATGGCCGAACCGCTCGGCGCACGCATCGGCTCGGACATTGCCCGCTGGCAGGCCGGCAATCCGGCCTGCGGTGCGGCTGCATAGGGCTGTGAGCCGCTGCCTGCAGGTCGAAGCCGGCGTATTCTCAGTCCCAGAACGGCCTCAGACCCTCACGGTGGGCGTCGGCACGCGAGATGCCGATATCCTTGAGCTGATCGTCGGTCATCTCCAGCAAGACCAGCCGGCTGCGCCGGCGATCCAGCAAGCTGCCGATCCGGTTTGCGAGTGAGCTGACCATTCGCACCAGGCGACGGACATAGCCTTGCCGGCCTGACGGGCGGGCTCCGGGCAATTCAGCTCTCGTGTAACGAATTGTATCGATTGCAGCCATTTTCTTGCCACCAAAATTCGAGATTGTACCCTTTTTTCGCGAGATTTATATGTATTGACTCTTAATTCGGTGCAATATAGAAAATTGTCACCATGACAAATTGGCTTCCCGATCTTACGTCTGGCTCTGGGCCCCTCTATCAGCGGCTTGCCGATTCCATCGAAACCGACATCGACCGCGGCTTGATCGCCGCCGGGGCAAAACTGCCGCCGCAGCGCGATCTGGCGTACGACATCGGCGCGACCGTCGGCACCGTCGGCAGGGCCTACCAATTGTTGCGCGAGCGGGGGCTGGTGAGCGGCGAAGTCGGACGTGGAACCTATGTGCTTGGCCGGCATGATACCAAGACCGATCTGCTGGCGCCCGACCCGCACGTCGAAGGCACGCGCTCTATCGATGCGCCTCGCGGCAAACTGCGCTTCGACAGCACCGCTGCGCCTGATACCGGCCAGGGCGCCATTGTCACCGATGTGCTGTCGCGCACGGCGCAGGAGCATCCGTATGAGATTTCAAGCTATACGCGGGATTTTCCTGACCGCTGGTTCGAGGCCGGCTGCAGCTGGCTGTCGCGAAATTCGTTTCGCCCTCGCCCCGACGGCATCGTTCCGACGCTCGGCACCCATGCCGCGGTCATGGCGGCGATTGCCGCGCTGACCACGCCCGGCGACTATATCGTATTCGAGCACCTCACCTATTCGCAGATTTCACGCAGCGCCGGCCTGATCGGCCGCCGCACCGCATTAGTGACGTCGGACGCGGAAGGCATCGATCCAGAAGATTTCGAGCGCGTCTGCGCGCAAAAACACCCGAAAATGATGTTTTTGATGCCGACGGCCAAGAACCCTACATTGGTGACGCTGTCGGCAACGCGCCGCGAGGCCATCGCCCGCGTCGCGCGCGAATACAATGTCATCCTGATCGAGGACGATCTCTATGGCGATCTGACCGACGACCCGACGCCGCTCCTGACCGAATATGCCCCCGAACGGACCATCGTTGCCGGCGGCCTGTCGAAATCCGTTGCGGCGGGCGTTCGCGGCGGCTGGCTCGCCTGTCCGCCGGCCTATCGCCACCGGATCCGGGTCGCTCACAAGATGCTGACGGGCGGCCTCCCCTTCCTGCTGGCGGAACTGTGCAGCCGGCTGGTGCTGTCCGGCCAGGCCAGCGAGATGCGCAAGCGCAGCATCGTCGAGATCAACGCGCGCGTGGCGATCGTGCGCGAGACACTGGCGGGATTCGACTTCAACGCACTGGACAATGTGCCCTTCATCTGGCTCACCCTGCCCGATCCATGGCTTTCCGGCACCTTCAAGAACGCCTGTCTCGAACATGGCGTGCTCATCGACGATGAGGACGAGTTCAAGGCGGGCCGTTCCGAGCAGGTTTTTCACGGCGTGCGGTTTGGCGTTTCACAGCCGGAGCGACGAGAGGACATCGCGGGCGGCGTCGGCGTGATCCGGCGGCTGCTGGACGAGGGCCGCGCCGGCTACGACAGTTTCTCCTGAACCGGCTTGAAACCAACGGGGCGAGTGGCGATCTTTCGCTGCTTGCTGCATCCTTTCCCGTCGTTTTTGTCGCTTGATGGGTGTATCGGCTGCAAAGCTTGCGATAAGACGGGACTCGATCCCAAGGACATAAATTGCCGCCCATGACCATTTCCAATTCCGTGCCGATCACTCCGGAACTCATTGCCGCGCACGGGCTGAAGCCCGACGAATATCAGCGCATCCTCGACCTGGTCGGGCGCGAGCCGAGCTTTACCGAGCTCGGCATCTTTTCGGCGATGTGGAACGAGCATTGCTCCTACAAATCCTCGAAAAAGTGGCTGCGCACGCTGCCGACCACCGGGCCGCAGGTCATCCAGGGGCCCGGCGAGAATGCCGGCGTGGTCGATATCGGCGACGGCGACTGCGTCGTCTTCAAGATGGAGAGCCATAACCACCCCTCCTTCATCGAGCCCTATCAGGGCGCGGCGACCGGCGTCGGCGGCATCCTGCGCGACGTCTTCACCATGGGCGCGCGGCCGATCGCGGCAATGAATGCGCTGCGCTTCGGGGCGCCGGACCATCCCAAGACCAGGCATCTGGTTGCCGGCGTCGTTGCCGGCGTCGGCGGCTACGGCAATTCGTTCGGCGTGCCGACGGTCGGCGGCGAGGTCAATTTCGACGCGCGCTACAATGGCAACATCCTGGTCAACGCCTTCGCGGCAGGGCTTGCCAAAACCGATGCGATCTTCCTGTCGGAAGCCAAGGGCGTCGGCCTGCCGGTCGTCTACCTCGGCGCCAAGACCGGCCGCGACGGTGTCGGCGGCGCCACCATGGCCTCGGCCGAATTCGACGACAAGATCGACGAGAAACGGCCCACCGTTCAGGTCGGCGACCCGTTCACCGAAAAATGCCTGCTCGAAGCCTGCCTCGAACTGATGGCGTCCGGCGCCGTCATCGCCATCCAGGACATGGGGGCTGCCGGCCTCACCTGCTCGGCGGTCGAGATGGGCGCCAAGGGCGACCTCGGCATCGAGCTCGACCTCGACAAGGTGCCGGTGCGCGAGGAGCGCATGAGCGCCTATGAGATGATGCTGTCGGAGAGCCAGGAGCGCATGCTGATGGTGCTGCGCCCCGAAAAGGAAAAGCAAGCCGAGGCGATCTTCCACAAATGGGGCCTCGACTTCGCCATCGTTGGCAAGACCACCGACGATCTGCGCTTTCGCGTCCTGCACCAGGGCGACGAGGTCGCCAATCTGCCGATCAAGGACCTTGGCGACCAGGCGCCGGAATATGACCGTCCCTGGACCGAGCCGAAGAAGCCGGCGCCGCTGGCGGCCGGCGATGCACCGCAAGCCGATGTCGCCGAGGCGCTGCTGAAACTGCTTGGCGGGCCCGACCTGTCGTCGCGCCGCTGGGTCTGGGAACAGTACGACACGCTGATCCAGGGCAATTCGCTGCAGCTTCCCGGCGGCGATGCCGGCGTGGTGCGCGTCGAGGGTCATCCGACCAAGGCGCTCGCCTTCTCCTCCGACGTGACGCCGCGCTATTGCGAGGCCGACCCTTACGAGGGCGGCAAGCAGGCGGTGGCCGAATGCTGGCGCAACCTTACCGCCACCGGCGCGCTGCCGCTCGCGGCCACCGACAACCTCAATTTCGGCAACCCGGAACGACCCGAGATCATGGGCCAGTTGGTCGGCGCCGTGAAAGGCATCGGCGACGCCTGCCGCGCGCTCGGCTTTCCGATCGTCTCCGGCAATGTCTCGCTCTACAACGAAACCAACGGGCAAGGCATCTTGCCGACGCCGACTATCGGCGGCGTCGGACTGATCGCCGACTGGTCCAGGATGGCGCGGATCGGCTTTGCCGCCGAGGGCCAGATGATCCTGCTCGTCGGCGCGCCATCCATGTGGGGAACGCATCTCGCCCAGTCGGCCTATATGCGCGACATTCATGGCCGCGCCGACGGCCCGCCGCCGCCGGTCGACCTCGACCACGAAAAGCGCGTCGGCGACCATGTACGCGCCCTGATCGCCTCCGGCGTCGTGACATCAGCGCATGACGTTTCCGATGGCGGCATTGCCGTCGCGCTGGCCGAGATGGCGATGGCGTCCGGCATCGGCGCGACGGTCCCCGGCCTGGTCGGGACCGACCCGATCCCGGTCTGGTTCGGCGAGGATCAGGGCCGCTATCTCTTGACGCTGTCGATCGATCCGCAAAGCAAGGAATGGGACGCCATTCGCGAAGAGCAGAGCAAGCTCGGCATCTTCGCGCCGTGGATCGGCTCGACCGGCGGCAGCGACCTGAAACTCGGCGAGGCGCGGGCGATCCCTGTCGGCGAATTGACCGCTGCCCACGAATCCTGGTTTCCTCGCTTCATGGCAAATGAGGTCGTGGACCCCTGATTTGATCGAGCGGGGTCGTTTGGGTGTGGTTCATCCGCCATTTCGATCATATCTATGAGATCACGAGTTGAACAAGGAATCCTCGCATGGCAATGGACGCGCACGACATCGAACGGCTGATCAAGGAAGGCATTCCGGACGCCAAGGTGACGATTCGCGACCTGGCCGGCGACGGCAACCATTATGCGGCCGAAGTGGTGGCCGAAAGCTTTCGCGGAAAAAGCCGCGTCCAGCAGCATCAGATGGTCTACGACGCGTTGAAGGGCAATATGGGCGGCGTGCTGCACGCGCTCGCTTTGCAGACCAGCGTGCCGGAATAGCTTTTTTAGGGCTTTGCTGCCTTGGGAAAATCGCCGTCCGATGCTCTTGGCCCAGGCCATCCCTTGCGCCATTTGCCTGACGAGGCGGCAGACGTCTTGTTTCAGGCAACCTATGGGTTTATTTGAAAGGGCATGTTTCGAGTCCGACTCCCGCGGGCATGAAAGGATTTTCTATGAGCGGTATCAACGACTACATCGACAGCGAAGTGAAGGCCAACGACGTCGTTCTCTTCATGAAGGGCACGCCCGGTTTTCCGCAATGCGGATTTTCCGGTCAGGTCGTGCAGATCCTCGACTATATCGGGGCCGACTACAAGGGCGTCGACGTGCTGACCTCGGCCGAGCTGCGGCAAGGTATCAAGGAATACTCCAACTGGCCGACGATCCCTCAGCTCTACGTTAAAGGTGAGTTCGTCGGCGGTTGCGACATCGTCCGCGAGATGTTCCAGGCAGGCGAACTGCAGACGTTCCTCGTCGAAAAGGGCGTCAGCGTCAAAGGCGCCGCCTGACGAACACGTAGCGCACTTCGCCAAGCTGATTATCTCCCCGGTATCGGGGCACAAGACGAATGAATGCGCCGGTGCGCCGGCGCTTTTTCGTTTGAAGATCGGAATTTGCCGTGGATCAGCATGCAGACGCGCAGCAACAGGCGGATACCTTGCCTATTCCGCGCTGGGAATTCATCGCGCTTTGCGCGGCGTTGATGGCGCTCAACTCGCTGGCCATCGACATCATGCTGCCGGCGCTGCAGCAGATCGGCGCCTCGCTGGGCGTGGAAAATGAAAACCACCGCCAATATGTGATTGCCGCCTATATTCTGGGCTTTGGCGGCGGGCAGCTCTTCTTCGGGCCGATCTCGGACCGCTTCGGACGCCGTGCTCCGCTCGTCGTCGGACTGGTGATCTATGTAGCGGCGGCGGCTGCGGCGGCCATCGCCCCATCATTCGCTATTCTTCTTCTGTGCAGGCTGGTGCAAGGCATCGGCGCCGCGGCCACACGCGTCATCGCCGTCTCAATCGTGCGCGACACGTTCGACGGCCGGCGCATGGCCGAAGTCATGTCGCTGATCTTCATGGTGTTCATGGCAATTCCGGTGGTGGCCCCCGGCATCGGCCAGTTCATCATGCTGTTCGCGACCTGGCACGTGATCTTTATCACCATGGCGGCCGGGGCCCTGATCGTGTCGGCGTGGGCGCTGCTGCGCTTGCCCGAAACGCTGCGTCCCGAATTTCGCAGGCCGCTAACAGCCGAATCCATCATCGGCGGCTTCCGGATCGTGCTGACCAATCGCATGGCACTTTGCTATGCCTTCGCCAGCACCTTTGCCTTCGGCGCGATGTTCGGCTTCATCAACTCGGCGCAGCAGATCTATGTTGGCGTCTTCGGTGTCGGCGAGATGTTCCCGGTGATTTTCGCAGGGATCGCCGGCGTGCTCGCCTTTTCGAACTATCTGAATTCGCGCCTTGTCGGTCGCATCGGCATGCGCCGCCTCTCGCAAAGCGCGCTGCTCTTGTTTCTGGCCATCAGCCTCGCCTGGCTGGTCGTTTCCATCCAGATGAAGATGCCGCTCTGGCTTTTCATCACCTTCTTTGCCTGCACGATGGTCCCGTTCGGCGCACTCGGCGCGAATTTCAACGCACTCGCCATGGAGCCGCTCGGCCAATTGGCCGGGACAGCGTCGTCCATTCTGGGCTTCATGCAGACCTTCCTCGGCGGCATTCTCGGCACGCTGATCGGCCAAGCCTTCAACGGCACGGTGACGCCCTTGGCCGCCGGATTCTGCAGCGTTTCGCTTGGCGCATTGGTGATGGTGCTGATCGCCGAGCGCGGCAAATTCTTCCAGCCGCAGAACCCGCCGGTTTAATGCCGGGCGCGCTTCAGGATTCACCCCCGCTCGCTGCGGTGAAGCGAGGGAACAGCAAACGCCCTGCGATCGCTCCACCCATGCTGTCCGAAACGGGCAGTGGCAGAGCCTTGTCGAGAGCCTCGAGGACGGAGGCGACGAAGGCCCGGTTGAGGCTGCCATCATCCCCTAGACGGGAGTAGGTGGCGCGAGGCTTGCCGATAAGCGTGCCGTTTCGGCGAATTGAGAACTGCAGCGTCAGGGCCATGCCCGCGGTTCCGGGCGGCGGCTCCCAACAGGCGAAGATCGCGGAGAACATCTCGTTTATGGTGTCGACGGGTTCGGGACTGTGACAGGCGCGTTCCTGCGGTGTTGCCGCGTTAGGACCGGCAACCAGGGCAAGGGTAAGGGCGACAATTGCGGACCGAGGTTTCATTCCGGTCTCCGGTTTCGCGCGGACAAATGTAATCGAATTTTTCGACGAAAGCTTCCATCGAGTATCAGCGCTGCGGATGGATCCTTTCAGACGTCGGCGTCGATAACGGCCAGCGCCGCATCGATGCCTTTGCCGACCGCGAGCTTTTCGCCCAAAGCATTCATCGCGCCGCCAAGTGCCGTCAGCGCCGCGATCGCATAGATCGGCTGGGCGGTCGGGCCCATATGGCCGATGCGCGTCAGCTTGCCCAATGTTTCGCCGCGGCCAGACGAGAACACCACGCCGTAGCGGGCGCGCGCGGCCTGGCGAAGCGCCTCCTCGTCGACGCCTTCGGGTGTCCTGACGGCGGTCGTGGTCGGCGATGCGATGATGTCGCTGGCCGCCCAGATCGACAGACCCATCGCGGCGACGCCGGCGCGCATGGCCTTGGCGGTGAGCGCGTGGCGCGCCCACACCGCCGCCGGTCCCTCGTTGAGGTAGAGGTCGAGCGCGGCGTCTAACCCGTTCATCTGCGCGACGGACGGCGTGAACGGAAACGGCTTATCCCTCGACCACGCATGCTCCCAATCGACGATGCTGAGCATCGATCCGCGTGGCGCTGCCTCGTTGGCCTTCATTTTCGCCCAGGCCCGCTCGCTGACGCCCATCATCGTCAGCCCAGGAGGCGCGCCGAGGCATTTGTTCGGGCCGGTGACATAAATGTCGGCTTTGCAGTCCTCAGGATGCGTTTTCATGCCGCCGAAGGACGAAACGGCGTCGACGATCAGATAGGCGCCATACCCCGAAACCAGCGCGCCGATGGCGTCGATCGGGTTGATGGTGCCCGACGGCGTGTCGTGATGGCAGACGGAAACGATGCTGATTTCCGGATGCGCTTCCAGCATTGCCGCAACCGCCTGCGGGTCGATCGCCTCGTTATAGGGCACCTCGATTTCGAGCAGATGCGGCGAATAGCGCTTCGCCCAATAGCCAAACCCCTTGCCGTAGACTCCCGAGGCAAGGTTGAGCACGACGTCGTCGGGCGTGATCAGGGAGGCTGCCGCGGCTTCCAGGCCAAGGACCGGCTCGCCATGCAGAATGACCGGCTTGTTCGACAGCCGCATCGTCTTCTGCGCCTTGTCGACCACACGCTCGTAAAAGAGCTGGAACGCCGGGTCGTGATCGTAGAGCACGGTGCGGCCGAGGCCGCGCAACACATCGGGATAGGCGTTCACCGGCCCGGCAGTAAGCGTGATGACCGGTTCGGCGTGTTCGAGATAGCGCATGGTCTTGTCTCCGCATCGGCGGCGATCAGCCGTAGAACTGCGTGCCGGTCCGATAAGTCTTGAAGTTCTCCATGTCGTGCGAATACATCAGCTCGGCGCCACAATCCTCGGCTGGCTTCATCCGAGCCCGATGCCAAACAGCCTATTCCGCCCAGAGTTCCCGGCGCAGTTCGCGCCAGCTTGCTTCGTCCGGTGCGACAAGAAGGCCACCTCCGACATGCGACGGCCGATAGGTGCTGCCGTCGAAACGCGCAGCGTAACCACCTGCCTCGGCATGGATCAGCACACCGGCCAGATGATCCCACGGCATCAGCTTGTTGTAGACGACGAAGTGGGCGTGGCCGCTCGCCAGCAGGCGGTATTCGTGTGCCGCGCAGCGATAGCCGAATTGCGACAAGGATTTCGTCTGGTTGCGGGCCAGCCGTGACCGTTCCGGCTCGGGCATATATTGCCAGGAAACCGCGCCGGTCATTTGCGAGATCGGTGCAGGCTCGGCGACATGCACCTTCTCCAAAGTGCCATGCGCATGCCGTATGTGGCTGCCAGCACCCCTGGCGCCGATCAGCCAGTCCTTGCCGATGGGATCGTGAATGATGCCGGCGACGGTCTCGCCCTTCACCACGACACCCAGCATAACGCCGAACAGCGGCACGCCTGAGGCGAAATTGAAAGTGCCGTCGACGGGATCGATGACGAAGGCGAGATCGGCTTCGCCGAGGCCCTGGAGCAGCGCCGGGTCGTCGGAGCAGGCTTCCTCGCCGACGATCATCGCCTGGGGGTAGCGCTCACGCAGCCTGACGGTGATGAGCCGCTCGGCACTCACATCGGCCTCCGTCACCAGATCGGCTGCCGAGGTCTTCTGGCGGATGTCGCCCTCATCCAGCCGGCGAAAGCGCGGCATGATCTCGGCAATGGCAGCGTCGGACAGAAGCTTGGCCAGCCAGTCGATCGCGGTATCGTCAAATGTCATCGGGAACGTCTTGCCTTGCCGGTCAGGGTCTCGTTGAGTGCGGCGAAATCGAACAGCTTCCTGTCGAGCAGATGCGAGGGCCGCACATTGGTCATGGCGTGGATCATCGTGTCCTTGCGGCCAGGCATGCGCTTCTCCAGGTCGTCGAGCATCGCCTTCATCGCATTGCGCTGCAAGCCGTCCTGGCTGCCGCACAGATCGCACGGGATGATCGGGAACTTCATGGCGCCGGCGAATTTTTCGAGATCGGCCTCGGCGCAATAGGCGAGCGGCCGCAGCACCATGACATCGCCGTCGTCGTTGAGCAGTTTTGGCGGCATGGCGGCGAGGCGCCCGCCATGCAACAGGTTCATGAAAAAGGTTTCGAGAATGTCTTCGCGGTGGTGGCCGAGCACCAAAGCCGAGCAGCCCTCCTCCCGCGCGATGCGGTAGAGATGGCCGCGCCTGAGCCGCGAGCACAGCGAACAATAGGTGCTGCCCTGGGGAAGCTTGTCGGTCACCACCGAATAGGTGTCCTGATATTCGATGCGGTGCGGAATGGCGTATGTGTTGAGATAATCGGGCAGAATGTGTTTCGGAAAGTTCGGCTGGCCCTGGTCGAGATTGCAGGCCAACAGGTCGACCGGCAGTAGCCCGCGCCATTTGAGGTCGAGCAGCAACGCAAGCAGACCGTAGGAATCCTTGCCGCCAGACAAGGCGACCAGCCAGCGATCGCCGGGCCTGACCATCGAAAAATCGTCGATCGCCTGGCGGGCGAGACGCAGCAGCCGCTTGCGCAGCTTGTTGAATTCGACGGAGGACGGCACATCGGCAAACAGCGGATGAAAGCCGCCTGCGGCATCGGCGGTCGGTTCGATTGTTTCTGGCAGCATGTTCATGGCGCGGCGGCCCCGAAATTCCTTGTTGCTGCCCGGAGTAGCGCATCGGCCCGAAAATCGAAATCGATTTTCGGAACCCCAAAAAAAAGGCCGCCTCGAGGGCGGCCTTCGATGATGTCGCAGATGAAGAAAATCGATCAGCGCGAATAGAATTCGACGACCAGGTTCGGTTCCATCTGCACGGCGAAGGGAACATCCGACAGCCCGGGGATGCGGCCGAAGGACGCCGTCATCTTGTTATGATCGACCTCGATGTAATCGGGCACGTCGCGCTCTGCCAGGCCTACCGATTCCAGGACGATCACCAGTTGCTTCGACTTTTCGCGCACTTCGATGACATCGCCCGGCTTGCAGCGGTACGAGCCGATGTTGACGCGCTTGCCGTTGACATTGATGTGGCCGTGATTGACGAACTGGCGAGCGGCAAAAATGGTCGGCACGAACTTGGCGCGGTAGACGACCGCGTCGAGACGCGACTCGAGCAGGCCGATCAGGTTCTCCGAGGTGTCGCCCTTGCGGCGGTTCGCCTCTTCATAGACCTTGCGGAACTGCTTTTCCGACACGTCGCCGTAGTGACCCTTCAGCTTCTGCTTGGCACGCAGCTGCAGGCCGAAATCGGAAAGCTTGCCCTTGCGGCGCTGGCCGTGCTGGCCGGGACCGTATTCGCGTTTGTTGACCGGGGACTTCGGGCGACCCCAGATGTTTTCGCCGAGACGGCGGTCGATCTTGTATTTCGCGGATTCGCGCTTGCTCATCGCATTCCCTTTCAAAAAGACACACCCGGCACCTCATGGTCCGGGTGAAGGAAACGCGCCCTCCTCTGGCCCCCGTTTTCGAGACCTGACAGGGTTCTCCCACGCAACGCGGCGGAAAACCCACGGGACACGTCATTCTAGACAAGACTCCGGGAGGAATAGAGCGGCTTCCCAAATGTCTTGCGCACATAAAGAAACCACCGGACATTGCGGCCCAGTGTTGGTGGGCTGATTAGACGGAGATTTAACTGGTGTCAAGCTCGCGGCTGGCGTCGGTGATGGCAGCCGATACGCCGCGGTACCCCGCGCGATGTGTGCTGGACCGCGGCTATCCAACCATGGGACCGGACTAGGCTGCGGACGAGCGGCTAGTGTTTCGATTTCTTCTCGGGCAGGCCCTTGCGCTTGGTCTCGGCGAACTCCTCGAGCTGCTTTTCGCTCATCGACTTGTACATTCCCTTCGAAGCGCCTTTGAGCTCGCTCTTCTTGGTCTCGCCGCGCTTGGCGGACAATGCCGCGCCGGCGGCTTTCTGCTGGGCTTTTGAAGTGGCTGGCATGATCGTTTCTCCCGTCTTGCGATGAGGGAAAAACGCACCGGTCGTGGTGATGTTCCCAGATATCAGGAAATCGCCAGCCCAAACCCCTGCATCAGCCGGCGAGTCGGGAAATCGACCCGCTTCGAGGTGAAGACAGCAAGGTCGGCGCCTTCCGGCAACGCCTCGCCGCGGTGGCTGGCCTCGGCGCCCGCGAGCAGCGAGAGCGCCCGCCGTGCGATCGCCTCGGCGGGATCGAGCCAATCGACCGGCCAGGGTGCCGTCTTGCGCATGCGATTGGCCAGAAAGGGATAGTGGGTGCAGGCAAGCACGACGATGTCGGTCCGCAGTTCGTCATGTTCAACGAAGCACGGCGCGATCTCGGCACGCACCGCCTCTTCATCGACAAAACCATCGCGCATATAGACTTCGGCCAGTCCCGCCAGACTGTCGCTGCCAACCAGGCGGACATGGCATTTCTGCGCCCATTTGCCGATCAGGTCGCGGGTATACTGGCGCTTGACGGTGCCGGGCGTCGCCAGCACCGAAACCAGCCCGGAGCGCGTGCGTTCCGCCGCCGGCTTGATCGCCGGCACCGTGCCGACGAAAGGATGACCGGGAAATCTTTCGCGCAACGCCTCGATGACCAATGTCGAGGCGGTGTTGCAGGCGATGACCGAAATGGCCGGCAAAAAACGGTCGAGCAGCTTGCCGAACAGCTCCAGCACATGTGCCCTCAGTGCCGCTTCCTCCCAAGCCCCGTAAGGGAAAGCCGCGTCGTCGGCGACATAGACGAAGCGGCGGTCGGGCATCAGCACGCGCGCTTCGCGCAGCACCGTCAGGCCGCCGATGCCGGAATCGAACATCAGGATCGGGCGGGCGCTTGAAGGATCGATCATTGTCATCGTCTACAGGGGAAGGCGGAGGAGGCTGCGGCCCGCGGCGGGAGGATGGTCACACATCCCATCATCTTGGGATGATGCACTACACCAAATAACATTCGGTTACGGCTAAAGCGCGTCGTGTTGAACGGATTCATGCGAGGCGCTTTAAGTTCTTGTTTCTATGCATGTTGTTATCGCAAAACCGCTGCGCACTTTTGCGCGACATGCATTAGAGACTGTCTCTTAGGCCTGGTCCTTGTCTGTCGCCTTGTCGGCGCGCGCCGCCGCTGCCGGAAGCCGCCTTGGATCATCGCCCGGCGATCCATCGCCGCGCGGCATGGCCGGCGAAAACCTGTCCAGCGATGATATTATGCCGCGCAGCACCTTGAGCTCCGGCTCGGCGAAGCCGGCGCGCGTAAGCACCGCACGCAGATTGTCGACCATTTTCGGCTTCTTCGGCGCCGGGCGGAAATAGCCGCGTGCTTCGAGCGCGCCTTCCAGATAGGCGAACAGGCCGTGCAACTGTTCCTTGGTCGCCGGCATCATGTCGGGACTGGAAAAATTGGTTTTGGTCTCATCTTCCAGGCCCGACTTCACCCACTCATAGGACATCAGCAGGGCGGCTTGGGCGATGTTGAGCGAGGAGAAGGCGGGATCGACCGGGAAGGTGACGATCTCGTCGGCGAGGCCGACCTCGTCATTATAGAGCCCGAACCGCTCGCGGCCGAACAGGATGCCGGTGCGCTGTCCGGATCGCTGCCGCGCTCTCAGCGCCCTGCCCGCCTCGACCGGTCCGTGCACCGGCTTGAAATTGTCGCGCGCGCGCGCCGTGGTGGCGAAGACGAAGTTCAGGTCGGCGACCGCCGAGGCAAGATCGTCATATACTGTAGCGGCATCGATGACGTGGTCGGCGCGGCTCGCGGCAGCGCGCGCCTTTTCGCTCGGCCAGCCGTCGCGCGGATTGACGAGGCGCAGTTCGGACAGACCGAAATTCGCCATGGCGCGCGCGACCATGCCGATATTCTCGCCGAGCTGCGGCTCGACCAGGATGATCGCCGGGCCGGTGGCAGGAAGGATGTCGTTGCTGGCTTGCATTGTCTCAATGAACTGCTGTTTGCGGCATTTCAGCGTCCGCTGCCATATCCGGCCGCGAAAATGAAGCTTTGGCAAGCAACGCCTGATGCCATGGGCGAGCCCGCTGGCGCGGATCGCCGTTTGCGCGGCCAAAAATGCTTTGATATACGGGCCGCATCCCCGGCCAAAGCCATGCGGGCAAGGCCGTTCCGATCCCCAACAATGAGGCATTCTTTCCATGGCGAAGATCAAGGTGGCGAACCCGGTCGTCGAACTCGACGGCGACGAGATGACCCGCATCATCTGGCAGTTCATCAAGGACAAGCTGATCCACCCCTATCTCGACCTCAAGCTTGAATATTACGACCTCAGCGTTGAGCACCGCGACGCCACCAACGACCAGGTGACCATCGATTCGGCCAATGCGATCAAGAAGCATGGCGTCGGCGTAAAATGCGCGACGATCACGCCCGACGAGCAGCGTGTCGAGGAATTCGGGCTGAAGAAGATGTGGAAGTCGCCGAACGGCACCATCCGCAACATCCTCGGCGGCACCATCTTTCGCGAGCCGATCATCATGAAGAACGTGCCGCGGCTGGTGCCCGGCTGGACCAAGCCGATCATCGTCGGCCGTCATGCCTTTGGCGACCAGTACCGCGCCACCGACTTCCGCTTCCCCGGCAAGGGCAAGCTGACGATCAAGTTCGTCGGCGAGGACGGCAAGGTGATCGAGCATGACGTGTTCGATGCGCCGGCCGCCGGCGTCGCCATGGCCATGTACAATCTCGACGAGTCGATCCGCGAATTCGCCCGCGCCTCGCTCAATTACGGCCTGCTGCGCAACTACCCGGTCTACCTCTCGACCAAGAACACCATCCTCAAGGCCTATGACGGTCGCTTCAAGGACATTTTCCAGGAAGTCTACGAGGCAGAGTTCGAAGCCGAGTTCAAAGCCAAGAAGCTCTGGTACGAGCACCGGCTGATCGACGACATGGTTGCCTCCAGCCTGAAATGGTCAGGCGGCTATATCTGGGCCTGCAAGAACTATGATGGCGACGTGCAGTCGGACACGGTGGCGCAAGGTTTTGGGTCGCTCGGCCTGATGACCTCGGTGCTGATGACGCCGGACGGCAAGACGGTGGAGGCGGAGGCCGCGCACGGCACCGTCACCCGTCACTATCGACAGCACCAGAAGGGCGAAGAAACCTCGACCAATTCGATCGCCTCGATCTTCGCCTGGACGCGCGGCCTGGCGCACCGCGCAAAACTCGACGACAATGCCGAGTTGATGCGTTTTGCCGAGACGCTGGAAAAAGTCTGCATCCAGACCGTCGAGGCCGGCTTCATGACCAAGGACCTGTCGCTGCTGATCGGTCCCGACCAGCCATGGCTTTCTACCACCGGCTTCCTCGACAAGATCGACGAGAATCTGCAGAAGGCGATGGCCTGACCAGACGAACGTCATGAGCAAACCGATCGTCTACGGGGCGGACTACAGCGTCTATGTGCGCATCGTCCGCCTCGTGCTCGAGGAAAAAGGCATCGGCTACGAACTTGTGCCGGTCGACATCTTTGCTGCTGACGGCGTACCGGGCTGGTATTTCGACCATCACCCGTTCGGCCGCATCCCTGCCTTCGAGCACGACGGGTTCCGCCTCTACGAGACCAGCGCGATTGCCTGCTATGTCGACGAAGCGTTCGACGGCCCGGTGTTGCAACCGATCGAAGCCCGGCCTCGCGCAACCATGAACCAGATCATCGGCATGCTTGATGCCTATGCCTACCGGCCCATGGTCTGGGATGTCGCCGTCGAACGGCTGGAGAAAGAAGCGCCCGACGAAACGCTGATTGCCGACGGGCTTCGGCGGGCGAGCACGGCGTTGCAGGCGCTCTCCTCATTGAAAGCCCCAGGAGCATGGCTGATGGGAAGCGAGCTGACGTTGGCCGATCTGCATGCAGCACCCATCATCGGCTATTTCGTCAAGGTCACTGAGGGGCAAAACCTGCTGGCGGAGTTTGCCGACATTCAGGATTGGTGGACGCGCATCGCAGGGCGTGCGAGCGTTGCCAACAATCTGACATAGCACCGGGGGCGCTCCATGGTTGAACACTCTCGCCAGGACGCGCTAACGGTGGCCAGAATCGTCAGGGTCAACCACGCCGGCGAGTTCGGCGCGATCAGAATCTATTCGGCGCAGATTCTTGTCTCGAAGCGTTTCTGGCCGCGTTGCGTGCCGTCTTTGTCAGAGATGCTTGGGCATGAGCGCAGTCATTGCGCTACTTTCCGTGCAGCCATGCCGTCGCGACATTCGCGGCCGTGCCGCGTGATGCAATTCTGGAGCTGGGGCGGCTGGCTGCTGGGTTTCCTCACTGCCCTGCTCGGCCCGCAAGGCATCTGGGCCTGCACCGCAGCGGTCGAAGCGGCGGTGCACCGCCATCTCGACGATCAGCTATTCTTTCTTGCCGGACGCGATCGCGAGTTGCACGGCATCATCCTGTCCATCCGCGAAGAAGAGCTTGCCCATCTCCGCCACGCCGAAGAGCAGCTGAGATCGCCCGGACCGTTGCTGAACCTCCTGCGCGCAGCGATCTCCGTCACCACCGACTGCCTTATCTGGCTGTCCACCTGGGGCGACTCCACGCGAATGACGCGCGCCCTGAAAGCAGCAAAGCATGCCTGACGGGCACTATGCGGCCTCCAGAGCCGCTTTCACCGCAGCGATCGCATTTTCGGCTTTCGAGGCATCCGGGCCGCCGGCCTGGGCCATGTCAGGCCGACCGCCGCCGCCCTGCCCGCCCAATGCCGCCGACGCCACACGCACCAGATCGACAGCGCTGAAGCGGCCGGTCAGGTCGTCGGTGACGCCGACCACGACGCTGGCCTTGTTGTCCTCGCCGGCGCCGACGAAGACGACGACGCCGGAGCCGAGCGACTTCTTGCCGGCATCGGCCAACGGCTTCAAATCCTTCGGCGCGACGCCCGACACCGCCTTGCCGAGAAAACCGACACCGGCAATGGTCTCGTTCTCGGCAGGCACGCCAGCTGGCGAGCGGTCGCCCAGCGCCAGTTTCTTGCGCGCTTCGGTCAGTTCCTTCTCGAGCTTCTTGCGCTCGTCCAACAACGCCTCGACGCGCGCCGGCACGTCGGCCGGCGAAATCTTCAGCGCGGCCGCGACCGCCTTCAGCCGCTTGTCCTGCTCGTCGAGATGCTTTCTGGCCGCCTCGCCGGTCAGCGCCTCGATGCGGCGCACCCCGGCAGCGACGGCGCTGTCCGACACGATACGCACCAGACCGATATCGCCGGTCGCCCTGACATGCGTGCCGCCGCATAGCTCGACCGAATAGGGCCGGTTGGCCTTGGCGCCATGCAAGCCCGTGCCCATCGAAACGACGCGTACTTCATCGCCATACTTCTCGCCAAACAGCGCCATGGCGCCTTCGGCAATGGCATCGTCAACCGACATCAGTCGCGTGGTGACCGGGCTGTTCTGGACGACGATCTCGTTCGCCATCCGCTCGACCTCTTCGAGTTCGTCGGGCGAGATCGGCTTGTTGTGCGAAATGTCGAAGCGCAGACGCTCGGGCGCGACCAGGGAGCCCTTCTGCGCGACATGGGTGCCTAGCACCTCGCGCAGCGCTTCGTGGATCAGATGCGTCGCGGAATGGTTCGCGCGCAGCCTGGAGCGGCGCGCATGGTCGACCTTCAGCTCGACGGTCGCGCCCGTGTCGACCGTGCCGTCGACCACCTTGCCGAGGTGCACGAAAAGCCCATCGGCCTTCTTCTGCGTATCGGAGATCTCGATCGAGAACCCTTCGCCTGAAATGACGCCGGTATCGCCCACCTGGCCGCCGGACTCGCCATAGAACGGCGTCTGGTTGACGACCACGGCAACGGCGTCGCCCTTGGCGGCGCTGTCGACGATCTTGCCGTCCCTGACCAGCGCCTGGATGAGGCCTTCCGCCTGCTCGGTCTCGTAGCCGAGGAATTCGGTGGCGCCATTCTTCTCGCGCACCGGGAACCACACTGTTTCGGTCGCGGCCTCCCCGGAACCAGCCCAGCTCTTGCGCGCCTCGGACTTCTGCTGCTCCATCGCATTGGTGAATCCGGCAAGATCGACCGAAATGTTGCGCTGACGCAGCGCATCCTGCGTCAGATCGAGCGGAAAGCCATAGGTGTCGTAGAGCTTGAAGGCTGTCTCGCCATCCAGCATGTCGCCGGCACCCAGCTTTTCCGTCGCCTCCGAAAGCAGGCCCAAGCCGCGCACCAGCGTCTTGCGGAAACGGGTTTCTTCAAGCTTCAGCGTCTCGGTGATCATCTGTTCGCCGCGCACCAGTTCCGGATAGGCCTGGCCCATCTCGCGCACCAGCGCCGGCACCAGCCGCCACATCAGCGGATCACCGGCGCCCAAAAGCTGCGCATGGCGCATGGCGCGGCGCATGATGCGACGCAGCACGTAGCCGCGGCCCTCATTGGACGGCAGCACGCCGTCTGCCACCAGAAAGCAGGACGAACGCAGATGGTCGGCGATGACGCGGAACGATGCGACGGTGTCGGCATCCGGACCGCGGCCGAGCGCGGATGACGCAGCCTCGATCAGGTGACGGAACAGGTCGGTCTCGAAGACGCTCTCGACCCCTTGCAGAATCGAGGCCATGCGCTCTAGGCCCATGCCAGTGTCGATCGACGGGCGCGGCAGGTCGATGCGCTCGTCCTTCGTCACTTGTTCGTACTGCATGAACACCAGGTTCCAAAATTCCAGGAAACGGTCGCCATCTTCCTCGGGGGTGCCGGGAGGGCCGCCCCAGATGTGCTCGCCACGGTCGATGAATATCTCCGAGCACGGACCGCAAGGTCCGGTGTCGCCCATTGCCCAAAAATTGTCCGAGGTCGGAATGCGGATTATGCGATCGTCGGAAAAGCCGGCGATCTTCTTCCAGTAGCCGGCAGCCTCGTCGTCGGTGTGATAGACCGTGACCAGCAGCTTGTCCTTGTTCAGCCCGAACTCCCTGGTGATCAGGTTCCAGGCAAACTCGATGGCGCGCTCCTTGAAATAGTCGCCGAACGAGAAATTGCCGAGCATCTCGAAGAAGGTCAGGTGGCGCGCGGTGTAGCCGACATTGTCGAGGTCGTTGTGCTTGCCGCCGGCGCGAACACTCTTCTGAGCCGTCGTGGCACGCGAATAGAGTCGCTTTTCCAGGCCGGTGAAAACGTTCTTGAACTGCACCATGCCGGCATTGGTGAACATCAGTGTCGGATCGTTGCGCGGCACCAGCGGGCTCGATGCGACGACCTCGTGACCCTCCTTGCGGAAATAGTCGAGGAATGTCGACCGGATCTCGTTCACGCCACTCATGAATAACACTGCCTTTTAGCTTTAGAGAGAGCCGTCGGCCCGGCCGACGGCAAATGGACATGGCCTTTTAGCCGCCGCGTTGCACCCTGTCCAGAAACACGGAATTGGGCCAATTTGCGGGGCTTGCCGGTCACCTCGGCGCCACCGCTGAAACGCAAACCGCCGGCGCTAGGCCGGCGGTTCGAACGCAACAATACAGAACTCAGATTACACAGGCCGGAGGTGATGAGCCGGAATCATGGCCAAACTCCGACCAATCGGAATCATGGCCAAACTCCGGCCACTGCCGAAGCCTACATGGCGCCGGCTTCGTCCTCGAAACCATCGTCTCCGCCTTCGGAACCACCATTCTCGAGGAATTTCTCCGCAATCAGCCCGGCATTCTGCCGTAGTGCCAATTCGATCTCGCGCGCCGTGTCGGGATTGTCGCGCAGGAACAGTTTTGCGTTCTCGCGGCCCTGGCCGAGACGCTGCGAATTGTAGGAGAACCAGGCGCCCGACTTTTCGACCACGCCGGCCTTGACGCCGAGGTCGACCAGCTCGCCGGTCTTGGACACGCCCTCGCCATACATGATGTCGAATTCGACCACCTTGAAGGGCGGCGCCAGCTTGTTCTTGACCACCTTGACGCGGGTCTGGTTGCCGACGACCTCGTCGCGGTCCTTGACCGAGCCGATGCGGCGAATGTCGAGGCGCACCGAAGCATAGAATTTCAGCGCGTTGCCGCCGGTCGTGGTCTCGGGCGAACCGAACATGACACCGATCTTCATGCGGATCTGGTTGATGAAGATGACCATGGTGTTGGAACGCGAGATCGAGGCGGTCAGCTTGCGCAGCGCCTGGCTCATCAGGCGGGCCTGCAGGCCCGGCAGCGAATCGCCCATTTCGCCCTCGATTTCGGCGCGCGGCGTCAGCGCCGCGACCGAATCGACCACCAGCACGTCGATGGCGCCGGAACGCACCAGCGTGTCGCAGATCTCCAGCGCTTGCTCGCCGGTATCGGGCTGCGAAATCAGCAGGTTTTCGAGATCGACGCCGAGCTTGCGGGCATAGACCGGATCGAGCGCGTGCTCAGCATCCACGAAGGCGCAGATGCCGCCCTTCTTCTGGGCCTCGGCCACCGTGTGCAGCGCCAGCGTCGTCTTGCCCGAGCTTTCCGGCCCATAGATCTCGACGATGCGGCCGCGCGGCAGGCCGCCGACGCCAAGCGCGATGTCGAGGCCAAGCGAACCGGTCGGCACCGTTTCGATCTCGACGACCTGCTCGTTTGCGCCGAGCCGCATGATCGAGCCCTTGCCGAAGGCACGCTCGATTTGCGACAGCGCCGCATCCAGAGCCTTTGATTTGTCCACTGCTTTGTCCTCTACAAGCCGCAAAGAATTCTGAGCCATGATACATCACCCCGTGGTCGTCAATGAAGGCCGGACAATCCGTAATCCCTATCAATTTGTACCTTTTTTGTTCTCGTTTGGCAAGGGGAGACAACCGATTGAAAAACCAACAATATCCGTATTTGTTCTTTTTTTGTTTTGGATTTCCACCCCAGGATGTATCCCGCTTCGCCCGCAGGATTCGGCTGGGCATCTTCCGAATCGCGGCTTCTGGTTGCCGGGTTCCGCCGGACAACCTAGTCTTCACCCGGGCAACAAGGTCATCTCACCGGGCATGCTGAAGTCGCCGACAGTTCTGGCCGTAGGCGGCGCCTATATCGAGCGGCGCGGCCAAGTTTTGGGCGCCTTTGTGCCGGCGGTGTCGAATCCCGGCACGATGCGCGAGGCTGTCGGCGGCGCCGTCTTCAATGCGCTGCGCTGCGCCGTGCGCCGCGGCGTCTCCGGCGCGCTGCTTTCGGTTCGCGGCGGCGATGTTCTGGCCGACATGGTCTCGCGCGCCGTCGCTGCGGCCGGTATTGCCGATCTTTCCGTGGTGTTCCTCGATCGCACGACGCCGAGCAACACAGTGCTGATCGACGGCGACGGCGCGCTGATCGCCAGCCTTGCCGACATGGCGCTCTACGACCTGGCGCTTGCCAAGCAGATCCGCCGTGCCAAGGTGCGCGAGGCGATCAGCACCGCCGATGCGGTCCTGTGCGACGCCAACCTGCCGCCGATGGCGCTGGAGCGGCTGGTGACGCTCGCCGCCGGCAAGCCGGTGTTCGGCCTCGCAGTCTCGCCCGACAAGGCGGCGCGGCTCGCGCCGGTGCTGGGCAGCCTGGCGCTGGCCTTCATGGACCGGCGCGAGGCCGGCGCGCTTACCGGCGCCGACGTCGATGCTGACGATCGTGGCATTGTCGACGGCCTAAGACGCGACGGCCTGAAAAGCGGCGTGGTCACCGCTGGCGAGGGTCCAGTGCTCGGTTTCGACGAAGCCGGCGTCTTCTCGATCCTGCCGCCTACGTCACAAAAGCCGGCGGATGCGACCGGCGCCGGCGACGCATTGGCCGGCGCGACGATGGCCGCCCTACTGCGCGGCCTGACGCTGCGCGCAGCGTTGCGCGAAGGCGTTGCCGCCGCGATGCTCGCCGTCGAGAGCGCCACCTTCACGAGCGCTATCTTTGCCGGGGCGCTGGCATTCGTGCCCGAGGCGCGCGACCTGGCATGAAATCTCGGATGTTGGCGCCGCCCCTCAACAACCTGAAGCGATTATCTTAAGCTGAGCGGCTAGCGGACACACCTACTTGCCGGCGCGCAGCCCCGCCTCATAGGCCCGGCGTGCCCAGACCGCCATCTCATCCGGATCGTCGAAGGCGCTGTCGGGAACGCTCCAATACGGCATCGACACCAGCTTGCCGTGCCGCGAGCCGGTGTAGGTCCATTGCCGGCAGCCGGCCGCCTCGAATTCGGGCGCGCTTTCCGCATCGGCTTTCAGCATCAATTCGCCACGCACCACGATGGCGACGATGACGCCGTCAAAATAGATGCCCTTGCCGCCGAACATCTTGCGAATGCTGACCGGGCCGAGGCCTTCGAAAAGTTCGGCAATGCGTTCATTGTCCATGCCGCGATCATGTCATCCGGTTTTCCCCTTGTCATCGCCGCATCAGGCACCATCCTGACAAGGCGAAACCAATTCGTCGGAGGTTTTTCATGCCGCTTCTGCTCAAAGGGTCCTGCCGGTGCAATGCCGTCCGCTTCGAGGTGGAAAGCCACACGCCGGTGCCGTTCATGCTCTGCTACTGCTCGATCTGTCGCAAGCAGCAGGGCGGCGGTGGCTTTGCCATCAATCTTGGCGCCGATTTCGAGACGCTGAGGATCGAGGGCAAGCGCAATCTTGGCGTCTACCAGGCCGGGATCGAGGACGACGAGCATCCGCAGTGCGAGATCTCGTCAGGCGAGCGGAATTTCTGCAAAAAATGTGGTTCGGCACTCTGGCTCTATGACCGGACCTGGCCGGAACTGGTCCACCCCTTCGCCTCGGCGATCGACACAGACCTGCCGAAACCACCTGAAAAGGTGCACCTCATGCTGAAATACAAGGCGAACTGGGTCGAGCCCGAGATCGGCAAGGACGACAAGATCTTCGACGTCTGTCCCGAGGAATCGATCGCAGACTGGCACAAGCGGACGGGAATGTGGGTGGACTGACCCCGATCAGGCCGATGCGCGCGCCTCGGCCAAGGCCTTCAGGTCGGCCGGCTTGAGCTCAACCGATTCGCCGCAGCCGCAGGCCGAGCTCTGGTTCGGGTTGCGGAAGGTGAAGCCGGTACGCAGCGTCGTCTGCTCGAAATCCATCTCGGTGCCGAACAGGAAAAGCGCTGCCTCAGGCGCGACATAGACATGGGCGCCGTCGCGCTCGATATGATCGTCCTTGGTGTTGGGTTCGGTCACCAGGTCGACCGTATATTCCATGCCGGCGCAGCCGCCCTTCTTGATGCCGAGGCGAATGCCATGCGCATTCTCACGGGTCGCAACGATCTCGCGAACCCGGTCGGCGGCCTTTTCGGTCATCGTGATGACGGCGAAGCGTCCCATTCTTTTTCTCCAACCCGTTCAAGTTCAAGGCTTGTCGGACTTCACATAAATGGTTGAAACAATGATAAATGACAAGAGCGGAACGCAAATCTGGAGAGCTGCAGCCGCACGGGAATCGAGGTCATGCTTTGTCGGCAACCATTGATACAACTCAGGTCAGGATGTTCCGCGAAAATCCAGGTAAGGTCACGATTCGTATCGTCACATTGTCAGCCGTCGCAATTTTTCTTGGGTTTGGTGCATGGTTAGAGGCCAATCAACCCATGATGGTCAGGGTTGCATGTAGTGTCGTCGCTTTCGCTCTGACAGCAATATGCTTCGCAACGATCGCAAGGCTGCTAACAGGAAAACATCGCGTTTTGACCTTAAGCACGGATGGATTCCAATTCAGCAACATCGCCCCAGAGTTTGTCCCATGGTCAGCGGTAACAAGTATTTCGGTCGTGCCCATTTCTTTCCGTGGGAGACAGCGCTCTTCTCTGCTCGAGGTGAAAATTAAGGAGCCCGAATGGGGCAAACTCACCCTGACAAGGGCTGCAAAATTAAACAAACTGCAAACTGGAGCCATGTGGGTACCCTGGGTCGGTGAAGAAGCAAGTTTCGAGAGCTTCCTCACGACCATGAAGTCATATATTCGCGCCCACGGCGGCAAGGTCGACTGACCTCAATACCAGCCCACCGCCACCTGCGCCTCTTCCGACATGCGGTCGGGCGACCAGGGCGGATCGAAGGTCATGTTGACCTCGACGCCTGAAACGCCTTCGACGGCACCGACGGCATTCTCCACCCAGCCCGGCATTTCGCCGGCCACCGGGCAGCCCGGCGCGGTCAGCGTCATGTCGATCTTGACCGAGCGGTCGTCCTCGATGTCGATCTTGTAGATCAGGCCGAGCTCATAGATGTCGGCCGGGATTTCCGGGTCGTAGACCGTCTTCAGCGCCGAGACGATGTCGTCGGTCAGCCGCGCCAGTTCGTCGGCGGGAATGGCCGAGGCGGAAACCACTTCATTGGCTGCCGTTTCCGAAGCGGTCTCTGCGGTGTGGCCTGCATCATCCATGATCGTCATCCGAAGAACTTTCGCGCTTTTTCGAGCGCATCGGCCAAAGCGTCGACTTCGGCCCTGGTGTTATACATGCCGAACGATGCCCTGCATGTGGAGGTTACGCCAAAACGTTTCAACAGCGGCTGGGCGCAATGGGTGCCGGCGCGCACGGCGACGCCCTGCCTATCGATCACCATCGACACGTCGTGGGCATGAATGCCCTGCAGCTCGAAGGAGATGATGGCGCCCTTATCCGGCGCATCGCCGAAGATGCGCAGCGAGTTGATGGCGCGCAGCCGTTGATGGGCATAGTCCTTCAGATCGGCCTCGTGCGCGGCGATGCGCTCGCGGCCGATCCTTTCCATGTATTCGAGCGCCGCACCCAGCCCGATCGCCTGGACGATCGGCGGCGTGCCGGCCTCGAAGCGGTGCGGCGGATCGTTGTAGGTGACGATGTCTTGCGTCACCTCCTCGATCATCTCGCCGCCGCCCATGAACGGACGCATGCGCTCCAGCATGTCCTTCTTGCCGTAGAGCACGCCGATGCCCGAGGGCCCGTAGACCTTGTGGCCGGTGAAGACGAAGAAATCGCAGTCGAGGTCCTGCACGTCGATCGGCATGTGCACGGCGCTCTGGCTGCCGTCGACCAGCACCGGAATGCCGCGCGCATGCGCGATACGGACGATCTCCTTGATCGGCGTCACCGTGCCCAGCGCGTTCGACATGTGCGTGATGGCGACCAGTTTTGTGCGGTCGCTCAGCTGCTTCTCGAACTCCTCGATGTGGAAGACGCCGAGATCGTCGACCGGCACCCAGACCAGCCTGGCGCCCTGGCGCTCGCGGATAAAATGCCACGGGACGATGTTGGAATGGTGCTCCATGATCGACAGCACGATCTCGTCGCCCTCGCCGATGTTGGGCATGCCGAAGCCGTAGGCGACGGTGTTGATCGCCGCGGTCGTGTTCGAGGTGAAAACGATGTTGTCGGTATCAGGCGCGTTCAGAAATCTTTGCACTATCTTTCGCGCGTTCTCAAAGGCGTCGGTCGCGGCATTCGAAAGGAAATGCAGCCCGCGATGAACGTTGGCGTATTCCTGGGAATAAGCGTGCTGGATGGCGTCGAGCACGGCCTGCGGCTTCTGCGCCGAGGCGCCGTTGTCGAGATAGACCAGCGGTTTGCCGTAGACTTCCCGCGACAGAATCGGGAAGTCGCGGCGTATCGCCTCGACGTCGTAGGGGATGTTTTCGACTTTCTGGTCCATCACAAGCTCTCTCGAGGCATCGCCTCATTCCGTCCAGCCCCCTCATCCGACCGAGCTTCGCTCGGCCACCTTCTCCCACAAGGGGAGAAGGTAAAGCGCTTTACCTTCTCCCCTTGTGGG
>NZ_FTPD01000001.1:94070-115545 GCF_900156895.1 Mesorhizobium prunaredense
TTCTCCCACAAGGGGAGAAGGTAAAGCGCTTTACCTTCTCCCCTTGTGGGAGAAGGTGGATTGGCGCGTAGCGCCAAGACGGATGAGGGTGTTGGCCGAAGCCACCCCTCACCCACTGCTATCCGTGCGCCACGAACCAGCCGTCGAGCCTTGCTTCCAGCGCCTCGACGATCGCCTCGTCGTCCAGTTCCTCGATCACCTCGGCGACGAACGCCTTGACCAGCAGCCCGCGCGCGGTCTTCTCGTCGATGCCGCGGGCCATCAGGTAGAACAGGTGGCTATGGTCGATCTCGGTGACGGTCGCGCCATGGCCGCAGACGACGTCGTCGGCGAAGATTTCGAGCTCAGGCTTGGTCGAGAACTCGCCGTCATCCGACAGAAGCAGCGTGTTGCAGGCCATCTTGGCGTTGGTCTTCTGCGCGTATTGGTGGACGTTGATGCGCCCCTGGAAGACCCCGCGCGCTCTTCCCGTCACCACGTTGCGGATCACCTCGGTCGACGCCGTGTGCGGCACGGCATGGTCGAGCACCATGGTCACGTCGGTATGGGTGTCGCCGGCAAGCAGGTTGATGCCGCGCAGCGTGAAATCGGCGCCTTCGCCGGTCGTTCTGACCACGACCTCCTGGCGCACCAGGTTGCCGCCGGCATTCATCACGAACAGGGTCAGCTTCGCATCCTTGCCGAGATGCGCCTTGAACTGGGCAAGATGCGTGGCCGTATCCGCCTGCTCCTGCACGATCAGCCACATCACGTCGGCGCCCTCTTCAAGCAGAAGCTGGCTGACCGAGCTGACGAGTGCGGCGCCCTCGCCCGCCTGGCGCTCGACGATAACGGCCTTGGCGCCGGCGCCGACGCGGACGCTGAAGCGCACATGCGTCTGGCCGCCGGCCTGCAGGTTCTGCAATTCGATCGGCTTGTCCAGTTCGGTGCCGTCGGCGATGTCGACAAAATAGCCGTCGGCCACGAAAGCGGTGTTCAGCGCGCCGATGGCATCGTCGGCGCCATAGGCATCGAGCCCCGGCGCGATGCTGCCGTCGGTCAGCTTTTCCGACAGGCGCTGCACGGCAATACCGTCGATATCAGGCAGTTTCGTGCTCGACACGCCGTTCAGCACCGGCAGAACAGCGGACCCTTCAACAACAGGCGCAATGGCTTTCGCGACGGCTGCGGGATCGAAGTCCGGCACCGAAGTCAGCAGGCGGCGCAGGTCGGTGTAGTGCCAGGATTCGATGCGTCGCGTCGGCAGGCCGCTCTTGATCGCCTCGATGGCGTCGTCGCGCTTCAGCATCACCGTGCCGTCGCCGGGCAGCAGCGACAACCGGTCGCTGAAGGCGTCGATCAGCGCTGTTTCGGCCGGCGTTCGCTGGGGTGTCGTGTGTATATTCATCAGTTTCGCCTTGTCTGGCTTGCCTTCTGGGCCTTCTGGCATGTCACGCGGCTTGGCCGATCACGCCGGCATAGCCATTGGCCTCGAGGTCGAGCGCCAGCGACTTGTCGCCCGATTTGACCACCTGGCCTCTGTACAGCACGTGCACACTATCCGGCACGATGTACTGAAGCAGGCGCTGGTAGTGGGTGATGATGACGATGGCGCGGTCTGGCGCGCGCAACGCATTGACGCCTTCCGAGACGATCTTCAGCGCATCGATGTCGAGGCCGGAATCAGTCTCGTCGAGCACGCACAGTTTTGGTTCCAGAAGCTTCATCTGCAGGATCTCGGCGCGCTTCTTCTCGCCGCCGGAAAAGCCGACATTGAGCGGCCGTTTCAGCATCGCCATGTCCATGTCGAGCAAGGCGGCGGCGTCCTTCACGCGCTTCAGGAATTCCGGGATCTTCAGCGGCTCCTCGCCGCGCGCCTTGCGCTGCTCGTTCATCGCCACTTTAAGGAATTCCATCGTCGCCACGCCTGGTATCTCCATCGGATACTGGAAGGCGAGAAAAATGCCTGACGTGGCGCGCTCGGCCGGATCCATCTCGAGGATCGACTGGCCATTGTAGAGGATATCGCCTTCGGTCACTTCATAGTCCTCGCGACCGGCGAGGATGTAGGACAGCGTCGATTTTCCCGAGCCGTTGGGGCCCATGATGGCGGCGACCTCGCCGGCTTTCACCGTCAGGTTCAGGCCGCGGATGATCTCGGTGCCGTCATCGACGATGCGAGCATGCAGGTTTCTGATTTCAAGCATTTTTTCTTTTCCTGAAAATTTTCTGTCCGGTCAGCCGACCGAGCCCTCGAGGCTAATCCCAATCAGCTTCTGCGCCTCGACCGCGAATTCCATCGGCAGCTGCTGGATGACGTCCTTGACGAAACCGTTGACGATCAGCGCGATCGCCTCTTCTTCCGGAATGCCGCGCTGCATGACGTAGAACTTCTGGTCCTCGGAGATTTTCGACGTCGTCGCCTCGTGCTCGAACTGTGCGGTTGCGTTCTTGGCTTCCATGTAGGGCACGGTGTGCGCGCCGCACTGGTCGCCGATCAGCAGCGAGTCACAGTTGGTGAAGTTGCGGGCGTTGGTCGCCTTGCGGTGCGCCGAGACCTGGCCGCGATAGGTGTTCTGCGAGTAGCCGGCGGCGATGCCCTTGGAGATGATGCGGCTCGACGTGTTCTTGCCGAGATGGATCATCTTGGTGCCGCTGTCGACCTGCTGGTAGCCGTTCGACACGGCGATCGAATAGAACTCGCCGCTGGAATCGTCGCCGCGCAGGATGCAGCTCGGATATTTCCAGGTAATCGCCGAGCCGGTCTCGACCTGCGTCCACGAAATCTTCGAACGGTGGCCGCGGCAGTCGCCGCGCTTGGTGACGAAATTGTAGATGCCGCCCTTGCCCTCGGCGTCGCCGGGGTACCAGTTCTGCACCGTCGAGTATTTGATCTCGGCATCGTCGAGCGCGATCAGTTCGACCACGGCGGCGTGAAGCTGGTTCTCGTCGCGCTGCGGCGCCGTGCAGCCTTCGAGATAGGAGACGTAAGCCCCTTCCTCGGCGATGATCAGCGTGCGCTCGAACTGGCCGGTGTTCTTCTCGTTCATGCGGAAATAGGTCGACAGTTCCATCGGGCAGCGCACGCCCTTGGGCACGAAGACGAAGGAGCCATCGGTGAACACCGCCGAATTCAGCGTGGCGTAGAAATTGTCGGAGGTCGGCACGACCGAGCCGAGATATTTCTTCACGAGTTCCGGGTGCTCGCGGATGGCTTCCGAGATCGAGCAGAAGATGACGCCGGCCTGCGCCAGCTCCTTCTTGAAGGTGGTGACGACGGAAACTGAATCGAACACGGCGTCGACGGCGACGCGGCCCGACTTATAGACATTGTCGCTGGCTTCCTCGAGTTCAGACGCATCGGTCTTCTGCACGCCGGCAAGGATTTCCTGTTCCTTCAGTGGGATACCGAGCTTTTCGTAGACCCTCAACAGCTCGGGATCGACGTCGCTCAGCGATGTCGGTCCCGGCGTGCTCTTGGGCGCCGCATAATAGTAGAGGTCCTGGAAATCGATCTTCGGATAATGGACGCGCGCCCACTTCGGCTCGTCCAGCGTCACCCAGCGCCGATAGGCTTCCAGACGCCATTCCAGCATCCAGGACGGCTCGTCCTTCTTCGCCGAAATGAAGCGGATAATGTCTTCGCTCAGGCCCTTTGGGGCCTTGTCCATCGCGATTTCGGTCTGGAATCCGTATTTGTATTGGTCGACGTCGATCTTTCGAACCCGATCGATCGTGTCCTGCACAGCAGGCATTAGCGTTCTCCATCCACGCCGGGGTCAAGGCCCGGCAGTTTTCAAACTATGGCACCGCGAAACGAGCGCCTTAAGGCGACTGACGCGGCGTAAGTTCCATATAGTGCGTCCCTGCCGGAAATTCACCCGGCCACCACGAAACGCACGGCTCTACCAGGCCAATAAGCCTGCGTTTGTTTGCCGCGCTCAGGCGGCTTCGTCCCTGCCTGCGCGGCGTGAGGCAATACCTGCCAGCGCAGTGCGGAACAGTTCGATGTCCTCGGCGCTCGTTGCATGGCCGATGGACACACGCAAAGCGCCAGGGCTGTCATTGTATCCCATGGCTTTCAGCACATGGCTCGGGCCGACCTTGCCCGACGAACAGGCGGAACCGGCCGACAGCGCCACGCCCGCCAGATCGAAGGCGATCTGCGCCGTCTCGGCCTTGATGCCCGCAATAGCGAAGAATGTCGTGTTGGCAAGCCTCGGCGCGCCGGTTCCGAAGATTTCCGCATCCGGCACCAGTGTTTTCACGATGGCCTCGATCTCGTCGCGACGGCTGCCGACCGCTTCGATGCGCTTCAATCCGATCAGGGCTTCGCGCGCCGCCGCGCCAAAACCGGCGATCGCGGCCAGGTTTTCGGTGCCGCCGCGATGACCCTTTTCCTGGCCACCGCCGGCGATCAAGGGCCTGGGCATCATCAGGTCCGAGGCGGCGATAATGGCACCAACGCCATTGGGACCGCCGATCTTGTGCGAAGACAGAATCAAGTAATCGGCATAACCCGCTGACATATCGAGCAGAATGCGACCGGCTGCCTGCACGGCGTCGACGACCAGGATGCCGCCCGCCGCCTTGACGATTTCGGCGATGCGCTCGACCGGCTGGATGACGCCGGTCTCGTTGTTGGCGGCATGGATCGCCACCAGCGGCAGGCCGTCTGCCTTGTCATGACGGCCAAGTGCCGCCGCCAGCGCGTCCAGCCTGACCAGGCCGTCGGCGTCGACGCCGATGCGTGTTACCTGGGCTGCCGGAAAACGCCCGCCATTCAGCACACAAGGATGATCGGCTTCGCAGACATAGAGCCGGCTCATGCGGACAGTGCTGCGCCCCATCTGCCAATCCGGCGTCAGCAGCGTCGAGGCGGCTTCCGTCGCACCGGAGCTGAACACGACATGCTCGGCGCTGGCGTTGACCAGCAGCGCCACATCGCGCCTTGCATTCTCGATCAGCCGCCGTGCGGCGCGGCCCTCGGCATGGACCGACGACGGGTTGGCGGCAGTATCGAGCGCGGCAATCATTGCCGTGCGCGCCGCGGCAAGCAGCGGCGCGCTGGCATTGTAGTCGAGATAGGCGCGTCTTCCGGCCATTTTCGTTTCGATCGGTCCCTTCAAGAGCCATTCCGCGAGGATAGCGCGTTATTTCCTTGAAATTGCAAGGCAAGCCGTCCTATTTACGCGACTTGCGGCGCGGATGGCCGAACCAAGACATTTTGGCCACCCAGTTTTGAACAATTCTAAACTAGCTTCTAAGAAGACGCTCGCCCTGCGTCAAGGCCTGGAAGAGACTGGGGCCTGGGGAAGACTGGGGCCAGAGGAAGAGTTGTTCCGGGCGCCGCGCATTGTATGACAATTGGAGTATTTTATGCCTGAGGTCATTTTCACCGGTCCGGCCGGCCGCCTGGAGGGTCGCTACCAGCCTTCCAAGGAAAAGAGCGCGCCGATCGCCATCATCCTGCACCCGCACCCCCAGTTCGGCGGCACGATGAACAACAAGATCGTCTACGACCTCTTCTACATGTTCCAGAAGCGGGATTTCACTACGCTTCGCTTCAATTTCCGCGGCATCGGCCGCAGCCAGGGCGAATTCGACCACGGCACCGGCGAATTGTCGGATGCGGCCGCGGCACTTGACTGGGTGCAGTCGCTGCATCCGGATTCCAAGAGCTGCTGGGTCGCCGGCTATTCGTTCGGCTCGTGGATCGGCATGCAGCTTCTGATGCGCCGGCCGGAGATCGAAGGCTTCATCTCGATCGCGCCGCAGCCCAACACCTATGATTTCTCGTTCCTGGCGCCCTGCCCTTCGTCCGGCCTCATCATCCATGGCGACGCCGACAAGGTTGCGCCGCCAAAGGACGTGCAGGGGCTGGTCGACAAGCTGCACACGCAAAAGGGCATCACCATCACCCAGAAGACCTTGCCCGGCGCCAACCATTTCTTCTCCAACGATGCGGACCTCCTGCTCCAGGAATGCGCGGACTATCTCGATCGCCGTCTGGCCGGCGAGTTGTCCGACCCGCGGCCGAAACGGTTGAGATAGGCCGAACAGCGAAGATATCTCCGGCATCCCGCGTCGGGCTCTGTCGCAGGATATGCATTCGATTCGATGCCGTGCGGCGCCGGGTCATGTGCGGCGAGACCGGATTCCCCTTTTGCTGACCGCGCTTGGATGCTAAACGCCCGCCTGCCACGCCCGATCCGCATCGGTTGGGCGCTTTCGGGAAAGAAAAAATGTCCGCCTTCAAATCCGATTTCCTGCGCGTAATGAGCGAGCGTGGTTTCATCCACCAGATTTCGGATGACGCCGGCCTCGACCAGCTTTTCGCCAGGGAAACGGTGACCGCCTATGTCGGTTACGACGCCACCGCGACCAGCCTGCATATCGGCAATCTGATTTCCGCGACCATGCTCTACTGGCTGCAGGAGACCGGCCACCGGCCGATCGCGCTGATGGGCGGCGGCACTTCGATGATCGGCGATCCTTCCTTCCGCGACGACCAGCGCAAGCTTTTGACGCCTGAGGCCATCGCCACCAACATCGAGGGCATCAAGCGCATCTTCGATCGCGTCCTGCGTTTCGGCGACGGTGCGGGCGACGCGATCATGGTCAACAATGCCGACTGGCTGATGAAGCTCAACTATGTCGAGTTCCTGCGCGATGTCGGCCGGCATTTTTCGGTCAACCGCATGCTGACATTCGACAGCGTCAAGCTGAGGCTCGAGCGCGAACAATCGCTCTCCTTCCTCGAATTCAATTACATGATCCTGCAGGGCTATGATTTCGTCGAGCTCAGCCGGCGCTATGGCTGCCGCCTGCAGATGGGCGGATCGGACCAGTGGGGCAATATCATCAACGGCGTCGATCTCGGACACCGCATGGGCACGCCGCAGCTTTATGCCCTGACCACACCGCTGCTGACGACTTCGTCAGGCGCCAAGATGGGCAAATCGGCCAAGGGCGCGGTCTGGCTGAACGGCGACCTCTACTCGCCCTATGATTTCTGGCAGTACTGGCGCAACACCGAGGACGCCGACGTCACGCGCTTCCTCAAGATTTTCACCCGCCTGCCGCTCGGCGAGATCGCGCGGCTCGCCGCGCTTGGCGGCTCCGAGATCAACGAGGCCAAGAAGGTCCTGGCCACTGAAACGACGGCCATCGTGCACGGCCGCGAGGCGGCCGATCAAGCCGAGGAAACCGCGCGCAAGACGTTTGAAGAAGGCGCGCTGGCCGAAACGCTGCCGACCGTGGAGGTCGGCAAAGCCGATCTGGAAAGCGGCGTCGGCATATTGTCGCTATTCGTTACCGCCGGGCTTGCCGCGTCCAACGGCGAGGCGCGGCGACACATCCGGGGCGGCGCCGTGCGGCTGAACGACCAGTCCGTGTCCGACGATCGCCGGTTGGTGACACTTGAGGATCTAGGTCCGGAACAGGTCGTAAAGCTGTCGCTCGGCAAGAAAAAACACGTTCTGGTGCGGCCGGTCTGACCAGCGCCTGATCGTGCAGCACGCTCTCGGCTGCCGCTCTCCAGCCGATTGCGACGTGGAACGCGTCATTGCGGTACAGCCGATGCGCCGGCCGGCTCGGACGCGCCATGTGTGGACGCTATTCGGACAGCGCGCGTATCGAACTCGCATCTTGACCGGATACCAAAAGTTGCGCGGAACAAGCCCGCGCAACTTTGTTGTTGTTCACACCGGCTGCGTCGGGATTGTGGGAGCAGCCTCCAATTCGTTAAACCGCCCGTGGACTTCGATATCATCAAGAAGTCCCATCCACAGCGACACACACAACCCAACCATCACGAGGAGGAACGGTGCGGCCGCGACAATGGATGCGGTCTGGAGTCCAGCCAAGCCACCCATCACCAGCAAGACACAAGCAGAGGCTCCGGCCAAAATGCCCCACAGAACCACGATCCCGGACCTTGGGTGAAGAGTTCCGCGCGAAGAGAGCATTCCCATGACAACGGAAGCCGCGTCAGCTCCCGAAACGAAGAATATTGCAACCAGGAACATCGCAAGTGTCGACGTCAGCGTGGTGGCCGGATATTGGGCAAGAAGCGCGAACAGTGATACAGGAGCGCCCTTTTCGTTAACTGCTTCGACAAGTCCGCCCAATCCCATCAGTTCCGAGTGAAGCGCAGTTCCGCCCATGACGGTGAACCAAAAGAAGGTAACAGCGCTGGGGATGAGCAACACGCCAACGATAAACTCACGTATTGTGCGGCCCCGAGAGATCCGAGCTATGAAAACGCCCACAAATGGAGCCCAGGATATCCACCAGGCCCAATAGAAGATGGTCCAGCTGCCAAGCCACTTTCCGTCGCTGAATGCTGCCGTGCGGAACGACATGGAAACCAGGTCGCTGAGGTAGTAGCCAAGCGATTCGATTAGCGTGTCGAATATGAACACGGTCGGTCCAATGATCGCCAGAAAGAGCAGGAGCAGCAGAGCAATGACCATGTTCAGGTTGCTCAGGAATTGCACGCCCTTGCCAACGCCGGAAACCGCCGACAGGATGAACAGAACGGTCAATGCCGCGATAATTGTCAGTGCAATTGTTGCGGACTCGCCGGTATTCCAGAGGAAGTTCATTCCGCTGTTGATCTGCTGAGCGCCAAGTCCCAACGAAGTGGCCGTTCCAAACAGTGTCGCGATGATTGCGAGGACGTCGATCGCCCGGCCGATCGGGCCGTGGATGCGGTTACCGAGCAGAGGCTGGAAGGCACTCGACATCAAAGTCGGCAGGTTGCGCCTGTAGCTGAAGTACGCAAGCGCCAATCCGACAACCGCGTAGATCGCCCACGGGTGCAGCGCCCAATGGAAATAGGCGTATTGCATTGCCACGACCGCGGCCTCCCTTGACTGCGGCTCCGCCATTCCGTGCGGTGGCGCGCCAAAATGGAAGACCGGTTCGGCCACTCCCCAAAACATCAGGCCGATGCCCATCCCGACGCTGAACATCATGCAGACCCATGACACGGTCGAAAATTCAGGCTTTTCGTCATCTCGCCCGAGCTTGATCTTGCCGAACCTGCCAACCGCCAGGAAAACAGCGAACATCAGGAAGAACGCCGTCGAAACGACAAACATCCAGCCGAATGTTTTGATGATCGTATTCAAAGTCGCTGTCGCCACTGTGGCGAGACTGTCAGGAGCGAGGCCGCCCCAAAGCACAAAGCCGCCAGCTATGATGACAGCCGGCCAAAATACGCCGGAGTCTACACTCCGGGTGCCTGTTACGGACATCCGCTCACTCCCATTTTTGTGTGAACATCGTGCGCGGCCGGCTTTTCAAGCATTTTCTGGCTGGAACGACAGAGCGGTTCGCGTGGTAAAACTGATTGAATGACGCTGCGTTAGCTGGCTCAATCGCGACTTCGTTGCGACCCAGTTCCGACACATTCGAAAAGTTGTCAAAGGTGGTGCCGATGCGCGGGCCGCGCAGCACGCCATTGGCCAGATTCAGAAAGCCGGCGCCCTTGATCAGCCACATCCCAAATTGCTGGATTTGGCAGCCCAGGAAGTGATAGGCTTGGTTTTTGGTCCAAGCGATGGAACAGAGACTAGCCGCAATTCTGGCTGCCGATATGGCGGGCTACAGTCGGCTAATGGAGGCCGACGAATCCGGCACGCTCGCACGCCTTCGGACCCATCGCATAGAACTGGTCGACCCCGCCATCGCGAAGAACAAGGGCCGGATCATCAAGACCACCGGAGACGGCATGCTCGTTGAGTTCCAGAGCGTGACCGATGCCGTGAAATGCGCCGTGGAAATCCAACAGCGCATGAAACGGCGCAATTCGGATGTGCCGCAAGAACGGCGTATCGAATTCAGGATCGGCATAAATCTCGGCGACATCATTTTCGACGATGAGGACATTTTCGGCGACGGCGTCAATATTGCCTCGCGCATCGAGCAACTCGCCGACGTCGGCGGTATCTGCGTGACCGCAGCGGTGGCGACCCAAATTGCCGACCGTCTCGAGATTGCCATGGAGGACCTGGGCGAGAAGACGTTAAAGAACATCAGCCGCCCGGTTCGACTCTATCGCATTGGGTTTGACAGTCCTGTCATGCCAGAAGTCGAGGCAAAGCGATCCATCTCGAAACCTTCGATAGTGGTGCTGCCATTCAACAACATGAGCGGCGACCCCGAGCAGGAATTTTTCGCGGACGGACTGACCGAGGACATCATCACCGAACTGTCCCGCCACCATGAGCTGTTCGTCATCTCGCGCAATTCCAGCTTCGTCTACAAGAACCGCGCCGTGAATGTGCGCGAGGTGGCCGAGAAACTCGACGTTCAATATCTGGTGGAGGGAAGCGTCCGCAAGATCGGCGACAGGGTGCGCGTGACGGTTCAGCTCATCGACACGGCGAATGACGCTCATATTTGGGCAGACAAATATGACCGGAAGCTGGACGACATATTCGCAATTCAGGATGAGGTGACCGCGGCGATCGCAGCCACGCTGCCCGGTCGTGTCGAGGCGGCTCAGCGGGACCAGCTCGCGCGGGCGAAACCTGCAAACATGGCCGCGTATGAATGTGTGCTTGCTGCCAAGGTGCTGCATCACCGAGGCACGATTGAGGATAATGAACGCGCACAAACCTTGATAGACAGGGCCGTCGCGCTCGACTCCGATTATGCCCATGCCCATGCCTGGAGGGCCTGCATTCTTGGCCAGGCCTGGGTCCATAACTGGTGCGAAGACAGGGATGCCGTCTGGAACGACATCATGGCAGCGCTGGACAGGGCGCTGGCGCTGGACGACAACGATGCCGATGTCCACCGCATCCTCGCCGCAGTGAACGTGAACAACAATGAGCTGACCACAGCGCGCTACCATCAAGAGCGCGCCCTCGCCCTCAATCCCAATTACGACCTCGTGGTGGTGCAGCAAGGCGAGTTGTTGACGTGGCTGGGGAGGCCGGAAGAGGGAATTGAATGGATCCGCAAGGCAATGCAGTTGAACCCGCACCACCCGGAGAGGTTCTGGAGCCATCTGGGAAAGGCGCATTTCGCCGCGCGCCAGTATGGCGAGGCGATCGAAGCTTTCATGCATCTGTCAACAATGGACTCGGTTCAGCACGCTTTCACCGCTGCCTGCTACGGCTGGCTCGGCGACGAAATCGCGGCCGCGGCGCATCTACGCAAGATCAAAACGCTCGATCCCCAGTTTGGCCTCGATTCATTTATCGCCACCCTGCACTATGCCCAGAAGTCTGATGTGCAGCACGTCCGCGAAGGACTGCTGAAAGCCGGTATTGCCCAGCTGTAGCCAGCCGGTAACTACGAACCGGATCCAATCGGGGACAGGCAAAAAAGACCGCCCCCCACCCCGATGCGGACCTTGTGGCATGACCGAACGACGGGCGGCTTAGGGTCATGGAGCGCCGCTTTGAGATAACGGCGCTCCGCATTCCCCTACAATTCGACTTGTTCGGAAATTGCCAATGCATCGTCTACTTCGATGCCGAGGAAGCGGACCGTGCTTTCAAGCTTGGTGTGCCAAGCAGCAGTTGCACGGCGCGGATGTTGCCGGCCTTCGTAAATCTGCGCAGCTTTCGTGCGCCTCATCGAATGAGTGCCATAGCGCTTCGGATCGAGCCCGATGCTCGAAACCCATTTGTCGACAATCCTCCCGCACTGCCTCGTCGACATGTGTGGTTTCGCCCGTATGCGGCTGGGGAACAGATAGCCTCTTTCGCTAAGTCCGCGACGGGCTATCCAAGCGTTGACAGCGGCCCGGGTCTGCTCGGTGATCTCGAACTGCACCGGGCGCCCCGTCTTCCTCTGGACGATCACCGCCCGATCGCGGACAGCGCCGGAGAGCGCGACGTCGCCGACCGTCACGGTGACCAGGTCGCAACCTCGAAGCTTGCTGTCGATGGCGAGATTGAAGAGTGCCAAATCTCGTTCTGCGCCTGACACCTGCAGTCGTGTTCGAATGCTCCAGACTTCGCGCGGCTTGAGAGGTGGCTTCTGACCAACGAGGTGGCCTCTATTCCAGCTGGACATGGTTCTTCTCCCATGCCGCCCTCCGCAGCCACAGCGCTCGACGCGAGCTGGCATATCCTAGAACGGACTGAGAGCGCGCCCAGGTTTCGCTGGAAGGATTATAGGATTGTCAGTTGATCGACACAGGCAGCAGCTTGGTCAATGGGCGCGGTCGCGCCATAAGCAGACGAAGAATGGAGCGCGGCACCCCTGCAATGGGCGCCGGCCTTACCACACTCGAACTCCGAAAATCTCCGAAACGTGTTGCGGCCGAGCGCTACAAGAGCCATAATCAGTCCCCGAACGACATTACGCAGACGGCTTTGTTTGCCGCGTGGCGAGTGGTTGTTCGCGGGCCCGGGGAAGGGCAAATCACAGAGGAATTCGCCATGGACAAGGTCTCTCGGCGAAACTCAGTTCGCCTCGTGCTGGCGGTCGCAGCCGCCCTGTTTGCAACCTCGCTGCCGTCTTTTGCCACGGAGGAAGCAGTTTCCCTGGCGATCAAGGGTTATGACCCGGTCGCCTATTTCACCCTTGGTAGTCCCACGCGAGGGCTGCCGGAGATCCCGTACGAATGGGACGAGCAGCGCTATCTCTTCGCGAACACTGAGCATCGCGAACTTTTCAAGGCCGATCCTGTACGCTACGCGCCGCAGTTCGGCAATTATTGTGCAATGGCGCTGGCCCTGGGCGAGGTCGACGAGGCCAACCCGGAGAACTGGCTGATCAGCGACGGCAAGCTTTACATTTTCGGCAAGCCGGCGCCGATGGGGCCCGCCCTCTTCCAGCAGGACCTTGCCGCGAACATTGTGAAGGCCAACCAGAACCGCGCGCTGCTTCAAGTACAGTAGCGGTTCATTCACTCGGCCGGCGGCAGGTCGCCAGTGACAGGGTAGAGGCGGGCCTTGCGGAATCCGTCGCGCAGATGTTCGAGATCGCTAGAGTTTAGAAACTTGTTTCCGAACTCCTTCGGGTCGAAGGTTGGGTCGATACGGCGTATCATCGTCACGACACGCGCCGCGTCATCCGCTCGGTTGTCTTGTGCATAGGCGGCCGCCAGTAGGATACGGCTGAAGTTCGCTCCTGCAGTTGTTCGAAGATTGAGTTCCGCCTGTTCGATCGCCGCGTCGTAACGCCGTTCCAGATAGTAGGCCAGGCTCAGCGCAAAGCGATCGATCGCATTGAGATCGGGGTCGATGCGCTGCGCCTGCTCCAAGGCTTCGATCGCCTCATCCGTGTGTCCCAGCCACAACAGGATGGTGCCGCGCCCGGCGAGGCCGTGGGCATCGTTCGGATTGATCGCAATGGCGCGCTCGATCTCCGCCTCTGCCTGGTTGTATCTCTGATGAAAGAGGTGGATGTGGCCGAGAGTGATACGCGCGCGCACGTCGGAATCATCAAGTCTCAGCGCCTTGGTTGCCAGTTCCTCGGCACGGCTCAGGAACGCGGTTGGCGATTCCGCCCAGCCCATCGAGCTCGCTAAATGATAGGTTTCGGCAAGTGCCGCATAGGCAGCAGCGTAGTTCGGGTCAAGCTCGATGGCGCGTTTGAGCAGGGCGCGCGCCTCTACATTGTTTGCATGCGTCGGGCGCTGCAATGCCGGCCTGGCGCGCAGCACGTAATCATAGGCTGCGAGATTTTCGGTTGGCTTTGTGAACACGCGATTTTGTTCGATCTGCGTCACGCGAATCGCCAGGACTCTGACAATGTGCGTGACAATGTTGTCCTGCAGCGCAAACACGTCCGCCAGCGCCTCCTCGAAGCGTCCAGACCAAAGCACTCGTCCCTGTCTCGTGTCGACGAGTTGCGTGATGACCAGCACCCGATCGCCGGTCTGGCGGACGCTGCCTTCGACCAGATAGCTGACGGCGAGTCCGCGGCCGATCTCCTCCGGGCTTGCTGGCTTTACTTTGTAGGGGAGGACAGCGTTCCACGACATCACGGTCAGCGCGGAGAACCGACCCAGTGCGTTGATGATATCCTGCGTCAATCCATCCGCGAAATACTCACGAGCCGAATCGTCGCTTTGGTTCAGGAACGGGAGAATGGCGATCGCGGGTTTCGTGCCGACTTCAGCACTTTCTATGGGTTGATCGCCAGAGCGCAGAATGGTGAGAAATGTCCACTCAGAGCCAAGACCGGTCCACAGCGCGCCTACAGCAAGCAAAATCATCAGTGCCAGAGCAGCGTACAATCCCCGGCGCCAGCCGGCGGGCGCCGGAGCGGCCGTGGCGTCGAGCCGCACGCGAAAGGTGCGCACCGGCCGAGCGATGTTCTTGAGCTTCTGTTCGCCGATATCCTCAAAGGTAATGTCGAGCTTGCCTTGCACGTCTTCCTGCACGCGGCCCGAGACGCAGATGCCGCCAGGCTCCGCGAGCCCCTCCAAGCGAGCCGCCACGTTGACGCCCTCGCCATACCGGTCCTCGCCCTCGACGATCACCTCGCCGAGATTGATCCCGATCCTGACCCGGATCCGCTGGTCCTCGGGAACGGCGACATTCCGTTCCGCCAGCCCGCGCTGCAGCGAGACGGCGCATTCCACGGCGTCCACCACGCTGCCAAATTCGGCGAGCATCCCGTCGCCCATAAGCTTGAAAATCTGGCCGTGATGGCGGGCAATCTCCGGCTCAAACAGTTCCTTGCGTCCGGCACGAAGGCGCTCGAATGTGCCAGCCTCGTCGCGTTCCATTAGCGCGGAATAGCCCACGACATCAGCAGCGAGGATGGCAGAAAGCTTGCGGTCCATTGGTTCGGCCTAACCCACCGGATTATAGGACTGGTCGCACCTAAATGAAACGACCGACCTCAACAGCGCGCCGCGCGGCGTCGTGTTCGGCACTCTTGATCGGACCCGTGCTCACCTCGAACTGACTTAGAATGCTATCCGCGATCTCAGTCTGGACAGCAAACACATCCTGCACCGGCCGATCCCAGCGCTCCGACCACACGTGGGAGCCGGTCTGCGCATCGATGAGCTGAGCGGTGGCGCGGATGCGCTCGCCCTGACGCCCAGCGCGGCATCGATCGGAGGAGTAGCCGGCGCGCCCGTATGCCGTCGAGCCTCAAGCGATACATGCGCACCGGTCGGCTGATGTTCTTGACCTGCTGCTCGCCGACGAAATCGAGGGGCCAATCGAGCTTGCCCTGCAGATGGTCATAAGCCGTGCTCGACACCATTACCCCACCCGGCTCGGCGAGTTGCTCCAGGCGGGCAGCGACATTGACGCCATCGCCATAGACATCGCCATCCACCAGCGCCACATCGCCCAGATTGACCCCAATGCGGAATACGATGCGCTCGGGTTCAGCCAGTCCGGCGTTGTGCGCGGCCACGGCCTTTTGGATCTCGGCTGCGCAAACCACCGCATCGACCACGCTGTCGAAGACGACGAGCGCACCGTCGCCCATCAGCTTGACGATGCGGCCATGGTGCCGGGCGATGGCGGGATCGGTCAGCTCGGCGCGGACGGCCCTAAGCGCGATGGTACCGGCCTCGTCGGCCTCCATCGCCTTGGAATAGCCGACCACATCGGTCGCCAGGATCGCTAGTAGCTTCCGAACGAGCGGCGGGACAGTCATGATCGCGCCCCTGCACATAATGTGCCGCTGAAATCATACACCCAGCGAAACGTGGTGGCGAGCGCGCCATGGCTGCCTGGACAGCGGATCCAGCCTCGCTCCCAGGTTGGCAACCGAGGCAGGCTGATCGCCGCCCGGATCGGCTTCATCTGAGCGAAATTGCCTAACCGGCGGCAGTCGGGCCGACGAGCATCTGTGTTCCCGTTGCATTCGCCAATGACAAATGCGTTCCTTAGGCGGCTGGAGTGTAGGACTGCTCGTCACACCGATTGGCGACATTCGTGTGGGTCCTGGCCAAGGAACCGATCGGGGTCATGGGCGTGAATTCAGCCGGGGCGATCCACTTAGGGTCAAGACTCGGTCGCTCACCGGTACTCGAAGATCGACCTGAAAATTCCGGGCGCGATCACCGACAGCGGATTGACGTCCAGCTTCGGCTTGTTGGCATCGCCCCTGAGCCGGTAGGTCACGCCGATCAGCCCGCGATCGCGGCCATTGCCGAGCAGCGCGCCGAACAGCGGCAGTTCGCCAAAAATGCGGTTGAGGCCGTAGACCGGCATGAAGGTGCCGGTCATGTCCATGTTGTTGTTCTTGTCATAGAGCGTGCCCTGGAAGGTGGTGCCGATGCGCGGGCCGCGCAGCACGCCGTTAGCCAGCTTCAGATAGCCGGCGCCCTTTTCGATCTCGGAAAAGCCGCGCTCGAACTTCACTCTCGACGTGTCGATATTGGCTTTGACGGCTTCGTTGAGGCTGCGGCTGTCGCCGGCCGGCGTCGTCGATACGAGCGAGGCGAGTTTCGGCTCGTTGACCACGAAGAAATCATGCGAGTCGACCTGGCCCTTCATCGGCCCATCGCTTGCCCCGGCGAGCGCCAGGGTGATCGAACCGCCCTCCATATGCTCGTAGATGTTGAGGAACCGCAGGATTGCGCCGGCGTCGGCCGACCGCACGTTGAGGGCGCGCCTGCCGGCGCCGGTCGTATTGCTGATGCTGATGGCAGCACCCGAACTTGCCGTGGCGCTCACCTTGAGCCCATTCACCCTCGAGCCGGCGGCGCTGTAGTCGAGCTTCAGGTTCGACAATGTCTCGTTGTGGAAGCCGGTCAGCGAATTGACGTCGGCGCTGACCGAAATCGCGTCGGAACCCGTGGCCTTGGTGGCGGTGTCGACATCGGACGTGAATTGCTTGATCAGCGAGCGCGCGTCCAGCGCGCTGCCGCTGATGTCGATCGCGTAGCCCTTGCCCGATCGTTTCACCGAAACGGCAACGTCGTCTCCCCGGTTCAACTTGACGTTGCTGAACCGCGCCGAGGACAGGGCGCCGTTGACCAGCACCACGTCGCCATCGATCGAAAAAGTCTTTCCGTTCAGGTCGAAGTCGGACAGTGTCGTGGTGTCGCCGGATTTGGCCATGGCAAATGTGACATTGGCTGGAATGCCGGGGCCCTTGCTCCAGCCTGCCCAGGGAATGTCCAGCCTGGCATTGGTCAGGTCCGCCGAAACAGTCTGGTTGCCCGTGCCGCTCTTGTCGATCTCAACCTTGACGGTTCCGGAAAGCAGCGCCGACAGGCCAGGCATGGCGGCTGCACGCATCTTGTCGTCGAGCATCAGCGCCACTTTCCGGCTGCGTGGCGGTCCGCCATCCCTGAGCGGTTCGACCAGGTCGAGTTCGGCTGGAATGCCGTTGAGCAGCGCCTTGGCGGAGATCACGGCCTTCTCAGGCTCCACACTGATCGAACCGTCGGCGTCGGTCACCGTCTGGCCTTCGAACGGCTTGCCCAGCGACAGGTCCTTGTAATCGAGCGTCACCAGCCAATCGAGTTTCGACCTGTCGACGCCGGACTGTAGCGGAATGTCCGCCTTGACGTGGCCGGTCACCGTGCCCGACAGATCTTCCGGCAGCAGGCCGACATGGCGCATGGCATTGATCGGATCATAGGAGGCGAGTTCGGCGATTGCGGACGCTTCCCCGGCGACGTCGATATCGAGCGCGCCGATCACCGGCGGGCGGTTCGCCGCCTTGATCGTCATCGTGCCGTTGCTTGCCGCCACCGTGCGGCCGCTGCCCATATAGACGTTGCCCGAGGACAAGGCGATGTCGACGTCATTGCCGTGGAATTCGGCGACGCCCACGGCATCGCGTATCGGCGGGATGTGGCCGGCCGTATCGAAACGCGATCCCTCGATCTGGAAACGGCCGAACATCTCATCTGATGAAAGCGGGATCCCGTTGCCGAGACGCCCGGGCACGACCTGGAATTGCAGGCTCCCATCGACGACGCGGCCGCCGAACAGGTTCTTCAGCACCCAAAGGCGAGCCTTTCGCGCCGAAAACCAGGGCCACAACTGCTTGACATGCGAGACCGGCATGTCGTGGACGTTGAAGGCAACAGATATGCCCGGCACCTTTCCCTCGACGAACTCAACCGAAGCCGTGCCCAATGCCTCGCTGGCGGACCCCGACCTGATCCCGATCTGCTCGGCCACCAGCCTGTGGCTGCGGGTCTGGTAGACGCCGGCCACCCGGGCGATGAAATCGAGCGCAGGTTCGGACGATTCCGAAGGCGCCAGCGTCGAGCCGTCACTGGTCAGGTCGTAGCGATAGGACGGCTCCTCGCCCGCTGTTCCAGTCGCCGGCTTCGGCCCGATCGAACCGGCGAACTCGAATGTCGAGCGACCGGTCCTCACTTGCAGCCGGTCCACCTGGACCTTGTTGGCGCCGGTGACAAGCGTCGCAGCGAGATCGACGTCGGCTGGAAGCGAGCCACGCGTGCCAAGATCGAGCACGGAACCGGTGAACGACAACGAGGCCGTCAGCCGCGACGCGTTCTCGCCGGTTCCTTCCGATCCCGCCAGCTTCAAGGCAATCGCGCCAAGCGTCCCGCCTGGCGCTGCCGCAGCCTCGCTGACCTGCGCTATCTCGACGCTGGCATCCAACGCCGTCACACGCCGCGTCGTCGTATCGCGGCTGGCTGAGGCGGCGATGGTGAGTGCCCTGCCGTCGACAGCCGCGTCGGATGAAAACTCCATGCCGCCCGGCCCCGACTGCGCAACGGTAGCATCCGCGATCCTGACCAGTTTGACCAACCCGGCCTCGGGCGGAATGAGGTCGACATTGCCCAGCTCGATCTGGCGCATCGAATCCTCGCGCACCGCATCGAGCGCGTGACCGATGCTGGCAAAGACCGTGGCGGCCAGCCTATCCGGATCGATGAGGCCGTCGTCATTGCGCAGCGCCGCCGTCCAGTCGCCACCCGACGGCAGCGCCGCCATCACGATGCGCGCGTCGGAAATCCTGGCGCTGGTAAGCCGCACCTCGCCCGAAAGCAGCGGTATCAGCCTTACGCCGAAGCGGACACGCCCGGCATCGGCCATCGGTTTGCCGTCGGCGGTCTTGAGGCTGACGTCGCTGACCTGCAGCGCAATGAAGCTCGATCCGTCGAGCGTGAGACGGGCCGGCCCGACTGCAACGTCGACGTCGACGCCGGCCAATTTCTCGATGGCCGTTTCCGCTTCGGCCCGCAGCCGCTCGGCGCCGAAGCCGGACATGCCGATCGCATACACAGCGGCGGTGGCCAGCAGCACAAGGGCCAAAAAGCCGGCGAACAGCCGCGCAAGAATACCAACGCCACGGCCCCGGCCGAGCGGCGGTATGCGGCACGCGGACGGGAAGGCCTCCAGGTCGGTGATTTCATCACGCCTGAATCTGATCTTCTCGTGCTGCGGCTGCTCCTGATCCACACAATTTTCCGTTGAACGAACTCGACCGTGGACGAACCCCGGTGCGACAATATATCGATGAGGCTTCGCGCGTAACCACAAACAAGGGCATCGATATGGCTGATCTCGACGTCGGCGACCTTGCGCCGCAGTTCGACCTTCCCCGCGACGGCGGCGGGTCACTCAGCCTCGCGTCATTGCTGGGAAAGCCGGTCGTGCTTTACTTCTATCCGCAAGACGACACCACCGGCTGCACCACTGAGGCGATCGGCTTTTCGCAGTTGAGGCCGGAATTCGAAAAGCTCGGCGCGATGGTGATCGGCCTGTCGCCGGACAGCGTCCGAAAACACGACAAATTCAAATCGAAACACGATCTGACCGTCGACCTCGTCGCCGACGAGGAGCGCAAGGTGATCGAAGCCTATCATCTGTGGGTCGAGAAGCAGCTCTATGGCCGCCGCTATATGGGTGTCGAGCGCGCAACGTTCCTGATCGGCAGCGACGGACGGATCGCCCGGATCTGGCGAAACGTTCGCGTCAAAGGCCATGCCGAGGCGGTGCTGGAGGCGGTGCGCGCGCTATGACGCCAAGTTCGGCCTGAACCTGTCTGAAGCACGGGCGCCGAAGCAATCGGACTGCAACCCATGGGCTGCAAGCTGGGCGCCAGCAACCGACCGTTAACCTTAATGATGTGTAATGAGGCTTGTCGTAACGAAAGCTTGGTCCTGTGAACGTAGCCAGTCAGTCAACGGTCTTCGGCAGGCGCAAGGAGCCCCATACGGTCATTATCGCCCGGGGCAACGAGATCAGGCATTTCACCATACGGCCATGGGTTGCCGCATTTTGCGGCTCAGCGCTGGCGGCGATGGCGATAGGCTATCTGCTGGCGACGTCCTATCTCGTGCTGCGCGACGACCTGATCGGTGCGACCACGGCACGGCAGGCGCGCATGCAGCAGGCCTATGAGGACCGCATCTCCGCACTGCGCGCTCAGGTCGACCGGATCACCAGCCGTCAACTGCTCGACCAGCAGCTCATGGAAACCAAAGTTGGCGAGTTGCTGGAACGACAGACCCAGCTCAGCCTGCGCCATGGCCGCCTCGGCCCCCTCCTCGAACGCGCCGAGGGCGACGTCGGAACGCCGCCTGCCGCAGGCACTGCTGCGTCCGCAAAGCCGGATAAACGCGCCGAGGTGACCGACGCCCCGCTACAGGCCTATGCGGTTGCCAGCCTCGGCGCCAACCTTGGCGCTGGCGATGCCAGGCCGTTCTCGCTGTGGTCGACCCGTTCCGATCCGCTGCCGAGCGACACGGCGGCCGATCGTGCCGACAGGCTGTTCGTGTCGATCAGCGCCGCGCTCAAGGCCATAGAGAGCCAGCAGCTCACCCGCATCGCCACGCTTGCCGACAACGCCTACAGAAACGCCGATGCGATTTCTCAGGCGCTCGAGGCGGCTGGCCTGCCGGTCGACGGCGATTTCGGCAAGAGCGATGCCGGCGGTCCGCTGATACCACTCGACAGTTCGATGGCGTTCGACAGCAAGGTAAGGGAACTCGACGAAACGCTGGACGCGCTCGACCGGCTGAAGACGGAGGCGCGACGGCTGCCGCTCGCCAACCCCGCCCCCGGTCGCTCTGTCACCAGCCCGTTCGGCGTGCGCACCGATCCGCTCCTCGGCACCGCCGCGCTGCATTCGGGGATGGATTTCAGGGCGCCGACCGGAATGCCGGCCAAGGTCACGGCGCCCGGCGTCGTCGTCAAGGCCGGCTGGAACGGCGGCTACGGCCGCATGGTCGAGGTCGACCATGGCAATGGCTTTGCGACGCGCTATGGGCATCTCAGCAAAATCGACGTGACCGTCGGCAAGAGGCTCAATGCCGGCGACGTCATCGGCAAGACCGGCAGCAGCGGTCGCTCGACCGGCCCGCATCTGCATTACGAGATCCGCCACAATGGCCAGGCCATCGACCCGCTGCGCTTCCTGAGGGTCGGCAAGAAGGTCGCGCGGTATCTTTAGTCCCCGGCAGGGGTGCCTCTGACGGGTCGGAGGCCTGTCGGCCGCGGAGGGTCCCGTCCGGAATGCCGGCCAAGGTCACGGCGCCCTGAAATCCATCCCCGAATGCAGCGCGGCGGTGCCGAGGAGCGGATCGGTGCGCACGCCGAACGGGCTGGTGACAGAG
>NZ_FTPD01000001.1:115555-136509 GCF_900156895.1 Mesorhizobium prunaredense
CGCCGATCTCCCCCCAAGTGGGGGAGATGTCCGGCAGGACAGAGGGGGCGCGAAGGAACGCCACATTAGCCGGATCGGCGGGATTCTTTTTGAATTCCATTTGACTGAATAAATATTCGGTGCGAACCTCTTGTCTCCCAGGGGCGCAAGACATGGCACTGCGAGGGACCAATCAGGAGTTTGGGCGGCCTTACAACAGGCGTATCGTCCTTGAATCCATCCGCCTTCACGGTCCGATCGCCCGCGGCGACATTGCCAAGCGGGTCGGGCTCACTGTTCAAACCGTCTCGACCATCGTTCGCGAGCTGGAAGAACACGGCTACGTCCTGTCGATGCGCGAAGAGCCGCGGGGGCGCGGGCTGCCTCCGGCGACCCTGCGGATCAACCCGGAGGGCGGCTATGCCGTCGGCATCCACGTCACCCCGCTGGGTATCAATGCGGCGCTGATCAATTTGAGCGGAGACGTGATCGAGAGCGCCTACCGCGAGGCCGCCAACGCAACGCCCGACCATGCCTTCGATCTGATCGGCGCCATGGTGCTTGAATTGACCGGGCTGCGGCCGGGCGGCCGCGTTCTCGGCATCGGCATGGCGCTGCCCGGCCCTTTCGGCGTGGAAACGATGAGCTTTATCGGCCCGACGACGATGACCGGCTGGAAGGACGTGGCGCTTCGGGAACGGCTGGAGGCCTCGACCGGGCTGCCCGCGTTTTTTGAGACCGACATGGCGGCCGCGGCAATGGGCGAGCGCCTGTATGGCCTCGGGACGGGATATTCCGAATACTACTATCTTTATTTCGGTGTCGGTCTTGGCGGCGTCATGGTCCATGACGGAAGTGCGTTGCGCGGCGCCTGGGGAAATGCCGGCGAAATCGGACACATCCCTGTCGTGCCGGGTGGCGAGCCGTGCCCTTGCGGCAATCGCGGCTGCCTCGAACGATACCTCTCGCTCGAGGCGCTGCGGCGCCGGAACATCAGCGACGCCGATTGGGTCAGCGAAGTCGGGCCGATCTTCCGCAACGCCATCACCATCGTCGAGAACCTGTTCGATCCCGAAACCATCATCCTGGGCGGACTGGCGTCCACCGATCTGCTTGAACGGCTGGCCGGTTCGGTTGCCAAGCTTGCCGACTCGATCTCGGCGCGAAACGACCGCACGGCGCCGCGTGTCACCGTCGCACGCGGCGGCCAGCATGCGGTGCTACGCGGGGCCGCAGCACTTGCCGTCTCAGGCGTGCTTTCGCCACGCTTCGGCCAGATATTCACCGCCGAGCGCGAACGCGGGCGAGATATACTGCAAGGCAAGGGGATCGCGGCATGAGCGGAACTCAGCCTGGCATGAGCGAACCCCTGCTGGTGCTCGACAACGTCACCAAGAATTTTGGCGCGATCGAAGCGCTCAAGGGCATCAGCTTCTCGATCGGCAAGGGCGAGGTGGTGGCGCTTCTGGGCGACAATGGCGCCGGCAAATCGACACTGGTCAAGATCATCGCCGGCGGCCTGGAGCCGACCTCCGGCCGCATGCTGTTCGAGGGCAAGGAATTTCTCGCCAAATCTCCCGCCGAGGCCAAGGCAGCTGGGATCGAGACCGTCTACCAGGACCTCTCGCTTTGCACCAATGTCGACGTGGTGGCCAATTTCTTCATGGGCCGCGAGATCACCAGGAAATTTCTTGGCGTTGCCGTGCTCGACGAACCCGCCATGGAGCAGGTGGTCGAAAAGGCGCTGGCCAGCGCCGGCACGCGCATCCCTTCGCTCAGGACCAATGTCGAGCACCTCTCGGGCGGCCAGCGGCAGGCCATAGAGCTCAATCGGTTCGTGCATTTTGGCGGCAAGCTCGTGCTTCTCGACGAGCCGTTCGCAGCACTCGGTGTCGAGCAGACGCGGCGCGGCCTCGACATGATCCGCCAGGTGGCGAGGCAAGGCATCGGCGTCGTCATCATCACCCATATCATGCAGCAGGCCTTTCAGGTCGCCGACCGGATCGTGGTGATCCGGCAAGGCGTCGTGGCCGGCGATGTCGCGCGCAACAAGACAAGTCCCGACGCGGTGATCGACATGATCACCGGAGAGACGCTCGCCGGTGCCGGACCGGCAGGCTGAGGGACAAATCCGGCGCAAGAGGAGCGAACGACATGAAGAAGATACTTCTTTCCGTCTTCGGTATCCTGGCACTGGCCTTTGCCACGCTCACGCCGGCATTCGCCCAGTCCAAGGGCACCGTCTACTATCTGGTGCCGACATTGCTCGACGAATTCCAGACCGGCTCGGTGAGCGCTCTGGAGATGTTCCTGAAGCAGGTCGGCTACGAGATGAAGACGCTGAACGCCGATAACAAGACCGACGCTCAGCAATCGCAGATGAACGACGTCATTGCGCTCAAGCCGTCGGCGATCATTCTTGCCGCCGTCGATTTCAATGCGTTGAAGCCGTCCATCGAGGCCGCCCGCGCCGCCGGCATCCCGGTTGTCGAGTTCGATCGCCAGATCACCTCGACACCATCCGATTTCACCTCGGTGGCGGGAACGGTCGAGATCGGCCAGATTGCCGCCGACCAGGCCGAAAAACTCTTGAAGGCGAAGCACGGATCGGTGAAAGGCAAGATCCTCCAGGTGCTTGGCGATCCTGGCGACCCCTACACGCTCGACATCCAGAAGGGTTTCGAGGAGAAGATGAAGGCGTTCCCGGACGTCAAGATCATCTCGGTTCCGGCCATGCAATGGGCGGCGGATGCAGCCGGGACCATCGTCAACGACCAGATGCTCGCCAACCCTGATATCGACCTGATCTTCAGCCATGCGGCACACCTCTCGGTCGCCGCCGTCGCCTCGCTCGAGGCCGCCGGCAAGAAGCCGGGCGACGTCATGCTGATGAGCTCGAACGGTGCGCCGGTCGGCCTCGACCTGATCCGCAAGGGCTGGCTCAACGTCGAAGTCGAGCAGCCGCTGTACGCTCAGGCCGCCGCCGTCGCCATGTTCATGGACAAGGTCGTCAACAAGCAGGAGATCAAGCCGGGCGAATACGACGTGCTCGGCCTGAAATCGACCGTGACCATTGAAGCCTGGGGACCGAATATCAAGATCCCCGGCGCTGCGATCACCAAGGAAAACGTCGACAACCCGGCCTTCTGGGGCAATCTGAAGCCGCCCTCGGGCACCGTGAAGCCGGTCGAATAGCAAAGTCGCCTCGGGCTTCGGGCCACGTTGGCCCGGAGCTCAATCGGCGCGGTTCGAACGGACGCGCAAGGCAGGCTGCAGCAATTTTCAATCCGCGCATGATCCTTTCCGAGGATCGGTGCGCCAGCCGGATCAACACATGAATCCCCGCACGCGCCACGCCCTCGAGTTCGTCCTCGACAACCTCGTCTGGTTCATGCTGGTCTTCGTGCTGGTGGTCTTCTCCATCTCCATTCCGAACTATTTCCAGCTCGGCATCTTCGCCAACATCATCGAGGCGTCGAGCGTGCTTGGCGTCATGTCGATCGGCCTGGCGCTGGTCATCATCACCGGTCACATGGACCTGTCGGTCGAATCCGTGGCGGCGCTCAGTGCGATGGCGGTCGGCATCCTGTTCTGCTCGGCGGGTATCGGCCTTGGCGTTCAATTGCACCCGGAATGGCTGATGGTTCCGGTGTCGCTGCTGATCGCCCTTGCTGTCGGCGGCATCATCGGCGCCATCAACGGCTACCTGGTCGTCAAGGTTAAGATGAGTGCCTTCATCATCACGCTGGCGTCCTACATCTGGGTGCGCGGCCTCGTGCTGGTCATTTCCGGCGGCCGCTCGGCACAGGACCTCGCGCCGGCAATCCGCTGGTTCGGCATTCAGCGCCTGCTTGGCCTGCCGCTCACCGCCTGGATCGCGATTGCGTGTTTCGTGGTCTTCTCGCTGATCATGGCCAAGACCCCCTTCGGCAGGCACCTGATCATGATCGGCGGCAACGAGACCGCGACCTTCCGCGCCGGCATCCGCGTCAACCGCAACCTCGTCATCGCCTTCGTTCTCGCTGGCGCCATCGCCGGCCTTGCCGGCTGGCTGCTGGCGATCCGCACCTCCGGCGCCACCGCCAACCTCGGCGTCGGCCTGCTGTTCAACGCCTTCGCCGCCGTCGTCATCGGCGGCGTCAGCCTGAAGGGCGGCGTCGGCACCCTGCCCGGCGTCTATGCCGGCGTGCTGCTGCTGTCGGCGATCAACACGGCGATCAACCTCATGGGTCTGCCGGCCAACTTCACCCAGGTGATCCACGGCCTGCTGGTGCTTGCCGCCGTGCTGCTCGACGCGTTCAAGCAAACCATCCGGCAAAGACTGGCATAAGAGGGGGGCTGGCATGACCGGGCGTCTCGAAAACAAGGTCGCGCTGATCGTCGGCAGCGCCCGCGGCATCGGCAAGGGCATCGCGCAGCGCTTTGCCGAAGAGGGCGCCAAGCTGGTCCTGGCCGATACCGAGGTCGAGGCCGGGCAAGCGGCCGCGGACGAAGTCGGCGCTGCCTTCATCCGCACCGACATCTCGCAGCTGGCCGATGCCGAGGCCGCTGTTGCGCTGGCGCTCGAACATCACGGCCGTCTCGACATCATGGTCCAGAATGCCGGCATCTATCCCTGGCAACTGCTGGAAAACACCAGCCCGGAGGACTGGGACCGTGTCATGGCGGTCAATTTGCGCGGCAGCTTCAATGCCGCCCGTGCCGCGCTCGTTCAGATGAAGGCGCAGCACTTTGGCCGCATGCTGTTCACCTCCTCCATCACCGGCCCGCACGTCACCAGCCCCGGTCACGGCCACTATTCGGCGACCAAGGCCGGCATCAACGGCCTGATCCGTTCGGCCGCCCTCGAATTCTCGGCCTATGGCATCAACGTCAACGGCGTCGAGCCCGGCAATATCCTCACCGAAGCCATCCAGCTGCATCGCGGCGCCGCCTATATCAAGAACATGGAGGACTCCATCCCGCTCGGCCGCCTCGGCAGCCCGCGCGACGTGGCCAATGCCTTCCTGTTCCTGGCCTCGGACGACGCCAGCTATATCACCGGCACCACCATCATCGTCGACGGCGGGCAGCTGCTGCCCGAAGGCAAGGATTTCCGGCTGCTTCCGCCATGATCCTCGATTTCGTTTTTTTCCCCACCGCGACTGGCTTCGCGCCGGAAGTTGCAGGCTGAGGCTTCGCCGGACGTGCGGCGGCAAGGCCGCGCCCGAAAAAACTGGATTCGCCGCCCAATACTTCAACATCGGTTTACCCGAAGTTGGTAAACAGCAACGGCGCTCGTTTTCATGGTCAAGCAAAGGGCCTGCCTTGCCGCAACGTTACAACTCTCCTTTCGACCACCACCGGAGCGAGTGCAACTGTAGATTGCGCAGCTGGGGACAGCTGCCGTTCGCCGGAACGGCCGATAGGGAGCCAGGCCTTGCCAGTGTCCGGAAACGCGGGGACTCCGGTGCCGGGAGCCGGGCTTGAGCGTCATTCGCGCCCTGGAAGGTGCCGATCTTCCGGCAGTCGCAGGCATGTTCCAACGCGTGCTGCGCAAAAAGCGGACCGAAGCGCCGGCCTCGCTCATTGACTATTTGAGACGGTTTTATCTGGAGGCGCCGGGTTGCGGAGGCGATCTGCGGTCGCTTGTCCATGTCAACGACGCCGGCCGCGTCTCCGGGTTTGTCGGCGTTCACGTGTTGCCGATGCAGTTCAACGGCCGGCAATTACGCGCCGCCATCTGCGGTTCGCTCATGGTCGAGGATCATGAGCGCGACCCGATGGCCGGCGCCCGCTTGTTGAAGGCTTATCTGGATGGTCCGCAGGATATCTCCTTCAGCGAGACCGCCAATGATATTTCCACAAAATTGTGGACCCGGCTGCGCGGCGTTGTCCTGCCGCAATACAGTCTCGACTGGGTGCGCGTGATGCGGCCGTCGAGCTTTGTGCTCAGCCTTTCCGCCAATCGCATCAAGCTTGCCCGAATGCTCAATCCGTTTGCCCGTGCCCTCGACCGATTTTATTGCAGGCGAATGAAGTCCGGCGAACGACGCTGGTCCGGCGTGGCGGCGGACGGGGCAGGTCATGGGGCTTTTCGGACATCCCAAATCGACAGCGACGCATTTGCCAGGCTCGTCGAACCGTTGACCGCCCAGTTCGCCCTGCGCCCGAGTTGGGCGAAAGGCCAGCTTGATCATATGCTGACCGATGCGGCACAAAGGCCGGACCTGGGCGAGCTTGTCTACGTTTCCGTGGCATCGCCGGTCGGCACCAATGTCGGCGCATTCGCCTATCACGCACGGGCGGGTGGAATCGGTCGCGTGCTGCAGATCCTCGCCCTCCCCGGCCAGGCAGGTTCCGTCATCGACTGCCTGATCGATGATGCTGCCATACGCGGCGTCAGCGGCCTGCGCGGACGCATTCAACCTGCACTTTTGGAAGCAATGCTTGGGCGACGCATGGCTTTCCTGACCGTTGCCTCGACCGTGGTGCATTCACGTGACCCAGAGCTTTTGAATGCCATGAAGAATTCGCAAGCTTTCCTGAACGGTCTTGCGGGCGAGCAGTGGAGCCGGCTGATCGGCGGCCGCTTCACCTGAAGCATTCAGCCGTGCGGGAGCGAAGTTGTTGGCTGATCATTGGAGGCCTTTGCCTTCGCTCAGCTGTCAGGAGCTTCTTGACTATGCCAGGCGGTCACGAACGCCCTGCGATGTGTTCGACAAGGCGAGATGCTTCCTCGGCGATCGCCAAGATGGTGCCTGACTTACGTGTGGAGGCGAAGTCCAGCCCTGCGAAGTAAAGGCCTGGCAGGGCGGCCACGCCATCCACGTGAACAGGCTGTCCCGCGCTGTCGAGCGCACCGGGAAGCCTCATCCAACTGAAATCGCCCTTAAAGCCCGTGCACCACACCACGCTCGTAACGCCGGAGCGGGAGAGATCGAGCGAACCGATCGTCGGGTTCGGCTGACGCATCGCGACCGTCTCCGCCGGGTCGGGCTCCGCAACGGGTGCATCGATCCCCATGCGGCTGATATAGTCGTCGACATGGCGCCTGACATTTTCGGAGGCTTCATCCGCAAAGCGGACATTCGCTTCGAGATCGTCGGCAAACGAGAGGCTGCCGCCATCCTCGATGCCGGTGAGATGCCCCAGCAGCACGACACCCTGGGCGCTCAGCGCCTGAAGGCTTATCGTATGCGTCGACCCGAGCACACCACGCGGCGGGATGCGTCCCGCAACTCGAATGACTTCCTCCCGGCGTACGTCGAGAAACCCGCTTTCGAGCACCCAGACCATGATGTCGCGACCCCGGTAGCGCCGTGGAAGCCGTCCGACACGACTGGTCGCAAGGAAGACCGCTCGACCTGCGTCCGCCAATTCCTCCGCGATCTGGGCACCAGATTGGCCGCTTCCGACCACCAGCACCGCTCCATCTGGCAGATCGGCAGCGCTGCGGTAGCCGGAAGCGTCGATCTGGCGGAGAGCGGGCGACAACGCGGCGGCCCAGACCGGGCGCACCGGACAATTCAGGCTGCCGCTTGCGACGATCACATTGCGCGCCCAACGCGTGGCGTGTGAGGTGGTCAGCCGATAGGCGCCATTCTCGTGCGTGAGTTCGCTTACCGCGGTATCCGCTTCGATCGGCAGCGCGTTGCGCCCGGCGAAATCCTCAAGGAGAGTGACGAACTGATCGCGCGTCAGGGCACCATCCGGATCGGGACCGTCATAGCAATCGCCCGGCATGACGGTCTGCACGTTGGGAGTATTCATCCGAAACAGATCCCATCGCTGTGTGCGCCAGGTCTCTCCTATGCGGCCCCGCTCCAATACGCTGTGGCGCAGGCCGCGTCGCGCCAGCCAATAGCTGACACCCAGGCCGGCCCAGCCGGCCCCGATGACGACAGCATCGAGAACATCGCCGCCATCGGTCATTTTCTGCGGTGATCTCATAATCGCCCCCCGGCAATCTCGCCGCGCAGCATTAAGCCTTGTCCACGGTAACTAGTCCAGCACCGCCTATTCCGTCCGACTGGCCAAACGCATTCCGGTTCGCCAGCCTCTCGCCAGAGCGCGAGGCGAACCCGAGAACCTCCAATGTAGTTTCATCGAGAAACTCCCTTTGCTCCGTCCAGGGAAAGCCGATCACAGATCAAGACGGACAGGGCAATGTGGCGGAACATCGGTCACCCTGAAGCGCTCGCCGTGGCTAGTGGTGAAAATCTGACGCTTGGTACCCGATGCGGAATACCTGTTCCGACCCGAAGACGACCTTGGCGCGCCGGGTCATGAATGGCAGCCCTACGCCCGCAACTGCCCTTTCCGACCCCCGCGCCGGATCCCGATATCTGCCACGCGGGCCCTTGCAGTTGTTGTCCGGCTGTTTGCGCATGTCACATGTCAATAGCCACAGCCGCGTGACCGCGATTCTGGTTCATTGAGGTCGAACCGTCCGGAAGAAACGCCCTCTCCGAATCGTTCATCCGCGCGCCCTTAACGAAATAATTGACAGTCCAACCAAAACGGCGCTCCGTGGTTCGACGGGGATGGATCTTGGCACTCTTTAGTTGATACCGGCCTTCGCCGTCACGATAGGGAGGATGCAATGCCGACAGTCATTGGCCACCATAACATCACAAAGGGAGCGAAGCACTGGCTCGACTCGCCGAAGCGCAAAGAGCTTTTTGGTCCGCTCGGCGTGACCAACATACGAACATTTGTAGATCCACAAAATCCGACTCGGGTGGCCGTTCTTATGGACGTTCCGGACATGGACGCCATGATGAAAGCTATGCAGAGCAAGGAAGCCGCGGATGCGATGGCCTTCGATGGAGTGGTGCCAGAGTCCTTGGTGATCCTGGTCGAATCGTAAGGGTGATTGCTCCGCTGGCAAGGGTAGAAGGGTTTGGTCAGCGATTGTCTCGCGGTTCCGGTCATTCTGGAAAGCGCCCATTATTGGCGTAGAGCCCGCTGGCCACTGGCTTCAAGTGCGGGCCCTGCGCGCGAGAGCGCCGACGTTGGTCTCGGTCGCGCCAAGATCAGCCGCTACAGCTTGCGCAACCTAATGCCGGCTCAAGTCCGCAAAGCAACTATTCCGCGCGTTCACGCTGGACTTCCGCTTGCCACCCTGAGCGGACTTACGACTCCGGTACCAAGCGTCAGACTTTGACCACTAGGTTGGAGAGCCAGGTCAGGTATCGACTTCCTCGACCTCATTGACAAGTTGCGGGCGCAGGTGCAGGTAGCGCGTCGCCTTGCGCTTGGCGGCGATGTCGGCCCAGACGCGTTCCACCTGCGAGGCGTCCAGTCCCGCCGCCTGCCCCACCATGTCAGCCGCCACGCCGTTGTTGAGGCCGCAAAGGCAAAGATCCATGCGGTCATAGGGAAGCGAGAAGTAGAACTCCTCCTGCGTCTGCGCCAGCGAGTAGGTATCGGTGGTCGGCGGCCGGTTGCGGATTTCCTCGGGAACGCCGAGATAGGCCGCCAGCGCATAGACCTGCGTCTTGTAGAGGTGGGCGATCGGTTTGACATCCGCCGCGCCGTCACCGTTCTTGACGAAGAAACCCTGATCGAATTCCAGCCGGTTGGGCGTTCCAAGAACGGCGAAGTTCAGGCGGTCGGCATGATAATATTCGATCTGCTTGCGGGTGCGCTGCTTCATGTTGGTGGCGGCGACGATACCGAGATAGACCGGCAGCGGCATTCTCAGTTTGGTCTGCTTGCCCCCGGGGTCCTGGACCACCAGCGACGAAATATTGTAGCCCTCATGCTCGAGGGCGTTTGCAATCACGATCTTCGAGGCCCAGCCTTCGCCGTAGTCCGGGACCAATTCGCGGATGAAGGCGTCGCGACGCTGATAGCAGCCCATGGCGCGCAGGGTCGGCCCGATATCCTCCACAATAGAATCGACACCGAAAGTGTCGGCGACAAGGCGGCCGAGCCGCAGACTTTCCGGATCGGAATCGTTTTCCGGCATGAAGAGGCAGAGTACATTCTGTGGCCCGACGGCTCGCGCCGCCAACGCCACCGAAACGCTCGAATCGATCCCGCCGGAAAGACCGAGCACGAGGCCGCGCTTGCGAATGCCGCGCAACTGCTGGCGCAACGCCGTCACGATCCTGTCCGTTTCGGCGCCGGGGTCGATCGCCAGAGCCTGCGCCAGAAAGGTCTGCGCGCCATCGCCGGGGCGAACACTCATTGCGCGGCCTCCATTATCTCCGACGCAAGCCGGCGGCTGACCTTGCCCGTATCCGTCTTCGGCAATTCCAAAGGGAATTCGATGATTTTGGGGACCATGAAATCCTCGAGGTGACGGGCGCAGTGGCGCATGACGTCTTTTTCGCTGAGCGTCGGGTCCGAGCGTATGACGAGCGCGCCGATTGCATGCCCGAGCACCGGATCCGGCACACCGACGACAACGGCTTCGGCGATGCCGGGATGGGCGTGAAGCACGGCTTCCACTTCCTTCGGCGCCACCTTCTCTCCCCGCGTCTTTATGATGTCGTCCTTGCGGCCGACGAAATAAAGAAAGCCGTCCTCATCGGTCCTGAACAGGTCACCGGTGTAAAGGACCTTCTCCCAAGGGTTCGGGCCCGGTCGCAGCGCTCGCTCGGTCGCAGCTTCGTTGCGCCAATAACCCTGCATGACGTGCGGTCCGCGAATGACCAGCTCGCCCGCCACACCAGGTGGCACGCGCTGCCCGTTGTCGTCGACGACAAACGCGTCGGTGTTCGGAATGGCTATGCCGACCGATCCCGGCCGGCGGTCGAGCTCCTCGGGCGGCAGGTAGGTGCAGCGCTTGCATTCCGTCAGGCCATACATCGAATAGAGCCTGACGCCGGGAAAAAGGCAGCGCAGACGTTCGATATGGGCCGGCGGCAAGGCCGCCGCCGTGTTGGAAATATAGCTGACGCTAGGCAGGAAGCCCGGCTCCAGGTCACGCATCTGCAGGATCATCGCTGCCATCGTCGGCACCAGCGGAAGACCGGTGACGCCCTCCTCGCGGATACGTTCGAAGATCGCCTGAGGAAAGGCAAAGGATTTTTCGAGCACGAGCGTGGCGCCGAGCCTGACGGCCATCAGCAATTGATAAAGGCCATAGTCGAAGGCGAGCGGAAGCACATTCAGAATGATGTCGTCGGAGGTGTTGCGCAGATAGGTGGTGATGGAGTCCGTTGCCGCGTCGCAATTGCGGTGCGCCATCATCACGCCCTTGGGCCGGCCGGTTGAGCCCGACGTGTAGATCAACATCGCCAGATCGAAGTCGATGCCACGGTGGTCGACCTCCCCGCCTTCAAGCGTCAAACAGTCGACCAGGGATGTGGCCCCCACCGGGCATTGGCCATCGGCGCCGACGGTCGAAGCCACGAAGATGCCGGTGTTGCCGCCGCAGGCCTCGGCGACCACGGGCATCAGTTTTGCCTGGGTGAGGATCGCCGCAGCGTCGCAATCGGCAAGGATGTAGGCAAGCTTGTCGGCCTTGGTGGATGGGTTGACCGGGATGAAGGTCGCCCCTGCCTTGAGCACGGCGAAAATCGAAACCGCGGCCTCCCAGCAATTGTCCATGAAAACGACGACCCGGTCGTTGCGCCCGACGCCGTTTGCGAAAAGGGCAGCGGCAAGGCGGCTCGAGAGATCGTCCAGTTCTTCGTAGCTCAGCCTTTTATGGCTGGTGATCAATGCCGTCTTGGCAGGTTGGGCAGCGGCATTCGCGGCCAAAAAATGTTCGATCCGCACGGAACGCTCCTCGCCGATCGGGCCTAGACTGCCGGCGCTTTCGCCTTGATGAAGGACGAAATACGGTCGACCGAATCCAGGTTGGCCGGCACAATGTCGGAATCGACCATCGCTATGCCGAAGATATCCTCGATGAACGCCACGAGTTCGACCACGGCGGTCGAGTCGATGATGTCGTTCTCGATCAGCGAGGCTGTATCTGCAAGTTCGTAAGACGTGTCGCCGAACAAGAAGTTGTCGACGATAAAGGCTCTGACCTTGTCCTTGATTGTTATCATCATTTTTTCCTTCCCTGGATTTCTCAGGCCGCTCGTGCCGCACTGGTTTTTTGGCCGGTGAAATTCTTCTGCCACAGTTGCGTCGACAAAATGCCGACGAAGGCAGCGTTGTCGCGAAACCCGGACGCTGGCTGCGTGCGGCATTTCTCATGAAGGCTGGCCACCGCCTTGGCGTTGAACAGTCCGCCGCCAGCGATGCTCGCTTCACTCAGCAAATCGCTGACATAGTCCAGTTCGCCGGCTCCGACGAAGGAGCGGGCTTCCGGCGCTCGGTAGGGCTGCTTGGCACGCCCCCCGATCGCGCTGGGAAGCAGATGCCCCGCCACTTTGCGCAATATGTGCTTTTCGACCAATCCCTTCAGCTTCATGTCAGGCGGAAGTCTTGCGGCAAATTCCACCAGGCGATGGTCGAGATAGGGAAACCGTCCTTCGATACCATGCGCCATGGCCATCCGATCGCCTTGGCTGGAGAGGATGTAACCCGGCAGCAGGAAGCGGGTTTCCAGATATTGCGCCTGATGCAGCGGGTGCCACATGGGAAAAGCCTGGGGCAACCGGCTGACCAGTTCCTCGGCCGCATCATAGCCCTTCAACGTCGCGCGCAGGTCACCGGAAAAGAAAATCTTCGCCGCCGCCGTGGTCTTGAAGCGCGGCCGATGCGAGAACAGCGGATCGTCGAGGGCAGTGTTGCCGGCGCCGAAGAACGCCGCCAAATACTCCACGGACTGCTGCTGCAGACCCGGCAGATAGGGATAAAGCCTGCGGAACAGCTGCGGCCTGATGCGCGATGCCGGCTGCCGCCCGCAGAACCGACGCACACGCGCTTCCCTGAAGATATCGTAGCCGGCAAAAACCTCGTCGGCGCCCTCGCCGGTCAGCACCACTTTCAGGCCGGCCTGGCGAACGAGGCCGGACAGCTGATAGAGCGGGGCCGGGGCGGTGCGGATGATCGGCCGCTCGGCAAAGCGGATGACTTCGGGGAAGACGCCGGCGATATCGCCGGCCTGGCAGGCAATGGTTCGATGCCGAGCGCCAAGCGCTGAAGCCATCTCGGTCTGGAAGACGCTTTCGTCGTGCTCGGCGCTGTCGAACGTCACCGAAAATGTCTGCAGCTGGAGAGGGGTCATGCCGGCGGCAAGCGCCGAAACAAGAGATGAATCGAGCCCGCCCGAAAGATAAGAACCGACCGGCACGTCAGCGCGCATGCGAAGCCTCACCGCATCGGTCAAAAGCGCCTGCAGTTCCTCGGCCGCAACGTCCTCGTTGGTGAGCTTCGACGGCGCGTCGCGATGCGGATAGTCGAGGTGCCAATAGCGTTTGACCGTGACTTGCCCCGGCGTCGCGATCATCATGCTCGCCGGCTCCAGCTCATGGATGTTGCGGAAAGCCGTGCGGGGAGCAATCGGCGCCCACAGCGTAAAGATCTGGTCGAGTGCAATCGGATCGATTTCGGCCGAGATGCCGGGCACTTTCAGCAGGGCCTTGATCTCCGACGCGAAGTAAAGCACGCCGTCCCTGTTCGTGTAGAACAGCGGCCGCACACCCATCCGGTCTCGGGCAAGCACCATGCGCCGGCGCCTGTCATCCCATATCGCCAAGGCGAAATCGCCGTTCAGAAGCGACAGGCAGTCTTCGCCCATCTCGTCAAAGAGATGCAGGATGACCTCGGTGTCGCTCGACGTGCGGAAGCGCCGGCCCTTGGCGATCAGCCCTTCGCGCAGTTCCAGGTAGTTGAAAATCTCGCCGTTGAACGCAATCGTCAAATTGCCTGACACGTCGGACATCGGCTGCTGGCCATCACCGATGCCGATCACCGACAGCCGCGCATGGCCGAGCCCGGCGTCGGCTGCTACAAATTTCCCTTGCTCATCCGGCCCGCGATGGGCGATCGCAGCTATCATCCGCGCAAGCAAAGCTTCCGCATCCCGGATCGAACCGAAATAGCCCCCGAATCCGCACATTGGTATGACTCATATATCGGTGAGATACGGACCATAAGCTCGATAGCTGGCTCAAGCGTTAACCGGATAATTTCGGCGAACACGTGGTTAAGAAAGAGTTAAATCAACAATGGCGCTTTTTAAGATGTCTATCTTACTGGGACGGAAGTATATTGAAAGCCAAGTGCAACTCTTGTTCGAGTTGCGGAAACGCGGCCGGTTCAGTGGTTCCGTCACAGATCGCTTGTTCGGCTCGACGGATTTGCAACCCCGAGCCGCCCCACTCCGCTGATGGCCCCGGTATGGCCCGAAGCTGATCAAAGAGGTCGACGATTTCGCAGAGATTCTGCGATATCCGTCGCGTGATGGCGCGCGCAGAGAAGACCTACTTCTCGATCAATCTGCCGTCCGACCTTACCCACATTCCGTCGCTAAGATATGTATCCTCGCCACTGTCATCTATCACAAACTCTTCGTACAGCGCTTTCATGTCTCTAAGAGCTAGGACCGCAACATCTTCAAAGCCCATGCGGTCAAGCGCTGTGGTGGCTATGTGGATCAAGTGTTGTGCATCCAAGAACACTGGAGTTTCAACGTATAGCCGCCCTGCGTGGTCCTCTTTCGTCACGATCTCCATATCGAAGTCACCGAACACCTGCACCGTACTAGAAATCAGAAACTTCTGGTTTTCGAACGCTCGGTACCCTCCGGCATCCTCTGAAGCGGTCGCGGTCATGAGTCGAGCCCCATACTGATCGACGATGATACGGTAGAAAACATATGGATTAGAGCAAATCCGATACTCTTTTTGGGTCCGAGAGAGTTTGTTTGAGGGTTCGATGATCGGCATTCTTGTCCTGCCAGATACTTCACGTCTAAATGTAATACGATTCTTGTCTATGTTTTTCTTTGGGGGCCTGCATCATGATCTCGATCACATCCGCATCGTGGAGTGCAGGCATAGACAAAGCGGTATTGCGCGCAAGAATCGACCAATCCCAACTATCCTCAAAGCGCTCGAGCAATTCGAGTGACCACGGCAAGCCCTTGGTCGAAGAAAGGCTTCCCCACTTCCAACGCTCCTCATAGCGCCCGAGCAGTGTCAGTTGTTGGCGTGACCGGCAACTTGACGTCTAGCAAACAAGGTAAGCTAGATCCGAAACGAGTGGTTTACAAACAGGAATTCGCCTGACCTCTTTACAGTGAGCTGCCCAATTATCCCGAAGACTTCGCGAACTAGTTCGACTACTGCCTCATCCGACCTGTCCTCGATATCTGACAGCCGAAAAACCACTGACTCGCCGCGAATTCCTTCCCAGAACCATTTTTCCATACGGGCAGGCAGTCCGCCAGCCATATCGTACGACACCTGGTTTAAATCGGTGCCCTCTTCAATAGGCAGTTTTGCAAAAAGAGGTAATAAATCGTCGCGGTTCATCGGTTATTATGTGACAGAAATTCTATGAAGTTGGAGAATTTACGAAGGTCATTAATTTCTTCTCGGCTAATCCCTTGTGGATTGAAGTGCATCACCTTATTCCGGATCTGATTCACCATCTTTAGGTGAATGCAGAACGTCTCACGGTCAATGTCAACCCCAAGTTTATCCCAACGGTCTGCGCTCTCGATCAAACCCACATATTCTCCAAAACTTAACTCCGATGCCAATTTTTTTGGCCTCGCTACACCGGGATGCACGACCGAAGCGAAGTCGTCCACCGAATATTTTTCGGCTATCAATTCTCGTAAATGGTTCTCGATATTAGCGATCAGTAGAAATGGTCCGGTCAGCGTCAGAAACTCGTTGCTGATATCGCTCGCTGTCACAATACCGGTAACGCGCCTGTCCTTCGGATCGCGCACCACGAGATAACCATCTCGGACAATTCTTGGAATCGCGTCGAACAGATGCGTATTCCCGTTGGCATACTTTACCTCCCGGTCCATATAATCGCGGACGCAATCTCCATCGATCTTTCCGCCCCCTTTCCCCCAAGCGATGGCTTCCCAACTTATCACCCCTTTTAGCTCTCGTACTGACGTCATAACGGGCAGTTGGGAATAGCCTTTAAGCTTCATAAGGGTGACTGCCTTGCGCAGTGGGTCATCCGGAGAAACGGATTCCACGCCCTCGTTCGCTTTTTTCAATTGGGAAAGGACAAACTTGTCCAATGAACTGAGCGCACCGTCTATGCCATAGGCCCGAAAAGACGCTTTGTCAGACGCGCCGTTGTCAGGTCTTGTGATCTCTTGACGATTCCGCATGTCACCCCTCACTCTGAGCAGTTTGGAGATCTGGGCAGAAGACGTCAATCGGCAACGCTGGCGCTGTCGCTGAGCTGCGGTCGCCGTACGGCGATCGCGTTGTGATCGCCAGTCCGAAGCAGGTCCGCGTGATGGCGAATGCGAAGGTGAAGACCGACGCGATCGATGCGACCGTCCTGGGAACGCTCTCTGCATGAGGCTTTCTTCCGGAAGTCTGGGTGTGCCTGACCGGGAGACCCTCGCGCTGCACCGGCAGGTGACCAGGCGGAAACAACTGGTGCGTCAACGTTCTCGGCTGAAGAACCTGACAAGTCGGAGCCCCCGACCTCTGACCTGGGCATAATACATATGATATGTGTCGCCTTGCCACCCTACGCGGCCGAAATCGGCGAAGAGAGCCGCGCCGTCTCGAACCTCGTTTCACCGAACGAGAAGTCGCCAAAACGCGGTTTGATGAGTTGCTATTCGGTTGCTGCCAAATGGTAGCTAACACAAATCGAAAAAACATCCACGAGTTTAATAAATAAAATCATATGCTTTTATGGTGGGCGATGACGGGCTCGAACCGCCGACATCTTCGGTGTAAACGAAGCGCTCTACCAACTGAGCTAATCGCCCGCTCCGGGGCGGACCTTTAAGCAGTTAGGACCGGGTTCGCAAGGCCAAATGAGCGCGCAACGCCCTCGCCGCTGGTCGTTTTCGGCGACAAAATCCGGCTTGTCAAAAAACCTTCTCCTGTTTGCTGTTATGCTGTCGCGCTCCGCTTGACACCCGGTGGCTTACGCCTTATCCACCGCCCCAACGACGAACACGGCTGACCGTGCTCGTCTTGCGCGGGTGTAGCTCAGTTGGTTAGAGTGCCGGCCTGTCACGCCGGAGGTCGCGGGTTCGAGCCCCGTCACTCGCGCCATTTTTCAATGACTTAGTCGTTGGGGATGGCCAAAAAGTCTGAATGCCGGACCGGCAATTCAGACTTTTCTCCCTATTTGTTCCCGCGAATGACCTTCCGGCCCACGCGTCGAGCGTCGTCTGCGCGCCGGACCATCTCGACTTGTACAGGGACATAGGTCTGTTCCAGCTTCTTCGTTTCGGAAAGGGAATTGGCGAGTTTCGCCGAGAGCGCCGTCCCCTCCACTCCCCCTGCAACTGCTTCCGTGCTGCTGGATCGCCGGAAGTCGATCATCATCCTGGTGTCGCCCGGGAAGACAACTTTGCGGACGTCCCGGAAATCCTCCGAGAATGAACTCTTCCGGTAGGCGGCGCCACGACGAGTTCGGAAGATCTTCATGCTGCTGATCGGTTCGGCGTCGCCGAACTGCTGCTTCAGGTACCATTTGAACAGCCGCTCCGACCGGCGCGAGAGCGTCAGCACGCCGTCCCGCCCGGTCTTCCCCCGAACGATATCGAACCACACTCCCTTGCTGTCCTCACGCCGCTGCTGCCGGGCCGCGATAGCCCTCGCGCAGCGCGCCTTTGACCAGCCTTCTAAAAAGTTCGCCTCGCTTATCAACGCGGCTTCCAGATCGTGATGGCAGCACTGTGCTTGCAGCCTTCGAGAACCACGTCGAGGCGTTCAAATTCGTCCGCGGCCGCAGCGCCCGTGTCTGGTTGGAGTGGAGCAGAACCGCGATCGGCGGGCAATCTGTACCGTACGATTTGCCGCCAGCTTCCTGCAATCTTCCGTCGGCCGTATCTCGAAGAACCAGTGGGGTTCCCTCTCAGGGACTTGGTCCTGGTCCATCTCGACCTCTGATCCGCGCTTCCGCCGTCATGGCGGGCAGCGCGGAACGGCCCACACGAAAGAGCAAGCGGTGTTCGAGTTCGAACGGGAGTTCACGCGCTTCATCGCCGAAACTGAAAAATTCCGGCGCTGATAGACGCTCGGTGATTCTAGAACCATTCGGTATTTGTTTTCGAGCAAAGCGAATTTTCGCCTGTGTTTTACAGGCGAGTCACTAGAATTAGGTGGAAAGGGCCAGCTTGCCCAAGCTGATGAAATGCTGCGACTACTGGAAAATAGCAAAAAGAGGTAAACAGTACCGTCGAGCTTGCGAGGGGAAAGTTTGCGTACTGAATCGATGTCTAATCGCACCAAGCTCGCAGAGGCTGCGCTCGGGGTAGTTGCCGGCGTCGGTATTGCATTGCTGTTTTTTGTCTGGGCTGTGCCGGAATTTCGTTATCCACCCCTCAGTCAGGTGCGCCCTCAGCGACAGCAGGCGCCCGCAATTCAGCCCCCAATCCGGCAGAAGACTGACCCCATCGAAGCACCGTGCCAAGCAGGCGTGGATGATCGTAGTTCCGACCTATGTGCTCAATGGAAGGCTGCCGATGCAGCGCAGGAATCTGCGAAATGGACGATGTGGGGCGTTAGTGTAGGCGCACTCACTTTGCTGGCCGCTGTAGGTGCGGCTTGGTTCGCCGGCGCCGCGGCCAATTATACTCGAAAAGGGGTCGCCGAGGCCAAGCGAAGCGCTGACGCCGCAATGGTAGCCGTCAAAATCGCCCGAAGGGGTAACGCTGACACCATCAAGGTGGCTAAGGACGCCAACTCTCTCGCCGTCCGTCAGTTTGAATCGCGTTATAAGCCATGGCTCAGCGTAAGAGTTGGCGGTCCCTATGTTGATCAATCAGCGGGCGGCGACGCGTTGAGACAATTCGAGGAGAACGAGGCCGGAAGGCAGATCAATTTCAAGATTGTCGTTCAGGTAAAAAACATTGGGGAGATGCCGGCGAATATCGTCGCGTTCAATATTGGGACGCATGATCACGCAGACCTAGGAGTATGGAGCTCACAATCCCAATCGGAAGGGTGGTATGAACTCAACAAAGACGAGTTTATTTTTCTGGTAGACCGCGGCAGAAGGATCACAGCGGAGTCTCGCCCGGAACTGTCCGAAATCTATTGCGGCATGTTCCGTCTGACCTCCGAAAATAGGCAGACGTTTTTCGACGGATTTCCGGCTATCGTGGGAACAATCGACTATCTCGACCCGCTCGGGAAAAGATGGCGGCTTGGCTTTTCTTTTCGTCCTACGGCCGCGTGGTCTGCCGATTGGGTACGTTGGGGAGAAGGGGAGTACAACTATGATATATTGGTTGGCTAAAGCTACCAGTGCGAGCTAGGCGACTTAGGAGCCGACTAGCCTGCCCATTTTAATTTAAAGAGATCGCCCACCCATCAACACGATCGGCCCGACCCGCGCGGCGATCCAGATTGGTCAGACGGTATCACCGGGGAACCGGGTCATGACGCCTTAGTCGTTCAAAGTTTCTCGGTTTGTCCACACCCGCTTGAAATCTGTGGAAAACTCTGAAGTCTCTGTTCTAAAAGGGCTTCCATTTGGCCTGTCACGCCGGAGGTCGCGGGTTCGAGCCCCGTCACTCGCGCCATTCTTTTTGAATGGCTCAAGTCCTTTCGTACAAAAGTTTCAACTTTCAGTTTCCTGAGAGTTTCAACTTTTTGTACCTTTTTGTACTCGGTGCGTCACAAGCCGGCCATATGCGTTTGAGCATTGGATTTTCCCGAACCCGGTTCCCACTTTCGGGTCCGATGCTCTAACGGAGAAGAAGCCTTGGATGCCCTGAAATCGCTCATCGAATCGCGCCGCTTCGACCTCGCGATCATGGTCCTGATCCTGATCAACGCCGTCACGCTCGGCCTCGAAACCTCGCCCGACGCGATTGCTGCTTTTGGCCCGCTTCTAACGGCCATCGACCGCGCGATCCTCGGCGTCTTCGTGGCCGAACTCGCGATCCGGCTGGTCGTCTACAGGACGCATTTCTTCCGCGATCCATGGCGCATCTTCGACCTCTTCGTCGTCGGTTTCGCGCTGATACCCGCGACCGGCTCGCTCTCGGTGCTGCGGGCGCTGCGCATCCTGCGGGTGCTGCGCCTGATCAGCATCGTGCCGTCGCTGCGCCGTGTCGTCACCGGCTTCATCACCGCCTTGCCCGGCATGGGCTCGATCATGCTGCTGCTCGGGTTGGTGTTCTACGTCTTTGCGGTGATGGCGACGAAGCTCTACGGCTCGTCCTTTCCCGAACTGTTCGGCGGCATACCAAAATCGCTGTTCACGCTTTTCCAGGTCATGACCCTCGAGGGCTGGTCGGACGGCGTGGTGCGCCCGGTCATGGAGGTCTATCCGGCCGCCTGGCTGTTCTTCATCCCGTTCATCATCGCGACCTCGTTCACCGTGCTCAATCTGTTCATCGGCGTGATCGTTTCGGCGATGGAGGCCGAGCATGAAGCGGTGGAATCGGCCGACAGGGCGACGCTGCACAGCGATCAGGCCATGATCCTGGCGGAGCTGCAGGCGCTGCGGGCGGAGGTCCGCGAATTGTCCGGCGTTCGCGGCTAGATCGCCTCCGCGAGCATTGCAAAACATTCCTATCCGTTGGCGGCATCTGATGGTGTGGTGTCGTGAAAGAGCCCGCCGCTCCATTTGCGAAGCGGCGGGGCCCCCCGATTCCCCCCCCCGATTGCCACGTCAAGGTTGCCCCCGGCATTGCTGACCGTGCAATTGCGGCGCCAGACCCAGTGGCCCATTACGGGACACCTATGCCAAAGACGCAAGATAGGTTTGCCGATTCATATTAACTGTGGCTAATATGTCACCGTGGCCGGAATGGACTAAGTAGAGAGCGCCGGCGAGGCTGCGCGGCCGACGCGGCGCAGACCCTGGGATCCATTCCGTTACCTCAGAGTGTCACGACGGCGCAGAACCTTTGATCTCGGCGGGACAGCGCCCCCCTCTGTCCTGCCGGACATCTCCCCCAC
>NZ_FTPD01000001.1:136519-137316 GCF_900156895.1 Mesorhizobium prunaredense
TCTCCCCCCAAGTGGGGGAGATGTCCGGCAGGACAGAGGGGGGCGCGAAGGATCGCTACAGATCAGCATTTTCCTGAGCCGCTGCATTCCTCGGCTGAGGTAACGATCGAAGCGGACCGCCTGCAGCGGTTCCACCTGCGGATTTATTCACCCGTTTCGTCGGCACCTGGGTGGAAGAAGGATCGGATTTCCTCCCTGTCGACGCTGTCATCGCGGTTCTCGTCGACGGCATTGAATATCCGCTCGACAAAATCCTGAACCTCGGTTTGAGAAAGCGCACCATCGCCGTCGGCGTCGACTATGGCGAACATCATGCGCATCCGTGCGCCATGCATTTTCCCGCCCCCCATATGGCGCCCGTCAGGCCTGCGGAAATCGCGATGCCAACGGTCGCCACCTCGTCGTTCTGCTCGCGGGCGGCGATGCTCCTGCATTCTCTCCTCCAGCATCTCAGTCATCATCTCACGCATCATTTGGCGCATGGAGTCTTCGATTGGCCCGCCTGGCGATGGCTGTGAACCTTGATTTTGTGCAGGTGCGGCGGGCGCAGGTGGGCTCGTCTGGGATAGCGCCGGCGAGGCCAGCATAGCCAACGCCGCGGCGACCGCTGTGGTTTTGCTTGCTGATGTCATTGTATTCTCCTTTGGAGAGACCGAACATGTCGTCCAAGCCAAACCCGCTGCTGCCGACATGGTTCCTGGCGCGTTGGTGGATGAGCCCAGAATGCGCTCCGTAGCGGTCCTTCGCGCCCCCCTCTGTCCTGCCGGACATCTCCCCCACGAGGGGGGAGATTGCTC
>NZ_FTPD01000001.1:137326-411351 GCF_900156895.1 Mesorhizobium prunaredense
AATGCGCAGATGTCCGGCAGGACAGAGGGGGCACTGTCCCTCGGCGATCAAAGGTTCTGCACCGCAGCAGCGCTCCGATGTCACGGAATGGATGCCAGCGCCCTGATACGATCCGTTTTGGCCGTCGTCCTCAACCCCTGGCGAGCAGCGCCTCGACCTCTTGCAGCGTCGGCATCGACGGCGCCGTGCCCGGTCGCGTCACCGAGATGCCGGCGACGGCGCAGGCGAAGCGGACCGCCTGCAGCGGTTCCACCTCTCTCGCAAGTGCTGCGGCCAGGCCGCCATTGAAGGCGTCGCCGGCGCCGGTGGTCTCGACCACGGGACCGGCATTGATCGCGCCGACATGCTCGGAGCGGCTGCCGGTATGCAACAGCGCGCCCTGTTCGCCGAGCGTCACGATAACCGCGCCGGCGCCTTTTTCGAGCAGACTGTCGGCGGCGCGGCGGGCATCGTCGATGGAGGACACCTTGATGCCGGTCAGTTCCTCGGCCTCGGTCTCGTTGGGCGTGACATAGTCGCAGAGCGTGTAGATGCGCTCGGGCAGGCTTGCGGCCGGCGCCGGGTTGAGGATGGTCGTCACCCCTGCCCCGCGCGCGATCTCCAGCGCCCGCATCGCCGCCTCAATCGGCTGCTCGAGCTGGGTGACGAAAACGCCGGCCGAGCGGATCAGGCCGGCATGGGCCTCGATGTCGTCAGGGGAAATCAGCATGGCCGCACCCGGACTGACGATGATGGCGTTGTTGCCGCTCGTCTCCTCGACGAAGATATAGGCCGCACCCGTGTAACTCTCCGGCGTGTCGATGATAGCGCTCTTTACCCCGGCCTGCGTCCAGGTTTGCCTGGCCATATCGGCAAAGGGATCGACGCCAAGGCGCGTCAGAAAGGTGACGTCGGCGCCGAGACGGCCGGCCGCAACCGCCTGGTTGGAGCCCTTGCCGCCCGGACCGAGCGCGAAGGATGTTCCAAGGATCGTCTCGCCCATGCGCGGCTGGCGGGCGGCGCGGTAGGCGGTGTCGGCGACGAAGACGCCCAATATGACGACAGGCTTGATGACCACAGGCTTGCCTGGCATCCCGCTACTCCGCGTCCGGCGGCACGACGCCCTTGCGGAACGCAAAACAGCCATAGAAGCGGCGCTCGCCGGTCTGGATGACGCAATAGGCCTTTTTGGCACGTTCGTAGAAGGCGTAGCGCTCGACCGAAATCATCGGCCAGGCCTTGCCCTCAGCAGCATCGATCTCGCTTTGCACTTCCTGCTGCACGGCGGGAATCTCGTCCGGCTTGCCGACGATCTCCATGCGGGCCGCGGCATCGTCGACGAAAGTGTCCAGCGGATAGAGCGACAGCACCGCCTTGACCACGTCAGCGGCCGGCGCATCGATGCGCAGCAGCCGGCCGAGCACCGTCAGTCGGGCCACCGAATCGGCGGGGAAGTTGGTGTCGGCGATGATCAAATCGTCGCCATGGCCCATCGCCCGCAACGCCTGGAGCACGTCGGCATTGAGCAGCGGATTGATCCCTTTGAGCATAGTTCCCTCCCGAACGGGCTTTTTTGATGCGAAGCCTGGCGCATGATCCCGAAGCGTTGTCGGTTTTCGGACAAGATCATGCGCAATTCAAAGTGTTTAAAGACGATTGCCGGTCTCTGCGTCGAAGAGATGGACCTGGTCGAGCCGCGGTTTCAGATGCAGCGTGTCGCCCGGCTTGAAGTCGTGGCGCTCACGGAACAGCGCCACCATCTCGCCCTCGCCGAAACGCAGAAACACCAGCGTTTCGGAACCGGTCGGCTCGACGACGGAAATCTTCGCCGGCACGCCGTCGGGGTGGATTTCGAGATGCTCGGGCCGGACGCCGTAGACGACATTGCGCCCGTCCTCCACCTTGCTGTTTTGAGCCATCGGGAACGGCGTCCCGGCGATCTCGACGATGGGCTTGTCGCCCTTGCGCACCACGCCCCTGAGCAGGTTCATCGATGGCGAGCCGATGAAGCCGGCGACGAACAGGTTGGCCGGCCGGTCGAACAGTTCCAGCGGCGCGCCGACCTGCTCGATGCGGCCGTCGCGCATCACCACGATCTTGTCGGCCATGGTCATCGCCTCGATCTGGTCGTGCGTGACATAGATGGTGGTGGTCTTCAGCCGCTGGTGCAGTTCCTTGATCTCGGTGCGCATCTGCACGCGCAGCTTGGCGTCGAGGTTAGACAGCGGCTCGTCGAACAAAAACACCTGCGGGTTGCGCACGATGGCGCGGCCCATGGCGACGCGCTGGCGCTGGCCGCCGGAGAGCTGGCGCGGATAGCGCTTGAGATAGGGATTGAGGTCGAGGATATCGGCGGCGCGCTTGACCCGCTCGGCGACATCAGCCGGATCGGTCTTGCGCAGCTTCAGCGCAAAGGCCATGTTCTGCTCGACCGTCTTGTGCGGATAGAGCGCGTAATTCTGGAACACCATGGCGATGTCGCGCTTGGCCGGCGGCAGATGGTTGACGATACGGTCGCCGATGGCGATCGTGCCACCGGAAACGGTCTCCAGCCCCGCCACCATCCTGAGCAGCGTGGACTTGCCGCACCCCGAAGGGCCGACCAGCACCACGAACTGCCCGTCGGCGATGTCGACGCTGACACCGTGCAGGACCTTGACGGTTCCGAACGCCTTGGCCACATTGCTGATCGCGACTTGAGCCATTGGCCCCCCTTTCGTTGCGGTGAAGCTAAACAAGGCAAACGGCGAGGGCAAGTCGGTCTTTTATAGATAAAAAACCCCGTTCTCGTTTGACACGGCACCTGGTTGTGAGAATAGTGAAAGGGCTCGGCTTTTGACCCTGTTCCGGGCGCGCCGGCACGCTTGTCCGGACCACGGAAATCGAAGCGTTGCGGGAGGAAAACTTGAGGAGGCGCTGTTGTTGGGGAACACGTCCAGCGCTCCAGCATCCGAAACAACCCACACAAAAGTTCTGGGAGGAATGAGATGAAAGTCAGCCTTTACAACCAACTTGTCCGCGCGGGTGCAACCCGGCGCGACGTCATGAAAGGCGCGGCCAGCATGGCCGCGGTCGCAGCGGCATCCGGCGCCGGGCTTGGCGCGCTGACGCGCCCGGCTGCCGCCGCCGATGATCTGCGGGCGCAGATCCTGCAGATCCCCGGGGTCGGCAAGGGCCAGCCGACCGATGCCGACTTCCAGCAGGTCGGCGAGCTTTGCCTGGGAGCCACCAAGGCCAACGTCAAGGAAGGCGAATTCGCCGGTGTCGAGCTCACCTTCATGGGGCTCAACAACCAGAACCTGCACAATGTGCTGTTTCGCGGCTTCCTGAAGGCGTGGGAGACTTATACCGGCGCCAAGATCAACTGGATCGACCTCGCCCAGGCCGACTACAATCCGCGCCTGCAGCAGGCGATCGCCACGAACACAATCGACTTCGATATCGTCGAGATGGGAGCGCCGTTCGAAGGCGATGTCTGTGGCAAAGGCCTCACCTCCGAAATGCCGGACTGGGTCAGGCAGCAGATCGACATGGACGACCTGGTGGCCTACCTGAAGCCGCCGGTCGGCACCTGGGACGGCAAGCAGTATCGCGTGACCGTCGATGGCGATGCGCACAACTTCAACTACCGCACCGACGTGTTCGCCGATGCCGACCTCGCCAAGGCATGGAAGGACGGCGGCGGTGGCGGTGAATGGGGCGTGCCGAAGACCTGGCAGCAGGTGCAGGCGGTGACCAAGTTCCTCAAGGGCAAGCAAGTGAACGGCCAGGACGTCTTCGGCTATCTCGATGCGCCCAAGCCCTGGGGCGGCTTCGGCTTCTACTTCCTCGGCAGTCGCGCCAGCGCTTACGCCAAGCATCCCGATGACAAGGCCTGGCTGTTCGATCCGGATACGATGAAACCGCGCATCAACAACCCGGCCTGGGTGCGGGCGATCCAGGACGTAATCGACGCTCTGCCTTCCGAACCGCAAGATCAAATCAATGCCGACCCGAACCAGACCTGTTTCTCGCAATTCCTGGGCGGCACCGGTTCGATGCTGGTTTGGTGGGGAGATGCCGGCTCGAACGTTAAAACCAACGACTCGTCGGTTGTCGGCGACGTCACCGGCTTCTCGATCCTGCCGGGCTCAGACGATGTCTACAACTCCAAGACCGGCCAGTGGGAAAAGCTCGCCAGCGGCCCGAACCATGCGCCGAACTGCGCCTATATCGGCTGGGGCGTCTACGTCATGGCTCGTGTCGATTCGGATGAAAAGAAGAAGAAGGCGGCCTGGTCTGCCGCGGCCCATCTCGGCGGCAAGGACCTGTCGCTCTGGTGCGCGGCATATCCGTCCGGCTTCCAGCCCTACCGCAACAGCCATTTCAACATTCCGGAATGGGTGGCGGCGGGCTACGACGAGGCGTTCATCAGCTCCTATCTGAAGTCGGAAGCCGACAGTTACAACCACCCGAATGCGGCGATCGAGCCGCGCATCCCCGGCATCTTCCAATATTACAGCGCCGCCGAGGATATCCTGGCCAACACTTTTGCCGGCAAGATGAAGGCGCAGGAAGGCGCCGACGCCATCGCAGCCGCCTGGGAGAAGCTGACCGACCAGATCGGCCGCGAAAACCAGATCAAGCTCTACAAGGCCTCGCTCGGCATGTAGGCTGAGACTATAGTGAACCGTGGTCCGGCGACGCAAAGCCGCCGGACCCCAGCTTGACCGGCCAGCCGGTCATGAAGCCTTCAGTGAACGGACGAGACGCGTGGCTGACCAGACTTTGCCCACCAATGCGTGGCCGGCAAACGCCGCTCCATCCGATCTGATATCGCCGGGCCGCAAGCGGCTCGGCCGGGCGTTGATGGCTATTGCGACGCTCGGCCTGCTGGCAGTGATCGCAGTTCAGATCCTCTACAAGACAGAGGTCGACACCATCGGCTTCGAGACCTGGCGGCCGGTCGTCTATGCCTATGTGCTGTGGGGTGTTGCGCTCGGTATCGGCCAGGTGCTGACGCGGGGCGAAGACGGCCAGCGCGCGCTGTTCCTGTTGCCGGCGCTGCTGTTCACCATCGCCATGGTGATCTTCCCGACGCTGTTCGGCTTCTACATCGCGCTGACCGACTGGAACCTCAGTTCCTTCAGTGGGCGGAAGTTCAACGGTCTCAACAATTTCTGGCAGATGCTGGCCGACCCCTACTACCGCAACGCGCTGTTCAACATGGTGCTCTATGTGCTCGCGGTGCTGGTCGAGTATGTCATCGCCTTCGGCCTTGCACTGCTGCTCAACGCACAGATCAGGGCGCGCAAATTCTTCCGCGTCGTCTTCCTCCTGCCGTTGATGCTGTCGCCTGTCGCGGTATCGTGGATGATCGGCAAGTCGCTGATGGAATACCGGTTCGGGCCGGCCGCAGCGCTGGCGCGCCAGCTCGGCTGGGAGAACCCCGCCTTCTTCTCAAACCCGATCACCGCCCGCATCTCGATCATGGTGCTGGATGCCTGGACGTTCATCCCGTTCATGATGATCATGCTGCTCGCCGGCCTTCAGGCGATGTCACGCGAGGTTCTCGAGGCGGCCAGGGTAGACGGCGCCAATGCCTGGCAGACCTTCTGGCAGGTCATCTTCCCGCTGATGCTGCCGGTATCGGTGACGGCGATCATCCTGCGCATCATCTTCAAGCTGAAGCTTGCCGACATCATCATCACCGTCACCTCGGGCGGCCCGGGTGGTGCAACCGATTCGGTGTCGAGCTTCATCTACCGCGAGTATCGCGACCGCTCGAATGTCGGCTACGGCACCATGCTGGCGATGGCCTACCTCATCATCATCATCGTGTTCGTGACGTGGCTGTTGAAATTCGCCAACCGCTTCGTGCGCAACGTCAACTGACAGGCGGCCAGATGAGCGTCCAGACCACCGACTATGCCGCTTCCGAAATCCGCTCGCCGGCGAGCTTTTTCGCCAACCGCGTCTTCATCTATGGCGCGCTGGTGTTCTGGGCCTTCATCTGCCTGTTCCCAATCTACTGGACGATAACCACCTCGTTCAAGACCGCGGTCGACGTCACCCAGGGCCATCTCATCCCGTTCGTCGACTTCCGGCCGGACTGGAAGGGCTGGCGCTCGCTCGGCCTGTCGCCGGATGCGATCTTCCGGACGTCGACGGTGCGCGACGAGTTCATCAAGCGCTTCATGAATTCGGTCATCACCTCGGTCGGTGCATCGAGCCTCGCCATCGTCATCGGCAGCCTCGCCGCCTACGGCCTCACCCGCTACCGCTATCATTTCGCCTGGTTCAAGAACGAGGACATCTCCTTCTTCTTCCTGTCGCAGTTGATCCTGCCGCCGGTGGTGCTCGCCCTGCCCTTCCTCGTGCTGTACCGGGAAGTCGGCATGCTCGACACGCGCATCGGGCTGATCCTGCTCTACACGCTGATGGTGCTGCCGATCGTCATCTGGATCATGCGCGACCAGTTCAACTCGATCCCGGTCGAACTGGAGGAAGCAGCGCTCGTCGACGGCCTGTCGATCTGGGGCGCCTTCTTCCGCATCGTCATGCCGATCGCGTTGCCGGGCATGGTCGCGGCCTTCATCCTGGCCATGGTGCTGTGCTGGAACGAGTATTTCTTCGCCGCACTGCTGACCTCGACCGACGCAAAAACCATTCCCGTCATGGTGGCGAGCCAGACCGGCTCGCAGGGCATCAACTGGTGGTCGATGGCCGCACTCGCCACCGCCGCGATAACGCCGCTCGCCGTCATCGGCATCGCGCTGGAGCGCTACCTGATCATGGGCATGACCGCAGGCGCGGTGAAGTAGGCGGTTGCTTCTTTGATGCCGGCGGGACAGCGCCCCCCTCTGTCCTCCCGGACATCTCCCCCACGAGGGGGGAGATTGGATGTCGCATTGGCTTTCGCCAATCTCCAACGGTTGTAGGCAATCGGAACGCGGAAGCTGCCAATCTCCCCCCAAGTGGGGGAGATGTCCGGCAGGACAGAGGGGGGCGCGAAGGATCGCTACGCCTTTCATCCTGCACCACTACAGAGCGCGTCTAAGCACAGCCTAGCGCGCCATCGCGACGCCCTTTTTGCCCGTCCATCGAGGCACCAGGGGCGGTTCGAAGCATGATAATGTCCGGACACGGAAATGAGGAAAGGCAGCATATGAAGACAAGGCATTTCGACCGCATCGGCAATGGCGGCATCGCGTTCACGGAACTTGGCTTCGGCACGGCGCCGCTCGGCAACCTCTATCGCGCCGTCTCCGATGAGGATGCCAACGCCACCCTGGAGGCTGCATGGCGGGTCGGCTGCCGCTACTATGACACCGCGCCGCTCTACGGGCTTGGCCTGTCGGAAACGCGGCTCAATCCGTTCCTGCGCTCGAAAAAGCGCGACGATTATGTGCTGTCGAGCAAGGTCGGCCGCATCATGCGCGCCTGCCCGCCGGACCAGCGCACCGGCATCGGCAAGTTCTTCGACACGCCGTCGCGCCGCGAGGTCTACGACTACAGCTATGACGGCGTCATGCGCTCCTTCGAAGCCTCGCTGGAACGCCTCGGCGTCGACCGCATCGACATTCTTTTCGTGCATGACGTCGACGTCTTCACCCATGGCAGCAAGGAGGCCGCGGAGCAGCGCATCGAGGAGTTCATGCGCTCGGGCTATTACGGGCTGCTGTCCCTGCGTGACCAGGGCGTCATCAAGGCGTTCGGCGGCGGCATCAACGAATGGCAGGTTGCCCAGACGCTTGCCGAGCGCGGCGACTTCGACCTTTTCCTGCTTGCCGGGCGCTATACGCTGCTGGAGCAGGAGGCGCTGCAATCCTTGCTGCCGCTATGCCAGAAGCGCGGCATCGGCATCGTTCTCGGCGGGCCGTACAATTCCGGCATCCTGGCAACCGGTCCGAAGCCCGGCGCCTATTACGATTATACCGAGGCGCCGCAGGACATCCTCGACCGCGTCGCGCGCATCGAGGCTGTCTGCACGCGCCACGGTGTGCGCCTGATCGAGGCGGCACTGCAATTTCCGCTGCTGCACCCTTCGGTCGTGTCGGTGATCCCCGGCGGCCAGCGGCCGAGCGAGGTCGAAAGCAATCGGTCGCTGCTCGACGCGAAGCTGCCATCGGCACTCTGGGCCGATCTCAAGCAGGAAGGGCTGATGCGCGCCGATGCGCCAACGGCATAAAGCCGCCTGCTGCTGGCCGAGCAGGCGTAAAAGAAAAGCCGGGCATGCCCGGCTTTTCTGGTCTCTGAAAAGGGGACGAAGGCGCTTAGAGACTGTTTCGAAATTCGCTCTGGCGAGTCATATGGTGGTGGTTTCGAGAACCGGCGCGCAGCGGGCATTAGAGCGCTGCGCGTCCAATTGGACGCGCAAAGGACGCTCTAACACTTTGCATTTGCGCATGATCCTTTCCGGAAACCGAAATCGGTTTCCGGGGTCATGCGCTGGGTCCGTGAGCACCGGCCTACGCCGGCCGTAGCTTTAACTGCCACGACCGCTCAAAGTGCTTCGGCCGGCGAAGGCCGGAAGCGCAGAAAACGCCATCAGATGGCCGCCAGAGTAGAGTTTCCAAACGGTCTCTTAGTTGACTGCGTCCTTGAGGCCCTTTCCGGCCGAAAACTTCGGCACGGTGCGCGCCGGAATCTGCACTTCGGCGCCGGTCTGCGGATTGCGCCCGGTCGAAGCAGCGCGTTTTGACACGGTGAAATTTCCGAAGCCGACAAGCCGGACATCGCCGCCCTTCTTCAGTTCGCCGGTGATGACGGAGAACACCGCATCGACCGCCGACTGCGCGTCACCCTTCGAAATACTCGCGGCATCGGCGACAGCGGACACCAGTTCGTTCTTGTTCATAAAAATTCCCTTCCATGAGAAACCGGACCGTACGACTCATCCGGCAGGAAACGGACTTTAGAAAGAAGCGCTTCCGCAACCAAGTCGAAAAGCGTCAAAAGAGTCGAAAAAACCCCGGAATTCCGGGGTTTTTCACATGAAAAGGCCGGGCGCAAGGCCCGGCTCTCTGTTGTGCATTGCAACTTTAGCAAGAGCTAACGCATGACCCCCGAAAACCGGTTTCGGTTTTCGGGGGTCATGCATAGACTCAGCGTCCTTTGCGCGTCCAATTGGACGCGCGGCGCTCACCAGCGTTAGAGCGTCCTTTGCGCGTCCAATTGGACGCGCGGCGCTCTAATGCGCCAGTGACTTGCCGGCGTCGTCTCCGGCATCCACCGCAGCCGGCGCATTGACCGGTTCGATCCACTCGATCGGCTCCGGCATACGCACCAGCGCATGGCGCAAGACTTCGCCGACCCGCGCGACCGGAACGATCTCCATACCGCTCTTCACGTTGTCCGGAATCTCCGCCAGGTCCTTGGCGTTGTCTTCCGGGATCAGCACCTTCTTGATGCCGCCGCGCAGTGCTGCAAGCAGCTTCTCCTTGAGCCCGCCGATCGGCAGCACTCTGCCGCGCAGCGTGATCTCGCCGGTCATCGCCACGTCGGCCCTGACCGGGATGCCGGTCAGCACCGAGACGATCGCCGTCGCCATCGCCACACCCGCCGACGGTCCGTCCTTGGGCGTTGCGCCCTCGGGCACGTGGACGTGGATGTCGCGCTTGTCGAACAGCGGTGGCTCGACGCCGAAATCGATAGCCCGTGAGCGGACGTAGGAGGCCGCCGCCGAGATAGATTCCTTCATCACGTCGCGCAGATTGCCGGTCACCGTCATGCGGCCCTTGCCGGGCATCATGACGCCTTCGATCGTCAGCAGCTCGCCGCCGACTTCCGTCCAGGCCAGCCCGGTGACAACGCCGACCTGATCATCGGCCTCGACCTGACCGAAGCGGAAGCGCGGAACACCAAGGTAATCGGCGAGATTGTCCGCCGTGATGTCGACCGTCTTCTTCTTCGTCTTCAGGATCTCGGTCACCGCCTTGCGGCCGAGCTTCATCAGCTCGCGCTCCAGGCTCCTGACGCCCGCTTCACGGGTGTAGGTCTGGATGATGCCGCGGATCGCGTCCTCGCCGACGGAGAACTCCTTCGGCTGCAGCGCGTGATCGCGGATCACCTTGGGCATCAGGTGGCGCTTGGCGATCTCGATCTTCTCGTCCTCGGTGTAGCCGGCGATACGGATGATCTCCATGCGGTCCATCAAGGGTGCCGGGATGTTCAACGTGTTCGCCGTGGTCACGAACATCACGCTCGACAGGTCGTATTCGACCTCGAGATAGTGGTCCATGAACGTCGAGTTCTGCTCGGGATCGAGCACCTCGAGCAGCGCCGACGACGGGTCGCCGCGGAAATCCTGGCCCATCTTGTCGATCTCGTCGAGCAGGAAGAGCGGGTTGGACTTCTTCGCCTTCTTCATCGACTGGATGACCTTGCCGGGCATCGAGCCGATATAGGTGCGCCGGTGACCGCGGATCTCGGCCTCGTCGCGCACGCCGCCCAGCGCCATGCGGATGAACTCGCGACCGGTCGCCTTGGCGATCGACTTGCCGAGCGAGGTCTTGCCGACGCCGGGAGGTCCGACGAGGCACAGGATCGGCCCCTTCAGCTTCTTCTGGCGGCTCTGCACGGCGAGATATTCGACGATGCGGTCCTTGACCTTGTCGAGGCCGAAATGGTCGGTGTCGAGCACGTTCTGCGCGAAGGCCAGATCTTGCTTGACCTTGGAGTTCTTGCCCCACGGTATCGACAGGATCCAGTCGAGATAGTTGCGCACGACGGTCGATTCAGCCGACATCGGCGACATCGTCCGCAGCTTCTTCAGTTCGGCTTCCGCCTTTTCGCGGGCCTCCTTGGAGAGCTTGGTCTTCTTGATGCGCGCCTCGATCTCGGCGGCCTCGTCGCGGCCGTCCTCGCCCTCGCCGAGTTCCTTCTGGATCGCCTTCATCTGCTCGTTGAGGTAGTATTCGCGCTGCGTCTTCTCCATCTGGCGCTTGACGCGCGAGCGGATACGCTTCTCGACCTGCAGGACGGAGATTTCGGCTTCCATGAAGCCCATCGCCTTTTCCAGCCGCTCCTTGACCGAAAGCGTGGCCAGCATCTCCTGCTTCTCGGGGATCTTGATGGCAAGATGCGAGGCAACCGTATCGGCGAGCTTGGAATAGTCGTCGATCTGGCTGGCGGCACCTACCACTTCGGGCGAGATCTTCTTGTTCAGCTTGACATAGTTCTCGAAGTCGGTGACGACGGAACGGGCCAGCGCCTCGACCTCGACCTCTTCCTCATCCGGTTCGACCAGCGCCGCGGCGCGGGCCTCGTGGAAGTCGGGACGGTCGGTGAATGAAACGATTTTCGCGCGCGAAGCGCCTTCGACCAGCACCTTGACGGTGCCGTCCGGCAGCTTCAGCAACTGCAGCACATTGGCGAGCGTGCCGATGTCGAAGATCGCATCGGACTCGGGATCGTCATCGGCGGCATTCATCTGGGTCGCAAGCAGGATCTGCTTTTCCTGACCCATTACCTCTTCCAGCGCCTTGATCGACTTTTCACGCCCGACAAAGAGCGGAACGATCATGTGCGGGAACACCACGATGTCGCGCAGTGGGAGGACTGCGAAGACGCCGTCGCTGGGAGCCTTGGATATTTTGGCCATTGTCCAACCTTTCATGTCGCGACCGCCAATCGGCCAACCGCGAATCTCATATTAACGACCGGGGATGGTTCCGCCTACCACCGTTTGTGACGGGAGTTTTACAGCACAGAATTCGGCGCCACGGCCTTCCACCGTTAGTTGGAGGCACGCGAGGCAAAGATCAAGGGTCGACACGAAACCGTTCATCCATCCGTCACAATCCGTTCATCACAAGTCACAATCCGTTCATCACAAGTCGGGCCGTCCATCATAGCCTGCCCATCCGCAATGACAAAACGGCGCCTTGCGGCGCCGTTGAAGAACTCCACCAAAGGGCTGACGTCAGGCGCTGACGTTGCCCTTCTTTTCCTTCTGCTCGGAATAGATGTAGAGCGGCCTGGCGTTGCCGGACACCACCTCTTCCGAAATAACCACTTCGCGCACGCCTTCCAGCGCCGGCAGCTCGAACATCGTGTCGAGCAGGATCGCCTCCATGATCGAGCGCAGGCCGCGCGCGCCGGTCTTGCGCTCGATGGCGCGCTTGGCGATCGCCGACAGCGCATTCTCGTGGAAGGTCAGGTCGACATTCTCCATCTCGAACAGCCGCTGGTACTGCTTGACCAGCGCGTTCTTCGGCTCGGTCAGGATCTGGATCAGCGCCGGCTCGTCGAGGTCCTCCAGAGTTGCCAGGACCGGCAGACGGCCGACGAACTCGGGAATGAGGCCGAACTTCAACAGATCTTCAGGCTCGACCAGACGGAAAACGTCGCCAGTGCGGCGGTCCTCGGGCGACGCGACGGTGGCGCCGAAGCCGATCGAGGTCTTGCGGCCGCGATCCGAGATGATCTTGTCCAGCCCGGCGAAGGCGCCGCCGCAGATGAACAGAATGTTGGCGGTGTCGACCTGCAGGAATTCCTGCTGCGGATGCTTCCTGCCGCCCTGCGGCGGCACGGACGCGACCGTGCCTTCCATGATCTTCAACAGCGCCTGCTGCACGCCCTCGCCCGACACGTCGCGGGTGATCGAGGGATTGTCCGACTTGCGCGAAATCTTGTCGATCTCGTCGATGTAGACGATGCCGCGCTGGGCACGCTCGACATTGTAGTCGGCCGACTGCAACAGTTTCAGGATGATGTTCTCGACGTCCTCGCCGACATAGCCGGCCTCGGTCAGCGTCGTCGCATCGGCCATGGTGAACGGCACGTCGATGATGCGGGCCAGCGTCTGCGCAAGCAGAGTCTTGCCGCAACCGGTCGGGCCGATCAGCAAAATGTTGGACTTCGCCAGCTCGACGTCGTTGTTCTTGCCGGCATGCGCGAGGCGCTTGTAGTGGTTGTGGACGGCCACCGACAGCACGCGCTTGGCGTAGGGCTGGCCGATGACGTAGTCGTCGAGAACCTTGAGGATCTCCTGCGGGGTCGGCACGCCCTCGCGCGACTTCACCATCGAGGTCTTGTTCTCCTCGCGGATGATGTCCATGCAGAGCTCGACACATTCGTCGCAGATGAACACCGTCGGGCCGGCGATCAGCTTGCGCACTTCGTGCTGGCTTTTGCCGCAAAACGAGCAATAAAGCGTGTTCTTGGAATCACCGCCGCTGTTGCCGACCTTGCTCATTTTCATGTCCTTTCATAGCCGCCCGCCGATGGTCTGGTTGAAAGGGCGCATATCTCAATCTATCGCGGGAAATCGCCGCCGCCAGTAGTCCGGCTCCCGCAACGCATTCCATACGAAACACATATCAGAAAACGTCGCAATGATTCGCATCAACCCCGCACAAAGCTAAGCCGTCGAAAATCAACATAGGCTTAACGTAGGCAATCGCTCCCGTCGAGGGAACAGCCAATTGTGGCCGAAATGCCGCAAGCGGCGTCAAAAGCGCGTTTTCGCACCATCCAACCGCCACCGGGCTTATGCGGCGGCAACCTCAGCCGGCTCGCGCGACGAAATGACCTTGTCGATGAGGCCGAAATCCTTCGCCTCGTCAGCGGTCATGAAGTGGTCGCGGTCGAGCGTCCTTTCAATCTCCTCGTAGCTCTTGCCGGTGTGCTTGACATAGACCTCGTTGAGACGGCGCTTCAGCTTGATGATGTCCTGGGCGTGGCGCTCGATGTCAGAAGCCTGGCCCTGAAAACCACCGGAAGGCTGGTGGACCATGATGCGGGCGTTCGGCGTGGCGAAGCGCATGCCCTTCTCGCCGGCGGTGAGAAGCAGCGAGCCCATCGAGGCGGCCTGGCCGATGCACAGCGTCGCCACCGCCGGCTTGATGAACTGCATGGTGTCGTAGATCGCCATGCCCGAGGTGACGACGCCGCCGGGCGAATTGATGTAGAGGTTGATTTCCTTCTTCGGATTCTCCGCTTCGAGGAACAGGAGCTGCGCGCAGACCAGCGTCGCCATGCCGTCTTCGACCGGACCGGTGATGAAAATGATGCGCTCTTTCAGGAGCCGTGAGAAAATGTCGTAGGCCCGCTCGCCGCGATTGGTCTGCTCGACCACCATCGGAACGAGGTTCATGTAGGTTTCGACGGGGTTCTTCATGGGTTATCCCTTATTGAAGATGGGATTCCGGCGCCGGGAGATTAGCAAGTCGGGGCAGAATCGGTTCTGGATCGTTATCCCTAAAATAGGATGTCGGCTCACCCTAGCGCAAGGCCGCCCCTCCTAGCCATCCGGTTAAGTCGAATCAAGGTTTCTGCACAGAATTCGCCCGAAGCTGCGCCGGCTGCTGTTGAAGCGGCGCGACTGCGGCGGATCGTCAATATTCCCGCCTCCTACCAGACAGTGGCGCGCCGGGTTCTGGTCCGCGAGGGCGCGTCGCGCTGGCGGCAGGTGCGAATTGCGCGGCACTGCCGGTTTTAGGTCAGGCTGCCTCCGCCCGCAGCCACGCTTTCAAGCCGCCGACGTCGCCATTGCCGACGGTCGCTGCGACACGCCTGCCGACCGCCGCGCCGAACTTGTAGCCGTGGCCGGAACAGGCCGAGACAACAAGGCATTTGCCCTTCTCATGCGCCAGGAACTTTTCGTCGGCGGTGAACGTGTAGGCACAGGTGACGACCTCGGTGAGCCTGTACTCCTCGATGCGGGCGATCGGCGGCGAAAACAGGTTGCGGATGGCCTCGCCCTCGCCCGCCACCGGCTGGCGGTTCCAGTCGGCATCGCTGGTCGGCACCCTGTGCAGCCCTGAGCCGAATTTCATGCCGGCGCCGCCGGACGGCGGGATCACGTAGCCATCGACAGCGCCGCCGACATCGAGGATGACCGGGGCCGAATGCCACGCCGCTTTCAGATCCGCCGGCGGTTCGACATAGGCGAGCGCGGTGCGCCAGGTCTTCAGGTCGCCGCCCAATTCCGGAAACAGTTTCAGCACCCAGGCACCTGATGTGACGACGATGCGGTCGGCCTGCATCGTCTCGCCGCTTTCAAGCACGAGGCGGCCAGCCTCGGCGTCGACCTCCACCACCTTGCTGTTTTCGTAGACATTGGCGCCGGTTCTCCGCAGCCATTCGGCGAGGCGGGAGGCAATCTTGCGACAATGCAACGCACCACCCTCCGGCGAAAAATACGCGTAGCGGAACGAACCGGGCTGCAGGAACTTCCAACGCTTGGCCGCGGCGTCCGGCTCGAACAGTTCGATCGGGTAGTTCCCGGCTTCCATGCCCTCGCGATATTCCTCGGCTTCGTCTCCCGGCTCGCGCGAAATGCAGATGAAGCCGCGCGGGTCGAGATGGTTCTCGCCGAGATCGGCCCACATCTCGTCCCAGGCCTGATAGGCTTCGGTGATCAGCCGGCCATAACCCGAGGCTGCGCCATAGGCGCGGCGGATGATGCGGTGATGGTCGCCCGAGGCGGCAAGCGGATTGGGAATCGGTCCCTGCTCGACGATCGAAACCCGGTGCCCGGCCTTGACCAGCGACCAGGCCGTTGACAGCCCCGCAATGCCTGCGCCAACCACGATTACATTCATCAAGTCAGTCTTTCCGCAGCCGCGCCGGCTGGCTAAATGCGCTTTTGTGCATGTCGTTGTCCCAAATCCGCCTCACACTTTTGGGCGACATGCATCAGATTGCCGGCGCCAACATACGGTCTGGCATCAAGCTGGCAAGCCTTGGAGCGCCGCGCGTCGTTCGACGCGCAAAGGACGCTCCAAAACTTTGAATCTGCGCATGATCCTTTCCGAAAACCGATTCCGGTTTTCGGGGTCATGCGTTAATTGTCTGGCATGACCAAATTGAAGCTGACCTATCTTGCCTTCGATTCCTCGACCCGCCATCTGCGACTGAACCCGCACGAGCCGGCTTTCTTCCAGAACCCCTACGCGGCCTATGCCTTCATGCATGGCGCATCGAATGTCTTTTTCTGGGAAGAGTTCGGCTTCTGGTGCTTTGGCGGCTTCGACGACGTCAGCCGGCTGCTGCGCGACCGGCGCTTCGGCCGCCACAACCCGGCCGGCATCCCTGACAGAAGCGGCGCCGGCGAGGACCGCACCCATCTCAGCAGCTTCGACGGCATTGAGGCCAATTCGATGCTGGAGCTGGAACCGCCCGTTCACACCAGGCTCAGAACGCTGGTCAACCGCGCCTTCGTCTCGCGTCAGGTCGAGCGGCTGAGGCCGCGCGTCGAGGCGCTGGCCAACGACTTGATCGACCGTTTCGAGCCGGGCCAGGTCGACCTGCTGCCAGCCTTCGCATCGCCTTTGCCGATCATCATCATTGCCGAAATGCTCGGCGTGCCAGTCGAGATGGGACCGCAACTCCTCGACTGGTCGCATCAGATGGTCGCCATGTACATGCACGGCCGCACACGCCAAACGGAAGAGACGGCCAATCGCGCAGCACATGATTTTTCGGATTTCCTGCGCGGCCATGTTGCCGAGCGACGGAAGAAACCCGGCGACGATCTGTTGTCGCTGCTGATCTCGGCGCAAGACGATGGCCAAAAACTCTCGGAGGACGAATTGGTGTCCTCGGCCATCCTGCTGCTCAATGCCGGCCACGAGGCGACCGTCCACCAGACCGGCAATGCGGTGCGCGCGATTCTCGCGCAAGGCGGCGACCCGCCTCGCTTCTTCACCTCGCCACAAACGACCACCGCCACGGTCGAGGAATGCCTGCGCTTCGACTCGCCGCTGCACATGTTCACGCGTTATGCCTATGAAGAGATCGAGGTCGTTCCAGGCATTCTGGTGCGGCCGGGCGAGACGATCGGCCTGCTGCTCGGCATGGCCAATCACGACCCGGCGGCCTTTGCCGAACCCTTCGCCTTCAGGCCGGATCGCGCCGACCAGAAGAACGTCTCGTTCGGCGCCGGCATTCATTTCTGCATCGGCGCGCCGCTCGCCCGGCTCGAACTGCAGGTATCGCTGAAAACCTTGTTCGAGCGGCTACCGCGGCTCCATCTGGCCGAACAGCCGCGTTTTCGCGACACCTATCATTTCCACGGGCTGGAAAGGCTCGTCGTGCACAGCGGGCAATGATCAAAGCTTGATCACATACTCCTTGCGTGTCGTTTCAAGCACTTCCCAGCTTCCGTTAAACCCCGGCCTGAGCACGAAACTGTCGCCGGCCCTGACGGTGCGCGCCTCGCCGCCCTCCTCTGATATCACCGAGACGCCGGATAGAATGTGGCAGAACTCCCACTCGTCATACTCGATGCGCCATTTGCCCGGCGTCGCCTCCCAGATGCCGGCATAGAGGCCACCGTCGCGTTCCTCGACATTCCAGGTGCGGAATTTTGGATCGCCTGAAATCAGGCGATCCGGCGCCGGCGCGCCAGGTTCTGGGTCGACGCTTTCAATATCGACGGAGAGGAATTTCGGCGCGGTCATGAAAACTGATCAAACCTTGGCGAGAGCCTGTTCCAGATCGGCGACGATGTCGTTGACATCCTCGATGCCGACCGAGAGCCTGACCGTATCCGGCCCAGCGCCGGCCGCGACCTTCTGCTCGTCGGACAGTTGCCGGTGCGTGGTCGATGCCGGATGGATGACCAGCGACTTGGTGTCGCCGACATTGGCGAGGTGCGAGAACAGTTCGAGCGCCTCGACGAATTTGATGCCCGCCGCATAACCGCCCTTCAGGCCGAAGGTGAACACCGCGCCGGCGCCAAGCGGCGAGTATTTTTTCTGCAGCGCGTTGTTGTTGTCGCTGGGCAGGCCGGGATAGGACACCCAGGCGATCTTGGGGTGGTTGGACAGCCAGCCGGCGACAGTGACCGCATTGTCGCAATGGCGCTGCATCCTGAGCGGCAGGGTTTCCAGGCCGGTCAGGATCAGGAATGCATTGAAGGGCGAGATCGCTGGGCCCATGTCGCGCAGGCCGAGCACGCGCGCGGCAATGGCGAAGGCGAAATTGCCGAAGGTTTCGTGCAGGACGAGGCCGCCATATTCGGGGCGCGGCTCCGACAGCATCGGATACTTGCCGGATTTCGACCAGTCAAACGTACCGCCGTCGACAATGGCGCCGCCGATCGAGTTGCCGTGGCCGCCGATGAACTTGGTCAGCGAATGCACGACAATGTCGGCGCCATGCTCGATCGGCCGCACCAGATAGGGCGAGGCCAGCGTGTTATCGACGATCAGCGGCAGGCCGTGTTTGCGGGCGATGTCGCCGATCTTCTCGATGTCGACGAAGACGCCGCCCGGATTGGCCAGGCTCTCAATGAAGATCGCCTTGGTCTTTTCGTCGATCTGGCTTTCGAAGGTCGAGATTTCGTTGGTGTCGGCCCAGCGCACCTGCCAGCCGAAATTCTTGAAGGCGTGGCCGAACTGGTTGATCGAGCCGCCGTAAAGCCTTGTCGCGGCAACGAAATTGTCGCCGGGTTGCATCAGGTTGTGGAAAACGAGCACCTGCGCTGCATGGCCCGACGCCACGGCCAGCCCCGCCGTGCCGCCTTCGAGTGCCGCGATACGCTCTTCCAGCACCGCCTGCGTCGGGTTCATGATCCGGGTATAGATGTTGCCGAAGGCCTTTAGCCCAAACAGCGAGGCGGCATGGTCGGCATCATCGAAGACAAAGGAGGTCGTCTGGTAGATCGGCGTGGCACGCGCGCCGGTCGCCGGATCGGGCTTGGCGCCGGCATGGACGGCGAGCGTGTTGAAACCGGGCGTGCGGGTCATCGAAGATCTCCCCTGAATGCTGAATGCTGAGTTGTTGTGGCGAATGGTGAAGGGTGAAGGGTGAAGGGTGAAGGGTGAAGGGTGAAGGCAAGGTCGGCCAGCCCCATCCTGATTGCAAGCGGCTCATATGCCGCTTTATCCGCCTTCCAGAAAAATCCTTCTATTCACCATTCACCACCTACTTCCGGCGGACGCCAAAACTCTGGAATCCCGGCCGCATCAGCGGCTTCTTCGACGACAGCACGCCTGAGTTGACGCCGGTCCAGCCGATCTCGCCCGACAGTTTGCCATATTCGATCTTGGGGCAACGGTTCATCACCACCTTGATGCCGGCGGCCTCGGCGCGTGCGGCTGCCTCGTCATGGCGCACGCCAAGCTGCATCCAGATGACTTTCGGCAACGGATCGAGCCGCAAGACCTCGTCGACGACGCCCGGCACCGCCGCCGAGCCGCGAAAAACGTCGACCATGTCGATCGGCTCGGGAACGTCGGCGAGCCTGGCATAGGTCATCCGGCCAAGGATTTCCTTGCCGGCCTGGCCGGGGTTGATCGGGAACACCGAAAACCCCTTGCCCAGCAGGTATTTCAGGACGAAGTAGCTCGGCCGCACATCGTTGGCGGACGCACCGACCATGGCGATGGTCTTCACCGAATTGAGGATGTCGGCGATATAGGCAGTGTCGTAGGCGTCATGGTTCATGCCTCGTCCTCATACAGAGCTTCGGCGAGAAAACCATCCGGACCGTTGCAGAAACTGCGCATCATGCAGAAATGATCGGTATCGTGGAAAGCGGTGGGAAACGCGGTCAACCCGGCAACGAGATGCTGCCGTCTTCCGCGATCGGAAAAGCCGGATTGTGCGCCACTTCCCAGACATGCCCTTCGGTGTCGGCGAAATAACCATACCAGCCGCCCCAGAAGGCGCGGCCGGCCGGCTTGACGATGCGGCCGCCGGCCTTCTCGGCCATCGTCAGCACGTCATCGACCTCCGCGTCGGAGCGGGTGTTGTAGGCGAGGTAAATCGCCGACGGCGCCGTACCGAAAGTAATGCCTGAATCCGCTTCGGCGCTTTCGCGCGAGAACAGCCCGAGAATGACGCCGCCCATCTGGAAGAAGGCGACGCCGTCGGTGATGCCGGCATGGCGGGTGAGGCCCATCGCCTCGTAGAAACGTGTGGCGCGCTCGAGATCGTCGACGGCAATGGTGATGATGGAGATGCGAGGCTCCATGTCTATTCTCCGTCCCTATTCCTGCGTCCATTCCGGCTTGCGCTTGCCGATGAAGGCGCCGATGCCCTCTTCCGCGTCGCGCGCCAGCATGTTGTCGACCATGACGCGGCCGGCATAGGCATAGGCGTCGGCCAGCCCCATCTCGGCCTGTTCGTAGAAGGCTTCCTTGCCGGTCTTCACGACCAAAGACGATTTGGCGGCAATGGTTTGCGCGTATTTGGTGACAATCTGATTGAGATATTCACGCGGCACGACGCGGTTGATGAGGCCGAATTCCTTGGCCGTCGCCGCATCGATGGTCTCACCGGTCAAAAGCATCTCCATCGCGTGCTTGCGCGAAACGTTGCGCGACAGCGCCACCATCGGCGTCGAGCAGAACAGGCCGATATTGACGCCGGGGGTGCAGAAGGTCGCCTCGTGCGAGGCGATCGCCAGATCGCAGCTCGCGACCAGTTGCGCCCCGGCCGCCGTCGCCAGGCCATCGACCTCGGCGATCACCGGCCTGGGATGGCGCACGATCGCCTGCATCAGTGCCGCGCAAGCGGAAAACGTCTCCTCGAAGAACGCCTTGCCGCGATCGGCATCGCCGCGGCGCGCGGTCATTTCCTTGAGGTCGTGTCCGGCGCAGAACACTTTGCCGGCTGCCGCCAGGACGATGACACGGACGGATCTGTCTGATTTGGCGCGGTCGAGTTCCGCCGTCAGCGCCGCCATGACCGCCAGCGACAGGGCATTGGCCGGCGGATTGTCGAGCGTGAGGCCGAGCACGCCCTTGTCCAGCCTCGTGACAACAGGACCTTCGGCAACAGCCGGCTTGATGGCGACGATTTCAGCCATTTTCCAAACCTCTTCATTGGCCAGCGGCATCGGATTCGCGGGCCGTGGAACAAAAGAACTAGCACGCCGCCGATTGAAGAACAGGCTTAAGGCGTGTTTTCTCAGGCCACGGCACATACAGGAAACCGCCAATGCCTGCCCAAAACAATCTCAAGCCGGTGCTGACTGCGGCGCAAGTCAATACGCTGATGGAGACCGTCTACCCTCAGCTCAACGACCAGTTCACCTTCTACGAGGCGACCGAGGTGTTTGCGGGCGGCTGCACGGTGCGCCTGAATGCCGACGAGCGGCATTTGCGCCCCGGCGGAACCGTGTCGGGCCCGTCGCTGTTCACGCTGGCCGACATAGGCGGCTATGTCTGCGTGCTTTCACATGCCGGGCCGGATGCGCTTTCGGTGACCACCAACCTCACCATCAATTTCGTCCGCAAGGCCGAGGCCGGACCGATCGACGGCCATTGCCGCATCCTGAAACTGGGCAAGAGCCTGATGGTGTTCGAAATCGATATCGTCGCCGGACCGGACGGACATACGGTAGCGCACGCGACGGGAACCTATTCGATCCCGCCGAAGCGGTCGCCATCTTGACAATTGCATTTCCGGTTGATGTGTATATATGTGCGCATAGGTGACCTTTGCTGGAACGCGACAGCCGCAAGATCGTGAAGCGTCTCAAAGACGATGGTTTCGAACTGATTTCCGTACGCGGCTCGCATCACAAATTCCGAAGGGGCGAGATTGTGTTGATCGTTCCGCATCCCGAGAAGGATCTGCCAACCGGTACCGCTCGCGCGATCGCCAAGCAGGCAGGCTGGATAAGGACGAGCTGAAGCGTCCTGGAGATTGCAAATGAAGAACTATTTCGCGTTGGTCGACAAAGATCCCGACAGCGCCTTCGGCATCCGCTTTCCGGACATTCCCGGCTGCTTTTCGGCTGCGGACGCGGCGGAAGACATCGTGCCCAATGCCGTTGAAGCCCTGCAATTGTGGGCAGAGGATATGCCCGTTCCAGAGCCGTCCAGCCACGAAGCGATTGTCGCGCTTGCGGACATACGCAACGCGCTCGCCAAAGGAGCCTATCTGGTCTCGGTGCCGCTCATCGATAATGACAGCGCAGTCGTCAGGGCAAATGTGACGTTCGAGCGCGGCGTTTTGCGGGCGATCGACATGGCAGCGCGCGAACGCGGCATAACCCGATCTGCGTTCCTCTCCAGCGCGGCCCGCAAGGAAATCGAGGCAAAGCACTAAGGCCAGATTCGGCACCGCAATTAACACTAGATCAATGTGGTAAAATAATACCTATTAATCAATCCTTTGTTTTTGCTTCATTTTCTTCGCTACTCGCCTTTTAATTCGCCTTGACGTGACGCCCCCCCTCGCCTATAAGCCTTCACGGAACAGCGGCCCGCAAAGGCCGCCGTTTTGTTATTGGCGGCGGGCGAGCGCTCGGCGTCGATCCAAGCAACAAGAAACGCCTTTCCTTGTCGTTTGACGACGGGGAAGGTCCGAACCGAAAGCAACAATCCATGGCAACCTTTTCGCAGAAGCCTGCGGATGTGGTGAAGAAGTGGGTGCTGATCGACGCCGAGGGTCTCGTCGTCGGCCGTCTCGCCACTGTCATCGCCAATCATCTTCGCGGCAAACACAAGCCCACCTTCACCCCGCATGTCGACGATGGCGACAACGTCATCGTCATCAATGCCGACAAGGTGGTGTTTACCGGCAAGAAATTCACCGACAAGGTCTATTACTGGCACACCGGCCACCCTGGCGGCATCAAGGAGCGCACCGCGCGCCAGCTGCTCGAGGGCCGTTTCCCCGAGCGTGTCGTCGAGAAGGCCGTCGAACGCATGATCCCGCGTGGTCCGCTCGGCCGTCGCCAGATGAAGAATCTCCGCGTCTATGCAGGCACGGAACATCCGCATGTCGCCCAGCAGCCCGTCACGCTCGACGTGGCCAAGCTGAACGCCAAGAACAAGAAGGTTTCGTAAAATGGCTGAGCTTTCCTCGCTCGCAGAACTCGGAACTGCCACCGGCAACACCAACACGCAGCCGGCTGCACCCGTCCATGTCCAGAAGCTCGACAAGTCGGGCCGCGCCTATGCCACCGGCAAGCGCAAGAACGCCATCGCCCGTGTCTGGGTGAAGCCCGGCTCCGGCAAGATCGTCGTCAACGACAAGGTGTTCGCCGAGTATTTCGCGCGCCCGGTCCTGCAGATGATCCTCAACCAGCCGATCATCGCCGCCAACCGGGCCGGACAGTACGACATCGTCGCCACCGTCATCGGCGGCGGCCTTTCCGGCCAGGCCGGTGCCGTGCGCCACGGCATATCCAAGGCGCTGACCTATTACGAGCCGGCGCTGCGCGCCGTGCTCAAGAAGGGCGGCTTCCTGACCCGCGACAGCCGCGTCGTCGAGCGCAAGAAGTACGGCAAGGCGAAGGCCCGCCGCTCGTTCCAGTTCTCGAAGCGCTAAACAGATATCTATTTTTTACCAACGTTTTCAAAGGGGCTGCCTATTCGCAGCCCCTTTTTGTTTTTTGACATAACATTGACAAACCCATGAAATCCCGCAAACTCCAGTTCTCAAGTTCGACAAATGATTGTCGAAACCCATTAGTGACAGTGACATCATGGGCTACGAGAACCGGCACGCTCTACGTGAAGGGCGCATAATTTTATATACTCGCAATGGCCGGCCAACTTTTCACGCCCGGTTATCTGTCGACGGAATCGATGGATACATCGTCAAATCGACTAAAAAGACGAACCTCGACGAAGCGAAGCGGGTAGCTGAAGAGCTGTATGACGATTTCCGATACAAGTTGCGCCATGGATTGGAGATTGGCACACACACCTTCTCCTCACTGTGGCAGCGCTGGCAACAGGCTCATCGGCACTCGTTGTCCGTTCATCGCCTAAAGTACATTGAAGGCACCCTAAATCGATATCTCCTGCCCTTTTTGGGTGGCCACCATGTTGCGCTGATATCCGACAAAATGATTGCCGACTATTGGGACTGGCGCATCGGGTACTGGAACTCACCAGATGGCAAAGCGAAGATCGTATCCGCTCAAAAAACACGGACTACGAAGAAGCGCCCCTACAAACAAAAGCTCGGCAACGTCGCCAAGGTGCCGGCGCAGAAGTCACTCTCAATGGAACAGGCCGTGCTGCGCCAAATATTCGGATGGGCAGCCCGCCACGGCATGATAGCGCACATGCCGCTTATCAAAGCACCAAAGCTGAAGAGCGGGAATCAAGTATCGAGACGGCCGGCGTTCGATCTTGACGAATGGCGGTCACTCTACCGCTATCTCAGGAGATGGGCGACGGATGGAAATAATGGCGATTCAGCCGGAGATGGCGGCAACGGCTTGCATCGCTGGCATCGACAGTTGCTTCGCAACTACGTGTTATTCATGTGCGCTTCAGGCCTGCGTCCCAACGAGGCCCGGCAGCTTCGCTGGCGGGACATTGACTTTCACGAAGACGATCAGGGCACCAGGCACGCCGTCTTACATGTGTCTCCGGAAACCAAAACTGGGGAGCGTGAATGCATACCGTTGCGAAACGCTACCGTTGTGCTGGAACGGATTCGTGCGGCGTCGAGTCATACAAAGCCGAACGACATCATCTTTTCTGACCAGAACGGAAGACCAATTGAAAATTTCGGAAAGACATTCAAAAAGGTCCTTAACCAGTCCGAGCTGTTGAAAGATCGGTTTGGGAAAGAAAGGACGGTCTACAGCCTCCGGCACACGTACGCTACGTTTCGCCTGCTATATGGAAAGGTTCCGATTGAAGATCTAGCGGCAAACATGGGCACATCGCCGGCAACAATTTTTGCGCACTATCGACATGTCACGACTCGTCAGAAGGCACACATTCTGGGCGGTTCGCTTCGGCCAGAACTGAGCCGCAAAGGCCTCTATCTATAGGCCCGCATCAAAGCATCTTTCCACGGTCGCTCCCTGTTCGCATTTATCCTGTTGAAATTAACCCAGGCTCAGCCCCGGCCGACTGTATGCCATCGAGACTAACAGGGAAAGGAGCCGGAAAGGCTCGGCGAAAGACTAGCTTTTTTGGCCTGCGTCCTTTTTCACGGCCATCAGCTTAAACATTGTTGCCTTTCCTTTATCTGTCAGAAGAATCTTCTCTCCGCCGACATCAGTTAAGTCGAGCTTCACCAGACCCAAGGCAAGCATTTGCACCTTTATTATGTCAGCGTCTGTAGAAGATATGGATACCAAGGTTGGATCCTCGAACAGCTCTCTTAAACCTTGGATTATCTTTTTGCTGAATAACTGCGTCGTCAAACCGCCCAGCAAAGACGGAGCGACCAACGAAAATGCCGTCCCCCATGTTATGGTCTTGGTCTCACTTTGTCTTTTTCCGCTACCATCCGAATATTCTGCCGCAATTACATTGCAATCAAACTTGTCATCCAGTCCGGCGAGATCATCAATATCCACTTCCTCATAATTGTCATTCTTAGCCAGAATTCGCTGCGCCTCTTCATTTTCCAACCTAAGTTTATTTATCTGCTCAAGGAGTTCTTCTCTGTCGTCATTGCCGCCACGCACCCAACCTAAAGCCGGACTCTCAGAGAACGCCTTGGCTAGTGATTTTATGACTTTCGCCTCCAGCCCTTCCCTCGTCGTCCAAAAACTTACGAGGCGACCTGAAGATACCTTTGACCTAAATTTCTGCAGTTTTTCTACCGTTTCAAGCTTGTAATCTACCTTTCCTGAAACGATCTTCTCCGTATCATTGTGAATAAACGCCAATATTGTCTTCCCAGAATGAGCAGCATAATCGAATTCTTTTTCCGTATAACTTATTCCCGATTCGTCCTCTGACCCATACCTCGCTCCTATTATAAGAACGTAGTAGTCACACTCATCGATTACCTTTTTTATGTATTCGAATTGCTCAATATCAGCAGACGGAAACAGCTCCATTCCGGAGGGGATGTGACCCAGGTCGAGGATTGCACGTATTGCATCCGTGCGCTCGTCGATTAAGTCCCGAAATGTAGATGATACAAAAACTTGATATTTCTTCATATCCCACCGTGAATTTGCGACTCAACGAACTGTCCCGCTAGCGCCTGATCTTATGGGAACGACTGTATCTGACGATCCGTGTCCCACAAGAGTTCCATTGACATTTTAGGAATAATGTCCCATAGCCTCTAAGGGGCTATTGGGAAGGATTTGGTATGTTTGTCGGCTATTCACGGACAAGTCAGATTGACCAAGTTGCGGGTTACGAGGCGCAGTTGCGTGACCTACATGCGGCGGGTTGCGAGAAGATTTTTGGCGAGCAGGTTTCCTCGGTCAATTCCAGTCGTCCAGAGTTAGAGCGGGCAATCGATTTTGCTCGTGAGAACGACGTTCTCGTTGTTACCCGACTGGACCGCCTTGCTCGTTCGGTTTCCGACCTGAGCCAGATCGTCGCCCGGCTCGAAGCCAAGCAGGTCGGTCTGAAGATTTTGGACATGGCGATTGATACGACTTCGCCGACCGGTCGGCTGCTGATGAACCTCGTCGGATCGATTGCGCAGTTCGAACGTGAAATCATGCTGGCACGACAGCGTGAGGGCATCGCCAAGGCGAAGGCTGAAAATAAGTTCAGGGGCAGAGCACCAACCGCACGCCGCAAGGCGCACCAGATCATGGAGTTGCATCGGGCCGGGCAAGGCGCATCCGAAATCGCCATGGCAACCGGAGTCGGTCGCTCCTCGGTTTACCGGATCATCGCCGACGCCCCGGCCCAATAGAAAGCCAAAGCCGGATTAAAAATGAACAGCAAATCAACCAAGGCCAAACGAAAGGCGATTCCCGGATTCACACTGGCTGAACTCGATCAGAGGGATGGCGTCGAGCGTTTCGAACATTTGATGGACGCTTTCGACAAATATTTCGCCAATGAGGAACGAAGGGCGTCAGGGCCAACGCCTCTCCATGGAAGAAATGACAATGAGCGCCGCCCAAATCGATGAAGTAAGGAACTGCGGAAACTGCCGGCAATTTGGCCTGGTTGGTGGTGATTGGATTGGGCGCTCGACGTGCGCATCCTGAAAATCATGGTCGCCCCTTAACGATTGGAGGATTTGATCCAATTGACCAGGCGCTGAACCTCCCGGTCCCGCTATCGAGGGCGTTTGTCTGCAAACACCACGAACCAACAAGATTGGAGATCGGACTAACCAATTTTGTCTGGGCAGCTTAGCCGTTCAAGGTCGAGAGCTTCCATTGGTCCAGAAATGCCCGTTGATCCCGTGACACAGTGCGCACATTCCAGATATCTCGCCACTTTGCTGAATGGCCGTGTTTCGATTTGAGCAGATCAAACAGTCGATCGTGCGGTACGAGAAACCAATCACGTCTGATATCTTGTTTGTAGGGCTGGTCGGGAAAAAGCATCCACATTGCTGGGCTACGCCCGCCGTACCGGACAAAATCGACTGACAGACGCCCCTTGAGCTGGACTGGAATTAGATGGCCTTCAGGCGTGCGAATGACCAAGTCCTCGCCATAGACATCAGCCTCCGGTCGATACACCCGGTAGCCGCATCGTATCAGAAGTGCGGTAACTTCAGCACGATTTGCGGCCTCGATCTCATTGGCCTTAAGTGCAATCATGACACCGTTTAGCATCCCGCACCGTTTGAATTTTGCCGATAAGAATTTTCCAGATCTGAAGGTGGCGTACACTTCCGCACGGCCTCTCCAGTAAAATGGGAGGCAGGCATGCAAACTTGTTCATTCACTCCCCTGTCACGACTTCGGCGCTCCCCTTGTCCCGCAACGCCTCATAAAGCTGCGCCGGCCCAAGCAACACGTCTTTGATACCGTCCCTCACCTTTTGGGATTCGAGCGCCTGTTTGCTCATGGCGGTGTGCGCCGCCAGCGCATCCATGATGGCATTCGTGATTTCGTCCGGCAGCGTGGGCGAATTGGCAAACTGCGCCTTGGTGTTGTTGGTGGCCTGCAAAACCAACTCTTTAGATTCCAGCAGTTTCCCCTTGATCACGTTGTTCACGTAAACCAGTTGATCATCGTCTGACAGATCACCCTCAAAAAGGTCATTCACCTTGGCAATTATTTCGGCAAGGAGCGCCTTTTCCTTGTCCTGTACGCCGCCCGACCCCGCCTCGGAAAGCGGTGCAAGCTTCTCCTTCTCGCCCTCGTTGACCGACAGCGGCAGTCGGCCCTGAGATTTCAGATTGTGGTGGGTCAGGATCACTTTTGAGAGGTCGATGCCTTCCCGTTCCCGGCCAAATTCCAGCAGCGGAACCAGCCGCCGGTAGAAGATGAAACGCTTCTCGATGGCGGTGTTGCCGTAGTCGAATATCTGCGACAGGAAGCTATAGAGCCGCTGATAGGCTCCCATGTCGCCTTTGAACAGGATCAGCGAATTGATTTCGTCACGTGCGCCCTTAGCTGCCTTTTCATCCCCCTTGTCCAAGGCGATTTGGAGCCCCTCCTGAGCGCTTTTGAATTTCTTGAGCAATCGGTCAGCCACAGGCTCCAAAGCCGCCACAAGGTCGCCTTGCCGGCTTTTGGGGTCCATTTCCACCCTAACCACCCGATCCACTTCGTAATCGTCATAGTGGCCGCTGGCATCCAGCTTGGCCCGGAGGTTGAACACAAGGTTCGGATCGGTAACAGCCTCCAGTGCCGCTGTGTCGTAGTAGGTTCGAAAGGCCGCAAGGATCTCGTCCGAACTGTTCACGAAATCGAGGATGTAGGTCGTATCTTTGCCGGGATGAGAACGATTCAGCCGGGAGAGGGTTTGCACCGCCTGAATCCCGGCGAGCCGCCGGTCGATATACATGCCACACAGAAGCGGCTGATCGAAACCAGTCTGGAATTTGTTGGCCACCAGGAGCAGCTGGTATTCCTCGCAGGCAAAGGCTTCCCGGATTTCCCTTCCCTTAAGGTTCGGATTTAGCTCCTTGCTGTTTTCCGTGAATGGGTCGGGACCGCTTTCCTTGTCGTCAACCTCGCCGGAAAACGCTACCAACGCTCCGATCCTATAGCCCTTGGATTTGATGTATTTTTCGATGGCGATCTGCCAGCGGACTGCCTCTTTCCGGCTCGCCAAAACCACCATCGCCTTGGCTTTGCCATCGAGCAGAGGAGCAACGTTCTCCCGGAAATGTTCGACGACAATCTGAACCTTCTGGCTGATGTTGTAGGGGTGAAGCCGAACCCATTGCATGATGCCCTTCAGAGCCGCATCACGTTCAACTTCCTTGTCATCCCATTCCTTGCCACCATTCGCCAATTTGAAAGCCAGCCGATAGGGCGTGTAGTTCTTAAGGACATCGAGAATGAACTCTTCCTCGATGGCCTGCCGCATCGAGTAGACATGAAAGGGTGCAGGGAGATTGTCGGAACCAACAGGCTCATTCGGCTTCGGGAGCCGCCCGAACAACTGCATCGTTTTTGCCTTCGGAGTGGCGGTGAAGGCAACATACGTGATGCCTTTTTCATTCGCCCGTGCCGCCATTTGGGCCGCCAGCATATCTTCTGTGCTGACCTCGCCGCCGTCACCCAATTCGGCCATTTCCTCCGGCGAAAGAACTTGCTTCAGCATCGAGGCCGCCTGACCGGTCTGTGACGAATGCGCCTCATCGGCGATGACGGCAAATTTCTTGCCTTGAGTTGCGGCCAATTCCCGAACCGCCTCCAACGCAAACGGAAAAGTTTGGATGGTGCAGACTATGATTTTCTTGCCTTCATTCAGCGCCTTGGCCAATTGCCCGCTTTTGCTTTCTCCTTCGCTCTTGATGGTGACCACCACGCCGGTGGTCCGTTGAAAATCGAACAGGGCTTCCTGCAACTGTGAATCAATGACGTTGCGGTCGGAAACCACGATGATGGTGGAAAAAAGCTTCTCATTCTTGTCGTCATGCAGATCGGCTAGAAAATGAGCCGACCACGAGATCGAATTCGTTTTTCCAGACCCTGCCGAATGTTGAATCAGGAACTTGCCGCCGGCCCCTTCGGACAACACGGTTTGCTGTAGTTTTCTGGTAGCGTCCAATTGATGGTAGCGGGGGAATATCACACCGATGATCCGCTTCTTCGAATCCCGCTTCGTGACCAGATATCGGCCAATGATTTCGAGCCAGCTTTCTCGCTGCCAAACCTGCTCCCATAGATAGCTGGTGCGATGGCCATGCGGGTTGACCGGGTTGCCCTTGGCACCGTTGTCACCCAAGTTGAAGGGCAGGAAGCGGGTCGCTTGTCCTTCTAGTTGCGTAGTCATATGAACTTCGCTGTTGCTGACAGCGAAGTGAACCAATGCCCCGCTCGGAAAGTTCAAAAGTGGTTCTTGCGATTGGCTTTTTGGCTTCGGATTTCGGTCAAACCGGTATTGGTCGACGGCATCGTCAACGGTCTGTGTGAAGTCGGTCTTCAACTCGGCAGTGGCGACCGGGATGCCGTTGAGGAACAGCACCAGATCTAGGCAATTTTCATTGGATTTCGAGTACCGTACCTGTCGAACGACACGAAGCCTGTTGGCCTGATATTTGGCCACAATCTCGGGATTCATTGTCATCGCCGGCTTGAACTGAGCCAGCGACAAAGGCTGTTTCAGGCCGATCAACTCAACACCGTGGCGTAGCACATCCAATGTACCACGATCGGTAAGCTGCTTACGAATGCGATCGAACATGACGGATTCGGCAGAGGCGCCATGGTTCTTGACGAGAGTTTCCCATGCTTTTGGCTGCGTTTCCTGAATCCAACCTATGAGATCGGACGGAAACAGAGCACGGCCTCGATCATAAAAATTGGCGCTGCCGCTATCGGAAAGCCATCCATGAGCAGAAAGGTTTGCGCAGATTTCGTCTTCGAAGCTGATTTCTTTGTGAAGGGTCATTCCGCAGCTACCTGTTGCGGTACTCGATCACGCACATCGATTTTTCCCGTGACGGCTCCGGAAATCAGGGCGGAACGACGCTCTTGAAGAATAGTGATTGCGGCTTCCGCCTCTGCGCTCAGCGCACCAATGGTCTGAGTTTGGGCTGCCACGAAACCAACTATAGTCGCCTGCTCTCCCATATCTGGAATTGCGACTCTTAGGGATTTGAATTCATCCCAATAAAGTCGAAGTCGGAAGTCGGTCACTCCCTTTGAATGTCTGCGCATTTCTTCAATCGCATGAGGCGTCCGCAGCTGCTGCTCAACAAAAGCCGTGAAGAAATTTCGTTTGGGCCGGGCAACAACATAGGCCGGGCTTACCATACCGTTAATGAGGACCGTGCCAAATCCGCCCTGCCAAGCACGCATCATATTGTAAGTCAGATCGTTGGGTTGGACGCTCTTGTATTTTGTCCGGTCCTCGCTGCGGGTGACGTTACGATCGAAGTCTCTTTCATCAAGCTCCCTATCAGAAACACCGGTGTGAATTGATACACTTAGAATTGGCAACGTTTCATCACCCGTTTCCATGGATTCACCAAACAGGTCCCCCAGACGGTAGACTTGCCAATGTTCGGGAATTTCACCCAACCATTCAACGCCTGAATCCTTCATCCCAACATTAAGAATGAGGCCTTTGGTGACGGCATGAGAAACAACGGCCTGCCGCTTCTCCCCCAGCAGTTCGATCAGCCGCTTCTGCTCCGCAACCAGCGCATCGATTTTTGAGGTTTCCCGGTCAAGGAAGGCTGCGATAGCGGCTTGTTCTTGGGGAGGCGGGAATGGGAAAACGAAATCATTGAAGCTTTTCGTTGGCATCCGCCAACGGCCAAGCTGTGACGATCCTTGGCCAAAGGCGTAAAAGATCTTCTGCCTATACCCATTTTGAAATAGATAGAGAAAGAACCGATCGCATACTTGATCAGACTTCGGAGTAAATACACGATAGTCCGGGCTTGTAACCCCATTAACGCTGGCAATGTCGACAGACCCAGTGAGCAGATCCATGTGATTCATGACGAAGTCATTGGGTTCGACGACTTGATATTTCGAATAATCCATTGAAAGTTGCCCCTCATTACTTTCAATGTTTTTAACCTTCAACCCTCCCTGCGTAACGGAGAGAACATCAAATCCATCTGCGTTTGCGATGGATTTCTTAATCTCGAACAGAGATTTGATTCGCCGAATTTGCCAGTGACTTGGCACCTCTCTTAACCAATCAACTCCTGTACTTTTGTAGTTCTTGTATCCTAGAAAACTCATGCCGCCAAACCTTCAATCATTGCCTTAATCCGCCCGGTGACTCTTTGCAGATCGGCATCGATTTCGGTCAAAGACCTTGGCGGCTCGAAAACATAGAAGTGCCGGCTAAATGGAATCTCATACCCGATCTTTGTTTTGTCGTGATCGATCCACGCATCGGGCGCATGGGGCAAAATTTCCCGCTTGAAATAGCTCTCAATATCCTCCGTTAGCGGCACGTTTTCGGTGTCACGCAGCGACGAGTCGGCCTGAGGTTTGCCTTTTTGTTTACCTTTGTGGACTAGGACTATTTTCCCATTATCGTCTCGTAGTGGACGCTCGACGGTGATCGTTCGATAGCCGAAGGCTTTATTGTTGAAGATGCGGGATACAGGGGCAAGCTTCACACTGCCACCTTCCGGAGCGACGGGGATAGGTTCTCCAATCTGCACTACTGCGTCGCTGACTTCTTTGCCGAACACTGTCGCCAGCTGCGCCTCGACGAACTGACCAAAGAGGTTCGTCACCGAAGCGATCTGATCATCACTCATCTCCCGGCGCTTCGATCCGAGGCCTTTTCGCATCTTCCGCCACATAGAGGATGCATCGATCAACTGAACCTTGCCCTTGCGATGGTCCGGCTTTCGGTTCGATACGATCCAGACGTAGGTGGAAATACCGGTGTTGTAGAACATATCGGTCGGCAACCCGATGATCGCTTCGACCAGGTCGTTTTCCATCAAATGACGGCGGATTTCGCTTTCGCCACTGCCAGCCCCGCCGGTAAACAATGGCGAACCGTTCAGAACGATGCCGAAGCGGCAACCACCTTCGGAAGCTGGTCGCATCTTCGAAAGCAGGTGCATTAGGAATAGAAGTGAGCCATCCGACACTCTCGGAAGTCCCGGACCAAAGCGACCGTTGTAGCCTTGGCTTTCATGTTCCCGACGAACTTCCTTTTCGACCTTTTTCCATTCAACGCCAAAAGGTGGATTGGACAGCATGTAGTCGAATTTCTTGCTATGGTGACCGTCATCGGAGAGCGTATTGCCGGAGACGATGTTGGCCACATTTTGCCCTTTGATGAGCATGTCTGCCTTGCAGATCGCATAGGACTCATCATTGAGCTCCTGTCCGAACATGGTCAGTCGAGCTTGCGGATTCATTTCCTCAAGATGCTCGCCGGCCACCGACAACATACCGCCGGTGCCGGCAGTTGGGTCATAGATCGTGCGAACGACACCCGGCTTCGACAATGCGTCGTCATCCTCCACGAAGATGAGATTGACCATCAACCGGATCACTTCACGGGGTGTAAAATGCTCCCCAGCGGTCTCGTTGGAAATTTCAGCGAACTTCCGGATCAGTTCTTCGAAAACATGCCCCATCTGACTGTTGCTGACCCGCTCCGGATGCAGGTCGATGCCGGCGAATTTCTCGGCCACCAGATAGAGCAGCCTGTTCTTCCCCAAACGTTCGACCTGAGTGGCGAAGTCGAACCGTTCAAAGATGTCTCGGACTTCCGGCGAAAAGGCTTGGATGTAAGCAAATAGGTTTTCACGGATGTGGTCCTGATCACCCAACAGCCTCTTCATGTCCATTTCGGACGTGTTGTAAAAACTCTGCCCCGACTTCCTGAGCAGGAACGGATCGGGATTCAGCCCGGCCTTCGTCTTTTCCGCAAACTCGGCCAGAACCGCCGCCTTTGTTGACTCGAGAACACAATCCAATCGCCTGAGAACCGTAAACGGCAGGATGACCTTTCCATAATCTGACTGTCGATAGTCTCCCCGGAGCAGATCGGCCACTGACCAGATGAACGATGAAAGGGTTTGGTGATTCATGATGACTCCGGACCAGTTTGGCAGAACGGCTATTGAACCAGCCGCAACACATCGCAGCAAGCCGATCCAGCATGAATGATACTGCCTGAAACTGACCCGGAGGTTACGACTATGCTGCCTTCCGGGTTTTCTGGTCCATCGTATAAATTTTCAGAGAGCTTATGATGGATGGAATTCGCCGGCGACGCTTCATTGGGCTCCGTGCAAAAATAGCTTCTTGGTGAAGCTGAACTTCAATTTCAGTCAGCGACATGCCAGCCGCCTGTAGCTTCAGGCCCAGTTTGAAAAAATGGCCGTTCCCGCTTCCGGGCGTTTTGGGCGAATTACGCCATGCCGCTTTCGCAGCCTCCACTTTTGCCCAATTAACTGAGGGGTCCGTCTCGTCGCCAACGGCTTTCTCGATCAGGATTTCTGGCTCTCGATGGTATCTTCTAATCCAGTCTCTCGGCTCCAATGGCTTCCTGTCGCTAGCATTGCACGAAAGGAATATATTCCCACACGGATCGGCTGCCTGCGACGGTAGATAAAACACGCTCGACGCAGACTTTTTGCTTCGGTCAAATCCGTGAAACCGACGGCCATCTCCGCATTGATCAGATGTGTCCGCCTCGTATCCGGCCTCATGAAATCGTGACCAGATCTCGTTGATTATCGTGTCGTGGGTTTGGAGGCCGAAGACCGCAGTCGTCGGAATGAACACCCTGTAGCGAGGGCACGCTTTCGTGCTGTTAAAGGAGTTGAAAATCACAACTTGGAGTCCCGGAAAGAGCTTTGGAACCTCATCCGGTGGAATGCCTCCACCGTCATTATCCAACCAAATTCCCCGTAGGAATTCGATATTGGCGTTGCCCCTGTCGGTTTCCTCGACCTTGTCCGGATTGAAGTATGCGGGGCTAATGAGTGAACGCTCGTCCTTTGATGTGATGCGCTGTCCGGCCATGCGTTGAAGATCAGCCACAAAGCCATCCGGCGTTTCGAACCAGAAACTATCGTTGGCTATTGCCGCTGTAATCGTTTGGAATTGCATTCCCCAAAACCACTTGGTCACGTTTTGTCCAATAGACTCTATAGGAATTTCGTGACCGCCATTGGAGGCGAAGTGGTCCGACAGAACCAGCGCATTTGCTTGTGACACGAGGCAATCATGAGCTTTGATGGCCCTCTGCCGGCTTCGGCTGGCCCGTTTCCTTGCTGCAGGATCCACGTGTTTTTTGGGTCGGCCAGCCGACTTTTTGATCGTGTCTCCAATCGGAATCCAATCCAGTTTCTGGAGTGTTGAACCCGGCAACAATTCATGCAGATAAATTGCTGTTGCCCGATCCATAACAATAATCTGAACAGGACGAGAATCGTCCTGCGTGCGGAGCGAGCACCTCATAACCCCTTGATAGACGGCTTCGTGGAAGCGAGCTGCTTTCGCCTGTTTTTCCGTCAGACCCAACTGTTTGAAGTATGAAAATTCCGCAGGGCTAGGATTCAAGGCCGAGAGGAAAACGACATTGTTGAAGTGATGATAGGCATTTAGTCCATGAGAGACACTTGGCAGCCGTTCGGCGTTTTCATTGGCCGAAAAGAGATTGCCAAACCTCTTGTTGCCTACCCAAAGGAATGGCCGGCTTTCGAAGAATTGTGATATTTTCTCCACGATCCGAGCATGAATCGTGCATCCAGAACCATCCTGTAATGGGCGATCCTGAAGCTGCTTGGACCAGTCCCGTTCGGCAACGTAGCTGATCGTCGCTCGGCTTCCATCATGCTTTCGGAATCTTAATCCGCTAGCCAGATTTTGATCCTCGACAAAGCGAGCGCCGTGCTTGGTCCAAAGCTGAAAGGGCAGAGTGTTTTGAAAATTGGCGCTCAACATTAGAACGCTCTCGAAGCGTTCCACTAACCTTGGCGTGACAAGCGAAAAGGCTTGGAATCTCCGGATCTCCAAATCCGACGAACTCAACGTCTGTGCCGAAGCATCCGGCACAAGAACAAGAGAATGTTTCGAAAAGGCTGCCCACGCCAGTTCGTGGATCTTGCCTCTGTTTTCAGAATCTCTTGGAAAGGTTAGAACCTTCTCTGGGTGGTTCGAGAGCTTGAAGGTTCGTAGGCCCTCGAAGGGGCTGGGATGGAAATCGCCGGCATTCGCCAGTTGCCTGAGCTCGTCATCAATCAACGGATCGATGCTGGAGTGAATGGTGGGCGCCTCGTCGACAATCAAATGCCAATCCAGTTGGCCGGCATAGGGCAGCAGCATCAAACCGGCGTGGGTGATGAAGACGATTTCGCCGCCGCTCGATGGTTCACGAAGTTTGCAAACGAGCCTGCTGGCGACACTGGTCGTGTCGTGATCGGTTTCACTCACAACGGAGAATATCCGAACGTTGTTACCGCTCAGATCAAGCCTTCCCATCGTTTCTGAAATGACCTGTTTCGTTGGCATGGCGATCACAACCCGTTCGCCATGCAGGGCCAGATGGACCGCATGTGTCGAAATAGCTTGATAGGATTTGCCCGACCCGGCAGGCGCATTCAAATAACGAACTTTCACAATCTCTCTCTTCAAAATGACAAGCTTTCGCCAGAAATGATGGCGTCCTTTGCAAACAAAGTTTGCTATATAAACTTCTCTGTAATTACGTCGCTAAGACAGAATCCATCAATATCGACGAGTAAGGCACACATCATCAACAACAACAACATGCAGATGCTCCCATTCTGACGGAATTTCAAGTCCCGCATGGGCTCGACAATCCTGACGTTGGCCCGCATTATCCTAATTTTTGCCACTTTCGTAGATTTCTATCCTAGGAATATCCCGTAACTCTGCGATTCGATATCGAATCCTCCAATATTTGCAAAATGTATAAAGTGATAGAATAAAATTCTTTTTTTCGTGGCTGTCGATTTTTTATACTTGAATGGTGGACGCCAAACGCCACATACCGGCCTTGAACGCTCGCAATTCCAATCTTGGCGATGGTGAAGTAGCCACCACCGCCATGGCTGACAGAATGCTGAGAGAAAATCCGTGGGGCTATATTCCCCCATGGATTGAACGTGAGCTTCCCGAAACTGGGGAACGAGATTCCAAAAAGCCAATTAAAAAGGAAACAAAGATAATGCCGAGGTATAGCAACCAAACTCTTGCCAAAAATGCATTGCGGGATATCCGCAATTCTATCGAGTGGCTGAATGATAGCCTCGAATGCATCGAGGAACGGAATATCATCGAACTATCACCAGATGATTATACAGACTTGATGGAAGGCGGACTAAGGGTGTTGAATAATCTTTCAGATTTTCCGAAAGCCACAGGCGATGATGGCTGTTTTCAGGAGCGTTGGATTGAAGTTAAAGAGAAGACTGCCAAACCCTCCAATGGTCACCGATAAATTAGCCACAATTCCAACCTTGACAGACGATCGTTACAGGCATGAGAAAGAGCGTCTGGATAAAGAACATTGCCACCGATTTCTTGAATAGTTCCAATTTTCGGGAAACAGCTTGTCCCACCAATTTACCATCTGCGCCTGATGGAAACTCAGTACGAACAACGCCATAAGACCAGACAAAGCGCCAGCCAGACCAAAGCCGATAACTGACAAGATGGACGGATGCAGAGTTGCAACCCAATTTCGACACGCAAAACCGTCAACTCGGATTTCTGATTTCGTTGAATCCCTCACAGCAACCAGTGCCGCTGCACCTATCCACTGATATGACCGCTGGTGTAAGGCTGTCCTGATCAATGAGGGGCAGCGTTATGAACGTCAGACAGGGTTTCAAGCGGATCTACATTATCGGCGTGGTAGCAGCCGAATTGGTGCTGGTGGTGCACCCGCTGCTGTCCTTTATATCGAAGGCCAGCTACGACCGGCGAGTTGAAGCCTACAGGCTTGCGACCATGGAGTTTCTGATGCTCCTGTTTGCTGCGGCAGTCGTTTGGGTAATAATTGACTGGATTTGGCGTGGGTTCAGCGAGCCCGGCGCATAGGAATATGCTCTTGATCCGTTCTCGCCTGCCCCGTCAGCTAGTCTGCCGGCTAGGATGCGGCTGACAGTCTTCAATCCATGCCAACAGGCATGCCGTCTGTTGCGTCCCTACGGCCATTGTAAAGGGCTTTGAGAGATGGTCCGAGAAGTCAGGTCGACTGAGACAGATTGGCAGCGGATGAAACGCACCAGCACCTTGCCAACACGGTGCACTACGCATCGAAATATCATGCAAAGTGGGTTCTGCACGATAGCGCATTCGAACTTCGAATGTCGCTGCCGGCTTAGCACTCCCACGCTCACGCCATGCGACCGACTCTACGAGTTCGCCACCGCCTCGTCGCTCTTTGTCTCGGCAAGGCCCGAGAAAATACGATCCATCTCCTTCGGGAATAGGCTGCCGTTCAGTCCTCTAAGTTTATCCTTGAAATTGTTCATCGTGTAGACCTGCAAGTCCCATTCCTTGGACTCGCCATCGACCTTCTTGCCCATGAACGTTTCAATCCCGACATCCGACATAATCAATACGGCAAGCTCTAGATCCCACACCGATGTCAGCGTGAAAGGGTATTGCTCCATTAGCTTCGTATCGATCCCGGATTTTTCAAGATTCTCAACGGCAACCTTCCGAATTGGTTCGTATAGTCCTACCGCATAGAAATCTTCCAGCATTACAACGATAGGATAAATCGGTGTGTTGTCGTTTTTCCAAAGTGGGTGTTCTCCATCGAGCGCAGCCTGCAAGGATTTATAGGTCTGTGCTACTGCCTTGCCAAATTCTTTTACATCAGCGTCGAGCGAATAACTGTCAAGAATCTTGGTTTTGGCGAGATATGTAATTCTCTTCGTTTTGCACTCTACGAACAAATGGGCCGTTTTGTCGGAAACAATCCAATCAATTGTGTGTTTGGGACTGCCGCCAGAAATATAGGTTACCTCCGGCGTAATTCCGAACGTCCCAGCCCTATTTGCCGCTTCAAACATCTCGCCAACATAACTCTGAAAAGCAGGCCCAAAAAACTCTGAGAAATTCGGCAGAGCGCATATCTCATAATATAACCCTTCCGATACTCTTCGGATAAGGTAGTTTGGGACAGGGCATACAAGCTCCACTGACCCATTTAGATCGTGAAGTATGAGGGGCTTAACGACCAATGGATTCCTAACATAAATAAAATCTTCTCCCATACTTCCGGTGCTTTCTGCCTCCTCAAATAAGTTCCAAAACTGACTCGAAAAATGCATTACAAAGGTTGACATTTCTTCGGCAGTTGCAAAATTATTATCAACTTTAATCGGAATACTTTGAGAAAAGTTCTTCATATAGATCGCAAAGAAGGCCATACCTATTCTTAAAATCTTCTCGATTGGCAATCCGACCTTCTGGACGATCATTTCGTCCAACTCTTTCATACCAAATATCTTTAGATACCGCACAAGCCAGCGGCTACTTGGTTTCGTCTGCCATGGAAACTGTTGGTTCTGAATCCGGAATACTTCGGACATGATCTTCGTGTCCAATATGTCCGAATAGGCATTCTGAACATCGCCATGAATCTCCTTCATGTGGTTTATAGCGTCGGCCAGCCCATCCCAATGTGCAAAGTTTCGAGTTCCCCACCGTGAAGCGTAACGCAGCAATTCACGACAAAGGATGTCCAGTTCCCATTCAAAAAGCCCCAACTCGATTTTGTCTCTGGTCTCGAAATTTTCTATGGGTTTGATCCACGCAGGAAGTGGCGTTCCAAACTGAAAGAACACCATGTAGGCATGGATGACTTCCAACGATTCAAGCAGCGGCGCTGATGCCAGACGATTGCGTAGGCGGCGATGATTGCGCAGAAATTTCTTCATGGTGGGCGTGTTGTTTTCCGTAGGGGTAGCGGCAATCTGTTTTCGACAGGTGCGGGTTACGAGCCTGATGCCTGACAGTCAGCATCCATTAAAGGCTCGAATTTTGCTGACCAGGGTCTTGCCGTACTTGTAGATCGTCTGCACCTCTGACTTGCCCTTGCAGACCGAACCATCCGAACGGGCATATGTGTATGTGACGACAGTCTTATCGGCCCCATGCCTTGCAATCGATTCGAGGCGCAGCGGAGTGGAAAGGCCCCCGAAGAACGAGTGGATCGAAGCTTCGTTGAACGGACCAATGCCACGCTTTTCCGGAATAACCAGCGCCGAAGCGGAGACGCCATCAGCATTCGACAGCGCATTGTAAAAGGCAGCGACCACCTTCATTGGATCGTATGGCTCGGGAGCGATTTGCGTCTCAACAGTATCTGACGACATAGCGTTCGTTTGATACGAGGCGAACTGAAGGCCGAGCTCGCTCGCCTTCTCTCCTGACAGCCAAGCCATCCCATCAGGCGGCGCAGTAGTGACAAACACGATGGTATCCTGCGACAATCCGATTTGGTTCAGATAGGCGCCAATCAGAGCGTTCCCGACGCCGCTCTCGCTCGCCGTCCCATCATTGACTACGTAAGATGCGTGGAAGCCAATGTTGGCACTTTCGCCCGCTAATCGTGGTGCGCCGGCAAGCCATGTCAAAGCACATGCAGAGGCGCAGAGAGTTTCATTCGCCACAGCGGTAGCGAAACCCTTAAGCCGAATAGCCCGGCCTATTTCGAGGGCAGGCAGAACCGAACCTCCCCCGCTATTGAGAAGGACGACGGCTTGTCCAGTTGTCGCAGCTATCTGGTTGAATTGAGCGTCATCGCTTGATTCGATAACGCCCGTTATTACGATCAGGTCCGGTGAACCGGCGGCCTGTGGTATCTTTTCGATCACCGCTGCGTGGGCTGTACCCATCAAAAGGTACATCCCCACCAACCATCCCGATTTTTTCAATTCACCCCCCAAAGCCCACTTCTGAACCACACTTTATCTCAGTTTGACTGAACGCTGAAATCAAAAACCCATCCCGAAGTTCAGGATGGGATAAAGACATTTGCATTCGCCGGAGGGATGATGTCGGCCCGCCGACCTTGTGCTGCACAAGACTGCTTTCCGCAATCTGCTTGACAGTTAGGTTGCGTTAAGGTATATTGCAAAATATAAGGTCGCAATCAAGCGCCTTGGCTTGCGCAGGAGGGAATCAATGGCTTTCGGCCTTGATAATTTTAAGCAAAGCGAGTTTGGCAGACGGGTTGGTGAAGTGCTCACCGACAGGGACAACATCATCGGAATGCGTTATCTCAGCGAGCATGGAATCCCCGCTGTTCAAACGGTGGGAAAGCGAATTGAGGCGCTTGGAAAACCCCTTACCGACGATGAGAAGAAGCTAATCGGTCGTTGGGTTCGGGAGATTATGGAGGCGCAGGGCTGGACGACGAACAAGAAGGGTAGAGTTGCACCGGGCAACCTATTTTCGACAGGTGCGGTTTACGAACCCCGTGTCTGATCTGTTGACAAATGTTTGACATGTTAATTTTCTGACGGTTACTCCTTGATTTTTATACACAAATTAACATTCCAGTTCTCGAAGCGCTAAGCACTGCTTCAGCTTCAGACAGTCGAAAAGGCCGCCTCCGGGCGGCCTTTTCTTTCGGTGCCGAGCCATCACCCCACCCGCGCCTGCGGCGCGACCTCCCCATCAAGGGGTGACGGCGCCCGGCGCAGTTCATGCCTGGCGCAGACCTCAGGTCCGGCTGTCCCTGATAAAATCGATAAACGCCCGCAACGGCGCCGGCACGAGACGCCGGCCGGGATAATAGAGGAACGGCCCGGGGAAGCTCTGCCACCAAGGTTCGAGGACGGGTTCGAGCGCACCGCTCTCAAAGCAAGGGCGCAGCCAGTCCTCGAACAGGCTGACAATGCCGGTACCGGCGATGGCTGCATCGACGGCGAGATCGGCCGCGCCGCCCAAAGTCACGAGAAGCGGCCCCGTCGGATTGACCCGCACCACCTCGCCGGCACGCTCGAATTCCCATGGCGGCATCGCCCCGCTGGCGAAGCGGCCGCGCAGGCAGGCGTGGCCGAGCAGGTCGCGCGGGTGTTGCGGCCGGCCATGGCGATCAAGGTAGGCAGGGCTGGCGGCGGCGGCAAAGCGCTGCAGGCGCGGTCCGATCGGCACCGCGATCATGTCCTGCTCCAGCCGCTCGTCGTAACGGATGCCGGCATCGCAGCCTGCCGCCAGGACATCGACAAAGCTCTCCTCGGCGATCACCTCCAGCCGGATGCCGGGATAGGCAGCGAGAAACCCCGGGACGATGCCGGGCAGCACCAGCCGCGCCGCGCTGACCGGCACATTAAGCCGCAACGTACCTGCCGGCCGGTCACGAAAACCGTTCACCACGTCAAGTGCTGCCTCGACCTCGTTCAGGGCCGGGCCGAGCCGCGCCAGCAAGCCGACACCCGCGTCGGTCAGCGCGACGCTGCGTGTCGTGCGATTGAGCAGCCGGACGCCGAGTTGAGTCTCCAGCCGGCGCACCGCCTCGCTCAGACCCGACGCGCTGCCGCCGCTTGCACGAGCGCCCTCGCGAAAACCGCCGGCGCGCGCCACCGCCAGGAAGGCATTCAGATCACCAAGTTCGACATTCACTGTTCGCAATCCCGCACAACCCGTGCGGATTGTAGCGGATTATCAGGACAGCGCACAGCGGCTATTTCTGCTTCATCATCCGAAGGAGACAGATCATGCCCAGCATCGACAAGTCAGGTACATTCACTCTCGGCGACCGCTCCGTGAAGCGGCTCGGCTATGGCGCCATGCAACTCGCCGGACCCGGCGTTTTCGGCCCGCCTAAGGATCATGACTCAGCCCTGGCCGTGCTGCGCGAAGCCGTCGCGCGTGGCGTCGACCATATCGACACCAGTGACTTCTACGGCCCACACGTCACCAACCGGCTCATCCGCGAAGCGCTCGCGCCCTATTCCGACGACCTCACCATCGTCACCAAGATCGGCGCCAGCCGCGGCGCCGATGGTTCATGGCTCCCCGCCTTCTCTCCCGAGGAGCTGACCCAGGCGGTGTACGACAATCTGCGCAATCTCGGGCTCGACGTGCTGGACGTGGTCAACCTCAGGATCACATTCGATGTGCATGGGCCCGCTGAAGGGTCGATAGAAGAACAATTCGCTGTGCTGGCCGGGCTGCAGCAAAAGGGTCTGGTGCGTCACATCGGGTTGAGTAATGCCACCTCGGCGCAGATAGAAGAAGCACGGCGCATCGCCGAGATCGTCTGCGTGCAGAACCAGTACAATCTGGCGCACAGGAGCGACGACGCGCTGATCGACGAACTTGCCCATGACGGCATCGCCTATGTGCCGTTCTTTCCGCTCGGCGGCTTCAACCCGCTACAGTCGTCTACCCTATCGGGCGTCGCTCAGCGCCTGGGCGCCACGCCCATGCAGGTCGCGCTCGCCTGGCTGCTCCGTCGCGCGCCCAACATCCTGCTCATCCCCGGCACCTCTTCCGTCGCGCATTTGCGGGAGAATCTTGCCGCAGCCGAACTCAATCTGCCGGAGGACGCCGTCAGGGAGCTGGACGGCGTGGCGATGGCTGCATGAGGATTGGCGAGGAGCCACGCAGCTTCGTAAGCAAGAAGGCCGCCTTCGGACGGCCTTCTTGCTGCTCGGCTGTCACCCCACCCGCGCCTCCGGCGCGACCTCCCCATCAAGGGGAAGTAGGAGGTCGCGGCAGTTCCCCGCTCGCCGAACGATCTGCAAAAGCCGGCCGGGTGACGGAACGATGGTCCGAAATGTAAAGCGCGACGCCCTACCTCCCCTCGATGGGGAGGTCAGCGCGAAGCGCCGGGTGGGGTGAAGCACCCACGTCGAATTTCTAATTGATGCTCGCCGTATTCGCCGGGCGCGCCTCATCTGAATATGGCACGCGGTAGCCGTTCGCCGCCAGCCAGTCGATCGCCGCTTTCGGCTCGTCGGTCTGGATGATGGTGGCGCCGCGCTCGGCCCAGAAGCCGTAGGTCTCGCGCGGCAGGCTGGCGAACACCGCCAGTTCATCGCCGCGACCGCCGGCAAGGAAGCCGCCCGGCTTGTTGACGATGGCGTAGGTATTGGCCCAGATGTGCCAGTCGCCCCTTATCGCCGCCGCGCGCATGCGCGGGCTGAACAGCGGACCGCCGGTCTCGGTCAGCGTCTCCGCGCCGTCGCGCCAGTTGATCATCTCGACCGCGCGCGGCGAAAATGCGCCGCTGACCTTCTCGGCGAAACCGGCGTCGCGGACCGCGTCGTCGGCAATGATCGGCATGAACTGGAAACCGCTGCCGATCGCGCCCATGGCGGCCTTGACAGTGGTGATCCTGGCCGGGTTCCACAGGTTCTCCTTGACGATCACCTGTTCGGCCATGCCAAGGTCACGCGCCACCGCGATCATGCCGGCCAGGCTGTCGACGTCGAGTTTATTGTCGATGTTGACGAGGATCCTGTCCCTGGTCGCCATCAGCATCTCGCGCAGCGTCGAAACCGGCTCGTCGGTGACGGCGCCGGTGCCTTCGATCACCAGCCTGCAGGTTTTGAGTTCGGCCAGCGTGCGCTTGACCACCTCGCCCCTGCAGTTCGTCGTGCGGTCGAGCCAGCTGTCATGCATGACGACGAACTGGCCGTCCTTCGAGCGCCTGACGTCGACCTCGACGATTTCGGCGCCAAGCGCGATCGAAGCCTCGAGGGCGGCGATCGAGTTCTCCGCAAACAGCGTCTTGCGGGCCTGCAGGCTGCCGGCGCGGTGTGCCGCCACCATGACATGGTCGCGCCATTGGTTGGCGTGTTCGAAACGGTCGAGAATCTGCCTGGCGCGTGTTTCGCCAGCCAATGCCGAGCCAGTGAACAGCACCGAGGCGGCGGCAAGCACAAGTTTCAGCCAGGTCGTTCGCATGAGAATCGCTCCTACCGGATGCAAACCCGGATAAGCGACGCGCGTGACAGCCCAGTGAACGAAGCCGGCTTCGCAAATGCCGGAAAGTCAGGTCAATGCCGGCTGAAGCGGCCGTTCTTCAATCTCGAACCGACGGCAATCAACTTGCCGAGATCGATGCGCCGTCCTGGCGGTCGGTGGCCGGCTTGGCGTGCTGAAACCTGCTGCGTTACCCGGCTGACAACGATCCCGCGACAGGACGGCTGGCCACTTTCGGTTGTATTCATGCATATCTGCGCAATTTCCGGGTTTGCCATGCGGGCTCACCTGGCAAGCAAGAAGTTGTGACCGAGCTCGAACGGCCGTGGCCCCCGGAAGGGGTCGCATTTGTTGGAATTATATCCAATAAGGTTGCGCCTCGACGCACAGGAGATCGCTTCATGCCGAACACCAACATCGACCACGCCTTTACCGCCCGGGCCAGGACGGGTGCGTCCTTCGAGCCGACCTATGCCGGCGCGCTGTCGTTCATGCGACGCAAATACACGAAGGACGTGAAGGGCGCGGACGCGGTGGTGTGGGGCATCCCCTTCGACGCCGCCGTCACCAACCGGCCGGGCGCGCGTTTCGGACCGCAGGCGATTCGCCGCGCCTCGACCATTCTCGACAACGACCCGCAATACCCGTTTTCGCGCGATCTGTTCGAACATCTCGCCGTGGTCGACTATGGCGATTGCCTGCTCGACAGCGGCAATCACCAGAAGACGCCGGGGACGATCGAGCGCGAGGCGGCAAAGATCCTGAAATCCGGCGCTTTCCTGCTATCGCTCGGCGGCGACCATTTCGTAACCTGGCCGCTGCTCAAGGCGCATGCCGCCATCCACGGTCCGCTGGCCATGGTGCAGTTCGACGCCCACCAGGACACCTGGCCGGACGACGGCAAGCGCATCGATCACGGCTCCTTCGTCGGCCGTGCGGTCAAGGAGGGGATCATCGATCCCGACCGTTCGATCCAGATCGGCATCCGCACCCATGCGCCCGACACCTTCGGCATCAAGATCCTGTACGGCCACGAAGTCGAGGACATGCGCGCGTCCGATATCGCCTATGCCATCGTCGACCGCACCGGCGGCAGGAAGGCCTACGTCACCTTTGACATCGATTGCCTCGACCCGGCCTTCGCGCCCGGCACCGGCACACCGGTCGCCGGCGGGCCGTCCTCGGCAAAGATCCTGTCGGTGCTGCGCCAGATCAATCAGCTCGATATCGTCGGCGCCGATGTCGTGGAGGTTGCGCCGGCCTATGATCACGCCGATATAACGGCAATTGCCGGGTCGACGGTGGCCATGCACTATCTCGGGCTGCTGGCGGAACGAAAGGCCCGGCTCGAAGAGCTGAACAACGGCAATCACATTGTTGCCGGATTGAATCAGGCAAGTGGCATATAATTTCGAAGTATCAGGGGATTCAGGCAGGCAATGAAACCGAAAATCTTCATCGACGGCGAGCACGGCACCACCGGTCTCCAGATCAGGGCGCTGCTTGCCGAGCGCGGCGACCTGGAGATCATCTCGATTCCGACCGAGCGCCGCAAGGAACCGGCGGCGAGAGCCGAGTTCCTCAACGCCGCCGATGTCGCGATCCTGTGCCTGCCGGACGCAGCCGCGAAAGAAAGCGTCTCGCTGATCAGCAACGACACGACACGGGTTATCGATGCCTCGACCGCGCATCGCGTGGCAGAAGGTTGGGAATATGGTTTTGCCGAAATGGACAAGGCTCAGGCGCGCAAGATCGCTTCGGCGAAGCGTGTCACCAATCCGGGCTGCTGGCCGCAAGGGCCGATCGCGACGCTGAGGCCGCTGGTGGCGGCCGGGCTGTTGCCGCCGGATTTTCCCGTCACCGTCAACGGCATTACCGGCTATTCGGGCGGCGGCCGGCCGATGATCGAGGACTATGTCGCCAAGGGCGAGGATGCCTCGGAATTCCTGCCCTACGGGCTGACCCTGCAGCACAAGCATGTGCCGGAGCTCAGGACCTATGCGAAGCTGTCGCATGATCCGATCATGCAGCCGGCGGTCGGCAATTTCGCGCAAGGCATGATCACCGTGGTGCCGCTGCAGCTCGGCGGCCTCGACTATGTGCCGACCGGCGCCGAGCTTCATGCCGCGATCGCCGACCATTTCGCCGCCATCGATGGCGGCGTGGTCGAGGTGGCGCCCTATGCGCATCTGGAGCGCGTGCCGGAGATCGATCCGGAAATCTACAACGGCACCAACCGGATGATGCTCCATGTCTTCGCCAACGACGACAGGGCCCAGGCGCTGCTGCTCGCCGTCTACGACAATCTCGGCAAGGGCGCCTCGGGTGCTGCCGTGCAGAACATGGATCTGATGCTCGGCCTCAGGCACTGAATGGACGCTCCGGCATTTCCAGGCCGCTGGAAGGTCACCGCGCCAGAACTGATTGCCGAGACGTTCAGCAGCCGCATCTGGAAGGTTGTTCGCGCAGACGGCTCGCCGGCGATCGTCAAGGCGCTCAAAGCTTTCGACGACGTCGAAGACGAGTTGCGCGGCGCCCATTTCCTCGCCTGGCGGCGCGGCGAAGGCGCGGTGCGGCTGCTCGGCCGCGACGGCCACTGCATGCTGCTCGAATATGCCGGTGAAACCTTGCTGTCACAGGTTCTCGCCGAGCAGGGAGACAATGCCGCTACAGCAATCGCGGCCGAAGTGATGGCAAGACTGTTCTCGCCATCCGACCACCCTGCCCCACCAGATCTGCAGCCGCTGCGGGTACGGTTTTCCAGCCTGTTCAACAAGGCGAGGATCGATCGCGACGCCGGCGAAAAGACCCTCTATGTCGAAGCGGCTGCGACCGCGGAACGGCTGTTGGCCGATCCTGTCGGCGTGCTGCCGCTGCATGGTGACCTGCATCACGACAACATCCTGCACGGAGCGCGCGGCTGGCTGGCGATCGACCCGAAGGGCGTTCTCGGCGATCCCGGCTTCGACGCGGCGAACATGTTCTACAATCCGCTCGACCGCGACGACCTTTGCCGTGATCCCCGGCGGATTGCCGACATGGCAGAAATCTTCGCCAGGACGCTCGGCCAAACGCCACCAGCCATCCTGGATCACGCCATTGCCTATGGCTGCCTGTCGGCGTCATGGCATCATGAAGACGGCAACGCGGTCGATGAGAGCCGCGAATTGTCCATTGCCACGGCGATCAGGACGGTGCGGCTCAGCCTCTGACGGCGATCTGGTTGGGCATGGGATAAGCGCCTTTGGTGCCGCGCCAATGCGCTGCGGCAAACCCCAGCAGAACAAGCGCGAAAGCCTGATGCGTCAGCGCCATGTGCAGCGGCACCTGCATCAGCAGCGTGCCAATGCCGATCAGGGCCTGCACCAGCACCAGCAGAAACAGCAGCGTCGCGCGGCGCGCATGGGTGGTGCCGGGCTGGCGGCGGTGGGTGGCGATCATGTGCCAAAGTGCTGCGACTGACATCGCGTAGGCGCCGAGCCGGTGGATGAACTGGACCGTCTTCGGGCTCTCGAAGAAATTGCGCCATGCCGGCTCGAGGATCAACAGATCGCCGGGAATGAGCTTGCCGTCCATCAGCGGCCAGGTGTTGTAGCTCAGGCCGGCATCGAGCCCGGCGACCAGCCCGCCGAGATAGATCTGGATCAGCGCCAGCAACACCAGAAAGCCGGCCAGACGCTGGGTCGCACGGTCGGCGGCGGGCTCGGAATGCGGGGCCAATCCACGCGCGACCACCATGGTCGCGGTGAAGATCAGCGCCGCCAGCGTCAGATGCGTCGCCAGCCGGTACTGGCTGACGGAGACCCGGTCGACCAGCCCGGACGCCACCATCCACCAGCCGATCGCGCCTTGCAGGCCGCCGAGAAGAAGAATGCCCAACAGTTTCGGCCCAAGACCGCGCTCGATGCGGCGCGTCGCCCAGAAAAACACCAGCGGCACGGCAAAAACCACGCCGACACCGCGCGCCAGGATCCTATGCAACCATTCCCACCAGAAGATCGACTTGAACGCTTCGATGCTCATGCCCTTGTTGAGCTCGGCATATTGCGGGATCTGCTGGTAGCGCTGGAATTCCTCCTGCCATTCGGCGTCGTTGAGCGGCGGGATGATGCCGTGGATCGGCTTCCATTCGGTGATCGACATGCCGGACTCGGTGAGCCTGGTGGCGCCGCCGACCAGCACCAGCACAAACAGCACCAGGAGCACGACGTAGAGCCAGCCGCGCAGCAGCGCCCGGTTACGCAGGTCGCGGTCGCGAGCCATGAATGGCGCGGCAGCTGATATGGCAGCCATAGACTTGTCCCGGCAGGTTGCAGTCGCGGATTGGTGAACCATCGCAATCCAACTGGCAAGACCGGACAGCGCGGCACGCCGTCGCGCCGCTTCTTGCGGGTTGCGTGCCTCTTCCGTTGGGCCTAAGCGATAGGGATCAACCGGATCGCGAAATGCCCATTCGCCTGAAAAAGCTGATCGGAACAATCCTGCTGGTGGCGCTGGTCATCGTCTATGCGCTGGTCGCATCGATCGTGGCGGTTGCCCAACTGGCGGAATCGGGTCCGTGGGCGCATTTCCTGTTCTTCCTGCTCAGCGGCATGCTCTGGGTGCTGCCGGCCATGGGCATCATCAAATGGCTGATCCTGGAGCCGCCGCGGCCGAAGAACTGAGGCTCGCTCGCCGCCAGATGGTGAAAGCCTGACGTTTGCTACCCGACGCGTAGGGCAGCTCAGGGTGGGTTTCCGTCTTCCGTGTCGCCGATCGGAACGCGGCGCCAAGAGTGGTCATTGCCGAACCACTACTCAGGCGTTGCGTTTGGGGCCGATTGCAGACCGACAGCCTTGGGTCCGGGATCTTAAATCGCGGACCCTCAGCTCGGTGGGAATATTGTCGTGACGTGATCTGATCCGGTCGTTCCGGGATGGGTAAGCTAGGCCGTCCAGAAGCAGCTCGAAGCCGCCACTGACAGTCGCCGAAATAAGGCGTATGAATGTTTATCGCTGGCTAGCGCGCTCTAGCTCACAAGCCTTCGGGCGCGACGACAAGATGTCACCTCTGCCGGATTTCTTTGCTCGATTCCGGTCCAGGCACATTTTCGCGGTTCGGAGAGCGTTCTGATGCAGATCATCCAAAGCCGCCGCCGCTTTCTGGCTGGTCTCTCGGCAGCCGGTGCTGTCGGCCTCGTCGGCGCCGCGACCCCGGCCAGCGCCGAGCCGCCGCCCGAGACCAGCCGGATTCGTCTGAGCAAGACCTTCGGCATCTGCCTCGCACCGCAATTTGTCGCGGAGGATCTGCTGTATGCCGAGGGTTTCACGCATGTGGATTATGTCGAAACCCAGCCTGGCACTGTGATGGCGACAGATACGGCGAGCGGCAAGATCGATTTTGGCCTGAACTTCATCGCGCCCACGATTGTCGCCGTCGATCAGGGGCACAGGCTGACATTGATGGGCGGCGTTCATCCGGGCTGTTTCGAGCTGTTCGTCCAGCCAGGCATCGACAGCATCCTCCAACTCAGAGGCAGGAAAGTCGGTGTCCAGGCACTCGGATCCAGTCCGCATCTATTCATCGTCAGCATAGCGGCCCATGTCGGGCTGGACCCGGTGCGCGACATCGTTTGGGTGAGCGATCCCGACGTGAAGCCGAAGGAATTATTCCTGCGTGGCGATGTCGATGCCTTTCTCGGCTTCCCGCCGGAGCCGCAGGAGCTGCGCGCCAAGGGGGCTGGCCGCGTCCTCCTCAACAGTGCGCTCGATCGGCCGTGGTCGCAGTATTTCTGCTGCCTGCTGGCCGGCAATCCCGGCTTCGTCGCCGCCAATCCCGTCGCGTCGAAGCGGGTGATGCGTGCCATTCTCAAGGCAGCCGATCTGTGCGTCGCCGACCCTGCCATGGTCGCGCGCCGTCTCGTCGAGGGAAAATTCACCGCTAATTATGACTATGCGCTCCAAGCCCTTGGCGAAGTCCCCTACAAGCGGTGGCGGGACTATGACGCGGAAGACACGGTGCGATTCTATGCACTGCGCCTGCGCGAGGCCGGCGCTATCGCCGCGAGTCCCCAGGAGATCATCGCCAAGGCCACGGACTGGCGCTTCCTCAATGAGCTCAAGCGCGAGTTGAAGACGTGAATATGAGGCCGGCACGCGTCTTGCTATTGGCGCTGCTCGTTGCTTGCCGGCGCATTCAACCGCGCAAACGGTCTCTTGGCCGCGAGGCGGGGGCAGGACGTTTGGCGGAGTAAGTTTTGCGCTCGCAACCAACGCAAATTGGGCGTATCGTGGCATATCGTCGATTGCTAATAGATGCGCCGACGACTGAGAGCGCAAGACTCCCGCATCGGACTGGGCGCGCTAGAACCACAACTACTCGTCGCGCTCACGAGACCACCTGCCTCTGCCGAAACCTCTTTTGCTCGGTTTCGGCCAGAATTGCCTTTTTGCAATTCGGAAGAGAGGAGCGTTCCGATTCAGATCATGCAAACCCGCCGCCGATTCCTGGCCGGCGCTGCAATGACAGGCGCTGCCGACGGAACGGACTGGCGCTTCCTCGACGAGTTGAAGCGTGAGCTGAAAACCTGATCCCATTTGTCTCAAGGGGAGACGTGGACATGCAGTTCATCCAGAACCGCCGCCGTTTCCTAGCCGGCGCTGCGGCAGCCAGCGCCGCGGGCCTTATCGGCACCTCGACACCCGCCTGGGCCGAACCGCCGCCGGAGACCACCTCCGTCCGCCTGCCACGGTACATCGGCGGCGCCTATTGCTGGGCGGGCCTGTACCTCGCCGGAGAGATGCTGCGCGCCGAGGGGTTCACCGATGTCCGCTATGTGCAAGGTGACAAGAAGGTTGATCATTCGGCGTGGATCGCAAACGGCGAGACGGATTTCAGTGTGAACTACGTGCCGATTCATCTGGCATCGATCGATGCAGGAGTGCCGATCAGGGTACTAAGCGGACTGCACTCCGGGTGCCTCGAACTGATCGCCAACGACAGCGTCAAGGGCATCTCGGATCTGCGGGGAAAGCGGGTTGGGGTCTTTACGCTTGATTCGCCGCAATACGTGTTGGTTTCTCTAATGGCCGCCTATGTTGGGCTCGATCCCGTCAACGACATCGAATGGGTCATCGAAGAACACAATTTTGCTGAAGGCTTCGTCGAAGGAAAGTACGATGCAGTACTCGGCCAACCGCCCCGCACGCAGGAACTTCGCTCCAGGAAAGTAGGCCATACGATCCTCAACTCGACCACCGACCCGCCGTGGTCGCAGCATTTCTGCTGCATGATTTCCGCGACTGCGGATTATGTCGACAGACATCCGGTGGCGACGAAGCGCGTGCTCAGGGCCATTCTCAAGGGCGCCGACCTCTGCGCGTCGGATCCGTCGTGGACTGCAGGGCAGATGGTCGATCGAGGTTTCGTCCCCAGCTACGAACTCGCGCTGCAAACGCTTGGCGACATCCGGTACGACAGATGGCGGGATTTCGATGCCGAAGCCTCGATGCGCTTCTACGCGCTGCGCATGTACGAAACGGGCATGATCAAGTCGAGTCCGCAAGAGATAATCTCCACCGGGACGGACTGGCGCTTCCTCGACGAGTTGAAGCGGGAGTTGAAGACGTAGGCAATCGCCGACACGCCGTGCCCATCAGGGAAGGAGAGGCTTATGCAGATCATCCGGAACCGCCGTCATTTCCTGGCCGGCGCCGCGGCCGTAGGCGCCGCGGGACTTATCGGCACGACGACACGAGCGCAGGCCGAGGCGCCGCCCGAAGTCACCAGCGTCCGTTTGCCCGCGTTCCCCAATGTCTCAGATTGCCAGGCGGCCATGTACGTTTCGGAGGAACTGCTGCGCGCCGAAGGCATCATGGACGTACAGTTCGTAACATCCGGCACGGGCCCGGATTCCGCGGACTGGCTAGCGAACAACGAACTGGATTTCGATTGGAACTTCCCGCCCGCACATATCCGCTCGATCGCCAACGGCGTGCCTATCACGGTACTGGCTGGCATGCATGCAGGCTGCCTCGAACTGTTCGCGAATGACAGCATCCGCAGCGTTAAAGACCTTAAGGGCAAGCGCGTCGGTGTCGATGCAATTTTTGGGGTTCCCCACATGCTCCTGGTGATCATGACGGCAAGCGTTGGGCTTGATCCGAACAACGACATCAACTGGATTGCCAGCCCGAACTTCAACCCAGTGGAAATGTTTGCCGCCGGCAAGATTGATGCATTTCTCGCTGGACCACCCCAACCGCAGGAAATGCGTGTCAGGAAGCTAGGCCATGTGATTCTAAACACGAGCCTCGACCGCCCGTGGTCGCAATACTTCTGTTGCATGCTCTCTGGAACTTCGGATTTTGTTCAAAGGTATCCAGTGGCGACGAAGCGCGTGCTGCGCGCCATGCTGAAGGCCGTCGACCTCTGTGTGTCTGATCCAGAGCAAGTGGCCAGAGTCGTGGTCGAAAAGCGCTTCGCTAGCAGCTACGACTACGCGCTGCAGGCGATGACCGATGCGCGCTTTGACAAATGGCGGGAATACGATGCGGAGGATACGATCCGCTTCTACGCCCTTCGCATGCAGGAGACGGGCATCGTCAAGCCGGGCCCGCAAACGATCATCACCGAAGGCACTTACTGGCGCTTTCTCGACGAGCTCAAGCGTGAGCTGAAGACGTAGACCTATCGCCGACACGTGGCGCCTTTTCAAGGGAAGGAGAGACTCGTGCAGATTGTCCAGAACCGTCGCCGTTTCCTCACAGGCCTGTCCGCGCTCGCAGGTGCGGGTCTTGCAAGGGGCCGCAACGCGGCCGCCGCCGAAGCGGCACCTGAAACCACGGTCGCCCGCTTTGCGGCGGCGCCGGGTATCTGCATCGCTCCGCAGTACGTCGCCGAGGATCTGATCCGCGCAGAGGGGTTCTCGGATTTTGGCTTCGTGGCCGCCGACGCCGGTATCGCCCAGACCGAGATGCTGGCGCGCGGCGACATCGATTTCGGCATAGACTTTGCCACGGCCCTAATCATTCCGGTCGACACTGGCGCCCCGATCAAGGTGATCTCCGGAGTACATGTCGGCTGCTACGAGTTGTTCGGACGCGAGGACATCAAGAGCATCGCGGATCTCAAGGGCCGCAAAGTCGGCGTCGGCGGCAATCTGTCGTCGGATCCGCATATCTTCGTCAGTGCGATGGCGACCTATGTCGGCCTCGATCCGCAACGCGACATCGAATGGATCGTCGGCGAGGCAAAGCCGGCGGAACTCTTCGCCGAGGGCAAGGTCGACGCCTTCCTGGCTTTTCCGCCTGAGGCTCAAGACCTCCGCGCCCGCAAAGTCGGTCACGTCATCCTCGACAGTTCCAAGGACCGGCCGTGGTCGCAATATTACTGCTGCATGCTGGCGGTCAACGCCGCGTATGCCGAGAAAAATCCAGCTGCCACCAAGCGCGTCATCCGGGCCATCATCAAATCGGCCGACATCTGCGCGGCCGAACCGGAAAGGGTGGCACGCCTCCTGGTGGATGGCGGACACACCGATCAATACGACTACGCCGTGCAGTCGCTCCGCGAGCTCCCATATTCCAATTGGCGCGACTTCGATCCCGAGGACACGATCAGGTTCTTCTCGTTGCGGTTGCATGAAGCCGGGATTGTCAAGTCGAACCCAAACGAGATCATCGCGAACGGCACCGATTGGCAGTTCTTCAACGAGGTCAAGCGTGAGTTGAAAATCTGAGCCTGCTTTGTCCCAGGGAGAAAGCGTGACATGGGGATCATTCAGAATCGACGCCGTTTCATGGTGGGCCTATCGGCGGTCGGCGCCGCAGGCCTCGTCAGCGTGCCAACATCGGCTAATGCCGAGCCGGCACCAGAAACCACGACAGTGCGTTTGCCAAGGACGTTCCGCGCCCTTTGCGAAGCGCCCAAGAATATCGCCGGGGAGCTATTGCGCGCCGAAGGGTTCACCGATGTACGCTACATAGACTTGGCCGCCGACTCCGACCCGTCCGCGATGCTCGCAAGCGGCGAACTGGATTTCACCACCGACTTTCCACCAGCGCACATCATGGCGATCGACGCCGGCATGCCGATAAAGGTGGTCACCGGCCTGCACTCCGGCTGCCTCGAACTGATCGTCAAGGAAAGCATCAACAGCATCTCCGACCTCAAGGGCAAGAGGGTGGGCGTGTTCGCGCTGACGTCAGCTCCGCACGTGCTCGTGACCCTCATGGCCGCCTATGTAGGTCTCGATCCCGCCACCGATCTCGAGTGGGTCGCGAACCCGGACGTCAGCTCGATGCAACTCTTTAACGAAGGAAAGGTCGATGCCTTTCTGGCGGTGCCACCCGAGCCGCAGGAGCAGCGCGTCCGGAACTTCGGCCACACGATCCTCAATACGACCGCCGACCGGCCATGGTCGCAACACTACTGCTGTATGCTTGCCGGCAGCGCGGACTATGTCGACAGACACCCGGCCGCGACCAAACGCGTGCTGCGAGCCATTCTCAAGGCCGCCGACATCTGCGCGTCGGATCCGGAACTGGCTGCGCAACTATCGGTCGATGGCAAGTTCACCGATCGATACGACCATGCGTTGGAAGGCTTGCGTGAAGCGCGCTACGACGTGTGGCGGGAGTTCGACCCCGAAGACACAATGCGCTTCTACGCACTGCGGATGAATGAAGTCGGCTTCATCAAGGCCGGCCCTAACAAGATCATCGCCAACGGCACGGATTGGCGTTTCCTCAACGAGGTCAAGCGCGAGATGAAAACGTGAGCGAGTGGCCGGCGCGCATCTTGCTGCTGGCGCTGATGGCCGGGCCGGCACACGCGCACGACGCGCCGCACGACGAGCGCCTGCCGACGATCGGACCGGCGCCGGACTTTACCTTGGTATCGCAGGACAGCGTGCGTGTGTCGCTGCACGACTTTCGCGGCAAGGTGGTCGCGGTCTCATTCATCTATACGTACTGTACCGACGTCTGCCCCATGCTGACCGCCCATATGGCCAGCGTGCAGGAAAAGTTGGGTAGTGCATTCGGACCCAAAATCGCCTTCGTTTCGATCACCGTCGACCCGGAGCGCGATACGCCCGATGTCTTGAAGGAATATGCGCAGAGTTTTGGCGCCGACCTGAAGGGCTGGTCGTTTCTTACCGGTGATCCGGCGGTCGTCCATGAGGTGGGACGGAAATACGGGGTCATCGCGAAGAAGGCGGCGAACGGAGATGTCGACCATACCTTGTTGACGTCGCTCGTGGACCCCGGTGGCATCTTGCGAGTACAGTATCTTGGTGTCCGGTTCGACCTGGAGGAGTTCCGGGATGACCTTCTTAGCCTCTTGGACGAATCCAAATAGCATAACGAACCGGCTCGTTGGCTGGGTTGCCCGGCTGCCGGCGCGCGTCCAGACCAAGCTCTTGATCGCGTTCCTGTCGATCGTCGGCCTGCTGATCGTGCTCGGGGCCGTCGGGTTGCAGGTGCTGAGTGGGGTGAACGATCAGACCAACGAGCTGATCAAGCTGCAGCGCAGGATCGCGGCCTACCGCCAGGTACAGCACGATACGACCACCCAGCTCTATGGCATCTCCACCGCCCTGTTGCTTCAGGACGACCGGATGCTGGATGCGGCGCTGCGCCAGCTCAATCAGTTCGGCTACGACCTCGACCGCATGGAGTTCGTCGCCAAAGCCGAGGTGGAAGTGCTCGGCCAGGTCAGGCAAGAGTACGAACGGCTGACGGCCGGGGTGACGCACGTGGCAGAGCTCGTCCGCGCCGGCCGCACTGAGGAGGCGCGCAAAGTTCAGCTTGATGAAATCATACCGTCGGCTGATAGCCTCGAGCGGCTGACAAACCAGCTGGTCAACATGGCCGAAGCCGACATGGTGGCGGCCATCGAAACGACCGAGGGTGCGTACGGCACGTCCAGACTGATCGTGGTCTCGTTTGCGGTGGGCAGTATCCTGCTGGCGTTGGGGCTCGGCTACATCATCTCCTGGTCGTTGATCGAACCGGTCAAGAAGATCGAGACGCGTCTCAGCCAGATAGCGGCCGGCGATTTCGCCCAACAGGTTGCCGTCGCCAATCGCGACGAACTTGGAGTACTCGCCGCTAACGTCAACCAGACCTCCGACCAGCTGGGGCGCCTGTATCAGGAGATTGAGACGCGCACCCAGCAGCTCGACGAAGCCCTTCAGCAGCAGACAGCCACCGCAGACGTTCTGAAGGTCATCAGCCGCTCTACCTTCGATCTGCAGGTCGTGCTCGATACGTTGGTGGAATCGGCTGTCAGGCTCTGCCGTGCCGACAAGGGTGGTATCGTGCAGTTGCTGGATGGCGTATTCCGCTATGTGTCGACGCATGGCTACCCGCCCAGTTTCCGTGCTTATGTCGACGCCAATCCACTTCCAGCGCTTGCCGCAGGCCGAGGCTCCGCCGTAGGGCGCGTAATCGAAGAACGGCGGATCGTGCAAATCGAAGACGTGACCGCTGATCCGGACTACCGCGTTGCCTTGATCGCTGAGGCAGGCGGATTCCGCACCGTCCTCGCTGCCCCGCTGTTGCGGGAAGGTGATCTCGTTGGCGTATTCGTCATGACGAGGGTTGAGCCGCAACCTTTCAATCCCAAGGAGATCGCGCTCGTCGAGACATTCGCCGACCAGGCGGTGATCGCCATCGAGAATGCGCGGCTCTTCGAGGCGGTGCAGTCACGGACGCGCGAACTCGCCGCGTCTGTTGGTGAGCTCGAGGCGCTTGGTGAGGTGAGCAAGGCGGTCAATTCGACGCTGGATCTCGACACGGTGCTGAAAACGATCGTCGCCAAAGCGGTCCAGTTGTCGGAGACGGATGCTGGCACCATCTACGTGTTCAGCACCACGCGGCAGCAATTCCGTCCGCGCGCCAACTTCGGTATGAGCGATGAGCTTATCGCCGCAGTCTCACACCAGACGATCGGGCTGGCCGACATGGGGATCGGCGACGCACCCGGGCGCTGTATGCCGGTTCAGTTTCCCGACCTCAGCGAGGAGGCCTCATCCTTCCTTGTAAGAAAGACGATCGTCGAAGCCGGATACCGCGGTATCCTGATCGTTCCGCTGCTGAGGCCCAACAAGATCGTCGGTGCACTGGTCGTCAGGCGCTACAAGCCAGGTGCCTTCCATGAGCAAGTTGTCCACCTGCTGGAGACCTTCGCAGCCCAATCGGTGCTCGCGATCCAGAATGCCAAGCTGTTCCGTGAAATCGAGGAGAAAGGCCGGGAGCTGGAGGCAGCTAGCCGCCACAAGTCCCAGTTCCTCGCGAATATGAGCCACGAGCTCAGGACACCGCTCAATTCGGTCTTGGGCTTCACAGAACTGCTGGTCGACGGCATCTACGGCGAACTCCCGGACAAGGCAAAGACGACCGTCGCGCGCGTGCAGGCAAACGGTCGTCACCTCCTCGGGCTCATCAACGACGTACTCGACCTTTCCAAGATCGAAGCCGGCCAGCTCACGCTGGCGATCGAGGACTACTCCGTCGCGCAGATTGTTCGATCGACCGTTACGGCTGTCGAGCCGCTGGCACGAGCGAAGGGTCTTGAGCTTTCAACGACTGTTGCCGAGAACCTTCCATTCGGCCGCGGGGACGAACGCCGTTTGACGCAGGTCCTGCTCAATCTTGCAGGCAATGCCGTCAAGTTCACCGAAACGGGTGCGGTCGACATTCTTGCCGATGCGGTCGACGGGCACTTCGAGATCACCGTCCGAGACACCGGTCCCGGCATTGCGTCCAAGGACCAGGCTCTCATCTTCGAAGAATTCCAGCAGGTCGACAACAGCAGCACCAGGCAGAAGGGTGGGACAGGTCTTGGCCTGGCGATCTCGAAGCGCATCGTCGAAATGCATGGCGGAACCATAGACGTCGAGTCCGTGATCGGGTCAGGGTCGACATTCCGTCTGAAGGTACCAATCCGGGTGAATGAGGACGCGAGGGCCGCATGAGCAAACGAATCCTGATGGTGGAAGACACCGAGGACAACCGCCAGATCATCCGCGATCTCATTGCCACCACCGAATACGAACTGATCGAGGCGGCGGACGGCGCCGCCGGCATCGCTGCAGCCGTAGCGCATAGGCCAGACCTGATCCTTATGGACATTCAGCTCCCGGTGATCGACGGGTACGAAGCGGCCCGCCGCATCAAGGCCGACCCGGCGCTCCGGCACATTCCGATTATCGCCGTCACCTCCTACGCACTGTCGGGCGACGAGGCGAAAGCCCTTGCTGCTGGGTGCGATGGTTACATTGCCAAGCCATTCAGTCCGCGCCAGCTGCTTTCCGAGATTCGCGGGTTCCTTTCTTGAGGGAGGCAGCGCCGTGCACGATCCGCCTCGCATTCTCGCGGTCGACGATACTCCGGAAAACCTCGAGATCCTGCGCATGCGCCTCGAGGCGAATGGCTACGAAGTTGCAACCGCCGCCGATGGTGAAGAGGGGCTTGCGAAAGCCCGCGAACTCACGCCGGATCTGATCCTGCTCGACATCATGATGCCGAAGCTCGACGGCATCAGTGTGGTACGCATGCTCAAGCACGATCAATCGCTGCGATCGATCCCCGTTATTCTGGTCACCGCGAAAGCCGACACGCGCGACGTGGTCGAGGGGCTGGACGCCGGTGGCGACGACTATCTGACTAAGCCCTTCGAGCACAGGGCGCTGTTAGCGCGGGTGCGCTCGATGCTGCGCCAGAAGGCGCTTCACGACACTGTCGCGAGCCAAGCCAAACGCCTTGAGGACCAAGCCGCGCAACTTTCCGACTGGAATCGCTCGCTCGAGCAAACCGTGGCTGAGCAGATGACGGAGCTCGAGCGAATGGCGCGGCTTAGGCGGTTCCTGCCCGAACAGGTCGCCGACCTCATCGTTGCGGCGGGCAATGGAGATGCGCTCTTGCAGAGCCACCGTCGCGAGGTGACCGTTGTCTTTTGCGATTTGCGCGGCTTTACAGCCTTTGCGGAGACCGCCGAACCCGAAGAAGTCATGACAGTTCTTGCCGAGTATCATTCCTGTCTTGGTGAACAAATTGTCCGCCACGAGGGGACTCTCGAGCGGTTCGTGGGCGACGGTATCGTCGTGGTTTTCAACGATCCACTGCCATGCGCCGACCACAGCGAGAGAGCTGTCTCAATGGCCGCTGCGATGCGCGACGCGATTGACGGGCACTCAGAGCGATGGCGCAAGCGGGACTATTTGCTTGGCTTTGGGATCGGCATTGCCAGGGGCCACGCAACCATCGGGCGCATCGGTTTTGATCGACGCTCGGACTATGCCGTCATTGGCACCGTGTCGAACCATGCCGCCCGATTGTGCGAGGCCGCCAAGTCCCGCCAGATTCTCGTTAGCCAACGGGTCCTCGGCGCTGTCGAGTCGCTGGTCGAATCCGTTCTTGTTGGCGATCTGACGCTGAAGGGTTTTCGCCGCCCAATGCCTGCCTATGAAATCGTGCGGTGGTTCGGTCGGCCAGGCTAGCTTTAGACGCACTCCGGTCTCTTCCGGGCGATACGACCCGTCGAACCGTCGGCACAAAGCATTCCAGCCACGACCGATCTCGAAACCGCCCGCAACGGGGGAGGAAAGTGTGCGTTCTGCCAGTAGCAACCCGATGGCAGCCTATTTGATGGGTTTCCGATGCCGGCCATCCACGTGTTGGCTTGGCGCCGGGGCCGGCTACCGAAACCCTTCACATAGGCTGCCCGCGCCCTCTGCAATAGAAATGTCGCTTTTGGTGAATGGACGTGGCTGTGGGAATCACTGTCATTAGGCGCAAAGCTGCTATTCCTGCTAAAGCTGGGAAGCAAATCGCCCGCGATGTCACCAACTGCCGAAAGTGTAAGGGGCGCAACGGGCTGATGGGCCTCTCGCTCATCGGGCCTCTTGTCTTGAAGGAGGAGCGCCAGGATGAGCACCGACCGGGATACCGTGCGGTCCTATGATGCGGTCGCGGCGGAGTACGCTGGCGAGACCGCGGCGATGCCCGAATGGGTCGCGACCGAGATCGATGCGTTCGTGACCGAGCTGGGTGGCTCGGGCAGGGTGCTGGAGATCGGAAGCGGTGGCGGGCGAGATGCACTCGAGCTTGAGAAGCGGGGGATCAGCGTCCGGCGCACCGACATTTCGAAGGGTTTCGTCGAACTGCTTCGCGAGAGTGGCTTCGAGGCCGACCTGTTGGACCCGCTGACCGAAGACCTGGCCGACCCGCAGCGTCCCGGCACGCCGTACGACGGGATCTGGGCCTGTGCCTGCCTGATTCACGTCGCGCGCGAGGATTTCGGCACGGTGCTTGGACGGCTTGCCGAGGCGACCCGGCCCGGTGGCCGACTGCACGCCTCGGTCAGAGAGGGCGATGGCGAGGATGTGTCCACACACGGCAGCGCTGCAGCGCCTCGGCGCTACGTCGAGACTTACTGGCGCGAGTCTGCCCTGCGGTCCGCACTCACAGACGCCGGCTGGATCGTCAGCGAGGTCCGTCGGTGCATCGGAAAGCCCGACGATCGGTGGCTGAGCGTTCGGGCGAGGCGCGCGTGACGCACACAGACCTTGCGGAGAAGGTCAGCATTCGGGATGCCTCCATGCTGTGCTACATCGAGACTCGCCGGCGGCGGCGACAGCGACAACGGGTGGCAAGGCATGCTGGACATCGAGAAGGACACTGCGAAGAGGATCATCGACGCGCTGGCGGTCGCCATCGACGGCAAGCCCTCTTCGGCGAAGAGTTTCAACCAATTCCCCTACGAGGACCTCGCCGACTACGGCAACTGGGGTCAAGACAACAATGACTCGAAGAGGGACACGCCGCGCACGCGGGCGCTGTTCATGGCCTACCTCGTCTTCTCCGGCGGACGCATCCCGCTGCGCGGTATCGAGATGCACGGGACCTATTTCCGGCCGGACGTCTGGGTCGCGGGTGCGCTCGTCAAGAAGGGCTACCTGACCGTCGACGAGAGCGCGCAGGAATTCGTGGTCACGCGGGACGGCTGGAGCTTCGTCGCTGACACGCTGGAAGTCCTCGGGAAATAGCCGCCATGCAATACGCCCTGGTCGATAAGGGAACGGCGCGAGTCCTTTCCGAACGGCAGAGGCATCAGTGGGACGCGGAAGGTCAGGATTGGGTGGATTGTGTTGAAAAAGTCTGTCGCCCGTGGAGCACGCACCTGAAGTAGAACGGCGTTTCTTGCCGCGCGCTTCTCAGGAATCAGGATTCACAGTTGGCCAATTTGTGGAACAGAATTCTATCCGAGCGGGCTCACGGCCTCGGTCGCGGACTTTTTCAACAATATCGGTGGAATGTCGACGTTCAGGTTGGATTACCCGCGGGCTCTACGCCGATAACATTCTGCTCCGCGTCCGTCGTGAACGTTCCCTTCGATTGATCCAATATTACAAGCACGTTGCCGAAAGGGTCACATACACGGGCGCATCGTCCGATCGCGATGTCGAACGGCGGTTGCACTGCCGTTCCGCCCGCTGCCAAAAATTCTCGAAATGCCGCGTCCACATCATCAACCAGAATATCAGTCTCTGGACCAATACGAAGATGAACTACTAGTTCTGCATCTGCTTCAGGCAACGCGAAGCCGGCAGCTTCCGCGTCCCGCCAGATGAGGGCATGGCCGAGCCGATCCCGATAAAAGGATATGGCTTCGTCAAGATCGCTCACATGCAGTAGATAGTTGTCGAGTTTTCGGAACAACGGTCTTTTGGCGGCCTCGTAAGCCATTGCGGGACCTCGCGCAGTATCACGGGCTCACATCAGTGCCCAAGATTATGGTTCTGCGACGAGTTCCGCAACGGCTCAGCGTCGGCTCCAGCTGATGCCAGCTTGCAACAGCTCTTTGTATCGCGGGAACGGCAGCTATGGGGTCGATTCCGGGCCTAGCGCGAACTTCCGGTTCGGAGATTCGTCATGAACGACCGGAAGTGGCGCGACCAAGCCGGCCAAAGCATCCGGGTTCGCCGTAAGCCACCGAGCGTTCTACGTCGCGATCGGTGTGGAATGCGGACCTAAATAGCTTCCGGGTAGTGCGGAACTTCCGACGTGGCCAAAGGTTTCGAAGGACATGTCCTACACCGCAACGCTCGTCGCCATTGCGGCGGTTCATGTTGTTGGCAATCCTGGCTTCGGCCCAAATCTGGTGCTTGTGAGCCAAGTTGCGGCGCGACAGTCACGACAGGCGGGATTGCTGGCCGGCATCGGCCTGACGCTTGGGCGACGGCGGCATCAGTCGGCCTCGGCTTGTTAAGCCAGTGTCTAAGCAGATGAGTTGTCCGGATTAGGTAGCACGTGAGTTGTCCGGTTTTATTACCAGCGCATGGAGGCTGGGGATGCGCCAAGGTCTCGTTCGGGTCACGACGCGCCCTTGACCTCCCATCAGGGACAACCGCAAGGGGTCGGTTCCTGCCGTCCACCGGAGTGTCAGACCACTAGATGGTGACAAGCATCTTGCCGGCATTGGCCAGCGGCGTCGTCACGCCCGACAGCATGGTGCGGATATGGGCAACGCTCTGATAGCGACCGTTGACCGAAATGCGCGGCAGCGCATGCAGGAAACCGGCATGCTCGGCGCGCAGCACGCCATGGCGTGTCGTCACCGCCGAGGCATAGCCGGCATGGCGGGCAATGCCGACTTCGCGTTCGCCAACGGCGCTGGCATAGCCATAGGGATAGGCGAAATGGCGCGGCGCCTCGCCGAGTTCGGCCTGCAATATGCCCCTGACGTCGTCGACCTCGTGCCGCGCATTGGCTTCGGAAAGCCGCTTCAGGTTGCGATGATTGACGGTGTGCGCGCCGATCGTCACCAGCGGATGCCCTGCCATGGCGCGGATCTCGTCCCAGTTCATCAACAAGCTCTGGCGCGCGCCCAACTCGATACCGTTCGACCGCGCCAGGTCGCGCAGCACCGCGCGCTGGTCCTCCTCGCGGATCTCCAGCGTCAGATAATCGTGCAGGCGCGCAAAGGCCTGGATTTTCTTGCCCGGGTTCGAGCAGTCGATCGTCACCGGACCGTTCGGTGTCGTCAAAACCAGCCGGTTGCGCGCGCTGACGATGTCCTCGACCACCTCCCACCATAGATCGGCGGCGCCGTTTATCAGCCCCGGCGCGACATAGATGGTGATCGGCGCGCCGTGCTTTTCCAGCACCGGCAGCGCCTCGGTCATGTTATCGCGATAGGCGTCGTCGGCGGTCATCGCCGCGAACTGGCCACCCTTGCCGCCCGCCTTGATGCGCTCGATCGCCTCGTCCAGGGTGACGAATGCATAGAAGTGCGCCTTCATGTCGGCGATGACAGCGTCGAGGAACTCGGGCGCGATGGTGAGATGCCGGTTGACGCTATCAGGCTTTTCCGGCGTGGCGGTGACCCGATGCAGCATCAGGATGGCGCCGATGCCGCCGACAAACGGCCTGGCCAGCGGGGCAAGACCGGTATAGCGCACGACGTTGAGCGCCAGTTTCCGGATCGCCTCGCCCCCGTCGATCATTCATTCACCTTTTGCGCCTAGGCTCGTCCAAGCACGGAATGCGCCTATGCGCGCGCCCAATCGCGGTGAATACGCCCTAAAGGATTGAGGTATGGTTGACGCCACCGCGTCATTTGACGGCAATCGGCTCGAAGCAATGGAGGCGACGCCGCGCGCGTTGCCTGCGGATCATGCCGGCCTGTCGGTCTCGGTCGCCGACGGTGCGGCACTTGCGGCCTATGCCGAGTTCTGCGGTTCGGCGCTGTTCGCGCCGGCGCAGAGCCCGGCCTGGATCGTGAACTGGACCAGGCATGCCGAAGCGGACACCGTCTTGGTGACGCTGAGCGCTGACGGCCGGCCGGTTTTTTCGTTGGCGCTGGAAGTCACTAGCAGCGGTCGGTTCCGCGTCGCCCGTTTCATGGCCGGCCGCCATGCCAACGGCAATTTCGCCTGCGCCGACCCGTCCTGGCTGACCAAGGCGGATGCTGCGGCAATCCGCTCGATGCTGGCGGCGATCGCCAGGGCGCGGCCGGATATCGACCTCGTCGCGCTGGAACGGCTGCTGCCCGATCTCGACGGCATTGCCAATCCGCTGCTATCCCTCCCGCATTTTCCCAGCCCCAACCTCTCGCTGGCCGTCGACCTGGCGGGAGGTTTTGATGCACTGCTCGCCCGCGCGAGCGGCAAGCGCAGGCGCAAGAGGCACCGCTCGCAGGCGCGCAAGCTAGAGGCAGTCGGCAGCCACCGCCGCATCGAAGCCCGGACAGCCGACGAGGTGAACAGACTGCTCGATGCGTTTTTCGAGATGAAGGAGTTCCGCTTCCGCAAGATGGGCATCGCCAACGTCTTCGGCGAGCCACAGGTTCGTGCTTTCTTCCGCGCGTTGTTCGTCGAAGCGCTTTGCGACGACAAGCCGTCCTTCGTGCTGCATGGGCTCGAAGTCGCCGGCAAGCTTCGCGCCGTCACCGGATCGAGCCGCTCGGGAAAACGCCTGATCTGCGAGTTCGGAGCGATCGCCGACGACGACCTTGCCCATGCCAGCCCCGGCGACTTCCTGTTCTTCGACAACATCGAGGAAGCCTGCGAGAGCGGGTTCGATGTCTATGATTTCTCGGTCGGCGACGAACCCTACAAGCGGCTGTGGTGCGATATCGAGACCCGGCATTTCGAGGTCCTGATTCCGCTGACGATAAAGGGCCGCGCGCTGGTGTTTGTCCTGCGGCAAAGCGCGCGCCTGAAAGCCTTAGTCAAGAACAGCCCGACGATCTGGACGCTGACCAGGATGCTGCGCCGCAAGGCGGCCGGACAGGCTGTGCCAGCAGAGGACGACAGTTAACATTCCCCTCCGTGGTCGTCGTAAGGACGAAGGCCGATCCTTGACGCCTCCCTTTTGGCCGCGCCGATGCTCAGAGATAGCTATAGCGAATGACCAGTCCCGGGACGGGAAGCGCGACGCAGCTACTGGTCTAGCTCGTGATCGAAAGCTTTGGACGATTCCGGGGCGCTGGTCGCCTCAAGGGCAGCGATATCGGCATCATCGAAGTCGTCGAGGCTCAGTACCTGTCGGTCGCGGCGCTTGAGACGATGATATTCCTCAGTCGAGATCATCACGGTGCGCTCCCGACCATTGCGGGTGACCACCACGGGCTGGGTGAGCGCCATGTCCTGATAACGTCCAATATTACGCTGAAACTCGGCCGCGCTGACTTTGATCATTTTCCTGCCATCTGATCCAGATGTGATGAATTATGCGTGTAATGCATGACGTCCTCAATCGGAATCGACATGGAACCAACGAACCGTCTCAGGCGGCGGAGCGACGTCCCGGTAGCGGCGTCCCTGGCGTCTGATGGCCGACCGGCGTCACCAGCGTCAGGTCGGGATAGCCGCTCTCGATCAGCTCGACCGCGGCCTGCGCCACCTCGTCGTTCGGCTCCAGCATCGAAAGGAAGACCTCGGTGCCCTCGCCGACAAGCCGGCTGATGCCTTGCGCGTCGGTGGGTCCGCATTCGACCACGACCAGATCGTAGGCGGTGGTCAGCGACTGCATGATGATCGGCAGCCGGTCGGCGGCGCGCATGGCGCGGACCGGATCGGCGTTGCCGACGGGAATGACGTGGCAGTCCGAATAGAGATCGACATGGATCACGTCGCTGAACTGTGCTTCGGAGGCGAGCAGATCGGTGATGCCCGGGAAAAGCCTGCTGTCCAGCGTCGGCCGCGAGGCGGCGCCCGAAGCGGTGAGATCGAGCAGGAGCACGCGCAGGCCGGCGTCGGAAACCTCACGCGCCACCAGCACCGCCGAGGCGGCCGCCTCGTCGCCTTCCGGCGACACGAATATCGCGCGTGCCGCACCGCTTGTGATCAGTTTCTCCACCGCCTTGTCGATTTCGACCTCGCCAAGGCTGCGGGGCGCCGGCCCGACGTCGTCGCCAGTTGCTGGGCCAGTTGCCGGGCCGGTTGCTGGGGCCGTTGCTGGCGCCGCGGCAGCCGCTTGCGGCTCTGCCTGGGCTTGCGCCGTCCGATCCCTAGGGTCTTCGATATCGGCCGGTTCCTGATTGGGCGGCTCGTGATCGGGCGGTTCGTGATCGGATGTTTCGTGGGCAACCGGCATCGCGACCTGTTCGATCCGCTCGAAGCGGGCGCCGGCGGCCGGCCGCATGGCGCGGCCCGAAAACAGTTCTTGCAGAAGCGTCACGATCGCCATGACCAGCAGCGAGCCGACGAGGGCCGCACCGGCGATCGGCAGGATTTTTGGAAAATAGGGCTCGGACGGCGCCACCGCGCGGGAAAAGACACGGGCGTCGACCGGCAGATAGTTGCTGTCCTTGCGCGAGGACGCCTCACGATAACGGGTCAGGTAGGATTCGAGCAGCTGGCGCTGGGCGGTCGCTTCGCGCTGCAGCGCGTCCAGTTCGACCTGCTGGTCGCCGGCGCGCGCCGATGCGGCCTTCAGCGTGTTGACGTCGGCGACAAGCTGGTTTTCGCGGGCCTGGGCGGTCTGCGCCTGCGTCATCAGCCCTGTCATGATCTTTTCCGCCTCGCTGCGGATCTGGCGGTCGAGATCGGCAAGCTGCGACCTCAGCGCCCTTATGCGCGGATGATTGTCGAGCAAGGAGGTGGAAAGGTCAGCGATGTTGGTCTTGAGCTCGACCTGCCGCTCGCGCAGGCGCTGGATGAGTCCGGACGACAGCACCTCCGGTACCGCATCGAGCGAGCCGCCATTCTGCAGCGCCCTGCGCACGCTGTCGGCGGTCGCTGCCGCCGAGGCGCGATTGGCCCGCACCCGCGACAATTCGCTGGACAGTTCGGAAAGCTGTTGCGTGGCGAGCACCGAATTGTTGCCGCCCATCAAAAGATCGGACTGGGCGCGGTAGCTTGCCACCTTGGCCTCGGCATCCTTCACCCGCTTCGACAGGTCGGCGATCTCCGGCGCCAGCCAGTCGGTTGCGGCGGAATTCGATTCGATGTTGGCATTGCCCTGGACGGAGATGTAGGCGTCGGCGATGGCGTTCGGAATGTCGGCGGCGAGCCGGGGATCTTCCGAGGAGAATTCGATGACGATAACGCGAGATTTTTCAACGCGATAGACGTTGAGCTTCTCGCGCATCTTCGTCAGCACGCGTTCTTCCGGCGGAATCTCGTTGGGGTCGCTTTTCAGGCCGGCGACGACAAGCAGACGGCTCAACGCCGGCATATCCGCCGTCTCGTCGAACTCGGGCAGCCGCGACAGGTTCAGCTTCGATGCCACCTGCTTGAGGATGTCGGTCGAGGAAATGACCTCGACCTGGCTGGTCACGCCTTCCTCGTCGAGAATCGGCTTGTCGTTGTCATTGGTGCCGTCGGGGCGCGTGTAGACCGATTCGCGCGTTTCGATCAAAAGCCGGGTTTCGGCCCGGTAATGCGGCGTGGCGAGCCAGGTGAGCGCGAACGCCAGGCCGGTTACGACTAGCGCGACGGCAAGAATGCGCAGCCAATTCCTCGCAAGGCTGGCGAAGAGCTGCCTGAGATCGACGTCGACATCTGCGGCCGCGGATTGAACGGACATGTATCCTGCTCCGGTATTTTGGTCAGCATACACCGTAAACAAATATGGTAACTCAGCCGTTAATATTGCGGTAAGCACCGGTTAGGTTTTACTCGGCAACAAAGCTTCGAAACCGGGCCGTCTCTTGTCGGTTGCCGTCGGTTGGGCCGCCCGCCTTTACCGGCCATTAACCCTAACCGGATGATAACGGGCCTCGATCTCCAGCGTTTGCCGCGGTGCAGCGGCGGCCAGTCGAAGGTACATGTCCGGTCATGAAAAGCACTGCTCCCCTGTTCCGTGCGCTGCTCGCCGTGTCATTGCTTGCCGGTTGCTCCAGCTACCGGCCGGCGCCGGCCGCCTTTCACAAGATGCTCGATCATCCCTATCGCCTCGGCGCCGGCGACCGGGTCCGCGTCACCGTGTTCGAGCAGGAAGGATTGACCAACGTCTACAGCGTCGACCAATCCGGCTATCTTTCCATCCCGCTCGTCGGCGCCGTACCGGCGCGCGGCCACACCGCACAGCAACTCGAAGGCGAGATCGCCGACAAATTGCGCCAGGGTTATCTCCGTGATCCGGACGTCTCGGTCGAGATCGACCGCTACCGGCCGATCTTCATCATGGGCGAAGTCGGTGCTGCGGGCCAGTACTCCTATGTTCCCGGCCTGACCGTTCAAAAGGCGATTGCCATCGCCGGCGGTTTCAGCCCGCGCGCCAACCAGGAAAGCGTCGACATCACCCGCGACATCAACGGCAAGGTCATGACCGGTCGCGTTGCCACCTCCGACCCGCTTCTGCCCGGCGATACGGTCTATGTTCGCGAACGCCTGTTCTAGACCACGTGGCGGACACACTCAGGATCGTCCACTGCTTTCGTTCACCTGTCGGAGGGATTTTTCGCCACGTGCGCGACCTGACCGAGGCGCAGGTCGCCGCCGGGCATGCGGTCGGCGTCGTCTGCGATTCGACGACGGGCGGCGACTTCGAGGAACATTTGTTCGAACAGATGAAAGGCACAATGGCGCTCGGCGTCCATCGCACACCGATGCAACGTCATGTCGGACCGGGCGACCTCGCCTCGGCCTGGCGCACATTTGGGATCATCAAGGAATTGCGGCCGGACGTGGTCCACGGGCACGGCGCCAAGGGTGGCGCCTATGCCCGCCTGTTCGGCTCATTGTTGCGGGTATCAAGGTCTCGCGTAGCCCGCCTTTATTCGCCTCACGGCGGCTCTCTTCACTACGACGAGACCACCGCGACGGGGAAGCTGTTCTTCGCGCTCGAGCGGTTCATGGCGCGCTTCACCGACTATCTTCTGTTTGTCTCCGACTATGAAAGGCAGACCTATCGCAGGAAGGTCGGCGAACCGCCAATCCCGAACAACCTTGTCTACAACGGCCTGAGCGCCGCCGAGTTCGAGCCGGTGCGAACCGAGCCGAATGCGGCCGATGCCCTCTATATCGGCATGATGCGCGACCTCAAGGGACCGGACATATTCATCGATGCGCTGGTTCTTGCCGAAGCGCGGCTCGGCCGCCCGGTGAAGGCGGTGATGGTCGGCGACGGCGACGACCTGCCGCGCTACCATGCGCAAGTGAAGCGGCTCGGGCTCGAAGGCCATATGCGTTTCCTGCCGCCGATGCCGGCGCGCGAAGCCTTCGCGCTGGCCGAACTGGTTGTCTTGCCCTCGCGCGCGGAAGCCATGCCCTACATCGTGCTGGAGACGCTCGCCGCCGGCAAATCGATGATCGCCACCGGCGTCGGCGGCATCCCGGAAATCTTTGGCGCCGGTTCCCCTGCCCTGATCCGGCCCGATCCGCGCGAACTCGCCGACAAGATGAACGCGGCGCTGGCCGACCCCAATGCCTATAGCAGGCTGATGCCCGATACCGCCGACCTCAAGGCGCGATTCGGCGCCGATGTGATGGCCGCCGCGATCGAGACGGCCTATTTCGCCGCGCTCAAGCGGTAGCCCCAAAAGGGCGCTGACTTCAAAGTCTCTCCAATTTGTCGTTTCAAGGGTTTCTTAGCTCTCTTTCGCTATTCACTTGAGTGAAGCTTTGCGGATGCATCATGAGCGACTCCGATCCCACACGCGGCTTTTCGAAAGACGCGGTGCGCAATTTCAACGCCTCGGCCGGTGATGATAGCCGCGGCGGGATGAACGACGTCGCCCGTCAGGTCGCGTCGCAATACCGGCGCGACACCATGTCGCCGATCATGGTCAGCGGCGTCTTGCGGATGGTCGAATTGGCACTGCTGTTCCTGTCGGGCCTCTGCATCTATTTTTACTATGTCGGCTTCTTCAACCATCTCGCCTGGCAATATCCGCTGGCGATCGCCGCCGCTTCGTCGCTCGCCGTGGTGCTGCTCGACGTTACCGACTGCTACCAGATCGTCTCGGTTATGCGGCCGCTCGCCAATTTCGGCCGCCTGCTGATGGTCTGGGCCGGCACCTTCGCCTTGATGGCGCTGACGGCATTCGCCATGAAGATGTCGCAAGACTATTCGCGCCTGGTTTTCGGCACCTGGTTCGTCGTCGGCTTCACGCTGATCTTCGGCCTGAGACTGGTGATGTCGAAGCTGATCCGGCGCTGGGCGCGCGACGGGCGCATGGAACGCCGCGCCGTCATCGTCGGCGGCGGCACGGCGGCGGAAGTCCTGATCCGCTCCGTCGAAAAGCAGCCCTACAACGACATCCGCATCTGCGGCATCTTCGACGACCGCGGCGACAAGCGCTCGCCGCCCATCGTCGCCGGCTACCCAAAACTCGGCACCGTTTCCGAGCTCATCGAGTTCGCCCGCATCGCCCGTATCGACATGCTGATCGTGTCGCTGCCGCTGACCGCCGAATCGCGCGTCCTGCAGCTTTTGAAGAAGCTGTGGGTGCTGCCTGTCGACATCCGGCTCTCGGCGCATTCGAACGCGCTGCAATTCCGGCCGCGCGCCTATTCCTACATCGGCTCGGTGCCGATGCTCGACATCTTCGACAGGCCGATCAACGACTGGGATTCGGTCGCCAAGCGCGCCTTCGACATCGTCTTCTCGATCATCGGCATCATCGTGTTCTCGCCGGTCATGCTGGCGACCGCGATCGCCATCAAGCTCGACAGCAAGGGACCGGTGCTGTTCCACCAGAAGCGGCATGGCTTCAACAACGAGATCATCGAGGTCTACAAATTCCGTTCGATGTACACGGACAAGGCGGACCCGACCGCCAAGCAGACGGTGACCAGGAACGACCCGCGCGTCACCCGCGTCGGCCGCTTCATCCGCAAGACCTCGATCGACGAGTTGCCGCAGCTCTTCAATTCGCTTTTCGGTTCGCTGTCGTTGGTCGGCCCGCGCCCGCACGCCATTGCCGCCCAGTCGCACAACCTTCTCTACAATGAGGTGGTCGACGGCTATTTCGCACGCCACAAGGTCAAGCCCGGCGTCACCGGCTGGGCGCAGATCAACGGCTGGCGCGGCGAGATGGACACCAACGAGAAGATCCGCATGCGGACGGAGTACGACCTCTATTATATCGAGAACTGGTCGCTGCTGTTCGATCTGAGGATCCTGTTCCTGACGCCGATCCGGCTGCTCAATACGGAAAATGCCTATTGAGCGCAGTCGCGCATGAACTCTCGCCGGCTGCGGTCAACGCCAAGCTGATCGCGCTGATTGCGTCGAGCGCGGTTTTTCTCGGCGTCTTCCTGTCCGGCTTCGTCATCGCCGAGCCGGCGCCATACGACCTCTACATAGTCGGGCTGATGGCGGTGTGGACCCTGTTCGGCCTGCGCATATCGCGCGCGGCGGCGCCGCTGCTGGTGCTGCTTGTGGTCATGAACATCGGCGGCATGATCGCGATGACTCAGATGTCGGATATTGCCGGCACCCCGCTCTATCTCGCCGTGTCGCTGTTCCTTGCGTTTACCGCGGTGTTCTTCGCCTCGGTGACATCAGACCAGCCAAATCTCTACCGGGTGATCTTCCGGGCCTACGTGATGTCGGCGGTGCTGACGTCGCTGCTTGGGATCGCAGGCTATTTCCATGCCTTCCCGGGGGCGGAGATCTTCACAAAATACGACCGCGCCACAGGCGCGTTCCAGGATCCGAACGTGTTCGGGCCGTTCCTGGTGCTGCCCGGCATCTACCTGCTCCACCTCCTGCTGACCGGCCCGGTCTCACGCATGCCGTTGCTGGCGATGCCGCTGCTGATCATCACTGCCGGCATTTTCTTCTCGTTCTCGCGCGGCGCCTGGGGCATGTTCGGCGTTTCGGCGATCCTGCTCACCGGCGCCCTGTTCCTGCAGAGCGCCAGCGGAAAATTCCGGCTGCGTGTCGTCGTCATGACCATCGCCGCCATCTCGCTGCTGGTCGTTGCGGTGCTCGTCGTCCTGCAGCTGCCGGGCGTCTCGGAAATGTTCTCCAGCCGCGCCCAGCTGGAACAGAGCTACGATACTGCCCGCCTCGGCCGTTTCGCCCGCTATATCTTCGGTTTCCAGATGGCGCTTGAGCATCCGCTCGGCATCGGCCCGCTCGTCTTCGGCACGATTTTCGGCGAAGACACACACGACATCTGGCTAAAAATGCTGATGGACTATGGCTGGCTCGGCTTCGTCTCGTTCCTGACGCTGACCTGCTGGACGATATCAGCCGGCTTCCGCATTCTCCTGCGCGACCGGCCGTGGCAGCCCTACCTTCTGTGCGCCTATGTCGCCTTCATCGGCAATATCGCGCTGGGCACCTTCATCGACATCGATCACTGGCGCCACGTCTATCTGCTGCTCGGGCTGATCTGGGGCGCGATCGCATTGGAATACCGCCATCAGCGGCAGTTGCGGCCGGCGGCCCTGCCTGCGCCGGCGGCATGATGGATTTCTGGGGCAAGCCTAGGTTTTCTGGGGGCAAGTCTAAGTCTTGAAAATGGTCGGAGTGGCCGGATTCGAACCGACGACCCCTTGACCCCCAGTCAAGTGCGCTACCGGGCTGCGCTACACTCCGGACCGGTCGCGATGTATCGTGATAACCCGGTTCGGGTCAACCGAATTCGGCAGCCGTCGCGCCGATGGCCGGCATGGTGGATTTGAAGTTCCTGCCCTGTTGGACGTCGTCAGCATTCAGGAACTTCAAATCCAGAACACACCTCCGCTTGTCTGGCTTGATCCTCTGGCTTCGCTGCTATGAGACGGGTCTTGGATTTTCCACAGATTGTGTCAGCGCGCCCGTATTGATCAGCGCGTTTTCCGGAAGCCGGAGCGCAGAGGCTATTCGCCTAAGCTTCGACAAATCGGCATTCCTGCCGTTCTCGATGTCCGCGATCTCATCGACCGACAGTCCGCACGTCAGGGACAGCTCTTCCATGCTGTATCCCCTGGTTTCTCGGATGGCCTTGAGGGCGCTGTGGTCGGGCGCAGCTTCGGTCGCCGACATTTCGGAAAAAGCTTCGCTTGTTGCTATTTGGGGCATTTGGCAACTCCGTGGATTTAAAGAGTTTGATCAAATCAAGAAGTTGCCTGAGACGGCGCAGAGAATGCCCTCTCAACGGTGATTTGCCAAGCGCCAAAAATGCCGTCACGGCATCGTGATTCCGATCGGCGCAGCCCGGCACAGGCCTCGGCGGCACCGGCACGGGACCGTCATCCCGATCGGGGTCTTTGACTGGCCGATCGCCGAATTGTTCGACGGTTCTGAGCCGCTCCCTTGTTAAGCGGCTGTCGCTGGCGCGTCAGCCGTTTTGAGCGGATCGAATCTCAGCGGCGGGAGCCTGAGCACGCAGAACGCGTCAGGGGGCTGCGAATTTTCTTGAACCGACGCGTGAACCTTTTCTCTCCGGGCCGCACCAACACGGTATGGACGCCACAAAGGCGGTCCCAACCGGAAGGACGCCCTGACGGCGATCCTCGATCCAGAGAAGGAAATGCTCAAATGACCAACATCTCGAACTTCAAGCGCCTGTCGCTCGCCGCTGCCATCGTCGTCTCGGCCTTCGGCTCGATTTCAGTGCCGAGCTCGGCCTTCGCCAACGGCACGCATCCGAGCGGCGGCGGCGCGGTTTGCAAGGGGGCGGGTCACTGTCTGGTGCTGCAGCTCGACTGCAAGGGTACCTACACGGACGCCACCGACTCCAACGGCACCGTCTACGGCAAATGCAGCCAGACGGCACAGGTCAGCCCGAAGAACAAGCTCAAGCTCGCGCGCTGATCGACTTGTTATCAACGAAAATGGCGGCCGTCCGCGCCGCCATTTTCTTGTCTCAACGTGCCGATCTCGATCTCGTTCGCGACGTTTTCTGCTGACGGCTGAGGAACAGGCTGGCGACGAGCCCGACCACAACCAGACCGACAGCGGCCGCTGTCGCAGGATGATCGCGGGCTGTCTTCTCTATCACTCTGCCATGCCTCCTGATCGCGGGCAGAGCGTCACTGAAGCGCTCGGCGAGGTCCGAGTAATAGTCCGACGCGGTGTCACGCCCGTCCTCGTAATAGGCGCTGCCGCGCCTGGAAACGGCTTTCCTCAACGCCGCCAGTTCCCTGGAGAGAGCCGCGACCTGTTTTTCAAGATCGATGTCGGAGAGGGTCGAAAATGGTACCATGACAGGCTTCCTTCTTTTGCGGAAGGAACGCACGATCGCAAAACCGGTTCCGGTTTTGCCGCGACCGATCGGGGCCCAGCGCGCGTCGCATCAGAAGGGATTCATGCGACCCGCTTGAATGCAGTCGTTATCCCAACATGCACTACAGCGCGGCGCGTCCTATCGGAGGCGCAAGGAACGCTGTAGCATTTTTTTAATTTGCGCATTTTTCGGGGTCATGCGCTAGCGCACCTGATCGAGCAGGCGCTTGCATTCCAGAAGGTCGAACAGCGCCTCCTGCAGCAAAGCGCGATTGTCGCGCGAGAGTTTCGACGTGCCCGGCTGCACCGGGCCGTCGTCGTCGGTCTTGCCCAGGCCGAAAAAGCGCCGGCTGGGTTTCACCTTGGGCTCGCCGACCAGCATCTCGTCATCGGCGCCGCGCGGCTGGGCCGCCGGCGTCAGCGGCACCGCATCGGCCTGCCGGCGCTGCGAGATCGCCTCGACGGCCGCCATGTCGCCATTGCCGATGGCGACCAGGAAATGATTGCCGTTCTCGCGCAACAACTTCTGCACACCCTTGATCGTGTATCCCTGATCGTAGAGCATGTGGCGGATGCCCTTGATCAGTTCGACATCCTGCGGCCGGTAGTAGCGACGGCCGCCGCCGCGCTTCATCGGCTTGATCTGGTTGAAACGCGTTTCCCAAAAACGCAGCACATGCTGCGGCAGGTCGAGATCTTCTGCGACCTCACTGATGGTGCGGAAAGCGTCGGGGCTCTTGTCCATGGGCGAAATCCTCACGCTGGAGCATGGTCCCGAAAAGTGGGAATCGGTTTTCGGCCAGGATCATGCTCAACAAAGAGTCATTCCAATCCGGCTTGTTCTGCCGAATCGAGCCTTATTTCAGCGGTTTATGAAACAATATTCAAGCCCGGCGTCAAAGCAGGCGACCGTTTTCAACCGGGCTTTGAAGCGCTGGCGCTATTTGCTGCCCTTGGCCTTGCTGAGCTGGTGCGCGCGCAGAATGCGGTTCTTCAGCACATTCGACGATTTGAAGGTCATCACGCGGCGCGGCAGGATCGGCACTTCCTCGCCGGTTTTGGGGTTGCGCCCGATGCGCTCGTTCTTGGAGCGGACATGGAACGTCGCGAACGACGACAATTTCACCGTCTCGCCGCGAACGATCGCCTCGCAGATCTCGTCCAGAACCGCTTCGACGAGCTCGGCCGATTCAGTACGCGACAGGCCAACCTTGCGATAAACGGCTTCAGCAAGATCGGCGCGCGTAAGTGTCTTTCCCCCCATGCGAACCGTCCCCATCAGCTCAAAAAAACATAACTCTATATAAGCAAAGATAGAGCCTAAGTAATTGATCCGGCAAGGTCAAGGACCGAACCTGTCCGTTCGGCACTTACCAGCGAAGCAGGACCGCGCCCCAGGTGAAGCCGCCGCCCATCGCCTCGATCAGCACCAGATCACCCTTCTTGATGCGGCCGTCGGCGACCGCCACCGACAGAGCCAGCGGCACCGAAGCAGCCGAGGTGTTACCGTGCAAATCGACGGTCACCACCACCTTCTGTTCTGCTATCCCGAGCTTCCTGGCGGAAGCGTCGATAATCCGCTTATTGGCCTGATGCGGCACGAACCAGTCGAGATCTTCAGCGGTGATCCCGGCAGCTGAGAACGTCGCCTCGATGACGTCGGTGATCATGCCGACCGCGTGCTTGAACACTTCGCGGCCTTCCATCCTGAGATGGCCCACCGTTCCGGTGGTCGACGCTCCACCGTCGACGAACAGCTTGTCCTTGTGGGCCCCGTCGGAGCGCAGGCTGGCCGCCAGCACGCCGTGGTCTTCAATGCCGCCCGCCCCCTCGCCTGCTTCCAGCACCATCGCGCCGGCGCCGTCGCCAAACAGCACGCAGGTCGAGCGATCGCTCCAGTCGAGGATGCGCGAAAAGGTTTCGGAGCCGATCACCAGCACGCGTTTGGCCAGGCCGCCGCGGATATAGAGGTCGGCCGTCGTCACCGCGTAGACGAAGCCCGAGCACACCGCCTGCATGTCGAAGGCGAAGCCGTGATGCATGCCGAGCCGGTTCTGGATGTCGACGGCGGTCGCCGGAAAGGTGTTGTTGGGAGTCGAGGTCGCCAGCACGATCAGGTCGATATCGGCCGGCGTCAGGCCGGCATTGTCGAGGGCTGCGCGCGCCGCCGCCTCGCCGAGCGAAGCCGTCGTCTCGTCGTCGGCCGCGATATGGCGCTGGCGGATGCCGGTGCGCTGGGCAATCCATTCGTCTGACGTCTCGACCATGCCTTCGAAATCGGCATTCTTCATGATGCGGCGGGGCAGCGCGGCGCCTGTGCCGCGCACGACTGATCTGATCAAGGCTCTTTCCTATTCCTCTGCGTCGGCAACGACGTCGGATTTCCTGGATGTCTGGGCATGCGGATTGCGCGCATGGAACAGGTCGAGATCGGCTTCGATGCGATCGAGCAGATTGTTGCGCACCATGTCGTAGCCAAGCTCGATCGCCGCCGCGAAGCCGTCCGAATCGGCGCCGCCATGGCTTTTCACCACGACGCCGTTCAGACCCAGGAAAACCCCGCCGTTGGAGCGGCCGACATCCATCTTTTCGCGCAGGCGATCGAAGGCGCCTTTGGCGAATATATAGCCGATCCTGGCCATCAGCGTGCGGTCCATCGCGGCGCGCAGGTAACCGGCGATCTGTCGTACCGTGCCTTCCGCCGTCTTCAGCGCGATGTTGCCGGCAAAGCCTTCGGTGACGACCACGTCGACCGTGCCCTTGCCGATGTCGTCGCCCTCGACGAAACCATGGTAGTTCATCGAGGCCATGTTGGCCTCGCGCAACATGCGGCCCGCCTCCTTGACCTCTTCCTGGCCCTTGATCTCCTCGACGCCGACATTGAGCAGACCGACGCTCGGCCGTTCGATGCCGAAAACCGAGCGCGCCATGCCGGTGCCCAGAATGGCGAAATCAACCAGTTGATGCGCATCCGCGCCGATGGTGGCGCCGACGTCCAGCACCACGCTTTCGCCGCGCAATGTCGGCCAGAGCGCCGCGATCGCCGGACGGTCGATGGTCGCCATGGTGCGGAGGCAGAATCTCGACATCGCCATCAGCGCGCCGGTGTTGCCGGCCGAGATGCAGGCGTCGGCGGTGCCTGCCTTGACCGCCTCGACCGCTTTCCACATCGACGACTTCCAGCGGCCATGGCGCAGCGCCTGGCTGGGCTTGTCGTCCATCCTGACTGCTACCTCGCAGTGGATGAATTCGCTCACTTCCGCCAGCTTGGGCAGCTTTGCGAGTTCGGGGCGCACTGCCTCCTCACGACCATAGATGACGAAGCGGATGTCGGGACGCCGGGTCGCGACCGTCATGAGCGCCGGGATGACCACGCTTGGTCCGTGATCGCCGCCCATGGCATCGATGGAAATCCTGATCACGCGGTGTTCATCTCACAGTTTGCTCGAGCGAGCGCCTGGCGCTGGCAACGGGTTTGGGGCTCGCGAAGGTTCGGCGAAAATAGCGTTTTTGGGCTGCCGCACAACCGGCTTTCTCCGATTGGGTCGGGTTTTCAGGATTTCCCCAGCAGGGAACGCAGCTTTTGCTGGAATTCGCTTTCCGCAGTCCCGGCATCGTCGGCAGCCTCCATCGAAACGCCCTGCTTGCGCGGATAGGGATCGATCGCCAGTCCAAAGAACTGTTCGGCGAGCGCCCCGACATCGATTGAATTGCCGGAAAATGTTTCCGGGCTGTCCGGCCCTTCGGCATCGAGCATTATCTCGCCACCGCCCTCGAAACCCTGCCGCCCGAGCTTCGACTGCTCCGGCAGGAACAGTGCGTCGACCGCCTCGTCGATATGCGCCTCGATCGGGTCCAGGGTGACGATGCAGGCCTGGGTGATATCGGCCTCGACGCGGCCGCTGACCTTGACGCCGTTGCGCTTCCATGGCGCCACCAGCAGTTCGGCGCGGTAGTTCTCGACCGAGAGCAACTCGTGCTCGCCTGCCAGCGCGGCGCGTTGCGCGGCGTCGGCCTCGATCAGCACCGGCAGTCCCTTTTGCGGCAGCCGGGCGACGTTGGCCACGAAGCACACGGGGCTCTGGCGATCGGGGCTCTGGGAATCGGCGTGTTTCATCTTTTCCTTGGATAGGCTTATTTTTCTTAGATAGGCTTGTTTCTTAAATAGGCTTGGCCACGGGGAATGCCACAGCGCCGGAAACAATCGATTCGGTCGGCTGTTCCGCGAGTCGACTGGAGACATCGACGACGTAGCCGGCCAGATGCGTCGCCTGCGGCCAGGTGCCGGCATCGGGCCTGACATTGCGGGCAAGGGCCGCGACGAGTGCGTCAAGGTCGTTTCGTTCCAGCGCATCGTCATAGGCGGCGGTGCGGCCATAGAACATCTTCGCCAGTTTCTTCATGCGCTTCGGCACGCCGACGTCGCCGACGCCGAGTTCCCGCAGCGAATGCTCGACATCCATGAAGAATTCGTCGATCAGCACCTGCGCCACCTCCCCGGCAACACCGCCCTCGCCACGCAGTCGGTGCTGGAACAGGAACATGTGCAGCGACAGCATCTCGAAGCGGCCAAGCGGCGTGTCCGGGACGTTCCAGTCGGAATAAAACACAGTTTGCCGCGCCGCTGCCACGATTTGTGCGTAAAGCGCCTCGGTGATAGCGCGGTTGGCGTGACGTTCGCGACCAAAAAGGCGCTGGAACATTGAGGGTGGTCTCCCGGGGACCGTTTGTTTGAATTGGCCTTGTTGCATCGGCGAGCAAGCTGGTTTACCGGTTTTGCGGCCCAGCGCAAGTTGCGGCCAGCTAATGGAGTTGTAGTTGCGCGCGCTGAAATTCAAGTCGACTTTTCTGTCCAGGTCCGCTTTGTCCAGGTCCGCCGGCGCGGTTTCGCTGCTGGTGGTTGCATCGGCGCTGTCCGCCTGCAACTCGTCGAAAATGATCGGTGATCTCAATCCGAGCGAGACGCTGACGCAGGGCTACGTCATCGACCAGCAGGCGATCGATCTGGTGCCGGTCGGCTCGAGCCGCGAACAGGTGCTTCTGGCGCTCGGCACCCCGTCGACCAAGGCGACTTTCGACAACGAGGCCTTCTACTACATCTCACAGACGCGCAAGCGTTACGTCGCCTTCGACAAGCCGAGGCTGGTCGACCAGAAGGTGCTGGCCGTCTATTTCGGCGAGGACGGGCGCGTTACCCAGATCGCCAATTACGGCCTGAAGGACGGCAAAGTGTTCGACTTCATCTCGCGGACCACGCCGACCGGCGGCAAGGACCGGAACTTCCTCAGCCAGATCATCGGCGGCGCCAGCAAGCTGGCGCCCGGCCTCCCCGGCGGCGGCGGCGGCGCCTCGCCCGGCACCTGATCCTCCTTTTCTTTGCTTCCCCTCTTTTGCTTCCCCTCTTTTGCTTCTGGGGGGAAGCAGCAACATCTCAGGCGACCGAAAACCCGCGGGAGCGATCCTGCGGGTTTTTGTTTTCCTCAGACCATTTCAACGCGAACCTGGACCCGTCACGGACGTCATTGCCCCGACGCTGAATGTCCAAAATTGAACAACCCGCGGGATCGCTCCCGCGGGTTCGGTTGTGGATTTCGGCCCCGGAAGGCCGAGCGGCCTCAGCCGTGCGCGAGCACGGCCAGCAGCAGCAGGGCGACGATGTTGGTGATCTTGATCGCCGGGTTGACTGCCGGACCGGCGGTGTCCTTGTAGGGATCGCCGACCGTGTCGCCGGTCACCGAGGCCTTGTGCGCCTCGGAGCCCTTGAGATGCTTGACGCCGTCCTTGTCGGTAAAGCCGTCCTCGAACGATTTCTTCGCATTGTCCCAGGCGCCGCCGCCAGAGGTCATCGAGATGGCGACGAACAGGCCGTTGACGATGACGCCGAGCAGCGAGGCGCCAAGTGCTGCAAAGGCGGACGCCTTCGAGCCCGAAATCAGCAGCACGCCGAAATAGACGACCAGCGGTGCCAGCACCGGCAGCAGCGACGGAATGATCATTTCCCGGATCGCCGCCTTGGTCAGAAGATCGACGGCACGCGCATAGTTCGGCTTCGAGGTGCCGGCCATGATGCCCGGATCCTCGCGGAACTGCTTGCGCACCTCCTCGACGATGGCGCCCGCCGCACGGCCGACAGCCGTCATGGCGATGCCGCCGAACAGATACGGAATCAGACCGCCGAAGATCAGACCGGCGACGACATAAGGGTTGGAGAGGTCGAAAGAGACTTCGCCCATGCCCTGGAAGTAAGGGTACTTGTCGCCATTGGCGGCAAAGAACTTCAGGTCGTTGGAGTAGGCCGCAAACAGCACCAGCGCGCCGAGGCCGGCCGAACCGATGGCGTAACCCTTGGTCACCGCCTTGGTGGTGTTGCCGACGGCGTCGAGCGCATCGGTCGACTGGCGCACTTCCTTGGGCAAGCCGGCCATTTCGGCAATACCGCCGGCATTGTCGGTGACCGGGCCGAAGGCGTCGAGCGCAACGATCATGCCGGCAAGGCCGAGCATCGTGGTGACTGCGATCGCCGTGCCGTAGAGGCCGGCGAGCTGGTAGGTCGATATGATGCCGCCGACGATGACGATCGCCGGAAGTGCCGTTGATTCCAGCGAGACCGCAAGGCCCTGGATGACGTTGGTGCCGTGACCGGTAACCGAAGCCTGGGCGATGGAGTTCACCGGGCGCTTGTCGGTGCCGGTATAATATTCGGTGATCACCACGATGAGGCCGGTCACCGCGAGACCGATCAGGCCGCAGATGAACAGGTTCGTGCCCGTGATGGCCATGCCGGCGACCGTGCCGATCTCGCCCCAGCCCAGCGTTGCCGAGGTGGCGATGCCGAGGCCGACGATCGACAGCAGGCCGGTGACGATCAGGCCCCTATAGAGCGCGCCCATGATCGAGCCGTTGGAGCCGAGCTTGACGAAGAAGGTGCCGACGATGGAGGTCAGGATGCAGGCGCCGCAGATGGCCAGCGGATAGAGCATCGTGGCGCTGAGAACGGCGGTGCCGCCGAAGAAGATGGCGGCGAGGACCATGGTGGCGACCACGGTCACCGCATAGGTCTCGAACAGGTCGGCGGCCATGCCGGCGCAGTCGCCGACATTGTCGCCGACATTATCGGCGATGGTGGCCGGGTTGCGCGGATCGTCTTCGGGAATGCCGGCTTCGACCTTGCCGACGAGATCGCCGCCGACGTCGGCGCCCTTGGTGAAGATGCCGCCGCCGAGTCGGGCGAAGATCGAGATCAGCGAGGCGCCGAAGCCGAGCGAAACCAGCGAGTCGATGACGACGCGGTCGTTAGGCTGGAGGCCCATGAATTGGGTGAGGATCAGGTAGTAGATCGAGACGCCGAGCAGGGCCAGGCCAGCGACCAGCATGCCGGTGATGGCGCCCGACTTGAAGGCGATCTCGAGGCCGGCTGCGAGGCTGTTGGAAGCCGCCTGCGCGGTGCGGACATTGGCGCGCACCGAGACGTGCATGCCGATGAATCCGGCTGCGCCCGACAGAACGGCGCCGATCAGGAAGCCGATGGCGGCGGTGATCGAAAGCAGCCACCAGGCGAGCAGCAGGACCACGACGCCGACGATCGCGATGGTGGTGTACTGGCGCGCCAGATAGGCCTGGGCGCCTTCGCGGATGGCCGCGGAAATTTCCTGCATGCGTGCATTGCCCTGATCGGCCGCGAGGACCGATTTTGTCGCCCAGATGGCGTAAAGGACTGAAAGCAGACCGCAGGCGATGACAGCTAAAATTATGGTCATTGCCGGATTTTCCTCGATTGATGACCCAAAAGAACCCCTCCCTGGGCCGTTGAGACGGGGAGCGGATTCCGCGCGCGGAATCCGCTCCCCTCGCATCGGCTTATGCGAAACAGGGGTGCGAACGTCAAGATATTGTTCGGTTTTTGCCCGGCTTTCGCCCAAAAGCCTCTCGGTAGAGCCGCTCTTTCACTTCAGTCCCCCGGCCGGGTCATGGAAATCGCTGTCGGAATCCATTTCTGCCGAGATGAGCGAAGGCGATATCTGAGTTTTGTCGACTACGCCGTCTCCTGCCCCATGCGGCGTGCCGTGTAGCGCTCGATCGTCGACAGCCCGTCATAGATCAGCACAGCAAGGGCGGCGACGATCAGGCCGCCCTGCAGGACGAAGGCGAGATTGTTGGACAACAGACCGGCGATGATCACCTCGCCGAGCGTCCTGGCCGCCACGGTCGAGCCGATCGTCGCGGTGGCGAGGCTGATGACCACCGAAAGCCGGATACCGCCGAGAATGATCGGCGCGCTGAGCGGCAGCTCGACCTTGACCAGCCTTTGCCAACCGGTCATGCCGGCGCCGCGCGCCGCCTCGACCACATTGGCCGGCAGCGTCGTCAGCCCGGTCAGCGCGTTCTCGAAGATCGGCAGCAGGCCATAGAGAAACAGCGCGATCAGTGTCGGCTTCTCGCCGAAGCCGACGGCCGGCACGGCCAGCGCCAGCACCGCCACCGGCGGAAAGGTCTGGCCGATGTTGACCAGGCTGCGCGACAGCGGCAGGAATTCGACGCCCGCCGGCCGAGTGACCAGGATGGCGAGCGCCACGGCAACGATGGTTGCCGCCACCGTCGCGATCAGCACGGTCCTCAGGTGCAGCAGCGTCAGCGTCAACAGGCTGCCCTGGTTGTAGATTGCCGGCGCGTTGCTCTCGGTCAGCGGCTTCAGCAGCGGCTCGAACCAACCCGGATTGGTCACGAACGCAATGAGCAGCACCACCAGGGCAAGCCTGAGCAACGACGGAAGCCAGGCTTTTACACCGGCCTCTTTCATGTCGGCCTCGCCGCGCGTTTCACCAGCCCGTCCACGGTCACGCGGCCGAGCGGCTTGCCGTCGGCGCCTGTCACCGGCAGCGCCGGGCGTCCCGACCAGAGGAGTTCGGCCAGGGCATCGCGCTGGCTGGTGTCGGCGGGGATCGCCTCGCCTTCGGCGGCGCCCGTCTCCACGGCGTCGCGCACCCGACCGAGCGACAGCAGCCTGAACGGTTTTTCGCTGGCGCCGACCAGGGTCTCGACGAAGGCGCTGGCCGGCTTCGCCAGGATCTCGGCGGGCCTGGCATATTGCACCAGCTTGCCGGCATCCATCACCGCGATCTTGTCGCCCATATGCACTGCCTCTTCCATGTCATGGGTGACGAGGATGATGGTGGTGCCGAAGCGCTTCTGGATCGCCAAAAGGTCCTCCTGCGCCTTGTTGCGGATGATCGGGTCGAGCGCGCCGAAAGGCTCGTCCATCAACAGCACGTTCGGCTCCGCGGCAAGCGCCCTGGCGACGCCGACGCGCTGTTGCTGGCCGCCGGAGAGCTCGTGCGGATAGCGTGGCCCGAACGCTTGGGGATCGAGCTGGTAGAGCGTCATCAACTCGTCGACGCGGCGCTTGATGCGGGCCGCGTCCCAGCCGAGCAGCACTGGCACGGTGGCGATGTTCTGCGCCACCGTGCGATGCGGAAACAGCCCATGGCCCTGGATGGCGTAGCCGATGCTGCGGCGCAGTTCGTAGCCGGGCAGCGAGCGGTTGTCGGCACCGTCGAGCCTGATCACACCGGCGGTCGGCTCGACCAGCCGGTTGATCATGCGCAGCAGCGTCGTCTTGCCGGAGCCGGAGGTGCCGACGATGACGGCGATGGTGCGCGGCTCGATCACCATCGACACGTCGTCGACGACGGTCGTCGCGTCATAGCGCTTGCTAATGCCTTCGATCTCGATCATGCCGGTTGTGCCTCGCGTCGCCTGGTGGAGGTCATTTCGATCACCGCGTCGAGGATGATGGCGGCAGCAAAGGCCAGAGCCACCGTCGGCACGGCGCCGAGCAGAACCAGGTCCATCGCCGTCTGGCCGACGCCCTGGAACACGAACACGCCAAAACCGCCACCGCCGATCAGCGCGGCAATGGTGGCAAGGCCGATGTTCTGGACCAGCACGATGCGGATGCCGGTGAGGATCACCGGGAAGGCCAGTGGAAACTCGACGCTGAACAGGCGCTGGCGCTCGGTCATGCCCATGCCGCGTGCGGCATCGTTGGCGGCGCGCGGAACGCCGGCAAGACCGACCACGGTGTTGGCCACCACCGGCAGCAGCGAATAGAGGAACAGGGCGACGAAGGCGGGCGCGGTGCCGATGCCGCGAACGCCGAGGGAGGCCGCGCCGGGCACGTGCGTGGCGACCCAGCCGAGCGGCGCGATCAACAGGCCGAACAGCGCGATCGAGGGAATGGTCTGGATGATGTTCAGCACGTTGAGCACGCCGGCCCGCAATTTTTCGACGCGGTGGCAGAGGATGCCAAGCGGCAGGCCTGCTATCACCGCCGCCGCCAGCGAGCCCAGCGCCAGCGTCACATGCTTGGAGCCTTCGGCCCAAAAACTGTCGGCACGGTTGGCATATTCCTTGAGGATCGACAGACTGTTCCAACTGCCCGAGACGAGCAGCATGCCGATCGCCGCTGCCGTGACGACGAGCACGGCGATCCGCGCCGATGGCGACAGGTTCAGCCTCGTCAGCCCATCGGCGAGCAAAAGCGTAAAGGCGAAGATGAGCAGCCAGAAACCCGAAGCCGGCGAGATGCGGGCGAAGCTATTGCCCTCAGGCGTCAGGAAGCCGCCGGCGACGCCGATCAGCAGCGCCAGTGCCGCAAGCGCGACCACGCTGGCGGCAAGGCGCAGGATGAGTGGCGTTTTCAGCAAGGCGACGACCGCCGCGACGACGACGACTGCAAGCAGCAGCGGCCCCAGCGTCGGCGGCAGCGCTTCAAGAATCGAGCGCGCCTCGCCTGGCACGATGCGATTGGCGCGCAAGGTGGCAAAGGGCGCCGCGAAGGCGGCATAGGCAACGATCGCGGCGATGACCACGCCGAGCTTGTCGAAGCGGGTGGTCATGGCGCGCCTCGCACCGGCGTCACGATTTCAGGAACGGCCTACTTCAAAAACCCGTTCTTCTTCAAAAAGTCTTCGGCGACGCCCTTGACCGGCTCGCCGCCGACCTGGACGCGGCCGTTCAGTTCCTGCAGGGTGACGAGGTCGAGCTTGGCGAAGACCGGCTTCAGCAGCGTCTCGATTTCGGGATGCTGCTTCAGCACCGCCTCGCGGATGATCGGCGCCGGCTGGTAGACCGGCTGCACGCCCTTGTCGTCTTCGAGCACGACCAGGCCGGACGGCGCGATGCCGCCGTCGGTGCCGTAGACCATGGCGGCATTGGCGCCGTTGGTCTGGTTCGCCGCAGCGGCGATGGTCGCCGCCGTATCGCCGCCGGAGAGCGTGATCAGCTGGTCCGGCTCAAGCGTGAAGCCATAGGTGGTCTGGAAGGCCGGCAGCGCGGCAGCCGAATTGACGAATTCGGCCGAGGCCGCCAGCACCACCTGGCCGCCGCCGGAGACATATTTGCCGAAGTCGGACAGCGTCGCCAGCTTGTTGGTCTCGGCGACATCCTTGCGCAGCGCAATCGCCCAGGTGTTGTTGGCCGGCGACGGCGACAGCCAGACGATCTTGTTGGCGTCGTAGTCCAGCTTCTTGGCCGTTTCATAGCCCTTGGCGGCATCCTTCCACACCGGATCGTCGGCCTTTTCGAAGAAGAAGGCCGCATTGCCGGTGTATTCCGGATAGATGTCGATCTCGCCGGCGGTGATCGCCTTGCGCACCACAGGGGTGCCGCCGAGCTGGATGCGGTCGGTGGTCTGGATGTTGTTGGCGTTCAGCACCAGCTGGATGATGTTACCGAGCACGCCGCCTTCGGTGTCGATCTTCGACGACACGACCACCTGAGCGTTCGCCGAGGCTGCGGCGATGCCGAGCGCCAGTGCCGCGCCGGCCAGAACCTTGACTGAAAACATTTCAAAAATCCCTTGCTGAGAACCGGATTACGGCTGCCGCATATGAGCATGGCTTCAATGCCCCGTCGGGGCACACGGTTTCATAAGAAGGGGGATGGGGGCAATAATTTTGTTCGGATGCCGGTGAATCCGCGGCTGTCACATGTCAGCTGGTCGGCCGCGCGGTCATCTTCAGCACGCCCAGCGCCACGAAGCACAGCACTGTCACCGGGAAGATGATCCAGTTCAGCATCTCCCAGCCCCAGGCGTTGTAGACCGCGCCCGACATCAGCGAGGCGAAGGCGACGGAGCCGAACAGGACGAAATCGTGAAAACCCTGGACCTTGGCCTTTTCGGATGGCCGGTAGCTGTCGGCGACCATGGCGGTGGCGCCGATGAAGCCGAAATTCCAGCCAAGGCCGAGCAGGATCAGCGCCGTCCAGAACTGCCACAGGGCCAGGCCCGACAGCGCCACCACGGCGCAGCCGATCAGCAGCACAAGGCCGGTTGCGACGATCCGTTCGGCGCCGAAGCGATAAATCAGCGAGCCGGTAAAGAAGCTCGGCGCGAACATCGCCATGACATGCCAGGAAATGCCAAGCGTGGCGTCGTCCGTTGACAGGCCGCAGCCGACCATGGCGAGCGGCGCGCCGGTCATGACGAAGCTCATCAGCGCATAGCTGCCGACGGCACAAAACAGCGCCGCAACGAAACGCGGCCTGGTGACGATCTCGGCGAGCGGCCGCGCGTCGCTGTCGGCGATTTCCGCTTTGCCCGTCGCCTTGGCCGGGATGCGCAGCAACGACAGGATGGCAGCGCCAACCGCCGCCAGCACCAGGATGGAGGCAAACGAGCCGGCAAACATCACCGGCGCAAACAATTCGCGGGTGAAGATGACGATCTGCGGCCCAAGGATGGCGGTGACGATGCCGCCGGCCAGCACGAAGGAGATGGCGCGCGCCTTGAATTCAGGCGGCGCGTTGTCGGCGGCGGCGAAGCGGAATTGCTGGACAAAGGCGCCGCCGATGCCGATCACCAGCAGGCCGAAGGCGAACAGCCAAAAGCTGGCCTGGAACAGCGCCAGCGTGGCGACCAGACCGCCGAGCGCGGTGACGATCGTGCCGGTCATGAAGCCGTCGCGCTGGCCGAGCCAGCGGATGATGGCTGCGGCCGGCAGGGCGCCGAGCGCCACGCCGACGTTGAAGCCGGTGATCGGCGCCGTCGCCAGCGACTTGTCGGTTCCGAGCAGATAGTGCCCGGCCAACCCACCCACGGAAATGGCGATGGGTGCTGCCGAGCCGATGATCGCCTGCGAAGCGGCAAGGATGAGCGCCGTGCGGCGCGCTTCCCTGCCGGCCTCAGCGATATGGATGGCCGTCATGAAGCGTCCTTGCCACGCCCTTCGCCGCGCACCCGGCGCGACACGCGATCGAGCACCGCGTTGACCAGCTTCGGCTCGTCTTCTTCGTAGAACGCCTTGGCGATATCGACATATTCCGAGACGATGACAGCCACCGGCACGTCCTCGCGCTTCATCAGCTCGTAGACGCCGGCGCGTAATATGGCGCGCAGCGTCGAATCGAGCCTGGACAACGGCCAGTCCTCGGTCAGCGCCTGGCGGATGATCGGATCGATGGTCTTCTGGTTCTCGACGACGCCGGTCAGGATGGCGCGAAACCATTGCGCGTCGGCTTCGCGATAGAGCGCGCCGTCGACTTCCTTGCCGAGCCTGAACGCCTCGTATTCGGCGGTGATCTCGAAGACGCCGCTGCCGGCCACATCCATCTGGTAGAGCGCCTGCACGGCGGCCAGACGGGCAGCACCGCGCTTGTTGGCGTGGCGCACCGCGGGCTGGCCGGGCGATGCGGGTTCGCTCACGATCGCTCTCCCAACTGTTGCTTGAGGGCGATCATGGTCAGCGCCGCACGCGCCGCAAAGCCGCCCTTGTCGCCTTCCGAACGCCTGGCCCGCGTCCAGGCCTGCTCGTCGTTTTCGGTGGTCAGGATGCCGTTGCCGATGCAGACCGCTTCCTGGACGGACAGGTCCATCAGGGCACGGCTCGATTCATTGGCGACGATGTCGAAATGATAGGTGTCGCCGCGCACGATGGTGCCGAGGGCGACAAAGCCGTCATAGTTCGGCCCGCCTTCGGCGGCGCCGTCGAGGGCGAAGGAAATCACTGCGGGAATTTCGAGCGAGCCCGGAACGGTGACGACGTCGTATGTCGCGCCTGCTTCCTCGAGCGCGCTTGTCGCGCCTTCGAGCAGCGCGTCGGCAAGGTCGTCATGGAAGCGTGCCTCGATGACAAGAAGGTGGGCCTTCTTCTTCGGGCGAATGAACGCTTTGCCGTGTTGGGATGTGCCAGCCATAGATGTCTCCGGGATCGCCGGTGACTTAGGCCGAAGCCGGTTTGATCGCAAGCAGAAGATTGGTGGAGATGCGCGACAGTCCCTATCGATCCTCTCGCGTGTGCCACAGGCGGAGCACATAGATGGTCGATTTCTGGATCTCGTAACGCATTTCGTAGTTGCCTACCAGAGTGCGGCGAACTTCGCGTGGTTCGAACTCTTCCAGTCTTTCACCGATGCGCGGATGTTCAGTCAGCCGGACGGGAGCGGCAGTCAGAGATTGCACCACGCGTGCGGCTGCCTGGCTGTTCACCAGCGCGAGAAAATCACGAAGCCGCACCAAATCGGATAGAGCCTTGCTGGTCCACTTCAATTCCATCAACGTGGTGCCGGCAGCGGCTTTTCCTTGTCAAGGCTATCGGCCCATGCCTGCACGGCTTGGTGGTCGACAACATGCCCGGAATCCACATCGGCCAGCGCTTCGAGCGTGAGCCGCCGGCGCTCCTCCTCCATATCAACCCAAGCGGAAAGGGCTTGCTTGACGATCCAGCCCCGCGGACGCTCAAGACGGGCTGCGAGTTGGTCTACCTTTTCTGCGAGTGGCAGGGGGACATGCGCGGTAATCACTTTGGTGTCCATTGGAAAGCCTCACCTAATTGAACCTAATCATAATGATTAATCGTGATTAAGTCGAGGCTGGAATGCTCTTCGATAGTTGCCTCAAAGCCCCTCTTTCGCGGCCTCCGCCAAGCGCGCCGCGTAGCGGGCCATGGTGTCGATCTCCAGATTGACGCGGTCGCCGACATCGCGTTCGCCCCAAGTCGTCACGGTCAGCGAGTGATGGATCAAGAGCACGTCGAAGCGCGTGCCTTCGACCTTGTTGACGGTGAGCGAGGTGCCGTCGAGCGCGACGGAGCCCTTGGGTGCGATGAATTTGGCCAGATCGCGCGGCGCTTCCAGCGTGAAGCGCACGGCATCGCCCTCCTCCTCGCGCGCCACGATCTCGGCCATGCCGTCGACATGGCCTGAAACGATGTGGCCACCGAGTTCGTCGCCGATCTTCAGCGGCCGCTCCAGATTGATCCTGGTGCCGGACTTCCAGCCCATCGCCGTCGTCAGCCTGAGTGCCTCTTCCCAGGCCTCGACCTCGAACCAGCGCGCGTTGGCGCCGCTTTCCGGCAGCGCCGTCACCGTCAGGCAGACGCCGCCGCAGGAAATCGAAGCCCCAATGGCGATCGTCTGCGGGTCATAGGCGGTGTCGATGCGCAAGCCGACGCCCTCTCTCAGCGGCTTGACGGCAGCGACGGTACCGACATCGGTGACAATCCCGGTAAACATCAGGCTCTGGCTTTCAGTTTGACCATGATCTTTTCCGAAAACCGGTTCCCACTTTCGGGATCATGTCTTTCAGTTTGACCATGGTCTTGTCCAAAAAGCGGTTCTCACTTTTTGGGATCACGGTCTTATCCACTCGGCGTAGCTGTCTTCGCCGAAACGCATGTCGCGCAATTTGCGAAATCCTGCCGGGATATGGTTGGCGTCGATGGGCGATGCAATGCCGCGCTTGCCGATCGGCTCCTGCCCCTGGAACAGCACGATACGGTCGACCAGCCCCTCGGTGAGGAAGGCCTTGGCCACCTTGGCGCCGCCCTCGACCAGCACGCTGGCCATGCCGAGCGCTGCCAGATCCTCAAGCAGTTCCGGCAGCGCAATATCGCCTTCATACGTCTCGGTGCCGATGAAGCGCACGCCGGCGCGTTCGAGCGCGGCCCGCCGGTGCGGGTCGCCTTCGGCACAGGCGGCGACATAGAGCGGAACCCGGTCGACGCCGGCGACCAGTTTCGACGTCTCCGGCAGCCTGATCTGGCGGTCGAGCACGATGCGCGCCGGCGAGCGGTTCTCCAGCCCAGGCAACCGCACCGTCAGCGCCGGATCGTCCTCCAGCGCCGTGCCGATGCCGATCAGTACGCCGTCGGCTTCGGCGCGCATCAGATAGACTTCGCGCCGGGCGATGTCGCCGGTGATCGAGACCTGCCCCGCGCCTTCCATGCCGATCTTGCCGTCGCTGGAAAGCGCAAGTTTCAGGATCACTTCCGGACGTTTTTTCAGAGATCGAATGAGATAGCCGGCCATCTGCTCGGCGGCTTCTGCCACGAGCACCTTTTCGACCACTTCGACACCGGCGGCATGCAGGATCGCATAGCCGTTACCGGACACGCGCGGATCGGGGTCGCTCGCAGCCCCAACCACGCGCGCGACGCCGGCATTGACCAGTGCACTGGCGCAAGGCGGGGTGCGGCCATGGTGGGCGCAGGGCTCCAATGTGACATAGGCGGTGGCGCCGCGTGCGAGCTCGCCGGCCTCCGCCAGCGCCTCGGTCTCGGCATGTGGCCGGCCGCCGACAGCGGTGACGCCGGTGCCGACGATCATCGGCCCGGTGCCGTCGTCGCGCACGATCAGTGTGCCGACGGAAGGGTTGGTCGAGGTCCGCCCGGCGTTTTTCCGGGACAGCCTCAGTGCTGCCGCCATGAAGCGGCGATCAAGAACCTCTTGCTCGGCTTGGCTCCGCCTTGCCATGCTCAGCCGGCGTCCTCTTCCTTGAGCTCGTCACCTTTGAGCTCACCCAGCACGTCGTGAAAATCCTTGGCCTCGCGGAAATTGCGATAGACCGAGGCGAAGCGCACATAGGCAACGTCGTCGAGCGACTTCAGCGCCTCCATCACCAGGCGGCCGACCTCGCCCGAGGCGACCTCGGTCTCGCCGGAGCTTTCGAGCTGGCGCACGATGCCGGTCACCGCGCGGTCGATGCGCTCGGGATCGACATTGCGCTTGCGCACGGCGATCTCGACCGAGCGCAGCAGCTTGTCGCGGTCGAACGGCACCTTGCGTCCGGATTTCTTCACCACCACGAGATCGCGCAACTGCACGCGTTCGAAGGTGGTGAAGCGGCCGCCGCAATCGGGGCAGACGCGCCGCCTGCGGATCGCCGCGCCATCTTCGGCGGGGCGCGAATCCTTCACCTGCGTATCTTCGGACTGGCAATAGGGACAGCGCATGGGCAGCCTTGTGTTCGCGATTCTCGTGGAGCGAAAGGCTTAGAGGTTTTTGCCGCGATGGCAAAGTATCGGTGGTCTCTCGCGCCTCAGAGATAGCGAGGCGCGGGCAAAATTGCCAGCATCATGCCAGACGGCAATACCGGCCGATTACGGCGCGACGTCAGCAGTCGGGAACCCACATGACATGCCGAGGCTGCGATAGGCCTTGGTGAAGCCGTCCATCGATACGGTCGCGACCGGCGTGTCGGCGAATATGACATCGAGCGCGCTGGCGCGGCGCATGGCACGCAGCAGCGCCAGGCTGATCTCGGGCTTGTTGTTCAACATCCATTTTCCGCCGGCACCAGCCATGGCATCGACGGTCGCCTTGACCTTGCCGTTGCCATCGCCGAACACCGCCGGAATGTTCTCGCCAGTCGGCAAGTCCTTGTTCTTCATGGCGATGACAAGGGTCGGATAGCCATTGGGCGGCAGTGCATCACCGTTCGAGATGGCAAGCGTGAGCGTGCCGCTGGTACCGCTCGCGTCGAGAAAGGCGGTCGAGGCGACGCAGGTTTTGCGCAGATCCCCACCGGTATCGATCTCGTCCACAGTGGTGAACCAGTTGCCGAAGGTTTCGGTCTTTGGTGCGGCTGGGGTGGGCGCAGACTGTGCCAGGGCGGCGGACGGCAAGGTGGTCAATGTGACCAGCACGCCAAACGCGCCAAAGCGAGCGACACCGAAAATCTGCATCATCGTCAAGGCTCCTGTCCGGACTCCGTCCCCGCTGAAAAAGTGCTTCTCGTCCGGCCGATAAGGGACGACACTTTGCGTGAGCTCAACCGAGATAGGGATAGAGCGGAAAACGATCCGTCAACGCGGCCACCTTCGCCTTCACGGCTGCTTCGACGGCTGCATTGCCCTCATCGGAATTCGCGGCCTTGAGCCCGTCCAGCACCTCGGCGATCAGCTTGCCGATCTCGCGGAACTCGGCCTGGCCGAAGCCGCGCGTGGTGCCGGCCGGCGTTCCGAGGCGCACGCCCGAGGTGACGAACGGCTTTTCGGGATCGAAAGGGATGCCGTTCTTGTTGCAGGTGATGTTGGCGCGGCCAAGCGCTGCCTCGGCACGCTTGCCGGTGGCGTTCTTCGGCCGCAGGTCGACCAGCATCAAATGGTTGTCGGTGCCGCCGGAGACGATGTCGAGGCCGGTTTCCTGCAGGCTGGAGGCCAGCGCCTTGGCGTTGGCGGCAACGCTCTCGGCATAGATCTTGAAGCTTGGCTTCAGCGCTTCGCCGAAGGCCACCGCCTTGGCGGCGATGACATGCATCAGCGGACCACCCTGCAGGCCTGGAAACACCGCCGAATTCATCTTCTTGGCGATGTCCTCGTCATTGCACAGGATCATGCCGCCGCGCGGGCCACGCAGCGACTTATGCGTGGTGGTGGTGACCACATGGGCGTATGGCAGCGGCGACGGATGCACGCCGCCGGCGACCAGGCCGGCGATGTGGGCCATGTCGACCATCAGATGGGCGCCGATCGAGTCGGCGATCTCGCGAAAACGCTTCCAGTCCCAGACGCGCGAATAGGCAGTGCCGCCGGCCAGGATCAGCTTCGGCCTGGTCTCGTGGGCGGTCTTCTCGATCGCGTCCATGTCGAGCAGGTGATCGTCCCTGCGGACGCCGTAGGAAACGACCTTGAACCATTTGCCGCTCATGTTGACCGGCGAACCGTGCGTCAGGTGGCCACCGGAATTCAGGTCAAGCCCCATGAAGGTGTCGCCGGGCTGCAGCAGCGCCAAAAAGACCGCCTGGTTCATCTGGCTGCCGGAATTCGGCTGGACGTTGGCGAAGTTGCAGCCGAACAGCTTTTTCGCACGCTCGATGGCCAGTTCCTCGGCGACGTCGACGAACTGGCAGCCGCCATAGTAGCGCTTGCCGGGATAGCCCTCGGCGTATTTGTTGGTCATGATCGACCCCTGCGCTTCCAGCACGGCGCGGGAGACGATGTTTTCCGAAGCGATCAACTCGATCTCGTGGCGCTGGCGGCCGAGTTCGTTGCGGATCGCGCCGAAAATCTCCGGATCGGCATCGGCAAGCGTGGTTTCGAAGAAGGATTCGAATTTGTTCGACACTGACGCTGTTGTTGCCATGCTTGAGATCCTTGTCGTCCGGGGGGTCTGCCGCGCCATTAACACAGTTGCTTTCGCCCCGCCACGTTTGCGGCGCGAAATTTGCTGGCCGGATTGCGGCAGCGAGACCAATGAGCCACCTATTTCCTCGCCTGCCGGCCGTTCAGCAAGGCTTGCGACGCCACCAGGGCCAGCAGAGGACTTTCACCTCCAAGTCATTGACCGGCTACCACCCCGGCCAAACGGTGCTTGCGCACCACGCGCCATGCCTGGCGCACTGTCAAAAAAGGCCGCCTCGATGGCGGCCTTTTCAGCTAAAAAATCAGGCGCTTAGAGCGCAGAGGTGATCTGCAGCTCGTTGGCTCCGTCAAGCCCGTAGATGTCGTCGCGGAACTGCACGACGCCAGGCCCCGTCGACCAGGCCGAGATGTAGAGGAAAAAGACCGGCACCGGATTGGTGACCTGCACCGGGATGTTCTCGCCGCTCTTGATCGACGCCTCGAAATGCTGGCGGCTCCAGCCCGGCGTGTCGCGCAGGATCCAGGTGACGAGGTCGCGCACGTTCTGGACGCGCACGCAGCCCGAGGAATCGAAGCGCATCATCTTGCCGAACAGGCTTTGCTGCGGCGTGTCGTGCATGTAGACGCCGTCCGGGCTCGGGAAATTGATCTTGACCGAGGCCATTGCATTGCCGGCGCCCGGATCCTGGCGAAAGCGGTATTTCTCCGCGTCGTCGGTCGACCAGTCGACGGTCAGTGGATCGACCTCGCTGCCATCCGGTGCGAACAGCCGGATCTTGCTGTCCTTGAGATAGTTGGGGTCCTTCCGCATCAGCGGAATGATGTCCTTGCGCACGATCGAGACCGGCGCGTTCCAGTAAGGATTGACGATGATCTCGTTGATCTTGGAATCGACGATCGGCGTCTGGCGATCGATCTTGCCGACGACGGCGGTGTGGCGCAGCACGACGCGGTCGTTCTCGACCGCTTCGATCTGGGCGCCAGGGATATCGACCAATACATAGCGGTTGCCCAGCGTACCGGCGCGTTCGTTCAGCCGCTGCAGATTGGTCTGCAGCTGGCCAAGCCGGACCTGCGCCGAGACATTCATCGCCGCATAGCTATATTGGCCCAGGGTCCCGTCGGAAGGCAGGCCATGACGCGCCTGGAAGCGCTTGACCGCCGCATCGACATAGGAATCGAAGGCCTCTGAAAGGCCGGCGCTCTGCGCCAGGTCGCCCGAAACCATCAAGCGCCTGCGCAATGGCACCACGTCGGGATCGATGACGCCGAGTAGCAATTTCTTGGTGTCCGGGACCCGCTCCCAGCCGCCCTGCGCGACAATATTCTGATACTGCGCGATAGCCTGCTCGGTGTACGCAACGGTCTGCAGGCTGACGATCGGCAGCGTCGAGGCCACCTTGCCGCCCTCGCTGGCGCGGGCGTCGAACTGGTCGTTCCAGTTGCCGCGGCCCGAGGATTTCAGGATATCCGCGATCACGTCCTGCGCGCTGGCGCCACCGGCAACCATCGTCGCGGCCAACGCGGAGGCCCCGGAAAGGAAGAAACGGCGACTGGTTCTCATGTACGCTCCAGATAGTCCTGTAACAGTTTTTTCACCGGGCGATCCGCCCGTACGCTGGGCCCAGCCCACTCTAAGGTTGGCGCCCTTAACAATTAGCCAACCATGCCCCAATCGCTTCTGTGCGAGAACGCGCCGGGCGCGACGCGCCTTCACAGAGGCGGTTGGCGGGGAGACGGATTGGCTCGCGCCGCTACATCACCCGCATTCTCGCTTCCACCGGGAATATGGCGGCAACGTGACCCTCATCGCGATTTGGATCGGCTGGCCTCACGAAACGCAAAGACCGATGCTTTTCGGCACCGGTCTTTTGGATCGCTCCCCGACCGCGCCTGTGGCGCGGTTCCCCTTCATGCGACGGACATGCTTACATCCGGTAGGCGATGGTGTCGTTCCAGAAGCGGTCGAGGCGCTGCAGGGCGCGGTTCATTTGCTTGAATTCTTCCGTGTTGATGCCGCCGACCTGCTCGATCGAGCCGACATGGCGCTCGTAGAGGCCGGCGACGACTTCCGCCACCTCACTGCCCTTCGGCGTCAGCGAGACCCGCACCGAACGGCGGTCGATACGCGAGCGCTGGTGGTTGATGAAGCCGAGATCGACCAGCTTCTTAAGATTGTAGGAGACGTTCGAGCCGAGATAATAGCCGCGCGAGCGCAGCTCGCCGGCGGTCAGTTCCGAATTGCCGATGTTGAAGAGCAGCAGCGCCTGGATGGCGTTGATATCGGAACGGCCGTTGCGGTCGAATTCGTCCTTGATTACGTCAAGCAGGCGGCGGTGCAGCCGTTCCACCAGCTGCAGCGATTCCATGTACAGCGAACGGATTGCCTCGCGGCGGTCATCGGATACGTTGGCGGTCTTCGCCGCCGGACGGGAATTGATCATTGTCTTTGCCTCTCGTTTGTCGCCTGGTGATTTTTTGTTTTTCACCTTGATCGCGACACTATCGAATACTCATAAAATTCGACTTAAACGCTAGGGCTAACAAGAGCTTACCGGTAATAGGTTTCGAAAGAGGCTTAACGAAGGGTCACCCGAACAAGGATGATTAACCTAAAGATTTAGCCAAAGAATCCGGGCGGTAATTTGCCCGTCCAACCGGACGCGTCGGCTATTCTTGTTGAGCATCTGTCCGATGCTCTATTGCCGGCTCCGGCGCTTCTGCATCCAGATCATCACGCGAAAGACGATGTAGAGCAGCGCCACCGCCGCATGCGAGGCGAGGATCAGCGGCCGGTGACCGAAGAGCTCGGGAAAGCCGGCATGCATGACGGTCTCGGTCGCCGCGCAGATGAACCAGATCACCGGCCCCCAGGAGGCCAGCATCCACAGACCAGCGGCGGCAAAGGGAAAGAAGACGGCGAGCGTCACCGCCGCCACCTGCCAATGCACCGGCATCAGGTCGAAGCGCCACAACGAGCCGGGATAGAAGCCGATCAGCCGGATCCAGTACAAAATCCCGAACAACAGACAGTAGGCTGAGATGACGCGCTGAAACCAGGCGAAGATGACCTCGACCGTCGAGGGCTGGAGCACGACACGTCTCGACGTGACCTCGCTCACAGCTTGAGTTCCCGTTCGCCGAGCGGAGCGAAATAAGCATCGACGTCGGCAGCACTGACGTCGTCGATGCCTGCCGGCCGCCATTGCGGCGTCGAGCCCTTGTCGATGATGGCAGCGCGGATGCCTTCGTAGAAATCGTGGCCGGCAAGCATGCGGTTGAGGATGCGGAACTCCATCCGCATGCACTCGTCCATCGACAGCGTCAGCCCGGCGCTGATCTCGCGCCAGGCAACATGCAGGCTGGTCGGCGAGCGGGTGCGGATCATCGCCAGCGTCTTTGCCGCGAACGCGTCTGCGGGTGCGGCGCGCTCCAGGCTGCCGATGATGTCGCTCAGCGACGGCTGCGCGAAGTGGCGGGCGATGGCTTCCAGTGTCGGCCTGTCCGTTTCGCGCCGGGCTGGGACGGAAAAGCCGCGCAGCGCCAATTCCGGGTCGCCGCTCGCAACCAGCCGGTCGAGAAAACCGGCCTGGTCCTGCGCCTTGATCGTATGCGTCGCCAGGCCCGACCACAAAGCGTCGCCATAGCGGATGCGGCTTCCGGTCAGGGCCAGATACATGCCGAAGCTGCCGCCGAGGCCCGGCAACAGATGACTGGCCCCGACATCCGGGAAAAAGCCGATGCCGACTTCCGGCATGGCAAACTGGGCGTTCTCGGTCAGCAGCCGATGCGAGCCGTGGAAGGAGATGCCGACACCGCCGCCCATGACGATGCCGTCGATCAGCGCGACATAGGGTTTTTCGAACCGCGCGATGCGGGCGTTCAGCCGGTATTCGTCGGCGAAGAAGTCGACCGGCGGCTTTCCCGCCCGGCCGGCCTCGTAGATGTGGAGGATGTCGCCGCCGGCCGAAAACGCCCTGCCCTCGCCCTTGACGACGACAACATCGACGCCGTCGTCGCGCTCCCAGGCGCGCAGCGCCTTGTCGAGCGCCTTGACCATGCGATGGGTGACGGCATTGAGCGCCTGCGGCCGCGTCAGCGTGACGACGCCGGCGCTGCCCAGTCGTTCGAAGCGGATCTCGTCGCCGCCGCCAAAATCCATCGCCTGAGAATCCCTTCCCCCGCGCCGCCGGGACTGAAGTGCTAAAGCGTGGCGCATGGGCGCGTCAATGCCAAGACGCAATCCTGTCCGGCAACAACGGTCAGCCGGAACTCGTATGCCGGTATCCAGCTTGTGCCTGGCACTATCGTGCCGCATTGGTCAGCGGCGGGGGCTCGTGTTAAAAGCCGCCAATCCGGAGTTTTGGCGATGAACAAATTCACCCCAGCAAAGCCTGCCGGCGCGCGCAGCGTCGACGAGATCACCGGCAGCCGCCGTTTGCGCCGCATGCGCAAGGCCGACTGGTCGCGCCGTCTCGTGCAGGAGAACCGGCTCTGCGTCGACGATCTGATCTGGCCGATCTTCGTCGTCGATGGGAAAAATATCCGTGAACCGATCGCCGCCATGCCTGGTGTCTTCCGCCTGTCGCTCGACATTGCCGTCAAGGAGGCCGAGCGCGCGGCAAAGCTCGGCATCCCGGCGATCGCCACCTTTCCCAATGTCGAGCTTGGCCTGCGCGACCAGACCGGCTCGCACATCCTCGATCCGGAAAACGTCATCAACCGCGCCACGCGCGCCATCAAGCACGCGGTGCCCGAGATCGGCATCATCACCGATGCGGCGCTCGATCCCTTCACCTCGCACGGCCATGACGGCATCTTGCGTGACGGCATCATCGTCAACGACCAGACCGTGGAGCAGGTCACGGCGGCTGCCGTCATCCAGGCTTCGGCCGGCGCCGACATCATTGCCCCTTCCGACATGATGGATGGCCGCATCGGCGCCATCCGTGATGCGCTCGACGCCAATGGTTTTCAGGATGTGGCGATCATGTCCTACGCGACGAAATTCGCCTCCGCCTTCTACGGGCCCTATCGCGAGGCGGTCGGCACCGCCGGCCTGCTCAAGGGCGACAAGAAGACCTATTATCTCGACCACGCCAATTCCGACGAGGCCGTGCGCGAGGCCGAACAGGACCTCGCGGAGGGCGCCGACATGCTGATGGTCAAGCCCGGCCTGCCCTATCTCGACATCATCCGCAGGCTGAAGGACGAATTCCGGATGCCCACCTTCGCCTATCAGGTGTCGGGCGAATATTCGATGATCAAGGCGGCCGCCGCCAATGGCTGGATCGACGGCGACAAGGCGATGCTGGAATCGCTGCTCGCCTTCAAGCGCGCCGGCTGCGACGGAATTCTCACCTATTTCGCGCCCGAGGTGGCGGCGATGCTGAAGGGCTGATGCGCATCTGTAGGGCCTAGATCGGGTAACATTCCTTCGTCCAAAGCGCGACATGGCCGCCGCGCAATCGCTTCAGGTTTGCGCTGCCCCTCATTGCCCTGCCGGGCATTTCTCCCCGTATAGTGACGGGGAGAAAGACGCCTTCGCAAAGGATTTCGCCAATCTCCAGCGTTGCAAAAGCGAGCCGAGGTTGCGGCCCGCCCCTTCGCCCCGTCACTATACGGGGAGAAGGTGCCGGCAGGCGGCAAAGCTTCTTTTGCTGAATCCCTAGCGGCCGCCGACCACCTCCTGAAATACCACTTGCAAAATGCAATCAGTCTAGCTAAAAGAAACTGCTTGCATTTCACAACTGGATTAGAGGGAGGTCCTCATGTCAAAGCTTCGCGTCAACGCTTTCACCCTGTCTATCGACGGCTTCGGCGCCGGTCCCGACCAGGACCTGAAAGAGCCGCTGGGCGTCGGCGGGGAAGCCCTGCACACATGGATGTTCGGCACCCGAACCTTCCGCAACATGTCAGGCGAAGATGACGGGACCACGGATACCGACGACGCGTTCGTAACGCGCAGCTTCGAAAACGTCGGCGCGTGGATCATGGGCCGCAACATGTTCGGGCCGATCCGCGGGCCTTGGCCCGACGACACATGGAAGGGCTGGTGGGGAGATAATCCGCCCTACCATGTGCCGGTTTTCGTGCTCACCCACCATCCGCGGGATGCTATCGTCATGGAGGGCGGCACGACCTTCCATTTCGTGACCGACGGCATTCACTCGGCGCTGGAAAAGGCGAAGGCAGCGGCTGACGGCAAGGATGTCCGGCTCGGCGGCGGCGTCGCCACGATCCGGCAATATCTCCAGGAAAAGCTCATCGACGACATGCATCTAGCGATATCGCCGATGCTGCTCGGCTCAGGCGAGAACCTTTTTGCCGGCATCGACATGGTCAAGCTCGGCTACCGCTGCAGCGAGCAGGTCGCAACGCCGAAGGCCATGCATGTCACCATCGACCGCGATTAGGACGTTTCGTTGCTCTGTTGGCGAAAGCCTCGGTGCAGGCCCCTTTCTCCCCGTCACTATGGAGAAATGCCCGGCAGGGCAATGAGGGGCGGCACAATCGATCAAAGATTTCGCTGCCGGACAATACCACAGACGGAAATATGACCTCAGAATAACTTTTGTCCCCATGCAGTGACTTTGGGGTTCAATTGTCGAGGTTGGCGTAGCCCCTCATCCGCCTGCCGGCACCTTCTCCCCGTATAGTGACGGGGAGAAGGGAGCGCTCCTCAATACTTCTCCGGCACATACAGCTCGCGCGGCAGCACCTGGCGCTCGTATTCGGGATTGAAGACGCGGTCGGGCAGCGTGATCTCTTCGTGCGGCACTTCCTCATAAGGCATCTGCTTGAGGAGATGATCGATGCAGTTCAGCCGTGCCCGCTTCTTGTCGTTGCCCTCGACGATGAACCAGGGGGCTTCGGGGATGTTGGTGCGGGCGAACGTCTCTTCCTTGGCCTTGGTGTACTGTTCCCAGCGCACGCGCGACTGCAGGTCCATCGGCGACAGCTTCCACTGCTTCATCGGATCATGGATGCGCATCTGAAAGCGCATCTGCTGCTCCTCGTCGGTGATGGAAAACCAGTATTTGACCAGCGTGATGCGTGAGCGGACCAGCATGCGCTCGAACTCCGGCACGTCGCGAAAAAACTCCTCGACCTGGTCCGGCTCGGCGAAGCCCATCACACGCTCGACGCCGGAGCGGTTGTACCAGGAGCGGTCGAACAGCACGATCTCGCCGCCCGCCGGCAGATGCGGCACGTAGCGCTGGAAATACCATTGCGACTTCTCGCGCTCGGTCGGCGCCGGAAGTGCGACGACGCGGCAGATGCGCGGATTGAGCCGCTGGGTGATGCGCTTGATGACGCCGCCCTTGCCGGCCGAATCGCGGCCCTCGAAAACCACCACCAGCTTCTTCCTGGTGTAAGCCACCCAGGACTGCAGCTTGATCAATTCGGATTGCAGCGTGATCAGGTCGCGAAAATATTGCAGGCGATCCATCGAGGGCGGATGCGCGTTCTTGTAGATCTTGGCGATTTCCAGCGACAGCGCCGGTTCCGACATCTCCAGCTCGTAGTCTTCGTCGAGCGTGTCGGCCAGTTCCGCTTCCAGCCAGTCCCTGGCGGGAGAATTCTGTTTTGCTTCGGTCATTTATGCTGCTCCGCGTGCACGCCCGTGTCGACGTCGGCCTGCCGGCCGAGATCGGACACATTGAGCCGATTTGCATATATGCCGGCAATGACGGTTTTATTGCAGCCGGCCTGTGCGCCGGTCGCCCAACTCCGTGAGATGTGATCGATCAGCCTCCCCGGCACGCACGACAAACGGCTCGAATTATCCTACAAATGCCAGGTTCCCCGGGCAGCCTTCAAAGCACCCCCTTCTCAACGCAATTGCGAGGATCTGACATGGAATACCGCACACTCGGCCGTTCCGGGCTGAAGGTTTCGACGCTGACCATGGGCACCATGACTTTTGGCGGCGCCGGCGCATTTTCGGCGGTCGGCAAGACCGATCTCGACGAGGCGCGCCGGATGATCGACCTCTGCATCGATGCCGGCATCAATCTCATCGACACCGCCAATGTCTATTCGAACGGGCTTTCGGAAGAGATCATCGGCGAAGCGCTCGACGGCAAACGCAAGGGCGATGTGCTGATCGCCTCCAAGGCGCGCATGCGGATCGGCGACGGCCCCAACGACGAGGGCCTGTCGCGCTATCATCTGATCCGCGAGTGCGAGAAGAGCCTGAAGCGCCTCAGGACCGACGTCATCGACATCTATTTCCTGCACGAATGGGACGGCACGACGCCGCTCGAGGAGACCATCGCCGCGCTCGACACGCTCGTCAGCCAGGGCAAGGTCCGCTATGTCGGCTGCTCCAACTATTCCGGCTGGCAAGTGATGAAGGCGCTGGGGATCAGCGACCGCCAGCACCAGCCGCGCTTCGTCACCCAGCAGATCCACTACACGCTGGAAGCGCGCGAGGCCGAATATGAACTGCTGCCGATCTCGGTCGACCAGGGGCTTGGCGTGCTGGTATGGAGCCCGCTCGCCGGTGGACTGCTGTCTGGCAAATACCACCGCGACCAGGCCACCGCCCGCCAGCTCAGCGGCTGGACCGAACCGCCGATCCGCGACGAGGACCGGCTGTGGCGGATCGTCGACGTGCTTGCCCATATCGGCAACAACCATGGCGTTTCGGCGGCGCAGGTGGCGCTTGCCTGGCTGCTCGGCCGGCCCGCGGTCAGTTCGCTGGTGATCGGCGGACGGACCGAAGCGCAGTTCAAGGACAATATCGCCGCTGCCAGCCTGGTGCTGACCAGCGATGAGCGGGCACGCCTCGACGCTGTGAGCCGCCCGCCGGTTCTCTACCCCTATTGGCACCAGCAGTTCACGGCAAAAGACCGGTTTGGTCCGGCCGATCTGGTTCTTGACCGGGAAGATATCTGACAACGATCCGGATCGAGTCGAAGGTCGCCGCCGGCGGAACCGTGTTCAGCCGGCCTGCCGGCTGCCTATGGAGCCGATCGCCCTTTGTGGTGTTGTGTTTGTAGGCCAATGCTCCTAGGCAGGGCTAATAACCCTTTGGATTGTGAAAGGAAGAGATATGGCGCGAGCACCGAATTACGGCCAGGAACGCAAGGAACGCGACCGGCAGAAGGCTGCCAAGAAGGCGGAAAAGCAAGCGGCCAAGGTCGCAGCCAAGGAACGTTCGAAGCCCGAAGACGAGACCACGTCCGAGACCGAAACGGAAACCGCAGAGTAAACTGCAGGGCAATCGCTTCATAGTGACGGCGAGAAGGCAACTGGCCGCAACCTTGGCTCGCTTCTGCAACGCTGGAGATTGGCAAAAACCCTTGGTGCAGGCCGCTTTCTCCCCGTCACTATACGGGGAGAAATGCCCGGCAGGGCAATGAGGGGCAGCGCAAACCTGAAGCGATTGCCTCTTAGTAAAAGCGCACCCGGCCCGCGAGGCGGATCAGATTTCGCTGCGTCTTCAGGCCGGCGCTTTGTCGCTGACGAAAACATTCACTTCGCGCGCGGCGGCGATGAAGGCACGCCTTGCGATCATTGCCGGTTTGTCGCCGGCCAGCGCATCATGGCAGGCCTGCAGCGCTTCGCGATGCTTTGGACTGCGCTTGCCGGGCCAGTTGTTGAGGAGGTAGTCGGAAGCCTCGCGGGCCGTGCGCAAGAGCTGAGTGGTTCCCGCCGCGCCCTTGACGGTCACGGGTGTTTCAAATCGGTTGTTTTCCATCGCCGCTCTTACGCCATCGCCGCTCGCGAAGCGAGCGCGAAAGTGGTTGCCGCCGCAATCACGCCGCGACGCTGGTTAATCCCCTGGCAGGCAGGCCGCGCCAGTTCTTGTGCAATGATGCCGTCGAGAGACTGCCGGACAGGACAGACATGCCGCAAGACTCCACCCCTGCCACCCAAGGCGCCCACAATATCCATTGGCGCCGCAATCTCGCCGTGTGCTTTGCCGGCTCGTTCAGCACGCTTGTCGCCATGACCCTGCTGTTGCCCTTCCTGCCGCTTTACGTCGAGCAGCTGGGCGCCGAGGGCCACGCGGCTGTTGTGCAGTGGTCCGGCATCGCCTATGGCGCGACCTTCTTCGCCGCCGCGCTGGTCGCGCCGCTGTGGGGACGACTTGGCGACCGCTACGGCCGCAAGCTGATGCTGGTGCGCGCCAGTTTCGGCATGGCCGTCTGCATGTCGCTGACCGGCATGGTGGAGACCGTCTGGCAATTGGTGCTGCTACGCCTGCTGATCGGTTTCGCCGGTGGCTATTCCTCGGGCTCGACCATTCTCGTCGCCATGCAGACGCCGAAGGAGCGGTCGGGCTGGGCGCTCGGCATGCTGTCGGCCGGCATCACCGGCGGCGCTCTCGTCGGTCCCTTGCTCGGCGGTGCGCTGCCGCCTTTGATCGGCATCCGCGCCACCTTCCTGGTCGCCGGCGGCGTCATTTTCCTGGCGTTCCTGGCAACGACTTTTCTCATCAAGGAGAACCCTCGCCCGGAGACCGACAAATCGGCATCGACTGAGAAGCCGAAAGGCGGCTGGTCGCAAATCCCGGACAAGCGCCCGATCGTCGCAATGCTGGTGACCGGCACGCTGCTGAGTTTCGCCACCATGTCGATCGAGCCGATCATCGCGGTCTATGTGCAACAGATCATCGAGGACCAAAGCCGGGTCACGCTGATGTCCGGCGTCGTCATGTCGGCGGCGGCACTTGGCGCCATCCTGTCGGCCTCGCGTCTCGGCAAGCTCGCCGACCGCGTCGGCCACTGGAACGTCATCATTGCGGCGCTTGCCGTCTCGGCGCTGCTGCTGATCCCGCAAGCCTTCGTCACGCAGGGCTGGCAGCTCGTCGGCCTGCGTTTCCTGATGGGACTGGCGCTTGGCGGCCTCCTGCCATGCATCACCAGCGTCATCCGCCACAATGTTCCGGACGGCGTCGGCGGCAATGTGCTCGGTCTGTCGATCTCGGCGCAATATGTCGGACAGGTCGCCGGGCCGCTGCTCGGCGGCTTCGTCGGCGGTCATTTCGGCATGCGCGCGGTGTTTCTCGGCACGTCGGTGCTGATGGCGGGCGGAGCGGCGTATAACTGGCTGGTCCAGTCGCGCCGCGCACGCGACATGCTGGTGCAGGCGGGCAAATCCTGACACGGTTTGCGGGCCACTTCACGGAGTCCAAGACATGAGCACAGCCGACCACCCAGCAAGCGGCATCGGCCGCATCCTCGTTTTCGTCGGCGGCCTGTGCGGCGCGGCCGGTGTGGCGCTTTCTGCCGCGGCGGCACATCTGGGCGGCGCTTTCGTCGGCACGGTCGCGTCCTTCCTGCTCATGCATGCACCGGTCTTCCTTGCCGTCGGCCTCGTTGGCGCAAATCGGATTCTGCGTACCGCAAGCCTTATTCTTCTCGTCGGAATTGTCTTGTTCTGCGGCGATCTGCTTGCCCGCGACTTCCTCGGCTCGCGGCTTTTTTCGATGTCGGCGCCGATCGGCGGCACCTTGCTCATCGCCGGCTGGCTGGCGGTTGCGGCCTCGGCGCTGAGGCGCCCGCGCTCCTGAGGATGCCGGATTCGGTTTCCGCCAAACGACGGTCAGTCAGACGATGGCCACTCATGCCGGCGCTCGGGCCGGACCGGCAGGTCGCGATTGCGTGCCGCCGGCTTGGCCAGGCGCCGCCGCTCCGGCCTGTCGATGGCCGGCGAGATGCCCCAATAGTTGCGATAGATCTCTTCGAACAGATGATTGATCGGGTGCATGGCTTAGTTTCCTCTTCGATTTGAGATTTGAATCGATCCAATCGACAGGCATGAAAAAAGCGCTGCCGATCAGATCCGCTTGCGCTCCACAAGAAAGCGCAGATCGCGGATCCACGGGCCGGCGCTGCCGCGACGCGTCCGGGTCACCTGCTTCGAAATTATGCTCCAGTCGTTGCGATAGATGTCTTCGAACAGATAATTGACGGGGTGCATGGCTCGCTCCTTGCTGAATCGATCCAATGAACGACGCTCGATTGGATCGATTCAAAACTAGGCCTGGACCGCGCTGATGTCAACCAAAATTTGAATCGATCCAACAAAGCTGCTAGATAGCAGGCTTGGAGGCAGAAAAATGGCATCATCGAGCGAAAGCAATACAAGACCGATCCGGCTGGCAGACATCGCCAAGGCCGCCGGGGTTTCGCACGGCACCGCCTCCAACGTGTTCAGCCGTCCCGAGATCGTGCGCGAGGAAGTCCGCGAACGGGTCAAGGCGGCGGCCGAGGCGATGGGCTATGCCGGTCCCGACCCGAAGGGCCGGCTGCTGCGCGCCGGCAAGGTCAACGCGATCGGCGTCGCCACGACCGAGCCGCTGTCCTATTTCTTCGACGATCCCTTTGCCCGCGCGATGATGGCCGGCATTTCCGAGGCCTGCGACGCCACCGGCGCGGGTATAGCGCTGGTATCGGCCGGCAACCAGGAAAAACTTGCCTGGAACATCCAGAGCGCGCTGGTCGACGGCTTCATCCTGTTCTGCATCGAGGGCGGCTCACGGCTTGTCGAACTGACCCGCGAACGCAAACTCCCCTTTGTCGCGCTTGAGCTCGGCTTCGACGACGACACCGTTTCGGCAATCGGCGTCGACAATGTCGCCGGCGCCCGCCTGGCGGCGCAGCATCTCGCCGAGCTTGGCCATCGGCGCTTTGCCGTGCTGGCGCTGCCTTTCGCCGACGGCAGCACCGGCCTTGTCTCGCCGGAGAAGGTCCGGACGGCCCTCTACACCGGCACGCGCGATCGCCTCGTCGGCTATTTCGAGGCGTTTTCCCGGTGCGGCGTCGATACCGCCGGGATACCGGTATACGAGACCGAAAACGACGAAGCCAGCACAAGGGCCGGCCTCGAAACGATCTTCGCCTCGGCAGAGCCGCCGACCGCCATCCTGGCGATGTCGGACCGGATCGCCATGGTCGCGATCGAATGGTTGGCCGCGCGTGGCATGGCGGTTCCCGGCGACGTCTCCGTCGTCGGCTTCGACGGCGTGCCGGACGCCGCACTTTGCGATCCTCCGCTGACCACGGTCGCGCAGCCAATCGCCGAGATCGGCCGCCGGGCGGCGCGAACGATCCTCGATTTCGACGGCACGGTGCGGCGCGAGACGCTCGGCGTCGAGCTTGTCGTCAGGGCATCTTCGGGGCCGCCGCCCAAGACAGCCTGAGCCCGACGCATCGATTCATGCCTGCTGCCCCATGCCCACGCCGAAGGATGCATGGACCGGCGGTGCCTTGCTGCGGACGGGCTTGCTGTTGCCGCCAATAGCCGACAGCCATTCGAGATAATAGGCGAGCGCGAACTGCATGGCGATGCCGGCGGCGATCAGCAGGCTGTCATAGGCAAATCCGCCCGGGTTGATCAGCTTCATCACCTGCGCCGCCATGGCGATCACCGTGCCGGCGATGAAAACCGGCAGCGATCGCTTGCCCAATATGGCGAGCGGATGATCGCGGCTGGTGCGGAACAGGTTGGAGACAGAAGGAAACGCCACGATCAGATAGCTCACCGCCAGGATGTGCAGCAGCCTCGGCAACGACAGGAACGTCTTGTCGAAGCCGGTCAGCACCACCGGCAGGTTCAGCCACGACACGTGCCCCCATAGCGGGCTGTGCACCCAGACCAACGCCGTCGCGACATAAACCGCCGACGCGCCAAACAGCCAGCTATTGACCGGAATGGCGCCGCCGCGCCTGATGTGCAGCATGCTCGCCAGGCCGATGTTGAAGAGGAACTGCCACGACAGCGGATTGAGGAACCAGAAGCCGGGCTCAGGGTAATTCGGCGGGGCGATCTGGTAGATCCCGGCAACCAGCCACAGAGTTCCGGACAGGGCGAGCGCCGTGAAAGGCCGGTAGCTGATGAACAGCAGGAAGGTTGGCGCCATCAGCAGCAGCACCGCGTAGACCGGCAGGATGTTGTTGTAGCCAAGCTGATGGCCAAGCGTGACGATGCCGATCAGCACATGTTGCGGGTCCCTGATCAACGGCTCGATGTTGATCAGCGTCAGCATGTCCGGCCGCTTCGCGAACATCGCCGCCGCGCAGAAGATGGCCAGCACCGCCATCGTCGTGACGATGTGTGCGACATAGAGCACTCCGGCGCGGCGCCACAATTTCAGTGTCGCCAGGAGCCGGTCTCCGGACTGGAATTTTGAGCCGTAGGCGAGCGCGACGGACATGCCGGAGATCAGCACGAAGGCCTCGGCGGCATCCGAAAAGCCGAAATTCTTGTAGGTCAGGGTTTCGAAAACCGTGCCCGGGACATGATCGACGAATATGATCAGCAGAGCGAGAGCGCGGAACACATCAATGCGCGTATCGCGTTCCGCGGCACGCGTGCCGCGATCCGGGATACGCGTGCCGCGATCCGGTGAAATTGGCATGGTCATCGATAAAAGGCCTCAAAGCTGGTTGTTCATGCCGCGATCGATGCGACCGCCGGACGCACCGCTTCGATTCCTCCCGCAGGAGCATATCGGCAAACAAACGGACTGAAATGCGCCCGGTTCAATCAACTTTGAGGGAGCCCGAAAATATTCCGTTTTGAAGCCGGCAAATGAATAAAAACCACACGAAATCAAAAGGATGCGATATGGCCGAAAAACCTCCGGAAGACGGCTTTTTGCGGCGCGACCTGCCGTTTTTCTACCGCCTTTATCGGCCCGTGGATGCGAGCGGCGAATGCCTTTTTCTGCTGCACGGATCAGGCGTCGACGAGACGACGCTGGTGGCGCTGGCGCGGCAAATCGCACCGCATGCGGTGTTGGTGACGGTGCGTGGCCGTGTCGCCCAAGAGGACGGTTTCCGCTGGTTCGCGCGGATCACGCCGACGCGCTTCGAACAGGAGAGCATCCGCACCGAGGCGGACGCTTTCGCCGGCTTCATCACCGCGGCCGCGAAGCGCCATGGTCTCGATCTCGCCCGGACGATTTTCCTCGGCTATTCGAACGGCGCCAATCTGGTTTCGAGCGTGATGCTGCTGCATTCCGGCCTCATCGAGCTGGCAGCGATGCTGCGCCCGATGCCGGTGCTCGACGAGGTGCCCCCGGCCGATCTGTCCAAAGCGCGCGTGCTGATCATCGCCGGCGCCGCGGACCTGACCTACGCGCCGTTCGCGCCGGCGTTGGTCAGCCTGTTCAGCCAGCATGGCGCCGAGGTCGACGCGCGGATTGTCCCCTCAGGCCATGAATTCGGTGATCGCGACGCGGCGATCGTCAGGGAGTGGCTGGCCGGCGCAACCGTTGCGCCGGCCGGTTAAGCGCTTTTCCGGCCGTCGACCCCTAACCGCATCAAGACCTCCAGGCGGACGCCATTTCGCGCACGCGACGCTTGAAGGCCCTTCCATTGTCCACAGCACCGACATATCTCTGTCGAACTGACTGTCTATCGAGATACTGTTCACGTGAGGGGAAGGTCTGCATGGCCGACAAGAACAGCATCACTCTGCTCGACGATACCTCGAAACTGCCGGCAATCGTGGCCAATCCATCCGATGTGGCAAGAATAGAGAGCGCAATCGATGTTCGCGATCGTGCTGCGATCTCGGTCTATGGCGACCGCGCCCAGCAAGCGGTCAGCGACTATGCCGACAAGATCCTCGGCCAGTTGCGCAATCGCGATCTCGGCGACACCGGCAATCTCCTGACCGATATCATCATGAAGGCCAAGAACCTCGATCCGGCCTCGCTCAAAGACCAGGGGTTCCTGAGCGGCCTGTTCGGCTCCTTCAAGGCGAGGCTTGAACGCTTCAAGGAAAAATACGAGGACGTTGCCGGACAGATCGACCGTATCGGCCTGGAACTCGACCGCCACAAGGATACGCTGAGGCGTGACATCGCCGTGCTCGACGATCTGCACGAGCAGACCAAGGAATCGATCGTCAAGCTCGACGCCTATGTGCAGGCCGGCAAGAAGTTCGTCGAAGACTTCCGCGCCAAGGAACTGCCCAAGCTGAAGGCGGCGGCGGACGCAGCCGGCGGTGACGTCGGCGGCACGCTGGAGGCCCAGACCTATCAGGACACCGTCCAGGCGCTGGACCGACTGGAAAAGCGCATCTTCTACCTGGTGCAGGCGCGCCAGCTCGGCATCCAGCAACTGCCGCAGATCCGCATCGTCCAGTCGGGCGACGAGACATTGATCGAGAACCTGCAGGCGACCTCGGCGCTGACCGTTCCGGCGTGGAAGCAGAAGATGGTCATCCTGCTCGGCCTGACCAACCAGAAGTCGGCGCTCGAACTGCAAAAGACGGTGACAGATGCCACCAACGAGATGATCCGCCAGACGTCCAAGATGATGAAGGACCAGGCCATCTCCATCGAGGAGCAGTCGCAGCGCGGCATCGTCGATGTCGAAACGCTGGCGCAAGCGAACCGCGATCTCATCGATACGGTGCAAGGCGTGCTCAAGGTCCAGCAGGAGGGCCGCCAGAAACGGGCCGACGCCGAAAAACAGATGGACCAGATGACCGTCGATCTGAAGAGAGCGCTGACTCAAGCCTAGAGAGCTTTATGCCGAAGACGCTGACGTCCGTTCTGCTCTTGGCTTTCTCGGTGTTGCTGGCGGCGTGCAACGCCAGCAACGTCAAATTTTCCATCGTTTCCGGTTCGGAAAACACCGTATTGGAGCCGATCGTCCAGGAGTTCTGCAGCAAGCAGGGCGCATCTTGCACATTCGCCTATGAAGGGTCGCTCGACATCGGGCTTGGCCTGCAAAAGCCTGGCGGAGTCGACCAGGATGCGGTCTGGCCGGCTTCGAGCGTCTGGGTGGATCTGTTCGATTCCGGCCGCAAGGTGCGCAACCTCACCTCGATTGCGCAGATGCCGGTCATTCTGGGCGTACGCAAATCCAAGGCGGCCGAACTCGGCTGGGTCGGCAGGCAAGTCTTCATGAAGGACATCCTTGCCGCGGTGAAGGACGGCAAGCTCAAATTCCTGATGACATCGGCGACGCAATCCAATTCCGGCGCCAGCGCCTATCTCGCCATGCTGTCCAGCGCGCTTGGCGGCAGGGAAGTGATCGAACCCGGTGATCTCGACAAGCCTGATGTGCGCGAGGCGGTCGGCACCTTGCTGCAAGGCGTTGAGCGCTCGTCCGGCTCGTCCGGCTGGCTGGCCGACCTCTATGTCGATTCCGTGCGCCAGGGCACGGTCTACGATGCGATGTGGAATTACGAGGCGACGCTGAAGGAGACCAACGACAAGCTCAGGCAGATGGGCAAGGAGCCGCTCTATGCCGTCTATCCGGCCGACGGCGTCGCCGTCGGCGACTCGCCGCTCGGCTTCATCGATCACGGACGCGGCGCGGATGTCGAAAAATTCTTCACCGATATGCTTGCCTATCTGCAGTCGGACGCCGTGCGCAAACGCATTGCCGACACCGGCAGGCGGTTGCCGCTTGGCGGCCCGGCGATCCAGGCGACGGCCGAACCGGACTGGAACTTCGATCCGGGCAGATTGGTGACGTCGATCCGCATGCCCGAGCCCGCGGTGATCCGCAAAGCTCTCGATCTCTACCAGCAGGCCTTGCGCAAGCCGTCGCTGACCGCGCTTTGCTTCGACTTCTCCGGCTCCATGGAGGACCAGGGCGAAAAGCAGCTGCAGGCGGCCGCGCAGTTCCTGTTCACGCCCGAAAAGGCCAGCGAAGTGCTGGTGCAATGGACGCCATCGGACCACATCTTTGTGCTGCCCTTTGACAGCGCCGTTCGCGACAATTTCGAAGCGAGCGGCGATCCGGCCGGCCAGAGCCGGCTGCTGGCGGCAGTCGCGGAGCAGCACGCCGGCGGCGGCACCGACATGTATGCCTGCGCCGAGCAGGCGCTGCAGAAAATCACAGCCACGACCGATCTGTCGAAATATCTGCCGGCCATCGTCATCATGACGGACGGCCGCACCGAGGGCAGCGCCGACATGTTCCTCAACCAGTGGCGGAATGCGCCGGTGCGCGTGCCGGTATTCGGTATCACCTTCGGCGATGCCGACAAGAGCCAGCTCGACAGTCTCGCCAAGGCTACTTCGGCACGCGTCTTCGATGGCAGCGGCGATCTTGCTGGCGCGTTCCGCGCCGCCCGCGGCTACAATTAGGCTACGGCATGCGCGGCTTGTTCGGCAACGACTGGAACTGGATCGCGGCAGGTGCGGTATCGGCCGCGTTGCTGCTGGGCTTGAGCTTCCTCACCCACTTCCCGTTCCTGGTGTCGGCCATCATCTCCGTGCTGGTCTTTGCCGGGCTGGTATTCGTGCTGGCGCCGCGTCAATTGTTCGAAGGGCTCGATCTGCGCTCGCTCAGCGGCAGCAAGGTGGCATTCGCCCGCGAGCTCCTGGCGCAGGCGCAGCCGGCGGCCGACCGGCTCGCGGCGGCGGCCCGCTCGATCTCGGACAAGGACATGCAAGCCAAGGTGAAAAACCTGTCCGACATAGCCGCCGACGTGGTCTCCAGGGTCGAAGCCAAGCCCGAGAGCGCGCCGGCCGTACGGCGTTTTCTGACCTACTATGTGCCGCAAGCCGCGGAAGTCGCGGAAGGCTATGCGACGCTGGCAAACCGGCGCGCACCCAGCCAGGCGCGGCTGGCCAGCGTCGGCGCGGTGATCACCAAGCTCCAGGACGCTTTCGTGCATTATGCGGACAGTCTGGCCGACTCCGAGCTTGGTACGCTCGACGTCGACCTGCGACTCATTCAGGAGTCGCTGAAAGAGGATATCGGTCGCTGATGGCCATTTCGCGCCGCGCTTTCGGATTGGGTCTGCTCGGTGCCGCCGCTGCCGGAACCGGCGGCTATCTGACGCTCAAAGATCGCCCGGAGTTCCGAGGCTATCTCGGCAACAGGGCACATCTGTTCGGCTTCATCGGCGGCGAGAAGCAGGCGTTCCTGGCCGACCCCGACGTCGTTCGCGCGCTCGGTGGCTATGGCCTGGAGCTCGATGCACGCGTCGCCGGTTCCGTCGAGATGGTGCGGGAAGCGGCACTGCTGTCGCAAAAGCCGCAATTTCTGTGGCCTTCATCGTCGATCATGGTCGATCTGGCGCGCAAGAGCGGCGCGGCGATCCGAAACGATCAGGTCGTGCTCAACTCGCCGATCGTGGTCTACACATGGGGGCCGGTAGTCGAAGGCCTGAAAAAGAGCGGGCTGGTGAGCGTCGCCGCCAAGGGCGGCTACAACCAGCTCGATCTCAAGGCGCTGCTCGACGCCGTGCTCGCCGGCAAGACGTGGTCGGCTCTGGGCGTCGACGAACTCTACGGCCGGGCCCGCATCGTCTCCACGGACCCCAATCGTTCCAACTCCGGCTTTATGTTCGCCGGGCTGGTGCTCAGCCTGATGAGCGGCGACGTGGCGACGCAGGAGCTGCTCGCCCAGCACGGCGACCAAGCGAAGGCGATCTTCCGCAGCATGGGGCTGAAGTCGTCCTCGTCAGGAAAGCTGTTCGACCAGTATATCGCCGGCGGGCTCGGCGCCGAGCCGATGGCGGTGGGCTATGAAAACCAGCTGGTCGAATGGGCGCTTGCCGATCCTGCGCGCTGGCAAAGGGTGCAGGCCGGCACCGGCGCGAAGCCGGAAATCCTCTATCCCAGGCCGACCGTTTATTCTGCTCATCCGCTGATCGTCATCGATCCTGCCGTCGATCAACTGCTCGAGGCGCTGACCAGCCCGCAGTTGCAGGAACTGGCCTGGTCGAAGCACGGTTTCCGCGGGCCGCTCGGCACCGTCGCCGCCGGCAGCGACACGATCGCAGGCGTGCGGCCGGCCGAAATCGAGGCGGTGCTGCCGATGCCCTCCGCCGACGTCATGCTTGCGCTGCTTGCCCAGATGGAAGGTTAGCAGTTACCCTCTTCCCATCCGGTTCCAGGCATCCAGCCCGGCGATTTTGTAGGCTTCGGCCAGCGTCGGATAGTTGAAGGTGTTGTTGACGAAGAAATCGACGGTGCCACCGAGATTGATCACCGCCTGGCCGATATGGATCAGTTCGGTCGCGCCCTCGCCGACGATATGCGCGCCGAGCAGCCGGCGCGTTTCGATCGAGAACAGAAGCTTCAGGAAGCCGGTGTTGACGCCCATGATATGGCCGCGCGAGGTTTCGCGGAAGCGCGCCACGCCGACCTCGTAGGCGCCGCCGCCCTCGCGCACCTGCTCCTCGGACTGGCCGACGGTCGAGATTTCCGGCACGGCGTAGATGCCGTAGGGAAAGGTTTCCGGCGGCGGCGGCAACGGCACGCCGAAGGCATGGCAGGCGGCCACCCTGCCCTGTTCCATCGAGGTCGAGGCGAGGCTCGGAAAGCCGATGACGTCACCGGCGGCATAGATGTTCGGCGCGCTGGTCCGGAAGCTCTGCGGGTCGACCTTGATGCGGCCCCGGGAGTCGGCCTCGATGCCGACCACATCGAGGCCGAGCGCGCCGACATTGCCGGTGCGCCCCGCCGCATAGAGCACCATCTCCGAGCGTATGCTGCGGCCGTCGGCAAGCGTCACCTCGGCATAGTCGGGTTTCGAGGCGATCTCCTTGATCGCACTGCCGAGCCGGATCGTCATGCCGCGGTCGCGCATCTGATGGATGAAATCGTCGACGATCTCGCGGTCGACGAAATCGAGGATGGAGTCGCGCGGCTCGACCAGCGTCACCGGCACGTCGAGCGCCGAAAAGATCGTCGCGTATTCGACGCCGATGACGCCGGCGCCGATCACCGTCAGCGTCCGCGGCAGGCGCTCGAGTTCCAACATCTCGTCGCTGTCGAAGACACGGGTCTTGTCGAAAGGCACGTCGCGCGGCCGGTGCGGGCGGGTGCCGACCGCGATCAGCGCATGCGCAAAACCGACTTCGCTGTAGTCGCCGGTATCCGTCGTCAAGCTGGCTCTGTTGGGACCGAGAAACTTGACTGTGGCGCGCGCGCTCTTGACCGTGTTGCGCATGAACTGGTGCTGCAGCACCTCGACCTCGTGATCGAGCGTCTTGTGGAGGCGTTCGATCAAGTCGCCGACCGAAATATCCTGCTTGACCCGGTAGCCGCGCCCGTAGAAGCCGCGCTCGCGCCAGCCCGAGAGGTTGAGCACGGTTTCCCGCAGCGTCTTCGACGGAATGGTGCCGGTATGCACGGACACGCCGCCAAGGCGCCGGCCCCTGTCGGCCACCAGCACGGATTTGCCAAGCTTGGCCGACTGCACCGCAGCGCGGCGCCCAGAAGGCCCGCTGCCGATCACCAGCATGTCGTAGTCCATATTGGCCCTGTCCCTCGCCCCTTGGCGCATTGCCGTATTTGTTGCGCTGCAGCAAACTAACGTCATCCGTGCCGCAAATTCAACCGATCACGGCTACATTCGGCGTTGCCTCCAGTCGCAGGCCGAAAAAAGGCTCGATCTTGATTTCGCCGCAGGACTTCACCATTTCAACATCAGGCGGTCCGCATCCTATGCCGGGCCTGATTGCGAGGAAATGACATGAACGCGCGCGTTCTCGACGGCGAAATCACCACCAGCAGGCTCGATGATGTCAGGGCCTATGATGGCGTGCGCACGCGGCGTGTTCTCGCCTTCATCATCGATTATTGCATCGTCGCGCTGCTCACCATTCCGTTCGCGATCCTGGTGTTCCTCCTCGGGATTTTGACGCTAGGCCTTGGCTGGATGCTGTTTTCCGTCCTCGTGCCGGCCGTCGCCATCCTCTACATCTGGAACACGCTCGGCAGCACCGACCAGGCCACGACAGGCATGAAGATTATGGGGATCCGGCTCGACCGTCTGGACGGCACCCGCATCGACGGGCTGACGGCAGTGGTGCATTCGGTTCTGTTCTGGGCCGGCAACGTCATCCTGACGCCGCTGGTCCTTCTGGTGTCGCTGTTTGCCGACCGCAAGCGCACGCTGCACGACCTGCTGCTCGGCACGGTGGTCAGCCGCAGTGACCGCTGAAACAGCTTTTCACCAGTCCCCGCGAGCATTTATGTGCAAAGTGAAGGCGTCCTATAGCCACGCTTTCACAATCCTGTTGAATTTTTCGCCGTGCGCGCCAAAGGTATGATGATTCGCAGGAGTGTTTCCAAGGGTCGATGACGCAGCATCCAACCCAGTCGCCGCAGTTCTTCCTGACCGCGCCGTCGCCATGCCCGTATCTTGAGGGCCAGTTCGAGCGCAAGGTGTTCACGCATCTGGTCGGCGACAAGGCATCGGAGATGAACGACCTGTTGACGCAAGGCGGCTTCCGGCGATCGCAAAACATCGCCTACCGGCCGGCCTGCGAGACTTGCCGCGCCTGCGTTTCGGTGCGCATCCTGGCCCAGGAATTCACTGCCAGCCGCAATATGAAGCGGGTGATACAGCACAATTCAGACCTCATCGGCGCGATGCACGACGCGCAACCGTCGACCGAGCAGTATTCGCTGTTCCGCAGCTATCTCGATGCCCGCCATCGCCGCGGCGGCATGTCCGACATGACGGTGCTCGACTATGCCATGATGGTCGAGGATACGCATGTCGACACCAAGGTCATCGAATACCGGCGCCGCGGCCCCGACAGCTTTATTACCGGCAAGGGCCAGGGCGAGTTGATCGCAGTCGCCCTCACCGACAAGATGGCCGATGGCCTGTCGATGGTCTATTCCTACTTTAACCCGGACTTCGAGGACCGCTCGCTCGGCACCTTCATGATCCTCGATCACATCGCTCGCGCCAGGGCGATGGGCTTGCCCCATGTCTACCTCGGCTACTGGGTCAACGGCTCGCGCAAGATGAACTATAAGATGCGCTTCATGCCGCAGGAGCATCTCGGCCCGAAAGGCTGGGAACGCTACGACCACGAAGCGGTTTCGCGCTGATCCGCTGCTTCCCCAACCATCCTTAAAACTGCTTCAAGGAGGATGCTGGTTTTCGGCTGCTTGGCTGAAACGCCAGAGCTGGGCCAATTTTGCGCCTGCCTCCAAATTCATTGCGGAATTGCCATGTCGTACCACAACGATCATCAAAAAGGCCTTCTCATCACCGCCATTGGCGGGCTGACGCTGACCATCGACATTCCACTGATCCGGCTCGCCGACGGCGGCGCATGGACGATCCTCCTGCTGCGCACCGGCACCACCCTGGTCGCGGCGCTGATCATCTGGGCTGTGTGGCGCTCGCTGAGCCGGAACGCGCCGCAGCTCATCCCCGGCTGGTCTGGGCTCGTCGTCGCCCTATGCTACGGGCTGACCTCGGTCACCTTCGTCACCAGCATCTATCACACCACGACCGCCAATCTGGTCTTCATCCTGGCCTTCAACACCGTGTTCGCGGCACTGCTGTCCTGGCTGTTCCTGAAGGAGCGGCCGCGACTGGTCACCGTGATGGCGATGCTGGCCATGATCGTCGGCGTCGCGATCATCGTCGGCGATTCGGTCGGCACCGGTCACCTGTTCGGCGACCTCATGGCGCTGTGCTCGGCTTTCTTCATTGCGCTGGCCATCACCATCTCGCGGGCCAGCGGCAAGGACATGGGGTTCACTTCGCTGATCGGCGTGATCCTGCCCCTGGCCGTCGCGGTGTTCATGGTTTCGGGTGAAGGATTCCAGGTAAACGCGCCATGGTGGATCATCTTCAACGGCGCCGTCATCATGCCGATCTCGTTCTTCTGCCTCGCCAACGGACCGAAATATATTTCGGGACCGGAAGTGGCGATGTTCTATCTGCTCGAAACAATGCTGGCGCCGGTCTGGATGTGGATGATCTTTGCCGAGACGCCGTCGCGCAACAGCCTGATCGGCGGCGCGATCCTGATCGTCACGCTGGTCGCCCATTCGCTATGGCAGCTGCATGAGGGGCGCAAGCGCCGCGCCAGCCTTGCCGTCCGTCACCCGGCCTGAGACTTCTTCTCGGCAACGATTTCGATCTGCGGCGGCGGCGCCCCTTCGAGTTTCGCCGGTGCTACGGGGTCAAGCTCGTCGGCCAATTCCACCTCGCGCAGCCATTCGCGCCAAATCGCGACCAGCAACGCCATCAGCACCGGACCGATGAACAGGCCAAGAAAGCCCATCGTCTTGACGCCACCGATCAGGCCGAAAAAGGTCGGCAGGAACGGCAGCTTTATCGGGCCGCCGACCAGCTTCGGCCGCAATGTCTTGTCGACGATGAACAGTTCGACGCTTCCCCAGATGAACAGCGCCAAACCGGCCATCGGCGAGCCGCTGGCGGCGAGATAGATCGAAACAAGCGTGAAGGACAGCGGTGCGCCGCCGGGGATCAGCGCCATGATGCCGGTCAGGGCGCCGAGCGTCACCGGCGAAGGCACGCCGGCCAGCCAGTAGGCCACGCCCAGCACCACCCCCTCGCCGATGGCGATAATGGTCATGCCGGTCACCGTCGAGGAAATCGTCGCCGGCACGACGCGTGAAATCCGCTCCCACCTGGTCGGCAGGATGCGTTCGCCGAGACGATCGACCTGCCCGGCGAAATGCTCGCCGTCGCGATAGGCAAAGAACAGCGCGATCATCATGAACAGCAGCGCCAGCAGAAGGCCGAAGGCGCTGCCGCCGGCGGCCAGCACGCCGCGGTAGATGCTGCCGATGTTGGCGCCGCTGATCAGCTGGATCAGTTCGCCGATGCCGCCGGGATGGCCGAGATTGCGCGTCCACTGCTCGTTCAGCCAGTCGCCGACCACAGGCAGCGTGGCGATCCAGTGCGGCGTCACCGCGCCATGGCGGTTGGTCTCGATCGCCCAGCCAACCCATTCGCGGACTTCATTGCTGGCGTAGGAGCCGGCGAGCGCGATCGGCACCACCAGGAAGGTCAGGATGAACAGGATCGCCAATGTCGCGGCGACCGTGCGGTTGCCGCCGACGGCAGCAAGCAACCGCCGATAGAGCGGCCAGCTGGCAAAGGCGATGACGAGAGCAGCCAGCACCGGGACCAGGAAACCATGAAAGAAATAGACCCCGGCGGCGACGATCAGCACCAGAAGCCACCGCGCCGCCGACAGCGGCGGAATGACGGCGGATCTGACCGGCGTCGACAGGCCGAACAGGCGCTGCTGCCCTTCCGGTTTCCGAACCCTGGCTTCTTTCAAATGCCCATTTCTCCCAAACGCATGTGTCCGCGCCTTATGTAGCGATGCTTATGCACCATGATAGTGCAGCAATCGTGACGACATTCCAAATGTTTGGATGGAGGCGCTAATCTCCCCCCTTGAGGCCCCTTGAGGGGGAGATGTCGCCGAAGGCGACAGAGGGGGTCGGAACGTTCAGACGCGACCCCTTACACGAAAAGAGGAGGCTGGAGCTTCACGCGCGGCGCCCCCCTCTGGCCTGCCGGCCATCTCCCCCTCAAGTGGCCTCAGGTGGGGAGATTAGCAGCCCTACCCGAATTTCCCCGTCCTCGGGAATCCCTTCGGCACCATGCGTCCGGCCGAGGCTCGGGCGCCGATCCATTCGACCAGCTCTTCACGTGATTTGCTGAAGGTGCGGTCGGCAGAATCCTGCCAGGAGAGGCCGCTTGCGAGCGTAACGGTCTTGAGGTCGAGGACGCCACCATCCTTGTACTTCTGCAGGCGAACGCCCTTGCCGCGACCCATCTCCGGGATCTCGGCGAGCGGGAAGACCAGCATCTTGCGGTTCTCGCCGACAATGGCGAGATGGTCGCCGGCGACCGGCACACAGCGCTGGGCCTCGTCGGGCGCCTTGACGTTCATCACCTGCTTGCCCTTGCGGGTGTTGGCGACGACTTCCTCTTCCGGCACGATGAAGCCGTTACCGTCGTGCGACACCAGCAGCAGCTTGCGCTTGGGATCATGGACAAAGGCAGTGACGATGTCCTGGTCGTTGTCCATGTCGACGATGATGCGGATCGGTTCGCCATGGCCGCGCCCGCCCGGCAGCCGGTCGGCGCCGATCGTGTAGAACTTGCCGCCGGTGGTGAAGACCAGCACCTTGTCGGTGGTCTGGGCGTGGAAGGCGAGCTTGATGCTGTCGCCCTCCTTGAAGGTCAGCAACGAATGGTCGGTCAGGTGGCCTTTCATCGCCCTGAGCCAGCCCTTTTCCGAAACGACCACGGTGACCGGCTCGCGCTCGATCATGGCATGAGCGATGTCGGTCAGGTCATGTTCGGGCGCGTCGGCGAACTGGGTGCGGCGCTTGCCGAGCGCGGTCTCCGGTCCGAATTTCTCGCGGATGCTGGAGACTTCCCACTTGATCGTCGACCACTGCCTGGCATTGGACGCGAGCAGCCCCTCGATCTGCTTCTTCTCGGTGGTGAGACCGTCGAATTCCTTGCGGATCTCGAATTCCTCGAGCTTGCGCAGGGCGCGCAGCCGCATGTTGAGGATGGCTTCGGCCTGGTTGTCGGTGAGCGACCAGCGAGCCATCATCACTTGCTTGGGCTCGTCCTCCTCGCGGATGATCCTGATCACCTCGTCGATGTTGAGATAGGCGATCAGATAGCCGGCGAGGATCTCCAGCCGCCTTTCGATCTCGCCGAGGCGATGCCTGGAGCGGCGGATCAGCACCTCGCGGCGGTGCTCCAGCCATTCCTTGAGCACGCCTTTCAGCGACAGGACGTTGGGTATCTTGCCGCGCGACAGGACATTCATGTTGAGCGGAAAGCGGCTTTCGAGCTCGGTCAGCTTGAACAGCGATTCCATCAAAATGCCGGGATCGACCGAACGGCTCTTCGGGACCAGAACGACGCGGATATCCTCGGCACTCTCGTCGCGGATGTCCTCGAGCAGCGGCAATTTACGCGCCATCAGCAGCTCGGCGATCTTTTCGATCAGCCGCGCCTTCTGGACGCCATAGGGGATTTCGGTGACGACGATGCTCCAGGTGCCCCTGCCCTGGTCCTCCTGGCTCCATTTCGCCCTGACGCGGAAACCACCGCGACCGGTCTCGTAGGCTTCGAGGATCGAAGCGCGGCTGTCGACGATGATGCCGCCGGTCGGGAAATCCGGGCCTTGGACGAAATCCATCAACGCCGTCACCGGCGCATCGGGGTGCTCGATCAGATGCAGGGCGGCGTCGCAGAGCTCGGCGGCATTGTGCGGCGGGATCGAGGTCGCCATGCCGACGGCAATGCCGGACGAGCCGTTGGCAAGCAGGTTGGGGAAGGCGCCGGGCAGCACGACCGGCTCCTCGTCCTCCTCATTGTAGGTTGGCCGGTAGTCGACCGCATCCTCGGTGATGCCGGACAGCAGCTCGGTCGCCACATCGGTCATGCGCGCTTCGGTGTAGCGCATGGCGGCGGCGTTATCGCCGTCGATATTGCCGAAATTGCCCTGGCCGTCGACCAAGGGATAGCGCATCGAAAAATCCTGCGCCAGCCGCACCAGCGCATCGTAGATCGACTGGTCGCCATGCGGATGGAACTTGCCCATCACCTCGCCGACGATGCGGGCGCATTTGGCGAAGCCCTGGTCGGGGTTGAGCCTGAGCAACCGCATGGCATGCATGATGCGGCGATGGACCGGTTTCAGCCCGTCGCGCACATCCGGCAGCGCCCGGTGCATGATGGTCGACAGCGCATAGGCGAGATAGCGCTCTTCCAGCGCTTTCTTCAGATCGATCGGCTCGATGTTGTCGCCACCGCCATCGCCAGGCGGCAAAAGCCTTTTTCCCATAGGCTGGGACTAGCCGAGCGGGTGATTCGCGGCAAGAGGCGCTTGAATCGGGCAGCCTCTTCCGCAACACGAACTGGACGCCGAGCAACATCACTCGGTTGCATCCCGCTTCTATGGCAATGGATCGGATTTGCCTTTCGCCGTGGTTTTCGACCATTGTGCGGGAGTACGCCTTTTTCCCGTCCAGTTCGTCGCTGAAGGGTGACGGCGCAACGAATTGAAAAGACAATCCTCAGGACAACTCTCAGGGAACCGCGATGACGATCAGACGCTCGACACTCAACAAACTCGCTTTTTCGACCTTGCTGCTGGCGCTGCCGCTGAACGTTGCGTTCGCGCAGGACGCGGCGGTCGCCGACCGGCTGAAGGCGGCTCTCGCCGCCCAGGGCGTCGACATCTCCTGGACCGGGGTGACGGGCGATGCCTCCAGCATGGTGCTGCAAGGCGTGGCCTTCAAACCGGCGGCCGAAAAGGAAGCGCTCAAGATCGGCGACATCAAACTCGAAGGCGTGACCGAAGCCAATGGCGGTTATGAGATCGAAACCGTCTCGACTTCGGCGTTCCAGCACAGCGAAAACGACGTCACGCTCGACTTCAGCCCCTTCGTCATCCACGACATGACGGTTCCCGCCGACGGCGCCACAGGCCCGCTGGGCTCGCTGATGATGTACAAATCGGCCGAACTCGACAACATGACCGTTAGGGTTGCCGACAAGACCGCCTTCTCGATGGACGGGCTCGCCATCGAAATCACCCCGCCGGCCGACGGCAAGGCGATGGCGTTTTCCGGCACCACGGAAAAGTTCAATGCCGACCTGACGCTGGTCGAGGACCCGAAGTCCAAGGAGGTGATCAACGCGCTTGGTTACCAGAACATCACCGGAAACCTTGCGATGGAGGGCACCTGGCAGCCTGCGGACGGCAAGATGGAGCTGTCGAAATACGACATCTCCGTCGACAATGCCGGAACGCTCGGCATGACCTTCGGTTTCGGCGGCTACACGCTTGACGTCATCAAGTCGCTGCAGGAGATGCAGAAGAAGATGGCGGCGCAGCCCGAAGGCGCCGACAATTCGGCGCAAGGCATGGCCATGCTTGGCGTCTTGCAGCAGCTTTCGTTCAACAGCGCTTCGATCCGCTTTGACGACGATTCGCTGACCAACAAGGTGCTGGACTATGTCGGCAAGCAGCAAGGCATGTCCGGAAAGGACGTCGCCAACCAGGCCAAGGCGGTCGTGCCTTTCGGCATGGCGCAGCTCAACAATCCGGAATTGACGGCGCAGGTGTCGGCTGCGGTCGGCAAATTTCTTGATGATCCGCAGAGCATCGAGATCCTGGCCGAGCCGCCGGCAGCGGTGCCGTTCGCGCTGATCATGGCAGGCGCCATGTCCAATCCGGTGGACCTGACGAAGACGCTTGGCGTGACGGTCAAGGCGAACGAAGACTGATTGGAGCGGGGCCCGGGAGCGTCAGCGCCGCCCCTCATCCGCCTGCCGTGCGCCTCTCCCCGTATAGTGACGGGGAGAAAGACACTGTCACAAATGATTTCGCCAACTGCCAGCGTTGCAAGATGGGCGCCAACGTCGCGGCCATCTGTCCTTCTCCCCGTCACTATACGGGAGAAGGTGCCGGCAGGCGGATGAGGGACAGCGCAAAACGACAGCGTTTAGAGTCGGTTGCGGGAGGCTTTTAACCCTCTTTCTTGGTCACGGCGACGCGCAGCGACAATTCGCGAAGCTGCTGCGGACTGGCTTCCGACGGCGCGCTCATCAACAGATCATAGGCCTGCTGGTTCATCGGGAACATCGTCACTTCGCGCAGGTTCCTGGCACCGACCAGCAGCATGACGACGCGGTCGATGCCGGCCGCCATGCCGCCATGCGGCGGTGCGCCATACTGGAAGGCGCGGTAGAGGCCGCCGAAGCGCTCCTCGACCGTCTCGCGATTGAGCCCGACAGTCTCGAATGCCTTGACCATGGTTTCCGGCAGATGGTTGCGGATGCCGCCGCTAGCGATCTCGAAACCATTGCAGACCATGTCATATTGAAACGCCTTGATGCCGAGCAAATCGTCGCCGTTGAGCGCATCGATGCCGCCTTGCGGCATCGAGAACGGGTTGTGGGCGAAATCGATCTTTTTCTCGTCCTCGTTCCATTCGAAGAAGGGAAAGTCGATGATCCAGCACAGTTCGAAACGGTCGCGATCGACCAGGTTCAGTTCCTCGCCGGCGCGGGTGCGCGCCGCGCCCGCGAACGAGACGAATTTTTTCGGGTCGCCGGCGACGAAGAAGGCGGCGTCGCCATCGGCAAGCCCGAGTTGGAGGCGGATCGCCTCAGTGCGCTCCTCGCCGATGTTCTTGGCGAGCGGGCCAGCGCCTTCGAGCTTTTCGCCCTCCTTGCGCCAGAAGATGTAGCCGAGACCCGGCTGGCCCTCGCCTTGCGCCCAGGAATTCATCCGGTCGCAGAAAGCGCGTGATCCGCCGGTCCTGGCCGGAATGGCCCAGACCTCGGCCTTCGGGTCGTTGGCAAGGATGTTGGCGAACACCTTGAAGCCGGACTCGCGAAAATGGTCGGAGACCGCCTGCATCTCGATCGGGTTGCGCAGGTCGGGCTTGTCGGTGCCGTATTTGCGCATGGCGACGTCATAGGCGATGCGCGGAAACTCCTGCGTCACCGGCTTGCCGGCGGCAAAGGTCTCGAACACGCCCCGCATCACCGGCTCCATTGTCGCCAGAACGTCGTCCTGCTCAACGAAGCTCATTTCCAAGTCGAGCTGGTAGAATTCGCCCGGCAGGCGGTCGGCGCGCGGGTCCTCGTCGCGGAAGCAAGGCGCTATCTGGAAGTAACGGTCGAAGCCCGACACCATGATCAATTGCTTGTATATCTGCGGCGCCTGCGGCAGCGCGTAGAAGGTGCCGGGATGGATACGTGACGGCACCAGGAAATCGCGCGCCCCTTCGGGCGACGAAGCGGTCAGGATTGGGGTCGAGAATTCGGTGAAGCCGACCTCGCCCATGCGCTTGCGCATCTCGGCGATGATCTTCGTGCGCGCCACGATGTTCTTGTGCAGCGTGTCGCGGCGCAGATCGAGGAAGCGGTATTTGAGACGGATGTCCTCGGGATAGTCCGGCTCGCCGAACACCGGCAGTGGCAGTTCCTTGGCCGCCGACAGGACTTCGATCTCGCGCGCGAAAACCTCGATTTCGCCGGTCGGCAAATTGGCGTTCGCGGTCTCCGCCAGACGGGCCTTGACCTCGCCGTCGACGCGGATGACCCATTCGCCGCGCACCGTCTCGGCAATCTTGAAAGCCGGCGAATCCGGGTCAGCGACGATCTGGGTCAGGCCATAGTGGTCGCGCAAATCGATGAACAGCAGGCCGCCATGATCGCGCACGCGATGCACCCAGCCCGACAGGCGAACGGAAGAGCCGACGTCGCTCTTCCTCAACTGGGCACAGGTATGGCTGCGGTAACGATGCATTGTCATTGGTAAGTCCGGATGTTGATTGCGGCCAAGGCATGATGGCCCGGCCCGAAAATTTGCGCGAAAAGCACATGAGAGGCCGGCTTTGTCAAGGCAGGCGACGCCCGGGCAGCATCTTGATTCGCAGTTCGGCTTCGACCCTAAGCGGTCATCGCTCGGAACAAGCCGTGATCCAACATCAACCGCCCATGGCGGTCATCGGGTGAAGGGCGCACTACCGCCAAGCGTAGCAACCCCGCACACAACAGCGGGATCGCGACGAAGTCCACATGATTCCACCACTCGTCGGGACGGTAGGTTCGAGGCCGATACGAGCTCATAAATGTGCGTCGCATGCAGATCGCGAAACACACTGACGACCATGCGAGCGTTGATGTAATTGCCAAGCCCTCGGCCCCTCTGCGATTGCGCGACCGCAACCAGCCCGCCCCATGCATATCGGTGATAGGCGCTATGGGAATTGTGAGCCAGGTAGCCATGCGCGGTTGCCACGACGATCCCCGCCTTGTCACCCACTATTACCGTCGTCGCCGGCCCCAGGGTTCCGGCAAGCAGCGACCCCGAAAACGGCACCACGCCCGACGCTGCCATGAAGGCCTGGATGCGGATCGTATACTCACCATCCGGCTCGGCCGGCATGTCTTGATCGAGAAGTCCATCGGGCAATCCCCGGCCGATAATTGCCTCCGATGCCGCCAGGGCACTTGCCCGGTCGGCGGAGAATACGTCCCAGGAATCGAAACGGAAGCCCCCCTTGGCCAATCGCGACTTGAGCTCATCCGCCTTGCTTGCAGGTATCATACGAAAGCCGCAGATCCCGTCGCGATTGAGTATCTTGTCGATCAGCTCCCACCCGAACCGGTCGGGATCGTCGCATCCCATAGTGCGCCCGGTTTGGCACGCGCCGGGGGTTGCATTGATGAAGTCGACACTCGCCTCAGCTTGAGCTTGCAGACGCTGCTGAACCTCTGTGCCGAAATAGCCTGACATGGGAAGCCCCCTGCGTGACGTGCCCGATGGAGTATAGCAAGCACGACGGAATATACAGCCAAGCTGTTTCCTGCTGGAACCTGCCGGGGCACTTCAGGGTATGGCGCGGCGCAGGCGGGATTTTAGGCCTCGTTGTTCCGAAGCGACCTTCGCGCTGCGGCTGACGGAGGCGACCGGTATCTTCCGCTTTGATCGTGATCAGCGTGGTCAAGCCGTGTACAATGGTCGTCACATTGGCCGGAGGACTACCATGCGCATTCGCATATTGACTGCCCTGGTGATGCTGCTTGTCGGCACCTGCGCATTTGCACACGCACAGACAAAGCCGATGTCCATCGAGGTGTTTCCATTCGAATTGGAAGACAAGAGCGCTGGCGCAGGAATAATTCCGCCGGATGAACACGATAGGCGCTATCTGTCCGAGTCGGCACAAATGGCGAAGGACATGCTCTCCCAGTCAGGACGTTTTACAGTGGTTGATGTGCCAGCCGGGGATAAGCAGGCGGTGGCGCCGCACGGATTGCGCAATTGCGGCGGCTGTGAAAGCAAGATCGCCAAAGAGCACGGCGCGTCCCTTGCCTTGCTAGGCGTCGTAACGCGCGTCAGCCGAACAGAGCATACGATGTTCATTCGCATCCTCGACGCTGAAACCGGGAACCCTGTTTCGCAGGGTTTTACCGATCTGCGCATGGGTGCGAATTACGCGTGGCCCCGCTCCGTCAAATGGCTGATGACAAACAGAATTCTTCGGTAGGCAGCAAGCCACCAGAGTGCGCCATCGGGAGCGCGAAGGATTCCCAGCTAAAATCAAACTGAGACATTGATAGCCGGCGCTGGCCTGCTAACCGCCGGGAATTGCCGCTGGCATTGGCGTGGGCGATGGTTCAAGAAGGATCAACGACAGGCCTTCCTTCATGTCCTCCATGCGCCCGCTGATCCCGCTCCTTATTGCCGCCGGCATCCTGCTCGGCGGCAACGGCCTGCAGAGCACTTTGATCGCGCTGCGCGGGGCGCAGGAGGGGTTTTCGGCCTCAACCATCGGCCTGATGGGGACGTTCTATTTCGCCGGCTTCCTGCTCGGCTGCCTCGCCGTCACCCGCATCATGAAGGCCGTCGGCCATGTGCGCGCGTTTTCCGCGCTGGCGGCGATCGCTTCGGCCGGAACATTGCTTTTGGTGCTGGTCGTCGATCCGGTCATGTGGTGCGCGTTGCGCCTCGCCGGCGGCTTCTGCTTCGCCGGCCTGTTCACCATCATGGAAGCCTGGCTCAATTCCGGGGCCGCCAACAAGGACCGCGCGCGGGTGCTGGCCATCTACCGGATGGTCGACATCGGTTCGGTCACCGGCGCACAGTTCCTGATCCCGATCGTCGGCGCCGGCGGTTTCGCCATCTTCGCCGTCATGTCGATCATGATCACGCTCTCGCTGGTGCCGGTGTCGCTTGGCGATCGCTCCAACCCGACCCCGCCCGAAGACGTCAAGCTCGACCTCGCCCGCGTCTGGCGGATCTCGCCGCTCGGCTGCTTCGGCTGCATTGCCGTCGGCGTCACCAACAGCGCTTTTCGCACATTGTCGCCGGTCTATGCCGAACAGATCGGCATGTCGGTCACCGACGTCGTCACCTTCGTCAGCGTCGGCATCTTCGGCGGCGCCATCATCCAGTATCCGCTCGGCTATCTGTCCGACCGCTGGGACCGGCGTTCCGTGCTGCTGATAACGACGTGCTGCGCGCTTCTGGCGTCGCTGGCGCTGGTGTTCTGGGCGCGCAGCGACCCGTCCCTCAACTTCGTGATCGTCTTCATCTTCGGCTGCTTCGCCATGCCGCTCTATTCGCTGTCGGCGGCGCACTCGAACGACCGCGCCGACAAGGGCGAGTTCGTGCTGATCAACGCGGCGCTGATGCTGTTCTATTCCTTCGGCGCCATTGGCGGGCCGTTCGCCGCCTCGACGGCGATGCAGTATTTCGGGCCAAGCGCGCTGTTCGTGTTCACCGCCACCGTCTACGCCATCTTCGTCGTCGTCATCCTGTACCGGATGCAGGTGCGATCGGGCGTGCCGGCCGGCCATCGCAGCCGTTTCATCGGCCTTTTGCGCACATCGACGGTGTTCGCCCGGCTGGCCAAGCGCAACGATGATTCCGACGGGCCTGCCAAGCAATGATGGCGGCCCGCCAGGTCTTGAAACCCCGACAGCGGCTTGACGAAAGCCCGCGCGGCTGAAATTGAAGGATACCTTACACTTTGCCAAAAGCGATTTGATGCACGTCATCACTACCCAAAAAGAACTCGAGACCGCTCTCGCCGCGTTCGAAAAGTCGGATTTCGTCACCGTCGACACCGAATTCATTCGCGAGACGACCTTTTGGCCGATCCTCTGCCTGATCCAGATGGCGGCACCCGGGGTGACGGCGTTGATCGATCCGCTGTCACCCGATATCGACCTGAAGCCGTTCTTCAGGCTGATGGCCAACGAGGCGGTCGTCAAAGTCTTCCATGCGGCGCGCCAAGACATCGAAATCATCGTTCATCTCGGCGATCTGGTGCCGCATCCGGTGTTCGACACCCAGGTGGCAGCGATGGTTTGCGGCTTTGGCGACAGCGTCTCCTATGACCAGCTCGTCCAAAAAATCACCGGCGCCCGGCTCGACAAGTCCTCACGTTTCACCGACTGGCGCCACCGGCCGCTTTCCGAAAAACAGCTCGACTACGCGCTTGCCGATGTCACCCATCTGATCGAGGTCTACCAGCACCTCAGCGCCGAGCTGGTGCGGGAAAACCGCGCCCACTGGCTGAACGAGGAGATGGACGTGCTGACCGCCCGCGAAACCTACGATCCACATCCGGAGGACGCCTGGAAGCGGCTGAAGATGCGGCTGCGCAAGCCGCAGGAGCTGGCGATCGTGCAAGCGGTGGCGGCATGGCGCGAGCGTGAGGCGCGCGAACGCGACGTGCCGCGCGGCCGGGTGCTCAAGGACGACGCCATCTACGAGGTGGCGCAGCAGGCGCCGCGCGATGCGGCAGCACTCGGCAAGCTGCGCACCACGCCGAAAGGCTGGGAACGCTCGGCGACGGCAACGGCGCTGCTTGGCGCGGTCAACAGCGCGCTTGCCTTGCCCAGGGAAGAGATGCCGAAGCTGCCGAAGAGTTTTCAGCCGCCCGAAGGCTCGAATGCCGCCGCTGAATTGCTGAAAGTGCTGTTGCGGATCGTCGCCGAAAAGGAGGGCGTCGCTTCGAAGGTGCTGGCCTCAAGCGACGACATCGACCGCATCGCCGCCGAGGGCGAAGACGCCGACGTGCCGGCCTTGCAAGGCTGGCGACGCGCCGTGTTCGGCGAGGCGGCGCTCAAACTGGTGCGCGGCGAGCTCGCCATCAAGTTCGACAAGCGCAAGATCGCGCTGTTCGATTTGTAGCGTCTGCATTTCGAGCGACACAGTAGAATCGTTCGGACGCCGGCGGGACAGCGACCCCCTCTGGCCTGCCGGCCATCTCCCCCTCAAGGGCCCCACTTGGGGGAGATCGGCCGCCATCTCGCCTTTCGCCAATCTTCAACGTCGCAGGAGTAAGCGGAGCGCTGAAAACTGCGAATCTCCCCCCTCGTGGGGGAGATGTCCGGCAGGACAGAGGGGGGGCGAAGGATCTCGACACCGGCTCTATGCCGCTCATGGTGACGACGTGCGGCGCTGTAAGTCCTTACGCCCGCTGTTTCTGAGCGGCCAGGTGGAAAACTGCGATGACGGTCACCGGCATCGCCAGAAGTGCGAATTTGGTGACGATCAGCGCCGAGGCGAAGGACAGCGAGTCCGGATTGGCCGACAGGAAATCGGAGAGCATGCGGGCCACGGAGATGTTCTGCGCATAATCGGCAAGCGTGTAGGGCAGCACCAGGACGAGCGCGAACAGCGACTGGAGTTGGGCGGACAGAGCCCGGAAGTTCTTCAGCCGCCGCCCGGCGGCAAGGATCAGGCTGACCAATGTCAGCGACAGCAGCGCCGGGAACAGCAGGTCGAAGGTCAGGTAATGCCAGACCAGGATGATCTCGCTGCCGCGACGGCCGAGTGCCGTCAGCCAGGCCATGCCCTCGTCCGGGGTGAACCCGGCAAAGCGCAAATCGAGCGACGGCAGGCCGCCGCTCAGTTGGCGGAAATAGAGGAACTCCATCGCCGTCATGGTGACGAAAACCGCCGCGCAGACAAAGCAAAGCGCGGCAGCGTGGCGCGACAGCCGCAGCATCATTGCCGCCAGGCTTCGTGCGAGCTGGTTAGGCTCCGCCGGGGTAATTCGGGCTTTCGCGGGTGATCGTGACGTCATGGGCGTGGCTTTCACGAAGTCCGGCGTTGGATATGCGTACAAAGGTGGCGCGATCGCGGAAATCGGCAAGGTCGCGCCCGCCGACATAACCCATAGCGGCTTTCAAGCCGCCGGCAAGCTGGTGCAGCACGCCGGACACAGGTCCTTTGTAAGGCACCTGCCCTTCGATGCCTTCCGGCACCAGTTTCAGCGTGTCGCGAACCTCGGCCTGGAAATAGCGGTCGGCGGAGCCGCGCGCCATGGCGCCGACCGACCCCATGCCGCGATAGGCTTTGAACGAGCGGCCCTGGTGCAGATAGACTTCGCCCGGGCTCTCGTCGGTGCCGGCCAGTAGCGACCCGATCATGGCGGCACTGGCGCCGGCGGCGAGGGCCTTGGCGAGATCGCCGGAATATTTGATGCCGCCGTCGGCGATGACCGAGACGCCCGATTTCTGCGCCGTCTCGACCGCCGACATGATCGCCGAAAGCTGCGGCATGCCGACGCCGGCGACGATGCGGGTGGTGCAGATGGAACCCGGCCCGATGCCGACCTTGACGGCGTCGGCGCCGGCATCGATCAGCGCCAGCGTGCCTTCCGATGTGGCGACGTTGCCGGCCAGGATGCGAACCGAATTGGACAGTTTCTTGGCCCGCGTCACCGCATCGAGCACGCGTTGCGAGTGACCATGCGCGGTGTCGATTACCAAAAGGTCGACGCCGGCATCGATGAGCCGCTCGGCGCGCTCAAAACCGTCATCGCCGACGCTGGTGGCGGCCGCCGCGCGCAGGCGCCCCTGCACGTCCTTGGTGGCGTGCGGGTTGAGCTGCGACTTCTCGATGTCCTTGACGGTGATCAATCCGACGCAATTGCCGCCGCTATCGACCACGACCAGCTTTTCGATGCGGTGCTGGTGCAGGAGCCGCTTGGCCTCGTCCTGATCGACATTTTCCTTGACCGTGATCAGGTTCTCACGGGTCATCAGCTCGTAGACTTTCTGGCCCGGGTCGGAAGCGAAGCGCACGTCGCGGTTGGTCAGGATGCCGACCAGCCGGCCGACCGTGTGCCCGCCAGCGCCGCCATTCTCGACCACCGGAATGCCCGAGATGCTATAGGTGCGCATCAGCCCCAAGGCGTCGGCGAGCGTCGCATCGGGGCCAATGGTGACGGGGTTCACCACCATGCCGGATTCGAATTTCTTGACTTGCCGCACCTGCTCGGCCTGTTCGGCCGGCGAGAAATTGCGGTGGATGACGCCGATGCCGCCGGCCTGGGCCATGGCGATGGCCAGACGCGCCTCGGTGACGGTATCCATGGCGGCGGACAGGATCGGCACGTTGAGGTCGATGTCGTCGGCAATGCGGGTGCGGATATCGGTTTCGCCGGGCATGACCTCGGAATGACCCGGCTGCAACAGCACGTCGTCAAAGGTCAGCGCCAATGCGCCCGTGGACGTCTCGATAATCTTTGCCATGGCCAGCCCTCGGAATGCATGAAAAGCGCTGGACCGGATGGACAGCGCCGACTCGTCTTCTTCCCTTTCAGGATTGGCGCTGGCTCGTAACACGTCCCGTCGCCGTTGAAAAGCCGATTGCTTGTGCACGACAGGGCGACGCCGCCGCCTCACCTGCCTGCCGGCATCCTGTCCCCGTATAGCGACGGGGAGAGGAACTCCTTCGCAAAGGATTTCGCCAACCTCCAGCGTCGCAGAAAGCGTGCCAAGGTTGCGGCCAGCCTCTTCTCCCCGTCACTATACGGGGAGAAGTGCCCGGCAAAGCGATGAGGGGCGGTGCCGACGTCGAGAATTGGCAGGGGGCTTTTGCTGAAGTGATTGGCACATCTGTCTTGCTTTGTGACGGCAACACAAATGTGACAGCAAGTTAAGGCGACATCCAACGCAACCCGTGGTAACCGCCCTGCGTATCGGCTTGCCCCCCTGGGCCCGGCAATCGGCGGCAACATTCGAATCCGGACGCGTTCCATGAACCGCACCATTCCGCTTATCCTGGCGGTCGCCCTTTTCATGGAAAACATGGATTCGACCGTTATCGCAACGTCGCTGCCGGCGATCGCCGTCGACCTCCAGACCAGCCCGGTGGCCCTCAAGCTGGCGCTGACCGCCTATCTGGTGTCGCTGGCGGTGTTCATTCCAATCAGCGGCTGGATGGCCGACCATTTTGGCGCCAAGACCGTGTTTCGCGCCGCAATTGCCGTGTTCATAGTCGGTTCGGTCGCTTGCGCGATGTCCAATTCGCTGCCGGCCTTCGTGGTCTCACGCTTCCTGCAAGGCATTGGCGGGGCCATGATGACGCCGGTGGGAAGGCTTGTGCTGGTGCGCGCCACGCCGAAGAGCGAACTCGTCGCCGCGATGTCGTGGCTGACCGTTCCGGCATTGGTCGGGCCGCTCGTCGGGCCGCCGGTCGGCGGTTTCATCACCACCTATTTCAGCTGGCACTGGATCTTCCTGATCAATGTGCCGATCGGGTTGATCGGCATCTGGCTGGCAACGCGCTTCCTGCCGGAGACCGGCCCGGCGCAGACGCCGCCGCTCGACTTCATCGGCTTCGTGCTGAGCGGCCTGGCGGCATCGGGCATCGTTTTCGGCCTCTCGGTGGTCAGCCTGCCGGCTTTGCCGCCGATTGCCGGCTTCCTCACCGTGGCTGTCGGGCTGGTTTCAGCCGTGCTTTACCTCCTGCATGCGCGTCGCGCCAAAAATCCGCTGCTGGCGCTCGAGCTGTTCCGGAACCAGGTGTTCCGCGCCTCGGTCCTCGGCGGCGGGCTGTTTCGCATCGGCATCGGCGCCGTGCCCTTCCTTTTGCCGCTGATGTTCCAGATCGGCTTCGGGCTGACGCCGTTCCAGTCGGGAATGACCACCTTCGTGGCGGCGATCGGCGCCATCGGCATGAAATTCGTCACCGCGCTGATCTTCCGGGTCGCCGGCTTCCGCCGCGTACTGATCTTCGGCTCGTTGGTCGCGGCAGCGTCGATTGCCATCAACGGCCTGCTCACGCCCGAGACGCCGTATCTGCTGATCCTCGCCGCCTTGCTCGCCGGCGGCTTCATCCGCTCGATGTTCTTCACCGGCATCAACGCGCTAGCCTATGCCGAGATTTCGACCGCCGACACCAGCAGGGCAACGCCGATCGCCGCAGTGTTCCAACAACTGTCGATCGCGCTCGGCGTGGCGCTGGCCGGCGGCATCCTGGAAGTGTCGACGACAATCGATGGCGGGCCGCTGACGCTGAGCGACTTCCACATCGCGTTCTTCATCGTCGCGGCGGTGTCGGCCGCCGCATCGCTGTCGTTCATGCGGCTGGCGCCCGATGCCGGCAACGCCGTATCGGGACATGGCGGGCTGACGGCGCCGAAGACGCTGGAGGTGTCTGGTCCGCAGGGCGGTTGAGGAGTGGTGGAGAACGCAGTAACGCAGAACGAGAACCGTGGCGATCCTTCCCACCCCCCTCTGTCCTGCCGGACAGAGGGGGTGCGGTCCCTCGAGCGTTAAAAAGCTAAGGCAGCCTAACCCTTGAAATCCTTCGCCAGCAGATAAAGCTCTACCGACTCATCGCGCGAGGCCGGCGGTTTGACGTGATGGACCGAGCGGAAATTCTGCTTGAGCCTGGCGAGCAATTCGTTCTCGGCGCCGCCCTGGAAAGTCTTGGCGAGGAAATGGCCGCCCGGCTTCAGCACCGACAGGGCGAAATCGGCGGCCACCTCGCACAGATACATGGTGCGGATGTGATCGGTCCGGCGATGGCCGGTGGTGGGTGCGGCCATGTCGGACAAAACGATGTCCGGTTGGCCGCCGAGCGTTTCGGCGAGCTTTTCCGGCGCCTGCGGGTCGAGAAAATCCATCAACAGCACCGGCGCGCCGGGCACCGCGTCCATCTCCAGATAGTCGATGCCGACGACATGCGGGTGTTCGGCCGTCGATTTCGTGCGCGCGGCGGCGACCTGGCACCAGCCGCCGGGTGCCGCGCCAAGGTCGATGACTTTCATGCCGGTCTTGAGCAGATGGTGCTTGTCGTCGATCTCGATCAGCTTGTAGGCGGCGCGCGAGCGGTAGCCGTCGGCCTTGGAGCGCTGGACATAAGGGTCGTTGATGTGGCGCTGCAGCCAGCGGCGCGACGATTCCTTCAGGCCGCTTTTCTTCTTGATCCGCGTCTTCAACACGCGAATGCCGGCAGAGCCTGGTTTTTCCGGTTTCTTGGTCATTGCATGACTTCTTGTTTGAGCATGAACTCCAGCGAAAACCGGTTGCCACTTTTCGCGGACGCGGCCCTTCGGTTCGGGATCGGGATCATGCTCTGCCCCGCCCATTGTTGCGCCAGACACCGTCGTCGGCCATCAATTCGCTCAATATGCCCTCGCGCAGGCCGCGGTCGGCGACGCGCAGCCGCTCCGACGGCCACACCGCACGGATCGCTTCCAGGATGGCGCAGCCGGCCAGCACCAGATCGGCGCGATCGGCGCCGATGCAAGGATTGGCGACGCGCTGCTGAAAATCCCAGCCGACCAGTTTTTCGACCATGCGGTCGACGCTGTCGCGGTCCATCCACAGCCCGTCGACGCGGCGGCGGTCGTAGCGGTCCAGGTCGAGGTGGACGCCGGCCAGCGTCGTCACCGTGCCCGAGGTGCCGAGCAGGTGGAATTTCGGGCTGGCGAGCACGTGGCTCAGCCGGTCGCGCCCGTCGAAGGCGTGCAGGCGCACAGCGACATCCTCGACCATAGCGGCAAAGATCTCACGGGTGACGGCGCGGCCGCCGAAGCGCTCGGCCAGCGAGACGACGCCGACCGGCAGCGATGTCCAGGAGACGATGTGGTTGGCGAGCCTCGGCGAGCGGTGGCCGGTGAGATCGATCAGCGCGATTTCCGAGGAGCCGCCGCCGATGTCGAACAGGACGACGCCTTGCGTGTCGCGGTCGACCAGCGAGCCGCAGCCCGACACCGCCAGCCGCGCCTCGGTCTGGCGGTCGATGATCTCGAGTTTTAACCCCGCCTCGCGCTCGACGCGGTCGAGGAACTCGGCGCCGTTCGCGGCCGTGCGACAGGCTTCGGTGGCGATCAGCCGGGCCTTCCGGATCTTGCGGTTGCGCAATTTGTCGCCGCAGATCTTCAGCGCCTCGACCGCACGGTCCATCGCCGGCTGCCCGAGCCGGCCATTGGCGGTGAGGCCCTCGCCCAGCCTGACGATGCGCGAGAAAGCGTCGATGACGCGGAACTGGCCGTGGCGCGTCGGCACCGCCACCAGCAGCCGGCAATTGTTGGTCCCGAGATCGAGTGCGGCAAACACCGGCAGTTCCTGCAGCGGCGGGCGGCGAGCGCCCGGCTCCGGCCGGCCTGGCGCAACCGACGGCAAAGCCGCGACGATCGCCTCGGCCGGGCGGCTGCCTGGAGCGCTGACGGCAGCCGCCGCCACTCCGGGCGCAGCGAGGCGAGCGTCGTCGCGCGCGAAAACCTTGCGGCCGCGCCGGCGTTTGCGCCGCTTCCTGGTCTTGGCCTTCTGGCCATTCTGATGCTGGGACGCGTCGCCTGCCTGTCCGTGACCGGACCAAGGCTGCACCGGACGGCGATTCTGCCGGCCGGCGGGTGGGCTTGCCTGGCCCGAAGGCGGCGGCGAAGCCCTGGACACGCCCACTTCCGGCGCGCCGGCGCCGGTGTCGTGGTCTTCCACTTCAGTTCCTTCCGGCGCCGCGCGAACCGGAGACCGGACGCAGCAGGCGCTTTCATGTGTTCTAAGTTGCCACCAGACTAGCAGCGCCGGGCCGGATCACCAAGAGCGCAGGGGTCGAATTTTGTCGGCGGCATTGTCTCGCCGCTCCGCTCGGCCCGATGATGGCGGGACAGCGCCCCCCCTCTGTCCTGCCCTCTTTGCCAAAACTTGGCATCTCCCCCACTTGGGGGGAGATCGGCCGTCACCGCCGCTTTCGCCAATCCCTACCGTCGCAGAAACGGGCGGAGCGCCAAAGCTGCCAATCTCCCTCCTTGTGGGGGAGATGTCCGGCAGGACAGAGGGGGGCGCGAAGGATCGTCAGCCTTTCCTTCTCCCGCAGCAGCGCGCCTTCGCAGTTGAATAGCCGGCTTCGATAAGGCATTTCTGAAATGGCGGGGATGAAACATTCGAAATCGCGGGTAGTTTTCCTGACGCGAACCGAAAGGGCAACGGGGCTGCAACGCATGATCGTCACGCCATGAACTGGAGGCGCTATTTCTGGCCGGTCGTCGGCGTTGCGGCGGTCGCCTTCTCGCTATGGCTGCTGCTGCACGAGCTGCGCGGCATTTCGCTCGACGACGTCTGGGACGGCATCGTCGCCATCCCTGCCCGCGGCTGGGTGCTCGCCGCGTTGAGCTCGGTCATCGCCTATGCGTCGCTGGCCGGCTACGACCACATCGCGCTCCTGCATATCGGCAAGAAAGTGTCGTGGCTGTTCGTCAGCCTGTGCTCCTTCACCACGTATGCACTGTCGCACAATATCGGCGGCTCGGTATTTTCAGGCGCGGTGATCCGCTACCGCGCCTATGGAACCAGGGGGCTGACCGGACAGGACGTCGGCATTCTGGTGGCGATCTGCTGGATTACATTCGTGCTGTCGACGGTGTGGGTTTCAGGCATCGTTCTGGTGCTCGCGCCGGAGATCGTCGACCGTTTTTCCGGCACGCCGCATCATCGGCTTTCGCAGGCCGCGGGCCTCGCCATGCTGCTCTTGGTGGCAGCCTATGTCTTCGGCAGCTGGCTGCATCTCAGGCCACTGAAGATCGGCAGCTTCCAGGTCCATTATCCGGCCTTGCCGATCGTCGCGCGGCAATTGCTGATCGGCCCGATCGAGCTTTTGGCAGCGGCGGCGATCATCTTCTTCGCCCTGCCCGTATCCGGTAACCCCGGCTATTTCGTCGTGCTCGGCGTCTTCCTGGTGTCGTTCTCGGTCGCCCAGATCTCGCATGCGCCGGGCGGGCTCGGCGTGTTCGAGGTCGTCTTTCTCGCCGGACTTTCGCACATGGACCCGGTCGGCGTGCTGGCAGCACTGCTGGTGTTCCGGCTGTTCTACCTGATCATCCCGCTGGTGATAGCGCTTGGCGTGGTGCTGTATTTTGAGCACTCGCAGCTTGGGCGGGGTGGGAATTGAAATGCCTTCGGCAGGCTTGACTATTTTCCGGCGGCGGCTACAAGGCACGCGCGGCGACATTGTCGCCCTGCCGCGTGGTTTTCAACAGCCGCGCCTGCTGGGGAATAGGTTAACGGTAGACCCACGGACTCTGACTCCGTTAGTCCTGGTTCGAATCCAGGTTCCCCAGCCACTAATTTCATCGATTAAATCAGGCACTTAGCAGAGCGCGCGCGACGGGAGCGTGTTGCATGGATTTTCCTATCCTGTAGCACGTGAAGACGAACTTCAGCGTTGTCCGCGCGGCTTGCCTATAAGTTCTAATTGCTGCCCACTGCAGCGCGATTAGGTCCTGTACCGCCTGCGTAAGCGACCCGTTTTTTGCCTTGCCGTAAGCGTTCGGCCCAGTGTCGGCGTATAGATCTGCCCGAGTGGGATTGTCATTATATTAGCCTGAGCGCATATTGATGATGCAGAGACCCTCCTCGTGGCTCTGTAATTAGTGAAAAGAGAAATAATTCTCGTGTTGTTCAAATACTTTTAGCCTCACGAAACAATAAGATTTGGAGGAATGCCCCATGAAAGTGACTGTATTGGCAAACTACGCACCCCATGCTGCTAAAGGATTGATGCAGGGCTCAGACCGGGAAGCTGCCATCAAGGCGCTTTTTGAAAGCGTCGGCGGCAAAGTGGCCAGCATGATGTTTACTCGCGGCATCTATGACATCGTCATCAACGGTGAGGTTCCGGACCAATCTGCTGGGATGGGCCTAACCCTAGCAGTGCGGGCAAGCGGCTCGGTGAACGACCTCGTCGTTCTTGAAGAACTTGATATGAAAGCCGTGCTCGCGGCCGCCAACAAGGCTGCCGGCGCTTACACGCCCGCCGGGTGATTTGGCACCATTAAACACATGGCAGCACGGTTTCATTTGATACGCCGTGCTGCCTTCCGTGCCCCCCTATTTGGCCATCTTCCTATAAGTCGAACAGGTCATCCCTCACGGAGGTCGACCAAGTCGGGACGGTTGTTTCTCGGTTGCCGACATCGCGACCGATCTTCCACATCGTCATCAACTCTTCCGGAAACGGCTGCATGACGCGCGGGCTTACGCGGCTGCCTTAAGCCCCTGCGCCGGCACATAGTTGAGTACCGGCCCGAGCCAGCGCTCGACCTCGGCTAGCGGCATGGCCTTGCGGCGCGTATATTCCTCGACCTGGTCGCGCTCGACATTGGCCACGCCGAAATAATAGCTTTCGGGATGCGACAGGTAGATGCCGGACACGGAGGAGCCCGGCCACATCGCAAAGCTTTCAGTCAGGCTGACGCCGGCGTTGCGCTCGCCGTCGAGCAGGCGGAACAGCGTCGCCTTCTCGGTGTGATCGGGCTGCGTCGATAGCCGGCGCCGGGCCGATGCCGAGATAGGGATCGCCGATCAACTCGTCCAGGGCCCGGGTCTCATCGGGTGCATAGGCCCCCAGAACTCCTCTGCCGTGATCGGCCAATCTCCAAATCCTAAGACTCAAAGCGTAGCGCTATTCTATGACGTGAGGCGTATGCGCCTATACTCTACCCAACCGGAGCGGTTCATCCAAAATCCGTTTCGTGCGCAGACGCCGAGATCGAACAAAGGCCTTTAGTCCGTCGGCATCCAACGCCTGCCCGAAGGCATAACCCTGCAGTATGTCGCAGCCCAAGCTCTTGAGTGTCTGTGCGTGCTCCATCGTCTCGACACCCTCCGCTACGACCTCGATACCCAGGGATTTGCCGATTTCAATGATCGACGAGACGACCTGCCTTCGTTGCGGCGACTTGACAATTGGAATGACCAGTTGGCGATCTATCTTCAACCGGCGAGGCTGCAGCTTGAGCAAGCTGACTATAGAGGCGTAGCCCGTGCCAAAATCGTCTATTTCGATGTCAATGCCGAGTTCCTTTATCTGCTCAAGATTCCAGGTAACAAAATCATCATTTTCGTCGAGGAAAATTGACTCGACGAGCTCGAATGCAACCGTTCCCTTCTTGATATTTAGCTTCCTAAGATTCTTTATGAGTTCCTCATCCTGAAGGCGGCGTGCCGAAACGTTGACTGACACCCGCGGAATGTGAAGATTCGCAGCAGACCACCCTTCGAGATCCAAAAGCGATTGCTCTAATATGTTTCGATCGATGATCGAGACGACATTCAATTCTTCCGCAATCCTTAGGAAGACGTCGGGCGCCAAAATGCCCTTCTCCGGATGTCGCCATCGCGCCAGCGCCTCAACCCCAACAATTTCAAGCGTTTTTGCGTCAAATTGCGGCTGGTAGAAGGGAATGAACTCGTTGCGCTCAAGGCCGCCGAGAATTTCGTCGGCAATCCGTTTTGTGTCGACGATCTCGCTTTGCATCGCCTCGGTGAAGAACTCGTATCGATTGCGCCCACGACTCTTTGCTCGGTAAAGCGCGATGTCAGCGTTGACCAGCAGGTGTTTGGCTTCGACATCTTTTCCGTTATCGACTGCAATTCCCACGCTCACGCCAAAACGGCATCGATGGCCCTGATAGTAGACCGGTTCTCGCATCTGGCAGATGACGCGGTCAGCGAGCAGCGCCAGTTGCTTGATATCGTCATGCACTACGCACAGGACGATGAATTCGTCTCCTCCGATCCGAGCGACGAATCCCTCACCATCGACCTTGGATCGGAGGACGGTTGAGGCGTGAACAAGCATTGCGTCGCCTGCGGCGTGGCCAAGCGTATCGTTGATGTGCTTGAACCGATCCAGATCAATGTGAAGCAGTGCCGCATACCCGCCGGTCCGCCTGGCGTTTGCCGCGTAATCTTCCAGCACCTGGTCGAGGTAACGCCGGTTGGGCAAACCGGTCAGCGAATCGTGGAGCGCTATGTGCTCTATGCGCGCCTTGGCCGACTCGAGTTCTGCATTTTTCGACTCGGAAAGCTGTTTTGCGCGAATCAGGTCCTTGTTTAGCAGGACATCGGCTGTCACATCCCATTCGGCGCCAATCATTTTTGGGGTGTCGTTTGCGGCCCGGTAAATTATCGCCTTGGATCGGACATGGCGAATCTCGCCATCCGGCCGAATAATCCGGTATTCCGACAAATATGGCCCGCCGCCGGCCGTCGCGCGGTCGAAATCGGCGTTGGCGCCGGCCAAATCATCCGGGTGGATTGCTCCCGCCCAGTCCAGGTAGCCGCGGCGCTCCCCAGCTGGTTTGCCGTATATTTCATTGACGCGGTCGTCCCAGGTAAGTTCGTTGATCGCGAGATCGTGTTCCCAAACGCCGATAGCCGACGCTTCCAGAGCGAGTTCCAGGCGTCTCGACAATCGACTCAGTTCCGCATAGTTGCGCTGTCTCTCGCCAATCAGGCGACCGGTAACCAGGAATGGGATCACAACCAACGCCCCGGCCACCGCCATGATGGCGCGCAAGAACCACGCGTTGTCGGGCGTCGAAGGCCAGCCGTTTTTGGGAATGGCTGCGATCCGCCACGAACCGGACGGGAGCAGAACGTCGGCTGTCACCGGATTGCTTTTGGCGACGCGCTCATTGCCGAAGAATTGCTCTCCGCCTGGACCGAGAGCGTCCTTACCGATCAGCGCTACGTCAATCCCGAGATCATCGTCAAGCAGGCCGCTCGCCTTATAAAGGCGCTGAACGTCGACAACGGCCGAAATGATGCCCCAGAACCTTTCGGTGTTGCCCGCACTGCGTACAAAGACCGGAATACGGCCGACGAAGCCCTGCCCTCCCTGCCTCAAGTCGACGGGACCGGCAAGAACTAGCTCGCGCTCGTCTCGCGCCCTTAGCGCGGCCACACGCTGCCGCTCGTCCTTGCGGTAATCGAGGCCTATCGCCTTGTCGTTGCCCTCGATCGGGTACATCAGAGAAATGACCAGATCGGGCGCGCCGGCAATATTCTTCAATTGCGAGGCCCTGCCAAACAGGTTGCTCGCCAGCGAGGCGAAGCGTTGCTGTCCCATATAGGGCTCAGTCACGACTGCCGCGACCAGTCCCTGCACCAGATGAAGGTTTCCGTTGATGTTGCCTTCAAGCTTGGCACGGATAACATTGACCTTGGCCAGGACATCCGCTCGGGCGGCTTGATCCGAGACGACTTTGTTCTGGTGGTCCGCGAACGCTGCACCAACGGCAATAACGATCACCGCCATTGCCGCCGGGATATTTGCCGACGAAAAAACGGCCTTCTTGATACCGCCGAACCTAGCGCGGAAAAGAGCCAATAGGCGATTCCTCAGATGCTATTCAGGTTCTGGGCCAACCCGACCAAGGTATATTAGCTATCAATGTTTAATTTTGACCTTCACGGGTCCTAAAATTTTTGCACCTTCCAACCGCCTGAGGTGGCCGGAGTGGCTGACACGGACCTGCGGCTCCGGCTGACGATTTAAAGCGCGTCGCGGCTGAATGGAATCATGCGACGCGCTTTAAGTTTTTGTCTTTATGCATGTCGTTATCGCAAACCGCTGCGCACCCTCGGGTCACGCCCCGAGGGCACGCTTTTGCGCGACATGCATTAGTGGCCCTCAATTGCCTTGGCGGTAACCAGGTAGGGTATCTTGCCGACGCTACGCTTCGTCGCGCCAATGGAATAGGCCATTGGAATCTTGGGAGAGTTCTCTGGCAAGCCGTACATATCCTTGCCGGCCCTCACGGCAAATGAAAAGTGCTGCCACGAAACCGTGTCATGCTCATTGAGAAAATCCAGCGTCAGCCCAGCTGAAATCAGCGCGTTCACCACGTCGCTGACCGGATGAATCCACTCATAGTAGCGCGGATGTTTCAAGATGCGGTCGTCGCCGGTATAGGTGAGTTCCTCGTTCCATGCGAGTGGTCGGGCTATTGGCGTTCGCCAGTCATGCTTGAACTCCAGCGCCGCAGCCTTGCGGTCACACTGGAACATCAACGGATGGCCCTCGGCGAGATAGAGCCGGCCGCCGGGCCGCAGGAGATCGGCAACCACCCGCGCCCAGCGGAACACGTCGTCAAGCCAGTTTACCGAACCCCAGGTAACGTAAGCGATGTCAAAGGTCCGGCCAAGCGCTTCGACTGCCTCGAACAGTGGCGCCTCCACGAAGCGCACGTCAGTGCCTGCCTTTGCAGCGAAGTCCCGCGCCGCTGCGATCGCCGTCGGTGAAAAGTCGAGGCCGGTCACGCTGCCCGCGCCCAGATTCTTCAAGCTGATTGTGTCGAGCCCGATATGGCATTGCAAATGGACGATATCCTTGCCGACAATGTCACCGACCTCGCGCGTTTCCAGCTCATAGAGATTGGATCCGCCAGCCAACACATTTTCTATGTGGTAGCTGCCCGTCGTGTCGGTCGAATGCAGCTCGGCCCGATCATCCCAATTAAGGCGGTTCGCCCCCAGAAACGGTTCCAAATTGCCCCCCAGTCCCCAAGACTAATATATGGTAAACAGAACGTTAATATACCTTGCAGCTAAAGTGTCGCGCGTCAATCCGAGGCGGTACGGCGCACCACCGGGGCTGAACCGAAACCGCGTGTGCGCAGGGTGCTGCGATTCGACCCACCTTTGCCCTTTATGCAAGCCTCGCGCTTCACCGGCCCCGATCGATCGGGTCAGCGATTTCGGCGCAGCCTCTTGGCGAGGTCGGTCGACGGGCAGCGCCGGAAGAAATTTGTTGTCGTGCGAAACGTCCGCGCAGCTACGACTGAAACTCCGGCTGTGCCTGCATTGTCCGGAGATCGATCGGCATGGATATGTGTTCGTGCGTGATCATCCAGCGGTCGCTCATCTTCCGCAAACCCGACGTCACACGCACCCAATAGTCGGCCTTCTCCCCGTTGGTTCTTTTGCTTCTGACGTGGCACAGACTATGGCAGAACGCCACGTCGTCTCTGACTGTGACGAGCAGCTCGTGCACTTCATAATCGATCGGACCGTCAACCGTGGCAAACCACGCCTCGAAATTCTTTCGATAGGCACCGGCGCTCTCGATCCGCAGCGGCGGCCTGATGTCGAATACGACAGTAGCCGCGGCATAGTGTGCCATCAGGGCTTCTATGTTCTTGGACCGCAATGCCTGCACCAGGTCATCCAGGCCTTTGCGGATTTCCGTTTCTTCTGCAGTCGGGGTCTGCATAGGGCTCTCCTTCATTGCATGAGGCATTATCCCCGAGCGGCCGTTGCTCTCGAAGCGATGCATCTGGTCATCGGCCGCGATGGCCAGGAAAGCTGCTGGCTTACTGCGCGGCTTCGGCGAAGGGGGTCGGCACATAGTTGAGTATAGGGCCGAGCCAGCGCTCGACCTCGGCTAGCGGCATGGCCTTGCGGCTCGCATAGTCCTCGACCTGATCGCGCTCGACCTTGGCCACGCCGAAATAATAGCTTTCGGGATGCGACAGGTAGATGCCGGACACGGAGGAGCCCGGCCACATCGCAAAGCTTTCGGTCAGGCTGACGCCGGCGTTGCGCTCGCCGTCGAGCAGGCGGAACAGCGTCGCTTTCTCGGTGTGGTCGGGCTGCGCCGGATAGCCGGGCGCCGGGCGAATACCGCGATAGGGTTCGCCGATCAGCTCGTCCGGCGCCAGATCCTCATCCGGGGCATAGGCCCAGAACTCCTTGCGCACGCGTTCGTGCAGGCGCTCGGCGAAGGCTTCGGCGAAACGGTCGGCAAGCGCCTTGACCATGATCGACGAGTAGTCGTCATTGGCACGTTCGAAGCGCTCGGCGATCGCCGCTTCCTCGATGCCGGCGGTGACGATGAAGCCGCCGAGATAGTCGGCCTTGCCGCTGTCCAAAGGCGCGACGAAATCCGACAGCGCGACGTTCGCCTTGCCGTCGCGCTTGGTCAGCTGCTGGCGCAGCGTGAAGAAGGTCGCCAGCTCCTGCGACCTGGCATCGTCGGTGAACAGCCTGATGTCGTCGCCGACGGAATTCGCCGGCCAGAAGCCGATGACGCCCTTTGGCGCGAACCATTTTTCCGCGATGATCATTTTCAGCATCGCCTGGGCGTCGTCGAAGAGCTGGCGTGCCGCCGGCCCTTGCGCCTCGTCGTCGAGGATTTTGGGATAGCGACCCTTCAGCTCCCAGGTCTGGAAGAACGGCGTCCAGTCAATATAACGCGCGAGTTCGGCCAGGTCCCAGGCTTCGAAGGTTTTCAAGCCAAGGAAGGACGGTTTTGGCGGCGCGTAGGCCGACCAGTCGATCCGGTGGGCGTTGGCCCGCGCCTTGGCCAACGGCAGGCGCTGCTTGTCGGCTTCGCTGCGCGCATGCGCATCGGCAACCTTCTTGTACTCGGCACGAACCTTGTCGACATAACCGCCCCTGGTCTCGTTCGACAGAAGTGCCGACACCACGCCGACCGCGCGGCTGGCATCGGCGACATAGACCGTCTGGCCTCTGATATAGCGCGGATGGATCTTTACTGCGGTATGCACGCGGCTAGTCGTAGCACCGCCGATCAACAGCGGAATGTCAAAACCTTCGCGCTCCATCTCGGCGGCCATGTGCGCCATCTCGTCGAGCGAGGGCGTGATCAGGCCGGACAGGCCGATGATGTCGACCTTTAGCTCGCGCGCCGTCTGCAGGATTTTTGCCGCCGGCACCATGACGCCGAGGTCGATGATCTCGTAATTGTTGCAGGCCAGAACCACGCCGACGATGTTCTTGCCGATGTCGTGGACATCGCCCTTCACCGTCGCCATCAGGATCTTGCCGGCGGTCTGGCGCTCGCCGGTGTCGACACCTTTGGCGGCATTCGCCAGCTTCTCCGCCTCCATGTGCGGCAGCAGGCCGGCGACGGCCTGTTTCATGACGCGGGCGGATTTAACCACTTGCGGCAGGAACATCTTTCCCGCGCCAAACAGATCGCCGACGACATTCATGCCTGCCATCAGAGGACCTTCGATGACATGCAGCGGACGCTCGGCGGCGCGCCGCGCCTCGTCCGTGTCCTGGTCGATGAATTCGGTGATGCCGTTGACCAGTGCGTGCGAAATGCGCTGCTCGACCGGCCAGTCGCGCCAGGCGAGATCGCGTTCCTGCGCTTCCTTGCCCGCCGTGCCCCTAAAACGTTCGGCGAGTTCCAGCAGGCGTTCGGTCGCGGTGCCGCCGCCCTTCGGCTGACGGTTGTTGACGACGTCCTCGCAGGCTTCGCGCAGTTCGGGATCGATGGTGTCATAGACGGCAAGCTGTCCGGCGTTGACGATGCCCATGTCCATGCCGGCCTGGATGGCGTGGTAGAGGAACACGGCATGCATGGCCTCGCGCACCGGCTCGTTGCCGCGAAACGAGAAGGAGAGGTTCGACACCCCACCCGATATGTGGACATGGGGAAGCGTCGCGGTGATCTGCCTGGCGGCTTCGATGAAGTCGACGCCGTAATTGTTGTGCTCGTCGATGCCGGTGGCGATGGCAAAGATGTTCGGGTCGAAAACGATGTCCTCGGGCGGGAATCCGGCCTGCTCGGTCAACAGTCTGTAGGCGCGGGTGCAGATTTCGACCTTGCGCGCCTGGGTGTCGGCCTGACCATCCTCGTCGAAGGCCATGACGACCACCGCCGCGCCATACGCGCGGACGAGCTTCGCATGGTGCAGAAAAGCCTCCTCGCCCTCTTTCATCGAGATGGAGTTGACCAGCGGCTTGCCCTGCACGCATTTCAGGCCGGCTTCGATGATCTCCCATTTGGAACTGTCGATCATCACGGGTACACGAGCGATGTCCGGCTCGGCGGCGATCAGGTTGAGATAACAGACCATTGCCTGCTTCGAATCGATCAGGCCTTCGTCCATGTTGATGTCGATGATCTGCGCGCCGTTGGCGACCTGGTCGCGGGCGATTTCGAGCGCGGCGGTATAGTCGCCCGCGGTGATCAGCTTCCTGAATTTCGCCGAGCCGGTGACGTTGGTGCGCTCGCCGACATTGACGAACGGAATCTCGTCGGTCAGCGTGAACGGCTCGAGCCCCGAAAGGCGCATCTTCGGCTCGATGTCGGGAACAGCGCGCGGCGGATATTTCTTCACGGCCTGTGCGATGGCGCGGATGTGGTCGGGCGTCGAGCCGCAGCAGCCACCGACGATATTGACCAGGCCGTCGCGCGCGAAATCCTCGATCTGCGCGGCCATGAACTCCGGGCTTTCGTCATATTGGCCGAATTCATTGGGCAGGCCGGCATTTGGATAGGCGCAAACAAAGGTGTCGGCGACGCCGGATATTTCGTCCAGATGCGCGCGCATGGCTTTGGCGCCCAGCGCGCAATTGAGACCTATGGTGAACGGGTTGGCGTGGCGGACCGAATGCCAGAAGGCCGTCGGCGTCTGGCCCGACAGCGTGCGGCCGGACAGATCGGTGATCGTGCCGGAAATCATCACCGGCAGATGCACGTCCTTCTCGATGAAGATCTCGTTGCAGGCGAAGATTGCCGCCTTGGCGTTCAGCGTGTCAAAAATGGTCTCGATCAAGATGATGTCGGCACCGCCGTCAATGAGACCCCGCAGCTGCTCGCCATAGGCAAGACGCAATTCGTCGAACGTCACGGCGCGGTAACCGGGATTGTTGACGTCCGGCGACATCGAGGCGGTGCGGTTGGTCGGCCCCAGCGCACCGGCGACGAAACGACGCTTGCCGTCCTCCTGCTCAGCCCTTGCCGCTGCCCTGCGCACCAGCCGTGCACCGTCGCGGTTCAGAGCGTAGACCGCATCCTCCATGCCGTAATCCGCCTGGGCGATGGAGGTCGAGGAGAAGGTGTTGGTTTCAAGGATGTCCGCCCCGGCGATGGCGTATTGATAGTGAACCTCCTCGATCGCCTTGGGCTGCGTCAGGATCAGCAGGTCGTTGTTGCCCTGCTGATGGCAGGCGCACTCGGCGAATTTGTCGCCACGGAAGTGGTTCTCGTCGAAGCCCAGGCCCTGGATCTGCGTGCCCATGGCGCCATCGAGGATGAGGATGCGTTGCCGCGCCGCCGCCGTCAGCGCTGAAAGCACTTCCGAACCGTCGGGCTTGGCCGCGACGGGGCCGAACAGGTCGTCCAACGATGATGGGTTTTGCGACATATTTCGTCCTCAGGGCGACGGTCGCGCTTAAGCGACATAAAGACATCTTTATGTGAGTATACGCCGTTTGCTTACTGCTGTCACCCCCGCCGCGGGGAATGCCTAGGGCAATGGCTCGACGTTTGCGCTGCCCCTCATCCGCCTGCCGGCACCTTCTCCCCGTATAGTGACGGGGAGAAGGGAAGCTGGCCGCAACTTCAGCACCCTTCTGCAACGCTGGAGGTTGGCGAAATCCTTGTCGATGGCGCCCTTCTCCCCGTCACTATACGGGGAGAAGTGACCGGGGCGGCGGCGACATCGACAATTTGAGTGCCGCCCGCCGGCGCTACAACGCCACCTGCGCAGTCTTCGCCGATGCCGCCCTGAGCAGCATCCCGAACAGGTCGCGCGGCGCGTCGGGGTCGGCCAGCATGTCGAGTTGCTGGCAGAGGCCGGTCGATGGCAACTGGTCCCTGATATAGCGCAGCGCCGAAAAATCCTCGATGGCGAAGCCGACGGAATCGAACAGCGTGATCTGGCTGGCATCGCGGCGGCCTTCAGCCAAGCCAATGATGACCCGCCACAGCTCGGTCACCGGATGATCGGGTGCAAGCTGCTGGATCTCGCCCTCGATGCGGGTCTGCGGCGACGCGGACGTCGCTTCCTTCTCTCGCGTCAGGAGAAGATCTCCGCCAGTTCGTCGACGCTGGTGCCTTCCTTGACCTGCCGCAACTCGACATAGCTGACCGCCGGGGCAACCGAGGTCACCACGGATACGACGGATGTCACCAGAGCATCCAGGATGAGAGCCGTTGTCACGCCAAAGACCATGACGAGTTGGCTCAAGACAAGCTGGATGACGATCACGGCTATGATCAGGATAATCCAGAATCCGAACAGCGCCCAGCGGCTCCCTTTGGTCAGCTCGCGACTGCGCTTCATGCTGCCGAACACCCCCCGCCGTTCCTGAACCAGAACCGGCACGGCGACCGACCAGCGGAGCCATAATATGATGCCGGGGACGATGAGCAGCATGAAGCCCAAACCCGCGCCAAGAGAGACCAGCAATGCGATGCCTATCACCGGCAGCAGGAGGGAGATTGCCATCTTGAGGCTGTCGCCCATTGATGGCCGCTTGCCGTTCAGATCCTCGATGGCCGCGCGCACCAGCGTCGCCTGCAAGATCGCTGCCAGGACCATGGAAACCAGCATGACGACGATTGTAACGATAGCTCGTTGGACCGAGAACTCCGGAGCGCCTGTCTCGGTGCCGGTCGCCCAATTCCAGACCCAAAGCTGGTAGAGCAACGTTGGCAAGCCTGAAAACAGCACTGCCAGCCCGAGGCAAAGAACGATATTGCGGCTGATGACAGCAAAGCTGTCGTTGAAAACCCTGCCGATGCGAAACTTGTCCGGTCGTTCCAGTGTCGTTGAAACCATGATGCGTCCCCTCGCTCAATCGCCGCATATCGGCTGGTGATCCCCGCATCAAATGTGCCAACATTGGAGATCGACGTCTAGCCCCACTTGCAATTGCCGTTGTGCATTGCCAGTGTCGACTGGGAACCACAGGTTGCAGGGGAAGCGGTTGGCAGTGGCACAGCCAGGCACAGCGGAAGCCGAATGGCTGGCAAGAGCGCATGAGCAGTTGATCTCGGATAAGTCGATCCAGTTCGACCTGCCGGCCTATGTGCCGCCCCAGCCGCCTGACTGGCTGAAGCCGCTGCTGGACCTGTTGTCGTCGCTCGGTCCCTACATGATCTACCTGTTCTGGGGGGCGGTGCTATCAGGTGCGGCGATCATCCTGCTCCTGGTCTTCCTCGAGATGAAAGGTATCGCCTGGCGCCTACCCTGGCAGCGCGCGCGGCGCGAAACCGAGGCGGAGGAAGCATGGCGTCCCGACGCCGGCGCCGCGCAGATCCTGCTGTCGGAAGCCGACGCGCTGGCCGCGCGAGGCGACTATGACGAAGCGGTTCATCTCCTGCTTCGGCGCAGCGTCGCCGATATTGCCGGCCGGCTGCCGGATTTTTTGCGCCCGTCGCTCACGGCGCGCGACATCGCCGCTGCTGCTTCGGTTCCCGCCAAGGCCCGCGCGGCGTTTACCGAGATCGCACGCATCGTCGAAGCCGCATTGTTCGCGCGCAGGCCGGTCGGCGCCGAAGGCTGGCGGCAAGCACGCGGCGCCTATGAGCGGTTCGTCTTCCGGGATGCCTGGATATGAGTGCTGCGACGGTCGAACCAGCGGCACAGGAACCGTTCAATCGAAGAACGCTGTTTTGGGGCATTTTCGCCAGCCTGCTTGCGGCAGCGGGTTTCTTCCTGCTGTCCACCTATGCGCCCGACTTCCGGCAACCCGGCAATGGCGGCGCCACGCCGCTGTCGAAAAGCGGCGTCGGCTATGCTGGCCTGGCGGAATGGTTGCGGCTCACCGGCGAGACGCCGGCCATGGCGCGGACCGATCAGGATCTCGGCACCGACATGCTGCTGATCGTCACCATTTCGCCCGAGAGCGATCCCGCCGCGCTCGACCACATCCTCGAACTTCGGCAGGTCCTGAATACCCTTTTCGTGCTGCCCAAATGGCAAACCCTGCCGCTGGAGGAGCACGAAGGATGGAAGATGAAATTCGGGCGATTGCCCGATCCCGTGGTGAACCAATGGCTCGGCCGGATCGCCAAAACAAAGATCGGCGTCGGCCAAAGCAAGGTGCGGCAACTCAACGTCGAAGGCCGGCTCGTTGCCGCCCCCGACGAATTGCAGTGGGTGGCGGACGAGCATCCAATCATAGCAGCCGGCAACGACAAGGCTGTGCTCACCGAACTCGACGACAAGCCTTTTTATATCCTGACCGACCCCGACCTGATCAACAACGCCGCGCTTGCGGATTCCGCCCAGGCGGCAGCCGCGCTCGACCTGATTGCATTGCTGCAACCCGAAAAGGGCCGGGTCATGTTCGATCTCACGCTGCATGGCGCGGGGCGAAAATACGACCTTGCCAAGCTACTGGTCGAACCGCCGTTTCTGGCGCTGACACTGACGATCCTGGCAGCGGCGGCGCTGGCTTTCCTGCACGGCATTGGCCGTTTCGGCCCGCCGCGCGCCGACCAGCGCGCCATTGCCTTCGGCAAGGGTGCGCTGGTGGATACGACGGCGATGCTGTTGCGGCGCGCCGGGCGGCTCGAGGAATTGGGAGGCCGTTACGCGGCCTTGATGCGGGTGCGCGCCGGCGCACTGCTGGGAGCGCCGCAGGGGCTGCAAGGCGAAGCGCTCGACCACTGGCTCGATTCTCGCGATAAGGACGAAGTCAGCGGATTCACCGCGCGGGCGCAAGCCGCCGGCGAGGCGAAAAACCTGACGCAAATGCACGAGGCAGCCGAGCGGCTGCACGATTGGACGGCAAGGAGGCTCGGTGAACGTCGATGATGTGAAGGCCCTGGCGACACGGATCAGGGAAGAAGTGGCCAAGGCGATCACCGGACAGCACGATACGGTCGACCTGATGCTGACCGCCCTGTTCGCCGGCGGGCATATCCTGCTGGAAGGCCCTCCGGGCACGGCCAAGACAATGACCGCGCGCTGCTTCGCGCAGGCTCTGGGTGTCGCCTACGGGCGCATCCAGTTCACGCCGGACCTGATGCCGGGCGATATCGTCGGATCGAACATCTACAATTTCCAGACTGGACAGTTCACGCTGACGCGCGGTCCGATCTTCTGCGATCTCTTGCTTGCCGACGAGATCAACCGCACGCCGCCCAAGACACAGGCAGCACTTCTGGAGGCGATGCAGGAGCATGCGGTCACCTTCGACGGCACCACGCATTCGCTAGGCCGCAACTTCATGGTGGTCGCGACCCAGAATCCGATCGAGCATCAGGGTGTCTATCCCCTGCCCGAAGCACAGCTCGACCGCTTCCTGTTCAAGCATCGGGTCAGCTATCCCGGTCCCGAGGAGGAACGGGCCATCATCATCCATCACGGCGGCGGCTCCGCCTCGCACGACATCGCGCAATACGGCATCAAGGCTCAAACGGATCGCAAGACGCTGGAGAAGGCACTCGAAACCGTCGGCTCCGTCACCCTCGTCGACGACGTCGTCGGCTACATCGCGGCGCTGGTGCGCGCCACACGCGACACCGCCGATTTGGAGGTTGGCGCCAGTCCACGCGCGGGCGCCATGCTGGCCAGGGCGGCGCGGGCGCGGGCAGCGCTCGACGGGCGCGCCTATGTGATCCCCGACGACGTCAAGGCGCTGGCGGTGCCGGCGCTGCGCCATCGCGTCATCTTGTCGCCGGCCGCGCAGATCGATGGCCGGCTGGTCGAGCAGATCGTCTCCGACTTGGTCGACCAGACGGAAGTGCCGCGTTGATCTATCCCAGCGGCCGAGCGGTGTGGGCGGCAGCGGCGGGCGCGGTGCCGGCCTTCCTGGTCGCGCTGGCGCTGCCGTCGCTGTGGTATCTCGGATTGCTGTGGATCTGCCTGCTGCTCGCCTTCCTGGCGGTGGACGCCGCGGCGGGACGCGCGCGGAAATCGCTGGCCGCCAGCCTCCACGCGCCGCCGCAGGTCGGTGTCGGCGGCCAGTTCACCGTCCATGTCGCCGCCCGTTTTTCAGGCCGGACGCGGACCCTGGAGGCGCGCGTCGGTCATGATGAGCGCCTGGCGCCGATCGGCGGAACCGGCGGTCCCCTGGCTGCCACAAAGGATGGCGGATCGCTCGACCTGCGGTTCCAGGCGTTGCGGCGCGGCATCGCCAGCTTCGATCGTCTGTGGCTGCGCTGGCGCGGGCCGTTCGGACTGGTCTGGAACCAGATCGTCCTGCCTATGGAAAGCAAGGTGGCAGTGTTGCCCGACGTCCGCAGCGCCCGCGACCAGGCGATCACGCTGCTGCAGCGCAACGCCCTGCCCGACGGGCATGCGCAGCGCCGGGCCGGCCAGGGCCGGGAATTCGAGGCGCTCAAGGATTATCAGCCCGGCATGGGCCGGAGGATGATCGACTGGAAGCGCAGCGCCCGCCACGGCAGGCTTCTGGCGCGCGAGTTCCGTATCGAGGAGAACAACAACATCGTGCTGGCCATCGACAGCGGACGCCTGATGTGCGAGCCGGTCGACGGCCTGCCGAAGGTGGACCGGGCGGTGGCGGCAGCCTTGCTGTCGGCGTTCATTGCGCTCAAGGGCGGCGACATGGTCAGCCTGTTCAGCTTCGATGCGCGGCCGCGCGTCGCCAGCGGCGCGGTGCGCGGCTCGGCCAGCTTCGCGATGATCCAGAAGCGGGCGGTTGAGATCGACTATTCCAACGAGGAGACCAATTTCACCCTGGCGCTGACCACGCTTGCGGCGAGGCTCGACCGGCGCTCTCTGGTCATCATCTTCACCGACTTCGTCGATCCGATCAGCGCGGAATTGATGCTGCGCACCGTCGGCCGGCTCACCGAGCGGCATCTGGTGCTGTTCATGATGATCAGGGATGTCGAATTGGAGAGCTTGGCCGACATGCCGCCTTCATCCGGCGAGGATGTCGCCCGCGCCGTTGTCGCCGGCGGGCTTTTGCGCGAAAGGCAGGTCGTCATCGGCCGGTTGCGGCTGCTTGGCGCGCATGTGATCGAAGCCGACCATCAAAGGCTGGGGCCGGCGCTGGTCGAGCGCTACCTGCAGTTCAAGCACGAGGATTTGTTGTGACTGCGCCAGTACCCGGCGATGTTCGACGCGGCGATGCCGTACGCCAGTCGTTGGCCAGCTTCCGTCGGGAGCGCGAGGCCGACTGGAAGGCGTTCGAGGCGCTACTCGCCCGCGTCGAGAAACGCGCCCCGCGAACACTGTCGGAAGAAGAGCTGCTGTCGCTTCCGTTGCTCTACCGGTCGGCATTGTCTTCGCTTTCGGTGGCGAGAGCGACATCCCTCGACAGTGCGCTGATCGCCTATCTCGAATCCCTGTCGCTGCGGGGATATTTTTATCTCTATGGGGCACGCCGCGGACTACGGCAGCGTGTTGGCGATTTCTTCCTGCATGACTGGCCCGGTGCCATCCGCGAATTGTGGCGCGAGACGCTGGTGTCAGTGGCGCTGATGTTTGTCGGCATCGGCGCCGGCGCCTGGCTGGTAGCGTCCGACAAGGGCTGGTTCGACGCGATCATCCCGTCAGGCCTGGCTGCCGGCCGTGGCCCCGACGCTTCGGCCGAGTTGCTGCGCAGCATGCTTTATGACGGCGATAACGGCTTTCTCTCGGGCTTTGCTGCTTATCTTTTCACCCACAACGTCCAGGTCGCAATCCTCGCCTTCGCGCTTGGATTTGCTTTCGCCGTGCCGACGGTGCTGCTGATGCTGTTCAACGGCTGCATGCTGGGTGCGCTGTTCCAGGTCTATTGGGCAAAGGGGCTTGGCATGGAACTTGGCGGCTGGCTGGCCATTCACGGCACCACCGAATTGTTCGCCATCGCAGTGGCCGGCGCTGCCGGCATGCGGATCGGCACGCGCATCGCCTTTCCCGGCGAATTGACCCGCATGACGGCAGCGGCCCATGCCGGACGCATCGCGGCGACCGCGATGGTCGGCGTTTCGATCATGCTGCTGTTTGCCGGACTGCTCGAGGGCATCGGCAGGCAGACGATCACCAGCGACGTCACCCGCTATGCCATTGGCAGCGGCATGCTCGCACTGTGGATCGGCTACTTCTACCTGTTCCAGGTGGTGCGCAATGGCGATCGCTAGACGCGCCGCGCTGGCGACAATGCGCTCGCTGATCACGCCTGAAGGTGTCGACCTCCAGATCAAGCTGGCCGACGCCGGCACACGGGCTGCCGCTTTCCTGCTCGATGTCGTGTTTATCGCCACGGCTGCAATCACGGTCACGATTGTTGCGCTGTTCGGGGTAACAGGTTTCGGCACCGACAAATTGCAGCCGCTTTTCATCGTCTGGATCATCGCGATCTTTTTTCTGCGAAACGTCTACTTCATCGCCTTCGAGGCGGGCCGGCGCGCGTCGACCCCCGGAAAGCGGATCATCGGCGTCAGGGTGGCGTCACGCAACGGAGCCGGCCTGTCGGTCGATCAGGTCATCGCCCGCAATCTGATGCGCGAGATCGAGGTCTTTCTGCCGCTGTCGATTATCGCCGGACGCAGTGGGATGGGCGTCGCCGATACGCTGACGACAGTTTTTGGGCTGGTATGGGCGCTACTGTTCGCCTTGTTCCCGCTGTTCAATCGCGACCGGTTGCGGATTGGCGACCTCCTGGCGGGAACCTGGGTCGTCGAGGCGCCTAAGCGCACGCTGATGGAGGATCTGTCGGCACGAAAAGATCCGGTTGCCAGGACTTTTCAGTTCAGCCATGCCCAGCTCGATGCCTATGGCATCGCCGAACTGCACAAGCTGGAGGAGGTGCTGCGCCGCGACGACTATTTCGCGCTGCGGGCGGTGGCTGAGACGATCGGACGCAAGATCGGCTCAACGCCGCAGGCGCATGACGCCCGCCCGTTCCTGACCGCGTATTACGGCGACCTGCGAGCCCATCTCGAGCGAAAGCTGCTGCTGGGCAAGCGAAAGGAAGACAAGCATCAGCGTTAGGAACGAAAGGCCGTCTTACCCCACCCACTTCTCGTAGTCCGACACCAAGAGGTGCAGCGGCGCGACGTCCTCGTCGATGTCCGCGAAGCGGCCGATCGGCTCGCGGAAGACATTGTCGGTGAGATCGTCGTTGACGGTCGAAACCTCGCCGATCAGCACGTCCTTGCCCTCGGCCCAGAAGGCGTGCCAGACGCCCGGCAGCAGCGTGACGCTCTCGCCCGGATCGAGCTTCAAGAGCCCGCCCGCCGGCAGCCGGTGGATGGTCCCGTCGACCGGCACCGATACTTCCGCCTTCGGATCGATGCCGCCGTCGCGATCGTGCATGAACAGCTCCAGCACCAGCTTGCCGCCGCCGCGGTTGATGATGTCTTCGGCCTTGATGTTGTGGCGATGCATCGGCGACAGCTGATCCTTGCGCGAGATCATGATCTTCTCGGCATAGAGCATGCCCATGCCCTTCTTCATGTCCTCGTAGCGACCGTTGCGAACGGTGAACAGGAAGAGGCCGAGCTCGTCGAACTTGCCCTGGCCGTAATCGGTGATGTCCCAGCCGAGCCGCGAGGAGAAGATGGCCGACGAATCCTGCCGGCGCGCCTTCATCTGTTCCGGGCTCCAATAGGCGAAGGGCGGCATGATGTAGCCGAACGAACGGATGAAGGCATCGGCGTCGCGGATGATGTCGTTGATAGCGGAGCGTTTCATGGTTGTGGTTCCTTCCCGTCGGCTTGGGTGATCCCCAAACCGAATAGCCGAACACCGATCCGGTGTCGACGTAAACCGCGTGCTGGCCTCATGACATCCGGGCCGATCAAGGCCATAAGTCCAGGCAAATCCCAAGGTGAAATTCCATGCTGAGCGTAGACGACCTCGATACACCGGCGATCCTGATCGATGTCGACCGCGCCGAAGCCAACATCGCGCGGGCGCAGGCCCACGCCGACCGCCACGGGCTGAAGCTCAGGCCGCACATCAAGACCCACAAATTGCCCTACTGGGCCAAGAAGCAGATCGCAGCCGGTGCCGTCGGCATCACCTGCCAGAAGATCGGTGAAGCCGAGGTGATGGCCGATGCCGGGCTCACCGACATTTTTCTGCCTTACAACATTGTTGGCCGCGCCAAGCTGGAGCGCCTCAAGGCACTGCACGGCCGTGTGACGCTGTCGGTGACGGCAGACAGCATGGAGACGTTTAACGGGCTCGCCGCCACCTTCAACGATCCAGGCCAGCCGCTACAGGTGCTGGTGGAATGCGATACCGGCATGGGCCGCTGCGGCGTCCAGTCGGCCAGCGAGGCTGTCGCACTGGCCAGACGGATCGACAAGGCCAAGGGGCTCGCCTTCGGCGGGCTGATGACCTATCCGGCGGCAGGCCGCGCTGCCGAGGCCGAGACTTGGCTCGCCGATGCGCGCAACGCGCTCGCCGCATCCGGCCTTGCCTGCCGACGCATCTCCAGCGGCGGCACGCCGGATATGTGGCGCTCGAGCGAGGCTTCCGTCGTCACCGAGTACCGCCCCGGCACCTACATCTATCTCGACCGCTACCAGGTCGCCAAGGGCGTCGGAAGCCTCGACGATTGCGCGCTGACGGTGCTGTCGACGGTGGTCAGCCATCCGACGCCGACACGGGCCATTCTCGATGCTGGCAGCAAGGCGTTGTCCAGCGACACGCTGGGGCTGCCCGATTTCGGCGAGTTGCTAGGCATTGCGGGCGCCACCGTCACCAGCCTCAGCGAGGAGCACGGCAACGTGACGCTTTCCGGCGACGCCAGGCTGCATATCGGCGAGCGCGTGCGCATCGTGCCCGACCATTGCTGCGTCGTCACCAATCTTTTCGACGAGGTGCATCTGATCACCGGAGAACGGGTGCTCGAGACGCTGCCGGTGGCGGCGCGCGGCCGCATGGGGTAGCGCCTCAATTTCTCGAACGCTGGCGGGACAGCGACGGAACTCAGCTAGCCTGCCGTGCCGCAACCCGCCGCATGGCAATCACCCGGCGACGCAGGATTTCCGTGCGCATCGCCATCAGGTGCAGCGCGAAGAACAGCACGGTAAAACCCAGAGCCATCACCAGCAACGGCCGCAACAGGCTGGGATCGATGGTCGGCCCGCCGAGCCGGAACACCGAAGCCGGCTGATGCAGCGTGTTCCACCAGTCGACCGAGAATTTGATGATCGGGATGTTGATGAAGCCGACCAGGGTGATGATTGCGGCGGCCCAGGCGGCGCGCGCCGCATCGTCGAGGGCCCTCGTCAGCGCGATGATGCCGAGATACATCAGGAACAGCACGAACACCGAGGTCAGCCGCGCATCCCACACCCACCAGGTGCCCCACATCGGCTTGCCCCAGATCGAACCGGTGATCAGCGCGAGCGCTGTAAAGACGGCGCCGATGGGTGCCGCCGATTTCAGCGCGACGTCGGCCAGCGGATGGCGCCATACCAGCGTGCCCAATGCGGAAACCGCCATCAGCGTGAAACACATCATGGCCAGCCAAGCGAAGGGCACATGGATGTACATGATACGTACGGTGATGCCTTGCTGGAAATCCTCCGGCGCCGTGAAGCTCATGTAGAGCCCGGCGGCCAGGAGGAGTGTGGCGATGGTTGCCAGCCACGGCACCACCTTGTCGGCCAACCCGACAAACCGCGTCGGGTTGGCGAAATCCATCCAGCCGCTGAGGCGTGAAGTCAGGTCACTCATGCAGCTTTACATAAACCGGCGACGCGTCTGGGGCAATCGAGTGGCGGTGTCGCAGGTGCGCGTTCCCTTCTCCCCTGTGGGAGAAGGTGGATCGGCGCGTTAGCGCCGAGCCGGATGAGGGGTGCTGGAAGGAGTGAGGCGTGGATGATCCTATCTGCCGTGCGCCAGAATTTCGATTCTGGATGGAGGGTTGCGCCAAGCTGGAACACCCCTCATCCGACCGAGCTTCGCTCGGCCACCTTCTCCCACAAGGGGCGAGCCTGGCAACTCAGGCGGCCGCGTCCGTGATGGTGCGGCTGAGGCGGCGGACTTCCTCGTCGTTGAGCAGGCCGCCGGCGCGCAGCAGGCTGGCGAAGCGGCCATTGCGCATCGACAATTCGGCGAAGCCACCCATTTCGACCACCTTGCCATTGTCCATGAAGACGACCAGATCGGCATCGCGAACAGTGGTCAGGCGGTGCGCGATGATGAAGGTGGTGCGGCCGCGCCGCAATTCGTCGATCGCTTCCTTGACGCGGTCTTCCGTCTCGACGTCGAGCGCGCTGGTCGCTTCGTCGAGCACCAGGATGGGTGAATCCTTCAGCACGGCGCGCGCGATTGCGATACGCTGGCGCTCGCCGCCCGAAAGCTGTCCGCCGCGTTCGCCGACGACCGTATCGTAGCCGTTGCTCTTCGACAGGATGAAATCCTGCGCGGCAGCGGCATTGGCGGCGGCGTGGACCTCATCATAGGTCGCCTCGGCGCGCCCGACGCGGATGTTGTCCTCGATCGAGCGGTTGAGCAGGCCCGCATCCTGGAACACGGTGGCAATCGAGTGGCGCAGCGACTTGCGGGTCACCGTGCGGGTATCGATGCCATCGATCAGGATGCGGCCGCTGGACGGTGCAAAGACCCGCTGCAAAAGATTGATCAGCGTGGTCTTGCCAGCGCCCGTCGGACCGACGATGGCCACGGTCTGGCCGGCGTGGACCTCGAACGAGACATCGTTCACGCCCTGCCCCGAATTGGCGAATTCGAAGTTGACGTTTTCGAAACGCACATGACCAGTGACGTTGACCAGGTCACGCAAACCGTCCGGCTCGGCGGCGTCGGCCGCGGAGTCCTCAAGGCGATAAAATTCCTCGAGCTTGGCCCTGGCTTCCGAAATCTGGTTGGCGAAGGCCGACATCTGGTCGAGCCGGGCGATCAGCAGCGTGGCAAAGCCGGTAAACGCGATCACGTCACCGATACGCAATTGGCCATGCATGACCAGATAGGAGCCGATCAACAGCACGACCATCATCGAAATGGTCGACGACAGACGGTGCAGAGCGTTGGCCAATGCCCACCAGTCGAGCACCGGATACTGGGCATCAAGCAGATTCTTGACATAGCGCTTCAAGGCGTCGGTCTCGTGGCCGATGCGATTGTAGCTCTGCAGCACGGCGACATTGCTGACCGAGTCGCTCACATGCGCGAACACCTGGTGAAAGTGCCGCTCCACGGACGCCTGGCCTTCTTTGGTACGACGCATCACCAGCCGGCCGATTCCGACGTAGAGCGCGCCCAGTGCCAGCAGGACCATCGACATGCGAATGTCCATGCTGAGCGCCGTCGGCACCAGCAGAACCAGTGCGACAACCGTCGACAAATGCTGCCTCATGAACTCGAGCCAGAGGCTGAACAAGGTCTCGACCGCGCGCAGCAGCGTATGCAGGGAATTGGAGGTGCCGCGCTGATGATGCCAGGCAAGCGGCATGGTGATCACGCGCTCGAACGACTGGCAAAGGACCTCGCTGCGCCTGGCGTGGGCAAAACGATCCGCGCCGCGCGCCACCAGGACGAAGGCGACGACGTTGAAGACGCCGATACCAGCCCACAGGCCGAGCGTCGAAAAGACCGAGCCGCCGTCCGAAATGGCATCGATCACCCGTCCGAACATGATCGGCTCAAGGATGGCGATAATCGCAAGCGCGACATTCGCCCCACAGATAAACGCGACGCGTTTTCTGTCGGCAGCGAGATAACCGAGCGCTCTCCAGTAGATTTGCAGAAGGGACACTTCAGCTACTCCAGCAAATTGTTATTGTGCACTGCATCATTTTCTGACTCGTACTCGTTGACGTGTCGCGAAACAATGCCCTCGTACCCCTTCAGTTCCCAATTCGCGAACAAAAGATGGCGACGCTGCGAAATCTGTCGTGATCACCTAACGGTTTGAGAAGAAAGGTAAAATGTCAGCCTTGCGGCAAAATCGTGGCAGTCTGGAAGCACTGCCGAAATTTTAATCAGCAACTGGCCATGTACGAATCCAAAAAGCCTGCATCGGCTTTTGGGAAATCTCATGCGCAATAGAATTGCTCAAGCAACTTTAGATAACGCACATCCTCAAGATGTACCAAGACGCTCCAAATCCTTGAAGCTACGCCGGTATCCTTACGACCAGATCGGCCTTGTCGCCGGCTTTCGGTTCGAAAGACGCAGCCTTCGTCTTTTTACCATTTACCTCGAGCGAGACGGCTTTGGCCTTCTTGTCGCGGACAACCTGAACCCTGAGTTCGGCCCCAAGCACCTTGAGCATTGCCGCATAGCCATCCCAATGGCTGGGCAGTTTCGGCCTGAACTGGATGCGCTCGCCCCTGCGCTCGATGCCGAGGATGCCTTCGACCGCCGCGCGATAAAGCCAGCCGGCCGAGCCGGTATACCAGGTCCAGCCGCCGCGGCCGCCCTTGCCTTGCCCGGCGTAGACGTCTGCCGCGACGACATAAGGCTCGACGCGGTAGTGCTCGGCAGTGGCCTCGTCGAGCGCATGGTTGACCGGGTTGAGCATCGAGAAGCAGCGGTAGGCGTCGTCGACGCGCCCCATTTCGGCGAGCGCAATGACGAACCATGTCGCTGCGTGGGTATACTGGCCGCCGTTTTCACGGACACCCGGCGGGTAGCTCTTGATGTAGCCTGGGTTCTGTTCCGTCTTGGAAAAGGGCGGGGTGAAAAGCTTGACGATGTTGAGCTCGTCGTCGACGAGCATTTTCATCGCCTGCTGCATCGCCGTCGTCGATCGCGCCGGATCGCCCTCGCCCGACAGCACGCTCCACGACTGGGCAATCGAGTCGATCTTGCATTCCTGCGAGCTGCGCGACCCCAGCGGCGTGCCGTCGTCGAAGCTGCCGCGACGATACCATTCACCGTCCCAGGCCGTGCTTTCCAGCGCCCGCTTCAGCACGCTGGCGTGTTTTGTCCAGGCTTGCGCGCGCTTGGCGTCGCCTTCCGCCTTGGCGACAGCTGCAAAGTCGCCCAGCGTCTTCAGCAGGAACCAACCCAGCCAGACGCTCTCGCCCTTACCGTGCTCGCCGACACGGTTCATGCCGTCGTTCCAGTCACCGCCGAGGATCAGCGGCAGCCCGGCGGGGCTGCTGCGCTTGATGGCAAGGTCAAGTGCGCGCGCGCAATGATCGTAGAGTGAAGCGGTCTTCTTCGATATTTCCGGGGTGAAAAAGGCGTCGTGCTCGCCTTCTTCCAGCGGCGGCCCTTCGATGAAGGGCAGTTGTTCCCTGAGGATCGCGGTATCGCCGGTTACCAGCAAGTAGTGTGCCGTGGCATGGGCGAGCCAGACCACGTCGTCGGAAATCATGGTGCGGACGCCTGCCTCGGTTCGCGGCAGCCACCAATGCTGCACGTCGCCTTCGGGGAATTGCCGCCGCGCCGCGTTGAGGATTTGGGCGCGCGCCAGTTGCGGATCATGGACAAGCAGGGCCAGCGTGTCCTGCAACTGGTCGCGGAAGCCAAAGGCGCCGCTCGCCTGGTAAAACGCCGAGCGGGCGCGGATGCGGCAGGCAAGGCTCTGATAGGGCAGCCAGTGGTTGACCATCGCGTTGAGCGCCTTGTCCGGCGTCTCGACCTGGATGGTGTCGAGAAACCCTCGCCAGGTGCGTTCATTGTCAGTCAGCCGCTGATCGAAATCCTTGCTGCGATGATGCCGTGCCAGCGCGCTGGCTTCCTCGGCAGAGGCCGCATCGCCGAGCAGCCAGAGCAGCGTCACGTCGCCGCCGGCAGGGATGTCGACGTCGCGTGCAATTGCCGCACAAGGATCGTCGCCCGCCTCGACGCGGCCCGACAGGCCTGCGCCGCTGAGCACGGCTTGCGGGAGTTCGCTGGTGCCGTTTCGTCCGATGAACTCGCCGCGGTCGGCCGTCACCGAGTGTGCCGCGCCGTCGGCGGCCAGGAAGGCGACCCGCTCGCCGAAGTCGAGCCCGTAGGGATTTTGCGCCAGCAACGCGCCCGTCGCGGCATCCCTGGACGGAACGATGGTCGCCGCCGTGCGCGAACGATGGCTGCCAAGAACCCATTCCGCATAGGCATAGACGCGCAGTCGCGCCGGCGCCGAACCGGAATTCTGGATGCGCAACCGGGAGATTTTCACCGGATCGATGGAATCCACCACATGGGTAAGGTCCATCGACAGCGGCCCGCGCTTCGAACGGAAGGTCGAAAACCCCTGCCCGTGCCATGTTTCGTAGGTCATGGCGGGATCGCGGACGACGGCGGCCAGCGGCGAGAACGCCCGGCCGCTGGCATGATCGTAGATATAGATGCCCTCGCCTGGCCGGTTGGTGACCGGGTCGTTCGCCCACGGCGTCAGTTGATAATCGCGGCTGTTTCGGCTCCAGGTGAAGGCAGCGCCTTCAGCCGAAACGTGGAAACCGAACGAGGCGTTGGAGACGACGTTGATCCAGGGCTGCGGCGTCGTGCGCCGGCCAGCAAGGCGCACGACATAGTGGCGTCCGTCGCCCTCGAAGCCGCCAAAACCGTTCCACTGGTTGAGCCCGCTGCCATCGGCACTGCCGTCGAACGCGGGTTGGGCCCACGTCTGTGGCGCCGGCGGAGACGGTTCACGAAGCGCTGCTGCACCCGCCGGCTGCAACGCGTCCCGCGCTTGCAGCGCAGCGGCCTCGGCGCGCTCGATCTGATCGATGATGGTGCCGTTGCGCGTGTGCAGAACGACGCGGGCGGTGGCCAGCAGCGTCTTGTAGGTCGCCTCGTCCATGAGGTCGCGGCGCACCGCGAAGATGTGCTGGCGGGGTCCTAGCTCCTTGCCGCGCAGGCGGCTGTTTTCGCACAGCGTCTCGACCGCCCGTTGCAGGTCCTGCACGTAGGACGAAGCCTGCTCGTTGACGACGACAAAGTCGATCATCATGCCGCGGGCGCGCATGTATTCCTGGAAGCGGAGCGCCTGGGCCACGATTTCGAGATCGGCGACATCGCCGATCCTGACCAGAAAAATCGGAAAGTCGCCGGATATGCTGGTCGGCCATAGGCCCGATTGCCTACCGAGCCCGGAAGCGATCGATTCGGCCGGAAGCCGCAGGAACGGATCCGGATAGATCAGATAGCGCGCCAGATTCTGCACATTGGCGGCATCGGCAAGGCTGAGACCGAGATGCCGGGTCTGCACCTGCGAGCGGGTCCAGGCGAGCATCGCCTGGCGCGCGAAGGCTTCCGGATGATCAAGCCGCGCAATGGCATCTTCGAGTTCGGCACGGTTGGCGCCGACGGCAGTCCAGAAGGTCAGCGATATCTTCTTGTTGGCCGGCACCCGCACCTGCCGGCGAAGCGCCGCGACCGGATCCAGCGTGAAGCCGGAATGGCCGCCAAGCTTGGCGCCGGGATCGAAGGCGGCGGCCTCGGTAATGGTGCGGCCGCGGCCTATGAAGGCGCGCCGGTCGGTTTCGGCCTCGGCGTCGCGCGTCGACCCAGACGGGTCGGTGACGAAATGCACCATGGCGACATCAGGCTCGTCCGTTTCCCGCTTACGTCTGGTGGCGAAGATCGCTGCGTTATTCGCAGCGATTTCGGTTTCCACGAACATTTTCGAGAAGGCCGGATGCGCGTTGTCGGATGCTTCGGAGCCCAGCACCAGTTCAGCGAACGAGGTCACTTCGATATGCCGGTCGACCGGCCCGTCATTGTAGAGCGTCACCCGCCGGCCTTCGCCATTTCCCTCCGAAATGACGATGCATTCGACCTCCGAACGCAGTGATCCCACTGACTTGACGAAGCTCGCCTTGTCGTCGGAAAACAGCGTCCGCACCTCTTCGTGGGTGGCACGCTTCGGCTCGGCGGTGGCCGACCACCAGTCGCCGGTGCCGGAGTCGCGCAGGAAGATGTAGGAGCCAAGCCGATCCTCGGTCGGATCCGGCTGCCAGCGCGTGACGGCAAGCTCGCCCCAGCGACTATAGCCGGAGCCGGTCGCGGTAACCATGACCGAGTAGCGGCCATTGGACATGACGCTGGTCGAACGCAGCGCCTTGAGCGGGTTGAGCACGATGCGCGTATCGGGGCTCTCGGCTTCCGTTTCGTCCTTCGACCGTTCGTCGGCCTCGGTCCTGACGGTGGCGGTCGGGATGTCGCGCGGCGCTCTTTCCTGCAGCAGCAACTCGGCCGACTCGATCACCGGATCGCTGTGGAAGCGGTCGCGCAGGCGTCCTTCGAAGATGGCGTCGGCGACGGCGGCGATCGACATACCGGAATGGTGGGCCATGTAGTTCAGCACGACGACATGGTCGGTGCCCTCCGGCACGCGTTGCGGCGTAAAATCGACCGCATCGTAGAAGCCGTGCCGGCCAAGGGCGCCGAGCCGCCTCAGCCTGGCCAGGTTCTGCACCGATTCACGCGGGGTGAACTGCGCCGCCAGCACGGTCGCATAAGGCGCAATCACCGTGTTCTGGCCAAGACCTCGCTTCAGGCCCAGCCCAGGCACGCCGAAATTGGTGTACTGGTAGGTCAGTTCGCGATCGCGGGCGTTGTAGGCCGCTTCCGAAATGCCCCAGGGCACGTTCTTCGAGCGGCCGTACTGGATCTGGCGCTTGATGATGAGCTTGCTGGTCTGGTTGAGGATGCTGCCTTGCGGCTCCTTCATCACCAGCGGCGGCATCAAATACTCGAACATCGAGCCGGACCAGGACATCAGAGCGCCCTTGAACCCGATCTCGACGATCGGCCGGCCGAGGTGGAACCAGTGCTCCGTCGGCAGATCGCCCTTGGCTATGGCGAACAGGCTGGTCAGCCGCGCCTCGGAAGCCAGCAGATCGTAACAGCTTTCGTCGAGCTGATGCTCCTCGACCCGGTAGCCTATCGACAGAAGCTTGCGTTCCTTGCGCATGAGGAAGGAGAAATCCATTTCGAAGGCAAAGCGGCGCGTGCGCTCGCGCAACGACAGAAGCTTGGCCCGCAGCGCCTCGACGGCATTGTCGTCGCTATGCGCGTCATGGACATGCGCTTCGCAGGTGGCTTCCAGTCTCGCCGCCCAGTCGGCGATGGTGTCGCTCTGCGTCGAGGCGGCCTCAGTATGGATCGCGATGGCGAGCTTGCGGATCTCGCCGGCCAGAACGGCCAGGTTGATGGTGCGGATCGACGCCATCTCGGGTTGTGCCTTGATCGATTCGACCGCGCGTCGCATGCCATCGAGGCGATCGGCAAGTCGCTGGCGCAACGGCCGCAACTGGCGGCGGTCGTCAGGCAACTCCGCCAGGCTTTCGTCGAGGATCGTCACCGTATCGAGGATACCCTCGAAGTCGCCCTGAAGGTGGACTGCAGGCGCTTCCGCCCATTCGGCACAGGCTGCCGCCACCGCCACCAGATGGCCGGCGAGATTGCCGCTATCGACGGCGGAAATGTACAGCGGATAGAGCGGCTTCAGCGTCGTCGTGTCATACCAGTTGAAGAGATGGCCGCGCTCACGCGGCATGCTCTCGATAGTCGACATCGTCGCGTCGATGCGGGTGGTGGCGTCGGACAGGCTGATCCAGCCGAAATCGCGGGCCGAAACCACTGACAGGAGATAGACGCCGATATTGGTCGGCGAGGTGCGGGGCGCCACGACGGGCGCCGGACTTTCCTGGAAATTGTCAGGCGGCAGATTGTGATGCTCGGCCGTCACGAAGGTCTCGAAATAATGCCATGTGCGCCGCGCAATCGTGCGCAGCGCATGGATGTCGGCCGCCGATATGCGCAGACGGTCCTCGGTTTCGGCAGAGCGGCTGATAAAGAAGGCGAAGGCCGGCGAGCCAATCCAGAACAGCGCGAAGAAGAAGGCGACGAAAGCTCCGGTGGAATCGGCCACGACAGGGATGGCGAGGCCGACGACGCCGACGATCACCGCGCCGTACATCATGCCGTAATAGGAGCCGAGATCGTTGTCGCCGTTCTTGTGAGCCTGCGAGGCAGTGCGCCATTCGAGCAGGTTCTTCCGGCTGACGAACAGGCGGTAGAGCGTGCGAATGATGGCATCGCCCATCATCCAGGCCAGATGCGCCATCAGCACGATCTTCAGAGCCACCAGGGCGGTGCCGAAGGCGACGTCGCGCGCCAGCGCCGAGAAATGACCGCGCGGCGTCTGGTCGCCGCTTTTCGGCAGGATGGCGTGGACGATGTCGAATGTCGGCGCCATGAAAAGTGTGAGGATCAGCAGCGCCTGCCATTGCGCGGCCTGGGTGAAGGGCAGCAGCGTCCAGCCAGCGATCGCGGCCATCACCCAGAAGATCGGCGTCAGCGACCGGCGCAGATTGTCAACCATCTTCCAGCGCGACAGCGCCGGCACGCCGGAGCGCGGACTGAGAATGAAGCCCAGAAGCTGCCAGTCGCCGCGCGCCCAGCGATGGTGGCGCGACGCGTCGACCGAATAGCGGGTCGGATAGTCCTCGACCAGTTCGACGTCGGTGACCAGTGCCGCGCGCGCCAACGCGCCTTCGAGCAGATCGTGGCTGAGGACGGTGTTTTCTTCGATGCGGCCCTTCAGCGCCGCCTCGAAGGCGTCGACGTGATAGAGCCCCTTGCCGGTGAAGGAGCCGTCGCCGAAGACGTCCTGGTAGATGTCGGAGACGGCAAATACGTAGGGATCGAGGCCGCGATTGGCAGAAAAGACCCGCTGGAAGAAGGATGCGTCGTCGCCGCTGGTCAGCGAAGCGGTGATGCGCGGCTGCAGGATGGTGTAGCCGGCGCTGACGACGCGCTTTGCCGCATCGTAATGCGGGCGGTTGAGCGGATGGCAAAGCTTGCCAACCAAACTGGCGACGGCATCGCGGGTGGTGCGCGTGTCGGCATCCAGCGTCATCACATGGATAACGTTTTCCGGCAACGGCACGTCCAGCGGCAGAAAGGTGGTGTCGCTGTCACCACGCAGCAGAAGATTCAGTTCGTGGAGCTTGCCGCGCTTGCGTTCCCAGCCCATCCAGGCGCCCTGGGATTCATTGTAGAGCCGCCGGCGGTGCAGGACGTAGAAACGCGGCGCGCCTTCGCTGGGATAGCGGGCGTTCAGCCGTGCGATCTCGTCGCGAGCATATTGGAGGATCTCGATATCGGCCGCATCGATTTCGGTTTTGCTGTCGGGCCAGTCCGAAAGCAGAGCGAAATGGATTTCGTCCGCCGTGTTGGCCAGGTGGTGCACTTCGATGTTGCGGATGTTCTCCTCGACGTCGTCGCGCGAGCCGATCAGCGACGGCACCACCACCAGCGTGCGCGCCTCGGGCGGCACGCCGCGCTTATAGTCGTAGCCGACGAGGCGCGTCGGCTTCAGGAACAACGATACGACGGTGTTGAAGAAGGCAAGCGCGCCTTCGCTGGCCGGCACGGCAAACAGCGCCAGCATCAGGACGATCGACGGTATGGACAGGCCGAGACTGGCAAGGGCATCGCGGGAGAGGACAAGAAGCAGGACCGTCAGCGCGAACACCGGCACGACGATGCCCAGCCATCCGGTCTTGCCGAACGCCCGTTTGATCGTGACGCTGACGGTCGGCCGATAGCCGATCGCCTTCTCCAGTTCCAGCCGGCGCGGGCCGACCAGAAAGAACCCGACGTCGGTGTGAGCGATTGGACCGGTGACGGTGGTATCGGCGACAGCGGCATGGCCGGCGAGTTCGATCGCCTTTTCAGCAACGCGGAATTCGGAACGATCGGAGCGGCGCGCCATTTCCTCGATCGCGGTCCGGTACTGGTCGCGCGAGAAGAAATCGAGCGCGGCGAAATCGGTGCGCTCGCGCAGCAAGGTGTCGATGCGGCTGACACCTTCGAACCAAACCGTCCAGTCGATATCGTTGATGAGCCTGAGGCCGCGGATGATGTTACCGGTAGTTACATTGCCACCGGACAGCGTGCGATGCTCGCTGATGATGATTTCCTCGGCATCGGAGCCGGACTTTTCAAGCTCGCCCTCCAGCCATTCCAGCGCCCTGCCGGCATTTTGCGACCCGTCGCGCAGGCGGTAGAGCAATTGGGTGGCAAAGGTGGTGTCTTGTGCATGGGCGACGTAGTTCGACAGGATCGCCTGGCGGTCGGCGCTGTCGTCGATCGCCAGCACGCCGTCGGCAACCTCGTTGGCAATCTGGCGCATCTGCCGGGTACGACTGACCCGGACCGCGATCCGGCGAAGATTTTCGATCAGAACGAAGCGCAACAGCGATGGCAGCGCCCAGAGCTCGCCGATCTTCAGCGGCTCGACAGCCTGAAAGCCTTCGACGATCGCCTTGAACATGGCCGCCGAAACCGAACTGTCCGAATGCGCGACATAGGTCCAGGCCAGCGCAAGGGCGCGCGGGACGCTGCCGCCGTCGGACAGTTTCAGGGTCGGCAATTGACGATAGAAGCGGCGTGGCAGGTCGCGCTTGACCTGGAAGATGGTTTCCTCGACCAGATAATTGTTGTCGAGCAGCCATTGCGCCGCCGGCGTGATCGTCTCGCCTCTCGCCTGCGCGGCATTGGTCGAACGGTAGACTTCGAGGATCTTTCTGGCGCTGTCGCGGACGCGTGGCTGGAAATCGAACGGCTCCAGGCCGAACAGATCCTTGACGTCACCGTTGGCGAGGCTTGCACCCAGCGTTCGCAGGCGCTCTTCCGGCAGGAAATTGGAGCGTATCGGCTCTTCCGTGATGGCCGGAAAGCTCGCGCTCGTCTTTTCCATTTGGGTGGGGTCTGTCTGTATATTCATTGAAAATTCCGCATGGGGGACGCGTTAGCGGCGTCACCGCCACGGCAATGTCCCTAGAACCGATTGAAATGGAATTGGTTGCATCGAAACAAGGGCCGAAAGTTTATTTTCGCACCAAGACCTGCAGACGAACCACCTCCCTCCCGCCGGGACTTGATCGACGGAAGGATTCAGGCTTTTTCGTGATCTGGGCTTGAGCTTACGGCATATTTGGCCGGCGTTGTGATCATGTTTCGAAACAGGCGTTAATCGTTTGCAGCAACGCGATCGATGCGGATCACGAACAGCGTCGCCGGTCGCGCAGGCTCAACGCGCCGTTTCAGGGCGTCCGGTCCGAGCAACAGCGTGTCGCTTGGTCCGATGCGGACAGGCGCCGCGCCGGTCACCGTGATCTCGCCGTCAAAACACAGGATGAGGGTCGCATGAGCGGCCGACTGGATGTCCGTTGGGGCTGAAATCACCAAGCGATCGACGGCATGGGTCATCCGTCCACGCCGCGTCATGACGTTGAGATCGGTGATCGGACCGGCGATCAGCGCCGCTTGCGTCGGCACATCGGCCGGAAAGGAAAGCGGGGCGGAAGTTTTGGTCAGCGTAGCCGCCGGGCGGCCGGCCATATCAAGGATGATCCCCTCGCCTTCCAGCACGGCCAAGCTTCGGTCCACTCCGGCAAACTCGGAGAATGGTCCACCGCTTTCGACCCGCGCCATGGAGACGCGCCAGTCGAAATCGTCGAGCGCAGCACCTGCGGGCGAGACGGCGATTTCCGTCGTCACCCCGCTGCCGTTCTTCCACGGCATAGACCGGTATTCGGCTGCCCGCAGAATGCGCAAGGCGCGGTTCAGCCGAGGATGCCTGGCAGGTTGAGCTGGTGCTCCCTGGCGCAGTCGATGGCGATGTCATAGCCGGCATCGGCGTGGCGCATGACGCCGGTTGCGGGGTCGTTCCACAGCACCCGCTCCAGGCGTTTGGCCGCTTCGCTTGTGCCGTCGGCGACGATGACCATGCCGGCATGTTGCGAAAAGCCCATGCCGACGCCGCCGCCATGATGCAGCGATACCCAGGTTGCGCCGGACGCGGTGTTGAGCAGCGCATTGAGCAGCGGCCAGTCGGACACGGCATCCGAACCGTCCTTCATCGATTCCGTCTCGCGGTTCGGCGAGGCAACCGACCCTGAATCGAGATGATCGCGGCCGATGACCACCGGCGCCTTGAGCTCGCCTTTCGCCACCATCTCGTTGAAGGCGAGGCCGAGCCTGTGGCGGTCGCCGAGACCAACCCAGCAGATGCGCGCCGGAAGACCCTGGAAGGCGATGCGCTCACGCGCCATGTCGAGCCAGTTGTGCAGATGGGTGTTGCCGGGCGTCAGCTCGCGCACCTTGGCGTCGGTCTTGTAGATGTCCTCGGGATCGCCTGAGAGGGCTGCCCAGCGAAACGGACCGACCCCGCGACAAAACAGCGGCCGGATGTAGGCCGGCACGAAACCCGGGAAGGCAAAGGCATTGTCGAATCCTTCCTCCTTCGCCACCTGGCGGATGTTGTTACCATAGTCGAGCGTCGGCACGCCGGCGTTCCAGAACGCCACCATCGCCTCGACATGTTCGCGCATCGACGCGCGCGCCGCCTTTTCGACCGCCTTCGGGTCGCTGGTGCGCTTCTCGCGCCATTCGGCGAGCGACCAGCCCTTGGGCAGATAGCCGTTGAGCGGATCATGCGCCGACGTCTGGTCGGTGACCAAGTCGGGGCGCGCGCCACGCCGCACCAGTTCCGGGACGATGTCGGCGGTGTTGCCGACCAGGCCGACCGATTTCGCCTCGCCGGCCCTGGTCCAGCGCTCGATCCTTTCCAGCGCCTCCTCGAGCGTGTCGGCGCGTTCGTCGACATAGCGGGTGCGCAGCCTGAAATCGATGCGATCGGGATCGCATTCGACCGCCAGGCAGCAGGCGCCGGCCATGACCGCGGCCAGCGGCTGGGCGCCGCCCATGCCGCCGAGGCCGCCGGTCAGGATCCATTTGCCCCTGAGGTTGCCGCCGTAATGCTGGCGGCCGGCCTCGACGAAGGTTTCGTAGGTGCCCTGTACGATGCCTTGGGTGCCGATGTAGATCCACGAGCCGGCCGTCATCTGGCCGTACATCATCAGGCCCTTCTTATCGAGCTCGTTGAATTTCTCCCATGTCGCCCAGTGCGGCACGAGGTTGGAATTGGCGATCAGCACGCGCGGCGCATCGGTATGCGTCCGGAACACGCCGACCGGCTTGCCGGACTGCACCAGCAGCGTCTCGTCGTCTCCAAGCGTCTTCAGAGAGGCGACGATGCGATCAAAGTCGTTCCAGGTGCGCGCCGCCCGGCCGATGCCGCCATAGACGACCAGTTCGTTGGGGTTTTCGGCGACGTCGGGATCGAGATTGTTCATAAGCATGCGCAACGGCGCTTCAGTCAGCCATGTGCGGGCGTTGAGCTCGCTGCCGCGCGGGCTGCGGACTTCGCGGATGTTGTGGCGAGGATCGGTCATGGCGTCACTTTTCCTTTCGAATGAGCTGCGCGGCGAAGCGTCAGCGCCCGGCCCAGGCAATCGCGCTTTCCAGGATGCGCTTCAGCGTGGCGCGGATCGGCGCGGCGAATGCGGGGTCGTAAGGCACTGGCCAATTGTCCGGCGCACCCTTGCTTTTGGGCTCGCGCATATAGCCGCGGTTGGACAGTTCCATTTGCAGCGCATGAACGCCGTTTTGCGGCTGGCCGAAATGGCGCGTGATCCAGCCGCCTTTGAAGCGGCCATTGACGACAAAACTCTCGCCGGTTTCGACGAGGATCTGGCCGACTATTGCCTGCAAGCCCGGATCGGCGCTTTTGCCGTCATTGGTGCCGAGGTTGAACACCGGCAGAGTGCCTTCGAACAGCCGCGGCAGCACCGAGCGGATCGAATGGCAGTCATAGAGGACGATCTTCGGGTGCAAGGCGCGCAGCCTGTCGATCTCGGCCTGCGTGGCGGCATGGTAAGGCACAAAGTATTTTTCGCGGCGTTCATCGACCTCTGACGGTCCAGGCTCCTCACCCTCGCGATAGAGCGGATCGCCATCGAAGGTCTCGGTCGGGCACAGGCCCGTCGTCGCCTGGCCGGGATAGAGCGAGGCGCCGGACGGATCGCGATTGACGTCGATGACGGTGCGCGAGATCGCGGTATGCACCACCGTCGCGCCGAGGTCTTCGGCAAAGTCATAGAGCTTGTCGATCCACCAGTCGGCGTCGCGGCGGCCGAGCCAAGGCGACACCAGCCGGTTCTCAAGACCGGCGAGATCGATGCCGGTATGCGGGATCGAGACCAGCAGCGGGGCGGTGCCGGGCGTTATAGTGAGCCAGGAGGGCGCGTTCATGAATGGTCTCCCTGCGCCGGCGCTCTACGGCGCCCCCCTCTGCCCTGCCGGGCATCTCCCCCACGAGGGGGGAGATCGGCAGCTTCACCGCTTCGCTCAATCCTGCAGCGTTGGAGATTGGCGAAAGCCTCGATGACCGCCGATCTCCCTCCTCGTGGGGGAGATGTCCGGCAGGACAGAGGGGGGCGCGAAGGATCGCGACCTATCGAAGTGTGGGCCCTCACGACGCGATTCCCGGCAGCGCCACAGCGCCCGCTGCCTTCACGGCAGCGCCGCTGCGCACCATGGCGATGGCCTTTTCCATGTCGGGGTGGAAATGCCGGTCATTGTCGAGATGCGGCACTTCGGCCCTGACCAGCCTGCGCACCGCTTCGAGCGACGCGCTCGATGCCAGCGGCGCATGGAAATCGCAGCCTTGCGCGGCGGCCAGCAATTCGATGCCGATGACGGCCGTCGCATTCTCGATCATGCCGATCAGCCGGCGCGCGCCATGTGCCGCCATCGAGACGTGGTCTTCCTGATTGGCCGAGGTCGGGATCGAATCGACGCTGGCCGGATAGGCCCTTTGCTTGTTTTCCGAGACGAGTGCCGCCGCCGTCACTTGCGGGATCATGAAGCCGGAATTCAAGCCTGGCTTCGGCGTCAGGAAGGCCGGCATGCCCGACAGCGCCGGATCGACAAGCATGGCGATGCGCCGTTCCGACAGCGAGCCGATCTCGCAGACGGCGAGCGCGATCATGTCGGCGGCGAAGGCCACTGGCTCGGCGTGAAAATTGCCGCCGGAAAGTGCTGTGTCGTCCTCGGCGAAGATCAGCGGATTGTCGGTGACGCCGTTGGCCTCGGTGCCCAGCGTGTCGGCGGCCTGGCGCAGCACGCTGAGCGCTGCACCCATCACCTGCGGCTGGCAGCGCAAGCAGTACGGGTCCTGCACGCGTTCGTCTCCGACCCGGTGCGATTCACGGATGGCGCTGCCGGCCATCAGGTTGCGCAGCGCCTCTGCCGTCTCGATCTGGCCAGGATGCCTCCTGAGCAGATGAATGCGCGGATCGAATGGGGCGTCGGAACCCTTGGCGGCATCGGTCGAAAGCGCACCGGCGACCAGCGCCGACTGGTAGAGCACTTCGGCGTCGAACAAGGCGGCCAACGCATAGGCGGTCGAAAACTGCGTGCCATTGAGCAGCGCCAACCCTTCCTTGGCGCCAAGCCTGACCGGCTCCAGCCCGTGCGAGACAAAGGCGACCTTGGCCGGGAAACGGCCATGCGGGGTAAAACACTCGCCGACGCCGATCATCACCGCCGTCATGTGCGACAGTGGCGCAAGGTCGCCGGATGCGCCGACCGAGCCTTGCGTCGGCACCACCGGGATGACGTCGCTGGCGAGCATCGCTTCGAGCAGTTCAATGGTCTGCGGCCGCACGCCGGAGGCGCCCTGCGCCAAGCTGGCCAGCTTCAGTGCCATCATGAGTCGGCAAACAGCGACCGGCATCGGTTCGCCGACGCCGGCGGCATGCGACAGCACGATGTTGCGTTGAAGCGTCTCGAGATCGGCGGCGGGGATACGGACGCTGGCCAATTTGCCGAAACCGGTGTTGATGCCATAGACCGGCTCACCCTTGGCGACGATGCGTGCAACGGCCTCGGCGCTGGCCTTGATCTTTGGCCAGCAGGCCGCGTTCAGCTTCGGCATCGCGCCACGATAGATTTCGCGCCAGTCGGCCAACGTCGTGTTGCCCGGCTTGAGTTTGAGTTCACTCATTGTCCCCTCCAGATGCGGGCATGCAGCGGGTTGAAACCCATGCGGTAGACGAGTTCGGCCGGGCGCTCGATGTCCCAGACCGCCAGGTCGGCTGATTTTCCAGCCTCCAGCGTGCCGGTTCTTCCGAGCAGTCCGAGCGCGCGGGCGGCCTCGCGGGTGACACCGGCAAGGCATTCGTCAACAGTCAGACCAAACAAAGTCGCCGCCATGTTCATGGTCAGCAGCAGGGAGGTCAGCGGCGAGGTGCCGGGATTGCAGTCGGTGGCGACCGCCATTTTGACGCCGTGCTGGCGAAACAGGCCGATCGGCGGCTTCTTGGTCTCACGGATGAAATAGTAGGCGCCGGGCAGGATCGTCGCCACGGTTCCGGCCCTCGCCATCGCCGCCGCACCCGCCTCGTCAGTGTATTCGAGATGATCGGCCGACAGGGCGCCATAGCGTGCCGCAAGTTCTGCGCCGTGCAGATTGGACAATTGGTCAGCGTGGAGTTTTACCGGCAGGCCTGCTGCTTTCGCCGCGTCGAACACGCGAGAAATCTGCTCGGGCGAAAAGGCGATGCCTTCGCAAAAACCATCGACCGCGTCGGCCAGGCCGTCGGCGGTGACGGACGGCAAAATCTCGTTTGCGACCAGATCGACAAAAGCGTCCTTGTCGCCTTTCGCTTCAGGCGGCAGGGCATGCGCGCCGAGGAAGCTCGTTGTTACCGTTACTGGACGGTTTTCGCCCAGGAGCCGCGCGGCGCGCAGCGATTTCTTCTCGTTTTCGAGATCGAGCCCGTAGCCCGACTTGACCTCGATGGTGGTGAGGCCTTCAGCGATCAACGCGTCGAGGCGCGGCAGCGACTGCGCAACCAATTCCTGCTGGCTGGCAGCGCGCAGCGCCTTGACCGACGAGACGATGCCGCCGCCGGCCCTGGTGACCTCTTCATAGGTGGCGCCGGCCAGCCGCATCTCGAATTCGTTGGCGCGATTGCCGGCATGGACCAGATGAGTATGGCAGTCGATCAGACCGGGTGTGATCCAGCGGCCTTCGCAATCGACAATTTCGGCGTTCTGGCTGAAGGCTGCCGGCATGTCGCCTTCCGGGCCGGCATAGACGATCAGGCCATCGCGCGCGGCGATCGCGCCGTCTTCGACGATACCCAGTCCGGCGGCGCTGTCAGCCATGGTCGCCAGACGCGCATGGCGCCAGAGGCGGATCTGCCCTGCCCGGCCTTTGCTCTCTCCAGCCATCATCTTTTCCGTTTCAATCGGCCGAGGTTATGTATATACATATTGAAACGCACTGCAAGTGGTATCATTGCACGGGACACAGGGGATCGGAGAGAAAAACGTGACGGCGATCTTAGCGGAACAGGCGCTTCTGCCCGACGGCTGGCATTCCAACACCCGGATCGTCGTCAGTGATGGCCACATCGCCACGGTCGAGGCGAACACCGCATCCCAGCCCGGCGACGAACGCCATGCCATTCTGCTGCCAGGCATGCCGAACCTGCACAGCCACGCCTTCCAGCGCGGCATGGCCGGTCTAGCCGAGCTGCGCGGCCCTTCAGCCGACAGTTTCTGGAGCTGGCGCGAGGTGATGTATCGCTTCGCGCTGTCGATGACGCCGGATCAGGTCGAGGCGGTCGCCGCGCAGCTCTATGTCGAGATGCTGGAGGCTGGGTTCTCACGCGTCGGCGAGTTTCACTATCTGCATCACGACCGCGACGGCCAGCCCTACGCCAACGTCGCCGAAATGGCCGACCGCATCACCGCCGCGGCTGCCGACACCGGCATTGGGCTGACTCTGCTGCCGGTCTTCTATGCACATTCCTCTTTCGGCGGCGCAGCGCCGAATGAGGGCCAGCGGCGATTCATCAACGATGTGAATCGGTTCTCGCGGCTTGTTGAGAAATGTCACGAAACCGTTCGCACCTTGAACCACGCTGTCGTCGGCATCGCCCCGCACAGTCTGCGCGCCGTAACACCGGAGCAGTTGGAAAACATCGCGACAATGGCACCAGGCGGACCGATCCACATCCACATCGCCGAGCAAGTGAAGGAGGTCGAGGACTGCCTTGCCTGGTCCGGGGCGCGGCCGGTCGAATGGCTGCTCGCCAATACCAGGGTCGATAGTCGCTGGTGCCTGATCCACGCCACCCACATGACCGAGACCGAGACGGCGGCCATGGCGAAAAGCGGAGCAATCGCCGGCCTCTGCCCGATCACCGAGGCAAATCTCGGCGACGGCACCTTTGCAGCACCTTTGTTCAAACAGCATGGCGGCCGCTTCGGCGTCGGCTCCGATTCCAACGTGCTGATCGGCCTGCCGGACGAATTGCGGCAGCTCGAATATTCGCAGCGCCTCGCCCACCGTGCCCGCAACCTGCTGGCGGTCGCCGGCGGTTCGACCGGGCGCGCACTGTTCGATGCCGCGCTCGACGGCGGCAGCGCAGCGCTTGGCGCAAGCCCCTCGCGGATCGCCGCTGGCGCCCCAGCCGATTTCATCTCGCTCGATGGCAAGCACCCGTCGCTTGCCGGCAAGACGGGCGATGCAGTGCTCGACACCTGGATCTTCGCCAACGGTTCCAAGGTCGATTGTGCCTGGGTGCATGGCAAGAAACTGGTCAGCAGCGGCAGGCATGCAAGGCGCGATTCTATTGGCGAGCGTTTTCGCAAGGTGATGACGGCGCTTTCGGCATGAGCATGATCCAGACAATGGATGCGGACGGCGGCGAGCCTCTCTCGCTGCATCAACGCATCCTGTCCGACATCAGCGAACGGATCCTGTCCGGCGCCTGGGCGCCCGGCCACCGCATCCCGTTCGAGCACGAACTGACGGCCGAGTACAAATGTTCGCGCATGACGGTGAACAAGGCGCTGTCGCAGCTTGCCAAGGCCGGGCTGATAGAGCGCCGCCGCCGCTCTGGCAGCTTTGTCCGGCGGCCGCAGTCGCAAGCCGCGGTGTTGGAAATCCACGACATCAGGATCGAGGTCGAGGCGCTCGGCCTGCCCTATCGCTACGAGCGTGTGGCGCGACACAAAAGGCGCAGCAGCGCCGAGGACCGCACCTTGCTGGAACTCGACTCCAACGGGCCGGTGCTGGCGCTGGAATGCCGGCATTTCGCCGGCAAGCGGCCGTTCGCCCACGAACAGCGGCTGATCAACCTGGCCGCTGTGGCCGAGGCCGCCAACGAGGAATTTTTTGCCGTCGCGCCTGGGCCGTGGCTGATTGCCCGCGTGCCATGGAGTGCCGCCGAGCACCGCATCCGCGCCGTCGCCGCCGACAGACACATTGCGGCTGCACTCGATATCGAGGCCGGCGCCCCCTGCCTGGTGGTCGAGCGGCGGACATGGAGCGCCGAGCACCCGGTCACCCATGTCCGTTTCACCTATGCGGCCGAGAGCCACACGCTGGTCGCGCGGTTCACGCCGTCGCAGGGGTAACCCTCCCCTGAGGGGAGGGTCGGCGAGCAGTCGGAGCGCAGCGGAGATTGCGAGACGGGGTGGGGTCGGCGAGGTCGCACCGACCCCACCCCGCTTCGCAAAGTGCCGCCATGCGGCATTTGCTCCGCGACCCTCCCCTCGGGGGGAGGGTAAAGAGCCGCATCTCAAATCGCTGCAGTAATAATAATCTCGACCAGATATTCCGGCCCGGCAAGCTTGGCCTCGCCGGTGGCGCGGGCCGGGGTATGGCCCTGTGGCACCCACTTGTCCCATTCCGCGTTCATCTCGGCAAAGGTGCTCATGTCGGCCAGCCAGATGATCGCCTGCAGGATCTTGGTCTTGTCGGTGCCAGCCTTGGCCAGCAATTCGTCGATGGCCGCCAGGATGTCCTTGGTCTGGGCGCCGACGTTTCCGCCCGGTTCGCCGACCTGACCAGCCAGATAGACGGTGTTGCCGTGGATGACGATCTGGCTCATGCGTGGGCCAACATCGATGCGACGAATGCTCATTGGACGTTTCCTTCCTTGGTGGGTCGCGCCTCTTTAGAGTCGCGGTTCGCCGGGGGCAAGGTTGCATGAGCGAATCCTCTTGAGCCAGCAGGCGCGGGCCGAAAATAGGCACACGCCAAATTGCTCCGGTCGCCGCAATTCCGCCGGATTGACTTGTTGACTAATGTAATAACATCACATATCCAGCGCCGCTGCCGTATTAGTCGTGTCCCACGGATCGTCACATGACCAAAACCTGCCTGACATTCCGCGACCTGACGTTGGGCTACAACAGCCATCCGGCTATCCATCATCTCGATGGCACGATCCGCCGAGGGTCGCTGACTGCCGTCGTCGGCGCCAATGGCTCGGGCAAGTCGACCCTGATGAAGGGTATCGTCGGCGTGTTGAAGCCGATGGCCGGCACGGTTGTCCGGGCGCCCGGCGTGCGCGCTGCTTATCTGCCGCAACAGTCGGAACTCGACCGCTCCTTTCCCGCCCGGGTCGTTGATCTGGTTTCGCTCGGCCTATGGCCACGGCGCGGGCTGCTTGGCCGCTACACCAGGGAAGATCGCGATTCGGTCAGCCAGGCGCTGATGGCTGTCGGCCTCGGCGGCTTCGAGAAGCGCCCGATCGACACCCTGTCGGGCGGCCAGCTGCAGCGCACGCTGTTCGCCCGCGTGCTGCTGCAGGACGCCGATCTCATCCTGCTCGATGAGCCGTTCAACGCCGTCGATACCAAGACCGTCGGCGACCTGATCGCACTGATCAAGCGCTGGCATGGGGAGGAACGCACGATATTGGTTGTCGTCCACGATCTGGAACTGGTGCGCCAGAACTTCCCCGAGACGCTGCTGCTGGCGCGCCAGCCAATCGCCTGGGGCGAAACCAGGGAAACGCTGCGGCCGGAAAACCTGTTGCGCGCGCGCCGCTTCCACGAAGCCTGGGAGGAGAACGCGCCCTGGTGCGAGCCCGACAAGCACGGTGACCATGGGCACGACCATGCGCACGACCATCATCACGGCTCCGGGCCGCGGGCAGCATGATGGACACGCTCTACGGTCTTCTCATCGCTCCGTTCGCCGAATTCGCCTTCATGCAGCGGGCGCTTGCCGGCTCGCTGATGCTGTCGCTCGGCGCCTGCCCGGTCGGCGTGTTCCTGATGCTGCGGCGCATGAGCCTTTCCGGCGACGCCATGGCCCACGCCATCCTGCCGGGTGCTGCCGCCGGTTTCCTGTTCTATGGGCTGGAAATCCTGCCGATGACCATCGGCGGGCTGATTGCCGGCATCATCGTCGCGCTCGGCGCCGGCGCCGTCTCGCGCTTCACCATCCAGCGCGAGGACGCTTCGATGGCGGCCTTCTACCTGATTTCGCTGGCGATCGGCGTGCTGATGGTGTCGATCCGCGGCTCCAGCGTCGATCTCATGCATGTGCTGTTCGGCACCGTGCTCGCACTCAACAATGAAGCGCTGACGCTGATCGGCGGCATCGTGCTGGTCACGCTGGTCAGCCTCGCCATCTTCTGGCGGGGGCTCGTCGCCGAATGTCTCGACCCGCTGTTCCTGCGTTCGGTCAGCCGGCTGGGCAGCCCGGTGCATTTCATCTTCCTCGGCCTCGTCGTGCTCAACCTGGTCGGCGGCTTCCAGGCGCTCGGCACGCTGCTATCCGTCGGGCTGATGATGCTGCCTGCGGCCGCCGCCCGCTTCTGGACCATGCGCGTCGAACCGATGTGCGTGCTGGCGGTGCTGATCGGCTTTGCCTCTTGCGTGGCCGGGCTGCTTTTGTCCTACCACGTGTCGCTGCCTTCCGGTCCGGCCATCATCCTGTCGGCCGGCGTTGTCTATTTTGCCTCGATCCTGTTCGGCACGCGCGGCATCCTGCGCGCCCGTATTATCCATCATCGCCACAGAACCGCCTGACCCCAGAGGAGTGCTGTCCATGCTGAAATCGATCCGCGCCGCCCTGGCAGTGGGCGTTGTAACATTGTCAGCCTTTGGCGCGTCATCGGCCCTCGCGGAGCCGTTGAAAGTGGTCGCCAGCTTCACGATCATTGCCGATTTCGCCAAAAATGTCGGCGGCGACCGGATCAATCTGACCACCATCGTCGGGCCGGATGGCGATGCCCACGTCTACGAGCCGAGCCCGGCTGACGCGGTGGCGATGGCGGGTGCGGATGTGGTGCTGGTCAACGGCCTGCATTTCGAAGGCTTTTTGCAGCGTCTGGTCGACGCCAGCGCCACCAAGGCGACGATCGCCGTTTTGACCAAGGGCGTCACGCCAATCAACTTCAAACCCGAATTCGCCGATGCCGATGCCGCTGAAGGCGCCCATACTGATGGCGAGACCGATCCGCATGCCTTCCAGTCGATCGCCAATGCCAAGATCTATGTGAAGAACATCGCCGACGCCTTCTGCACCGCCGACGCTGGGGGTTGCGACAGCTACAAGGCCAATGCCGCCGCCTATACCGAGAAACTCGACGCGCTTGAGGGCGAAGTGCAGACGGCGATCCAGTCGATCCCGGAAGAGAAGCGCGTCGTCATCACCTCGCATGACGCCTTCGGCTATTTCGAGAAGGCCTATGGCCTCATCTTCCTGGCGCCCGAAGGGGTGTCGACCGAGTCGGAGCCGTCCGCTGCCGACGTCGCCAAGCTGGTCGGCCAAGTGAAGCAGGACAAGGCGGCGGCGGTCTTCATCGAGAACATCACCAACGCGCGGCTGATCGAGCAGATCGCCAGCGAGACCGGCACCAAGGTTGGCGGCACGCTTTATTCGGATGCGCTGTCGCAACCCGACGGCCCGGCCTCGACCTATATCGACCTGATGCACAACAACATCGCCCAGATCAAAGGCGCGATCCTCGGAAGCTGAGCGGTCTGCGCCGTCCACCCAGCCGGGCTACTGTAGCCCGGCTGGATTTTCCGCCGGAAATGCTTATCTGCAGTGGTGAATGTCGATCCGTTGAGACAGGCTTGATCGACTGCTGTTCGAAAGCCGGCGTTGCCATGACAGACTTCACGCCTTTCCAGTCGCTGCTTGGCGGCGCTCTCATCGGCCTGTCGGCCGTGCTGCTGATGGCCTTTCACGGCCGCATTGCCGGCATGACCGGCATCCTGACCGGGGTCATTCCGCCGCTTTCACTCGATTGGCGATGGCGGGCCGCATTTCTCGCCGGTGCCGTCCTGGCGCCACTTCTGTACGTCGCCGCTGGCGGGCAGATTGCCTTCAGCGTGCCCGTCCCGACGCTGGCCCTCGTCGTCGGCGGCTTCCTGGTCGGCATCGGCGTGCATTTCGGCGCAGGATGTCCGAGCGGGCATGGCATTTGCGGCATGGCGCGCTTGTCACCGCGCTCGATCGTCGCCGTCGCGACCTTCATGGTCACCGCCTTCGCTACCGTTTTTGTAATCCGCCACGTAGTCGGGGGCTGACGCCATGAACAAGCTCGTATCGGCATCCCTCATCGGCGGGATTTTCGGCCTCGGCATTGCCGTTTCCGGCATGATCAATCCGGCCAAGGTGCTGAACTTCTTCGACGTCGCCGGCACCTGGGATCCGAGCCTGATCTTCGTGATGGGCGGCGGCCTGCTCGTCGCATTCACCGGCTATCGCCTGGTGTTCGGCCACCGCAAGGCGCCGGTGTTCGAAAACTCATTCGCCCTGCCTGCCAGGCGCGCCATCAATAGAGAGCTGGTTGGTGGCGCCGCCCTCTTCGGCGTCGGCTGGGGCATTGCCGGTTTCTGCCCGGGCGGCGCCATTCCGGCGCTTGGCCTTGGCTATTCGACGACGCCAATCTTCGTCGCGGCGGTGATCGCCGGCATTGTCGTGGCGCGGTTCGCCAGAACACGGCTCGCCCATCCGGCAACCGCGTAGGAAATCAGCAGCGGCGGCAGTTGCCGGCTGCACCGGGGAGTGGCAAGACTTCCGCCAAACCAGATTGCGAGGACCACCATGGAATACCGTCAGATCAGCGAGGACTATTCGGTCTCGGGCCAGATTCAGCCCGAAGAGATCGCTGCCATCAAGGCCGCCGGCTTCAAGAGCGTCATCTGCAACCGGCCGGACGACGAGCAGCCCGGCCAGCCTTCAGCGGATAGCGTCAAGGCGGCGGTCGAAGCCGCCGGGCTTACCTTTCGCTACATCCCGGTCATCAGCGGCCAGATCACGGCCGAGAATGTCGAGGACCAGGCTGAGGCGCTCGATGAACTCGAAGGCCCGATCTTCGCCTACTGCCGCTCCGGCGCGCGCTGCACCAACCTCTACGGGCTGATCCAGCAGTCGAAGGGCTGACTACGGCAGCGCCGTCAGATCGGCAGCGCCCCGGTTTCCTTCAGCGTTTCGAGCACGATCGCCGTCTTCACATGCTGCACGGACTCGTGCGGCAGAAGCACGCCGTTGACGAATTCCGACAGCGACTTCAGGTCCGGCGTAACCACCTTCAGGATATAGTCCATCTCGCCGGTTAGCGCGTGCGCCTCCTGCACTTCCGGCAGCCGCGCCACCAGTTCGCCGAAGCGCTGCGCATTGTCGCGGTTGTGGGTGGCCAGCGTCACCGAGATGACGTTGACCAGCGAGAAGCCGAGCTTGTCGCGGTCGAGCACCGCGCGATAACCCCTGATGTAGCCGTCCTCCTCCAGCCTCTGGCGGCGGCGCGAACATTGCGACGCCGACAGGTTCACCCGTTCCGAGAGATCATTGTTGGTCAGTCGTGCGTCGCCCTGCAACAGAGCCATTATCTTGCGGTCAAACTGATCAACGCGCGCGTCATCCATGAATTTTTCTTCCACTGTGCACAATTCTCGCATGATCTAATCGTTTAAAGCGTTTGAATGCAAGCACCATGCACCTGCTCCGCGCTATAATAGCGTCAAAATGGCCTTTTCCGGCCACGCAGCTTTTGGAGGACAATGCCATGGGTCCCTTCCCGCACGATGCACCGCCCGCAAAGATCAGCAAAGCCAACCCCGCCGGCACCGACGGCTTCGAATTCATCGAGTTCGCGCATCCCGAACCGGAAAAGCTCGCCGAGCTTTTCACCCGCATGGGCTATGTACCGGTAGCCAAGCACCGCACCAAGAACATCACCGTCTGGCGGCAGGGCGACATCAACTATGTCGTCAATGCCGAACCCGGCTCGCATGCGATGAAGTTCGTCGACAAGCATGGCCCCTGCGCGGCCTCGATGGCCTGGCGGGTCGTCGATGCCAAGCATGCCTTCGACCACGCCGTCGCCAAAGGCGCCACACCCTATGAAGGCGTCGACAAGGCGCTCGACGTGCCGGCAATCGTCGGCATCGGCGGTTCACTGCTCTATTTCATCGAGACTTATGGGGAAAAGGGCTCGGCCTATGATGCCGAGTTCGACTGGCTGGGCGCACGCGACCCGAAGCCGGAAGGCGTCGGCTTCTATTATCTCGACCACCTCACCCACAATGTCTATCGCGGCCAGATGGACAAATGGTGGGATTTCTATCGCGACCTGTTCGGCTTCAAGCAGATCCATTTCTTCGATATCGATGGCAAGATCACCGGCTTGGTCAGCCGCGCCATCACCTCGCCCTGCGGCAAGATCCGCATCCCGCTGAACGAGTCCAAGGATGACACTAGCCAGATCGCCGAATATCTGAAGAAGTACAATGGCGAAGGCATCCAGCACATCGCCGTCGGAACGGACGAGATCTACGGCGCCACCGACAGACTGGCCGCCAATGGGTTGAAGTTCATGCCAGGCCCGCCTGAGACCTATTACGACATGTCCCACGACAGGGTGAACGGCCATGACGAGCCGATCGAGCGCATGAAAAAGCACGGCATCCTGATCGACGGCGAAGGCGTGGTCGACGGCGGCACGACCAAGATCCTGCTGCAGATCTTTTCCAAAACCGTGATCGGGCCGATCTTCTTCGAATTCATCCAGAGGAAGGGCGACGAAGGTTTTGGCGAGGGCAATTTCCGCGCTTTGTTCGAATCGATCGAGCAGGACCAGATCAAGCGTGGCGTGCTGAAGGTGCAGGCGGCGGAGTGAGGCAGCGGCCTAACCTCTTGCGGTTGGATCAGTTGTGGCTCAGATTCTAGCCATGAATATTCCTGTCGCCGAGGCCAAGGCCAAATTGTCGGAACTCGTCAGGCGTGCGGAAGCCGGTGAGGAGATCGTGCTCACGCGCTACGGCAAAGTCGCGGCTCGCCTCGTGCCGCCGGCAACCGCCGAACACCTGCCTCGCATCGGCGCCTTGAAGGGTAGAATCCGGATCGCAGACGATTTTGACGAACTCGGTCCCGAGTGGGACGAGTATGTCAAATGAAGGCGGGTTAGCTCCCAGCCGTTAAGACGTCGCGTTGGCCTGATTACCCAAAGCCAACCTCTCGACCTCCGCTTTCCTGAGTTTCATATCATAGTCGAGGAAGAACTCGTCGAGCTGCGGCGGTTTCACCGATGTGCCGGACAGCATGGCGTGCACCTGGCCGCGATGATGGATGTCGTGGATGAAGAGGTGGGCGAGCAGGTCGCCGATGCGCTCCGGTATTTTTCCGTCCTCGCGCCGGTCGGTGATGACGCGGCGGTCCAGATCGTCGGTCGACAGGTGATCGCAAAAGGCGATCAATCGCCGGTCGGATGCAGCCTGGGCGGCAAACAGCGCCTGTGGTTCATCGAACGGCACGAAATCGTCATGAGCCGCGGCGCCAACGCCGCCCTCTTCGAGAAAATCGAGATAGAGATGATCGACAGCCAGGATGTGATTGAGCGTTGCCTTGATCGACGGGAAGAAGCTGGTTCGCTCGGCTTCGAATTCACCGGGCGTAAGCTGCAGGACGGCGCGGTAGAGCCGGTCGTTCGACCAGAGATTGTTGCGTGCCATGCAGCGATTATGGTCCAGCAAGTTCATCCCGTCTGGCAAAATGAGCCAATCTCCTTCAGGAATACAGCACGCTGATAGCCGGATTATCCGGATCGACCTTTATCATAACCACGTCGCCCACATACTTATTCGTGCTCTGCTTTTGGAAGAAATTCTCAGCTACACTCGTGTACTCAGCGCCCTGAAAAACATATTTCACTCTTATCCTATAGGTAGTTGGATCTGCAGAAAGAAAGAGTCTTTCTACAACTGTTGACTCAATGACAGGCCAGTGCTCGGCACGCCGTGCAAATTTCCTCTCCTGCAAGCCCCCCAAAACGAAGACACCAGCAAATAAAACCACTGCTGCCAAAAAGACCACATCAAACCAAAAGGGCGTGGTCGATGTCATGACAACTCTTCACTCCGCTGACTCGACCAAAGACACACCCGCCCACAGAAGCGCAAATCCGGCGAGAACGATCAGCAGAAGCCGATTCATGCGCCGCCGCATGGCTTGCGTCTCCTGATCCCGCGCGACGTTCATGTTGGTGACGGTGTGGAACATCATCGCGTTGCGCGGAAAGCCGCTGCGGTTGGTCAGGTCGGGAGAGCGCGCCTCGATGCGATAGCTCAGCCGGATCGCATGGATGAAGATCGCCAGCATGACAAGGGCCCAGGCACCGCACAGCATATAGAAAGACGTGCCTGTCATGTCTTACCCCTCGGATTTCTCGACCTTCTGCTCGATCGCACCAAAAATCGAATGTCCGGTCCTGTCCTTCATCTCGATGCGCACCGTATCGCCAAAGCGCAGGAACGGGGTTGTCGGTTCACCAGCCTCGATCGTCTCGATCATGCGCAACTCGGCAATGCACGAATAGCCGGAGCCGCCCGCCGCAACAGGCCTGCCCGGGCCGCCGTCGAGCTTGTTGGAGACCGTGCCCGAACCGATGATGGTGCCGGCGGCGAGCGGCCGGGTTTTCGCGGCATGCGCGATCAGCGCCGGAAAATCGAAGGTCATGTCCATGCCTGCGTTCGCCCGGCCAAACGGCTTGCCATTGAGATCGACCAGCAGCGGCAGGCTGATCTTGCCGCCATCCCAGGCGTCGCCCAGTTCGTCCGGCGTCACCGCGACGGGCGAAAACGCTGAGGACGGCTTTGATTGGAAGAAGCCGAAGCCCTTGGCCAGCTCTGGCGCGGTAAGGGAACGCAGCGTGACGTCATTGACCAGCATGACCAGCCGGATCGCGGCCCGCGTCTCATCTAGGCTTGCTCCCATAGGCACATCATCGACAATGACGGCGACCTCCGCTTCCATGTCGACGCCAAAAGCCTCGTCGGCCGCCCGGATCGGATCACGTGGCGCGATGAAACTGTCCGAACCACCCTGATAAATCAGCGGATCGGTCCAGAAGCTTGCCGGCATTTCGGCGCCGCGCGCCTTCCGCACCAGCTCGACATGGTTCACATAGGCCGAGCCGTCGGCCCATTGATATGCGCGCGGCAACGGCGAATGGGCGTCATGCTCGTGAAAGCGCGCTGACGGCACCGCATTGTTCTCCAGCGATTCCGCCATGGCGGCGAGATGCGGCGCGATCCGGCTCCAGTCGTCGAGCGCCGCCTGCAGCGTCGGCACCAGAAACGAGGCATCGGTGAACCGCGTCAGGTCGCACGAGACGACGACCAGCTTTCCGTCGCGCGTCCCGTCCTTCAATGTGGCAAGCTTCATACGGTTTCCTCTCCTGATGCGGCTTTGGTGCCGATTTGAATTTTGTGCATGATCTCTTCCGAAAGCGGTTCTCACTTTTCGCTAACGCGGTCCTTCGGTTCGGGATCATGCTCCAGCCCCACAACAAGGCCGTCTCGAGCGATCGTCAAGTCACCGGCCCATGTTTTCCTGACGGCAGCGATCCAGTCGGCCTCGCCGATCTCGGGATCGTCGGCCGGAATGAGGTGGTTGAGCACCAGTCTTTTGGCTCCTGCGTCACTGGCGATGCGCCCCGCCTCCTCAGCAAAAGTATGGCTGGCGAGCAGATGCTCTTTCAGCCGCGCGCCATTGCCGGTTTTCGCGACGAGCCGCTCGATGCCTTGTTCCAGCATGGCTTCATGGACGAGGATGTCGGCGCCTTTGGCGAAATCGGCCAATGGCGGAAAGAACGCCGTATCGGCGGAAAACACCACGCTTTGTCCGGCATGCTCGAAACGCAGCGCAAAGCAGTCGACCACCGGCGGATGGTCGACGCGCAGCGCCAAAACCTTCAGGCCGCGCTCCTCCATCACACGGCCTTCGCCGAACTCGATGATCGAAACCATATCTTCGATATCAGGCCGGCCTTCGTCGACGATGCGAATTTCGATGTCGAATTCCATCGCCTGGCAAAAGCGCTGCCAATAATGGCCGGTGCCGGGCGGGCCGAACACAGTGACCGGTGTCGCCAGACCCGCCGTCCAGGCGGTGTGGATCAGCGGACCGAGTTCCAGCAAATGGTCGGAATGCAGATGCGTGATGAAGACAAGGTCGAGCGCCTTCAGGCTGATGCCGGTCTCGGCCAGCCCGCGCGTCACGCCAAGCCCGCAATCCACGACGATGGTGCGCCCGCCGAATTTCAGCAGCGACGAACTCGGCCACGGACCGCCCGGCCGGAGCGCCGGGCCGCCCTTCGAGCCCAGCAGCACCAGCCGATCCCGGGCTGGATCAGCGTTCAAGACCAGTCGCCCTCGGGCGTGCCGTTGAAGCGCTTCTTCAGATCGGCCCAGCAGTCGATGTAATTGTCCTGCCGGGTTTCAACCTCGGCGGCGTAGCGGGTCAGCATCTGCGGGAATCGCGTCTCGAACATGAAGGCCATGGTGTTGTCGAGCTTGACCGGTTTCAGATCCGCGTGGAAGGCTTTTTCAAAACCTGTCGCGTCAGGCCCGTGGGCCAGCATCAGATTGTGCAGGCTGATGCCGCCGGGGACGAAACCCTCTTCCTTGGCGTCGTACTGGCCGTGGATCAAGCCCATGAACTCGCTCATGATGTTGCGGTGATACCAGGGCGGGCGGAACGTGTTTTCGGCCACCAGCCAGCGCGGCGGGAAGATGACGAAGTCGATATTGGCGGTGCCCTCCTCGCCGCTCGGCGCGGTCAGCACCGTGAAGATCGACGGATCGGGATGGTCGAACAGGATCGCGCCGACCGGAGAAAACGTTGCAAGATCATATTTGTAGGGCGAGTAGTTGCCGTGCCACGCGACCACATCCAGCGGCGAATGATCGAGTTCGGTGACATGGAACTGGCCGCACCATTTCACGATCAGCCGGCACGGCGTCTCCTTGTCCTCGAACCAGGCGCAAGGCGTCTTGAAATCGCGCGGATTGGCCAGGCAATTGGCGCCGATCGGGCCACGATCCGGCAGCGTCAGCTTGGCGCCGTAGTTCTCGCAGACATAGCCGCGCACTGTTTCATCGACCAGTTCGACCTTGAACACGAGGCCGCGCGGCAGCACGGCGATCTCGCCCGGTCGCAATTCGATGACGCCCATCTCGGTGATGAAGCGCAGACTGCCGACCTGCGGCACTACCAGCAACTCGCCGTCGGCGTTGAAGAAATGATCGTCGGCCATCGAGCGGTTGGCGACATAGACATGGGCGGCCATGCCGGTCTGGCCGAGCACGTCGCCTGCGGTGGTGATCGAGCGCATGCCTGCAATGAAGTCGGTCGGTTCCTTCGGCATCGGCACCGGGTTCCAGCGGTACTGGCCAAGCGCCAGTTCGTGATCGCCGACATTCGGCGCGCTTTTCCACAGCGGATAATTCGCCGCCTTGAAGCGGCCGGTGTGCCTGACGCTCGGCCTGATGCGATAAAGCCAGGAACGCTCATTGGTGCCGCGTGGCGCGGTGAAGGGCGAGCCCGAAAGCTGCTCGGCATAGAGGCCGTAGGCCGGCCGCTGCGGCGAATTCCGCCCTTGCGGCAGCGAACCAGGCAAAGTCTCGGTTTCGAAGTCGTTGCCGAACCCCGGCATGTAGGAAAAGGCCATGGCATCCTCCCTGGATTGACCAAATTGGTTTCGTTTGTAACCATCGAAAATGTAACTATCAATCGTGATGGAGCAGACCATGGAGGCTGACACCCTCGAACTTGAAAGCTTCCTGCCCTACCGGCTCTATCGCCTTGCCGATGCTGTCAGCCGCGAATTTTCCAGGGTTTACAAGGACCGCCACGGCCTGACGCGGCCCGAATGGCGCACGCTGGCCGGTCTCGGCCAGCACGGCACGATGACGGCAACAGCGCTCGGCGAACAGTCGGCCATGCACAAGACCAAGGTTTCGCGCGCCGTCGCCGAGCTCGAACGGCGCCGCTGGCTGACGCGAAAACCTGATGAAAAAGACCGCCGTGTCGAGCATCTGACGCTGACCCGGGCAGGCCTAACCGCCTATCGCGAGATGGTGCCGTTGGCGAAGGCATTCGAGCGGGACTTGCTGGGAAGGCTGAACGCGAGCGAGCGCGCGGCGGTCACGGAAGGGATGGCGGCACTCAAGGGGGCATTGGATAGATCAACGACGCAGCTATGAAACTGCTACGCAGCGATCCTTCACACCCCCTCTGGCCTGCCGGCCAGGCCAGAGGGTGCTGTCCCTCCAACGTTTCCGGAACGGCACCCGGCCACACTCACCAGTCCATCACCACCTTGCCGGAGTTGCCGCTCTTCATCGCCTCGAAGCCGGAGATGTAGTCGTCAATGCCGATGCGGTGGGTGATCAGGCCGCTGACATCGAGCGGACCCTGCACCAGCGCGATCATCTTGTACCAGGTCTCGAACATTTCGCGGCCATAAATGCCCTTGAGATGCAGCATCTTGAAGATGACCTTGTTCCAGTCGATCTCGAAGCCGGTCGGCGCGATGCCCAAAATGGCGATCTTGCCGCCATTGTTCATGGCGTCGATCATGTCGCGGAAGGCGGGTGCCGCACCCGACATTTCGAGGCCGACGTCAAAACCTTCGGTCATGCCGAGCGCCGGCATGATATCGCGCAGCTTTTCCTTCGATGCATCGACCACATGCTGGACGCCGAGCTTTTTCGCCAGTGCTAGCCGCACCGGGTTGATGTCGGTGACAACCACCTTTCGCGCGCCGACGCACTGCGCCACCAGCGCACCCATGATGCCGATCGGGCCAGCGCCGGTGACCAGCACGTCCTCGCCGACCAAATCAAAGGACAGTGCGGTGTGAACCGCATTGCCCAGGGGATCGAAGATTGCGGCAATCTCGTCGGGCACGTCGTCGGGGATCGGCACAACGTTGTGCTGCGGTATCGCCAGATATTCACCGAAGGCGCCCGGCCGGTTGACGCCGACGCCGAGCGTGTTGCGGCACAGATGCCCCCTGCCCGCCCGGCAGTTGCGGCAATGGCCGCAGACGATGTGGCCTTCGCCCGAAACACGCTGGCCGATCCTGTATTCGGTGACCGCCGCGCCGAAGTCGGCGACCGTGCCGACGAATTCGTGGCCGGTCACCATCGGCACCGGCACCGTCTTCTGCGCCCACTGGTCCCAATTGTAGATGTGGACGTCGGTACCGCAGATCGCGGTCTTCTTGATCTTGATCAGAACGTCGTTCGGGCCGATTTCCGGTACCGGCACTTGTTTCATCCAGATACCCGGCTCGGCCTTGGCCTTGACCAGCGCCTTCATCATGTTCGACATTCTTTTGTCCCCAGAATCTTAGTCGCCAAAATCTTAGTCGGCTCGAATTTCTTGATCCGGAATCGCTTTTCGGTTCCGGCCGTTCAGGGAATCACACCAAGTTCGCGCCCGACCGCGCCGAACGCCTCGACCGCACGGTCGATGTCGGCGCTGGAATGGGCGGCCGACATTTGCGTGCGGATGCGCGCCTGGCCCTTCGGCACCACCGGAAACGAGAAGCCGATGACATAGATGCCGCGCTGCAGCATGCGCGCTGCCATTTCCTGCGCCAGCGTCGCATCGCCGAGCATGACCGGAACGATCGGATGATCGGCGCCGGCCAGCGTAAAGCCGAGCTTACCCATTTCAGACCGGAAGCGCGCCGCATTGGCATAGAGGCGCTGACGCAGCGCATCGCCATTTTTGATCAGTTCGAAAACCCGGATCGAGGCGCCGGCGATAGCCGGCATCAGCGTGTTGGAAAACAGATAGGGACGTGAGCGCTGGCGCAGCCAGTCGACCACCTGGCTCTTGCCCGATGTATAGCCGCCCGACGCGCCGCCCAATGCCTTGCCGAGCGTGCCGGTGATGATATCCACCCTGCCCTCGACGCCGCAATGCTCGGCCGAGCCGCGCCCGTTCCTGCCGACGAAGCCGACTGCATGGCTGTCGTCGACCATCACCATTGCATCGTACTTGTCGGCGAGATCGCAGACGCCCTTCAGATTGGCGATGATGCCGTCCATGGAAAATACACCATCGGTGGCGATCAGCCGAAAACGGCAATCCATCGCCTGCTTCAGCCGCGCTTCCAGATCGGCCATGTCGTTGTTGGCGTAACGGAAACGCTTCGCCTTCGACAGCCGCACGCCGTCGATGATCGAGGCATGGTTCAGCGCGTCGGAAATGACCGCATCCTCCTCGCCGAGCAGCGTCTCGAACAGGCCGCCATTAGCGTCGAAGCAGGAGCCGTAGAGGATCGTGTCCTCCATGCCGAGAAAGCCAGAAATCGTCGCCTCGAGCTGCTTGTGCTCCTCCTGCGTGCCGCAGATGAAACGCACCGACGCCATGCCATAACCATAGCGGTCGAGTGCCTGCTTGGCCGCATCGCGCAACTCGGCGCTATCGGCGAGGCCAAGATAATTGTTGGCGCAGAAATTCAGCACCCTCTCGCCGCCCACCTCGATCTGAGCCGATTGCGTCGAGGTGATCACCCGCTCGGATTTGTAGAGGCCGGCCGATTTCAGCCCTTGGAGCTCGCTGTCGATATGGGAGAGGAATGCCGCGCTCATGATCTGGCCCTGTTGAGATTGAATGGACTGTCGCCCCGCGCGGGCGAAAAATCCACCGCAAAAGCGACGACTTCGGTGACCCGACGGTCAGTGGCCAGAATGCCGCCAAATGGCAGATGTTCAAATGCAGCTGCGGCGCGAAAGAAGGCGATAACCATTTCGCGAGCTTTCCACCGCTGCTGCTCTGTCGGTTTCCGGAGCTGTTAACCTTTCAAGCCAATGGTTCTCATACCCAACAATCTGTCGGCGAGAGGGACCGCCCCAGAAAATGTCGCAGCAACCGATGCAAACCATTTCGGGCAAGCTCATACTGCTGATCAAGGCAGGCTATTGGCTGGCGCTGCTGATCATTGCAGCCATGGTGATGGCCTCCTTCATCCTTCTCCAGCAGATGATGGCTGGCCAGCGGCACGACGAGACGCTGCTCGATATTGTCGGCATGCAAAAGGTGCTGTCGCAACGCATTGTCTTCCTTGCCAACGCGGCAGGTGCAGCTACGCGCAACCAACAACCGGCTCTGGTCACCGCATTCAAACGGGCCACGGCCGACTTCGAGAGGAACTACGACCTTCTGCTCGAGCGAGTGGTCGCCGACCCGGCGTCACCGGCAAGGCTCGATCCAAAATCAGTCGAGAGCGTCCTTTTCGCCAAGCCGTTTCATCTCGATTACTTCTCGGTCGGGCTTATCGCCAACGGCGAACGACTGGTTTCGGCGTTTGAATCGCAACTCGGCATGGCCGACAATGGCGGCTACAAGGGTGGCGGCGAACGCGTCAACCTCGACGCTTCCGTCGCCAATGCGACCCTGTCGGGCTATGCGGCGCTCGGCCAGCGCATCAGCGCCCAAGCCGACGCGCGATCGGAGAGCCTTCTCGATCTCCATCGAACGCTGTTTTACACCACCCTCAGCGTCATCGTGCTGGTGGCACTTTTCATCTTCAGGCCGATGTCGAACGCCATCCTGCGCAAGACGCGTGAACTGATCGATACCCGCAATTCCATGGCCTTCATCGCCGTGCATGACGGCCTTACCGGCCTGCACAACCGCACCTTCCTGACCGACCATTTCGATACGCTGATCAAGGGCGCGCAGCGCCGGCGGGAGCGGCTTGCTGCGGTCCACCTCGACCTCGGCCGGTTCAAGCAGATCAACGACACGCTTGGCCACGCCGCCGGCGACTATGTGCTGGTGGTGACGGCGCAGCGCATGCGTGATTCTTGCCGGGCGTCGGATCTCTGCGTGCGTCTCGGCAGCGACGAGTTCGTGATGATCCTCAACGGTGCCGGCGGCACCGAGGACATCAACATGGTTGCCGGGCGCGTCCTGACGCAGATCAACGAACCGATCGTCTATCGGGGCGCGACCATCCTTCCGGGCGCCAGCGCCGGCGTCGCCGTCTATCCGATCGACGCCGACAACGCGCAAGATCTGCTCGTCCATGCCGACCTCGCGCTCCACGCCGCCAAGAAGCAGGGTGGCGGCAGTCTCTCATTCTTCTCCGAGGAGTTGCGGCATGAACTCGATTACCGCAAGCGGCTCGAGCATGACATCAGGATCGCTATCGCGGAGAAGACGTTCCAGGTCTATTTCCAGCCACAGGTTTCGTTGTCGAACGGCACGATCGGCGGCATCGAGGCGCTGGTTCGCTGGAAACATGCCGAGCGCGGCATGATTGCACCGGGTGAGTTCATTCCCATCGCCGAGAAATGCGGGCTCATGCCTGCGATCGGCCGCATCGTCATCGCCAAGGCAATCGGCGAGGCGGCGGAGTGGAACCGCGCCGGCATTGCCTTCGGACGGCTCGCCGTCAACGTTTCCGGCTCCGAATTGCGTGAGGCCGATTTCGACGCCTTCCTCTTCGGTGCGCTGGAAAAGGCTGGGCTGCCGCCACAAAAACTGTCGCTCGAGATCGTCGAATCCGTCATCCTCGACGACGAGAAAACCGGCATCGCGGCAAAGCTGCGGCACATCCGCGGCGCCGGTGTCCATCTTGAACTCGATGATTTCGGCACCGGCTACGCGTCGCTCAGCCACGTCAACCCGAACGAGATCGACAGGCTGAAGATCGATCGCCGCTTCGTCCAGAACATCGATGACAACGGCGACAACTCCAAGATCGTGCGTGCCATCACCGAACTCGCCCGCGGCCTTGGCATCTCGATCGTCGCCGAGGGCGCCGAAACCGAGGCCGAGCTCGATTCGCTGATGGCGATCGGCTGCGACCAGGTGCAGGGCTACTCCATCGCCTTCCCGATGCCGCAGGACCAGGCACGCGAATGGCTGGTCGCGCGGACGCCGAAGAGAGCCAGGCTGACGGTGCTGCAGGGAAGGCTGGCGTAAGGCGCCAACCTTGACACGCCTCTTCGGAAATGGCGGTCTGATGGGTTAAGGCCAGTCTGCCGCTGGCTGCCGCAATGGTGGCAAATTCTTCAGCGGATTGAGCATCGGCACGCCGAGCGGCGCAAAATGACGCTCGTTGTCCGTCAGTATCGTCAAACCGTGGACCTCGGCCGTAGCGGCGATCGCTATGTCTTCGAACCCTGGCCGATGCGCCCTCGCCCGATCAAGGATGGACCCGGCGGCATGTGCTGTGCGCAAATCGAAGGGAAGAACCCTTTGTCCGTAAAGGTGCTCGACCGCTTGCCACCAGTTGCGTAGCAAAGCCGCCTTTGTCGTCGCACCCTCGCGCTCAGCCTTGGCTATCCCTGCAGCGATTTCGGATACAGTGACAACCGACAGGAACAGGTGTTCGCTTGACTTGTCGAGCCATGTTGCCAGCGCTGCCCGATCCGCCTTCTTGGCCGGAGCGACTGCCGAGATGATGTTGGTGTCCAGCAGAAACATCAGGACCAATCGACCGCGTTACAACGCAACCTTGCGAGCCTGTTTGCGGGAACGGGGAGGAATATCGCCTTTGTCACCGGGAAATGCCGCCAGCAATTGTCCGAAGCTAGGTACAAGCGACAGCCGTTCGTAGTCTTCGAACGACAGGATCACTGCCTGCTTGCGCCCGTGACGAGTGATCACGGCAGGTTCTCCTGCGACGGCCCGATCGACCACCGCCGAAAGTGTAGCCTTGGCATCCTTCAACTGAATTTCGCGCATGCTGCTGCCCTAGTATATGACCATAGTGGTCATATATAACATCTTGGGCTCGCTGAAACAATGCGTTCGGCAGTTGGGATCAATCGACATTCGCCCGCAGCGTCGCCAAGACTTCCGCGAACTCCGCCAGCCTGTCGTCGGACAACCCGGTCCGCAGCCGCTTGTCGAAGGCAAGGGCTGCCGTGCGCAATTTCAGGAACAGCGCCTCTCCCGCTTCGGTCAGTTCGACCTGATGGACGCGGCGGTTTTCCGGATCGCGGCGCCGGGTCAGCAAACCTTGCGTCTCCATCGCGTTCAGATGGTGGGTCAACGTCGCGCCTTGGATTCCGATCATGCCGGCGAGCTCACGCTGGTTGGCCAGCTCGCGCGACTTGATCGACAACAGGGTGACCCAGACCGGCAGCGTGCCGCCCGCCTCGACCAACGTGGCGTCGAAGGCCCGTGCGACAAGCTTTGCGGTGCGGGCGAGGTTCATCCCGATTGGCGGGCGGTCAAAAAGCGTCATGATCCGACACTAGAGTAAGGGAAAGGCCGATGGAACTGGCCCTTGACATTACATTGAAATCTAATCATTTGACATCTAACTTTTTGGTTGGCGGTGGGAATGGAGGAATGCGGTCATGCAGTATGTCTACATCATCGTCCTCGGCCTTCACGTATTGGCCGGTGTGTTCTGGGCTGGAACGACCATCGCTGTCGCCCGCGATCCAGAGATTCGGATCGAACGGTTTTTCCGGCCGCAAATGAACGCGGCCGGCATGGTTTTCCTGACCGGCGCCCTGCTCTGGTACTTCTTCCACAGCGGCTATTTTGGTTCGATGGAAATGGTTCTGGCCCTCGGTATCGCGACAGCCTTGATTGCCACCGGCGTCCAGGGCGCGCTCGTCGGCTCTGCCAGCAGGCAGCTTGCCGGCACTGACGCAGCGACGGAAACCCAGCTGCGCGCGAAGATGACACGAGGCGAACGCATCGCCGGCGGGCTGCTGGTTATCACCGTGCTCTGCATGGCCACCGCCAGGATGTTCTGAGTGGGGCCTGCCGCACTCACGGTTCAAGAGATCGTACGGTGTCTGGCGGCAAGCCGGCGGCGTGCGCGGCGCGCAGATCGGACCGACGTGCCTGGTGGCTCTCCGTGCGGAGGTTCGGCTTCGCACCACCAAATCAAATCCGAAGTGATCTTCAGATCCATACCGTCCTCGGAATAGACCGGCTCATGGCTGGTCGACATGACCCGGTTCTTCAGCGTCTAATGTTTGAGCTGATAGGGCTGGAGAGGCGGATCGCTGGTGGTCATCGTCTTCCTGTTTCAAATTGTGCTAATGAGCGGCAAATTTTTATTTTGCGCATGTCGTTATGACAGAACCGCTGCGCACCCTAGGGTCAGGGGCGTGGGCTGGCTTTTGGGCGACATGCAGTGAGGAACCCGCCAATGACCGATACGAAAAACCTTACCCAGCTCGGCTCCAACGTCGAGGCGCCACAGAACCCTGAAGCAGCAGTCCTGGAGACCGTGCCGTTTTCGCGCGGCGATGGGCCGCCAGCCATCGTTCGCTTCACCTGCCCGGAATTCACCTCGCTCTGCCCGGTCACCGGCCAGCCGGACTTCGCCCACATCGTCATCGACTATGCACCCGACACGCTGCTGGTGGAATCGAAGTCGCTGAAGCTGTTCATGACCTCGTTTCGCAACCATGGCGCTTTCCATGAAGAGTGCACCGTCATGATCGGCCGCCGCATCATCGCCGCGACCAAACCACTGTGGTTGCGGATTGGCGGCTATTGGTATCCGCGCGGCGGCATTCCGATCGACGTGTTCTGGCAGACCGGCGCGCCGCCGCAAGGCGCATGGCTGCCCGACACCGGTGTTGCGCCCTATCGCGGACGCGGCTGAATTCTGCTGCGAGATGTCCGGCGGGACAGCGCCCTGGACAGCGCCCCCCTCTGTCCTGCCGGACATCTCCCCCACACGTGGGGAGATTGGCCTTCGCATCGGCCTTCGCCAATCTCCAACGTTCGAAGACGGACGGCACGCTGGAGCTGCCGATCTCGCCACCTGTGGGGGAGATGCCAAGTTTTGGCAAAGATGGCAGGGCAGAGGGGGGCGCCAAGGATCGCCAACTCTGGTTTTCAATCGCCATCAGGCGATCGACGCTGTATGGCCCATCCTTCATCGGTCCGTTCTCACTCACACTGATATTGGCTGAGCGCCCATTCGCCGGTCACCGACAGAAGGTCCGATATCTTCCAGTCGCCGTCGACCTTTTTGAACTTCCATTCCAGCCGGTGCGGATTGCCGGCAACGATAAAGGCGACGATGACCTTGGCCTCATCGCCTTTGACCGCTTCAACAGTCTTCAGGCTGTTGTCGATCTCGGCCCTGTCGTACGCCGCATTGTCGAGCGCCATGTTGGGATCGAGGCATTCGCCCTGCCCCGATTTCCGCAGCGCATCGCTTTTGTCGAGCACCGACTTCGCGGGATCGACGAAATGGTTGCGCTGAGCCGGATCGAGCTCGAGCCCGACATGCTCGTAAAACGGTTTCACCATCGCCGTCGGCGAACCTGGCCGCAGCGGAGCTGCCCGTGCATTTTCTGCTGGCGGCGAAGCGGCCGCCGGAGTTGCAGGTGCCGCATTGTCGGCCGGAGCATTTGCGGGCGGCGCGCCGAACAGGCCCTGGCCAGCGGTGCTGCTCAAACCCGCGGCCAGCAGGCACACAGTCGCCAGGGCCAGGGCGCGGGCCATGGCATCACTCCGGAGTCTGGCCAGCCAGGCATTCGAGCGCACTCAGCGTCCAGCCGCTGGTCTTCGAGGTGATGTCGGCAACCTTCCACTGGCCGTCGACCTTCTTCAGCGACCAGACCATTTCGCGTTTGGATTCATCGCCTTCCGGGAAAAGGTTGAAGGTCACTGTCACGTTGGCGCTGTCGCCATCCACTGCTTCGGACAGCTTCAGCGTCTTGGCGACCGTCTTCTCGTCAAAGTCCTGCGCGTCGAGACCGGGGGCGAAGTCGATGCAAGGCACCTCGTCCGGCTTGTTCTTCTGCGCCTGGTCGTTGAGGTCGAACAGCTTTGTCACCGGCTCGGTGAAACGGTCGCGGTATTTCGCGTCGGCCTCGAACTTGACCTCGGGCATGTAGAAGAACTTCACCGCATTGGAGGCCGGCCCGGCCAGGGCGGCCGCAGGCGCTGCGATCGAGAGAGCGGCGGCAAGCACAGTCAGTCTCATCCGATAATCTCCAGGCTTTCGTGGCGGGAACCGTTCAATACCACGAATCCTGCATCCCGGCTTTTTTGCGGCCCATGAAATCCCTTTGGGCGTTAACTCAGGCGCCCTTGGGCGTTAACTCAGGCGTCCAGCCAGACGTTCTGGAGATCCATCTCGAAAGTCTGGTGGGCAGCGTAATTCTTCACCTTCTTGCTCATGTGGTAGAAGCGCGGACGTCTGGACTATGATTTTTGCGCGGCCATTGATGATCCTACTGCCCGCTGCGCAAGCTCCTTGGATTCTTCCTTGGAGAGGTAAACGTGCATCCCGGTGCCGGAGCTAAGCACGAAGCCCATCCCGGCAGCAAGGTAGCGCTCGACAAGTCCCTGCAAACGGGTCCAATCGATATGACCCAGAGGCGTCGAACGGTGTTGTGATCGCGAGGTTCAAGCGGGAAATGGAAGTCAGGCATCTCTTCTCAAGTCTCCAATGCTTCCAGACTAGGGAATGCGAATTTCCAGCCGATGAGGGTATGGTTTCGATGCTGGTGGCAGTGGCGACCGGAGGATTGCCCTCGGTCGGCTGGCATTCGCGCAATTCCTGTCCGACGTTGGACTGAAAATGCTGCGTTCGCTATCTATCAACCATAAGATGCCACTGGAGAGCCAAAGCAGGATTCCTGAGGAACAACTCCCAGGCCAGGCCCGCTCGGAAGCCTGATGTGTCCCTCTTCGACGGACACACCGTTCTTCTCGTCTGTTCCGAGCGATATCGGATCGTCGTTCGTTGGACCGGAGGTCAACGTGAACGATCCTTCCTCACGAAGGAATCCAAGTCCAAGTCTGACAAGGTTCACCTGCCCCATGAGTTTGCTTTGCAAGCCGATTGCATATTGCTCGATGGTGAACTCGGCGAGCGGGGCGAAATGAACCGTGCCCGCTGTGCATATCAGGGCATCGAACTCGCCGATCTGGCTGAACATTCGACTTATGGACGAGGGATTGTCGATATCGACCTGGAAATCGCCGGTGCTTCGGCCGACAGCGATGACATCGTGGCGCCTGCCGAGTTCGGCCGACACGGCCTTGCCGATTTCGCCACTCCCACCAACATGAACGATTCTCACGAAGCCCTCGCCTCTGCGCCTTAGACGCCCAACGGTTCAAGCGATCGGCGAAGCTGCGCTTCCTGATCTGCGGAGAGCTTTCTCAATGGGCTGCGAACATTACCTGTTCCGTAGCCGCGCAGTTGCGCCGCTCGAAGTACCGACGGCGTATAGGGAGACCTCCAGATAAAGAGCAACGAGGGCAACATGCGCTGCCAGAGGGTTAGCGCCTGTTCGTATTCCTTGCGGTCCACCAATCTATATAGCTCGACCGCTTCAGAAGGCATGTAATTCGCACCACCCCATATGACGCCGCGGGCCCCGGCCATCAAGGCGTAGAGCGTGGTGGTGTCGCAGCCATTGAGCACTGTTCCGCTTGTCTGCAGGTACTCCTGATGGACAGTAAAGTCCCCTGCGCTGTCCTTGATGTAGTTAAAGTTCTTCAACTGGCTCAGGCGCTCAAACAGCTGTGGTGAAACCGAAATGCCGGTGGCCTGCGGGATGTTGTAGCCGACCAGGTCGATACCTAATTCAGCATCGATTGCTTTGTAGAAGTCGAAGATTCCCTGCTCATCACTCGGACCCTCCAGGTAGGGTGGCAGTACCATCAATGCGTCGGCGCCGACGGACTCCGCGTGACGCGACCTTCTGATGACTTCGTCCATATTCAAAGCGGAGGTCTGGCAAATGACGTTGCAGCGACCAGCTATTCGCTTTGCGCCTACTTCGTAGAGGCGGTTGCACTCGGCCTCGGTAAGATAGGGATGTTGCCCGGTCCCTGCGCCAAGCACCAGCCCGTGAACACCGGCGGCGACGTACTTCTCGATCAGATCCTCGAAAATCGAATAGTTGATCGCACCATTCTCATCGAACGGTGTTTGCATTGCCAGATTTATGCCCTTCAGGTCCGCCATGATCTCTCTCGTTGTATCTAGACTTCAGCGCCGGCCTGTCGGAAACGGACCGCGGTTACGATGCGAACGCCCATCGCTGTGACAGGCCTGGGATAGGGCTTGCTGGGACTTGCTCGCGTCTTCAGGATATCGACCACCGGCGATGATCTCCCTGACGCCAGATCGGCTACGGCCTTGCCGAAGGCAGCTCCGCGCGCGACGCCTGTTCCGTTGCAGAATGCGGCGCCGTAAACCTTCTCCGCCAACTCGCCGAAGACCATTCCGCCATTTTGCGCGAGGGTAAGAAGGCCGCCCCAGCTGGCCTCGAAGCCGATCGAGGAGAGCTCCGGCCACCGCCGATCGAAGGCGATCTGCTGCTGCACCCGAGCCCTCATCACGTCCTGCGTGGTGGTCTTGAAGTCCGTCGCATAGGAATAGACGTTGCGAAGGAAAAGCCGGTTGTCGATCGTGCGACGAACCGTCGTGCCGAAGCTGTTGGCTGGAATAAGTCCGTAGGCGTTCTTGTTCCCCACCCGCGAAAGCTCACGCTCCGTGAGCTGTCGTGTCATGCTCGCAAATGTGTATAGCGGTATGGCGCGGTTGTCGAAGAAGCCAAACTTCGTCAGATAGCCTGACGCGCAGATGATGACCTTCGAAGCCCTGATTGTTCCGGTGGGCGTCTCGCAGATGTGCTTCGGCGCACCGAACTGCACCGCTACGATAGGCGTGTTTTCGTGAACGGTGACGTTGTCGGGCAGGCTTCTTGTCGCATTCTTGAGATATTTCGCAGGCTGGACCAAGACGGTGCCAGGATGATGCAAGGCTTTGATGTAGTGCTTGCTGCCGGTGATCGCCTGGATTTCGGGGGTCTCGACCCAGCTGTAGTTCTGCCCAAGCTTATCCAGCGCCTTCGAAAAGCGGTGCAGATCCTCCACACCGTGAGCGGTGGCCGCGCTGTGGTATTTTCCCTGCGCGTCCCAGTCGCAATCGACCCCATGCTCTTCGACAGCGCTTCGGATGTAGGCGATCCCGTCCAGGTTAACGAACAGCTCTTCCTTGTTCCCCTTGATGTCTTCGACGAAATCGCGCTTCCGAGGATTGTGCGCGAGATCGATGACGAAACCCATGCACCGTCCGGATGCATTGTTCCCAATGCGGCCGGCGTCTACCAGGACAACCGAAGACTGCGGGTTGAGTTCGGCAAATCGACGGGCCGCGTGTAGCCCCATCCAGCCGCCGCCAATCACGAGGCAATCACACGCAACGTCGCCTTCTTGCGGCAGCAGCGCCAACTCCGGTCCGGCCGTAGTGTACCAGCCGGACATAGTCGGTTCGGGATGGGGTGGCTGAACGACTTTGCGCTCTTTCGTCATTATTTGGTTGAACGAATTCACTGCCAACTCGCTGAGTTAAGGCGACCGATGACGAAGGCTTGGCAACGATCTGCGGTCGCGTTGCTTCCTGTTCGAATAGACCAGTTGGCGGGCGTCTCGTAGACGGAAAAGATAGCGTCTGATATAGATCTGCTTCATGTCAAAGCTTCGCAGCCTGGTGCCCTCGACACATTCGCTTTTTGTCTTCGAAGCGGCTGCCCGAACCCAAAGTTTCAAAAGCGCAGCCAGCGAGCTCAGCGTGACGCAACCGAGCGTCTCGCACTCGATCAAGATGTTCGAGAAGCATTGCGGGACCGCGCTCTTTGCCCGTGACAATCGAGGAGTGCAGCTGACGGAGGCTGGCAGGCAGCTCTACGATGAGGTGCGCACTAGCTTCCGCCGTCTGGAACAGCGGCTTGAGACCATTTCCGATCGCGGAACGAAGTACGTCACTTTTGCGGCGTCGACATCCCTCGCGGCACATTGGCTTGCGCCTCAGCTCTATCATTTCCAGGAAGAGCATCCGGACGTTAAGATCAAGGTGGTCGGCACCGATCGGGACATCGAGCCCGATCACGAAGTAGACGTCACCGTGTGGGTGCGGCCACGGGATTTTGATAGGGCCAACAGCTGGTTCGTATGCGACGAGATCATTTTCCCCGTCTGCTCCCCCGCATATCTTCTGGCGCACCCCGCTCCAAAGAGCGTCGATGAGCTGGTTCGACACCAGCTCATTCATTCGTCCGATGCCTTTCGCAAGCGAATGAGCTGGCCCGAATGGGTCGAGCTTGCAGGCGGAGATGCCAGCGAGACCAAACCGAACATTGTATTCAACGACTATCAGCTGGCGCTCCAGGCAGCTCTTGCAGGCGAAGGAATCTCGCTGGGATGGTCCCTGACCGCCCAACACCTGCTTAACAACCGCCTGCTGGTTCGGCCCATCGCGACTGAGATCAAGACCGACCGCGCCTTCTTCCTCTTGTCCAATGAAGATCCTGGCAAAAACAAGAGGTGCAAGGTTCTGGTGGACTGGTTCCTCGCTCAGTCGAAGGAATTACGCCCTTAGACTAGACGGCTACCGCCCAACGCCCCCTCGGTCTCATACCACCTCCGCGTCGTCTTTCGGGAGTGTTCTAACTAGGTAACGAGTGCCTGCGCAGTCGACCCAGGTATAAACTGAGTTTAACGCAAGCGAAACCTTTTACGAGTCCTCAGGGCGCTCACAGGACCATATCATCAACGTCAATGAACAGGGCCGCGTTCCGTACGCGAACCGAGCAAAAGTTCTGTTGGCGGGGACCTATTTGCGCCCCTTGGGAAAACGCGATGATGGATCCTGATACTCCCGCAATCCGCCGCCGCGGAGGACGCGCGTCGGTCGTAGCTGCCCGGGAAGCAGAGAAGAGGCCTCGCGTCTCGACCATCAAGTACGGCATTCGACCTGTGGAAGCCGTCACTGCTGAGCAGCTTGAGCGCATTCACCAAGCTTCGTTGGCGATCTTGCGCGAGATCGGAATCGAATTCCGGGATGAAACAGCGATCCGGCAATGGAAGGAGGCTGGCGCCGACGTCCAAGGCCAACGTGTGCGCCTCGATGGCGAGATGCTGATGCATCTGATCTCGAAGGCCCCATCCCGTTTTGAGATGACATCGCGCGATCCGTCACAGCGTTTCGAGATCGCGCCAGACACAATGACCTTCGGCGCCATGCAAGGCGCGCCAAACGTCCGGGACCTTCAGGGGGTGCGACGCGCATCCACGATCGAGGATCTGCGGAACATGAACCGGCTGACCCAGATGCTGCCCGGGTTCCATATCGCCGGCGGGTTCACCTGCGAGCCGACCGACATCGCTGTTCCATGGCGCCATCTGCACATCAACCATTCGAGCCTGGTGGAAACGAACATGCCCTTCTTCGGTCTGACGACCGGGAAGCAGCGAGCCGAGGACTCGATCGCCATGGGGCAGATCGTCCACGGCAAGGACTTTATGGATCAGAACGCGGTGATGCTCGGACACGTGTCGGGAAACTCGCCGTTGGTCTGGGATTCGACCATGCTGGAAGGACTTCGCGCTTTCGTCGAGGCGAACCAGGTCGTCCTGCTGTCGCCTTTTGTTCTCGGCGCCGCAAACACTCCCGCCGACATCCCGGCCACAATCGCCCAGTTGAATGCCGAGGCACTCGCAGCGCTCGCCTACACCCAGTTGGTCAGGCCCGGCGCCAAAATGATCTATGGGCAATATTCAGTCTCGGTGTCGATGCGCAGCGGCGCTCCGATGTCCGGCATGCCCGAAGTCACTCTAATCAACGCCGTCATCGGCCAACTGGCAAGGCGGTATGGTTTGCCGTGGCGAACGACGGCATCCCAGTCGTCCGCAAAGACCTTCGATGCTCAGTCCGGATACGAATCGGCGATCGCCTACATGTCGGGAGCGAGTGCAGGCGCGAACCTGATGATGCATGCGGGCGGCTGGGATGAGGCCGGCCTCGTATGCTGCATGGCGAAGTTTGTCGCCGATGCCGAACAGAACCTGCTGATCGAAAAATACGCGCAGGGGATTTCGTTCGAGCATTTCGACGACGCTCTCGAAGCAGTGCGGCGCATCGGCCCCGGCGGCCACTATCTCGGAGATTCCTTCACGCTCAAGCGCTTCAAGGACGCATTCTTCGCGCCGGAGATCCTCGATTACCTCAGCTATGAGCAGTGGAAGGTCAAAGGCTCCAAGGACATGGCGCAGCGCTGCCGTGAGAAGGCGAAATCGATCATCGCGAGTTACGAGCAGCCGCCAATGGATCCAGCCGTGCGCGAGGAACTCGATGCATTCGTGGCGCAACGCCAGGAGGAGATTTCGCCAAGCATCGCCTGAGCGTCCACCCAAGAGATCAATATCCGGGAACACTAACAAGGAGAAGAAAATGGGACTTTTCAGAAGCAATGGGAATCGCGTTCCGGCTGCCATCGAAAAGATGGCAAGCGACGTCAAAGCAGGACAAATGGACCGGCGCGAGTTTCTCGCGCTTGCGAGCACGTTCGGCGCCTCGGCGGCAATGGCCTACGGCTTGATTGGCGTAGCATTGCCCCAGCCCGCACGCGCCGCCGAGCCAAAGAAGGGCGGAACCCTGCGTGTGTCCATGCCCGTCAAGGCGCAAAAAGACCCACGTACCTATGATTGGGTTGAGCTTGCCAACATTTCTCGCTGCTGGCTTGAGCCGCTGGTTCGCTACACACACGAATTCACATTTGAACCTGTCCTGCTGGAAAGCTGGGAGGTCAATGACGATGCCACCGAATATGTCTTCCATGTCCGAAAGGGTGTTACCTGGAACAATGGCGACGCTTTCGACGCCGATGACGTAGTCCTCAACATCACCCGCTGGTGCGAGAAGGGCGTCTCCGGCAATTCGATGGCCGCGCGCGTCGGGGGACTGATTGACGCCAAGACCGGCAAGGCGAGAGATGGAGCTATCGTCAAGGTCGATGACCATACCGTCAAGCTCAAGCTTAGCGACCCGGACATCGCCATCATCGCGAATTTCACCGACTACCCCGGACTGATCGTCCATCGCAGTTTCGATGCCGGCGGCGCCGACCCGGTCGCAAAGCCGATCGGAACGGGGGCATTCGAACTGGTATCCTACGCGGTCGGCAGCAAGGCTGAAGTCAAACGCCGCGAGAATGGCAAATGGTGGGGCGGCGAAGCTCTGCTGGATGGCGTGCAATTCGTCGACTATGGAACCGACTTCCAGGCAACGGTGGCTGCCTTCGACTCCGGAGAGATCGACGTCAATATGGAGACGCCGGCTGACTTCATCGACATCCTGGACAAGATGGACGTGGTCAAATCGGAAGTCGCCACCGCAACGACGCTGGTGTGCCGCACCAACACGACCAACAAACCATATGACAACAAGAAGGTCCGTAACGCGCTGCAGATGGCGGTCGACAACAACACTGTCCTTCAACTCGGCTATGCAGGACGGGGAACGGTCGGCGAAAACCATCACGTCAGCCCGATCCACCCGGAATATTTTGCCCTGCCTAAGAAAAGCCGGGACGTCGAGGGCGCGAAGAAACTCATTGCTGAATCCGGAAATGCCGACTTCGAGCATGAGCTGATTTCGATCGACGAAGACTGGCAGAAAAACACCGGTGACGCCATTGCGGCGCAGCTTCGAGAGGCCGGCATCAAGGTCAAGCGCACGGTGCTTCCGGGTTCGACTTTCTGGAACGACTGGGCGAAGTATCCCTATTCGCTGACCGTTTGGTACATGCGACCGCTCGGGGTTCAGGTCCTAGCGCTGGCTTATCGCACTGGCGAGGCTTGGAATGAGACTGCTTACGCAAATCCCGACTTCGACGCCAAGCTCAAGAAGGCGTTCTCGGTCAGCGATGCCGCCAAGCGGAAGGAACTGATGCAGGACATCGAAGATGTGCTGCAGGATTCTGGGGTCATCATCCAGCCGTTCTGGCAAAGCCTCTTTGGTCACATGAACAAGAAAGTTCAGGACTATGCAATCCACCAGACTTTCCAGATGGATTTGCAGAAAGTCTGGCTGGCAGCCTAGCAGACTCCCAAGGCTCCAACCGGAAGCCTGGTCGGTGCCGCATCGAGCATGGGGTACCGACCTCCTTTGAACTATGCGTGAGGCGACCCGACATGTCCGACGACGAGATCATCCTTTCCGACCTTTCCGACGACGAGTTGGTGCAGCAGATGCACGACGATCTTTATGACGGGCTGAAGGACGAGATCGAGGAAGGCACACAGATCCTCCTCGAGCGGGGTTGGGCGCCCTACAAGGTGCTGACCGAGGCGCTGGTCGAAGGCATGCGCATCGTCGGCGAGGATTTCCGCGACGGCATCCTGTTCGTGCCGGAAGTGCTTTTGTCCGCCAACGCGATGAAGGCCGGCATGTTCATCCTGCGCCCGCTGCTCGCCGCCACCGGCGCGCCCAAGCAGGGCAAGATGGTCATCGGCACCGTCAAAGGCGACATCCACGACATCGGCAAGAATCTCGTCGGCATGATGATGGAAGGCGCCGGCTTCGACGTCATCGATCTCGGCATCAACAATGCCGTCGAAAAATACATGGCAGCGATTGAAGAGCATCAGCCCGACATCATCGGCATGTCGGCGCTTTTAACCACGACCATGCCCTACATGAAGGTCGTCATCGACACGATGAAGGAAAAAGGCATCCGCGACGACTATGTCGTGCTGGTCGGCGGCGCGCCGCTCAACGAGGAATTCGGCAAGGCTGTCGGCGCCGACGCCTACTGCCGCGACGCGGCGGTGGCGGTCGAGACCGCCAAGGACTTCATGAAGCGCAAGCACAACGTTCGCAACTGAGTGCACTCTAATGATGCCGAGTCCGCAGAACAAAGGCACAGGCACTCTTTTGCCGAACCCATGAGACTTCGCCAAAATGTCCTCGTTTTCGATCATCAGTCACAGAATTGATCCTACCAGGGACCAGATCGCGCGAAAGCCCGATGGGAGCATCGACGACAATGATCGTGTCGAAATAGGACCGACGGACATCGCGTTTGCCGAGTGGGCTGCATTGGGTCTGTCCCCTCCCAACCTCGAGCGGATGAGAAGCACGCGCCTCCAACGGATCGTGAGCCAGCTACGCAAGCGGGACTACGCCGGCGTGCTGTGCTTCGATCCACTCAACATCCGATACGCAACTGACTCCTCGAACATGCATATTTGGATCACGCACAATCCATCGCGTGCTGTTTTCGTTTCAGCCGATGGATACGTTGTCCTTTGGGACTTCCACCGCTGCGGGCACCTTTCGGAGCATCTGCCATTGGTGAACGAGATCCGCACGGACGGTGCGGGCTTTTACTATTTCGTGGCTGGCGACCAGGAGAAAGCCGTTGCGAAGGGTTTCGCAGGACAAATTGAGGAGCTGTTGCGAACGCATGCAGGCAAGAACCGCCGCCTTGCGGTCGACAAGATTGAAATCCCCGGCTTACGCGCCCTAGACGCGGCAGGCATCAAAATCTGCAACGGCATGCAACTCATGGAGCACGCAAGGGCAATAAAGGGCATCGACGAGATCAATGCCATGCGCTGCTCGCTGGCAACCTGCGAAATTGCGGCCGCGAAGATGCGCCAGCTTTTGCGACCGGGTATTGCAGAAACCGAATTGTGGTCGGTTCTCCATGCCGAAAACATCGCGCGCGGAGGCGAGTGGATCGAGACGCGAATCCTGACTTCTGGCCCGAGGACAAATCCTTGGATGCAGGAAGCAGGGCCGCGAAGGATAGCGTCAGGAGATCTGGTTGCATTCGATACCGATATGGTGGGACCATACGGTATGTGCGCAGACTTTTCGCGAACTTGGTTTAGCGGCGATCGGCGCGCGAGCGATGAACAACGCAGACTTCACGCCATAGCTCTCGAGCACATTACGACCAACATGGAACTTTTGCGGCCAGGAGTCTCCTTCACTGAACTCACCCAGCGCGGCCACAAACTACCTCAAGAATTCGTTGATCAACGATACGGGGTAATGATGCATGGTATCGGGCTGTGTGACGAATATCCTGCGATCTACTACCCTGAAGATTTTATCCCGGGGGCGTTCGACTACATCCTCGAGCCAGGCATGACATTGTGCATCGAGGCTTACATTGGCGCCGTCGGGGGCCGTGAAGGCGTGAAACTCGAAGAGCAGGTCCTGATAACAGAGGACGGCTATGAGAAGCTTACGAGTTGTCCTTTCGACGCTGCGTTAATGAGTTGAGCCGCTGCCTCGAGCCAGAGAGGCCCAACGCGGTTAATACGGCTCTTTAGGCTCGGATTTGGAGTCCCAGGCGCAACCACACACGGTTGGTGGCCTAGCCTGAAACCGCCGACCTGAATTTTGTAGGCGGTTGGCCATAGGTCTGGCGGAAGAGCCTCGAGAAATGCGAGGCGTTCTCAAACCCGACCTCGACGGCGATCTCGATCATCGGAGCACGGGTCTGCATCAGGAGGTGCTTCGCCCGCTCCAGACGCACCCTTGTGTAAACTACCGCCGGAGAGCTCTTTGTCTTCTCCATGAAGAGGCGCTCGAGTTGCCTTCGGGACAGTCCGACCAGGGCCGCCACCTTGGGAATGGAGATCGTATTTTCGATATGGTTCTCCATGATGATGAGCGCCGCCTTGAGCCGCGGATCCTGGCACTCGATAAAGGGCGGGCTGTGCGGCTGGATGTCCGAAGCCGAGCGCGCCCTTTCGATCTGCAACACTTCGAGGGCGTTTCTCTCGGCTTCCCGGCTGATATGGCGCCTGACGATCGACGCGGCCATGTCCGCCGCGCTGCTGCCTCCGGCACATGATCCCCTGGTGCGATCAAGATTGAACAGACGATCCGACCTGACGTCATGATCCGGGAAGCGCTCGCGGAACGCCTGATAGTGCAGCCAGCTGACGCAAGTGCGATGATATTTCATCAGGCCAGCCTCGGCCAGGATGAACGTTCCCGTGCAGACCCCGATCAAAGGAACCTTCGCAGCGGCGGCTCGCTTCAGGTAGCTGACTGTCTCGCTATCGACCGGAAATTCATTGTTCAGCAGCCCGCCCACGACCACGATATAGTTGAACTCGCCCGGGTCCACGAAATCCGAAGTCGGCGCGACCTGGACGCCGCAACTGGAGGTGATCAGGTTTCGGCTGCTTGCCAGCACGTGCCAGTCGGCCAGAATCCTGCCGGACCTGTCGGTCTCGTCGCTTGCCAATCTGAGCGTGTCGACGAACAGCGCGAACGCAGAAAGGGTGAAGGAACGAGCCAGTACAAAGCCGATCTTCAATCGGCCGAGCCCGGGCGCTTCTTCTGCTGATTTCATGACCGGCTGCCTATCTATCATTGGCTAACAGCGCCATCGCTTCGATCCTGCTCGTTCTTATCCGGCTTGGAAACCGAGGGCAGCCGGTAGTCGTGGCAGCAGAATACTTACTCGCCGCGAGATTCACCGTTAGGCGGCCTCTCTCGTTGCCAGATCGCCGAGCGCCATCCGAAGCGCAAGCATATTTTTTGCTGGTAGAGCGCGCAGGGGCCGGCGCGGTTTTCCAGCGTCGTACCCGGTGATCTTCGCTGCGGCATAAACCGATTGCACATAGTCGCCCTGCCAAATGAGCGACATGATGGGCTCAAGGGGCTTCCATCGCTCGCGGACGAGCTGCCAGTTCTGGGCCTCCGCGGCTTCGACGATGCCGAGGCAGGACTTGGGCGCAATGTTTGCGCCTCCCCATATCAAGCCGCGAGCACCTGCGAAAAGAGCGTAAGGGACCAACGGGTCTGCGCCATTTATGACGGGAAGACCCGTGCGGATTAGGGACGCCTGCTTGGCGAGATCGCCGCTGCTGTCTTTGACTGTGTGGAAATTGGGGATCTCGCAGAGACGTTGAATAAGGCTTGGAGTGATCTCAACGCCTACGGCCTGAGGCACGTTATAGCCGATGATCGGAAGACCGCCTTTAGCGACTTCGGAATAGAAGGCCACGATGTCGTCGTGGTCGGTCGGCCCTTCGAAAAACGGCGGTAGGACCATTACACCATCCGCGCCACAGTCGGCGGCATGCTTGGTACGCTCTATGACCTCCTCGACGAGAAGCGCGGACGTCTGGACTATGATTTTTGCGCGGCCATTGATGATCCTGCTGCCCCGCTGCGCAAGCTCCTTGGATTCTTCCTTGGAAAGGTACACATGCATCCCAGTGCCGGAGCTAAGCACGAAGCCCTTTATCCCGGCAGCAAGGTAGCGTTCGACAAGTCCCCGCAAACGGGTCCAATCGATATGACCAGAGGCGTCAAACGGTGTTGTGATCGCCAGGTTCAAGCCGGGAAATGGAAAGTCAGACATCTTTTTTCTCAGGTCTCCAATGCTTCCAGCTTGGGGAATGCGAATGTCTTTGAATGCCAGCTGAGGCGGGTATGGTTTCGATGCTGGTGGTAGTGGCGGCCGGACGATTGCTCTGGGTCGGCTGGCATTCGCGTAACTCCTGTCCGACGTTGGACCGGGAAACGCCGCGTTCTCTATCGATCAACCATAAGATGCCACTGGAGAGCCAAAGCAGGATTCCTGCGGAACAACTCCCAGACCAGGCCCGCTCGGAAGCCTGATGTGTCCTTCTTCAATGGACACTCCGTTCTTCTCGTCATAGTGGCCTTCGATATACGGAGCCGCGATCCAGACGCCCTCGTTCAGGCGCGGACTGACAGTCGCACCGATTTGAACACAAGCGGCGGCGAGGATGTCGCCGCCCCACCCATCGTCGCAAGTGTGGGGCATTGAACGTGCCTCGCAAAGATCACGCACCGTTGCCATTGCATGGAGACCACCAATGCGGGTCACCTTCATCCCGAAGCCGTCGCATACTCCCTCTCCAATCGCACGGATCACAGCGGAAAGGTCCTCTGTATTTTCGTCGAGATATACAGCGTGGTGCAGTTGATTGCGGATGGCCTTGATCTCTTCGAACGTATTGCAAGGCTGTTCCAAAATGAGCGGAACATCGAGGCACTCGCGACTGAGCCGGAGCGTGTCGCGGGCAGTCAGGGATCGGTTGGCATCGGCTGCGAGCCGGACGCGATCCCCGACACGCTCCCAGACCTTGCGCACCACGGCAATGTCGATCTCAACCGGTCGCCCGCCGATCTTGATCTGGAGGCGCGGATAGCCTTCCGCAACACGCTCCGCCGCAATACGCGCAACCTCATCGGGCTCGCCTATGCCCAACGCATAATATGACGGAACCCGTTCGGTCACGGCGCCGCCAAGAAGATCGGCGACGCGCATGCCAAACTGCTTGCCCATGATGTCGTATGCCGCCATATCCACGGCTGCCTTGGCATATCGGTGGCCATTCAGGAGGCCATCCATCCGGCGTCGAAGGGCTACTGGCTGAAGCGGGTCGGCTCCGATCAGTCCCTGAGCCATCTCGTCCAGTGCAGCACGGGCACCTTTAGCATGCTGCGGCTGGTAGGTCGTGCCCAAGGGGCAGGTTTCGCCCCAACCGATGAGACCATTGTCGATCACGACCTTAACGATCGTGGTATCGAGCGCATACACCTTGACGCCGCCCATCGTGTAGGGGCCGTTCTTGACCGGCAGATCATGCGCGAAGACGTGAACTTCCTTGATTTTCATGTCGTTCCAATCTGAAGGTAATAATTTTTTGCGGGGCAAAACGTGCGAACGTCGGTTAGACAGTCGGCCCGGCAAGGTTAGTGATTTCGGTACGGCTATTCCTCACGCGCTTTCCACTCTTTCCAACGGAAATAGAGGTTCGCGCCAATCTCGGCGAAAGGCGATGGTACGAGCTTCGATGGTTGTGGTTCAGCCAAGAAATGCGCGGAAATTTTCGAAGGCCGGTTCAACAACGTGTCGGCCGCGGCGATGCCGGTTAGCGTACTGCGCACAGTTCCCAGGCCGTTGCAGCAGCAAGCCGCGAAAAGGCCCGGCTCAAGTTCGCGCATCACCGAAACGCCGTTCCAGGTCAGGCAGAGGTGTCCAGCCCAACTGTATTCCATCGGAACATCGGCGATCGCGGGAAAGCGGTCGGCGAATTTTCGCCGATGAACCTTTGCCGCACGGGCGACCGCTGACTTCGACGGCACCATCCCAGGCAGATAGCTGGCGCAGGTCCGGGTGATGATGCGGTTTCCGCCCTGTGCCGTATCGATGCGTCTCATCGTTGTCCCCATCGGGTCGGACGGGGTAATGCCCCAACGAGGCTGCCCTCCCAGCCTGGAAAGGGCTCCAGCGTCGAGCTCGACAGTCATCGAGGCGTACAGGAAAACGTGCATGAGGCGCTTGCGTGCGAAGCCGAAGCTCTCCAGGTGCCCGTTGTTGGCAAGAATGACCTTCGCCGCGGCGACACGGCCATTGGGCGTTGTAAGTATCCAATCTTGGTTCACTCTTGCAAGCTTTGAGACAGGGGATCTCTCAAACACGAACACGCCGTCGCGTCGAAGGCCTATACCAAGCGACCGGATATACCCCGCCGGCTGGATCATCACTGTTCCGGGCGTGTAAAGGCCAGATGTGTAGTGGCGACTTCCCGTTACGTCTTGCATCGCCTTGCCATCGAGCATCTCGCTGGCTTCGCCCAATTCAGTGAGGTGTTTCGCATAACTTGCGTTGAGGTTGCGCGCTGTCTCGCTGGCTGCGCCGTTGATCTTGCCCGCTGGATCGAAATAGGCGGCGTCGATTCCATACTCTTCGACGCACTCCTTCGCGAAGGAAATGGCCGCGCGATTCAGCGCGATCATTTGCTTGTCGTCCTCGACACCCTTTCCGGCATAGTCATCGGACTGCACATCGTGAGGCAGGTCGATCATGAAGCCTGAGTTGCGGCCGGAAGCGCCTTCGGCGAGACCGCTGGCCTCAAGAACCGCGATACGAAGATTCGCGTCTTGTTGGCGCAGACGTTTGGCGGCTGAAAGACCAGCGAAGCCGCCGCCAACTATGGCGACATCGACACGGATGTCGCCTTCAAGGGGCTCAGAACAGGGTTGGGCTGGGAGGATGGCGTTCCAGGCTGCCGGCCCCTGTTGGACCGGCAGCCTTTCAGCCTTGTGGACGTTCACGCAACCGCCTCATCTGCGTCATCGGTGAGATCAAGCCAGATGGTCTTGATTCTGGTGTACTGGTCGTGGGCGTGGATGCCATTGTCGCGGCCGCCGAAGCCGGAAGACTTGAACCCTCCGAAGGGCGTGGTGATGTCTCCCTCGCCGAAGCTGTTGACGGTCACGGTGCCCGCCCGGATCGCACGTGCTCCCCTTATGGCTCGTTTCGCGTTCGATGTGTAGATCGACGCACACAGTCCGTACTCTGTGTCGTTGGCAAGCGTAATGGCTTCATCGAAACTCTCGACAGTCAGCACCGTGAGGATCGGTCCGAAAATCTCTTCCCGCACGACCTTCGCGTCGCGGTCGCTGACGTCCAGGATCGTGGGTTCCACGAACCCACCCTTGGCCTTTCCGCCGAGCAGCACCTTCTGGCCCTTCTCGAGATAGGAGCAGACTTTTTCGAAGTGCGCCTTGGAAACCAGCGCACCCACCCGATTCTCGGGATTCAGCGGGTCGCCCATCGGCCACTCCCTGGCATGCGCGATAACCCGCTTGAGGAGTTCGTCCTTGATGCCGCGTTGAACGATGAGCCGCGAGGAGGCAGAGCAGTTTTGTCCCATATTCCAGAACGCGCCGTTCACGACGTGGGCGGCGACGCGATCGATATTCTCCGCGTCGTCCAGCACGATGGCCGGGTTCTTGCCGCCCATTTCCAATGTCACTTCCTTGAGGTTCGACTCGGCCGAATAGCGCGGAAAGCGTCTTCCGGTCTCCGTCGAGCCCGTGAACGACACCATATCCACATCCATGTGTCGCCCAAGCGGCTCCCCGACTTCGGAGCCACCGCCCGGCAGCACGTTGAAGACGCCGGAGGGGATACCCGCCTCCATCGCAAGCTCGGCGACACGCAGCGCGGTCAAGGTCGTTTCCTTGGCCGGCTTGACGATGATCGAATTGCCCGCGGCGAGTGCCGGTCCGATCTTCCAGGCCAGCATCAGCAGCGGGAAATTCCAGGGCAGGACCAGGCCCACGACGCCGACGGGTTCGCGGACGACCATCGCAATGTGGTTGTCGGAGGCCGGCGCCACCTGATCGTAGATCTTGTCGATCAATTCTGCATGCCAGGCAAGGCAGTGGATGGTTTCAGGCACATCGACGTTCTCGCAATCGTAGATCGTCTTGCCGCTGTCGAGGCTTTCCAGAACGGCCAGTTCATGGGCGTTGCGCTTCATGAGCTTGGTGAGACGGATGAGGGCTTCCTTACGCGCCGATGGATGAAGGCGCGACCAGCGACCGTCCTCGAACGCGTCGCGCGCCTTTTGTACGGCAAAGGCTGCGTCCTCAGGACCGCAGGAGGCAACCTTCGCAAGCACCTTGCCCGTCGCCGGATTGATCGTTTCGAATGTTTTCCCAGAGATTGCCGGTCTGAAGCTGCCGCCGATGAATGCCTGTGTCGGAAACTCCAACTTGGCAGCAATCGCCACATATTCCTCGTGTGTCAGAAGATTGCCCATGCTCATGCCTCCGCTTCAATTTCCGCAATCGTGCGCTTCAGGACCCGGACGACCTGTTCCAGCTGGCGCATATCGTCCTTGTTCAATCCCTTTAGTGGGGGTCGTGGGGGGCCGGCATGGAATCCAGCCATTTCACAGCCGTACTTGATGCATTGAATGAATTTTCCCCCCTGCTCCAGCACGCGCATCAGAGGCATTAGCGCGGACATGATCCGGCGCCCTTTGGCGAAATCACCCTCGACCGCGCATGCGCGGTAAAGCGCGCCATGTTCCTTCGGCAGGAAGTTCGAGCCCCCGCAGACCCAACTGCGCGCACCCCATGCAAAGAACTCCAAGGCCTGGTCGTCCATTCCGCAGGACATCTGGATGTGCGGGTAGTCGCGGGCGAGCAGATGTACCCGGTTGATGTCGCCGGAGCTTTCCTTGATGGCGCAGAAATTGCGGCTGCGGGCGACGCGGTCGAGGAAATCCTCGCCCATGTTGATCCCCATGCGGCCCGGGTAGTTATAGAGCATGATCGGGAGGTCCGCCGCCCGGTCGATCGCCAAGGCGTTGAGGGCGTTTTCGCGCTCCGTCGGCACCGAATAGGGCGGCGATCCGGCGAGAATGGCCGAAGCGCCGATCTTGGCCGCCGTCTCGGCCATCAGGATCGAGTCCTGCAGCCGGATAGCGACTGTGCCTATGGTAAGAGACACGCGATCGCCAATGACTTCCTTGGCGAACTTCGCCATTTCGACGCGTTCGTCCATCGACTGCGCATAGTATTCGCCCGTCGAACCGCCGCTGATGATGCCGTGCACACCTGAAGCTATCAGGTGCTCAACGATTTTGGCGAACGCATCGCGATCGATTGAACCGTCGTCACGATGTGGCGTGATGACGGGAGTGTATATCCCCTCGAATTTCATCAAATTCTCCTCAACCTATACTGTCAGGCACCCGTCCCAGTGGAACGAAAAAGGTTGCCGGCGCGACGAAGCTCTCGATCTGAGCGCGGGACAGTTCCCAGTGCGCTATCGATAGCTCGGCGCAGCCTTCTGCATCCCCCGCGTCAATAAGCTCGATGAACTGATCGTGCTGTTGAACGGCTGTCGCCCGTTGGGCGGCCAGGTCGGCATTTCGCGGGCTGTAGAACGTCATCCCGATGCGCGTGTGATCAATTAGCAATCGCTTCAGGCTGGGCATCAGAAATTCGTTGTCTGCCATCTCGCCCATGATCGAGTGGAAGCGCTCATTGGTCAGCGCGCGTTGCTCGGTGTCACCATCCCGGATAGCGGCGCGAAACAGAAGCTGCGTGTCCTTCAGCCGCATGATCTGTGGCGGGGTCGCATTTTGGGCAGCCAGCCGGCCGACTGCTGCGTAGACCATCGGCGCCGCGATGAAAAAATTCCTTAGCGTCTTGTGGTTCATCGGGACGACCTGAGCGCCGCGATTCTCGTGGAGAACCACGTAGCCTTCTCCTGCAAGTTGCCGGAGCATTTCGCGCACCGGAGGGCGGGACATGCCATACGACTCGGCGATCTCGGTCTCGTCGAGATAGCTCCCTGGCTCCAGCTTCTCTGTCAGAATGCGGCGACGCAGATCCTCCAAGCAATTGCTTTTGTTTCGTTTAGCGTCACCGGGCATGGATGATCCTCACAAGGGTTTCGTCCTGCGATCTAGCATCACAATCTTTGTAGCGCTTCATAATACATATTGTCTATTCAGAAAATTTATGTTGTAAGAAAAAAACGACATAAGGGGACAGCGAATGGATATCCAGGGTGAAGAGCCCGTCATTCGATGCGATGGCGTCTGGAAGGTATTCGGCGCCAAGGCCAAGGAGGCAATCCGCGCTGTCAAGGCTGGAGAGCTGAACAAAGCTCAAATCCGCGACAAGCTCGACTGCGTCGTTGGGGTCAGTGACGCCACCTTCAGCGTCGGCCGCGGTGAGATATTCTGCATCATGGGGCTGTCGGGATCGGGGAAGTCGACCCTGATCCGACACATCAACCGATTGATCGAGCCTACTGACGGTGCGATTTACATTGAAGGCCGAAACGTCAACGCCATGAGCGCGACGGAATTGCGTCGGATCCGCGCCGAAACCATCGGCATGGTTTTCCAAAACATGGCCTTGATGCCCCACCGCAACGTTCGGGACAACGTAGCGTTCGCCCTGGAGGTGAGAGGCATCGCTGAAGACAAGCGCCGTGCGGTTGCCCGGCAGGCTATCGAGGCGGTGGAGCTCACCGGGTGGGACCTCAAGTATCCAGATGAGCTTTCCGGCGGCATGCAACAGCGCGTAGGCCTGGCGCGCGCCATAGCAGCCAATCCGTCGATCCTGCTGATGGACGAACCGTTCTCCGCGCTCGATCCGCTTATCCGCCACCAGTTGCAGGGCACCTTCATGGAGCTCTCCGCCGAACTCCATAAGACCACCGTATTCATCACGCATGATCTATCCGAGGCGATCCGCATCGGCGACCGCATCGCCATCATGAAGGACGGCGTTCTGGTGCAGATCGGGACGCCGGAGGAGATCGTCACAAACCCCGTGGACGATTATGTCGCGCAGTTCGTCGGCGGCATCTCCAAACTCGATCTTGTCACCGCCGCCAAGGTGATGTTGCCACTTGAGCAATACCGACAGACGAACGGCTCGACCGATACCGCAAATTGGCCAGTCGCCCGGCCCGACGACAAGCTCAACACATTGGTAAACCTGTCTATCGGAACCGCCCATCCCATCCTGGTGCGAGACGGCGACGTCGTTGCCGGTGTCGTGACCAAGGACGCTTTGCTGCGGGGCATTCAAGGCCGGGACCACGCCGGCCCGGCTAAACGGGAGATCAATTGATGGCCGACGAAAAGACCTCCAACTGGCTGAACCCGTTCGAGAGCGTCGATCTAAAAATCGCCGATCATTCCGACGGCATAAAGCAATGGGCGATCGAAAACCGCGAAGCAATCCAGCCCTTCAAAATCTTCCTCGATGGCGTAATTCAAGGCATCGAACGGGCTTTTCTGGCGACTCCGCCGCTCGTCATGCTCGCTATCATCGTGTTGATCGCCTGGCAGGCCGCGGGACGCCGGACCGCCATCTACGTCGCAGTCGCTCTGACTGTCCTCGGGTTTCTCTCGCCAGAAGCGTGGTCACTGGCGATGACGACGCTGGCTATCGTGATGGCTGCGGTGATCCTCTGCGTGATCATCGGGCTTCCTGTGGGAATCTTCGCAGGCAAGAGCGATCGTTTCGAAGCTGTACTTCGGCCTCTCCTGGACACGATGCAGACCATTCCAGCGTTCGTCTACCTGGTTCCCGTCGTCATGCTTATTGGAATTGGCAATGTCTCGGGCGTCCTGGTTACGGTCATATTCGCGCTCGCCCCGTTGATCAGGCTCACCTCGCTAGGCATCCGCACTGTAAATCCAAGCGTCGTCGAAGCGGCCCGCGCCTTCGGTGCCTCACCGTCACAGATCATGTTCAAGGTCGAGCTGCCGATGGCCACGCCGACCATTTTCGCGGGCCTCAATCAGACCATCATGCTGTCGCTGTCGATGGTGGTCATCGCGTCGATGATCTCGGTCCGCGGCCTTGGCAACGAAGTGCTGCGCGCCATGGGACGACTGGATGCCGGCAAGGCCATCGTCGGCGGGCTTGGCATCGTGATTCTGGCGATAGTCCTCGATCGCATCACCCAGGGCTTGAATCAGTCGAGGCGCGAAAGAGGCCATCGCCACTGGTGGCAGAGCGGGCCTATCGGGCTGATCACCAACCTGTTTCACAAGCACGCCTGACGCGAACCAATTTCACATGCAACAAGGGAGAAAGCGCATGAAACTCTTTTCTGTGACTACAGCGATCGTCCTATCGCTTACCGCAAGTCCACTCTTTGCCAAGGACAAGCCAGGCGAAGGCGTTACCGTCCGGCCGGTGATACAACCAGCGATCGAGGAAATGTTCCAGGCGCGGATCATCTTCCGCGCGCTCCAGGACCTTGGCTATGCCGTTGCCGAACCGCAGGAGGTCATCGCCCAGACCGCGCATCTCGCCGTTGGCACGGGTGACGCCGATTTTTTCACCGACAGCTGGGATCAGCTGCATGAAGCATTCTTCAAAGAAGCGGGTGGACCGGAGAAGATAAACAAAGTAGGCACCTTGGTCGAAGGCGCCCTCCAGGGCTATCTGGTCGACAAGAAGAGCTACGACGCCGGGGTCAAGAATCTGGGCGACCTCAAAGACCCCAAGATCGCTGCTATGTTCGACGAGGAAGGCGATGGCAAGGCCGACCTCGCCGGCTGCGTGCCCGGCTGGGGATGCGAACGCGTGATCGAGCATCAATTGACCGAGTATAAGCTTCGTGACACGGTCACCCACAATCAGGGCGAATACAACGCGATCATCGCCGATACGATCGCACGCGCCAAGAACGCTAAGTCCGTCCTCTACTACACATGGACGCCCTATTGGGTCTCGGGCGCGCTGGTTCCTGGCAAGGACGTGGAATGGCTGAGCGTGCCTTACACTTCCCTGCCCGATGGTGCCAAAGCGAACACCGAGTTTGATGGCAAGAATCTGGGCTTCGCGGTGGACAGCCTGCGGATTGTTGCTCGCAACGATTTCCTTAAGGCCAATCCGGCGGCGGCCAAGCTGTTTGAGCTCGCGAAGATCGACATCAAAGACATCTCGGCTGAGAACAAATTGATCGCCGACGGTGAAAAGAACTCCGTCGACATCGACAAGCATGTCGAGACCTGGATCGCGGCCCACCGCGATGCATACGACGGCTGGCTCAAAGCGGCTCGCGAAACGGTGAAATAATTGTCGACAGCGGGGCGCTCCAGGCAGCGCCCCGCAACTTATTTTGCCCCTCGCCCGCCGCCATAGGCGCGATCTCACCGCAGCAGCGAAATAGCCGTCTTGGCGGGGCGACATCATGGGCATCGAGCGCGGACCAGCGATTCGGAGCTCGTTCACCGGCTTGGCATGTCTAGAGCGATACAGGCCTACATCGCCATTCGCTCCGGGTAGCCAGGATTGACCCTAATTGAAATTGAGCAGGAAGAACTGATGAGTTATTTCAGGGGAAAGACGGCCCTGGTGACAGGTGCCGCCGGCGGCATCGGAGCGGCGATCGTCAAACAGCTGCGAGCTGAAGGCGTCAGGGTCGCCGTCGCAGATCGCGACGTGGCGGGCGTGGACGCCGAGGCGCATTTGCCCGGCGACCTGCTTGATGCAAGCTATGCGGACAGTTTGTCCGCAGCCGCATTTGCGGCACTGGGCGGCCTGGACATCTTGGTCAACAACGCCGGCGTGATCACGCGGGGCTCGGTAGCCAACACAACGGACGCCGACTGGGCCTTGTCGCTCGGCGTGAATGTAGAAGCGCCTTTTCGTGTGTGCCGGGGCGCCATTCCTATCATGGCGGATCGAGGTGGCGGCGCGATCGTCAACGTGTCGTCATGCTGGGGCGTTCGGCCGGGTCCGAACCACGCCGTATACTGCATGACGAAGGCAGCCGTGGCCTCGTTGACCCAGTGCATGGGCATGGACCACGCCCATCAGAACATTCGGGTCAATGCCGTGTGCCCCAACGAGGTCAACACGCCGATGCTTCGAACAGGCTTTATCAAACGCGGCTTCGACCCGGACACGGCGGTTGCCGAACTGGGAAAGACCGTTCCGATTGGCCGGATTGCGGAGCCGGAGGATATTGCTGCGGTGGTCCTGTTTCTTGCCTCCGACGCCGCCCGCTATATGTGCGGCTCGCTGGTTGAGGTCAACGGCGGAAAGCCCGTGGGATGAACAGGTTCGCAGGAAAGGTCGCACTTGTCACAGGTGGTCGCAGCGGCATCGGTCTGGCCATTGCACGCCGGTTGCGAGACGAGGGCGCGCGGGTATTCACGGCACAACGCGGCGAGGACCACGAGTGCGAAGGGATAGCCGTTGATTTCACCGACCCGTTCGCGGCGTCTGGCGCTGTGCAGTCAGTTGCCGGCCGTGCCGGACGGCTCGATGTTCTGGTAAACAACGCCGGCATGATGCAAGAAGCACTCGTGGAGGACACGAGCCTCGAGGACTGGCAGCGGACGATAACGGTCAATCTGACAACACCATTTGCCATGATCAAGGCAGCACTGCCGCATCTGCGAGCGGTTGGCGGGACGATCGTCAATATTGGCTCGATAGAGGGGCTCGGCTCCAACCCGAGACACGCTGCCTATTGCGCTTCCAAGGCTGGAATTAACGGTCTGACCCGCGCGGTAGCGGTCGACCACAGTGCCGAAGGTGTCCGATGCAATGCCGTTGCGCCAGGCTGGATCGACACTGATCTCAACGTTGAATTCATAGAAAGCATGCCCGATCCGGCAGGGTTCCGCCGGGATATCGGCAAAATTCATCCGGTGGGACGCACCGGCAAGCCCGAAGAGGTCGCAAGTCTGGTGGCTTGGCTGGCCTCGGACGAATCGTCGTTTGTGACAGGTCAGGTTTGGACCATCGACGGCGGCCGAATGGCGAAGCTTAGTCTACCACAATGAACAGTCACCCGGCCGATCTCGCGCCAGCCGCCGTCTGCCGGATCTTACCCCTTTACGACAACGAGCATGAACAGAAAGGCCGCGAAATTGTCGCCATCAATCCGCATTCCAACGACCATGTCGGGCGTAGTGCTGACCGGACATGGCGGCTTCGACAAGCTGCAATTCAAAAGCAACCTCTCGGTTCCACAGCCGGGCCCGGGCGAGGTTCTCATAAAGGTGGCTGCGGCTGCGATTAACAACACCGACATCAATACCCGGATCGGATGGTATTCCAAAGGAGTGAGGAGCGGAACTTCGGAGGGCGGCTCCTCCGGATTTGAATCGTCGGAGGATGACGACGCGAGTTGGACAGGCATGGCGTTGTCCTTCCCTCGCATCCAAGGCGCTGATTGCTGTGGCTACATCGTGTCCGTTGGAGAAGGTGTCGATGATGGGCGGATCGGCGAACGGGTTATCGTGCGGAATTTGCTTCGTACCTATGTGGACTATCGACCTTGGGAATGCTGGACATTTGGGTCGGAATGCGATGGCGCCTTCGCGCAATACGCGAAAGCGCCATCGCGTGAGACGTTCAAGGTCGACTGCGACTGGAGCGACGTGGAATTGGCTGCGGTGCCTTGTGCCTATTCGACCGCCGAAGGCATGTTGCATCGGGCAGACGTGAGGGCTGGCCAGACTGTGCTTATCACGGGCGCCTCCGGTGGCGTCGGGTCTGCTGCGGTCCAGTTGGCAAAACGGCGTGGGGCCATCGTCATCGCGGTTGCAGGTCAAAGCAAGGCCGCCACGGTACGCCAATTGGGTGCTGATCGCGTCTTGGCGCGTGACGAGAGCCTCGTCGACGTCATAGGAAAGGACTCGATCGATGTTGTCATCGACGTCGCGGCAGGCCCGCAATTTCCGCAGCTGTTGGACGCATTGCGACGCGGCGGACGCTATGCCGTCGCCGGTGCGATCGCCGGACCGATTGTCGAGCTTGATGTCCGCACGCTCTATCTCAAGGATCTGAGCTTCTTTGGCTGCACATTCCAGGAGGACATCGTCTTCGAAAACCTCGTGTCTTACATCGAGAGCGGCGAAATACAGCCGCACGTCGGCAAGACCTATCGATTGGAAGACATTGTCCAGGCGCAGGAGGATTTCCTGTCCAAGAAAATCAGCGGCAAGCTGGTCCTCGTCATACCCAGGTGAAAGCGCCAAAATGCAAAACCTCAAGATTCAGAAAATCGACGTCTTCCAAGTCAACCTTCCCTATTCTGGCGGCGTTTACCTCCTTTCGGGTGGGCGAGAATACCGCAGCTTCGATGCGACGATCGTCCGGGTGACCACGAACACCGGCATAGAGGGATGGGGCGAAAGCACGCCGTGGGGTTCGACCTATGTCGCGGCCCACGCGCTGGGTGTCCGCTCAGGAATCGCCGAGATTGCGCCCAGTCTGATAGGTCTCGATCCGCGGCGAGTCGACCGCATCAACGAGGCGATGGACTTTGCGCTGGTCGGCCACGAACATGCGAAGACAGCGCTCGACATCGCGTGCTGGGACATCTTCGGAAAGTCCGTCGAAATGCCAGTTTGCGAGTTGCTAGGCGGCCGGACGAGCGTCCGCATGCCGATCATCTCATCGATCTATGTGGGTGATCCCGATGAGATGCGGAGGCGCGTCGCGGAACACCGAGCGAAGGGTTATATCGGGCACTCCGTCAAGGTCGGCGACGATCCGGCCATCGACGCCGAACGCATCGCGGCTTCGATGGCTGACAAGAAACCAGGCGAGTTCTTTCTCGTGGATGCCAATGGCGGCATGACGGTGGAGACCGCCCTGAGAATGTTGCGATTGCTACCGCAAGGTCTCGACTTTGTCTTGGAGGCCCCCTGCGCGACGTGGCGCGAGTGTGTCTCGCTGCGTCGAAGGACTGACGTTCCGATAATTTTCGATGAGCTCGCGACGAACGACGCGTCTATCGTCCAGATAATTGCCGACGATGCGGCAGACGGTATTGGCCTCAAGATTTCCAAGAATGGCGGTCTCACCAAAGGTCGTCGCCACAGAGACATCTGCCTCGCAGCGGGCTATACGGTCAGCGTTCAAGACACTGTAGGATCGGATATCGCGTTCGCGGGCATAGTGCATCTTGGGCAGACCGTTCCCGAAAAGAATCTTCGATGCATTCTGGAATGTCGAGATATGGTGACTACAAAGGTGGCAGACGGCGACTTCGAGGTAACTGAAGGGCGTGTCGTCGCGCCTGACGCGCCTGGACTAGGCATTACTCCGCGCCTGGACGTCCTGGGCGCTCCAGTTGCAACTTATTCTTGATTGAGCGGTGTAGGTCGTGCCGGTTGCAAACACGTGCATGACCAGCATCGGCGCCGTGCAACCACAATATTGAGGCCTCTGGCCAAGCTCTACAGCATCGCCTGGGCGCTTGGCCTCGCGTGGCTGCGCAAACAACCGTGTTCCTGACATTTCGCGTCTAGGACGGTCACGCTGCAGCTGAGCTTCTCAACCTAGCCCCGGCCCGACCCAGGCCGGCACCATTATCCGGCACTGCTGTGGCGAAAAGCCATTGATGATGCGGAAGCATTTGGCAAAATGCGACGCTGACATAAACCCGCAGGCAACAGCAATGTCTATGATGGGCATTCGCGTGCCTTCGATCAGGCGCTTGGCGTGGTCGACCCTGATCCGGAGGTAGTGACGAGCCGGTGGTTGACCTATGTGAACTGCGAACAGACGTTCAAGCTGCCGGCGGGAAATCCCAACCCGATCCGCAACGTCGCCCATCGACAGCGGAATTTCCACATTCTCTTCCATAATGCACATCGCCATCGCCAGCTTGTCGCTGACGCCTGCAAACGCAAGACCTGAAGGACCCGTCTGGCGGTTCGAACCGGAGCGCTGGCCCTCTACCGTCGCATGACGGCAGACTTCCTGGGCGATGTAGGCGCCGGCGTGACTTGCGATGAGATGCACCGCGAGGTCGAACGCCGCCAATTCACCGGCGCAGGTTGAATATTGGCCATCCTTGACGAACAGGGAATCACGGATGCGGGGCTTGTGAAAAACCTCAGAAAAAGCCGCGAGCCGTGACCAATGAATGGTGCAACGGGTATCCGTGAGCAGGCCCGTCTGGGCGAGCAGCCACGTCGCTGTGCCGATCGCCGACATCGATACTCCGCGCCGCGCCATCAGCCGCAGGAAAGCGTTCAATTGAGGCGTCAGCTGCCTCTCGACCGGTTCACCCGCCACGACGGCGAGCTGGTTCAACCTGCAATCATAGGACGGGCCTGCCGCCAATTCCTCGACAGTCACATCCACCGGTATCGAGAGCCCGTTGACGCCTACGATTGCCTGGCCGTCGATCCCCGCAATCCGCCAGCGGAAAAGAGGAAGCCGCGAAACCGTGTTGGCTATGCGGAAAGGTTCGAGATAGGCGTGAAGCGCCAGATGCGAAAATCCCGGCAATACGAGCACGGCAATGTCATGCGGCTTCCCCGACACCTGAAGCGCCGCGTCAGGGTAGACGGGGCTGCTGGTTTCGTGAATGCGGGCCGGAGCGTTCATCAGCAACTATAGCTCGCTACCGGGACGCCAAAGACGCCGGCTTCGGGCTTCACCCCAAGGCCCGGTCGCTGCGGCACGGCGATATGACCGTTTTCTATGACCACGGGGTTCGTATTGTCGTAGTGACCTTCGATATATTCCTGTGCGATCCACGCTCCATCAAAGCGCCGCGGGTCGACCGTCGCGGCGAGATGCACGCAGGCGGCCGCGATCACATCTCCGCCCCATGCGTCGTCGCAGGTGTGCGGCAGCGACCGGATGGAGCACATGTCGCGAGCCGTCATCATTTTGGTCAGTCCGCCTAGACGCGTGACTTTGAAGCCAAACCCATCCGCAATCCCCGATGAGATGGCCCGCAATACTGCATTCAGGTCTTCGGTACTCTCGTCCAGATAGATGGGATGGGTAAGCCTGCCCCGGAGAGTGGCGTTCTCTTCCATGCTGTTGCAGGGCTGCTCGAACACGAACGGGATGTTTTGGCAAAGCCGATCTAAGTGAAGGGCAGACGGTACGGATAGACCTCGATTGCCGTCCACAGCTATGCTTGCCTTGAGGCCCACGGCCTCCCAGACCTTATGCACGGTCGCTGCGTCCTTTTCCAGGTTGCGACCACCGATCTTGATCTGGAGTCGCGGGTAGCCCGCCTTGACCTTGTCGGCCGCGATACGAGCGGTTTCATCCGGAGAGCCCACAATCAGGGAGTAGTAAGACGGCACGCGGTCTGTAAGGGCTCCGCCCAGCAACGTCGACACTGGCACGCCAAGACGCTGGCCGATGAGGTCGAGGCACGCTATGTCGAACGCGGCCTTGGCGTAGTTGTGCCCATTCAGTCTCTCATCCATCCGCTTGGCCAGAAGACGCGGTGACTGGGTCGACTCTCCAATCAGGCCTGGCGCGATCTCGGCTATCGCGGCCCGAGCCCCCAGCGCGTGATGGGGTTGATAGACTGGTCCGACGGGGCAGGTTTCGCCCCATCCAGTGATGCCGTCATCCGTCACAACCTCGACAAGTGTGCTGTCCAATGAGTGGACTTCGGTGCTCGCCATCTTATAGGCGCCACCCTTGGTGGGAAGCTGGACCGTGTAGACATTGATTCTGTTGATGCGCATGACGTGCCTCAATGGTCTTCGTTGAGCGCGTCAACCGCCGGGATCTCGCGAGAGCGTCGATCGATATAGACGCGCAGTTCTTCATCTTTGGCCTGGTCCAGCGTGGGCTCCTGGTACTCTCCCAAAAGGTGCTTCGCGTGGTCGAGCGCCCTTTGCTTTATGTCCTTTGCCCCGTCGACCTTCCATTGCTCGATCGAATTGTTATCGAAGAGCTTTGGTATGAAAAATGCGCGTTCGAAGTTGGCCTGGGTATGCGGATGTCCGAGATAGTGGCCACCTGGTCCGACGTCACGGACTGCGGCCAAAGCCTCGTCAAAATCACCCCACTGGATACCTTGGGTCATGCGATAGCCCATGGCACAAACCTCGGCATCGACGACGAACTTGGCGATGGAACAATGCATCCCGGCTTCGTTCCAGCCCGCCGAGTGCCAGATGTAGTTGGCGCCTGACATCAGCACCGCCATCATTGTCATGGCGCTTTCGTAGCCAGCTTGAGCATCGAAAATCTTGGCGCCGCCAAGCAAGTTCGATGTGCGCCACGGGACGTTGTAGCGTCGCGCCATCTGGCCGATCATAAAGTTCATCAATGATATCTCGGGCGTTCCAGCCATGGGAGCGCCGGACTGCATGGAGACCGTCGACAGGTAATGCCCGTAGATGGCCGGGCAGCCTTTGCGGATCACTTGCGTATAGGCGAGTGCAGAAAGCGCCTCGGCATTCAGCTGCGCCACCGCCGCGGCCGTCGACGCGGGCGTGTTCGCGCCGCCAAGCACGAATGGCGAGCACAGCACCGGCTGGTTGCGCCGGCAGAATGCCCGCATGGCGCCGAGCATCACCTGGTCCCACACGAGCGGAGAATTGCCGTTGCAGTTTCCGGTCGTGACCGCATGCGTTTCCATGAAGCCTTCGCCGAAAAGAATCTCGCACATATCGAGCACGTCCTCGGCGTTCTTGGGCGAGGTGGTCATTCCCATGAAGATCTTGTCGGAATGCTTCATCGACGAGTAGGTTATGTGCAGATGTCGATGCGCTACGACGATATCCATCGGCTCGACGATGTGGTGTGCCGATGAGTGCAGCGCCGGCATCATGTGCGCCAGCTTGTGGAAGGTCCCCAAGTCGGCAATGGTCGGGCCACGACGCACGTCGTCAAGGTCGCGCATGTAAGGCGCACCGGTCATCGGAACGAAGATCGAATTCGGGCCGCCCAGCTGTACGTTTTTCGCAGGGTTGCGAGCGAAATACTCAATGTCGGGCGGAATTGTTTTGATCAAATCCATCACCAGCGCGCGATCCAGATGGACTCGCTCACCGCGAACGTCGGCGCCTGCTCTCTTCCAGTCCTCAAGAGCGATCGGGTCGCGGAACACCACCCCGACCTCTTCCAGGATCGCCAGCGACGCTTCGTGAATACGTTCTACCTGCTCTGCATCCATGGGCTCGATTACGGGTAGCCCACGCTTGAGCGTCGGCAGCATCTCCACTTTGGGCGCTGTCCGAATGATCCGGCGCGCATCGCGTCCTCCCCTTCGAGAGACTTGCGCTTCAATGGTCATGCGGGCCTCCAAAAAGGAACATGCGGGCCGCAGCCGGGCCGCGCGCGACTATTGCTGCAACCCGCCGATTTGACCTACTGCAAAAGTCTCACGCGCGTGTTGACTTATGTGCGGAAGTCCGTGGCTCGCCTCCTCGGTCACGATTGATCCAATCAGCGTCGTTATGGGAAACGCAGCTCAATGACTGAAAGCTGGCCCGTAAATCATTCCCGCCCCTGCAGAAGTCCAACCTTGCTGAGTTGCGACGGTCGGCATATTTCGCATGAAAATGCCTGCAGTCCCGACAGCACCAGCTTTCGCCAGATGCGATCTGGTGTATGCATCGCAAAGATCACAACGACCTGCCGACGTTTCGCGTCTCGCCGAAATCGCTGCGCCGCGCGGTTTAGGAGTGTTTGGAGCTCAAGATGGTCCGCCGATATTACGACCTGCCATCCCTGACAGCTCTCGCCGTCTTCGAAGCTTCCGCCAGGCACTTGTCGTTCAAACTGGCGGCCGCAGAGCTGAATGTGACTCCCGGGGCGGTCAGCAGGCAGGTCAAGGCGGTCGAGGACGAACTTGGCGTCCAGCTGTTTGTGAGGCTGGGCTCAGGGGTGATGCTGACGAGCGCCGGCGAGGAGCTTTACGGCGTTCTGGCGAGCGGCTTTTCGCGCGCAGCCGAAATTGTCCGCACCGTCAAGCGCGGCGATCGCTCCAAGAACGTCACGCTCGCCTGTTCTGACGCCTTTGCGACAATGTGGCTGATACCGCGTATGCCCGATTTCTGGACTCGCCACGGCGAGATTGCAGTCGATCATCTGATTTCCGACAATCCGCGTGACTATCGAAGGGCCGAGGTGGAGTTGCGCATCCGATACGGGTTCGGCTCCTGGCCTGACGAGAATGCCGAGCTCCTTTTCAGCGAAACCATCTATCCGGTCTGCGGGGCGGAGTTTGCCAAAGTGCATCGAGACGCGACGGCAGCATCCTTGCCGGATCTTCCCTTGCTGCATGTTGACTGGGTTGACCCAAACTGGGCGGGCTGGGACGAGGTATTGCGTCGCGCGGCCGTGCCCCACGGTCCGACCCGCGGCCGCCGGTTCGGCAAATTCTTTGTAGCCATGCAAGCGGCTCAGGCCGACCAGGGCGTTGCCGTGGGCTGGCATCGCCTCGTGACGTCACAGATCGAGGAAGGCAAACTGGTCAGGCTGACCGAACTCGAACTCCTGGCGCCAGGCAGCTACTATCTCACCTGGAACGATAACCGCATGCTTTCGCCCGCTGCCGAAATCCTGCGAAGCTGGATACGAGAAATCGCTGCGCGAGAACGAGACAGCTAGAGCTTTTCCGCCCCTAAGCGCTCCTCGTGCCGCCGTATTGCTCGGCGAACTTGGCGTCTTCGTCGCCAACCTGTCTTAGGCACGATCAGTTTGAGATGCCGGAATCCATCAGGATCGGATTGTCCGTGCCGTCCGCACCGGTGACGCCAGGTTATTAGAAGTAATCCGACAGCAATATTATTGCAGTTGAGGGGATTGGAACGAATGGGCCAAGGTCGGCCCGTCTCCCTCCATCAACCAAGGTGTTCAATGTCTATAGATCTCGTTGCCAGACTGGACGACAAGCTGCGTGCGAAGCGCGAAAGCTTCGACAAGATTCCGGTGGTCGATATCGCGCCCCTTCTCGATGGCAGCAATAAGCAGGCAGTGGCCAAGCAGATACGTTGGGCGCTGTCGAACACTGGTTTCATGTACGTCAAGAACCACGGCATTCCCCATGAATTCGTCAATTCGGTGTTCGATGTGAGTCGCCGGTTTTTTGATTTGCCCATGCCGCAGAAGATGGAACTGCATGTAAGCAAATCGGATGTAGCGCTGCGCGGATACATCGAGCCATTCGGGGAAAACACCGATCCAAGCAAGACGAAAGACCTCAAAGAATGCTTTGACATCGGCCCTGAACGCTCGACCCTGGAGGGTCCATTTTTTGGCTCCAACCAGTGGCCCTCAACTCTGCCCGAGTTTTCCGAGCTGACATACGCATACCATCAGAAAATGGTCGTCCTCGCGAAAACACTGTTGAAGGGCATCGCTCTCAGTCTGGAGTTGCAGGAAAATCATTTCGAGAATCTGATGCGCGACCCGATCAGCATCCAGCGCCTTCTCCACTACCCTCCGCAGGGTGGCTATGTCGGGGAAAACATCATCGGTATCGGTGCGCACACGGACTATGGCAATCTGACCATCCTGGCGCAGGACGACGTCGGCGGTCTGCAGGTCATGAACCGAGACGGCGACTGGGTAGAGGGCACACCCATCCACGGCACCTTCGTCATCAACATTGGCGACCTGATCCAGCGGCTCACCAACGATGTCTATCTGGCGAACATGCATCGCGTGGTCAACACCACTGGGCGGGAGCGCTATTCGATCCCGTTCTTTATCGATGCTGATTTCGATGCAATCATCGAACCGCTGGCGTCCTGCGTTACGGACAGCAATCCGCGTCGCTATAAGCCAGTGACTTGTGGCGAGCACAAATTCGGGCGTTTCGCAGCAAGCTACGCCCACTTGGCCAAGGCACAAGCGAGCGCAGTGATGTGAAGCCGCCCGAAAAAGTCAGCGAGCAAGAGTGAAGCTGCTCAAGAGCTTTTGGCGAGCCAGCTCGCAAAAAGCCGCGCTTTCGAACCTGCCCTGGGATGGATTTTCAGATAAAATCCCCTGGGTGAGGGAATGTTGTCGGGTACAAGTGTGACCAGCCGGCCCTGTTCCATCAGGCTTTTGACCAATCCATCCCACCCCAAGACCGCCCCGATATCATCCTGAGCGGCTTGGAGGGCAATCATGTAGTTGTTCACGCTAAACCTGCGGCCTTTTGGGATGGTGTGTCCAAGCGCTTGAAACCACTCCGGCCAGTTCGTCCAGTCGGTTTCCTCGTTGTTCATATGAATCAAAGGCGCCCTGAGCAGATCCTCAACTCGGCCAATGCCGTGCTCGGCGGCGAATTTTGGAGTTCCAAGCGCGACAATGCGATCTTGAAAAAGTTTGTGACGCTCCTCAGGACTTTCCTGCGCATCTCCGTATTGAATGCTTAGATCACAGCGGATCGCTGTTGCGGGCACGTCGCTGACGATCTGCGACACGGTGACGGTGGGATGGCTTTTCCAGAAGGCTGAGATCTTCGGTGTAAGCCACAGCGAACTGACGGCCGTCGTTGTCCGGATGGTCACGTCAGCGGTTTCCGGGCGATCGCGCATGTGAGTGACGGCGTCGGAAATCGTCTCAAGCCCGCGCTGCACGGCAACGAACAAGAACGCCCCTTTCTCGGTCAATTCGACGCCGCGGCTCATGCGCAGGAACAGGTTGCATCCCAAGTCACCCTCAAGCGCCTTGATCTGGTGGCTGATCGCCGCGGGCGTCACATTCAATTCCTGGGCGGCGTTTTTGAAACTCGCATTTCGGGCGGCTGCCTCGAAGCAGATGAGAGCCGTCACCGAGGAGAGATCGTACGGTCTTGGCATCAACGCCTCTTCGGACCCGCTTTTTGGCTCATGGATGGCTCTTCGGCGTGCAAGACATTAGCTGAACTAAACCGTGCTGAAAATTAGTGCTATTGCGCAAAAGGCGTTCAGGCAAGAAAATTTCATCCCAAATGTGCACGCCACTATGGAATTCCGCATGAACGCCCCTTCGCCCTCGATCCAAGAGTTGCTAGCGCGCCGCATCTCGGGCTATGCCCTTGAGCAGCCCTTTTACACGTCACCGACGATTTACCAGCTCGATCTCGAGCACATCTTCTACCAGGAATGGCTCTACGCGGCCCCGGCATGCCAGCTTGCGAAAGCTGGTAGCTACGTGACGATGCGCGTGGGTGCGTATGAGGTGGTCATCGTGCGCGCCCGCGATGGTGAAATCCGCGCCTTCCACAATTCCTGCCGCCATCGCGGCTCGATGATTTGCAAGGCGCGCGAAGGCCAAGTGGCCAAACTGGTATGCCCCTATCACCAGTGGACCTATGAGCTTGACGGCAAGCTCATCTGGGCAAATGACATGGGGCCCGACTTCGACATGTCCAAACACGGGCTGAAGCCGGTCCATCTGCGCAATCTTGCCGGCCTGATCTACGTCTGTCTGTCCGCTACGCCCCCAGACTTCGAACCGTTTGCCGACCTGGCCCTTCCCTACCTAGAGGTCCATGACCTCAACAATGCGAAGGTCGCGCATACGTCGACCATCGTCGAGAAGGCCAACTGGAAGCTTGTGTGGGAAAACAACCGCGAATGCTACCACTGCAGCAGCAACCACCCGTCGCTTTGCCGCTCCTTCTCGCTCGACCCAGAAGTGGCCGGAGTGTCTGCCGACGGGTCGGTCTCGGCGACCCTTCAGGCGCATTTTGACCGTTGCGAAGCCTCAGGCGCGCCTGCGCAGTTCCGTCTTGGCGGCAGCGGCCAATTTCGCCTGGCGCGGATGCCGCTGCAGCAAAAGGCGGTGAGCTACACGCTCGACGGCAAGGCTGCCGTTCACAAGAATCTTGGCCGGGTGGCTCTGCCCGAAGCAGGCTCGCTGTTGATGTTCCATTATCCAACGACCTGGAGCCACTTCCTGCCGGATCACTCCTTGACCTTCCGAGTCACGCCAATCAGCGCCACGGAAACCGAGGTCGCCACCACCTGGCTGGTGAACAAAGACGCCGTCGAAGGGCTCGACTACGACCTCAAGCGCCTGACCGAGGTCTGGATTTCTACCAATGATGAAGACCGTGAGATCGTCGAGACCAACCAGCAAGGGATCTTCTCTCCTGCCTATGTTCCCGGACCATATTCGCCGGTTCAGGAAAGCGGTGTGACCCAATTCGTCGATTGGTATGCGAACTGGCTTGAGCGCTCTCAGACCTCGATGCGATTGGCGGCGGAGTGAACCCATGAACGTGGTCGCAAAACCCAGGCTGGTTTTCTGGACCGACGCGGAAGAACTCGAATGTGCCTCCTTTCTTCCGGAGGCGCCGAACGTCCTGACCTTTTGTTTCCGGTCGCCGTCCGGATCGCTGTTCAATTTTGATCCAGGGCAGTTCCTCACTTTGGAACTGCCCACTCCCAGCGGGCCAATCTACCGGACCTACACGATATCATCATCTCCGTCGCGACCGACCTCACTGACCATTACCGCAAAGGCGCAGGCCGACTCTGTCGGAACCCAGTGGATGTTTGACAGCCTCCGTCCGGGCATGCGCCTGCGGGCAATCGGTCCGGCAGGCACCTTCTCGATGGCACATCAGCCAGCCAAAAAGTATCTTTTCATCTCGGCCGGCTCGGGCATCACACCGATGATGTCCATGACTACACATCTGTATGATTCCGGAGTTGATCCGGACATCGTCTTTGTCCACTGCGCGCGCCGCCCTTCTGAGATCATATTCCGTGAACGACTGGAGCATATGGCATCGCGCGTAACCGGCATCGACCTGAAATGGGTGGTTGAACAAACCGATCCATACAGGCCGTGGACCGGTTACAGAGGCATGTTCAACCAGTTGATGCTCGGACTGATGGCGCAGGATTATCTTGATCGCGAGGTGTTCTGCTGCGGGCCCGAGCCCTTCATGCAAGCCGTGCGCGAGGCGCTGGCCGGTCTAGGTTTCGACATGGCGCATTATCATCAGGAAAGCTTCCGCGCGCCGCTTCCTGAGGCCGAGAAGGTCCCGGATGACTTCGTTCCCACCGAGAAGAACGAGGCCGAGATCGAATTTGTCCTATCCGGCGTCTCGGCGAAATGCGTCGAGACGGATACGATCCTGGCTGCGGCACGGGCTGCCGGTCTGGTGATCCGATCGGGTTGCAGTATGGGGATATGCGGGACGTGCAAGGTTCGCAAAATCGACGGCGATGTGCATATGGTCCACAATGGCGGCATCACCGACGAAGAGATTGCCGACGGCTATATCCTTGCTTGCTGTTCTAATCCGGTTGGCCGTGTGAAAGTCGAGATATAGCAACCATTTCGCGATCTTTGATCAAGGCGCTTCTTCGAAATCGGCAGCGCCTTGACGGTCCGCGGTCAACCGAAGTCGATGATGAAGCTATTGATGAGTCACGCGCTTCACCCGCAAGGCGGTCTTGGCCCTTCCCTCGACCGGTAGCCGGGTTTCGGGCAAGCTCAGTAATGAGTTTGATCCACCAACAGCGCCCAGAAAGCGAACAGCGGCCGATCCAGCGATCTCATTGCGTGTTTGATGCCTGGCGGATTGTAGAATGATCCACCGATGCCCGGCGAAAACCAGTCCGTGTCAGCCTGCTTGAACTCGCCATGCGAGAGCACGAGGTAGGTTTCTTCCGGCAGATGATCGTGATCGGGATACCGGACGTGAGGAGCCATCAAAGTGACGCCGAGCCACAGATCGTTTCTGTCCTCGAGGCCGCCCGGGCCAAGGATCATCGCGTTGGCGTGACCGTCAGGGAAATTGCTGCTGGCAGACGGGGCGGGATTTGATTTCAGCCGCCATTCGAGCAGCGGCTCGATCGCCTTGAAGTGCTCAATCAAGTTGCGGAGCGTAGACGGGATCGCCTCTTCTGCCAACGCCGAGCCAAGATAAGAACAGACCGGCAAACGGCTCCCGGCCTTGGTCCTTTCCAGCCCGGGAACTTCCGATTGGGCGAAGAGCTGGATGATCGATCTGCGCGATCGCAGATCGTGTGAGAACTGGTCAAAGGCCACGAAAGCGGTGTCTAGAAAATATTGCAGGGCCTCACTTCTGTTCATCTCGGAGCCCTTGTTGTGAGCGGACGCTATCGTCCGTTGCCGGACGTTAGATATCTTTCGCCAGTCGAAGTGCGTCGTAGATCGCGGCGTGGGTGTTGCGAGCTGAAACGGCGTCGCCGATACGGAAGAGTTGGAATTGGCCCTGCGGATTCCGCACCACCGACTGCGGTTGTCCGGCGATGAGCTCATCTTGCGAAATCTCGCCGTGATTGGTCGATCTCGGTTTCAGTTCGAAATAGATGTCGTCCAGCGGAATGGTGCCGTGGTTGACGACAACCTGATCCACGACGCGCTGTTTGGATATGCCGCCGTAGTCGCTGCCGACATGTGCAACGAGCTGATTGCCATTCTTTTCAACAGACTCAACTCGATAGGTAACGGTGAAGGTCACGTCGAGTTTTTGAAGAGACCTCATGTAGGGCACGAGGTTCATCGCCATGACCTCGGGGGAGAAGGACCGGTCCGGCGTCATGATCTCAACCTTCGCTCCCGCGCCCGCGAGGAATTCCGCGGCCTGGAGTGCCGCGTGGTCACCCGCGTCGTCGAAGATGAGGACATTGCTTCCCGGCTTTACGTCTCCCGAGATGATGTCCCATGAAGACACCACGAACTCGTTGCCCTTGGAAAGGACGTCGGTGTGCGCCACCCCGCCCGTCGCGATGATGACGACGTCCGGATTTTCAGCCTCGATGGTTTCGGCTTCCGCCCAGCTACTGAACCGGATGATCACTCCGTATTTTTCGCACTGGGCCATGCGCCAATCGATGATGCTCATCATCTCCTTGCGGCGCGGGCTCTGCGCTGTCAGGCGGATCTGGCCTCCCGGCCCGCTGGCGGCCTCAAAGACCACGACCTCGTGTCCCCGCTCACCCGCCACGCGGGCGGCCTCGAGGCCAGCTGGACCTGCGCCGACCACGACAATCTTCTTGCGGGTCTCGGCCTTGGCGACAATGTGCGGCATGGTCAGCTCACGGCCGGTCGCGGCGTTGTGAATGCAGTATGCCGCCCCGCCCTGATAGATGCGGTCAAGGCAATAGTTGGCGCCCACGCAGGGCCTGATTTCGTCTTCGCGCTTTTCGATGATCTTCCGCACGATGTGTGGGTCGGTCATGTGGGCACGCGTCATGCCGATCATGTCGACCTTACCCGATGCAATCGCGTGGCGGGCAGTCGCCACATCCGGAATTTTCGCTGCATGGAAGGTTGGGAAGCTGGTTGCGGCACGAATCTCGCCGGCAAAATCAAGGTGCGGCGCGTTCGCCATTCCCTGAATCGGAATGACGTCCGTCAGGCCCGCATCGGTGTCGATGTGGCCGCGGATCACGTTGAGGTAATCGACAAGTCCGCTTTCCTTGAGGCGTTTGGAGATTTCGATGCCCTCCGACTTGCCAGTGCCGCCGGGCAGAGATTCATCCGCGGTATAGCGCACGCCCAGGATGAAGTCCTCGCCGACCTGCGACCGGATCGCCGTCAGGACATCCATGCAGAAGCGCATGCGATTATCAAGCGAACCGCCATAAGGACCATCAAGTTCGTTCGTGAGAGGAGACACGAACTGGTCGATCAAGTGGCCATAGGCCTCGAGCTCGACGCCATCCATCCCGCCTGCCTTCATTCGCTCCGCGGCGTCCGCGAAATCCTTGATGATGCGTTCGATATCCCAGTCTTCAATTTTCTTGGGAAATGCACGGTGTGAGGCTTCACGATGATGGGACGGAGCCACAACGGGAAGCCAGTCGCCTTTGTCCCAGCGTGTACGCCGTCCAAGGTGGGTCAGCTGGATCATGATGGCGGCGCCCTCCTCGTGCACTGCATCTGTCATTTGCCGGATCCACGGCACGATCTCGTCCTTGTAGGCGAGCAGGTTGTTGAAAACCGGGGGGCTGTCCTTGGAGACCGCAGCAGACCCGGCTGTCATCGTCATCGCCACACCGCCCTTTGCCCTTTCCACCGTGTAGGCAAGATAGCGCTCCTTCGGCATCCCGTCCTCCGGATAAGCCGGCTCATGGGACGTCACGATGATGCGATTGCGCAGGGTCAAATGCTTGAGTTTGTACGGCTGCAGAAGGGGATCGCTCGACATCTGACGGACTCCAGGCTGGGATGGCAAGTCCGAAGCGTACCCGAAAATGTACATGCATGTCAAGTTTAGCGTCGGATGGGTCGACAGAGTCGACATGCGTGTACATTTTACTGGTTTTCATGCTCACCTTTTGTTAGGCTGGTCGCTCATGGAGCAAATTTCGAACGATAGCGGGTGGCGCGGATCGCCGGAGGGATGGCTTGAAGCGGCCTACGACCTGCTTCTGGAATCCGGCGTCGACACGGTGAGAATCTCGCCACTGGCCAAGAAGCTGGGCCTGTCGCGCACCAGCTTCTATTGGTTCTTCAAGGACAGAGAAGAACTGTTGGCTGCCCTCGTGACCCGTTGGCGCGACAAGAACACCGGCAACCTCATCAAGCAGGCCGAGGCCTATGCCGAGACGGTCGCCGAAGCGATGCTGAACGTTTTCGACTGCTGGCTCGACACGTCCTTGTTCGATTCCCAGTTTGAGTTCGCGGTTAGAAGCTGGGCGCTTCAGTCCCCTGACATTCTGGCGGAGGTCCAGAAAGCCGACCAGACGCGCCTCGATGCAATGAGCCAGATGTTCGTCCGCTTCGGTTACAAGGAAAGCTCGGCCGACGTTCGAGCGCGCACCATCTACCTCGTGCAGATCGGCTACATCTCAATGCAGACCAGGGAAGATCTCGCGGCCCGCATGAAGCGCATTCCCGGCTACGTGGAGATTTTTACAGGCGAGGCCCCGCAGCAGCGCGAGCTCGACCGGTTCTTCGCCAGACACGGCTATTCGGCGGGCTGAGGAGAGTTTCGACAATGGACGGATCTATGAGCATCGGGATAATTGGTGGAGCCGGGTGGCTAGGACGCGCCTTCGCCGAGGCCATCGTCGATGCGAAAATAGTCGCCGCTGGGCGCCTCACACTCTCTTTTAGAAGCGGGCAGCCCACCTTTCTGCCAAACGCTACCTGGACCAGGGACAACCAGGAACTGGTGGATCGATCTGATGTCATCATCGTCTCCGTCCGGCCCCAGGATTGGCCTGCCATCGACATTACTGCGTCCGGCAAGCTCGCCATGTCGGTTATGGCCGGGATCACTCTCGACCAACTGGCGGGACGTCTTAAAACCGACCGCGTCATCCGCACGCTTCCGAATGCAGCGGCAGAGGTGCGGAACTCCTATACTCCCTGGATAGGCTCTCAGAGCGTCACTGCGGATGACCGCAATGTCGTTCGCCGGATTCTGGAGGCCTGTGGCGCGGCCGATGAAGTCAAAAGCGAAGCAGATATCGATTATCTGACGGGCCTGACTGGATCCGGCCCGGCGTTTCCGGCGCTCCTGGCGGCAGCGATGATGGACGATGCCGTCAGCCGAGGATTGAGCCCGGATATCGCCCGAAGGAGCGTCAGCGCAGTGCTTATTGGAACCGGAAAGCTCCTCGCGGCTCGCGCAGACTGTCCCAAAGATATCGTCCAGACCTTCCTCGACTACCGCGGCACCACCGCGGCAGCGATCGAGGCCATGCGCGCAGCCGGGTTTGAATCTGCCGTGGCAGACGGCCTTGCCGCAGCGCTCCAGAAATCCGTGACTATGGGACAAGCCACCTGACTGCCGCACGAGGCCTTCCTCCGACCGCTGGTGTGATATTATGTCAAAACTCTTTCCGCATCTGTTTTCACCTGCAAAGCTAGGCAGCCGCACGCTCCGAAACCGGATCGTGTTCGGGGCTCATACCGCCAACATGGCCGAAAATGGCGTGCCGACTGAACGACACGTTGCCTACTATGCCGAGCGAGCGCTCGGTGGGGCCGGCATGATTGTTGTCGAACCCATGCCCGTCCATCAGGCCGCCGTCCTGACACGCGGCAATTTTCGACCTGGCGACGATAGCGTCATTCCTCATTTCCAACAGGTCACGCGCGCGATCAAGGACCACGGGGCGATCGCCATCCAGCAGCTCTATCACGTCGGAGCGCACGGGGATTCGGACAACTCATTTCACGCGCATTGGTCGCCCTCGGGCCTGCCAAGCTATCATGACAGCGACGGTTCCCACGCCATGTCCGAGGGTGAGATTTGGGAAACCATCGACAGCTTCGTTCAGGCGGCGCGCCGCTGCCAGGAAGCCGGTTTCGACGGCGTCGAAGTCTGGGCTGCTTATCTCGGACTGGTCGATCAGTTCTGGACGCCCTGGACAAACCGACGCGAGGACCAATGGGGAGGGTCGCTCGACAACCGCACGCGGATCTCCAGCGAGATCCTGACCCGCATCCGCGAAACATGCGGCCGAGATTTTATAGTTGGCCTCTCGGTCAGCGACGAACCTGACTACATAGTCGCGCTCGGTCGCCAGGAGCTGGCGGAAATCATTCGGCTGCATGATGAGCAGGGGCTGATCGATTACGTGACCTGCGGCACTGGCAGCTACCTCGATTTCTACAAAATAATGCCGACCTTTCTCTATCCGGAGAAGCTTGGCACTGATCTCGCAATGACCCTCAAGGCCGTGGTCAAGACGGCCCTCGTGGTCGCCGAAAGCCATATCAGGACGCCTGAAAACGCCGAAACGGTGCTCGGCGAGAAAGCTGCAGATCTGGTCTCGATCGTCCGGGGCCAGATCGCCGATCCGCATCTGGCACGCAAAGCCGCGGCAGACCGGCCCGAGGATGTGCGCGGATGCATATCCTGCAACCAGATGTGCTGGGGCCGTCGTTCGCGCGACTACTGGATCAGCTGCCTTATCAATCCCTCTGCGGGGCGCGAGTTTGAATGGGGTGGTGACCGGTTCACGGCCGCTGCCATCAAGAAACGGGTGCTTGTCGTCGGCGGCGGTCCCGCCGGCCTCGAGACGGCCCGGGTTGCCGCCGAGCGAGGGCACGACGTGGTGCTGGCTGAAGCCTCCAGTAGGCTGGGCGGGAACTTTCTGCTCGCCGGGCTGCAGCCGCGCCGCGGGCAAATCCTCGACCTTCTTGGGTGGTATGAGCGCCAGCTCAGCAAACTGAATGTCGACGTACGACTGAACACCTACGTCGAGGCGTCGGACATCGCCTCTTTCCAAGCTGACACCGTCATCCTGGCCACGGGGTCGGTGTCTCCCGAAACCGGCTTTCAGAAGGCTTTGCCGGCAGTGCCGAGCCTGCCCGGCATCGAAAGGGGCAATGTCTTCTCGATCGAATCCGTCATGGCCCGCGTTGTGCGGCCGGGTAAGCACGTGCTTTTGCTCGACGAGGGCGGCGGTTGGCGAGGCGGTGGCACTGCCTGGAAACTTGCCGAGGATGGCCATAAAGTGACCATTCTCACACCCGACCCGCTGGTCGGCAAGGAACTGCAGCGGACGGCTGCCGATTTCCCGCTGCGGCGGACATTGCGCCAGCTTGGCGTCACATGGTTGTTGGATGTCAGCGTGCTGGAATGGCACGGGGACGGCGTGACCATCGTTGACCACAACACCCTTCAAGAGAGCTTTGTGCCGGGCGATTGCCTTGTTCTCGCAACCACCAATGTAGCAGCGAATTGGCTGGCGAAAGAGTTGGAAAGCACGTCCCAGCCTTTCATGGAGGTCGGCGACGCCGTCGCTCCGCGTCAGGCGCCCTACGCCTTCCACGAAGGACGGAAAGTTGCCTTGCGGCTATGATACGCGGACGTTGTGCTTGCGCTTCATGAAGTCCTTGGCGGTCTCGACTGCCACGGCTGCGTCGCGGCAATAGGCGTCGGCGCCGACGGCCTTGCCGAATTCCTGGTTGAGCGGCGCGCCGCCGACCAGCACGACGTAGTCGTCGCGGATGCCCTTTTCCTTCATCGTGTCGATGACGACCTTCATGTAGGGCATGGTCGTCGTCAACAGCGCCGACATGCCGATGATGTCAGGCTGGTGCTGTTCGATGGCGTCGAGATATTTTTCCACCGCATTGTTGATGCCGAGGTCGATGACGTCGAAGCCGGCGCCCTCCATCATCATGCCGACAAGGTTCTTGCCGATATCGTGGATGTCGCCCTTGACGGTGCCGATCACCATCTTGCCCTGCTTCGGCGCGCCGGTGGCTACAAGCAGCGGACGCAGGATGAACATGCCCGCCTTCATCGCGTTGGCCGACAACAGCACTTCCGGCACGAACAGGATGCCGTCGCGAAAATCCTCGCCGACGATGCGCATGCCTTCGACCAGTGCCTCGGTCAGCACCTTGTAAGGCGCCCAGCCGCGCTCGAGAAGGATGTTGGTGCCTTCCTCGATCTCTTCTTTCAGCCCGTCATAAAGATCGTCGTGCATCTGTTGCACGAGTTCTTCGTCGGAAAGCTCGGAAAGGATGATCTCGTCGTCGGCCATGTTTGACGCACTCGCCGATTTCAAAGGTTTGCGGTCCGCCGGCACCTGTTTCTGCAACAGGTGCCGGCGGGTCATTGCCAGCCTTGGGAGCTAACTCAGGCGTCCAGCCAGACGTTCTGGAAGTCCATTTGGTAGGTCTGGTGCATTCCGTAGTTCTTCACCGTCTTGCTCATGTGGCAGTAGAGCTTCTGCCAGAACGGCTGGATGATGACGCCGGAATCCTGCAGGATCTGCTCCACGTCTTTCATCACCTCCTTGCGCTTGGCAGGATCAGCCAGCGAGAGCGCCTGTTTCAGCTTGGCGTCGAAATCCGGGTTGGCATAGGCCGTTTCGTTCCAGGCCTCGCCCGAGCGATAGCCGAGCGCCAGCACCTGGACGCCCAGCGGCCGCATGTACCAGATGGTCATCGAGTACGGATACTTCGTCCAGTCATTCCAGAAGGTCGAGCCCGGCAGCACCGTACGCTTCACCTTGATGCCGGCATCGCGCAATTGGCCGGCGATCGCATCGCCGGTGTTCTTCTGCCATTCGTCCTCGACGGTGATCAGCTCGTGCTCGAAGTCGGCCTGCCCGGCATCCGCCATCAGCTTCTTGGCGGCGGCGGCATCGCGTGTCTTCTTGGGCAGCGGATAGTATTCGGGATGGATCGGGGCGACGTGGTGGTTCTCGCCGACGGTGCCGAGCCCGGCGTAGCCGAGCTGCATGACGGCATTGTTGTCGACAGCCATCTGCAGCGCATTGCGCACTCGCTGGTCGTCATAGGGCTTGTGGGTGATGTTGGTGCGGGCAACGAGCGTGGTCGCCGTCGCAACCTCCGACTTCACCAGGTCCATCTTATCAAGGGCATCGATGAAGTCGGCCGGCGTCTCGAAATCGAGGTCGATCTCGCCGGATTCGAAGGCATTCAGCGTGGCATTGAAGTCAGTTCCGTAGTCGATGAATTCGACGCTATCGAGAGGCGCTTCACCGCCCCACCACTTGCCGTTCTCGCGCCGCTTGACGACCGCCTTCGTACCTACTTCATAGGACACCAGTTCGAAGGGCCCGGTACCGATTGGCTTCTTGATCGGGTCGGCGCCATCCTTGTCGAAGTCGCGATGCACGACCAGAGCCGGATAGTCGGTGAAGCCCGGTATGATCGCGATGTCGGGTTCGGACAGCTTCAGCTTGACCGTGTGGTCGTCGACCTTGGTGATGGCGCCATCCCTGGCCTTGCCGGTTTTTGCGTCGATCAGCGCACCGACACGCGCGGCCATTGAATTGCCGGCGGCATCCTTCTCGCACCAGCGCGTCAGATTGTAGACCACGTCGTCGGCGTTGAAGGCATCGCCATTGTTCCAGGTGATGCCTTTGCGCAGATGCAGTGTGTATTCGGTGGCGTCGTCATTGACGTCCCAGCTTTCGAGCAGGACCGGCTCGAACGTGAACTGGTGCGTATAGCGGACGAGCGGCTCCAGCCAAGTCCGGGTGACGTTTGCCATCTCGGTCCAGTCATAGGTGCGTGGATCCTTCTGCGCCTTGACCGACATCGCGACGTGCAGCGTTCCGCCCTTTTTCGGTTCATCGGCCAGGGCTCTTGTCGGTGCGGCGAGGCCGATCATGCCATAAGCGAAAGCCGTCGAGGCGCCGAAGGCGCTTGCCAATGCCAGGAATTCGCGCCGGTCCATCCGGCCTGAGCGGGCTTCTTCAGCCATCGCCTCGATAACGCTGGGGACACGATCACCGTTGTTTCTGAAGAGTGCCATTATTTCCTCCCTTATGGTTCCCTTTGGGTCTTCGCCCGTTGGATTAACTAACGCTGTCCGGCAGCTTCTCCTCGCGCAGCGCGATCAAATCTTTGAGACCATCGGCGATGCCCTCATCGAGCTTCGGCTCCTCATAATCTGCGAGCATGTTGCGCGCTTTCTCGCGGCCGCGCGTGTCGTGGTCCTTTGCCCCTTCAGCCTTCCACTGTTCGTACGAATTGAAGTCCATGATGCTGGGCATGAAGAAGGCGGACTGGAAATGCTCGAGCGTGTGCTGGGTGCCGAGGAAATGGCCCTGCGGCCCGACCTCGCGGATCGCCGCCATCGCTTCCTTGAAATCGTCGAACGGCAGCCCGCCGGCATATTTGTACCAGCCAACAAGCTGTTCGCAGTCCGTCGCGAATTTTGAATAACCGCAGGTCAGGCCGGCCTCGAGCCATCCGGCGGAGTGCCAGATGTAGTTGGCGCCGGCAAGGATGGCGGCATGCATCAGCATGTTCGCCTCGTAGCCCGCCTGGGCGTCGTTCAGTTTCGACCCGACATGGAAGCCCGACGTGCGCCATGGCAGCCGGTATTTCCGCGCCAGTGCTCCCATCAAATACATCATCTGGGCGGCCTCGGGCGTGCCACCCATCGGCGCGCCGGTCTTCATGTCGACCGTGACCATGAATTGTCCGTAGATCTGCGGTGAACCCGGACGCAGCAGCTGCGTGAAGGCGACGCCCGCCAGCGCTTCGGCATTGACCTGCGCCACCGCTCCCACCGCCGAGGCCGAAGTCGAGGCGCCGCACAGCGCGAACGGCGCCAGGATCAACGGCTGGTTGTGACGCGCATAGACCTTCATCGCGTCCAGCATGGTGGCGTCCCATACCAGTGGCGAGTTGCAATTGGTGATCGCGACCAACACAGGGTTGTCGCGGACAAAATCCTCGCCGAACACGATGCCCGCCATCGCCATCGTATCTTCCGCTCGATCCTTGGACGTTACAATGCCCATGAACGGCTTGTCGGAGTGCTTCAGCGCCGAATGGATGATGTGGAGGTGGCGCTTCGGCACCGCAATTTCCATCGGCTCGCAGATGATCGAGCTCGACGAGTGCAGCGCCGGCGCCATGTAAGCGAGCTTATGGAAATTCTGAAGGTCGGCAAGCGTGCCATAGCGCCTGACGTTGTCGAGGTCGCGCACGTAAGGCGCGCCATACATCGGCACGAAGATGGAATTCTTGCCGCCGACACGGACCGAGCGCTCAGGGTTGCGCGCATTGAGCATGAACTCCGGCGGGACTTTCGAGACCAGCTCCATCAAGAGCGCGCGGTCAATGCGGACGCGCGTCTCGGAGACATCGGCTCCCGCCGCCTTCCACAGTGCTATGGCCTCGTCGTCGCGGAACTCGCAGCCAACCTCTTCGAGGATCGAGAGCGACTCCTGGTGGATCAGCTCGACAGCCTCGTCCGGGACCATTTGGTATGCGGGTATGTTGCGAACCAGCGTCGGAAACGACGCCATGGGAGTTCCCCGCAGCGCCTTGCGGCCCAGGCGGCCGCCACCTCGGCGGCTGGCGTGTTCGGTGACTTCGGCGGCCGGTGCATTCATGGCAACTCTATCCTCCCAATGACGACCAGCCTAGCGAGAGGAAATACGGCTGTGACGCTGGAAAATCCTGATCACTTGTATAAGCTCAGCTTATGCGAAGCTTGCGCCATCTGCTGCCCTCGGCCGGCAGCCTGATCGTTTTCGAGGCCGCCGGCCGGCTGTCGAGCTTTACCGCCGCCGGGCGGGAGCTCGGCATGACGCAGGCTGCCGTGTCCTATGCGATCCGCGGGCTTGAAGAGCAGCTCGGCGCGAAACTCTTCCAGCGCCGCCATCGTCAGGTCAGCCTTACCGAAGCCGGCGAGCGTTTCCACGCCGACGTCTCGCTCGGCCTGTCGCACATCCGCAAGTCGGCGGAGGATTTGCGCCTACAGGCGACCGGCGGCCATGTGACGCTCGCTGCCTCGACCGCTTTCGGCTCGTTCTGGATGATGCCGCGCCTGCAACAGTTCCGCGACGAACTGCCGGGCATCGACCTGCGCATCCAGACCGCCGACCGCGATCTCGACATCATCGCCGAGGGCATCCCGCTCGCTGTGCGCGGTGGCGAGCCCCGGGAATGGCCGGACTATCATTCACTGCCACTGGCCGATGAGGAGATATTCCCGGTTGCCGGCGTGAGCTATGTGGCACGGTTCGGGCTGCCGAAAACCGTCGAGGATCTGCCATCGCACCGGCTCATCCATCTCGAAGAGCCGTTTCGCGAGGCCGCGAGTTGGGACGAGTGGTTCGCCTCGGCCGGGGTCACCATCACCGATGCCGGGCGCGGCTTGCGCATCAACGATTATGCGCTGGTGATCCAGGCGGTCATGGAAGGGCAAGGCATTGCGCTCGGCTGGGGCCACCTCGCGGAGCGCCTGCTGGCGTCAGGACTGCTGGTGCGTGCGACCGGCCACACGATGACGACCGGCAAGGGCTTTCATGTCATCTGGTCGAGAACCCGCGACCTCAGCGACAATGCCCGCAAGGTGCGGGACTGGCTGGCTGCGCAGGCGTGAGGCTCCCATTAATGCTCAATCAACCGTCACGACGATCTTGCCGAATTGCTCGTTCGACTCGAGAAAGCGATGCGCTTCGACGATCTGCTCGAATGAAAAGGTTTTGGCGATTGCCGGCTTTAGCGAACCTGACATCAATCCGTCGAGGATGAACGCCTTGGCAGCTTCCAACTTCACCGGATCGCCAATGATCTCGTGGACGAGATAGCCGCGCAGCGTCAGCGTCTTGGCCAGCACAGCGAACAGCGGGAACGGCGTCGGCTCGGGACTCAAACCGCCATATTCGATGAGAATGCCACCCCGTGCCATCGCCGCCGTCAGAGGCGCGAAAATCGGGCCGCCGACCGCGTCGAACACCACTCGGATGTTGTCCGGACTGGCGATTTCCTTCAGCCGGGCTTCCAGATCTTCGTCCGCTGAAGCGACAACATGGGCCGCGCCGAATTTGAGCAGGGCCTCTCTCTTGGCAGATGTCCGCGTGACCGCGATCGCGGTCGCACCAACGATGTTGGCAATCTGGATCGCGGCAAGTCCGACACTGCTCGATGCCGCGGTAATGACGACAAAGTCGTCTCTGCCGAGCTTGGCAATGTCGATCAGCGCGCCATAGGCGGTGAGATATTGCATCCAGACGGCTGCAGCCTCTTCCCAGGTAAGCGATGGCGGGTGCTTGGCCACGAGATGGGCGGGATATGTGGCAGTCTCACCATAGGCGGGCCAGCGGGCCATCGATAATGGTGGCACGACGCTGACGGCGTCACCTGGCGCAAAACCGTGCACGGCTTCGCCGACCGCTTCGACGACACCCGCTGCCTCAAGACCAAGACCGGAAGGCAACGGCGGCGTCTGGATATAAGTGCCCGAACGCAGCAGCGCCTCGGCCCGGTTGAGACCCAATGCCTTGACCCGGATCTGAATCTCGCCCCGACCGAGCGCGGGAATATCGAGATTCTCGATGCGCAGAACCTCGGGACCACCATGCTCATGAAAGCGAACAACACGTGCCATGCGGTCATAACTCCAAAATATTTGAACTGAATACGCTATGCCAGCGGCCATCCGGCAGATAAACGGTTGCTTGGGCAAGACAGTAGAAACTCGGAGTTTTTAATATGGATCGCCTTACGAGCATGGCCGTGTTCGTCAAAACCGTCGATCTCGGCTCGTTCGCGGCGACTGCTGCCGCTCTCGATCTGTCCGGACCGATGGTCGGCAAGCATGTCCGGTTTCTCGAGGAGCGTCTGGGCGTGCGCCTCATCAACCGGACCACACGCCGCCAGAGCCTGACCGACTTCGGGCGCGCCTACTATGAGCGCTGCCGGATGGTACTCGCTGAAGCCGAAGCTGCGGATGCACTCGCGGCCGATCAACTTTCCGAACCACGCGGAAAGCTGCGCGTCATCATGCCCGTGCACTTCGGCCGGCGCTGCGTTGCCCCGATCCTGCTGGAGCTTGCGCAGCGATATCCCGCTCTGGAACTCGACCTGTCTTTCAGCGATCCCATCGCCGACCTTGCAGAGGATGGCTGCGATCTTGCCATCCGGACCGGCAATCTGGAGGACCAGGCCGGCGTGATGGCGCGGCGCGTTGCGCGCCAGCGCATGGTCGTCTGCGCGTCGCCATCCTATCTCGAGATGCACGGGCAGCCACGGCGGGTAGAGGATCTCGGTAGCCACCAGGCCATCATCTACCGCCGTTCGGGCCGTGTCGTCCAACCGTGGCTGTTTCCGCGTAATGGCCAGCCTGCGCTGGAGGTCATGCCGGTCGGCCGGCTGCGGTTCGACGACCTCGCTGCAATCGCCGATGCTGCGGCAGCCGGCATGGGGCTTGCCTGGCTGCCATACTGGCTGGCCCGTGAGCGCATTCAGGCCGGCGCACTTGTCCCGCTGTTATCGGACCAGCCGGGATTTCTTTACGACGCCTATGCGCTCTGGCTGCAGACACCTCACTTGCCGCTGAAGGTCCGCCTTGCCGTCGACGCGCTGGCAGCGGCACTGCCCAGGCTGATGACGTGAAATGCAGGAGCACGGTGAGCGGCGCGGATTCCTGAATTCGCCCCTCCCGCTTGGGCGACGAATCCGCGTATAGTACCCCCATGCCCATCCGCCAGCTTTCCGAAACGATGATCAACCAGATCGCCGCCGGCGAAGTCATCGAGCGTCCGGCAAGCGTGGTCAAGGAACTGGTCGAGAACGCACTCGATGCCGGCGCAGCCAGAATAGAGATCGTCACCGCCGGTGGTGGGCTGAACCTGATCCGCGTCACCGACGACGGCTCGGGCATCCCGGAAAAGGAACTGCCGCTGGCGATCGCACGCCATTGCACCTCGAAGCTCGCCGATGACATTCACGACATCCGCTCGCTCGGCTTTCGCGGCGAAGCGCTGCCGTCGATCGGCTCGGTGGCACGGCTGTCGATCCGCTCGCGCACCGCCAACGGCGACAGCGCCGCCGAGATCGGCATCGAAGGCGGCCGCGTATCTGCCGTCAAGCCGGCGGCCGCCAATCGCGGCACCACGGTCGAGGTGCGCGACCTGTTCTTCGCCACGCCGGCGCGGCTCAAATTCATGAAGGGCGAGCGCGCCGAAAGCTCGGCGACCAGCGACGTGATCAAGCGTATCGCCATCGCTTTCCCGACCGTGCGCTTCACGCTGGCCGGTTCCGACCGCTCGACGCTGGAGCTGCCGGCGACCGACGACAGCCCGGAAGGCCGGCTGCGCCGCGTCGCGCAAGTGATGGGCGCCGACTTTCCGGCCAACGCGATCGCCATCGACGCCATGCGCGACGGTGTGCATCTTGCCGGCCACGTGTCGATACCATCCTTCAGCCGCGCCAATGCGCTGCAGCAATATGCCTATGTCAACGGCCGGCCGGTGCGCGACAAGCTGATTGCCGGCGCCATCCGCGGCGCCTTCGCCGACGTGCTGCCGCGCGACCGCCATGCGGTGACGGTGCTGTTCCTGACGCTCGATCCGGCCATCGTCGACGTCAATGTCCACCCGGCCAAGGCCGACGTCCGCTTCCGCGATCCGGGGCTGGTGCGCGGGCTGATCGTCGGCGCCATTCGCGAGGCGCTGGCCAATGCCGGCATCCGTGCCGCCACATCAGGAGCGGCCGGCATGATGGCGGCATTCCGGCCAGGCGCAGCATCCTATGCGTATCCAGGACTGGCCAACGGCCATCGCAGCTACGAAGCGGCCTACCGGGCCTCCGGCTTCGCCGGTTTCGATCCGGCCCGCTCGCCGCAACGGCCGCTGGATGCAGGATCTGCAAATGGCGGCTTCGGCGAAAACGATCAGGCGGCGTTCGCTGCCGGTTCGCCTCACAGCGCCGACGCGCGCGCCGGACAAGACGAAGCGGCGGAGACGCTGCTCGGCATGGCGCTGGGTGCCGCACGCGCGCAAGTACACGAGAACTACATCGTCGCGCAGACCAGGGATTCGCTCGTTATCGTCGACCAGCATGCGGCGCATGAGCGGCTGGTCTACGAGGCACTGAAGAACGCATTGCATTCGCGCGCCGTGCCGTCGCAGATGCTGCTTTTGCCCGAGATCGTCGATCTGCCGGAAGAGGATGCAGAGCGGCTCGCCTTGCATTCCGAAACACTGGCCCGCTTCGGCCTCGCCGTCGAACGCTTCGGCCCGGGTGCGGTCGCGGTGCGCGAGACGCCGTCGATGCTCGGCGAAACCAATGTCCAGCAGCTGGTGCGCGACCTTGCCGACGAGATCGCCGACAACGACACCGTCGACACGCTGAAAGAGCGGCTGGACAAAATAGCCGCGACCATGGCCTGCCACGGCTCGGTGCGTTCCGGCCGCCTGCTCAAGCCGGAAGAGATGAACGCACTGCTGCGCCAGATGGAGGCGACGCCCGGGGCCGGCACCTGCAACCACGGCCGCCCGACCTATATCGAGCTCAGGCTCGCCGACATTGAGAGACTGTTCGGGCGGCGGTGAAGGGACTGAGCTTTTCAGTTCTGACGGCGCAGCCCCCTCTCCGGCCGCTTCGCGGCCACCTCCCCCATTAAAATGGGGGCGAGGAAACACCAATCGCCAAGGCCGCGACCCCAGAAAACTTGGGTTCCTCGCCCCACGAAGTGGGGAGAGGTGGTTTGCGAAGCAAACCGGAGAGGGGAAATCATAAAGAGCCGTTCGAAACAGCTGTCTATGATTCAAGCAAACCTCCAACCCTCTGATTCACCGCTTCAAATTCACCACGACCACGCCGCCGAGCGCCAGCGCGCCACCGAGAATGCCGAGCAGCGTCGGCACCTCGCCCAGCCAGAAGAAGCCGATCAGCGTCGCCACCGGGGAAACCAGATAAAGGAAGTTCGAGGCGCGCGCCGCCGGCAGCCGGGAAAGTGCTGTCGCCCAGGCGGCGTAGGCGATGAGGCTTGGCACGATGCCGAGAAAGACGACGGCGCCGAGACCGGCGGCATCGGCAACTGCCGCCTGCGCCAGGCCGTTCGGCAGGAAGGGCAGCAGACAGAGCGCGCCGAGCAGCATGTTCGAGGCCGAAATGGTCAGTGGATGATGGCGGGCAAACAGCGGCTTTTGCACGATGGTGTTGACCGCCGAGCACAGCGCCGAGCCGAGGACCAGCAGCGCGCCATTGTTGAAATGCAACCCTTGCCCCTCGCCCATGGCGATGATGCCGATGCCGGCGAAGGACAGGAATGTGCCGGCCCAGGCCAGGCCCGAGAAGCGTTCGCCAAGCAGCGCCATCGCCATGATCGCGGTGAAGATCGGGCTGACATTAATGATGAAGCCGGCGGCACCCGCCGAGACGGTCAGCTCGCCGAAATTGAGCATTACCGTGTACAGCGCAACGAAGACGGCGCCGCCGAAGGCAAAGCGCCATAATTCATCGAGCCGGGGCAGCGCCGGCCGCTTGACGGCGAGGAAGATCGCCGCCGGCACCGCCGCGATGGCGAAGCGCAGCGCCCCAAGTTCCAGCGGCCCGAAAGCGACGAGGCCGGCACGGATCGCCGGAAAGGCGGAGGCCCAGCCGACCACTGTCAACGCCACCGCAATGGCCGCCGTGGTGTCGATCCGCTGTGTCGTGTTCAACGTGCCGGTACAGGCGTTCATTTCATTATTCCCGCGTTTCATGTCCTCAAACATACAAAGCGCCTTTCCCGATCGGTTGACAAACGACCAAATCGAGGGTCAGCTGTGACTATGAATCACAGCTCAGACGCGATGCTGCCGCTCGAAACCCTGCGCGCCTTCGACGCCGCGGCACGGACGGGCAGCTTTTCGGCCGCTGCCGAAAAACTCAACCTCACCCATGGCGCCGTCAGCCGGCAGATCGCCAAGCTAGAGGACTGGCTCGGGCTGAAAGTGTTCGATCGCGGCGCGCGAGGTGTCTCGCTGACGATCGAAGGCAACCGCCTGCATCTGCGCACCACTGAGGCCTTCGCGCTGATATCGAGCAATTCGGACCGCTGGATCGAGCCGCGCGGCACCGCCGTGGTGCGGCTGACCTCGATCCCTTCGGTCAGCGGGCTGTGGCTGATGCCGCGCATGGCGGCGCTGGAAAACAATCCGTCCAGGCTGCGCATCGTGCTCGACGTCGATATCCGCCAGGCAGACCTTGCCGACGAGGGCATCGATCTGTCGATCCGCTGCGGCCGCGGCCGCATCCCCGGCCGCGTCTCGGTGCAGCTGTTCGAGGAACATGTGTTTCCGGTCGCCTCGCCGGACCTCGCCCGCGAGATCGGCCGAGGCGACCCTGCCCGGCTGCTCAAATTCCCGCTGATCAACGATTCCGACGCCTCGGCCTGGCGTGCCTGGTTTGCCGCACAGGACATCGACTATCGCCCGCGTCCGCAGGACCGCCGTTTCGAGGACTACAATCTGGTGCTCGGCGCCGCAACCCATGGTCTCGGCATCGCGCTGGCGCGGCCGCCGATGACCGAGGATCAACTGAAGTCTGGCCGTATCATCGCCGCCGACGAGCGCGTCGTCCTCAGCCCGATATCCTACTGGCTCGACCGGCCTATCGGGCGCCCGCGCGCCGCCGCAGCCGAGCTTGCCCGGCGCATCGCGGCCCAAGCCGGACTGGCGGCGGAAAAGATCGAGGATTTCATCGCAGCCGAGCAGTAGTATGCGGGGCATCCACTTTGCCGGCCTGCTCGGCTGGTTGCCGCCCGAAACGAAGCCGACTGAAGCCGATCTTGCCTCGCTCCGAGCTTGACCTTGCCGGAATTTTGTGGCGATGACATCGTCATGAACCTTGGCTCCACGTCATGATGAACCGCTTTGAAGGCCCGGGCGGCAAGGAAGCCCGTATCCGCTATCTGGACGGCGACTTCCAGGTGACCAGCCCCGGCGCCTTCGTGCGCTGTGCGGTCACCGGCGAAAGCATCCCGCTCGATGAGCTCAAATACTGGAGCGTCGCCAGGCAGGAGCCCTATGTGAGCGCTGCGGCCTCGCTGCGCCGCGAGATCGAGGCCCGTCCCGAACTGCGCAGTCGGCGTTAGTCTGACGCAGATGAAAGCCGTTTTATAGCGATCCTTCGCGCCAGCATTCCGCAAAAAGGTTGTGCCGTCGCGACTCTCGAAAGTCCCTGGATCAACCCTGCAGCTTGCGCTGCCGCCAGGCATCCAGCGTCTCGTCGATGATGCGTTCGGGCACGTGGTCGGGATCGAACACGGTGTCGATCTCCAGCACATCGAGCTGTCCGAGGAAATCGGCCGACGCGGCATCATGGCGCAGCCGGGCGGCGTCCTTGGCGGTGGTGATGAGGCCAAGTCCGGCACCTCGCGCTGTCGTCGCCAGTTCGGCAAGCTCGTCCTTGCCATAGAAATGATGGTCCGGAAACGACCGGGTCAGCGCAACCTCGCCGCCGGCCTCACGGACCGTGTCGAAGAATTTCTCGGGATGGCCGATCCCGGCAAAGGCCAGATATCGCTTGCCGGCCAGCCCCACCTTGCTGCTTGGCCGCGTATGCGCCTCGAAGATCGGCCGGCCGGCACGCGCCGCCTGGCGAACGACGGCATCGGCAGCAAGGCCCCCGCCCATCTTCAGCAGCGCGCTGGTGAAAACCAGTTGGTCGACGATGCCAGCCCTAAGCGGACCGCCAGGAATGACGCGGCCGTTGCCGACGCCGTAGCGTGCGTCGACGACGACCAGCGCATAGTCGATGTGGATGCGCGCGCTCTGGAAACCGTCGTCCATGATCAGGAAATCACAGCCATGCTTTTCCAGCAGGAGGCGGGCGCCGGCGGCACGGTTCGGCGTCACTGCGACCGGCGCGTGCGCAGCCATAAGCAGCGGCTCATCGCCGACATGCTTGGCTGCGTCATGGTGCGGATCGACGACATGCGGCCGCGCAAAGGAACCGCCATGGCCGCGCGACAGGAAACCTGGATTGAGCTGCATGCGCCTGGCTTGCCGGGCCAGTGCGATCGCCACCGGCGTCTTGCCGGTGCCGCCGACGGTGAAGTTGCCGACGCAAAGCACCGGCGCCGCGACCTTTTCGCGCGCCGCTGAGCGCATGCGGCGGCCGGCGACGAGCGCATAGACCGCCGACAGCGGCGCCAGCGCCAGCGCCCGCCAGTCCGGTTCTTCCCACCAGAACGGGGGCGCTTCGCTGGCCATCTTAACGGCCGTTGGCGCCCTTGAGGCGCGATTTGACGACCAAAGGTTGAATGTAGGGTTCGAGCGACTTCAAGGTGAGCGCCAGCGCGCCGCGCATCTCTTCGACTGTCGCCGCACCCGCCGCCATCATCTCGTGGCGGGCCACCTCGTTGGTCAAGAGGAAATTGACGGCGCCGGCCAGCATGTCGCGGTCCCGCACCAGCTTGGCGCCGCCGCTGTCGAGCAAGCGCTGATAGGTCTCGCGAAAATTCTGGACATTGCGGCCGGCCAGCACCGCCGTGTCGAGCATGGCCGGCTCCAGCGGGTTCTGGCCACCCTCCGAGGTGAGCGAACGGCCAACGAAGGCGATCTCTGTCAGCCGGAGATAAAGCCCCATCTCGCCCATCGTGTCGCCGAGCAGAATGTCCGTATCGGCGATGATCCGGTCGCCCTTGCTGCGCCGAACGACTTTCAGGCCCATGCCGGAAATCTGCGCGGCAAGCGCTTCGGCGCGATCGGGATGGCGCGGCACGACGATCGTCAAAAGACCGTGGTGACGCTTGTGCAGCATCGCGTGAACCTCGGCGGCGACCGCCTCCTCGCCGTCATGGGTCGAGATCGCCGCCCAGGTCGGGCGGGCGCCAATCTGGCGCTTCAGCGTGTACAGCGCCCTTTCATCGGCCGGCGGCGGCGTGGTGTCGACCTTGAGATTGCCGGATACGGTGACCGGCCGGGCGCCGAGCGAAAGGAAGCGCTTGCCGTCGACATCCGACTGGGCGACAACATGGGCGAGATTCTCGAACAGCGCTTCGGCGATGTTGGCGCGCTTCTTCCAGGATTTGTACGAACGGTCCGACAGCCTGCCATTGACCAGCACCTGCGGCACACGGCGTGCGCCGAGCTCGAGGATGGTCATCGGCCAGATCTCCGATTCGGCGATGATCGCCAGATCCGGCCGCCAATGGTCGAGGAAGCGGCTGACCGCCGGCTTGAGGTCGAGCGGCACATATTGGTGGATGATGCGGTCGCCGAGCCGTTCCTCGGCAACCTGAGCGGAGGTGACGGTCCCCGTCGTCAGCACGATGTTGACGCCGTAGTCGAGGATGCTCTCGACCAGCGGCACGACGGCGATCGTCTCGCCGACGCTCGCCGCATGGATCCAGATCACCGGCCCTTCGGGGCGCTCGCGCCCGGCGATGCCATAGCGCTCGCGCCGGCGAATTCGGTCCTCCTTGCCTCTGGAGGTGCGCCAGGCGACATAGGGTCCGACCAGGGGATAGGCGGCTGCGCCTGCGAAACGATACGCCGTCAGGAAAGTGCGCGCCCAGCGCTCGCTCATTTTGAGCCATCCACGAGGCGGTAGGCCTCGGCGGTCGCGGCGTCGAGCGCGGCCGTGACCTCCTGGCGCTTGCGTTCCATTTCAGCCTCGTCCGCATTGGCCGGAACGAACACCGGCGCTCCAAGCACGATCGAGGAGCGGCCGAACGGCAGATTGATCGTGGTCTTGTCCCAGCTGCGCTCCAGCACCTTGCGGCGGCTGGTAGCGATGGCGAGGGGCAGAATCGCGCGGCCCGAAAGCCGCGCCAAGAGAACGATGCCAAGCCCCGCGTCGCGCGGCGTGCCATGCGGAATGTCAGCGATCATGGCGACGTTCTTGCCGGTGGCGAGTGACTTTTTCAGGGCAATCAGCGCTTTGGCGCCGCCCTTGTCGCGGCGCTTCGAGCTTTCGCGTCCGCCCGAGCCGCGCACCGCCTCGATCCCGAATTTCTCGATCATCAGTGCGTTGAGCTCGGCGTCGGCGCTACGCGACACCATGGCGACCAGCGGCCGTCCGCCGGGATAGTAGGCCGGTGTCAGAAGATGCTGGCCATGCCACAGCGCGATGATGACGGGTTCGAACTGCGAATAGTCGCCGCCCGACATCTGCGCTGATCCGTCGACAGCACGGTTGGTCAGGCGGACAAGGCGAACGAACTGCGCAAACAGGCTGGCGATAGCGTTCTTGACGAATCGCGATTGCGCCAGCGGTTCGCGTATCTTGCGCCAGAATGTCTTCGAGGTGCCACCGCGGCGCCGACTTGCCGCGGACCTCGTGGCCGGCCCTTTCACGCCTTCATGATCCATCCATGTCAACCGGCAGGCTTGTTGTCGGGGTCGAGCAACCGGTGCAGGTGAACGACGAAATAACGCATGTGGGCGTTGTCCACGCTGGCTTGGGCCTTGGCTTTCCACGCCGTTTGCGCGGATTGATAATCCGGATAGATGCCGACGATGTCGAGCGCGTCGAGATCACGGAATTCTGTCCCGCCCAGCGTCTTCAGTTCGCCGCCGAACACCAGGTGCAAAAGCTGCTTCTTGCCGTCTTCCGCGGTCATGTCGGTCCTTCACATATCGTGAGTTTGTGACAGGTCTAGACCAAAGCCGCCGACTTTGGAACCATTGATGCTATGTTCAACCGTCCAGCCCTGCGATGATGCCGGAGAGCACGGCGAGCAGTTCGCCGCTGCCGGCGACCAGCGCGCCGTGGTGGATCACTTCACCGGCATAGCGCGGTGCGCGGCCCTTCTGGTCGAGCAATGCGCCGCCGGCCTCGCGCAGGATGAGATCCGCCGCGGCGATGTCCCAGTCATGTGCATTGGGTTTGACGAAGGTCGCGTCGAGCCTGCCATTGGCGACCATCGCCAGCCGGTAGGCGAGCGAGGGAATATAGGGCACGCGGCTCAGCCGGCCCTGCCATTCCGCCGGCATCAGGGCGATCAATGGCTTCGGCCCGCCAATTTCGACCATCGCTGCCGGGCGGCGCACGGCAATGCGACGGCCATTCAGGAACGCCCCCTCACCGGGCAGCGCCCAATAGGTCTCCTCTGTGGCGGGACATTCGAGCACGCCGGCAAGCGTGCGGCCGTCCTCGACCACCGCGATGCTGACACACCAGGAGCGCAGGCCCTCGAGGAAGCCGCGCGTGCCGTCGATCGGATCGACGACGAAGGTGCGGCGGGCGGCAAGCCTTGCCGGATTGTCGGCCGTCTCCTCCGACAGCCAGCCATAGTCCGGCCGCGCTGCAAGCAAGGTTTGGCGCAGATAGGCGTCGGCGGCATGATCGGCCTCGCTTACCGGCGAGGTGCCGCCCTTCATCCACACTTGCGGATTGTTGCCGAAATAGCGCATGGCGATGGCGCCCGCCTCGCGGGCAGCGTCGCGCAGCAGCGGCAGATCCTCGCGAGCCCCGGCGGCGGAGGCGACCTGGTCAAGCTCCGGCAAGGGTCATGCCTTCGATCAGCAGCGTTGGTGCGGCGGTGCCGAAATTGCGATCGAGATCGCTCGCCGGAACCATGTTGAGGAACATGGTCCTCAGGTTCGAGGCAATGGTCACTTCCGCAACTGGATAGGCGAGCTCGCCATTCTCGATCCAGAAGCCGGAAGCGCCGCGGCTGTACTCGCCAGTCACCATGTCGACGCCCTGGCCGAACACCTCGGTGACGTAAAAGCCTGATTTGAGCGACTTGATGAGGTCCTCGGGCGTCCGCTCGCCCGGCTCGATGGCAAGATTGGTCGATGACGGCGAGACCGAGGAGCCGTTGCGCGAGCCGCGCCCGTTGGTGGTCAGCCCCAATTCCCGCGCCGCCGAGGTCGACAGGAACCAGTGGTTCAAAACGCCCTTCTCCACCATGAGCAGCTTTTCGCCCTCGATGCCTTCGCCGTCGAACGGACGCGACGCCTGGCCACGGAGCCGGAGCGGCTCGTCGGTGACGGTGATCGCGGCCGCCGCCACCTGCTTGCCCATCATGTCGCGCAGAAAGCTGGTCTTGCGCGCGACGGAGGCGCCATTGATGGCGCCAGCGAGATGGCCGGCGATGCCGCGGGCGACGCGCGGGTCGAACACCACATCGACCGGCCCGGTCGCCGCCTTGCGCGCGCCGACGCGCCGCGCGGCGCGTTCGCCGGCCTTGCGGCCGATGTCTTCGGCTGCGTCGAGATCGGAGAAATGTTGGCGCGAGGAGAATTCATAATCGCGCTCCATGCCGGTGCCCTCGCCGGCGATGACGCTGGTCGAGCGCGAAAAGCGCGAGGCGACATAGTGGCCGACAAAGCCGTGCGAAGTGGCGAGCACCAGCCCGCCAAGCCCGGCGCTGGCGCCGCTGCCGGCCGAATTGGTAACGCCCTTGACGGCAAGGGCCGCCGCTTCCGCGGCCAGCGCCGCTTCCTTCAACTGGTCGGCCGAGACTTCCGTCGGATCGAACAGATCGAGGTCGCGCGGCTTCTTGACCAGCAAGGCCGGATCGGCGAGGCCCTGGTAGGGATCTTCCGGCGAGACTTTCGCCATCGCCACGGCGCGCTCGGCTAGCGCTTTCGGGTCGGAGGCAGCGGTTGCCGAAACGCTCGCCACCCGCTTGCCGACGAAGACGCGTAGCGAGACATCCTCGCTCTCGGACGCCTCGGTGCCCTCGACCTTGCCAAGCCGCACCGACACCCCGGTCGAACGGCCGCGCACCGCAACCGCGTCGGCGGCGTCGGCGCCGGCCCGTTTGGCAGCCTCGACCAGGGCCGCGACCCGGTCGGTCAATTTCGCTGAGTCCAGCGTATCGGTCATGTGCATAGTCCTGTTTTTCCGCCTGACATAAGGGGCGGCCGCTCCGCACCATCTATTGTTCTGATGTGTCTTGTGCAATGGCAGAAGTGGCAAGCGGGGTAGATCGGCCAGCAGGCACCCGGTTTTGGGCGGCATGATCGAAGCGGATCCTCAAAAGTTGCTTCGCGGCGGTTTGGGACTTCGATTGCGGTAACGCCTAGGTTCCTTTCCACGCATGATCAGCACCTGCCCGAAACCGCTAAATTTAGCGATTTCTTGTGTGTCCTTGGAACTTTGTAGCTTGCGTTCCATTTTCAATCGCATGCGAGACCCTGTGATCCAAAGCATCAGGACTGCGGTGAACGTGTCGCCGCCGCGGTACTCGCTGGTCCTTCCCATATACAATGAAGAACAGGTGCTGCCGCGACTGATCGAGCGGATCAGTTCGCTGATCGGCCGGCTGGACGGCGAGACCGAGGCGATCTTCGTCGATGACGGAAGCCTCGATGGGAGCGTCGAATACCTTCGCAACGTCGTCGCCGTCGAGCCGCGCTTCCGGCTGATCGAGCTTTCCCGCAATTTCGGCCATCAGGTCGCGATCACGGCCGGCATGGATGCGGCTGCGGGTGATGCCGTCATCGTCATGGATGCCGACCTGCAAGACCCGCCGGAGGTGGTCCTCGATCTGGTGGCGAAGTGGAAGGAAGGCTTCGAGATCGTCTATGCCCGCCGTGTCAAGCGTGAGGGCGAATCCTGGTTCAAGCGCATTACGGCGAGTCTCTTCTACCGCCTGCTGGAGAAGATGACGTCGGTCGACATCCCCCGCGACGTCGGCGATTTTCGCCTGGTCGGGCGCAAGGCTCTGGAAACCTTCAAGCAAATGCCCGAACACGACCGTTTTGTCAGGGGCATGTTCGCCTGGATGGGGTTCAAGCAGACGGCGGTGCCTTTCGAACGCCCGGCGCGGAACCTTGGCCAGACCAAATACCCATTCTGGAAGATGATGCACCTTGCCGTTCACGGCATCGTCAGCTTCTCCGAGAAGCCATTGCGCGTGGCGCTGTGGGGCGGATTGGCGATCTCCGCGCTTGCGGTGGTGTTCGGTACTTACGCCATCTTCGCCTGGATATTTGAAACCGGCGTCATTGCCGGCTGGACATCCATCGTGGTGATCGTGTCGCTCCTTTGCGGCATCAATCTGTTCATGACCGGCGTGGTCGGGCTCTATGTCGGCGGTATCCACGCCGAGGTGAAACGCCGTCCGCTTTACGTGATCGATCGGGTCGCCGGCTTCGACAAGGCGATGCGTGCCGCCAGTGACAGCCGTCGACCGTTTCGAAAACCCAGGAACGGAGCCTCGGCTGATGGCCGAACTCTTCGACAGCTATAAATCGAATTATGGCGAGGCGGTCGCAGGATCCATCCGGTTTTCCGGACTCGGGCACGACTTTTTTCTGATTGCCAAGGCCGACCTGCTGCGGCGTCTCGTTGTCGAGCGAGGGCTTCGACAGGGCGTGGTGCGGGCGCTGGATATCGGCTGCGGCGTCGGGTCGCTCCACCCTTATCTCGAAGGCGCGTTCGAGAGCCTGGATGGCTGCGACGTCTCGGAACAATCGATCCTGCGCGCCAGCCAGGACAATCCGCGTGTGAGCTACCGGGCCTGCACGACGCCGCGCCTGCCTTATGGCGACGGCGCGTTCGATCTGGCTTTCGCCAGTTGCGTCGTCCATCACGTTCCGCCCGCCTCCTGGCTCGACTTCTTCCGGGAAATGCGGCGCGTCGTGCGGGCGGGCGGCGTCGCCTGCATCATCGAGCATAACCCCTATAATCCGCTGACGCGTCTTGCGGTGTTCCGGTGTCCTTTCGACCAGGACGCGGTCCTACTCAACGCCGCCAAGGCAAGGTTGCTTTTTCAGGAGACGGGTTTTCAGGATATCCGATCCGAGCACTTCCTGCTGCTGCCGTCGGCCAGGTCCTTCGCCAGACGACTCGAGCGCCGGCTCGCGCCTCTGCCGCTCGGGGCCCAGTATGCGTGCAGCGCGCATGTCTGAGGACCGTTCGACCGCCGGCGCCGCGCTGAAGCTACTGGCGCGCTTCGGGTTGGTCGGCATCGCCGCGACGGTCCTGTATGCTGCCTTGGCTATCGGGTTGGTCGAATCGAAATGGATCGACCTTTCGCCGGTCCAGGCGTCGCTCGCGGCTTACGCGGCGGCTGCCGTGTTTTCATATCTCGCCCATAAATCGGTAACCTTCATGTCGAGCGGATCGCATCGATCGGAAGCTGCGCGTTTTCTCCTGCTGACGGCGACAGGCTTTGCGGTGGCTTACGCGGCGCCGGCGCTTTTGACGGCGAAACTCGGCCTGCCGCCGATCATTGCCATTCTGGTTACATGCCTGCTTGTTCCGGCGGTCAATCTTCTCATGCTCGACCGATGGGTGTTTGCGCAGCGAGGATCCGGCCAGCAAGGCGACCCCCCACCTGATCCATGGCCTTCTGACTAGTCGGCCTCAGCCGAGGGCCTGGCTGGCCAGGGCAAAGATGCGTGCGTTCGTGGAACCCGGGATATTGCTTGCGTCATGAAGGCGGTTCCCACCACCCTGCCGCCTTCCAACGCGACCTGACCTTCGCTCAGGGACCAGATCATGGCCCAGTCTTCCTTCCGGTGCGGCCAGCCGGCCGCTCGCGACAGGGCCGTCGCTTCCTCAAGATGGTGCGCTTCAAAAGGTGCGAATGTGACGGACTGGGTGTTCATGGGGCACCAGGACTGTTGGAGGGGGAAAGCTGACAGGACGATAGAACCGCCTCTTCCGCGCCACTCGCCGAATGCCGGCGAGATTCGGTGCAAAATACCGAAGTGCCGCTGCAGTTCTGCGGCGCCGGTCGCCGATACTGCGAGCTATCATTGATTGCCGAGGCCGCCATGTCCCCCTTAATCCACCACATCAGCAGCGATGAAACGCTGCCCAAGTCAGCGGACGTCGTGGTGATCGGCGGTGGGATTGTCGGCGCCAGCGCGGCCTAGTCCCTGGCGCGGCGCGGCCTGTCGGTGGCGCTGATCGAAAAGGGCTATGTCGGCTGCGAACAGTCGAGCCGGAACTGGGGCTGGTGCCGCCGGCAGAACCGCGATGCACGTGAATTGCCGCTTGCCAATCTGGCGCTGCGGCTGTGGCAAGAGCTGACCGAAGAGATCGGGCACGACCTTGGCTTCCGCCGTTGCGGGCTCATCTATGCGACGGACGATCCAAGGCAGCTCGCAGAATGGGACAAGTGGCGCGCGGTTGCGCGGCGGTTCGACGTCAAGACGCGGATGCTTACGGCCGACGAGGCCACTGCCGCCGTTCCTGCGGCTGGCGGCCGCAAATGGCTGGGCGGTGTCCACGCGGCAGACGATGGCAAGGCCGAGCCCTGGCTGGCCGCCCCGCGGATCGCCGAGGGCGCCCGCAAGCATGGCGCGACCATTCATCAGAACTGCGCGGCACGCGGCCTGGATATCACCAATGGCCAAGTGAGCGGCGTCGTCACCGAGAAAGGGTTTATCCACACCAGCGCGGTGCTATGCGCCGCCGGCGCCTGGGCATCTGCCTTCCTGCGCATGCATGCAGTTTCGCTGCCGCAGGCCAGCGTCCGTCAGACCACCTTGCGGACCGGTCCTGCACCGGATCTTGGCGGGGCGATCTTTACCTCTGACGGTGCCCTGACACGCCGGATCGATGGCAGCTACACGATAGCCGCCAGCGGCAGGGCGACGCTCGAGATCACGCCGCAGGGGATCCGCTATGCCCGCCCGTTTCTGCCGATGTTCATCAAACGGCTGAAGGCGGTCGAGATCGGCATAAGTCGCTCGTTCTTCGCAGGCCCGGAAACACTCGGTCGCTGGCATCTCGACAGGCCGACCCCCTTTGAGCGCATCCGCGTCCTCGATCCCGCTCCGGACAAGCGGATGGTGGCAACCATCATGACGCAGGTAAAGGCCCTGTTCCCCGCCGTTGCCGATGCCGGCATCGTGTCTTCCTGGGGCGGGTATATCGACTTCACACCGGACGCAGTACCGGTGATTTCGGCGGTGGACAGCATCGGCGGAGCGTTCGTCGCCGCAGGCTGTTCCGGCCACGGCTTCGGCGCCGGCCCTGGCATTGGCCATCTGGCTGCGGATCTGGTCGCAGGTGACGCGGCAAGCGTCGATCCGACGCCATTCCGCCTGTCGCGCTTCACCGACAGATCCAAAATTGAAGTCGGCGCCTTCTGATGCAATTGGCCGCTGGCGACAGCAAAGGGCGCTGAGCGATCGTTACCTACGGGCTCAGGGGCGATCTGGACCGTTTGGTGACCGCTCTGGCCGATGCGGTCGCATTGGTTCTATGCGCTCTGGTCGCACCTGCCCCGGGCGTGCTTGCTCCGGCCCGACGACCCGGAAACCGTGCCTGCGCCATGGCGCTCGACCGCTCTCACAGGTCGATGACCGCTCCGCCCATTGAACAAATGGACGGTCCTGGTCGTCATTGGCTGTTTGTCCCGCGTTACCAGCGCCATGGCACACGCGTTCCCGTGCCCCGGCTCCTGGCCTGTCGCCAGAGCATTTCCGCGACCGTCAGATCCTGCAGCGCGAGCCCGGTCATATCGAAGACCGTGATGTCGGCGGCATCGCGCGTGAACGGCATTTTTCCGGTCAGAAGATCGCCGATTTCGGTTGCCCGGCAGCCGGTGTCCCACTGGCCTTCGCCGACAGCGGCCGATTGCTCGCAGTCGTCGGCAAAGAGCCGTACCCGGCGCAGCAGGCCGTCGGGTAGTTCCCGCTTGCCTTGCGTATCGGCGCCCACGGCGTTGATGTGCGTGCCGGGCCGCACCGCTTCTGCCGGAAACAGCGGCCCGCTGCCAGGGGTCGCGGTGATAATGATATCGCTCGAGCCGACAGCTTTGGCGGCTTGGTTCGTATGGGCCGGCGCGAAATCCTCGAAGGCCGCCTCGAACGCCGCGTCGGGCCGGCCGTCCGCCGTCAGGTAATGGATGGTGTCCAGACCTGGAATCGCACGCAGTGCCAGTCGCAGCTGGATCCGGCCCTGGGTGCCGGTGCCGAAAACGCAGATCGACCGGCTTTCGGGGCGGGCCAGCAGGGTCAGGCCAATGGCGCCAGCCGCCCCTGTGCGCAAGGTGGTGATGGCGTTCCCGTCGATGATGCACAAGGGACGCCCGGTATGCGGGTCGAAAAGCACGATGGTCGCCTGATGCGGCTCCTTGCCGACCTCGCGGTTGGCTGGCCAGAAGCCCGCTGCCTTGAAGCCCAGAAGATCGGCTTTCGGCACGTCGCCCGACTTGATACCGAAAATGCCGCCGGTATGGAGCTTCTCGCGCACAAGCGGAAAGACCCTGCCTTCGCGCGCACTGTGAAGCTCGAAGGCCCACCGCACGGCATCGAGGACGGCATCCGGCTCCAACAGCGGCGCGACCTGATCGCCCGCAAGCAGCACCAGCTGCGACTCGTCTGCGGTGACGGACATGACATCTCCCCGGCTTTCCCTCATTCTAGCCAGCGGTTCTCAGGGGAAGACAGCGGTGTTGGCTAACGAGCGGCATTTCCTACGGTTTGTCGCCCGTCATTCGGGCGAATGTTGCGCCGACCTTCCCATCGAATGCGATCGCCGGTTCGCGCAAACACATATCCTCGCAGACAAGCCAGCCCGCCATCGGCCAGCCCGCCATCGGCAAGTGTAGGAGGCGACCCGCAATGCCCCTCAATATCCCGACATTCGACGATGTTCTGACCGCCGCGGCGCGCCTCGCCGGATTGGCCCACCGGACGCCGGTGCTGACCTCGCGCAGCTTCAACGAGCTGACCGGCGCCGAGGTGTTCTTCAAGTGCGAGAACTTCCAGCGTGGCGGCGCGTTCAAGTTCCGCGGCGCCATGAACGCGCTTCTGGCCTTGGATATTTCGGTACGGGCGCGCGGAGTGGTGGCCTATTCTTCGGGCAATCATGCGCAGGCGCTGGCCTATGCGGCGGCGATCAAGGGCGTGAAGGCAGTCATCATAATGCCCAGGGATGCGCCCGAGCTGAAGGTGCGTGCCACCCGCGGCTATGGCGCCGAAGTGATATTCTACGACCGCTACACGGAGAACCGCGAAAAGATTGGCGGCAGGATCGCCGCCGAGCGGGGAGCCGCCCTCATTCCACCCTACGACCACCCCGATGTGATTGCCGGGCAAGGCACGGCGACACTTGAACTTATCGAGGAGGCCGGCCCGCTCGATGCCCTTTATGTCTGCCTTGGCGGTGGCGGCCTGCTCGCCGGCGCCGCACTGGCGGCAGCGGAATGCGCGCCCGCCTGCAGGGTCGTCGGGGTTGAACCCGAGGCCGGCAATGATGGTCAGCAATCCCTCGCCCGGGGTGAGGTCGTCACCATCGAGGTGCCGAAATCCATCGCCGATGGCGCGGTCGTCACCCATCTGGGCGCGCATAATTTTCCGATCATCCGCGACAAGGTTGCCGCTATCACCACGGTCAGCGACGACGCGCTCGTCGAAATGATGCATTTTTTCGCCGAGCGTATGAAAATCGTGGTCGAACCCACCGGTTGCCTTGCAGCGGCGGCGGTTCGCAGTGAATCGCGAAGCCTGCGCGGCCAGCGCATCGGTGTCATCGTCAGTGGCGGCAATGTGGATCTAACGCGCTTCGCCAGCTTGATCATGGCGACCGGAGACAAAACGCCTCGCGAGCAGGCCATGGCGCGCCCCGGGCCGGAGACCTTTCGCTAAAGCGCGCTCAGGCGCGGTTGATACCGTGCGGTCCTGTACTGGTCGCCAGCGGACGGCAATGCTCGCGCGTGATGAAACGCATGGACTGCAGGACGTTGAGCGTGATCTCAAATGACATCCAGCCGGAACGACACCAGCTTGATGGAGCGCTTGTAGATGCTGCTGGCGGCCGGCGTTGGCGGGATGCCGTCGAGATAGTCGAAGGCGATCTCGAGTGTATCGGCCTTGCCGAGCGCCGCCGGTGGAATGACGAACGAGACCGTTCGTGGTTCTTTGCCGGACAGCGTCACCGCATGCGCCCGAACACCGTTCACCGAGATCACAACCCTCTGCGTGATCTGCGGCGGACGAATGACGGCGGCCATTTGCAGCGTGGCCGTCAGGCTGTCGCGGAGCGGCGGTATCTTCAGGCGAAGCCGCGAGGTCTCGCCCACGGAATGGGTGCCGTCGGCGACGGGTCCCGACCAGCCGCAGACCTTTATGCTGGCTGCCTGCTTGGCGCCGTCGTTCCGGAACGATACCGCCTGGCCAAGCGTGTAGCTGCCGACGGCATCGCGATTGAGACAGGTCGTCGTCCGATCGATGTAATAGGCGCGATAGTCGGTGTTGACGTCCGGATTGAGAGCAAGCGCAAGGATGACGATCTCCGACCCGGCCAGAACCGCCGCGAGCGCGTAGCCACCGAGCCAGGCAGCGCGCCGATACGGGTCCGGAACGTCAGACCAGGGCAAGGTAGCCTCCGATCCACGCCACAGTCATGAAATAGCAGGCGCCAAGGAAGAGAACCAAAGCTGCGAGCCAAATCAGCTTCGACGCCGACAACAGGATGGCAAGCAACATTGTCAGGGGCGCAAGCCCAATGACATATCTGACCATCGAGGCCAGGTTGGTGATCAGCGGCAGGATGATGCAGAGCGCGCAGAACAGTGCCGCGCCATATTGCCTGCGTACCGCCAGGACGGCCGACAGCGCCAGTCCGGCGATCGCGGCGAGCGCGCTCCATTGCGGCGCCGTAGGCAGCCAGCCCGTCTTCGGAACAACGGAGAGCCCGTCCCATAGGAAGACCAGTGGATTGCCGGCCACCCGTCCGAACGCGCGCTGGATGTGCAGGAATGCAAAGCCGTCTCCGACCGTAAGATAAAGAAACAGGATGTAAGCGAACAAGCCGGCCGGCGAGATGAGGACAGAGACCAGCAGATCCGGTCGGCCAAGCAGCCAGCGTGGGAAAGACAGAGCCGATCCGCCCTGCTGGCGGTGCTCCCTGAACATTTGAAAGATGATCGCAAATACGACGAGGACCCCGACCAGCCTCGTCGCAGACAGCAGCGCGGATGAAACGCCCGCGGCAAGATAGCTGGAGCGTTTGAGCGCCAGAAAGACGCACGAAGTCAGGAGCACGAAAAGCGGTTCGCTCAGGAAGGTCGTGAAGTGAAAGGAGAACGGGCCACTGAGCAGAAACGCGCAATACAGCACATAGGCGCGCATGTTCTTCTCGAGCAGCGGCCACGCCACCAGACAGGCGGCGTAGCTGCACGCAATCGAGGTGATCGTCGCGATCAGTATCGTAGGAAAAGGAAAAACAGACCGGATCGCCGCCACCAGCATCGGATAGAGCGGGAAGAAGCCCCAGCGACCGACATTGCTGTGGTCTGGAATGGGAAAGCGCTCATAACCCTGTTCGCTGATGCCAATGTACCAGGCGCAATCCCACCGGCAGAGCGCGCGGGCATAGGCCGCGAAACCTGGTTCCTCCGACACCGAAGCAAAAGCCGCATAGCGAATGGCCAATCCGCCGATCACGAACAGCAACGGCACCGCCGCGACGGTCAGGACCATGGCGCGAGCGCCAGCGCTCGGACGCGCGATATCTTCGAGCGCCAACTCTGCCTCCACCCATTCGAGTGACTGGCGCCACTCTCCCCTCTAAATTAGCGCCGCCGGGGCAAATTCAAGACATCCCTCTCGTCGGCGGCATCAACTCCGTCTCCGGATCACGAGTCTCTCAGCCAGACCAGCATCTCGCCAGGATCGCGGTTGTCCCAGGCGAAATAGGGAACGGCGGTGACTTTTGCTTCCTCAACCGCCGGCGGTTCGGTGCGGTAGAGGCCGTCGTCCCAGCTCTCAACCACCTCTTTCCTGGCAAGAGCCGAAAGCGTCACGACGCCGCCCAACAGGTTCGGCTCCTCACGCGCCTCGATGATTGCCGTCCGTGGCAAGGCGATGCGGTGCAGCTGGCCGGCATTGTCGGTCTCCTCGACACAATAGATCAGCGGGCCACGGGCAAGCGCGACGCGGCCGATATCCTGCCGCACCTGCGGATTGGCATAGAGCCGGTCGATGGCCATTTCGAGTGCGAGCTCGACCTGGTCGTCCTTGCGCCATTCGCGCCGGATCGCGGCATAGCCGTCGCTGGTTACCGCATCCAGATCGACCGCCTCCCCGTTCACCTTGAGCGCCGCCTTGCGGCACCAGGCCGGCAGGCGCAGGTGCAAGGTGAATGTCGTCGGCGCCTCGGGCTCGATCGTGATCGAGACCGCGCCGTCCCATGGATAGTTGCTGGTCTGGCGCAGCTCTATTTGCGTTCCTGCGATATCGAAACGAGCCGTGCTGTTTCCATAGAGATGGACCGCCAATGCATCGTCCGACAGGCCATAAAAGTAACTGCCGATCGAGGCGACCATGCGGCCGATATTGGGCGGGCAGCACGGGCAGCGATGCCATTTCCAGCGGTTGTGCTTACCCCGGCTTTCCAGCGGATTTTCATAGAAGAACAGCGAGCCATCGAGCGACAGGCCCGAAATCGAGCCGTTGTAGAGCGCCCGCTCCATCATGTCGGCGTAACGCGCATTTGGGCCCATGCCGAGCATGCGGCTCGCCCAGAACACCAGTCCGACCGAAGCGCAGGTCTCGGCATAGGCGGTTTCGTTGGGCAGATCGTAGTCTGATGTAAAGCCCTCATTGTGCGACGACGGTCCGAGGCCGCCGGTGATGTAGAGGTTCTTGGTGGTGAGATCCTCCCACAGCCGGTCGAGCGCCACGCGCAGCGTGTCGTCGCCATATTCGGTGGCGATATCGGCCATGCCGGAATAGAGATACATCGCCCTCACCGCATGGCCGACCACCTTGTCCTGCTCGCGCACCGGCTGGTGCGACTGGCTGTATTCGTAGGTCTTGAAATGATAGGCTTTTGGGTCGGCGCCGCGGGCGCGCGCCTCCTCGTCGAAATAATGCGGCTGTTGGCCGCGCTGGTCGATGAAGTATTTTGCCAGGTCCATATACTTCTGCTCGCCGGTGACACGCGCGAGCTTGACCAGCGCCAGCTCGATCTCCTCATGGCCGCAATAGCCTTTCTTCTTGCCGGGCTCGGGGCCGAAGGTCTCGGCGATATGGTCGGCATAGCAGCACATGATATCGAGCAGCTTGCGTTTTCCCGTCGCCTGGTAGTAGGCGACCGCGCCCTCGATCAGATGGCCGGCGCAGTAGAGCTCGTGGCAATCGCGCAGATTGGTCCAGCGCAGGCCGGGCTGGATGCGCTGGTACCAGCTGGAGAGATAACCGTCCGGCTGCTGCAGTCTGCCGTACATGTCGATGACGGCGTCGATCTTCTTCTCCAGCGCGTCGTTGCGGCGGCGGTACAGCGAATAGGCGGCGGTCTCGATGGTCTTGCCCCAGTCAGAGTCCCAGAACATCTGGGTGGTGACGGTCGAGCCGGTGAATTCGTTGCCGGCGGTGGCGGCCTCGTCGGGCGAGGGTGAGTGGAACGGAATGACGACGCCCGGCGATGGCCGGTCCGGATCGATCTGCTCGAGCATGCGCGCCTCGACGCAGCGGTCGTAGAGGATGCCAGCGGTCCTGGTGGCGACGGCATCGACACGGTCGCCCCAGAAGCCGCGCACATCGACCTGCGGCACCGGCAGCGGACGGAAGGCGCGTTTTGGCTTGTCCAGCTCAGCAGCCGGCTTGGCGGATTGCGATGCGGTCATCAACTTACTCCGGTTCGGTTCGATTGGTCACTTCACGGCCCCTGCCATGAGGCCGCGGATGTAGAAGCGCTGCAGCAGCAGGAACAGCACCAGGCATGGCACCATCATCACGGTGACGCCGGCCTGCACCGCGCCCCAGTCGATGGCGCCGAAGCGGCCCGACTGCAGCGCCGTCATCATGATCGGCAGCGTGAATTTGGACTGGTCGGTCATCAGCACCAGCGCCGCCAGAAATTCGTTCCAGGCGCCGAGGAATGCGAACAGCGCGATGGTCACAATGCCCGGCCAGACCAGCGGCAGCATCACCCGCAGCAGCATGGTGACATTGTTGGCGCCGTCCATGCGGGCGGCTTCCTCGATCTCGCGCGGCACCGCGTCGAAGGCGTTGCGCATCATGAAGATCGAGAACGGCAGTTGCAGCGTGACATACACGCAAACCAGCCCGGTCAGCGTGTTGTGCAGGCCGATCTTGGTCAGCACCAGGAAGATCGGCGTCAGGATCGACTGGAACGGGATCATGATCGTCGACAGGATGAGGACGAAGAGCAGGTTCTTCAGCGGAAAGCGGAAGCGCGAGAAGCCGTAGCCGGCCAGCACGCTGACGATCACCGACAGCACCACCGTCATGACCGAGACATAGATGCTGTTTTGCGCCGGCAGCCAGAGACCGTCGCCGAAGGTGTTGAGCGTGGCGTAATTCTCGACCGAAAAACCGGTCGTCGGCCAGGGCGGCAGCGGCGGCTGGCGCGATTCCTGCGCCGGCTTGAACGCCGAAAGCACGGTCCAGACGATCGGCGCCAGGAACAGCAGCGAGGCGACGATGCCTGTCGCGTGCTCGGCGATCTGCATGCCGATGCGGCGTTTGCGGCTCCTTGCCTGCGCCATCAGTCGACGCCCTCCGGTTGGCGCAGCAGCCGCAGCTGGATCAGGCTGAGCGCGACCAGGATGACCAGCAGGACCATCGACAGGGCGGCGCCGTAGCCGAGCTTGAACGACACGAACGACTGGTTGAAAATCCAGTAGACGGCAGTCAGCGTCTGGTTGCGCGGTCCGCCGCGCAGGATGATGTAGAACTGGTCGAAGGCGAGCACCGAGCCGGCAACCGACAGGATCAGCGCCAGCGCCAGCGTGCGGCGCATCAGCGGCAGGGTGATGGCGCGAAACCGCGCCAGCGGCCCTGCCCCGTCGATCATCGCCGCCTCCTGCAGATCCGGCGGGATCGACTGCAGGCCGGTCATCAGGATGATCATGGTAAAACCCGCCACCTTCCAGACGACCATGGCGATGATCGACCAGAACGCCGGCTGGAACGTCGCCAGCAGATTGACCTTCTTCTCGGTCAGGCCGAGCTCGAAGGCGGCCGGGCTGAACAGGCCGGAATCGACATTGAGGAGCCACGACCACAGCAGGCTGGCCGAGGCAAAACCGATGACGGCCGGCATGAAGAACGACGTCCGGTAGAAGCCGGTCAGCGGCCGCGGCCTTTCGATGAACAGCGCCAGCGGAAAGGCGACGACGAAAATCGCGATCGTCACCACCACCGTGTAATAGCCGGTGAATTTAAGCGCGTTCCAGAACCTGGTATCGCGCAGGATCGCCCAGTAATTGTCGAGGCCAATGAACGAATGCGCGCCCATCAGCGGCCAGTTGTGCAGCGACATCCACGCCGTCATGCAAAGCGGGATGATGAAGAAGACGACGACCAGGGCGACGGCCGGCGCGACATAAAGCAGGCCTATCCACTGCCGGCGGCCGGCGCCGACCAGTTTGCGTCGGCGGGCTGGGGAGGAGATGGCCGCGATCGAAGTCATGGCTGTTCTTCCGTTAGCGCTACGTCCCCCTCCCCCTTGAGGGGAGGGTCCGGCCGAATGGCCGGGGGTGGGGTCGCCTCTGACGCGCGCCGACGCAAAGAGAACGTCGAGCACTGCCGCGACGACCCCCCGGACCTACGGTCCGACCTCCCCTCAAGCGGGAGGTAAGGGTGCTGCGGGGTGGGGTCGCGTCTGACGCGCGCCGACATCAAAAGAACGTCGAGCACTGCGCAACGACCCCACCCGGACCTGCGGTCCGACCTCCCCTCAAGGGGGAGGTAAGCCGGCGCCTTACTGCTGCGGCGCCGAGTCGATGATCGACTGCATGGTTTCCTGCGCATTGGCGATGGCGCCATTGACGTCCTCGCCGAAGAAGACCTCGTTGATCATCTGGTTCCAGGGGCCGTTGGCGGAGTTGATCAGGTCGTTGAACACCACCGAATAGGGCGTGCGGCCCTTGGCCATGGCCTCGGCGGCGATCTTGTAGCGCGGGTCGAGGTCTTTCAGCGCCTCATTGGCGATGTCGCCGCGCACCGGCAGGCTGCCGTATTTCGCCAGGATGGTCTGGCCCTCCAGCGAATAGGCGAAATCGAGGAACTCCTTCACCACCGCGATTTTGGTGGTGCCCTTGGTGACGACGAAATTGTCGCCGCCGGCAAAGGACGACCAGCCGCCATCCTTGCCGGGCAGGAATGTGACGCCGTAGTCGATATCGGGGTACTGCGTGTTCAGCGCGCCGATGGCGAAGGCGCCGGACGGCGAGATGCCGATATTGCCGGCGGCAAACGCGGCAAAGAAGTTGGAGCCGGTGTCGGTCTGCGCGCCGGCCGGCACCAGATCCTTCTTGACCATCGAGCGGTAGAGATCGATGGCGCCGCGCAACTGCGGGCTGTCCAGCGTCGCCTTCGAGCCGTCCTCTGTGAGGATGTCGCCACCCGAGGCCCAGATCAGCGGCGTGAAGGTGAAGATGTTGCAGCCGCCACAATTGCCGGAGAAATAGAAGCCTTTTATATCGCCGCCGAGCGCATTGACCTTTTCGGCATAGGCTTCGATCTCGGCCCAGTTGGTCGGGCCTTTTTCAGGGTCGAGGCCGGCCTGCTTGAACAGTTTTTTGTTCCAGATCAGCACCGAGCTATCGGCGGAGAACGGCAGCCCGTAGATGCGGTCCTTGTAGGTGCCGGTCTTGACGTGCGCCGGCGACAGGCTGTCGAAATAAGGCAGCGATTTCGCCCAGTCGGTGATGTCTTCCAGCTGGCCGGCGGCAGCGAAGGACGGCGTGTAGATCAGGTCGAGCGACAGCGCGTCAGGCGCTGTGCCGCCGGCAGCGGCAGCGCCATATTTCGGGATGATCTCGGCATTGGGGATGATGTCCAGCTTGATCTGGTTCTCATGCCCCTTGTTGAAGGCATCGACGATGCGCGGCATGAAGTTCGAGCCGTCGGCGCGGACCCAGATGTTGGCGGTCTCGGCGGCGGCGGCCGGCCCGATTGTTGCGAGCGTGGAAAAGATGCTCGCGGCAAAGGCGAGCCCGGTAATCGTAGTTTTCATGGTTCTCCTCCTCATGGTTTCTTTCCTGCGGCCGCGCTCCCCGCGCAGCGGCTTTTGCTTTGATGCATGTCGTTATCCCAAAACCGCTGCGCACTTTTGGGCGACATGCATTTTCTGTTTCATGCATGTCGTTGTCCCAAAACCGCTGCGCACTTTTGGGCGACATGCATTGGTTCAACCGTCCGGCGGACGGCCGCATGACTGACGCACCACCAGCCGGCACGGCAGTTTTCTTATGCCCGGCTCGGCGGGTTCGCCGCCGACGAGCGAAAGAAGCGTAAGACCGGCCTCGCGCCCGAGTGCCGCCAGGTTCATGTCGACGGAGGTCAGCGGCGGGCGGGTTGCCTCGGCGACGATCTGCCAATTGTCGAACCCGATGACGCCGACATCGTCCGGCACATCAAGCCCGCGCTCGCGCAGCGCGTCGATGACGCCGCGCGCGATCTGGTCGTTGCCGCAAAACACGGCATCGGGTTTTTCGCCGCGACTCTTCGACAGCTTACCGTCGAAGAGCTGCTTCACCGCCTCGTGACCCCATGCTTCCGACCACGATCCGAGCAATGGTTCCATGACCGGCAAGCCTTTCTCGGTCAGCACGTCACGATAGGCCTGTGCCCGCGCATGCACCACCGCGAAACTCGCCGGCCCGCTGACATGGGCGATGCGCCGCCGGCCAAGCCGGCAAAAATGCTCGACCGCCAGGCGCGCGCCGCCGGCGTCGTCAGAGACAAAAGCGATGGCGCCGGGATCGGGCTGGGTGAAGGCGTAGATCACGGGAACGCCGAGATTGGACAGGTCAACCGGCAGATGGCGATCGATGCGCTTGCCGGTGGCGATGATGCCGTCAACGCGCTTGTCGAGCATCGCATCGACATGGAGCTGCCCGAGGCGCTGGTCGTCCTCGACATTGCACAAAAACACCGAGACGCCCTTGTCGACCAGCGCATCAGAAATGCCCGACATGACCGGCAGCGAAAAGCGGCCATAGGTGTCGTTGGTCAACAGCCCGACGGTAAAGGAGCGCCGGCGCAACAGGCTCTGCGCCAGGCTGTTCGGGCGAAAGCCGAGCCGCTGCGCCGTCTCGCGAATACGCTCGCGCGTCTCGGCGGTCATCCGCCCCTGCCCGTTCAGCGCTTTCGAGGCGGTGGCGACACTGACACCGGCAAGCGCTGCCACCTCGCGGAGAGTGACCGGGGTCTTGGCGGAGACAGGCTGGGCGTCGGAGGCCATTTTGTGCAGCGGATTCCTTGGTTGGGAAAAGGTTTTCCCTTAGCGTCCCGCAGGTGCTGACTGGTGCGGTCAGCGGATGCGGGGCAATTTGGGAAAAGGTTTTCTCAGAGGAGATTAGGGGAAGGATGCGGGGATGGCAAGATTTGGTTTTGGGCGTGTCTAAGATTTTTTGCTAGGTGCCGTGATCTACGACCGCTTGCGCCATTTCCGGACTTTCGGTGTGAGCCGCTCTCAGCCTCGCGCGGCTACATCACGAGCACGGGAACGACGGAGCGGCTCGCGTTCACAATGTTTATGTCTCATTCACCGAGGGTCTCGATGCTAGCGATCTCGTCGATCTGAAGGAATTGCTCGGCCAACTGCCATGGGTGCTATTCGCAAATGGTCGAGATGGCATCAAAAGAGGGCCTCCTTCCTTCCGCTAGTCCGCCCCATCTGTTTTTGCCCGCTCGATAAATTTCCCCGCGACCGCTTTACCGAGCGCGGCGCCGGCCCGGTTGTCCATTTCATAGTGGATGCCTGCCCAGACGCGGGAATCACCCGCCTCTTTACCAACCGCGCGGATGAACTCCTCATGGCCGGGAAACAGGTACGCCAGGACCTCGCATCGGGCAGTCGAGAGCGTGGAGTGGTTCGACGGATAACTGGGATGGGCCGGCACCGCGAACAGGGGAGTGATGCTCGCGTCAAGCATGTTGGGCCGCAGATACCAATAGGCGTACTTCCCGTCGTTGCTTGCAATGAAGGCGTCGTAATAGACCGTTGCGAGCATCGCGTAAGCCCGCGCGGCACGCGGCGGGTTCGTATCCGTCTTGTCCTCGAACATCCACTTGCTGGCATAGTCATACCAGTCGGTGAACAGCCCGGATGGGCTTTGCCAGTAGAACGCTTTGTAGCTGTTAGGGAATTTTCGTTCAAACTGTCGGATTGCATCCATCTCGGCCTTTACGGCCGGGGACTGGCAGTCGGGCGGCGCCGGCGGCCTGAATTCATCGGGTGCGGCCAGCACGATCGGCTTCCAGTTTGGCATGGTTACATTGGCGGGTTTGTTCCCGACCCACATGCACGGCCCGGTCGGAACTGCGCCGCTCCACTTTGCATCGGAGCCATCGGCCTTTGCCCGCGCAATCACCTGCTCTGCGACCCTCCGCCCCAACTCCAGGCCGGCGGAAGAATCGCTTGGGAACTGGACACCGGCAAGGACACGCGACTGTGCCGCTTCTTCGGCCATTGCCTTGAACGACGATGTCTCTTCGGGAAAGAAATGAGAAAGAACGGTCGCGGCAGCTCCGGCGGCTGCGGCATGCTCGGATGGATAGGAGGGACTCCGCGGCGGCGGCAGCGCAGTCGCCAGTGTCGCATCCGCCTCGCTCGGGCGCGGCCGATTGTAGAAGTACTTCGCGTCCCAGGCAGCGATGGTGGCGTCGTACATCGCCATCGTCAAATAGGTGTAGACGCGGTGCGCATTTGGAATCTGCTGGTTCTCGAGAAGGCGATTGTTGACCAGATCGATCCATCGGTATCCAGGCGAGCCGGCGTCCCAGAAGGTGATTTTGTCGGCGGCAGCCGGATCCTTTTGCGCCAAGAGATCTCGCATCTGTGCCAATTCGGCTGCTGCGGCGGAGGCGTCAGGCGGCGGCGGGACTCGGAAGTCCTCGCCAGACGTGATTACCCACGTCTTCCACGTTCCAGCCTCTGGTTCTATCAAATCCGATTGGGCGAAAGCGCAGTTCCCTGAAAAAAGGATTACCGCACAGGCCTTGCCAAAACCGCTAAGCATGCAAGCCTCCCATAGGTTGCCCCGCCCAAAGACGGAGGGTTTTCCGTTTTCACGGCCCTTCCTTTATTTTAGCGAAGTCTAATTATACCGCGAGGTGCTGCCGGGTAAAAGGATAAAAGTTAGAGCCCGGCAGCGTTGTGAAAGAGCAGGTGCGAAGGCCATGCGCCTGTGACGGCGGAGTGGTGATGAGCGAGCGCCGATGACAGCCAATCTCCCCCCTCGTGGGGGAGATGCCCGGCAGGGCAGAGGGGGGCGCGAAAGAACCC
>NZ_FTPD01000001.1:411361-453608 GCF_900156895.1 Mesorhizobium prunaredense
AATGAGCCCCCCTCTGGCCTGCCGGCCATCTCCCCACAAGGGGGAGATCGGCAGCTTCGGCCTCGGCGCTTCAAGCGTTTCGGCCCTCAGCGCCTCGCCCCAAGCTTACGGCGCCCGCGCCCTCCCCGCTTCAAACCGTCTCCTGCTCAGCCGCGACCAGCATCTCGACAAACCTTGTCACCTTGGGCGGCCGAAAACGTGCGGCGGGGTAGACTGTGTAGATGCCTCCGGAGGGCAGCCGCCATTCGGGCAGGATGTGGACGAGCTGGCCCGCGGCCAGCTCATCCCGCACCAAAAAATCCGGCAGCACCGACAGGCCGGCGCCGGCGCGGACGGCCGCCAGCACTGCCGGCGTCGCGTCGATGGCGATCGTTGCCTGCATGCGCACGGCCTCATGCTCGTCGCCGCGCGAAAATTGCCATAGCAGCGGCTCGCGCAGCGCCATGTTGGCGACGAAGGGCAGCCCGGCCAAGTCTTGCGGTTCGCCGGCCTTGAAGCGCCAGGCGAACTCGGCGCCGCACACCATGAATTGCCGAAAGATGCCGATCCGCCGCGCCTGCAGGCTGGAATCGGCCAGCCAGCCGACTCGGATCGCCACGTCCATCCCACCGGACGCCAGGTCGATGGTGTCGTCGCCCAGCGTCAGCTCCACCCGGCAGGCGGGATAGCGGGCGCTGAAGGCGGCGACCACCGGCACCACCGCCGAGGTGCCGTGATCGTTGGGCGCCGCGATGCGCAGCGTGCCGGTCGGCTCGGCGGCAGCCTGCGCGAGCTCGTCGAAGGCGTCCTCGGCCTGCTGCAGGACGTTTAGGCAGCGGGCATGGAATGTCCGGCCGGCTTCGGTCGGATGGACGCGCCGCGTCGTGCGGATCAGCAGCGTCGTTCCGACATCGCGCTCCAGCCGCGCCACCTGCTGGCTGACGACCGCCTTGGTGATGCCCAGCCGCTCGGCGGCCCGGGTGAAGGAGCCGGCGTCGACCACCGCGGCGAAATAGGCCAGCCGGTTCAGGTTCATGCGTGGTTCATGGCAGGGGCGATCCTATTGTCAGGCAACGGCATACATTACGTCTATTTTGTTGGCCTTCAATACGCATTCCGTCTTTGCCATCTTGCTGAGATCGAGGCTGCGCGGGAGATGCGCTCGCCCGAATTCGGCATTCTGAAGCCCCAGGAGACATCCATGTTCACACGGAGAGCCATCATGAAAACCACCCTCGCCGCCGGCGCCGCCGCCGTCTTCGCTCCCGCCGGGCTTGGAAACGCAGCCGGCGGCCTTTCCTGGAAACATTTTCCGGCCGGCGAAACCGGCTTCTTTCGCGCCCCGGTGCTGATCACCGGCGCCTCCGAGGCGCTGCTGATCGACGGCGGTTTCACCTATTCCGACGGCCGCGCCGTGGCCGAGGCGATCAAGGTGACCGGCAAGACGCTCACCACCATCTATGTCAGCCAGTCCGACCCGGACTATTATTTCGGCCTCAAGCCGATCAAGCAGGTTTTTCCACAGGCACGGGTGATCGCCGCTGCCGAGACGGTGGCCGCCATCAATGGCAGCGTCGACAAGAAAATCGCCGTCTGGGGGCCGCAGCTCAAGGACAATGGCCCGCAGGCGCTCGCCGATGTCGTCATCCCCGAAGTCTTCGACGGCAAGACGCTCACCGTCGATGGCGAGACCATCGAGATCGTCGATGCCGAAGGCCTTGCCAACCGGCGCTATCTCTCGGTGCCGTCGCTGAATGCCGTGTTCGGCGGGGTGATGATTTTTTCCGGCGTGCATGTCTGGACCGCCGACACGCCGACCAGGGAACAGCGCGCCGCCTGGCTCGCCAATCTCGATACGATTGTTGCCAGCAAACCTGAAATCGTCGTGCCCGGCCACATGACGCCGCAGGCCGCCACCGACCTTTCGGGCGTCGAGCATACCAAAACCTATCTCATTGCCTTCGAGGAAGAACACGCCAAGGCCAAGGACGCGGCCGTGCTCAAGAGCGCCATGGAAGCCCGCTTCCCCAACCTCGGCATGGGCGTTGCGCTCGACATCGGCTCCAAGGTCGCCACTGGCGAGATGAAGTGGGGCTGAGACACGACCTGGGTTCCTCGCCCACCGCGAAGCGGGGGAGAGGTGGCCGCCCACGGGTCTTGCCTTTGGCAAGCCCGAGGACAGGCTCCGCGGCCGGAGAGGGGGCTTTCGTAAGGCGCAGTCCCCTCTCCGTCTCGGCTTCGCCGAGCCACCTCTCCCCACTTTTGTGGGGCGAGGAACCCAAGCTGGAATGAAGTCGCGCCGCCCCCTCACCCAACATTCTGAATCCGTCCCCAGGTGCTCTTGGTTCCCCAGGTGCCGGAGCGAAGCGCCTCGAGCTGCGCGATCCGGCTGTGGTCGACGAACAGATTGATCTCGCGGCGCGCGATCCGATCCGCGCAAATTGGGCTGGGAACCCCTTGGGGTCACCGGGTGTTGGCGGGGAAGGAGGTCCAAGATGCCGCAGATCTCGAACAACGCCGCCGCAGGATCTGAACGGCCCGTTCGAAGCAGCGCAAAACTGTTCCTGTGCGGCGACGTGATGCTCGGGCGCGGCATCGACCAGATCCTCGCCAGTCCGGGCGATCCGCACCTCAGCGAGCGCTATGTCAAATCGGCGACGACCTATGTCGAGCTTGCCGAACGCGTCAATGGGCCGATCCCGAGAAAGGTCGACGACACGTATGTCTGGGGCGATGCGCTCAGCGAATTGGATCGTGAAGCGCCCGATGCGCGGATCATCAATCTCGAGACCAGCATCACCACCAGCCTGTCCTTGGCGCCCAAGGGGATCAATTACAAGATGAACCCGGCCAACATCGGCTGCCTGGCGGCGGCACGGATAGACTGCTGCGTGCTCGCCAACAACCATGTGCTCGACTGGGATGAGCCTGGCCTCGTCGAGACCCTCGATACGCTCCGACTTGCCGGCCTCGCCTATGCCGGGGCCGGGCTTAACGCGGACGAGGCGGCGGCGCCTGCCGTCATTGAACCGGCCGGCGGGGGCCGCGTGCTGGTCTTCGGCTTTGCGCTCGAGACCAGCGGCGTTCCAGCTTCATGGGCAGCCGGAGCTTATAAGCCAGGCGTCAATTTGCTGGCGGATGTCTCGGCCCGGTCGCTCAAGCAGATCGCCCGATCCGTGCAGGCCATAAAACAGCCTGGCGACCTCGCGGTGGCCTCGATCCACTGGGGCGGCAACTGGGGCTACCAAGTCCCGGCGGAAGAACGCGCGCTTGCCCATGCACTCATCGATGTCGCCGGTTTCGATGTCGTGCATGGGCACTCCTCCCACCATCCCAAGCCGATCGAAATCCATCACGGCCGGCTGATCCTCTACGGATGCGGCGACTTCCTCACCGACTATGAGGGAATCACCGGCAACGAAACGTTTCGTGGTGAGCTTGCGCTGATGTACCTGCCGCGGCTCGCCATACCGGACGGTACGCTTGTTTCGCTCGACCTCGTGCCGTTCCAGCTCGCCAGGTTCCGGCTAAACCGCGCCCTGCGCGAAGATGCCGCCTGGCTCGCGGCCATGCTTGAGCGCGAGTGCTCACCTTTCGGCACGCATGTGGCGCTCGGGAGCGACGACCGTCTCGCTGTCCTTTGGTGAAACGCCTGCGGTCGGCAGGCAATGGCACTAATTTTCAAGCCGCTCGGGCCGACCCCGGCCAAGCGCACCGTCGGCGCGGGCCTGCAAATAGGCGTAGATGTCGTCGATGTAAGGAGCGACATTGGGGTCGTCGGCGAAGCCCTTCATCACCGAAGCGCCACTGCGCACGCCGTCGCGAACATTGCGCCGAAAGACCTCGATGCCGGGCAGCCGGTCGACAAGCGCCGAGGCGAAGGTCGAGCCCATGCCGTCGGGGCCATGGCAGTGATTGCAGCTGCCATGGTAGCGACGAAAACCGTTATAGGTTCGCGCATCGACCTTGTTGCCGACGACGTCGTAGAACTTGCCCGGGGCCAGCTCAGCTTGCGAAGACGCGGCTAAGCCGGCGCCAACGGTCAAGACGACGACAGACGAGAGGACGAACCATGCAGACATTGTCTGTCGCCCAAGTTGCAGGCTCATCCAGCGCCGCCGCAACGCGCATGTCCCCGGATCACTCGATGTTGGATCACTGATGTTGGATCACTCAACCCTGGATCAGTCGACGGCGAGCTTCGGAGAAGAAACCACGATCCCATCTATCGGATGCGGGCTGACGACAAGCTTGCCGCCGACACGCGATATCTCGATGATCTGGTCCGACTCGCCCAGCTTGCCTGGCACGGAGACCGCGACTATCTGGTTCTCGGTCAGTGTCGCCACGAAACGCACCGGCAAGCCAGCCTCGCCCTGCGCGATTGTGGTGACCACCCGATAGCCGTCCTCCTGAGGCGTATAATAGACGACACCAAGGAAGCCGGCGAGATCGATGCTTTCAGCCTTCATGGCTCCAAGCTCGCCGGCATGCGCGGGCGTCGCCGCCATGCAAAGTGCTGCAAAAGCAATGTATCTGTACATAATGCTGCTCCATCCCGAATTGTCCGGGTCGAACCCGGCTTAAGTTTCAGCAATAGGCGGTCGCGCGCCGATGATAGTCGGCGCACGCAGGCAGAATTCTTGATTAGTCCCCCCGGCTGAATCACAGTGGCAAAGGCCCGCGAGCCAGGAACGCGCTGAACCGCACTGCTTGTCACAGTTAAGTGTGACCTTATCTTCTGGGGCGAGAGTATTTCACCGCCCGGGTGCTTGCGCATCCCCTGTTTGGGGGAGATAATCGGAATTTAAGCGATCGCTAAAGTTGGAGAAGCGAGAGCACCTGTGAGAGGGCGCGGCTTTCCGCCCGCATCGGACGCGCTGTCGACATGCGAGGGGCCGTCGATGGCCAAGGCATTGTCGCATCATGAGCTGTCGAAGCTGATCGGCACGATCTACGATTGCGCACTCGACCCGGAGCGATGGGAGCACGCGCTTGCCGGAATCAGGGATGCGCTCGACGCCCAGACTGCGGTCCTGCAGCTTGACGACCTCGCCAACGACCGGCTGCTGATCTACAGGACCGTCGGAATAGAGCCATACTGGCTGGAGCAACAGGCGAAATATATCCCCGAGATCCACGCCCGGCTGCTCGAGGATCTCTCGACATGGCCTTCGCTCGATATGCCGCATGTGGTCTCACGCCATATCCCTCAAACCTACCTGGAGACCTCCCGGTATTTTCAGGAGTGCCTGAAGCCGCAAGGCCTGGTCGACGTCATGTCGTTCTTCCTGATCCACACCCCTACCGCCTTGCCGGCTTCGCCGTTGCCCGACATAAGCGGCAAGGCATTATCACCGAGCGCGAAATCAAGCTTGGCAGACTGTTGCTGCCGCATGTGCGCCGTTCGGTGATAATCAGCAACATGCTGGACATCGGCACTGTCGAGCGCGCAGGAATGGCCGAGGCGCTCGATGCGCTCACATGCGCCGTGGTCCTCACCAATGAACGTGGCGCCGTCCTGCACGCCAACCGCTCGGCCAAGCACATGCTGCGGAGCGGCGGCCCGATCCAGGACGTCCATGGCATTCTGCAAGCGAAGATCCCGTCGGCTTCCAAGGAACTTCACAGCGCCATCATGCTTGCGGCTCAGGATGAGGCCAGCATCGGCAAGACAGGGCTTGCCGTCCTCCTTAGCGAATCCGGCCTGCCGCCGGTCTTCGCCCGCGTGCTGCCGATGGCCGGCGGCGACCTGCGCGCCGGCATGGAACCCGCGGCGGTAGCCGCGGTGTTCGTCGGCAATGCACCGGACGAGCATGACGCCGCTGGAATGCTGGCGAGAGCCTTTGGGCTTACGCTGGCCGAAACCCGCGTGCTCGCCAGCCTTCTCGCCGGGCACACCCTGGCCGAGACCGGCGCCAGCTTTCACATTGCCGGCACGACCGCCAAGACGCATCTCGACAACATCTTCCAGAAGACCGGCGTCTCCCGCCAGGCCGATCTGATGCGCCTTATCATGCAGATCGTTCCGCCCGCCGGGCAGCCCGGTCCCTGAACCACACCTCATTCACCGCTTTGGAAACAGGTATCCAACGCCGCGGATCGTCTTGATCAGTTCCGGCTTGGCCGGGTCCAGTGCCGGACCGGGAAGCGATCAGCCAGACGGTTCAGGTCCGGCGGAATACCGCGGAAGGTCTTCTGGGGGCCTGTCGCGGTGCAGATGTTTCAAATGTTCAGCGCCTGCGCTTGTTTCGATGGAGGCCGCCAGGCGTCAGACTTTCCGCGCCACGCCCCCCACCTGCTTGGTGCGCTTGCCCGTGTCGACCCTGGCCCGCGTCTCCACCGCCTTTTCGATCTCCCGCTTCAGCTCGTCTTTGATATCAGCCGTTTCGGCCATCAAGGCATCGATCTTCATGAAATCGAGCACGCGGTATTTCGACACCGCCGGCCTGACCAGTATGTCCGGCTGGCATTGCCTCAGCTTGGCGGCGATTATCGACTGCATCATCAATTGCGTGGCGCCGAACATCAGGTCGACGGAGGTCGGGTATTTGCGCCCGCCTTTGGTCGGCGCGCCAACGACGTCGACGGCTATGATGATGTCGGCGTCGTGCTCGATCAGGTCGAACGGCACCGGATTGTAGATGCCGCCGTCGATCAGCAGCCTGCCGTCGCGCATCACCGGTCGGAATACCGCGGGAATAGCCGCCGAGGCGGCAAGCGCCGAATGCAGGTCGCCGTCGCTCAGCACGGCGAGCTTATGGCCGAAGAAATCCGTGGCCGTCACCTTCAGCGGTATTTTCAGCTCGGCGAAGCTTTCGGGTATGGCGTCGGGCATGAATGCCTTGAGGATGCGCTCGACATTGAACTGGGTGACACCCAGCCCGCCCTGCAGCGCCTCGGCAAAGGTGCCTGGCCGCGCCCGCCACATGCGCGCCGCCACCTCGGCGCGGCGGCCAAGGATCGAGCGCATGTAGCTGTGAATGTCGCTGCCGGCCATGCCTGAAGCCATGCCGGCGCCCATGATGGCGCCGATCGATGAGCCTGATATGGCGACCGGCCTTATACCCAGCTCGTCCAGCACCTCGATGACATGGATATGCGCCAGCCCGCGCGCGCCGCCGCCGCCGAAGGCGATGCCGAAGCTCGGGCTCATCCCCTGCTCCTCATTTGGCCCTGCCCCCCATTTGGGCTCATTCCTCCTTGGCCTCGCCGTGCTTCGGCCCGACGACCATGATGGCCGGCTCGGCGGAAAGCAGCTTTTTCGCCGCCGCCTTGACCTGATCCAGCGTCACCGCGTTGATGAGGGCGGCGCGGCGCTGCATATAGTCGCTGCCGAGATTGTCGAGCTGCAGCTCGAGCAGCGTCGCGGCGATGGCGGCGGAGGAGTTCAGATTGTTGATGGCGTAGGCGCCAATAAAGTATTTCTTGGTCGCCGCCAGTTCTGCTTCGGTCGGCCCTTCCTGGGCCATGCGCTTCACCACCTCGCGCACGACAGCCAAAGTCTCGGCCGCCCGATCCGCGCGGGTCGCCGTAGTGATGGCCAGGGCGTTGGCGTGCTGGTGGTCGACCAGGTCGGAACTGACGCTGTAGGCCAGACCGCGTCTTTCACGCACCTCTTCGAACAGCCGCGAGGTGAAGGCGCTGCCGCCGAGGATCTCGTTCATCAGAACCGCGGCGAAGAAATCCGGCGCACTCCGCTCGACGCCGGGATAGGCGAGTTGCAGCGATGTCTGGGGCTGATCGTAATTGACCTCGAGCTGCTGGTTGAGTTTCGGATCGACATCGGCGACCGCGCTGAGCGCCTGATGTTGCGGCAGGCCGCCAAAGACCAGATCGAGCTTGTTCTTCAACGTCTCGGCATCGATGGCACCGACCACCGCCACATGCAGGCCATCACAAGCAAAATTCGCCTTGTGAAAAGCGATGAGATCGTCCGGCGTGATGGTGGCGATGCTTTGCCTGGTGCCCTCTTCGGGCCGCGCATAGGGATGGGTGCCGTATAGTGCCTCCAGCCATTTGCGCTGGGCGAGCGTCTCCGGGTCAAGCTCGTTGGCGATGATGCCGGACAGCACTTGCGCGCGGATGCGGTCGATTGGCGCCTGGTCGAAACGCGGCTCTGTGACCGCCAGCCGCAACAGGTCGAACGCCCCGTCGCGCTGCTCGGCAAGCATGCGCATCGAGCCATAGATGCCGTCGCGCGCCGCTTCGAAGCTCATCTCGGCGCCGACGTCGTCGAGCTTGATCTGGAAGCCCTCGCTGTCGAGATTGCCGGCGCCCTCGTCGAACAGGCCGCTCATCAGATTGGCAAGGCCTTCCTTTCCAGCGGGATCCTGCGTCGTGCCGCCGTCGAAGGCGAAGCGGATGGCGACGAGCGGCACGGAGTAGTCCTCCACCAGCCAGGCGGTGATGCCCTTTGACGACGTCACCTCCTGGATGCTCATGGCCGCACGAGCGGAAAGCGCCGGCAGGACGAGGAAGACGAGGGATAGGAGCAGGGTGACCAATTGGGTGGCGACGCGCTTCAGGGCAATCGCTTCGGATAAATGGTAGCTTCCGACTGATTTTCGAGACGAGTAGCTGTCGGAGTCAGCGCCGCCACTCATCGCCCTGCCGGGCACTTCTCCCCGTATAGAGACGGGGAGAAGGGGCTGGCCGCAATGCGGGCGCCCTTCTTCCGAACGATGGTGATTGGCGAAACCGTCGATGACAGCGCCCCTCTCCCCGTCACTATACGGGGAGAGGATGCCGGCAGGCAGGTGAGGGGCAGCGCAAACGCTCAACCTCGTCATCGATCAATTCCCTGCCTGTGTCTGCGGCAAGAGATAGCCTGATGTCGAATGGTTGAGATTGAGATAGCGCGCCGCAACCTGCCTGACTTCGTCGGCGGTGACCTTGCGGATGCGGCCCGGCCATTCCTCGACATCCCTGACGTTGCCGCCGGTGGCGAGCGTCGCGCCGTAGATGTTGGCCATCGAATCCTGCTTGTCGCGGGCGAAGATCATCGAGCGGACGAAACGATCCTTGGCCTTCTCCAGCTCGCCTGATGTGACGCCCTCGCTGGCGATGCGGGCGACCTCGGCCTCGACCGCCGCCTGGACATCGGCCAGCTTGGCGTCGCCGCGCGGCGCGCCGTAGACGGTGAAGTTGGTGGCATCGAGCATGGTGCCCTGGAAAAAAGCGCCGGCCTCGGCGGCAATGCCTTGCTTGACGACAAGCTGCTGGTACAGCCGGCTGCGGCTGCCGCCGCCGAGGATCTCCGCCAGCAGGTCCAGCGCTTCCGCTTCGCCCGCCTTCGCAGTGTGATAGGAGGGAACCACCCATTGCGTCGAAAAATTCGGCACGCTGACACGCGCGTCAGCGAGCGTCACCGTGCGCCTGGTGTTCTGTTCGGGTTCGACCGGACGGATGCGCGGCGGCAGGTCTGGACCACGCGCGACCTTGCCATAGGTCTTTTCGGCCAGCGCCTTGACCACCTGCGGCTCGACATCGCCGGCCACCACCAGCACGGCGTTGTTGGGCGTATAATATTTGTCATAGAAAGCCTTGGCGTCGGCGCGGTTCAGCTTCTCCATCTCCTGCATCCAGCCGATCACCGGAATGCGATAGGGCTGGTTCTGCCAGAGCGTGGCGTCGACCTCCTCGCCGAGCACTGCCTGCGGATTGCTGTCGATGCGCGAGCGGCGTTCCTCGAGGATGACGTCGCGCTCGGTGGCGATGACGTCGTCATTGAGGATGAGGTTGCGCATGCGATCGGCCTCGAAATCCATCATCTGCTCGAGCGCCTGCGGCACCACCGTCTCGTAAAAGGCGGTGTAGTCATAGGAGGTGAAAGCGTTGTTCGAACCGCCGATGGCGGAGACGGCGCGGTCGAACGCGCCGGCCGCATGGTTGGTCGTCGCCTTGAACATCAGATGCTCGAAGAAATGGGCGGTGCCGGACTTGCCCGGCGGCTCATCCGCGCTGCCGATCTTGTACCACACCATGTGAGTGACGATCGGCGCGCGGCGATCGGGGATGACAACGACCTCCATGCCGTTGTCGAGCAGGAAATTCGTCACCTTGCCGTCGTCCGGCTTGTTGTCGGCGAGAACCGGGCCGGTTATCACGAGAGCCAGCGCAAAAAGCGTTCCGCGCAGCCAATCACCCTGAGATGTCATCAACGACTCCGGTTGTCATGGGATGGGACGATAGGCGGGGGTGTTGCCACAGGCAAATTGATTTGTTCGTCATTTTGAAGGCGCTGCGCTCCCTTCATCCAACCTCGATAAAGCGGATAACCGTCTCGCCATAGCTGCGCTCGTCGACAACCGAAAAGCCCGGCCCTGCCTCGAACGGCGCCGCTGCCGCCTCCTCGATGACGCAGAGCGCGCCGGGGGCGAGCCAGCCGCCGGCCTTGGCCGAACGCAATGCACGCTCGCCCAGGCCCTTGCCATAGGGCGGGTCGGCGAACACCAGGCCGAACGCGGCCATCGTGCCCGCCTCGCCCAGAGCCGTAGCGTCGCGACGGAATATCTTGGTACGCCCGGTGAGGCCGAAGGCCTCGACATTGGTGCGGATCAGACCGCGCCCTTCGGCTGATTCTTCGATGAAGACGCCATAAGACGCGCCGCGCGACAGCGCCTCGAGGCCGAACGCGCCGGTGCCGGCGAACAGGTCGAGCACGCGCGCGCCGACCAGCCTATCGGGGAAACGATGCGCCAGCACGTTGAAGACAGCCTCGCGGGTGCGGTCGGTGGTCGGGCGGATGGCGCTTGTGCGGGGCGTCGCCAGCGGACGCCCGCGAAACTCACCGCCGACGATCCGCATTGCCTCCCCTTGATCCTCCAGGACCACTGCGCGGCCGGTCGCCGCGTTTGGCACCGTCACCCTCGGCACCACGCGGCTTGCCGAACGGCTTTGCGCCTCCGGGTTTTCCCCCTCCCGGTTTTCCATTGGCGGGCTTGCCATAAGACGGCTTGAACGAGGCCTTGCGTTCCTTGGCTTCGGCCGCCTTGGCGGCATCAGCGTCCGCCCTGCCCTTGCCGATCGGCCGCGCGCCCGGCGCCATCCAGACATTGGCCTTGCGCTGGCCCGGCGGCTCGATCGGGCGCTGCTCGCGTTCGGACTTTTTCCCGCCGCCCGGTTTGCCGCCGAAGCCGCCCGGCCCGCTACGTTCAGATTTGGGGCCGCGATCGGCAAAGCCGCCGCGTTCGGGCCCGCTGCGTTCAGATTTAGGGCCACGCTCACCAAAGCTCTTTTCCGCCCCGAAGCTTCTGCCGGGACTTGTCGACAGCTTGCCCAGCGCCTCGTCGCGGCTGCCTTCGCGGCGCTTGCGGTTCTTGATCAGCCCGCCTTCGCCGATCGGACGGCGTTCGCCATCGCGGGTGAATTTCGGCCGCTCAGGTTCCTCTTCACGCACCGCTTCGCGCCGCACCGGCCTGTTGGAAAACGGCTTGGTGATCTCAGCGTCGAAATTGGCACCGGACTCCTCGACCAGGCGTTCGCCGAGCTGGTCGCGCAGCACCCGGCCCTTGATCTCCAGCACATGGCCCTCGGGCAGGTCGTCGAGCTGGAACGGTCCGTAGGAAATGCGGATCAGTCGCGTCACGTCGAGACCAAGCGAGCCCAGTATGTTCCTGACCTCGCGGTTCTTGCCTTCGCGCAGGCCAAGCGTCAGCCAGGCGTTGGTGCCTTGCTCGCGGTCGAGCGTCGCCTCGATGGCGCCATAGAAGACACCGTCGACGGCGATGCCTTCGCGCAAGCCGGCGAGCGCACTTTCCTCGACCTTGCCGTGGACGCGCACGCGGTAGCGCCTGAGCCAGCCGGTCGCCGGCAGTTCGAGCACGCGCGCCAGCCCGCCATCATTGGTGAGCAGCAGCAGGCCTTCGGTGTTGATGTCGAGCCGGCCGATGGTCATCAGCCGCGGCAGGTCGGCCGGCAGCACGTCGAAGACGGTCTTGCGGCCCTCGGGATCACGATTGGTGGTGACGACGCCGGCCGGCTTGTGGAACAGGAACAGCCGGGTGCGCTCGATCGGCGGGATCTCCATGCCGTCGAGATGGATGATGTCGCCGGGCATCACATTGAAGGCGGGCGAGGACAGCACCCTTCCATTGACCTTGACACGGCCGGCCGCGATCAGTTCCTCGGCATCGCGACGCGAGGCAAGGCCGGCGCGGGCCAGCCGCTTGGCAATGCGCTCACCAGCCTCTTCCGTTGCTTCGGCGGGACGCGGGCGTGGCTTGAAGCCGCCCGATGCCCCTTGGGGGCGATCACCGGCAAAATCGCGCTTGGGCCGATCGCCGAAGTCGCGTTTAGGGCGATCGCTGAAGTCTCCCCTGGGACGGTCGAAGCGCCTTTCGCTGCGCTCGCCTTCGGCAGCCGCCGGCCGGTCGCCGCGTGGCGCATAGGGTTTTCGAGGCGCCTCGCGCTGTTCATAAGGCTTGCCTTCAGGGCGTGGCCCCTTGATGAACGGCCGGTCGCCACTCTTGAAGTCGCGCTTCGGCCGCTCGCCGTCAGCCGCCATCGGGCGGTCGCCGCGCGGGGCGTACGGCTTGCGTGGCCCCTCATGGGGCTTGCCGTCAGGGCGCGGCCCCCTGCTGATCGGCCGGTCGCCGCTTTTGAAGTCGCGCTTCGGCCGCTCGCCGTCGGCTGCCATCGGGCGGTCGCCGCGCGGGGCGTATGGCTTGCGCGGCCCCTCACGCTTTTCATAAGGCTTGCCGTCGGGGCGCGGCCCCCTGCTGATCGGCCGGTCGCCGCTTTTGAAGTTACGCTTCGGCCGCTCGCCGTCAGCGGCCAGCGGGCGGTCGCCGCGCGGCGCGTAAGGTTTTTTCGCGCCGAAGGATGGCTTGCCGCCCTTGCCGGCAGCGGCATCGCGACCACGCGGGCCCGATGGTTTCGGGCCGTTCTTGCCCGAACCCTTTTGGCCCGAACCCTTTTGGCCCGGACCCTTTTGGCGCGGACCCTTCTGGCGCGGGAGTTTCTTGTCTTTGTCGTCCATGTGGCTTTTGCTCGTTTGCACTCCAGCGCCGCGCGTCCGTACGGACGCGCAAACGACGCTGTAGGACTTTGATTTGGCGCATGATCCCTTGCGAAACCGATTCCGGTTTTCGGGATCATGCGCTAGATAACAGGATCACGCCGGAGTAGCGAGGAGATAATAGGAATGGAAACCGCTTGAAGCGGCCGGATTTCATGGCGCTGGCGCTGAAGGAGGCCCAAGCCGCCGCCCTGCGCGGCGAAGTGCCGGTCGGCGCGGTCGTCGCCAGCGGCGATACGGTCGTTGCCAGTGCCGGCAACCGCAGCCGCGAGCTTGCCGACCCTACGGCCCATGCCGAGATGCTGGCGATCCGCGAGGCCTGCCGCAAGCTGTCAAGCGAGCGGCTCACCGGCCACGATCTCTATGTAACGCTGGAGCCCTGCGCCATGTGCGCCGGCGCCATTTCCTTCGCCAGGCTGCGCCGGCTTTATTTCGGCGCCGCCGACGAGAAGGGCGGCGCTGTGGTCAACGGCGTGCGCTTCTTCGCCTCACCGACCTGCCACCACGTGCCAGACATCTATCCAGGCATGGCCGAGAGCGACGCGGCGCTGCTTCTGAAGGATTTTTTCAGGGAGCGACGCGAACTGTAGCGTCGGCAGCCTACCCTAGCGCCTGCAGCCTACCACGGCAGCCAGTCGAACATACCGCCGCTCTTGTTCTTGGCGGCCGCTTCCCTCTTGAGGCGGCGTTCTTTCTTGTACTCGTCCTCGCCGAGGTCGTCGACCGGCGCGGTGCCGGCAGCGGCGCGGTATTGCACCGGCGGCTCGCTCAGATATCTGCGGGTGTTCGGGTCACCCTGCTTTTGTTCGGCGAGGCGGCGCTTGACCTCGGCGGCGCGGCCCTTGTCCGAATCCGCCGGCGTCCAGGCCGGCGGATGACTGGAAGCCGACTGCTTCATTGCAGCCTTGATCGCGGTTTGATCCGTCTGGACGTCATCGACGATCTGCGCCTGGTAGGACGGATCGTCCTGATTGAGCGTGGCCTCGGCACGCAGGCGAGCGCGGCGTTGCTCGGGCGATTCCGGCCAATCGGCGCTTGCCGTCGCGATGCTGTCCTGCGGCGGCGGCAGTTGCTTCTGGCCTGGCGCCGGCTTCACCAGTTCGGGACGCGGCTTGTAGTCGATCTTTTCCTTGTTCTTCGGCATGACTGAAAAAGCGCTGGTGAGATCGCCGGCAAGCTGGGCGGAGGCGGTCTTGTCGGTCCCGTAAGTCGGCGAGCCCATGCAGCCGGACAGGGCCAAGCCGGACACGACAAGCGGCGCCAGCAGCGCAACGCGCGCGCAAGTTCTTTCGGTCATGCCAAAAAGTCCCACTCTAGACAGCCTCTCGATCGCCACCGGCCAAAGGTCCGGTCCCCATCGCCTATGCTCTTCCGACGGAAATCCGGCGACAATTTGTCGTCCGGAGTTTCGCGTGTTTATCTCAACCACTCGTTAAGGGCAACGAGCGGGGGCCGATCAGTCGCCTGCCGTGGCATTTGTGCACCGATATGGCGCCCTGGCATGTCGTTATCCCAAAACCGCTACACACTTTTGGGCGACATGCATTCTGGCCGTGCATGTCGTTATCCCAAAACCGCTACGCACTTTTAGGCGACATGCATTAAAGTCGACCAAGCGCCTTCAATTCATGCAGCACCGCCGCGTCCCGCGCCGAAACGTCGGGGAATTCCTTGTCCTGCCCGACATCGGCCGTGTATCGCCATGAGCGCGCGCATTTGAGCAGACCCCGGTCCTCGGCCTTCTCGACCACCACGGCGACGCCCTTGACGTCGTCCAGCGTGAAGGCGCCAGAAGGCGCGTTGCCATGCGCGATGACCAGATCGCTGGTGATCGCCATTTCGGCCATGTCGACATCCGATATCGCCGCTTCGAGCGCCGCATCATCGAGCGTGACGACCGGCACCGCTTCTAGTGACGAGCCGATGACCTTCTGGGCGCGCGCGATCTCCAGCGCGCCGGTGACGACACGGCGAACCTGCCGCACCTTGCGCCATTTTTCCGCCAGCGCCTCGTTCTTCCAGTCGGCCGGGATTCGTGGAAACTGGTCGAGATGCACCGAGACGGCGTCCGGATGACGGTCGAGCCAGGCCTCCTCCATGGTAAAGGGCAGCATCGGCGCCAGCCATTTCACCAGGCAGTCGAACAGATGGCGCACCACCTGCACTGACGCCTTGCGCTTCACGCTGGACGGCGCCTCGCAGTAGAGGGCGTCCTTGCGGACGTCGAAATAGAAGGCCGACAGCTCGACCACCATGAAGTCGAGCAGCGTGCGGGTGATGCGCTTGAACTCGAAGGCGTCGTAGCCCGCGCGCACGACTTCATCGAGTTCGGAGAGCCGGTGCAGCATCAGCCGCTCCAGCTCCGGCATCTTGTCCAGCGGCACGTCCTCGCCATCGTCATGGGCAAGCGTGCCCAGCATCCAGCGGATGGTGTTGCGCAGCTTGCGGTAGGCGTCGATGTTGGTCTGCAGCACGTTCTTGCCGAGCCGCTGGTCTTCCCAGTAGTCGGTCGTCACCACCCATAGTCGCAGGATATCGGCGCCCGACTGTTTGATGACGTCTTGCGGCACGACAGTATTGCCGAGCGACTTCGACATTTTCCGCCCCTCCTCGTCCATGGTGAAACCATGGGTGACGACGGTGTCGTAAGGCGCCCTGCCCGTGGTGCCGCAGCTTTCGAGCAGCGAGGAGTGGAACCAGCCGCGATGCTGGTCGGAGCCTTCGAGATAGACGTCGGCCGGCCATTTCAGATCTGGACGATCCTCCAGGGTGAAGACATGGGTCGAGCCGGAATCGAACCAGACGTCGAGGATGTCCATCACCTGCTGCCATTTCGAGGCATCGTGATTGCCGAGGAAACGCTCCTTGGCGCCGGCCGCAAACCAGGCGTCGGCGCCCTCCTTCTCGAAGGCGTCGATGATGCGCTGGTTGACCGCCTCGTCGCGCAGAACGTTGCCGTCGGCATCGGCGAAGACGGCGATCGGCACGCCCCAGGCGCGCTGGCGCGACAGCACCCAATCGGGGCGCTCCTCGATCATGGCTCGGATGCGGTTTTGGCCGGCGGCCGGCACGAAGCGGGTGTCGTCGATCGCCTTCAGGGCACGGCTGCGCAGCGTCGTGCCGTCGCCGAGCTCCTTGTCCATAAAGACGAACCATTGCGGCGTGTTGCGGAAGATGATCGGCTTCTTCGACCGCCACGAATGCGGATAGGAATGCTTCTGCCGCCCGCGCGCGAACAGCGCCTTGCGCTTGATCAACTCGTCGATGACCGCCTGGTTGGCATTGCCCTTCTTGCCGTTGTCGTCGATGACGCGCGCCGCACCGCCCTCGCGGTCCGCGCCAAAGCCTGGCGCATCCTTGGTGAAGAAGCCGGCATCGTCGACGGTGAACGGGATCGCGGTGTCGATGCCGCGCTGACGAAGGTCCGAAGCCGCATCCATCCAGGCGTCAAAATCCTCGCGGCCATGGCCCGGCGCCGTGTGGACGAAACCGGTGCCGGCTTCGTCGGTGACATGCTCGCCGGCGAGCATTGGGACGTCGAATTCATAGCCGCCATTCAAACCTTTGAAGGGATGAGAAAGCGTAAGGCTTCCAAGCTCTTCGGCCGAAATGCTACGGAGGCGGTCCATCGTCAGCTTGGCTTTGGTCGCAGCCTCTTCCGCCAGCGCGTCGGCAAAGATCAGCCTTTCGCCAGTCTGCGGGCCGAAAGCATTCTCGGCCGCAGTGACCTCGTAGAGGCCATAGTTGATGCGTGGCGAATAGTTCACGGCACGGTTGCCGGGGATGGTCCATGGCGTGGTCGTCCAGATAACGACATCGGCCTCCAGCAAGTCCAGTGACGTCTGCGTAAGCTTCGGATCCAGCTTTGCGAGTTGTCCATCGATGACGTCGGTGACTCGCCGGGCAAGGCTGACGACCGGAAACTTCGCCCAGATCGTGTCGCTCTCATAATCCTGGTATTCGACCTCGGCCTCGGCCAGTGCGGTGCGCTCGACCACGCTCCACATCACCGGCTTCGAGCCGCGATAGAGCTGGCCCGACATGGCGAATTTCAACAGCTCGCCGGCGATGCGCGCCTCGGCATGGAACGCCATCGTCGTATAGGGATTGTCGAAGTCGCCGACGACGCCGAGCCTCTGGAACTCGCCGCCCTGCACCTTGATCCAGTGCGCGGCGAACTCGCGGCATTCCTTGCGGAACTCGTTGACCGGGACCTCGTCCTTGTTCTTGCCCTTGGCGCGGTATTGCTCCTCGATCTTCCATTCGATCGGCAGGCCGTGGCAATCCCAGCCGGGCACGTAGTTCGAGTCGTAGCCACGCATCTGGAACGAGCGGGTGATGACGTCCTTGAGGATCTTGTTCAGCGCATGGCCGATATGGATGTTGCCGTTGGCGTAGGGCGGGCCGTCATGCAGCACGTATTTTTCGCGGCCGGCGGCGTTTTCGCGCAGCTTGCGGTAAAGCTCCATGTCCTGCCAGCGCTTGACCAGCAGCGGCTCCTTCTCGGGCAAGCCGGCGCGCATCGGAAAATCCGTCTGCGGCAGATAAAGCGTTTTGGAATAGTCGATCGTTTCAACAGTGTCGGTCATCGGCGTATCGGTCATTGGTCTGCCATATGCATTGCCCGGCAAAAGAGCCCCGGCGTTGAACTATCATGATCTGGAAAAAGCGCGAGAGGCCGCGCGCAAAATTCCCGGCGGCTCCGGCGGCGCTCAGGCCGCCCGGAACACCGGGCTTGTAATTCGTATCGCGATCGCGAGTGCGCGAGGAAACTGCGTCATGACCGGGCTTTTAGACGAGGCCGGCCCCATTGAAAAGCCCGAACTCTGCTGCTTACCCCAGGAGCGTTTGCCAATTGCGCCTATGTTTGTCGGCAGATGGTATTGGAAGACCAACATTCACGGTTGTATTTCACAGTTTAGCGCACCGGAAGGAACGAAATGTGACCCTGACGATTGCCGATTCCGGCCGCGCTCTGCGACTTGAACGCATTTTCAACGATGGCGGATCGCGTTTTCGGCAATCATGAAAAGGCGCAGCGGTGGCTGCGCAAGCCAAGTCGGGCGCTCAACCAAGTGCCCATCGATCTCCTGCAATCGGAAGCAAGGTGCCACGCTTGTGGAAGGCGAACTCAACCGCATCGCCTACGGCATAGTCGCCTGAGCCATGCGGCCACGCGCAATACACAACCTGCGACATCACATCGAGAAATCGAAGCGATAGGTCGTCGATACGCCGATCGTGAACTGATCCCTTGAGCCGCGCTCCTTGACCAGGCTGGAATCGGCCGCCGGGCCCATCAGCCGCGAATATTCGCCGAACAGGCTGGCCGTCATCGGCTCGGTCACTTTCCAGGTCACCGCGCCGCCGAGGCCCGCCGACTCGACGCCTCCGCCCGGTCGGTACTGGCTGAGGCCCGACGCTGCGGCTTCCTCGGCGTCGACGCCATAATAGGCGTCGAAATAGTCCGACGAGGCGAACGAAACGCGCGGCCCGCCCGAAATCCTGACCTCCGGCGTCACATCGTAGAATGCGTCGGCGGCGATGTCGGCGACGAAGCCGCTATGGGCGCGAACGCCGTGCCGCAAATCGGCGCGGGCGCGCACCCAGTCCAGAGGATAGAATTCGAAGAAGCCGCCTGCCTCGCCGCCCCAGCGCACCGGGTCAAGGCCTCTCAGCTCGTCGGCGTCGTCGCCATCGCGCGAAAACAGGATTTTTCCGGCCAGGCCGGCGCTGAAGCTGCCATCGTCGATCAACCCAGCGAGATGTTGTCGTTGCGCGAGGTGAAGCGGGCCGCAGGACCGGCCTTGCCGAGCAAGATGATCGGCTGGGCGGTGAGTATATAGCTCTTGCTGCCTTCGAAATCGGGGGCGACCAGGCCGGTGGCGCCGACTGTCAGATACCAATCGCCGGACATCCAGCCGAAAGCGCCCTCGCCGGCTTCGGCGAGACCGGGACCCCCAAATATGAAGGCGGCCAGAACCACCGGACTCGCTCGGACAGAACGCATCGTTACTCCATACGTCGAACACGTTGGCCGACACAACTAGCCTTCACCAGCCATGGCGCCCGCTCGGTAAAATTTGATTTAATATCCGTAACATCGGCGGCATTGGTCGTACTGTGTGGCCCCACAAGATCCCCTCGGATCAAGACGGCTGGAACGCGCCAGCAGTTGCCATCCGGCTTTCCAGCCTGGAATGTCTCGGCTGCTGTTGGAATTTGGCAATAGCCGTATCAGCCTTGGCCGCTCACCCGAGGGTTACAAATATTCGCGGACAAAGCTTCCCGCGCTGTGAAGGGTGCGGCGACCGGCACTCAATCCTGCATTCCAAACCGGCCAGGCGTGAATCATATGCGGCCAAATTTCGAGACCTACTTTGACGTCAGCCGCGCCAGCGGCTTGCGCGAGCCGAGTTGCGTCCGACAACAGCGTCTCGGCCGAACCGACTTGTATCAGCATTGGGGGAAATCCGCTCAAATCGGCGAACAACGGCGAGATCAGGGGATCGCGCCGACCAACGCCATGGGGAACATAGGCGGTGGCCAGTTCCTCCAAATACGCCCGGTGGATGATAGGGTCGATCGCGTCCTTCGTTGATAGTGTCGCGCCGGACATCGAGAGGTCCGTCCAGGGCGAAACCAGCCAAAGACATCGCGGCAACCGCTCCCCTGCCGCGCACAATATACTGACCAGGCACAGGGTGAGGTTGCCGCCCGCACTGTCTCCGCCAACCACGATGCGATCCGGCGCGATCCCTTGCCGGCCCAGAAAGCGCCATGCGGTGAGTGCGTCTTCATGTTGCGCAGGGAAAGGATGTTCCGGTGCGCGTCGATAGTCGATCGCGAGGGTGCGCATTCCCATTGCTCGACCTGCCTCGGTCACCATTCGACGATGACTTTTGAGAGAGCCGGAGCAGTAGCCACCACCGTGGAAAAAGAGCAGAACCTTATCCCTGTCACTGCCGGGCGCTAGCGACCACTCTCCGTCGAGGCCGTCGAAAACCGCATCCTCGCATCTGATGTCGTCCGCGATCGGCCACACCGAACCAACCTCGTCGAGCCGTGCCCGGCGTTCGTCCCAGCCCACCGGTCGTGGCTTTGACGTCAACAACCTGCGGACGGCGTTGATCTCCGTCAGATCGAGGTGTTCGTCTACATCGCTCATTTTGCTTCCTCAGTCTCATCAAACGTAAAACTCGTCTCATCAAACGCAAGAAAACGGCGGACAGCAGCGCTGGGAATTTTTCGTTACAATTGCGCGGTGGCGAATACAGGCAACGATAGGTCACCCGTATCCGCTCGTCATGGTTTAGCACTGCCCCACGCATGGTCGAATATTCCATCTGATATTTGGCCGCGCCGGGTCCAAAGCCAGGTCTGGCAAGCCGATCGCTCCGGGTGTGGCGCTCGCGGCCTGCTCGCTTTACGGGCAAGCCCATCAGCGTTAACATCCAAGCCGGCAAGGATAACCTTGAGGGAGAAAGGCGATGACACTGCACGGCGATGTCTTGAAAGATGCAATAGGTCAGACGCGTGCGAAATGGGGATGGTTCGTCGGGCTCGGCGTTCTGCTGCTGATCCTCGGCGGGATCGCCTTCGGCAATCTGTTCATCGCCACCGTCGCCTCGATCTATGTCGTCGGCTGGCTGATGCTGATGGCAGGAATCATCGAGATCATGCATGCCTTCGGCGTGAAGACATGGACCCGGTTCTTCTACTGGCTGCTCAGCGGTCTTCTCTATGCCGTCGCCGGGTTCTTTGCCTTCTACAATCCGCTGCTGGCCTCGGCGGTGCTGACCTTCCTGCTGGCGGTGGCCCTTCTCGCATCAGGCGTGCTCAGGGCCTGGGTCGGGTACAGGCACAGACCGGAAAAAGGCTGGGGCTGGCTGGTTGCGGCCGGCGTCATCAGCGCGCTGGCAGGCCTGGTCATCGCCATGGGCTGGCCAGTCAACAGCGTATGGGTGCTGGGGCTGTTTCTCGCCGTCGACCTGATCTTCCAGGGCTGGGCCTTCATTGCGATCGGCCTGGCCCTGAAAAAATAGGTCCTTAGATCTTGTCCGAAAATCGGTTCCCACTTTTCGGGATCATGCTTTGTTTTGGCATGATCTTGTCCGAAAACCGGTTCCCACTTTTCGGGATCATGCTTTAGAAAGCAATAGCCGCGTCGAGCTCTGAAAGCGGGCTGATGCCGGCAAGCAGCGCCCTCGCCTCGGCCTCGTCGCGTTTCATCTGCGCGACCAGCGCGTCGAGCCCGTCGAACCTCACCTCGGCGCGCAGGAAACCGAAGAAGGACACCGCGCATATCTCGCCGTAGAGATCGCCGGAGAAGTCGAAGACGAAGGTTTCCAGAAGCGGCGCGCCGTTGTCATCGACGGTCGGGCGGCGGCCGAAGCTGGCAACGCCATCATGAAGCGTGCCGTCGGCGCGGCGGAAGCGGACGGCGTAAATCCCTTCCCTCAGAGTGGCTTCCGGCGAAAGCCTCATATTGGCGGTTGGAAAGCCGAGCGTCCGGCCTAGCTGCTGGCCGCCGATCACCTCGCTCTCGACCGTGAAGCGATAGCCGAGCAGGCCGGCGGCCTCGGCCACCGCGCCTTCGCACAGCAGCGCGCGGATTCGGCTCGACGACACCACCTCGGCGCCTTCGTCGCGAAAGGCGTCGACCAAGGTGACGCCGAAGCCGTGGCGTTCCCCGGCCGCCATCAGATAGGCCGGGCCACCTTGCCTGTCCTTGCCGAAGTGAAAGTCGAAGCCGGTCACGGCGTGAATGATGCCGAGATTCCTGTCAAGCACGTCGGTCACGAACGCTTCCGCCGACAGTGCGGCGAAGTCGCGCGTGAACGGCTGCTCGACGAGTGCGGCAAAGCCCAGATGCGACAGCAGCCGTGCCTTCATCGGCGGCGGCGTCAGCACGAACAGCGGTATCTCGGGCCGGAACACCTTTCTCGGATGCGGCTCGAAGGTCAGCACCAGAGCCGGCGCGCCGCGCCGGCGGGCCTCGGCAAGCGCGCGCTCGAGCACGGCCTGGTGGCCGCGGTGCACGCCGTCGAAATTGCCGATCGCCACCACGCCACCCCGCAAATGGGCCGGCAGCGGCGAGATTGCAGAAACGCGTTCGAAGGCTTGCGTCATTTCGAGGCTTCCGTCATCGAGCGAGCCTACTGCAGTCTCGGAATGACCGCGACCGGCCGGTAGCCGTGCCTTTCCAGAAAGGCGATCAGCCTGGCCGGATCCGGTTGTTGCGGATCGCCGTAGTCGCGGGCATGGATGCCGCCCGACACGTAGAGCACGTCGAAGCCATTGTCGGCAGCACCCTTGATATCGGTCATCATGCCGTCGCCGATAGCCAGCACGTCCGAGCGCTCGACCGGGCGGCCGAGCAGGTCGGCGATCTCCTTCATCGCGACGTCATAGACCGGGGCATAAGGTTTTCCGGCGATCAGCGTGCGCCCGCCGAGTTGGGCATAGTCGCGGGCCAGGGCCCCGGCGCACCAGATCATCCGCTCGCCGCGCTCGACCACGATATCGGGATTGGCGCAGATGAAGGGCAGGTTCCTGGCGCGCAGCCGCCGCAGAAGATCGGCGTAGTCCTCCGGCTTCTCGACCTCGTCGTCGAATAGCCCGGTGCAGACCACGCCGGACGCCTCGAACTCCTCGACCAGTTCGACATCAAGCCCGTCATAGAGCGTGAAATCGCGATCGGCGCCAATGTGGAAGATCTTTCGCGGGCCCTCCAGGATCAGATCGCGGGTCACGTCACCGGAGGTTACGACGCGGTCATAGGCCGCCGAGGGGACGCCGATCGCATTCATCTGCACCACCACATCGGCGCTGCGCCGCGGCGAATTGGTGATCAGCACGACAGGCATCTTCGCCTCGCGCGCAGTGGCCAGCGCCAGAGCCGCGGCCGGAAAATGCCGTTCGCCATTGTGGACCACACCCCAGACGTCGCAAAGAATGGCACCATAGGCTCCCGACAAATCCGCAAGCGAGCCGATGATATCGGGCGAGTCCGCCATATCGTTTCCCATATCATGATGGTTGCGAGCATCGCCGCCGACGGTCCGCCGCGGCAGGTTCGCATTAACCGAAGCTCTTGACCCTGTCACCAGCTTTCACATTTTTCAGGATTGCCCTGGTTTCAGGATTGCCTTGGCAATGACAAAGGCAAGCGCGCAAGCCGCTCTTGCCGAGGCTTCACCCATTCTGAGGGCTTCGGCGGGCGGTCCAGCCGCGCGCAGCAATGCCGGCATCGGCGGCGTGGTTAACGAGCTCTGAAAAAGTGTGCCGACGTTGGACGTTTTTCAGCAATCTGAAATTTAAGGATTGATGGCATTTTCGCCGACTAGGGGTTCTGGCGGGGTGCTGAAGACAATGATCCGAAAATTCGGTAGGGACCGGCGTGGCAACTATACGCTGATGACGGCCATTACGATGGTGCCGCTCATGGGCGGTTTGGCGCTCAGCGTCGATTTCTCAGAACTGCTTCGCCAGAAGCACGATACGTTGAATGCCCTGGACGCCGCCGGCCTCGCCACCGCTCAGCAGATCGTCTCTGGCGCAACCGACGACGCCGCCAAGGCCTATGCCAAGACTTTCTTCGAAGCCAATCTCGGCCCCGTCGATCCGGCCGATACACTGCTTACCGTCACCCTGCCCAACAGCAATGCGGGTGGCGGCACGTTGAAGCTCTGCAGTACCCTGACGTATAAGCCCTATTTTCTGCCGGCTGCCGCCATGCTAACGAGCGGTACAACCTTCACGGCGTGCTCGGAAATCCGCCTCAAGAACACGCTGGAAGTAGCTCTTGTGCTCGACAATTCCGGCTCGATGAACGAGCTCGGTTCCGGCACCGGCGCGAAGCGAATAGACCTGCTGAAGACTGCCGCCAAGCAGCTTGTCGATACGCTGGCGCTGCAGGCACAGCAGATGAAGCAGGTCAGCAAGCCGGTGCAGTTCTCCCTCGTGCCGTTCGCTGCTTCGGTCAATGTCGGTCCCACGCGTGACCAAGATAGCTGGATGGACCAGGACGGCATTTCCCCGATCCAGCACGAGGATTTCGACTGGACGAAGATGACCGCCGCCAACGATCCGGACAAATACGCCGAGAAGTTCAACGGCGTCTGGTACAAGCGCGGCGCCGGCTGGGGCGAAACCCAGGATCAACCACTGACCCGCTTCAGCCTCTACGCCGACATCACCGTCGAGTCCGGTCGCGAAGAAGTGCCCAACACCAAGCAATATATCTGCGACACCTATAACAAAAAAGGTAACTGCAGCAGCGGCCACTGGACCACCCCAGAATATATCTACACCACCAGCCGCTATGCGAGCTGGCAGGGTTGCGTGGAGGCGAGGCCGCACCCGTATAATAACGACGATACGACGCCTGATACCGCCACACCTGCCACGCTGTTCGTGCCGATGTTTGCACCGGACGAGGCTGGCACCCTCTGGCTCGATTTCAACCGTGACGGCGCTAACGACGTGACCTATCTGTCCTATGGCTACGGCAACAACTGGTGGGCCGACTGGCCCTACACCGCAAATCCGACCGCATCCGAGCGGCAGTCGGACATGCGCAAGTATTTCCTGGTCAAACCTTACGGCTCGAAGTCGGCCGCCTCGGGCGACGGCCCGAATGCGTCCTGCACGACCAACCCGATCACACCGCTCAAAGACGTGAGCCAGATTGCGCAGAAAGAGGAGATCAACAACGCCATCGACGCCATGGCTCCGAACGGCAACACAAACGTGCCGGAAGGCCTTGCCTGGGGCTGGCGGACGGTGTCGAGCAATGAACCTTTCACCGAGGGCCGGCCGAACGCCGAAAGGGGCAACGACAAAGTGGTCATCGTGCTGACCGACGGCGCCAATACATACAGCGCCGTCAGCGACAGCGGCTATGCCAACAACAGGTCGACCTATGCCGCTTACGGTTACACCGGCCTGACATATCCAGGGTCTGGAAGCGTAACGCGCCTGTTCATGAACACAAGCACCGACATCGGCAAGACGACCTATACCGGCGCCAACTACACCGCCGCGCTGGACGAGCAGATGCAGACCCTTTGCGCCAACGCGAAGAAATCGAACGTTCTCGTCATGACCGTTGCGCTCGACCTGTCGACCAGCGATGCCGGCGACAAGAAAGCACTCGACGCGCTGAAGGCCTGCTCCTCGGACTCGCGCTTCCGCAAGGATCCCACCGATCCGACCAAACCGGCCAAGCTTTTCTGGAACGCGACCGGAGCGACGCTGTCGGACAATTTCAAGGAAATCGCCAACGAATTGTCGAACCTGCGCATCGTCGGCTGACCCCCACCCTAACCCTCCCAACAAGGGGGAGGGAACGCTGCCGCGCGCCTTTAACTTCCCCTTTGGCGCCGAAAGGCAGGCAATCTGCCGAGGTCAGCGCCAACGGAAGTCTCCCTCCCCCTTGTGGGGAGGGGCTAGGGATGGGGGTACATCGTAGAGCGAAAGCCTCGACGGCGATCTCCCCCGCGTGAGGAGATGTCCGGATGGCGACCGACACGTGGCGCCAAATGCCGCTTACGCCTACATCGGCCGCCGGTCCGGCTGCGCCCGCTCCGGTTCGACCAGCCTGCGATAGAGATGCCAGGTCGCATGGCCAAGCACGGGCATGACGACGGCGAGCCCGGCAAACAGCGGGATCGAGCCGATGACCAGCAGCACGGCGACCATCAGGCCCCACAGCGCCATCTGCAGCGGGTTTGTCATCACCGCCCGTGCCGAGGTCTCGATCGCCGAGACCGCGCCGACATCGCGGTCGAGCAGCAGCGGGAAAGCGACGACGGTCGTCGCCAGCACGATCGCGGCGAAGACGAAGCCCGCCGCATTGCCGAGCAGGATCAGCGTCCAGCCTTTGGGCGTTGTCAGCACCTCGTGCACAAAGCCACCGATCGAGGCCGGCGGCTGAGCGCCGAACAGGCTGGTGTAGATCGATTGCGCGGTGAACAGCCAGAGCAGGAACAGTGCCACCAGCATGATGCCGATGACCGCGATCGCCGGCAGCGCCGGCGAGTGGCGCACCTCAAGTGCGTGCCACCAGGACGTGTCCATGCCGAGTTCGCGGCGGCGGCTGATCTCGTAGAGCCCGATCGCGGCGAATGGTCCAAGCAGGGCGAAGCCGGACATCAGCGGGTAAAGCAGCTGGATGGCGTAGGCGCCGGATGTCGTCCACTGCGCCAGGATCAATCCGACCACCGGATAGATCAGGCACATGAAGACGTAATGCGATGGCTTTGCCCAAAAGTCGTCGACGCCGAGCCGCAGCACATCGATCAGGTCCGTCGTGGTGATGCGGCGCACCCTGGGCTGCACGTGCATTCCACGCGCGTCCGACATGACATGAAAGCTGGCCATACCCATTCTCCCGTATTCAAGGGGGCGGCCACCGCCAGGATGGCCGCCCGTAGCTGCCAGTTCAAGTGCGATGGCATGATAGCCGAATTCGATGTGCTTGTCGCGAATCGGGTGGGGTTGAGCAAGTGCGGCGCGGCACAGGGCGCATCCGTGCCGCGCCGCTGGCGTGTCTAAAGCGCGTCGTGGCTGAATGGCATTAGCCACCAGATCGTTCAATCACCTCGGCCAGCGGAACGTGGCCAAGGCAGGCACCCGAACCCGCCGGCGTTTCGCCGTCCTCGATGGCCTGTGCGTATCGTACGTCCGGATCGCTTTCGATCCTGCCGCGCAAGGCGGCCAGTTTGGGGTAAGCCGCCCCGTCGACCGCCTGGTGGAATTCCGCCCAACGGGCCACGCCGATCAGCGTGGTATCGGCAAGCGTCAGGCGGTCGCCGACCAGAAAGTCGGTGTCGCCGATCATCGCCTCAAGCCGGTCGTGGCGTTCGGCAACGGCCTGGCGGCCAAAGTCACGCAAGGTCGCCAGCAGGGCCGGTTCGGCCGATTCCATTTCATACGCAGCCCAGAGCGGTGTGAAAGCGGCGGTGAAACCGGTGTTCACGAAAGCCATCAGCTGATGCATCCGGTCGGCTTCCGGCGAGCGCGGGTCGAAGCTGATGCGACGTTGCGTGTCGCGGGCTTCGAGCCAAGCGGCAATCGCCATGGTCTCGGTGAGCGCCCTGCCTTCGTCGGTGATCATCACCGGCGTTTCCTGACGGCCGTTGATGCGGGCATAGGCGTCGTTCTTCATTTCAGTGAGCATATCGACGCGGCACAGGCGGTAGGGCTGTCCGAGGCGTTCAAAAGCAGCGACGAGCCCCATCGAACTTCCCGCCGGGACGCCGTAAAGGAGGATAGGTTCCATTTGTTTGTCTCTTCCATGTTTAGGGATCACGCTGCGCAGCGAAGCTTGACCCTAAACGCTGGTCGTCCCATGTAAATTACGCACTATTCTGTAACCATCACTGGGTAACGACCACTCTGTAACCACACCAAGGGGCCGCCCATGAAAGATGTCGTCTCAAGCTGCCCGATCGAAGAGGCCATGCGTGTGCTCAGCGGTCGCTGGCCCACCTTGCTGCTCTACTATCTCAAGGACGGGACCAAGCGCTTCAGCGACTTGAGGCGTGACAACCCGACCGTGTCGCATCGCATTCTGGCGCTGGAACTGCGCAAGCTGGAGGAAGCCGGAATCGTGCGGCGAACGGCGCATACCGGCTATCCGCTACGCGTCGACTATGATCTCACGGCAGCGGGTCTCAAGCTTGTGCCGCTCATCGACGCCCTGGGCGACTGGTGGGGAGATACCGAGGACGATCGGGCCGGCGGGATCTCATCGACGGCGGAAACCAAGCTCGTCAAGGCGGCCTGACAGTGGTGAAAACCTGACGCTTGATACCCGAGGCTGGACAACCGCTTTGGTGAAGGTTTTTCGATGCGGGCCCGCGGCGTGACGGTGGCGGGTGGGGCTGTGTCGGCCCGTGTTGAAAAACCTCCCAAGGAGGAAGCCGCGGGGTGCTGTCTGCTCGGCCGGAATGCAATAGGACTTATCCGCGCGAGGTCAGCCAGACACCCACCAGCGTCACAGCCAAGCCCAGCAACATTGCTGGTGTGAGTGGCTCCGAGAATAGCATCCAGGCCCAGAGCATCGTGACGGGCGGGCTCAGGTAAATAGCGGCGCTGACTTTGGCTACGGGAAACATGTGCAGCATGGCGTAGTACAAAGAGTATGCGGCGAAGGTGGCGATCAGCACTAGCCAAACCATCCCGATGGCGAACTCGCGGGTCATCGGCGGTGCCAGCCCGCCCTGTGCCAGTCCACAGATGCCGAATAGAACCGCACCGGTCAGCGTGTGGATACAGAGGCTCTGGTGAACGGGCATGTGCAGCGACTCCCGGCCCCTGCGAAGCACGGAGGCAAGGGCGAACACCATCATGGAGCCGATGGTTAGCGCGTAAGCCCACAAGGGGGCGGTTCCGAAGTTCAAGCTGTCGAAGGAAACTATCAGCACTCCGGTCACGGCAATCGCCGTGCCCAGCCACTGCCGTCCGGTGAGCCGCTCGCCCAGAATAGGTTGTGACATAGAGGCGATTGCCAGGGGCACAAGATCGGAGATCAGCGCGACCAGCCCGGTCGGGACCCGTTGCTCGATCGCAAGCGCGAAACCGCCCAGGTAGATGAATACCGCCATTACACCGAACCCAACCTGGGACGTCACGGCGCGCAAGTGCATCCTTGGTCCGAACGCCAAGGCGAAAGGAAGGAGGAGGATCCCCGAGAGCAGCGTGCGCCAAAACAGTAATACGGCCACGCTGGCCTCTTCGCTCGCGTATCTGATGCCGACGAAACCCGAACTCCAGCCGATCACGAGCAACGCCGCCATCAGCGGCCAAAGGAGGCGGGATCGGGTCACAGCCGTCGGGAAAATGGCAAGGGCGGTCATCAGATACCTGCTTGATATTTCGGCTCCGGAATAACGCCCTCCCGGCAACAGCGCACATGACAAATTTCGATTGAGAGATGACTTTGCTGCAATTAATATATTCGATGCTTGCCAATTGTATGCAATCATATCATTTGGTTTCATAACTCAACAAAGTGGACGCCAAGATGTCGGAAATCATCAGCAGGCGGCTCGACATCGATTCCCTACGCGCACTGCGCGCCATCGAGCTGCACAGAGGAGTCACACGGGCGGCTGAAGCGCTCGGTCTCACGCAGTCCGCGGTGAGCCACAAGGTCAAGCGTCTGGAAGCCAGCCTTGGCTATGACCTCCTGGATCGACGGCCCGGCGGCGGTATGTTTACCTCTGAAGGCAATGGTCTCCTTAAGTACGCCGCGAAGATATTGAACCTACACGATGAGGCGCTGGTGAGCCTCGCGAAGTCGGACTTGGCAGGCCGAATCCTGCTGGGCTTCACGGAGGACACGACATGCTCGGACCTGTCGCGAATCCTCGGGCGCTTCCGGCGCCTGCACCCGCAGGTCGCAGTCAGAACGAAGGTTCGCATGAGCCTGGTGCTGCGGTCGATGCTCGAGCGCGGCGAACTGGACGTCGCCATAGTGCAGGTATTTGCCCATGAGGTTCGGCCGACCGACGTCGTGCTGTTTCGCGAGGACCTGCATTGGGTCAAGTCTCGCGAGCTATCGTTGGACACTGAAGGTTCTGTCCCGTTCCTCTCCTTCGACGACGACTGCTTCTACCGACGTTGGGCGCTCGACATTGGGCAAGACGGGGGAGCGGACCTCGAAACCGTGTTCGAATGCTCGAGCGCTGCAGGCATCGTTGCCGCGGTGTCTGCCGGACTGGGCGTTGCGCTTCTCAGCGACCGCCATCTGCGTCCGGACATGGAGATCATCGATACCCGGCTGCCCGCGCCTCCGGCGCTTGCCTATGTGGTGCGGCGAGCGAGGAAGACGAGGAACCCAGCGCTGGAGAGTCTGATCTCCGAGATCGAAACCGAGGTCAGCCGATACGGCAGATTAGCTATGGCCGTCTGATGTGGGATGGCCGCGCCGGCGCGGCGCCCCGATGGCTCATCGCTGGCTTGAAGCGGCGATCGCGGGATAGTCGGTATAGCCCGCGGAGCCGCCGCCATAGAGCGTCGCCTGATCGAACGTGGCCAGCGGCGCGCGCGTCTGCAGCCGTTCCACAAGATCGGGATTGGCGATGAACGGTCGCCCGAAGGCGAACAGATCCGCCTTGCCCTCGGCGAGCCGCGACGCCGCGAGCTCGAGGTCATAGCCGTTATTGGCGATATAGGTGTTGTTGAAGCGCCGGCGGAGCGATCCGAAGTCGAACGGCGCGACATCGCGCGATCCGCCCGTGGCGCCCTCGACGACATGGATGTAGACGATGCCCAAAACGTCGAGTTGATCGACGATATAGTCAAACTGCGCCTGGGGAGCGCTGCTCGAGACGCCGTTGGCGGGCGAGATGGGCGAAATCCGGATGCCGGTGCGCTCAGCGCCGATCTCCTCGACCACCGCAGTCGCAACCTCCAGCATCAGCCGGGCGCGGTTCTCGACCGATCCGCCATAAGCATCCGTGCGGAGGTTCGCGCCGTCCTTGGCGAACTGGTCCAGCAGATAGCCGTTGGCGCCGTGAATCTCGACGCCATCGAAGCCGGCCTCGATGGCGTTCGCGGCTGCTTGCCTGAAATCGTTGACGATCCCCGCAAGCTCGTCGAGCTCCAGCGCGCGGGGCTCCGAAACGTCGACAAAGCCGTTGCCGACGAACGTCTTGGTCGCGGCCCGGATCGCCGAGGGCGCCACGGGGGCGGCGCCGTTCTCCTGCAGGTCGACGTGCGAGACGCGGCCGACATGCCAGAGCTGCAGGAATATCCGCCCGCCCTTGGCGTGCACGGCGGTCGTGACCTTGCGCCAGCCGTCGATCTGAGCCCGGGAGTAGATGCCGGGCGTGTCCTGGTAACCCTGTCCCTGCTGCGAGATCTGCGTGGCCTCGGAAATCAGCAGGCCGGCCGACGCGCGCTGGCCGTAATACTGCGCGGCGAGATCACCTGGAACGAAGCCCGGGCCAGCGCGATTGCGCGTCAGGGGCGCCATGACGATACGATTGGAGAGGGTCAGCGAGCCGAGAGTATAGGGCTCAAACAGCGTTGTGCTCGTCATGGATCACCTTTGTTTGTCCACGCCGCGGCGGGGTCGTTTATCGAAACGGCTTCGTCGGTGCTCAGGCGACCGAGCGATACCGCTCGGCGGGATGTTCGTTCCGATAGTTCGGAAGCATGGCCTGGCGTGCGGCCTGAAGCGCGTCCCACTGCCCGGCATCGGGTAGCGGCGGGATTGTCACCAGTTCGCGGCGGTCGAAGCCGACCAGCGCCGCATCCACCAGATCGTCCACCTCCATCACGTTGGAAAGCGTGTCGACGTCGGCGCCGACATGTTCCCAGATCTCCGTTCGCGTCGTGGCGGGAAGCACGGCCTGGACGTAGACACCCTTCGGCGCGAGCTCGAGGCTGAGTCCCTGCGACAGAAACAGCACGAAGGCTTTGGTTGCGCCGTAGACCGTCATGCCGAATTCCGGCGCCAGGCCGACCACGGAGCCGATGTTGACGATCGCCCCTTCGCCGGCGGCCGCAAGACGCGGGGCAATGGCGCTGGCAAGCCGCAGAAGCGCTGTCGTGTTGAGCGCAACCAGCCGCGCGACGTCATCGGTGCTCTGCTCGATAAAGCTTCCGCCGATGGCCGTTCCGGCATTGTTGACGAGGATCCCGATGCTGGCGTCATCGCGCAGCCTGGTCTCTACCGTTGCAAGCTCGGCAGGCTGCGTAAGATCAGCCTGGATGATGTCGATCGCCACGCCATTTTCCTGATGCAGACGGGCCGCCAGAGCCTCCATTCGTGCCTTGTCACGGGCAACCAGCACGAGGTCGTGCCCGCGGCGCGCGAAGCGCTCGGCATAGGCGGCTCCGATGCCGGTGGAGGCGCCGGTTATGAGGACTGACGGAATGGTCATGGCATTGCTCTTTTCACTGATGGGCTCTATATTCATGACGATCATCATGATTGCCGTTAAATATGATACCCATCATGTAAATGTCAACGGGGCCGGCGGAGAATTTTGAAATGAAGGTCAGTCGAGAACAGATGGCGGAGAACCGTCGCCGAATTCTGGATGTTGCCAGCCGGCTGTTTCGCGACAAGGGGTTTGACGCGGTCAGCGTGGCGGAAGTGATGAAAGCCGCCGGGCTCACCCATGGCGGCTTCTATGGCCATTTCAGCTCGAAGGACGACCTGATCGCCCAAACCCTTGCCCATGTCCTCGCCGCGGACTCAAGCGGAGGGGGCGACCTTCGCGCCTATGCAGATGCCTATCTTTCGCCCCGGCATCGCGACAACGCCGCCGGTGGTTGCCCGACAGCGGGCCTTGTTGCGGACATCCGCCATCAGACCCCGGCTGCACGCTCGGCCATGACCGAAGGCCTTCGATCGCAGATCGACCGTATCGGCAAGGCACTGCCGGAGTTGGATCCGGCAGACAGACGCCGCGCAGCGATCGGATGCTGGGCTGCGATGGTAGGGGCAGTGATCCTCGCCCGGGCTATCGACGATCCCGCGCTTTCGGATGAAGTTCTGGAACAGACGCGTGCCTGGATCGATACCGGGATCAGCCAAGTGTCTGCCAGATAGCCGGCAGGAGTGCTCTTGTCGAGAGCAATGCGGCTACCGGCGACAGTTGGGCGGCTATCCTGGAGAATATCGCGCCGTAGCGTGCATCAGCGGGGTTCGCGGACGGCTAAGGGAGCAGCGAGGGAGATTTTTGAGCGCCTGCCCGGCAAAAGCCACTATCACCGCTATGTCAGGCAGGCATGGCCGTTGCGAAATTCGAAAATTGCGAAGTCCGATCAAGCTTTAACAGGCGACTGCTGCTTAGAGCTGCCGGCCTTGCCGCGCTGGCCGGGCTTGCCGCTTGCGCCACTGTGCTGCCAACCGGCGAAGGCGCCGGAGTCTCGGCCTCCGCCGTCGGCACGCTGGCGGGCATCCGCGCCTCAGCCGGCCTCGAACCGCTTGTCCCCGACCCTCAGCTGGAACAGGCAGCCCTGCAGCAGTCCGGCTATATGGCGCGCGGCGGCCGCATGAGCCACTCCACCGGCTGGGGCAAGGGATTTGCTTCGCGCGTCAAGGGCAACGGTATTGCCGGTGCTGCCGCCGAAAACATCGCCGAGGGCCGTTTCGATCAGCAGAAGCTGTTCGACATCTGGATGCATTCGGCCGGCCACCGCCGCAGCGAAGCGCGTGGCAGAGCGCCGGTATAGAACTCATCGAGCACCTCTTCGGCCTCATCGACACGGCTGATGAGGAGGAGTTGCCGGCTTCGAGATAGCCGGCATGCGCGGCGTTCGTCGCCGGACGCTTCGAGCACTTTTCTTACGTGGCAAGCGAGTCGCCGGCCGAGAGAGCGCGGGCCGCGGCAGTGATCAGCGAGTCCATTGAAATCCCGTCGCACTTGTAACTCCCACCCGGCCCTCCGCCCGAGGTAGCATCTTAGCATCGCAACAGTTGGAAACGGCGAATTCGACCGCAGGACCGGAAATGACGATGTTTGCAGCAAAAGAGAAAGCCACTTCGTTACTCGGGCAGGCGGTCGATTTTGCCCGCTGGCTCGGGCTCGCCGCCGCACCGACCTTTGCACTGATGGCTTGGATTTCTGCTGTCGGCCCGGCGGGCATGACCATGTGCTCTGCCGCCTCGCCTTTCATGCCTATCAACGACATGGCCGTGATGTACCTGCTGATGAGCCTCTTTCACGTATCGCCGTGGCTGAAGCTCTTTTCCGCCCGTTCGCAGCACTGCAACACTGCCATCGCCAAAACCAAAGGAGACTGACAATCGTTTCACGCGATAACTGGCTGACCGCCCGCCGGGACCTCCTGCGAGCGGAGAAAGAACTCACGCATCTTCGCGACAAGGTCGCACGCGAGCGGCTCGCTCTGCCATGGGTGCGTGTCGAGAAGGAATATGTGTTTGACACGCCGGATGGTCCGCGTGCGCTCGCCGATCTCTTCGACGGCCGTTCGCAGCTTCTCGTACAGCATTTCATGTTCGCGCCGGGATGGAAGGAAGGCTGCCCGAGTTGCTCATACATGGCTGACCACACCGACGGCATGAACAAGCATCTGGCGCATCACGATGTAACCATGATCGCCGTCTCGCGCGCGCCGCTTGCCGATATCGAGCGCTATCGCAGACGTATGGGCTGGCAGTTCCGATGGGTGTCCTCGAACGGCAATCCGTTCAACTACGATTTCCGGGTCAGTTTCACGCCCGAAGAGGTCGCCACCGGGCACATCGACTACAACTTCGGCGAATGGCGGGAAACCGGCGAGGAATGGCCTGGCCTGAGCGCCTTCTACAACGATGAGGCTGGCGATGTCTTTCACACCTACTCCACCTTCGGCCGCGGTGTGGAGGTGATGATGGGTACCTACGCCATGCTCGACCTCATGCCAAACGGGCGTAACGAAGCTGAGGGAATGGACTGGGTGCGCCGCCACGATCGCTACGAGTAGCCGCCCCGGGAAGTGCCGGTTTGTCGCTAACTGAGAAGCCGGACCGCAGCGAGGGAGATTTTTGAGCGCCTGCCCGGCAAAAGCCACTATTGCCACTATGTCAGGCAGGCATGGCCGTTGCGAAAATCGAAAATTGCGAAGTCCGATCAAGCTTTAACAGGCGAATGCTGCTTAGGGCAGCCGGCCTTGCCGCGCTGGCCGGGCTTGCCGCTTGCGCCACTGTGCTGCCCACCGGCGAAGGCGCCGGAGTCTCCGCCTCCGCCGTCGGCACGCTGGCGGGCATCCGCGCCTCGGCCGGTCTCGAACCGCTTGTCCCCGACCCTCAGCTCGAACAGGCAGCCCTGCAGCAGTCCGGCTATATGGCGCGCGGCGGCCGCATGACCCACTCGACCGGCTGGGGCAAGGGATTTGCTTCGCGCGTCAAGGGCAACGGTATTGCCGGTGCTGCCGCCGAAAACATCGCCGAGGGCCGTTTCGATCAGCAGAAGCTGTTCGACATCTGGATGCATTCGGCCGGCCACCGCCGCAACATGCTCGACCCGCGCTTCACCCGCTTCGGCCTGGCCTATGTGCGGGACGGCCGCGACAACTCGCTGCGCTACTGGAGTCTTGTTCTGGGCAAATAGAAGGGGTGACCGGCACGTCGACGAGCCGTCAGTCCATATGCGCGGCGGGACCGGCGGCCGGACCAGCCTTTGGCTTGCGCAGCAGGAAAACAAACGGGATGGCAAGCAGCGTCATCATCATCAGCAGCTTGAAGTCATTGACGTAAGAGATCATCATCGCTTGGATATTGACCATGCCGTCCACTTGCGAAAGCGTCCTCGGATCGCCGCCCGCTGCTGCCGGTGACGCCGCCCAGAGGTTGGGATTGAACGGATTGATGTAGGCCGAGAGCTCGGCATGGTTGACCTGCGTGTTGCGTACCAGCAGAACCGTCACTACCGATACGCCGATCGACGAGCCAAGATTGCGCACCAGGCTGAATAACGCCGTGGCATCGGTGCGAAAGCGTGCATCCAGCGTGGCGAAGGCCACGGTCGACAGCGGCACGAACACCATTCCCATTCCAAGGCCCTGGATGACGCCGGAGCTGAGGATGAGCCAGTTGTCCATCTGCGGTGAAAAGCTAGACATGGTGTAGAGCGATTGCGCGGTCAGCAGGAAGCCGATGACGACGAGGATTCGGGCATCGACCTTGTGCATGATGCGGCCGACGACGAGCATGGCAATCATCGTGCCGACGCCGCGTGGCCCCAAGACGATGCCGATGGTGAGGGTCGGATAGCCGAAGATGGTCGACAGCATTGGCGGCAGCAACGCCATGCTCGCCAGAATGAGCACGCCCATGACAAAGATGAACGCCAGTCCGGTCACAAAATTGCGGTCGAGGAATATCTTCGGGTCGATGAAGGGCTGCTCCGCCGTCAAGGTGTGGATGATGAACACCCAGAAGCCGGTGATGGAAAGACCGAGTTCGATCCATATCTCGACCGAGGAAAACCAGTCGACCTCGCCGCCGCGATCAAGCATCAGCTGAAGCGCGCCGACACCAAGCGAGAGCATGGCGAAGCCGAAGAAATCGAAGCTCCGTATCCGCCTTGCAACGGCCGGCAAGTAGGCGGCCATGCCGAGGAAGGCGATGATGCCGACCGGCAGGTTGATGAAGAACACCCAGCGCCAGTTGAAACTCTCGGTCAACCAGCCACCCAGAGTCGGGCCAAGGATCGGTCCCAGCATGATGCCGGCGCCCCAGATAGCCATCGCCTGGCCGTGACGTTCCCTCGGATTGATGTCGAGCAGGAAGGTCTGCGACAGCGGCACGATCGCCGCGCCGAATACGCCTTGCATGAGACGGAACAGCACCATGGTTTCAAGGCTCCATGCCAGACCGCACAGCATGGAGAAGATGGTAAAACCGACCACCGCCGTCAGGAACAGCTCCTTGCGGCCAAAGCGGTCGGCCAGCCAGCCGGTCACCGGCGTCATGATCGCCGCGGCAACGATGTAGGAGGTCAACACCCAGTTGATGTTGTCGGGGGAGGCGCCGAGGTCACCGGTCATGGTCGGCAGCGCGACGTTGGCGATGGTGGTGTCGAGCGCCTGCATGATCGTCGCCAGCATCAGTGCCACGGTGATCAGGCCGCGATGCGGCACTTCGCGAAAGGGTTCTGGCGTGCTCATGACGTTGAGGCGTCTATTGCGCTTCACCCGCCGCGGCGTGGCCGAAGATGCTCGGAAGCCCGCGGGAAACGCCGGTGTCCACCGTGACGGTCGCGCTCATGCCGGTGCGCAGCACCATCTTGGCGTCGGCATCGGCCAGTTGCAGGCGCACCGGAATGCGCTGGGTGACCTTGACCCAGTTGCCGGTGGCGTTCTGGGCGGGCAACAGCGAGAACTCGGCTCCGGTGCCGGCGCCGATCGCCTTGACGGTGGCTTCGAACGTCCGGTCCGGATAGGTGTCGACCACGATTTCAGCCTTCTGGCCGGGCTTCATATTGGTGAGCTGGGTTTCCTTGAAATTGGCGTCGATCCAGGTGTCGCCGGTCTCGACCAGCGAAAACAGCGGCGTGCCAGGGCCGACATAGTGGCCGACCTTGAACGAGGCAGCCTGGCTGACGATGCCGTCGGCCGGCGCCCTCACCGTGGTCTGCGCCAAATCGTAGGCAGCCTTGTCGCGCGTGGCGAGTGCCGCCATCACGGTCGGATGCCTGTCGGTTTCGATATCGGGATTGCCGCCAAGTGCGGCCTTGGCGCTGAGGATGCCCTGCTGAGCCACAGCCAGTTGCTGCCTGGCCTTGTCGAGATCGTTCCTGGCCTCGTCCAGCGACGACTCCGCGTTGATGCCCTTGCGGGCCAGGTCGGCGGCCCGGTCGTATTGCGACTGCGCATAATCGACCTGGCTGGCGTCCGACTTCTCCTGCGCTACCGCCTGGCTATAGGCCGCACGCAATTGTTCGACATTGAGGCGCGCGCCGGCGACCGCCGCGCCGGCCTGGGCCAATGCGATCCGGTAAGGCTCGGCATCGATGGCGAACAGCACATCGCCCTGCTTGACCGACTGGTTGTCGAAAATGTCGACCTGAACGATGCGGCCGGCCGTGTCGGCGGCGATCGTGACCTTGGCCTGCTGCAGATTGGCGTTCTCGGTCTCCTGGTAACGGCCGCCGGTCACCCAGACGTAGCTGCCGCCGGCGATCAGCGCCACCGGCAGCGCCGACATCAAAAGGATGCGGCCGGCACGGCGCTTCTTCTTCGGCGCCACCGGCGCCGGTTCTAGCTGCGGAGCGACCGTAACCGGAGTTGCCGCCGGCTGCGCGGGAGCTTCCATCTCCAGCTTGGTCGCATTCTCATCTACCTTGGCTACCGCGTTCATGCTGCTGCGCCTTCTGCACTCTCGATTTTTTCGCCGGGCGCCGGCTCGCCGTCCGCCAGGTTCCTGGCCATCGTCTCCAGTGCCTTGATCAGGACCCGACGATCTTGCGGCGACACGCCGGTCAGCGATTCTTCATAGACTTCGCCAGCAAGGCTCTTGATCTCGGCGTAGGCCTGGCTCGCCTTGGCGGTCGGGAAGATCATGCGAACGCGGCGGTCGGCGGCGTCGGAACGGCGCTCGATCCAGCCGCTATCCTCCATGCGGTCGACCAGGCGCGACACGCTGATCGGCTCGATCTCGAGAAGTTCGGCGAGCCGCGCTTGGGTGATGCCTTCTTCCTTGGCGACGCGGACCATAAGCCGCCATTGCGCCGAGGAAAGCCCGAGCCCGCTGGCCCTCGCCTCGAAGCGCTTGCGCATCAGGCGCTGCACGTCGTGGATCAAAAAGCCCAATCTGTCGATGCCGTCGGAAACCATGAGCTGCATATATTATAAGCGTGCTCATCATTCAAGGAGCGACATTGTGCCAGAAGCCGGCAAGTGGGCATGGCAGTCATTCAGGGTCGCTCGCAAAATTGCGATTGAGCACGCTGAAATTGACCGATGGTCGGTCGAATTTGCGCAATGCGCAATTTCGATCAAACTGACTGTGCAAGCAGACGGCACCATGACTTTGCCAATGCGAAGACTGGGCCAATGCGAAGACTGGGCCAATGCGAGGAGCCGTATGAACCCGACCGAGAAAGCGCTGTGGTTCGTCGAAAGCCATCTGCCGGAAGCAGTCTCCCTCGACGATGTCGCCAAGAGCAGTGGCGTGTCGCGCTTTCACGTGACGCGGGCTTTCGGTGCGGCGACCGGCCGTTCGGTGATGGGCTACGTGCGTTCTCGCCGGCTTACCGAGGCGGCGCGCAGGCTCGCCGCCGGCGCGCCCGACATCCTCTCGGTCGCGCTCGACGCCGGCTACGCCTCGCATGAGGCCTTCACCCGCGCCTTCCGCGACCAGTTCGGCACCACGCCGGAACTGGTGCGCGCGCAAGGCTCGCTCGACAATCTCGATCTCGTGGAGCCGATCCTGATGGACCAGTCATTCCTCACCAATCTCGAGCCGCCGCGCTTCGAAACCAGCCGGCCGTTTCTCATCGCCGGTCTCGGCGAACGCTACAGCTGCGAAACCAGCGCCGGCATCCCGATGCAATGGCAGCGGTTCGGCCCCTATATCGGCAATATTCCGGGCGAGGTCGGCGACGTCGCCTATGGCGTTTGCGTCAACGGCGACGATGCAGGCAATTTCGACTATATCGCCGGCGTCGAGGTGTCCGATTTTTCGGACTTGCCGAGGGAGTTTTCGCGCGTGCGCGTGCCGGCGCAGAAATACGCCGTGTTCGCCCATCGTGACCACATCTCGACCATCCGCCGTGCGGTCAACACGATCTGGAACAAATGGCTGCCGGCCTCCGGGCACGAGGTCGCCGATGCGCCCGAATTCGAGCGCTACGGCCCCGAGTTCGATCCGCGCAGCGGCAATGGCGGGCTGGAAATCTGGATACCAGTCAAGGCATGAAGCAACGCTACAGTTCCAGGTTCCAGTTCTGGCCGACCAGATCCTTGCCGAAGGCGTGGTGACGTTCCTGGTCGGCCAGCTTGAAGCCGGCCGCCTCGTAGATGCGGCGCGCTGAGGTGAGCACGTCGTTGGTCCACAGCGTCAACGTCTTGTATCCCTTCGCTCGGGCAAAGCCGATGCATTCCTCGACCAGCCGCTTGCCGATGCCGAGACCGCGCGCCGAGGGTTCGACATAGAGCAGGCGCAGCTTCGCCACCGCGTCCGACTGACGCACGACAAAGACCGAGCCGACGACTTCCCCTTCCCGCTCGGCGATCCAGCTGCGTTCCCATTTCGCATCGAAGGATTTGACAAAGGCGCCGAGGATTTCGGCGACCAGCGCCTCGTAGGTTTCGTCCCAGCCATATTCCTGCGCGTAGAGCAGGCCCTGGCGATGGATGATCCAGCCGATGTCGCCGACCTGCAAGGGCCGCAGCATGTAGGGGACCCTGGGCTCTGCACTCTCGCCCAGCAGGAGTTGCACCGTCCGCATGGCCTCGACCAGCCTGTCCTGTTCCGGAGCGGGAAGCCGGTCGAGCAAGGCCGCGACCTGATCGTGCGAACCCTGGTTCAGCGGCGCGAACGCCGCTTTTCCCGCCGGTGTCAGCGTAATCGACGAGCGCCGCGCATCGGCTTGCGTCGTCGCGCGCTCGACCAGGCCGCGCTCCTCGAACTTTTTCAGCAACCGGCTGAGATAGCCGGGGTCGAGCCCGAGATCGCGCGCAAGATCGGTGGCGGTCAGGCCGTCGCGATGCGCCAGTTCATAAAGCACCCGAGCCTCGGTCAGCGAGAAGGCGCTTTTCAGCAGCCCTTCGTCGAGCAGCCCGATCTGGCGGGTGTAGAAGCGGTTGAAGCTCCGCACAGCATCGATCCGCTCCCTGCCGGGTTGATGATGAATCGTCATGGCATCCTCCTGCCCCGCACAAGATCAACCATTTCTTTGACTTAGTCAACTATCAGTTCGAAACAGGGCATTGTCCAATTCGGCGGATGAGGCCTTCGACTTATTGCTTCGCGACGCTTGGCATGATCAGTTTCGACGAAGTGCGCGTCGGGCGAGCGGCTCCTATCCGCTGGCGCGGGATGCTCACTTTGGTGTTTGGTCCGCAGGGGGCGCTGAGGAGAAGAGCATAGACACGTTCGCACGACCCGAAGATCTTGAATTTAGCTTCATCGGGTGAGGCGATCCTATTGCAAAGATCATCGTGTCCGCGCATTCTGGATTGTTGGAACTGCGCCGGCCAGTAACACGGGCGGGGGTAATGAAGAATTTTTTGGTGACATTACTGCTAATTTTTGCAGTCCAGTCGTGCTTTTTACCCGCCTCAGTCGGCGCCGAAGGGCTTCCAACTAAGGTGCCCTTAATCAAATTGGAGTACCCGGGAAAGCCAAAGAACATTCGCATGCTCTATGTGAAAATTCTTTCTTTGGGCAATCGGACGGTCAACCAACCGTTGCTGCTCGATACCGGATCGAGCGGAATGACGATCGATTGCAAATCGGTGCTGCCCGCCGAGACCTGTTCAGACACAGGAATAAAGATTACGCAGGATCAGGAGATAGACGGGATAACGGTCACCACCAAAAAAGCAGTTATGAACTATGGGACCTACGATGAGTACGGCAACGTTGCCTACGCTCGCGTGACTTTTGGTTCGCCGGACTCTCCGGTCTCCACCGAGACCTCAATCCCATTCCTCATCCGTTACAAAGAAGTCAGGCGCAGTACCGGAGAAATCGTTGGTGGCCCGCTTTGGCCCAAGGGCATTTTCGGCATCTCTCCCGTTGGCGGAGGCGGACCAGACCGGATGATCAAGTCCCCGATGGCGTACGTGAGCGCTGGACCCGGCCTGCACAGGGGCTATTATCTCTCTCCGATCGGCACCAAGTGGAAGGTCTGCACGAACGAGGACGGCAACTGTCCGCAGGTGGAGGCGCTCCACATCGGCGTGCCGAAAGATGTTAAAAAAGACTTCAGGGTGCAAAAGTGGAAACAGGCCAGTTGGCGATACAATTTTCCCACTCTCGACTCCTGTCTCTCATGGGGATCTGAACCGATTTGCCGGCCAACGCTCTACGACACAGCCAATTCAACGATTATGGTCGCAACCGACGCCTCGAAGCCTCGCACGTCATTGAAGGCCGGCACGAAGGTCTTGGTAAAAACTGACGGCCAGGAGAATTGGAACTTCACGACCACATACAATCCTGAGGTAGAGATCGTTCCTGGGCTCGAGCACAACATTGTCGGCATCCGATATTTCGAGAAGAACAGCCTGCTGCTTGATTTTGAAACTCGGGAGATCGGCTTGCGCCTCGGACACTGATTCCGTTCCAACTGTCAGTAAGATTTCGACCAGATCTCTGATAGCAACTGAGATTTTCCACAATCGCGTTGCGGGATGGAAATAATTTCGCGCGGCGGTACCCTCTCTCTCGCCTTGACTCTCGCCAGCCACCGGCTTATCTCACCGCCACGTTAGCACTCGCCATTGGTGAGTGCTAAGCGTAGGTCCGGCGCCGCCGGGCTTATAGGTTGTCCGGCTCCGCCGGACGGAGGAACTGTTCTCACCATTCTCATCGAGGAATAAAAAATGGCAAAGTCGAAGTTCCGCCCGCTTCATGACCGCGTGGTCGTACGCCGGGTTGAATCCGAATCCAAGACTGCCGGCGGGATCATCATCCCCGACACGGCAAAGGAAAAGCCGCAGGAAGGCGAGATCATCGCCGTTGGTTCCGGCGCCCGCGACGAAGCCGGCAAGCTCGTCCCGCTGGACGTCAAGGCCGGCGACCGCATCCTGTTCGGCAAGTGGTCG
>NZ_FTPD01000049.1 GCF_900156895.1 Mesorhizobium prunaredense
GGAAATGACCTGGCCACCGGTGAGGATGGCGATGTCTTCCAGCATGGCCTTGCGGCGATCACCGAAGCCCGGCGCCTTGACGGCGGCGATCTTCAGGCCGCCACGCAGCTTGTTGACGACCAGCGTGGCCAGGGCCTCGCCTTCGACGTCTTCCGAGATGATGACCAGCGGCTTCGAGGTCTGCACGACAGCCTCGAGGATCGGCAGCATGGCCTGCAGGTTGGAGAGCTTCTTCTCATGGAGAAGGATG
>NZ_FTPD01000011.1 GCF_900156895.1 Mesorhizobium prunaredense
GAGTGGGAGTGAGCGGGCATCGGCGGCGATTTTCGCTGCCGTTCTGCTACCGTTCCGTCAGTTTCTTCTTCCTTTGGAGCTGCGTGGTCTCCTGTCGAAATTCGCATATCCGATCTGCGTCCAATCCCCGGACAATGTAAAGCGGCTTTAGAGAGCGAGAGGGCTGTGGCGTAGAATAGCGTGCACATAGGCGGGTTGCTGCGTAAGTCGACGACTATTGAGACCTAAACTGTGCGCCAGGGCGGCTGCGGCGCGATTGATGTCGCCGCCGCAATGCCCAGCTCAAGAAAGCTTATCAAAGAAGAGATAGACGGCGGCAATCTTGTCGTCCCGGACGATTATGAAATCGGTTCCGGCGTAAGCTGGCGGCTTGCCAGGACTTCCTGACACCCACTGGACCCGACCGCCATCACCCATCTCCTCAGGCGGAGAGAGCGGCTGATATTGGAAGTCAGGATGGGTCGCCTTGATCACGCCTGCGATGCGGTCGATCTCGTCGCGGCCGTGGTAAGCGCCGTTGGGTTCGTAGAACACGGCGTCTTCGTGGAAGACTTCTTCGATCGCTTTGCGTCGACGCACGGGGTCGATCTCACCGAACACGTCGTGGAGATTGCGAAGCAACAAGGTCGATACGGTGGGGGACATGGTTTCTCTCCGTCTGGTGTCGGGTTCGGCTTGCGCCGTCTTGACGAGGGATGGCTCTGCTGCGGGAAGTGCCCCCGAGGCGCTTGCCTCGGCCGCGCCGCGTGCTCCGCTCAAGAAGGCTGCCGCGCCTATGGCGAGAGTGAGAGCTTGCCTGCGAGGTATGGCCGTCTCTTTTGGTTCTGGGGGCATGGCTTTACTCACACGAGGCAGTGGGGGGAGCGTCGACGGCGTTTTCGGAAGTGGTTTCGTCGGATAGAGCCTGGAGGCCACGGTCGAGACTACGAGAACGCCGTGGCAGACCTTTCAAGCAACCACTTCGCCGCTTGAGCCGAGCTCGCCGGCCTTGCGCCGATTGTCGATGCTGAGCGCACCGGCGCCGAATGCTGCGATCTGCAGAAGCCCACCCGCCATCATCACGTTCTTGAGGAAGTGGATCATCTGGTTCTGATCGGCGAAATTGCTGTGAAACGACATCGCGGTTGCCAGCGAGAACAGGGCAAGGGCAGCGGCCACGTAGCGAGCGCGATAGCCGGCGATGAGAAGCAGGCCGCCACCGAGTTCGACTGCGACGGCCACGGCGAAGGCCAGCGGCGGGAACGGCAAGCCGACGGCACCGATCATCCCGGTCGTGGCGCCGTAGGCGCCAAGCTTGCTCAAGCCGCTCATGGCGAAGGGAAGACCGATCATCAACCGGCCGACAAAGGGAAGGTATCGGGTCGCAAACATTGAAAGTCTCCTTGACGTGGACCTCCGCATCTCGTGGCGGACCAGCCGAGTATTGTTGCTTAGACCGCGTATTCGAAATAGAAATGATTGAAAGTCATCGTTGCAGGAATGTCGATGTCAAAGTTGCCCGACTTCGAGGGACTGGCCATGTTCGCCAAAGTGGCCGAGGAGCGCTCATTCGCTGCGGCAGCCCGGACCATGGGCGTATCAGTGGCTACCGTCTCGCGCGCCGTCACGCGTCTTGAAGAACGCCTTGGGGGGCGCCTGTTCAACAGGACGTCCCGGCGACTTGCGTTGACCGACTATGGTCACACGCTCGCCGAGCGGGCGTCCAAGATCTTCGCCGATGCGGAGGAGGCCGAGGACTTCGCGCGCGAGGCCTCGAGTCGCCCGCGGGGCCTCGTGAAACTTGCGGCCCCGCTGTCCTTCGGCACGCGCTGGGTCGCACCCCTGCTGCCGGAGTTTTTTCGACGCTATCCTGAGATCGCAGTCGATCTGCAGCTGACCGATGCGCAGACAGATCTGATCGGCGACGGCTTCGACGCTGCGCTGCGCATCGCCGCTCTGGAGGACTCATCGCTCGTCGCGCGGCTGATCGCACCTGTTCGGCGGTTCGTCGTTGCGTCGCCGGCCTACATTGCAAGGTTTGGTCGTCCGCAGCACCCACACGACCTCGTCGCCCATCAATGTCTGAGCTACACTAAAAGATCGAAGCATGACGTTTGGCGCTTCACGCATCGGAAAACTGGTGAAGAGTCTGCGATTATGCCGACAGGACCGCTACGAGGAACGAGTGCCGAGGCTTTATTGCCGACTGTGCTCGAGGGGCTGGCGATCACCGAACTCCCCGAATTCATTGCGACCCAGTATTTTCCGGATGGGCAGCTCGAACCGATCCTCACAGATTGGGGGCTACCGGAAGGCGGGTTGTACTTCGTGACGCCGACGGCTCGCGCCCGTCCCGCCAAGGTCTCCGCCTTGGCTGATTTCCTGATCGCCGAGCTGACGGATGCGCGGTGGAGTGCGGAAGTGGTGATGGGCTGGAAACCACCGCCACAATTGAGAAGGCGGCCATAGGTCAGCGGAGCAGCTGCGCTTCATTACCGACATTTCTGCAACGATGACTTTCAAGCCTTTCTATTTCGCAAAATAATCCACCCTCCCAGATTTGTCTCGCCGGCAAGGAGACAGATCATGGCACGCAGACTTGAAGGAAAAATCGCCGTCGTAACGGGCGGCATCGGCCTGGCAACGGCCAAGCGGTTCGCAGCGGAAGGGCGCACGCGTCTTCGTGACCGGCCGCCGTCAGGCGGAACTCGACGCCGCGGTCGCGACATCTCGCTTAGGCTGACAGTGATGATGCGCTCCTCCGGAATTTCCCGAAATCCAGGAATCTTGCGTCGATAACGCGGCCAGCATTTGCCAGCGATGGTCGTCACCGGCATACCCTCGAAGAAGCCACTCTCCGAAGTGTCCGGCGTTTTCGCATCCCCATGAGCATCGAACCAGATCATGCCGACGTCGCCTTCGGCGTCGGCGATGCCGCCCACCATGCCGAGCGAGGCCGAACAGGCGCCGATCGAGGCGATCGGGATACGGCCCGCCTTGCGGGCGACCTGCACCGTCTCGGCAAGGCGGATGTTTTGTACCAGAATGCGGGACATCTGGTCCCCCACGGGCAGAAGGCGATAGTCTCCGCCAGTGTTAGCAGCCGTTGGCTCATCAGCGTCGTCAATCACGACCACTTCGACATTGCCGAATACGCCCGCGAGTGAAGCCGGGGCCGCGTCCGGCGCCATTGCCGTCATTGGGCCTCGTCCTTCCGATGCTTTCCAGCGAGCTTCCAAACCATACAGTGGCACCCCTTACCGGGCGCTCAGCAGAAATGTCGATGCGATACCATTGACGCGATGTACTCGGCGCGGAGGCGCGCCCAAAGCTTTGATGGGCCTGTTGAAGGGCCGCAACTTCGGCAAGTTGTTGGTCAGGATGGAGTGATCCACCGCGGGCAGGAGAGCGGCGATTAGGCCACTTCCTCCCTGATGGTCTTGTCATAGAGCGGATAGTCCGAATAGCCTTTGGCGCCGCCGTAATAGAAGGTCTCGCGGTCGTACTTGTTGAGCGGCAGTTTCTCTTTCAGGCGATGGACGAGATCGGGATTGGCGATGAAATGGCGGCCGAAGGCGACCAGGTCGGCGCCGCCCCTGGCGACGATTGCGGCTGCGTCCGCGGCGTTGAAACCGCCGGCGGCGATGACCGGACCCTGGAAGATTGGCTTCAGGTTCTCCGCAGCGACCGGAGGCATTTCGCCGACCTCCGCATTGCCCTTCACGCGCGGCTCGATGACATGGAGATAGGCTATGCTGCGATCCCCCAGTCCTTTCGCGACATGGGCGAACAGGGCCTGGGGATCGCTGTCGTGCATCTGGTTGAAGGTGTTGCTCGGACCAACTCGGACGCCGACGCGATCGGGTGACCAGACGGTGGTCACGGCGTCCACCACCTCGAAGAGGAAGCGCGCCCGGCTTTCGATGCTGCCACCATGGATGTCGGTGCGCCGGTTCGAGCCGTCCTGCAGGAACTGGTCGATCAGATAGCCGTTGGCGCCATGCATTTCGATGCCATCGAATCCGGCTTGCTTCGCTCGCTCGGCGGCGGCGCGATACTGTTCGACCACCGCCGCGATCTCTTCCATCGCGAGCGCCCGTGGCGCTGTGGCCGGGCCAGGCCGGCCTTTGAGAAGAACGCCCAGGCCGGCGTCGCCCTCGGAGGGAGCGACGGGCACGCCGCCATCGGGCTGCAGGCTGACATGGGAGACGCGTCCGACATGCCAGAGCTGGAGCACGATCGTCGCACCCCTGGCATGAACGGCGTCGACGACCTTCCTCCAGCCGGCCGCTTGGTCGTCGGTCTCGATGCCGGGTGAGCCGAAGCCGCCATTGCCTTGGCGGGCGATGTAGGTCGCCTCGGCGATCAGGAGGCCGCCGGGCGTGGCGCGGGACGCGTAATAGTCGGCCATGGCTTGGCCAGGGACATTCCCCGGTATCTCGGCACGCATGCGGGTGAGCGGGGCGAGCACGACGCGATGCGACAGGTCGAACGCGCCGACGTGGATCGGGCTGAACAGGTTGGACATATCTATACATCCTTTGTGATACCGGCGGCGTAGTCTGCAAACGAGCCGGGAGCTGACTATTTGTGGCCTGGGAGTGGGTGCGAGTAGAGAGCCGGCGATCGGCCTCAATCCGTCAGAGAACCTCAAACACATTGAAGACCGGCCCCTCCGTGACACGATGGCCTATACCGATCGCCAGGATGCCGTTAAGCCAGTCCAGGTCCGCGTCGGCCGTCTCGAAGGTGGGCGCGATCCGGAAATAGTAGCCGGCCGGATCGACGATCTCGCCGCGATCCAGGCGATCGAGGACATCGGCCGGGCCATGGCGGATACCGCGAGTGATCATCGTCACAAGGGCGCCCCGGTCGGTCTCGATGGTGAGGCGGACATCGAGCGTCAGGCGCCTGTCGGGCCGTCTCACCTGCCAGTCACTGGCTCCGTCGAGCACCTTGCCGCGCAGTCGCGCCCCGGTGACCTGCCCGCCGCTGACGAGCGCGATCCGTCGGAAGCCGTCGGGGGTCGCGCCGACGGTCGTGACGGCGCGCACCTGGAGCAGCATGGTGAAAAGGTGCCGGGTACGGATCGTCGATAGCGGCCCCTCGGCGACGAGCGCTGCAATATGCGGTTCCATTGGGCGTTATCTCCATCTTGACATCAGCGCTGCATGGAATAGCGGGCCTGCCCAATGCGCAGGCCCACGGGGTTCAAGGCCGTCCCGTCACGACCATGACCATGGAATCGCGTTCCAGCGGTAGGCCGAGCCTGCGGCTTCGACATAACCGAGACCGGGGAACGGAAAGTGGTAGCCCATCACCAGGGTCCGGTCGGCGGCGACCTCGCCCAAGATCCGCTTTCGTGTGGCGATCGCCTGATCGCCGTCGAAATCGAAGATGACGGACCAGTCCGGATGCTGCAGCCCCGAATCCGAGCGATGAGCCACATCGGCCATGTGGATGAACTGCGCGTTCCCCGAGCTGAAGCGGATGGCTGTGTGGGCGGGAGAGTGGCCGGGCGCGGGAATGAGTGTGATGCCCGGCACGACCTCGGCGCCCGGCCGCACGACCTGCATGCGCTGCCGGAGCGGCGGCAGATAGGTCTTGGGAGCGTAGATCGCCGCCTTCTTGAATTCGTCCGGCGCCTTCGAGGCGTTGATGTCGGCCTCGAACCGGTTGCCGGTCCAGTAGCTCAGTTCATCATCGACGAACACATATCGCGCGTTCGGGAAGACATGGCTGCCCGACTTGGTGACCACACCGGCAACATGATCCAGATGGATATGGCTGATGATCACCACCGTGATGCTCTCGGGCGCGATGCCGGCCCGCGCGAGGTTCGGGACCAGGTAGGGAAACCGGCCGGAACCAGGGCCAAGGACGTCGCCGAAGCCGGTGTCGACCAGCACACGATCGGTGGGAGTGTCGACCACGAGCAGGTTGTTCGTGAACTGCGGCGCCGGATTGAGGTGATTTTCTTTGAGGAAAGGCTCGGCCACCGAAGCGGGCTGGTTCGCCGCGAAGATCGGCCAGAACGGCACGTTGCCGTATCCGTCGGAAATCACGGTCGCCTTGAGGTCTCCGATGCTGAAACGATAGTATCCGGCGCCGTGCGGGCTGTAGCCGGACGTTGCCTTGTCGTCCGCAAGCGCGAGGTTGACCAGGCCCGACGGCATGCCGGCTAGGACGGGAACGGCGACTCCGAAACCGAGGAGCCCTCGACGAGTTAGCTTTGGGGTTGTTGTCATTGCAGTATTGTCCTCTTGTGGAGCTGGGATTGCGGTGAACCGTGCCGTCATTCTGGGTCGGGCCCGGGATGACGGCTGAGTTGTCGTGCGCTAGGCCGCGAAGCGCACGGACGCAAACTCGTTGAAGCTATTGACGAGTCCGTGTTCGGTTGGGCCGACGTTGGACCTGAAAGCCTTGGCGCCTTCGACAACGACCTCGTCGGCATCAGTCTCCAGCACCCTCATCGTCTCCGCGATGAATTGATCGAGCGGCATGGCTTCCTCGGCCTCCCGGCTGTTCATGAGATCGGTGCGGACCCAGGGCGGCGCGATCTCGAGAACGCGCACGCCGGTATCCTTCAGCAGGAAGCGCTGTGACAGGGCATAGGAGTGAAGAGCCGCCTTCGTCGCCGAGTAGACCGAGGTGACCGCCATCGGCACGAAGGCCAGGACGGAGCTGGTGTAGGCGATGACGGCGTTCTTCCTGCCCTTCAGGTGTTCAACCAGCGCCGCGGTCATGCGGATCGGACCGAGCAGGTTCGTGTCCACCGTATCGACCACGAGCGTGTCGTCGATCCGGCCGGCGGCCTGATCCGGCAGCATGATGCCCGCGTTGTTGATGACGACATTCAGATCGGGATGGTCGGCGATCAGCTTGGCCGCGACGGTCTCGATGCTCCCCGGATCGGTGATGTCGAGCTCGACTGCCTCCATGCCGGGATTGGCGGCGGTCACTTCGTCGAGATTGGCGCGTCGACGGCCGGAAATGATGACTTTGTTGCCGCGCTCGTGGAGCGCTTCCGCCAGTCCGCGGCCGATCCCGGACCCGCCACCGGTGATGAAAATGGTATTGCCTGTGAGTTTCATGGTTCTTCTCCTTGTGTGAAGCGAGTGTGTAAAAAGATCAGTCGGGGAAATGGTCACCGAACATCGGCAGGCCGCTCAGCGACTGCGCCTGCGTCGCCTCGTCCTGCAGCACGTCCCAGTGCTCGGCGAGTTTGCCGTCCTCGATGCGCACGACGTCCGCCGCGACCCAGGCGGCAGGCCGGCCGTTGCCGGAGAAGCGCCCATGCGCGATGACGTAGTCGCCTTCGGCCAGGATGAGATGGTTCTCGTATCTCAGCGTGTCCGGCACAGTGCGGACCAGGTCGAATAGGCCGTCACGGCCAGGTGCGATGTGGGCGCTGTGCTGGATGTAGCGGTCAGACCAGTAGCGCTCGGCCGCCGCGTAGTCGCGCTTGTTGAACAGCGCATCGAAGGCTTCGAGGACGAGCGCCTTGTTTTGCTCTGGTGTGGTCTTGGACATGGAAGTTCTCCTGTGGTTGGGATCAGAGGGCGGCCAGCGCCGGGCTGCCGGCGCGCGGTTGGGTGGCGAGGACGAGCGACAGGGAGGCGAGCACGCATCCCGCGCCGACCCAACCGATGGCCAGCGGCGAAATGCTCGCCACGGTGAGCGAGCCGAGCGCGGCTCCCATCGAGAACCCGAGGTATTGGAAGGAAGCATTCAGCGAGAGCGCGACGGGCGCCACCTTGGTCCCGGCAATGCCGATGAGTCGTGCCTGCTGGGCCGGGTAGAACGCCCAGGCCGACACGCCCCAAAGCACGACCGCCAACAGGATCAGAGGAAGCACCGCCGCCGGCGGCAGCAGGACCGGGCTTATCGACAGGCTGGCGAAGGCGAGCGTCAGGACAAGCAGGCTGATGGCAATCACCGGCAGGGGTCCGAAGTGGTCGCTAAGCCGCCCGCCCAGCCGCAAGCCGACGACTGCCGCAACGCCCCAGGCGAACAGGACGGCGCTGACGGCGGTCCCGGCCATTCCCGTGGCGGCCGCCAGGTAGGAGGTGAGGTAGGTGTAGACGGCGAACGCGCCCGTCGCCCACAGCATGGTGCCGAGCAGCGCCAGGAGGACGGCCGGCCGGCGCGCCACGTCGAGGCGCTCGCGTAGGCTGGCCACCGGCATGCGAGTGGTGATGTCGCGGGGCAGCCCGCTTATCAGGCCGACGGCCGCGATCAGCGCCATCACGCCGACGGCCGCGAAGTTCAGGCGCCAGCCGAAGTGACTGCCGACCAGCGCGCCGGCCGGCACGCCGAGCGCGACGGCGAGGCTGCTGCCGCCGGTGACTATGGCAAGCGCCGTGCCCCGATGCTTAGGTCCGACCACGACGCCCGCCAGGGCGCTGGCGCTTGGCATGTAGAGACCGGCGGCGAGCGCGAGCAGGATGCGGGCGGTCATCAGGCCGGTATAGTCATGCGCCGACCAGGCGACGAAGTTTGCCGCCGCGAAGGCCAGCATGGAGGCGATCAGCAGACGCCTGCGGTCGACGCTGCCGGTTAGCGCCGTCAGCACCGGCGAGCTCAGCGCATAGGTGAGCGCGAACACCGTGACCAGTTGCCCGGCGCCGGCGAGGCTCACCGACAGGTCGCTTGCCATCTCCGGCAGCAGCGGCGCGATCATGAAGCCTTCGGTACCGATGGCGAAGGTGCCGAGCGCCAGCCAGTAGAGCCTAGCCAGGGAAGGGGAGGCTTTCGAGGAGGAGGCTATCGCCACAGGGCTTGTCGCAATATTAAGATGGTCGGTCATCTTGTTCTCCGGCAAATTTTTAACAGGGCCGGTTCCAGGCCTTATCCGCATTCAGACGAGGATTTGGTCGAAGGCGACCGTCATGAAACGATCGAAAGCACGACCGCTCTTTTCGACTCTCGCCCGCAGCAATGCGCCTTCATAGGCATCGAGCAGGAACGAGGCGAGATCCAGCGCGGGCGCCTTGGTGGAGATCGAGCCGTCGCCCTGGGCTTCGGCGACCACCGCCGCAAGGTCGCTTGACCAGTTGAGGTAGAGGCTGGCTAGGCGCTCACGGATCAGGTCGCTCTGGCCGGAGAGCTCGGCGCTGAAATTGCCCAAAAGGCAGCCGCGGCCGAAATCCGCGGCGGTGAAGTTCGCGTTCAACCGCTCGAAATGGGCCTGCAGTCGCTGCAGCGGCGGAAGGGATGTATCGCCTAGCAGCGCGCGACGCGGATTGTCGCGACCGTAGACATCGACGATCTCGGCGCCGAGCGCCTCTTTGCTCTCGAAGTGATTGTAGAACGACCCCTTCGGCACGCCGGCCGCGGCGGTGATGTCCTGGACGCCGGAGCCGTTGAATCCCTTCTCGATAAGGACCTTCAGCCCGGCGTCGATGATTTGCTGGCGTACGTTGTGTCTCGGCATGTTATTTAATACGACCGGTCGTCTTAAATGTCAAGCGCGCTTATATCCTTTTTTCTGTGATCCCTGGGTCGTGTTCCCAAGCCGGAAACCGTCTGCTCGGCGGATGCTGGACTGATGTTATTGCCCTAGTCGGAGCGCTGACGGTACTTTTCGAGACGGCTTGGGCGCGTCGTCGGACGCCGTAGGATGCAAAAAAATCGTCCGATTGGTCCCGATAGTTGGTGAAACCTCAAAATATTTTTTGTGGCAATTTTCCTTTTAAAATCAAAAGCGTAACTTTTTGACGGACTGTGCGTCGGCTTTTCAGTGCCGCAAGCAAGAAAAAACCCAGCTAGATCAATGACCTAGCTGAGTTAAAAACAATCGAGTGGGAGTGACGGGAAAGACCTAATAAATTCGGCGAAGCGGCTGTTTTTGAGTAGATTAGCGTAGGATCTTCGGCGGTCCGGGAGTTCATCTGCCGCACATGATCAATGACGATCCTGATCGTCTTGTCACAGTAACGCCCGCCATAGTGATTCCACGAAGGATTCGCGTCCGACGCTGTGATGTCGCCCGGCATATTCTTCTGTTTCGAGGACCAGGCCCTGGAGCAGGCGCTTGAACAAACGCAGGCGCGCCGGGTGCGTCACCTTTCAGTGCTCAACCGGTAGAAGCGGACGACGGGCCTCATCTCGCTTAGTGATATCGCTCAGAAGAGCGAAAGTTCGATCCTCACGCCGCTTACCAAAATCGCCGGGCGCGACGTTGAACGGCACATGCACGCCGCCTGGGGTTCAGGGACGCCTGCGAAAATGGACGAAAGCGGCATGCATCTAGAGGAACCAGGCATGCCGCCCATGAGCCCGACGGAATCGGCTTCCCTTGGAAATCCGTGACGGCGCTCTCGGCTGATCGATGAGCATCGGCGACGGCACGGCGACCCCTGTAGCAGGCGGCGGTTTGTGTGAGCCAATCATGAAGGCCTACCGCCAGGAAGCACTGGCGCCTGAGCACGCAAGTCGGACTTGAAATATGAAGGCGCGCGGCGCACGATGGGCAGAAATGCACCCAGAGGGAGACGGGGCGGACGGCTGGAGCGTAGCAACGCTTGGAGGAAGCCATGAACGTCAAAGCGATTCTCGAGGACAAGGGTCGAGCCGTCGAGACGATCGGCCCGAACGAAGCGCTCGCCGTGGCGATCAACAGGCTCGCCGAGCACAGGATCGGCGCACTGGTCGTTACCAATGGCGATCGCAAGGTGGTCGGCATCGTGTCCGAGCGCGACGTCGTCTGCGCCTTGGACAAGCATGGGGCTGCGGCGCTGGAGCAGAGTGTCCGTCACGCAATGACCGCCAAGGTCAAGCTCTGCACCGAGAACCACACGATCAACCAGGTCATGGAGATCATGACCACAGGCCGCTTCCGCCACCTGCCCGTGGTGAAGAACGGCCAACTGGACGGCATCGTCTCGATCGGCGACGTGGTGAAGAAGCGCATAGAGGAGGTCGAGCACGAGGCCGAAGAGATTATTCACTACATCTGGGCGGGGTAAGCTCGCCAAAGGCCCGCCGTCTGGCCGCGACGTCCTTTTTTCAGGTTTTCAGGGTTTCTGATCCCGTGCCGAACCTCCTTCGGCAGCCTGAATAACGGATAAGCAGGCTGCGGGATCGCACACCGTATCAGATACTGAGACTTGGGCATAACGTAGCGACAAACCATGTAAACTTGAGAAAAATCCGATACTAGGGCACAATTTGTAGACGCATCTGAAGTGCGCAGCTATCTCAAACCCGGCCGTCTTGCGCCGAGTGACAGATCGCGGCGGAGGGTTGGCGTCGATGGATCAGGCGTTCTTTCTTCTGTTCGCTGCGGCGTCCGTGATCACGGCACTGACCGTGGTCCTGGCGCGGAATCCGGTTCACAGCGCATTGGCGCTGATGGCGTGTTTCCTGCAGATCTCGGCAATCTTCGTCTTGCTCGAGGCACCGTTGCTCGCTGTCATCCAGATCTTCGTCTATGTCGGCGCAATCATGGTCCTGTTCCTGTTCGTGATCATGATGATCGATGTGCGCGAAGCGGTGTTGCAGCGGTTCTTGCCGGGCGGCAACCTGCCGGCTCTGGTGCTGCTCGTCCTGCTTGGGGTCGAGATGCTTGTACTGGTGCTCTGGAGCGACCGCTTTTCGGTCACGGAGCCCGTCGCGATGCGCGGCGGCGATCAGATCAGGCAGCTCAGCATGACACTTTTCGCCGACTATCTCCTACCGTTTGAAGCCGCCTCCGTGATCCTGCTGGCGGCCCTGGTCGGCGCCATCGTGCTGGCGCGGAAGGAGCAGGGGTGATGGTTCCGCTCTGGTGGTATATTTTGCTCGGAGTGGTCCTGTTCGTGATCGGAGCGGCGGGCGTGCTGCTCAGGCGCAATATCCTGGTCGTGCTGATGTCGCTGGAGTTGCTGCTCAACTCGGTCAACATCAATTTCATCGCTTTCGGGCGTTACTACGACGATTTCCGCGGGCAGATCTTCGCGATCTTCGTCATCGCAATCACCGCGGCGGAGGTTGCGGTCGCCCTCGGGATTCTGGTCGCCCTCGTGAGGAACAAGTCCACCCTCAAGGTCGACGACGTGACCATGATGAAAGGATAGCGGCTTGGACCCGGTGATATCGATCCGGCCGCTGCTTGCCGTCGCCGTCGCAGGCCTGGCGGCCCTTGCAGTTCTCGTTCTGAACAACCGCGAGAAACTCCGCGATGTCGTCTCGCCCTTGGCCGCGATCGCTATGTTCGCAATTGTCGCCTCGATGGCACCCACGGTGTTGGCCGGCGGGACGGTCGATTTGCGCCTGTTCGAGATTCTGCCGGGGATCGACTTCGCTTTCCGGGTCGATGCGCTCGGCATGGTGTTTGCCACCGTCTCGTCGCTCTTGTGGATCTTGGCGGCGATCTATTCCATCGGCTACATGCGCCACTTGAACGAGCACGCGCAGACCCGGTTCTTCGCCTGCTTCGCCGCCAGTCTCGCGGCGGCCGTCGGGGGCGCCTTCGCCGCCAATCTGTTCACGCTGGTGATCTTCTACGAGGTGCTCAGCCTCGTTACCTACCCGCTCGTCTATCACCACGAGGACGAAGAGGGATGGACGGGTAGCCGCAAGTACCTCGTCTATTTGATGGGGGCGTCGAAAAGCGTGCTTCTCGCCGCGCTGGCGCTGACCTACCATCTGGCGGGGTCGCTTGACTTCGTGCCAGGCGGGCTGCTGGCCGGGGTCGATGCCTCGCCGGCGCTGCTGACCGTGGTCTACTTCTGCTATCTGTTCGGCTTCGCCAAGGCCGCGGTGATGCCGATGCACGCCTGGCTGCCTGCCGCGATGGTCGCGCCGACACCGGTCAGCGCACTCTTGCATGCGGTGGCCGTGGTCAAGATGGGCGTGTTCTGCGTGCTGCGGGTGGTGTTCCATGTCTTCGGCACGGGGCTGGTGGACGGGCTGGGGCTCGGCATCGCAACGGCCTATCTGGTCTCGTTCACCATCCTGATGGCGTCCATCTACGCCCTGACGCGGGACGACCTGAAGGCGCGGCTCGCCTATTCGACGGTCAGCCAACTCTCCTACATCGTGCTGGGCGCGGTCCTGCTGTCGCCGGTCGCGATGGTCGGCGGGATCATCCACATTGCGGCGCATGCGTTCTCCAAGATCACGCTCTTTTTCTGCGCCGGGTCGATCTATTGCGCGTCCGGCAAGCGGAACATCAGCGACATGGCCGGCATCGGCCGCAGGCTGCCCTGGACGATGGGCGCGTTCTTCGTGGCCTCGCTCAGCATGATCGGGGTGCCGCCGACCGCGGGCTTCGTCAGCAAGTGGTATCTGGCGCTGGGCTCGGTGGAGGCGGGGGAGATTGCGTTCCTGGTCGTGCTCTTGGTGAGCTCGGTCCTGAACGCCGCCTACTTCCTGCCGGTCAGCTATGTCGCTTTTTTCGGGACGGAGACACAGGAAAGTCCGGCGACGGTCCGTGAAATTCCGATGGTGACGATCCCGCTGGTCGCGACCGCGATCCTGTCGGTGTCGATGGGTATTTTCCCCGGCTATTTTCTCACCCTGGCGGAAGGAGTGGTCAGATGATCAGGCGTGTCGTCGATTTCTTTGGTGAGGCGAGACACGCGGAGCAACGCCGCCGGCTGTTTTATCTGGCGCTCGTTCTGATCGTCATCGCCGATTTTCTGGTCCCCCGCGAACACGCTGAATACCTGTGGGACCGCTTGCCGGGCTGGTCGGCCGTCTATGGCTTCTTGTCCTGCGTCCTGCTGATCTTCGTCTCCAAGTTCCTCGGCCATCAGGGCGGGTTGATGCGGCGCGAGGACTATTATGATTGACTTCGTCCATCCCGCCCTGCTGTTCATTCTTGGCGCCCTGCCGATCCCTTTCCTGAAAGGATCAATCCGCAAGGCCTATCTGATGTTGATTCCCGCGCTGGCGATCCTCGCCGTGCTCACCGTGCAGCCGGGCAGCTACGGCGCGGCGGAGTTCATCGGGCAGGAAATCCTGATTGCGAAGGTCGACAGGCTGAGCATCGTCTTCGCCACCGTTTTCACCATCATGGCGCTGATCGGCATGGTCTATGCGCTGCACCTGACGGGCGCCGGAGAGCATGTGGCGGCGTTCGTCTATGTTGGCAGCGCGCTCGGCGTGGTGTTTGCAGGCGACTACCTGACCCTGTTCCTGTTCTGGGAAGGTATGGCGTTTGCCTCTGCCTATCTGGTCTTTGCCCAGCGCGGCAAGCAGGCGATCCGTGCGGGGTTCCGGTATCTCATGGTCCATATCACCGGCGGCGTCGCCCTGCTGGGTGGCGTCATTCTCCACGGGCTTGCCACAGGTTCGCTGCTCTTCGGCCCGATCGAGGGGGGGATGGGCGTCGCCGCCTACCTGATCCTTGCCGGGTTCATGCTCAACGCCGCGGTGCCGCCCCTCAACGCCTGGCTGACAGACGCCTACCCGGAGGCGACCGTCACCGGAGCGGTGTTCATGAGCGCCTTCACCACCAAGACCGCCGTCTATGTGCTGGCCCGGGCGTTTCCGGGCACCGAGCTTCTCGTTTGGCTCGGCACGGCAATGGCGCTTTACGGCGTCATCTACGCGGTGCTGGAGAACGACTGCCGTCGGCTCCTAGCCTATCACATCGTCAGCCAGGTGGGCTACATGGTGGCGGGCGTCGGCATCGGTACCGAGATGGCGGTGAACGGGGCCTCCAGCCATGCCTTCGCGCATATCCTCTACAAGGCGCTCCTGTTCATGGGTGCGGGGGCGGTGATCCACGTCACCGGGCGGCGCAAGCTCACCGAGCTCGGTGGGCTCTACAGGACCATGCCGCTGACCGTGGCGCTCTACATGGTCGGCGCCTTCGCGATCTCGGCATTTCCGTTCTTCTCGGGCTTCGTGACCAAATCGATGGTGGTGGCCGCCGCCGGACAGGATCACCGCGCGCTGGTGGTGCTGGCGCTGACGATGGCATCATCTGGGACCTTCCTGCACACTGGGCTCAAGCTCCCGTACTACATGTTCTTCGGCATGGACCGGAAGCTGGAGGCGCGGGAGCCGCCCCGCAATATGCTTGTTGCGATGGGAATGGCGGCGGTGCTGTGCATCGCGATCGGGGTGTTCCCCCAACCACTTTACGCGCTGCTGCCCCATCCAGTCGACTTCGAACCCTACACCGGCGTCCATATCACCGAGAGCCTCGGCATACTGATGTTCACCGCATTGGGCTTCGTGCTGTTCCTCAGGGCGCTCGACCCCGAGAACACGATCAGCATCGACACCGACTGGTTCTACCGCAAAGGCGCGCGGCATTTCATGTGGCTCGCCGAAAAACCGCTGGCGCGCTACGAGAAGGCGGTGAGCGACGTGTCCGAGACCGCGGTGCTGCCCTTCCTGCACGGAACCGCACGGGCCGGACTGCGGATCGATCTCAACGGTGTGGACGCCGTCGTGAACGGCGTCGCCCGCTCAATCCTGCGCGGTGGCGGTGCGCTGCGCAAGCTGCAGACCGGCGTCGTGACCCATTACGCGCTGGCGATGATCGTCGGTGTGATCGCAGCCATCGCCGTCTTCGCTGTGGTGTGGCGGTAGGGGTGCGATGGCGTTCCCGCTGCTTAGCCTCATCGTGTTCATGCCCGCCGCCGGGGCAGCGGTTCTGATGTTTCTCCGCAGCGACGATGCGGTGCGGTGGACGGCGCTAGGTGTCACCGTCCTCGACCTCGCTCTCTGCATCGCTATGCTGGCCGGCTTTGACACCACTACCCACGAGATGCAGTTCACCGAGACGCGCCCGTGGGTGCCCGCGCTCGGAATCACTTACGCGCTGGGCATCGACGGAATCAGCGCGCTCTTTGTATTCCTGACTGCGTTATTGGGCTGGATCTGCGTGCTCGCCTCGTGGGTGGCGATCGACCGCAAGGTGAAGGAGTTCATGGTCAGCCTGCTGGCCATGCAGGCGCTGATGCTGGGGGTGTTCTGCGCGCTCGACCTGTTCCTGTTCTACGTCTTCTGGGAGGCGATGCTGATCCCGATGTACGTGATCATCGGCGTCTGGGGCGGCGACGGCCGGGTCTATGCGGCGTTCAAATTCTTCCTCTACACGCTGGCGGGCAGCCTTCTGTTCCTGATCGGTGTCATCGTGCTCTATTTCCACGGCGGCGAAACCTTCGACATCCGCGCCCTGACGGCGCAGGATTTGCCGTTCCGGGTCCAGTCCTGGCTGTTCTTCGCCTTCCTGATCGCGTTTGCGGTCAAGGTGCCGATGGTCCCGGTCCATACCTGGCTGCCGGACGCCCATGTGCAGGCGCCGACGGCGGGTAGCATCATCCTCGCCGGCGTTCTCCTGAAGATGGGCGCCTACGGCTTCCTGCGGTTCTCGCTGCCGATGCTGCCGGAGGCGTCGCTGTATTATTCGACGCTAATGCTTTCGCTTTCGGCGCTCGCAATCGTCTATGGCGGGTTACTCGCGCTGGCGCAGGACGACCTCAAGAAGCTGGTGGCCTATTCCAGCATCAGCCACATGGGTTTCGTGACGCTGGGTATTTTCACGTTGAACCTCCGCGGGCTCGAGGGCGGCATCCTGCAAATGTTCAATCATGGCGTAACGACGGGCGCGTTGTTCCTGTTCGTCGGCCTGATCTACGAGCGGACCCATACCCGCAGCATCGCGGATTATGGCGGGCTGATGAAGGCGGCGCCGGTCTATACCGCGTTTCTTGCGCTGTTCACCCTGTCGTCGATGGCGCTGCCGGGAACGAATTCGTTCGTGGGCGAGTTGCTGGTGCTGTCGGGCGCGTTTGCGGCCAATCTGGCCGTCGGCGCGGCCGCCGTTTTGGGGGCACTGCTGGGCGCGGCCTATCTGCTTGGCATGTACAGGAAAGTCGCGCTTGGTCCAGCCAGCATCGGCGTGCGGTTCAAGATTCGCGACGTAAACGCCCGCGAACTGGTGGCGATCCTGCCGCTGGCGGTCTTCGTGCTCTGGGTCGGGCTCTATCCGAAACCTTTTCTCAACATCATCGGGCCTTCGGTGAGGCATCTGCTCACGCAGGTGCATTCTAACGGGGGCGGCCAATGACCGCTGCCACGCTTTTTCAGTCGATCCTAGCGAGCCTGCCCGAGATCGTGGTGGTCACTGGGGCCTGCATCTTGCTGATTCTGGGACAGCTTGTGCCAAAGGGACAGGGGTATTTCCTCGTCTGGGCTTCCGCTGCAACCGTGCTGGTTGCGGCCCTGGCGACACTGTTACTGGCGGGCGAGGTGCGGCCGGCCTATTCGGGCATGTTTATCGCCGACCGCTTCGCGGTTTTCTTCAAGATGGTGTTCTACCTTTCGACCATCCTGACGTTCCTCCTGTCGCGAAAATATGCCGAGATCGAGGGGATCGCGTTGAGCGAATACTATGTCCTGTTGCTCTTTGCGCTTTCCGGCATGATGATCGTGGCCTCGGCAACCGATCTTCTGTCGATCTATGTCGGCCTCGAGCTGATGGCGCTCTCGACCTATGTGCTCACCGGCTTCCTCAGGAAGGAGCGGCGGTCGAACGAGGCGGCGCTGAAATACGTGGTTCTCGGCGGGGTCTCGACGGGAATCTTCCTCTACGGCGTCTCGCTGATCTACGGGATCACCGGCACGACGCAGCTCGATGCGATGGCTGCGGCGGTGACCGGCGACCCGCTCGATCCCGGATTGCTCCTGGCGGTGGTCTTCATCGTCGCGGGGCTGGTCTTCAAGGTCGGCGCGGTGCCGTTCCACATGTGGGTGCCGGACGTCTATGAAGGCGCGCCGACGACGATCACCGCCTTCATGTCAGTGGGCCCCAAGGCGGCGGGGTTCGCGGTGATCCTGCGCGTGTTCCTCAACCCACTGGTCGCCGCTTCCGACGCCTGGATCATCGTCGCGGTGATCGCGGTGGTGACGATGGCGCTCGGCAGCTTCGTGGCGCTGGTGCAGGACAATTTCAAGCGCCTGCTCGCCTATTCCAGCATCGCCCATGCGGGCTTCGCGCTCTTCGGCGTGGTGGCGGGTGGCGCCGACGGGATTGCCGGCGTGATGCTCTACCTGCTGATCTACGCCTTCATGAATCTCGGTATCTTCGGCATCGTCATCATGATGCGGAATGGCGATTTCTCCGGCGAGGTCATCGAGGACTACGCCGGCTTCGCCAAGTCGCATCGCGGGCTGGCGCTTCTGATGCTGCTCTACCTGTTCTCGCTCGCCGGCATTCCGCCGACAGCCGGGTTCTTCGCCAAGTTCTACGTGCTGGTCGCGCTGGTCGAGCGAGGTTTCGTCATGCTGGCAGTGATCGCGGTGCTGCTGAGCGCCGTCGCCGCCTACTTCTACATCCGCATCGTCATGGTGATCTACATGCGCGAGCCGGAGCGCGCGTTCGAGCCTGCCCTGACGCCGTCCGTCCGCGCCACGCTCGCCTTGACCGCCGCCGGCACCATCGGCATCGGACTGTTTCCGGCGTGGTTTCTGAGGCTTGCCCAGAGTTCCGTGTTCGGCGGTTGACTACGATTGGATTTGCAATGAACCGGCCAACCGAATACTCTTGGCGCTACGAAAGGATGCCCTAGTCGCTGCACGAGGGCCGCACCGCCGGCCAGAGGATTGGTCGGTCGCAGCTTGAGCAAGCCCTCGGTGGGTGACCGGGGCAGCGCGACATGACTGGAATGGAATTCCTGCCGGTTCTCTTCATGGTCGCCGGAATTGTCCTGGTGGCCGTGGCGACGCTGTTCGTCTCCTCGCTCCTGCGCCCGTCCAACCCCTATCCCGCGAAGAACATGCCCTATGAGTGCGGCATGGACCCGGCCGGCGAGGCCGCGGGGGGCCGCTTCAGGGTGCAGTTCTTCATCCTCGCAATCTTGCTGGTGGTGTTCGACGTCGAGGCGATGTTCCTGTTTCCCTGGGCGGTCGTGCTGAAGGAGATCGGGCTCGTCGGCTATGTCGAGATGTTTGTCTTCATGCTGCTGCTTATCGTGGGCTTCGCCTACGCCTGGCTGAAAGGAGCGCTGGAATGGGAGGAGTAGGCGAAACGATCCGCGACAGCGTGCTGTTCACCACGGCCGACAGCGTGATCAACTGGAGCCGAAGGTCGGCGCTGTGGCCCGAGACCTTCGGCATTGCCTGCTGCGCCATCGAGATGATCTCGGCGGGTTGTGCGCGCTACGATCTCGACCGGTTCGGTGTGGTATTCCGGCCTTCGCCGCGCCAGTCCGACGTGATGATCATCGCCGGCACCGTGACGCGGAAGTTCGCGCCCGTCGTGCGCCGGCTCTATGACCAGATGCCGGAGCCGCGCTGGGTCATCGCGATGGGCACCTGCGCGATCTCGGGCGGGGTCTACAACACCTACGCCGTGGTACAGGGGGCGGAGACTTTCGTGCCGGTGGACGTGCATGTGCCCGGCTGCCCGCCGCGGCCCGAGGCGCTGATGCATGGCATCCTTCTGCTCCAAGAGAAGATCAAGAGGTCCCGCGCGCTGGCCGGGACGCCTCTGGATCGGGTCGCGGCGCCATGAGCGCGAAGACGCCCCTCAACCGCGCCCCCATTGCGGAGCGTTTCGGGGGGGCAATCGAGGATCTTGGCTTCGCGCATGGCGTTCATGCCTTTGCCGCTCCGCCTGAAACGATCGTCGAGCTTTGCCGGTTTCTGAAGGAGCACCCGGCGCTCAGGTTCGATTTCCTGTCCGACATCTGCGGGGTCGATCATCACCCCGAGGCACCGCGCTACGAGGCGGTGTACCACCTCTATTCGCTGCCGAACAAATGGCGCGTTCGCATCAAGTGCCGGCTCGGCGATCCGCCGCGGGTCCCGTCGGTGACGGGGGTCTGGCGTACCGCCAACTGGCATGAGCGCGAGGCCTGGGACATGTACGGGATCAGGTTCGAGGGCCATCCCGATCTGCGCCGGATCTACATGTGGGAGGGGTTCGAGGGTTTCCCGCAGCGCAAGGACTTTCCGCTCCGGGGCTACAGGGACAAGCTGAACCCGTTTGGCGCCGAAGGGCCCCCGCCGACGCAGCCTGACCTCGCCACCAGGAACATACCGTAAGGGAGATCATTCCACGACAGGAAGCTGAGATGACCGAAGTCACGGAACTGAGCAGGCCCGAAGGCGACGTGCCCGACACCAGGGAGGTGCTTCTCAATCTCGGCCCGCAGCATCCCAGCACGCATGGGGTGCTGCGGCTCGTCCTTGAGCTGGACGGCGAGTATGTCGCGCGCGTGGACCCGCATATCGGCTACCTCCACCGCGGCACCGAAAAACTGGCCGAGAGCTTCACCTACACCCAGATTTTTCCGCTGACCGACCGGCTCGACTACCTCTGCCCGCCGTCGAACAATCTGGCCTTCGCGCTGGCGGTGGAGAAGCTCCTGGGCATCCAAGCGCCGATCCGCGCGCAATATATCCGCGTGCTGATGGCCGAACTGGCGCGGATCTCCGGTCATCTCATGATCACCGGCGCGCTGCCGATGGACCTGGGCGCCATGACCGCGTTGCTTTACGCCATGCGCGAACGCGAAATGATCATGGACCTGATGGAGATGATCAGCGGGGCGCGGATGCACACCTCGTTTTGCCGGGTCGGCGGTGTGCGCGAGGATCTGCCCGACGGGTTCTTCCCCAAGATCAGGGAGTTCTGCGAAATCTTCCCGAATCGGATTCGCGACTATGAACGGCTGGTCGAGAACAACCGGGTGTTCCTGAAACGCACGCATGGGATCGGCGTGATCTCCGCCGAGGACGGCATCGATCTTGGCCTGAGCGGCCCGAACCTGCGGGCCTCGGGCGTCGACTGGGACATCCGCCGCGACGAGCCTTACGAGATCTACGACCGGCTCGCTTTCAACGTCATTACCCGCGATGAGGGTGATTGCTACGCGCGCTGGCGATGCCGCGTCGAGGAGATGCGCGAGAGCGTCCGGATCATCGAGCAATGCCTTGACCAGATGCCCGAGGGGCCGTTCCAGGTCGATATGCCGACCATCGCTTTCCCGGTGGACAAGGACAGGGTGCACTGCTCGATGGAGGCGCTGATCCAGCATTTCGACCTCTCGGCCTATGGCTTCAAGGTGCCGAAGGGCGAGGTCTATTCGGCGATCGAGGCGCCAAAGGGCGAGCTCGGGTTCTACATCATCAGCGACGGGTCGCAAAAACCGTTCCGGATGAAAGTGCGGGCACCGTCGTTCGTCAATCTGCAGGCACTGTTCGGGGTCAGCAATGCACGCTACCTGGCGGACATGATCGCCGTGCTGGGCAGCCTCGACCCGGTGATGGCGGAGGTGGACAAGTAGCAGGGGATTTGGACGCGATGAACATGCGCGAAAAGATCGAGGCGGCTGCGGCGCGGTATCCTGACCAGCGCTCAGCGATCATGCCCGCGCTTCTGATCGCGCAAAAGGACCATGGCCATCTGCCCGGCCCGGTGTTGGAAGAGGTCGCCGATATCCTCGGTGTCGAGCGGATCTGGGTCTACGAATTGGCGACCTTCTACACCCTCTTCCATACCGAGCCGGTGGGTCTGTTCCACTTGCAACTCTGCGACAACCTATCCTGTATGCTGCGCCGATCCGAGGACCTGCTGAGGCATCTGGAGACTGTGCTGGGGATCGAAAAGGGCGGCACGACCCCGGACGGGCTGTTCACGCTTTCGACCGTCGAATGCCTCGGCGCTTGCGAGATGGCCCCGGTGATGCAGGTCGGCGACGACTATCACGGCGACCTCGACATTGCGCGGATCGATGCGCTCTTGGACAGGCTGCGCGCGACGGCGGGGCAAGCTACGGGCGCCGCCGATCTCGCCGCCGCAGCACCGCCGGGTGAATAGCGCCATGTTCGAACCGGTCCTTCTCAGGAACATGGACGTGCCGGATGGTCATCTGCTCGCGACCTACGAGGCCGGCGGCGGCTACCAGGCACTGGCGAAGGCGCTGCGCGAGCACACGCCCGACGAGATCGTCGACCTCGTCAAGCAATCGAACCTGCGCGGTCGCGGCGGGGCCGGCTTCCCGACCGGGATGAAATGGAGCTTCGTGCCGAAGCGGGCCGGTAAGCCGAAATACCTGTGCTGCAACGCCGATGAGGGCGAGCCCGGCACCTTCAAGGACCGGATCATCATGGAGCGTGACCCGCACCAGCTGATCGAGGGCATGGCGATCAGCGCCTACGCGATCGGGGCCGAAACCGCCTATGTCTATATCCGCGGAGAATACGTGCTGGCGATACGGCGGCTGGAGCAGGCGATCGCCGAGGCCCATGAGAAGGGTTATCTGGGAACGCGGATTCTGGGCTCGGATTTCAGTTTCGTCGTGCATATCCATTGCGGCGCCGGCGCCTATATCTGCGGCGAGGAGACCGCGATGCTCGACTCGCTCGAAGGCAAGCGGGCGCAGCCGCGTCTGAAACCGCCGTTTCCGGCGGTCGAAGGGCTCTACGCCAGCCCGACCGCGATCAACAACGTCGAGACGCTGGCCTGCGTGCCGCATATTCTGGCGCGCGGGCCGGACTGGTTCCGCGGCATCGGCCCGGACAAGAGCCCCGGCCCGAAGCTCTATTGCCTCAGCGGGCAGGTGCGGAAACCGGGCCTTTACGAGCTGCCAATGGGCATACCGCTGCGCGAACTGGTCGAGGACCACGCCGGCGGGCCGCCACCGGGGCGCAAGATCAAGGCGGTGATTCCCGGCGGGGTCTCGGCGCCCCTGATCCCGGAGTGCGGGCTGGACGTTGGGATGGACTTCGACTCGCTGGCCGCCGCCGGCTCGATGCTCGGCTCGGCCGGGGTGATCGTGATCGACGACTCGACCTGCATGGTCAAGGTCGCCACCCGGATCATCGAGTTCTTCCATCACGAGTCCTGCGGCAAGTGCACGCCGTGCCGCGAAGGGCTGAATTGGGTCGTGAAAGTGCTGCGCCGGGTCGAGGCGGGGCAGGGCGCGCCGGGCGATCTGGAACAGCTGGAGGCGCTCTGCAAGGGCATTTTCGGCAACTCGTTCTGCGCACTGGGCGACGGCGCGGCTATGGGGCTCAAGGCGGCATTGGCGCATTTCGAACATGAATTCGTCGCCCATATCGAGGAGCAGAGGTGCCCGTTTCACTGAGGAGCGCGCAGGGAGAAGGCCGCAAGAAGTCATGGTTAGCGTCACGATCGATGAACAAACGCTGGAAGTGGAGGCAGGCTCTACGGTGCTGCAGGCCGCCGAGCGTTTGGGCATCGAAATCCCGACCTTCTGCTATCTGAAGCGGCTGCCGGCGCTGGCCTCCTGCCGCATGTGCCTGGTGGAGATCGAGGGGCAACGGCGGCTGCAGCCTTCCTGCGCCACCGCGGTCACCGACGGCATGGTGGTGCGGACTAACACGCCGCTGATCGACGAAACGCGCTCTTCCATGCTCGACATGCTGCTCGCCAACCACCCCCTCGACTGCCCGATCTGTGACAAGGGCGGCGAATGTGAGCTTCAGGACCAGGTGATGGCGTACGGGCCCCGCGAAAGCCGATTCCGCGATGCCAAACGTGTGTTCCACTCCGCGGACATCCGTCTCAGCCCCGTGATCATCATGAACGTCAACCGCTGCATCCAGTGCCAGCGCTGCGTCCGGATGTGCGAGGACGTGGTCGGCGCAGTCGCCTTGGGCACCATCGAAAAAGGCATGGATACCGCCGTCACCGGCTTCGAGGGCAGTCTCGCGAGTTGCGACCAGTGCGGCAATTGCGTCGAGGTGTGCCCGGTCGGCGCGCTGATGAGCTTCCCCTATCGCTACAAGGCACGGCCCTGGGATCTGGTCGAGACCGACACGGTCTGCCCGCATTGCGGCACCGGCTGCCAGCTCACCGTCGGCGCGCGCAAGGGCGAGTTCATGCGGGTCCGCTCGAAGTGGGAGCATGGCGTCAATCGCGAAACGCTCTGCGTTCGGGGGCGCTTCGGCCTCGACTTCGTCGGGAGCCGGGACCGGATCAAGCGGCCGATGATCCGTCGTGACGGCGCACTGGTTCCGGTTTCCTGGGACGTAGCCGGGGACTACCTGCGCCGGCGCCTGTCGGCCGTCGAGAGCAAGGCTGCGGGCGGGCTGGCCTCGCCGCGCCTGCCCAACGAGGTGCTTTATCAGTTCCAGAAGCTGATGCGGACGGTATTCCGGACCAACAACATCGACTGCTCGTCGCGCTGGTCCACGCCCTTCGAGACGCTCGGCCCGTTGGTGGCGGGCTTCTACACCCGCGCGCCGCTGGAGGAGGTGATCGGCAACGACTGCGTGCTTGTCGTCGGGGGCAACGTGACCGACGAAAACCCGGTCACCGAATACCTGCTGCGAGACGCGGCGCGGCGGCGGCAGACAACGTTGATCATGCTCTCGGCGCGGCCATCCCGGCTTGATGCCGATGCCCGAGCGGTCGTTCGCGTTGCGCCGGGCGCTGAGGCCGCGAGCCTCGCCGCGGTGGCAGCGGCGCTGGTCGCGGGAGCCGGTCAGAACTCGGTGGGCGAAGTTATTGCGGACATCGATGCGACAACCGGAGGGCCAGCAGCGACCACCGGCAGCGACGGGCCGGACCGTCTGGCCGCCCTACTGCTGAAAGGTCGAAGCGTCACCGTGCTTGTCAGCGCCGACCTCTTGAGGCTTTCCGAAGCGCGCGCAACGCTGCAGCAGCTCACCAACCTGTTGCGGGTTCTCCGCGTGCTCGGCAAGGGCCCAGCGATGCAGTTCCTCTTCGACCGAGCCAACCAGCTAGGCGCTTGGGACATGGGGGTTCTGCCGGCGGTCCTGCCGGGGCTGCGCCCGGTCGGTGATCACGCGGCGCGCACAGCTCTCATACGGGCCTGGGGCGCCGAAATTCCGCCCGAGCCGGGCGCGGATCTCGACGCAATGCTGGCGCTTTGTGACAAGGGGCGGGTAGGCGCGCTTTATATCGTCGGAAGCGACCCCCTGATGACCTATCCCGACCGGGGATTCGTCAAGCGGGCGCTTGATGCCACCGATCTCCTGATCGTGCAGGACACCTTCCTCACCGATACCGTGGGTCTGGCCGATGTCGTCCTGCCTGCGGCGGGTTATGGAGAGGAATCCGGCACCTTCACCAACAACGAGGGCCGGATCCAGGCGGTCCGCAAGTTCCGCGAACCCGCCTTCGAGGCGCGGGGCAATCTGGCGATCTTGGACTTCGTCGCAGCGCTCCGCAACCAGGCAATGCAACCGTCGATGCAAGGCGAAATCTTCCGCGAGATTGCCCGGCTGGTTCCGGCCTACCAAGGGCTGACGCAGGACGGGCTTGGGGCCGACGGAGCATTCACCAAGGCGGCTCCCGGCCCACCGGCCGGCGCGTTCTTCGCCTCTCCACCTGCCCCGAATGCAGCAGACCGGCTCATGTTGGTCACCGGCAACTGCCTGTTCCACAATGGATATCTTTCCGAACGCTCGGAGATCCTGAATACGGTGGCGGATGACCCATATGTTGAGATGAGCGCGTGGGACGCCGCGCAGCTTTGCCTTTCGGATCGCGATCAGGTGGTCGTGCGATCCGCCCAGGGCGAACTGAGGGCGCAGCTCAAGGTCAACAGGCATTTTCCCCCGGGCCTCGTGTTCGTGCCTGAAAACTATAGAGACCTGCGTCTCAACAGCCTTATGCGGCGGGGCGAATACCCTTGTCCGGTGGAGGTTCAAAAGGCGCACGCTGCCTTCGCCACCGGAGTCGGGGCGCGCCCTGAAAGTCGCGGCCAAGGCATTGCCGAGCTTCCGGGCAGTTCACCCTAATCGGCTCCCCCGGGTTTGCATCCTCAGTGATAAGGGGTCCCGGCAATGTAATCGCTCAACGCTTGCTCGGTACGGAGCAATTCGTCGAGCCGGTGCTTGACCACGTTGCCGATGCTCACCACGCCGACAGAAGCGTCGCCATCCATGACCAACACATGGCGCGTGCGTCGGTCGGTCATGAGCGACATCACAAAGGGCAGCAAATCCTGTGTCGAACAGGTCACCACACTGCGGTTCATGATGTCGGCGACCCGCATTGTGGGCGCCTCGATTCCGTATTCAGCCACCGCATAGCAGCAGTCCCGCTCCGACAGCGTGCCCAGGCATTCCCCGGGCGAACGGCTGACGACCACGAATCCGATGTTGTTGTCCCGAAACAGCCGCAGGACTTCTACGACCGTCTGATCTGGTGTGACCGAGATGAGCTCGGGAGATTTGGTCTTCAAGATTTGGCGGACAAGCATCTGAGCCTCCTGTGCTCCGGCTTGACGGCTGCCGCGCGTTCACGTTCGGCGGATATTCCGCCACCAGTCGTATCCCTGCGGCTCGCTCGTCTCGACCAGCACGTCCTGTTCGGTGTTCAGGCGCGCGGCGACCACGCCGCCGCCGGTCGTCGCCTTGCCCGGTTTGTCGAGCAGATCGTCGCGCCCGACCACCAGGTCACGCGAGGAAAAACTCGAGAATTCGTACTGTTGGCCGAGCGCGATCGCGTCCGCCGGGCAGGCGTCCTCGCACAGCCCGCAGAACAGGCACCGGGCCATGTCGATCTCGAATTTTGCCGGGCGCCGGTTGCCCTTCTCGTCCTCGTAGGGGATGACTTCGATGCAGTAGCAGGGACAAATCCGCGCGCAGAGTTCGCAGGCCACGCACTTGATCTCGCCCTCTTCGTCGCGCTTCAGGAAGTGATGCCCGCGGTAACGCGAATAGGGCAACCATTTTTCCTTGTCCGGATACTGCATGGTCACGGATCTGGAGAACATGTAGCCGAAGGTCAGCGCAAGGCCGTCCGCCAGATCGGCGAAGAACGCCCAGCCGATCCATGTTCCACTTCTGTCCGGTGCGTGCGACATCGCCGCCTCGCTGCGGAGCCGCTGCGGCCCCTAAAGAAAAGCAACACCAGTTATGATTATGTTCGCCAATGACAGTGGAAGCAAGACTTTCCAACCGATCGCCATCAGTTGGTCGTAGCGATAGCGCGGGAAAGTGAAGCGGAACCACATAAACAGATAGACGAAGAACGCGACCTTGAGTACGAACCAGAGGAGCGGCGGCAACGGGATCAGCACGCCGTTCCAGCCGCCGAAGAACAGGATGACCGACAGGACCGACACCAGCAGCATGACGGCGTATTCGCTGACCATGAAGAACGCAAAGCGGATGCCGCTGTATTCGGTATGGAACCCGGCCCCCAGATCGCCTTCCGCCTCCGCCAGGTCGAATGGAATGCGCTGCGCTTCGGCCAGCCCGGCGACGAAGAATACGAAAAACCCGACCGGTTGGTAGACGATGTTCCAGACATCGGCCTGTGCCCGCACGATATCGAGCAGGCTCATGGATTGCGCCAGCATGACCACGCCGATGACCGCGAACCCCATCGGGATCTCGTAGCTGATCATCTGCGCGCAGGTTCTGAGGCTGCCTAGGACCGCGTATTTGCTGTTCGCGGCCCAGCCGCCGAAGATGACGCCATAGACCTCGATCCCGATCACCGCGAAGACGAAAAGGAGGGCCACATTCATGTTGGAGACGTAGAGTGTGATCTCGTGACCGAGGACCGAGATGCTTTCGCCGAAGGGGATCGCGACGAACACCACAAAGGGCGGGGCGAGCGCCAGGATTGGCGCCAGTTTGAACAGGAAGCGGTCGGCTTCGGCCGGGATGTGGTCCTCTTTGGTCAAGAGCTTGATGCCGTCCGCCACCGGCTGCAGCAGCCCGTGCCACCCCACGCGCATCGGCCCCATCCGCTGCTGGATGTGCCCGGCGATCTTGCGTTCCACCCAGGTCAGCGGCAAAGGCAGCAGCAGCAGGATCGCAATCAGCAACGCGACCTTGAAGGCGATCAGGCCAAGGGCGACGACAAGTTCCATAATCCGCGGCTACTTGTTCATCGGGTTGAGACTTACGATACTAAGCACTGCGCTTGTCCGGCTTCGCGGAAACGGCAGTCTGCCGGCGGCGACGCAGCTTGTGCAATGGTATCACAGTCTTACCGTTGCTGGCCATGGTGTGTGTGTCGCTTGGCGCTCAAACGGGCCCGCACATCGAGCAATGGCACGCAATGACGGGACCAGATGGCCCCAGCGCCTAATACTGAACGCCTCCACAAACAGCCCCCTTTTTACCGTTCAACAACGGCATTCGGCACGAGACACATTCCTAAGGGCCAGAACGCAGGGCACCGAACCGCTTAATCGGTGCAGGTGACGCTCCCCCACTAAAGGGCAATCCGAACGAGTTGCCGCCCGCCCGGCCAAAAAAGAGACCGACAACGCAGACGAGAAATGGGGAAATCTCGGCAGCGTCATCGGTCCAACGGACCAAAGGCGAGGAGGGTTTGGTGCATTGTCAATGCTATCGGTCATTTCCTGACTGACGACCCGCTTCCTCAGCCGCGATGGGAACAAAAGACGCGCTACAGCCCATCGACCCGTCAGAGCACAAGGCCTCGTTGCGAAGTGGTCTCCTGGCTTCATGGGCTGGCTCAGCAACGGTCGAGGCGAAGCGCTCCAGAGCTGCTCGTCGCGCCTAGGACCATAAGGGTCGGAACGGGATCTGATCGTGACCTTCGACGTGTCCAAGGCAAAAGTCGACAAATGGCGCGACTGCGCCCATTGCCGGCCCGCGGCTTCGATCGACCGGGAGCCCACTAGGCTGAAATCCTCGGCGACGCTCTCACAGCCCATTGTTAGATTCGCTTGCTCGTGTTGAGCGCTGCGGCTGCGGAAGGTGGCATGGAGAAGGACCATGTCTAACAGGAACAGAGGCCACATCGTCGGTCAGAAGCCTCCTCTGAAACCGCGCGAGGTTTGGAGCATTAGAACACGACTGCAGATGTCCGGCGCGGAACGGGATCTGGCACCTCTTCAATCTCGCCATCGAGCAAGCTTCGAGGTTGCGACCTAGTCACCATCACGGTCGGCGACATTGCGCTTTCCGGCGTAGTTTCGCGACCGAGCAGTGATTGTCCAAAGGAAGACGGGGCGGCCGGTACAATTCGAGATCACAGAGCAGACGCGAGCCGCCGTCGGTGCAACGCTTCTATTGGTTTTCGGCCCGCCGCAAACTCCATCGTGCAAGTTGAATATCGTTGTTGAACAGAATGCATTGGTTTCAAGGGCGTCCATGGGCACTTCCGCGAGATTGCTCCCAGCGGGTGTCGGTGCTAAATTTGGTAGAAGCTGCCGCACTGATGTGTCCGAGTGCGCCGCCTGCCGCCGCCGATGTGTTCTTGGAGTGGCCTAGAGGTGGCAGGTTTGGAGACCGGGACGATGAGCTTGACGCGCCGCGATGTTTTGATCGCCGGGAGTGCGGGATTTGCCGGAGTCGCGCTCTTCTCGCCGCCGAGCGCGCGTGCGAACGATGAAGCGTTGGATCTCGTCGAGCAACTCATCGGACGGAAGGCCACGATGTCAGATCGCCTTCATCTGATTATGCCGGCGGACTTCCCGACCGGCTACACCGTGCCCATGAGTCTTTACATCGACAGCCCCATGACCGAGGCCGACCATGTGAGGCAGATGCGCGTGTTCGCGCCGCGGAACCCGCTTATCGAAGTCGCCAGTTTCCATTTCGTCCCGCAACGCAGTCTACCTCGCGTGTCGACACGCATCCGGCTTGCCAAACCGCAACACGTCGTCGCTGTCGCTGAAATGAATGACGGCGTCTTGCTGATGACCACGACGTGGGTCCGTGTCGCCACGGATGGCTGTGCCTGAGATCGGAGAGAGACAGTGACCACCCCGACACCCCGCGTGATCGTGCCGAGCGCCGCGGCGAAGGGAGAGATTTTTCAGGTCAAGACCATCATCAGCCATGAGATGGAAACAGGGCTACGCCATGATGATCAAGGCAACGTGATCCCGCGCAAGATCATCAACAAGTTTGTCTGCCGATACAACGAAACCGTGGTGTTCAGTGTCGATCTCCACGAGGCGATTTCGGCCAATCCGTTCTTCGAATTTTCCTTGCGCGCGACGGAGAGCGGCCGGCTCGATTTCGTTTGGGAAGAAGATGGCGGTGCCGTCTATACGTTGTCGCACCAGTTCACGGTCGGTTGAGGTGGCGGCGCAATCGAGCTGCGCGAATTATGGCGTGACAAGTTGAGTGGGAGCGTGATCGGAAAACTGCGAAACAGACGGGTATTCAGCATGCGCCCCGTCGCGAGATCTGCGATTGCCACGGGCCTCGTGCTGCTCGTCAGCCAATCCGGCGCGGCGGCGGAGGCCGATCAAGGCGCTCAACTCGCCGCGACCTGTGCGTCCTGCCATCGTCTCGATGGCGGCGGCACAGGCATTCCCAGCATCATCGGGCTTGGTGAGGAGAGGCTCACCAACGCCCTGCTTGCCTACCGGGCGAGCGAGAGTTCAAATCACATCATGCACGCTATCGCGCTGTCGCTCAGCGACGAGGAGATCGCGAGCGTCGCGCGCTATGTCGCGAAGCAGGGAAGTAACCCGCGATGAAATCCTGGACGCGTCGCGAGTTCAGCCGCCTCGCCGGAGCAGCGTTGCTAACGGCACTCAACCAGCCGAAGGCGCGGGGCCAGGCCAAGGCGCGTGTCGTCGTGATCGGCGGCGGCATCGGCGGCGCAACGGTCGCCAGATATCTCGCCGCCAGCGCCACGGCTATCGAGGTGACCCTGGTCGAGCCGCGGCAGAGCTACGCGACCTGTTTCTTCAGCAATCTCTATCTCGCCGGGCTGCGCCCCTTCGAATCGCTCAGTCATGGTTATGAAGCGCTGGCAAAACAATATGGTATCATCGTCGTCCATGAGTCCGCCGCGGCGATTCACCCGGCGGCGAAAACCGTTGCGCTGAACAACGGTTCAAAGCTCAGCTACGACCGTCTCGTTGTTGCGCCAGGCATTGCGTTCAGGGATCGGGCGCTTGAGGGCTATGACGAAGCGGCGATGGAGATCATGCCGCACGCCTGGAATGCAGGGCAGCAAACCAGGCTGTTGCGCCAGCAACTGGAAAGCATGGAGGACGGCGGGCTGTTCGTGCTCGTTGCTCCGCCGAATCCGTTTCGCTGCCCGCCCGCCCCCTACGAGCGCGCTTCGCTCGTCGCATCCTATTTCCAGCGCCGCAAACCCAAGGCCAAAATTCTGATCCTCGATGCGAAAGACAGCTTCAACGCGCAGGACCTGTTCCAGGACGCTTGGAACCGCCATTATCCGGGAATGATCGAATGGCTACCGGCCCAGTTCACCGGCGGGGTCACGGCAATCGACGCGAAGACCCGGTCGGTGATCACCGCGGGAGCAACATTCAAGGCCGCGGTGGCCAATGTCATCCCGGCGCAAATGGCCGGACGCTTGGCGCAGCAGGCAGGGCTCGCCAATCGGTCGGGCTGGTGTCCGGTCGATCCGGTCACCTTCGAATCGGCGCTGCAGCCCGGTGTCCATCTGGTCGGCGACGCGATCATCGGCGGGGATATGCCGAAATCCGCTTTCTGCGCCAACAGCCAGGCCAAGGCCTGCGCCTTTGCCATCGCGGCCGATCTCACCGGATCAGCGCGTTTCCCGGCGCATTTGTTCAACACCTGCTACACCTATCTCGCCCCCGACGATGCGTTCAGCAACGCCATCAGCTTCAAACCCGTCGACGGGAAGCTCAAGAGCGTCATCAGCTTCGTCAGCAAGGTCGAAGAAAGCTCCGAGGTCCGCCGGCAGGCTGCGCGCGCGGCGGAAGGCTGGTATGACGCCTTCACGCACGACGTGTTTGGTTGATCACCGTTGCCAAGTGAGGCCAACCGCCGAGGCGGTCTAGGCACGACGACACGGGGCAAGGCGGGCCATGGACAAGATGATGGAATCCACACCGAGTCATGCTCAACCCGCGCCGCAACGTGTCCCGCTGTTCGTGTCGTGACGGACGTACCGCGGCCCTGTCGGAAAGGGTAAGGTTATGCGTGGGCCTGCCCAGCGATGCGGCATCCCTCGTCATCACATCCGGCATTCGGTTTTGCTTCGCCCGCGCGCCTCGGTGTCAGCGTATCCCGATGAGTGTCGCGATCGCAGCACCGAGACGCATGTCATCAAGATGGTCGAACTTGTGAATGTGCAAGTATCCGCGCCGGTCGATTAGAAGCGTTGTCGGCGTGCCCTGCATGCCATAGGCGCGCATGGTCTGTGGACCCTCGCTGCCCGGATCCTGCGCATCGATGCCCACGGGGAAGGTGATGCGACACTCATGCAGGGCCGCGAGCGCAGCGCGCGTTCCTTGCGCTTCGTGATGCTCGAACACGGTGTACAGGCCGATCACGGCGAGATCGTTCTCGGGGAACGCGTCGCGCGCCCGGACAGCTTGCGGCAGGCCGTGACTAACGCAAACCGGGACACAGTATCTGGAACGCCACCGCGAACACAACCTTGCCGCGAAGTTCTGCCAGCGGCGAGCGAGCATTGAGCCAATGGGCGATCTGCCAGTCCGGCGCCGGACGGAGTTCCGCCATCAAAAGTCTCCCTCCCTCGCATAGGGCCTCGACCACAGAATGGCCTGCAGCAACACGGCCTTGCTCCAGGCGGCGTGCATCGCTTCGACCTCGGCGGACGCATGCCCCTTCTTGGCGAGGAACGGCTTCATGGTGACCGAGATCGGAACGGCGAGTGCGAGCACGTAGCGCATGGGGATATGGGGCGCTGCCGAGACCCCGTCCGTCCTGTTCTTGCCGGAGCGGTGATGGCGGCGGCCGATCTCGTCCTGCCAGGCAAGCCATGCCTCGTCGTAGTCAGCCCGGCAGGTGTCGAGGATCCATTGGCCGAAGCGCTTGCGCACCGCATCGAGATAGGCGCCCAACGGCTGATGCGTCTTGGCGTCGCTGAAATAGGCGAGGAGGTGCGGCGTGCTGCCGACGAACCCGTACCAGACGTCGAGGATGGCTTCGACTTGATCCTCGACGACGCCGTGCGCCTGGCGCAGCGCGGCGACGTCCGCGTCTCCGAAGAGCAGCGTTGTCTTGAGCGTCGCGAGATCGTCTTTCGTGAGCGGCGACTTGGGCAGCGTCGTATCGCCGAGCCGGTAACCCGGAATGGAACTGGTCGTCATGGAATGTCCTCCTTGGGCTTGCCGAGATAATTGCTACTAGCTATTACTGCAGCGCGAATCCAAGCCGGTCAACACTGATTAGGAGCAATCATGCCTGTTTCGCCAGAGGCTCTCGAAGCCGCCCATCTGATCGACCGGCTGGAGCGCCTCGCCCGCTCGGGCGAGCAGTCCGGGCGGCTCAATCCCGCTCAGTGGGACGCGCTCAGGTATCTCGCGCGCGCCAACCGTTTCTCGCGCACGCCAGCGGCGCTTGCCGACTATCTTGCTTCGACGCGGGGCACGGTGTCGCGGACGCTGGCCTCACTTGAGTACAAGGGCTATGTGTCGCGGGGTCCAAGCGCGCGCGACGGGCGTTCGGTCGAGTTCGCACTCACTCCGAAGGCGGAACATGCACTGGCGCGCGATCCCCTGCGCATCGTCGCCACAGACATCGAGCAGGCAACCGACGGCAATGTGGCGAAGCTGCTTGACGGACTCAGGCGCACCCTTAGGAACTCAATCGCCCGCAACAATGGCCGCGCGTTCGGCGCCTGTCTCTCATGCTGGCATTTTCGCGTCCGCGTCCGGCTATCGTCCCGGACGCCGCACCATTGCGGCCTGCTCGACGAACCCCTTTCCGAAGCCGACAGCCGCACCATCTGCGTCGAGCAAGAGCCGGCAGCCGCTGCATAGCTGGATTGAGCGATTGTCCGTGCCATGAAGCCGCTGTCGACGGCAAGGCCGAGGAAAGCTCCGGGGTCCGCCGCTAGGCGGCGCGCGGCGGAAGGCTGGTACGACGCCTTCACGTGACGTGTTTGGTTGAAGGCGAGGCTCAGCTCCGCTCGACGGCCGAGCCAGCCATGACCGAAGCGCCGACAGTATGGCGGGCACGCTCCACCTCGGCGCCGGATCGTTGCTCCGGGATCAGCGCTGGAACAGGATCGGGCAGCCGCTCCAGCCGCAGCGAATTCACCACCACGAGGATGCTCGAGCCGGCCATGACCGCCGCCGCAAGGATTGGCTGCAGAAGTCCGAATGCTGCGAACGTCAGGGCGACGAGGTTGTAGCCGAACGCCCACATAAGGTTGGTCAAGATGGTCCTGCGGACCGCGCGGGCCACGTCGACGATCCAGGGCAGCATCCACAATCCGTCCGCAGGCAGCACGAGCGCCGCAGTCTCGCGGGCGAGATCGGTGGCGGAGCCGACGGCGATACCGACATCTGCGGCGGCCAGGACCGGCCCGTCATTCAGTCCATCGCCGACCATCGCCACCGAACCGTGGTCATGGCGGAGCCGATCCAGGGCCAGCCGTTTGGCCTCCGGCGAAAGGCCCGCTTGGACGTCCTTGATCCCGACCAGGGCCGCGATCCGCTCCGCCGCTTGCGCCAAGTCGCCGGTCAACAGCGTGGCGTCGAGCCCGCGCTCGCGCAGGGCCGCGATCGCGGCCTGCGCCTCGGGAAGCGGTGAATCATCGAGCGACAGCACGGCGTGAACCTGCTCGCCCCAACCGACATAGACCACCGAATGACCGCTCGCCTCCAGCGACCGCGCACGCTCGGCCAGCGACGGGGGAAGCGGCCAGCCCAGATCATTCATCAATCTGCCGTTCCCTGCCGCCACGGGCCGGCCTTCGGCGCTGCCGCGGATACCACGGCCGGGAACCGTCCGGACATCGCGGGTGACGAGCGGCGTGATGCCCCGCTGAGCGGCGGCTGCCGCGATGGCCCGCGCCAGACCATGCTCGGAAAGGCGCTCCAGACCGGCGGCGCGCGCGAGTACTTCGTCGATGCCGACCTCCTCGCAGTCGACGCCGACGAGACGCGCTTTGCCCGCCGTCAGAGTGCCGGTCTTGTCGAAGGCGAGCAACCGGACACGCGCGAGGGTCTCGAGCACGCCGGGGTCGCGGACGAGGCAGCCGTGCCGCGCCAGCCGGCCGATGCCGAGTGATGTCGCCATCGGGGCAGCGAGGCCGACGGCACAAGGACAGGCAACCACCAGTACCGAGAGGCCAATCAGCAACGCCCGATCGAACGGCAATGACTGCGCCCAGTAAACGATCGTCAGCCCGCCGAGGGCGAGGACGAGCGGCACGGACACGCCAACGACGCGATCGGCAAGGCGCTGGGTTGGACTGCGACGGCCCAGCGCTTCGCGCACCGACCGGCAAATACGCGCCCAGCGGGTTGCAGTTCCGTCACCACTGCTTTGGATCAGGAGCGGGCCGTCGATATTGATACTGCCGGCAATCACCTTGGAGCCGGCGCCCTTTGTCACTTGCCGGCTTTCTCCGGTAATCACGGCTTCATCGGTGTTCGATTCCCCCTCGACAACCACGCCGTCGACTGGAATGCGCTCGCCCGGCCGGACCTGCACCAGCATTCCGGCCGTCACCTCCCGCACCGGGCGGCGGACCTCTGCCGCGCCGTCGACAACGGTTGCGCTCTCGCTTTCGGCGGCCAGGAGAGGTTCGAGGTCGCGCGCCGCCCTGGCGCGGCCAACTGCCTCGAGATAGCGGCCAACGGTGAACAGCATCAGCACCATCACGGCGGTGTCGAAATAGACATGCGTGCTGCCCTCGAACACGGCAAATGCCGAATAAACATAGGCGGCAGCGACGCCGAGCACGATGAGCGCCGACGACGTCACGCGTCCCTGAATGACATTGAGCCACATGTCGCGCAGATAGGGTCCGCCGAGAATCACCACCGCCGGCGTCGCGAAGATCCAGAGCAAAAGGTGAATCCACGGCAGCACGCCCGCATCGACCCCGGTAAATGCATCCGAATAGAGGAGAAGGCTGAACATCATGATATTCATAGACAGAAAGCCGCCCACGCCGAGCTGGATCAGAAGCCAGGCGGCCTCCCACTCTTCGTGTCTGCCGCTCTTCACCTGAAAGGCGATGCAACAGCCGTAGCAGCAGAACGCGCAAGCCTCACCGTTGAGCCTGCGCTCCATTGGGCGCCGGCCAACAGGCAGCGAGCAATGGCTACACAAGATATTGCCATGCGCAGTCATGCGGGATGTCCGCCCAGCCAAGCAAGGCCGATATGCGCGTCGGAAGGCAGGAGACCACGGCCAAGCGTGATGAGACCAAGCAAAAGAATAAAGCCACCAGCCAGCCGCACGCCGCGCAGCCGCCAGGCTGGCCCGAGTATCCGGCCGACGCCGCCCATCATCAACATCGCAGGGAAGGTTCCCAGTCCGAACGATGCCATGACGAGAAACCCGGGAAGCGCTCCGGCGGTGCTCGCCGCCTGGGCGGCGAAGGCATAGACGAGGGGACATGGCAGGAAGCCGTTGAACACGCCAAAGGCGAGCGGCGCAGCGCTGCTCCGGGCCGTCAGCAGACCGCGCAGGGACATTGCAAATGTGCTGCCGCCGAATCCGATCGCAAGCCGATGAAAGACCTGCAGCAAGCCGAAGAACTGCAATGCCATGGCAATCATGAGCAGGCCAGCGGCAATCGCGAGAATTCGTTGGGCGATGTCGAGGGAGCCGTTCAAGAGCGGCGCCGCCGTTAGACCTTGCGTGGTGCAGATGACCTGACCGAGCGCGCCCGCGAGCCCGCCCAGAAAGCAATAGGTTGTTAGTCGGCCAGTATTATAGAGCAGGTGGCGAAGGACGGTTGCGCCTCCCCCCCGCTGATCGCGGCCCAGCGCGCAGGCAAAGCCACCGCACATGCCGATGCAGTGAAAGCTGCCCGCGAACCCAGCGGCGAAGATCACGAGGTAATAGGTCATTGGCAGACCTCCTGCCGACGCGCCGCTCGTTCAACGAGAAATGTTGCTCCGCCCCGCTAGTGGCGCACGAGGTAAGCCACCCATACGAAGAAGGCGACGGTGGCTATCGCGCCGCCGATAAAGGCGATCGCTTGGTACGGACTCGCATTTGCGAACGAGAAAACGGTATCTGCAAGCATACGCCGCCTCCTGGTCAGCCGAAATAAACAAGTGCAACGTTCATGGCGAGCGCGGCGAGCAGTAGGACAAGATTCAGAATCGCTAAACCCATTACGATCTTAGCTACCAGCATCTCCTGCTCCTTCACTCAACTCGTCAGCCATCACCTAGCGTGCGCGACCGTGCTCCCTAGCCGATCCTTCCCGGCCCGACCCCGCCCCAATAAAGGTAGGCGTAGTAGAGCCCCCAGACGAAAAGAACCGTGTAGACGACCAGCAGCCATACCGGGAGATATCCGTGCCGCGCCTGGATGGTGCCGCCGGCATATTCTTCCAACTCGTGCTCGTGGTCCGAACCTTGATCCGAGCCGTCACTCTCCGGTGTGCTTGCCGGCGTGCTTGGCGTTGTCATTTTCCACTTCCCTTTCGTAGAATCTGGTGGCCGCGTCATCGGCGCCGTGGAAGGCGCCCGAGAGAACTCCCCAAATGAAGACGCAAAGCGCCCCAAGGCTCATCAGCAAGGCGCTCAAGTAGGGTCCGGTGACCTCAAATCCGAGCATAACTCAGCCTCCTTGGGCGGTATCTTGTTTGCCGGTCAAAGATCCGCCGTTACCTTCGCCGAGTTCGGAAGCCTTTTGCGCCGGGCTCGCGCCCGGAACATAGGCGTTATCCGGAGAAACCGCTTCCAACGTCAGATCATTAAGCGCCGCGCGATCCGTGTCGCTGATCGTCAGCGGCTGCAATGTGAGCGGGTCCTTATAGGCGGAAAGTGCGAGGACGTAGTACGAGAGCGCCCAGCGGTCCTCCTCGGGCAATGCATCCCGATAGGAGGGCATGGGCGTGCCGCTCAATCCGGTCGTCATGGTGCGGAAGATGTCTTCGACCGCTGTTCCCGACTTGAACTGGCCGCTGGTGAGGTCGGCCGGCACAATGCCAAAACCGAGATCGTCCTTCAGCCCGGCCGCCTTCTGGCCATCGCCCTTTCCGATCATGCCATGGCACTCCCAGCATTTCGCAATCTGCCAAACTTCCTTGCCACGATCGAGGATTTGCTGAGAAGCAGTGGGCGGCTTTGCGATGTAGAGAGGAGGGCCGGGTGGCTCTTCGATGAAAAATGCATAAGGCTCCGCCGGATCGGAGCGGTCCACCGCCAGTTCGTACTTAATGTACTGGATGACGGCGAGCCGATCCGTGAGAGGCAGTTCATACCAGGCCGGCATCGCCGTGCCGCGTACCCCGCGGGTGATCGTGCGCAAGAGGTCACCGTCAGTCGGTAGTGGCTCCTTGGTCAGCCGGAACTTGAACACAGCAGCCGCGAAGCTTCGCGGGCGCTGTATGTGAAGGAAGGTCGCAGCAGGCCCATTGCCGTCTCCATTCACGCCGTGGCAACCGAGGCATCGCCGCTCATAGACCTCGCGGCCATGGGCGATCCATTCGCTCGAACGCGGGAATGTGACTTCGGTGACTTCAAGCTGCTGCGGTTCAAAAAGATCACGCCACTTGCCGCGGTTCATGCCGAGCTTCTGGACATAAGCAATGAGGGCTTCCAGGTCTTTCGTCTCGGCGGCGATCTTGATCGCGTCGCCTTTGTATTCCTCGTTTGGTATCACAATGACTGGGACCTTGCCACGCGCCTGCATCGGGACGAACAGGAGCCCGTCAGCGTTCGGTGTGAGCCTGATCTGCTCCTTGCTAGCGAAGTCGAACAGCCCCTCGGAAACAGGCGTCCTTTCCAGCGTACGATTGCCGGCTCCATCATCGACGATCTTGACCGGCTCGGCCGGCTCATCGAACAGTCCGCGGTACGGTGCCATGATCGAATCCGGGGAGAGCATGCGCGGATTCCAGAAATGGGCAAGATGCCACTCGTCGCTGAACTTAAGTCCGACCCGCATTAGATCCGGTCCGATGCGCCGTGTGCCGAACAGGTGCGGCACGTCGTAGGCGAACTCGCCTGACTCGGTCACCGGACCCCAGCGGCGCGTCTCGCCGGTCACCGGGCGCACATACTGGGAATGACAATACCAGCAACCTTCGCGCAGATAGACATCGCGACCGAGCTGTTGCAGCGGCGTGTAATCGGTGGCCTCGGTCATCATCCATTTGAGCTGGCCGAAATCGGTGCGGACCACGGCGGTCACCCGGTTGGTTCGCGCCGAAGGTTCGAAAAATGGTAGGAAGCCTTGGGTGACGAGGGCGGCGAAGAAGAAGAAGATGCCGGCTACCAGCGTAACGAATCGCGCGCTCATTGGGCCGCCCCGCCAGCCGGAGCCGGTGCCGCACCGAATACCTGACCTTCCGCCGCTTCGGCGGGGCGGGTCAGCGCCGTCATCATCAGATTGATGACGAGAAGCGACATGCCGATGTCCATGCTGATGCCGCCGACGGTACGCACCAGCCAATAGGGTCGCATCGAGAGCACCGTGTCGAGCCATTCGGTGCCGGCCATCCACTGGAAGCCTTGCTGCAGTCCGGCGGCGGTCAGCACCAGGCCCATGGTGGAGATACCGACGGTGATCAGCCAAAATGCCCAATTGCCCATCGTGAACGACCAAAGCTCGCGCCCGCAGGCCCGCGGCCAGACATAGACCAAGCCGCCCATTGCCCAGACCACGAACGTCCCGAACACGGTGAGGTGCGAGTGCGAGATGACGAAATCCGTGAAATGGGTCGGTTGCTGGATCGAGCGCAAGGCCTCGGTCGAGCCCTGGAAGCACCCCACCAGATACATGATCGAGCCCATGATCAGAAACTTCGCCGGGAGGTTCTTCCCGAAGCCGTCCCAGCGGCCCTTCACGGTGCCGAAGAAGTTCACCAGCACCGTCCACACCGGAATGATCAGCAGCATGGAAGTGACGATCGCGATCGTCTCGGCCCAATCGGCGATCGGGCTGTAGAGATAATGATGGATGCCGACGAAGGGGTAGAACAGGGCGAGGGACCAAAAGCCGACGAGCGAGAGCTTGTGGCCATAGATCGGATTGCGTACGCTGATCGGCAAGAAGTAGTAGATCAGCACGTAGCCCGCCGGTGTGAGCCACAATCCGACGATGTAGTGAATGTAGAGGCCGTGAAAGGCCGCGCTGTTGATGCCAGAGATCGTGTAGGGCAGGATGATACCCAGTACGAGATTCATCGTCGTCCAGACGAAAGCCCCGATCAGATACCAGAGTGCGACATAGAGCGGCGGCTCGAGGCGCCGGCCGATGGCGATCAGGAATTGTGCGGTCGCCACGGCGACAACGAGAAAGATCGGGATTTTGGCGAACAGCGGGAACTCGCCCGCTTCGAGGCCGTGGTTTTCGCCGAACGGCAACGCGATGAGCGCCGCCGCCACGGTGACATTCCAAAGCCAGGCCAGCGGTACGCCCCATTGCGGCCATGGCACCCGCACACCGCATAGGCGCGGCACCAGGTAATAGCATTCACCGATGAAGAGGGAGGAAAAGGCGCCAAAGATGACACCGTTGACATGGACCGGCCGCAACCTGCCGAAGGTCAGTCCCAGGGTGGTGCCGAGATAATCGGGATAATTGAAGAGGCCCGACAGCGCCACGCCGACCGAAGGCGCGACCAAGAGCCAGAACATGCCCCAATAAAGCCAAGTTCGTACAACCGGCCAGTCGACCAGTTCATCCAGGTCGATGCCGGCAAATCTGCCACGCAATGTTTCTGCCACGGCGTGCCCCTCCCATCACGCGCGCTTGAGCCGCGCGACTCTTCAGGACTCAACTCCAAACTATACCAGCATCAAGAACCCGATGTCGGTTGCAGGTTTCAATTGTCTTCCGGCGCAAGTCGTCCTCTACGCAGCCCGCGCCAAGCCGAAGAGAACTAATGCTTGCCGGGGACCAACACCGAGCCGGCGTTCGACCAGTGGATGTACGCTTCCAAGGCCTTCATCGCCTCCGAATCGATCTCGATCTTTTCGCCCTGGTTAGGCTTCTCGATGCACCAGTTGATCATGTCGCGCAGCGTCGCGAATTTGCTCGTTTCTACCTGGAACTTCGGGTAGGACTGCGGGTGGGTGTCCGAGGCCATGGGATGGCACATTGCGCAGGCCATTCCCGTGGTGGAGAGGACGACGTTCATCTGTTTGGCGGTCGCCGCATCACCGTGGAACAAGAGGTCGCCCTTCCTGACCTCCTCCATGAGCAAGTCTTCGTATAGTTTCAACTGCTCCGGTGTGTGCGGTGCCTTGTGGGCACTGGTGGGACCGACGAAGACGGCGACCGCCGCAATCGCTACGACGAAGGACGGACGGCACAACGTGCCGAGAACTGTCGCTCTGATTGTCATAGCCATTCCTCCTTTGGTATGGCCACCCTTAGTATGGCCACATATTGTCGGCCATTCGCGGTCGCAACTTCTCGGGCTGACTAAGCGAGGAATCCGGGTCTGACTGAACGAACACCTCCTTGCGGCCCCACATGATGTACTCGACGTCGACCTTGTCGTCGGCGTTCACATTCACGGTTTCCCAACCGACCCCATCGTAGTGATCGCCGGGGTCGGCCCGGATCATCGGCTTGGTCAGCTTGGGCACGCCTTCCGGCGCATAGGGCCACGGCCAGGAGGTCGCCAGCATGCCGATCGAGCGCATGCTGCCGATCTCGTTGTAGAGCACCTGGTGGACGTGACCGTGGATGTTGGTGACCTTGGTATAAGGCTTCAGCACCTCATTCACTTCGCGCCAGTCGCGCACCCAGAAGTTCCAGGGCGGGTAGTATTCATAGAGCGGATTATGACTGAAGATGACGATCGGTTTGGATTTGTCCCAGTCGGCGAGTGTCTTCTGCATCCAGTCGAGCTGGTCGCGGCCGACACCGGCCCACGCGCCGGCAACCGTTCCGTCGAGGGTCGCCATATGGCCCATGCGCTCCTCTGGCGTCATCTTCTTCACTGTCCAGTAGTCCGGCCCCCGGCTGACCGTATCGAGCCCGATGAAGCGCACGCCCTTGTGATCGAAGGTCCAGTTGGGTTGGCCGAACAACTCGCCCCACTTCTTGCCCATATCCAGATACCAGTCATGCTCGCCCGGGATGTAGTACTTCTTGATCGTCAGATCCTTGAGGAGCTCAACGCCAAGCTCGAGTTCCTCGATCTTTCCCAGCTGGGCCAGGTCGCCGCCGAAGATCAGGAAGTCGGCCGGCGGATCCATGGCCTGGACCTCTTGCACGGCGCGCACCACCTTGTCGACGAAGCGCGTGTTGAGGGATCTCTCGTAGAGATGGGTGTCCGAAATCCAGGCAAACTTGAACGGCGCTTCGGCGGCGTGAGCGACATCGATGGTGTTGAGCAGCGGCCACCACGCGAAGGTCTGGCCGACGGAAGCGGCGCCGAACAGCAGCGATCTGTGAATAAAGGTGCGTCGGGTGATTTGCAGCGAGTCGTCGGGGCGTACTCCAGGCTGCTGCAGCACCGCATGCATTTCGCGCCGAATGCGGTCAAGCTCGTCAGACATCAGGATTCCTCCTCAGTGCAGACCGTTTCTTAAAGCGTCGGTCTTCTCGCAGGAACGCGACCCTGTTGCATCAGTGGGTCGCCCATTTTCTTATTTTTTCAGTTCAATCGTCAGACTGGTAGGCTGATTCTCCGTTACCGTTACGGGCTGCTCGATGGGTCCGGTGAAGGGGTGGATCGCCACGAGCGTATAGTCGCCGGGGGGTACATCGGGGATGCTGAACTTGCCATCGGCGCCGGTGATCGCGTAGTAGGGATTGTCCACCACATAGACCCAGCCTTCCATCCAGCCATGCGCGTCGCAGTCGATGCGGACTGTGCCGGCGCGCTTCAGTTCGACGGGTATGCGCTGGTCCTTGTTGGGCAGCGCCAAGTTGAAGGCGGTGCGCTTGCCATAATAGCCATGGGTGTTGTGGAGCATTGGGTCGCTGTTGACGACCTCCAGCGAACCGGCCGGTATCATCTGAACCGCAGGCTCGAAACGGCATTTGAGGTTGTTAAGCTCAGGCGGCTTGCCGGGCTCCGGCCAGGCTTTTCCCTTTGCCACGTCGACCAGGTACAGCGCCGCGTTCAGCACGGCCTGATCGCCTCCGACCTCGATCAGCGGCTCCTCGCGGGGGGCCCCGCACACCTCGACATCCTTGGTGGGGATGATCTTTGTTGTCGGCACGTCCCCGCGGTAGACGACCGTACCCTCGATCGTTCCGCCTCCCGTGACCGGACTTTCTTCGTAGGCTTGCGTTGGCGCGGACATCGTCGCAACGAAAGCGATCGCCGCTAGCCCGCTCATCAATTCGCGAATCGTCATAGGCGCCACCTCCTTCATGAGGGGCAACTTCTAAAAATAGAGCCAAACCAGTACCATGTCTAGCCATTCAGCAACAAAATATGATAAGGTTGGGTAGTCTAGGCGAGTTTGCTAATCACAAACGTCGGGGGTTTTGGGACGTCTTTTCTCGAGGTACCGGAGGTACTTGATGAAGCGACGGCATGGACTCCTCGCTCCGGGCCTACGGTCCCTCCTATCCCATTTCTCCGTCATATTCGCAGCGGCCCTGTCGATCTGCCCACCGCTCGCGCGGGCTGACACGGTCGGTGGCTCATTCACGCTCACGGCGCCGGACGGAACGACGGTCACCGATGAGACTTATCGCGGCAAATGGCTGCTGGTTTTCTTCGGCTATGCTTCTTGTCCCGACATCTGTCCGGCGACACTGTCCGAAATCGCCGTGGCGATTGAGGAACTCGGCCCCGACGCAGCAAAACTGCAACCGATCTTTATCACCGTCGATCCTGAACGCGACACGCCTGAAGTGATGGGGAAATACACCGGGGCGATCGATCCAAGGATCGTCGGACTCACCGGCAGTCCGCAGCAGATCGCCGCAGTTGCCCAGGGATATGGCGCTTACAGCGCGCGCCACAAAACTGGAGCGGGCGCCGAAGACTACGTCGTCGACCATAGTACTTACATCTACATTATGGATCCTCAGGGCAAATTCGTCCGAGGCCTGGACTTCGACACGCCAACTGGTCGCATTGCCGACATGCTGCGCAAAATCATGGCGCAATCTCGTGAGTGAAAGAAGCCTTCGATGGGGTTGCGGATAGGGCAAAATTCGAGGTGCAGCAAAGGTCGTCGCGATGGGGCGATCTAGACCCGCGGCGACCGGAAATTGGGGGGAGCATGAGCGATAGCCGTTGGCAGTCCCGGGAGGCCGGCGTCACGAGTTATGACGGGTTCTTCGCCGACGCCATCGCGCGGCTGCAGGAGGAGCGGCGCTACCGGGTGTTCGCAGACCTTGAGCGGATCGCTGGCCGCTTTCCCCATGCTGTGTGGCATTCCCCGCAAGGACCGAAGGACGTCGTCATCTGGTGCTCCAACGACTATCTCGGGATGGGACAACACCCGAAGGTCGTCGCAGCCATGGTCGAAGCGGCGACCCGGATGGGGACCGGGGCCGGCGGAACGCGCAATATTGCTGGCACCAATCATCCGCTGGTCGAACTCGAGGGCGAGCTTGCTGATCTCCACGGCAAGGAGGCGGCGCTGGTCTTCACGTCCGGCTATGTCTCGAACCAGACCGGCATCTCGACCATCGCCAAGCTGGTCCCCGATTGTCTGATCCTGTCCGATGCCCTCAACCACAATTCGATGATCGAGGGCATCCGCCAGTCCGGCACGGAGAAATGCATCTTCCGCCACAACGACGTCGATCATCTCGAGGAATTGTTGAAGGCGGCGGGTCCGGATCGGCCAAAACTCATCGTCTTCGAAAGTCTCTATTCGATGGGCGGCGACGTCGCGCCAATCAATCGCATTTGCGAAATCGCCGATCGTTACGGCGCAATGACCTATCTCGACGAGGTCCATGCTGTGGGCATGTACGGCCCTCGCGGCGCCGGCATCGCCGCGCGCGACGGCGCCATGAACCGGATCGATGTGATCGAAGGCACGCTCGCCAAGGCCTTCGGCTGCCTCGGCGGCTATATCACGGGAAGTGCTGTGCTGATCGATGCGGTTCGTTCCTATGCTCCGGGTTTCATCTTCACCACCGCGTTGCCGCCGGCGATCTGCGCCGCGGCCACAGCGGCGATCCGGCATCTGAAAACCTCGCAGTGGGAGCGCAAGCGCCAGCAGGACCGCGTCCGGAGGGTCAAGGCGGCGCTGGGTGCCGCTGCGCTGCCGGTCATCCTGAGCGACACCCATATCGTTCCCGTGGCGGTCGGCGATCCGGCGAAATGCAAAGCGGCGAGCGACCTGCTGCTGAGCGAGCACGGCATATATATCCAGCCGATCAACTATCCGACCGTGGCGAAGGGAACCGAGCGGCTGCGCATCACGCCGACACCCTGTCATGAGGACATCATGATCGATCAGCTCGCGGCGGCTCTGGTCGATGTCTGGAATCGACTAGGGCTGCCACGGGACAAACTCGCCCGCGCGGCCAAATGAAGCGTCGCCGTCGCCCGTACCGTTCCTCGAAGATTAAGTCTTAAGGATCAAGGAAATGGCTGCCAAGGAAATCATGTTCTCGTTCGAGGCTCGCGACAGAATGCTGCGCGGCATTGACACCCTGGCGAATGCGGTGAGGGTCACGCTTGGCCCACGGGGGCGCAACGTCGCGATCGGCAGCGAGCACGGTGCGCCGCGGGTCACCAAAGATGGCGTGACCGTCGCCAGGGAAATCGAACTCGACAACAAGTTCGAGAACATGGGCGCCCAGATGGTGCGCGAGATCGCAACAAAAACCTCCTATCAGGCCGGCGACGGCACGACCACCGCCGTCGTGCTCGCGCATGCGATCGCCCGGGAGGGTGCCAAGGCGGTGGCCGCCGGCATGAATCCCATGGACCTGAAGCGCGGCATCGATCTCGCGGTCGAAGCCGTCGTCGCGGAACTCAAAAACAACGCCACGAAGGTCACCTCGAACGTCGAGATTGCGCAAGTCGGCACCATCTCGGCCAACGGCGACAGGGAGATCGGCCGCTGCCTCGCCGACGCCATGAAGAGGGTCGGCAATGACGGCGTGATCACTGTCGAGGACGGGACGTCGCTCGAAACCGAACTCGAATTCGTCGAGGGCATGCAGTTCGACCGCGGCTATATCTCGCCCCATTTCATCACCAATCGCGCAAAGATGCGGGTCGAGATGCAGGATGCCTATGTCCTCATCAGCGAGAAGAAACTGTCCAGCCTGAACAAAATACTGCCGTTGCTGGAGAAGGTGGTGCAGGCCGGCAAGCCGCTGCTCATCATCGCCGAGGATGTCGAGGGTGAGGTGATTGCGGCGCTGGTGGTCAACAAATTGCGCGGCGCTCTCAAGGTTGCAGCCGTGAAGGCGCCGGCCTACGGAAACCGCCGCAAGGCGATGCTGCAGGATCTCGCGCTGATGACCGGCGGAACGGTGATCTCGGAGGATTTGGGCATCAAGCTCGAGCATGCTTCCCTCGATATGCTCGGGCGCACCAAGAAGGTGATGATCGACAAGGCAAACACCACGATCGTCGGCGGCGCCGGCAAGCGGGCAGGCATCGAGGCCCGCATCGCCGAGATCAAGCTCGAGCTTGCGGAAACCACCTCCGATTACGACCGCGAGAAGCTCCAGGAGCGGCTGGCCAGGCTCGCCGGTGGCGTCGCCGTGATCCGGGTCGGCGGTGCCACCGAAGTCGAGGTCAGGGAGAAGAAGGATCGCATCGATGACGCGATGAACGCGACAAGAGCCGCGGTTGCAGAGGGCATTCTCCCGGGCGGCGGGGTCGCCTTGCTGCGCGCCGGCAGGGCGCTCAAGAAGCTCAAGGGCGGCAACGAGGACCAGCAGGTCGGCATCGCGATCGTCAGGAAGGCGATCACCTGGCCGGCTCGGCAGATCGCGATCAATGCCGGCCTGGAAGGCTCGGTCGTCATCGCCGGGATCCTCGAAAACGACGACAACGCCTATGGCTACGATGCCCAATCGGGCGTGTACGGGGATCTGGTGTCAAAGGGCATCATCGACCCGGCCAAGGTGGTGCGAACGGCGCTGCAGGGCGCAGCCTCGGTGGCGGGCCTCCTCATCATGACGGAGGCCATGGTGGCCGAAGTGCCTGGCCCGCCGCCGCCGGAGCTTGCCGGTCACGAGCATCATCATCACGATATGGATCTGGATTTCTGACCGCTTCGCGGGACCGGAGCAGCCCACCGGATCGCTGTCCTCGTCCTCGTGATTTGGCGCTCTGTCGGGCGTCTCCCCGCTCTTCGAACGGCGCCCATACGCCGCCAGGCCCACCCCAACCTTCGCGACTTTGTGGCCTTCAAATATTCGGTCGCGCGCTGCTCGATAAAGTTAGCGCGCGACAAGTTCTCGGCGTCGATCACACGGTCGTAGATCGATTACTGCTCCTTCCTGAACAGGTCCTGGAAGATCAGCTGGCCCCAAGTGCGGCCGCGTGCGTGCACCAGCGCGCCACCCTCGTTGAGCTTTCCCAGCTTGACGGGTGCGAACCCGAGTTGTTTGGCCAAGGCCGCCACGGGAGCGATCGCGTCCTCGTCGTCGCTCGACAGAAAGACGACCCGGTGCCCGCCCTCGACGATCGGATCGGCAGCCAGGGTGGCCGCAATCAGGTGATTGAAACCTTTGACGAGCTTGGCGCCGGTGAACGCCTTCGCGACGAAGGCGGAGGACGGAAGACCGTCCAGCTCTTCAGGCACTGGAAACGCGTTCGTCGCGTCAATGACTGTCTTGCCTTCCCAGCTCGGCAGGGCCTTCGCAACCTCGCGATGCTCCCCGAACGGGACCGCCAAGATGATCGTGTCGGCCTCGAGTGCATCCCGCAGCGACTTGGCGACGACCGTGGGTCCAATCGCCCGAGCCTGCGGCGCCAACACCTTTGGCGGCCGGCGGCTCGCGACGGTCACCTCGATGTTTTTGCGGGCGAAGGCGCGGGCGAGGGCCTGGCCTATCTTACCGAATCCTACAATCGCGTAGCTCATACTGCTTCTCCGATCCGTGTTGGTATTGATTCCCAGGCCTTCAACGGCGCTGGGTTATCCGTTCTGCTGTGTGGCGACCTTTGCGTAGAAGTCCCGTCGTGAACGACTTCCGCGCGGCCGGGCCGACCATCAGCACGGAAGTCGTTCCACCATGGACATGCTAGTTCCCGCCGATCAGCCACCTCCGGCGATCCGGCGCGAATTCAGATGGCCGAGAAGCCGCCGTCGACAGACAACTCCAACCCATTCACGAAGCTCGAATCGTCTGAAGCAAGAAACAGCGCGACTGCTGCAATTTCCTCAGGACGCCCCATCTTTCCCCGCGGGATCAGGGATTCGAATATCTGCTTCGCCTCCTCGGTGAGAACTTGGTCCTGCATCGGTGTGGCGATCGGCCCCGGGTGCAGCACGTTCACCCGGATATTCCTGCCCTTGAGTTCGTTGAGCCACCCGCGTGCGAACGCGTGCAGCGCCGCCTTGCTCGCCGCATACACGCTGTAACCAGGAAAGCCTTTGATCGAAGCAACTGACCCGGTCATGAAGATCGACCCGCCATCGTTGAACAGCGGCAACGCCTTCTGGACCGTAAACAGCGTGCCGCGCGTATTCAGGCCGAAGGTCGCGTCGAAATGCTGCTCGGTAATCTCGCCCAGTGGGACGGCTTCGCCCGTGCCGGCGCTCGCGTACAGGACGTCGATCTTGCCCTTTTCTCGCTTGACCGTGTCGAACAGACGGTCGAGATCGTCGAGATTGGACGCGTCGCTGCGCACGCCGGTCACGTTCCGGCCTATCAGCTTGACGGCCTCATCGAGCGCCTCGTGCCTCCGGCCCGTGATGAAAACATAGGCGCCTTCTTCAACGAACCGCTTGGCGCTCGCCAGCGCCATGCCGCTCGATCCACCCGTGATGACTGCAACCTTACCCTCAAGCTTTCCCATGACTTCTCCTTTCAGGCTCCGCCTTTGATCGTTCGGGGAGGTCCCCGAGAGCCTCGAGATAGGTCTGCCGGCGTCAGGCTTTGAGTGCGGAAGCGCGCAGATCGGTGGTGCGAAATCTATCCGGCTGGACGACTGACGCCAGCCGCGACGATCGGTGTCAGCCGTCCGGAAATGGGCCGTGCTTGTGGGCATAGGCAGTGATCACCCGCCCGTGCTATCCCACAATCGAGAGGATGTTCGATGGTGTTGGACTCGGGCTTTCGAAGGCAAACCCCGCGGTGCGGGATTGCACCATGATCGACTGGGATGACGTTCGCTACTTTCTTGCCGTTGCGCGCGGAGGCTCGGTGCGGGCTGCCGCCGAGCGCCTCGGTGTGAACCACTCGACCGTGCTGCGACGCATCGCCCAACTCGAGGAACGCCTCGGGGTGCACATGTTCGAAAAGCTGCCTTCGGGCTACCGCCTGACGGCTGCAGGCGAGGAGGTCCTCGAGTTCGCGGACCAGATGGAAGCGTCGTCGCACCTACTGGAGACGCGCGTCTTCGGGCGCGACCAGAGCGCGCGCGGGCTTCTGCGGGTGACGCTGCCACCGTTCCTCGCAACACACCTGCTCATGCCGGACTTCGCCGATTTCGCGCGTCTGCATCCTGACATCGAGATGGAAATCTTGTCGTCCGGCGAGGTGGCAAATCTGACCAACCGAGAGGCGGACGTCGCGATCCGCATCGTCTCCGACCGCAAGACCCTGCCGCTCAATCTTCACGGCCTGATGGGACCGGAGCTGTTCGGCGGCGTCTACATGTCCTGCGATCGACTAGCCGAGTGGCGTGCGGGCGCGCCTGATCCCACCCGGTGGATCGTCGTAAACATTCATGGCATCCCGACCTGGGCCCACGAGGGTGAGGTTCGTACCACAGGGGTTCCGTTCAGGACCCCGGACGCCGAGGCGCAGATCGTTGCAGCACGGCAAGGGATCGGGATCACGAGACTGCCGTGTTTCGTCGGAGATGCCGACCCCCTGCTGGCGAGGGTGCCGGGCACCGACCCGCACATATACGGAACGCTCTGGCTTCTCACACAGGGGGAGACACGCAAGACGAAGCGCGTGCGGCTCTTCACCGAGTTCGTATCCCGCAGGCTCGCCGCGTACGCTCCGCTTCTCGCAGGGCTAACCATATCGCGCGACTGACGCCCGGCAGGTCGACGGCGACGCTTGCCGTAATCCGGTCGGAAGCCGAGCTGCGATCGCTTGAAGCGGCGTCGTTCAATCCGCGAATGTTGCGCCGTATCGCAACCGGCGCGAAGGCCACCCTACTGAGGGCGACGGACTTCACCGTCGCTGACGGTCTTTTTGGCAGGCTGGAGACGCCGCTTTCCATCGTATAACGATTGGTGCAGCCTGCGGTGATCGAACATCCTGCGACGGGATTCCAAGTGGGGTCTGTCCACTCTATCTGAGTTTCAGCCGTCTTGCCCTCCCGAGCGTTCCTTGACCCGCCGCCGCATCAGACCGCTCCGCGTATCGGATTGACGACCTGGAGTCCGGCGAAGTCTTTTTCGTTATCCGTCACCAGCACGCATTCGTTCGCACCGGCGACAGCGGCGATGATCATGTCCAGCCCGCTGCGGGGCTTGCCGGCCGCTTTTCCGTCTGCCATCAGCCGAGCCCAGATCAGCCCCGCCTTGTCGTCGAGCGATATGATGCGGCCCGCAAACAGCGCTTGCGGCCCTTCGGGCCCAGAGAACCACTTGTCGAGTGCGTCGCGTTTCTTGCCACGAGGTTTCTCCAGAACCCCGCAAAGGATTTCCGCAACGGTCAGCGAGGCGATGAACAAATCCTCGTCACGCTGTCTCGACATCCATTCCAGAAGCGATTCCGACGGCTGCGATTTGACGACATTGCCGATGATGTTGGTATCGAGGAGGTAGCGTGTCACAGGTCGATCTTGCGTCCCTCTTCACGGGGGCGGGAAAAATCGAGATCAGCGCCTACTAGTGGAGAACGACGCAATGCGGCGAGGATTCCGCCGAGCTTGGGCGGCTCGCCAGCGATCGACTTGCTCACGGTGGCACGGAGCACTGAGGCCTCGGGCGTATCCTCTGACAGGCGCCGGGCGAGCGATCGGATCAAGTCACGATCGGCGTCCCGGCCAAGCACTTCGAAGCGCGCCAAACCGCGTTCACCAAGACGGGATCGATAGTTTTGGATTGCACGCTTCTGTGAACTTGCCATGGGACCTCTCGTTTATTTCCAGTAATATAGCCGGAAAGTAGGCTTTTAACAAGGTGCGGGGCGGCGCACAGCCCGCCGGCGATCCGGTGGCGAAGACCCTAAAGTGCATGATGTGCGTTGCTTGACGGTACTTTTCGAGGCCTGGCGCGTCGGTCGCAGAGCGCCATGAGGGGCATAAATCTTTAAGACAAGACCGTAAGATTTTGAGGTCGGTATTCGATGCTGTAAACAAGAAAAAACCCAGCTAAATCATTACTAGCTGGGCTTGAAACAATCGAATGGGAGTGGCGGGGAAACGGCGGCGATAGCATGTTCAAGCCTCCATCAGCCTGGAGGTCAGGAATTCGATGAAGCGCTGGGTCTTGGCTGGAATAAGGCGAGTTTCGGTGACGGCGTGAATGCTGACCGACGATCCCTGCCATTCGGGCAGGATGCGCCGGAGCCGGCCAGAGGCCACGTCTTCGGCGACGATCTTCTCGGCAAGCAGGGCGATGCCCTGGTGGTCGACCGCCAAGGCGCGGATCATCCCGACGCTGTTGAGCGTGAAGCGGCCGCGAACGCCGGCATCGACCTTGTTCATCCCCTGGTGCAAAGTCCAGGTCGGGGTCCGCGGCATGCAGATGCATTCATGCTCGGCCAGCTCCGCCGGTGTCGCCGGCTCGCCTGACGCTTCGAGATAGCCAGGAGACGCATAGAGGTGGCGCGAATGCCGCCCGATCAGGCGTGCGATCAGACTGGAATCTTCCAGTCTGCCGATGCGGATCGCCACATCGAACGGCTCGGCCACCAGATCGACGCGGCGTGGGGTCAGGTCGAATTCGAACGTGATGCCGGGATAGTGCCGCGCGAAATCGGCGATGATCGGCGTGAGGTAAAGCGTGGCGAAGTCGACCGGGAGCGAAACCCGCAGGACGCCGCTCGGCTGCTCAACCATCGCGCCGAGCTGCTCATGCGCCAGCCGTGCCTCGTCGACGATTCGCTTGCTTCGCTCATAATAGAGCTGGCCGGCCTCGGTGAGCTCGATCTTGCGCGTCGTGCGATGCAACAGCCTCAGGCCGATCGCCTTCTCCAACTCGCCGATACGTCGCGACAGAGTGGAGTTTGGCATGCCGAGAGCCTCCGCCGCCTTCCGAAAGCTCCTGGCTCTGGCCACCTCCACGAACAGCGCCATGTCGTTCAAATGGTTCAACAGATTGCTCCATAAATGGAAAGATGATTTCTATCCTTCCGGATTTATCCTAATACTGGAATTGTGCACAAGGGACTCCAACGAATGGAGACCCTCATGAATCCACTGTTCACCCCGGCCCGCATGGGCCGCTACGTGCTACCCAACCGGCTGGTCATGGCGCCCATGACCCGCAGCCGCGCCGCCTTCGACGGTACGCCGGGAGAACTGGCTGCCGAATATTATGCCCAGCGCGCCGGTGTCGGCCTGATCGTCACCGAAGGCACCCAGCCCTCGGATGACGGCCAGGGCTATCTCACCACCCCGGGCATCTACGCGCCCGCCCACGTCGCCGGCTGGCGCAAGATCACGTCCGCCGTGCACGACAAGGGCGGCCACATCTTCATCCAGCTCATGCATGCCGGGCGCATGTCGCATCCCGACAATACGCCGCATCATCGCCAGGGCGTCGCGCCGTCCGCAATCGCGCCGGGGACGGGCATGTTCACGGCGACGGGAATGCAGGAGATTCCTGCGCCACGCGCGCTGACGACCGAAGAAGTGCGCCAGACCGTCGCCGATTTCCGCCACGCGGCCCGCTCAGCGATCGAGGCCGGCGCCGACGGCGTCGAGATTCACGGTGCGAACGCCTACCTCGTCCAGCAATTCTTCGCGCCGAGCGCCAACACGCGCACTGACCAATATGGTGGCACCATCGAGAACCGCGCCCGCTTCGCCATCGAGGTCGCCACCGCGATCGCCGAGGAGATCGGCGCGGACCGCACCGCGATCCGCCTGTCGCCCGGCACGACCATGTGGGGGATCGACGAAGGCGCCGAAGGGCCGGATCTCTACCGCCATCTGGTCGCTGAACTCGACAAGCTCGGGCTCGGCTATCTGCACATCATGGACCTGGGCAACGAGCCGTTGCTGGCCGACATTCGCAAGCTCTGGCACCAATCGCTGATCCTCAACCGGCCAAGTCGTCCGCGCGACCAGATTGGCGCTGACCTGGCTTCGGGGTTGGTCGATCTCGAAGCCTATGGGCAGATGGTCCTTGCCAATCCGGACTTCGTCGTCCGGCTGAAGGCCAAAGCAGCGATGAACGAGGCAGACCCAAGCACTTACTTCGGTGGCACTGCGCGAGGCTACATCGATTACGCCGCCCTGAGCGCCCGAACCGATACCAGTTCATGACAGGAGATTAGATTGTTTCAATCACCGCATCCCTCGAGTGCCTCGGATAAGAAGGCACTTGCCGAGACCGCAAGTTCAAGCGCGACGGGGACAAAAAAGGTCCTGCTCGTCGGCGCAACAGGATTCCTCGGAGCCAAGATTCTCCGCAACCTAACGCTTGATCCTAGCGTGGCCGTCGTTGCGATGTCGCGTAAGGGCGCGCCCTCAAATGATAGCGCCGACGTCGAATGGGTGCGCGGCGACATGATGGATCCAGCGTCATTGGATCGTGCTTTGCAGGGCGTGGACGTCGTCGTCAGCTCGGCCAACAGCTACATGAAGGGAAGCCTCGACACGGATTTTCAGGGCAACAAGAATCTTATAGAGGCCGCCGCAAGAGCCAATGTTGGCCGATTTGTCTTTCTCAGCATCGTCAGCTGCGAGGCGGCGTCAGCAGTACCGCATTTCCACGCCAAGAAAGTGGCCGAGGATCTGATCAAGGCTTCGGGGGTGCCATATGTATTTGTCCGCGCCCCTACATTTCTCGATCAGAGCTCAGACTATATTGCGAAAGGTGTGAAAGCTGGCCGGTTCCTTGCGATGGGCGATAAGACGACAAAATGGTCCTATGTTTTGACAGATGATCTGGCCTCATATCTAGCAAAAGCCGCGACATTTCCTGGTAGTGAAATCAACAACCAAACGATCGATGTCGGCTGGCGCGATGGGGCCAAGAGCCAGCAAGAGGTCGCCGACATCATCTCCGAAATTACGAGGAGACGTCTTAAGGTCCGGGCTGTGCCGTGGCTGGTTTTCCGCTTGCTGGCGCGCCCGGTCAAGGTTTTTTCCGAGCTTGGCTATGACTTGATGCAGATGTTCCTGTTCTTCAAGAAGGGCGTCTATGTTTCGAATATTTCGAAACAGGAGCACTTCTTTGGACCCGCGCCTACATCCCGAGATGCGATCGCGCGATGGGCGAAAAGTCATCAGCTAATTTCGTGATGCATCGCGATGGCGGATCGGCCTGACAGTCCCGCCGTGGATCGCGCGGACTTGGTTGCGGACCTGCGCGGCTTCTCGGAGGCCACGGGCTCACCACCATATCCGACCTCACAGTAGCGGAAGCCGCTTGGCAGCATGATCAGGCGTAGCAACCGTCCCATCCATCCACTCCCGGCGGACAGCCATCCGTCGGAGAGTGCGGCTATCTTGCACAAATAGCCACAATCCGCACATGCGAAGGGGCTCGGGTCATGCCAGCAGTTGCGTCGCCACGCCGAGCAACGGTCCAGCCTCGGCGAGCTTTTGGTCGAGCGTATGTATCGTGGTGCCATGCTCCGATGCCGTGGCGAGATGCAGCGCGTCGCCAGCGCGAAGCCCGAGACCATGCTGATCGACAAACTTTGCCGCCGTGCGGAAATGCCCGCCGGTGACCGGCAGCACGGTGAAGCTCTCGGCGGCCAGCTTGTGGAACATCGCGAGCGCTGCTGCGCGCTGCTCCAGGTTAATCTGCCCGGTTCGCAGCTTGATCGCCATGGCCGACGACATCTCGGTGATGGTCCAGTCGCTGATCAGAAGCTGCGCCGGGTCCTGCTCCGCCAGCCAGCTCTGAACGCGCGGCGTCGTCGCTTCATTTGAAAGGGCGGCAACGATCAGCGACGTGTCGAGATAGTGCATCAGTAGCGGTCGCCATCCCGCATCGACCGTACCAGATCGGCAGAACTCTCGGCCTGAGGCGGCATGGTCGCGGTCAAGGATTGCAGGAGGGTCGCGTCGATCCGCCGCCGCGGTCTCGCCACGGCGGTGAGCCGTGCGACCGGTTTACCCCGCCGGGTGATGTCGATCGTATCTCCTGCCTCGACACGATCCACTAGCTCGCTCAGATGGGCTTTGGCATCTGCCAGGTTGATCACACTCATGTCACGCTCCTGACCATGTAGATGGTCATATAGCGTATTGCGCTCAACAATTCCAGTGAGAGGTTTTTCACGCGTCATGTTCTGGCCCGGCAGCAGCTCAATGACATGATCTGCGGGCGTGCAGCTCACCGAAGCGATAGGCTCGCTGATTGAGCAGGCACATGATTTCCAGCTTCCACTGGGCGCGGCGGCCGTCTTGTCACGCTTCCGCGTTCACCTCACCGATCTCGCCTACGCCGGATGTTCTATCACCTGCTACTGTCCGGCTTGGCCCACGTCGGGGACGTGGCCCCGCCGAGCAACGCGCTCGGCCGCTTCGGAACGCCGGAGGAAGACATCGCGCCCGTCATCCTGTTCCTCGCGACCACTCGGCGCAGAATCAAATCATTGCAGGCGGCTGTTGTGGCGCAGCACGAGGCCGACTGCGCCGAGCAATGCGTCGTTCTGCGTGTGCTTGCCAACAATTATCCGCGTGCGCAGGGCGGGCGCGATATCGCGGGACTTGATGAGCGTGTGGCGTTCATATGACGCGATCAGCGGTGCCAGGAGAATGTCGCCTGCCAAAGCCATGCGGCCGCCGATGATGATGAGCGGCGGATTGATCACCGAGCCGATCAGACCAAGACCACGACCGGCGAAGTCCGCGGTGTCCTCGATCATCCGCAGCGCGCCGACGTCGCCCTGTTCAGCCATCATGATCACCTCGTCCATCGTGACCGGCCGCCGCACGATGCGTGAAATCTGCTCCAGCGGCCGGGCAAAACTCGCATAAAGCTCCAGGCATCCGCGATTGCCGCACCGGCAAAGATCGCCGCCTGGATCGATGCTGATATGTCCGAATTCGCCGGCGCCGCCGGCGATGCCCGTCACCAGCCGGCCATGCTGGACTATGGCCCCGCCGACGCCGAGATCGATCTTGAACAGGACGAAATCATCTTGGCCGACGGCCGCGCCCCACATCAGCTCGGCGATGGCCGAGCAGTTGCTCTCATTGTCGGCGAAAATCGGCTGTTCGAGAACCGGCCCGAACACATCGCGGATGTTGACCCCAGCCCAGGTCGGAACAATACTCGCACGCTGCACCACTCCTTCGCGGCTGACAGGGCCCGAGACGGAAACCCCAACCCCCAGGAGCCCCGCCATCGGCAGACCGTTCTCTTCGTAGCATTGGGCAATTGCTGATTTGGCGAACTGGGCCGCCTGTTGCGGCTGGTAGTCCAGACCCATAGGGATAGTTTGTTCGGTAATGACAGAATGCGAGACGTCGGCGACAACGCACCGCATCTCGTCGAGGCCCAGATGGATTCCAACGCAGGTGCCCGCAGCGGGATTGAGCGTCAAGGTCGCGGCAGGCCTGCCAATGCCCCTGGCCCCGGCGTGATGGGCCGAGGATTCGATCACCATTCCGGACTTTCTCAAGCCGTTGAGCGCGGTTGAAACCGTAGATCTCGCCAAGCCAGTGATGCGGGTGATTTGCGACGCAGAAAGCACGCCACGCTCACGCAGGCATCGCACGATCAGGCTCTCCGGTGATGCGGAGGGCCTGTCGATCAGCCAATTTCTAAGCGAAGGTTTGTTCATGATGAGCACAAATGACGTTGACGAATAGCTCAAATATGTCATTTTGGAAAGAACGGAGATTGCGGCATCTCACCGGCGGCGCCTTCAAATCGCGGTCACTAGCGGTCGATACGAACCGTACATCACATGGGAGTGAAACGATGGAATACCTGAGGACGGCTGTTGCGGCCGCTGCGGCGTATAGCTTTGTTGCGGGAGCCGCGCTCGCAGAGCCCAAGACCAATCTGTTGCATCAATGGGCGACCGGATCGGACGCTCAGGCTATTGCCAAGCTCGGCGAGATGTTCACCGCCAAGGGTGGCACCTGGCAGCAGACCTCCATCGCGGGCCACACGGCCAACACGCTGGCGAAACTGCGCGCCGACGTCATCGCCGGCAACGCTCCCCCCGCGGTGCAGCTGAAGGGACCCGAGATCGCCGAATGGAACGAGACCGGCATGACAGCCAATCTCGACGACCTGGCGACAGCGGAAAATTGGGAGAAGGTCGTCGCTCCCGAATTGCTGCCGGTGATGAAGCCGACCGGCAGCTGGGTGGCGGCGCCGATGAATATCCATCGCATCAACTGGCTGTGGGCATCGCCGAAGGTCATGCAGGAAGCAGGCGTCGCCGAGGTGCCGAAGACCTGGGCAGACTTCAACGCCGCCTGCGACAAGATCGTGGCATCGGGCAAAATCTGCATCTCGCACTCGACCGCCGACTGGACCGATTCGACGGTCTTCGAGGTGGTGGTCTACGGAATGGATCTCGATCTCTTCAAGAAGGCCTTCGTCGAGGGTGACGTCGAGGCGATGCGCAGCGACGGCATGGTCAAGGCCTTCGAACAGTTCCGCACCATGACGACGAAATATATGGACCCCGGCATGAACGGGCGCGACTGGGATAGCATGTCGCATCTGGTCGGCCGCGGCGAGGCCGCCTTCCACATCATGGGCGACTGGACGCTCGGCCTGCTCACGGCCGGCGGCTTCAAGCAGGGAACCGACTATGTCTGCGCCCAGGCGCCGACTGACTGGGGCAAGCCGGGCTTCATCCTGAATTCCGACTCGGTCGTGTTCTTCCAGCAGAAGGATCCGGACTACGTCGAGGGGCAGAAACTGCTCGCCAGCACCATCCTGTCGCCCGAGTTCCAGACGATTTTCAATCAGACCAAGGGCTCGATCCCGGCCCGTCTCGACGTCGATCTTTCGAACGGCTTCAATCCCTGCCAGCAGCTCTCGCAGAAAGATCTGCAGGCGTCGATCGATGGCGGCACGCTTGTCCGTTCGATGGCGCATAACATGACGATCCCGCAGAAGGTGCGCGGCGCGATCATGGATACCGTCACCGAATTCGTGGCGACGCCGGACATGACCGCGCAGGACGCAGCCAGCGCCATGGCCGATGCGGCCGAAGCGCAGATGTGAAGACGCTGCCGATGGTTGGCCGGGAGTGGCGCGCCCGGCCTGGTTTCGCCGGAGCGGCCGATGTCCACGCATGACCTGACTGTACCGGTTGCGGCTCCCTCAGCCCCGTGGCGGCAGCGCCTGGGCACGATGGTGCCCATTCTGGTGCTGGCGCCGTCGCTTGCGGCGAGTTTCGTCTACGTCTTCGTCTTCACGCTCTGGACGCTCTATCTCTCGCTCTCCAGTTCGTCGTTGATGCCGACCTACGGGTTCGTCGGCCTGGACAATTATGCTTCGCTCTGGGCGAACCGGCGCTGGAACATCGCCTACACCAACCTCTTTCTGTTCAGCGGCTTCTATATCGTCGGCTCGATGGCCATCGGACTGCTTCTGGCGATCCTGATCGACCAGCGCGTTCGCGGCGAGGCGGTCTGGCGCACGATCTTCCTCTATCCGCTGGCAGTCTCCTTCATCGTCACCGGCACGGTCTGGAGTTGGCTCTATAATCCCGTAGACGGCATCCAGGCCTTCGTGCGGGGGCTCGGCTGGACCGACTTCAGCTTCGCGCTGACGGCCAACCGCAACACCGCAATCTATGCGGTGATCATAACCGGTATCTGGCAGTCGTCCGGCTTCGCAATGGCGCTTTTCCTGGCTGGCCTGCGGTCGGTCGATCCGGATCTCATCAAAGCAGCGCAGATCGACGGTGCGACGGTTTCCCGAACCTATCGGAAGGTCATCCTGCCGACGATCGCCCCGATTTTCCTGGCGGTGGCGGTCATTCAGATCCAGTTCGCCATCAAGACCTTCGACCTGGTGGCGGCGTTGACGCGGGGTGGGCCAGGTGTGTCGACTACCTTCCCGGCGATCTATGTCTACGACCTGATGTTCCAGCGCGGGCAGATCGGCGAGGGTGCCGCCGCGGCGATGATGATGCTCGCCGCCCTCGCGGTTGTGCTGGTGCCCTATTCCCTGTGGATCGTTTGGCGCAGGCGGGCGGAGGGCCGCAATGGCTGAAATCGCCGCCAACGCCCGGAATGATCCCGAAGCGGCCGCGGCGACGCGGCGATATTTCTGGAACCGCTTCCTTGTCTATGCGGTGCTGACGCTTTTCGCCGTCATCTACCTTGCACCGCTGCTGGTCGTCGTCTTCAACTCGTTGCGGGAGCAGTCCGATATCGCCCGTAACGGCCTCATCTCGCTGCCGCGCAGCTTCCGCCTTGACGCGTGGGCGCAGGCTTGGGGTACTTATTGCGTCAGCGGCACCTGCGAAGGCATGAAGCGCAATTTCTTCAACTCGCTCTGGATGACGATCCCCGCAACGCTCATTTCCACGCTCCTCGGCGCCATGAACGGCTACGTGCTGTCGAAATGGCGCTTCAAGGGCTCGGAAATTCTGTTCAATCTGATGCTGCTCGGCGTCTTCATGCCCGGCCAGATATCGCTGATGCCGTGGGCTTTTCTGCTCGGCAAGCTCGGCCTGACCAATTCGACGTATGGGCTGGTCTTGATTCACGTCGTCCAGGGCGTCTCGTTCACCACCCTGTTCTGCCGCAACTTCTACGTCAGCATACCCGACGACCTTATCAAGGCGGCACGCATCGACGGCGCCGGCTTCTGGCGGATTTTTCGCAAGATCATCCTGCCCCTGTCGCCGCCGATTTTGATCGTCACGGTCATCTGGCAATTCACCGGCATCTGGAACGAGTATCTGTTCGGCGTCGTCTTCACCTCCGGCCAGCAGCAGCCGATTACGGCTGCATTGGTCGCGCTCACTGCCGGCGGTACGACCGCCCGTGCTTACGATGTGATGAGCGCAGCCGTGCTGATCGGCGCGCTGCCGCCGCTGCTGATCTACCTGTTCGGTGGAAAATATTTCGTGCGCGGCCTGACACAGGGCGCCATCAAATGAGGCATCGCCCATGTCCGCGCTGATGATCCGCGACCTTCACAAGAGCTATGGTGGGCTCGAGATTCTGGCCGGCATCAATCTCGAGGCGCGAACCGGGGAGTTCGTCGCCCTGGTCGGCCCCTCCGGCTGCGGCAAGTCAACCTTGCTCGCCATGATCGCCGGCCTGGAAACCGTCACCTCAGGCGAGATCTGGATCGGCGACCGGCTGGTGAATTCCGTGCAGCCCAAGGACCGCGACATAGCGATGGTGTTCCAGTCCTACGCCCTCTATCCGACCATGACGGTGCGCCAGAACATCACCTTCGGCATGGAGAGCCGGGGCGTGCCCAAAGCGGAGCAGGCGGAAGCCGTAAAGCGGGTTGCCGCACTCCTGCAGATCGAGCAACTGCTCAACCGCAAGCCCGGGCAATTGTCGGGTGGCCAGCGGCAGCGCGTTGCGATGGGACGCGCCCTGGTACGCGACCCAAAACTGTTTTTGTTCGACGAGCCGCTGTCCAATCTCGACGCCAAGCTGCGCGTCGACATGCGCACCGAAATCAAGAAGCTTCACCATCGCGTCGGCAAGACGACGGTGTACGTCACCCACGATCAGGTCGAGGCGATGACGCTCGCGTCCCGCATTGCGGTGATGAATCAGGGCTCGGTGCAGCAGTTCGACACGCCGAAGCGGATCTATGACCGGCCGACCAACATGTTCGTGGCCGGTTTCATGGGATCGCCGGCGATGAATTTCATCCCCGCCCGGCTTACCGGCTCAACCAGCATCTCGGTGCGCGCCGCTGACGGCAGCGACGCTACTCTTGCCCTTGCCGCGCCTTTGCCCACCGGTGCGCCAAAGGACGTGGTGCTCGGTGTTCGGCCCGAACACATCTACCGTTTCACGGCGGACCTGAAGTCGCGCAAACCTGCTGTGCAGCCCTTGCAGGCGCCGGTCGAACTGGTCGAGCCGACCGGCGCCGAGACGCTTGCCGTCCTCAGGCTAGGCGACCTGGAGATCACCGGACGTTTCGAGCCGGATGACGCTCCCGTCATGGGCGAGACGATAACGCTCGGCATCGACATGTCGCGCGCCTGTCTGTTCGATCCAGCAACCAGGGCGCTTCTGTGATCTGATGTCCATGCAATTCGCGACTTACCCGAGCTTGACCGATCGCGTCGTGCTGATCTCCGGCGGCGCCTCCGGGATCGGGGCCGATATGGTCCGCGCTTTCGTGGCGAATGGCGCCCGCGTTTGCTTTCTCGATGTGCAGGATGGGCCTGCGGAAGCGCTGGTGCGCGAGCTTGGTGGCGTCGCCAAACAGGCCCCGGTGTACCTCCATTGCGATGTCACCGACATCGCTGCGCTGCAGGCGTCGGTAGAAGACGTGCGCGCGCGTCTTGGTCCGGTCGCCGTCCTGGTGAACAACGCTGCCGATGATCAGCGCCAACCCGTTGACGGGGTGACAGCCGAATATTGGGACCGCAGCTTCGACGTCAATCTCCGGCATCACTTCTTCGCCGCGCAGGCGGTGCATCCGCATATGAAGGAACTCGGCTTCGGCTCGATCATAAACTTCTCATCCATCGCCTGGCGTTTCGGCGCGGACCAGATGGTGGCCTATGCCACCGCCAAGGGTGCCGTTGTGGCGCTGACGCGCGCACTGGCGCGGTCGTTTGGATCCGACAACATCCGCGTCAATGCAGTCGAACCCGGCGCTGTCATCACCGAGCGGCAGCGCCAGCTGTGGTTCAAGACCCAGGACGCAATCGACCAGACGGTGCAGCGGCAATTGATCCGCCGCGTCCTGCTGGGCGAGGAGATTGCACGGACCGTGCTCTTCCTTGCCGCCGATGACAGCCGCATGATCACGAAGCAGTCCATCGCCGTCGATGCCGGTCTGCGCTGATGCGATCGCTTCCGAATCTTTCAACGGGACTGCCAAGCTGATGTTTCGTCTCGGCCTCAACCCTTACGGACTGACCTACACTCTCGGCCTGCAGGGACGCGGCACACCGCGGCACAATCCGGATGGGACGGGGCTGGAAGGCTTCATAGCGCTCGCGCAGGAACTGGGCGCACGCACGCTCGAGATCTATGAACCGTGGTTGACCGACTTGCCGGACGCCGAAATCGTCGACCTGCGCAGGCGTCTGGCGGCGCTCGACATCAACCCGGTGGTCAGTGGCGGACTTCTCGTGGCAGGTCCGTTGGACAGTGCGTTTCGGGCGGCGCGCCTGCTCGAGGCGACAACGATCCGTATCGCGCTGACCCCCGTCCTGTGCGGCGACCGCAACCTGTGGGGTGGGAAATGGAGCGAGTTCAATGCGACGATCCGCGCTGCCTTGACGGAATGGGGGCCGCGTGCGGCGGCTGAGGGCCGGGTGCTCGGCATCGAGAACCATCAGGACTTCGGCAGCGACGAACTGGTCGCGTTCTGCGAACTCGGCGGGCCGGGCGTCGGCATCACCTACGACACCGGCAACACGTTCCCTGTCGGCGAGGCGCCGCTTGCCTTCACGCGGCGGATCGCGCCGCACGTCCGCCACGTTCACCTCAAGGACTATCGCGTGCAGTTCACCGATGAGGGCTACCGTCTGGTCCGCTGCGCGATCGGCGACGGCGCCGTGCCTTTCGCCGAACTGGCAGCCATCCTCGCCGAGCACCACGACACGCTGACCGCCGTGCTTGAGCCAGGCGCACTGGAGGCACGCCACGTTCGCTGTCTCACCGACGACTGGTGGAACGGATATGCGCCGAAGACCGCGCGCGACTTTGCCGCCTGCCTGAGTGCCGCGCGCGTAAACCGCCTTGCTGACGACGCCGACTACCGGACGCCATGGGAGCGCGACGATGACGGCGCGCTCGTTTCGTATGAGCTCGACATGATCCGGCGCAGCGCCGCCAACATGAAGAAGTTCGATTTCATTGCAATAGAGAAATCAGCATGACTGCGCGAGAACTCAGCGGCCTGACCGCCTTCGTGACCGGCTCGGGACGCGGCCTTGGCCGCGTCATGGCCGAACGCCTGGCCGAACTTGGCGCAAACATTGCGATCCATGATCTCGATTGGACCCGGCCGTCGCAATATGGCGAATTCGCAGACCTCGGCGAATCCGCCAGGGGTTTGGAAAGGCATGGGACACGGGTAACCGCGGTTACGGGCAACATCGGCGACAGGCAAGCCGTCGCCGAAATGAAGAGCAAGATCGAGGCGGACCTCGGCGATGTGCATGTTCTGGTCAACTGCGCCGGCGGGGACATCGGCGCCAAGGGGGTGAAGCCCAGTCCCAACAACGCGCTCGACATCGACTATGATGACATCAAGGTTCTGACGGAGAACAATCTCATCGGCACGATGCTGGTCTGCCAGGCGTTCATTCCGCCTATGGTCAAGCGCGGCTCAGGCTCGGTGATCAACATTGCCTCGGCGGCAGCGCATATCGGATGCTCGCCGGAGGTGGTCTACTCCACCCTCAAGGCGGCCGTCGTCCATTATACGCGCTGCCTCGCCAAGGAATTGATCGACGATGGCGTGCGCATCAATGCGGTTAGCCCCGGCGCCACCAAGACGGCACGATTCCAGGCGAGCCGCGTAGTCGATCCGGAGCGCATGGACTCGAGCAAAAAAACGCTGAACCGGTATGCCGAGCCTGAAGAGATCGCTGAAGCGGTGGCCTTCCTCGCCGGTCCGCGCGCGCGTTTCATCAACGGGCAGGTCATCCGCGTCGATGGCGGTTTCACCATCTTCCCAGGTTGAAGCGCGGCCGTCCACACCGCGAACTGTCCGGCTGAGCGCATCCCAGTGAGCAGGGCCACGACGGCCCATTGCCAACCTTACTTCATTGATGGGTTGCGACGTGCTCGCAGAGCCCAGGAAACGATGGGTGAAGTTCGGCAACACGACAATTCTCTTGGCGACACGCTGACGTTACAGCCCGCTTGTATGCACCCACGCAATGGCTCAGATTGTTGGTCTACTCGGCGTCCTGAGAAGGCGAAGATTTTCCGGATCCGAGCGCTGAGCCACTGCGCGCAGGGCAGAGCGAAACCGCTCCCGTCTACACGGAGGCGTAACTTAGAGGTTGGGGGACAGATGAGGCAAGAGAACGACGTTGAGAAGTCGGTGCGCACGCTGCGTGCTCGAGCACCTGACGACGCGGCTGAATTGCTTGCCCGAGAGTCTCCCGAGTTCATCCGAGACGTATTAAAGTTGTTGCCGGATACGCATGCCCGGAAGGTGGCGGAGCATTTGCCTCCGGATATGAGGCCTATCAAGCCTCATAGCGACGGCAAGGATATCATGGTCCCCGGATCCGTCGTCGAGCTGATGGACCCGATCCCCGCCAGCGTTCCTGTCGGGACGACGGTAGCCGCCGCGGTGGAGGCCGTCAGGCGCGCGCAGGTGCCGACCGAGTTGACTTACCTCTACATCTCGGACGAGGGCGACAAACTCGTTGGCCTGGTGGTCCTGCGCGATCTGATGCTGAGCGAACCGGCCGCCACCGTGGATCAGATCATGCTGCCGAAACCGTTCGCCCTTCACGTCGATATGCCTTTGGGCGAAGCCTGCAAGGCGGCGGTACGCCGTCACTACCCCGTCTATCCCGTGGTGGACGTGGAGAACCGGCTGCTCGGGCAGGTTCGCGGCTGGCGGCTGTTCGAGCAGCAAATCATCGAGATTTCTGCCCAGCCTGGCCAGATGGTGGGTGTCCAGAAGGAGGAGCGTTCTTTCACGCCGCTGTTTTCAGCCTTCTTGAAACGTCATCCGTGGCTGCAGCTCAACCTGCTGACGGCCTTCATGGCGGCTTTCGTGGTCAGTTCGTTCACGGGCACGATCGAGAAGATCGTCGCGTTGGCGGCGTTCCTCCCGGTGCTGGCCGGGCAGAGCGGAAACACCGGCTGCCAGGCACTGGCCATGACGTTGCGTGGTCTCGCCTTAGGGGATGTGGACAAACGACCGAAGCTGCACCTGATTCTGAGGGAGGGGGTGCTCGGGATCGCCAACGGCGTGCTCGTCGGTCTCGTGGCGGCCGCGGCCATGTGGTTCTACGCGTCGCGGCAACCGGAGTCGGCATCCCAGGCGCCCACGCTGGCACTTGTGATCCTGCTCGCAATGTCCGGATCGTGCCTCATGTCCGGGATCTCCGGCGTGCTGATCCCGTTGGGCCTGCGGCGGGTCGGCGCCGATCCGGCCGTGGCTTCGGCCATCTTCCTGACCACCGTGACCGATATCGTAGGCATGGGCCTGATGCTGGGACTGGCCACCATGCTCGTGCCGTAGGTCGCGTCCGCGGACGCGTGCCGGCATCAAGATGGCGTTGGCGGGATCACCGCCTATCATTAGCCGGGCCGCACATTGCGCAGGCGTCCTGAGAAGCATCGGCCGCCAGTTCTCCGACCGCTTGCGCAACGCGACGGAAGACCTTCGGATGAGCTACATGTGACTCTGATGCGCAGGCGGCGGCCAGATACGTGCAGAATCGCGCAAACAATATTGATCTTGTCGCCTGCGCAATCCACGGCTGATTATGATTTGGCTTAGTTGCCGTTTGTAGGGAATACTTGCTGGAAACCCAGCAACGCTGAGAAGATCTTTGACCAACCAGCGTAGGCGAAATGCGAATGAACCCGATAGTTTGTTGCGCAGCTGCAACAGCTGCTGAAGACTCGGAGGTTTCCTGACAGTTCTGTCGCTTTTTGTCGTGTAGGCGTGCTAGATCCGCTGCACTAGTCGGGTTGGGGTGGGTTCTCGGCATGCATTCCTCGTTTTCAATGATCCTCGGCTTCGCCGCGGCGCTGCTTTGTACCGGCATATTGCCGACCGGCGCACAAGGTCTCTATCCGGTCTATGACGATGCGTTTTCGGCCCGCATTGCCAATCCGACCGACAACGGAGCGCTAGCTCAATTCGTCACAGTTGCCGTCAACGCAGGGCAGTACGATCAGGCGATCTCGTCGATCGAGCAGTATCTCATCAAATATCCTCGCGATGCGCGCGCCCGGCTCTCGGCCAGCCGGTTGTATTATCACGTCGGCTCCTATGAATTGGCCCGGCGGCAGGTGCAGTACGGCCTCGAGGTCGGGGATCTGTCCGCGGATGAGCAACAGGAAGCCGTTCGCCTGCTCGCCCGCATCGAGCGCGCGTTACTTGGCGTCACCTGGGAAATCGCTCTGACTGGCGGTATGTTCAGCGAATCCACCGATTTTGAACCGGGCGGGGCCGAAGACGACCGCACCTTGGTCTCGCCCTATGGGCGGGCGGACGGCTTTGTCCGATGGGATCTCGGCACGCCAAGTGCTGATGCACTTGTCCTCTCGGGCTCGCTGGCAGCGACAGAGCGCTTTTTCACCAAAGACCTGTCGGTTCCCGGTACCGAGGAGACGTTTATCCTCGGTAACACCGCCATTACCTTGGACAAGGGACTGCCCAACAGCGGGATCGATTCGCTACGGCTGCTACTTTCCGCGTTCGCCGTTACAGAGCGCTTCGACAGCGATATCAACGAGACCGGCGTCGGTCTAAATGGGCGCGTCCTCGTGCGCCCCACCGTTGAGACGACGCTTTTTGCAGGTGCCGGCTACATCGATCTAAGCGGCTCGAAAGGCATCTTCGCCGATAGCAGGGTCTTCTATGAGGCAGGCGGCAGCTACCGCTTCCGCAATGGCCAGGCGCTCGGACTGCGCCTGGTCGGCTCGACTGACTTCGCCTCCGGAGCTGGCGAGATCGGCAGCAGCTACATGGGAGAGGTCCGCTACGGCGGCGTGGTAATGGAAGTCCCAGACCTTTTCGTATGGTCTCACCAGGTCGCCGCCTCGGCCGGCCACGGCGACACTCCCGACTTGTCCTTCGGCATCGGCACGAACATAGAGAGCGACTTCTGGCGCATTGCCTCGGAAAGCGATTTTCAGCTCACGGAGTCGCAGAAGGTCAGTGTCGACCTCGCCTATCGTGAAACCGACTTCGAGATCGCCAGCGGCGACCGAAATTCATTCGAACTGCTCGTGAGCTACACGTTGACGCTCAACTGAAAGAGGCCGCGATGAGGACCATGTATCGTCAGATAGCCACTTGTATCGCCTGCCTTGCCTTTGCGGCACCATCTGTCGCTGAAACGGTCGGGTCCATGACGGCCTACCAGACCAACATCATCCGCAATGACGGCGAGGCGATGAACATCGGCGCTGGCGTCGAACTCGGCGACCAGCTGCGCAGCAATGTCACCGGTCTCGGAATGCTCGTGTTCCGGGACGAGTCGAGCGCCAAGATTGGTCCGAACACCAGCCTGACGATCGATGAATTCGTCTACAATCCGGGGTCCCGATCAGGAAGGATCGACATCGGGATGAAGAGCGGCCTGGCCCGTTTCTACGGTGGTCAGGTTTCGAAGGGCGGCGACATGCAAGTTGTGACGCCGCACATGGTGCTCGGAGCCAGAGGCGGCATCATCGAAGTGCTTGTGATAGCCGGTCAGACCGTCGGCATACTGCGCGCCGGCCGCATGACCTGCATGATGAATGGCCGCAAGCTCGTGATCACAAACCCGGGCCACGCCTGCACGTCGGACAATGACAAACTGCTGACCGGCTACGGCGGTATCGACGCCTTCCCGATATTGGACAGCATCGATCGGATAGCCGGCACCGGCCTGCCAGGCGAACCGGGTCCGGGGTTGAACATAAGCGCGATTTGTGCGTCAGCACTCGGCAATTCGCTCAAAGCCTGCAAGTCCACCGACGGCGCATTGCCCGGCGTGGCCATGGAGTTCCCTGACAGCCCAACGCCCCCTGTAGGCAGCGGGGTGGATGATGAGGATGATGACTGCTTTCCCGACTGCCGGTAAGGCCGGCCGACCGGCATGAGCCTATCGCTTGATTGGCGGCGGGCTGCCAGGCGGAAAATACCTGGTCTTGCGGTCGTACTCTTGCTGCTCGCTTGCCATTTTGCTTTCGACGGGCCGCTGTCGCGCCTGCGCGAGCGCACGTACGACCTCTACCAGTCCCTCGCCCCGCGCCAGGCGACGAGCAATCCTGTTGTGATTGTCTCGATAGACGACGCGAGCCTTAAGGCATACGGGCGATGGCCTTGGAACCGTGGCCTTTTGGCCGATCTGGTCGATGGTGTCGCCGAGTCCGGTGCCGCGGTGATCGGGCTCGCGCTGGTGCTGCCCGAGGCTGACATCTCTCCTGATGGCATCGCCGGAGACAAGCGCCTCGCCAGCGCGCTTGCGAAAAATCGAACGGCGCTCGCCGTCAGCCTGGGCAATGAGGCGACCGTATCAGAAGCAGAGCCCAAAGCCGGCTGGTCGATCGTCGGGCAAGTACCCGAGACGCTTCCTGGCTTCACCGGTCTGACAGGCTCGCTTCCTGATTTCTCGAGCGCCGCTGCAGGCCTCGGCGTAATTCGCACTCTGCCCGATCCCGACGGCGTATTACGCCATGTGCCGCTGCTCTGGCTCCGAAATACGGCTCAAGGCGTGCAGCTCTGGCCGTCCTTCACGCTCGAACTCCTGCGCCTCTACGCCAGAGAGAACGGCTACGTGGCCCGGATGAATGACAGCGGGTTTGACGCGCTCAGGATGGCCGGCACCATTGTGCCACTCGAGCCGCAGGGCAGCATCCGCCTCTGGGAAACCGACACCAATACGCCGCGCATATCTGCCAGTGATATCCTTTCGGGTCGCGGCGATCCGCTGCTGCGGAACGCGATTGCCATTGTTGATCTGTCAGCCGTGGGATTGACGCAGTATCTGCCCACCCCGGCGCGTTCGGCGCGACCAGGCGTGGACATCCACGCAGATGCAATCGGCCAGATGCTTGCCGGGCGCTATCTTGCTGAGCCAACGCAAGCGCGTACGGTGGAGCGGCTGTGGTTGGTCCTCAGTGGCATCGTTTTCATCGGGCTTTCCGGAGTGCTCGCCGAGCGCGTCGCGCTTGGCGTACTCGCTCTGGCGCTCCTGGCTGCCACGCCCTTCGTGTTTGGCGTTCTCGAATACAGCCTGCAGGGTGCGCTCTATGACCCACTGCAGCCGGCGCTTGCGACGATCCTCGTAGCCGGCTTCGAAGGCTATGCCCTTTACAGGCGCAGCGAGCAGCGTCGGTCAACCCTGGCACGGCAGTTTTCGCAATATCTGTCGCCCTCCGTGGTACAACGCCTCGCAAATTCGGATACCGAAGCGATCCTGTCCGGGGAGAAGCGCGAGATCACAATCCTGCTGAGTGACATACGCGGCTTCACGGCGATGAGCGAACAACTCGATGCCCAGGAAATCGGAAAGGTGGTCAACCAATTCCTCGGCCTTGCGACCGATGAGATACTCAAGCGCGACGGGACCATCGATAAGTTCATGGGCGATGCCGTGCTAGCTTTCTGGAACGCGCCGCTTGATCAGCCAGATCATCGCGAGCGCGCGCTCGAAGCGGGGCTTGCCCTGATCGAACGGGTGAAGCGCGAAAACCCCGCGTTCACCGCGCGCGGGCACCCCGCTATCGAAATCGGCGTCGCCATCGAGACTGGCATCTGCTCCGTAGGGAATTTCGGCTCCGAACGGCGCTTCGATTACACTGCGATCGGCTCGCCGGTGAACCGCACGGCACGGCTCGAGTCAACGACCAAAAAGCTGAGCATCCCTTTGGTGCTTGGTCCCGGATTTGCCCAAGGAGCATCGATGCCGGTTGTCCAGGCGGGCGCTTTTGAACTCCAAGGCTTCAAGGGCGAGGTGCCGGTTTTCACCGTTCCGGAGATACACCCCTCGTCGCAATCTGCCGAGGAACTCGTGTGATGCTTGGCGCCGGTTCAACTCGCTACCTCATTGGCTGCCGGCTAGCTAGTGTCCGTCCATAAACAGTAACTTTTCGAAGTATTCATTGTAGACGCCCATGTAGGTATAGGTATTTCCGACTGTTTTGGTGGTTCGATGTGCATGGGGCGT
>NZ_FTPD01000053.1:0-12119 GCF_900156895.1 Mesorhizobium prunaredense
TCCGCCTCTGGGCACCATCCCCTCTTCTCTCGACAGTCCCTTACGCCGAAGCTTCTACGCTTCTGTTTCGGCAACCAGCTGAAATCCTTACCGATTTCGGCGCGTAAAGCGCCAATGGTCGGGTTTTGGGGAATTTCGGCGTAGTTGGTCCAACGAGGCGGGGGGGTGGTATTTTCGCTGGTATTGGAGATCCTGGTGGTATCGATGCAGCCAGATGGAGGTCCCGAAATGGCCCTTTCCGACGTGAAATGCCGAAATGCCCGACCCGCTTCCAAGCTCGTGAAATTGACTGACGGTGGCGGGCTCCAACTTTGGGTGCAGCCTACTGGATCTCGCCTATGGCGCCTCGCCTATCGTTTTGGCGGCAAGCAGAAGCTTCTGGCGTTGGGCAGCTATCCCCTCATCTCCCTCGCTGAGGCACGCGAGGCGCGCGATAGCGCCAAACGTCTCCTCCTACGTGGCATCGACCCCGCACAAGAGCGTAAGTTGCAAAAGGCTTCGGCAGAGGACACCTTTCGGTCCATCGCGGAGGACTACGTCGACAAGCTGAAGAAGGAGGGACGTGCCGACCGGACCATCACCAAGGTCAAATGGTTGCTCGACTTTGCCTATCCAACGTTTGGGGACAAAAGCGTTCGGGAGATCGATCCGGCCACAATTCTTGTCGCTCTCCGCAGCGTGGAGGTTCGCGGTCGATACGAGTCGGCCAGGCGACTGCGCTCCACCATCGGCAGCGTGTTTCGATATGCAATCGCAACCGCACGCGCCGATGTAGATCCGACGGTCTCCCTGAGGGGCGCACTCGTCGGTCCGACGGTCACGCCACGCGCCGCGGTTACCGATCCCAAGGCCTTGGGAGGCTTGCTGAGGGCGATCAATGCATTTGACGGACAGCCTACAACCCGAGCCGCCCTGAAGCTGATGGCCCTGCTGTTTCCCCGCCCCGGCGAGCTGCGCGCGGCCGGATGGGACGAGTTCGATTTCGAAAGCTCGGTTTGGACCATCCCTGAAGGACGCATGAAGATGCGACGGCCGCACCGCGTACCCCTTGCAACGCAGGCCGTCAGCGCCCTGACCTCACTTAGAGAAATCTCTGGTGGTGGGTTGCTGCTGTTTCCTAGTGTTCGATCGGGTTCGCGTCCGATTTCCGACAACACGCTTAACGCCGCCCTGCGCCGCATGGGCTACGGTAAGGAAGAAGCTACCGCGCACGGTTTTCGAGCAACGGCATCAACTCTGCTAAACGAATGCGGAAAGTGGCATCCGGACGCCATAGAGCGGCAGCTGGCCCATGTTGAGAACAACGACGTTCGTCGCGCCTACGCCCGGGCAGAGCACTGGGAAGAGCGCGTAAAGATGATGCAATGGTGGGCCGATTATCTGGATGAACTCGAGAGCAAAAACGCGCGGGTGAAAATTACCGGCGGTTGAAGACCGCTAAAACTGGGCCACCTATGGTCTGGCGAACCCAATGACCAAGACGAATGGTGATTTGCAGCGCTTACCACTGTACTGAATTAAACTCTGCGAGAGGGTGATCCCTCCCGCTTGCGGGACACATTAACATTGCCCAAATTTCCAGTGAAGCCAAGCATTCTGCCTCGAATTCGGCCCATGCATGGCGGGAAGTGAAAGTGAGCTTTGCGCCGCGTATCGGTCGTAGAGATCGTCTTTGCCGCTTCTTGATAGCAAACATCTCCAGCGACCACGCTAAAGGTCTCAGCTGCGAATCGAGAACGACGGCCCGCCGCCAGGCGCGCTTACCAGCCCGCAATGAGATAGGTACGCGCGATAGAGAAGGAATTTCGCGCTGAGCCACCAATAGTCGTCAGAGACGACCCTGTAGGCCTTGCCTTAACCAGCAATGTGCTTTGATGTTCAGAGCTGCTCCGGTTGACGAATCGGCGTGCTTGAGCGAGAACGAAACGTAAACAGAAAGGATTGGCAGTGGTTGAACTGCAGTGGGGATACCTGCTCAACTCGGAACGACGGAAAGATCGTGTCAAGAGGCAGACACCGACGAGCTCCCAGCACGTTAAGGCGGTCGAGCATCGCACTGAGTTGGAACGCGACCACGACCGGATACTATTCTCGACGCCGGTCCGCCGCATGCAGGATAAGACCCAAGTTTTCCCGCTTGAGGCCCATGATAGCGTTCGGACCCGCCTGACCCATAGTCATGAGGTCGCCAACATGGCTCGGAGCTTGGGCACCGCACTCGTCTACGCCTACCCAGAAAAAATCCGATTCCCAGAGGAATTGAACGCTCCCCGAAATATACCTGCGCTGCTAGAGGCAATTGGATTGGCGCATGATCTTGGCAACCCGCCCTTCGGTCACCAGGGCGAAGCGGCAATCCGATCTTGGATGAATAGCAAGAGCGAGAAGGATCCCGAGTTCTTCGCTGACCTGAGCGCGGCACAAAAGGCGGACTTTCTTGAGTTCGAGGGCAACGCCCAAGCCTTCCGGCTGCTCACCCGCCTGCAGATAGTCAACGACGACTTCGGGCTAAACATGACCTACGCGTTTCTTGCAGCGCTAATGAAGTATCCAAGCCCATCAGACCGAATCGACGAGAAGGTACAGGCCCGCAAGAAATTCAACTTCTTCCAATCCGAGGCAGAAATCGCCCATGAAGTCTGGTCTGTCACTGGTCTCGCAGAGGGCGTTCGCCACCCGCTCACCTACATCATGGAAGCGTGCGACGACATCGCCTACTCGGTAGTCGACATCGAGGACGCCGCCAAAAAGGGTTTGGTCAATTTCGATAGCCTAATAGGCTATCTGGAGCACGCCGGTGCCGACGACAGGGTTGTCGCTGACGTGGTTATGAAGGCAAAAGACCGACACGAGGAGTTCCGGAAAGAGTCGCTCTCCGCAGCCGAACTCGACGACATCACGTTGCAAATGTGGCGCGTGACGACGATAGGTGTGATGGTGCTTTCTGCTACGGACGCCTTCGTGGACAACTACGACGCGATCATGAGCGGGACATTCGAGGGCGAGCTGATGGGTGCGTCCAACGCGGTGGACCTGTGGAAGTGCCTCAAAAAATTTGCCAAAACCTACATCTACACGCATCGTCAGGTTCTGGAGGTGGAGCTCAAGGGGCACCAGACCATTCATGGCCTTATGGATATTTTCTGGAAGGCGATTCAGGGTCGCAGGGATGCAGATTCGATTGGCTCCAAGCGACCGCCGCTTTCGAGCTATGTTTACTCGCGGATTTCGGAGAACTATCGCCGTGTAGCCACCAGCGATCGCAATAAGATGCCCCTCCGGTACCGTGAGTTGCAGCTTGTGACCGATATGATTTCCGGTATGACGGACACATTCGCGGTTTCCCTGCTCGAAGACCTTAGCAAGAGGGGTGCCGCCTGATGCACGCAGACGCACACCCGCGCGATCTCCAACTTAGCTCGGGCATCGCACGCTTCATTCGGGGACGGGATGGAGCCGATATCGGTCGTCTGGTTGACCTCCTGGAGCCTGTGGGCGAGGTCGGGATATTCGGCGGCATGCCGCGCGATTTTGCTCGTGCGGGCGACAGCGCAGCCTTCAATTCCGATGTCGATGTCGTGGTGGACGCCCCGCCGGGCGCGCTCGACGACGTGCTGCGGCCCATGCGCGCGGAGCGCAACCGATTTGGCGGCTATCGTCTGCGATACGGCCGGTTCGAGTTCGACATCTGGGCACTTGAGAAGACCTGGGCCGTGAGTACCGGCCACGTGGCTGTTCAGTCGTTAACCGATCTGGTCAAGACGACCTTCTTCGACTGCGACGCTGTCGTCTATCACTGCCGGACTGCTACCATCAGCCGGTCCAGCTCCTTCTGGTCAAACCTCCATCGCGGCGTGGTCGACATAAACCTAGAGGCCAATCCGCATCAGGTCGGCGCGCTCGTTCGAACGCTTCGGGTGCTGTTCGACTGGCAGCAGGATCTCTCGCCCAAGCTCGCGGAGTACCTGGTTGCTGGCTTGGCCGAGCACGGTGCTGCTGTTGTTCAGTATGCTCGCGCCCATGGCGGGCAGTACCGCTTCACGCGCGAGCTCGATCTCGAGGTCGCTTTGGGCGATCTGCATTGCTACGAGACCTCTCAGGGGCTGCAGTTCGAGCATGTGATCAACAGAAAGCGGCACAAAGCTACACGAGATCGGTATTGCTGGCGCGAGGACTAACTCCGCCCAGAGGATGACTAGTCCTCGTATCGCTCCTCCTCTCGTCGCACAACGATTTCCCTGTCAGCGAGTTTTAGCGACATGATGTTCATGTCCGGCTGGATGGAGAAGGCCTTGGATAGGTCGTACCAGCGCCAGGTGAACGCGAGGGTCCATGAGTCCACTTTACGCTCCCAGTTATAGAGTTGCGACGGCGTTCCGTCGCCGAGTTCGATCAGACCGTGTCGCTTCGCCTCGGCCTCGGCGATCGCCACTGATTTTTCAGCGGCCGCCCGCTTCATAGTGGCGACAATCAGTTCAAATGCCGGCTCGAGAATTTCTCTACTCATCGTCTCCCACCTTTCCAGCGACCCCGCCTAGACCTCGCTCCGCACGCCCTCGGCTTCATGGGCTGCCGCTTCGGTGAAAGCACGATTGAAGGCCTCGACCATGCTAGCTGCATGCGTCAGGTTCCGGATGTCTCCGGGGGCAAGCTTATGGCCGGCCTGGAGCAGCCGCTTGCTCCACGCCTCCGCCTCGACGGCCCCAGCACTAGCATGATCGACCACTGGATCGACAGATGCGCAGCGCTCTTGACGGCATAGAACCACGCAGTCCCAAGAGATCGAGTTGGCTCGCTTATGCAGCCCGCCGCTACTGTCGCCGTACATCGGCCAGACTCGAATTGGACGGATGCCCGCGACGGCCAAGGCTGAGGCCAATGACTGCCAGCCACGGCCATCAAGGTTCTGGTAGGTGAACACAATTCTTGCGTCAGGCTTGCAGACCCGGCGCACCTCTTTCATGGCCTCGCCGAGGCTTTCACCGAAAGCCTTTGCTGCAGACAGGCCGGAGCCAGCCTTAGCTAACTGGCCAGACGGAAACGCGGACAGATGCTCAGTGTCGACAATGCGGAAGCGCACCATCCACGGCACGAAGAAGTGCCCTAGCTCGGAATATGCGATGTAGTTGAAATACGGTGGATCGGTCAAAACCAAGTCGACGGATTCGGCTTCGATGTGCTCCAGATTGCGAGCATCCCGGCACCGCACGTCCCAGCTGCCCGGCTTGAACCAGCGTACGGTTCGGGTGCCGTCGGCTATGGTCGGCTCGGTGGCTTCCCGCATCGCTTTGGCAGCCCGTTGCACGGCGCGGACGGCATTGGGGAAAGTGCCTCGTCCATTCCTCTCGAGCCAGGGATTGAGCTCAACAGGCCGAGCGATGTGCCGATAGGCGCGGATCGAGAACAGCCCGGTAAGCCGGCGCCATCCGCCCGCATACGCGCAGAGCATATTATTGGTCGTGAGGTGGTTGGAGAAAGCGATCTTCATCGCTTCGCCAACAGCACCATCGAGCTTCGAAACCTCGCGGGCCAGCAGGCCCAGATGCAGTTTCTGCCGAGCGCCGAACAGATCGCCGTAGTCGGCGTAGCCGTACTGAATTAGCCTGTTGTCGGATCGGCCTTCTTTCGGGATCGGACCACATGCCAGAAACTCGGAATCGAGTTCGAGCTCATACGCCAGGCGAGCTGCGGCTTTCGCGAACACAGCTAGATCCATAAATGTTGCCTTGCGGATGCGACGCTGGACGTTCGGGTATTTTTTCTCGATGCCGGACGGGATCGTTTCGACGGCGAACAGCCTGAATTGCGGTCCGGTGCCGGTTGACTTCGCGACGTCGATCAACCGGTCCTTCGTGCCGCAGCAAGGGCAAACGGCGGCGCCGTGATCGAGCCTCACGGTCGAAGGCATCGTCTTGATACCGCACGCACATAGGTGACCCCTCTTGGCTTTGGTTCTCTCCGCGATCTCTCCGCAGTCCTGGCATATGATCCACTCACGCTTGGCGTCGTCATTCCAGGCCAGACGTAAGGTCGGGTGCGCATCAAAGGTGTGCTCGCAGTTGGAGCACATATGCTGCTGCACCCAAAAGGCATGCAAGAGGGTCTCCTCGTTACCCTCGGCATCGGTGGCTTTGTAGTACTGGGCAAGCTCGGCCCCGACCGTTGCCTTGAGGGCTTCGAGTATCGGTCCAAGGTCGTTAAGCTGGCTGAGGCGGCCCTGGAAATCCGACACAGCGGCGGCCACCGGCTCTATGTCTGTCCCGAAGATGTCTGCGCCGAGTCGCGAAGCTTCGAGAAGCATTACGCCCCCGCCCATGAATGGGTCTAGCACACAGACGCCCTCGCAGCTCGCGTCGCCGTAATAGGCGGACCAGAAGTTGCGGTCGGAAGGCGTGGTGGCAGCAACGGCAAGCGACCGTGCGGTGACGGCGAGCCGGCGGGCAAACCATCTGTGTGACTGATACGCGGGCCGTGGGCGGACACCCTCGCGTTTGGCGATCTGGGCGATCTCGCCAACCGGAAGGATGCCGGCATCCAACAAAGATTGTTCCGGCAGCCCAACGCTCATCTGACCCTCAACTCGCACTCGCCGAGGTCCTCGAGCCCCGGTATCGAAAATGTCGATCCGGTCTGCAAGAAACCATACACCAGATCTTTGAGCAGTCGCGAATCGCGCAGCGCTTTAATGTCCCGAGGCAAATAGTCCGCCAGGCGGCGACTGAGCACAACGATCATCTTGGTCTTGGCTCGAGAGACGATGACATTGAAGCGATTGAGGTCGTAGAGAAAATCCTCCTCGCTGGCGATCTGGTCGCCGTCGCCCAAGCCAAAGGAAGCAAACATCACTTCCTTCTCCTGGCCCTGGAAGCGTTCGACGGTATCGACTGAGCGGTAGAGCTCCTCGGCGGTTTCCTGGTCGAGATTCAGCGCCAGCATCAGTGCTTCAAGCACCGCCGACTGTTGCGCCCGGTGGGGCGTGACGATACCGACCCCCCTCCTGAAGAAGGCGCCGCCGACAAAGGGCTGGTCAGTCATCGGATCGATCAGCCGTCTGTATAGGCCTGCCACCATAGAGGCGACGAGCTTGGCCTCGCCGTCGTTGCGCTGGCTACTGAACTGATCCGAGTGAATGACGGCAGCCAGGGGGTGGCTCGGATCTAGAATTCTGGCGACGTACGGTGACCATGGCAGCTCCGCCGGCAGCGTCATCGGGCGTTCAGTTGGCACCGGCTCGGCGAGTCCCATGCGCTTGTTCGGGTCCTTCGCCCGAAGACCGGGATAGCCTGTGGACGATACGAACTCGATGATCTCGCTGTTGGACCTGTAGCTGAGGTCGAGCATGGTCGGCTCGATGGAGCGTGAGCTGCCGTCCTGGTTGGTCTGACCTTTCCGGTAATTGCGGAAGAAATCGTAGATCGAGCCGACAACGTGCTCGGCGCCGACTGGCGGATCGATCGGGTGGATCGGGGCCATCTGCAGATTGTCGCCAACTACCGTGACACTGGAGCCCGCAGCCAAGGCGCTGAATGTGACCGTGGCATGGGCGACGTCCATCTGCGAGGCCTCGTCGATCAGAAGGTAGTCAATCAGAGGCAGGGTGTCGCCTTTGTCGCGAAGGCGGCTTAGCTTGCCCAGTTGCTGTGCCGTCGCACCCAATACAGTCGTGCCGCCCTTCTCAAGCCGCTCAAGCAATTGTTGCGCCTTCGCGTCGGTGGGGTTGGTGGGGACCACATAATCACGCAACGCCGGATCGATGCTGGCGTCGGAGGGGCCGGGAGACTTGAGGCGACCGAACACGACATCCTGTCCTTTGAGGCGCTCTGGCAGTTTTCGCATTACGTTTTCAATCGCCACCCACGTAGGCCCAGTGATGGCGATGCGGATATTCCGGCCTTCACTGTGAGCCTGAGCGACCAACGCTACGACCAACGCTGCGGACGTTTCGCTCTTGCCGGTGCCCGGAGGTCCCCAGAGCAGGCTCAAGCGCCGCGTTAGGCCATTGGTTATGGCCTGGACCTGTGAGGCGTTCTCCAAGACCTGCGCAGGAACGGTCGCGAGAGCAGCACCAACGTGCTTGATGACGGGTCGGGCTAGAATGTCCGCCTCCCACAGGAACGGCACGGCCGCGCTGCCGGTATCCTTTATGCGGGGTGAGGCGCCGCCCGAGCGGATGACCCGTCGTGCATCGACGAGCGGGTCATCGACAGCGATCTGGGGCACACCGATCGAGGAGAGCGCCGGCTTCAACCTCGGACCCACGAAGTAGTCGATATGCAGTGGATCAATTATCCCGTAACGCAACTTGCAGGCGCCGACCTCGAAATTGAGGTCGAAAATACCGTAATCGACGAGGTGGTACAGAATGTCGTCGGCCGCCACGACCACGATCCGACGCACGCGATCGAACCTGATCAACGTGACTTTGCAGGCCTTCCGCATCTGCTGGCGTAACTGCCAGTCAGGGATGTGCTGAGCCATGTCCGGATAGGTGTTCGCCAGCTTGCTCAGTGTCCAATGCTGCATGTGCAGACAGTCCTCTGGCATCAGGGATAGATTGAACTCGTTCTCCCTAACCTTGGCCTCGGTCGAACGCTCGGACATCTGGAAAACCCAGACCGCGTTGTCGGATGACAGCCGGCCGAGCATCTGCCGCCGGAGCTCTTCCTTTCTTGCTTCGGCTTCCAACCGGCGCTCTAGCCGTACGCTCTGGAACCGCGCCTCCCGCTCAAACGGCGGCGTCGCCATCTGCAGGTCGACTTCCAGTGTCTGTGCAGCATTCATGAGCCGGGCATGCTGGTAGATGACCTGAAGATCCTGAGCGACCGCAGACAGGCGATCGCCGTCGCCAAAAACCCGATCTATGGCGGGTGCCTCAGCGGTGAGCTTGGTGTCCTCGGATTTGTCGAGGTCGGACCGTAGTCGGTTGACGACTGAGAGTGTCGCGTCCAGGCGCTGCCGTACCACACGGCGCAGCTCCTCCCGAAAATCGTCCGGCGTCTGGTCCTTAAACGGGCTCTTGTTCCCCGCCCAGACCTCATGGCCGCGTTCGGATGGAATCTGATCCGAGAGAGGGTCCGCGAAGAACGGATGCTGCCGATAGTCGAATGGCTTCCTATCGGCTGCGACAGGCAGCCGGTAAGCGTTGGCGATCAAGCCTTGCCCATAATGGTATGGAATGTCCGCAGCTAGCAGCCGGACCATCTCGCCAACGATGGTGATCGGCGAATTGCGTTCGACGTTCTCAGCCTCCTGCACTACCGCCTCAGGCGGGAAGATCCAGGCCATAGGGGATAGGTCGGAGCCACGCTTCTTTTTGTCGACTGGGGCAGTACGAATCAGCTCGAGGTGGCGCCCCATCATTCGACAGAACTGCTCGAAATTGAGCATGTCCCATAGGTAGAACTGGATCGAGGGCTTGTAGTTCTGCTCGCCGGCGATCTCATCCCGGGCTTTCCTGATGCGGTCTCGATAATCGAGCACCTTGTCCCGCAAACGGGTTAAGAAGTCGAGGAAGACCTCGCCCTCGGCGCGGACCGTTTTGTCGAGAATGAGTCGGGACTGGTCCCAGCGCTCGAACGTCCCATTGACCAGTATCTTCCCCCATGCCGTCCGTGTCACTTCACCAGTGCTTGGATCGTGCCTGACCGAAGTCGGAATATAAGCCTCCACTTGGCACCCCAGGGCGAAACTGATGCCGGTCGAGACGTCGAAATCGGCCGAAAGTGCGACCCGTACATCGCTAAAGCGCGGCATCATCGCCGACGTGCCCGTCCTCTCCGGCAACCGAGCTTCTCCCCGGCGCTTGAGAGTACTAGCCCGTGCTTGGACGATGTGGCGGGACGCCTTGAGATTTTGGTGGGTCTCGAACACCTTGCTATTGGGCGAGAGCTTTGCCAAATCGTCGATCGTCCTGACGTTGACGCTCACGAGTTTGCCGCTAGCACCTTCACTGAGCCCGGCGAGCCGACTCAGGTGGTCCTCCTGTTCCGCGGTTGGAGAGCAATACCGCTTGTCGATATCGTTCAGCTCTTTCCCGGATCGGGTCCAGGGCAGGCCCAGATAGTCGCAGCCGATGCACCGACTGCTAATGTGAATGGGCAGGTCCCGCCAATCGAGTGGCGCGATCACTTGCCGAAGGTCGTGTGCCAAGAAGCGAACGACACGCCCGAGCACGACCTCGGCCGGCATCGTTTCGAGGTCGAGCTTGAACCGCACATGGTACGCGGCCCTATCCCGCACCAATGTGCCGCGGCTCATCTCCTCGGCCTCCAACTGTCGGATGGCCGAGCCTTCATGCGAGCCCGGCCAGATCGCGGCGTCTGCCAGCACCGCGAAATGGCTGGCATATCCCTTGTCCGCCAACCAGCCAGCGAGCGTCATGCCGTAGTAGGCGAGTTCAGCAAAATGTGCAGGCGACGGTTGCTCTGACAACTTGACGTCGATGATCCTCAATCCAACGCGGGTGTCTGTAGCGTCGATTTCGGTGACGCGTCCGCCGGCATCGACCACCCGCCGCGGCTTACCGGTTGGAGCCATCGACAGCAGGATATCGGGCCGATTGGATCCGAATGATAGCGACACCCCTTTTTCGCCTGAAATCAGATCCGTAAGGTGATGCTCGGCAATGAAGCCGTCCGTGACCTCGTACAAAACCTCTAAGGCGAAATGCCCCGGCGTCAGGAGGTGTTGGAGCGCGGCCTCTAGCGGAAGATCTTCATATGCCTGTTCTTCTTCGCGAGCATACGGCTTTGGCCTCCCGTGCCGAGAGGAGTCGGCACCGAAGATGTCGATGATAGTGAAGTAGCACTCTCGTTCGTAGATGCGCCCTTGGTCAGCGATAAGCTGCAGGCCTGGACGACCGGTATCCTTTTGTGGAGCATCCGCCTGCCGGCGTGCCTCGCCCCCAGCATAGAGGTCGAGACGAAGACGGCGGCGGCACTCCCCGCGGATATATTTAGAGATCGCGCCTTTGGATAGACGATACACTAGCCAGCCCCCTTTTGCGCCCGATTCCCCCAAATGGTGCTAAACGATAAAATCGTTGCGAGTAAGGACTAAAGCAAGAGCTCCAAAAGATTATCGACTTTCCAATATCCGCTGCTCAAAAAATGGATGAGGAAAATGGTGCCTTACCAGTACGCGAGGGGATAAGTCATGTCGAAATTGACTAATGCAATACCGCGGGACAAGTTCGTGCCTCTCTTTAAGGAGGTCCGTGAAGAAGTCCTGGCCGAGGATATGCCGACGCTCCAAAGAGTTCGTCCCTCTGATGTAGTAGGGGTCTCGTTGTTCGTCTGGGATGAGATGGTGCATCGCAAGGTGGCGGAGCAGCCATTCAAGATCGCCCCGATCATCAACAGCGGCATGAACGGCATCTATGAGTTCGTGGAGAAGGAGCTCGGACGTCCGCCGGTAACGGACGTACTAGCAACTCGCTTCTTCAATGAGGTCAATCCGGAGATGTCCTTCGTGGACGTGACCCTGGTTCAGTGCTTTCCGGACGACATCCACATTTCCGATGTGGAGTTCTCGGACAATCGGCGGCCGGTTGGAGGGGGTAAGCCCGAGAAGGGCCTCCGGAACTACCACGGGCTCCACATTTTTGATGACTTCATTGAGCGGCTTAAGGCCATAGCGCGAGACCAAGCCGTGAGCCGCCTCTCATTAGTGGTGGGCGGGAAAGGGCTCTACGAAGTGTTTGCGCGGCACGGCTTCCAGGTCAGTGAAACCACAATGGCTCAGATTGCCTTCAAGCGGACCGGAGTGGGATTCTCAATGTACATGAACGTAAAATAGTCAGTCGACCGAGACGCTCGAACGGACTGGGTACGACTGGCAAAGCACGATCTAGCGGTTTGTATGGTACGACGCTGTGCTGGCGGCGCAGGAGCTGTCGTTCTCGCAACGGCAAGCTTTGCCAGTGTCGCGCCCGAAAGCCGCCCTTCTGCTTTCGTGAAGGGTTTCGGGCGCCGGCAGGCGTACGAAAGTCCCCGAGGAAGGAACCCGCGGGCCACAGGCGATGGCTATGGGGATTTGGAGCTCTGGGGTGAATGCGGACAGACCGCTTCGTTGCGCCTCCGCGCGGTGTTGTCCGAACGGTGGGCGGCTGGGCGCGGCTC
>NZ_FTPD01000053.1:12129-12428 GCF_900156895.1 Mesorhizobium prunaredense
ACAGGTAGGCGAGCACCGCTTCCGGGCCGGCGAAGGGCGCCTTGGCGTAGACCACCCAGCGCTTGCTCCGAACAGGCTTCAGATGACGCAGGAAGGCGCGGCGGTCGGCCAGATGCGCCGCCGATCCGACGAAGGCGAGCCGGCCTGCGTCGTGAAGCGCGAGCAGCCGGGTCAGGAACAGGCGACGGAACAGCTTGCCGAGCACGCGCACCGGAAGGAGAAAGGCCGGACGCGACGATACCCAGCGCTTCCCGTCGAGTGCGATGCCGCCGCCCGGCACGATCATGTGCACGTGCGGA
>NZ_FTPD01000022.1:0-17156 GCF_900156895.1 Mesorhizobium prunaredense
TCCCACTCGATGGTACCCGGCGGCTTGCTCGTCACGTCGTAGACGACGCGGTTGATGCCGCGCACCTCGTTGATGATGCGGGTGGCGGCGGCGCCGAGGAACGCCATGTCGTAGTGGTAGAAATCCGCCGTCATGCCGTCGACCGAGGTGACGGCGCGCAGCGCGCAGACGAATTCATAGGTGCGGCCGTCGCCCATCACGCCGACGGTCTGCACCGGCAGCAGCACGGCAAAGGCCTGCCAGATGGCGTCGTAGAGGCCGGCCTTGCGGATCTCGTCGAGATAGATGGCGTCGGCCTCGCGCAGGATCTCCAGCTTTTCGCGGCTGATGCCGCCAGGGCAGCGGATGGCGAGACCGGGGCCGGGAAATGGATGCCGGCCGATGAAGCTGTCGGGCAGGCCGAGTTCCTTGCCGAGTGCCCTGACCTCGTCCTTGAACAGTTCGCGCAGCGGCTCGACCAGCTGCATGTTCATGCGCTCGGGCAGGCCGCCGACATTGTGATGCGACTTGATCGTAACCGACGGGCCGCCGGTGAAGGAGACGCTTTCGATGACGTCGGGATATAGCGTGCCCTGCGCCAGGAAATCGGCGCCGCCGAGTTTCTCGGCCTCTTCCTCGAACACCTCGATGAACAGCCGGCCGATGGTCTTGCGCTTCTTTTCCGGATCCGACTCGCCCTCGAGCGCGCCGATAAAACGGTCAGAAGCGTCGACCAGGATGAGGGGCAGATTGTAGTGCTGGCGAAACATCTCCACCACGCCCGATGCCTCGTCCTTGCGCATCAGCCCGTGGTCGACAAGGATGCAGGTAAGCTGGTCGCCGACCGCCTCGTGGATCAGCAGCGCCGCGACCGAGGAATCGACGCCGCCCGAAAGCGCGCAGATGACCTTGCCCTTGCCGACCTGCTTGCGGATCGTCTCGACCGCGTGCTCGCGGTAGGCGCGCATGGTCCAGTCGCCCTCGATGCCGGCGATCTTATGGGCGAAGTTTTGCAGCAGCCGGGCGCCGTCCGGCGTGTGCACCACTTCGGGGTGGAACATGATGCCGTACATCTTGCGCTCGACATTGCCGAAGATGGCGAAGGGCGAGCCTTCCGATTTGCCGAACACCTCGAATCCCTTGGGCAGCGAGATGACGCGGTCGCCATGGCTCATCCACACCTGATGGCGCTGACCGGGCGCCCACAGGCCCTCGAACAGCGGGCTGTCCTTCTGGATCTCGACGAAGGCACGGCCGAATTCGCGATGGTCGGAGCTTTCGGCGACGCCGCCCATCTGCACGCACATGGCCATCTGGCCATAGCAGATGCCGAGCACCGGCACACCGGCGTCGAAGACGATCTGCGGCGCGCGCGGGCTGCCGATGTCGCCGGTCGAGGCCGGGCCGCCGGAGAGGATCACCGCCTTCGGATTGATGCGCCTGAACGCCGCTTCGGCCGACTGGAACGGAACGATCTCGGAAAACACGCCGGCTTCGCGGATGCGTCTGGCGATGAGCTGCGTGAACTGGCTGCCGAAATCGACAATCAGGACGGTGTCGGGCAGGACGGTGTCGGGATGATTGGCTATCTTCATGGCGAGCGTTTAGAGAAAGAAACGAGTCGGCGCAATGGGTTGCGAAGGCGTCTCTGTCACTCCGTTTCCGCGTCATGCGATGGTCCAAACTGCAGCGCGCCGGAGCCGATCGCCTGTTCCAGCCGCGTCGCCGCGTCCGCCAGCTTCTCGTCGATGACATGGAGATACTCCTTCCAGTCGCCGACATGCCTGAGATCGGCAGCCCCGTCGGAAATGCCGCGCAGGCCGACGAGCGGCACGCCGAACAGTTGGCAGGCACGCAGGCAGGCGAAGGTCTCCATATCGACCATATCCTCGCCAATCGCATCATAGGCGCTGCCGGAGATGATCGCCGCGCCGGTCGACAGCGTCGCCTCGCTTATGCCTGGAATCCTGAACGGCAGCGGCACCGTCACCGGCAGGTCGAGAAACGGCGTCGCGCCCTTCTTGAAGCCCAGAGGCGAGGCGTCGATGTCGCGATAGGCGACCGAAACGGCCTGGTAGATTTCCGTCTGTTCCAGAGTCCGGCTGCCGGCCGAGCCGAGCGACACGACGAGGTCCGGCAGCGCCTTTTCAGACTTCAGCCATGACAGTTCCGCGCCCAGCCTGACACCCGCCTCGACCGGCCCCACCCCTGTCATGACAGGCGTGAACAGCCGCTGAAGATGCGGCCCGTATTCGGCCTGCGCCGCCATCACGAAGAGGACGTCCCTGCCGGCAATTCTGACGGCCTTGCGCATCGCATCAGCCTTCGATGCCATCGCGACCGACCACCGTCATCATCGTTCCAGTCATGGTGGCGATCAGCTTGGCCTCGCCGTCGACGGCGAAGGCATAGGCCTGACCGTCGGCGACGATGATGGTACGGCCGGGCTTGGTCACCGAGCCGCGGAACAGAAAACGCTCGCCCCGGCCCGGCGCCAACAGATTGACCTTGAACTCGATGGTGAGCACACTGGAGCTTTCCGGCATCAGCGAGAACGCGGCATAGCCGCAGGCCGAGTCCAGCGCCGTCGAAATGACGCCGGCATGGAGGAAGCCATGCTGCTGGGTCAGCGCCGCCGAATAGGGCATCTCGATCTCGATGATGCCCGGCGTCACCAGCGTCAGCTCGGCGCCGATCGTCATCATGGCGTTCTGGCGCGCGAAGGACGTCCTGACACGATCCTCATAATTGGGGGCGGGTACGATCTCTGCTGCCATAGCTTGTCACGCTCCTGTCAGAAAAGCTTATTGCAGAGGTACGAGCGGCAGGCAATCGCTATTGCTGCACTGCAGCAATCAGGCCCGCCGGTAAAGGTTCAGCCACCCTTGCGCAGTGCGCAGACATAAAACCCATCGGTACCGCTCAGCGCCGGCGACAGCGAAATGCCGCCTGCTGCGCCGATACGCGCGGCCGCCTCGTGGCCGGGAAAGCGGCTGTCCCAGAGTTGGCGGTGATCGACCGGGACAAAGCCGCTGTTACGATCCCTGAAGGCAGCGACCTGCTCGCCATTCTCCTCGTCGAACACCGAGCAGGTGATGTAGACCAGCAGCCCGCCCGGTTTGACGAAGGTTTGGGCGAGATCGAGGATCGCCGATTGCTCGCCCTTGCGCGCATCGAGCTGCTTCTGCGTCAGCCGCCATTTGGCATCGGGCCGGCGCCGCCAGGTGCCGCTGCCGGTGCAGGGCGCGTCGACCACGACGATGTCCATGTGGCCCGCGAGAGCGCTGAGTTCCGCCGGCTTGGTGACGATTTGCACGTTGCGGTTTTCGGAGCGGCGGATGCGGTCGAAGATCGGCGCCAGCCGCGCCTTTTCGGAATCATGGGCAAACACCTGGCCGCGATTGTCCATCGCCGCCGACAGGGCCAGCGTCTTGCCGCCGGCTCCGGCGCAAAAGTCGAGAACCTGCATCCCGGCCTCGGCGCCAGCCAGCGTGGCGGCGATCTGCGAGCCTTCGTCCTGAACCTCGAACCAGCCTTTCTGGAAGGCCGGTTCGGCCTGCACGTTCGGGTGCCTGCCGTCGCCCGCAATCGGCGGGATGCGGATGCCGTGCGGCGCAATTCGTGCAGCCCTGGCGCCGGTGTCGGCCAGTTCGGCGAGCACCTTGTTGCGATCGGCTTTCAGCGTATTGACCCTAAGGTCGAGCGGCGGGCGGGTCGCCAGCGCCGCACCTTCATCGACCCAGCTGGCACCGAAGGCCTGCTCGAAAAGCGGTTCGCACCAATCCGGAATATCGGCGCGCACCGCCGGCGGCGCATCGTCGAGCCGGCGGTCAGCGATGGCTTTCAGTTCATCGTCGTTCAACAGCGGCGGCGCAAACTTGTCACCGTCGAGCGCTTCGTTCAACGACTGCGCCGTCTGGTTCCATTCAAGCAGCAGCGCGCCAAAACCGATGGCGCGCGGCGTATCTTCGCCCAACAGCCAGCCGGCCGAGCGCTTTCGCCGCAGCGCGTCGTAGACGATGTTGCCGATCGCGGCGCGATCGCCGCCGCCGGCGAAGCGGTGCGACAGGCCCCAATCCTTCAGCGCATCGGCGACCGGCCGGTGCCGCCGGCCGATATCCTCCAGCACTTCGATGGCTGCTGCCAGCCGTCCGCCCAGTCGCATCTTGTTATTCCGTTACTCAGCAAATCAATTCCGGGGTCCTGCTCTAAAGCGCGCGACCGGCGCACACAAGCGGGGAGAGTCCTGGAGGCAGAGGCACACGCTTCAGGTTTGCGCTGTCCCTCACCCTTACCCACTCCCCATGAGAATGCCAGATCGAACGCAGCTCTGTTGGTATCGGCGACCCTCGCATTGCTGTGCTTTCAAACTCAGCCACGCGATGGCCTTTGCCGGCGTCGTCATCGGCCTGACGCTGGCAGGACTGCACTTCGCCATCATTCCGGTGACCGGCACATCGCTCAATCCGGCCCGCTCGATCGGCCCGGCGCCGTTTTCGGGAAGTGCGGCGATCGGTCAGCTCTGGCTGTTCATCGTCGCACCGCTGATCGGCGGCGCCATCGCCGGCGTGGTCGCCAAGACCCGCATCTTCGAGAAGGACTGACAGGCCGAAGAGCTGAATCAAGAAAGGCGCGGGCCTGGCCCGCGCCTTTCTTTGTTGAGACTCGAGAAACTCACCCAGGCGGGACGCTATCCCGCTCCGGACCATGGCGCTAGAGCTCCATCCAGATGGAATCGGGATGGGGCTCTGTCGTTTTGTTTGAGCATGATCTTTTCCGAAAACCGGATTCCACTTTTCGGGATCATGCTCCTGGATCAGGCGAGTTCGAAGCGATCGGCGTTCATCACCTTGTTCCACGCTGCCACGAAGTCGTTCACGAATTTCTCCTTGGCGTCCGCGGTCGCATAGACTTCCGCCAGCGCGCGCAGCTGGGAATGCGAACCGAAGATGAGGTCAACGCGGGTGCCGCTCCACTTGAGCTCGCCTGTCGCCCGGTCGCGTCCTTCGAACAAGTCCTTGACCTCCGATGTCGCCTTCCACACCGTGCCCATGTCTAGCAGGTTCACGAAGAAGTCGTTGGTCAGCGTCTCGGGCCGCTTGGTGAAGACGCCGTGCGTTGACTGCTCGGCATTTGCGCCGAGCACGCGCAGGCCGCCGACCAGGACCGTCATCTCCGGCGCCGTCAGCGTCAGCAATTGTGCCCGGTCGACCAGCGCCTCCTCGGGCGACAAACGCTGCGGGCCGCTGAGATAGTTGCGGAAACCGTCGGCGGTCGGTTCGAGCGGGGCGAAGGAGTCGACGTCGGTCTGCTCCTGCGACGCATCCATGCGTCCCGGCGTGAACGGAACCTTCACGTCGTTGCCGGCGTCCTTCGCGGCCTTTTCGATTGCAGCGCCGCCGCCAATGACGATCAAGTCGGCAAGCGAGACTTTCTTGTCGCCGGACTGCGAAGCATTGAACTCCTTGCGAATCGCTTCGAGCTTCTCCAGCACCTTCGCCAACTGAGCCGGCTGGTTGACGTCCCAGTCCTTCTGCGGCGCGAGGCGAATGCGCGCGCCGTTGGCGCCACCGCGCTTGTCGGAGCCACGGAAGGTCGAGGCGGACGCCCAGGCGGTCGAGACCAGCTGCGGCACCGAAAGGCCGGAGGCGAGGATTTTTGACTTCAGGGCGGCCACATCCAGCTCATCGACCAGGACATGATCGACGGCAGGGATAGGATCCTGCCACGGCAGCTCTTCCCTGGGCACGAGCGGGCCGAGATAGCGCACGAGCGGGCCCATGTCGCGGTGGGTCAGCTTGTACCATGCGCGGGCGAAGGCATCGGCGAACTGGTCCGGATTCTGATGGAAGCGCCGCGAGATCTTTTCGTAGGCAGGATCGAACCGCAGAGCGAGGTCGGTGGTCAGCATCGAAGGCGCGTGACGCTTTGCCGGGTTGTGCGCATCGGGCACCGTGCCGGCACCGGCGCCGCCCTTCGGCGTCCACTGGTGCGCGCCGGCCGGGCTCTTGGTCAGCTCCCATTCGAAGCCGAACAAATTGTCGAAGAAGTTGTTGCCCCATTTCGTCGGCGTCGTCGTCCACGTCACTTCCAGGCCGCTGCCGATCGCGTCACCGCCTTTGCCGGTGCCAAAAGTGCTCGCCCAGCCGAGGCCCTGCTCTTCGATGCCGGCTGCTTCCGGCTCGGGGCCAACCAGCGTCGCATCGCCGGCGCCGTGGGTCTTGCCGAAGGTGTGTCCGCCGGCGATGAGCGCGACGGTCTCCTCGTCGTTCATGGCCATGCGCGCGAAGGTCTCGCGAATGTCGCGCGCCGCGGCCAGCGGATCCGGGTTGCCGCTCGGCCCTTCCGGATTGACGTAGATCAAACCCATCTGCACGGCGGCGAGAGGGTTCTGCAGATCGCGTTCGCCGCTGTAGCGCTCGTCGGCCAGCCACTTGCCTTCGGGGCCCCAGTAGATGTCCTGTTCGGGCTCCCAGACATCGGCGCGCCCGCCGGCAAAACCGAAGGTCTTGAAGCCCATCGTTTCCAGGGCGACGTTGCCGGTGAGAATCATCAGGTCGGCCCAGGAGATCTTGCGGCCGTATTTCTGCTTGATCGGCCACAGCAGCCGGCGAGCCTTGTCGAGGTTGACGTTGTCCGGCCAGCTGTTGAGCGGCGCGAAGCGCTGCTGGCCGGCACCGGCACCGCCACGGCCGTCGCCGATGCGGTAGGTGCCGGCGCTGTGCCAGGCCATGCGGATGAACAGCGGCCCGTAATGGCCAAAGTCGGCCGGCCACCACTCCTGCGAGTCGGTCATCAGGGCATGCAGGTCCTTGATCACGACGTTCAGGTCGAGGCTTTCGAACTCCTTGGCGTAATCGAATGCCTCGCCCATCGGATCGGACAGTGCGGATTGCTGGTGGAGTACCTGCACATTCAGCTGGTTCGGCCACCAATCGCGATTGGCTCTGGCAGCGGTTGCGTGCACGACCGGGCATTTTCCCGCGCTGGTGTCATCGGTCTTTGCGTCCATCGTTCTCTCCGATTTGTCGTTTTCCGGGATTGTTGATTTTCCGGGGATTTGTTGATTTTCCGGACGGGCCCTGAGCCACGCCATTCTGGAATGGCTCCAGACTAGGCCGCATTGGCGATAAAAACAAATTGCCTTTCCTGTTTGTTGCGATAGGTTTTGCTTATGATTGGTCTCACCGTCCGGCAGATGCAGTATTTCGAGGCGCTGGCACAGACGCTGCATTTCGGCCGTGCCGCGAAGCTGGCCGGCGTCAGCCAGCCGGCGCTGTCGTCGCAGATCGCGGAGATGGAGTTGCGGCTGAATTGCCGGCTGTTCGAGCGCGGCGGCAAATCGATTCGGATGACCGACGAGGCACTGGCCATGCTGCCACGTATCGAGCGCATTCTTTCCGACATCCGAGAAATCGAGACCACGGCCCGGCGCGGCCGCCCCGCCATGGAAGGGCGCTTCCGGCTCGGCATCATCCCGACGGTGGCGCCCTATCTGCTGCCGCATGTGCTGCCGGAACTAAAACGGCATTTCCCGGCCTTGCAGCTCGAATTGCGTGAAGCGGTGACCGCCTCGCTGGTCGAGGACACCGCCCTGGGAAAGCTCGACGCCTTCATTGCGGCCCTTCCCCTCGATCAGCCCGGACTGATCACCGAGCCGCTTTTCTCCGACCGGTTCTTCCTTGCCGTGCCGGCCGGCGATCCCGCATTCGCCTCGCCGCCGGTTCCGCCGGAAAGCCCGGCATTGGAAAGGCTGATGCTGCTGGAGGAAGGCCACTGCCTGCGCGAACAGGCGCTTGCCGTCTGCGGCAGCGTGCGGCCGGTGGCAATGGCGAGCTATGGCGCGACCAGCCTGACGACGCTGCTGCAGATGGTGGCGCACGGGCTCGGCGTCACGCTTATCCCGGAAATGGCGGCAGGGCCGGCCAGCGCCATGCGCGATTTGAAGATCGTGCCGTTCCAGGAGCCGATGCCGCAGCGCACGATCTGCCTCGCCTGGCGGCGCAATAAGGTCCGGCATGACGAATGCGTCGAACTGGCCAAGATCATCCGCCGCCTGGACGAGGCGGTGCTGGCGGCGTGAGGTTGGGGATGTCGGCCAGAGGGTCCGATTGTGACCTCATCTCGTTTCCAAGCTGCGAAGGTGCCTCCATAAACAGGGTCCTCCCGCGGAGTGCCAACCCTGGGGGTCGTTACGACCGCCTTGGCATGCCGCGCAGCAGTCCTACATTCGTGGAGGCCAGAACAAGGGTAAGCGCCGACTACAAAAAATCGTCGAATGCGGAAACATATTGGCGCTTGTGCCAGACCAAGCGCCCGATGCCCGATGCCACCGGCAGCGAAACTGGTTGCGCAAGGGGCGAGTTGGCATATTCTGGTTGTGGCAGAAGCGTTTACAAATGGGAGGAGTAAATGTCCGACAAGAAAATTTCGCGTCGCGGGTTCCTGGAAAAGTCCACCGCCATCACCGCCGGTGCGGCTGCAGCGACGACGCTCTCGGCCCCGGCCGTACTGGCGCAGGCGCCGGTGACCATCAAGATGCAGACCTCCTGGCCTGCGTCGGACATCTGGATGGATTTCGCGCGGCTATACATAGAGCGCGTCGAAAAGATGTCGGGCGGCCGGCTGAAGTTCGAGCTCCTGCCCGCGGGTGCGGTCGTCGGCGCGTTCCAGGTGCTGGATGGCGTCAACGACGGCGTCATCGACGCCGCGCATACCGTCCCCGTCTACTGGTACGGCAAGCACAAGGCCGCGTCGCTTTTCGGAACTGGCCCTGTGTTTGGCGGCAGCGCCACCACCATGCTTGCCTGGTTCCACCAGGGCGGCGGCAAGGATCTCTACCGCGAGCTGACGCAGGAGATCATGGGCCTCAACGTGGTCGGCTTCTATGGCTTCCCGATGCCGGCGCAGCCGTTCGGCTGGTTCAAGAATCCTGTCACGACCCCCGCCGAACTGCAGGGATTCAAGTATCGGACGGTGGGTCTTGCCGCCGATCTCATGCAGAACCTCGGCCTCAGCGTGGCGCAGCTGCCCGGCGGTGAAATCGTGCCGGCCATGGAGCGCGGGGTTATCGACGCCTTCGAATTCAACAATCCGTCATCCGACCTTCGCTTCGGGTCGCAGGACGTCGCCAAGAACTATATCTTGTCGTCCTATCATCAGGCGAGCGAGTCGTTCGAATTCCTGTTCAACAAGGACGTATTCGACGACCTCGACGACGATTTGAAGGCCATTCTCGAATATGGCGTGGAGGCGGCCAGCACCGCGACCACCGCAGTCGCCCTCGACAACTATTCGGCCGACCTGCAGAAACTGCAGACCGAGCACGGTGTCACCGTGCACCGCACATCCAAGGAGATTCTCGACGCACAACTCCAGGCTTGGGACAAGATCATCCCGACGCTGGAGGCGGATGAGTTCATGAAGCGGGTGCTCGATAGCCAGCGCCAATGGGTCGAACGCGTTGTCTACTACGAGCTCATGAATTCAGCCGACCTGACACTGGCATACGAACATTATTTCCCCGGCAAGCTGAAGCTCTAATTCGCGCCGCCGCTTCGGCAAATCCGGCGGTCTTCCGGACCGCCGGATTGTATCTGACGGAACCAAGTAGATGCTCCGTTACATTGCGTTCGCCGATGAACTTTCGGCATGGTTTGGAAAGGTGTTCGCCTGGAGCGTCGTCGTCATGACGCTCGGGGTGAGCTATGAGGTCGTCGTGCGATACCTGTTCAGCGCGCCGACTGCGTGGGCATTCGACCTCAGCTACATGCTCTACGGCACCATGTTCATGATGGCCGGCGCTTACACCTTGTCGCGAGACGGGCATGTGCGCGGCGATTTCATCTACCGTCTGTGGAGGCCGCGCGTGCAAGCGGCGGTCGAACTTGTCCTCTACTTCATTTTCTTCTTCCCGGGCGTCACGGCGCTGATTCTGGCCGGCTGGAAGTATGCCGCACGCAGCTTCCGCTATCTCGAAGTAAGCTCGAACAGCCCGGCCGGGATTCCGATCTTCCAGTTCAAGGCCGTCATCGTGGCGGCAGGCATCCTGCTCTTCGTGCAGGGGATTGCTCAGGTGTTCCGCTGCGTCGTCTGTCTGCGAACCGGAACATGGCCGCGCGCGGCTGAGGACGTGGAAGAGACCGAGAAGGTGCTGATGGAAGCCAAGACGCTCGATGTTCTGCATCACGGTTCGGAAGCAGTCGACCTCCCATTCCTCCACCCCGACAATCAACCAGACCGCGACGGAGAAGACAGATGAGCGATCCTCAGGTCGCCGTCGCGATGCTGCTCATTCTGGTTCTGGCGATCTTCCTTGGCTTCCCGGTTGCATTCACTTTGATGGCGCTCGGGGTCGCCTTTGGCTACTACGCTTATTTAAATCCGGGACGGATGTGGCGCGCCTATGAACGGGCGGTTGAGGATGGCGCCGACGGCTGGACGCTCACGGAGCATTGGATCGGCGGCTTCTTCAACAACCGCATCTTCGATCTGTTCGTGAATCAGACCTATTCTGTGATCTCGAACGACGTGCTGACCGCCATCCCGCTGTTCCTGTTCATGGGCTACATCGTCGAGCGGTCCAACATCATCGAGCGTCTTTTCGGCACCCTCTATATCGCCACCCGGCGCGTTCCCGGCTCCATGGCCGTCGCCGCCCTCATCACCTGCACCCTTTTCGCAACGGCCACAGGCATTGTCGGCGCGGTCGTCACACTCATGGGCCTGCTGGCGTTTCCCGCCATGCTGAAGGCGCGGTACGACATCAGCTATGCCTCGGGAGTGATCTGCGCGGGCGGAACCCTCGGCATCCTCATTCCGCCGTCCATTCTGCTCATCGTCTATGGCGCGACGGCGGGTGTTTCGGTGGTCCGTATGTATGCTGCGGCCCTGCTTCCAGGACTGCTGCTTGCCGGCCTTTATCTGATTTATGTGGTGGCGAAGGCGGTGCTGCAGCCGCAGCTGGCGCCGAAGCCGACCCGAGACGAGGTAGGGCACTATTCGGCCCTGCAAATCAGCTGGATGCTGCTGACCTCTTTCGTCCCTCTGGCGGTCCTGATCCTCGCGGTGCTCGGCGCTATTCTGTTCGGCCTCGCCACTCCTTCCGAGGCTGCCGCCATCGGCGCGCTCGGCGGCGTCGTGCTGGCCGCCGCCTACCGGGCCCTGACGTGGCAACGCCTGAAGGAGTCCGTCTATTTGACGGCGCGCACGACCGCGATGGTGTGCTGGCTGTTCGTCGGCTCCGCGACCTTCGCCTCGGTCTTTGCCTATCTGGGAGGCCAGCAACTGATCAGCGATTTCGTCACCGGCCTCGACATGTCGCCGCTGATGTTTCTGATAGTCGCCCAGATCATCATCTTCATCCTGGGCTGGCCGCTGGAATGGACGGAGATTATCGTGATCTTCGTTCCGATCTTCCTGCCGCTGTTGGCGCATTTCGAGATCGATCCGCTGTTTTTCGGCGTGCTCGTCGCGGTCAATCTTCAGACGGCCTTTTTGTCGCCGCCCATGGCGATGTCGGCCTACTACCTCAAGGGCATTTCGCCGCCGCATGTTCAGCTTTCGGATATTTTCCGCGGAATGATGCCTTATATGCTGATCGTCATCCTGTGCATGGTCATCATCTACGTCTTCCCGCAGATCGTGTACGGGCTGCCCAACCTGATCTACGGGGGCTGAGGACGGGGCGAGTGGAGGACAACAGATGAATTTGAGCCGCTTCCTGGCCGTCTTGGCGTTTGTAGCCTTTCTGGCGTTTTTCGGCGTCGTAATCCGGTTCGTCCCGCATCCCGATCTAGGCGTTGCGGTCGGCATCGGCGTCCTCCTTGCGGGCTACGATCTATGGAGCCAGTTGAGGTCTCGCGCGAGGTAACAGCCGGGCTGGGGCGGTCGTGGGAAGCTGCATGGCTGGAGCGTCGATGCGCGCAAAGAGCCGAACCGTCCGCTCGGCCCGAGAAGCATCAATTTCAATCAAATCCTCGTGAATTGTACCAAACGCCCGGAACCGTCGACGCATTCCCGACATTGATTTGCGGAGGAATCTGCGTCCAGAACAGGGGGTTCGGGGAGATTGCCGCTATGCTGCGAGGGCGAGCAGCCTTCATCGGTCTCGGCAGCATCTTTGGCCTCGCCTTGTGGCTCGTCAATTTCTAGTGATCGCGCCGATCGCATTCCCCTGGTTCCTGCAAGCAAGCCCGGTCGTGCAGTTCATTGCCCACACATTCTTCTTCGGTACCGTCCTCGGCTGGTACCTGTGGAAGTCGCACGAGAGAAGCGGGCTCGAAGGACCGGCGGTTTAGCCTTGCCAGCACCGACCTGGCACAGTCGGATTGAAGCGGAAAGACAGCGGTGATCACCGGCGCTCCTGCTGGCATTGGGCGTGCGCTTCGCACGGGTGTGCGAAGGTCGCTTTGATCGCCCGTGACAAGCCCGCTCTGAGCCAGCTGACCGTGGAAATCGAAGGCAAGGGCGGACGGCCGCACTTGGTGACGAGCGACACGCTCTGGCAGCAATTTGGCCGAATGTCGCGATGAGCTTCAACCGCGCCGCGCCGCCTCGATCGCGGCGACGTCGATTTTCACCATGGTCATCATCGCATCAAACGCGCGCTTTGCCTCGTCGCCGCCAGCCGCCATCGCGTCAGTCAGCACGCGCGGCGTGATTTGCCAGGAAATCCCCCATTTGTCTTTGCACCAGCCGCACACGCTCTCCTGACCGCCGTTGCCGACGATGGCATTCCAATAGCGGTCGGTCTCCTCCTGGTCGTCGGTGGCGATCTGGAACGAGAACGCTTCGTTGTGCTTGAACTCGGGACCCCCGTTGAGGCCGATACAAGGAAGGCCCGCGACTGTGAATTCGACCGTCAACACGTCGCCTTCTTTGCCGGCCGGGTAGTCACTGGGTGCACGGTGCACAGCACCCACCACGCTGTCGGGAAATATCTCGGAGTAGAAGCGGGCGGCGGCCTCTGCGTCCTTATCGTACCAGAGGCAAATCGTATTCTTTGCCATTTGCAGGTTCCTTTCGCTTTGAGGCCAGGATTTCGGCCTTGTTTCCCTATCCGCCCTCTTCCGAAATAGGTTGCCAACCGCTTTTCTCCACCCCCGGGACGCGTCAGTCTCGCCCCGCCAAGGGGCAAGCTTACCTTGACGGCGCTGTTCGCTTTGGCCCGGTTCCGGACGATAAGCGAAGGTCCGCTCTTGAAATGCGTCGGGAATGTTCGGAGCGTCCGCAAGGCGGACCAACATTGCGACCCTGACGGCAATTCTATTGCTGATTTGGCCAGCTCGCGGTGACCGAATCCCGCCTTGGAATTGCGGGAGCGTAACGGCCGCGTGGCGCGACGCGGACACCCCGCTTCAAGCCGTCTTCGGCGTCACCAGCCCCAGTTCGTCAACCATCGCCTCGCGCATGAGAAACTTCTGCGGCTTGCCGGTCACTGTCATCGGCAATTCGGTGCGGAAGCGGATGTGGCGCGGGATCTTGTAATGGGCGATCTGGCCGGCGCAGAAGGCCTTGATCTCCTGCTCGGTGGCGGTCTGGCCCGGCTTTAGCACGATCCAGGCACAAAGCTCCTCGCCAAATTTCGGATCTGGGATGCCGAACACCTGCACTTCCCTGACCTTGGGATGGCGGTAGAGAAATTCCTCGACCTCGCGCGGATAGACGTTCTCGCCGCCGCGGATGACCATATCCTTGACCCGGCCGACAATGTTGCAATAACCCTCCGCGTCGATGGTGGCGAGGTCGCCGGTGTGCATCCAGCCGTCGGGATCAATCGCCTCGCGGGTTTTTTCCTCGTCGTCCCAATAGCCCTTCATCACCGAATAGCCGCGCGTGCAGAGCTCGCCCGGCGCGCCGACCGCAACGGTCGCGCCATCGGCATCGATCGCCTTGACCTCGACATGGGGGTGGACGCGGCCGACGGTCGAGACGCGCTTTTCCAGCGGGTCGTCGACACTGCTCTGGAACGACACCGGGCTGGTCTCGGTCATGCCATAGGCGATTGTCACCTCCGCCATGTGCATCAGCGACACCACCTTCTTCATCACCTCGATCGGGCACGGCGAGCCGGCCATGATGCCGGTGCGCAGGCTGGTGAGATCGAAGGTGTCGAAATCCGGATGATCGAGCATGCCGACGAACATGGTCGGCACGCCATAGAGGCCGGTGCAGCGCTCTGCTGCCAGCGCTTTCAGCGTGGCGCCGGCATCGAACCCCTCGCCCGGGAAAACCATCGTCGCGCCCTTGGTGACGCAGCCGATCGTGCCCATCGACATGCCGAAACAGTGGTAGAGCGGCACCGGGATGCACAGCCGGTCGTCGACGGTGAGCCTGATCGCCGAGGTGACGAAATTGCCGTTGTTGACGATGTTGTTGTGGGTCAGCGTCGCGCCCTTGGGCGCGCCTGTCGTGCCTGAGGTGAACTGGATGTTGATGGCATCGCCGGGCTTCAGCCCCTCGGAGATCCGGTCGAGGCTGTCATGCTCGTCGCGCCCGGCCATCGCCAGCACGTCGGTGAAATTGAGCATGCCGGGCGAATGCTCCTCGCCCATGCGGATGACGATTTTTAGCGCCGGCAATTTTTTCGCATCGAGCTCGCCCGGCGTCGCCGTCGCGATCTCCGGCGCCAGCGTCTCGATCATGCCGAGATAGTCGGAGCTCTTGAATTTGACGGCCGTGACCAGCGCTCGGCAAGCGACCTTGTTCAGCGCATAGTCGAGTTCGGTCAGCCGGTAAGCCGGGTTGATGTTGACCAGGATCAGGCCGATGCGGGCGGTGGCGAATTGGGTCACCAGCCATTCCCAGCGGTTCGGCGACCAGATGCCGACGCGGTCGCCTTTTGCCAGGCCGAGCGCCAGGAAGCCTGCGGCCAGCGCGTCCACCGTGTCTGAAAGTTCGCTCCAGGTGAAGCGCTTGTCCTGGTCGACGAAGACGGCGGCATCGAGCGTGCCGTATTTGCTGACGGTGTCCGAAAGCAGCGCCGGGATCGTTTGCTGCAGCAGCGGCACGGTGCGCTCGCCCGACACATGCGCCCTGCCGTCGACCGGCGCGACAAACGTGGCCCCATTGCCCGGGCGGCGGCCGCGCAGGCTGGTGGCATTCTTCAACTCGTCGAGATTGATCGGCATCGCCGTCTCCTCCGCAGGCGACCGAGTCTATCAGCCTGCCGGGGTAGTGGAAATCCCGTTGATGGTACTGGAGCGCAATCCCTCCCCCTTGCGGGGAGGGTGCCGAGCAAAGCGAGGCGGGTGGGGTCGGTTCATGCCGCGCACTGCAGCAACGACCCCACCCGTCCATCCGCCTTCGGCGGCTGTCCACCCTCCCCTCAAGGGGGAGGGATTGCGCCTGCCATCTTCGCGGCGATGTCGCGCAAAACTGCTTCATCCGCAGCGGCGCGGATCTTCCTAGATGCAACCAGGCAGGCCTGTGAGCGCAGGATGATGCCGTCCGCCAAAACCTTCAGATGATTGGCGCGCAGCGTCGAGCCTGACGTGGTGATGTCGACGACGACATCGGCCAATCCCGCCGCCGGCGCGCCTTCGGTGGCGCCGAGGCTCTCGACGATGCGATAGACCTGGATGCCGTGCTTTTGCGAAAAGAACTGCTGCGTCAGCCGCCAGTATTTTGTGGCTATCCTGAGCCGCCTGCCGTGGCGCTGGCGGAAATCGGCGGCGACATCGTCGAGGTCGGCCATCGTATCGACGTCGAGCCAGATCTCGGGCACCGCCACCACGACATCGGCATTGCCGAAACCGAGGCGGGCGACGATCTCCGCGCGCGCCTCCCAGTCGGCGAGGCTTTCGCGCAACAGATCCTCGCCGGTGATGCCGAGGTCGACCGAGCCCTGGCCGATTTCGCCTGCGATTTCTGAGGCCGACAGGAACGCCACCTCAACCGCATCCACGCCTTCGATGCGCGCGCGGTATTTGCGCTCGTCGCCGGGTAGGCTGACGGCAAGCCCGGCCTTGGCCAGCACCTCCAGCGCCTGCTGCTTGAGCCGGCCCTTCGATGGAATCGCCAGCGTGATCATTGCGCCTTCTCCCGCAACGCTTCGATGCGGTCGAGCCAGACGGAGAAGCCGACGCCGGGGATCGGCGTTTTCGCGCCGAGCAACGTCAGCAGCCGGTCATAGCGGCCGCCGCCGGCCAGCGGCCTGTCACCGTTTTGCGCCGCGATCTCGAAGACCAGACCGGTGTAGTAATCGAGCGGACGGCCGAAGGCGCCGTCGTAGCGGATTTTTGCCGAGGGCAGGCCAAGCGCTTCGATCGCCTTGGCGCGCGCGGAAAAATTGTCCAGCGCCGCGCCCAGCGAAAGGCCGGCGCCGGCTGCGAAGGTTTCGAGCGCTTTTGCCGCGCCGTCGAGCGTCACATCGATCGCCAGAAAATCCTTCAGCGCCGAAAACGCCTCGTTCGACAGCCGCACGCTGCGCAGCTCGGCCTTCTCGATCAGACGCCGCGCAATGTCGGCCGGTGACCGTCCGGCCGACGCCGACAGACCCGCCTGCTCCATGCCGCCAGCGATGTGCGAGGAAAGCGCTTCCAGATTGCCGTCGAGGACAAGGGCTGCGACCGCGCCGGCGAGCTGGCCGTTGCGCGGCGGGTTAGCGAGGTCGGCAAGCGCTGCCTCCAGCATCGCCGCCGAACCGAAGGCGCGGGCCAGCCGCATGCGCCAGCCGCGCGGCAGGCCGAGTGCGGCGAGCACCGCCTCGAAAACAGTCTGGTCGCCGAGCGTGATCGTTAGTTCCTGGCCCGGCAGCAGCAGCGAAAGCAGCGCATGCGCATCGGCCAGTGATCGGGCATCGGCCTGTGCGATCTCGCCGTCGCCGAGATCCTCGATGCCGGCCTGGAAAAACTCGTTTCCGCCCTCGCGGCGCTGGCGAAACACCTCGCCGAGATAGGAATAGCGGCGCGGCGTGCCGGCTTGGCTGGCAATGTGGTCGAGGCAGACCGGGATGGTGAACTCCGGCCGCAGGCAAAGCGTCTGTCCGGTCTCGCTTTCGGTAAGGAAAATACGCCGGCGCAAATCCTCGCCAGCCATATCGAGAAACGGGTCGGCCGGCTGCAGCACCGCCACCTCGACCGCATGCGTGTTTCGCGCGGCGAAGAGCTTTGTGATGTCTGATGCGATGGCAGGGTAGCGGGAGGTCATGGCAAAGGCGGGCGCGAGGCACCCCC
>NZ_FTPD01000022.1:17166-146985 GCF_900156895.1 Mesorhizobium prunaredense
CGGTGCGGCTGCCAATCTCTCCCCCTGAGGGGGAGATGGCCGGCAGGCCAGAGGGGGGTGTTCACGCGCCACCCTTCGCACGGTCGGCCGCCTGCGCCGCCAGTATCTTCCTTACCTCGCCAACCAGATCGCTTTCCGCCACGGTCACCTGAGCCGGCCGCGCGGAGCGCCATTCGGCGTTGTCCACAATCTCCGCCGACATCCGGGCGCCCTCGATCAGGTCCTTGATCTGCACCTCGCCTTTCGCCCGCTCGTCGCCGCCCTGGATGATGGCGACCGGGCTGCCGCGGCGGTCGGCATATTTGAGCTGCGCCTTCATGCCGGCGCCGCCGAGATACATTTCGGAACGGATGCCGGCGGCGCGCAGCTCGGCCACCATTTTCTGGTAGCGGCCGAGACTTTCCGTGTCCTTGTCCATGGTGAGCACGACGACCGGCGCGATCACGTCTGATGTATCGAGCTTGCCGAGGTTCTTCAGCGCCGTCATCAGCCTGGAGACGCCGATGGAAAAACCGGTCGCCGGCACCGGCTCGCCACGAAAGCGCGAGACCAGCCCGTCATAACGGCCGCCACCGCCGACCGAGCCGAAGCGCACGATTTTTCCCTCTTCGTTGGGAATTTCGGCCAGCAGTTCGGCTTCGTAGACCGGGCCGGTGTAATATTCGAGGCCGCGGACGACGGAAGGGTCGATGCGGATGCGGTCCGGACCATAGCCGGCAGCTAGGACAAGCGCTTCAATCTCTTTGAGTTCAGAAAATCCTGCTTCGGCGGTGGGGTTGGCCTCAAGTGCCCTGTTCCATTTTCCTACATCGTTTTTGAGCCCAGCCTCGACGTGTTGGTTGTGAAGAACGACGGCGACAACGAACGCTGCTTGAACTTCGTCTAGCCCAGCCCCCTTTGTGAAATCCCCCTCGCCCTCTTTACCGCCGTCCCAGCGACCTTTGCCCAGCAAAAGCTTGACGCCTTCCGGTCCAAACTTGTCCAGCTTATCGATTGCCCGCAGCACGGACAGCCGGCGTCCGATATTCTCGTCGCCGCCAAGGCCGATCGCCTCCAACACGCCGTCGAGCACCTTGCGATTGTTGACCCTAATGACGTAGTCGCCGCGCTTGATGCCGAGCGCTTCCATCACGTCGGCCATCATCATCGCCATTTCGGCGTCCGCCGCGACGCCCGGCGTCCCGATCGTGTCGGCGTCGAACTGCATGAACTGGCGGAAGCGGCCAGGGCCGGGCTTCTCGTTGCGGAACACCCAGCCGGAGCGGTAGCTGCGATAGGGTTTCGGCAGGCGCTCAAAGTTCTCGGCTACGAAGCGCGCCATCGGCGCGGTCAGGTCGTAGCGCAGCGACAGCCACTGGTCGTCATCGTCCTGGAAGGAGAACACGCCTTCGTTCGGCCGGTCCTGGTCGGGCAGGAATTTGCCCAGCGCATCGGTGTATTCGATCAGCGGCTGGTCGACCGGCTCGAAGCCGTAAAGCTCATAGACCGAGCGGATCGTCGCCATCATCTTCTCGACGGCACGGATATCCTCGGCGCCGCGGTCGACAAGCCCGCGCGGCAGCCGCGCTTTCATCTTTTCCGATTTGTCGGCCATGGCATGGGTCTTTTTGCTAGGTAAAAGCTGACTTGTTTCGAGTGGGCGTGTCCTAACCGATGGGACTTGGCGCGGCAAGGGTTTGCTCCTTGCCTTCTCCCCGTGTGGGAGAAGGCAAGGAGCTGAAACAATTCCGCCATAAGCGCGGCATCGTGCCGACACAATCGCAGCCGATAAAGCGCGCCGAAACAAGGGGTTCGGGCCATGACCTTGGCGCGGGAATTCGACATCATCGACAGCCGCACCAGCGAGCTGCCCGCCCAGTTGCGGCCGGCCGATCATCATGCACCGGGACCTGCAGCCCAAATGGCGGGACCGTTCGAGGTTACCTCGGACAAGCGTACAGGGCCGACCATGCGCGATGCGCTGCTGACCAGCCTGCTCGTGATCTATCCGGCATTTGCCACGATAGCGGCTATCGTGGCCGGGCTCTTACTGGCGGGCGCCGGCGGCGCTTGAGTTTTTGAGCGTCCCCTTGCCTTCTCCCCGTGCGGGAGTAAGGCAAGGGGGAGCTACTTCGGCCTTTTGAAAGCCTTCCGCTCCGCCTCGACCTGCTCGCGGCAGACGCAGCCCTCGAGGTGGTCGTTGACCAGCCCCATGGCCTGCATGAAGGCGTAGACGGTGGTCGGGCCGACAAAGCTCCAGCCGCGCTTCTTCAGCTCCTTCGAAATCCGCACCGAGACTACCGTGGTCGGATTGGCGCGCAGATGGGCGAGATCGACGATTTCGGGCCGTTCGTCCGGGCCAGGTTCGAACTTCCAGAACCAGGCCGCCAGCGAGCCGGCCTCGTCGGCCAATTCACGCGCGCGCCTGGCGTTGTTGATGGTCGAGACGACCTTGCCGCGGTGGCGAATGATGCCGGCATTGCCGAGCAGGCGCTCGACATCCTGTTCGGTGAAGGCGGCGATCTTGTCGATATCGAAGCCGGCGAACGCCTCGCGAAAATTCTCGCGCTTGCGCAAAATCGTCAGCCAGGACAGGCCCGACTGAAAGCCTTCGAGGCAGATCTTTTCGAACAGCCTGCGGTCGTCGGCGACCGGCCGGCCCCATTCGTGATCGTGGTAGTGCAAATAGTCCGGCAGATTGCCGTGCCAGAAGCAGCGCGCGATACCATCGGGTCCGGCGAGCAGGCCTGTCTTCTCATCCATGGCGGAATTCCATTGGTTAATGCGCCTCAGCGCTGCCTTTACCGCGGCTTTACCAGATTCCTGAACCGGCCGGTAACCACACCGAAAGCTTTACTGACAATGCAGCATTTTACGCATTCCGATTCATGTTTCGGTTGCTGCTCCGCGCCCAATGTTCGCGACATCGGGGACGCTTGTGCGCCCCGGCGTGTTCGACGATCAAGGTGCGTTCCGATGAAGATATTTTTGTTCCCGCTGCTCGGCGCCGCAGCCGTACTGGCCGCCACTACTCCCTCCAGCGCCAACGACCGTTATGCCGACAGGCCGCCGGTGATGGTGAGCCCCGACCTTTCGGCGCCCTGGGTGCTGCAGCTTGGCCGCGCGCCGGGCATCGTCCGTCAGAACCGGCAAGAGATGCAAAAGCCGCAGCGCCGTTCTCAGCGGCAGGCGCAACCGGCTCAGCTGCACACGGCGGCGGTGCGGGCGCCGTCCAAGAAGCGCATTATCGCGCGCCCGCAGATCAACCCGATCTACCTGCCGCAGGAAGTCGCCTATGACGGCCCGGAGAAGCCGGGCACGATCGTCATCGATACGCGGGAGAATTTCCTCTATCTGGTCGAGAACAACGGCAAGGCGCGGCGCTATGGCGTCGGCACCGGCAAGCCGGGCTTCGAATGGGCCGGCAAGCACAAGATCTCGCAGAAGAAGGTCTGGCCCGAATGGCGACCGCCGGCGCAGATGATCTCGCGCGAGGCCGCCAACGGCCGTTATCTGCCGACCTATGTCGCCGGCGGCGTCGAGAACCCGCTCGGGGCGCGCGCGCTTTATCTCGGCTCGACGCTCTACCGCATCCACGGCACCAACCAGCCATGGACGATCGGCGGCGCCGTGTCGTCGGGCTGCATTCGCATGCGCAACGAGGACGTCGTCGACCTCTATGAGCGGGTCGATGTTGGCACGACGGTTGCGGTGATGTAATCTGCGGTTGATTTTGTTGCCGAGTCTGTCCAGAAGTCTCGGGATCATCGGAATACGGGGGACGGGCCGTGTGGGGATACGGTCAGTCACGAAAGGGCAGCACGGCAAACCGCGCTGCCCTTTCTGTTTCCGGGACGCGATAAGATAGTTTGGCAGGGTCGGGTGGTACGTCGCGCCCGCGGCATGGCGGTTCGCATTCCCGCTGCCATTCTCCTCGGTATTTTGCTATGTCGGCTGCAACGCTTCCAGACAAAGGCCTATCTCAATGTCCCTGTCCGATGACAGCCGCTATCTCCGGGGCGGTCCGGTCGCCCAACGCATCATCGCCTCGGTGCGCGAGGATGCGGCGATCGCCACCGCCGAAGGTTTTCCGGCCAAACTGATATCGATCACCGTCGGCGACACAGCTGCAGTCGATGTCTATGTGCGCAACCAGCGCGCCAAGGCGGCACTGGCCGGTATCGGTTTCGAGGAAAGACGATTTCCCGCCGACATCACCGCCGGCGAACTCGAAGCGGCGATCCACGGCCTCAACGCCGATCCGCGCGTCACCGGCATCATTATCCAGCGGCCGGTGCCGGTGCATATCCCGATCAAGACGCTTCAGGCGGCGGTGCATCCGCTCAAGGACGTCGAGGGCATGCATCCGGCCTCGATCGGCAACATCGTCTACAACCAGCTCGACCTCGCACCCTGCACGGCGGCCGCTTCGGTCGAACTGCTCAAGGAAACCGGTCTCGATCTCAAGGGGCTCGAGGTCGTCATCGTCGGCCACTCCGAGATCGTCGGCAAGCCGATCGCCTTCCTGCTGATGAGCGAAGGCGCGACGGTGACGGTGTGCCACCACATGACGCGCTCGGTGGCAGCGCATGCGCGGCGTGCCGATGCTCTGTTCGTCGCCGTCGGCAAGCCGCGGCTGATCAAGGCCGACATGGTCAAGCCCGGTGCGGCCGTCATCGACATCGGCATCAATGCCGAGATCGGACCGGACGGGGAGAGCCGCATCGTCGGCGACGTCGACGCCGAGAGCGTCAAGGACGTGGCGTCCTGGATCACGCCGGTGCCGGGCGGCGTCGGCCCGATCACCGTGGCGATCCTTTTGCGCAACACGATGGTGGCGCTCAGCCGCCAGCGCGCGCGTTACCAGGCGACCTACGGGGCTCCGGACAAGTTGGCGGCGGAATAAGCCGGCAGCGCTTCACTCCGCTGCAACGGCTGCCCTGCTGTCCGGAACGCCCTCCGGCTGCGGCCCGCCATAGGCCCAGTCGAGCAATTTTATCGTATGCACCACCGGCAGCTTCGCCGCCGAGGCGATCTGGGTGATGCAGCCGATGTTGCCGGTGGCGACGATCTTAGCACCGGTCGCCTCGATATTTCTCACCTTGCGGTCACGCAGTTGAGCCGAAATCTCCGATTGCAAAATGTTGTAGGTGCCGGCCGAACCGCAGCACAAATGCCCCTCGCGCGGCTCGCGCACGACGAAACCGGCCCTTGCCAGAAGCTCCTTCGGCTGGCGGGTGATCTTCTGGCCGTGCTGCATCGAGCAGGCCGAGTGATAGGCGACGATGGTGCCGGGCTGGCGCACCGGCTCGGGCAGCTCGAGTTCCATCAGATATTCGGTGACGTCCTTGGCGAGCGCCGACACGCGCGCCGCCTTTTCGGCATAGGCGGGATCGAGGCGCAGCATGAAACCATAATCCTTGATCGTGGTGCCGCAGCCCGACGCGGTGATGACGATGGCGTCCAGCCCACCCTGGTCGATGGCGCGCGTCCAGGCGTCGACATTGCGCCTGGCCGAGGCAAGGGCTGCCGCCTCGCGGCCCATGTGATGCACCAGCGCGCCGCAGCAGCCCTCGCCCTCGGGAACCACGACCTCGACGCCGAGCCGCGTCAGCAGCGCGATCGTCGTGTCGTTGATGGCGGGATCGAGCACGGACTGCGCGCAGCCTGTGAGAATGGCGACGCGGCCATTTTTGCTCGTGCCCTGCCCGGCATGGATGCCCGGCGAAGCCATTGGCGAGGCCGCGGGAACCGACGCCGGGGCGAGCTTGAGCATCGCACCCAGCGGCTTCAGCGCCGGGAGCTTTTCGAACAGACCGGCGAATGGCTGGCCGAGCCTCGCCAGCTTGAGCGCGGCGCGAAACCGCGAGGGATAAGGCAGGACCAAGGCCAGCACGGCGCGCGTCAGCCGATCGGGCAGCGGGCGCCTGTAGGTTTCCTCGATATGGGCACGTGCGTGGTCGACCAGATGCATGTAATTGACGCCTGACGGGCAGGTTGTCATGCAGGCGAGGCAGGACAGGCAACGGTCGATATGGGTGACGATCTCCTTGTCAGCCGGACGGCCGTTCTCCAGCATGTCCTTGATCAGGTAGATCCGCCCGCGCGGCGAATCCAGCTCGTTGCCAAGCGTCACATAGGTCGGACAGGTGGCCGTGCAGAAGCCGCAATGCACGCATTTGCGCAGGATCTTTTCCGATTCCGCGACATGCGGATCGGCAAGCTGGGCAGCTGAGAAATTGGTCTGCATCTCGTACCTCCTAAGCCATGCGGCCGGGGTTGAGGATCGCCTTCGGATCGAATTCGGCTTTGAGCCTAGCCGACAACGCTGCCAGTTGCGGCGCCTGCGGCTCGAACACCGGCACAGCGGCGCGATGCGAAGGGGCGGCGCGCACCAGCGTCGCATGGCCGCTGCCATACTGCCTCACCAGTGCGCGCAGAAGATCGGCTTCGGGATCGCCATGCTCCATGCGCAGCCAGATCAGTCCACCCTGCCAGTCATAGAAGGCATCGACGGCCGCCTGCATGCGCAGCGCCAGCACCATCTGGTGGCCTTGCGCCGGCGCCATCGACACGCGCCACACTGGTTTTTCCAGGCCGTCGGCAAACGGCGCACAATCGCGGATATCGCGCCAGACCGAATGCGAAGTCTCGCCCGAGATTTCCTCGAGCGGGCCGGCATTTCCGAGCAGATCTTTCAGCGCCGCAATGCGGTAGGCGACCGACGGCCCAAAACCCTCGACGCGCAGCAATGTCGCGGCAGTGCTGCCGAGACTACCGCCGGCGACCCGTGCGGCAACGCGTTCGGGAAGATGGGCAGCACTCGACACTTCCGCGCTGGAGCCGAGCGCCAGCGCCATGGCGGCGGCGGCATGATCGTCGAGCAGGCCGCGCACAGCGAGCGTGACTTCGGTCTCGGCAGCGGGCAGCACCTTGAAAGTGACGTCGGTGAGGACGGCAAGCGTGCCCCAGCTGTTGGCCATGAGCTTGGACAGGTCGTAGCCGGTGACGTTCTTGACCACGCGACCGCCCGACTTGAACGCCTCGCCCCGACCCGAAACCGCTGCTATGCCAAGAATATGGTCGCGCGCCGACCCCGCCTTCAGCCGGCGCGGGCCGCAAAGGTTCGCGGCCAGCACGCCGCCGATCGTGCCTTTTCCCTTTTCACCGCCGAGCAGCGCGCCATAGTCCAGCGGCTCGAAGGCAAGCTGCTGGCAGTTTTCGGCAAGCAGTGTTTCGATGTCTGCGAGCGGCGTTCCGGCTTTCGCCGACAGTACCAGTTCGGCCGGTTCGTAGAGCGTCACGCCCGACAGTTTCGACAGGTCGAGCGTGTGTTCGGTCTGCAGCGGCCGGCCGATGCCGCGCTTGGAACCGTGGCCAAGAATTTCGAGCGGCGTTTCTTCCGCCGCCGCCCAGGCGACGGTGGCGAGGGTTTCGGCTGCGGTGGCGGGGGTGAAGGTGGTCATGGCGACATAACCACCTCGAAGGACGATAAGTCGAGTTCTGTCGCGCCCCCCTCTGTCCTGCCGGACATCTCCCCCACAAGTGGGGAGATTGGCAGCTTCGTGGACGGCACTCTTTCTGCAACGTTGGCGATTGGCGAAACCGAAAATGACAGCCAATCTCCCTCCTTGTGGGGGAGATGTCCGGCAGGACAGAGGGGGGCGCGAAGGAACGCCGACTTAGAGAGACGAGCCCCCATCACTTCAAAACCTCGGAATATCCGGAAACGCCATCTGGCCGCGATGCACGTGCATGCGTCCGAGTTCGGCGCAGCGGCGAAGCTGCGGAAACACCTTGCCTGGGTTGAGCAGATGGTTGGGGTCGAAAGCGCATTTGACCCGCATCTGCTGGTCGAGATCGGTCTGGTTGAACATTTCCGGCATCAGGTCGCGCTTCTCGACGCCGACGCCGTGCTCGCCGGTCAGCACGCCGCCGACCTTGACGCAAAGCCGCAGGATGTCGGCGCCGAAACTTTCCGCCTTGTCGAGCTCGCCCGGCACGTTGGCGTCATAGAGGATCAGCGGATGCAGATTGCCGTCGCCGGCATGGAAGACGTTGGCGACGCCGAGCCGGTATTTTTCGGAAAGTTCACGCATGCCGTGCAGGACGCGCGGCAGTTCCTTGCGCGGGATGGTGCCGTCCATGCAGTAATAGTCTGGCGAAATGCGGCCGACCGCGGGAAAGGCAGCCTTGCGGCCGGCCCAGAAACTCAGCCGCTCCTGCTCCGATTGCGATATGCGGCATGTGGTCGAGCCGTTCCTATAGGCGATTGGCTCAACCAGGCCGATCAAATGATCGACCTCGACGCCCGGCCCGTCGAGCTCGACGATCAGCAGCGCCTCGACATCCAAGGGATAGCCGGCATGGACGAAATCCTCGGCAGCATGGATCGCCGGACGATCCATCATCTCCATGCCGCCCGGGATGATGCCGGCGCCGATGATGTCGGCGACGCATTGGCCGCCCTGCTCGCTGGTCGGGAAGCCGATGAGCAGCGCGCGCGCCGTCTCCGGCTTCTTCAGAATGCGCACGGTGACCTCGGTGACGACGCCGAGCAGGCCTTCGGAACCAGTCATGACCCCGAGCAGGTCGTAGCCTTCCGCGTCGAGATGCTTGCCGCCGAGCCGCACCACCTCGCCGTTCATCAGCACCATCTCGATACCGAGCACATTGTTGGCGGTGAGGCCGTATTTCAGGCAATGCACGCCACCGGAATTCTCCGCGACATTGCCGCCGATCGAGCAGGCGATCTGGGAGGATGGATCGGGGGCGTAATAAAAGCCCTCCTGCTCGACGGCGGTGGTGATGCCGAGATTGGTGACGCCCGGCTGGGCGACGACGATGCGGTTGGGGAAATCGATCTCGATGATGCGGTTGAAGCGGCTCATGACCAAAAGCACGGCGTCTTCGAGCGGCAGCGCGCCGCCTGACAGCGAGGTGCCGGAACCGCGCGGCACGACGCGGATGTTACGGTCGTCGCAATACTTCAGCACACGCGAGACCTGCGCCACCGTTTCGGGCAGCACCACGACCATCGGCAACTGCCGATAGGCGGTAAGGCCGTCGCTCTCGAAGGCGCGCATTGAGTTGGCAGCGTCGACGACGCCCTCGCCCGGCACGATGATGCGCATATCGGCGACGATCTCGTCGCGCCGGCGCATCGTGGCATCGTCTGGCTTCGGCATCAGCAGGCCGGACATCGACAGTCTCCTTCGATCGACTGGTAAAAATCTTTTACCAGCGGCAGGCGCTTGTTGCAAATCCTGCTTTGGCCGAAATCGGCAGCCGACACCGGCACGGTCTTGCGCCGGTCGGCGAGAGGAAGCGCTGACTTTCTCCCCCCTCGAGGGCCCTCGAGGGGGAGATGATCGCGAAGCGGCCAGAGGGGGTCGTCTCACGTAAATCGCCAACGTCGGGTCTCGCCGCGAAACGAGGGGGGCGCTCCATGCCATACGACCCCCTCTGTCGCCTTCGGCGACATCTCCCCCTCAAAGGGGGAGATTGCCTGCCTGCTCGCCTGCCGGCTTAGCGGGTTCGGAGTGCAGGCGGCGCACTCGGCGCACGCCCCACCAAACCAGCAGGATGGCGAGCGGCACCGAGGCGGCGGTGACGACCTCGGGCGCGACGGCATGGCCGAAGATCGAGGCGCCCTTGGCGAGGTAGCCGATGAGCCCGACGACATAATAGGAGACGGCGGCGACCGAGAGACCCTCCACTGTCTGCTGCAGCCGCAATTGCAGGCGGGCGCGGTTGTTCATCGACGCCAGCAGGTCGCGGTTCTGCTTCTCGACCTCGACGTCGACCCAGGTGCGCAACAGCGTGGTGGCGCGGGTGAGCTTGGTCGACAGATTGGCCTGACGCTCCTCGACCGAACGGCAGGTGCGCATGGCTGGGGCGACGCGGCGCTGCAGGAAGCCGCCCCAGGTGTCGTAGCCGGGCACCGCCTCTTCCTCCAGCGCCTCCAGCCGTTCGCGGACGATGCCGTCATAGGCGCGGCTGGCGCCGAAGCGATAGAGGCTGGAGGCTGCATCGGCCTCCAGTTCGGCGGCTAGCTCGGTCAGGTCGGCAAGCAGCGTCTGGTTGTCGCGGGTTTCGGCGACCTTCATTTCCAGCGTGGTCTGCGCCAGCCTGTCTTCGATGCGGCGCGCGCGACCGGACAGCATCAGCGCCAGCGGCAGGCCAAGCATGGCCAGCGTGCGGTAGGTCTCGATATCGATCAGCCGCTGCGCCAGCGCGCCGGTGCGTGCCGGCGTCAGGCCGCGGTCGAGCACCAGCATGCGGGTCATGCCGTCACCGTCCTGGCGAAAATCGGTGACGATGGCGGCGTTGCCGCGCTCGACCAGCGAATAGCACAGGCTGGTCGGGTCGAAGCCGGCGATCAGCCTTTCGCTCGCCTGCGTCCATTTGCGGATTTCGAGCCTGATGCCGGAGATCACCGTTCCCGGCGGCGAAAAGCCGTTGCCGAAAGGCGAACCTTCCTGGCGCTGGCCGCTCTCGGAGAGCGGCCCTTCCCACAGATAGGTGGAGAATTCCGTATGCCGTTCCCAGCGCAGCGAGCCCTTGCCCCACTTCATCGCGTGGTGGCGGGCATGAGGGTCGGGCGCGGCGATGCCGAGGCGCCGCGACAGTTCGGAAAGCACCGCCTGGTCGACGCCGGACCCGGCTTCGGTCATGAACGAAAGCTGCACCAGAACGCGCGGCTTCTCGACCAGCGGATGCGGACGGGCGTGAACCTCGCCGAGCGCGCCAGGCCGTCCCTCATGCGCGGGAAAGCCCATGACGCTGCCCTCGACGCGCGGCTGGAATTTAGGATTGGACGGGTCATCTGCCACGGCTGGTCCCCCGGGCCTGGTGCACTCGCGTCCCTCTAGAGCCAATTGCCGGGGCACGCAAACGACAAATTAGCCGAAAGCGATATGCCGGGACGACGTCGGCCCCGGCCAAGCCGACGAACTGGATAAATAATTTGACCAGTTGCCGACACTGGCTTTATCCTGCGCGACACCGGTTCAATCCCCAGGCCATCCCCGTTGAGCGACATTTTCTCCAGGATCGAGCATTCCCGCACCGCCGACGAGGTGGTGCAGCAGATCGAGAGCCTGATCCTCGAAGGCGTTCTGCGGACCGGCGACAGGCTGCCGGGCGAGCGCGAGCTGGCGCGCCGGTTCGAGGTGTCGCGGCCGATCCTGCGCGACGCGCTGAAGACGCTGGAGGGGCGCGGGCTTTTGACGACCCGGCCCGGCGGCGGCACCCATGTCGCCGACGTCATCGGCCAGCTGTTCACCAAGCCGGTGACGGACCTGATCTCCATGCACCGCAAGGCGGCAACCGACTATCTGGAATACCGCCGCGAGATCGAGGCGGTGGCGGCCGAGTATGCGGCGCGGCGCGCCACATCAGACGATCTGGCGCTGCTCGACCGCATCATGGCGCGCATGGACGAGGCGCACCGGACCGGAAATTTCGACGACGAGGCGGAAATCGACGTGGAGTTCCACCACGCGATCTGCGAATGCGCGCACAACATCATCCTGTTGCACACGCTGCGCTCGTGCTATCGGCTGCTGTCGGACGGCGTGTTCCAGAACCGGCTCCTTGTGTTCAACGTGCCGGGCGCGCGCGAGGCGCTGCTTTCGCAGCACCGGGCGATCTACGCTGCGATCAAGGCCGGCGATCCGGCGGCCGCACGGCAGGCGGCGATGGACCACATCACCCATGTCGAACGCACCATGGCCGAGGCCGAGCGCAGCGGCGACTGGCAACGCGTGTCGCGGCTGAGGCTGATGCAGCGCTCCGAAGCCGGCGACAGCGAGCCGGCACGGAAACGCTCGTGAGGTCCGGCCAAGAATTACGACGAATTAGCGAACCATCAGCGGGAAGCCCATGAGCATGATCCTCACCATCGCCGATCTCAAGGACCTGGCGCGCCGCCGCGTGCCGAAGATGTTCTTCGACTATGCCGATTCCGGTGGATGGACCGAAAGCACCTACCGGGCCAATGAGGAGGATTTCCAAAAGATCAAGTTCCGCCAGCGCGTACTGGTCGACATGAGCAACCGCTCGCTGGAATCGACCATGATAGGCGAGAAGGTGGCGATGCCGGTGGCGCTGGCGCCGACCGGCATGACCGGCATGCAGCACCCCGACGGCGAGATGCTGGCGGCGCAGGCGGCGGAGGAATTCGGCGTGCCGTTCACGCTGTCGACGATGAGCATCTGCTCGATCGAGGATGTCGCATCGGTGACCAGGAAGCCGTTCTGGTTCCAGCTCTATGTGCTGCGCGACAAGGATTTCGTCCTCAGTCTCATCGACAGGGCGAAGGCGGCGAAATGCTCGGCGCTGGTGCTGACGCTCGACCTGCAGATCCTCGGGCAGCGCCACAAGGACATCCGCAACGGGCTGTCGGCGCCGCCGCGCTTCACGCCGAAGCATGTCTGGCAGGTGGCGAGCAGGCCGGGCTGGTGCCTTGGCATGGCGGGCACCAAGCGCCGGACTTTTCGCAACATCGTCGGCCACGCCAAGGGGGTCGGCGACCTCACCTCGCTGTCGTCGTGGACGACGGAGCAATTCGATCCGCATCTGTCGTGGAAGGACGTCGCCTGGATCAAGGAGCGCTGGGGCGGCAAGCTGATCCTGAAGGGCATCCTCGACAAGGAAGACGCGCTGATGGCGGCCAGGACCGGCGCCGACGCGATCATCGTCTCCAATCATGGCGGCCGCCAGCTCGACGGCGCGCCGTCGTCGATCTCGGTGCTGGAAGAAATCGCCGACGCGGTCGGCGACACGATCGAGGTGCATATGGATGGCGGCATCCGCTCTGGCCAGGACGTGCTGAAGGCGCTGTGCCTCGGCGCCAAGGGCACCTATATCGGCCGGCCTTTCCTCTACGGCCTCGGCGCGCTCGGCAAGGATGGGGTCACCAAAGCCTTGGAAATCATCCGCAAGGAGATGGACATAACGCTGGCACTGTGCGGAAAGCGTCTGGTGACCGACATGGGCAAGGATCAGCTTCGGCGTTAGACTCCCGTGACGGCATGATCACGGAGATGGAAGCATTGACTGCCCCCGGCATCCACTTTCTCGACGCGCGCGGACCGGAAGGCATGCGCATCTATGCGATCGGCGACGTGCATGGCCGGCTCGACCTGCTCGCAGCCATGTACCGCCGGATTGCGGCCGAGATCAGCCAGGCGCGGCCGGCCGACTGGCGTGTCGTCCATCTCGGCGACTATGTCGACCGCGGCCCGGACTCCAAGGGCGTCATCGATTTCCTGATCGAAGTACGAAAACGCGACCCGCGCCACCTGATGCTCGCCGGCAACCACGACATCGGCTTCCTCGACTTCCTCGACACTCCCGATGCGGACGGGCTTTTCATGCGCTATGGCGGCATCCAGACCGCGCAATCCTATGGCGTGGCGCTCAATGAAGGCGGCGGCGCGTGGTTTGGCAGGTCCGAGGCGGCACTGCGGCAAGGCCATGCAGCACTTGTCGAGGCCGTGCCGAAGAGCCATGTCGAGTTCCTGCAGTCGCTGCCGTTTTCACTGACCTTCGGCGACTTCTTCTTCTGCCACGCCGGCATCCGGCCAGGCATTGCGCTGGAAAGTCAGAGTGTGCAGGACCTGATCTGGATCCGCGATGTCTTCCACAATCATTCCGGCCTGCATCCAAAAATCGTGGTGCATGGCCACACGCCGGTGCCGGAGGCGCAGGTGATGGTCAACCGCGTCAATATCGACACGCTCGCCTACCAGACGGGAAACCTCAGCGCGCTTGTCGTCGAGGGTGCCGACAAGCGTATCCTGGTGGTGTCAGGCGAGAGGGGTTAAGCGCTTAGCGAAGCGCGGCGGTGACGCCGTAGCCGTCCACGGCGTTGTGGTTGTTGGCTGCGTCGCCGGCATAAGTGCCGAGGCCGCACAAGACGATGGCCGACAACATGACAAAGGACAGAAGCGCTGCTTTCACGGACGTCATCTCTTGTTGAGCTTCCTGCATCTGTGCACGGGGTGGGTTACGAATGGGTTGAAACGGAAAATCCGTCTCAAAGTTTCGACGATTTCGCTGCTTTTAGGCTTGTTCTGTATCGGCGATGTGTCGCGCGAGTGACCCAAAAGGTTCATCGCGTTGCACGGACGATGCAGAGCGGCTGCCTTCTAGGGTGGTGGGCGGGCATAAGCCAAGGACGAAACATGCTGTCCACAGCGGATTTTTGCCGGCGTGCCAAATATGCAACGTCGGTACTGACTGATCAGATCGTCGCCACCCAGGCGCGGGCGATGGCCAGCCCGGCGGCATCGGCATCCGATCCGTGGCGGGCCATTTCGTCGTCGAGCCGATCGATCCAGTCCGGGTGCCGTTCGGCAATGAGCGATGCGAAGGATGCGCTCCAGTCACGGACCATCGGCCGGTCCGCCTCGAAATGGAACTGGAAGCCATAGACGGCGCGGCCGATGCGAAACGCCTGGTTCTCGGCGACTTCGTTGCCGGCGAGCCGCACGGCATTTTCGGGCAAGACAAAAGTGTCGTCATGCCATTCGAAGATGGGGAAATTTTCGGGCAGCGCGGCGAGCACTGGATCGGCCTTCGCCGCCGGAGTGAGCGAGACCTTGTGCCAGCCGAATTCCGAGGCGCCGCCGATCCGGTTCTCGCCGCCGAAGGCGCGCGCGACCAGTTGGCTGCCAAGGCAGATACCGAGCACGGCGCGATCCTTGCCGGCGAAATCGCGCGTCAGGTCGAGCAGTTCAGGAAAATACGGACAAATCTCGTCGTCCAGCGCATTCTGGGCGCCGCCGAGCACGACCATGGCGTCGTGCGCATCGCTGACCTGCGGCAGCATCTCGCCACAATAGGGCCGGCGCAGATCGATATCGGCGCCCGCCTCGACAAGAGCTGCGCCGATCTGGCCAAGGCCCTCGCTGTCGAAATTCTGGACCACCAGCACCCGCATCGAAAAACCTGCTGACATGAAAACGATGCGACGAGCGATATCATGCCGTGATCATTCCAGCCAAGATGCGTATTCGGAGAGATAGCCAATGCCACTGCAGAATCGGGTCGACCCGTTCGGCGTCATCCACGCGGTGCCGGAACGCGGCCTGTTCATGGGCAATCGCGGCATCATCCATGACCCCGAAACGAAGACGTTGCTGAAAAAGCGCTGGGCACTGCAGGCCTGGATTGTCTGCGTCTGCAAATTCCGCGCTGTGCGGCGCGAGCCGATGGGCCGCAACAGGCAAAGCGACGACCAATCGGGGGGCAAAGCCGGCTGGACCGAATTGTTTTTCCTGGACGAGGTGACCGCGCTCTCGGCCGGGCATCGGCCCTGCTTCTTCTGCCGGCGCGAGCGGGCCAAGGATTTCGTCCGGCGCTTCGGCATAGCCTTCGGCATTGCCGAGCCGCGCGCACCGCAGGTCGACAAGCGGCTGCACAAGGAGCGGCTGGCGTCGGGTGGGCGGACACCGATCGTATCCGCGGAAGAGCTTGCCGGGTTGCCTGACGGCGCCATGGTTGCGGACGGCGGCAACGCTTATGCGATGCGTGGCGGCAAGGCGCTGCGCTGGTCGTTCGCAGGCTATGGTGATCCCGTGGGGCGCGATCAGGTCGGGCTCGGCGGTTTTGCCGACCGTCCAATCCGCCTGCTCACGCCGGCAACCACCGTATCCGTGCTGAGGCAAGGCTACGAACCGGTCTGGCATCCCTCGGCCGAGACTTGACGCCAAGAGCCGGCTCGCCCATTGCTCGGCGATGCGCGCCAATTACAAGATGCAGCGGCTGTTCGTGCCGGACGACCTCGGACCGGATATCGAATTCGAGGCGAGCCCGCAGCAGAGCCACTACCTGATGCATGTGCTGAGGCTCGGCGAAGGCGCCGAACTCCTGTTGTTCAACGGTCGCGACGGCGAATGGTCGGCGGCAGTCGCCGCCAAATCCAAAAAGGCGGTGCGGCTGAAGGTGCTGACCATGCAGCGGCCGCAGCCGCCGCTGCCCGATCTCGTCTACTGCTTTGCGCCGCTAAAGCAGGGTCGGCTCGACTATCTGGTGCAGAAGGCGGTCGAGATGGGCGCCGGCGTCCTGCAGCCGGTCATCACCCAGCACACGCAAGTGGCAAAGCCCGGCATCGAACGGCTGCGCGCCAATGTCGTCGAGGCCGCCGAACAATGCGGCATCCTGGCGGTGCCGGAGGTGCGCGAAACGGAAAAATTCGAGCGCCTGCTGGCCGGCTGGGACAAGCAGCGGCGGTTGATCTTCTGCGACGAGGATGCCTCCACCAACAATCCGCTGCCGGCGCTGCAAGCGGTGCGGGAGAAGAAGTTCGGGCTGCTGGTCGGCCCCGAGGGCGGGTTTTCCGACGAGGAACGAAGGATGCTGCGGGCGCTGCCTTTCGTCACGGCCATTCCGCTCGGGCCGCGCATCCTGCGCGCCGATACGGCTGCGGTGGCGGCACTGGCGGTGATACAGGCAACAATCGGGGACTGGTGATCAATCCGGTTGACCTGCGGCTCAGGATTTTTCGCTTGATCGCCTACTGACATTTCGTCCATCTAGCGCCGGCGGTCGTCCGGCCGCCTGCAGCGCCGCGCGTCCTTTCGGGACGCGCATAGGACGTTGTAGCACTTGGTTTGGCGCATGATCCCCAGCGAAAATCGTTGCCGATTTTCGAATCATGCGTCGGAGGGCTGTTCATGGCGCGCGACACAACCGATTTCCGGCCGATCGAAGGCGTCGACGAGCTTGTCGAGCATCTGGCTGAAGGCAACAAGCCGCGCGACAAATGGCGCATCGGCACCGAACACGAGAAATTCCCGTTCTATGTCGACGGCAATGCGCCGGTGCCCTATGGCGGCGAGCACGGCATCCGCGCCATTCTCGAAGGCATGCAGGAAAAACTCGGCTGGGATCCGATCATGGATGCCGGCCGCATCATCGGCCTGGTCGAGCCGACCGGCCGGGGCGCGATCTCGCTGGAGCCCGGCGGCCAATTCGAACTGTCCGGCGCGCCGCTGGAGACGATCCACCAGACCTGCCGCGAGGGCAATGCGCACCTGGCGCAGGTGCGCGAGATCGCCGAACCGATGGGCATCCGCTTCCTCGGCCTCGGCGGCAGCCCGAAATGGTCGCTGGCCGAGACGCCAAAAATGCCAAAATCGCGCTATGAGATCATGACGCGCTACATGCCCAAGGTCGGCAGCAAAGGCCTCGACATGATGTACCGCACCTGCACCATCCAGGTGAATCTCGACTTCGAGAGCGAGGTCGACATGCGCCGCAAGATGCAGGTGTCGCTGAAGCTGCAGCCGCTGTCGACGGCGCTGTTCGCAAACTCGCCGTTCACCGAGGGCCGGCCCAACGGATTTCAGAGCTGGCGCGGCGACATCTGGCGCGACACCGACAACCAGCGCTCGGGCCTGCTCGACTTCTGCTTCTCGCCCGGTTTCGGCTTCGCCGACTATGTCGAATGGGCGCTCGACGTGCCGATGTACTTCGTCATCCGCGACGGCCACTACCACGACATGACGCACGTCACCTTCCGCCAGTTCATGGCGGGTGCGGCCCGCAACGAGATTTCTGACGGGCTGCCGACGATGGGCGATTGGGCGAACCATTTGTCGACGCTGTTCCCCGACGTGCGACTGAAGCGTTTCCTTGAAATGCGCGGCGCCGATGGCGGGCCATGGCGGCGTATCTGCGCGCTGCCGGCCTTCTGGGTCGGGCTGCTCTATGACGCGGCGGCGCTCGACGCGGCCGAGGCGCTGACCTCGAGCTGGAGCTATGAAGAAGTGCTGGCGATGCGCAACGCCGTGCCGGAACAGGGCATTTCGGCGCCGTTCCGCAACACGACACTGCGCGAGATCGCCCGCGACGTGCTCGTCATCTCGCGCATGGGGCTGAAGAACCGCGGCCGCAAGAACCGCGACGGCTATGACGAAACCTCGTTCCTCAGTACGCTGGACGAAGTCGTCGCGCGCGGCACCACCAGCGCCGAGGAGCTGCTCTCCGCCTATCATACGCGCTGGGGCGGCTCGATCGAGCCGGTGTTCATGGAGTATGCGTATTAGCCTTTTGCACTCGGCTTGGCCGACAGCTCAGGAAAAACGCGCTTTCCGAAAATCGATTCCGATTTTTGGGCCGATGCGATAGGCTCTCTCCTACGAGGATTTCCCGGAGGAGAAAACCAATGCCTTCCTTGTTCGACATTCTGGCGCAGGCGCAAAACGGCAGCGGCATGCAGGCCCTGGCCCAACAATTCGGCCTTTCGCAGCAGCAAGCGCAATCGGCGGTCGAGGCGCTGCTGCCGGCCTTTTCACAGGGGCTGAAGCGCAGCACCTCCGACCCCTACGGGCTCGGCGCGTTCATGACGGCAATGGCCAGCGGCCAGCACGCCAAATATTTCGAGGACGCAGGCCGGGCCTTTTCGCCGCAGGGCGTCGATGAAGGCAACGGCATTCTTGGCCATCTGTTCGGCTCAAAAGACCTGTCCCGCGCCGTTGCCAGCCAGGCAGCGCAGGCTAGCGGCGTCAGCCAGCAGATCTTGCAGCAGATGTTGCCGGTCGTGGCTTCGATGATGATGGGCGGCCTGTTCAAGCAGACCACAAATCAGATGCAGGCAGCAGGCGGATTCGGCGGCGGCAGCAATCCGCTCGGCGAGATCATCGAGCAGATGATGCGGCAGGCCGGCGGCGGCGCGCCGGCACCGCAACAGCGCCAGGCACCACAGCCCGGCCCGATGGACAATCCGTTCGGCAAGATGCTGCAGGACATGTTCGGCGGCGCGCAGCAACCGCAGGGTCAGCCGCAGCAGGCGCCCAATCCCTACGGCGACAATCCGCTCGGCAAAGTGCTGCAGGACATGTTCGGCGGCGGCGCGCAGCAGCCGCAGCGCGAAGCGCCGCAGCCACAGACCAATCCGAGCGGCAGGCCACGCAATCCGTTCGACGATTTGTTCGGCAAGATGTTCGAGGCAGGCGCGCAGCAGCGCGACGATTACCAGAAGGGCGTGGAATCCATCTTCGATCAGTTCAAGCGAGGCATGGACCGGCGCTAAACCGACCAGGCGGTCGCAACCTGATCTTGAGCGCCGCCCAAAGAAAATGCCCGGTCCTTGTGAGAACCGGGCAGTGTGCAGGCGGGCCGGCGGGGAAACCGGCAGGGAGTGGGTGCCTGCGAAATCCTGTAGCGCCGTGCGCCCCAGGGCGCGCCACCAGCGCGATCAGGTCACCTTGCGGGCAATACCCTCGATCGTGTCTGTGCGATCGGCCGCGATGGCGCGAAGCCTCTCGGTTGGATCGCGACCGAACGGCACGTCGATGGCGACGTGGAGATCCGCGCGCGTCAAGCCAATGTCGGCAAGTTCGGCGTCCGACATCTCGCCAAGGCGATAGAAGGCGCGGCGGTTTTTCCAGGCGCGATAGACGTTGGAGATGGTGTTGACCACGCGCGTCGCAATAGCCGGACGCGACGTGATGCGCGAAGTCTCGGTGGCGAAATCAAACGTAGCCATGTCAGTCTCCTTCATATTCGAACGGACAGGGACGGGCGATCGGCGCTGGCAACAGCGGCCGTCCCGGTCCCGATTCACATGCCGTCATGTGGACAGTCGTAAATTTGCCATCGTTCGATTGATTAATCCAACGAATGTTTCTAATCTTTAGCATCAACACTAATGATGGATTAGACCGATGAAAGCGCCACTCGATCTCGATCAGTTGCAGACCTTCGTCTCGATCGTCGACACCGGCAGCTTCACCCGCGCGGCGGAAGCGGTGCATCGGACCCAGTCGGCGGTGTCCATGCAGATGCGCCGGCTCGAGGAACGGATCGGCAAGCCGCTGTTCGAAAAGGACGGCCGCACCAACAGGCTGACCGAGGAGGGCGACAGGCTGCTCTCCTACGCAAGACGGCTGCTGTTCCTCAATCGGGAAACGCTGGCCGCCTTCGACGACCGGCGGCTCGAAGGCACGATCCGCATCGGCACGCCGGACGACTATGCCGATCGCTTCCTGCCCGAGATCATGGCCCGCTTCGCCCGTTCCAACCCACGTGTCGAACTGACAGTCATCTGCGAGCCGACGCCGGGGCTGGTCGAGCATATCAAGCGCGGCAATCTCGATCTGGCGCTGGTGACGCACAATGACGCGCACGGCCAGTCGGAAGTGGTGCGGCGCGAACCGCTGCTGTGGGTGACTTCGGCCAACCACGCGACGCATGAGCAGGAAGTTCTGCCGATGGCCTTCGGCCGGCCGAACTGCATCTGGCGGCGGGCCGCGGTCGACGTGCTCGACCGGCAGAACCGCGACTACCGCATCCTGTTCACCAGCTTCTCGGCAACCGTCATCACCGCCGCGGTGCTTTCAGGCCTGGCGATCTCGGTGCTGCCGGAATGCGCGCTGCGCCCCGGCATGCGGGTTCTGGGCGACGCCGACGGGTTCGGCGCCCTGCCCGATTGCCGCATCGGCATCATGCGCGGCCAGACGTCGCGTCCGGAGATCGTCGACGCGCTGGCCCGTCACATTTCGGAAAGCCTCGACAATATTTCCGTGCCGCTCGGCGAAGACACGGGAAGCTTCGACTTCGCAGCCTTTTCGAAGATGAAGCGGGGCAAGCCGAACCAGATCGTGCCGGGCTGGTAAGGATCAGGCGGAAACTGCTGCCGGCGTGCTGTCCTTGCCAGGCAAAAGGCCGGCCAGGCGCAGCAATTGCGCCGGCTCCAGCGGCAGCGACAGCAGGTGGCCTTGAAACTCTCGGCAGCCCATGGCGACGAGCAGCGCTTTTTGCTCTTCGGTCTCCACGCCTTCCGCGGTGACGCCGACGTCAAGAGCGTCGGCTAGATCGACCAGCGCCCTGACGATCGCCGCCGAACTCTCGTCGCGGCCGAGGAGGTTCACGAAGGAGCGGTCGATCTTGAGCTTGTCGATGGCGTGGCGGCGCAGATAGTTCAACGACGAATAGCCGGTGCCGAAATCGTCGAGCACTATGGCGATCCCCGACTGGCGCAAGGCGGCCAGAGCCGCCCTGGTCGTATCGTTGTTGTCCAACAGCACGCCCTCGGTGATCTCGAGCTGCAGGCGCCCTGGCGCCAATCCGGTCTCGGCGAGAACCGCCGCAAGCTGCTCGGCGAAACCGGCGTCGCGCAGTTGCAGCGGCGACACGTTGACAGCCACCCAAGGCAATTCGGTGCCGACAGCGAAGCGGCAAGCCTCTTGCAGCACCCATTTGCCGAGCTGGCCGATCATGCCACGTTCTTCGGCGATGGCGATGAATTGTGCTGGCGGCAAGCCACCATGGACCTCATGTCCCCACCGGATCAGCGCCTCGGCACCGAGGATCGTGCTGCCGTCCGCGGCAAAGATCGGCTGATACGCCAGCTTGATCCCGGTTCCGCCATTCAGGGCATGGCGAAGCTCGCTCTCAACCTGACGCTTGCGCAACAGGAGGTCGTCCATGTCGCCGGCGAAGACCTGGTAGCGGCCGCGGCCGTTCTTCTTGGCTTCGTAAAGCGCGATATCGGCCTTGCGCAGCAAGTCGTCCGCATCGGCATCCGGACCGGTCGACAATGCTATGCCAATGCTGGCGCTGACAAAAACCTGGTCGTCGGCCAGCTTGAACGGCTCCTGCAGCTTTTGAAGCAGACCCTCCGAAACATCTTCGGCGCCTCGGATGTCGTTAACATCAATCAGGATCATGGCGAACTCATCGCCGCCGAGCCGTGCCACCGTGTCGACCTCCCGGATTGCCTGCTGGAGCCTCGCGGCGGTCTGGCGGACAAGCTCGTCGCCGGCAGGATGGCCAAGCGTGTCGTTGACGTGCTTGAAACGGTCGAGGTCGAGATAGAGCAGTGCCACTTTGGCTGTTTCGTGACTGGCCGTGAGCAAAGCGCGCCGGAGCCGGTCCTCGAACAGCGCCCGGTTGGGAAGGCCGGTGAGCGTATCGTGGAAGGCGAGATACTGCGCCTCGGCCTGACTGGTCTGCAGCGCCGACGATGCACGGCGGAGGCGGCGCAGCAGGAACGCCAGGACACCTGCCGCGAGCAGCGCGCCACCGGTCAGGGCCGGGCCTGCCTCGCGCACCAGTGCGCTGCCGGGCCGCTCCTGATCCCAGCCGGCATAAGCCAGGATGACGCCGCGTGAGTCGACCAGCGGAATGGCAGCCTCGCCGACCGGCTGCGACAACGGCAGCAGGCGGGCGCCCGCCAACAGATATTGCCCGGCGATCTTGGCCAGCAGAGCGTCGGTGATGAAGTCCACCGAGATATGAAGGTATTCGCTGCCGGGCGCCTGGATGACGCGGTCGGAACTCGGCACCAGCGGCATGATGCTGAGGATGGCAGGTTTTCCGTCAAGCTCCACCAGATCCCCTGCGGCCAATTTGACCGGACCGCCGGCCAGGTTTTCTTGCGACGGCTCACGGATCAACCGGCGCACCCTTTCGACGGTGGGCAACAGAACCGGTTCATCCTCGCGGTAACGCGCCGGCGCCAGCACGTTTCCTTCATGCATCGCATGGATCGGACGATCGGCGGCATCCAGTACATAGACCCGGTCATGCCCATAGTAGGAATACATCCAGACGCTGATGTTATCGATCATCCAGTCCACGTTGCCGGCCTTGGCATTGATGACGGAATCGTCCCAGACGGCGATGCTTTCCTGCTCGCGATCCACCGCCGCGATCCGGTCCCGCATGCCGTTGGCGAAAAGGATTTTCTGCCGCTCGAGGGAGGCGCTATCCGCCTGCACAGTGGCGTAAAAGCCGAAGCCGACGACCATGGCCAGCGCGAAAATGGCAAGCGCCATCACCGTCAGCGTGACCTGGAACGTTAGTGGGCTGCGTTGAAGGCGACGGCTCATGCGTCCTGGCCACTCTCTTTTCCGCACAGTCATCAGATCGGGTTAAGATCGGGTTATGACGTCAGCTATGAGCGACGGCCTTGACGCCGGCCAACAACCGCCCCCCAATCGGCCAATGAGCGACGCAGCATCCGAATCACGTACCAACGCCACCGAATACACGGTCAGCGAGATTTCCGGCGCGCTGAAGCGCACGGTCGAGGACGTCTTCGGCAATGTGCGGGTGCGCGGCGAAATATCAGGCTATCGCGGGCCGCACTCCTCCGGCCATGCCTATTTCTGCCTCAAGGACGACCGCGCGCGGCTCGACGCCGTGGTCTGGAAGACCACGATGGGCCGGCTGAAATTCCGCCCCGAGGAAGGCATGGAGGTGATCGCCACCGGCCGGCTCACCACCTATCCCGGAAAGTCCACCTACCAGATCGTCATCGACAATCTGGAGCCGGCCGGCGCCGGGGCGCTGATGGCACTGCTGGAAGAGCGCAAGCGCCGGCTGCAGTCCGAAGGCCTGTTCGATGCCGGCCGCAAACGCTTGCTGCCGTTCATGCCGCGTGTCATCGGCGTCGTCACCTCGCCGACAGGCTCTGTCATCCGCGACATCATCCACCGGATCAAGGACCGGTTTCCGCTGCATGTGCTGGTCTGGCCGGTGCGGGTGCAGGGCGAAACGGCAGGCGCCGAAGTGACCGCCGCCGTCAACGGCTTCAACGCACTGGCGCAGGATGGCGCCATACCGCAGCCCGACCTGCTGATCGTGGCGCGCGGCGGCGGCAGCCTGGAGGACCTTTGGGGGTTCAATGACGAGGCGCTGGCCCGCGCCGTCGCCGCCTCCCGCATTCCGGTGATCTCCGCCGTCGGCCATGAAACGGACTGGACGCTGATCGACCTGGCGGCGGATGTGCGGGCGCCGACACCGACGGGTGCCGCCGAAATCGCCGTGCCCGTGCGCGCCGACCTCGAAGTGACGCTTGCCGGCCTTGGCGCACGGCTCAAGGCCGCGGTGTCGCGCAATTTCGAGCGCAAGCGCCAGGCGGTGCGTGCAGCCGCCCGGGCGCTGCCCTCGCCCGACCAGTTGCTGGCATTGCCGCGCCGGCGTTTCGACGAGGCGACGAGCCGGCTTGGCCGGGCACTGTCCGTCAGCGTCCAGCGCAAGCGAGCCAGGCTTCAGGCGCAGCGGCTGACGCCGGCCACCCTGTCGCGACGCATGAACGAGGCCCGCACGCTGGCCGGCCGCGACCTTGGCCGTGCGCAAGCGGCGTTCTTCGCCATCGTGCGCGAGCGGCGAACGCGATTTTCGCGCACCGCGGCGCGGCTGTCGCCGGCGCCGCTCGCAAGGCGGCAGAAATTGCAGGCAGATGCCCTGGCGGCGCTGTGGCGGCGGCAGGACCGGGTGATTTCGGTGCGGCTCGAGCGCTTGCGCGGGAAACTGACCCAGGCCGACCGGCTGCTGGCGACGCTGTCGCACAAGGCGGTGCTGGCGCGCGGCTTCGCCCTGGTGAAAGACGCCGACGGCGCGGTGATCAAGCAAGCGGCGGAAGTGGTGCCGGGGCTGGCACTTTCGCTGGAGTTCGCCGACGGGACCGCCGATGCGATTGCGACCAGCGGCGCGGCGCGGCCGAAAACAACTGCAAAGCCGGCCGCCAAAGCCAAGGAGCCCGGCAATCAGGGCTCGCTGTTTTGAGTGCCCATGATTTCCGGCAATCCACATCACCAGACGACGCCTTCCGGCAAGCCGCGCGCGCGAGCCTTCGGCCTTCGTTTTGACGGCACGCCCGGACCGTTCAACGCCATCACCGATGTGGCTGGCGTTGCGGTCGGTTATTCGACGCTGATTTCGGGCGAAGGTGCGCTGGTGGTCGGCGAGGGGCCGGTGCGCACCGGCGTGACCGCCATCCTGCCCAGACCGCGCGCCGAGCTGGCCACGCCGGTGTTTGCCGGCATTTTCAGCCAGAACGGCAATGGCGAATTGACCGGCTCGCACATCATCGAGGAAACCGGTGCCTTCAATTTTCCGATCACCATCACCAACACGCATTCCTGCGGCGTTTCACGCGACGGAACGCTGCGCTGGATGCAGCGCGTGCTGCCGGCCGCGCTCGACAGCGGCTGGGGCCTGCCGGTGGCGGCGGAAACCTATGACGGCTTCCTGAACGACATCAATGGCCACCATCTCAGGTTTGAGCATGTCGCCGCGGCCCTCGATGGCGCGACCAGCGGATCGATCGAGGAAGGCAGCGTCGGCGGAGGCACCGGCATGATCGCCTTCGGTTTCAAGGCAGGCTCCGGCACGGCATCGCGCCTCGTCGAATGGCACGGCCGGCACTACACGGTCGGCGCGTTCGTGCAGGCGAATTTCGGCAAGCGGAGCAATTTTACCATTCGCGGCCTGCGCGCCGGGCCCGATCTGGTTGAAACGCCGATCGGTGAAAGCACGCCGCGCGCCGAAAAGAGCTCGATTATCGGGATCGTCGCCACCGATGCGCCGCTGCTGCCGCATCAGATGAAGCGCCTGGCTCGCCGGGCGCCGCTCGGCGTCGCTATGACCGGCGGCTTCGGCTATCATAGCTCGGGCGATATTTTCCTGGCCTTTTCGACCGCCAACCGCGAGGCGGCGCTGGCGCGGCCAAGCCGCATCGCCAGCGCCGATTTTATCCCGGATACCGACATCGACCCGTTCTTCGACGCCGTGATCGGGAGTGTGGAGGAAGCGATCCTCAATGCGCTGGTCGCCAATGACGACATGACCGGGCGCGACGCCAATTTCGTGCCGGCGCTGCCAAAGGCATGGCTCAAGAGCAAATTCGGGGCCAGGCAGGGAAAGTAGAACTGTGTGGCGTGTCACGCGTCGCACAGGTGAATAGATGCCTTTCGCCAGGTCGGCATGTCACTCGCTAAAGCGCGTCGCGTTTGAAGGGATTCATGCGACGCGCTTTAGTTCTTTGTTTTATGCATGTCATTATCCCAAAACCGCTGCGCACTTTTGGGCGACATGCATTAGTCCGAATTCATTTCGTCCTGGTCGGCCTCAGCCGCCTCTTCCAGCCTCGACGCGATAAGTTCCTGAATGTCGCCGACCTCTTCCTGGATATCCTCCAGCGGTATGCCGGCCTCAGCCGCCTTCGCCGCGCATTCCTTGGCGAGGGACTCGGCCTGCTCCTCGATCCTGTCCAGAGAGGACTGGCAGTGGACCTTTTCGCCGATCCACTCCTGCAAGAACTCGATCGCGTGTTCGCTCATGCTGCTGTTCCCTGGCGGCTGCGCCGGTTGGTAATCATAAACGCCGGCATCCCCGAAAAGATGCACGCTCCTATTCCAACCGAGTCGTCGTCACCCGGCAAGCCGATCTTGCCCAAGCTCCACAGGGCTGACGGGCATCGAAGGTTCAAGGAGCACATTCTAAAATTCTGAAGGAGATTCTATTTTCCTGAGGAGACTGGCACCGTTGGTTGGGATCATATCCCGGATCGCGCCATTGTTTCTACTTGCTGTTTTCCGGTATTCCAGTCAATTTGTATGACAAAAGGTGTCACAGTACGTGGCACGTTTGCGGCGCCATTCGCTGCGCGACCCTAGGCTTACGCGGCCAAAGCCGCCGCTATATAGTGACATCCTCAGGCAATGTCGACTCTGCTCACCGTCCTGCTTCTTTCCGCCGCGCCGAGCGTATCTGGATGGCATTTTGTCATCGTCGGGGGCGAGCATTTTCGCCGGAATCGGGCGGGCGCATTGAGATGCTGAGCGGCTAGGCGCGGGATGACTTTTAAGCTGAGTCGAGTAGGGATTCCCAAATCAGAGGAATTTGATTCAACCTGCTGGCTCGGCAGAGGAGGAGATCTGCAGGTGAGTTGGTCGACCTGGAAAGCCGCACGCGGATGCTTCTCATCCGTGATCGTAAGGGCCCTCGACAGAAGGAGGGGAAACAACAAGCGGATTCTGCTGTCCGCTGCATCTGGCTACGACGGATGGGCAATTGTCGAAGGGCAACTATCATTCCGGAGTAACGGCGACGATCGGATTTTTCCTTCAACGGCAAGTAAGTTGGCACAGCTTTTCGCCGGGGGTGCGCCGACCTAAGCATCCAAGACCTTCATTTCCATGACTTGCGTACTGACTGGCTCCAGCAGCGCTTGAACGAGTAGTGAAACGACGGGTGTGACCCAGGGAGCCGCGAGCGTGAGCGAGACGGTTCTCGACCTCGCTTTTCCGCGGCAAAGATTCCAGTCACCGGCGTGAACGCCCGGTTCCGGCAACGGCTCGGGAAAGAATCAGGGGGATCAACCCCCCTGCTTCCATCATCATCAACTCGAGCTCGGTTTCGATCGCGATCAAACCGCGGAAAGAAAGCTCGCTTCCGTCGTTGCGTTCGATTCGGATATGAATTTCAGATCGCGGACGCACAGCGGTCGCGTCGATGAAAATCCGATTGCCAGGCTCGTAGGTAAATCGCCCTGCTGTCGCTTCCTTCGGCAGAATAATGGGCAGGATGCCCATGCCGACGAGATTTGTTCTGTGAATGCGCTCAAAACTAAGCGCAAGGACAGCGTGAACGCCCATCAGCGCGACACCTTTAGCAGCCCAATCGCGCGATGACCCGGTCCCGTAGCGTTCCCCAGCGATGATTATCGTGCTCACCTGTGCGTCCCGATAACGGCACGCGACGTCCCAAAGTGGCGCTATCTCTCCACTCGGGATGTGGATTGTATAGCCCGGAGGCGCCTGCGGCGCGAGATAGTTGAGCGCGTCACGGTTGTCGAACAGGCCGCGCACCATCACTTCCCAATTCCCCCGCCTCGCGGCGAGCACATTAAGATCGTCTGCAGAAACGCTCCGCGCGGTCAGATGTTTACCTGCGATGCTGTCTTGCGCGATTTGTCCAGCCGGCGATACGTGGTCCGTGGTCATGTCGTCGCCCAGAACCAGGAGCGGGTAAGCCTCATACGCTCCCAGGCGATTCGGTTGATTAGCCGATGCAAAAGGCGGGCGGCGGATGTAGGTCGACGAGACGTCCCATGGGAATTGCGGCGAATCAGGTGCGACGAGGTTTGCCCACGCCGCGTTTTGGCTGGCATCGTGAAACGCTTTCCCATAGTCGGTGCTGTCCGCGTTTGCAGCGAGGACAGCGTCGACCTCAGAACGATCCGGCCAGAGGTCACTCAGATAGATCTGGCGGCCGCCATCGCCCTGTCCCACAGGATCGCACGTAATATCGCGCATCACATCGCCTGCGAGCGCATAGGCAACGACCATCGGCGGAGAGGCAAGAAATCCATTCTGCAGGTGTGGGTGAATGCGGCCTGGAAAGTTGCGGTTGCCCGAGAGCACGGCGACGGCGTTAAGGCCGCTCGTTATTGCTGCCTCCATCTCGGGAGGAAGAGGGCCGGAATTGCCAATGCAAGTCGTGCATCCAAAGCCGACGATGCCGAAGCCGACAGCCTCGAAATCCTCAAGTAGTCCGGATCGGGCAAGGTAGCGTTGGGCGGCCGGCGAACCTGGCGCAAGAGATGTTTTCACCCAACACGGTGGCTTCATCCCGAGCTTGCGCGCCTTACGAGCAACCAGTCCAGCGGCGACTAAGAGCGATGGATCGGAGGTATTGGTGCAACTGGTAACGGCGGCGATGGCCACCGCACCCTCGGGAATGCCGGGCGCTGCCAAATAGGGCGGCGCCTTCCCGGCCAACTGCTTGAGGACACGCGGGACATCGCCCGGCCGAACGAGATCTTGCGGCCGGCGCGGCCCAGCGAGAGTGGTATGTATTTGCGATAATTCCAATTGGAGGATGTCGGTGTAGCGAGGGCGAGCCGCGGGGTCGAACCAAAGCATCATCGCCTTGGCAATCGCTTCGACGCGATCGGTCAACTCCTTAGGGCGGCCGGTCGCCGCAAGGTAGCGAACCGTGTTTTCGTCAATGGGGAAATACCCCGTAGAGGCGCCATACTCCGGAGCCATGTTTGCGACAACGGCGCGATCCCCTGCGGTGAGCGTGGAAACGCCCGGGCCGAAAAACTCAACGAACTGCCCAGACACGCCGTAACTGCGAAGCCTGCTTGTGACCGCGAGCGCAAGATCGGTTGACAAAGTGCCGGCCGGTAACCGTCCGCTGAGATATACGCCCAAAACGTCGGGGAGCCTCAAAGTAACCGGCATGCCAAAAATCGCGCTCTCGGCTTCCAGTCCACCTACGCCCCAGGCGAGCACGCCGATGCCGTTTATCATAGGAGTGTGACTGTCGGTGCCCAGCAGAGTGTCAGGCACTGCCCACTCTTCGCCATCGCGCCGCACGACAGCGACGACGCTGGCAAGCTGCTCCAGATTGATCGTGTGCATAATGCCGGTTCCCGGCGGATGAACGCGAAATCCCGATAACGCCTTTGTCGCCCATTTCATCAGCCGGTAGCGTTCTGCGTTTCGCTGGACCTCTTTGGCCATGTTGAAGGGGAACGCATCGGCCGCCGCAAATCGGTCAACGGCTATGCTGTGGTCGACCGAGACATCAACGGGGATGACAGGTGAGAAGGAGGTGGGATCGCCGCCAGACTCCGCAATGGCATCACGCATTGCGGCGATGTCCACCAAAGCGGGCACGCAGGTGGTGTCATGCATGAGCACACGGCTTGGTGCGAAGGGTATTTCATCCTCGCTGCGGCCGGTGCGGAGCCAATCGCGAAAGAGGCCGGCCATTGCGTCCCCTTCCCCAGCATTTCGGAGATTGTTCTCCAAGAGGATCCGTAGAACATAGGGAAGCCTTTCCAGGTCGGGACCAAAAGCCTTGCCGAGATCGAGGATTCTAAATTTTCGCCCCGCAGCCCGAACGATTTGGGTATGCATCTATGCTCCTTGAAATTTTGGCTTTATCATCCTAAAAAGCCAATCAAATGAAATGTCAAGGACAGGGCAATGTCATCATCATGGTCGCCTGCGCACTACCTCACACTCGCCGATCACCGCACGAGGCCCGCGATCGACCTTCTGGCCATGGTCCCCAACCAGGATCCGGCAAAAGTCACTGACCTCGGCTGCGGCCCGGGCAACTTAACGGAACTTCTTGTCGCCCGCTTCCCGGCCGCCACTGTCAGCGGGATGGACCCATCACCCCAGATGATCGAAGCCGCGCGGAAGCGACTCCCCTCGATTGATTTCAGCGTTTCTCGAATTGAGCGTTGGGTGCCTGCTAAGAGACAAGACGTCATCTTCGCCAAATGCCGTTCTGCAGTGGCTCCCGGACCATGGCAGCTTGCTACTCCGTCTCCTCAACGCATTGGAAATGAAAGGAACGCTGGCGACTCAAATGCCGGACAGTTTGAATGAGCCGACCCATCTGTGCATGCGAGAGGTGGCGCGGGACGCCAGATGGTCTCAGCGTCTCGCGAGCGCTGACTCGGAGCGCGCCTCGATTGAGACGGCCCCCGCTTACTTTAGGATGTTGAAAGCGCATTGCCGCCAAGTGGAGGTGTGGCGCACGACCTACCACCATCCTCTTAAACGCGTGGATGGAATTATCGAGTGGTTTAGTAGCACGGGACTCCTGCCCTATCTCTCGCGGCTGGAGCGTGACCAGAAAGAACAGTATCTCGAGGCCTACCGAACCTTGCTGGCGAAGCACTATTCGGTCTTTGATGACGGGACGGTGCTGTTGCCATTCCCGCGCGTCTTCATGATGGCGACGCGATAAGGATTGGCTTTTTTAGAAAGTGTCGTGCAAACTTCTCCGCGAAGCAGCGGGAATCATCTTGGCCGCTGAGCGGATTTCCACGCCGACTACGGCCAATAGCAGTTCGGAGCCCCTTATGCCAGCAAGCGCCTTGGCACGAAACATCGCCAGTCAGATAACGCTGCTAGTCACCACGGGCGAGCTCGCCGCGGGCGCTCATGTGCGAACCCAGCATTTGGCGGACAGGTTCGGCGTGTCACGTTCACCGGTGCGCGAGGCTATGCAGGTTCTCTCAGAGCAGGGATTCCTGGAGCAGAGGGAAAATCGAGGCTTCTTCGTGAAGGATCTTCCCGAGTCGCAAACTGTCGAGCCGGTAAGCGACGAAGCGAAGCCGTTTGAAGTCGAGAACGACTATCAGCGCCTAGCAGAAGATTGGTTGATGGACCGAATCCCTGCCGAAATGACCGAGGGCGCGCTACGCGATCGCTATCAGGTCACCAAGGCGCAGTTGAGCGACATGCTAATGCGCGCTTTGCGTGAGGGCTGGGCGGAGCGCAAGCAGGGCTATGGCTGGCGGTTTTTGCCGGTGGCGAAGACACCGGAGGCATTCGAACAGATATATCGCTTTCGAATGCTCATCGAGCCAGCGGCGATGCTGGAACCAGGATTCATGCTTGATCGCCGCATCATCGACGAGCAACGACGGATCCAAACAAGGATGCTGGAGACCGATATTGCCCGTCTGCCAGCTGAACGGCTCCTTCACAATGGCTCTTTATACCACGAGGAGTTGATCAAGATGTCGAACAACCCGTTCTTTCATCTGTCACTCGTTCGCGTCAATCAGATGCGACGTCTCCTGGAATATCGTTCTCGCGTCGACCGTGATCGCCTCGTGGTTCAATGCCAGGATCATCTTGCAATTCTTGATCTTTTGGAGCGCGGCGAAGTCGCTGAGGCCTCCTACGCGATGCGAAGGCATTTGGGTGGCGCGATGTCGCGCAAGTCACCGATCGCCTGGTCTTGGTCCCATCAGGCACAAGAAAAATCGTAGCGGCTGCATTTTTTGATTGCATTTTCCTGCGTAAAAAGCCAATAAGTTTCCCGAGAGACATTTTGGCGGGACCGTCCCGTCGCGCCTAGGGAGACGCTCCATGAGAATTATGGTCACGCCATGCGACGGCATCGGCCCGGAAATCACAGCTGCGACGATGGAGGTAATGGAGTCCGTCAACCAGGCGTTTGGTCTCGGGCTCGAGTACGACTATGAGGACACCGGCTTCACCAGTCTGGAGAAGTACGGGACGACCCTTCGCGATGAGACACTCGAGCGGGCTCGCGGATACGACGGCATCATCCTGGGTACGCAGTCCCATATGGACTATCCAGCCCGCGACAAGGGCGGTGTGAACGTCTCGGCCGGCTTCCGCGTCAAGCTCGATCTTTATGCAAACGTCCGCCCGGCCCGCGTACGTCCGTTCTTGGATAGCACCGCCAAACAGATGGACCTCGTTATCATGCGAGAGGCAACGGAAGGCTTCTATTCGGATCGAAACATGTTCGCCGGGACAGGGGAGTTCATGCCGACGCCTGATGTAGCGCTGTCGGTCCGCAAGATCACTGCACATGCCTGCGAGCGTATCGCTCGCGCTGGCTTCGAACTGGCGATGAAGCGGGATAAGCACGTAACGGCCGTGCACAAGGCCAATTGTTTCCACCTTACCGATGGCCTGTTCATGACGCAGGTGCGCAAGGTCGCGGCCGAGTTTCCAGAGGTGCGCCTCGACGATTTCATCATCGACGCCATGACAGCGCATCTGGTGCGCAGCCCCTCCCGTTTCGACGTGATCGTTACGACCAACTTCTACGCCGACATCCTTTCCGATCTTGCCAGCGAGCTATCCGGAAGTCTTGGGCTGGCCGGTTCGATCAACGCAAATGCTGAACTCGGTCTTGTCTGCGCGCAGGCGCAGCACGGGTCGGCGCCCGACATCCAGAACCAGAATATCGCCAATCCGACGTCACTCATCCTCTCTGCCGCCATGATGCTCTCCTGGATTGGCGAGAGGCGCGATCTCGCCAATTTCGAAGCGGCGGGGGCTGAGATAGAGCGTGCCGTAGACGAGGTTCTCGCCAATCCGCAAACGCGCACCCGAGATCTCGGTGGCACCACCAATACCGATGCGTTCGGATCAGCTGTTGCGAAAGCGATCAGAGCGACGACAGCGCGCGAAGCGGCGCGCGCCTGACAATGTGCTGAGTGCATTTCTAACACCGTAAAACCAATTCCGCAGTTGTCAGAGGCGCACGAGCGGCTCGGACCAGCGCCCGGAGGAGCATCGTGCACGGGCGAAATCTAGGGAGAAGCAAAATGATGAACTCGAACATCCGATATGCGCGGCAGCTTGCAAGTTTCACCGCTCTTGTCGCAGTGACGCTGCCGCTTTCACCGGTGCTGGCCCAAGACGCGGCTTTGATCGACGCTGCAAAGAAAGAAGGTACAGTGTCGGTGTACACCTCCACCGATGCTGAGCAGTCGCAGAAGCTCCAGGACGCATTTACAAAGAAGTATGGCATTGCAATTGCCTACAATGATGTGGGCACCAATGGCGCCTACAACCAAGTGATCTCGGAAGCCGCGGCTGGCCAGGTAACGGCGGATGTTGTCTGGAGCTCAGCGATGGACTTGCAGATGACGCTGGTCAAGGACGGCTATGCTCAGGAATACGCATCCCCCGAGGCTGCAAACATCCCGGCATGGGCAAACTACAAGAACATTCTCTTTGGCACCACGGTCGAGCCAATCGGCGTAATCTACAATACCAAGGCACTGACTGAAGATCGCCTTCCCAAGACCTATGCCGACATGATCACCTTTTTGAAAAACAATAAGACCGAGTTGCAGGGCAAGGTCGCGACCTTCGATCCGGAGAAGAGCGGTTCGGGATTTTTGCATCATTCAAACGACGCCCGCCAGCGCAAGGATTTCTGGGATTTGGCGAAGGCCATGGGCGATGACGGTGCCAAAATCTACTCGAGCTCCGGCGGTATGAAGGAAACGGTGGTGTCCGGCGAGAACGTGATCGCCATCAATATCATCGGCTCTTATGCCCTTGATTGGGTGAAGGAGAGCCCGAACCTGGGCGTCCATTTCGCAAGCGACTACACACCAGCTTTTTCCCGCTTGGCACTGGTCGCCAACAATGCGCCGCATCCGAATGCTGCCAAGCTATTTGTCGATTTTCTGCTCTCGCAGGAAGGTCAGTCGGCGTTGGCGGAAGGCGGCTTGCCGGCAGTCCGCAAGGACGCCACTGGCGGCCTGAATATTGATACGCTCAGTAAGCGCGTCGGCGGAGGCCTAAAGCCTATTGCCGTCGACGAAGGTCTGCTCGAGTACATGGAGCCGACAAAGCGCGTCCAGTTCCTGAACGACTGGAAGGCCGCGCTCGGACGTTAATGGGACTACGCATTGCAGCGCGACAATGTGCGCGCCGCAATGCTCCCTCGCCCTTAGCCGATAGCGAAAGCCACCGATATGAACGTTCAGACTCAAAATCCCGCCCTCGCCGCGGTCGGAGTGGCGCATGCGCACCACTACCCTGCGAAGATGCCGGTCGTAGGCAACGCACGCCTTTATCGCATTGTCGTCATTGGTCTGTTGGCCTTGGCGGTGCTAACGCCTGTTGGGCTGATCATCTATCAGAGCTTTCTAACCGGCCCGTTTTTCAGCCCGCGGGCTGCTTTGGGGCTGGATGCATATGCCTATGTTTTCACGGACCGGAACTTCTACAAAGCCCTCGGCACAACGGCAGTGTTCGCGTTTGGTATGGTTGCAATCGCTGTTCCGCTAGGCGGTTTGCTGGCGTTCCTGATCACACGGACGGACATTCGATATAAGCGGCTGCTTGAGATCCTCGTCCTGGTGCCGATGTTCATCTCATCGATCGTGCTGGCCTTTGGCTATACTGTTTCGGTCGGGCCAACCGGCTTCCTATCGCTTGCAATGCGCGACCTCATCGGGATCGTTCCGTGGAATATCTACAGCCTTACCGGCATGATCGTGATCGCTGGGCTGAGCCATGTCCCACACGTCCATCTGTATGTGTCTTCAGCGATGAGAAGTCTCCCCTCAGACTTGGAGGAGGCAGCTCGCACCAGCGGAGCAAACATTTGGCAAGTGTCACGTGACGTCACGCTTCCGATGGTTCTGCCATCGATCGTGTTTGCAGCCTCGCTGAATGTTCTGCTCGGCTTTGAAACCTTTGGTATCCCGCTCGTGCTCGGCGATCCAAATGGTATCATGGTACTCACGACCTATATCTACAAACTCACCACGCTGTTTGGGACACCTACCTATCAATTGATGGCTGTGGTGGCCGTAGTGCTCCTGCTCATCACGCTGCCACTTGTCTGGATGCAGCGCCGTCTGCTGCGCAATGCAAGGCGCTATGCCGCACTCGGTGGCAAAGGCTCGCGCGTTGCCACGCTAAAACTGGGTCGCAATGGCCAACTCGTCGCGTTGGGCGTTATCGGCCTGTGGCTGTTCGTCTCCGTGGTTCTGCCGATTGGCGGGATTACCGTCAGAGCGTTCGTCGATGCGTGGGGAGAAGGCGTCAACCTGCTGGATCAGCTCACCCTGGCAAACTTCGCCCGTTTGACTGAAGTGCCAAGCCTCGTCCGCGGCATGATCAACACCGTTATCCTGTCCGTCGTCGGAGGCGCGGTAGCCGTTGGTATCTATCTGCTTGTCGGGCTTGCCGGCCACCGCAATCACGGCTTGTCCAACACGGTGCTCGACTACATTGTCCTCCTGCCCCGCGCCTTGCCTGGTCTGGTGATCGGCCTGGCCTTCTTCTGGGTCTTTCTGTTCGTGCCGTTCCTGACGCCGTTGCGGCCGACGTTGTTCAGCTTGTTCATCGCTTACGTGGTGGTCGGTCTGTCCTATGGACTGCGCTTGCTGCAGGGCACGCTGATCCAGGTCGCGCCGGAGCTGGAGGAGTCGGCGCGCACGACCGGTGCAACGATTGGGCGCACCTGGCGCGACATCGTCATTCCGATCGTCCGACCGGGTCTCGCAGGCGCCTGGGCGTTGATCATGATCATCTTTCTGCGCGAATATGCGACCGGTGTGTATCTGATGGGCGCCGGCACCGAAGTGATCGGCTCGCTGATGGTATCGCTGCTGACCACCGGCGCGATGAACACCATCGCCGCCCTCGCCCTCATCAGCATTGTCTTGACCGGCGCCGGCCTCGCGCTCGCGCTTCGACTGGGAGCACGCATCCATGACTGAACTTGTCGTCAACAACGTCCAAAAATGGTTGGGTGGGCTGCAGATCTTGAAGGGCGCTTCCTTCACCGCCGAGCGCGGCTCGATCGTCGCGCTGCTGGGCGCGTCCGGCAGCGGCAAGACAACGCTGTTGCGTTGCGTTGCCGGGCTGGAACAGCCCGAAATCGGGCGCATCGTCATCGGCGACAAGACTGTGCTCGACGGGGAGCGCAAGATCGCGCTGCCTCCGGAGCAGCGAAACATTGGTCTGGTTTTCCAATCCTACGCCCTGTGGCCGCACCGGACCGTGCGAGAAAATGTGGGCTACGGCCTGAAACTGCGCGGCGTCGCGCCGGCCGAGATCGGCAGGCGCGTGCAGGCGATCCTCGAGCGGCTCGGCCTCGGTCACCTCGCCGACCGATACCCATCGCAATTGTCGGGAGGTCAGCAGCAGCGCGTCGCCATCTGCCGGGCCCTGGTCTATGAGCCTCGCGTGCTGCTTCTCGACGAGCCGCTTTCGAATCTCGACGCGAAACTGCGCGAGGAGGCACGCTACTGGATCCGGAAGCTCATTCTCGACCTCGAGATTTGTGCGATCCTGGTCACCCACGATCAAAGCGAGGCACTTGCCGCGGCCGACAACATCCTGCTGCTGCAGGATGGACGCATCGTGCAGCAGGGGACGCCCCAGGAGATCTATTCAAATCCCAACAGCTTCTATTCCGCGGACTTCCTGGGTGCCAACAACATCATCAAGGGCCGCGTGCAGACCCTCGATGGCGCCAAGGCGACGATCGGCGGCGAAGGTTGGTCACTGCCAGGCGTCGTCCGTGATGCGGCAGGCGTCAGCGGAAATAGTGATGCGACAGCCGTCATCAGGGTCGAGCAGATTTCAGTTTCGGACAAGGCCATGGAAGGGGGCTTCGAGATGGATCTCGATGATTCCATCTATCTCGGCGATCGTTGGGAATACAGGCTGCACCGCGGCGGGTTGATTGCCAAGGCAAATGGCGCACTGCAGATCGCCCCGGGCAAGGTTTGGGCCCGGATTCCTTCCGACGCTGTTTGGGTGTTTCCGGCGCAGAAGTGAGCGCCGTCCGGCGGCTGCCCTCCTCCTGGCGGCCGCCGGTCCTCCCGACATCCTGGAGTTACGCAGTGACCGCACGCCCCCGCATCACCCTCGTTCATGCTACGCCGATCGCGATGGACCCAATTCGCGACGCCATGGCGGCGAATTGGCCTGAAGCCGAGCCGGTCAACATTCTCGAGGACAGTTTGTCACCCGACCGGGCGAAGGTCGACAGCATCAATGACGCACTGACAGATCGGATCGTTTCGCTTACCCGTTATGCGGAATCGATTGGCAGCGCGGCGGTGCTGTTTACCTGTTCGGCGTTTTCTTCGGCGATCGAACTGGCCGCGTCGCTTGCTTCCGTTCCGGTGCTCAAGCCGAACGAAGCCATGTTCGAGGCCGCGATCCGGCAAGGTGGCAGAACCGCGATGCTATACACCTTTCCGCCGGCGCGCGCGGGGATGGAACATGAGTTTCGCGAGGAGGCGGATCGTATCAATCCATCGGCAACATTGACCAGTTTCCTGGTCGAAGGTGCGATCGATGCTGTAAGAGCCGGTGACGTCGCCACTCACAATCGTCTTGTCGCAGAGGCCGCCACAAGGATCGAGGGCTTCGATGCTATCACGCTCGCGCATTTCTCGACGGCGCGTGCAAAATCTGCGGTTGAGGCCAAGACAACAACACCGGTTTTGACAAGTCCTGATGCGGCCGTTGCCAAACTGCGCTCCCTGCTTGGTGTCGGGGCCACCACTTCCCAGCAGGCCGGGAGGTAGTTCGGATGCTGCTTGGTGTCATTGCAGACGACTTCACCGGTGCGAGCGATATCGCCAACACGATCGCCAAAGGCCTACCCGGGCAGGGCGGTTTGCGGACTGCGCAATTTTTGGGCGTTCCGCGGAAGGAAACAACGAGCGACATTGAAGCCGGCGTGATCGCGCTCAAGAGCCGCTCGATCGCGGCTGCGGATGCCGTTGCCCAGTCACTTGAGGCGCTGCATTGGCTGCTCGCCCACGGATGTAGACAGGTTGTCTTCAAATATTGCTCGACCTTTGATTCGACGCCCACCGGCAATATTGGACCAGTGGCCGAGGCACTGGCTGAGGCGCTCGATGCCCATGGCGTCATCGCTTGCCCGGCTTTTCCTGCTGCTGGTCGCACCGTCTACCAGGGCCATCTCTTCGTTCACGACCGGCTCCTCAACGAGTCCGGCTTGCAAAACCATCCCCTCAACCCGATGACCGACCCCGACATTCGGCGCTGGCTGACACGTCAGTCGCGCTATCCCGTCGGATTGGTGACTTGGTCGTCTGTCCGGGCTGGTCCGGCTGAGATTACTGCAAAACTTCGAAAAGCCCATGGGTCTGGCCAGCGCCTGGTGATCGTAGATGCTCTTGGCGATGACGACCTTGTCGCGATCGGAACTGCCGCGGCGAGCGCGAAACTTATTACGGGGGGCTCCGGCGTGGCGATGGGTCTCCCGGCCAACTTCATCGCCGCCGGATTGGCTCGCGGCTCAACTTCGCTCGGCATCGGCGTCGACGGTCCTGAAGCGATCCTGGCTGGCAGCTGCTCAGGCGCGACGCGTGGTCAGGTAGAACGGCACCAGCAAAAGCACCCCACCCTCGCGATCGATGTGGATTCCGTGATGCGGGGGGACACGACCGCCTCCGATCTCGTCAGTTTCGTTCTCGGCAACCACGGCAAGGCGCCACTGGTCTTTTCGTCCGGTTCGCCCGATGAGGTGAGCCGACTGCAAGGCCGGTATGGACGCGACGCGATTGCAGAAACGCTTGATGCGCTTTTCGCCGATACGGCGCGGAAGCTTGTGTCCGCTGGCGTCCGGAGGCTCGTGGTGGCCGGCGGCGAAACCTCCGGAGCCGTCGTTACCGCGCTCGACCTCGGTGCGCTGACCATCGGTCCTGAAATTGATCCGGGCGTGCCCGTTGTCATCTCAACCGGCCAAGCACCGGTTGCAATGGCGCTCAAGTCAGGCAATTTTGGTGCGCCCGACTTCTTCGTAAAAGCTTTGGATAGGATGGCGGGTAGATGACCACTGAAGCGAACATTCGCGAGAACATTGCTCGCCTTTCAAAATCCCTGTTCGACCGAGGCTTCTCGGCGGGTTCGGCCGGGAACATCAGCGCCGCCGTTGAAGATGGATTGCTGATAACACCGACAAATTCGTGCCTGGGTTTTCTGGACCCTGGCCGTATCTCCAAGCTGGACAAAGAGGGCCGCCACATCGCCGGTGACAAGCCATCCAAGGAAGTGTTTTTGCATCGCGCCTTTTACGAAACGCGGCCTGGCACGGGCGCAGTCGTACACCTGCACTCCACATTCGCCACTGCCCTTTCCTGTCTGAGCGACCTTGATCCAAACGACTGTGTGCCGCCGCTGACGCCTTACGTTGTCATGCGCGTCGGCAAGGTCGGCCTCATTCGATACCTGCGCCCTGGCGACGAAGGCCTCGGGCAATTGATCCGAGACTTGGGTGGTGCGTATTCGGCTGTTCTGCTCGCCAACCATGGCCCGGTCGTCGCAGGAAAGGATCTCACGTCTGCCGTTTACGCGGCGGAGGAACTTGAAGAGACAGCCAAATTGCTCGTCCTGACACGCGGCCTGCCGACGACTTTGCTCACGCCCGATCAAGTCACCGAACTCCTCACTGTTTTTGCAAATTATTGAGTTGGACATGAAAACTGCCGATCTCGTCGACGCCCACGGAGAAGCCGTCAAATTTTGCAATCTGCCATTCATGAAGCTAGGCCGCCGCAAGGCGTTCTTCGGGCCAGTCGCTACCGTGAAATGCTTCGAAGACAATGCGTTGCTAAAGGCTGAGCTGGAAAAGCCGGGAAATGGCCGCGTAATGGTGGTTGATGGCGGCGGCTCGACTCGCGTCGCCCTAATTGGCGACCAGATTGGATTGCTTCTGGAAAAGAACAGCTGGGCCGGCATCGTCATCAACGGTGCGGTGCGCGACAGCGCTGAGCTCGATGACATGGACGTCGCCGTTTTTTGCCTCGCGGTCACGCCGAAGAAATCCTCCAAGGATGCCGCCGGCAAGACAGGTGTGACGATCCATTTCGGCGGTATCGAATTCAAACCGAACATGTTCGCCTATGCTGATCGCGATGGGCTTCTCGTATCGGAGACAAGCTTTGCTTGAAGGCGCACACCAAGCGTCTGGCAGGCGACGCGACCATATGTCGGCGGAGCAACGCAAATGATTACCTCTATCAATCCGGCCACAGGCGCCGAGGTTGTGCACTTTGAGCCTCACAACGACGCTGTGATCGAATCCGCTCTTCAAGCTGCGGCTGCGGCGCAAAGATCATGGCGGCAGGAATCCGTTTCAGAACGCGTGAAACTCCTCACCGCTATGGCGAGAGTGCTGCGGTCCGGCAAGGCCCGCTACGCTGCCTTGGTCACCGAAGAAATGGGCAAGCCAATCGTTGAATCTGAAGGTGAGATCGAAAAATGTGCATGGAATTGCGATTTCTATGCCGACCATGCACCGAACTACCTTGCCGATGAACCGATCGCCTCAAATGCGAGTGAGAGTTCAGTCGTCTTCGATCCCTTGGGTGTCGTGCTCGCCATCATGCCCTGGAACTATCCATTTTGGCAGTTCTTTCGGTTCGCCGCGCCTGCGTTTGCGGCCGGCAACGGGGCAATCTTGAAACACGCCAACAACGTGCCCCGATGCGCCATGGCCATTGCCGAGATCATGGAACAGGCCGGTTGCCCACGCGGCCTGTTCGCCACTCTACTCATCGAACCTTCAAAGGTCGCTTCGATCATCGCAGACGAAAGGATTGCCGCTGTCACGCTGACCGGCTCGACAGAGGTCGGAGCCATCGTTGCCGCGCAAGCCGGCAAGGCTTTGAAAAAACAGGTCCTTGAACTTGGGGGATCCGATCCCTTTATCGTCCTTGCGGACGCTGATCTGAAGGAGGCCGCGGCAATCGCTGTCAAGGCGCGGTACATCAATGTCGGACAGTCATGCGTCAACGCCAAACGTTTCATAATCGAGGAAAGCATCGCGGACGAGTTCGTCGGTCTTTTCTGCGCCGAGGTCGCCAACTTAAAGATTGGCGATCCGAACGATCGCGACACAAATATCGGCCCAATGGCTCGCGCGAATTTGCGCGATGGGCTTCACCGACAGGTTGAAATTACCGTTGCTGCGGGAGCAACGCTGAGGCTCGGGGGCAAGCCATTCGAGGGCCAAGGATATTACTATCCGCCAACAGTTCTCGACCATGTCACACGGTCGATGACGGCATTTCGCGAAGAGACATTCGGGCCTGTAGCAGCGATAATACGTGCGAAAGACGCGGACGAAGCCATCGAGCTTGCCAATGACACTGAATTCGGACTCGGCGCCGCGCTTTGGACGCGCGACCTTGAATCAGCCCGAAAACTGGCGCGCCGTATCGATGCCGGTGCAGTTTTCATCAATGGCATGGTCGCGTCAGACCCGCGATATCCATTCGGGGGCATCAAACGTTCGGGCTATGGTCGCGAACTTGGGGTCTACGGAATACGTGAGTTCGTCAACATCAAGACGGTCTGGGTCGGTCCTGCAAAAGTTCCGCCGACCACGTCGCCTCGGAAATAGGGGATTACCGTCATGGCTGGTGCAACCGCCAGAATACTGCGCCCGAAAGAGATAAAGGCCAACGAGCGAGGAGGTGGCGCTCGGACGACCCCTTTAGTAACCCGCAAGATTGGCTCGACGAGCATGATCAATGGCATCACCGCATTCGATCCTGGCGCGGCTATCGGACTGCATAAGCACAACTGCGAGGAAACAGTGATGGTCCTCGACGGCAATGCCGTCGCCGAGATCGACGGGGTGCGCCACCATCTAGGGCCAAACGACACCACTTGGATTCCCGCCGATATTCCGCATCGCTTCATCAACGCGTCCGATACCGAGCCGATGCGGATTTTTTGGATTTATGCCTCGATCGAAGCAACGCGAACAATGATTGCTACGGGCGACACCCGAACGATCGATGCCGAGCACATGCAATCTTGAAGTAGGGCCGACAGGAAATGGCGTCGCCGGTTCGCCGGTCCATCAACGGGCAAGGACTTCAGCGGCCCGCGCCACGTTTGTTGCAGCCCTTACCCTTTATGGCCGGACATAGCTCGTCTTCACATTTGTGAAGAACTCCCGCGCATAGGAGCCCTGTTCGCGCTGCCCGAGGCTCGACCTCTTCGTGCCTCCGAAAGGAACGTGGTAGTCGACACCGGCGGTGGGCGTATTGACCATGACCATCCCGGCCTGCGCGTGACGCCTGAAATGGCTGGCATGCTTCAAGCTGGTGGTGCAAATGCCCGACGCAAGGCCAAACGGCGTGTCGTTGGCGACGTGAAGTGCTCCCCTCATAGTCGCGCACGCGGATGACAGATGCGACCGGGCCGAACACCTCCTCGCGGTTGGCGGGCGCCATATTTGTAGTTCGCCGGAAACCGACCGGGCGCATTTGGATGCTGAGCCGCTGATGCATTAGCCGCCAACCATGAGCTTGACGACTTCGTCATGGTTGGTTTCCGAGATCCTGCGCTCGCCGGCCTGGATACCGCGGCGCAGCACGACGATGCGGTCGGAAACGGCGAAAATATCCTGCAGATTGTGCGAGATGAAGATCACCCCCCGGCCTTGCGCCTTGAGCTGGTGGATGAGCGAGATGACCTTGCGCTGCTCCGGCACGCCGAGGGCCGCGGTCGGTTCGTCCATGATCAGGATCTGCGCGTCCCAATAGACGGCTCGGCCGATGGCAACGGCCTGCCGTTGACCGCCGGAGAAATTGCTGACCGGGGCGTCGAGCCGGCTGACATGGAAATCCAGCCGCCCCATGGTCTGCTTGGCGGCGACGGCCATGGCCTTGCGATCGAGCACCGGCAAGAAACCGAAGGCCTTGCGCATGGGTTCACGGCCGAGGAAGATATTGGCGCCGATGGACAGATTGTCGGCGAGAGCGAGATCCTGGTAAATGGTCTCGATGCCTTTTTCGCGCGCCTCCTGCGGCGTCGCGAAGGTGACCGGCTGCCCCCTCAGCAGAATTTCACCGCCGGTCGGCTGAAAGACGCCCGATATCGCCTTGATCAGCGTCGTCTTGCCGGCGCCGTTGTCGCCGGCCAGCGCCACCACTTCGCCCGGCCGCACGGCCATGGAGAAATCGTTCAGTGCCTGCACCGCACCGAAATGCTTGGAAAGGTGTCGGACCTCGAGAAGCGGGGTGGTTTGTTCGGAACTATTCATCCTGGCGAGCTCCACTGAACCGGCGCTGCGCCTGGTCGATAAGGACGGAGATAATGATGACGAGGCCGACGGCGATGAACTGCCAGAACGGCTCGACATTGACGAAAACCAGCCCGTATTGAATGACGGCGATGACCAAGGCGCCGGCGACCGTCCCGAAGATGGTGCCGGAGCCACCGAACAGGCTGGCGCCGCCGATCACCACGGCTGCAACGCTGTCGAGCAGCAAGGGTTCGCCGGCCTGGGCGGCGCCCGCGGTGAAGCGCGCTGCATAGAGCGCGCCCCCGAGGCCGGCGCACATCGCCGAAAGCACGTAGAGGCGCAGGATGTGGCCTCTGATGTCGATGCCGGCGCGGCGCGCCGCCTGCACATTGGCGCCGATGGCGTAGTTGTGCTGGCCGAACCGGGTCTGGCTCAGGATGTAGTGCATCACCACGACAAAGACGGCGGCAATGATGACGAGATAAGGCACCCCGTAGAACCTGCCGTTGCCAAGCAGCGCGAACCAGGAATTCTGGACCGGCACCGTCGTGCCGCCGGCCAGCAGGAATGCAGCGCCGCGCGCCACGCCAAACATGCCAAGCGTGCCGATGAAGGGTGGAATTCTGAGGCGCGAGATCAGCAAGCCATTGATGACGCCAGGCACGCCGGCGACGATCACGGCCGCCAGAATGCCCAACATCATGGCCAGAGGCACCGGCATGGCGACGCCAGCCATATTCGTGGCGTGGGCGGCGACGACGGCCGCGAGACCCATGATGAAGCCCAGCGAGAGGTCGATGCCTCCCGAAATAATAACGAAGGTCTGCCCGGTCGCCAGCAGCAACGGCGCCACGGCAAATATCGCAATGGACTGCACGTTGAACGGGTTGAGCACGAAGGTCGCGCCGAAGGAGAGCCTCGACCAGACCTCGAAACAGATGATCAGGCCCGCAAGGAACAGCCAGGCGCGTCCTTCGGCGATGCGTGCGAGCCAACTCCTGGCCGGGTCACCGTGATCCGCCTGAGGAGCGACATGCGTTTCGATTGGCGATGTTGAAGTCATGAATGGTTCCGATCCGGTCAAACAGGGTCAAAGAGACCCGGCGCAGGTCTCCTTCCGGCAGGCCGGAAGGAGACTGGCTGGACTTATTCGGAATAGAGATATTTCGAGATGTTCGGGTCGGCGATGTTGGCCTTGTCCATGATCGTAAAGCCGGTACCGATCGCAACCGGGATCGACTGGCCGGTCAGATGGGCATAGGCCGACACGACACCGAAATAGCCAATTTCCGCGGGATGCTGGGCAATCGCTACGTCGACAAGGCCAGTGTTGATGTTGTCGACAATGCTGGTCGGCGCATCGAACGCCACGACCTTGACGGTGCCGGTCTGCCCGGCCTGCTGGACGCCATTCGCCGCGCCAAGCGCCGAGAACAGGTTGGCGCCGAACACCCCGACGAGATCGGGATTGCGCGCGAACACAGCCTGCAGTTGCGAGGCGGCCTTGTTGGCGTCGTTGTCGTTGAACTGGGTTTCGAGAACGGTGACGCCGGGATGGTTGGCCGCCATCTCCTTTTTAAAACCCTCTTCACGCTGGTCGGTGGTCGAAATGCCTGGCTTGACGTTCGAAACGTAGACCTTGCCCTTGTCGCCTATGGCCTTGGCCAATGCCCGCGCGGCGATCTCGCCGCCCAGAATGTTGTCGGAGGCAATATAGGACAGTGGAAAATCCGCCTCGCCGGCGCCGGTCTGGTAGACGCCGCTGCCGATGAAGGTGTCGACGGTGATCACCGGAATGCCGGCGTCATGGGCCTTGCGCAGGGGTTCGACCAATTGAACCTTGTCGGTCGGCGCGATCAGGATGGCATCCGGCTTCTTGGCGATGACCGCGTCAAGCACGGGGACCTGCGTTACCGGATTGAAATCCGGGGCGCCCTGGAAAACCAGGGTCACGCCAAGGGCATCGGCTGCCGCCTGGGCTCCCTTGCGCATGGTGATGTAAAAGCCGTCGGTGGTAAGACCCGGAATGAGCGCAATGGTGAATTTTTTGTCCTGCGCCAATGCGGGCTTGACCAGCGCCACTGCGCAGATGGCGAGAGCCGCCAGGGCGGCAACAATCTTCTTCATAACATCCTCCTCCTAATGTTGGCAGATTTTGCCGTTGCGAGTCGTCCCGGTTAGTGAAGTGCTGGCGGCGAGAAGCGGGTTTCGCCTGCTTGCTGTTATGGGCAGCCTCCTCCCGAGCGCCCCCAAGTCGTTAGATCGGCCATCGAAACCGACCAGCCAGATGCGCAGTCCCGTTACTAGCCTCCGCAAGGTGCAGGAACAGCGCCGCTCGGCGCATGCTTGCCCTAGCCGCAAGGTTGTAACACTTTGCTGAAAGAAATTGCAACCGCGTATTTCCGGGATCGAAACGCTTTCAAACCGGACACCATCTGCCTCCTCCGCAGAGCCCCTCATGCAGACTATTGCCCCAACGCTTTGACGACACAACTGATGATTTCGCGGCGATGATTTCGCGGCGGCCGGCTCTCGAAACCGCGTTTGGTGTCAATCAGTTTGGGATCGATTAGCTGTCCCGATGTCACGCATCGGCGTGCCCACCATTATCGGGGCAAGAGAGCCTCGAGGATGGCCTGGGCCGTCTTCGTGTCCGTCACCAGAGCATTGATAAGCCTGGCGCGGACGGCACCAATGATTGCCATCGCCTTCTCCGGCGAGGCGGCGACCCCGATCACCAGGGGGACGGCTCGAAGCTGGGCCGGCGACATTGCGATCATCCGGCCCTCCCCCTCCCACGGGATGAGCGTGCCTTCGGCATCGAAGTAGTGGCGGATGACGTCACCCGCCGCATGAAACAGGGCCTGTTCGCTCAGCGTGGCCGCGCTCGCTTCGGGCGGATTGGTGGCATGGGGCAGGCCGATGCCGACGATCGCAACGTCGGTCCGGTCCCAAAGCGCGACGCTGTCGCGGATGGCCGCATCGCCGAGGAAGACCTCACGCAATTCCGAGGACGGCAGATAGGGCGCATGGATGAAATGCGGCGTCCCGCCCAACTCTTCGGCGGCCAGCCGCACAAACTCGTTGATTTGAAAATGCGCCGCCTGCTGCTGCATGCCGCCGGTGGCAGCGACGGTAAGAACGCCGGGAATGCGCGGCAGGCCTGCCTGGATCACCTCGCGAATGGCTCGCCCCCAGCCGATGGCGACGACCGAGCCGGCCGTCAGTCCGACTTGCTTGAGCAAGGCGCCGAGCGGCGCAGCGAGCGCCGTCAGCGCACCGGCTGCCGGCGTTTCGATGACCGCCGCGTCACGCAGCCCGAGTGCCTCGACCAGTTGCGTGGTGATGCCTTCGGGGGTTGCAAGATCGAGAACCTCGATCCGCACGATGCCCTCCGCCCTCGCCCGCTGCAGGAGGCGCGATATGGTCGCGGTGGAAACGCCAAGCCGCCGCGCGATATCGACCTGCGACATGTCCGCCTCATAGTGCAGTTTGGCGACCGTATGCAGCATCGTCCGCGATGCGGTTGCATCTTGTGCGGGAGGGGCAGGCAGCTTGCAATTCCTTTCAGCAATGTGTTACAGACCATCGACCGATGGGAGTTATCGCGCAAATCCGGCTGACTCGCAACGTGGGCTGGTTTCCACGGCAGATTGCGCGCCAAGCCCAAATTTGTCGGTCCGATAGCGCAGCAAAGCGGCAAAACCTCCTGCCGAAAGGCAGATAAAAACTGAACTTTCTTGTTTCCACTGATCTGCGCCCTGGTGGATGGGCGCCAACATCGGACAGAAGACCCATGACAAAGATGACGACCGCAGAGTTGCGCGGCTACCAGCAGATATGCGGCAAGGACGGGGCCATGATGGCCATCGCCTGTGACCAGCGCGGCGGCATGCGAAGCTTGCTTGCGTCGGACCCCGCCGAACAGGCCAAGATCACCAACGACATGCTGGGCGACACCAAGTCGGACATCACGCGATACCTCGCCAGCCAGGCATCCTGCGTACTGCTCGACCCGCTCTGCGCGGTGCCGCGGGTTGTCGATGAAGGGGTGCTGAGCCGCGATACGGCTCTGCTCATCGGCCTCGACGCTTCGGGCTTCGACGTCTCGCCCGCCGGCTACCGCCTGTCGCGCCTCGCTCCCGGCATCGGCGCGCGCCGCGTCCGCGAGCTCGGCGGCACCGGCGGCAAGATCATGGTCTATCTCAGGGCCGACAGGCCTGAGGCGAACGAGCATAATGTCGCCATTCTGCGCCAATGCATCGCCGATTTCGCGCAAGAGGACCTCCTGCTCGTCGTCGAGTTCCTGACCTATCAGCTCGAAGCGGAAAGCCTTGAAGAGTATGCGGCCAAGATCCCCTGGCTCGTCGAAGAGGGCACCCGGATTTCGCTGGAATGCGGGGCCAAGGTGCTCAAGCTTCCTTATCCCGGAACGCCGGAAGCCTGCGCCAGGATCAGCAGCATGGCTGGCGAGGTGCCATGGGCGGTCCTCTCCGCCGGCGTCAACCACGCAACCTTCCTGGGCCAGGTCGAGATCGCGATGCGGAACGGCGCGTCAGGCGTCATCGCCGGCCGGTCGCTGTGGAAGGACTGCATCTCGCTCGACCGTGACATTCAGCGGGAAAGGCTCAGGACTATCGCAGTATCGAGATTGCGCGAGCTTCAGGCGGTGATCGGAAACTACCGGCAGAAAGCCGCTTAGCACAATGACGCCGAACCGAAGGTCCGCGATGCAAATCGTCGTCGATCTTCGAAAAGCATCATGCGCAAATCAAAAGTACTATAGCGTCCTGTGCGCACCAGGATGCGCGACGCTGTAGTTATCCGACGTTCACACCAGGCACGCATAGGACGTCATGCCTCTTAGTTCGATGGCCATAGGAATCGATATCGGCGGCACCAATCTGCGCGCCGCCCGTGTTTCCGGCACGGGCGAAATCCTCGACCGCATTTCCGAGAAAAGCGCGCCGGACCCCGAGCTCGTGCTCTCCCGGATCGCCGAAATGGTGCGCCGGCTCGATTCCCCCGAAGTTGCGGCCATTGGCATCGGCGTCCCCGGCCGCGTCGATGCGCGGCTTGGCGCGGTCTTGTCCGGGGGCTATGTCAACCTCGCCTCGGTCTCCCTGGCGCAACGACTGGAAAGCCTGGCGGGCAAGCCCGTGGTGATCGACAATGACTGCAACATGGCACTGGTCGCCGAAATGGCTCTCGGTGCCGCCAGAGGCCATGAAAGCATCGTCATGTTCACGATCGGGACCGGCATTGGCGGTGCCGTGGTCCAGGACCGGCGAATCGTCCGCGGCAAGGGGACGGCGGGGCAGCTCGGCCACATCACCGTCGACATATCAGGCGAAGCGTGCGTCTGCGGCCGGCGCGGCTGCGTTGAAACCACCAGCTCAGGCACGGCGCTTGGCCGTCACATCGCGCGGGCAGGCCTCGGTCCGGACGTTTCGGTCGATCAGCTTTTTGCCCGGGATGCGGGCGGCGATCGCTTGGCGCGCGGTATACTGGAAGCCTGGGCCGGGCCGCTGCGTGCGGCAATCGATACGACCGTGGCCATGTTCGACCCCGACCTGGTGCTGCTCGGCGGCGGACTTGGCCTGGCGGCCCATCGGGCGCTTGCCAGGGCTCCTGCCCTGGCTCCCTGGTACCAATGCCCGGTGGAAGCGGCGCAACTGGGCGACGACGCCGGGGTCATCGGCGCCGGTCTGCAAGCGCTCGCCGCACAAGCAGAAGTTGCGCAAGCAGAAGTTGCACAAGTCTCGCCAGTGTCCTTGCCGACCGCCCGGCTCGATCGCACCAGGCGCGCCGTGCCCAGCCGGCGCGCCGTGCTCGTCAACGGCATCCCCGCCAGCGGCAAAAGCACGGTCTCGCGCGGCATCGCCGAGCGCATGGGTTGGCCATTGCTGGCACTCGATACGATCAAGAACCCGTTCCTCGAAGTGCTTGGCGGCGGCGATCGCGAATTCAACCGCATACTCGGCCGCGCCAGTTACCAGGCCATCTGGTCAGTCGTCGGCGAGGCCCCGGCGGGCACCATATTTGTCGTAGACGCCTGGTTCGGCTTCCAGCCGCGCCAGGTGCTCGAGGATCACCTGCGCAGCGCCGGCGTCGAGCAGACCGCCGAGATCTGGTGCCATGCGCCCGGCGAGGTTCTGGCCGAGCGCTATCGCGCACGGCTCGACCAGCGTCCGGCCGGCCATCCCGGCGCGACCTACATCCCCGAACTGATCGAACTGGCCAAGCGCGCCGAGCCGCTGCGGCGCGGACCGCTGTTTGACGTCGACACGACCAGACCGATCGCCTTCGACGCCATCGCGCGATGGCTGCAGGCGACGATTGCGGCTGACAGATAGGCAGCGCGGCACTAAAGCGCGTCGAGGGGGGATCGCGCCTCAAGACCCTCAAGCGCGCCATGTACGGGCGAGCCGGCGCCGAACTCCCGAGCGCCAGGATGCTGCCGATCCATGTTCTCAATCATCACACAAATGAGGAGGATTCTTACAAAGGCCTGGCGGAGGGCTGATACAAGCTGAGTAGTTAACCCGTCCTTCAGTGGGCTTGCATAAGCTTACGTTGCGAAGCGGCATGGAAGCGAACTGACTGGTCTATGGCCCCCAAGAAACAACACGCGCTGGAGGCCAGAATCCTTCAAGATCAGCTTGCTGATCTGAAGGCCGGTCTCTCCGTGTCGATGCCGATAAGCACTATGCTGTCAGCCCTGATTTTGACGGTGCAGGCCCTTTCTGGCGGAGGCTTCGCCGCCGCAATCTGGTTCCTGGTTGTCAATGCGATAAATGCCGCCCGCCTCGGACTCGCCCGTTATCCGCTAAAGGAGACGGGGCATCAGGACGATCTAACAGGGATTTCGCAGCGGCTTCGCTGGTTTGGCATCCTTGCTCTTCTGGCAGGGTTTGCCTGGTCCTTTCTTGCCGTCCTTACTGCTGGCTACACAACACCCCAAGCGCCGCTGCATTTGATTATTCTGGCCGGCATTTCAGCTGGTGCGGTTACATACGGCAGTTCATATGCCGCGGCAGCGATAAACTTCATCACGCCCCCGCTCCTCATCACAGCGGCGTGCTTGCTGGCGAAAGGCAACTTTGAAGCCTATGTTCTTACTTTCGCCGTTCTGCTCTTCTTGGGCGGTCTGGTTCGAGCCTTGTTTGTTGGACAAGCCCGCTTCCGCGAAGCGAGCCGATTGACACATGAGGCGGAGCGGCTTGCGGCGGAAATGGAGCGCAATTCCAGGGAGGACCACCTGACGGCCCTTCTCAACAGACGGGGCCTCCAACACGCGATCAATCAACTCGAGAATACAGACGGCCCCTTCGTTGCAATGCTGATTGATCTAGACGGCTTCAAATCTGTCAACGATACCTACGGTCACAGGACCGGTGATGAACTGCTCGTCATGATCGCCCGCCGGATAGAGCAGGAAGCGCCGGCAGGCTCAACGCTCGCCCGTATCGGCGGCGATGAGTTCGTGCTGTTTTTTCCCTCACTCAGGAGTTCGCTTTCTCCCAGCAGCCTCGCATCCAATATCATAGCCAAAGTCGCCAGCCCCTATCCTAAGGTCGCGTCCGTCCGGATCGGTGCATCGATCGGAATATACTTGGCTGAACGGCCGGGGCTGACGGAAATGTTGCTGCGGGCGGATGTCGCCCTTTACACGGCCAAGCGTCGTGGCAGGAACGAATTTTGCCTGTTCGATGCCGAACTCGACACGGAATTGCAACGTCGCCAGTCCATCGAACGCGACCTTCATTCGGCGATAGAGGCGAGAACGCTGGCACCTTGGTTCCAGTCCATCGTCAGGCTCGACACCGAGGCCGTGATCGGTTTCGAAGCCTTGCTAAGGTGGTCCCATCCGATCCATGGCTCCATCTCTCCACCCGAAATCATGACAGCCGCACGCGAAACCGGAATGCTTCAACTGCTAACGCAAACGGTATTCTCCGACTGTTGTGCTCTTATCGACGGCTTGGTGAAAGCTGACCGTCGAGATGTTCGTGTGGCAATGAATGTTTCACCGCGCGAATTGGAAGCCGGCGATATCGACGACATGGTTCTGGATGGTCTGGCGGCAAAAGACCTCCCGACAACGATGTTCGAAATCGAGATTACCGAAGAATCTCCAGTGGACCCGGACAGAGTGGACGAAAAGCTCGGACGGCTGTCACATGCCGGCATTTCCATCGCGCTCGATGACTTCGGCACCGGCTTTTCCACGTTGGCATCGCTCAAGGACAGTCGGATACGCAAGGTGAAAATAGACCAAGGCTTCATTCGCGGCTTAGCCAAGTCTCGGGAGGACCGGCTGCTTGTCAAAACGGTGATCGATCTTGGTCGGGCGCTCGGGATCGATGTCATGGCCGAGGGCGTCGAAACAGAGGCGGATCGGCAAATTCTTTACAAGCTTGGCTGCAGAACTGCTCAGGGCTTCCTATTCTCCGAGGCGGTCCCTCTAAGCCAAGCACTTGAGGTGGCACTAAAAGAGCACGCTACGGAGTTGTGAGGGCCGGTGGCGGCTCATAACAAAGACGGCGCATAACGCCGCGGCCGCACCGCTTTTGCCCCGGTTACATGAACCAATGGTACCGTTGGCTGGGATCGAACCAGCGACCTCCGGATCCACAATCCGGCGCTCTAACCATCTGAGCTACAACGGCACGTTCGCCTGAGCGGGGTGGGAACGTTCATTCTCCGCGACCCGCTCTGTCGTTCGGCGATGCGTCCATACGGGCTATCGGAGTTTAATTCAAGGCTTTTGGCCGCGCATGACCGCGAAAATCAGAATCGATTTCGCTGGGAATCATGCGCAAAAATCCCAGGCTCCACCGCGTCCTTTGCGCGCCAAAGAAGGCGCGCGGCGCTGTAGGGCAAAGAGCGCTCCGGCATCGACATTATATTTCGCCGGGCAAAGAAAAAGGCCGGCGGGAGGAGGTGCCGGCCTTTTCCTGTTCCGAGCCAGCGGGAGGAGGTGCTGGCTGGTCATCCCGGAGAGCAGAGGGAGGAGGTTCCACTCGCCGGGTATTCGCTTGGACCACTATATCTCACATAATCCTGTTCGAAGAAATGCGACCTTTTGTTGCATCTTCAAATTATGCGCAAATATTAGGCGGCCTTAACTTCCTTCATGGCCTTCTCGAAGGCGGTCTTGATCGGCTTGGAGACGTCCTCGGCCGCCTTGGAGGCGACGGTCTGGAAATCCTTTGCCTGCTCGACAGTCATCTCGACCTGCTTGCGCAGGAATGCGGTCTGCAGTTCGACGACTTCCGACAGCGACTTGGCGCCGATCAGAGCTTCGAAATGCGACAAGCCGGCTTCGGTGTTGGCGCGCAGAGCGGCAATGGTCTTGAGCGACAGGTCGCTGGAAACGGTCTTGGCGGTCTCAAAGGTCGACTCAAGAGCCTTCTGGGTCTCTTCGGCGCCGGTCTTCAGCTTGGCATAGGCCTCTTTCGACTGCTCGACGCCCTTTTCGGCGAAAGCACGGATCTGGTCGGTGGCCTTGGAAGCGTCGAAGCTCGGGAATTCAATGGTATCAGCGGTCTTGGTCCTGGACAATTTTCCATCCTTTGCAGTGGCAGCGGCTTCGAGGAAAGCCGTCTCGTTCATGTATGGTGTCAATATAAAGGCAAATCTTGTGCATTGCAATATCTTTGTTGCAGCGCACCATAAATTTCCCAGCGTTAACCACGAGCCCAGAGATTCCGGCGGTTGCACGCTATGGCTTGTGGACCTTCGCGCCGTCGGCTTTTATTAACAAAGTGTTAACTGCAAACTGCCCGCTTCGTAAGGGTTCCCAAAGCGCATGCCGTCTGAAAACTACTCCTTCCTCGACGTCGCCGTGCTCGACGCGGTCCGCCAGCGCTTTGCCGCCGGCGACGCGATGGCCCTTCTGTCGGCCGACCTCGAACAGGTGATCTGGGCCAACGGACCAGGGGCAGCGGTGTTCGGCTACCCCGACATCGAGGCGATCATCGGCGCCTCGGCGGGCTTGCCGCCGATCGCCAGGCGCCAGATCATGGCGACAAGCGGTTTTCCACAGATCGGCCGCGACCGCGCCATCACGGTCCGGCTGGCAACCGGCCTGACCAGCCGCGCGGTTGGCTTTCTGGCCAGCGCGGTGACAATGCCTGACGGCGAAAACGCGATCATGCTGGCGGTGCCGGCGACGCAGACCGGCTCGCGCAGCGCCGCCGAGATCGCCGCTCGGGCCATCAGCGGCTTTACCGAAGACGGTCATTTCATCGCCTTCGTCGATGCCAACGGCAACATCGAGGCCGCTTCCGATGGTTTTTCGGCACTCGGCATCTTGCCCGAAACGCTGGCGGCGCTTGTCGCCGATGTTGCGAACGAGAGCGGTCGCATCGTCAAACGCCTTGTTCCAGGCGGCACCGCTTCCTACCCAGCCGGCCTCGCCCGGCTGACGGACGAGCGACATCTGCTGGTGGTGATCGACGAGAACCAGCTGGACTCCGAAGCAGCCCCTGCTGGCGAGCCTAGCGCGGGGGCGGCAGCCGATGCCGCAGTCCAGCCAAAAGCAGAACAGGACAACGCGCCGGCAACAGCAACGGAGACCGCCCAGGCGAACGTCAAAGACACGTCGGCATCGGCGCAGCATGACAATCCCGATTCGACCGGGCCCGATTCGACCGGGCCCGATTCGACCGGGACCGATGCGACCGAGCAGGGTCCGGAAGCGGCGGACAGCGACCGCCCGGCTGGCGGCGAGACGCCTGTGCAGCATGACCATTGGTATTTCAGCGCCAGCGAGGACGAGGCGCAAATGCCGGGACCGGATGCGGCCGGTCCTGTCGAGGCGGATGCTTCGGCGGAAAGTTCCGCACAAGATGCCGTCAGGGCCGCCTCCCCCGTCGAAAATGCCATCCCCTCGATCGACCGCGCGGCGGCGCCCCTGCGTTTCGTCTGGCGCACCGACGCAGAGGGCAGGTTCAGTGCGCTGTCGCCGGAATTCGCGGAACTCGTCGGCAAGCCTGCGGCCGATGTGATCGGCCGGCGCTTCAGGGACGTCGCGGCCACCTTCGACCTCGATGCGACCGGCGAGATCGCCGGCCTGCTCGACCGACGCGATACCTGGTCCGGCCGCTCGGTGCTGTGGCCGGTCGCCGGCACCGATTTCAAGATACCCGTCGACCTGGCGGCGCTGCCCGTCTACGGCCGCAGCCGTGCCTTCGAAGGCTTTCGCGGTTTCGGCGTTGCCCGCACCGGCGATGCGGTGGTCGATCCGGAAGCGATCGGTACGGCGCTTGTCGCCAATGCCGACCTCCCCGCGGCCGTCGACCCGGAAGTCGCCAAAACGGCTGACCAAACCGACCCGTTCCAGGGCGAGGTGCCGGCGCTGACCATCGTGCCGAAGCCGGAGCGGCGCTTTGCCGACAAGGTGATCCGGTTGGCCGAGCACAGGCAGCCGGCCAACGATAAAGGCCTGTCGACGCTGGAACGCAGTGCGTTCCGTGAGATCGGCGAGCGGCTCAAGAAGGACAATCCCCCGACCGAACAGCCCGATGCCGCAATTGCGGCAGAGCCGGCTGCGGCGGAACCGACCGCAACCGATGTCGAAGACGAGAGGGATGTCGCAAGGCTCGACGGTGAGCAGCCGCAAGCAACCGTGTCCGACCTCCCAGGCTCGCTGCTCGACTACGCCGACCGGGACTATGTCGCCGACAATAGCGACGGCACGCCGGTTTCCGAGCCGGACAAACCGGCGCGGGAGATCGCCGAGCCCACCGACGCCGCCAGTCGATCGCGCGCCGAAGACGCCGACAGCATGACGGCTGCCGATTTCCGCGATGCAGAAGACAGCGAGGACTGGGCGCGGCCCGAAGACGGCGAAACCCGTTCGTCAACCGATGACAACGGCGATGCCGGCGACGTCGAGCCGGCGCCGGTCGAGCGGCCGCGCCTGCCGGTGGCGCCGTTCATGCTCGAAGGGTTCGTGCCATCGGCTTTTTCGACCGCAGACGACAGCAAGGCTCCGGACATTTCGATCCTCGGCAAGCTGCCGGTGCCGATGCTCATCCATTCCGGCGACGATCTTCACTATGCGAATGAGGAATTCCTCAGCCTGACCGGCTATGATACGCTCGACCAGCTGGAGGATGCCGGTGGCCTCGACGCGCTGTTTGCCGATCCTTACGACGGCAGCGCCTCCGATGGAACCGATCACGCGCTGCGGTTGAAGGCGCGTGACGGTCAGGAGTTCCCGATCGAGGCCATTCTGCGCTCGGTTCCCTGGCGTGGCGGCAAGGCGCTGATGCTGGTCGTGCGCCGTTCCGGCGACGACGAGGCAGCAGGTGCCGCCGACGACCAGACGCAGCCGGACACTTCCGAGCTCAAGGCGCGCATCGCCGAGATGCGCACCATCATCGACACCGCGACCGACGGCGTCGTGCTGATCGGCCGAGACGGAACGATCCGCTCGATCAGCCGACCGGCGGAAGCGCTGTTCGGTTTCGACAGCGACGAGGTGACCGGAAAACCCTTCGTCTCGCTATTCGCGATCGAAAGCCAGCGCGCCGCGCGAGACTATCTCGACGGATTGTCCGAGCCCGGCGTGGCGAGCGTGCTCAACGACGGCCGCGAGGTGATCGGACGCGAGGCGCAGGGGCGCTTCATTCCGCTGTTCATGACCATCGGCAGGCTGCCCAACGACAGCGGCTTCTGTGCGGTGGTGCGCGACATCACCCAGTGGAAGCGGGCCGAAGAGGATCTGACCCAGGCGCGCGCCGTCGCCGAGCGCGCCTCCTCGCAGAAGACCGACTTCCTCGCCCGCATCAGCCACGAAATCCGCACGCCGCTCAACGCCATCATCGGGTTCTCCGAGCTGATGGTCGACGAAAAATTCGGACCGGTCGCCAATGACCGCTACCGCGACTATCTGCGCGACATCAACCGGTCGGGCAACCATGTGCTCGACCTGGTCAACGATCTGCTCGATATTTCGAAAATCGAGGCCGGCCAGCAGGAGATGGCCTATGAGGCAGTGTCGCTCAACGACACGCTGGCCGAGACCGTGGCGATGATGCAGCCGCAAGCCAACCGCGAACGTGTCATCATCCGCTCCAGCTTTGCCTCGAGGCTGCCGGAAGTGGTGGCCGATCTGCGCAGCGTGCGCCAGATCGCGCTGAACATCCTGTCGAATGCCATCCGCTACACGCAGGCCGGTGGCCAGGTGATCGTATCGACAGCCTACGAGAACTCCGGCGACGTCGTGATGCGCGTGCGCGACACCGGCATCGGCATGAGCCAGTCCGAGATCGAGCAGGCGCTCAAGCCGTTCAAGCAGATCAACGCGCTGAAGCGCGGGCGCGGCGACGGCACCGGTCTCGGGCTGCCGCTGACCAAGGCGATGGTCGAGGCGAACCGGGCCCGGTTCACCATCAACTCGACGTCCGGCGAGGGCACTCTGGTCGAAGTCGCTTTCCCGTCGACCCGCGTGCTGGCGGATTAGTCCAAAAAGAAAGGCGTCCAACAGGACGCCTTGAATGATTGATTGCTGTACATCGGGGGCTTGAGCGAATTCAGATCCTCTGGGGATTTAGAGGAACGGGATTTCTCCCTCAAGTTACGCACGACTATCGATGTCGGCCCTTAACAAAACCTTACCGGCACCGCGAAAAATTTACCAAAGTGTACCACTCATGAAATCTAGGTAAATTCGAGCGAGATATTTCGTTAACCATGCTCGGCTCCGTTTGAACGCGTGACGGTTCTCATGTCTTGGACCTCGAGAAACTAATCGGCCAGCTGCGGCAGGTCGCGGAACAGCTCGAGCGCTTCGGGATTGGCCAGCGCCTCCTTGTTCTTGACGGCACGGCCATGCACCACGTCGCGCACCGCAAGCTCGGTGATCTTGCCCGATTTGGTGCGTGGAATGTCGGCGACAGCGACGATTTTAGCCGGCACGTGGCGCGGGCTCGCGCCGCTGCGAATTTTCGCCCGGATGCGTTTTTCCAGCTCGGCGTCGAGTTCAACGCCGGCAGCCAGCCGCACGAACAGCACGACCCGCACATCATTGTCGAAATCCTGGCCGATGCACAGCGCTTCCAGGATTTCCGGCATCTGCTCGACCTGATTGTAGATCTCCGCGGTGCCGATCCGCACACCGCCCGGGTTGAGCGTCGCGTCGGAACGGCCATGGATGATCAGGCCGCCATGGGCGGTCCATTCGGCGAAGTCGCCGTGGCACCAGACATTGTCGAAGCGCTCGAAATAGGCTGCGTGGTATTTCTTGCCTTCGGGATCGTTCCAGAAGCCGATCGGCATCGCCGGGAACGCCTTGGTGCAGACGAGCTCACCCTTTTCCTGCCTGAGCGGCTGGCCGTCGTCGTCCCAGACATCGACGGCGAGGCCGAGGCCAGGTCCCTGGATCTCTCCGATCCATACCGGTTCGATCGGCACGCCGAGCACGAAGCAGGAGACGATGTCGGTGCCGCCCGAGATGGAGGCGAGATGCACGTCTTTCTTGATGCCGTCATAGACGAAGCGGAAATCTTCCGGCGACAGTGGCGAGCCGGTGGAGGAGATCGTGCGCACAGTGGAAAGATCGTGCGTGTTGATCGGCCTGAGACCGGCCTTGCGCACGGAATCGATGAATTTGGCCGACGTGCCGAAATAGGTCATCTTCTCGGCGTCGGCGAAGTCGAACAGCACGTTGCCGTCGGGGTAGAAGGGCGACCCGTCATAAAGCAGAAGGGTTGCGCCCGACGCCAGGCCGGAGACCAGCCAGTTCCACATCATCCAGCCGCAGGTGGTGAAATAAAAGAAGCGGTCGCCGTCGAGCAGGCCGGCGTGGAGCCGTTCTTCCTTGACATGCTGGATCAGCGTTCCGCCGGCCGAATGGACAATGCATTTGGGAATGCCGGTCGTTCCGGAAGAAAACAGGATGTAGAGCGGATGCGCGAACGGCAACCGTTCGAAGGTGACGGGCCTGGCGGCATGGGATGAGAGCGCCTCGTCCAGCGCAGTCGCCTTCTCGATGGTCGCCGCCACATCGGTCGACGTGCCGAGATAGTCGACGATCAGGATCTTGCGGACGGTGACGAGCTTTGCCGCAACGGCCGCGATCTTGTCGGCAACCTCGATCGCCTTGCCGTTGTACCAGTAACCGTCGGGCGCGATGAAGACGACAGGCTCGATCTGCCCGAACCGGTCCAGAACGCCCTGCTCGCCGAAATCGGGAGAGCAGGACGACCACACGGCCCCGATCGAGGCTGTCGCCAGCATTGCCGCGACCGTCTCCGGCATGTTGGGCATCATGGCGGCGATGCGGTCGCCCTTTTTCACCCCGAGCGACAGGAAAAGCTGCTGCAGCCGCGAGGTCAGCGCATGCAACTCGTTCCAGGAGAGCCGGCGCTCGACCTTGTCCTCGCCGCGAAAGACGATGGCGTCAGCGAGCCCGGTTTTTTTCAACAGGTTCTCGGCGAAGTTAAGCCTGGCGTCGGGAAAGAAGGCGGCGCCGGGCATCTTCTCACCATCGACAAGCACGCGCTCGCCGCCACTGACCCCGCCACCGGCGCCCCCATTGGCGCCCTTGTCGCCGACGATGCCGCAAAAGTCCCAGACCAGGCTCCAGAACGCCTCGCGATCGTCGATCGACCAACGATGAAGATCGGCGTAGGAGGAAAAAAACTTGCCGGTTGCGGCCGCCGCGGCCTGCATGAAGGCGGTCATCGGCGCCGCGTCGACCTGGTCTTTGGTCAGTACCCACAGCGGTGCGTCGCCAGCCATGATCGTTCCTCCTTAAAGCACGTTACGCTTGAAGAGATTCACGCGACGCGCTTTAGACTTTTGTTATTATCATGTCGTTATCCTAAAACGTTGCGCATTTTGGCGACATGCATTGGCATCGCTTATGCATATCGCAGCGCAGCAGAGCAAGATTTTGTTCGGCCGAGCGACGCGTATGTGCGCAAATGCCATCGCTGGGCCATAAAGACTTGAAATGCGTCAGCCGTGGGTTACACCCGTCGGGCGATTTTTTGTCGGAACGGAAGCATACGGGGCGACATGCCATCACCTTTGATCCGGCGCGGAATATGGGCGATCGGCGTTGCCGTGCTCGTCATCGCGCTAGCCGTTGCCGCCCTGCCGCTCGTCGCCTCAACCCGTATCGTGCGCGACCGCATCGCCTGGGAAATGAGTGCGTGGAGCGGATTCAGGGTCACCATCGATGGCGCGCCACGGATCGAGGTCTGGCCGAATTTCCGTGCCATCCTGGCCGACGTGACGCTTTCGCAATGGACAGAGACCGACGCGCTGCCGGTGATCGAGGCTGAACGGGTCGAGGTCAATCTCTCCGCCATGGCGGCGTTGCGTGGCAATGTGGTGTTCTCGACGGCGCGGCTGATCCGGCCAACGATCAGGGTTCAACGCGCAGCACATGGACTCTTCCTGCCCGCCCTGCCTTCAGGCGGGCGCATCACCCGTTCCATTGACATCGCTCGCGCCGTGGTCAGCGCCAATCCAGCCAAGCCGGACCTGAGCAAGCTGCCGACTGATCCGTTCGGCACCGTAGAGTTCAGGAACGGCCGCGTGGTGACCTCCGTCGATGGCAAGGACGCTGAGATACTGAGCAGCCTGAGCGGCCAGGCGAACTGGGCCGCAATGAACAGCAATGCGACGCTGTCGGCGACGGGGATCTGGCGCGGCGAAAGCGTCGCGGTGGATGCCGCATCGTCAAACCCGCTGGTGCTGTTTGGCGGAGGTGCGGCGCCGATGACGCTTTCCTTCAAGGCGGCCCCTGCCAGTTTTTCGTTCGACGGCGTGGCCAGCATGTCCGAGAACGCCTATTTCGACGGCCAGGCGAAATTTGCCGCACCCTCGCTCAGGCGTGTGCTCGAATGGTCGCGGGCCGGCATCGCGCCAGGCGCGGCAATCGGCTCGGTTTCCGTTTCCAGCAAGGTCACGGCGACCTCCGGCCGCATTAAATTCGAAAACACCGAGATCGCTCTGGACGACAATCCGGGAATGGGTGCGCTGGACTTCTCCTTTGGCGAGGCGCGGCCGGTGATCGCCGGTACGCTCGCCTTCGAGACGCTCGACCTGCGGTCGTTTCTCTCCGCCTTCGCACCCCTGGCGCCTACGAGCGGCGCTGGCCCCGGCGAAATCGACATAAGCGTCGCCGACCGGATCGATCTCGATCTCAGACTGTCGGCAGCGCAGGCCACCGCAGGCGCCATCCAGCTTGCCGACGTCGCCGCCGCCGCCCAGGTCAAGAACGGTCTTGCCGTCTTCGATATTTCCGATGCATCGGCCTTTGGCGGCAACATCCAGAGCAGTCTTCGTTTCGACCGCAAGCCGGAAGGCACGCAGGTCGAGATCAGGCTGCTCGCCTCCGACATCGATGGCGGGGCTTTTGGCACCGCAGCCGGAATGACGCGACTGGTGCCGATCGGCACGGGAACCGTTTCGGTCATCCTCAAAGGGCCGGGCAGAACCTGGGATTCCATTTTCGAAAACGCCGACGGCTCGGTTTCGGCGAAATTCGGCCAGGGCGCGTTGAGCCGGTTCAACCTGCCGGCGTTTCTCAAACACAATGAACAGGGCGGGTTCTTCGCGCTCGACGATGTCTCCGACGGAACGCTGCCGATCGACGGGGCCGAACTCAAGGCGAGCATTTCGAACGGTGTGGCGAAGATCGACAAGGCCGAAGCGAATTCGGCGAAGTACAAGATCTGGCTTTCCGGTATCGCCTCCTATGCCGGGCGCGGGCTGGCGCTGTCCGGCGGCATCATTCAGGCGGACCAGCCAGCCACGCAGACAAATAGCCAGGGTCCCAACCAGTCTTCGTTCTTCATCGGCGGAACGTGGAGCACGCCGTTCATCTCGCCGATAAGCCGCGGGGTATCCGGCGAGTAGGCAACGAAGCTGCTGCGGTCGTCGTCAGAAGTGCGCTTCCTGCCGGCCTTTGCTGCTGCCGCCCCTTTCGTCACCCACGCTGAGCGGCCTGCTCGTCGCGCTGGCGCTGGACCTCGCGACGCTTGTTGGCGAGCGACGCGATGATGACGCCGACCGCCACAACCGCGATCAGGATGGTGCAGGCGGCGTTGATCTCCGGCGTCACACCGAGACGAACCTGGCTGTAGATCTTCATCGGCAGCGTGGTGGCGCCAGGCCCTGAGGTGAAGCTGGCAATGACCAGATCGTCGAGCGACAGTGTGAACGCCAGCATCCAGCCGGACACGATCGCCGGCATGATGACCGGCAGCGTGATCTGGAAGAAGGTCTTCACCGGCGGCGCGCCAAGATCCATCGCGGCTTCTTCGAGCGAGCGGTCGAACGTGATCAGGCGCGACTGCACGACGACGGCGACGAAGCACATGGTCAGGGTGATGTGGGCAAGCGTGACGGTGAGAAAGCCGCGGTCGAGACCGACGGCGACGAAGAGCAGCAGCAGCGACAGGCCGGTAATGACTTCCGGCATGACCAGCGGCGCAAAGACCATGCCGGAAAACAGCGTCCGGCCCTTGAAGCGCGTGTAGCGCGTCAAGGTGAGAGCCGCCAGCGTGCCGAGCACGGTCGCCACGGTGGCCGAGATGACGGCGACGCGGGCCGTTACCCAGGTGGCGTCCATCAGGCCCTGGTTGTGGAACAGCGAGACGTACCATTTGGTCGAGAAGCCGCCCCAGACGGTGACCAGTTTCGATTCGTTGAAAGAGAAGACGACGAGCAGGACGATCGGCAGGTAAAGAAAGGCAAAGCCGAGCACGATCGAAGTGATGTTGAAGCGGCTCCAGGTGGCGTTCATGGGTCTACCGATCCTGTTCCTGGGCGCGGGCCTGGGCCCGCTGGAAGAGCATGATCGGCACGATCAGCAGCAACAGCAGGATGACGGCGACGGCCGAAGACACCGGCCAGTCACGATTGGCGAAGAACTCGTTCCACAGCGTCTTGCCGATCATCAGCGTCTGTGAGCCGCCGAGCAGGTCGGGAATGACGAACTCGCCGACCGCCGGGATGAACACCAGCAGGCAGCCGGCGATGACGCCGGGCAGCGACAGCGGAAAGGTGATCTTCCAGAAGGCGCTGGTCGGTGGGCAGCCGAGATCCTTGGCTGCCTCGATCAGCGAATAATCCATCTTTTCCAGCGACGAATAGAGCGGCAGCACCATGAACGGCAGGTAGGAATAGACGATGCCGATGAAGATCGCCGTATAGGTGTTGAGGATGATCAGCGGCTGGCTGATGACGCCGGTGGCGAGCAGCAGCTGGTTGAGCAGCCCCTCAGGCTTGAGGATGCCGATCCAGGCGTAGACCCGGATCAGGAACGAGGTCCAGAACGGCAGGATCACCAGCATCAGCAAAGTCGGGCGCAGCATCGCCGGGGCGCGGGCCATGCCGTAGGCGATCGGGTAGCCGACAAGCAATGTCAGCACCGTCGAGATGGCCGCGACGATGACGCTGGTCACATAGGCGTTGACGTAGAGCGCGTCCTGCGTCAGCCATGTGTAGTTGTCGATGCTGAGCTCGTTCAGCTGGGCGAAGAAACCGGCAAGGCCGTCGCCGAAGCCGAGCACCGGCGTGTAGGGCGGTATGGCGATCGCCGTCTGCGACAGCGAAATCTTGAAGACGATAACAAACGGAATGAGGAAGAAGAAGACCAGCCAGAGATACGGGATGAGGATGACAAGGCGGCCAACGAAGGCCTCTCCCAGTCTGGCCAGGGCGGATTTGCCCGCAGCGGTGGCCCGAGAGCTTGCAGCAGCGGTGACAGCGGCATTCGACATGGCCGCCCCCTATCGCGTCAGCACGACGCCGGCATCCGGCCGGAACGATACCCAGGCGCGGTCGTTCCAACTCAGCGGATCCTCGGTGATGCGGGCCGCGTTCATCGTGCTCGCCCGCACCACCTGGCCGTCGTCCAGCCTGACGTGATAGACGGTCATGTCGCCGAGATAGGCGATATCGTAGACCTCGCCCTCGATGGCGTTGACAGCGCCGGCCGGTCTCGTCGACGATATCTTGATCTTCTCCGGCCTGATGGCGAAGGCGACGGCCGCGCCAGTTGCGGCATCGCCGGTATTTTCGGTCCGGATGGTGATGCCGTTGCCGGCATCGATGCTTGCAGCACCCGCCTCGCCATGCGCAATCTTGCCTTCGAACATGTTGACGTTGCCGACAAAGCCGGCGACGAAACGGGAACCCGGCGCCTCGTAGACTTCGGCCGGCGTCGCCACCTGCATCACCTCGCCCTTGTCGATGATGGCGATGCGGTCGGCCATGGTCATCGCCTCTTCCTGGTCGTGGGTGACGACGACGAAGGTGAGGCCGAGTGACTGCTGCAGATCCATCAGCTCGAACTGCGTTTCCTCACGCAGCTTCTTGTCCAGCGCGCCCAACGGCTCGTCGAGCAGCAGCACCTTCGGCCGCTTGGCGACTGAGCGGGCAAGCGCGACGCGCTGGCGCTGGCCGCCGGACAATTGGTGCGGCTTGCGCTTGGCGAACTGCTCGAGCTTGACCAGCTTCAGCATCTCTCCAACGCGCGCCGCGATCTCGGGCTTCGGCATGCCATCCTGCTTGAGGCCGAAGGCGATGTTGTTTTCGACCGTCATATGCGGGAACAGCGCATAGGACTGGAACATCATGTTGACCGGCCGCCGGTATGGCGGGATGCCGCGCAGATCCTGGCCATCGAGCAGGATGCGGCCGGCGGTCGGCTCCTCGAACCCGGCGAGCATCCGCAGAAGCGTCGACTTTCCGCAGCCGGATGCGCCGAGCAGGGCAAAGAACTCGCGCTCGAATATCGTCAGCGACAAATTGTTGACAGCGGTGAAGTCACCGAACTTCTTGGTGACCTTGTCGAACTGGATGTACGGCTTGGCGTTCGGATCGTTCCATGGCGCGAAATCCCTGCGGATGCTGCCAAGCGATTTCATGTCCCACTCCGTGCTGTTCCATCCCCAGAAGACTTGACCCCGGCAGCGCCTGCCGGGGTCGTTGATTGTCGCTTACTGCCCGGTGACGATTTTGGTCCAGGTGCGGGTGACGACGCGCTGGGTCTTGGAATCGTAAGGGGCGATGGTGAACAGTTTCGCCAGCGTCGCCTCGTCCGGGTAGATCGCCGGATCCTCGAGTATCTCCTTGTCGATGAACTGCTGCGACGCCTTGTTGCCATTGGCGTAGAAGACGAAGTTGCTCGCCTTGGCGATGACTTCCGGCTTCATCATGTAGTTCAGGAATTCATGCGCCTCGGCGACATGCGGCGCGTCGGCCGGGATCGCCATCTGGTCGAACCACATTTCGGCGCCTTCCTTTGGCACGGAATAGGCGATCTCAACGCCCTGGTTTGCTTCCGTCGCCCGGTCGCGCGCCTGGAACACGTCGCCCGACCAGCCGACGGCCAGGCAGATGTCGCCATTGGCCAGCGCGTTGATATATTCCGACGAGTGGAACTTGCGGATGGAAGGCCTGATCTTCAGCATCACTTCTTCGGCCTTGGCGAAATCGTCCAGCGACGTGGTCTCAGGATCGATGCCCAGATATTTGAAGGCGTTCGGGAGGATGTCGCTCGGAGAATCGAGGACATAGACGCCGCAATCCTTCAGCTTGGCCAGCTTTTCCGGGTTGAAGAACACGTCCCAGCTGTCGATCTTGTCGGTGCCGAGCGCTTCCTGCACTTTCTTGACGTTATAGCCGAGGCCGACCGTGCCCCACATGTAGTTGATCGAATATTCGTTGCCGGGATCGTACTTGGTCGTGCGCTCCGAAACGACGTCCCACATGTTGGAAATGTTGGGCAGCTTCGACTTGTCGAGCTTCTGGAACACCCCTGCCTGGATCTGGCGTGCGAGGAAGTTGGCGGTTGGCACGACAACGTCGTAGCCGCTGCCGCCGGCAAGCAGTTTCGTCTCAAGGAGTTCGTTGGAATCGAAGGTGTCGTAGGTGACCTTGATGCCCGTTTCCTTGGTGAAGTCCTCGATGATCGAGCTGTCGATGTAATCCGACCAGTTATAGACATTGACGACGCGGTCCTGGGCATCAGCGCCGAGGGTGAAAAGCGTCAGAAATGCCGAGGTCGCCGAAAGCCAGAATGCTTTGCGGGTCATGCGTCTCTCCTTTTGATGAGTGTTCCATCGCCAGCTCGTCGCGGGGCTGCGCGGCTGGGCGTTTGCTTCAGATTATTGGGCTTTCCGACAAGCGACAAGCGCGAACCGCCAACACGACAGCGGTTCGATGTGCAGCGGCCGAGCCCCCCGTTCCCATGTCGTGATCCAGGTGGCATTCCGGCTCCGTCAAAGGCTCTCGCCACGGCGCGGGCAGGGATACGACGATGTTGTCCGGTCTCGGTCGGGCCGGAGGGGAGACTTGGCAAGATGAGCCTGTCTTGTTGTTGCCGTACTGACAGCCTGCCCGCGCGGCTGCGCCATTGTCAATGGCTCATCTCGCTTTGGCGCGTGCGCTGCATCAATTAGGCGACGGCATACCGGTGACACCCGGCCGCACGGGCCGCGCCTGACGCTTGAATTCGAGCCCGATATGGACGAGCAGCGCCGTGACCACGACCGTGCCGCCAAGGATGGTGCGTCCCGACGGCACCTCGGAATGGATGAGCCAGACCCAGATCGGGCCGAGGATCGGCTCGAAAGTGCCGAGCAGTGCTGCGACCGCCGCCGGAACGAGCCGGGCGCCGGTGGCGAAGAAGGCAAGGCCGAGACCGAGATTGACCACGCCGAATGCAAACAGGAAACCCATGTCGCTGCTGGAAACGCCGAATTGCGATGCCTGGGACGCCGCGAATGCGGCGGCAATCATCGTGCCGAGGCAGGTCGCCGGCGTCATGCGCACATGGGCAAAGCGTCGCGTGATGACGGTGGCGATCGAAAACATCACGGCGATGAGCAGCGCCAGGCCGTCGCCGATGGGCGACACCGCGCCATCGAGCGATTCCGATACCATGATGGCAACGCCGGCAATGACGGCGGCAATTGCCACCCAGGTTGCCAACGCCACCCGTTCGCGAAACAGCACCCAGGCAAACAGCGCCGCCAGGAGCGGCACGCCGGCCTGCATCAAAAGGATGTTGGCGACGGTGGTGTAGGCAAGCGCCACGACGAATGAGGTCGATGCGGTGGCGAAGCAGAACGCCACGGCAAGGCCGGGCAGGCCCATGCCACGGAACAACCTTATCGTGCCGTGCCAGCCGTCGCGCCAGACCATGAAGCAGATCAGGAAGGCGGCGGCCCAGACCGAGCGCCAGAACACCACGGTCCAGCTGTCGCCGGCGTCTATGAAACGGGCGATGGCGCCGCCGAAACTCCACATCAGCGCAGACAGGAATATCAACAGGAAGCCGACACGCTCGTCACGCGGCGAGACGACAGGCGAAACGGCTAACGGTGATGATGTATCGGTCATGATTGCGACTGTCGGCGATTTCGAGGCAACACGATGCACAGCGGACGACAGAAACGTGCCACATTCGCCTAGCGCAAAGGCAGCGGCGGAGCGTGGTCCACCGGGCAGCGACGGTTGTGGCAAAGACGGCAGTCGCCTGCCGGGACCTCACTGGAAATCGAAGGCGCTTAGTCCGGTCACCATTTCGTCGAGGCCGAGCGGACGCGTCACCGGCGGCTCGGCGCGGGCGAGGCAGCCGATGCGTTCGCACAGCCGGCAGGCGGGGCCAATCAGCGTGGCCGGATTGGTGCCCTGTCCGGCTTTTCCGGCAGCAGCGGCAGCCGGCCCCGGCAGTGCCGCGCCATAGACGATCTCGTCACGAAAGCCGATGTCGCAGCCGAGCAGAAGCGCGGTACGGCGCGGGCGCTCCGCAAACGAGCCTTGCGGCCCCTCAAGCGTGCGGGCGACGCAGAGGAATTCGGCGCCGTCGGGCATTTCCACCGCTTCGACGAAGATCTGGCCGGGCTGGGTAAAGGCGGCATGCACGGGAAGTTTTGGACAGCCGCCGCCGAAGCGGCTCTGCGGAAAACCCTGGCTGCCCGCCTTGCGGAAGCGGTTGCCGGCGTTGTCGACCTCGAGCATGAAGAACGGCACGCCCGGCGTGCCCGGCCGCTGCAGCGTGGTCAACCGGTTCGCCGCCTGCTCGAAGGAGACGCCGAAGCGCGAGCGCAGTACGTCGATGTCGTAACGCGCGCGTGTGGCGGCTGCGTGAAAGGATTGATAGGGCATCATCAGCGCGTGGGCGGCGTAGCGGCCAAGCTCGAAGCGGGCGAGCCGGCGGGCCTCATCCGTGGTCAGCTTCAGCGCCTGGATCTCGCTTGCCACGGCGACCGTCATGCGGATCAGGCAGGCCTCCATCGCCACCTCTCGCAACTGATCGAACGGCGACAGGCGCTCGGACAGGAACAGACGCTGCGAGTGGCGGTCGTAGCGGCGGCGCCAGTTCGGCATGGTGGCGACCGGCAGCACCTTGACGACGATGCCGTATTCGCGCCTCAGCCAGGCCTTCAGCGCACCGAGCAGATCGTCGCCTGAATCGAGCACCGACGTGAATGCCTCGGCCTCCTCTTCCAGCGCGGCAAAATGGTTCGGACGGCGCTCGAAAATCTCGTGCACCTCGTCGATCGGCAAGCGGGCGCCGGACAGTGCCGTCGCTTTGCCCTCACGCGCCAGGAGCTCGTTGAGGTCGGAAAGGCGCTCGGCCTGTTCGCGATAGGCGCGAAACAGTTTTATCACCGCGGCGGACGCGTTGGGCGCCGCCTCGGCAAGCTCGATCAGCTCCTGGTCGCCAGGCAATTCGCCGACCAGCAGCGGATCTGAAAACACTTCCTTCAGGGCGGTGACCGATCCCCTCGCCTCGCCCTGCAATTCATGCGGGTCGACCTTGTAGACAGATGCCAGCTTGAGGATCAGCTGAACCGTCAGCGGCCGCTGGTTGCGCTCGATGAGATTGAGGTAGGACGGCGAGATGCCGAGCCCTTCGGCCATCGCCGTCTGGGTCAGGCCCTTGGCGCTGCGGATGCGGCGGATGCGCGGCCCGGCGAAGATTTTTTGATCCGCCACTCGAATGTCCTTGACAGAATTTACATGACTTCCGCGCGGCGCTGCCATGCCGGCCTTTTACAATCATGACAGATTTACAGCGCCTGACTGTCAAACGCAACACAGGTTTTCCCTTATTTTCCAGCCAAACCTCTGGTTTTCCTCGCCTGGCTCGCGCCAAAATGTAAATGCTGTCATACCAAAACGGCGCAGAAATTTTCGTGAGGCGGCGTTTCCATCCCAGCAACTATCTGTCGGAGCGACCAATGACTGATTTTTACAACCTCGTCCCCTCGGCGCCGGAAGGCCGCTTCGACGGCATCGAGCGGCCCTACTCGCCGGACGATGTGAAGCGGCTGCGCGGTTCGGTCCAGATCCGGCAGAGTCTCGCCGAAATGGGCGCCAACCGGCTCTGGAAGCTCATCCACGAAGAGGATTTCGTCAACGCGCTCGGCGCCATGTCGGGCAACCAGGCGATGCAGCAGGTCCGGGCCGGGCTGAAGGCGATCTACCTGTCCGGATGGCAGGTTGCTGCCGACGCCAACACCGCATCCGCCATGTATCCGGACCAGTCGCTGTATCCCGCCAATGCGGCGCCCGAACTGGTCAAGCGCATCAACCGCACCCTGCAACGCGCCGACCAGATCGAGACATCCGAAGGCAAGGGGCTTTCGGTCGACACCTGGTTCGCGCCTGTTGTCGCCGATGCGGAAGCCGGCTTCGGCGGACCGCTCAACGCCTTCGAGATCATGAAGGCCTTCATCGAGGCGGGTGCCGCCGGCGTCCACTACGAGGACCAGCTGGCGTCGGAGAAGAAATGCGGCCATCTCGGCGGCAAGGTGCTGATCCCGACCGCCGCACACATCCGCAACCTCAACGCCGCGCGGCTTGCCGCCGATGTCATGGGCACGCCGACGCTGGTCGTCGCCCGCACCGACGCGGAAGCGGCAAAGCTGCTCACCTCCGACATCGACGAGCGCGACCAGCCCTTCGTCGACTATGGCGCCGGCCGTACGGTGGAGGGCTTCTATCAAGTCAGGAACGGCATCGAGCCCTGCATCGCACGGGCCGTCGCCTACGCGCCCCACGCCGACCTGATCTGGTGCGAAACCTCCAAGCCCGATCTGGCGCAGGCCAAGAAGTTCGCTGAGGGCGTGCACAGGCACCATCCCGGCAAGCTTCTCGCCTATAATTGCTCGCCGTCGTTCAACTGGAAGAAGAACCTCGACGATGCCACCATCGCCAGGTTCCAGAAGGAACTCGGCGCCATGGGCTACAAGTTCCAGTTCATCACGCTGGCCGGTTTTCACCAGCTCAATTTCGGCATGTTCGAACTCGCCCGCGGCTACAAGGCGCGTCAGATGGCGGCTTATTCCGAACTGCAGGAGGCTGAATTCGCGGCGGAAGCCCACGGCTATACCGCGACCAAGCACCAGCGCGAAGTCGGTACCGGCTATTTCGACGCCGTGTCGATGGCGATCACCGGTGGCCGGTCTTCGACCACGGCGATGCATGAATCGACCGAGCACGCCCAGTTCAAACCGGCGGCGGAATAGCACGAACGCAACAAAATAGAGGCAACGCCCCAAAAGGGGTAAAAAATACGCAAGGAGAAGACCAATGGCATCGATAAGCCGCGTCAAGGAACGGGCCGAAGAACAGGCCACCACCATGACCGTCGACCAGCAGGCGACCATCCGCATGCTGGCCAACGACCTGCACAGGCTCAACCAGTCGGTGATGAAGGCGGTCGAGGCCGGTGTGTCGGTAGAACTCGTGCGCTCGGCACGACACCATGGCGGCGACGGCAACTGGGGCGACCTGCTGATCCCGGTCATCGTCACGCAGCGGAGCCTCGGCTGACCGAAATCCGACCAAACCCTGCTGGTAGATCCGGCATCACCTGCGCAGTTCTCTGCGCAGGTGATTTGCACTTGCAAAACCAGTTTGCATGCACGGCCAGAAAAGAACTTGCTTTAAATTTTAACCTTTCTTGCGATGTTCTCGATGCCAGCCATTTCAGCTTGACACAGGCAGCGATCTCACGGCAATTGTTTCTAAAGTACAACCCTGCATTGAAACCAACGAGTGCCCGCCCCGCTGATGCGCCCCTTGAATCGCACTGTGAACCAGCTGAGTTTGATGAGCCGGAACGTGGACCCCGAAATGCTCACCGACTTCACCCGCGTGCTCGTCGTCGGAAAATCGCCGGTCAACCGGGTGGTGGTTTCGAAAATCGTCGAACGGTCCGGGCTCAAACCGATCTCGGAATCGCCCGAAACGGCAGCAACGACGCTGCGCTCGCTCATTCCCGGAGCTGTCGTCCTCGATGGCGGAGCCGACAACAAGGACTGCGACGCGCTGATGTCGGGAATCGATGCGCTGCGGCGCATCTCGGGCAAGTCGCGTCCCTCGGTGATCCTGCTCTCGACCAAAAGCGGCACACCGGAGAGCCTCGGCCTGTCGAGCGTCGTCGATGCGGTGGTCGTCAAACCGATCACGACCGAACGGCTGCAGCCGGTGATCGACCATTTGATCGGGCTCGGACGCAGCTAGCCGGCGTCCCACCCGGCTCACGCGCCCTCCCTCGCTTCTTGCGATCGGATCTGGATATCTTATGTCAGTATGCGACCGCCTGACAGCGAACCCAGTCCGATGTCCTTTTGCAATTGCGACGCATCTGGGATAGCACCTTCGAACAAATCCGCAGGCATGTTCCGACTTCGCGACATGGCTGTCGATATTGGCGGATCATGACATGTCCTCAGAACAGACCATCGCCGCGCTTTGCAGGGAACTCGGACTGCGCATCACCGGTCCGCGCCGCGTCATCATGCGCGTTCTGTCCGAATCCAGCGACCATCCGGATGTGGTGGAACTCCATCGCCGTGTTGTCGCCATCGAGCCGACGATCGCGCTCGCCACTGTCTATCGCACCGTCAGCCTTCTGCGCGAAAAGGGCATTCTGGAGCGGCACACCTTTGGCGATCGGCGCGCCAGATACGAAACCGTCCCCCGCGAGCATCACGATCATCTCATCAACATCGAGACCGGAGATGTCATCGAGTTCCAGTCGGCGGAGATCGAGCGGCTCCAGGAGGAAATCGCTCGACAGCACGGATTCACGATCATCAGCCACAGACTGGAGATCTACGTGAAGCCGATCCAGAAACCGCGACGCTCTCGTCAAATCAGAGAATGACCGCCAGTTGTTAAAAGCGCGTCGCGTCTGAAGGGATTCATGCGACGCGCTTTAAGTTCTTGTTCTATGCATGTCGTTATCCCAAAACCGCTGCGCACTTTTGGGCGACATGCACTAGCCCTCCTCGCCGAGCTCCATTCGGCCCGCTTTGAGTGTGGTGACGGCGAAGGCAGCGATGAAGGCGGCAGTCAGCATGAGCACGATAGTCGGAGCCGGTGCGCTGTCGATGAAGAAGGACAGATAGACGCCTAGAAACGACGCGGCGACCGCGATCGCCACCGACAGGATCAGCATGGCGCTGAACTTCCTTGTCAGCAGGAAGGCGATGGCGCCGGGCGCGATCAGCATGGCGATGGCCATGATGATGCCGACCGCCTTCAGCGCGCCGACGATGGTGAGCGAGATCAGGCAAAGCAGGCCGTAATGGAGCAGGTTGACCCGAAGACCCACCGCGCGAGCCTGAGCCGGGTCGAAGGCGTGCAGCAGGAAGTCGCGCCACTTGATGCCGATGATGCCGGCCGTGATCGCAGCAATGAGCCCCGTTTCGACGATGTCGCGCAGGCCGATGCCCAGAACGTCGCCGAACAATATGTGGTCGAGATGCACGTCGGACTGAATTTTTACGTAGAGCACCAGGCCGAGGCCGAACATGCCGGAGAAGACGATGCCCATTACCGTGTCCTGCTTGATGCGGCTATTGTCCTTGAGGAAGCCGGTCGCGAGAGCGCAGACCATCCCGGCGGCGAAGGCGCCGATCGAATAGGGGAATCCGAGGATGTAAGCAATGACCACGCCGGGAAAAACGGCGTGGCTGATGGCGTCGCCCATTAGCGACCAGCCCTTGAGAACGAGAAAGCAGGAGAGCAGCGCCGTCGGCACAGCGACCAGAACCGAAGCAATCAGCGCATTGACCATGAAGCCGAACTGGAAGGGGGTAAGCAGCGTATCGAGGATGCTCATAGGCTGGCCTCCAAAGCCCTCGCCGAGCGGCGGCGGGCTGCCAGCATTCCATGCTTGGGAGCGAAGAAGAAGGCGGCGAGAAAGATCAGCGTCTGCAGCACGACGATGATGCCGCCGGTGGCGCCGTCGAGGAAATAGCTGACATAGGCGCCGGTGAAACTCGTCGCCGCGCCGATGACGACCGCGATGACGAGCAGGCGCGGAAAGCGGTCCGTCAGAAGATAGGCGGTCGCGCCGGGGGTCACCACCATGCAGATGACCAGGAAGGCGCCGACGGTCTGAAGCGCGGCGACGGTGGAGGCCGATAGCAGCATGAAGAACATGATCTTGAGCGCGCTCGGGTTGAGGCCGATCGAGCGGGCATGGCTCTCGTCGAAGAAGACCACCATCAGATCCTTCCATTTCACCAGCAGGACGGCGAGCGAGACGAAGCCTATGATGGCGAGTTGAAGCGTGTCTTCCGGAGTGATGGCCAGGATGTTGCCGAGCACGATCGTCTGGATATTCACCGAGGTCGGCGACAGCGACACCATGAACAAGCCGAGGCCGAAGAAGGAGGAGAAGATCAGGCCGATGATGGCGTCTTCCTTCAGCTTGGTGCGCTGGTTGAGGAAGAGCATCGCCGCAGCGGCTAGCCCGCCGGAGAAGAAGGCGCCGATCGAAAAGGGAAGGCCCAGCATATAGGCGCCGGCGACGCCCGGCACGATCGAATGCGAGAGCGCGTCACCGATCAGCGACCAGCCTTTCAGCATCAGATAGCACGACAGGAAGGCGCAGACACCGCCGACCAAAGCGGACACCCACATGGCATTGAGCATATATTCGTAGCCGAACGGCTCGAGCAGGACACTCATTCGTCCGGTTCCCGCATCTTCTGCTGCATGGCTCCGTTCTCTCCGTAGAAGACCAGTGGCCGTTCGTCGTCGGTGATAACGGCAAGGCGGCGCTTGTCGTCGTCCTCATGCAGCCCGGCGCCGCCCAGCACGAAATGACGCAAGACGCCGCCGAAAGCCTTTTCCAGGTTCGCCTGCGTGAAGGTCTGGCCTGTCGGCCCGTAGGCAAGGACCGTGTTCCGGAGCAGCACAGCACGGTCGCAGAACTCCGGCACACTACCGAGATTATGCGTCGAGACCAGCATCACCCGGCCTTCGTCCCGGAGCGCGCGCAGCAGTTCGACGATAGCGTCCTCGGTCCTGACGTCGACGCCGGTGAAGGGCTCGTCGAGCAGGATGACGCGCCCGTCCTGCGCCAGCGCCCGAGCGAGAAAGACCCGCTTCTTCTGCCCGCCCGATAGCTCGCCGATCTGGCGCTTGCGGAAATCGCTCATGCCGACACGCGCAAGCGCTGATGTAACCGCCTCGCGATCAGCCGCCTTCGGAAGGCGCATCATGCCCATATGGCCGTAACGCCCCATCATGACGACGTCCTCGACCAGTACTGGAAAGTTCCAGTCGACCTCCTCGGCCTGCGGCACATAGGCGACGACGTTCTTCCTCAGCGCGGCCGCGGCCGGCTGTCCGAGAACAAGAATCTCTCCCTTTGCCAGCCGCACGAAGCCCATGATGGCTTTGAACAGCGTCGACTTGCCCGAGCCGTTGACACCGACAAGTGCGGTGATCGTGCCTGTCGGAATTTCAAAGTTCGCATCGCGCAGCGCCGTGTGGCCGTTGCGGTAGGTGACGGTCGCGCCGCGGACGGCGAGTCCGCCTCCCGCATCCTCCGACGCGGCGGCAAGAGGCGGAACGGCTTCGTTCATTGCGACAGCCCTGCGGCGAGGCCTTTCTGAACCGTATCCGATGTCACACGCAGCAGGTCGATATAGGTCGGCACCGGGCCGTCCGCCTCGCTGAGGGAATCGACGTAGAGCACGCCACCGTAATGGACCCCCGTCTCGCGCGCGACCTGCCGGGCTGGCTTGTCCGACACGGTGCTTTCGCTGAAGACGGCGACGATCTTGTTTTCCCTGACGGCGTCGATCACCTTGCGAACCTGCTGCGGGGTGCCTTGCTGGTCAGCGTTGATCGGCCACAAGTAAAGCTCCTTCAGCGCGAAATCGCGTGCGAGGTAGGAGAAAGCGCCTTCGCTCGACACCAGCCAGCGCCTGTCCTGCGGGATCGAGGCAAGCTTATCGCGGATCGGCGCGACGGCCGCCTCTATCTTTGCCTTGTAGGCTTCTGCATTGGCCTTGTAGGTCTCGGCATGCGCCGGATCGTGCTCGACGAAGGCGTCGCGGATGTTGTCGACGTAGATCAGCGCGTTTGTCGGCGACATCCAGGCATGCGGATTCGGTTTGCCGTTATAGGGTCCCTCGGCGATGCTCATCGGTTGGACGCCCTCGGAGATGATGGCGCCGGGCACGTCGCTGAGGTTCTGGAAGAATTTTTCGAACCAGAGTTCGAGGTTGAGCCCGTTCCACAGAATGAGCTGTGCGCCCTGCGCCCGCTGAATGTCGCCCGGCGTCGGCGCGTAATTGTGGATCTCCGCCCCCGGCTTGGTGATCGATTCCACGATCGCTGCGTCGCCCGCCACGTTCTTCGCCATGTCGGCGATGACGGTGAAGGTCGTCACGGCCTTGAATTTTTCCTGCGCTTTCGCTGGGCTTGAAGCCACTGCCACAGCGAACACCGCAGCCATCAACCCGACGACAACCAATCGCCCGTATCTCTCGATCATCAAAATCTCCTGTCGCGATTTACTCGCATGTCCCGCGGGCGCTGTGACGCCGCGCTTGTCGCATATTCTGCAATTGCGACTGATTTGCAAGTAGAAAACGATTTTACAGCATTCGATTGTACAAGAGCCGCGCGATGGAGGGTCAGCGACAGCGCGGCTCTTTGGCGGAGCGAACAACAAGGGATTGCGACGCGCAATGTCCGGCATCGATACGCCTGCCGCGCACGTCCGGTTCGGCGCCGAGACACGCGATCAGCCGGCTTTCCCGATGCTTTCGACCAGCCGGGGCAGTTCCGAGAGATCGGCTATCTGGCGGAAGCGAGGCGCGGTGACCGGCGGCTCGACATGCTCCAGCACCCAGGTCAGCTCATGCGGCACGTGGATGCCCCAACTGCCGGCCTCGATGGCCGGCACCACGTCCGACTTGAGCGAATTGCCGACCATCATGCTTTTTTCGGCGCCATCACCGTGGCGGCTGAAGATGCTGATATAAGTGGCAGGGCTCTTGTCGCTGACGATCTCGACGGCATCGAACAGGTCACCGAGGCCCGATTGCGCCAGCTTGCGTTCCTGATCGAAAAGGTCGCCCTTGGTGATCAGCACCAGGCGATACGCATCCGCCAGTTTTTCAACGGTTTCGCGCGCATGAGGCAGCGCCTCGATCGGATGGCCAAGCATCTCGCGGCCCGCGGCGAGAATTTCGGCGATGACCGAAGCCGGCGCGCGGCCCTCGGTAATCTCGATCGCCGTTTCGATCATCGACAGGGTAAACCCCTTGATGCCGAAGCCGTAAACGGCGAGGTTGCGCTTCTCGGCCTCCAGCAATCTTGCCGAGATGTGCTCCTCCTCGGCATGATCGGCGAGCAGCGCGGCAAAGCGCTTTTCGGTGATGCGGAAGAACTGCTCGTTCTGCCAGAGCGTATCGTCGGCATCGAAGCCGATCGTGGTCAATTCATGGTTCCGCATGCGACGTCTTCAGCCGAGGTCGTTGAACTTGCGTCGAACCTAAGCTGCTTGGGGCGATTTTCAACTGGCGGGCGAAGGCAGGGCCGGCTCCCCTTCCCTTCCATCACCGGCCCCGGCTATACTCTCAAATCCGCAACCCAATCTGGTGAATGATGCCGCCTGCAAAAAAGGAAGTCCGTCCGTCGAGCCGCGGAGGACGTATCCGCACGCCTGCCTTCGTGAAAAATCAACGTGGTGTGAAAAACTGGAAGGAAGTCGGCGCCTGGCTGGCGTGGCGCGGCATCGAGGATATCGAATGCATCACGCCCGACCAGGCCGGTGTTGCGCGCGGCAAGATGATGCCGTCGAAGAAATTCACCTCCAACACCTCGCTGGCGCTGCCCTCGGCGGTGTTCATGACGACGATCTCGGGCGGCTATCCCGAGGACGGCAACGGCTTCCACTATCCGGAGGACGACGGCGACCTCAAGCTGATGCCGGACCTTTCGACGCTGACCGTGGTGCCGTGGGAAGAGGACCCGACGGCGGCGGTCATCTGCGACCTCGTCCACCAGGACGGCCGCTCGGTCGAGTTCACGCCGCGCAACGTGCTGAAGCGTGTGCTTGCCGCTTACGACAAGCGCGGACTGAAGCCGGTGGTGGCGCCCGAGATCGAGTTCTACCTGGTGCGCAAGAATCCCGATCCGGACTACCCGCTGACCCCACCGGTCGGGCGTTCGGGACGGGCGATCGGCGGTGGCGCCGGCTATTCGATCGCCGGCGTCAACGAGTTCGACGAACTGATCGACGACATCTACCATTTCTCCGAAAGCCAGGGCCTGGAGATCGACACGCTGATCCACGAGGAAGGCGCCGGCCAGCTCGAGATCAATCTGCGCCACGGCGACCCGATCGAACTGGCCGACCAGGTGTTCATGTTCAAGCGCACCATCCGCGAGGCGGCGCTGAAGCATGAGATCTATGCCACCTTCATGGCCAAGCCGATCCAGGGGCAGCCCGGGTCGGCCATGCATATCCACCAATCGATCATCGACAAGAAGACCGGCAGGAACGTCTTTTCTGCCGAGGACGGCTCGGAAACCGAAGCCTTCTTCCATTTCCTCGGCGGCATGCAGAAACATGTGCCGAACGCGCTGGTGATGTTTGCGCCCTACGTCAATTCCTATCGCCGGCTGACGCAGTCGGCTTCGGCGCCGGTGAACAACAAATGGGGCTACGACAACCGCACTACCGCCTTCCGCGTCCCGCGCTCCGACCCGGCAGCCAGGCGCGTCGAGAACCGCATCCCCTCCTCCGACGCCAATCCCTATCTGGCACTGGCCGCATCGCTCGCCTGCGGGCTGATCGGCATGACCAACAAGATCAAGGCCGAACCGCCGGTTCTCACCACCGCCAACGAGGCCGAGATCGACCTGCCGCGCAGCCTGCTCGAGGCGGTCGACCTGTTCGAAGCCGACGAGGAACTCTGCGCGCTGCTCGGCAAGTCGTTTGCCGCCACCTATGCGGCGATCAAGCGGGCGGAATTCGAGACCTTCATGGAAGTGATCAGCCCGTGGGAGCGGGAGTATCTGTTGTTGAATGTGTAGGGGAGTAGGGGAGTAGGGGAGTAGGGGAGTAGGGGAGTAGGGCGAATGACTGAGAAAACGGGTTCGTACAAGGATTTAATAGTTTGGCAGCAGGCAATGGACCTTGCGGTGGCGGTTTACGGCGCGACGAAATCGTGGCCGAAGGAGGAGATTTTACGGACTGACCAGCCAAGTGCGGCGCGCCGCAAGCTCGGTGCCGGCGAACATAGCGGAAGGCTATGGCAGAGAGGTCTGGGGTTCCTATCAGCAATTTCTTCGAATCGCACAAGGGTCACTGAAGGAGCTGGAAACGCAGCTTCTGATCGCTGAGCGTACCGGCATCGCGTCGAACGGGACAGCGGCTTCATTATTGGCGAGCACCGAAAGTGTGGGAAAGCTTCTTCGACTCCTAATCCGCAAACTTTCAGCCGACCAGCATCTCCTTACTGCCTTACTGCCTTACTGCCTTACTGCCTTACTGCCTTACTGCCTTACTGCCTTACTGCCTTACTGCCTTACTCCCTTACTCCCTTACTCCCTTACTCCCTTACTCCCTTACTCCGAGCATCATGCCCTACCAATCCCCAATCTCCCCCGGCCGCTCCTGGTATGAGGACACGGCCGGCTCACGGCCCGAATACAAGGCGCTCGACGGTGACCTGAGGTGCGACGTCGTCGTCGTTGGCGGCGGCTTCACCGGCCTGTCGGCGGCGGTGCACCTCGCCAGGGCCGGCAGCAATGTCGTGCTGATCGAAGCGCATCGCTTCGGCGACGGCGCTTCGGGCCGCAATGGCGGCCAGCTCGGCACCGGCCAGCGCGCCTGGGCCGAGGAGCTCGAAGCGGAATACGGCTTTTCCCGGGCCAAGGCGCTGTTCGACCTCGCCGAAGAGGCCAAGGCGCATCTCCTCGAATTCGCCGCTGTCAACAAGATCGAGATCGACTACATGCCCGGCCAGATGTCGGTGGCGCACAAGCAGCGCTATGTCGACGACTACAGGGCGCATGCCGAGATCATGGCGAACCGCTTCGGCTATCCACACATCAGCTTCATGGACGCCAGGGAGACGGCGGAGCGGTTGGGCTCGGCGCGCTATTTCGGCGGCACCCGCGACACCGGCACCGGGCACATCCATCCGCTGAAGCTGGTGATCGGCACGGCAAAAGTGGCGGCGCAGGCGGGCGCGCAGCTGTTCGAGCAGACACCGGCGACCGCCATCGCGTCCGTTGGCGGCAAGGTCAGGGTCGCGACGCCGAAAGGCATGATATCGGCCGAGAAATGTCTGATCGGCGTCAACGCCCATGGCGGCACGCTCGAGCCGATCAGTGCCGCGCATATCATGCCGATCGGCTCCTTCATCGGCGCGACGGTGCCGCTTGGAGAGTCAAACGTGTTGCCAGGCGGAGAGGCGGTCGACGATTCCCGCTTCGTCGTGCGCTACTTCCGCAAATCGACGGATGGGCGACTGCTGTTCGGCGGGCGCGAGATCTACGCGGTCAACGATCCGAAAGACATCCATGTCCACATCCGCCGGCAGATCGCCGAGCTTTATCCTGACCTCAGGGACGTCGAGATCACCCATGGCTGGGGCGGCTATGTCGGCATCACGATGCCGAGAAAACCGTTCGTGCGCGAGGTGATGCCCAATGTGATCTCGGTCGGCGGCTATTCCGGCCACGGCGTCATGCTGTCGAACTTTTTCGGCAAGCTCTATGCCGAAACCGTCGCCGGCAACCGGGACCGGCTGAGGCTGATCGAGGACCTGAACATTCCGGCCTTTCCCGGTGGCCGGCGCTTACGCGCGCCTCTGCTGTTTCTTGCGCTCAACTGGTATGCCTTGAGGGACCGCATATAACCACAGGTTGCAAAATCCCTTGCAAGTTGTAGAATCGATCGTAAACGTGCAGAATCCGCCCGGCAAGGGCGCAGTGATGCCACAATCGCCGGCAAAGGATGCCGGTTCTGGGCAGTCGAAGGGGGATTTTGCGGGCCTGCCCGCGTTGGATTGGGACCGATGCCGACCAGATGCCGGTTTCCGGCACAGGTCGTAAGAACGTTGGCCCGCAAATGGAGGTTGTAAGAGTGAGAGAGCCCTTCAGTTTCGGCGCGCCGGAACGACGGCGCTTTGCGATGCAGTTTGGCTTCGACATGCAGCCCAGATTCTGGCGGCAAATCCGGTCGAACCTGCATCTGGTCATCGCCGCGTTTGGCACAGCAGCGCTGCTTGGCGTGGCAGCGGTGGCGCTATGGCTGGCATTGCCGGCCACCGAGAGACAAGCGGTCGCCAGTCCCGAGCAGATCGTTTCCAGCATTCCGGTGAAAACGACAAGGATCCTGCCGGCCGCGGCCGCGAGCGTAGCCGCGGCGCAGCAGGCTGCGAGCAAGACCGATGTGATTTCGTCGGCGGTGGTTGCAGCGAAGGCCGAGCTAGCGGCGCTGGCGCCCAATGATCCTCGCTGGACAGGATCGGGACCGAAGACCACATCCGGCCAGAAGGTGGGCGGCCAGAAGGTGGGCGGCCAGACGGCGGGCCAGGCTGAAAAAGCAGACAAGCCGTCCACTGCAGCGGCGTTCGCCGATCCGGCAGCGAAAACCAAAGTGGCAGCATTGATTGCCAAAGTCGCTGCTCCCGCCAAGGCGGCGACGGACGGTGCGCCAACCGCCGCCATCCCCACCCCGAAGCCGCTGCCGGCCGCGACATATACGGATGGCGCCCAGGCCAAAGTCGAGGCCAAGCAAGCAAGCGCGGCAGGACGCATCCTCAGGGGTGTTACCATGCGCACTGGCCCGAAGAACAGTGCGGCCGCCATCGTCACCATTCCCGCCAAGACCTCGGTTCAGGTGATGGGCTGCAAGAAATGGTGCCAGATCGTCCACAACGGCAAACGCGGCTGGATCTACAAGAGCTTCGTCAAGACCGGCGCGTAGGATTGTTCAGGCCATTCTTTGGCGTGACGTTGCCCACGGCTCATTTGGCTGCCGCAATCAGCCGCCCGGGTGCGAGGGACGGTCAGGTCGAACTTGAAACCGACAGGGCCGGACGGCTCAGATGCACCGTCCGCCGTCGACCTCCAGCGCCACGCCAGTGACGAAGGCCGCCTCGTCCGAAGCCAGCCAGAGCGCCGCGTTGGCTATGTCGAGCGGCGTCGAAAGCCGGCCAAGCGGGATCGACGCGCGGAATTTCTCGCGGATTTCGGGTGTGTCGGCGCCCATAAATTTTTCCAGCATGCCGGTCTCGCCGGCGACCGGGCACAGGCAGTTGACGCGGATGTTCTTCGGCGCGAGTTCCACCGCCATGGATTTGGTCGCGGTGATCGCCCAGCCCTTCGATGCATTGTACCAGGTGAGGCCGGGCCGCGGCCTGATGCCGGCGGTCGAGGCCGTGGTCAGGATGACGCCGCCGCCTTGCCTATCCATCACCGGCACGACCGCCAGAGCGGCGTGGTAGATCGCCTTCATGTTGACGGCCGTGATCAGATCGAAGGTGGTCTCGTCGACCTCCAGCATATCGCCGTTGCGATGGGTATAGCCGGCATTGTTGACCATGATGTCGATGCGGCCAAAGGCACTGTTTGCGGCGTAGACCATCTCGTCGAACTCCGAACGGGTCGAGACGTCCGTCTGGGTCCAGATCGCCGCCCGGCCGATCTCGTTGGCGACGCGTTCGGCGCCCTTGGCGTTGAGGTCGGCGACAACGACCTTGGCGCCCTCCTCGGCAAAACGCTTGGCCATGCCCTCGCCGAAGCCTGACGCGGCACCGGTGATGATGGCAACTTTGTTTTCCAGGCGCATGGCTTTCTCACTCATGATTGAAGACTCCCCGCTCCGGCAGCCTCGGGCAATGGCCGCCGAAAGATCAACATACTCTCGATTTCTCCTTTGGCTTTCGCCTCGATCCCGCACTATGCTGCGTCTGCGAAGGCCTCCCGGAACCACCTCGCCGACAAGCGTCCGGGTTGCGGCAGTGTCAAGGGCACACCTCAGAACAATCGGCAAACATCCGATTGGCCCTGGGATGTGACGCCGTGTCACTGGAAAATCTAAATCGATTAGATTATATCCAACGCTACACAGCGAGCGGCGTCAGAGCGGACAGACCATGACCAGCCAGATCATTCCCGTCGACCCTTTCGACTTCATCATTTTCGGCGGCACCGGCGATCTGTCGGAACGCAAGCTTTTGCCGTCACTCTATCATCGCCAGCGCGGCCATCAGTTTTCCGAACCGACGCGCATCATCGGCACGTCGCGCTCGAACATGACCGACGAGGAATTCCGGGATTTCGCCAGGCAGGCGATTTCCGACCATGTGAAACCGGCCGATATCGACGCCGCCGAGCTGGAGACGTTCCTCGCCCGGCTTTCCTACGTCTCGGCTGACGCGACGACCGGCGCGGGCTTCGACAAATTGAAGACGGCGATCGGCGACAGCGAATGCATCCGCGCCTTCTACCTGGCGGTGGCGCCGGCGCTGTTCGGCGACATCTCACATAAGCTGAAAGAGAACGGGCTGATCACGCCGAACTCGCGCATCGTGCTGGAGAAGCCGATCGGGCGCGATCTCGCCTCGGCGCGCGAGCTCAACGATTTGGTCGGCGACGATTTCCATGAAAGCCAGATTTTCCGCATCGATCACTATCTCGGCAAGGAAACGGTGCAGAACCTGATGGCGCTGCGCTTTGCCAATGCGCTCTACGAGCCGCTGTGGAATTCCGCCAATGTCGATCATGTGCAAATCACCGTGGCCGAGACCGTCGGCCTCGAAGACCGCGTCACCTATTACGACAAGGCCGGCGCGTTGCGCGACATGGTGCAGAACCACATGCTGCAGCTTCTCTGCCTCGTCGCCATGGAGGCGCCGTCCTCGATGGACGCCGACGCCGTGCGCGACGAAAAGCTGAAGGTGTTGCGCGCGCTGAAACGCATCAACGGCAATGAAGCGCCCAAGCATACGGTACGCGGCCAGTACCGTGCCGGGGCCTCGGCCGGCGGGCCGGTGAAAGGCTATGTCGAGGAGCTCGGCAAGAACAGCAACACCGAGACCTTCGTCGCGCTCAAGGCCGAAATCGGCAACTGGCGCTGGGCGGGCGTGCCGTTCTATCTCAGGACGGGCAAGCGGCTGGCGACGCGCGTCTCGGAGATCGTCATCGAATTCAAGCCGATCCCGCATTCGATCTTCGGCGACAGCGCCGGGCCGATCTCGGCCAACCAGCTGGTCATCCGGCTGCAGCCCGACGAAGGCGTCAAGCAGTTCATCATGATCAAGGATCCGGGGCCTGGCGGCATGCGGCTGCGCCAGATCCCGCTCGATATGAGCTTCGCGCAATCCTTCGACGGCCGCGCCCCCGACGCCTATGAAAGACTGATCATGGACGTCATCCGTGGCAACCAGACACTGTTCATGCGCCGCGACGAGGTCGAGGCGGCGTGGAAGTGGATCGACCCGATCCAGGACGCATGGGAAGGTGCCAGGCAGGAGGCGCAGGGCTATACGGCCGGCACTTGGGGCCCCTCCGCCTCGATTGCGCTGATCGAACGCGACGGGCGGACATGGCACGAGAGCAATTGAACGGCGCCGCTTACAGCTGGCACGCATTTGCCGAACGCCAGGACCTGGCGGCTGCACTTGCCGGCCACGTCGCGGGCCGCCTGACCAATGCGATTGCTGAGCGCGGCACGGCATTGCTCGCCGTTTCCGGCGGCACCACGCCGGCGAAATTTTTCGCATCGCTTTCGAGCATCCCGATCGCCTGGAACAAGGTCACGGTGACGCTGGTCGACGAGCGTTGCGTGCCGGCGTCCTCGCCGCGCTCCAATGCCGGGCTGGTCGCCGCCAATCTTTTGCAAAACGCCGCCGCAGCCGCACGTTTCGTGCCGCTCTACCAGGAGGCAGCAAGTATCGAGGATACGTCGGAGGCCGATAGCAGGATGTTGCGGTCGCTGCCCTGGCCGCTCGATGTGATCGTGCTCGGCATGGGAACCGATGGCCATACCGCGTCGTTTTTTCCCGACGCCGACAATCTGGAAACACTGCTCGACCCGTCGTCGGAAAGCGTCGTGCTCCCGGTTCACGCGACAAGCGCCGGCGAGCCGCGCCTGACGTTGTCGCTGGCGCGGATCGTCAGGGCCGGCTTCGTCGCGCTGCACATCGAGGGTGAGGACAAGCGCAAGGCATTCGAAAGCGCAATGGCATCGGTATTGCGAAAACCCATTCGCGCCGTGCTCGACGCAGCCGAGAGACCCGTACAGGTTTTCTGGGCACCCTGATTTCAACCTGCCAAGGGGTCCCGGCGGACAGCCGGACCGTGTTTGCGGGACCTCGCCTGAAAGGATCGACGCCATGACCGCGAGACGCGACATCGAAGCCATCACCGAGCGCATCCGCCAACGCTCCAGACCGGGGCGCGAGGCCTATCTCGACCGCATCGCCGAGGCATCGAGCCGCACCGCCAACCGGGCCGTGCTGTCCTGCGGCAATCTCGCCCACGGCTTTGCCGTTTGCAGCCCTTCGGAAAAGCTGGCACTTGGCGGCGACCGCGTGCCGAACCTCGGCATCATCACCTCCTATAACGACATGCTGTCGGCGCATCAGCCTTTCGAGACATTTCCGGCGCTGATCAAGGACGCGGCGCGCGAGGCCGGCGGCATTGCCCAGGTCGCCGGCGGTGTGCCGGCAATGTGCGACGGCGTCACCCAGGGCCAGCCCGGCATGGAGCTGTCGCTGTTCTCGCGCGACGTGATCGCCATGGCGGCGGCGATCGGCCTGTCACACAACATGTTCGACGCCGCCGTCTATCTCGGCGTCTGCGACAAGATCGTGCCGGGGCTGGTGATCGCGGCGCTGACCTTCGGCCATCTGCCGGCGGTGTTCATCCCGGCCGGGCCGATGACGACGGGCCTGCCCAATGACGAGAAAGCCAAAGTCCGCCAGCTCTATGCCGAAGGCAAGGCAGGACGGGCCGAACTGCTCGAGGCCGAGTCCAAATCCTATCACGGACCGGGAACCTGCACCTTCTACGGCACCGCGAACTCCAACCAGATGCTGATGGAGATCATGGGCCTGCACACGCCGGGCGCCTCCTTCGTCAACCCCGGCACGCCGTTGCGCGACGCGCTGACCCGGGAGGCGACGAAGCGGGCACTGGCGATCACCGCGCTCGGCAACGCCTACACGCCGGCCGGCCGGATGATCGACGAGCGCTCGATCGTCAACGGCATCGTCGGCCTGCACGCCACCGGCGGATCGACCAATCACACCATCCACCTGATCGCCATGGCGGCCGCGGCCGGTATCGCCATTACCTGGCAGGATATTTCGGATCTTTCGGAAGCCGTGCCGCTGCTGGCGCGGGTTTATCCGAACGGCCTTGCCGACGTGAACCATTTCCACGCAGCCGGCGGGCTCGGCTTCCTGATCCGCGAACTGCTCGACGAGGGAATCCTGCACGAGGACGTCCAGACGGTTTGGGGCGAAGGGCTGCGGCCTTATGCGGTCGAGGCCAAGCTCGGCGCCGATGGCGGCGTGGTGCGCGAGGCCTCGCCCCACGAAAGCGGCGACGAGAAGGTGCTGGCGCCGTTCAAGAAGGCGTTCCAGCCGACGGGCGGGCTGAAAATGCTTTCCGGCAATCTCGGCCACGCCGTCATCAAGACCTCGGCGGTGAAACCGGAGCGGCGCATCATCGAGGCGCCAGCCAAGGTTTTCGACAGCCAGCAAGGGCTCAACGAGGCGTTCAAGGCCGGCACGTTGACCGGCGATTTCATCGCCGTCATCCGTTTCCAGGGCCCGAAAGCCAACGGCATGCCGGAGCTGCACAAGCTGACCACCGTGCTCGGCGTCCTGCAGGATCGCGGCCAGCATGTGGCGCTGGTCACCGACGGGCGCATGTCGGGCGCCAGCGGCAAGGTGCCGGCAGCGATCCATGTGACGCCGGAGGCGGTCGAGGACGGGCCGATCGCCAGGATCCATGACGGCGACATCATCAGGCTCGACGCCGACGCCGGAACGCTGGAAGTCTTGGTGCCGGCAGGCGATTTCGCGCTGCGGCGGGCGGCGGACAGCGATCTTGCCGGCAATGAATTCGGCTTCGGCCGCGAGCTTTTCGCCGGGTTGCGGCAAATGGTCGGCCGTGCCGACCACGGCGCCAGCGCATTCGGAAACAACGTGGCGGAGTTCGCACTGCAGTGAAAAAGGGCGGCTTGCGACCACAGCCCCTAACCTAAATGTGAAGTACTTTCTGTCGCAAATATCTGTCGCAAAATTCGGACTTTTGCGAGCGACTTTTGCGACAGAAATTTCCCCTATAATCAGCGCCGCCGATTTTGATGCGAAACTTAGGATTTGCGCGACACAGGAACGGCAGCTTTCAACCTCAAAGCGGGCCTGGTCGGCGTGGTCTGTAATCAGGCAGGAACGTAGGTCAACCTGATGACTTCCCCGCCGATTCGCTCGCTGGCCACAAGGCGGAGCGGTGGCCGAGAGCCAGCGAAGAAGGGCTTGCCGCGACCAAGCACCACGGGGTGAAGGTAGAGGCGGTATTCGTCGATCAGACCCATTTCGGTCAGGCTTTGCGCCAACTCTGGTCCGGAAGCGGAAATCTCTCCTGTTAGCTTGGCCTTTAGCCCGCGTATCACTACCTCGACGTCATCCGCGATAAGCGTGGCATTGGGACCGACCGACTTCAACGAGCGCGATACAACCCATTTCGGCTGGCGCCGCCACGCCGCCGCGAACTCGTGTTGCTCCGTACTCCACTCAGGACGGTCTTCGTCCCAATAGCGCATGGCCTCGTACATGCGGCGACCGTACACACTGCCGGTCAGGTCGCGCACGTGCTCTATCCAGTGACGAAAGAGCGCGGGACTTGGCGTAGGTAATTCCTGGTGGTCGACATAGCCGTCGAGGGACTGGTTCATTCCGAATACGATCTTCGCCATGCTGCAAAATCTCCCCGTCGTGTCAGGTATACAAGACGAACGACAGCCAAGCGCCCCGACACATGCCCGAAATTTTTTTCTTGTGGGGGTCGTTACCCGGTTCTTGTCGCAAAATTCCCGAGTTTTGAATCGGTTTCGCGACTGATATTTGCGACGTCGCAAAACCGGATGTTCTGCGACGATCCGGCGAACAGAATGCTTTGCGAAATTTTTACAGCAAGCTAAACCGCGCGAAACGTCTGCGCCGCACGCGAATATTGCGCTGTAAGATACTTGGGTTCCACATTTGGGTTAGGGGCTGGCTTCGGAACCACCTTTTTCAAACGTCGAATGTCCCTACTGCACCGTCAGCTCGGCTCGCTCGCCGGCTGTGATGGTCACCGTGCTTTCCTTTGAGGTGTTGTCCGACTTCTCCGAGACGACGGCGTAGTCGCCGGCCGGCAGTGCCGCCTGATATTTCTCGTCATAGGCGTAGCCGAGCGATTTGCGGTTGCCGTTGATGTCCTTCTTCGGATCGAAAATCTCGATCTTCGAAGCTCCTGGCGCGGTGATCGCCAGCACGCCGGCATTGATGGCGATCTTCAGATCCTTATGCTCACCGGCCTTGACGCTGAACGGCTGCTCGACGCCGGCAAGGTCGACCGTCGCCGTCAGCACATAGTCATCGGGCGGCAGATCGAACTTGCTGTCGGGGCCATAGGCATAAGCCACCTCTTGCCTCGTTCCGTCGACCTTCTTTTTTGCCTTGAACACCTTGAAGCCGATGCCCGAGCCGTCGGCCTTGTCGCCGCCGGCAATGTAGTAGGCGTTGGCAACGACATGGCCGACGCCGACGACGATATCCTTGTCGACGACCTTGCCGGCAGCGAGCGGGATGGTTTCGGTAACCTCTGCCTGCCCAATCCTGACCGTGACTTTCTGATCGCCGGCCGGCAACACGACCTTGGTGTCGCCATAATAGGTCGCGGGCATTTCAACGCCCGGATAGGCGATCACCACAGCCGCGCCATCGGCCACATCCGCTCCCTCACTTGGCCGCGGATGAATGATGAGCGTGCCGGCATCGAGCACGAAGAGGGGTTTGTAGAGCTGGCCCGCCTCGACCGTGAGCTTCTGTTCGGTGCTGGCCTCGCCATGGCGCGCTACGACTGCGTAGTCGCCCGGCTCCAAGTTGCCTTTAAAAACTCCGTATTCGGTGGCGACGTAATCGCCGCGCGTGCCGTCGGACTTTGCCTTGTAGATCTCCCAGGAATTTCCGTCGGTCACGGGATCGCCGCCCTCGGCGAGTACCACGGCGGGCATGAAGTTGAATTCCGGCTTTTCCGGCGCGGCGGCCGGCTGCGGCGCCGGCGCTGGTTCGGGCGCCGGTGCAGGTGCGGCGGCGATGGTCTCGACCAGCGCGTCCTGCAGCGCCTTCTCATCGGAGGCCTGGATGTATTTGCCGCCGGTGTCGTCGGCGAGGCAAGCAACCTGCTTGCCCTCGTCCGCGGTCAGGCCGAAGCCGACGACGTTTACGGTGAAGTCGACACCGGCAGCCCTCAGTTCCTTGCCGAGCGCGCAGGGGTCGCCTTTGCAGGTCTCGAGCCCGTCGGTGATCAGGATGACGGTGGCCTTGTCCTCGGTGTATCTCAGCGCGTCGGCCGCCTGCCTGACGGCTGATGTCAGCGGCGTCTTGCCGAGGAATTTCAGGCTGTCGGCGGCAGTGGAAACAGCACCTGCCGAGCCGGCCTGCGGCGGCACGATGAGCTCGATGTCCTCGCAACTGCCCTTCTCGCGATGGCCATAGGCCATGAAGCCGATTTCCTTGTCGGTGGGGACCGATTGCAGCACCGTTCGCAGCGATTGGCGGGCGATTTCGAGCTTGGGCTTGCCGTCGATCTGCGCCCACATCGAACCGGAGGCGTCGAGAATGAGGATGACTCGGTCGGCGGCAAGGCCGAGCGTCGTCATCCACAAAAGGAGCGCCGTCGCAACGATGCTCCGCACAAGTCCCGCCATGAAAATTTCCCCCAGTCAGTGGCCGCCAGTCAGGGGGGCGAAGCTATTTGACGCCGCGACAGGATACAAGCCCGGGCGCCGGGGCACGTGGCGGCGCTGGCTGCGCCAAACCACTCAATATGTCGTGCGCCGCTCTTCGGAAGGCGGCCGGCCGAACTGCAGGCGATAGCTCTGGGCAAAATAGGAGTGCGAGGTGAAGCCGGTGGCGATCGCCACATCGAGGATCGGCATGTTGGTCTGGCGCAGCAATTCGCGCGCCCGCTCAAGCCTGAGCCGCATGTAATAGCGGCCGGGCGTCACACTGAGGTGACGCAGGAACAGCCGCTCGACCTGACGCACCGACAGGCCGGCCGACTTGGCGAGTTGCACCGCCGACAGCGGCTCGTCGAGATGGTCGGCCATCAGTTCGACGATGCGGCGCAGCTTTTCCGATTTGCCGGTCAGGTCGCGCTCAGGACCGACGCGCTGGCGGTCTCCCGCGGAGCGGATGCGCTCGTGCTGGAACTGGTTGGCGACGCCGTTGGCGAGGCTCGAGCCGAAATCGCCGCGCACGATCTCCAGCATCAGGTCGATGGAGGTGGTGCCGCCGGCGCAGGTGTAACGCTTGCGATCGATCTCGAAGACGTTGCCGGTGCAGTTGATGTCGGGAAACCGTTCGACGAAGCCGGCGCGGTTTTCCCAGTGGATGGTGCAGCGATAGCCTTCGAGCTGGCCTGCCTCGGCGAGCAGATAGGAGCCGACCGACAGTGCGCCGAGCGCGTTGCCGCGCCGGCCCCAGCTGCGCAGCGCCGCCAGCACCTTGCTCTTGCCGGGAAACTCGGTCGTCAGCCCGACCGAGACGAAAAGAATATCGACCGGCGGCAGATCGGCGACAGCGTAGTCGATCTTGAGCGGCAGGCCGTTGGAGGCCATGACGGCATCACCGTCGGCCGATACCGTCGTCCAGCCATAGAAGTCGTGGCCGAGCAGCCGGTTGGCCGACCGGAACGTGTCGATTGCGGCGGCCAGCGAGAACATGGAAAACTTGTCGACCAGCAGGAACCCGAACTGCCGGCCGCCGTGAATGGGATCATTCGTGACCGGCCGCTCTGGGGGAACAGTGAGGTTCGGCAAAGCTTTGGGCTTTCCAGGTTCAGAAAGACGGCCGTTTCAATCCGGCCGCGAGATAGGCGGAAGCTAGCGTGTTGGCCATCAGCATGGCAATGGTCATCGGTCCGACGCCGCCGGGCACCGGCGTGATGGCGCCGGCGGTCTTGGCCGCTTCCGCAAAGGCGACGTCACCGACGAGACGGGTCTTGCCTTCGCCCTTTTCTGGCGCCGCGATGCGGTTGATGCCGACGTCGATGACGGTGGCGCCCGGTTTGACCCAGTCACCCCTGACCATTTCAGGTCTGCCGACAGCGGCAACGAGAATGTCGGCGGTGCGCGCCAGTGCAGCCAGGTCCTTCGTGCGGCTGTGCGCGACAGTGACGGTGCAGTTTGCGGCAAGCAGAAGATTGGCCATCGGTTTGCCGACGATATTGGAGCGGCCGACGACCACCGCATTGAGCCCGGAAAGATCCTTGCCGCGCACACGCTCGATGAGCAGCATCGAGCCGGCCGGCGTGCAAGGCACGAACGCCGTCTCCAGTTCACCGGTGCCGAGCTTGCCGACATTGATGAAGTGGAAGCCGTCGACATCCTTTTGCGGCGCTATTGCTTGGATGACCTTGCCCGCATCGATATGGTCAGGCAGCGGAAGCTGCACCAGGATGCCGTTGATGCCGGGATCGGCGTTGAGTTCGCCGATGATAGCAAGCAGTTCCTGTTCGGACATTTCGGCCGGCAGCGTGTGCTGGACCGAATGAAAGCCGCATTCCTTGGCGGTGCGGGATTTGGAGGCGACGTAAACCTGGCTCGCCGGATCCTCACCGACGATGACCACGGCGAGACCGGGCTTCTGCGCGCCCTTTTCCATCAGTTCGATCGTCAGGGCCTTGACGCGCTGCACCACGCCTTCGGCAACGCTTTTTCCGTCAATCAACTCGGCCATCAACCATCCTCAACATCGTTCTGCTTCGGGCGGCATTCTCACGAAAATCCGACCGGGCAATCCCGTCAAAGCGCCGTCTTATGCCGCTAACTCGAAACCGATGGCTTTTATTCTATTCGGCGCTCAGAAATGGCGCCGCGATCGGCTTTCGGTGAGTTCGCGAACCGCTTCGCGGAATTCGCGCAAGCTGGCTCGGATTTCCTCGATGGAGGCTTGCTGTTCAGCGGCTTTCGAAGCCTGACTTGCCTCGTCCGACGAGGCCCGGGGATACTGCTGCTGCGGATAAGGCACTGGTTCGGCATGGGGCGGAACGGGTGGCGCCTTGGATGCCTTGTCTTCAATGGGTGTCCGGCGCCCTTCTGCCCTGCGGCGCGGCCGCGAATCGGCGGTTTCGCGCAGGCTCGCATAGGCGCCGCGCATGGCGCCGAGGCCGACACCGGAAGCAAGCCCCGCCAGCAGGCCGGCAAGCACCGTCATGGCGCGCGACGGTCCGTTCGGCTCGAGCGGGGCGAACGCCTTGGAGATCACGTTGATGTTGGCGGTGTTGATGTCCTTCTGCTCGCCGGTCTCCTTGGCGCGGAGGAGATATTGTTCATAGACGGAGCGTTTGGCGGCGGCCTCGCGCTCCAGTTCGCGCAACGTGACCAGGTCGCTGTTGACGTCGCCGCTGCGGACCTTCAACTGCGCCAGCCGGGAGGCCAGATCCTGTTCGAGCTGCACGGCGCGCCTGAGGTCGACCTGCAGCGACGAGGCGATGCGGCGCAGTTCCCCGGCGATACGCTCGCGCGATCCGGCAAGCTGAGCATTGAGCGCCTGGAGCTCGGGATGGCGCGGCCCGAGCCGGATCGCGGCGCGGTCAGCCTCCTGCTTGAGCGTCGCATAGTGCGAGCGCAACTCGCTCATGGTGTTGGAGTTGATCTCCTCCGGCAAGGTGCCGCTCAGAACCGAACTCACGTCGATCGAGCGCGCCGACGCCGCGCGGGCGTTAAGTTCCAGCGTGCGCGCGCGGGCGATGGCCAGCTGCTGGTTGAGCTTAAGCATCTCGTCGTCGCTGATCAGGTGGCCTTGCGCGTCGACGAGGTCGTGCGCGGCCCTGAAATCCTCGACCTTGCGCTCGGCCGCTTCCACGCCCTTGCGCAGCTCGTCGAGCCTGCCCGTCAGCTCGTTGGTCGCGCGGCCAGCGGTGTCGGACTGGATCTGACCGAAGGTCTGCAGAAAGACGTCCGTCATCGTGTTGGCGATGAGCGCCGACTTCTCGCCATTTTGCGTGGTGGCGCTTACGGAGATGACAAAGGTCTTGCCGCCGCGCTCGACCGAAAGGCTCTCGGCCAGATTGGCGACGGCCAGCGCACGGCGGCGACCCTCACCGGCAGCCGGCCCGTCATTGCGCGACAGCATCGACCGGATGAACGTCATCATCCCCAGGCCATCGGAACCTTGCCCGTTGAACTCCGGATCATTGATGAGATTGAGCTTGTCGACGACCTTGTTGAGAACGGTACCGGAGGTGAGCACGCGAACCTGGTTTTCGACGATGGCCAGCGTAGCGTCGGACGCAACCACCGATTGGGTGAGGACGCGGTCGGTGAGCTTCAGGTCGCGCGGGTCGACGATCAGCTCTGCGGTGGCTTCGTATTTCTTCGGCGTCGACAGCGCGATGGCGACGCCAAGCGTGGCGCCCAGTATCGTCATGGCGACGATCAGCAGCTTCGAGCGGGCAATGCCGCGGACGACCTGCATCGGATCGATCAACGGCCTCCATTCTTGTCTGTCGTCCTGACGGGAAGACCGCGGCTCGTCATCTGCATATCGAGGTTCGGGTGCGGCGTATCGAGGCTCGGGTCCGGCGTGTCGAGGCTCGAACGCGGCGTGTCGGGGATCGAACGCGGCGTATCGAGGATCGGCATCGGAACGCCGGTCCTCGGAAACACCGGCTGCAACCGGCTCCGGCCGCTGCCTGGCGTATCGAGGATCGAACGCGGCTTCCGCATGGTCCGCTTCAACGGGCTCGTCAGTCTCAGGCGGCATCCGGGCGGCCGAAGCCGATGCATCCTCGGCTTGAAACCGGCTTGTTTCATCGCTTGCCGATAACTCCGGAGCCACCCAGCGTTCCGGGGTCGCCGAGGACTCCGGGGTTGCCGAGAGTTCCGGATGCGCTCGCTCCTCGCGGCGTAAGCGCGCGACACGATGGCGCGTTGCGGCATCCTCGCGCCATGACGGGTCTGCCCGGTCCCCGATTGCAACCAGCGATGGTTCTTCTTCGCCGCGCAACGCCTGGCCGAGCGCCAGCAAGGACCGCTCGCGCTTCCAATCTTCACGGTTTTGCCTGTCGACCATTGTCGTGGAGCTTGCCCTTTGCGGCTTGGACGCGCGGTCAGCCATTCGTTAAGCCACGCTAGACAAGCATAGGAAACAAAAGGTTAATTTCCCTGCCTTGAAGACAAGGTTTCCCTCTAGGGTTGTACCCTTCTTCTCGCTCATAGCTTTTGCCGACCCGCGCGTGGTGCGTTCGCTGTTCAGCCCGTCCTGGCTGCTGATGCTGGCTTTCCTGATGTTTTCGGTGGTGATGGCAACCGATCGGCCGTCGGCCATGCGCGCCGCTTTCTTCACGCTGATCGGCATTTTGACGATGGCGACGATCCTGGCGCTTCCGCGCGACGCCGAAGCCTTCTCGAAAGTCATCATCTTCACCATCGTCGTCGTCATCGGCCTGTCCTATATCGGGGCTCATCGTCTTTCCAAACGAGGCGCTGCACACCACCGATTCGCTGGAGCCGGAACATGCCGGCCTGTGGCGCGGCGTGTTCACCCACAAGAACATCGCCGGGCCTATCATGGCCTGCTTCAGCTTCGCCGGCCTCTACCTCTACCGGCGCGGACAGCGGCTCTGGGGCGCATCGATCTTTTGCGCGGCGATGATCTTCATGCTGCACAGCGGTTCCAAGACGACGGCCGGACTGGTGCCGTTTTCGATCCTGATCGTCGTGCTGCCAAGCCTGATCGGCATGCGGCTTGGGACGCCGATCCTGTTCGCGCTGGCCATCATCGCCGCGGCGATCGGCACGCTGGGCATCGTCTTCCTGCCGCCGGTGAAGCATCTGGCTGCACTCTATTTTCCCGACCTATACCGGGCGCACGACGCTGTGGGAGTTCGCCGGCGAGATGCTGGCGGAGCGGCCGTGGACCGGCTACGGCTTCGAGAGCTTCTGGGGCACGCCGCTGCTGTTGAACCAGGACCAGCCCTTCGATCGGGCCTGGGACATCAGAACCATCGTGCACGGCCATAACGGCTACCTCGACATCGCAGTGCTGATGGGCATCCCGGCGCTTTGCGTGGCGGTCTACACGTTCCTGGTCGCGCCGCTGCGCGATTACATGCGCATTCCCTTGCGCAAGGAGAACATTCATCTCGGCGACTTCTTCATGATGGTGGTGCTGTTCGCAGCGCTGAACGCCTTCTTCGAAAGCTTCTTCTTCCATCGCGCCGACCCGGTCTGGCTGTTCTTCGTGTTCGGCATGTTCGGCCTGAGGCAAGTGTCGCTGCGGCCGATGGCGGTTCGCGGTCGGTCCTGATCCTCCGTCCCAACAGGACTTCCCCGCCCCGCCACGAACGTCTATGGGAAGCCATCTTTTTGTTTGAGCATCGGATTTTGCCAAAACCGGTACCCCCTTTTGGGTCCGATGCTCTAGCGGAGGTTTTCCATGACGATCAGGCTTGTTCTCGCCGGCTGCGGCAATATGGGCTACGCCATGCTCTCGGGCTGGCTGAAATCGGGCAAGCTCCCCGCGGCGGCGGTCTTCGTGGTCGAGCCCAATGCCGATTTGCGCAAGCGCGCCGAAGCGCTGGGCTGCAGTGCTGCCGCGGATGCCGGCGGCATTCCGGCGGACGCGGTGCCGGCCCTCGTTGTCATTGCGGTGAAGCCGCAAGTGATCCGCGACGTGACCGCCGCCTACAAGCGCTTCAATGATGGCCGCACCACCTTCCTCAGCATCGCCGCCGGAACGCCGGCCGCCACTTTCGAGGCCATTCTGGGCGATCGCGCGCCGATCGTGCGCTGCATGCCCAACACGCCGGCGGCGATCGGCAAGGGCATGATGGTGGTGTTTTCCAACCGGCTGGTCTCCATCGACACGAAACGTTTCGTTACCGATCTCCTTTCGGCGAGCGGCGAAGTGACAGATATCGACGACGAGGGCCTGATGGACGCGGTGACGGCGGTGTCAGGGTCTGGCCCGGCCTATATCTTCCATTTCATCGAAGCACTGGCCGTGGCTGCCGAGAAGGCCGGATTGCCAGCCAAAACCGCCAGGCTGCTGGCCGTGCAGACGGTCTATGGCGCCGCCTCGCTCGCCGCCGAAAGCGGCGAAGATCCGGGCGTGCTGCGCCAGCAGGTGACCAGCCCCAACGGCACAACGGCCGCCGCACTTGCCGTGCTGATGGGCGAGGACCGGCTGATCCACCTGCTCACCGAAGCGGTGGAAGCAGCGCGGTTGCGGTCGATCGAACTGGGGAAGTAGTGGCGGCTTTGCGGATTACGCGAGATCGGTATGCGAAAAGTCGTTACCCTTGTAGGGCAGTGCGGAACCATGACTCTTTGCACAGGCATAAGAAAGGCAGTCGGCTAAGTTGAACTGGGCGGGATGCCCGCGCCCTTTTCCATAGTCTGAAAACGCCTGGATCGCGAGCACGGCATCACGGGCGTCGATCGGCACGATTTCGATTTCAGCCTCGCGAAGAAACGCGTCTATCGCGTCTCCGGCGATAACCGGCTGGACGGCAAGCATCGTCGAAAGCCGCATCGCCGCTTCAAGCACCACCAGCGCCGAAGTTATCCTTACGGGCGCTGCCTCGATGCGATTGCTCCACTCGCCGGCATCCTCTTCTCCTGAAAGAATCGCGACAACCACGGAGGTGTCGACGAACATCAGGGATGCCCCCACATGTCATCGATTTCATCCTTCGTCACAGCCCGACCGCCCTGGCCTGCCTTGGCTTTGATGTCATTGGCAATGGCAGCGAGCCGCTCCGCCAGGGGAATGCGTCCGCCTTCCCGTTTCAATTCGGATTCAAGCGCTTCGATGACCGCCTCGGTCATGGAAATGTTGCGTTTGGCGGCAAGCTGTCGTGCCAGTTCGCGTGCGCGCGGATCCCTGATCTGAAGATTCATGCAATCGGCCTCCGCCTCGTTGTCAATACAATATAGAGAGTTTGTCATGACAACACCAGCGCGCCCGGCCGAAAGCGTCCGACAGGTGCCGCTCTCGACGGCGTCAAGCCCCGTACAGCATCTCGTCCTGCAGCCGGCGCAAGGCGAACAGCCTAGTGGTCGGGTCTGGCGCGGCATTGGCTGATGTCAGCAGCTCGCCCTTGCTGACCGGTCTCAGCACCTTGCCGCCTTCGAGCAGGCCGACCGGCACGGCGCGGTTGGCGCGGGCCTCCTCGACAGTCATGGTCCAGGAGCGGTAGCAGGTCTCGCCGATCGCGTCGAAGGTCTCTCCCGCCGCCAGATCGCGCTTGGCCGCGGCGCAGACCTCGGCTACCGGCCTCGGCAGCGGCACCATGTCCGGCGTGCCATAGAGCGCAATGCGCGCGGCGGTGAGCGGCACTTCCAGCGAGGTCAGATGATACGGCCGGAAGAAGCTGTAATAGGGCCCGTGGCCGATATGCAGGTCGTCCATGCGTTCGATGATACGCGGATGGGTCGCCTCGACGATGACGAAGACGCCGGGCGCCACGCCTTTGCCGATGGTGTAGTCGACGACGCCTTTTCTCGACAGGATGCCGCCATCGGCGCGCGGGATGAGCACCTTGGCCAATTCATCGCGGTCGGCCTTGGGCCCGTGCATGCCGGCGATGTCGGGCACCAACCCGGTGGCGTTGGCGATGGCGCACATCTCGACCATGGTCTTCGAGCCGTCGACGAACTCGACCAGCATGCGCGGGTTCATGTTGCGGCGCAGCGCTTCCGCGCGATAGTCATCGGGCACGGCGTCGTGGTTGAGCGGGTTGTTCTTGCCCTTGCCGGCCGAGACGATGGTGTAGCCGAGCGCGGAGGCGAACTCGATCAGTTCCATGCAGCTCGACGGCTCGTCGCCGGCGCCGACCGAATAGACGACGCCGAGCCGGTCGGCCTGCTGCTTCAGATAGCAGCCGATGGTGACGTCGGCCTCGACATTCATCATCACCAGATGCTTGCCCTGCTGCATCGCCATCAGGTCGAAATCGGCGGCGACGCCGGGCTTGCCGGTGGCGTCGATGACCACGTCGATCAGCGGATTGGTGACCAGCATCTCGTTCGAGGTGATGGCGATTTTTCCGCCCTCGATCGCCTCGCTGACCTTCGACGGCGTATCGGCCTCCCGTGCCATCGCCTCATCGCCATAGGCGATGCGGATGGCATCACGCGCGGTGTGCGGGCGGCGGGTCGAGACGGCGCACACCGAAATGCCCGGCATCAGCATGCCTTGCGTCACCAGGTCGGTGCCCATCTCGCCGGAGCCGATGACGCCGATGCGCACCGGTCGGCCTTCCGCGGCACGCTTGGCGAGATCGCGGGCAAGCCCGGTCAAGGCGACATTGGTCATGCGCAAGTCCACTGCTTTTGATTTGGAGGGGAATAGCAGGGAACGGTAACCTTTTGCCAACGAAACCGGCCGCCGTCGGCAATTTCTTGTGACTGGCGTTCATATCTCGAGCGGGTAGTGTATCCGCCCCGGTAATGTTCAGGGCTGAGGAGACCGTCCCTGTCGGGCGGCGCGCCTCGCGCAGGGTTTTCAGGGGAGGTTGAGATGACGAACGAGTTCACGCCGAAATTCGATCTGGCTGACAAGGTCGTGCTGGTCACTGGCGCCTCGCGCGGCATCGGACGCGCTTGCGCGCTCGCCTGCGCCGGCTCCGGCGCCGACGTGATCGTCGGTGTGCGCAGTGCTGCCGACGGCGCGGATCTCACCGCCGAGATCGAGCGCATGGGCATGCGCGCGCTGGCGGTACAGATGGACCTCACCGATCTGGCGACGGTGCGAAAAGCTGTCGCCGACGCCCACGCCGCCTTCGGCCGCATCGACGTACTCGTCAACAATGTCGGGCTTGGACCTGAAAACCTGGCGGAGAACGTGACCGAAGCGGATTTCGACCTCACCGTTAACGTCAACCTCAAGGGCACGTTCTTCACCACCCAGGCGGTCGGACGGCTGATGATCGAGCAGAAATCCGGGCGCGTCATCAACATCAGTTCGCAGGCCGGCACGGTGACGCTGAAGGGCGAAGCGATCTACTGCATGACCAAGGCGGCGATAAACCACCTCACCCGCTGCCTCGCGGCCGAATGGGCGCAGCACAAGATCACCGTCAACAGCGTCGCACCGACCTTCATCTGGACCGACGGAACGCGGCCCTCGCTCGCCGATCCGGAGTTTCATAGGCATGTGCTCGGCCACATCCCGCTCGGCCGCATCGGTGATCCGATCGATGTCGCGGGCACCGTGGTGTTCCTCGCCTCGCCGGCCGCGTCGCTGATCACCGGCGCGAACATACTGGTCGATGGCGGCTGGTCGGTGGCGTGAGGGGCGCTTTGGCTGGTGCTGCAACACCGCCTCGCGAGTGCTGAGGTTTCGCTGAGCGTTCAAGGTTAGTCCAAGAGGTCTTTTATGAGCGAAAAATTTCAATCGAACGGTAAATTCGACGAGCCGCGGGATGAGCCACTCTTCCTGGCTATCTCGAAAACAGACCCCGCCACCCTAGCTGCTTACGACCGAGCGCTTGCGAGTGTGCCGATATTTATCGAACACATAGAGAGGAATGCAGACGCCCTGTGTTCAGCGAAGCTTCGGTTTCGCGACCCTGACGAGTCGGAACGTCTTGGCGAGGACAGCTTTCTTTTCCTTTGGCTTACCACCGTGCATTATCATGCTGAGGAGCGGCTATTTTCGGGTACGTTTTTCGAGGTGCCACCCGAGCTTCAGAAATGGCATCAGGCCGCCCAGAGACTCGCATTTGAAGGCGACGATATTTTCGATTGGATGGTTCTCGCCAAGGGGCACGTGCATGGGGATTCACATTGCGCGTAACCCGAGACAAGCTTCCTGAGAAAGATCGTGGCTCATACGATCGATACGTCGGGGTTTCAGTTTATGAGCCACTGCCGTCCTGACTCAACACACGCTTAACGAAGATCTTTTTAGGGCCAACGTCCGCGTTCTATCCAGCGCCAACAGAACTTGTGACGCCGCTGCGCGCGCCTGGTTTGGAAGAAGCTGGTTCAGCGTCGGCGGATAGCGAGGAGCCCAACTAACAAATCGAGTGAAATTCTTAGTCATTCCTTTATGCATCCTTGCTTGAATAGGTAATGGGCTGGTGTGGCGGTACCTTCAGGCGTTTTTTCAGTTGTCCGCGACGAATCGGGGAGAGCGGCAACGTTGCTATTATTTTTGCCCTGTCTTTGCCGATTGTTGTCGGCGGAGCGGGGCTCGGTGTCGAGACTTCCTATTGGTATTATAGCAGCCTGAAATTACAGGCGGTGGCGGATGCGGCAGCCTATGCTGGCGCTTTGGAAAAAGTTTCGGGATCCGACAAGCCAACGATCGTCTCGGCCGCGACACTGTCAGCGATCACGAACGGCTGGGGACCATCGACAGGCACGATCGAGGTCTTCACGCCTCCCTCGTCCGGACCGAATGTCGCAAAAAAGGCCGTTGAAGTAGTCGTCCATCAGACGCTCGATCGATTTTTCACATCGATATTCAGTCAAAGCGCGGTCGGCGCACAGGCAAGGGCCGTGGCTCTTATCACGGACGCGTCAAAAGCCTGCGTTCTGGCGCTCAATCCTTCCGCTTCGAGAGCGGCGCTCTTTTCCGGCAGTTCAAACCTCAAGCTGACCGGCTGCTCCGTCATGTCGGATTCAATCGCCGCGGACGCCCTCAAGCTTCAAGGGTCGGCATCTCTGGAGGCCGATTGCCTGATATCGGCAGGCGGTGTTTCATTGAGCAACGTTGTAAAAACCGTTTGCGCGAACCCGCTTACCCAGGCGCTGCCCGCTGCGGATCCTTTTGCCGACTTGCCGGCACCGCCAGCCACGAACCCCTGTCAAAACGACAATCGGTCCACCTTGGGACCTGGAACATACTGCAAGGGGCTCAGCTTGAGCGGCAGTGTAACGCTCTCGCCTGGGGTATATGTCGTTGAGGGGGGCGATTTCAAAGCAAACGCGAACGCAAACATTTCCGGCGACGGAGTCATCATCTATCTGGCGGGCAGCTCCGGCGTCAGCATGAACGGCACGGCCTCCGTCAAGCTAAGCGCACCGACGTCAGGCACCTATTCGGGTGTGCTGTTTTACGGCGACAGAGCAAACCTGGCGGAATCGAACACGTTTAATGGCACGGCGGATTCGCTTTTGACCGGTGCTCTGTATTTTCCAACGCAGGAGGTTAAATATCTCGGCAATTTCTCGGGCCAAGGTGGTTGCACACAGGTCGTCGCCGATACGATAGAGTGGTCCGGCGCTACAAGCATCAAGCAGGATTGTACGAGCCTCGGAATGCGAGAGATTCCGGCCGCGCAATCCGTTCAGCTTGTCGAGTAACCGTCATGGAACGGCGGTCAGGTCGGATTTTCCGGAACGATTCGGGTGTTGCTGCGGTGGAGTTTGCCCTGATTGTGCCAATCCTTTGCCTGGTGGTTTTCGGCATCATTGGCGGCTGGTCTTTCGTATCAAGCTCGCTGTCGATGCGCGCAAGCGTCAAGACGGCGGCAAATCTTGTGATGGAGGGAGCAACCGACGACGCGGCCACCCAAGCCGTCGCCCTTTCGAGTTGGGAAAACCATCCCGAAGGCGCACAGGTTACACTGGGCCGGAAATACATGTGCGGAAGCACCGTGGTCGATGCATCGAGCCTGTGCAACGGGGGGACGAAAGCTCCCTCGGTCTTCGTGGAAATAAAAGCGACGGCGACCTGGTCCCCGCTTTTCATTTTTGGCGCGTTTTCTCTTTCTCGCGAGATCGGCCATCAAGAGGTGATCCGTGTCCGCTAAACGGATCGCGAGAGCGTTCAGCCGTGATGCATCAGGCGGGACTGGGCTGGAATTCGCGCTGATCGCACCTTTTCTGATAATGCTTTTGTTCGGTATCTTCGCATTCGGCTGGGCTCTGAATGCCATGTCCAGCGTTCGCTATACGCTGGAAACGTCCTCACGTGCGCTGCAGTTGAAGAACTCGCTGACCGAGGCCGAAATAGAGGCCATAGCCACAGAAAAATTGCTGGGTTTGGGATTGAAAGATGTCGATGTGACGATAGCAATCGACCCGCCCAGCGGCGGCTTCCGCATGGCGCATCTCACGGCCAGATATGCTTTCGTGATCGAGTTCCCGTACTTCGACCAATATCCGATCAATTATGCGACAACTGTCACAGTTCCGTTGGTTGCATCATAAGCGCGTCCAATAGCGCCTTTACGCAACAGGCGGTTGGGTGCCGATTGATCAACTCCGACGCGGGATTGATGGCGGCGATCGATGGCGTGAGCGAACGGGTGGTCGTCGCTACAAAGACACGTTTCTGGACAGGACAGCCATCACCGCGCTAGGCCGGACCAGGCTCGCCACGCTTGCGCACTTATGCCCTCAGCGCGCCGGCAAGCGGCCGGGCATAGGGCAGGCATAGGGCGCGGCAACTTGACAACGGGCCAGTCTTTCAAATTGAGTGAAATCACGATCAACAGAGAGTCGGCACAAGACAGATGGGCGAGACAGATATGGCGTGGAGCGAAAGAAAGACCGGTTACGGCAAAGGCCACTATTTCAATCAAATGGGCCTTGCGCTGCTGGTGCTCGTCTTTCTTATCGCCCTGCCGCTCGCCTTTCTTCCCGAAGACATCCGGAAGTTCTACCTCAGCGAGGGCGGCCCCATCGAAGTCTTCTCGGCCGCCGGCTACCTGATCGTCGTGGCGACGCTTGTGCGGGAAATGTCCTATCGGGAGTTGCTCAAGCGCTGGTATCTCGTCGCCATCGCGATCGCGATGTGCCTGCGCGAGCTGGACTTCCATGCGCATTTCACCACCCACAACATCACCAAGACCACCCTCTACATTTCGCCTGACGTTCCGCTGTTGGAAAAGCTGATCGGCGCGACGGTCGTTATCGCCCTCGGCGTGGCCTTCTATTTTCTCATCAAAGACGGCCTCCGTAGCTTTGTGCACGGGCTTCGCCATGGCGAGGCGACTGCCATTGCCATTGCCGCCGCTATCGGTTGCGCCGTCCTTTCGAAGGTCATCGACGGGGCGCCGTCAAATCTCACATTTCTCGGCATCCATCTCGCCCGGATCGATACCTCGACAGTGTTCGAGGAAATCCTCGAATTGGGGATTCCGATCTATCTGGCCATCGCGGCATTCGCGGCCTTCCCGACGCAGGATGGTCTCACAAGAAGGGCCGCCGGACAGGTCGCGCCAAAGCCAAGACCCGTCACCTGATTCCTCTGCACAGAGGATTTGGCTCTTAGACTGAGCCTGAAAGGGACTGAGGACGTTCGCTGCCGACCGGCCTCCGCCGCCAATCCTAGCCCGGGCTAGAGGTTTGCGACCTGCCACGCTCTGGACCGCCGCGATACTGCCTCTATTTGCTTGAGAAGCAGGCGAGGCAAACATGTGGCATGTGGCGAAAGAGGGCTGGACACTCCTTAAGGAGAGCATCGTCGGCTTCATCAATGACAATGCCTTGAGCCACGGGGCAGCGATGGCGTTCTATGCCACGACCTCGCTTCCGCCGATCCTGCTCATCGTCGTCGCCATCGCAGGCATGGCCTTCGGAAACGATGCGGCACAGCTGGCGCTTTCGGCCCAGATGGCGGGCCTGATGGGTCCGCAGAGCGCCGAGCTCCTGCAAGCGACAATCGAGAACGCAGCACACAAGGAGGCGGGAACTCTTGCGAGCATTTTGGGGCTCGTCACGCTGCTGGTTACCGCATCCGGCGTGTTCGGCGAAATGCAGGTTGCCCTGAACGATATCTGGAAGGTCAAACCGGGCGGCACATCGATTTCACGTCTGGTGCGGGCACGAGCTGCGAGCCTGGGTCTCGTCGCGGCGCTTGGCTTTCTGCTGCTGGTATCCCTGGTCGTAAGCGCGGCAATATCGGCGCTTGCCGATATCATCAACGCATATTTGCCCTTTGGCACCCTCATCCTCAGCGCGATCAGCGGCATCGTTTCGTTTGCGCTTATCGCGCTGTTGTTTGCGGCAATCTACAAGGTCTTGCCCGACCGCGCGCTGCAATGGCGCGACGTCGGCGTCGGCGCCGTAGCAACGGCGTTTCTCTTCACGATCGGCAAGTCGCTGATCGGCTGGTATATCGGGACCAGCGCAGTCGCATCGTCATACGGGGCAGCCGGCGCACTACTCGTCGTGCTGCTGTGGGTCTTTTATTCGTCCGAGATCTTTCTGTTGGGCGCCGAATTTACACGAGCTTACTCGGTTCGATACGGCAGCCGGTCCGATCTGGAGGCGACCATTGAAGCAAGCAAACCGCGGGCAGAAGCCGGCCACGGCGGCCATGATCGAAAAGTCTGAAAACGAAGTCTGGAATTTTTTTGCAGGCTCTCACTGCCTCCCCAAGCCATTTCCGGCATCGACACCGGCGCTAAAACGCCCGGCGCGGCGCCCTGAGGCGAGCATGGCTTTGGGGTTATCCGGTCGCAGCGACGTGCGAAGTTCCTTCGCCGCAGCCACCAGCTTGGCGCGGTCGCTTCCATATCTCCTGATCAACTGATGGACTTGCGCCGGGGTAATGCCGTTTTGCCGGGCAAAATGCCTTACCACATAATCCTCGCTGCCAGAAATCCGATCCCGGTGGCGAGGATAGAGCTTCGCCGCGTCGGCTGCCATGTTTTACTCCCCTTTGTCGCGTTTGTTCACGATGTATGATTGGCCAACGCGAAAGGGGCGATTTCGTTGCCGCATGCGACACCAAAGCGCCTTTTCGCCGCAGCCCGGACGCACGGCCAAAGCAATCAGACCGAAGCACGCCTTTGGTTTAATCCCGACGTCGATTTTTCGAGACTCAGTCCTCTGGCACGCGCATGATATGGGCAGGGAGGAAAAGCCATGCGCGAATTGCCAAAGAGCATTGACGCAGACGTTGTCATCGAAATCAGCAGGTTGCTCGACGATCGTGCGAAGTCGGCACCTGTGCCAGTCCACAAGCTTGCCTCGATGATCTCGAATAGTGTCGAGACCGACTTGCCGACAGCTTCCATTGAGGAGTTGATTGTTGAAATGGCCATGACCCGCCAACTCCCGATGCTGTTCGATCTACCGGGCGCGGATACGGACAACGTCATATCGATCGCCTTGGCGCGCGCCACCTGATCCGGCTGAGGAAGCTTGCCGTCGAGTGTGATTTCAAGACGCGGATCGTCTGCTCGAATTCGCCCGCTGGCTTCGGCCGGTGGCTTTTGCTGCATCGCCAATAAAAATCGTCCCAATAAATAATCGTCATGGCGGTCCGCCGTCGGGAACGTGTGGCGTCCGTTTGCATTTCCCTTTGAGCAGCAAAGGAGGAATTCATGAACTGGGATCAAATCAAGGGAAAATGGATGCAGTTCAAGGGTAGGGCCAAGGAGCAATGGGGTGACCTCACCGACGATGACCTTGATCGCATCGAGGGCAATCGTGACCAACTCGCAGGCCGTATTCAGGAGCGCTATGGAATCGCCAAGGAAGAGGCGGAGCGCCAGGTGGAGGACTGGTCCAGAAGCCTCACCTGAGTCTTCAACATCCAGGCTGCGCCGTCGATCGGCGCAGCCTCGACATCATCCAAGTTCACGCTCGAAATGAGGTGCGTGCGAGTGGCGAGTTGATCTGCGCCAGCCATCGCTCTCGGATTCGGAGCTAGCGCGCCGATTGTCTCTTGGCTTGCACGGCGACGGCGGTGAGGAAAGCCGTTGCGGCAGTATCGCACGCCGCGCGGGACGGGCTATAGGCGAAAAGGATCAGTTCGGCAGCTCTTGTCGTAAGGCCGTGCTTTTTAGCGAAAGCAGTTATTTCGTAAGGCTTGTCGTGGTCTATGGCCAGCTCGTAGTCTTCATTCATTGCTTCCTCCCGTTTGCGACGTTCCTCGCCTTGGCCCCTCCGCGGCGCAAGGATTAACTTCCCCGGCCTTGAGAGAGTCTACCAATTAGAGATTGCAAAAGGCCTGCGGCGCACGTCCGCTGCTTTTTTCGCGGCCATGCTGCCCAACGGAACCAAGAGCAGCGGGCCAGCATGCATGATCAATTCGGCGCTAGCCGTGCCGATCTGTTCATCAATCCGCCTGATACGGCCGTCTTGAGGGGCAGCCCCATTTTGTCCGCTGCACATCAAAAAAGCTTATATGATGGCGCTGATATCGCAGGTGGTCGACGCAAGCCAATGCCGATCTTTTCAGTCAAGCACACGACCGTCTATCACTATACGCAGCCGGTGAGGTTCGGCGAGCACCGGCTGATGTTCAGGCCGCGCGACAGTTTCGACCAGCGACTTCTGGATCACGCCCTGTTTGTCGACCCCGAGCCGAAAGAGATTGGCTGGATCCACGACGTTTTCGGAAACTGCGTTGCGGTAATCGATTTCAACGGCTCGGGCGACGAACTGCGTTTCGTGACAGACATCCGGCTCGATCACACGCCGCAGCATGCGCCTGATTTCCGTATCGATGACGCTGCACTCAGCTATCCATTTTCCTATCATCCCGACGAGGCAACCGACCTCACCCAAACCATCGAGCGCCATCACCTCGATGACGGCGACGAGATCGGCAAATGGGCACGACAGTTCGTGAGCGCCAAAGGGCGCACCGAGACCGGCAAATTGCTGATGACGCTTTGCTACGCCATCCACGAGAGCTTTGTTTATTCGCGTCGAACTGAATCAGGGACGCAACCGCCTCTCATGACCTTGCACCTGCGTCGAGGCACATGCCGGGACTTTGCGCTGTTCATGATGGAAGCGGTTCGTTCGCTCGGTTTTGCCGCCCGGTTTGTGACCGGTTATGTCTATGTGCCGAGCCGCGACAGCGGTTCTGTCGTCGGCGGTGGGTCGACGCATGCCTGGTGCCAGGTCTATTTGCCTGGCGCGGGTTGGGTCGAGTTCGACCCCACCAACGGCATTGTCGGCAACCGGGATCTGATCAGGGTGGCCGTGGCCAGGCATCCTGGGCAAGCCATCCCACTTTCGGGAAGCTACTGCGGCAGCGCGTCGAGCTTTCTCGGCATGACGGTGGAGGTCAAGGTGGTGAGGGAAGCAGGCATCAACAAAAATTAGCATCTTCTGATGTTTTCGGTTCGCGGCAATCCGGAGTTTGCTCGCCGGCGTGTGTCGTGATTTTGCACATCTGGCAATCACGCTGCCGTTACATGCACATTCCGGCGCGATATTGCACCGGCTATCTCGGCGACATCGGGATGGCGCCGATGCCGTATCCCATGGATTTCAACGCATGGTTCCAAGCCTATCTCAGCGGCCATTGGTTCACCTTTGATGCACGGCATAACCAGCCTCGCATAGGCAGAATCTTGATGGCGACGGGATGTGATGCGAATGACGTCGCCATCTCGACGAGCTTCGGTCTTTCCCGGCTCACCCGCTTCGAAGTCATCACGGAAGAAATCCAAGCCGAGCCTGCTGGCAAGCGGTGCTAGAGCTTCGTCGGTCCCTATGGTTCTGCATGCTGCCTCAACGCCAGAAGTGCCTCGTGTTGACAAAGGCGTCGTGCGCTTCCGCGGCGTCCTCAAGAAGCTTGGACTTCTCTTCAGCGTTGAAGAGATCCTTCGCACCAGCCACGTCCGAAAGCTCCAGCGCTGCCAGCATATCGGGGGCGGTGGCGAGATCGTTGAGGCTGCCGAGCTGATCCTGCAGGCCCTTCATCACCGTGATGAACCGTCGATGGCGTTTGGCTTCCGCCTTGCTGTTGTAAAGCGGTTCGAAGAACTCCGCCGCATAGCGCAGTTTCTTTGCGGCGATGCGCACTTTATGGCGGGTCTCGTCATCGGCATCGACGAGATTGTTGCCGCCCTTCGCCACCTTTTTCCAAAATTTATCAAATACACCGGAGGCGAAATCCTTTGACGACTGCTCGTACAACGTTTCGTCCGATTGATCGGTTCGCCAGTCCCCGATGGAAATCCACTCGGTGGCATCGATCATCAAGGAGCGGGCGCGCACCGAGGAGAGCGATGCTTCGACCGCCGCATAGGCGTCGTCGCGCGCGTCTTGAAGACGGCCTGAAAGAGCCTCGCTCGAAGCGCGGTCGATCATCACGTCGATATTGCGCGCATCGCCAAGTTCCGAGGCGAGCCATTTCAATTCTCCTCGCAGGTGGTCGAAACGGCTGTCGTCGAACAGCGACTTGCAGATCGAGCATAGGGAGCGCAGCCGTCGCAGCGACACGCGAGCCTGGTGCAGGGCCTCGGCATCGCGGGACCAGCCCAGCGCCGTTTCATTGAGACGAAACTGTCTGAGACAGGCCGCGGCGATGCGCGCGAAAGCCGTTGCCGTGCTCATCTCGGAAGTGAGCGGGGTCGAAGCCGCTTTCACAGCACCGGGCGCCGAGCCAAGCAGACGATAGCCCCGTTCCGCTTTGCTCAGCACCCCGAGATGCGCCGGCGTGATCAGGTCGACTTTCCGGGCGAGCGCAAACAGCGCTGTCGGTGAGCCCGCCTTCTTTTCCAACTCGATCTCGCATAGCGGCGCCTCGCGATCGGCTGCAACGACCTTGCCAAGATCCAAAGCGACTTCGATCGTGGCGTCGCCATCCATCACATTCCAAGAATGCCGTTTGACATGAACCTCGAACAAGGGCGCGAGCTTTGGGCCGGCCCCTGCGAGCAGGTCTCGGATCTGCGGATCGTCGAGTATCGGTGCATCGCCGGCGACCGGTCGCTCCCATTCCTCGCGTGTGAACGATCCGGCCGCGGCGCCATCGCCGGCCTTGACGGTTTGTATCCGTTCATTTCCCGATTGCCGAATACGAAGCGACACGCCGCGCTTGGACAGATCCCATCCGGGGGTGTCGAAATAGATGGATCTCAGCTGAAGATTGATGGGCGGGGATCCGAACGGATTTTTCTTCAGGAGTGACCCCGCACCGGACTGCGAAAGCTCGAGCTTCAGTTCCGTTTCCTGCATGACGTCCTCGGCGCAGCGTCGCTTCACGGTAATCAGAGGGACCCCACCGCATGATGGGTCATAAAACTGTCACAAACAACCGCCCGCCTCGACCAACTGCGCCCGAACCTCAAGCCGGCGAATGACAATGCGCGAGTCGGAACCACACTTCTCGGTCCTCGTTCATCCGATGATGCAGGAGAAGGACACAGAGATGGCTACCAAAGAAAAGAAAGAAAAGAAGGAGGCGAGCCGCGTGGTGCAGGGGCAAGAGCTGGAGGTAGAGCACCTGACGGAAATTACCGACGTCTCGCCGAAACAGGCGCGCGCCTTGTTGCGTAAACATGGTGCCGACTGGACCAAGCTCAAAGACGAAGCCGAAGATTTGAAGGAAGACTGAAACTCTCGGCGCGGCTTCTTCTCTCTGTCTCTCCGCCCATTGCGGAGCGGCACTGCCCGGCCTGGCTGGTTAACGCCCTTCTGGCGAAGGGCTGCTTTCGCCCGTATGAGACAGCCGGCCAGCCGGAACGCGCCGGCGAGGCTTCCATGTAACGTGAATTTAGTTTCAGCTAATAAAGGCGCTCTGCTAGACTTGCTAGTGGGGAGCCAAGGACGGAGCGTTGTCCCAATGGATGCAGCCGAATTGCAGGCGATCAGCGATACTCTGATGCGGATCGTGACGCCGGATATGACGCCGAAACAACTGCTGAAGGCGGCAAGGAAAGAACATCCGAACGCGTCAAAGAAAGACATCGCCCGCGCGGCGTTCTTTTCGATTATCGCCAACGCCGACCAGGACCATGGAAAGGTCAAAAACTTACAGGCATTCGCCATAGCCGAGCGTGTAGACGGCTCTTGATCAGGAGCATGGCGCTTGCGTCCAACCAATGCCGATAGCAATCCGCGACCAACAGATTGAGGTTTGCCGCGACATGATCGCCTGGGAAGCGTCACACGATTGGGGCGATGCCGTTCAACTCGCGCGTTTCTCTGTCGATATCATTGAGCAATACAAGAGCCTGATCGCCACGCTGTATGATCTGCTTGGGGTCGAGCGTGAGGCCGGAAAGCCCCATCACAGAAGAAATCCAAGCCGCGCTTGAGAAGGCGCCAGCCCGCCGCGCCTTTCGGCATGGCGGGCTTCAGAGCGAGGGGTCACGTCAGTCGTAGACCTTCACAATCTTGCGGGTACCTGGATCGACCAGGACGGTTCGGCCCTCGATGACGACGTAGCGGTACTGAACGTCCGGCACCTCGTAAAGCTCGACCGTTTCGGGCAAGGCTGTGCCGATGTTGAGTTCCACGCCGGGAAGGCTGAGTGATGCCACCGGTTTCTTTTTCACATATTCCCGGATCACGGTGTCATGCTCGGGTTGAATAATGACGTCCTGAGCGGCGGCGGCGCTGACACCGACGAGCAGAAGCATGCCTGCCGCAGCCAATGTAAGTTGCTTTCCCATAATAGCCTCCAAGCAACCTTCAGCTGCGGTGCTTGATTGCTGCCGCGACGGGTTGCCTCGTTATCTCAACGATGCGGAGCAATTCTTGTTCCACTGGCTGTGCGCGAACCCGTTGCCACGGCCTATCAACGCCGATGTTTGGCGGCGCCCGCGAACGCCCGCTCAAGGTTTGGTTTCTTGCTGAGGCGGCGCGTTTGGGTCTGGACAATCAGGCTGTGGCCATTTTTCACACGCAGAGGGCTTGTCGCCAGCGTCGCCATAACGTTCCACGAGTTTTGCGAAGCCGTAGGCGAAGGCGGAAAGCAGCGCCAGGATAACCACTATGCGAGCGGCCATACGGGATTATAGCATGCTCCCGCTCAGGTTTGATCCAGGATCAGCTGCGCTCAGCAGGCCGGCGACGCACAAGTCCGCTCGGGAAACCTGCGGCCCATCGTCCCGGAACGATGTGCGCTACCAGCCTGGTTCCGCCGCGAGAGATCGAGGCGACTGCGGAACGCCACTATGCTGCTACCCAGAGGCGTCTAGCCAGGGGCCGCATCGAAATCGATCGCAAATCCCGCGTCGATGGCGCTTCGCGCAATGAGATCGCCAATTTGCCAATCCGTGAGTTCGCAAAGTGGAAACATCTTCCTCACGGCGATGGTCACTTCGACTATCGAGACGCTCGGATTGTCGACATGATCGATCAGGTAGCGGACAATCGCTTGCCGAACATCCAATGAATTTGGCTTCTGCAGCGGCGCGGACATTTCCGGCCTACGAATGGAGCCGTGGTTCCAGGCCATCCGCTGTTTTGGCGTCGAAGGCGACAGGCACGCCGTGCACCACGCATGCTGCCGCCAGCATCTCCTCCAACTCGTGGTTGGTGGCCTTGCAAGCCGGCATGAGTGTTCGAATGGCGCGGATCGCCTGCGCGATCGAGAGATACCGAGCCTTGCCTCTGGAAAGGACATAGGCCTCCGCCGCGCCTTCAACCGTGACTGTGTGAAAAGTGTGGCTCATCAACAGTTCCTCCCTGCCAACCATACGACTTTCGTCTAACATGCGGCGGCCTTCAAGCTTTTGTCTGATATCGGACAATCAGGCGGAGCGCGTCGCGTTGACCGGCCTCATGCGACGCGCTTCAGATTGTTGTTTTCATGCATGTCGTAATCGCAAAACCGCTGCAAACCTCGGGCTGGTTCAGGCCCGAGGGCATGCTTTTGCGCGACATGCATCAGCCGAAGTGACGTTGCTCCTCGTCGCCATAGGCGCCATGTGTGAGCTTTATCATTCCGGCACGGTGGACGATCGTGATCTCGCCGCGCTTGGCGTGGACCAGCCCCCGATATTCCAGCATTTGCAGGGCGGTGGTAACGCCGGGGCGCCGAGCGCCGAGCATGGTCGCCAGAAATTCATGCGTCAGCCGGATCTTGTTGCCCTCGGTCCGGTCGTGGACCATCAGCAACCAGCGGGCCAGCCGTTCCTCGATCTTGGAATGGCCATTGACCAGTGCCGTCCGGGACGACTGGACAAGGAAGGCGTGGGCATAGCGAAGCAGTGACGCGCGAAGCGACTGGCTCTTTGCCACCTCAGCACGAAGATTCTCAACCGGCAGGCACCAGCCATTGCCTGCGACCTGGATGTAGGTCTCATTGGGAGAGCTGTCCTGGCCAAGAATGACGGCAACGCCTGTCATGCCATCATAGCCAATGATCCCGACCTCACTCTGCCGTCCTCCAGTCATGGTGGCGACCACCGAAGCGATACCCGCTTCTGGAAAATACACATGCTCGATCGGCTGATACGGAACCTCCAGCTGGGCTTTGAGGTCCAGTTGGACATGATGCATTGACGGCCGTAGCAGCGCGAAATCCTCTGGGGAGAGGGCTTTCAGCAGATGATTGCGAGGAAGGGACACGGCTCTCTCCCGGACGGGCAAGAGCACGAACCCTCTCACTGTCGGCTGCATCCGCAGCACTGGCAGCCGATATCAAAGCATAGGCTGCGAACGCGCGCTTGGCAAAACCTTCGCCACCCGCCGCCGAACTTCAAACTGAGACACGGCCCTGGCGGCAGTCGATCCCCTTTGCGCATCCTTGCGCGCTGGCTTCGTCAGCGAACGTACTGTGCCGGAGTTGTGCCACAACCGGGCGCGCAGCCCCTGCGCCCCCGAGCACCACGAACCGAAAATAGGTTTACGACGATCCATACGCGCCGTGATGATAAATCAGCGCCGGGCCGGGCTCTCCACTGACCACATGCCGGACGCTGCCGAGGACCAGCGCGTGGCTGTGGCGAACAATCGTGTCCTCGACCGTGCAGTCGACCGCGGCAAGCGCGCCGTCGAGTGCCAGTGCACCGCTTGGCAGGCTGGACCAGCGAGCTCCCTCGTAACGCGCCGAACCCTTCAGACCGCCGCGCCCGGCGAAACGGTCAGCGATCGCAATCTGGTCGGCGCGCAGCACGTTCACGCAAAAGTGCCGATGCCGGCTGATGGCTGCCCATGTCGACGAGTTCAAGTTGATGCTGACGACCATCACCTCCGGTTCGACCGACAGGGAGTGGGCCGTGGTAACAGTTGCGCCCGTCCGTTCGTCGCCGAGACCAGCGGTGACGACAGAGACGGCCCCGGCGAGGTGTCGCATCGCAAATTTCAGGGGGATCCGGGTTTCAATCAGGGGAACGCGTTCGGTCAGTGTCATCTGGACAGCCTCATCGTGTCTGCAGCTTCACGACGCCTTCCGACGCAACGCCGTTTGGTGTCCAAGCCATTGGTGGATTTCAGCGGCGATGCGTTCGGCATGGGCGGTGACTTCGGGAATTCCCATCAATTCGCCAACGCTGCCACGCGCCAGCGGCCCGCTGACGAAAATGCTGCCGGTCGGTCGGCCGGATGTCCCGACCGCACGGCCTTGGCTGTCGGTCGCCAAGCCAAGACCAATCGGGTCCAGCCGGACCAGTCCCATTCGCCCGAGAGCGGCGATTGCGGTGTTGGTCCGGAAAATATCGGCATGCGCCGGCCCGGTTGTGACGATCACTCTGTCAAACGTCTCGATCGTCTGGGTGTGTTGGCGCCTTGGCCGCAGCGTGACACCAATGCGCCCGTCGACCCGCTCGGCGCCAGTAATCGATGCGGCGCGATAGGCGAGCGTGCCTTCGGCAACCCGGCGATCGAGCACGGCCGCGATCTGTGGCGCTATGCGGAAGCGATGCACATCCCACAGCGCGCGCAAATGGCGCACGACGCGGCGTTGCTCAGCGAGCGGCAGGGCCTGCCATATGATTTGCCCTTGTCGCCGGACTGCGTCGAGCACGGGGTGCCAGCCTTCGCCCTGCTGCGCGGCGGTTGCGATGGTCGACCGGATACGCCTGAGAAGCACGGTGGCGCTGCGTGAAGGCAGGCCGGTGAAGTCGCCGATCGGATCGGCAAGCATAGCCGCATGGCCTCGCGATCGGTAGCCATGGCGCGACAGTGCTGTGATGCGACCGCAATGGCTATTGCGGTCGAGCGTTGCGATGACATCCGCCGACGTCAGTCCAGTGCCGACGACGAGCACATGGTCGCAGCGTCCGATCGCTTCCAGCCTTTCGAGATCATAGGGATTGGCTACCAGCCCGGCTGCACCAGCCACGGACTGCAGGGACAATGGCAAAGTCGGTGGCGGATGCGTCGTCGCAAGCACCAGAGCGTCCGCTGCGAGCGTTCCTCCCTCAGCGAGGATCAGGTGGTAGCCCTCGCCACTGAGCTTGGCTGACGCGACCGCGGATCTGACATGGCGGATTGTTTTGCCGAACAGAAAGGGCTGAAGATGGGATTCCACGTAGCGCCCGAAAACGCGACGCTGCGGGTAGAGCGCTCCATTGGCGGCAATGGCCTCGGGATCGTCCGCAATGGCGCCGGTCTGCTCCAGCCAGTCGGCAAAGTGGCTGTCCTGGCCGGAGATCAGCGTCATCCTCGACGCCGGCACATTGATGCGGTGTGAAGGATCGGGCGTCGAATAGGCCAGACCATAGCCGAGCCCCTCTCGGGGCTCGACGACCACGATATCGGCAGCTCCGGCGGGCAGAAGCCGCGCAAGATGAAACGCAGTCGCCGCACCGGAAAAGCCGCCGCCGATGATGACTACGACCGGCCCCCTGCCCGATTCTCTGGCGCTCAAGACTGACTCGCGCGCAGTGCCGACGGTCGATGGTCGCCGGCCACCGTTTCGCCAAAAGGCCCCATGTTCACGGCCGTTGCCCGTGTCGAGATTTCGTGATCGAGCGGCAATAGCGGCAGCACCAGTTCGCCAAAACGATAGGCTTCCTCCAGATGCGGATAACCGGAGAGGATGAAGGTATCGATGCCGATACGCCGGTATTCGTCGATCCGTTCCGCCACCGTGGCCGCATCGCCGACCAGGGCGGTGCCGGCGCCGCCGCGAACCAGGCCGACGCCGGCCCACAGGTTCGGACTGATTTCCAGCTTGTCGCGACGGCCGCCATGCAGCCGGCTCATTCGCGACTGGCCGACGGAATCCATGCGCGCGAAAACCTTCTGCGCCTCGGCGATCGTCCTATCGTCGAGGCGGCTGATCAGCCGGTCGGCATCGGCCCAGGCCTCGTCATTTGCTTCGCGGACGATGACATGCAATCGGATTCCAAAACTCACCGCTCGTCCCGCCTTCTCGGCAAGGCCGCGCACATGATCAACCTTGGCGGCGACGTCGGCCGGCGGTTCGCCCCAGGTCAGATATTTGTCGATCTGTTCGGCGGCGACCGCGTTGGCCGCCTCTGACGAGCCGCCGAAATAGAGCGGCGGATGTGGCGTCTGCACGGGCGGAAACAGCAGCCGGCCGTCCTCGATGCGGAAATGCTTACCTTCGAAAGCGACGGTTTCGCCGCGCAGCACGGCCTTGTAGATGTCGAGGAATTCCCGCGTCACCTCATAGCGCTCGTCATGGCTGAGGAAGATGCCGTCGCCCTTGTTCTCGACCGGATCGCCGCCGGTGACCACATTGATCAGCAGTCGTCCGCCGGAAATGCGGTCGAGCGTCGAGGTCATGCGCGCGGCGAGCGTCGGCGATTGCAGGCCCGGCCGGACGGCGACAAGAAAGCGGAGCCGCTGCGTCAGCGGCGCCAGAGCCGACGCCACAACCCAGCTGTCCTCGCAACTGCGTCCGGTCGGCAGCAGCGCGCCATAGTAGCCGATGGCATCGGCAGCTTTGGCGACCTGGGTGAGGTAGGGCAAGTCGACCGCCCTGCCCCCCTCGGAGGTGCCGAGATAGCGGCTGTCGCCATGGGTCGGAAGAAACCACAGGACCTTGATCCTGTCGGGAGTGGCAATGCTCATGAATAGTCCTCTGTGACCTGGCGCGCCTTGCTCAGCTCCAGGCATGGAGAGGCGGATTGACGTCGTTGAGGTAGTAGTTGCCCAAGATCGCGTATTTCCAGCGCACCGGATCGTGCAGCGTGTGGGTGCGGGCGTTGCGCCAATGCCGGTCGAGATTGTGCTCGGCCAGCGTCGAGCGTGTGCCGGCGAGCTCGAACAGCTTGTTCGTGGCATTGATGGCGATCTCGGTGGTGAGGATCTTGGATTCCGCCACAGCGATCTGCGCTTCAGCGACGGTCTTCTCGTCCGGGTCGGCGACGGCGCGATCGACCGCAAGCCCGGCCTTTTCCAGAACCGCCTCTGCCGCATTGGCGCGCAGACGAAGGTCGCCGATCGCCTGGATCGTATAAGGATCCTGCCAGGCATGATCGACGCCGCTGTCTATCCAGGCGCGCGACTTGGTGCGCACGAAATCGACCGTCTCATCGATCGCCGCCTTGGCGATGCCGAGATCGACCGCGGCCTGGATGATCTGGAAGATGGCTCCGTCGGCCGTCGGCCGATCGTAGCCCTTATAGCCGGGAACCAGATGCGTCTTCGGCACCTTCACATTGTCGAGCAAGACCGTGCCGGACAATGTCGTCTTCTGGCCGAAGCTCGACCAGTCGTCGATGACCGTCAGTCCGGGCGCGCCGCGATCGGCGATGGCATACCAGGCGCGGCCCTCGTCATCGAGCGCCACGATCGGGACCAGATGCGCGAGTAGCGCGCCGCTCGAATAGAATTTCTGGCCGTTGACGACGACATGGTCACCGGCGTCGACGAACTTGGTTTCGAAGTCGGCCGCCCGCTTGGCGCCGAATTCGGAGAACGCGTTGCCGAAGCGCGTGCCGGACAACACCTCGGCGAAAAGCAGCTTCTTCTGGGCCTCGTCGGAGACGGTGCGGATGGCGGCGACGACGCCGAGATGGTTCTGCGGAATCTGGCCCAGCGACGGATCGGCCGCCGAGATGACGGTGATCACTTTCGACAGCGTCACATAGGAGAGCTCCGGCCCGCCATAGGCTTTCGGCACGTTGATCGACCACAGGCCGCTCTGCGAAAACGCATCGAGCTCTCCCGTCGGCCAGAGGCGTTCACGGTCCCGCCTGGAGGCGTCCCTGGCGAATTCGGCGGCCAGTTTTTCGGCGACAGCGATCGCCTCGGCGTCGGTCCTGATAACATGCGCCCTGGCTGACGGACGCTCGACCGGTGGCACGGCGCTGCGGATATCGGACGGCTGCTTCGATTGGATGGTCATGCTGCGGTCTCCTTGGGGAAATGGTCGGATGGAAGCGGCGAGCCGCCGAGATAGTAGGTCTTGATATCGGCGCGCTGGCGCAGGTCGTCAGCCAATGCTTCGAGGACGCTGACGCCGTTCTCGAGCACGGTGGCGCGGTCGGCGTATTTCAGCGCGACCGCCGAATTCTGTTCGGCAACGAGGATCGAAAGGCCTTCGTCGCGGTTTAGTCGTTTCAGGGCGCTGAATATCTCGTCGACGATCAGCGGCGCGAGCCCCATCGACGGCTCGTCCAGAACAAAGAGTTTCGGCCGCGACATCAGGCCCCGGCCGATTGCCGTCATCTGCTGCTCGCCCCCGGAAGTGAGGCCGGACCGGGTTCGCCGCTTCTCGGCGAGCCTGGGGAAAAGTGAATAGACACGGTCGAGGTCGGCCTTGACGCCGGTGCGAGAGGACGAGCGCCCGAGCGCGCCGGTGAGGAGGTTCTCTTCGACCGTCAGCGAACGGAAGCAATGCCGGCCCTCGAGGACCTGGACGAGGCCGCTGCGGACGAGCTGTGAGGGGCTTGCCCTTGAAACATCCTCGCCATCGAAGGTGATCCGACCGGCGGTAACAGTGCCGCGCTCGGCCGGGAGGAGATTGGATACGGCGCGCAGCAGCGTGGTCTTGCCGGCGCCGTTGGAGCCGAGCAAGGCGATGATCTCGCCTTTGCCGACCGACAGGTCGACGCCGTGCAGGGCCGCGATGGCGCCGTTGTAGACGGCTTCCACGCTGCTAACTGACAGGATCGGGTTTTCCGGGCTGGACATCGATGACTCCGCTGGGAAGCTGGATGGCGCGGCCGGCCAGTTTGTCGGCCGCGCCATGCAAACTCAAACTCAGTTGCTGACCACCGCTTCGGCGTCTTCGGCCGTGCGGATCTTGATGCCCTTTTCCTTGGCGTAGGCCTCGGACGACTTCTCGATGATCGGGCGCAGCAGCTTCCAGTCGGGCGCGATCCAGTCGGACACGACGTTCCACTTCTTGCCGTCCCACTGCTGGAAGGTCACGTAGCCGTCACCCTCGTGATTGTCCCAGGAGACATTGATCGAGTGGAACAGATCCTTGGCGCCGAGCGCCGCGACGCGCGCCGGATCGAGCTTGAGATGCTCGAAGCCCCAGCGCACTTCGTCGCCGGTCAGCGTGCGGTTGCCGAACTTGGCCTGCGCGATGCGGACCGCCTCGACATTGAGGATGCCATTGACGATGCCGAGATTGTGGTAGACCGAGCCGATGCGGCCCTTGTCCTCGAGATTGCCCTTGCCGGCGCCGTAGATCGTTTTCACGATCTCCTGGACCACCGAATACTGCTCGCCCGAGGCCTGGGTGGTGATGGCCGTATAGCCCTTGGCGGCATCGCCCGCGGGGATGACGTCCTCTTCCGAATTCGACCAGACATTGCCGACAATGTGATCGGCCGGGAAGCCGGTCTTCTGCGCAGTCTTCAGCGCTACGGGGTTCATCACGCCCCAGCCGCGCAGCACCACATAGTCGGGACGCTCGCGACGGATCGTCAGCCATTGTGCCTGTTGCTCGTTGCCCGGATGCGGAACCTCGATCTGCGACAGTTCGAAGCCGTATTTCTGCGCCAGCAGCTCGTAGATCGGGATCGTCTCCTTGCCGTAGGGCGAGCCGTGATAGAGCACCACGATCTTCTTTCCCTTGAGCTTGTCCAGGCTGCCTTCCTTGGAAGCGATGTAGTTCACGATGCCGGAAGTCTCGCTGTAGGGATTGAGCAGCAGCGGGAAGACGTAAGGGAACACGCGCCCGTCCGTGGTGTCGGTGCGGCCGTGGTTGATGGTGATCAGCGGCACCTTGTCGTCAGTGATGCGGTCGATCATGGCGTAGGCGATGCCGACCGAAAGCGGGTTCCAGGCGGCGATACCCGGATTGCTCTTCAATCGTTCGTAGACCTCGACGCCCTTCTCGACCTCATACTGGGTCTCGCCTTCGCTCCAGGTCAGCTTGACGCCGTTGACGCCACCGTCGCGGATGTTGATCAGGTTGAGGTAGTCGATGAAGCCGCCGAAGAAGCCGGTGCCGCCGGCGGCATAGGGGCCGACGCGATAGCTCTGCAGGGGGAAATACTGTTCGTCGGCGTGGACAGCCGTCGCGCCGAGCACGAAGGCCGTGGCGATCGCCACTTTCTTGAGATGACTGAAGAAGGTCATGAGTTGCGTCTCCTGAGGTGTGGGTCCGTGAGAGGATGTCGAGCGGCGCTCAGCTGGACCTTGAGCCGATCCGTCGTTTCAGGCGGTCGAAGAGGGCCGACAGCCCGCTCGGTTCCGCGATGAGGAAGATGATGATGAGGGCGCCGAGCACGATGCGCTGGCTCATGTCGAGCACGCCCGAATCGAACAGGCCGCCAAACAGGAAGGCGCCGAGCCGGGACAGAACCAGCGGGAAGACGACGATGAAGGCCGCGCCCAGAAACGCACCGCGCATCGAAGCCAGCCCGCCGATGATGATGATGAACAGGATCTGGAAGGAGCGGTCGAGGTTGAAGCCGGCCGGCTCTACGGTGCGCAGATAGGTGAAGGCCCACAGCACACCGGCGACGCCGATAATGAAGGACGAGATGGCGAAGGCCAGCAGCTTGGTTCGCAGCACCGGCACGCCGATGACGCGCGCCGCCGTTTCATTGTCGCGCACGGCAATGAAGTTGCGGCCGGTGGCGCTGTTGACCAGCCGCCAGACGAGAGCGGTGAGCACGATGACCGTGGTGACCGAAAGCAGGTAGCGGCCGGTGGCGCCGTCGAGCGGGAACCCAGCGACGATGAGATGCGGCGCCGAAATCACGCCGGACGGATTGTAGTTGGAGAACCAGCCGAACTTGGTCAACGCCCATTGCACGAAGAACTGGGCGGCGAGCGTCGACACGGCGAGATAAAAGCCGCGCAGCCTGAGACTGGGCAGGCCGAACACGACGCCGATGCCGGCGGCCGAAATCCCGGCCAGGATCATGGTCGCCGCCAGCGGCAGCCCGTCGACCCGCAGGTTGAAATTGTAGGCGGCGAAAGCGCCGACCGCCATGAAGGCGGAAGAGCCAAGCGAAAGCTGGCCGCAATAGCCGGTCAGCAGGTTAAGGCCGACCGCCGCCAGGCTGAGCGCCAGAAACGGCAGCAGGATTGCCTCGACGAGATAGCTCGACGCGTAGGCGGGGATCAGGCCATAGGCGACGACGACCAGCACGGCCGGCAGAGCTAATCTCTGCCAGTCGATTGGAACCCTTGCGGCATCGAGCGCTTGCACGGCCATCGGTCAGACCCTTTCGACGGTTTTCTGGCCAAACAGGCCGGATGGGCGCACCAGCAGGACCACCAGCGCCAGCGCATAGGCGAACCAGCCTTCGATGCCGCCGCCAACGAAGGGGCCGAGATAGACCTCAGCGAGCTTCTCGCTGGCGCCGATGATGAGGCCGCCGACGATGGCGCCGAGGATGGAATCAAAGCCGCCAAGCACCAGCACCGGCAGCGCCTTCAAAACGATCAGCGACAAAGAGAACTGGACACCGAGACGCGCACCCCAAAGCAGCCCCGCGACCAGCGCCACGAACCCCGCGGCCGTCCACACCGTTCCCCATATCCGGGGCAGCCGCAGCCCGACGGCGAGCGCCGCGAACTGGTCGTCGGCGACGGCGCGAAACGCCAGCCCGATCCGGGTCCAATAGAAAAATGCGCTCAAGCCCGCCACCATCGCCGCGGCAATGCCTGCGGCGAGAAGGTCAAACGACGAGATCAGGATGCCGCCGACCTCGAAGGGCGTGTCGTCTATGCCGAGATCGAGCCCGTGCACCTGGGTGCCCCACATCAGCTGGGCAGCGCCCTCAATGATGTAGGACAGCCCAAGCGTAGCCATGAACAGCGTCATCGGCGAGCGATTGACCAGCGGCCTGAGCACAATCCGCTCGATGGTGAAGCCCAGCGCGACCATGACCGCGAAGGTGATGAGCAGCGAAAGCGCGAAGGGGATGCCGCGTTCGACGAGGCTGACAAAGGTGAGCGCTGCGAACAGCACCATCGACCCTTGCGCGAAGTTCAGCACGCCCGACGTCTTGTAGATCAGCACGAAACCGATGGCGACAAGCGAATACATGACCCCAGAGAGCAGGCCGCCGACCAGCACTTCGATGGCGAAGAGGAAATCATAGTAGCTCATCAGATGTCCTCGCCATCGGCGGTGCCGATATAGGCCCGGATCACTGCCGGATCGGTCCTGACCTCGGCCGGCGTCCCGTCTGCGATCTTGCGGCCGTAGTCGAGCACGGCGACCCGGTCGGAGAGTCCCATGACCACGCCGATATCGTGCTCGATCAGGATGATGGTGACGCCGTGTTGGTCGCGCGCGGCGCGCACGAACCCGGCCATCTCGGCTTTCTCGGTCGCCGTCATGCCGGCCATCGGTTCGTCGAGCAGCAGGATCTTCGGCTCGGCGACCAGGGCGCGGGCCAGTTCGACCCGCTTCTGCAGGCCGTAGGGCAAGCTGGCGACCAGGCGGTCGGCGACGGCCTCAAGATGCAGGAAGGCGATTGTCTGGTCGACCTTTTCGGCGATTCCCGCATCTTCACGCCGGGCGCGTGGCAGATTGGCAATGTGTTCAACAAAACTGGCGCGCCTGGTGTAGACGCGGCCGGACGCGACGTTGTCGCGCACCGAAAGCCCGCCGAACAGCGCCAGGTTCTGGAAGGTGCGTGCAACGCCCAGTCGCGCCAGGCGACTCGCCGGCACCTGTGAGAAGGACTGGCCGTCGATCGCGATCCTGCCGTGGTCGGCGTGATAGAGGCCGCTGATGATGTTGATCAGTGACGATTTGCCAGCGCCGTTGGGGCCGATCACCGCGCGGATCTCACCGCCTTTGACCTCGAGATCAATGTCGCTCAGCGCCTTAACGCCGCCAAAGGAAATGCCGATCCCGCTCAGGGCCAGCATCGCATCAGCCTTTGCCGATTGGCGCGCCTGGCGCGTGTCCTCCACGGGACGAGCACCAGCAAGAATGCCTGAAATTTCGGGCGCGCGCTCGTATGCGGCGACTCCCAGCGAAGCACCAATCATGAAACGTCTCTGATTTGAAGGAGAACCGGCAGCGGCCCGAGGGCCGCGCCTGACCTATTCCGCGGCGACAAGTTCCCTGTCGCGAGCCGCTTCCAGTTCGCGCACCAGTGGAATGACGCGCTTGCCGAAGAACTCGACCTCTTCCTGGAAATGCAGGAAGCCGAGCAGGATCAGGTCGGCGCCGGCGTCCTTGAGCTTGAGGACGCGTTCAGCGATCTGTTCCGGCGTGCCGATGAGATTGCTGCGGAAGCCGTCATTGTATTGCACCAGATCCTCGTAGGAGGATTTCGCCCAATTGCCTTCGCCTTCCGGCGAGGCCTTGCCGGCATTCTTGACCTGATCGGCAAAACCCTGGACTGCCTCGGGATTGGCCTTGGCGATGATCTCGTCGAGCACTGCGCGCGCCTCTGCCTCAGTCTCGCGAGCGATGGCGAAGGCATTGACGCCGATCTTGACGTTGTGGCCATTGGCTTTCGCCTTGGCGCGGATGTCGTCGACCTGCTTCCGGATCTCCTCCGGCGTGTTGCCGTTGGTAAAATACCAGTCGGAGACCCGCGAAGCCATGTCGCGCGCGGCGCGCGACGAGCCGCCCTGGAAGATCTCGGGCAAGGGCTCGATCGGCTTGGGCTTCATCGAATAGTTGGTGAAGCGGTAGAAGTCGCCCTTCAGCGTGAAACTGTCCTCGGTCCAGATGCCACGCAGCGCCCGGATAAATTCCTCCGACCGGCGATAGCGCTCGTCATGGTCGAGCCAGAGCTCGCCAATGGCGGCGAACTCGCCACGGAACCAGCCGCTGACGACATTGACGGCGACGCGGCCATTGGTCAGGTGGTTGATGGTAGCGATCTGCTTGGCCGCCAGCGCAGGATTCCACGGGCCGGGCAGGATCGCCGCGATGACCTTCAGCGTTGTGGTGGCGGCAAGCAAGGCATGGCTGAACGACACCGATTCATGCTGGTTGTCGGCGCCGTAGCCGGCGGTGAAGCGTATCTGGCTCAGCGCGTAATCGAAGCCATTGGCCTCGGCGATCTGGGCGAGCTTGCGGTTGTAATCGATATCCCAGCCGGTCCGCTGCTCGATGTTGGAGATGACCAGTCCGCCCGAGACATTCGGAACCCAGTAGGCGAATTTGAGGCTGTCGGAATGCGAGGCCATGTCGTTGTTCCCTTTTTTGATTGATTCAGCCGACGCGCGTGGCGACGGCATCGTTCGCATGACTGGAATTGAGCAAGGAGACCGCTTCGGTAGCGGCCCTTGAAATGCGCTCGATGATGGCCGCACCGGCGATCTCGCCTTCGATGAAATCGTCGGGCGCGCCGTAGACGCCGGTCGGGACGGTGACGGCACCGAAAAAGCCGAACAATGGCCGGAGCTGATGTTCGAGCATCAGGCCATGGTATGGGCTGCCACCGGTCGCCGCGAGCAGCACGGTCTTGCCCGTCAGCGCACGATAATCAACGAGATCGAACAGGTGTTTGAGGGCGCCGGTGTAGGAAGCCCGATAGACAGGCGTGCCGACCACGAGCAGATCGGCATTCTCGACACGCTGGATGATCGCTTCTCCGGATGCGCCAAGCGCGCCGCGGGATAGGCCGGCGAAAAGCGAGGGTGCCGCCTCGGTGATCTCGATCAGACCGGTGTCGGCCGGCACGCGCAACGCGACCGCCTTGACCAGCGCGTTCACCACCGCGGTGGTGCGTGACGGTGTGTTTACGCCGCCCGATATTCCGAGAACCGATAATCGTGCCACGCCGTCAATCTCCCAGCCCCCCCTGTCTGCGCAACAGGGCGTTTCTAAACTGGAGCAGACCATATTCTACAAAAACTATAGATATAAGGAACTAGGTTTTGTTTTTCCGCTCCCGGGAGAAAAAAGCCGTTCTGCTCCATGATCGGTAGCACCGTCCGTATGGGAGCAGAGCGCAGGCCACCGCACGAGAAGGATCGAAACGGCCGCAAATTCATCCATCAACATTTCAAAGGCGCCCTATTCCTTGCGCAATGAGGTTTGGTGCCATCACAAGCGAAACAATTGCCGCCGAATTGAAGACCACGACCCACCATTTGCTGCCGGTGAGGAAGCCGTAGCCAACGGCAACCGCCAGGCCCCAATCGGCGGAAGGAGGCTGGATGTCGAGGCCGAGGAAGCTCAGCGTGGCGATCGAAAAGAACGCATATCCCAGCCGCGTCACCAGCTCGATGAGGGTCGTCTCCCTGACATTGGGCAGGATTTCCAGGGACACGATGGCGAGCGTGCTTTCGCCGCCGAGGCGGGCGGCGCTGACATAGTCGCGCTCCCGCTGCTCGCGCACGGCGGCGCGAACGGTCCTTGCCCAGGCGATGCCGATCACCAGAATGACCGTGAAGTTCGATGGCCAGAGCGCGACCAGCGTCATAGTGACCAAAACGATGAAGGGAAACGCCATCAGCGTATCGAGCAGCCTTGCCCCCACTGCATCGACCAGCCCATCGAAATAGCCAAGCATGAGCCCAAGCGCACTGCCGGCGGCAACGCCCAGAAGTGTCGCCAGCGGCGCAAACCAGCAGGATATCGCGCGAGCCGACCACGATGCGGGATAGCACGTCGCGGCCCAGCTGGTCGGTGCCGAACCAGTGCGCAGCGTCAGGCGCAACCCTGCGCAGCTGTGCATAGAACCCGTTCTAGAATGCCGTTGGAAACTGGTGCTGCGAGAGAGGATTGAACTCTCGACCTCTCCCTTACCAAGGGAGTGCTCTACCACTGAGCTACCGCAGCCGCTGATGGCGGGGCTTCTGCCATATCGAACCGGCAAGCGCAAGGCCAAGCGCAAGCCATCTGTGAAAGCCCGCTCCGACGGCTTTTGCGGACATGGCAGCGCCACAATGTTGGCTATCCCTGAATAGAGGGTCAGCCGGGACGGAACCATGAACGACAAGGCAATTCCATCTGACAAGGAGGGTTCACCCGACAAGGAGGGGCGATCTGACAAGGGCGGGCTATCGAAAAAGGACAGCCCACCGAAAAGGGCTGACCGCAAGACCCGGCTCGCCGAGCAATTGCGCGCCAATCTGCAGAAGCGCAAGGCGCAGTCGCGCTCGCGACGCACTGGCGGGGCCGACAAGCGGCCGGACGGGCTCGAAACGCAAAAGGATTGACCTATTATCAACAGCCACGGCGCGGGAATCCTGTTTCTTGAACCAAGCCGGCCAATGGTTTAGACGGGCCGGGGTCTAGACCGGCCACAACAGACTCAACCGATTAAACCGGCCTTTCGGCCGAGGGGACGCTCTTCCATGGATCGCATCAGAATTGTCGGCGGCAACAAGCTTGCCGGAAGCATCCCGATCTCGGGCGCGAAGAACGCCGCGCTGCCGCTGATGATCGCTTCGCTGCTCACCGACGACACGCTGACGCTGGAAAACGTGCCGCATCTGGCCGATGTCGAGCAGTTGATCCGCATCCTCGGCAATCATGGCGTCGACTACTCGGTCAATGGACGCCGCGAAAAGCAGCAGGAGGGCTATTCGCGCACCGTCACTTTCTCCGCCCGCAACATCGTCGACACCACCGCACCCTACGAACTGGTGTCGAAGATGCGCGCCTCGTTCTGGGTGATCGGCCCGCTGCTTGCCCGCATGGGCGAGGCCAAGGTGTCGCTGCCCGGCGGCTGCGCCATCGGCACGCGGCCGGTCGATCTTTTCCTGGAAGGCCTCCAGGCGCTGGGCGCCGATATCGACGTCGACACCGGCTATGTCATCGCCAAGACCAGGAACGGCCGTCTTGTCGGCAATCGCTACGTCTTCCCGAAAGTGTCGGTCGGCGCCACCCATGTGCTTGTCATGGCGGCGTCACTGGCCAAGGGCGAGACGGTGCTCGAAAACGCCGCCCGCGAGCCCGAGATCGTCAACCTCGCCGAATGCCTCAACGCCATGGGCGCCAGGATTTCCGGCGCCGGCACCGAGACCATCACCATCGACGGCGTCGAAGCGCTGTCGGGCGCGCGCGTCCGGGTGATACCTGACCGCATCGAGACCGGCACCTATGCGATGGCCGTCGCCATGACCGGCGGCGACGTCGTGCTCGAAGGCGCGCGGGCGGACCTGCTGCAGACCGCGCTCGACGTGATCTCCCAAACCGGCGCCGAGATCACGCAGACCAATTCCGGCATCCGCGTCAGGCGCAACGGCGCCGGCATTGCGCCTGTCGACGTGACGACAGCGCCCTTCCCGGCGTTCCCGACCGACCTGCAGGCGCAGTTCATGGGTCTGATGACGATGGCCAAGGGCAAGTCGCGCATCACCGAGACGATCTTCGAAAACCGCTTCATGCACGTCCAGGAACTTGCCCGGCTCGGCGCCCACATAACACTGTCCGGCCAGACGGCGATCGTCGACGGCGTGCCGAAGCTGAAGGGCGCCCCAGTGATGGCGACCGACCTTCGCGCTTCGGTGTCGCTGGTCATCGCCGGCCTGGCGGCCGAAGGCGAGACCACGGTCAACCGGGTCTATCATCTCGACCGCGGTTTTGAGCGGCTGGAAGAAAAGCTGTCCGGCTGCGGCGCGGAGATCGAGCGGATTTCGGGGTAGAGGTAACGGCCTGAGGTCGGCGCTGCCCCTCATCTGCCCGCCGGCATCTTCTCGCCGCCTGGATCAGGGCTATCGCAGGTGGAGAGCCGAGGCTTTCGCTCTACGATGGACCCCCACCCCTAACCCCTCCCACAGGGGGAGGGAGACTTCCGTTGGCGCTGACCTCCGCAAATTGCCCGCCTTTCAGCGCCAAAGGGGAAATTTTAGGTGCGCGGCAGCGTTCCCTCCCCCTTGTGGGGAGGGTTAGGGTGGGGGTCCACCTTCGCAAGAATCCAAATGCGATGCTCTGGTCAGAATCCGTGGCGCGGTTGCACGGATCGCCAAGACCGCCTAACAGAAAACTGATGTAAACCTTCGCAGGTGCGAACTCCGCATGAACCTTCTCAAGCTTGTCGCGCTCGACGATCAGGATCTGAGCATCGTCTCGGCCCATGTCCAGGACGCCGTGCTGAAGGTCGGCGACCTCGAATACATGCCGGCGGTCAAGCGCTTCGTGATGACGATGAACCGCTTCGTCTGGGAGGTGAAATCGGGGCTGTTCCGCGAGCACAATGAGCGGCGGCAAAGCGTGCTGCATTTCGACCGGGTGCTGGGCGCCAAGACCAGCGGCATTGCCCGCGACAAGCCGGACGAGGTGCTGTCGCTGCTGGCGATCAGCTTCGTCGCCCTCGACAAGCCGGCCGGCATTGTCGAGCTGATCTTTTCCGGCGGCGGCGCGATCATGCTCGATGTCGAGTGCATCGAGGCGCGGCTGGCTGACATTGGCGGCGCCTGGGAAGCGACGTCGCGCCCCTTCCACAGAGCCTGAGCACACAAGATGGCCATCACGCTTCGTCTGTCCGATGCCGATTTCGAGCAGCGGTTTGCCGCGTTCCTTTTGACCAAGCGCGAGGTCTCGGAGGACGTCGACGCCGTGGTGCGCGCGATCATCGCGCGGGTGCGCGCCGAGGGCGACGCGGCGCTCATCGACTACACGCAGAAATTCGAACAGGCCGACCTGAAAGGCCTCGGCATTGCCGTGTCGCAAGACGACATCGCCAAGGCCTATGATGCGGCCGACCCGCAGACGATCGAGGCGCTCAAATTCGCCCGTGACCGCATCCGTTCGCATCACGAGCGGCAGCGGCCGAACGACGACCGTTATACCGACGCTGCCGGCGTCGAACTCGGCTCGCGCTGGACCGCGATCGAGGCGGTCGGGCTCTATGTCCCGGGCGGTACGGCGAGCTACCCAAGCTCGGTGCTGATGAGCGCCGTGCCGGCCAAGGTCGCCGGCGTCGAGCGCATCGTCATGGCGGTGCCGGCGCCCGGCGGCGTCATCAATCCGCTGGTGCTGGTGGCGGCGGATCTGACCGGCATATCCGAGATCTACCGCGTCGGCGGCGCGCAGGCGATCGCAGCGCTGGCCTATGGCACCGAGACGATAAAGCCGGTCGCCAAGATCGTCGGCCCCGGCAATGCCTATGTCGCCGCGGCCAAGCGCCAGGTGTTCGGCACGGTCGGCATCGACATGATCGCCGGGCCATCGGAAGTGCTTGTCGTGGCCGACGCCAGCAACGATCCGGACTGGATCGCCGCCGACCTGCTTGCCCAGGCCGAGCATGACGTGTCGGCGCAGTCGATCCTGATCACCGACGATCCTGACTTCGGCGCGGCGGTCGAACAGGCGGTCGAACGCCAGTTGCAAAACCTGTCGCGCGCCGGGACGGCGGCGGCGAGCTGGCGCGATTTCGGCGCCGTCATCCACGTCCCCCGAATCGAGGCGGCGCTGCCGCTGGTCGACCGCATCGCGGCCGAACATGTCGAGCTTGCCATCGACGCGCCGGAAGCCTTCCTGGCGCGGATGCGCAATGCCGGCGCTGTCTTTCTCGGCCGCCACACGCCGGAAGCCATCGGCGACTATGTCGGCGGCTCCAACCACGTGCTGCCGACGGCGCGCTCGGCGCGCTTCTCGTCCGGGCTTTCGGTGCTCGATTTCGTCAAGCGCACCTCGATCCTGAAGCTCGGGCCGGATCAGCTGCGGGCGCTGGCGCCGGCGGCCATCGCGCTGGCCACAGCGGAAGGCCTCGACGCGCATGGACGCTCCGTCGCCATCCGGCTGAATATGTAGCTGACATGGCGGACTACGATCGAACCCGTGCCAGGCTGATCGATGTCGAGCTCGACGAATCGATCGGCCGTTCGACGCCCGATGTCGAGCATGAGCGGGCGGTGGCGATCTTCGACCTGATCGAGGAAAACAGCTTCCAGCCGGTCAATGACGACGGCGCCGGGCCCTACCGGCTAAAACTGTCGCTGGCCGAATCCCGCCTGGTCTTCGCGGTGACGCGCGAGGACGGCGCGGCGGTCGTCACCCACATCCTGTCGCTGACGCCGCTCAGGCGCATCGTCAAGGACTATTACATGATCTGCGAAAGCTATTACGACGCCATCCGCACCTCGACGCCAAGCCAGATCGAGGCGATCGACATGGGCCGGCGCGGTCTGCACAATGAGGGCTCGCAGACACTAATGGACCGGCTGGCCGGCAAGATCGACATCGATTTCGACACGGCGCGCCGGCTGTTCACGCTGGTCTGCGTGCTGCACTGGCGAGGCTGAACTGTCAGTCCCCCTGCCCCGCTCGATCCTGCCCCGCTCGATCCTGTTCGTCTGCGGCATGAACGCCGTGCGCTCGCCGATGGCCGAACTGCTGGCGCGCCAGGTGCTTCCGGCCACCAGTTTCGTCGCGTCGGCCGGGGTGCGCGGCGGCGAACGCGACCCGTTCGTCGACGCCGTGCTGGCCGAGGACGGGCTTTCGCTCGGCGACCGGCACCCGAGGACACTGGACGATCTCGAGGACGACTATTTCGACCTGATCATCACGCTGTCGCCGGAAGCCCATCACACCGCGCTCGAGCTTACCCGCTCGCTGGCCGTCGACGTCGAATATTGGCCGATGCCGGACCCGACTGGCGTCGGCGGCACGCGTGAGCAGATCATGGCCGCCTATCGCGAGGTGCGCGAACGGCTGAAGGCGCGGATCGGCCGCCGTTTTCTGGCGCCGGAAGCAGAAAAACCGGGCTGATTTAAGCATGTTCACAAGCGCACGATTATCATATAGGTTCCGCCCAAATTCCGGCTAGAGTCGGATGATTTCAGGTCTGTTCGACCTGAGATCTGAATCCGCCTCTAAATCCAAGAAGTAGAGCATGATGTCGTCCGAAAACCGCTTCACACTTTTCGGCATCATGCTCTAGGCGCTGGGAATCCATCCAAGCAAAGGTATCGAATGCCGAAGGAAGAAGTCCTCGAGTTTCCGGGTGTCGTCACGGAATTATTGCCCAATGCGATGTTCAGGGTGAAGCTTGAAAACGAACACGAAATCATCGCCCACACCGCCGGCCGCATGCGCAAGAACCGCATCCGCGTGCTGACCGGCGACAAGGTCCTGGTCGAGATGACACCCTACGACCTGACCAAGGGCCGCATCACCTACCGTTTCAAGTAAGATCGTCAGAGCTCCCGGGATCGCGATGAGCACTTTGCCGAAGCTCGTGCTTGCCTCGGGTTCGCCGCGTCGGATCGAGCTGCTGCAGCAGGCCGGCATCGAGCCGGACCGCGTGCTGCCGGCCGGTGTCGACGAAACGCCGCTGCGCGCCGAGCATCCGCGCTCGCTGGCCAAGCGCCTGTCGAAGGAAAAGGCCGAAAAGGCGCTGGCCTCGCTGCAGACCGAAGAGGATTATGCACCGAGCTTCGTGCTGGCCGCCGACACGGTGGTCGCCGTTGGCCGGCGCATCCTGCCCAAGGCCGAAACGTTCGACGACGTCACCAATTGCCTCGGGCTGCTGTCCGGCCGTTCGCACCGGGTCTATTCCGGCATCTGCCTGATCACGCCGAGCGGCAAGCTGCGCCAGCGGCTGGTCGAGACCAGGGTGCGTTTCAAGCGGCTGCCGCGCGCCGAGATCGACGCCTATGTGGCCTCGGGAGAATGGCGCGGCAAGGCCGGCGGCTACGCCGTCCAGGGGCTGGCCGGCGCCTTCGTGGTCAAGCTTGTCGGCTCCTACACCAACGTCGTCGGCCTGCCGCTCTATGAGACGGTGGCGCTGCTGGCCGGCGAGGGCTTCAAGGTGCATGCCAACTGGCAGTCAGTTCGGCCATGAACTCGGGTTCGGACGACAAGGTCACGCCGCTGCGCCCCAAGCGGCCCTGCCCCGAATGCGGCAAGCCGTCGGCGCGCGAGACCTACCCGTTCTGCTCCGTGCGCTGCAAGGACATCGACCTCAACCGCTGGCTCAAGGGCGCCTATGTCATTCCGGGCCGCAATGACGAGGACGAAACGGACAACGACCCTCCCAAATGAAGCTGTTCGGCACGGCTTGGTGACTTCGACCGCGTCCCATGAATCGAGCTGTCGAGCGACTGCTCGTTTGCCGCTTGAAATCAACGCTTAAGCGCTGGACAGGCCGGATTCCCGTGCTATAACCCACCCGCTTTCAAGGGGCGCCTGCGGCGCTTTCAAGAAATCCGGCGTGCAGAACTGCCCGCGTGCCGGAACAGGCCCAGATAGCTCAGTTGGTAGAGCAGCGGACTGAAAATCCGCGTGTCGGTGGTTCGAATCCGCCTCTGGGCACCATCACTTTCCCCAA
>NZ_FTPD01000022.1:146995-149370 GCF_900156895.1 Mesorhizobium prunaredense
GTAGAGCAGCGGACTGAAAATCCGCGTGTCGGTGGTTCGAATCCGCCTCTGGGCACCATCACTTTCCCCAATGAAATCAAAGCGTTATGGTGTCGCCAACTTGGCGTCTCCAGCCTTTTCATGTCGCGCCATGTTGCAACCTGCTACCGTTGATTTCCAAGGGTTTCCTGCGACTATCGGCAGGTCCACGCGACATGAACGCGACATGGGGGATCATCTTGAAACACCGCGCTGTCTCTCATGCCGCTGACAAATGGCTGGCGGCCGCCAGCAACGTTGTGGCTGCTCTGTTCGGCCTATTCGTTGGCTTGGCGCTGGCTGACTTCCCAGGCGTAGAAACATGGCTGGAGAAATGGCAGACACTGATCGCGGGCATTCTAGCGGTCGTCGCGGCTGCTGTGACTATCCGCCAAATGCAGGTGTCTGATGGTGGGCAGCAAACGCGACATGAACACCTCATCCGCATGAGCATGCGATCGGAAACGCTTACTGTCTTGCGAGCTCATACCCTACTCACTCCCACTTTTCTTTGGATTGAAGGAGGTCTTAGGAACACGCTCGACTTGTACGAACGACGCCAGCTATCGAGGCCTGTCGAGGAATTCGAGACCTTCATCGACGCAATCGAAAATGCGATGGCCAGTGAAGAAATGCAGGCGTTGCGGCCAGTTCTTGGACCACCCACCACGGCGCTTCTTCATCTTATTGGGACAACGCAATGATTCGTTTCGTGGAACGCGCGTCTTCTTCGGGACAGCATTGGTTGAACAGAACAGCCCTGAGTCGACTGCCCGGATGCAAAAATTAGTGGGCGAGCAAATTGATTTGGGTCGACAGATCGCGGCCGACTGCAGGCTCTTTGCCGTCGAGTTGGAGACGCTGGCGATAAGCTATGGCGATCCGGCATGAGAGAGAGCCGCCCGTTCTACCGCGTTTTCACCGTCATGAGATACGAGGCTGCGGTTCAACAGATTGAGGCGGCGATTGCCGCTTTCCACGCAGGCCAATTTGCAGTCACCATCACCCTGGCGGGGGCGGCTGAAGACATGGCGCCCGGCAAAGCAAGTGGCCTTTGGGCAAGCATTCGAGACAACCCAAATCGCCTAGTGGCGGAAAACAAGGCTTGGGTGAATCGTCTCAACGAGACGCGAAACTGGCTCAAGCATGATAGAGCCGAGGATACCAGGGCCTTGGTGGCCTTTGAGGCAGGGGTGTTCATCCTGCGTGCGATGGACAAGTGGGAGCCATGGACGCCGCCAATGATCGCGTTCCACGATCTATGGCTTTCCTCACCTAAACTCATGCGACCTGAGGACTATTCGCCAGAGGTGGAGGAGTAAGCCCGCCACCGTGAGGCACAGTGCGCGGGCCGGACAAGAGCGCTTTCCCATCCTGCGTGCTTGTAGGAATTCGCCGCTGTCTGCTAGTGTCGATGCGGGTATGGAGGCTACTATGAAGACAATTAAGCACATTCGCACTGCTAGCATTTCGATTGCTGCGTTGGCCCTTGCCGTCACCTCGCTCGGGTCAACCAATGCCCAAGCCGGATCGGAGGCCTTCGACGCCGGGTACCAAATGGCAGCTTTTCTGCTGTGTCCTTCCGTGTATAAGTATTCTGATATGAAGAACTTCAACAAGTACGATAAGACCAGCGAGTACAAACGAGGTTTTGCTGCTTTAAGAGCCGCACTAAAGGGTCCCCGCCCCAGCAAAGTTTGCTTCGATGCCGCCCGTGCAAGCGGTTGGTTTAACGCACGCTGAATAGTGATTGCTCCGACAGAAAAAACCGCCACCGTGAGGCCGCTGAGCAGAAGCAGAATTCTTAAATTCTTAAGCGGTTTCCCACCATTTTCCGATCCGAAAGGGTTCTTTTGGTGTGGCGCCATCTGCTTCGGTCTCGTGGCCGGCAGTCTTTTCTGGGTTGGTTCGCCGTTGTCACTCACGTTTGGGGCGATCGCCGTGGCGAGCATAGCACTCTACGGGCACCTCTTCCCGCGTGGCGATGATGAAGAAGAATTGGCGGCTGCAGAGCGGGCTCTGCTCGCGTAATGTTAGCGTAAGGCTCGCTGTTATCCGTCGAGGCGGGATTTGAAACCACCGCCAAATATACGCCACATATGACCGCTTAAAGCCAAGAGGGCGTGGGGACGTACATTGGAGAGATTACCCTATGCCCCGCGAGCAAGAAGTTTCTAGTTACGGCTCGTATGAAGAGGCCAACGTGTGGGTCGCCACCAGCGACGATATCCCTGGGTCTCGCTACCGACGCAAACGCAACATAAACGCGACATGGAGCTAAAAAGCTCAACGATTTCAATCATCGACAGCGGACTGAAAATCCGCGTGTCGGTGGTTCGAATCCGCCTCTGGGCACC
>NZ_FTPD01000073.1 GCF_900156895.1 Mesorhizobium prunaredense
GCGAGCGGCTTCGTCCTTGGGTCAAACTCGGCCGACCGCCCGGCCGTGGCGAATGTCCGCTTCCGCCCTTTTGGCCGCGCAAAGCAGACCTACTGCTTGCGTGAAGAGTTTCGGGCGCCGGCAGGCGTACGAAAGTCCCTGAGGAAGGAACCCGCGGGCCACAGGCGATGGCTATGGGGATTTCGGATTTCGGCAGATGTCGGCGATGGCGCGACCGCCGTCGAGGAGCTCTGGGGTGAATGCGGACAGACCGCTTCGTTGCGCCTCCGCGCGGTGTTGTCGGAACGGTGGGCGGCTGGGCGCGGCTCTGTCGGAGTCGATAATCACCATAGCCGTGCGTCGATCCGTTGCCGGAGGCTGAGTGCCTGCAG
>NZ_FTPD01000002.1:0-30065 GCF_900156895.1 Mesorhizobium prunaredense
GTTTATGGACGGACACTAGCCTAGGTCGACGACGCGTCCGCCGGCTTTTCGGCCGCCGCTTCCGCAGCCTCCCGCTTCTCGCGCGCCAGACGTTCCCGTTCCTTGCTGCGCTCGATCAGCCGGGCCGACCAGATCGAAACCTCGTAGAGAAGGATGGTGGGAACGGCCAGGCCGATCTGGCTTATCGGGTCGGGCGGCGTCAGAATAGCCGCGACGACGAAGGCGATGACGATTGCCCATTTGCGCTTTTCGACCAGCGCCTCGGACGACAGCATGCCCACCCGCGTCATCAGGCTGGTCACCACCGGCAACTGGAACACCAGGCCGAAGGAGAAGATCAGCGTCATGATCAGGCTGAGATATTCCGACACTTTCGGAAGCAGGGAAATCTGCACCTGGTCGTCAGTGCCGGCCTGCTGCATGGCGAGGAAGAACCACATTACCATCGGCGTGAAGAAGAAATAGACCAGCGACGCGCCCATCAGGAACAGGATCGGCGAAGCGATCAGGAACGGCAGGAAAGCGTTGCGTTCATTCTTGTAGAGACCGGGCGCGATGAATTTGTAGATCTGCGTGGCGATCAGCGGAAAGGCGATCACCATGCCGCCGAACATCGCCAACTTGACCTGGGTGAAGAAGAATTCCTGCGGCGCCGTGTAGATCAGCTCGACCTTGTGCGGGTCGAGCCCTGCCCATTGCGTCGCCCATTTGAACGGGATGACCAGCAGGTTGAACAACTGCTTGGCGAAGAAGAAGCAGAACAGGAAGGCGACGAAGAACCCGCCGATCGACCACATCAGCCGCCGGCGCAACTCGATCAGATGCTCCATCAGCGGAGCCGCCGATTTATCGATCTCGTCCTTTTCCGAAATGCTCACTTGGCGGCTCCCGCCGTCTTTTTGGCGGCTGCGGCCGGCTTCTTCACCGCTGCCGGTGCAGGCTTCGGCTCGGCCTTTTTAGCCGCGGTCTTTGTCACAGCAGGTTTTGCCGCTGTTGCCGCTGGCTTCGCTGCGGCCTTGGAGGCCGGCATCGCTTTCGCTGGCGCGCCCTTCGTCTTCGCCGCCGTGGCCTTTTGCGATGCAGCCGGCGTCGCCGTCGCGACAGGCGGTGTCACCGAACCGTCGGTCATCGCCGGAAAGGTCGGCGCTGCCGGCGCCGCTTCCCGGGCATCGACGCCCGGCAGCACCGTCGCGCCATTGTTCAGCTCGGTATCCTGCGGCGTCGGAGCAGCCGGCGCGACCGGGTCTGCGGCCGGCTTCGGCTTCATCACCGCGTCGACGCCTGAACGGACGTCGGCCGCCGCCTGCTCGAACGGGTTGAGCTGTTTCCTGATCTCGGCGGCCGGGTTGAGGCTTCTGAGTGAATCGACCGACTTCTTGACGTCGTCAAGCTCGGCCTCCTTCAGCGCGTCGTTGAACTGTTTCTGGAAGTCGGCTGCCATGCCGCGCATCTTCGCCGTCGTGCGGCCGAAAGTGCGCAGCATCTTGGGCAAATCCTTGGGCCCGACGACCACGATCATGACGATCGCGATCACCAGCATCTCGGTCCAGCCGATGTCGAACATGGCGATACGTTCCGACTAAAGTTTTGGGCTCAGCTCTTGCTGGCCTTTTCCTTCGCTGCCGAAACGGTTTCGTCGGCACGGTGCTCGACGGTGCGCTTGTCCTCGGCAACCTCGTCGTCGGCGATGCCCTTCTTGAAGCTCTTGATACCCTTGGCCATGTCACCCATCAACTCGGGAATCTTGCCGCGACCGAACACCAGCAGAACGATCACCAGCACGATCAGCCAATGCCAAATCGAAAATGAACCCATAACAATCTCTCTCGAAAGTTTTCTCTGACGATGATCTATGCGCTTTCGCGCCGGGATTCAAACACAACCGCGACAGAGTTTATAAATGAGTGGCCGAAGTCACGCAGTTTCGGCGCCTCAGCCCGCTACCAATCGGCGCAGCCGTTAAATACCATCGCTTTCGGCAAGTCGTTTGCGATCAATCTTCCTCGACGCGCGGCGTCAACAGGCCGAGTTCCTCAAGGTCGATGTCGGTCAGCGGATCCTCGTCGTCGGTCAGCGCATCCGGGTCGGCCGGCGGCAGCGGAATGGAAAAATTCGACGGCATGCGGCCCGAAAGCAGTCCGGCACCCTTCAATTCCTCCATGCCGGGGAGATCGCGGATCTCCTCCAACGCGAAATGGTCGAGGAAGATGTCGGTAGTGCCGTAGGTGACGGGACGGCCGGGGGTGCGGCGCCGGCCGCGCATCTTCACCCATTCGGTCTCCATCAGCGTGTCCAGCGTGCCCTTCGAGGTCTCGACGCCTCTGATATCCTCGATCTCGGCGCGCGTCACCGGCTGGTGGTAGGCGATGATCGCCAGCACTTCGAGCGCCGCACGGGAAAGCTTCTTCTGCTGCACCGTGTCGCGGCTCATCAGGAAAGCCAGATCGCCGGCGGTGCGGAACGCCCAGGCATCGCCAACGCGCACCAGATTGACGCCACGCCGCGCATAAATCTGCTGCAGTTCAGCCATCGCCGCGGCAATATTGATGCCGTCGGGCAGGCGCCCGGCAAGCTGCTTTTCGCTGACCGGCTCGGCGCTGGCGAAAACGATCGCCTCGGCCATGCGCACGGCTTCCGCCATATGCAGCCGCTCGCCAGGATTCTGGGACAGGTTCTGGGCCTGGCTTTCTGCCGGCACCTCGGCAAGCACGCCGTCTTCGGTCTCGTCATCGACCTTGAACGGAATGACCGAAGCGTTGGCGCGCTCGCTCATGATGCCACCTCAACTGCCCTGATGCCTTGCGCACGACCGCGCAGATAGAGCGGCGCGAACACCTCGTCCTGCCGCATTTCCATTTTGCCTTCGCGCACCAGTTCCAGCGTCGCCGCAAACGAACTGGCAATCGCGGTGCGCCGCTCGTCCGGGTCGGTCAGATATTCGACCAGGAAACTGTCCAGCGCCGTCCAGTCGGCAAGTGTGCCGATCAGCCTGTTCAGGATGTCGCGCGCATCCTTGAGCGACCACACACCGCGCCTGGCGATCGTCACATTGGTGATCGCCTGCTTCTGGCGTTGCGCCGCATAGGCGGTCAGCAGATCGTAGAGCGAGGCCGAATAGGCGTTGCGTTTCTCGACGATGACCATTTCCGGCATGCCGCGGGCGAACACGTCGCGCCCGAGCCGGTTGCGATTGACCAGGCGTGCCGCCGCGTCGCGCATCGCTTCCAGCCGCTTCAACCGGAATTGCAGCACCGCCGCCAGTTCCTCGCCGCTTTCGCCGTCGTCGCCGGGTTGCTTGGGGATCAAAAGCTTCGACTTGAGAAACGCCAGCCACGCCGCCATTACCAGATAGTCGGCGGCAAGCTCCAGCCTGAGCGCCCTCACCTTCTCGACGAAGGCCAGATATTGCTCGGCCAGCGCCAGGATCGAGATGCGCGACAGATCGACCTTCTGGTTGCGGGCAAGGTGCAGCAGAAGATCGAGCGGGCCCTCGAAACCGTCGACGTCGACGACCAGCGCGGGATCGCCGGTCAGCCGCGAATCGTCGTTCTCGGCCCAAAGACGGTCCATCGGTGCGGCCTTGCCGGCCTTGCTGTCCAACGTTTCCGCCACTGCCTGTCGCTTCCTTTGCTTCTATCTTCTTGTTTGACCGTGATCTGTTCCGAAAAACCGGCTCTCACCTTTCGGCATCATGGTCTAGGCCACCGCGTCGAAATAGGTGGCGAATTCGGCGCGTATCTCGGCTTCATCAGCCCGATCGCGGTTCTTGATATAGGTCAGCGCCCGTTGCGCGCGTTGCAGCGACATGCCTTCAAGCCCGGTTGTGCGCGACGCAATGCCGACCATCTCCTCGAAAACGCCGTTGCAGTGAAGGACCAGATCGCAGCCCGCCGCAAGGATCGCCGCCGCCTTTGTCGGGAAATCCCCAGAAAGTGCCTTCATCGAGGTGTCGTCGCTCATCAGCAGCCCGTCGAAGCCGATTTCGCCGCGGATGATCTCGTCGATGACCTTGCCGGAGGTGGTGGCCGGGTTCTTCGGGTCGATCGCGCTGTAGACGACATGCGCCGTCATCGCCATCGGCAAATGATTGAGCTCCCTGAACGGGGCGAAATCATGCCGCTGCAAGTCGCTCATCGAGGCATCGACGGTCGGCAGTTCGAAATGCGTGTCGGCAAAGGCCCGTCCATGCCCGGGAATATGCTTCATCACCGGCAGCACGCCGCCAGACATCAGGCCCTCCGCCGCGGCGCGGCCCAGTTCAATGACGGCGCGGGGCTCCTTGCCATAGGCGCGCGCGCCGATGACGTCGCTGGCGCCCTCGATCGGCACGTCGAGCACCGGCAGGCAATCAGCCGTGATGCCGTAGCGCAGCAGGTCGAAAGCATGCAGCCGCGCCATCAGCCAGGCTGCGCGGTTGCCGGCATCGTGGTCGTTGCGCCACAAGGCGCCGAGCGCGCCACCAGCCGGATAATTCGGTGCCAGCGGCGGCCGCAGACGCTGCACACGGCCGCCTTCCTGGTCGATGAACACCGGGGCGTCCGGGCGCTCGACGCAATCGCGCATCGCGGCGACCAGATCGCGGATCTGCTCGGCCTCGCCGATGTTGCGGGCAAACAGGATGAATCCCCACGGGCATTCGTTGCGGTAGAAATTGATTTCGTCGCGTGTGAGCGATTTCCCGGCGCAGCCAAGGATCATGGATTTTGATTCGGTCATGGGCGGGAGTTTAGAGCTTCACGCAGACAAAGGGAATCGCATCGAGCTACATCGCTCGAGCCGGAATCCCTTCCACACAAGAACTCCCTTCCACATGGAAAACCGGCGCGGTCTGTGACCGCGCCGGTTCTTTCGGCCCGAGGGCCGGAGATTTGAAAATGGTTAGCGCGACACGAAACAGTTGCCGCCGGCAGCCTTGTAGTTGGTGCACAGGTTGATCGCATCGTTGCGTGACTTCGCCGGGACGCGGACGCGATAGAACGTTCCCTTGCCGGCGATCTCGGCCTTGACGATGTTGGCCGTGTGGCCGGAGAGCACGCTGCCATAGCGACGCTGCAGATCCTGATAAGTCGACTGGGCACTTTCGACGGTCGGCTGCGAGGCGATCTGCATCGACCACGAGCCACCGCCGGTCGAGGCCGCCGGCGGACTGATGGACGCAACCTGGTCGGGCTTGACCTCACCGACGACGTCGACCGGCTGGTCGGACGGACGCTGCGGCGCCACCGGAACCGTGGCCGGCGTGTTGGCAGGCTGGGTGGTTTGGGCTTCAGCCTCAGCCGTGGGCGCGGCGGCCAGATTGACTGCTTCCGGCCTGGCGGGTTCCGGCGCGGCGGTTTCGGCCCGGTCGCCGGCCACTGGGTCGCCGCCCAACAGGTCGCCACTTGCCTGGTTGGCAACAGACGGTACGGTACCGGTCTGCGCCGCGTCGCCGGCCTGACCCGCCGGGGCCACAAGCTGCGGTGCCGGATCGACAGGCTCGACGGCAGCCACCTGCGATGCCGCAGGCGCCGGATCCTCGCGCGCAACCAGTGAACCATCTGATTTGACCACCATGGTTCTCACCTTGCGTGGTGCAACGGCGACGACATCCGGCTCGATGCCCTGCTCGGCCTCTTGCAGAACCTGGGCGATACGATCCTCGGACTTGGCTGCCGGCGCAGCGGCGTCGGCATTTCCGGCCGCTTGCGTGCCGGCCGCATCGGCGGCTTCAGCCGTGTCGATGTCGTCGGGCGAAAGATCGACCACACGGCTCTGCGGCGGTTCCTTGGCCGCCACGTCCACTGGCTCTTCGGTGTTGGTGACCAGTTTTTCCTGGACCGGTTCGGCAGGCCTCGCGCCCCCCTTGGCCACGGCGTCGTAAACCTTGTTGTCCTGGTTCGGCACGACGGTGCCGCCCGGGTTTTCCGGCCTGACCTTGATCGGTGCGTTGTCCGCCTTGACGATGACCGGCGCATCGGTGCCGCCGTTGCCGCCGAAAGACAGCGCGAAGGCGCCCAGACCGCCGGCGAGCGCCACGGCGCCGACGACTGCGGCGACCAGCAGGCCGCGGCTCCGGGGCCTCGCGACATCCTGCTCGGCCAGGCCTGGAACCGACATGGCCTCATCCAGTTCGGGGTCGTAGTCGAGCTCGTCCAGGGCAAAGTCGTTGGCTTGCGCTTGCGAAACCGGCCGGCCGTTGGGCAAGTCGCCCAGATCGAAGCCACTGGCAGCATCGGCGTAAGACGCACTGACGGGCGCTTGTGCTGGTCTCGCCGCATAGGTCCGCGTTTCAACGCGGTTGGGCTCATAGCCTGACTGGAACCCGGCCGCTGACTGGAACCCTGCCCCCGGCTGGGGTCCGGCCCCCGGCTCGAATCCGGCCCCCGGCTTGAATCCGGAATTGTAGGATTCGTCGTCATACGCCGCGCTGCGCGCCGGGGCGGCAGCGACGTCCACGGCATTCATTTCCGAGAGAAGGTTGGCGAACTCGGTATCGAGATCGTCATAGGCAGGCGCCGGCGGTTCGTCTTCATTGAAGTCGAGTTCCGGAATATCGAGGTCGTCCGCCAGGGCTACGACGCGCTCGGGCACATCGACCGTCTCGACATCGGGCATCTCGTCATATGCAGAGGGTTGTTCGCTTTGCGCTGGCGCAGGTGCCGCATTGGCGGCATCGCCTTCGGCCGGCTCATCCTGATAGGCCGGCTCATCCTGATAGGAGGGTGCCGCAGCCGTTGGCGGTGCCGTTGTTTCTGTGGTCGCCGAAGCCGTCGGCTGGGCCGCAAAGGCAGGCTGCGGCTGTGCGACCGGCGTTACGCGGCTCCACGAACGGGCCGGCGCAGGCGCGTCGGAGGGTGCCGTCATCCAGCTGATTGAACCATTCGGATCCTGCTGTGGAGCGGCGGCCGCAACGTCATCGCCGTCGCCATGATCCAGACCGATGTCCTTGGCGAAGGCGGCGTGCAATGCATCGTCGTCGAAATCGATATCAGCCGGTCCGGCAGCATCTTCAGCGCCGAAATCATGGCCCTCGAGCCCGTCGAGGAGAACGGTGTCGAGATCGGCGTCGGCGGCCTGGACCGCGTCATCATTGGGCTGCTCCGAAAGGTCTTGCTCGTCAAGGCTCCAGACCAGTTCGTCGGTGGGATCCACTGGTTTGTCGGTCGCTTTTCCAGCCGCGGCTACAGGTTGCTGAACCATGGCGGGTTCATTGGCTGCGGACGCTGCCGCGGGGGCAGCCCGTGTGCGCATGGTGCCCAACAGCGCGTTCAATTCGTCTTCGAGGCTCCGCTCCTCAGCGACGGGGGCTGGGTCCGTCGGTTGGGCTGCAACGCCGGGGGCCTGAGTAGCCGGCTCCTCGGCTTCCTCGGCAAGCGCGTCGTCGAAGCTCAATTCAAAATCGTCGTCGAACGCATGTTCCGGGGTTGCGATGGAAGGCTCATCGTCCTTAGCGGCGATAGCCTCCGGTTCGTCAATTCCTGGCTCGTCGATTTCGACCGGTTCAGCCGTGCGAATGTCGAAATCCATGTCGACGTCATCCATGACGACGTCGGCCATGGTGTCGTGGTCGGCAAAGTCCTCGTCGGACTCATCCGAAACGGCCCGAGCAGGCGCAGCAGGAGCTTCAACAGCGGCCTCGATCGACTCATGTTCGTCGAGCATCAGTTCGTCGTCGAGCGAGCTTGCGACGGCGTTGTCGAATTCATCGTCGAACGCGGGTTCGGCGGCCGGCGCGGAGACGTCGGCGGCGGTATTCTGTTCGTCCGTCGCACCGTCGTCCAGCCGGAGATCCTGTTCGAACGACGCAGAGAGTTCGTCGTTTACCGGCAAATCGTCTTCGAACGGCGACACGTCTTCGAGCGAACTGGCGATCGCATGGTCGAAATCGTCGTCGAACGCCGCTTCAACAGCCGGCGCGGATATGTTGGCAACACCAGAACCCAGGTCGGCGGCGGCAACGGCATGGACAGTTTCGTCCGCCGTGTCGTCGTCCAGCCGAAAATCCTGTTCGAGCGACGCGGCAAGCTCGGCGTTCCCAATCCCGTCGTTCCCAAGCCCGTCGTTCCCAAGCCCGTCGTTCCCAAGCTCGTCGTTCGCCGGCAAATCGTCTTCGAATAGCGACACGTCTTCGAGCGAACTGACGAGCGCTTCGTCGAAATCGTCGTCGAAAGCAGCTTCAGCAGCCGGCGCGGATGCTCCGGCAACGCCAGAGCGCACATCGTCGGCAGCAACGGCATCGGCGGCTTCGTCCGCCGCATCGTCGTCGAGCAGGAGACCCTGTTCGAGCGACGCGACAAGCTCGTCGTCCCCAACATCCCCAAGCCCGTCGTCCCCAAGCCCGTCGTCCATTGGGTCATTTACGGCCGCTGCAAAAGCCGGCTGGCGAAGCTCGGTTGCGCCGTCATTGTCGTCGCCGCCGAATTCGCCCATCAGCTCCTTCTCGAGGTCGATGCCGAAATCGCCGTCGTCCGCCGGCTGACTTGCTGCAGCCGGCGTCGACTGGACCCGCGGCTTGACCGGCTGGCGGGGGTCGAACCCCATGATCCTGGTCAGTTCCGCGAACGGATCATCGTTGGCGATATCGTTTTGGGCGGCTGCTTTCAGCTGGGTTCTGTCTGCCATTATTGTTCCCGAACTCGCACTCATTCGGACGCCGTGGACGTCGCGCAGGGTTGGCCCTTACCAGCGCAATGTGGGCAAAAGGTGACAGGTTTTTTAGTCAAACCTAACGCATTTCGGTGGGCGCATCGGCTCCGATCAGCGTCAGGCCGGACGTCAAAACGTCCGAAACAGCCTGCACCAGCCCTAGTCTGGCATGGGTCAATTGTCGGTCGTTAACCTTAACAAAACGTAAGTCGGGATTTTCGGTGCCGCGGTTCCAATGTCCGTGGAAGCTGGAGGCGAGATCGTAGAGGTAGAATGCCAGCCGGTGCGGCTCGAGCGCAAGTGCCGCGGATTCGATCAGCCGCGGATATTCGGCAAGCTTCCTAATCAGGCCTATCTCGCCTTCGTCGGTCAGCGAAGCGGTGGCGGCGGCCAGCCGATTGCGGTCGAAATTGGCCTCGCCCAACTGTTCGCTCGCTTGCCGGAACACCGAATGGCAGCGCGCCGAAGCATACTGCACGTAGAACACCGGATTGTCCTTCGACTGCTCGGTCACCTTGGCGAAGTCGAAATCGAGCGACGCATCGTTCTTGCGGTAGAGCATCATGAAGCGGATCGGGTCGCGACCGACCTCCTCCACCACTTCGCGCAGCGTTACGAAATCGCCCGACCGCTTCGACATGCGCACCGGCTCGCCCTCGCGAAAAAGTTTTACCAACTGGCAAAGCAGCACGGTAAGCTTCACCTCGTCGCCGGAAATCGCCCGGGCGAGCGCTTCCAGGCGCTTCACATAGCCGCCATGATCGGCGCCAAGCACATAGATCAGCTCGACGAAACCGCGATCGACCTTGTCTTTCAAATAGGCGACGTCCGCGGCGAAATAGGTGAAGGTGCCGTCCGACTTGACCAGCGCCCGGTCCATGTCGTCGCCGACCGCTGTCGAGCGGAACAGCGTCTGCTCGCGATCCTCCCAGTCGTCCGGCTTCTCGCCCTTGGGCGGCGGCAGCTTGCCCTTGTAGATATGGCCCTTGAGGGTCAGGTCGTTGATCGCCGAGCGGATTTTCCGGGCGTTGTCGGCGTGCAGGGTGCGCTCCGAGAAAAAGACGTCGTGATGCACATTGAGCAGCGCCAGATCCTCACGGATCATCGCCATCATCGCGTCGATCGTCCTGTCCTTGACAAGGGCAAGCGCTTCATCGTCCGGCATCTGCAGCAAGGAACGGCCAAATTCGCTCGCCAGAGCCTGACCGACCGGCACGAGATAGTCGCCCGGATAGAGCCCGGCAGGAATCTCGCCGATGTCGTCGCCCAGCACCTCGCGGTAACGCAGCATGGCGGAGCGGCCGAGCACGTCGATCTGCGAACCGGCGTCGTTGATGACATATTCCTTGGTCACGTCATAACCGGCGAAGGCCATCAGATTGGCGAGCGCATCCCCCACCACGGCGCCGCGGCAATGGCCGACATGCATCGGTCCGGTCGGGTTCGCCGAGACATATTCGACGTTGGCCTTCTTGCCGCCGCCGACGGTCGAGCGGCCGTAATTGCGGCCTTCGCCGAGCAGCGCAGTCAGGTGCACTTGCCAGAACGCGTCCTTGAGCCTGAGATTGACGAAGCCCGGACCAGCAATGTCTGCAGAAGCGATGTCGGTGTCGGCGCGCAGCGCTTGCGCCAGCCTTTCAGCCAGTGCGCGCGGCGGCTGGGCGGTCGGCTTGGCCAGCACCATTGCCGCATTGGTCGCCAGGTCGCCATGGCTGGCGTCGCGCGGCGGCTCGACGGCGATGCGCGACAAGTCCAGCGAACCGCCGTCTTTGTCTTTCAAATCAAGCGCTTCGACGGCCTTTATAATTCGCGCGTTGAAATCGGCGAAGATGTTCATTGGTGTGGCTCTGGCTCTGGCAGCTTTGCGGGAATCCGGTCTATTGGCCGGCAAAATCGAGCCCCGCCTAGCTTAATTCAGGCGTATGGTCAAACAAACGGCGGTGTTCCTTCAAAGCGTAGGTATCCGTCATGCCCGCCAGGAAATCGGCGACGCTGCGCGCCTTGATGCGATCGTCAGCCCGGTCGAGCCCTTCGCGCCAGCCATCGGGCATGGCGCGCGGATCGGCGAAATAGACCTCGAACAGGTCGTTGACGATCTGCTCGGCCTCGTTGCGCACGCGCATGACTTCGCTGTGACGATAGAGATGCTTGTAGAGAAAGGCCTTCAATTCCTTTTCGAAAGCGGCCATTTCGGCTGAAAAGGTCACCATCGTCTCGCCTGCCGCCCTCACCGCGTCGGCGCTGTCCGGCTTGATGCGGGCCAGATTGGCGGTGGTGGAGACGATGACGTCCTCGACCATCATCGTGATCTGCCGGCGCATCAGTTCGTGCCCTGTCCTCACATCGTCCAGCGCCGGATAGCGCTGACGCACGCCGTCGAGGATCGAGCCGGGCAGCGAGACCTTTTCCAGCATGTCCAGCTTCAGAAGGCCCGACCTCAGGCCGTCGTCGATGTCATGGCTGTTGTAAGCGATGTCGTCGGCGATCGCCGCGCACTGCGCCTCGATGCCGGCGAAGCGATCGAGTTCGAGGTCGTGCAGCTCCGAATAGTCGCGGATCGCTTGCGGCACCGGCCCCTTCAGCCCGTTTCCACTGGCGTCGGTCAGCGGCCCGTTGTGCTTGACCAGCCCCTCCAGCGTCTCCCAGGTGAGGTTCAGCCCGTCGAATTCGGCATAGCGGCTCTCCAGCCGCGTCACCACGCGCAGCGACTGTGCATTGTGGTCGAAGCCGCCCCAGGCCGCCATCTTCTCGTTCAGCGCGTCCTCGCCGGTATGGCCGAAGGGCGGGTGACCGAAATCGTGCACCAGCGCCACCGCCTCTGCCAGGTCCTCGTCGCCGCGCAGCGCCCGCGCCAGGGCGCGCGCGATCTGCGCCACCTCGATCGAATGCGTCAGCCGGGTGCGGTAATGGTCGCCCTCATGCGCCACGAACACCTGCGTCTTGTGCTTCAGCCGGCGGAAGGCCGTCGAATGAATGATGCGGTCGCGGTCGCGCTGGAACGGCGTGCGGGTCGGGCTCTCCACCTCGTCGAACAGCCGCCCGCGCGACTTTGCCGGATCGCAGGCATAGGCGGCGCGCGGCCGATAGCCGAATCCGATGTCGCCCAACTCATTTGTCATCGCCCCAACCAATTTCCATAGCCCCAACCAATTTCCATAGCCTATGCCGCCAGTTGACTTGCCCCCTCGCGCTTCATACCTATCATGTGAAACCGAAAGCAAGGTGACGCCCATGGGCGCTGATGCCAAGTCCGCCATGAAAGTCGAGATGACCGACGCCGCCGCCAGGCGGATCGCCAAGATTGTGTCTGGCGAAGCCGGCAAGACGGCGTTGCGCGTTTCGGTCGAGGGCGGCGGCTGCTCCGGCTTTTCCTACAAGTTCGACCTGGTCGACGCGCGCAACGATGACGACGTCGCCATTGAGAAGGACGGCGCCACCGTGCTGATCGACGACCTCTCGCTGGTCTATATGGGCGGCTCGGTGATCGATTTCGTCGACGATCTGATGGGCCAGTCGTTCCAGATCAGGAACCCGAATGCGGTCGCCTCGTGCGGCTGCGGCACCAGCTTCAGTATTTAGAGAATGCCTATCATTAGCGCGGTCCGTCAGGTCGCGCTTTCAGCCGGGCGCGATCTCGATGCAACGCTGGCGTTCTGGCACGATGTGCTTGGCATGACCGTGCACGTGCGCTTCGATCCGCCCGGCATCGCCTTCATCATGGCCGGCGACGTGCGGCTGCTGTTCACCGATGGCCTGCCGGCCGGCACCGTCTATCTCGACATTTCGGGCCTTGACGATTTCCACGCCTCGGCAAAAGCCGCCGGTGTCCCCTTCACCGCGCCGCCGATGCTCGTCCACCGCGATACCGAGGGCCTGTTCGGGCCGGCGGGGGAAAGCGAATGGATGGCCTTCCTAAAGGATCCGGCAGGCAATACGATCGGCCTCGTCGAACGCCATCCGCCTGAACAGCAATGAGGCCGTCATGAAAATCGTCACCTGGAACATTAATGGCGTTCGGGCCCGTATCGGCAATTTGACCCACTGGCTGACGGAAAGCGCGCCCGATGTCGCCTGCCTGCAGGAAATCAAGACGGTCGACGAGCAGTTTCCGCGGGCCGAGATCGAGGCGCTTGGCTACAACGTCGAAATCTATGGCCAAAAGGGATTTAACGGCGTCGCCATCCTGTCGAAGCTGCGCTTCGACGAGGTTATCAGGGGCCTGCCGGGCGACGATGCCGACGAGCAGGCGCGTTTCATCGAGGGCGTGTTCTCGACCGACAAGGGCGCGTTGCGCGTTGCCTCGCTCTATTTGCCGAACGGCAACCCGATCGATGACGAGAAGAAGTTCTCCTACAAGCTGTCCTGGATGGCGCGGCTGGAGCGCTGGGCCGAGGAAAGGCTCGTGCTCGAAGAGGCGCTGGTGCTGGCCGGGGACTACAATGTCATCCCCGAACCGATCGATGCGAAGTTCCCGGAGAACTGGCTCAGCGATGCGCTGTTCCAGCCGCAGACCAGGCAGGCGTTCCGCCGGCTGAAGAACCTCGGCTTCACCGAAGCCGTGCGCGCGGTCACCGACTCGCCTGACATATTTACTTTCTGGGACTATCAGGCCGGCGCCTGGCAGAAGAACAACGGCATCCGCATCGATCACTTGCTGCTCTCGCCCGAGGCCGCCAACCGCTTTTCCTCGGCCTCGATCGAAAAGCACGTGCGCGCCTGGGAAAAACCCTCGGATCACGTGCCGGTGGCCATCGAACTGGGTTTTGCGCCAATCTGATCGTTTCGGGGCCCGAACCGCCGGATTCCCGGTTGATGGACCGTCATATCGCCACAATCGGGGTTTCCGCTGCAATCCGGGTTCGGCTGGGGTTCAGGATGACGATCAGGTTTGCGATTTGCCCATGTGCCGCCGCGCTCGCCCTCGCGGCGACGCCGGCGATTGCCGATCCTGCATGCCTGGCCAACGGAACATCATTCCAGATCGGCCAGGTCGCCTGCCTGACGCTTTCCGGTCGGAGCCATCTCGCCCGCTGCGACATGGTGCTCAACAACACGTCATGGACAAGGATCCGGGACGATTGTCCTAAAACCACGATGGCGCCACCGGCCACGCCGATTTCAACGCCGGAGTCCGGTCCCGTTCCGACGCAACCGACCGAGAATTGATCTCGATATTTTCGAAATCCCACTCTTCCTGACTATTGACCCAGCCTTTCCCAGCTGTTGGCTTCGTGCTGGTTTCGCGACTACCGGTCGCCGCCGCCCTTGGTGAGGATGTCGTCGGCCAGCGAAATCGCGGTGCGGCGGTCGGCCTCGCCCGCGGCGGCAAACGCCTCTTCCTGCATGCCGCGTATCCATGGCTGGTCGGAAGGCGCGGCCCGTTCAAGCGCCGCGGTCATCATCGCCAGCCCCCGAACGATCTTGCCGCTCTGGAAGAGCAGGTGGCCGAGCGTCGCCTGCGCGCCGGCATGGCCCTTTTCCGCAGCGAGTTGGAACCAGCGTCCGGCCTGCTTGATGCTCGCCTTGACGCCGCCCTTGCCATTCAGGAAGATCTGGCCCATTTCGAACTGGGCATTCGGGTTGCGGTAGTTGGCGGCGGCACGCATGTAGTACTCCTGGGCCGCTACCTCGTTCTCTTTGATCGGGCTGCCGGGGATGCCCTTCCTCAGATAGTCGCCGAGCGCCACGAGCGCATCCGAGACATAGCTCTCTTCCGGCGAACCTGGCTCGACGTCCTGATCGACGATCTCGCTGAAGAACTTGAAGGCTGCGTAATCGTCGCGCTCGACGCCGTCGCCCTCGGCATACATGCGCGCAAGCTTCCAGGTGGCGCCGATCTGGCCATTTTCGGCCGCGTATTTATAAGCCTCCGCAGCCTGCTCCTTGCGGCCGTTCTTGTAGGCGGAGAAGCCGAACTGGAACACTGCCCACGGGCTCGACTGCGGCTTCACGCCGGTCTTGTCGTCGAACACCTTGTCGTCGAAGGCCATGGCCTGGCCCGCGGCGCCCAAGGTCGCGCCGAAAGTGGCGATCGCGACCAGTGCCGAAAAGACAGACAACCTCAGCAACTCAGATATCCGCATAACAACGTGTTTCTCTCGCACCACCGGGATGGGTGACCGCCCCGTCGCGGGCAGGCCCTACCGTTTGTGCATATTTCCAGATCGCGCCCGACTGATAGTCGGTCGCGCGCGCCTTCCATGCCTTTGCCCTGGTCGCCAGTTCGGTGTCGGACAGCGCCACCTCGATGGTGCCGTTCACCGCGTCGATCGAGATCAAGTCGCCATCCCTGAGCAGCCCGATCGGACCACCCATGGCGGCTTCCGGCCCGACATGGCCGATGCAGAAACCGCGTGTCGCGCCCGAAAAACGCCCGTCGGTGATGAGAGCCACCTTGCCGCCCATGCCCTGGCCATAGAGAGCCGCCGTCGTCGATAGCATTTCGCGCATGCCCGGACCGCCGCGCGGTCCCTCGTAGCGGATCACGAGGACCTCGCCTTCGCTGTAGCTGCGATCCGTAACCGCCTGGAAACATTCCTCTTCCGAATCGAAGCAGCGTGCCGGACCAGAGAATTTAAGCTCCGACATGCCCGCGACCTTCACGATCGCGCCTTCGGGGGCAAGGTTTCCCTTCAAGCCCACGACGCCACCCGTTCGGGTGATTGGTCGGTTGGCGGGACGGACCACATCCTGGCTATCATTCCAGGCAACGTGCTCCATATTTTCGGCTAAAGTGCGGCCGGTCACGGTCAGGCAGTCGCCATGCAGATAGCCGTGGTCGAGCAACGTCTTAATCAAGAGCGGAATGCCGCCGGCCTCGAACATGTCCTTGGCGACATATTTGCCGCCCGGCTTCAGGTCGGCGATATAAGGCGTCTTCTCGAAGATCCTGGCGACGTCGAAGAGGTCGAACTTTATCCCGGCCTCATGCGCGATCGCCGGCAAATGCAGCGCTGCGTTGGTCGAGCCGCCGGTGGCCGAGACCACGGTCGCCGCATTCTCCAGCGCCTTCAGAGTGACGATGTCGCGCGGGCGGATATTCCTTGCGATCAGTTCCATGATCTTTTCGCCGGAGGCGAAATTGAAGCGGTCGCGCATCTCATAGGGCGCCGGCGCCCCGCAGGAATAGGGCAGCGCCAGCCCGATGGCCTCGGCGACGGTGGCCATGGTGTTGGCGGTGAACTGGGCGCCGCAGGAACCGGCCGACGGACAAGCGGCTTGCTCGATTTCGAGGAGTTCGGCATCGCCGATCGTGCCGACCGAGTGCTGGCCGACGGCCTCGAACACATCCTGCACGGTGATCTGCCGGCCCTTGTAGGAACCGGGCAGGATCGAGCCGCCATAGATGAAGATCGACGGCACGTTAAGCCGCACCATGGCCATCATCATGCCGGGCAGCGACTTGTCGCAACCGGCAAGGCCGACCAGCGCATCGTAGCAATGGCCGCGCATGGTGAGTTCGACCGAATCGGCGATGACCTCGCGCGACACCAGTGACGATTTCATGCCCTGGTGGCCCATGGCGATGCCGTCCGTGACGGTGATGGTGCAGAATTCGCGCGGCGTGCCGTTAGCCGCGGCGACACCCTTCTTGACCACCTGCGCCTGGCGCATCAGCGAGATGTTGCAGGGTGCCGCCTCGTTCCAGCAGCTCGCGACGCCGACCAGTGGCTGCGCGATCTCGGCCGCCGACAAGCCCATCGCATAAAGATAGGAGCGGTGCGGCGCACGCGCCGGACCGACGGTCACATAGCGGCTGGGCAGCTTGGCCTTGGAGATGACTCTGGCGTTCATACTCTTCCCTTGCCGCGAGCGGTGCGACCTGCCCCACCGCCGAGCCTTTTGGCATGCCCTGGGACGAATTCGAGGTGCGCCGGGTTTATGGCGGGAAGTAGGCAATGTCGGCGGACGCGGTTGTGGCGCGAGGGTTGTTCAGAAACTGTTGCCAAAACATCACGATCGCGTGAGGCAGAGGGAAGCCGCGTCGTTGCAACGCCGCTTGGTCGCCGGCAAGCCCCTCAAGCAAAAAGGCCGGGCGATGCCTGGCCTTTTTACTATTGAAAACAGATGTTTAGAACTTGACCTTAACCGAAGCTGAGCCAGCAAGGAGCAGATCGTCGTCATATGTGTAGCTGATGGCATTTGCCGCGTCGCCAACACCGGTGAAGGTCGACGATCCGCTGGTCAGGACACCGATCGAGCCACCAAGTCTGACCTCGATCTTGTCGTTCGGCGAATAGGAGATGCCGCTGGCCACGGACCAGGTGTCCGACTGATAGCCGGAGGTCGTCGAGGTTCCACGATCCCAGGTCAGCGAAACCGCGGCCGACAATTGGTCGGTGAACTTGTGAGCTATGCCGCCCGAAACCGTCCAGCCGTCGCGATAGAGCAGGTCGAAAGAAACGTTCGAGGGTGTACCGAAAACCGGGTTAATCACGCCGTTAATTGGAATAATGCCAAGCTTGCTCCATTCCTGCCAGCGAACCGAGCCAAAGGCCAACCAGCCAGGAGCTATACCGCTCTGCAGCTTGAATTCCACGGCCTGCGGTATCTCGGCCGAGGCGGAGACAGGGAACACGCCGGTAACATTTCCTAGCGGCCCACCTGCAAATCCGGTCGAGTCGACGGTTCCCGACAGTCCGTCATATTTGTAGCTCGAAGAGTAGACCAGGCTTGCGCGCAAGGCTATTTCGGGAATTTCATAGGCGGCACCCACGCGCCAACCCCATGCCTCATCGGAAAGCTGGAATTTGCCGAGGCCGGTATTACCGAAGGCCAGCAGTGTCTGGCGCGACAGAAACGCATCGACCTCCTGGTAGGAAACGCCGCCGATGAACCGGAAGGTGCCCTTGCCGACATTTACCTTGTAGGAGCAGGTTAGGCCGAAATCATTTGTTTTGACGTAGTATTCGACCGCGGTTGGCGAATAGGCGTTGTTCATTCCGAAGTCTGCTTCCGCGCCATACGGTTCCGTATAAGTCGCGAGGCAATCCACTGGTTCGAAAATATTGGCCTTTATACCGATGCGCGGCACCGCATAGTCGCCGCCGACATCCACTGACGAGGACGACATTCCCGAGCCATCCAGGCGCTGCACATTCTTCAGTGTGCGCTGTGGCGAAACATAGGTGACGCCGGCGTCGAACGAATATGGCGCGGCATCGAACAACTGGTCGATGTTGACACCGGCACGGTCGAAGCCGCCAGCGTTGGCAATGCCCGAGCTCAACAGCGAAAAGCACCCCGCCCCCAGCAGCGCTTTCAGACGCAAATTGTTCATGAATCTCCTCCCCTAGTACGAATGGACTAAGCTAGACCCAATTCAGGTTAACGGCGCAACAACGAATTCTCGATGCATACATGTACGCCTCCGCCGACCGCATTTCGGACAAAGTGACAGCTTCCACAGCAAAGCCGGAAAAAGGCTCGTTTGGCTGCAAATCGACAAAAATTCAGAAAACTTGCCTGGAAAGACGCCAAAACGAGCCGTTTTGCGAAGAAAGGCCCCCATTGTTACATTATGGCAACAATGGGGCTAAAACATTACGTTTACGTCAAGATTTACGCTGCGGAACGCCTATTTTTAGTACAGGAAGCCGCCCGAAAAGCGCGTTCGCAGGACTCGCGAATCCTGAGCATCAGGCGCGCAAAAAGCGGAGGCCGGTTTGGCAAATCCGCTCCATACCACAGATGGGTCAACCGGCTTCGCGCACGCGTGTCAGCGCCACCGAAAGCTTCTCTTGCGCCTCGCGATACTCGGCGAGTTTTTCGCGCTCGGCTTCGACGACATCTTCCGGCGCGTTGGCGACGAATTTGTCGTTGGACAGCTTCTTGTGCAGGCGGGCGATCTCTTCGGTCACCTTGACCAGCTCTTTTTGCAGCCGCGCCGCCTCTGCGGCAAGGTCGATCAGGCTGCCGAGCGGCAGGCAGATGGTGGCCTCGTTGAGCACGATCTGGGCGGAGCCCTTGGGCGCCGTATCGACAAGCGAGATGTCGCCGACCCGCGCCAGTCGCTTGATGGCCGATGCCTGACGCTCAAGCCTTTCGCGGGTTGCGGTATTGGCGCCGATCACCATCAGCGGCGCGATCGCCGCCGGCGGCACGTTCATTTCCGAACGCACGGAACGGATGCCTGAGACCAGGTCGATCAGCCAGTTGATGTCGGCGGCCGCTGCCTCATCCTCGAAGTCGGGCGACGGCCACGCGGCATGGCAAAGCAGCGACGGCCGTTCCTTGCCCTCACCTGATGTCTCAGCCCACAGCTCTTCGGTCATGAACGGCATCATCGGATGCAGCAGCTTGTAGATCTCGTCGAGCACGAAGGCGACGCAAGCCCGGCTCTCGGCCTTGGCAGCCTCGTCCGCACCTATGAAGACCGGCTTCAACAGTTCCAGGTACCAGTCGCAGAACAGGTTCCAGACGAAGCGGTAGGCCGCGCCCGCAGCCTCGTTGAACCGGTATGAAGTGATGCCATCGGTGATTTCGCGTGCCGCGCGTGTCAGTTCGGTCAGAATCCAGCGGTTGACCGCCAGCTTGGCGTCGTTCAGCCAGAAATCGTCGTTTCTCGCGACGTCGTTCATCTCGGCAAAACGCGTCGCGTTCCACAGCTTGGTGCCGAAGTTGCGGTAGCCGGCGATACGAGCCGGATCGAGCTTCACGTCACGCCCTTGCGCGGCCATCACCGTCAGCGTGAAGCGCAGTGCGTCGGCGCCATATTCGTCGATGAGATCGAGCGGGTCGATGACGTTGCCTTTCGACTTCGACATCTTCTGCCCGTTCTTGTCGCGCACCAGCGCATGGACATAGACGGTGTGGAATGGCTCCTCCCCCATGAAATGCAGGCCCATCATCATCATGCGAGCGACCCAGAAGAAGATGATGTCGAAGCCGGTTACCAGCACGTCGGTCTGGTAGTAGGTCTTCAGCTCCGGCGTCTGGTCCGGCCAGCCAAGCGTCGAGAACGGCCACAGCGCCGAGGAAAACCATGTATCGAGCACATCTTCGTCGCGGATCAGGATCTCGCCCGGCTTGAAATTCTCGAGTTTGTCCTCGACCCAGGCCTTCCACGGCCCTTCCAGCGCCAGATAATATTCGATTGCGGCGGCGAGCGCCTCCTCCTCGGTCTTCTCGACGAAGATGCGGCCGTCCGGCCCGTACCAGGCCGGGATCTGGTGTCCCCACCAGAGCTGGCGCGAAATACACCAGGGCTGGATGTTCTCCATCCAGTCGAAATAAGTCTTCTCCCAGTTTTTCGGCACGAACTTGGTGCGGCCCTCGCGCACAGAGGCAATCGCCGGCTTGGCGAGCTCCGCCGCGTTCGCATACCATTGTTCGGTCAGGAACGGTTCGATCGGCACGCCGCCGCGATCGCCATGCGGCACGGCATGGCGATGCGGCTCGACCTTTTCGAGGAAGCCGCCCGCCTCCATCAGCTCGACGATCTTCTTGCGCGCGACGAAACGATCGAGGCCGTTGAGCTCATCCCAGACGGCCTGACGCTCGGGCGTTACCTCCAGCCCGGCGAGAAAGTCGTCATTGTCCGTGAGGGCGACCGCCGCCTCGACGGTGAGGATATTGATGGCCGGCAGCTTGTGGCGCCTGCCGACCTCGAAGTCGTTGAAGTCGTGCGCTGGCGTGATCTTGACCGCGCCGCTGCCTTTCTCCGGATCGGAATATTGGTCCGCCACCACCGGGATCTTGCGGCCGACGATCGGCAGGACGAGGTTCTTGCCGACCAGATGCCGAAAACGCTCGTCGTCGGGATGCACCGCCACAGCCGTATCGCCCAGCATCGTCTCGGGCCGCGTCGTCGCCACGGTGATGAAGGTTTTTGGATTTTCCGGATCAAAAACCTCGCCCTCGACGGGATAACGGAAATGCCAGAGATTGCCGTTGACCTCCTGCTGTTCGACCTCAAGGTCGGAAATCGCAGTCAACAGCTTCGGGTCCCAGTTCACAAGGCGCTTGTCCCTGTAGATCAGGCCTTCCTTGAAGAGGGTGACAAACACTTCGAGCACCGCCCTGGACAGACCCTCGTCCATGGTGAAACGCTCTCGGCTCCAGTCGGCCGAGGCCCCCAGCCGCTTCAGCTGGTTGAAGATCGCGCCGCCGGATTCGGCCTTCCACTCCCAGACCTTCTCGATGAACTCATCGCGCGTCAGGTCGCGGCGGTGGATCTGCTTCTCCATAAGCTGGCGTTCGACCACCATCTGCGTGGCGATGCCGGCGTGGTCCATGCCGGGCTGCCACAGCACGTTCTTGCCGCGCATGCGCTCGAAGCGCACCAGAATGTCCTGCAGCGTGTTGTTGAGCGCATGGCCCATATGCAGCGAACCGGTGACGTTCGGCGGCGGGATGACGATGGTGAAGGCTTCCGCGTCCTCCTCGGCGCCTGCGCCGGCACGAAACGCGTCGGCCTCCTCCCAGACTTTGGCGATCTTCGGCTCGACGATTTTCGCGTCGTAGGTTTTTTCGAGCATGGGAAGCCGTCCGGGCTGTCGGGTTTTTGCTGGTCCGGTGTAAATCGGAAGGTTTTGGCCAAGTCAACCGCGAGGCGGCAGGCGAGCGGGCTCGCCTGCCATACAGATAGATCGGACAAGATCGCAGGCAATGCCACTGCCGAGGCCGTAGGCATTGCATCGCGCATCAACGAAGACGTCGCCCCCAGCGGCGGGGCTCATCCGTCGACCGTCGGAATTATTATTGCGCGCCGCGCGCTACGCGTTCGATTTCTTCGCGCACCAGCCGCTCGACCAGCGTCGGCAGATTGTTGTCAAGCCAGTCCTGCAGCATGGGCCTCAGCATCTCCTCGGCCATCTCGTCGAAGGTTTTCTTGCTGCGGCTGGCGAACGCATCGGAAAGCTCGCCGAAGGCGGCGGCAACTTGCCGGCCCGTATGCTCGGAAAGGATCGCCGGACGAGCGGACGGTGCCTCGCTCGTCGCCGGGCGCGCCAACCCGCTTCGCGGCGGGGCCGGCTCGAAGGCAGGTTCGGCCGCGTCCTCGAAAACCTCGGCCTTCGGTTCGGCATCCGGCGTCTGTCGCAGCTCAGCCCTGTCTGGGGCCCTGTCCGGCTTGGCCACGGTCTTCGCTTCGCTAATTGCGGCAATATCACGCCGCCACCCGGCAACGATACTGTCGGTCGTCGCCGCAACCCTTGCCGTCGCAGGCGCATCCGGCTCCGGCTTGTTGGCCGGGGCCGCTTCGGCCGCGACCCTGTCACCAGCAAGCGTCACGGGCGATTTGACCGGCGCCGGATCGGAACGCACCGGCGGCTCAACGCGCGCGATGACAGGCTCGACGGCCGACGGTTGCGCCTGCACCTCGGTCAGCGTGGCCGGCCTCCTGGCGTCGAATCCCGGACGCAGCTCGGCGCGAAACGCGCTCACCTCAGGTGGCGCCCCGCCTACCTCCGGCAGCGCCCCGCCTGACTCCGGCGGCGCCCCGCCCGCCGCCGGTGCCGGCACAGCTACCGACGTCAGATCCTGCAGCAGGTCGTCCGTTTCGTCCGGCTGCCTGCGGCCGGTGTCGTTGTCCTCGATGATCCTCCTGATGGAAGCCAGTATCTCCTCCATGGAAGGTTCGCGCTGTACGCTGCTTGCCGTCGCCATCGTCACATCCGCCGCCCTTGTGACTCGTTGCAGATTTCCTGTCCGGCCAAAGCCGGATTCGAATCATGGCAACAGCGTAACCCACGGATCGACTTACGAGAATCCCCAATCTGAGGGCATGTTGGATTTCAACAGATTAGAGCCCGCGCGACCTTTTGGACGCGCGGGCTCTAAATAGCTTGAAACTGGACGGAAGTTGAAACTTGTGAGGTGATCAGCGGCCATCTGGCGTGCGCAGGCCGATCCACTTGTCCTTGACCGCATTGTAATGTTCTTCGGGCTTGTATTTCACTACCTGAAGGGCGAGACGATCGACCGAAAGACGACCGATAGCCGACAGGATGGCATAGCTCGCCACCACCAAATCGCGTTCGATGCTGGCGTGGTTGATCTTGGCGGTGATGAGGGTGGCCTGGGCATTGAGAACGTCGAGCGTGGTGCGCTGGCCGACATTGCGCTCCTCGATGACGCCGCTCAGGGCAAGCTGCGCGGCGGCGATCACCTGCCTGTTGGCCACCACGGTTTGCTGAGCGGCGGCATATTGCGTCCACGCCGAGGTCACGGCCTGCCGCACGGTGTCGCGGCTGACATCGACCTCGATCCGGGCCTGGCTGAGCGATTCCTTGTTCTGACGCACTATCGCCGACGTCCGCCCGCCCGAATAGATCGGTATGGTCAGCGTGGCACCGATGTTGGCCGTATTTTCTGTGCCATCCCCACTGCTGAGGGGATCGGATCTGCGATAGTCACTGGAAACGCCGGCGGAAGCCGAAAGCTGCGGCAGCAGCGCGCCTTCGGCTGATTTCACCGAAAACGCCGCCGCGTCGACCAGATGCTGGGTGGAGAGGATGGCCGGGTGCTCAACGGATGCGATCGCGATCGCCGAATCGAGGTTCGACGGCAACAGCTTGGCCAGCGGCGAAGCGGCCCTGAGCCTGCCTGGCTCGTCGCCGACGATCTGGCGATAAGTCGCAGCGCTTGCCAGCACCAGCGCGCGGGCGGCGGCCAGTTCCGCCACGGCGGAGGAGCGCTCGGCATCGGCCTGTGCGACGTCGGTGCGGGTGCCTTCGCCGACTTCGAAGCGCGAGCGCGCCGCACGCGCCTGCTCGGTCAGGAACTGCAGGTTCTGCTCCGTCAGCACCGCCACTTGCCGATCGCGAATCACGTCCATGTAGGCGCTTGCCGCATTGAACAGAATGTTCTCTTCGGTGTTGCGCAGGCTCTCAAACGAGGCGCGGACCTGCGCTTCGGCGGCGGCGACGTTGTTCCTGGTCTGAAAGCCGTCGAACAGGGTCTGGTCGATCTGGACGCCAAAGTTGCCGGTGGTTATCGAGATTTTTCCGTTCTGCCCGGGCACGTTGGGCTCATTTCTACGGGCATCGAAATGGCCCCTGGAGTAGTCGATGTTCGCGGAACCGGTGATGGTCGGGCGCCAGCCGGACTTGGCGATGGCAACGCCCTCATCGGTGACGCGGACGCCGGCGCGGGCCGAATTGAGCTGGGAATTGTTCTGATAGGCTTTTGAAAGTGCCCCGAGAATGGTTTCCGCCGAGGCGCCTAGCGGAGAAAGCGCGGTCGCCGAAAAGAGGACGGCAAAAAGACTCTTTCGTAAAGACGGCACGTTATTCCCTCATTCGTTTTGCATGGGAACCACACCGCGCCGGCTTCTCCCATTCGAGCAGCCGGCGCCGTGTGTTTCAGGTTCCCTGCTGTCTGCCCCCAAAAGAAGACCCCGGTTGTGCGGATCAGCAACAATTGTTCAAGCGCAAGCGAACATGACAACGGCTTTGCTGCAAGCCAAAATCACTCAGAACTCGAACGCACGGATACGTTCGAATCCCGGTAGTGGCTTAATTGCCGCATTAAAGGCGCCTCTTCCGGTTACGACCCCCCCTTTTTTCAGGAACAATCGGGCCACACCCGAATTCCCCTGCCCTTCGACGGCGACGAGCCGACCGCCTTCGGCAAGCTGGTCGAGCAGCGGTTCCGGCACTTTCTCCACGCTGCCGCCGATGAAAATGACGTCGTAGGGTGCTCCCGCGGCATGCCCTTCCGACAACGGTCCGTTGACCACGCTGACATTGTCGCAGCCCAGCGCCGAAAGCGTCGACATCGCGGTCTCGGCCAATGCCGGATCGCTTTCCAGTGCGACGACCGACTTTGCCAGCCGCGACAGGATCGCCGCCGCATAGCCGGTGCCGCAGCCGACATCGAGCCCCGAATCGCCAGGGCCGATCTCGGCCAGTTGCATCAGCTTGGCCAGCGGCGAAGGCTCCATGAGATAGCGTGGGCCGTCGGCTGCATTGGCAATGCGGATGTCCTCGTCGATATAGGCCAGATCGCGCTGGCCTGGGGCGACAAAGGCTTCGCGCGGCACGACAAGCATCGCCTCGAGCAGCGGCGCGCTGGTCACATCGGTGGTGCGGATCTGGCCGTCGACCATTTTCACCCGACGTTCGGCAAAATCAGCGCTCATGTTCCACCCAATCCGCCCAAATCAATTTGCCCAAGATCAATCCGCTTGCCGCGCCAAGACCGCGGCTCATGTCGACCGGAACTCAAGCCTCCTGACGCTGGTGCGCGGGAGCTTGGGCAACTGGAGGCCTCGCCCGGAATCGAACCGGGGTGCAAGGATTTGCAGTCCTCTGCGTAACCACTCCGCCACGAGGCCTCATTGCTCCCGGCGTTCCACCCGGTTCCAATAGGTTGCGGCGAAAATGCCGTCAAGCGGCCATGGTGCATTCCGAACGGTTTCCCCTCCGCCATGATGCTACGCATCGAATCGTCGATACGCATCCTGCAATTAAAATATTAGTTAATTGGTAAGCACGCAGTATGGCAAAGGGAAGCCGGGCCCTGGACCCTGACGTCCCGTAAGCAGAAGACCCGCCATTCCCAAGGAGAGCCGCGAGGGCTTGGGAAAAAAAGGTCCGGGCATTAGCCAGGTTGAGTCGAGCTGGAAAGACGCCCCTTCAGGCTTGCCGCGGTGCAAACCATCAGTTCGGCCGCCGCCGCCGTTCCCACCACACGACGAGCCGGCGCCGGTGGCGGCGCACCACAGCGAACTCGTAGGAGAGCACCAGCAATCCGATCGGCACCATCCAGAAGCCCAGGATCGGCAGAAAGCCGAGAATGCCGCCGAAGATCAGCACGATGCCGATTGCAATCCTGAGGCCGCGCGAGCGCGGCATGGTGAACTGACGGCCGAAGACCGATATTTTCCGTGCCGGTGGGTGGTTGTGGCTTGCTGCGCTCATGTCTGGTTAGTGGTCCGTTCGGGCAAAGAAAAGCATCGGCTGACGAAAGCCGCAACCGCCTTTTCGGTTCCGCGCACCCCGCCAGACGGCTCATATGAGGACGCGCGCACATGATTGCCAGAAATCGTCGCGCGAAAAAGCGCCGAAAAATACGAAATGCTTCTTTGCAAAGCCGAAACGGGTTTGCTATAGGCTGCGCCACTCACATGAGAGCCTCTGTTCCCCGGTAGCTCAGTGGTAGAGCAACCGGCTGTTAACCGGTTGGTCGCTGGTTCGAATCCGGCCCGGGGAGCCAACAAATTCAAGCACTTAGTCGAATTGTCTTAGCGCCCACCGGCCTGAGTAGTCCTGCTTGGGCAACACTTGGGGCAACGTGCATTGCCGAACACGCCTGACATCAGCGAACAATCGGTCGAGCAGTCCCTACTGCCTGAGCACAGGGACATCATGTTCGATGTGATTCTTACTTGGGCCAAAATCGACGGTGCGATCGGAGCGATGCTTGGGACTGCCTTGGACATAGATACGTCCGATGCGGCTTTCCTCCTTGAAGGCTGGTCGACGTCCGCCCGATTTAACGAGCTGATCAAAACATTGAAGCAGCTGCCTGATGGCGAAGACGTGGCCAAAATATTTCGGAGGCATAAGAAGCTTTATGAGCGTTTTTCCAGGATCAGAAATCGAATTGCTCATGCGGCTTGCGCAGGTCACCTAAGAGAAGATCCTGACTACATCGTCTTTCTGCTCTTTGAAAAATGGGCCGACGGTCAAATGACTGTTGAGGCAATTCCGATCGACGACATGCGGAAAGCCGACCGATGGGGAACGGAGTTTTTCAAGCTCATTAGTCCAGGCAATCACGCCGCGCTCGTGCCGACGAAGAACCCGCGCAATGCAATCCGCTAGGCAATCGGGCCTCACACACGGGGTCTTCCTTGCATTCCTGCACCTTCCTGCGACTATCGGAGGTCCGCGTGACATGGACGGGACGTAGAGAAGATGTGTTTGGGGGGGTAAATGAGTATCGCCAGGAGGGCCATTCTCGCTGGATTGCTTGCTGTCGCGCAACCGGCGAGCGCCGGTCAGCACGTAGTCAGATGTGAGTCCGGCTCTTGGTCCGGCCACAGCATCGCGCAAATGAATGACGGCTCCTTTAGATCCGTCGATGACAAGATCGGCTACAAAGAGACGATCTACATTTTTTCGGATGAAATCGGTTCGCAGGGCGTCATCGTCTATGGATCAGAAAAAATTCCGGCGACTACTGTAAATCGATATCGCACCTACACGACTTTGACCTACACCTTTGGCGGCGTATCCAACATGGATACAATTTTCGACACTGGCCTTGTGTTCAATCAGTACGGAAAGGCGTCGTTTGGCGATTTGCCGACAGCGTCGACATTCTTCAACAAGTGCCACACTGGAGAATGAAAAAGCTCACCACCGTGAGGCAGCGGGCTTGCTGGTGTGCGGCGGGTTAGTGCTTGTCGCTTCTGCCGCGGTCGTTCCAAAGCCGTTCGGCTTCCGCCCATGTGTCGGCAGTCGGGCCCCTGTGCGCCGCCGCCGTTGAAATGCTCGACCTGCAAAATCCTCCAGTCCCAATCTGTCGCTCACGCGAAGCTTTACCGCCATGCCTTCAAGCGTCTGGGCAGGGATCGCGCAAATGCGCATGCCAATTTCCCACTCCTCGTTGCTATGTGCGTTGAACGCCTCTTCCAGCGCATCATAGTTGTGCTCACGGTACCGCTCGTCTCTCAGTGCCGACCATTCCTCCCACGTGGCTTCGACCTGCGCCTTTTCTCTCTTGATTTCCTCACGCCATGCGCGAACCGGTTCCGGCTTCCAATCCTTGGTGCATACATCATGAAAGGACATGGTTTTAAGAGCATCATCCTCTAGTTGTTTCAGGTGAGCCGGCATCAGCGGCGATTTCCAGTCAGTGGGATGAAGCGGCCTTGGCGGCAACAAGGCTTCAAGCTTGTCGCTGAGTGCGCTGTTGGATTCCGACGCCGTTTCCATCCGGGCGTGGGCTTTCTCCATTTCCTGATCGAGCCGGAACAGCTCGGCGTCGGGATGCTCGGCAGGTGCGGGCGCGGCCGAGGCGTTGCGCACGGCGGCGGACGTGGCGGCGAGAGCGAGCCCTGCCCCGGTCAGGTTAAGCAGGCGGCGGCGATTGATTGCGGGCATGCCTTCGGCGGCTGCCCGAACAGTGATGTTCGGCATTAGATTTTCCTCGTTTGCGATAATGTTACACTAATGGTATAAGGCTGAACCGATTAAGGAAGTCAACATCTTTAGTGCAAGGTTTAATTAAAATGGGAATTTCGTCGGCTCAATGCCGGGCCGGCCGAGCGCTTATCGGGTGGTCGCAAGATCAACTGGCGATGGCTTCGAAGGTGGCGAAGGCAACAATTGCAAATTTCGAAGCTGGGAAGCGGGCGCCGTATGACCGCACTCTGCTTGACCTTCAGGCAGCGCTCGAAACGGCCGGAGTCGAGTTCATCCCGGAGAATGGTGGCGGTGCCGGGGTACGGCTTAAGAAGTCTGCGCCGCCCTCCGCACAACTGCGCGAAGGCGAAGCCGGCATCATCGAAAACAACGAGATGTAGGAGCGGCGCAGCGATGGCCTTCACGGTGATTTGGTACGGGAGACAGGGCATCGTTGAAAAGACGCCCTTCGATGCCGAGAAGGCCGCAAGAGATCACGCCCTGGCGACATTCCCTGCTCGAAAGCAGGATGACGGTATCGTGGCGGTGGAAGTACGCAAAGACGACGGCACGGTTGTATTCAGCAAAGCAGGGGGCAGCTAGAATCTCAGCGCTTCTTTTTCGGGGTGATTTCTTCGATCTGTGCGCCCTCGCCGATCTCTTTCGCCATGGCCTCAGCCTTGGCCTTGTCCTTGGTGGTCAAGACCGTACGCCAATGCGGCTTTTCGAACACGCTCACGACGTAGGTTGTGACGGGCTTTTCCAGGATCAGCCGTCTAATGTAATTGCGCTCAATGGATTTCGTCTAGCGCCTTCCGCGATCACACCATAGGCGTCTGCATCTCGGCTATATTAGCTTGTGCCTGTGGCGGACCTTTTCCGCGCCTTGGGCCGACGTCCCTACATCCCAACACCCTGTGCCCAACAGCGAGCCGCCGGGAAGTGAGGAGGCATGAGCAGCTTAGGCTTATGGGTCATACTCGTGACGGCGACCATGGCGATCCTTTACCTGTTGTCGTATGTCGAGATCAGGATGTAGGGGGCAGCAGCGCCCGGCGTGTGACTTAACCGCCCGGCGCTACCCGGCCGTAGGAGGCCGTACCGGTCCTGTGGTGTTCCACTGGACGAATGGCACATCCTTGCCGGTGATATCCTTCACCGTCTTGAACAAGGCTGCATGCGTGCTTTGCAGCGCCCGGTAATGGTCGCTGGTAGGCGATAGCAGCGGCTGAACGATGCTCTTGTGTAGCCGCTCCGCCTCGCTCATGAAGCGGTCGATTTCAGCCTGGGAAAGCTGCTTGGAAAGGTTGGTCCTGGTCATAGCGATCTCCGTTGAAGGGGTCGCCGCAACGGGAGGAATATAATCCTGAATGCTGATCCCTTGCCACTGGTCGCTAACTCTCATCCCAAAAATCCTGCAGCGACGCGTGCCGAAGGTCTTCCTCCCCACGTAGGTGCTTGATGCGGGCCTTGATGCCTGGCTTGACCCACTGAGTTGCCGGCCGCTTTGGCATTTCCTTGGGCGGCGGCCCGGCATGTTCCTGGACCCGCTTCCATAGCCGTTCCCGCATCTCGCGATTGACACTGACGAAAGCGCTGCCGACGTATTTGCGGGTGCCAGGCTCGGCCATCAGGGCAAAGGCCGGCTTACCCCGCTCGCGCTCGACACCAAGAAGCTCGAATTCGCTTTCGGTGAAGGATTTTGTCTTCAGCCAATTGGTAGTCGGGCCGCTGCGATATTTGCTGTCCCTGCGCTTCGATACCATCCCCTCCAGGCCGGCCGCGTCGATCAGATGATAGATCGCGTTGGCTTCGCCCGGCATCGTCTCGCTGAACTGGATGCGACTGTCGGACCCTATAAGGCCGGCCAGGATTTCCCGCCGATCCTCAAGCGCCATGTCGCGCAAGTCGTGGCCATTTAGGTGCAGGAGATCGAACGCGACGAAATAGAGGTCGTGCTGGCGCCTGGTGATTGCCTTGCGCAGCGCGGCAAAATCCGAAAGGCCAGCGTCATTTAAGACGACGACTTCGCCGTCGATGATGGCGTTCTGTACGTTAACACCTTTGGCTGCCTCGACCAGATCGCGGTACTTGGAGGTCCAGTCGAGTCCGCGGCGGGTGAAAATCCGTGCACCGCCGGCGTCGATGATGATCTGGGAACGGTAGCCGTCGAATTTGGCTTCATGCATCCAGTCATCGCCTTGGGGCGGCTTGGCTACCAAGGTCGGCATCATCGGAGGAATAAACTCTAGCCGGCCAGCACCGGCAGTCACTCGTTTACGCACAGGTTCGAGTCTAGGCTCATCCGATTTGATGGCTAGGAGAACGGACCATGACCATTTTACTAAATTAGCAATGATGCAT
>NZ_FTPD01000002.1:30075-62886 GCF_900156895.1 Mesorhizobium prunaredense
GATTTGATGGCTAGGAGAACGAACAAAAACAATTTCCTAAATTAGCAATGATGCATGAAATGGCATATAATTCGCCCCAGCCGGCGAAACTAAACGGCCCCACGCCCCCGCGCTGGCTAGGCGCGGCGGCCCGATAGTCACCCCGAACTGCTATCGGGCCGTCCCCTAGAAAAATCGCACGGTAGCGGCCGACCTGAGCCGAGGTAGAACCAATAGGCGATGGCTTCGGCCGACGGAGTCCGGTCGACTTTGGACGCCGCGCCACTAGCATCCTCCTTGACGGCGATCTCGGGTCAAAAGTGTAGTAATACTTAATTTCCTGAATTGTACCTTGATGGCGCGTTGTCTTCACGAAACGCATATGTCAGGCTATGGCGTGTCAGGCTATGGCGTCAGAGTTGTTATTCACCGGCAGGGAGTAATTTCGATGAAGAGCGGGAAGTCTTCCAAAGTAAAGACAGATAAACTTGTCCCGGAAGAACAGGCACGCCGGGAATTTCTAAAGAATGCCGGGCGTTTTGCTGTTGTAACTCCTCCATCCATTGCTCTATTGCTTGGCACGAGCTTGAACTCGCAAGCTATTGCCGCATCGCATGGCGCACGTCCCGGACATGGATGGGGCAGCAAGAAACGCATCTCTGCTCCTGGCCGCAAGCGTTAGAATGGTTTCTTTGGTCGTTCTGGCCGATCATAGATGACGCGTATAGCAAGCGGAATGCCGGCCTCATCATGAGGAGCGTAGCAACCCTTCCTCCTCGGCAGCAGCCTCGAAGGCCTTCCTTACGTCGTCGGGCGTGCGCTTGCCTTCAATGAGGTCCAGGCAGACATCGACCGCCGCCTTCCACTTAGGTCCCCGCTTGGTCCACTTCATGAGTTCCGCCGCGGCACCCTCGACATTGGTACATACGTAGGTGAACCCAGGTCGGTCGGTTCCGATGTAGATCGGAGGGTGAAACCAATGGATACCCATGAGGATGCCGCCGCTATTTTCGCCTGAGTTAAGAACGGTTGGATCGCCAGCCATGGCTACCTCTCCTACCTCTGAATTATCATTGGCCGGCAAATGGGACGGGGAGAATAGGTTGAGAGAGAGGGACATTGCAGCGCGTCACTTTCTGGAGAGATTGAAGCCGGGTTGGTTGTCCAGCGCCTCGACGACAAAGGATACGGCAATCAAATCATCGGCAGGGATTCTGCCCTTGCCGTCCTCCATGACGGCTGCGACCTTTCGAAAGGTCTTCAGTTCATTATCGGTAATCCGGGCCCCGCGCATCCTCTCGCTGAGGTCGGCCACGCGCATCCGCAGCGCCTGGGACGCTCCAATCTCACGGTTCGACATTATGATAACATTCCTCCCTTGATGGCTTCCCGCAGCACCTTTCGGACCGCGGGCGAGACCTCGCTGAAACCAGCACTGATGACCCCATCGCAAACCTGTGTCGGTCCCTGAGCAATGTTCGGAATGGGGCCCAAAGCACCAATGGACATCGTGGCATGGCACAAATACCATCGGCGGAAACTGGCCCTAAGGCATCATCTAAATGGCCGATGAACGCGCCAAACGCCGCCTTGCCGCCATCGCCGTCGCCGACGATGTCGGCTACTCGCGCCTCATGATGGAAGATACCAACTAGCGAGGGCGTACGCTGCCAAGCCCAACATTGAGAGCGCATACAGAACCAGAAACAACGGAACCACGAACGGCTGGCTGTCGAGGGCGGGGTCAGCTTCTTCCCATTCCTCAACCAGATTGCGATCCCGCCTGGCCTCCGTGAACGCCAAACCGTCCGGCCCAATCTTACCGTCGATCTCTCTCGAAATTCTTTTCGTGATATCGGCTAGGATCACTGGATCCTCGGGCAGGTTGCCCGGAAACCCCTCAGGAAGATTGTCGCCATCGTTCTTGTCCATGGCCAGCAATGTTTTCTGCCGCCTTATGTTCCAAGTTTCTAGGGCATTCATTCTAGCTTTGCCTCGCCATGGCGCAGGGCCGAACCGATCGCGCAGCTTTACCAGATCGAGCGTGTCACGGTGGTGACGGCGCATGATGGCAGTGCGCCGTCACCGTCATCTTCGCGTCGATCAGAGATTGGAACGTCCAGCCCTTCGCCATCCAACCGCTAGTGGTTGTCCAACAGGATGGCCAGATGTCTGGTTGCGGCGCTTCCTAAAATCAGCTCCTCCAGCCCACTGTCGCTAATCGGCAAACCGTTGATGCGGCGCCTGATTACGCGGAGCGCTTCGGATATCGAAACTGCTGTAGTTTTTGCGTGATCATCCAGGTAACGGCCGACTTCAATCACGGCTTTTGCATCGACGTTGGACGGCAATTCTCGCATGGCACACCCTCCCGCTCAGATGGGGCGGAAGCGCTGTCATCTTCCAAGCGCCCGCAATGCCGCTATTCGGTACGGGCGACTTGGGGATTGTACGCTCTATTGCGCAATTCGCGAGTCCGCAGATAGCCCCGCCAGCGCACGTTTTCGCCGGCCGCTGTCCTACGCCGCCGAAGCGGCTCGCGCGTCCTGGCGGCCCCCTTGTGCCTGCGGCGCCGGCCACTTTCAGCCCCTTCGTTCGAAAGTCGGTTTCCAGTCGCGGTTGCGCGCCCGCTGCTGGCCTTCGTAGTCTGGAATGACTGTGAAGAAGGATGGCGTTGGACCGGCTGACGATCAGTCTTCGAAGCAACGGCGGAAAGCGCCATGGCGAGTTTGAGATGGATGGACTGTTTAACGGTTCTCAGCAACCTTCCGCCTTCAGGGATCGCACCATTCGCACCACAATCGGATCGTACGGGATTTTTTCATCGCTGCTGTAATTTATGACAAAGAGCGCGGCACGATCGTTGCAGACCGCAATGGCGCGGACATATCGGATCTTTTCGTTCTTGATACCCGAGTAGCTGGCCCATCTCGGCGTGACGCGCTTATAGGTCAGTTTCCAGCCCTCCTTTTCATCCTCGACCATGCGGTTCTCGATCTCGGCGCGAAAACTGTGCTCGCCGAGCCTTGCGCCCCACACGGTAAGAACGGCTTCGTTTTCGCCCCGAAATTCCGCGCCCTGGTCCGAACGCTGCGTCAGGACAAAGCCAGGGGGAACATCGAATATGAAGCCAAACTGCCTGACTCCGAAAAGCTGCCACGCTTGCGCTTGGAGAAGCGTGCAGCAAAATAAAATCGAAACGAGGCTCAACAGAAAACGTGCCATTGGCATTAAATTAGCGTCGCGTCATATACTGTCCAGACCGGACAAGATTGGCGACAGAAAAAGACTTGCCGCTGATTCAGCCTCGTGCGCAAAAGAAGCGGCTCGCCTGACGCGGGCTTTGATGCCCGGCTTCACCCACTGCGTTTGCTGGTCGTTGCTTCATGGCCTCTGGCGGGCGGCGTTGGCGGCACCGCATGAACTTACCTACTGAAGAATATTAGCTGTCGCTTGACTAAGATCCCGCCCGCCCCAGACTCATGGCATGGCGCGGGGAATTGGGATTGGAGACCTGGTGGCGATCACGGCCACGTCCGCAGGCGGGTCACTGAGGACCGCGTCAGCGTCTCGATCCCCTCTTACAACTTCCCTCACTCGATCATTGATCATACCAACGTGAAGCACGGCCTTCCTTCGGATATCGGTTCTTGGCAATGATCTCGACGTTGAACTCGCCACAGAGCGCGGCAACCCGCGGATCGATGTCGGAGGTAGATCCACGGCTCCAGCCTTCCCGCGCAAGCATTCTGCGTCTCCGATGGAAGTGACGCAGGATATTTGCATTATGTCGGGATGAACTGCAAGTTTTAGCTTGGAATGGCTATATCGCCGGTTAGGAACGCGGAAACGCCGCGGTAGGCACTGTAAAGCCAGCGTCTGAATTATAGCGTGCACAGCCCTGAGAAGGCGCCGGGCGCGACCACGAAACTCTCGTTGGTGCAAACGCGGTAGCGGCAGGCACAGCCGGCGATCAGCATGAGGCCGCCCGGCTGTGCATCCACGGAGTGTAAAAACCTTGGCTCGGAGTGCAAAAACCTAGCTCGAGGCCGAAAATGTTCGCGCGCATGAAAAAAATCCGTGAGTGGGAGGGGGGCGGCTATGGGAAAAGAAGACCAGAATTGGTCTTGACCGCCCCCCCAGGGGCTTTGGCGCGCCTGGCCCATCAATACCAAACCCCCTTCGGCATCGAGCTTTCTGCCTTCTGCTTGGCGGTGCTGTGGCAGGTGCGGCAAAGCGTCTGCAGCTTGCCCTCCCAGAACTCCACCGGGTCGTTTCGATGGGGGATGACGTGATCGGCGACGAGGTTCGCGGTGTTAGGCTCGATCCGCTTGCACATGCGACAGGTGAAACGGTCGCGGACCAGCACCGACATGCGCAGCTTCTTCCACCGCGCGCTGTTGTACCATTTGAAAGACGGCTCGGTCTTTGAACGAAGCGCTGATCGCTCCCGCTCATTGGTGGGGCCTGGCGTGCCGAGACGCGCAGGCATGGCGCCGAGCAGTGGCCGGAGGTTTGAGAGCTTGGCCATCACTGCAGCCTGTTCGATGGCGCATCAGGGGCGAGGAAGTATCGGGTGAGGCAGGACACAAGCGCGGCCTGCTCCTGTTCGGTCGGCCGTCGCTCAAACCTGCGATAGAAGGCGAACACCGCCTTCTCGGTGATCATCACCATCTGGTCGCGTGTGAAGGATACGGTGTTGGTCACGGCTTTTGGCGTGGTGGCGGGCTTCATGGCCTTGCGTCCTTGCCGTCACGTCCCTTTTTCACCATCAATTTCCAGCCGATTCCTTCTCCCGGCTGCAGCCCCTGAGCGTGGTCAAGTTCGCAATGCCAACTGCTGCCTTGATGGGTGCACACATCGCCATGACGGTAAGCGACATCTCGGTCCCACACGCCCTTGTAGGACAGGGTCGCTCTGCTCTCGATCTCGGCCAGACGCTTCTCGATGGCCACGCAACGAAGGGCATTCCAGTATTCGCCGGCCTCAGCCATGGCAGCTACTATCGCGACGACTTCGAGGTGGGCCACCGAGTCGGGATGGCAGCTGGCAGTCTTCAGGCCCAGGAATTTCTGGTAGATGATGTAATTCGTGAAGCGCTCGTAGGTCTCGGTGAACGTCTTCTGGTTTTCCTCGGTCCTGGGTAGGTCAGGATACCTTGGCTCCTGTACTGGCTTGAGGTCCCATGCCCGATTCTGCTTGGCAGGCGCGGCTCCTGCCGCCGGCTTCGGCTCTGCGAGGTCATCGCCCAGTTCGACGGCAAAACGCTTCTTGTGCAGGCCATCGACATGGCCGCGCAGAGTCCGGACTTGGGCTAGGAGCCTGTCCTGCTTTTCCTGCGATTGGTCGAGAACGTGCTTTTCCTTGTCAGCATTGAAGGCCGCAAGCTTCTCCTTGATCTGCCCCTCGATGCGATCGATCTCCCGGTCGATCTCGGCGAGATCAGCGGCGCGCTGGTCAACGACAATTGGCTTGATGACTTTGACCGGCTTAGTTCGCTTAGTCGCGTTCACACGCGCTCTCCGTACTTGCGCCGGTAATTTTGCTTCATAAGCCGCAAGGCGCTGCAATTCGCTTCCGACAGGCCAGTCGACTCCAGCCTGCGGATGTGCCGCAAGTCCTCCGCCTTCCACCTCGCGCGACGTTCGGTGTCGCTCTCGCGAGTCTTGATGACCCTGATGGTCTTGGTGTCGATCGGCTGGCCATAAAGCCCGACGCGGTGCCCGGCCTTTTGGTTCATCTTCATCGTTCTGTTCATCATGGCGGCGGGTCCCCTAGGTCCGGTCAAAAACCGTGCGGACGAGATTCAGGCGCTCCTGCAAGTGCCCGCAGACGCCCGGAAGCTTGTCGACGCTGCCGAGATTGAAGCCCGCGGCCCGTGCCTTGGCGTGGAACGCGGTGCCTTGGGCGAGCAATTCCTCAAGATCGCTGATCGCTTGGCCGACAGCCTGCCGGTATTGCTGCAATGGCCCGGAAAGGGATGGTCCGATGCTTTCCTCGAACTCCCGAACTACATCGTCGCGGCGGGCTCTGGCTGCTGCCTCGGTTTCGAACAGCGGCGCCAGCGAAACGCCAATTGCTTCGACCTCGGCAGCGGTGATTTCCGGCACTCGTCCAAGCTGCTGCGCTGCCAGACGCCGGCCTGCTGCGACGTGCTGCTCCTGCCCGGCCTCACGGGCGGCAATAGCCTTTCGAAGATCTTCCTCCGCTTCGGCGATGGCCGCCGGCCTCTGAGGCACGACGAGTAATTTCTCAAAGTCGGTCGTGGCGGGCTTGGATAGGCGGGCAAGCATGTGGCCGGGCTCCTGATTTGGTTGTCTGATTCTCCCACTGGAGACGCTGGCGGGCTAGTTCGGTACGGTTCGCCGCGGTACGGTCAAACGCACTTTTCTCGGGCCAGCAGAGCCGCAGCGATGCCGGCGATGGCGTACTCGACGATTCGGCCGTTAAGCCGGGAAGCGATTGCAACACCGCCATTGAGACGCTGGTTTCGAAGCGTGAACGGCGAGAGACCCAACAAGGCGGCGGCATCAACCTGTCGGACATAGGCGTCGGCCGTCACGGGGATTCCGCGCTTCAGGCAAGCCGTCTCGACGACGTCGATCTTCGCGTCGAGTGGCGAGCGCTCCAGGCTCGTGGCCATGGCGCGCATTGTGCTGGCGAGATTGTTCCGCTCACCCATGACGACCGACCAGGGCGACGCCAAAGCGCACCTCATGAGGATCGATCCCGCGCACTGACATCGTTCCTGAGTTAGCAAATTTAAATGCGAGCGCGGCGCCACCTGTGGTAGAAACGAATTGCTGGAGTAGGTCTCTCGGGAGGAGTCCTTGTTGGATTTGAAATCGAAGCTCGCCAAAATGTCGGCGGCGCTGCTCACCAGGCATGTGGCGGCCGCTCAAACCACTGGTGCCGTCAAGCCGATCCGAACGTCGCTCGCCGACGTTCCTCTTAGGCGCCAAACACTTCCGTACAAGCCGAAACCGCCGATCCGTCCGTGTAGCAATATGTAGGACGATCATTCGTCGCGGCCCTCTGGCCAGACAGCGAAAGGTCGGACAACGGAACGAAAGTCGGATTCGCGAATTCTAGTGCCAGCTAATTGGAATCGTCGCCCATGAGGCTTGCGACCCTTCACCTTGAAACTGCGAGATACGGGGACGTATATCGCGCCGAAATGCTCGCGAAGCTGAGGCGGCAAGTTGTCCGGCACATCAAGCGCACAGACGCGTCGGCTCAAAAAGTCGAAGAAGCGCTGGCCAGGTTGGCTGAAGCAAACGCGCCCATGGACCGGCTGGCTCAGTATGGCCGCCGTCCCCGGGCTGCTTCTTTCTGTGGAAATTTCTGAAATGAAAGCTTTCTGGGCGGATTTCATTCGGCCGCCTCGGCTGTTGCGCTTGTTGCGTATGTTGCGCTCTCTTGGGGAGGCGGAGAGAGGTAGCGTTTCCAGGCGTCTATGAAATCTGTTCGATGATAGCCGCGTGGTGTAGCTGTACCGATCCTGACCACCTTCGGCTTAATACCGTATGGACGTAGCTTCTGTGCCAAGTGCCTGTCATCGATAGGTTTGCCTCTGATGTCAGACCATGGAGATTCATCAAGGTTACAGAGTCGGAGCAAGATGGATTCGGTAGCCAACACGTCGTTGTCACTGAAGACTGTCTTGATGTCGGAGAGCAGTCGAACGCCTAGGCTGGGTGTGCTCTCCTTAGAGAGCGCAACAAGCGCAACAAGCGCAACACGGGCGCGACCCGGCCAGTTTCCGCCGGCGGCATCGGCGACCGCAAGAAGCGGCTCCCAGACGTCCGCGTCACGATCCTTGATGCCAAATGGCATCTCGGGCCACGCTTCCCCGATATCGGCGGCGATGAACTCGGCCCAGCCTGCCAGGCGCTTATGAACCAGCTCGCCTTCGGGCCTATGAACGCGGCGGCGATACGGTTCGACGGTCTCATCAGGGGACCGTCGGCGCATCCTGATGATCACCGATCGCGTTAGGATCGTATCGGGCAGATCGCCGAGACCAGCCAGGGCCACCGCGCAGTAGGCCGGAATTTCTTCGGTCTCGATGATCTTGCCTCGGACAACACAGCGGCCAGCGGATGCACCGCGGCGGTGGCCAGCGTTGAGAAGGCCTCTGATCTCCTCGTTGTCCTTGGCCTTCGGTCCGAAGATGGTGTCGATCTCGTCGAAAAGGATTGTCGGCGCGCCGGCCTCGTCTGCCACCTTGCGAAACAAATACGCTGGCGTGACGTTCACGGCCTCAACTGGCCTGGGAACCAGCAGTTCGGAAATCTCCAAGGCGCGCGTTTTTCCAGATCCCGGTTCCGGCGATAGAAACGCGATCCGAGGCGTTGATTCCCATGCCGCCATCATGTGGGTGTGGGCGATCCATAGGACGTGCGCGACGTGCGCTGCCTCCGATGGATAGGCAACGAAGCGGCCGACAAAGTTGTAGATCTCGTCGAGCAAGACGGCGGCGTAATCATCTTCCTCGATCATGGACGCCACCTCTTGGCCCTAGCCTGGCGCCATTCGATCGCGGCCTTGATGACGTAGGGAGACAACTCCTCGGCGATGCTGGGCCGCCGCCTGCCTGCCCACTCGGCCAGCAAGGTTGCGGCGCCGTCGTTCAGCCCGTCTAGCAGCCGGCAGTGATAGCCGTGGTCATCGAGGCGAAACTGCGCGCTCACCAGGCTGGTGCGGGCCACGCGCACTGCCGCCACAACGTCGCCGGGAACCGCTTGTTCAACGGAGAGGCTTGGGTTATTTTCCGGTCTGTCTGTTGCTGCCAAGCTAGACATTTCGGGGCCGGTTCGCGCCAATGGCGTGGCCGGCCTCTCGATTTCAGGAGGACGCTGCATCGGCGCCTCCCGTATTCGCAGCCGTACTGATCTGCACGGCTTGGACTGCGCTAATGTCAAACAGGCTTTGCAAGACGGGAACCAACGCGCGTCGAACCCGGTTTTCGGGTCGGCGCTGATGCCATTCGTGAACAGCATCAATCTGCTCGGCGGTAGGGTTGAAGTCGCCGGCTCTCATGCGAATACCCCCAAAAGAATGGCGGCCACGAAAACGATAACTGCGCTGGCGATGACGTTGGGGAGCACCATTTATGCGGCCTCCTGATCGCGCTCTTCGATCTTTGCCTGCAGCCAAGCGTCGATTTCTTCCTCAACGAAACCGCTGCAGTTGGGACCTATCTTTACCGGCTTGGGGAAAAGACCGGCTTTGACGAGCCGGTTGATGTGAACGCGGCTGTACCGGATACCCTTGACGGGCTTCAGGTCGGCCGTTGACAACAGTTTCATGGTTGTTCCTCGTGCAACGTGAAGTCACACGAGGAGAGATTTCACACCGCTTCGAACACTAAGCCCCTTTCACGCTTTTCTGCGTCAGGTAGCGCCCAAGAAAGTTCGCCTTCGACATTGAGTCAATTTCGGCGCCGGTGTTCGCGTCCTTGCAGACCACTCGGTCACCGTCGCGATAGAACAGGTAATCGCGCTCGGTCGTCTCAATGATCCGTTCATCTTCAAAGCTATCAGGAATGGAAAGCCACGAGGTTTCCTTTTTGCCGGGACCGTAAATTTCTGCCGCAAGCAACTTAGCCCACTTCCGTGTTTTGTCTGCCAAGCCGCCTTTATGGCCGCCCGACTTTGCACGGAAATATGGCTGCTGGTTTATCTGCTCTACGGCGGCGAGATTGTTGTTCAACCGCTCCAACTCCATATCGGCTTCCACCAAGTCCGCGCGGTCGAGCAAATCACGAACTTTTCGAAGGTGAGACAGGATCGATGAGGGAGCGGCCGTTTCGCGAAGGAACTTGGCCCAAACCGGGTCGGTCTTCTTGGCTGCCAACCTCTCAACTTCGCCGTAAATCGCATCGCCTCGGCGGGCCAGAAGATCCTCAAGGAAGTCGACGCGCATCAATATCTTGTCCGAGAAGTATCGGATGATGCTGATGGTCACTGCCCTGCCCTCCGCAGCTTGACCACGTTGGAAGCTTGCGGCTTTACGATCCCGGCCAGCCGAGCGGCCCAGAGTTCCAAAGCCTCTTTCTTCTCATCGAAATAGTCATGAAGATCATAGGTGCCCTTTATGCCCGGGCGCACGTGAGCCAGCAGGGCTTCACGAGCTTCTTCGGTGATACGGAGCCGCGAAAGATTGCTTCGCACGGTTCTGCGGATGTCGTGGTTGGTCCACCCGGGCAGAGAGACGGTGTCGTCGCCGCGCCTGCGCGCCAACGCCCGCAGCGTGCGAAGCATCCTAGCATCGATGCGCTTCTTGACCTTGTCCGACATCCACACCGGTTTCACGCCCTGCGTGGTTGAAAAGAGATGTTTGCCCGAGTCCTTGCCAGTGAAGCGCGGCAGAGCCGCGAGCAATGCGATGATGTCGTCGGTGAGCGGGACTGCGTGCGCCCTAGCCTTACCTTCCCTCCCCTTCATGCGGGATGCCGGGATCGTCCAGATGAGGTTGCCCGTATCGAATTCCGTCCACGACGCATCGGCAACCTCGTTCAGCCGAAGCGCTGATAGCAACAGCAGCTTATAGGCCGGTCCGCACGGGTAGCCGATACGATCGGCCGCGCGCCACAGTGCGAATAGCTCATCGTCTTTAAGGACGCGGTCGGCAGTCGGCTTCTCGCCGATGATCTTTGATGGCCTCAAATGCTCGGCTGGCGACGACGACAGGCCATAGGTGCGCTGGTCTACCACCCAGGCGAAGAAACGCTTCGCGATACCGAGTAGGTTTCTCGCCTGAGCAGGCGCTGTCCGCTTCTTGGCTTTTATGAGCGCCAAGATGTCGAGATCCGAAATATCGGTAATAGGCGTCGTCGGTCCCCATGCGGGTAGAAATTCGGTCCTTATGTTGCTGGCGACTTCATTCCCTTTGCGCTCCCCGGAGAGCTTTTCAGCAATGAAGTCTTCGGCGACGAACGAAAGGGTATTGGCCCGCTTTTGCTTCTCCTGAGCCCGCTGACGCTGCTCCTCTTCCTTGGGATCGATCCCCCTGCCTATTAGCTTGTGCCAGGCCCTCGCTGTCTCCCTAGCCTCCTCCAAAGTAACGACACCGTATTCGCCGATCGCGCGCCGCGTTGGGTTAGAGCTTCCGGGAAACCGCGCCTGCAGCATGAATGTCTGCTGCCCCTTGTCAGTCACCCGGATTCCGAGACCTGGGACGATGGCATCCATGATCTCGTATCGCTTCCCTGCCTCGGCCGGCTTCAAGGCCTTCAACCGACGATCGGTGAGCACTTCCCTTGCCATTCAACTCTCCCCCGGGGCAACACTGGGGCAACAGAAGCGATGTGCTTTGATGTTGCCCCATGTATCGCCACGATATAGCCGATGCGGAGAAAGTCAAGGAATACAAGGGATTCTGTTACTGGATGAACCGGTATGTTACACCATGAGAGGCAAGCCCAAACTGCTGTTAACCGGTTGGTCGCTGGTTCGAATCCGGCCCGGGGAGCCACTTTGCGCGCTTAGTGTGTTGTTATTCCTAGATATTCCCGATATCACAAACCAGCTTCCCCGCTTTCCCTCCCCGCTTTTGGACCGCGCAACAAAAAGCCCGCGCGCAAGCGGGCTGGTGGACGCGGCAGATGTTGACCATCATTCGCGGTTGCCGCAACCTGACGTTGTGTTAGATTGACGCTGCGACTCGTATGTACCAAACCGACACACTATATAACGGAAGTCGCCCGCACATTAACGGCAAGCCGTCGATTGGAAGAGATCACCACGCTTTCGCCCAAAACAATGGGAGAAGCGATATGACCTTCAACCGCGCAACGGATCCAGCGCAGCTTTCAATGCTTGCCGCGGTGGTGGACGATTATTGCCATCAGGCCGGGATAGCAGTTGGCGATCCGGCCAGGAGGCGTCTTGGCCGTCAAATTATCGAGTTATTCCAAAGCGGTATCAACAAGCCAGACGAGTTGTTGTTCGCCTTAAACCATCACTACGACGAGTGGCTCGGTGAGGTTGGCCTACCGTCGTCTTCTTCAGAACTGGCAGCCGAGGCTGGTCCTTTTAAGGAACTGGCGCATTACCCTTCAGTTTCTCCGCAACGCTTCCCTCAACGAAAAACCTCGCCGAAGCGAGGTTTCTAGGTTGCGGTGCGAGGCGGTTCAGGCGACGCGGTATGCCCAAGTGCCTTGGAATGGATTGGAAAGGCGCAGATTTTGAGTCGGCAGTTTATGCTGCCGAGTGCATGGGATCCGACTGCGCAACAATGGAATCCATGCGTCAGCAGGAAACGCATGGGGCTTGGACCGCGATCGCTCGACTGGCGCAGGCTAGCCCGCGCCGCGGCTTGCCGAGAGGTACGAACTTCAGGTCTTCGAAAAGTTCGGTGGCGTGCAAAATCAATTCATTGTTCTATCGAAGACGCAAAAGAGGCTGCCGCCGATATCATCGTGGCCCGTCTGGAATGGGGAGACGCCCAATGAGCGCCGCATCGCTGGCGGGATCGAACTGCACCAAGCGGTATGCGGCCTCGACCAGACACCGTCGCGCGCGTATCCTGCTGCAAAGCGCGGTATTCTCGGCCAGCAATTCCTCTGTGCGCTCAAGCGCGAGCTTGGTCCGGTTGATGCGCTCCCTGGCATCCGCCATCGCGCGTCCGTGGGGTTCCATGGTGTTCATCATGATTCACTAACTCATGGCGGACCGGATCGTTCCCGCCTACCAGAATTGGATATCGGCGGTAAACTCGCCACAGGCCTGGCAATGGGCATAGGGATCGCCGTCGGCATGGCCCTGGCGGGCTAAATTGGAAGCACTGCACCTTCCGCGATCACGCCATATCCACGGTCGCAAGCTCTGCTAGATTCTTCGTGCGGCGGACCCCAATCCGCTAGGCCGGCGCCCGTCAGGCAATCTACCCCAACGCCCCCCCAAGCAGGCGCCGGCCGCTCCCCGGCTAGGGCTTGTCAGCCGCTCAACAAATCATCCCCGAAACCGTTCTGTGCGCCCAGTGGATCTTGCCGCCGATCTTCATCGGCTTGTGGATCATCAATCGCTTGGGCAGTTGGCCCATGGATAGCCTTGGCTGGGATTGTCATTATATTAGCGTAAGCGCATATTGGCCCTGCAAGCGGTCTGCTGTAAAGACGTTCATTGGGCGCCGATGTCCGACAACCGGCAATTACTCGCCCTCGTTGTCTGCATCTGCACATGGACTTCGCTGGTCGGCATTCAAAGGGAGGACTTCGATGCGCTACTTTCTAGCCACTTTTTGTTTCGTCGCACTAGTTATCGGCGGTGGCGAATCTGCAGGTGCCCAGACAGCCCAATCAAGCATAGAGGCGAACAATGCGGACTTTGTTGCGAAGTTTGCCGCTAAGGATACGGCAGGCTTGGCTCAACACTATACCGAAGACGCGGTAGCGTTTCCTCCTAACGAAGAGCGGGTCGCCGGCCGCGAAAGCGTTCAGAAGATGTGGCAGAGCTGGATCGATGCAGGAGTGACCGATCTGACCCTGAAAGCGGCGCAGGTCGAGGAGAGTGGCAATCTCGCGTATGAGGAGGGCACCTACTCTATCAAGATTCTCGGTAGTGACGGCAAGACCAGTGAGGAAATCGGCAAATACATTGTCGTTTGGAAGAAGGGCGCCGACGGCGAATGGCGACAGCATCGGGATATTTGGAATACGAACCCTACTAAGAAGTAGAGTTCCCCAATCACTCCCGGTCACCGGCTCGATATCCCGGACGATGAGCTCAATAAGGGTTTGCGGTTTCAGCGTCCCGCTCGTCGCGTCTGAGAAACTCGCTGGTGACCGTGCCGAATTGGCAATGCCCAAATACGCCGCGCAAGCCAACTAATGATTACCCCGCCAAGACGACAGAGCGAATACCCCGATCGCGAATTCGATTGCCAAGAGGCCACGGAGCCTGGCTTTTCAGGAGATTTGTCGCGTGCGTGATCAAGGCCGGCTGGGCGCGCGGGGAGATTATGCGCTCATTGCGGCTTCTGGTAGCCGCCGATAACATGACACAGAAGGAAAACGCCAATGTCGAGGCTGAGTTGGCGATTGCCAGGGCGATGGATGCGTGCAGGGAAACCTCTATAGCCGAGCGCCTCAAAGGGGGAGGAAAAATGACTATACCAGATGACTGGGAAGTAGAGGGACACGCAATCTCGCTCACCGTCGAGATTAACGTCGAGCTGCCACTCATGGAAGAATGCGTGGCCCAAACCGTGCTCTCGCTCAGAGAGGTCGCTGACAGAATCGAGCGGGGCGAGGAAATGGGTGAAATAAAAGACAAAGACGGGAAGCAGATCGGCCACTTCGACGCTCTGCCCCAAGGTAGGCATCATTGGCGGGAGAAACTTCAAATGCATGCAGTGACTCGCAAAACCGCGATTTCAATTAGCATGCGCTTAATTAGTTCCAATTTTAACGAATCGTTGACCGCGCTGTCCCAGAATAGGACGGCGCGGTCAAACCCCAAACCCGGGATTGCGCAGGCGGCTCCGGCAATCCAGCTCCCCCGCCTCACTGTCGGAGCCGCTTCCACACTCCTCTAGAATTACCAGCAACGGTTGAATCAACTGTTACCGCACTTGCTTTCCAGTGCGCTTTCCCAGTCGTTAAACTTTGATGGAACAGGGCTCTCGCCTTCACGGTTTGACGCTGAGACAGTCCATCTCAGCGAGGAAGCATGGAAGCCCAAGAGAACATCCGCAACGCCTGGGCCGCCCTCAAGCTGGTTCGCATGGCTATTGAACAGACCTGCCCCGCCGGTGTGCTGCCGAGCGAAGAAGCCGTTGTGCTGCTCTACGGCCCGGAGCCGGTCCACGAGGGCGAAGCGCTGGCCAAAGCCATCATTGAAACGGTGGAAAAGCTGACCCGGTGCCACCGCGTTGACCCGTTACCGACCGGCTAGTGGTGAAAGCCTGACGCTTGGTACCCGACGCGTAGGGCAGCTCAGGGTGGAAACTTGCCGTATGCGCGCCTGTCGGAACGACGTGATTGCGGCAAGGAGCGGACGTCGCCCCGCCTATGCGGCTTGCTCACTCTAGCGTCGGGGCGGTCCGCAGACCGTTGAATCGAAATCGCTACGAAGCCCACGGGCAGACCTTAGCCTCCTGCGCTGAGCATTTCGATGATTGTTAAATCCAAAGAATCACCACAGGACGGTGGCCGTCGAGCGAGTTTTCAGCAGCCCATTTCCGCAGCCTATTAATGTGAAACTTGGGAAGCTGCCGACATCAATTCCTCGGGATTCAGCGCTCTGAAGGTGTTGAGGCCATCCTCCAGAACTTCAGTGAAGTTCCAGCGTACGATGCCCGCCCGGTCGATTAGGAACTGACCGACAAGCTGCGCCTGGCTGGAAGCCATCGCCTGCTGATCGACTTCAGTAATCTCATATCCTTCCTTCTTGTTAAGAAATTCATTCATTGCCATGACGTCCATAGGCTCGGGCAACTCGCCCGGGAGATGGAACGGTATCGCCATGACCGTGTCCATCCCGACCTCGCGCAAGCCGAAAGCACGGTGCGAGGCTCGCTCCGGGTCGGATGCGGCGAGAAGATCGGGTGCCGGGTGGTAACGGAAATAGAGCCGCGCCCGCTCGACCGGCGTATTGACCACAGCCAGGCATTCGACGCCTTTCTCACGCAGGGCCGGCTTGAGTTGCGCCATCGCCGCGACATGGCGCCGGCAGAACGGACAGTGCAGGCCTCGGAACAAACCGATCAACAACGGGCTACGGCCTCGAAAATCATCGAGCGCGATCTTGCCTTCGCGTGAGATCGCATTGAGCACAACATTCGGTGCCCGGTCGCCCGGCTGCAGCGGGCGGTCAACACTACTCGTGGACATGGACACCTCCTCGCCCCGGGGTCAGTCAGGGAAAGCAGCACACCCAGCGTTTCGGAGGCGATCAAGTGCTGGGGCGAAAGCTTCCTGTGCCAAGGCAATAGCTTTCGACCTCTGCCATATTGCCGAGGTCGAGATTACGCGCGTTGCAAGCCCATCATAACACGAAAAAGCATCTGCGGGTGCCGCCAAATGTGGTGAATTACCTTACGCGAGCGCACTCCCGAATGCTCTTGCGCTGAAGGTCAGGTTCCCGACCTCGATTTGGAGGTTCAAGTCTGCAACGCCCAGGGTCGTCAACGGGTCGGTTCTTGCCGGCCACCGGTACCAAGTGTGAGACTTTCACCACTAGGGCAGCTTCTGGACTCTGGCCCGGAATGGCGGCATTCTCTCTTCGGGGAGAGCGGGCGTGGGCAAATTAAAGCCATCCTTCTATGAGACACGAAGGTGGTAAATGGGACGTAAGACCGCGCTTTTGGCTGTAGCGATTTCCAGTGGCGACTGTCAGGACCAGATAGGCGGCCGTTACCGTCCATTGTGAACGGAGGTCCACATGCCCAAGAAGAAGCAACTCGCTGCGGACACGGACAACGATACCTTTCTGTTCGTTAGCAGCACCAACACGAAGAGCGTCATGGCATACGACGGCGAGACCGGCGCCTTTCTGAAAAAGTTCGCCAACGGTGGCGGCCTCATCGAACCCGAAGGCATCGCCTTCGGTCCCGACGGCAACCTGTACGTTGCCAGCCGCAGCGATGAAGTGCTTCGTTACGACGGGGAGAAAGGCAACTTCCTTGATGTCTTCGCCAGCGGCCACGGCCTCGTCGACCCGGCCGGCATCGCATTTGGCGGACCAGACAACGACCTTTTCATCGCCGCGGGCCTCACCGACGACGGCCTCGGCAACCAGATCCTCCGCTTCGACGGCGATACCGGCGTCTTCGAGGCCGTCGTCGATCCTGCCAACGCGGCCGGGCTCGACGACCCGGAAGCGCTGGTCTTCGGACCGGATGGCCTGCTCTATGTTGCCAGCACTCCGGAATCAGGACCCGGCGAGGTCCTTCGCTACGACCCAGCGACGAACTCGTTCGTCGACAAGTTCGTCCCCAGTTCGGAGAGCAACATCTTGGATCCGACCGGCATGGTCTTCGGCCCCGACGGCGACTTGTTTCTCAGCAGCGCCGCGACGAGCGAGGTCATGCGCTACGACGGCACGACCGGCGACTTCGAAGGTGTCTTCATCACCGCCGGCAGCGGCGGCCTCAATGAGGCCGAGGGCATGGCGTTCAACTCGAACGGCAACCTCTTGGTCGCAAGCGAGCTGGGCCACTCGGTGCTGGAGTATGACGGCACCACCGGCGCATTCGTCGGCGAGTTCGTCGTTGCGGGCAGCGGCCACCTTTCGGAGCCGACATTCATCACCTTCGGACCCGCTGAATCGGACTTTTTCATTTGAGGATTCCAGTGTCAAAAGATCGGCCGTCCTAGAGTCGTTTGCAGGAATCGGAACCAGGCGAGCCCGCGGGCTTTGGCGACACGCCGTTGCGCACGCCTGAGGCCCTCTACGACAAGGGCCTTGGGCAGTTCATCCTGCCTTGCGACGCGGTTCGTCGGTCGCCCAACCCGGACGAGTTCCTCCTGGGTTTTCTTCAGGAAAACTATGACGCGGCCGCCAATCTCGGGAAGTGGGATCGGCAAACGCTTGAGCGGCATTAGGTGTAGCCCGGTGATGGTGTAGAGGCGCCGTCGATCACGTCGTCAATGTTGATGGTGTCTATTTCAGATGCATCGAATCCGCCGCCTTCCATCAGCGCAACAAGAAGGTCCGACAGCTGGCGCTGCGTTCCGTCTGCAGAAATGATGCGGAGCCGTTGTGGAGTCCCGGCGACCGACGTCGTGCGCCTTGCCGTAAACAACCGGGATGGTCTGGCCGTATGCCGAAGTCGGTAAGGTGGTCTGGACGGTAGGCACTTCCGGAACCGTCGGCGAAGATGTGCCTCCACCAGAGCCGCCCCAGCCTCCGTAACCCGGTTTCTTGTAGGAGTAGCCCGATAGTGCCATCTACTGCCCCGCTCCGATTAGGAATGCTCGAGCACGGCTTCGCGTTCGCGCCGAGGCGCGTTCAAAATTGTTCATGGTGGGGGATCCTATGAAAAGGCCCGCCTCGTTGGCGGCCTTCAGGTGAATGGCATCCTATGTCAGGCAATTAGCCGTAAGGCGCGGTCGAATTCTTTGCACGGAGTTCTGACGGTAGACCTATCCGTGCAAGGTAGGCTGCAAAACGAAGCGACATATCTTCGCGAAAGATCTCCGAAATGCGACAAACAAAGTTGGAAGCACGTATTTTTTCTAGATAAAGGAGGTTCACAGAAAAGTAATGCTTGAAGTCTGCTATCTGAGATACAAGTCTCACCTGATCGTCAAATTCTAGGTAATGGTATCTTGGCCGCTCATTCAACCTTAAGTAGTCACCAGGTGTTCTATTCGCGTTTATAGGAGTCATTGTAAGATTTAGATCGCTGAGATGCGACCCTGTGTAGACGTGTTCAGCATTGTATATCGGAACGACTAGCGCCGATATAAGTCGCTTATCGTCTGTTTTTGGTTTTTGTTCCTTCTTGGTCTTATATCTAGCGTCCTCGCCCCGTAGGTGCTTCACACGACCGATCACGCCCGGCTTGACCCATTGCGTCGCCGGCCGCTTCATGCCCTTGGGCGGGGCTCCTGCATGCTCCTGCACGCGTTTCCAGAGCCGTTCGCGCAAATCCTGGTTCAAGGTGATAAAAGCCGAGCCGACATAGCGTCCGGTGCCGCGCTCGGCCATGAGAGCGAATGCCGGCTTGCCTGCCTCGCGCTCGACGCCAAGCAATTCGAATTCGTCGATCGAATAGGCCTTGGTCTTCAGCCAAGCCGTGGCTGCGATATTTGCTGTCCCTGCGCTTCGAAACCATGCCTTCGAGCCCGGCCTGGTCAACGAGATGGAAGATCGCCTTTGCGTCGCCCGGCAACGCCTCGCTGAACTGAATGCGGCTTCCGGGATCGATCATGCCGGCCAGGATCTCGCGGCGGTCCTCTAGCGGCATGTCGCGCAGATCGTGGCCGTTGAGATGCAGGAGATCGAAGGCGACGAAATAGAGGTCGTGCTGGCGCCTGGTGATGGCCTTGCGCAGCGCGGCAAAATCCGACAGGCCGGCTTCATTGGTGACGATGATCTCGCCGTCGATGACGGCGGTTTCCAACTTGAGCTCGCCGGCTGCCTTGGCTAGGTCGCGGTATTTCGCGGTCCAATCAACGCCGCGCCGCGTGCAGATGCGAACGCCGCCGGCATCAATGATCATCGGCGATCGGTAGCCGTCAAACTTGACTTCGTGAATCCAGCCTTCGCCCTCGGGAGGCTTCTCGACCAACGTCGGGATCAGCGGCGGGATGAACTTCAAACGCATGAACGGCACTCACAGACCGCGATTCAATCCTTCCGGTTATATTAGGTTCCAGAAATACACGGCGCGGGCAACAAAACCGGCATCGTCAACGTTGCAGGTCAATGAAGATCCGGCGAAGCCACTGGCTACATGGGAAGGCCGCACGACAGGAAGCCGAGAGCTGAAGCCGAGCACTTTCGTGCAATGTCCCATCTGCAATCAGTCGATCGACATGCGCGACCTTGGCCAGGTTCTTCACCATGCCGATGAAGAGCATGACCCCGTTGGAGTCTGTAAGTTGAACGCAAAAAGCCCGCCGCACCTTTCAGCACGGCGGGCGTCAGCCTGAAGATCGTGTCAGTCGTAGACCTTCACAATCTTGCGGGTAGATGGGTCGACCAACACGGTTCGGCCATCGACGATTACGTAGCGGTACTGAACGTCCGGCACCTCGTAGAGCTCAACTGTCTCGGGCAGAGCTGTGCCGATGTTGAGCTCCACGCCGAGAAGGCTGATGGATGCCATCGGTTTCTTTTTCACGTATTCCCGGATCACAGTTTCATGCTCGGGCTGGATGATAACGTCCTGGGCGGCGGCGGCGCTGACACCAACGAGCAGAAGGATTCCTGCCGCGGCCGCGGAAAGGTGATTTCTCATATTACCTCCTCCAAGCAAACTCCACTGCGGCGCTTCATTGCTGCCGCGACGGGTTGCTTAGCTTGAACGGTGCGGAGCAATTCTTGTTCCACCTGGCAGTGCGCGAATCCGCTGAACTTGATTAATACTTGAGAACGATTGCGGCATCGCCATGCGTTCCGATTGGCCGTCAGGCGCTCCAGTGGACTCCTGCTAAACTTCTAGGCTGACTTGCCGGACGCCGATCACGTCCATGCACATCATGAAAAACGCGGCGGTGAAGCTACCCCGGCTTATCTTGTTAGCCAGATTGCGCTCGCTCTCGTGCGCCCCTCGTTCATTCAATTTCTCGGCGAGCAGCGCATAGGTTATGCCCCGCCGTTTCAACTCGCCCTTCAGAATGTTTTTTGCTTTTTCTTCATAGAACGCGGTGGGGGAAACATCATCGGACATCATCATATCTCCTGCGAAAAACACCGCAAATGATGATGTATCCCCTTGCATCTGCTGATTCAATGTCCCACATCCGATGTGCAACATCATCGGATTTGATATGTCGGAGAGCGTCAAGCTAATGCGGCCTGGCCTCAAAGTGTTTCGGAGGGCGGTTTCGTCTTCTCGATTTTGTCGATGATGGCTGCGTTGACAAGGGTTGGCGTCGGGCTGTTCGATCCCAGCGTGGCCCGCTCTTCGGGCTCTGATCCAGCCGGGCTAGAAAGACCCATCTGTCGAATTGGACAGGTCCTCGAATGCGCGAAGTTCCTCAAGCCTTGCCTCAAGCGCCGCCCTTGTCGCAGTAACGGCGTCGCTACCGGCCAGGAACTGCTTGGGCGGATTGTCCATGCCGGCGATTTTCACAAGGGCGTCGCCAAGTTTGGCGGGGTCACCCTGCTGCTTGCCGTTGTAGCCGGACCACATGGCTTTGGCGCTGCCTTCTGCAGCATAGTCGTCGATGGTGCTGCTGCCGTACTTGGCGTTCTGATCATCGAGGAGGTCGGTGCGGAAAAAGCCCGGCGCGACGGCTGTGACCGTGATGCCGAATTGAGCGACTTCCTGAGCCATTGACTGCGAAAGGCCTTCGACGGCGAACTTGGCGGCGCTATAGGCCCCGCAATGCTTGAAGCCGATGATTCCGGCGAGCGAACTGATATTGATAACGTGTCCTGCGCGCTGCTTGCGCATGACCGGAATGACCGCGCGCATTACGTGAACCACGCCGTACAGATTGGTCGAAATCAGCCCATCGATTTCAGCGGTGGTCAACTCTTCGAAATTGCCAAGCAGGCTGTAACCGGCGTTGTTGACCAGAACGTCGATGCGGCCGAACGCCTCCATCGCCTTATCGACGGCCGCCTTGGCCTGAATTGCATCGGCCACGTCCAACTGGACGACCGCAAGTCTGTCGCTGGCGACACCACGCAGAGCGTTACTCATCTTATCGAGATTGCGGCCGGTGGCGACCACCCGATCGCCTGCTCCCAGCGCCGCCCTGGCGGTTTCGGCGCCGATGCCGCTGCCAGCCCCTGTGATGAACCAAACTTTGCTCATATCCAACTCCTGTTTTCGATGAACAGGAAGTTAGGTCATGGCGCGCCGGCCGATTAGACAGCATAATCGGCATGAAGTCAGAAATCACATTGATAATTGGTCGGCCGCCCCGTTATGCCCTGTATCGGAGAGCGTCGACCAGAAGCGTGAAGGCGGCAGTATGCTGCCGCCGGCTTGGATAATAGAGGTGGTAACCAGAATAGGGCGGGCACCAGTCTTCCAGCACCCGGACCAGGCGGCCGTCCGCAATATGCTGGGATACCTGGTTTTCGAACGTATACACCAAACACAAGCCATCGATCGCGGCATGCAAGAGCATCTCGTTGTCGTTGAAAATGACCGGTCCATTGACCCGGACCTCAAGTTCGACACCGTCCTGTTCGAACTCCCAGGCATAAAGGCCGCCTCCGGTGTTCTGACGATAGCTTGCGCATCGGTGTTCGCTCAAGTCGCGGGGCGTCTGCGGGGCGGGACGACTGGCAAAGTACGACGGGGATCCCACAACTGCCATCCTGACGTCCGGGCTGATCCGGACCGCAACCATGTCCTTTTGCACCTGTTCGCCCATGCGGATACCGGCGTCGAAGCGCTCTGCGACAATGTCGGTGAGACCTTCATCGACATGGACCTCAACCGCGATGTCGGGATAATTCTGCAGGAGTTTCGACAGTACGGGCCACAGGATAGTTTGGGCGGCATGCCGGAACGTGGTGATGCGGATCGTGCCTGCAGGCTTGTCGCGAAGCGCCGTGAGCGCAGCAATTTCACTGTCGATATGGTCGAATGCCGGCCGCAGGCTGGTAAGTAGCCTTTCGCCTGCCTCGGTCAGCGACAGGCTGCGCGTCGTTCGCGAGATCAATCGCACACCGATCCGTTGTTCGAGCATGCGCACCGCATAGCTGAGCGCGGATTGGGAGAGGCCAAGCTTTGCGGCCGCGCGTGTGAAACTCCCCTCCTCGGCAACCGCGATAAACACAGCCCATTCGCTGAAGTCGCCTCTTCTCACCTATAAACCTCATTTCTATATCCATGAGGATTATGGCGGATAATCAGCATGCCTGTCTCGACATATTTATGCTCCGCGCAGCCCCGCCGGCACGAGTAGCATTCGGGACTGCTTGGTACTGCGCGGATTCCGAACGCCCGATGGCAGCCGAGCGCCGACAAGGCGGTTATCTGCCTCGCTCGCTGCCGGAACAACAAGCGGCGAGCAGAAGCGGTTTGGCGTAAAAACGATTACGTCAGATTGAACGGCAATTGACGCAGCGGTTTACCTGTGAGCCGTGCTATGGCGTTGGCAAATGCCGGCGCCAATGGTGGCAAGCCGGGCTCGCCCATGCCGGTGGGCGGTTCGGCGCTAGGCACGATATGGATGTCGAATTCCGGCACGTCCGTGATGCGCGCCACCGTATAGTCACTGAAGTTGCTCTGCTCGACGACGCCGTCCTTGAGCGTTATTGCAGAGCCTGCCAAGCACATCGACAAGCCCATGATCGCCGCGCCCTGTACCTGCGCCTCCACTGTCAGAGGGTTGACGGCCAGATTGCAGTGAACCCCGGCCGTGACCCGATGCAGTTTCGGCTGTCCGTCGGCAACAGAGGCTTCCACCACGTAAGCGACCACTGAGCTAAAGGACTCGTGCACCGCCACACCCCAAGCCCGCCCCTCGGACAATTGCGTGTTGCCGTACCCGCTCTTGTCCACGGCCAGTTGCAATGCGTCACGATGGCGAATGTGCTGATCACCGAAGAGCCGCATGCGGTAGGCTACGGGGTCTTGGTCGGTTGCACGCGCTATATCATCGAGCAAGGTCTCCATCACGAAAGCGGTATGGGTGGAACCAACGCTACGCCACCACAGAACCGGCACGTTGACCTTGGGATGATGCACCGTCAGGCGCATTGGAAGCGGATAGGGGTTTCGCATGCCCTCGGTCGTGGCGGCGTCGATGCCGTTCTTTACCATGAACTGCTCGAACACGGTTCCCGTAAGTATCGACTGGCCGACGATGCTGTGATCCCAGGCCAGCACATTGCCTTGATTGTCAAAGCCGATGCGGGCACGGTGCAGGTGCATTGGACGGTAGTAGCCGCCCCTCATATCGTCCTCGCGGCTCCAAAGCGTACGGATCGGTGCATTCAGCCCCGCCGCCTTGGCGGCCTTGGCTATTTCGCAGGCCTCGATCACGGTGTCGTAGGTGCTGGAAAAGCGCCGACCGAAGCCGCCGCCCGACATCTGCACGTTAAGCACGACCTGTTCCGGCTTGAGGCCGAGCGCGGTTGCGGCAGCGGCGGCATCGGGTCCGGCACTTTGGCTCCCCATCCATATCTCGGCACGATCGTCGGAAAGCCGAACCGTGCAGTTCAGCGGTTCCATCGCCGCGTGGGCGAGATACGGGAACACGAACTCAGCTTCTAGCTTCAGGGGCGCCGTTTCCAATGGCACCATATCGGAATCGAACTGGCGCGGACCGGGGCGACTGCCCATCTCGCGATACCGCGCGAGTTGCTGTTCGCTATCGACCTTTTCGACAGCCGATGTGTCCCACTCCACCTTAAGGGCATCGCGGCCCTGAGACGCCTGCCAATATCCGTCGGCCACGACGGCCACGCCCTCGGCACCGCGATCCAGCGGCACGCGCAGGACGGCCTTCACGCCCTTGACGGCGCGGGCTGCGCTGTCGTCCAGGGAGGTTATCTTGGCTCCGAAGACCGGAGGACGAGCCACCACGGCCGTCAACTGCCCCGGCAGCTTGAAGTCGATGCCAAAACTCTGTTGGCCGCTGCTCTTGGCTTGAGCGTCCAAACGCCGGGTGGGCTGGCCGATAATGCGGAAATCCTCGGGATCCTTCAGCGCAATCTTCTGCGGCACTGGCAAGGCCATGGCCGCCTCGGCAAGTTCTCCATAACCGAGCTTGCGGTCATCGGAGGCCAGAACCGCGCCTGCCTCAGTTCGCAGAGTGGACACATCCACGTTCCAGCGGGTCGCCGCGGCCGCCAGGAGCATGGCGCGAACACGAGCACCCAGTTCGCGATACTGCGTAAAGCTGTTCTTGATTGTGTTCGAACCGCCGGTAAGGTGCATGCCGAAGAGCGGATCGACATAGGCCATGTCATTGGTGCCGAGTTGGCTGCGCACCAGGTTCCAGTCCGCATCGAGTTCTTCGGCAAGGATCATGGGCAATGCCGTTTGGACGCCTTGACCGAACTCCAGCCGGTTGATTGTGACCGTAACCTCTCCATTGGGCGCGATCTGGACAAATGCAGAGGGCTGCTCGGTCGGCTTCAGACTGGCTGCCGCCTCATCGGCGTCGGACGACTGCGCGACTGCCAAATTAGGGAAAATGCCGACAGCCAGGCCGAGGGTCCCCGTCAGCTTGAGAAAGCCGCGGCGTGGCATCGCCTGGACCGTCGTTGAACGGCCCCGTTCCATGATGTGCTGCAGCGCACGCGGCAGCTCTTTGTGATCCATGTTGGGGAACATATGCGTCTCCTTCAGACGAGAGTGCTGGCGGCGTCGGCTATAGCGGCGCGGATACGGGCATAGGTTCCACATCGGCAGATGTTTCCGGCCATGGCGGAGTCGATCTCTTCGGTGGTCGGCTGCGCGCCGGGCGACAGCGACGCGAGCAAGGCCGTCGCGCTCATGATCTGGCCGCTCTGACAGTAGCCGCATTGTGCCACGTCGTGCCTGACCCATGCAGCGTGGACAGCCGCGCCGACACGGTCGGTGCCGTCGGTTGTCTTTTCAATCGTGGTGATCTTGCCGCTTTCAACGGCGGAAACCGGTGTGCTGCACGAGCGGATTGCCTCGCCATCCAGATGCACCGTACAAGCGCCACAGAGCGCTGCGCCGCAGCCGAATTTGGTGCCGCTCATTCCTAGCGTGTCACGCAGGACCCAAAGGATCGGAGTTTCGGGGTCAACGTCAACCTCGTGCTCTTGCCCGTTGATATTCAATGAGATCATGGCCGGTAGGTTCTCCTGGGTTGCTCCACCCGAATAGGCTTCCCAAGCGGCCTGGAGCTTCCCGGCCGACTGAGACATTGGCAATTTGGTGGCTAGCGCTAAAGCTAGCTCGCCGGGCGATGCTGGATTAGACAGCGCAATTTGCATGACCTTAGAAACGTGGTTTCTGAATGCGTCGCACAGGCGAGGCACGTCCGCGTTTGCGCGGTCAGCGCCGGCATTGCCGTTCACTGGGATCGAATCGCAGTAGATGCGCCAGCAGCGGCGAACGGCCCTGAAAAGGACTGCTGCTTCCGCTTCGAAAGCACCTGGCAATGTTGGGGTGGACGTCAGAACAAAGCGGGGCCGTTGCCGCAGGTCGCAGAGACTGCGCGTGTGCTCAGGGTTGGAGGCCGGCACATGGAGGAAGGTGGCTCGGCACTTTCCGATGGCCGGCCGGTTCGAAACGATGCCCGCATTCCGGGATGCAAACTCGAGTCTACTGCGACAAGGACTTCAGGTATGCGACAATATTCTGTCGGTCTTCAGGCTTCGACACGGTCATCGTCATCGTCGTTTTCGGGACAACCTCGCGGGGCGCCGCTAGAAACCGGTCCAGCGTTACCTCGTCCCATACCAATCCGGCCGACTTCAGGGCTTCCGAATAACGGAACCCTTCCATAGCTCCGGCGGGCCGTCCGACAATGCCGCCGAGGCCGGGGCCGGCTTTTCTCTGGTCGCTGGTTGAATGACAGCCTGAGCAGCGTTGAAACGCTCTTTGGCCCAGCGCAGCATCTCCCTCTGCAAAGGCAGGGAAAGATACCGACAGAAGGGCCAAGGCAGAGGAGGCGACGCAGAGCAGAATTCTTTTCACGCGAATTGTTCCCGAATTAGACAGCCAAAAGCCCGACCGGAATTGCTTAAACCGCGTCGCGGCTGAATGGATTCATGCGACGCGCTATAAGTTCTTGTTTTTATGCATGTCGTTATCGCAAAACCGCTGCGCACTTTTGCGCGACATGCATTAGTGAAAGAGATGATCCGACTTCGATTTGCTCGGGCTTTCTATCTGGCGACGATAACCTCTGTGCCAAAGCCGGATTAGCTGGCGTTCGCTGCATAAGCCCAGAAGTGCGATTTCTAAATGCGCAGTTCCAATCTCCGAGCACGCCGCTCCAAATCGGCGAGCGTGCTGCAGGTAAAGCCCATCGAAAACAACGTTGGAAGGGAAATCCTCGGAGGCATAGAGGAGCGCCGCTATCGGCAGGGCCGGCAAACTTCCGCGATCACGCCATAACCGATCTGGCGAACTTTGCTACGCTTTCTTCGTGGCGAACCCCAACGCCGCCTGGCCGGCGCCAACCTAGGCAACCCCAACTCCCCGCTCCCTGCGGCGCCGGCCATCTTTTCGCTAGTGCATGTCGCGCAAAAGCACGCCCTCGGGCTGGAACCGAAGGTGCGCAGCGGTTTGCAATAACGGGCATGCATAACTCCAAAAACCCTAAGCGCGCCGCATGCGTCGCATGGGTCCATTCCAACGCGACGCGCTTTAGGCAGCTACATCGGTTACGCCGTCACGCCACCGCGACCGGTTTTCTGTGCCGTCATCCAGGGCATAGCTGCAGAGACGTCCTCGAGGTTCTTGGCCGATCTCGCGAAGCCGGCGAAAGCCTCGCAGCAGGGAGCGCGGATCGTTCAGTCTCCCTCCCAACCAGGACCTCGCGTGGGCCGGACGAGGGAACCCGCGCCTCTGCTGGAATGGGGACACGCCCTATTCGGCGCGGGCTCGATGGCTCAGTGCGGCGCGCGCCTGGACGCGGCTTCCGCGCCCGGTTAATTCGCCTGGAACAAAACATTCCAGAGGCGGTTTTCCCCATGAAGGGACAGACTTTTCGAAGGAGACGTCTCGTGAAAAAAAGTTCTGATCACCAGTATGCTGGCCATAGGCGTTGGCTGTGGAGCAGCGCTCGCCCAGGAACAGCAGCCGGCCCAAAGCCAGTCGGGCGCCGACTGCCCGGCCGGCTCGGCCGGTTGCCCGGAAGGTGCGATGGGCAAACAGGGTAAGGCCGGCGCCACCACCGAGGAGCAGGCTCAAGGCAAGGCGAAGATGCAGACCGACGAGCAAGCCCAGGGTAAAGCCGGCGTAACCACCGAGCAGCAGACTCAAGGCGAGGCTGGCGCCACAACCGAGCAACAGGCGCAGGACAAGGCCAAGGTCCAGACCGAGCAGCAGACCCAGGGCGAGGCTGGCGCCACAACCGAGCAACAGGCGCAGGACAAGGCCAAGACCCAGACCGAGCAGCAGACCCAGGGCGAGGCCGGTACCACCACCGAGCAGCAGACTCAGGGCACTACTCAGCCACAGGATAAGACGGAGACCGGCGCGATCAGCAATGTGACCGTCGAACAGAAAACGGAAATCACCCAAATCCTCAAGCAGGAAAAGGTCGAACCGGTTGCCGAAGTCGACTTTGACATCTCAGTGGGTATCGAGGTTCCGCGACAGAAGGTTGAACTGCGTCGTCTGCCACCGCGAATCGTCGAGATCGTACCGGCTTACGAAGCTTACGAGTATTTCGTGTTGGCCGATGGCCGCATCGTCATCGTTGATCCGGATACGCTCAAGATCGTGCTTATTCTGACCTAACGCCCTTGTTCGAGCTAAAAAGGGTCCGCTGCCCCACGGCGGACCCATCACCTGCATGGACCAGTTTTTTTCCTGTCATCGAAGACGACGGCTGTTTACGTCTGCGCAAGCTGGCAGGCCTTTCTGCGTGTCGAGGATCCTTCCTGCTCAAAAGAGCCCAAGATAAGACTTCGGTCTGGCCGCTTGCCGACCATGGGCTGGCCCAGGCAGTGCTTTGGTCCGGGACCGCTATAGCAAAAGCCTGAAATGGGGGAGTTTTAGGAACCGAGTTCCTGCAGGGGTCGTTGCGATGCCGACCCCGTGACAGGAGGCTGCATTGAACCCCAGCATTCACCAGGCACGTCGGCTGCTTTTTCCGGTATTTGGCCTGGTGTTTGGGGGTCGCAGCCGTCGGGCTTTTCATCGGCTGATGGGGTCGACCAATGAAGGCAACGCACTCGCGCAATCATCAGTCCCTTCCTGCGCCAGCGAGACCCACCGGTTCTCCCCCTCGAGACTGGTGGGTCTTGACACAGCCCGATGATGACGAAAGCGTGATAAATTGGTGCAGAGTACAGAGGATTGACCTGGGCGAAGGATTGGCCTGGGCGAATTCGAAATAGGTAGAAATGCAACGTAGGGCGTGACGGTCAAAGGATATTCGAGCGTGCTACTGGCAAATTCATTGATCACAGACGCAATACGGCCGCAGCGCCCGAGGCGTTGTGAGACAAGAGTTCTCGCCAGTGCGCGGCCTGCGCGTCCTCAATCGCAGCGCAGGCTCAAATCTCTTCGAAGGCTTCGCGTCGCCATCTGCCTGACCGCATCGGCCTTGGTTCTCGTCGTGAGCCCCTACCGTGTGGCCCAGGACGGCCTGTCCCTGACGCTAAGCCCGCAGGCCGCCTGGGCACAAGGGAACTCTGGGCACTCCAACTCCGGCAACTCTGGGAACTCCAACTCCGGCAACTCTGGAAACACTGGAAGCCGCGGGAACTCTGGAAACGCTGGAAACACCGGAGACCCTGGGAACGCCGCAGACCCTGGAAATGCCGCAGACCCACAGGATCCGGACCCGAACGGCAACGCGGACGAGGACGATTCAAAAGCACTGAACGTCACTCCCCCGACAAATCCGGTTACCGCGTTAAATCCTGGCAACAAGCTGAAAACATATATCAACGCGACCACTGGAGACCGGATCGAGGTGCGCGGGGCAAGCGTGGGTGTGGTGCATTCCAACGGGCTGAGCGAGCGCATCGACGGCGGCCATTATGAGATGCGCGATGCCATGGGCCGCACCATCATTCGGCGACAGGCAAAGAACTCCGATCGGGCAAGACTGCTCCGGATGATCGAGTGATCGCGAGTTCCACAGGCCGCAAGGGCTGTCTTGCTTCATGCAGGATGGCGGACAGGCGGTTGCTGATGCTCGGTCGCGTCGCGCAATGTCATCGCGGCTTCGGTGCGGTTGCTCACATTGAGCTTGGCGAGAATCCGCGTCATGTGATGCTTTATGGTTTTCTCGTGCAGGTTCAGCTGAAGACCGATCCGCTTGTTGCTCAATCCCGCGGCAACGAGCGTCAGGATCTCTCTTTCGCGACTGGTGAGTTCGGCCAGCACGTCGGGTTTCTCGATCGCGGTTGGTTGGCTCGACAAGTCGACCAACACGCGCGCCGACAATTGCGGGCAAACATACCGTTCGCCCATCGCCACCGTGCGCAGTATGGCGGCCAGGGTTCTCGATCCGACACCTTTTAGGACATAGCCTCTTGCCCCGCTCTGCAAGGCGGTCATGACGTGCTGGTTTTCCTCCGAAACGGTCAGCATCACGATTTTCAGATCCGGGTGCCGCTCCAGGGCCGGTTCGACCGCGCTGAGGCCTCCTCCAGGCACCGAGATGTCCATCAGGAGAATATCGAGCTGCTGGTCTTCCGATATCCGCAAGGCGTCATCTCTGCTGCTGCCTTGGGCAACGATCTCGAACCCGCCGATCTGCTCGAGGGTGCGCACAACGCCTTCCCTGAACAGCGGATGGTCGTCGACAATGGCGAGCTTTATAGCCGCTGCCATCACGCCTGTCCTATTTCGACTGTGTTGAGAACCATTTTCACCACCGTGCCGTTCTGTGAAGATGTTACATCAAATTGGCCGCCGAGGCTTTCTACCCGCTCATGCAGCCCGATGAGCCCCAGCCGTTCAGGATGGATGATCTTCGGGTCGAAACCTGGGCCGGTGTCGGAAACCTCGATACAAACGCGCTCCCCGTCGAAATGTTTCGCGACCGATTGACCGGCACCCCCGGCATGGTGAAAGCCATTGTTCAACGCCTCCTGAATGAAGCGAAAGATGCATATCTTGGCCGCTGGCGACAAGGGTGTGTGGCTCCCGGTCATGGACAGCATCACTTTGACGCCGGTCCGCTCTTCGTGCGCTCGCACGGCAAGTTCGAGGATTTCCGTCAACTCGGCATTCTCGACATGCGGCAGCATAAGACCCTTGCTGACATTCCTGATTTCTCGCATCGCATCGTCCAGATTCGCTTTGACGACCTGCAATTCCCGTGCGCGCGCCGCAGCCGGCGTGGCCGGATCGGCCAGCACGGGGCTGTCAATCCCTAGCGCAGCGAGGGCAACCAGTTGCGCCGGCCCGTCGTGCAGGTCCGCGCCGATCCGCCTGAGGTAACGTTCGTTAAGTGCCGTGGCGCGCTGCGAAGCACGTTGCACCCGCAGCCTCAACATTCTGTTTTGAGCGACCAGATCGGAAAGTTCGGCAATACGCTGCTTCAAGGAGCGGCTCTGGGAGCGAATCGTGCGGCTGCCACGAAAAACGATCACCGAAAGCCCGAGGAAAAAAACCGCGGTGGCTGCTGCGACATCGAACCAGGTCCGAACGAGTGCCTGCCGGAGATCCTTTTCAAAATCGGTGGCGATCTCGTCGAATTCCAAAACAGCCACGACTTCGCCCGACCACGGCTGAAGCATCGGATTATAGATTTCAAGAAGATGCAGGCTGCTGTCCCTCTCAGCCTGGTTATCATAGTGCCTGTCCAATTCAGCAACCATGTCGCCGGCGAATGCGGCCCGGAGATTGTCGCTGAGTGGAAGGCGCTTCCCGACCAAATTTTTATTGGTTGAATAGAGGATGGTGCCATCGCGGCGCCAGAGCTTGAACGATTCGAGCCTTGTGCCGAGTGCGCCTTGTCCCAGCGTTTCATCCAGCGCGTGCGCAACGCTCTCGTCCAGCATCTCGCTCCTGCGCATGTCGGGAAGCAGCGGCGCGATGACGCTGTCGACGTAAAGAGCGGTAGAGGCGGCCGAGTTCCGGGTGACCGCGGCTTCTATCTGGCTTGTCACGGACATTCCCACCACGATCATCGCCGACAGCGAGAACAGCCCGCCGGCGAGCAGAAACTGAGTGGCCAGCGACAGTGCATTCCACCGATCGAGCAATCTTGTCGGTCTGTATGGCGCCATATCTCCACCGGCCCGGTCGGCGGCGCGTCGCGCCAGCAGCACGATTCGAGAGAACCAGCCAATCTGTCGTCGAACGACGCTAAGTGACGCCATCTTTGATCTGCACCGATCAATCACAAGGGAACTTAGGGCTTATGGGCTGGACGAAAACCGCAGGTTACGGTTTTTTTGCGCAAGCGCCACTGCCCTGGTTGAGCGAGGCAGCAAATATGACGCCTCAACCACGATGCACAGATCAAGACCCCGTCGTCCCTCGCAGCGGTGGAAGGTGCGGCGTACTTTCACTTCCGGTCGCGCAATGCTCTCAACGCTTGCGTAAGGGTCATCCGATCGTTGCCGTTCTTTTTGATCAGCCTACTGATCTGGCTGGGCGAAACGCCATTTTCTCGCGCGAATTGCTCCACCTCGTAATACTGGTCCACCGACAGGCGGTCGCGGTCGAGAAAAGATCGATTCTTGTTGTTGTCGTCCATTTCCGTTTCCCACTAAAGCTCGTTTGAACATTGGACGCAAACCAGGGACCACCCGCCAAATCGAGGAATGGCGGGTGGTCCCTTATCGGCGCAGGAAGGGACTTAGCTGCGCAGATATCTTCGTCCATCAGCCACATCGTTAAGTCGGTCGTTCCTCAGCTGACAGCTATCCCAATTGCCAGGAAGGCAATGGAGACAGCGAAGACCGGTGCAAGTAGCCAGCGGGCTTGGTGAACACTATTCTCCATGGATTCCTCCCGTGACGCACGGCGAGCAACGAGTGCTGGCAGTCGTGGTTCCGGGCCACACTCCATGGTCGCCCTTTGCGCACGACAATTCAGACTTAGGTCCAACGGCACGGCGTCTCTGGTCGGACCGAAGCCCAGCTGCGGAACGTTTGCAGCTGTCTCGTTGTTGAAGGTGAGCTTGGCGCGACGAAGATGCGTCCCAGCGCAAGACAGCTCATCAGGAAGGAAAAACTTATGAGAATGCATCTTTCCACTGCAGCCGCAGGATTTCTGCTGCTGGCAAGTGTCGGCGCCGTGGCTGCCCAGGACGTGATCATCCAGCCCGAACAGGAGACCGTCATCAGGGAATATGTGAAAAAGAAGCCGCTCGCATCGGTGAACCTGCTTGGCGTGGAGCTCAATATCGGCTCGGCGCTGCCCGAGACGGTCGAGCTTCATGAAGTTCCCGACGTCCAGTATCGCTACGTCGTCGTCGACAATCGGACCGTTCTTGTTGATCCAGGCACACGCAGGATCGTTAAAATCATCGACTGACTGAAATGGCCTGGGGAGGAGAAGCCCGCCGCTTAGACGCGGCGGGCCTTTTTCCCGTTCCGCTGTCGCCTAGAGCGGGATGAATTTAGG
>NZ_FTPD01000021.1 GCF_900156895.1 Mesorhizobium prunaredense
CAGAGGGCAGATCTAGAAGCGAACCGCTTCGTCGCCAGCGGCGCACCGCCCTCGTTGGAGAGGCGTATATGGGAAGCATCGGTTTCGTGTCAAGCACCTTTTGGTGAAAGAACCTGCTAATTCCATCGCCGGCTTGGCATCGTGCTGCGTTCCCCAGGTTTTCAGCCAGATCGAGCCATGCTGGCTGCAGGGATGGGATTACGACAGCAATGCTCGTTTTCGGTTATCCGCATGTCCCTGGCGGAGGGGGAGGGATTTGAACCCCCGAGGCCCTTGCAGGCCTACCCGCTTTCGAGGCGGGCGCATTCAACCGGGCTCTGCCACCTCTCAATATTCGATTTGGTACGGACGGCGAGATTCGAACTCGCAACGGGAATGCCCGCCGGGTTTAAGCCGGCTGCGTCTACCGATTCCGCCACGTCCGCCCGCCACGTCCGCAAGTGCTTTTCCAGCTTTGCGCCGCGTTCTCAAAGATCGCGAATGCCCGATGGTCGGAGTGGCAGGATTCGAACCTGCGGCCCCCTCGTCCCAAACGAGGTGCGCTACCAGGCTGCGCTACACTCCGGCTCTCCGAGCCTATAGCCCGAGCCGTACGCGTCTGCCGGTTCTCGCCACGATATGCTTGAGACCAGCCCCCCTGTAAGCCGGGTTCTGTCGAGGGCTGCCATTCCACTTGGACGCCTGTCGCCAGGCGCCTCCTTGCCCACCACCACGGCCCTCCCCGACACAGGTCACAGGGCACTTCTGCGGTTGCTTCCCCCACCCTGTCGCCCGTTTCACCCGTCCCGATTGGGACGGCTTGTCTCTGTTGCCGTGGCTCGCCTTGCGGCGGGCAGGCATTGCCTGTTGGGGTGCGTCGGCGAAGCCCGGACTTTCCTCGCTCCACGACGTCAGTCGCTTAGTACGCGGCAGCCCGGAGATCTGGTTTCTGGATCCGAAGGTTCTCGCCGCACAGGGCCAGGAGTTAACCGATCCCCATGCGGCTGAACCGTCTCCGGTCCTGCCAGTCTATATGGGAACAAAACGGGAAGCTTCAAGGATCGCGCCTGGAACCATCGGCCCGGCTGTTAGTTCCTTCAGCGAGGAACGGGACCGCGGGCGATTGTCGCAGCGCGACAGGCCTGAGACTCTCAACAAGTCTTCTAGACCAATATCGCTCGATGACGGCCGGCGCCGGTTCCGTTCTGCGCGCGAACAGGGAGATTCACCATGAAAGTCGCTGAGATAATGACCCCCAACGTCCATCTCGCCAGTCCTGGCGAGTCGTTGCAGAAAATCGCGAAACGCATGGCGGTTGACGATGTCGGGTTCCTGCCAGTCGGAGAAAACGACCGACTCGTTGGAACGATCACCGACCGTGACATCGTCGTGCGTGCGCTCGCCGAGGGCAAGGACGGCAATGCGACGGTCCGCGACGTGATGACCAAGGATGTCAAATACTGCTTCGAGGACGAAGATATCGAGCACGTCGCCCAGAACATGGGTGACATCCAGGTCAGGCGGTTGCCTGTCCTCAATCGCGACAAGCGCCTGGTGGGCGTGGTCTCGCTCGCGGACGCGGCGCTGAAGGAAGATCCGGCAACCGCCGGAATCGCGATGTCCGGCGTCGTCGTACCCGGCGGCGCACACGCGACGTAAAAAAATCTCCGCGGGCACGCAGACGGGATCCGATGGACGACCTGCCGAGCGGCGCCGTCGGCGTGGCCTCGAGGCGGCGATCGAAACGGCCAGCGCATCGTGGCCGCCCGCGTCGATCGGCCAGTGAGCCCAGCCGAGGCCCTTATCAACGTTACGCCGATTTAATGTGCAAGCGAGCGGGAGAATTGCCATAAAGCTTTGATATCGACGGGCCATCCCCTGTGTCGGAGGGTGCCGTCGCGACTACTTCACCTTGGGAACCGTAGGCGGTATATTTGCCAACCGGAGCGCCGATGGCCACCTGGAAACAGATCGTTTTTGCACTTGTGATCCTCGTCGCGGCTGCGGCCGCCTGGGTTCGCTTTTTTCCAGGCGCGCCGGATGTGCTGGCCCGCTGGGGCATCGACTGGGCTTATGCCGCAACGCCACCAACGGGCACCGTCGATAACGCCGGGCAAGCAGGCAGCCGCAACGCCGCCGGCCAGCGGCTGACCATCGTTGCATTGCCGGCGTCCGCCGCCATCATCAACGATCGCCTGCAGGCGATCGGCACCGGCCGCGCCAACGCCTCGGTGACGGTCAATCCCTACAGTTCCGGCCGCCTCGTAGAATTCCTGGTCGAGTCCGGCGCGCATGTCGAAAAGGGGCAGGTGATCGCCACCCTCGATTCCGACACCGAGGTGATCGCACAGGACCGCGCCAAGGTTGCTTTGCAGGACGCGCAGGCCAGGCTCGTCCGGGTCAAATCGCTGCGGGCTTCCAACGCTGCGACAGCCGTCGCCGTTGCCGATGCCGAAGTGGTGCTGGCCAATGCCAAGCTGGCGCTTCGCGATGCGGAACTGGCCTTGCAGCGCCGCTCGATCGTCGCACCGATCGCCGGTGTCGTCGGCATCCTGCCGATATCAGCCGGCAACTATGTGACCAGCCAGTCGGCGGTTGCCACCCTCGACGACCGCTCCAGCATACTGGTCGAATTCTGGGTGCCGGAGCGCTTCGCCGCCGCCGTCAAGATCGGCGCGCAATTGTCGGCGACGCCGATTGCCAATCCCAACAAAGCCTATACCGGTACGGTTTCCGCTATCGACAACCACATCGATGAAGCCAGCCGTACCCTCCTGGTCAAGGCAAAGATCGCCAACCCGGCCGATTCGCTGCGTGCCGGCATGTCCTTCCAGATCTCCATGAAATTCCCCGGCGACAGCTATCCGGCGGTCAGTCCGCTGGCGATCCAGTGGGGTTCGGACGGCGCCTATATCTGGGCCATTGTGGACGGCAAGGCCAAGCGGGTGGCCGTGCGCATCATCCAGCGCAACACCGAGACCGTGCTGATCGACGCCCCGATCGTCAGCGGCGACATGGTGGTGACCGAAGGCACCCAGAGCGTCAGCGAAGGCGGCGAGGTCCGCATCGCCGGCGAAGAACAGCGCGCCGCGGACGCCGACGGCTGATGACCGCAACCAACAACGCCGCCGGCGACACAGGCTTCACTGCGCTGTTCATCCGCAGGCCGGTGATGGCCTTCGTGCTGAACACATTGATCGCGGTTGCCGGCCTTGCCGCCTTCTACGGCGTCGAGATCCGCGAACTGCCGGATGTCGACCGCCCCGTCATCACCGTTAACACGACCTTTGAAGGCGCCGCATCCGAAACCGTCGACCGCGAACTGACCGACGTGATCGAGGGCGCGGTCGGCCGCGTCTCCGGCGTAAAGTCGATCTCGTCCACCTCGTCCTTCGGCACGAGCCGCGTCACCATCGAATTCAACGACGGGGTCAACCTCGACGTCGCCGCCTCCGATGTGCGCGACGCCGTTGGCCGCGTCGTCGACCAGATGCCTGACACGGCGGATGCGCCGCGCATAGTCAAGGCCGACGCCAATTCCGAGCCGGTGATGCGGCTGGCTGTCACCTCCGACACCATGTCGGTGCAGGACATGACGGTGCTGGTCCAGGACCAGATCGAGGACGAGCTTGCCGCCGTGCCCGGCGTTGCCGACGTCCAGGTCTATGGCGACCGCGACAAGATCTTCCGCATCGATGTCGACCAGAACAAACTTGCCAGCCTGGGCTTCACCGTTGCCGACCTGAGGACAGCGCTGGCTTCGGTCGCTTTCGATTCGCCGGCCGGTTCGATCACCACGACCAACCAGGACCTGATCGTGCGTCCGACGGCGGACGTGACCACGCCGGAGGAGTTCGAAAACATCATCATCGGCGGCACGACCCGCATCCGCGACGTCGCCACCGTCACGCTCGGCCCCGACATCGGCCAGACCACATTGCGTTCGAACGGCAAGACCGGCATCGGTCTCGGCATCATCCGCCAGGCGGAATCGAACACGCTGGATATTTCGACCGGCGTCAGGGCCGCGGTCGCCGCGCTGCAGGCGGATCTACCTCAGGGCATGTCGATCAAGGTCACCAGCGACGATGCGGTCTTCGTTAACGGCGCGGTGCATGAGGTCGAGATCGCACTCGGCCTGTCCGTCTCAATCGTGCTGATCGTCATCTACGTGTTTCTCCTCGACTGGCGCGCGACGCTCATTCCGGGGCTTGCGATGCCGGTCGCCATGATCGGGACGATCGCCGCCATCTATCTCGCCGGCTTCTCGGTCAACATATTGACGCTGCTCGCCCTGGTGCTGGCGACGGGCCTGGTCGTCGATGACGCCATCGTCGTTCTGGAAAATATCGTGCGACGACGCAACGAAGGCATGGGGCCACGCGCCGCGGCCGTGCTTGGCGCCCAGGAAGTGTTCTTCGCCGTCATCGCCACGACGCTGACGCTGGTCGCCGTGTTCGTGCCGATCTCCTTCCTGCCCGGCCAGACCGGCGGCCTGTTTCGCGAATTCGGCTTCGTTCTCGCAATATCGGTGCTTCTGTCCGCCGTCGTGGCGCTGACCCTTTGTCCGATGCTTGCCTCGCGCATGCTGTCGGTCGCGCCGCTTCATCACGAAGGCGGCAGCGGCATCGGCGCCCGCATCGGCGGCGCGCTGAACAGGCTCTACCGGCGCTGCCTGCGCACCTGCCTCGATGCGCCGTGGATCGTGCTCCTGGTCGCGCTGCTGTTTGCAGCCACCGCCTTCACGCTGTTCGGCACGATTCGCCAGGAACTGACGCCGACCGAGGATCGTGCCGTCGTGCTCATGCGCGTCGACGCGCCGCAAGGCGTCAGCCTCGACTACACGACGCAGCAGATGCAGAAGATCGAAAAACTGATCCAGCCGCTGCGCGATTCCGGCGAAATCCGCAATACGTTCGAGAGCGCCGGCCGGAACGGCGCCTACAATGCCGGCTTCATGGTGATGACGCTGGCGCCATGGGACGAGCGCGACCGCAGCCAGCAGCAGATCATGGCCGACATCAGCCGGCTCACCCGGCAGGTGCCGAGCGTGCGCGTCTTTCCGATGCAGCCCAACAGCCTCGGTATTCGCGGCGCCGGCAACGGCCTGCAGTTCGCGCTGGTCGGCAACAACCGCGCGGCGCTCGGCAACGCTGCGGTGAAGATCATCGCGGAAATGCAGAAGGACCCCGGCTTCCAGTCGCCGCGGCTCTCCGTCGACCCGACGCAGCCCCAGCTTTCCGTCGCCATCGACCGCGAGCGCGCTTCCGACCTCGGCATCGACATCACCAGGCTGGCCGATTCCTTCCAGGCCATGCTCGACGGCAATGATGTCGTCGACGTCTATATCGCCGATCGCAGCTACGGCGTGAAGCTCGTCTCGACGACCAACCCGATCAACGATCCGACCGATTTGGAGAACATCTTCCTGAAGACGGCCGACGGCCGCTTCGTGCCGATGTCGACCATCGCCACTTTGACCGAGCGCGCCGTACCGCCCTCGCTGACCCGCGAGCAGCAGCAGCCGTCGGTGGCGATCACCTCCAACCTCAGCGGCGATTTCGCGCTCGGCCAGGCGCTCACCCGCGCCGAGGCAATCGCCACGCCGCTTCTGCCGCCGGGCAGCCGCATCGTCCCCTTGGCCGAGGCGGCGACGCTGGGCGAGACCAACAGCGCCATGATCACCATCTTCGGTTTCTCGCTGGTCATCATCCTTTTGGTGCTCGCCGCTCAGTTCGAGAGCTTCGTCAGCGCGGTCATCATCATGGCGACGGTGCCGCTCGGCCTCGCCTGCGCGATCTTTGCCCTTTTGCTCAGCGGCACCAGCCTCAACGCCTACAGCCAGATCGGCCTGGTGCTGCTGGTCGGCGTCATGGCCAAGAACGGCATTCTGATCGTCGAGTTCGCCAATCAGTTGCGCGACCGCGGGCTCGGCGTGCGCGAGGCGATCGAGCAGGCCTCCACCATCCGGCTGCGGCCGGTGATGATGACGATGATCTGCACCGTGCTCGGCGGCGTGCCGCTGGTGCTGGCGAGCGGCGCCGGCGCCGAGGCACGCATCGCGCTCGGCTGGGTGATCGTCGGCGGCCTGGGTCTGGCCACCGTCTCGACGCTGTTCCTGACGCCGGTCGCCTATCTCCTGCTCGGCCGCTTCGTCACGCCGAAGGTGGAAGAGGCGTCGCGGCTGAAGCGCGAGCTCGAACAAGCCGCCTACACCAATGTCGAGCCGGCTGAGTAGGTCAGGCCGCCTTTAGGATCGCGGCGGGAAGGTGTTCTCGGGCATCCAGCACCTCCATCCCGACGATGTGACCTTCAGCATCATAGTCGAGGACTATGCCTGCGGAGACTTCCTCGCTTTCCTGGATCGCCTCCGAGGAGAAACGGATGTAGGCAGCATTGGCTTCCGGGTCGTATTCGAGTTTAAGCGTCATCTCGGCCTTCTCGCCCCGCGATCGAAATAGACAGACGGTATACGGATTTCCTCAGGCGTTGCCACACAGACGACACGCAGGATGCGGCCGCCATTTTCGGGCACCTGCTTGTACAGACGTATCACCGAGGTGTCTTTCACATCGGCCGCTTGCCAATCCGGTTCCCACACAGCACGTTCGATCCAGCGTTTGTCGAGAGACCGTTGACGAATGACGGTCTCGGCATGGTTGGTATACAGCAGTGGGCGTTTCGCAATCATTCAGCAGCTACATCCCGATGCACACTGTGCCGCCGATCCTGGCCAAGTCGGCCAGCACGCGCTCCATCGCCTCGGCTTTGGCACTTTACCCGCGGCACGGATGAACGTAGTTCGGATTGCCTTGTCAACGCGAGCCTTTTGCCGGGAGCGCAAAGCAAGAGCGCGGAAGAATTGCCCAGAGGAATTGCGATGAGCTATCTGGACGAGCTGTTTTCGGTGGCCGGCAAGACCGCGCTGGTCACCGGGGCTGCGACCGGCATCGGTCGCATGGCGGCGACCGCTTTGGTCAGGGCCGGCGCCACCGTGATGATCGCCTCGCGCAAGGGCGAGGATTGTATCAGGGTTGCCGGCGAACTGAACGGCCTCGGCGGCTCCGGCCGGGCCGAGGGCTTTGCCGGCGATGTCTCCAGCGAGGCTGGCATCGCGGCGCTGGTCGACGAGGTCAAGGCGCGGACCGAGCGGCTGAACATCCTGGTCAACAATGCCGGCGTCTCCTGGGGCGCGCCGCTGGAAAGTTTTCCCTACCATGCCTGGGCCAAGGTGTTCGGCGTCAACGTCAGTGCGGTCTTCCACCTGACGCGCGAGCTTCTGCCGCTGCTCGAGGCCGCCGCCAGCGATGCCGATCCGGCCAGGGTGATCAATCTGGGTTCGGTGATGGGCACGCAGCCGCTGGCCGACGACGCCTACTCTTACTCTGCCTCGAAGGCTGCTGTTCACCATCTGACGCGCATCTTGGCGATCGAGTTCGCCGCCCGCCGCATCACCGTCAATGCGTTCGCCCCCGGCCCCTTCCAGAGCCGGATGACCGCTTTCGCCACCGCGAGCGAGGAACAGGCAAGACAAGTCGGCGGCCATGTTCCGCTTCGTCGCATCGGCGCGCCGGATGACATTGCCGGCGCGACGCTCTATTTGTGCAGCCGTGCCGGCAGCTATGTCACCGGCGCCATCCTGCCGATCGATGGCGGGCAGTCGGTGCAGCATGGGCTGACACTGTTCAAGGAATGAAGCCGCTCGCGCTCCGGACGGTTGAAATGGAGGACATCAGCGTGGAACCGATCAGTCTCGATGTGCTTCTGGCCAGCGTCGGCAAAGAGGTCGGCGTCTCGCCGTGGCGGGTCGTCTCACAGCGAATGATCGACCAGTTCGCCGATGCCACCGACGATCACCAGTTCATCCATTGCGATCCGGAGCGCGCCAAGCGCGAGACGCCGTTCGGCGGCACCATCGCGCATGGCTTCCTGTCGCTTTCGCTTTTATCGGCGATGACCTTCGAGACCATGCCGCCGCTCGAAAACAGCAAGATGGGCGTCAATCATGGCTTCGATTCGCTGCGCTTCCTGGCGCCGGTGAAGACCGGCGCGCGCATCCGAACCCGTTTCGTGCTGGCCGACGTCAAGGTCCGGCCGTCGGGCTGGGTTCAGACGGCGCATGACGTGACGATCGAGATCGAGGGCTCGAAAAAGCCGGCATTGACCGCGCGCTGGCTGACATTGACATTGATCGAACGCCAGCCAGAGGCGGCCTGAACGGCTCAACGAGCCTCGGCAGAGATGAACTTCATGTGCCGGCCGACCTGCAGGGCGATGTAGACGACCAGTGAGCAACCGATCGGGGACACGATCTCGTTGAGGCCGGTTGTGATCGCCTGCGGCAATGCAAGGGCAGCGTCGTTCGCTGCCGCCGTCTCAATCGTCAGCACCGTAATCCCGCCGCCGAACACCGCGCCTATCAAGGCGCCTGCCAGCGCGAAATGGAGCGGACGGGGTTTTTCCTTCGACGCCAGCGAGGCCAGTATCCAGCCGAGCAGGCCGTATTCGATGGCCCGCAGCACGCCCAGAGTGGTGAGCGAGAGGATTGCCGGGTTTGCAGCCGCATCGAGCGCGCTCACCATGAACTTTTGCGACCCTTTGGCGATGCCCATGGCCAGTGGCGCCGAGATCGCACTGATCAGGCCGCCGAGCGAGGCTCGCACCTTGGCAATCGCCGAGCCGAGGCTGACGCCGGCGCAGACGAAGAACGCCCACGTCACGCCTTGCGCCAATTCGATCAGGACCTGGGTGGTGGCCGGATGGGAACCTGCTGCAAATCTGCCAGCCAGAATAAGGGCCTCCATGGCGAAGCCGAGTCCGATCGCCAACCATGCAACCATGACGACGCGCCTGAGTGCGAGCCTGGCGCCGTGAGAAAGTGGATCCGCGTCTAGCGCACTGGACGAAAGCTCGGTCATGGTCCGGCCCTTAGAAATTTCTTTGCAGAGCCGCCAGCTAACCTCTGGTTGTAACAGTCCGATGTTGCGTCGTTTCTGCCCGGGTAACACTTGTGATCGATGTTCGGGCGAAATGGCTCAGAGGCGGTATGGCCAATCGGAATGCTGCGAAGCCGATTTTGACATCGCCTTGTCCGATTCCGTACAGCATATATAATTTAGCCAGCCGCTAACAGAAGGCAGGCGAAAATTGCCGCTCAGCGTCCAGACACGCCGCGAGAAACAAAAGGCCGAACTGCGCTCCGAACTTGTCGCTGCGGCGCACAAGCTCGTGCAGGAGGAAGGCTATGAAGGCCTCACCATCCGCAAGCTGGCCAAGCGCGTCGGCTATGCGCCAATGTCGGTCTATTCCTATTTCGCCGACAAGCAGGACATCTTGTTCGCGCTTGCCGCGGATGCGTTCGAGACCCTGGCCAAGCGTATCGAAGATCACCCGGCCGACGATCCGATTGAGGCACTGCAAGTGGTGATGACCGAATATGCGGCCTTCGGCCTTGGCAACCCCAACGAGTATCGCACTGTGTTCATGACCGAAAAGGTCAAGCCCCCGGAAGGCAGGACCTTCGCCGAGATGCAAGAGGGCAATCCGTTGATGAAAGTGCTGATCAATAGGGTCGAGGCCTGCGTTACCGCCGGCAAGCTCAAGGGCGATCCGCGGGCCATCGCCACCATGCTGTGGGCGGTCGGCCACGGCACGATCTCGCTGCTGATTACCTTTCCCTTCTATCCGTTCGGCGACCAGCAGGCGTTCGTGAAGCGGATGTGCGACTTCACGCTTGCCGCTCTGGCCACGCAGGACGTGCCGCCGCTGACCGAGACGCCGGTCAACTGCTGAAGGGTTTTTGTTCGGTTTTTGTTCGGTTTCGGATAGCTGACAGGTAAGCGAAGCAGGGCGAAGGCCTGGGGAATCAATCTGTGCGTGTAGGGTCCTGGTGGCTTGGATCGCGATCCGGCGGGCTACCACCACGCTCGCCTGTCAAAAGATTTCGTACATGTACAATTTCCGACTTGAACTTCATATTCGCCGGCCGTATATGTACGTTATGTCGTACATGTACAAAAAGATTTCAGCCATCCAGCCCGGAGACAGACAATGAAAAAGACAATCCTCGCCGTCGCGGCAGTGCTTGCTTTCTCGGGCGCTGCCTTCGCCGACCAGAGTCAACTCGGCAAACAGGCGCCGGCCGCGGCCTGCGCCGACACCAGCATCGAGCTCGATTACGGCGCGACCGGATCGGTCGAGAAGGCAGACGCGGCCACCCATAAGGACTCAACGGAAAGCAAGGGCCCGCGGCTCGGCATCGACATCGATCCCTGGATCGTGCCCAGCACGTTCTGAGGTTCGAAAACAAAAGGGCGGGAGGAAATTCTGACCGCCCGTTTCGTAGCCATTTCAGCCCGGCTCCGCTGGAGCCTGACGGAAGTTATTTCCTGCGCTTCTTCATTCCGGCCACGATCTTGGCCTTGCCGGGCCTCGCGGGAGCGCCGGAAATCGACGTCCCGGTGATCGACACCGGATCGCTGGCCGGAAACGTGTCCTCGAGCCCTTCCTCGAGCTCCTCTTCAATGTTCGGTTCTTCGTGCTGCTCGTGTTCGAAAGAGCGCACGGCCGATGTCTTCTGGACCGGTGGATTCGGCACGGATTTCGACGGCATGGACATCTCCCTCGACTTGCTCCGGCAAACGGTCGAGCGCAGCGAATGTTCCTATGCCGCTGCGTCGCGGGCCGCCTCCGAAAGGAAAAGAAAGACATAATCGGAAAAAGAACGCCAGCATTCGACCCGGAACGCGTCGGACGCGGTGCGCAACAGCACGATCTCGACCTTGCCCAGAATCGTGCGTGACGCCGCGCCCACAGGAAAGGCATCGAGCGACAGATCCTGCGGACAGCCTGAATTGATCGTCGCCGCCGCCGCCGGGCCGGTGACCGATATGGCGACGTTGCGATGCGAGATGCCGACCGCAGAATGCAGCACTGTCACCTCGGCGCAGTCGGCGAGCGGGTCTCTTCCCACCTCATCGATGACCAGCCATTCGTCTGGCCCAAGCCACAACGCCGTGCGCCCGGCCCTCGCGGCCGAAGTTTTGGGCTTTCGCGGCAGGGTCACGCCGAGCGCCTTCGACAGCGCCGCGACCGAGGCGTCCGGCGCGCGCAGCGAAATGCGCTCCGCCGGTGGCAACACAGCAAGTGCGACGCCGGTTGCGGAAAGCTCCTGACCGATGAGAGCCGGCCGGCGTTCGACCGACGGCGCAGCGGCTGCAGATTTCTTCGCGGCAGCCTTAGCCATTGAGGCGCTCCCCCTTCTCGTCGAAGAACACCATGCCGGTGACCTCCACCTCGATCGTCCCGTTGGGCATCGGCACGTAAAGCGTCTCACCGATCCGGTCGCGGCCGCCGGCAACCAGGGCCAGTGCGATCGAGCGGCCGCAATTTTCCGACCAGTAGCTCGAGGTGACATGGCCGATCATGGCCATCGGGATCGCCTGCTTCGGATCGCCGACGATCTGTGCGCCTTCTTCCAGCACCACTTTCGGGTCTTTGGTCTTCAGGCCGACCAGCTGCTTGCGGCCCTTGGCGACAAGGTCCGGCCGCGCCATGCCGCGAATGCCGACGAAGTCGGTCTTCTTCTTGCCGACCGCCCAGTCGAGCCCGGCATCACCAGGCGTCACCGTGCCGTCGGTGTCCTGGCCGACGATGATGTAACCCTTTTCGGCGCGCAGCACGTGCATCGCCTCGGTCCCGTAGGCGCCGGCGCCATGCTTCTGGCCCTCGGCCCACAGCGCTTCCCAGACGGCCTGGCCGTAATCGGCCGGCACGTTGACCTCGAAGCCGCGCTCGCCGGTGAACGACATGCGGAACAGCCTTGTCGGCACCCCGCAGATCCTGCCTTCGCGCACCGACATATGCGGCAGCGCCCCGTCCGACATGTCGATGCCCTCGACCAGCGGCGCGATGATGTCCCGCGACTTCGGCCCCTGCACGGCGATCACCGCCCACTGCTCGGTGGTCGAGGTCAGCCAGACGTTGAGATGCGGGAACTCGGTCTGGAGGTAATCCTCCATATGGTTCATGACGCGCGGCGCACCGCCCGTCGTCGTCGTCACATGGAAGCGGTCGGATGCAAGCCTGCCAACGACACCGTCGTCATAGATGAAACCATCCTCGCGCAGCATGATGCCATAGCGGCAACGGCCGGGCTCCAGTTTCTCCCACGGATTTGTATAGAGCAGTTCCATGAACTTCGCCGCATCCGGCCCGACCACCTCGATCTTGCCCAGCGTCGAGGCGTCGAACAGGCCGGCCGTCTTGCGCACCGTGACACACTCGCGATCGACGGCGGCGTGCATGTCCTCGCCTGCTTTGGGAAAATACCAGGCGCGCTTCCATTGGCCGACATCCTCGAACACAGCGCCTTGAGCAGCGGACCACGGATGGATCGCCGTCTTGCGGGTCGGGTCGAAGAGCGGACCCCGCGCGTGCCCGACGATCGAACCGAAGGTCACCGGCGTGTAAGGCGCCCGGAACGTCGTCAGGCCGACTTGCGGGATCGGCTTGCCCAGCGTCTCGGCGGCGATGGCCAGACCGTGCATATTCGAGGTCTTGCCCTGGTCGGTCGCCATGCCGTTGGTGGTGAAGCGCTTGACGTGCTCGATCGAGCGCATGCCTTCATGCACCGCCTGGCGGATGTCCTTGGCGGTGACGTCGTTCTGGAAATCGACGAAGGCTTTTACCGTCGTGTCCGGCCCGGCTCCGGGCGCCGCACCCAGCATGCCGCGCGACCAGCTCTCGCTGGCGTCGACCTTCGGCTTGGTCCCCTTGACGGTGTTGGCCCCGGCATTCTTGACGCTGGCATCTTTCGCCGCCTTGGCGCCCGCCGCATAGGCTTCATCGATCGTCGCCGACAGCCCGTCCGTACCGTTGCAGGCGCCGACCGACACGCAATCCTGCGCGTAGGTGCCGGGCACGAAACGCTTGGTCTCATCGTTGAAGGCAACCTTGCCGCGTGATTGCGAGAACAGATGCACCGACGGTGTCCAGCCGGCCGACATCAGAATGGCGTCGACCGGGATGGTGCGCTCGCCGCCGCCATTCTTCGGCTGCACGGTCATCGACGAGACGCGCAATTTGCCGCCGGCGCGGATCACCGCGCGGCCGAAATTGACCTCGATGCCGAGCGCCCTCGCCTCGTCGATCACCGATCCCGTCGGGTTGTCGCGCAGGTCGACTATCGCCGCCACGCCGACACCGGCTTTCTTCAGGTCGATCGCCGCCGCATAGGCAGAATCATTGGCGGTATAGACGCCGACATTCCTGCCGACCGCGACGCCATGATGGTTGAGGTAGGTGCGCGCCGCCGACGCCAGCATGATGCCAGGCCGGTCGTTGTCGGCAAACACCATGTGCCGCTCAATGGCACCGGTCGCCAGCACGACGCGTTTGGCGCGAACCTGCCACAGCCGCTCGCGCGGCAGCTCGCGGCCGGGGTTCTGCAGATGGTCGCTGACGCGCTCGACCAGCCCGACGAAATTCTGCGCGTAATAGCCGAAGGCCGTGGTGCGCGACAGCACGCGGACATTGTCCATAGCCTTGAGCGTCGCGACTGCACCTTGCGCCCAGGCAAAACCATCCTGGCCGTCGATCCTGGCGCCACTCTCGAAACGCAGGCTGCCGCCGAAATCGGCCTGCTCGTCGGCAAGGATGACGCGCACGCCGGTTTCGGCCGCGGCAAGTGCGGCGGCGATGCCGGCAGCACCGCCGCCCAGCACCAGCACATCGCAATGGGCAAAGCGCGCCGAATAATGATCGGGGTCCGGCTGGTCGGGGGCGACGCCGAGGCCTGCCGCAGCCCTGATCCTGGGCTCGTAAAAGTTTTTCCAGGCGGACTTCGGCCACATGAAGGTCTTGTAGTAAAAGCCGGCCGAAAGCAGCGGCGAGGCGATGTCGCCGAGCGCGCTGACGTCGAAGGCGAGCGACGGCCAGCGGTTCTGCGACTGTGCCGTCAGCCCGTCATAGAGCTCCTGCACGGTGGCGCGAACATTGGGTGTCCTCCTGGCGGAGTCGCGCTTGATCTCAACCAGTGCGTTGGGCTCTTCCGCCCCGGCGGACAGGAAGCCGCGCGGCCGGTGGTATTTGAACGAACGGCCGACCAGATGCACGCCGTTGGCGAGCAGCGCCGAGGCCAGCGTTTCGCCCTCGACGCCGGCATAGGACTGGCCGTCGAAGCTGAACCGCGCGGTCTCTGCCTGCTTGAGGCGCCCGGCGCCGGGAATGCGGAACGTCGCGATCATTCGGAGGCTCCCGGCAGCTTCGCCGGCTTCGGCTCGCCGGCCTTGTAGGTCATCAGGAATCTGTCGCTGACGGTGTCACGCACGGCATTGAAGAACCGCGCGCAGCCATGCATGTGCCGCCAGCGCTCATAGATGATGCCTTTGGGATTCGAGCGGATGAAGAAGAACTTTTCGAAGTCGTCATCGCTTGTCGCGGCCATATCCGCCGAACGTGCAATATGCGCCTCGCCGGCGTTGCGGAATTCGAGTTCCGGACGCTCTTCTTCGCAATAGGGGCAGCGGATGAGAAGCATGGTTGTTCCTACAATTCGCCGTGGCCGACGCAGGCGCCGGCCGGTTGATCGCAAAGCCTCTGGCCCAACATCACAAAGCGGGCCATCATCAGTGCGCCACCGCTGCCGCCGCCGCCTCGTCGATCAGCCGACCGGTGCGGAAGCGTTCGATGGTGAAGGGCGCGTTGATCGGATGCGGATCGTCCCTGGCGATGGTGTGGGCAAAGACATGGCCCGAGCCCGGCGTCGCCTTGAAGCCGCCCGTGCCCCAGCCGCAATTGACATAGAGGCCGGGCACCGGCGTCTTGGCCAGGATCGGCGAGCGGTCGGGCGTCACGTCGACGATGCCGCCCCACGAGCGCAGCATCTTCATGCGCGTGAACATCGGGAACATCTCGCAGATGGCGTCGAGCGTGTGCTGGAGGATGTGCAGGCCGCCGGTCTGCGAATAGGAGATATATTGGTCGGTGCCGGCGCCGATGACCAGCTCGCCCTTGTCGGACTGCGAGATATAGGCGTGCACCGTATTCGACATCACCACGCAGGGGAATACCGGCTTGACCGGCTCCGACACCAGCGCCTGCAGCGGATAGCTTTCCAGCGGCATGCGCACGCCGGCCATATTCATGATGACGGACGAATGGCCGGCGGCAACGACGCCGACCTTCCTGGCGCCGATGAAGCCGCGCGTCGTCTCGACGCCGGTGACCGCACCGTTCGGCGCCCGCTTGACCCCGGTGACCTCGCAATTCTGGATGATGTGGACGCCGCGCGCCGAGGCGCCGCGCGCATAGCCCCAGGCAACGGCATCGTGGCGCGCCGTGCCGCCGCGACGCTGCAGGGTCGCGCCCATCACCGGATAGCGCGCATCGCGCGAAATGTTGAGCGGCGGGCAGAATTCCTTGGCGGCTTCCGGCGTCAGCCATTCATTGTCGATGCCGTTCAGACGATTGGCATGGACGTGGCGTTTCAAGACCTGGATGTCGTGCACATTGTGGGCCAGCATCATGACGCCGCGCGGCGAATACATGACGTTGTAGTTGAGTTCCTGGCTGAGCCCGTCCCACAACTTAAGCGCGTGGTCGTAGATGCCGGCGCTCTCGTCATAGAGATAGTTGGAGCGGATGATGGTGGTGTTGCGGCCGGTATTGCCGCCGCCGAGCCAGCCCTTTTCCAGCACCGCGACATTGGTGATGCCGTGCACCGTGGCGAGATAATAGGCGGTGGCCAGGCCATGGCCGCCGGCGCCGACGATGATGACGTCGTAGTCCTTCTTCGGCTCTGGCGAGGACCACTGCTCCTCCCAGCCCTTGTGGCTGCGCATGGCCTCGCGGGCGATGGCGAATACCGAGTATTTCTTCAACGTTCCAGCCTCGCAGATGGCGGCCGGACATCCAATCGAGCCCCGGCGCGCGAGGTGTATCACTAGCGAAACCGCGCTGCCAGCCTTGCGCTGTTTGCGACGGCGCTTGCCGTTTTGCGCCACGGACAAAAAGACCTGTCGAAGCAACGCGCCGAACGACGCATCCGGACGCCATCGCAGGTATCGGGTGGCTCGCTTTGCCTCGATCTGCGACCAAGCATCCGATTGCCGGCAATGCTGGCGCGAAAAAAGGATGCAAAAATGTTCGCACTTACCAACAGGGCCGCCATCATCACCGGCGCCAGCTCCGGCATCGGCCGCGCCACGGCAAAGCTCTTTGCCGAGGCCGGCGCCAAGCTGGTCGTCGCTGCCCGCCGCCAGGCAGAGCTGGACGCGCTCGTCGCCGAAATCGGGGACGCCGACGGCACCGCCATTGCCCTTGCCGGCGACGTCCGCGACGAGGCCTATGCCAAAGCCCTTGTCGACCTGGCGGTCGAGAAATTCGGCGGGCTGGATATCGCCTTCAACAACGCCGGCTCGGTCGGCAAGATGGGTCCGATTTCGGAACTGTCGCTGGAGGGCTGGCGCGAGACGCTCGATACCAACCTGACCAGCGCCTTTCTCGGCGCGAAATACCAGGTGCCGGCGATGGTCGAACGCGGCGGCGGTTCGCTGATCTTCACCTCTACCTTTGTCGGCCATACCGTCGGCATGCCCGGCATGATCAGCTATGCCGCAAGCAAGGCCGGGTTGATCGGGTTGACGCAGGTGCTTGCCGCCGAATATGGCGCCAAAGGCGTGCGGGTCAACGCGCTGCTGCCGGGCGGCACCGACACGCCTTCGGCAACGTTCAAGACACCTGAATCGCGAGCCTTCGTCGAAAACCTGCATGCCTTGAAGCGCGTTGCCGAGCCTGAGGAGATCGCTCGCTCGGCGCTCTATCTGGCTTCCGACGCATCGAGCTTCACCACCGGAACCGCGCTGTTTGCCGATGGCGGGGTCTCGATCAATCGGACGTGAAGCAATGTCGCAAGAGCGGACTTGCTTTCCAGTGCGATTTGGCGATTTCTTCGGACACTTTGTTCGAAGACGGGCCTAAAACATGCTGCTGATCAGGACCTACATCGCTGCGAGCGCAATCCAGGGCGTCGGCGTGTTCGCCGCCGAGCCGATCAGGAAGGGAGCGTCGATCTGGCGGCTCGATCCGGATTTCGACCGGTTGATCCCGATCGAAAAATATAAGACGGCGCCGCCCCACCTCAGGGAATTGCTCGACAGATATGCCTATCCAAGCCCGGACCGGCCCGGATTCATCGTCTATGAGGTCGACAATGGCCGCTTCATGAACCATTCCGAAAGGCCGAACACGGATTTTTCTCGGTATGGCGGGGCAACCACGGTCCGCGCCATAGCGGCGGGCGAGGAAATAACCTGCGACTACGGCGAGTTCTTCGAGGATTTCGAGCGGCTTCATCTGGCCACGGCATAGAGGAAGCCCGCCGGCCCGAGCCGAAGCACGATCGGCTCCGAGCCACATTTCCAGTCCCAGATCAGTTCCGGTGGGCGTGCGGCTCGTCGGTGCGGCGGCCTTCATACTGCAGGTCCAGCTCGCGAATCGCCTCCTTGCCCTTCTCCGGATCGACAAGCCTGAGAAGCGCGTCGATCTTGGCCTCCATACGGTCGGTACTCTCCTTCGATTGCGGCGATCCGACGAAGAGCAGGAACGCCAGGCCACCGACCTGCCAGAGCAGCTGCAGGAATTCCGACTGCCAGTTCTCGAGCGTGTCGCGGCTCATCTCGATCAGATAGCCGCCGAACTCGGGCGGTTGGCCAAGCGCTCGCTGCTCGTCGAGATAGGCGAACCAGCCGAAAACCCAGTGGCCGACAAGCGAGATGATGAAGAAGCCGAGGGTAATCCAGGCATAGCTGTAAGCCCGCCAGACCGAAGGTCGCTTCACATTGCTCGCCGGCCTGTTGTCGTCATCGCTTGGCATGGTCGCTGTCCGACGCCGAGCGAGCCAGGAACTGCTCCGTAGTCGCGGGCAGCTTGTTTTGCAGCCACTCGGCCATCGCCTCCTCTTCACGCAGATTTTGTTCGCAGGCCCGGGCGATCTCCGTTTCGCCGAGGGACTCGGCGGTTGCAATGAGGACCGTGTAGGATGCGATCTCCATGTGCTCGAAGGTGTAGCTCGCGAGTGAGCCTTTCATCACCTCGTCGCCGGCGAAGACGCCGCTTAGGGACTGCGCCATCGCCAGCAGCTTGCCGCCGGCGTCCTTCAGCGCGGATGTATCTTCGCCCAGTTGTTCCAGGCAGGTTCCGAGGCGCGCGGCGTGTCGCTTCGTCTCATCGAGGTGCAGCCTGATGCGCTCGCTGAGCTCGGGATAACTCTCCAGCCGATTGAGCTGGCCGTTCAGCATGGTTTCGGCCTGCTCCTCCATCGCATGCGCATCCTTGAGCCACTGGACGAGCCATTCACGGGTGCCTGACATCGGTTTTCCCTGTGCTTGTTTCGCCGCAACAACCATTGGGGAACGAGGTTGGTTCCTTCGTCGATAGAGCTGGGCTGAGCGTTCTGCCGGAATGGGGCAGCCAGAATTTATCGGTGACGAAGAAAACGCCAATGATCGCTCATCGGTGCGGAGAGCCGAGCAGGCGAATATGCTATCCGAGGTCGTAATTCCTTGCTTTGTGACGGCAGTTATGCTATCGATTTGTGAATGTTGCTGATTTGCGCCGACGACCCGCCGCCGAGGCGGGTTTTTCGTTTCGGCAGTGGACAGAGCGGCATGATTCTGCTATCAGCCGCCACAATTCGTGGTGTAGACCGCCGCGGAGGCAAGCGACTATGGCCACTTGCCTGTTGTTAACAAAACCCGAAAGACAGGATTGCCCGTGCAGGTACTCGTCCGCGACAACAATGTTGATCAGGCGCTTCGCGCGCTCAAGAAAAAGATGCAGCGCGAAGGCATCTTCCGCGAAATGAAGATGCGCGGACATTATGAGAAGCCTTCCGAGAAGCGCGCCCGCGAAAAGGCGGAAGCCGTTCGCCGCGCCCGCAAGCTGGCCCGCAAGCGCGCTCAGCGCGAAGGTCTGCTGCCGATGACGCCGCGCCCGGTGGCGGCTGGTGCCGCTGGTGCCGGCGCGCCGCGTCCGCCGCGGTTCTGACGTCAATTTTTCGTCCTTTTCGAAGGATACCAAGGGTGGCGCGATGTGTAATCGCCGCCACCTTTTTGTTTTGAATTCGACCAGTTCGCAGAGGGCCGGTTCGGAGAGGGATCAGACCTGACGGCGCGGGCGGGCAGTGAGGACAGAGCAGACATGAACGCAATTAGCGTGGAGCGCAGAACCGCAATGCGCGGCTTCGCCCTGACGGCAACCTTGCTTTCCGGGCTGGCGCTCGCCAGCTGCCAGACAGCAGCCCCGACCGGCGAATTCACCAACATCGACAGGGCGCAAGGGTCGGCCGAGAACATCTCCTCGCTGTCGGCCGTCATCCAGCGCAGTCCTCAGGACCCGGAAGCTTACAATGTGCGCGGCTCGGCCTATGGCCGCGGCGGCCAGTATCAGGCGGCGCTCAAGGATTTCGACACCGCCATCCAGCTCAATCCGAATTTCTACCAGGCCTATTCGAACCGCGCTCTCATCCAGCGCTTCCTCGGCGACCAGGCGGCCGCCCTTGCCGATTACAACCGCTCGATCCAGATCAATCCCGATTATGACGCCGCCTATATCGGCCGCGGCAATCTCTACCGCAAAGCCAACCGCATCCAGGAAGCGTTCAACGATTTCCAGAAGGCGATCCAGCTCGACACGACAGACGCGCGCGCCTATCACAATCGCGGCCTGATCTATCAGAGCCAGGGCCAGCACGCTTTCGCCATCGAGGATTTCTCGACCGCCATCTCGCTGGCGCCGGACGCCGCCGAACCCTACAATGGCCGCGGGCTCTCCTACCTCGCGACGAACGACGAGGACAACGCCTTCGCCGACATCAACATGGCGATCAAGCTCGACGGCAAGAATGCCGAAGCCTGGTCCAACCAGGCGCTGATCTACGAGCGGCGCGGCGACAAGGCCAAGGCGGCAAAATCCTATCGCGAGGCCGTGCGCCTCAGCCCCACCTACCAGCCGGCCAAGGACGGCCTGGCGCGCACCAGCACCAGCTGACCGACGGCGGCGTTTCGGCCTGACATGGCAGGCCTGCCGTTTGGCATGGCTTCGAAATCTTCAACGACTGTGTGCATTGACGCCCGCCTTGATCGCGCCAAGTTCTGGGCGGAACGCTCGGGACGCTCAGCCGTTGTTCAAGGCTATTCGCGAAAAGGACCCCTCCCATGATCAAGAACCTCGCCTGTGCCGCCGCCCTCGCCGCTACGGTTCTCGCCGCCCCTGCCAGCGCGGGCAGGCCGGAGCTCGGTGTGCTCGACTGCACCATCGACGGCGGCACCGGCTATATCGTCACATCCAACAAAGGCGTGACCTGCACCTTTCGCCCTCATCATGGCGGTCCCCCCGAAGCCTATACCGGGGTCATTTCCAAGCTCGGCGTCGACGTCGGAAGGACGCACCAGGGCGAATTGATATGGGCGGTTCTGGCGGCCACCCGCGACCGTGGTGCCGGCGATCTTGCCGGCAGCTACTATGGCGTCAACGCCGAGGCCAGCCTGGTAACCGGCGGCGGCGCCAACCTTCTGGTCGGCGGCTTGAACAGCGCCTTCTCGCTGCAGCCTCTCAACGTACAGGCGCAGACCGGCGTCAACCTGGCAGTCGCCGTCACCTCACTGGAACTGATCCACTCTTTCAAATGAGCGCCATAACGCAGCTCTGCATGCGGCGCGGAACAGGAGAGGACTGTTCCGCGCCGCACGACTTTTTTGGGAACCGCCGTGCCAAGGAAGATCATCGCTGACGCCATGATCACCAATCTTGACATCCCACCTTCATCAGCACCCTCAGCGCACCCGCAAAAAACCGCTTGAGCTCAACTGCGGTTGAGGTTTTACAACCGTCCCCGAAGCGCCGCGTACCCATTGGAGACGAAGAGCGCTCCACCATTTTGAATCGGCGTATAAGAAAGTTCGGGAGGGCGGGTGTCAGAAACCAGCACAAACAGGGTCGACTGGCGGGCGCTGTGGGCGAGCGGCGATCTGGCGCGCTTCTGCTTCATCAGCCTCGGCATCCTGCTGCACGCCACCAACGAAACCATGGTGGCGACGGTGATGCCGGCGATGGTCGGCGAACTCGCCGGCGTTCAGCTGGTCGGCTGGTCGCTGGCGATCTACGAGCTCGGCGCCATCGTCGCCGGCGCCGCCGCCGGACGGCTGGTGAGCTATGTCGCGCTACGCAGCAACATGGTGGTCGCCGCCCTGCTCTATGCCGCCGGCGCCCTGGTTTGCGCCATCGCGCCGTCCATGCCGCTGTTCCTGGCCGGGCGCCTGATCGAGGGGCTTGGCGGCGGCGCGCTGGTGTCGCTGGCCTTCGTCTCGGTCGAACGGCTGTTTCCACGCGCCATCTGGCCGCAGCTTTTCGGCGTCATGTCGGCGATCTGGGGCGTCGCCGCCTTCAGCGGGCCGGTGCTCGGTGCGTTGATGACCGAGTTGCTCTCCTGGCGCTGGGCTTTCGGCGTCTTCACGCTTGGTGGCACGGCCATGGCGTTGGCGAGCTTCATCGTGCTCGACACGCCCGAGGCAACCCGGCCGCAGGCGATCACTGGAACGGCGCCGCCCTTCCCCTTTGCCGCGCTCGGCTGCCTTGCCGTGAGCGTCGTGCTGATCGCCACGGCCGGTGTCGACATTGCCCTGCTGCGCTCCTCCCTGCTGCTCATCCTCGGCCTGGTCGGGCTTGCGCTGTTCATCCGCATCGACGCGCTGCAGCCGGGCTCGCGGCTGTTCCCGTCGCGGCTGTTCTCATGGCGCTCGCCGGTCGGTGCTGGCATGACCATGGTCGCCGCCTTTTCGGTGGCGACCTGTTCCTTCGCCGTCTACGGGCCGCTGCTTCTGACCAGCCTGCACGGCATTCCGATCCTGACCACCGGCTATATCATCGCCGCCGAATCGATCGCCTGGTCGATCCTGTCGATCCTCGTCGCCAATGCGCCGCCGGAACGCGAGAGGCTGATCATCACCGGCGGCGCGCTGATGATCGCGACCGGCATCGCCGGTTTCGCCTACGCCGTGCCGGCAGGTTCGATTCCGCTGATCCTGTTTTGCGCTTTGCTGCAGGGCGGCGGCTTCGGCATTGCCTGGCCCTTCGTTACACGCGTGATCGTCGCATCGGCCAGGGACGGTGAGCAGACGATCGCGTCCGCCGCTGTACCGACGATGCAGCGCATCGGCTATGCGGTCGGTGCCGCGTTGACCGGCATCGTCGCCAATGCCAGCGGTTTTTCCGAAGGCCTCAACCGTGAGGCGGCGGCGAATGTCGCCACCTGGCTGTTTCTCGCCTTCGTGCCGCTCGGGATTCTCGGATGCCTTGCAGCCCTGAGGATCTCGGGGCCGGCAAAGCTGCCGATCTCCCCCCTCGTGGGGGAGATCGACTAGACGACAACCGTCTTCAGCCGCTCGGCGATCAGTGCTGCGAGCCGCGTCGCCACCTCGTCCTTGCTCATCTCGGGCCATTCGTCGACACCGGCCTTCGAGACGATCCGCACCTTGTTGCGGTCGCCGCCCATCACCCCGCCTTCGTGGGACACGTCGTTGGCGACGATGAAATCGGCGCCCTTCTTCGCAAGCTTGGCCTCGGCGTTGCTGACCAGATCCTGCGTTTCGGCGGCGAAGCCGACGACCAGGCTGGGCCGCTTCCTGTGATGGCCGACACCGGCAAGAATATCAGGATTTTCGATCATCTGCAGCGCCGGCGGCCCCTCGCCCGCCACCTTCTTGATCTTCTCGCCGGCCGAGGTCTCGCTGCGCCAGTCGGCAACTGCCGCGACGAACACTGCCGCATCCGCCGGCAAAAGCTGTTCGACCGCGTCCTTCATCTCGTTGGCGGTTTCGACATGCTGCGTGGTGACATCAGCGGGATCGGCAATGCCGACCGGACCGGAGACGAGGCGCACATCGGCGCCCAGCCTTGCCAGTGCCGCCGCAATGGCATGGCCCTGCTTGCCGGACGAACGGTTGGCGATGTAGCGCACCGGGTCGATCGGCTCATGCGTCGGCCCTGAGGTGACGATGATCTTTCTGCCTGCCAGCGGCTTCGGACTGATGGCGAGCAGCGCCTCGATCGCGGCAACGATCTCCAGCGGCTCGGCCATGCGGCCTTCGCCCGCCTCGTTGCTCTCGGCCATCTCACCCTTTGCCGGGCCGACGAATGCAACGCCATCCTTCTGCAACGTCGCGCGGTTGCGCCGGGTGGCCGGATGCGACCACATTTTCGGGTTCATGGCGGGCGCCATCAAAACCTGCTTGTCGGTGGCTAAGAGCACGGTTGAGGCAAGGTCATTGGCATGGCCGTTGGCAAGCTTCGCCATCAGGTCGGCGGTGGCCGGCGCCACGACGACAAGGCCGGCCTCGCGCGACAGGCGGATGTGGCCGACATCGTGCTCGTCATTACGGTCGAACAAATCGGTGAAGACGTGGTCGGCGGACAGCGCTCCAGCCGACAGCGTGGTGACGAACTCCTGCGCCGCGGCGGTCATCACCACGCGCACCACAACGCCGCGCTCGCGCAGCCGGCGGATCAGGTCGAGCGCCTTATAGGCGGCGATACCGCCGCCGATGATCAGCAGGATGCGCTTGCCGGAGAGGGTCATGCCCAGTTCTTGTCCGATGTCATGCCGGCTTCAGCGCCGGTTCGATGTCGGTATGGATGAAATCGTCGCCCTTGAAAAGCAGCGGCAGGTTTCGTGTCTTGGCCAAGGCGTAGGCGAAGCAGTCGCCCATGTTGAGATTGGCGCGATGGCCAGTACCTCGGCCATACAGTGCATAGGCTTCAATTCCGGCTTGCGCATGTTCGGCAGAGAGCGCGACGATCGTGACTTTGAGTCTAGCAAGAAGGCCCGTCAACTCGGCCGTGCCAGCCGCGCCATAGCGGCGGACAATTACTGTGCCGCATTCCATCAGAGTTGCGGCACTCATCAGTATCCGCTGATTTCCGGCGAGGCGCTGGGCGATCGCCAGAGCATCGGGCTCCTGCTTCAGGATGGCCACGATCGCTGATGTGTCGACCACCACGGTCATTCCTCCTCGATGAAGGACCAGAGGTCATCAGTGAATTTCTTCTGATCGAAGTCCGCTTGTTGCAGTCGTCGGCCGAATTCGAGGATTTCCTCCGCCGTAACGAAATCCCCGTCACGTTCTTTGGTGGCTGCCACATCCTTCAGCAAGAGATTTCTTGCCTCCTGCTCCATTGACACGCCATGTCTGGCAGCCCGCTCGCGCAGCTTTTGCTTCAGATCGTCGTCGAGATTGCGAATGGTCAGGGTGCCCATAACTACCCTTGCCCCCGTGTCATCGGTCTGAACTTGGCTTCGTCCTCGGCTGCAATGCCCGACGAGTCGAAACCTTTGGTGGTCGGAAGCCCTACGGATGCGGCGAGCACGTCCCGCGCCTCCTGCTCCATGGAAACGCCACGCGCGGCGCCACGCTCACGCAGTCGCCGCATGACACTCTCATCCACATTGCGGACTGTAATCCGGGCCATGGTCGCACTCCCGCTACCTAATATAGCGACACCGAAGCATGACTGCAATGACAGCACTGCTGTCATTGCTTGCAGTCAGAGCAGCTTCGAGGCGATAACGACCAGCGTCAGCGCGATCACCCACAGCGCCAGCCGGCCGGATCTGCTATAGCGCGCCTCGGCCTTGCCGATGGCGTGCGCGGTTCTTTCATCGAAACGCAGCCCGTGTTCGGCCATCAAATCGATCTCGCGCGACAGCCGCTCGGTGCGGGCGGCGAGGTCCGGCGCCTGGCGGGCCAGCGCCAGCAACGCGCTGGCGCCGTCGCGTGCGTCGGCCAGCAGGGCACGCGGGCCGAGATTACCTGATATCCAGCCGCCGACCACCGGTTCTGACGTCTTCCACATGTTGAAGGCCGGGTCGAGGGTGCGGGCAACGCCCTCGACCACCACCATGGTCTTTTGCAGCAGCACCAGTTCGGACCGCGTCGCCATGTCGAAGAGGTCGGTGACCTCGAACAGAAGCGCCAAGAGCTTGGCCATCGAGATGGTCTCGGCCGGCTGGCCGTGGATCGGCTCGCCGATGGCGCGGATCGCCTGGGCGAATGCCGCGACGTTATGCTGGCGCGGCACGTAGCCGGCCTCGAAATGCACTTCGGCGACGCGCAGATAGTCACGGGTGATGAAGCCGTAGAGAATTTCGGCGAGGAACCGGCGCTCCTTCTTGCCGAGCCGGCCGGCAATGCCGAGATCGACAGCGACGATGGTGCCATCGGGCTCGACGAACAGGTTTCCCGGATGCATGTCGGCGTGGAAGAAACCGTCGCGCAGCGTTTGGCGCAGGAACGACTGGACCAGATTGGCGGCGATCGCCTTCAGATCGTGGCCGGCGGCAGTCAGGCCGGCAATGTCGTTCAACTTGATGCCATCGACCCATTCCATGGTCAGCACGTCGCGGCCGGTGCGTTCCCAGTCGACCGTCGGCACGCGAAAGCCGGGATCGTCCCTGGTGTTTTCGCCGAGCTCCGAAAGCGCTGCCGCCTCTAGCCTCAGATCCATCTCGATCTTGGTGGTCTGCGCCAGCGTCTGGGTCACCTCGACCGGCCGCAGCCGGCGCGACGACGGGATGTATTTTTCCTGGAGACGGGCGGCGAGGAAATAGCTTTCGAGATCGCGAAAAAAACGGCGCCGCACGCCCGGCCGGATGACCTTCACCGCCACCCGCGAACCGACGCCGTTCTGCAAAGTTTCGGCGGTATGGACCTGTGCGATCGAGGCCGCGGCGACCGCCTCGCCGAAACTGGCATAGAGCTCGCCGACCTTGCGCCCGAGCGAGGCCTCTATCGCCGCAATGGCCTCGGCCTGCGGAAATGTCTGCATCTTGTCCTGCAGCATGGCGAGATCGAGCGCTATGTCGTTGCCGACGACATCGGGCCGTGTCGCCAGGAACTGGCCGAGCTTGACATAGGAGGGCCCGAGCCGGACGACCGCCTTGGCCAGCCGATCGCCACGCTCATAGGCAAGCGCGCGGCGGCGGGTGAACAGCCGTGCCACCCGCCAGCCGAATTTCGGCAGGCCGAAGAGCTCATCGCCCGGCAACGCCGCCACGACGCCTTCGCGGACCAGCACCCAGCCGGCCCGCACGAGCCTGAAACCAGCGCCGACGCTGCTCATGACTGCGTTTGTCCTGCCGGTTTTCTAGACCGGCGAACGGCAGGTCGCGTATAAAAAATACGGGCCAGCCTCAAAGCTTCCAGCCCGAATGAAGCGCAGCTATGCCGCCGGCATAATTGCGAAAAGACACGCGGTCGAAACCGGCGCGGGAAATCATCGCGGCAAAATTCTGCTGATTGGGAAATTTGCGGATCGATTCGACCAGATAGGAATAGGGTTCGTTTTCGCCGGTCACCGCCTTGCCGATCCTGGGGATGGCGTTGAACGACCACGCCTCGTAGACCCTGTCGAGCAGCGGCATGTCGACCTCGGAAAATTCGAGGCAGAGAAAGCGCCCGCCGGGCTTCAGCACGCGATAGGCTTCGGCAAGCGCCACATCGATGCGCGGCACGTTGCGAATGCCGAACGCGATCGTGTAGGCGTCGAAACTGGCCTCAGCGAAAGGCAGCTCCTCGGCATTGGCCTCGACGAAATCCGTGTTATCCGTCAGGCCCTTTTTCTCGGCCCGGTCGCGGCCGACGGCGAGCATCGAGCCGTTGATGTCGAGAACCGTGGCATGGGCGTTCCTGCCGCTCGCCTCGACGATGCGGAAGGCGATGTCGCCAGTGCCGCCGGCAACGTCGAGAACGCTCCAGCCCGCTCGTTTCGGTGGATTGAGCCATGTGACCATGGCGTCCTTCCACAGCCGATGCAGGCCGCCCGACATCAGGTCGTTCATCAGATCGTAGCGGTTCGCCACCTTGTGGAAAACGTCATTGACCAGGGACTGCTTCTCGCCTGCCCCTACGCGCTTGAAACCATAGGAGGTTTCCATGCCGCCAACGGCCGTGGTTCTCTCAACCGACATTATTTTTGATCCGCCATAAAACCGGCGGGACCATAGCCGATCGATGGTGCCGACGCTATTGTTTAAGGCGCGGTGTTCGGCCGCGCTTCCCGGTCGCGGAATCATGCTTATGGCTCCACGTCCTGGACTGACCTGACGGGATGATTGCATGCCTTTGAAAGCGGAACTGCACTGCCATATCGAAGGGGCAGCGGCGCCCGAACTCGTCATCCGCCAGGCGCAGAAATACGGCAAGGACACCTCGCCCTACATTCAGGACGGCTCTTTCGTCTGGCACGATTTCACCTCCTTCCTCGCCGCCTATGACTTTTCCTCCGACCTGTTCCGCACCGAAGAGGACTATGCGCGGCTGGCCGATCATTATCTGACCAGCCTCGCCCGCGACGGCGCCATCTATTCCGAGATCTTCACCTCGCCGGACCACGCCGGGAAGGCCGGCCTGTCGCCCAGGGCCTATACGGACGCGCTCGGCGAAGGCATGGCGCGCGCCAAGGCCAAGACCGGCATCGAGGGCCGCATGATCGTCACCGGCGTGCGCAATGCCGGCGTCGAATCGATCGAGCAGGCGGCGCGCTTCGCCGCCCGCTGCGGGCATCCGCTGGTCACCGGCTTCGGCGTCGCCGGCGACGAGCGGATGGGCGATCTGGAGGACTATGTCAGGGCCTTCGAAATCGCGCGCGAGGCCGGCCTTGGCATTACTGTCCATGCCGGCGAACTGATGGGCTGGGAGAGCGTCAAGGCCGCACTCGATCACATCCGCCCCGCCCGCATCGGCCATGGCGTGCGCGCCATCGAAAACCCCGAACTTGTCGGTCGCATCGCCGACGAAGGCGTCGTGCTCGAATGCTGTCCGAGTTCCAACATCGCGCTGAAGGTCTTCGACAGTTTCGCCGATCATCCTTTTCCGGCCCTGTTGGCGGCAGGCTGCAAGGTGACGCTTAACTCCGACGATCCGCCCTATTTCCGGACGTCGCTGAAGCGCGAATACGACATTGCCGCCGAGCATTTTTCGATGAACGACAAGGCGCTCGCCGCCCTCACCAGAACCGCCATCGACGCCGCCTTCGTCGACAGGAAGACCAAGGCAATGCTGCTGGGCCGGCTCGACGTCAAGGGCAGGTGAATGGTGAATGGTGAATGGTGAATGGTGAATGGTGAATGGTGAATGGTTCACCCGGCGCTGCGGTCCGTCAACCGCGAGTTTTCCGCTGAATCAGGAACTCGCAAACCTATCCACTATTCGCTATTCCCTATTCACTATTCACCATTCACCAACTGCGCAGCTAGGAGACCACCATGCAGGGCGTCACCGTCGTCGACCACCCGCTTGTCCAGCACAAGCTGACCATCATGCGCAAGAAGGAAACCTCGACGGCCGGCTTCCGGCGGCTGTTGCGCGAGATATCGCTGCTGCTCGGCTACGAGGTCACTCGCAACCTCGAACTGACGACGACGACGATCGAAACGCCGATCGAGACGATGGAGGCGCCGACGCTGGAGGGCAAGAAGCTGGTTTTCGCCTCAGTACTGCGCGCCGGCAACGGCCTGCTCGAGGGCCTGCTCGATCTGGTGCCGGCGGCGCGCGTCGCCCATATCGGTCTCTACCGCGACCACGAAACGCTGGAAGCGGTCGAATATTTCTTCAAGGCGCCGAGCGATCTCGCCGACCGGCTGGTGATCGTCGTCGATCCGATGCTGGCGACCGCCAATTCGGCGATCGCGGCGATCGACAAGCTGAAAGGGCGCGGCGCCACCAACATCCGCTTCCTCTGCCTGCTGGCGGCGCCAGAAGGCCTCGAGCGCTTCATCAAGGCGCATCCCGATGTCCCGGTCTTCACCGCTTCCATCGACCGCCAGCTCAACGAGAAGGGCTACATCATGCCCGGCCTCGGCGATGCTGGCGACCGCATGTACGGGACCAAATGACCGTGCCGCTCGTTTACCGATCGTTTACGCAAACGACCGCTTTCCGCATCTGTTAAAGCGGCAAACACCATGCCGCGATAAGCATGGGCCTTCACGAAGGCCTGGTCCATGCTGCGCAATCTTCTCATCCTTGGCGTGCTCGCCGCAGCATCGGCGTCGTTCCCGATGCTCTACCAGTCGAATCCGCAGATGTTCGAAGGCCTGCTGAAATCGGCGGTCGGGGCCAGGCCGGCGGTCGAAACGGACCTGAACCTGGCTGCGGTTCCTGACAGACCGGCGCAGCCGCTCGGCCGCAAGGTCGTGATCGCGGCGGACGCGCGTGGGCATTTCACGTCGGCGTTCAAGCTCAACGGCCGTCAGGTCGACGGCATGATCGACACCGGCGCAACGCTGGTCGCCATCAACAGTTCGACGGCGCGCAGGATCGGAGTTTCGCTGAACGCGTCGGATTTCAAGCATCAGGTCAACACCGCCAACGGCGCGATCAAGGCTGCCCTGGTGACCGTCGATCGGCTGCAGATCGGCAAGATCACGGTCGACGGCGTCCAGGCGGTCGTGCTCGACGACAAGGCGCTGCGCACCAATTTGATCGGCCTGAGCTTTCTCCAGAGGCTGGAAAAATACCAGGTCGAGAACGGCGCGCTGCTGCTCGTCCAGTGAACCATGATCCCGAAAAGTGGAAACCGGTTTTCGGAAAGATCATGGTCCAATAAAAGGATCAACCGCGCGGCAGGATCCGCCGGATCACGGTTTTTTCCGCGGGCGGCTTCGAAGCGCCGATCGTATAGGCCGAAAGCACGGCGGCGGCGGCCGCCTCGGCATCCCCGGCATTGCGGGCATGGACCAGCGCCAGCGCCTCGCCGGCTCGCACCTCCGCGCCGACCGGCAGCAGCCGGGTGATGCCGACCGCATGGTCGATCCTGTCGTCCGGCCGTATGCGCCCGCCGCCAAGCCCGACGACGGCAAGCCCGATGTCGCGGGTGGCGATGCCGGTGACGAAGCCGTTTTCGGCGGCCTTGACCGCAAACTCCATCGCTGCCTTAGGCAGGTGTTTTTCCGGGTTCTCGACGAAGTCGGCCGGACCGCCGAGCGCCGCCACCATGCGCGCGAAGACGGCGGCGGCGCGACCGCCGGCAAGCGTCTCGGCGGCGCGCCGCATGCCGTCCTGATTGGACGACACCAGCCCGGCCGACTGAAGCATGTCTGCGGCCAGTGCCAGCGTCACATCCTCCAGCCGCCGGTCGCGGAAGCGGCCGGTGAGAAAATCGACGGCATTGCGCACCTCGACCGCGTTGCCGGCTGCCGAGGCCAGCGGCTCGTTCATGCCGGTGACCAGTGCTGAGGTCTTTAGGCCGGCGCCATTGGCGACTTCGACCAGGCTGTTCGCCAGTGTCGTAGCGTCGCGCGACTTTTCCATGAAGGCGCCGTTGCCGACCTTTACGTCGAGCACCAGCGACTGCAGGCCGGCGGCCAGCTTCTTCGAGAGGATCGAGGCGGTGATCAGCGGCACCGATTCGACGGTTCCCGTCACGTCGCGGATCGCATAGAGCCGGCGGTCGGCGGGCGCGAGATCGGCGGTCTGGCCGATGATGGCGCAGCCGGCTTCGAGCACCGCCTTGCGGAAGCCCGCCACGTCCGGCTGGCTGATATAGCCTGATATGGCATCCATCTTGTCGAGCGTGCCGCCGGTATGGCCAAGGCCGCGGCCGGAAATCATCGGCACATAAGCGCCACAGGCGGCGACGATCGGCGCAACCAACAGCGAGACATTGTCGCCGACGCCGCCTGTCGAATGCTTGTCGGTGACCGGGCCCGGCAGGTCCGACCAATCGAGCACGTCGCCGGAATCGCGCATCGCCAGCGTCAGCGCAACCGCCTCTTCGCGGCTCATGCCGTTGAAGAACACCGCCATGGCGAACGCTCCGACCTGCCCGTCCGAGACGGTGCCGGCAGTGACGCCTTCGATGAAGCTGGCGATCTCCTGCGTCGACAGTCTGTGGCCGTCGCGCTTGCTGCGGATGATTTCCTGGGGAAGCATCAGGCCGGGACCTTACGCTCCGGCAACCCATCCTGGAACACACGCTGGAGGATCGTCGCCAGCCGCGCGCCGCCGATCGGCGCCATGTCCTTGGTCTCCTGGTGCGAAAGCTCCGCCCCTGTCATCCCTGCGGCGAGATTGGTGATGACCGAACAGGCGGCGACGCGCAGGCCGAGGAAGCGGGCGAGAATGACCTCCGGCACGGTCGACATGCCGACGGCATTGGCGCCCATGACGCGCGCCATGCGGATCTCGGCGGGCGTCTCGAAGCACGGCCCCGAAAACCACATATAGACGCCCTTGTGCAGCGTGGTCGCCGTCGCCTTCGCCGCCGTCTCGATCGCCGCGCGAAGGCCGGCATCATAGGCCCCGGTCAGGCCGACGAAGCGCCGGTCGCTCGGCTCGCCGATCAGCGGGTTGGAGCCCGAGAAATTGATGTGGTCGGTGATCAGCATTATCGAACCCGGCCCCATGTCCGGATCGACCGAGCCGGCGGCATTGGTGAGGATCAGTTGCGAGATGCCGAGGCCGGCGAGCACTTCCAGCGCCGGCCGCATCGCCGCCGCGTTGCCGTGCTCATAGTAGTGAGCGCGGCCGGACAGCATCAGCACAGGCGTGCCGGCAAAATGTCCCGCCACCACCTCGCCGGCATGGCCGGTGACGCCGCTTCTGGGAAAGCCCGGCAATTCGACATAGGAAATGCGGACGGGATCCTCGACCTGGTCGACAAGCCCGCCTAGACCCGAACCCAGCACCAGCGCGGTGGCGGGCGCCAGCCCGTCCAGCCTTTCGACGAGACGATCAAGCGCTTCCTTCATGTCAACCAGTTCTTCATTTCGACCAAGCACCTCATCTCAACATGTCGCCCTGAAAGCCGTAGGGCAGCATCTCGCCCATGGTCAGGGTCTCGACCACGCCGCCATTGTCGCAAAGATAGAGCTTGGTTTCCGGCCGGCAGAATTCGGCCAGCCGCTGCCGGCAGCCGCCGCAGGGTGAGCATTTCGCGGTGCGCTCTGCGATCACCGCGATCTCCGTTATCCTGCCGCCGCCGGCCATGATGTAGTGGCCGAGCGCGGTGGTTTCGGCGCACCAGCCTTCCGGATAGGACGCGACCTCGACGTTGGCGCCGGTAAAGACGCGGCCGTCCTCGGTGCGCAGTGCCGCCCCGACCGGGAATTTCGAATAGGGCGCATAGGCCTTGGCCATGGCGGCCTTGGCCGCTTCGAACAGATCATGCGACATTGTTTTTCCCTAGCATGATCCTGTCCGAAAGCCGGCTTCCACTTTTCGCTGACGCTGACCTGCGGTTCGAAATCACGCTTAGCGTTCCTTGACATAGGGCACGCCGCCGGCGCGCGGCGGGATCGCCTTGCCGATGAAGCCGGCGAGCAGGATGACGGTGAGGATATAGGGCAGCGCCTGCATGAGCTGCACCGGCACCTTGCCGATCAGCGGCAGCGGCGTGCCCTGCAGGCGGATCGACAGCGCGTCGAGGAAGCCGAACAACAGGCAGGCGAACATGGCGTTGACCGGCTTCCACTTGGCGAAGATCAGCGCGGCCAGCGCGATGTAGCCCTTGCCGGCAGTCATGTCCTTGACGAAGCCGCCATTCTGCACCATCGACAGATAGGCGCCGGCAATGCCGGTGAGCACCCCAGTGCAGATCAGCGCCCGGTAGCGCAGCCAAGCGACCGAGATGCCGGCGGTGTCGACCGCGGCCGGGTTCTCGCCGACCGCGCGCATGCGCAAGCCGAAGCGGGTACGGAACAGCACCCACCAGGTGAACGGCACGGCGAGGAACGCGACATAGACCAGCACGGAATGGCCGGAGATCAGTTCCGAATATATCGGGCCGAGGATCGGTACGCTCCTGAGCTCGTCAGCGCCGGGCCAAATGATCGCCCCGAACCGCTCGTCCGAGGCAAGAGCCGGCGTACGACCACCTTGCTGGAACCAGGCCTGGCCGAGCATGATCGTCGATCCGGCGGCGATGAAGTTGATCGCCACGCCGGAGACGATCTGGTTGCCGCGATGGGTGATCGAGGCAAAGCCGTGGACCAGCGCGAAAGCGACCGAGATGAGAATGGCCATGCCGAGGCCGATAAAGGCGGAATGGAAGACGGAGGCTGCGGCGGCGCCGGCGAAGGCGCCGACCAGCATCTTGCCCTCGAGGCCGATGTCGAAAATGCCGGCCCGCTCCGAATAGAGACCGGCGAGGCAGGCGAGCAGCAACGGCACCGACAGGCGAATCGTCGAGTCCAGAACCTGGATGATGGCGTTGAACAGATCCATCTCAGGCACCCTTCCCCTTGATCGCTTCTATGCCGACAGATCTCGGGCTGAGCGAGGCGAACAGCGCCTGGACATAGGGCCGGAACATGTGCTCGAGCGCGCCGGCGAACAGGATGACTAGGCCCTGGATGATGACGATCATGTCGCGGCTGATCGCCGGCATTTCGAAGGCGAGCTCGGCGCCGCCCTGGTAGAGCATGCCGAACAATATTGCGGCGAGCACGATGCCGACCGGGTGGAGGCGCCCCATCAGCGCTACTGCGATGCCGACGAAACCGGCGCCCGAAACGAATTCGAGCGCGACATTGTGCTGGTCGCCCATCGTCGGATTGAGCGCCATCATGCCGGCCAGCGCGCCCGAAATCATCATGGCGATGATGATGATGCGGGTTTCCGAAATGCCGGCATAGCGCGCCGCTTTCGAGCTGTGGCCGTAGGTGCGCATCTCGTAACCGAGCCTGGTGCGCCAAATCAGCACCCAGACCAGAAAGGCCATGGCCAGCGCCAGCAGGAAGCTGATGTTGAATGGCGCCGAACGGATCTTGGCGCCGAACAACTCGATGACCCAGTTGAGCTTCGGCAGTTGCGCGCCTTCTAGGAAGGTACGCGTCTGCGGCGCCATGGAGCCGGGCGGCTTCAAGAATCCGACCAGTGCGTAGACCATGACGCTGGCAGCGATGAAATTGAACATGATGGTGGTGATGACGATGTGCGAACCGCGCTTGGCCTGCAGATAGGCCGGGATCAGCGCCCACAGCGCCCCCATCGCCGCGGCGGCGATGATTGCCAGCGGGAAGGTGAGCCACCAAGGCAGCACGCTGTCGAAGGCCAAGCAGACGATGCCGATGCCGAGACCGGCGATATAGCCCTGGCCCTCGCCACCGATGTTGAACAGACCGCAATGCGCCGCAACCGCCACCGACAGCCCGCTGAAGATGAAGGTGGTGGCGTAGAAAAGCGTGAACGCAATGCCTTGCCCACGGCCGAAGGCGCCCTCGACCAGGACGGCGGCAGCGCGGAACGGATTTTCGCCAACCAGCAGCACGACGAAGCCGGCGACGACGAAGGCAACGGCGAGATTGATCACCGGGATCAGCCCGTAATCCGCCCAGGCCGGCAGCTTGGCGTAAGGCATGCTCATTCAGCCGCCTCCCGGTGCTCGACGCCGGCCATCAGCAGGCCGAGCTCGCCTTCGGTCGCCTCCGGGCCGCGCTCGCCGACGATGCGGCCGGCAAACATCACCAGGATGCGGTCGGAGAGCGAGCGGATCTCGTCGAGCTCGACCGACACCACCAGCACCGCCTTGCCCTGGTCGCGCATGGCGATGAGCCGCTTGTGGATGAATTCGATGGCGCCGACGTCGACGCCGCGCGTCGGCTGGCCGACGATCAGCACGCCCGGATCCTGTTCCATTTCCCGCGCCAACACGATCTTCTGCTGGTTGCCGCCGGAGAAATTGGCGGTCTTGAGGCGGCAGTCCGCCGGGCGGATGTCGTATTTTGTGATCTTGTCCCTGGCGTCGTCGCGGATGGCGTCGATGTCGAGGAACGGCCCCTTCAGGTATCGCGGATCGTCGTGATAGCCGAGTATCGAATTCTCGTTCTCCTCGAAGGCCAGCACCAGCCCGACATGATGACGGTCTTCCGGGACATGGGCGAGGCCGCGGTCGCGCAGTTCGCCGGGATCGGCGGCCCCGGTCAGATCGATCGGCTTGCCGTCGAGCATTACGGAGCCCGAGACGGCGCGCCTGATGCCGGAAATCGCCTCGAGCATTTCGGATTGCCCGTTGCCGGCGACGCCGGCGATGCCAACGATCTCGCCGGCGCGCACGTCGAAGGAGACGTCGTCGACCATGGTGACGCCACGAGAATCCTTCACCGTCAGGTTCTTCACCGCGAGCTTGACCCCGCCGGCTTCCGCCTCGCCCTTCTCGACCCTGAGCAACACGCGGCGCCCGACCATCAGCTCGGCCAGCTCCCCGACCGTGGTCTTCGTGGTTTCCCGTGTCGCCACCATCGTGCCCTGGCGCATGACCGAGACCGTGTCGGTGATCGCCATGATCTCACGCAGCTTGTGGGTGATCAGCACTATCGTTTTACCCTGCTCCTTCAACTGCCTGAGGATGCGGAACAGATGGTCGGCTTCTGCGGGCGTCAGCACGCCCGTCGGCTCGTCGAGGATCAGGATCTCGGCGCCGCGATACAGCGCCTTGAGGATTTCGACACGCTGCTGCAGGCCGACCGGCAATTCCTCGATGATCGCATCGGGATCGACCTCGAGCCCGTATTCGCGCTCGAGCCGTTCCAACTCGGACCGCGCCTTGGCGATGCTCTTCTTCAGCAGCGCATCGCTTTCGGCGCCGAGAATGACGTTTTCCAGCACCGTGAAATTGTCGACCAGCATGAAATGCTGATGCACCATGCCGATGCCGAGCGCGATGGCGTCGTTGGGCGATTTGATCGACGCCGGCTGGCCGCCGACGCGGATCTCGCCGCTGTCGGCCTGATAGAACCCATAAAGAATTGACATCAGCGTCGACTTGCCGGCGCCGTTCTCGCCGACAATGCCGTGGATGGTGCCGCGCACGATCTCCAGATTGATGTCGCGATTGGCGCGCACGGCGCCAAAACTCTTGTTGATGCCGATCAGCTCGATTGCGGCTTGCGCCATGCAGCCTGTCCCACTTTTATTTTTTTATCGCTTGGTCAAAACGCCTAGCATGACGCCCCGTCTGTGCCAATTGGCCGGAGCAGCGTTCACTCTCGACAAATCACCGCGCGCTTGTCAATTTCGAACGTGGCCGCAGCCTGCACAATCGCCTGATCGAGGATTTCAAATGACCATGCCCGACGACCGGTTGACGACGCTGGAAATCCGCACCGCCGAGCAGGAGCAGACCATCGAGGAACTGTCCGGCCAGATCGCTGAGCAGTGGAAGGTGATCGAGCGCATGCAGCGCAAGCTCGATGCGCTGACCGACCGCTTCCTGGCGCTGGAGGAGCAGGCTGCACCCGACGTACCGGTGACCAAGCCGCCGCATTGGTGAGCCTACTGAGAAAGCAAAGCCGCCGGGTTTTCACCCGGCGGCTTCGAGCAGATCGGCAATCTCGCGATCAATAAGGGCAGGCATTGTCCGACATGTAGTCGTGCACCTTGATGGTACCGGCGATGATGTCGGCCTTGGCCTTTTCGACCGCCGCCTTCATCGCGTCGTCGACAAGCGCCTTGTTGTTGTCGTCCATGGCGTAGTCGACACCGCCCTCCTTGAGGCCGAGATCGTTGATGCCGCCGGTGAACTTGTCGTTCTTGGCGTCCATGAAGGTGTTGTAGACGGCAACGTCGACGCGCTTGACCATCGAGGTCAGCACCTTGCCGGGCTGCAGGCCGTTCTGGTTGGAATCGACGCCGATGCCGAGCTTGCCGCCGTCGGCCGCTGCCTGCAACACGCCGACACCGGTGCCGCCTGCCGCTGCGTAGATCACGTCGGCGCCCTGGTCGATCTGCGTCTTGGCGATCTCGCCGCCCTTGGCCGGATCGTTCCAGGCTGCCGGCGTGTCGCCGGTCATGTTCTGGATGACATCGGTCGCGCCGGCCGCCTTGGCGCCGCCGACATAACCGCAGCCGAATCGGCGGATCAGCGGAATGTCCATGCCGCCGATGAAGCCGACCTTCTTCGACTTCGAAGCCATCGCCGCCATCACGCCAACGAGGTAGGAGCCTTCCTGCTCCTTGTAGACGACGGAGCGGACATTGGGCTTGTCGACGACCATGTCGATGATGGCGAACTTGGTCTCGGGAAACTCGACGGCGATCTTCTCCAGCGCATCTGCCCAGGAGAAGCCCGCCATGGCGATCGGATTGCGGCCGTCCTCGGCGAAACGGCGCAGTGCCTGCTCGCGCTGGGTCGCGTTTGAGACCTCGAATTCCACATAGGCGATGCCGGTTTCGGCCTTGAACTTTTCGGCGCCATTATAGGACGCTTCGTTGAACGACTTGTCGAACTTGCCGCCGAGATCGTAGAGAAGTGCTGGCTGAATGTCCGCGGCGAAGGCCGGAAGAACCATCGCAGTTGCGGCCAGGAGGCCGAGAACGATACGTTTCATGTGATCCACACCCTGTCGGTTATTTTTTCCGTTATGCACCGCCTGCCTGCGCGGTTCTCCAGCAGGCATGCGACATCAGACAGGAGTGTCTTCCTCCCGCTTCGGGCCAATCTGGCACGGCCCGAAGCAAAATTCACGCGGAATTTTGACCTGTTGGAAAAGCCGGGATCATCGTCCCGCCAAGGCCTCAAGCGGAGGCGGCAGCCGGGATGGCGCAGGTGACGCCGGTGCCCTGCAGATTGCAATAGCCGTAGGGATTCTTCGCCAGATATTGCTGGTGGTCTTCCTCGGCGAAGTAGAATTCCGGCGCCGGCGCGATCTCGGTGGTGATCTTGCTCCGCCCGGCGCCGCGCAATGAGGCCTCGTAGGCGTCGCGCGAGGCGATCGCCGCCTGGTATTGCGCATCGCCGAAGGTGTAGATCGTCGAGCGGTAGGTGGTGCCGACGTCGTTGCCCTGGCGCATGCCTTGCGTCGGATCATGGCTCTCCCAAAACAGCTTCAGAAGCTGTGCATAGGACACGATCTTCGGGTCGTAGACGACCAGCACGACTTCGGCATGACCGGTCAAACCGGTGCAGGTTTCCTGGTAGGTCGGATTGGGGCTGACGCCACCGGCATAGCCGACGGCCGTGACCCATACGCCCTCGACCTGCCAGAACAGGCGTTCCGCGCCCCAGAAGCAGCCGAGCCCGAACATGGCCTTCTCCAGCCCGTCTGGATAGGGCCCCTTGAGCGGCCGCTTCGAGACAAAGTGATTGGATGCCGTCGGGATAGGATTGGCGCGACCCGGCAGCGCCTCGGCAGGCTTCGGCAGGTTGAGCTTCTTGTTCAGCATGTCGCTGAGAAACATGTGTAGTCTCCTTTTCTTTTTTGGTTGGGACGCCAGAAGGTCATCGACAACAAATCATCAAGTCTAGGCGAACCGCCCGGTCGCCCGCTCCCGCCTGTAGCCGATCATGTAGAGAATGAAGGCAAGCGCCGCGAACACGGCGAAACCGGGCTGGTTGAGCACCCAGGCGATGGCGCCGTCCCACAGCGGCGGACCAAGCTTGTCGCGGACGAAGCTTTCGAAGGCGCTTCGCGTATCCGGCGAGACGGCGAGCCAGCTGGTGTTGAGCGGGGTCATGACCGGGGCGGAGGCCGCCACCGAGCGCGTCGCGTCGACCACCGCCATGATGACCGAAACCGAAAGCGCAACCATTGCGGCAAGACGGAAGACGAAGCGGAACATCCAGACCCTACCTCCCGCAAGCTTTTCAGAAATATCTGTATCGGCCTGATAGATAGGATCTGAGCGCTTTATCCGCAATCGCGACACGCGAAGTTGAACCGACGCCGCCGGTTTTCGCCGCTGAGGCGTCGGTCGGCCAAGACGACGCCGCCGATCGCGGCGATCGGCTTGCCAAGGCAGCGCTGGCGGCATGGACGGAGCATCCCTATCCGACAAAGCGAATAGAGTGCTGTTGTGTCTTGGCATTCGGCACCGGATCGACTAGATGAGCCCCGCGCCTGTTGCTTGACGGCTCAGGTGCGGGGAAAGGGTGTCCGCTGGTTGACGGCGCCCACGGTGCGGAGTTCCGGACCGGAATCCCCAAGGGAGACGCATCTCCCCAACCCGCGCGGTGAAACCGGCCGCAGCGAAAATGCCAGGACGGAGAGGTGGCCGAGTGGTTGAAGGCGCACGCCTGGAAAGTGTGTTTACGGGAGACCGTAACGCGGGTTCGAATCCCGCTCTCTCCGCCATTGTTCTATTTGTGCCAAGTTTACATGTAAATTCAATTGCTTAGCAAAATCGATCGCAGCGACTTAGACCAACGACTTAGACCAATCTGGCACAAGCCGCTCCTCGGCTTCCTTCACGGTGTCGGTCCGCGTCCGCCTAACAACCCCGTCAAGGTCCCTACGGCGGGTAGCCGGCGGATGATGGTTGTGGTCTCCCCTGACGTTGCCTGAGAGGTAAGGTATCCTTTTAAGGGAAAAGACCATAGGAAAGGACTTTTATAGTGGATGTATTATTAGACTTTATATTGACAAAGGTTGGCCATTGGATACAGCGCAGAAAAAATAACAAACTTAAGTTTGTCTTGATGATTATCTTTTGGCTTGTCTCGTTGTTATTAGCTATTATGATGATCTATTTGCTGTATGTTCGTGGATTTACATTCTAAAGTAGGTCTTTGCGTGTCGTGGTCGTCTTTCCTCGCCCGAAAGATGGTGGCGGCAGTGTTTGATCCTCCATACTCGATCTGTCTCATGTCTCCTTGTAAATTTTCTGGTGGAGCGGCGTTTGCCTCTGGACGGTAGATTGTACCGGCGAGGCAGCGAACGCGCTCTGGCGGTCCTACCGCACCGCGTTCTGAGGATGTTTGATGAAAGGCCCGGGCAGGGCCATGAGCTTGGGGCTTAGAGGTGCCCCGCCCGGGAAGTCTGGGTCAGTACAGGTCGGCGTTGCCGTCGCCGTGCTGTGCGATGTGAGCCGACACGGCCTGTGCATGTCGATGCAGGGTGCCCCAGTCGCCCGACACAAGGGCACGTCTCAGGGCCGGCATGTCGGCCTCATCGACATACGTGCTGTATTGCGCTGAAGTCAGCCCCAGCGGCTTGAACACCTCGCGTTCGGCGTGAAGCGCAAATGCTGCCTCGACCATGGCCGTCTCGACCTCGTCGACTTGGGCAGTCTCGGGGTTCAACACGCCGGTCTCGATGAACTCGGCAATCGCCGCGTCCCTCACCTCGGCAGGGGCATCAGAATTAAAGCGATCCAGTGAACGGTCGGCCATGGCCACCATCTGCTTGAACTGCTTGTCGGCTTTCTCGTCCTCGGTCTCATCCTTGTCGTCTTCCTTCGTGTCGTCTTCATCCACGGTCGGAACCTCCAGCCCCTCGACGGGGGCCAGAGGCTTCTCAACGTCCGCCGTGGTTAGCTGAAAGACTTCGGTGCCGCGTAGCCTCGGGCCGCAAGACCGTCGACGACTGCCTTGTTGAACTCGGCCTGCGTGATCTGCCCGACCTCGGCCATGTCCTTGGCTTGGCCGTAGCTCACCTCGATCCCGCCGAGGACCTTAACCGGGGTCCGCTCGACCTCTGCCATGGGCGGGATCACACCGGCGCTCTGCGATGTGATCAACTGCTTGTTGATGCCCATGCGCTGGGCCTGAAGCTGTGGGTTATTTCGTACAGAAAGCTCAACCGCGCGGTCGATCTCTTCCTGCTTGGCGCGTTCTGTTGCCTCAACAGCGAGGGCATCCTGCTTGGCCTTGTCTGCTTCGGCCTGTGCAGCCTGAGCCCTCATCATCGCTTGCCCGAGGGCGGTCTGATCGGTCTGGTACTTGTTCGGGTTGTCGTCGTAGGTGGTCATGTGTGTTCCTTCAAATGCTTGCGCTCCCCGACCACCATTGGTCGAGGCTCTGCGCTGTTAGTGATGTTGTGGGGTGCCCCCGGGCTTATGCCCTGCGGGTGAAGCCGTAGGCGTCCTGTGGTGCCGGCGAGGGCGCGTATGCCGGTGCTGCTGCTGCGGGCGTGCTGATGGCCTTGCTGCGGGGTCGCGAGGTGACCTCGTAGAAGCGCCCCGAGTAGTTCCTATCTTCAAACTCTGGATAGCCGTGGATTTCGTAGACCCTCGCGGCAGCCACGCCGAAGCTATCGGTCCACGTTATGCCGACCCCTGCGAGCTTCTTGTCGAGGTCCGAGATGCTTTCCCAGTCGTCGGCCATGAACCACTCGACCAAGGTGAGGGCCTGCTCTTTCTCGATGTAGGTCTTGACCCAATCGCGCCGCCTGATGTCGTCCCGCAAGCGGTCAAACGTCATAGCGGGCATTCCACCTGTCACGGTACTTCAGGGGGCCGTGCTGCACGATCAGCGGGATGTCGTCACGAAGTTCCCCGGTGGTGTGTAGCCCGGTGCCCTGCGCCTCCAGAATGTCGATCACCAGCGGCTTGACCTCGCCCCTCGACGGGTGCCGCGCCGGCAGCCCATTAAGCCAGTCCAGCACGTCCTGCTCGACATGCCCCCGAAGGCCCGCCTGGGCTGCGCCTTTGCCGACCAGTCGCTTCAGTTCCATGTTCAGCATCGACCGGTTGGTAATGTAGGAGCGGTCGACCCACTCGCCAGTCGGCTGCGCGCCGTGCCTGCGGCTTCTTCTCATCTCGGGTGTCTGGATGATCCATTCCCGGTCGGCCTCGATAACGCGGATCGCGGGGGTGATTTGGCGAAGGCTCATTGGCTGACGTCCACAGCTCCCAGTGCTTCTGCGACACGCTCGGCATTGGCCTTGGCCTTCGCTGCCTCACGCTTCAAGCGCCGTGCCTCGGCCACTTTGTCCTTGTTCCGCTGGTACCATGACCGACAGAGCGCGGCGTGTTGTTCCCGGTTCTCGCTCTGCCACTGGGCGGAATGTTCTCGCCAAACCCGTCTCTGGGCCTCGCTGTTCTTGGGTGTAGTCGTGTATGCCATTGCTTCCTTTCTCGATTGGGTAGGTATTAACAGTCGGTCCTCAAGCGTAGCCACAGAATGTGGGTGGCCTTGAGGGTGTTCTTTGGTTGCTTTGGAGGTGAAGACGGAGAGAGGAGACGGTCTGTCATCCTTTCATCGGGGTCATAACTTCATGAGCCCTTCGGTCTCCTTCAGAATGAATGTTCCTCGAAGATCGACCATGAAGGGATTGGTGAGAGCGAAGACCACAGAAGAGAGACACAGTCAGTCTCTCACGCCGAACACTCAGCCTTCAGGGGTGCCTTTGGTCGATACTACAGTGGTGCTGGGGCTGGTGTGGGGAGTGAGGCTCAAAGGCTCTGCTGAAGGTGCTAACCTCGGGAGGGAGGGACTTTCGTCCACTCCTGATTACCAGTCCACCGCAGCCATCCTGCTGGACCACCCGTCAGGGGAACCTTTAAGGTCTAATAATAGCCAAGACCGGGAATTGTTTGACACTCCCCGCTCAAGCCGCCTTCAGCACCTTCACGTGATGCGACACGATCTGCCGAGACTTCCCGAGAAGCCGGGCAATGTCGGCCTGGGTCTTGCCCTCGGCGAGGAGATGTTGAACCTCACCCCGAAGGGTCGAGGGACGCCCACGCTTCACCTCAGGCTTCTCGACGGGCTTCAGCCAACGGGCATTGAGCCAAGCCATCCCATCTGGTGACAGGACATCGTAGGGGACCCCCGCCCCGGACTTCATGCGCCTCCCAAAGCCAGCCCCAACGGCCCATGAAGCGAGACGTGAGGTGGTCCTGTAGTTAGGCTTGGTCTGCCTGGGGTCGGAAAGCAGCGGGACCAGGCGAACCTCGATTTCCTGCTGTAGAATGCCGAGACCTTCCATAACTTCCCGCGCCTTCCTCGGGCCGGTGTCCTTGGACTTGGCGTATTCAGACACGGTCATCCACTCGCCGGGTTCACTCTCGGGCACTCCTGAGTGGTCCAGCGCATCCCGCCTGTAGGTACGGTCGAGGGCGTCTCGGGTTTCCTCGTAGTCGGCGTAGAGGGCGCTCTTGGCTCGGCCCTTGTAGAAGTTGATCGGCTCGCCCCCGGCAACCCGACGTTGGGCCTTCAAGATAGTCCAGTCTCGATTGAGACCGAGAGACCCCGGAAGGAGCGGGGTTTCATCCATGTGTGGGGCGAGGTCTTTCTTTGGTTTCATGGCGCTCCTACAGGGTGTTGATCCGGTGGTGAGATACAAAAGAGAAAGCCTCCCGACGCACCCCGCAGATTGCTCGCAGGGGTGGAACTGAAGGTGACGTGGGTGTGTGAGATACTGATAAGAGGACAGATAGAGAGGGACGCGCCCTCAAACATTCGCACCTCACCAAAGCTGACCACCCCGGAGACACCTTCAAACGCCCCCGGAAGGAGCAACGAGGGTGCCTGTCAGGTCTGCAACAGGATGGTCAGCTTGGGAGAAATGCGTTGGGTAGTGCTATTGGTCACCCAATTCGCCTTCGTAGTGCCAGTGGGGTATGAGGTCGCCTTCGTAACTATTGGGTGGGTCATTCTCTCGGGAGAAAGCCCTGCGTAGTCCAAGTGGGCTCGATAATCGCCTTCTCAGCTATTGGGGGCCTTATTCGGCAACCGCTAATGAACGACCTCCCTATCTTAGTGGTATGCTTTGTCTGTAATACCATAACACCGGGCGGGGCTCCTACATGCCCCACACCGCCAGCGCCTTCTCTATTCTCCTTTCATGATCTTCTGAACCGTCGCGGTCGAGTAGCCGATAGCCGCTGCAATCGCCCTGATCGAAGCACCCTCGGCCCGCATGTCGCGCACCCGTTGTTCAACCTCATCGGTCACCGTCTTGGGCCGCCCAAGGTGGTCCCCTCGGGCCTTCGCCTTGGCGATGCCTTCCATCTGCCGTTCCTTCCGTAGGGCGGTCTCAAACTCCGCGATGCTGGCAAGGATGCCAAACATCAGCTTGCCGTGCGGCTTGGTCGTATCGAGTGATGGGTCGTTCAGCACCCGGAACCCGACACCCCGCTTGTCGAGGTCTTCAACGATCTGGTGAAGGTGCGCCGCCGATCTCGCCAGACGGTCGACCTTACTGACCACCAGCGTGTCGCCCTTCCGAACGAACCTCAGCGCCTCGGCCAGCTTCGGCCTATCATTGTCCAGCCCCGACAGTCGGTCTTGAAAGATGGTGTCGTCCGTCGCCCCTGCCGCCCTTAGCTGGTCGATCTGAACAGCCGTGTTCTGGTCGGTTGTGCTGACCCGTGCGTATCCAATGATTGCCATGATGTGAACTATCTCCTTAAAGTCAATGTTCACAACGATTACCTCACGCTAAGTTCACATGTCAACGGCTCTGTGAGAAAAAGATCACCTTTGTTCACACGCGTTTACCCACGCCGCTCACCAATGGTTTGACAGTTGGGGGGACGCTTTGGGCCTGCCTGTGGGGAACCGAAGGGGGTACGGGGGGTCTGCGCGCGAGCCAGTTATCTGATCCCCCGCGCGGATTTTTCCGCCAAACATTCCGACCCCTAAGGCATCTACTGGTCAGCTATCTCGATCACGTGTTCGGGCAAGAAGACCACTTCGCTGCCCCACTCCAACTCATGCCAGTCCGCTGTGCAAATCGGCGTGTTGTCGAGCGTGGCGACGAAGTAGGGGCCCTTGATTGCAACGATCTTAACCCACATACGCTCACCCTCCATGCGCTCTTCTATGTCCCATTCGTCGGGGTATGCGTACTCGAACATGACCTTGACCACGTCCCCCACTTTCAGGTTTCGCCGCTGTGCCTCCTCCGGGATGTGGAAGGTGTCGGGATAGAGTTCATTTCTGACAATACCACTTTGAAGTTGCCAATGTTCAACGTCGAGATGAGCGAGCCTCGGCAAGGCATCTCGAGCATCGGAAGTTGGATCACCAACAAACGCTGGTGGCCTGCCAAGTTCGGGACGGGCGATTGCCGGCACACCGTAGACATGCCGCAAGAGGTTCTCGAACTGCACCTCGAAATCTCCATCATTGCGCATGTCCAAAGCCAATACACCTTGGAGATAGGGCGGTATCGCCGCGTGAGGATCGTCCGGGCCAAGGGTCCCGCTTCGCAGCACCGGGACGAACTTGTGTCGGGCAATCGACGCCGCTATTCGCGCGGAGATGATTTGGGCTTCATACCCCACGCCGCCCTGCCGGACCGTAGCCTTCGCTTTGTAAGCAGGCGTGCAGATCACCAGAACGAAGTCCCCCTCGGGCAGGCAGGTGTCCATGAATTGGGTGAGGCTCTCGCCATAGCGCACGTCCCATTGGTCAAGGTGGACATGCACGCCGTTCCCGACCAGCCGCTCGGCGAGCGCCCTGACCCATGCCTTGTGGTCCTCGCTGTCCCACGAGTAGGAAATGAAGACGGTCTTGAGTTGCGGCATCGGTTGCTCTTCAAAAGAGGACGTCAGGAAGTTGCATGGGCATTCCAACGCGGTCAACCAGCGTGGAGCGGAGAACACACTCCCATGTCATGCCGATACCGGCCCTCAACCCTCACCTCAAGCGATGCCCCAAAGAGCCTTTCGCAGAGCCCTTGTTGTGGCATCAAGCCTCGCCTCAGGTCCGCCGTAGCGTTCTACGCCGCCAACCGCGTGGTCCTCGTTGGTAACCTCACGGCCCTCACACATGCCACCTTCTGTGCATCACTCGGTCCTCCTGAGTAGACCCCGAAGGTAATCGACTTGCGCCCCTCGACGTGCCCGACAACAGCCGCCACGGTTGTCTCAGGAATGCCCGCCTGTTCCGCCTGAGAGACGAACCAGCGCCGGAACGAATGGAAGTTGACCAAGCTCCTACGCCTGCCGTCCCGCTTGTCGTCGACACCACACGCCACCCGGTAGCGCGTGAACCGCTTGGTCGTCACCGCTGCCGCGTCCCGCTCGTCGGCCAACTCATGGAACAGCCAGTCCCCCGGCTGCTTGCCCTTCGACCTTCCCGCGATCAGCTTGACCAGCCCCGAATGAATTGGAACCCGCCGCACACCGGCCTGTGTCTTCGCGTCCCGTAGGTCGAACCAGCCCCCGGCGCATTGCTCAACCCGTAGCGTCACGATCTCCTCCAGGCGCATTCCAGACAGCGCCGAGATCAACGCCGCGTCCTGTAGCTGGTGGTCGAACTGCCCCGGTTCCAGCGCCGTAACGCCGTCCAGATGCCGGCCATACAGGACCGCATTCAATTCCTTCGTGGTGAATGCCCGTTCGACCTCGCCATTACTGGCAGAGCCCTTCTTGCGCCGCTGAGGCTGTAGCTGGCGGTCCCATGGGTTGCCACTCTGCTCGGTGTCTACGAGGCCCCGCCGCGCCAGATAGTCCCAATAGCCCCGCACCGCCGACAGATGCTTCTTAGCCGTCTTCGGGTGCATCTCTGCGATCTCCTCAGAGACGTACCGCCCCGCGTTCCTGCGGTCGATGTCGGCAAGCCTGAGGGCCTTCTCGGCGCACCACCGGGCAAACCGCTTGACCAGCCCCCGCCACTCAGCGGTGGTCTTGTCGGCAAGCTTGGCCTCCTTCAGGTACGCCTCAAGGTGCTGGTCGACGGGAACCTTCCCAGACACGGCAGCATCGAACAGCTTCCGTTCCTTGCCCCGGTAATGGTCACGCTCGTCCTCGGCGGCGCTCACAGCGTCGTGCAGCGCGTCCTCGTCGCCGGCCTCTTCAAGTACCTTGATCGCTTCCCGAACGATGGCCCCTCGGTAGGTCGCGCCGATCTGCTCGGCTGTCACCGCTTCCCCGGCCTTGATGGCCTTGAATAGGTCGAGGGCTGCCCGCTCTTTCGCGTCCCGCCTTTCCATGGCAATTCGCACGTCCCCGGTGTCGAGGCTTTCCACAATCGCCGTGCGTCCCTTGAACTCCTGCCGAACCGCTTCCGGTATCGCCATCTTGAACCACCACGTCCGCCCCCTCAGCGAGAGGTGCCGCCGTGCCCGACCCTTGAAACCTGCCATGCTTAGACCATCCATTTAGACCAATTCCCGGTCCGGATTATCAAGCACAATCAACGATTTCAAGGGGATAAGGCCGTTTGGCGTCTAATCCCGCTCTCTCCGCCAGCTCGGCTATTAGCTCATTGAAATAGCTGCAGTTTTATTGGAAGCGAGCGCCGAACCCCTCATTTCACCCCACATTTTCGATCCGATATAATTGGACGCCGCTGGATGTCGTCGCACAATGTGACGCTGGCCGGGAGCACCGAAAGTCTTTAATGGGGCCGGAAGCGATCTGACCGCTCTGAAGTCGACGGAGCGGGAAACCCGCCGTTCGTTCCGCTTCAACCGTTCGGCCGGATTCGACCCAAGTACTTGGTGCCAGCTGTAGGTCGGGCTAGCAGGCAATCTAGGAAACGAACATTCAGCCCGACGCCGCGCTCGGTAGCGGACTGACAGCCTGATGAAATTGTATGCCGGAACGGACGATCACGTGCGTCGGGTCAAATGGCAGCCCGCGATATCGAACGGTCCTTCAACAGCCAGACACGCGGAGAGTGCATCAAATCATCCGTTTCCTCCCAAGCGGTCACTTAGCTTCTGGGCTGTTGTGTCGCTGACCCGAGCAACTCGTTCTCGGCGAAGTGATAGGATCGAGGATGGCAAAAAGCCCTTCGGATAGAGCTCAATGCGCGAGGGGCGTCGCCGGCGGTGCCTGCTCGCTGCAAAGGCATCCATATCGTGTTCTCGCGACAGCAAGAATTTTAGAAAGCTTAGGTCTCTCACACGGCAGGTTTGATAAATGCTCAGCAATACCAACTGCTCTGTAAGCCCTGCTTCTTTGACGCTTCGTCCGACATCCTCCCGATAATCGCTGATGCGTTTGATTGCGTTCTCGGCCAGATTGTTGTTCCACGACACACCGTCATGTTGCAGGAACGTGAACAGGCGGTCGCGATTATGGAGCAGACGTTCCTGCAGAGTTTTTGAGATATCGGATTCGTAGGTGTGCTCCGCAAGCGCATCGAAGAACGCCGCCACAGCCCTCCCGTGACGTCTTAGGTACGTGCGCTTGAGGCCATGCTCATCGACTGTGACGACGATTGATCGCAACAAGGCACCAAACGGCACCGTAATCGACTGAAGCTCCTGATCGAACGGATTGTCGAGGATTGCGCGATTCATGTCGCGCATCAAGTGGATAAGACAGCGCTGGTGCAGACAAGGGAGCCCGTCGTAGGCTGCATAAAAATCGGTAACTATCACGCCCTTGAAGTCTTTGAGCATCTTCCGCAGGAAATTTCCCTCGCGCGAGCGTCGGAAAATGTAGATGGTAGCGGATTCACTTGCGAACACCCAGACGTAACCACTACCGTCCTTTAATTTCACCTCGGTCTCGTCAATATGTAACACAGGCCCTGTGATCAATTGCGTGAGAAGCATATTGAAGGTCTTGCGATAACGACGGACGAGCAAATGCCGGAAGGTTAGGAACTCCCACCAATTCACCCGGATGCCGAAGATCTCATAGAATAGCGCACCGAGAGACTTGACCCCGAGTCGATGCGTGATGTGCTGATAAGCGAACCAGCTCATGAAGTTGTGAAAGTGTCGCGCAAGACGCTCGTAGCGCTCGGGGGTAAAGCATCGTTCACAATTTGTGCAATGATAAGCGACCGCTCTGAACTCAATCACCTTCCGGCGGATCGCTCCCGGTGTGATGACGAGATCGAAGGCGCGCTTGCGCCTCGTCTGCAATCCCTTCGGCCGTTGCTTCGGGTCAATGGATGTAATGTGCTTGCTTTTGCAGAAGGGACAGCGTGTTGCCGTGATTTCCATTCGGTGTGTCGCCCGCAAGTCGCGGTTTTGCCACTTTCGGCGCTGTGTCTTGCCGCCTCGTGTTCTCCGCACTGGTTTCGTTCGAATGAATACGTGGCGTTTCTGGTAGTCGAAATAGGCCCGCTTGTTGATGAACGCGAAATCGGCATGCGTAAACTGTGACCAAGTCACGGTACGCGCCAGATTATCGAGTTGCGCCACGGTCGCCACGCGCGGCAATATACCAGATTTACTCTCAGTGCCGCCGGTCAGCGGCTCACTCAGAAAAGCACTGACTTTGCGTAGCGCTTCGCAATCATCGAGATTGTACTCGATCAACTTGGTTTTCCACCACGCGTCGCCGGTCTTCTCCCATTTCTTGCGCCAGACGACGCTCTCAATGCCGGATGCGTCCGGCTCGGTCCAGCGACAGCCCAAGCAGCCCGCAACCTCCTTGAGACCGTTCGAATAAGTGGGAAAATAGAAATGCGGATAGATGACCGTGAGCACGTTCGTTAGTATAGCTAAAACAGCGTCAATGCTCCTTTTGCGTCGGGCTTGGCGCCGCATGCGCGCGATAAAGCTACTTTCGTAGTTGCCGTAACAGTAGATGCGCGGAGCGTCATAACGCCCAACGATAGTGAGAAACCGGGCGAATATTTCGGCTTCGCCTTTCCGGTCATCGGACCATAACGAGTGGCGTTCAACGCGTTCGCCATCGCAAATAACGAGCCCAATCAGATAAGTGAAGCCCTCTTCGGGAACACCCTCGATATCCAGGTAGATCCGCACGGACGCGGCCGGAAGTTTCGGTGCACCGAGCACATAGATCGTTTGGTCGCGAATGGCCAGTGCATGCAACGCGTGGTCGCGCAATCTGAGCGGGGCATCGGCCCGCTTGCCTCGGCGACGGGGTCGAAAGGTATGTGCTAGCTGGGTGAGCGTGAGTACGCACTTACGAGCGTATCGCTTGATTGTCTTTTCGCCGACACCACGCAGGAGGCTCAGATTGTCTTCCCTGATGGCCTGATCACGGCAGCGGTCCCGGAACTCACAGATGTGGCAATGGTCATTCAACAGCAGCTTCGGCGGGCCTTCCGCCCGTTGCAAGCGTTCGGCGTCTCGGAGGAGGTTTTCTGCAGTCGTCAGCGTCGATCCGAAACGAATGCCCGTCTTCTTGCCGTCGCGCCCAATATAGACAGCCCCGCCACTAGGAAACGCCCCCTGAACCCGCGCCAGAAGAACGGCGCGCGCGGCAAGCTGTTGGCGATCGGAAGCGCGAACCCGTCCCGCCGCGCAAAACATCACCGGTTGATATTGGAAGTCTCCGAGCGTTGAGTGCCCATTGGTCTTGCGAAGTCCATCGAAGACGACTTCATGGCGATCATCGTCCAAACGAGCGCAAAGAATAAACGCAGCTCCTTTTCGAAGATTGGTCAAGCACAAATTGAGTTCAGTCGCGACCTCGGTTTCTTTATATTCGCGCCGGATCTTTTCAATTGCATTGCGCTGTGCGTCGGCGCGTTGCTCAATCAGCAACTTCTCATAGCCGCATTTGACGCCTTCCTCACCGCGCAATCGAAAATATGCCTTCAACCTGCAGTGCTGCAGCGCATTAATAACATCGTCGGTGATCTTGCAGGCCATCGCGTGACTCCTTGACCAGAGGTGCGTAAGCGCGGACGTCATGCTGATCACATCATGAACAACCGACGACCTGTCGGTGCAGCGCCGACAAAGACTGGCTAGACCATCAACCGCGACGACATGGATGTGGTTGCGTCTTTCCGCAAGCACCTGATGGAAACTGCGAAGCTATGGCGCGGGTTACCTCAGGGGCATCGGCAGTGGGGCGGGACGCGTCGGCGCCACGATCGTTCTGACCGCCCTGTGGCCAGCTCACGGCGCCAAAATCCGGCCTGAGAATGCTCGTGGTTCTTGCACCGCCTGCAGCAATCGCCGCCAGAGCAACGTCGCCGGCGCCTATGTCCGCTTTTGAGAAAAGAATTGTTCGTCTGAGTGACAAAATTGCGGCGCAAAGCTGTCATTCGTGGCCGACCGCTTTGATCTGCGGACTTGTCGATTGGTTGCACTGGCGCTTCCGTCGGACGAAGATTGACCGGCGGGATGATGTCATCCGAGTCCTGCAGGGCGAGCTAACCAGCGGACCGGGCCCACTGGAGTAGATAGCGAAACTACGCACTCGTCTGCATCGAGCTCAGTAGGCGTCGCTCTTCTTCGACAATATAATCGCGGATGACTGGGACATCGTCACGGCGAGTCGAGATCAGTATCTGGAAGACAAAATTTGAACCGTTTAGGAAGCCGAGTTCGGCCGACGCCAGATAGAAATCCCACATACGGCAGAAGCGTTCGCCCATCATGGCGACTGCCTCCTCGCGCCTGGCCTCATAACCGAGACGCCAATCGTGGATCGTCCAGTAATAGTGCAGCCGCAAATTTTCGCAGTCGGCGCACCAGATCCCCGTGCGCTCCAACGAGGCAAACACCTCTGACAAAGCCGGCACATACCCACCTGGAAAGATATACTTGCGGATGAACGGCGCCGTCGTACCAGGCGGTGACATGCGTCCGATCGCATGAACCAATGCGAAGCCGCCCTCCTTCAACAATCTACCAATGATCGTGAAATAGCTGTCGAAATGAACGACGCCTACGTGCTCCATCATTCCGATCGAGACAACACGGTCGAACTGTCCGCTGACCTCGCGATAGTCGACCTCGCGAAAATCGATCTGATGAGCGACCCCGGCCTCGATCGCTCGAAGCCGAGACGCCGCCAATTGCTCCGTCGAAACGTTGATCGCCGTGACCTTCACGTCGCAATACTTGGCGAGATAGATGGCGAGAGCGCCCCAGCCTGAGCCGATTTCCATCACATGCATGCCCGGCTCTAGCTTGAGCTTCGCGGCAATGTGGCGATGCTTGTCCATCTGCGCTTGCTGCAGACTGTTGTCCGGTGCCGTGTAATAGGCGCACGAATAGGTCATTGTCTCGTCGAGCCATAGCTCATAAAATTTCGTCGGGATGTCGTAGTGATGCTGAACGTTTTTGGCGGCGAGACCGAGCTTGTTGTTCTGCTGGCGCCGGCGCAACGCACGCCAGACTTTCCGCAACGCCTTCTGAACAGGGTGGGCTGCCAACCCAGTGCGGTTGACGGAAAAAAGTGACAAGAGGTCAAGTGCTTTGCCACCGTTCTCGATCACCAAGCGGCCATCCATGTAGGCTTCGGCCGCCTTCAGTTCCGGATTGAAGAAGATCTCGCGTTCGACCGCTTTGTCGGTTAGGCGGATCGTCACGTCGGGCCCATCCTGTCCACTGCCGAAGGCTTGCCTGAAACCGTCCTCGAATATGACAGTCAGGCGCCCGTTTTTTACAAAACGGGAGAGCAGATTTGGCAGCAGACGCATTGTGGCTCGTTTTCTCCTCACTTGCCCCGTAAGTATGACTACCCGGTGTCGGTACATCAATACCGATCTGGGGGCGGAGAGGGATCGGACTTCAGAAGTCTCCTCCCAATGCCGAGGTCGGGCACGGCTCAAATCAGGTGCTTCAGCCGGGAAGGGAGCAAGGTCGGGTCTACTTCGAGGAAGATTACTGGTGAAAATCCGGCAACGTAATCTTGTGTCCATTCCGGTCGAATTCCGAAGCAAAGCTGTAAGACCTCGAGAACTCGAAGCTGACCTTGTCGTAGAGGCCGGGTTTGTTGGAATAATCCTGCAACTTTTTAAACAGGATTTTCTGCTCGAAAGGCCAAGCCAATCCATCGGCCACGCTACGCACCTCGCCGCAACCGGAAGATGGGCGTGATCGATCGATCTGTGGCGCGCGAAACTCCGAGGGATCCATTGGCCAACGGAAACCGCTGGCATGACTGGAACGGGCGTCGCGAACCCCACCTTGGCCAGCGGCCGCAAGGACCGCATTCAAAGGCCGGACATATGGACGCAAGCGATCGAAAACACCCCAGAACGACCGTTGCAGGTGGGGCGCCGTCCACATATGGATCCCAGGGTCTCCGCGACGTCGCTTCGCTCCTGCTCCGCCCTGGGATGACGAAGACGTGGTGGCCTGTGGCCAGCGTCAGAGATGGAATTGCGGTGACAGCGCACGTTTTGCCATGTTTGCTCGGCTGTCGCCTTGCGTAAATTGAACGCATGGCTCGACTTGCAATGCGGTGCCGCCGATGTCGGCATTTGTGCGTCCGATGGGCAGCGAAGCACTTTTGGAGTGGATTGCCGAACACCGGAAAAGCCGCGACATGGGGATACGCGGCAGGCAGGGAAAAGAAAAAGGTGAAAATGTCACCGTAATTCATGAGGGATAATGAAGTATACCGTTAAGAGAGTCGGCTATGGCATCGATTACTCCAAGCGATTTTGCTTCCGAATAGCCGAGAAAACCCATCTCGTCATCGGGGGCTTGCATTATATATAGCAGCAGCTTCGGGTCTATATTCATCTCTACGAGATGGCGGGAAAGTGCAGCTGCACTTTCTTTGAAAACTGTAAGGTAGAGCAGAACCTCTTCACGGGTATAGCTTAGCTTTTGCTCGACCGCCGGACGAATCTGGTGGAGGCCAATATTGGATAGTAAACGCGAAAACCGCACTTTACCGCCCAAAAGCATGAGGCCGCAAGCCGAGTTGCATGAAGATGGGTCGAGCGCCCCGTCTGTCTCGAAGGTGACAGACGGCCGCGCCACGGCGGTCATGGCGCCATTTATCCTTAGCTGCCGCGAGACGGAAAAGGCTGGGTTGACCAGGCCGCCGGGAGAATCGAGAAGCAGGATCAATTGCGGTCCAGTGCCCGTTCTCGCCTTTGCGCGTGACCACTCGCTGGTCTTCTCCAGCCTGTCGAGCGCCTCTTGGAAACGTTCGATCGTCGTGTCGGCAACCTCGCCGCTGGCAAAGACCACAACACACGCACTGCAGGGGGGGTGATCGAAGACTTTGAAAGTCATCGGCTTATCGTTTGCGTGTTTCAGGTCTTCGGCCGCCGCGGGCAGAACCCCGATGGCCAGGATCGTGATTGCAATAACCGTGGACGTGCAACGGCGATAGAATGAGCCCAAAATCTTCCCCCTGATGTGCGGTAGCCTATTTCAACTATTTCGGAAAAGGAACCTAGCTGATCGTCGTAGCGTTCGACCGAGGTGATCAAGGCGAACTGGTCACGGCTTACTGTCGAAAATAACGCCAATCAAACCTTGCGGCCCACAAAACTGGTTCGCATGGCGATTGAACAGAAGTGCCCCGCCGGCGTGCTGCCGAGCGAAGAAGCCGTCTTGCTGCTCTACTTCCCGAACCCGTCCACGAGGAATTACGGTGACAGTGCACTTTTTGCCCCATCTTTGCTCGGCTGTCGCTGCGACTAAATTGAACGCATGGCTCAACTTGAATCGCGTCGCCGCCGCTGTCGGCAGTAGGGACCAGTCCCTTCCAGATGGTCGGCACCGCTGAGAGGATCAATCCGTCGAGATCGAACACTGAACTACTTGACCCGTTGCTTTGTCACGAACCCTTTTCGAAAACACGCGATGAAGGCCGATTGCGCGTGATTTAGCTTCACTGCTCGCAACGTAATCGGGAGTGCCGACATGCATTACCCAGCGAATGTCTCTGGGGGCGGCAGGTTTCCACGTAACTTTTGATCCATAGGCCGCTTTGCCCGGGGCTGTGCTATCGAACCGGCAGTCGATCGCTACGGGCATCATGCCTTTCTTAAACATTGCTTCGGTAACCCCGTCAAAATATCCCTTCCTAAGCCATCCATGCGCACCGCTAGTTGAGCCTGTAGTGCACCCTGCCAGAGATATGCTCGATATCAAAAGCCCGATGGCCAATGCGCTGCCTACGGATGACCGCCGATTGCCTTCCTGATTCTGTTTCATTCCCGCCCCCCGAGATTGAAAGTAGTTCGGGCTAGATAGGACGTCGGCGGGAAACAACGCAAGGCCAACTTTTAGTGTTCCCCTCTCGAAAATCTTGTGGCGAAGCACGCGGCAGGTCTTGCTTGCCCATGCAAGTGCATCACGCGGCCGACCATCCCCGGTTTGCCACTGTTTCGCCGGCGTCTTCATCCCCGGTAGTGCCGCGTACCTTGCCTGGCGATCATCCAGACCGTCGAGCGACTAAGCCGATGCCCAGAGGACGCTATTCCTCGTCGCCGAAACCCAGCAGCGACGCGTTGCGTATCTGGCTGTGGTCGCCGTGAAGATGCTTGATGCGCAGCTTCACCCCGGGCCTGAGCCATTGCGTCCCCGGCCGTTTCTTCATCGCCTCTGGCGGCGGCCCGGCGTGCTCCCGAACCCGCTTCAACAGCCGCTCCTTCATGTCGCGGCTCACGCTGATCAGGGCGGAACCGACATATGTCCCGGTGCCGGGCTGTGCCAAAAGGGCGAAGGCTGCCTCGCCGGGCTGGCGCTCGACGCCCAACAGTTCGAATTCATCGACCGTGAAGCTCTTGGTCTTCAGCCAGTTCGAGGTCAGGCCGCTGCAATATTTGTTGTCGGCGCGCTTCGAGACAATTCCCTCAAGCTCGACCTCCTCGACGAGATAGAGGAGCGACTGCGCGTCACCAGGCATGGCCTCGCTGAACCGAATCCGGCTGTGCGGCTTGATGATACCGCTGGGAATTTCGCGGCGCGCCTTGCAGCCGATGTCGCGCAGATCATGGCCGTTCAGGTGCAGAATGTCGAATGCGCACAAGTACATGCCGTAGGGGTTGTTGTGGACGGCGTTCTGGAGCGCGTTGAAGTCGGGCATGCCGGCCATGTCGGTGACGACCGCCTCGCCGTCGATGATGGCGTTCTTGACCTCAAGCTCACCCGCGGCTTCCACGATGCCCAGATATCGACGCGTCCAGGCCTTACCGGTTTCGGTATAGACGCGGATATCCTCGGGGCCGTTGATAATGATCTGGTCGCGGTAGCCATCCAGCTTGATCTCATGAATCCAGTTGTTATCCTCGGGCGGCATGGCCACCAGCTTGGGCTCCATCGGGGAATGAACTCTAGCCGGCCGGCGCCGGCCTCTGCCCGCCTACGCATGGAACCCAGTTTAGGTCAGCTGCGTATATTAGCCATAGTGAATATGCTAAGATTCTAAAAGGACGTGCGATATGGCAGACGACAAAAGCAAACGCGACTTTCGCGACCGCAACAAGATATCGGCGGACGATGATTATGAAGTGAACTATTTCGCTCTGCAGAACAACATCACGCCGGAGCAGGTGCGCGAGCTGATCCGCAAGCACGGCAACGATCGGGCGACCCTGACCGCTGCCGCGAAGGCATTGCCGGCACAATGATGACCAAACTCTCAGACCTGGGGCCGCCGATCGCCGGCTGGTCATTGGCTATTTCCGTACGATAGGCAGAAAAGCCCGCGCCCTGTGGTGGGGAAGAGGACGCGGGCTGATCGGAGGGACGAGCCGATCTCGCAGCATGTCTGCACAGGAAATAATGCCGAACTTTCTACCTAAGCCTTTGTTCCAACGCAAAAAACCCGCCGCACCATTCGCCAAGCCGGTCAATGAGGCCTGGATTTCAATTCCTATTGGGCCGCACCTAAATTCCAGATGTCCCGATGCAGGCGCCATGTCCCGTCGTCGCCCTTTTTCCAGACGACGATGTACTTGCCCGCAAGGGTGGAGAGGGCGCCGTCTTTGCTCGGCACATCGAGCGTAAATGCGCCAACTTCGTAGGCGAGGTTCGCGCTCTCTTCCACTTCCACTGCCTTCAGGGTGAGATTTTTCATCCCGCCTTTGATCGCGCCCTGCCAGAATTCTTCCACGCCCTTGCGGCCATCGACGCGCTTGCCGTCGGGCGGCAGCACCGCAGCGTCCTCCGTATACAATTGACCCACCGCCGCCGCGTTTCCGCTGTTGAAGGCGTCCGTGAATTTCATCAGCGCCGCTTCGATGTCCCCGCGAGCCGACTGGGCGGCCGCAGACAATGCAGACGAAAGAAGCAGCACAGCAGCAAATGCGAATGACTTAACCGGTCTCATCTCGTCCTCCCTTTGCGTGATCGAGCCGTTTAGCGTGGAACCGCAGGTATTCCCGAGAAGTCATGTCCTCCCAAGCCGTTGCTGGCGGCCCGGCAGCCTGTTGGGGGTGACCGGCTGGCCGCCGGGCCTAACCGGCTTGCGCCGGCTGATGGAAACATGCGCTCACGCTAATATAATTGCAAGATCGAGATTCCGGTGCGCACAGCGGAGTTGACGATCTGGACTCCCGTCCCAAAGCGGGCGGCCGGAAAGCGATTTCGGTTCGACCGTCCGCGTGGAAAACGCTAGCCAGGACGCCGCAAGTGTTCGACAAGGGCGCGCAGCTTCGGCGCGACGTTGCGACGGCTCGGATGATACAGGTAGAAGCCGGCAAAGCGCGGGCAATAGTCGACGAGAACCGGCACCAGTTCGCCGCGACCGATCCACGGGCGAAAGCTTTCCTCCATGCCGAAAGTGATGCCGGCGCCGGCAATGGCCAGCTTTATCATCAACGCCATGTCGTTGGTCGTGATCTCGGGCGCCACCGCGACGCTGAACTCCTTGCCGTCCTCGGCGAATTCCCAGCGATAGGGCGCGACCTTCGGTGCGCGGCGCCAGCCAATGCAGCGATGGCCCACGAGTTCCTTCGGATGCGAAGGCTCGCCAAACCGATCGCGATAGGCCGGCGCGCAGACGGCCAGCTGCCGCTCGTCACCGGCGACAGACACCGCGATCATGTCCTGCTCGATCACCTCGCCGAGCCTGACGCCGGCATCGTATCCCTCGGCGACGATATCGAATTCCTCGTCCGTCACCGTGATGTCGATCTGAACCTCGCGATTGGCTTCGGCAAAGGTCGCCAGGAACGGCCCTGAAAGAAAGCGCTCGGCGATCGACGAGACGGCGAGCCGCAACTGCCCGCGCGGACGCCCGCGCAGGTCCCCGGTGCTCTCCATTGCGGCGCGCATGTCGGCAATGGCGGGCGCTATCTCGGCGTAGAGGCGTTCGCCAGCCTCGGTAAGGCTGACGCTTCGCGTCGTGCGCTGGACAAGCGCGATACCGAGCGTCTCTTCCAGCCGCTTCATCGTCTGGCTCACCGCCGAGCGGGTGACGCCCATCCGGTCCGCAGCCGCGCGAAAGCTCCGCTCCTCGGCGATGAGGGCGAAGACGGCAAGAGCATTGAGATCCGGCTGCATTGGTTAGCTGTGCTTTCGACGCTGTGAACAAATGGTCGTCTTATCGCAACAGTGAAACAGATCCATCTTCGTGGCAACCGCTGCATGGCGGTTCGCAACAGCAACCAGACGGAGACGAAAAAACATGTCCCTCAACAAAGTCGTGCTCATCACCGGGGCTTCGAGCGGCATTGGCGCTGCCATCGGCCGGGAGCTCGGTGCCGCCGGAGCAAAGCTTATGCTCGGGGCGCGCCGCACCGATCGGCTGGACGCCCTCGCAGAAGAGATCAGGGCAAAGGGCGGGGAGGCAATGACACGCCGCCTGGACGTGACCGACCGCGCCGATGTCGCCGCCTTTGCCGAGGCGGCGCGCCAGGCCTGGGGGCGCGTCGATGTGATCGTCAACAATGCCGGCATCATGCCGTTGTCGCTGATGGTCTCGATGAAGGTCGATGAATGGGACCGAATGGTCGACGTCAACATCAAGGGCGTGCTCTACGGCATCGCTGCCGTGCTGCCGGAGATGACGTCCCGGGGCTCCGGCCATGTCGTCAACATCGCCTCCATCGGCGCGCTTTCGGTATCGCCGACAGCCGCGGTCTATTGCGCAACCAAATACGCGGTCCGCGCCATCTCCGATGGCTTGCGGCAGGAGCACGACAACATCCGCGTCACCTGCATCCACCCCGGCGTGGTCGAGAGCGAGCTCGCCGACACGATCACCGATCCTGTCGCGGTGGAAGCGATGAAGACCTATCGCGCCATTGCGCTGCAGCCCGAGGCGATCGGCCGTGCCGTGCGCTTTGCCATCGAACAGCCGGACGATGTCGACGTGAACGAGATCGTCATCCGGCCGACAGCCAGCAAATAGGGAGGCAAGAATGGATTTTCGTTTTGATAATTCGTGCATCGCGATTGCCGTCGCGTTGCTGCTCGGCGTGGTTCCTCAAACCGCCAGATCGCAGACGATGGAAGAGCGGCTGCAACGCGGCGACGCCGTCGTCAGAAGCCTGAACAATCGCGCTCCGCAGCCTGCGCTGGAACGCATGAGACAGGAGTTTCCGTTCCTGGCCGGAGCAACCCAGGGTTTTGCGCTCGGCGACGTCTGGTCCCGCCCGGGGCTCGATGGCCGCACACGCCAACTCGCCGCCGTCGCGGTGTTCGCAGCCATGGGTGAGACTGCCTTCATGAGAATTCATGCCGGTTATGCGCTCAACATCGGCGTGTCCGAGGAAGAGCTGAAGGAAGTCATCTACATGGTGACGGTCCCGGCCGGATTCCCGCGCGCGATCGCAGCATCGCAAACGCTTTCCGAGCTGTTCACTGAACGTCGCGCCGCTCCCGGCAAACAACCCTGAGGAGCTGTCCCATGAAACAGATTTCCATAATTGCCGCTGCCGTGCTTGTTGCCGGCGCGGCTGGCTTATCCGTACAGAAAGGCCTCGCCCAGATGAACTCGCAAAATTCCGCTATCCGACCTTTGGCAAGCCACCCCTATGTCGGGATGTGGGTCACGGCCGATGGCTATATCCGCCACAACTTGCTTCCAAATGGTCGCTATGACGAAGGGCGCGGAAGCCGTGACAGCGCATACCAGGGGCGCTATGAGATCCGGGGAAATCACATCGACTACTGGGACGACACCGGCTTTACCGCTGACGGAACGTTCATCGACGGCGTGCTGCACCACGCCGGCATGATCTTGTATCGGGAGAAGTAGATGACGTTCGCATCTCGATAAAAAGGTTTCGCATGGCGCCGCTGCACCATATGTCTCTTGGTGCGCAGCCAAAAACAGGGGCTCACCTTGCCAACCGAACCACGTTCTCCACGGCTTGCAGTGCTGATCGACGCGGACAATACCTCGGCCAAGATTGCCGATGGCTTGTTCGAGGAGATCGCAAAGATCGGCGAGGCAAGCGTTCGTCGCATCTACGGCGATTTCTCCAGCACCCGCTCAAAGGCATGGGCCGATGTGCTTTCGAAGCATGCGATCATCCCGCAGCAGCAATTCGCCTACACCACCGGCAAGAACGCATCAGACATCACGCTCGTCATCGACGCCATGGACCTTCTCCACAGCGGGCGGTTCGAAGGCTTCTGCCTGGTGTCGTCCGACAGCGATTTCACCCGCCTTGCCGCTCGCATCAGGGAGCACGGAATCGACGTTTATGGATTTGGCGAGCAGAAGACGCCGGAGAGTTTCCGGCAGGCATGCCGCCGGTTCGTATACACCGAGAACCTGCTTCCGACTGCGCCAGCCAACGCGCAGGATGCGGCGCCGACGAAATCCTTGCAGCCGCCCAGCGCCGCGACGCCGGTCATCGCCAAGGTCATTTCACAGATGGGAACCGAGGACGGCTGGGTGCCGCTCGGGATTGTCGGCAATCAGCTCGCCAATCTGGCATCGGACTTCGATCCCAGGACCTTCGGCTTTCGCAAGCTGAGCGATCTCGTGCGCAAGACCAATGCCTTTGAGATCGATCATCCCGAGGGTGGAGCGATGCGCATAAGGGTCAAGCCAGTTGCGAAGAGCCGGGAGAAATCGAAGTCGGCAGCATCGCGCTGAGCCCTACGAAAAGGTAGCTGTCCCAGTCCGATTGGTGTCCGATTGGGCCTCTGGTCGGACCACAATTTCGCTGGCGAAAACCGCCATTCGGCGTATTATTCTCGTGGCAGAGTTCATGGCGGAGGAGGCCAATGGACATCGTTTCGAGACCGCCTGTCGTTGACTTGCCGGCCCATGAACTTGTTTCATCTGCGCTTTCAAAATTCCGCGCCGGCGACACCATATCGACCAGAGCCGCAATAGATACCATCCGCCGGGCAGGCCCAGCTTGTACGGACAGCGACGACCAACTGGTCGAGCTTATCGTCATGACCGCAATTGGTAGGACCATGGGGATCGTGTTCGACCATCGGTGCCGCTAGTGCACATCGCCCAGCCCGCAATTGGCTTGCGCACTGTCCGGACGACACCGGCGACGTAAGCTATTCAGTAACCATGAATTGTGATCGGTATGGATCGCGCCATTCGCTATCGGAACGAATAATCCGGCTGCGCCGTTGCTGTCCTTGGTGTCAAGGAGTGGCGGTAATGCGTGATGAACAATTCGACGTTCCGGTGACGATCGAGAGCGAACGGACGGGACGGCCGCTTTCTGTGACGAGGACGGTCCAGGCGGCCTCGCTTCTGGTCGACAAATGGCCAAACGAAAAGCGCGGGCCGAAATATCGCGCGGCCTTGAAAGCCATGATGGATGCGATGGAGCAGCGGCGGGCGGTTGGCAGTGCGCGGCGGGCATTTACGGCGGCCGCCAAGGAAGCCCATGTGTTTGTGCGCGAAGGCCAGCATTAAAGCGCGTCACGTCTGAAGAGCTCGATGCGACGTGCTTTTGGTTCTCGTTTTTAGGGATGTCGTTGCCCAAGACGGCTGCGCAGCTTTGGGCGACATGCATTGCTGTTGTCTATGCATGTCGTTGTCCCAAAACCGCTGCGCACTTTTGGGCGACATGCATTGCTGTTGTTTATGCATGTCGTTGTCCCAAAACCGCTGCGCACTTTTGGGCGACATGCATTAAGGAACCTCACGAAATCTCCGCCGTTATGTTCCAGGTCCAAGCGAGGAGAGAACTGCCATGCCCGACGACAAGACCAAGACCGACAACCGCGATCGCTCACAAGTAGCCGGCGACGAAGACTATGAGGTGAGGCATCTCGCCGAGGAAGCCGGCATCACTCCCGACCAGGCTCGCACGCTAATCAAGCGCCACGGCACCGACCGCAAGGTGCTGAACGAAATCGCCAAGAGCATTAAGGCATTGTGATGGCTGACAAACGGACCGCAATGGCCGATCGGAAGAAACGCGAACCGGACGACAAGGAGGCCCTGCGCCTGGCCGAGACCACCGACGTTTCGCCCAACCAGGCGAAGGATCTGATGCGCAAGCACGGCAAGAACAGCGCCAAGGTCGAGAAGGAAGCGAAGAACTTCAAGGCCGAAGGCTGAGCCGCCGATTTGGCGGAGCGTCCGCCCTCGACTTCCCGCATCAGCTTCGCACGCGCCAGCCATTCGCACGCTTCGCCTGGTTGGCGTTGTGGGCGGGTTATGCTGAGCGGCTTATCAATTTTCTAAGAAATTCGGCCTATTCCCGTTCTAACCATGGGAGCTGGGCTTTTGGCGCATACAGGGAAAATCGCTGCGCGACGCGCGGTCGCGCTGTCGGTCGTCGTGCCGTGCTACAATGAAATCGGTGGGGTCGCCGAACTTTACCGGCGCGTCACCGCCGTTTGCCGTGAACAAGCGGGGCATTCCTACGAGATCGTGCTGGTCATCGACGGAGCCACCGATGGCACCCGCGAGGCCATCTTCGAACTTGCCAAACAGGACAGCCACGTCGTCGGCATAGACCTCGCCCGAAATTATGGCCACCAGATTGCGCTCAGCGCCGGCCTGGAGTTTTGCCGCGGCCAGCGCATTCTCATTCTCGATGCCGACCTTCAGGACCCGCCGGAACTGCTCAGAGCCATGATGGCAAAGATGGATGAGGGGTTCGACGTCGTCTATGGCCAGCGGCTGAAACGGCAGGGCGAAGGCTGGTTCAAGCGCGCAACCGCCGCATTGTTCTACCGTCTGCTGCGCAAGATGGTCGACGTCGACATGGCAATCGATTCCGGGGACTTTCGCCTGATGAACCGGCGCGCGCTCGATCATCTCAATGCGATGCCGGAGCGTTACCGCTTCATTCGCGGCATGGTGAGCTGGATCGGCCTGAAGCAGGTGGCCTTTGCCTATGAGCGGCACCAGCGCTTCGCAGGCACCACGCATTACCCGTTGAAGAAGATGGTGCTTCTGGCGATGGATGCGATGACGAGTTTCTCCATCGTGCCGCTGCGGTTCGCCTCGCATCTCGGCATGATCTTCGGCTTTCTCGGTCTTGCTGCGCTGGGCTACACGCTCTTCTCATGGATTGCCGGCAGTGTGTTGCCCGGCTGGACCAGCCTGGCCGCAATCGTCCTGATCCTCGGCAGCGTCCAGCTTCTGGTCCTTGGGATTTTCGGGGAATATCTCGGGCGCATGTATATGGAGACCAAGCGGCGGCCGCTCTACCTCATAAACGAGATCGCTGCCCATGATCCTGCCGCCGGGAAACTGCCCGTCCATCGCCTTCAGGAAATGGCCGGGGAACTGACGAAGGGAGCCGCGCGTGCTTCAGGCCGAGTTTGACCAGTTCGCGCTGGAATATCAGCAGCAGCATGCCGCAAGTATCAGGCTGAGCGGCGAAACCCCGGATTTCTTCGCGCAGTACAAGATCGACGACGTCGCAGCAAGGCTGGCTCGCTCCAACATCAAGCCGCGGCGGATACTCGACTTCGGCGCTGGCGTCGGCAATTCGCTGGGGCCCATGCGCGCCGCATTTCCCGACAGCGAAATCACCTTGCTCGATCCCTCCTCGCAGTCGCTCGACATCGCCCGCAAGCGCTTTCCCGGCCAGGCCGATTTCCGGCATTTCGACGGCGAAACGATCCCCTGTGACGACGCGAGTTTCGATCTCGCCTTCGCCGCCTGCGTGTTCCATCACATCCCCGAAAACCTCCATGTCGGCCTGATCAAGGAGATCGGGAGAGTGCTGACCGGCGGTGGCAGCTTCTTTCTGTTCGAGCACAATCCCTGGAATCCGCTGACGACGCACGCGGTGCGAAACTGTGCTTTCGACGAGAACGCAATCCTGATCAACAGCCGCGATTTGCGCAAGCGAATGGCTGCGGCCGGCTTCTCCAGATCCGATGTCGTCTACCGGATCTTTTTCCCACGCGTGCTCGCAAGATTGCGACCCTTGGAGCGTTTCCTGACCAGGATGCCTATGGGAGCCCAATATTTCGTGCATGCGATCAAGCCTGCCGTTTGAGCGGACGCCCTGCCCTCGGATGAGCGACAAGCTGAAACCGCCAATCGATCTGCCGCAGAGCGGCCTGGAGCTATGATATGAACGGGATTCAGGCGACCGTAGCGACCGTTGCGACCGCGTCGTCGGTCAACGACGCGCTGCGGGCCAGAGTGATGTTCTGCCTGCTCGTCGCGCCTCTCGTGGCCTTCGCGCTTTCCGCCCACACCCAGGCCATCCTGCAGGACCCCGACAGCTGGTGGCAGGTCAAGGTCGGGCTCGACCTGCTGGCAAGTCGTACCTTCCCGGTTGTCGACAGCTATTCTCACACTTTCGCCGGCCAGCCGTGGATCGCCAAGGAGTGGCTTGGACAGGTCTTCCTTGCGCTCGCCTACACGGCCAGTGGCTGGAACGGCGTGGCGGTGCTGATCATCTCAACCATCGCCCTCACGGGCGCGCTGCTGTCATGGTATCTCAGCACCTGGTTGAGACCGATGGCGGCAGTGGGACTGGCCTTGTTCGCCGTGGCCATGATCTCCCCGATCTACACCGCGCGTCCGCACATCTTCACCTTGCCCATCATCGTGATCTGGACCGCAATGCTTTTTCGCGCAGCGCGCAATGAGCACGGACCACCTCTGTGGCTGCTTGCCCTGCTTGTCCTGTGGGCCAATCTCCACGCGACCTTTACCATCGGCTTCGTCATCGCGGCTTTCGCCGGCCTCGATGTCCTTGTGCGAACCCGCCTGTCCAACCCCGTACTCCTTGGCAAATGGGTTGCCTTCGGACTGCTCTGCCCGGTGGTCAGCTTGATCAATCCCTATGGCATGAAGGCCATCCTTGCCACTTTCACCGTAGCCTATGGCAATGAAGCGGTTCCCTTGATTATCGAGTGGAAACCGTTCGACGCCTCGGATCAACGGTTCCAGGAACTGGGTATCCTACTGTTCGTTTTCGCGCTGCTTGTGTCGAGACTTCGCATCGGCTGGGCGAAGGCGCTGTTCATCGTCTTTGCCTTGCATATCTATCTCACCCATCTGCGCTTCATGTACCTGTTCTTTCTGCTGGTGCCGATCGTGCTTGCGGCCGAGATTGCGGAGCAATATCCAGCGCTTTCCCTGGCGAAATGGATGTCCGATAGGCGCGACGGACTGGAACGGTTTTTCGCGGAGCGATTTTACCGGATCTGCGGCGTGGCAGGCGTTTTGCTGCTGGGGGCAACCGCAATGCTCACGAGCGCCTATCCGGTCGCGCCGAGCCAGAAGACTTCGGCCAAGGATGCGCTTGCATTCGTCGAAAGCCATCATCTGTCAGGCAAAGTCCTGAATTCCTACAACTTCGGCGGCAGCTTGATTTTCCACGGAATCAAGACATTCATCGACGGCCGGACAGATCAGCTCTTTCTCAACGGCTTTACGAAGACAGATGCCGAGACAGGACGCAGCGGCGGAAAGCCTGTCCTCGAAGCCCAGCTCGAGAAGCATGCGATAGACTGGGCCTTGCTGACGCCGGATGACAGCCGCATTCCATTCTTCGATGAACTGGGCTGGAAGCGGGCGTATGCGGACGACTACGCCGTGATCTATACGCGCGATCGTTGATTTTCGGCAGCTTCGCGCCGGCGCGCGACTTGTCTTTAAACGCCGCGCGCTGAGAACCGCGACGGCAAATCCTTTATAGGATTCTTATTTCTTTCCTCTTCGCCACGTCTCGAACCTTTATGGGGTTTGGATCCATATTCCGTCGGGAAGGACATATCTCGCTCGCCAATACCATCGCGACCGAGTGTCTTCACATTGACTTCACCCTGCCGGCTGCAGGCAAGGCAGTGCAAAACGGAAATAAGGAACACGCACGATGGACATCATCGTTCTCGGGGTAGGGTTTTTGTTCTTTACCCTGTTCTTCGCCTTCATCAAAGCCTGCGACAGTCTTTAGGCGGGAGGATCACATGCTTGTCGACTATATCCTCGGTGGCGCTGTGACCGTGTTCCTTCTCGCCTACCTGACATACGCCCTCGTTCGCCCAGAACGTTTCTAACGGCAACTGGCGAAGGCACGGAAAGCAATACCTATGACTTTCAACGGATGGATACAGATCCTCGTCTATTGCGGGATCGTCGTTTTGCTGGTGAAGCCGCTCGGCGGCTACATGTATCGCGTTTTCAGCGGCGACCGCACATTCCTCTCGCCGATTTTGGGCCCTGTCGAGCGGAGCCTTTATCGCATCTCGGGAACCAGCGAGCGTGAGGAGCAGCACTGGACCACCTATGCGGCGGCTTTGCTGTTCTTCAACCTGGCCGGTTTCCTGGTGCTTTACTTCCTGCAGCGGCTGCAAGGCAGCCTGCCCTACAATCCGGCCGGTATGACCGCCGTCGAACCCGGGCTCGCCTTCAACACCGCCGCGAGCTTCATGACCAACACCAACTTGCAGAACTACGGCGGCGAAAGCACGATGTCCTATCTCGTGCAGATGGCCGGCTTCACCGTGCAGAACTTCCTGTCCGCGGCGACCGGCATCGCCATCGCAATCGCGCTGATCCGCGGCTTCACCAAGGCCTCCGGCAAATCGATCGGCAATTTCTGGGTCGATATGACCCGGTGCACCCTTTACCTGCTGTTGCCGCTCTGCATCGTGCTGACGCTGGTCTATGTCTATCTCGGCATACCGCAGACGCTCAGCGCCTATATCGACGCCACAACATTGGAGGGCACGCGGCAGACGATAGCGGTCGGGCCAGCAGCCTCGCAGATCGCCATCAAGATGCTCGGCACTAATGGCGGCGGCTTCTTCAACGCAAATGCGGCGCATCCTTTCGAAAATCCCGATGCGATCTCGAACCTGATCCAGATGGTTTCGATCTTCGCCATCGGTGCGGCGCTGACCAACGTCTTCGGCCGCATGAACGGCAACCAGCGCCAGGGTTGGGCGATCTTGACCTCGATGGCCGTCCTGTTCATCGCCGGCGTCGCCGTCTGCTACTGGGCGGAAGCATCAGGCAATCCGCTGGTTCATGCGCTGGGCATCGACGGCGGCAACATGGAAGGCAAGGAAACGCGCTTCGGCATCGCTTTGTCGGCGCTGTTTGCGGTCATCACCACCGCCGCGTCCTGCGGCGCCGTCAACGCCATGCATGACAGCTTCACCGCGCTTGGCGGCATGATCCCGATCATCAACATGCAGCTCGGCGAGGTCATTGTCGGCGGTGTCGGCGCCGGTCTCTACGGCATCCTGATGTACATCGTGATCGCCGTCTTCGTCGCCGGACTGATGGTCGGACGCACGCCCGAATATCTCGGCAAGAAGATCGAAGCCAAGGAGATCAAGATGGCAATGCTGGCCATTCTCTGCCTGCCGCTGGCGATGCTGATCTTCACTGCCATCGCGGTGGTGCTGCCGACCGGCGTCGCTTCCATAGCCAATGCCGGCCCGCACGGCTTCTCCGAGGTTCTCTATGCCTACACCTCGGCTGCCGCCAATAACGGCTCGGCCTTTGGCGGCCTGACCGGCAACACGCCCTGGTACAATATCACGCTCGGCATCGGCATGTTGATGGGCCGCTTCCTGGTCATCATCCCGGCTCTGGCGATCGCCGGTTCGCTGGTCGCCAAGAAGACGGTGCCGGCCTCCGCCGGCACCTTCCCGACCGACGGGCCGCTGTTCGTCGGACTGCTGGTCGGCGTCATTCTGATCGTCGGCGGCCTCACCTTCTTCCCGGCGCTGGCAGTCGGACCGATCGTCGAGCACCTGGCCGGCATCCACGGGCAGACTTTCTGAACCGTCCCACCTTGGATCAATGTCATGTCCTGGCTCGAAACCATACGTCGCAAGATTCGGCATCGACACGATCAGAAAGGGGCAACCCCGCCTCCTTTCCCGACCATGTCCACGTTCTTCGGCATTGCGGCAGTCATGATCGTGATCTGGCTGCTGGCCTCCGGGCTCCCGCATCTTCTTTCGGCCTACGATCGATCGGCGCCATCCAACAACATCGATACTGGAGCCACCAAATGAGCCAGTCCAAATCCGCTGTTATCATGGATGCCCGCATCCTGCTGCCCGCCATCGACGGCGCCTTCAGGAAACTGAACCCGCGCACCTTGATGCGCAATCCGGTGATGTTCGTCGTCGCCGTCGTCTCGGCGCTCACGTCAGTCCTGTTCGTCAAGGATCTCGTCACTGGTGGCGGCGATCTCGGCTTCTCGCTGCAGATCATCATCTGGCTGTGGTTCACCGTGCTTTTCGCCAACTTCGCCGAAGCGGTCGCCGAAGGCCGAGGCAAGGCGCAGGCCGATTCGCTGCGCAAGGCTCGCACCGAGAGCCAGGCCAAGCTGTTGAGCGGCGACGACCGCACCAAGTTCAAGCTGTTGCCTGGCACCAGCCTGAAGGTCGGCGACGTGGTGCTCGTCGAGGCCGGCGACATCATTCCGTCGGACGGCGAGGTGATCGAAGGCGTCGCTTCGGTCAATGAGGCGGCGATCACCGGCGAATCCGCTCCGGTGATCCGTGAATCCGGCGGCGACCGTTCGGCGGTGACCGGCGGCACGCAGGTTCTGTCCGACTGGATCCGCGTGCGCATCACCGCGGCCTCCGGCCACACCTTCCTCGACCGCATGATCTCGCTGGTCGAAGGCGCTGCGCGCCAGAAGACGCCCAACGAGATCGCGCTCAACATCCTGCTCGTCGGCATGACGCTGATCTTCGTGCTGGCGACGGCAACGATCCCGAGTTTCGCCTCCTATTCGGGCGGCTACATTTCGGTGACCGTCCTGGTCGCCCTGTTCGTCACCTTGATCCCGACGACGATCGGCGCGCTGCTTTCGGCCATCGGCATCGCCGGCATGGATCGCCTGGTGCGGTTCAACGTGCTGGCGATGTCCGGCCGCGCCGTCGAGGCGGCGGGTGACGTCGACACGCTGCTGCTCGACAAGACCGGCACGATCACGCTCGGCAATCGCCAGGCGACGGCATTCCGGCCGGTCAAGGGCGTCACCGAGCAGGAGTTGGCCGACGCGGCGCAGTTGGCCTCGCTTGCCGATGAGACGCCGGAAGGCCGCTCGATCGTTGTGCTGGCGAAGGAGAAATACGCCATCCGTGCCCGCGACATGGCAACACTGCATGCCGCTTTCGTGCCCTTCACCGCGCAAACCCGCATGAGCGGCGTCGACATCGATGGCTCTTCGGTTCGCAAGGGCGCGGTCGATTCGGTGCTCGCGTTCGTCAATCAGTCGACCGTCGCCACGCACGGCACGCGCCCCAGCAGCGACTCCGTCCGCGATCTCCAGGCGATCGCCGACGACGTCGCCAAATCCGGCGGCACGCCGCTGGCGGTCGAGCGCGACGGACGCCTGCTCGGCGTCGTCCATCTCAAGGACATCGTCAAGGGCGGCATCAGGGAACGCTTCGCCGAACTGCGCAAGATGGGGATCCGCACGGTGATGATCACCGGCGACAACCCGATGACGGCGGCGGCGATCGCCGCGGAGGCCGGCGTCGACGATTTCCTTGCCCAGGCGACGCCCGAGGACAAGCTGAAGCTCATCCGCGACGAACAGGCCAAGGGGAAGCTCGTCGCCATGTGCGGCGACGGCACCAATGATGCGCCTGCCCTTGCGCAGGCCGATGTCGGCGTCGCCATGAACACCGGCACGGTCGCCGCGCGCGAAGCCGGCAATATGGTCGACCTCGACAGCGATCCGACCAAGCTGATCGAGATCGTGGAAATCGGCAAGGCGCTGCTGATGACGCGCGGCTCGCTGACGACCTTCTCCATCGCCAACGACGTGGCCAAGTATTTTGCCATCATCCCGGCCATATTCGCCGTCTTCTACATCGCGCCGGGGCAGACATCAGGTCCGCTGCAGGCGCTCAACGTCATGCATCTGGCAACGCCGCAGAGCGCCATTCTCTCGGCCATAATCTTCAACGCGCTGATCATCGTCGCGCTGATCCCGCTGTCGCTGAGAGGCGTCAGATATCGCGCAATCGGCGCGGGCGCGCTGCTCAGCCGCAACCTTCTTGTCTACGGCCTCGGCGGCATCATCGTCCCCTTCGTCGGCATCAAGGCGATCGACTTGGCCATCACCGCACTTGGCCTCGCATAAGGAATTAAGTCCATGCTCAAGCAAATCCGACCCGCGATCACCATGATCGTTTTCTTCACCATCCTGACCGGCCTGATCTATCCGATCGGCATGACCGGCATCGCCCAGGCCTTGTTCCCGCGCCAGGCCAATGGCAGCCAGATCGAGCAGGACGGCAAGATCGTCGGCTCCGAACTGATCGGCCAGGCTTTTGCCAGCGAGCGCTATTTCCATGGCCGGCCGTCGGCTGCGGGCGACGGCTACAACGCCGCCACTTCGAGCGGCTCGAATCTCGGGCCGACCAACCCCAAGCTGATCGACCGCGTCAAGAGCGATGCCGACAGGCTGAAAGCCGAAAATCCGAACCAGCCGGTGCCGATCGATCTGGTCACGACTTCAGGCAGCGGCCTCGATCCGCATATCAGCCCCGAGGCCGCCTATTTCCAGGTCGCCAGGGTGGCCAGGGCCAGGGGCGTCGATGAAGCCAGGATCAGGTCCCTTGTCGACAGCCACGTCGAGGACCGCGAACTCGGCTTCATGGGCGAGCCTGTGGTCAATGTGCTGGCGCTTAACCTGGCGCTGGACGAGGCCATCAAGCAATGAATGGGTGGGGTCGACACCATCCTCGGCGCCATTCATGATCGACTGTGATGCCGGACGACAGAAGCGACGAAACCAGACCCTCACCCGACGCCCTGCTTGACCACGCGGAGCGGGAGGCGCGCGGTCGTCTGCGGATCTTTCTGGGCGCCGCCCCCGGTGTCGGCAAGACCTATGAAATGCTGATGTCGGGCCGTGCAAGATTGGCCGACGGGGTGGACGTGGTGATCGGCGTCGTCGAGACGCACGGCCGCAAGGAAACCCAGGCGCTGGTCGACGGCTATGAGGTGATTCCCCGTCTCCGGGTCGACTACAAGGGGCGCATCATCGAGGAAATGGACCTCGATGCCATCCTTGCCCGGCGTCCGGCGTTGGTCCTCGTCGACGAGCTTGCCCATACCAACGCGCCGGGCAGCCGCCATCCCAAGCGCTATCTCGACGTTCAGGAAATCCTGACGCACGGCATCGACGTCTACACCACGCTCAACATCCAGCATGTCGAAAGCCTGAACGATGTCGTGGCGCAGATCACGCGCGTCAGGGTGCGTGAGACAGTTCCAGACTCCATCATCGACCAGGCCGACGACATCGAGATCATCGATCTCACGCCCGACGACCTGATCAAGCGGCTCGAGGAGGGCAAGGTCTATATTCCCAGCACCGCCCAGCGCGCGATCGAGAACTATTTTTCGCCGGGCAATCTGACGGCGCTCAGGGAACTGGCGCTCCGCCGCACCGCCCAGCGGGTCGACGAGCAGTTGCTGACCCACATGCAGGCCCACGCCATACCCGGGCCCTGGGCGGCGGGGGAAAGGGTTCTCGTCTGCGTCGACGCGCGTCCGGGCGGGGCGGCCCGTGTCCGCTATGCGCGGAGATTGGCCGACCGGCTCCGCGCCCCCTGGACGGCGCTTCATGTCGATACCCCTCGTTCGGCCGGCATGTCCGAGGAAGACAAGGATCGACTGGCGACGCTGCTGCGCCTTGCCGAGCAGCTCGGCGCCGAGGTGACGACCATTCCAGGTCAGAACGTCGCGCAGGACATCGTTCGCCATGCGACCGCGAACAACTTCACCCATATCGTGATCGGCAGGCCGACCCGATCGCGCTGGCGGGAATTGATCGAAGGCTCGCTCACCTATGATCTCATCCGCAATGCCGGCGACATCAGCGTCCATGTCATTTCGGGAAACGAACGCAACGCCGAGGCGACGTCGAAGACCGTCAAGGCGGCGGACGAGCAGTGGCAGTTCGAGATCTGGCCCTATCTCAAGGCCACGGCCTATGTTGTTGGCTCGCTCGCCTTCGCCGTCCTTCTCGACCAGTTTCTCGACGTCCGCAATCTGGCGATCATCTTTCTCATCGGGGTCCTGACTTCAGCGGTGACCGGCGGTCTCTGGCCAGCTTTGTATGCCTGCCTCATCAGCGCTATTGTCTTCAACTATTTCTTCCTGGAACCACGCTACACGCTGACGATCCAGGATCCGGAGAGCATCGTTGCACTGGCTGTCTTCCTGGTTGTTGCGGTCATTGCCAGCAATCTGACAGCGCGCGTGCAGCGTCAGGCGGTCGCTGCCCGCTCGCGGGCACGCGCCACGGAAGATATCTATCTCTTCTCGAAGAAGCTCGCCGGCGCTGGCACGCTTGACGACGTGCTCTGGGCGACTGCCTTCCAGATTGCCTCTATGCTGAAATTGCGCGTGGTGCTGCTCTTGCCGGAGAACGGCTCGATCACCGTCAAGGCCGGCTATCCGCCTGACGACACGCTGGCCGAGGCCGACATCGCGGCCGCCCGTTGGGCCTGGGAGCACGATCGCCCCGCGGGCCGCGGCGCCGACACGCTTCCCGGAGCAAGACGCCTGTATCTGCCGTTGCGGACGGGGCGCACCGCCGTCGGTGTCGTCGGCCTCGACAACGACAAGCAAGGCCCGTTGCTGACTCCCGAACAGAAGCGCCTCCTCGACGCGCTCGCCGATCAAGCGGCAGTCGCCATCGAGCGTATCCAGCTTGTTGCCGACGTCGACCGGGCCAAGCTCGCGGCCGAGGCGGACCGCCTGCGCTCGGCGCTGCTGACCTCGATTTCCCATGACCTGAAAACACCGCTTGCCGCCATCATGGGCGCCGCCGGCACATTGCGGGACTTTGCGCCCGCGCTTCCCGAAGCGGATCGGGCGGAGCTGCTGTCGACCGTGCTTGACGAATCGGAGCGACTGAACCGCTTCATCGCCAATCTGCTCGACATGACCAAGATCGAATCCGGTGCGATGGAGCCGAACTACGCATTCCACTATGTCGGCGACATTGTCGGAACCGCCTTGCATCGGGCCAGGAAAATCATCGGCGAACACAAGACCGAAATCGATATTCCCGCTGACCTGCCAATGCTGAGGCTCGACCCCGTCCTGTTCGAGCAAGCGCTGTTCAACCTGCTCGACAATGCGGCCAAATACGCGCCGCCAGGTTCGACGATCCGCCTGCAGGGCTGGGCCGACAATGGTTCCGTCATCCTGCAGGTCATGGACGAGGGGCCGGGCATTCCGCGCGCCGATCTGGAACGCGTTTTCGACACGTTCTACCGGGTGCGCAAGCGCGACCAGGTCCGTGCCGGCACCGGGCTTGGGCTCTCGATCTGCCGCGGCTTCATCGAGGCGATGGGCGGGACGATTTCGGCGGCCAGCAGGACCGACCGCTCTGGTGCGGTTTTCACCATCAAGATGCCGGTGCCGACGGAACTGCCCGCGGTGGACGACGACCCCAACGGCGATGACCGAAATGTGGGCGACCCCGACGTGGCTAGCTTGGCATGACGAATCTGGACGTCAGGATATTGGTCGTCGATGACGAACCGCCGATCCGCAAGCTGCTCCGTGTCGGCCTTGGCAGCCAGGGCTATGCGATCAGCGAGGCGCCGAACGCCAAGACGGCGATCGAACTCGTGGAGACGGAAAAGCCGGACCTGATCCTGCTCGATCTCGGCCTGCCAGGCATGGGCGGCCACGAATTGTTGCGCAAATGGCGGGACGACGGCCTGGATGTTCCCGTCGTCATCCTTTCCAGCCGCACCGACGAGGCCGGCATCGTCTCGGCACTTGATCTCGGCGCCGACGACTATATCACCAAGCCGTTCGGCATGAACGAGCTTGTCGCGCGCATCCGCGTGGCGCTCCGCCACAAGTTCCAGCAGCAAGGCGAGAAGCCGGTCTTTCACACCGGCGATCTCACGGTCGATCTGGTGAAGCGCATCGTCATGATCGAGGACAGGGAGATAAAGCTCTCGCCGAAGGAGTACGACATCCTGCGCATCCTCGTGCAGCACGCTGGCAAGGTTCTCACCCACCAGTTTCTTTTGAAGCAGGTCTGGGGCGATTCGACCGACGTGCAGTATCTCAGGGTCTATGTGCGGCAGCTCAGGCAGAAGATTGAGAAAACGCCCGACCAGCCGCGTTACATCACCACCGAAACCGGCGTCGGATACCGCCTGCGCGAAGTCGACTGAAGCGAGGGCCGCGGGCGAGCTCAATCGGCCGAGAGTTCCGCGGTCCGGACAAGCGCGCCGCTGAAGCCGGCCAACGAGATGGAATAGGCAGGATCCGCCGCGCAACCGCATTGATCTCCAACGTGGAGGCGGACTTCAGCAGCGGCGTGATTTTCGTATCGAGTGCCATGTCGGTCAGACGCGGGGGGCTCGTCTATCCCCACTGCGGGGCGCGCGTCTACCATCAGCCGCCTGTTGCGGCTGATCCAGCGCTCCACAACCAAGCGTCCCGGTTGCACGGCGAAGCCGACTTGATCAGCTTTTTGTTTAACGAACTTGACAGCGATCGAGATGGCTTCGGCCACACGCGGTCCCTGATGTTCAGGATCAGCGAACAACCTTGTTAATGGCAATGGTCGACGCGAGGCGTTCACCGGACCGGGCGCCGTCCCGATCTGGATGCTGGCGGCATGCGGATAAAGGACGAGAGCCCGACCTCTTGCCGGCGGCATAGCCGCGGCCCGCCACTCGCGCAGGTCCTCACGGTCTGGCGCGCAAGTCGCGCTTCGGGAGGACGCGCACAATTGAACGTCAGGCTGGATGGCTGCATTACAACTGATTGGTGCATTACAATATGAAATTTTGTGTTATCAGGCCGCGAAACGGAGGCTCGAACCACAGAATTGGCAGAACGAAAGATCGCCGCGGAGGAATTGCTGAGACAGACCGATATTCGTTCACCCCAGAACGGACGGGTGCATCAGCTTGCGATCCACACGGTCGGCGGCGTCGTCACGACCGGCGAGCCAATTATGATGATTGTCCCGACCGCTGACGAATTGACTGTGGACGCACGCATCGCGCCTCAAGACATCGATCAGGTCCAGCCCGGCCAGCTTGTCCATCTGCGGCTGTCGGCGTTCAGCCAGCAGGTCACGCCGGAAATCGAAGGACATGTAGCAACGGTTTCTCCCGACCTCGTTGAAGACGAGCGGAACGGACTATCCTATTACAGCGTGCGGATCAGGCTTGACGAAGGCAAGCTTGGCTCGTTGGATCCGGAAAGCCTCAAACCGGGCATGCCGGTGGAGGCGTTCATGCGCACGACCGATCGCACCGTCATCTCGTTTCTGATGAAGCCATTGACCGACCAGATCAGCCGCGCATTCCGCGAATAGTCGCGCAGCTGGGCTATCGCCGTGCCGTGCCCAACGGCTGCGGGGAACGCAGCGCCGCCCATGCCGCGCTTTTCGACTGTGCGATGTTGCGGTTTAAATTATCCAATCCAGGCCTGAAAAGGCATGGAACTGCAGGATGCCCTCCAGCTTCTTGTCGTCGGCCTCGTATTGGTGCCCTTTTGCCAGCACACATCGGTCGACGGGCTTTGCGCCCTGACTGGCTAGTCCGCCAATTCCGCTCCGGCGTGAGATTTTAATCCATGGCATCATCAGACAAACGCCCTATATAATCGTAAGGTTCTGTTTCGTGCGGGCCCAAGGTTCTGTTTCGTAAGGGAATGGATGGATGTCGCCGCTTCGCCTTTCGACGATCTTGATGTCGGCAACCCTGGCAACAGCGATGCTGTCGAGCGCGGCTGTCTCCGCGCAGAACGTCACTCCCGCCAATCGCAATACGGTGGTCCTGCAAGGCGAATTGCAGATGCTGGAGAACAGGCTGCGGCGGCAGCAATATCAGCAGCAGCAACAGCAGTTCCGTGCCCAGGATCGCGTGGTCGTGCCGCAACGGCCAGATGTGCCGCAGATGGCGCCTACTTGCCAGTTGCGGCGCTCGGGCAGCCGCTTCATCAGCGTCTGCCGCTGATGGCCCGGCGTTCTCATTTATTTAGCCGATATGCTTGAACGCCGCTCTACTTAAAGCAGCATCAAGGGCGGTTTTGATTTCGCAACGTGCCTTTGCGCTTGGGCACTGCCCTGATTGGATCGTCGGCAATGGCAGCCACCAAGAAGAAGGTCGTGCGCAAGGCGAGGAAGGGCGAGCGGATCCGTCAGGTCGCGGCGATTCCCTTTCGGCTGGGGGAGCGCGGCGACGCCGAGGTGATGCTGGTCACCTCGATATCGACAAGGCGCTTTATCGTGCCCAAGGGCTGGCCGATGAAGGCAAAGAGCGGGCGCAAGGCAGCCACCATCGAAGCGCGGGAGGAAGCCGGCGTCCTCGGCAAGACGCTGAAGCAGCCGGCCGGCACCTATTCCTACTGGAAGCGGCTGACGAACCGCTTCGTCCGCGTCGACGTCACCGTCTACCTGCTGGCGGTGACGGAGGAACTGGCCAACTGGCAGGAGGCCAAAAGGCGGCAGCGGGCATGGCTGGCGCCGGAAGACGCAGCCGTGCTCATCGACGAGCCCGATCTTTCAACACTGCTGAAGAACCTGAAAATTCCCCAGCCATCGCCCGCTGGCGAACTTGAACCAAGGCCTCATTTGGCGTCGTCTTCTCCCTGAGGAAAAGGCCGCACCGGCGTGCCCGTATAGGCCCACAACCATTCGCGCGGCAGTGGTCCTTTGTTGCGGTCGCTCTGTTGCGACTGTTCCCACGCATGCGCCAAGATGCCGACCGAGCGCGACAGCACGAAAAGGCCACGTGTCAGCTGCGGCGGAAAGCCGAGCTCGCCATAGATGACGGCGGTGGCGCCGTCGATGTTGAGCGGGATCTTCTTGCCCTTGCGCCGCTCGACTTCGGCCTCGACAGCGTCGGCGATGTCGGCGAAACGTCCACTGACGATGCCGCGCGCGGCAAAATCGCGGGTCAGTTCGATGAGGCGCGGCGCCCGCGGATCGACCGGGTGGAACCGATGGCCGAGCCCCGGCACATAGGATTTTTCCTCGGCGAAGAAACGATCGAGCCGCGCCACCACCGCATCGCCGAGCGTCACGCCTTCGTCCACTGCCGCGGCGATGTCACCATAGAAGGCAAGCGCCTGCTCGCCGGCGCCACCATGCACGTCGCCTAGGACATTGATGGCTGAGGCCATGGCGCTGTTGATGCCGACGCCGCAGGTGGCCGCCATGCGGGCAATGGCGATCGACGGCGCCTGCGGCCCGTGATCGACGGCGCCACTGAGCGCGATGCCGAGCAGCGTCGCCTGCTCCTCACCAGGCAGTTCGCCGCGCAGCATCAGCCAGATCATCGCCGGAAAACTGACGCGGCCGATCAGGTCCTGGATCTCATAGCCGCGCAGCCGGATCACGCCGGGGCGCATTTCGATGATATCGGTCTGCCACCACTCCTCGCCGCGCTCGCGGCCGGTGTTTTTCCCAACGTTGCTCATGTTCTCGCGCGGCTCATGCCTGCGCCCTTTTCTTGACGCGCGGCGGCAGACTGGCAAACACCTCGTCCATATGCTCGCCCAGCGCCGGCGGCGGCCTGGTCGGCAACGGTGCTGCGCCATCGACCATGAACCCGCCGCGCACGACGGTCAGCGGCCGGTCCATCTTCGGCATGCCATCGAAGCAGGCGGTCATCTCGCGCGCGATCACTTGCTGCTCGGCCAGCACTTGCGGGATGGTCAGCACCCTGCCCGCCGGCACGCCTGCGCGATTGAGGGTCTCCTCCCAGGCTACGGCCGATCCGCTGGCCAGGGCGCCCTCGATCAGCGCCTTCAAGGCGATGCGGTTGCGCTTGCGCGTCTCGCGCTCGGCAAAGCGCGGGTCCGACGCCAGCTCCGGCAGCCCGACCAGCCGGCAGAGCGTGACGAACTGCTCCTGCTTGTTGGCGGCGATGTTGAGCAGGCCGTCGCCGGCGCGAAACGTGCCGGAAGGTGCCGCCGTCATGTTCTCGTTGCCCATCGGCTGCGGCTCGACGCCTGCCGTCAGATAGTTGGAGACCGGCCAGCCCAGCGCGGAGAGCGTGCATTCGAGCATCGACACGTCGAGGAAAGCGCCCTCGCCTGTCGTCTTCTGCTTCACAAGTGCCGCCGTGATGGCGAACGCCCCGACCAGCCCACCCAGCGTGTCGGCGACGGGATAACCGACACGCAACGGCGCGGTCTGCGGTGTGCCGGTGATGCTCATGATGCCCGAAAGACCCTGGATGATCTGATCGTAGGCCGGATTGTCGCGCATCGGCCCAGTCTGGCCGAAGCCCGAAATCGCGCAATAGACAAGACTAGGGCGGACCTCTTTCAGCGTGGCAGAGCCAAGCCCCAGCCGATCCATCACGCCGGGGCGGAAATTCTCGACCAGCGCATCGGCAGAGGCGACCAGATCGAGGAAGCGTTCGCGATCGGCCTCGTTCTTGAGATCGAGCACCACCGATCGTTTGCCGGCGTTCTGCGCCAGGAACGAAGCGCCCATGCCTGTGCTGTTGAGTTCCGGCGAGCCGCCGAGCTGGCGCGCCAGATCGCCGCCCTGCGGCGCCTCGACCTTGATCACATCGGCCCCGAGCAGCGCCAGCTGATAGGCACAGTAGGGGCCAGCCAGAACATTGGTCAGGTCGAGGACGCGGATGCCGGACAGCAGATCGGTCATGATGTCGCAAACAGGTCAGGCATCGCCCGGCACGTGTTCCGGTCCGCGCGTGCGCCGGCGTTCGATGAAAGCGTAGATATGCGGCCCAATCAGCCCGATGAACGCCAGCGTCAGCAGCGTCAGCGACAGCGGATGTTTGTAGAACACCGACCAGTCGCCGTTCGAGATGGTCATCGCGCGGCGGAACTGCGTTTCGGCGAGCGGCCAGAGGATCATGCCGATGATCACCGGCGCCGTCGGGAAATCGAAGCGCCGCATCAGGAATCCGGCCCCGCCGAGCAGATAGAGGATGACGAGGTCGGTCGGCGATTGAGAAATACCGTAGGTGCCGACCGTGGCGAACACCAGGATGCCGGCATAGAGCTGCGGCGCCGGGATTTTCAGCAGCCGCACCCACAACCCGATCAGCGGCAGGTTGAGGATGACGAGGATGATGTTGGCGATGAACAGGCTGGCGATCAGCCCCCAGACCAGATTGGCCTGCGTCATGAACAGCATCGGCCCGGGATTGATGCCATAGCTCTGGAAGGCCGACAGCATGATCGCGGCCGTCGCCGAGGTCGGCAGCCCAAGCGTCAGCATCGGCACCAGCACGCCGGCGGCCGACGCGTTGTTGGCGGCTTCCGGTCCGGCAACGCCTTCGATGGCGCCGACCGTGCCGAACTCCTCCTTGTGCTTGGAGAGCTTCTTCTCGATTGCATAGGACAGGAAGGTCGGGATTTCGGCGCCGCCGGCCGGCAGGGCGCCGATCGGGAAGCCGAGCAAGGCGCCGCGCAGCCAAGCCTTCCACGAGCGCGCCCATTCGGCTGCGGTCATGTAGAGCGAGCCCTTCAGCGGCACGATCTCGTCCTTGCCGGCATAGCGGCGAGAGGCCATGTAGAACGTCTCGCCGACCGCAAAGAGGCCGACGGCGACGACGATCACGTCGACGCCATCGAGCAATTGGCTCATGCCGAAGGTGAAGCGCGGCTGCCCGGTCTGCAGGTCGACGCCAATCATGCCGATGACGAAGCCGACGAACAGGCTGGTCAGGCCGCGCACCGACGACGAGCCGAGCACCGCCGAAACCGTGATGAAGGCCAGCACCATCAGCGAGAAATATTCGGCCGGGCCGAAAGACAGCGCGAATTTGACCACGACGGGGGCCAGGAAGGCGACGCCCAGCGTGCCGAGTGTGCCGGCGACAAAGGAGCCGATCGCCGAAGTGGCAAGTGCCGCGCCGCCGCGACCGGAACGGGCCATCCTGTTGCCTTCCAGCGCAGTGACGATGGTCGCGCTTTCACCCGGCGTGTTGAGCAGGATCGATGTCGTCGAACCGCCATACATGGCGCCGTAATAGATGCCGGCAAACAGGATGAAGGACGCCTCCGGCGCCACCTGGTAGGTGATCGGCAAAAGCAGGGCGATGGTCAGTGCCGGTCCGAGGCCGGGCAGCACGCCGATCGCTGTCCCCAGTGTCGTGCCGAGCAGGCACCACATGAGATTGACCGGCGTAAAGGCGACCGAAAATCCGTGCGCGAGATGGCCAAGCGTTTCCATGGCTTCAGCCTCTCAACATACGGATAATCGAATCGAGACCCGTGTTCAGCTGGTTCTCGATGAAGCCGGCGCCGATGTTGACGCCGAGCGCCCTGGCGAAACCGAAATAGGCGGCAAGCGCCAGGATCAGGCCGAGCAGCACGTCACGCAGCGGATGTCTGCTGCCGAATCCGTGGCAGATGAGAACGAACATGATCACCGAGGCTGCGGTGAAGCCAAGCGGCTGGATCAGAACAAGGTTCGCAACCAGTCCGACGGCGACGATGCCCATCGCCTTCCAGTCGGTCGGGGTTTCCTTTTCTTCCTCCGGCTGCCAGCCGCCCCGCAGGGCGGCGACGATCAGCAGCAGGGAAAGGACCGTCATGCCGACCATGGTGATGTAGGGGAAGACGGTCGGGCCAACCTTTGAGTAGAGCGGCGACACCGGAATCGACAGCGTCTGCCAGGCCACTGCGCCGGCGCAGGCAAGAAGCCCGATGCCGATCAGCAATTCGGGCACGGCAAGGCGCGGCCGCGCCGCCTGCTGGTCGCTGGTGCTCATGATCGTCCTCCCTGGATAGCCGGTCTCCCACGGCCGACCTCACCGCAGTTTCACTCGCGCCGGATCGTATGTCCATGCGGCCGGCGAACATCGGAAAGGGGCAGTGCGGACCGCCCCTCTCCGAGGACATCAGGCTAGGCCGAGGTCCTTGAGGATGGCTGCGATCCGAGCCGTGTCTTCGGTAAGAAATTTCGCATAGTCGTCGCCGGTGAGCAGGATCTGCGTCCAGTTGCGGTTTTTGCATTCGGTGGCCCAGGCATCGCTTTTGGCCATGGTCTCGACCAGCGTGACCATCGCCGCCTTGTCGGCGTCGGAAACGCCCGGCGGTGCGAAGACGCCGCGCCAGTTGAACAGTTCGACATCGATGCCGGCTTCCTTCATCGTCGGTGCGTCGATGCCTTCCTGGCGCTTGTCCGCGGAAATGGCGAGCAGCCGAAGCGCGCCTGCCTTGACCTGTTCGGAGAACTCGCCATAGCCGGAGATGCCGGCCGCGACCTGGTTGCCGAGAAGCGCCGACAATGCCTCGCCGCCGCCGGCGAACGGCACGTAGGAGAGGTTGGCTGCCGGGACACCGGCCGTCTTGGCGATAAGGCCGAACAATATGTGGTCCGAGCCGCCGGCCGAGCCGCCAGCCACCGGAACCTTGGTCGGATCGGCCTTGAGGGCGGCGACGAAATCCGCTGCTGTCTTGAACGGCGAGGCCGCCGGCACCACCAGCGCCTCGAATTCGCCGGTGAGGCGGGCGATCGGCGTGACCTCGGTGAGATTGTTGGCCGATTTGTTGGCGATGATGGCGCCAACCATGACCATGCCGGCAACCATCAGCGAATTGCCCTTGCCGTTCCACTGGCTGATGAATTGCGGGAGGCCGACTGTGCCGCCGGCGCCGCCGACATTGGTGATCTGCGAACCGGAGATCAGCTTCTCACTGCGCAGCACCTGGTCCATCGTGCGCGCCGTCTGGTCCCAGCCGCCGCCGGGCGCTGCCGGCACGAAGATCTGGATCTGCGGTGCGTCCTGCGCGAAAGCGGGCGAGAGATGCAACGCTGCGAAACCGGCGGCGCCGGCAGCGGCGGTGCTCGTTAAAAATCTGCGTCTGTTCAGCATGGGATTCCTCCAATCACGACACCTCCTCCGGTGCCTGCCAGCAACGTAGCCTGAATTCAGACCCGCTCGACAAAAATTCATGCAGTCTTTGCATCGTTCTGTCAACCGGAATGGCATTCTGCTGGACAGAACTGTCCGGATGCGGCACAATTGTTCCGATCGGCCCTTCTGTCCAACTGGGAACGGAACGACGTGGTCAAGCAGATAACCGTAACACAATCCAAGCCTGCGTCGACCAACGGCGTTGCCGCGCTCGATCGTGCGATCGCCATCCTCGATGCTTTCGCTGCTGCCGACCGTTCGCTCAGCCTGGCCGAAATCGCGGCGCGCACCGGCCTCTACAAGAGCACGATCCTGAGACTGGCGAACTCGTTGCTGCGCGGGCAATTGCTGGAGCGTCTCGACGACGGCCGCTACCGTGTCGGCCCGGCCACCTTTCGGCTGGGCGCCCTATACCAGCGTTCGGTGGTGGCGATCGACATCCTGCTGCCGATCATGCGCGATCTGGCCGAGCGAAGCTGGGAAAGCGTCGCTTTCTATGTCCGTTCGGGCGACGTGCGCACCTGTCTTTACCGCGTCGAGTCCAAGCATCCCATCCGCTACACCATCCGGGAAGGCGACGTGCTGCCCCTGCTGGCCGGCACGGGCGGCCGCGTGCTTGCGGCGTTTTCCGGTCAGCAGGGCGAGCCGTACGAGACGATCCGCAAAACTTATCATTGTTTGTCGGTCGGCGATCGCGACCCCGAGACGGCGGGCGTTTCGGCACCAGTGTTCGGGCCGGGGCACACCCTGCTCGGTGCATTGACGCTGTCCGGCCCGAGCACGCGCGTCGACGCGGCCTTTCTGCAGCGCATGAAAAATCCGCTGATCGAGGCGGCCGCGCGCGCCACCCGCGCTTTCGGGGAAGACGCCTCGATGCTCGAACAGGCAGCCCGCAAAGCCGGTGCCGAAGCGGAAGGCCCGGTGCTGAAGCGGCAGGCCTAGAAAGCCTCGGCTCGGCCCCGATCAGAATCACAGGATGCCAGGCCGCAACCCTAGGGCTGCCGTTCCAGCAGGATCGTCGCATCGTCGTGATAGGTGGTCCGCAACACTTCGCTGTAGCCGCATTTGGCCGCGAGGCTCAGCGAAGCGGTGTTTTCCGGATCGATGATGCAGACAGTCCTTGCACGCCCGAATGCCTCGTCGCCCCAGGCGAGAGCCCGTCCGACAACCTCGCTGGCGAACCCTTGGCCATGTGCGCTCGGGACCAGCGCCCAACCGGCTTCCGGAACGCCTTCGATCGACGGCACCATGTCGCGCTTCAGATCGTGGAAGCCGGCCTCGCCGATGAAGCGGCCGGATGCCTTGTCCTCGATCGCCCAGAAGCCGTAGCCCAGCAGCGACCACAGGCCGGCATGACGCAGGAAGCGCATCCAGCTTTCCTCGCGTGTGCGCGGCTTGCCTCCGATGAAGCGGGTGACGTCCGGATCGGCCCACATGGCGACGTAGGCATCGAAATCATCGAGCTGGTGTGGCCGCAAGATGGTTCGCTTCGTCTCGATGACCGGTGCGCTGGCTGCTCCTGGATTTCCCATAAACTCTGCCTCGCGGCGCATGATCGCGGAAAACCTCCTCCGAAACGATCATGCGCAAATTCAAAGTGGTTGTTTGCCGGTGCCTCATGCATGTCGCCCAAATGTCCAACAAGAGCCAGGACAGCGCAGATCATCTTCCAGCGCGAAAAACGAGGTCGAGGCGCTTCGAGCGCGGGAAACTGTGACCCGATAAGCGCGATTTCAGCCGCGCCAGGGCATGTTCATGTAGACGCCGCCGCGCTTCAACTTGTCCAGCATCTGGTCGAGCCGCTTATGTCTTGTCTCGGCGCGTCTGGCACGATCGATCCAGCCGAGATAGTCGTTCTTTTGATAATCCGGTCTGTCATCATAGGCCGCCATCAAACCCTGCTTTGTCAAAGCGGTTCGGATGTCGTCCGGCATCGGGTTCAAGGCGCTTTTCAGTCTGGTCATGGTCAAAATTTAGGCTGTCAGGATTTGGCGTCAACAACGCAGGGACGTAGTCGCGAACTCCTGCTCCGGCATGGGAATCTTGCCGAACGATGCTACCCTTCGCATGAAACTAATTCAGCGTCCGCTGTGCCGTCCGACGGAGGGAAAAGGGCATGGATACCACCGATCTTCTGCTTGCCATCCTTCATCATCTGCTGGTGTTTTCACTGGCCGGCATCATCGGCGCCGAATTTGTCCTGATCCGCGGCGATCTGCCCGCCGCGACGCTTCGGCGGCTTGTCGGCATCGATCGCCATTACGGCATCATCGCCATGCTGATCATCGTCGTCGGCATCGGACGCGTCATCTACGGCCTGAAGGGTTGGGAATTCTACGTCTACAACTGGATGTTCTGGGCAAAGATGGCGGCCTTCGTCACCGTCGGCCTGCTGTCGATCATCCCGACGGTCCGCTTTGCGTCCTGGAGCAGGCAGGCCTCGGCCAGCCCTGGCTTTCAAGTGCCGGCGGCACAACTTGCATCCGTTCGAACTTACGTCCGCGCCGAAGCCTTGATCTTCCTGCTGATCCCGGTCTTCGCCGCGGCGATGGCCCGCGGCTACGGCTACTGAATTTCGCTTACCGGTTCGAGCGGCGCAATTTCGACCAGCGGCGCCGGAACATCATTCGTCTTCTCCTCGGCCTTGCAGATGTCGGCGATGACACAGATCGGGCAATCCGGTTTGCGCGCCTTGCAGACATAGCGGCCATGCAGGATCAGCCAGTGATGCGCATGGCGCATGTATTCGTCCGGAATGATCCTCAACAGCCCCTGCTCGACCTGTTCCGGCGTCTTGCCGGGCGCCAGCCGCAGCCGGTTGCCGATGCGAAAGATATGCGTGTCGACCGCCATGGTGTGCTGGCCGAAGGCCATGTTGAGCACGACATTGGCGGTCTTGCGCCCGACGCCCGGCAGCTTGACCAGTTGGTCGCGGTCGTCGGGCACTTCGCCGCCATGGTCGCAGATCAGCGCCTCCGACAGCGCGATGACGTTCTTGGCCTTGTTGCGCCAGAGCCCAACGGTGCGGATATATTCGCCGACCTTGGCTTCGCCGAGTGCCAGCATCTTTTGCGGCGTGTCGGCGACCTTGAACAGCGCCCGCGTTGCTTTGTTGACGCCGACATCGGTCGCCTGTGCCGAAAGCACCACCGCCACCAGCAGCGTGAAGGCGTTGACATGTTCGAGCTCGCCCTTCGGCTCGGGCCGCTGAACGGAAAAGCGTCGGAAAATCTCGTGCACTTCGGCCGGGCTGTAGCGCGAATGGGACCGCACCGGCCGGGCACGCGGTTTGGCGTTCGATCCGTCGCGTCGGCCGGGGAGCAGTTCATTTTTGGGTGTAGAGGAATTTTTGGACTTGGGGCTCGTCATCCCCTTCCTATAATATCCCGGCATGAGCGACACAAACGCCTCATTTCAGGCCGACGAGCCATTCTTCCAGGCGTTGCTGATACCGCATCGGTCGCTGGGCAAGACCGGCTTTGCCATCCTGATGGGCGCTCTGCTGTTCGGCTCGTTGGTCACCGGAGCGTTTTTCCTGTCGCGCGGCGCCTGGCCGGTGTTCGGCTTCCTGGGTGTCGACGTCATCGCCGTCTACATCGCCTTTCGCGCCAATTATCGTGCCGCCCGCGCCCGTGAGGAAGTGTCGGTCTCGCGCACCAGCCTCGAGATCCGCAAGACCGCGCCATCAGGCAAATCGGAAGCACATCGCTTCAATCCGTTCTGGGCGCGTTTTTCGGTCGCCCGCCACACCGAGATCGGCATCACCAGGATGGCGGTGGAAGCACAAGGCCAGAACGTGCCGATCGGCGGCTTCCTCAATCCCGACGACCGCGAGAGCTTTGCGTCAGCCTTTTCGCGCGCCCTGGCGACTGCGAAAGCGCGCTGAATGTGAGCGAACCGCCTCGTTCGCGAACCGGTTCTGCAGTGCCTCATAACCGGTAATCGGCCATAAACGGTAATCGGCAGCGTCTACTTCTCCTTGCTGAGATGCACCTTTTCGCCGGCCATCGTCGGCTCCTTCCTCGAAGCCAGATCTATCAGGATGCACATGACGAGAAGGCAAGTTTCGGGTGGTGATCGGAGCCGCGAAGGACGATATTCACGACCAAGGAGATGGTCCGATGAACGCACAAACAGCTATTCTGAAGAAAGACATCACACCCGAAGGCGGTGACTACGAAGTTGTTCGGCGCGCGATCGAGAAGATCAGCCTTGACTATCGTGACCAGCCGTCGCTCGAAATATTGGCCGAGGAAGTCGGCGAGACGCCAACCGGGTTGCAGAAGCTCTTCACCCGCTGGGCCGGCCTGTCGCCCAAGGCGTTTCTGCAGGCGGTCACGCTCGACCACGCGCGCAAACTGCTCGATTCCGGCATGCCGCTGCTCGAGGCTTCTTTCGAGGTCGGCATGTCCGGCCCCGGCCGGTTGCACGACCTTTTCGTCACCCACGAAGCGATGTCGCCTGGCGACTACAAGACGCGCGGCGCCGGGCTGACGATCCGCTACGGATATCATATCTCGCCTTTCGGCATCGCCCTGATCATGGTCACAGACCGTGGGCTTGCCGGCCTCGCCTTCAGCGATGCCGGCGACGAGCGCGCGGCCTTCGCCGACATGTCCGGCCGCTGGCCGAACGCAACCTATGTCGAGGACATGGCCGCGACGGCGCCCTATGCGGCGCGCATCTTCGACCCGGCGCTGTGGCGCGCCGACCAGCCGCTGCGCGTCGTCTTGATCGGCACCGACTTCCAGGTCCGCGTCTGGGAAGCCCTGCTGCGCATCCCGATGGGCAAGGCCTGCACCTATTCCTCGATCGCCGCCGGCATCGGCGCACCGAGCGCCAGCCGGGCGGTGGGTGCCGCGGTCGGCGCCAATCCGATGTCCTTCGTGGTGCCGTGCCACCGGGCTCTCGGCAAGTCCGGCGCGCTCACCGGCTACCACTGGGGCCTGACCCGCAAGCGCGCCATCCTTGGCTGGGAAGCGGGACAGGTCGGCTCTTGATGAGGCGCCCCTAGATCGGGTGCGCGGGTTTATGTCGCGCGGTCTGGCAAGCGGCGGCCGTACGGAGTAGCTTCCCGCGCAATTAGAGCGACGTGCGTCCATTCGGACGCACAAAGTACGCTCTAACACTTTAATTCCACGCGTCGTGCTTTCCGAAAATCGGAATCGATTTTCGGAAAGCACGACGCGTCAGCAGGGAGGCACCACTTGATAATCGTTGTCGGCTCGATCAACCTCGACCTTATCGCCAATGTCGACCGCTTGCCCGCACCCGGCGAGACGGTCCGTGGCTCCGGTTTCGCCACCGCACCCGGCGGCAAGGGCGCCAACCAGGCGCTGGCCGCCGCGCGCGCCGGCGCCAAGGTGCGCATGGTCGGCGCGGTCGGCAAGGACAATTTCGCCACCGAAGCGCTGGCGCTGTTGCGGGACGGCAAGATCGACCTGTCCGGTGTCGGTGAAACCTTCGCCTCGACCGGCACGGCATTGATCATGGTCGCCGACGACGGTGAGAACGTCATTGCCGTGGTGCCGGGCGCCAATGATTCGGTCGTCACAGGCGACCTCTCCAAGGCCTTCATGAAGAAGGGCAACGTCGTGCTCCTGCAGCAGGAGATCCCGCTGCAGACTGTTGACGCAGCACTGGACGCGGCACGGGCGGCAGGCGCCGTTACCGTGCTAAACACCGCACCGTTCCGGGCAGAGGCGGCCGCCCTCCTCGGCAAGGCCGACTATGTCGTCGCCAACGAAACCGAATTCGACCTCTATGGTGAGGCGCTGTCGCTGAGCGGCCGCGATCGCCCGGCGCGGATGCGCGATTACGCCGGGAAGACCGGCCGCACAATCGTTGTCACGCTCGGCGGTGACGGCGTTCTGGCCGCCACGCCAGCCGATCTTCTGATGGTTCCGGCGCTGAACATCACCCCGGTCGATACCGTCGGCGCCGGCGACACGTTTTGCGGCTATTTCGCCGCCGGGTTGTCATCCGGCCTGCCACTCGATCAGGCGCTCGCCCGTGCTGCTGCCGCCGGTTCGCTCGCTTGCCTGAAGCCCGGCGCCCAGCCGGCGATCCCACTGGCGAAGGAAGTCGAGGCGGCGCTCCAAAACCCGCCAGCCAGGTGAGAGCCATGCGTCCGGCCACAAAACACCCCGTGCCGCCTGCCGGCAATATCTGCCGCCTGTCCGCCGTGGATCTTGCCGCAGCGATCCGGCGCCGGCAGTTGTCGGTGCGCGAGGTGGTCACGGCATTCCTCGACCGGATCGACGCCGTAAACCCGCTGGTCAATGCCATCGTTTCGCTGCGCGACCGCGCCGACATCTTGCGCGAGGCCGACAGGGCGGACGCCCATCCGGCGCATGCAGGGCATGCCGGACCGCTTTTCGGCCTGCCGATCGCCATCAAGGATCTCGCGCAGACCAAAGGCCTCAGGACCAGCTTCGGCTCGCCGATCTTCGCCGATTTCGTGCCGCAGGAAGACGATTTCTTCGTGGAGCGCATCCGCAAGGCCGGCGCCATCATCATCGGCAAGACCAACGTTCCCGAATTCGGCCTGGGCTCCAACACCTACAACACCGTGTTCGGCCCGACACTCAATGCTTTCGACCCGGCCTTGACCGCCGGCGGTTCGAGCGGCGGCGCGGCGGTCGCACTGGCGCTCGACATGGTGCCTGTCGCCGACGGCAGCGACTTTGGCGGCTCGCTGCGCAACCCGGCCGCCTACAACAACGTCTATGGCTTCCGTCCGTCGCAGGGGCTTGTCCCGGCCGGCCCCGAGCTTGACGTCTTCCACGCCCAGATGGGCGTCGAAGGGCCGATGGGCCGCAGCGTGCGCGACATGGCGTTGCTGCTCGACGAGCAGGCTGGCTACGACCCTCGCGCGCCGCTCTCGCATCACAAGCAGGACTGCTTCCTACAGGGACTGCAAACGCCGACGGCCGGCGGCCGCATCGCCTGGTTCAGCGATCTCGGTGGTCATCTGCCGGTCGAACCCGGCGTCCTTGATCTTTGCGAGGCCGCTCTCGGCCGGTTCGCCGAGGCATCCTTTCAGACCGAAGCGCTGGTGCCGGATGTCGATTTCGAAGCGCTGTGGCAGGCCTTCGTGATGCTGCGCCAGGCGAGCAGCGGTTGTGCGCTCAAGGCGCATTACGACGATCCCATGAAACGCGCTCTTCTGAAGCCGGAGGCCGTGTGGGAGGTGGAACAGGCGCTGCAGCTCACGGCGCCGCAGATCCACGCCGCCACGGTGAGGCGCTCGTCCTGGCATCGAACGTTGCTGTCGCTCTTCGACCGCTTCGACCTGATTGCGCTGCCGACCGCCCAGGTTTTTCCCTTCGATGTCCTCACCCACTGGCCGACCCAAGTGGCCGGGCGTGCCATGGACAGCTATCACCGCTGGATGCAGGTTTCAGCGCTCGCCACGCTGGGCGGCTGCCCGGCGGTCAACGTGCCGGCCGGCTTCGATGGCAGAGGCAGGCCGATGGGCATGCAATTGATCGGGCGGCCGCGCGGCGACATGGCCGTGTTGAGAGCGGCGGCAGCCTACGAGACGACGCTGCCGTGGCTGGCTGGAGCCTAAAATCCAGGTCAAGGTTGCCAGCGACATGTCCTGCCGGCTTGCAGCCGCGTTACTGTCATGCATTGATCGCAGTCAGCCGTGTCGCAAAGCCGCATACTGTCGAGGAAATCATGTCGCTGGAACTCTATGCCACCTATCTCGTCGCCTGCCTTGTCATCATCCTGGTGCCCGGACCGACGGTCACGCTGATCATCGCCAACGGCATCCGCCATGGCTCTCGCGCCGGCCTCGCCAACGTCGCCGGCACGCAGGCCGGACTGGCGATCATGATCGCCATTGTCGGCATCGGATTGACCTCGCTGATCGCGGGAATGGGCCATTGGTTCGAATGGGTCAGGCTGATCGGTGCCGCCTATCTGATCTGGATGGGTGTGCAAATGTTTCGCTCCAAGGGCAAGCTGAACGCCGACGGATCGGCAAAGACACCGCGCGGCGGCTTCTTCCTGCAGGGCCTGCTGGTGGCGATCAGCAATCCCAAGACGCTGGTGTTCTTCGGCGCCTTCTTTCCGCAGTTCATAGCCCCTGACGGCAACTATGGGTTGCAGATCGGCGTGATGGGTCTCACCGCCATGATCTTCGCCGCCGTATCGGATTCGACCTACGCGTTGGCCGCCGGCCGCGCCGGACGCCTGCTTTCGGCCGGTCGCGTCAAGCTGCTGTCGCGGATAAGCGGCAGCTTTCTGGTCGGCGGCGGCCTGTGGCTGGCATTTTCAAAGGCGAAGTGAGCGGCACTCTTTTCCTTCTCCCCTTGTGGGAGAAGGTGGCCGCCCACGGGTCTTGCCTCCGGCAAGCCCGAGGACTCCGCGGCCGGATGAGGAGTGTTCCAGCTTGGCACCAACAGCGCTCCGGCCAACACCCCTTGCCGCCTCGGCGCTGCACGCCGATCCAACTTGTCCCACAAAGGAGAAGGAAAAAAACCTTAAAGCCGGCCCAGCCTTTCCAGCAGCAGCGCGAACAACGCATCGTGGTCGATGTCGCGCATCACCATGGCGTTGATCGGCCGCTTGGTCACGCCCCACCAGTCGATCACGGTCATGCCCATGGTGAGCTCCGAGGCGGTTTCCACAGTGACGTTGCAGTTGCGGCCCCTGAACAGCTCGGGTTTCAACAGATAGGCGATAACGCAAGGGTCGTGCAGCGGGCCGCCGTCGGTGCCGTATTTCTCTTCGTCGAATCGTTCGAAGAATTCCAGCATCTCCGTCGTAGCCGTGCCGACCCTGGTACCGAGCTTGCGGAAGGCCTGGGTGCGCTTGGCGGTGGTCAGCGCCTTGTGGGTGACGTCGAGCGGCATCATGACGATCGGAATGCCGGATTTGAATACGACATCGGCGGCATGCGGGTCGACATAGATGTTGAATTCGGCGGTCGGGGTGACGTTGCCGCCTTCGAAGAAGCCGCCGCCCATCAGCACGATTTCCTTGATGCGCGGCGCGATCTTCGGCTCGCGGATCAGCGCCAGCGCTATGTTGGTGAGCGGCCCGAGCGCGCAGAGGGTGATCGTGCCGCTCTCTTCCTTCATCAGCGTCTCGACGATGAAATCGACCGCGTACTGGTCCTGCAGTTCCATTGTCGGTTCGGGCAATTGCGGACCGTTGAGACCGGTCTCGCCATGCACCTCCTCGGCGGTGACCAGTTCGCGCGCCAGCGGCCGGATGGCGCCGGCATAGACCTTGATATCAGGCCGGCCGGCCAGTTCGCAGATCTTGCGTGCATTCTTTTCGGTGAGTCTCAGCGGCACGTTGCCGGCAACGGCGGTCATACCGACGATCTCCAGTTCGGCGCTGCCGAGCGCCAGCAATATGGCGACGGCATCATCCTGGCCGGGATCCGTGTCGATGATGATCTTGCGGGATTGGGGCATTTCAATTCCTTGTTTAGGGAGTCTTTTTGGGCGGGGCTTTTGACGGCTTGAACTCGACCGCCAGGCGGACCATATCAAGACCATCGGGAAAAATGCCATCCGGGTTTTTCCACATTATGTCGCTCTTGAGAGGACAGTGTAACATGAGCCGAATGACGCCTTTTTCCAGCCCGCTTCTCCTGGGCTTCGACGCCATGGAAAAGACCTTGGAGCGTCTGGCGAAGTCGGGTGACAGCTACCCTCCCTACAACATCGAGCGCCTCAGCGGTGCCGACGGCAAGGCCGAAAGGCTGCGTATCACGCTCGCTGTCGCCGGTTTCGCCGAAAACGATCTCGATGTGACCACGGAGGAGAACCAGTTGGTCGTGCGCGGCCGTCAGAACGACGACACCGAGCGCGAATTTCTTCATCGCGGCATTGCCGCGCGCCAGTTCCAGCGCTGTTTCGTGCTGGCCGACGGCATGCGGGTGATCGCGGCGGAGCTGAAGAACGGTCTTTTGTCGATCGATCTCGATCGGCCCGAGTCCGAACGGCTGGTACGGAAAATAAACATATCGGTGAAAGACTGATTTTTACCGCTGCATCGGCCGGAAAATCGGATCCGATTTTCCGAAAAGCACAATGCAGCAGACTGAAAGAGATAGAGCGTCGTTTGTGCGTCCAATTGGACGCACGCGCTCTAATGGCTCTCATGCGAGGCGGCCTTGAACGGGATCCTCGCGGCAAGGAGGCTTAAATGACCAGAACTGACGAAAATCTTATCATGACCAGCGGCGAATTCGCCCATCTCGGCGAAGGCTCGGTCGCCTATCTCAGGAAAATCTCGAGCGACGATCTGCGCGGCCGTTTCCCGGGCCTCGGCGAAATCGCGCCCGGGCTGGAACTGTGGGCCCTGTTCGCCGCCAACGGCCAGCCGATCCTGCTTTCGGACGCTCGCGAGCGGGCGCTGGCCGGCGCCCTGGAAAACGACCTGACCCCCGTCGCGATCCACTAAGTCGCCATCCACTAACAAGACGGCGCAGCGATCTGGTTAGAACGGACAGGGCCGCCCGCGGCGGCCCTTTAACGAACGGATCGAAAAAGCTCAGGCCGCGTGCGAGGCTTGTGTATCCGATAAAAGCGCGTGGATCGCGGCGGCGTCGCGGGTGCCCCTGATCTTGGCCACCGTGTCGGCGTCGCGCAGCACCCGCGCGATGCGCGACAGCGCCTTGAGATGGTCGGCGCCGGCGCCTTCGGGCGCCAAAAGCAGGAACACCAGATCGACCGGCTGGTCGTCCAGCGCCTCGAAATCGACCGGCGTCTCCAGCCGGGCGAAAACCCCGGCGATCCGCTTCACCCCCGCCAGCTTGCCATGCGGAATGGCAATGCCGTTGCCGACACCGGTCGAGCCCAGCCGTTCACGCTGCAGGATGGTGTCGAACACCTCCCGTTCCGGAATGCCGGCAATCGCCGCCGCCCTTTCGGACAGCATTTGCAGCAGTTGCTTCTTGGAGTTCGCCTTCAACGCCGGCAAGATTGCCGGAACGTTGATAAGATCGCTCAGGTCCATACTTGAAATCCCTTGTTCGCCTGCCGTCGCCAGCCCTCACTCTCGCGTGCGGCTGGTGCCTTATCCCAGTGCGGCCTTGGCCGTCAGCCCAGTGCGGCCTTGGCCGTCAGCCCTGCGCGACCTTGGTCGTAGACGGGTCGATCCAGCCGATGTTTCCGTCCGGCCGACGATAGACGATATTGAGATGCTCGTTTCCGGCGTTGCGGAAGACGAGGACCGGGCTGTCCTTGGTGTCGAGTTCGATCACGGCCGACGCCACCGACATGGTCCGCAGCGTCATGGTTGATTCGGCGACGATGGCTGGCGCGAAATTCTCCGGCATTTCCTCGTCATCGTCGGCAAGCGGCGCCATCACCGTATAGGCGACGTCGGTGGGTTCGCCATTGGCGTTGCCTGAATTATGCGACTTCAGCCGACGCTTGTAGCGCCGAAGGCGGGTCTCGAGGCGATCTGCCGCCGCCTCGAAAGCGAGCGTCGGGTCCTGCGCTTCACCGGTGGCCTGCAGCGAAGCGCCGGAATCCAGCCGGATCATGCAATCGGCCGTGTAGCGCGACCCCGATTTGACGACTACAATTTGCCCTGAAAAGCCCCGATCGAAATATTTCCCGATCACTTCTCCGACACGGTCGTTGATGCGCGTACGGAACGCATCGCCGATATCCATGTGTTTTCCTGATATGCGCAGTGTCATCTGAATACTGACCTTCCTTGCTCAGGCTTCAAACTGTCCCGAGTTTATACCCGTGGTCTGAGCGCACAAGCTTTGCGGCGTCACTTGCGCCGATTTTAAATCCGAACTTTTCCGATTGATCACAAGCCGCCTTCTTGACCGTCCCGTGGCCAACGTCGTGACGGACCATCCGCATGCGGGCAGTAGCCCGTCCCATGCGGGCGGGCTTCTAGCCACTTCATTGCGGCTTGTCAATGAAGTGCGAAAGCTGTGGAAATTCCGTCGGAGATCAACGTCCGGCGCTGGCCAAAGCGCGTTTTTCACGCCGCCGCTGCACCGACGAGGGAATATTCATGCCCTCCCGATACTTGGCGACCGTGCGCCTGGCGATATCGACGCCGCTTTCCCGCAACATATCCACAATCGCGTCGTCGGAAAGCACGTCGGCAGGTTTCTCCTCGTCGATCAACTGCTTGATGCGGTCGCGCACCGCTTCAGACGAATGCGCGTCACCGCCACCCGACGAGGCGATCGAGGCGGTGAAGAAATAGCGCAGCTCGAACACGCCGCGCGGCGTCAGCATGTATTTGTTGGCAGTGACCCGGCTGACGGTCGATTCGTGCATGCCGATGGCGTCGGCCACCGTGCGCAGGTTGAGCGGCCTCAGGTGACGCACGCCATGGACGAGGAAGGCGTCCTGCTGGCGCACGATTTCTGAGGCAACCTTGAGGATAGTCTTCGCCCGCTGATCGAGGCTGCGCGTCAGCCAATTGGCGTTTTGCAGGCACTCCGCCAGGAAATCCTTTTCCGTCTGATTTTTCGCATGCGGCGAAACCCGGGCGAAATAGATATGGTCGACCAGCACGCGCGGCAGCGTTTCGGGGTTGAGTTCGATCACCCAGCTCCCGTCATTGGCCGCACGCACTTCGACATCGGCGATGATCGCGTCGCTGGCGCCGCCCGAAAACGCCATCCCCGGACGCGGATCGAGCGCACGTATCTCGGCCAGCATGTCGAGCAGATCCTCCTCATCGACCCCACAAATCCGTTTCAGGGTCTGGAAATCGCGCCTGGCCAAAAGTTCGAGATTGGCGATCAAAGCCTTCATCGCAGGGTCGAGACGGTCGCGGACGGCAAGCTGCAGCGACAGGCATTCGGCGAGGTCGCGGGCAAACATGCCGGTGGGCTCGAATGTCTGGCAGACCGCGAGCGCATTTGCCACCGCCGCTCTGTCGGTGCCGAGACGGGCGGCGATCTCAGCCATGTCGGCGCGCATGTAGCCGGCCTCGTCGAGGCCATCTGCCAGTTCGCTGGCGATCAGACGTGCTGCCGGGTCGGCGAAGGCCAGCGCAACCTGCTCGGCGACATGCTCGCGCAGCGTGATGGCTCCGGCCGCCATGTCTCCGACGTCAAAACCGTCGGAAGAGGATGCGGAACCGTTGCCGGATGCCGATTTCCACTGGGCCGTCAGGTCGGGACCGAGCCGCTCGCTGGTGCCGGGGTCGTCGGGAAACAGGTTTTCCAGTGAAGTATCGAGCTTTTCCGAGATCGCCTCAGCGCTCCACGCCGTGTCCTTCTCGAACCAGTCGCCGGCGGTGGCCGTTTCCGGCGCGGCATCGATCTTCTGCGCCTGGTCGCTGACGGCATCGTCCTGCGGCTCGGCGCGCTCGAGCAAAGGATTGCGCTCGATCTCGTCGTCGATGAAGCGTTCCAGTTCGATGTGGGTGAACTGCAGCAGCCGTATCGACTGCATGAGTTGCGGCGTCATCACCAGCGACTGGGACTGTCGTAGCTGTAGTTTTGCCGCCAACGCCATGGTTCGGTTTCAAACGCCCTGTCTACGCATCCGGACTGCCGGAAGGAGTTGGGCATAGAAACTGGCCCGGCTTTTGCTTGTCAAGGCGACGGCGATCAAAACTCGCCTGTCCGTGCGTATTCCGACGAGAAATCGAAGAAAAAGCTCTGTCTCGCGTCAAAAACCGCGTTTGGACAGAAATTTTCACGCTTAGAGTGTAAACCCCTCACCGAGATAAAGCCGCCGCACATCCGGGTTTGCGACCACTTCGTCGGCCCGCCCATGGGTCAGCACCTGGCCGGCATGGATGATGTAGGCGCGGTCGATCAGGCCGAGCGTCTCGCGGACATTGTGATCGGTGACGAGCACGCCGATGCCGCGCGCCGTCAGATGGCGCACCAGTTGCTGGATGTCGGCGACGGCGATCGGATCGATGCCGGCAAAAGGTTCGTCGAGCAGCATGTATGCGGGGCGGGTCGCCAAGGCGCGCGCGATTTCAAGGCGCCGCCGCTCGCCGCCGGAAAGCGACAGCGACGGGGCCTTGCGCAGATGGCTGATGTGAAACTCCTCGAGCAGTTCGTCGAGAATGCGTTCGCGCTCTTTGCGGCTCTTTTCGACCACTTCGAGCACGGCACGGATGTTTTGCTCGACGCTCAAGCCGCGAAAGATCGACGCCTCTTGAGGAAGGTAGCCGATGCCAAGGCGGGCGCGGCGGTACATCGGCATAGAGGTGACATCGAAGCCGTCGATTTCGATCGTGCCTTCGTCGACCGGCACCAGGCCGGTGACCATGTAGAAGCAGGTGGTCTTGCCGGCGCCGTTGGGGCCGAGCAGTCCGACCGCCTCACCGGCGCGCACGCCGATCGTCACGCCGCTGACGACTTTGCGGCCCTTGTAGCTCTTAGTCAGCCCTTTGGCGATCAAGGTTCCCTTGAATTTTACCTGATCGAGGTTAATCGCGGCCGGTGCCGCAAGTTTGCTGGCGGCGCGTCCTGGAAGACGCGCCAACAGCGATGCTACGTCGACCATCAGGGGTTCGCCGCTCCCGACTTCGGCGGCGTGATCGACATCATGACGCGTCCACCGCCGCAGGGATCGACCTGGGCCAGACCGCTCTTCATCTGCACGGTCAGCTTGCAGCCGACCAGTACATTGTCGCCTTGCGAAAGCACGACCTTGCTGCCTGAAAGCACCAGCACTTCCGTCTTCATGTCGAAGGTGCCGCTGTCGCCCGTGGCGACCTGGTCGTCCGATTTGATATAGACCTTGTTGGCGACCTCCAGACGGTCGATGTCGGCCGAGCCGGTCATCGCGGCACCTGCGGCCTGCTCACCCTTGGCGGCAGCGTCGGCGTCCTTGACGTAATAGACCGTCATCTTGCCGGCCTTGAGCAAGGTCGGCCCCTGGACGACGCTTACATTGCCGGTGAACACGGCCACGCTGTCCGCCTGGCGGACCTCGAGCTTGTCGCTTTCGATCTGGATGGGCTTGTCGCCGGACAGTTTGAGGCCCGACAGCTGGCTGGTGGTCCTGGACTGCGCCAGCGCCGGCGCCGCCCCCAAAGCCAGCCCCAAAGCCAGCCCGACAGCCGGCAACGCCGAAGCCACGAGCCGTGTCGAACTACTGAACCGCATTGGATTCTCCGCTCATTGCCTCTGCCGCCTTCAAGCTGGCGGGATCGATGTTGACACGCACTCTGTTCTCGAAAACCACGATCTTGCCGTTGTCCTGGACAGACATCGAATCCGCGGTAATCCGCGACCCGCCACGGCTGACGTCGACCGGATCGTTCGTCTTCATAGTGCCTTTGCCCATGTCGAGAAAGACCGATTTGAACTTTGCCGCCAGGCCATCTGTGGTGGTTATGGTGACATCGCTGGTCAGGCTCATCGTGTTGCCATCACGATTGAAGCTACCGTGCGGGGCATTGATGGCCGCCACATTGTCGGTTGATATGGGCAGCTTGGCATCGATGCCCTCCAGATTAATGATGCCTTGCTGGCTCACGTCCTGTATGGCGCGCAAAGCCGTCATGGAATAGGGCAGTTTCTGCTTGGTGAACCCGTTGAGCTTGGGGTTGGCCATCACCAGCTTGCCATTGGCGAACGCGCTGGCGTCGGCCTGGACCTGGATCGAGCCAGGCGCCGCGAGATAGGTATAGACCGGGACGGCGACCGCGATCGCGGCAGCGGCCAGCGGCACCGCCAGCTTCAAGAAACGCACGCGGCGCGAATGGCGCTGGGCGATGCCGAAGGCGTTGACCCGTGCCGGGCCTACGTCCGGGGGAGCCAACCCCGTCTCGGTGTTGGTCGGTTCGATCGGTCGCGCTAACATAACTGCTTTCTTCTAAACCCCTGCCGCCAAGCACCCCTATAGGTGGGATGCCGGCGCCCTCAAGCAAGCACAAGCGGAGGAAAACCGCAAAAGTGTGACGGTTGCTGTTGCACAAACGAAAATGAAACCGGCACAACTTGCACGTCATACCAGATACCGGCCGACAGCGTTAGGGGCTGTGGATTGGTCTTTTATGTTCTCTCCAAACGCCGGCTCGCCAACGTCGAGACCTTGTCTTTGGCGCAAGCTCGTCAGGAATCGGTAGCCGGGCGCGGGCGGTTGCTTTAAAAGCATCTGCTCCCACCGACTATGAGGCTGACCATGGTACTGAGAGCCGACGACCTGATCGACCGCCGCCGCTTGCGCCGCAAGCTGACATTCTGGCGCGTTGCAGCGCTTGTTGTCGCAGCAGCCGGGCTGATTGCCTTTTCGACCTGGATTTATGGCGACGACTTCACTGGCGCGGCGGTCGACCATATCGCCAAGGTCAAGATCGAGGGCACCATCACCGAAGACGAAGACCTGATCAAGCAACTGGACACCATCCGTCAATCCTCGAGGGTGAAAGCTGTGATCCTGTCGATCGATTCACCGGGCGGCACCACCGTCGGCGGCGAATCGATCTACGAGGCAGTGCGCAAGCTGGCCGCCGAGAAGCCGGTGGTGGCCCAGGTCGGCACGCTGGCCGCATCGGCGGGCTATATGATCGCCACCGCGACCGATCATATCGTCGCACGCAAATCGTCGATTGTCGGCTCGATAGGCGTGCTGATCCAGTATCCGGACGTCAGCGGCCTTATGAACAAACTCGGCGTCAAGCTCGAGGAAGTGAAATCCTCGCCGTTGAAAGCTTCGCCATCGCCTTTCAAGCCGACCAATGACGACGAGCGCACCATGGTCCGCAAGCTCATCCTCGACAGCTACGACTGGTTCGTCGGCATCGTCGCCGAACGCCGCAAGATGACCAAACCGGAGGCGCTGGCGCTGGCCGACGGATCGATCTTCACCGGCCGGCAGGCCGTTGCCAACAACTTGGTCGACGCGGTCGGCGGCGAGACCGAAGCGATCGACTGGCTCGCAACCAAGGGCATCGACGCCAAGCTCAAGGTGGTGGAGTGGAAGGACGCGGAAAGCGGCGGCTTCCTGTTCTCGAAGGCGATGGCGCGAACCATCGGCAGTGCGCTCGGCCTGCCCGACTATGGCGGCGACATCATTCACGAACTTGGTGCCGATCGCTTGTTTCTTGACGGTCTGGTTTCTGTCTGGCACCCTTGAGACGAGTGAAAAAGCAAATAAAATCATCCTCATAATTTGACCGCAGTATTTTCACGGGGAGCCTTCTCATGATCAAATCCGAACTTGTGCAGATCATCGCCACACGCAACCCGCACCTTTTCCTGCGTGACGTCGAAAACATTGTCGGCGCGATTTTCGACGAGATCACCGACGCGCTTGCCGAAGGCAATCGGGTCGAACTGCGCGGTTTCGGCGCTTTCTCGGTGAAAAACCGCCCCGCCCGCACCGGCCGCAATCCGCGTACCGGCGAATCCGTCGAGGTGGAGGAGAAATGGGTGCCGTTCTTCAAGACCGGCAAGGAATTGCGTGAAAGGCTGAACAGCGGCAAATAAGCGCCGCGCGGGCTCATGCGCCATGCCGGCCTTTTCAGTAGGGCCGGCCTTTGGTAGAGCCCGCCTTCGACAGGAAATTCTATGTTCAATCGTTTCATGCTCATCGTGGTGTTCGTGCCGCTGGCCGTCATTCTGATTGCGCTGGCGGTCGCCAACCGCGATCCGGTTGCCTTCACCCTGGACCCGTTCAACCCCGGCAATCCGGCGCTGACGATGACGCTGCCGCTTTTCATCTTCCTGTTCCTGGCCCTCGCCATCGGCATGATCGTCGGCAGCCTGGCGACCTGGATCAAGCAGGGCCGCTATCGCAAGCTGGCGCGCCAGCGCGGCGTCGAGGCCGAGAACTTGCGCCAGGCGGTCAGCCGGGCACCGGCCGCGCAACAAGGCCCCTCCTTGCCGAAGCCGACGGGCTGAGCCGGAACCGCCGCGCGTCCTTTTTGGACGCGCAAAGGACGCTGTACCATTTTTTGATTGCGCATGATCTTTGCGGAAAATCGCTTCTGATTTCGCGGTCATGCGTCAGGCGTATTTCTCTCGACGGAGTTTCCTATGCTGAGCATTTCGGCGGCCGAGGTCGATCAGGCGCTGACCTTTCCCGGCCTGGTCGAAACGCTGCGCGCGGCTTTTCGCGATGGCGCGGTACAGCCGGTCAGGCACCACCATACGGTCGAACGGCCCGACGGCGCGGCCTCGACCCTGCTCCTGATGCCGGCCTGGACCGACTTCAATGCCGCCGGCTCGTCGGCAGGCGGCCATATCGGCGTCAAGATCGTCACCGTGTCGCCCGACAACAACGCCGTGGGCAAACCCGCGGTGATGGGGCTTTACCTCCTGCTCGACGGTGCGACCGGCGAGCCTGAAGCCATGATCGACGGCCAGCGGCTGACGCAGTGGCGCACGGCCTGCGCCTCGGCGCTGGCAGCCTCCTATCTGGCCCGCGAGGACGCTTCGCGGCTGCTGGTGGTCGGCGCCGGCGCGCTGTCGCCGTTCCTCGTCAGGGCGCATTCAGCGGTGCGGCCGATCACCCTCATCCGCATCTGGAACCGCACGCCGGCCAATGCCGAAAAGGTTGCGGCGGAGTTGCGCGCCGAGGGTTTTGCAGCCACGGCCGCGAGCGACCTCGACGCCGAACTCGGCCAGGCCGACATTGTTTCGTCGGCGACTATCACGACCACGCCGCTGATCAAGGGCGCGCTGTTGAAGCCGGGGACCCATGTCGATCTGGTCGGCGGCTTCACGCCGGCCATGCGCGAAAGCGACGACGATGCGATTGCGCGTGCCCGCGTCTACGTCGATACCCGGGCCGGCGCTACCAAGGAGGCGGGCGACATCGTCCAGCCGCTGGCCTCGGGCGTGCTGGAGGCGCAAGCCATCGTCGCCGACCTGCATGAATTGGCGCGCGGCCAGAAGAAGGGCCGGCAGAGCCCCGGTGAGATCACGCTGTTCAAATCGGTCGGCGCAGCCCTCGAAGACCTCGCCGCCGGCATTGCGGTGTACAAGGCGCAGGGGAGTAGGGGAGTAGGGGAGTAGGGGAGTAGGGGAGCCGTACTAATCGAGGGGCTTCGTGCAAGTCATACTTGCCCTACTGCCCTACTGCCTTATTCCCCTATTCCCCTATTCCCCTATTCCCCTAGGACGGGAACGTCTCCGCGTCACCCCGTTGTTCGGGCGTTATGGAAATACGTGGGTTCCTGTTGTTCTGGTCCATCTTGGCCGCCATTGTCGCGGCGCTCAGCCTTGGACCATCCTTCGCCCATGTCCTGGAATCGGCTCCTCGGCTGACGAAATGGTCGCCTTCTCTCTGGCGCGAGGCCACTGTCTTCAACGCCCAGTTCCAGCTGTTTGCCGTCATTGGCGCGCCACTCGACCTGGCCGCGATCGGCTGTTCGGGACTGCTCGCTTGGATGCTGCGCAATGACCGTCCGGCGTTCTGGTACGCGTTGGCCGCTCCCGTGCTGTATGCGGTGTCTCTTGCGATGTGGTTTGCTCTCGTCAAGCCGGCGAACGATATTCTGGCCACCTGGGTGCCTGGGCCGATTCCGGAAAATTTCGAAGCGATCCGACTGCGCTGGGAAATCGGCCATATGATCGTCGCCGGATTCAAGGCAGTCGGTTTCGTATCGCTGGTTGCCGCCCTGCTCTTCATCAAGCGCGGCTGACCGTTTCGGAAATGTCCAGCGACTGCGTTTGTTGCGCAGGTGAATGTGCTGTGGCAGAAGCGGGCCACGTCGCCCCGGAGATGCCCTTCTTGAAACCTTTTCGCGACAAACGCCGCGACAGCCGCTCGCATCAGCTCGCAAAGGGCGGGGCGCAACAGGGGCCGCGCGGAACCGGTGCATCGGGCAACCGCACCGAGCCGAAAGTCGCGCCGCGCGTCCTTTCCCGCCGCGACGGCGCCCTGCCCGCCGAACACCTGCCGCTGATCCTCGAAGTCGCGCCCAACGCCGACTACGCGTTGCTCGACAGCGGTGCCGGACAGAAGCTCGAGCAGTACGGCCCCTATCGCATCGTCCGGCCCGAAGGCCAGGCGATCTGGCAAAAAGCGTTGCCGGCCAAGGACTGGGACCGCGCCAACGCCATTTTCACCGGCGACACCGACGAGGAAGGCATCGGCCGCTGGCGCTTCCCCAAGACGCCGCTCGGCGAAACCTGGCCGATGAAGCATGACGGCATCGATTATCTCGGCCGTTTCACCTCGTTTCGCCATGTCGGCGTGTTCCCCGAGCAGGCCTCGCACTGGGATCACATGGCCGGGCTGATCGCGGCGGCGAAACGGCCGGTCAAAGTGCTGAATCTGTTCGGCTATACCGGCCTTGCCTCGCTGGTGGCGGCGCGCGCCGGCGCCGAGGTCACCCATGTCGATGCTTCCAAGAAGGCGATCGGCTGGGCCAGGGAGAACCAGGAGATGGCGGGCCTGTCGCAAAAGCCGATCCGTTGGATCGTCGACGACGCCCTAAAATTCGCCGAGCGCGAGGAGCGCCGTGGCAGCCGCTACGACATCGTCCTGTTCGATCCGCCCGCCTATGGCCGTGGCCCCAGGGGCGAGGTCTGGCAATTGTTCGAGGATCTGCCTGATCTGACCGACCTCTGCCGCTCGATCCTGACGCCGAAGCCGCTCGCTGTCGTGCTGACCGCCTATTCGATCCGCGCTTCCTTCTTCGCCATCCATGCCTTGATGCGCGACACTTTTGCCGGTATGGGCGGCACGGTCGAATCCGGCGAACTGATTATCCGCGAGAAATCCGCCGGCCGGGCGCTGTCCACCTCGCTGTTCTCGCGCTGGGTGGCCTGAATGAGCGAGCGGCACGCCGGCGCGCCAGGGCAGGTGAAGGAAGTCACCAGCCTTGCCAATCCGTTGATCAAGGACATCAAGGCGCTCTCGCTGAAGAAATACCGCGACCAGCAGAACGCCTTCATGGCCGAGGGGCTGAAGCTGGTCATCGACGCGCTCGACCTCGGCTGGTCGATCCGGACGCTGGTCTTCGCCAAAGCCGGACGCGGCAACGCGGCGGTCGAAAAGGTCGCGGCACGCACGGTTGCCGCCGGCGGCACCGTGCTCGAAGTTTCGGAAAAAGTGCTCGTCGCCATCACCCGCCGCGACAACCCGCAAATGGTGGTCGGCGTCTTTTCGCAAAAGTTCCTGCCGCTGAAGGACATCCGCGCTCAAGACGGCGATGTCTGGGTGGCGCTCGACCGCGTGCGCGACCCCGGCAATCTCGGTACCGTCATCCGCACCGTCGATGCCGTTGGCGCCAAGGGCATCATCCTGGTCGGCGAGACCACCGATCCTTTTTCCGTCGAGACCGTGCGCGCCACGATGGGTTCGATCTTCGCCGTGCCGGTCGCCAAGGCGACGCCGGAAGCCTTCCTTGCGTGGCGAAAAAGCTTTCCTGGCCTGGTTGCCGGCACACATCTGAAGGGTGCGGTCGATTACCGTTCAGTCGACTTTTCCAAAGGCCCGGTGCTGCTGATGATGGGCAACGAACAGCAGGGCCTGCCCGAAAGCCTGGCCGAAAGCTGCGACAGATTGCTGCGGATTCCACAGTCCGGTCGGGCCGATTCGCTCAATCTCGCGGTGGCCACCGGCATCATGCTGTTCGAGATCCGGCGCGGCGCGCTGAAACTTGCCCCGGAGGGCGCCTGACCGTGACATCCCGAATGGTGAAATCCCCAACGGCAAAATCCTGGTTGCCCTACGTCCTGCTGGTCGCCGCCGCGGTAACGCTCGACCAGTGGGTGAAATATCTGGTCGAGACCGGCCTCCCTTTTCAGGAAAAGGTCGATCTTGTCCCGTTCCTGGCATTGTATCGCACCTACAACACCGGCATTGCCTTCTCGATGTTTTCGTCCTTCGGCGACACCGGCCTGGTGGTCATCGCCGCTTTCGTCGTCGCTTTCGTGCTCTATCTCGCGGCCCGCACTCCGCCCAGCCACGTGCTTACCCGCATCGGCTTTGCGCTGATCGTCGGCGGCGCGCTCGGCAATCTGTTCGACCGCGTTACCTATGGTCACGTGATCGACTACATCCTGTTTCACACCCCAGTATGGTCCTTCGCCATCTTCAACCTCGCCGACGCCTTCATCGCTGTCGGCGCGGTGGTTGTCGTCCTCGACGAACTCATCGGTTGGCGGCGCGAGGCCAAGCCCTCAAGCGATTGACCTCGCCTTCTGCCGCCATACAGTGTCCCATTCAAGAAGCCCGAGGAGAAGACATGCCCGAAACCTTCAAAGCCATCCTCGTTTCGCGCGACGCCGAGAAGAAGCAGTCGGTCACGATCACCGACCTCAGCGAAGCCGACCTGATGGAAGGCGATGTCACCGTCGCCGTCGAGGCGACGACGGTGAACTACAAGGACGGCCTCGCCATATCCGGCAAAGCGCCGGTGATCCGCCGCTGGCCGCTGGTGCCGGGCATTGACTTCGCCGGCACCGTCATCTCGTCTTCCCATGCCGACTGGCGCACGGGGGACAAGGTCATATTGAACGGCTGGGGCGTCGGCGAAACGCATTTTGGCGCCTATGCCGAGCGCGCCCGTGTCAAGGGCGACTGGCTGGTGCCGCTGCCCCAGGGCATGAGCCCGCATGATGCGATGGCGGTCGGCACGGCAGGTTACACCGCCATGCTTTGCGTCATCGCGCTGGAACGGCACGGCATCGTGCCGGATCGCGGCCCCGTCGTGGTGACGGGCGCGGCCGGCGGCGTCGGCTCGGTCGCGGTTTCGATCCTGTCCAGCCTCGGCTATCACGTCGTCGCCTCGACCGGCCGCAGCGCTGAAAGTCCGTACCTGACCGACCTGGGTGCTTCGGAAGTGATTTCGCGCGACGAGCTTGCCCAGCCGGCAAAGCCGCTCGCCAAGGAACGCTGGGCCGGCGGCGTCGACGCGGTCGGCAGTCACACGCTGGCCAACGTCCTTTCGATGACCTCCTATGGCGGCGCCGTCGCCGCCTGCGGCCTGGCCGGCGGCATGGATCTGCCGACGAGCGTCGCCCCGTTCATCCTGCGCGGTGTTTGTCTGCTCGGCATCGATTCGGTGATGGCGCCAAAAACGGTCCGCATGGAGGCGTGGCGCCGCATCGGCACGGACCTCGACCTCCAGAAGCTCGCCAGCCTGTCCACGACCATTGGCTTCGATGGCATCATCGACGCCGCGCACGACATCGTCGAGGGCAAGATCCGCGGTCGCGTGGTGGTGGACATGTGAGATCTTCCTTCTCCGGTTTTTAGGAGCGGAGAGGCAAAAACCACGCGACCGCTAAAATTCGAACGATCCGCCGCAATTTTCCATAATCTCTGTCTGGCAAGGGTTTCCGTATGGTAATGGAATCCGGCATCAGACAAACGCAGAGCGCCGAAAGCGTCGACGGGATCGGCCCGGAGGCGCCAAGCCGGCAGCATATCGCGGCGCCGCCACTGGCGCCTGAATTGCCCGCCGCCAATCGCGAAGGCCTGCCGTTCCTGATGCTCGTCGCCATCGTCGTGCTGGCAGGCCTGTCGCATCTGACCGGCGCGCCGATCTTCATCACCGTCGGCCTTTTGGCGACTGGCATGGCAGGCCTTGCCGTGCATCTGCGTGCCAGGCGCAAGCAGCGTCGCACGGTTGCCCTGCTTGGCGAGACCGCAGCGCGCAGCCGCGCCGAGGTTGAGAGCCTGGCCGACCGCGTGTGGGAGATGCAGGAGAGCGAGGAACGCTTTCGCGGGCTGATCGACGCGCTTGGCGATCTCGTCATCCATCGCGACCGTGACGGCCACATCGTCTATGCCAACAAGGTTTTCGCCGAACTTGTCGGAGCCGACCAGCGCGACCTTGCCGGCAGGGCCCTGGCCGACCTCGGCATCGACGTCGGCATCGTTCCCGATGCCGCTTTTTCCGACCATGAATGCCTGAGCTCCACCGACGTCGTCATTAGCACACCGAGCGGCCCGCGCTGGTTCTCATGGATCGAACTGTCCGTGCGCGACAAGGAGAGCGGTGCTGTCTCGCATCGCGCCATCGCCCGCGACATTACCGCACGCAAGCACGCCGAAACGTCGCTGATCACCGCCCGCGAGCGAGCCGAATACGCAAGCCAGGCCAAATCGCGCTTCCTCGCCACCGTCAGCCACGAGATCCGCACGCCGATGAACGGCATCATGGGCATGGCCAAGCTGCTGGCGGACACCGGGCTCTCGCCGCAACAACGGACCTATGTCGGCGCCATCTCGACCTCGGCCAGCGCGCTGCTGGCGCTGATCGAGGACCTGCTCGACTATTCCAAGATCGAGGCCGGCCGCTTCGATCCCGAACCGCAGCCAATGTCGGTGCGCGAGATCGCCGACAACATCGTAGAACTCCTGGCGGCGCGAGCCTTCGCCAAGAATATCGGCCTTGGCTGCCATGTCGAACCCGACGTGCCGCAGATGATATCAGCCGATCCTGGAAGAGTGAGGCAGGTGCTGCTCAACCTCATCGGCAACGCCATCAAGTTCACCGACAGCGGCGGCGTGTTGGTGAGCATCGCTCGTGCCCGCACCGAAACCACCGACCGCATATGCTTCACCGTCGCCGACACCGGTCCCGGCCTGCACGAGGACGACTTGGAGCGCATCTTCGAGGAATTCGAACAGGCTGACGGCACCTCGACCCGTGCGCATGGCGGTGCCGGGCTCGGTCTTGCCATCTCCAGGCGCCTGGTGATCGCCATGGGCGGCACGATCTCGGTTTCGAGCCAGCTCGGCCAGGGTTCGGAATTCGTCTTCGAAATCCCTGCAATATCGGCCACCGAACCGCCGCAGAGCCGACAGGATGCGCTGTCAGGGCGGCGCGCCGTGATCCTGTCGAAGAACGCCATCGAGGCCGACGCCATCGCCCGCACCATCCGCGCCAATGGCGGCAAGGTCGATCTGGCCGCAACCGCCGCCCAGGCAGCGTCCTTCGCCGAAGGCTGCCACGTGCTTTTGGTCGATGCAGCCATGGAGGAAGGCGACGGCAGGTTGCTCAAGCGCCTTCGCCAGAGTGGCTTTGCCGATTGCGAGGCGATCACACTGATCGCGCCGACCGACCGCGGCATGCTGGGCGAGTTCCGCGCCAGTGGCTACGCCACCTTTCTGGCAAGGCCGGTGCGTGGCGAAACATTGCTTCGCGTGCTTTTGACCAGCAGCGTGCCTGCCCTCAGCCCGCAGCCGGAAAAGCGCGGCGCACCATCGGCCGGCGCCATTGGCAGCCGGCGGCGGGGCCTGTCCGTGCTGATCGCCGAGGATAACGACATCAACGCCATGCTTGCCCGCGCCACGCTGCTGAAGGCCGGGCATCGCGTGAAACTGGTCGGCAACGGCAAGGCCGCCGTCGAGGCCATCACCGGCACCGACCACAAGTACCGCTTCGACGTGGTGCTGATGGACCTGCACATGCCTGTCATGGACGGGCTGGACGCCATCGCCGCCATCCGCCGGCACGAAGAGGAAACCGCCGTGCCGCCGGTTCCGATCATGGTGCTATCGGCGGACAGTCAGGAAACGACCCGCCACGCAGTGCTCGCCCATGGCGCCAGCGGCTTCGTCACCAAGCCGCTCGACCCCGACGCGCTGGTCCATGCGGTCGAGGGCCACGTCGCCGCGTGACCAGCGCGCTGTCCTTCCTGGCAAACCTGCAGACCATAGCCGGTTGAAGGGTTACCCAGCCGACGAAGGATTGCCCGCAGCGCCGTATCACGGTACTGTCACAATCCTGTTGCACCTACGCCGTATCCCCGTGCCAAGAGGGATGGCTCGAAGGAGAATCACTCGTGCATACAGTTATGCCGGAATGTGACGCTCGGCCGAACGCCAGGGGTGCTTTGCTCACCGGGCGCAACGTCGATGCTGTCATAAAAGGCGAAGCGCTTGGCCGTATCGGCAACCTCGAAGTGCGGCTCGCACGCAACGAGGCCGAGATCGCCGCCGCGCAGGAAGTGCGCTACCGGGTGTTCTATGACGAGCTCGGCGCCAGGAAAACCCTGTTTCAGGTGCAGGACCGCCGCGACGCCGACCATTTTGATCCGCTCTGTGATCATCTGCTCGTCTTCGACACCTCGCTGTCCGGTCCCGAGCATCGCCGCATTGTCGGCACCTACCGCCTGTTGCGGCAGGAAATCGCGGCAGCGGCCGGCGGCTTCTATTCCGAGGGCGAGTTTGAGCTGACCAATCTTATCGCCCGCCACCCCGGCCAGCGTTTCCTCGAGCTCGGCCGCTCCTGCGTCTTGCCGGAATACCGCTCGAAGCGCACCATCGAGGCGCTCTGGCAAGGTATTTGGGCCTATATCAACCATTATGGGATCGGCGTGATGACCGGTTGCGCCTCGTTCCCCGGCACCGTGCCAGCGGCGCACGCCGAAGCGCTGACCTATCTCGCCCATCACTGCCGGACGAAATCGGCCTGGGACGTGCGCGCGGTCGCCGGGCGCTACTGCTCCATGGATTTGATGCCGATCGAGGCGGTCAACGCCAAGGCCGCGATCGCGGCGATGCCGCCGCTGGTCAAGGGCTATCTGCGCGTCGGCGCGCGGATCGGCGACGGCTGCGTCATTGACCGCGAATTCTCGACCGTCGACGTGTTCGTGGTGATGCCCGTCAAGGAGATCGGCGCCCGCTACGTCAATTATTATGGCGGGGAAGCCCAGCGCTTCGCCGCCTGAGATTCCAGGGAGTAGCGAAAAGGAAGTAGCGAGTAGCGGGAGTTCCGCCAACTCGCAGCGGATTGTTGCCCCTATTCGCTACTCACTATTGCTACTCCTTCTCCTTCACGGAATATCTTCCGGCCGCCGACCAGGCCTGCTCTTGTAGGACGGAAAAGCCCAGCCGAATTTGAGCGCGCCGCCACGCACGCAGAAAGCGGCCATGAAGCCTGCCAGACCCGAGGCGAGCGGGGGCAGCCCGGCGAAATCGCCAAGCGTGTAGAGAGTGGCGCCCGCAAGTGCTGCGGTAACGTAGATCTCCGGTCTCAACAGCACTGAAGGCTCCCCGGTCAACAGATCGCGAAGAATGCCGCCAAGGGTGGCGGTGAGCATGCCGGTAACGATCGAAACCGCCGGCGAGCCGGTGATCGCCAGCCCCTTGGCCGCGCCCATCACCGAAAAGGCGGCAAGGCCGATGGCGTCGAGCCAGAGCAGCAATTTGTAGCGGGATTCGACACGGTGTGCGCTGAAGAAGACCAAGACCGCCACCGCCGCACAGATCAGCACATAGTCGCGGTTTCCGACCCAGAACACCGGCACGTTGAGGATGACGTCGCGAAACGTGCCGCCACCGATGCCGGCGACGCTGGCCAGGAATAGGTAACCGATAATGTCGAGTTGCTTGCGCGAGGCGGCCAGCGCACCGGTCGCCGCGAAGACGGCGACACCGGCATAGTCGAGAAGCTCAATCGGGTTCATGAGGCGAATAATGAAATAGTGAGTGGGGAATAGCGAGTGGCTCCCGCGAAACCGGATTGACTCAAAACGAATTAAATGATTGAATAGTTCAATCAATTATTTGTCTGGACGTCTATGTCCCCTCGCCGCTACAGCATGGGATCCCGGAATGCCGCCATCGCCAAGACGAGGCAGCGCATTCTCGACGCCACAATCAAGCTGCACACCCAGCATGGCATCTTTGGCACCACCTGGAAGGACATCGCTACGGAAGCCGATGTCGCCATTGGCACCGTCTACAAGCATTTTCCTACCCTGGATGACCTGGTGCCTGCGTGCGGCGAATTGCTGATGGAGCGCCTGCGTCCTCCGTCGCCCGAAGCCGTGACGGAGATAATCGGCGGGGCGACGGATCCTAAGGAACGGTTGCGCCGGGTCGCGAACGAGTTGTTCGCCTTCTACCACCGTGGCGGACGGCATCTCGAAAGCGACCTGCGCGAGCGGGAGCTTCCAGCCATGCGGGAATGGGAAGAATACCTGCGGAACATGGTGGCCGGATTCGTGCGAGAGGCGCTGGCGGAGCGTCCCGGCGATGATGTCGTCCAGGCAATCAGCTTCCTGTTCGACTTTCCGACGTTCAAAGCAATGCGGATACGCGGCATGACGGTGGATCTCGCTGCCGAAATGGCAACGGCAATGGCGCTCTGCTGGCTCAAGGGCAAAGGCCGGACGAGCACGGACTGAATGAACAGAATGCGGGAGGCAGACAAGGGCCAAGGCCAGATAGCAAAGGGAGGAAGTCATGGATACGAAAGTCGTTGAAGTCACCGAATTTGCATTGAAGCCCGGAACCACCGAGCAGATGTTCCTGCAGACCAGGGATGAAATGAATGACGAGGTGCGGAAGCTCAAGGGTTTCCTCAATCGTCGTCTCCTCAAATCCGAGGGAGGCTGGAAGGAGATATTCGAATGGACGGATATGGACAGCGCCAAGGCGGCTGGCGAGGGCTGGTCCACTCTGCCGGGCATCAAAAACTATTGCTCGATGGTGAATTCCGCCTCGATCAAGGTCAGCTACCATTCTGTGGTGGCCGAAGCTGACAGGAGAGTCCTTCGTGCCTTTTGCAGTCACGCTTTGGAAGGAGAGGCGCGCTGGTGGCTTGGCTCGCTGGCGGTGATCAAGGCGACAGCGGCCCAGACTGCGGGCCAGTTCACGCTGGTCGAAGTGCTCGAGAACGAAGGCGAGGCGCCGCTGCATGTGCACCATCGCGAGGACGAATCATTTCAGGTGATGGAAGGCGAGATCGAGTTCGAGATCGGGGACACCAAGATCCTGGCTGGGCCCGGTTCGTTTCTCTTTGCGCCACGCGATGTGCCGCACCGCTATACGGTCAAGCGTGGGCCGGCCCGGATGCTGTTCCTCTTCACGCCCGCTGGTTTCGAGGAGCTTGTGAGGGCGACCAGTGTGCCTGCCGATGACTGGCGCGTCCCTCCGGCCGGCGAAGGAATGCCGGACATGGAGATATTTCCCGATGTGGTCAGGCGCTATGGTTGCGAATTGCTTGGCTGAGGACATGGCAAGCGCTGCACGGCAAAGTGACGGCGGACTGATTGATCGTCCCACGAATCGGATAGGTTTCGGGGGACGATCACACCTCAAGTTTGGGACTGTCAGGAATTCTGTGCGCGAGGCCGTTTTCGTCATTGGCTGACGAACCTTTCGCCGAAGACGACGGCGAACTGGGTTTTGGCCTCGAACCACTCGCGCGGCGGTCGTTTCCAATCCTCGGCGGCGTGGTTCAGGACCAGATATAACAGTTTCATTGCCGCGTCGTCATTGGGGAAATGGCCTCGGGTGCGAACGGCGCGGCGCAGTTTCGAGTTAAGCGCCTCGATCGCGTTCGTGGTGTAGATGATCCGGCGCACGCTTTCGGGGAAGGCGAAGAACGGTACCACGTGTTGCCAGTTGCGCCGCCAGCTCTGGGTGATCGCCGGATACCGCTGGCCCCAGTAGCCGGCCTCGAATTCCTCCAGGGCCTTCATGCCGGCTTCGGCATCCTTTGCCCGGTAGATCGCGCGCAGCGCCGGCACGACCGACTTACGATCCTTCCACGACACGAACTCCAGCGAATGGCGGATCAGATGCACGATGCAGGTTTGGACCACGGTCTGGGGGAAGACGGCGTTGATCGCCTCGGGGAAGCCCTTCAGGCCGTCGACGACGGCGATCAGGACGTCGGCGACGCCACGGCTCTTCAGTTCGTTCATGACGCGCAGCCAGAACTTGGCGCCCTCGGTCTGCTCGATCCAAATGCCGAGGATCTCCTTCGTGCCGTCCGGCAGGATGCCGAGCGCGATGTAGACGGCCTTGTTGCGCACGAAGCCCTCGTCCCTGATCTTGACGCGGATCGCATCGAAGAAGACGAGCGGATAGACCGCATCCAGCGGGCGGTTCTGCCATTCGGCCACTTCCTCCAGGACGGCGTCGGTGACGGCCGAAATCAGGTCCGGCGACACGTCGATGCCGTAGAGCTCCTCCAGATGGCCGCGGATCTCGCGCACCGTCATGCCGCGCGCGTACATGGAGATGATCTTGTCGTCGAAATCGG
>NZ_FTPD01000005.1:0-21966 GCF_900156895.1 Mesorhizobium prunaredense
CGAGCGGCTTCGTCCTTGGGTCAGGACTGGTGGTTCTGGTGAACGTCGGCTTCCGGAAGGAAATTCGGTCCAGGAAGGGCCGCTTCGGGTAAGGTCACGACAATGGGTGTGCGGAAATGAATGTCTGCTCTGCTAAATCGGGAGATCAGAACCCGCCTGTCCGCTGTCGGGCCCATTTCTGACATTCAGTCAGATCGACAGTGGCCACGCCTCAAGCCGTGCCGACATAGAACCTCCCCGTCGGCTTGTCGTCTTTCATCCAGATGAGTGCCTGGGTCATGGAATCGACTTGGTCGTCGTGCTTTCCATGCGGAAATGCGAGCACCTCCAGCAGGAAGTCGTCTTTCCAATGGGCATCCTTCGGCAGATGGACGTTGCCGTTTTCTATCATCGCGGCAACGCGTGATAGACGGCTTTCCTTGTCGATGCGGGTTTTGATGGGCGTCGTTGAGATCTGCTGACTGTCCAGGTCGGCGATCAGGCTCGAACCAGAGCCGGCATCTTCGATGAGGATGATGTCCGGGTCATGCTCGGTCAGGGATCTTTTGACTGCTTTGATGAGATCTGGATAGGCCGCTCTTAGGCGCACGATATCGATGAGATAGTAGTTATTGCCGTCTTGCGCCCACGTCGTTCCGACAGAGTAATCGCAACTGGGGTCCCCCTTTACGGCCGTGTCCCAGCTTTGGACGATGGTCATCGACCGACGATCGAGATGGTGTGGATCGTAGTCGCGAAACCACACCCTCTTGACCATGTTGCCGTCCGGCGGGGCAGGGGACTGCTGGTACTGCGCGGAAAAGGTGAGCGAGCCCAGATCTCGCTTCAGTCTTTCCAATTCCACATGTCCGAGACGCGCAGGATGCAGCAGATCGCCGAACTTGCGATCATTCCAGCGATCCTTGCCCGTCTGGACACGCTCGTCCTGCTCGGCAATCGCCGAAAGGTTCAGATGCTCCCAGCCGCCAGTCTCCAGCAGGACGCCTGCCAGATCGTCGACATGCAATCGTTGCATGACAAGGACGACGGCGCCGGCAGCGGGATTGTCGAAGCGCGACATTAGGGTTGTGCGAACCCATTCGGCGCACTTGTTGCGAGCCGATTCCGAATGCGCCTCGTCGGCCTTCAAAGGGTCGTCGATAATGATGATGTCGCCGCCACGGCCCGTCAGCTGACCGCCGGTGGAGGTCGCCAGGCGGTTGCCGCCGAGCGTCGTCTGCAATTCATTCTCGGTATTCTTGCGTGGGCTGACTTTGAAGGACGGAAACATCGAGCGGTACCACGCGCTGTCGACGACCGTGCGAAAGTCGTTGGCATGTTTGACCGCAAGCGATTGAGCATACGAGACGCAGATCACCTTCTTCGATGGATCGCGACCAAGGAACCATGCAGGAAACGCGACTGATGCGGTGACCGACTTCAACGACCGCGGCGGCATTGTGATGATCAGGCGCTTGCACTCGCCCTTGGACACCCGCTCAAGCTGATATGCAATCGCGCGGATGTGCCAGTTCGGTAGATACTTACCGCCGGGCTCGACAGCCGAGAATGCCAGCCCGACGAAGACCGCGAGATCGTCGCGTGCCGCAGCGAAGAGCATCTGAATGGCGCTCATTGGCGCAGCCGTGGCTGACGGAGCGGCTGGTTGAGGGAGGGTGATGTTCATTCGACGTCTTCTCGCTGCTCGCCGCCAGAACGCAGCGCGCTGTGGGCGCCCTCTTCGCTCTCGTGCGATGGCGGCATCTTGTGATCGAGATAGTCCCGCATCATCTCGATCATCGTCTGTTGATCGAGCGGATTGACCTCTTTGTCAGCCTGGTTGGCTTCATCGGGATCGATGGAGCGCGACGCGAGTTGAAGGGCTTGCACCGCCGATCGGAAATCGCCTGAGAGCGCGTTGTTGCGCATTTTAAGGAGGATGGCCTCAAAGGCGGTTACCGTCGTCGTCTTGCCGTTCTGCTGGATCTGGATCGGCCCAAAGAGCGTCTCGCGTATGATGGTGTTCATGTTCATTTTCCCCTTCGGCCGGCCTTTCGGATTGCCTGACATTCCTTTCTTGAACCGCGTTTCGGCTGGAGGCTTGGCGTAGCCTATCGGGTAGTCGGCCGGCTTCTTTCTACGGGCGGTCACAACACGCCTCCCACGGTTTCAGGAGCCGAGAGCGCGGATGCTGTTTTGGCGAGTGGGCCGGAGGCTTCAACGCTCCCACGCTGCTCGCCCAACTCCTCGAAAGTCTCGCCCGTGGCGGCAAGTGTTGCCTGCTTGCCCGTGTGCTTTTCGAAGCGGCGGATGATCAGATCGCAATAGTGTGGATCGATCTCGATGAGGCGTGCATGGCGCCCAGTCTTATGCGCCGCGAGCAGCGCCGTCCCCGAGCCGCCGAAGGGATCAAGCACGACGTCGCCACGCCGGCTGACGTCGAGCAGCGCATCGGCTACCAGGTTGACCGGCTTGACGGTTGGATGCGCTTCGAGATCTTCCATCCGGTCAGCGCCAAAACTGTTGGCGCCGCGATAGGTCCAGACATTGCTGCGATGACGTCCGTGTTTGCCGAGCTCGACGTTGTTGCGATGCGGTTCCTTGCCGTTCCTGAACACCAAAACCAACTCGTGTTGCGAGCGGTAGAGGCTGCCCATGCCGGCGTTGGTCTTGTTCCAGACGCACAGATTGAGCAGATCGCCGAACATTTGTTTGCCTGCCAATGTGGTCTCCGCAATATGACGCCAGTCCATGCATACGAAGGCGATCGCGCCCGGCTTGCACGAAACCGCAATCAGTGAGAACGACTGCTCCAGGAATCTTGCGAACTCGTCGTCGGACATTTCGCCGGAAGCCATGGCAAATTCCCGGTGGTTCGCCTTGCCAAGACCACTGACGTGTCCGCCGATCGGAACATTGTAGGGCGGATCGGTAAAACAGACGGACGCTTTCTCGCCCTGCATCAGCGTCTCGAAATCCTCTGCCGAAAGCGCGTTTCCGCAAAGCAATCGATGCTCGCCAAGGAGAAACAGATCGCCAGGCCGCGCTACAGCTGATCCTGCTGATTTTTCCGGAAGACCCAGCTCATCCCCATCGACTTCATCGTCCTGATTGTCGGGCGAGAACTCACTGATGATCAGGTCGACCTCAGGGATGTCGAAGCCGGTGAGGCTCACATTGAAGTCGAGATCGACGAGCGCCTGCAGCTCAATCGCCAGGGTTTGTTTGTCCCAGCCGGCTTTCTCGGCGATGCGGTTGTCCGCAACTATGTAGGCGCGTTTTTGCGTCTCGTTGAGATGGGTGATGGAAAGAGTTGGCACCTGCTTCCATCCCAACAGGCGCGCCGCTGCCAGACGGCCATGTCCGGCAAGGACGTTCTTGCTTTCGTCGACCAGGACCGGATTGGTGAAGCCGAATTTTTCGATGCTGTCGGCGATTTGTCGGACTTGTTTCTTGGAGTGGGTGCGAGCGTTGTTGCGGTAAGGGATGAGTGCGTCGATCGAAACTGTGGTGATGTTGGTGGTCATGAGATCCTCTGAACGTCATGCGCGCCGCGGCTGGCACCGCGCCTGGTCCAAGGATTCGCAGGATCAGCGATTCGAAAAAACCACCGAAAACAGCTATACCCGAAATTCACAGAGTGGCTTCGCCAACGTTTAAGCTGGGATTCACAATCACCGATTTTGTGTAAGTATGGGGCAACAAAAAATTTCGACGGCATGCAGAAGATCAAGCCGCGAACGGCCGATGTGCAAGAGTTCATTGATCAAGCGAGTGCCGAGATCGAGCGCGGCAAAGGGCCAACACACGTCGCCTAAATGGCGTCCTGTTTGACGCACGCAGCCAATGATCGGGCTTCATCCGGCGTCAGCCGGATGAGAGCCAGACGTAGCGTTTCACAGAGCGCGTCCAGATTCGGATCGCCGCCTTCGGAGCCTGTGTGGCGATGTGCTCGATGCTGGAAGAAAAGGCAGAGCCAAAGATCCAGCGCACTGCCTTCCCATTTGCCAGTCTTGCGGGCCTGCGCTGACATGGTGAGGGCAAGGTCGGCAAGGGGGTCCATTCCTCCGGCGACCTCATACCCGTTCAGGAAATGGGCGAAGCGGCCCGACTGATCCCAGTCGAACGGCGTGGGCATCGCCGAGAAGTCGCCCTCCAGGGCCAGTCGTTCCCATTTGAGAAGCCTCGTCATTCGGCGGCCTCCGCCAGCACACTGAGCCGCGGCCGGATCAAGGAGACAAATCGATTTGCGGCATCACAGAGCCAGTCGAGTTGCTGTTCATCGTCAGCAAATTCCGATCGTGACCTGAACAGTCCAAGCTCAGCATAAAATGGTGCGACGGATTTGAACCTCACAGTCAGATCAAGCCCGCTTTCGGCACGCATGTCTGCAATGTCGCTGTTGAATTCGTCAAATAGGATTTGCCCATCCTCATCCTTGAAGGTCAGGAACAGGCCGACCTCAGCTCTGGTGCCGGCCGAGCGAAAGGCAGTTATCCACCCGAGCGGCTCGGGCAGCGGAATCCTGACCCAATTGTCGCCGCCGTGGCGCGCAGGCAACTGGTCGGCATGGTCGAACTGAACCTGGTCTATGAAGCGCTGCCAGAATGCGCGATTGATGCCTCGCCGACTACCGCGTTCCGGATCGACAACGCTTTCCATGTTTTCGGTAGCTTGGATCTCGCCAATTTCCTGTGTCACCAGTTGGAGCGGCATGCCACCGCCGTCGACCAAAACCCTTTGCTGGAGAACTTCGGTGCGTAGCGGCACGGAAGGCAGTACAACCAGGTTTCCGGAGGCCGCCTGCCAAAGCTGGATCTCAAGCAATGTCAGCTGCGCCAGGCCGGCGCCTTGCGAATTTAAATGCTCGGCAATCGCGTGCGTATCCGAGCGGATGCCATCTCCGGCGATAATGAGCTGAAAGTCACCGAGCTTCAGTGATCTCGTCACGGCATCGACGAAAGGGGCCTCTTCAAGCTCAGGCCATTTTGCCTTCGCCAGGTCGAAGATCGGATTTTGTTCTGCAACGGCCAACTTCCGTTTCAGCCTCGCGGTCAGATCGCCAAAGCTCCAGCGGCGCAGTAGGGCGGCATATTCGACGATTTGTGCCAATACCTCGCGGCGCGCCTGCGGATTGCGCCAAAGCTTGCACTCAATAATGATCAGTCGGCCGGTCCTTGCCACGCCCAGAATATCCGCGAACACTGTCCCGCCTGCACGAGGAATGGCGAGTTCCCGGCATAAGGGCACGACATCGCCCAAGCCGGCGTCAAGCCGGTCGGCCACGATCAAGGCGGGATGCCGAAACAGCAAGTCCTGCAGCCAATGCTCGTCATAAGCATGCTGCGACAGAGCATTCGAACCTGGCGCTTGGCCTGAGGCAGGCGATGGGTTTCGTATTAGAGATCGGCGGGCCAATGGTTCGGTAACTGTAAAATTGAAGTCGGTTGATAATAAAGCACTCATTTGAAGATCTCCATCTAAACATACCTCATGAATGCTGAAGTCATCATTGAAGCATTCCGAAATATCATTTCGAAAAACCCGATATGTTCATCGCAATTTGTTAGATTGACTTGCGCTCGTTGTGTTGGAACAGTCAACTCGATTTGTCGGTGTCAATTTCTTCCGGCGAGCGAATTGGCTGTTAAGAGCTGTTTCGAAAGTCGCTCCGGCGAGTCATATGGTGGTGGTTTCGAGAGCCGGAGCGCAGCGGACATTTGGGTCCGTTAGCACCGGAAGCGCAGAAAACGCCATCAGTTGGTCGTCGGAGCAGAATTTACAAACAGGCTCTTAGCCAAGCACACTGCGTCCAAGGAGCCGCGCGCCGAGGAAGTGCCGCCGGAGACCTTTGCCGCGTTCAAGGCCGCCTTTGCCAAGGGCCGCTACTTCAACGAGCACATCCGCAATCACTTCCGCTACCGTCTGGTTGGACCGGCGGTCGACTGAGTAGCATCACGGACGATCTCCTTTTGGCAGGGATGCGGCTCGATCGTCGTGGCCGTCCGGCCAGCCCTTTGCGAGGCAAGGTCGGACATCGGAACGAAAGGCGGATTCGCGAATTCTACTGCTAGATAATCGGAATCGTCGCCCATGAGGCTCGCGACTCTCCACCTTGAAACTGCGAGATACGGCGACGTATATCGCGCCGCAAGGCTTGTGCGGCTGAGGCAACAAATGATTCGGCACATCAAGCGCACTGACGCCTCGGCTCAAAAAGTCGAGCAAGCGCTGGCTAGTCTGGCCGAAGTAAACGCACCCATGGACCGGCTTGCGCGGCATCAGTAGGGCCGCGCCTATGTGCGCTCACGCCCGACGACGTAAGGAAGGCCTTCGAGGCTGCTGCCGAGGAGGAGGGTTCCTCCAACTCGGGCTCACTCGCGTGCGCGCTGTTGAAACACCGGATGTCGCACACTTTCAATTCACAGGCTGCAGCGGTTGATGCTCGGGCTTCGCATGATGAAGCACCTGGCCGAGATCGCGCATATCGAAATCCTGTCCGCATATGGGGCAATGCTCGTAATGCTCCGCCGCAGGCTTGATCGGCTGATCGTGGTCCTTGCCTCGAAAATCCCGTGCCTTCGTTGCTGGTCCGGTATCTCATTCCGCTCCCGCAATGCCCTCGCGGCTTCTATGAGGGCTGACCCGATCGTTGCCCTTGGCCTTGATGAGCTCGCGGACCTGCTAGATTGTCACACCCATTCTCGCGAGCGAAATATTCCACTTCGTAATCGTCGTCGGCGGACACGCGATTGCGATCGCGCAAGTCTCGCTTGCTCTTGTCGTCGGCCATGTCGTTCTCCTGGTCAGATCAACCGCGACGTCGAGGTTCATCTTTGTTGGATGTCGGCGAGACGGCATTTACCTCAAGCGGTTCGATCACCAGGGACAGGCTAAGCCTCAGAACCTTTCTGCCACTCTCGTCCCTTATATCCATGATGAGTTGCTGCCCATCGGGACCTTTCAGTTCGTCTCTTGCCAGCTCAGTCAATCCTTCGACGGCTGCATTGCGCGCTGCCTCAATCCCCTCGCATTCCAGACCCGTGTTGTCTTCCACGAGATGCTGGTGATCGCCGCTATCAAAGAAATATCTTGGCATATCGGCTTCCGTCATCAGAATGCCACGTCACGGTCCTTCTGGTGCAGGTAAGTCGGATCGAATTCCCCTGCCTGAACCAAACCCGGCCAATCGAGAGCACGCAACTTTGTACCTGACGTGGCGATCAGCCTGTCACCTCGTAGCGCCTGAAGCGTGCGGTTCACGTGAACCGCGGACAAACCCACCGCATCACCAAGTGCTGCCTGGGTGATCGGTAAATCCGCGACGTGGTCCTCAATGCGTCCTGCAAACCGCAACCGCACAATGAGTTCGCATAACATGTGGGCCGTACGCGCGTAGGCGTCCCGTCTCCCGACGTTGGTGACCCATTCCCGGTAGATCGCAGCGTCGTGCGATTTTTCTAGGGGACGGCCCGATAGCAGTTCGGGGTGACTATCGGGCCGCCGCGCCTAGCCAGCGGGGGGCGTGGGGCCGTTTAGTTTCGCCGGCTGGGGCGAATTATATGGCATTTCATGCATCATTGCTAATTTAGTAAAATGGTCATGGTCCATTCCCCTAGCCATCAAATCGGATTAGCCTAGACTCGAACCTGTGCGCAAACGAGTGAGTGCCGGACCCGGCCGGCTTGAGTTCATTCCTCCGATGATGCCTACCTTGCGGGACAGCGTTCTTTTCTGCAGACCACCCGCCAAATCGAGGAATGGCGGGTGGTCGCATATCAGCGCAGGAAGGGACTTTGCTGCGCAGATCTCAAGTTGGGCCCCTAGCTAATGATGATTCCTATCGCCAGGAATGTGATCGATAGGGCGAACACCGGAGCGAGTAGCCATCGAGCTTGGTGGACACTATTCTCCATGGGTCTCCTCCTGTGAGCACATGGCGAGCAACGATCGGCCGGCAGTCGCGGTTCCCGGGCTGCACCCAGCCCTGTCCTTTGCGATAGCAAGGTCCGACTTAGGTCCCACCTTTCAGGGACCGAAGCCCAATCAAGGAACGTTTGAGGCCGTCCGAGGTTGTGGGGCTGGCGCGAAGACGATGCCGTTCAGCGCAACAGAACTCATGCAAAGCGAAGTCCTGCAATGTGTCTCTCTCAAAGGCTTTCCTCGGTTGGTCTGACCTTCCTATGCCCGCAGTGCAACTTCACCGTCATCAAGAACGGCAGCTGGTTTCGGGGCGTTTCCCGTTACCGGTGCGACGGATGCGGACGCGAGATCCGGATTACCTATCCCGACAAGATTGCGATCTTCCATAAGCACGCGCACTTGGCCACGCGCCCGCCGGGGGCTTTGGAATCACGTTCGGTTCACTCTGGCTAATATAAGCTTTGTACCTAGTATTGACTGGGTGCGTAAAATTGTAAGTACCGGCGCCGGCCGGCTCGAGTTTCTTCCTCCGATGATGCCCACCTTGGTAGCCAAGCCGCCCCAAGGCGATGACTGGATGCATGAAGCCAAATTCGACGGCTACCGCTCCCAGATCATCATCGACGCCGGCGGTGCGCGGATCTTCACCCGCCGCGGACTCGAGTGGACCTCCAAATATCGCGATTTGGTCGAGGCAGCCAAAGGTCTTAACGTACAGAACGCCATCATCGACGGCGAAGTCGTCGTCCTGAATGAGGCTGGCCTTTCGGACTTTGCCGCGCTGCGCAAGGCAATCACCAGGCGCCAGCACGACCTCTATTTCGTCGCGTTCGATCTGCTGCATCTCAACGGCCACGACTTGCGCGACATGGCGCTTGAGGATCGGCGCGCTTGAGGATCGGCGGGAAATCCTGGCCGGCCTTATAGGATCTGATAGCCGCATCCAGTTCAGTGAGACGATGCCGGGCGAAGCCAACGCGATCTATCATCTGATCGACGCGGCTGGCCTGGAAGGGATGGTATCAAAGCGTCGAGACAGCAAATATCGCAGCGGGCCGACCACCAATTGGCTGAAGACAAAATCCTTCACCGAAAGCGAGTTGGAGCTTCTCGGAGTTGAACGCGAGAAGGGCAAGCCGGCGTTTGCTCCGATGGCTGAGCCAGGCACTCGGAAATATGTCGGCAGTGCGTTTGTGAGCGTCAAACGCGAGATGCGGGAGCGGCTGTGGAAGCGCGTCCAGGAACATGCCGGGCCACCGCCCAAGAACATGCCAAAGCGGCCGGCAACCCAGTGGGTCAAGCCGGGGATCAAGGCCCGCGTGAAGCACTTGCGCGGTGAAGAGGACCTTCAGACGCGACGAGCGGGATGCTGAAACCGCTAAACGGTGACGTGCCAGACGCGAAAAAAGGCGGACATTCTGGTTGTAGCCGTCTACAGAAACCGCTCCCCTTCGGCACGATGTTCGAAACAGAACCAGTGCGGCGTCTGTCGCGGCTTGGCAAAGCCCCATCCGGCATTCTTGCCGCAGCCCGGGTGCTCGCACCTATGGTGCTGAATGCCGGGGCGCGTGAAAGGCTCCATTGCACCGGGAAGCCGGATCAGCTCGTCGTTCATCGGAATGTCTCACTTAGATTGCTTGAAAGATCCCACGGCCAGTCTTGACGAGCAAGGGAAATGTTCCTTATTCGTTCTCATGGCGCACGGTCCGATTGACGCGCTGGGCAAAGCGCTCCATAGCCGATCATCGTTTGCGCACCGGTTGCCTTAAGTACATCGGCGCCGCTGGTGCCGTACAAGGTGCCATCGCTGGTTGTCGCCGGAAGGAGGGACAGTCCCGGTCCCGGTCCCAGACCCAGTCTCGGTCCCGGTCGTGCCAGTCGTCGGGGGAGTGAGGTGGCCCGTGACAGTGTCGCCGCTATCTGCCTTTTGATAGAGCTGCATCTCGTCGATCTGCATCTGCATCGACGAAGGGTCGAGCTATCGAGAGTCGTATGCCATCCGGTCGCGTTCGAATTCGCGACCTGATCGCTCATGATCACTTCCATCGGTTCATTCGGAATCGGCGCATGCGCGCTGGTCAGTTGCCCGATCTGCAGCGAGCCGCCAGTGACGAAGGAGCGAAGGGGTCGGAATTGTATTTTGTATTCATGGCCATGGCGCGTGGCTTTCAATGGTGGCCATCCCGTCCCGAAATGGTCGAGCACGGGTTGACGGGCGAGGCTCTGCCTTATCGTGAGCCTCGCCGCCAGCGTCCAATGGCCAGTATTGCTGCGCTGCAGGAGAACTTCTTTGATGGCAAACGGGACAAAAGCGATCGAACGCAACGAAGAGACGGAGATCTTGGTTTGCCGACGCAGCGCCTCGAACCGTCTGCGGCTCCGGCATTGCATTCGCAGAATGGCTGGGCTGTTTCCAACTTCATCATCCAGGCCCTCGAGCCGATCACCATCTACGGCTCCTAGTTGCTAACACGATCGCGATCCATCAAAAAACGGCCGCTTTGGATCAGGCTGCGCCACAGCCAGCTCGCCGCGAAACGACCGAAACGGATCGCTGACCGGGCGCGACTGGCCAGCCGATTGGCTAACTCTGCTGTGTTTCGGCGTGGAATAGGGGTCTGACTCAATTCGATGATTTTGCATGACGGCGTGGTGCTGTTTTCTGAGGGGAATCAGCGCCATGACGAACATTTTGTGTTTGTCGCCCGGCCGGATCAATCTTCGAGAGTACCGCCGAGGGCGAGGACGTGATCGTGATTTCAGCGCGCGCTGGAGTCAAAGAGCGGGTTGTCCGCTGTGCGGAAAGTCATCGAGCCGTGTCCATAGCCAATATGTCAGGACGGTTTCGGACCTGCCGTGGCAAGAAGATCGAGCTTCGACTGGTCGCAAGACGCTTCGTCTGTAGTGCACCGCTCTGTCGACGACGGATATTTGCCGAACGGTTTGATGACGGAGTTGTCGCGGAGAGATCCCGCCGGACCTCGTGTCTGGAATGTGTCGTTCACCATTTGGGGCTGGCGCTCGGCGGCAGGCCGGCCGCGAGCATTGCCAAGCGGCTGGTGGTGCCGGTCAGCAATGATACTCTGTTGCGATCGCGTGCGGCAACGCCTTCGCCGCCGCTTCGCCATAACCGCGGCCGCGGTCACGTGCGATTGTTCCGATCTCCTGATGATCGGTGAGCCATGCATGATTCCGGTGATCGGCGGCTTCACTACGTCTTGTGCGGTAGACCGGCGTCGCGCCACACCGCCTATACGGCCTTCAGCCGCAGATCGCCAATCTCAGTGTGCGACTTGAACCAAGCATATGTCAGCTCCAGGCCTGCACGAAGCGTATACTTTGGTCGCCATCCGGTTGCGAACAGCTTGCTGACGTCCATCAGCTTGCAAGGTGTCCCGTCTGGCTTTGCCGAGTCCGTCTGGATCTCACCCGTGAAGCCAATGACGTCGGCGATAAGCACTGCGAGGTCCAGGATGGAGATATCCTGGCCCGAACCGACATTGAGGTGGCCGTCGGCAGAGTAAGTCTTGAGCATGTGGACAATGGCGTCGGCGGCATCGTCCACGTGGAGGAATTCGCGTCTCGGTCTGCCGGATCCCCAGATCGTCAGGCTCGGTTCTCTCCCGATCTTCGCGTCGTGGGTCCTGCGTATGAGTGCGGGGACAACGTGGCTATTCTCCGGGTCGAAGTTGTCGCCTGGACCGTATAGGTTACAGGGCATTGCCGAAACATAATCGGCACCGTACTGGCGGCGGTAGGCCTGACACAGCTTGAGACCGGCGATCTTGGCGATAGCGTACCACTCGTTGGTGGGTTCCAAGGGGCCTGTGAGAAGCGCGTCTTCCAGGATCGGCTGTGGCGCCAGCTTCGGGTAGATGCAGGATGAGCCCAAGAACAACAGTCTGTCGACGTCACACCGGAACGCGGCGTGGATGACATTCGTTTCGATCAGCAAGTTGTCGAGCAGGAAATCGGCCGGATAGCGATCGTTGGCGAGAATCCCGCCGACCTTTGCGGCTGCAAGGACCACGGCGTCGGGCCTGGTTTCTGTCATCCAGCGATACACGGCGTCCTGATTTCGAAGGTCGAGAACGTCGCGCGGAGCCATTAGGACCTCGCAGTTTTCCTCCTCCAATCGCCGCGCCACAGCCGAGCCGACCATGCCGCGGTGGCCAGCCACGAATACGCGTTTTGCGTCGAGCCGATAAGTGTAGTCCATGACCGGTGGCCCACTCTAGACGCTACTGTCCATGTGCCAGGTCTCTCGCTCGAGACGTTTCAGATCGGCGGCCACCATTTCCGCCACGAGGTCGCTGAACGTCGTCTTAGGCGACCAGCCGAGCTTTGAGCGGGCTTTCGCCGGATTTCCCATCAGGAGATCGACGTCCGTCGGACGGAAATGGCGTGGGTCGACTCGGACGAGGATCTCTCCCGTCTTGCCATCCCGGCCGATCTCGTCCACCCCCTTACCTTCCCAGACGATGACGCGGCCGACTGCCCGAAAGGCACGTTCCACGAACTCGCGCACCGAATGGGTTTCGCCCGTGGCGAGGACGAAGTCGTCAGGCTCGGCGTGCAGAAGAATCCGCCACATGCCCTCCACATAGTCGCGAGCATGCCCCCAGTCGCGTTTCGCGTCCAAATTTCCAAGATAGAGGGTGGACTGAAAGCCTCGCTCGATACCTGCAACCGCACGTGTGATCTTGCGGGTCACAAACGTCTCGCCGCGCGTGGGGCCTTCATGATTAAACAGTATGCCATTGGAAGCGAACATTCCGTACGCTTCACGGTAAGTGATCGTGATCCAATAGGCATAGAGTTTGGCCGCCGCATAGGGAGAGCGCGGGTAGAACGGCGTCTTCTCCGTCTGGGGCACCTCCTGGACTTTGCCGAACAGCTCGGAGGTTGACGCTTGATAAAAGCGCACCCGCTCTTCCATCTTCAGGATGCGTATGGCTTCAAGCAGCCTGAGTGTGCCAAGGGCATCGGCGTTGCCGGTATATTCCGGGGTCTCGAAGCTTACCTGGACATGGCTTTGGGCGGCAAGATTGTAGATTTCGGTTGGGCGCGTCTGCTGAATGATACGAATGAGATTGGTCGCATCGGTCAGGTCGGCGTAGTGGAGAAAGAAGCGTGCGCCCGGTTCGTGCGGATCGACGTAGATGTCGTCGATGCGTTCGGTATTGAAGGAGGAGGATCTGCGTTTCAGTCCGTGGACAGTATAGCCTTTCTCCAGCAGCAGTCTGGCAAGGTATGCACCGTCCTGACCGGTCACACCAGTTATGAGCGCAATGCGATCTGTCATCGTGTCCCATCCAATCGTTGAGGGCTGCGCCGTCGACCTACGGTCCGCCCCCACACTCCTCAAATGAAAGGCGAAAGCGCTTTGTTCGACCAGAGTGTCATTGTGGGAGGCACGCCACCAAACGGAGGTAATCCCACCGCTCAATACCCGTCACGGCTACTTCCCGTGCGTCCCGTTTCTGCTTGGCTAGCCTCGTCGGACGTAGCCGCCCGCCGCGCGCCGTCAGTTCACAAGCGCTTGCGCCACCGCTTCTCCGCGAGCTGCTCGCCGCCGATGCTGCCGTCGGCAATGCCGAACATGTGGGTCGTTTGACCAGTGCGGCGCGGGCCATGCCGGCTGAGAAACGTTCGCGTCCAGCCCGCATCTCGGGTCACCTGGCAAGCGTGGCGTCGGGGCGCTTGTTGGGGTTGTCGAAAGTTCTCGTAAGGCTTGTTATCACGTCAGCAAAAATGACAATTCGTGGCCCGCAGGAGAAACATGGAACAGGGTGTACCCCTGGCCCTTTATCGCTTCCACTGTTCGGTAGGTTTGCTCCACCGGAGTGCGGTGCCACCAGTGGTGAAACTCGACGAGAATCTGTCTCGGTAAGACATCAGATCCAAGCACCTCTGGAAGGACGTCGAGCTCTGACCCCTCAACGTCGAGTTTCAGCACATCGATAGTTGTCAGTCCGAGCATATCCAGGATAGTAGAGTAACGCCTCACGTTGCAGACAATGCTCTTGCCTGTAACCAACTTCGTGGAAAAATTGCCGCGTGTATCATCTTCGGACACAGCAAACGCCTGCTCCCCGTCGAAATTAGATATTCCCAGGGGGTAGATCCGCATAGTGGGGGGTAATGCCTGAACGGCAATCCAGTCAAGACTGGCCGGAGTCGGATCAAACCCAAAGACCTTTGCGCCGAATACTTTGCTTATTTCCTGATCAAATGAAATGTCGTCCCCTAAGCCAAATGAAAGAACAATAGGGGAGGGAGTACCTAGAAGAGGCTCGACCGCAACCACCCAACCTCCATATTCGGAGCCGAGTTTTTGTGTAGGAACAGAGCATTCTGGCCGGAGAAGATGATCGAAGCCTAAGGCCGCTCTTACAACGCGCTTACTATACCGGAGCCAATCTGGATTGTACATCAATAGTGCCTCTGGCTTATTTGTAGTAGCTGTTCCGCTTGGACTGCGCCGTCCTCACCATGTCCAAAATGGACGAGAGCGCCAGATGGGTTCAGTCTGACTAACGTGGCGCGGCTATCGCCCTGTGAATTCTACATCATTTCCTCCCGCGACCAGAGTGTCATTGTGGCAGGCACTCCAGCAAAAGGAGGTAATCCCCATCGCTCGGCGTTCGTAACAGATGCTGCGGGAACGTCGCCTTGGGCTCGGCCAACGTCTTCGCCCCGCTGCATAGGAAGTAGCCGCCCCGCTGCGATCGCCGGCTCACGAGTCCCTACGCCGATGCGCCTGTCCGAGGGCTGCGTGCCGGCTACTTGCGGAGCCGAAGAAGTGGTGATCCTGTTCGTTGCGGAGCTGAACGCAGGGGAGGGCGGGCCTTCGCGGTTCGAACGAAATTGACCCTGGGCCTCGCCGAGCGGAGCGATCGGGCTTTTTGAACAGCGGCCGCGCGACGTAGTGGGTACTGGAAATGGCAGAGGTAATAGGGGCAGTGGAAGCCGTATGGGGAGCCTTAGTAATTCGCCGCTGTTGCGAACCCTTCAGCATGATTGTTGTTGCTTGGCCAAGATGACTTTTCCTGGCCGGCTTCACACCAGTTCCTACTGGGGAAGCCCTTTGGCAAGTTCGCGCAAGTCCTGAAACGCAATAACAAGGTATGAGACCAGAAAGCTGCACAGATAGAAGCTTGGTGCGGCGCCGCGCTCCCACCGGAGAAACAAGGCGCCGAGTTCAAGGCTCGGGCGCGTTTGTGCTAGCCATGCCAGGGTCGCGGCCAAGGCGAGGCTACCCAGAGCATTGGTCGGGTAATGCAGCCCCAAGTAGACTCGCGCAAGCTCTATCACCAAGGTGCAGGCCAGGGCGAGGAGTCCGAGTTCGAAGCGAACGAGAAGAATGGCGATCGCTAAACCCGCGAACAGAACCGCTCGCTCACTGGGGAACCCGGGGCTGCCGGCGAACGGCGCTGAGCGCAGAACGGCAGCGTCGCCCAGAACCTCCGGGATATGAAGCCCAAGTGCGGCGTCAAAAATCGGCTTTGGCGTCGTCGGCAGAGTGCCCTGCAGGAAATGCGCGACGAGCGCCGCGAGGACAGCTGCGCAGACGCCGCTCACCAGCCTTGCCCTCGATTCCGGCCTGTCATGGGCGAACCAGCAATACCAAAGCAAGGACACAACTATAGCGCCCTCGGTTGTTGGGTAGACGGTACCGAAAGCGAGCCGGCTGGCGAAGGGCTGATTGCTCGCTACGGTGTTAATGGCCTTTACGAGGGGCCTGTCGATCCAATCCGGGTTAAGGGCCAGGAAAGTCGTACCCACAAAGAGGAGGCAAAGCGCGGCGGCATGCTTCAGGTAATGGAAGTCGGATAGCGTTCGCGCCATCGGTTCGGCCATCTCGAACCTCCTCGGGCTCGGTCTGCGCAACATCCCGCTAACTAAGCGGTTGTAAGAACCTCGCGCTGCGCTGACGCGGCAGAGCTGCCGAAGAAGACAAGATCCTGCGCCCGGCGCAGTCCGTCGCACAGCCGCCCTGTCGGAAGCTCGATGTCGTCATAGCCGAGCACCTCGTCGCGCTTGACGTCGCGCAGCAGTCGGCAGCCCTCGGCGAGCCCGATCGGCACCAGCCGCTCGGCGTGCACCGTCGGCGCGTTCTCGCAGAGGCCATAGGTCATGTAATGTCCGAGGCCATCGAGGATCTCTCCGGCACTAAGGTGCCGCTTGGCGGCGGCCACAACGTCAACGGTCGGCGCGCCCAGGGGCGCAATCGCAGCATCGCGGAAGATCGCGGCCCTCGCCACCGTGAAGGGCACCTCGAAATGACACAGATGATAAGGCCAATAGAAACAGTAGAGCGGCCCGGGGCCCATCTTGTAGAGTGACAGATAGTGTTTCTCGACGGCATTCTCTGTGGTGCCAAGAACGAAGACGCCGGGGTTAGGCATGGCGCCGACACAATAATCAACTATCCCCGGCCCCTCGAGGAGCTGATTGAGCGGATACCAGCCGACCGCCTCCTGGATCGGGGTCCCGGGCTCGACCACAGGCCCGTACATGCCGCGCTTGGCCACCAGCATGCCTGTGGCGTTGGCGACGATGGCGTTCTCGAATGAGATCTTCGTGCCGTCCGCGAAGGAGGTGACCATCGGGGCCTTCATCCCCCACTTCTTGGCAAATCCCTCCTGGGTCGTCGGATTTCGGTAGGGATCGTGCAGGCCCTTGATGTTCCCGCAAAGCACGGGACGTATGCCCAGGCCCCTGACCCAACGGTAGAGGTTCATGATGACGCCCGGCTGATCCCCCTCCACATTGGTGAGGACCACGCCTGCCTGGTCGGCATACACTTTCAGGATTGGGCCGATCGTGCCGTCGAGTTCGGCATTCATCAGGGCGACATGCTTGCCGTGCCGGATCGCGCACATTGTGACTTGGGCAGCGAACTCGATCGCGCCTGTCGCCTCGACGACGATGTCGATGCCTTCGGCCTCGCAAATGTGCATCGGGTCCGCCGTGATCGCGCGGCGGCCGCGGGCCACGAGATCCTCAAGCGCTTTGGTGCTGGTCGCCTCCGTCACATCGTCCGCGCCTGCAGCGGCATAGGCCTCTCGCGCCTTTTCCACGTGTCTGTTGGAAATGGCTACGAGTTCCATGCCCGGAACATATCGCAGCATCTGCATCGCGATGCCTCGGGCCATGAAACCGGCCCCCACCATACCCACGCGAATTGGACGCCCCTCAGCCTGGAGCAACTCCAACTCCCTGTCGACGATGAACATTTGCGTCTCCTCTGTAGCGCTCCCGCAAGTTCGTCGCCGGGAAAGGTCATTCGGCGTAGTCTGGCCAAGTCCGGTCCTTATCTGAGATCACCGCCGGCTCATCTACTGGCCACTTCACGGCGAAAGCAGAATCGTTCCAACGAACACCGCGTTCGGCTGCCGGTGCATAGAATTCGGAGACGAGATACGTGGCCTCGGTGTGGTCCTCAATCGTGAGAAAGGCGTTCGCGCAGCCCTTCGGTATCACCAGCATCCGTTGGTTCGCCACGGAAAGTTCCACAGTGAGGTGCTGCTTATAGGTGGGTGACTCGGGCCGCAGGTCGATCAGCACGTCGTACAGGCTGCCCCGGATGCAGCGAAGCATCTTGTCCTCGCCATGGGGAGCCAGCTGGTAGTGGAAGCCGCGCAGTGTATGCTTGTGCCTGTTGTATGAAATATTCATCTGCACGACATGATCCGGAAGTCCCTGCTCCGCAAATTCCCGCGAACACCAGCCGCGTGCGAAAAAGCCCCGCTCGTCTTCGAATTTCTGCAGTTCCACCAGGGTGGCGCCGGGAATATCGGTCGTTGTGAAAAGCATCGTAGATCCATTGATCAAATGAGTGTCACGTCGGGTCGCATCTCCGACGCTCTCCTGATGGTTGCTCGCGCCGGCGATCCGCTTGTGCGATCGCGGGACGGCATTAGACTTGCGCCGGATGCAAGAGCCGCGAGCCGTGGACTTCATAGCCGATAGGCACATAGGCTAGGTGTGAAAGTGCGCGTCTTACGCTTTCCCGGCGTTCCGGCTTGACCGCGAACATAAGGAACCCGCCGCCGCCGGCGCCGCACAGCTTGCCGCCTTCCGCACCTGCGTCCCTGGCGAGGTCGTAGTGGCCATTGATCGCCGCGTTACTCACGCGGGACGCCAAACTCCGCTTCATCTCCCACCCTGCGTGAAGGACGGCACCGAAGCGTTCTATGTCGATGACGGGCTCCGAAAAGATCTCCTGAAGCATGAAGGCATCATCCCGCATCCGCCTGAGCGTATCGAGATTGCTTGACGTGTTCGCCTTCTGCTCTGCCAGCACGGAACTGGCCGGTCGCTGATGCGATGTCCAGAACATCATCAGGTTGCTGAAGAGATGTTCGACGGCGCCATTGCGCACCCGCTGCGGCTCGACCGTTACCGCGCCGCCAGGCTGGAAGCGGAACAGGTTCATGCCCCCGAACGCGGCGGCATACTGGTCCTGCTTGCCAATCGGCTCCTTGAGGATGTCGATCTCGATGTGACATGCCTCTTCGGCGAGTTGGCCAGGGGTGACACGTTCTCCCCGGAATGCATGCAGGGCGTTGAGCAGTCCCACCGTGAACGAGCTCGACCCCCCCATGCCCGTCGAGGCCGGCATGTCTCCGACCGTCGAGATGTAAATCGGCGGTTCGATCTCCAGGAAACGCAGGCATTCGCGAGCGATGTTGTTCTTGATCTCCCCTATGGTGTTTACCTGCTCTGTCTGTGAATAGTTCAAGCGGATGGGTTCATTAAAGATCTCGCTGTGACGCTTGACGGTGACATAGATGTACTTGTCCACTGCCGCGCTGAAGACCGCGCCGCAGCCGAGATTGTAGAAATCGGGCAGGTCGGTACCGCCGCCAGCAAAACTGACGCGCATAGGAGTGCGCGTCAGGACGAGAGACGGTAGACGCTGTGCAGCGCGATCGATGATGGTCGGAAGGTCCAGTCCTGAGCGGCGCCCCACGGCTTTGGTATCGTCTAGCTGTTCCATATTTTGCCCTCTCGAAAATCAACGGAATGAAAATTAGGCAACACGCGGCTGTGCGGTTCGCCAGCGCAGCTGATCATCGAGCATCCCCGCCTTGAGCAAATGATCGAGCCAGCGCAGCCGCGTGAATCGCTTGTCGGTAAAGTCTTCAAATCTAAGTGCGATCGAGCGGAACGCCTCGTAAAGCTCCTGCGCTCCCTTTCGTGCCGTCGACTGAAACTCGAAATCCGGGAAAGTCCGTGAGAACTTGCTGAAGTCCGCCTTGTAGGTCCTTTGGTCCGCGCCCGGCTTCGGTGCCAATGTGAGCTGCGCGCCGGGGACGGCCTCAACGGCGATCTCCGCTATCTCGCGCACCTGAAGATTGAGGCTTTCAACACCCATGTTGAACGCCTCATTGTGGATGTCCTGTAGCGGCGCCTCCAGCATCAATTTGAAATAGCGCGCGACATCCTGGACATGAACCACGGGCCGCCATGGCGTGCCATCGCTATGGACTTCGACACGTCCAGTTGTGAAGGCGCTGCCCATGAAATTGTTCAGCACGGTGTCGAAGCGCATTCGCGGCGAGAGACCATAGACGGTGCCGTTGCGGCAATAGACGGGCGAGAACCGGTCGTCCGCCAGCGCGCGCAGCGCTTCTTCGGCAACAGCCTTCGATCTTGCGTACTCTGTTTGCGGCGCCAGCGGGGCGGTTTCGTCGACGACGGCGGCTTTCGACATGCCATACATGATGCAGGAGGAGGAAAATAGGAACCGCCGGATGCCGGCCGCCTTGGCCATCGTGGCCAGACGAACTGTCCCTTCCGCATTGATCTGCCTCGTCCAATCCGCGTTGAGATTTCCGATCGGGTCGTTCGAGAGTGCCGCCAGATGGATCACCGCGTCAAAGCCCTGGAGATCCGGGGGTTCGATGGCGCGCAGATCCTTTGTGATCTCGGGCACACTGGTATTGTCGGCTCCCAGGGTGCACGCACGAAAATATCCCATGTCCAGCCCGACCACCTCATAGCCCGCTGCCTGCAACACGGGCACTATGACAGAACCGAGATATCCATTGTGTCCGGTGACGAGAACGCGTGTTGGTTCATTCATGTCTGCCCTGCTCCGCTTTCGAAAGGAGTTGACGGGTGAGGTCCAGAAGCGAGCATTGCTCGCTTACTTGCGCATATAGGCAGTCCGCGGCTTCGGCCGCTTGACGGTCACGATCGTCATCGCCGACAAAGAGTGTGCGTGTGAGGTCGAGATCAAAGTCGCGCTGTGCCTGATACAGCATGCCGGGTTTGGGCTTGCGGCAGTCGCAGCCGTCGTCCCAGCCGTGTGGGCAGTGGTAGATCTCCGCGATTTTGCCGCCGACGGCTTCGGACTCGGCGCACATGCGCTGGTGAAGCGCCTCGAGATCAGCGGCGGTCATCGCTCCGCGCGCTATCCCTGCCTGGTTCGAGATGATGACTATGCGGTAGCCGGCCTCGTTCAGAAGGGCCAACGCCTGCTTTGCACCCGGAACCCACTCCCACTGGTCCCACGAACACACATATTGAGCTCGTGGCGGTCTGCAGTTGAGTACGCCGTCCCTATCTACGAGCATGGTTTTTTCGCGCCTCATAAAGCGCTCCGTCGCGGGTAGACGCTCGATCGAGCCCACGCTGTAATAGCGGTGCTCGCTCACGAAGCCGGCGAGGCGATGCTGCGTCGCGAGCGGCGTGTAGATGGCCTCCTCGAAGAGGGTGTCTTCGTCGGGCAGGAGTTCGAGGGCGAGATCGGTCAGTATGGCATAGCTGATCTCGACTCCCTGCAGCCCGGGCGTGGTGCGGAGCCGGTCGAAGACGGTCACATTGTCGTCCGCATCAAGGATCACGCTGCCGCGTGAATAGCCGTCCTTGTTGCTGTAGACCGTGATCATTCCAGGCTTGCCGGCCGCACAGAAGCGTTGCCACAGCCGCTCCATGCGCATCGGCCAGTAATTGTCACAATACAGCAGCAGGAAGCACGGATCTATGAGGTGACGGGCATTGGATACCCGGCTGCTGGTGAGGTCGTCGGGACGGGTGACGGCATATTCGATACTGAGGCCCAACCTGCTGCCGTCGCCGAAGTGGTCCATCACCACATGGGGCAAATACCCGAGTAGAAGAAGAACCCTTTCGAACCCCTCCTGCCGCAGCTGTTCGATCTGGTATTCCAAAAAAGGGCGGCCGAGCACCGGCACCATTGGTTTCGGGCGGTCGAGTGTGATCGGCCGCATGCGCGTGCCACGCCCGCCGGCCAGGATGACCGCCTGGCGCGGCCGGCTGTAGGTGCGGCCCTCGACATCTGCCTTTTGCAGGCAGGGAGAGGTCGGCAGGACAATATTCATTGACCGCACTCCGGTCGGTCGGCGACGAGGTATCGCGTGATGGCATGACAGATCGCGGCGTGGGCGTCCTCGACGAGTTCGTAGGTGCCTTTTTCAGACCGCACCCATACTGGCTGATCGACGAGCTCTTTAAGCGTGCCGCCGTCAAAACCGACAATGCCGATGGTGGCTACCTTCCTTTCGCGAGCGAGTTCGACTGCCCGCACAAGATTAAGCGAGTTCCCGCTGGCTGAAATCACTATGAGCACGTCACCCGGCTTGGCGAAGTTCTCCATCTGGCCGGCAAAGATACGCTCGTAGCCTTCGTCATTGCCGAGCGCCGTCATCCAGGAGACGTTGTCTGTCAGGCCCATGACCCGGATTGGCTGCCTTCCCGAGCGTTTCGTGGCCTTACCGAGGTCATTGACCCAGTGGGAGGCGGTCGCTGCGCTGCCGCCGTTGCCGGCGACGAAGACTGTGCCGCCCGCATCGCGTACGGCGCGCAGCATCTGTATCGCCTCCTGCACGGCATCCGTATCGATCTGCGACAATGCGATGCACAGCGATGCCAGATAATCCTGCGTGAATTCCTTAGGCTGCAACCAGAGGGCATCATCCGCGAACATTTGCAACATCCCACCACTCCCTGATCGATCGCGAGCTCTGTCACCTCGATTGCTACAATGAGTGAGCCATCACAGCCTGCGAGCACTTCGAGTTCACACGC
>NZ_FTPD01000005.1:21976-320740 GCF_900156895.1 Mesorhizobium prunaredense
CGGAGAAGCTGGCGGGCGGCGCGCTCACCGGAGGTACCTAAAAGGAAACTCCCTTGTTCTCTTCGTGGTGCCGAAAGAGCGCATGAAATGCGCAGCGCCGTCGAGCAGGAGGAAAAGCCCCACACCGCGGGTTTGCCTACGGCATTGTTGTCGGGCGACACTGTGACGATCTTGACGCCGATGTGGCCGCTGACGACGTGCCGGCCGCAACGGAGAGAACAAGGGAGTTTCCTTTTAGGTACCTCCGGTGAGCGCGCCGCCCGCCAGCTTCCCGTCGGAATAGCAATTGAACTCGAAGTGCTCGCAGGCTGTGATGGCTCACTCATTGTAGCAATCGAGGGCGGCATGACAGAGCTCGCGATCGATCAGGGACAGTTGCGCGAGCAAGTGCTTGGGGTACCCGTGCACGCCCTGGGCTTGGCGCAGGCAATCAACTGCGTCTTCGACTGGGCCCTACGGCGGGAGAGCCGAACGGTTTTCCTGTGCAATGTCCACAGTGTCGTCACCGCCCGCCGCAATCGCGCCCATGCCGAAGCGATGGATAGCGCCGACCTTGTCGCGCCGGATGGAGCGCCGGTGGCCTGGATGCTGAGGCGGCAGGGACACGCGGATCAGCCGCGCATCAGCGGACCGGACCTCATGTGGATTTGTTGCCGGAGGGCATCGGAACTCGGCACGCCAATGTTCCTGTACGGCGGCAGCCCGGGCACCCTCCAGCGTCTCGGAGGGTGCATTCGAACCGAGTTTGCCGGCATAAACATCGTGGGCTCTTACTCACCTCCGCGCCGCCCTCTGTCGGCCGAGGAAGATGAGGCAGTGGTCAGAATGATCAATCAGTCCGGTGCGAGGATCGTGTGGGTGGGGCTCGGATGTCCCAAGCAGGAAAGCTGGATGCAGGCGCATCGCGGCCGGATCAATGCGGTCATGCTGGGGGTAGGAGCAGCTTTCGATTTCCACGCCGGAGACGTCAAGCGGGCGCCGCAATGGATGCAAAAGAGCGGGCTGGAATGGCTGCACCGGCTCTTCCAAGATCCCCGCCGCCTGGCGAGCAGGTATCTCGTGACGAACAGCCTGTTCATCCTGGCTTTGCTGCAGGCGTCGCTGCGTCCCAGGCGCAGCCTTCGTGACGGTTAGAGGGAGGCGGAACCAGTGAACACACTCGGACCGCCGTGTTGCTGATCTGCGCCAACTCCTTCACGGGCGGCTGTTCTTTGGCGCTGCTGGGAGGCGGCGCTCTCCATATCTGGACGGTGTGGTTTGCATTGCCTCGACAGGCACCTGACTGGAGGCTACCATGACTCTGAGCAAACAGGCCGCCAGTCTGGCTGTCCTGCATGTCACCGACGTCCTGCAGCCGCTGATCATCTTGCCCTATGCCGGGCGTGTCCTCGGACCCATGAGTTTCGGGCAGTACGCGTATGCGCTCGCCATCGGACAACTCGCTGCCGTCGTCGTGGCCTATGGATTTCATTGGACCGCGCAGCGCAGGGTTGCTTCCCTTCGATACGAGCCGGCGGCGATCGCGTCACTCGCTGCTCAGGTCATGGCCACCAAGGCAGTGCTGTTCGTTGCCGTATGCCTGGTTGGCTTTGTGCTGGCCGGCGACGTCCTGGCGCTCAGTAGGCCGACATTCCTGTGCGCGATGCTCTCGGCCGCCGGCGGCATTATTTTTCCGGCCTGGCTCTTCGTCGGCCTGGAACGCGCCTGGCAGGCGGCCGTCGCGGTGGTTGGTGCTCGCGTTCTGGCGCTCGTCTGTTTCGTCGCCATGGTCGCATCACCTGACCAGGTCGCGCTCGCCGTTGCCATCCAAAGCGCAGTTCCCGTCGTCAGTGGCGTCATTTGCTTACCTTTCATCCTTCCGATCGGGTTCGGCGGCTTCAGGTCCGTGACGCTTTCGGCGATTGGAATGCAGCTACGCAACGGCTGGAGCGGATTCTTCTTCACCGCCGTGGATGTTGCCCTCGTCACCCTCCCTGTCGCCCTTGTCGGACATTTCGCAGGTTATGTCGCAGCCGGACAGTATTCTGTCGCCGAAAAATTCCTATTAGCCGCGCGGGTATTTTTCAGGTTGCTTATGGATACCTTCATACCGAGGGTTTCATACTACGCTCATGTAGACCCTGCTGCCGGGGTACAACTGATAAGGAGGTCACTATTCACCGTAGCAGGCGGAGCGGCGATGAGTATCGTAATGTTCTTTGTTGCTCCATATATAATATTGCTCCTCTTTGGAGATGAATTTTCAGGAGCGACACCTATTGTGCGCGCAATGGCAATTATACCATTGCTGATGAACATAAATACATTCACATCAAATATATTCATGTTTAGTTACGGATATGAAAATGAATGGGCCGCCCTTAACGCATCCGGCCTGCTAGTATTCCTGGTGGCCTCATATTTTTTGTCCTTCGTCATGGCGGAGCAAGCCATTGTTTATGCGATGGTGGCGAAGGAAGTCGTCGTGCTGGTGGTTTCAACCGGCTTCTTCCTCATTGGCGGAGCGGCCGTCCTTCGCACGGCGGCGGCTTGCGATGCAGGCCGGGTAGGAGGGTATCCGCCGGCGTTCCAATCCGCGCCGTTGGAGCACGAGGCCGATCGTTTTCGGTCGTAGGAGAGTCTGTATGTCCGCCATGGATCACATTGTCGTTCAGCCGTCCGGGTCGCCTCACCAGCCGATCCCCCCCAAGGATCGCGACGAGCTGACCGCGAAAGACATCTTGAGATTTGTTCGAAGCAGTTGGCGCCTTTGCCTCCTCTGGATGGTTTTGAGCCTGGGTGTCGGCGGCGCATATGCGGTCCTTTCGCCTGGATATTACACCGCCTATGCGACGATCCTCCTTTCATCTCCGCCCGCTTCGCAACCGGGCGAAGCTGAGGCAGATGAGCGGGTCTATGTAGAGAGCCAGATCCAGGTCATTCAGTCGGACGAGGTCGTCGGACGCGTTGTTGACGACACTGGCCTAGCAAACGAAGAGTTTGTGATGGATGACAGCTTGCGCGCGCGGATCTCCAGTTACGTGCGGAGCCAATTGGCGTCTCTCTTCGGCACCGAACTGCCGACGGTGGAGCCAAATATTCGGCATCAGGCGATGGTCCTTGTGAGGCGCGCGTTTTCCGTTAGTCAGTTGGGTTTCTCCAGCGCCGTCGAGATCGGGGTCACCTCTACCGATCCTCAGTTCTCGGCCATGCTCGCGAACGCGATCGCCGACGGTTACATCGGAAATCAGCGCGAACGCCGGCGGGCTGCTCGCGCGGAAGAAACATCTGATCTGCACAAGCGGCTGGCCGAACTTCGGGAAAAGGCGTTTGCAACCGAATCACTGAAGGAACTACCGTCGGACCCTGAATCCGCGGAGACGGCAAGAATCCTTTTCCGCGAACAGCAGAGCGCGGCCGAGGTCTATCGCTCGCTTTACAATGCCCTTCTGCAGCGGAGCCAATCGGATAGCGCCTCGTCACTGATCCCGAGCGCAAGGGTCATCACGGCGGCCGAACCGCCTCGTCAACGCAGTTGGCCGCCCACGGTCCTGGTGGTAGCGCTCTCCGTTATGGCCGGTGGGGTTGCCGGCGTTGGTCATGCATTGATCAGGCAAGCACTGAACCACCGCCTGATAACGGTCGAGGATGTGCACAGGTCGACCGGCCTTGATCGGATTGTAGGGATCCCCAGAATTCCCCGCCGCAGGTGGAATGTTGTGGGACCATGCGAGCAGTCTTTGCAGCCCGTCTACTCAAAGGACGCTCCCGAGCTTCACAGCTCGCTGAGCAAGATTGCCACCCGGATGCGCGGAGTTCAGGGCCGCCAAGTGAGCAAGATTGCCACCCGGATGCGCGGAGTTCAGGGCGGCCAAGGTGGATTTGTAATCGGCGTTGCTTCACCCCTCGGCAAGTCCGGAAGCTCCACGGTGGCGGTTCATCTCGCAAGGGTCATTGCGGCGACCGGGCAAAAGACACTGCTCGTTGATGCCAATTGGCAAAAGCCATCAATGGACCAGCCAATGCTGAACGCGGAGCCAGGTCGCAAGCTCGCCAGGGCGTTTGCCACCATTCCCGCGGATCAGGAAGGGCTGGAAGTTCTGGCTCTCAGGCCCACGGGGTCAATCTCCGACTTGAATGCCTCGCTCGCCATCTCCGCTGCACTCCAGCATCTGCAGCAAGAATACAGTTGTATAGTGGTTGATTTTCACAGCACCGACCGCACTGCTGATCTGGAAGCGGCCATGGGCGTCATCAGCGAGGTCCTCCTGGTGCTGAAGGCACGCCGCACTTACGCGGACCATCTCGAGGGAATTCTGCGCATCATCCCCGCAGAGAAACTCTCGGCAGTAATTTTGACCAGGATCAACCGTGCGGCTTTCAGTCCTAACCGGGAATACAGGCCATGACCTCGCCAGCGACATTGTCACGCAGGAAGGGTTCAAAGCCGGTCGACCTCGTTTGCAGCCATTCCCCTGACGTGCTCGACTACACGCTCTTTCTCTCCGGCATTTGGCTGGCCTGCGCCCTGGCAATATCGCTTAAACTGCTTGGCCCTTTCTTCATAGTGATCCCGGTCGGTGTCTGTCTGGCCTATGCCGTGCTGCGGCAGACGGTGCCGCCTCGTCTGCTGGCGGTCTACACCGCCTTCTGCCTCTTCATTGCCCTGATGTCCAGATACGGGCTGATGCCGGATTCCTGGCAGGTTCACTTCCTTCAAGAAGCAGTCATAAGGCAAATCGTCCCGATTGTGGGATTCTTCGCCGTCGCATGGGCATCCAAGGCTTATTTCCGCCGCAGGCTGATGAGCGGCAATGCCTTTTTTGGGGCACCCGTTTTCCTGTTCCTGTCTCTCGTTGTCGCGCCGGCGGTGATGTTTCAGCAGGGTGTGCAATACCAGGGCGCACCTCCGGGAGCCACGATGCTGATTCTCTACGGCTCGCTCCTCAATAACATTGCAATTGCCGTGTTCTTCATTGCAGGCAGTATTTTTCTGACGAATGACTGGCGCCGCTACGGCGGCATTTTGCTCTTATTGGGATTTGCCCTTGTGAGCCCCTTGGGTCAGTTCAAGGTGCTCGCGGTCACCATAGTGGTCATTCTAATTGGCGTGCCAGGCCGATTGGTAGCTATAGCTCTGGCGACGGCATTAACTGCTGCCTATGGCGTCGGGCTGAATTTCATACCTCAAACCTTTGCCTTGGACCCGAACGCCGGGATCCGACTTGCGTTCATTTCGGACGCACTCGCATCCGTGGCGGATACATACGGCATTGGCATCGGATTTGGAAAAGAGTCGGTTCAGTGGCGATATGAGATCCCGGGTTTCGCGGATTTCACCTTTCTTCCTGACACCAGGAACATCACGCATGCCAGGATGCTTGAGATACTCTCAACGGGAATCCACAACTCGTTCCTTCAATCCATGCTGCGGACGGGAGTCATTGGATTCATTTTGATTGTATCTGCAATTGCGGCGGCGTTCCCACCACGCAGACTGCCGCGCGGCGTTCGAAACCATGCTTCGGCGGTCTTCGTCATGATTTTCCTCGCGATGTTCGTCAATGCAGTCTTGGAGACTCCTCTACAGATAGTGGGAATTGCATTCTCATACGGCTACCTCACTGCACTTCGCGCCAGCGCTTGGGCCGAGGATGCGGAACCCGTTCCGCCAAATGGGATCGAAATGCAGCAAGGTTCTTGGCGTGCCTGACCGAACACGGATGCGGTCCGTCCGAGACAGGCGATCCACCGCTCTCGGTAGAAGAGGTGCGCGTCGTACCGGTTTTGGCACGGTAGGGGCATGAGAGCCGTCCGGCCAGTGCGCACACGCCTGCGATTAGGCTTCCTCGTCCGTTTCCATGAGGGGTGCCTCGAAAGAGCCAGCGAGCCAGCCATTTTGCCTCGGCCTCGGCCATGCCTCTTCTGGTAGCATAGGGCCATCCACTGCGCAGGTTCGCCCGCGCCGGAGAAACCCGTGCTCAGTCGCCCGTAGAGATACGGGGCAAACCGTTGGGGGACCCATGAAGCTGTTGAGATCCTTGTTGTCGGCGCTGTCGATGACCATGGCTTCGACACGCCTTGCTTCGTTCGCTGGCGCCATCGCTCTGATTCCGACAGCGGCACTTGCCGACTACAAGCTACAGCCCGGAGATGCGCTGGAAGTATCGGTCCCTGGTATTCCGGATTTCAGGCAGCGATTGCAGATCGGAGTGGACGGCGAGGTGAACTTGGCGCTGGTTGGAGCGGTTCAAGTCAGCGGCCTTTCCATTCAACAAGCGCAGGAAATAATCGCTGGCAGTCTCGCCAGCAAGCAGTATCGGCAGGGGACCGCGGACGGCCGTGAGATAACGCACCTGATCCAGGCCGATCAGGTCTTCATTTCAGTTGCCGAATACCGGCCCATCTATGTTTATGGTGATGTGGCCAGGCCGGGAGAGTACATCTTCCGGCCTGGTATGACTGTCCGACAGGCTGTGGCGGTTGCGGGTGGCTACAGCGCTGCCCAGGTTCGCATCGCCAATCCGCTCATGGAAGCGGCCGATTTCCGTTCGGAATACAAAGCCCTATGGGCGCAATTCGCAACGGAACAGGCTCGCATTTGGCGCCTTCGCACCGAACTCGGCGAAGAAGTCGAACATGTCGAGAACGTGCCCGTGCCTGAGGCGCTCGCCGAACGATTGAAGCAAGCGGCAATAGCGCATATCGAAGCTCGTCTGTCAGACAGTGAAAAGGACAAGGAGCTTCTGCGACGTGCTGTCGAGCAGACCAGCCTGCAACTGGAGCTCCTGTCTGAAAAGAAGAAGAAGGACGAAGAGGGAAGCAAGGCCGACACCGACGATTACGAGAGCGTCAGGACGCTGTTGCAAAAGGGCCTGGCGCCGACCACGCGCCTATCTGAGGCCCGTCGAGCGGTGCTTATGTCATCAACCCAACTGCTCGAGACGATCGTCCAGGCATCGAACATTGAGCGCCAGCGCGGCGAATATGTCAGACAGCTGAACAAGATCGACAGTGAACGACAAATCGCGGCCTTGGGAGAGCTACAGGGGGCCTATATGAATCTGGCCCAGATCTCGGCGCGTCTTGAGGGTACCGCGCAGAAGCTGGCGCTTACAGGTCAAGCGCAATCCACCCTGCTGACAGCCGCGGGTCGGCCCGAGATGACAGTCCATAGAAAGCGAGAGCAGGGCGCCGAGACGCTCCCCGGAAGCGAAGATCTCGGGCTTGCGCCCGGCGACGTTGTGGAGGTCGTTTTGCCAAAGGCCGACTTTGCCGGAGCCGTCGCGCCGTCGCCACGGGGGTCAGCAGTGCCGAACTGAGTTTCAAAGGAGCGACCACCGATGCGCGTCTTGCTGGTTCACGCCGCACTTCTTTCGAAGGATGCTCTCGACGGCCTTCTGTTGGGGAATGCGCCCGAGCCGGACTATATGTGCGCGCGCTCGGCCTATCGGCTCGGCCGGAAGGTGCTTGCGTGATGAGCGTCACCGTCCCTCTCCCCTGCGATATCCTGTTCCTGGGACTCGCGCGCAATTGTGCGAGGACGCTTCCGAACTTCTTCCGCTTCATCGCCGAACTGCGGGGTGCGGGCCTGCGGGTCCGGGCAGCCATCGGCGAAAACGGGTCAACGGATGACACGCGCGCGCTGCTCCTCGAGCACTTCCGGGCCGATGCTTCGGTCGAGATCCTTGCGACGGATTTTATGGCGACGATCCCCGAGCGGCTGCCGCGCATGGCGGCCGGTCGCGAATTCCTTCGCCTGCACGCGAGCAAAAACCATCCCGCCACGCACCATGTCTGCGTCGTCGACCTGGACTCCGTGTTCGCAGCCCCCCCTACGGTCGCCGCGTTCGTCTCATCGCTCGATCGGCTCGCCGCCGACGCGAGCCTCTTCGCCGTGGCCGCGAACTCGAAGCCGCGCTACTACGATCTGCTGGCGCTGCGGTGCGAGGGCCTATTCATGGAGAATCTTCAGCATACTATCATTCGCGCGAAACGAAATCCGCTCACCTATCGCTCCACCCTGGCACGATGCGTCCACGATGCACAGAAACGCGTGTCGGCGAGTTCTCTGCGGCACTGCGTCTCGGCTTTCAACGGCCTCTGCCTCTACCGGGCGGAACCCTACTATGCCCACTCCTACATCGATGCCCGGGATCGCGAGAGCTGCGAGCATGTCGTCCTCAATACGGCGATACATGCCTCGACTGGCAGCCATGTCCTTATTGACGACGGTCTGATCGTGACCGCTCCGCCCGAGCATCTTCGCGAGCAACCGCTTCGCTTTTACACGGTTCGCCTTTTGCGGCTGATGAGGATCGTTCCGATATGGTTTGCTGGCTCAGGCCCACTCGGCTCGGGGGACCGGCCATGACTGCGATCACGTCATCGGTACGGCGGGAGCCGACCGCCCTCGGCCTCTTATTCGTAACGGCGCAAACTTCAATCGGCTGATGGCGATCTATGAGTCCGTGGTCAAGCGCCCGATCCGGGCCTTCGTGGTAGTCTCGTCAGCTTAGACCCGCGCCGGGAGGAACGGACCACGGGCAGACCAAGCTTCACACGTGAACGAGCGCAGTGCGGCCGTGCCGGCGGGCCGGGGTACTCGCTATTTGTCGTTGATCGATATGCCCCGAGGATCGATCCTACCGCCTCACATACCTCGGAGAGGTCCTTTTTTGCTTCCATTGCTGAAACACGGTGCGACGGGAGGCTGCGGCCGCTCGCAGGCCCCTATTTTAACGGTGTGATCAAATGCGCATTGTCTTGACCCGGCGCGAACCCTTGGATTCGCCTGACGGTGTGAGCATCTTCATTGTGGCGCTTGCCCAGGCGTTGCTCGAATTGGGGCACCAGGTGCTGATCGTGGTCGGCACCTTCAAAAGCCGCGCTAACTTCGAGCGACTTCTTGCACCTCGCCTCGAGCTACCGATAATCGGATTGAGCCGGACGCCTTTGACCGGGCCGGCCTCGGTCGCGGCGTGGCTGCGGGCGATCGGCATCATCAATCGGTTCCGGCCCGACCTTGTCATCCATAGCGAGACGGTGCCGCTTCCTCTGCATGGCACGATCGTCCAGATCGTCCACGATCTTCAGAGGCGGAACGGGGCGCTTGCGGCGGTCTGGGGAGCCGTTCGACGGATAAGCACGCGGCGCTGCCACCACGTCGTCGCCACTACGTCCGAGCTTCAGGAAGAACTCGTGCAAGATCTTGGGCTGCCAAGAGACCGAATCCTGAAAATTCCCGAATGCATCGATCGCCAGTCATATGCGTCCCGTGGACTGGCAGATCGCGAGCGGGCAATCCTCCATGCCGGCACCTCGCCCTACAAGGTGCCGGAGGCGACGATCCGTGCATTCGGCGCCCTCAACGACCCTTCCGTACGGCTCTACCTGACGGGTGACATCACACCACCGGTGACGGAGGCGGTCGACGCTCTTCCTGAAGAGATAAGGGGGCACGTGATCCTTCTCGGCATGGCAGAGGGAGCACGCGTTCGCGAACTACACAGTCGCGTTCGCGTCGCCGCTTTCCCCACGCGCTATACGGTCCCTGTCGCCTCGGCAACGGTGATGGAGGCGATCGCCAGCGGCACGCCCATCGTCGGATCTTCAAGGCTCAGCCGGGATCTCCTCGCGGATGGCGTGAATGGGGCAGTGGTCGTTGGGCAACCAGAGGCGATGGCCGGAGCAATGAGGGGGGTGTTGGACGATGATCACCTCTGGTCGCGGCTGTCGGCGGGCGCCCGCCAGCGGGCAGGACAGTTCGATGCCCATAGAGTCGCAAGGCAATATCTGGAGCTTATGGCTCCCCTTCGGGCCGGCGGGAAAAGCTAAAGTCATGATCATCGGGTACTGTCGGATCAATACATTCGAATCCGCCGCCAGTCTGGAGGAGCAGAAGCTTCATCTTGCCCGGTGCGGAGCCGAGAATTTCTTTTACGAGAAGACCGGTATGTTTAGTTTGGCGTCGGAGTTGGAGAGGGCGATTGCGTGTGCCAGGAAAGGCGATGTGATCGCTGTCACGAAGCCCTACCGTGTTGCGCGCACAACGCGGCAAGTGCTGGCACTCATCGAAAGGCTTGGTGACAAAGGAGTCGGTCTTCGCATCATCGATACTCCGATCGACAGCAGCACGACGACGGGACGCATGATTCTTGCATCGGCGCCTCTCTGGACGCTTGGGATGTCGCCATTGCGGTCAATGCTGTCAGACCTGCTTCTCTTTTGGCGTCGTCGCCGGTAAGGCAGGGGGAAGGTGACGCGTCAGTGCACCAGTCGGTCCGCTACCAGTTGAAGGCAAGCCGCAATGGAGGCCTGGGATCAAATGCCTTGCGCGCGATGGACCACCCAGCCTGCACTGCCGTCGCCTCCCAAATGATGTTGTCGGCGTTGGCCAGTGCATAGACACAGCAATCCTTGACGCTGTGCTTCTCAGCGCCTTCTGATATCCGGGTATGGAACGACAGGCCGTTGGAGGTCGGGGCATCTCTGCCGTCCCGCGGCTCGTTGTAAGTGTCCCGGCTCCGGCAGCGGTCGAACGAGCAACCGCCACTCTCGACCTTGCCCTGCGGAACGGCCGAGAAGGCGCCGTTACCCTGTTGAACGGCATCGACGTCATCGACCCGGCAATTTAAGCTTCCCTCCAGCATGATGCCAACGCCCGTGGGGCTGTTGTTGTAGAAGACGAGTCCACGCCGAATTGTACAGCGATCCGAGTGAAAGGCGGAAATATTGTCCTCGGTCCAGGAGGTGGGACCGTTCTCGGCCGAGAATTCTTCCAGGCTCGTATCCGGAGAGCGGTTGAACTGCACATTCTGTCCACGCGGGAACGGTCCGCGCGCGTCGTGGAGTTCGAGGAACTTCATCTGGGTGCCGGGACAGTCGACGACATAGATATTGGAGGAGCCGCGGGACGCCTTGACAAGGATGATGATCGCATTGGGGCAGTTTTCCAGCTCTATGTTGTTGCGGTTCTGGCTTGGTCCGGCCCCCGAGGGGGGAGCCCCGACATGATCGATCTCGAGGTCCTGCAAGCGTATTCCGGCGGCTCCCTGGGCATATATCCCGCTGCCCATGGCATGACGAATGCGGCAGCTGCGGACAATGACGCCCTGATGGAGTATCGTGATCCCGTTGCCTCTCGGGGCATAAATGTCAAGATTTTCAATGATCTGCCCATCTGCGCGCGAGAGCACCGGTCCGCTTGGACGCAGAAAGGCGGCCGCGCCCCTGCCCAGATACAGCGCTCCGCCGACGACGCCCGAGACGGGCAGCGCCAGCAGCCTGGCAAGGAACCAGCGCCGATCAAGGCGCGAGGCTTCAAGAGACTGCCGGCCGCGCGACATGGAAGTTATCCGCCCGACCCGTTCGGGTGCCAGACGTCGGCTCGGCTTGTGCGGAGACATGGAGGTGGCCGTCGAGATGCAGATGGGACAGGCCGAATCCATTCCTCTCGGCAAGGCGGCTTCTTCGGCCAGGTGTCGTCAGGCATCCCATTTCCCCTGTGCGCCAGCCGGTTCAGGTTCCCCAAGAATGCAGATCGGCGGCAGGCCGCGAAAGCCCTTCATAAGGCTTAATACCGATGGACAAAGAGCCATCTGCCGGAATCCCTGCCATTCTTTGACGGTGGTAACAAGCGGAGCGGGTAGCGATGTCGGTTGGGCCGGATGTCTTCGACTATGTGATCGTCGGAGCTGGGGCGGCAGGCTGCGTCTTGGCCAATCGTCTGGCGGCTGACGGCACCAACACGGTCTGCTTGCTCGAGGCGGGGCCGCCTGACAGCAGCATCCTTCTGCACATTCCGGCGGGACTCTACAAGACATGTTCGAATCCGAAATATGCCTGGCAGTTCGAAACGGAGCCGAACCCGGGGACGGCCAATCGCTCTATTCCGATGCCGCAGGGCAAGACATTGGGTGGTTCGACCGCAATTAACGGGATGATCTACAACCGTGGCGCCGCTGCGGACTTCGACGAGTGGGCCGACCAGGGCAATCGAGGCTGGCGCTACGCCGACGTGCTGCCCTACTTCAAGAGAAGCGAACGCAGGCTTGGGGCATGCGATCCCTTCTACCGCGGGACAGACGGGCTGCTTCCGGTTACAGATTGCGATTGGCGACATCCGCTTTGTGATGCATTCATTGAGGCCGCGCTCAATGCCGGTATCCCGCGCAATCCCGACTACAATGCAGCAAGCCAGGCCGGCGTGGGCTACTATCAGCGCTATATCGACAAAGGATGGCGCGTGAGCGCAGCGCGGGCTTTCCTACGGCCGATCGCCAGAAAGAAGAACCTGGAGGTCCGCACAAAAGCGCAGGCCACCGCCGTCCTCTTCGAGGGAAAGCGGGCCGTCGGCGTTCGGTATGCACGAGGGCCGGGTGATCCCGTGAGCGAGGTCAGGGCCCGTAGCGAGGTGATCCTCTGCGCCGGAGCCGCGAACTCACCAAAGCTGCTGCAGCAGTCTGGCGTCGGTGCTGCGGGTATGCTCTCCGAGCTCGGGATTCCGCTCGTGCACGAATTGTCCGGTGTCGGTGCAAATGTCCAGGACCACTATACGGTCCACCTGATCGCCCGGGTAGAGGGCATTGAAACGGTCAGCGGACACGGCGTCGCCCTCCTGCGCGAGGCGGCCAAATGGATGCTGGGCCGCCCGAACTTTCTCGCCGTCGGCCCATCGCTCGTCTACGGGTACGTCAACTCGCGGGATATTCACTCCACCCCCGATATCCAGCTTGAACTTGCCCTGGGCAATTATACCGGCCACGGCGCGCGGCGGTTTCCTGTCATCAAGCTTGGCTACCATCAGTTGCGGCCGAAGAGCATCGGACACGTGCGGGCCGTCTCGGCCGATCCGTTTCGAGCTCCGCTCATCCAGCCCAACTATCTCGCCGATGATCAGGACCGGCAGGTCGTTATCGACGGCATGAAGACCGTGCAGCAGCTGTTTCGCGCCCCCGAGCTAAGGCGCTACAACTGCACGGAAGAGCTTCCCGGCCCGAAAATAACCGACGACGCCGACTGTCTTCAGTTCGCCCGCGAAATCGGGCTGACCACCTATCATTTGTGCGGATCGTGCCGGATGGGCCTATTTGACAGTGCTGCATCTGTCGTGGACGACCAGTTGCGGGTCCACGGCCTGCAGGGGCTCCGGGTTGTTGATGCTTCTATCATGCCCGCGGTTCCCTCGGCCAACACCTCGGCCGCAGTCTTTATGATCGCGGAAAAGGCGGCAGACATGATCCTTGGCCGGCAACCCCTCCCGGCACTGGAGCGCGACAAGCCGGCCGTGACGGGCTGCAGCGGGGTAGCCGAAAAACTGAACGACAACTGCCGGGAGAATCTCCTTTGAAAAGACGTACACTTGTTGCCTCTGAATTCAATGCGAAGGACCGAGCACACTTTGCGTTGGCGTATGAGTTTTGCCGCATTGTTGCGGAATGCGAGGACGCCGACCTGATAGCCCCCGGCCTCGACAACTACCTGACGAGACGCTTTCTCGCCGTCTTGCCAAAACACGACCCTCACAACGTCCAGCGTGACTTCAACCGACTGACGAATGCGGTTCGGAAAGGGCTAGGGTTGAAGAACGCACCAACCATGGAGCATGTTCAGCTCACGCAAGACTATGACCTTTTCTTCTTCGTCGCCTGGAGCCCGCAAAGTCTTGTAGAATTGTCTCGGATCCACGACTGGCGCGGCCGCTGCAAGGTTGCTGTCGCGTATCTGTTCGAACTCTGGTCGAGCACGCTCGAACAGGACCGCCAATATCTGAAGCTCATGGACCAGTTCGACCACGTGTTCCTCTTGCACAGCGCGTGCCTACCGCGCCTGCCTCAATACACCCGCACGCCCTGTTCCTTTCTTGCCACGGCTGTCGACGGCCTTATTTCAACGCCGTATCTGTCGCCGGTCAAACGCGTGGTCGACGTATACTCGTTCGGCAACCGAGCCGCGAAAATACACCGGCAGCTTCTGAACCTGGCCCAAGACCGGGACTTCTTCTATCTCTACGACACGCTCGCAAGCGCAGATTCCCGGGTCAGGGACTGGCATGAGCATCGGTTGCTGCTCGCCAATATCATCAGGCGCACGCGCTATTTCATGGCTTTCAGTCCAGCGGCACTTGCAAACTCCAAGTCCGTCACGGTTGCCGGCGAGCAGGTGCTGCCTGCCCGTCTCTTCGAAGGGGCCGCGGGCGGCGCCGTCATGCTTGGGACCGCGCCGCAATGCGCCGAATTCGGCGAGCACTTTGACTGGCAAGACGCGGTGATCGAGGTATCACCAGACTCGAGCAGTATCGCAGACGTAATTGGCGAACTCGACGCAAACCCCCGCCGCACAGAATTGTTGCGCCGAACAAACGCGGTCCGTTGCCTAGAGATGCACGATTGGGTTTACCGTTGGGAGCACATCCTTGTCACGATCGGAATGGAGCCGTTCCCGCGACTCCACATTCGCAAGTCCCTGCTGCGACAGATCGCTGCCGATGCGATGGCGCTCGCCTAGACGATCAGGCCCGAAAGTGGGAACCGGTTTCGGGTTCGGTGCTCAACGGTGCTCAAACAAAGAGAAAGAGCGGCAGTTCCGAGCCGGTTGCTTCCGTCGGAGCGTCCGCCGCTCCAGTGCTGCGCGCGAGAGCATTTCATTTCGAGGTACTCCGTAGAGCTAACAGGCGCCGGAGGCGGGCAAGGAGAAGGTCGTGTGTCCGCCGGCTCTGCCCTTTGGGGTTAGAGCTTATGCCGAATTGGATTCGCACAGTGTCGCTGCCATTCTCTCAACTCCAAGAACCGAGTGCTACCGCAGCCACGGCAATCGATCTTCGCGTGAAGGGGCAATGACCGCAGGCGGCGGATGCAGTCACGCTGGGCATTTCGGCGGTTTTCAGCCGAGTTCGGCGGTTTTCAGCCGAGGAGGGGGCGGTCGTCATGACATTGGTGGATGGATGCGGCTTTGAACGCAGGTGAACGTCATGGCACTTCTTCATGAAGACCCCCGTGCGGGCGTCACGTCAAACGCACCGCGGTGGAACCTCAAGGGCAATGTTCTTCTGCAGTCGTTTCCGCTTCTCGAGGCAATGTCCGTAGTGCTACTCAGCATCGTCTCGGGAATGGTATATGATCTTGTGAGTTTCGGACATTTCGGCGAGTACGCCCGGAACTTCGGGCTCGGTGTTGTTGTAGCCGCCCTTTTTTCGACTTCCGCATATGCGCGCGGGCTATCTCTGAGTTCCGAGCCGCGGTCGCTGGCCTCTCAGATCAAGGAGGTCGTGCTGATCTGGACGGCGGTCTTTCTTTGCCTGTCGGTTGTGGCGCTTGCACTCAAGGTGGGAGACATGTTTTCGCGCCAAGCCGTCATGCTGTTCTTCGTGACGGGAGTTGGCGGCATCATCTTCGTGCGCTTGGGCGCCGGACGACTGTTTGCCTCCTTGACCAGGTCGGACATGCTTGCCAAACCGCAAATAGTGATCGTAACGCAATCGGACGTGCGCGTGCCAAGTGACGTAGTCCAGGCAATCGAGGCTTCCGGATGCGACGTCTGCCAAACGATTACATTGCCGGCGGCATCCAGCGAGGGCTCGCTCCTTGAGTGTATGGATAAGCTCATTGAACATGTGCGTCGGCGTTCTGTCGACGAGATAGTCCTTGCTGTCAGTTGGGCTGACATATCCCTGATTGAGAAAATCACGGCTCACCTTTGCGTGGTTCCGGTACCCGTAAGGCTCCTTCCGGACCACGTCGTTAGCGCGCTCTTGAAGCGACCTGTCGTCAACCTGGGGGGGACGAGGGCGATAGAACTGCAACGCGCGCCCCTAACGGCGCCTCAGCTGCTTACGAAGCGGCTCTTCGACCTTGTGCTGACCACTGCCGCCCTTCCATTTCTTCTGCCCCCTCTGGCCGTTGCAGCGGCGCTGATTGCGCTCGAATCCAGGGGGTCGGTGCTCTTCTGTCAGCGTCGGGCCGGATTCAATGGCCGCACGTTCAAGATCTATAAGTTCCGAACGATGACGATCCTGGAGGACGGGCCTGTTGTCCCTCAAGCCTGCAGGGGCGATCCCCGCGTCACCCGCGTTGGGCGCATATTGAGAAGGTTCAGTATCGACGAGATTCCGCAGCTGTGGAACGTGCTGAAGGGCGACATGTCGTTGATAGGCCCACGGCCGCACGCGCTGGCGCATGACAGCGAATACAGCCAGATCATCTCTCTCTATCCGGCTCGGCACAAGGTGAAGCCGGGGATCACCGGCTGGGCACAAATAAATGGCTGCCGCGGCGCGACGCCGCATGTCTACATGATGATCAAGCGTGTCGAACACGATATGTGGTACGTCAACAACTGGTCGGTCTGGCTCGACGTAAAGATCCTGCTTCTGACCATCCCCCGCATCTGGACGGGGCGAAACGCCTTCTAGCCCAACTTTGCCGATTCGAGGCCGCTGGAGGCGATTTTGTGTTGCAAGTGATTGATTTGCAAGGCTCGACACCATGAGATGTGCGGCTCTACTACCAAAGGCGCTGTTACAGAACATCTGAATGCAAGCGATGATCAGTGCGAAACACAGCGACCGCTCAATGCAACCTGCGACTTCAAGCAAAAGTGCCCGCACGGCAACGGCGTTGGCAAGTTACCGCTATGGGAGCGGAGAGGAATGCTATGACTCGAGCGATTGACGAAGATCGTGTCTCTCTGGTCGTGAGTTCCACTCGAATCGAACGATCTCCACGCCCAGACAAACGAGGATGACGGCTTCTGTGAGTCCGCAACAAACCCGAACCACTGACCGAACTGCGGGGCCTCCCCTTGTCGAGTATGCTACGGCGAGGTTAGTTCCCCAAGGGCGGCTTGCATGCATCAAAGGGCAAAATATCCTGCTCAGTTCAACGCAGGGGGTAGTTTTTGCGCTCAATGACACTGCGGCTGATATCTGGCGCTCGCTTGAAGAAGGCGTGCCGGTCGAGGCTATCTTGGGCGAGATGGCAGCCCGTGGCGTTGATAGGCAAGAGGCCTATGGCTATGTCGAGGCTGCCCTTCAATACTGGGAACGGCTCGGCCTAATCCAGCCTGCTCCACCGCCGTGCCCAACCGCAGCTCATCAATGTATCTGCCAGGTCGTTGCTGTTCCAGGCGTGTGTGTGCGCATACTGTATCCGGCGGCCGTCGCCTTTCCGGCCGCGACCGTATTTCAGCATCTCGAAGTTCGAAACAGGGCCGTCGACGTTCTATTCCATCTGGTTGAGCGTAGGGAGCGGATCCACCTGTTCCGGGATGGCCACTGGACTGATTCCTGTGGTCGAGACGAGATACCCATTATGGTCAAAGGGCAACTGCTGGCCGAAGTGCTTGGGCACAGTGAATATGAACTCGCCCTCCATGCGGCGGCGCTTTTCAAGAACGGCCGCACGCTCCTCCTTTGTGGTAACCCCGGCTCGGGCAAGACGACGCTGACCTTGGCGCTGGTCCACGCGGGGTATGGCTTCGCGGCAGACGATGTGACACTTCTCGACTCGGCCGGACAGGGTATCGGCGTTGCTTTTGCGCCTGCAGTCAAATCGGGATCATGGTCCATTCTCGGACAATATTTCCCCGAACTCGGCAGGTCTCCGGTTTACCGGCGCCCCGATCGCAGGCGCGTGCGCTTTCTTGTGCCTAAGGATCATGTCCCTCCAGTTCCCCGGCCCGTGGGCTGGGTGGTCTTGCTCTGTCGGACGCAGGATGCCAAACCTTCACTGCGGGTGATTGACCCGACCGACATCCTGGGTGGCTTGCTGAACGGCGCCTTTGCGCGGAATAAAGAGCTAAGCAGCACCGCGTTCGACGTGCTTTGCCAAATCATCCGATCAGCACAGGGCTTTTGCCTGACCTATGCCAAATTGGATGACGCGTTGGAACTGCTGAAGGCGGCGTGCCGATGAAGCCCACCAGGGATGCGCTCGAGGCCCTGATCGCGGGACTTAGCGGCCGCCTGGTGGTAACGGCCGACTGGCAGGCGGTAATTGCCCTCGCCAACCACACTCTGCTTACGCCCGTCTTGTTCGCCACTCTTGCGCACACGGGCCAGCTTGACCGGCTCCCCGAAGACGTGGGCCAGTATCTTCAGTTCATTTACCGCTGCAACCGGGAACGCAATTTGCGCTTGCGCAGCCAGCTGAATGAAGCCGTTGCTGCCCTTAATCAGGGGGGCGTCGTTCCGGTCCTGCTCAAAGGGGCCGTTCCCTTGTTCCTTTCGTCGAGCGGCAGGGTTCCCGACAGGATCATGAGCGATCTCGACTTGGCTGTGGAAACGGCCAAAGAAGGGGCTGCCCGGGCTTGCCTTGCCAAGCTTGGCTATGCCGAAGTGACTGTCGATGGTGGCATGGCGCGCCCGCAAGACGTCGGTCTCCTAGAGCTCCGGCCGTACCGGGAGATTGACCGCGAGCCCCCGAGGCTTGCCCGCCGTCACGGTCTTAGGGCGAAAATCCCCGCCCCACAGTCGCGTGCCCTCCACTGGATCATGCATGATCTCATCAAGGAGGCGGACTACTGGCGCGGAAGGACCGACTTTCGCCACCTTTATGATCTGGCACAGCTGGCGGAACAGCATAAGCTGGATTGGGCGGTGCTCCGAACATCCTTGCCCGACCAGAACGCGCGGAACGCGTTCGATACTCAACTCCTGGCGTTGAGGCACTTCTTTGGCGTCAGAGTACCGGCGCAATATGTGCGGCGCCCATTGGTTCGCTTTCAACACTGGCGGCGTGTCTTCCCCTTGTACCATCCCGCCCTCGGCGTTCCATTGCGCCTGGTCGGCAATTCGCTGTGGGGTATGTGGCGACTCCTACATGGCGATGGCTTGGGCCGACGGAGTCCGCTCGACTTTGGACGCCGCGCCACTAGCATCCTCCTTGACGGCGATCTCGGGTCAAAAGTGTAGTAATACTTAATTTCCTGAATTGTATCCCGATGGCGCGGTGTCTTCACAAGTCTCATAATGTTAGATTATGTGGTTAGAGTTGTTATTCTCAGCCTGGAGTACGTTGATGAAGAGCGGGAAATATTCCAAAGGAAAGACAGATAAACTTGTCCCGGAAGAACAGGCACGTCGTGAATTTCTAAAGAATGCCGGGCGTTTTGCTGTTGTAACACCTCCATCCATTGCTCTGTTGCTTGGCACGAGCTTGAACTCGCAAGCTATTGCCGCATCGCATGGCGCACGTCCCGGACATGGATGGGGCAGCAAGAAACGTTTCCACTCTGGTCCTGGCCGCAAGCCTTAGAATGGTTTGGTTACTTTGGTCGTTCTGGCCGACCATAGATGACGCGTAGTCCGGAATGCCTAAGTGGGTTGGAGGCGGCCGTGGAAACGGAAGCGCTTGGCCCGATCTTTGCGCCAGCGGTCATCGATCCTGCCATATTGCCGCGTCTCTGCGGTCTACCCTGATCCCGTCTAAGGAAGGGGTCGACCGCAGGATGCCAGCAGCCCGGCAAAGGCTCAGTTTTCGCGCATGCCGAGACGGAACGCGTCCGTCAGAGGTTGCGTCAAGTAGGACAGCACGGTCGTCTCGCCGGTCGCAACGATCACCTCCGCCGGCATGCCGGGCCTAAGTTTCTCGCGGACCTGTTCGGGGAACTGAGAAACCTGCACGGAAACTTTCAACTCGTAGTAGGGCTCACGCGTCACTTCGTCATGGAGCGCGTCTGCGGCAACGGTCTGCACCTCACCGATCGCGACCGGCGTCGAGCGAGCCTTGAACGAAGGCAGTCGGATCTCGGCAGGAAGGCCCTCGGCAACATTGTTGATGTCGACCGGCGACATCTTCGCCGAGACGATCAGAGTGTCGTCATCAGGGACGATCTCCATCAAGGTTTCGCCGGGGCGAACCACGGCTCCTATCGTGTGTACCTTAAAGCCGACAACGCGCCCGGACCGCGGTGCGCGTATTTCGGTGCGGTTGAGCACGTCATCTGCAACATGCAGCTTTTCGCCGGCGTCGGTGAGCTTGGCACTGGTCTCGGCAAACTGTGCCGAGACCTCTTCGATGGCCTCGCGCCCGACTTGCTCGATCTGGAGTCGCGCCTCGCCGATAGTGTGGCGCTCGCCCGCTATTCCGGCAAGGAAGGCACCAAGCTGACCTTGGAGATCGGCCTGCTGCCGTTTGAGCGCGGTCAGCCGCGTGCCCAGAATGATGCCCTTATGGGCTAAGGGCGCCAGCATATCGTGCTCTTCTGTGACACTCTCGATCTGCAAACGCACAGCCTCGCTTTGGGATTGCATGGCCTCGATCTTCCGTTCGGACTGGGCGATGCGCTCCTGCAAAATGGGAACCTCGTTCGTACGGGCCAAGCGGCGCTTGTTGAACAGTCGCAACTGGTCTTCCATCGCGCGCTGGGCGAGGGGGGCGCTCCCTAGCGTGAGTTCGCGCGGGAAAGTGACCATTTCGGCTCCGTCCAGTTCCGCCTGCAGCCGTGCCTTCTCGGCAAGCAGCGAGAAGACAGCGGACCTCGCGATTTCGCCCTGCGCCTGCGCCTCGGTGAGATCAAGGCGCACGAGCACCTGACCCTCGGTCACATGTGCGTTGGGCGAGACGAGAATGTCACGCACGATACCGCCCGCAAGGTGCTGAACCGCCTTGCGGTCGGTTTCGACCACAACTGTACCCGAAGCGACCACTGCGCTGTCGAGGCTGGCCAGAGAGGCCCACCCGCCGAGGATGCCGAAGGTCAGCACGACGATGCCAAAGCCCATCCGCGCGGGCTTGCGCCAGTCGCCGGAGAGGTTTGCGTGCGCCGGCTTGTGGTCTGAGCCGGCAAAATCTAACGGCGCGAAAATCTGCGGGAAGCTAGCTCGAGTCACCCGTCCTGCACGCAAGAGCGCGGAAAGTGTCGGCCCCACCGCGGTTGTACAAGCGGGGGCAGGGGTCGAGCGGGCCATCCGCGTCGGGAGCCCGCGAACCCGTGCTATGATTGCTGTCCTTTTCGAGGTGTCAGGCATCATCATTGGTTTCGACTCGTTATGCATCGACGCGTGTCCGGCGGAGGAGCGCTGGATCTGACGCCGGCGGTCCGGCGCGCCCTCCATCCCAGACGGGCCGCCGCGGTGCCGGCGCTACGTTCGGGCCGACGAGCGACGGCAGCAACTGGTCACGACTGCCCATCTGCGCTATTCGTCCTTCCTGCATGATGATCATTCGATCCACCGCCGACAGGAGGTTCGGCCTGTGGGTCACGATCACAACGGTCTTTCCGTCTCTCCGCAACCCTTCGATTGCCCGGATCAGTGCGCGATTCCCATCGCTGTCCAAATTGGCATCAGGCTCATCGAGCACGACGAAGCTCGGCTCGCCAAACAGGGCGCGCGCGAGACCGACCCGCTGCCGCTGCCCACCCGACAGTCCGACTCCATCCTCCCCGATGTCGGTCATATACCCGTTGGGGAGGCGCTGGATCATCTCGTGCGCAGAGGCGAGTGTTGCCGCCTCGGTCACCTGCGCATCGGCCGCGTCAGTTCGGAAGCGCGCAATGTTGTCGCGCACGGAACCGGAGAACAGCTCAATATCCTGGGGCAGGTAGCCGAGCGCGGTGCCGAGTTGGTCCGGATCGTAATGGCGCAAATCGTTGCCATCGAGTCGCACGCATCCTTGCGCCGGCGGCGACGCACCCACAAGCGCACGCGCGAGCGAGGATTTGCCCGAGCCCGATAAACCAACGAGGGCGACGACCTCTCCCGCCTTCAGCGTGAACGTCGCGCCCATGACGACCGGCGTGTTCGTACCGGGGGCGAGGACGAAAAGGTTCTCGACGGAAACCGTACCCCTGACGTCAGGCAGACGCACGCGTCCGACAATGGGCGGGTTCTCCTCGAATATGCGTTCCAGGCGCGCATGGGCGCTACGCGCGGACACGATACTTTTCCATTGCGCCACCATGATCTCAATAGGGGCAAGCGCCCGACCCATGATAAGCGACGCCGCAAACAGGACGCCCCCGGAGATTTCCTGGTTAATAGCCAGGTACGCACCGATGCCCATCATGGCCGTTTGAATGGCCATGCGCAGAAACTTGGACAACGCAAGAAGTGTGCCGCCGCGCTCGCCCGCGCTGACGGAGTAACCTAGCGCTTCCTCGCGGATTCCGGTGCACCATGACCGGATAGCGGGCCCCATCCCGAGCCCCCGAATTGCCTCTGCATTGCGCAGCGAGGAGCCCAGCCTGTCGATCGCGCGAGTGTTCGTGAGCGAGGCTCGCAAGAGCAAGCCCTTCGTCGCTCGCTCATTTACGAGTGCGATCGTCACTATCGCCACCGCGCCGACGAGGGCCACAAGGCCGATCAACGGGTGAAGTAGGAAGCAGATCACGATGTAGATCGGAGCCCAGGGCGCGTCCATCAGCGCCATGATGACGCCGCCCGAAAGAATGTCGCGCATGAGGTCGAGATCGCGCAGGGTCTGTGCATGATTCGACCCGCGGGCACGCAGCGCCGAGGAAAGCGCCGCCTCGAAGGCGGGACCAGACAAGAGCCGGTCGAACCGCACGCCAGCCTGCTGGAGGATACGAGCCCGATAATGTTCGAGGGTCCCATAGGTGATCAGCAACACGCCCACGATCACCGAAATAATGACGAGCGTGACGGCATTACGGCTCGTTAGGACGCGATCATAAATTTGCATCGTGTAGAGCGGAGACACGAACATGAGAAGATTGATGAAGAGCGAGAGCCCGCCGGCCGCGCAGAGGCCCGGACGGATCTCGCGCAAGGCCACCGCCAGCGGCGAGGGCACGTGCAAGGAGAAATTTGTCATCTATTATCCGAATCCAGTGAAGCGGTCGCAGGGCGCTCTAACCTGGCCATCTTCAGGCCTCTGTTCACGAGCGAGGAAGGCGGCAGGGCAGGCGAGGTCTCATGCAAAAAATCCCCCGACGGAACCACCCGCCGAGTTGGTCCGAGCGCGAGCCCTGCCCCATCTCACCGTGCTGAAGTGTGGCGCAACCGTCTGCTGCAGCCGGTTGCGCCGCCTGTTCAGACTGCGTAGTCCCAGGCGAACTGGTTATCGATGTGTGCCATTGGGGTGGCGGCGGCATCCTCGTGCACGTCGGCTACGACCGCCTTTGACTTGTCCCAAATGATGTTGTTGGGGTTGCCAGCGTTGGTGTAGCTCGAGTTCAGGACGCTGACCCCGCCGGAGCTGACATTCCAGATCAGTCCATTCGACGAGGAAGCCCCGCGGCCTTGGTCGGCGTTGATACCGTCGAACGACCTCGTATCGTCGAAGGTCACATCGCTCGCGTAGGACGAGAACGCGCCATTGCCCTGATGGATGGCGTCAACGTTCTGCACCCTGCCGCCGGTCGATCCGTTCTCGAACATCACGCCGACGCCGGTCACGGAGTTGTTACCGTCGATCACCCCGTTAGAGATCGTCGTATTCGGGCTACCATAGACCGAGACGATGTCCTCAGGATGCGAGTTGGCGGCGTCGTTGACGGCATAGAAGTCGGTCAGCGAACTATTGCCCGAGTTGTTGAACTGGACGAACTGACCGCGCGGGAAGGGGCCATGGAAGTCGTAGCCATCGACGTGCGAAAGATCCGCGCCGGGCGAGTTCAGGAGATAGATGCCAGTCGAGCCTTCCCGCACCGTGGTGTTATGAACGGTCAGGTTCGAGGCGTTTTCTGCATTGATGTTGTTGATGTTCGGGCTCGTCTCGGGGTCGATTCCCGCCGGCGGGTCGGCGTTGATGACCTCGGTGTTCTCGATCGTGACGCCGTTTGCGCCCGATACCATCACCCCGTCGCCTTCGACGTGATGAATACGACAATTGCGCAGGATGACATTGTCGTGCGTAATCGTGACCGCGTCCCCGTTGGTGACGTAGATGTCAAGATTTTCAATCACCTGGCCATCGTACTCCGATTGGATCGGTGTGGTGGTGTGGGTAAGACCCTGCGCCGGCTGCGTGGATGCCGTCGGCGCGGAAGCGGTGGAAGTGGGAGCCTCGGTCGTCACGGTCGATGTCGGGCTCGACGCGGCTGTCTCCGTCGGCGCGGAAGAGGTGGAAGTGGGAGCCTCGGTCGTCACGGTCGATGTCGGGCTCGACGCGGCTGTCTCCGTCGGCGCGGAAGCGGTGGAAGTGGGAGCCTCGGTCGTCACGGTCGATGTTGGGCTCGACGCGGCTGTCTCCGTCCTCTCGCGTGAGTTGTTCAACCATTCCGAGTGTTTCCACAGCATTCCCTTTTCGGAATTTATCAACTTCATGTGTTTCTCCAGTTAAAATATTAATCACTAACAGTATCCCGAAGGAACCCCCTCGACAATAAACGACCATTTATCGTCTTAACGAAACGCCGCTTATACAACCAGAAATTTCGTCTGGGGATATAATGATAACCTTCATGACCAGAATACGGCGTGGATAGGGCTATACTGAGACTCTCCCGGGCGATCGGCGCTGCGTTCAAGCCTGCGCCTACGTCGGATTGCAAACGTCGCCTAGTACTCGGATCACGCGTGACCCTACCCCCGAGCAGCAGGAGACAAGGTCATGCATGCTAGTCGGCCAACACAGCATGAGCGTTACCAACACAGTCCGGCACTGCTCGAAACAGGTGATCTACGAGAACTATCCTGAACTCGGCTACAATTACCGCCTGACTGACCTGCAGGCTGCCATCGGCGTGAGCAACTGCAACGGCTTCTCGCACCCTTCACGCGGCGGAGGCAGCTTGCGGCGCAATAAGGTGAGCGCCTTCGCTGGAAACGCCTGCCGAGCCTTGCTGGACTCGCAGCAACTGGCAAAGCTATTGTAGAAATTCTCCACTGGTTCGACCAGCGGGGCCATCTGCCCCCGGAAGGGAAAGGGCGCGGGCCTTGTCCTGCCCTATTGCGATACCGAGGCGTGCGGGGGCACCTCGCCGAGATCAGCTGGAGCGTCGACGACGGCGCGTATGCGGTGCTCATCCTCGATCAGGCCGGATGGCATGTGACTCCGAAACCGAAGGTGCCTGACAACATCACCCTGATGTTCCTGCCGCCGCGCTCACCGGAACTGAACCCAGTCGAAAACGTCTGGCAGTTCATGCGCGACAACCGGCTCTCCAACCGTATCTTCAAGGACCACGACGACATCGTCACCCATTGCTGCGCCGCAAGGAACAAGCTCGTCGACCAGCCGTGGAAGATCATGTCCATCGGACTCCGCGAATGGGCGCATCGGTCATGATCACAGCTCGTTGGTATTATTAGCAGCCGTTTGGCGTCAATCTTTGCCATGGAGTTTTGGCAAAGGGCACGACTTTAGGCGCAACTGCCCACTTTGATAAAGCCCTCAACACTGGCGGGGTCCACCTCAGCGCCCCTGCGATGCCGTCTCCACCGCTCGCTACCATCGCCGGGGGATGATTTGAGCGTATGGTTCTTGATAGCGGAGCCTCATATCAGAGCGAAGCTTTGGCAAAAGCGAATGCACCAGCCCGAATGATGATATATTGTGAGACGGCTGAGTTGCCATCTTTTCGCTCCCCGACGAGGCATTGCCAGATGCGGGAGTAAGTATGCCATGGTTCATCGCCCAAACTGCAGCCTGTGTACGGTTGCGGACCCGGATCTTTCGGAGGATGGCCTTGACGTGTACCTTCACCGTAGCTTCGGCAATGTTGATCTCGCGCGCGATGGCTTTGTTAGACTCCCCTTCGATTAAGCGGCGTAGAATACAGTTTTCCCGATTTGACAAAATTGATAGTTCTTGATCCTCATGCTCCACGTTAACAACCACCTTTGTTAACTCATCAGCTACCGCGTCAGGTTTCAGATCTTGCCTTATTTCTTGAATAGCCGTTGAAGTTTCGGCAGGTAACACCGTCTGCCCTAGCATAACCAATTCGAGAGCTTTGATGAAGGTGTCGTAAGCAGCGACTTTTATCAAATACCCGTCTGCCCCCGCACGAAAAGCTGAAACTATATCGGTCGATCGACAGTGATCGGCTAGCGCGACGACATGGCTGGTCGGATAAATCGCTTTGAATTCTGCAATTTGTGCGAATTCAGCATCCGCATCAGTATCGCCGACATCTATGATGAGCAAGATGGACCGGTGCTGGGCTAGCGGCTTCTGCAGAAGATCGTGAACACAAGCCACAGAGAAAAGGACACGAAACTTTGCCGCATCCAGGATTCGACTAAGGCCTTCTCGGAGTAACTCGCTCGGCCCGACAAGTACTGTTACAAAGGACTGTCTTGTCATCATTGCCTCTCGCTCCGGCGCGATTGAGGTACACGCGTCGAATAGAGCACTCCACGCGCCAACCGCACTCGATACCCTCGGTTTGAGTCTCTTGCAGTTCCTACTCCCTCCTTGGCGAGAACAGGTTGGGCAGTGTAAAGTTTATTTATTAGCAGTCACTAACATAGATTGCTTTTTAGGTAATTTCGCCGCAAACCGACCTCAAGCTAGAATCCCAGGGCGGCAATCTGCCTGAAGACGCAGGGATGGCACGGCTTAGCCATCTCAAGCCGCTGGTAGTCGAACGACGATCGGGTAGTGCCTGCGGCGATTGCAACGATAGAGGATTCCTGAAGGTGGAGATTGGCGTGGTCAGGTCTGCCGCAGTGTGTCAGGCACCTGCACTTATTCGGCAGCACCCTCTCGTCGCGCGATAGGCCGTGTCGCCGTCGGTCATGATGATCGGACCTTTTTGCATATTGCTCAACACGAACGAGGTTGAGTTTCGTTCGGCCCGTCCTTCACCGCAAGCCGGATGCGGATACCGTGTGGTCGAGATAATATCACTGCCCCGCCAGGCCGCGCACGACCAGTCGTCCGGAAACATTTGGCTGGAACTGTTCCAGCGACGGCCGAGGGGTCGTCTTCCAGCAGAGAATTTGCTAATGGCCCATGCGTTGCCGCTCTAGGAGATAGCCGTTACCTGAGATACTCGTTGTCGAATCCGACTATTTCGACCAGCTTCTTGCGGTTGATCACCTGTACATGGCCGTCCTTGAACGAGACGAGATCGGCCTTTCGGAGTTCCCTCAACGTTCGGTTGACGTGAACGGTGGTGGCCCTGCTCGATTCTTTGAGAAGGCGCGCAGACCAATTGCCGGATGACAAATTCAACGCGGAACTAGTCGACCGTGAACAATCCGGGCGCTAAGTGGCGACCGACTTCGGCCGAAGTTGAAGCAGGGCGATCAAGAGCGACAAAAAATCCTTCAGCCACCTGAGCAGGAGGGAGAAGTTGGAGCCGGCGGCGGCCAGGATGGCGTTGAGGGCGTCGCCCTGCTGGCCGGCGAGGTAGTTGCGGCCCATTCTGTGTTCGCTCTTGATGTGGCCGATGACGGGCTTGACCGCCGCCGCATCTGGCGCTTGATGGCTGGGGTGACGCGGCGCTTCTGGCCGGCGGTGAAGATCCTGAACTTGTGGCTCTGCGGTGCGTTGTGGCCGCGATAGCCGGCGTCGGCGAGGATGCGGCCGATCTCGTTGCCGATGGTCTTTTCCATGGGATGACGCTTGCCAGCGTGTGGCCGTCATAGGGATTGCCGGGCAGTGCTTTTGCATGCAGGGCGAACTGGCCACCCTTGGAGCGCTTCGCCAGTCAGCAGGATTCATCCACGAACATCCACGTCTACTAATCACTCCAGAATTTCTTGGCGGCGGCGGATCACCCTCAGGATCGTACAAGTCATCTGGGTTGGGGAAGAGGTTTTGCTCCCCAGGTTCGACGTCAGCACCTCCAGCCGGTTCTGTGCTTCCAAATGTGCCAACCGCTGTTCCGCCCAAGCGATCATGCGAAGATATTCAGAACTCGCCTGAGAGAGAAACTCAGTAGCCTTGGCGATCGTCCTGCGAAGATCGGGTGCTTCCTTTTGGTGCTCGGCCAGTTGACGCAGAAAGCTCAGTCTGTTCGCTTCGCGTTCTGGCGTTTTTTGCAGCTCCCGCCTGAGCGCCATGTGTTTGCGGCGCCGTTCCTCCGCTTCCCGCTCCTCTCGGCGAGTTTTATCGAAGGCTAGTTGGGAACAGAATGCCATCGGCCATCGGCTCAAGCATGGATTCCAAGCTCTGATTACACTCCAGCGCTTGCGAGCGCCATCTGCCCAATTCTGAATTTCGAGACTGAGTTTCCCCGAGTAGATGTAATCGTATTCTGGCCAGAAGCTCTCATAGGACAGCCATTGACCGCGGCGGCGAGCTATTTCACGCCGCCTCTCGTGCCCGTCGTGCTTTTTGCTCTCAGCAGGCGTCGGAGTATGCTTCTCCCGCCTGCGGGCCTCGCCGATCTCAAGTCGCACATCGTCGGGACCAATGGCTGTCTTTATTCCCTTCTCACTGTGGCTGAGCGTGATGTCTCGTTGATCGAGAGCAAGAGCTAGGTGATGGAGAAATGATGTCAGCCGGGACACGGAACACCCTCACACCCGGAATCGAGATCTCACCGTACTGGTCCGGGCTCGCAGATCTCAGGGTTGCCACAAGACCTGAGATCGAGTTGTGAGGATGTCTCACCGGTTCGAAGACGATCTGTTCCTTTGGGGTACGAGGTTCCGGTTCCTTCTCAGGATCAGCCCGAGGTTGTCGCTCCTCCTTCGATGTCTTCACTGTGCTGGCCGCGGCCTCGATCGCAAAGGCCATGTACGGGTTCACGGCTGGTTTGTAGGCACCAATGTGGACGGTTTCTAACGTCGGGTTGTCGATTTTCCAAAGCGGAGTTTTTGGAGCAGATTGGCCCGCTTCGATCTTTGCTCAATAGCCGCGGCCAGGAACGGGTATCTGATAACGCGCGCAAGTCTTGGCCAACCCTCGATCAGAAATGTCGAATTGCTGAGCGGGTGTGGCAATGGGTGTCGACCAAACGAGGTCATACAATTCTTGTCGGGTTAAGGTGCGCTGCATTGTGTATTCCGGACGAAATGATTGGGTGAGGCAGACCTGCCGCGCTTCTCATTAGAGGCAAGCAGATGGTGGAAGGCTCAAAGGATATCTTCGGAGACGATCTCATATGGTCGTCTCTATCCGGCCTCGCAACGTTGGTTTGACGCTATGCGCCGAACCGGATGCCAATTGGCGCCAGCCTTGTTGCAGTGCGCTCGACAACTGAGCTAGCGAGCCGCCGCCAGCCCGCGATTTGCCATCTCGGCCTGCTTCGCTTTGGAATTCCCTGCTAGCTGCTAAATAATTCCCTGTTAGTGCGTACAGGGAATTTGGCGCTAAAGCATTGAATCTGCGCAGCGATTTCTTAGGGAAAATTTGGCCAGGCCCTCAAAAACCTCGAAATTCACTGTTTTTCGGCGCCTATTAGGGAAAATTGGACAGAGACTGGTTCGCCAGAGACTGGGACCACCACCAAATTATTACAAATCAGTAGATTACGCTTAATTCTTTGAGTTTGAATCGAACGTTATTGGGTAAGTTTTTGACTCTTGAATGAAATGGTTTCGGGCCCGTTCGTCAATTTTCTCCGTCTCGCTGATGGCACCCGTCACACGTAGCTTAAGCCTCCTGGTTTCGAAAGCCTTGCAACGATGCGTGCGGCAATCGGCGGCAACGACGTGCAATTAGGCGGGTTCTGAACTCGATCACAGCCTCAAATCGCTCGAAGGCACTCGTCAGTTAAGTTGATCTCTGCCGATCTGGTAGCCAATTCCAATGGAATTCTTTTTGAAAGTACCCTTCACGGCAGGGGCAAAAGCGCTGCGGGTGGGCGCGGGAGCAGGTTCAAGGAGAACCGGTCGGGATCTCGATCCATGTAGGTCATCGTCTGTGTGCCGCGAATGTGATTGCTCCTCGTCAGTCCGACGGGAGGCATGTGACCGCCAAGATCGATATGGACTTCGAAGTCAGTCTGTGGGTGGCACAGACGCGGCAGCGCCCGGGCTTGGTTAGGCACAGCCTAAGCAGAATTATCGAAAATCATTATTTGTGCATCGCACACAGCGTGCTTTGCTCCATCCGCCGGCTGAAAGAGAACAAAAAGAACGTCAGGCGGCAGCCTTCGGCGATGCGTCCGAAGCGGGTTGTTTTGGCGCGGACAGCGCCTGACCTCAGAAAAAGACAGGGGAACGTGATGACGACAATAATCTCGAAGTTTCGCCGTGCCGCGCTTGCGGCCGGCATTGCCCTCAGTGCCCTTTCGGTGAGCCTCCACGCCGAAGCCGGCAGCTTGAAGCTGGGCATGACGACCTGGGTCGGTTACGGCCCGCTCTTCCTTGCGCGTGACATGGGCTACTTCAAGGAAGGCGGCCTCGATGTCTCGCTCGAAGTCATCGAGGAAGCATCGATGTACATGGCGGCCGTCGCCGCCGGCGAACTCGACGGCAGCGCCTCGACCATCGACGAAATCATGAAGTACCGCTCGAAGGATGTCTGCTTCAAATCGGTCTATGCCCTGGATGACAGCCATGGCGGCGACGGTGTCCTGGCGCCGAGCGGGATCAAGAGCGTCGCCGACCTCAAGGGCATGGAGGTCGGGCTGAACGAGGGTTCAGTGTCGCAGTTCTGGTTCAACATACTGCTCAAGCAGGCTGGTCTCACTCAGGCCGACGTGAAGGTCACCAACATGACGGCGGATGATGCCGCCGCCGCCTTCATGGCCGACCGCATTCCTGTCGCCGTCACCTGGGAACCGCATCTGACGCTGGCCAAGAAGGAAAACAAGGGACAGGTGCTGATCGATTCCTCGAAGACGCCCGGCTTGATCGTCGATGTGGTGGCGCTGAACTGCGACTACATCACGAAGAACCCCGGGGATGTCGAGGCGCTAGTGAAGGGCCTCTACAAGGCCAACGAGTTCATCAAGGAAAATCCTGCGAAGGCTTATGAAGTGATGGCCAAGGGCGTCGGCGGCTGGCTCAAGGATCCGAAGGACTTCGCCTCCTCCGCCGCGGGCGTGAACTTCTACGGCAAGGAGCGCAATGCGCAATTCTTCGCTGGTGGCGAGAGTGGTGAAGCCGGCAAGCTGATCAAGCTCGGCGGCGATGTCTGGGGCGGCTTCGGCAAGCTCAAGATGGACATCAAATACGACGACCTCGTCGATCCGTCCTTCCTGACAAAGTGATCTGGCCTCGCAAAGTGAGTTCGCTGGACCGCAGGCCGAGCCTAACGCCTGCGGTCTATCCAGCCCAAAGGGTTTCCCTGTGACACTGGCACCGAATGCAACGTCTCCCATCAGCCATATCGTGACCACGAGCGTGGATAAAAATCAGCCCGGTCGATCCGCCTGGAAAGCTGTCGCCACGCCTTTTCAGGCCGTGTCGCGCCCTCTCTCCATCACGCTCAGCGTCCTGGTCTGGGTCGCGGTCATCGGTGGCTGGTTCGCCTTGACCTATTCCGGAGCGGTCAAGGAAATGTTCCTGCCGCGCCCTGAATCCGTATTGTCCACCACCATCAGGATGGCGCTTGACGGGTCGTTGTGGGAGCACGTCCTGGCCAGCGTCCAGGTGGTGTTGATCGGTTTCGTCATTTCGAGCATCGTGGCAGTGCCGCTCGGATTGACGATGGGCACCTACCGCATCGTCCAGGCCGCGCTCGACCCGCTCGTCAATTTCATCCGCTATCTGCCGGTGACCTCCTTCGTGCCGCTTTTCATCCTGTGGATCGGGATTGGCATCGAGCAGCGCGTGGCCGTCATCATCTTCGGCATCTTCTTCCAGCAGCTCGTGATGATCGCCGACAGCGCGCGCGGCGTTCAGCGTGACCTCGTCAACGCAGCCTATACGCTCGGCACGAAACGCGGCGACACGGTCTTCCACATCGTCTTTCCGGCCACGCTTCCGAACGTGCTCGACGTGCTGCGCGTCACCATGGGCTGGGCCTGGACCTATCTCGTCGTCGCCGAACTCGTCGCCGCGCGCAGCGGGCTTGGCTACATCTCGCTCAAGGCCATGCGCGGCTTCCAGGTCGACGTCATCTTCATGGCCATCGCCATGATCGGTATCCTTGGTCTGTGCACCGACCAATTGTTCCGGGGCATCCGCCGCCTCGTCGCTCCCTGGGCCAATTGAGGAGGTCGCTGACATGGACACCCTTACTCTCACGACGAAACCAAAGAGCTCCGACATCGGCGTTGACAATGTGGCCCTGCGTTACGGCACGGGCGACAACGCCGTGCTGGCGCTGGACGGCATCTCGTTCCATGTCGTGCCCAATGAGTTCTGCGTGATCGTCGGCCCATCCGGCTGCGGCAAATCGAGCCTGCTCTATCTCATTGCCGGCCTCGAGGAGCGCACCGGCGGCATGATCTCTGTTGGCGGCAAGCAGGTTACCGAGCCGGGTCCAGATCGCGGCATGGTGTTTCAGGCCTATACGCTGTTCCCCTGGCTGACGGTCGCGCAGAACGTCGAATATGGCCCGAAGCGGAAAGGCATGTCGACGGCCGAGCGCCGGGCCATCGTCGAGCATTTTCTCCATGAGGTCGGCCTGGCGAAATTCGCCAACCATTATCCCTCGCAGCTGTCGGGCGGCATGAAGCAGCGCGTGGCGATTGCGCGTGCGCTTGCCAACGATCCGCAGGTGCTGCTGATGGACGAACCCTTCGGTGCGCTCGACAGCCAGACCCGCCACTCAATGCAGAAGCTTTTGCTCAGGATCTGGGACCATTCCAAGAAAACCGTCCTGTTCGTCACCCACGACATTGACGAGGCGATCCTGCTGGCGGACCGGGTGCTCGTCATGTCGGGCCGGCCCGGCCAGATCAAGAAGGAAATCCGCGTCGGCTTCTCGCGCCCGCGCAGCATGGATCTGGTCATGGAGCCCAACTTCATCGCCATGAAGCGGGAAATCCTCGAGCTCTTGAAGAACGACGAAGACGACGAGCACTAGGCAATATCGGCGGTCTTCGGGGTGGATCACGAAACAGGCATGGCATGAGCATCGAGGCGGCGGAATTCGACTATATCGTCATCGGCGCGGGCTCGGCCGGTTGTGTCCTGGCCAACAGGCTGAGCGCTAACTCCGCTAACCGCGTCTGCCTGATCGAAGCCGGCGGCAGCGACGACCGTACAAGGGTGCGCGTGCCGGCCGGCATTCTCTCGCTCTACGGCAATCCGACTTTCGATTACGGCTACAAGGGCGTGCCGCAGCCGCTGCTCAACAACCGTCGCATTCCGGTCAACCGAGGCAAGCTTCTCGGCGGGTCGAGTTCGATCAATTCCATGGTCTATATCCGTGGCGCTGCGCAGGACTACGATGAGTGGGCGGCACTTGGCTGCGCCGGGTGGTCCTATGCAGACGTCTTGCCGGTCTTCAAGAGGCTGGAGCGGAATCTCCTGTCGCAGAACCCGGCCTATCACGGCTTCGACGGCGAATTGCTGGTCGACAATCCGCGTGACCCCAACGTCGTATCCAGCCTGTGGGTAGAGGCGGGCCGGAACATCGGCCTGCCTGAAAACCGCGACTTCAACGCCGATGGCCAACTCGGCCTCGGCATCTACAATGTCACCCAGGACAAGGGCGAGCGCTTCTCGGCCTATGCAGCCTTCATTCGTCCGGTTCTTAGCCGCCCGAACCTTCAGGTCCTGTCAGGCGTCGAGGTGCTTGACCTGGCAATCGAAAGCGGGCGCGTCACCGGCGTCAATGTGATTAGGGACGGAGCAGCCCAAAGGCTGTCTTGCCGCGCCGAAGTTGTGCTCAGCGCGGGCGCGATCGGATCGCCGCGCATCCTGCTTGCTTCCGGTATCGGCTCGGCCGACGAGCTGAAGGCGGCGGGGATAGAGCCGGTCATGAACGTGCCGGGCGTCGGCAAGAACCTGCGTGACCATGTCGACGGCATGATCACCGTGCGGTCGAAGAGCACCAGGACGCTCGGCCTGTCGCTCGCCAATCTGCCGGCGATGGTGGTGGCGCCCTTTCAGTATTTCGTCCGGCGCAAGGGCATGCTGACGACCAACTACGTCGAGGCCGGCGGCTTCGCCAAGACGAAATATGCCGGCGATATTCCCGATGTCCAATTCCACTTTGTTCCGGGCTATCGCAGCCATCGCGGCCGGCTCGTCGAATATGGCCACGGCTATGCCGTGCACACCTGCGTGCTGAGGCCCGGAAGCGTCGGCGAAGTCACGCTTGAGTGTGACGGCACCCGCCGCAACGTGCTGATTGATCACCGCTTCTTCAGCGATGAGCAGGATGCTCTGACCCTTGGCGAAGGCATCAAGCTGGCGCGCTCGATCCTGGCTTCGCCAGTCTTTGCCGATATTCGCGGACCGGAAATCCTGCCGGGACCCGATGTCGTCACCGACGACGAGATCCTCGCCTATCTGCGCGCCGAAGCACTGACCGTCTATCACCCGGTTGGCACGGCCAAGATGGGTAACGATACCATGGCGGTGGTCGATCCCGCTGGCCTCAAGGTGCGCGGCTTCGACAATCTGCGGGTGGCGGACGCCTCGATCATGCCGACGCTGATTGGCGGCAACACCAATGCGCCGTCCATGATGATCGGCGAAAAAGCGGCCAAGGCGATATTGTCCTAATCTCGCGTCGACTCGGTCTCAAGACGTCAGAACGGTCAATTCGGTGTCTGGCTCGAATGGCATTCCCGTCACTCCCGACCGCGATGATCCGGGATACTGCGAGCCGCGTTCCATGTCCTTGGCTCATGTCCCGGGCATTTAGGGACAAGCTAACCAGTGCCACGTGAAATCGTAATTTTCGCTATCCGGTCCCTCCAGTACACCAGCGATCTGACCTCCTCGCATCCGCAGAAATTCTCGGGGGAGCTGAAAAAGGCGCTGAAATGTCAGTCGAAAAAATAAACACGCTCGTTGTTGGTGCCGGCCAGGCGGGGGTGGCCATGAGCGAACATCTGAGCAAGAGCGACGTGCCGCATCTCGTTCTTGAACGGAACCGCATCGCCGAACGCTGGCGCTCGGAAAGATGGGACTCCCTGGCTGCCAACGGCCCTGCCTGGCACGATCGTTTTCCGGGCATGGAGTTTCCCGATACCGACCCCGATGCCTTTGTCTCCAAGGAGGACGTTGCCGACTACTTCGTCGCCTACGCGGACATGATCTCCGCGCCCATCCGTACCGGTGTGGATGTTGAGAAAGTGCAGAGGCTTGTCGGTTGCCCCGGTTTCCGGGTCGAAACCTCGGAGGGCGTCATCGAGGCCGCCAACGTGGTCGCCGCTACCGGGGCCTTCCAGCACCCCGTCATGCCGAGCATCGTACCTAGCGATGCAGGGCTCATGCAGATCCATTCCAGCGCCTATCGCAATCCCGACCGGCTGCCCAAGGGCGCGGTCCTGGTGGTCGGGTCGGGATCGTCGGGCGTGCAGATCGCGGACGAGCTCGTGCGCGCCGGAAGGACCGTCTACCTCTCGGTCGGGCCGCATGACCGTCCGCCACGCGCCTATCGCGAGCGCGACTTCTGCTGGTGGCTGGGGGTTCTCGGCAAATGGGACGCCCAGGCGCCGGCGCCTGATACCGAACATGTCACGATCGCGGTGAGCGGCGCGCGCGGCGGCCAGACGATCGACTTCCGGCGCCTTGCCGCGCAAGGGATGAAGCTCGTCGGCCGGACGGAAGTCTACAAGGACGGCGTCATGAATTTCGCACCCGATCTCGGCCGGAACATCGCCCGCGGTGATGCCAACTACATGTCGCTGCTCGACGAGGCCGATGCCTATGTCGCCCGCAACGGCCTCGATCTCCCCGAAGAGCCCAATGCCCGCAAGATCGAGCCGGACCCGCAATGCGTGACCGATCCAATTCTCGACCTGAACCTCGCCAAGGCTGGAGTAGCTTCGATCATATGGGCGACGGGGTTCAGCTTCGATTACAGCTGGTTGAAGGTCGATGTGTTCGGCGAAAAGGGCAAGCCGAAGCACCAGCGCGGTGTTTCGAGCGAGCCCGGGATCTATTTCCTGGGCCTGCCGTGGCAGTCAAGGCGAGGCTCCAGCTTCATCTGGGGCGTCTGGCACGATGCCAAGCATCTGGCGGACCATATTTCCACGCAGCGCAAATACCTGACCTATCATGCGTCCGCGAAACGCCAGACTCAGGCGGCATAGCGCAGGCTGGCGGCAGCCTGGCGCCATGCGCGACGATGTTTCGACCACGAGCCCGATCTGATGGAGACCAGGATGGCGCATACAAGAATCCGCAAGTTCAACTCGAAGGACACCTATCCCGAACAGAAGCTCGACAATGATCTGTGTCAGGCGGTCGTCACGCGGGGTGGCCGGACGGTCTATCTGCGTGGCCAGTGTCCTCAGGATCTCGACACCGCCAAGAATATCGACAGCCACGATCCGGCCGAGCAGACGCACAAGGTGATGCAGAACATCAAGCAGCTCATCGAGGAGTGCGGCGGCACCATGGAGCATCTGGTCAAGGTGGTCGTCTACATCACCGACGTGCGCCATCGCGAGGCGGTCTACCGCACCATGGGCGACTACATCAAAGGCGTGCATCCCGTTTCGACCGGCCTCGTGGTGCACGCCCTGGCGCGGCCGGACTGGCTGGTCGAGATCGACGGCACCGCCGTGATCCCAGATTGAAAGTCATGACATTTTCCATTGTCGCGCGCTGCAGCCGCACCGGCATGTTCGGGGTCGCGGTGTCATCCTCGTCGCCTGCGGTGGCCGCGCGTTGTGCCTATGCGCAGGCGGGCGTCGGCGCCATTGCCAGCCAGAACGTCACCGATCCGACACTCGGCACGAAGGGGCTAGAACTGCTGGCGCGCGGTGCCTCGGCCGCCGAGGCGGTCGCCATCCTGAAGCGCACCGGCGCCTATAGCGACTACCGTCAGGTGCTGGCTGTCGATGCCGCCGGGACCACGGCTATCCATTCCGGACCCAAGGCGCTTGGCATCTGGGCGGAGGCGCGTGCGGACAATGTCGCCTGCGGCGGCAACATGCTGGCCCATGATGGCGTGCCGCAAGCGATGGTCGAGGCCTTCCTCGCCTCTGAAGGGCATCTCGGCGACCGCCTGATCGCGACCATGCGCGCCGCGCTGAAAGCGGGTGGCGAGGCGGGCCCGGTCCACTCCGCTGGAATGAAGCTGGTGCGCGAAGTCGCATGGCCCGTTGCGGACCTGCGCTGCGACTGGACAGACGACTGCCCGATTGAGCAATTGGCAAGCCTGTGGGAAATCTACAAGCCGCAGCTCGATGCCTATGTGACCCGCGCGATCAATCCGTCCGACGCGCCGAGCTACGGCGTGCCGGGCGACGAGTAGCCGGCACACAGGGAAGGCATCCGCATGAGCGAACTCAGTCACAAGGACTGGATCAGCAAGGCATCCGCGATCCGTCTTCGCGACAAGGCGTTCATCGACGGCAAGACCGTCGCGGCGCGTTCGGGCCGAACCTTCGCCAGCATCAATCCGGCCACCGGCGAAACGCTGGCCGAGGTGGCGTCCTGCGGCGAGGAAGATGTCGATCTCGCCGTTGCCGCGGCGCGCCGCAGTTTCGAGGTCGGTGTCTGGTCACTCACGAGCCCGGCGCACCGCAAAGAGGTGCTGCTGCGGCTGGCGCGGCTGCTGCGCGAAAACCTGCAGGAGCTTGCCCTGCTCGAGTCGCTCGACATGGGCAAGCTTGTCACGGATGCGGCGACTGTCGATGTCCCGGGTTCTGCGGCGATCTTCCAGTGGTATGGCGAGGCCATCGACAAGATCTACGACGAAGTGGCGCCGACCGGCGGGAGCGATCTGGTGCTGGTGCGGCGCGAGCCGCTCGGCGTCATCGGCGCCGTGGTGCCGTGGAATTTTCCGCTCGACATGGCGACCTGGAAATGTGCGCCCGCGCTGGCGGCGGGCAATTCGGTAGTGCTGAAGCCCGCCGAGCAGTCGCCTTTCTCGGCCCTCCGGCTGGCGGAACTTGCCATGGAGGCGGGCCTGCCCGCCGGTGTGCTCAATGTCGTGCCTGGCCTTGGCGAGACGGCCGGCCAGGCGCTCGGCCGCCACATGGATGTGGATTGCCTTGCCTTCACCGGATCGACCTCGGTCGGCAAGATGTTCCTGCAGTATTCGGGCCAGTCGAACATGAAGCAGGTCTGGCTCGAAACAGGTGGCAAAAGCCCCAATCTTGTCTTCGCCGATTGCGGCGATCTCGATGCGGCAGCCGACATGGCGGCGTTCGGGATCTTCTTTAACCAGGCGAGGTCTGTTCGGCCAATTCGCGCCTGCTCGTGCAACGCGGCATCAAGGATGCGCTTCTGGAGAAGCTGACGGAGCGCGCTGCGGCCACCCAGCCTGGCGATCCGCTCGACCCGGCCTCGAAAATGGGCGCCATGGTCGATGCCCGCCACGCCGCCAACGTCATGCGGTTCGTCGAGGCCGGCAAGAAGACCGCGCGCTTGGTTGCCGGCGGCGATCGGGTCACGATCAACGGTCGCGGCAGCTTCATACAGCCCACCATCTTCGACAATGTTGCCCATGACGACCCGATTGCCCGCGACGAGATATTCGGACCGGTGCTTTCGGTCATAGCCTTCGACGACGAAGAGGAGGCTATCCGCATTGCCAATGACAGCCCGTATGGACTGGCCGCATCGCTGTGGACCGACAGTCTTTCGCGCGCGCACCACGTTGCCGGCCGGCTCCGCGCCGGCACGGTTTCTGTCAATACGGTCGATGCGCTGAGCCCGATGACGCCGTTCGGCGGGATCAAGCAATCCGGCTTCGGCCGCGACCTGTCTCTGCACTCGCTCGACAAGTACACCGCGCTGAAAACGACATGGATCAAGTACTGAGGCAGTGCGGGCGCTTGATCGCAGCGCCCAAACCGGCAACATAGCCGCCCATGCCGTTACGCTTCACGCTGAGACAACTGGAATATTTCGTCGCCGTCGGCGAAGCCGGCTCCATTACCAAGGCGGCCGAGCAGGTCAATGTTTCGCCGCCTTCGATCTCGGCGTCCATCGCGCAGCTCGAGGCCGAATTCGGCGTCCAGCTTTTTGTGCGCAAGCATTCGCATGGCCTGTCGCTCACGGCCGGCGGGCGCGTTTTCCTCAAGGAGGCCGCCAGGCTGCTAGCCGACGCCGACGCTCTGCACGATATTGCCGGCGACATCGCCGAGAAGGTGCGTGGGCCGCTGGCGGTCGGATGCCTGCTGACCTTCGCGCAGATCGTCATGCCGACCCTGCGCATGAAGTTCGAGCGCGCCTATCCCGAGGTGCGGTTCAGGCAGTTCGAACGCAACCAGGGTCAGCTGCTCGAAATGTTGCAACGGGGCGAAATCGACGCGGCGCTGACCTACGATCTAGAACTGTCGCAGGACACGACGTTCGAATCGCTGATGCTGGTGCCGGCCTATGTCATGCTGCCACAGGGGCACCGCTTCGCCGGCAAGGCTTCCATCACGACGGAAGAGCTGGCCGACGAGCCGATGGTGCTGCTCGACCTGCCATATAGCCGCGAATATTTCCTCTCGGCCTTTCATTCGCGGGGGATCCGGCCGAACATTGCCGAGCGCACCGGCGACATCGCGGTAATGCGTTCGATGGTTGCGAACGGCTTCGGCTATGGCATCGCCAACATGCGGCCGCTCAACACGCTGGCGCCAGACGGCAAGCCGCTGGTCTTCGTGCCTCTGGAGGGGGATTTGCGGCCTCTGACCATGGGGGTTGCATTGCCCAACGCCGAGCACCGCACCCAGACAGTGCAGGCATTCATCGATCATTGCCGCCGTTTCGTCGTCGAACAGGGCGTGTTCGGCAGCGGGCGGGTCGTGGAATAGAGCAATTCCAGGAAAAGTGTGGAACGGTTTTCCCACAGGAATTGCGTCAAAACGAAGAGATCCCGCGACGACCTATCAGGCAGTCTGAAGCCGGTGACTGGCAAGCAGCCGCAGCAGATTGTCCAGCATGTCGTCGCAGCGGCGCATCTGTTCGACGCTGACGAATTCGTCCGGTCTGTGCCCTTGCGCCATCGAGCCCGGTCCGCACACGATGGTCGGCGTGCCGAGGTCGCGGCTGAACAATCCGCCTTCGGTGCCGAAGGCAACCTTGATAGTATCGTTGGCGCCGGTCAACGATTTGACGAAGGCTACGGCCTGCGAGTTCGCCGGCGTGTCCAGCCCTGGATAGGTGTTGGTGATATCGATGTCGATGGCCGCCTCTGGCGCGATCGTTGAAGCCGCAGCGGCAATGCGCGCTGCCGCCGCGCGCAACCCATCGAGGATTTGGTCGGGATTGTCGGCCGCGACATTGCGGATCTCGAAGTCGAGCTGGCAGAGGTTCGGCACGATGTTGAGCGCCACGCCGGCATTCATCTTGCCAACGTGGACGGTCGTGTAGGGAATGTCGTAGTCGCCGTCGCGTACGCCATCGCGCGCTAGCCGATCCTGTTCTTGGCGCAGTGCGGAGACGAAGTCGCAGCCCAGATGAATAGCATTGAGTGCCAAGGGGGCCAGCGCCGAATGGCCTTCCCGTCCACTGCAGATGGCGCGCGCCGCAAGCTTGCCCTTGTGGCCGGTCGCAACCTGCATGCTGGTCGGCTCGCCGACGATGCACAGCAATGGCCGGTGCGGCGCAACCTGCAGCATGTCGATCAGGCTGTGCACGCCGATGCAGCCGACCTCTTCGTCGTAGGAAAGCGCCAGATGCAAGGGCATTTGCAAGCTCATTTTCGAGGCCTTGAGGCACGCGGCAAGCGCGCAGGCCACGAAACCCTTCATGTCGGCCGCGCCGCGGCCGTAAAGCTTGCCGTCGCGCGCGCTCATCTCGAAAGGCGGCAGCGTCCAGTCCTGGCCGTCGATGGGGACGACATCGGTATGGCCGGACAGCATGACGCCGGGAGCGTCGGCCGGCCCGATGGTGGCGAAAAGGTTCGCCTTATAGCCGTCCGCGCTGCGGATGATCTGGCATGCAATGCCCTGTGCCGCCAGCAACTCCGTCACGTAGCCGATGAGGTCGAGGTTCGAAACGCGGCTCACCGTCGGGAATGCGATCAGCTTTTCAAGGATTCGGATGCTGTCCATGCGTTGTATGTCTCATTGGCCGTGCGCGCTATCTAGCATCGCGTGGGAGCGGCGCTGAAGTCGCATTTGGCTCAGCCGGGATTCACCGGATGCTAATCCAGGCGGCGGGGCTGATTAGGCGCGTCCTAATCGGCACAGAAGAAATCTGTAGTTTTCCGGCACGCGCCGCAACCTATGAGTAGGTTCACGGCATCTGCCCACCGGGCAGACCGGCTTGCGTCAAAGTTTGAAACCATCACCGCGCATGCCGCGATGCGACGCTGGCAGGAAGGAAGCACCATGCGTGATCCACGCTACGACATTCTGTTCGAGCCTGTGAAGATCGGTCCGGTGACCGCCAAGAACCGCTTCTACCAGGTGCCGCACTGCAATGGCGGCGGCTATCGCGATCCGTCCGCCGCGGCCGAGATGCGCCGCATCAAGTCGGAAGGCGGCTGGGGTGTCATCTTCACCGAGCAGACCGAGATGCACCACACCTCGGAGATCACGCCCTTCATCGAGCTCAGGCTGTGGGACGACGCCGATATCCCGGCGCTCGCCAGGATGGCCAAGGCCATGCACCAGCATGGCGCGCTGGCTGGCATCCAGCTGGCCTATTCCGGTATCAACGGCCCGAACCTCTACACCAAGGAAGTGCCGCGCGGACCGTCGGCCTTGCCCATCCGCACCTTCACCAATGACCCGGTGCAGGCACGCGCCATGGACAAGCAGGATATACGCGACCTGCGCCGCTGGCATCGCAATGCCTTCAAACGCGCCAAGCTGGCGGGTTTCGACCTGGTCTGTCTCTACGGCGCGCATGGCTTCGGCATCATCCAGCACTTCCTGTCGACCGCCACCAACCAGCGCAGCGACGAATATGGCGGCTCGCTGGAAAACCGCTCGCGGCTGATGCGAGAGCTGATTGAGGAGGGCAGGGACGCCATCGGCGACACTTGCGGCCTGACGCTGCGGCTGTCGCTGGACGAGATGATCGGCGAGCTGGGCTTAGCCAATTCCGAAGTGCGCGACATGATCGAGATGCATGCCGACCTGCCCGACCTCTGGGATCTAGCGCATGGCGCCTGGGAGGACTGCTCCGGGCCGTCGCGGTTCAAGGAGGAGGCCGCTCAGGAGGGTCTGGTATCCGGCATCAAGAAGCTGACCTCGAAGCCGGTCGTCGGCGTCGGTCGCTTCACCTCGCCGGATGTCATGGTCAGGATGATCAAGTCCGGCACGCTCGATTTCATCGGCTGCGCCCGTCCATCGATCGCCGATCCGTTCCTGCCGAAGAAGGTGGAGGAGGGACGGATCGAGGACATTCGCGAATGCATCGGCTGCAACATCTGCATCACCGGCGACATGACCATGTCGATCTCGCGCTGCACGCAGAACCCGACATTCATGGAGGAGTGGCGCAAGGGTTGGCATCCGGAGCGGATGCAGGCCAAGGGCGACAGCGACAGCGTGCTGATCGTCGGCGCCGGTCCCGCCGGGCTTGAGGCCGCCCGCGCACTCGGCCTGCGCGGCTACCAGGTGGCGATCGCCGAGGCCGGCACCGAGCTCGGCGGCCGCGTGGCGCGCGAGTGCCGCTTGCCTGGTCTCTCCGCCTGGGGTCGCGTACGCGACTATCGCCAGTATCAGATCAGCCAGATGTCCAATGTCGACGTCTATTTCGAAAGCCGATTGTCCGCCGAAGATATCCTGGCCTTCGGGTTTCAGAACATCGCCATTGCCACCGGCTCGACATGGCGCCATGACGGCGTGGCGCGTGCGCATGTCGTGCCGATGCCGGTGGATCCGGCCATGCCGCTCTATACCCCGGACAACCTGATGGGCGGAAATGTACCGACCGGCAACGTCGTGTTGTTCGACGACGACCACTATTACATGGGTGGCGTTCTGGCAGAGCTTATGGCGCGCCGGGGCGCGACGGTGACGCTGGTGACGCCGTCCGCCTATGTGTCCGACTGGACCCGCAACACGCTGGAGCAAGGCGCCATCCATCGCCGGCTGGCCGAGCTCGGCGTCGAGATCGTGCTGAACCGGACCGTGACGCGCGTCGTGCCGGGAGGCGTTGCCACCGCCTGCGCCTACACCGGTGCCGAACGCGACATTGCCGCCGACGCCGTGGTGCTGGTCACGTCGCGCCAACAGGACGACCAGGTCTGGCGCAACCTGAAAGCGCGGCGCGACGAATGGGCCGACAATGGCATTCGCTCGATCAAGGTCATAGGCGATGCCGAGGCGCCAGGTCCGATCGCCTGGGCGACCTATGCCGGACACCGCTTCGCGCGCGAACTGGACGAAGCCGATACCGGTGATGCGCTGCCGTTCCGCCGTGAAGTGACGGCTTTGGCGGCGGGGTAGGCCGATAGCATGGCTTGATAGGGAATGACGTCGCCACAAGCCGATAGTGTTTCGCGCTAGCGTGAGCAGACACCGAAATGTCAGGCGAATAGTCTGCTTGCGTTCACCGGTTGAGCTCACCGCCGGCGCGACGTACGAGCTGGACCGTCTCGTTGTTGGTATCAACCTTGATGTCGCACCCGACAACCTTTGCGCCTTCTCGCGCAAAGGTCTGTGCCGCGACACGGCCCAGACCTCCTCCGGTGCCGGTGATCAGCACGGTATTCCCATAGCTTCCTCCTGGTCTGAACCGTCTCAGGGCAAACGACCCTCAGCCGCGTGGACTGGCCGGTCGATTTGAAATTCAGTTGTTCGACTCTCGCAACGACCTTGCTAGAGCTAACCTCGGCCATACTTTTTCGGCGTTTACTTCGGCAGCGGAGGGGCTCGTCGCCGCCGTCGCTAAGGGTCTGGACTATAAGCCATGTTAATCGTGCGCGGTGCCGAGCACCGCTCGGAGCCCTGAGTCGTTCTGGCGGAGATGTTCCTCGATCCATCGGGTCGTGCGGTCGTAGGCATCCAAAAACAACCCGGAATGCCGACTCCAATCCATGAAGCTGATCGTGTTGGAAACCTCCGGACAGACCAAGATATCCTCTTCGCCGACGGCAATGTCCTGCGGCCGGTGTGCCAGCATGCTCGAGGCAATGACCTGAAGCATGCTGGGAACCCGAGGCAACCGGGCACGACCGAAAGGATTCAGCATGGTCAATGCCAGTTCGGAAGCTCCGGGGATGCGGTCATAGTCTATGTCGTATTTCTGCGGTGCACTCGACCCGAAGGTAACGATGACATTGGGTCCGGTCTTGAGCTCCTTCATCTGCTCCAGCGGCAAATTGTTCATGATAGCGCCGTCCACCAGCATATCGCCGTCATCTGTAAAGAACGGCGGCAGGACACCCGGGATGGAGCCGGACGCCCGAACGGCGTGCCAGAGCTTTCCACGACGGTGGACATGGGGCTGACGGCTGCTCAGATTGGTCGAAAGCGCAAAGAACGGAAGCCAAAGATCCTCGATCAGAACGTCGCCGTATTCCAGCCGAAGGGCCCGATCAAACGCTTTGTGATCCAGAAGCGCGAAATGCGGCAAGGTGGGACGGCGAAACGCCCGGCTCTTGATAAATATGTTGTGGGTACCTCGGTCGATCTGCTCGGCATCCAAGCCTCTTGCGAAGCCGGCCATCATCGCCGCTCCGGAACTTGTCCCGCCGAGATAGTCGAAGCAAGCGCCCGCCTCGACGAAAGCCTTGTAGACGCCTAAATGAGCGCTGCCGAGGGACCCACCCCCTGCCGCCACGAAGCCCAGTGCCTTGCCCGAAATAAATCGGACCAGGCGCTGGAAATCAGACCCGTCGTCCAGCGCAACATGATGATGCTGGTCAACATAGGGTCGCTCATCGAGCCATGCAGAGGTACCGGAGACCGCAGCCGAGCGACTGTCGTGAATTAGGACAAGCCGACTGGTCGATGGCGGATGGACCGATAGCGTCAGTTCCTCAGACGGGTTCAGGCGAGGCGAGCAGGACGCGTTGGCCAGCAACAGGACGGTATCGGCCTGGCGAATGCAGATTTGGGTCCATTCAGTAGGTTCCTCATCGGCAACATAGACTATGAATTGGGCTTCCGCCTCCAGTTCGTTCAACCAGTTAAGGATCGGCTGGTCGTCAATCGGAAGACCTGGGAACTTCGCTTGGATGTCAAGCCGGGAAACGAACCGAGCGCGCGTGGCCGCGTCGAACGCTTGCCGCAGGTGCTGGATGAGCACCGGTGAGATGCGACTTCCGCCGGCTGCAATGATCGCAAGCGTTCGGATCTTGGCAGGTTTCTTGAGACGCGACGAACTCGGAGATTGGGTGGCAAACCGGCGCGCCAGAAATACCGTGACCGCCTCTCTCAGGCTCGGCAATGTCTCGGCCGCCTTCTCGAAATGATTGCGACCGATTTCAAGGACGATTGAATCGCGCGCTGCAAGGACAGTGGCTGTGCGGGGTAATCCCGCGAAGAAACCGATTTCACCGATGAGTTCACCCTGTGCGATCTCGGCGACGGAGCCAGTCGAATCTCCTTTGTGTACCGTAAAGCGTCCAGACAGCACGATGAAAAACCTGTCCGACGCATCGCCTTCGCGAACCAGAACCTCACCGCGTCTCAGGACCCGACGGTCGGATTCGGCAGCTAAAGCCTCGAGCGCCAGCAACGACGCCCGATCGAACATCAATGTCGCCGACAATAAACTCGCTGCAAGAGAATCGACGGAGGACATCTGAGCCATCCCTTGGGAATCCATGACTTTTGTCTCCTCGAGGGTGCTGGACGCCCTGCCGAATGATACCACACATGAGAGCCGCCGAACGGCTGAGGCGCGGGACTGACCGCTGGGCCATCTCTGGCTCCCAGCAAGGGCCACGATCAGGCCGCCACGCCGCTCTCGGCGTCCGTCTTTTGGGCCGGGAAATTCACTTGAGCCCACGTCGCGAACCTGCTCGCTTGCCTGCCTGCTATTTTGTTGCGAGCGCAATTTCGTCGGACGAATTCGAACCCAGGTACGTATGAGCTTCGAAGTAGCTAAATGTCTCTGCCACCTCGGCGGCCCCGGGAAAGAGCGTAGCGAAGACGTCCTTGGGGACTTGCTTGAATGAGAATTCATGTCCCTGTCGATTCAACGTTTCGATGATTTCGTTGAAGCTCATAAAGTCACCGACCAAGGGCAGATACTCGCCATTGCCCGCCTGATCCAATTACTGCGATGCGGGAATGTTTCCCTGCTCGTCCAAATGAATTCCCTGATAAAGGCATAAGGGAATTTCTGCCCTAAACAACTGAAATTGCGTAACAATAATGGGGTGGGGACTGCCAATATCGACGGTTTGCGCGAAAATTCCCTTTTTTTGCCATTATCAGGGAAGCTCGGCGAGAGACCAGTTCGCTTCAGACTGCGATACCCACCAATCAGTCCGCCAGTTTTGGCGATTTTTCGACCGTCTCAGAATAGTGTCGACATTTCCGTGGGCTAGCGACGCGTTCGCGGCAACGCTTGGCGGAGAGGCCGCTTTCTCGGCCCAGAATGCCCCAAATTGGGGCCTTCGTCTCTGCGGGCTCAATTCCGTAGCCAACTGTTTGGAAAAGCGATGCTCGGCTGATGGTCGGAATCAGAATCCGAGGAGGGCAGCCTGATCGATCCACGCGAGCGGAAGGCCCGAGAGGCGCGACAGCCTGTGGGCGGTGAGTTCGGTTGGCTGGTTCTTGCGGGCCTGCCCCGACATGGCGAGGGAAAGGTGGGCCAGTTGGTCCATTCCTCCGGCAGCCTCGTATCCGTTCAAGAAATGCCCGAAGCGGTCCGATTGATCGAAGGTGAAGGGTGTCGGTATGGCCGAAAAGTCTCCCTGCAGGGCGAGCTGTTCCCATTTATGGAGCCGCCTCATTCGTGCTCCACAAGCAGGGCGAACGGTGCCGCCATTGCATGAACGGTTATGGCTTCCGGGCCAAATGAACTATGCCTCATAGCGCTAACGAATGCTCGAACTGACTCTGTAGTCAACTCGAAATGCCGCAGTTGCGCGCCCATCCGAGGAAAGTCTGGCGGGCGGCTCAAGCATTGGCCGTGCCCGACTGGTTCCTATTAGCTGTGCTTATTTTGCGTTATGCTGTCAGCTGAGACTTTCGCCTGGGAGAACCGCTCCTGCCATGCGTAGCGTTTATCTTTTCCTCATGCTGTTTTTTACAGTCTTCTCCGCTGAAGCGCTTGCAGACAGACGCATCGCGCTGGTGTTCGGCAACTCGACGTATCAGAACGTGCGGAGACTTCCCAATTCCACGAATGATGCCAAGGATATGGCATTCAAATTGAAAAGTTTGGGCTTCGAGGTGGTCAGCGGCTCGGACCTGGAATTGGCGGCGATGCGTACAACAGTGCGCGACTTCATCAAGAAGATAAATGCGGCCGACATCGCGTTGTTTTACTATTCGGGTCACGGTCTGCAAGTTGACGGCAACAATTACATGGTTCCTGTCGATGCTCACCTGGCGTCATATGACGATCTCGAATTTGAGACCTTGCCAATGGACCTAGTAATTGCGGCTATGGAGCGCAACTCTAAGGTTAGTCTTGTCTTCCTCGATGCGTGTCGGGATAACCCCTTCGCCGAGAACCTTGCCCGGTCAATGGGAACCCGATCAGCGTCGGTAGGTCGGGGTCTAGCCAAGCTCGGCAGCGGAGTAGGTTCACTCATCGCGTTCGCGACACAACCGGGCAACGTTGCATTCGATGGATCGGATAGAAACTCGCCGTTTACGACTGCGCTGCTCCGCCATCTTGGCACGCCCGGACAGGATGTCACCCGCGATCTCATCTATGTGCGACGAGATGTGCTCGAAGCGACGCACGGAAAACAGGTTCCCTGGGACAACTCCTCGCTTACGGGCGAGGTGGTCCTAAATCCGGGCGTGGCTCAGGTGCCGAAGCCGGAATCGCCTTCTACGAGTGCGCCTGTCGAGACCGAGACTGCAGTCGAGATCGCCTATTGGGAGACCATCAAGGACTCGGCGAACAAGAATTTCTTTCAGGCATATCTCGAGCGATATCCAAATGGTGCATTCGCAGCGCTTGCGAAGTTAAAGATCGAAGCCCTGGACGAGGAAAAAGGTCGCTTGCAAGAGGGGTCAGCAGCAAGGTCGTCAGATGACGCCAAGGCTATGACCAGACGTGACGATGAGGGCTTTGGACATCTGGCGCTTTCCACCCAGAGAGAGTTGTCACGTGTCGGCTGCCTTGTCGGCCAAATCGATGGAAAGTGGGGCCTTGCCAGCAAGAAGGCGTTGCAAGATTTTGCGCGACGCCGAGGGATTAACCTCGCGTCGGCCGAGCCTACACCGGATCTTCTCAAAGGGCTAAAGGGAGTTCGAGAAACAGTCTGCCCACTTTCCTGTCCTGACGGAATGGAGGCGCAAGAGGGTCGTTGCCAGAGTGCAGTTGCTGGATTCGATGGAATGTGGGCTTTGACGAGACGTGCCACGAATCCGTCGTGCGGATGGCGTGAGCTCACATCAAACATTTTGATTACAGAAGGTCAAATCCTCTCCCCTTCCTGGGAGGGAAAGGTCGCGGGCGATGGCGCCTCGACAATAATACTTAGATTTGTCCACGAAGGTCGAAATGAAAGGAATATCTTGTATGTAAGGCTAAACGGCAAAAGAGGGTCTGGAAAATTCTATCACGTAGGTGGCGAATGCGCGGGAGTCGTTGAATTGCGAAAACTGTAGTTAGCTCTGGGTGCCCCCTGTGGTCATGATCTGACCTGTCTCCAGTCGAATGAGTTTGGGCAGTGCCGCGGCTATCCGGTTCTTCGTTCCCTGTTAGACCGCGATCATTCCCTGTTAGCCCGCGTAGGGAACCTCTCGCTAAAACATTGAATCTGCCGCAGGATTTCAGACCAGAATTGACCCAGGCGCACAGAATCACCGGAAATTCGCTGTTTTTCGGCCCTTAACAGGGATTTCGGGCAGAGACTGGTTCGCTGGAGACTGCCAGCACCACCATTGTCGCTCAATATCAATAATTTATGGCCGACGTCTATCTAAAGTGGGCCACTTGAGCTCCGCTATATCCGCCGTATTCAGACTGAATGTTGTCGCCTGACCACGATCCAAGGGCAGGAGAAGCGATCTTGTGCCTGTTTCTATCCTCTATTTTGCTCCTGTTCGTCGGTCGGCCGACGACCCCAGCGGCGATCGGCTCGATGCGCTTTTCTGAGCGATCCAGACGGCTTGGGCGTGGACGATGCGAAGCGAGCGATACGGCGCGCCGGAACATCTCGATCCGCTCGAGGGACGGATCGCCGATCCATCCCTCCGCGAGATCCAGGAACCCGCCGGTCCGGCTTCAGCCTGAACCCGGCGCCTCATCGGCTCGGCGTCTACTCGGCTGCGCCGCTCTCGGAAGCCAGGGTCGGGCCGGCTTCAGGCCGCCTGCGCCGGAATGTCCTGCGCAGAGCAACGTAGAAGACCGGCGTCAGGAAGAGGCCGAACAACGTCACGCCCAGCATGCCGGAGAACACGGCCGTGCCGAGCGATTGGCGCATTTCCGCGCCAGGCCCGCTGGCGATCACTAGCGGCACCACGCCCAGGATGAAGGCGAATGCCGTCATCAGGATCGGCCGCAGCCGCAGCCGGCAGGCCTCGACAGCCGCCTCGACGGCGTCAAGGCCGCGCTCCTCACCTTGGCGCGCGAACTCGACGATCAGGATCGCGTTCTTCGCCGCCAGGCCGATGAGCACGATCAGCCCGATCTGCACGAGTATGTTGTTGTCGAGACCGCGGAAGGCGACGCCCAAGAGGGCGGCCAGCACGCTGAGCGGGACTATTAGCACGATGGCAAAGGGCGTAATCCAGCTTTCGTATAGCGCGGCGAGCACCAGAAAGACGAACAGAACCGATAGGCCGAAGATGAAGACCGCCGTGTTGCCGGTCTGCCGCTCCTGGAAGGCGAGTTCAGTCCATTCGAAGGAAGTGCCCTGCGGCAGCGATTCGGCTGCGATCCCCTCCATCAGGTCGAGCGCCGTGCCCGTGGCGACACCCGGCGCTGCATTGCCCTGAAGCGGCACGGAGACATACATGTTGTAGCGTTGCACGAGCGAGGGACCGGTGACGTCGCGGATCTCGACCAGTGTGCCGAGCGGCACCAGGTCGCCGGCCGCCGAGCGCACCTTCAGCTTCAATATGTCGTCGCGATCGATGCGGAAAGCCTGGTCGGCTTGCGCGCGCACCTGGTAGACGCGACCGAAGGCATTGAAATCGTTGACATAGGCGGTGCCTAGATTGATCGACAGCGTCTCGAAGATGTTTGGGATCGGCACGTTCAGCATGCGCGCCTTGTCGCGGTCGATCGCCAGGAAGAATTGCGGGCTGGAGGCCGAGAAGGTGGTGAAGACGCCCATCAACCCGGGCGTCTGGTTGGCCTTGCCGGCGATTTCGTTGGCCAGCGCCAGAATCGGCCGCATGTCGGCGCTGTTGCGCTCCTGGAGCATCATCTTGAAGCCGCCGGAGTTGCCGATGCCCCGCACTGGCGGCGGCGGCAGCGCGATGATGAAGGCCTCCTGGATGCTTTGCAGGCTGCCAAACAGCGTGCCGATGATCTTGTCGGACGTATCGCCGCTCTCGAGCCGTTCCTCGAAGCTCTTGAATGGCGCGAAGATCACGCCGGAATTGCTGGCATTGGTGAATGTCGCGCCGTTGAATCCTGCGAAGGCGACGGCGTTGGCGACACCCGGCGTCTCGCGGATGATATCCGACGCCTTCTGGATGACTGCGTCCGTTCGGGCGAGCGAAGAGCCCTCCGGCAATTGCACGACGACGATCGCATAACCCTGGTCCATGTTCGGGATGAAGCCGCGCGGCACCGTCTGCAGCATGTGATAGGTCGCGTAGAGCAGGCCTGCGAAGACGAGCAGCATGGCGGCAAGCGCCAGAGTCGTGCCGACCAGTCTGTGCACCAGCCACGCATAGCCGTCCGCCATCCTGTCGAACCCGTTGTTGAACCCGTTCGCCAGAGCGCGGCCGAACCTTGCCAGGAAGAAGTTCGAATGTTCCTCGATGTGCGGCTTGAAAAGCACGCCAGCGAGAGCCGGCGAAAGCGTCAGCGAGTTGAATGCGGAGATCGCGGTGGAGACCGCGATGGTGATGGCGAACTGCAGGTAGAACTGGCCGGAAATCCCGGGAATGAAAGCCGCCGGAACGAAGACGGAGATCAGCACCACCGAGATCGCGAGGACCGCGTTTCCCACTTCATCCATGGTCTTGTGCGCAGCGGCGCGCGGAGCGAGCCCCAGCCGGATGTTCCGCTCGATATTTTCCACAACCACGATGGCGTCGTCGACAACGATGCCGACCGCCAGCACCAGCCCGAACAGAGTGAGCATGTTGAGCGAGAAGCCGAAGGCGAGCAGCACGGCAAGCGTGCCGATCAGCGAGACCGGTATCGCCACGATCGGCACGATCGCCATGCGCCATGACTGCAGGAACACGACGATGACGATCACCACCAGCAGGATCGCCTCGGCGATGGTGACATAGACCTCGTTGATAGATTCGGCGATGAACTCGGTCGGATTGTAGATGATCTCGTAGGCCAGCCCCTCCGGGAAATCCTCCGAAAGCTCCGCGATGGTCGCCTGGATTTCTTCCGCCGAGGCCAAGGCATTGGTGCCCGGCCGCTGGAAGATGCCGAGCGCCACCGCCGCCTTGTTGTTGAGATAGGAATTGGTGACGTAGTCCCTGGCGCCGAGCTCTATGCGCGCCACGTCCTGCAGGGAGATCAAGCGGCCGTCCTCGGTCGACTTGACTATGACGTAGCGGAAGTCGCGCGCGTCTTCGAAGCGCCCTTGCGTGGTGACCGTATACTGGAAGGCCGAGCCGTCGCCAATCGGCGGCGCGCCGATCGAGCCGCCCGACACTTGGACGTTCTGGTCGCGCAGCGCCTGGACTACGTCGCCTGCGGTCATGCCGTAGGCGGACAGCTTTTCCGGGTCGAGCCAGACGCGCAGCGAATATTCGCGCTCGCCGAAGATCTGCACGTCGCCGACGCCGTCCAGTCTCAGCAGGACGTCGCGCAGGCGCGAACGCGCATAATTCGAGACGTAGAGCTGATCGTAGGTGTCGTCGGGCGACAGCATATGGATGACCATCATTAGGTCGGGTGAACTTTTCGCCGTGGTGATGCCGAGCCGGCGCACCTCTTCCGGCAGGCGCGCTTCGGCGATCGAGACGCGGTTCTGGACCAGCACCTGCGCCGCGTCGAGATCGGTGCCGGGGCGGAAGGTGATGGTGAGCGACATCGAGCCTTCGCCGGAGGAATAGGACGACATGTAGAGCATGTGCTCGACGCCGTTGATTTCCTGTTCGATCGGCGTCGCCACGGTCGCGGCGACCGTCTCGGCGTCGGCGCCCGGATAGGAGGCGCGCACCACGATGGTCGGAGGCGCGATTTCGGGATATTGCGCGACCGGAAGCTGCGTATAGGCGATGCCGCCGACGAGCACGAGCACGATCGACAGCACCACCGCGAAGATCGGGCGGTTGACGAAGAAATGGGCGAAGTTCATTGCGTCTGCCCTTCGGCTTCAACCTTGGGGGGCAACGTGGTCATCTCGGACTTGACGGTGACGCCCGGCCGCACTCGCACGAGCCCGTTGACTACCACGGTCTCTTCGCCGGTGAGGCCCTGGCGGATAACGCGATAGCCGTCGATGCGCGGGCCGGTGCGGACCGGCTTGGCCGAGATCAGGCCTGCCTCGTCGACAACGAAGACGATGCGGCGGTTCTGGTCGGCGCCGATCGCCTCGTCAGGCAGAAGCACGCCCGGATGCGGCAGCGAGCCGGGCACGTTAATGCGGCCGAACATGCCCGGCTGCAGCACGCCGTCCTTGTTGTCGAAGCGCGCCCTGGCCCGCATCGTGCCGGTAGCTTCGTCGAGACGGTTCTCGGCGAAGTCGAGCTTGCCCTTGAACGTCGCTTCATCACGGTCGGCGACACGGACGACAACATCGAGGCCGCCGGCGCCCTCCTGCATGACGCCGCCGCGCTCGCGGGCGTCGCGCGCATAAGCGAAGTAGGACCGCTCATCGATGTCGAAATAGAAGTCGATCGGGTCGATCGAGACGATGGTGGTCAGCACGGTCTGGTCGGCCTGCACCAGATTGCCCGGCGAGATGAGCCGGCGGTCGACCCGGCCGGAAAACGGTGCCTTGATCGCGGTGAATTCGAGATCGAGACTTGCGTTTTCAAGTGCCGCCTCCGCGCCGTCCAGTTGCGCTTGGGCGGCGAGATATTCGCGGCGGCGGTCGTCCAGTGTCGAAACCGGTATGTTGCCTTCGCGCGACAGGGTCTCGGCGCGCTCGAACTGCATCTTGCTGAATTCGACCAGGGTCTTGGCCGAGTCGACCTGCGCCTGCGCCTGGTTCAGCGCCGCCTTGAACGGCCGCTGGTCGATAGTGAACAGGAGGTCGCCCTGCCTGACCAGCGTACCGTCCTGGAAATGGACCTGGTCGAGATAGCCGCCGACGCGGGAGCGCAGCGAAACCTGGTCGACGGCTTCGAAACGGCCGACGAACTCGTCGTCCTCGACGATATCGCGCACCAGCGGCTTGGCTACCGTGACGACGGGCGCGGGAGGCGCTTCCTGCGCCTGTGCGGCCGGGGCCGCGAGCAAGCCGATCGCCGCGAAGGCCGCGGCGGCGAGCCATTTTGCAGGGACGTTTCTGCTGGAGGGGGCGGCCAGAGAATCGTGGCGGAGGCGTGCAGTGTGAACCATGGTTACCCCTCGTAATCGGTCCTTCATGCGAAGTCCGTAACATCTAGGCAGCGGGTGTGCCGCACAAATCAATTTTTTGAAACGACCACCACAACCGACAGCTTGCTACAGAACCAACATCGAACATCATCAACCTTTACCAAGGAAGCGGCTAACCGGGGAGCCCGACCGCACATCTGGCGTTTATCCGCTGCGGAGGCATCGCCATGTGCCGCACGTTGGGATGCGCAATGGCTTGTCAGATCCGCTTTAGCTCGAGCCCTAGTCGCCGGCGAAGGCTGGCCATTTCTCAGATAAAGCGCAACGACAAGTATCGGGTGGCTTGCTGTGCAAAATTTCTTGAGAGGCCGACGCGCCGGGTCTAGGTAAGGTTTTCCATACATTGTGTTCATTTTCCAGATTGCGGGAGTACTCATGTCGTCGATCGCCGCCGCCCTGCCTGATTGCCTGCGCTCGGTCGAGCGTCCCGGCGACTTCTGCGTCGGTGGCCTGCGGGAAATCTTCACGCCGTCAATCGATGTGGAGGGGGTGGGCAGGATCGCCTTCCCGCTTCAGGCGGCGCAGGCTGAGCGACTGGTCGCCGTAGCCGAGGCGGCACCCCATGGACGCGGCGAGGATACGGTGCTCGATCGCGACGTGCGCAGAACCTGGCAGATCGACCCGCGCAGGATCCAGGTCGGCGGGCGTCGTTGGGGGACGACGCTGGCCGAACTCGTAACCGACGCGGCCCGCGGCCTTGGCGTCGAAGAGCCGGTCGAGGCGGACTTCTACAAGCTTCTCGTTTATGACGCCGGCAGCTTCTTCCTTAATCACCGGGACACCGAAAAGACGCCCGGCATGTTCGCGACCCTGGTGATCGTGCTGCCCTCGGCTCATCGTGGCGGCGAGCTGGTCGTGCGGCACCTGGGTCGAGAGGTGATGTTCGATCTGCACCCCGAAGATCCGTCGGAAATTGGATTCGCCGCCTTCTATGCAGACTGCTTGCATGAAGTGCGCCCGGTCATTACCGGACATCGCCTGATCCTCGTCTATAATTTGGGCTTCCTCGGCAAGAGACGCTCGCTGCGGGCGCCTGACTATCGCGCGGTCGAGGCGCGCGTCGCGGACCTGCTGCGCGGGTGGGCCGGCGCGGAGGACGAGCCCGACAAGTTGATCGTGCCGCTCGAGCATGCCTACACGCCGGCGGAGCTGTCGTTCGACGCCCTCAAGGGGGCCGATGCCGGCGTGGCGTCGGTGCTGATCGAGGCGGCAACGGCGGCGGAGTGCGATCTCCATCTTGTCCTGGTATCGATCGAGGAGAGCGGCAGCGCCGCGCACACCGGCAATTATCGCCGCAGGCGCTGGGATCGAGACGACGAGGGCGATGAAGAATTCGAAGTCGCGGAGGTTTTCGACCGCTCGCTGACCCTGTCAGCGTGGCGGCGTCCGAACGGCGGCGAGGTCGGGTTTCACGACTTTCCATTCGATGAGGAGGAGCTCTGTCCGCCCGATGCGTTCGAAGATCTGAGGCCCGACGAGCAGCATTTCCACGAGGCGACGGGCAACGAGGGCGCCTCTTTCGACCGTACCTATCGCCGCGCCGGTCTGGTGCTGTGGCCGCGCGCGCGGCGGCTTGCGGTGCTTAATCAGGCCGGCCTCGGGGCGACGCTGCCGTATCTCGAAGACCTGGCGAAGCGCTGGGAGACGAGCGACACCGCCACCAAGCGACAGTTGTGGGGGGAGGCCGATGAGCTTTCGGGACACATGCTGCGCTCCTGGTCCCGTGAGACATGGCCCAGGGAGGACGATACCGATGCCGGTCGGATGCTCGACCTGCAGGTTCGGCTGGGAAACGCGGCGCGCATAGACGAATTTGTCGCGGAGTTGTCGGCCAACGGCCACTACGCCGCGTCCGATAACGACGCCCTCGTGCGCGCCGCCGCGCTTCTTCCGCGACCGCGGGCCACGGACTTGCTGGTCGAGATCGTCAGACGCAATGCCGCGGCCCATCTCGACGCCTGCGCCGATTTGCTGCTGCGTTGTGTAGCGGCGCCGACCGAGTCCGTTGGCGACGCCGCGAAGATCGGCGCGGCTTTGATCGACGTCTTGCCGGGTGACCCGGCCAAGCGTGCTAAGCTCGACCCCTGGACGCGACCTGCGTCCGTACGGCCTGGCTTCGTCGTCGATCTCCTGACGGCGACGAGCAAGATCGACGCCGGGCTTGCGGCGCGCGCGATCGAGCACCTGCTGGCCTGGCCCCGGACCTACACCCCGGACGCGGTGCTCGTCCCGGCGGCACTGGCCTTCGCCAGGCGGGCAGAGAGCAGGGCATGGCCGGCCATCGGCCAGCTGCGTGAGGCGGCTCTCGACCATCTGCGCGGTCGCCTCGCGCTGCCGCTGGAGGCCCCACGGGACTGGTCGCGGACCAATCCGCTCAAATGCAAATGCGACGACTGTCGCGCACTCGGCGCATTTCTGATTGACCCTCATCAACAGCAATGGCGCCTGAGGGCGGCCCAGAACCGGCGGACCCACGTCGAGGAGAGCGTCCGAAACGCCGTGTGCGATCTTGACCTCGCCACCGAAAGGCGCGGCAGCCCGCACACGTTGATCGCGACCAAGAACCAGGCCAGTTACGAGCGACGCGCCAAACAGCGCCGGCAGGATCTGGAACATGTATCGGCGCTGGGCGGATGAAGGCTTGCCCGGTTTGCGGGAACAGCAAACCTGGCCACAGGGCGATGAGTCGGAAGAAACGGACTCCACTTGCAAGTCGAATCAGACAGCCGCAATGGTGAAGGGCCGCTCCGGATTAGTGTTCAGGGGGAGGTTTCAAACCAATCCGAACTGCTGCAGGCGCGGCGGCGAGCGCGGATCAACAGTCCGCATCCGCATCTTAGCCGGCGCTGACGAGGGTTGCGTCGGCCAGGAAGGCGAGCGCATTGACGTTTGCACGATGGCCTTCCAGGACGCGCGCTAGCCCACCGGCAAGCGGCCAGAGCCGGACGGTGGTGTCCCAGGACGCCGAAGCCAGCATCGATCCGTCGGGCGACAGTTCGAGGTCGGCGACAGGCCCGGTGTGACCCTCCAGAATTTGGGCCGGCTCGCCTCGACCGATTTTCCAGATCGCGATGCGACCATCCGCACCGGCGCTGGCAAAGCGCCCGTTCGGTAGTGCGGCGACGGCACTTAGCTCACCTTCATGAAAGAGCAGCACGTCGCGCGCTTCGCCGGTCTCAAGCGACCAGACAATTTGCCTTGGTGTCAAAACTGCCGGTTGCCACCGTCTTTCCGTCCGGCGCCACGGAAATCGCCCGCACTGCACCGCCATGCCCGCGCAGCTCCACACCATGTGCCGTCGCGCCGGCGAGGAAAACAGCAGCGAGCAAAGCTATTGCGAGCGTCTTATGCATTGCGCATCATACGGTTCCGTGTTCCGCTGGCGGGCAGCGCCTTCGCCGGACAGCAGCATGCGATCGCAATCCGCCCAGCCGCACCGTCACAGCTATTAGAGGCAATCCTATGACCCAAAACATGGAAACCGATCCGTTCAACGTGTCGATGCGCAAGTTCCTGAAGCAGGTCGGCGTAACCTCGCAGCAGGCGATCGAAAAGGCCGTGGCCGATGCGGGACTGAAAGGGCAGGGGCCCCTGACCGTGAGAGCCGTGATTACGGCTGAACGCGCCGGTCTGCACCACGTCGTCGAAGGCGAAATCGACCTTGGCTGAATAGGTGCGACGGTGCGCCCGGCGCCCCATCGCCCCCCCACATCAATGGAAGAACCGGACCTGCCCGGCTGGGCCGGTGTCATACCCGGTGAGTTCTGCGGCGCGCTGAGCGAAGCTGTCCTGGGCCATGAGGCGGATCAGCGCCTGGATCGAAGGCTGGAAATAGGTTCGCTGCCGCATCAGCAGATCGAAATTCTCCCACGCCAATGAGACGAACTCGAGGCCGGCGGCGCGCGCGGCCGCGCGTGTGGCGATGCCGCAATCGGCCCTGCCGGTCCGGATCGCGGCAGCGAGATCCGGCCCTGTCAGGCATGGCGGCTCGAGCCGGTTCAACCGCCTCTGGTTGGCGCCGGCGCGGGCGACCAGGACATCCAGCAACATTTGGGCTCCGGCCCCAACCTGGCGCATCGCTATTTTGGCGCCGCTTTCAAGGACATCGGCTAGGCTGTTGAGTGATCGGGGGTTGCCCGGCGGCAGCAGCAGCCCTTGTTCGCGCCGCGTGAAACCGATCAGCACCGCATCGTGCAGCCGCGGCATGGCGCGCGCGGCCTCCACATTGGGGTCGGCTGCATCATTGTGGAAATGGATCGCCGCGGCGGCAACCTCGCCACGCAAAAGACGCGCAACGCCGCCTGCCGTCCCCTCGGTCAGCGAGGCGAGGCCGGAGCCCGCCTGACGAAGGCTCCATTCAAGCAGGTCGTCCTGGCTGCCGCCAACTATGGGCGGCGGCTCGGGCGGAATCATTCCGTCGGGATGCGCCAATCCCGAAAGAACCCACCGGTCGAGTTCGTTGCGCGGAAACAGCCACTTGCCCGTCACTTTGCTGCACGGGATGCGGTTTTTGGCGACCAATTCGTAAAGCTTGCGTTCGCCAAGGCGCAAATAGTCTGCGGCTTCCACAGTCGTCAGCAAGTCCATCCTGCAATGTTATGCATATTCCTGCGCAAGTTCAATTGTTTGACGAATGCGGAGCAAATGCAGCAGAAATAGCAGGGAAAGGACGCAGCGCAGGGAATGTCAGAAGGCCTAGATGCATGGCAGCTTATCGCGAGCGGCGACGCGACGCTGATCTCGATAGTGCGTCTTTCGCTGACCGTCACCCTGGCCGCCGTCGCAGTTGCGGCCGTCGTGGGACTGCCGCTCGGGGCGTTGCTGGCACTGACGCGTTTTCCGGGACGTTCCACGCTCGTCGTGCTCGTTAACGGCTTCATGGGCCTGCCGCCCGTTGTCGTCGGCCTGACCGTTTACCTGCTGTTATCGCGATCAGGGCCGCTCGGCGAGTTCGGCCTGCTGTTCACACCGGCCGCCATGGTCATCGCGCAGGCGCTTCTCGTCGTGCCGATCATCGCGGCTCTGACGCGCCAGACCATCGAGGATTTGTGGCGCGAATATCGCGACGAACTGACAGCGATGGGCGTCGGCCCGACAGGCAGGGTGGCGACGCTCTTGTGGGACAGCCGCTTCAGCCTGATCACCGCACTGCTCGCCGGCTTCGGGCGGGCGGCGGGCGAAGTCGGCGCAGTCATGATCGTCGGCGGCAATATAGAGGGCTTTACCCGAACCATGACCACCACGATCGCGCTCGAAACCTCAAAGGGAGACCTGCCGCTCGCGATGGGTCTCGGCGCCATCCTGATCGGCCTCATTCTTGCCATCAATGCCGCTGCCTGGGGCCTTCGATTGTGGTCGGAGCAACGGGTGGCTTGATGATGCGGGCCGCGCTGACCGACCTTCCTCTCATTCTGGACCGGGTCTCGCTCAGCGCCGGCGCCACGACTATGCTGGACCGCCTGGACCTTGCGATTACGCCCGGTGCGCCGACACTCGTGCTCGGTCCCAATGGCGCGGGCAAGACGTCACTGCTTCGGGTTTGCATGGGACTTGCTGCGCCTTCCGCAGGAACTGTGAGCTGGGGTGGGCGCACCGATCGCGGGCTCGGGCGCCGGGCAATGCTGCTCCAGAAACCGGTGATGCTGCGCCGCTCCGTCGCCGCCAATGTGGCCTACGGACTGGCGCAAGCTGGCTGTCCGCGCCATCGTCGCGCCGCACGCACCGAGGAGCTTCTCGATCGTGTGGGCCTTCTGGGCCTGGCGGCGCGACCTGCGCGGCGCTTGTCCGGCGGCGAGCAACAGCGCGTGGCGCTTGCCCGGGCACTGGCGCGCGAACCCGAGATCCTGCTGCTCGATGAGCCCACCGCCAGCCTTGATCCCGCTGCAACCCGCCATGTCGAGGAGATCATTCTGATGGCCTCCCAATCGGGCACCAAGATCGTCATGGCTTCGCACGATCTCGGCCAGGTGCGCCGGCTTGCGGGAGATGTCGTCTTCCTCGTTCGCGGCCGACTGTGCGAGCACGCCAGCGTCGGTGATTTTTTCGATCGCCCCTCATCCGCAGAAGCTGCCGCCTTTATCCATGGGGAGCTTGTTCTTTGATCGCGGAAACGGAGCGTCCAGTGCTGAACCGTCGGCTGTTTACCGCAATTGCGGTCATTTTGACTTTCCTCGCCTCCAGCGGCGCATCGGCCAACGCACAGGAACAGTCGATCGTCGTGGCCTCGACGACATCGACACGGGATTCCGGCCTTTTCGACCACATACTGCCTTTGTTCACCGCAAAGTCCGGTATCGAGGTGAGGGTGGTCGCGCAGGGAACCGGCCAGGCCCTCGACGCCGGCCGCCGGGGAGACGCGGACGTGGTCTTCGTCCATGCCAGGGCGCAGGAGGAGAAATTCGTCGAGCAAGGTTTTGGCGTGAGACGCTTCGATGTGATGTACAATGATTTCGTCCTGATCGGACCCAGAAGCGATCCGGCCGGCATCAAGGGCTCGCCGGATATCGCAGTCGCCTTTACATCGATCCAGCGCAATAAAGCTGCTTTTGTTTCCCGCGGCGACAAATCCGGAACCCACTTTGCAGAACTCGGACTCTGGAAGGCGGCAGGTGTCGACATCGCGGCGGTGAGGGGGCCCTGGTACAAGGAGATAGGTCAGGGCATGGGCGCTGCGCTCAACACAGCCAGCGCCATGGATGCCTATGTGCTTTCCGATCGCGCCACATGGCTGGCGTTCAAGAACCGCGGCGAACTGGAGATCGCGGTCGAAGGCGACAAAAGGCTGTTCAACCAGTACGGCGTCATGCTGGTGAATCCCGCGAGGCATCCGAGCGTCAAGGCCGAACCCGGCCAACGTTTCGTCGATTGGCTGATCTCGCCTGAAGGACAGCAGGCGATCGGCGAGTACAAAATTGACGGCCAGCAACTCTTCTTCCCGAACGCTGAGCAGAAGCGCTCCTGAAGTCGGTTGCAAAGCGGGTTGCATCTGCCACATCATCGGACATGATGAGAATGCAGCCTTCCGTCGGCGCGCTGACCGGTCTCGAAGCGGCTCTCGCCGCACTCCTCGACGGAGTGGAGCCGGTCGCGCCCACTCTTTTGCCGCTTGACCAGACGCTTGGGAAGATCGGCGCCGCCATGCCGCCCCTGGCACACGCGCAGCCCATCCGCGACACGGCAAAGACAGACGGCTGGGCGTGCCGCGCGCTCGATCTTGCCGGTGCGTCCGCCTATTCGCCGCTGCCGCTAATGGCAATTCCGGTCTGGGTAGAGGCAGGCGGCGCCATGCCGGCGGGATGCGATTGCGTTCTCGACGCCGATCTCATCGATTGCAGCGGCCCGATGCCCCAAGCACTCGAGGAAGCAGCACCGGGCCAGGGCGTGCGACGCGCTGGCGAGGACATGGAGGCGGGCCGACCGCTCATTCTTGCAGGGCACAGGCTGTCAGCCGCGGACCTCCTGACCGTGCGGAGTGTCGGGATTGGTGAAATTGCGGTGCGGGCGCCGCAGGTGCGCCTGATCGATGTCGCCGCCCCGGCGAGCGATACTTCCACGGGCCATCTTATCGCCGACCTCGCAAGAGCCTCTGGCGCGACGGTGTTCGATATCGAAACGGTTACGCGCGACGCCAGATCCGTCGCCCAGGCACTTGGCAAGGCAGCCGGCGATTTGATCATCCTGATTGGAGGCACTGGTGCGGGGCGCGCCGACGCTACAGCCGACGCGCTTGCTGCGCGTGGGGCGCTTATTGCCCACAACATAGCGCTACAGCCCGGCCGAACCGCGGCGATCGGCCGGCTCGACGCGGTCCCGATCATTGCTCTGCCCGCCGCGCCCGATCAGGCCTTTGGAGCCTTTCTGGCGCTTGTTCAGCCGGCTATCGATCGCCTGTCGGGCAGGAGCGCCCGGCGACAGATGGTCCTGGCGCTGGAGCGAAAAATCTCCTCCACGGTCGGACTGGCCGAGATCGTCCTCCTGAAGCAGGAACAAGACAGATGGCGGCCGCTTGCGATCGGCGATTTTTCGCTGGAGGCGATCCGCCTGGCGGATGCATGGCTTGCCATTCCAGGCGGCAGTGAGGGCTGTGCCGCGGGAACAGCTGTCGGCGCCTTTGTGTTCGACGTTCCCAGATGAGTCGGTGATGACCAGATCCACCCGCCAAGATACCGGCCAGGAGCAGTTCCTGACGGTCCTGTCGCGCGACGAGGCGCTCGCCCGTTTCGAGGCCGCGCTATTTCCCAGGACGATCCCGACCGAAGAACTGATGCTGGCGGATGCGCTTGGGCTGGCGCTTGCCAGTGATGTCACGGCTCCGATCGACGTGCCGCCCTTCGACCGTTCGAACGTCGATGGTTTTGCCGTGCGCGCCGCCGACATCGCCACCGCGTCGGAGGCGCTTCCTGCCAGGCTCCTGCTCAACCGCGAAACGATCGCCTGCGGCGTCGCCCCGCAAATCCCTGTGCTCGCAGGCACCGCCACCTCGATCTCGACGGGCGGGCCCGTGCCGCGCGGCGCCGATGCCATCGTCATGGTGGAGCACACACAACCGGCCGAAGGCGAAGCCATCGAGGTCAGGCGCGGAGTCTCGCCCGGCCAGTTCATCTCGCATGCCGGATCCGATATTGCCCGCGGTGAGGTTCTGCTGCGCGCCGGAACGGTGATCGGCTCGCGTGAAATCGGCATGCTTGCCGCCTGCGGAGTTGCGCTGGTGACGGTGGCGCGCAAGCTGCGGGTGGCGGTTTTGTCGACCGGCGACGAACTTGTCCAACCGGGCGACACCCTGCGACCCGCCGGCATTTACGACGCCAATGGCGCAATCGTCAGCGCCGCGATAGCTGAAAATGGCGGCCAGGCGAGCTTTCTCGGCGCCTATCCGGATGACGAAGCCACGCTGGAAGCCGCCATGCGCGAGGCGCTAGCGGCGCATGACGTGCTGATACTGTCGGGTGGGACGTCCAAGGGCGCGGGTGATGTCAGCCACCGCATCGTGAACCGTCTCGGCGCGCCCGGCATCGTTGCCCATGGCGTGGCGCTGAAGCCGGGAAAGCCGCTTTGTCTCGCTGTTTGCGACGGCAAGCCGGTCGTCGTGCTGCCGGGATTCCCGACTTCGGCCATGTTCACTTTCCACGACATGATCGTACCTGTGCTGCGCCGCATGGCGGGCCTGCCGCCTCGGACCGAAGCGAAGCTCGCGGCAAAGGTTCCGTTGCGCATTCAGTCCGAACTCGGCCGCACGGAGTTCGTGATGGTATCGCTGGTCGAGGGTGAGCAGGGGCTGGTCGCCTATCCCACCGGCAAGGGCTCGGGGGCGATAACGTCCTTTGCCCAGGCGGACGGCTTCATCAGCATCGAAGCTTTAGCCGACAATATGCCTGCCGGAAGCGAGGCGTCGGTGACGCTGTTCACACCGCACGTGCGTGTTCCCGATCTCGTGGTGATCGGCAGCAACTGCACCGGCCTGGATCTTGTCGTGGGTATTCTGTTTCGCGCCGGCCTGACCGTGCGGTCTATCGCGGTCGGCAGCCTGGGCGGCCTGGCCGCGGCCAAGCGGGGCGAGTGCGATATCGCGCCCATTCACCTCTTCGACACCAGGACGCAAAGCTACAATGCGCCGTTCCTGAGCGACGGCCTCGAACTCGTGCAGGGGTGGCGACGCATGCAGGGCATCGTCTACCGCCCGGGCGACGTTCGCTTCCAGGGGACCGACCCGGAGGAGGCGGTGCGAGCCGCACTCGCCGATCCCAATTGCATGATGGTCAACCGCAACCAGGGCTCGGGTACGCGCATCCTGATCGACCAACTGCTTGGTGCGGCGCGTCCCGACGGATATTGGAACCAGCCCCGCTCGCACAATGCCGTCGCGGCGGCCGTCGCACAGAACCGAGCGGACTGGGGCGTCACCATTGCGCCGGTGGCGCGCTCAGCCGGGCTCGGTTTCATTGCGCTGAAGGAAGAGCATTATGATTTCGCGCTGGTCTCTGCCCGCAAGGAGCGACCCGCGGTGCAGGCCTTCCTTGCCGCGCTCGCTTCGCCTGAATTCAACGAGGGGGTCGAGCGCATGGGTTTTACCCGACCCGGCCAAGTGTGAGATATCCGGGGCTAAGGGTCGGTAAGCTGCCAAACGAGCCGTTCGGCCTCGGCAAAATCTGTGACCGTGTTGACATTGAAGAAGGGGTCTACCGGCTTGTCCGGCCAGGACGCGGTGGCAACCTGGTAGCGAGCCGTCCACAGGTCGATCTTGCGAACGCCCTCGTCGACGAGTGCGTGGCGTAACGCATCGCGCATCGCCACTTGCCAGAGTCCGATGACAGGATGCGTCCGACCCGCTGACATCGCCACCGCCAAATCCGCAGCTTTCTCCATGCGCGCCCGATGCAGCCGTTCGACGAGGTCGCGCGGCATGAAAGGACAGTCGGCTGCGACGCTGACGATCCATTCGACATCGGGCCTGTTCGCCGCTGTCCAGTCGAGGCCCGCAAGCACGCCGGCAAGCGGCCCCGGATAGTTTTCGACCGGGTCGGCGACGACTGGAAGGCGAAAGCGGTCGAAGCGGGCAGGGTCGCCATTGGCGTTCAGCAAGAGACCGTCGCATTGCGGGCCGAGGCGCTCGAGGACACGATCGAGGATCGTGGTTCCGTCGATCCGACGCATGGATTTGTCGCCACCGCCCATGCGCCGGGCGAGCCCCCCGGCGAGAACGACGCCCAGGGTCGGCACCTTCTCATTCGCCATCGGCAGCTCCCTTGCGTCTGTGACGCGGTGCTTCCTCGTCGACGGAAGCGAGGTCCTGGTCGAAGACGATGCGATCCTCGCCCGACAGCACGGCGAACCGCTTGCCGCGCGCCCGACCGACGAGCGTCAGGCCGGCCTGACGCGCCAAATCCACGCCCCAGGCGGTGAAACCCGAGCGCGAGACGAGGATCGGAATGCCCATTCGAACCGTCTTGATCGTCATTTCAGACGTCAGCCTGCCCGTCGTGTAAAGGATCTTGTCGGCCGGATCGATGCCCTGGCGATACATCCAGCCGGCGATCTTGTCGACGGCATTGTGGCGCCCGACGTCCTCCATGTAGCAGATCGGCGTGCCTTCCTTGCAAAGCACGCAGCCATGAATCGCGCCCGCTTCAAGATAGAGCGACGGCGTCGTGTTGATCGTGCGGGTCATTTGGTAAAGCCAGGAGGTGTGCAGTGCGGCTGGCGGCAGAGTGATATCGAGCGCCTCGAGAAGATCGCCGAAAGCCGTCCCCTGCGCGCAGCCTGAGGTTTGCGTCCGTTTCCTAAGCTTCTGCTCGTAATTGGTGTTGCGCTCGGTACGAACGACCACGACCTGCACGTCGTCGTCATATTCGACTTCGGTTACGACGTCGTCGGATTTGAGCATGTTCTGATTGAGCAGGTAGCCCAGCGCCAGATATTCGGGGTAGTCGCCGATCGTCATCATCGTGACGATCTCCTGGGCATTCAGATAGAGCGTCAGCGGGCGTTCAACGGGGACGCGGATTTGAATAGCGGCGCCCGTATGATCGATGCCGCTGACCTGTTCGGTCAATCGGATGTCATCCGGGCTCGGCATGATGATGTCGGGGTCTGGTCGGGTTTTCATCTGTTGCATGGCACTCTCTTGAAATTGCAATCCCGCTCGCCAGAGTGGATGCGTTCCCTTCGGCTTGACGTCCACTATATAGCCTGTTCAAACGAAGGCAGGTCGACAAAGCGCCTGCAAGCGCAGACTGGGCTTGCCGGATGGCGCCGAGCTGCCGGTTCGGCCAGATCCATGAGGCTGAAGGCTCGATGGCGCAACTTTCAGATGACTGCTTCGCTTTCGGCGGCCCGATGCGATCGCTCGATGATACTGCCGCACTGATTGCTTCACGGCTGACCGTCGTCGACGAGACCGAAACCGTCCAGCTGGCGATTGCCGATGGGCGCGTCCTGGCGAGAGATTTAGTGGCGCCGCTGCCCCTGCCGCCTTTCACCAACTCAGCCGTCGACGGCTATGCACTGCGCGGCGACGACCTGCCGGAAACCGTTGAAAAAGCCTTGCCCGTGAGCGGCAGGATCCAGGCTGGGGTGGCGCCGGATCGGCCTGCCGCGCCCGGACAAGCCATACGCATCTTCACCGGCGCTCCGCTGCCGGAGGGGGCAGACACGGTTTACATGCAGGAAGATGTCCGTGTCGACGATAGCGGCAGGGTCATTCTTCCGCCCGGCCTGAAAAGAGGAGCCAACGTGCGGCCGGCGGGCGAGGACGTCGCAGCAGGCAAGGTGGCCCTGCAGGCCGGCCAGCGCATGCGCCCGCAGGATGTTGCGCTCGCCGCGGCGCTCGGCATGACGCAGGTCGATGTGCGGCGCAAAATTCGCGTCGCGATCTTCTCGACCGGCAACGAGATCGTCGCGCCGGGAAAGGACCGGGGACCGGCCCAGCTTTTCGATTCGAACCGCTTCATGCTGATGGCCATGCTCGCAAGATTGGGCTGCGAGACCACCGATTTGGGCATTCTGATCGACGACAGCAGCCTGATCGCGGATGTGCTGAGTGAGGCTGCGCCAGGACAGGACCTGATCCTGGCGTCAGGCGGGGTCTCGACCGGGGAGGCCGACTGCGTCAAAGCCGCCGTCGAGAGTGTGGGCACCCTGGTCTTCTGGCGGGTGGCCATAAAGCCCGGCCGCCCGGTCGCCATGGGGGTGATCAGGGGAACAGCCTTCATTGGGCTGCCCGGCAATCCGGTGGCGAGCTTCGTCACATTCGCCCATATTGCGCGCGCCGCGATCCTTGCACTGGCCGGCGCACGGCAGCAGCCACCAATTTCGCGGCTGGTGCGGGCCGCCTTTTCCTACCGCAAAAAGCCGGGGCGACGCGAATATGTGCGGGTAAGCCTGCGTGGGACGCAGGACGGCACATATGAAGCCGTCAAATTCCCGCGCGAGGGCGCTGGCATGCTGTCTTCTTTGGTTCAAACGGACGGCCTTGTCGAACTCGGCGAGGAGATAGCCGAGGTCGAGCCGGGCCAGACCGTTCAGTTCCTTGCCTATTCGGACCTGAATTGACGAACGCCGTCGAGCCGGCGGCACGCAGTCTGCCAAAATGCGGTGCGACGCCTGGCCGCTCTCACTTGCAGTACCCCTGAGTCACCTCTGAGTCGGGGATCGTTGACGACCGGTGAGCGGTCCGCCATGGTGCGCCACCATGACGACGAGACAGCTCGATCTGACGGGATTGAAATGTCCCTTGCCGGCGCTGAAAACCCGCAAGGCGCTCAGCGGCATAAGCCCAGGCGAGCGCCTTGAGGTCCGTTGCACCGATCCGCTGGCAGCCATAGACATTCCCAATCTGATCAACGAAATGGGCGACCGCCTGGAGGCGATGCAACGGCAGGGAGACCACATCATTTTCTTGATCGAGAAGGCGCAAGCTGCCCCGGTATAGGCCGTGCGACAAATCAGGGCGCAGATCAGTTCTGTCGCGGCGCCCCGGTCATGCTAAAATTGTCAAACCGGCATTTGGTTCAACTTGTCTGCCAAGTCGATTTGTGTGCCAAGTCCTTGATCCAAGGTGCGCCGGGCTGAGGGAGGTCACAACCACATTGGTGGCGAGAGCCGCCTTCCTCAGGCGAAGGGTCCGGGAGGAGAGAGCATGACAATGCAGCAACGGCGATCTCCCGATCGCGGACCCAAAGGGCGGGCGCTGGATGATGTTGCCCTGGCCGAGGTCCGGCAACTTCTTGGCCATCGCGAACGGCGCCGGGATCTCTTGATCGAATTCCTGCATCTGATCCAGGACCGCTACGGTTGTCTGTCGGCCGCGCATCTGCGCGCGCTTGCCGAAGACATGCGCCTGTCCCAGGTGGAAGTTTACGAGGTCGCGACCTTCTACGACCATTTCGATATCGTCAGGGAAGGCGAGGCGAGACCCGCGCCGCTGACAATCCGGGTGTGCGAATCGATAAGCTGCATGCTGGCGGGCGCCGAACACCTGATTGGCGAACTGGCCGCCAAGGCCGACCCGAAGACGGTCCGCGTCATGCGTGCGCCCTGCATGGGCCGCTGCGCCACAGCACCCGCGGCGCGCATTGGCGACCGTGAGGTCGACCAAGCCAGCAGCCATATCCTCATCGATCTGGCTCGCTTGGGCGATACGAAAGTTGTCGTGCCCGATTATGTTGGCCTCGATGCCTATCGGGCCGCTGGCGGCTATCAGCTTTTCCGGAAGGTGAAGGCGGGCGAGACCGGCATTGACGCTATCATCGACACCATGGAGCACGCCGGTCTGCGCGGTCTCGGCGGCGCCGGCTTTCCGGCCGGCAAGAAATGGAGCTTCGTGCGCGGCTATCCAGGGCCGCGGCTGATGTCGATCAATGGCGACGAAGGCGAGCCTGGCACTTTCAAGGACCGCATCTATCTTGAAGGCGATCCGCATCGTACCTTGGAAGGGGCGCTGATCGCCGCCCATGCGGTGGAGGCCGAGCGCATCTATTTCTACATGCGCGACGAATACCCGGCCGTGCTCGCCATCTTGCGCGCCGAGATCGCGGCGCTCGAGGCAGCCGGCATCGTCAAGCCCGGTTTCATCGATCTTCGGCGCGGCGCCGGCGCCTATATTTGCGGCGAGGAAAGCGCGATGCTGGAAAGCATCGAGGGCAAGCGCGGCATGCCCCGCCACCGGCCTCCCTATATTGCCGAAGTCGGCCTTTTCGGACGCCCGACGCTCAATCACAATGTCGAGACGCTGTGGTGGATTCGCGACATCGTCGAGAAGGGCCCCGAATGGTTCGCCGCGCAGGGCAAGCCCGGCCATCAGGGAATTCGCTCCTGGTCGGTTTCCGGACATGTGAAGGAGCCCGGCGTCAAGCTGGCCCCGGCCGGCGTCACCGTGCGCGAATTGATCGAGGATTATTGCGGCGGCATGGCAGACGGGCATGAATTCAAGGCCTATCTGCCAGGTGGAGCCTCGGGCGGCATCCTTCCGGCGTCGATGGGCGACATTGAACTCGATTTCGGCGGCGAACTCGCCAAACAGGGCGCCTTTGTCGGCTCACATGCGGTGGTCGTGCTTTCGCAAGCCGACAACATCAGGGATGTGACCCTCAATCTCATGAATTTCTTCAAACATGAGAGTTGCGGGAAATGCACGCCGTGCCGGGAGGGAACCGAAAAGCTGGTAACGCTCTTGAAAGAGAAGGGCGTGCCGGATGAGACGGCGATGCGCGACCTTGAAACAGTGATGCGCGATTCCTCCATCTGCGGTCTCGGCCAGGCGGCGCCCAATCCAGTCAATCACCTTTTGACGCATTTTAGGGATGATCTTTGAAATGGCAGATGGCGTCATATTCACCCTCGACGGAAAAACGGTCACAGCCGCTGACGACGAGACGATCTGGGACGTTGCAAAGCGCGAAGGCACCAGGATCCCGCATCTGTGCCATGTCGACATGCCCGGCTATCGGCCAGACGGCAATTGCCGCGCCTGCATGGTCGATGTCGAGGGCGAACGGGTGCTTGCCGCCTCCTGCATCCGCAAGCCTACCGCCGGAATGGTGGTGAAGACGAATACCGAACGGGCTACGAAATCGCGCCAGATGGTGTTCGAGCTTCTCGCCAGCAACATGCGGCCGGCGGCCGACGGTCCGGATCAGCAGTCGATGTTCTGGCAGTGGGCTGGTTCGATGGGCATTTCCGGCGGTCGCTACAGCTCAAAATTCGCCACGGATGATGTTCGGCCAGAATTCGACATCACGAATCCCGCCATTGCCGTCAATCTAGATTCCTGCATCACTTGCGGCGCCTGTGTCCGGGCCTGCCGCGAAGTCCAGGTCAACGATGTGCTTGGCATGGCCGAGCGCGGCAATCACTCGCTTCCCGTCTTCGACATGCACGATCCGATGGGCCTGTCGACCTGTGTCACCTGCGGTGAATGCGTGCAGGCCTGCCCGACCGGCGCGCTCTACGAAAAGTCGCTGATGGACGACGCAGGCAAGACCCGGGTCATCCAGGAATTCGACAAGGTCGTCGACACGCTGTGCCCGTTCTGTGGCGTCGGTTGCCAGACCAGCGTTGCGGTCAAGGACAACAGAATAGTTCAGGTCGATGGCCGCAATGGCTATGCCAACGAGAACCGGCTCTGCGTCAAGGGCCGCTTCGGCTTCGATTACGCGATGTCGCCCGAACGCCTGACCAAGCCACTGATCCGCCGCGACGATGCGCCGAAGTCGGGCGATGCCGATATGCGCGGCGTCGATCCGCTGACCGTGTTTCGCGAGGCTAGCTGGGAAGAAGCGCTTGCGCGCGCCGCCGGCGGGCTGAAGACAATCCTTAGGGATCATGGCGGGCAGGCGCTGGCCGGTTTCGGTTCGGCAAAAGGCTCCAACGAAGAGGCCTATCTGTTCCAGAAGCTGGTGCGCCAGGGTTTTGGCACCAACAATGTCGACCATTGCACCCGGCTTTGCCACGCATCTTCGGTGGCGGCGCTGATGGAAGGCGTCGGTTCGGGTGCGGTTTCGGCGCCCTTCAACGACGCGCTGAAGGCCGAATGCATCATCGTCATCGGCGCACGGCCGACCACCAACCATCCGGTCGCCGCGACCTATTTCAAGCAGGCGGCCAAGCGCGGCGCCAAGCTGATCGTCATGGACCCGCGCGGCCAGGACCTGATGCGCCATGCGTCGCATTCGCTGCGATTCAAGGCTGGCAGCGACGTGGCCATGCTGAACGCGCTGATCCACGTCATCGTCGAGGAAAAGCTCTACGACGAGCAGTATATCCAGGCCAACGCTTCCGGATTCGAGGCCCTGAAGGCCAAGGTAAAGGATTTTTCACCCGAGGCGATGGCCGAGGTCTGCGGCGTCGAGGCGAGCGTGCTGCGCGACGTCGCCCGCACCTACGCGACCGCCGAGCGGTCGATCATCTTTTGGGGCATGGGCATTTCCCAGCACACACACGGAACCGATAATGCGCGCTGCCTTATCGCTCTGGCGCTGATCACCGGACATGTCGGCCGGCCGGGAACAGGCCTGCACCCATTGCGCGGCCAGAACAACGTGCAGGGCGCATCCGATGCCGGGCTCATCCCGATGTATTTCCCCGACTATAAATCGGTCGAGAACATCGACATCCGCGGCGCATACGAGAACTTCTGGGGCCAGACGCTGGACCCGAAACGGGGCCTGACGGTCGTCGAAATCATCGACGCCATCCATGAAGGCGAAATCATGGGCATGTACATAATGGGCGAGAACCCGGCCATGTCAGATCCGGACCAAACCCATGCCCGGCAAGCACTGGCCATGCTCGACCATCTCGTGGTGCAGGACATTTTCCTGACCGAGACCGCCTGGCACGCCGATGTCGTGCTGCCGGCCTCCGCCCACGCTGAAAAGCTCGGCACCTATACCAACACCAACCGGCAAGTGCAGATCGGCCGGCCGGCGCTCGACATGCCGGGCGAAGCCCGCCAGGATTGGGAACTGATTGTCGATCTCGCTCGTCGCATCGGCCTCGACTGGAACTATAACCATGTCTCCGAGGTCTATGCGGAAATGGCGGCCGTGATGCCGTCCTTGAAGCATATCTCCTGGGACCGCATCGAGCGCGAAGGTTCGGTGATCTATCCGGCCGACGGTCCGGACAAGCCCGGCAACGAGATCATCTTCTCGTCCGGATTCCCGACCGCGGACGGACGCGGCCGCATCGTGCCGGCCGATTTGCTACCGCCTGACGAAGTGCCCGATGAAGAGTTTCCACTGGTGCTCACCACCGGCCGTCTGCTTGAGCATTGGCACACCGGCTCCATGACCCGCCGGGCGGGCGTGCTGGACGCGATCGAGCCACAAGGCATTGCTGCGATGAACCCTTATGAGATCAAGCGGCACGGCCTACGCCAAGGGGATATGATTGCGGTCGAGACGCGGCGCGGGACGGTAGACGCCATCCTCCGCGCCGACCGGGAGGTCGCCGACGGCACGGTGTTCATGCCGTTCTGCTTCAACGAAAGTCCGGCCAACATGCTCACCAATCCGATGCTGGACCCCTACGGCAAGATCCCGGAGTTCAAATACTGCGCCGCGCGAATTGCGCCGGCGGCGAAGGCCGAAGCTGCCGAATAAACCAGTACGGCGCAATCTGCGAACGGTTGCCTGCTGCCGCCCGCCACAGGTAATCCATGCGCTAACTGGGGTCCTCCAAGCGGTTTGTTTTGCGCCACTCCTCGTACTCACCGCGGGCATCGTCATGCAGCGGATAGTAGCGTTGCAGCGGCCCGCCCTCCATTAGCTTCACTCGCGAGAACTCCTCCCAATCGTGATGCTTCTGCGATTCTTCGATCACCTTTGCGGCCATTGCGACGGGAAGCACCACCACCCCGTCGTCGTCGGCGACGATGATGTCGCCGGGGATCACCGTGACACCGCCGCAGGCAATCGGAACGTTGACGGCATTGGGATAGATGCTGGTCTGCACATGATAATTCGGCGTCCAGCCGCGCAGCCATAGAGGCAGATCGAGCTTTTCAACATTGGGCCGGTCGCGCATGCATCCATCGATGACGATGCCGGCGCCGCCCCTGCCTTTGAAATACGTCGACATCATATCGCCGAAGACGCCCGAGCTCATGTCGCCGCGCGCGTCGACCACGACCACATCGCCCTCCTGTGCGTGATAAAGCACGTGCCGATGCAGCTGCGTCTCTGGATCGGCATATTCTCCCTCGGTGAAGAGGTCCGGCCGCTGTGGCATGAACTGCAGCGTCAGCGCCGGCCCGACGATCGACTTGCCGTGGTTCTGCGCCACCGGTCCCACCATGTGCGGATTGCGAAAACCCATGTGGCCAAGCGTGCCGGCGACCGTCGCGGCGCCGATCTCCCTCAGCGTGTCGATCAGGTCCTTTGGCGGCCGCGTGATGTCGGGAGCATGTGTCATGGTGGACTCCGGTTGAAAGGCAATTACCAGTTCGTAACAGAACCGTCGCGGCGCTTAAGGTGAGGCGCTTCCCAAAAACGAAAGGTCGCCGCCTGGATCGCCTCCTCGTTGACCTCGACGCCGAGCCCCGGCAGATCGCCGACCGGATAGTCGGTCCCGTCGAGCCGTGGTTGCACGGGAAAAAAGTCGGAATTGTCGAAGCCCAGCTTTGTTTCGGGTTCCCTGGTTTCGAGCCAGGCGAAGTTGGGTACCGCGGCGGCGAGATGCACGGTCGCGGCCGTGCACACCGGACCAAGGGGATTGTGCGGCATCAGGTCCACATAGTGAGCCTCGCTCCAGCCAGCGACTTTCATCGCCTCGGTAAGCCCGCCGACATTGCAAACATCGAGCCGGTTGAACTGATGAATGCCACGCTCGATGTAGGGCAGGAACTGCCACTTGCTGGAAAATTCCTCGCCGATGGCAAAGGGGATGTCGGTCATCGTACGCAGCGATTCGTAGGCCTCCGGTGTCTCGTCCCGTATCGGCTCCTCGAGGAAATCAAGCACGCCGCGGCCGAGCTTGTTGCAGAAGCTCGCCGCCTCGGCCACCGACAGCCGATGATGATAGTCGATGCCGAGGACGACGTCGTCGCCCAGCGCCTCGCGCGCCCGGTTAAGGATACTGGCGGTAGCGCCGATCGACTCGCGCGGCTCGAAGATGTCGCTGCTGTTTTGCCCGGCGGGGAAGAAGCGGATCGCCTGCCACCCCTGTGCGCGTAGCTCGCGGGCTCGTTCGATGGCAGCGTCACCTTCGGCCTCGTCTCCGGTCGAGGCGAAGGTGGGGATGCGGCAGCGCTGCTTGCCGCCTAGCAGCTCGTAGACCGGCACTCCCAGCGCCTTGCCCTTGATGTCGTGAAGGGCGATGTCGATGGCGGAAATCGCCGCCTGCAGAACACGTCCGCCTTCGAAGTACTGGCTGCGATAAACTTCCTGCCAGATCCGGCCGATCTGCATCGGGTCGCGGCCGACGAGAAACTCGCGATAGTGCTCGACCGCGCCGGCCACCGCTTTCTCGCGACCGCTCAAGCCGCTCTCGCCCCAGCCGAAGATGCCCTGGTCGGTCTCGACCTTGACGAGCATCTGGTTGCGCGTTCCTACCCACACCGGATAGGGCTTGATCGCGGTGATCTTAAGCTTCGTAGTCATCCACGCCAGGTTCCAAACGCATCCGCCCTGTCTCAGTTGGCGCCCTGTCTCAGTTGGCCGTGAGGGCCATTTCGGTTTCGCCGTCGAACAGATGCATCCGCTCCTGGTCGAACTCGAGCCAGATCTGTTCATCGGGCGCGACGGCAATGTTCGGCGGCACGCTGATGTTGACGATGGCGCCGGACAGGAACGCCTGCACGAAGGTGACGTCTCCGGTCGGCTCCACCGTGTAGGCCTTGGCCGGAATGGCACCGGGGACCGCGCTGTTGCGCAGCTTGATCGTCGAGTGACGTGCGCCAAGCACGACTTTCCTGGTCGTTGCCCTTGCGACCTTCCGGGCGTTGCGCGGCGAGAGCTCAAAGCTCCAGCCCTCCGCGCTGCTCAACACAGCGTTGCCGTTTGCCGTCGATGCCTGCAGCGGAATAAGGCTCATCGCCGGGCTGCCGATGAAGCTGGCTACGAACATGTTGACGGGATGGGCAAAGACCTGCGCCGGTGAATCGTATTGCTGCAGGTAGCCGCCGTTCATCACCGCCATCTTGTCGGCCATGGTCACGGCTTCGAGCTGGTCGTGCGTCACATAGATGATCGTCGCCTTGAGGTCCTGGTGGAAGCGCTTGATCTCAGACCGCATCTGCACGCGCAGTTTGGCGTCGAGGTTAGAGAGCGGCTCGTCCATCAGGAACACGGCGGGGTCGCGGACAAGCGCACGGCCGAGGGCCACCCGCTGCTGCTGCCCGCCCGAAAGTTCGCGCGGCTTGCGCTCGAGCAGGTGCGTCATGTCGAGCACTCGCGCCGCTTCCTTGACCTTCTTGTCGATCTCGTCCCTGGGCAGTTTGCGCATCTGCAGCGGGAACGCCAGGTTCTTGTAAACCGATTTCTGCGGATAGAGCGCGTAGTTCTGGAACACCATGGCGATGTCCCGGTCCTTGGGGTCGAGGTCGTTGACCACCCGGTCGCCGATGACGATGTCGCCCGATGTGATCGGGACCAGCCCCGCGACGAGATTGAGCGTGGTTGTCTTGCCGCAGCCTGAAGGGCCGACGAGCGCAACGAACTCGCCGTCATTGACCGTCAGCGACACGTCGTTGACAGCTTTGAAGCTGCCATAGGACTTGACGAGATCTTTGAGGACCACGTGGGCCATCGGCAACTCCCTAGTGCTTGACCGCGCCTTCTGTAAGGGCGCGTACGAAGTATCGTTGCAGGACGAGGAACAGCACCACGACGGGCACGCTCATCATGAAGCTGGCCGCCATCAGGCCCGGAAAGTCCGTCGTATTTTCCGAGAAGAAGCGCTGGATGCCGACCGGCAGTGTCAACTGGTCGTTCTTGGTGAGGAAGGTGTAGGCGTAGATGTACTCGTTCCACGCGCCGATGAACGAATAGATCGCGGTGGCGATGATCCCCGGCGTCGAGAGCGGCATCACAATCAAGATGAAGGCCTGGAACCGCGTTGCCCCATCGATGCGCGCCGCCTGCTCGAGCTGCACCGGAATGTTGTCGTAAAAGCCCTTGAGCAACCAGATCGCCAGCGGCAGGCCGAAGGTGAGATAGGTGAGAATCAGCGAGCCATGCGTGTTCATCAACCCGAGCAGGCGCATCAGGATGAACAGCGGCACGAGAAAGATCACCGCCGGGAACATGTTGCGCAGCAGCACGGCAAAGAACAGGAAGTTCCGGCCGGGGAAGCTGAAGCGCGAAAACGCGTAGGCGGCAGGGACGGCGACGATCACCGAGAGGATTGTCGTGACGGTCGACACAAAAAGGCTGTTCCAGAAGAAGCGGAGGAAGTCCTGGCCGACGCTGTTCTGGGGATCGAGAAGCTTCTCGTAGCTGGCGAGGGTAGGTTCGTCCGGCCACCATTGCGGCGGGAATTGCAACGCCGCGAACCCGGACTTGATCGAGGTGATCAGCATCCAGATCATCGGCACCGCGGTGTAAAGCAGCATGAACGCGAGGAAGATGCGCCCGGTCCACCGCCATCCGTCGACGCGCATCCGGCGACGGCTCAGGCTTCGCGGAGCTGTCTCGGCAGTCGTGCTCATGCGCTCCCCTCTTGCCGCTCGTTGCCGCTTAGCGCACGGACGTAGAAGTAGCCGAGCGTCATCAGGGTGAGGAACAGGAGCACCGAATAGGCAGATGCCACGCCCCAGCGCTGCCGGCCGAAGGCGAGCTCATAAATGTGGGTGATCCAGATATGCGATGCGTTGGAGGGCCCGCCGCCGGTCATGATCCAGGGGATGATGAAGGAATTGAAGTTGGCCACCGCGAGCAGCAGGATCGTCACCGTCGAGACGTTGCGCAAGTGCGGGAAGGTGACGTGCCAGAAGCGCTGCCAGGCGCTGGCGCCGTCGACCTGCGCGGCGCGCAGCAACTGCTCAGGCACGGTCTGCAGGCCGGCCATCATCATGATCATGGCAAACGGAAACTCGCGCCAGATATTGACGACGATCAGGGAAGGCAGAACCGTGTTGACGCTGTCGATGAAATTCGGCGGTCGGTCGGCCAATCCGAGGCCGACCAGCACCGCACCGATGATCCCGAAGTCCGAATGATAGATCCACTTCCAGATATAGGAGGCGGCGACCGCGCTGATGACCCAGGGAATGATCAGGATTGCGCGCAGCACACCGCGGCCGACAAACTCGCGGTGGAGCGCCAGCGCGGTGGCAAACCCCAGCACAAAGGCAATCAACGTGGAGCCCAGCGTCCAGATCAGAGTGTTCCAGGTGACTCTCCAGAACACCTCGCTGGTGAGGATGGTCGTGTAGTTGTCGAAGCCGATGAAGGTCTTGTCGCGAAGTTGCAGGCCAGGCGGCGTCTTGAAGAACGACAGCTCGATCGTGTAGTAGATCGGGTAGGCGATGACGACGAGCATCACGGCGATCGCAGGGAGCACGTACGCGTAGTCAGCGCGATGCTCCCATATCTCGCGTAGCACGCCGGACCTGCCGGATTGCACTCTTTGGCGAGCCTCGGCCTTGCCGGTCACGATCGTCACTGTGGCGCGCCCCATTTCTTCTGAACGAACCGGGTTTCCGACCAACCGGCTGCACTGTCAGTGCAGCCGGTCAGGCTTGGACTAGAGTCCGCCCATCAGGTCTCTTACCCTCTTGGCCGCGTCGTCCGCTGCCTCGTCGACAGGCATCGCTCCGGTCAGGGCATTCTGCAGCATGTCCGGGACGATGATGTTCATGATCTCCGGAGCCTGCGGCAGCGCTGGGAACGGGATGCCATATGGCAGCATCGAGGTCGTCACATCGAGGAACTTGATGTTGTCCAGACGTTCCTTCATCCATTTGGTCTTGAAGCCGTTAAGGTTGCCCGGGTTCGAGCCGGCATAGGCCATCTTCAGCGACCATTCAGGGCTCGTCCACATGCAGATGATAGCCTTTGCGGCCGGCTCGTCGACCTTGCCGCCCTCGACATATTCGGGCTTCAGGATGTGAATGTTCGAGCCGCCGAACACGACTGCGCGCTTGCCGTCGGGGCCAGTCGGAATCAGGCCGTAGCGCATGTTGTCGATGACGGTCTGCGCCTTATCCTTGTCGGCGCCCGTCGCTTTCTTCTGCAGGTCGAGCATGACGTCGTAGTCGGACGGGTGCGAGATCATCATGCCAAGCTGGCCGGCAAGGAACAGGGGCTGGTTATCGGCCTGCTGGTTGGTGAGCGCCGAAACCGGAACCGACTTGTCGCGAACATACATGTCGTACGAGGCTTGCAGGGCGGCCTTGCTCTGCGGGCTATCGAGCTTGACCTCCTCATAGGTCGGGTTCGCGGTGGCTTCGTCGAAGACGCCGCCGCCATAGGCCCACAGCTGCGGCATGAAGCGGTACGGCGTATTGCCGGCATTCTTGCGAGCCACGAGGCCGTAGCCGGCAATGCCGAGCTTGTCGTGGATCTGCTTGGAATACTTGACGACGTCGTCCCAGGTTGCCGGAGCCTTGTCCGGATCGAGGCCCGCACGCTTGAAGATGTCGGCGTTCCAGATGAACGCCATCGTCTCGTTGTTGGTTGGAATGCCGTAGGTCACTCCCTCCCAGGTCACGGCCTTCATGGCGCCGGGCCAGAAGTCCTCGGTGGAATACCCGACATCCTCGGGTTTGAGCGGCTCCAGGTAGCCTTTTGAGGCGAACTCGGTACCACCCAGGATTTGCAGGCGGACCGCCATCGGCGCGGCATTGCCCAGGAGCGCCGTGCGGAACTTGTCAAGAAGGTCGTTATAGGTGAGGGCTTGTTCCTCGAGCTGGATGTTCGGATAGGTCTTGCGGAAGGTCTCGAAGAAATCCTTGTAGTACTGGCGCAAAAGGTCAGGGTCGCCCTCGAACACGCCCTGATACCAGAAAGTCAGTCGCCCCTTGTAGTCGAGCGGGGTGACCTTGGCGCAATCGGCCGCGGTGTCAAAATCCTGTGTGCCCGCAATGGAGCGCACATATTCCGGCGACCACTTGCTGAGGTCGACGGGCGCTCCGAGCGCCGATGTGGACATCAGCGATGCCATCAAAGCAGTGGCGACAGTGCCGCGCAGGACCGCACTGCCGAGCGTAATCCTCGTCATAGGTATCCTCCCTGGTTCTCCATGCCGCCCTGCGCCGAGGCAAAGCGGTCTAGCTCGTTCGACCGCGGGACGCCTTCTGTTCTATGTATCCCTTCGATCATTTTGTACGTTTTCAGATCATGGATTGCCTGTCAACGCGCTGGATCGTACATTGTTTGTGAAAACCGTGTGTGATATCGGGCAGGGTATGTATTGATCAGGGGAGCCGGCCTTGGCCGAAATAGATGATTTTAAAGCCATGCCACCGGTGGAGACTGACCCCATGGGGGCCTCCAGCGAGGGCGCCTCGCTTTATGAACTGATCAGGGAAGACATCATTGAGGGACGACTCGTCGCCAACGAACGGCTAGTGGTCACCGATCTCGCCCGGCGTCACGGCACCTCGACCAACCCCGTGCGCGAGGCCCTGCAGCTCTTGCGCGGGGAGGGTTTTGTCACCTTTCTCCCCAACCGCGGGGCGCGTGTCCGACCCATAGATCAGGATTTTGTCCGGGATATCTATGAAATAGGTGTTCTGATCGAGCCGGCCCTGACGCGATGGTTTGTGAACATGGCGACTGGCGAGGACATCGCCGAACTCGAACGTCTCGAAGGCCTGATTGAAGAGAACAACTTTGCCGACACATTCAGGCACAGTGAGCTTGATACCGCTTTCCACACCGTGATGTATCAGCGGCACTATAACCGGCATGCCGCTGAACTTTGGTGGAAGCATCGCGAAGTGCTACGAGCCGTGAGCCGGCGTTTCAATTTCACGCTCGCGCGGCGTGCCGCGATTATTCGCGAGCACCGCGAACTCATCGCGCACGTGAAAGCGGGAGAAGCTAACAAGGCGGCCGAACTGGTTTCCCGCCATGTCGAGGGTTCCGGCCGGCATATTCTCGAACAGATGCGCGCGCGCAACGCGGCTCGGGCCGGATAGGAACGAAGGTCCAGTCTCGAACATCGTTAGCCGTGACCATTTCAGATAAGGGAATTGAGATGAAAATCACGAGCATTCGGCCGTGGCTGATCAAGTCCGATGCTTCTTATTGGGGAGAGTTCCTGCTCGTCGAAGTGACGACCAACGAGGGGGTGAGTGGCTGGGGAGAGATCACCACCACGACAAGGCTCGCCAACCGCGCTCTCTGCACGATCCTGCGGCAGATCGGCGTCGCCGTGACAGGCGAGGATCCGGCGCGTATCGAGCATCTCTGGCACAAGATCTTTCGCAGCTTCACCTATATGGGCAGCCGCGGCGCAGCCGTCGAATGCGTGAGCGCCATCGATATTGCCCTCTGGGACATCCGCGGCAAAGTCCTCGGTAAGCCGATTTACGAGCTGCTGGGCGGACCGGTACGCGACGAAATCGCGCTCTACACCCATCCCAATCAGGCCAAATTCACCAGCAAGGAGGCTGTGGTCCGCGAAATTCTGGACATCGTCGAGTCCGGACACACTGCGCTCAAGTTCGATCCGTACCCCCACCAGGGCCGCAGCGCCGATGGCCTGTCCCGCGAACAGCGGGACGGCTACCTCGATGGCAGTATGACCCGCAAGGACGAGCGCGAGGCCGCCGAACTCACGGCGCTGATCCGCGAAACGGCGGGGCCTGACGTCGACATTCTCATCGATGCGCATGGCCGCTTCGACGTTCCCACCGCCATTCGCCTCTGTCGGAGCCTCGAGGAAGCCGGCCAGATCGACTGGTTCGAGGAGCCTTGCCCGCCCGAAAGCCTTAACGCCCTCAAGCAGGTGCGTGAGAAGGTCAGTGCCGCCATCTCGTGGGGCGAGCGCGGCCACACGAAGTGGGATTTCGTGCCGGTACTCGAGAATAGGCTCGCTGACTACATCATGCCTGATATCACCTGGACCGGCGGCATTACCGAACTCAAGAAGATTTCTGCCCTATGCGAAGCCTACTACATCCCGGTCTCGCCACATGACGCCGCGGGACCGATCAACGTGGTTGCGGGAGCGCAGGTGATGATGACCGTTCCTAACTTCTACAGGCTCGAAACGTCGGAGTGGAACCTGGGCAAATACGATCACCTCATCGACAGACCGCTCGACGTCTCGAACGGCAGCCTCAAGCTGACGCAGAGGCCTGGTCTCGGTATCGAGATGGACCGTGACTACCTGCAGGCCCACGAGATTGAGCTGGGCTAGCAACGCTCCATACCGGCCCGGCGTGCGGGTGCCCCATCCACCAGAACGAGGATAAGTCATGGCAAAGACGGGTGGCGCCGACGAGGCGCTCAATCGGGTGAACGCGAACTCCAAGCCGTCCCAGCTTCGCATCACCGACATGCGGGTAGCCGAAATCGTCGGCGCGCCGTTCACCTCGACCCTGCTCAAGATTTACACCAACCAGGGCATCGTCGGGCTTGGCGAGGTGCGCGACGGCGCCAGCGCCACCTACGCGCTGATGCTGAAGAGCCGGCTGCTTGGCGAGAACCCTTGCAACATCGATCGCCTGTTTCGCCGGATCAAGCAGTTCGGCGGGCACGGCCGGCAAGGCGGCGGCGTCTCGGCGGTCGAAATCGCGTTGTGGGATCTCGCCGGCAAGGCCTATGGCGTGCCCATCTACCAGATGCTCGGCGGCCGGTTTCGCGAGAAGGTGCGCCTCTATTGCGATACCGACGCCACCGTGCCGAGCGGCACCGAAACCGGCAAGCGCCTCAAGCAGCGCATGGCGCTCGGCTTCACCTTCCTCAAGATGGATCTGGGATTGATGCAAATCGCCGATGTCCCCGGTACGGTCGTGTCTCCTGCCGGCTCACTTGACGGGTACCGCGTCCAGCCCGGCCGCGGCCAGGTCAATTCCCTTGAAGTGCGGCGCGCCCGCAACGCCGCCTACGATTTGCACAACGTCCCCCACCCGTTTACCGGCCTCCACTTTTCCGACAAGGGCCTCGACTTGCTTGAGCAGTACATTGCCGAGGTTCGCGAGGTTATCGGCATGGATATTCCGCTCGCCATCGACCACGTCGGCCACATCTCACTGCAGAACGGTATTCGCCTCGCCAGGCGGATTGAAAAATATGTGCCGGCCTGGCTCGAGGATGTGATCCCATGGCAATACACCGAGCACTACCGACAACTGCAGGACGCCACCACGGTGCCGATCTGCACCGGCGAGGACATTTACCTCAAGGAGGGCTTCGAGCCTCTGCTCAAGAGCGGCGGCCTCTCCATTATCCACCCGGACCTGCTCACCAGCGGGGGCATCCTCGAGACCAAGAAGATCGGCGACATGGCGCAGGACCAAGGCGTCGCAATGGCCATCCATATGGCGGAAAGTCCAATCGCGGCAATGGCCGCGGCACATGTCGCGACCGCGACCGAAAACTTCATGGCGCTCGAATACCACTCTGCCGATGTCGACTGGTGGGACGATATCGTCACCGGCGTTGCCAAGCCGCTCGTGAAGGACGGCTTTATCACTGTTCCCGACAAGCCGGGCCTGGGGATTGACGACGTCGTCGACGAGGTGATCTCGCAGCATCTGCAGCCGGGTGTCACCGGCATCTGGCAGCCCACGGATCACTGGGACAACGAATATTCCTGGGATCGCACCTGGAGCTGAGGCGGAAAGAACCGAAGATGAAGATCACCGACCTCCGCTGTGCCGTCATCGGCAAGCACCCCATCGTTCGCATCGTCACCGACGAGGGCCTCCATGGCCTGGGCGAGGTCGAGTACACCAAGCCCTATCTCAAGCCCTGGGTCCTGCATTTTCGCGAGGCGCTGATCGGCGAGGACCCGACCGACGTCGAAAGGGTGATGCTGAAGATCCGCCAACGCGGCTCTTTCAAGCCCTATGGCGCAGCGGTAAGCGCTATCGAGCATGCGCTGTGGGACATTGCCGGCAAGGCCGCAGGCGTGCCGGCCTACAAACTGCTCGGCGGCAAGGTACGCGACAAGGTGCGCGTCTACAACGGCTCGATCCGCAGGAAACGCACGGGCGACCGACCGGAGGATTACGCCGCTGACGTCAAATGGATGATGGAGCAGCCGCAGAACTTCTTCATGATCAAGCAAGGAATCTCGTTCCACTCCAACATGAAGGACACCATCGACGGCTTCCATTACGGCGTGACGCAGAAGAAGGCCGGCTATCACGGTGCCATGGATCAGGGTGTGATCAGCGAGCGCGGTTTCAATCACATGCTCGACTGCGTGATCGCGATGAAGGAAGTGCTGGGCGACAAGGTCAGCCTGGCGCTCGACTGCGGCCCGGGCTGGATGCTGCCCGATGCGATCAAGTTCGCTCGCGCGGTCGAGAAGTACAATTTGATGTGGCTCGAGGACATGCTGACTGGCGACTATGTGCCGTGGGTCAATCCGCAGGCCTATCGGGAGCTGACCACCTCCACCTCGACGCCAATCCATACCGGCGAGCAGATCTACCTCAGGCACAATTTCAAGGAGCTGATCGAGACGCAGGCGGTGCGCGTCATCGGCCCCGATCCAGCCGATATTGGCGGCATTGCCGAACTCAAATGGGTCGCCGAGCACGCCCATATGCACTCGATCCTGATGGCGCCGCACGGCACGGCGAACGGCCTGCTTGGCCTCGGCGCGTTGATCAATGTCTGCGCCACCTTGCCCGCCAACTACATCGCCTTCGAATATCCGAGCGCCTCCGACCCCTGGTGGGAGGACCTCGTAATCGGCCTGCCGTCGCAGATCGTGACGGACAGCATGGTGGACCTGCTGGAAGCGCCGGGGCTGGGCCTCGATATCGACGCCGAAGCAGCCCGAAAGTATCTCAGGGAAGAGGATGCGGGCTTCTTCGACTGACCATCTTCTTGCGTCCTCGGCCGGAACGCGCCCCGAACCGGACTATGTCCTGGTTGCCGGTCCGGACATTCCTGTCGCCGCGTCCGTTCCGGATGCATGTCTTAGATCTTCAGATGCTGAAGAACTCGGGCCGCTGTGCCCGCCGTCACATCTCCGGCATCGTCGATCCGGCCGAGCTTCAGCACAGCCCAGCTGTCCGCGATGCCGAGGGCGAAAGGCAAGTTCTGCTCGACGATCAGGATCGTCGTGCCGTTCGTCCTGCGCTCCTGCCTGAGTGCCGCGGCGATGCGTTCGACGACTGAGGGCTGCAGGCCCTCGGAAATCTCGTCGATCAGCAACAGCTTCGGCTGCAGCATCAGCGCGCGGCCGAGGATGAGCATCTTCTGCTCGCCGCCGGACAGCGTTCCGGCCCGTTGCGACAGGCGCTCCCTGAGGAACGGAAAATGCCCAAAAACCCGTTCCACGGCTTGCGCAAAATCGCGATCCGAGCGCAAGGCGAGGCGCAGATTGTCGCGCACGCTGAGATCCTGGAACAGCGCCTGCTCCTGCGGAGCGTAGCCGACGCCGGACGCGATCAGCGAAGCCTGCGAGACACCTGAAATGGACGCGCCATCGAGGCGGATGTCGCCCGAACGCAGCGCCACGAAGCCGAGGATGGTTTTCAGCACGGTGGTCTTGCCCATGCCGTTCTTGCCCATCAGCGCGAAGATCTGACCGGGCGAAATGGCCAGCGACAGCGCCTCGATGACGGCAACCGGCCCGTAGCCACTCGACACATTCGACAGCGACAGTTTCGGCGCGGAGGTTTTGGCCTCTGCCTGCCTTGTCTCAAGCATGGGCGCCTCCCGAATAGATCGTCCTCACCACTTCGGAATTGACGACCTGATCGACGCTGCCGTCGAGCACCAGCTTGCCCTGGTGGAGAACGACGATCCTGGTCGAGATGTTGCGGACGAAATCGAGATCGTGCTCGACCAGGATGGCGGCGAAGCCGAGCTCGCCAGTCAGCTTCTGCAGCGTCGCGCCGATGGTGGTGCGTTCGACCTTGGTCAGCCCGGCCGTCGGCTCGTCGAGCAGGATGAGTTTTGGCTCGAGCGCAACGACCATGGCGAGCTCGAGACTCTGCTTCTGGCCATGCGACAGCAGCGACACCGGCCGGCCGAGCATGCGGTCGAGCCCGGTCGAGCGCAGAATGTCGGCGGCGGCCGCCGGCAATCCAAGCATGGCGGAGCGGCGCAGCAGGCTCGGCGCCTTGCGCGAGGCGCGTGCCATGCGCAGGCAGTCGGCGACGGTCAGGCTGTCGAAGACGCTCGCCACCTGGAATTTGCGTCCGACCCCGAGTGCGACGATTTCATCCGGCGTCATGCCGCTGATGTCCTGGCCGGCGATGGTGACGGTTCCTGTGGTTGCTTCGGTTCCGTCGCTCAGGCAGCGCAACAGCGTCGTCTTGCCTGCGCCATTCGGACCGACGAGGCTGACCAGCTCGCCGGGGTGAACGTCGAGGTCGATCCCTTGCAGCACCTGCAGGCTGCCGAAGGATTTGCCGAGGCCGCTGACGGCGAGCACGCGGTTGCCGGGCTGCGACCCGTTGCCGGCCGGCTCGGCGGTGAGGGTAGGGCACCCCGGTTGGCTGGCCTGCTCTCCATTGCGGCGCGGCAGGACCATTCTGGCCAGTTGCGCCAGCCCGTTCGGCAGAAGGATGATCATCACGACGAACAGCGAGCCGACCACCAGGTTCCACAGGAAGGGCAGGTCGCCGGAGAGCTGGGCGCTGAGGTAATCGATGCCGATCGCGCCCATCACCGGCCCGATGATCGTGCCGCGGCCGCCCAGCGCCGTCCAGATGACGATCTCGGTGCCGAAGACGAAGCCGGTATTTTCCGGCGCCACCACGCCCGAGGCGTTGGCATAGAGGAAGCCGGCAACGCCGGCGACGCCGGCAAGGATCGTTGTCAGCACGATCTTCAGCCGCTGCGGATCGAGACCGAGATAGGCGCAGCGCGCTTCATTGTCGCGAATGGCGACGAGCAGCTTGCCGGCGTCCGAGCGGGTGAAGACTAGGGCGACGAGCGTGGTCACGATGAGGCAGATGCCGGTCAGCCGGAAATAGCCCGGCAGCCCGAGCGGCAGGCCGGAATAGCCGACCAGCCCGCTGCTCGATCCGGTCCACACGCCACCCGAAAACACCAGCTGCGTGACCACGATCGGCACGACCAGTGAAATCACCGTCGCATAGAGCGGCGTCGAGCCGTGGCCGAATGACAGCCAGCCAACGAAGGCACCGAGCAGCACCGGCACGATGATCGCCAATGCAAGCGCCAGGACCATCAGCGCCGGGGAGGCGCCGAGATGGCTGAGCACCATGGCGCTGGCATAGGCGCCGGTGCCGAAGAACGCAGCCTGGCCGAAGGTCAGGATGCCAGTGTAGCCCCACAGGATGTCGACGGTCACCGCCAACATGGCGTAGATCATTGAGCGCGTCAGCACGTTGAGCGTAAAGCGGTCGAACAGCGTCGGGCCGATGATGACGACGACCGCCGTTGCAAGCGCCAATGCGGCAAACAGCCAGACCCTTGGCGGGGTGGAACGGCTCTCAAGCACGGGCAAATCCCTTCGGGCTGATGCGCAGCACCAGGGCGCACAGGACCGCCACCGTGATGCCGCCGAAAATGGGGCTGACGAAAGTGCTGACCAGAACCTGGGCGCCACCGAAGACGAGGCAGGCGATGGCCAGCGTCGAGAAGGACGAGCCGGCGACCATGACCAGCATGAACGAGCCGATCAGCCAGGCGACACCCATGTTCGGGTCGATGCTGGTCAACGGCGTCAACAGCACGCCGGCCAGCGCGGCGAGCCCGGTGCCGATCATGAAGGTGGCGAGGCGCACGCGCGCGGTGTCGATGCCGAGCGCGCGCGCCAGCATCTCGTTCATGATCACCGCCTGCGCCGACAGGCCGAGCCGCGTGCCTTCGAGAAGGAAGGTGAAGGCGAGCCCGATCACCAGCGCGGCGGCGACCGCAAACAGCCGATAGAGCGAATAGCCGACGCCAAACACATCGACGGTGCCCGACAGGAGATTGGGGGTGAATTGCACGTCGCGCCCGAACCACAGCGTGATCAACTGACCGATGACGATGCCTAGACCCCAGGTCGCCAGGATCGCGTCGAGCGGGCGGCGATAGAGCGGTCGCACGATGACCAATTCGGTGATGCCGCCAAGGACTGCGCCGACGGCAAAGGCGATCGGCAGCGCCAGCCAGGGGTTGAGCCCAAGCCCGGCTGTTGCCACCGCGCAATAGGCGCCGATCGTCAGCCAGGCGCCGTGCGCGAAATTGATGATCTTCAGCACCCCGAAAATCGCCAGCAGGCCGGCGGCGACGATGAACAGGATCGCCGCCGTCGTCACCATGTCCAGGAGAAGCATCATGGCAAGTCCCCGATCATCTGGAAGGGGTGGCGGACATTCGCGACCCCTAATGCACGTCGCGCAAAAGTGCGCAGCGGTTTTGCGATAACGACATGCATAAAAACAACAACTAAAGCGCGTCGCATGAGGACGGCCAAACGCGACGCGCTTTTGCGATTGCAGGCGCGACTACAGGTTCGGGCACTGTTCGCCGGGGTCGACGCCCTCGAAAGTGTCGACCACCGTGACCGAGCCATCCGGCTTTACCTGGCCGAGATACATGGTCAGCGGAGCATGGTGCTGCTTGCTCATCGAGACCGTGCCGCGCGGGCCGACAAAGGATACCTCGGCGAGGGCTGCGAGCACAGCAGCGGTGTCGGTCGACCCGGCTTTCTCGACTGCGGCCTTGTAGAGATAGATGCCTTCATATTCCGGCACCGAAAGGTCGTTCGGCGTGCGAAGTTCTGCGCCGAACTTCTTCTGCATGGCGGCAAGGAAGCTCTTGTTGGCGGCGCTGTCGATGCTGGTGACATAGGAAGCGGAAATGAAGATTCCGGCCGCGTCTGCGCCCATGCTCTTGGCGGTTCCTTCATCGACGGCCAGGTTGCCGTAGGGGATGATGACACCGGCGCCGCGCAGCTGCTTGGTCAAGGTGACATTGGGCGCGCCGCCCGCCGTCGAGGTGATCACGGCATCGGCGCCAGAACTCTTCAGATTGGAGATGATCGCCGTCCAGTCGCTGCCTTCCATCGGCAGGTATTCCTCGCCGACGATGCTGGCGCCCGACTTCTCGATGTAAGCCTTGGCGAACTCCAGCATGCCGCGGCCGAAAGCATAGTCCGAGCCGATCAGGAAGAATTTCTTGGCGCCTTGCGACTTGATGAAATTGTCGACGATCGGCGGGACCTGCTGCTCGGGCACCCAGGCGTTGACGAACAAATTGGCGTTGCAGGATTTGCCCTCGTAGAACGAGGTGTAGATGTAGGGGATGTCGCCCTTCGAGATGATCGGCAGGCCGGCATTGCGCGCCGCGCTGGTTTCCATTGTGATGACGGCGTTGACCTCCTTCTGGAAGACCAGCGCATCGAAGGCCTTCTGCGCGCCGGCCGCACCGGAGGCGTCGTCGGCGATCTCCAGGGCAAGCTGCCGCCCCAGCACACCGCCTGCGGCGTTGATCTCGGCGACCGCCAATTCGGCCGACTGGACGACCGAGGGCGCGACGACGCTGTTGGCGCCCGACAGTCCCACCGGGATGCCGATCTTGATTGGCCCGTCCTCGGCGAAGGCGGTGGTCGCCGCGGCGACGCCGGCCAAGGCGGCGCTGGCGATTGCAAGGATCACTGTTCTGTTTCTCATGGTATTCCCCTTTCTCAGTGTTGATCGTACCGGGTCGTGCCGGCTTCTTCTTGGTTATCCGTAGACGTCGGTGCGGCGGTCGCCGATAGCGTCGTTGCGCTCGCTCAGCGCACGGCTCCTGGCGACGTCGCCGAGCCTGATCGTGGCGATGAGAATTTCCTCGTCTTGCTCGCTGGCCGGGCCGGCGATCGGCCAGCCGGTCGGCCCGACGATCAGGCTTCGGCCGACAAAAGGCTGGCCGCGCTCGGTGCCGACGCGGTCGGCGCAGGCGATGTAGATGCCGTTGCTGTGGGCGGCCGCCTTGTGCAGGATGTTGGCCATCGGCTCGAGGTGATGGCCCTGGCCGGGCATCGGCACCCAGTTGGTGGGAACGCAGACCAGCTCGGCACCCTGCAGCGCCAGCTGCCGGTAGGTCTCGGGGAACCAGCCATCGTAGCAGATCGCCACGCCGATCCTGCCGATCGCCGTATCGAACACCGGCAGGCCAAGATTGCCCGGCTGGAAATAGAGCTTCTCCCGGTTCCACAGATGCAGCTTGCGGTAGGTGCCGATAGGGCCGGACGGCCCGCACAGCATGGCTGCGTTGAAGAACCGGTCGCCATCGCGCTCGGCAAGGCCGCTGACGATGTGCATGCCGAGTTCATAGGCCAGCGAGCACAGCAGCATGGCACTGCGTCCGGCAGGAATGGGGGCGGCGATTGCGGCCAACTCTTCCTGGCTGTCGAAGACATAGCCGCTGTCGGCGAGTTCCGGCAGCACCACCACCGTTGCACCGAGCCCGGCGGCCTGGCGGATCAGCCGCTCCATCGATTTGAGATTGTCGTCCAACCGGCCGATGGCCGGCTGGAACTGGATGCAGGCCAGACGGAGGTCCGCGGATGCTTGCTCAGATATTGCCAAGACCAGTCTCCAAACGCAAAAAACCCCTGGCGCGGACATCATCCGCGAGCCAAGGGCTACATAGCCATCAATGTGAAACGGCACTCCTGCCGATGAGCAAACCTGCTCGTGCTTTAAGAAGTTGCACAGCCGGGAGGCGGCGTCAAGGGCAAAAGAGTCCGGCAGTTCGCCGCACCATGAGTGGCTGTTTAGAATAATGAAATCAACGTGTTGTAAGAATTTTCTGATGCGGCAAATCTTGCCGGGCTGTCGGCTGTCCGGCTATTTCTGATTGCCTTTAGCGGAAATCCCGAAGCCGAAAGTCCGCATCGCCTCCTGCGCGGCCAGGATGCCTTCGGCCACCGAAACCAGGGCGACCCGCTTCGATGTCGCCTGGTCGCGGATCAGCTTGTAGGCGGTTTCCTCGTCAACGCCGTTCATCTCGACCAGCACCTTGACCGCCTTCTCGATCGTCCGGCGTCCCTTCAGCGTATCCTCCAGCTTGCGCACCTTATTGGCCAGCCGCCCTTCGTAGCCGTAGCGGTAGCGGGCCAGTGCAAACTGCGTCAGCACGCCCAACTGCCTGAGCGGCTTGGTGATGACGCCATGGGCGTTGAGGTCGATGATCGCCTTGATCGAGGTCGGGCTTTCATAGGTGACGATGGCGACCACGGCGGCGTTGGCGCCCTCGATGAGCGACACCATCGCGTCTGTCGGCGCCTCGCCGACCTGCACGAACACCGTGTCGATGTCGGCCGGGATCGAGGCCGGCGGCGGCCACGCCGCCCTGACTTCACAGCCAAGGCGCCTGAGGTGGTCGACGAGGGCGGCGCCATCCTCGTCCTTCGGGTGCACGACGAGGATCTTCGCCTGCCGGAGATCGCTAAGGATTCGTTTGAGCGTCGCCGTCATCTAAAGCCACGGCTCTTCGAAATGGGTCGCAGCAAGATAGGGGTCTGGCCGGATCGCGACCTGCGACTGCCAGGCGATGTCGAACTGCCCGGTGGCGTTGGCGATGCCGATGCGTGGCGTCGACCAGACGTGGCGGTTTTCCTGGTCGAACATCATCCTGCCCTCCGGCGACGCATAGTCAACCTCAAGCGCCGCCTGGCCGAGGCGGAAGGTGTCGAGGGTTCCGGCCTTTTCCAGCGCGCGGGCGAACAGGTGAACCTGCGTATACGCCGTCTGCGACCACATGGTCGCCGTCGTGCGGTCGCCGAAGCGGCGGGCGAGCTCACCGACGAAGCGCTGGTTCTCGCCGCTGTCGACGCTCGCCAGATAGGGGGCGGCCAGAACATGTCCGGTGCAGTGCTCGGCGCCGATCACGCGAATCTCGCCTTCGGCGAGAGTCAGGCTGGCGATCGGCCGCCGTGTCCGGTCGATGCCGGCTTCGGCATAGAGCCTGTAGAGGATCTGTGCGCTGCGCCCGATGACGGTCGAGAAGACGGCGTTCGGCGCGGCCTTCTCGATGTCGGCCATCAGCCGGCGCATGCGGCGTTCATCGGCGTCGAGCGGCACATACTGTTCCTCGACGATGGTGCCGCCCTTGCATTCCAGGAGGTCGCGCATCACCCGGTTGGATTCATGCGGATAGATGTAGTCGGACCCGGCCATGAAGACGCGCGGTCCGTAGCGCTGCAGGATGAAGTCGGCCAGTGCGAAGGTGTTCTGGTTGAGCGTGGCGCCGGTGTAGAGGACGTTTTCCGAATATTCGAAGCCTTCGTAGATCGACGGGTACCAGAGCAGGCCGTTGTGGCGCTCGACGATCGGCAGCACCGCCTTGCGGCTGCCCGACATCGAGCAGCCGAAGATGACGTTGACATCGTCCTCGGTCAGAAGCTTGCGGGCCAGCGAGCGGAACGCCTCGGGGTCGCTGCCAGGATCGTAGGCGATCGGCTCGATCTGCCGCCCCAGCACGCCGCCGCCGGCATTGATCTCCTCGATGGCGAGCGCGGTTCCATAGAAATGCTCGCTTTCGGTGACCGAGGTGATGCCGCTGCGCGAAAAAAGGATGCCGACGCGCCATGTCCCGGCTGTTTCTCTCACGGCAATCCTCCCTAGGCTTTTCCGGCAAAGGCCTATTGCACGCGAGGCGTCATGGCAATCGCCGTCGGCGCTGGAGTGGCGCTGGAGCCCGGCCGGGGCACGAGTGCCAGCATGCTGCGACGATGCTGACCGCAACTTTCGGGGCAAGGAAAGCGAAGAGCAGGAGGCGGCTTACTTCAGATGTATTGGTGCCGTTGAGCATGGCGACATCGGTGAGGCCACGGTTGGCTCCATCCGTATGTTGGCCTAGGTACAAATGGGCTCGACGCAAAAGGTCGATCAAAGCGCCATCGGGTTCTCGGCTGATGTTGGGGCCGTCTGTAAGTACGATGCGTGTTCGATCCCGCGCCGCATCATACCGATTGGACATTCGATGGAAGTCACTTCAGCTCCATCGCCAGGTGGTAGAATCCGTTCGAGCAGCAGTTCCGATAACGAGCGGCGATCCAGTTCGATGGTCAATGACCCCAGCTTGAGGGTGATCCTGCGAATGATCCTTTGGAGCAGAGATCGCTTCGGGTCCGCAGTGCCTGATGCCCAGCACGACCGCACCTCGTCGGCTCGCCGCATCGCCGACTGGATTTCACCAGCGTCGGCCCATTGCCGAATCCAATCAGAAAGTTCGGCATGATCACCGAATTAACCACATTCGAAGAAGGCGAAAGGCGGTTGGGTTTGTCACCGATCCGTCTCGAGTAACATGTTACTGTTGGAATTGGGGCATCCGCATCACGTCCAGGCGCAAAGGCAAGGAAGAGACAGGATGCCGACCTTAAGCAATGGCAGTGAACTCATCGTATGGAACGAACCCGAGAATCCCAATCCGACCCCTGACTCGGTCCTTTTCAGCATTACGGAAACAGACGGCGACGTAATCGGACCGATAGGCGCAAAGCCGGATTTCCCTTTCGGTGGGATCGAACTAGCTTCGGTCGATGTCTTCGATGGCTTCTTCACCATCACCAGCTTCACCCACGAGGGCAGGACCGAAACCTGGACGACAGTGGAAACGCAGGTCTTCGACAACGAAGGCAATTTTCTCCGCACCGTGTCCGACCAGGCGGCCTTCCAGTCGGTCCGGATCGTCTCGATCAGCGCCGACAGCCCCGACGACCTCACGGTGACATGGATCGGGGCGAACGAATATTTCGGCGGCGAAAACACCCAATACGGTCAGCATCAGATCATCTTGAAAGGGCGCGTGCTTCAGTCCGACACCTTCGTTAATCACGCGCCCAACGTTGCCGACCTGGACTTGTCGATTTCGCAGGCGCAATCTCTCGACGACGTCAAGTTCAGCGCGACAGATGCCGACTACGATCTCTTGAACTTTATCGTCTTGGACGGGCCGGACAGCGGCACCCTGGAGCAGGAGACGAGTTTCGACGGTAACTACTACCCGTTTCACCAGGGTCATTATGGCACTACCCTGCACTATCATGCGGATTTTCTGAGCGGAAACCTGTTCGACTACACACCGGAGGCAGGGTTCATCGGCACCGACAGCTTTACGGTTTACGCTACGGACGGCCAGGGCAACAGCAATGTGGCGACGATTACGATCACAGTCACTCCGCCGGCCGAATCCATTACCCTGACCGACGCCAAAAACATCGCGAGCTACGCAAGCCATGATCATCCCGTGCTCGTCGCCGCGCTGGGCGGGGGCGACCGCATCAGCGGCACCCCGTTCAACGATACGCTCGACGGCGGTGCCGGCCACGACCAGCTGTTCGGCGGCGCGGGCGCGGACGACATCATTGGAGGCGCGGGCACCGATTGGCTGAAGGGCGGCGCTGGCGATGACGAGATCAGCGGTGGTGAGGGCGCAGACGGTGTCCGCGGTGACACTGGCGACGACGTCCTCGACGGCGGCGCCGGCTCCGACGACATGCGAGGTGGTGCTGGCGACGACATCCTCAATGGCGGCGCCGGCCGCGACCGGCTGGCCGGCGAGGGGGGCAGGGATGTCTTCGTGTTCGACGCACTTGGGCCGGCGAACTACGACAGGATAGAAGACTTCAATGCGCTCGACGATGTGTTCTGGCTGGACAGCTCCGCATTCGTCGGGCTGTCGGCCGGCTCGCTTTCCGCTGCGGTTTTCGTCGTCGGCAAGCACGCCATCGATGACAACGACCACATCATTTACGACAGGGAGACCGGCGATCTGCTGTTCGATGTGGACGGGGCAGGAGCAGCGGCGACTGTCAAGTTTGCCGCCCTGGACCCGAGCACATTCGTCACAGTGAACGACTTCTTCGTGTTATAGGCGCGCATGGTGGGGCGCAGCTACATAGACCGGGCGTGATCGCGCCCATGCGTATTGAAAAACCTTGCATTTGACGGATGCAGTGGTGCCACGCGGCAATCCATCGTCGTGAGCCAGCCGATGCTATTGTGCTAGTTTCGCCGCACTGCGGGTGGCTATATCATCCAAGACAGCATGAAGAAGCGTTCCGACTTCCTGTTCGGCCAGCCCGGGTGCAATTCCTGATTCGGATAATTGAACGAGAATTGCCTTGGCGGTGTTGCGCCAGAAGGCGTTCGCGTCCTCCCCGTTCTTGGACTCCAGGACCAGGGCGATCCCTTCGACCAATTTCCGCCGCCGATGCAGCGGAAATGCGCTTATGTTTGAATCGCACATAGATCACCTCACCCCTTCAGTCGCGCGAATAAGCATTGGCGGGTTAGAAAATTTGGTTAACAGCGCTCTTTTTGACGGTGGTCAGCCATGGAACAAAGCGTCCGCTGGGCTCGATGGTCGGTGCCGCGAATAGCGGCTGGACGCAGCGGCATGGCGAGTTCGAGTCTCTGTTGAAGTATTACGGCCTAGGCCTGATGGCGCAGGAGTCCGGCATGAGTGCCAGCATGCCGTTCAGCTGGCGGCCGATCGACGCCTGAGGCTTACCGGATCGGAGTCTCGCCGCGAAACAGCGGCTGGTGCGCCCGCATCAAGGCGGCAATCCGGTCGGCGACTTTTCGGACCGGCGGCGCGTGACGTTCCTCGTGATGGGTGACGATCCATTGGTCGGTTTCCAGCTCGGGGATAGGCTGAGCGACGCGAACCAGCCGCGGATCGCTGTCACCGACGAAGCACGGAAAGATCGAAAGGCCGGCGCCGGCGGCCACCAGTTCGCGCACCGAATGGGTGTTGTTGCCGCGCACGGCGATGCGGTCGCCGTGATGGGCTTGCAGCCAGCGGGCCGAGGCAATGTTTGCCGCTTCGCCGGTGACGCCGACGAACAACCCGGCGGCGATGCCGTTGATCAGGCGGCGTCCGGAATAAATGGCGTAGGCGACCTTGCCGCTCTGACGGCCGGCCAGCCACTGCTCGGTCGGGCGCTCGCTGCGGATGCCGATGTCGGCGGCACGGCGGCCGATGTCGACGCGGTCGGTGGTGGTGACGAGCTCCACCCTTATGCCGTCATCGACCGTCCAGATCTCGCCGATATGGGCGGAAACGAAGGCTGAGGTCCATGGCCCGGCCGAGACGCGGACAATGCGGTCGGGCAGGTTCCCCTCGCGCCAGCGGGTCAGCGACTGCATTGCTGCCTCGACGTCTTCGGCGCGCCGCAGCAGTTCTTCACCGACCGGGGTCAGCTGGTAGCCTGTCTGCTGACGCACGAACAGCGGTTCGCCGATCTGCTTTTCGAGTGCGGTGATGCGTCGTCCAAGGGTGGCTGCGCTGAGGCGCGTCGTTCCCGTCGCTGCGCTCAAGCCACCCAGCCGCGCAACGTCGAGAAACAACCTCAGATCGTCCCAGTCGATATCCATTTTGCAGAAATGAAAAACTCCTTGCGACCGTGGCTGTAGCGCGAAGCGGGCATCACGCGCAAGTATCGAGGCATTGGAGGCGTTGGACAATCCTGCTTGGCGGGACAGTGACAAGCGCGTCGGCTGGCCAAGAAGCCAGCGCAATCCTTGCGATCGCGCATGCGCTACGCGCAGATGCTTTGCGCTTTCGACCAACCCAAGCGCGCGGGCATTCTGAGCGCCAAAGGAGACCATCATGTTTCATAAACTTCGACACCGTTTCGCCCGCTGGCTTGCCTATCGCCAGACGCTTGCGAGCTTGAGGCAGGCCCCAGACAGCACGCTGGCGGATGCTGGCATTTCTCGCGAAGAGATCCGCGAGCATGCCCGCCACGCCAGCCTGCGTCGTTGAGATAATGGAGGCGGCAATGCAGATGATGGAGCTTTGGGATGGCCGCTCGGTACCGCGCATCGGGATCGGCACCTGGGCGGCGGGTGGCGCCGCGCGCTGGCGTGACACCGCGACCATCTATGGCGAGGTCGACGACATCAGGTCGCAAGCCGCGCTGGCGATGGCCTATGACATCGGCGCGCGGGTGTTCCGACACGGCTGCCTATGCTGCCGGCGTCAGATGTTTTCCGGCGTCACTATTTCAAAAGGTATAGACCGCTGAAGGGTCGCGACCGGTGCTTGCGGTCCAACCACGTCAATCATCGTCTGCACAAGGAGGGCCGAGGTCGCCTCGAGTGGATGACAAAGCGCTGCTGTGATTAATCCCTCGGACAAGCCTTTTCGCGTCTCGGGGCCAATGTCACGGCAAACCAGCTTGATTCCCGCTCGCCTTTCGGCAGGGACCTCTCGCAGCGCACGGAGCACCCCGGTTATTCCACCACCGACGATCAGAATTCCCACAAGGTCATCAGTCGTCTTCAGGAGCTCGGCCACCATACGGTAAGCCTCGCTCGATTCCTCACGAGTAGGGCGACTTTCTTCCACTGCGAGCCGCGGAGCGTGTTCGCGCAAATACGAACGGAAGCTGGCGTCTGAAACGTCTTGGCATTGATACCGGTGATTGCCTATGAAAACCGCAATGCGCCCTGGACCTTGGGTGGTTTGCGCAATCAAGAATGCCGCCGTACGCCCCAGCTTCCAGTTGTCCGTTCCCACATAGGCCGCTCGTTCCGGCGCGGATTGGTCCGTAATGTAAGCAACAACGGGCTTCCCCATTTCCTTCAGTGAACGGATAGCCTGTCCTATAATAGGGTGATCTGGCGCGATCACCGCGACTGCGTCGCAGGTGTCGCCGAGCGCGATGAGGCGGCTAGAGATAGTCTCCGGCGTCAGTAGGTCCACGAACTCGACGATCGCCTCAACAATCTCGTCGCGACGATCGCGACAAGCTGCGATGATTTTCTTCCCGAACAGTTTGTAGAGTTCACGGGTCGATTGCTGCAGCAGGAAACCAAATCGGTGATGGGGCGACAGTTTCCTGGCCCGGTCGTCGATCGCCCCGATCCCATAGAACCCGATTTCTTCGGCTGCGCTTTGCACTCGTTGCACGGTTTTTGGGCGAACGGAGACAGTGCCGCTGAGGATTCTGTTCACGGTGGCCACTGATACGCCAGCGGCTTGAGCGAGGTCGCGAATCGTCGGTCGCCTCATAGAACCGTCCCTCTCCTGTATCATCATGAGTGAGATATTATGATACAAATGCAATCTCAATACTATTTTTGTGTTCCGACGATATCAAGCCTCCGATATGAATCGCCTCCGTTGAGGCCAATCCGGTGAAGGCAGACCGGAATTGGTCGGCCAGGAGGCGCTGTTCAGATGGATGACCTTCAGTATGGAACGCGCGACAAACGCGGAAACTGGGTCCCGCACCGCCGCGCCGAGCCGGTGCCGATCTGGCATCGCCCGTTCAACGCCAGGAAGGTACTGGCCTGGATTCCCGAGTTTCTTTGGCCTTGGAATGCGTTCCACATGGCCACGGCAATCATCTGGGTCAACTTGCTCATTCCGAGCTGGGACAGCCTGGCAACCTTTTCGCTGCTCAACTACCTTTGGCTTTACGGCCTGAACGCAGGGGGCATTTTTCTCTTCTACGGGTTCTTTGAGCTGCGCTATTATTTCCAGCGCAAGCAAGAGAACCGCTTCAAGTATAATCCAAAATTTCCGTCCGACGCGCCATCCGACGCCTTCTGGTTTCAGAGCCAGAACATCGACAATTTCACCCGCTCGTTTTTCATCACCATACCGCTGTGGACCCTGGTCGAAATCGTGATGCTGTGGGCCTACGCCAACAGCTGGGCGGTCTGGCTGCCCTGGACGACGAATTGGCTTTACCTATCGTTCCTCGTCATCATCGCACCGGCCGTGCATGAGATCTATTTCTTCTTCCTGCACCGCGCCATCCATTGGCCGCCGCTCTACAAATGGGTGCACTCGGTTCACCACAATTCGATCAACCCCAGCCCGTGGTCGTCGCTGTCCATGCATCCGGTGGAAGGGTTCCTCTACCATGCCGAAGCCTGGCTGCACCTGCTGATCCCATCCAACCCGGTCTGCGCGTACTTCACTCTGCATGGGGCCGGCTTCGGAGCGGTGAATGGCCATCTTGGGTTTGAGACCTTCGAACTCACCGACAAGGTCAAGCTCGATAGCCATTCCTACGTCCACTACCTGCACCACAAGTATTTCGAGGTGAACTACGGCGGTGACGGTCTGGTCCCTCTCGATAAGCTTTTCGGCACTTGGCACGACGGAAGCAAGGAGGCCGACGAGGCTATGAAGGCGCGCTTTCGCAAAAAGAAAGAAAAGCTCCGCGCCAAGCAGGATGCCCCCGACGGCAGGGCCTCTGACATGCCGGCAGAGTAATCAACAGCCGCTGTTTCGCTTGTGTACCCGGAGGAGGGGAGCGGATCAGCCATGTTTTTTCAAACCCGCGGGGCGGGTCAACCTGGGAGGAAGACCATGAAACTCTTCAAGACGCTGGTGTCGGCAACGGTGCTTACCGCATTCAGCACCGGCGTGACGCTTGCTGCCGACATCTTCGTAATCGGCGGTAAGCCTGACGATCCATTCTGGTCGATCGTCAAGCGCGGTGCCGAAGACGCCGGGAAGGTCGTTGAAGCTCAAGGTGGCAAAGTCACCTGGCTCGGGCCGCAGAACTACGACAATCTGGGTGTGGACGCGGCCGAACTGATCCGCCAAGCCATCGACCAGAAGGCCGACGCCATTGTCGGTCCTGACTGGGTGCCGGAAGCCATGGATCCGGCGTTCAAGGCGGTTGTGGACGCTGGCATCCCGCTTGTCATCTACAATGCCGGCGGTTTGCAGGCGGCAGATCGACTCGGCGCCATGAACTATGTCGGCTCGGACGACTACAAGGGCGGCGTCGCCGGCGGCGAGTATCTCGCCAAGGCCGGCAACAAGAAAGGCGTCTGCATCAACACACTGCCGGGTGCGGCCAATATCGAGGCCTACTGTGGTGGCTTCAAGGAAGGGATGAAGAATGGCGGCGGCGAGGCCGATGTGTTGCCGTTGCCAGCCACCTCTTTCGGCTCGGCAACAGCAGTAGCGCAGGCGGTGAAGGCCTATCTGCTGCAGCATCAAGACGTAACCGCTGTGTTCACCATCGGCAATGTCGACGCCAATTCGGCCATGAACGGCCTCACCCAGGCCGGCAAGGCCGGGCAGGTTCAGCTGTGCGGCATCAACTTTGACGAGACCATCCTGAACAACATCAGAGATGGAAAACAGGCCTGCGCGATCGACCAGCAGGGCTACTGGCAAGGCTACCTCGCCGTCTCGATCTTGAATGGCAAGGTAAACTACGGGTTGACCGTGCCGACGCGCGAGATCCTCACCGGTCCTGGTATCATCGACAAGAACACTGTCGAGCTGACCATTGCCGGCGTGAAGGCCGGCGCGCGCTAGGTGTCCTTACGGCCGCCAGCCTTGTGAGGCGGGCGGCCGGTTCATTCTACTTCCATTGCGACCGCCATCTTGGCGCTCGATAACTCGCGGATTACCCATGACGGCACATCCCGTGACATCAACCCCAACGCCGATGGCAAACCGCGGCCGTTCTGGACTGGCCCTAGGTCGTCTGGCGCGGCGGCCCGAGACGGGCTCGTTCCTGGGCATGGTCGCAGTCTTTCTGTTCTTCGCCATATTCGGAGGCAGTGGCTTTTTGTCAGCAGCCGGTACGGCCAGTTGGCTGAGCATCGCCTCCGAGATCGGCATCATCGCTCTGCCGATAGGGCTGCTGATGATCGCTGGTGAGCTGGACATCTCGGTCGGCGCCGTGATTCCCGCGGCCTCTCTAACGGCCGCGATCGTATCCGGCTACTATGGCCTGCCTGATTGGCTCGGCATCACGGCCGCGCTTGGGCTCGGTCTCGCCATCGGTTTGATCAACGGCGTGTTCGTCACGCGAACCACGATCCCGTCCCTGATAATCACAATAGGAACGATGTTCGGCACAATGGGCCTGACGCTGGGCCTTACGGTGATGATCGCCGGCAGCACCGGTGTCTCGCTGGTACCCGACGAACTCACGAAGACGCTTCTCGGCCAATATCTCGGGGGCATGTTCCAAGTGACGATTCTCTGGTGGCTCGTCTACATCGCCGCCCTTCTCTGGCTCCTCCACATCTCGCCCGTGGGCAACTGGATCTATGCACTCGGGGGCGACAAGGAGAGCGCGCGCAACGCGGGCATCCCCACCAAGCGGCTTACCATCGGTCTATTCATGCTTTCGGGGTTTTCCGCCGCGTTCGTCGGAGTCAGCCAGGTGATGGTCTACCAGAGCGCTCAAGTTCTGGCTGGGCAGTCCTTCATCTTCAATTCGATCATGTGCGTGGTCATCGGGGGCGTTCTGCTTACCGGCGGATTTGGCTCGGTCGTAGGTATCGTGTTCGGCACGATCACCTTCTCCATCGTAAACCAGGGCATCTACTTCACGAGTATCGATCCCAACATGGGAAGCGTCATCATCGGCGCGCTTCTCCTGATCGCCGTGCTCACCAACGACACCTTTCGGCAGCTGGCGCTCAGCTACTCATCGAAGAAGGCTTGAGGGACCGCCATGATAGAGACAATCAAATCCTTGTTGCGCCGCCCGGAGGCCGGCTCGATCCTCAGCCTGATCGGGGTGGTGCTGTTCTTCGTATTTTTCGGTGGCGTGGACTTGGGCACACTCCTTGGCGCGGCGAGCTGGGTGAATTTTGCCGCCAATCTCGGCATTGTCGCCATTCCGGTCGGTCTGCTGATGATCTCGGGTGAACTCGACATCTCCATCGGCGCATTGATCCCCGCGGGCTCCATGACCACCGCCATCCTTAGCGGCTACTATGACCTGCCCATCGCGGTGGGCATGGCCGGCGCCCTGGCGGTCGGTGTGGCGGTCGGCCTTGTCAATGGTTTGCTGACGATCCGCACCTCGGTGCCTTCGTTGATCATTACGCTCGCCACCCTGGTAGCGATGCAGGGCTTGGTACTCAGTGGGTCCGTGTTGTTGACTGGCAACGCTAGCGTTGCCGTCACCGCTCCCGAATGGGCCAAATTCCTGTTCGGACAGCTTATCGGCGGAAGCCATCAGGTCATCATCGTCTGGTGGGTAGTGTTCGCTGTCCTCATTGGCTTCGTGCTGCACAAGACCCGCTATGGCAACTGGCTGTTTGCAATGGGCGGCGATCGCGTCAGCGCCCGCAATGCAGGCATTCCGACAAACCGCATGACCATCGCACTGTTCGTGCTGTCCGCCGTCAGCGCCACATTCGTTGGCATGTGCCAGGCGATCCTGTTCAACTCGGCCCAGGTTTCCGGCGGAATGAACTTCATCTTCAACGCGATCGTGTCCGTGGTGGTCGGCGGCGTGCTGCTCACGGGAGGGTTCGGCTCGGTCATCGGCATCTTCGTCGGTACCATCACGTTCGCCATTGTCAGCCAGGGCATCTACTTCACCCAGATCGACCGGAACTGGTCGAACCTGATCATCGGCGTGATGCTTTTGGCGGCGGTGCTGATGAATCAGTCATTCCGGGAGCTGGCTCTGTCTTACTGGCGAGGTTCAAAACAAAGCGTGCCGAGGGCGCCCATACAGCCTTGAGCAATGCGCCTGCAGTTGCGGTCAGCGACGGCTTGGAAGAACGAAAGGTGCGACAATTATGAGCGAAAAACCTGCCATTCTCGAACTGAAAAATGTCAACAAGTCTTTCGGCCCGATCGACGTGTTGCATAACATCTCGCTGCAAATTCGCCAGGGTGAGGTCTTGTGTCTCCTCGGCGACAACGGCGCCGGGAAGTCCACTCTCATCAAGGTATTGTCAGGCGTCCACAAGCCGACCAGCGGCGAGATCCTGATGGACGGAAAGGCGGTCAGCTTCGGCCGGCCAGGCGCTGCGCAGGAGCGGGGCATTGCCACCGTGCACCAGTTCGGCGGAACGTTCCCCTTAATGAGCATCGGCCGCTCCTTCTTCGTTGGGTTGGAGCCGACAAAGGGTTGGGGTCCGTTCAAGATCTACGACCGCAAGCGCGCCAACGAGATCGCGGTGAAAGCGGTGCGGGATTTCGGCATCACGCGTATCGACGACGGTGACCGGCTTGTTGGTGGCCTGTCAGGTGGGGAACGCCAATCCTTGGCCATTGCCCGCGCCGTGCATTTCGGCGCTCGCGTTCTGATCCTCGATGAGCCGACGGCAGCGCTCGGCGTCAAGCAGGCAGCTCACGTGCTGCGCATCGTCAATGAAGCCAAACGGCGCGGTCTCGCGGTCGTCTTCATCACCCACCAGGTGATGCACGCGATGGCGGTGGGAGACCATTTCGCCGTCCTCATTCGCGGTGCGATCGCCGCCGATTTCCGGAAGCGCGAGAAAACCCGCGAGGAGATCACCGACCTGATGGCCGGGGGTGAAACCATGGCTGACCTCGAGGCGGAAATCGAGCATGAATTGCATGCATGATCACAATGACAATGCGCCGCCTCTCGAGCTTGATGGGCGGGCGGCTCGATCGTTTTCCTCGGGAAACGTCCGACTTCGACCGGCCCTGATGACCCCTTGCGCCACCAGCCACTTCACGTCGAACAAAGCAGAAGAAATATGACAATACGCATTGCGGTGATCGGTGCCGGTGTGATGGGCGCCGACCACGCCAGGATAGTGGCGGAAGACCTTCCCGGAGCAAGCCTTCAGCTGGTGTGCGACATGGATGAGGCGCGTGCCCGCACTGTCGCCGACACCTTTGGTGCGCCCGACATCTCCACCGATCCAGAAGGCGTTGCCGCGCGGAAGGACGTGGACGCAATCATTGTGGCGAGTCCCGATGCCACGCATGCGCCGCTGTCGAAGGCTTGTATTGCCGCCGGCAAGCGTGTGTTGTGCGAAAAGCCCCTCTCTCAAGCGTCCGCTGACTGTATCGCGGTGATGGAGGCCGAACAGAAGTCGGGCGCGAAGTTCGTCCAGCTTGGTTTCATGCGGCGCTACGATCGCTCCTACGAAGAGATGAAGCGGGCCCTTGCAGACGGCCGCCTTGGCCGGCCCCTGATGATGCACAATTTTCACCGCAATGTCGAAACGCCGGCGGCAGATTTCACCGGCGCTATGGCTATCACCAATTCGGCTCCACACGAGTTCGATGTCGTGCGCTATGTGCTCTCGACGGAATATGCGTCGATCTCGGCCTTCCAGCCGAAGCGCTCAGATGCCCGAGTCGCGCCTGTCTTCATGGTGCTGGAGACGGTCGATGGCCAACTCGTCAACATCGAGATCAACAACAATGCCGCCTATGGTTACGATGTCCGTGCCGAGCTGATCGGCGAGCGGGGCACCGTTGCGATGAACAACGTCGCCTACACTCGCATCGATTCTGCGCTTGCACAGAGCACGAGCTACGACGCCGACTGGCGGACCCGCTATGCCGATGCCTACCGTCGGCAGAACCGCGACTTCCTACGCTTCGCCATGACTGGTGAGTTCCCGGCAACCGCTGCGAATTGCTGGGACGGTTATTGCGCCGCCGTCGTTGCCGAGGCGGGCGTGAAGGCGTTGCACGAGGGCCGCCGCGTACCCGTAGAAATGATCGCAAAGCCGGAGTTTTATACGTGAAGCTGGGTTTCGTTTCAGACAGCCTCGGCAACCTGCCCTTCGAAACGATGCTGGATCATGCGAAGCGCATGGGTGTCTCCGGCGTCGAGGTAAACACCTGTGGCTGGTCCACCGCGCCGCATTTTCGGCTTTCGTCCATGCTGGGCGACAGGGAAGGCCAGAAGCGCTTCGTTGGCGCGTTCGAGGAGCGCGGGCTAGAAATCATCAGCCTCAACGCAAACGGCAATCCGCTACACCCGACCGACCCGGCCCAGGGCGAAGGGCTGAAAACCACTATTCGCGTCGCGGGCGAAATGGGCATCCGGACGGTCTGCACCATGAGCGGCCTCCCGGCCGGCAACGCGGCAGATACCATGCCCAACTGGGTCGTCTCGTCGTGGCCTCCGGAAACACAGGCCATTTTGAAATACCAGTGGGAAGAGAAGCTGATTCCCTTCTGGACCGAGATCGTGGCGTTGGCTGAAGAGAACGGCGTCGAGCGCATCGCGCTGGAGCTCCACGGCAACCAGTGTGTCTTCAACGTGCCCTCGCTTCTGAAGTTGCGACAGGCGGTCGGACCGGTCGTGGGGGCGAATCTGGACCCTTCGCATCTGTTCTGGATGGGTGCCGACCCGCTGGCGGCGGCCCAATCGTTGGGCGAGGCGGTTTATCACGTTCATGCCAAGGACACGATGCTCAACGCGCCAGTGCAGGCGACGACATCTCTGCTCGAGAATGGCAGCCTGATGGATCTTCCGGCCCGGTCATGGAGCTACATCACGCTTGGCTTCGGCCATGGCGAGGAGTGGTGGCGGCAATTCTGCTATCGCCTCAAGATGGCCGGCTATGACGGCTGGCTTTCCATCGAGCATGAGGACGTGCTCCTGAACTCCCTGGAGGGACTCGAAAAGTCCGTGGCGCTACTGCAGGGGGTCATGCCGTCCGCCCCAGCCGACTACAAACCGCAAGCCATCTGAAGGAAGGTTCCATGCCTTGGATCGACGCCTGTGCCGCCGACGACATCGAAGCCGAGGAAGCCAAGCGCTTCGATCATGGCGGTCGCACCTTTGCGATCTTTCGAAATGATGCAGACGAATATTTCTGCACCGACGGGCTTTGCACGCACGAGAGTATTCACCTCGCTGACGGTCTGGTAATGGGGAATACAGTGGAGTGTCCTAAACACGCATCCGTCTTCGACTTCACGACTGGGGACGTAGAGACTCCGCCCGCTTGCGAGAATCTCAAGACGTACAAGACGAGGGTCGAAAATAGCCGCATCATGATCGAGATCTGAGCCATATGGACCAGCCGTTCCAGCTTGCAGCCTGCGCCGAGATGCTCTGGCGCGACCGCCCGATTACCTGGCGCGCCGAAATGAATTGGCCATTCATCGCCAAAGCGCTGTTTGACATACAAGGCTGCCTGATCCCCTGCGGAGGCTGATTATGGGCATGTATCACAACCGTCCTCATGTCGAGGACATCCGCAAGATGAAGAAGAGCGGGCGGAAAATCTCCATGCTCTTCGTCAGCACCCCGGATGAGGCGGCTGCCGCAGCCGCCGCCGGCATCCATATGCTCTCCATCGAAGGTCGATATTTCGATCCGGAAATGCGCCAGGCAGCCGGCGATTGTTTCGTACAAGTCGGTTTGCCATATGGCAGCTATGGGAGTTTCGCGGGCCGCCCGCTCGCAACAGCGGAGGACTATCTGCGTGCAGCGTTCCACTTTGCCGGCATAGGCGGCGACGCCCTTTATTGTGCGGCGTCATACGACATCCAGAAGACGTTGTGCGACAACTACATTCCTGTCGTTGGCCATATCGGCCTGGTGCCGTCTTATATCACCTGGACGGGTTGGCGCGCAGTCGGCAAGACCGCCGACGAAGCAGTGCGCATTTGGCGACACACCCAAAAGCTGGAGCAAATTGGAGTCTTCGGCGCGGAGCTGGAAGTCGTCCCAGATCGCGTCGCGAAATTCCTCACCGAAAACTCCTCGCTTGTCATGCTGGGCATGGGCGCTGGCAAATATGCCGATGCGCAGTACCTCTTCACAGAAGATGTTTGCGGTTACGGCAAGAACCACAAGCCGCGACACGGAAAAGTTTATCGAAACCTTGGCCCTGAGCTGGAGAAGATTCAGGACGAGCGCGTCGCTGCCTTTAAGGATTACAAGGCAGACGTCGATTCAGGCAGATATCCCGGTTACGAGCACACGGTTCCGATTGTGGATGCCGAGTTCGATATCTTCATGAAGATAGTTAAAGGTTGAGAACTATGTCTGTGGGTTCATCTTATCCCTCACGGACATGCGGTCGACAGCGCGTATCAGTTGACAACCGACGAGCGCCATCGCTTGACGAGCTCAAAGCGCTGATTGCCAAAAGGGAACTGACACTTCCGGCGAAGTCGGAGGCTGTCGCCCGGGTGATATTTGCGGAGCCGGATTACGTGGCTTTCGAAAATGCCGCCGCAATCGCGCGCCGATGCCATGTATCACCCGCGACCGTGTCCCGACTTGCATCGCGTCTCGGGTTTGGGTCGTTTGAGGAAATGCAGAGCTGCTTCCGAAATCATATACTGCATCGATTCAAACTTCAGGAAGAACACGTGAAGGCGAACTGCTGAGAAGCAGCATAACACGGGCAACATGTGGCGCTTGCCTGCTGCGGAACATACGGAATGATACGGGAAGGTTCCTAGATATGTGCCAACGAAAGGACAATGAAATCAATAATTTGAACACGTCCTCCGGGTCTGCCAAAAACTTTCAATATCAATTCAATAACTACACTTTGGCGTCGCGGAAATGCGGCAAAAACAAATAGTAGAGCAGGGTGCCTAGCCCCATGGCTAGTTCAATTTGAACGCATCCCGCTCTAGTGGGATCAGTCAACCTTGCCTCCGATTGCCGCTATGGTTCGGACCAGCCTGTCCGCGACACAGGTCGATGCTCCAGCCGCCATGAGCATCTGCGGCAGGATCAACCATTCCAGTGTCCACGCTGCTCCGGAGCGCTCTTGCTCATGGATCAGCGCATGGTGCATTCCCGACAATTGGACTGCGTTGTAGCGGGCAAGCGTCACCAGCATCTCGGCGTCGATGGGATTGCGCTTGTGCGCCATGGCGGACGATGAACCGCCGCCCGCCCGTTGCAGCTCGTCGCCTGCCTGCGCCATCAGTGCAATGTCCTGCCCGAACTTGCCGAGGCCGCCCGTCACAAGCGACAGCCAGTTGGCCAGCTCAGCGATGCGGTCGCGCTGGCTGTGCCATTGCGGCGCGTCGCCGAGGCTTAGCCGCCGGGCCAGCGCGGCACGGATGGCGGCGCCCTTGTTTGCGAACTTCTCGAGTGTCCCGACGGCGCCGCCGAACTGGACGACGAGAACCGATCCTCGCATCGATTGAAGCCGCTCGTGGTGGCGCGCGAGCGGTTCGCGCCAGCTGGTGACGCGGTCGGCTACGGAAATCGGAATCGCTGCCTGCATTCGGGTTCGGGCCATAAGCGGGCGATCGCCAAACCGATGGCCGAGATCGGCGAAGGCGACCACCAGAGCCGAAAGCCGTTCTTCCAATAGGTCGATACAGGTGCGAATTCTCAGGATCATGGCCGTGTCGATCACGTCCTGGCTAGTCGCACCGAAATGCACATGCTCCGAATGCGGCTCTCCCACAGCATGCCTGATCTGCCGCACGAGCTCCGGCACCATGACGCCGTCGCGCTCCGTTGCGTCCCTCAGGGCCTGGATTTCCGGCCTGAAATTGTCGAGGACGCGTCCGATTGCGCTTGCTGCAGCCGCCGGGACGATGCCGAGTGCACCTTCTGCGTCGGCGAGCGCTTTCTCGAATTGCAGCATCGTCGCAAGTTCGGCCTCGACGCCGAGCAGCGTCGCCATCTTCTCATCGCCGAGAAGCCCGGACAGGAGGGGATTGTCGAATGCTGCGATCATATGTCGAAGAAGACCGTCTCGTTGATGCCCTGGAGATGAATGTCGAACTTATAGACGTCGCCATCGCGCGGCGCGACCAGCGTTGACACGCGCTCTCTTTGCTCAATGCGCATCAGGACGGGATCCTCGGCGTTGGCCGTTTCCTCGTCGCCGAAATACATGCGGGTGTGAAGGCCAATGTTGATTCCACGCGCGACGATCCAGACCGTCAAATGCGGCGCCATCTTGCGGCCGTCAAAAAAGGGCACGCGACCGGGTTTGATGGTTTCGAACAGGCATTCGCCCGTCGTCATGTCGGTGGGCAGCCGGCCCCAGCCGGTAAAATTCGGGTCGGCGGAGCCGCGCAGATCCGAGGGCGAATTGTAGATGCCGGCGGCGTCCGCCTGCCAGATCTCGACAAGCGCATCGTTCAGCGGCGAGCCGGCGCCGTCGATCACCCGGATGTTGACCCTGATGCGTTCGCCCCTGGTCTTGTCGTTGACCATCGCGGTGCCAAGGTCGCGTTTATAGACGCCCGAGATACCGGCAAAGTTGGGCGTCAGCCCGATATGGACGTAGGGTCCCGCGGTCTGCGAGGCGCTTTCCTTCAGCCGGCCGAGAGCCTGGACCATCAGTTGCCCTCGATGCGGTTTTCGAACAGCGTCGAGCGGCGGCCGCGCAGTACAATGTCGAATTTGTATGCCCGCGCATCCATCGGTATCGTTGCCTCCATGTCGAGCGCGGCGATGAGGCCTTCAATAGCGCGGCGGTCGTTGATGGTCCGCACGATCGGGCACCTCCAGATCATCGGGTCGCCTTCGAAATACATCTGGGTGATCAAGCGCTGCGCGAATCCGTGCCCGAAGATCGAGAAATGGATGTGAGCTGGACGCCAGTCGTTGGGTCCGTTGGGCCAGGGATATGGCCCCGGCTGGATCGTGCGGAAACAATAGGAGCCATCCTCGCCGGTGATGGTGCGGCCGCAGCCGCCGAAGTTCGGATCGAGTGGCGCGAGATAAGTCTCCTTCTTGTGCCGATAGCGTCCGCCGGCGTTGGCCTGCCATACCTCCAGCAACGCACCGGCGACGCCGATGCCGCGCTCGTCGAGCAGGCAGCCATAGACGAGGATGCGCGGCCCGATCGCGCTTTTGCCCGGCCCGGCAAAATTGTGTATGAGGTCATTGTCCAGTTCACCGAGAATATTGTGGCCGAAGACCGGCCCCGTAAGCTCCGACAGCGTGTTGTCGAGGGAAAGAAGCGGCCGTTGCGGTGAGCGCAGCACGGAAGTCTTATAGGCTGGCGTCAAGGCCGGCGGATGCCAGTTGCGGTCGCGCGGAAAGAAGGCGCCGATTTCCGGCGTGCGGTTGGCGGGAAGGCGCGACTTGGTCATGATTAGCCGGCTTGAGCGTCGATTTCGTCGAACGTCTTCCTGGCGATCTTCATCGCATGATTTGCCGCCGGTACCCCGGCATAGATTGCCACATGCAGCAGCGCCTCGCGTATGTCGTCGCGCGTCGCCCCGGTATTGACGCTGGCGCGGATATGCATCGCAACCTCTTCGTCCTGCTTCAGCGCGGCGAGCAGCGCGATGGTGATCATGGAACGCTCGCGCCTGGTGATGTGAGGCCGCGACCAGACGTGGCTCCATGCAGCCTCGGTGATCAGTTCCTGGAAAGGAATGTCGAATTCGGTCTTGGCCGCCTCTGCGCGGTCGACATGGGCGTCACCCAGCACCGAACGGCGCGTCGCCATTCCTTCGACGTATCGGTCGCCGTGTTGTGGCTTGCTCATTTGCGCTCCCTTCGCATGTCGTTCAGGAAGCCACGGATCAGCCCGGCCAGCCTTTCCGGCTGCTCGACGCAGGGGATGTGGCCCGCACCGGCAATGACCTCGAACCGTGCGGCGGGGATTGAGCGGGCCAGCGATTCCACCAGTTCAGGCGGCGTCGATCCGTCCTGATCGCCGACAATGCAGAGTGTCGGCACTTTGATCGCGGCGGTCGTCGCGGTGAAATCGGCGTCGCGGATAGAAGCGCAGGCAGCGGCGTAGCCGGCCGGATCCTGGCGCGTCAGCATCGTTTTATAACCTGCCAGTTCCTCGCCGCGATTCTTATGGAAATCCGGCGTGAACCATTTTCGCATCACGTCGTCGGCAAAGCTCGCGATGCCCTCCGACAGGGCCGCGTTGATGCGCCCGTTCCACATCTCGGCCGTACCGATCTTCGCTGCCGTATCGCAAAGGATCAACCCCTCGATCAAATCCGGCCGCGTCTTGTAGAGGCATTGCGCAATGACGCCGCCGATCGAAAGCCCGCAGATCACCGCGCGCTTTACGCCAAGATGGTCGAGCAGCCCTGCAAGGTCCGTCGCATGGGTCTCGATTGTTTGCGGCGCACCGCCCAGTTCGCTCAGGCCGTGTCCGCGCTTGTCGAACGCAACTGATGTACAGTCGTCGGCCAGCCTTCGCTCGACCTCGTTCCAGATGCGCATATCCGTGCCGAGCGAGTTCGAGAAGACGACCGTCGGCCTGCCAGTTTTGGGACGATGCCGATAGTGGATCGTCGCGCCATTAATGCGAGCAAAGTTCATATCCGTCATAGCTTTGGCATTCCTTTGGGCCGCATCAGCCGTTTTTGCGCGGCGATGCGGAATGGTGCGTTCGGCGCACCATATCCTGCATACGCGCCGCGCCGTTCGACGAACTCGATGATGAACCCCTCTCCGAATGTCGGCGCATAGAGCTGGAAGAATTCGCCGTTGTCGTCGCGGTCATAAAGGATGTTGGCTGAGCGTAACCGATCGGCGACCTCCGGATCCAGACCGAAGCGCGCTTCTACGTCGTCGTAGTAGTTCATCGATATCTGAAGCGGTTCGAAGCCGTTGGCCTGCAGCTTCGCCGCCGTCGCAAAGATGTCATCCGTTGCAAGTGCCAGATGCTGGACGCCGGAACCAAAGGTTTCGGCAATGAAATGGCCAGCCAGGGTGCGGTGACTCTCGGCGCCGTTCAGCGTGAGGCGGAAGCGCTTGTCCAGACCTTCGATGACCTGGCTGCGCACGAGGCCGGCCGGATCGACGATGTCGACCATGGGGGTCTTGGTCGTCCTGAAGATCGAGACATAGAACAGCAGCCAACTCGGCATCTCCTCCTGTGCCATGGTCTGCCCGACATGGTCGATACGGGTGAGGCCGACGCCATTGCCGGAACTTGCCGACGTGACCGGCGTGAACTCTATGTCCCAGACCTTCGCCAGGTCGGTCTTGGCATCGAGGAAGTAGATCAGTCCGCCGCCGACGCCGCGGATCGCCGGGATCGACAACTCGCCGGGCCCGACCCGCTGGTGAAAGATCTCCGCGCCCAGCGCCTCGGCGCGCGCCACCGTGGCGGCGGCGTCCTCGACCTTCAAGCCCATCGCGTATGCCGACGTGCCATGGACAACAAAGGAAGAATGGGCAAAGCCCTGCCGCTCGGTATTGATGACAATATTGATCTCGCCCTGGCGGTAGAGCGTGACTTCCTTAGAGACGTGCCGACCGGCCTCGACAAAGCCGAGCATGCGCAACAGTGATCCAAGCTGTCCGGCGTCCTGGCGATCGGCCGCGAACTCGATGAATTCGACCCCCGCAACCCCGATGCGGTCGGGCATTGGCGGGACGGCCATGTCAAGTGCCGGTTCTTCACGCCGCACCTGATCCATCAACCACACGAGCGAACGCCGTCCGTCGACGGAGATCGCCTTTGCCGACCCGCCACGGAACTGGTCGTTGAAAATCTCGAGCGACAGATAACCGTCATAACCGGTTGCCGCGACCGCCTGCATGAACTGTCGCACCGGCAGATCACCTTCGCCTGGCATGTTGCGGAAGTGCCGGCTCCAATAGAGCAAGTCCATTTCGATCAGCGGCGCGTCGGCGAGCTGTACAATGAAGATCTTGTCCGCGGGTATCGAACGGATGGAGCCGAGCTCAATCCTGCGGGCCAGCGTGTGGAAGGAATCGAGAACCAGCCCGACGTTCGGATGGTCAGTCCTGCGCACGATTTCCCACGCATCGCGATGATCGTTGACGTGACGCCCCCAGGCCAATGCCTCGTAGCCGACGCGCAGACCGCGCTTGGCGGCGCGCTCGCCAAGCTTGTGAAAGTCCATGGCCGCCCGGTCGATCCCGCCAAGTGAGACGGGCGACACCGACGAGCATACCAGCATCAGGTCGGTGCCGAGTTCCTGCATGACGTCGAACTTGCGCTCGGCACGATCAAAGGCGCGGTTGCGCTGCGGCTCCGGCAACCCCTCAAAATCCCTGAACGGCTGGAAGAGCGTTATGGTCAGACCTGTGTCACCAGCCATTCGGCCGACGTCGCGCGGTGAGCCGTCAAAGGCGAGGAAATCGTTCTCGAAGATTTCAACACCGTCGAAGCCCGCGGCGGAAATTGCCGCGAATTTCTCCGCCAGGTCACCGGCGATCGACACCGTCGCGATCGACGTCTTCAAACGCGCCTCCTCCCTGATTTGTAGTGAACGAACCAGTTCGTACATAACTAAGGCAACGCTGCCAGCACCGCAAGTTTCGGCGCGCTCAGCGTTCTGCGGGAGCTTCGTCCTTGGCGACAAAACGCAACAGCATCTCCACGCTGTTGCGTTTGAGCCGCTCGAGTTGTGCCGGCGCGCCGAAGTCGCGTCCGAAGATCATCGAAAAGGTGGTGCGATTGGAAACGTTGAAGAAGCACAGCGCGCTTATTTGCCAATGGAGCTCGACCGCGTCGAGTCCCGGCCGGAAGACCCCCTCTTCGACACCGCGTGAATAAATGCGAGAGATATGGTCGATCGCAGTCACGTTCAGTTCGCGGATCGCATCCGATTGTTCGAGGTATTGGCCGTGATGGATGTTCTCGATCATCACCATGCGGATGAATTCCTCGTGTCGGTGATGGTGGTCGAACGTAAACTCCACCAGGCGTGTCAGTGCCGCCACGGGGGGCAGACCTTCGATATCAAGTTGAGCCTCGCCCTCGCGCACCTGGCGATACGCGTTCTCGAGCGCGCGCAGGTAAAGGCCTTCCTTGTCGCCGAAGTAGTAGTAGATCATGCGCTTGCTGAAGCGTGTGCGCGCCGCAATCTCGTCTATGCGCGCGCCCGACAAACCGTTCAGGGCAAACTCCTTGGAGGCGATCTCCAGGATGTTGCGGCGCGTGCCCTCAGGGTCCTGGATACGCGTCGCGCTCGCGTCCGGCTTCGGCTTTCGTTCCTTCTTGATAACGGCCATGCAGTTTGAGTTCCCGCCCCGGCGCAGCCGGCATTTGACTAAACTAACCAGTTAGTACATCATTCGCAAATCACGACGGACTCATTTACCGGCGCGTTTGGCGTGAACACAAGGGCGATCCAGAAGTTGCCGCATTTGGGCTGGGAGGCGGCCCGTACAGGGAGGAATTTCGGGAGATGGGCGACAGCCTTGTCGACCTCCTTTGCCGTCTTGCGGACGAGCATAAGGGCGCCGCCAGCGGCGACAGCGAAAAGGTCGTGATTGGCCTTGTCGGACGCGGTATTCAGTCCTCGCGCACTCCCGGCATGCACGAGCGTGAAGCCCGACGCCTCGGCATCGGCTATTCGTACCTTTTGCTCGATTTCGACCGGCTCGGATTTCCGGACGCGGCGATCGGCGACGTGATTGCGGCGGCGGAAATTGCCGGCTTTCACGGCCTCAACGTCACTCATCCGTTTAAACAGGCTGTCATTCCCGTCCTGGATGCGCTGTCGACGGAAGCGCGCGCGATAGGCGCGGTGAATACGGTCGTCTTTGCTGGCGGACGCAAGGAAGGCCACAACACCGACAGCTGGGGTTTCGCGGAGAGTTTTCGCGAAGCGATGACAGGCGCATCGATGGGTTGTGTCGCGATGTTCGGCGCCGGCGGAGCGGGCGCCGCAGTCGCAAACGCGCTGATGGAAATGGGCGTTGGCCGGCTGTTCGTCCTCGACAGCCAACCCGGTCGCGCCTCGGAACTTGCCTCGCGCATGGGCGCCTTGTTCGGCGGTCGCGTCGAGACGTGGCCGGACCCGGCCGCAGCCGTGTTCATGGCAAACGGCATCGTCAACACGACGCCGGTGGGCATGGCGAAATACCCCGGAACACCGTTCGACACGGCTCTTCTGACAGCCGAAAAATGGGTCGCCGACATAATCTACTTTCCGACCGAAACAGAGTTGCTGGTCGCAGCCCGAACGATCGGCTGCAGAACGCTGCCGGGCATCGGCATGGCGATCTATCAGGCCGTCCGCGCGTTCGAACTCTTCACCGGGCGCAAGGCCGACCGCCGCGCCATGGCAGATCATTTCGCGGCCGCCGCATGAAGGCAATGACGCCTATAACCATATGAAGACCATAGGGAGGAAATCGACATGAAAGCTGAAATGAACCGACGCCTGTTTATGGTCGCCGCCGGCGCACTCGCCGCCGGGGCCGCCGTTCCCGCCTTCGCGCAGGACAAGCCGAAGCTGCGTTTCTCGGCCGTGTTCTCGGAACAGGACATCCGGGCCGAGATGATGAAGATGTTCGCCGAAGCCATCAAGGACGACTTTGCCTTCGAGGGTTATTATGGCGGCAACCTGTTCAAGCAGGGCACCGAACTTGTCGCCATCCAGCGCGGCAACCTCGAGATGGGCAATGTGGCCCCGCAGGACATCTCCAAGCAGATTCCGGCGTGGTCTATCGTCACCGCCGGCTACCTGTTCCGTGACGCCGCGCACGTGAAGGCGTTCTTTGCCAGCGATGCCGGTGCGGAGCTGAAGAGGATGACCGAGGACCAGCTCGGCGTGAGAGTGCTTGGCCCTACCTATTTCGGGCTGCGCCAGGTCGGTCTGAAGCCGGACAAGGAAATCAAGACTCCCGCCGACATGGCCGGCATCAAGCTGCGTATGCCGGGTGGCGACGCCTGGCAATTCCTCGGCCAGGCGCTCGGTGCGAACCCTACGCCGATGGCCTACGCCGAGGTCTATACCGGCCTGCAGACAGGCGCAATCGACGGGCAGGACAACCCGTTGCCCAACGTCGAGAACATGAAGTTCTACGAGGTCATGTCGCAGATCGTACTTACCTCGCACCTCGTCGGTTTCGACCTTCTCAGCATCTCGAAAAAGGTGTGGGACGAGATGGGGGCCGAGAAGCAGGCAAAGGTCCAGGCCGCGGCGGACAAGGCGATCGACTTCTCGACAGAGAAACACCTGACGCGCGAGAAGGAACTCGTTGAAACGTTCAAGGGCAAGGGGCTGAAGATCTACGAGCCCGATGTCGCAGCATTCCGCAAGCATGTGCAGGAGCAATATCTTGCCTCCGACCTGGCCAAGGAATGGCCTGCCGGGATGGTCGACAAGATCAACGCGCTTTGACGCGACGAACGCGCCGGCCGGTCAGCTTGCGACCGGCTGGCCGGTTTGGCCAGGCAGGGAGGCATCATGAACCCGGGATTGAGAAAGGTCGGCGGCTGGCTCTACCGGCGCGCCGAGAACGCAATCGCCATCGCAATCGGCGCCATGTTCGCCGCGTTTCTGCTGCAGGTTGCTTTTCGCTACCTTCTCAACTGGCCGACCGGCTGGAGCAACGAGCTCACCGTCGTGCTCTGGATCTGGGTTGTGCTGTTCGGCGCAGCGTTCGTCGTTCGTGAAGAAGAGGAAATCCGTTTTGATCTCCTCTACGCCACAGTCGGTCCGGACATCAGGCGGGTAATGACGCTTGCCTTCGCAATCGCTCTCGTCGCGCTCTATGGCTGGTCCTTTCCGGCCGTCTTCGACTACGTGACCTTCATGAAGGTCGAGAGCACCGCCTACCTCAAGATACGCTTCGACTGGCTGTTCTCGATCTATCTCGTCTTCGTGGTCGCCGTGATCGCCCGCTACCTGTGGCTGGCGTGGCGGGCTCTGCGCGGCGAAGCACCGGCGGAATTTGACCCGACGAAAGCGAGCTCCGGCGTATGAATCTCGCGAGTCCCTTTTCGCTGTCAGTCGTTGCGATCACAGCGCTGGCCCTGCTTGGCCTGCCGATCGGTCACTCGATGATCGCCGGGTCGATCCTCTATCTCTGGCTTGCAGGGCTGGACATGGGCACCTCCGCCGAGCAGCTCCTCAACGGGCTCTACACGAGCTACATTCTGCTTGCCGTACCGATGTTCATTCTCGCCGCGGAGTTGATGAACGCTGGCACTATGACCGACCGGCTGCTGCAATTCTGCAACGCCGTTGTCGGCCGTTTCCGCGGTGGCCTGGCGCAAGTCAACGTGCTGCAGTCGATCATCTTCGCCGGCATGTCCGGCTCGGCCATCGCCGACGCTGCGGGCACCGGCAAGATGATGCAGCAACTCATGACCAGGGATGGCAAGTACCCGGCGAGCTATGCCGCTGCGCTGACAGCCGTCACCTCGGTCATCGGCCCGATCATTCCTCCGTCAATTCCGCTGGTCATTTTCGCGCTGATCTCGGATGCATCCATCGGCTACCTCTTCATTGCCGGTATCGTGCCGGGCCTTCTTCTCGCCCTGACGCAGATGATCATCGTCGCCATCGACGCGCGCCGGAAGAACTTTCCGGTCGAGAAGCCGGTGCCGCTCAGGGAACTTCCGGGGATCACCTTGCGCGCATTTCCGGCGCTGATGCTGCCGGTCGTTCTGCTGGTCGGCATAAGGGGCGGCGTGATGACCCCGACCGAGGCCGCGGCGGTCGCCGCCGGCTACGCGCTGCTCATCTCGGTCGCGATCTATCGCAGCGTGACGCCGGGTCAGCTCTACCATGCGCTTCTCAACAGCGCCCGCACCACGGCCTCGATCGGGATGCTCATCGCCGGCGCCCTGGTGTTCAACTACGTTGTTACGGTCGAGAACATTCCGCAGTCGCTGTCGGTGATCCTGAAGTCCTGGGATCTTTCGCCGATGGGTTTCCTGATCCTGGTCAACATCCTGCTGCTGATCCTGGGCTGCGTGCTGGAGGGCACGACTATCCTGCTGGTAATCGTGCCGGTGCTGATTCCGACGGCGGAGACGCTCGGTGTCGACATGGTGCATTTCGGCGTAATGGTCGTCGTCAACATCATGCTCGGGCTCGTCACCCCGCCCTACGGCTTGCTGCTGTTCATCATGACCCGCATCGCAGAGGTGCCGCTGCGTGACCTGGTGCGCGACGTAATGCCGTTTCTCTACGCCATGATTGCCGCCCTGATGCTGATCACCTTCTTCCCATCGCTGGTGCTGTGGCTGCCGCGCCTGCTGGGCTATCAAGGATAGGACCATGACCAAGCCAATCTTCGTTCTCAACGGCCCAAATCTCAACCGGCTCGGCATGCGCGAGCCGGAGATCTATGGCAGGACGACACTCGCAGAAATCGAGGTGATGTGCCGTGACGCCGCCGGCGACCATCCGATCCGTTTTCACCAGTCGAACATTGAGGGCGAAATCGTCAACTGGGTGCATGAGGCGATCGACGACGGCGCGGGCATTCTGATCAATCCCGCGGGTTTGAGTTTTATTTCGATCCCGGTGCTCGATGCGCTCAAAATGTTTGCGGGCCCGATCGTCGAACTGCATATCTCGAACATCCATCGCCGCGAGGAGATCTATCATCGGTCGCTGGTATCGAAGGTCGCCACCGGCGTGATCGCGGGGCTCGGCGCCGAGGGCTATCCGCTCGCGATCCGCTGGCTCATCGAACAGGTCGACCGATAGTTTATCGCCATGCCTGAACCCTGTATCATCGCTGTTGCGATCACCGGCTCGCTGCCGCGCAAGGAAAACAATCCTGCGGTGCCAATCAGCGTGGCCGAACAGATCGCGTCGACCCAGGAAGCCTTTGAAGCAGGTGCGTCGCTGGTGCACATCCACGTGCGCAACGACGATCAGAGTTCATCGTCTGAACCAACGCGCTTCGCTGCCGTCCAGGCGGGGGTGCGTAGGCACTGCCCCGGTATGATCGTCCAGTTTTCGACCGGCGGGCGCGGTCGTGATCCTGCCGCGCGTGGCTCGGCGCTATATCTGAAGCCGGACATGGCCTCGCTCTCGACCGGTTCGGTCAACTTCCCATCCATGGTCTACGAGAACCATCCCGCCCTGATCGGTGATCTCGCAGCCGCGATGAAGGCAAATGGCGTGCTGCCGGAGATCGAGATCTTCGACCTCTCGCACCTTCACACTGCCAGGCGGCTTTCCGACGCGGGACTTTTAGGTGAGCGCCCGCACATCCAGTTTGTCATGGGCGTGCAAAACGCATTGCCTGCGGAGGAGAGATTGCTCGATGTGCTCCTCAGGGAAGCGAAACTCCTGTTTCCACAGTCCACCTGGACAGCCGCCGGAATAGGCCGCAACCAGACGATCGTAATGCAATGGGCGTTGGCGCGCGGAGCAGACGCAGTGCGCACCGGGCTTGAGGATAATATCAGGATCACCAGGGAACGCCTGGCGCGCAGCAACGCCGAGCTTGTCGAACTCGCGGCGGCCTCGGTCGAGAGGTTTGGCCGGCGCGTGGCCACCGTCAACGAGGCGCGCCAAACGCTTGGTCTGGCGTCAGGATCGTAATTCCTGGGCCGCTGCAGCGCGCCGCGCTGACGCACCTGTTGCGCCTTGGCGACCGTCCACTGGCGCTAAGAACGATTTCTTGACTAGCACTCAGCCCTGGTAACGACTTCGTTCCCACAGAGATCGCCAAGGAACGCAGTCGTTGCGATCCATGGGGCGTACTCGTGGGGCTGAAGGAGCAAGACCGGAGCAGGGCGCGCTCAATCTTATCGGCGTACTCGGCCTTCGCGAGGTGACGGGGAGAGGAGGGTTTCGGGGCATCGTGTGATCGTGCAAGGCCTCACGGCTCGCCCAGTACATCGGCAGCCCAGGCCCGCTCAAACCTGGCTTCAGCCTCGTGCTGGACGTTTCGAACGCTGGCGATGTCAGCGGCTTCGTATTCGCAGATCATGCGCAGCCGGTCGGATGACCAGTAGCTACGGATCCAGCGTACATCGTAGAGGTCGAGGCACGGCGCCATCCGCGCCTCTACCGCGTCGAGTTCTTGCTGGGTGAACGCGGCTTCAAAAGTCCGCTCGACGATTATGCGAGGCATGGTGCTCTCCTGTTCGATGGCTCGTTCAAGTCTGAAGGCCCGGCGTGGGTGCCGCCGTTGGAACGCTGCGCGCCGGTTCGGCAGGATGGCGCAAAACTGCTCGCGCCCTGGCGCTGAAATCCTCAAGCTCGATCGATATCCGGCAATCGTCGTCGATTTCCGGCGCCGAAGAACTGTTCGCGGCCGCGCTGAGCAGGGCCTTGGCAATGGCGATCTCGCAGCGCCGGCGGATTTTGCAGGCGACTGTCAGTGCCTCGCTGGCGTGGAGTCGGACTTGCTCCATTCGGCCGGCACGACAGTAAAAACTCGCGGCGCTGTTGAGAGCGTAAGCCAGGTAAGACTTATCGTCGGCGGCGCGAAGCCGCGCCAAGGCGCTCTCCAGCGCCTCGTCGGCTGCATCATCCGCCGTCATGAGGGCAGCAAGCGCCTGCAGGGTATCGACGAAAGGCGTCTCCTCGCCAATCCGTGCGGCAACCGACCGTAGCTCCTCACAGCGGGCGTGCATGTCGGCATATCGTCCCATTTCGAAATGAAGCGTCGCCAGCCAGGTCAGGCATTTGTACTCGCGCCAGCGGTCCTCGCTTCGGCGCGCCAGGGCAAGAGAGCGAGCAAGATAAACGGCGGCTTGATCCTGCCGACCGTCCCATCGCTCCAGCAGTCCGCTGGCCCAATGCAGTTCGCACAACTCTGCACCAAGCGACTGCGCGATATCGCCGGCCTCTGCGATCAATTCGCGCGCGCGAGCAATTTCTGTCTCCAGCTCAAGCAGGCAGCGAGCCGTGTTGGCGAGCTGATGCGCCTGGATCTTGCGGTCAGCGTTGCGCCCTATCTCGGCCGCACGAAGGGTGCTTGCCTCGGCCTGCTCTATTTGTCCGGCCTGCTGATGGAGAATGGAAAGCAGATAATGCCCTGTCGCCGCGGCAGCCTGCAGCCCCTGTTCCTCCGCTGCGGTGGTCGCGTCGGCGATCGCCTCTTCGATGGGCGGAAGTGATCGCAATCCGGGACCAGTCGCGGCAAGAACGTGGATCTTGAGCAGTTCAATCCGGGAAACCAGCTTCTCCGGCGCATCCGGCAGCCGCGCGACATGCCGCAGCCCTCGTTCGGCCAGGCCGGCGGCCTCGGTATTGGCGAAGAGCCGAAGGGCCCGCTCGCCCGCAACGATGCAAGCTCGTGCGGCCATCTCGTCATCTTCGGCGAGCACGGCGTGATGAACGAGATCGGCCGCAGCATCACCGCCGCGCTCCGCCGCCGGTCGAAGCGCGCGCGCGATATGCCGATGCAGCAGCTTGCGCCTGGGATGGGACAAGCTGCGGTAGGTGACTTGCCGGACGAGATCGTGGGTGAAGTCATAGGCGTCGCCGCCTGCCGGCCGCACCAGCCCGCGCCGCTCAAGCTCCCCCAGTGCCATCAGCAGCCCGGCAGCATCAAATGGCGCCAAGCGCGCGAGATCCTGCGGCGTGAAGGTGCGGCCATGCGCTGCAGCCCAGACCAGGGTTTCGCGCACCGGGTCGGTCAGCCCAGCCAGTTGTCCTTCTATCAGGGCTTTCACGGTACGGCCGGGGCCGGGGTCCCCGCGCAGGTGAGCGCGGGCAAGTTCAAGCGCAAACAGCGGATTGCCATCGCTCGCGGCGATGATTTGAGCTGCGTCGAGAGCCGGGTCGAGCCGCCGGACGAGCTCTGCCGTGTGCTCGGCGCTCAACGTATCGAGCTCGATCTCTGTCAGTCGGCCATCGCGGGCGAGCGAGCGCAGCACCCGCGATACTGCAATGTTGTCCTCGACTTCTCCAGAACGGGCTGCGCAGGCGATGACAAGACCGGGGGCTGCCTCGGTCCGGCGAGCAACATAGTGAAGCAGCGACGCGGACGCATCGTCGAGCCACTGGACGTCGTCGAGGGCAATACCCACCGGCGCCTCGGCGGCGAGCCCGCAAAACACGTCGACAATGGCGTCGAACAGCTGAGTGCGATCCCCGACCACGCCTTCGCCGCCTCCAAGCTCGGGGAGCAGCGGGCCGAGAAGCGAAGGCAATCCATGGCGCGGTCGCTGCCGCTGGACCGAGCGCAGGAGATCGATCCAGATGCCATAGGATCGTGCCGTCTCGGCTTCGAAGGCGCGTGCGCTGAAGGCGTGCCCGCCGGCAGCGGCCATCCGTTCGCTGAAATAGCCTAGCATGTGGCTCTTGCCGATGCCGGGCTCTCCAGTCACGAGGATGACATCCGGGCCGCTGTCGGCTGCCATCCCGACGAGGCGATCGATGGTTGTGCGCTCGGCGTCGCGCCCAACCATGGGCCTGGAAGCCGCAGGCCGCGGGGCGTCATCCAGGGTTCCCCTGGCTGCACCGGAAGGTGCGGCTCGGGCACCTGCGATTGGGCTCGGTCGCAGCGCCTGCCTCGCCGCCTTCAGTTCTTCGCCTGGCGGCGCGCCAAGCTCGGCTTCGAATATGCGACGCGCCCGCTCGTAATGAACGAGCGCGTCGTTGGTCCGGCCCATCTTCCCAAGCAGCCGGACCACCGCAGCATGACCGGCTTCGGATAGCGGGTCGGCCGCAACAAATGCGTAGGCATAGGGCAGGGCATCCGTCGGGACGTCTTCCAGACGCGCGACAAGCGCGGCGAGGACCCTGAACCGGAGCTGGCTCATCGCCTCCCGCTCCGCTATGCACCATTCCTGGTAGCGGTAGCAGAGCGGCAGATCGAGCCCGTCGAGGAACTCGCCTCCAAACAGCGCCACAGTCTCGGTCAGCACCTCGGTGGTCGCGGCGGCGACGCTGCTTGCGGCAAGCGAGCGCACGACCGCATGGTCGACCAGCGCATCGCCAAGCTCGATGCCGACCCGCTCACGATCCGCCACGAGCCGAGCCCTGCTGCCGTCGCCGAGCAGCGCGCGGATCTTGCTGAGGCTCCAGCGCAACTCGGCTCGCGGATCGTCCGGTCCGTCCCAGAACAGATCGCAGAGCCGTTCACGCCGGTGCACTTGACCGGTGGCAATGAGATAGCCAAGAAGCGCGCGAGTTTTGCGGGAGGCGGGTAAAGCAAGGGCCTTCCCGTCGGCGCCGACAAGCTGGAGTTCGCCGAGCAGACGTACCCGGAGCGGGATAGGACGTTGCATTCCTGGCCTGCCTGCTCTGCCTTGAGATAATTCGACGCCGGTTTCCACGGGCGCTTCCACGATTGTCGGCAAGTTTAGCTGTGAACACGGTCTTGCGAAACAGCCTTGAGGAGCCAGCCGATGACAACGACAACGGCGACGAAACCATTCGATCCTGCCCAATACAAGGAGACGACCCACGACCGATGGCGGGCCGCCGCCGCCAACCGCGAAGCCACCATCAGCAAAGCGATCGAAGCCGCGAATGTGGCGCCACACTGGTCGTCTTTCGCTAAGCATGGATACCGGGATATCCGACTGGGGTGCGAAGGCTGGTAGTGGGAACACGCATCGGGAGTAGAGGAAACCGCCATGCAAGCAAAAATTGCCGTCGTTCAGAAACCGCCGGTCTTTCTCGATCGCGAGGCGACCATCGCCAGAGCCGTCGAGGCGATCGACGAAGCCGCCGATGCCGGCGCCACCCTGGTGATCTTCCCTGAAGCATGGATACCCGGATATCCGACGTGGGTCTGGCGGCTGAAGCCCGGCACGGATATGGCGTTGTCAAGCGAGCTTCACGCCAGGCTGCGCAGCAACGCCGTCGATATCGAGCGAGATGATCTTGAGCCTCTGCAGCAGGCCGCCAGCCAGCGTGCGGTGACGATTGTCGTCGGCCTGAACGAGATCGATAGTCGATTCTCGGGCACAACGCTGTTTAACACCGTGGTCGTGATTGGACCGGATGGCACGCTCCTAAACCGACATCGCAAGTTGATGCCGACCAACCCCGAGCGCATGGTCTGGGGGACGGGTGACGCGAGCGGCCTTAGAGTTGTCGACACGCCGGTCGGCCGCCTGGGGTGCCTGATCTGCTGGGAAAGCTATATGCCGCTTGCGCGCTACGCTCTCTACGCCCAGAACATCGACATTCTCGTCAATCCGACGTGGGACAATGGTGAACTCTGCCTCGCCACATTGCGTCACATCGCCCGCGAGGGCGGATGCTGGGTCATCGGAACCGCGACGGCAATGCAGGGCAGCGATCTGCCAGCCGACTTTCCCGATCGCGACCGACTGTTCAAGGCCGAAGAGTGGATCAACGACGGCGACGCCGTCGTCGTGAAGCCGGGCGGCGCAATCGCGGCCGGACCGTTGAACCGCGACAAGGGAATCCTGTTCGCCGAAATTGATCGGGAGGCGGTCGGCCGCGCCCGGCGGTCGCTCGACGTCGCCGGGCACTATTCCCGGCCGGATATTTTCTCGCTGTCGATCAGCCGGAAACCGCTTACACCCGTCGCGTTCACCGACTGAGCCGGCTGACGACCGCGCCGGCGCTGGGCGGAAGCCGGGAGCCGGAATGTCGTGGAGCGCGTCCCATGGCGCCGTCCAGTTAGCCGGGCGGCTGACGTTTCGCTCGTCTGCCCTGCCTGGCTCAACGCGGTCGCCGCAGCATCGGGACGAGCGTCGGCGATGAACCGATCTGGATCGCGCCGAGCGGTTCGAAGCCGTGGCGCTGGTAGAACGGAATGTTGCGCGGGTTCGAGGATTCCAGATAGGCGGGCGCGTGATCGCGATCGCACTGCGCGAGCGCGTATACCATCAAGGCGTCGCCGAGACCTTCGCCCTGATGCGCCGGGTCGACGCCGATCACGGGCAAGTACCAATGCGGTTCGGCCGGATGATACTTGGCCATCTGCTCGAATATAGCGGCGACTTCAGGGGCAAGAGAGGGCGCAACCGTGCTCTCGACTACCGCACCAAGCCCTTCCTCGTCGGGATGCACACCGGGCGACAGCCACAGCGCCGTCCCGACATAGCCATCGGTGCAAAAGCCGCTTCCGTTTGAGAATGCCCTGGCCCCGAAGGCGCGGACCAGTCGCGGCATGGCCGCAAGGTACTGGTGTGCATGCGGCCAGGTCCATCGCGCCATGGGATCGGCTGCAAACGCCAGCACGATTGTTCCGATCGCCGGGTCTTCATCGACCGCGGCCATAACCCTCACTGTCGGCGATTTCATGCTGCCCTCCAAGCGACACAGGTGGTTCGACGAGGCGCCCGCGCCCGCAACGGGCGCCGCAACAAGCGGGCAGGGATCAGGCAGTCCATCGGAAACCGCCCCACATCTGGCTACCATGTTTCGCCTCCGGCGTTAAGTTTAACGCCTGACGCAACAAGTTGTTTCGAGAAACGGAAAGGAAACCCCGAGGAAGGAGACAGGAGCGATGACGAAACACAAGACCGGAACACGCGAGGAATGGCTCGGAGCGCGGCTCGCACTGCTCGAGGCGGAGAAACGGCATTTTCCTTTCTGCCGTGCCTTCGATCCGTAATGCCGCGGTGGGCGCAGATCCGCCTCCTGACGATCGTGCGCGTCCGCCCTGCCGCCGGGCCGGTCAGCCTGATGGCATCTTCTCGAAGGTCGTCAGCCCGGTTTCCATCCTGTCCCAGGGGAGGGCCCGGATACCGTAGGTCACCACGGTCGGATTGAACCGGCTCGGATCGTCGAGACTTCCGGCATAGACCGCGATCGGCTCCGGCATGGCGGCGAATGTCAGGTAGACCGGCGTTCCGCAGACCGGGCAGAACGAATGGATGTTATCGTTGCCGCTGTCGCCTGCAATGCGCCAGTCCGTCGCCGTGCCGGTGATCGTGACGTCTGCCCGCGACGGAAACGTCAGATAGGATTGGTGACCGGTGCCGCTTCTTTTCTGGCAATCGCGGCATTGGCAGTGGTTTTCGAAAATCGGGGCTGCCTTTGCCTCGTAGCGGACCGCGCCGCACGCGCATCCGCCGGTGTAGAGAGTGCTCATCTGCTCGGTCCTCTGTCCTGGGTCAGGCCGCCAGTTCGGACGCGCGCGGCTTGGCGAAGACATCGATCGCCTGACCTGTTTCGAGGAAGGATTTCAGGCTGGAGAGGACGATCGGCCAACCCTTTTTGATGCCGTTCGCCATGCCGCTGCCGGCTTCGAGGTCGTCATGGCTGACGGTCAGCCGGACCATGGCCTCGTATTCCTCGAGCTCGAAGGTCACTCGGCTGTAGCTCGCCGGATCGGACGCCTGCGAAGCGTTTGCCCAGGTGATGACGAGACGGGCCGGCGGCGACACCTCGACGACCTTGCCGACGAGCTCGACGGTCCGTTCGTCATTGGCGCGGATGTGCTCCCAGCTCGAGCCGGGCTTCCAGTCGGAGACGTTCTCGTGGCCCCAGTAGCGCCGTGCGAGGTCCGGTTTGGTTATCGCCTCGAACACCTTTCCCGGTGTCGAGACAATATAGGTCGTATAGATAAAGCTGATCGTTTCCTTGGTCATTGCTACGCTCCTTTTGTTTCGCGAGCATAGGTAGATGGGGAAACCGGGTTCGTGTGAGTGACAATCTTGTCGCGAATTGCATCTGATATGAAAAAAGGTTGACGCATGACGCGCTGGCAGCTTGCTCATGGACGGCATCTCGATCTTGGCGCGAAATCGTTGCTCATGGGGATTTTGAACGTCACGCCGGACAGTTTTTCCGACGGGGGAGAATTCGACCGGCCGGAGCGGGCGCTGCAGCAGGCGCGGCGCATGATCGGCGAGGGCGCGGCGATCATCGACGTCGGCGGCGAATCCACCCGGCCCGGCGCCGGTGCCGTTTCGGCGCGCGAGGAACAAGCGCGCATCCTGCCGGTCGTCGAGGCGCTGTCGTCCGACGGCGGCAGCCTGGTTTCGGTCGACACCTACAGGGCCGAGACGGCGCGGCTGGCGGTCGCCGCGGGCGCGCATATCGTCAACGACGTGCATGGCCTGCAGCGCGAACCCGACATCGCGCAGGTTGCGGCGGAAACCGGCGCCGGCCTGGTCATCATGCACACCGGGCGCGGCCGCGAAAAACTGGCGGATGTGATCGCCGACCAGTTCCTGTTCCTGAACAGATCGCTGGAGATCGCGCGCGACGCCGGCATCCCGGACGAGCGGATCGTGCTCGACCCCGGCTTTGCTTTCGCCAAGGACGGCGAAGAAAACCTCGAGCTCATGGCTCGCTTCGGTGAATTGCGCGCGCTCGGTTTTCCATTGCTCGTCGGCACGTCACGCAAGCGCCTTGCCCGTCGCCTGGTCGGCGAAAGTGACGAGGGGCGAGACGTCGGCACAGCGGCAACAAGCGTCATCCTGCGGCTGAAGGGCGCTTCGATCTTTCGCGTCCACAACGTTGCCGTCAATCGCGACGCACTGGCCTTCGCCGACGCGGTGCGCCAGCGCGAAACCGGGGAAGAGATCAGGCGGGCTCGGTGACGACGCCGATCCGCCGGTAGACGAATTGTTCGTCGTTCGAAGGAATTGCCGCAGCACGCTGGGCTTCGTCGATCAGCATGGCCATGCGCGCATGGATCGGCGATTTCGCGCAAGCCGGGTCCGTCGCGGCGGCGTCGCCGGCAATCGCCATCGCCTGGCAGCGGCAGCCGCCCCAGTCGATCTCACGCCGTTCGCAGCTGCGACAGGGCTGCTGCATCCAGTCGGTGCCGCGAAAGGCGTTGAATGCCGGCGAGTCGGTCCAGATTTCGGCCAGGCTGCGCGGGCCGAAACGCTCAAAACTGAGCGACGGGATGGTCTGTGCGGCATGGCATGGCAGCACGGTGCCGTCCGGCGCCACCATGAACGCGTCGCGCGCCCAGCCGCCCATGCACGGCTTGGGGTAGATGGCGAAATAATCCGGCGTGACGAAATCGATGTTCATGATGCCGGTGAGCCGTTCGCGCGCCGCCGCGACGATCTCCGCCTGACGGTCGACCGCAGCACGCTCGGGCATCAGTTGATCGCGATTGGTCAGCGCCCAGCCGGCATACTGCACGTTGGCGATCTCGAGCCGCTCCGCGCCCAGCGAAAGCGCCAGCTCGATGAATTCCGGCACTTCCTCGATGTTGTGGCGATGGATCGGCGCGTTGATGGTAAGCGGCAGGCCGGCCGCGCGGGCGCGGCGTGCCGTCTCCAGCTTCTTTTCGTGGCCGCCTTTGTGATTGCCGATGCGGTCGGTGGTCGCCGGCCGTGCGCCTTGAAAGCTCAGTTGCAGATGGTCGAGCCCGGCTTCGGCAAATGCCTCGATGCGGCCTTCGGCAATGCCGACGCCGGCGGTGATCAGGTTGGTGTAGACGCCGCGCGCCGAAAGCCCGGCGATCAATTGCTCGAGGTCGCGGCGCAGCGTCGGTTCACCGCCCGACAGATGCACCTGGAGAACGCCGAGATCGGCGGCCTGCGAGAACAGGCCAAGCCAGGTCTGTGTATCGAGTTCGCGATTGGCTTTCAGCAATTCGAGCGGATTGGAGCAATACGGGCATTGCAGCGGGCAGCGATGCGTCAGTTCCGCCAGCATGCCGATCGGAGGAAGAAGGGGCTCGCTCATAGTTTTACCAGCAGCTTGTCCGACCATTCTTGCAGGAAAGCGACGACGTCGGCCGCCACCGCCTCCTGTTCGGCGTCATAATCCGCGGCAAGGCCGGCAATGATGTGGCCGACCGTGGATCGTCCATCGCAGCGGCGCAATATATCGAGGCTGATATCGTTCGGCCAAAATATTTTTTCCGGCGAAAGCACGGCGAACGCCTGCCGCACGGGGTCGTACTGTATGCGCACGTGCTTCGGCAGCGATGGCACCGATCGCGGTGATACCAGGGCTCTTTCGCGCAGCGCCATCATCGGGCTGGCTCCGGACGGAAGGCGCCGGGCGGTATGTTTCCCGGCTCGCCATAAGCGTGTTGAAGCGCGTCGAGCATGGCCCACAGTATATCGCATTTGAACACCAGCGCATCGATCGCCTGCTGCTGGCGTTCCGCAGTGTCGGCATGGCTGAGCACGTAGGCGAGGGCGAAGTCGGCGTCGCGCGAGGCTTGTTCGGGCCGTCGGCTGAAATAGGCCAGCGTATCCTCGGTAATGTAATCGTATTTGGCCAGCATCGCCGGGACCCGCTCACCGATGATGAGTGGCGAGAACATCTCGGTCAGCGACGAGGCGACAGCCTCGAACAGCGTCCGGTTCGTGCAAAAGGCGAGGTAGGCGCCGACCGCAAAACGTGTTGCCGGCAGCGCCAGCCTTTCGCTCTTCACGTCATCGGCATCGAGGCCGAGCGAGGTCGCCAGATGCAGCCAGCGCGCGATGCCGCCGCTCCAGCCGTCCTCGCCGTCATGGTCCTCGATGCGTTTGCGCCAGGCGGCGCGAAACGCCGGGTCCTGCGCATGTGCGAGGATCATGGCATCCTTGCGCGGGATGACGGCCTGGTAGCAATAGCGGTTCAGCGCCCAGGCCTGCATCTCGGTCCTCGACAGCGCGCCGCTGGTCATCCTGTGATGGAAAGGGTGGCGGTTGTGATAGCGCTCGGCACCGACCTGCCGCAGCACGGCTTCGAGCTCGCTGGAGGACAGGCCGTTCCTGGCCGCGTCGTGGAAATCGCTCAAAATTCCATCTCCATGCCGTCGCGGGCGACTTCCCAGCCAGCCGCTTTGACCGCTGCGTGTTCGGCGGAATTCTCGTCCAGAACCGGATTGGTGTTGTTGATGTGGACGAAGACACGGCGGCCGATCCTCAACTCGGCCAGGCCGGCGATCGACCCATCGTCTCCCGACATGGCCAGATGCCCCATGCGCGCACCGGTCTTTTGGCCGACGCCGGCGGCAATCATCTCGTCGTCGCTGTAGACCGTGCCATCGAACAGGACACAGGCGGCATCGGCCAGGCGCGTGCGCAGGGCCGCATCGATGCGCGCGCAGCCCGGGATGTAGAAGACGGAGCCGCGACTGCCGGCACCGCCGATTCGGACGCCGATCGTGTCGCCGGCGTCGGAATTGAAATTGGCATCCGGCCGGCTTCTTTCCTCGAGATAGAGGGCTATCTTGCCGGGCACGGGAAAACTCTCGACAGTCACGCCAGTGTCGTGGCCGTCTGCGTCGCAGATCGCCAGTTCTTCAGCCGGCGGCAAGATGCGTCGCGGCACGAGCGCCGGATCGAGGACATTGAAGATCGAATTCGCCTCCAGCGTCGCCAGAACCTGTGTCGTTGCGTAGATAGCGAAGGGCTGCCGCTCACGCAGGCTGAGCAGGCCGGCGACATGATCGACATCGGCATTGGTCAGCACCACCGCGCGGATGGGCGTCGAACGCAACGGCGCATCATGCGCGGGCTGCAATTCAGGCGTTTGCGCAATCTGCTGGCGAATATCGGGCGAGGCGTTGAAGAGAACCCAGCCGGCCCCATCCACTGAGGCGGCGATGCTTGATTGGGTTCGCGAATGCACGCCAGCCATCCCGGTGCGAGCCGCGCGGCTCAGGCGATAGTTGCAATTCCACTGCGGAAAGCCGCCGCCTGCCGCCGAGCCGATGATCTTCAAGCGCATTGCAATGCCCGCTCTGCGGCCTGTTCAACCAACAGCAAATCTTCGACCACGAATGGCTTCGCGCCCGCATTGAACGCGTCAAAGCCTTTCACCAAGACCTCGCGCGGCAAGACAGTGCGTGTCCCCGTTGCCGGGGACACGCACCTCTGCGGCCTACTTCTTGGGAGTAATTTCAGCAGGCAGATACCGCGAAATCTCGAAGCCCGCAGCAACCTGGCACATGGTCGGTTTCGTCCAGCTCTTCTTCATGGCATATCTCCTCTTCTACCAGCCCGAAGGGGCCGATCCTTTTCTCAGTCAACCATTGCTGGGCACCATTGCAATGGCTCGTCCATCAGCTCTCAAAATGGACAAATGAAACGGCAGGTTCTGAAAAGTCGAAAAACAAGAAAATAACAATGCTCATGCTCAATTGCTAATCACATAAGGCTTCCTTTCCTCCAGCGGAAGGTTTGCAGCTTCCCATCCATCGGCGCCGGGCGGATACCAGATCACCGAACTGTAGCCCCATTCGATGGCCCGTTTCGCGGCATTCCACGACATCCAGCAATTCGTCATGCAATAGAACAGAATGGCACGCGACTTGTCGGGACCGGCTGCGGCCGCGAGGCCTTGGCGAAAATAGTTGGCGGTTTCCTCGGAGATAGCGCCGTAACCGACATTGGCCAGCCAGGTGCTGCCTGGGATGTCCTTTCTGACCTTGGCTCTCCAAATCGTTCCTGCCGGCAAATTGGCCGGCTTCGGCGTGTTCGGCATGACGTCGAAGAACACCGCCTTCTTCTCCCGCCACAGCGCCTCCGCCTCCACCGTCGTCACGACCCTCGCGCCCTGCAGCGTCTGCGGCACCGGCGCCCGATATTCGTCCATCCGGTAGCCGCCGGGCTCGGCGATATCGCCAGCCCACATCGGTTCGGTCAGCCCCAGAAGGCCCGCGGCGACCAGCAAAATCGTCTCCTTTCCCTTAATACCCTTCATACGTTTCTCGTCATTGCGTGATCGGATTGTCGTGTTCGTCGATCAGCGGCACATCGTAGTCCAGCAGGATCCTGGTGATCTCCGCCTGGTTTTCACTGATCACCCGGTTGAGCGTCCGCTTCCATTCCTGGTCGGATGGACGCACGCCCATGGTGATGCGGTATGACATGCGCGAGCCGGTTTTCTCCTTCACCAGCGGAACGATCGTGAGATCGGCGCCGAGTTGCTTGGCATAGTAGCCTGCCATCGGTCCCCACATGACCGCCGCATCGATCTTGCCGGCGAGCATGTCCTTGATCATGACTTCCCCCATCGAAGGGGTGAGGCGGGTATCCACCGCCAGCGGATAGATTTTTGCCGTTCGCATGAGCTTGTTGGCGGCCATGTTGGCAGTCGGCGGTGTGCTTTCGACGACGCCGATCCTCTTGCCGGTGAGTTTCGGATCCTCGATGGTCTCGACGCCTTCCATGCCGTTGCCCTTCGGGTGCACCAGCACATAGGACGAGCGATAGTAGGCGTTGGTGTTCTGCACCAGTTCATCGCCCTGGGCATAGCCCATGATGATGTCGCATCGGTTGGCGGCCAGCGTGTTGCGCACGAAGCCGGCGACAACAGGAAACCATGTATAGGCGACGGACTTTCGGCCGGTTTTCGCGGCAACCAGGTCGGCCAGCCGGTTTTCGAAGCCTTCGCCGCTCTTGTCGGTGAAGGGCATGTTCGAAGGATCGGCGCAGACGCGCAGGATGTCCGGGTCGACCAGTTCGCCCGCGGCACCAAGGCCGGCGTCCTGCGCCTGGGCGTTCGGAGGCAGCAAGGCGAGTGCGCCGAGCATCGGCAGGACAAAACACAGCTTCAACGCGTCACGGCCAATCATATCATCCACCCATACAGGATGCTTCGGCATCCTTCGCTGCCTGTGGCTTGTCTGCTTTCTTCGGCGGCCTGCCGCGGGGCGCCGCGCCGTCGGCGCGGGCACGCAGATAGACGTAGAGATCATCCATGTAGCAATAGACGTTCTTGTTTTCGCCAAAGGCAGGCATGACATTTTCCTTGCCGCCGCCGACATTCTTGCGGCCCTCGGCGACGATCGAGATGAAGGTGGCGTAATCCATTGTTTTCAGGCTGTTGAGCAGGGCCGGTGCATAGCTCGAACCGGTGCCGTCCGGTCCGTGACAGACATGGCAATCGGAGTGATACCGGCGGTAACCGCTGAACGTGTACCAGTCGACGGCTCCGTTTTCGATCTTGAAGGTCGGGTTTCCCTCCGCGTCGAAATGCTTGCCGCCTTCTTCCGTCACTGCCTTGGCTTTTTCCGCGCTGTCCTGGGCTTGTGCGAGGCTTGAACACGCCAGAGGCAGCGCCAGAGCGAGAGCGGAAATTACAATGCGAACGGACATTCAGGTACTTCCTTCATTTCTTGATTTCGCCTGCACACGGTCTTGCTGTCGTGAAGCGGCATTGATCGATGTTTGAGTGCGCGGCGAAGTGGAGAGCCCGGTCCTGGCCTTTCCGGTGATCCGGGCTCTCGCTTTTCAAGCCTTGGTCTTCTCACAAGCCCGAGGCGTGCTCCCGTATATCAGTCCGGGAGACCGAAGACGGTGAGCTGGCCGCCCAGCGTCGTGTAGTCGGCAAGTGCTGCGTAGCCACCGACCGCGCCCAGACCGGCAGTCCCAACGACCGCAGCCTCGTCGCCTTGCGCACGGCCCTGATCGACGGCGCCATGCCAGGCAGCGGCGTTGTCGGGCGAAAGCAGTCCGCCTGCCAGACCGATACCCGCCCATCCGCCGACGCCGGACAGAACGGCGATGTATTGCTTGCCGCCATGCTCGTAGGCGTTGATGTTGCCGATGATGCCGGACGGGGTCTTGAACTTGTAGAGTTCATTGCCGTCATGATCGACCGCCTTGATGTAGCCCTCGAGCGTGCCGTAGAAGACGACGTCGCCGTCGGTCGCCAGCGCGCCCGACCAGACCGAGAACTTCTCGGGCTTGGACCAGACGATCTCGCCCTTGGCAGCATCCCAGGCAATGAAGTTGCCCATGTGGTCGGCTCCAGGGGGAGGATACATCGACACGGTGGCGCCCACGTAAGGCTGACCGGCGGTGTAGCTCACCTTGTAGGGCTCATAGTCCATGCAGACATGGTTTGTCGGCACGTAGAACAGACCGGTCTTCGGCGAATAGGTCGCCGGTTGCTGGTCCTTGGTTCCAAGCGCGGCCGGGCAGATGCCCGTCGAGTTGGTGTCTTCGCCGTTCTGCTGGGTCGAATATTTGGCCACGACCTGCGGGCGGCCGTACTGGTCGCTGCTGGGGTCCATGTTGACTTCCGTCGCCCAGTTCACCGCCGGATCGTATTTCTTGGCGACGAGAAGCTCGCCATTGGCGCGATCCATGGTGTAGGCAAAGCCATTGCGGTCGAAGTGCACCAGCACATCGCGCTTGGCTCCCTTGATGTCCATGCCGTCGACAAGGATCATCTCGTTGACGCCGTCAAAATCCCACTCGTCATGCGGGGTCATCTGGTAGAGCCACTTGGCCATCCCGGTATCCGCATCGCGAGCCATGATCGTCATCGACCAGCGATTGTCGCCCGGCCTCTGGACCGGGTTCCAGGTCGATGGATTGCCGGTGCCGTAGTAGATCAGGTTAAGCTTGGGATCATAGGCGTACCATCCCCAAGTCGTGCCGCCACCGGTCTTCCACTGCTCGCCTTCCCAGGTGTTCGTGCCCGAGTCCGCGCCGACTGGTTTGCCGAGATGGGTAGTCTTTTCGGGATCGATCAGGGTTTCTGCATCGGGTCCCGTCGAATAGGCCCGCCAGGCAAGCTTGCCATCCGACAGATTGTAGGCCGAGATGTGGCCGCGAACACCATATTCGGCGCCAGAGATGCCGACGATAACCTTGTCCTTGACGACCACAGGCGCCGACGTGCCGGATTCGCCCTTTCCGCCGTCGATCTGATCGCCGTTCTTGACCGTCCAGGCGACTTTGCCGGACTTGGCATCGAGCGCCACGACGGTGGTGTCGGCCTGGTTGAGGATGATCTTGCCGTCACCATAGGCGACGCCACGGTTGACCGTGTCGCAGCACATGATGCCAATAACATTCGGGTCTTGCTTGGGCTCGTATTTCCAGAGGATCTTTCCGTCATTCTTGAGATCGAGAGCATAGACGGTGTTCGGGAACGGCGCGTGGACATACATCACATCGCCGATGACCAGCGGCCCGCCTTCATGGCCGCGCAGCACGCCAGTGGAGAAGGTCCACTTGACCTGCAGGTTCTTCACATTGTCCTTGGTGATCTGGTTGAGCTTGGAAAAGCGGGTGTTGGCGTAGTCACCCGTCTGCATCACCCAGTCCTTGGGGTTTTCGGCCATTTTCATCAGTTCTTCATTGGCCGACGTCATGTGGACCGCGCCGAACGACATGAGCGCCGCGGTCGTTAGTAGGTAGGCAGTTTTCGCTAATACACGCATCAAAGTCCTCCCAGGGTGCACAATGACGAATCGTCCGTTGAGCCCACCAGGGCTTGCCCAAGCGATTCATGTGGGGGAAGTATTTCCGGCAGCGTGTCACGACCTAAGCCGAATGAGCAGAGGGCACCGTTACTGCCCATCCCACTTGGCCTACGAAAGACTGTCGCCGCTCCCTAATGACGGTGACGCCCTTGAAGCCGGAAACAGGATGAAGCTATGTCATCCCCAGACGGAAGGCAAGAAAAATCACTTCCGTCTATGTTGCACTGCAATATAGAGAAATAGATATGAAAAAACCCGAACAGAAAGCTATTGATCGACTGTGGATGAAGCGAGATTTATATAAGTGGTTAAATTTTGCGTATTTTTTGGGCGAAATGTATTGATTTTTATTTGGGAATATTAGTTGTAGCGTATGATTTTAAGTATGCGCGCGTCGCTCCCTCTGGCGATAGTGGAGGAGACCTGAAATCAATCTCAGCACCAGGATTCGGAGCCGATGTTCGTGCTGTCGGGGTGGCCTTTTGCCGGCCGGGACGGCCCTGTCCTTTGGTACTATATGGCCTGCATGAGAACTTGACTGGCTAGGTTTCGCGAGGCCAACTGGTGCGGTGATCCGTCTCGATCCAGCGGGCTCGATCTGTCACGTTCCGGGCCAATCGGAGGTTCCCCATGATCAGATTCGTCGGCTTTTCGAGCTTGCCGCTGTTGTTCACGTCGGCCCTGGCCTTCGCCAATCCGGCCGGCGCCGCCTCAGATTATCCGACGGTGACGGTTGTCGACTATGTGCTCGGCTGCATGCAGACGAATGGCCAGACACGTCAGGCGCTGGAGAGCTGTTCCTGCTCGATCGACGTCATCGCCTCGATCCTTCCATTCGAGGATTATGAAAGGGCCGAGACCTTCAAGAGCATGTCCCTGACGACAGGGGAGCGTTCGGGACTGTTCCGCGAAAGCGCGCCGGCAAAAGCCGCAGGCACGGAACTGAAGCGCGCGCAGGCGGAAGCCGACGTGCGCTGCTTTTAGACGCCGTATAAGACCGCCGACAGCAGCTGCATACGGTTTCGAGGCTTCAGAGTCCCGTAGCCTCCAGCGGCCATTGATTGCGAAATACCTTGCCATCCGTATCGATCGCTTCGACCTGGATTTGGCCAGTGCCGTGCGCGGTGAAATCGAACCGGAAATTGGGATCTTCCGAAATCGATATCCCCCCTTCCATCGACAGGATCAGCCGGTCTGCCTGCGAGATCGACAGTTTCTGAACGAAATGCGCGGGGATGAAATACTGGGTCAGCGGGTTGCGCTGCAGGCCCGAATTGTTCGGGTGGCGGATCATCAGCTGCAATTCCTGCGCCTTTGTCATCGTCTCTTGCGGCGGGAATTGGCGCAGCTTCATCTGCCCCATTGTCGCCATCGCCTCGTCCTGGTTCTTGAGCGCCGGGGCGGAGCATCCGCCCGACGCCTTGACGAAGGTCTGGGCCATGTGAAGCTCGCCGCCCTGTGTCTCTGCTATGGCGCGCAGATAGGAATAGTCATCGACGCGCACGCGCGTCGACAGATGCGTCACGCCGGCGTCCTTGCCGATCTCGAACGTCGCCGCCACCGGCGCTGGATTGACGTCGATGATCAAGGTGACGGATTTGATGCCGGCGGGCGCCTTGGCCGGGTCGATATAGATGTCGACGGGCACGATGGCGGCATCCTGCGCCCGCTTCGGCGCCTCGATCCTGACGACGCCGCTATCGACCAGAATTGCCCGATCGCCGAACACGTCGCCTTTCAGATCCTGCCAGATCCTGTCCGAAGAGGCGGTTGTCTGCTGGGCGTTGGCGGCGCCGGAGGCGCCAATGAGCGCGCCGACGGCCACGAGAATCGCGGCAAAGACGGTTGCAAGCGGCAAGCCGAGCTGCCGGCTCCGGTAAGCGTGGTTCTGCATTTCGATGCCTCCACCAATGTCAAAGAGGTGGTGCCCAGGCCGAAGTCGAGGATAGACCCTTGACGATGCGTTGGCAAATCGATCCACAGCGCTTGTCGCTGTGATCTATTCCCATTCGAGTTCGGCAAAGGCGGCTGTTGCATTGCGCTCGTTGTAGTCGTCGAACAGATGCCAATTGCCCCGTTCGCTTGCGCCGGCGGTCTTGACGGCGTCGCGGAGCGGCATCCCGTCGGCAATCGCCTTGCGAATATCGCGCGCCAGAATTTCGAAATAGCGCCGCTGCGCCGTCAGCGCCGCCGGCCAGTCGGCCGGCACCGGGCCATGACCCGGCACGACGCGCACTGCGCCGATCGCGGCGAGCGCATCCATCTGGCGAAGCCAGCCGAGCAGCGATCCGTCCAGCGTCGGCACGGAACCGATGAAAACCAGATCGCCGGCAAACAGCGTGCGGGTCGCGCTGTCGAAGACGGTCAGGTCGTTGTCGGTGTGAGCCGCCTTCCATGCCTGCAATTCGAGCACGCGTCCGCCAAGGTCGAGCTGCAGGCGGTCGTCGACCAGTATCGTCGGCGGTATGATCTCGATCCCCTTGATGAGCGCGTCGCCGATCTGTTCGCGAAAGCTCTGCAGGTAGAAGGCGCCGCGCGCCTCGAACGCGCGCGGCAGATTGTGGTGGCCGACGATGGTGGCGCTGATTTGCCGGAACGCCGCGTTGCCGAAGACATGGTCGGGGTGCATGTGGGTGTTGATCAGGTAGCGGACCGGGCTGGCGCTTATCTTGCCGATCGCGGCGATGAGGGCGTTCGCCTCGATCAGGCTGCCGCCGCTGTCGATGACGGCGACGGCGTCGGTGCCGACGACGACGCCGAGGTTGGAGATCGCGCCCTGGTTGGCGGCGCTCATCAATTCATCGACGCCCTGGAAAGCGAAGACGCCGTCGGCGACTTTCCTGAGCTTGAATTCAAGGCCGTAGGCTGCGGCGAGAGCGGATCGCCCGAGGCAACAGGGCAGCATCGCGGCGCTGACCGCGGTGCAGGCGAAGCCGTTCACAAGCTTGCGTCGTATCCTGTCGATCGGCATGGCTTCCTCCCGATTCCGAACTGCAAGGCGATCAGGCCACGCCCGGAAATTTTTGCTGGAACGACCGCAAAAGGTCGCTCATCACCTGTGGATTGCGATAGTGCCGCGGCAGCTTTACGTCGAACATGCCGAGCACATGGGCCGGCCGTTGCGCGAGCACGATGATGCGGTCCGACAGCATCAGGGCCTCGCGCAGATTGTGGGTTACCATCAGGGCGGTCGTGGGCCGCGCCGACCACACGGTCAAAAGCAGGTGCCGAAGCCGCTCGGCGGTCCGTTCGTCGAGTGAGGCAAAGGGTTCGTCCAGGAACAGCACCGCCGGTTCGGTGGCGAAGGCCCTGGCAAGCGCTGCCCTGCGCGCAAGGCCAAGCGAAAGCTCGGCCGGATAGAGCGAGCGCATGCCGGCGAGGCCGAGCGTGTCGAACAGCCCATCGAGTTTTTTCGTCCTCAGGCTTTTCGGCAGCGCCAGCCTGACATTCTGCTCTACCGTCCGCCACGGCAGCAAGACCGGCTCCTGGAATACGGCGGCGATCCGGTCGGAGCCGCCTTCGGGCAGTTGGAACGAGCCGGAAAAGTCCTTGTCCAACCCAAGCAGGATGCGCAGCGTCGTGGTCTTGCCGCAGCCGGACGGCCCCAGCAAGCAGGCGAATTCGCCTTGCCGGACCTCGAAGGAGAGGTCCTGGAGCGCCTTGATCGAGACGCCTTGCGCGGACCTGAAGGTCTTTTCGGCGATGTCGACCCTAAGCGGGACGACGCCGCCAACGGGTTGCATGTCGTTCAACGGGCTGCACCAGAAAGAGTTCGATGACAAGCATCACCGCCACGAAAGCCAGGGTGTAGGCAAGGATGGCGGCGACGTCGAAGAGCTGGAAATAAAGATAGATCTGGAAGCCGACGCCGTTGGAGCGGCCGAGCAGTTCGACCACCAGGACGATCTTCCAGATGAGAGCGATGCCGGATCGTGAGGCGGCGGCAAGATAGGGCTGCAGTTGCGGCAGCAGGACATGGCGAATGCGGTCGAGGAGACCAAAGCGGTAGACGGCGGCCATTTCGGCGTAACTCGGATCAAGCGCCCTGGCGCCTTCGCGCATCGTCACCACGACATTCGGGATCTTGTTGACGGCAACCGCGCCAATCGCCGCCGCTTCGTTGAGGCCGAACCAGATGTAGGCGAGCACGATGACGACCAGCGCGGGAATGTTGAGGAACAGGACCACCCAGGGAGAGAAGAACCGGTCTGCGCGGCGGTGGCTACCGAGGAGCACGCCGATGACCGAGCCAGCAACCATCGCGACGACATATGCCGCGGCAACCCGGCCGAGCGTCGCGCCGAGATGGTAGAAAAGATCGCCGTTCGCCGCCTCTGCGAGCAGCACCTGCCAGACCAGTCCCGGCCCTGGAAAGGCACGGCTCGGCCAGGCATTTGCCGCAAGGCCCCACAGCAGGCCTAGCCCGAACAGAGAGGCCGCGACCGTCAGCACCGGTGTCAGCGCCGCTGCCAGGCCGGATTGGCTGGACATGCCGACCGCAGCGCCAGGCGGGCGATCGCCGATATCAGGTGCGCTCATTGCGGGGGTACCTGCCAGAACGTTCCGGGCGCCATCTCGGGCGCGCGGCCGACCAGCTTTTCGCCGCCGATCTCGGCCAGCACGCGGTAGAGCTTGCCGGCGTCGGCCGCATCCTCGGCGACGGGGCGTCTGGGAATGCCCCCGCGATAGCGGTCACGCAGTTTTGCCAGTTCCTCGCCTTGCGCGCGGATGACAGGCGCAAGGCGCAGCCACTCATCGTCGGATCTGGCCAGCAAGTCCTTGGACTGCGCCGAAGCCTTGATGAAGCCCCCGATAGCGTCCGGATGTTCGTTCGCCCATTTGTCATGAAAGACATAGCCGAGCGCCGATACGGCGCCCGAGGCCCCGAGCGCTTTCGCCGCAGCATCGGCGCCGATCAGCCGACGAAAGCCGTTGGCCTCGAGCCGGGCGCAAAAATGCCAGAAATTGAGCACCGCATCGAGCTCGCCCTGCATCGCCTTTTCCGAAATCAGCGGCGGCGCGCCAAAGACGATGTCGCTGGTTGCCGGCAGGTCGAGGCCGTGATCGCGTCTGGCCAGCGCCTGGATCAGCAGCCAGCTTTTATCGAGAGGTCCGCCGGCGACGCCGAGCTTTTTTCCCCTGAGATCGGTGATCGTCCGGATCGGCACTCCCTCCTTCACCATGATCGCCCCGACGGCGGTCGAATAGGGGACCAATGTGAGGTCGACGCCTTCGGAGCGCTGGCGCGAGACCCACAGCCAGTCGGAGACGATCATGTCGATCGCGCCGGCCAGCATGGCGACGTTGGTCGCATCCTCGCCGGCGAAATCGACGACCTCCAGATCGATGCCGTTGGCTGCGTCGAATCTGTGGTGCTTCAGCGTGTCAAGCGCCCAGCTCACGGTGCCGAATTTTAGCACACCGATGCGAACCCTGTTCGTGGCGAAGGAGGGCTTTGGGACAACCGCTGCGGCTGTTCCAAGAGCTGCCAGCCGGAGCGTTCCTCGACGCGAAATCATCATGATGTCTCCTCCCGGGGCCATAACAGGCCGGGCGCCGATCAGATCGCACGGTCTTTGTTCGGGAAAGCGCATTTCCAGCGCCTGACCTTGAGGGTCGGGTGTTCCTGCGACCATTTCGCGATTTCGGTGGGCGCCAGCATCATGCATTGGAACAGAGAGCCGCGGCTCTCGAAATAGAGATGTTCGTCTCGGCAATTGCCCGGATTGGCAATCAGGCAAACCATCAAGATGAGGTCGACCATATCCATTCAGCACCTCTTGCGCGCTTGAAGACGCCCGCTTTGGCGAAATCCGGCCCGATCCGCGAACCTGGACAAAATCGCCAACTGCCGGAGTCCCGAGGTGCCCATGGAAAACCGGAATGGTTGAGGCTACGCGTTCGCCCGATGGCCGTCAACAAAGGCGAATGGATTGGGTCTACCGGAGCCGACCGCGCTCTGAACTTCGGGGGAGGTCGCCGATACCTGAAACAAAACCCGCCTCGGGGCGGGGCGTGAGCGGCCGCAAGACAATCGCTTCCGTTTGCGCTGCCCCTCATTGCCCTGCCGGGCATTTCTCCCCGTATAGTGACGGGGAGAAAGACGCCTTCGCATTGGATTTCGCCAATCTCCAGCGCTGCAGAAAGGGCGCCGGCGTTGCGGCCAGCCCCCTTCGCCCCGTCACTATACGGGGAGAAGGTGCCGGCAGGCGGATGAGGGGCAGCGCCGACGTCGACAGTCGCCAATACGACTTGGACGCGCTCCTTTGTCCGAAGCGATTGCCTGTGCGAACCGCTGCATGGTTGACATCGCTCATCTGCTGGGTAGCTTCCAGGATGCAGGCGCTGCAACTCCACAAGGGAGACGTTTTCGCTCTGCATAAAACGACGCATGCCGATGATCAGACAAAGGCATGCGCAAATCGTCCAGGGCACCTTGACGATCAATGAGGAAATGCCATGCGTGCAGTCGCATTTTTCGCCGTCGTGTCCGTTGCGACGTTCATGACAAACCAATCGCAGGCACAGGATGCCGCCGCGGGTGAGAAGGTCTTCGCCAAATGCAAGGCCTGCCACGTCGTCGACGAGGACAAGAACAAGATCGGTCCGTCATTGAGCGGCGTTATCGGCCGGACGGCCGGCACGCATCCGGGGTTCAAATATTCCAAACCGATGACCGAGGCGGGTAAATCCGGCGTCAAATGGGACGAAGCCACGCTGACGACCTATCTTCGCGATCCCAAGGCCATGATCAAAGGCACGAAGATGGCGTTTCCCGGTCTCAAGAAGGACGAGGATCTCGCCAACGTCATCGCCTATCTGAAGCAATTCTCCAAATAGCCCGGTTCTTCCGCAGGAAGTAACCGGTTCTTCCGCAGGAAGTAGCCCGACTTCGCCGGCCGTTCGAAACTGCGTTCGGCCGGCGCCCGCCCTGGGCGGTTGGGCGCCGGTCAAGTGGCGTCTTGCAGCATGGCGGAAGGCAGATCAAGCAGGCTGTCGCAAACGAGGTCGGCGCCAAGCTCTTCAACGGGAGTTTGGGTGTAGCCGCCACGCAGCAGAATGACCGGCATGCCGGCGGCGCGGGCGGCGGCCACGTCGGCGCCGCTGTCTCCGACCATCAGCGTGTCGCGAGGTTCGACCTGGAGCTGGTCGAGCGCCAGCAGCAGAGCGTCGGGCGCCGGTTTCAGGCAAGTTACCGCGTCTCCGCCGACGATCGCGCCGAGATGCTCCGTCAGCCCGAAATGCAGCAGGATTTCGCGAGCCGCCAGCTGCGGCTTGTTGGTCACCACGCCCATGGCTATTCCGCTCAAATGGAAGTGGGTGAGAACCTCCCTGACGCCGGGCATCAGCCTTGTCAGGCCGGTCAGATGTCTGCGGTAGATCGGCGCCATGACGCGGTTGGCTTCATCGAGCGCGCTGCCGAGAAGCGGCGCGCCGGATGCCGCGAAGGCGCGCTCGATCAGTTTCCTGACGCCGCCGCCGATCATCGCCCTGACCTGTTCCAGGCGCAGCGGCGGCAGATCGCGGCCGGCCAGCAGCTCGTTGACGGCGGCGGTTATGTCAGGCGCCGAATCGACCAGCGTGCCGTCGAGGTCGAACAGGATCGCTTTCGGCGATCGAAACCGCCTGCCTGCGCCGACGTTCATGCAGCATCCTTCCACTTGATCGAGCAGCCGATCGAAGCGATCTGGTCCAGCGGTCCGTCGCCGGTTCGGGCAATTTGTCTCATCGCCTCGAAAAGGTCGCGTCTTAGTCCGGGCGGTCCGGCGTCGCGTCGCGCCGCGTCCAGCCGGCCGCGATATTGCAGCGTCAATTCACTGTTGAGCCCGAAGAAATCCGGAGTGCAAACGGCTCCATAGGCACGCGCCACCGTCTGGCGCTCGTCGTGGAGGTAGGGGAAAGTGAAGCCGTTCGCCCTGGCGAAGAGCTTCATGTTGTCGAAGGAATCATCCGGATAGGCGTCGGCATCGTTGGAGTTGATCGCGACAAAGCCGATGCCTTCGGGCTTGAGGTCGTTGGCATCGCGGACGATGCGGGAAATCACCGCCTTCACGTAAGGGCAGTGGTTGCAGATGAAGGCCACCACCAGCCCGTTCGGACCGGCGTGGCTGAAGATCGAATGCGATTTGCCGTCGACGCCGGGCAAGACGGCATCGATGGCTTGCCAGCCGAAATCGCAGACAGGTGGGATTGCCCCCATATTGTCCTCCGATGAAATGGTTTACGCGGCTTTCCGGATCGCGCCGTCGGCTGCCTGCCTGATGGCGCCGATATTGGCGCGATAGGCCGCCTCGGCGCCGCCCTTGAAGATGGCCGAGCCGGCGACCAGCACATTGGCGCCGGCCGCGGTGACCAGCGGAGCGGTCTCGGGGGTGACGCCGCCGTCGATCTCGATGTCGATCGGGCGATTGCCGATCAGCGCCTTGACCCGCCTGACCTTGTCGACGACCGCCGGAATGAACGCCTGGCCGCCGAAGCCCGGATTGACCGTCATCAGAAGCACCAGATCGAGCCGGTCGAGCACATATTCGATGACGCTTTCCGGCGTCGACGGGTTCAGCGACACGCCGGCCTTCTTGCCGAGATTCCTGATCGCCTGCAGCGAACGGTCGAGATGCGGCCCGGCCTCGGCATGCACGGTGATGATGTCGCAGCCGGCATCGGCGAAGGCGGCGAGATAGGCGTCGGCCGGCGCAATCATCAGGTGACAGTCGAAGACCTTGTCGGTTCGATCGCGGATCGCCTTGATCACCGGCGGACCGAAGGTGATGTTGGGCACGAAATGACCGTCCATCACGTCGAGATGGATCCAGTCGGCGCCCGCCCGGACGACCGCTTCGACCTCGTCGCCGAGCCGCGAGAAATCCGCAGAAAGCACCGAGGGGGCGATGATTGTCTTGGTACCCATGGTCGTCGGCTCCATTCCGTCTTCGGTTTCCGGTCGCTGCACACCAACCGGCGTCATCTTGTCAGCGCGCCTTCGTTTCCGGTTCGCCTTCGAGCTTGCCTTCCGCGAATACGCGGCTGCCGCGAATATCGGATTCCTCAATGGTGATAAGGTCGGTCTTCGTCAACACCCGGTCGCGCGACGTGAAAAGCCGGTTGGCCTGGCGAAGCCGCGCCCGGTCGAGCCCATTGCGGACCGAGCGAGCGTTGGAGAAATGCGGCAGCCGCATGCGGATCGGGAGATACTCTTCGAGCGCCTTGGCCGCCGCCTCGCTGAGACGATAATTCTGTTCCGCCAGCATGATCTCGGCGATCGATTTGAGCTCGCCGACGCCGTAGTCGGGAAAATCGAGGTGGTGGGCGATGCGCGAGCGCATGCCGGGATTGCTGTTGAAGAAGCGGTCCATCTTGTCCTTGTAGCCGGCAAGGATCACAACCAGATCGTCACGGTTGTTTTCCATGCATTGCAGCAGGATTTCGATCGATTCCTGGCCGTAGTCGCGTTCGTTCTCGGGCTTGTAGAGATAGTAGGCCTCGTCGATGAAAAGCACCCCGCCCATGGCGCGCTTGATCACTTCGCGGGTTTTGGGCGCGGTGTGGCCGACATACTGGCCGACGAGATCGTCTCGCGTCACCGCGACCATGTGGCCTTCGCGGACATAGCCGAGACGATGCAGGATTTCGGCCATCCTCAGCGCCACGGTGGTCTTTCCGGTACCGGGATTTCCGGTGAAGTTCATGTGCAGCGTCGGCGCGCCCGAGACCAGGCCGAACTTGCGGCGAAGCCGGTCGACCAGGAGCAGCGCCGCGATCTCGCGGATGCGGGTCTTGACCGGCTTCAGGCCAACGAGTTCGCGGTCGAGCTTGCCCAGCACCTCATCGATGTTGGACGCCTCGAACTCGGCCTGCAGATCGACTGGCGCGTCCGGCGCGGCAGTGTCCTTTGCTATCGCGTCCAGCATGGTTTCGGCTAGCTCCGCTCGCCTTCGGGCCTGTCGGTCGCATAAGGCACGATCGAATAGCCCTGGCTGCGGCCGTCGCGCTCCTGGCGCAGCAGCCGGAACCCGGGTTCGTTGGGCGGCCGGTTGACGATGAACGACATGCGCGGCGCTTCCCAGCCCTTGCTCGAATCGAAGGCGGTGACCCGGACATACATGTTGGGCATGGCTTTGCGGCAGTTGTTGACTTCAAGCAGGATGCCCGCCGGGTCCTTCAGGTCGAACATCGGGTTGCCGTACATTTCCCAATAGGTATTTCGCGGATGCGGATCGTCGGTGTACTCGACGCTGACCGCCCAGTGGTTTTTCAGCGCGTATTTGATCTGCGCCGAAATCTGCTCATCGGTCAGGTCGGGCAGGAACGAAAACTGTCCCTGCGTGACCTTGTTTCCCGGATTGGTCATCATGGCGACGGTTCCTTTCGTCTAGAAGCTGGGCGTTGCGGTTGGCACGAAGTCGGCCGTGTCGGTCGATTCGTAGTTGAAGGTGACGTCCTTCCAGGTCTCCAGGGCCGCCTTCAGCGGCGTGCACCATCTGGCCGCCTGTTCGAGGATTTTGGTCCCTTCGCGGAGATAGTCGCGGCCTTCGTTGCGGGCGAGGATCATTGCCTCCAAGGCGACGCGATTGGCCGTCGCACCGGCCTGGATGCCGTCCGGATGGCCGATCGTGCCGCCGCCGAACTGCAGGATGACGTCCTCGCCGAGATAATGGATCAACTGGTGCATCTGGCCGGCATGGATGCCGCCCGAGGCGACGGGCATCACCTTGTTGAGCGAGGCCCAGTCCTGGTCGAAGAACAGCCCGGTTTCGAGGTTCTGCGGCGTGCGCTCCTCGCGCAGCGTGTCATAAAACCCCTTGATCATCAGTGGGTCGCCTTCCAGCTTGCCGACCACCGTGCCGGCATGGATGTGGTCGACGCCGGCCATCCGCATCCATTTGCAGATGACGCGAAAATTCATGCCGTGGTTCTTCTGGCGCGAATAGGTCGAGTTGCCGGCGCGGTGCAGGTGCAAGATCATGTCGTTGCGGCGTGCCCATTTGGCCATCGACTGGATCGCCGTGTAGCCAATGACCAGGTCGATCATGACGATGCAGGAGCCAAGCTGTTTTGCGAATTCGGCGCGCTCGTACATCTCCTCCATCGTGCCGGCGGTGACGTTGAGATAATGGCCCTTGACCTCGCCGGTGGCGGCCGACGCCTTGTTCACGGCCTCCATGCAGTAGAGGAAGCGGTCGCGCCAGTGCATGAAGGGCTGCGAGTTGATGTTCTCGTCGTCCTTGACGAAGTCGAGGCCACCCTTCAGCGCCTCGTAGACGACGCGGCCATAGTTGCGGCCTGACAGGCCAAGCTTCGGCTTCGTCGTCGCACCGAGCAGCGGCCGGCCGAACTTGTCGAGCCGCTCGCGTTCCACCACGATGCCGGTCGCCGGGCCCTGGAAGGTTTTCAGGTAAGCCACCGGAATGCGCATGTCCTCGAGCCGCAAGGCCTTGACTGCCTTGAAGCCGAACACGTTGCCGATGATCGATGCCGTCAGGTTGGCGATCGAGCCCGGCTCGAACAGGTCGAGGTCGTAGGCGATGTAGGCGAAGTACTGCTGCTCGGTCTTGGTGCCGGGACCGGTGTTCGGCACCGGCTCGGATCTGAACGCCTTGGCGCGGTAGAGCTCGCAGGCGGTCAGCCTGTCGGTCCACACCACGGTCCATGTCGCGGTGGAGGATTCACCGGCGATGGCGGCCGCCGCCTCCTCGTGGTCGACGCCTGGCTGCGGCGTGATCCGAAACATGGCGATCAGGTCGGTCTCCTTGGGCCGGTAGTCCGGCTCCCAGTAGCCCATCTTCTTGTAGGGGATGACGCCCGACTTGTAGCGTTCCTTGCCTTCCTTGAGCGTGCCAGCTGACGGCATGTCGATCTTGTTCATGGCAGGTCTCCTGTTTGCCGCTCAGGCGGCTTTCGCGGTTGCGATTTGCGGATCGAGTTTTCCCGCGGCGTAACGTTTGGCCATCTCGTCCATGGCGATGACCCTGATCTTCGAGGCGTTGCCGGCGGTGCCGAAGCGCTCGAAGCGATCGCGGCAAAGGTCGCGCAGGGCATCCATGGCGGGTTTCAGGAATTTGCGCGGATCGAATTCGCGCGGGTCCTCCGTCGCGACGCGGCGGAACTGCCCGGCCATGGCCATGCGGCAATCGGTGTCGATGTTGACCTTGCGCACGCCGTAGCGGATGCCGCGCTCGATCTCCTCGACCGGAACGCCAAAGGTCTGGGGCATCTCGCCGCCATATCGGTTGATGACGTCCTGCAGTTCCTGCGGCACCGAGGAAGAGCCATGCATGACCAGATGCGTGTTGGGCAGCTTTTCGTGGATCGCCTCGATCACCTGCATGGCGAGGATGCCGCCGTCGGGCTTGCGGCTGAATTTGTAGGCGCCGTGCGAGGTGCCGCAGGCGATCGCCAGCGCGTCGACCTGGGTGGCGGTGACGAAGTCGACCGCCTGATCGGGATCGGTCAAAAGCTGGTCGTGGGAAAGCACACCTTCGGCGCCATGCCCATCCTCGGCCTCGCCCTGGCCGGTTTCCAGCGAGCCGAGCACGCCGAGCTCGCCTTCGACGGAAGCGCCGACCCAATGCGCCATGCGTGCGACACGTTCGGTGATGGCGACGTTGTAGTCGTAGCTCGCCGGCGTCTTGGCGTCCGCCATCAACGAGCCGTCCATCATCACCGAGGTGAAGCCGTGGCGGATCGCCGAAAGACAGGTGGCTTCGTTGTTGCCGTGGTCCTGATGGATGCAGAGCGGTATGGCCGGATGCATTTCGGTCAACGCCTCCATCATCTTGGCCAGCATGATGTCGTTGGCATAGGAGCGGGCGCCGCGCGAGGCCTGGATGATGACCGGCGCGTCGCAGGCCCTGGCCGCCTCCATGATGGCGAGGCCCTGTTCCATGTTGTTGATGTTGAATGCCGGAACGCCGTAGCCGTGCTCGGCGGCATGGTCGAGAAGCTGGCGAAGGGTGATGCGGGCCATTTTTGGGGTCCTTCCTAGATGATGAGCTTCAGCGCCGCTGCGGCGACGGCTTCGGGCGTGATGTCGAAATGCCGGTAGAGATCCGGGGCAGGGGCGCTGGCGCCGAAACCGGCCATGCCGACGAACACGCCGGTATCGCCGATCCAGCGGTCCCAGCCGAGCCGTGCTGCGGCTTCGACGGCGATGCGCGGCGCCGAGCCGAGGACGGCCTTGCGGGTGCTGGCATCCTGTTCCTCAAACAGCTCCCAGCACGGCATCGAGACGACCGCGGCGGCGATGCCGTGCTCGGCCTCCAGCCGTTCGGCGGCGGCAACGGCGATCTCGACCTCCGAGCCGGTGGCGATCAGCGTCACGGCGCGGTGGCCGGCTGGCTCGCGCAGGATGTAGGCGCCCTGGCTCGACCGGTTCTCGTCGCTATGTGTGTGGCGCAGCATCGGCAGGTTCTGCCGCGAGAGCACCAGCACGCTCGGCCGGTTCTTGCTCTTCAGCGCCAGTTCCCAGCACTCCGCCGTCTCGATGATGTCGGCCGGACGGAAGACGTTGAGGTTGGGCGTCGCCCGCAGCATCGCCAGGTGCTCGATCGGCTGATGGGTCGGGCCGTCCTCGCCGAGACCGATGGAATCATGGGTCATCACATAGATGACGCGCTGGCCCATCAGCGCCGAAAGCCGCATCGCGCCGCGCGCATAGTCGGCGAAGCACAGGAAGGTGCCGCCATAAGGCACGAAGCCGCCATGCAGCGCGATGCCGTTCATGGCCGCGGCCATGCCATGCTCGCGGATGCCGTAGTGGATGTAGCGGCCGGCATAGGCACCAGGCGCTATGCGATCCATCCCCTTGGTGATCGTCAGGTTCGAATGCGTCAGATCGGCGGAGCCACCGACGGTCAGCTCGGTTGCGGCGTTGATGGCGGCGAGCGCCATTTCGGAGGCTTTTCGCGTTGCGACCTTGGTCGCCTTTTCGACATGCTCCTTGCGGAAAGCGCCGAGCGCTTCGAAGACCGCGTCGGGCAGGGCGCCGGCGACCGCACGCTCGAAGGCCTCGCGCTGCGGCGAAGCGGCAAGCCGCTGCTCCCAGGCGTGCCGCGCCGCTTGCCCGCGCTCGGCAATTTCGCGCCAGGCGAAAAGGATGTCGTCCGGCACCTCGAACGGCGCGCAGGCCCAGCCGATGTTCTCGCGCGTCGCGGCGATCTCGGCATCGCCCAGCGGCGCGCCATGCGTCTTTTCCGAGCCGCCCAGATTGGGCGCGCCCTTGCCGATCACCGTGCGGCAGGCGATCAGCGACGGCCGGTCCGACTGCTGCGCGGATTCGATTGCCGCAGCGACGGCTTCGGTGTCGTGGCCGTCCACCGACTGGACATGCCATCCAGCGGCTTCGAACCGGGCCGGCTGGTCCATCGATGTCGACAGCGAAGTCGGTCCGTCGATCGAGATCGCATTGTCGTCCCAGAAGACGATCAGCCGGGCGAGCTTCAGGTGACCGGCAAGGTCGATCGCCTCGTGGCTGATGCCTTCCTGCAGGCAGCCGTCGCCGGCGATCGCGTAGGTGAAATGGTCGACGAGATCGGCGCCGTGGCGGGCAGCAAGCATGCGCTCGGCCAGCGCCATGCCGACGGCGGTCGAGATGCCTTGTCCAAGCGGACCGGTCGTCGTCTCGATGCCAAGCGCATGGCCATATTCGGGATGTCCGGCGGTGCGGCTGCCCAGCTGGCGAAACCGCTGCAATTGCTCGATCGGCATGTCTTCGTAGCCGAGCAGGTAATGCAGCGCATATTGCAGCATCGAGCCGTGCCCGGCCGAAAGCACGAAGCGGTCGCGATCAGGCCAGTTGGGCGCCGACGGATCGATGTTGATGAAGCGGCCGAACAGCACCGTCGCGACGTCGGCCATGCCCATCGGCATGCCCGGATGGCCGGAATTGGCCTTTTGGACGCTGTCCATCGCCAATGCGCGAATGGCATTTGCCATATCGCGCTCCGAGACGGCGGCGACGGGCTTCAGGGCTGCTGCTTGGCTGTTCATGGCGTCCTCCTCACGACACTCGGTTCTTGCGTTCGATCAATTGCAGGATGAGCGGCGTCAGGATCAGCTGCATGGCAAGATCGAGCTTGTTGCCTGGCACCACTATGGAATTCGGCCGCGACATGAAGGAGTCGTGGATCATCGAAAGCAGGTAAGGGAAATCGATGCCGCGCGGATTGGCGAAGCGGATGACCAGCATCGATTCGTCGGGCGTCGGGATCCAGCGGGCGATGAACGGGTTGGACGTGTCGACGATCGGCACGCGCTGGAAGTTGATGGCGGTCTGCGAGAACTGCGGGACGATGTAGCGGACATAGTCCGGCATGCGGCGCAGGATGACGTCCATCACCGCCTCGGTGGAATAGCCGCGGGTTGCCCGGTCACGATGGATCTTCTGGATCCATTCGAGATTGATGACCGGCACCACGCCGATCCTGAGGTCAGCGTGCCTGGCCAGGTCTATCTTGTCAGTGACGACGCAGCCATGCAGGCCCTCGTAGAAGAGCAGGTCGCTCGGCGGGAATTCGCGCCATTCGGTGAATTGTCCCGGCGGCGTGCCGTACTGCTTCTCCTCGTCCTCGTCATGGATGTAGGTGCGGGTCTTGCCGGTTCCACGGCGGCCATATTCCTCAAACACCTCTTCGAGGATTGCGAGCTCGTTGGCCTCGGCATGGAAGTGGGTGAAGTTCGGATTTCCGGCCTTCTCCTGCTCGGCCACCTTGACCTTCATCGTGGCGCGGTCGTAGCGGTGAAAGGCATCGCCCTCGATGAAGGCGGCGTCGATGTTCTCGCGCCGGAAGATCAGCTCGAAGATGCGCTTGACCGAGGTGGTGCCGGCGCCTGACGACCCGGTGATGGTGATGATGGGGTGCTTTGCCGACATGATGCTCAGGCCCTGAACAGGCCGCGGCGGCTGAACAGCGGTGCACGCTCGCCGATCGCGCTGGGCTCGGTGTGGTAGCGGGTGATGCGTGCGACTTCGCGCGCCGATCCGAACACCACGGGCACGCGCTGGTGCAGGCTCTCGGGTTCGATTTCGAGGATGCGGGTGATGGTGTCGGTGGCGGCGCCGCCCGCCTGTTCGATGAGATAGGCGATCGGGTTGGCCTCGTAGACGAGGCGCAGCCGTCCCTGGCGGTAACCCTTGCGCTTGTCGCCTGGATACAGGAATACGCCGCCGCGCATCAATATGCGGTAGCAGTCGGCGACCAGGGAGGCGATCCAGCGCATGTTGAAGTCCTTTCCGCGTGGGCCTTCAGTGCCTTCGAGGCAATCGTCGATGTAGAGCCGCACCGCCTCGTCCCAATGCCGGTAGTTGGCGGCGTTGATGGCGAACTCCTGGGTACGCTGCGGGATGATCCGGCTCTCGTAGGCCTGGACGAAGGTGCCGAGCCTGGTCGAGAGAACGAAGACATGCGTGCCGCTGCCGAGCGACAGAACCAGCGCCAGCTGCGGCCCGTAGATGAAGAAACCGGCGCCCAGCTGGTTCACGCCCGCCTGCAAAAAAGCGGCGGCCGGATTCGCATCCGGCGCGCCAGTTGCAGGGAGGAGCGAGAAAATGGTTCCGATCGACACGTTGGTGTCGATGTTGGAAGAGCCGTCGAGCGGGTCGATGGCGATGGCGAGAGGCGCCTGGCTGTCGAGCAGGACCGGCTGCTCCAGTTCCTCGGAGGCGTAGAGCGCGACCGGAGCGTGGCGCATGGCATCGAGGAAGATGTCGTCGGCGAAGATGTCGAGATCCTTCTGGATGTCGCCGTCGGCATTGGCGCTGCGCGTCCCGGCAAAGGCCGTGCCGAGCACCCCCTGATTGATGGTGTTGCGGACCTTGGTGGCGGCCTGCGTCAGCTGACGGACGGTGGCGACGACTGCCGAACGCAGTTCGTCGGGCGGGCCGAGATAGGAATTCAGAAATGCGTCGAGCGTTGCCGCTGGCATCGTAACCTCCCGAACCAGCCGCAACTCCTCCGGCCGGATTGGGGAATGAGAACAAACGGCGCTGGATAAGTAAAATTCAATAACTTTACTTTCATGCTAAAAAAAATTTAGTATGGCGTATGAGAAACCTCACGCTCAAGCAATTCAAGACCGTTCAGGCCATCATCAGCCATGGAAAAATTGTTAGCGCGGCCAAGGTGTTAGGCTTGTCTCCTCCAGCGGTGACGATCCAGTTGCGGCAGGTCGAGGAGGAGTTCCAGCTGGCCTTGTTCGACCGGACGTCGGACGGCATGCGTCCGACTGCCGCAGGTCTGGCCTTCGTCGAGACGGCGCAGGCGATCGAGGAGCGGCTTCGCCTGCTCGAAGACAAGATGGATGCGATCAAGGGCGTGCGCATCGGCAGCTTGCGGCTCGGCGTCGTTTCCACGGCCAAATACTTTGCGCCGCGGCTGATGGCCGGCTTCATGAAGGAACATCCCGACATCGACATGCGGCTCGCCATCGGCAACCGCGCCGAAACCATCAACAGTCTGAAGAACCACGACATCGACATCGCGCTGATGGGACGCCCGGCGAGGGAAGTCCCGGTGCGTGCGTCGGTGTTCGGCGATCACCCGCTGGTCATCATCGCGCCGCCCGACCACAAGCTGGCCTCAGTGCGCGAGATATCCAAGGAGCGGATCGCCGAAGAGCATTTCCTCATCCGCGAGCCCGGCTCCGGCACGCGCATCTCGCTGGAAATATTCCTCAGCGACGTGCCCGGCCGCATCGACGATCTCGGCGTCGAGATGGGCTCGAACGAGACGATCAAGCAGGCGGTGATGGCCGGGCTCGGCATTGCCTTCATCTCTGCCCACACCATCGCCGCCGAAACCGAAGCCGGCCGGCTGGTCATCCTCGACGTCGTCGGCATGCCGATCCGCCGGCAATGGTTTTCGGTGATGCGCAGCGATCACGCGATCTCGCCGGCGATGGCGACGTTCCACGATTTCCTGATGCGCAAGGGCGCGATGTACCTGCCCCTGTTCGGCAAGCTCTATCCGCACGAAGGACCGGACATTGGAGGTCGCGCCTGAATCGAGGGCGGAATGCCGCTGGCAGCCACCTACCAGGACGCCTAGTCCGATTTGCCGAGAGCTTTCAGGATCATTTGCAAGCGGTAAGGTCGTGCGACTGGCCCTGCGTATGTTCAGGCAAAGCCAGCGGCGAAATCTTGATCCGCCTGCTCGGCAACAGGGCCCTATTCAGCAGCAATTGCCGGGTGCATTTCCAGTTCCTCCGCCGCGCCCTCACGGACCTCGTCAGCAGTCGGCTTGATGCCGAACCACGCGGCGTAGAGCGCGGGAAGGAAGAGCAGGATCAGCACCGTGCCGACCGCCGTGCCGCCGATCAGCGTATAGGCCATCGATCCCCAGAAGACGGAGTGCGTGAGCGGGATGAAGGCCAGCACGGCGGCGAGTGCTGTCAGGATCACGGGTCTCGTGCGTTGCACCGTGGCCTCGATCACGGCGTGATAGTCGTCAAGGCCGGCAGCTCGGTTCTCCTTGATCTGTTCGGTCAGGATCAGCGTGTTGCGCATCAGGATGCCGGCCAGTCCTATCATGCCCAGAATGGCGTTGAATCCGAAGGGCTGGTTGAAGGTGAGCAGCATCGGCACGACGCCGACAAGACCAAGCGGTGCCGTCAGCATCACCATGGACATCGTTGAGAAGGATCGCACCTGCAGCATGATAACAATCAGCATGGCGGCTATCATTGCCGGAAAGACTTTAGTCAGCGCGGTATTGGCCTTTTCGGCCTCCTCGATCGATCCGCCCAATTCGATGCGATAGCCGGCTGGAAGGGATGCAATCAGCGGCTGAAGGGCCTTCACGATCTCCTTGGAAACCTCTGGAGGCTGAGTCGCTTCGTTGACATCCGAGCGGATCGTGATGACAGGCGTGCGATCGCGGCGCTTCAGGATCGGCTCTTCCAGACGGATTTCCGAATGGCCGATCTGGTCGAGCGGAATCGGGCGACCGTCGCGGCTCATCAGTGAGAAATCCGCCAAACGTGTCGGATCCAGCCGCTCGCCGCCGGCGCTGCGTGCGACGATGGGGACGTTGCGGATGTCCTCGCGAACCTGCGTAACGGGGATGCCAGTGAGCAAGAACTGGAGTTGCTGGCCTACCTCCGCCGGCGACAGGCCGATCAGGTTCAGTCGATCCTGATCCGGGACGAAGCGGAGCACGGGTGTGCGATTGCCCCAATCGCGGTTGGCCTGACGCACGTCCGGGACGCCCCGCATGATGTCGAGCGCCTTCTCGGATATGCTGTAGAGTTGCGCGGGATCAGGTCCGATGATCCGGAACTCGACCGGGAATGGCGTGTAGGGGCCGAACACCAGTTGCGTGACGCGGACATTGGCCTCGGGTGCAAGCCCCTCTGCCACCGCCTCGCGCAGGCGGTGCTTCAACACCTCACGCGCCTCGGCGTCCTTGGTCAGCACGACGATCTTGGCGAAGGCAGGATCAGGCAGTTCCGGCGCCATTGCGAAAAAGAAGCGGGGTGCGCCCTGACCGACATAGCTGGTGACGATCTTGGCCTCGGCTTGGTCGTCCAGCCAGCCTTCGAGCTTCTCGACCGTAGCGGTCGTCGTCTCGATGCTGGTGCCTTCCGGCAGGCGAACCTCCACCAGCACTTCGGGGCGGTCGGATGTCGGAAAGAACTGCTGTTTGAGAGACCCCATGCCGACAACGGAAAGCACGAAGGCGATGCCGACGATACCGCTGATTATGAACTTGTGGCGCACGGCGAAGATGATGAGGCGCCGCAAGCGCCGATAATTGGGTGTGTCATAGATCGCGTGGTGACCGCCTTCGACCGGTTTGATCGTGGGCAGCATCTTGACGCCGAGGTAAGGTGTGAACACCACCGCGACGATCCAGGAGACGATGAGGGCGAACCCTACGACCCAAAAGATGTTGCCGGCGTATTCGCCGGCGGTCGAGCGCGCGAAGCCCACCGGCAGGAAGCCGGCGATCGTCACGAGCGTTCCGGACAGCATCGGCGCCGCAGTGTGGCTCCACGCATAGGCCGCCGCCTTGATGCGGTCCATGCCTTCTTCCATCTTCACCACCATCACCTCGATGGCAATGATGGCGTCGTCCACGAGAAGACCGAGCGCCAGGATGAGGGCGCCGAGCGTGATGCGGTCGAAGAACCGGCCGGTCTCCAGCATGATGAGGAACACGACGGCTAGCGTCAGAGGGACGGCAGCCGCCACGACGATGCCGACGCGCCAGCCGAGGCTCAACAGGCTCACCAAGAGCACCACACCGAGCGCCATCGCAAACTTCATCATGAATTCGTCGACCGCAGAGGTGATGTTGACGGCCTGGTCGGTGACCTTGTCGAGCGTCATCCCAAGTGGCAGTGTCTGTGTGATGGCTGCTGTCCTGTCCTCCAGCGCCTTGCCGAGCGCGAGACCATCCCAGCCCTCCTGCATGACAGCCGCGAGCATGATGGTGGGCTCACCCTGACGTCGGATGAGGTAGGTGGGAGGATCTTCATAGCCGCGCCGGACTTCGGCGATATCGGAGAGCTTCAGCGTCCGCCCCGCCGCGGCAATCGGCGTGTCGGCGATCGCCTGTACGCTGTCATAAGCGCCGTCGACCCGGATGAAGACCCGCGGCCCCTGGGTGTCGATCGAGCCTGCCGGCGTGAGGGTGTTCTGCCGCTGCAAGGCGGCGACGATGTCCTGTGCCGACACGCCGAGGGTAGCCAGCTTGGCGTAGGAAAATTCGACGAATATCTGTTCGGGACGTTCACCAAGGATGTTGATCTTCTTGACGCCGGGGACGTGCAGGAGGTCCTGGCGGATCGCCTCGGCCTGTCTCGCCAACTCACGCATCGGCATGCCCTTGGCCTTCAGCGCGTAAAGGGCGAAGCTTACATCCGAATATTCGTCGTTGACGAAGGGCCCGAACACGCCGGACGGCAGGTTGCGGGCTTCATCCCCGAGCTTCTTGCGAGCCTGGTAGAACTCCTCCTGCACGACAGATGGCGGTGTGCTGTCCTTCAGCGTGACCGTCATATACGCGTAACCCGGACGTGTGGTCGTCTCGACCCGGTCGTACCAGGTCATCTCCTGAAGCCGCTTCTCCAACGGTTCGGCGACGAGGTCCTGCATCTCGCGCGCCGTTGCGCCCGGCCATGCCGTCGTGACCGTCAGGGTCTTGATGGTGAAGTTGGGGTCCTCCGCCCGCCCGAGCATGACGAAAGCGTAGGCGCCGGCGGCCACCAGCAGGAGGATGAAGAACAGGGTAACGGCGCGTTCGCGAACGGCGATCGCGGAGAGATTTAGGTTCATCATCAGTTGCCCCCGCTTTCGGACGCAGTCCTGACGCGAGCGCCCTCGTGCAGGAGATGGGCGCCGAGCGAAACAATCGGATCGCTGGAGTTCAGTCCGGAGACCACAGCGGTTTCGCTGGTCACACGAACAAGCTTGACGGGCTGAAACTGTACGGTCGAGGTGGCGCTGTCCAGGACCCAAACGCCAGTCTTCTCGCCGTCATCGAGCACGGCTCCCAGCGGCACCTGGACTTCCCGCTGGCGTGCCTGGCCCGCAAGCCGAATGGTTACCGTCGCACCAAGCGGTGCTGCCGCGGCCTCACCGTTGAGCACATAACGGGCCTCATAGGTACGGGTCTGGGCATCGGCGGAGTTCGATAATTGCCGGAGATGTGCCGTATAACGACGCCCATCGCCGCCATACACGCTGGCCTCGGCCGCCGACCCAATCGCCGGCCGGATCGTTTCGGGAAGCGCGACCACCGCTTCGCGCGAGCCGGCCTTGGCGATCCGGACCACTGTCTGGCCGGCGGAGACGACCTGTCCCGGCTCGCTAAGCGTTTCGACCACCGTTCCATCCGCGTCCGCCAGCAGGACCGCGTAGATCGCTTCGTTCTCGGCGACCCGTGCGTCGGCTTCGGCGGCGGCGAGTTGCGCCTCGGCCGTATCGACCGCGGCCTTCGCCTGCTCGTAGCGCTGTCGGGGGACCCATCCATCCTTGAGCAAACTGGCGTATCGCCGTTCATCCGGTTCCGTCTGAACGACTGTTGCGCGCGCTGCGGCAACGGCGTTGCGCTTCGCCGTGAGCGCGAGGCGAAGGTCGGTGTCGTCGATGCGCATCAGTGGCTGACCAGCTTTGACCTCCTGACCCACATCCACGAGCCGCTCCACGATTTTGCCGGGGACGCGAAAGCCGAGATCGCTCTGCACCCTTGCCCCGACAATACCGGTGAACCCGCGTTCGGATACTTTCACCGGCGCTGCCTTCACCAGTCTGACGATCAGCGGTTCCTGCCTCGGGTCGCCTACGGCGGAGGCCCCCTGCGTAGGAATGGCAAGTGTGGCGAATGCCGCCGCTCCTGACATCGCTATCAGCACGCCCCCCAGCACAACAGCGGGTCTCTTTTTCACGTTCGTCGCCTCTCAAAAAAGATTGCGTTCGACCTTTACATCGGCCCCACGGCGAGCTCTTGGCCAGCAGCAAGCAGGCTGCCGTCTGCAAGGCGGGTCAGTGCATTGGCGTCGGCGCGCATGCCGGTCTCGGACGACACCGTCACCTCGTCGCCGGACCTCGAGAACGCGTAGAGCGGGCCACGGTGGCCCGGCATCGAAAAGGCGACGGAATCGCCGTCGGCGAGGCCCATGACGACGCGCTGCGGATCGCCGCCGATTTTTGGCGCGAAGGTGGCGGTGACCTCCAGGAGGTCGCCCTCGACCGGGACGTAGTAGACGACCAAGTCGAGGTGTCCCTCGTGCAGGCTGCCGGCTTCGATAGGGCGTCCTATGGTGGCGTCCTCGGCAAACGCCGGGGCGGCAAGAAACAGCGCGGCCAAAACCGAGGCGCTCAGGGTTTTGCGGATCATCTCGTATCTCCTTTGTTTAGATTGCATTCGAACTCTATATCACTTAGATTATGAATGCAATCTAAAAAATGAAAAAACTTATGATGCGTGGGAGGCGCTGCAGAAAACTGCGAAACGGCGGTCAATCGGGCGCGTTTTACAAGCAGTTCGCATCCAAGCACGATCTGGCGGCGCAGGCGTCCAGGCGGGCGATGGAGAGCGCCACCCGCCGGTGGTCTCGCGGACCGTCACCGACGAGCGGCTGTCGAAGCGGTTCCTGCAAGCGGCGAGAGCGTGCTGATGGTGTCGTCTGCGGGCGATGCCCGGCATGGCCACGAGCTGGCGTACCCGCGGTTACGCTGCGGCCGCTGACTGCGCTTCTGCTAGCCTGCAATTGGTTCGGCGACAGCTTCTTCGAGGCCAGTTGCCGCCTGGGCGGCAAGACCGCGGGCCGCTGCTTGTGAATCGTAAAATTCCTCAAGTGCATAGACCTTGCCCCATCGCAGGGTGAAAACGTGCAGACCACTGTTGACGTAGGACGCGTCGCCGTTGAGCAGCGTCGCGGTGCCGTCCCACTGGGCGAATACGGTGGTGTGCCACGGCCAGCCCTTCACCCAGACGTGGTTGATCGTGAGATGGAGATTGGGCAGGACGCGGCCGAGGCGCTCAAACCAGCGGCGCACGGCTTGCTTGTCGTGGCGCTCACCACCAAGCGCGTGGGCGCCGGAAACGCGGTGATGGACATGCGGCACGAGTGCTTTCACCGCCTCATCCCAGCGATGGTTGTTGACGTGGTCGAAGCTCTGCCGGATCGATTTCTCGACGATATAACTATATAGCATTTCATCTCTCCTCCAAATTTGTTCGATGCGTGACCGAGGCCACCGCGCGCAGCCAAATTAGATTGCGTTCGAATTCTATAGCTGCTATAGATGTCGAACGCAAGCTAATTTAAGGAGGTCGACATGCGTGTGAGTCGCGTTCAGGCGGCGGAAAACCGCGAAACCGTGATCAATGTGGCAAGCCGGCTTTTTCGGGAGCGCGGCTTTGACGGCATCGGCCTAAAAGACCTGATGCAGGCTGCCGGGCTGACCCAGGGCGCGTTCTACAAGCAGTTCGCCTCGAAGGACGATCTGGCGGTGCAGGCGTCGAAGCGGGCGATGGAGAGCGCCACGCTGCGGTGGTCGGCCGCGACTGCGGCAAAATCCGAGGATCCGCTTGGCGCGGTGATCGCATTCTACCTCAGTATGGACCATCGCGGAGAAAAGATGGACGGCTGCCCGATTGTCGCGCTCGGCTCGGATGCCGCCAGGCAGGGCAGCGACGTCAAAGCGTCGTTCGAAGCCGGGATCAAGGAGCATCTTGAAATCCTCAGCCGTTTCATTGCCGAGGCCAATGCTGAGCAGCCCGATAGAAAGGCCATGGCCATTCTCTCGACGATGGTCGGCGCGCTGACGCTATCGCGCGTGGTCAACGATCCGGACCTCGCCCAGGCCTTCCTGGACGCGGCGACCGAACAGGTTCGCGAAGCAGCCGCCGCTTGAACGGCGTGCGCAGCGCCGGCGGCGCAGCCAAATCGATAGGAAAATAGATGCGACGGATTGTTGTTACAGGCATGGGAGCGGTCACGCCCCTTGCTGCCGATGTCGAAGCGTCGTGGTCGCGGCTGCTGGCCGGTCGCTCAGGCATCCGCAGGCTTCCGGACGATGTGGTGGGAGACCTCCCGGCCAAGATCGGCGGGGTGGTTCCCTCGCTGGAAGACGATCCGGCCGCTGGTTTCGATCCGGATGCCGTCCTGGCGCCAAAGGACCAGCGCAAGGTAGACCGGTTCATCATCTTCGGGCTCGCCGCTGCACAAGAGGCCCTCGCGCAAGCAGGGTGGGCGCCCGTCTCGAAAGCGGATCGCCTGCGCACGGCCACGATCATCGCCTCCGGCATCGGCGGTTTCCCCGCCATAACCGAGGCGGTGCGCACGGTCGACCAGCGCGGCGTCCGGCGTCTTTCGCCGTTTACGATACCGTCCTTCCTGGTGAATCTCGCGGCGGGCCACATCTCGATCCGCCATGGCTTCAAGGGGCCGCTCGGCGCGCCGGTGACGGCGTGCGCAGCCGGCATCCAGGCGATCGGCGATGCGGCTCGCCTCATCCGCGCCAACGAAGCCGATATCGCCGTGTGCGGCGGAACGGAAGCCTGCATGAACATCGTCAGTCTCGGTGGGTTTGCTGCCGCACGCTCTCTTTCAACCGGTTTCAATTGGGCGCCGGCTCAGGCGTCACGGCCTTTCGACGTGTCGCGGGACGGCTTCGTCATGGGCGAAGGGGCCGGCATGCTGGTCATCGAGGCGTTGAGCCACGCGCTGGCGCGCGGTGCGAAACCGCTCGCCGAACTCGTCGGCTACGGCACGACGGCGGATGCGCATCACGTCACCTCCGGTCCCGAGGACGGCGCCGGGGCGCGCCGTGCCATGCAGATCGCAATTGACCAAGCCGGCATTTCGCCGCGTGAGGTTCGCCACCTCAATGCGCACGCGACCTCCACGCCGATTGGTGATCTCGGGGAAATCGCGGCGATCAAAACACTCTTCGGCGCAGATTCCACCATCGCCGTCAGCGCAACGAAATCGGCGACCGGACACCTGCTCGGAGCCGCCGGCGGGCTTGGAGCCATCTTCGCAATTTTGGCGCTCAGGGATCAGGTGGCGCCGCCAAGCCTCAATCTGGGCGCGCCGGATCCAGCCGGCGACGGCATCGACTTCGTCGCCAACCAGGCCCGGCCGATGGCAATGGACTACGCGATATCAAACGGCTTCGGCTTTGGCGGCGTCAACGCCAGCGCGCTATTCCAGCGCTGGACGGACGAGTCGGCCGGTGCGAACGCCAGAGGCGCTCATCACTGACTCCGACCTTTCGTGCTTCTTCCATGCCAATCCAAAATCAGTCCAACCCCAGAGAAAGAGATGATTTCCATGAACAAGACCAATCCTGGCGTCGCCTTGGTGACCGGGGCGTCCTCCGGCATCGGGCGCGCGACGGCTATAGCTTTGCAAAGCGCTGGTTTCCGCGTGTTCGGCACCAGCCGTCGCGCAGCCAAAAACTCCGACGGCCTGAGCATGCTGGCCTGTGACGTGACCGATGACGCGTCCGTGGCGAAACTGGTCGATGACGTGCTGGCCGAAACCGGGCGCATCGACCTGCTCGTCAACAATGCCGGCGTGGGTCTGTTTGGTGGCGCGGAAGAGTCGTCAATGGTCCAGGCTCAGGCACTGTTCGATGTGAACGTCTTCGGCGTGCTCCGCGTGACCAACGCGGTCCTGCCGATAATGCGCCGCCAGGGCAGGGGTAGAATCGTCAATTTGAGTTCGGTGCAGGGGTTCATTCCAGCTCCCTATTTCGCGCTTTATGCGTCGACCAAACATGCCATCGAAGGCTATTCCGAATCGCTCGACCATGAACTGCGCCCGTTCGGGATTCGCGTTGCATTGGTCGAACCCGCCTATACCCGCACGTCCTTCGAAGATAATCTCGCCAAGCCGGACCAGTTGCTTGATATCTATGACGCTGCGCGCGCTGGCATGAACGCAGTCGTGCGGAAAGCAATGGAAAAAGGCGATTCACCCGAAGTGGTAGCCAAGACGGTTTTGGTGGCTGCGACCGATCGCGCTCCGAAGAGGCGCTATGCGGCGGGAAAAATGGCCCGCCAAGTCAGTCTCCTGCGCCGTTTCGTCCCCGCATCCGCATTCGACAAGAGCCTGCGTAAGCAGAACGGGTTGCCGGTCTGACGACATCGACGACACCCCGTGAAGATCGGAATGATCGGCGCTGGAAACATCGGCGCCACGTTGGCGCGGCGCAACCTGACGCGATTGCTCTGGAAAACGGCCGGCGGTTGTTGGCGTTAGATAACCGATATGTTATGTTGCAGTGCGAAAGAGCGGGGGCCACGTCCTTTCAAACCCGTAAGCAATCTGTATGTGCGACCCCTGCAATCTGGTCGGTATCACTGAAACTCCCGGGCATGGGGTTCGGGATTCGATGGGGACAAGGGGTAATGCTTTACACGCTGGTTATGATGGTCTGCCTGACGGATGTGCCGCAGACCTGTGAACAACGCGAACAGATGGTGGACGGCCTGGCAATGAATCCCGGGACCGCCTTCATGCAGGCGCAGCCGCTGGTCGCCCACTGGATCGAGACGCATCCCGGTTATTTCGTGCAGCGCTGGCGCGTGCTGCCCGGCCGGGGATCGTGAGATCCGCCGCGAAGAGCGAATGAGGTTCTACTTCTTCGCGGCGAGCGTTTCCGAGACGACCTTGGACAATTGATAAAGCCGCTGCTCGATGATCGTCGGCACTTCACAGACGTAAGTCAGTGATTGGACGCGTTCGTTGAAAATTCGCGTTGCGAATTTCAACTGTTCGGTTCGCCGCTCGACCTCGTCGGGGTTCGCATCCGGCTTTGCCCGCAACGCATCGACGGCGGACGCTTCCTTGCGCAACGCGGCGGCCATTTCGAGCTGCTTGTGGGCGTAACGGGAAATGCCTGAGATCACATGCGAACGCTCGGCGTCCATGTGATCGAACATGCCTTGCACCAGCATCGCCATTTTCGGCGCAAGCTGCTCGGCTGGCAGCGAGGCGGCGAAATCCTTGATCTTCTTCTTGGCGTCGGCAATCGGCATCCGCCGTGCCGCCACCTCCTCGACCAGGCCGGAGACCGCAGGGTCCTTCAAAAAATCCTTCGCCGCTGGCGGAAGCTCCGGCCCGTTCCAGATCTGGCCGAGCGAGAGTTGCGGCACCTTGCGCTGTATGCAGGGCCAGTCCGGATCGGTATTCGCCGCCCTGGCGTTCACGCCCGGCGCGAGCATGGCAACCACAGCCAGGCTGCGAACAAGGCTCATTCGTGCCATCAGCCATTTCCTCCGGTGTCTTGTTTGCGGGTCACCAGGCCGCGCGAAGGGTCGTAGGCGATGATGGCGGCGGCAAGGAACAGAACAGTGCAGCCGGCAACGACGCCCAGCGACAGCCACTCAATCTGGCCGTAGAAGGCGAAACGGATCAGTTCGACGGCATAGGTGAACGGATTGGCGAGGCAGATCTTGTGGAGCAGCGGGCTCGCCTCCTGGATGCGCCACAACGGATAGAGCGCCGGAGAGGCGAAATAGCCGGGAAAGATGACGAAGTTCATGATGCCGGCGAAATTTTCGAGCTGCTTGATCATCGACGACAAAAGCATGCCGAGCGCGCAAAGCATCATGCCCGACAGGAACAGCGCCGGCAGCACCGTGAGATAGCCGATCGGCGGCGCCTTGACGCCCCAGAACCAGGCAACGATCAGGAACGCATAGACCTGCGCGATCGATACGGAGACGCCGGCGAGCATCTTCGACACCAGCAGGAACCAGCGTGGGAAGGGGCTGACCAACAGGGTGCGCATGTTGCCCATCTCGCGGTCATAAACCATCGACAGCGAAGACTGCATGCCTGAGAACAGCAGGATCATGCCGCACAAGCCCGGCGTGATGTAGACCTCGTAGAGCACGTAGGTCTTGTAGGGCGGGATGATCGACACGCCGAGCACCTGCCGGAATCCGGCGGCAAAGATGAACAGCCAGATGAGCGGCCGAACCAGCGAGGAAATGAAGCGCTCGCGCTGGTGCAGGAAGCGCAGGCACTCCCGCAGGACGACGCCTTTGAGGCAAATGAGATAGTGGCGCAGGCCGAATTTCTCGAACTTCACCGGAATGACGCCGGCGACTTTGTCAGGCATTGCCGGAGCGCTCATGGCGATAGCTCCGCGGTGCCGGCCGCCTCGATGCCGCTCAGCCTCGAAAAGGCGTCGCGGATCGAGCCGGCGCCGCTCGTCCTGACGACATCGGCCACCTTGCCCTTGGCGACCAGTTCGCCCTGCCGCAGCACGACGACATGGTCGCCGTCGTCAACCTCGTCGATCAGATGCGTTGCCCACAGCACGCCGATGCCCTCGGTTTCGACGAGCTTGCGGATGGTGGCGAGAATGCCGGCGCGCGACTGGATGTCGAGACCGACCGTCGCCTCGTCGAGCAGCAGCAGCGAAGGGCGGTGGAGCAGTGCCCTGGCGATCTCGATGCGCCGCATCTGGCCGCCGGAAAGACTGCGCGCCTTGTCATGCTGCCGACCTGGCATGTCGACGATATCGAGCAGCGCGGCAATGCGCTGCCGGGCTTCGCGTCCGCCGATGCCATGCAGCGCGGCGTGGTAGGAGAGGTTCTGGTGGACGCTGAGATCGAGGTCGAGCGTGCGCGCCTGGAACACGATGCCGACACGCCTCAGCGCTTCGCCCGAGGCGCGGCTGACGTCATGGCCGAAGATGCGGATCGATCCGCGGCGGGTGTCGTAGAGATGGCTGATCAGCGAGAACAGGGTTGTCTTGCCGGCGCCGTTGAGACCGAGAAGAACGGTGAACGTCGCCGGCGCGATCGAGAACGAGACGTCGTTGAGCGCCGGCTTCGAACCATAGGAGTGGCTGACGGCGGCGACGTCGAGCGCCGCCACCTGATCTCCCGGTCCGCTTGTCCTCACATGCTGCACGCCGTCTGGCTCCCTTGTCGTCGACAATAGTCTAGCCCAAGTCTGGCCCTCGGGGCGCGATCGCGCAGGGTCCTGCTTTCAAAGTGACCTTACTTGATCGTGATCGTGCCCTTCATGCCCTTGTCGGCGAGGTCGGGCACCGACCATGTGTAGATGCCGGGCCTCACGGTGCTGAACTGTACCTGGATGGTGCCGTCGGCGTCGAATTCGAGCCATGCGGGTGCGCCGTCCATGTGCACCTCGAGATCGTTGATGACGATCTGGTTGTTCCACACATTGCGGAACAGGTCGGTGTGGAATTTGTATTCCAGCCCGCCCGCCGCGGTGATCTTCCAACGATAGCCCTGGCCGGCGATCAGCTGGAAGTCTTTCTGGCTGGCGGAGAACTGGTCTTGCTTGCTGCCGAGGATAAGTTCCGGCACGTCCTTGCTGGCCCGGGTCGCTTTCTCGGCCTGCGGACTGGCCTCCGTGCTGGCGGCCGCGCCGGCGGCGGCGTTATCGTCATCGTCGTCGCCGTCCTGCGCCGAGACCTGACCCTGGGTGAGCGCCATGCCCACCAGCGCGGCGAAAGCGACTGCCCGAAATTTCCGCATGATTTCCTGCCCTTGTGCTGTTTTTCTGCCTGCTTGATTCACTTGGTTTATTCAATGGTTCATTTGGCGGAATTCATTTGGGAGAGACGACGACCCCCCACGGCAAGGCGCCGACGGTCACCGACTGCACCGGCTCGTCGGTCGCCACGTCGATGAAGGTGATGTCGTTCGACACGCCGTTGGTCGAGATGATGGTCTTCTGGTCCGGGGTGAAAGCGAGCTGCCAGACGCGTTGGCCGACCAGCATGTATTTCTCGACCTCATACGTCTGCGTGTTGATCACCGCGACGCGGTTGGCCGGTCCGAGCGCCACATAGGCCTTCTTGCCGTCGGCGGTGATGCGCACACCGACCGGCTGGATGGATTCGGGCCTCAGGCCGGCAACCTCGAAGGTGATCTTCTGGACGACTTCGCGCGTTTGATTGTCGATCACCGAAACCGTGCCACCGATCTCGGCGCTCACCCAGGCCTGCTTGCCGTCGGGGGTGAACTCGACGAAGCGCGGACGCGTATCCACCAGCACGTTGTCGGTGATCTCGTGGGTCGTCGTATCGATGAAATGCGCCATGTTTGTCGTTTCCGACGTATTGACCATGGTCTTGCCGTCCGGGCTGACGCCCATGCCTTCCGGTTCGACGCCGACCGGAATCTCAGACAGCACCTTCTTACTGTCTATGTCGATGACGGTGACGAGATTGTCGTCCTCATTGGCGACATAGAGCGTCTTGCCGTCAGGCGAGAGCACGAAGAGCTCCGGGTCAGGCCCGGAGGGCAAGGTATCGACGATCTCCAGGGTTGCCGTGTCGATGACCTCGATCGAATCGTCGTCGCTGGCGCAGAGATAAATGTGCTTGCCGTCATGCGAGATGGTGATGCCGCGCGGACGTTGCCCGACATTAACCGTCTTCACCACCTGCATCGTCGCGGTGTCGACGACGGACATCGTGTTGTCTTTCTCGTTGGAGACATAGGCCATGTAGGCCGACGCCGGACCGGCCATGAAGCCGGTCGCAACTATGGCGAGTGCGCAAGCTCGTCTCTGCACTGAAATTCCTCCCAAACTTTTCTACTTAAGCACGCATTTTGTTTCCGGCTCGTCGACCCCGAGCGTATCGAGCTCCGACAGCTGGTGCAAAAATCCCTCCTGCGGCGATGTCGAGACGACCGACCTAGTGTCGCCGAGGAAGATCGGCTGCCGCAACTGCTGGTTCCATTTGCGGAAGGTCAGTTTCTGCCCTTTGAAGGCGGCGATCGAAAAATCGTCGGAGCGGATGAAATCGGCCATCTTGCGCGGGTCGGCGCCCTGCGTGCGGGTCGCCGCCTCGCCGAGGATGCGCACCGCGGTCCACGCCGCCATGTCCTTCGACACCATGCGGCGGCCGTTTGCCTTGGCGAAGCGGTTCTGGATCTGGGTGCCGCCCCATTGCTCGCTGGCCGGATGCCAGGCCAACGGGGTGAGGCCGGCGGTGCCGGCGACCGGCCGCGGAATCCAGGTGCGGAACGGAACGTAGGTGCCGAACACCTCGCTTTCGTCGGCGACCAGCAGCACATCGTGCTCCGGCAGGTCCTGGGTGAAGACAGGCATCTGCCGCTGGATCTGGACGACGCCGGAATCGGTCCGTCGTGCCGTGCCGGTATCCTCGAACAGCTTTTCGCCGACGATCTCGCCGCCGAAGCGCGTCGCCGCCCGGCGCAGCGCCTCGGCAAAAAGCTGGTCGCGCTCGTGCGAGCCGTAGATCAGCACCCAGCGCCGCCATTGCTTCCAGATGAGATATTGCGCCAGCCCGTCGGCCAGCATGCTGCGCGTCGGGATGGTGTGGAAGATGTTGGCGCGGCATTCCTCCTCGCGAAGTCTGTCGTCGGTGGCGCCGGCGTTGAAGATCAAGACGCCGTTGTCGCGGGCAAGATCGACGATCGACAGCAACTGCCTGGCCGAGAGGTCCGCGACCACATAGCGGTTGCCTTTGGCGATCATCTCCTTGAAGGCCGGGACGACATCGTCATCCGGCTTCACCTCGGTCACGTCGAGGCTGAATTTCTGGCCGAGGAAGCTGCCGGTCGTGTTGTTGTCGGCAATCGCCACATTGCCGCCGGCAACGCCTTCATCGCGCGGCGGGACGTCGAGCACCGACAAGGCCAGCCGCGGCGCATAGGCGCGCAAATAGCCTATCTTGATCTCGGTCAGCTTTTTTTCCGGCTTGGCCGTTGCGGCCGGCTGCCTGCCCGTCGCTTCCTGGGCGAGCGCGCCCGGAACGTTGACGGTCAGGGAAAAAAAGCACAAAAAGGCCGCCAGAGTGCCCGGCACCGCGCTCGTCATCGATGAAATTACCCGTTCTTGCGCTAAAGTCCGATTGTTGTCGGAGCGGCGCGAAGTCAAGGTGCCCGTGATGAGCTTAGCTGACCGGCAAATTTTATCAAACCCTGAAAGTGGACTTCTCACGTCTGCTTTAGTGCCATGCCTGCTCGCCGGAACGGCAACCGAGCGGAACTCGGTATTCGGGCCCAAAAGCGTCCTTTTCCTCATGCCGGAGAAAGTCCGTCAATGACCAGAATGCTGGCCAGCGTCACCGGCGCCGACGAGGCGGAGATCGCGCTTTCTGGCGGTGCCGACATCGTCGACCTGAAGGATCCGAAGGCGGGAGCGCTGGGCGCGGTGTCCACGCAGACCATCCGCCGGACGATTTCACTGATCGCCGGCCGGGCGCCGGTCAGCGCGGTCTGCGGCGACCTGCCGATGGAACCCGAGACGATCCGCGCCAAGGCCGAAGAGATCGCCGCAACCGGCGTCGATTACGTCAAGATAGGCTTGTTTCCGTCGGCAGATGTCGCGGCCTGTGCTGCAGCGCTCGCGCCGCTCGCCGCGCGAACGAAACTGATCGCGGTGCTTTTCGCCGACCTGGCGCCGGATTTCGAGCTTCTGCCGATGCTTGCCAAACATCGCTTCCATGGCGCCATGGTGGACACGGCGAACAAGGACAACGGGCGGCTGCTCGACCATCTGCCGCCCGAGCGTATCCCGGGATTCATCGATCGAGCGAAATCGCTCGGCCTCATGGTTGGGCTGAGCGGATCGCTGGAAGCCCCTGATATTCCGCGCCTACTGCCCTTCGCTCCCGATTTTCTCGGCTTTCGCGGGGCGCTGTGCGGCCATTCCGGCCGCGTGGGTTCGATCAGCGCCGAGGCGGTTGCGCAGATCCGCGACTTGATCCCGGAAGCATCCCGGGCCGGCGGCGCGTCGAGCGTCGACTACCGCCTGCTGGCGGCGAGGGGCTATTCGCCGGGCACCGACCCGACACTGGGCACCGACAAGATCTTCGTGCGCGACTTTGTCCTGCCGGTCCAGATCGGCGCCTACAGTTTTGAGCACGGCCATACCCAAAAAGTGCGTTTCGACGTGATCGCCGACGTGCTGCAGGTCACCGACCATCCCGAAGACATGCGCCATGTGTTCTCCTACGACATCATCATGGACGGCATTCGCACCATCGTCGCACGGGGCCATATCCAGCTTAGCGAGGCCTTGGCCGAGCAGGTGGCGACCTACATCCTGGAGAACCCGCGCGTCGTGCGCGTCACGGTAAGGGTGGAAAAACTCGAACTCGGCCCGGGCGGCGTCGGCGTCGAGATCGAACGCAAGCGCCAATCTGCAGGCCGCGGCGTTGCCTCCGGCCCTGCCGGCCGAAAAGACCAAAGCGCCGTTTCCCGGCCGCGACCGGAAAGGCCCGACGCCGTCAGGCGAGCCGTCGTCAAGCCGTCCGTCGTCAAGCTTGGCGGCAGCACCGTCCATGCGGCGGAACTGGAAAGCTGGATCGCGGCGCTGGCGGGCTCCAAGCTGCCGATCGTCATCGTGCCCGGCGGCGGCCGTTTTGCCGACCAGGTGCGCGAGACGCAGATTTACATGGATTTTTCCGACACCGCCGCCCACGCCATGGCGATCCTCGCCATGGAGCAGTTCGGCCAGGTCATCCTCGACCGAGACGAAAGGCTGGCGCCGGCACGGTCGCTGGAAGAAATGGGGCGGGCGCTGGACGCGGGGAAGGTCCCGGTGTGGCTGCCGTCGTCGTTGGCGCTGCCGGCGCCGGACATTCCGGCGTCCTGGGACGTTACCTCCGATTCCCTTGCCGCCTGGCTTGCCGGCAAGCTCGGCGCAAATGCGCTGCTCTTGATCAAGCAGACCGTCGCCTTCTCCGGCAGCGACACGATCGACAGCCTGGCAGTCAGAGGCATCGTCGACGCCGGCTTCGCCGCCATGCTGCCCGACGGTGTCGATGTCCATCTCGCCGGCCCGAAAGATGCCGTCGAGGCCGGGGCGCTGCTCGCAGCGGGCAATCTGCCCGGCATTGCGATCGCGGCTCCGATCCGGTCGGCAAGAAAAGCAGGGTAGGCGATGGCGACGCTGCATACGCCGCGCTGGGCATGGGTTTTGACCGGTTCCGGTCATTTTTTTACGGAGAGTTTTGCACTCATTCACCAGCTCGAGCATTGCGATGTCTTCGTGTCGAAAGCCGCCAACGAAGTGCTGCGCATGTACAAGCTCAAGCTGGATTTCCCGGAGACGACGCGCGTGCTGCACGACAAGACGGCGAGCGCGATCCCGGTCGGAGAATTCTATCACGGTGTCTATCATACGGTGGTGGTGGCGCCGGCCAGTTCCAACACGGTCGCCAAATGCGTGCACGGCATTTCCGACACGCTCGCCACCAACGTTTTTGCCCAGGCCGGAAAATGCCGGGTGCCGGCCATCGTCTTTGCCTGCGACACCGCGCCGGAACTCGAAACCATGGCGCCGCATGGGCTGGTCAAGGTCTATCCGCGCAGGATCGACCTGGAGAATACCAACCAGCTGAAGAGTTTTGAGCGAACCCAGGTGGTCGAGTCGCTTGCCGATCTCGAAGCCTCGGTCAGACGGCGCCACGCCGAACTCGCAAGCCATGGCTGAGCGGCTGGTCTTTCTTACCGGCCATCTGGCCAAGGTCCGGCTGGAAAGGCTGCTGGCCGGACTGGGCGAAACCGAATTTGCCTGGGAGATCATCGACATCGGCGTCAAGGTCGCGGCGCTGATGAGCGAAGACATCATCAAGCGGCGGCTTAGCCTGGCAGGCGCCGCCGATCGCGTCATCCTGCCCGGCCGCTATCGCGGTGACATCGAGCATCTATCGGACCATTTCGGCGTACCCTTCGTGCGCGGCCCCGACGAGATCGCCGATCTGCCGGGCTTTCTCGGCCGGGCGGGCGAGCCGCCTGACCTTTCGCGTCACGACATGCGCATCTTCGCCGAAATCGTCGATGCGCCGATGCTGTCGGTCGAGGCGCTGGTGGCGAGGGCACGGACGCTGGCCGCGGCCGGCGCCGACGTCGTCGATCTCGGCTGCTTGCCGGAAACGCCGTTTCCGTTGCTGGAAGAGGCGGTGCGCGAGCTGAAGGCACAAGGATTTCTGGTCAGTGTCGATTCGGCCAGCACCGACGAACTGTCGATCGGCGCGCGCGCCGGTGCGGACTATCTTCTCAGCCTCGATGAGAACTCGCTGCCGCTGGCCTTCGACCACAAGGCCGTACCAGTGCTGATCCCGTCCACGCCCGGCGACCTGGATTCGCTCGGCCGGGCCATCGAAGCGGCACAGAAGGCCGGCGTCGCCTTCATCGCCGATCCCGTGCTCGACCCGATCCATTTCGGCTTTGCCGCCTCACTCGGGCGTTTCATCGAGGCGCGCCGCCGCTGGCCTGAGGTCGAACTGCTGATGGGCACCGGCAATCTCACCGAATTGACCGACGCCGACAGTTCCGGCGTTACCGCGGTTCTGGCCGGGCTCTGCTCGGAACTTCAGATCCGAAACGTGCTTGCCGTGCATGTCAGCCCGCACACGCTGCGAACCATCGAGGAGCACGATATTGCCCGCCGCATTCTGTTTGCCGCGAAGAGTGACGGTGCGCTGCCGCGGAGTTACCATCCAGGGCTGCTGCAGGTCCACGACCGCAAGCCGTTCACCGCCTCGACCGAGGATATCGCAGCACTTGCTGCGGAGGTGCGCGACGCCAACTTCCGCATCATGACCGCCGAGGACGGCATCCATGTTTTCAACGGCAAGGGGCATGCGGTTGCCACGGATGCGTTCGAACTCTTTGCTGGGCTTGGCGTTGAAGCCGATGGCGCACACGCGTTCTATCTCGGCGCCGAGCTGATGAAGGCCGAGATCGCGTGGCGCCTCGGCAAGCGCTATGTGCAGGACGAGCCGCTCGCATGGGGCGTTGCCGCGCCGGCTCCCGAAACCGACCGCAGCCGTCTTGCCGAAGCGGGCCACACGCTTCGCGCGAAGAAAGAGCGCTAAACCATGCCGTTCATTCGCGAATCGATCATCACCACGGTCAACAAAGCCGGCGACGTCCACATCGCGCCGATCGGCATCATCGCCGAGAAGGACGGCTGGGTCATTGCGCCGTTCCGGCCGTCGATCACGCTCGACAATCTCGCCGAAGTGCCGTTCGCCATTGCCAATTACACCGATGACGTCCGCATCTTTGCCGGCTGCCTGACCGGCCGCAAGCATTGGCCAACCGTTGCGGTAAACGGGTGTCCGGTGCCGCGGCTCGCAGCGGCGCTCGCGCATTCGGTCCTCGAAGTCGAAACTGTCGATGACGATGCTATGCGACCTCGCCATTTCTGCCGCGTGGTGCAGGAGGAAACGCATGCGCCGTTCACCGGCTTCAACCGCGCCAAGGCGGCGGTGCTGGAACTGGCCATCCTCGTCAGCCGGCTCGGCATGCTGCCGCGCGACAAGATCGAGGCGGAAATCGCCTACCTTTCGATTGCCATCGAAAAGACTGCGGGCGAGGGCGAAAAAGAAGCCTGGGGCTGGCTGATGCAGCGGGTCGGCGATCACCTTGCGGCCAAGGATGCCAGCGGCGAGGATGCGCGGGGCTGAACCGGATATGCTGAACCAGGGTAAGCTTCCGGGCTGACGCGTTTTACACACGGTGGCGGTGATCTCAAACGGCGGTGTTCGACCCCTTGCGGACAATCCCTGATGGGAGGTCAAGGGAACGTCGTGACCCAACACAGTCCTTCACACAGCTTGGGCTGAACGTCGCGAATGAAAGGAAAACGAGGACATTCGCGGCCACGGGCCGCGGCGAATTTACGAAGCCGGAAGGCAGCCACTCAGCGATCGTCGTCTGGGAAGTCCCTGAATGAACGAGACCGAAAGGCTTTTCACTTCCAGCGGGGGCCGCCGGAATGATGATGGTGGTGTTGATCACAGCGGCATCGGGCTGAATGACTTGGGTAACGGCGATGCCGTCGGCCTCCATCCAGTGAACAAACCAGAAGCCCGGCGAGATCTCTATCGCCTTATAGCGTTCTTCCGCTGAACGACCCTTGTCCTGGCCTTCAAGACAGGTCCAGCGAAGGCGGCTGCTACACCCAGCACAATCCGGGTGTCGCCGATGGCAGAGAAGCATTGCGTGCCTTTTTCATCGAATTCTTCTCAACGCGCTCGCGAGCGCGCTTCAGCATCAAACGCATCTTCTGTGAAGGCGATTATGTTACGGTCCATGCGCATTGGACCGAGGATGACAATGACCGTGGCAGCGCTGTGATGGACATTTTCCGGGTCGAGAACGGTCGCGTCGCCGAGCACTGGGATGTCATCCAGCGATCCCCGAGCGTTTGGCTCATTCCAATACGATGTTCTAGCAAACTCACCAATTTTGAGGCCTCACATGACACTGCCAGAATGGTTGAATCTGCTCGGCCGCCTTGGAGTCGCCTTCTACTTCCTGTGGGCGGTATGGTTCAACATCGGCGGTCGCGAGCATCACTACGCGGAGTTTCGCCGTATCGGATTGCCAAATGGCGCCGTATTTTTCTGGGCTGGCAACGCACTTGCGCTGGTCGGCGGCCTGCTGCTTCTCTACAGCCCGACGGCTGTCTACGGGGCCGCCATGCTGGTCGTCTTCACCTTGACGGCCGATGCGCTCTTTCATCGCTACTGGACCTATTCGGATCCGGGTGAGGCCGTGATGCACAAATTCTTCCTGTTCGAGCATGCTGCGCTGATTGGCGGCCTGCTCGGACTTGCCGCGCCGTTCCTGTAAACCCTCAGGTGGGACGATGTTTGATGCCTAACTTTTAAAACGCCGCCTCTGGCTGATATTGCCGGCCTGGGCTTCGCGACCGACTGGGCGGAGTCAGCGGTGACCTGCGCTGCCTTGCGAGCATGAACTCACAGAGATCGTCCGATGGAGCAGGGAAAAAGCAGGTGCCAAGGCTACAACTGCCAAGGCTACAACTGCCTGGTAACATTCGCGGCTAGTTCAAGAAGCTTTGGTGTCAGGGCCGGTAGCGTATCGGCCCTGGAGCTTGGCACCAGTATGGCGAGGCCGGCGTTGCAGCGTCCATCCGGCTCGATCAACGGAGCCGCGACTCCATGAACGCCCATCTGAAGTTCATCATGCGAGATCGCATAGCCGTCCCGCCGAATCTGCTCGATACGTGCCTGGGCAGCAATCGGATCGTCTGATTTCTTGACGACGCGGGCAATAGTCTTCTGGTCTTGGAAAGCAAGCATCGCCCAACCGCTGGCGCCAAGGTGAAGCGGATGACGCGAGCCCGGAACGTGTTGCACGCGAACGAGATGCCTGTTGCCCAGCGCCTGCTCAGTCACCACTGCCTCGTCCTTGTTGAGGTAATGCAGCACCACCGTTTCGCCGACGGCATTTGCAAATGTGCCCATCAGCGGCCGGGCTATGGCTGAAATGTCGCGATCGAGTTGTCGGACCAACTCGTTGACTGCACTGCCCAAAATGTAGCCGTCATGGCCGCGGCGGATATAAGCCCGCTGCTCGAGCGTGACAAGAAGCCGGTAAGCAACGGTCCTGTTGATGTCGCAGGCGCGCGCGACGTCCACCGCGCTCACCGGGCCTTTCTTTGCTACGGTTTCCAGTACGGTGAGCATCTGGTCGCCGGTCAGCGATATTTCGGCCAAGAGGTGAACTCCAATCTTCCAACGCTGTACAGTTCGGGACGTCCATCGCCATCCCACGGCGCCGAGCCAAGGCTGTCAGCAACGAACACTAGGATTATCGGACTTTGATCGTCCGATAATCGAGACTAATCCGATCCCCGGAAGCCTTCAACATCGGAATGGGTGCGGTGACAGCGGTCTGGCAGGCGACGCAACGCGACGCTATGAAATGATCGAAACCGTTTTCTCGACCGTGTTGGCGAGAATGCCGGAGCGGCCGAGTTCCTGTCCAAGACCGCTGGTCTTGATGCCGAGCCAGGGCAGGGCAGGGTGCGGCGGTCCCCAGGCATTGACCCAGACCGAGCCCGCCCGCAAATGCTTTGCAAAGCGGTTGGCGGTGGCGAGGTCGCGCGTCCAGACCACGGACGTCAGCCCGTAGTCGGTTGCATTGGCGAGAAGCAATGCTTCCTCGTCGTCGCGGAACCGGATGATGGTGCCGACGGGTCCGAAGATCTCCTCACGCGCGATGGTGAGTTCGTTGCCGCCGGCAAACAGAGTGGGCGCGTAGAAATAGCCGGGACGGTCGATGCGGTTGCCGCCGGTCAATAGGCGAGCGCCCTCGGCCTTGCCCTTCTGCACATATCCGTTCACCCGATCGAGCTGCCTTTCGCTGACCAGCGATCCCATTTGTGTTTCCGGCGCGAAGGGATCGCCGACGACGATGCTCTCAGCCGCGGCAACTAGGCGATCCGCCACCTCGTCGGCGATCGACTCGTGGACAAGCACCCTGCTGCCCGAGGCGCAGGTCTGGCCTTGATTGGCAAAAAGCGAGATGGATGCGCCTGGGATGACGCGGTCGAGATCGGCGTCCCGGCAGACGATCTGGGGCGACTTGCCACCAAGTTCGAGCGTGACTTTCTTCAGCGCCTCCGACGCGATCGCCGCAATCCGCCGGCCAATGCCTGGACTGCCGGTGAAGGAGATCTTGTCGATGCCGGGGTGTCGCACCAACGCGTCGCCGGCAACGGCGCCGCTGCCGGTCACCAGATTGACGACGCCTGACGGGAAGCCGGCCTCCTCGATCAGTTCGACCAGCCGGATGGTGCTGAGGGAAGCATCCTCGGCCGGCTTGATGACCACGGTGTTGCCGGCTGCAAGCGCAGGCCCCAGTTTCCAAGACGCGATCATCGTTGGCGCATTCCACGGCGTGATCGCGCCGACGACGCCGATCGGCTGGCGCAGCGTGTAAGAGTGGCGCTGCCGGCCACCGAAATCCGGCAGGTCGAAGGTGCTGCCGCCGATCTTGTCGGCCCAGCCGGCGAAGTGACGGAAGGTTTCGGCTGCAAGCGGGATCTCGAACGTAAACGGTTCGAAATAGGGGCGGCCTATGTCGAGGGCTTCAAGATATGCAAGGTTCTCGCGATTGGCCTCGACGAGATCGGCAAGCCGCCACAGCAGCTTGCCGCGATCGGCCCCTGACAGGCGCGACCATGCGCCGGTCTCGAACTGGGCACGCGCTGCGTTCACGGCGGCGGAGACATCGCTCGCCGTCGCCATGCTCATCCTGCCAAGCGGCTGACCGCTGCTGGGATTGATGACGGTCTGCACGCCACCATCCGCCGCCATCCGCCATTGTCCGCCGATATAGAGTTCGGCGCGCGGCAACCGCATCGCCGTTTCGCTCAGCCCGGTCATGCGATCCCTCCCGGCAACAGACCCGTCAATAGTTCGTCTCGTTGACCAGAACGCCGGTGGCGCCGACGATGACTTGGCTGATGAGGCGCTTGTCGGGATCCCAGCCAACCAGCCGGCCGGCCGATTTCGGAGCCTCGTTGAGGTCGATCACCAAGGCGCCGTTGAACGGCGTGCCCCGGTCGGACCAGGTGAACAGATAAAGCTTTTCGGCAATCTTGCGGACCGAGGTCGGCTCTACCGCGCCCATTCCGGCTTCCGGCCCGATGATGCCGTGCCAGACATAGAGTTCCGGCTCGATATAGATATGCTCGAAGAAGTGGGTCGGGCCGTAGGTCCAGTGGATACGCTTACCAACCAGTTCCTTGGTCGGCTCGAAGCGCTCACCGATTTCTCCTCCGATGCCGGCCTCCAGGATAACGCTGCGTTCGGCAACCGTCGAGGTTCCGCTCATCATCACCGTATGGACGATCACGGCTCGTTTGCCGACGAGGTCGAACACCAACATGTCGTTGGAATTGCTTTCGGGATGGTTGATCGTCGCCGCCAGCAATCCCTGCCGCACTTCGATCGCTTCGTAGTTTGCCTCGCCGACCGGATAGGCAACGTTGACGGCAGGCTCGGAAGTCCAGCGCACGGTCTTGTCTTCAAAGCTTAACGACAAGGGCGGCCGGTCGGCGAAATGCAGCACCTGCGTCGTCCCGGCAAGGGACAGCGTCGCGTCGGGCCGCAGCGCGTCGTGACCTGGAAACAGCTTTTCCGGCGTGACCGTGTCGACTCGTTTGTAGTTCTCGGCAATCTGGCTCATGGCTTTTGACCTTTCGAATGTGCGGTGGGCTGGGATTCAGGGTTTTCCAGGACGTCTTGGGCGATGCGGAAGGATTCCACGCCCGCGGGCACGCCGGCGTAGATCGCCAGTTGGATCAGGGCGTCGCGGATCTCATCTGATGTGACGCCGTTACGCAACGCGCCGCGCAAGTGCAGCGCGAGTTCCTCGTTGCGCCCGAGCGTGCCGAGAATGACGATGTTGAGCAGGCTGCGGTCGCGCCGGCTGAGCGCATCGCGGCCCCAGGACGCTCCCCAGCAATATTCAGTGACCAGTTCCTGGAAATCGCGGCCGAATTCGCCCGCTTTGTCGAAGGCGCGCTGCACATAGTCCTCGCCGACGACGTCCTTGCGGATCTGCAGCCCCTTATCGAACAGTGCCGACTTGCTCATGCCAGCTCCCTTTCATCGACGACTGGGTTGCTGAGCGCGCCAAGACCCTCGATCTCGACGGTGATGACATCTCCGTTCCTGAGGAAACGCGGCGGCTTGCGGGTGAAGCCGACGCCGGCCGGTGTTCCCATCGGGATGACGTCGCCGGGTTCGAGGTCGATGAATTCCGAGAGGTGCTCAATGATGGCCGGAATATCGAACAGCATCTCCCTCGTGTTGCCGGACTGCACCACTTCGCCATTCAGCGTCGTGGTGATCTGGAGTGCGTGAGGGTCGGTGATCTCGTCGCGCAGCACGAGGTAGGGACCGAACGGCCCGGTGTGGGAGAAGTTCTTACCCGCCGTGTATTGCGTGATGCGGAATTGATAGTCCCGTACGGTCACGTCGTTGAAGATCGAGTAGCCCGCAACGTGATCGAGGGCGTTCTGCCGCGATATGTAGCGACCAGGTTTGCCGATGATGACCGCGAGCTCGCCCTCCCAGTCGAGCTGATGGGACACATGCGGCACCACCACATTGTCGCCAGGAGCGACCAGCGTCTTTGCGAAACGCGCAAAGATGATCGGGATCTCTGAAATGGGCCGGCCAGCCTCCTCGGCATGCTTGCCGTAGTTGCGGCCGACGCAAATGATCTTGGGAGGGGCTGGGATGGGCGGCAAAAGGCGAACGGAGGCCGATTGAACGAGAAGCACATCCCGACGCGCGTCCGCCGCGTCCAGCCGGGACACGTTCTCGATGACGTTCTTCAGGGCCTGCAGCGCCGGCGCGCCCGCCGAGAGAAAGCTGACGCTGTCCGCGGTCCAGCCGTCGCCCGACGGCACGTCCTGCGGAAAGGCGCTGTTTGCTCGAGCTAGGTCGATGATCAGGTCGCCCTGTACCGCCCCGAGGCTCGGCCGATCGCCTGATGTATAAGTGACGAGCTTGGTCATGTTGCTTCCTATGGTCATCTAGCTCTTCAATAGTATTCCGAATATAGGACAGATATCGTTCGATATTCGGTATCTTAGCGAGTACGCACGAGTTGGTCAAGACAGGCTGAGGCGGATTGTCAGAATGCCCGGAGCCCTTTCGGCGGCACCAGGCAATTGTCGCGTTCCCGGCCTTCCCCCGGGGCCTTCCGATCCTTCAGCCCTGCGCGACGTTGACCACAAACAGACTTGACGTCGCGCCAAAGCCTGTATAGTTTTCGGATAACGAACAAATTTAGTCCGATTAACGGACACAGAAAAAACTCGTGTAGGAGAGGAAGCACAATGGCGCTGCGCGTTGGTCGGCTCGGACATGTGGGGATCGCCGTCCGGGATATGGAGCGGTCGGTCAGCTTCTACACCGAGGTTTTGGGAATGCGGCTGACCGAGCAGTTCAACTACGGTCTGGACGAGGTCGGGCACGGTGTTGCGGTGCTGTCGGGATCGTTCGTTCGCAACGACTCCACCCATCACTGCCTGTCGATCTTCACGCTCAGAAGCGCGGTCGAGCCACCTGCCGAACATGCTTTCGGTCTGCATCACATTGCATTCGAGATGAACAGCTCGGACGACCTGCTCGCGCTCTACAGGCGTTTCGAGGAGCGTGGCATCGTCATCGTCAACGCGCGCAAGGGCGGCCCCGGCAACCAGCCGCGCTTCTATGGGCGCGATCCGGACGGCAACCTGTTAGAATTCTATTGGAGCATCGACCAGATCGGCTGGGACGGGATCGCCCGGCCATATCCGCCGATTGAGGAAATCGAACTGGAAAGCTTCGATTTCGAGGCGTTCGAGCGCGAACGAGAACGCATGGCCGAGAGCGCCAGAAACGCAAAGAAATTCTGAACGGGCGCGACAGCCGCGGAAGCCGTCGAAGGTTCGCGCCGCGAAGAAAAACGAGGGATCGATGGTCAACAGTGCCGCTTCTTCCGCCGCCGCCCACTGGCCGCAGATCGGAGACATCCTGCAAAATCACTCTGGCGGCAGACCGGACCCAACGGCCGATCTGGTCGGCAAGTCTCTTGCGGTTGTCTTCGGTGAGGGGGAGAGACTCAGCCTGGCCTTCATCGCCGCGGATCTTCTATCCTGGAGCGTCGAAGGCGCCAGTGGCCACAGCCAGCAGCCATATCAGGCGTTCCGCGTTCGCGATGGGATGTACTTCGTCGACTTCATCGACGCCAACGATGAGCTGAAGTCGATCAGCCTGTGGCTGGACCTGACGCGGCATGCCGTTCTCTTGATCGAAGGTTCGGTGGCCGACCGGAGGGCCGAAGACATGAACCTCCTGACCCGTGTCGAGCAAACCGGCGCACAGAGCGTGCCGACATTAACCTATCGTTTCGGCAGCATAGGGCGGTCGTCCGTCCCGCACTTCCCGCGTACCGACAAGCTTTTTGGCAAGTTCTTCCGCTACGTCTACAGTGATACCCATATTTATGACCACTACTACGTGAACCCGAAATATTATTTCTGGTACTGCTGGCATGGCCCGGACGCAGGCATCGGCGAGTTCGACGAGGCCGACTATTTCGAACTGGCCGATGACGTCTACCTGATCTGCTGGCGGGAAAAATTCCTGCCTTGCCTGGCCGTCACGATCGAGGACCTCCGTTCGATGCGGTCCATCGGCAAGGTCTTTGGCGCCGATTCTCACAGTTGGCGGACCGGAAACAGCACCGTCGGTGCAACGATGAGCATCGTCGCGACCATCGCGCCCGGCGCAGCCGGGGTCCCTGCGTAGGGTCCCGGTATGCCTATTGGGCAGCTGGTCCAATAACGAGAGGCGATGCGAGCGACAAAAGAGCGGTTTTTGCCGCTTCCGTGTGATGAACCTTGGAAAGAATCGCCGGAGATGACGCAGCACGATACGACAAGAACAGAGCCGTCGGAGACGCGGCCAATAGTGCGCTTCAGCGGTGTGTCGAAGCACTACGGCGCGTTCCGGGCTCTGTGCGACATCGACCTGGAGATCCAGCGCGGCGAGTTTTTGACGCTGCTCGGGCCGTCAGGCTCGGGCAAGACAACCTCGTTGATGCTGCTGGCGGGCTTCGACAGCCCTACGACAGGCACGATTGAGATGGACGGGACACGCATTGAAGGCTTGCCGGCGCACAAGCGCGACATCGGCGTGGTTTTCCAGAACTATGCGCTGTTTCCGCATCTCACCGTAGCCGAGAACCTGGCGTTTCCTCTCACCGTTCGCCGCGTGTCGAAGGCGGAAATCGGCGAGCGGGTCGAGAAGGCGCTGAGCCTCGTCCATCTCGACGGCATGGGCGGGCGAAAGCCGTCACAATTGTCGGGCGGACAGCAGCAGCGTGTCGCGCTCGCCCGCGCGATCATCTTCAAGCCGCGCCTCATCCTGCTGGACGAGCCGCTCGGCGCCCTGGACAAGAACCTTCGCGAGCACATGCAGGCGGAATTGAAGCATCTGCACCGGCAGCTCGGCATCACCATGGTGTTCGTCACCCACGATCAGTCAGAGGCTCTCAACCTGTCGGATCGCGTCGCTGTGTTCAACAAGGGCCGGCTTGAGCAGGTCGATGCCCCTGAACTTCTATACGAACGGCCGTGCACGCCCTTCGTCGCTTCCTTCATCGGCGAAAACAATCTGCTCGACGGCCGGGTCGAGGCGCTCACGGGTGGTCTTGCCGCGATCCGGCTGGAGGCTGGCACCGTCCTGAACACAAAGGTCGCGGGACGTCCGGCGGTCGGCGACCGCGTCAAGGTCGGCATCCGGCCGGAACATGTGACGGTCGGACAGGGCAAAAGTGCATTCGCGGCCCGGGTCGTGGAGATCTCCTACCTCGGCGACACACGCCGCGTAGCCGTCGAGTGCGGAGGCATAGGACGCCTGACGTTGAAAATTCCGACGGGAGCCGGGGCCGACCGTGTCGGCATCGCCGACGAAATCCGGGTCGTCATACCGGAGGCGCTGTGCCGGGCACTCCCCGACACAGACGGCGCATGACGCCCGAGATGCATTACGAAACCATCAACCAAGAAAGGGGAATAACCATGAAAACAAGAACGGCAATCCTTCATTCCGCGCTTCTGGCATCCGTCCTCGCCCTGCCGGGCGTCGCGGTCGCCCGCGATCTGACTGTCGTGTCGGCGGGCGGCATCTTCCAGGACGCGCAACGCGAGGTGTATTTCGACCCGTTCCGCAAGGAGACCGGCATTCCCCTTGCTGAAGACAGCTGGGACGGCGGCATCGGCGTTCTGCGCACCAAGGTTGGTGCCGGCGAGGCCAACAATTGGGACGTGGTCGAGGTCGAAGCCGAGGAGGAAGCTCTCGGTTGTGAGGAGGGTCTGTTCGAGACGATCGATCCACCTACGGTGGGTGGCGCCGAACGCTACATTGCCGGGAGCGTCACGGAATGCGGTGTCCCCGCCAACATCTTCAGCATCGTGCTGGCTTATGACGGCGCGGTCTTCAAAGACGGTCCCAAAACCTGGGCCGACGTCTGGGATACGAAGAAATACCCGGGCAAGCGTGCCTTCCGCAACGGGCCGAAATTCACGCTGGAAGCCGCGCTGATGGCGGATGGAGTCGCAGCGGCGGATGTCTACAAGACCCTCGGTACCCCGGAAGGTGTCGACAGGGCCTTCAAGAAGCTGGACGAGCTCAAGTCTGACATCGTCTGGTGGTCTTCGGGCAACCAGCCGATGCAACTGCTTGGGTCCGGCGAGGTGGCGATGACCACCTCCTATAATGGCCGCATCCGGGGCGCCAATGCCGAGAACAAGCGCGACTTCAAGATCATGTGGAGCGGCAACATCCTCAACATCGACTCCTGGGTTATTCTCAAGGGCTCGCCCAACAAGGACAATGCCGTCAAGCTGCTGGAATATCTGGGTCGTACCGACCGCCAGGTGGAATGGCCGGCCAAGTTAGGCTACGGCGTTGGCTCGGTGGCGGCCCAGGCGGCCTTGCCGGCCGATGTCGCAACGACGCTGCCGACATCGCCGGAGCATATTGCCGCCGGGATCACCGTCGATGCCGATTTCTGGGTGCAGAACATCGACGCCCTGAATGAGCGGTTCACCGCCTGGGCGGCGAAATAGCGACAAGCACGGCGGCGGGCATGCGTCCGCCGCTGGCCTTGCGGGAGCCAACGACCATGACCACCGAGAAGCACCGGCCGCGACGGGCCCTCAGCGCCAACGCCGTGGGGATTGCGCTGGTTGCTCCGCTGGCGCTGTTCCTTCTCGCCACCTTCTTCATCCCGCTCGGCGGCATGCTGTTTCTGTCCGTCGACGACCGGGAGCTCGGCAAGGTGATGCCCGGCACCGTCGCGGCGTTGGCCGATTGGGACGGGGCAGGGCTGCCGGGACCGGCAGCGTTCGAAGCTGCGGGTCGCGATCTGGTAGAGGCGCGCAAGGCAAAAATTGCCGGAACCGCCGCGCGCCGGTTGGGCTATGAGGCTAGCGCATGGCGCACGACAATCCAGTCGACCGCGCGTGCCTTGCCGCGCGACATTGCCGCCGTCACCGACTGGAAATCCACGCTAATCGCGGCCGATGACGCCTGGGGCAAGCCGGACATCTGGCAGGCTCTCGCTCGGGCGCGCGGCCCGCTCACCGATGTCTACCTGTCGTCGGCGCTCGGGCTGCAGGGCGGCCAGGACAGCACGCTCTACGTCAATGTGCTGGCGCGCACCTTCGTCATCGCCTTGTCGGCAACCGCGATCTGCATCCTTCTGGCGCTGCCTGCCGCTTACCTATTGGCGAGCGTCGGCCCGATCACAGCCAACCTCTTGATGATGGCGCTGCTGTTGCCGTTGTGGACCTCGGTGCTGGTGCGCTCGACGTCCTGGCTGGTCATCCTGCAAAAGAACGGCATCTTCAACCAGGTGCTGATCAGCCTCAACATCATCGATACGCCGCTCGAGCTCGTCTACAACCGCATCGGTGTGCTGGTTGCGCTCACCCACATCCTTTTGCCTTACGCCGTGCTGCCCCTCTATGCCTCGATGAAGGCGCTGCCGCGCTCTCAGATGCAGGCGGCGCGATCGTTGGGGGCCGGGCCACTCAACAGCTTCTTCCGCATCTACCTGCCGCAGATCGTTCCTGGGATCTCGGCCGGCGGGCTTTTGGTGTTCATTCTGGCGCTGGGTTACTACATCACGCCGTTGCTTCTCGGCGGGCAGGGCGACCAGATGCTGCCGTTCTACATCGCCTACAACACGCTGCAGGCGCTGAATTGGGGCCTCGCCGCCGCTCTCGCCAGCATTTTGCTCATCGCGACCGTCATCCTCTACGCGCTCTATGTGCGGCTTGTCGGCGTGCAGCGGGTAGGGGTCTGAGATGCTGGACAGCACGCGTATCTGGCTGTGGGGCGGCCGGCTCGCCGGAGCCCTGGTGCTGGGCTTCCTGCTGTTGCCGATCTTCGCCATTGTGCCGCTTTCCTTCAATGGCGGCTCGATCCTGGCCTATCCGCTCCAGGGCCTGTCGCTCAAATGGTACGCTGCCGTCACCTCGACGCCGCGCTGGCTGCACGCTGTCGGCAACTCGCTGATCGTAGCGGTGTCGACGGTGGCTATCGCGACGCCGCTCGGCACGCTGGCAGCGCTCGGTCTCGATCGCATCCAGTTTCCGGGGAAATCGTTGCTGATGGCGCTGTTGATCTCGCCGATGATCGTGCCGGTCATCATCACGGCGGTTGGGGTTTATTTCTTCTTCGCGCCGCTTGGCCTCGCAAACAGCCTGACCGGGCTGGTGTTGGCGCATGCGGTGATTGCGGTCCCGCTTGTCCTCGTCACCGTCAATGCTTCGGTGAGCCAGCTGGACAGAGGCTTATTGCGGGCCGCAGAGAGCCTCGGCGCGTCGCCCATGACAACCTTCCGAAAGATCACCGTTCCGCTCATCCTGCCTGGTATTGTCTCCGGCACAATTTTTGCTTTTGCCGCTTCCTTCGACGAGGTGGTGATCGCCCTCATGATCACCGGTCCCGGCCAGAAGACCCTGCCCCGGGAACTGCTTAGCGGAACCCGCGAAAACCTCGACCCGACCGTGCTGGCGGTTGCCAGCATCCTGATTGCCATATCAGCGGGGCTGCTGTTGCTGCTGACCCTCGTTCAGCACCGGTCGGCTAAGCACCACACCTGAACAAGCCTGTAAAAGGAAAGATTGCATGAACGTGACCCGAAGAACGGCCCTTGGGCTGGCGGCGAGCGCCAGCCTGCTGGCGGGCTCCGGCAATGCACTGGCCGGAAGCGCCATCTCCCAGGAGCACCGCAGCATGGAGCATCTCTACAAGGCGGCGCTTGCCGAAGGCGGACGTGTCATCGTCTATGCCGGCGGTGACACACCCGGCCAGCAGGATGGCACCAAGAAGGCGTTCGAACAGAAATTTCCGGGTGTGACGCTCGACGTGATCGTGGACTATTCGAAGTTCCACGAGGCCCGCATCGACAACCAGATCGCCACCAAGACACTCGTTCCCGACATCGTCCAGATCCAGACGCTGCAGAACTTTCCGCGCTGGAAGAAGGAGGGTGTCCTGCAGCCCTACAAACCGATCGGCTGGGACAACGTCTATCGCGCCTTTAAAGACGGCGACGGCGCCTATACCGGCGTATTCGTCGACGCGTTCTCCAATCTGGTCAATTCAAAGCTGCTCCCAGATCAGGCGACTTGGCCGCGCGAGGCCAAGGATTATCTGCGCCCCGAATTCAAGGGCAAGATCGTGCTGACCCATCCGACCGATGACGATGCGGTGCTGTTCTGGTTCAAGCAGGTCATCGACAAATATGGTTGGGACTATGTGGCTGAGTTGGCCAAGCAGGAGCCGATCTTTGTGCGCGGTACGCAGGCGCCGACGGACATGGTGGAAGGCGGCCAGGCCACCGTCACCTTCTCGACCGACGGCGGGCTTGTGCCGTTCCCGGGCACCGTCTCCCGCTTCGTGCTGCCGAAGGAGGACCCGTTCGTCGCCTGGCCGCAGCAGGCCGCCATCCTTAAAGGAGCAAAACATCCCGAAGCCGCAAAGCTCTATCTGAGCTGGCTGCTCGACAAGGAGACGCAAACGAACGTCTGGTACATGTGGTCGGTGCGCACTGACATCGCGCCGCCGGACGGCTACAAGCCGATCTGGGAATACAAGAACGGCGATCCGACCGCTTTCGGAAAGTTCCTTGCCGATCGCGGGGCCGTCGAAAGCTTCCGTTCCCTGATAGGACTCTACCTCGGTGAGGCAAAGGGCGAACCCTCGCCGGGTCACCTCGGACTGCACCCCGACAAGGCGCTGCCGCACTAGAGACCGTCAGAGTATCGGGTCGTCGGGCTATTCGGCGGATTTTTTCGCGTGGGCAAGCGTCTGCGAAGCAACAGGTGAGCCATGAATATCTCCGTCATCTGCGCAAGCCTTCGCAAGGGCTCGTTCAATATGATGCTGGCGCGGAACCTCGCCGCGCTGGCTCCAGGCGACATGCGGCTTACGCTGCTGGAGTACTTGGAACTCTTTCCGCACTACTGCGCCGATATCGCGGAAACGCCCGAGATCGTCACGAGATGGGTTGACGCCATCGCAGCCGCGGATGGCGTCATCGTCGTATCGCCCGAATACAACCATTCTGTCCCGGGCACGCTCAAAAATGCGCTCGACTGGATTTCCCGAGATCCCGGCAAGCCTTTCGCTGGGAAGCCCGTTGCCCTTCAATCGGCTTCAACAGGGATGCTCGGCGGCGCGCGCATGCAGTACCACCTCCGTCAGATCATGGTCTTCTTCGATGCGCGCTTGCTGAACAAACCTGAACTGTTCGTCAGCCACGCCGCCTCCAGATTCTCCGCCGACGGGACCCTTCGCGACGAAAACACCGCTGGGGCGGTAGCCGCGCATTTGGCCGCTTTTCGGCTGTTCGTGCGCGACCATCAACCTGAAAGACCGTGGGGCTCAAATGACGTTCAACAGGCGGGCGCTGGCGAACCGATCGTCTGAAAGGCAGGCAGCATAAGACGACGTTGGCAGCAGGAGGACACGATCCATGCAACTCAAGGACAAGACGCTATTCAGGCAAGCAGCCCTGGTCGGAGGGTCATGGGTCGAGGCCGATGCCACAAACGCAATTGAGGTCAACGACCCTGCTTCAGGCGAGGTTATTGGCGTCGTTCCCAAGCTCGGGGCCGCGGAGACGAAAGCCGCCATTGTGGCGGCCGAGAGGGCTCAGAAGGAATGGGCAGCGCACACCGCGAAGGAACGAGCCGGTATCCTGCGTCGTTGGTTCGAACTGATGATGGAGAACCAGGATGATCTTGGGCGCATCCTGACTTATGAGCAGGGCAAGCCGCTGGCTGAGGCGAAAGGGGAAATCGCCTATGGCGCCAGCTTCATCGAATGGTTTGCGGAAGAAGCACGCAGGGTCTACGGCGATATCGTTCCAGGGCATCAGCGGGACAAGCGCATCTTGGTTATGAAGCAGCCGATCGGCGTGGTCGCGGCGATCACACCCTGGAACTTTCCGAACGCGATGATCACGCGTAAAGCCGGCCCCGCGCTCGCCGCCGGTTGCGCAATGGTGCTCAAACCTGCTTCGCAAACGCCGTTCTCGGCGATTGCTCTTGGCGTCCTCGCGGAACGGGCCGGTCTACCCGCCGGACTGTTCAGCGTCATCACGGGCTCGGCCCGCGAAATTGGCGGGGAAATGACCAACAACACCACGGTGCGAAAACTCACCTTTACCGGTTCCACGGAGATCGGCGCCGAGCTCTACCGGCAGAGCGCTTCGACCATCAAGAAACTCGGCCTGGAACTCGGCGGCAACGCACCATTCATCGTGTTCGACGACGCCGATCTCGACGCCGCAGTCGAAGGAGCGCTGATCGCGAAATTCCGCAACAACGGCCAGACGTGCGTCTGCGCCAATCGCCTCTATGTTCAAGATGGCGTCTACGATGCCTTCGCGCGAAAGCTAGCCGCGGCCGTCGGCAAGCTGAAGACCGGAAATGGGTTTGATGAAGGCGTCGTGCTTGGGCCCCTCATCGACGCTCCGGCACTTTCCAAGGTCGAAGAGCATGTCTCGGACGCCATTGCGAAAGGCGCCCGAATTGTCCAGGGCGGCCGCCGCCATGCGCTGGGCGGCACGTTCTACGAGGCAACCGTCCTGGCAGATGTCACCTCTAACATGTCCGTGGCCAAGGAGGAGACCTTCGGTCCGCTCGCACCGTTTTTCCGCTTCAAGGACGAGACGGATGTTATCGCGCAGGCCAATGATACCGAATTCGGCCTTGCCTCGTACTTCTACGCCAAGGACTTGTCGCGCGTGTTCCGCGTCGCGGAGGCGCTGGAATACGGGATGGTCGGCGTCAACACCGGTCTTATCTCCACAGCCGAAGCCCCATTCGGCGGCGTCAAATCTTCGGGTTTGGGTCGGGAGGGGTCGCGCTACGGCATCGAGGAGTTCACCGAAATCAAATATGTCTGTCTCGGCGGCATCGCATGAAAGGCGGCTCGACCACATCGGCGTCAACTGTCGGCGGGCTGGCAGCTGCCAAGCTGGTCAAATTTCTCCAGCGGACGTCCTGAGCGAGCGGCATCGACCAGAACGAAGATTGCAGACATTCAACCCGCTGGAATCGAGGTCGTGATCTGACCCGGTCCAGTCGTTCACGCCACACCTCAGGAACGAGTGTCTGCCAGCTAGGCGGTCTGCGGCAGGAGTGCTCTTGTCGAGAGCAATGCGGCTCTCGGCGGTAAGGATTGTTATCTTGCAGACTATCGCGCCGTAGCGTGCAATCAGCGGGATTCACGGACCGCGAGAGTTTCGAACCTGTATGTTGAGCAACCATGCTGTCGCCCAATTTCCGCTAAACTAGCGAATGAAGCCGTTCAACGGCAGAACATCGAACGACTGCTCCTGGCGCTAATTGCTCGTTCCCATCGACGAGACGAATGGCAACATTCCACCCTGTTGCGACCTTGCGCGCGGTCCGGTTTTGGACGCGCTGGTACGGGTTGAGATCTTTCAAGCCGGGGGAGTATCTCATCGATCCGATTGATCGGATGGCCATCATATAGCGCCTACAATCGAGACCCCGCCAGCAGCGCCACCGCTGACGCGGGCGCGACGCTGCTGGCTTCGCCGCGAACGGCGTCATCTGCGGGGATGATCTCGGCGAAATCGACGAAGCGGCGTTCCATGCGTTCGGCCAATCGCCTGATCTGCCAGCGGCCGGTCCCGGCGCCGACGATCGGCGCATCCCGGGCAAGGGACCCGGCAACCAGGGACCCGGCAACCAGGGACGCTGCGTCGTGGATCCTGCGCAACTGCTGTTCGCTGAACCAGCGCGCGATTTCACGCCATTCCGGCAGGGTCAGTTCGGTGGCGTCGCGCCCGATCATGCGCGCCAGCCGCGCGATCGAGCCATCGATCGTCTTTTCCTTGCCGTCGGCGGAAGCGTGCCTGTCGTCCTTTTCGTCGAGCACCCCGAGGATCCGGTGCGCGTCGGCGATCGAGGCGAAATACTCGTTCATCAGCGGCGTCAGCCTGCCGCGGACGGGGGCCGACGAGGCGACGCCGAACAGGAACGTCCTGGTGAAGCCGGTATAGACCAGTTCGCCGCTCAGAAGCCGTCCGGCATCGGTGTAGCCGTCATTGGCGACGGCGCCATTTCTAATGGCGATAATGTCGGTGGTGGTCGAGCCCATGTCGACGAACAGGGCATCGCCGGCAAGCTTTGCCACCAACGACGCTGTCGCATGCCAGTTGGCGGAGGCGACATCGGCGCTCAGCCGCGCTGCCTGCTCGACCCCGACAAAGCCGGACGGCCCGGCATAAATCAGGTTTTCGCCTGGGACTCGCGCTGAAATCTCATCCAGCAGGGCCGCGACGCCGGCGTCGCGGGACGGAAAGACGTCCGCAAGTTCGCCGGTCATGGTGAATGCGTTGAGATCGGCGCCCGCATAAATCGGAGCTGTTTCCTCGAATGCCGAGGTCAGGGTATGGAGCCCTAGCCAAAGCGGCGTGGCGATCGTTACCGCCTCGACGATGCGGCCGTCTTGCGCACGCGTCACCTTCAGATGCGCGCCGCCAATATCGAAGCCGGCAACGATGCTCTTTCTTTTTTCCACACTTCAAGCTTTCATCACGGTTGGTCACGGGCAGTTGGTCAGCGAGAAAAAGAGCGTTGCGTATCATTCCGGTTCTCGACCTGAAAGGCGGCGAAGTGGTGCGCGCCCAGCAAGGAAAACGCGATCGCTACAGGCCGATCGTCACGCCGCTCAGCCAAACGTCCGATGTCGTTGCGGTCGCTGAGGGCCTGCGCCGGCTTTACCCTTTTGCGACCTTCTATATCGCCGATCTCGATGCCATCGAAGGCGGAACGCCAAACAGTGGCGCGCTTGCCCGGCTGAAGGCGATGGCGGAGCCGCCGGAGCTTTGGGTCGATGCCGGCATCGGAGACGAGAAAACACTTTCGGCAGCACTTGCCGAACCCTGGCTTTACCCGGTCCTGGGATCCGAATCGCAGCAGGACGACGCGCTGTTGCGGCGTTTTTGCGATCATCCGGAGCTTATCCTGTCGCTGGATTTCTTCGACGATGGGTTTCGCGGTCCGGCATCATTTCTCGACGAGCCGGCGCTTTGGCCGCAAAAGGTGATCGTCATGACATTGGCCAAGGTCGGTTCCGCCTCCGGTCCCGATTTCACGCGGCTCGAGGCGATCAAGGCGATGGCTGGAAGCCGCTCCGTCGTCGCGGCCGGCGGGGTGCGCAACGAGGCTGACATTCGCGCCCTTTCGTCACTCGGTATCGCCGCGGCGCTGGTTGCGACGTCGCTGCATGACGGCACGCTCACGCCGGGGCACCTCGCAACGCTTGGCACCTGACAAACGCTGGGCACCTGACAAACGCTGGGCACCTGACAGTCGTGTAGCCTCGAACTTCGGCCGCGGAAACAGGCCTCGTAGAGCGGCGGACTCTCAAGTCGATCGTCTCGCCGTTCTATTTCTTTGCTGGAGCATCGGATTCCCAAAACAAGTCCCACCCTCGGGTCAGGCCCGAAGGCAGGCTCTTCATCCGGTGCTCTAAAGGCCCAGAAGTTTTTTCAGGCGGCGCAACAGACCATCCGGCTCGGCGGAGGGTTTTGCCTGTGCGGGGCTGTCTCTTGTCTAAGCCGCGAACGGATGTTTCACCTGGTCCCGCTTATCCGTGGCTTCGGCGGCCGTCGGCGTTCCCGCGACCGCGCGCTGGATGGCTTCCTTCGTCGCTTCGTAATTGTACTTCTGGATCTTGGCGTCGTCCGCCGCGTCCCAATGGATGAAAACGCCGACGCAGATGAACAGATCGTCCGCCTCGTTGGCAGGGATGATCCCCTCGGCGACGCTGTCCTGCACGGCCTTTGCAACCGCATGCTGGGCCGGGCCGAACATCTGCACGGCCTGCTTGGCGCCCTTGATCGTGACCTTGTTGAACATCACGGTGTTGGGCTTGCACTGAAGATTGGGCGCGATCACCGCCAAAAGGGAGGTAAAGCCGTCCTTGTTGTTGGTAAGCGCGTTGCAAAATGCCGTTTCGACCGCGCTCCCCCGCGGGCCGATGAGCAGGTCGACATGCGCCACTTCGTTGCCGTCTCCTACCAGCGATTCACCGACCATTACTTTCGAGATCTTTGCCATGCCAATTTTCCTCCAAGACACAGTTATGGTGTCCAAAGACGCCGCAAACCGAGCGAGCGCTCGATGGACAGCTATCCTTGTTGGCAGCGCCCGGAGATCCGGACCGGTTGGCTGGATAGCCGCGGAAGCCCAGCTTCCGCTCCTGAAAGTCAACCACCAACGTTGCGATTATGCAAGCTGAACGCCGAGAGTGTGGACTAAAAGAGTAGCCACGGTCAGGTCGGCCGAGGTGCCGGGATTGACGTTGTTCGCTTTCAGCCGGCGGTCGAGCTCCATAAGCAGACGAATGCGTGACGTCTCGTCGTCGCTGCCATGCAGCGCCGCCTCAACGGCAAGGGCTTGTTGCCGCGCCTGATTTGCGACTTCAGCGCCATGGTTGCGCACCACATGACTGTCAGGGAAGCCGGCGAGAAACGCCATATAGGCGAATACCGTCGGCCACATGCCGCCTTCGCCACGTGCCAAGGCGGCTTGCAGAGCCGCAAGCCCGACGCCGAACACGTCGCCGAAACCGGTAACATACTGGCGGGCGATCATGTCGCGGTCGGCCGCCTCCCGCATGGCTTCGAGCAGATGAACCTTCGGCTCCTGCCGCACATCGTTCGCGGCCTCTCCGAGGCCGCCCGGCGCGGCGGCGACGATCGCCTCGAACACCGCCCTGGTATCGTCGATGCTCATCGCGCGCAGCACCGCGTCGAGATTGTCGCGCAGTCGATTGTCAGGCAGTCGATTGTCGTGCAGTCGATTGTCGTGCAGTTGGGCGCCCGCCATTTCAGCGGCGCATAGCAGTGGCCCTGCGAGAAGGATGATACCGAGATTGGTATTGGTCGCGACCGCCAGACGTGTCGCGCGGACCGCTTCCAGCATGCGCTGTCCGACCGGCAGGCGCGGATCGGTCAGCGGTCCGGACGAGACCTCGGCGCTGGTCATGAACTGGGCGGCGGACATGCCGTGCCCGTCGGCGAACAGATGGACGTTGCCCGGTTTCAGCGCCTCGATCTCCATCCGGCAGGCGTCCTTGTAGGCAGCCCGGAGGCGTTCTCGCGAAAGCGCCATGCCGTCGGTCACGAATTCGCCGGCGCGGTAAGGCGGTAGGGTCGCGCTGCCGCCGCCTCTGGGCGATCAGCTGGGCGATCAGCCAGGAATTTCAGCAGGGCGTCGGCAATGGCATCGGCGATGTTGACCGCGACGACCGATTGTAGCCCGGACCAGGCGGGCATGCTGTTGACCTCCAGCACCAACAGCTTGCCGTCGGCCCCCGGCACGATATCGACGCCGGCGAAATCAGCTGACATAGCGGCGGCGGCGGCTCTTGCCAGCGCCGCCAGTTCGGTTTCGCCGTGCAGCGAAAGCTGCCCCGAAACCAGTTCGGGCACCGCCCCGCGATTGACGTTGGTGATCCAGTCGTCGCCACGGCGGCTCATCATCGCCAAAACTTCGCCGGCGCAGACGAACACGCGAAAATCGCGGAAAGGAGGGCCGGGACGCGGCACGTAATGCTGGAGATAGTAGACCGCGTTCACCTCGTCCTCGGCGGGCAGATCGGACAGTGTTTCGATCAGCCGGATGCCGCGGCCCTGGGCGCCGAAAAGCGGCTTTAGCACCAGCGGCGTGAACGGCAGTTCGCGTCTGGCGACCGCTTCGGCCATGGCAAGACCCTCGACCGCGAATGTCGGCGGCGTCGGCAGTCCGGCATTCTTCAGCAGGAAGGTCGTCATCGACTTGTCGACGCAGCGTTCTATCGCCTGCGCGGAATTCCACACCGGAATGGAAAGCTTGCCGAAGGCGTGCAGCACGCCGAGACGCCGGGTGACCGCTTCGAACGATCCGGCGGCGATCGAACGGACCAGCACGGCGTCGGGCAGCGCGCCGTCGAAGCCGGGGATCGACAGTCCGCTCGGGCTGCCGGTGTCGAACGCGATCGCCGCCAGCGGCACGGTTGTGACCACGGCGCCGCGCCACTCCAGCCTTGCCGCCAGGCCCTTGGAGCGGGCGTCCGAGACGTCGCTGACGATCAGGATGCGAGGGATCATGTCACGCCTTGGATACCGGTATACGGAAAGCCGGAACAAGCGGCCCGGCAGGCGGATGACAGACCAATCCATTGCAGCGCCATGGTCTAGCCGAGGCTCCGTTCGAGCATCTGCAGATCACGCTCGCCGGCGCGAAACGTATCGCCGGTCTCGATCGCCGTGACGATCACTTCGGCCGGGCTGAACAGCAGCGGATCGATGGCATAGAAATCTCCCTTGAACCGCTTGAAGACTTCGGCGAAGGGGTGGCCGTGGTCGCGAGAGGCGCGGCTCGGCAATCGCTCCGCGAGCTCGCTGGCGTCTTTCGCCGAGCCTTTTACGAACAGCTGGACGCTGCCGCCATAGATGATGGCGTCGTTGGTTCTGCCCATGGCGGTCAGGAAATCCGGATGGGGGGCGGGGATAGGCGCCGTGCCGATGCCGTCGACAACGTTCTCCAGCGGAAATTTGAGATCGTTGGTCTTGTGCAGGGCAACCTCGAGCGCGCGCGCAACGATCTGCACGCCGCCCGCCAGGCTTTGCGTCGGCGCATAGAGGAAGGTGAGCTTTTCGGTTGGCAATCCGGTTGCCCTGCCGACCTTCTCGACGATCGCTTGGGGCGGCGGTTCGGCGGTCTCCAGGATCAGCACGGCGGACGACGCGGTATCGCGATAGGAGAGTGTTTCGAACAGCGGTTCGACGCGGGCGAGCGCCCGCGCCGGTCCCGATCCCATGGCGAAATAGCCCTGGCTCGACAGGTTCCAGCCCGCATACTGGCTGCCCAGGCAGGCAAGGACCGGCTGCGACGACCGCACTTCGATGGTGAACGGCCATTTTGAAGACCCACGGTCCATGCACACCGAAATGCTGCCGAGGCCGCCCATCGCGGCTTCCGTCATGCGCAGCCCGGCCTCGACACCGCCGGCGGCCCTGGCGCCGGCATCGATCAGACACTCGCCCAATGACCCCCTGGAAACGCCAATACGCAGGCGTTCGGCGTCGCCGATCATGCCGTCGATGATGCGCTGCGCATTGTCGTTGAGGAATGCCGAACCGTCTTTCATGTCCGGTCTCCTTCCCATTGGTGTTGCAATCGGCTGGCTTGTCCCTTGATCAGCCGCCTGGTCAGATCGGCGCTCGGACCGCGCGCGAAGATGGTGCAGACCGGATCGCCGGCAATCAGATGGGTGCCGGGCGACTGATGGTCGGCAGTCCATTCAGGCCAGGCAATCGATGGAAACCGGGCGATCGGCGCCGCCGCGTAGGTCACCATCGACGCCATCGAATCGACGAAGCGCGGCAGACGGTAAGCCTTGCCTGCCGCGGCGCGCAGATGCGCTTCGATCAATGGCGCGTCGGCATCGTCGAAGATGTCGATCGTGGCGCCGGGCCGCGGATTGATCTCGATGAGCTTGTAGCCATCTGGTCCGCGAATGAGATCGGCGCTGCACAACCCAACCAGGCCGGCGCGGCGCGCCAGACCTGAAAGCCAGCCGCGGATCATCGCCGCCTGTCTGCGATCGAAGCGTCTCAACCGCACGGCGCCGCCATAGCGATAGGGCGCTGCCGGGGCAGGCGACGCCCATTGTTGGCTGAAGCCGACGATATCAGCGCTTTGGCCGTCGCCGACGAACAGGGCCGAGATGCTGCGGCCGGCAACGAAACGCTGGAAATAGCGGCCGCTAGGAGCCTGACACTGTAATATCGGGGTTTCTCCAGCGGCCCGTCTGATATGCGCGCCACCGGCGCCGCCTGCGGTCTTGACCACCCAGTTCTCCGGATCGGGCGGCGGGTCCCATCGGAATTGCGGATGCGGGATGCCGAGTTCGGCGCAATCGGCGGCCAGCAATTGCGGGTCCTTGATCCTGCGGATCGCGGCGCCGCTGTTGCCGGCGAGCGGAAAATGGCGCGCGATCTCGTCGACGGTCTCCGTCATCCGCTCGAAGCCCGAACCCAGGATGATGGCGACGGGCTGGTCGTCTCCGGCCAGTTGCCGAAGCGTCTCGATGATGCGCAGGCCGTCGATGCCGCCTTGGAGGTCGCCCGGCAGCATCGTCGCGCGCTCGGCAAGCACGACCGTGTCGGTATCGGAAAAGAAATCGGCGACCAGCGGACGATAGCCGGCGCGGCGCGCAGCGGCAGCCAGCGCCCGGCCTGAAATCGCCGCGATCAGCAGAGTTCCGGCGTTATTTGGCAGTCTCGCGTGCAAGGGAAAATGCTTCCTGGAAATCGAGCGTGATGGTTTTTTCGGATTCGATCATTCTTTTGAAGAGGCCGAATTCGACCTTGTATTTCACGTTGCCGATGGCGAGCGGACCAATGCCGACAGCTTTTGCCGCTTCGAGCGGATCGCCATTGGCATTGACGGCCACGCCTTCAATGCCGGCCGGCGGAACCGCATTGACGTCGGCGGCGATGAGCAGGCCGTCGCCTTTCAACTGGGCTTTCGAGACCACCTGGACGCCGGCCTTGGCGCACGCCAGGATCACCTCGCTCGCCTCGACCAGCTTCGTCTTGCGGGCGTCGCTCGATCCGTCGGCCGCATCGACGGCGGTGTTGAACCGGCTTTTGATCTCGGCCGCGATCTGCTCGACCCTTTCGATGCCGTCATGACCGACCAGCGTGACCCGGGCGCCTTCCCTGGCGGCGATCACGGCAGTGCAGAAGCCGACGACGCCGGTGGCGCCGAAAACAGCGATCCTCGTGTCCCTCAGCCCGCGCTCGAATTTCTTCTCCAGCGCTTTTTCGACCTTGGCCACCATCGCCGCCGCCGTGGTGAACGAGCCGGCCGGATCGGCGAATACCGAAACCTGGAAAGGCGGCACCATCGCTTTTCGCGCTGCGTCGAACATGTCGAGCGCCAGCGAGGCATCCTTGCCGGCGATAAAAATGCCGGTATCGACGCCCGCATCGGGCGGGCGCGAAAAGATCGCGTCCTGCACGAGGCCTGTCACCTCTCCCAGGCTTACATCGACATAGGGGACGACGGCGTCGAAACCTGCATCGAGCGCCATGTTCACGTCGAAAGGGCTCATATGCTTCAACGGCGTCAGCATGTGCAGGATATGTTTGCGGGCCATTTTTTCGCCTTTCTGCCATTTCTCACCGTTCGGCTTGAACCTGATCGCGTTTGCCGAGCTGTCAGCTGCCGACGAGATCAAGTTTGGTCGAACTGACCTTCGCGCCGGAATTCCTGCCCTTGACGATCCTGATCTCGATGCCGTCTTCAACTGCCTGCCGAACCGCGTTGACGAAGCTGACTGCAGCGTCTTGCGATGGGGCAAAGGCAAACCCTGTCGGCCCCCACGAGCTCTGGCCGATGCCGACAGCGCCTGCTTCGTTGAGAGCGTGGGCCACGTTCTCGACCCGCCTGGAGGTGAACACGCCGCCTTGCGCCGGGGCGAAATGGGTACCGATCAGCATTTGGATCGCGGTGACGGCGGCGCCGAAGGCTTGCAGGTCGTGCTCGACCAGAGCCGGCATGATGCCCATCAGCACCCGCCGGCAGATCTCGCCGCTGCCCGATGCCGGGAACGGCGGCAGCGAACGAAATGCCGCGATCTCGGCATCGCCATGCAGTCCATGCCCGCCATGGTCGAGGATCAGGATGACGCGCCACTCTTCCGGAAACGGCAGTCGCGCCACGACCGGCGGCGGCCTGCCGCTGTCGTCCTTGCCGGCGTCGGCAATGACGCCACCGCTTTCGAAGCTGGCGATGCCGATGCCGGATCGTCCGCCGCGATCGAGCAGGGTCGCATCGCTGCCGATATCCAGAGGCAGTTTGTGGAGCGTGCGCAGCGCCGCGGCGACGGCAAGGGCGATCTGCGTGCCGGAGCCCAGGCCGGCATGGCTCGGGATCGACTGTTCGACCACCAGACGGTGCTGACCGCGAATGCCGAGATGGCTGCAGAGCATCGACAGATGTTCGCCGGCGCGCCGGCTCTCGGCGCCTTCGACGATGGTCTCGCTGGACCGTGACAGGGTGACGATGGTTTCGGGTTCGCTCAGCGGCAGCCCGACGCTGCCAAAGCGACGCCCGGTATCGCCGTTGAGATCGAGGAAGCCGAGATGCAGGCGGGCGGGCACTTGTATGGTAACAGAATTCGACATCTACCCCCCGATGGGTGCATCATAGACGCATCATGGAAGTTTAGGTGCCCGTCGCCATGATAGCTGTTTTCGTCGAAGGGGCAAGCCGCAGAGAGTGCATTCGTTTTATCTTCTTTTTGGCCCCGGCGCGAGAACGGACCGGGCAATTCGCGGAGGTCGAGATGAACGAGACGCCGAGAGAAAAAGTCTATTCGGAAGCCGAAATTGCCGACCGGCTCGAGAAGGAACTGCCGAAATGGCATTACGAGAACGGCTGGATCCGGCGCAAATACAAGACCCACAGCTGGAAATCGACACTGATGGTCATCAACACGGTCGGCCATCTCGCCGAGGCGGCATGGCACCATCCCGACATCACGGCGTCCTATGCCTGGGTCGAGGTGCGCCTGATGAACCATGCGGCCAAGGGCATTACCGACAAAGACTTCGAACTGGCCAAAAAGATCGAGGAGGTCGTCCAGTGGCAGCCGGCCAGGGAAGGCGGCGCGCTGGAAGGCACTCCACCGACCGATCAGCGCTTCGCTTACATCAAATATGATTAAGCGCGGTCGGAATTTGTTGATGGCGTAAGAAAACATTCGCTAATCTGCTGACGGGCGGGGTTCACGGCCAATCCAGTTTCGTCTAGGATCGGGCCGGCACCAGAAAGTAGCGTAGTGAATGGCGGTTGCTTGGATCGGCAACCGGGAAACGCTGGTCGAGCGCGCGGCCGCACATGCCGCCGCGCTGTTGTGGTCAAGCCGGTGCCCGGTTTTCAGCCTGGATACGGATATACACGGCACCAGGGCGGCGATCGCGCTGGCTGAGCGGGTTGGCGCGGCATATGATCATGCCAATGGCGCGGCAGTTTCCCGGGAGGTCGCGCTTTTTACCGACAAAGGCGCGATGACCGTTGCGCCCGGCGAGACGCGCCGGCGCGCCGATGTCGTGGTGATCGTCGGCGAACTCCTGCAGATCCACCATGAATTTGTCGGCGAGCTTGCCGAGACGGTTCCCGATCTCTCGGCCAAAAATCAGCGCGAAATCTTTCTGGTCGGATCGAACGAAACGTCTGCGCCGCGATTGAGCAATGGGCGGACGGCGACGCTGCTGTCCTGCGGCGAGGCAGGCCTCGGCGCGACGCTGGCGGCACTGAGAGCGCAGTGGAGGGGGCGCCAGACATCGCAGCCGGTGTCGAATTTCGACGATTTCGCCAAAGCCCTGGCGGCTGCGCATTTTCCCGTCTTCCTGTTTTCAGGCGACGCAACCGAAGGGCTGGCGCTGGAGATGCTGCAAGGGCTGATCAGCGATCTCAACCGCAAATCGCGCGCCTCCGGCCTGCATCTGCCGGCGAGCGAGAACGGATGGGGAAGCGCGCTCGCCTCGACCTGGATGACCGGTTTTCCGCTGCGCACCGGCTTTGCGCGCGGCTTCCCGGAATTCGATCCCTGGCGTTACGATGTCGCGCGCATGATCGCTGCCGGCGAAGCCGACCTGCACCTGCGGATCTCTTCCTCGACTGTCCAGCCGCAGAAGAAAAGGAACCGCATGGCGCTGATTGCGCTGGCGAAAACGCAGCAGCCGGTCGCGGGTGCTGCGGTCACCATCGCCATCGGCGACGCCGGCGTCGATCACCAGGCGGTGGTCTATTCCAGCCGCACCGGTTCACTGAGGTCGGTCGAGGCGCGAGCGGCGTCCGAACTGCCCTCTGCTGCGACCGTTATCCGGCTGGTTGCCAGTCATGTCTCCGCCGAGGCGGCGTTGCCATGCTGACGAAAATCGCCGGAGGCGACATCATCGATCCGGTCAACGGCCGCCTCGGCAAGGGCGACCTCTGGATCAGCGACGACAAGATCGTTGCGGCGCCGGCGGCGGGCGCTGCCGACCGGACCTTCGACGCTGCCGGCTGCATCGTGATGGCGGGCGCCATCGACATCCATTCCCACATCGGCGGCGGCAACGTGAATACGGCGCGGCTGCTGTTGCCCGAGCAGCATGCGGCGCACCAGGCGCGACCGGCGACGACGCCGCTCTCCAATGCCGGCTGGTCGACCTTCCAGACCGGCTGCCTCTACGCCAAGATGGGTTTCACCACGGTGGTCGAGCCGGCGATGTCGCCGGGAGCCGCACTTCACACCCATCTCGAACTGGCCGACATCCCGATCATCGACAAGGCGACGCTCGCCATTCTCGGCAACGACGATTTCCTGCTGTCGATGATCCGCGACGACGCCTCTTCGCAAATGATCGAGGACTATGTCGCCTGGACGGTCGCCTCGACGCGGGCGCTTGGGGTCAAGGTGATCAACGCCGGTGCGGCGGCCGCCTTCAAGGAAAACGTCCGTACCTTCTCGCTGGACGATGTGGTGCCTTCCTATGGCGTCAGCTCGCGCAAGATCGTCAAGACGCTGCAGGCCGCCGTCGCCAGCCTTGGCGTCCCGCATCCGCTGCATGTCCATTGCAACAATCTGGGCAGCCCCGGATCGGCGGACACGGCGGCCGCGACGATCGCGGCGGCGGAGGGATTGCCGCTGCACCTCGCCCATCTCCAGTTCTACGGCTACGGCACGGAAGGCAAGCGCAGGTTTTCCTCGGCCGCGGCGCGTCTTGCCGAACTGGTCAATGCGACGCCGGAAGTCACCATCGATATCGGCCAGGTGATGTTCGGCCAGACGGTTACCGTCTCCTCCGACGTCATGCGCCAGTTTTCGGCGCGTGGCAGTGCGCAGCCGAAGAAATCCGTCATTCATGACGGTGACGGCAACGGCGGCGGCATCGTGCCCTACCGCTACGGCAAGGATTTTTATGGCACGATGCAGTGGGCGATCGGGCTCGAGCTTTTTCTCCTGATCGACGATCCGTGGCGTGTCTTCTTCACCACCGATCATCCCAACGGCGCGCCCTTTACCGCCTATCCGGCCCTGTTCGAGTTGCTGATGAGCCGGGAAGCGCGCACCGAAATGATGGCCGGACTTCCAAAATCCGCCATGGCGCTCTCCACCCTGGCCGCAGTCGACCGCGAATACACGTTCGAGGAAATCGCCGTCATGACGCGTGCGGCTCCGGCCAAGCTGCTCGGGCTGACGGATCGAGGCCATCTCGGCGCCGGCGCTATCGCCGATATCGCTGTCTACCGCCGGGAGGACAATATCGCGAAAATGCTGGGGCAGGCGGCGTATGTCTTCAAGGACGGCGATCTCGTCGTTCAGGACGGAGAGATCACCCATTACCGCTGGGGCAAGGCGCTCAGGCTCAATCCGTCGCCGGACAAGGCGATGCTGCGGCGCCTGGTGGATTATCACCAGCAGCGCTACGGCCTGTCGCTGGACTGGTTCAATTTCCCGGATTCGGCGATCGCGCGCGAACAGCCATTCGGCGAGGTTGCATGCCGAACGTGAGCGTAAATGGCATAGTGATCGACGATACCTTTGCCGAGGCCTTCGGCATGCGCGCGACCGCCATCATCATCACCGCGCCGAACCGGAAATGGGCGCGCCAGGCGGCGATCACGATGACCGGCTTTGCCACCTCGGTGATCGGCTGCGGCTGCGAAGCGGCAATCGATGTCGAACTGCCGCCATCGGCGACGCCGGATGGCCGGCCCGGCTGCCGGGTGATGATCTTTGCGATGGGAACAGACGAATTGCAGAAGCAACTGCTCAATCGCGTCGGCCAGTGTGTCTTGACCTCGCCGGGTTCCGCCTGCTTCGCCGGATTGGAGGGCAGTGCCGCGTTGAAGCTCGGTTCGGCGCTGCGTTATTTTGGCGACGGCTGGCAGATCTCCAAGAAAATCGGCGGCAGGCATTTTTGGCGCGTTCCCGTCATGGACGGCGAATTCCTGTGCGAAGCGACGACCGGGCTGACGAAGGGCGCCGTCGGCGGCGGCAATTTCTTCGTCATGGCTGAAAGCAGCGCCAAAGCCTTGGTTGCCGCCGAGGCCGCGGTTGCCGCGATCGGCCTGGTGCCGGGGGCGATCGTGCCGTTTCCGGGCGGCATCGCCCGTTCGGGTTCCAAGATCGGCGGTAAATACAAGGGCATGATCGCCTCGGCCAACGAAGCCTACGCGCCGACACTGCGCGGTGTCGTCAGGAGTGAGCTCGGTGTCGACATCAACGCCGTCCTGGAAATCGTCATCGACGGCGAGACCAACGATGCCGTTGCCGCCGCGATGAAGGCCGGCATCAAGGCCGTCATCGAGCTTGGGCCGAAGCGAGGCGCGGTTCGCATAAGCGCCGGCAATTACGGCGGCAAGCTCGGCAAGTTCATCTATTCGCTGAAGGACATGCTGCCGTGAAAGCGCTGACCTTCACCCTTGTCGCCGAGCCGCCGGAGCGCCTTGACCTGTCGCCGCTGACGCCGGAGCGGCTTGCCGGGATCGAAAGGCGCGATATCGAAAAAATCCAGATCGGCACGTCGAAGCATGGATCGAAGGTCGGCGATATCTTTCGCGTCGCCGGCAACGATCCGCGGGACATCGTGTTCGAAGGTGGCAGCGCACGCCTCGACCGCGTGGCGGAAGCCATGCGGGGCGGTTCGGTTCGCGTCGTCGGCAATGCCGGCGCCCAGGCCGGACGCGCCATGCGTGGCGGCACGCTCACGATCGAAGGCAATGCAGGCCCGCACGCCGGCTCCGGCATGCGCGGCGGCAGGCTTGAAATAACCGGCAACGCCGGTGATCACCTTGGCGCGCCGCTCGCCGGAGAACTGGCCGGCATGAATGGCGGCGTGCTGATCGTCAGGGGCAAAGCCGGCGCTTTTGCCGCCGACCGGATGCGGCGCGGCCTGATCGCGGTGCTGAAAGGCTCGGGCGACAATGCCGGCAGCCGCATGATCGCCGGCACGCTGGTGGTGGCCGGCGGCACCGGCGAGATGCCCGGCTATCTGATGCGTCGCGGTTCGATCCTGCTCGACCGCGCGCCGAAAAGCCTGTCGCCGAGCTTCGTCGAATGCGGCGCGCCAGAGAGCGTTTTCGCCGCCGTCATCGATCGCCATCTGATCGCCGAGGGTATTTTGAAACGGCCGCTGCTGGGCAAAGCGCCGCAGAAATTTGGCGGTGACAACGCGGTGCTTGGCATGGGTGAGGTTCTTTTCCCTCGCTGAGGTCCTGCAGACGGCATTGCGGCTAGCTAAGCCGCCATGGCCGGCATATCTGCGGAGAGGGTTAGCGGCCGTCGTTGGCAATCAGTTTCGTCAGGCAATCCCCCGCCTGGCTCTGGGGCATGCCGAGATCTCTGACACTGTCCATGTGGTTGCGGTTGGTGAGAACAAGCGACGTTACCGGCGAACCCTGCTGCAGCAGGTGCTCTTTGAATCGATCTGCTTGCTGATGGAAAGGCGGCGTCTCGTTGGCTCCGACCAGAACCATCGCCCTGGTTTGAGGATCATGCCGATAGGCAAGCGGTGTAAACCTGGCGACTTCCTCGTCGGTGATCGCAATCTCGTTGGCGAGAAAGGAGTTCTGGAGCGGTTTCAGATCGTAGAGCCCGCCGAGCAGAAGGGCGGCCCGCACATTCGAGGGGGTATGCTCGCTGTTGAACAGGAACGTCGAAAGATGTGCTCCGGCCGAATGACCGCTGACGGTCAGGTTTGCCGGGTCTCCGCCATGGTCGGCGATATGGGCCAGAACCCACTGCCTGGCGCGGCGCACCTGGTCGACGATCGTCGCCATCCTGACCTTGGGCATCAGCGCATAGTCGACGATGACGGCAATCGCACCGGCCTGGGTAATCGTCGCCGCGACGCAGGAATAGTCGCGCTTGGAGAACATTCTCCAGTAGCCGCCATGGATAAACATGTGCACCGGCAGGCCGCTTGTTTTGCCCGGGGGGAAGAACAGGTCGATGGTTTCGGTCTGATCCGGCCCATAGGCAATGTCCGCTGTCATCGGGATGGTTGCGCGGACGGCCTCGCTGCGGCGAACGATGTCCTGGACGATTTGATCGAAATCGGCGACATTGTCGCGGATGCGGAACGGATCGTTTTGCACTCTTCCTCCGCTCAGACGTTGATGGCGAGGTATTTCGCCTCCATGAACTCGGCAATGCCGTGATGCTGGCCGCCCTCGCGGCCGAGGCCGCTCTGCTTGACCCCGCCGAACGGTGCTGCCGGATCGGACATCAAGCCGCGGTTGAGAGCGACCATCCCGGCTTCGATCCTGGATGCCACCCGCATTCCACGCGCAAGATCGCGCGTGTAGATGTAGGCGGCAAGGCCGTATTCGGTGTCGTTGGCGCGCGCGATGATTTCGGCTTCCGTCTCGAACCTCGAGATCGGCGCCACCGGCCCAAAAATTTCCTCGTGCGCCATCTCCGCCTCGGCCGGGACGTCGCAGAGCACGGTCGGCGGATAGTAGTATCCCGTTTCCGAGCCTGCCTTGCCTCCGCACAGCACCCGCGCGCCACGGGCGACAGCATCGTTGACCAGACGGTCGATCTTGTCGACTGCCTTCCTGGTGATCATCGGCCCGCACTCCGTGGCCGCGTCCGTGCCAGCGCCGATCTTGAGTGCCGACATCCGCCTGGCGAGGCTTTCGCAAAACGCATCATAAACGCCGGACTGGACATAGAGGCGGTTTGCAGCCGTGCAGGCCTCGCCGGCGTTGCGCATCTTCGCCACCATCGCCCCATCGACCGCCGCGTCGAGATCCGCGTCGTCGAACACAAGGAATGGCGCGTTGCCGCCAAGTTCCATCGAACACGAAACCACGTGCTTTGCGGCCTCGGCCAGCAGAACGCGCCCGACGCCGGTCGAGCCGGTGAAGGAGAGTTTGCGCACCCGCGGATCGGCCAGCATCGCGGCCGTCACAGGGCTGGGATTGGAGGTTGTCAGAACGTTGACAACTCCCGGTGGGACACCCGCTTCTTCATAGAGGGCGGCGAGCGCGTAGGCGGTGAGCGGGGTCTCGCTCGCCGGCTTCAAAATCACCGTGCACCCTGCAGCCAAGGCGGGCGCGATCTTGCGCGTCGCCATGGCGGCAGGAAAATTCCAGGGTGTGACAAGGACGCAGATGCCGATCGGCTCGTAGTCGACCACGATGCGGTTGGCGCCGGAAGGCGCCATGCCGAATTCGCCGGTGATGCGAACGGCTTCCTCGGCATTCCAGCGAAAGAATTCCGCAGCATAGGCGATCTCGCCACGTGCGTCCCGCAGCGCCTTGCCGTTTTCCAGCGAGATCAGGGTGGCCAGCGTCTCGCAACGTTGCGTCATCAGATCGAAGCAATTTCTGAGGATTTCGGAACGCTTGCGGGGCGCCGTTGTGCGCCAGCCATCGGCGGCCTTGGCCGCAGCCTCCACGGCGGCCGCGGCATCTTCGATCGTCGCATCGGGAACGGCGGCGATCACCGCTTCAGTGGAAGGGTCGACGACCTGGATTTCCCTGCCGTCGGCGGATTGCCGCCATTGGCCGGCGATATACAAGCCGTGGGAGAATCTATGGAAGCCGGCAGTGTCCTGATCGTCCTCCAGCAACTGATGAGATATGTTCATGGCCTGCTCCTTGATTGCTCACATGACACAGGCGGCGAGGTCGCCATCATAGGCGGCCTGGATCAGGCCCCGCATGGCTGCCAGATCGAATGGACGCGGATTGTTCTTGATGAGACGGTCAATGCCGAGCGCCTGTTCGGCCGTCCAATCGAGCTTGGCGGCGGGAAGCCCGAGCTTGGCCAGCGTAGGCGTGATCCCGATCGCTGCAAACAGCCGGCCGATCTCGTCGATCGTCGCGTCGGCCATCTCAGCGGTGCTCCGGTCCCTGCCGTCGAGACCAAGGGCAAGGCCGATTTCGGTCATTTCGGCGGCCGCGGCGGCCCGGTTGTACTTCATGACATACGGCAGCATGGTGGCGACACCCAGCCCGTGAGCGGTGTGGGTAAGGGCGCCGACCGGATATTGCACCGCGTGCGCCGCCGCCGTTCCGGCGGTCCCGAACGCGCAGCCGGCTGCAAGCGCGCCCATCATCACATCGGCGCGAGCGTCCTCGTCGGCGGGGTCGCGGCAGGCCTTCTCGAGACTGCGGCCAAGCAGCTTGATCGCGAGCAGCGCAAGATGATCGGTCAGCGCGCTCTTGCCGATGAACACATGCTGTTGCGGCAGGCTGGGGTCAGTGCCGCGCCTGGCGGCGGTGAAAGCCTCGACCGCATGGGTCAGCGCGTCTGCGCCGGCGATCGCCGTCAGTCCCGGGGGACATGTCATCGTCAGTTCCGGGTCACAGATGGCGGCTGCCGCGATCAGATGCGGGCTGGAGATGCCTACCTTCATGGTGCGATCCGGATCGGAGATCACCGCGACAGGGGTCACTTCCGAGCCGGTGCCGGCTGTCGTTGGCACCGCGATCAGCGGCAGCGTCGGACCGGGCACCTTGAACTCGCCGTAGTAGTCCTGGAGCCGGCCGCCATGACTGATGAGCAATGCGGCGCATTTGGCCATGTCGAGACAACTGCCGCCGCCGATGCCGATCACGATGTCGGGCGCAAAATCCCGCGCCTCCTCGACGCACACGGCAACCGTGTCGCGTGGCACATCGGGCTGCACACGGTCGTGCACCAGCACAGCGATCGATGCGGCCTCGAGCGCCGCGATGATCTCGGCGAAGGCGACGGTTGCGGCAAAGCGCTCGTCCGTGCAGACGAGAGCCCGACGGCCGAGCCTGGCCGCAACGGTTGCAATGACATGGCGCTGGCCCATCCCGAAGAGGATTTCACGCGGCAGCCTTATGGCGGCGAAAAGGCCCATGTTCTTTCGTCCCTCGATGATGGTTGAAAGCCGAACGCTTGCCGAGTTCGGCCCAAAAATATCCTCTATTAAATCGTATAGGATATAGGATTGTATTGAACGAAGCATCGTGTTAGCCAGTGATTGTGTCAAGAGGCAAAGATGCAGGTCACGAACGCAAGCAATGCCCGAGAAGTCGACCCCGCCGGCGGGCGCATCCAGCGATCCACCAGCCTGGTGGAGGACGTCTATGAAGCGATCTTCGCGCAACTCATGTCGCTGAAGATCGCGCCTGGCTCACGGATCACCGTCGACAGTCTGGTCAAGGAGCTCGACGTATCGCACACGCCAATCCGTGAAGCGCTTGGCCGCCTCGAAGGCGAAGGCCTTGTGCTGAAGACACATTTGATCGGCTACCGCGCCGCGCCGCAGATAACCAGGCGCCGATTTGACGAACTCTATGAGCTTCGCCTGCTGCTCGAGCCGCATGCGGCGGCCAAAGCAGCCGCATCGATGGATGAGACGAAACTTGCGGTGCTGCAGGAGTCCGCAGGGGGCATGGCGCGCCGCGAAGGCAAGGATGAACGCCTGCGTTACTCCAACTTCGCGCGGCAGGACGCCATTTTCCACGACCGGATCATGGAATATGCAAACAACGGTCTCGTACGCGAGACGCTCGCGTTCCAGCATACCCACTTCCACATCTTCCGCCTGATGTTCCATTCGCGCGTCACCGAGGAAGCGCTCGACGAGCATCAGGCCATCCTGGCCGCCTTCGCCGCCTCCGACCCCGCGGCGGCAGAACAGGCGATGCGCCGTCATATCGAGCATTCTCGTGATCGTTTGTTGCCGGCGTTCGATTGAGACCGGCACGATGGTCGTCACCGTCGGGAGCGGCGCCGTCAAGCTGAACGCACCGTTGATCAGGCAAGCAAACGCCGGGGGCCGATCGCCTTTTCTGAGACCGGCGCCGCCGGGCGAGCGCAATGCCCGCCCGACTTCCATTCACAAAACCCTTCCATCCACAAAACGAGGAACCGACCATGCCAGGCAAGAAAATACTGATGTTGACCGGTGAGTTTACCGAGGAATACGAGATCTTCGTCTATCAGCAGGCGATGGAGGCCGTCGGCCACATCGTCCACGTTGTCTGTCCTGACAAGAACGCTGGCGACCTGATCAAGACGTCGCTTCACGATTTCGAAGGTGACCAGACCTATACCGAAAAACCCGGCCACTATGCTTTGCTGAACAAGACGTTTTCGGAGGCGGAAAGACAGCTCGACCAGTATCATGCCGTCTATTGCGCGGGCGGCCGTGGCCCCGAGTACATCCGCACCGACAAGCGCGTGCAGGCGATGGTCCGCCATTTCCACGAAAACGAGAAGCCGATCTTTACCATCTGCCATGGCGTCCAGATCCTGATCGCGGTCGACGGCGTCGTGCGGGGCAAGAAAGTCGGTGCGCTGGCTGCCTGCGAGCCGGAAGTGACGCTGGCCGGCGGAACCTATATCGACCTGTCGCCGACCGAGGCCTATGTCGACGGAACGATGGTCTCGGCAAAGGGCTGGACCGCGCTTGCCGCGTTCATCCGCGAGTGCCTGAAGGTGCTGGGAACGGAGATCCGCCACAGCTGAAGTCGATCGTCCGACGCAATCCAGACGGGATGCGTCGTGATTGCCAGGTCTGTCGCTGCAGTCAGGGCTCGGCAGGCCTGAGATGCGTCACGGCTGCGTCGGCCGCGTGGCGGCCGCCAAGGCGTCGATGTCGTCATAGAGCGCCTGGCTGTGGTGGTAGAGCTGCTCGAAAACCGGCTGGGTGCGCCTGTAGGTTTCGGCCCATCCGGGGTCCGGCAGGATTTCGGCGCCGTAGCTCACAAAGCGCTCGGCCGCCTGTTCGACGCGCAAGAAGCGGCCTGTCGCCGTTGCGGCCATCGCGGCACAGCCGACAATGCCGCATTCGGGCTCCCGCGGAACCAGGATCGGAATGTCGAAGGCACTCGCCTTGATCTTCAGCCAGAGTTCGGCGCGCACCCCGCCACCCGAGGCGATGACGCGCTCCAGCGGCTTGTTTGACGCGTCCTCCATGATGCGGATGTGGCGCGTCATGGCAAAGGCGATGCCTTCCAGGATCGAGCGGTGCAGATGCTCCATGCCATGCCCGGCGCCCAATCCGAAGAACTGTGCGCGGGCGTTGCGGTGGCGCCCCAGGCGCTCTCCGGTGAGAAAGGGCATGAAGAGCAGTGCGTCGCAACCGGCCGGCGCCTCGGCGGCGCGGGCGACGATCTCGTCATAGGACAGCGCGTTGCCGTGGAAGGCACGGCGGGCCCAGCGCATGCCGTCGCCGCCGGTCTCAAGCAGCACGAATTGCGCCCAGTTGCCTTCGACCGTCGCAACGTTCGAGATTTCCGGGTCAAGCAGCGGCTTCTCCGCGATAACAGTGATGATGGCGCCCGTGCCGGTGCTGTCGGAACCCATTCCCGGGCGACAGGCGCCTGAGCCGAGCAGTGCCACCGGATAGTCGGCGCCACCGACCAGCACCGGGGTTCCAGAGCGCAGGCCGGTGTCGAGTGCCGCCTGTTCGGTGACGTGGCCGACGACATCCAGCGGGTTGCGGATCGGCGGCAGCTTGGCGGCGTCGAGACCCATGCGCTCGATCATCACCGGCGACCAGTCGAGCCGCTCCGGGTTCATCAGGAAGCTGCAGGACGCGTCGCCTGTATCCATGGCGATCTCGCCGGTCAGCCGGTAGTTGATGTAATCCTTCGGCATGATGGCGACTGCGCTGCGGGCGTATGCGGCGGGATCGTTGTCTCGGACCCATTGCAGTTTGAAGCCCGGCCATGCGGGGGTCGGCGTGTTGCCGCTTTCGGGCAGGTAGCTGTCCGGCTCATTCGCTTGCTCGAAGCGACGGACGAGATCGACTGTGCGCTTGTCGTTCCAGAGCGGTGCTGTGTCGCGCGTCAGCGCTCCGTGCGCGTCGAGCAGGACCAGCCCGTGCATCTGCCCGCAGACGCAGATGGCGGAGATGTTTTCGCGGGCGCCGTCGACGCGGTCCAGCACCGTCTTGACGCTCGCTCGCGCACCCTCCCACCAGTCGACCGGCCGCTGTTCGGCCCAGCCGAATACAGGCACGATCTGGTCGTGCTCTCGCGACGCAAGCTCGAGGATCTTGCCGGTGACATCGATCAGTGCGGCGCGGACGCTGCCGGTGCCGACGTCGATGGCGAGGAAAAGCTCGCCGCTCATTTCGGGAGAGTCCTGAGATGGGCAAACATATGATCCTCTGTCTATCGGTCAAAGCGAGCACGGCGTGACGAGACCCACGGCATCAGCCTTTCGCCGCTTCGATGGCGATGCGCGATATCTCATCGAAATCCGGCCCCGACACCGGGATCGCGATGTCGAAGACCTCTGCGATCACCTGCGTCCAGCCATGCAGGAAATACGTCCAACCGTCCTCGATCTGCAACTGCTGTCGGGCCTGCTGCCGCCTGGCCTGGTCGAGGAAGATTAGGTCACCGCGATAATTGAGATCCCAGGCAATGCCGCGCTTAGGCAACACGGCGTCATCGGTGATCGGCGAGCCTGGGGCGTCCTTGCCAAGTCCGGTCGCGTTGATCGCCAGCGAGCCTGGTTTCAGCGCCGCCAACGTCTCGTCATTGATCTCGGGTCGGTCGGCCAGGACATATTCGATCTCGACCGTCGACATCATGTCTTTGTGGATGCGCTCGATTTCATCGAGACGCGGCTGCCAACGGTCGCTGACAATGATGCGCGAAGGCAAGTCGGCGCCACGCTCATTGCGCATCAGGTGCCAGGTGATCGCTATCGTCGATCCGCCGGCGCCCATCGACAGGACTTCGGCGCCGGTGTCCGCAAAATATCCCGCCGGAATGAAACCGTCTATCGCAAGGCCGGAAGAGATCGGATCCTTGGCATGGCAGATCAGCTTGCCGCCCCGCTTCGACAGGCAGCTGGTCTCGTGCATCAGGCGGGCGTGCGGATCGATCACGTCGAACAGGTCGCGCGTTGCGTTGAAAAGATCGATCTTGTGCGTGGTGACCAGCGCGCCAAGCGACAGCGGGTCGGATTTTATGAAGGAGACGACCTCACGATAGGCCTCCGGATCGGCATGGAGTGGAAAGTCGATGCCCCTGAGAACCGCATCCTTGAGAACCGCGTCCTTCAGCCCGAGATGACGGGCCCATGCCGGGAAAACCCGCATGATCGAGCTGCTCCTCGTCGTGACGCCGATAAAATAGAATGTCGGCTGGGTAGCCGGCCGATAGCGGCTCATTCGCCTTTCTCCCGGATTCTTCTCGCGCGCACCTTCATGCCGGCACTGTGCCGGATTGCCCATAGAGGGCGGAGATCAGCTTCGCGTCGCGCGGTCGCCAATCCGCGTTGTCGACTTGCCGCCAACCTCCATCACCGGCGACCACACGCGAGCGCATGCCACCCGATCTCGCGATGATCTCATAATCCTGCCCTGAATCGGCGGGGTAGCAGAACAGCATCACCAGATCGTCTTCCCCGACATTGATCGAGCGGTGGATCCAGAACGGCGGAACATAACAGACGGTCTGCGCGTCGATCGGCACGATGCGAACCTCGCCTCCGGCGATTCCATCAGCATGAGGCCGCGGCCTTTCTGGCCATAGTAGATCTCGGGACGGTCGGCCTGGTTGTGGATATGACCCCGTGTCATGAAATATTCGTCGCCGACCTTGCCTGGCGCCATGCGCGTGACGCCGAAAATCAGATCGCCCGACTGCTCGGTCGGCCGGAACTCGGAGACCTCGTAGACGATGCGCTCGCCCCATATCGCGCGCATGGCTTCGAAGGCCGCGGCGTCAGCATAGAGCCCGTCCAGATCGCGGAAGCGCTTCTGGTAGCTGCCGGTTGCATTTGCCATCGCACCAGTCGACAGATCGACCTTGCATCCAATGGGCTCAAACAATCTCATCAAAGGGCTACCTGATATTGCATTGCAGGCGGCATCGGCGCTGATCTGGCCCGCACCTCCTGCTTTCGACAAGACCACTTGCTTTGCAGGGCACGATTTGCTCTCCCTGTGCAGACCAGCTTGGAGGTTGCTGGATTATGGCAGAGTTCGACCACGAAGCACACGACAGTGGGTTGGGCGTCATGCCGCATCCGCTGTCTTAAGCAATCCAGGAGAGCCGCCTTGCTCCTCCAAGTCGCCTTCGACAAGCCTGAACACCTCGCTCTGCTCGCGCAGATGAAGGAATTTGCCGACATTATCGAGATCGGCACGCCGATGCTGAAACGCCTCGGCCTCTCGGCCATCACCACGGCGCGCGAGCTCTGCCCTGAAGTCATGGTGTTGGCTGATACCAAAACCGTCGACGGCGGCCGGTTCGAGGCTGATATGGTATTCGGCGCCGGTGCCGCATTCATGACGGTGCTGTCGTGTGCTTCGTCCGCCACGCATGAGACGGTGGGAAGACGTGCCGCCGCCTTCGGCGCGACGGTCATCGTCGACACCATCACCGAGGCGGGCAAGGCAGAATTGCTTCCCTTGAATGCTGTCTTCCCCGAAAGCTTCGGCTACATCGCGGTCCACTCGCCAACCGATGCGCGGCTGGCGGGCAACACCTCCACGTTACATGTCGACGCCGTGAGAAAGATGCATGATCGCGGCTTTCTGGTTTCGCTCGCCGGCGGGATCGGCCCCGACACGCTGCAAGCGGTGATCGCAGTCGAGCCTGAAATCCTGGTGGTTGGCAGCGCCATCACAGAATCCGCAAACCCGAAAGAGGTAGCCCGATGGATTCGCGACAGATTGCCCAATCCAGGCCGTGGCTGGCCGTGGGACAGGAGATAACCGACGTTCTTGGCCGGATCGACGCCGACGCCTTCGCAAGGCTGGTGCAAGCGTTCGATGACCCCGATCGGCGATGGTTCTTTTCCGGGCAGGGACGCTCCGGCCTTGTCGCGCAGATGGGCGCGATGCGGTTCATGCATCTTGGCCGGATGGTGCATTTCGTCGGTGAGGCATCGGCGCCATCGATCCGCAAGGGCGATGCGCTGCTGATCGTCTCCGGCTCCGGGGAGACGCCGGTCAGCACAGGCTTTGCCCGCATCGCCAAGGCGGAGGGCGCCAAGGTCGTTACGCTGACGCATAAGCCGGCCGGGACCCTGGCCGGCATTGCCGATGTCACGCTGCATGTCCCTGTCGGGGAATCGAAACAGTTTGGCGGCAGCCTGTTCGAGCAATCCTGCCTCATCCTGCTCGACAGCGTTGTGCTCGGCCTGGCGAAGCAGATACCCGAAGCGCACAAGCTGATGTTGCAGCGCCACACCAACCTGCAGTGACGCCCATGCCGGTGGTGAGCACCGGTGACGGGATTGTCGATGCGGTGGAGTTTTCTCAGCCAAGATCGAGAGGGGTCCTGGCGGGGCGCGCTAAAACCGCTGCGTGCTTTGGGCGACATGCATTAGCCGGGAAGCCCGCTGGGCACCTCACCTTCCCCTGCGGCAAGGCACTGGACTCGCTGTGGGATGCCGATATTGTGCTTGAGGAGCGTTGGTGCCGTGCTCTGGCGACGGCAGCCGACGGGGAGATACCGGCGGCTTGGTTTTCGCAGGAACAAGTCCCGGTCAACACGGGAGGAAGTCTGATGAGAATTGGGGTCTTTCTGGCCGGCTTTTCGGCTTTTGCCGCGCTGGTTGGCGCACCTGCCTTTGCGCAGGACAAGCCGTTTGCGGGAGTTACCGTGAACGTTATTACGCAGACCGGTGCGATTCAGGAACCGCTACAGAGGCGCGCGCCCGAGTTCGAAGCGCTCACCGGCGCCAAGATCAATGTCATCGCGGTGCCCTTCTCGGATCTCTATCAAAAGATTCTCACTGACTGGGCGAGCGGCACCAACTCGGTCGACGCCGGCGTGTTCGCCCCGCAATGGATGGTCGACTACATCGCCGGCGGCTACCTCGAGGACCTGACGCCGCGGGTCGAGGCCGACAAGGACATCCAGCAGGACGATGTGGGCGCGTTCTTCCGGGACTTCTCCGAGAAGTACAGCGGCAAGACCTACATGATCACGCTCGATGGTGACTTCCACATGATGTACTACCGCAAGGACGTGCTGGAAGCGGCCGGCCTGGCGGTGCCGAAAACCTGGGACGAGTATCTCGAGGTCGCCAAGGCCACGCATGGCAAGGACCTGAGCGGCGATGGCACGCCGGATTTCGGCTCGTGCATCGCCAAGAAGCGCAACGCGCAGAGCTACTGGTTCGTCACCGATGTGGTCGGCTCGATGACCCAGTCCAAGGGAACCAGCCAGGGCACCTTCTTCAACACCAAAGACATGACGCCGCTCGTCAACAACGACGCCTTCCGCAAGGCGCTCGACTTCCTGGCTGAATCGACCAAATACGGCCCGCCGGACGAGCTGAACCTCGACGTCAGCGATACAAGGCCGCTCTTCGCTTCCGGCCGCTGCGCGCTGAACCTCGACTGGGGTGATGTTGGCACGATCTCGATCGATCCGAAGCAGTCCAAGGTGATGGGCAAATGGGGCGCGGCGATCATGCCCGGATCCAAGGAGGTCCTGAACTGGGACACCGGCAAGCTGGAGGCCTGCACAGCGGAAAACTGCCCGCACGCGATCGACGGGGTGAACCATGCACCATTCGCTGCCTTTGGCGGCTGGGGCGGCGGCATTAATGCGGCGGCCGATCCGAAGGTAAAGGACGCCGCCTACGCGTACTTCTCGTTCATGACGCAGCCGGCACAGTCGAATGCCGACGTGACCGTCGGCGGCACCGGCTTCAACCCGTACCGCACCTCGCAGCTCAGCTACAGCGACCTTTGGAAGAAGGCCGGCATGAGCGAGGAGGAGGCTAAAGTCTACCTGGGCGCGATCAATGACAGCATGAGCAGCCCGAACATGATCCTCGACCTGCGCATCCCACAAAATCAGAAGTATCAGCAGGTCGTGCTCGACGAGGCGGTGTCGCGCTTCCTCGCCGGCGAGATCGACAAGGAAGCGACCGTCGCGGCGGTCGAGGAAGGCTGGAATGAGCTGAACGAAGAGACTGGCAAAGACGAGCAGCTCAAACTTTACAAGGCGACTATCGGCGCCAAATAGGCGTCAAGCAATCGACCCGGCGTGGCATCGGTCCGCGCCGGGTTTCATGCCTGCCACACTCTCCCGGGTTATGATGACCGCAACCGACACGATGCCAGACGCTGCCGACCGCCGCAGCTGGGCCGAATGGCTGGACGGTCACTCAGGCCGGATCATGGTGCTGCCAGCCGTCGTCGTGCTTCTCTGCTTCGCCATTTTTCCGCTCATCATCTCGGCCTATCTCGCTCTTTCGCGCTTTGCGCTCGCGTCGGGCGGATTCACGTTGAAATTCATCGGACTTTTGAACTTCCGCAAGCTGCTGGTCGGCTCGCAGCAATATCACCTGCTCGGTAAGTTCGGCACGTTCGGCTTTGTCCAATTCGCTTTGCTGGCCTTGATCGCGGCAGGGCTGTTTTTCCTCCTCGCCCGCTACTTGTTGCGTGGCAGGCCGACCGTCGTCGGCACGGTTGGTCGGCTTCTGGCGACCGCGATGGCGATGGGCCTGGCGGTTCTTGCGCTGGCCACCATGGCGCCGGGCGGCGTGCCAGGGACTGTCGTCAACACGCTTCTCTACGTGTTCGTCGGCGTGTCCGTGCAGTTCGCACTGGGGCTCGGCCTCGCGCTGCTGTGCGGCCAACCGATCCGCGGCCGGAATTTCTTTCGCGTCCTCTTCTTCATCCCGCTGATGGTGACCCCGGTCGGCATCGCCTATACGTTCCGAATGCTCGCCGACATGCAGAAGGGGCCTTTCGCCCCGCTCGTGCGCGCTTTCGGCATCAGCGAGTGGTCGTGGGCGACAGAGGCCTGGTCGGCGCGCCTCATGGTGTTGGTCGGCGACACCTGGCAGTGGACGCCGTTCATGTTCATCGTGCTGCTGGCGGCCATCGAGAACCAGCCGCGCGATCAGGTCGAGGCAGCGCGGCTCGACGGCGCCAACGGCTTCCAGATTTTTCGCGACATTACCTGGCCAGCGATCGCGCCGATTGCCGCTACCGTCGTGCTGATCCGGCTCATCGAGGCTTTCAAGATCATCGACCTGCCGAACGTGCTCACCGGCGGCGGTCCCGGCCTGGCGACGGAATCGATGACGCTCCATTCCTTCATTTCCTGGCGCACCCAGGATCTCGGCGGCTCGGCCGCTATCGGCTACATGCTGCTCTTCATCTCGACCATCGTATGCGTCTCGTTCTTCAACTTCGTGGTCCGGCCGGCGCGCCGGTTCGAAGCATGAGCACGGAGCCGCGCTCGCTGGCGCGCCGGCTGTTCGAGCCGGCCTCGATCGACAGCCAGGCGCCGGTCGCCAGGGTCGTGACCTATGCGCTGCTGTTCCTGTGGACGCTCGTTGTGGTGATTCCTCTCTACTGGGTGTTGATCACCTCCTTCAAGGGGCCTGGCGAAGTCGACAATGGGCCGTTCTATCTCCCGTTCGTCGACTTTGCCCCTTCGCTGCAGGCATGGGACTTCATGCTCGTGCAGAACTACACGCTGCGCCCTTACATGAATTCGGTCGTTGTCGCGGTCGCCAGCACGCTGCTCGCAGTCCTGATCGGTTCGCTGGCGGCCTACGCGCTCGTGCGTATCCGCTTCCAGGTGAAGCTCGCCGCCGTTGCGATCTTCCTGATCCTGCTCACCGCAATCATCGTGGCGGTGGCCACTTTCGGCGTGCGCTGGGAGATCGCCATTGTCGTGGCGGCGGCTCTCTTCATCATTGCGCTGTTCACACTCGTTGGACGCACGCAGCTTGCCGTCGGCAACAACGACATCGAGTTCTGGATCATCTCGAACCGCATCATGCCGCCGATCGTCGCCGTGTTGCCGATCTACGTGATGTTTCAGCAGATGCGTCTGCTTGACACGCAGGTGGCGCTGATAGCCACCTACACCGCCATCAACCTGCCGATCGTCGTGTGGCTGACGCGCGATTTCTTCGCCGGCATCCCGCTCGACCTTGAGGAGAGCGCACAGATAGACGGAGCTTCGAAGTTTCGCGTGTTCTTCACCATCGCGCTGCCGCTGGTGCGATCCGGCTTGGTCGCGACCTTCCTGCTGGTGCTGATCCTCGCCTGGAACGAGTATCTGCTGGCCCTCTTCCTCTCCAATGCCGATGCGCAGACGATGCCGGTGCTGGTATCGGCACAGAACACGACCCGCGGTCCGCAATGGTGGAACATGTCGGTGTTGATCACCGTGATGATCGCCCCCGTGATCGTCATCTCCAGCATCCTGCAGAAGCACATCGCGCGCGGACTGCTGGTCGGCGCAGTGAAGGGCTAGTCGAGATGCGGGTCACCCTGTCCGATATCTACAAGTCCTTCGGCGCGGTCGAGGTGGTCAAAGGGCTCGACCTAGAGATCGAGGACGGCGAGTTCCTGGTGCTGCTTGGCCCTTCGGGCTGCGGCAAGACGACGGCGCTGCGCATGGTCGCCGGGCTTGAATCGGTGAGTTCCGGCCGCGTCCTCATCGGCGACCGCGACGTCACCCACGTGCTGCCCAAATATCGCGACGTGGCGATGGTGTTCCAGTCCTACGCGCTCTATCCGCACATGACGGTTGCCGAGAACATCGCCTATCCGCTGAAGCTGCGGGGCGTGCCGCGCACTGAGCGCGACGCCTCCGTCCGCAGCGCCGCTGTCAAGGTCCACCTTGAGGAGTTCCTCGACCGCTACCCACGGCAACTTTCCGGCGGTCAGCGGCAGCGGATCGCGCTCGCCCGCGCCATGGTGCGGCGGCCCAGCGTCTTCCTGATGGACGAGCCGCTCTCCAATCTCGACGCCAAGCTGCGCGGCCACATGCGCTCGGAGCTGAAACGCCTGCAGGCCGATCTGGGTGTGACGACGATCTACGTCACCCACGATCAGATCGAGGCCATGACCTTGGCTCACCGTGTTGCCATCATGAACCGTGGCGTCGTGCAGCAGATCGCGACGCCCCGACAGATCTACGACGATCCGGCGAACCTGTTCGTCGCCGGCTTCATCGGCTCGCCGCCGATGAATTTTCTTAGGGGCGAGCTGGTCGAGGGGACCTTCGCCTGCGCGGAAGGACGATTTGCGACCAGCGTTGCCGAAAGCCGGAAAAAGGTCACTGCCGGCCTCCGGCCCGAGGATTGCCGGGTCACAGGCCCATCGGAGGGCAAGATTGCGGCGCGGGTCTACGCTGTGGAACTGATCGGCGATCATACCTTAATCACCTGCCAGTTCGGTGGGGCCACCGTGACCGTCAAGGCCGACAAGTCGGCGCACTACGATATGGATGAGCCGATCGGCATCACGTTCCAGGACGCCGCTGTCTTCCTGTTCGATTCGGAAACCGGGGCCCGTATCGGCGGTCGCGCCCGTGGACAGGCGGCCGCGTGACTTTCGCTAATTCTCCTCCACGAACACCTCTTCGCGCTTCTTCTTGACCGCCGGCAGAAAGACGACGACGAGCACGGCGAAGGCGATGAAGAGCAGGCCGGCGCTGATCGGCCTCGTCACGAAGGTGGTCGGGTCGCCGCGCGCGAGAATCATGGCGCGGCGCAGGTTTTCCTCAAGCAGCGGGCCGAGCACGAAGCCGAGCAGCAGCGGCGCCGGTTCGCAGCGCAGCTTGGTCAGGAGGTAGCCGAGCAAGCCGAAGAAAGCGACGGCGTAGAGGTCGTAGATGTTGGTGTTGACGCTGTAAACGCCGATCGAGCAGAACGCCATGATGATCGGGAAGAGCACGTAATAGGGGATCGTCAGGAGTTTCACCCAAAGCCCGATCAGCGGCAGGTTCAAGATGATCAGCATCAGATTGCCGATCCACATCGAGGCGATGATGCCCCAAAACAGCGCCGGCTGTTCGGTCGCGACATTGGGGCCGGGCACGATGCCCTGGATGATCATCGCGCCGATCATCAGCGCCATGACCGGGTTGGCCGGAATGCCGAGCGTCAGCATCGGGATGAACGAGGTCTGCGCACCGGCATTGTTGGCCGATTCCGGTCCGGCGACGCCTTCGACGGCGCCCTTGCCGAATTCCCCGGGGTTTTTCGATATGCGTTTTTCGACCGTGTAGGAGGCAAAGGCTGCAAGGATCGCGCCGCCTCCCGGCAGGATGCCGAGCGCCGAACCGATGATGGTTCCGCGCACGATGGGCGCCGCCATGCGGCGAAAGTCCTCGCGGGTCGGCATAAGGCCGGAGACACTTCGGATCATCACCGAGCGCTCGTGCTCGTTTTCGAGGTTGCGCAGGATCTCGGCGACGCCGAAGACGCCGACCGCCACCGCGACGAAATTCAGCCCGTCGGCATATTCGCGGATGCCGAGCGTGAAGCGCGGCGTGCCGGTGTAGATGTCGGTGCCGACGATGCCGAGCAGCAGGCCAAGCACGACCATCGCCAGCGCCTTGACGATCGAGCCGTGGGCGAGCGCGACGGACGAGACGAGGCCGACGATCATCAGCGAAAAATACTCGGCCGCGCCGAATTCCAGCGCGATCGCCGTCAGCGGCGGGGCAAAGATGGCGACGAGGAAGGTCGACACCGTGCCGGCGAAGAACGAGCCTATCGCCGCGATGGCGAGTGCCGCCCCGGCGCGGCCGTTCTTGGCCATCTGGTAGCCGTCGATGGCGGTGACGGCCGACGAGGATTCGCCAGGCATGTTGATGAGGATGGCGGTGGTCGAGCCGCCATATTGCGCGCCGTAATAGATGCCGGCGAGCATGATAAGGGAGGAAACCGGGTCGCCGATCTGGAAGGTGATCGGCAACAGCATGGCGATGGTGGCGGTGGCGCCGATGCCGGGCAGGACGCCGATCAGCGTGCCGAGAAGGACGCCGATCAGGCAGAAACCGAGGTTTACCAGCGTCGTTGCCGTCGAAAAGCCGAGCGCGAGGTTGTCGAGGAGTTCCATGTTCATCGCCTCACATTGCCAACCACGGGCCGAAGCGCCGGAACGGCAGGCCGAGCGCATAGCTGAAGACGAGGAACGCAAACAGCGTCAGGCCGGCGGAGAGCACGAGCGCGGTCAGCGGCCTCATGCGACCGCTGGCAAACGATGCGATCAGCGCCGTCAGGAAGATCGAGGGGAGGAAGCCGAGGCCGCGCACGGTCAGGCCGAAGAAGATCGGGGCAGGCAGGATGAACAGCATGCCGCGCCAGGCTACGTGGCCGATCGGCTCGCTCTCGAAGCGCACCGCTTCGACGAGGATGACGGCGCCAAGCAGGATCAGCACGATTGCCAGGACCAGCGGGAAATAGCCCGGTCCCATGCGGAAGGCGGTGCCGATTTCGAGACCGAGCGACTGCAGCGCGAAAAATCCGCCGAGGAAGATGAACAGCGCGGCGCATATGCCGTTGGTCGTGTCGATTGTGAAGGGTTTCATGACGTCCTCCCAGGCCCGCGCCGCGGGCGCGCCGATGCCGGTGTGAAAAAAACGGGGCGCTGGTAGGCGCCCCGTTTGTGAAGGCTTCAGTCGGCGTACTGGCCGGCGGCTTCGATGATCGGCTTCCAGCGCGCGATCTCGCCCTCCAGCTTGGCCTTCAGCGCGGCCGGAGTCGCGTCAGCTTCGGACGATGGCTTGGTGCCGAGTTCGGCGAAGCGGGCGACGACATTGGGGTCCTTCAGTGCGACCTGAAGCGACTTCGACAGCCGCTCGGTGACCTCTGCCGGCGTGCCCTTGGGCGCGTAGAGGCCGTGCCAGATGCCGACCTGCACCTCCGGGAGACCGGCTTCCGTCGTCGTCGGGACGTCCGGCAGAACATCGAGGCGTTCAGCCGAGGTGACGGCGTAGACCTTGATCGTGCCGCCCTGGATCTGCTTGGTGGTGTTGGTCGACTGATCGCACATGATGTCGACCTGGCCGCCGAGAAGGTCGGTCATGGCCGGGCCGGTGCCTTTGTAGGGCACGGTGACCAGCGGCGTGCCGATGGCGCTCATGAACAGCATGCCGCACAGATGCGAGGCCGCGCCTATGCCGGCATTCGCGACGGTGACGGTATCCTTGTTGGCCTTGGCGTAGTCGACCAGCCCCTTCAGATCGGTCGGCTCGAGGTCCTTGCGGCCGACGATGGTCATCGGCACCTCGGTGACGAGACCGACATATTCGAAGCTGTTCAGCGTGTCGTAAGCGAGCTTTCTGTATAGGGTGGCGCTTGTCGCCATGCCGATATGATGGAGGAGCAGCGTATAGCCGTCCGGTTCGGCGCTCGCGACGCGACCGGCGCCCAGTGTGCCGCCGGCGCCGCCGACATTCTCGACGATGATCTGCTGGCCGAGATCCTTCGACATGGCTTCCGCGACGAGGCGCGTGACTGTGTCGGTCGGGCCGCCGGCCGAAAACGGCACCACCACGGTGATGGTGCGTTCGGGATAGGTTTGCGCGCCCGCGGCGAACGAATACAGCGTGACGGCGGCGGCCAGAGCGGCGGCGAATTTTCTCATCTCAATTTCCTCCCAGGATATGAATTCCCAACCGCCTCCTGGAGTCCTTCTCAACACCGGCTGCGGGTGGACCAATAACGAGCGTAACCTAGCGGATTGCAATCGGACTCAAGCCGCAGGCTGCTATTATACACAAGTCCGCGCAAATCAGCCGAAGAATGCAGCGGCTCAGGATAAATGCTGATGTAGCGATCCTTCGCGCCCCCTCTGTCCTGCCGGACATCTCCCCCACGAGGGGGGAGATCAGCAGCTTCGCTGACAGCGCCTGTTCATCAACGTTGGACATTGGCGAAAGCCGCAATGACTGCCAATCTCCCCCCAAGTGGGGGAGATGTCCGGCAGGACAGAGGGGGGCGCCTCGCTCCGCCATCAAAGGTTCTGCACCGTCGTGACGCTAAGCCGTTGTCGATCTGCGAATGGCATGTTCGACGCCGCGGAGCTCGGCCAATCCCTTGAGCCGACCGATGGCCGGATAGCCGGGCTGGGCCCCGCGCGTCAGGTCATCGAGGATATCCTGGCCATGGTCGGGGCGCATCGGGATGACGGCGTCCTGGCGTCCTTCCATCTTGCGCCGCGCTTCCTCGTGAAGCAGCGCCGCCACCACCGCCACCATGTCGGTGTCGCCGGCAAGGTGCTCGTCCTCGTGGAACGAGCAGGGGGTGCCGGTCGCTTCCTTGCGCACGTTGCGCAGATGGGCGAAATGGATTTTTGGCCCCATCCGCTCGATCATGCCGGGCAGATCATTATCGGGTCTCGCGCCGAGCGATCCGGTGCACAGCGTCGCGCCGTTGGCCGGGCTGTCGACTGCGTCCAGAACGTAGCTGTAGTCGGCCTCGGTCGACATGATGCGCGGCAGGCCGAGCAGCGGAAACGGCGGATCATCGGGGTGGCAGCAGAGACGCAGGCCGAGGCGTTCGGCCGTAGGCACGACCTCCGCCAGGAAATCGACGAAATGCCGGCGCAGGGTTGTTGCGTCGATACGGTCATAGTTTGACAGTTGCGCCGCGAGGCCGTCGAGAGACGTGTCTTCGGTCGAGCCGGGCAGGCCGGAATTGACGCTTCTTGCCAGGATCTTGCGCGCACGGTCATCCATTCGCGCATATCGGCGCTCCGCCTCGGCGGCGATCTCCGGTGTGTAGTCGCCGAGCGCCGCCTGGCGTTTCAGGATATGGATGTCGAATGCGGCGAAGTCGATCAGATCGAAGCGCATGGTGGTGCCGCCATGCGGCAGGCGCCAGGCAAGATCGGTGCGGGTCCAATCGAGCACGGGCATGAAATTGTAGCAGATGACCGAAATGCCGGCTCGCGCCAGGTTTTCCAGCGATGTCCTGTAGTTGGCTAGATGGCTGCGCCACTCGCCGACCTGCGTCCTGATCGCTTCGGAAACCGGCAGGCTTTCGACAATCTCCCAGCTCAGTTCGCTTGCGCTTCCATCCGGCAAAGACGCGACTTCGCGCTGACGCCTTTCGATTTCGGCGGGCAGCCAGACGGCGCCGTAGGGAACGTGGTGAAGGGCCGTGACGATGCCTTGCGCCCCGGCTTGACGCGCATCCGCGATCGTCACCTTGTCGACCGGGCCGAACCAACGCCAAACATGTCTCATTCGAACACTCCGTTAAAGTGAATCGCCGTGCGGCTGCCCGCCCGCGCTCCTGCCGCGGCGCTTCGCCATGCCTGATCGGTTCGGGGGCTGGCGCATGTCGCGAACGATGCCCATGGCAATGGCCAGCAGCATGCCTAGAGCAAAGCCGGCGAAAGCTCCCAGGCCTGCCGTCACAGGGGTGCGGGGCGGCCACGAGCGCCCCGGTGGCGGCACGGCGGTGGAAATCACCTGCACATTTGTGGTGTCGATCCGCTCGCGCTCGGTGATTTGGCGCGCGCGAGACAGGAAGCTTTCATAAACCGCCCTTCTCGAGGCGGCGTCGCGTTCAAGCTCACGCAGGGCGACCTGGGACTCGCTGTCGGTGAAAACGTTGTTCTTCAGATCGTTCATCTTGGCGGTGAGAGAAGCCAACGAGGCGTTGGCCTTGTCCAGGTTGGCTTTTGCCGTGCCGACCGTGCGCGAGAACTCCGCCCTGAGTTGAGAACTGACGGTTTCGAATTCTGCCCTGAGCCGGACGATCGTCGGGTGGCGCGGACCAAAGGTCATGGATTGTGAATCGATTTGCTGCCGCAGGCTATTCGCCTTGTCGCGCAATGCTGAGAGTGCTGCCGAAACCGCGGGGTCAGGATTGGCCCCATTGACACCGGAAGCAACCAAGGCGTCGTAACTTGCCTGCGTAGCGATGACGCGCGATTGCGCCTCTCCAATTTCGCTATTGAGCTGCGTCATCGTCTGCGAACTGACATGCTGGCCATTGCTGGCCGACAAATTGTGGCTGCGCCTGTAGCTCTCGACCTTCTCTTCGGCTGCCTGCACGTCGCGCTTGAGTTGGCCGAGCCGGCCCTCAAGAGCAGCTGCGGCACGGCCGGCGCCAGCAGCTTCGGCCTTGGCCAGTTCTTCCTGGAAAGCCTTCACTATGGCTTGCGAGATCAGGATCGCCTTGCCGGAGGTTTCGGCCGATACCGCAAGGGTTGTGACGAACGACGTTTCATCTGCAGCGACGCTGACCCGTTCCGCCAGGCTTTTTTGGGCGATTAGCTTCGGATCGGACTTGCCGCCACTCGCTCCAGCACCAGAGGTGGAGGCGGTCTGGTCCGGATCGAGAAACTCCGGATCGTTGGCTAGTCCGAGTTCGTCCACCACACGTGCAAGCACGTTGCCGGAGGTCAAGATGCGCTGCTTGCTGCGCGCGTTCAGTATTTGGCTGTCGACCTGGCCCGGTTGCGAGTAGGCATCGTTTTCCACAACCTGCAAATTGGCAGGATTGATGAGGATTTCCGTCGTAACGGTGTAACGCTGTTTGCTCAGCAACCCGTAGGCGGCGCCGATGACGCCGCCGGCCGCTGCCAGCATCAATGCCCAGACGAGCCCGGCACGCAGCCAGACAAACAGGCGTCGAAAATCGAGCTTGAGGAAATCGCCGATCTTGTCGAGCGTCGCCGTTGGGACAGGCTCGGGCGTGGGCGGAGTGACAGGGGCGGAGGTGCGTGCCATGACTGGAGCATCCTGTTGCAGCCTTGCCCTGCTGGCGCGCCGCGCATTGGCGATCCGCTCGAGTGCGCTGATACCGGAATCCGCTGCAGGGGGAGGGGTTGTGCCGGAAGCGGCGGACATGGCGCTAACTCTGGTTATTCGCTACGCGGACCAGCACTACAGAAAGTTCGTTGACGTGTCATTTTCCAAGTTGGCATATTTTGCCGAGTCACGCACCGCGTCCGTTGAACGTGGTCGTCGACTATACGGCCGACGGTAGCTCATTCTACGGGAAACTGCATCTCGGCACCTGCTATGTTTCTGCTGCAGGGCGACGAAATTGGATTATTCAAGGGCTTTGATACCGCTCACAGTGCCGATTGCGTCTGAGCTGGAACGACCCGCCAGACCTTGTTGCCGACATCATCCGCCACCAGCAGGGCGCCGCGCCGGTCTATCGCCACGCCCACAGGACGGCCAAAAGCCTTGTCGTCCTCGCTCAGGAAGCCGGTGAGGATGTCCTGAGGCGGGCCGGAGGGCCTGCCGCCGGCAAACGGCACGAAAATCACCTTGTAGCCGCTGTGCGGCCTGCGGTTCCACGAGCCATGCTGCCCGACGAAGGCGCCATTCCTGTATTGAGGACCGAACAGGTCGCCTGTGTTGAAGGTCAGTCCCAATGAAGCCGTGTGCGCCCCGAGCGCATAGTCCGGCTTGATCGCCTGGGCGACGAGGTCGGGCCGCTGCGGCTTGACGCGATCGTCGACGTGCTGGCCAAAATAGCTGTAAGGCCAGCCATAGAAGCCGCCATCCTTCACCGAAGTCATGTAATCCGGCACCAGGTCGCTGCCGATCTCGTCGCGCTCGTTGACGACGACCCAGAGCTCACCGCTTTGCGGATGCCACGACAGGCCGTTTGGATTGCGCAGGCCGGAGGCGAAGAGACGCGTCTGTCTCGAGGCGAGATCGATCTCCAGCACGGCGGCGCGGTTCTGCTCTTCCTGCAAGCCGTTCTCGCCGACATTGGAATTGGATCCGACCGTCGCATAGAGCTTCGTGCCGTCCTGCGAGGCGGTCACGTCCTTGGTCCAGTGGTGGTTCCTCCCCGCAGGCAGGTCGACGATCTTTTCCGCTGGTGCGGTGATCTCGGTCACACCCTCCTGGTAGGGAAAGGCCACAATTGCATTGGCATTGGCGACGAAGAGCTTGCCGTTGAGCAGGGTCATGCCGAATGGCGAAAACAGCCCGGTGAGAAAGGCGGTTTTGGTTTCCGCCACCCCGTCGCCGTCCTGATCGCGCAGCAACGAGATGCGATTGGCGCTATGCGTCCCCGCGCCGGCCTGACTCTGGAAGAAATCGACGAAGAAGCGGCGTATGCTGAAGCCCTCCTCCGGCCTGGGCGGCGCATTGCTCTCGGCCACCAGAACGTCGCCGTTTGGCAGCACATACAGCCAGCGCGGATGGTCGAGCCCGCCGGCAAATTCGTTGACTGCAAATCCCCGGGCCGCCGTCGGCTTGGTGCCCTTCGGCCACGGCGTGGCCTTGGCGACATGGACGGTCGGCAGCCAGGTCGGATTGGGCTCCGGCAGGGTCGGGTTGGGGCCATAGGTCTCCGCGATCGGAACGGTCGCCTCTTCGCGGGACAGGAAGAAGATCGCTCCTGCGGCGACTACGAAACCAATGATCAGCATGAGAAGGGCGGTAGCCAAGTTTTTCACCAGAACCTCGAAAACGTCGAAAGAACCCAAACGCACCTATCGCGTTGCGGTTGCGGACGCAGCCGCCGATCGGGAGAAGTAGGCCGCAAGCGCGCGGACGTCGTCGTCCGTCAGACCCTTCGCTGCATTGGCCATGAGATGGCCGAAGCGTGTTCCGCCACGCTTTCCCGCCCTGAACAGCCCAAGCTGCGTCTCGATGTAGCGTGCCGGCTGGCCGGCGATCGAGGGATAGGGCGGGCTGCGGTCCTGTCTTCCGTGACAGCCGAGACAGGCGGGCACATTGGCCTCCTTGGGAATTCCTGTCGGCGGCATTGCATGTCCGCGGTTTTTGCGTGCGAGTCTTGAGATGCGCACCGGGATTTGCGAGGAACGCGTCGATGGCTTTCTGCCACAAGACCCGGCCCTCGCGCGTCAAATCCTTTGGGCCGGAAGTGGAATGGCGCCGCAGAGGCTACGGACTCTTCATCGACAGCAATCCCGTGATCATAGGTTCTGTCACCAGAAATCCTTGTGGTCGATTACGATCTCTTCTTCGAGTTCTGGGAATGGGCCACGGATTGCTACATGGCGCCGTCCGGCGGCGAACACCTGATGACAACTCAGATCGAGTGTCAGATTCTCCGGGTTGTCTCCGGTCAGCTCGGCCAGCCGCCTTTCGCTGAGTCCGTAGACCACGGTGCCGATGCCAGCCCAGTAACAGGCCCCGGCGCACATGCAGCACGGCTCGACCGAGGTCACCAGCGTGCATCGCTCGAGGAAGGTCGGGTCGTATTGCTGCGCGGCCGCGCGGGCCACGTTTGCCTCTGCGTGGCCAACGCCGCGATCCCGCGCGTAGGTGTTGCCCGACGAAAGGAGCACGTCGCCTTCCGGCCCGACCAGGAGCGCCCCGAAAGGATGATTGCCACTGGCCCGGCTCTCGGTGGCGATCTCCACGGCGAGACGTAGATATTGGGTGTCGCTCCTCATGGCACGCCTCCTTGGGACGTCCGCGCGCAACTGCACGCGTAAAGGCCTTTCGCCGGGATTCTATCTTCTTGGAGCGCCTGGGAGCTGTCTAATCATGGGCATTAAATTCATGGCTGCGCAACGGGCAAAGAGGTCGGGCGCTTTCGATCGACACAAAAGCCGATTGAACTCGCCCTGCCGATGCGGTTCTCAACCGCCTCCGCCCCGGCGGTCGTTTTCCTCGCGATACAGTCGCTCGGTGGCCCGATCGCTTTCTCTGCGCTCTGCAGGCCCGCGGCGTCGCCACGTAAGGAGGGCGTAGGCGAGCAGGACTGCCAGCAGTAGCGGGCCGCCAGCAACGACGATCAACCACATACTGTTCTCGAACATGGAACATCTTCTTTCCCTTGCTCCTGGTGCAGGGTTGGACACCGCAGTGCAGCTCTCTTCGCCGAATGACCTGTGCGTCGCCATTCAACCTGCTGAGCGCGGGCAACCTGCTGAGCGCGGGCAACTGCTGAGCGCGGGCGGTTTATTTCTTCAGAAAGGCAGCTTGTACCCGGCGGGCTGTTGCACTCGGCAAGCGCTGATGGAAGAATGGACATCCCTCGGAAATGTTCCATTGTGCGAGCGATTCGCCGGCTGACTCCAGGCGTTCACGATATCTGTCTCGACCCCTAACATCCGGTCGCAGACGCACTACGTGTAATAGGGAACCACAAAGGCTTTCCGACAGTTGAATGAAGAGGCGACAGCAACCAGACCGGCCGGGGCGAGGAATACCATGCGCGAGAACCACTCCGACGTCTTCGATCTGTTTTCGGAGATTTACACGAATGTGGCTCAGGAGGAGATAAGCATCCAGCAATATCTCCTTGCCTGCCGCGAGGATAAATCGATGTATGCCTCGGCGCCCGAGCGGATGGTCGAGGCGATCGGCGAGCCCACCCTGATCGACACCAGCATGGATGAGCGGCTCGGCCGCATTTTCTCGAACAGGACAATCAAGGTCTATCCCACCTTCTCCGAGTTTTATGGCATGGAGGACACGATCGAGCGCATAGCCGGCTATTTCCGCTATGCCTCTCAAGGGCTCGAGGAGCGCAAGCAGATTCTCTATCTGCTTGGCCCTGTCGGCGGCGGCAAGTCCTCGCTCGCCGAACGGCTGAAGAAGCTGATGGAGGAGCGTCCGATCTATACGCTGAAGGTCGGCGGCCAGATCAGCCCGGTTTTCGAATCGCCGCTCGGGCTTTTCAATCCTGACCGCATGGGCGACCTTTTGGAGGACAAATACGGCATCGCGCGGCGCCGGCTGAACGGCCTTATCTCGCCATGGGCGGCCAAGCGCCTCGACGAACTGTCCGGCGACATCTCCAAGTTCAGCGTCGTCAAGCTGATGCCTTCGCGGCTACGCCAGATCGGCATCGCCAAGACCGAGCCAGGCGATGAGAACAACCAGGACGTTTCGGCCCTGGTCGGCAAGGTCGACATAAGACAGCTCGAGCATTTCAGCCAATCCGATCCGGACGCCTATTCCTACAGCGGCGGCCTGAACCGGACCACGCAGGGGCTGCTCGAGTTCGTCGAGATGTTCAAAGCGCCGATCAAGGTCCTCCATCCGTTGCTGACCGCTACCCAGGAAGGCAGCTATAACGGTACGGAAAACTTCGGATCTTTCCCGTACCAGGGCATCGTCGTAGCCCATTCCAACGAATCGGAATGGCTGCAGTTCAAGAACAACAAGAACAACGAGGCGTTCCTCGACCGTATCCTGGTGGTCAAGGTGCCGTATTGCCTGCGAGTCACCGAAGAAAGGCAGATCTACGAAAAGCTGCTGCGCGAAAGCGAATTGGCCTCCAGTTCCTGTGCACCGGAGGTTCTCGACATTCTCAGCCGGTTCACCGTCTCAACCCGTCTGGCCGAGCACGACAATTCGCCGCTCTACACCAAGATGCGCGTTTATGACGGCGAGAACCTCAAGGACATAGATCCCAAGGCGAAGTCGGTTCAGGAATACCGCGATGCCGCCGGGGTCGATGAAGGCATGAACGGCGTCAGCACGCGCTTTGCCTTCAAGATCCTGTCGCAGACCTTCAACTACGACACCAAGGAAGTGGCCGCCGATCCCGTGCATCTGATGTACATTCTGGAGGAGGCGATCAAGCGCGAGCAATTCCCGAAGGAAACGGAAGCCGCCTATCTCGACTTCATAAAGTCGGAACTGGCCACGCGCTACGCCGAGTTCATCGGCCATGAAATTCAGAAAGCCTATCTGGAATCCTACAGCGAATACGGCCAGAACCTGTTCGACCGCTACATCGCCTATGCCGATGCCTGGATCGAGGACCAGGACTACAAAGACCCCGATACCGGCCAGATCCTCAATCGCGAGGTGCTGGACAACGAACTGTCGCAAGTCGAAAAGCCGGCCGGCATTGCCAACCCCAAGGACTTCCGCAACGAGGTCGTGAAGTTCACGTTGCGCGCCCGGGCGAGGAACCATGGCCGCAACCCGTCTTGGACAAGCTATGAAAAGCTGCGCGAAGTCATCGAGAAGCGGATGTTCGGCCAGGTCGAGGATCTGCTCCCGGTGATCAGCTTCGGCTCCAAGCAGGACAGCGTAACGGAGAAGCGGCATACCGAGTTCGTGCATCGGATGGTCGAACGCGGTTACACCGAACGCCAGGTCCGCCGGCTGGTGGACTGGTACATGCGGGTGAACAAGGCGGGCTGAGTCCGGCCAGGATGGTTCCATGCCGATCTTTGTCGATCGCCGACTGAACCCGAAGGACAAGAGCCTCGGCAACCGCCAGCGCTTCCTGAAGCGTGCGCGCGAAGAGCTGAAGCGAAGCATCCGGGATCGGATCCGTACCGGCAAGATCGCCGATGTCGACAGCGAGCACGCCGTCTCGATGCCGGCGAGGGGCACAGGCGAGCCGAGCTTCAGCGATGCGAAGGACAGCGGCAGGCGGCAGCACATCCTGCCGGGCAACAAGCATTTCGCCCCGGGCGACCGGGTTCCGAAGCCAGGCCAGGGCGGTGGCGGCTCGTCTCCCGGGAAAACGGTCTCGGAGGACGAATTTCGCTTCGTGCTCTCGCGCGAGGAGGTGCTCGACCTCTTTTTCGAGGATCTCGAACTTCCCGACATGGTCAAGCTCAACCTCAAGGAGATACTTTCCTTCAAACCGCGCCGCGCCGGATTCGCGGCGACCGGTTCGCCGACCAACATCAATGTCGGGCGCACGATGCGAAACAGCCACGGTCGCCGGATTGCGCTAAGGCGCCCCAAGCAGGAGGAGCTTGATGCGATTGCGGAACAACTCGCAATCCTGGAGGCCGAGCCACAGAGCGCGGCGCCGGCACGCCAGCGCATTGCAGCGTTGCGGGAGGAGCTTGAGCGACTTGAGCGCCGCCGCAAGCGGATCGCCTATGTCGATCCCGTCGACATCCGCTTCAACCGTTTCGACGCCCAGCCCGTGCCGAATGCCAATGCGGTCATGTTCTGTCTCATGGACGTATCCGGCTCGATGGGCGAACGCGAGAAGGATCTGGCCAAGCGCTTCTTCGTGCTGCTGCACCTGTTCCTGAAACGGCGCTACGACCGCACCGAAATCGTCTTCATCCGCCATACGCACGAGGCGCAGGAGGTGGACGAGGAAACCTTCTTCTACAATACGCAAAGCGGCGGCACGGTCGTTTCCACGGCACTTGAGGAAATGCGCCGCATCATCGAGCAACGCTATCCCAGCAACGAGTGGAACATCTATGCCGCCCAGGCGTCGGACGGCGACAATTTCGTCACCGATTCCGAGCGCTGCATCGGCCTGATGGATGGCCAGATCATGCGCCTGTGCCAGTATTTCGCCTATGTCGAGATCATCGACGAACGTGAGAGCCATATTTTCGGCAGCACAGACAATGGGACCTCGCTCTGGCGCGCCTACAGCGTTGTCAACCAGAGATGGCCGAATTTCCAGATGAGCCGTATCGCCAACGCAGCGGATATCTATCCGGTCTTTCGCCAGCTCTTTGCCAGGCAGCCGGTCTTGCAGAAAAGCGCTTGAGGGGAGCCGATGGCAAGCCAGACCAGCAAATCCGGCCAGACCAGCAAAGCCGGCCAAACCAGCAAATCAGGTTTGCTCTTTTCAGGGTCCGACTGGGATTTCAAGACACTGTCGCGCGCCTATGAAGCGATCGAGGCGATCGCCATCGAAGAGCTTCACCTCGACATCTATCCGGTGCAGATGGAGATCATCTCGTCGCAGCAGATGCTCGACGCCTATTCCTCGGTCGGCATGCCGCTGATGTATCGCCACTGGTCCTTCGGCAAGCATTTTCTCTACCAGGAATTGCTCTATCGCAAAGGCGGGCGGGGGCTCGCCTATGAGCTGGTGATCAATTCCAATCCTTGCATCGTCTACCTTATGGAGGAAAACACCATGGCCCTGCAGGCCCTGGTGACAGCTCATGCAGCGCTTGGCCATAATCATTTTTTCAAGAACAACCATCTGTTCCGGCAATGGACGGACGCCAGCGCGATCCTGAGCTATCTGGACTTTGCCAAGGGTTACATTGCCCGTTGCGAGGAGCGGCACGGCGTCGCTGCGGTGGAGGCGATCATCGATGCGGCCCACGCGCTGATGGAACAGGGGGTGTTCAGATATCGCCGGCCGCCAAAACTGTCGTCGGAGCGGCAGCGTGAAGGCGTTCGTGAGCGCCTGGAGTACGAAGAGCGCTCTTACAACGATCTGTGGCGCACGCTGCCGCGTTCGAAGGACGGGACCAAGGCCAGCGGAACGGACCTCGGCATCGCGGAGCGAAAGAAAACGCTCAAGCTGCCTGAGGAGAACCTGCTTTACTTCCTGGAAAAAAACAGCCTGGTCCTGGAGCCCTGGCAGCGTGAAATCGTCAGGATCGTCCGCATCGTCGCGCAATACTTCTATCCGCAGCGGCAAACGCAGGTGATGAACGAAGGCTGCGCCACCTTCGTGCACTACACGCTCATGAACATGCTGTTCGATCGTGGCCTGATCAGCGAAGGCGCGATGCTGGAAATCCTGCGCAACCATTCGAACGTGATCTTTCAGCCGGGCTTCGACGACCCGCGGTATTCCGGCATCAATCCTTATGCGTTGGGCCTCGACATGATGCAGGACATCCAGCGCATATCGACCGAGCCGACCGCCGAGGATCGTGACTGGTTCCCCGATATCGCCGGCAACGGCAATTGGCGCGAAACCCTGCTCGACGCGTGGGCGAACCATCGCGACGAATCGTTCATCCGCCAGTATCTGAGCCCCGCCCTGATGCGGAAATGGCGGTTCTTTATCCTCGCCGACGCCGCCAGCGAGCCGCATTACGAAGTCGCGTCGATACACAATGAGCGTGGCTACGAAAAGATACGCGCCGGGCTCGCCCAGAGCTACGACATCGGCGCGAGCCGGCCGGATATCCAGGTGGTGGATGTCGATCTGCTCGGCGACCGGCAGTTGCGACTGGAGCACAAGGTGAAGAACGGCATCACGCTGGAGGAGGCCGGTCGCGACGCCACGCTGCGCCATATCCGGACCCTGTGGGGCTATGAGGTCAGCCTGGCGGCGATCGATGCGCAAACCGGCGGGACGCTCAACGAACGTTCGACCAGCCAAATCGGGGAATGACCAAAACCGGAATGGCCGGCGACGGCGTCGTTCTACAGCCGGTTTTTTACTCCTGGGTCCAATGCCCTTGCCGTAGGGCCGGGGAAGGTCGGTTCCGTGGGAATCTCGGATGGTGTGTCGGGAGGAATTTCGACGGGCTGCCTTTGCGGGCTGGGAACGGGATCAGGCGAAGGCGGAGGAACGCCTGGAGGCTCACCCGGCGGAGTTTCCGGCGGAGCAGGCGGCCGGGCAGGCTCAGGATTGGGATTATCCGGTATCGGCACGGGATTGTTCGGATCTGGATCAGGATCAGTCATTGGATAAGGCTCCGAAGCTTGCTTCACATCTCCTGCGCGCCAATGTCTTCCAGCTCAATGGCTTCCGCTCATGGCACAACTCCTTCGAAAAGGGTCCTGTTCTAGAAACAGCAGGGCGCGATGAATGTTCCGCCCGAAACTCACCTTGACGCGACCTTGTCTACGAGGCGGCTAAAGCCCGAACGGATAGGTGTCGGGAACGCCGGTTCCGACATGCTCCGGCCCAAGCGGCGTCACCGCGACGGTTTCGTCAAACCAGACGAACGCGTCAAACTGCTGGGAAAGAGAGGCACCCGCGTAATGGCTGCGCAGTTCGGTTTCCGGCCGATAGATCACGCCGATGAAGCGCTCCAGCCGACGCTCCAGAAGCCGCTGGCGAAGCGTATCGTCGCGTTTGATGTCGAGCAGGAAACGCGAGACGCCGCTATCATGGCAAAGCCGTTCGTAGCTGTCGTTGTGGGAAGGCCGCACCCGCTTGATCTCCATCTCGCTGTCCCAGTCGGAGGCCGCGGCGACTGTCCCGGAATGCGTGCTGAGCCCGATCAAGGCTGCCTCGTCGCCGAAGCGTTGGCGGCAGAACTGGCCGATATTTACTTCGTCCCTGACAATCCCCATTTCGGTGTAGCGTGCGTCGCCGATATGGGAATTATGCGCCCACACGACCGCCTTGGCGTTCGGCCCGCGAGCTTCCAGCAGATGCTCGAGCGTCTCGAACATATGGGTGTCGCGTAAATTCCAGGACTGCGCGCCGCCATAATACATGATCCGGTAGTAGCGTTCCGCGGAAGCGATCAGCCGGGCATTCTGGGTGGCGTCCAGGAAATCGATGCCGTCCTGCTGGGCATAGTCGAGCTGCCTGGCAAGCAGTTCGCGGCATTGTTCGAACACGGCCTGCTCGCATTTCTCGTAGCCGGAGGTGAGCGCGACACGGCCGTAGGTGGATGGTTCATGTTGCCAAGGCGTCAGGCAGCCATAGCGTTCACGCGCGATCTTTGCTGCCTGCGGATCGACCCGGTCGAGATATTGCAGAACCGCGGCGATCGATCCGCTCATATTGTAAATGTCGAGGCCATAGAACCCGGCCAGCCGGGACGATAGCCTGATGCGCTCATTGTGATGTCGCATCCAGTCGACGAACGCCGCAACGTCGCTGTTGCGCCACATCCAGGTGGGAAACCGCTGGAACGGCGGATCGGCGTTGGCGCGTGGCGGCCGATGGCGGACGTAGCGATCGATCGCCGCTGCATCAGGCCAGTCGGCCTCGACTGCGACGATGGTGAAGCCGTGCTTCTCGATGAGCCTGCGGGTGATCGCGGCGCGGGCCCGGTAGAACTCCGACGTGCCGTGGCTCGCTTCACCGAGCAGCACGACGCGCCGGTCGCCAAACCGGTCGAACAATTTGCCGAATGCCGGATCGTCGAAGTCCGGCAGCGGTTCGGCCGCCGCCGCGATCATCTCCGGCAGGCTGCGCGTGCGTGCGCGTCCGGACGGACGATCATTCGCGATACGGTTGCCGCTCTCGGGCCAGCCCTGCTCGCCGATGAGCGGGACAAACCGCACGCCGCCGAAATCCTCCTCGCTGTAAGTTGCAGCGCCGGTTCGAGTGACCTTGAGAAGGCGCTGATCATGCGGCTCGTCGCCGACCGGGATGACGAGCCTGCCGCCGACGTCGAGCTGTTCCTGAAGCGCAAGCGGCGCACCGGGTCCGCCGGCGGCGACCAGAATGGCGTCGAAGGGCGCCGCGTCGGGCCAGCCTTTGGTGCCATCGCCGGTGCGGACTTCGATATTGTCATAGCCAAGCTCTTGGAACCGCTGTCTCGCCGTTTCGGCCAACCCGGCGTGGCGCTCGATCGTGTAGACGCGTTCGACGATCCGGCTCAACACGGCAGCCGCGTAGCCCGAACCGGTGCCAACCTCCAGGACATGGTCGCCCGGTCCGATTTCCGCCATCTCGATCATCAAGGCGACGATGTAGGGCTGCGATATCGTTTGACCCTCGGCGATCGGCAACGGACCGTCCTCGTAGGCGAATTCTTCAAAACCGGGAGCGACGAAAGCTTCGCGCGGAACCTCACGCATCGCGTTCAGCACCTCGCGGCCATGGATGCCACGGCGGCTGAGATGGACTTCGACCATTCTGTTGCGTGCGTGGGAAAGATCGAGCATCTTTTTGCTCCTCTTGCGAGCTGACAGCCCCCCGATTGTCCCCTAATCGTGCCCGACGGCTCCTCGGCTATGCGCTCGGCCTCGGCAACTCATGTCCGGCGGCTAGTCTCCTTAACCGCTGGCGAGCTTCCAGGTTCCTGCAAAAGAGCGAGTGGCGGCGCAACGGCGGCTCCAGCCGAACTTATTTTCCGTAAAAATCCTTTCTCCAGGGCGATGTCACTCCAGATATCGACGGGCGAACGCATTCTGGAGACGTTTCGATGAACGACGAGGCTCAAAAAGCTGCGACCACAACAGGCCTTTATCAGGTCGATCTCATGGACCGTTATTGGCGGGCCGCGAACTACATTTCGGTTGGCCAGATCTATCTGATGGACAATCCGCTGCTGCGCGAGCCGCTGAAGGCCGAACACGTCAAGCCGCGGCTGCTCGGCCATTGGGGCACGACGCCTGGCCTCAACTTCATCTACGTCCACCTGAACCGCGTCATCCGTCAACGCGGTCTCGACGTTCTGTTTATCTGCGGCCCGGGTCATGGCGGTCCGGCGATGGTCGCAAACACCTGGCTCGAGGGCAGCTACAGCGAAATCTATCCCGAAATCGGCCAGGGCGAAGACGGGTTGAGGAAACTTTTTCGGCAATTCTCCTTCCCCGGCGGAGTGCCGAGCCACGCTGCTCCGGAAACGCCCGGCTCGATCCATGAAGGCGGAGAACTGGGATATGCGCTGGTCCATGCCTTCGGCGCGGCCTTCGACAATCCCGATCTGGTAGTCGCCTGCGTCGTCGGCGACGGCGAAGCGGAAACCGGCCCGCTCGCGGCGGCATGGCACTCCAACAAGTTCCTCAACCCGGCATCCGACGGCGCCGTGCTGCCGATCCTGCATCTCAACGGCTACAAGATCGCCAACCCGACGATCCTTGCCCGCATGGATGACTTGGAATTGCGAGCCCTGTTCGCCGGCTATGGCTACGAACCTTTTTTCGTCGAAGGTCACGAGCCGGTTCCCATGCATCGGTTGATGGCCACCAAGCTGGACACCGTGCTCGACAGAATCCGCTCGATCCAGACGCGCGCCCGTACGCCGTTCTGGCAAGGAGAGCGTCCGCTGTGGCCGATGATCGTGCTGCGCAGCCCGAAGGGGTGGACCGGGCCGAAGGAGGTCGATGGCAAGAAGGTCGAGGATTTCTGGCGCTCGCATCAAGTGCCGGTGTCGAACGCCCGCAGCAACGCGGGACACCGCAAGATCCTCGAAGACTGGATGCGGAGCTACGAACCGGAAAAGCTGTTCGACAACAGCGGGCGTCTGCTTCCAGAGCTGGCGGCGCTTGCGCCAACCAGGCCCAAGCGCATGGGCTCAACCCCCTATGCCAATGGCGGATTGCTGAAGCGCGACCTCGTGCTTCCCGATTGGAGAAGCCTGGCGCTCGATGTGCCGCGTCCGGGTGGCGCCAAGGCCGAGGCGACGCGGATTCTCGGAAGCTATCTCCGCGACGTCATGCGCCTGAATGCGGATGCCAGGAATTTCCGGCTGATGGGGCCGGATGAGACATCCTCCAACCGCCTTGACGACGTCTTCGAGGTCACGAACCGGGTCTGGATGCAGCGGATCGAGCCCTATGACGTCCACCTCTCCCGTGACGGCCGCGTCATGGAAGTGCTCAGCGAGCATCTTTGCCAGGGTTGGCTGGAGGGCTACCTGCTGACCGGCCGCCATGGCCTGTTCTCATGCTACGAGGCGTTCATCCACATCGTCGATTCCATGGTCAACCAGCATGCGAAATGGCTGAAGACATCCCGCGAGCTTGCCTGGCGCAAGCCGATCGCCTCACTCAATTACCTGCTGACCTCGCATGTCTGGCGGCAGGATCACAACGGCTTCAGCCACCAGGATCCGGGCTTTGCCGATTTCGTCGCCAACAAGAAGGCCGATACGGTCAGGCTCTATTTCCCGCCGGATGCCAACACGCTGCTGTGGATCACCGAGCATTGCCTGAAAACCTACAACCGCATCAACGTGATCACCGCCGGCAAGCAGCCAGCGCCGCAATGGCTGTCCGTCGAAGACGCAGAAGCGCACTGCAGGGCGGGGGCGGGGGCCTGGGAATGGGCCGGGACGGTTGCGAAGGGCGAGGACCCGGATGTGGTCATGGCCTGCGCCGGCGACGTGCCCACACTGGAGACGCTCGCTGCCACCGACATTTTGCGTTCGGCGCTTCCGGACCTGAAGGTTCGCGTCGTCAACGTGGTCGACCTGATGACGCTGCAGTCGAATTCAAAGCATCCGCATGGTCTCGCTGATGAGGATTTCGACGCACTGTTCACGAAAACCAGGCCAGTCATCTTCGCCTATCACGGCTATCCCTACCTCATCCACCGCCTGACCTACCGACGCGCCAACCATGACAACATGCATGTGCATGGTTTTCGCGAAGAAGGCACCACCACGACGCCGTTCGACATGGTCGTACTCAATGAACTTGACCGTTTTCACCTGGCGCTCGCCGCGATCAAACACGTACCTGGGCTCGCCGAACGTGCGAAAGGCCTTGCTGCCGAACTTCAAGCGAAGCTTGTGGAACATAGGGCCTATGTCCGCGAGTACGGCGAAGACATGCCCGAGGTTCAGGAGTGGAACTGGCCGGAGAACAGCGCGACGAAGGCTGGCGATTGATGCGACACGCAATTCTTGCACTGAACGCCGGCTCCTCCAGCATCAAGTTCGGACTATACGACCTTGAACCCTCCGCGGAACTGCAACTTGTCTCGCGTGGCAAGCTGGATCTGGGCGATGCGCCGAGGCTCAGCGCGAAAGCGGCCGATGGAACAGTGCAGTGTGATCGGCCGCTTGCCGGAGACGCGCGCAACGCGGGCATCGACACGTTGCTCGACTGGATCGAGAGCGAACTTGGCGGCAGGAAACTAATCGCCGCCGGCCATCGCATCGTGCATGGCGGGCGCGAGTTCGTCGAACCCGTCCGTCTGACGCCTGCCGTGATCGAGGGCTTGGACAGGCTGACGCCGCTTGCTCCGCTGCACCAGCCTCGCAGTCTCGCGCCGATCCGGACACTTGCCGCGCTGCGGCCGGATCTGCCGCAGGTCGGATGCTTCGACACAGCCTTCCATCAGACGATCGATCCGATCGTCAGCCGCTTCGCACTGCCGCGCAAATACGATGCGGAAGGGATCCGCCGCTACGGGTTTCACGGTCTTTCCTACGAATATATCGCCGGGCGGCTCAAGGAGATATCGCCCGCGCTTGCAGCGAAGCGGACGATCGTCGCCCATCTCGGCAACGGAGCGAGCCTGTGCGCCATGCGCGACGGGAGAAGCGTCGATACGACAATGGGCTTTTCCGCACTCGATGGCCTGGTCATGGGCACGCGTTGCGGCGCCATCGATCCGGGCGTGCTTTTGTACTTCGTGCTGGAACGAGGCATCGCGGGGGACGCTCTGCAGCACATGCTTTATGAAGAATCCGGGCTGCTCGGAATATCCGGCATCTCGGGCGACATGCGCGCGTTGGAAGCAAGCGACGACCCCCACGCCCGCGAAGCGGTAGACCTTTTTGCTTTCAGGGCCGCAAGGGAAGCTGCCGCGCTCGCCAACACGTTGGGCGGCCTCGAATGCCTCGTGTTCACCGCCGGCATTGGCGAGCACTCGGCGCCGGTCCGCATGGCAATATGCGAAAGGCTTCGTTGGCTTGGCGTGGCGATCGACGAGCCATCCAACGCCGCCCATGCCGAGATCATAGGCCGACCTGACAGCAAGGTCGAAATACGCGTCGTCGCGACCGACGAGGAAAGCATCATTGCACGCCACACGCGCATGCAGCGGAATGCTTGATAACGCATCAACGCTGCGGAACCCTGCGCGTCCGCGACCGTTCCCCTGTCTCTGATATTAGAAGGAGAGATCCAATGGCCGAAACCGCTAACACCGCTGGCGCCTCAAAGGCGGCAAACGACGCCCAGGAGGCGATGAGGAAACAGATCGCCGAGCTTCGTCGCGAAATCACCAAAATAAATCGGACCCTTTCCGACCGCGCAGAAGAGGCACAGGGCTGGTACGAGAGCGCCGCCGAACGGGCCTCACGCGCAGCCCGGCAATTGCGTAGCCAGGCACACACCGTGACTGAAACCGTCCAGCAGAATCCAGGCACAATCTCTTCGGCGATGATGCTTGGCGGCGTGCTCGGTGTTCTCTTGGGAATTGTGATTGCAAAGAGCTCCGAGCCTGAACGGCGGTGGTTCTAGAGCATTTTGCAGCCAAACGTCTTCGTTTGGCGTCCGACAAAATGCGTAAAACAAGGAGTTAGAGCGCGGTTTTGGGTCCACGAAAACGCAAAGCGCTCTAGGGACAGATCACCACCTTGCGATGCCCAGCCTAGTGGTCAAAATCTGACACTTGGTACCGGAGCCGTAGGGCCGCTCAGGGTGGAATGTTGCCATTCGTCTCGTCGACTGGAACGAGCAGGTAGCGCCATCTGCGGAAGTTCGAGGCATCCCCCGATGAACGGCAGCAGTCGGGGACCCTTCAGACATTCGACGCCGAGAGCTCGGACGACTCAAGTTGACCCCAATCCGGACACTTCCCCTAAGTGCAATTGGCAGACAATTATCTTCGGCAGTAACCTGTCGAAAGAGCCCACTGCCGGGCTGGGCCTAGGCGCCGGGATCACCGGCAGCGTCGACCCGGCTGGCCATAAGGTTGGAGGATTGAGGAGACTAAATCGCCGACAGGCAACGATTGGCAGCGTTACCTTGCTTGCTGGCACTTCGATGGGCAGGCTGGCGCAAGCACAACAGAATGGCGGTGTTGCTGGCGGTGAAGGGCGGGAGATAGCCAACAGCGCTGATCGGCTCACGCCCGAGGAATTGGCGAAAAGGACCGTATATCGCCGCGCCGTCGATGCCGTGATCTGGGGTCTTCCGCTTGTCGGCGAAGACACCGTGAAGCAAGCCGCCTTCCGCGATGGTAAGGCAAACTACAACGACATTGTCTGGTGGCCCAAAGGCGGTGGCTGGAAGAACCAGTCGCCCACACCCAACGTCAACACGCGCTATATGTATTTCTTCATAAACACCCGGCAGGACGGGCCAGTCGTGGTGGAACTGCCTCCGGCTGTGCCTGGAGCCAGCTTCTACGGCACCATCGAGGATGCTTGGTATGTACCGCTCACGGACATCGGCTTCGAGGGCAAGGGCGGCAAATATTTGGTGCTGCCACCCGACTACAAAGGTGACGTGCCGGACGGTTACATCGCGGTGCGTCCGGCGACCTACAATACAATGACGCTGCTGCGATCCATCCTCGCGTCCCTCTCTGAAAAGGATGTGAAGGCGGGCGATGGACTTGTACAGCAGGTGAAGATTTACCCCTTGTCCAAGGCCGCCAACCCGCCCGCGCAGCGTTTTCTCGACATGACGGACGTCCTGTACAACGGTCTCATCAAGTATGACGAAACCTTCTTCGCCAGTCTCGCCCGCGTGCTGAACGAAGAACCGGTGCAACCCCGCGACCGCGAAATGATGGGTATGCTCCTGCCGCTCGGCATCGAGAGGGGTAAAGAGTTCAAACCCGACGCCGCGACCGTAACGCTGTTGAAAACAGCGGCTGCGGAGGCGCTCGCCTGGTTGATGGATAAGGCCGCGACGGACACCACTCCGTGGTGGCCTGATAGTCGTTGGTGCGTTCCTACTCCACCAATTACCGTGCCGACTGGTTTCAAGTGGGAGATGCCGGATTATTTTGGTGTGGATGCGCGCGGCATTGCTCTGTCGCAGTATTTCTGTCCAACGGAAAAGCTGGGCACCGGCAGTTTCTATTTCGGAACCTTTCATGACCACAGCGGCAAGCCGCTGGAAGGCCAGAAAGCCTACCGACTTCACGTTCCGGCGAATGTGCCCGTGCGCGAATTCTGGTCCGCAACCGTCTACAGCCTGAAAACGTCGAGCTTCTTTCTCAACGCCGAGCGCCTCACCCTCGGGTCGCTCGACACGGAATTGCGGAAGAACACTGACGGTACCGTGGATATCTACTTTGGCCCGGCGCCGCCCACGGGTCAGGAGGCAAATTGGCTGTACACCAAACCGGGCGAGAAGTGGTTCCCGTGGTTCCGGGTGTATGGCCCCGAGAAAGCGATCCTCGACAAGAGTTGGAGACTGCCCGATATTGAAATGATTAGCTGATCGTCGGTTGCCAGGGGGCGCGCCCGGCCTCTACGATTGAGGCTATCCGGCTATGTCCGCTATTGGCGCACCTTTGCTCCTTCCCGCCGACCGCTTCAAAACGGCAAGGTTCCGCCCTGTCCTGACCTTCCCGTCTGCCCGAGGGAAGGTCAGGGTTGGGTCATGGGCGTGAATTCAGCTGGGGGCGACCGAGCTTCCGCTTAGGGTCGGAACAGGTAATCCGTATCGGGTACCAAGCGCCAGATTTCTACCACTAGCGGCGCTCAAGCATGGCTTTTGCGCTGTCAGCATCCGTTACGACGACCGTCGCCAACCCGGCCCGCGCCACAGCTACAAGAATGGCACGTTTGTGCGTCCCGCCTGAGGCGATGATGCGGCAGGGAATATTGCGGTAGTCGTCGAGCTCCGGCGAAAGCACCTGGCCGGTTGAGAGTGTGGTCGACAGGCTTGCCGTCGGCATCGGGATAGCGGCCCGGCCAATAGAACTCAACCGGAAAAACGCGCTGTTTGCGGGGCACGACACTGGAACAAAAAACTGGGCCACCATCGCCGCGCTCGTCGAAACCTGCAAGCTTAATGGTGTCGATCCACTGGCCTACCTGACCGCAACGCTCACGTCGCAGCAGCTTATTGCATCCTCGTAAGCGCGTCGAAGGAGCTTTAGTCCTCTGTGGATTTGGCTTTCGGTAAGACTTGCGTATCCCATCACCAGGCCGAGGCACCTCCGATCCAATGTCTGATCGAAATAATGAGGCGAAATGGAGTGGATGCCGATTCCGAGCGAGGCGGCTTTCTCGATGAATGATGCCGCCATAGAGGGCGGCATGTCGCGGAACCAGACGACGACGTGCAGACCGGCCTGCGCGCCTTCGACCCGAACGAGATTGCGGAATTCAGCCTGCAGAGCGTCGAGCAGCGCTGCACGTCGGCGGGCATTTTGACGCCGGGCCTTGCGCACATGGCCTTCGTAGGCGCCGGATTCCACCAGGGTCGCGAGCGCCTCCTGTTCGAGGCTGGGGGCATGCCTGTCCGTCAGGCGCTTGGCATGGGCAAAAACCTCCTGCAACTCACGCGGAACGACGACGTAGCCGATCCGCAGCAACGGCGACAGTGTCTTCGAAACCGTACCGATATAGATGACGTTCGACGCGCCTCCCAGCGCGCGAAGCGGCGGTATCGGGTTCATGTCGAATCGATATTCGCTGTCGTAGTCGTCCTCAACGATGTAGGCCCTGTTCTCTTTCGCCCATCCTAGCAGTTGCTGGCGTCGACCCATCGACATTACGCTTCCCAGGGGAAACTGATGTGAAGGCGTGACGTAAGCCAGCCGCGCGCCAACATCCGCCAACAAGTCCGCCCTGATGCCTTCGGCGTCGACCTCCACCGGGGCGGCGATGGCTCCTGTCATCTCGAAGACGCTCCGTGCCATCGGGTAGCAGGGCTCTTCGATGGCGAAGCCGTCGCCCTCATCGAGAAGCAGGCGGGCGCAGAGATCCAGTCCCTGCTGAGAGCCGTTGACGACGACGATCTCGCCCACCTCGCACCGGATGCTGCGCGCTCGCCATAGATAGCCCTGCAGGGCGCTACGCAGGCGGATCAAGCCACAGGGATCGCCATAGGACAGCTTGGGCGGCCGTCCCAGCGCAGCGTCGTTCATGGCCTTTCGCCAGGCAAGGGTCGGGAAGTCAGAGGCCGACATGTCGCCGTAGCGGAAGTCGGCGACGAGCTTCTCCGACGCAACCCGCATCGGGATGGCTCGGGATCGAAGCCTTTCTCCGAAAGCGGAGAGGCTGTGTGGCTCTGCGGCTGTATGAACGAGGTCTCCCGGCTCGCTGTGCGTGATCTTGATGGCCACCCGTGGCCGGGCGCCATGTCGAATGACCACAAACCCCTCGGCGGCGAGCTGTTCGTAAGCGGACGTCACAGTCGTTCGTGAGACGCCAAGCTCGACCGCCAGCGCACGAGCCGACGGAAGCAGGTCTCCGCGGCCGTACACCTGCGCCACGATCTGTTCCCGCAGGTTCTCATAGATCCCGCGCGCGCCCAATCCCGACGACGACGAATTTCCCGACGACGAATTCTGCTTGCGGGACTGGACCATCGCGATTACCCAAATGAAGACGTTTCGTTGATCCAGGCATTACCGGGAAAACTCAGTCAGGCAAAGGCCTGAGGGCAACTGGACCAGAGCTTTTTATTCAAAACTGGTTCTAGGCCAGGGCCAGTTGTGCGGGTATTGATGACGCCAGTTTGCACCTCCCGAGAAGTAAAATGCTGGCCGACCAATTCATCATCGTCTTTACCGCCTACGTCATCGCTGCCGGCAGTCCCGGCCCGAGCAATATGCGCATCATGGCTGTCGCCATGAACGACGGCCGCGGAGCCGCACTGGCAATCGCGTCTGGCGTCGTCAGCGGCTCGATCTTTTGGGGCCTGATGGCGGCGACAGGTGTCTCGGCGATCCTCAGCCGATACGCGCAGGCACTCGTGGTCCTGCAGGTGCTCGGAGGCCTGTATCTTCTCTATCTCGCCTTCAAAGCGGGCAAGGCTGCGCTTTCTTCAGACAAGGATCAGCTTCGCCCGAGCAACGAACGGAAGGCGACGGCGGCCACTCTCTACAAGCGCGGACTGCTAATGCATCTCACCAATCCGAAATCGATCCTGGCATGGATCGCGCTGATGACGCTGGGACTCGGCCCTGGGTCGTCGTCGCATACGGTTCTCGTGATCCTCGCAGGCTGCGCGGTGCTGAGCGTCACCATCTTCTGTGGCTACGCGATCGTCTTTTCGACCGCTCCCATGATCGCCCTGTATCGGCGGGCGCGGCGCTGGATCGAAGGCACGCTGGCGGTATTCTTCGGATTTGCCGGGCTAAAACTTCTCCTGACCCGCATCTGAAAGTTTCTTCATGTCACTCTTCCAAGGCCTTTCAGCATTCCCGATCACCCCGGCGGACGCTTCCGGCAGGCTCGACACCGCCGCCCTCGCGCGCCTTCTGAAGAACATCGAGGAGGCGAGAGCGGACTCCATCGGACTGCTCGGCAGTACCGGCGCCTACGCTTTCCTCACGCGACAAGAGCGTCGACGCGCGGTCGAAACGGCAATGGACACGGTCGGCGGCAAAATCCCGGTTATCGTCGGCGTCGGAGCGATCCGGACCAGCGATGCCGTGGACCTTGCCGGTGACGCGAAGGCTGCGGGCGCCGACGGCCTGCTTCTCGCTCCGGTTTCCTATACGCCGCTCGTCGACGACGAGGTCTTCGAACACTTCACCGCAGTCGCCGACGCGGGGCAGCTCCCGCTTTGCATCTACAACAATCCCGGCACGACCAGGTTCACCTTCAGCCTGGACCTCATTTCCCGCTTGTCGAAGGTGGCGAACATCGAAGCCGTGAAGATGCCTTTGCCTTCCGGTGGTGACTTCGCGTCCGAACTCGCCTCCCTCCGATCTGCGACCGGGTCGGCATTCAGGATCGGCTACAGCGGCGACTGGGGCGGCGCGCCTGCGCTGCTCGCCGGGAGCGACGCCTGGTATTCCGTCGTCGCCGGACTTCTGCCGTCACCGGCCCTGGCCCTGACGCGAGCGGCGCAAGCCGGGGACGCCGCGACCGTCGAGCGACTTGACGCCGCCTTCGGACCGCTTTGGGCGCTGTTCAAGGAATTCGGCAGTTTTAGGGTGATGTATGTCGTCGCCAGCCTTCTGAACCTCTGCGACGTCGATCCGCCACGCCCCGTCCTCCCGCTGAAGCACCAGGCAAGGCAGCGCGTCGCCGCCGCTCTCGACCATCTCGATGCGGTTTTCTCCGCTGGTTCCACAGTTTGTATGCAACCTCGATAGACAGTCTTCATCAGGACATTTCCATGCTGGATTCCAACGCCTTCACCGTCTACCTGTTCACGGCATTCCTGCTGGCGATTACTCCGGGTCCGGGGATCTTCTATGTCGCCGCCCGAACCCTTTCCGGCGGTCGCTCGGAAGGAATCGCTTCGAGCCTTGGCAATGGTCTCGGCGGGCTGTTTCATGTCGTAGCCGGCAGCCTTGGCGTCTCGGCGATCGTGCTGGCAAGCGCCGAATTGTTCACGGCACTCAAGGTGGTCGGCGCGCTCTATCTGGTCTGGATGGGATACCGAACCATTCGCCATGCCAGGCTCGACTACAAGTCGTTGGGTCATTCGGAGCCGCCCGTCGGCACGATGCGGGCCTTCAGGGATGGCGTTCTTGTGGAAGTGATGAACCCGAAGACGGCCGCATTCTTCCTCGCCTTCATTCCCCAGTTTGTCGACACATCGTCGGATCACGTCGTTCTGCAGTTCCTGATCCTCGGCGCCATCTCGGTTGCCCTTAACACGCTCGCCGATATTGTCGTGGCGTTTGCAGCCGGAAGACTTCGCGACGGCGCGGCGTCGCGTGCGAATCTCGTTCGCCGTCTTCGTGAAGGCTCAGGCGGTGCCATGATCATGCTTGGATGTGGGCTGCTGCTGGCGAAGCGCCCGGTTGCCTGACCCTGTGAGAAGAAGAAAAATGCATGACGGCCGCTGCCTGGCAGGACCTGCGATGACGGCCGAACTCGCTTACCTCATCGATATCAGGTTCGTGACCAGACCTGCCTTGATCTCAAGCACAGGCGCGGGTGCCTCGGCATGACCGATGTCCCTCAACCGATCGGGGGTCATATCAGCGATCGCCCGACGTCTTGAGACGGTCCGTTGCCAGGTCTTGAGAGCCGCGATTGCGGTTGCTGTGGTTTTCAGCACAAGTCCAAGCAGACGTGGACGATCGACGCGATACTGCGTGTGAGCCATTTCGGTCTCCATCATCATTGTCGGCAGGGTTGAACTGCGGGGCGCCTATTCCACTGCGCTTTGCGCCTTATGGTTTGCGGCCGATCACGGCGCCGTTCGCGCCGGGTGCGTCGAACCAGACCGTCTCGATGTGCCGGAATCCGGCTTCCTCGAGCCACGCCGAGTATTCGGCCGGCGTGTAGTTTCGCCCTTCCGTCTCGATCAGCATGTTGAGGCTCATCAGCGCCGCCGGCGCCGGTCCGGTCTTTTCGTCATTGACGAGAAGCTCGCTGATCACAATTGCGCCGCCGCTCGGCAAAGCCCCGAACGACCGGCGCAGCTTTGGCCGTAGCCGGCTGATTTTCTCGATCGTGCCGGCATCACCGGGCGATGCGGCGCAGGGTCAAGGCAGCGAAAATGGTGGCCGCTGCCAGAAGCGGCAGCCAGGCTTGTGGATCGCCCATGGCATGGAGCGTCAGGCCGCTGAGCAGCAGCCACAGCAGCGGGATCGCCAACAGCAGCGGCACAAGCCCGCCGCTCGCGGCAAGCAGGACGCCGAGCGCTGCAATCGCCGTTGGGTCCGGCGCGATGCCGAAGACCTCGGCGCTCGCCCATGGCCGCCCGAAGAGCGGCGGCAGGAGGGGATAAACGACGAGGCCAACGACCGCGATCAGCAGCCCGAGCCGCCCTGCGAGGTCCCGCCGGTCGAAGGCGAGGCCGCCGCGCGCGGCACCGAACGTCAGCAGCAGGCCCTGCAGGCCGAAGGCTGGCGCGACATAGGCGATCGCCCAGTTGATCGCGGCATAGCGGCTCCACAGGAACGACCAGCCGACGAAGGCAAAGAGCGCGGCGAGGACGAGCGCAATCCACAGACCATGGCGATGCGGCTGCCTAAGCACGAGCAGGACAATGGCGAGGCCGGCGGCGAGCGTCAGGAGATGCAGCGGCCAGAACGCGGCATTGGCCAACTCGAACATGCGCCAATAGACGCGCGGCGAGAAGAGCAGGAAATCCTCCAGCCGGTAGGTCCACCATTCCGACATCTAAGCAGGTTCCGCAAAAGTGTCCCACGGTTTTGCGACAAGAACCTGCGACAAACATCTAAGCAGGTTCCGCAAAAGTGTCCCACGGTTTTGCGACAAGAAGCTGCGACAAACAACAGAATCCAAGCAGGCATTCGTGGGCCAGCCCACGAAAGCCTGCTTAGAGGTCCCGGACGTAGGCCCCCATCCTCTCGCGCATGGCCGCGTCGGGGAGGGGACCGGTCGTCGCCAACAGGTTCTCGCGCGCGTGGTCGACGCGGGTGGTGGCGGGGATGGCGACGGTGACGGCGGGATGCGAAACGATGAATTTCAGTATCAACTGCGCCCAGGTCTTGGCACCGATCTCGGCCGCCCAGTCCGGTAGCGTCTCGCCTTGGAGCTGGCGCGTCAGCGCGCCTTGCCGAAACGGCCGGTTGACGATGACACCCATGCCGCGCTCGGCCGCCAGCGGCAGCAGCCGTTCCTCCGCTTCACGGTCGACGACGTTATAGGTGAGCTGCACGAAGTCGAGCGGATGCGCGCGCATGATCTGTTCGAACAAATCGTGCCGCCGTCCTTCGGACGTCGTGATGCCGACATAGCGAACCCGCCCGTCCGCCTTCATTGCGAACAGGGTTTCGAGATGCGCCTCCCAGGCGACGAGGTTATGGACCTGAACGAGATCGAAGCGCGGCACACCCCAGAAGCGACGTGACTGCTCGATCTGCGCGGGTCCGTCGGCGGCGGAGGAGGTCCAGACCTTCTCGGCGGAAAACAGCGCTTCGGGCCGGCCGAGCTTTTCGAGGCCATAGCCGATCACGGGCTGCGAGGAGCCGTACATCGGCGAGGAATCGATCATGCGGCCGCCTGCCGCGAAGAAGGCCGCCATCACCTCTGCGCACTCGTCGCGCAGCACCGGATCGTCGCCGACATTGAAGGTGATCCAGGTCCCCAGTCCGACAGCGGGAAGCATCTCTCCCGAGGACGGTACGGCCCGCATCACCGGCGCGGGCGGTGCGCCGGGCGCGGCTGCCGGCAACACCAGAGCCGCGCCGGAAGCGGCGGCAGCCTTCACGAATGTCCTGCGGGTGATGATCATCGTCTGCCATCCCTGTCCTTTCAACCTCTTGTACTCCCGACCCCAAGAATGGTTCCGGCCGACCGGCTTTTCGCGAGGCCGATCGGCGGGGAGTGCGGCGGTCGTCTCTGTGCGACGGTTCGGATATGGAACGTCTGCCTGAAACAGGAACGAATGCTGCAGGGCCTGGGTTGCGCCAGCCAGCCCGATTACCTGGAACCCGATTACCTGGATATAGCCCCTGTCCTCACTTGATGGCGCTGGCGGGCATAGGCCACGCAGCCGTCTACCGTGCTGACACAGAGCGCATCGCGGTTATTCGGCGTGTTGTTGTCGCCGGCGTAGGCAACCTCGGCAACACGGCCATCGACCATTCGGATTTGCGTGTTGCAATAGCCGCCAGGATCGACATTGAGCGATCCTCCAACCGTCGGGATCGCGCCCACGGCCAAAGTTGGGATCACGACGTTGAGATTGCCGCGTTGGACGGCACGCTGATAGGTCCAGATCTGGCCTCTCTCCGCATCAGCGGTGGCAGTCGGAAAGCCGGCGCACATTCGAACGTCCGCCTCGCTGAGACCGACCATCTCCTTGCGGGCTGCCGCCGTTGTGGCGTCTTCCTTCGGGAGGTTCGACGTGTCGGGGGCGACGCAGGAGGACACGATCGAACTGCCGACGGAAAGAACAAGAAGAAAGACGAGCGTTCGGATGCGAGGAGATATCATACCGACTGTGGTGAATTTGCGCTGGGCCCCGAGATCTAGTTAAGCAAGCCCACAAGCGAGTCAACCTGCACAACTTCACGATGTCGTTTGTCGTGTCGCCCCGCCAACCTTGAGCTGATGGCACCCCAAGCGCACGCGCCGCTATCGTGCGCGATCTCGGAGTTGGCTTCGCCGCAGATCTCGATCTGATGCCTGCAACGATGGGCATTTCGGCTGCGCAACGTGCCGATGCCATCCGGCATCCATGAGGGACTGACCGATCTGGAACGAGCGTCTCCGCTCCGTCAAATGCCGGGATTTTTAGGGCCGATTTTCAGCGGCGCATCATTTTCATCCGGATTGGGGACAGGAGCTTCGTCGGGAAGCCTGTCCGGGTCCGGCTCACGCACCGGCTTCGGTTCAGGAAACGGCGGCGGTGTGGGCGCGGGAGTGGGCGTTGGTTCGGGAGTGGGAAGAATGGCCATGGTGTGATTTCCTTCCGCTCGCACTCTGCCTGGCGGGTCGCCGAGGTCGGCTGGGATTTTTGAAGCCACCCGTTTCGATCGGTTTTCGCTCGGGCTGACGCACGCAGAACGACCACGCATGCCTATGGTTCCGACGCGAGCCTCCGATGATCCCGCAGGCATCGGCATTCGTGGCCGGACGGGGCCGTCAGAAAAGTGATCGAATGGTCCGCGCATGAGGGCCTTGCCGGCGTCGCGGAGCGCCATAATTTCCATTTCAGGGTGGGACGAACTCACCCGCTGAATAGGAGGCGGCCGTGAAGCACCAAACACTTGACCAACTGCATACCGTTGCCGACGTTCACGCTGAAGCAACAGACCTCGTAGCGACTCGAAGCCAGCGTCTCGAACGTTGGGCGAAACTGCTGGAGAAAAATCCCGATCGACGTCTCGAAGCGTTGACGGGCACCGAATACAAGTCCCCTGAGATACGCGAGAAAATGCGTTACAACGACTCGCCTCTCACGGTTGCCTTCGAGGACCCGATCTTTCGCGCGCAAGGCTTGCGAGATGACACCTACGGTGAAGCCAGGCGCTTCTTCGAGCTGACCGACTGGCAGCTGCACGAAATCGTCTGCCATTGCCATGTCGGCGCCTCGATACGAGCGCGGTGGGCTGCCTCTCGCGTCCGTGCGGCAATGTCCGAGAGGTTTGGTTTCTTCGCCTGGCTGCGAGGAATATTCATGCACTGACGCTACGGGCATTGACGCTGCCGGCATTTATGCTAGGGGGCCGGCATGTTCGGGTGATGGGGGCTGCGAAGTGATTTCCACGCCTCGCATCAGTGGTAGTTGATGAGCGGATAGGCCGTTTCGGCGGCGATCCGCCATCGGCGAAGCTCGAACCATAGGCTCGATACCACAGGCATGCGCGGATTTCAGTCGGCGGGCGCCGTGTCGCGGCGATTGACCGCTTCCGCAATGGCGGCGTGGCTTTCCATGAGGATCGAGCTATCGTCATCCTCGATGACAGCCGCTGTCTCCGCAAGCGCCTTGTCCTTGACCTGGTTGCGGAACCGCTGGCTGTCGTTTGCTCCCCGCGCAAGGCAAGGAGGCTTGGCCTTCGGTTGAGCATCGGTTTTCCTCAAGCCGGTACACACTTCTAGCCGATGATCCTGAATCCGTTCGGCTCCTGGCCGGCATCGACGTCTTGGGATGTCACGCTGGAGACCGACGCTCCGGTCGGCCCTTTCCAGAACCGGTCCAACATGGTCGAAACCGCGCCGTCGGCTCCGACGATCAGTGCCGTTACGGATCCATCCTCCTCATTGCGAACCCATCCGGACAGACCGAGCCTCTCGGCCTCGGTCCGTGTCCACACGCGAAACGAGACGCCTTGCACGCTTCCCCTCAGTCTGACGCGTACCGCCTTGCGCCCGTCCTCCATGGTCACCTCCGTGCAGTTGGTTTGTTCACACCTTCAACTCACCAGCGGCGAAAAAGGCTCCGCCATCGCATTTTTAATGGATTGGGCTGCCTGGCCATCCGATAGAGCTGTCGGTTTGCATGATGTCGGCAACGGAACCATGCGGCGGCGGCTTTGTTTAAAAGACGGACAGCTGCAGGTTGCTGGGCCTCGGAGCCACGATTTCATGACCAACGATTCTCCAACGGGAGGCGCCATCCCGGCATCCGTTCCGACGATCGATCCGAAAGCGGCGCCGACCCTTCAACACGCCGAGGCCGAGGTCTTTTATACTGAGGCGATCCGCGAGCTCGCCGCGACGGACATCCCCTTTCTTGTCGCCGGCACCTACGCGGTGAGCGCCTATACGGGCGTCACGCGCCAGACCAAAGACCTCGACATTTTCTGCAAGGCCGGCGACTTTGCCCGCATCCTCGCCCATTTCAAGCAGGCCGGTTATGCGGTCGAGATATTGGATGACCGGTGGCTCGGCAAGGTCTTCAAGGGCACGCATTTCTTTGACGTCATATTCGCATCGGCGAACGGCACCATGCCGGTCGGCGACGAGTGGCTGGAGCATGCACGGCAGATCGAGATGCTGGGCAGTCAGGTGCGGATCGTAGGTCCGACCGAGCTTATCTGGTCCAAATGCTTCATCCAGGACAGAGGCCGCCACGACGGCGCCGACATCGCTCATACCATCCTCAAGGCGCAGGATCAGATCGATTGGCGCCGGCTGCTTTCCTACCTCGAAGTTCACTGGGAGGTGCTGTTGATGCAGCTTCTGAATTTTCGATGGATCTATCCGAGCGAGCGCGATCACATTCCCGCCTGGCTGCTCGACGAATTGCTTGACCGGCTCGCCAAGCAGAGGGAGTTGCCTACGCCCCGGATGAAGATCTGCCGCGGGCGCCTGCTTTCGCCGACCGACTACGAGATCGACGTCAAGGAATGGGGCTTTGCCGGCGTCGGCGGAACAGGAGAATTTCGCGATGGCTGAGAGGAACGAAGCTGCCATGGCAACAACCGAGACAGGCCGCACAATCAGGATTGCGGCTGTTGGCGACCTGCACGTGCAGGAAGACGCCCAGGCCTCCTGTCGTGACCTCTTCCGCGAAATTTCGCGCGAAGCAGACGTTCTCGTGCTCACTGGCGATCTCACCAATCTCGGCAAACCGCGCGAAGCCGAAATCCTCGCGGAGGATTTACGCGCCTGCACGATCCCAGTTGTCGCCGTGCTCGGCAACCACGACTATGAATCCGGCGCGGTCGAAGACGTCGCCAACATCGTTCGGCAGGCAGGCGTCCATCTCCTCGACGGCCAATCGACGGAAATCAAGGAGGTCGGCTTTGTCGGCGTGAAGGGTTTCGTTGGCGGATTTGGATCACGCATGCTCGGCTCCTTCGGCGAGCCGGCGATCAAGGCTATGGTCGCCGAAAGCGTCAGCGAATCGATGCGGCTCGAAAACGCAATGCGGCAGGTTCACACCGAGCGCACGCTTGTCGTCCTGCACTACGCTCCCGTGGTCGAGACGGTCGCCGGCGAGCCATTGGAGATTTTTCCGTTCCTGGGCTCGTCGCGGCTGGCGGAGACGATCGATCGGTTCAAGGTCAGCGCGGTGGTGCATGGCCACGCGCATCGCGGCGTCTATGAAGGTCGCACGCCGGGCGGCGCCCCGGTGTATAACGTCGCCATGCACGTGGCGAAGCCGACCGGCCGTCCCTACGCCTTGCTCGAAATCTGAAACACCCCGCGCTCGTCAGCGATCGATCTCGCCGAACACGATATCGAGCGACCCGATAATCGCGGCGACATCGGCGATCATGTGCCCGCGCGATAGAAAATCCATCGCCTGCAGATGGGCAAAAGACGGAGCGCGGATCTTGCACCGATAGGGAGTATTGCTGCCATTCGAAACCAGGTAGACGCCGAACTCGCCCTTCGGCGCCTCCACGGCGGCATAGACCTCTCCAGCGGGCACGCGAATACCCTCCGTGTAGAGCTTGAAATGGTGGATGGTCGCTTCCATCGAGCGTTTCATCGTCGCCCGCGGCGGCGGCGTGATCTTGTGGTTCGGAATTGCCACCGGCCCTTGGCCTTCGGGCGATCGCAGTTTTTCCAGGCATTGCTTCATGATCCGCACCGACTGGCGCATTTCCTCCATGCGGACGAGATAGCGGTCGTAACAGTCGCCGTTCTTGCCGACGGGAATGTCGAAATCCATCTCGGGGTAGCATTCATATGGCTGTGCCTTGCGCAAGTCCCACGCCGCGCCCGACCCGCGCACCATCACGCCGGAGAAGCCCCAGGCCCAGGCGTCGTCGAGGCCGATCGCGCCGACATCGACGTTGCGCTGCTTGAAGATACGGTTTTCGGTGAGCAACTCGTCGAGGTTGCCGCAAACCTTGAGGAACGGATCGCAGAAATTCCAGATGTCGTCCAGCAGCTTCGGAGGCAGGTCCTGGTGCACGCCGCCGACCCTGAAATAATTCGCATGCATGCGGGCGCCGGAGGCGCGCTCGTAAAACACCATCAGCTTCTCGCGCTCGGCAAAACCCCAGAGCGGCGGCGTCAGCGCGCCGATATCCATGGCCTGTGTCGTGACGTTGAGGAGATGCGACAAGAGCCGGCCGATTTCGCAAAACAGAACACGGATGAGCTGTCCTCGCTTCGGGACCGAGATTTCCAACAACTTCTCGGCGGCGAGGCAGAACGCATGCTCCTGGTTCATCGGCGCGACATAGTCGAGCCGGTCGAAATAGGGCAGGGCCTGCAGATAGTTCTTGTACTCGATCAGTTTTTCGGTGCCGCGGTGGAGCAGCCCGATATGGGGATCGGCGCGATCGACGACCTCGCCGTCCAGTTCCAGCACCAGCCGCAGCACGCCGTGAGCAGAGGGATGCTGCGGCCCGAAGTTGAGGGTGAAGTTGCGAACTGCGGCTTCGACCATGGCGCTGCTCCGCTGTACCGGGTTTTCAGGCTGAAGCCCGAGTGCTCCGGCCCGCCACGCCCGGACCACCGATCAGGTGCCCGCCAATCACGTGCCCGCCAATCACGTGGTTGTCTGGATGATCAGCGTCAGCGTGCCGTCGCCATCGATGTTGGCAGCGACGACCTGCGAGGAATCCAGCCCGTTCGCCGCCAGCGCCGTCGCTGCCTGCGGCGACGCATCGATCGAGCTCTGCAGGGTAAGCAGATCTTCAACGCTGGTCTGGGTGATCACGGCCTCGGCTTGTGTCTTGAGTTCCGGCGGCAAATCCTCGAGGGCGACGATGGCAATGCCAGTAAAGTTCTGGTCGGTGAAACCTTGATCCGGCAGGGCTTGGTCGGGCAGGGCCTGGTCAGGCGTTTGGCCAGGCAGGGTTAGATCGGGCAGGACTTCCGGCGCCGGGGGTGCGATTTGGGGAAGCTGCGGGTCGGTGGATTGCGCGTGGATCGGCTGCGCCAGGGCCAACCCCGAAAGGGCGGCAATTGTCGTCAACATGCGCATGATCATTCCTTCCGTTTTCCGTTTTGCTCGAGGAGGATCACTTGGTGACCACTCAACCATCGTGCCGGGTTATGGTTCCCGTCCGACATGGAGATGGCCGTCGGTGGGGTTGGAAAGGGAGCCGGCGAAGCTCCGCATGCTGATCGCAGGTGGAGCAGCCTGGCGATCATCCTCCCCAGCCGAGATCGCGATCCGCAACGCGCCATTCGGCAGCGCCGGCGCGGCGCTGGTGGCTGCGGCTGTCGTTGAGGAAGTCGGCGATCCTTGCCGCCGACTTCGCCGAGGCGAAAGTCAGCAGCCGATCGTGATGGACGACAGGCTCGCCGGTCTCATTGTCCCAGATCTCGAACCGGCAACTTGGGTTCGGTACGGCTTCGAAACGGATCTTCATATCGATAGTCCCGGTGATCGACGGACCGAGGTTCTGCGATCCCGGCTTATGGATGGCTTACGGACGTTTGGGATTATGCTTTTGGCAGCGCGCGGGCTCGCCGATGTCGCCTCGGCTAGCTGGCGTTTGGCGCGAGGCGCTGGGCGACATGGTCGGCGATCGCCAGGCTTGAGGTCAGGCCGGGGCTCTCGATGCCGAACAAATTGACCAGGCCCTCCACGCCATGCACCGCCGCATCCTGGATGAGGAAGTCGGCATTGGCTTCGCCGGGACCGGAGAGCTTCGGCCGGATGCCGCTATAGGCCGGCTGCAGGCTGCCATCGGCCAGGTCCGGCCAGTATTTGCGGATCTCGTCGTAGAAGCGCTCGCCACGCATTGGATCGACGCGATAGTCGAGTTGATCGGTCCATTCGACGTCAGGCCCGAAGCGGGCGACGCCGTCGAGGTCGAGCGTCAGATGGACGCCGAGCCCGCCGGGTTCGGGCACGGGATAGACCAGCCGCGAGAACGGCGCCCGGCTGGCGACCGAAAAATAATTGCCCTTGGCATAGCGAAGTCTTGGCACGAATTGCCGGTCGAGCCCGTCAAGCGAGCCGGCAAGTGCCGCGGCGCCAAGCCCGGCGGCGTTGATGAAGCGCGTGGTGGCGATTTCAAAGTGCTCGCCGCTGGTGCTGTCGACCGTGTCGAGCACGATGCGAGCACCTTCAATGCGGCCCGAGACGATGCGGGTGTTGAGGCTGAGCGCTGCCCCGTGCTCTTCGGCGTCGCCCAGCAGCGCAAGCATCAGGGCATGGCTGTCGATTATGCCGGTAGCGGGTGACAGCAGCGCCGCCGTGCACCGCAGCTTGGGCTCCAGCCTGCGCGCCTCTGCTGCGGTCAAGGGCGTCAAATCGCCCGCGCCGCAAGCAGCGGCATTGGCCACGATCGAAGCGAGCACCGGCTCCTGTTCGGTATTCGTGGCGACGATGAGCTTGCCGCAGCGCGCATGCGGCACCGCCCGCTCCTGGCAATAACGGTAGAGCTTTTCGCGGCCTGCCACGCAGAGCCGGGCCTTCAGCGATCCGGCCGGATAGTAGATGCCGGCATGGATGACCTCGGAATTACGCGAACTGGTCCCGGTGCCGATGGCGTTCTCGGCCTCGAGGATCAGGGTGTCCATGCCGCGCTGCGCCGTCTCTCGCGCGACCGCGAGGCCGATGACGCCGGCGCCGGCGACGATGCAGTCGACATGGTCCACGATCAGGCCACCTCAGCCTTGTTGTTGTGCCTGCTGGTGACCCGTTCGGGAATCAAGTCTTGGCCATGCGCACCGCCGGCTTGGCGCAGGTTCCGGCGTTTAGCAGCCTCGAAGCTGAAATTCTGCATGTCTTCCGTCCATCCGCCAGCCCTTCCAAAAGGGCTTGACACCCTTACAAGAAACAGATGCAGCAAACAGCATTAATCCAGATGCCGATGCGCGCGCCGAACGGCGGCAGGACGCAGTCCCGGCATGCAGGACAGGAGCCATCATGGATGCTCGACCGAATTCCCCCGAAGCCCGCGACATCAGCTACCACATGCACGGCTACACCAATGCCCGCAAGCATGAGGAAGCAGGGCCACTCATCATCGAGAAAGGCGACGGCATCTATGTCGAGGATCTCGCCGGCAACCGCTATATCGAGGCGATGGCCGGGCTTTGGAGCGTCGCGGTCGGCTTCTCCGAGAAGCGGCTGGTCGACGCTGCGGTGCGCCAGATGTCCAAGCTGCCTTACTATCACGACTTCGGTTCCAAATCGCATTCGCCGCTGATCGATCTCGCCGAGAAACTGGTGCAGATGGCGCCGGTGCCGATGAGCAAGGCGTATTTCACCAATTCCGGCTCCGAGGCCAACGATACGGCCATGAAGATGATCTGGTACCGGTCGAATGCGCTCGGCCAGCCGGCGCGCAAGAAGATCATCAGCCGCATTCGCGGCTATCACGGCGTCACCATTGCCACGGCGAGCCTGACCGGGCTGCCCAACAACCACAATTCCTTCGACCTGCCGATCGCCAATGTGCTGCACACGTCGACGCCGCACCACTGGCGCGAGGCGCTGCCAAATGAGAGCGAAGGAGAGTTTTCGAGCCGGCTCGCCGACGATCTGGAAAAGCTGATCCTGGCCGAAGGACCGGAAACCATCGCTGCCTTCTTCGGCGAGCCGATCATGGGCGCCGGCGGCGTCATCGTGCCGCCGGCCGGCTACTGGGAGAAGATCCAGGCGGTGCTGTCGAAATACGACATCCTGCTCGTCGCCGACGAGGTGATCTGCGGCTTTGGCCGAACCGGCGAAATGTTCGGCTCGCAGACCTTCGGCATCAGGCCCGACATCATGGTGCTGTCGAAGCAGATCTCTTCGTCCTACCTGCCGATCTCGGCCCTCCTGATCAACGAGAAGGTTTTCGAGCCGATTGCCGACGAAAGCAATCGCATCGGTACTTTCGGCCACGGCTTCACCGGCGGCGGCCATCCCGTTGCGGCGGCGGTCGCGTTGGAGAACCTGAAGCTGATCGAGGAGCGCGATCTCGTCGGCAATGCGCGCACGGTCGGCGCGCATATGCAGAAGCGGCTGCGCAAGCTCGCTTCGCACCCGCTTGTCGGCGAGGTGCGCGGCGTCGGCCTAATCGCGGCGGTCGAACTGGTGGGCGACAAGGCGAACAAGATGCCGTGGGAGACGGCCGGCGCGCTGGGCGGGCTCGTCAACGGTTTCATGCAGCAGAACGGCGTCATCTCGCGCAACATGGGGGACGCGCTGGCTTTCTGCCCGCCGCTGATCATCACCGAGCCTCAGGTCGATCAGGTGATCGACGCGTTCGAAAGATCGCTTGAAGCCGCGGTCAAGCAGGTCCGTAATTGGCGCGCGCGTTTGCCCTGCCGTTTAGTCTCCCTGCTTTGATTTCGCAGATGAGCCGCTGAATCCTTCCAGTTCCTCGCCGATTCCTGAAAGTGCGTTGACGATCGTCGCCTCGACGTCGCCACGCTGTTTCTGGGGTATCAAACCAAGTCCTTTTTGTAACGCTTCACGCCAATGTTTCCCCCTGGCCCACGCTTCCGAAAACGCGAGGGCGAGATCGTCCTGGCGACGGGTGGCGTCCAATGCCTCGACCAGGAGTGCTGCCTGGTGGACATCCTTTTCCCGCTTGGCCATGCCGTTTGCGTCGTTCTGTCGGCGCGAGGCGACGATCAGCTTGTGAACCGCATATCGTCCGGGCGACGGTACCACGACAGGCACCCCCGATCGGTGCAGCAGCACGGTTCTGATTGGTTCTTGGATCAGGAAATCGAGAAACCGAAGAGGCTGCGCGGATGCACCGCCCAAAGACGGCATCGGGGTTGCATGATCGGCGTAGTCATCGCTGCCCGTGTTCGGCGTAAGGAACTCGACCTTGTATCGGACTGCGTTCTCGAATTGCGTCGCGTGTCCGGGATCCGATCTGTGAGGGATTTCCCTGAAGGTTGGGTCGATCTCCCTCAAGATTTCGAGGATGGGTGGCAGGCTGTCCTCGACCGCAGCCGACACCGAATGAAATTGCGCGAAGTCTGCATCGCTCGTCTGCAACACTGCACCGGGCAGCTTCACGCCCAGATAGCCCGCGTATGACTGAAAGGCGACCGTGCCGACCAGGACGCCGCGCAAGCGGAAGATGCCAGCCTTTCCCAGCGCCTCGACGACATCCCCGGTAAACTTTTCGGGTTCTGTCAGCCCTGCTTCGCGCACGAGCGTGGATACCAGCTTCCTGCGGGCGCGGAGATCGTCCTTGATCTGACGGAAGGATTCGACGCGTTTTGCAATCTCGGGATCGCTGTCAGGCCCGACATATCGTCGCGTCTTCGTCGGCTGCGTTTCCTCGAAATACCAGTAGACCTTGTCCTTGACGGGAACCTTGACGAAGTTGCCCGTCGTCGGGAAATCCGTTTCGAAGGCTGCGTCCAAGGATCTCTGGACGAGTTCCGCATACATCGTGCGGTAAACGAGGTCGACCGTCTTCATGTCAGGCGGCTCCAGTTATAAGAAAAATGCGGTTCTCTTATAACGGCGTGATCTCGAGCGACGCAAGCGGCGTTATAAGAAAATTGCGAAAAACTTATAACGCCGCAGGAGAGGATCAGGAATCCTTGTTGCCGTCGCCCTGGACCACACTTGAACATCGTTCGCGCCGGTGCTACGTCCACCCAATCGACAGGGGCGCTCCGTATTGCCGGGGCTGAGATGGAAGGTGCCAAGCCTTCGGTCCCTCAAGCTGATCTGGGTAATGCCAGCGGAGCGAGGCGAGTATGTTTTCAGGTGCACAGATTTCCCTGTATCCGATGTGCGACGATTTCGTCGGCGTCATCCTTAGGGCGCTTTCGGCGATGGACCCCTATCGCCCCAATTTCCGCATCGAAACCGACGACATTTCGACGCTGATCGTCGGCCCGCCGGAACAGCTTTTCCCGGCGATGCGCGATCTGTTCGCCTCTGCGGCGGCAAGTGGCGTGCATTGCGTTCTGTCGGCGACGGTGTCGCGCGGCTGCCCCGGCGAGCCCGACGATCCGATCTGCACACCGATTTCTGGCAGCAGCCGCGACCTGTCACTTGCCCAGCGCATCGGCGTGGCGCGGGCGCATGTCGACAGTGCGAAAAAGCTCGGACAAGAGGTCGCCGCGCAGTTCTCGCTCTATCCGCTTGGCGAGGGCCATCACATGGACGAGATCTACGGCTGCATCGACTTTCTCAAGACTTCCGGCGTCTTCGACAGGTCGAAGAATTTCTGCACCAAGCTGAGAGGCGACAGCGGACCGGTGTTCGCGACCCTGTCAGAAGCCTTCCTTCGCTTCGGCGCGCCGCAAGGCCATGTCGCGCTCGATTTTACCGCATCGGCGAACAGCCCGAGCGCGTGTTAGTCTTGGTTGTCAACGCGTTGCAGCGAGGTCCGCAACGGCGTCCGGAACGACCACCAGCTTGCCGACAAAATCCTTGGCAATGAAATCCGCCTGGGCGCGGTGGAAATCGGAGAGCTTGTAGACACCGCCGACCAGCGGCCGGATCTTCTTGTCCTCGATGTAGCGGACGATACGGCGGAAATCGTGTCGCGTACCTTGGCTGGAGCCGTGCAGCTGCAATTGCTTGAGATACATGGTGCGCAGATCGAGTTGCACGACCGGGCCGGCAATCGCGCCGGCGGTGGTGTAGCGGCCTTCGGGCCGAAGGATGCGCAACAGGTCGTTGAAGATCGCACCGCCGACGAGGTCGGCAACCACGTCGATCGGCTGGCCGCCGGTCGCGTTATTCACGGCGGCGGGCAGATCGGCGACGCCACGGGTGATCACCGCCTCGGCGCCGATGTCGAGCACCGCCTGTTCCTTGCCCTTGCCGACGACGGCATAGGGAATGGCGCCGCGCGCCCTCGCCAACTGCACGATGCCGGAGCCGACGCCGCCCGAGGCGCCGGTGACCAGCATGCGCTCGCTGGCCTTCAATGCGGCTCGTTCCAGCATCTGTTCGCCGGTAAGGTAAGCGCAGCAGAAGGTGGCGAGCTCGACGTCGGTCAGGTCGGTGGCGACGACATGGGCATTCTCGGCCGGCACGGTCTGGTACTCGGCATAGCCGCCGTCGCGGCCGTGGCCCATATAGTCGATGTCGGCGAGTGAATCATCGTCGCGGTTGTAGATGGAGAAATCGACCATCACCCGCTCGCCGATGCGGGCCGAAGAAACTCCCTCGCCGACGGCAACGATGTTGCCGACCGTGTCGGTGCCTTGGATACGCGGGAAGGTCAGCGTATTGCCCTGACGCCGCCAGGTCGATACGGCGGCAGCATCTTCTTCCGTGCCATAGGCGCCCTGGCGCACCCAGACATCAGTGTTGTTCATGCCGCACGCCGTGACCTTGACCAGAACCTCGCCCGGGGCGGGCGAGGGCACTTTCACATCGGTGCGATAGACAAGCTTTTCCGGCCCGCCATGACCGGTCAGAAGCACGGCGGCCATGGTGGCGGGGAGGGAAGGTTTTGCGGTCATCGATGTTGCTTCCAGATATTGCAGGTTGGCGTTGCCCCTCACCCTCACCCCGTGAAGAACGGGGACAGGGGTCGCCGGCGCTGAGTGCTTGACCCTTCTCCCGTCCTTACGGGGAGAAGGTGCCGGCAGGCGGATGCAAGGGGCGGCGCCAAGGCCTACAAAAATTAGAGATTGGCAAATACGCTGTTCACCGCATCGGCCGTCCTCGACACGACGATGTCGGCCTCTTCGCGGGTGAGGCAGAGCGGCGGCGCGAAGCCGAGGATGTCGCCTTGCGGCATGGCGCGGCCGATGACGCCACGCTCGGCAAGCGCGGTCGCGACCTGCGGCCCGATTTTTTGCGCGGCATCGAAGAACACGCGGTCGTCCCGGTCGGCGACGAATTCGATTGCCGCCAGCATACCGTCACCGCGCACCTCGCCGACATTCTTGTGGCCGCCGACGGCCTTCGCCAGTTCGGCACGGAAATAGGCGCCGGTCTCGCCGGCGTTGGTCACCAGGTCCATCTCGTCGATCAGTTCCAGGTTGGCGACACCGGCGGCGACGCAGATCGGATGCGCCGAATAGGTCCAGCCATGGCCTATGCTGCCGAGTTTGTCGGAACCCTGGACCAGCACCTGCCAGACCTTGTCCGAGACGATGACGCCCGACAGCGGCGCATAGGCCGAGGTCAGGCCCTTGGCGATGGTGATCAGGTCGGGCTTGATGCCGTAATGGTCGGAGCCGAACATGGTGCCCAGCCGGCCGAAGCCGGTGACCACTTCGTCGGCGACCAGCAGCACATCGTATTTGTTCAGCACCGCCTGGATCTTTTCCCAGTACAGAGCGGGCGGCGGCACGATGCCGCCGGTGCCGAGGATCGGCTCGCCGATGAAGGCCGCGACCGTGTCCGGGCCCTCGGCCAGGATCATTTCTTCGAGCTTGTCGGCGCAGTGTTGGGAAAACTGTTCCTCGCTCATCGAGCGGTCGGCGCGGCGGAAATAGTAGGGCGCCTCGGTGTGCAGGATCGGCGCACGCGGCAGGTCGAAGGCGTTGTGGAACAGGTCGAGCCCGGTCAGCGATCCGGTCATGACACCAGAGCCGTGATAGCCGCGCCAGCGTGAGATGATCTTCTTCTTCTCGGGACGGCCGAGCACGTTGTTGTAGTACCAGATCAGCTTGATGTTGGTTTCGTTGGCGTCGGAACCGGACAGGCCGAAATAGACCCTCGACATGCCTTGCGGGGCGCGGTCGATGATCATCTTGGAAAGCGTGATCGACGCCTCGGTGCCGTGGCCGACATAGGCGTGGTAATAGGCCAGGTTCCTGGCCTGGGCGGCTATGGCGTCTGATATCTTCTGGCGGCCATAGCCGACATTGACGCAATAGAGCCCGGCGAAGGCATCGATGCTCTTGCGGCCGTTATTGTCCCAGATGGTGACGCCTTCGCCGCCGGCGATCACGCGGGTCGGCGATTCACCCCGTGCATGCGTGCCCATATGGGTCGAGGGATGGAAGAAGTGGTCGCGGTCCCAGGCGGCGAGTTCGTTGGACTGGTCGAGCATTTTTTACTCCTGAGGAAAAGTGTCGGGCGCGGTTCTCGGGCGTCACTACGACCTAGGCCACGTCCAGGCAGAGATATCTGAGATCGGTAAAGGCTTCGAGCCCGTGGCGCGAGCCCTCGCGACCGATGCCGGACTGTTTGACGCCGCCGAACGGGATCGGCGCGCCGGTGATCTTGACGCGGTTGATGGCTACCATACCGTAGTCGAGCGCACGGCCCATGCGCAATTGGCGGCCGCCGTTCTCGGTGACGACATAGGCGACGAGGCCGTATTCGGTGGCGTTGGCGCGGGCGATAACCTCGTCCTCGCTGTCGAAGGGCGTCACTGCGGCGACCGGACCAAAGGTCTCCTCGCGCATGATCAGCGCGTCGTCGGTGACATCGGCGAGCAGGGTCGGCCGGTAGAACAGCGGTCCTGCAGAATCGCGTTTGCCGCCGGTGAGGCAGCGCGCGCCATGGGCGAGCGCATCGGCGACCTGCTCCTCGACCTTCTTGACGCCGCGCTCATGCATCAACGGCCCGATGTCGACGTCATCGGCCAGGCCATTGCCGGTCCGCAGCGCCTCGATGCGCCTGGCGAAGGCGGCGCAGAAACGATCATAAACCGGACGCTGGACATAGATGCGGTTGGCGGCAAGGCAATCCTGGCCGGAAGTGGCGAATTTGGCGTCGACGGCGATGGTCACCGCCTTGTCGAGATCAGCATCGGCGAAGACGATCAGCGGCGCGTGACCGCCAAGCTCCATGACCAGCCGCTTCATCGTCGGCGCGCTTTGCGCGGCGATAAGCCTGCCGATCTCGGTCGAGCCGGTGAAGCTCATGGCGCGGACGCGCGGATCTTCGCACATCCGCCCAACGATGGTCGAAGCCTTGCCGGTGAGTACGTTGAAGACGCCAGCCGGCAGGCCGGCGCGTTCGCCGAGCTCGGCCAGCGCCAGTGCCGACAGCGGCGTTTCCGACGAAGGATGCGCGACGATCGTGCAGCCGGCAGCAAGCGCGGCCGCCGCCTTGCGGGTCAGCATGGCTGCGGGAAAATTCCACGGCGTGACGACGCCGACGACGCCGAGCGGTTCGCGCCGCACCATCATCTCGGCGTTTGGCAAATGGCTGGTGACGCTTTCGGCGTTGAGGCGCTTTGCCTCCTCGGCATACCACTCGACGAAGGAGGCGGCGTAGTCGATCTCGCCAAGCGATTCCCTAAGCGGCTTGCCCTGCTCGAGCGTCATCAACAGCGCCAGATCGTCCTTGGCGGCGATGATCAGATCGAACCATTTTCGCAGGATTCTTGCGCGTTCCTGTGGGAGGGCCGCGCGCCAGGCGGGAAAGGCGCGCGCCGCCGCGTCGATCGCCTTGCTCGTCTGCCTGGCATCGAGCGCGGCAACCCAGGCAACGGTGGCGCCTGTAGCAGGGTCGGTCACCCCAAAACTCTCGGCGGCGTCACTCGCCGTCCAGTGGCCGTCGACATAGGCGAGTTGGCGCAGCAGCCGGCGGTCGGCGAGCCGGTCAAGCGCTTCGTGGCGGTGTGGGCGGGCAAAATGCGCGGACATGTTCGAGGTCTCCCGGTTCGCATTGATACGGAGAGACTATGCGCGCGGCGCAGACAGAGAGACTGTTTTGGTGCTCGCGCGTAGAGAGATTGTCTCTATTGGGCCGAAACACCGGACAGTCTCTCCGAGGCTGTAACAAACAGTGGAGATTGGCCGAAGCCTCCCCAACTTCGTCATCCTGGGGCGAAGCAAGGAGCGAAGCGACGCGGCGCAGACCCCAGGATGACGAAGGGACAAATGTCTCGGCCCCTCCTAGGCGTGCGACCCGGGGACCTCACACCTCACGTTGACACCGGCAGCAGATCGGCCACCGGCAAGGCGACCTCCTCCTTCACCGTCTTGGTGACGATGTAGGTGAAATAGCGGTCGATGCCGATCTCGCGTTCGAGCAGGGCGTCGACGAGCCGCTGGTAGGCGTCGATGTCGCGCGCCATCACTTTCAGCAGATAGTCGACGCCGCCGCCCACCGACCAGCAGGCGACGATTTCGGGGACGTCGCGGATGACGCGCTCAAAACGGTCGAAATCGGCCTGGCGGTGGCTGGCCAGCGTCACCTCCATCAGTACGGTGGCGACCGGCGCGACGGCGCGCATTGCAACCCTGGCGTGATAGCCGCAGACGATGCCGGCCTTTTCCAGCTTGCGCAGCCGCATCCAGCACGGCGTCGGCGACAGGCCGACCTTGTCGGCGAGCGCCAGCTTGGTGATGCGCCCGTCGCGCTGGACCGCGTCGAGGATTTTCAGGTCGATCTGATCGAGTTTCGGTGCTGCCATGAGCGTCCACTTTTTTCGTTCGCGACACCATGACGGCGCATTATTTCGATTGTCAATTGCACTGATTTCGATCTCTAATATGTCATGACATTGTGGCGCCCAGATCCCGCGCTCATCCGGCGGCCGGCCTATCAATCGCTCGCCGACCAGTTCGCGCGCGCCATTCATGATGGGCGGCTGGCCAACGGCGCGCGGCTGCCGACGCATCGCCGGCTGGCCGACGATTTGAAGCTTTCGGTGCAGACAGTCAGCCGCGCCTATGAGGAACTGATCCGCCGGGGCCTGGTCTCGGGCGAGATCGGCCGCGGCAGCTTCGTGCAGACGCAGCGCCGAGAGCCGGAGCCGCCCTATCTGCCGGAGCGCCTTGGCGAGGTCATCGACCTGTCGATCCTGAAGCCGGTCTGCGAGCCGATGCATCTGGAGCGGCTGAAGCAGGCGCTGGGCTGGCTCGCCGAGAGCCTGCCGTCGACCTCGGCGCTGTCGTTCCGGCCGAACATGGTATTCCCGCGCCACCGTGCAGTGGCGGTCGAATGGCTGCGGCTGTGCGGTCTCGACGTGTCGGCGCAGAATGTCAGCCTGACCAACGGCGCCACGGCCGGCATGACGGTGGCGCTGATGAGCGTGGCGCCGCCGGGTTCGACCGTCGCCACCGAGGCGATCGGCCATCACACGCTGATCCCGCTGGCGCGCTATCTCGGCTTCAACCTCGAGGGCCTGCCGATCGACGACAACGGCCTGATCCCGGAGGCGCTCGACGAGGCGTGCCGGCTTTCCGACATCCGCGCCGTGTTCGTGCAGCCCTCGGTGATCAATCCGACTGCGACATTGATGAATGCCGCGCGGCGCGAGCAGATCGCTGCGGTGGCGCGCCGGCACGACATCGCCATCATCGAGAACGACGTGCTCGGGCCGCTGGTCGAGGGCCGTCCGCCGCCGGTCGCCGCCTTCGCGCCCGAGCGCACGCTCTACGTCACCTCCTTCACCAAGATCGTGCTGCCAGGCCTGCGCATCGGTTATCTCGCGGCGCCCGACCGCTATGTCGCTGCCGTCGCCAACCGGCATCTCGTCTCCAACTGGATGGCGACGCCGATGGTGGCGGAGATTGCGACGAAATGGGTGACTGACGGCACGGCGATGGAACTCGTCCGCTGGCAACGGTCGGCGCTGCGGCGGCGGCAGGAGATTGCCGCCCAGGTGCTTGCCGGGGTCGACTACCGCGTCCATCGCGACGGACTGCATCTGTGGCTAGAACTGCCCGGCGGCCGCGCCGAGGAGGGCTTCGTCTCACAGGCCCGCCTGCAGGGCGTGGCGATCGCACCAGGCGCATCGTTCCGCATCTCGGCGGCGCCCTGGCAACCGGCAGTGCGCATCTCGCTGGGCTCGACAACCGAGGCGGAACTGCGCACCGGCCTCAGCGTTGTCACCAAACTTCTGCTCGGCGACCCGGAGCATCTCCTGCTGGCGATCTAGGCAGACATTGCCGCGAAATTCTGCGGAGTCAGAAACATTGTCATGAGTTTATTTTCCTGATTGACATGATTTGGCACGTTCCGCATCGTTAAGGCACAGCTTCTCCAGCACGGGGAAATTCTTTGTCCGCGCCCATCATCAAGATCGACGCCATTTCGAAAAGCTTCGGCACCTTCAAGGTGCTGGACGGACTGTCGATGCAGGTCATGCCGCGCGAGAAGCTGGCGCTGATCGGCCCATCCGGCTCGGGCAAGACGACGATCCTGCGCATCCTGATGACGCTGGAGAGGATCGACAGCGGCCACATCCAGATCGACGGCGAGCAGCTTTACCACATGGAGCGCAACGGCCAGTTGCTGCCCGCCGACGAACGGCATCTGGCAAGAATGCGCCAGAAGATCGGCATGGTCTTTCAGCTGTTCAACCTGTTTCCCCACAAGAGCGTCATCGATAACGTCACGCTGGCGCCGATCCTGACCAAGGGCATGCCGCGCGCCGCCGCCGAAAAACGGGCGATGGAACTGCTCGATATGGTCGGCATGGCCGACAAGGCGAAAGCGATGCCGGCGCAGCTTTCCGGCGGGCAGAAGCAGCGGGTGGCGATCGCCCGGGCACTGGCGCTGCAGCCCAGGATCATGCTGTTCGACGAGGTGACATCGGCGCTCGATCCGGAACTGGTCGAGGAGGTGCTGAACGTGTTGTGGCGGCTCTGCTCCGAGACCGACATGACCATGCTGCTGGTCACCCACGAAATGGGTTTTGCCCATGATTTCGCCGACCGGGTTCTGTTCTTCGACCGCGGCAAGATCGTCGAGGAAGGCAAGCCGGACGAGATTTTCCGCAACCCCAAGCAGGAGCGTACGCAAGCTTTCCTGAAGAAGATCATCGCGGCCGGACATCGCGTCTGACTGCCATGTCAGAGGCGGCAACGCCGTCCTCCCAGGGCGGCGAAGCCGTCCCGTAGAACGAGCAAACCAAAAGAGAAACAAGGAGTTGGGAACAATGAAGAAACTTGGCATTCTGGCCGGCGTGGCCGGTGTCGCACTGACCGCAATTCTGGCCGCTTCGACCGCGGGATCGGCCGACGACAGCAAGCTCGAAGAGCTCAAGGCACAGGGCTTCGCCCGTGTCGCCATCGCCAACGAGCCGCCCTATACGGCGGTTGCTGCCGACGGCAAGGTTTCGGGTGCGGCGCCCGACGTGGCGCGTGAAATCTTCAAGCGTCTTGGTGTCAACGACATCGTTGCCTCGATCTCTGAATATGGCGCGATGATCCCCGGCCTGCAGGCCGGCCGTTTCGACGTCGTCACCGCCGGCCTGTTCATGAAGCCGGAGCGCTGCGCGGCGGTCGCTTATTCGGAGCCGGTGCTGTGCGACGCCGAGGCTATGCTGGTCAAGAAGGGCAACCCGAAGGGCTTCAAGAGCTATGAGGATGTCGCCAAGGATGCCACCGCGACGATCGGGGCGCCGGGCGGCGGCACCGAGGAGAAGCTGGCGCTCACTGCCGGCGTGCCGCGTGACCGTGTCATCGTCGTGCCGGATGGCCAGAGCGGCCTGAAGATGCTGCAGGACGGCCGCATCGATGCCTATTCGCTGCCGGTGCTGTCGATCAACGATCTGGTCAAGAAGGCCAACGATCCGAACCTCGAAGTCGTCGCCCCGGTGGTCGGCGCGCCGGTCTATTGCGACGGCGCGGCGTTCAAGAAGGGCGATGAGGCGCTACGCGACGCCTATGACGTCGAATTGGCCAAGCTGAAGGAGTCCGGCGAATTCGCCAAGATCATCGAGCCCTACGGTTTTTCGGCCGCGGCGGCGATGTCGACGAGCCGCGACAAGCTCTGCTCGGCAAAGTAAAAAGTTGCCCCTCACCCTTACCCTCTCCCCGTGAAGAACGGGGAGAGGGGGGCGCCAACGCTGGAGCTTCACCCTTCTCCCCGTCCCAATCCGGGGAGAAGGTGCCGGCAGGCGGATGAGGGGCAGCGCCGACCTTCTGTAATAATCACCCAGCGGAGAAATGCTTAGTTCATGACCCAATGGTCCGGCTATTTCGGCCTGATATTGCAGGGAGCGCTTGTTACCATCGAGCTGACGCTGATGGGGTCGGTGCTTGCCCTGATCATGGCCTTTCTCGCCGGGCTGGGGCGGCTGTCGCGTTTTTTCGCCATTCGGGCGCTGGCCACCACCTATATCGAATTCTTCCGCGGCACCTCGATCTTCGTTCAGCTGTTCTGGGCCTATTTCGTGCTGCCGTTCGTCGGCATTTCGCTGACGCCGCTGCAGGCCGGCGTGCTGGCGCTTGGCCTCAATGTCGGCGCCTATGCGGCGGAGGTGGTGCGCGGCGCCATCCAGTCGATCGGCCGCGAACAGTACGAGGCCTGCACCGCGGTCAATCTCGGCCGCTGGCAAGCCATGCGCCATGTCATCCTGCCGCAGGCGCTGCTGGTCATGCTGCCGACCTTCGGTAACAACGCCATCGAATTGCTCAAGGCCACCGCCGTGGTTTCGCTGATCTCGCTCACCGACCTGACCTTCCAGGCCCAGGTGGTGCGCTCGCAGACCGGCAACACGCTGGTGCCGTTTACCACCATCCTCGTCATCTATTTCGGCCTTGCGCTAATCATTTCCTGGGGTGTGCGTTCGCTGGAACGCCGCATGGCGCGCGGCCTCGATGGGGTGCGCGTCTGATGGATCGGGCCTCATAATGGAATGGGATTGGAATTTCGTCTGGGAGATCATGCCGACCCTGATCGAGGGCGTGAAGATCACCATCCTGGCGACGCTGCTCGGCTCGGTCCTGGCCGCGATGGTCGGATTGGCCATCGCGCTGGCGCGGCGCTCGCCGAACAAGGGCTTGTCGCGCAGCGTCGGCTTCCTCGCCGAGTTCATTCGCGGCACGCCGCTCTTGGTGCAGCTCTATTTCATCTTCTACGTGCTGCCGGATATCGGTATCCTGCTGCCGCCACTGGTGGCGGGCGTCATCGGCCTCGGGCTGCACTACGGCACCTACACGGCCGAAGTCTATCGCGCCGGCATCGACAATGTGCCGCGCGGCCAGTGGGAAGCCGCCAAGGCCTGCAATCTCAACGCCAGGCAGACCTGGACCCACATCATCATGCCGCAGGCTATCCCGCCGATGATCCCGGCGCTTGCCAACTATTTCATCGCCATGTTCAAGGAGACGCCGCTGCTTTCGGCGATCACCGTGCTGGAACTGATGAACCAGGCCAAGAGCGTCGCCAACACCTACTACCGCTATGTCGAGCCGATGACGCTGGTCGGCGCCTTCTTCCTCGCCATCAGCCTATTCTCGGTCGTGCTGCTGCGCTGGCTGGAACGCCGCTACGGGCGCATTGAAAAATGACAGTTCCTTCGACCAAACCGTTGGCAGGGAGCGCGTGGTGACCGCTCCAGTCGACATCCGCTTGCACTCGACACGGCCGGCGCTCGACGCGCGTCCGCTGGAAAAGCGCGTCGGCCTGATCATCCTTGCCACCGACCATACGACCGAACCGGATTTTCGCCGCATGGTGGCGGACGACCGGATCGGCGTCTATGTCGCGCGCATCCCCTATGCCAATCCGACGACGCCGGACAATTTGCGCAAGATGCGGCCGTCGCTGACGGCGGGCGCTGCGCTCATCCTGCCCGACGAGCCGCTCGATGCGATCTGCTATTCCTGCACCTCGGCGTCGGTCGTCATCGGCGATGCCGAGATCGAGGCGGCGGTGCAGGCGGCCAAGCCCGGCGTACCCGTGGTTACGCCACCGATGGCAGGGGTGCGCGGCTTGAAGGCGCTGGGCGCCAGGACGATCAGTATTCTTACTCCTTATACTGTCGAGACCAGCCGGCCGATGTCCGTCTATTTCGCGGCGCACGGTTTCGAGATCGCCAGCTTCAGCTGTCTCGGCTTCGACGACGACCGCGAGATGGCGCGGATTGCGCCGGCCACGCTGGTCGATCTGGCCCGTGAGTCTACGGATGCGCAAGCGGACGCGCTGTTCGTCTCCTGCACGGCGCTGCGGGCAGCACTTGCCGTCGTCGGCATGGAAGAGGCGATCGGCCGTCCGGTGGTGACCAGCAACCAGGCAACGGCCTGGAACTGCCTGCGGCTTTGCGGCGACGACGAGCCGCGCGCCGAATTCGGCCGTCTGATGACGCTGCCTTTGAAGTGATCGCAGAGCAAAGATCATGACCGCGAACGACGTCACCCTCTCCGACATCCGCGCCGCCCGCGAGCGCATCGCCGGCAAGGTCGAGCGCACGCCGACCGTGCCTTCCCCGAATCTTTCCGGGCACTTGGGCGCGCCTGTTTATCTCAAGCTCGAACATCGGCAGATCACCGGCAGCTTCAAGCTACGTGGCGCCTCGAACGCCATCGCGTCGCTGAACGCCGGGGAGAAGGCGCGCGGCGTGGTCGCCGCCTCGACCGGCAATCACGGCCGGGCGCTGGCCCATGCGGCGAAGCTCGAAGGCATGCGTGCGACGATCTGCATGTCGCGACTGGTGCCGCAGAACAAGCTCGACGAAATCCGCCGGCTTGGCGCCGAGATCCGCATCGTCGGCAACAGCCAGGACGATGCGCAGCAAGAGGTCGACCGGCTGGTCGCGGAAGACGGTCTTATCATGCTGCCGCCCTTCGACCATCCCGATATCATTGCCGGGCAAGGCACGCTCGGGCTGGAAATCATCGAGCAGGTTGCGGACGCCGCCCTGGTGCTGGTGCCGCTGTCCGGCGGCGGGCTGGCGGCGGGTGTCGCCGCTGCCGTGAAGGGCGTCAGCCCCGGCACAAAGGTCATCGGCGTTTCGATGGCGCGAGGTGCGGCGATGAAGGCAAGCCTCGATGCCGGACATCCGGTTTTGGTCGAGGAACTGCCGACGCTGGCGGATTCGCTCGGCGGCGGTATCGGCCTCGACAATCGGCTGACCTTCTCGATGTGCCGCGACCTGCTCGACGACGTGATCCTCCTCAATGAGGACGAGATCGCCGCCGGCATCCGCCACGCCTATGAACAGGAACGCGAGATCGTCGAAGGCGCCGGCGCGGTCGCCATCGCCGCAGTGCTTGCCGGCAAGGTCGGGGCGAGCGGCCCCACGGTGCTCATTCTGTCGGGCCGCAACATCGACATGACGCTGCACAGGAAAGTCGTTTGTGGCGAAGCATTTAAGGAGAGCGCCGCATGAGCCGGATGACGATACTCACCGAAGCCGAATTGCACGCGATCGTGAAGCTCGATCTCGATGCCGTCGCCTGCGTAGAAAATGCGTTCCGAGCGCTTGCCACCTTGCCGGTGGCGATGCCGCCGATCCTGCGGCTCGACATTCCCGAGCATCGCGGCGAGGTCGACGTCAAGACCGCCTATGTGCCAGGCATCGACGGTTTTGCCATCAAGATCAGTCCCGGCTTCTTCGACAATCCGAAGCTCGGCCTGCCCAGCGTCAACGGCATGATGGTGCTGCTGTCGTCAAAAACCGGGCTGGTCGAGGCGCTGCTGCTCGACAATGGCTATTTGACCGACATCCGCACGGCGGCGGCCGGAGCGGTCGCGGCGAAACATCTTTCGCGAACCGACTCCTCTGTCGCCGCGATCTTCGGCGCCGGCGTCCAGGCGGGGCTGCAGCTCGAGGCGCTTATGCTGGTGCGGCCGATCGCCGAGGCACGCATCTGGGCCAGGGACGCCGCCAAGGCCGAAGCCGCGGCGGATGCATTGCGCGAAAAACTGGGCATCGTCGTGCATGCTGAGCCCGACGCGGCAAAGGCGGCGGCCGGCGCCGACATCATCGTCACCACGACGCCGTCGACCGAACCGCTGATCAAGGCCGGCTTCGTCTCCGCCGGCCAGCACATCACCGCTATGGGCTCGGACGCCGAGCACAAGAACGAGATCGCGCCGGCGATCCTGCGCATGGCCGATCTCTACGTCGCCGACAGCGCGAAGCAGACGCGGGTGCTGGGCGAATTGCATCATGCCATCGCGACGGGGGTGATGGCAGCCGATGCCGAGATCACAGAGCTCGGCCAGATCATCGCCGGCGAAAGGCATGGCCGCCGTTCGGACAGCGACATCACCATCGCCGACCTCACCGGCACCGGCGTGCAGGACACGGCGATCGCCACGCTCGCCCGCGACCGTGCCCAGGCGGCCAACACCGGGACAATTTTCGAAAGCTGATACCGGCCGCAAGGCCCAACAAACGAGGACCAAAAACAATGCAGCCCAATTTGAAATTCTCGCGCGGCGAATATGCGGATCGCCTCGCCAAGACACGGAAGGCCATGGGAGCCAGGGGCGTCGATCTGCTTGTTGTCAGCGATCCGTCCAATATGGCCTGGCTGACCGGCTATGACGGCTGGTCGTTCTATGTGCACCAGGCCGTCATCGTGCCGCCGTCGGGCGAACCGGTGTGGTACGGGCGCGGCCAGGACGCCAACGGCGCCAAGCGCACCGCCTATCTCGCGCACGACAACATCGTTGGCTATGCCGACCATTATGTGCAGTCGACCGAACGCCACCCGATGGATTTTCTGTCGCAGGTGCTGGCCGATCGCGGCTGGGGCAAGCTCAGCATCGGCGTCGAGATGGACAATTACTGGTTCTCGGCCGCTGCCTTCGCATCGCTGCAGAAACATCTGCCAAATGCCCGCTTCGTCGACGCTACGGCACTCGTCAACTGGCAGCGCGCAGTGAAGAGCCCGACCGAAATCGATTACATGCGCAAGGCCGCCCGCATCGTCGAAGCGATGCACCAGCGCATCGTCGACAAGATCGAAGTCGGCATGCGCAAATGCGACCTGGTCGCCGAGATCTATGATGCCGGCACGCGCGGCGTCGACGGGCCAGAGGGAAAGATCGGTGGCGACTATCCGGCGATCGTGCCGCTGCTGCCGTCGGGCGCCGATGCGTCGGCGCCGCATCTGACCTGGGACGACCGGCCGATGAAATCAGGCGAGGGCACCTTCTTCGAGATCGCCGGCTGCTACAACCGCTACCATTGTCCGCTTTCGCGGACTGTGTTCCTCGGCAAGCCGACGCAGGAATTCCTCGATGCCGAAAAGGCGACACTGGAGGGAATGGAAGCGGGGTTGGCCGCGGCAAAGCCTGGCAATACATGCGAGGACATCGCCAACGCCTTCTTCGCGGTGCTGAAGAAATACGGCATCGTCAAGGACAACCGCACCGGTTATCCGATCGGGCTTTCCTATCCGCCGGACTGGGGCGAGCGCACAATGAGCCTGCGCCCCGGCGACCGCACCGAGCTGAGGCCCGGCATGACCTTCCATTTCATGACCGGCCTGTGGCTGGAGACGATGGGGCTCGAGATCACCGAGTCCATCCTGATCACCGAGACCGGCGTCGAGTGCCTGGCCAATGTGCCGCGCAAGCTGGTGGTGAAGAATTGAGCCCGATGTCCAGCCTTCGCCCATCGCCAATCACGCCGACCGTCGATTTCGACCGCGACGGCGTGCAGCACGGCTTCCTGCGCCTGCCCTACAGCCGTGACGATTCCGCCTGGGGATCGGTGATGATCCCGATCTGCGTGATCCGCAACGGCAGCGGGCCGAGCGCGTTGCTCACCGGCGGCAATCATGGCGACGAATATGAGGGGCCGCTGGCGCTCTACGATCTCGCCCGCACGCTCGATCCCAAGCAAGTCAGCGGCACGGTCATCATCGTGCCGGCGATGAACTATCCGGCGTTCCGTGCCGGCACCCGCACCTCGCCGATCGACAAGGGCAATCTGAATCGCAGCTTTCCCGGCCGGCCTGACGGCACGGTGACGGAGAAGATCGCCGATTACTTCCAGCGTGAGTTGCTCCCCCGCGCAGACATCGCGCTCGACTTCCACTCCGGCGGCAAGACGCTCGACTTCGTGCCGTTCTGCGCCGCCCATATCCGGCCCGACAAGGAGTTGGAGGCGAAGGGTTTCGCCGCGGTCGAAGCGTTCTCGGCGCCGTGGTCGATGAAGATGCTGGAGATCGATGCGGTCGGCATGTTCGACACTGCCGCCGAAGAGATGGGCAAGCTGTTCATCACCACCGAGCTTGGCGGTGGTGGGACTTCGCGCGCGGAAACGGTGCGGATCGCCCGTCGCGGCGTGCTCAATGTGCTGCGCCATGCCGGCATTGTCGCCGGTGCGGTCGAGATGCAGCCGACCCGCTGGCTCGACATGCCGTCGGGCGATTGCTTCTCGTTTGCCGAGGACGACGGGATGATCGAAACGATGATCGATCTCGGCGAGCCTGTCGAACAGGGCCAGGTCCTGGCGCGCATCCACTCCATCGGCCGCACCGGTGCCGCACCTCAGGAGATCAGGGCAAGGATGTCGGGTCTATTGGCTGCCCGCCATTTCCCCGGACTGGTCAAGGCGGGTGACTGCACCGCAGTGGTCGCTATGCTGGTCGATTGAAGGCAAGGCAATCGAAACTGCTTGCGACAGTGCTACTCGATCAGCAGCAGGCCGCGCTTCTTGTCGCCATCGCTATCGATTGTGTCCATGGCTGAGAACAGGCGCTCACGCTCGACCAGCCAGGGCTTGTAGTCCTCGTTTACATCGAGGACGAAAACCATGTCTTCCGCCTCCAGATATCCTCCGACCGGGGAAAAATGGCCAGCGCCGGCGCCGAAAATCTTCTCACGGGTAAAGTTGACGATGTAACGGCGGCCGGGATCGTTGGCGCGCTTCATGTGCTCGCGAAACGCATCGGCACTCAGATTCCGAAGCACCGAAACCTTTCGCTTGGTGTTCGTTCGAGCGACCTCGGCAAGCTCGTCCAGCGTGAGCCCGATGACGCAAAAGCCGGTCCAGCATTTTCCGGTTCCCGCGAGGACTTCGGCTTCCGTCGTCTCCTCCTCGCCGATGGAGCGGAAGGTGTTTGCGACACTTGCCGGGCCGCACCTTGATCCGTTTGATTGCCATGTGACGTCGGCATTGAACGTGGCAGCCACGGGCAGCTTCCAGGCGCTGTCGATCAATTCAGCGGTGCGGGTAACCGACGACTGGATCGCGTCTTGCGAAACTCTGGACTGGCCGGCAATCAAAAGTGCGGCACCGCCCAGCACGCCGACGACGGCGATCACAATCACACCGAAAGCGAGACTGCGCTTCATTGCTGAATCTCGGAGCAGGCAGCAACAGGAGAATGAAGAAAAGGCACCGCAACGTCAATCGGAGGCCCGCGCTCTGGAGGAGCGCGGGCCGACCGGAGTCCCGGTCCAGCAGCCAACATCCGGGAGATATTCGCTGTCATGCTAGTGGATTGAACGCAGCAAAAGAGTCCCATTGGGATTCCATTTTGGTGGCGCGCGTACCGCGCCCAAAGGTTCGCGTCATGAACGTTGCATCATGGACATTGCTACGGCGCATGACTGTCAATTTATCACTGCCGGCTGCCCGATCAGGGCATCAATCCGGCCCGTCTCGTCCAGGTCGGCCCGGCATTGGCTTCTCCGGCCACTGCTTGTGAACGCTCTCGATCCCGTCCGAATTTCTCATGGACTGTGATGCGATGATCGAGGTCGGGAATTTGGACTGCGGCTGTGCCATGTCAAACAGCCGGACCTCTTGAGGAGTCGTCCCAGGAACCTCCTGACCGAAGCGTCCGGTGAAACAAACGAAACACTTCGGCGCCACTCCAGAAAAACGGCCGAAACAAGAATGGCTTAAACCGGGCAGCACCGCTGATCGCAGTGGCGTTCAACCTCTGGAGTTCCGTCGTGGTTGGCGGATCGCGTGGCGAGGAGTATCAAGCATGAACGGAGAAAATATCAGCATTCGACGCGCGACGGAGCAGGATCATCCAGCTATTCGTGGCTTGGTGCGCGGTGAGCGTCTCAATCCTACGGACCTGATGTGGCCTAATTTCCTGGTCGCGGCAGCTGACGGCCACATTGTCGGTGCCATCCAGATGCGCAAGCACGCCGATGGCTCACGCGAACTCGGATCCCTGGTCGTAAGCAAGGAGTCGCGAGGTCAGGGCGTCGCCACGCGGCTGATTTATGCGGTCCTCGCTACAGAGTCCGGGCCAGTGTGGATGATCACCGCGAATGCTTTTGCAGGTGCGTACTCACGGTGGGGATTTCGACGAATCGAGCCACGGACGGCGCCGGTCAGGATCCGGCGCAACCATCGTATGGGAAGTCTTGCGAGTATCGTCTCATTCTTCAAGCGCCGACCAATCCGACGACTTGTGATCCTCGAGCGTCTTCCGTCGATGAAGTGAGGCGCGTTGCAGCCTGCCTTTGTGGTCGGCTCAGCTGCCATCGCGCTGGAGGTTATCCCAAATGGGACTCTTTTGCTGCGGTCAATCCACTAGAACCGTTAGTACACGCCAATGTTCCATCGCTCAGAAAAAAGACCGTGCCCCGTGAGCGCCGGACGCAATGGCGCATCTTGCTGGAAGCGCGGCCTCCCGTGGACGCCTCGGTAATGGAGCCTATGTTCCTATTGCCGGCGAATCGCAGCATCGCCTGGCAACACACAGGTGGGATGAAATCAGTTCTCAGAAACGTTCATCAACAACACTCAATGCCTGCTGCCCGACACCTGGTGCCGATGACCAGACAACCTCCGGCGGTGGTCCTAAAAAATACCGTGCGCGACGCCGAGGAGACCGAATATGCCGGCCAAAGCGTATATTAACCGGATCGCGACGGCGGTGCCGGAGCACGAGGTTCATCAATTCTATCTGCGTTTCGCCGCCTCCATGCTTGCGGCCGATCGCCGAAGAATTTTCGAACGCATGGTTGACGTTGCCGGCATCGAGCACCGCTATTCCTGCTTTGCACCTGCCGGCGACCCCGAAGGACCATCAGCAGATCTGGCCGGGAAGTTCATCCGGGGCGCCTTTCCTGGAACGGCCGAGAGAATGGCAATGTTCTGTCATGCCGCACCTGTTCTGGCGCAAAAAGGCGTCGACGGATTGGAGCTTGGTGGCGGCGCTTCCCGCATCACCCATCTCATCGTTACCACCTGCACCGGTTTTTCGGCGCCGGGCATCGACCTGGAGCTGGTTGCGCGATGCGGCCTGCCGGACAGGGTCGAACGTACGATGATCGGTTTCATGGGCTGCTACGCGGCGATCAACGGCCTCAAGCTTGCCCGCCACATCGTCCGCTCCGACCCGCAGGCCAGGGTCCTGCTGGTCAATATCGAACTCTGCACAATGCATCTGCGGGAAACCAGCGAACTGGAAAAGCTGCTGTCGTTCTGCCTCTGGGGCGATGGCTGTGCGGCTGCGCTCGTCACCGCCGAGCCGCACGGCATCGAGCTCGAAAGCTTTTACGGCATCGTGGCGGACGAGCGGCGGGATCTGATGAGCTGGAGCATTACTGACCACGGCTTCGAAATGGTTCTTTCCGGCCAGGTCCCGGCAGCAATCCATGAAGTGTTGCGGAGCAATCACGACGCCATCCTCGGCGATCGGCCGACCGAGGCGATCGACCTCTGGGCCGTGCACCCGGGGGGACGTTCGGTGCTCGACGCCGTCGAACGGGCCCTGGAACTCGCGCCCACCGCGCTGGAGCCATCGCGCGAGGTGTTGCGCCGATATGGAAACATGTCGTCCGCGACCGTCATGTTCGTGATGAAAGAGATGTTGAAGGCGCCACCAGGAATGCTCGGCTGCGGGATGTCGTTCGGACCCGGGCTGGCGGCCGAAACCATGCTTTTCCGAACGGCGTCATGATCAGCCTGGAGCACCGCCAGCTTGCGCCGGAAATCCTCGACGGACTTGCGGCCGACGATCCGCGAGCGCTTGCCGCGCGGCGCGACCTCCGTCGCATCAACGCGCTGATGTTTCAGGCCAGGATCATGGCGTCGCTGCTCAGGAAATTTGTGCCAGGGCCGCCGCGCCGGATTCTGGAGATCGGCGCCGGCGATGGCTCCTTCATGCTGGCGTTGGCGCATCGCATGGCCGGGCTTTGGCCTGGGGTCGAACTGCTAATGCTCGACCGCGTCGACCTCATCACCGCGCAATTGCGTGGTGATTTCGACAGGCTGGGATGGACGGTCGAAGGCGTCACCGCCGATGTCTTCGACTGGGCGAGAAAGAATGAGGGCACGCGGTTCGACGCGGTCACCGTCAATCTGTTTCTGCATCATTTCGACGATGGCAAGATCGTGCGTCTGTTTTCGCTGATGGCGCCGAAGGCCCCGCTGCTGTTGGCGACAGAGCCGTTGCGGACCAAACTGGCATTGGCCGCGACCTGCCTTCTCCCGGCGATCGGCGCCAATGACGTCACACGAAACGACGCGGCTCAAAGTGTGCGTGCCGGCTTTCGCGGCAACGAGCTTTCCGGTCTCTGGCTCGCGGCAAACGGCAAACCGGTCGAGGAACGGCGCGCCGGCCTCTTTTCCCACATTTTCGTCGGCGCCAGCGCCGGTCATGACCTATGACGCGATTGTCGACCCATGACGCGATCGTCATAGGCGCCGGCCCGGCGGGCACGTCCGTCGCGCTGACGCTGGCCCGGCGCGGATGGGCCGTGGCTATTGTGGAAAAGAGCGTGTTCCCGCGCCGCAAGGTCTGCGGCGAATATATTTCGGCAAGCAATCTTGCGCTTCTGGACCAGCTGGAAATCGGCGAAGCGTGGCGTGCCAATGCCGGCCCCGAAATCCGCCGCGTCGGCTTGTTTTCCGGCGAGACCTGCGCCGAAGCGCCAATGCCTCCTGCAAAAGATGGGCCTCCTGCAAAAGAAGGGCCTCCTGCAAAAGATGGGCCCCGCGCGAAAAAAGATGGTTTCGGCCGGGCGCTCGGCCGGGATATTTTCGACTGTCTGCTTTTGCAGGCGGCGCGATCGGCGGGCGTCGAAATCTTTCAGCCTTGCCGCGCCGTCGCCATCGACCCAGATGGCGAGGCGCAATTGGTGCGAATTCAAGCCGGAAACGAAACGACGATGGTGCGCGCGCCGGTGATTGTCGCCGCACACGGCTCCTGGGAGCCAGGATCGCTGCCCAGCCAGCTCGGAAAGACCAACCGCCCTTCGGACCTGTTCGGCTTCAAGGCGCATGTCACCGGGTCGTCCCTGGCGCCTGATTTGATGCCCCTGCTGGTATTTCCTGGCGGTTATGGCGGCATGGTTTCGGCGGATCATGGCCGGCTGTCGATCTCGTGCTGCATTCGGCGCGATATGCTCGCACGGTTGCGCAAACACCCCAGACAGCAGAGCCATTTGTCGGCCGCCGAGGCGGTCTCCCGTCATCTGATGGAATCATGTCGGGGAGTGAGGGATGCGCTAGCATCAGCTGACGCCGACGGGCCGTGGCTTGCCGCAGGTCCGATCCGGCCGGGAATTCGCTCCTGCTACGAGCGCGACATCTTCCGCGTAGGCAATGCAGCCGGAGAGTCTCATCCCGTTATCGCCGAAGGCATCTCGATGGCGCTTCAGTCCGGCTGGCTGCTGGCTTGCGAACTCTCATGCGCACCAAGCGGCCGCGCAGGGCGCGAGTTGGCCGGCAGACGCTACGAGGCGGCCTGGAAAAGTCTGTTTTCAACACGGGTCTATGCCGCGGCAGCGCTTGCCGGGGTTGCCGTTAGCCCCGGCAGTGCAACCTTGATGGCGGCAATTGTGCGGAATTTCCCGCAGGCGCTAACGCTGGGTGCGCAACTGAGCGGGAAGACAAAGCTGGTTCCCGGCTTTGTCTAACAGGTGGTGCGGCCCGCTCATGCGCACCCAAGGTATAATCGACTCCACCGGCGCTAGCTCACTTGGGGCAATTCTCCATGTCCGCAGTTGCAGTGCCACTGGCGGAGTTTGTATTCGCATTCGCATCGGCGCCTGCGGTTTCCTTGCACCGATCACCCATGCCGTCGCCGCCGTCGGTTGTTGAACCGGTTACGTTCGGATCGGCAGGAGTTGCATTATCGGTGCCGGGAGCCATGGTGCCAGTGCCTGTCCCAGTGGTCGCTCCCGGATCGTTGGTGCCGGATCCAGTACCGTTCGATTGCGCCATCGCCGAAGTGGCAAGGGCGATGCTGAGTGCGGTTGCGGAAAGAATTTTTTTCATCATGGTCGGTCTCCATTAGAGTTGCATCGCTGGTTGCGATGATTATCCAACGAGCGTTTTTTGGAGTTGTTCCGTCAGACAGAAATCGTGATCGACGGTCGGGCCGAAGGTAAATCCAAGCAGCAATGCTGGCGAAACAGCGCCATCTTTTTTCGGTTTCGATGGAACAACATCCGCCGGCAACGGTTGGAAGCGCAGTCGTTCTACTCCAGCGACTGTGACAGCCGTTCGCACGGCATTCGGACAAAGGCCCGGCGCTTCCTCCCCGCCGGGCCTTTTCTGTCGCTGGACGAACTTTCACGGAATTTGGCCGGAAGCGCTCGGCTGGCCGGGCTTTGATTGCTGCCGTTCACGGCTCGTCGATATCCTGCTTCGAGGGGTTGCGCGAGATGGCGCGTTCCTCTTCGTCGTCCGGCAGCGCCTCGTCGCTCTCCTGGTACGGATTGTCGTCGTCTTCCTCGGGCAGTTCAGCCTCCTTCTCGAGGTCGTAACGGATGTCGCCGTTTCCCGGCACGCTGTCTGGTAGAATTTTACTGCCTTTGATCGCGTCCCAATCCTGCTGTTCGATGGTCGGGCCTTCGGATGGATCGTCGGGTTTTCTGCGCGGTGCCATCAGAGCTCTCCTATGCACTGGTTGCTCATACGCCTAACTCCAAGGACCGCTGCGTAGTTCCTCCAATCGAACCGACGGAGACCGCCTTACGGCGATCCAGCATCCATCTCGGTTTGGACTGCCGGCGGGGCTTTTACCCAGGCCTTAGTCTCAATGAGAGCTAACCATTAGGCGGGTTGTGCAATACCGCTCAGCAAGCGACTAGGAACTTGTGCGGTTTCTAATATAAGGGCACACTTCGAAACGGGTGGAGGGAAAACGGCCCAAAAACATCGGGAGGAAAGCTATGCATAGCATGAGCCTCACCACGCTTGAACCCGGCAAGACGACGGTCGATGCCGCGGCCTTGGAGGCGCTTTCGGTACAATTGCGCGGCACCGTGCTGAGGGAAGGCGACGCCGCCTATGACGAGGCACGCAGCATCTGGAACGCCATGATCGACCGGCGGCCCGGGCTGATCGTGCGCTGCGCCGGTGCTGCCGACGTTATCGCCGCCGTCAATTTTGCCAGGGAAAACAGGCTGCTCGTCGCGGTTCGCGGCGGCGGCCACAACATCGCCGGCAGCGCCGTCTGCGACGGCGGCCTGATGATCGACCTGTCGCCGATGAAGTCGGTGCGGGTCGATCCGGCGACGCGGCGGGCATGGGTGGAACCTGGCGCGACACTCGCCGACGTCGACGCGGAAACACAGGCCTTCGGACTGGCGGTGCCGACCGGCATCAACTCGACCACCGGCATTTCGGGCCTGACGCTGGGCGGCGGCTTCGGCTGGATCACGCGGAAATTCGGCCTGACCATCGACAATCTTCTCTGCGCCGACATGGTTACCGCCGACGGCAAGCTGCTGCGCGCCAGCCAGACCGAAAATCCGGACCTGTTCTGGGCGCTGCGCGGTGGCGGCGGCAATTTCGGCATCGTCACGGCTTTCGAGTTCAAGCTCCACCAAGTCGGTCCGCAAGTGCTGTCGGGGCTCGTCGTTCATCCCTTCGCCGATGCCGAAAACGTGTTGCGGGAATACCGAGCGGCGCTCGAAGCAGCGCCCAATGAGCTGACCTGCTGGGTGGTCATGCGGCAGGCGCCGCCGCTGCCGTTCCTGCCGGCCGAATGGCATGGCAAGGAGGTGCTGGTCCTGGCCATGTGCTATTGCGGCGACCTTCAGGAGGGTGAGAAGGCGACACAGAGGCTTCGCGCCATCGGCACACCGATTGCAGACGTGGTCGGTCCCAACCCGTTCACCGCCTGGCAGCAGGGATTCGATCCGTTGCTGACGCCTGGCGCCCGCAACTATTGGAAGAGCCATGACTTCACCGAGCTTTCCGACAGCGCGGTTGAGGTCGTGACGGCGGCGATACCCAGGCTTCCCGGTCCCGAATGCGAGATTTTCATTGGCCATGTCGGCGGTGCCGCGGGCCGGGTGACAGCGGATGCAACGGCGTTTCCGCAACGCAGCGCGCACTACGTCATGAATGTCCACGCCCGCTGGCGCGAACCGGAAATGGACCAGGCCTGCATCGACTGGGCGCGGGGGCTCTATGAAGCAGCCAAGCCCTATGCCGCCGGCACGGCCTATGTGAACTTCATGCCCGGGGACGAGGTCGACAGGGTCGAAGCAGCCTATGGCGGCAACTATCGGCGGCTGTTGGAAATCAAGCAGCGATATGATCCGCTGAACCTGTTCCGCATGAACCAGAATTTGCGGCCGATAGAAGCGCAGCGCGCTGCATAGGCTGCGCAGGCATGACAGGGCCCGCGCCTCCAACGGAGGACGCGGGCCTCGTTTCGGGCCATGCGCTGGCAGGTGTCAGCCTTTAGCTGACGCCGCCCAGGCAAGGGTCTAATCCTTTCGCTTTGTTGACTCGGCCTGCAAAAACGGGCAGCAAAGCCTGGCATGGAGGGCATTTCCGCTATTTTCATAGTTTTGGAGGGAGCCTTTTTTGACATAGACCTTCGCCTAATCGGCGATCGGTAGAGGGATTGGTTAACCAAGTTTGTCCATCTTTTGATTCAATCGGCAACAGACGTGAAGCGTGCCGGGGGGCATCAGGCGACTGTGATTGTGACGGCTGCGAGCCCGCATGCCGCAAGGCCGATTGAGGTTTGGTTGTATGGCGTTGATGCGTTTGAATAACCGGGGTGACAATCCTGATAGTGGATTGCCCTCGATGAGGCCCGGCCTGCGCTGGGTCGCGATTCCCGTTGTTGGCGCTGCGATCGCTCTGTGGTCGGCTGCGACCGTGGCCGGCCTCCATTCGGTGGGAACTTCGCTCACCGCCGCCTCCAACAGTGTTCAGCGAAACCTGCTCGCGCCGCGCTCCATGGCGCTCGCCGATCCCCGACACACACTTGCCAATTCACGGGCCAATTCACGGGCCAATCCACGGGCCAATTCGTGGGCGCCGTCACTGGCAAGCCGGCAGCGTGAGGCGTCGCTGCTCGGCCGATGCAATGCCGGCTGCGCGCAGGCCGCCACGAGCTTCGAGCATGGAGGCAAGGTAGCGCGTCTCAAGCCGTTAGCGCGGCCGGATGCTGTGCAGCTTGTCGCCGAAATCTCACCGCAATCGCGCTTCGACAGCGTGGTGGCGAAAGCGGCGCTATCGCCGCAAAAGATTGCTGCTGCCTTTGCCCGCGCCTCCGGCGGGGCCGCGCCGTTTGCGGTCGTCAGTCTGCCGACGGGCCAGCGCTTTGCGGAGCCGGTGCGCCTGGCCGATCAGCATGGTCCCGCGTCCGTGCGCTTCGGGCCCGAGATTGCAGAAATCGACCGATCCTCCGGGCTGGCGCTGGCGCTTGCGAATGCATTGCCGGAAGCGATGATCGACGTGCTGCCGCAGACGACGACGGCCGATCCTGCTGCCACGCAAGAGGGCGAGGTGCAGATGGCGTCGCTGCCGCCGCAGGACGCAATGCCCGGCAGCGTTCCCTTGCCGACTTGGCGTCCGCAGGCGGAAATCGATCAGTCAGACGAGGCGCCCGAGGTCAAGGCACCCAAAGCGCCCAAGGTCCAGGCATCGAAGGCCGGCAAGGCCCAGTCTCAGCCATCCAAAGCCAACAAGGTGCAGACCGCCGCCGCTCCGCAGGTCGATACGCCCCGGGCGCCAGCCTTGTCGCCGAGGAGTTCGTCACCGGCGGCGATGCCAAGCATGCAAGAGGACATGCAGGGCAGCCCGGGCATGCAAAGCAGCCCGGGCATGCAGGGCAGTCCGGGCAAGCCGGCCAAGCCGGCCAAGCGGTCGAAGGCCGCAGACATGCTGGCCTATGCCAAACCCGACAGCCCGGCGGGCGGCGGCGGGGTCTTCGGCAACCTGTTCACCAAGCCCGGCAGCGGCGTCGCCGTCTACGACATCTCGGCGAAAACCGTCTATATGCCGGACGGCTCGCGGCTCGAGGCGCACTCGGGACTGGGCTCGATGGCAGACCAGCCGCGCTATGCCAACCGGAAGAATGCCGGCCCGACGCCGCCCCACACCTACGATTTGAGGCTGCGTGAATCGCGCTTCCATGGGGTGGAGGCCCTGCGTCTCACTCCTATCGATGGCAAGAACAAATATGGCCGCGACGGCTTTCTTGCCCACACCTACCTGCTGCGCGGCGGCCGCGCGGAATCGAGCGGCTGCGTCGCTTTCAAGGACTATGCCCGCTTCCTTGCCGCCTTCAAGAAAGGCAAGATCAAACGCCTCGTCGTGCGCGGCTAACCAAGCTGCTGATGCAGGTTGCGTCGGAAGGGCGTGAGTGTAGGCGCCTGCAGCGGCGCAGAATGTAAGCCCGTTCTGTAGCGATCCTTCGCGCCCCCCTCTGTCCTGCCGGACATCTCCCCCACTTGGGGGGAGATTGCTGTCACGCCGGCTTCGCAAATCGCCACCGTTGTAGGAATGAGCGGAGCGTGGAAGCTGCCGATCTCTCCCCTTGTGGGGGAGATGTCCGGCAGGACAGAAGGGGGGCGCTGTCCCGCCGACATCTCCGGAATTCCACCCAATTGTCAGCAGCCAGCCTCGAAACCGTTTTCATTCCCGGCCGAGGATACTATGACTGACCGGACCGGGGCGGCGGCTTCAACCGATCAAGAGGATGTCATGACGATACGCGCTGTCGTTTGGGGCGAGAATATCCATGAGCGGACCAATGAGGTGGTGGCGGGGATCTACCCCGAGGGCATGCACGCAACGATCGCCAATGCGCTGAAGCTCGACCCCGAAATTTCCGTATCGTGGGCGACGCTTGAGCAGCCGGAGCATGGCCTGCCGGTCGACCGTTTGGCGCAAACCGATGTGCTCGTGTGGTGGGGACACAAGGACCATGGCGCCGTCGCCGACGAAGTCGTCGAGCGCGTGGCGCGCCGCGTCTGGGAAGGCATGGGGCTGATCGTGCTTCATTCCGGCCATTTCTCGAAGATATTCAAGACGCTGATGGGCACGCCCTGCACGCTGAAATGGCGCGAGGCCGGCGAGCGCGAGCGGCTCTGGGTGACGAGCCCCAACCACCCGATCGCTGCCGGGATCGGCGAGTATTTCGAGCTCGAGAACGAGGAGATGTATGGCGAGCAGTTCGCCGTGCCGGAACCGCTGGAAACGGTTTTCATCTCCTGGTTCCAGGGCGGCGAAGTGTTCCGGTCGGGGCTGACCTATCGTCGGGGTGCCGGCAACATCTTTTATTTCAGGCCAGGCCACGAGACCTATCCGACCTATCACGACGCGAATGTCCAAAAGGTGCTGCGCAATGCGGTGAAATGGGCGCACAACCCGCAGCGCGCGCATCCAGCCATCCTCGATGCGCCGAACGTGCCGGTGGAAAAGGCGCTCGAGCCGATCGTCGAGCGCGGCGGAAAACTCCATGCCGAGGGCGAACCCGGCTACCGCTAGACCGCAATCGCGAACCGTCGGTTCTGAAAATCCGTGGTCAAACAAGAAGATAAGGCCTCATCCTAAGGATATGAATCATGCGTCTTTTGATACTCGGCACCGGCTGGATGGCGGAGGAGCACGCCAGGCAGTTCAGCAGGATCGAGGGCGTCGAACTGATCGGCGCCGTCGATGTCGACCGCGCGCGTGTCGACAAGTTTTCGGACGTCTACGCTATCCCCAACCGGTTCGCGTCGCTGGAAGACGCGCTCGCATGGGACAAGTTCGACGCGGTGGCGAACGTGACGCCGGACCGCATCCACCATCCGACCACCATGATGCTGGTCGCGGCGGGCAAGCCGGTGCTATGCGAAAAGCCGCTGGCCGAAAATTACCAGAGGGCCAGCGAAATGGCCGATGCCGCCGAGCAAGCCGGCATCATCAACATGGTCAACCTGACCTATCGCAACGTTGCCCCGCTGCAGCGGGCGCGCGCCATGGTGCTTGCCGGCGAGATCGGCACGGTGAGGCATGTCGAGGCGTCCTATCTGCAGAGCTGGCTGGTTTCCAAGTTCTGGGGCGACTGGCGCACTGATCCGAAATGGCTGTGGCGGCTGTCACGCGGCCATGGCTCCAATGGCGTGCTGGGCGATGTCGGCATCCATATCCTCGATTTCGCCAGTTATGGCGCGGCGCTCGACATCGACCATGTGTTCTGCCGCCTCAGGTGCTTCGACAAGGCGCCCGGCAACCGGATCGGCGAGTACGAGCTCGACGCCAATGACAGCTTCACCATGGCGCTGGATTTCAGCAACGGCGCTTTTGGCGTCGTCCATGCCAGCCGCTGGGCAACCGGCCATCTCAACGAATTGCGGCTGCGCATCTATGGCGACAAGGGTGGTATCGAGGTCGTGCACAATCTGAACGGCTCGGAACTGAAAGTGTGCATGGGCGAGGACATCGAGAACGCCAAATGGCAGGTCCTCGATGCCGGAACGGTGCCGACCAACTACCAGCGCTTCGTCGATGCGGTGCGCGGCGGCGTTCAGGCCGAGCCGTCGTTCCGCCATGCGGCCGAATTGCAGAAGGTGCTCGACCTTGCCGCCGTCTCCGACGAGAAGAGGGCTGAGCTCAGGGCCCATGCCGAAACCCATTGATGTTCGCTGAAAGGGGCCAGCCATGGTCACGCGCCGCGCCCAATGTTCCTGCGGTCAGCTGTCAGCCACCTGTTCGGGCGAGCCTGTACGCGTCTCTGTCTGCCATTGCCTGGCCTGCAAGCGGCGCACCGGCAGCGCGTTCAGCTTCAATGCGCGGTTTGCGGAGAATGATGTGTCGATCCAGGGACGAGCGGCGGAGTTCACGCGCGTTGGCGACGAAGGCGGCCGTGTCATCTACAGTTTCTGCCCGGATTGCGGCACCACTGTCCATTACCGGATCGATGTCCAGCCCGGTCTGATCGCCATTCCGGTGGGGGCTTTCGCCGACCCATCGTTCCCGCCGCCCTTCCTGTCCTTCTATCACGACAGCCGGCGCTGCGAGTGGGTCGAGGTCCGCACTGAGCCTCTGGCGACGTTCGGCTGAAGCCGTCGGCCACCTTCGGCTGACGTTTTTGGACGGTTCAGCCTGCTGATCCAGGGCGAGCCAACGATCGCTTGTTCGATGAACTGGAACCGTCCACACTCTCCACGCATTCGATGGACTGTGAACACGATGACTTCCAACAGTGATCCGGGCAACAGTGATCCGGGCAACAATGATCCGGGCAACAATGATCCGGGTGGATCACCGGCAGGCTGGACGATCAAGCTCGGAGAGTCGCCTATAGTAGGTACAGCTATCCACAGCGGCACCGACGTTGGCAGGGCTTGTCGATCGCTCATGTGTCTCTCCGATCCCGACCGGCGTCGAGAAGAGGACCCGTTCACCGAGCGTTTCATCGCCGATTTTCCTACCCAGATCATCGTTCATCGGTCGCGCTTCCAAGTGGATCTGAACCGTGCGCGAGACGCTGCGGTCTACCGGTCGCCGGACCAGTCCTGGGGCCTGAAAGTCTGGCGAGAGCAGCCGGACGAGGACATCGTTACGGCGTCTCTCTCCTTTCACGACGCCTTCTACAGTGAGCTGAACCGTGTCCTTGCCGGTATCGAGAAGCGCCATGGCAGGTTCGTTCTCATCGACGTCCATAGTTATAATCACCGGCGCGACGGACGGGAGGCTATGCCTACGTCCCGTGACGTCGCGCCCGACATCAACATCGGTACGTCTTCCATGGACCGCGAGCGCTGGGCACCGGTCGTCGACGCTTTCATCGAGACGCTTCGCGGCCAGCGTCTCAACGGCGAGCCGATCGACGTGCGCGAGAATGTGTCCTTCCAGGGCAAGGGCGAACAGACCCGTTTCGTCCATGCCAATTTTCCGGAAACCGGGTGTGCCATCGCCGTCGAGTTCAAGAAGATTTTCATGGACGAGTGGAGTGGCGAACCCGACTGGGGAACAATCGAGCGGCTGCGCGCCATGCTGGCGTCTACGGTGCCCGTCCTGGAGTCGGCGCTGCGGGCCATGCGATGAAGCCCAAGCTCGTTGAGCCCGCGCCTCCATTGGCGCAAATCGAATCGGACCTGGACGCGCTTTTGCGGGACGGCAAGCCAATCCGCCGCGACTTCGGCAATGGCAACCGTTTGCACATGGATCGGCCGCTGCCCTTTCTGTGTGTCCATGTTGGGTCGCATCAGGATGCGGCATTCCATGCCGCCTCCGCCAACGCGTCCTATCTGATCGCGACCGACATCGGCCTCGCCCGCGAGGCCGCGCGGCTGGTGGTGCGAAGGCTGCGCGATCACTGCGGCGCCTTCCTCATGCTGGACATCGGCGAGTTGGCCGAAGACCGGTTCCTGACCGAGGATGTTCCGTTCCTGCCGCCCTTCGAGATTGCGCTGGCCTGCGGCGACACGGCGGCGGAGAAGGCGGCACTGAAGCGCTTCGCCACCGCTGCGTCCGCACGCGAAGCAAAATACCGCACGCCCCGCGTCGACGAACTCAACCCCACGACACGCGCCGAAGCACGGCTTCTGGATGATCTCGGTGATGCGGCGTGCTTGACGGTACGCTTCGCACCGATTTACCGGGTGCCTGGCACCAAGCGCGTCTACCCCGAACTCCACGACCTTGTCGTCGCCAACATGGTCGATTCCGCGCTTCAGGCCGTCAGCGCCTTCCTGAAGGCATCAAGGCTGGAACAGCCGGCAACCCATCGTTCGCTGGGGCGGCGCGCCTATATCGACGCAGTGGTGCGCGCTGATCGGGCGATCGACAACGTCGCGTCGACATTCGATTTTCTGCTTGCCGTCACACCGATCAATGCCGAACCAGCTTGGCTGGAATTCCAGGCAGGCGCCTTCGAGCGTGTGCCCGTACTGCTCTACAGGCCGCTGGAGTTCGAGGTCGCCGGCCAGAAACGGAAGCTCTATTCGGTCTCGCTCGATCATCTGGAAGATCCGCTGCTGACCACGCTGCTCTCGCAAAAGCAGCAGGAACTCGATCTCCAGCTGTCGATGCTCGCGGCGCGCGAAACGCCCCGCTTCGTCGAACTTGGACGAGCACTCTATGGCAGCGTCGAGCCGAGCCTGGCGGCGAGGGCACGCACTATTCTTGAAAGGCTACCGCCAGTTGCTTCGGCGGCCCGGCAGACGGGCCTGGGTGCTGACGCCGTTGCCGCGGCCGCGCGAGACATGATCGCCGGATACCGGGCCGCCTACCCCGATTTCGATGCTTCCGTGGAGATCCGCGGCGACCTGCCGGCCGGTCTCCTGGTCTCGCGAAACCGGCTGCTGGTTTCGCGCGATACCAACCTTCCACCGGAGCGTCTGACTGCGCTGCTCAGTCACGAGATCGGTGTTCATCTGCTGACCTATTTCAACGGTGATGCGCAGGGGCTCGCCATCTTCCGCAACGGGCTCGCCGGCTATGAGGGCATGCAGGAGGGACTGGCCGTGCTGGCGGAATATCTGGTCGGCGGCATGACCGCAGCGCGGTTGAGGCTGATCGCGGCCAGGGTTATCGCCTGTCAGGCGATGCTCGAGGGAGCAACATTCGAGGAGACCTTCCGCATCCTCCACAGGGATTTCGGTCTCGACGATCGCGGCGCCTTCAACGTCGTTCTGCGTGTCTATCGAGGCGGGGGCCTTGCAAAGGACGCCATCTATCTGCGGGGCATGGTGCAGGTCCTCGATCATCTGAAGGACGGCGGCAGCCTCACGCCGTTCTGGATCGGCAAGATCTCCGCTGCGCATTTCGGAGCGATCCAGGAACTCAACGCGCGCGGCTTGCTGCGGGCGCCGCGCCTCGAGCCCGCGTTCCTCTCTTCCGACGCGGCGCGTCCGCGTCTCAAGAAAGCGATGGCGGGAATCGATCCGATCGATATGGTTGAAACTTGAGCGGAGTCTCCTCGATGCGCATTGCGTTCTTTGTCAATTCCATTGAGAGCGAGACGCCCGCCTACACGACGACAGCGTTGGCGCTGGCCGCCGTCCAGCGCGGCCATTCCGTTGTCTATGTTGAACCAGGCGACTTCATACTGCGTCCGGATGACGGTCTGGCTGTCAGCGTAGCGGTTCTGCCGGATGCTTCCTACAAGACGTCCGACAGACTGCATGCTGCCCTGAAGGATGCAGCGAAGCAGAAAAAGACTTTGGCGATAAGCGATATCGACATTGTGTTTCTGCGCAACGATCCGTCGCTGGACGCCACCGATCGGCCATGGGCCGCCAACGCAGGCGTTATGTTCGGGCGGCTCGCGGCGGCTCGCGGCGCGATTGTCGTCAACGATCCGGATGGCCTGGGACAGGCGCAGAGCAAGCTCTACCTTCAGTCTTTTCCCGAGGCGGTCAGGCCGGCTACCCTGATATCGCGCAGCATTACCGAGATCCGCGCATTTATCGACAAACACTCGAAGGGCTGCATCGTCAAGCCACTCCAAGGATCGGGTGGCAAGAACGTCTTCCATATTGCAACGCCCACCGATTCCAACCTCAACCAGATTTTCGAAGCGGCCAGCGGTGACGGCTATCTCATCGCGCAGGTCTACATTCCGGAGGCCAAGGCTGGTGACGTGCGTCTTTTCCTGATGAACGGTCTGCCGCTGGTGCGCGACGGCAATTACGCAGCCTTTCGCCGCGTTCCAGCCAAGGGCGACGTCCGGTCCAATATCCATGCCGCCGGAACAGCCCGCAAAGTCAAGGTAACGGGCACGATGTTGGGCATTGCCGGGATGGTGCGCCCCAAATTGATCAATGACGGCATGTTTCTGGTTGGGCTCGACATCGTCGGAGACAAACTTCTGGAGATCAACGTCTTCACGCCAGGCGGGCTGACACGGCTCGCCGTCATGTACAAGACGGATTTTGCCACACCTGTCATCATTGCGCTGGAGGAGAAGCGGGTGCTGCGCCAAGCCTATGGAACGACCATGACAAATTCGCGGCTGGCGACGCTCTGAGGGATGCAGGCAAGCCGGCTAGCAGGCCAACTAGGACGGCAAGTGGGTTGAGGTTCGCACTGAGCCTCTGACGACATTCGGCTGAAGACGCCGGCCGGGTCTGTCCAGACTAGGGCAGAATCCAATCACTCTGAACGACCGAGTTCAATCCTTGTCTGCCCTTCGTTCGGAGAACTTCTACGGCAAGTTCTGACCCTGACCGGTCCTTCAGGACCCATTTTCCTTCCAGGAACCGGACATTCGGCCCAACCAGCGCTCATGACCCAAGGGCGCCAACGCCGCGAGAGCGGTCCAAGGGATCAACTAGCCTCCAATCTGAAAACGTTTGTCGCCTCGTGCCGGCCGCGCAATATATGCTCGCCGACGGGTTGCGCCGAGCATTCGGGTCCAGCAGATCGCAGCACGGCGTCGCTGACCAGAATGACCGCTTCGTCTTCGTCAGTCATGCATTTTTTGGCGACATCCTCGATACGTTGCGCGGTGTTCACGACATCTCCGACAAGCGTATAGTTGATGCGCCCTGGAGCCCCGATATTTCCCACCATCGCCGGGCCGGCATGGATGCCTATCCGGATTCTCGCGGGCGGCAGTCCAAGCCCCCGTCGACGCCGATTGTCGCCAACGATCGCAGTGGCGATCGCGCGCGCTGCACGACAGGCACGGGCTGAATGATCCAGCTGCAATTCAGGCGCTCCCCAAAATGCCATCAGCGAGTCGCCGATGTACTTGTCGATCGTGCCACCTTCCGCCTCCACGCAGGCGGCAAGCAGCCGGAAATGATCATTGAGGAATGTCGCCGCATCGGACGCCGATAGCCGCTCGGCAAGGCTCGTGAAGTCGACGATGTCGGTGAACAGTACTGTGACTTCCCGCTCCACAAGCGCTGTCGCGTGCTCCCCCTGCGCCATCAACTGCTTGACCAGGCGTCGAGGCACATAGGTCTCGAACCAGTGCAGAGTCGCGATGAGCGCGTTGTAGGCGCGGATCGCCTCGTCCAGTTCGCGAAGATGACTGCCGGCGAGCGGGCGGGCAGAAGTGAGATCGAGCGTGCGAATTGCAGACGTTGCGCGTGCCAGACGCAATATCGGCCTTCCGATCGCATAGCCGACCAGCCAGGCGCCAGCGACCGCCGCAAGGACAGCCGCGAGCCCCAGCCAGGCCGCGCGCTCAATTCGGCGGACTTCGCTGCCAAGCTCGTCGAGCGGCAGATAGCGGCCGACCATCCAAGGTTGGTCGCTGTATCCAGAGATGTCGCGATAGATGAATATATAGGGAGTGCGATCGACGGTGACGATATGGCTTTTCGAAGAACCTACGAAGGCGGCTGCGCCCGTCTCGGGATTTGGACTCCAGATCGACGCTAGCACCCGATCCCCGATCTCGGTCACTTCCGGAAGGAGGTTGTCGCGCTTGAACAGCTGAGGATTGTGCGCAAGTGCTGCATGAGCGACGACGTGGTTGCGGCCGAGAAGGATGAACGCGCCAACATCTGACCCGGCGGGCGATTCGGCGAGAAAGCGTGACAGCTCCGAAACCGTAACCGTGGTCAATAAAATCCCGAGAAAGGAACCCTCATGCCACAGGGGGGTACGAACGTTGACGAGAGGCTGGTTCAACCGTTCACTCCACAGAAGCTCTCCCCAGACCGGGTGACCTGCGTTTCGCGCCATCTCGAACGCTTCGTCCAGGCCGGGCACGGTTCGCATGTCGATCTTTCGCAGAACGACATCGTCGCCATGGCGTTCGGCGCGCAGTTGCTTCAGATCGGTGCGAATGACGGCAAGCGCGGCGACCTGTGGAATACCTGCGAGTGCCGCCCGAAGTTGGCTCAGTGAGGCAGCTTCATCTTGCGGGTCGAGATCGCCATCGCGGAAAAGCCTGGCCAGGAATTCGGACTGGTCGCGGGCTGGATCGAGGTGCAATCGAGTCCGTTCCACAATCGTGTCGATAATTCGCTCACTGCGGTCGCGGACGAGAGCGACAGTGTTCTGGCGGCCACTTTCCAATGCCAGGATGAGCGCGGCTGCGGTCACTGCGATGACGACACCAAACGTGAAAGCCAGCGCAGCGCGTATCGAGACGCGGCGCGGATGCCACGACGATGCTTCCTCACCGCTATTGGATCGAGCCTTTGCGGCGCCTGCCGATCTCGCCCCGGGAAACAACTTCCCAGCCAGAACCCTTCGCAATTTCGGACCGACAATGGACATCCGACGATCAGCGAACCGCGAGCGAGAGAAAGGGCGGGCTGTAGTCCGGGACACAACCTCCCGTTAGGTCGCTCGCTTGATGGGTTGAAGCACTCAGCTTCAATTTTTCAATAGTGTCAGTAGTGGAGGTGCAGCACCATCGGCGCCTGTTTTTCCCTCGGGACGACCACGAACAGATTGTCATATGCACTTCGTTCAATCTTGACTTCTTCAGGATATCCGAGCGCCTTGAGAATCTCTGGAATGGTGCTCCAATGCCCAACGACAAGCACTCTGTCGCTGCCGTTCTCTGAGCGGAGTTGACGGACCAAGCCGTCGCTGTCCTCATACGAATGAACACGAATTTCGAGTCCACGGGTTTTCGCGAGTGGCTCTGCCGTCTCAACAGTCCGCGTGGCTTGCGTGGCATAGATAGCGGTAACGCCGGCGTCCTTTAGTCGCTCAGCCAGCATCTTTGCCCTTTGTTGTCCGGACTCCGACAGCGGGGTTTCGTCGAGAATCTCATCCAGGTTCAGTGTCGATGGCGGATCACTGTGCCGAACGATATAAATCACCTCCTGCGCACTGACTGGATGGGGCAATACGAGGAAGCCAGCAGATAAACCGACCAGAAAACGGATGGCCTTAGCTCCCATGACCGTTGCTCCCTGCGTCCGGCTCTCCCAGACGAAACTCCCAATGGTAACATGCAAGGCACGTTGCAGATAGCCAGTGGCTCCGCACGAGGAGGCGACAGGAGTGTTCGGCAGCTGCCCCAGCAGATGACAGCAATGGGGCCCAAAACGGCCGTAGCGGTCGGGTATGGCGCACGTGGTCGGTTGGAGCGTTCAGATTTCAGATTGCCTGATGAAGCTCGGGAAGGTTCGGCCGGGGTGGGGGAAGGTCGTCGTCGCCGAGGTTCTGACCAACGACCGGACTGCACGACCTTCCGGACCTTCCGTGACAGTGTCTGAGCGAACCGAGGCCTTCGACAGCCACCTCGGTGGTCCTCCAATTTGGGGAAGCGTTACGTTCGCTCCATTCTGCTAGACTTGCGCTGACACTGGAGGAAAAAGCCATGCCCAGCCCGTCGCAACAGATCATGAGGCTAGGATTCGGGTTCGCCGTGTCACAGGCGCTGCGCGTCATGATCGAATTTGGCGTCCCCGATCTCCTGGCCGCCGGCGAGCAGTCGGTGGATGAACTAGCGGCTGCCACTCGGTCAGATGCTGACGCGCTTTATCGTGTCATGCGACTTCTCGCGGCTGAAGGGGTCTTCAGGGAAGTAATGCCCCGGCATTTCGAGTTGACCGAGGTTGGCGCAGTGCTGCGCTCCGATCGCCCGGGTCCCCGTGACTTCGTGCGTATGATCAACAGCGAGGGTTATCTTGCCTTCGAGCAGCTTCGGTATTCTGTCCGCACAGGAATGCCAGCCTTCGACAAGGTGTTCGGGAGCCCAAGGTTTGACTGGCTGTCGGAACACCCGGAACAGGCTGCCTTGTTTCAGCGTGCGATGGTAGCCTTGAGCCAAGGCAGCAACGAGGCCGTTGCCGAAGCCTATGACTTCGGGCCGTTCACGCGGATCATCGACGTTGGCGGCGGACATGGCCAGCTTCTCTCGGCGATTCTGGCCCGCAACCCCCATTTGAGCGGTGTGCTTTTCGATCTGCCTTCGGGCGTCGCGGCAGCACAGCAGGGTGCTGGAGGCGACCTGCCGCGCACCGAATTTGTCGCCGGTGACTTTTTTGGGAGCGTCCCCAGTGGCGACGTCTACGTCATCAAGAAGGTCGTTCACGATTGGGATGATGGGCGCGCTGCAGCGATCCTGCGAAATTGCCGTAAGGCTATGCTGCCAAACGGGAGGGTGCTCGTGGCCGAGACGCTTGTGCCGCCGGGTGGCGAACCGGACCTGATTAAAGAAATCGACGTGGTCATGCTCGCCGTCACCGGCGGCCTGGAGAGGACGGAGGCACAATATGCCAGCCTGTTCGACGCCGCCGGGCTACGGCTTGAACAAGTGATTCAGACCCAAGGACCCATTTCCATCCTTGAGGCGTCTCCGGCCTAAGACTGGATTGCGGTCGGGCATCCCTTTGGGAAAGGAGAAGTTGAGCCACAGTCCGGACGTTCCAACTTCCTTTCGGGAAGGACTTTGTTGGGTCGACACCGGTCGGAACGCGAAGGGCGGCTCTGGAGATGCGCCGGGAAGGTCGGCAATTGGCGCTAATTGCTCGTTCCCATCGACGAGACGAATGGCAACATTCCACCCGTCTCGGCCATTGGCGACAGCCAGCTGGTTGAGTTTTGACTCTAATGCCGCAGAATCTTGCTCAGGAAGGCGCGGCTGCGGTCGGTCTTGGGGTGCGAGAAGAATTCATCCGGCGTGCCGCTCTCGACGATGGCGCCGGCATCCATGAACACCACGCGCTGGGCGACCTTGCGGGCAAAGCCCATCTCATGCGTCACCACCATCATGGTCATGCCTTCCTCGGCCACCGCGACCATGACGTCGAGCACTTCCGAGATCATCTCGGGGTCGAGCGCCGAGGTCGGCTCGTCGAACAGCATGATCTTGGGGCGCATGCCGAGGCAGCGCGCGATCGCCACGCGCTGCTGCTGGCCGCCGGAGAGTTGTGCGGGATAGGCGTTGACCTTGTCGGCAAGACCGACCTTGGCCAGCAGCTCGCGCCCGGCCTTCTCGGCTTCAGCGCGCGGGATCTTGCGCACATGGATCGGCGCCAGCGTCACGTTCTCGAGCGCCGTCTTGTGCGGATAGAGGTTGAAGGACTGGAAGACGAAGCCGATCTCGGTGCGCAGCCGCGTCATGTTGGTGGCGGGATCGGCGAGGCGCTGGCCGTCGACCACCAGGTCGCCGTCGCGGATCGTCTCCAGCCCGTTGATGCAGCGGATCAAGGTGCTCTTGCCCGAGCCGCTCGGCCCGCAGACGACGACCACCTCGCGCGGCTCGACGCTCAGCGTGATGTCCTTCAGCACATTGAGCGTGCCGAACCATTTGTTGACGCCGCGAAACTCGATCATGCCGGTGCGACCTTTGATGGGTTTCGTCACAATTGCACCTCGCCATGAGCCGCACCCATGCGCTGCTCCAACCGGCGGGCCAGCATGATCAGCGGATAGCAGACGATGAAATAGCCGAGGCCGACGAGGAAGAAGACCAGCAGGCCGTTGGGCACACGCTGCACCACCAGCCAGCCGACGCGGGTGAGGTCGGTGAGCCCGATGGCCGAGACAACAGAGGAATCCTTGATCAGCAGCACATACTGCCCGACCAGTGGCGGCAGCACGATGCGCATCGCCTGCGGCAGCACCACCTGGCGCATGCGATGCCAGCGCGACAGGCCGGACGCCAGCGCCGCCTCGACCTGGCCAGTCGGTACCGAGCGGATGCCGGCGACGACGATTTCGCAGATGAAGCAGGCGGCCAGATTGGTCAGCGCGATTATGCCGGCGGTGAAGGCGTCCAGCTCGATGCCGAGTTCCGGCAGGATGAAGAAGATCAGGAAGATCTGCACCAGGAACGGCGTGCCGCGGATCAGGTCGACCCAGGCGCCGATCACGCTGCTGATCAGCCGGTTGCCGCCGGTCCGCAGGATGCCGAGGCCAAAGCCGATCAGCGTGCCCAGCACCAGGCTGACCAGCGACAGCATCACGGTCATGCCGAGGCCGCGCAAGGCGAGGGGATAGCTGCCGGCGAGGCTTTGCAGCTGCTGCCAGATCATGTCCGTGCCCCCGCTAGGCCGAGCCAGCGCCCGGACAGCGCCGCCAGTCCCTTCAGCCCGTAATAGAGCAGAAGATAGAAGGCGGCGATGGTGATGAAACCTTCCGCCGGCATGAAGCGGTCGGAGGCGAGCAATTGTCCGGCACGCGTCAGTTCGGCGACCGCGATCAGCGACAGCAGAGCCGAATCCTTGACCAGCACGATCGCCTGTCCGAGCAGCGGCGGGATCGTCACCTTGAACGCCTGCGGCAGGATGACTAGGCGCATGCGTTGGACATAGGTCATTCCCGAAGCGACACCGGCCTCGACCTGGCCGCGCGGGATCGACAGGATACCGGCGCGGATGATCTCGGCGACATAGGCGCCGCTGTTCAGCGACAAAGCAAGGATGCCGACGACGAGCTCAGGCAGAATGATGCCGAGCCGCGGCAGGCCGAAATAGAGGAAATAAAGCTGCGCCAGCAAGGGCGTGGCGCGCACCGCGTCGATATAGGCCTTGGCCGGCACGCGAAACAGCCAGCCGCGCTGCAGGTTCATGGCGGCGAGCACGATGCCGACGGCGAGCGCCCCGGCAAAGGAAAGGACAGACAGCCACACGGTCGTGACGAGGCCCTGCCCGAACAGGGGCAGATATTCGACGATGGTGCGGAGGCTGAAATTTTCGAGCATCGCTGGGCGGTGAATGGTGAATAGTGAATGGTTAAAGAGGGAGTAGTGAATGGTGAATAGGGATTAGCGAAGAGGGATTGGCGAATAGAGAATAGCGAATAGCGAGTAGCGATTTACTATTCACTATTCACTATTGTCTATTCACACTACATCAGTGATCCTTCTTCCAGTCGTCGGAATTGACCCAGTAGTCGAGGTTCTTCTGCAGGCGGCCGTCGAGGCTGACCTGGTCGAGGAACAGGTTCATCCAGGTCAGCAGGTCCTGCTCGTCATAGCGCGTGGCGAAGGCCAGCGGCTCCTTCGACAGCATGTCCGGCATGATGGTGAAGCTGCCGGCCGGGTAGGCGGTCGACTGGCCCTTGACCGCCGAGACGTCGTTGACGCCACAATCGGCCTGGCCATTGTTGACGGCGTCGAGCAGCAGCGGGCCGCCGCCCTTGTAGCTCTTGATGTCGGCGTCGGGGAAGGCCTTCTTGGCCTCCTTCTCGCCGGTGGCGCCGAGCAGCACGGCGATCTTGGTGCCCTTGGCCTTGCAATCCTCGGTGGATTTGAACTTGCCGTCGGCCTTGGTGAAGACGGTGCTGCCGGTGTACATGTAAGGCTTGGTGAAGGCGACCTTCATCGCCCGCGCCAGCGTCGGCGTCATGTCGGCGACCAGAAGATCGGCCTTGCCCGACAGCAGCGCCGGGATCAGACCGTCCCAATCGAAATCCAAAAAGGTGATCTTGACGCCCATTTCCTTGGCCATCAGTTCGGCAAGCTCGACCGAACTGCCGGTGCGCTCGCCGGCAGCACCGACCAGCGAGAAGGGCGGTCCCTGCGTCTGCACGGCAACGCGCAACTCGCCGCGCTTGGTGATCTCGTCGAGCGTTCCGGCACTGGCCGCGGCAGTGAGGCCGGCGAGCGCAAGGCCTGCGATGAAAAGCTTGGCAATCATCGCAATCTTCATTGGCGTCATTGGGCATTCCTCCTTGTTGTCGTTTGTTATTTTCACTTTGCTGTCCCACCCCTTGGGGTGCTTTTTGAGCGGCAGCGCCGTTGCCGGCGACCACCGTTCGAAAATCCTTCAATCCCAGTCGATCGTTTCGGATACCCGTAGACCGCGTCTGGCCAGCTCATCGAGAAAGCGGCCGTCGGGCACATGCAGCAGCGGATTGAGCAGGCCGGGCTCGGTAATTTCGCCCCGCGCCAGCATCTGCGCCACGATGCTGGCGGGATAGCCGACGCCGAGGCTCATGCCGAACAGGCCGGAGGCGAGGTCGCGTTCGATGACCAGGTCCGACATCACCGTCTTGCGGCGGCCATCTTGGGTGCCGGTAAAGACATTGCGCATCACGCAAAGGTCCTTTTCGTCGGCGCCGTATTGCAGTTGCGGGCCGAGCAGCCGGCCGAGAAATTCACGTGGGCTGGCGCCAACGCCGGGCACCTTGTCCTCGGAAAGGAAGCCAAGCTCCTTCAGCGGCGCCCAGAACGCCGACCAGCCCGGCCAGCGCAGCGAATAGCGGCCGGAGCGCTGCAGCCCCTTGGCGGCGGCAAGCATGTCGGCATAATGCGGCGCGTCGCCATTGGGGAAGGCTTCCAGCCTGCCCAACCCCACGACCTCGATCTGATGGATGAAGCGATTTTCATGTTGCTGGCCGGCCGGCACATCGACCCGCTTGCCGCCCTCGACCAGCACGCTGTCGCGGTTCTGGCTCATCAGAACCATGTCAAAATTCCAGCTCACCTTGTAGCATAGCGGCTTGGCCATCGCCTTCGGCTCGGGGATACCGCCGCAATAGGAATCAATCGCCGTGATGGCGTCGAACTGCCTTGCGGCGCGCGCGTAGAGCACAAGGTCGATGCCGGGGTCGAGCCCGCATTCGGTCATGATCGAAAGGCCGGCCGCTTCCGCCGCCGGGTCGAGGTCAGCGATCGTCTTGCCGTAATTGGTGGTGACCAGCGGCGTGCGCGTCGTGATCGCGGCCAGCACCGCCTCGCGCATCAGCGGCTGCGGCAACAGGTCGATTGCGGCGTCCACACCCGTCAACACGTTCGCCAACACAGGGGCGATCGCGCCTTCGGGCACGACGAAACGCACGCGGGCAAGGTCGGTCAGGCCGCCAAGCCGGGCCGCACCGTCTGGTGCAGTATCGACGCAGACGACTTCTTCGACACCGGCGCTGGCGACGAGATCGGCGATCGCCGCCCGGCCTTGCAGGCCGAGGCCGCCGAGAACCGCGATCTTCATGGTATTTCCTTTCGCCCAGTTTCGTCGCGCCCAGTTTCGTCGCGCTTGGTCTCGTCCGACCAGCAGCCTTCCGGCAGGCTGACCCATTTGTTGCAGGAGGCCATGACGACGAACGTCTCGCTGCGCACGACTTCGCCCGGCTCGCCGGCGCCGGGGATCAGCTCGCTGGTGACGCGATAGAGATCGGCGACATCGCCGGCCACCGTCACGTCGACGATGATGTCGAAGCGTCCGGTGACCACCGAGGCTGAGTTCACGAAAGGCAGTTCGGCGATGCGCTGCGCCAGTTCCCGGGCGCGGCCGCGCCCCTGCGCATTGATGCCGACGATCGCCGAGATCAATTCTGGGCGCTCGGTCAGGTTGAGCAGCCCGACAATCTTGAGCAGGTTGCGGTCAAGCAGGTTGCGCAGCCGCATGCGCACCGTCGGGACCGAGACGGCCATCTTCTCGGCGAGCCGATTGACGCCAAGCTGCGCATCCTGCGACAGCAGCTTGACAAGTCGCCGGTCGGTCTGATCGAGATGTTCCCGCAAACACTCAGGCTTTCATAAATGAAAAGAATTTATCGACTTTTCTTTCTGATATGAAAACAGCTTAGGGTGTATCTTTTGAAATCGCAAGAGAGTTCGCCCGTCTGTCAACAAGGCCGGATGGTGTATCCCGGAATACGGGAGGGCGGTGTCGTGGCCGACCGAGGGCATGCCGACTAACGCGACTTCTCGATCCCCGGAATGCCGCGAATCCGCTCGGCGAGAAAATCGACCAGCAGCCGGACCCTGGCAATGCCCGCGCGCTCCGGGACGATCAGCATGCTCAACGGAATGGGAGACGGGGCGTAGTCCGGCAGGATCACCTCCAGCCGGCCGGCCGCGAGGAGATCGTCGACAAGCCAGTGATGGGCAGGTGCGATGCCGCGACCGGCGACGAGGGCTTCGCGCGCGGCAAGCCCATGGTCGACCCGAAATCGGCCGCCAAAGGGCACCGCGTGGCGTTCGCCGCCCGGCCCCTGCAGGGCGAGCGTGTCGCTTCCCGCGATGTTCGACATCCGGATGCCTTCATGGCCAGGCAGATCCTGTGGGACAGCCGGTCTGCCCCGCGCCGCCAGATAGGCGGGTGCTGCCACCAGCAAACGCCGGGACTGGCCGAGCGCCCGCAGTTTCATCGAGCTGTCGGTGAGCGGACCGAGGCGAAGCGCGATGTCGACGCCCTCCCGCACAAGGTCGATGCGCTCGTCGGTGAGGCTGAGATCGACCCCGATGTCGGGGTAGCGGTCCTGAAAGGCGAAGATCAGCCGACTGATGTGCAAGACCCCGAGCGCCGCCGTGCAGGATATCCGGATCGTGCCGGCCGACGCGCCGCGCGTGCCCCGCGCCTCGTCGCCGGCCTGCTCGACGAGGCGCAGGATCTGGATGCTGTCGGCATAGTAACGGCTGCCTTCATCGGTCATCGTGACACGCCGGGTGGTCCTGCTGAGCAAGGGCACCCCGACGGCGTCTTCGAGCTCGCGCAAATGCCGCGTGACCGTCGACTGCCCAACCCCGAGCTCGCGCGCAACCGCCGACAGGCTGCCGCGCTCGGCGACGCGAACGAAGGTGCGCATGCGCTCGAGTGTGACGTCAGACCTATCCATTATTCGGCATAATCTTATGCATTGCTCAGATATAGCGGATCATCTCGGGCCTAGCTACCTTCAGCGCCATCATCCTTCTTCGGAGTGGCCCCATGAAAGTCCTGCTTGTTTTTGCTCATCCTGAACCGCGTTCGCTCAACGGCGCACTGCGTGACGTCGCCATCAGGGAACTCGAGGCCCAGGGCCACGAGGTGCGGGTGACTGATCTCTATGCCGATGGCTGGAAAGCCGAGGTGGACCGTGCCGACTTTCCGTCGTGGCCGCCCGAAGCACGCTTACTGCCGGCTGGGGCATCCAAAAAGGCTTTTGCGACCAACACGCTAACCGAAGATGTTAAAACAGAGATCGACAAGCTGCTGTGGGCCGACACGCTGATCCTCCAGTTCCCGCTGTGGTGGTACGCCATGCCGGCGATCCTCAAGGGCTGGGTCGACCGGGTGTACGCCTACGGCTTCGCCTATGGTGTCGGCGAGCATAGCGACAAGCGGTGGGGTGACCGCTTCGGCGAGGGAACGCTCGCCGGCAAGCGCGCGATGCTGATCGTGACCGCCGGCGGCTGGGAGGAGCATTATTCCGCCCGCGGCGTCAATGGCCCGATCGACGACCTGTTGTTCCCGATCAATCACGGGATCCTTTACTATCCGGGTTATGACGTGCTTCCGCCGTTCGTCGTCTACAGAGTGGATCGTTTCGGCGAGGCCGATTTCGAGCCTGTCGCGGAGCGCCTGCGCGAAAGGATGCGGACGATCGAGACAACCCGGCCGATTCCCTATCGGCAGCAGAATGGCGGGGACTACCACATCCCGAACATGCAGCTCCGCTCTGAACTGGGCGACCCGGGCGCCACAGGGTTCGCGCTTCACGAGGATCGCAAAACCGCGAAATCGGCGACGCCGCGTTCGACTTTGCGGGACGTGGCCTGACGCAGCATCCCGAGAAGATCGGGCAAGGCGCCCGAAATCTGTGGGATGAATCAGCGACCGGCCCGGAAAATCGCCACCGCAGCAGCCGTCAGTGCGGCATTGCCTGATGCCGTAGTGCCGTCCGGAAGCGCCTTGCCGTCTTCCAGCCCGACACGCGTCGACCAGTGGCGCTCCGCCGCTCGGTGCACGAATGGCCAGACCGTCGCGTCGGAACCATGCAGCAGAATGGCGCGGCGCATCCCGGCCCGGTCGAGCACGGCCGCGATGCCATCTGAGACAGCAAAAGCCTCGTCCAACTCCTGCTCGGAAATCTCGATCAGGATGCGCAGCACCTGGCTGCCATGGTCGAGGCGGACCAGGCGCTCGGCATCGGCGACGGAGGCGAGCCCGGCCTCGACGCCGATGCC
>NZ_FTPD01000005.1:320750-321527 GCF_900156895.1 Mesorhizobium prunaredense
ACGGAGGCGAGCCCGGCCTCGACGCCGATGCCGCGCTGCCGCAGGCGCTCGATGACCTCGGGCGCGGCTTCCTCGCTCAGATTGACCGAGGCATGGTCGGGCAATTCGCTCCAGCCGGCGATCGCGTCAAGCGTCTGCTCGTCATCGTTCTCGATCCAGGCGCCGGTGGAGACGCCGATCAGCGTTCCCGGGCAGGCGCGGCGCAGCGCAAGGATGGTGCGGTCCATCGTCGCCGGCGCGAGACTTTCGCGGCCATCGAGCCCGCGTGCATGGACATGCAACTCGGCCGCACCGGCGGCCACGCAGGCGGCGCCGTCACGCGCCATGGCTTCGGGATCAAGCGGCAGCTGCGGATGGAAATCGGCGCTGCGCGCGCCATTGATGCAGGTCTGGACAATCATGGAGGTGGCGCCTGGTTGAAGTGGACCAAGTGTAGCGCAGGATGGCGGATACCGGAATCGGGTGAGTGTCAGGAGAGCTGCTGCGGTGGAAGGATGTTCGCAGACGCTGGTGCTGCCCCTCATTGCCCTGCTGTGCCTTACGGTAAAGATTTCTGCGAAGCGCCATCGGCGAAGCTGCCTATCTCCCCCCTTGCGGGGGAGATGCCTGGCAAGGCAGAGGGGGGTGCTGTCCCTCCGACCTGTCAACCAAATCACAGCTACGCCCTTAGGCTGTTTCCGGTTGAGAATGGCTGAAGTCGAAGTTGGCGATCCTTCCCACCCCCCTCTGTCCTGCCGGACATCTCCCCCGCAAGGGCAGGGCTGTCCGGGGAAAGTT
>NZ_FTPD01000046.1:0-1643 GCF_900156895.1 Mesorhizobium prunaredense
ATCCTTGTTTGCAACATCCAGGCCTGCGCAGAAGCCATAAGGTGTCCCGGGATGGGTCAATAAGTCTGGCACGGCAGTTGCATGGTCAGGTATGGGGGAATGGGGCGGAGGCCCGTCGCTTCGCAAATGTAGCGGCGGGTCTTCTGCATTGAGGTCGCGTCCCAGTCTACGCGCTGCCGTCCGTCTCGCTTTCCTCGTCTATCGCCCGGACCGGCAGTAAGCAGCTGTAGGTATCGGCGAAGTCGAGATCGAGGAAGACATAGGGGAGTGTCTACGAAGTGGTCCTCGATGCGATAGTCCACCAGGACGAAGGCTTGGCGAGCTGACCACACCGGCGCCATCCCGGCCGAATGGCAAAAGGGCTGGACGTTCCAATCTCTGATCGACGCGAAGATGACGGTGACGGCGCACTGCCATCACCACCGTGACACGCTCGATCTGGTAAAGCTGCGCGATCGGTTCGGCCCTGATGCGCCATCGCGAGGCAAATGACGGGCGCTAGAATGAAGGCCCTAGAAACTTGGAACATAAGGCGGCAGAAAACATTGTTGGCGCCATGGACAAGAAGGATGGCGACAATCTTCCTGAATGGTTTGCGAGCCGCCTGCCCGAGGATCCGGTGATCCGTGCAGATATTCGGACTAGGATTTCGAGAGAGACCGATGGGAAAAATGGGCTCTCCGGTATGGTGCTCACTAAAGGCGGGCGGGACGACAATCTGGTCGAAAAAAAGGAAGAAGCCAACGCCGCCCTCGACAACCAACCGCCCGGGGTTCCTTGGCTCCTAGTCCTGTGTCTGCTCTCAATGTTAGCCTGGGCAGGGTGCGCGCTGGCCGGTTCGTATTTTCTATAGCGCCCGCTCACCGACCCCTTCGCCTACCATGTACCGGATCGCCAGTTCGGTTCCCGGAACTAGGTTGCCTGTTCCGCCTGCGGTGTGGTGGCAAACCAAGGCGGTGAGCCAGGCATACCTAAGCCCGAACCGGAGCAGCCGCTTAAAAGGATGGTCGCGGTCCCTGCCGCCGCCGTAAGGTGCTCTTTTAGTCACGCGCTTGGGAACAAGCGCCAGATAGCGAAGTTACCAGCGTAAGGAATTTCTCCTATGGCTGACGAACAGGGTAGGGCGCCGAACAACATTGATATCGTCGTTCGACGCTTGGTCAAAGAACCGGCATTACCGAAGAACAGGCTGGAGAGCTTATCTTCTTCCTTGGCCTTCAATGGGCATCGCTGCTCCGGGAAGCAAAGGTCCTAGCTGCCAAGCGGTAAGCCCGCCCCCATAGCGCGAATGAAAAGCCCGCTGCGGGAGGGGCCGGCAACGGGCTTTCACTTGGGGAGTGTCTTCGCGGCTACATCCTGAGGAATCGACCGCTGCAGTTGTAATGCGTGATTTCTGCAACCCTAAGCCATTGTCCTCTATAGGGGCTTTGAACTAACTCCCTCACGAACATGCGCGTATCAGTCCGACAGAACTCAAGCGCCCCCGATGAAAAGCCCGCCACCTGAGGCAGCGGGCCAAAAACACGAGGCGCCGCTGAAACCCGACATCGTGTAGACGCGCCGCCGTTCATCGACGGCTCAGGCTCCTTGGCGTAAACTGGATAGCCAGCAACTGCGTCTTCCTATTCAGAGGAGTCCGCGAT
>NZ_FTPD01000046.1:1653-2774 GCF_900156895.1 Mesorhizobium prunaredense
CGGCTACCGTAACTACTATCCGCGCTACTATCGGCCGTACTATCCGGGCTACTATCCGGGATACTATCCGGGCTCCTACCCAGGCTACTACCCAGGCTACTACCCTGGCTACTACCCTGGCTACTATCCTGGCTACTACCCTGGCTCGGGAGTGAGCATTTATCTGTCGTTCTAGCCAGCTGGATGCCCCTGCTGAAATCGTCAAGCACGCCCCTTGCGGGGGCGAAGCTTGCGCTTGTGCAGCCCTTGCGCGATGGTAGCCGGGCTTGGGGGGCCATGCATGAAACCGGGTTCATCCGGGGAATGTCGGTCTCCATAAGTTTCTGAACGGGCCTCGCTTTCGGTCGGCGGCCAGGCACCAGCATGACATCCGTGCTAAGTGCCCCCCAATCCGGAGGGAAAGATGCGACCCCTTGCCCCCAGCAAGGGCTTCGCCGACATCAACCTGCGCCGCCGAATGCTGATGCGGTTCAATGACCCACCACGAAGCCGGGCGGAAGTGCGTCCTGCTCTACGTCGGCGACCACGATCCCGCTGGCCTGCTGATGTCCGATGTCATCAAGTCGAACCTGATGGACTGCGCCAACGTCAAGGGCGTCGACTTCGATCCGTCGGCGATCCGCGTCGAGCGCATCGGTCTGACACGCGAGCAGATCGACGACCTCGGCCTGCCTTGGATCGAGAACTTGGAGACCGGCAGCGGCAAGGACCTCGGCGATCCGGGTCACCCCGATCACCGCAAGCCCTACGTCCAGAACTACATCGCCAGTCAAGGTCGGCGAAAGGTTGAGGCCAATGCGCTGGTTCGCGATCTGCGTGGTTCGCGTGGTTGGTCGAGGCGGCGATCAACCGCTACATCCCGGCAAGCTGGCCCGCTGAGCACGAAGCGCGGCTGGCTCCGCATCGACAGGCTGCCCGCGATGCGTTCGCGGCGCTGATCGCGGTCAGGTCATGACTCAGGCAATCTCGATCTCGTCGGCAGGACCTTCGCCACCGTTGCCGAATCCGGCGTTAACATTGCCGCTATTGCCCGCCGTTGTCAGCGCGCGACGCTGCCGCTGCCTCCGACGCTGCCGCTGCCGCTGACGCTGCCGTCAATGCTGCCGCTGCCGCCGATGCTG
>NZ_FTPD01000008.1:0-65997 GCF_900156895.1 Mesorhizobium prunaredense
GACTCAATTCATCCCGCTCTAGGGGCCGGCGCAATCACACCGCGTTGGTCAGTCGCACGAATTCCTCGACGCTCAAGGTTTCCGCCCGCCGCGTCGGATCGATGCCGGCGCGGCTGAGCAGGGCTTCGCCGCCGAGGCTCTTGACGCTCTGCCGCAGCATTTTGCGGCGCTGGCCGAAGGCCGCTTCGGTAACGCGGCCGAGCTTCTTGACCTCGGCGGGCAGGGGATTTGCCCGCGGCACCAGATGCACCACCGACGACACCACTTTGGGCGGCGGCGTGAAGGCTTGCGGCGGCACGTCGAAAACGATTTTTGCCTCCGTTCGCCAGCCTGCCAGCACGCCCAGCCGGCCATAGCCATCGCTGCCGGGGCGGGCGACGATGCGCTCGGCCACCTCGCGCTGGAACATAAGCGTCATCGATGCGTAAAAGGGCGGCCACTCGGCGGCGGTCAGCCAGCGTATCAAAAGTTCGGTGCCGATATTGTAGGGCAGGTTGGCAACGATCCTCACAGGTCCATTGCCCCCATGTGCGCCTTCGGCAAGCGCTGCAAAATCCGTCTTCAACGCGTCGCCGGCAATGATTTCCAAACGGCCCGGATAGTGATCTGATACCTCCGCGAGCGCTGCCAGGCAGCGCTCGTCGCGCTCGATGGCGATGATCCGAGCTGCGCCGTGCGACAGCAGCGCCCGAGTCAGGCCACCCGGACCCGGACCGACTTCGATTACCGTGGCGTCCGTCAGGTCGCCGGCGGCACGCGCAACCTTGCCGGTAAGGTTGAGGTCGAGCAGGAAATTCTGGCCGAGCGCCTTTTTCGCCTGCAACCCGTGGCGTTCGATCACCGCGCGTAACGGCGGCAGCCCGTCGGTGCTCATGCGACCGCTCTCATGCAAAGCCTCATGCGGCAGCAGCCTTCGCCCCGATGTCGGCAAGCCTGCGGGCGAGCCTGAGCGCCGCGATCAGGCTGTCGGCCCGGGCTATGCCCTTGCCGGCGATATCGAAAGCGGTGCCGTGATCGGGTGAAGTGCGGATGAAGGGTAGGCCGAGCGTAACGTTGACCGCCTCGTCGAACGCCAGCGCCTTAGCCGGGATCAGCGCCTGATCGTGATACATGCACAGCGCCACATCGTAGCCGGCTCGGGCGCGGGCGTGGAACAGCGTGTCGGCCGGCAGCGGCCCGAAAGCGTCGATGCCCTCCGCCCTCAGCCTTTCGATCGCCGGGCGGATGATGCGCTCGTCCTCGGCGCCCATCGCGCCGCCTTCGCCGGCATGCGGGTTGAGGCCGGCAACGGCAAGCCGCGGCTTGGCAATGCCGAAACGATATTCGAGGTCGGCGGCGGTGATGCGGGCGGTCGCGACGATCAAATCCGTCGTCAGCGCTTCCGGCACATCGCGCAGCGCAATGTGGATGGTGACCGGAACCGTGCGCAACTCGGGACCGGCAAGCATCATCACCGGCATTGCTTGTGTGCCGGTGTGGAGCGTCGCCAGATGCGCCAGATACTCAGTGTGACCGGGAAAACGGAAGCCGGCATCGTAGAGCGGCTTCTTGGCGATCGGGCACGTAACGACCGCCGCTGCGCGACCGCCAAGGCAGTCGTCAACAGCACGGTCGATGGCCTCGACGATGCCGGCGGCGTTGGCCGGGTCCGCCCGGCCGGGGTCGTCGACGAAGCGGGCGGCAAGCGGCATGACGGGCAGGGCGCGCTCAAAGACGCGCTGCGCTTCGGCTGGCACTGTCTCCGTGATTGGCACATCGGCGCCGAGCAGGCGCGCCCGTGCGGCAATCAGCGCCGGATCGGCTATAAGATAGAAAGGCGGCACACCGGCGCTGTCGCGCGCCTGCCAGGCGGCAATGGCGATTTCCGGCCCAACGCCGGATGGATCACCGGCGCTCAGCGCCAGTGCTGCCTCTGGCGGCTTCAGCGCTCGACGATGCGGGCTTTCTTCCGCAACTCCTCGACATATTTCGTGGAGAGCTCGTCGGCGTCCTTGCCACTCGTGCCTTCGCTCTGGAACACCATCTGGGCGGCCTTGTCGTCGGACACTTCGCGCGACGAGCAGATGCCGATGAACTCGACACCGCGGTCTGTTTCGCGCGTGGGGGTGGCGCCGCCGACCTTGGTGACCTTGATCTGGTCGGCCCAGTCCGGCGGCAATTGCGGCGCCAGTATCCGGCCGAGATCGCGCACCGTGACGTCGATCAGGCCCTTGGCAAATTCGCGCGAGGTGTTGCAGCCGTTGAAGCGGGCGCGCATGGCGTCGGCCTCGCGCTTGCGCTTGGACAGCGTCGCGCTGCGCTCGGCCGCCGGCACGACGAAAATGACCTGCTGCAGCATGTACTCCATGGCGGTCGGCTTGGCGCCGCCTTTGTCGAGCATGCGCCTGACAGCGTCCTGCTCGCTCAACGCGCCGCCGCTCTCTGAGCGATTGCGCGCGGTCAGCGCCTGGTTCCATGCCATCTGGGAGCGGATGAACTCCTTGAAATGCTCCTTGCCGACGCCGGACTGCGCCATGACGCCATCGAGTTGCTTGAGCTGCATCTTGTTGGTGGTGGCAAAGCGCTGGTAGGCGGCGTCGACCTGGGCGTCGCTGATGCGGATGCCGAGACGCTTGGCTTCGGCGACGCGCAGCGTCTGCTCGATCATTTCCTCGGCGGCATTGCCCTTCTTGCGCTGCAGGCGCAGGAAGGCAGCCCGATGCTGGATGTCGCCAGTGGTGATCGGTACGTTGTTGACGACGTATTTGATCTGGCTGGCGAAAGCCGGCGGCGTCATCATGGTCATCGAGGCTGAGGTCGCCGCCACCAGCAGCGCGAACCCTGCCGAAAAGAGGTATTTCCTCATCGAAAGCATCCCAATCCTATCTCGGTTCCGGCCCAATTTTATCGCATTCTGAGGGAACTGGAACTCGTGCCTGCCCTATGCGGCGAAACGATGTCGTTAGCTGCGATGTGCGTCCACTTTGACGCACGACGCACGCTCAAACAGTTTGAATTTTTCGGGCTGGTGCGTTGGCCGGCCGCCCGTTCCGCCCGCCCGTTATTGGCCAGTGGTCTGCTACTGGACAGTGTTGAGGGAGCTCTGCGTCGAGCCGAAATCGCCGAGCGTGCGAAACGACAGGTTGAAACCGATATTCTGCGTCACTTCCCTAGTGCTCAGGTCGCGGGATTCCGAGAACGTCATCAAGTAGGTGAAGCATGAATCACTGTAGGCAAAGCCGACCCCGTCCTTGACCAGGACGCTTTGCTCGAGATCGTAGGTGCCGGTACCGAAGACTCGCCAGTTCTCGGCAAGTTGCGCCGAGGCGCCGAGCGTGACCTCGTTACGATCGGTCGTAAAGCCATAGAGCGGCTGAGCCTGGATGAAGGCGTATTTGGCGCTGAACGAAATCGGCAGGCCGGAATAGGCTGCCTTCACCTCGGCGCGGCGAATCTCGAAGCTCTGCTCGTCGAAACGGCCGCTGACCGAGCCGGAAAGCCCGCTGGGGCTGTTGAAGCCGACAAGGCCGACATAATCGGAGGTCTCGGTCTCCAGGCCCGATTCGGCGCCGACGTTGACCAGGTCCGGCGCAGCGAAGGAGTTCTGGCCGTCAAGCTGGTAGGATTGGCCGAACAGCGCGTTGGTGCTCCAGCCATTGTCATAGGCGCCGGAATAGCGCAGCCCGACATTGGCGCGCGTGCCGCCTTCCAAGCGGTCGTAACCGGAGAATTTGTCGCGCTCGAACAATGTCGTGGCGTCAAAGACGAAGCTCTGCGCGTCCTCGTTGGGGACAGCGAGGCCGCCGACATATTGCTCGTTCGGACGCACGAACACCTGCGCCATCGGCTCGAAGATGTGGCTGGTACTGGTCGACGAGAACAGCACCGGCCAACGCATTTCCAGCCCGGCGGTCGCCATGAAGCGGGCGAGCGACGATCGCATATCGTCGTCGACGCCGAGGTTGGACGCCATCTGATTGATGGCATTGAGCGATCCCGAAGAGGCATTGAGATAGCCTGCGTCGCCGCGCAGCGCCAGCAGCGGCGTCAGCAGCAGCCCACCATCGGTGGTGAAGGTGCGCTTCCATTCCGCTTCGGCGGTGAGACGGCCCGACTGGCCCTCGATGCCGCGGACTCTGTTGACGGACGCATTGTTGTTCGGATCGGCAAGGACCGTATCCAGCTTGTCGCGGCTGATGGTCTGGGCGTTGACATTGAACGACAACTGCCCGCCGCCCACCGCCATGTCGGGGATGTAGGCGTAATCGAGCGAGGGCAGCACCCAGGGCTGCTTGCCGGCAAGTGCGGTCGGATCGTCAGGGAGTGTCTCTTCCTGGACCTCGAAGCGCATGGCGCGCACGTCGAAATAGTTGCGGCCGTTCAGGCCGGTCAGGTAGATCGAGGAGCGATGCACGCTGTCGTTGAAGTTCTCGATGGCGTAGGTGCGTGAGAAGTTCTTGTCGGTCTGCAACAGGACATCCCAGCCGAAGTCCCAGCGCGAATTGATAGCGAACTGGCCCTTGGTGCCCATCATGCCACGAAACTTGTTCGGGTCGCCGGCCGGACCGGAATCGACGTTGTGCCCGTCGCTGTTGATGAACTCGTCGGGATCTACTTGCCGGATGCCGGCGATCTTCAGGCTGTACTGGCCGTTGTTGAAGCGCTGGCGCCACTCGGCTTCGCCGAGGAAGCCCTGCTTGGTATAGCCGCTGCCGGTGACGGTGAGATCGTAAGTTGGTGAGAGCGCGAAATAATAGGGAACTTTGACGCCGATGCCGAGATCGCTCTCGTAGGTGATGCCGGGGATCAGGAAGCCGCTCTTGCGCTTGACGGTCGGGTCGGCAATCTCGAAGGCCGGCAGATAGGCGAGCGGAAAGCCGAAGAACTCGAAATTCGAATTCTCGAAGCGAACCGTCTTCTTTTCGCCGTTCCAGATGATCTTTCTGGCCTTGATGCGCCAGGTAGGCGCTTTGTCCGGCTGGTCCTCGCACGGCTCGCACGCCGTGTAGACGCCGTTGTGGAACGTCGTCAGCACGCCGCCCATGCGTTCCGCGCTTTCGGCGGCGAAATAGGCCTTGTCGACGGTTTCGACACGCAGCGCGTTGACGAAGCCGTCGGCGAAATCGTCGGTGATATCGACATGCTGCGAATAGATCTTGGTGCCGTCGCTGTTGATGACCTCGACATTGCCGCTGGCGACGAGCCGCTTGGTGTTGCGATTGTATTCCACCCGCTGGGCGACGAGGCGGTTGCCGCCATAATCGATCTGCACGCCGCCGACGGCCGTTACGGTCTGGTTGTCATTGTCATAGACCAGCGTATCCGCCGCCAGCAGCATTTGCGAACCGGCGGGAACGTCGGCTGCCATGCCGCTGATATCCTGGGCAAAAGCCGGGATACTCGGAACGACGCAAGCGAGCAGGCACGCCAAGGCGCTCGCCCCATAGAGGCGCGCCGAATCGGCCTGCCTATGGATGCGCAAAACCGCCCCCCTCACTAGCCGTCTTCCTTGTACAGCAAGAAAGTCACCCCGAAGAACATAGCCACGACAACCGGAACCCATGCAGCCACGACTGTGGGTACGAATCCCGCCACGCCGAATGCCTTGACCAGCACTGTCACGACATAAAGCAGAAACCCGGCCAGGACGCCACCCAGAATCATCGTCGCTGATTGTCCCATCCTCGCAAATCGCATCGACACCGTTGCGGCGATCAAAGTCATGGCGACGAGAAGGAATGGCAGCGCTACTAATGAATCAAACTGCATGGCAAAGGCATTTGCCTTGAGGCCGAAGGAGCGGGCAACCTCGATCTTGCCGGGCAGATCGTAGAACGGGATGGTTTCCGGGCGCGCCAGCCGCTCTTGCACGAACTCGGGCTTGAGATCGGTCGGTATGCGGTCGGTTGCTACCGATTGGATGTTGCCGTCCCGGAACACCTTGACGTTCTGCAGTTCCCAGTAGCCATCCCGCAAATAGGCGTGCGCTGCGTCCTTGCGTTCGACGATGTCGCCTTGCGGGTTGAGGACGAAGAAGGCGGCGTCGGCCATCTCCAGGCCCTGATTGAGGATGGCGCGCGCGCCGATGATGGTATCGCCGGAACTGGTTTTCTGCCGGATCCAGGGCTCGGCGTCAGCCGAGACAGTGTTCGACTTGCCGGAGCGGAGCTGGGTTTCCATTTTTTCGGACCAGGAAAACGCATACGCTGCCATCGGATTGATGACGCCGACCGACAACACCCCGAACAGCAGCGCCCCGATGCAGCACGGCAGCAGAAATTGCCATGCGGATACGCCGGCGGAACGCGCGATGACCAGTTCATACCTGCGATTGAGCGAGACCAGCGTCGCCATTGCCGAGAACAGGCCGACGAACGGCACCGTCTGCAGCATGATCATCGGCATTCGCAACCCTGAAATGGCAAACGCCGTGCCGTAGGTAAAACCCGGCAAGCCGGTCGTGCGGCCGGAAAGCTCGGTGAAGTCGATCAGGAACACAAGCGCCAGGAGGCCGACGAAGAACCAGATGGTGATCGTCACGTAGCGGAAGAAGAAGTATCTGCCCAGAGTCCAGCCCATTAGCGTGTCCAGCCCATCAGCCGGCCCCTTGGCCAGAAGCGCCGCGCCTGGCGAAGCGGAGCTTCAGGGCGCTCCAGCCGTCACCGAAGCGGCCGGCGAAATTCGTCATCCAGTCGGCCCAGGCGACCGGCAGCTCCATGGTCCGGTTGGAGACGATGAACCATGTCGCGACTGCGGACGCCACGATAGGAACGCCGTAGACCATATAGGCGTATTGCGGAATGTTGTCGGCCTTCCCAGCGGCAAAGAAACCGAGCCAGCGCACGAAAAGGGCAATCGCGATAGACGTGATCAGCGGATGAATGCGCGCCTCGCGATGGGAGCGCGCGTCTCCCGCGACCGCAAGTGCGATCAGCGCGAAAACGAGTGAATAGGACCATTCGGAGAAACGCTGGTGGACCTCGGCCAGGTACTTGTTCGGCCTTTTCTGGAACATCTTGTCGTTCGCACTGGGATTGAGCAGGTACTGTGTCGTCCGGTCCTTCGGCAAGAGCAATACCTCCGATGAGGCCGACATGAAGGCCGACAGGTCGAAGGCATAGGAGGTGAACCGGATGACCGAAAGATCGCCGGCCAGCGTTTTGCGATGGATGACGCCGTCGTTCATCATCAGCACCCTCTCGTCGCCGCTTTCGATGATGGCGCCGCTCTTGGCGTAGTAGATGAGGTTGACGCCTTCTTCGCGTGAATCGGCGACAAAAATACCGCCAAGGCGGTTGTCCGGAAGCCGCTCGCCGATCTGCAGGAACAGGCCGTCGTCGATCTTGCGGAAGGTGCCTTCCTGGATGATGAGCGACAGAAGATCGGCGCGCGACGACGCCACCAGCTCGCGGTTTTTCTGTCGTGCATAGGGGTCGACGCCGTTGTCGACGGCGAACGAAAATACACTGGCCGCCAGCGCCAAGAGCATGATCGGCCTGACGATGGTCCAGCGCGAAGCGCCTGCGGCGTTCAAGACGGCAAGCTCAGAATCGGAATTCATCGCGCTCAGTGTCTGCGCGACCGCGACCACCAGGGCGAAGGGCACGACGATCGGGACGATCGACGGAATGATCAGCGCAGCGACCTCGAAGAAGGTCAGCGCCGACTGCCCGCTGTCGGTCACGAGATCGATGCGGGCGAGCACCTGCGTCGTCCACACGATCGCCAGCGTCCAGATGAGCGCTGCGAGGAAGACCGCCAACGCACGACGCATGATGTAGCGTTCAACGACCTTCATGAAGGCTTTTCTCGATTTTGCCGAACGGCATCATGCCTCCAGACAAGGTAGTCGCCCGGCGACGCCTGCACAACCGGTCCGCTGGCGGTTCGATCTGGTTCCCGTCCCACATCGTTGTTTCCGGTGGCCGGAGTGTCGGCGGCATTGGATAAGAAAGGGCGAACATCAATGGTTAACAACTGGTTGCGGCAGTAAAGCGGGGCCGTGCCGCGACGAATCGCCATCGATTCCATCTGCCATATGGGATCGGATTCCGGCAAAGTCTTGCCAAATGCCGGAAAACGACCAAATGTCGCGCCGGTCACTGACATGGCCGCCGTGGCTGCGACAGGTACAGGCATGAAAGCGGAAGTGACAGAATTGCGCAGCCAAACCGGCCAGGAATCGGTTTTTCACGCCGCGATCGTGGCGGGCGTGCCGAGGCTTGTCCTGGAAAAACCGGCTTGCCGAACCGTGGTATCGGCGGCACCAGCGCCTGCATCTCAACTCGCATCGCGATCTCTCGACACCGCCTGGCGTCGACTATCCCGCAGGCACTCCCGAGACCGAATTGCCCGGCCTGTGGTTTACCGGCATGCGCCCAAGCATTCGCGGTTGCTTCGCCAAAGCCAGAATTCAGGCCAACACAATCACGCAGCAGATCGCCAGGCAGGGGCGATGATTGAAAATGGGGGTGGTGCTTCCGGTCGGAAACAGCCAAATATCTAGTTTCGTCAAGGCACTCTCCCGAAAACCCAACGCCCTTCCCGAAAGCAGGACATGATGACTTCGAGACCTTCGATCGCCTTTGCCAGGTTCGCAGTGCCCAAAAAAGGCAGCGTCTTCGTGCTGGCGGCCAACGATGGCGGTCTCGGCGACGCGGCAAAGGCTTGCGATCCGGCAAAGACCCTGGAGCGGGCGTTTCCGGTGGCCGACTTTTCCGGCAAGTTCGCCGGCCTGGTCGAAGTGCTGGCGCCCGAGGGCACGTCGCTCGACCGGCTGGTGGCGGTCGGCGCCGGCAAGGTCTCGGGGCTCGACGACTATGCCTGGCTCAAGCTTGGCGGCACCATCGCTGCATCCTTGCGCAAGGCGACGGAGGTGGCGGTCATGCTCGATTTGCCGGGTGCTGACGTCGGCGGCAGGCAAGCGGCAAAGCTTGCCGCGGGCATTCTTCTGCGCAGCTATGCTTTCGACAAGTACAAGACGAAAAAGGACAATGGCGACGGCCAGCGCGACGGCAACAAGGCCGAGCCCAAAAAGCCGGTTAAGGTGACCATCCACACCGCCGATCCGGCGGCGGCGAAAAAGGCCTTCGCCGACGAGGTGGCGGTGATCGACGGCGTGCTCCTGGCGCGCGATCTGGTCAACGAACCGGCCAATATACTGGGGCCGGTGGAATTCGCCGCCCGCGTCAACGAACTGGAGGCGCTCGGCGTCGCGGTCGAGATCCTGGTCGAGAAGGACATGAAGAAGCTCGGCATGGGCGCGCTACTCGGCGTCGCGCAAGGCTCGCCGCGTGGGGCGCGCCTGGCCGTCATGCGATGGAACGGCGGCAAGGCCAAGGACAGCCCGATTGCTTTCGTCGGCAAAGGCGTCACTTTCGACACCGGCGGCAACTCGATAAAGACGGCCTCCGGCATGGAGGACATGAAGGGCGACATGGGCGGCGCGGCCGCGGTGACCGGGCTGATGCACGCGCTGGCCGCGCGCAAGGCCAAGGCCAATGTCGTCGGCATCATCGGGCTGGTGGAAAATGCCGTCGACGGCCATGCGCAGCGCCCCGGCGACATCGTCACTTCGATGTCGGGCCAGACCATCGAGGTGCTCAACACCGACGCCGAAGGCCGCCTCGTCCTGGCCGATGCGCTGTGGTACTGCAGCGATCGCTTCCAGCCGAAATTCATGGTCAATCTGGCGACGCTGACCGGCGCCACCATGGTCGCGCTCGGCCAGCACTATGCCGGGCTGTTCTCCAACAATGACGAATTGGCGAACCGGCTGACGAGCGCCGGGCAGGCGACGCAGGAACGAGTGTGGCGGATGCCGCTCGGCACCGAATACGACAAGCTGATCGATTCGAAAAATGCCGACATGAAGAATATCGGCGGCCGCTATGGCGGCGCCATCATCGCGGCGCAGTTCCTGCAGCGCTTCGTTAGGGATACACCCTGGGCGCATCTCGACATCGCCGGCACCGCAATGGGCGCGCCGTCCAGCGAGATCAACCAGTCATGGGCCTCCGGCTTCGGCGTCAGGCTGCTCGACCGGCTGGTGCGCGACAACTACGAGGAGTGAGGCCTTTCAAGGCGCGATCATGGCCGACGTCCTGTTCTACCACCTGACCGAATCGACTCTGGAGGATGCGTTGCCCGGCCTGCTTGAGCGCAGTGTCGATCGCGGTTGGCGTGCCGTGGTACAGACCGGCTCCGAAGAACGGCGCGACGCGCTGGACCAGCATCTTTGGACCTTCAGGGACGATTCCTTCCTGGCGCATGCGACGGACCGCGAATCCTATCTGGCCGAGCAGCCGATCCTTTTGACAACCGGCCATGACAATCCGAACGAGGCGCAGATACGTTTCCTGGTTGACGGCGCGGTGCCGCCGAAGCTCACCGGCTATGAGCGCGCCGTGTTCCTGTTCGACGGCCACGATGCGGCCCAGGTCGAGGCGGCGCGCACGCACTGGAAGACTATGAAGGAAGCCGGCCACGCAGTCACCTATTGGCAGCAGACGTCAGACCGGCGCTGGGAACGCAAGGCGTAATAACGACTGCCGCTTGGCGATCCGCAACCTGGGATTGCTACAACTGAAGTCGTTCAGCCAAGTCAATGAAGTCGCTGGCCACCAAGTCCCAGGCTTGATCAGGGTGCAGATCCGTGGTCTGCGCAACCCCGTGCTCGGTCGGACGCTGGACAAAGGCTGTTCGCAATCCGCATGCCCGAGCCGCTGCAAGGTCGCCATTGTGGGCGGCCACAAGACAGATCTCATCCGGCTTCATTGCCAGGACGTCAGCGGTGCGAAGATAGGCTTCCGGCGCAGGCTTGTAGGCTTGCACGACTTCGGCGCCGAGGATCGCATCCCAGGGGATGCGACTACGCTTCGCCATGTTGAGCATGAGGACGATGTTGCCGTTCGAGAGCGGCGCGATGATATAGCGGGCCTTGAGCCGTGCAAGGCCGGTCACCACGTCCGGCCATGGCTCCAATCGGTGCCATGCCAGGTTCAGTTCGTCCAGCTCGGACGCTGGCACCGAAGCCGGGTCGATCCCGAATTCTGGCAAAACGGCTTCTAGATTCTCCCGATGCAGCACGTCGAGCCGTGTAAAGGGCCGCCGGCCGCTGCGCACCTCCTCCATTGCTGGGGAGTAACGGCGACGCCACGCATCCGCGAAAGCGGTAGGAATAGCGGATCCTGCTCCATGCCGCTTCAGGAACGGCTCAGCTTCGCGCGCCACGCCGCTGCGCCAATCGACGACAGTGCCGAACACGTCGAATAACAGCGCACGTACACCATCCAACAGCATCCCAATCGGCTCCTTGATCCGCACACTATTTTTCCTTCGTCGCCTGCCTCGTTTTCCCTGTTTCACGGCCTTGCCAATTTGCTCGGCGATGCGGTCGGACTTACGCGCGATGACGGCTGTGCAAAATAGACAAAGGGCACTGTTACCGAAATTCCAGTGGGTTGGGCGCTGGCAACAACCCGGTAGCGGCATGAGCGGAAGGGTGGCGGGCGCCACCATCGCGCCGACCCTCTTTCATTCGTTTGCCTTGAGCCAGATCTTTTGCGGGCCGTGACTCTTGAAGGGGTATTGTGGATCACTCGGATCGTAAACGAGTAATGGCCCGCTGGCGTCAAGGGGCGGGCACCAACGAAAACTGAACCCGTCGCTTCTCAACGAGAGTTCAAAATCGCAGCCTCCAAATGCGAGGCCGATCCGGCGTCCCATTACCTTTTGATCACGCTGAAAGTACGCCCAGATCATCTTCTGGGCTCGGTCGCTGGGCATCGCCGCGTCCGTGAACTCCAAATACATCGTCCAGGCCTTCGGTTTGACAAGGAGGCTCCCAATCGCATCCTCTCCAGGAGAATTATCGGCTCCGAAAGCGGAAACGGAGAGTAGGACGATTGCCAAGGCGGATCGGATTGCCCGCATCATGCAGACCCCGTTAAGCACCATCTGTGCCTTGTTGTAGCGCAGTCAAAGAGGCAAATCTGCAAAATGTCCGATTATGGCATGATCTCGGAAATGCCGGTTGTCCGGTTTTGCAGTTGATGGCGTCGAATGACGGATCGCGGTAGGGACGCCCATTGCTGAGCGTCCCTACCGCGATCCGCAATTCGTAATTCAGCGAAGCTGCGAAAGGCGACCGGCACCACTATTCCAGAATGACGACGGCCTCCACCTCGAAGAGCATGGGGTCAATTGCAAGCTTGGGAACGGGAATCAGGGTCTGCGCCGGCAGCGCTTCACCGAACATTTTTTTGACGTTCTTGGTCAACACCTCAAGCTTGGACATATCGTGATCGACCACAAAGACCGTGAGCTTGGCGACCTGATCCGGCCTCGCACCGAGCGCATCGAGGGCGGTGCGCAAATTTGTGTAGGCCTGCTCAACCTGGACAGCGAAGTCGGGCGACAAGGCTCCCGTGCTGTCTTGCCCGCCCTGTCCGGAGATGTAGGCCACCCGGGCTCCGCGCGGCGTGATCACCGCCGTGCTGTAGCCATTCGGCGACGGGTCGTAGAGGTTTTGTGGATTGACGATGGTCAGCTTGAGATCCTTCTCATTGGCTGTCGTGGCAGTGGGAACTCCGATGGTCATGATGATTAGCCCTTCGATAAGCAGATGCTTGATTGCGCGTGACATGATTTTCTCGCGTGACATGATTTTCTCTTGGCTCTGCGAGGACGTGCCCTCGCAGCCGGCATGTGAACTTTAACCCATTCGCGATTGAGTCAATGTATGGTACGCCGTACGAGGCAATCCTTCAAGATCGACATTCATCGCGTTGCCGGTCAAAATCGACGTTCTCGACAGCGAGGAAGACGGATGGCAGCCAAACGTAGCGGCACCCGGGGCAAACGGCCTCAGCGGATGTGTGAGGGGCTCCAGCCCGTGCATGAGCCACGCAGTGAACCGCCGCTCTCTCGGGACCGTATCGTGGCGACCGCGGTGGAACTGCTTGACGCTCAAGGAGTCGACGGATTGACGATGCGTCGACTGGCCGATCGCCTCGGCTCGGGCGTCATGAGCCTATATTGGCACGTCGACAACAAAGAGGATGTCTTTGATCTGGCGCTCGACTCGGTGCTCGAATATCGCGGACCGTCGCAAACAGCTCAAGACTGGCGCGGAGAAGTCGTTCATATGCTCGAAGACTGGCGCGCCAGCATGCTGCGCCACCCTTGGTCGGCATCGCTGTTGCCGCGCCGGGCGCTCGGCCCGAACATCCTCGGTCGCTTGGAACTGCTGAGCAAGACCTTGTCCAGAGCCGGTGTTGCGGACGCAGATGTGAACGTTGCGATATGGTCGCTCTGGAACTATGTGATGGGCGCCACCATAACCCGGGCGAGCTTCGACCTCTCGGACGACGACAGGGCCGCTGCGCAGCAGCGCCTTACGCGTCTCAGCGAACGCTACCCGACAATAGAACGCTCTCGTCTGCTGTTGGACAATGACTGGGACGGCGCTTTCCGGAAAGGCCTCGGCTTCCTGCTCGATGGCCTCTCTCCAGATGAGGCTGAACGGTAGGCTTTGGCTGAAAGCGACTGTAGCAACATCGCCGATTAAAATCACAGTTTTGCAGCTGATTTTGCAAGGTCGCAGAAGACGCGGCAACGCCCAAGGTTCCGCAATGGGTGTGAGCCGAAATGCAGACTGAGACACTGCCAGGCCACTTGACGAAAGGCCGGCGGCGCGCAAAACTGCTAAGATGTCAGACCAATTTGGGGCGTAGATGCCATGCGTATGCGCGGCGAACTGCCCGGGGCACCTGCCACGCGTGTGGCAATCGCCACGCTCCCGCCGTTGGACCGCGGCAAGCAGGTTATGGAAGCGCTGGCAGACTATGTCGAGCGCGCTGCGCTGAAGAGCGGTGACCGGCTTCCGACCGAACGCGAATTGATGGCCGCGCTTTCCGTGGGACGTTCGACGATTCGCGAGGCGATGGGGCGTTTCGAAGCGCTCGGCGTCACCGAGACCCGCAAAGGCAGCGGCACCTATCTGCTCAAGCCGATATCCGCCGGCACGATCCATTTGCCGCTGTCGCTCAATACGGCTGAGCTGCGCGACGGTCTCTTGCACACCCTCGAGGTGCGCCGCGGCATCGAGGCCGAGGCAAGCATGGTTGCGGCGCAGCGGCGGACAGTCGACGATCTGCGGACGATTGAGGAAAAACTCATCGAGATGGAGCGCGTCCATCTCGCCACCGGCACGTCGGGACCGGAAGACCTGGCCTTTCACCTGGCGGTCTACGATGCCACGCACAATCCGCTTTTCCGACAGCTCCTGGGGCAGATGCGCGAAGCGTTCGAGCGCTTCTGGGACCATCCTTTCGACCGGCAGGATTTCGCGCGGCGATCGTTCCCGTATCACCGTGAGCTGTTCGATGCGATCGTCGCCGGGGACGCGGAGCTGGCGCGCGGAAAAACGCTGAAGATCCTCGAGATCGTGGAAGAGGATATCGAGGAAATGTCGAAATGAATGGCCCGGATTTTTTCGACCAGGCCTCGCTGATCGCCGCCCATGACGAGGGCAACGCCTTCGATGCCGTCGTCCCGCCGATCGTGCAGACCTCGCTCTTCACCTTCTCGAATTATGACGAGATGCTCGAGACATACCGCGGCGAAAAAGTGCGGCCGACCTACACGCGCGGGCTGAACCCGACCGTGCGCATGTTCGAGGAAATGCTGGCAAAGCTGGAGGGCGCCGAGGACGCGATCGGTTTTGCAAGCGGCATGTCCGCCATCTCATCGGCAGTGCTGAGCTTCGTCGAACCGGGCGACCGCATTGTCGCGGTCAGGCATATCTACCCGGACGCGTTCAGACTGTTCGGGACGTTGCTCGCGCGCATGCGCATCGAGGTGACCTATGTCGACGGGCGCGACGAGGCGGCTGTCGCGAGCGCCCTGCCTGGCGCCAGGCTGTTCTATATGGAAAGCCCGACCAGCTGGGTCATGGAAACGCATGACATCGGTGCGCTCGCAGCGCTGGCAAAGTCCCGCGGCATCCCGACCATCATCGATAACAGCTGGGCCAGCCCGGTCTTTCAGCGGCCGCTGTCGCTCGGTGTCGACGTTGTGGTCCACTCCGCATCCAAGTACCTGGGCGGCCACAGCGATGTGGTGGCCGGCGTCGTCGCGGGCTCGAAGGAATTGATCGGCCGCATCCGCGGCGAAGCCTATCCATATCTCGGCGGCAAGCTGTCGCCATTCGATGCCTGGCTCTTGATTCGCGGCTTGCGCACGCTGCCGATCCGGATGCGCGCTCATCAGGCCTCCTGCCTCGAAATCGCACGGCGCCTGCGGGATCATCCAATCGTCGAGAGGGTCTGCCATCCAGGGTTGGCCAACCTGCTTCCCGCGGGGCTCACCGGCACGTCGGGCCTGTTCTCATTTGTCTTCCGCGACGGCATCGACATCCGCACCTTTGCCGACCGCCTCAAGCTGTTCAAGCTGGGCGTGTCGTGGGGCGGCCACGAGAGCCTCATCGTTCCCGGCGAGGTCGTCCTGCAGCAGAAGGCCCAACCCAATTCCGCGATGGCGTTCGGCGTCCATCCGCGGTCCGTGCGTCTCCATGTCGGCCTCGAGGGAACCGAGGCGCTGTGGAGTGACCTGGAAACGGCGATCGACGCCGCTTCCGAAGAAAAGACCTGAAGCAACCAGACAAGAAGGGAACGGAAAATGAAGAAGCTTCTTATCGCCGCATTCGCCACCGTACTGATGTCGGGTGCTGCACTCGCCGACACGACGCTGAAGCTCGTGGAGGTGATCACCAGCCCCGAGCGCACCGAAACCCTGAAGTCGATCGTCGCCAAATTCGAGGCGGCCAACCCGGGCACGAAGGTCGAGGTGATCTCGCTGCCCTGGGGCGAGGCGTTCCAGAAATTCGCGACCATGGTGTCCGCCGGCGAAATCCCCGACGTCATGGAGATGCCGGACACCTGGCTGTCGCTCTATGCCAACAACGGCCTTCTCGAAAGCCTCGAACCCTATCTTGCCAAATGGGAGCACACCTCGGGCATCACCGATCGCGCGCTCGAACTCGGCCGCGACGTGAACAACACCGCCTACATGCTGCCCTACGGCTTCTATCTCCGGGCGATGTTCTACAACAAGAAGCTGTTCAAGGAGGCTGGTGTCACCGAGCCGCCCAAGACGATGGACGAGTTCGTGGCAGCGTCGGAGAAAGTATCCAAGCTTCCGGGCAAATATGGCTACTGCCTGCGCGGCGGACCGGGTGGCCTCAACGGCTGGATCATGTTCGGCGCAACCATGGCCGGCTCGAACAAGTTCTTCAATGAGGACGGCACCTCGACCATGAACGGCGAGGGCTGGGTCAAGGGACTGACCTGGGTCGTCGATCTCTACAAGAAGGGATTGGCGCCGAAGGACAGCGTCAACTGGGGTTTTAACGAAATCGTCGCCGGATTCTACACCGGCACCTGCGCAATGCTTGATCAGGATCCAGACGCGCTGATCGCAATAGCCGAGCGGATGAAGCCGGAAGACTACGGCGTCACGACCATGCCGAAGGGGCCGAGCGGCAAGACGTTCCCGACCATCGGCTATGCCGGTTGGTCGATGATGGCGGCCAGCCAGAACAAGGACCTTTCCTGGAAGCTGATAGAAACGCTCGAAGGGCCCGAGGGCAATGTCGAGTGGAACAAACGCACCGGAGCGCTGCCGGTCCACAAGTCGGCCGAAAAGGATCCCTTCTACGCAAGCGAGCAGTTCAAGGGCTGGTTCGCTGAACTCGAGGACAAGGATGCAGTGCCAACGGTCATGCCGACCTATCTCGAGGAGTTTGCATTCTTCAAGGACTCGATGGTCATCAAGACCAGTCAACAGGCACTGCTTGGCGATATCACGCCAGAGGAAATGGCCAACCAGTGGGCCGACTATCTGACCAAGGCGCAGCAGAAATACCTGGCCAAGAAATAAACGGCGGACCTCGAGCATCGGAGCCGCCCATCGCGGGTGGCTCCGATAGCTCTCATCCATGGTCGATTGGAAGGATGGTCGATTGGACGGATGGCCAATTGGAGCGAAAGCGTTAGCTGATGGTTTTTGACGCCACCGCCGGGTTCCCGGAATCGCGCCGCCGGTCGCTGGTCGACCGGGTCACGCGTCAGGCCGAGCCATATCTTTACACCGCCCCGGCGCTGATTCTGATCGTCACCATCATGCTGGCGCCGCTGGTGCTAGGCCTGTCCTACGCCTTCCGCGACGTGCACTTGCTCAATCCCTTCTCTGGCGGCTATGTCGGGCTCGATCATTTTCGCACCCTTTATGACGACGACAATTTTTACCGGGCGTTACGCAACACGCTGTGGTGGACCGGCGCGTCCGTCTTGCTGCAATTCGTGTTCGGCCTGATCCTGGCGCTGTTGCTCGACCGGCCGTTCGCCGGCCGCGCCATAGCGCAGGCGTTGGTGTTCCTGCCCTGGGCGGTGCCGACTTTCCTCACCGGGCTCAACTGGGCGTGGCTGTTCAACCCCGTCATCGGACCGCTGCCGCATTGGCTTTATGCGCTCGGCCTCATGAATGAGCCGGCCAACATCCTTTCCAATCCGCAGCTTGCCATGTGGGGACCGATCATCGCCAACGTCTGGTGGGGCATTCCCTTCTTCGCCATCACGCTGCTGGCCGCGCTCCAGGCCATCCCGCGCGACCTCTACGAGGCGGCGGCGATCGACGGCGCCGGGGCATTCAGGCGGTTCACGTCGATCACGTTGCCATTCCTTGCGCCGACCATTGCGATCACCGTGCTGTTGCGCACCGTCTGGATCTCGAACTTCGCCGACCTGATCATCGTCATGACCAGCGGCGGGCCTGCCGACCGCACGCAGATCGTCGCGAGCTACATCTTCACGCAAGCCTTCAGGGCCCTGGATTTCGGCTATGCCTCGGCCATTGCGCTGGTGCTGCTCGTCCTGTTGCTCGCCTATTCGATGCTGATCGTCATGCTGCGGCAAGTCCTGATGGATCGGGCCTGATCGGGATGACCAGATGAACAGTTACTCGACCTTCGGCACCGCGCTGCACCGCCTGGCGATCCTTTGCTACGTCCTCTTTGCACTGTTCCCGCTGTTCTGGCTGTTGAAAGTATCGGTCACGCCGAACGACCTGCTCTATTCCGAGGGCGTGCGCATGTGGCCGTCGCGGATGAGCTTTGAACATTTCCGCTTCGTGCTGGCCCACAGTGCGTTCCCGGTCTTCTTCAGGAACAGCATGATCGTTGCCGGCGCGACCGCCGTGATCGTGACCTTGCTTGCGTCTCTCTCCGGCTATGCGCTGTCGCGCTTCACCTTCCGCGGCAAATACTGGCTGGTCGCGCTGATGCTGCTCACCCAGATGTTTCCATTGGTGATGCTGGTCGCGCCGATCTTCAAGATGCTCTCGCCGCTCGGGCTGACCAACAGCCTGACCGGGCTGGTGGTCGTCTACACCGCCTTCAACATCCCCTTCGCGACGTTCCTGATGCAGTCGTTTTTCGACGGCATTCCCAAGGAGTTGGAGGAGGCGGCCAAGATCGATGGCGCCACGCAGTTCATGGCGTTTCGCCAGATCGTCCTGCCGCTGACGCTGCCCGGCATTGCGGCGACGCTGGGCTTTGTATTCACCGCCGCATGGAGCGAACTGCTGTTCGCGCTGATGCTGATTTCAGGCAACAGCGCCGCCACGTTTCCGGTCGGTCTGCTCACCTTCGTGTCGAAGTTTTCGGTCGATTTCGGGCAGATGATGGCGGCCGGCGTGCTGGCGCTGATCCCGGCCTGCCTCTTCTTCCTGTTCATCCAGCGCTATCTGGTCCAGGGCCTGACGGCCGGCGCGGTCAAGGGCTGAGTGAGGTTCCATGGCATCGATCGACATCCGCAACGTCCGCAAGAATTTCGGCATCGTCTCCGTGCTGCACGGCGTCGACCTGTCGATAGAGAACGGCGAGTTCGTGGTGCTGGTGGGGCCGTCGGGCTGCGGCAAGAGCACGCTGCTGCGCATGATCGCCGGGCTCGAGGAGGTGACCGAAGGTGAGATCCGGATCGACGGCATGCGCGTCAACGAGCGGGCGCCCAAGGACCGCGACATCGCCATGGTGTTCCAGTCCTACGCGCTCTATCCGCACATGAATGTCGCCGAGAACATGAGCTACGGCCTGCGCATCCGCAAGGCTGCCCGCGAGAAGATCACGGCCGCCGTCAGCAATGCAGCCAGGAAGCTTGAGCTGCAGCCGCTGCTTGCGCGGCGGCCGAAGGCACTGTCGGGCGGTCAGCGCCAGCGCGTGGCGATGGGCCGCGCGATCGTGCGACAGCCCAAGGCATTCCTGTTCGACGAGCCGCTGTCCAATCTCGATGCGCGCTTGCGCGAGCAGATGCGGGCAGAGATCAAGAAGCTGCACCGCGATCTCGGCGCGACCTCGATCTATGTCACCCACGACCAGATCGAGGCGATGACACTGGCCGACCGGATCGTCGCCATGCATGAGGGCGTGGTGCAGCAGGTCGGTAGTCCGCTGGAGCTTTACGACCGCCCTGCCAACCTGTTCGTCGCTGGATTCATCGGATCGCCGGCGATGAATTTTCTGTCGGCGTGCTATGAGATCGGCGCAGGCACGGCCGGCGCACGATTGCCCGATGGAACGCTGATTGCGCTTTCGTCAGCCTATCAACTCGAGCAAGGCGCGTCGGTGACGCTCGGCATCCGGCCGGAGCATGTCGAGATGTCGCCGGCATCGGAGAGCAGCCTGAGGGCGACGGTCGACTTGATCGAGCCGACCGGCTTCGGCATCATCCTGCATCTCGGCCTGCATGGCCTGCCATTCAACGTCTTCACGCTGGACAGGGCGGCGCTGACGGCTGGCCCGACGGTGACGGTGGCTTTCCCGCCGCAACATCTGCATTTGTTCGACGAGACTGGAATGCGCGCATTGGAAACGAGCCTCCAGAAGGGGAAAGGCTGATCCTCCTCATCGGGCGTTCAGATCATTCGGATTCTCCCAAAACCGGTTCCCACCTTTGGGTCCGATGCTATTGTCTATCTTGGCACCGCCGAATTCGATACGACATTTGATCTCGGCCTCGACATGGCTCTGGGACGAGATGGAACGCGCCCGCGGCGGCGCTAATGCTAATATCCGGGCAAGGTAGTCGAGCGCATGCGCTTTCTGTTTCTTCTGATCCTGCTCGCCGGCATCGGCATCGGCGTCGTCTATCCCTGGGCGATTACCAATTTCTCCGGCCATGAGATCGGGACCTGGCGGGTCTACGAACAGGGCCGGTTCATGCCGGCGACGGTGCCGCTGGCCGCTCGCGACGCGCCGGTGCGGGTGCTGGTCGACCTCACCGCGAGAACCGAACGCATCGTCGTCTCGCAACAGCGCACCGTGCTGACGCTGACCGCCGCCACCGGCGGCAGGACGGTGCTCGCCTCGACGCTGCAATTCAACCATTCGGAAAATCCGCGTCAGGTCAGCCCGCAACTGCCGGACAAGATCTTTCGCGACGAAGCCGGCCTGATCGCGAAGGTCAGCCCCGGCCCGTACCTCTTCACCATCGGCCCGGGCGACGCCGAAGGCATCGAGATGCGGGCGGTGGACCTCGTGCTGCGTTCCAGCGTCGGCGAGATCGATCGCCGGGCGCGGCCGGTCGGCTTTTCGCTGATAGCGGCCGGCCTGATCGGGCTGCTGTTGGCGTTGCGTTTCGGCGGCCGCCGGCCGCAAAATCCGAACTCGCAGCCGCCACCGCCACGCTGGGGCAGGGGCTCGAACTAGATCGTGAATTACCGCCACGCCTATCACGCCGGAAACTTCGCCGATGTCGTCAAGCATGTCGTGCTGAGCCGGCTCGTCGAATATCTGAAGCAGAAGGACAAGGCCTTTCGCGTCATCGACACCCATGCCGGCATCGGCCGCTACGACCTGTCGTCGACAGAAGCGCAAAAGACCGGCGAATGGCAAGGCGGCATCGGCCGGCTTGTCGATGCCGCGCTTGACGCACCGGCGGCAGCGCTGCTCGCGCCTTATCTGGAAGCCGTCCGTTCGCTCAATCCTGAAGGCGGCGTGAAGAAATATCCAGGCTCGCCGCTGGTCGCGCGTCATCTCATGCGCGGGCAGGACCGGCTGTCGGCGATCGAGTTGCATCGCCAGGACGCCGCGAAGCTGAGGGCGCTGTTCCAAGGCGATTTCCAGACCCGGGTGATCGAGCTCGACGGCTGGCTGGCGCTCGGCGCGCATCTGCCGCCGAAGGAAAAGCGCGGCCTCGTGCTGGTCGATCCGCCCTTCGAGGAGGAGGGCGAATTCGACCGCCTCGTCGATGGGCTGCGGAAAGCCCACAAGCGCTGGCCCGGCGGCGTCTATGCGTTGTGGTATCCGGTCAAGGACCGCAAGGCGGTCGCCGCCTTCCGCAAGGCGCTGGTGCAGTCAGGTGTCCCGAAGCTGCTCGACATCGGCTTCGAGATCAGGCCGCCATCGGCCGAGCCCAGCCTTGACGGCAGCGGCATGGTGGTGGTCAACCCGCCGTTCACGCTGGAAGCCGAATTGCGCACGCTGCTGCCGGCTCTGCACAAATTGCTTGTCGTTGAAAAACCGGCGCACTGGACGCTGGACTGGCTGGCGGCGTAGGGCGGCAGAGCTATCCGCGCGCCTGCCCTGGTTGAAGGCGATTTCAAACTAGGAAACCATTGTCGCTACAACCGCTTGACCGCGCGCAAGCGAATCCGCACAGTGTGCGCAGTCGACCATAAGAGGCTGCCATGACTCGCTTCGCCCAATCCGCCCTTGCCGCACTGATCGCGCTTTGCACACCGCTCGGCACGTCACTCGCTGTCACCCAGGCAGCAAAGGCGGCCGACCTTGCCGTCTATACCGAAGAAGACAGCGGCGTTTGCGGTGAGGCCTGGGTGCTGAACAAGATCACCAGCCGCTTCTCCTACCAGGTGCACCACGTGCCGAATCTGCCCAACGTCGAGATTGTCGATTTCCAGGGCATCCATCAGCATCGCTATCTGCCAGCCAACGAAACCTGGCCGATCGGCCGCCGCTATTGCGGCGCCACCGTCAGCCTGTCCGATGGCCACGCCCGCACCGTCTGGTATCTGATCGAGGAAGGGCAGGGCTTTGCCTCGATCGGCGATAATGTCGAATTCTGCGTCGCGGGCTTCGACCGCTGGATGGTCTACAACGGCCGCTGCCGCGTCCTGCGCTGATTGCGTTTGCCGGGCTGCTCCGCCTCATCGAGGATGGCGCGAAGGAACGCGGCGTGACCGCGAAAGGCGCGCCGTCCGGCTGACGTCGCCTTGACCCGCGTCTGCGGTCGACGTCCGACAAACAGCTTTTCGACATCGACATAGCCCGCCGTGGCAAGTGTATCGATATGCGCGCCGAGATTGCCGTCGGTCGCATTGACGATGGCCCTCAATCGGGTGAATTCCAGCGCTTCGCGCCGTTCCAGAGAATTCAGCGCCGCCATGATCCTGAGCCGCACGCTCTGGTGGATGATTTCGTCGGCAGCCATTATCGGGCCTGCTGTGGTGTCCGGCGTTAAGTCTCACTGATCTGGGACAGCGCCGCCCGACATTGCGCGAATGACATGCGCTCTTCCCTAGATTCAGAATACTCTGCTGAATAGAGTAATCTGTCAACCACGGACAAGTCACGGCGGAATGGGCCGCGCTTTGCTTTTGCAGCTTGTGTAGATCGCCTGGTAGAACAAGAAGATGAGGCCGATGAAGCAGCCCGTCATGGTGTTGGCGGTCGATGATCAGCGAACAAAAAAGGCTTGCTGACCTTCAGCGCTTTTGTAGTGGGATTGGTTCCGGCAAAGCGCGCAGAATGTCTGTCGTAAACCGTCGGCAAAGATCGAAGAGCAGCAACGGCATTTTGGGAAATCGGCACGAGCGTGTGTCGCCTGTAACCAAAACTTAAACTGCAGAAATCATGCTGATGCTTCGCTGGCTAGACAAGCGCGAGTCAGATATGCATTACGCGCCGGGTCATTAACGGCCGTCGGCACAACTAAGGGGCATGATATGGCTAAACAGTCATCCAAAGCGCCGGCATCCAAGTCACCGGCAAAGCAGGCACCGGCAAAGAAAGCACCAGTAAAAGCAGTGGCGGCAAAGGCTGCAGCCGCTGTGAAGAAAGCAGCACCTGCTGCCAAGCCGAAGGCCGCCGCGGCCAAGGCAAAAGCAGCGCCGGCCAAGAAGCCGGCCGCGAAGGCCGCGGCAAAACCGGCAGTGAAGAAAGCAGCACCTGCCAAGGCTGCGCCCGCCAAGGCAAAAGCAGCGCCGGCCAAGAAGCCGGCTGCAAAGGCCGCGGCTAAGCCGGCAGCGAAGAAAGCAGCACCTGCCAAGACTGCGCCTGCCAAGACTGCACCGGCCAAGAAGGCTGCACCGGCAAAGAAAGCGGCTGCAGCGAAGTCTTCGGTAGCGGTGAAGAAAGCAGCGCCTGCGGCCAAGCCAAAGGCGAAGGCCGCGACCGCGAAGGCCAAGAAGTAATCGCGTTTCTTCGCTCGCGGAGGACAGTGCTGAGGACGGTTGAGGGCGGGTGCCGGACAGGCGCCTCGCTCGCAGGGTCAGTGCTCGGGCAGCAACAGAGGCGGAGGGAAGACAGCTTTTCGCAGCTCCTAGGACTTCGCCCTACGGCGAAGTCCAGTGGGGCATTTCTCTGTGCCCGGAGAGAAATTCTTGGTGCAAGACTGAGTTGGCTCGGTTTCGGATCCGTCTGACATGTTCAGATGCTCTTAGGCTGGAACTGTACCGCTCATTTGCCTGGGGATCTTGAAGAGGACGGTCGTTCGCCGTGGCGCCCGGTTTTTCCGCCTGTGGGCTGTTGATCATGCCGGGATGTCCGGCCAACAGTGTCGCGGAAATGGATCATACGCAAATTCAAAGTGCTACAGTGTCATTTGCGTGTCCATGCTCTGTACTCGGCAAACAGGAACCCGATCATGCCCAGACTGCTCTACGCGTCCACGTCACCCTATAGTTCCAAAGTGCGCATGGCCGCGCTTTATGCCGGCATCGCCGTCGATCTCGTGCCGATCAAAACCGAAGACAAACCGGCTGAGCTGATCGACGCCAATCCGCTCGGCAAGATCCCGGTGCTGGTGCTCGACGACGGCCGCACGATCCACGATAGCCGCGCCATTACCCAGCATCTCAACCGCATGTCGAAGAACGCGCTGTTTCCGCGCAATCCCGACAAGCGCCTCGAGGCGGAAGTGCTTGAGGCACTGGCCGACGGCATCTGCGACTGCGCGCTGTCGATGGTCTATGAGCGGCGCACGCGCCCCGAAGACATGGTCTACCAGCCGTGGCTCGACCGCCAGTGGGCGAAGATCAACAGCGCGCTCGATCTGCTCAACGCCAATCCGCCAAAGCTGCCAAAGAAGATCACCGCCGGCCAGCTGGCGCTGCGCGCCTGCCTTGGCTATCTCTCACTGCGCTTTGCCGGAAAATGGGAAAAGGGCCGCAGCAGGCTGGTCCGCTGGGCAACGCGATTTGACGAGAAATTTCCGGAGCTGAAACCCTGCGTCCCGGCGTGAGCGGCAGCCAGAGAAGGGATCATAAAAAAAGCCGGGCGCGAGGCCCGGCTTTTTCGTGTCGTGGCTTGGACGATTTTAGAACTTCATACCGACGCCAAAGGTGACGCGGTTGTCGGTCGACTTGACCTTGCCGATACCGTCAAAGTCCTTGTCACCGAAGTCGGTGTAGCGATACTCGACACGGCCGAACACATTGTCGGTGATCTTGATGTCGGTACCGACGCCGGCCGTCCAGCCGAGCATGGTTTGTTCGTCGCTGGCGCCGGCCGCTTCGATCTCCTGGTTCTTGAGCGCGCCACCGGCGGTGCCGTAGAGCAGGATTTCCGGGGTGACGGCGTAGCCGAGGCGGGCGCGCAGGGAGCCTTCGAAGCCGCCCTTGGCCTCGACGCCACCATCGTCGCCCTCGATGCCGCTATAGCCGATATCGGCTTCAGCACCGTAGACGAAGTTCTCTTGCTGCCACTGATAGCCGCCGAAGACGCCGCCGACAAAACCATCGGTGTCGACGTCAGTGCCGAAATCATCGGCATCAGCGTGACCGCTGAAGCCGTAGCCGACGCTCACACCGGCATAGGGACCGGCCCAGGAAGCGACCGGAAGTTCCGCGATCGGGGCAGGAGCCGGCGGCTCTTCCGAGATGACGTCAGCAGCATAGGCGGTTCCGCCGAGGGCGAAGAGCCCGAACGCCACCGCCAGCGGTCGCGCAAATTTAAGATTGGCTTGCATTGTTCTTTACTCCTTAAGCCACAGGCACAGGCTTGCTTTTCACAAGCGCCCTCAACCCGCCGGGGGGATAAACGGGTCTGGCGCTCAACGGTTCCGAATGTCGTGTCCAAATACGGCTGAAGCGAACCTGAACTTGGGTCATTACCTGGCACGAATAAGGCCGAACTTTGACGTTGCATCTGCGCAACAGATGGTGTCAGGAGGCTTTGCCGTGCCGCGCTGAACACGGCTTGGAGCAAGGGGTCCGGAGCCCTATATTGCGGTCTCACGGCCGAGTCCAGGCCACAGCCGAAAGACCGATCCGGCCGCTTTGCCACAATGCTGCCCAAGGTCCGAACGGCATTTAACGCTTGGCCGGCCATAGTTCGCCGGCTGGCTGAAATCGAAGCCCATTGAGGATTGACAGGATGAGCAAGGCCGCTGGAACGGCGCTGGTGACGGGCGGGAGCAAGCGGATCGGCAAGGCGATTGTCGAGGATCTTGCCGCGAACGGTTTTGCCGTCGCCATCCATTGCAACCGTTCGCGGGCCGAGGCGGAAGCATTGGCCGCGCGGATCAACGGCGGTCATTTTGGCCTGGGTGGCCGCGCCGCTGTGGTCGCCGCCGACCTGACCGACATGGCCGCGGTCGAGGACCTCGTTGGCCGCGCCGAAGCCGCGCTCGGGCCTGTCACACTGCTGGTCAACAATGCGTCGCTGTTCGTGGACGATACGGTTCAGGACGTCGACTGGCTTGCCTGGGACCGTCACTTCGCCATCCACGTGAAGGCGCCTGCATTTTTGGCGCAACAATTCGCCCGCGCGCTGCCGGAAGGCGAGGATGGGCTGATCGTCAATATGATCGACCAGCGCGTCTGGCGCCCGACGCCACGCTATTTCTCCTATGCGCTGTCGAAATCGACATTGTGGACGCAGACGCAGATGATGGCGCAGGCGCTGGCCCCCCGCATTCGCGTCAATGCCATCGGTCCCGGCCCGACGCTGAAGAGCGCGCGTCAGCAAGACAGCGACTTTGCCGCGCAGGTCGACGGCCTGATCCTGAAGCGCGGCCCGGAATTGCCTGAATTCGGCGCCACCATCCGCTATCTCTGGGGCGCAAGCTCGGTCACCGGCCAGATGATCGCGCTCGACGGCGGCCAGCACCTTGCATGGCAGACGCCCGATGTGACAGGCATTGTCGAATGAGTCCCATGGACCAGAAACACAAACGCGGCGGCGCCGCCGACGACCTGCCCCCCGATGTCGACCTCGAGGACGAGGTGGCGGAGGAGATCGTCGAACCGTCAAAGCTCGGTTCCGATGGCCCTGATGTCGCCTTCACGGCCATCGATTGGACGCCGCATGCCGGCGATGCCGACGGCATGGTCGGCGCCGAAGTCATCCAGACGCTGGTCAAACAGCTGCCCAACGCGCCCGGCGTCTACCGCATGATGAATGCCGCAGGCGACGTGCTCTATGTCGGCAAGGCACGCAGCCTGAAGAAGCGGGTGACCAATTACGCGCAAGGCCGCTTCCACACCAGCCGCATCGGCCGCATGGTGCGCGAGACGGCGACGATGGAGTTCGTCGTCACCCGCACCGAGATCGAAGCGCTGCTGCTGGAAGCAAACCTTATCAAGCGCTTGCGGCCGCGTTTCAATGTGCTGATGCGGGACGACAAGTCGTTCCCCTATATCCTTCTGACCGGCGATCATGTCTCGCCCGGCATCTACAAGCATCGCGGCGCGCGCTCGCGCAAGGGCGACTATTTCGGCCCCTTCGCCTCGGCCGGCGCCGTCGGCCGCACCATCAACTCGCTGCAGCGCGCCTTCCTGCTCAGGAGTTGCACCAACTCCTTCTACGAGAACCGCACCCGGCCGTGCCTGCTGTTCCAGATCAAGCGCTGCGCCGGCCCATGCACCGGCGAAATCTCGCATAGTGACTATGCCAGCCTGGTCGCCGAGGCGAAGGACTTCCTGTCCGGCCGCAGCCAGAAGGTGAAGACCGACATCTCCGCCGCCATGCAACAGGCCGCGGAGAATCTCGATTTCGAGCGCGCCGCCATCTATCGCGACCGGCTGGCGGCGTTGTCGCATGTGCAGAGCCATCAGGGCATCAACCCGCAGACCGTCGACGAGGCCGATGTCTTCGCCATCCATCAGGAAGGCGGCCAGGTCTGCATCCAGGTGTTCTTCTTCCGCACCGGCCAGAACTGGGGCAACCGCGCCTATTTCCCCAAGGCCGATCCGGCGCTGGAGGCGGCCGAGGTGCTGGGCTCGTTCCTGGCGCAATTCTATGACGACAAGCCGACGCCACGCACCATCCTGTTGTCGCATGGCGTCGAGGACCAGGAACTGCTGGCTGAGGCGCTCTCCACCCGCGCCGGTCGCAAGGTGGCGATCTCGGTGCCGCAGCGCGGCGAGAAGAAGGACCTGACCGACAACGCCCTGCAGAATGCCCGGGAGGCGCTCGGCCGCCGGCTGGCCGAGACCTCGACGCAAGGGCGGTTGCTCACCGGTTTCGCCGAGACTTTCGGCCTGAAGAAACCGCCGGTGCGCATCGAGGTTTACGACAACTCCCATATCATGGGCACCAACGCCGTCGGCGCCATGGTGGTCGCCGGGCCGGAAGGCTTCGTGAAGAACCAGTACCGGAAGTTCAACATCCGCTCGACCGAGATCACGCCGGGAGACGATTTCGGCATGATGCGCGAGGTGATGGAGCGGCGTTTCTCCCGGCTGCTGAAGGAACATGGCGATGTGCCGCGGAGCGAACAGGCGGCGGACGACATCCTGGCTGAACAGGGCGACGATTTCGAGGATGCGGGCGGCTTCCCTGCCTGGCCAGACGTCATCCTCATCGATGGCGGCCAGGGCCAGATGACGGCGGTGCGACAAATCCTCGCCGACCTCGGCATCGAGGACCGCGTCCAGGCCATCGGCATCGCCAAGGGCCAGGACCGTGACGCCGGCCGCGAACGCTTCTTCGTCAGGGGCAAGCCACCGTTTTCGCTCCCCGTGCGCGACCCCGTGCTCTATTTCGTTCAGCGGCTGCGCGACGAGGTCCACCGCTTCGCCATCGGCTCGCACCGCGCCCGCCGCAAGAAGGAGATGGTCAAGAGCCCGCTTGACGAGATCAGCGGCATCGGTCCCGGTCGCAAGCGCGCGCTGCTCATGCATTTCGGCACTGCCAAGGCGGTCAGCCGCGCCGCGATCGAGGATCTGGTCAAGGTCGATGGCATTTCCGAGCAGGTAGCCAAGCTGGTCTACAACCATTTCCACGAGAGCTGATGATTCGGCTATTTTCGGCTGGTCCATCGATTATCACCTGTTGACCCCCCACATTCGCTTCTGATTTGAGTAGGCAGGCAGAAAGAGTTCCAAAGATATGGCCCAGCGCGCATTCAACCTGCCCAACATGCTCACTTACCTCCGCATCCTCGCGGTGCCGCTGGTTGTGCTGTGTTTTTTTCTCGAAGGGCATCTGAAGTCGAGCGACTTCGCCCGCTGGTCGGCGCTGATCATTTTCCTGCTCGCCTCGATCACCGATTATTTCGACGGCTATCTGGCGCGCGCCTGGCAGCAGACCTCGAATATCGGCAAGATGCTCGATCCGATCGCCGACAAGTTGCTGGTCGCCACGTGCCTGCTGCTGCTGGCGGCCGATACCGATAGGCATGCCGGCATCGCCGGCTGGTCGCTGTGGGCAGCAATCATCATCCTGTGCCGCGAGATACTCGTCTCCGGCCTGCGCGAATATCTGGCGGCGCTGAAGGTCTCGGTTCCGGTGACGCAGTTGGCGAAGTGGAAGACCACCATCCAGATGATCGCCATCGCCTTCCTGCTCGCCGGACCTGCCGGCGACAAGATCTTCCCGCTGACCACGCAGATCGGGCTTGTGCTGTTGTGGATCGCCGCGCTGGTGACGCTTTACACCGGCTACGACTATTTCCGCGCCGGCCTCAAGCACATCATGGACGAGTAGCATGTCGACGAGGCTGATTTATTTCGCCTGGGTGCGCGAGCGGATCGGCAAGCCAGAAGAGGACGTCGAATTGCCCGCCGGCATCGAGACGGTGGCCGACCTGCTGCGCTGGCTGAAATCGCGCGGCGAGGAGTACGAGCACGCGCTGCAATATCCTGACGTGATCCGCGTCGCCATCAACCAGGAACATGTCGAGCACGGCGAGAAGCTATCAGGCGCGCGCGAGATCGCGCTATTCCCGCCGATGACGGGCGGCTGAAATGCCCGGCCCGGTGGTGCCGACGGTGCGCATCCAGGCGGAGGATTTCGATGTCGCCGCCGAGATCGCCAGGATGACGCAAGGCCGCGCCGACATCGGCGCCGTGGTGACTTTCTCGGGCCTCTGCCGCGATGAAGCGGGCAGGCTCGCGGCACTCGAGCTCGAGCATTATCCCGGCATGGCCGAGGCCGAGATCGGCCGCATCGCCGCCGACGCGGTTCGCCGCTGGCCGCTGCAGGGGCTCACCGCCATCCATCGCCACGGCAGGATCGTGCCCGGTGAGAACATCGTGCTGGTGGTCGCTGCCTCCGCCCACCGGCAGGCGGCGTTCGAGGCGGCGAACTTCCTGATGGATTATCTCAAATCGCGCGCGCCGTTCTGGAAGAAGGAACACCACACCGACGGCTCCGAAGGCGGCTGGGTCGACGCCAAGGAGGCCGACGACGAGGCCGCAAGCCGCTGGAAGCAGGCCGTGCCGAAAGGAAATTGATGCTTCGCGTCACCGCCAGGCGGAAACCCGTCAGCCCTTGTCAGTGCCGATCCAGTGATCGAGCGCAATCCGGCCGGATCCCCACGCCATGATGCCGAGTGCCATCGCCGCCCAGGTGATGTGCAGCGGCCAGCCGTCCGGCACGGTGAGTTGTATGACCAGCGTCATCACGAGCAGGCCGAATGCCGCCAGTCGTGTCGCCAGGCCGAGAACGAGAAGAATTGGCAGCAGGATTTCCGCCGACCCTGAGACGAATGCCACCAGCCCAGGTGCAGGAAAATCGTAAGGGCCGCCGGGCAGATGCAGCTTGAGCTCCGAGCTGAAAAGCAGCACGGCCACCTCGTTCAACTGCAAAAAACCGTCCCATTTGTTAATGCCGGACCGCCAGAACGGGACAGCGAGCGCGCAGCGCAGGACGAGTTGCGTCAGCGACGGTGTGGCCCTCGTGCGCAGCGCGGCATTCACCCTCTCCACGAGGGTGGCAGCCCCTTGCGGCTCGGTGCTGGCGTCCCATCCATGGTTCGTCATGCTCACCCTCCCTAGTGTGCCGCTGTGATGGCGCCTGCTTGCAGCAGGCCGGCAATGTTGGCGGCAAGGTCGAATTCGGCAGTTTCCGCAAATGCTGCCGCGGCCGCCGCGCCGAGCGGCTCGCCCGCCATGAGACGATCCAGAAAAGCTGCGCCGCCGGGCGGCAGATGGCGAACAAAGACTTCGAGCCCGGGCCGCGTGACCAGCGCATCTTCAGGGCCGTCCGCCTCGATCCGCCCGACAGGGCGGTCGCGCCGGTTCGCCGCAAAGATCGTCACGACCGGATAGCGCGAGCGAATGGCGCGCGTTGCCGGGTGCGGCACGAACACGGTATCGGCTAGCCGTTCGGGCGGGATAGCCGCCAGTGCCACGGAAGCCAGCGGTTCCGCGTCGGCGGCATGATAGGCGTCGAGCCAGGCCCGCTCCAAGCGCGCCACGTCAGCCAGCCATGGCATCGGCCGCGCATAGTCGTAGCGCTCGATGAAGTCGGGAAAGTCGCGGCCGTATTCGAACAGAAGCGGCGAGGTGGGTGGCGTTTCGCGGACATGGAAGCGCGCCATCGCCCGAAAGAAGTCCGGGCCGGTGATGCGCAGCGTCGCTGGAAAGCTGGCGGCCAGCGCATCGATCAGGCTGACCGTGACGTTGTTGCGGTAGACGGCGTATCGTTTGACCGCTGCCTTCCCGTTCGGCCCCGAGACGGCGTCAGGCGGGGCACGGCCAGGATCGAGCAAACCGGCGGTGAATGCCTCGGCATAGTCGAACCGGTGGCTAAGGTCGCCCGACTGGAGCTCATCCTGCGGCATGGGCTTTTCCGAGCAGATGGTGGCTGTCGGCGTGATGGTCGAGGATCGCTTGGGCGGCGGCGGCCTCCGCCTTGAGCACCGGCCACTCGGGAATGGCGCTGTCCCACTCGATCAGCGTCGGCAGCGGTCCGCATCGGCCGATGACGATATCGAAGAGCTTCCAGACCGCGTCGGCGACCGGACCATCATGGCTGTCGATGAGCAGCAGGTCGCCCTCGTCATCCGCCTGCTCGGCGTGCCCGGCCAGATGGATTTCGCCGACATGCGCGAGCGGGAAATCCGCGAGGTAGGAAAGCGCTGAATAGCCGTGGTTGGTGGCCGAAACGAAGACATTGTTGACGTCGAGCAGCAGGCCGCAACCGGTGCGCTGCACCAGCGCGCCGATGAAATCTGTCTCGCTCATCGTCGATTCAGCGAAAAGGACGTAGGTCGAGGGGTTCTCGATCAGGATCGGGCGGCCGATCGTCTCCTGCATTTCATCGATGTGATTCGCCACGCGCGAAACCGTTGCCGGCGTATAGGGCAGGGGAAGCAGGTCGTTGTAAAAGGTGGTGTCGTGGGTCGACCAGGCGAGATGCTCGGAAACGAGCGCCGGCTCATAGCGGTCGACGAGCGCCTTGAAACGGCCGAGATGCACTTTGTCGAGTGGTCGCGGTCCGCCGATCGACATACACACCCCGTGCAGCGAAACGGGAAAATCGCGGCGAATCCTGGCCAGCGCATCGTGCGGCGGGCCGCCCGCGCCCATGTAGTTTTCGGCGTGGACCTCGAAGAAGCCGTCCTTTGGGCCGTCGCCGAGGATCACGGGTAGATGTTCATGCTTGAAACTGGTGCCGGCAAGACCGGCGATCGGGTGTGCCGGAAAGCGCGAGGTTTTCGATATGCGGAATGACGGGGCCAGTCCGTTCATCTTCATCTCCGCTTTCCGGGCAGCTTGCATTGCTTAGGACGGGATGTCGCGGCTCAGCGCCGTGGGCGAGCCCTTGCGGTCGCCGGGCAGGTCCATCGTTGTGCAGGTGCCGCCGTCGACGAACTTCCAGGCGTTGCCTTGGTAATCGACCGTCGAGGTGCCTTGGCAGGTGGTGCCAGGTCCTGCCGCGCAGTCGTTCTGCCCCTTTAGGGCGACGCCAAAGCACTTCTCCTTGCCGGCATCCATCGCCGCCTTGGCTTCTGCCTCGGACAGCGGCGCGGCCGTCGCAAAAGAAGCAAGAGCCGTGGCAACGGCGCCGGCCAGGAAGGCCGCGCTCACGGTTGATCTTGTTGACATGATTTCACCTCCGATTGGGTTGTTGCGCGCGCCGTTCCTCAAGCGCGCATTGGTCAGTTCGGTCCGGAGGTTCCCTGCGTTACATCTTTTTGGAACACGACTTCGTGATCGCCTGGGGACTTGGCATGAGCAATATTTCGCCTGTCACGCCAAGGAGGCCGACCCACAGGGCAACGAGCCGCCGGAAGGCACCGCCGTGTGAACAGCCCGTGTGGGGCGCCACGGAACCACCGCAATCCTGCGAGACCTTCCGACCAGTTTGGCGCATTATGGGGAGCAGGATCATGCTGGGCAGGATCGCCGAGTTCTTCATCTTCGGTGTCGTGCCGCTGGTCGGTATAATGGTGGTGCCTGAGTTGTCCGTCGCTGCCGAGAAGACCCTGAAGGGCGAGGTGATGTATCGCGAGCGCATCGCTCTGCCGCCCAAAGCCGAGCTTTCCGTGCAGCTTGCCGATGTCTCGCTGGCCGACGCGGCGGCCGCTGTCATCGGTGAGCGCAAGGTGGCGCCGGCCGGCCAGGTGCCGATCAAGTTCGAGATCAGCTTTGATCCCCAGATGATCCGGCCTCATATGACCTATGCGCTGCAGGCGCGCATCACCGTCGACGACAGGCTGTTGTTCATCTCCGATATGCGCCACCAGGTCGATCCACTGAGCGACGCGCCGCAGACCATCATGCTGAAGATGGTGACGTCGAGCGAGCAGCCGGCGTCGGCCCCGGTTGTCGGGCAGAGCTGGCTGATCGAGTATATCGACGGCATTGGTGTGATCGCCGAGCCGCAGGCGACGTTCAGGATCGACGAGGCCGGCAAGGCCGGCGGCAGCGGGCCTTGCAACGTCTACTTCGCCACCGCCAAAGTCGATGGTTCGACGATTGCCATCAGTGACATCGGTTCGACCTTCAAGGCCTGCGCGCCCGACACTATGGCCGAGGAAAAGGCGCTGTTCGAGGCGCTGGCCAAGGCGGCATCGTATCACGTCGACGCCGGCAAGCTCATCATCGTCGACAAAGACGACCGCGTCATCCTGCGCTTCAACGCCGCGAGCTGATAACCGGTTTCGGTTTTTGAGCATCATGCGCAGTTGGCGGGTGTCGGCGACCCGGCGTCCGAGCCGGATCGCCGCAACGAAAAAGGCCGGCATTGCGCCGGCCTTTTTGCATGTGACGTGGTGATGGACTTATCGGCTCAGCCGACGATCTCGGTGTCCGAGAACCAGTATTTGATCTCCTGCGCGGCGGTCTCCGGCGCGTCGGAGCCGTGCACGGAATTCTCGCCGATCGACAGCGCGTGCAGCTTGCGGATGGTGCCTTCGGCGGCGTTGGCCGGGTTGGTGGCGCCCATCACGTCGCGGTTTTTGGCAATGGCGTTCTCGCCTTCCAGCACCTGCACGACCGTTGGGCCCGACGACATCGACTCGACCAGCTCGCCGAAGAACGGACGATCCTTGTGCACGGCATAAAAACCTTCCGCCTCGCGGCGGCTCATCCACACCCGGCGCGAGGCGACGACGCGCAGGCCGGCTTCTTCGAGCATTTGGGTGATGGCGCCGGTGAGATTGCGCCGGGTTGCGTCCGGCTTGATCATGGAAAAAGTGCGTTCGAGCGCCATGGGGTCGTCCTTGTGATGGAGAGTGGAATTCACGGTGGCGGGCTCTATACAAGCCGCCCGCCGGCTTGCCAAGGGGCTGGCGCTAATGCATGTCGCGCAAAAGTGCGCAGCGGTTTTGCGATAACGACATGCATAAAAACAAGAACTTAAGCGCGTCTCCGACGCGCTTTAGCCGCCGCATAGCGTGTCGCCGTCAGCCAAGTCATAACTTCATCTCGATCGTCAGCTTGGCCGTGTCGCCAGCCCGAAGGCCTTCGCGGACCCGTACCGCCGTCTTGATCGGCAACAGCAGGCTGCCGGATTTCTTGTCGGGAAACAGCGATGTTCGCCATCTGGTCTGGCCGATGACGGCTTCCACGCCAAGCGAGCCCCAGGGCCGTGCCATCCCCGCCATTGCCGTCTTGATCCGTGCCCCAAGCTCCGGCGGCAGCGTCACGAAATGCCAGCCGCCTTTGCCTGGATAGACCCAGATCTCGGCCTGCACGTCGTAGCGAAACATTTTTGCCTTCCTCAGATCACGGCCGTCACGGCTGGCTTTGCCATGGTGTCTTGTCGGCAACGCCGGCGATCGGCGAAATCATCCATGATATCCATTCTTCCCTGCAAAAGAGGATGGCAGCGTTGCCGTTGCACTACCGCCTTATCACCATTGAAGCGCGCCGGACTTCCCAGCCTTCTCGCTCCAGTTCCGGCACGCTGTGGTTCTCGCAGGGGTAGCCGACGCAGAAGTAACCGATCAGCGTCCACTCCGGCGGCGCCTCCAGGATCGTCGCCATTTCGGCCGGGTCGAGGATCGAGACCCAGCCCATGCCTATTCCTTCGGCGCGCGCCGCCAGCCAAAACGTGTGGATCGCCATCACCGCCGAATATTCGATGGTCGCGGGCATGGTCAGGCGGCCGAGCCCATGTCCCTGTTCCGTCCCGCGGTCGGCGAAGACCGCGAATTGACAAGGCGCTTCGTTCAGGCCGGCAAGCTTCAGGCGCGCATAGAGCGCGGCGCGTTCGCCGCCGAACGATGCGAGCGCCTCCGCATTGCAGCGCTCGAAGCATGTCTTGACGGCGGCGCGGCATTCCGCGCTCTCGACCATGACGAAACGCCAAGGCTGGCTCAGCCCGACCGAGGGCGCAATGCTGGAGAGGCCAAGCAGCCGCTCCAGCGCGCCTTCGGGGAGCGGCGTCGGCCTGAATCGCCTGACATCCCGCCGCCACAGGAAGAGGTTGACCAGATCGGCGCGAAAATCGTCCGGGAATTCCGGGTCTGACGTCATGGTGTTCGTACTGTCATTGCGAAGGGAGTAGGGGAGTAGGGCAGTAGGGCAGTAGGGCAGTAGGGCAGTAGGGCAGTAGGGAGTAAGGAAGTAGCGGCGGTGCGAATACCTACTCCCCTACTGCCCTACTCCCTTACTCCCCTATGCCGGCGGCAGCCGCCGGCACCTTGCGGCCGAGCCCATCATGCAGGTCGAGGCAGCGCTCGAACCACTTCGCCACCACATCGCTGTCGTCGAGCAACCGGTAGGGTGAGGCGATGCGCGCCCATTGCAGCGCGCCGAAGACGATGTAGTCGGCAAACAGCGGTGATTGACCGCCGATGAACGGCTGATAGGCAAGCATCGAGCGCAATGGTTCCAGCGAGGCACGGAAGGCACCAAGGCCGGCGTCCCGCACCGCCACCACCTCTTCCAGTCTCTGGCCGAAGCGCTGCTCGCGGTTTTGGCGGAAATAGGCGGCGTTCGCCTCGTCCTGCATGGCGTGCAGGTCCATGATCGCCGCAGTGGTGACATAGGGGTGGATGGTCAGTTGCGACCAGCGTTCGACGAAGCGCGCCATCGCCTTGCCGCCGTCGCCGCAAAACAATGTCGGTCGCTCTGGGTAGGCCTCGTCAAGATAGAGCGCGATGGCGAAAGAATCGGCGACCACCTTCTCGCCGTCGCGGATCACCGGAACGAGTTTTGAAACGCCGTCTTCAATGGTGGGCACGTCGAGAAAGCGTGTCGGCACGGTTGAGATATCGAGGCCCTTGTGGGCAAGCGCCATCGTCGCCTTCCAGCAATGCGGGCTGAACGGACGGGCGCCATCGCGTCCGACGAGATCATAGAGCAGAATGGTCATTGGCGGCAGCTTCCTTGCGGTCTACTAGAGCGACGTTCCGGGCCTTGCGGTAAGCACCCGAAACGGGGTCTCGCGGGCCGGAGAAAACGATGAAACAGCACTTCATGATGTTTGCGGCCTACAATCAATGGGCCAATAGCCGCATCTACGATGCCGCCGCCGATCTCGACGAGGAAGAATTTCACCGCAACGTCGGGGTCTTCTTCGGCTCGATGATGGGCACGCTCAACCATGTTCTGACTGCCGATCGCATCTGGATGAGGCGCTTTACCGGCGAGGGCGACGCGCCGGCCAGGCTCGACACCATCCTGCACCGCGCCCAGCCGGGCTTGCGGCTGGCGCGCGAGGCCGAAGACAAAAGGATCATCGACTGGGTTGGGGCGTTAAGCGACAAGGCTTTGTCCGGCCGCTTCTCCTACATGACCGTCTCCGACATGCGCACCGTCTCGCAGCGGCTGGCGCCGGCGCTTGATCATTTCTTCAACCACCAGACCCATCACCGCGGCCAGGCGCACGCGATCCTGACCGTTCTCGGCCGGCCTTCGGTGCCGCTCGACCTGACGCTGTTCCAGCGTAGTGAAGAGGGCCGCGCCTACGCATGATTTGGGATCATCCGGATCGAATTGACAGGAAACCCGTCGAAGACGAACAGCATCTTCGACGGGCCACAGTCGCCAAAGAGGCCTGGCCAGTCAGGCGGCGTATCCGCCCTGGCCGCGGGCGATCGGCTTGACCGAGACTGCCGGCTGTGCCGAAGGCCAGAGAATGCCTGCCGCCGCCGCGAAGCTGATCAAGGCATCGCGCGCCGCTTCGGGCGAGATCTCGCCGGCGCGTGCCGCCTCGCAGGCCTTCACCGCCGCGCCATAGCTCAAGCGTCGCCGCGATGGCGGGAACTCGGTCAGGAACTCATGCATGTCGAACAGCGAAGCGATCATGCGCTTATGGCCGGCGCCGACGGTTACGGCGACCGGGGTGAAAAATGTCTTATCGTGCATTCTTGCCTCTTGAATTGGGCGGAGGTGACGGGCGGACGCCGCTCTCCGACCGGGGGTCGGACGCCCAGAAACGCGGATTGCGGCATCAGGTTCCATGTTGCCGAAATTTGGTTTTCGCCACCAAGCTCCGTGGCATAAGCGTCGTGCCGAAGAGCGGCCTATTTCCACATGTCGCGCATGCGGGCGCCAAGGTCGACGCGCACTTGCGGCTGGCGGCGCGGATCATCCTTGGCCTGGACACTCGCCCACGATGTCTGCTCGAAGGCGCCGAGGATCGAGGCCGGGATGAAGCGGGTGCGCGAGGCGTAAACATGGCGATCGCCGCGCGCCGCCTGGCCGTGGACGAAAAAGCGCTGCGGCATGACCAGGTGCAGGCCGTCCTTGGCGCGCGTCATCGCCACGTAGAGCAGGCGGCGCTCCTCGTCGATATCCTCCTTCGAGCCGACGGCGAGATCGATCGGGATGCAGCCGTCGACGGTGTTGAGCACGAAGACGTTCTTCCATTCCTGGCCCTTGGCCGAATGGATGGTCGACAGGATCAGATAGTCCTCGTCGCGATGCGGCGGCCCAGCCTCGTCGCTGGTCGCATCCGGCGGATCGAGGGTCAGCTCGGTGAGGAAACGCTCGCGCGAGGCATAGCCCGAGGCGATCTGTTCGAGCTGCAGAATATCGGCCCGGCGCGTCGTTGCGTCCTCGTGGATGCGGTCGAGATGCGGCTCATACCAGAGCCTGACCTGTTCGAGGTCAACAGGCCATTTTCCCGACCCGGCGCGAAGCTGCGAGAACAGCGCGACGAAACCCGGCCAGTCGTCGGCGGCGCGTTGCGGCGGGCGGTAGCGCGCCAGCCCCATCGCTTCGTCGAGCGACGTCGCCATGGTGTCGACGATCTGCGAAGCCGCCGAAGGGCCGATGCCGGGCAAAAGCTGCAGCACGCGAAAGCCGGCGACGCGGTCGCGCGGGTTCTCGGCGAAGCGCAGCACCGCCAGCACGTCCTTGACATGGGCGGCGTCGAGGAACTTCAGCCCGCCGAACTTGACGAACGGGATGTTGCGGCGCGTCAGCTCGATCTCCAGCGGCCCGCTGTGGTGCGAGGCGCGAAACAGCACGGCCTGCGCCTTAAGCGCCGTGCCGGCCTCGCGCTCGGTCAGAATCGCCTGACAGACGTAACTCGCCTGCTCGGCCTCGTCGCGGACGCTGACCAGCTTCGGCTTTTCGGTCGATTTGCGCTCCGACCAGAGGTTCTTGGTAAAGCGCTCCGAGGCCTCGCCGATCACCGCGTTGGCGGCGGCCAGGATGGTCTCGGTCGAGCGGTAGTTGCGCTCCAGCATGACGATCTCGGCCGGCCGGGCGAACTGTTTTGGAAAGTCGAGGATGTTGCGCACTTCCGCGGCGCGAAACGAATAGATCGACTGCGCATCGTCGCCGACCACCGTCAGCCCGGATCCGTCCGGCTTGAGCGCCGCGAGGATCGAGGCCTGCAGCCGGTTGGTGTCCTGGTATTCGTCGACCAGCACATGGTCGAAACGCCCACCCAGATGCGCCGATATTTCCGGCTCGCCGGCCATCTGCGCCCAGTAGAGCAGCAGGTCGTCGTAATCGAGCACGTTCTGCGCCTGCTTGGCCTCGACATATCGGGCGAACAGCGCCTTGAGCTGTTCTGCCCACCCCGCGCACCAGGGAAACACCGAACCGAGAACCTCGCCTAGCGGCGCCTGCGCGTTGACGGCACGCGAATAGATCGCCAGGCAGGTGCCCTTGGTCGGAAAACGGCCCTCGGTTTTCGAGAAGCCGAGTTCGTGCCGGGCGAGGTTCATCAGGTCGGCCGAATCCTCGCGGTCGTGGATGGTGAAGGCCGGATCGAGGCCGATCTCCAATGCGTAGTCGCGCAGCAGCCTGGCGCCGATGCCGTGAAACGTGCCGGCCCAGCTCAGTGCATCAGTGATGACGGAAGCGTCGCGGCCGAGCACCTCGCCGGCGATGCGCTCGACCCGCTTGGCCATTTCCGATGCGGCGCGACGCGAAAACGTCATCAAAAGGATGCGCCTGGGGTCGGCGCCCCTGACGATCAGATGCGCGACGCGATGCGCCAGCGTGCTGGTCTTGCCGGAGCCGGCCCCGGCGATCACCAGCAGCGGCCCGGCGACCTTGCCGTCGCCATGCTCGACGGCAACGCACTGCTCGGCATTCAGCTTCGCGAGATAGGCAGGCCGGAAGGTCGAATCACGGGCAGCGAGGTTCATTGCCCATCAAGCATCGTTTCTGCTTTGTTCGCAACAGCGATGCAGCGTTTCCTCGCCCCCGCGGAGCGGGGGAGAGGTGGCCGCGAAGCGGCCGGAGAGGGGGCCTTTTCGTAAGTACCCAGCTGAAAAAATGTTATTCGATCGCTCGGCTGGGTAAAGGGACGGCGCAAGTCCCCCTCTCCGTCTCGGCTCTGCCGAGCCACCTCTCCCCCATGAAGAATGGGGGCGAGGAACCCAGGTCCTGGGAGATTTGCGCCTCCTCTCCGTGGGCGAGTAAACGCCGGCGGATGGATCTAGCGCTGCGGCTCCACGCCCATCGCCGCTGACTGCCGCGGCAGCGACTTGTCGTCATCGGGAGGCGGCAGCAACAGCGGATCGAAGTCGTCGGGCACCTCGTCGACGATTTCCCTGACTATGCGGTAGGCCACATAGACGGCGGCCCCGGCTATGAGCAGACGGATCATGATTTTCTCCATTGGTGTGGACCAACCGAGGAGCCCGCGTTTTGTTCCCCGCTCTCTCGTTTTGTTCCCCGCGTTCCAAGCGCCTCGAGCTCTGCCTGACGCGTGCAACCAAATCGGCACCGTCTCGTTTGCCCGGTGACAGGAGGTTGCGATGAACAGGCTCTCAATTTTACTGGCCCCGACCCGGCTCGTTTTGGCCGCAGCGCTGGCTGTCGCGGCCTGCGACAACAACATTCCACCGACAAAGGCTCCCGGCGCCGATCAAAGCCCGCAGGTCGACCCTGCGCCCGGCTCGACACCAGCCGACGATCAACCCGGCTCGCCGCCGGCGCAGTGATGGAGGCCTGTAGGAAAGATGGCCGGCGCCGCTTGGGAGGGGAGCGATGACGCCGGCCAGGCGGGTATCAAGTCCGCCGCACACCTAGACATAGCTGAGTCTTGCCTTTGCGTCATGACGCGATAGCGGAAGACGACCGCTTTGCACCGGCAATTAACTGACAAATGCGCGGTTTTCGGCTGCGAGAAGCCGATGCTCGCCAGGCGCCACGCCATCGCAGCCGGTTGCCGGCCCAGCCCGAGCTGGTCCTTTGATCCGTTGAGGCCGGCGATCGGATCAATCGTCTTCTTTCTGCGCCCGCCGCACCGGGCAACCTGTCGCTCTCGGCCATTTTCATGCCTTATGCGGCCAACCGCTGCTCGAGGTCTTGCGAAGCGCTGACGTCCCGTGCAAAAGCGCGGCCATGCTGATCATCAACGACCTTTCGCTCCGCATGGCCGGACGCCTGCTTCTTGACCATTCCTCGCTGACCTTGCCGGCCGGCAGCAAGGCAGGGCTTGTCGGCCGCAACGGCACCGGCAAGACCACTTTGTTCAAGGCGATCACCGGCGACCTCGCCTCCGAGACCGGCTCGATCGGCCTGCCGAAGAACACGCGCATCGGCCAGGTGGCGCAGGAGGCTCCCGGCACCGAGGAGCCGCTGATCGAGATTGTGCTCAAGGCCGACCTTGAACGCTCTGCATTGCTCGACGAGGAAAAGACGGCGACCGATCCGCACCGCATCGCCGACATCCACATGCGGCTGGCCGATATCGACGCTCATTCGGCCGAGTCGCGAGCCGCCACCATCCTCGCCGGCCTCGGCTTCGACGACGATGCCCAGCGGCGGCCGGCCTCGTCGTTCTCCGGCGGCTGGCGCATGCGCGTCGCACTCGCCGCGGTGCTGTTTGCCGAGCCCGATCTGCTGCTGCTCGACGAGCCGACCAACTATCTCGACCTCGAAGGCACGCTGTGGCTGGAAAACTACGTGTCGAAATATCCGCACACCGTGCTTTTGATCTCGCATGACCGCGACCTGCTCAACCGCGCCGTCAACTCGATCGTCCATCTCGACCAGAAGAAACTGACCTTCTGGCGCGGCGGCTACGACCAGTTCGAGCGCCAATTCACCGAACAGCGCGAATTGCAGGAGAAGGGCAGGGTCAAGCAGGAAGCCGCGCGGAAGCACATGGAATCCTTCGTCGAGCGCTTCCGGGCCAAGGCTTCCAAGGCGAGACAGGCGCAGTCGCGCATCAAGGCGCTGGAGAAGATGAAGCCGATCGCCGCGATTGTGAACGACAACGTGCGGCCGTTCTCCTTTCCCGAGCCGGTGAAGACGGTGGCCTCGCCGATCATTGCGCTCAACAACGTCAATGTCGGCTATGTCGAGGGTGAGCCGATCCTGAAGAAGATGACGCTGCGCATCGATGCCGACGACCGTATCGCGCTGCTCGGCGCCAACGGCAACGGCAAGTCGACCTTCGCCAAATTGCTGTCCGGCCGCCTGAAGCAGGAGAGCGGGGCCATGACGGTGGCGCCCGGCCTGAAGGTGGCGATCTTCGCCCAGCATCAGCTCGACGATCTCAGGCCGAGTGAAAACGCCTATGAGCATGTCCGCCGGCTGATGCCGGAAGCACCGGAATCGAAGGTGCGCGGCCGCGTCGCCCAGTTCGGACTGACCACCGAAAAGATGAACACCGCCGCCAAGGACCTGTCGGGCGGCGAGAAGGCGCGGCTGTTGATGGGCCTGTCGGCGTTCGAGGGGCCAAACCTGTTCATCCTCGACGAACCGACCAACCATCTCGATATCGACAGCCGTGAATCGCTGATCCATGCGTTGAACGAGTTTCCCGGCGCCGTCATCCTGATCTCGCACGACCGCCACCTGCTCGAGGCGACGGCCGACCGGCTGTGGCTGGTCAAGGACGGGACGGTCAATCCTTTTGACGGCGACCTCGACGATTACAAGACGCTGGTCACCGGCGTGGCCGGCGACCGCCGCGGCAAGCGCGAGGCCGAAAAGGCCTCGAAGGCCGACCGCCGCCGTGACGCGGCAGCGCGGCGCGCCGCCTTCGAGCCGCTGGCCAAGGAGATCCGCGCCACCGAAGCGCTGATGGACCGCATCCGCAAGCGTATCGACTTGATCGAGGACGAACTCGCCAATCCGGCGGTCTATGAAAAGGACCCGTCGACGGCGACGCGGCTGGCCAAGGAGCGCTCGCAACTGGCCCAGACACTCGCCGCCCATGAGGAAAAATGGCTGTCGATGTCGGCGGAATACGAGGAAGGCACGGCGGAGTAGCGCCATCTGGCCCTACACGCCACCGCCATAAACGGCTAGCTTGGCCCCATGAATCAACACGCCAAGCTCAGGATCGGCCATTCGGCCTGTCCGCATGATTGCCCGTCGACCTGCGCGCTCGAGGTCGAACTGCTCGACAGCAAGCGCATCGGCCGCGTCCATGGCGCCAAGGCCAACAGCTACACGGCTGGCGTCATCTGCGCCAAGGTCGCCCGTTATGCCGACCGCGTCCATCATCCCGACCGCTTGCTGAAGCCGCTGATCCGTGCCGGCGCCAAGGGTGAAGGCCTTTGGAAGGAAGCGAGCTGGGAGGCCGCACTCGACCTGGTCGCCGAAAAATTCATCGCGGCCGAGGCAAAATACGGCTCGGAGACGGTCTGGCCCTATTACTATGCCGGCACGATGGGGCTGGTGCAGCGCGACGGTATCGAGCGGTTGCGCCACGCGAAAAGGTACTCCGGCTTCTTCGGTTCGATCTGCACCAATCTGGCCTGGACCGGCTGGATGATGGGCGCCGGCGCGCTGCGCGGTCCCGACCCGCGCGAGATGGCCAAGTCCGACTGCGTGGTGATCTGGGGCACCAATGCCGTGGTCACCCAGGTCAACGTCATGACCCACGCGATCAAGGCGCGCAAGGAACGCGGCGCCAAGATCGTCGTCATCGACGTCTATGAGAACGCGACGATGAAGCAGGCCGATCTCGGCCTGGTGCTGAAGCCCGGCACCGACGGCGCGCTGGCCTGCGCGGTGATGCATGTGCTGTTCCGTGACGGCATGGCCGACCGCGCCTATCTGGAAAAATACACCGACGACCCGCACGGTCTGGAAGCGCATCTTCAGACGAGGACGCCGCAATGGGCGGCTGATATCACCGGGCTTTCCCTCGACGAGATCGAGGCCTTCGCCCGTCTCGTCGGCACGACCAGGAAAACCTATTTCCGCCTCGGCTACGGTTTTTCGCGGCAGCGCAACGGCTCGGTCAACATGCATGCCGCGGCCTCGATCGCCGCGGTCACCGGCTGCTGGCAATATGAGGGTGGCGGCGCCTTCCATTCCAATTCGGGCATCTTCAAGCTGAACCAGGAACTGCTGGAAGGCGCGCGGATGCGCGACCCGGCGATCCGCCATCTCGACCATTCGCGCATCGGCCCGGTGCTGACCGGCGCTGAGGATGCGCTCTATGGCGGCCCGCCGGTGACGGCGCTACTGATCCAGAACACCAATCCGGTCAATGTCGCGCCTGAGCAGCGGCTGGTGAAGCAGGGCTTTTTGCGCGACGACCTGTTTTCCTGCGTGCACGAACAGTTCATGACCGACACCGCAAAACTCGGAGATGTCGTGTTGCCGGCGACGATGTTTCTAGAGCATGACGATGTCTACAAGGGCGGCGGCAACCAGCACATCACGCTCGGTCCGAAGCTGATCGACCCGCCGGAAGGGCCGCGCAGCAACCACTTCGTCATCGAGGAACTCGGCAAAAGGCTCGGTGTTGGCGACAGGCCCGGCTTCGGCATGACCGAGCAGCAGCATATCGACATCATTTTGGGCAAGCGCGGCCTGGGCAGCTTTTCGAGCCTCAAGGAACAAAAGTGGCTCGATTTGCAGCCGGATTTCGAGGCGGCGCATTTTATCGACGGCTTCGGCCACGCAGACGGAAAATTCCGCTTTCGCGCCGACTGGGCCGGGCAGGCGGCGCCCAACCGGCCGCCGAAAAGCATGGGCCTGTTCGGGCCGGTGGCAAGCCTGCCGGAATTTCCCGACCACGTCGATCTGATCGAGGTGGCGGATGAGGCGCATCCGTTCCGGCTGGCCACCTCGCCGGCGCGCAATTTCCTCAACTCGACCTTTTCCGAGACGCCGGTGTCGAGGGCCAAGGAGGGCCGGCCGGAACTGCTTTTGCATCCGGACGATGCGGCAGCCTATGGTCTGGCCAATGGCGACCGCGTCGAGATCGGCAATGCGCGCGGCGAGGTCGTGCTGCACGCCAGATTGTTCGACGGCATCAAGCGCGGCGTCGTGGTGGCCGAAGGCATCTGGCCCAACAGCGCCCACGAGCGCGGCGAGGGCATCAACGTCCTGACCGGCGCCGACGCGCCGGCGCCCTATGGCGGTGCGGCGTTTCACGATAACAAGGTCTGGCTGCGCCCGGCCAAGTGAAGCGTCGGAACGATATACCCAGCCAGCCGTTTTTGCGTGGCGGTGGAGACATGGTGATGGCAGAAGCGTTGGCAGCGCCGGCCCCCGTTGGAAGAACGCTTTCGCCCGGCGAACTGGTGACCACGATGGCGCATTTCCATCGCGCCGAGATTCTGCGCATGACTGGGTGGCGAGACCGCCTGGACCGGACGAGCAATTGGGCGATAACGGTCGTCGCGGCGATGTTGTCCGTCTCGCTTTCGACGGCCAGCGCGCACCACGGCGTGCTGCTTTTTGCCATGCTGCTTGTTCTGTTGCTGCTGTGGATAGAAGCGCGGCGATATCGCTTCTTCGACGTTTACCGGGCCCGTGTGCGCCAGTTCGAACGGCACTATTTCGCGCAGATATTCTCGCCGCAGCCGGACTTCGCGTCCGATTGGCTGTTGGTCGTCGGCGAAAGTCTGCGCACTCCAAAATTCCTCATTTCGCAGCGAGCGGCGTTGGCGCGCCGTCTGCGTCGAAACTACATTCACATGCTGCTGATCCTGCTGTTGGCCTGGATCCTGAAACTGTCGACCCCCAGTCTTCTAACCGAAGGTGTCCGCATCGACTTCGTCAGTTCGGTGCGCGAGGTCGTTGCCGGCGCCGCCCTGGGGCCTATTCCCGGCTTGGTCATCGTCGTGCTGGTCGCCGCCTTCTATGTCGGCCTGCTGGTCATGGCGTTCATGACCGCTGGCGACGACGGCGAGCTCTCCTTTGGCGACGTGCACGTCTAGGGCGGCAGAGCAAACCGGTAGATCTGCGATTTCATCTGCGCAGGAACTCGAACCGGTCGGTTTTTCTTGTTGACGCATTGTGCAAGACCAAATGAACCCGGCTCAGCAAATGGCCAGGCCACGCGGCAGACGAATTCACCTAACGCATTGAGAAGAAAGTCAAAGATTGTGGCGAGGGAAGCCTTTTGGCGGATTTCAAGCACCCGCTTCAGGGCGTGCCCGGAACATCTTTGTGATTGGAAACTGCTGCATCGCCAACCCACCTCGGGGTGGTCCGAGCGACGCGAAATCCTCCCAAGGCACGCCACGAGACGGACAACAACACTGAAAGTATGAAAGTACCGGAGTACTGAAATGACCAGGATTGCTCTCACCGCTGCCGCCATCCTCATTGCCACAGGCAGCGCCTTTGCCGGCAGCGACCACTATGGTTCGGACGGCGTCAACCAGCCGGCCGCGCCTGGCAATGCGGCTGTTGGAAATGTCGACAACACATTCACGGGCTCGATCCGCAAGCTGCTCCCGACCGAGCACAACGCTGTCAACACCACTGCGACGTCCGAGTCAGGCACGGGTCAGTCTGCCGCGCCTGAATCAGGCCGGGGCAACTGGGGCCGTCGCTAAGCCCTAAAGCTTCGGAACGCAAAGAACGGCGGGCCTTGGCCCGCCGTTCTTGCTTATTAAGTCACAGCTCTCGTTTAGCGCAGATCCTTCGGCCAAACGCAGTGCGTCAGCTGCGCGTCGCCGAGGGCCAGCCGTGCCCAGTCACCGTCGAAAAGGAAGCGGGCGAGGGCTGCCGTCGGGAATTTTTCTTCAAGCTTTTTGAGTGCCGCGGCATCCGATCCGGCGCCGGCAAGCCGGCGCGCGAATTCCTCCAGGCCGGGATTATGGCCAATCACCAAAAGGCTGCTTGTTGCCGCATTTGCCTGCCGGACCTTGGCGAGAACGTCTGCCGCGCTGGCCTCGTAGAGCGCCTGGACGAATTTGGCCGGTGTTTTCGCCGGCAATTCCGCCGAGACCAGCCGCCACGTGTCGCGGCTGCGCAGCGCCGGCGACACCAGCGCCAGATCGGGCAGCCAGCCCTGCCTGGCCAGTTCGCGCCCGACCAGCGGGGCGGCCTTCAGCCCGCGCCCGGACAGCGGCCGGTCGAAGTCGATGAGGTCAGGATCGTCCCAGCTCGACTTGGCGTGACGCAGAAGAAGGAGTTGCTTCATGAGTTCAATTTAAGACCAAGGAATGTCGGGCTGAAAGTCTTTCCCATATCCGCCGCCAAGTTTTGTGCCCATGGCGGTATCAAAGGTCGCCCAAAGCGTACCAAAGATGAACAAACCTACGCGCCGTTCATCCTTATCCCACCTGACCGAAATGTCTGCTTCAGTAATGGCCCAATCGCCCGATCGAATGTGAATTGCATCGATGACAGAACCTACTCGCCCGTCCTCGATTCGATACAGATAGAAGTATGCCGTGGCATTCGTTGGATCGTCTGCCTCATCATACTCAAAGACGCCGGCCAGATCACCTTTTGCCCGGATAGCGCTGTCGAAGAGATCCATGCCTGTCTGCATCTGTCAAAACAATGTTGAGACGTCGCGTGCGCCATGCACCACGCGCACGATCTCGACGCGCTGTTCGGCCAGGCGATAAAGCACGAGGTAATTGCCGATCGTCAATGCTCGCACTTCGGCGCCGATGTCGGGTCTCCGGGGACCGGATTCCGGGAATGTCGCCAATTGCAGGATGCGCGCCGCAATGGCGTCCAGAAAGCGGTCCGCGGCAAGCGGGCTGTCAGTTGCAATGCCAAACCAGATGTCGATCAGATCGTCTTCGGCGGCCGGGCTGCGGACAACGAGGACGTCAGCCATTCCGCTGTTTTTTGCCGGCTTCGCTGAACCGGCTGTGCGCCTTCAGTTTGATGTCCTCGATGTCGAAAGATGCGAACGGGCCGCTCTCCAGCCCCTCCGTCCAGGCTTTCCGCAGCCGTTGCGCTTCCGCCTCGCGCAAGGGTTGGCGAAGGCGCCATTCGCGGAGCGCCTCGCGGATCACTTCGCTTGCCGAACCGTATTGCCCGCTGGCCACCGCGCTCTTGACCATGTCCAGCAGTTCCGGCGAAAGCGCCACGCTGACTTTTTCGACTGTCGCCATCAACTTGTCTCCTTGCCAAGATGGTAGCAATAATTGCTACCCACTTCAAGGATGAGCCTCATGGCGTGATGCGCGCCAGATGCTCGAGGTCGGTCTCCTCACGCAGCGGATCGGGCGCCATCACCACTGAGGTGCTGTTGTCGGCATCGTCGGCGAAGTGGGCAAGCACGGTGCGGCCGCCTTCCATCCGCGCCTTGCCTTCAGCGACCAGCCCGAGCGCCAGCGGATAAAGCCGGTGCTCGGCCTTCAGCACGCGCGCGGCGAGCATGTCCTCATTGTCGCCGACCATCACCGGCACGGCGGCCTGGGCGATGATCGGGCCGTCATCCATATCGAGCGTGACGAAATGCACCGTGCAGCCATGGATGCGTATGCCCGCGCGCAAGGCGCGCGCATGCGTATCCAGCCCCTTGAAGGCGGGCAGCAGGGCAGGGTGGATGTTGATCATCCGTCCCAGCCATTTCTCGACGAAGCGCGCGCCGAGAATACGCATATAACCGGCCAGCGCCACGATCTCGGCGCCGAGCGAGACAAGTGCGGCGTCGATCGCCCCGTCATGCGCTTCCTTGCTGCTATAGTCGGCCCGCGAAATCACCTTGGTGGCGATGCCGCGCGCCGCCGCGATGCCGAGACCGGCGGCATTGGCCCGGTCGGAAACGACGCCGACGATCTCGGCCGGATAGTCCGGATTGCTGGCCGCGGCGATCAGCGCCGTCATGTTGGAGCCCCGTCCCGAAATCAGCACCACGGTGCGTTTGCGCATGCTCATAGGCCGATCGTGCCGCGATAGATCACGCCCGCGTTGCGGCGCGGCACGATGCGGCCGATCGGCGTCACCGTCTCGCCGGCCTCCTGCAGCACGGCCGCGACCTGTGCCGCCTGGCCGGAGGCGACGGCGAGGATCATGCCGACGCCGCAGTTGAAGGTGCGCATCATCTCGTCGGGCGCCACGCCGCCGGTCTTGGCCAGCCATGAGAACACCGCCGGCACCTCGATGGCGTCGAGGTCGAGCTCGGCCGAAAAATCCTTCGGCAGGACGCGCGGGATGTTTTCCGGGAAACCGCCGCCGGTGATATGGGCCAGCGCCTTGATGCCATGCGTGTTACGGATCGCCTTGAGGATCGACTTGACGTAGATGCGGGTCGGCTCGAGCAGCGCCTCGGCCAAAGTGGCTTCATCGTTGAAGGGCGCTGGATCGGTCCACGCAAGGCCGCTGGTGGCGACGATGCGGCGGACCAGCGAAAAGCCATTTGAATGCACGCCCGACGAAGCCAGCCCCAACAGCACGTCGCCCTCGACGATGTCGTCGGTCGGCAGCAACTGGCCGCGTTCGGCCGCGCCTACGGCAAAGCCGGCGAGGTCGTAGTCGTTGCCGTGATACATGCCGGGCATTTCCGCCGTCTCGCCGCCGATCAGCGCGCATCCGGCCTGCCGGCAGCCCTCGGCGATGCCGCCGACGATCGCCGCACCCTGGTCGGGATCGAGCTTGCCGGTGGCGAAATAGTCGAGGAAGAACAATGGCTCGGCACCCTGCACGACGATGTCGTTGACGCACATGGCGACGAGATCGATGCCGATCGTGTCGTGCTTGCCGGCATCGATGGCGATCTTCAGCTTGGTGCCGACGCCGTCATTGGCGGCGACCAGCACCGGGTCGGTGAAGCCGGCGGCCTTGAGGTCGAACAGACCGCCGAAGCCGCCGATCTCGCCATCGGCGCCCGGCCGGCGCGTCGCGCGCACCAGCGGCTTGATCTTCTCGACCATGAGGTTGCCGGCATCGATGTCGACACCCGCCTCGGCATAGGTGAGCCCGTTCTTGCGCTTGCTCATCACTCTTTCCTGCTTTCCGGGGCTCTTCGCATGAACGGCTGCGCCTCGCAAGGATAACGGCTGGCTCAGGCACTTTCGGCATCACAAAATCGTGGACAGAGGCCTCAGGCAAATCTCCAACATTGGCGATGGCGAAGGCCTTGAAGACAGCCGATCTCTTCGAACGAGCGGAGATTGGCGGCTTCTGCGTCGCTCTCACTTGCCGTAGCCTCTCATCTCTATCATGTATCAGCAAAACAGAAGCGACGGGACATGCGTTTGACCATCCCCAACATGATCACGATCATGCGTTTCGTGCTGGTGCCGGGCGTGGTGCTGGCCATGCTGCAGGCGCGCTGGGACTGGGCTTTCGCCGGCTTCCTGATCGCCGGCATTTCCGACGGCGTCGACGGCTTCATTGCCCGCCATTTCAATCAGTTTTCGCAGCTTGGCGCCTATCTCGATCCGATGGCCGACAAATTGCTGCTGGTCTCGGTGTTCGTGGTGCTGGGCTTCATCGGTGAGTTGCCGCTGTGGCTGGTCGTCACCATGGTGTCGCGCGATGCGCTGATCGTCTGCGCCGTCGTTCTGTCCACCGTCATGGCCCATCCGGTCGAGATGAAACCGCTGTTCGTGTCGAAGGCCAACACCGCCATCCAGATCGGGCTGGCGGCGGTGGTGCTGGGCGAACTGGCCCTCGCCATCGACCTCGACCCGCTCAGGCCGGTGCTCATATTGCTGTCCGGGGTCTTGACCGTGGCTTCGGCCGCGGCCTATCTCGTGGCTTGGCTGAGGCATATGAGCGGCTATGGCGAAGGCTCCAAACCGGATACCTGACCAGAACATCGACGCGGCAGCCGAGGCTGCGGCTGCCGATGCTGCCGCGTCTGGCGTGTTTCGCCGCCAAATCCGCTTCTGGCTGATCAGTGCCATCATCCTCGCGATCTTTCTCTATGTCTTCAGCGGCATCCTGCTGCCGTTCGTCGCCGGCATGGTGCTCGCCTACTTTCTCGACCCGGTCGCCGATCGGCTGCAGCGGCTCGGCCTGTCCAGGCTGATGGCGACGATTGTCATCCTGTTTGCCTTCATCGTCGTTCTGGTGCTGGCCTTCGTCATCCTCATTCCGGTGCTGGCTTCGCAGATGGCCGATTTCGCCAGCAAGCTGCCGGAATACCTGACCCGGCTGCAGAGCCTGATCACCAGCTTCGATCCGAGATGGCTGGAAGAGCAATTCGGCGTCGACGCCAATGGCCTGCGCGAAGGGTTGAATTCGCTGCTGACCTCCGGCTTCGGCCTGCTGACCACCGTGTTCACCTCGATCTGGAGCTCCGGCGTGGCGCTGGTCTCGGTGGTCAGCCTGTTCGTCGTCACGCCCGTCGTTGCCTTCTACATGTTGCTCGACTGGGATCGCATGGTGGCGATTGTCGACAGCTGGGTGCCGCGCGATTATGTCCAGACCGTCAGGGCAATCGCCAACGACATCAACACCGCCACCGCCGGCTTTGTGCGCGGCCAGGGCACGCTGTGCCTGGTACTGGGCGCCATGTATGCCACCGGCCTGACCTTGACCGGCCTGAATTTCGGCATCCTCATCGGCCTGTTCGCCGGGCTGATCTCCTTCATCCCCTATGTCGGCTCGCTGACCGGGCTGGTGCTGGCCGTCGGCGTCGCCTTCGTCCAGTTCTGGCCGGACTGGACCATGGTCGCGGCGGTGGCCGGCGTGTTCTTCGTCGGCCAGTTCATCGAGGGCAACATCCTGCAGCCGAGGCTGGTGGGCAAAAGCGTCGGCCTGCATCCGGTGTGGCTGATGTTTTCGCTGTTTGCCTTCGGCGCGCTGTTCGGCTTCGTCGGCCTGCTGATCGCCGTGCCGGCCTCGGCCGCCGTTGCCGTCCTGGCGCGCTTTGCCATCGCCCGCTATCTCGAGTCGCCGCTCTACAAGGGCCACAACACCGAACCTGTCCCGCCGCTGCCGGCGCGTCGCCGCGGGAGCGGTGGACCGCGCAGTTGAGCCAGATGCCGGACAACAACAAGATCGACCCGCCGCGCCAGTTGCCGCTCGATCTCGGCCACGGCACCGGCTATTCGCGCGACGAGCTCGTCGTCTCCGGCACCAACAGCCAGGCGGTGGCGCTGGTCGATCGCTGGCCGGACTGGCCGTCGCCGGTGGTCGTGCTCGCCGGCCCCGCAGGATCTGGAAAAACCCATCTGGCGTCGATCTGGCGCGCCCGCGCCGGCGCAGTGAAGGTCGACGCCGGGCGGATCGGCGACTGCATGGCGAGCCTCGGCGCGCGGCCGGCCCTGATCGACGATGTCGACGCCGGTCCGGTCGATGAAGAGGGGCTGTTCCATCTGATCAACACGGTGCGCGCGGCCGGCTCGACCTTGCTCTTGACGGCGCGGCGCTTTCCGTCCGCCTGGGGTGTCAGCCTCCCCGACCTCGCATCGCGACTGAAGGCGGCGGCGATGGTCGAGATCCACGAGCCAGACGATCTCTTGCTGGCCGGTGTCATCACCAAGCTGTTCGCCGACCGCCAGGTCGAGGTCGAGCCGCATGTCGTGCAATATCTGGTGCGCCGCATCGAACGCTCGCTGGCCACCGCGATGCGCGTGGTCGAGCGGCTCGACCGAACGGCACTGGAGCGCAAGACGCCGATCACAAGGGCGCTCGCCGCAGAAACCGTCAGCGCCATGGATGAGGGGCAGGGCGAGTTCGAGATTTAAAAAATCGCGATCAAGTGGAATGAGCCATTTCCGAGCAATCATATTCCCAATTCTGGTAGATCGGTGTATGATTTAATCATACACACCTGAGGCAAGAAAGACGGTTCGATGCGTACCACTCAACCCCTGACCATCACCTTGCCGCTCGATATGGCGCAGATGGTCAAGGACAAGGTTTCATCGGGCGAATACGCCAGCGAAAGCGAGGTCATCCGCGATGGCCTCCGCACGCTCGCCCAGCGTGATGCGGCTGTAGAGCGTTGGTTGCGTGAGGAAGTCGTGCCGACGATGAAGGCTGTTGAAGCAGACCCATCGCAACTGATGACCCTGGAAGAGGCCAAGAAGCGCCTGCACGCCCATGTCGATGCCATCGTGGCTAAAGCTTCCCGCGGATGACGCACCAGGTCGTGTTCAGCGCGGCCGCCGAGAAGGACGTGGCCGAGCTGCTGGCCTACCTTGTGCCCGAGGCTGGAGAAAGAACTGCACGGGCTTGGGTCGACCGACTGATTGTCTACTGTGAGGGGTTTGCCACATTCCCTGAGCGCGGCACACGCCGGGATGACATAGCCCCGGGGCTTCGTACAATTGGTTATCGGCGGCGGGCGACGATAGCCTTTCGCGGGGATGGTAACGTAGTGGTCATCTTGCGCATGCTCCATGGCGGCCGCGCCTTGGAGGCGGTCGAGGACATAGACGACGAATAGATTTTCGGCCGTGATTCATTGACGGCCGGTGTCCCATTTCGGGAAACGTCGGCTGGCATCTGATTTGCACCTGCAAGCTTGCCGGCTAACCCGGTCCTGATTGCGTATCAAATCAGGTTGTAGGCTCGCCGGGAGATGAGGCGGTTGGGGTTCTCTTCCCGGCGAGCTTGCCTTCAACAAGGGGTCGCTGGTTGCGTATTTTGCTGCTCCGGTCGAGCGGTCCCAGTCGGTCCGGTCGAGACTCGTCACAACCGCAACTGCCATAACTCAGCTCCTTTCGCCCGCCACCGCAGTTCGTTCCGCGCCAAAGCGCCTGCGGTAATCGCCCGGCGCCAGGCCGGTTATCCTGGCGAACACCTTGCGGAAGGAGCCGGGATCGTCATAGCCGACATCCCAGGCGATCTGGTCGATGGATCGGGTCGTCGCTTGCAGCATCTCACGCGCCTTGCCGACGCGCAGGTGCTGGCAATACTCGGTCGGCTTGAGGCCGGTGGCGTTGCGAAAGCGGCGCAAAAAAGTCCGCTCCTCCAAGGCTGCATGCTCCGCCATGGTGGCGAGCGTCACATCGCGCGCGCCTCTGGCCTGGAGCCAGTGCTGCACCTTGAGGATCGCCTCGTCGCCATGGTTCAGCCTGGGAGCAAAGGGGCTGTAGAAGCGTTGCTCGCGTCCCGGCGGGTCGACCAGCATGAAACGGGCGGTGTCCATCATCACGGTCGGCCCAAGCACCCTGTCGACGAGTTTCAGGCCGAGGTCGGTCCAGGCCATATAGCCGCCGGCGGTGATGATGTCGCCGTCGTCGATGACCAGCTTGTCGGCATCCAGTGCGATGTCGGGGAAGCGCATCGCCAGCGCGTTGCGATAGGCCCAGTGCGTGGTCGCCGCACGACCCGACAGCAGGCCGGTCTCGGCAAGCACGAAGGCGCCGGCGCAGACCGAGCCGAGCGTCGCGCCGGCAGCATGGCGGGCCCTGAGCCAGTCGGCATAGGGCGCGGCCGTCTCGCGAGCGATCGGATCACCCAGGGTCGGAGGCAAGATGATCATGGCAGGTCCATTGCCGGGGCCGGGCTCGCTGTCGAAGCTGCGGATGACGGTTTGGCTCGCGTCCTGCCACTGCCAATGGCTGACGCGAAGCCTCGGCGAGTCCGGCGACCGGTCGGCAGCCAGCCGGTTGGCCAACTGGAACAGATCTGTCAGGCCAAGAACAGCCGCTTGCTGAACGCCGGGATACACCACGAGCCCGATTTCGACCCGATCACGCGCCGCACCCATCTGTCAGTTTTGCCACGTTCAATGTCTGTTTTGCCAATTCTCACCATGACCCCGTTGCAGTAGCTTGTCCACAGAAGGAACGAACCTTCCCGCACCATTTCAGCCAACTGCAGCAAGGAGCACGACGATGAGCACATTCACCACCAGGGACGGCACCGAGATTTTCTACAAGGATTGGGGCACAGGCCAGCCAATCGTGTTCCATCACGGCTGGCCGCTGAGCGCCGACGACTGGGACAACCAGATGCTGTTCTTCCTCGACAAGGGCTATCGCGTCATCGCGCATGACCGGCGCGGGCACGGCCGCTCGACACAGACCGCGACCGGCAACGAGATGGACACCTATGCCGCCGACGTCGCGGCTCTGGTCGCGCATCTTGATCTCAAGAACGCCGTCCATATCGGCCATTCGACCGGCGGCGGCGAGGTGGCGCGTTACGTGGCCCGCTACGGTGGCGAAGGACGCGTCGCCAAGGCGGTGCTGATCGGCGCGGTGCCGCCGATAATGCTCAAGACCGACGACAACCCCGGCGGCCTGCCGATCGAGGTCTTCGACGGCTTCCGTGCCGCTCTGGTCGCCAACCGCGCCCAGTTCTACAGGGATGTGCCGGCCGGCCCGTTCTATGGCTTCAATCGCGAGAGCGCCAAGGTCTCGCAAGGGGCCGTCGACAATTGGTGGCGCCAGGGCATGATGGGCGGAGCCAAGGCCCACTACGACTGTATCGAGGCTTTTTCCGAAACCGACTTTACGGAAGACCTGAGGAAGATCGACGTACCCGTCCTGATCATGCACGGCGATGACGACCAGATCGTGCCGATTGCCGACTCCGCCCTGCTTGCCGCCGAGCTGGTGAAGCACGGCACGCTCAAGGTCTACGATGGCCTGCCGCACGGCATGTGCACCACCCACCCGGAAATCATCAATCCGGATCTCCTGGCGTTCATCCAAAGCTGACGTTTCGCAAGCTTCAGGCGGGCACGCCGGGAAATCCGGGCTGCCCGTCGGTCGCTTGGTGCTTCGTCAGTCGTAGATGCTGTCCGGCGCAGGTGCGCCGGCAGCACGGCCGATGATTTCCGGTGAATGGATGGTCGGAGTGGAGAGATTCGAACTCCCGACCCTCTGGTCCCAAACCAGATGCGCTACCAGGCTGCGCTACACTCCGAGTCCTTGGCGGCGTATAGGGTTCCGGGCTTGGCTGCGCAACCCCTAAAAGTCGAAAACGGAACAAACGGAAGGCCCGGGTCGAGAGCGGAGTGGGAAATGCCGGCCCGCGCAACGGTTTCGCGGCAGCGCCACCTCAGGCATCCAGGTTGCTGTCCAGCGGCACGCTGCCGTTAACCCGGATAAAACGTCCCCGCCGGGAAGAAAACGCCCCGGTGTGATCTCGGTCGTCCTGTCCACGGCCGAGAGGGTTCCATCGTCGGTGGGCCGCCGTGAAGGGGGTACGGCAGGCTCGGCCTTGCCGCCGGCAGCATTGCGCAGTAATGACGGGAATACAGCGGCGGTGCCGCTTGCACGTAGTAACGAGGTGTTCATGTCCGCGCGCATTTTCAGCCCAGCCAAAACCGCGATGCAGTCCGGCAAGGCCAAGACCGGCCACTGGGTGCTGGAATTCGATCCCGAGATGCGCAAGAAAATCGATCCGCTGATGGGCTACACCACGTCGGCTGACATGCGGAGCCAGATCAGGCTCACCTTCGACACAAGGGAAGAGGCGGTGGCCTATGCGGAGAAAGAGGGGCTGGCCTACCGCGTCGAGGAGCCGAAGGAATCCAAGCGCCGCCAGATTTCCTATGCGGAGAATTTCCGCTATGACCGCAGGACGCCCTGGACGCATTGACCGGCAAATGCCGGGCAGCCGTCGCAGCGCATGAATTAGCCGGCCCTTGGCGTCGGCCAGCGGTCCCGTAGCTCAGCTGGATAGAGCACCGGCCTTCTAAGCCGATGGTCACAGGTTCGAATCCTGTCGGGATCGCCAGCATTTTCAAGGGTCCATTCTGGACACAAGGTATCAGCGATGCGCTGATCGGCCCGCGTCCTCGCCCGGAGGCGCGGGCTTTCAGCTTGGTGCTAAGTGCGACTAGCTCCAGGTGCCTCGTCGAGGAGATTTGGACCCTTGCTCACAGGCATCTGGCCGTCGGGAGTAAGCTTGTCCACTGCGTCGGGCAGTTCACTTGTGAGCCGGTCCAGAAGTTCCTCGCGGGACAATCCGGTTTGCTCCGCGAGATCGCTCAACGTTTGCGGATCGATCGCTTTCTCGACTTGGTCGCGCTGAACGGGGCGATTCGATCCTGTACCAACCCAAGAATCGACTTGATCGCCCGCACCCGCATTCCTGAGACGCTCCAGGATGTCGCCGAGCCCGCCGGTGGAGCCAGCGTTTTTGGCATCTGTCGAGTTCCTGCCGGCGATTAACTCGCCGATCCTATCCCTGTTCTTGTAGGCAAGCAGGCCAAGCAAGGCTATGGCGACTTTTCCTATGTCAAGGCTCATTTCGCACCTCCTTCCATGAAGAACGGACAAGGCATGCGGCTTTGAAAGGTTCCACGGTATTTGCTGCTGGGCTGGTTTTCAGTTCGGTTAAGGGCGATGGGGGCTTCCCGGTCGAATCCCCGCAGGACTTCAGCACGGGCGCCGCCGAAACGATCAAGCCTCATCGGACGTGCATGTTCAGCCTCGATCGTATCGGACTGCGGCGCTCTGAATTCACAACGATGCAACCACTGCCTTGTCTTCGCGTTTATCCGCCTCCAATCCTGGCGAGCTTTAAAAATGACGGCGTTCATTCCGATTTCAATCTACTTGAATGGCAAATCAATGGCGATCGCGTCGATAGCCGACGCTGCGAAAGCGCTGCAGCAACCATGGCCATCCATGGACAAGCCGTCCCGACTTGAAGCAATCCGAATCATCGAGGAATGCCTGGCCGGACATTGCAGTCACCAAGCTGCGTTCGCTGCTTTCGAGGCGGCCGCATCTGAACAGGGCCTTCTTAAGCAAAGGCCTCCAAGCGCAGGCCTCAGGAAATTCGACGGGGTTGCCGAAGACCTGATGTGAGGTGATGCTGCCCTCGCGACCTTGAACCGCTGACAGGCCTCGCCCGGGCGGACTTGGCCAGCCGTGATTGTGGACCACCCGCCAAAATTGAGAAATGGCGGGTAGTCCTTATCAGCGCAGGAAGGGACGTAGCTGCGCAGATCTCAGTTCGTTCTTGGTCAATCGTCAAAGTCCGGCCGGTTCCCTAGCTAACGACCGTTCCAATCGCCTGGAACGTGATGGAGACAGCGAAGACCGCAGCGAGTAACCAGCGGGCTTTCCATCGGCTTCTTCCGCGAACTCACAGCTAGCAACTGCTACGAGCAGCCGCAGTTCCGGGTGGCGCGGTGTCCGGGCTATTACGCGAAAACAGGTGAGACTTAGGTCCCGCCTCGAATCAGACCGAAGCCCAACCAAGGAACGTTTGCGGCTGCCTGAGGTTTGGGTGAGCCTGGCGCGAAGACGATGCCGTTCAGCGCAATGGAGCTCACATAAAGGAGGCACTTATGAGTATGCGTCTTTCCACTGCAGCCGCGGGGTTTCTGTTGCTGGCTGGTATCGGCGCCGCTGCTGCTCAGGACGTAGTCATCGAGCCTGAACAGGAGACCGTCATCAGGGAATATGTCAAAAAGCAGCCGCTAGCATCGGTGAAGATCCCTGGAGTGGAACTCAATATCGGCTCAACCTTGCCCGAAACCGTCGAACTTCACGAAGTCCCCGACACAAAATACCGTTACGTGGTGGTCGACAACCGGACCGTTGTGGTTGACCCGGGCACGCGCAAGATCATCAAAGTCATCGAATGAGCTAAGCGACTGGACCCGCCCTCCTGAAAGGTGCGGCGGCAAGTCGAGCAACGAGGAATGTGATCACCATGTCGAACCGTGAGATTGGAGCGTCGCAGGCGCTGCGAATACGCGTGGCTGACCTCGCTGAGAGGATGCGCGGCGCCCGGATTACCGAGAACGAACTGAAGACCTTTCGAAAGGTCGCAGCAGTCCTGGAGGGCGGCAAGGGCAGAATCGATGCCGACGATTTGATTGCCGCATCCTTCGTCGTCGAGACGCCGGACTAACAAGAAGTGCTGCGATGTCCCTGTCTCCCAGCCTATTCTCTGTTGGCCTGACTTTCCGATGCCCGCAGTGCAACTTCGCCGTCATCAAGAACGGCAGCTGGTTTCAGGTCGTTTCCCATTACAAGTGCGAGGGATGCGGACGCGAGATCCGCATCACCTATCCCGACAAGATTGCGATCTTCCAGAAGCACGCGCACTTGGCCATGCCGCCGGGAGTGCGGTAGCTGCGGCAGCAGACCAACTCCTTCGTTGCAAGTGAGCTCGAATTGCCGGGCTCGAGCGCGAGCGTCATGGTGACCTAGATAAACCAGGTCGCCACCAGCCCCAAAGACGCGGAAAGGATTGCGATCGTAGTAGCCCTTCCCAGGGCGTTGGTTGTCCTGCTGTTGACCTTGTCTGCCATGATCCGCGGGTTGTTCGTCATCAGCATGATGAGAAGAAGCAGTCCTGATCGCATTATTGGGCGTGGGTGGGCCAGAACGCCCAGATCAGCAAAGCTGCCAAAGCCAGCCAGAGCGCCACGGTAATGAACATCCCCATCCTGCTTTGCGGCTGTTTTTCGAGCGCGGCAGCCCGCGCTCTAAATTCGGCCATCAGCGACGGCGGAACAAGCCTTATGGCCAGGACTACGCCGAGCGGAACGATGATCAGGTCGTCGATATAGCCGAGCACCGGAATGAAGTCCGGGATCAGGTCGATCGGGGAAAGCGCATAGGCGGCTACCATTCCGGCCACGAACTTCGCAAACCAGGGCACCCGAGGGTCGCGCGCGGCGAACCACAGGGCGACGACATCAAGCTTGATAGCGCGCGCCCGGCTCTTTGCCGCTTCCAGCCAGGCTTTCATAGGCGTCACTTTAGCACAGATTGTCCGCCGGGACATTCGCACATGTAAGTGCGGAATTCCCTTGTTTACGAGTGGATTACCCGCGTTGGCGAATTGGATTTAGCAATACGCGGGCGCAAGCTTCAAGCGGCCGCCGCCGCAGCCAGACCGCGCGCCAGATCGGCCTTGAGGTCGTCGACGTCCTCGAGCCCGATCTGCAGGCGCACCAGCGGGCCGTCATAAGGGCCCTTGGCGACGACGCGGTCGCCGAGGAAGACCGGCACCGCAAGGCTCTCATAGCCGCCCCAGGAATAGCCGAGGCCGAATATCCTGAGCGCGTCGAGGAAGGCATGCTGCTGTTTCTGGCCGCCGCCCGCGAGGACGATGGAAAAAATGCCGCTCGAGCCGCAGAAGTCGCGCTTCCAGAGATCGTGGTCGGGATGGCTGGCAAGCGCTGGATGCAGCACGCGCGCCACGCCCGGCTGGCCCTCCAGCCAGCCGGCGATATCAAGTGCGCTGCGCTGATGGTGGTCGAGGCGCACGCCCATCGTGCGCAGGCCGCGCAGCACCTGATAGACATCGTCCGGCCCGGCGCAGCAGCCCATCGTGTAAAATGTCTCGCAAAGCTGTTTCCAGCAGGCCTTGTTGGCCGACGCGGTGCCGAGCAGCACGTCGGAATGGCCAGCCGGATATTTCGTCGCCGCATGGATCGAGATGTCGACACCGTGATCGAGCGGGCGGAAGTAGAGCGGCGTCGCCCAGGTGTTGTCCATCATGACGATCGCACCTGCGGCGTGCGCCGCGCTGGCGATGGCCGGTATGTCCTGCACCTCGAAAGTGTTGGAGGCCGGTGATTCGGTGAACACGACCCTGGTGCTGGACTTGATCAGCGCGGCAATACCGGCGCCGACATGCGGATCGTAGTACTCGACCTCGACGCCCAGCCGTTTCAGCATCGTGTCGGCGAAATTGCGGGTCGGGTGATAGACGGAATCGACGATCAGGACATGGTCGCCGGCCGACAGGAAGGCGAGCAGCGGCACCATCACCGCCGCCAGGCCGGAGGGCACCACAATCGTGCCGGCCGAGCCTTCCAGCCCGTCGATGGCGCTGGCAAGCGCGTCGGTGGTCGGCGTGCCGCGCGTGCCGTAGGTGTATTTCTGGCCGCGTGCCGCCATCGTTGCCGCGTTGGGATAGAGCACGGTCGAGGCATGCACGACCGGCGGGTTGATGAAGCCGAAATAGTCGTGCGGATTGTTGCCCGAATGGGCAAGCCGCGTGTTGATGCCCATTTGGTTGCCGTCTTTTGTCATTGCGCTTCGCCTCTGATGAGGCGCTAGCCATAGTGCGGCGGCATTGGCCGCGCAACCGTTCGCCATCCGCCAGCCGGCGACTTTGGATGTGCCAATTGATTCCATGACAAGTCAGTCATGCGCGGTAAATCCGAGGGACGGGTTTGCCGGCGCAGCCCCGATTCGCGTTGACCGGACTTTGCCGGCTTTGTTCGCACCGCTGGCTAATTTCCAGGCGCGTTTGTCTGCAATTCAGGCATTTGCGGCAATTGCTTTTCGAACTCTTTCGGTTTCGGTCATTTTCCTTGACCTCACTGGAATAATCGCCTTCGATGCGGTTCGTGAATGGGAGGCAGCGCGTCGGTTGCGATGCGGGGTTCCGGGAATGGGCCGGAACGGGAAGCTGCGTTCACACGGAAAAAAAGTCAGGTTCGCCTGAAACAACAGAAAAGGGTCTGTGGGTTATGAAACACATTGCAATCGGCATTCTGGGCGCCGCCGCGCTTGGATTGGTGGCTTCGGCCGCGTCGGCGGCCACGCTCGACGACGTCAAGGCCAAGGGCTTCATCCAATGCGGCGTCTCGACCGGTCTGGCCGGCTTCTCGGCGCCGGACGACAAGGGCGACTGGCAAGGCATCGATGCGGATTTCTGCCGCGCTGTCGCGGCCGCCGTTTTCGGCGATGGCACCAAGGTCAAGTTCACGCCGCTCAGCGCCAAGGAACGCTTCACCGCGCTACAGTCAGGCGAGATCGACATGCTGTCGCGCAACACCACCTGGACCATCAACCGCGATACGGCGCTTGGGCTGAACTTCGTCGGTGTCACCTACTATGACGGCCAGGGCTTCATGATCAATGCCAAGAAGCTGCCAGGCGTGAATTCCGCGCTGCAGCTTTCGGGCGCGGCGGTCTGCGTGCAGAGCGGCACCACGACCGAGCTCAACCTCGCCGATTACTTCAAGGCGAACAAGATGGAGTACAACCCGGTCGTCTTCGAAAAGCTGGAAGAGGTCAACGCCGCCTATGACGCCGGCCGTTGCGACGTCTATACCACCGACCAGTCGGGCCTCTACGGCATTCGCCTGACGCTGGGCGCGCCCGCCGACCACGTCGTGTTGCCCGAAATCATCTCCAAGGAGCCGCTCGGACCGGCCGTACGCCAGGGCGATGACCAATGGTACCACATCGTCAAGTGGACCTATTTCGCGCTGCTGCAGGCAGAGGAACTCGGCATCACCAAGGCCAATATCGATGAGATGAAGTCCTCGGACAGTCCCGAGATCAAGCGCGTGCTCGGCCAGGAGGCCGATACCAAGATCGGCACCGATCTCGGCGTCTCCAACGACTGGGTCGTCAACATCGTCAAGGCAGTTGGCAATTACGGCGAAATGTTCGAACGCAATGTCGGTTCGGGCAGCCCGCTGAAGATCGCGCGCGGCATCAACGCGTTGTGGACCAAGGGCGGCCTACAATACGCTCCGCCGATCCGCTGATCGAAATGTGATCCGGAAGGCAGCTTTCCTGCCTTCCGGTTTCTCTTTCCAGGGGATGGTCGAATGGCATCGCAGGAAATTCTTCGCGAGGAGCCAAGCCGCGGCTCCTTCATCAACGATCCGAAGGTCCGCGGCATATTCTTCCAGGCGGTGGTCGTCATCGTGCTGGTGGCGTTGGTCTGGTGGATCGTACAAAACACCATCGACAATCTGACGCGCCTGCGCATTGCATCAGGCTTCGGCTTCCTCAGGGGCCGCGCCGGCTTCGACATCAGTGACAGCGCCATCGCCTATTCGTCGGATTCGACCTATGGCCGCGCCATTCTGGTCGGCTTCATCAACACGCTCATCGTTGCCGTCGCCGGCATCATCACCGCCACCATCATCGGCTTCATCCTCGGCATCGGCCGGCTTTCGCACAACTGGCTGATCCGCAAGATCTGCATGGTCTACGTCGAGGTCTTCCGCAACATTCCGCCGCTGCTGGTTATCTTCTTCTGGTATTCCGGCGTGCTTGCCGTGCTTCCCATACCGCGCGAGAGCATCAACCTGCCGTTCGGCTCCTTCCTCAACCAGCGCGGCTTCTATTTTCCGCGCGCCGTCTGGGGCGACGGCTCCTGGTTGATCTTCGTCGCTTTGCTTGTCGGCATCGCCATGGCGTGGTTCGTTGCCCGCAAGGCGCGTCAGCGGCAGATGGCGACCGGCCAGCAATTCCCGGTGTTCTGGACGTCAGCGGCGCTGATCGTCGGGCTGCCGTTGCTTGCCTATGCGCTGAGCGGCTTCCCGCTGAGCTTCGACTATCCAAAGCAATCGACCTTCAACCTGACTGGCGGCTTCCAGGTCAAGCCGGAGTTCCTGTCGCTCTATCTGGCGCTGTCCTGCTATACGGCGGCCTTCATCGCCGAAATCGTGCGCGCCGGCATTATGGGCGTCAGCAAGGGCCAGAGCGAAGCAGCCGGTGCGCTGGGTCTGCGTCCAGGATCGATCCTGCGGCTTGTGGTTGTTCCGCAAGCCATGCGCATCATCATTCCGCCATTGACCAGCCAGTATCTGAACCTGACCAAGAACTCTTCGCTCGCCATCGCCATCGGCTATCCGGATCTGACGGCGACAGCCGGCACGGTGCTGAACCAGACCGGCCAGGCGATCGAGTGCGTGCTGATCATGATGGTGGTCTATCTCGGGCTCAGCCTGCTGACCTCGGCGGTGATGAACGTGGTCAACGCCAGGATGGCGCTGGTGGAGAGGTAGCGACATGCAGGAACACGATACCTCCTGGGTTCGGACCGAAATGGCGCTGTCGCAACAGGCGCCCGCCGGCGTGCGCGGTCTGGGGGCCTGGATCCGCAAGAACCTGATCGCGTCGACCGGCGACACCATCCTGACCATCGTCGGCATCGTACTGGTCGCGATGATCCTGCCGCAGATTATCAATTGGGCCTTCATCAACGCCCAATGGACCGGAACCGACCGCACCTTCTGCGCCACGGTGGCGCAGGGCGGCATCCAGCCGGACGGCTGGTCCGGCGCCTGCTGGGCCTTCGTCAACGCCAAGTTCGGCCAGTTCATGTTCGGCCGCTATCCGATCGATGAGCGCTGGCGGCCGATCCTGGTCGCCGTCCTGTTCGTGGTGTTGCTGGTGCCGTTGCTCATCCCGCGCGTGCCGCGCAAGGGGTTGAACGCCATCCTGTTCTTCCTGGTGCTGCCGATCGTTGCCTTCATCCTGCTGACCGGCGGCGTGTTCGGCCTGCTGCATGTCGAAACTCCGCTGTGGGGCGGCCTGCTGGTGACGCTCAGCCTGTCATTCGTCGGCATTGCTGTTTCACTGCCGATCGGCATCGTGCTGGCGCTCGGCCGGCGCTCGAAGATGCCGATCGTCAAGACGCTATGCGTCGTCTTCATCGAGACGGTGCGCGGCATCCCGCTGATCACCGTGCTGTTCATGGCCAGCGTCATGCTGCCGCTGTTCCTGCCGGCCGGCGTCACCTTCGACAAGTTGCTGCGCGCGCTGATCGGCGTCTCGCTGTTTGCCGCTGCCTATATGGCCGAAGTGGTGCGCGGCGGTTTGCAGGCCATCCCCAAGGGCCAGTATGAGGGTGCCGATTCGCTCGGCCTCGGTTACTGGCAGAAGATGGGCCTGATCGTGTTGCCGCAGGCGCTGAAGCTGGTCATTCCCGGCATCGTCAACACCTTCATCGGCATGTTCAAGGACACCAGCCTTGTCTACATCATCGGCATGTTCGACCTGCTCGGCGTCGTCAAGCTGCACTTTTCCGACGCCAACTGGGCGACGCCGCAGACCGCCAGGTCCGGCCTGGTGTTTGCAGCCTTCGTCTTCTGGCTGTTCTGCTTCGGCATGTCGCGCTATTCGATGTTCACGGAACGCCGGCTCGACACCAGCTACAAACGCTAAGAACAAAAAAGGGAACCTGCCATGGCCACAGAAAATGCCGTCAGCGCGGAAGAGATCAAGGTCAATGCCGCCAAGATGCATATCTCCGACACCGATGTCGCCATCGACATCATCGCCATGCACAAATGGTACGGCGAATTCCATGTGCTGAAGGACATCAACCTGAAGGTGATGCGCGGCGAGCGGATCGTCATTTGCGGCCCTTCGGGCTCCGGCAAATCGACGATGATCCGCTGCATCAACCGGCTGGAAGAGCACCAGAAGGGCAAGATCATCGTCGACGGCAAGGAACTGACCAACGACCTCAAGAAGATCGACGAGGTGCGCCGCGAGGTCGGCATGGTGTTCCAGCACTTCAACCTGTTCCCGCACTTGACCATCCTGGAAAACTGCACGCTGGCGCCGATCTGGGTGCGCAAGACGCCGAAGAAGCAGGCCGAGGAAATCGCCATGCACTTCCTCACGCGCGTCAAGATCCCGGAACAGGCCAACAAATATCCCGGCCAGCTTTCCGGCGGCCAGCAGCAGCGCGTGGCCATCGCCCGCTCGCTGTGCATGAACCCGCGCATCATGCTGTTCGACGAGCCGACCTCGGCGCTCGATCCGGAAATGATCAAGGAAGTGCTGGAGACGATGGTCGGCCTCGCCGAAGAGGGCATGACCATGCTCTGCGTCACCCACGAGATGGGCTTTGCGCGCAAGGTCGCCAACCGGGTGATCTTCATGGATCAGGGCCAGATCGTCGAGCAGAACACGCCGGCCGAGTTCTTCGACCATCCGCGCCACGAGCGCACAAAACTGTTCCTGTCGCAGATCCTGCACTGATCGCTCTCACGAATCATAAGAGCCCGGCCGAAACCCGGCTGGGCTCTTTTGCGTCCGAGCTGTCAGCCGGCGATCGCGCCCCGGTTGCAAGGCCGTCCCTCATCGAAAAGCCATCCCTCATAAACAAGGTTGGGCGTTTTCTCGCCATTCTGGTGGTGGCAATCGTGCTTGGCGTGATGCTGGGCACATTCATTCCGCGGCCGCTCTTGCCGGCGGCCGCCGCCGATCCCGTCGCCACCAGGCACATCCTGGTGCTGAAAAATCCGATCCACACCGATATCGCCATTCCGGTCGATGACGATGTGCGCAAGCGCTTCCATTTCCTGGTCGATGGCGGCATTCCGGCCGACATGGCTGGGGTCCGCTACATCGTCTTCGGCTGGGGAGGCCGCGCCTTCTATCTGGAGACGCCGACCTGGTCGGAACTGAAGGTGGTGCCGGTGATGAAGGCGCTGACCCTTGACGCTTCGGTGATGCATGTCGATGTCGCCGGCAATATCGTCGAGCCTCATGCCGACGTCGCCGGCTTCGACATCAGCGAGGAGCGTTTTGCAGCGCTGCTCGACTTCATCGCCGCAAGTTTCCAGCAAGGGCCGAACGGCCCGATACTGATCGAGAATGCCGCCTATTCCAGGTTCGACCGCTTCTACGAAGCCAACGGCCGTTTCAATGCGCTGGTTGGCTGCAACACCTGGACAGCGGCGGCTCTGCGTATCGCCGGCCTGCGGACAGGCTGGTGGAATCCGCTGCCGGCCTCGCTCGACCTGTCGATGCGGATTTATAATTAAGGTAATCAGTCGGCTTGGCATTGGCGAGTGGGGTAGAAATCGACCGCGCGCCCCCCTCTGTCCTGCCGGACATCTCCCCCACAAGGAGGGAGATTGGCAGTTTC
>NZ_FTPD01000008.1:66007-87859 GCF_900156895.1 Mesorhizobium prunaredense
GCCCCAAGTGGGGGAGATGTCCGGCAGGACAGAGGGGGGCGCTGTCCTGGGCGCTGTCCCGCCAGACGGTCGACTTTTCATCGCCGATCGCCAACGTCCGGCGGCCGCCAGCCATAGAGCCAGTCGAGATCGGCCGCGAGCTTTTCCGGCGAGCGCCACTTCAGGAACAGGTTGCGCGCGACCGCCACCGGCCCCGCTGCATGCCAGGCGAGCCGGTTGACCGCACCGCGGCGGGCGACCTTGGCGATGCGCGGGCGGCGCATCTTCTCCCAGGCGGCAAGCGCGCCCCCGGGATCGGCAGGCGACGCGGCGACAAAGCCGGCAAGGGTTGCGGCATCCTCGATCGCCATCGCCGCGCCCTGCGCCGCAAACGGCGTCATCGCATGCGCCGCGTCGCCGATCAGGGCGATGCCGGCGGGCGTCGTCCATGGCTGTCCTTGGTCGACCGTATGGATCGGCCATGCGGTCCACGGGCCGGCATCCTCGGCAAGCCGGGCCAGTGCTGCCGTCGTGCCACGCATGGCGCCGGCGAGGATACTGGGGTCGGCGCGGCCCGACCAGCCCTCGGCGATGATCTCGCCCCTGGTGAAGGCGGCCAGGTTGAACGCCGTGCCGTTGCTGACCGGATAGGCGACGAGGTGGAAGCCGGGATGCAGGAAGGTAGTCACGCAATTGGCGGCGCCGACCGCCGCAAGCGCTTCTCCCGCGACACTGTCTGCATTGATCGTAGTGCGCCAGGCAAGCTCGCCCGAAAACCGGCTTTTGGCCGGAAGCCCGCCAAAAGCGCGGATCGTTGACCAGACGCCGTCGGCGCCGATCAACAGAAAGCCGTCGGCTTCGACCGTCTTGCCGGCAATCTCGACTGTTGCCGTGGTATGGCGCGGTCCTGTGGCGACGCCCCTGACGCGCGCGCCGGTGGCGAGACTGATGTCCGGCTGCTCGGCAAGGCGCGCCATCAGCGCGTCTTGCAGATCGGCCCGATGAGCGACGAGATAGGGCGCCTGCCAGCGCCTTTCGGCTGCTTCGCCAAGCGGCACCCGCGCCAGCTCACGCAGCGTGGCGGCGTCCTTGAGCACGACCGCCTCCGGCCGCACCGCCGCCGGCAACAGCCGGTCGAGCACGCCGAGCTGGCGAAGGATGCGCGTCGCGTTGGGTGAGAGCTGGATGCCGGCGCCGGCCGCTTCGAGGCGCGGCGCCTGTTCGAACAGCCGCACCAGATAGCCGCGCTCGGAAAACGCCAGTGCCGCGGTCAGTCCAGCGACGCCGGCTCCGGCGATAACGACCTGCCGGGACCGGGTGTCGTCCATGGGATGGTGTGCGCGTCAGGCGGCCTGGTCGATATACAGGCATCCGGCAGGCTGCGTTTCCGTCGCCTTCAGCTTTGGCGAATAGCGAAAAAGCGTCGAGCAATAGGGGCAGACCTTTTCATTGTCGTCGCCCATGTCGAGAAACACATGCGGATGGTCGAAAGGCGGGTTGGCGCCGGTGCACATGAATTCCTTGACGCCGATGTCGATTGCCGGATAGCCCGCATCGTTCTGGAAATGGGGAATGGAACCGCCTGCCATCGTCGTCTCCTGCATTTGCCGCATGACCCGGAGCATGCGCAAAATCAAAATTCCACCGCGTCCTTGGCGCGCGCAAAGGACGCGCCGCCCTGTAGCCTGGATTGCATCTGGATCATAAGCTGTCTCTTTGCAAGATCGATGAAATCAAACTGTCGTAAAAGCCTGTCACAGGATAAGCTAAGCCGGTTAAGGCATGGCCCCGAAACCGAATTCGGTTTCGCCGGGGATCATGCGTGGCTTATGAGTGGTAGAGCGTCTTTGCGCGTCCGCAAAGACGCGCGGCGCTGTGGCCAGCGGGTGCGAAACGAGCAGGAATCATGAACGAACTAAAGCCGGTGCAGAGCGAATTCACCACTGTCGAGGTGGCGAGCCCAGAGGGCGGCAACCCCGACCGGTTCGTCAACCGCGAGTTTTCCTGGCTGCAATTCAACCGCCGCGTCCTCGAGGAATCGCTGAACGCCAATCATCCGCTGCTCGAGCGGGTCCGCTTCCTGTCGATTTCGGCTGCCAATCTCGACGAGTTCTTCATGGTCCGCGTCGCCGGTCTCGCCGGCCAGGTTCGCGAAGGCATCACGCTGAAGAGCCCGGACGGCCGCACCCCCGAACAACAGCTGGAACAATTGCTGCGCGAGGTCGAGCGCCTGCAGGAGGACCAGCAGAAAAGCCTATCCGCGCTGATGCTGCTGCTCGACAAGGAAGGCATCGAGAGCATCAGCCGCGATGCGCTGACCAAAGACGAGAAGACCTGGCTCGAGGATCATTTCCAGGAGCAGGTGTTTCCGGTGCTCACACCGCTTTCGATCGACCCGGCGCATCCGTTCCCGTTCATTCCCAATCTCGGCTTCTCGATGGCACTGCAACTGCGCCACCGCAGGAATGGCGAGGAGATGAGCGCGCTGTTGCGTCTGCCGGTGGCGCTGAAGCGCTTCATTCGCTTGCCTGACCGCAAGTATCATGTCCGCTTCATTCCGCTGGAAGAAGCGGTCGGCCTCTATATCGGCAAGCTGTTCCCCGGCTACGAGGTCAAGGGCTCCGGTACGTTCCGCATCATCCGAGACAGTGACATCGAGGTCGAGGAGGAGTCCGAGGATCTCGTGCGCCTGTTCGAGACGGCGCTGAAACGTCGTCGTCGCGGCTCGGTCATCCGCATCGAATTCGACAAGCTGATGCCGGCCGAATTGCGCGAGTTCGTCGCCGGCGAGCTTGGCGTCTCGTCGAGCCGGATCAGCGTGCTCACCGGTCCGCTGGCGCTCAGTCAGATTTCCGAGATCGTCGCCATCGCCCGCGACGACCTCAAGTTCAAGCCTTACAATCCGCGCTTTCCCGAACGTATCCGCGAGCACGGCGGCGACTGTTTCGCCGCCATCCGCGAGAAGGACATCATCGTTCATCACCCCTACGAATCCTTCGACGTGGTGGTGCAGTTCCTGCGTCAGGCGATGGCCGATCCGGAAGTGGTGGCGATCAAGCAGACGCTCTATCGCACTTCGAACGACAGCCCGATCGTGCGCGCTTTGGTCGACGCGGCGGAGGCCGGCAAGTCGGTGACCGCGCTGGTCGAGCTCAAGGCGCGTTTCGACGAGGAAGCCAACATCCGCTGGGCGCGCGACCTCGAGCGCGCCGGCGTTCAGGTCGTGTTCGGTTTCCTCGAACTGAAGACCCACGCGAAAATGTCGCTGGTGGTGCGGCGCGAGGACGGCAAGCTGCGCAACTACGTGCATCTCGGCACCGGCAACTACCATCCCGTCACCGCGCGCATCTACACCGACCTGTCCTTCTTCACCACCGCTCCGACAATCGCCCGCGATGTCGCCCAGTTGTTCAACTTCATCACCGGCTACGCCGAGCCAACCGAGGAGATGCGGCTGGCCATCTCGCCGTTCACGCTGCGCAAGCGCATCCTCAAGCACATTTCGGACGAGATTGCCCATGCGCTGGAGGGCAGGCCGGCTCGCATCTGGATGAAGATGAATTCGCTGGTCGACCCGATCATCATCGACGCGCTCTATGACGCCAGCCGCGCCGGCGTCGAGATCGATCTCGTCGTGCGCGGCATCTGCTGCCTGAGGCCCCAGGTGCCGGGCCTGTCGGAAAACATAAGGGTCAAGTCGATCGTCGGCCGCTTCCTCGAACACAGCCGCATCTATTGTTTCGGCAACGGCCACGGATTGCCGTCGGACGGGGCGGTCGTCTACATCTCATCGGCCGACTTGATGCCGCGCAATCTCGACCGCCGCGTCGAAACCATGGTGCCGATCACCAATCCAACGGTGCATGAACAAGTCCTCGGCCAGATCATGCTGGGCAACATCATGGACAACCAGCAAAGTTTCGACGTATTGGCTGACGGAACCTCCCGGCGCGCCACGCTTGAGGAGGGCGAGGAACCGTTCAACGCGCAGGAATATTTCATGACCAATCCGAGCCTTTCCGGACGCGGCGATGCGCTGAAATCGCATGCGCCCAAGCGCATCGCGCAGTTCAAGCGCCGCAAGAAAAACGGCGCAGCGACCGGCTGATGATTTCAACGTCCCAGGGCCGGCTTCAGGACCGCCGACCGCTGTCCATCATCGACATCGGCTCGAACTCGATCCGTCTTGTCGTCTATGAGGGGCTGGCGCGCTCGCCGACTACGCTGTTCAACGAAAAGATGCTGGCCGGCCTCGGTCGCGGCATCGTCTCGACCGGAAAGCTCGATCCCGAGGCGGTGACCCGCTCGATGGAGGAGTTTCGGCGTTTCCGCGCGCTGTCCGAGCAGGCCGGCGCCGATCGTATGTATGTGCTGGCGACCGCCGCCGCCCGCGAGGCGGTCAACGGCCCCGATTTCATCCACCGCGCTGAAGATGTGCTCAAGACCCAGGTCCAGGTGCTGAGCGGGCGCCAGGAAGCCCACTATTCCGCGCTTGGCGTTATTTCCGGCTTCCACCCGGCCAACGGCATCGCCGGCGACCTCGGCGGCGGCAGCCTCGAGCTGGTCGACGTCGACGGCGAGGCAATCGGCGACGGCATCACGCTGCCGCTGGGCGGCCTTCGCCTGCAGGACATGGCCAAGAACTCGCTGGCCCAGGCGGCAAAGATAGCGCGCGACGAGCTCGCGAGGGCAAAGCTGCTGAAAGGCGGGCAGGGCAGGCCGTTCTATGCTGTCGGCGGCACGTGGCGAAACCTCGCTCGGCTGTACATGGAGATGACCAGCTATCCGCTGAGCGTCATGCACCATTACGAGATCGGCGTCGACAGCGCTGCGAACTTCCTCAAGCAGGTCGCCAAGGGCGAGATCGAGAAGATAAGGGGTATCGAGGGCGTCTCGAAGAACCGCCGCTCGCTGCTGCCTTATGGCGCCATCGTGCTGCAGGAGATCATGGCGGCGATGCAGCCGTCCAAGATCATCGTCTCGGCGCTGGGCGTGCGCGAGGGCTTTCTCTATTCGCTGCTCAGCAAAGCTGAGCAGAAGGCAGATCCGCTGATCTCGGCCTCGGAGGAACTCGCCCGGCTGCGTTCGCGCTCGGTCACCCACGCGCATGAGCTTGTCGAGTGGACGGGCAAGACCTTCGCCGCCTTCGGCATCGAGGAGACGGTCGACGAGGCGCGTTACCGCCAGGCCGCCTGCCTGCTTGCCGACATCGGCTGGCGCGCGCATCCCGAATATCGCGGCAAGCAGTCGCTCAACATCATTGCCCACGCCTCCTTCATCGGCGTCGACCATCCCGGCCGCGCATTCCTGGCGCTGGCCAACGCCTACCGTCATGAGGGCATCTTCAACGAATCGATCGCGCCGGAAATCAAGGCACTGGCGACGCCGCGCTATATCGAGCGCGCCCGCGTGCTGGCCGCCGCGATGCGCGTCGTCTACCTGCTGACGGCGGCAATGCCGGGCGTCATGCCGCGGCTGAAATGGCAGAGCCGCGGCAATGGCGTGCTTGCGCTGGTGCTGCCGGCGCCGCTGGCCGATCTTTACGGCGAGCGGCCGGCCGGGCGACTGGCGCAGCTGGCGAGGGTCACCAATCGCCGGCTGGTGCTGGCGGTCGAGGGCGGCCGCAATATGCCAGCCAAGTAATCTGGCTCGGTCAAATAATTCGGCTCAATCCGGCAGCTTGTCTCGGTCAAGTCGTTTCAGCGCCGATCCGAAGTATCCGCCCGTCGATCGAGTAGGCGCCGGCGCCTGCCATTGCCAGCGCCAGAAAACCGCCTGATAGGGCGATGTCCTTCATCAGCATCTGCGAATGCATGAAGGTCAGCGTCGGATCGTCGCCGCCCTGGCCATAGTGGCCGATGAAGCCTGCCGCGATGCAGAAAGCGGCAAGCAGGAGCGCCACGATCGGTGTCTTGAGGCCGACGAGGATGAGCAGGCCGGCGATCAATTCGAACAGCCCCGTCGCCCAGGCGGCAAGCGTCGGCAGCGGCAGTCCGAGGCCGGCAAAATAGCCTGATGTGCCGGCAATGTCGGTAAGCGCGTGAAAGCCCGACGGAACGAATAGAGCGGCGAGCAGCAGTCGGGAAAGCAGAAGCAGCGCATCGCGCGGCATTGGTCACCTCCGATGTCGGCCAGCCGGTTGGCTTCACCCCGACATCTCGATCCTAGCAGAAAGTGCGGCCGGCTGATCGACGGGCATAAACCGACAACGAAAAAGGGACGCGGAAAATTCCGCGCCCCCTGATGCAAATCGTTTGCCGCAAATCGTTCCTGGACCGCTTCAGCCGCGCTTGGCGTCGACCGAATAGGCGCCGGCGCCCGAGGAAGCCAGCACGAGGAAGCCGCCGGCAATCGCCAGGTTCTTCATGAAGCTGATCATCTGCATCTGATCGGCCCAGCCGGTGTGGGCGACCAGTCCCGTGGCGACGGTGAAGATTGCCAGCACCCAGGCGGTGATCCGGGTCTGAAAGCCGATGAGGATGGCGAGACCGCCGAGCAACTCGATCAGGCCGACGACAATCGCCGTCACGGTCGGCATCGGCAGACCCATGCTGCCGAAGTAACCGGCGGTGCCGGCGATCGCAGTGAGCTTGCCGAAACCGGAAAGCACGAAGATGACCGAAAGCAGGATACGGCCGAGCAGGATGGTGCCCGAGGCGTTGGAAGCGGCGTTGGAAACGGTGCCGGAACCGGCAACGGACGTGTTGGTGGACATGATGGGTTCTCTCCGGAAGGGGTTGTGGTGCCTATCCACATAGAGCAGGGCGACTGTTCACCAAAGATGCAGATTTGGTTACAGATTGTTCACCGCAGTAAAGTTTTTGCGATCGGCACCAAATTATCCCGGATGCCGGGACGTCATCCCGGATGACCTTACGTCATCCCGGATGCGTCATCTCCTCCGGCCGCACCAAGCGGTCGTAGTCGGCTTCGCTGACCAGCCCGGTGGCAAGCGCTTCCTCACGCAAGGTTGTGCCGTTCTTGTGAGCGGTCTTGGCGATCTTGGCGGCGTTGTCGTAGCCGATGGTCGGCGCCAGTGCTGTCACCAGCATCAGCGAACGGTCGAGGGCGGCCTTGATATTGTCTTCCCGCGCCTCGATGCCGACGACGCAATTGTCGGTGAACGAGATTGAGGCGTCGGCGAGCAGCTGCACCGACTGCAGGAAATTGTAGGCCATCAGCGGGTTGTAGACGTTGAGCTCGAAATGCCCCTGGCTGCCGGCGAAGGTCACGGCCGCATTATTGCCGAACACCTGGATGCAGACCTGGGTCATCGCCTCGCACTGGGTGGGGTTGACCTTGCCCGGCATGATCGACGAACCCGGCTCGTTTTCCGGCAGTGACAGTTCACCAAGGCCGGAGCGCGGGCCGGAGCCGAGCAGACGAATGTCGTTGGCAATCTTGAACAGGGCGCCGGCGCAGGCGTTGATGGCGCCATGCGAGAACACCATGGAATCATGCGCCGCCAGCGCCTCGAACTTGTTTGGCGCGGTGACGAAGCCGATGCCGGTGATCGCGGCGATGCGATCCGCCACTCTCTCGGCAAAGCCGACCGGCGCGTTGAGGCCGGTGCCGACGGCCGTGCCGCCTTGCGCCAGTTCCTGCAGGCCGGGAAGCGTCATCTCGATGCGTTTGATCGAGGAGGCGACCTGTGCGGCATAGCCTGAGAATTCCTGGCCAAGGGTGAGGGGCGTCGCGTCCTGCGTGTGGGTGCGGCCGATCTTGACGATGTGGGCGAATGCCTTGGTCTTGGCCTCCAGCGCCGCGTGCAAATGCCTGAGCGCGGGGAACAGGTCGTGCACGATGCGCTCGGCGCAGGCGATGTGCATGGCCGTCGGATAGGTATCGTTCGACGACTGGCTCATATTGACGTGGTCGTTGGGATGCACCGGTTTCTTCGACCCCATGACACCGCCCAGCAGTTCGATCGCCCGGTTGGAGATCACCTCGTTGGCGTTCATGTTGGATTGCGTGCCCGAGCCGGTCTGCCAGACGACCAGCGGGAAATGATCGTTCAGCTTGCCGTCGATCACTTCCTGAGAGGCTTCGATGATCGCCTTGCCGATGGCCGGGTCGAGCCGCTTCAGCTCCATGTTGGTTTCGGCCGCCGCCCGCTTGACGATGCCGAGCGCGCGAACGATCGACGCCGGCTGCTTTTCCCAGCCGATTTTGAAATTGCCCAGCGAACGCTGCGCCTGCGCGCCCCAGTAACGATCGGCGGCGACCTCGATGGGACCGAACGTGTCGGTTTCGGTTCTGGTCTCTGGCGCGCTCACATGTCTCTCCGGTCTGTAGAATTCGGCACCGGCGTATCGCGTTGCACAAATGGCTTCAAGCGGAGATTGCGGGCGGCAAGAATGCAAATCGGTTGAAGGAGCGCAGGGGAAGAAGGAAGAAGCGCGCCTCTCACCGCCCAAGCAGCGACTGTGAGGTTGGAGATAGGCGCAAGGTCTCGGTCGATCTAGCCAGACATGACTGGGCCTTCCGCTCGAATGCCTGCCACTCCGGGGAACTGGCAAGGACTGCCTCGTGGCGGGCATGGGCGTCCGCGCTGTCGAAGGCGGCGACGCTGATGAAGATGTTTTCGCCTGATCGAACCGGCAGGCGGGGAAAGCTGTTTTCGGCATGCTCGGAGACAAACGCAGCAAATGGCCGCACGCCATGTGCCGCCAACACGGGAATCGCATCGGCTTCGAAGCGGCTGGTGAAGTCGGTTTCGGCGCCGGGCCGCAGATGATGAATCTCGATAACAGCAATATTCGACAAGCGTCTGTCTCTGCTTGATTTTTCGTGACCCGGCAAGGCCGCCCGTTGCGCGCCCGACAGATCGAAGCCGGCGCCTGGCCATGCCGGTTTCAGCAACAGCACGTCGTCGGAGGAAATCATCGTGGCGTTGGCGGCGTCGCGCCAGGCCGCCCATACGGGTCCCTCGTAGAAAGCGGTCAGTGCATTTTTCCGCGCTTCCATACCGTCGAAGCCGCGCAGCCAGATGAACATGTCAGGCCGGTCGAGATCGCGAAACTGGCCGATGATCGTCATCCCTGCCGCTTCCTGACCTTCAATCAGATGACCGTCGAAGATGTCGATCAGCGTGTCGCGCCGGCCAGGTTTCAGCGTGTATTGCCTGAGTTCGACGACCGGCGAGGCGTTGAGGCCGGATTTCGACGCGGCATTCAGGGGCAGGCTCATCGCGCAATCTCAAAAACAGGGCATTCGTCCTGTTTTATAAACAGACCGGTTGTCCTGTTTTGTTAATCTGCTATCGTTGGAAAATGTCAGCAGAGATGACGGCTCGCCCAAAGGTGCGGCCCGGGAAACGGACCAACGACCCGGAAGGCCTGCGCAAACGTGTGCTCGATGTCGCCGAAGCCTCCTTTCAGGCGCGCGGCTACCACGCTTCCAGCCTGGGCGACTTGATGGCCGCGGCAGGCGTCACCGGCGGCGCGCTGCATCATCACTTCCCGACCAAGAAGGCGCTGGCCCTGGCGGTGATCGAGGAGCGGGTCGCCGCGGCCGTCGAAACAACATGGATCGCGCCGGTGCAGGCGGCAGGCTCGACGCGCGAGGGCGTCCGCAGCGTGTTCGAGGCCGTGGCAGCGGAACTGGAGCAACAGGGTTTCGTGCGCGGCTGCCCGCTTAACAACCTGGCGCATGAACTGTCGCTTGCCGATCCGGATTTCCGCACCGCCCTTGCCGGCATCTTTTCGGCGTGGCGCCAGGCGATCGCCGACAAGGTCAGGGCCGACCAGCAGGCGGGCAGGGAGCAGGACACCGATCCGCAGCGTTTCGCGGCACTCGCGGTCGCCACCTATTCCGGCGCCATGTCGATGGCCAAGACGACGCAGGACTCTGCTGTGCTGCGCGATTGCCTGAACGCGCTGGAGCAGGGAGTTTCCTCAGCAAGAGCGAAGCGACGTCGCAGGGTGCTGCGGCAGTACAAAGCCTTTTGATGCCGGAGCGCCAGTCGCCCTCTGCCCTGCCGGGACTTAATTCGGCAGCGGTTTGATGACCTCGTAGCCGACCACGCTTTCGGCGTTGGTGCCCTCGTCGTAGCGCCTGGCCAGAACGGCCTGCAGGTCGGGCGCGTAGAGCGCGGTGAATTCATCCAGGGTCTTGCCGGCCTCGCTCTTGATCGTCTGCCTGACGGCGAGCACGTTGTATTTGCAGTCGCCCAGGCTGAACGTCTCTTTGCCTTTGACGTTGATCTCGAGCGTCTCGGTGCCCTTCGGCTGTTTGTTTGCAGCGAGGCGGACGAAAACGGTCTTGCTTTTCGCCCCGGCCTTGAGCGGAAACAGCTTTCTGAGATCCGAAAACGGGATCATCGCAAGCTGACCGGTGTCGCTGTCGCGAAACACCTCGATCAGACCGCCGAATAGAAACTGCGTCTGCGGCGATTGGGATTGGTATTCGTTGGCGACCGACACCATTCCACCCGCCGCCGGTCGAAACTCGCTGTGGATGCCGGGCCTTTCGAGAATGAATCCGGCCTTGGCGGCTTTGGCGTCGATGCACTCGGCACCATGAGCGGCGCTCGCCAGGATGGTAAGTGCCGTCGCGATGGATATAGTCTTCATAGCGTTTGCCCGCGCAAGTTGAGTCCTGACCTGAAGCAATGCCAGACCTGCGGCAGCGTGTCGACATACCGTTCGCGGCAACTGGACGAAGAGGCGCCGGCTGTGCTGAATTTCACGCGATGAATCGCATCTCGGCAGGATCACTCTCCCGGCGCAGCTTCCTGACGCAGGGAGCAGGGTTGGCCGCGGCCGGCGTCCTTGCGCGACCGGCGCTCGGACAGACCGGGCAGCGCATTGCGCCTGTCGACGCCACCTTCCTGTTCGTCGCCGATATCCATGCCTGCCGCATGGCCGGCGGTCTGAGCCCCAATTGCCAGCAGGAAGGCAAGACCGACGCCGCCTTGCTGCGCAGTGTCGCCGCGTTGAACGCCATTGGCGAGAAGCGCTGGCCGGCCGAAATCAACGGCATCGCCACCGGTCTGCGCTCGGCCGGCAGCCGTATCGGCACGCCGTTCGGCCTCGTCGTCGGCGGCGACATGACCGATGACGGCGGCGGCCAAGTCATCCAGCCCAGCGAGGGCACGCAGTTGCTCCAGTTCAGCCAGCGTTACCAGCAGGGCGTCGGCCCCGATCGCGTGCATGTGCCGGTCTATGTCGGCCTCGGCAACCACGATCTCGACCAGAACGGCCCGCCAAACCACGTCGACTGGTACCGCCGCGAAATGCGCGACTATGTCGAGGTCAACCATCGCCCCGGCGTGTTCTTCAAGCCGCCGGTGCCGGTGACCAGTTACGATGTCGACACCGACTGCTACTCGTGGGACTGGGGCGGCCTGCATCTCGTCCAGACGCACCGTTTCGCCGGCGACACCGGCCACGGCGCGCTCTCCAGCCTGCCATGGCTGAAGCAGGATCTGGCGACCTATGCAGCGGACGGCCGCCCCGTCATCCTGTTCCAGCACTATGGCTGGGATGTTTTCTCGATCGAACGGTGGGATGCCGCCAAAGGAACCTTCGACGATGACGGCGCTGGTGCGCCGCACTGGTGGAGCGAGCCGGACCGGCAGGCGCTGCTGGCGGCGCTGAAGGGCTACAACGTGATCGGCGTCTTTCATGGCCATCAGCACGAGACAGCGATGATCTACCGCGGCGATGGGCTCGACCTGTTCAAGCCGAAGGCCGCTTATATGGGCGGCTTCGCGCTGGCGCGGGTGAGCGGCGACAGCATGGACGTGGCGCTTGGCGAAGCCATTGGCGACAATGGCGAGGTCGCCTTCACCAACGTTTTCTCAAAGCGCCTGAACTTCTAGCGGCAACTGAAGCGGACAGCGGACCGCTAAGCCGCTTTCCTCATCGCTATTGAAACACCAGCGCAGGGTTCAGATCACCTTCCTGAGCTTGTCCTTGATGTCGCCATAGGCCTTCTGCATTTTGCCGGCGATCTTGTCGGCCACGCCTTCAGCCTGGACGCGCCTGTTGCCGGTGGCCTTGCCGGCGGCTTTCTTCACCGAGCCCTTGAGCTGCTTGGCTAGGCCCGCAACCTGACTCTTGTTCACCATGGCCGCATCTCCCGGAATCAATCTGCTGTTTGGGAAACGGGCAGCTGGGTTTTCGGTTCCGGAGCCTTGCTTCGTCGGTCAATCAACAGGCCACGGCCTTTGGCCCTGACCGCAATGGCGATCGCTACCCGGCATAAAAGAACGCCCCTCGCGCGTTTTATTGCACGGGAGGCGTCCTTTGTGTCAGCCTTTCCTGAGATTGCTCTCATGAACTGCTGGCGATATTTAAAATGCATGGATGCCAAGATGGTTCCCGGCATGGCGCGATTTTTTTTAACAGCTGGCGCTGGGCCCGGTTCTAGGTGTCAGATCCGCCATCGAATTGCCTGCGCAGCCAGCGTGCCGCCATCGGCCCGCCGACGACGAAAGCAAAAAATTGACACGACGCCAAAAGAAGTCTAGAAGCAATTCGTCGATATTTGTTTGACCGACTTTTGTTATCCGCGTGTCCAGGCGCGCCTTTGACGAACTTCCCCCATCAAAATCGAGACAAACGCTGTTGTGCATTCGCATGACGGCGAACGAATATTTGCCACGGAAAGGGTTCGTTATGAGCACAGGCACAGTTAAATGGTTCAACGCCACCAAGGGTTTCGGTTTTATTCAGCCTGACGACGGCTCGGCCGACGTTTTTGTCCACATCTCGGCCGTAGAGCGCGCCGGAATGCGCGACATCGTCGAGGGCCAGAAACTCGGCTACGAGATGGTCCGCGACAACAAGTCGGGCAAGATGTCCGCCGATCAGTTGAAGGCGGCCTAAACGGAATTCAGCCTCGCCGGTGACCACGGATGTACTGGCACCGGTGAACGGCTAATTCCAGCGCATGACCCCGGAAACATCAGTTTCCGGAAAGGATCATGCGCAGAATGAGCAAGTGCACACGCGCCTTCAACCGGACGCGCGGCGCGCCAGCGGAGGTCAGGCAATGCCTGGCCTTTTGCGTTTCGGGCGCTGCAAAAGTTCGAAAAGAGCACCGCGCGTTCGCTTGAACGTGCTAAGGATGTTCCAGCAATTTGAAACCGACTGCCGTATTGCTTTGTGCGTGATCCTGGTCGAAAGACCGGTCTCGCCATTTTCGGCATTACGCTCCGAACCGGGAGAAAGACCTTGACCGCCACTTCGAAGAAATCCCGCGACCAGGCCGAATCCATCTTTAGCAAGACCCAGACCCAGTCCATGTCGCTCAACCGCATTATTTCCGAGCAGGATGCTGTCAGCCAGGCACGGGAAGCCAAGACCGCGCGGCTGCGCGAACTACGCCTGGAAAAGGAAGCCGACGAGCTGGCTGCGGCCGCCGCGCTCGCGGCCGCGCCGAAGCGCGTGGGCAAACGCTGATGGCCACCAAGCGCGTCCCGCAAAACGCGATCGCCGCCGATTCGACCATCGCTGATGTCGTGGGAGAGCTCGACAAGCCGGTCGAATATGTCCGGCGCGTCCTCGAAAAGCTCGAGCGCTGCAGGCGCGCCCATGGCGATGCCCAGGTCAGGCTCGGCGTGCGTGGCCGCTCCGAATGCCCGAATTATCTGATCGAGTATGTCCGCGAAAATGCCAAGACCCATGAGCGCGTCACCCATCAGGATGCCGCCTATAGCGGCAGCACGCATCGCGAACTGGCACCCCGGCACATCGAGGAGGCCAGGAACTGGTCGCCCGAGGAAATGAACATCACGGCGGTCTCGGCGCTGATCGGCCGCCTTCGCAACCCGAATGCGCCATCATCGCGTTTCTCCGACGAGGATTGATATGGCCATTAAATTTTCCGCCAAGGATCAGCCGGCAGCACCCACTGCCACCGCAAAGCTGGCCAAGCCGGCCGCCGCGCCGAAAGCCGATGTCGCCGCCGAGGCAGCGACCGATCTGTTCAAGTCGCCGGCGGACGTGGCGTCGCGCAAGACCAGGAAGAAGAAATAGCGTCCTTGCCGCGAAGCGCCGACCTGAATCCCGTTGCCCCAGGGCTGCTCGCCTTGGCGAGCGCCGGGAATTTTTCGTTACTGGAGGAGCGCGCCGCGCCTCTCTTCGACTGCCAGAGCTGCGGCGCCTGCTGTTCCTATTCATCCGAATGGCCGCGCTTCTCGACCGAAGATGACGCGCAGCTCGACCGGATCCCGCAGGACTATGTGGCTGCCGACGAAGCCGGCATGCGCTGCGACGGCGTGCGCTGTTCGGCACTTTCCGGCGAGGTCGGCAAGTCGACCATTTGTGGCATCTACGACGTCCGGCCGGACGTCTGCCGCGCCTGCATGCCCGGTGGCGACGACTGCCTGATGGCGCGCAAGGCACATGGCCTGCCGGCGCTGTGATAACGGGCCTCGATAGGTCTCAGTTTGAATTTCCACCTCGGGTGGGAAGCCGCCATTCCTGGTCGCTCGGCTGTGGAATGCCAGCGCTCTGCGGCCAGCAGGCCATCGGATGCGTCGAGTAGAGATGGGCGGCTCAGTCGTTCCTCACTGAGTCAGCGTGTTTTTGTAGATCAGGCCGTCCTTCATGATGATTTTGAAGTTGTTGGCAGGATCGGCCACCAGGTCGAGGTTCTCCAGCGGATTGCCTTCGACGAGCAGGAGGTCGGCGAGCGCGCCCTCTTCGATCACGCCGAGCTTTCCCGGATAGGGATTGCGAAGGCCCGACAGCGCGAGCAGCTCGGCATTGGTCCCGGTCGCCATGACGAGCGCTTCGGCAGGCGTGTACCAACGCACAAGCGACGCCAGGATTGCTCCCTGCTGCTTCGCCAGCGCGCGGGAGAACAGGACATCGGTGCCCCATGCCGTCTTGATCTTGTATTTCTTCGCGAGTTCGTAGGTCCTGCCGATGCCCGGCCACACCTCATCGGCCTTGGCTCGCTCGACCGAACCCTCTTGGAGGCCTGTCCTCATCAATTCGGGAAGCGGCTGCAAGCTCAGCCAAACGTCCTTTTCGGCGATCAGCTTGGCGGTTGCCTCGTCCATCAGGAAGCCGTGTTCGATGCACTTAACGCCAGCCGCGACAGCCTTCCGGATCGCATCCGAGGTGAAGGCGTGCGCGGCGACGTAGGTGCCCCAATTCTCGGCAATTTCAACGGCGGCCCGCAGTTCGGGCTCAGTGAAGGTGGTGACGTCGAGCGGGCTGTGGGGCGACGACACTCCACCGCCCGCTGTCAGCTTCAGCAGCGCGGCCCCCTGCATGAATTGCTCGCGGGCACGCAAACGCACCTCGTCGGGGCTGTCCACGACTATGCTGCCGCCGTTCCTCTCCATGGGGGTGAACAAGCCGCCGATCGTCCGAGGCAAGTCACTGAGCTGGCGGAAATCCCCATGCCCGCTGGTCACGGTGATCATGGCTCCGGACGGATAGATGCGCGGTCCCGCGATGATGCCTTGATCTATCGCGCGCTTGAGGCCGAACGCCGGCCCGCCCACGTCGCGAACGGTGGTGAAGCCGCGCATCAGCGTATCCGTCGCCTCGTCGCCGGCCGCAAGATTGGCGAAGCCGATGTCGCCCATCGCCTCTGCCGGGGTGGATGCAATCAGCATTGCGTGCCAATGCGCATCGATCAGCCCCGGCATCAGCGTTCGCCCGTTGCCGGCAATGCGCTGCGCGCCCTCGGCCGCGATGGGGCTTGTCGAAATCCGCGCGATCAGGTTGCCCTGCACCAGCACATTCGATGGGGCCGAAAGTGCAGCGCCTTTTCCGTCGAAGATGCGGACGTTTTCGAAAAGCACGTCGTCAGCAGCCGCAGTTGCGCAAAGTCCGAGCACGAGGGCTGCCGCAAGCATTTCTCTGCCTGAGCGAAGGATCATGAAAGCCGTGCGGGCAGAGAAAACGGCTGCGGCGCAGGACACGGCATGCGCCACGACCTCGCCTTTTGTCAGCTCCTGCGATCCAAAGGATTTGTGACACATGACGATTATCCTGCTTCAGGAGGAGGTGGTCACGGCGCAAGGACAAGTTCTAGCTTATACGGCATCGGGGTCAAGAAATGTTCGGGACTGGCCTCGTTCCCAGTGAAGGGTCGTGTCGAAAGTCAGGCCGATCGCGATGATGCCAGGGCTAGCAGTGCGAGGTTCGCCTTAGGAAGCGAGCAGACGAGGGAGCGCGCCCGGAATGGGTCGGAAGTCGCCGTTCGGTTCATCTGCCAGAACAAGCTCGTTGCCAAGAGCGGGATATTCGCCTTGGTCTTTCCTGCGAGGCAGCCGCCCAGAACCCAGGAGAAGGATTGGTACGGGCTACCCTGTCGCTCCAGTCTTGTCACTAGGTCGGGGCACGCGACCAGGCGCCCACTTCCGAGCGGCTCACGATCACGCTACCCGCCTCGATTTCGAGCTGCATGCGCTGTCCCAAAGTTTCAATATCGACCTCAGCGGCCGTCGCAACTCCCCGGCTCTGTATTTCCGGCAGCATCGTGACAATGAGTTCAGCGGTCTGGTGTGACCAGTCGAAACCGCTCTTGGTTCCCCCAACAACCGCCTCCAAGTGCATTGAGGGCGCGGTCAATCCAGCCGCGCGGAAAGCCGCATCGAGCTTGATACCCATATTGGTCTCGATACCGCTGCGCCGGAACGTCTCGACGATCCATCGACAGCAGTCGTCGTAGGTCGGCGCTGGCGGGCTGGATCGACAGCCGTCCCAATCCGGCTCATGGAAGACGATGGTCCCTCCAGGCCGGAGGTGACGAGCAACGCCACGCAGCATGGCCACAGCATCGGCTTGAAACATCAGAACATAGCGGCCGATCACGGCGTCGAACGGACGGTCGAACGAGAGTGCCGCGGGATCGCCTTCACGGAAGCTGACATTCTGGAGCGGATGCGCCGCCGCACGCCCCTCAGCCGCCGCAAGAGCCGCCGGAGCCCGATCTGCGCCGATGACCTGACCTTCGCTGCCAACCATCTCGGAAACCAGGAATGTAACGTCGCCCGCGCCACAGCCGACGTCGAGCACGCGCATCCCGGGTCTTATGCCCGCAGACAGCAAGATTCTTCGCGTGATCGGGTTAATGATGCCCGCCTGATGGCTGAGACGCCTGATCTCACGATCGGAATGGACGAGAATATACGGGACGTGAACGTCGACACGTGCGCCATCAGCGACTTCCATGGCTTGCCTCCCCTCATACGACTGTTCCCCAAAGGGGACATCGCGTAAGTCGACGACTATGCGTCGATGCGGCAGCCAGTCAACCAGACTGGCTGTTGACCTCAATGCGAATGTCGCTTCAGGGTCAATGCTTGAAATGAGACACTACCGGCCCCCGGGCTGGCTTGTGCCCGCGCGGTTCGCTGGCTACGCTGCCGGCAGCAGGGAACAACGCCGGAGGACCATCGTGAGCATCGAATTCTTGTTGACGTCGCTGATCGTCGTGGCTTCGCCCGGAACTGGCGTTCTCTATACGTTGAGCGCCGGACTTTCGCGTGGCGCGCGCGCCAGCATCATCGCGGCTTTTGGCTGCATGCTCGGCATCATTCCGCACATGGCGGCCGCCATCACCGGTCTGGCGGCGCTGCTGCACACCAGCGCGTTCGCCTTCGAGACGCTGAAATATCTGGGCGTCGCCTATCTGCTCTACATGGCATGGAACACGCTGAAGGAGAGCGGCAGCTTGAACGTCGGGCAGGATGTCGCGCCGCGCTCGGCCGGCAAGGTGATCACCTCTGGCATCCTCATCAACATCCTCAACCCGAAGCTGTCGATCTTCTTCTTCGCCTTCCTGCCGCAGTTCGTCAGCACCACCGAACCGCATGCGCTGTCGAAGATGCTGGAGCTCAGCACCGTCTTCATGGTTTTGACCTTCATTGTCTTTGTCGGCTACGGCATCTTCGCCGCCTCGATCCGCAGCCACGTCGTGTCGCGGCCGATAGTGCTGACCTGGATGCGCCGCACCTTCGCTGGCGCCTTCGTCGCGCTCGGCGCCAAGCTGGCGCTGGCTGAGAGGTAATCTAGCCGGCACTACCCCTTCACATAGCCCATCGCCTCGACGATCCGCCCGCTCTCGACGCGCATCAGGTTGACGCCGCGCAGCGAGTTGCCGTCGGCCATGAAATAAAATAGCGCCAGATGGAGGGCGCTCTGCGCCCGAAGATAAGAGCACGGTCGCGTGCAAGCGCGGCTGCCCGAAAAACATCAAAACGTTATCGTTAACGCCTCAAAGCGTGGTCGGTGCCGGGATGCGCACGCCCTGCACTTCGATCGAGCCGCCGAGGGCGCTGGCTCCTCGATCAAACGGTTACTATTGCGTCGATGCTGCCGTTTCAAATGACGTCGTGATCCAATCCTTACAGCGGCAGCGGCTTGCCAGCCTGCTCGGCCACCATGTACTCGGCATACCAGTCCGGCCAGTTCTCATCACGCTGGCCGCCTGTCCGCTTCTCGTGCTCGCCATGGGCCGCAGACGCACGCCGGAGCGCGGCCGCGAACTCGGCCGACGAGACAAATGTGGTGTCGTCAGCGTCGACGCGGCCGGGCGCTCGCGCAGTGACCTCCTGCAACAGCCAGACATTTCCGGACGGATCGCTGAAGGAGGCCCACGAGGAGTAGCTGCGCCGCTCAGGGTCCGGACCGCTGACACGGCCTTCACGGCCGGCATAGTGGTACACCTCGCTCACGTCGACACCGCGATCGGCGAGTTCGGCGCGCGCTGCCTCGATGTCTGACACGACGAGCTCGCCAACGCTTTCGAGGACATCGAGCTCGACCCGGGCATAGGGCCCTGGGGTGACCCCTGAGCCGAAGACTATCGAACAGGGGGAGCCCGGAGGCGTAAACTGGATGACACGAAATTCGTCGCCTGTGATGTCGGCGTCGAGCCTCCAACCCAAGCCGCCGTAAAATCGCTTGGCTCGATCGACGTCCGAAACGGGGATGACGACGACTTCGAGCTTGATGTCGACCCTTCGCGCTGACCGGGTTGCGATTGCGGCTTCGCCGCGTTCCTGAACATCATTCATGACGATCTCCTTGGGTTTGGATGCGTTGCGTTATCTTCAACGCCGCGCGCTGGCCGGTGCCCGTGGTGGCTGTTCATGCATGCAAGCGGGATTTGAGGCACGGGGCCGCACCTATGCCGCCGAACCTCGTGATGCTCTTCTGGATGTGCACATATCCGGTAACGCGAACTCGCGCCCGCTAATCCGAGATGGACTTCGCGGCGGACGAACGCGCCCTACGTTTTGGTAGGCTAGTCGCTAATCAGCAAAAAATATTGGCGACTAAATATGGTAGCATTCTTATTGTATAGCAGCAAATCAACTCCCAAAATCAAAGTCCAATCGAGGGCGAGCGAACTTCCGCTGCGGGTCATGAACACACCCTGCTGCAGAATCCGGCAAAGACCACACGTCAGCACCACCGAGCCCGCACGCACTGTCGAAGATGCTGGAGCTATCGAGCGTCTTCATGCTTTTGACCTTCGTCGTCTTTGTCGGTTACGGCATTTTCGCCGCCTCGATCCGCAGCCATGTCGTGTCGCGGCCGATAGTGCTGATCTGGATGCGCCGCACCTTCGCCGGCGCCTTCGTCGCGCTCGGTGCAAAACTGGCGCTGACCGAGCGGTAGCGCCTGTTGGCGCTACCCCTTGACGTATCCCATCGCCTCGACGATCAGCCCGTCCGCTACGCGCATCAGATTGACGCCACGAATGGAGTTGCCGTCGGCAGGCCAGTAACGCCAGCGGATCGTCGCCCGTTCACCGGCGACGAACGTCTCTTCAATATCGAAGCGCGTGCCTGGTTCGCTGGCGATCGCCGACCATAGGCCGACGCATGCCTCCCGCCCGGCATGGCGGGCGCCATCCGGCGCCGGCACGGTATTTTCGATGACGCAGTCCTCGGCCACCAGGCCCGGGAGTGCCGACGGATCATGATTTTGGAACACGTCGTTGAAGCGCCGCATGATCTCGGCCGTCTGTCTGGATCGGTCGTCGGGATGGACGACCATGATGCTATCCTGTTTCATCTCGATATCTCCTGATTTCGTTTTTCCGCAGCGGCCGTGACGAGGTCGGCCTTGAGCCTGATATCAGCGACGCCTGCCAAAGCCCGGGAAACCAGGCATGTTGCTTTCGCGGATTGGGCAAGGCGCTGGAATTCCTCGGGCGCCAGGCCCGGGATTTCGGCTTCCGTTTCAAGGTCGATGCGGGTGAGCGTCGGTCCGGCCGTGCTCGTTCCGAGATGCACCTTGGCGACGGTGTGGATCCGTACGGAGACATGACCGCCGCTGCCCAGTATGGCGCTCAGCGCCATCGAAAAGCAGCCGGCGTGCGCCGCCGCAATCAGTTCCTCGGGATTCGTGCCGGGACCGTTCTCGAAGCGCGACGGGAAGGAATAGGCACCTTCGAAGACGCCGCTGCCGAGCCGCAGCCGGCCAGAACCTTCTTTTAACGACCCTTGCCATTGGGCCTCTGCTTCACGAATGGTCATTCGTTTTCTCCTTGATGAAGTGAATATATAGACTGATCTACATATTATGTAAACCGATTGTCATATTGAGCGCAAGGCCTATAATGCTTACTCCTGACAGAGGTTGACATGGCGAACGACACCCGCATCCGCATGATCGAGGCGACGGCGCTGTTGCTGAGGCAGCGCGGCTATCACGGCACCTCGCTCAACGACATCTTGAACGCCTCCGGTGCACCAAGAGGATCGCTCTACTTTCATTTTCCGGGCGGCAAGGACCAGCTGGTCATCGAGGTGACGCGCGACAGCGTCGAAAAGGTCACGCAAACGCTGGGTGAGGCACTTGCCGCCGAGCAGGACCCAGCGGTAGCTGTCCACCACATTTACCAGTCGGTCGCGCGCATGCTGGAGGACAACCAGTTCACACTTGGCTGTCCGATCGCACCCGTGGTGCTGGACTCGCCGACTGACGTGCCGGAGCTGGCCGAACTGTGCCGGTCGGCCTTCGAGCAATGGATAGGCTTGCTGCAGGCGGCCTTCGTCAGGGCAGGGGTGCCCGAGCGCCGCGCCCGCGCCCTGGCGCTGCTTGTCGAATCATCGCTGGAGGGGCTGATGGTGATCGCGCGTGCCACCCGCGACCGCGCCCCGGTGCTGGCGGTGGCCGATGAAGTCGCCGCGCTGATTGAGGGTGCATTGCCTGCCAAAGAGGTCGCTGTAACAGCGAGCTGATATTTTATGGCCTTCATCGCATCGAAACCGGCGCGGAGCCCTGCCGATACCGCTCGGCGATTCATATTCTGCGCCGCCCCGACGCTTTGAAGTAACGGCATGGATCCATGCCGTGACAGTGGTCGAAGGAACGCGTCCGTATAGAATGCGCCCCTTGCTTGTGATCAAGCTCCTCAATCCCGACACGTCTCACGGGTCACCTCAGAGCATGATCGCCACGGTAACGAAAAAGGGCGCCTTTCGGCGCCCTTTCCGTATCTGAAGGCTGATGGATTTCCTTAGAAGTCCATGCCGCCACTCAAGCCCGCTTGCGGGCTTGAGCATTGTCAGTTCATGGGCGTGCTTTATGGATTTCTTAGAAATCCATGCCGCCCATGCCGCCCATGCCGCCGCCGCCCATGCCGCCAGGCATGCCGCCGCCAGCCGACTCCTTCTTCGGAGCCTCCGCGATCATGGCTTCGGTGGTGACCAGCAGGCCGGCGACCGAGGCCGCGTCCTGGAGAGCCGTGCGCACGACCTTGACCGGATCGACGATACCCATGGCGATCATGTCGCCATATTCGCCGGTCTGGGCGTTGAAGCCGAAGGTCGGGCCCTTGTTCTCGAGGATCTTGCCGGCAACGATCGATGCTTCCGCACCGGCGTTGGCCGCGATCTGACGGGCCGGAGCCTGCAGCGCGCGACGCACGATGGCGATGCCAGCG
>NZ_FTPD01000014.1 GCF_900156895.1 Mesorhizobium prunaredense
CGGCCGCAGTTCTATTTCCGCACGACCGACGTGACCGGCATCGTGTCGCTGCCGGAAGGCACCGAGATGGTGATGCCGGGCGACAACATCACCGTCGATGTCGAACTGATCGTGCCGATCGCCATGGAAGAGAAGCTGCGCTTCGCCATCCGTGAAGGCGGCCGCACCGTCGGTGCCGGCATCGTCGTCACCATCAAAGAGTAATTTGGACTTAAACCGATCTGTCGCGGGCGCTGCCCGCGCCGCGCCAGAACAAGGAAGTGACGCATGAACGGACAGAATATCCGCATCCGCCTGAAGGCGTTTGATCACCGGGTGCTTGACGCCTCGACGCGGGAAATCGTGTCGACGGCCAAGCGCACCGGCGCCAACGTCCGCGGCCCCATTCCGCTGCCGACGCGGATCGAAAAGTTCACGGTCAACCGGTCGCCGCACGTCGACAAGAAGAGCCGCGAGCAGTTCGAGATGCGCACGCACAAGCGTCTGCTCGACATCGTCGATCCGACCCCGCAGACGGTCGACGCTTTGATGAAGCTCGATCTTGCCGCCGGTGTCGACGTCGAGATCAAGCTCTAAGGAACCAGAGCGGCGGGGCGACCCGGAACTCTGAAGGAACAAGAGGCGTGGAGGGGCGACAGCCCCGACAGGGAACTCTGAAGGAACAAGAGGCGTGGAGGGGCGACAGCCCCGACAGGGAACTCTAAAGGAATGAACCGATGCGTTCAGGTGTGATTGCAAAGAAGGTGGGAATGACCCGCATCTACAACGATGCCGGGGAACATGTTCCCGTCACCGTTCTCCAGATGGAGAACTGCCAGGTCGTGGCGCAGCGCACGCAGGAGAAGAACGGCTATACCGCCGTCCAGCTCGGCGTTGGCCTTGCCAAGGTGAAGAACACGTCGAAGGCGATGCGCGGCCATTTCGCGACCGCTTCCGTCGAGCCGAAGGCCAAGGTTGCCGAGTTCCGCGTCTCCGCCGACAACATGATCGATGTCGGCGCCGAGATCACCGTCGATCATTTCGTCGTCGGCCAGAAGGTCGATGTGACGGGAACCACGATCGGCAAGGGTTTCCAGGGCGTCATCAAGCGGCACCACATGGGCGGTGGCCGCGCGACCCACGGCAACTCGGTCTCGCACCGTACGCACGGCTCGACCGGCCAGCGCCAGGACCCGGGCAAGGTGTTCAAGGGCAAGCATATGGCCGGCCACATGGGTGACACCCGCGTCACCACGCAGAATGTCGAGGTCGTCTCGACCGACGCCGACCGCGGCCTGATCCTGATCCGCGGCGCGGTTCCCGGTTCGAAGGGCGCCTGGATCCTGGTCCGCGACGCGGCCAAGGTTGCGCTGCCGGCCAATGCGCCGAAGCCCGCCGCAATCCGCGCCATTGCAACCAGTGATGGCGCCAAGAACGATGCCCCGGCCACAGCAGATGCCCCGGCCACAGAGGGAGCGGAATAATGGACCTCAAGATCACAACGCTTGGCGGCAAGGACGCCGGCAAGGTGAAACTCTCCGAGGAGATTTTCGGCCTTGATCCGCGCGAGGACATCCTGCAGCGCGTCGTGCGCTGGCAGCTTGCCAAGAAGCAGCAGGGCACGCACAAGACCAAGGGTCGCGCCGAGATCGCCCGCACCGGCGCCAAGATGTACAAGCAGAAGGGTACGGGCCGCGCCCGTCACCATTCGGCACGCGCTCCGCAGTTCCGCGGCGGCGGCAAGGCGCACGGCCCGGTCGTCCGCAGCCACGAGCACGATTTGCCGAAGAAGGTGCGTGCGCTGGGCCTCAAGCATGCTCTCTCGGCCAAGGCCAAGAGCGCCTCGCTCATCATCATCGATGAGCTGATGCTGACCGAGGCCAAGACCAAGGCGCTGATCGCGAATTTCGCGACACTGGGCCTGTCCAACGCCCTGCTGATCGGCGGCGCCGAGCTCGACAAGAACTTCAAGCTGGCGGCCACGAACATCCCGAACATCGACGTGCTGCCCATCCAGGGCATCAACGTCTACGACATTCTGCGCCGCGGCACGCTGGTCCTTTCGAAGGCCGCCGTCGAGGCTCTCGAGGAGCGCTTCAAATGACCGACCTTCGTCACTACGACGTGATCGTCTCGCCGGCGATCACCGAAAAGTCGACCATGGCTTCCGAGCAGAACCAGGTCGTCTTCAACGTCGCCAAGAAGGCGTCGAAGCCGGAAATCAAGGCTGCCGTCGAAGCGTTGTTCGGCGTCAAGGTGATGGCCGTCAACACGCTTGTCCGCAAGGGCAAGATCAAGCGCTTCCGCGGCACGATCGGCCGCCAGAGCGACGTCAAGAAGGCGATCGTGACGCTGGCCGACGGCCAGTCGATCGACGTCGCGACGGGTCTCTGAGCAAGACCGCGAGGACAACACACATGGCACTGAAAAAGTTCAACCCGATAACGCCGAGCACCCGCCAGCTGGTCATCGTCGACCGCTCGGGCCTCTACAAGGGCAAGCCCGTCAAGGGCCTGACCCAGGGCCTGACCAAATCGGGCGGCCGCAACAATTACGGCCGCATCACGGCCCGCTTCATCGGCGGCGGTCACAAGCGTACGTATCGCATCATCGACTTCAAGCGCCGCAAGTTCGACATTGTCGGCACAGTCGAGCGTATCGAATACGATCCGAACCGCAGCGCCTTCATCGCGCTGATCAAGTATGACGATGGTGAGCTATCCTACATCATCGCTCCGCAGCGCCTTGCTGCCGGCGACAAGATCGTGGCCGGCGAAGCGGTCGACGTGAAGCCGGGCAATGCGATGCCGCTGGCCTCGATGCCGGTCGGCACGATCGTCCACAACATCGAGCTGAAGCCGGGCAAGGGCGCCCAGGTTGCCCGTTCGGCTGGCGGTTATGCCCAGCTCGTCGGCCGCGACCAGGGCATGGCGATCCTGCGCCTCAACTCAGGCGAGCAGCGTGTCGTCCACGGCTCGTGCATGGCCACCGTCGGCGCCGTGTCCAACCCGGACCACGGCAACATCAATGACGGCAAGGCAGGCCGCACGGTGTGGCGGGGAAAACGTCCGCACAACCGCGGCGTGACCATGAACCCGGTCGACCATCCGCACGGCGGCGGCGAAGGCCGCACCTCGGGTGGCCGCCATCCGGTTTCGCCTTGGGGCAAGCCGACCAAGGGCAAGAAGACGCGGTCCAATAAGGCGACCGACAAGTTCATCCTGCGCTCGCGCCATCAGCGCAAGAGCTAAGAAGAGGTAACGCCAAGTGACTCGTTCGATTTGGAAAGGCCCCTTCATTGACGGCTACCTTCTCAAGAAGGTGGACAAGGTTCGTGAAGGTGGTCGCAATGAGGTGATCAAGATGTGGAGCCGTCGCTCCACCATCCTGCCGCAGTTCGTCGGCTTCACCTTCGGTGTTTACAACGGCCAGAAGCACGTTCCCGTTTCGGTGAACGAGGACATGGTCGGCCACAAGTTCGGTGAATTCGCTCCGACCCGGACCTATTACGGTCATGGCGCGGATAAGAAGGCGAAGAGGAAATAATCATGGGCAAGGCCAAAGCTCCGCGCAGGCTTGCTGACAACGAAGCGCGCGCCGTGTTGCGCACGATCCGTATCAGCCCGCAGAAGCTGAACCTGGTTGCCGCGCTGATCCGCGGCAAGAAGGTCGCGACAGCGCTTTCCGATCTCGAATTCTCGGCCAAGCGGATTTCCGGCACGGTCAAGAAGACGCTGGAATCGGCGATCGCCAACGCGGAAAACAACCACGACCTCGACGTCGATGCGCTGATTGTGGCGGAAGCCTATGTCGGCAAGTCGATCGTCATGAAGCGGTTCCATGCCCGTGGCCGTGGCCGCGCCAGCCGTATCGAGAAGCCGTTCTCGCACCTCACGATCGTCGTTCGTGAAGTCGAAGAAAAAGTGGAGGCCGCATAATGGGCCAGAAAATCAATCCGATCGGTCTGCGTCTCGGCATCAACCGGACCTGGGATTCGCGCTGGTTCGCCAACACCGGCGAGTACGGCAAGCTGTTGCATGAGGACATCAAGATCCGCAAGTATCTTGAGAAGGAACTCAAGCAGGCCGCGATTTCGAAGGTCGTGATCGAGCGTCCGCACAAGAAGTGCCGCGTCACCATCCATGCGGCGCGTCCGGGCCTGATCATCGGCAAGAAGGGCGCCGACATCGAGAAGCTTCGCAAGAAGCTGATGGAGATGACGAAGTCCGAGACGCATTTGAACATCGTCGAAGTGCGTAAGCCCGAGATCGACGCGACGCTGGTCGCCCAGTCGATCGCCCAGCAGCTCGAGCGCCGTATCGCGTTCCGCCGCGCCATGAAGCGCGCCGTGCAGTCGGCGATGCGTCTCGGTGCCGAAGGTATCCGCATCAACTGCGCCGGCCGTCTCGGCGGCGCCGAGATCGCGCGCATGGAATGGTACCGCGAAGGTCGCGTGCCGCTGCATACGCTGCGCGCCGACGTCGACTACGGCACGGCCGAAGCACACACCGCCTACGGCATCTGCGGTGTCAAGGTCTGGGTGTTCAAGGGCGAAATCCTCGAGCACGACCCGATGGCTTCGGAGCGCCGCGCCACCGAGGGCGATCATGCGCATGGCGGTGGTGGTGAGCGCGAACGCGGTCGCCGTCGCGAAAACGCCTGAGACAGTTGAGAATTTGGAGTTAGAACGATGCTGCAGCCAAAGCGCACAAAGTTCCGCAAGCAGTTCAAGGGTCGTATCCATGGTGCCGCCAAGGGTGGCACCAATCTGGATTTCGGCGGTTTCGGGCTGAAGGCGCTTGAGCCGAACCGCGTCACCGCGCGTGAGATCGAGGCGGCCCGCCGCGCGATCACCCGCGAGATGAAGCGCGCCGGCCGCGTCTGGATCCGTATCTTCCCGGACGTGCCGGTGACGTCGAAGCCGACCGAAGTCCGCATGGGCAAGGGCAAGGGCGCAGTCGACTACTGGGCGGCGCGCGTCAAGCCCGGCCGCATCATGTTCGAGATCGACGGCGTCAATGAGGAAACCGCCCGTGAGGCGCTGCGTCTCGGCGCGGCCAAGCTCTCGGTCAGGACGCGCTTCGTACAGCGCATCGCAGAATAAGGACGGGCTGATCATGAAAGCCGAAGACATCCGGACCAAGACCCAGGACCAGCTGACCGACGAATTGGCCAGCCTGAAGAAGGAGCAGTTCAACCTGCGCTTCCAGAAGGCCACCGGCCAGCTCGAGAAGACCGCGCGCGTGAGGCAGGTCCGCAAGGACATTGCGCGTATCAAGACCATCGCTGCGGAAAAGTCCGCGGCTAAGAAGGCTTAAGGACGAAAACCATGCCAAAGCGCATTCTGCAGGGCACCGTCGTCAGCGACAAAAACGAGAAGACGGTTGTCGTCAAGGTCGAACGGCGCTTCACGCATCCCGTGATGAAGAAGACCGTGCGCATGACCAAGAAGTACAAGGCGCACGACGAGAACAACGCCCACAAGATCGGCGATCAGGTGTTCATCCAGGAATCGAAGCCGATTTCCAAGGACAAGCGCTGGACCGTCGTGTCTTCGGACCAGGCGTAAACAACGAATTTTGGACAGACCGGGGAGGGGCTTTGAGCCCATCCCGTTAGAAGAGAAGAAGGCGGCCAGTCATGATTCAGATGCAAACAAACCTCGACGTCGCGGATAATTCCGGCGCCCGTCGTGTCATGTGCATCAAGGTGCTGGGCGGCTCGAAGCGGAAATACGCTTCCGTGGGCGACATCATCGTGGTGTCGATCAAGGAAGCCATCCCGCGCGGCCGCGTCAAGAAGGGCGATGTGATGAAGGCGGTCGTGGTTCGCACGGCCAAGGACATCCGCCGCCCGGACGGCAGCGTGATCCGTTTCGACAAGAACGCGGCCGTTCTCGTCGACAACAAGAAAGAGCCGATCGGCACGCGTATCTTCGGACCGGTTCCGCGCGAACTCCGCGCCAAGAACCACATGAAGATCATCTCGCTCGCGCCTGAAGTGCTGTAAGGAGCCGGACCAATGCAGAAGATTAGAAAAGGCGACAAGGTCGTCGTGCTGGCCGGCAAGGACAAGGGCCGTTCGGGCGAAGTCCTCTCGGTACAGCCGAAGGAAGACACCGCGCTGGTGCGCGGCGTCAACATGATCCGTCGTCACCAGAAGCAGTCCCAGTCCCAAGAGGGCGGGATCATCACCAAGGAAGCGCCGATCCAGCTGTCGAACATCGCGCTGGCCGACCCCAAGGATGGCAAGCCGACCCGCGTCGGCTTCATCTTCCAGAAGGACGGCAAGAAGGTGCGCGTCGCCAAGCGCTCGGGAGAAGTCATCAATGGCTAAGGCTCAAACCAAGCAGGCGACTGCCCAGAACACGCCGCGCCTCAAGCAGGTCTACAACGAGACCATCCGCAAGGCGCTGCAGGAGCAGTTCGGCTACGAGAACGAGATGCAGGTTCCGCGCATCGACAAGATCGTGCTGAACATGGGCGTCGGCGAGGCGACCGGCGATTCCAAGAAGCCTTCGATCGCGGCGGAAGATCTTGCGCTGATCGCCGGCCAGAAGGCCGTCGTCACCCATGCGCGCAATTCGATCGCCGGCTTCAAGGTCCGCGAAAAGATGCCGATCGGCGCCAAGGTCACGCTGCGCAAGGAACGCATGTACGAGTTCCTCGACCGCCTCGTGAACATCGCGCTGCCGCGCGTCCGCGACTTCCGCGGGCTCAATCCGAAGAGCTTCGATGGCCGTGGCAACTATGCCATGGGCATCAAGGAACACATCGTGTTCCCGGAGATCAACTACGACAAGGTTGATCAGATCTGGGGCATGGACGTCATCGTTTGTACGACTGCGAAGACGGACGACGAAGCCAGGGCATTGCTCAAGGCCTTCAACTTCCCCTTCCGCCAGTAACGGCAGCGAGAAAAGGAAAAATCTGAAATGGCAAAGACCAGCTCAGTCGAGAAGAACAACAGGCGCCGCAAGCTTGTGGACCAGTACGCTGCCAAGCGTAAGGTCCTCAAGGCGATCATCATGGATCAGTCCAAGCCGATGGAAGAGCGCTTCCGCGCTCAGCTGAAGCTTGCGGCACTGCCGCGCAACTCGGCCAAGATCCGCATCCGCAACCGCTGCGAAGTCACCGGACGTCCGCGTGCCTACTATCGCAAGCTCAAAGTATCGCGCATCGCGCTTCGTGATCTCGGCAACAACGGCCAGATCCCGGGCCTGGTCAAGTCGAGCTGGTAAGGAGGACATAACATGTCATTGAGCGATCCTCTCGGCGATATGCTGACCCGCATCCGCAACGCCTATGGCCGCAAGAAGTCGAGCGTTTCGACGCCGGCCTCGCGCCTGCGCACCCGCGTCCTCGACGTGCTGAAGGCGGAAGGCTATATCCGCGACTACAGCCAGACCGACTTCGACAACGGCAAGTCCGAAATCGAGATCGAGCTGAAGTATTTCGACGGTGCGCCGGTGGTGCGCGAAATCGCCCGCGTTTCGAAGCCGGGCCGCCGCGTTTACGTTTCGGCGAAGTCGATCCCGCACGTCGCCAACGGCCTCGGCATCGCCATCCTTTCGACACCGAAGGGCGTGATGGCCGACCACGAAGCGCGTGAACAGAATGTCGGCGGGGAAATCCTCTGCCAGATCTTCTGATCTGGAGCGCGATCCCGAACCGAACCACGCAGTGAAACGTGGAACCCGGCTTTCGGACAAGATCACGCTCGAAACAGAGACCTGAAACAAGAGAAGTGACGAGGACAACAAAATGTCTCGTATTGGAAAGAAACCCGTTTCGCTGCCGCAGGGCGTGACCGCGACCGTCGACGGCCAGACCGTCACGGCGAAGGGCCCCAAGGGTGAGCTGAAGTTCGTGGTCAACGACGAAGTGCTGGTCAAGATGGAAGGCAGCGAGATCGCTGTCCAGCCACGCGACCAGACCAAGACCGCCCGTTCCAAATGGGGCATGTCGCGCACCCAGATCGTCAACATCCTGCAGGGCGTCAAGGACGGTTTCGAAAAGAAGCTCGAGATCACCGGCGTCGGCTATCGCGCCGCCATGCAGGGCAAGAACCTGCAGCTGGCGCTCGGTTTCAGCCATGACGTCGTCTACGAAACGCCGCAGGACATCACGATCACCGTGCCGAAGCCGACGGAAATCACAGTGACCGGCATCGACAAGCAGAAGGTCGGTCAGGTTGCTGCCGAGATCCGCGAGTATCGCGGTCCTGAGCCGTACAAGGGCAAGGGCGTTCGTTACGCTGGCGAGAAGATCGTCCGCAAGGAAGGCAAGAAGAAGTAATTTCGTGGATGGTGAATGGAGAATGGTAAATGGCGGTAGGATAGAGCAGGGGCCGGGTGGCACTTGCTTTCTACCATTCACCATTTTTCCATTCACCCTTCACTGCAAATCAACGCCGCGGGGAGCGGTCGCGGGAAGCTTGTCCTACCGCACAGGGTTGCCCCCGTTTTTTGAAGGCAAGGAACTGATATCATGGGCTCGAAAGAATCCACCCAACGCCGCGCTCAGCGCGTTCGCCGCCAGATCAAGAAGGTCGCCGGCGAGCGTCCGCGTCTGTCGGTCCACCGCACGTCGAAGAACATCTACGTCCAGGTGATCGACGACGCAAAGGGCCACACCATCGCTGCCGCCTCGACGCTGGAGAAGGACCTCAAGGGTTCGCTCAAGACCGGTGCCGACACTGCCGCCGCTGTGGCAATCGGCAAGCTGATTGCCGAGCGCGCTTCGAAGGCCGGCGTCAAGGAAGTCGTCTTCGACCGCGGACCGTACATCTATCACGGCCGCGTCAAGGCGCTGGCCGAGGCTGCCCGTGAAGGTGGCTTGAGCTTCTAAAGCATGATCCCGAACCGGAGGTCTGCGCAGCAAAGGGTTGCAGACTTTTCGGTTAAGATCATGCGAAGGGAAAAATGAGTTTCGCCCCCGGCAACCCACAGAGGGAACCGGATATCATCATCAACCGTGCTTCCGGAAAAAAACAAGGAACAGGATATGGCACAGGAACGTAGGGATGGCGGCCGCGGCCGTGATCGCGAAGAGCGCGACGACGGCATGGTGGACAAGCTCGTCCACATCAACCGCGTCGCCAAGGTCGTCAAGGGCGGCCGGCGCTTCGGCTTTGCAGCACTCGTCGTCGTCGGCGACCAGAAGGGCCGCGTCGGCTTCGGTCACGGCAAGGCGCGCGAAGTGCCAGAGGCGATCCGCAAGGCGACCGAATCGGCCAAGCGCGACATGATCTTCGTGCCGCTGCGCTCGGGCCGTACGCTGCATCACGACGTTGAGGGACGCTGGGGTGCCGGACGCGTTCTGCTGCGCGCTGCCAAGCAGGGTACCGGCATCATCGCCGGCGGCCCGATGCGCGCCGTCTTCGAGACGCTCGGCATGCATGACGTGGTCGCCAAGTCGATGGGTTCGTCGAACCCCTACAACATGGTTCGCGCCACCTTCGACGCGCTGAAGAGCCAGATGCATCCCAAGGATGTGGCTGCCGCGCGCGGCATCAAGTATTCGACCCTTCAGGCCCGCCGCGGCACCGCCGTTGCGGCCGAAGAATAGTCGACGCTGACCAGGGATATTGACCATGGCCAAGAAAGCAACCAAGACCATCACCGTCGAGCAGATCGGTTCGCCGATCCGCCGGCCGAAGGAGCAGCGCGCGACGCTGGTCGGCCTCGGCCTCAACAAGATGCACAAGCAGCGCACGCTGGAGGACACCCCCTCCGTGCGCGGCATGATCGCTGCCGTCCAGCATCTCGTCCGCGTCGTGGACGAGGGCTGAACCAGAGCGCAGGAGAACTCAGATGAAACTCAACGATCTGCGTGACAAGGACGGCGCGACGCATTCCAGGAAGCGTCTCGGCCGCGGCATCGGTTCCGGCTCGGGCAAGACCGCCGGTCGCGGCGTCAAGGGCCAGAAGGCGCGCTCCGGCGTCGCCGTCAACGGCTTCGAGGGCGGCCAGATGCCGCTCTACCGGCGCTTGCCGAAGCGTGGCTTCAACAACATCTTCGCCAAGAGCTTTACCGTTGTGTCGCTGGCCCGCATCCAGGCCGCGCTCGATGCCAAGAAGCTCGATGCCAAGACGACCGTGACCGCCGAAGCGCTGGTCGCGGCCGGCGTCATCCGCCGCGTCAAGGACGGTGTGCGCATCCTCTCCGACGGTGAGATCAAGTCGAAGCTTGCCTTCGACGTGGCCGGCGCCTCCAAGGCTGCCATCGAGAAGATCGAAAAGGCCGGCGGTTCGGTGAAGCTGCCGGAAAAGACAGCCGCCGAGTAACGGCGATTTGAAGCGCGATCGCCAGAGGTGGGACACGTTTCGCTTTTGATTGCGCTTTGATCCGCTCAATATGGCGGCCGCGTCAACGCGGCCGCTTGCATGTTTGCAGTCCGGAGCTTATCTCGTGAGCTTCGGTGACACGCGCCGCCTGAGTTGCGGGCCATCGAGCGTGACCAAGCGGAGAATCAGGCATGGCTTCGGCTGCTGAACAACTAGCCTCGAATCTGAATTTCTCGGCCTTCGCCAAGGCGGAGGACCTGAAGAAGCGCATCTGGTTCACCGTTGGCGCGCTGCTGGTCTACCGCCTCGGCACCTATATCCCGCTGCCCGGCATCAATCCCGACGCTTTCGCGCAGGCCTTCTCGTCGCAGAGCAAGGGCGTGCTTGGCATGTTCAACATGTTCGCCGGTGGCGCCGTCGAGCGCATGGCGATCTTTGCCCTCGGCATCATGCCCTATATCTCCGCTTCCATCATCATGCAGCTGATGACCTCCGTCATCCCGTCACTGGAGGCGCTGAAGAAGGAAGGCGAGCAGGGCCGCAAGGTCATCAACCAGTATACCCGCTACGGCACCGTGCTTTTGGCGCTGGTCCAGGCCTACGGCATTGCGGTCGGACTGGAAGGCGGCAGCGGCATCGTCAGCGATCCCGGCATGTTCTTCCGCGTCTCGACCGTCATCACGCTGGTCGGCGGCACCATGTTCCTGATGTGGCTCGGCGAGCAGATCACCGCCCGCGGCATCGGCAACGGCATTTCGCTGATTATCTTTGCCGGCATCGTCGCCGGCCTGCCGCAAGCCATCTCCGGTACGCTGGAACTTGGCCGCACCGGCGCGCTGTCGACCGGCCTGATCCTGGCGATCATCGTTCTGGCCGTCGTCGTCATCGCGCTGATCGTCTTCTTCGAGCGCGCCCAGCGGCGCTTGCTGATCCAGTATCCCAAGCGTCAGGTCGGCAACCGCATGTTCCAGGGCGACACCTCGCACCTGCCGCTCAAGCTCAATACGGCCGGCGTCATTCCGCCGATCTTCGCCTCTTCGCTGCTGTTGCTGCCGGCGACGGTCGCCGGCTTCTCGCAGACGACCAACATGCCAGCCTGGGCCAGCACCGTCCTGGCGGCGCTCGGTCATGGTCAGCCGCTCTACATGGCGTTCTATGCGGCGATGATCGTGTTTTTCGCCTTCTTCTATACGGCGATCGTCTTCAACCCGAAGGACACCGCCGACCAGCTCAAGAAGCATTCGGGTTTCATTCCGGGCTACCGTCCGGGCGAGCGCACCGCCGATTACATCGACTATGTCCTTACCCGCATCACTGTCGTCGGCGCCATCTATCTGGTGCTGGTGTGTCTGCTGCCCGAGTTCCTGATTTCAGCGACTGGCGTACCATTCTACCTCGGTGGCACATCGCTTCTGATCGTCGTCAGTGTAACGCTCGACACGGTGGCGCAGATTCAGGGTCACCTGATCGCGCACCAGTATGAGGGCCTGATCAAGAAGTCGAAGCTGCGCGGGGGGAAGAAGGCCAGATGAGGTTGATATTGCTTGGGCCGCCAGGGGCGGGCAAGGGGACACAAGCACAAAGACTGGTAGAAAAATACGGCATACCCCAACTCTCCACGGGCGATATGCTGCGCGCTGCTGTCCAGGCCGGCACCGAAGTCGGCAAACGGGCCAAGGCGGTGATGGACGCTGGCGAACTGGTTTCCGACGCCATCGTCAACGCCATTGTCGCCGAGCGCATCGATCAGGCCGATTGCGCCGGGGGATTCATCCTTGACGGATATCCGCGAACCCTGGTGCAGGCGGACGCGGTTGAAGCGATGCTCTCGGATCGCGGCCTCACTCTCGACGCCGTCATCGAACTTGTCGTCGACGACAAGGCGCTGGTTGGTCGAATCGGCAAGCGCGCCGAAGAGGCCAAGGCGGCGGGTCTGCCGGTGCGCAAGGACGACAATCCGGCGGTGTTCGAAGAGCGCCTGAAGGAGTACTACAAGAAAACGTCGCCGCTGATCGGCTACTACTATGCCAAGGGCAAGCTCAGAGGTGTCGACGGCATGGCCAACATCGATGCGGTGACGCGACAGATCGAAGCGGTGCTCACGGCTGCGACCCCAGCGGCGGCCCAAGGGTCTGCGTACGCAAAATAAACGATTGCGCTTGACTGGAGCGGTTCGCTGGGGTATGGCGGCCCGTCTTCCTATCAGGCATGAGGCTTGCTTGCCCGCAAGGGCAAGGCAGCCGCTTTGAACTGGAAACTCCCGCATGGGCCGGCCTCCACCGGACGCGGGGCAACTTTGATAGCGCCGGCTTGTCCGGCCCACATGGAGAAGAGAAGAACATGGCTCGTATAGCCGGCGTCAACATTCCGACCAACAAGCGCGTCGTCATTGCGCTTCAGTACATTCACGGCATTGGCAAGAGCTTCGCCCAGGAGATCGTCGACAAGGTCGGCATCCCGGCCGAGCGCCGCGTCAACCAGCTGACCGACGCGGAAGTGCTGCAGATCCGCGAGACGATCGACCGCGACTACCAGGTCGAGGGCGATCTGCGCCGCGAAGTGTCGATGAACATCAAGCGGCTCATGGACCTCGGCTGCTATCGCGGCCTGCGTCATCGCCGCTCGCTGCCGGTTCGCGGCCAGCGCACGCATACCAATGCGCGCACCCGCAAGGGCCCGGCCAAGTCGATCGCCGGCAAGAAGAAGTAATTTAGGGGAATAAGGGAGTAGGGGAGTAAGGCAGTAGGGAACAGCCGCCAATTGGATTGCGCGTTTCCCTACTCCCTTACTGTCCTATTCCCCTACTCCCTACGAAGGTGGAGCCGCTGGCATTACGGCGGTGTAGAGATCAACTGAAAGGACCATTATGGCCAAGGAAGCCACACGTGTTCGCCGTCGCGAACGCAAGAATATCTCGTCGGGCGTTGCCCACGTCAACTCGACCTTCAACAACACGATGATCACCATCACCGACGCGCAGGGCAATTCGATTGCCTGGTCGTCGGCGGGAGCCCAGGGCTTCAAGGGATCTCGCAAGTCGACCCCGTTCGCTGCCCAGATGGCTGCCGAGGACGTTGCCAAGAAGGCCCAGGAACACGGCATGCGCATGCTTGAGGTCGAGGTCTGCGGACCCGGCTCCGGTCGTGAATCGGCGCTGCGCGCATTGCAGGCAGCCGGCTTCACCATCACCTCGATCCGTGATGTGACGCCGATCCCGCACAATGGCTGCCGCCCGCGCAAGAAGCGCCGCGTCTAAAGAATACCGAACGCCGCGCGAACGCCAGGAGCGTTCCTCCACGGCATTCCAGGTCGCCCGCCACGATTGGATGGTGGCGGGTCAACGGAAGGAAAGCATCATGATCCAGAAAAATTGGCAGGAACTGATCAAGCCGAACAAGATCGAGTTCTCTTCGAAGAAGAAGACGCTGACCACGCTGGTCGCCGAGCCGCTCGAGCGCGGCTTTGGTCTGACCCTCGGCAACGCGCTGCGTCGCGTGCTTCTGTCTTCGCTGCGTGGCGCGGCGGTGACCGCCGTGCAGATCGACGGCGTTCTGCATGAATTCTCGTCGATCGCCGGCGTGCGCGAGGACGTGACCGACATCGTCTTGAACATCAAGGAAATCGCCATCCGCATGGAAGGTGACGGCCCCAAGCGCATGGTCGTGCGCAAGCAGGGACCGGGCGCTGTTCTCGCCGGCGACATCCAGACGGTCGGCGACGTCGAGATCCTCAATCCCGACCACGTCATCTGCACGCTGGACGAGGGCGCTGAAATCCGCATGGAGTTCACCGTCGATACCGGCAAGGGCTACGTGCCGGCCGACCGCAATCGCGCCGAAGACGCGCCGATCGGCCTCATCCCGGTCGACAGCCTCTACTCGCCGGTCAAGAAGGTCTCCTACAAGGTCGAGAACACCCGTGAGGGCCAGGTTCTCGACTATGACAAGCTGACCATGACGATCGACACCGACGGTTCGATCTCGGGCGAGGACGCGGTGGCTTTCGCTGCCCGCATCCTGCAGGACCAGCTTGGCCTGTTCGTCAATTTCGACGAGCCGCAGAAGGAAGTCGCCGCCGAGCAGGTGACCGAGCTTGCCTTCAACCCGGCGCTGCTCAAGAAGGTCGACGAGCTCGAGCTTTCGGTGCGTTCGGCCAACTGCCTGAAGAACGACAACATCGTCTATATCGGCGACCTGATCCAGAAGACCGAAGCCGAGATGCTGCGCACCCCGAACTTCGGCCGCAAGTCGCTGAACGAGATCAAGGAAGTCCTGGCGGCGATGGGCCTGCACCTCGGCATGGAAGTGCCGGATTGGCCGCCGGAAAACATCGAAGACCTCGCCAAGCGTTACGAAGATCAATACTAAGCTTGATCCCGATAAAGTTGCAGATTTTTCGGACAAGATCATGCGGCTAACCAACTGAGGCTCGGAAAGAGCTTCCTGAACCCGGAATGAAGGAGAAGAGCCATGCGCCACGGATTTAAGGGCCGCCGGTTCGCCCGCAGCATCAGCCACCGCAAGTCGATGTTTGCCAATCTTGCCGTGTCGCTCATCGAGCATGAGCAGATCCTCACCACATTGCCGAAGGCGAAGGATTTGCGTCCGATCGTCGAGAAGCTGGTGACGCTCGGCAAGCGCGGCGACCTGCATGCCCGCCGCCAGGTGATTGCCCAGATCGGCAATGAAGGCGTCGTCAAGCGCCTGTTCGACACGATCGCGCCACGCTACGCCACCCGCAATGGCGGCTATCTGCGCATCATGAAGGCGGGCTTCCGCCACGGCGACAATGCCGCGATGGCGGTCATCGAGTTCGTCGATCGCGACACCTCGGCCAAGGGCGCCGGCGACCGTGCCCGCATCGAGGCCGAAGGCGCCGAAGAGGAAGCCGCAGCCGCATAGCTTCGGTTTTCCTGAAAGAGTTCAAAGGGCCTGCGGGCCCTTTTGTGCGTTCTGGAAGCGGTAGGGAGCATTGCGGGGATTTTCTTGACTAAAGCTCATGTCTTTTCCTCGCGAATAATTCGATTGCATCGACTTAGCCTTTCATTTTGCACAATCGTCGGGACAATGGCGCCCGGCCCCGGAGGATTCGGAATGCGCGTAAAACGGATGTCCCTTGTTCTACTCTGCGCCTTGATGGCGGCGGCAGTCGCGCCGGCCGCCAGGCAGGCGCTGGCTCAGGACACCAAGGCCGATCCCGGTCTGTCCGACGTGCTGACCGACATGTTGCGCGGCGCCGAAGGCGAAAATGCCACCTCAGGTCCAGACAAGCGCGTGCCGTTCGGCCGCGACGAGATGCAACTGTCGTTTGCGCCGCTGGTCAAGCAGACGGCGCCGGCCGTGGTCAATGTCTATGCCTCGCAAACGGCCAGGCTGAGGTCGCCCTTCGACGGTGATCCGTTCTTCGAAGAGTTCTTCGGCCGTTCGCAGCCGCGTGCGCAGTCTTCGCTCGGCTCCGGCGTGCTGGTCGACCCGACAGGCATAGTGGTCACCAATTTCCACCTCATCAAGGACGCCGATCAGGTCAAGGTCGCCACCGCGGACGGCCGTGAATTCGACAGCAAAGTGCTGCTCAAGGACGAGACGCTTGACCTCGCTGTGCTCAAGATCTCCGCCGACAAGCCATTTCCGGTCGTCGCCATCGGCGATTCCGACGCGCTCGAGGTCGGCGACCTGTTGTTGGCCATCGGCAACCCCTTCGGTGTCGGCCAGACCACCACCAGCGGCATCGTTTCGGCGCTTGCCCGCAGCCACATCGGCGTTTCCGATTCCAGTTTCTTCATCCAGACTGACGCTGCGATCAATCCGGGCAATTCCGGCGGTGCGCTGATCAACATGGGCGGCCAACTCGTCGGCATCAACACGGCGATCTACAGCCGCAGCGGCGGCTCGATCGGCATCGGCTTTGCTATTCCCTCCAATATGGTTCGCGCTTTTGCCGATGCGGCCAAGGCCGGGCGCGACTTCTTCGAGCGGCCGTATATCGGCGCCGAATTCGAGCGCGTGACGCCGCAAATCGCCGAATCGCTTGGTCTCGAGACGCCGACCGGGGCGCTGGTTTCGTCCGTCGACGAAGCCGGGCCGGCGGCCAAGGCGGGGCTCAAGGCCGGTGACGTCGTGCTGTCGCTCAATGGCACGCCGGTCGAGAGTATCGAGGCGCTGGATTACCGGATGGCGACGCTGTCGATCGGCACCAATGCCAGCTTCGCCGTTCTGAGCAAAGGCCAGCAAGCGGCGATGGACATCGCGCTGGAGCGTGCGCCGGAAGGTGCAAAACTCGCGGAAGTGACGCTGCGCGGTCGCAGTCCGTTCTCCGGTGCCAAGGTTGCGGAACTGTCGCCGCGGCTCGCCCAGCGGCTCGGCATCCGCACGGACGTCAAGGGTGTTACGGTGATCGACATCAATCGCGGTTCGCCGGCAGCCGGTTTCGGCTTCCAGCCGGGCGACATCGTTCGCGAGGTCAACGGCTTGACCATCGATACAGCCGCGACCCTGGAGCAGGCAGCCATGCAGGAGACGCGCTGGTGGCGCTTTACCGTCGAGCGCGGCGGGCAGATACTGCGCCAGGTGTTGCGTTACTGAGCCCGAGCGTCGATCCTTCGGACGAGATCGCGCTCCAACGAAAAGAAGTGCATGGCCGATCTGTTCAGCGTCGATGAACCGGAAAAGGCGCCGCCCGGCAGGCCGCTGGCCGACAGGCTGCGCCCGCAGAACCTTGGCGAGGTCGTCGGCCAGGAGCATCTGACCGGGCCAGACGGCGCACTGACGCGGCTGATCGGCTCCGGCTCGCTTGGCTCGATGATCTTCTGGGGGCCGCCCGGGACGGGCAAGACCACGGTCGCGCGGCTGCTTGCCGGCGAAACCAGCCTTGCGTTCCAGCAGATATCGGCGGTGTTTTCCGGAGTCGCCGACCTGAAGAAAGTGTTCGAGGCGGCGAAGCTGCGCCGCACCAACGGCCGTCAGACGCTGCTCTTCGTCGATGAGATCCATCGCTTCAACCGCGCCCAGCAGGACAGTTTTCTGCCCGTGATGGAAGACGGCACCGTCGTGCTGGTTGGCGCCACCACCGAAAACCCGTCCTTCGAGCTGAATGCCGCGCTTCTATCGCGCGCCCGCGTGCTGGTCTTCCATTCGCTCGGTGAGGACAGCATCGCAAAACTGCTGGCCCGGGCCGAGGAGACCGAGGGCAGGGCGCTGCCGCTCGACGACGAGGCGAGGGCGATGCTCGTCCGCATGAGCGATGGCGATGGCCGCGCGGCGCTGACGCTGGCCGAAGAGGTCTGGCGCGCCGCCAAGTCAGGCGAGGTGTTCGGCGCTGAGGGCCTGCAGCGCATCGTCCAGCGCCGCGCGCCGATCTACGACAAGGGCCAGGACGGCCACTACAATCTGATCTCGGCGCTGCACAAATCGGTGCGCGGCTCCGATCCGGATGCCGCCCTCTATTATCTCGCCCGCATGTTCGACGCCGGCGAGGATCCGCTCTATCTCGGCCGCCGCCTGGTGCGCATGGCGATGGAGGATATCGGGCTGGCCGACCCGCAGGCGCTGGTCGTCGCCAATGCCGCCAAGGATGCCTACGACTATCTGGGCTCGCCGGAGGGCGAGCTCGCCTTCGCCGAGGCCACCGTCTATCTCGCCAGTGCGCCCAAATCCAACGCCGTCTACACCGCCTTCAAGGCCGCCACTCAGGCGGCGAAGGAGTTCGGCTCGCTGCTGCCGCCAAAACACATCCTCAACGCGCCGACCAAGCTGATGAAGGAAGAAGATTACGGCGCCGGCTACCGTTACGACCACGACGAGCCGGACGCTTTTTCCGGACAGGATTATTTTCCGGAAAAGATGGGCCGCCGCACATTCTATGATCCGCCGGAGCGCGGTTTCGAGCGTGATATCAAGAAGCGGCTCGACTATTGGGCGAAGCTGCGCCGCGAGCGGGACAAATGAGTTCGCTTCACTCGGCCGGATCGGCAAAGGGCCCGTTCGACAAATGTGCTTCCGCCGAGGGCAGGGATTGACCGAGATGGCCCTGTAAGGGCAGTAAACGGCGATGATCAATCTCCTCCTCGTTGCCGCAGGCGGCGCTATTGGTGCGGGGCTCCGGCACGTCGCCAACTTCGTCGCATTGCGTCTTGTCGGCCCGAGCTTTCCCTGGGGCACGATGGCGATCAACATTGTCGGCTCTTTTGTCATGGGTCTGTTCATCACGACCCTGGCGCGGCGCTACGGCGGATCGAACGAGCTTCGGCTGTTCGTCGCCACCGGCATCCTTGGCGGCTTCACTACTTTCTCCGCCTTTTCGCTCGATTTCGCGACGCTGTGGGAGCGCGGCGCGACGCTGCCGGCGTTTGGATACGCCCTTGCCAGCCTCATTGGCGCGATCATTGCCCTGTTTCTGGGTCTTTGGCTCGCAAGAAGCCTGCCTTAATGCTATTGCCCCCGCTTACAGCACCGCGCGCCCCTTAGGACGCGCCAAGGACGCTGTAGCTTTTTGATTTTGCGCATCACCCTTTTCCGAAAATCGATTTCAGGTCATGCGCTAGAAACGGGTAAAAACGAGACAATGGCAGGCGTAGAACAGATCACGGTGGAGGCCGGCGAGGCGGGCATGCGGCTCGATCGCTGGTTCAAGACCCATTTTCCGGGTCTTGGCTTCGGCCATCTGCAAAAGCTGCTGCGCTCCGGCCAGATCCGTGTCGATGGCGGCAGGGTGAAGGCCGACACGCGTGTCGAGCCGGGCCAGATGGTCCGCATCCCGCCGCTCGAAGTGGACAAGAAGGGGGAGAGCGCGCTCACCGGTCATTCGATCCGCAACCAGGGCGACGCCGACGTTCTGGCCAAGATGCTGATCCATGAAGATCCGAAAGTGTTTGTCTTCAACAAGCCGGCCGGCCTCGCCGTCCAGGGTGGCTCGGGTGTCACCCGCAATGTCGACGACATGCTGGAAGCCTGGCGCAGCCAGAAGGGCGAGAAACCGCGTCTGGTGCACCGGCTCGACCGCGACACGTCAGGCGTGCTGGTCGTCGCCCGCACCAGGCTCGCCGCCATGAAGCTTGCCGAGGCGTTCCGGGCGCGTGAGACCAAAAAGACCTATTGGGCGCTGGTCAAGGGCGTGCCGCCGAAGCGCGAGGACAAGATCTCGACCTGGCTGATCAAGGAGCCGACGCCCGACGGCGATCGGGTGCGCGTCGCCAAGCATGGCGAAAAGGGCGCCGACCACGCGGTGTCCTACTACAGGATCGTCGAGCAGGCGGCGCAGACCCTGTCCTGGCTGGAGATGGAGCCTTATACCGGCCGCACCCACCAGCTTCGCGTCCATGCCGCTCACATCGGCTGCCCGATCATCGGCGATCCCAAATATTTCGAGGCCGACACCAATTGGGATTTTCCCGGCGGCATGCAGAACCGCTTGCATCTGCACGCGCGCCGCATCGTCATCCCGCATCCCGACAAGGGTTTTATCGACGTCACCGCACCGATGCCGCCGCATATGCGCCAGAGCTGGAACCTGATCGGCTTCGACGACGCCAGCGCGGAGGACTAGGTCCAGTGGGCATGGCCACCGATACGCTCGACCGCCGCGACAGCGTCGACATGGCCGCCGCCGCCATCATGGTCGGATTGACCTTTTCCTGGGGGCTGAACTACGTCGCCGCCAAGATCTCCTATGCCGGCTACGACCCTATTTTTCTGTCGATCGCACGGTCGGTCATTGGCGGGCTGTGTGTTCTCGCCTGGTGCCGCTGGCGCGGCATTGTGCTTTTCAGCCGCGACGGAACCCTTGTCGCCGGCATTCTGGCGGGCGCGCTCTTTGGTCTCGAGTTCCTGTTTCTCTATGTCGGGCTCGAACAGACGACCGTCGCGCGCAACACCTTGCTGGTCAACACCATGCCGTTCTGGGTGCTGGTCGGCGGGCATTTCCTGCTGAACGAACGCATCACCTTGCGCCGGCTCGTCGGCCTTCTGCTCGCTTTCGCCGGCCTGGTCGCGGTGTTCTCCGACCAGTTGAGCGCCGATAACGGTGCGACTCTGATTGGTGATCTGCTCAGTCTCGGCGCCGGCATTCTGTGGGCCTTGACCTACATCGTCATCAAGCGGACGAAATTGGCGGAAACCAGCGCCGAGAAATTGCTGCTCTATCAACTGGCCGGCGCTGCGATGGTCGGCGCCTTGGTGCTGCCTTTCGCCGGGCCGCCCGTCCGCGACTTCGCCGCTTTGCCGACCTTGGCCTTGCTTTTCCAGGCGGTCTACATCGTCGCCTTCACCTATGTGCTGTGGTTCTGGCTGCTGCGGCGCTATCCGGCATCGGGCCTGTCGAGTTTTACCTTCCTGTCGCCGGTGTTCGGCGTGCTGTGCGGCGCCATCTTCTTGAACGAGCCGCTGACCATCCGTATTTTCCTGGCACTCGGTCTCATCGCAGCCGGCCTGATCATCGTGAACCGGCCGGCCCGAAAACAGATCCCCGGATGAAAGGCTCCGGCATGCGCGATATTCTCAACGACCTCGAAGCGGGAAAGCAGCTTTCCGATCCGGATCCGGTACGCCGTGCCCAGATCCAGATGAAGACGCACCTGCCGAAACGCTTCTACAAAGCCGTCTCGGTCGCATCGGCCGAATCTGGTTTTGCCGTTCATCTCGATGGCAAGCCGGTCCGCACGCCGGGCAAGGCGCTTCTGATCCTGCCGACCGAACAGGCGGCTGCTCTGGTCGCCGGCGAATTCGCTGCGCAAGGCGAGACGATCGACCCGGTGACGATGCCGGTCATGCGTCTGGTCAACACGGCCATCGACGGCGTCGCCAGCGATCCGCAGGCGGTTTTGGAAGACATCCTGCGCTTTGCCTCGTCCGACCTGCTCTGCTATCGCGCCGACGCCCCCCAGGGGCTGGTCGACCGGCAGAACGAATATTGGGATCCCGTCATCGACTGGGCGCGGAGCGCGCTCGGCGCCCGGTTTCACCTCGCCGAAGGGGTGATCCATGTCGAGCAGCCGCGCGAGAGCATCGCGGTGCTCGGCGTCCATCTTGCCCAGCGTGCCGACCCGCTCCGGCTTGCCGCCATCCACGTCATGACGTCGCTGACGGGATCGGCGCTGCTGGCGCTGGCCGTCGATTTCGGCGAGATCGACGGCGAGGCAGCCTGGGCCGCCGGCCATGTCGACGAGGACTGGCAGGCCGAGCACTGGGGCCATGACGCGGAAGCCGTCGCCCGCCGTGCCCACCGCAAGCGCGACATGATGGCCGCCGTCGGCCTCCTCGAGGCGCTCAAGGGCTGACGGCAATCGCCGCCCTCATTCGTTCCGTGTTGCCCATCAGAGCGACGTGCGTTCGAGTTGGACGTGCAAAGTACGCTCTAACACTTTGAATCTATGCATCGTGCTTTCTGAAGATCGATTCCGATCTTGAGGCCGGTGCATTGGACCAAAGTCATAATCCCAAAGACGGGCTGCCTCTGGGCGGCGCTTTCTGTCACTTCTCGCGGCGATAGCTGCCCGAGTTCGTACGACACCGCGCAGCATCAAGCACAGCGAGATGTCACGGGAGGACGAATTCATGGCAATGGCAGCGACCGCCGGCAGAGCAAGCCGCGGAATGACGCGGGAAGAGAAGAAAGTCATCTTCGCTTCCTCGCTCGGCACCGTTTTCGAATGGTACGATTTCTATCTCTACGGCGCATTGGCGGCCGCGATCGGCTCGACATTCTTCAACTCGTATCCGGAAGCGACGCGCAACATCTTTACGCTGCTGGTTTTCGCCGCTGGCTTCCTCGTGCGCCCGTTCGGCGCGCTGGTGTTTGGCCGCATCGGCGATCTCGTTGGTCGCAAATACACCTTTCTCGTCACCATCATGATCATGGGCCTGTCGACTTTCCTGGTCGGCCTGCTGCCTGGTTCGGCAAGCTGGGGCATTGCAGCGCCCATTATCCTGATTGCGCTGCGCATGCTGCAGGGCCTGGCGCTCGGCGGTGAATATGGCGGAGCGGCGACCTATGTGGCCGAGCATGCGCCCGACGACCGCCGCGGCTTCTACACGTCGTGGATCCAGACGACGGCGACGCTCGGCCTGTTCCTGTCGCTGGTCGTCATCCTTATCGTGCAGAATTCGCTGAGCAAGGAGGATTTCGACACCTGGGGCTGGCGTGTTCCATTCCTGCTCTCAGCCATTCTGCTCGGCATATCCGTCTGGATTCGCCTGTCGCTTGCCGAATCGCCGACCTTCCAGCGCATGAAGGACGAGGGCAAGGGCTCCAAGGCGCCGCTCACGGAAGCCTTCGGACAGTGGAAGAATGCCAAGATCGCCATTTTGGCACTTTTCGGCCTTACCGCCGGCCAGGCCGTGGTCTGGTACAACGGCCAATTCTACGCGCTGTTCTTCCTGCAGAACGTGCTCAAGGTCGACGGCCAGTCGGTCAACATCATGATCGCCATCGCGCTGGCGCTCGGCACGATCTTCTTCGTCGTGTTCGGCTGGCTCTCCGACAAGATCGGCCGCAAGCCGATCATCATGGCGGGCCTGGCGCTGGCGATCGTCACCACCTTCCCGCTGTTCAAGGCGCTGACCTGGGCAGCCAACCCGGCGCTCGCCACCGCACAGCAAAACACCCGTGCGACGATTACCGCTGCGCCTGGCGACTGCAAGTTCCAGTTCAATCCGACCGGAACGCGCAAGCCTCTGACGTCGTGCGATATTGCGACGGACTTCCTCGCCAAGAGCTCGGTGCCCTATGACATTGTCACGACAGCGGCGCCGGGGACTGCGGCCAGTGTCAAGATCGGCACCGCAACGGTGGCGTCCTATGATGCCGTGGCAGCCGCAGACAAGGCAACTTCAAGCGACGCCGCGTTCAAGAAGGCAATCAACATTGCGTTGCGGGACGGCGGCTATCCGCTGAAGCGTGCTTCGGCCAAGGTCGCCGACCAGAAGCTTGACGCTTTTGTTGCGGCCAATCCGGAACTGAAGCTCGACGCCGCCGCAATCCGCGCCGGCGACAAGACGACGGTTGCGGCCGACCAGGCGATCAAGGACAAGCTACTGACGGTCGAAGAGGCCAAGGCGGGAGCGCCTGAGGTCACCGTCTACAGCGTCCCGGGAGCAGGCGCCTTTGTGATGTTTGCCGACCCTGAACAGGTCAGTTGGGCAAAGGTCATCGGCATCCTGTTCATCCTGGTCCTTTACGTGACCATGGTCTACGGACCGATCGCCGCGATCCTGGTAGAAATGTTCCCGACCCGCATCCGCTATACCGGCATGTCGTTGCCCTATCACATCGGCAATGGCTGGTTCGGCGGCCTGCTGCCGGCGACGGTGTTCGCGCTCAGCGCCTACAGCGGCGATATCTATTACGGCCTCTGGTATCCGGTGGTGATCGCGGCGATGTCGCTGGTCATCGGTATGATCTTCGTCAGGGATACGCTGGGAACGGACTTGCACGCCAAGACCTGATCCTCGCCTAGAGCAATTCCAGGAAAAGTGTGAAACGGTTTTCCGTCCGGAATTGCTCATAAACAAAGAGATAGAGCGGTTCGGCGTTTCCGTGAAACGATGAACCGCTCTGACATCAAAAATGAAAAGCCCGGCGTGAGTGATCGCGCCGGGCTTTGCAATTCGTCAAAAGCGATGCGGAGAAAAGATTTAGCTGTTCCGGTCCTGTTTTTCTTCCTCGATGGCTGCCTCGTGATACCAGCCGCTTCCGAAATCCGTACGGTTGCGCAATGAAGCAAGTTCTGCCGCGAACTTGGCCTTTCCGCTTAAATTTGAGGCAGAAGCGCGCGCTGCCAGCGGGAACATCAGAATTTTGGCCGACTGACGGGCAGGAGTGATTTCCATTGTCGGTCTCCCTTCTTCTGCAGAGCCTTGCCGATTCAATCTTTCGCGAAGATAGGTTCTGCAATCCAGTTAGGCAACATGATTATAAAGAGATCAGTATCTGCCTATTATTTGTGCGAAATGTGCTTGTGATTGATCCGGGCGCATTGCGGTGACGACGCAACGAATTTGTCGGAATGCGGCGCCACTTTTGCCGCATGCTTTGCCGGCGAGAATGGCACACGAATTGCTTTTTAATAATCCGGCAGGTCGGCTGCAGGGTGGCTGGCATGCCGGCGCCGTCCAAGGTTCGGTGATCAAAGCAACGAGAGGCTAGAATGACGAAATACAAGCTCGAGTACATTTGGCTCGATGGATACACCCCGGTTCCCAACCTTCGTGGAAAGACGCAGATCAAGGAATATGCCGAATTCCCGACGCTCGACCAGCTTCCGCTGTGGGGCTTCGACGGTTCCTCGACCATGCAGGCCGAAGGCCATTCGTCCGACTGCGTGCTGAAGCCGGTCGCCATCTATCCGGATCCCGCGCGCAGCAATGGCGTGCTCGTCATGTGTGAAGTCATGATGCCGGACGGCGTGACGCCGCATGCATCCAACAAGCGCGCCACCATCCTCGACGACGAGGGCGCCTGGTTCGGCTTCGAGCAGGAGTATTTCTTCTACAAGGACGGCCGCCCGCTCGGCTTCCCCGAGAGCGGCTACCCCGCGCCGCAAGGCCCGTACTACACCGGCGTCGGCTACAGCAACGTCGGCAGCGTCGCCAGACAGATCGTCGAGGAGCATCTCGACCTCTGCCTTGCCGCCGGCATCAACCATGAAGGCATCAACGCCGAGGTGGCCAAGGGCCAGTGGGAATTCCAGATTTTCGGCAAGGGCTCCAAGAAGGCCGCCGACCAGATGTGGATGGCCCGCTACCTGATGCAGCGCCTCACCGAGAAATATGGCATCGATATCCAATACCACTGCAAGCCGCTCGGCGACACCGACTGGAATGGTTCCGGCATGCACGCCAACTTCTCGACCGCTTACATGCGCGAAGTCGGCGGCAAGGACTATTTCGAGGCGCTGATGGCCGCCTTCGACAAGAACCTGATGGATCACATCGCCGTCTACGGGCCGGACAACGACAAGCGTTTGACCGGCAAGCATGAGACCGCGCCATGGAACAGGTTCAGCTATGGCATCGCCGATCGCGGCGCCTCGATCCGCGTGCCGCATTCGTTCATCAACAATGGCTACAAGGGCTATCTCGAGGATCGCCGCCCGAACTCGCAGGGCGACCCCTACCAGATCGCCTCGCAGATCCTGAAGACGATTGCCAGCGTGAGCACGGCCGAGAAGAAGGCCGCAGCTTGAGCTTTCGTCATGGCGTGGACGCCTTCCGTCTGCGCCGTGACCACCTCTTGTCACGCCGGCCCTTGCCGGCAGATGACAGCACAAACAAAAACCCCGGCATCTCCGCCGGGGTTTTTCTTTAATTCCTTGGTCGATCAGACCGAATAATACATGTCGTATTCGACCGGATGCGGGGTCATTTCGAAGCGCATCACTTCGGCCATCTTGAGCTCGATGTAGCTGTCGATCTGGTCGTCGTCGAAGACGCCGCCGGCCTTCAGGAAGCCACGGTCCTTGTCGAGGCTCTGCAGCGCTTCGCGCAGCGAGCCGCAGACGGTCGGGATCTTCTTCAGTTCCTTCGGCGGCAGGTCGTAGAGATCCTTGTCCATCGGCTGTCCCGGATGGATCTTGTTCTTGATGCCGTCGAGGCCGGCCATCAGCATGGCGGCAAAGGCGAGATAGGGGTTGGCGCCCGGATCGGGGAAGCGGACCTCGACGCGCTTGGACTTCGGCGACGAGCCGAACGGGATGCGGCAGGAGGCAGAGCGGTTGCGGGCCGAATAGGCGAGCAGCACCGGCGCTTCATAGCCCGGCACCAGGCGCTTGTAGGAGTTGGTCAGCGGGTTGGTGAAGGCGTTGATGGCCTTGGCGTGCTTGATGATGCCGCCGATGTAGAACAGGCAGCTCTCCGAGAGGCCGGCATATTCATTGCCGGCGAAGGTCGGCTTGCCGCCCTTCCAGATCGACTGGTGGACGTGCATGCCCGAGCCGTTGTCGCCGAAGACCGGCTTCGGCATGAAGGTGGCCGTCTTGCCGTAGGCATTGGCGACCTGATGCACGACATACTTGTAGATCAGCATCTTGTCGGCGTTGCGGACCAGCGTGTCGAACTTGATGCCGAGCTCGTGCTGGGCAGCGGCGACTTCGTGGTGGTGCTTTTCGACACGCACGCCCATTTCGGCGAGCACGGTCAGCATTTCGGAGCGCATGTCCTGCGCCGAGTCGATCGGTGGCACCGGAAAATAGCCGCCCTTGATGCGCGGGCGGTGGCCGAGATTGCCGGTCTCGTAGTCGGTGTCGTCGTTGGACGGCAATTCGGTGGAGTCGAGCTTGAAGCCGGTGTTGTACGGATCGGCCTTGTACTTGACGTCGTCGAACACGAAGAACTCGGCTTCCGGGCCGACGAAGATCTGATCGCCGATGCCTTCCGCCTTCATATAGGCTTCAGCCTTCTTGGCGGTGCCGCGCGGGTCGCGGTTGTAGGATTCTCCGGAGATCGGATCGAGGATATCGCACAGGATGACCATGGTCGACTGCGCGAAGAACGGGTCCATATGCACCGTCTCGGTGTCGGGCATCAGCACCATGTCGGACTCGTTGATCGCCTTCCAGCCGGCGATGGAGGATCCGTCGAACATGACGCCGTCGGCAAACATGTCTTCCTCGACCTCAACGACATCCATCGTCACGTGCTGCAGCTTGCCCTTCGGATCTGTGAAGCGCAGGTCAACGAATTTCACGTCGTTGTCCTTGATCTGCTTCATGATGTCTTTGGCTGTCGTCATGTCATGTTTCCCTGTCTGATGACGTTTCGAGGAGATGATCTGAAATCAGAAACCTCAGACCGCGTCCATCCCTGTTTCGCCGGTGCGGATGCGCACGACTTCCTCGATGTTGGAGACGAAGATCTTGCCGTCGCCGATGCGGCCGGTCTGGGCCGCCTTGCGAATGGCTTCGATGGCGCCTTCGACCGCGTCGTCGCCGAGCACGACCTCGATCTTCACCTTGGGCAGAAAATCCACGACATATTCGGCGCCGCGATAGAGTTCGGTATGGCCCTTCTGCCGGCCAAAACCCTTGGCCTCGGTAACGGTGATGCCTTGCAGCCCGGCCTCCTGAAGCGCTTCCTTCACTTCGTCTAGCTTGAACGGCTTGATGATCGCTTCGATCTTTTTCATGTAAAAAGTGGCCTCCACTGTCAAAAAAGACGGGTTGTGAGCCCCGCTTGCGCCTCTTTCAAGCACGAACTGTGCCAATTTGAGGGGATTCGAAGCGGTATCACGCGATTTCGATGCCATGCCGCGTTGAGGGCTAAATTCGCGTCATTCGCTGCGTTGGATGCGTCATGGATACTGGGAACCTACACATTGTCGGTGCTAGCGTCCGCACAATAATTGGGCAGATAGAGCATTTCGCGGGCAATTGTGCTTCGACGAGGCCATTGTCCCTAACGATGTGCCTATAGATCGTGCCATCTCATCGCCGTTTGCTTCGAACCGAAAACTGGACAATGTTTGACCACAGGGATCGGAGTTTTACCACAGGGATCGGGTTTGACCACAGGATCGGCTTGAGCCAATGCGGATCGGCATCCATGAGCAATGAAATTCTGTCTCCGGCCGAAATGGCTGAAGCCGACCAGTTGACGATTTCCGCCGGACCACGCGACGGCAGTGGCCTGATGCGCAATGCAGGTGGCGCGGTCGCTGCGGTGGTGCTCGCCCATTTTCCGGCTGCCAGGCGTGTCCACGTGCTGTGCGGGCCCGGCAACAATGGCGGCGATGGCTATGTCGTCGCCCGCATTCTTCGGGACAGCGCCGTCGACGTCTTGCTGTGGGCATCCGGCTCGCCCAAAGCCGGCAGCGATGCGGCGCTCGCCGCTTCGGAATGCCGGGTCAGGCCCCGGCCGCTGTCGGAATTTGCTGCCGATAAAGGTTCGATCCTGGTCGATGCGCTTTATGGGGCGGGGCTGTCGAAGCCGCTGTCCGGTGATGCCGCCAGGGCGGTCGAGGTTGCGACAGAACTGAACCTGCCTGTCGTCGCGGTCGATCTGCCCTCAGGCGTGTCCGGCGAGAGCGGCCAGATTCTCGGCCGGGCATTCCGCGCCCGAATCACGGTGACGTTTGCGCGAAAGAAGCCCGGCCATCTGCTGTTGCCGGGGCGCGGGATGTGCGGCGAGCTGGTGCTTGCCGACATCGGCATTAGCGACGATATCGTTGCGCAGCTTGAACCGCTCACCTTCGAGAACCTCCCGCCGCTTTGGCTCGAAAATTTCCCGGTCCCAGCCGTCGACGCGCATAAATACAGGCGCGGCCATGTCGGCGTCTTTTCCGGCGGACCATCGGCGACGGGTGCCGCACGGCTGTCGGCGCTTGCCGCGGCCAGAAGCGGGGCAGGGGCGGTGACCGTGCTGTCGCCGGCGAACGCCGTGCAGGTGAATGCCGCGCATCTGACTTCGATCATGCTGAAAAAGGCCGACAGCATCGCGGACGTACAGGAATTCATCGACGACCGCCGGCCATCGGCGTTCGTCCTCGGACCCGGATTTGGCGTCGGCGAAAAAACACGCGATTTTGCCCTCGGCGTGCTGGCCAACGGCGAGCGGCAAGACGGCAGGGTCGACGGGCTGGTGCTCGATGCCGATGGTATCAGCTCGTTTCGCGATACCCCGAAAGTTCTGTTCGAAGCCGCCCGTCGTCTGAACGCGCCAGCGCTGGTGCTGACGCCGCATGAAGGCGAATTCGCCAGGCTGTTCGCGGACATCGCCGGAGCCAAGAACCTGTCCAAACTGGCCAAGGCGCGCTCTGCCGCCGAGCGCGGCGCCATCGTCGTCTACAAAGGCGCGGACACGGTGATCGCGGCGACCGATGGCAGGGCGGCGATCAACAGCAACGGCGCCCCATGGCTGGCCACCGCCGGTTCGGGCGACGTGCTGTCGGGGGTCATTGCCGGCTTGCTTGCGCAAGGCATGCCGGCTTTCGAAGCCGCCTGCGCGGCGGTCTGGATTCACGCTGAGGCCGGCAGCCGTTTCGGACCTGGGCTGATCGCTGAAGACTTGCCGCTGGCGCTGGTGCCGGTGCTGCACGAGCTTGCCGAAAATCGCAACGGGATGACTGCTGAATGAACCGTCGGCTCGCCCTGATCGCTGTGATTTTCGCCAATTTTTTCTTAGCCAGCCTGGCGCGCGCCGAAGGTCCGGTGATGATCGTCGACGATCCGGCCGTGCTCGCCGCTCTCGACGCCAGGGGTTTTGATTTCGCCGGCATTTTCGATGTCGACGGCATTTTCGATGTCGAAGGCAAGGGCGACCTGAAGACGCTCTATGACAAGGCGCCGGCCTATCATCAGATCGTCGAAACGATTGCCGGCGATGTCGCCGCGCTGCGCGCCGAGATGAAGGCTGGCGGGCGGCCGCTCTACGAAGTCACCGACGGCAATGTCGGCCGCATCATTGACATGCGCTGGCTGAAGACCGACGCCGCGCGCTTCCGGCTGGTCGGTGTCGTCAACCGGCTCGATCGGCGTGATTTCGCCGAGATACGAGGCGACGGGCGATGCGGCGAGGTCCGTTTCATCTACCGCCTCGCCTACAGCTTCAAGAAAAACGGCAAGGTTCTGGCCTCGCGCCTGCCATTCAATTTCAATGCCATCTATAGCGCCGCGCCGGACGCGGATGGCGGCTGCGTCGGCGTTGCCGGACGCTGGACGCCGCAGCTCGATGAGACCGTCGATATCGGCTGGCTCATCGGCGGGCCGCTTGAAAAGGCCGGGCTGAGCTTCAAGCAGCTCGAGCTAAACGCCCAGGTGGTGCGCTTTCCCTCCGGCCAGGAGACCGAATTTGGCGGGCAGGCTGCCTACCTCATGCGGATCTTTGGTATCGATGGAGAGACGGTCAGCGAAAAGCCGCTGGAAAACACGCCCGACCTGGCGCGGCTCGCCGACGACGCCGCGCTGAAAGCAAAACTTGCCGACTATATCAGCGCCAATGTCGCGGCGGTCGATCTCGGCGTCTACGAAATCCCGGATGAATTCCTGGCGAAGAAAGTCGTCTCGTGGTCGACTTTCGGCAGCGCAAGGCAGGCCAATCACCCGTTCACGCCGCTGTTCCAGCCCGCGGATTTTTCCGGGCTGGACTATTCCGCGCTGAAGCTGCTGCGCACGTCGGAAGCGCTAGTCGAGCGGCTCGACAATGGCGCCTGCCAGGGTTGTCATCAGGCTGGTTCGACCGCCGGTTTCCATTTCATCGGCCTCGACGACAAGACGACGTCGCCGCTGAACCGCATCGAGGTCGGCGTCTCGCCGCATCTTCATGCCGAAATGCCGCGGCGCGAAGCCTGGCTGCGTGCGTCCGCCGACAGCAAGGAGCCGAACCGCCTCCGCCCGCTGTCCTTCGCGCCGCCGGCCGCATGGAAAGACGCCGGCGAGGTCGCTTATGCACCGGCCGAGATGGCGATGCCATGTTTGATGCCGGAGGATGCGGCCCGCTTCGGCACGACCTGGCAATGCGGCGGCGGCACCGTCTGCACGGCGCTGGCGACCGCATCGGGGGTGCGGACGAAACTGGCGCAATGCCTGCTGCCCAAGGACAGCGAAAAGATGTTCTCCGGCCATCCATGCCTGACCGGCTCGATCGCCAGCAACGGCACGCAGCCTTTCAATGACCGCTACAGCATTACAGGCCAGTTCGCGGCCTTCGCCACCGACATTTCGCGCACCGCCTACACCTGCCGGCCGCCGAAGATCGGCGTGCCGGCCGGCATCGCCTATCGCGGATGCAGTGACAAGGACCGTGCCTTTGCCGGCTTCAAGCCGGGCAAGCCGATGCCGAACGAGATCTGCGGGCTGGTCGGCGGCAAAAAATTCGACATCTGCGTGGCGACCAATAATTTCGACCAGTGCTTGGGCGGCGCGGTCAATCGCGGCAACCGGCCGGCTTGCTCGGCCGACCATTTCTGCCGCGAGGATTACATGTGCCAATCGCTGCCGCCCGATACGCCTGGTATCGGCAAGGTGAGAGGTGTCGGCTTCTGCTCGCCGACCTATTTTATCTTCCAGATGCGCATCGACAATCATGCCACGCCGTGGTCGGGCGCCGTCCGCGCGACGATGGGCGCGGGGTTCGGCGCGGCGGAACCGGAGTGAGCTTTGCTGTGGTCGCTTTCGCGACATCAGCGCCTCACAACGGAATGTTGTCGTGCTTCTTCCAGGGGTTCTGCATATCCTTGTTGCGTAGCATGCGCAGCGCACGCGCGATGCGGCGGCGGGTCGAATGCGGCATGATCACCTCGTCGACATAGCCGCGCTCGGCGGCGACGAAGGGCGACAGGAAGCGATCCTCGTAAGCCTTTGTATGTGCTGCGATCTTCTCCGCATCGCCGATGTCCTTGCGATAGATGATCTCGACCGCGCCCCTGGCGCCCATCACTGCGATCTGCGCCGTCGGCCAGGCATAATTCATGTCGCCGCGCAGATGCTTTGACGCCATCACGTCATAAGCGCCGCCATAGGCTTTTCGGGTGATCACGGTGATCTTCGGGACGGTCGCTTCGGCATAGGCGAACAAGAGCTTGGCGCCGTGCTTGATCAGCCCGCCATATTCCTGCGCAGTGCCGGGCAGGAAGCCTGGAACGTCGACGAAGGTGACGATCGGAATCGAAAAACAGTCGCAGAAGCGCACGAACCGCGCCGCCTTGCGGCTGGCGTCCGAATCAAGCACGCCGGCCAGCACCATCGGCTGGTTGGCGACGAAGCCGACCGTGCGCCCTTCGACGCGCCCGAAACCGGTGACGATGTTTTTTGCAAAATCCTGCTGGATTTCGAAGAAATCACCCTCATCGGCAACTTTAAGGATCAACTCCTTGATGTCGTAGGGTTTATTGGCGTTGTCGGGGATCAGTCGGTCGAGCGACAGATCGTCATCGGCGACCGACTGGTAGCATTCGATCTCGGGGATTTCAGCCGTGTTGGAGGCAGGCAGCAGATCGACCAGCCGGCGCATCTGCAGCAGCGCCTCGACGTCATTGTCGTAAGCGCCGTCGGCGATCGACGACTTCGTCGTGTGGACGAAGGCGCCGCCGAGGCTCTCGGCGGTTACCGTCTCGTTGGTGACGGTCTTCACCACGTCCGGGCCGGTGACGAACATGTAGGAGGTGCCGCGCACCATGAAGATGAAGTCGGTCATCGCCGGCGAATAGACGTCGCCGCCGGCGCACGGGCCCATGATCACTGAAATCTGCGGGATGACGCCGGAGGCGAGCACATTGCGCTGGAATATCTCGGCGTATCCGCCAAGTGCTGCCACGCCTTCCTGGATGCGGGCGCCGCCGGCGTCGTAGAGGCCGATGATCGGCGCGCGGTTGCGCAACGCCATCTCCTGCACCTTGACCACCTTTTCGGCGTGGGCCTCGGACAGCGAGCCGCCGAACACGGTAAAATCCTTGGCGAAGACATAGACCGGCCTGCCGTTGACGGTGCCCCAGCCGGTGACGACGCCGTCGCCGGCGATCTTGGTTTTCTCCATGCCGAAATCGGTCGAGCGATGCTCGACATACATGTCGAACTCCTCGAACGAGCCTTCGTCGAGAAAGACGTCGATGCGTTCGCGCGCGGTGAGTTTGCCTTTCTTGTGCTGAGCGTCGATTCGGGCCTTGCCGCCGCCCATGCGCGCCATGGCGCGGCGGCGCTCGAGTTCCTTCAGCACGTCCTTCATCGCTCGGTCCCCAAAGAGAAGCTGATTTGTGGTAATCATGGCGGTAAGCGAGCGCAAGCGCCGCTTTTCGGCCTGCCTTGTTTTCGCAACGCTGGCCGTGCTTTCGCCGCTGGTCTCGATATGCTGGCGGGCATAGCTGGCCGTCTGTTAGGTGCGGCTTACCAACCGCCCTCGCTTCGACTCCACGGCGCGGAACGAGGAATAGCAAGTTCCCCCTTGCGGACACGATCTGCTCTGGCGCGGATCGAACAGGGAACAAACAGCCTTCAACAGCGAAACTTCTTGGCAGGCATTCGCCGGATATGGCAAACTGAACTTATGAAGAACAGCATAGAAATATCCGAGGATTTGAACCGCCGGATCGACATGTTGGCCTCGCGCTCAACCCTGACTCGCGATCAGATCATTGAGGACGCGCTGTCCCATGGCCGTTCTCTGGCGTGGCAGGAAAAGTGGATAGCTGGTGTTCAGGCGGGGATCGAGGCCGCCGACCGTGGAGACTTCGCAAACGAAGAAGAGATCGCGGCGGTTCTCAACAAATATGGTCAGGCATAGCGGTCGGTGCGAATTGTCTGGACCCGACACTATCTGATCGAGCCTTGCATCAATCGGCGACTACATCGGCCAGCATAACCCGCGTGCTGCCGCCCGCCTCGTCAATGACATTCATTCAAAGACTGCTTGGCTGTTGTCCGCCAATCCGTTTATCGGACGTGTCGGCGAGATCAGCGGCACTCGTGAACTGGTGATTTCCGGCACACCCTACGTCGTCGCGTATCGGGTGAAAGACACTCAAATAGAAGTTCTGTTCGTCCAGCATGGGGCGAGGGAATGGCCGGGAGAAGTTTGAGCAGACCTTCACGGCTGCCGTCTTGACTGTTTTCGCTGCGCTGCAACATGACGGCCCTTGCATTTCGCGGCGAACTGGGCCATATGCGGCGGCATAGGCGCTTGGGCCGGGACCTATCCGGCCTTCTCGACGAATGAGACTGGTTGCGTCTGTTTTCCCTCTTTCCGACATATCGGCAAGGCGGCGAAAAAGCCCCGTGGCATGATGCCTGCGGGCACGACAGCGCAGCCGTGCGGACGATAACGTCCGCCCGCCTTGTCGTTTCATGACAGTTTTTCGACGGCAGGTTGCGCCCTGCCGCCATTGATGTTTGCGGCCAGGAGCCGCGTGAAAGAAGAATATTTTGAACAACGAAAACACTCTGCCCGGTAAAGACACTGGGGAACTTTCGGGTTTCGCAGCACTTGGAATTACGGGCGCGCTGCTCAAGGCCACCCATGGCGCAGGCTTCACCGATCCGAAGCCGATCCAGGCCCAGGCGATCCCGCCGCAGCTGGAAGGCCGTGACATTTTCGGCATCGCCCAGACCGGTTCGGGCAAGACCGCTGCGTTCGCGCTGCCGATCCTTTCGAAGATCATCGCGCTCGGCACCAAGCGCCGGCCGAAGACCGCTCGTGCGCTGATTTTGGCGCCGACGCGTGAGCTTGCCGTGCAGATCGAAGAGATGATCAAGCTGCTCGCCAAGGGCGCCCATGTCTCGACAGCACTCGTGCTTGGCGGCGTCTCGCGCTTCAGCCAGGTGAAGAAGATTGCTCCCGGCGTCGACATTTTGATCGCCACCCCCGGCCGGCTGACCGATCTGGTGCGTGAGGGCGACCTCGTGCTTGCCGACACCAAGTGGCTGGTGCTCGACGAGGGCGACCGCATGCTCGACATGGGCTTCATCAACGATGTCAAGCGCATCGCCAGGGCGACCGCGCCGGACCGTCAGACGGTGCTGTTCTCGGCGACCATGCCGGCCGAAATCGCCGAATTGGCCAAGGGCCTGCTGAAGAACCCGATCCGCGTCGAAGTGGCGCCGCACAGCACTGCGGCGGCCGAGATCGTACAGGGCGTTGTCTTTGCCCGCACCAAACAAAAGCGCCAGGTGCTGGCGACGATGCTCGCCGACGAGGCGATGAAGTCCGTCATCATCTTTTCGCGCACCAAGCATGGCGCCGACAGGGTGACCAAGGATCTCGATCGCGATGGCTTCAAGGCCGCCGTCATCCACGGCAACAAGTCGCAGAACGCCCGCCAGAAGGCGCTGAACGATTTCCGCGAGGGTTCGGTGCGCATTCTTGTGGCGACCGATATCGCGGCGCGCGGCATCGACGTGCCCGGCATCAGCCATGTGGTGAATTTCGACCTGCCGGACGAGGCGGAGAGCTATGTCCACCGCATCGGCCGCACCGGCCGTAACGGCATGGACGGCATCGCCATCACGCTTTGCGACCCGTCCGAGAACAGCAAGCTGCGCCAGGTCGAGCGGATCATCCGCACCAAGCTGCCGATCGTTGCCGACCATCTCGGCAGTCCCGACCCGCAGCGCAATCCTGCCGAAAAGAACGAGCGCAGCTTCGAGCCGGCCAACGACCGCAATGGTCGTCGCGACGGCAGGCGGCCGGGCGGCCACAACAACGGCAGCAAACGCTTCGGCGACAAGCCGGCCTTTGCCGGCGAGCGCAAGCCGGAAGGCGCCAAGCCCTTCAAGGGCAACAACAAGCGTCGTTTCGGCGGCAAGCGGCCAGCAGCGCGGGCTGCGTAATCAGATAGTGCATCCGGCCCGCGCCTGTCGGGCCGGCTCGGCTGCTCACAATTGAAAAGGCGATCGGAGCGATGCTTCGGTCGCCTTTCGCCTGAGATCTACTTCACCACCGCCTGTACCCACACGACAATGCGCTGCGCGAGGAAAGCTGTGGTTGCTGGCGACAGCGCGTCTCCGGCAATGACATGATTGTCGCGATCGCCGGTATCGTCGACCGGCACCAGTTCGTGCGCCGCGCCCCAGCGCCCGGCGATGTCACGGGTGCGGTCCGGCCGCACGATCCTGTCCGAATCGGAAAAGATGAAGAGGGCAGGGATGGCCGCCTTCTCCACCGGCGCGCCATAGGCCAGCTCGGTCACCGCCACCATCGGCAGGGTCGCCGTGATCGGATAGCGGTAGGTCCAGAATTTCTCGTGCAGCGCATTGCGTGGCACGAAGCTGCGCTGCTTACCGGCGACCAGCTCGGCGATCTTTCGGCCCCACGGCATGGTCAGAAGTTCGGCGCCGGAAGCCTTGACGCCGAAATTCGGCGAGATGAACGCTATTGCCGCCACCCCGTCCGATGCGCCCGGCTGCGTCGCGGCCCAGGCTGCCAGCGAGCCGCCGGTCGAGGTGGCGATGACGATCACCTTGTCGCCGATCGCTCGGCCGATGGCGAGCGCTTCCTCATAATCGTTGATCCAGGCGTTGACGCTGCCGTCCACCATTGCGGCACCGCCCTGTCCGTGGCCGGTGAGACGGGTGTAGTAAAGATTGGCGTCGAGCTGGTCGGCCACCTCGTCGGGAAGCGGACGAACCTCGCCCTTCGACGCCGAAAAGCCGTGGATATAGACGATCGACAGCGGCGTCCTGGCGTGAACCATCGGATTGGCCCAGATGATTTCCTTTTCCAGCCCGTCGTGGATATCAGGTACGGCCGCCTCCTTGCGTGCCAGATAGGCTTGCGGGTCATCGCCGATCACGGAAGGATCGAAGCGGATCGTGGTGTCGGCTGGGACGCGCGGGCCAAAGACGTAGGCAAGGACGAGAATGACGGCGAGACCCAATACCGCAAGCACGATCCGTCGCCCCATCGCAGACTCCATGCAATAAATCTCAACCTATGGCCACGATGGCAAACAGGCAACGACGTCCCGCCGGCGGCGGGATCGCCAACTTGATGGCCGCTCTAATCACTCGGCGGCTTTCGGTCGAAATTAAGCGGACGCGCCTTCCAGCGGGTCGCGGTGCTGATGACCCATCGGCAGAACGGTCTCGGCAGGATTCTGAGCAGCTTCAGGCCCCAGCACAAGCGCCACGGGAAGGTGACTTCGAAGCCGCCGGACTTGATGCCGCGCGCCATGCGGCGCGAGGCGCGATTGACGGGCATCAGCCCGGGCATCGGCAGCAGATTCTTCTCGGTCAGCGGGGTGTCGACGAAGCCCGGGTTTATCACCTGGATGCGGACGTTCATCTTGTCGAAATCGTACTTCAGCGACTCGGCGAGGATATTGATCGCCGCCTTGGTGCCGCCATAGGCGGCCGTGGTCGGCCAGCCGAAATAGGCGGTGACCGAACCGACCAGGACGATATGGCCGCGCGCGCGGACGCGCATGCGCTCGATGACCGGCACGAGGCCGTTGATGATGCCGAAATAATTGACATCGAAGGACTGGCGAAATCCACGGACAGTGAGGTCTTCGCCGGCGGTCGCAATATAGCTCCCGGCATTGAACACGGCCAAGACGATCGGGCCGAGATCCTTCTCGATCGCCGCGACCGTCCTTGCCATGCGTTTTTCGTCGGTGACGTCGCAAGGATAGGCCGTGACGTGGCCCGGCATCTGCGCCGTCTCGACAACAAGCGTATCGATCGGATCGTCGTCGAGCGCCGTCACCGCGACGACATAGCCTTGCGCCGCAAGGTCCTTGGCCAGTGAACGGCCGATGCCGCTGCTGCCGCCGGTAATCCAGGCGACGCCGTGCTTCGGGTCAGCCCGATAAAGTGTCATGCTATGCCTTGCGACTTTTTCTTAGCCTGTGCTCTAGCGGTGAAGAAATCGGATGAAAAGAGCGCTTTTCAATGGTGAGCTTCAATGATTGGCGGAACGCAACGTCTGTTTTGGGAAATTGCAGCCCGGAAATGCCGCTGGACCAGGCAAATTCTTGCCTTGAAACCCAAGCTTCGGGTTTCTAGGGTTCGGCCGCAAGCATAAAGGAATCTCCATGCCCCGTTCTGTGATCGAAGCGATCGGCAATACGCCTCTGATCCGCCTCAACAAAGCCTCGGAAGAAACCGGCTGCGAGATCCTGGGCAAGGCCGAATTCATGAATCCGGGCCAGTCGGTCAAGGACCGTGCCGCGCTGTTCATCATCCGCGACGCCGAGCAGCGCGGACTTTTGAGGCCGGGCGGGGTGATCGTCGAGGGGACGGCCGGCAACACCGGCATCGGATTGACGCTGGTTGCCAAGGCGCTTGGCTACCGCACCGTAATTGTCATCCCGGAGACGCAAAGCCAGGAGAAGAAGGACACGATCAGATTGCTCGGCGCCGAGCTTATCGAGGTGCCTGCCGTTCCCTACAAGAACCCCAACAATTATGTGAAACTGTCGGGCCGTCTGGCCGAGCAGATGGCCCGGTCCGAGCCGAACGGCGCGATCTGGGCCAATCAGTTCGACAACGTCGCCAACCGTGATGGCCATACCCGCACCACGGCGGAAGAAATCTGGGCCCAGACCGGCGGCAAGGTCGACGGTTTCGTCTCGGCGGTCGGCTCCGGCGGAACACTGGCCGGGGTCGCCTTCGGGCTCAAGGCCAGGAGCAAGGATGTCAAGATCGCGCTCGCCGATCCGCTCGGTGCGGCGCTCTACAGTTTTTACACCAGCGGTGAGCTGAAATCCGAAGGCAGCTCGATCACCGAAGGCATCGGGCAGGGGCGGGTCACCGCCAATCTGGAAGGGTTCACGCCGGATTTCTCCTTCCAGATTCCGGACGAGGACGCGCTGCCTATCGTCTTCGACCTGATCCAGGAGGAAGGCCTGTGCGTCGGCGGCTCGACCGGCATCAACATTGCCGGCGCGATCCGGCTGGCACGCGAGATGGGTCCCGGCCACACTATCGTGACTGTGCTTTGCGACTACGGCACGCGCTATCAGTCGAAATTGTTCAACCCGGAGTTCCTGCGTCAAAAGCAGCTGCCGGTGCCGGGCTGGATGGAACAGCGGAGCACAATCTCGGTGCCGTTCGAAAAGGTTGCATGATGGCTTACAGGACGGATGCGCTGTTTCGCGACGACGCCTATCTCAGGACGGCTGATGCCGTGGTTGTCGCCGTCAACGACCGTGGCGGCATCATTCTGGACCGGACGATCTTCTATGCCACGTCGGGCGGGCAGCCTGGCGATACGGGCACCCTCGAACGCGCCGATGGCAGCCTGATCGCTGTTGCCGCCACCATCACTGGTGAGACCAAGGATGACATCATCCATGTGCCGCCGCCTGAGCAGGCGGTGCCTGAGGTCGGTGAGCCGGTAAAGCTTGCCCTCGATTGGCAGAGGCGGCATCTGCTGATGCGCATGCACACAGCCTGCCACTTGCTTACCGTCGTCTGCCCGTTCCCGATCACCGGCGCCTCGGTTTCCGAGGACGACAGCCGTATCGATTTTGATATTCCGGATGCCGGCTTCACCAGGGAAGACGTGACGGCCCGGCTGATGGAATTGGTGCGGGCCGACCACCCGGTCTTTGTCAGGCTGATCACCGACGAGGAACTGGCGGCCAATCCGGGACTGGTGAAATCGAAAAATGTTCGGCCGCCCGTCGGCACGGGCAAGATCCGCCTGGTCTGCATTGGCGAGAACGCCTCGATCGACAGCCAGCCTTGCGGCGGCACCCATGTGAAGAGCACTGGAGAAGTCGGCGAGATCCATATCGGCAAGATCGAGAAGAAGGGTCGCGAGAACCGGCGCTTCCGAATACGCTTTGGACCAATGCCGCCGGCCTGATAAACAGCCGGCCTGATAAACAGATTGTCGAAGGCGGGCAGGAGAAGAACAATGGCCGAAGACAGCCCTTTCATCGTCGATGCGGACTGGTTGCAGAAGCGCCTTGGCGAGCCTGGCCTGACCATCGTCGACGCGTCCTGGTATTTGCCGGCGCAGAAGCGCGACGCGCGCGCCGAATATGACGCAGCGCACATTCCGGGCGCCCGTTTCCTGGATCAGGATGCGATCTCGGATCCTGATTCCCGACTGCCGCACACACTGCCGTCGCCGCAGCATTTCGCCCAATATGTCGGTGCCATGGGCATTTCGGCCGACGACACCATCGTTGTCTATGACGGTCCGGGCTTCTTCTCGGCGCCGCGCGCCTGGTGGATGTTCCGTGTCATGGGGGTGTTCCAGGTCTACATATTGGACGGCGGGTTCGATTGCTGGAAAGCGGTTGGACGGCCGGTGACGGCGGAGCCGACGAAGATCGCGCCTTGCGTGTTCCATGCCGACTTCGATGCCGCTCGCGTCGCCAGCCTGGCCGACATGCGCCGGATCGTCGAGACCGGAGAAAGCCAGATCGCCGACGCGCGTTCGCCTGGCCGGTTTGCCGGTACCGAGCCGGAACCCCGCGCCGGCGTCCGCTCGGGCCATATGCCCGGCGCGCGCAATGTGCCGTTTTCGGCGCTTGCCGAGGACGGCGAGCTGCTGTCGAAAGACCGGTTGCGCAAGGTGATCGAGGACGCCGGCATCGACCTGTCAAAGCCGGTTGTCACCTCTTGCGGCTCAGGCGTTACGGCGGCGGCGATCACGTTGGCGCTCGAGACGCTAGGCCACACCGACAACAGGCTCTACGACGGTTCATGGACCGAATGGGGTGGGCTTGGCGATACGCCCGTCGTGACGGGCAAGGACTGACTGTGATGGAAAACGGCGCGCTTGAAGACATCGAGGTCACGGTGACGTTTCTCGAAATGCATGCGCCGCCGGCCTATTCGCCGCCGCTGCCGTACAACCGCCAGATCGCATTGCTGAAAACCAAGGACATTCCGCTGCATTTCTACCGCTATTTGATGGATCGGGTGGGCCGCAAATGGCACTGGGTCAATGTGCTGAGGCTGAGCGACGAGGAGCTTTCTGCCGGGATCCACCGCGAGGACCGCGACATCAGGGTGCTGTATCTCGACGGCTCGCCGGCCGGCTTTTTCGACCTGAAGCCGCATCTGCCGGGAGAAGTGGAACTTGCCTATTTCGGCATGATGGAGCACGCGACCGGGCAAGGCATCGGCCGCTGGTTCCTCGGTGCGGCGATCGACGCCGCCTGGTCGCACGGCCCAAGGCGGGTAACGGTGCAGACCTGCACGCTCGACCATCCGGCGGCATTGCCGCTCTACCAGAAGCTCGGCTTTGAACCGGTCGCGCAAAAGAAGGAGATGGTGCATCCAATGACCTTCGCCGAGCGTGCGGCCAGCGTCATGCGGCCATGATTTTCTCCGCAAGCTGAAGCTTCATCGATGCTTCAGCTTGCAGGCAAACTGTTGGAGCGTTCGCCACGCGTTCAAGGGAACGCGTGGCGCTCGAAATGGCGATGGGAGGATCAATGACGATTCGGGTGGTGATGGCCGGTGCGACCGGCTGGGTCGGCAAGGCACTGGTTCCGGCGATCGGGGCGCAAGGCGACATGGCGCTGGCCGCGGCCGTGTCACGCAGCGGCGCTGGGCAGGATTCCGGCCTACTGGTCGGCCTGCCGGCAAACGGCATCATCGTTGCCGCCTCGCTGGCCGAGGCAATGGAGGTGCCGTCGGACGTGCTGGTCGACTACACCAAACCGCATGTCGTGAAGGAGCATGCGCTGCTGGCCATCGAAAAGGGACGGCACGTGGTGATCGGCACGTCGGGGCTGGGTGCGGCCGATTTTGGCGAGATCGACGCTGCAGCCCGCGCCAATCGTGTCGGCGTCATTGCCGCCGGCAATTTTTCGATCACCGCCACGCTGATGAAGCGGTTTGCCCTGATGGCGGCGAAATACGTGCCGGATGTCGAGGTCATCGACTATGCCAGCGCCAAGAAACCCGACGCGCCGTCCGGCACCGCGCGCGAGCTTGCCGAAGCGCTGGCAGATGTCCGCAAGGCTTCGACCGCGCGGCCGGTCTCGGAGGTCTCCGGTGTGCCGGGAACGCGCGGTGCGGCGGTTGGCACGGGCGAGGGGGTGCAGGTGCATGCGCTTCGCCTGCCTTCCTACATCCTGTCCTGCGAAGCGCTGTTCGGCCTGCCCGACGAGCGGCTGACCATCCGCCACGACGCCGGCTCGTCCGCTGCCCCTTACGTGGCCGGGACGCTGCTCGCCATCCGGCGGGTACAGGAGATCACAGGGCTGGTGCGCGGTCTCGACGCGCTGATGGACTGATCCGAATTGGCAGGAATCGGGTGGGAGGCGCTGGCGCAGCGACGTAATTTCCGGTCGACGACATCGGAGATTTCACCATGACCATCCAGTTCAAGGCCTTGCCCACGGAAGCTGTCAGAGCCTTGCAGCGCGGCGGGCCGGACGCCTATGGCCTGATACCAGAGCGGAAAATATCCGACGGTGACGGCGTGCCTTGCCGTCACTGCCTGAAGAACGTTGCCGCTGGAGAAGCCTACCTTGTCCTGGCTTATCGGCCATTCCCGGAATTGCAGCCTTATGCCGAGACCGGTCCGATCTTCCTGCATGCCGCGCCCTGCGAGCGCGCTGCCGAAGCCGAGGCGCCTCCCGAAATTCTCGAAAGCAGCGACTACATCGTGCGCGGCTACGGCAGCGACGACCGCATCGTCTACGGCAGCGGCGGCGTCATCCCAACCGGCGCTATCGCGGCGCGGGCCGAGAGTTTGTTCGAGCGCGACGACATCGCCTATGTGCATGTCCGCTCGGCACGCAACAATTGCTATCAGTGCCGGATCGAGCGCGCGTGACCGGATCGGTCGCAGCTGTCGTACGCCTGTCGCAATGTCGCGTTACGGAATGATTGTCGATCGATTTGCCGACCGCGGATGAACCGGCGGGAGATCTCGATATCAGAGGAAGCGGGGCTTTGGCTCCGCTTTTTTGCTGCCTGCATTGTCCCGCCCATTTCGTCACCCGAAGAAAAAGCCCGCCGGAATGACCGACGGGCTTTGACTGTTGTCTGGACGGCTCGAAAATTAGTTGAACTTGTACTTCGCACCGATGCGAACGGTGTGGAACGAAGGCGTGGAGGTGAGAGTGTCGTCCGGCAGGCCAAGATCCGACGAAAAATCCTTCTCGGAGAACTGCGAGTAGCGGTACTCGAGGCCGACGGTCACGTTGCTGGACATGGCCGTTTCCAGGCCACCACCCACCGAGAAGCCGCTGGAGTCCCAATCGAGGATGTCGCCGACGGGCGAAGACGCTTTCAGATCGAAATGCTGCCAGCTGTAACCGCCGAGCACATAGGCAAGTGTCGATTCGTTGACTTTCATGCCGACGCGGGCAAGTACATCGAAGCCGTAATCGGTATCCAGATTGATCGATCCGCCTGGAACTTCCAACTCGGAAGTCATGCCGGAGTAGCGGGCATCCACCATGACACCTGCGACCCAGCTGCCGAAATCATGGTCATAGCCGACGTTCAATTCGCCGAACACACCTTCGCCGCCGAGCCCGTTGAACTCGAGCCCGCCAAGCGGCGGAACCTCGATCTGATGCACCGACGCACCCGCGCCGGCGGCGCCGCCGACGTAGAAGCCGGTCCAGTTGTAGGCAGGCGCTTCAAAAGAGGCGACGCCGCCATTCTGGGCGCCAAAGCGATAGTTGGCCCCGACCTGGAATGTATGCCGCGATGTGTCGAGATTGAGGGTGCCATCCGGAGCACCGAAATCGGAAAGCAGATCATCATTGGTACCGAAGCGGGTATAGCGATATTCTGTCTTGATGGTCCAGTTGCTGTTGATGGCCGTTTCAACGCCGGCTCCGACGAAGTAGCCGCTCTGGTCCCAATCCAGGTCAATACCAGCGTTGGTGTCGAGTTTGTATTTCTGCCAGGAATAGCCGCCGAGCACATAGCCCAACGTGTTCGGCGTGAACAGGTAACCAGCCCGCAGACCAGCGTCGAAACCGTAGGTCTCGCGGACCGAAGCCTCTAGTCCAGCTACATCGAGCGTGGTTTCAATGTTGCCGATATGGGCGTCCAAGAGTCCGCCGATCAGGAAGCGCGGCGACACCATATAGTCGTACCCAACGGTCAGTTCACCGTATACGCCTTCACCACCAATGCCGTTCAACGAGAAGCCGGGAAGGAAATCGCTGCTGAGCTCGTGGACATTGGCGCCGGCGCCAACGCCAAAGCCGACATAAATGCCACTCCAGTTGAAGGCCGACGTCTCGACCACCGGCACAAGCGCGTCGGCGGCATGAGAAACCGATCCGAGCGCCAGTACGGAAACCGCGCCAAGAAGAAGAGATTTTGCGAATCGTTTGTTGATCATTGCCCCTGCCTTTTGAAAAACCCGTCAGCCGTCTAGCACCTGCCCATGCTGGCGGATGTAACAAAAAAGCCACAGGAAAGACACATTGCAAGCATGACGGGTAAAACCGGTCAGCCTATCGCAATTCGTGAAATTTGCTTGTGGAAAAAGCCGCCGGGGGGCGCCGGCGGCTCTGTCGGGACGGGAAATCGGCGGCGGGTTCAGGCGGCGAGAACGGCCTTCGGCTCGACCAACTCATAGCCGAGTGATTCGGCCACCGCGCGGTTGGTGATCTTGCCCTTGTGGACATTGAGGCCGTTGCGCAAATGATGATCGTCGACCAGCGCCTTCAGGCCCTTGTCGGCAAGCTGCAGGCCGTAATGCAGCGTCGCGTTGTTCAACGCCTGGGCCGAAGTGACCGGCACCGCGCCCGGCATGTTGGCGACGCAATAGTGAACGACGCCGTCGACCTCATAGGTCGGGTCGGCATGAGTTGTGGCGTGCGAGGTCTCGAAGCAACCGCCCTGGTCGATGGCGACATCGACCAGCACCGAGCCTTTCCTCATTCCCGACAGCATTTCGCGCGAAACGAGTTTTGGCGCGGCGGCACCCGGGATCAGCACGGCGCCGACGACGATGTCGGCAGAAAAACATTCCTCTTCCAGCGCCTCGACCGTCGAGTAGCGGGTGTGGACGCGGCCGCCGAAGATATCGTCGAGCTGGCGCAGGCGCGGGATCGAGCGGTCGATGATGGTGACGTCGGCGCCAAGGCCGGCCGCCATCCGCGCGGCATGCAGCCCGACGACGCCGCCGCCGAGCACGGTGACCTTGCCGGGCAGCACGCCGGGCACGCCGCCGAGCAGAACGCCGCGGCCGCCATTTGCCTTCTGCAGCGCGGTGGCGCCGGCCTGGATCGACAGGCGGCCCGCGACTTCCGACATCGGCGCAAGCAGCGGCAGGCCGCCGCGGTCGTCGGTGACCGTCTCGTAGGCGATGGCCGTCACGCCCGAGGCCAGCAGGCCCTTGGTCTGCTCCGGATCCGGAGCGAGATGGAGATAGGTGTAGAGGATCTGGCCGTCACGGAGCTGGACCCATTCGTTGGGCTGCGGCTCCTTGACCTTGACGATCATGTCGGACTTGGCAAACACGTCGGCAGCCGTCTTGGCGATGGTGGCGCCGGCGGCGCGATAGGCGTTGTCGTCGGCGCCGATGCCGGCGCCGGCGCCGGTCTCGACCAGCACTTCGTGGCCATGCGCGACATATTCGCGGACCGATCCCGGCGTCAGGCCGACGCGGTATTCGTGGTTCTTGATTTCCCGGGGGCAGCCGACGCGCATTTTCTTCTCCTCCTGATCCAGCCTTTTGGGGCATGTTCGCTGTTGACAGACAGTGAACCACGAATCGTCGCGAAGGTGTTTGCGAATGCGCTTGCGCAAGACGGCACGGTTCGATAATTGTTGCGCAAAACAGCTGGATTGTCGCAGGAATCCCGAAAAATGCCGCTCGACAGGATTGATATCGCCATCCTCGAAACGTTGCAACGGGATGGGCGGATACCCAACGCGGCGCTTGCCGAGAAGGTCGGCCTGTCGCAGTCGGCCTGCTCGCGGCGGCTCGACAATCTGGAGAAATCCGGAACCATCCGCGGCTACCACGCCCGGCTTTCCAATGCCGCTCTTGGCCACCAGATGACGGCGATCGTGCATATATCGCTGTCGGGGCAATTCGAGAAGACACTGTCGGATTTCGAGGCGGCGATAAAGCGCTGCCCGAATGTGTTGTCCTGCCACCTGATGTCGGGCGAATACGATTATATCCTGCGCATCGCGGCAAAGGACCTCGTCGACTATGAGCGCATCCACAAGGAATGGCTGTCGGCGATGCCGCATGTGACGAAGATCAATTCGTCGTTCGCCTTGCGCGAGATCGTCGACCGGACGGCGGTCGGGATGAAGCCGGAACTTGCTTAGGCTTTGAAAGCCTCCGTTACCACCCGGTCCATCGGGATATCATGCGGCTGCGGGTAGATGGTGGCGATGCGCTGCAGTTCGTAGCCGACACCGATGACCAGCGGCTTGAACGGCATCGCCGCCAGCGTGCGGTCGAAGAAGCCGCCGCCATAGCCCAGCCGATACAGTCTCGGATCGATGCCGACGACAGGGGAAATGACGATGTCGGGCAGCACCGGATCGCCTCCAGCCGGGATCGGGATGTTCCAGACGCCCTTCTCAAGCCGGTCGCCCGGTGCATAGGCGCGAAAGACAAGCGGGCGGTCTTTTTCGACGACAACGGGCAGTGCGGTACGGCCGCCGCGCTCATTGACGGAAGCCATCCAGGCCCGCAAATCCGGCTCGCCGCGGAACGGCCAGTAGAGGCTGACCATGCGGCCGGCAATGTCGGCGATCACCGCGTCGAGGCTTTCGCCGATGCGCTGCGACATTGCCGTCCGCACGTCAGCCGGGACAGCGAGGCGCGCCGCAATCAGCCGCTCGCGTTCGGCCTTGCGCCATCGTTTCACGTCGTTCCAATCGGCCAGGGGCGGCCGGAATTCCGGGTCGAGCTCGTGCATGAAGCAAGGCGGCGAGGAATATTGCCCCGGACCGTCGTCATGATCGCTAGCCAACTTTCACTCCTGTCATCTGCTTCGATGAAATTATACTCGGCGGCAGGATGGGGGCATGTACAACAGCGACATCTTAGGGCGGGCAGTCGGCAAAGTCGGATGTTGTTGCGTGCACAAAAGTAGCTGCATCAGAATTGGCGAAATTGCTCTGCAGCCTGCTTTCGCGGCCAACCGCCCTCACGGCCCACCTGCTCTCCCGGCCAACCTGCTCCCGGCCAACCTGCTCCCGGCCAGCCTGCTCCCGGCCAGCCTGCTCCCGGAGTGAATGAGATGAACGAAACCAGACATCATGTCGTCGTCGTCGGGGCGGGCTTTGGGGGTCTCGAATTCACCCGCGCGCTTGACGGTGCGCCGGCGCGCATCACCATGATCGACAAGCGCAACCATCATCTTTTCCAGCCGCTGCTCTATCAGGTGGCGACCACGGCGCTGGCGACCTCGGAAGTCGCCTGGCCGATCCGCCATCTCCTGCGCAAGCGCAAGGACGTGACGACACTGCTGGCCACCGTCAGCGGCGTCGACCGCGCCGGCAAAAATGTGCTGCTCGATGATGGCGGCGCGGTTGGATACGACACGCTGCTGCTGGCCACCGGCGCCCGCCACGCCTATTTCGGCCATGACGAATGGGAGAATTTCGCGCCGGGGCTGAAGACGCTGGAGGACGCCACCACCATTCGACGGCGCATTCTGCTCGCCTTCGAATGGGCCGAGCGGGAGACTGATCCCGCCAAGCGCCAGGCGCTGCTGACACTGGCGATCGTCGGTGGCGGACCGACAGGCGTGGAACTGGCCGGCACCATTGTCGAACTGGCGCACGAGATGCTGCGCGGCGAGTCCCGCAACATCGATACGCGGCAGACGCGCGTGGTGCTGATCGAGGCCGGTGACCGTATCCTTCCCAATTTCGCGCCGGAACTCTCCGACTATGCCAGCAAGGCGCTCGAGCGGCTTGGCGTGACGGTCGAACTCGGTCGGCCCGTGACACGCTGCGACGCGGAGGGTGTCGTCTTCGGTGAAACGCATCTGCCGGCCAGGACTATCCTGTGGGCAGCAGGCGTCGCCGCTTCGCCGGCCGCCGAATGGCTGGGGGCGGCAGCGGACCGCGCGGGCAGGGTGCTGGTCGAGCCCGATCTGACCGTGCCGGGCAGCCCGGAGATTTTCGTCGTCGGTGACGCTGCACACGTCCTGCGGCCGGATGGCCGCATGGTGCCCGGCGTAGCACCCGCCGCCAAGCAGCAGGGCCGGCATGTCGCCGCGACGATCAAGGCCCGGCTTGCCAGCGACATGAACCCGCCGCCTTTCCGCTACAGGCATGACGGCGATCTGGCGACGATCGGCAAGCGCGCCGCCGCGATCGATTTCGGCTGGATCAAGCTCACCGGCCGGCTGGCCTGGTGGCTTTGGGGCCTGGCGCACATCTATTTCCTGATCGGCTTCCGTAACCGGCTTGCGGTTTCGCTGAGCTGGCTATGGATCTACCTGACAGGGCAGCGCAGCGCACGGCTGATCACCCAAGGCGACGACGACAGGAACTGACGTCTCCGCCCGCGCACATTCATCCGCACGTCATCTGTTCCTTATGGACTCGACCGGATCCAGGCGCGAAGCTCTGCTTCGGGCAGGACTTGGTACGCTGTTGAAGGCTGGCACGTCGTTGAACAGGAGCCGGCTCGAACCGCATCATCGACTTGATGTTCGACGGAGAACCAATTGATCCCATGCGGAAATTGGTCGTCGCCACCAACAACTGCCGCGCCGGCATCAGCCAGGGCACGATCAACCCGTCGGAGGTTGCCCTAAGCCCTGTAAACCACCTGGCGGACATCGATGTAGCTGGCGCGGAAGCCGGCTTCGCAATAATGCAGGTAAAACTCCCAGAGCTTCTTGAAGCGGTCGTCGAAACCGAGCGGGACGATCTTTTCCCATGACCCACAAAAACGGTGGCGCCATTCGGCGAGCGTGCGGGCATAGTCGTCCGGGAAAATGCGCTCGCGCAGATGAGCAAGGCCATGGTCTTTGCCGAGCGTTTTCAGGATCGACGGCGTCGGCAGCATGCCGCCCGGGAAGACATAACGCTGGATGAAATCCGGCCGGGCGCGATAGGTATCGTAGGCTTTCTCGTTGATGGTGATGATCTGCAGGCCGGCGGTGCCGCCAGGCCGCAGGCAATCCTTCATCTTGCCGAAGAACACAGGCCAGTACTTTTCGCCGACCGCCTCGAACATCTCGATCGAAGCGATGCGGTCGTAGGAACCGGTTTCGTCGCGGTAGTCCTGCAGCTTGATGTCGACCTTGTCGGCAAATCCAGCCTTCTGGACGCGTGCTCTGGCGAAATCATGCTGCTCGCGGCTGATCGTCAGCCCGGTGACGCGGCAGCCGATCTCGCGCGCCGCGAAATCGGCAAAGCCGCCCCAGCCGCAACCGATTTCAAGCACGTGGTCGTTCGCGCCGATGCCCGTGTCCTTGGCCAGCGCGCGATATTTGGCGGCTTGCGCGCTTTCCAGATCGTTGGCGCCAGCCGCATAGAGCGCCGACGAATAGGTCATGCTCGGATCCAGCCATTCCTTGTAAAAGGCGTTGCCGAGATCGTAATGGGCCGAAATGTTGCGCTTCGAGCCGGTGCGGGTGTTTTGGTTGAACCAGTGGCGGACACGCTGGACGGCGTTGATCAGCCAGCTGGCGCCGCCGGCGATGCGCTCTCCGATTTCTGAATTGACTACGAACAGTTCCAGGAAACTGGTCACATCGGGACTGTCCCAATCGCCGTCCATGTAGGATTCGGCGATGCCGATGGTGCCGCCGGTGAAGGCACGGCCGGGCAAGCGCCAGTTCTTGAGCACCAGTTCGGCGTCCGGACCCGGGCCCTTGCCGCCGACGAGGACGGCGCGGCCGTCCGGCATCCTCACCTTGAGCGAGCCACGCGGCAGGTTCATCGCCGCCGACAGCACCATGCGCGCCTTGGCCGGCAGGCCTTTGACGGTCTCGGCGAAATTGAATTCGTCCAATTTGACTGCGTCGCCCGACGCAACGCTGGTGTCTTCCTTGTGAGCCATGTCACGCCCCCGGGACTTCTGCGGCGCCGGCGCCGCAGCAATCTTTCATGCCATCAAAGGGAACTTCAAGAGCCAAGGCAAGCGAACACGGATCAATGGATAGATTTTGGGGGAGGGCGCTGATCAACGCCGGAATCACTATGGTTGCAGCCACCCAGATGCAGTAGTTTTAGCCATGCGTTATGTCATCGTCATCTGCGCCGTCACGTTCTTCCTGATCTGGGACGGGCTCTACAATCAGGGCAGCTATCTCGACACCACGGTCAGGGAGATAACGCGCATCGTGCGCTACATCACCAGCATGATGTAGTTTCCTCCCCCGCCCAACGCGTCGTTGCCGCGACATCGTTGCCGGTTGACGCGATCGTGTCGCCCACACAAAACATGGCTGCACATCGATCGAGGAGGCTGGGGTTGATCCGGCATATCGTTTTCTTCAGCGCGAGGCACAAAGAGGATGTCGAGTCCGTAAGGACGGGCTTGCTGGCGCTGGGCAACATCCCCCATTCCCGTCGGTTCGAGGTGACGCTCAACAGCAAGGTCGACCCGCTTTCGGACGAGATCGACGTGGTCGTTTATGCCGAGTTCGAGGATGACGCCGCTCTGGCCGCCTACAAGGCGCATCCGCTCTATGCCGAGACGACCAGCCAGGTCAAACCACTGCGCGAATTGCGCTATTCGGCGGATATTGTGGCTGCGACTTGAAGAGGAACTGACCGAAGCAGGAGCGACTCCGTCAGCAGCGGTTGCTTCGGTTGGAGGGCAAGAACAGCCATCGCGACGACCGCTGCCGCCATGAAATCCCTGCGCGTCAGGCGAGGGCTCTTGAACCAACTTCCGGAATGATGCACACCGCGCCGGCATGATCGAGACGATGCCAGCACGCCCCCATTCGCCCGGCCCTTATCCGCCCGGCGCTTGTCCGCTTGACCATCTTGTGCTGCCGACCGCCAACCTCGGCGTGGCGCGGGCGCGGCTGGATTCGCTTGGCTTTGTCGTGGCGCCGACCGGCATCCATCCTTTCGGCACGGAAAACTGCTGCGTCTTCCTTGAGGACGGCACCTATCTCGAGCCGCTGGCCATGGGCAATGCGCAAGCGGCGGCGAAAGCGGTCGCTGACGGCAACGTCTTCGTCGCGCGCGATCGTGCCTATCGCGACAGCTGCGGCAATGAGGGATTTTCCGCCCTTGTCCTGGGCACCCAAAATGCCGATGCCGACCGCGCACGCTATGTCGAAGCCGGCCTGTCGGCTGGAGACATGCTGAGCTTTTCGCGCGCCTTCACCGACGCGGCGGGAAACAGCGACACGGCATCGTTCAAACTGGCCTTCGCCTCCGGCGCCGGGGCGACGGACGCATTCCTGTTTGCCTGCGAGCGGATCAATGCGCCGAAAGTGGACCGCAGCGCGTTGCAGGTTCACGCCAATGGCGCAACCGGCATTGTCGAAGTCGTGGCGGTCAGCTCCGAGCCTTCCGAACAGCGCCGATTGATTTCGATCGCGACGCGCAGTCCGGCGACCGGGCAGGGGAGCAGCACTGCGTTTGACCTGCCGAACGCGACCTTGACCCTGCTTGACCCCGTCGCTTTCGAAACGCGCTTCGGCATACCTGCCGGCGCGCCATCGGAACTCCGCTTCGCGGGAATCGTCTTTTCAGTTCGTTTCGCCAACACGGTCGCCAAGCTGCTTGCAGCAAGTTCCGTCGAACACGACATACGCGGCGATGATATTGTCGTGCGGCCGGCATCCGGGCAGGGTGCGGCCTTCGTTTTCCAGGAGAAAGCATGAGCAAGCCCAATTCGTCCGTAACCGTCGGCAATGTCGTCTTCGGCAACACCGCGCCGCTGTCGCTGATTGCCGGCCCGTGCCAGCTTGAATCGCGCCAGCACGCCTTCGACATGGCTGGCGCGCTGAAGGAACTGACCGAGAAGCTCGGGCTGGGCCTCGTCTACAAGACCAGTTACGACAAGGCCAACCGCACCTCGCTTGGCGGCACGCGCGGTGCCGGGCTCGATGCGGCGCTGCCCGTCTTCGACGATTTGCGCAAGGCGTTTTCGCTGCCGATCCTGACCGATATCCACACCGAGGAACAGTGCGCGCTCGTGGCGCCGCATGTCGATATCCTGCAGATTCCGGCTTTCCTCAGCCGCCAGACCGATCTGCTGATCGCGGCGGCAAGAACCGGCAAGGTCGTCAATGTCAAGAAAGGCCAGTTCCTCGCACCGTGGGACATGAAGAACGTCGTCGCCAAGATCACCGGTTCCGGCAACGCCAATGTGCTGGTCACCGAGCGCGGCGCGTCCTTCGGCTACAACACGCTGGTGTCCGATATGCGCGCCCTGCCGATCATGGCCGAGATCGGCGCGCCGGTGATTTTCGACGCCACGCATTCGGTGCAGCAGCCGGGCGGGCAAGGCGGCTCGTCAGGTGGCGATCGGCGCTTCGTCGAGACGCTGGCGCGCGCTGCGGTTGCGGTCGGTGTCGCCGGCGTCTTCATCGAGACGCATCAGGATCCCGACAACGCCCCCTCCGACGGTCCCAACATGGTGCCGCTGAACGACCTTCGGACGCTGCTTGAAAGGCTGATGGCATTCGATCGCGTCGCCAAGGGCTGAGCAAGTTCAGCGGCCCAGCCCTAAGTCCGACCGGAAACTTGTGATCGACAGGCGCCGGTTGTACGCTGCCCAGGCAACCGAGTGCCTTGGAGGAGGAAGCCATGTCCGTCGCCCGCGTCACCGAAATCACATCATCGTCGAATAAGAGCTTTCAGGACGCCATCGAACAGGGGATTGCCCGCGCCGCAAAGACATTGAAGAACGTCGAAGGCGCTTGGATCCAGGACCAGAAGGTCGTCGTCGAGGACGGCAAGATCTCCGCCTACCGCGTCAACATGAAGGTCACCTTCATCCTCGCCGAGTGATCAGCCCTGCACGTATGCCCGCGTTCATAAAAGTCTGGAACCTTCGCAGCCCTCTCCTCATTGTCGAACCTGAAGTGAACGACAAAAGGAGCACATCATGACAACCCAGACAGGACACACTGAAGCCATCGCTGCCTCGCGGGTCATCGGCACTTCCGTCTACAACACGGAAGGCACGCACATCGGCGACATCGAGGATGTCATGCTCGACAAATTGTCGAATGGAATCATGTTTGCCGTGATCGGCTTTGGCGGATTTCTCGGCATCGGCGAGAAGTACCACGCCATACCGTGGGCGAGCCTCGACTATGACGAGGACAAGGGCGGCTATGTCGTGCCGTTCACCAAGGAGCAACTGAAGGCAGCTCCCGCCTATTCGATCAACGAATTGACGGGCGCCGACAGCGAGGCCGCGCGTGATGCTTCATACAGTTACTACAAGGTCGAGCCTTATTGGCATTGATCTTGCTCTGCCGGAATCAAAAGGCCCCCGGTTGAACCGGGGGCCTTTTCTGGAGAATATCTACTCCGCTGCAAGGGTGGACAACTCTACCGCGCCCTGTTGAGGCTGCTGAGTGTCACACGACGTCAAAAACGCCGCCGCGATCAGGAACAAACTTACAATACCGCTCAACTGAGACATGGCGAAACTCCTCCTGTTTCGCCCCGCGCAGCTGTTAGCATAAACCAGAAAACCGCACGCCGCCAAGGCCTGTGGCTGACATGACTTATGATGACAGCAATTTGTGCTTCGTGATTCGAAGTGGCGGAAGTGGCGGCACTATTTGCGGACGCCATGATTGCGTTTTGCAGCACTTTGGCTAAGAGGTGCGCGACGCTTCGTCAGATCAATCGGGGACATCGCAATGACTGCCATCATCGACATTGTCGGGCGTGAAATCCTGGACAGCCGCGGAAACCCGACCGTCGAGGTCGACGTCGTGCTCGAAGACGGCTCGATGGGCCGCGCTGCGGTGCCTTCCGGCGCCTCGACCGGCGCGCATGAGGCGGTCGAACTGCGCGACGGCGGCGCCCGCTACCTCGGCAAGGGCGTTCTCCGGGCGGTAGAGGCCGTCAATGGCGAGCTGTTCGAAGCTATCGGCGGCATGGAAGCCGAGAGCCAGATCCACATCGACCAGACCATGATCGAGCTCGACGGCACGCCCAACAAGAGCCGCCTCGGCGCCAATGCGATCCTTGGCGTGTCGCTGGCGGTGGCCAAGGCTGCGGCGGAAGCGGCTGGCCTGCCGCTCTACCGCTATGTCGGCGGCACCAAGGCGCATGTGCTTCCGGTGCCGATGATGAACATCATCAACGGTGGCGCCCATGCCGACAACCCGATCGACTTCCAGGAATTCATGATCCTGCCGATCGGTGCGCCGACACTGCGTGACGGCGTGCGCTGGGGCTCGGAAATCTTCCATACGCTGAGGAAGCGGCTGAAGGATGCCGGCCACAACACGAATGTCGGTGACGAGGGCGGCTTCGCTCCTAACTTGAAAAGCGCGCCCGCCGCGCTCGATTTCATCATGGAATCGATCGAGAAGGCCGGCTTCAAGCCGGGCGAAGAGGTTGCGCTCGGCCTCGACTGCGCCGCGACAGAATTCTTCAAGGACGGCAACTACGTCTATGAAGGCGAGAAAAAGACCCGCGATCCGAAGACCCAGGCCAAGTATCTGGCCAAGCTCGCCGCGGACTATCCGATCATTACCATCGAGGATGGGCTGGCCGAGGACGACTGGGACGGCTGGAAAACGCTGACCGACCTCATCGGCAGCAAGACCCAGCTGGTCGGCGATGATCTGTTCGTCACCAATACGGCGCGGCTGCGCGACGGCATCCGCATGGGCGTCGCCAATTCTATCCTGGTCAAGGTCAACCAGATCGGCTCACTGACCGAAACGCTCGACGCCGTCGAGACCGCGCACAAGGCCGGCTACACCGCGGTCATGTCGCACCGCTCGGGCGAAACCGAAGATTCGACCATCGCCGATCTCGCCGTCGCCACCAATTGCGGGCAGATCAAGACGGGGTCGTTGTCGCGCTCGGATCGCATGGCCAAGTACAACCAGCTCATCCGCATCGAGGAAGAGCTCGGCAAGCAGGCGCGCTACGCCGGCAAGTCGATCGTGAAGGGCTGAGCCGCAGAAAATCGGAAGACGAAGGGGCGGGGCATTCTCGCCTTTTTTGTTTCAACACCGCCAGATCCGGTCGGCCGTAACCGTCCATTAAGCACAATCGGGCGAGAAAGGGCGAGGTCGCAGAGTGGTTAGAGGCCCTTTGCGCGTCCAAGCGGGCGCGCGGCGCTCTAAGGGATTTGGATCATGTGGACACGTCAGCACAAGCAGAGAAATACCGGTCGGCTGATCATCCCCTCGCTCTGCGTGGCGTTCCTCGCCTATTTCGGCTTTCACGCCTACCACGGCGAATTCGGCATCTATTCCAAATACCGGTTGGAAGCCGAAGCCGTCGACCTGCAAGGTAAGCTCGATGCCGTCAAGGCGGGCCGGCTCGATCTGCAGCGGCGTGTTCAACTCATGCATCAGGGGACGCTGGAGAAGGACATGCTCGACGAGCAGGCGCGCAAGGCGCTCAATGTGTCCCACGCCGACGAAATCACCATCATGTTGCCGGCTACGGCAAGATAACCAAATTCAAGTTAATCGCCGATATTTTCAACGATTTTAATCGCTTAGATGCATGTCAGCCATGCATTTTTCAGCATGGCGAAACGCTTTCCCGCGTGTTAGCCTTTGCCAAATCGGTGGGGAGAACTGATCTCCCTCAGTGTCCGCAAGAGACGCCAACAGGGAGTGATGCATGGCCACCGCCGCCAGAAAAGCGCCTGCCAAAACCAAACCCAAATCCGACGGCAAATCGGCAGGGCTTTCAGCCCCCAAGCCTGTCGACTTTACCAAGGATGAGGAGCTTGACGCCTACCGGCGCATGCTGCTTATTCGCCGCTTCGAGGAAAAGGCCGGCCAGCTCTACGGCATGGGCTTCATCGGCGGCTTCTGCCACCTCTATATCGGCCAGGAAGCAGTTGTCACCGGCATGAAGATGGCGCTGATCGACGGCGACCAGATGATCACCGCCTACCGCGACCATGGTCATATGCTGGCGGTGGAACTGTCGCCGCGCGGCGTCATGGCCGAATTGACCGGGCGCCGTGGCGGCTTGTCCAGGGGCAAGGGCGGCTCCATGCACATGTTCTCCAAGGAGAAGCATTTTTACGGCGGCCACGGCATTGTCGGCGCGCAGGTTTCGCTCGGCACCGGCCTCGCCTTCGCCAATCGCTATCGTGGCAACAACAATGTGACACTGACCTATTTCGGCGACGGCGCCGCCAATCAGGGCCAGGTCTATGAGAGCTTCAACATGGCCTCGCTGTGGAAGCTGCCGGTGATCTACATCATCGAGAACAACCGTTATGCCATGGGCACCTCGGTAACGCGTTCGTCGGCCGAGACGGATTTTTCGCACCGCGGCGCCTCCTTCAAGATCCCCGGCATCCAGGTCGATGGCATGGACGTCCGCGCGGTCAAGGCAGCCGGCGATCTCGCCACCGAATGGTGCCGTGACGGCAAGGGGCCGCTGATTCTCGAAATGCAGACCTACCGCTACCGCGGCCACTCGATGTCCGATCCGGCAAAATACCGCTCCAAGGAAGAAGTGCAGAAGATGCGCTCCGAGCGCGACCCGATCGAGCAGGTCAAGGCACGGCTGCTCGACAAGAAGTGGGCTGATGAGGACGAGCTCAAGGCCGTCGACAAGGAGGTCCGCGACATTGTCGCCGACGCCGCCGAATTTGCCCAGAACGACGCAGAGCCGGATCCGTCCGAGCTCTGGACCGATATCGTACTGTAACGAGAGGGCAAGGCCATGCCGATCGAAATTCTCATGCCCGCTCTCTCGCCGACCATGGAAGAGGGCAATGTTTCCAAATGGTTGAAGAAAGAGGGCGATAAGGTTGTCGCTGGTGACGTCATCGCCGAGATCGAAACCGATAAGGCCACGATGGAAGTCGAGGCCGTCGACGAAGGCACGCTAGCCAAGATCGTGGTTCCTGCCGGCACCGAAGGTGTCAAGGTCAACACGCTGATCGCCGTGCTCGCCGTTGATGGTGAAGACATCGACAAGGCAGGCGAAGGCGTCGGCGAGGAACCTGCCAAGGCTGAAACAGCAGCGCCAGCGCCTGCTGCGGCCAAAAGCGAGGGCGCAGCACCTGTCGCCGCGGCGCCGAGAACCGAAATCGCCGCCGATCCCGACATCCCGGCCGGCACGGAGATGGTCTCGACCACGGTGCGCGAAGCGCTGCGTGACGCGATGGCCGAGGAAATGCGGCGTGACGGAGACGTCTTCGTGATGGGCGAGGAGGTCGCCGAGTACCAGGGCGCTTACAAGATCACGCAAGGGCTGCTGCAGGAATTCGGGGCGCGTCGCGTCGTCGACACACCGATCACCGAGCACGGTTTTGCCGGCGTCGGTGTTGGCGCGGCGATGGCCGGCCTGAGGCCGATCGTCGAGTTCATGACCTTCAACTTCGCCATGCAGGCGATCGATCATATCATCAACTCCGCCGCCAAGACGCTCTACATGTCCGGCGGCCAGATGGGCGCGCCCATCGTCTTCCGCGGGCCAAACGGCGCGGCCGCCCGCGTCGCCGCCCAGCATTCGCAGTGCTATGCCGCCTGGTACAGCCACATTCCCGGCCTGAAAGTGGTGATGCCCTACACCGCCGCCGACGCCAAGGGATTGCTGAAGGCCGCGATCCGCGACCCGAACCCGGTCATCTTCCTCGAGAACGAAATCCTCTACGGCCAGTCCTTCGATGTGCCGAAGATCGACGATTTCGTGCTGCCGATCGGCAAGGCGCGCATCCACAAGTCGGGCAAGGAGGTCACCATCGTCTCCTTCGGCATCGGCATGAGCTACACGGTGAAGGCCGAGGCCGAATTGCGCGGCATGGGTATCGATGCCGAGATCATCGACCTCAGGACCATCCGCCCTCTCGATTTCGACACCATTATCGCCTCGGTCAAGAAGACCAATCGGCTGGTGGTGGTGGAGGAAGGTTTCCCGCAGAGCTCGGTCGGCGACCATATCGCCAACCAGGTGTCGCAGCGCGCCTTCGATTTTCTCGACGCGCCGGTCATCACCATTGCCGGCAAGGACGTGCCGATGCCCTATGCGGCGAACCTCGAAAAGCTGGCCCTGCCCAATGTCGCGGAAGTCATAGAGGCGGTGAAAGCCGTGACGTACCGGGGTTAACGAGATGTCGCGCGAACTAGAAGTTCCCGCGGTGGTCGTCGAGAACAGCGAATTCGATGAAATACTCCGCGTCTGGATTGGTTCGGGACGCGGTCGTCACGATGCAAGACCTCTTTGGACCAAACGCTCACAACTGGGGCATGGTGCTCGCTGATGTCGGCATGCACATAGCCAGGATGAGACTGGAAAAAGATGGCATCCCTGAAATCGAGACGCTTCAGGCATTGGAAGAAGGCTATCGAGGCAGAATGTCGGAGCAGTTCGATATCCAGCACCGTTCGCTAACTGGGCGGAACTGAGGAGGAAAAATGCCGATCAACATCACCATGCCGGCCCTGTCGCCCACGATGGAGGAAGGCAATCTTGCCAAGTGGCTGGTCAAGGAGGGCGACAAGGTTTCGCCGGGCGACGTGATCGCCGAGATCGAAACCGACAAGGCGACGATGGAAGTTGAAGCCGTCGATGAGGGCACGGTGGCCAGGCTGGTGGTTCCGGCCGGCACCGAAGGCGTCAAGGTCAACGCGCTGATCGCCGTGCTTGCAGCCGAAGGCGAGGATGCGGCGGCTGCCGCGAAAAGCGGCGACGGCGCTGCCGCGCCGGCAAAAGCCGAGGCAAAACAGGAAAAGGCGCCCATCTCCCCACCCGTGGGGGAGATGTCGACGAAGTCGACAGAGGGGGGCGCTGTCCCGCCAGCCGCATTGAGCCAGGCGCCCCCCTCTGGCCTGCCGGCCATCTCCCCCACAAGGGGGGAGATCAGCCAGTCGGACGGCCGCACCTTCGCCTCGCCACTGGCCCGTCGCATCGCCCGGGAAGCCGGTGTCGATGTCTCCGCGGTGACCGGCTCCGGCCCGCATGGCCGCGTGGTCAAGGCCGATGTCGACGCAGCGATTTCCAGCGGCGGCGCCAAGGCGGCACCGGCCGCGAAAGCGGCACCTGCCGGCGCTCCGGCTCCGGCGGCCGCAGCCAAGCCAATGTCGGACGACCAGGTGCTGAAACTGTTTGCCGACGGCTCCTACGAGCTTGTCCCGCATGACAACATGCGCAAGACCATTGCGCGCCGGCTGGTCGAGGCCACGACCACCATCCCGCATTTCTACCTGACGCTCGACTGCGAGCTTGATGCGCTTCTGGCGCTGCGCGCGCAGGTCAATGCGGCCGCCCCGGTTAAAAAGACCGACAAGGGCGAGGCGCCGGCCTACAAGCTGTCGGTCAACGACATGGTCATCAAAGCCATGGCAATGGCGCTGATGGCTGTGCCGGATGCCAATGCGTCATGGACCGAGAGCGCCATGGTCAAGCACAAGCATGCCGACGTCGGTGTCGCCGTGTCGATCCCCGGCGGGCTGATCACGCCGATCATCCGGCGTGCCGACGAAAAGACGCTGTCGGTCATCTCCAACGAGATGAAGGATCTTGCCAGCCGCGCGCGCAGCCGCAAGCTGAAGCCGGAAGAATACCAGGGCGGTACCACGGCGGTGTCCAATCTCGGCATGTTCGGCATCAAGGACTTTGCCGCCGTCATCAACCCGCCGCATGCGACGATCCTGGCGGTCGGCGCCGGCGAGGAGCGCGCGGTGGTCAAGAACGGTGAGATCAAGATCGCCACCATCATGTCGGTGACGCTGTCGACCGATCACCGCGCCGTCGACGGCGCGCTCGGCGCCGAGCTCCTCGTCGCCTTCAAGCGCATGATCGAAAACCCGATGGGCATGCTGGTCTAGAAGGGAAACAAGGCGGTGCGGGAACTCTTCACCAGCCTTTTTGCCTTCAGCCTGTCCAGCGTTGCAACGATCGTCGTGCATTGGCTGTTCGTGGGTTGGCGGGTGAGGCGCGCGCGGGCAGATTTCGGCCGGAGTGGGGCAAACTCATGAAAACAGTCCTTTGCTACGGCGATTCGCTGACCTGGGGCTATGATGCGGCAAGTCTGGATCGCCACCCGCTCAAGGACCGCTGGCCGAGTGTGCTGCAGGCGACGTTGGGAGGCGGTATCGAGGTTATCGCCGAAGGCTTGAACGGCCGCACAACGGCTTTCGACGACCATCTGGCCGGCGCCGACCGTAACGGCGCAAGAGTGCTGCCGACGATCCTGATGACGCATGCGCCGATCGACCTGATCATCATCATGCTCGGCGCCAACGACATGAAGCCGTGGATTCACGGCAATCCGGTCGCCGCCAAGCAAGGCATGCAGCGCCTGATCGACATCGTGCGCGGTCACGACTACCCGTTCGATTGGCCGTCGCCGCAGATCCTGATCGTCGCTCCGCCCGCCGTCAGCCGCACGGAAAACGCCGAATTCAAGGAAATGTTCGCCGGCGGCGATGAGGCGTCGAAGCGGCTGGCGCCGCAATATGCTGTCCTTGCCGACGAGGTCGGCTGCGGCTTCTTCGATGCGGGCTCGGTGGCCGAGACCACGCCACTCGACGGCGTCCATCTCGACGCGGAGAACACGCGGAAAATCGGGCAGGCATTGGCGCCAATCGTGCGCGTCATGCTGGAACTCTAGAGAATCAGGGGAGAAATCCGTGGCTGAGAACTACGACGTCATCATCATCGGCTCCGGCCCCGGCGGCTATGTCACGGCGGTGCGTTCCGCCCAACTCGGATTCAAGACAGCGATCGTCGAGCGCGAGCATCTCGGCGGCATCTGCCTCAACTGGGGTTGCATCCCGACCAAGGCGCTGCTGCGTTCGGCCGAGATCATGCACTATTCGGATCATTTGAAGGACTACGGCTTGAAGATCGACGGCAAGGTCAGCGTCGATACCGCTGCCGTGGTCGACCGCTCGCGAAAGGTCTCGCTGCGGCTGAACGGCGGCGTCGCCTTCCTGATGAAAAAGAACAAGGTCGATGTCATCTGGGGCGAAGCCAAGCTGTCCAAAGCGGCTTCCGGCGACAGGCCGGGCGAGATCGTCGTCTCGAAATCGTCGAAGAAGCCGATGGAGCCACAGCCGCCGGCGCCCAAGGGCGTCAAGGGCGAGGGCACATACACTGCCAAGCACATCATCCTGGCGACCGGCGCCAGGCCGCGGGCGTTGCCCGGCATCGAGCCCGACGGCAAGCTGATCTGGACCTATTTCGAAGCGATGGTGCCGAAGGAGATGCCGAAATCGCTGCTGGTGATGGGTTCGGGCGCAATCGGCATCGAATTCGCCTCATTCTACCGCACCATGGGCGCGGAGGTGGCGGTGGTCGAGTTGCTGCCGGCGGTGATGCCGGTCGAGGACGCGGAGGTCTCGAAATTCGCGCAAAAGCAGTTCGAGAAGCAAGGCATGAAGATCATCCTCGATGCCAAGGTCACCAAGGTCGAAAAAGCTGCGAACTCGGTAACCGCGCATGTCGAGATGAAGGACGGCAAGGTCGAGAAGATCACCGCCGACCGGATGATCTCGGCCGTCGGCGTGCAGGGCAATATCGAGAATCTCGGCCTCGAGGCGCTCGGCGTGAAGACTGAGCGCGGCTGCGTCGTCGTCGACGGCTACGGCAACACCAATGTGCCCGGCATCTATGCCATCGGCGACGTTGCCGGCCCGCCTATGCTCGCCCACAAGGCCGAGCATGAAGGCGTGGTCTGCGTGGAAAAGATCGCCAACGTCCCCGGTGTGCACGCCACTGACAAACTGAAAATTCCGGGCTGCACCTATTGCAACCCGCAGGTTGCCTCCGTCGGGTTGACCGAAGCGAAAGCCAAGGCCGAAGGCAAGGACATCCGCGTCGGCCGCTTTCAGTTTGCCGCCAACGGCAAGGCCATCGCGCTCGGCGAGGACCAGGGTTTCGTCAAGACCATCTTCGACAGGAAGACCGGGCAGTTGCTCGGCGCGCATATGGTCGGCGCCGAAGTGACCGAACTGATCCAGGGCTTTGTCGTGGCGATGAATCTGGAGACCACCGAGGAAGAACTGATGCACACGATCTTCCCGCATCCGACGCTGTCGGAGATGATGAAGGAAAGCGTGCTCGACGCCTATGGCCGCGCGCTCAACGCATGATAAATTGACCGCGTAAGATTCAAAAGGTGAGAGCCAAGGAACTCAACGGCAAGGTAATTCGTTTCCGGATGCATTTACCACCAGAGGAGAGGGCATATGGACGTGAATGGCGTGGGCTGGATCGCAGCAATCATCGTCGGCGGGCTGGCAGGCTGGCTTGCCGAGATGTTCATGAAAAGCAACATGGGCATCTTGATGAACATCGTTCTGGGCATCGTCGGCGCGATCGTGCTGAATGCCATCCTTCAGGCGCTCAACATCGGCGCCTTCGGCGCCGGCTGGATCGCCTATCTGATCACCGGTTTCATTGGCGCCTGCCTGCTGATCTGGGTAGGGCGCCTGGTGCGCCGTTAGTTGCTGAACTCTTGCCATGCGAAAACGGCTGTGGCGGCATGCGCCGCCTCGGCCTTTTTCTTTGCAGCGAAAAGTCCTAGATGGAAAGTGAACGCCGGAAGGCGGTCGCGAACGAACTGGATTTCTGATGGTCACCGTCCTCGACACGATCGCCAATGCGCCGCGCCTGCGGCATCCTGAAAAGGCGCACAAGCCTGACCAGGATGTGCTGCGCAAGCCCGACTGGATCCGCGTCAAGGCGCCGATGTCGAAAGGCTATGCCGAGACGCGCGACATCGTGAAGTCGCACCGACTGGTGACGGTGTGCGAAGAGGCCGGGTGCCCTAATATCGGTGAGTGCTGGGAGAAGAAGCACGCCACCTTCATGATCATGGGCGAGATCTGCACGCGCGCCTGCGCCTTCTGCAACGTCGCTACCGGCATTCCGACCGCGCTCGATCCCGATGAACCGGCGCGCATCGCCCACGCCGTCAAGCAAATGGGTCTAACCCATGTCGTCATCACCTCGGTCGACCGCGACGATCTCGCCGATGGCGGAGCTCAGCACTTTGCCGAGGTCATCGGCGCCATCAGGGCGGCAACGCCTTCGACGACGATCGAAATCCTGACGCCCGACTTCCTGCGCAAGGAAGGCGCGCTGGAGATCGTGGTGGCGGCTAAGCCTGATGTGTTCAACCACAATCTGGAGACCGTTCCGTCGAACTATCTGACAGTCCGGCCGGGCGCCCGCTATTTCCATTCAATCAGGCTGCTGCAGCGGGTCAAGGAACTCGATCCCTCGATCTTCACCAAATCCGGCATCATGGTTGGCCTTGGCGAGGAGCGGAACGAGATCCTGCAATTGATGGACGATCTGCGTTCGGCCAATGTCGACTTCATGACCATCGGTCAGTATCTGCAGCCATCGAAAAAGCACCATCCGGTGATCCGTTTCGTCACGCCGGAGGAATTCAAGTCCTTCGAGACGATCGGCAAGACCAAGGGCTTCCTGCTGGTGGCATCGAGCCCGCTGACGCGTTCGTCGCATCACGCCGGCGACGATTTCGCCAAGCTGCGCGCGGCACGGGAAGCCTTTCTCAGGAAGTCCGCCTAACACACTGGTTTCATGCCACAATTCGAAGCCCATCGCCGCGTTGCGCATACGCCGGAACAGATGTTCGCTCTGGTCGCCGATGTCGAATCCTATCCGCAATTCCTGCCGCTTTGCGAGGCGCTGACGGTTCGCTCGCGCAAGGAACGCGACGGACGCACCCTCCTCGTCGCCGACATGAGCATCGGCTACAAGGCGATCCGCGAGACTTTCACCACGCAGGTGCTGCTAAAGCCCGACGAGAAGGCCATCGACGTCAAATACATCGACGGTCCGTTCAAATATCTGAGCAATGCCTGGCGTTTCGAGCCGGCCGACGGCGGTTGCAATGTATGCTTCTTCATCGACTACGAATTCAAGAGTCGTATTCTGGGTGCGGTGATGGGAGCGATGTTCGATCGCGCCTTCCGCATGTTCTCCGAGGCGTTCGAGAAGCGCGCCGACGTCATCTATGGCGCAACGCCGGCAGCCTGATCCGCAGCGAGCGCGCGCAAGCCCAGTTCGAGCGCATGCCTGACCGTCTTCCGGCGGATGAAATTGCGGCCTTTGTCGGCAAACAACTGGCATTCGCTGACGACCGGCCGGCCAGTCAAGGCGATACCGAACCAGACCAGGCCGACGGGCTTTTCCGTTGAGCCGCCGCCCGGACCGGCAATGCCGGTAACGGCAAGGGTTAGCCCGGCGCGCGAATCGGCCAAGGCGCCGGCCGCCATCTCCACCGCCGTTTCCCGTGAGACCGCGCCGTGCGCCTCAAGCGTGGCGGCGGAAACGCCGAGCATCTCCGTCTTGGCCTCGTTGGAATAGGTGATGAAACCCCGGTCGACCACCGTCGAAGAGCCGGCGATGTCGGTCAGGGCGGCGATGATCATGCCGCCGGTGCAGCTCTCGGCCGTCGCCAGCATGATGCCGCGCTGTTGGCAGGCTTGAAGCAGGGCATCTGCGAGATCGCTGTTGCTCATTCGGGGACATCGCCTGGAAACACGACACTGGCGGTCGCGATGGCGGCTATGCCTTCCTCGCGTCCGACAAAGCCGAGCTTTTCGTTGGTCGTCGCCTTGATCGAGATGCGGTCCCGGGAAATCGCCAGCATTGCCGAAAGGATCTCGGTCATTGCTTCGCGATGTGGGCCGACGCGCGGCGCCTCGCAGATCAGCGTGATGTCGGCATTGGCGATGCGCCCGCCGCGCGCGCGCACCAGTCTTGCCGCATGCTCGACGAAAATCCGCGAGGCCACGCCTTTCCACTGCGGGTCCGATGGCGGGAAATGCGTGCCGATGTCGCCCGCGCCGCAAGTGGCGAGCAGCGCGTCGGTCAAGGCGTGCAAGCCGACATCGGCGTCCGAATGGCCGGACAGTTTCTTGTCGTGCGGGATGGAGACGCCGCACAGGACGACATGGTCGCCGGGCTCGAAGGCATGGACGTCGTAGCCATTGCCGGTGCGGATGTCCGGAAAACGCGGCCGTTCGCCGGAAAGCCGCTGATCCGCCATCGAGATATCCCTTGCCCAGGTGAGTTTGACATTGTCCGGCGAGCCCGGGACGATTTTCACCGGAATGTTCGCCCATTCGGCAATCGCGGCATCGTCGGTGAAGTCCGCCTTGCCCAGATGATGGGCCTTTTCGTGAGCGGCCAGGATCGGCCAGAACGGAAAGCCCTGCGGCGTCTGGGCGGCATGAAGCCCGTTCCTGGAAACCGTCTCGTCGATCATGCCGGCGGCCGATTCACGTTTCAGCGTGTCGGCGACGGGCAGGGCAGGCAGCGCTGCCTGGCGCTCGCCGATGGCGGCGACCGTGCGGTCTATCAATTCCGCGTCGACGAACGGGCGGACGGCATCATGGACCAGAACCCGGCGCGGCGCATGGCCTCTCAGCGCAAGCAATCCGAGCCGGACGGAGTCCTGCCTGGACGCGCCACCCGTCACCGTGACCACCCGATCGGCGTTGGCGCCGGCGGCGCTGCGAAAAAGCCCGCTGTCGTCGGCATGAATGGCGACGACGACAGGACCGATTCGCGGATGCGCCAAAAACACGTCCAATGTGCGCGCGATGACGGCACGGCCGCCGATCCTTTGGTATTGCTTCGGCCCGTCGGCCTGACCGGCGCGCGCGCCGCGGCCGGCGGCGACGATAACGACGGCTACCTTGTCGTCCGCAGCCAAAGCCTGCTTTTCGCTTGCGTCTGTCATGCCGAGACGCTTAGCGCATCATCCCGAAAAGTGGAATCGCTTTTCGGAAGAGATCATGCGCAGATGCAAAGTGCCAAAGCGCCGCCAACTACGTACGGCGCTTTGGCTAGTGCCAGCATTTTTCCCAAATGCGCCTTAATGTGACGTCATTGCGCGTTGCACATTGCCGCCATTCTGGCTAGAGAATGTGCAGCTAATAAAAATGCTTGGTTTTTGTGCATGCTTGACCTGACCAAATTGGCATCTCCGCTGGACGTGGGTCGTGTGAGAATCCGCAATCGCGCTTTTCTCGCGCCCATGTCGGGCATAACAGATGAGCCGTTCCGGCAGCGTGCCTATGCGCATGGTGCCGGGTTGGTGGTGTCCGAGATGGTGGCGAGCGGCGAACTTGCCAGGGGCCGAGCCGGTTGCGGCCTGCGCATCCGCCATTCCGGGCTGCCCGTGCACATGGTCCAGCTTGCCGGCCGTGAGGCAGCGCATATGGCAGAGGGCGCCCGTATAGCCGCGGGCGAGGGCGCCGACATCATCGACATCAACATGGGCTGCCCGGCCAAGAAGGTGACGGGCGGCTATGCCGGTTCGGCGCTGATGCGCGATCTCGATCACGCTTTGTCGCTGATCGAGGCGGTGGTCGGCGCCGTCGAGGTACCGGTCACGGTCAAGATGCGGCTCGGCTGGGACGAAAGCGCGCTCAATGCGCCGATACTGGCGCGCCGCGCCGAGCAGGCGGGGGTTCAGATGGTGACGGTGCATGGCCGAACGCGCTGCCAGTTCTACCAGGGCAAGGCCGACTGGCGCGCCATCGCACGCATAAAGCAGGCTGTTTCGATCCCGGTCGTTGCCAATGGCGATGTCGGCTCGCCGGCGGAGGCAGCAATGATCCTCGACCAGTCGGGCGCCGACGCGGTGATGATCGGCCGCGCCCACTACGGCGCACCCTGGACGGCAGGCAGCATCGCGGCAGCCGCGGCAAAAGAGGCGACGCCCGGCGTGCCGGAAGGCCCGCAAGCGCTGGTCGACTACGTCATTGCTCACTACCAGGACATGCTATCGCTCTACGGCATCGAAAGCGGCGTGCGCCAGGCGCGCAAGCATCTTGGCTGGTATCTCGACCGCCACGCCGCTGGCGTCGTTGATGAGCAGCGAAAGGCCATCCTTACCTGCTTCGAGCCCGTTCGCGTCATTGCCGCGTTGCGTGAGGTGTTTTCAAGCGCTGCCGAGCCGATGAACCTGCGGATCGCAGCATGAATGCCACCGTTGCACAGAACATGGACATGGCGGACGCCGCCCACATCGTGCTCAACACAATCCGCCGCCCGGTGATTATGCTCGATGCGGAAGGGTTCATCACCTTCGCCAACGCCGATGCCGAAGATTTCTTCCGCTCGAGCGCGACCATGCTCGCCCGCAATACCCTGCCCAAGCTCATTCCCTTCGGCAGCCCATTGTTGACGCTTGTCGACCAGGTGCGCGAGCGCCGGGCACCCGTCAACGAATACCGGGTCGACGTATCGTCGCCGCGCCTCGGCATCGAGAAGGTCGTCGACCTCTATGTCGCGCCGGTGTCGGAATTCCCGGGCTCCGTCGTGGTGATGTTCCAGGAACGGTCGATGGCCGACAAGATCGATCGTCAGATGACGCACCGCGGTGCGGCACGCTCGGTGACCGGCCTTGCCGCGATGCTCGCCCACGAGATCAAGAACCCGCTATCCGGCATCCGCGGTGCTGCCCAACTGCTCGAACTGTCGGCTTCCGACGAGGATCGCGCGCTGACCCGGCTGATCACCGACGAAACCGACCGCATCGTCTCGCTGGTCGATCGCATGGAGGTGTTTTCCGACGAGCGGCCCGTCGATCGCTATCCGGTCAACATCCATGTCGTCCTCGACCATGTGAAGGCGATTGCCAAGAACGGTTTTGCCAAGCGGATCAAGATATTGGAGGATTATGATCCATCATTGCCTCCGGTTTTCGCCAACCGCGACCAGCTCATCCAGGTGTTCCTCAACCTGGTCAAGAATGCGGCCGAGGCCATTGGCGGCGATCCGCAAGGCGAGATCACCCTGTCGACCGCGTTCCGGCCGGGCATCCGTGTTTCCGTTCCGGGATCGCAGGGCCGCGTGTCGCTGCCGCTGGAATTTTGCGTGCGTGACAACGGTTCTGGCGTCTCCGAAGATATCCTGCCGATCCTGTTTGATCCCTTCATCACCACCAAGCCGAACGGGTCGGGGCTTGGTCTGGCGCTGGTCGCGAAAATCGTCGGCGAGCATGGCGGCATCATCGAATGCGATTCGACGCCGCGCGCAACCACCTTCCGCATCCTGATGCCAGCCTGGAAAGAAACGCCGTTCGGCACAGACGACGATGGCGAAGGAGACCGCAAATGACGGTTCGCGGCAATATTCTCGTCGCCGACGACGATGCGGCCATCCGCACCGTCCTCAATCAGGCGCTTTCGCGCGTCGGCCATGAGGTGCGCGTGACGTCCAACGCCTCGACGCTGTGGCGCTGGGTGGCGGCGGGCGAGGGCGATCTCGTCATCACCGACGTGGTCATGCCGGACGAGAACGCCTTCGATATGCTGCCGCGCATCAAGAAGGCACGGCCGGAACTGCCCGTCATCGTCATGAGCGCCCAGAACACGTTCATGACCGCGATTCGCGCCTCCGAAACCGGCGCCTACGAATATCTGCCGAAACCGTTCGACCTGACCGAGCTTCTCAACATCGTCAACCGGGCGCTTTCCGAGCCCCGACGGCCGAAGATCGATGCGCGGGCGGACGAGCCGCCGGAAACGATGCCGCTGGTCGGCCGCTCGGCCGCCATGCAGGATATCTACCGCATGCTGGCGCGCATGATGCAGACCGACCTGACGGTGATGATTTCAGGCGAATCGGGCACCGGCAAGGAACTGGTGGCACGCGCGCTGCACGAGTATGGCCGCCGCCGCGGCGGCCCCTTCGTTGCCATCAACATGGCTGCGATCCCGCGCGACCTGATCGAATCGGAACTGTTCGGGCACGAGAAGGGCGCCTTCACCGGTGCGCAGAACCGCTCCACCGGCCGTTTCGAGCAGGCCGAAGGCGGCACGCTCTTCCTTGACGAGATCGGCGACATGCCGATGGAGGCGCAGACCCGCCTGCTGCGTGTCCTGCAGCAGGGCGAATACACCACGGTCGGCGGCCGCACGCCGATCAAGACCGACGTGCGCATCGTCGCCGCCACCAACAAGGATCTGCGCACGCTGATCAATCAAGGGCTTTTCCGCGAGGATTTGTTCTATCGCCTGAATGTCGTGCCGCTAAGGCTGCCGGCACTGCGCGAGCGGTCCGAAGACGTTCCGGATCTCGTCCGGCACTTCTTCAAGCTTGGCGCCAGCGAAGGCCTGCAGACCAAGCGTATTTCCACGGGCGGCATCGAGTTGATGAAGCGCTATCCGTGGCCAGGCAACGTGCGCGAGCTGGAAAATCTTGTCCGCAGACTTGCCGCGCTCTATTCGCAGGACGAGATTTCCGCCGAAGTCATCGAGGCGGAACTGAAGACCGGCGAGAGGCCGGTCGTCCCCGGCGGCGGCAATCTCATTCCCGACGATCTGTCCATCGGCCAGGCGGTGGAACATTTTCTGCAGCGCTATTTTGCTTCGTTCGCCGGCGATTTGCCGCCCGCCGGCCTCTATCAGCGCATCCTTTCCGAGGTCGAATATCCGCTGGTGCTTGCGTCGATGACGGCAACCCGCGGCAACCAGATCAAGGCTGCGGAGCTCCTGGGGCTCAACCGCAACACGCTGCGCAAGAAGATTCGCGAACTCGGCGTCAACGTCTACAAATCGACCAGACAAGCTTAGAGCGCCGTTTTCTTTCAACAAATCGATCCCGATTTTCTGGCCGGTGTGACAGAGCGAAGCCTTTTCCGGGGATCGACCGCCGAAACAGTTCCGTCCAGGTCACACTTGTTGCATAATCGCCACAATGCGTTGCATACATCCGACGCAATCACTGGCTCTAGACGGCGACATGGCTCCACGGGCATCGAGACTGAGCGAAACGCTTTTCAGCGAACCCCGCGCAAGGGACGGGCGCCGGCTGCTTGCGCTGCCGGGTGTGGTGGCAATTGTCGGTGCGCTGGTTACGGCGGCGATCTCCTTCGCCATCCTCGTCGGCGCCACGCCGATCACGCCGGACGAGAGGACAACGCTGGCGCTTATCGCCGTCAATGCGGCGTTCATCCTGTTCCTGATCGCGCTGGTTGGCCGCGAAGTACATCGTATCGTGATGGCGCGCCGGCGCGGCAAGGCGGCGTCGCGGCTGCATGTGCGGATCGTCGCGATGTTCGCGCTGGTCGCCGCGATTCCCGCCATCATGGTGGCGATCATCGCCTCGATCACGCTCGATATCGGTCTTGATCGCTGGTTCGAAATCCGCACCAAGATGATCGTCAATTCGTCGCTGTCGATAGCCGATGCCTATGTGCAGGAGAACGCACGCAACCTCCAGGGAACGACCCTGTCGATGGCTTACGATCTCGACGCCTCCCGCACGCTCTACGGCCTCGATCGAACCGGCTTCCTCGATCTCATGAACAAGGAAGCCGTCGGACGCTCGCTGGCCCATGCCGCGCTGATCAGGCTCGACGGTTCGTTCGTCATGAGCGCCAAGACCGACGCCGATTTTGCCATGCCGGAGCCGCCGGAAGGCGCCATGAGCAGTGCCGCCGACGGCAGGCCGGTGCTGATCGAGCCGAAGACGCGCAACATCATGGGCGCCATCGTCAAACTGCGCGAGATCGAAGGGCTCTATCTCTACACCATCCGGCTCGTCGATCCCGAGGTGATCAAGGCGCGGCAGATTGTCAGGTCCAACAGCGACGAATATCGCGGCCTCGAAGACAATCGCCGCACCTCGCAGGTGGCCTTTGCACTTCCCTATCTGTCGCTGACGCTGATCATCATCCTGTCCGCCATCTGGACCGGCATCGCCGTGGCCGACCGCCTGGTGCGGCCGATCCGCCAGCTCATCGGCGCGGCCGACGAGGTCGCGACCGGCAATCTCGACGTTGCCGTGCCCGTTCGGCCCTCCGACGGCGACGTCGCCTCGCTCGGCGACACCTTCAACAAGATGCTGCTGGAACTGAAATCGCAGCGTAACGAGATTCTGTCCGCCAAGGATTTGATCGACGAGCGGCGGCGTTTTTCGGAAGCCGTGCTTGCCGGTGTCACCGCTGGCGTGATCGGCGTTGATCCGTATGGCATCGTCACCATCGTCAACCGGTCGGCCGAAACGATGCTGGCCATATCCGCCACCGCCGCACTCGGGCAAAACCTCTCCGCCGTGCTGCCGCATGTCGGCCGCGTCTTCGAGATCGGCCGCAAGTCGGGCAAGCCTGTCCATCGCGAGCAGGTGACCTTCTATCGCGCCGGTGCGGAGCGCACCTTCAACGTGCAGATCACGGTCGAGGCCGGCGATGACGGTTCGGAGGAGAAATCCTATGTCGTGACGGTGGACGACATCACCGATCTGGTCCAGGCGCAGCGTTCCTCGGCCTGGGCGGATGTGGCGCGGCGCATCGCCCACGAGATCAAGAACCCGCTGACACCGATCCAGCTTTCTGCCGAGCGCATCAAGCGCCGCTACGGCAAGGTCATCACCGAAGACCGCGAGGTTTTCGATCAGTGCACCGATACGATCATCAGGCAAGTGGAGGACATCGGCCGCATGGTCGACGAGTTCTCCGCTTTCGCACGCATGCCCAAGCCCGAAATGAAGGCCCTCGATTTGCGCGAATCGTTGCGCGAAGCCTCGTTCCTCGTCGAGGTGAGCCGCTCCGATATCACCTTCGAGCGCGTATTCGGCAACGAACCGCTCAAAGGCACGTTCGACAGCCGCCTGATGGCGCAGGCTTTTGGCAATGTCATCAAGAACGCAGCCGAGGCGATTGACGGACTTGATCAAAAGGACCGCTCGCACGGCATAATCCGGATTCAAGCCGGGCGCCAGAATGGTACGATTCGCATCGATGTCATCGACAACGGCAAGGGCTTGCCGCGCGAGAACCGCCAGCGATTGCTCGAGCCTTACATGACGACACGCGAGAAGGGCACCGGGCTCGGCCTCGCTATCGTCAAGAAGATAGTGGAGGACCATGGCGGCCGGCTCGAATTGCATGACGCGCCGGCGGATTTCCACGACGGGCGAGGCGCGATGATCAGCATCATCCTGCCGCTCGCCGCCACTGTGCCGTCGCGCGGCGAAGGCAGGACGGAACCCGAAAGAGAAACTGAAAAGGTCGGTAATGGCGTCTGACATTCTCATCGTCGATGACGAGGAAGACATCCGCGAGCTTGTCGCCGGTATCCTGAGCGACGAAGGTCACGAAACCCGCACGGCATTCGATGCCGACAGCGCCCTGGCGGCGATCGCCGACCGAGCGCCGAGGCTGATTTTCCTTGACATCTGGCTGCAAGGCTCACGCCTGGACGGACTGGCGCTGCTGGACGAGATCAAGACGATGCATCCGAGCTTGCCGGTGGTGATGATCTCGGGCCACGGCAATATCGAGACGGCGGTATCGGCCATCCGCCGCGGCGCCTATGACTTCATCGAAAAACCATTCAAGGCCGACAGGCTGATCCTCATCGCCGAACGTGCCATTGAAACCTCGAAACTGAGACGCGAGGTTTCTGATCTCAAGCTGCGCAGCGGCGAAACCTTCGACCTGATCGGCATGTCGTCGGCGATGAGCCAGTTGCGCCAGACCATCGAGCGCGTCGCACCGACCAACAGCCGTGTCATGATCATCGGGCCGTCCGGCTCGGGCAAGGAACTCGCGGCACGCGCCATCCACACGCTGTCGGCGCGCAAGGGCGCCCCGTTTGTCACGCTGAGCGCCGCCAACATCACGCCTGAACGCATGGAGGTCGAGCTGTTCGGCACCGAATCAAACGGTGTCGAACGCAAGGTCGGCGCGCTTGAGGAAGCCCATCGCGGCATTCTCTACATCGACGAAGTGGCCGACATGCCGCGCGAAACGCAAAACAAGATCTTGCGCGTGCTGGTCGAACAGCAGTTCGAGCGGGTAGGGGGCACCAAACGGGTCAAGGTCGATGTCCGCATCATTTCGTCGACGTCGCAGAACCTGGAGGCGATGATCGCCGACGGTCGTTTCCGCGAGGATCTCTATCACCGCCTGGCGGTGGTTCCGGTCATGGTGCCGGGATTGGCCGAGCGGCGTGAGGACATCCCCTATCTTGTCGACAATTTCATGAAGCAGATCGCCCGCCAGGCCGGCATCCGGCCGCGGCGCATCGGCGACGACGCGCTGGCGGTGCTGCAGGCGCACAACTGGCCAGGCAACGTTCGCCAGTTGCGCAACAACGTCGAGCGGCTGATGATCCTGGCGCGCGGCGACGATATCGACGCACCGATCACCGCCGATCTCTTGCCTGCCGAGATTGGCGATGTCATGCCGCGCACGCCGAACCAATCCGATCAGCACATCATGGCGCTGCCGTTGCGTGAAGCGCGCGAACAGTTCGAGAAGGACTATCTGATCGCCCAGATCAACCGTTTTGGCGGCAACATCTCGAAGACGGCCGAGTTCATCGGCATGGAGCGCTCGGCGCTTCACCGAAAGCTGAAGTCGCTGGGCGTCTGACAGCCAATCCAGTCGTGGCCTACGCAATTATCGGTTACGGCGGCGGTGGAATCACATAAGAAGCGCTACCGCGCCGCGCGTCTTTTGGGACGCGCAACGGACGCTGTAGCATTTTGTTTTTTGCGCATGACCCTTCCCGGAAAAATGGATTCCGATTTTCGGGGTCATGCGCCGACTTCTTCAGGGGTGACCCATGCCGCGCATTGCCTATGTGAACGGGCGCTATGTCGCTCACGCCGACGCTTTCGTGCATATCGAGGACCGTGGCTATCAGTTCGCCGACGGTGTTTACGAGGTTTGCGAGGTGGCGCGCGGCTTCATCGTCGATATGCCTCGCCATCTCGGACGGCTGAACCGCTCGCTGACCGAATTGTCGATCGACTGGCCGGTCACGCCGGGCGTGTTGCCGATTATCCTGCGCGAGGTGGTCCGCCGCAACCATGTCGCCGATGGCCTGGTCTATCTTCAGGTGACGCGCGGCGTCGCCAGCCGTGATTTTGCTTTCCCGGCGGGCACGAAGCCGTCGCTGGTGGTTACCGCCAGGAAAGCCGACCCCGCTGCTGCCGCCAAGAGGGCCGAAAGCGGAATCAAGGTCATCACCGTGCCGGAGAACCGTTGGGACCGGGTCGATATCAAGTCGGTCGGCCTGCTGCCAAATGTGCTCGCCAAGCAGAAGGCCAAGGAAGCCGGCGCCCAGGAAGCCTGGTTCGTCGATGCCGACGGCACCGTCAAGGAAGGGGGATCGTCGAACGCCTGGATCGTCACCAGGGACGGCGTGCTGGTGACGCGCCCGGCCGAGCACGGCATCCTGCGCGGCATCACCCGCACCACGCTGTTCGATGTGGCCGCCAAGCTCGGCCTGAAGATCGAGGAGCGGGGCTTTTCGGTCGCCGAAGCCAAAGCCGCGCGCGAGGTTTTCATCAGTTCCGCGACCACAATCGCCATGCCGATCGTGGCGATCGACGGTGCTTCCGTCGCCAACGGCCACCCGGGCTCGATAACACTTTCCTTGCGGCACGCCTTTTTTGACGTTGCGGAAAAAAGTCCAGCCTGATAACCGCACAGGTGGAATGAACATCAATATATCTCGTTCTGCTTGTCGTTATTGACGGCAAGACGGTGTTTGCGCGCTTGACATGTGCCAGGTAATTTGGCGCATTGGCCTGCAAACCGAAGGGGATCGGCGAAAGACAAGAACAATGGCGGAACGATCGCAAAATCTTCAGGACCTGTTCCTGAATTCAGTTCGCAAAAGCAAAAACCCACTCACGATCTTTCTCATCAACGGCGTGAAGCTGACCGGTGTGGTCACTTCCTTCGATAATTTCTGTGTTCTGCTGCGTCGGGACGGCCATTCCCAGCTCGTCTACAAGCACGCCATTTCCACGATCATGCCGAGCCAGCCGGTTCAGATGTTCGATGGCGAGGAAAGCCAGGGCGCCTGATTGGCACGTAAGAAAGACGCGGACCGCAGCGTTCGCGAAAAACCAGCATATCAGCCGGGGGCGGAAGCCGAAGGCCCGACCCGGGCCGTGGTCATCGTGCCGGTGCTTACCCGCCAGCCGCGCGGCGACGAAGACACGAATCGCCCGCGCCTGACGCGTTCTGCCGAGGCCCGCCACGACGAGGCGGTTGGCCTTGCCCAAGCCATAAACCTCGACCCGATCCATACCGCTGTTGTGACCGTCAACGATCCCCGGCCTGCCACCCTGCTCGGCAGCGGCAAGGTCGCGGAGTTCGCCGAGATCGTCAAAGAGGGCCGTGCCGAACTGGTCATTGTCGACCATCCGCTGACGCCGGTGCAGCAGCGCAACCTGGAAAAGGAATTGAACGCCAAGGTGCTGGATCGCACCGGTTTGATCCTGGAAATTTTCGGCGAGCGCGCGCGGACCAAGGAAGGCACGCTGCAGGTCGATCTGGCGCACCTCAACTATCAGAAGGGCCGGCTCGTGCGAAGCTGGACTCACCTCGAGCGCCAGCGCGGCGGTGCCGGTTTCCTCGGCGGCCCTGGCGAAACGCAGATCGAATCGGACCGCCGTGTCCTGCAGGACAAGATCAACAAGCTCAAGCACGAGCTGGAAACAGTGCGACGCACCCGTGATCTGCACCGCGCCAAGCGCAAGAAGGTGCCGTTCCCGGTTGTGGCCATCGTCGGTTATACCAACGCCGGCAAGTCGACGCTGTTCAACAGGCTGACCGGAGCAGGGGTGCTGGCCGAAGACATGCTGTTCGCCACGCTCGACCCGACACTGCGTCGGGTGCGGCTGCCGCACGGCACGCCGGTCATCCTTTCGGACACGGTCGGTTTCATTTCGGACCTGCCGACGCATCTGATCGCGGCCTTCCGGGCAACGCTCGAAGAGGTGGTCGAGGCCGATCTCGTCATCCATTTGCGCGATATTTCGGATCCCGACACGGCCGCCCAGGCCGAGGATGTCGAGCGCATCCTCGCCGATCTCGGCGTCGATGCCGGCGACGGCAGGCGCGTCATCGAAGTGTGGAACAAGATCGACCGGCTCGATGCGGGCAACCGGGAGCGGTTGCTCGCCGACGGCATCGACGGCAACAAGGCGCCGCCCATTGCCATATCGGCCGCCACCGGCGAGGGCATCGATGTGCTGAAGGCGATCATCGAGACAAGAGTTTCAGGCGAACTGGAAACGCTGACCGTCACGCTCAAGCCTGACCAGCTTGGGTTCGTCGACTGGCTCTACCGCAATGGCGACGTCGTCTCGCGCACCGACAATGAAGACGGCGGTATAACCGTGTCGCTCAAAGCGACGCGAAGCGCACACGAAGAGATAGAAACCAGATTGCACCGTAAAAACAACGGGTAATCGCCGTTACTTCGCGCTTTTGGCTTGCTGCCAAAGCGCCTCCATCTCGTCGAGCGTCGCCTTTTCCAGCGTGTTTCCGGACCTTTCCAGCGCGTGCTCGACATAGTGGAACCGCGACCGGAATTTTTCGTTGGTGCCGCTGAGCGCCGCTTCGGAATCAACCTTGAGATGACGCCCGAGATTGACGACGGCAAACAGCATGTCGCCGAACTCGTCCTTGATCGAAGCCGTATCGCCCTTGGCAAGGGCCTGGCGCAACTCGCCGATCTCTTCCTCGATCTTGTCGAGAATCGGCGTGGCCTCGCTCCAGTCGAAGCCGACGCGGGCCGCTTTTTCCTGCAGCTTGAGCGCCCGGGTCAAAGCGGGCAGGGCAACCGGAACGCTGTCCAGAAAACCCTTGCCATGATCCTCCGGATTGTGGCCGCGGGCGAGGCGGGCATTTCGCTTTTCCGCTTTTTCCTCGGCCTTGATCTTCTCCCACATGCCCTTGGCCATGCCGGCGCTGCGCGCCTCATCGTCGCCGAAGACATGCGGATGGCGGCGGATCATTTTTGTGGTGATGGCCTGGACCACGTCGCCAAAGGCGAATTCACCGGCCTCCTCGGCCATCTGCGCATGGTAGACGACCTGCAGCAGCAGGTCGCCGAGCTCGTCGCGCAGATCGTCCAGGTCGCCACGCGCAATGGCGTCCGCCACCTCGTAGGCTTCTTCGATCGTGTAGGGCGCGATGGTCGAGAAATCCTGCTCGATATCCCATGGGCAGCCGGTTTCCGGCGCCCGCAGCGCCGCCATGATCTCGATCAGCCGGGAAATATCTTTCGAAGGTTTCATCGGTCGAATGCTAGCCTGCGACCGACGCTGTAGCCAACGCCGTCGCAAGGCGAGGGGCGATTGTCCACAGCGCCGCTCAAAGCCTCAGTCGAGCACGGAGACGATCGCCTTGGCGAGCGCGTCCATGCCGTCCTCCGGCAGGCCGGCGACGTTGATGCGGCTGTCGCCGACCATATAGACGCCGTGCTCGGCGCGCAGCCGCTCGACCTGGGCTTCGGACAGGCCAAGCCGGGAAAACATGCCGCGATGGCTGGCGACGAAATCGAAGCGATCGGAATTGGACTGCCGCCGCAGCGCTTCGGCGAACTGCACCCGAAGCCGCAGCATGCGCATGCGCATCTCCTCGAGCTCCGCTTCCCAGTCGGCGCGCAGCGTAGCGTCTTCAAGCACGATGCGCACCGCGGCCGCGCCGTGGTCCGGCGGCATCGAGTACATGGCGCGCGCCGCCGACAGCATCTGGCTCATTGCCACATCCGCCTGCGCGCTGTCTTTTGCCAGGATCATCGCCGCGCCGACGCGGTCGCGATACACGGCAAAGTTCTTCGAGCAGCTCGAGGCAACGACCATTTCCGGGACTTTCGCTGCCAGCAGGCGCAAGCCGGCGGCGTCAGCGTCAAGGCCCTCGCCAAACCCCTGATAGGCAATGTCGACAAATGGCAGCAGGCCGCGCTCGACGACGAGGTCTGCTATTTCAGCCCACTGCGCGGTGTCCAGATTGGCGCCTGTCGGATTGTGGCAGCAGCCATGCAGCAGCATCACGTCGCCGCTCCTGGCGGTCGCCAGTGCGCTCATCATGTCCGCGAAGCGAACAGCACCTGAGGCTGCGTCGAAGTAGGGATATTCGCGTATCTGCAAGCCGGCGGCGCGCATCACCGGCATGTGGTTCGGCCAGGTCGGGTCCGACAGCCAGATCGTCGCGTCGGATCGCGTCCTCTTGAGCAGCTCGGCCACCAGCCGCAGCGCGCCCGAGCCGCCGGGCGCCTGCGCCGCACGGATGCGCGTCAGCTCGGCCGCCGGGCCAAAGACCAGCCTGGCCATCGCGGTGTTGAAGCCGGTATCGCCGGCAAGGCCGAGATAGGTCTTGGTGTCCTGACTCTGCAGCAATCGCTTTTCGGCTTCGCGCACGGCGCGCATCACCGGCGTCTTGCCATCGCGATCCTTGTAGACGCCAACGCCGAGGTCGACCTTGCCGGGGCGGGGATCGGCACGATAGAGGCCGATCAAGGCGAGGATCTTGTCGGCTGGGGCAGGCTGGAGGTTTTCGAACATCGGCGCGGCTCCGTTGGCGGCGGAGTGATACGCAAATCGGCTGTGCTGCGCCAGCGGTTTTCATTTGCGCCAGGCTGAAAACCGCCAACCGGGCGACTGGACATAGAAATCCATAGCGTCGCCGGGAGGCGAGGCTCGCACCCGGCGAAAGGCCTTTATCGCACGGCGTCGCGCCGTTCTATCATGCCGGTTTGAGAGCAGCAGACGGCAAGGCGGCCCCAGATTGCTGCTTCTTGCCGCCCCAACCGATCCGCGGCAACCATTCGAGGTAGTAGGCGAAGCCGAACTGCAGCGCGATGCCTGTCGAGATCAGGATCGCGTCGTAGAGGAGGCCGGCCGGGCTGACGACTTTCATGACCTGCGCGATCATGGCGAGGATCGTTCCGGCGACGAAGACCGGCAGCGAATGCTTGCCGAGAACCGCGAGCGGGTGTCCGGGCCTCGTCCTCGCCAGATTGGAAAGCGCCGGGATTGCCACGATCAGATAGGCGATCGCCAGAATGTGCATGAGGCGCGACAGCGACAGGAACGTCTTGTCGAAGCCGGTCAGCACGGTAGGCAGGCCGGAGGCCGTCTCGATGCCCCACAGCGGCAACCGCACCCAGATCAGCGCGCCGACCAGATACAGGACGGCCGCGCTCGCCATCATCCAGTTGAAGCGGATTTCGCAGCCGCGCTTGATATGCAGCATGCCGGCGATGCCGATGACGAAAAGAAACTGCCAGGAGAGCGGGTTCAGGAACCAGAAGCCGTCGCCGGGAAAATTCGAAGGCGCGATCTGGAAAATGCCGGCGATGAGCCAGAGGAGAGCGGACGCAGCAAGCATCAGGCGCAGGCTGAAAGTGCCGATCCACAGGAAAAGCGGCATCATCAGAAGCACGACGGCATACATGGAAAGAATGTTGTTATAGCCGATCTGATGCCCGAGCGCCGCGATGCCGAGCAGCGCTTCCGGCGTGTCCTCGATGATCATCTGGATGTTGATCAGCTTCAAAAGATCGGGCCGCGAGAAATGCAATGCAGCCGCCGAGAAGATCGCCAGCGTCGCGACAGTGGTCATGACGTGGGTGACATAGAGGACACCGGCACGCCGCCAGGCCTTCAGGGTGATGAGCAACCGATTACCCGGCTGGAACTTCAGTCCGTAGGCGAGCCCGACGGCAATCCCCGAAATCAGCACGAAGGCTTCGGCCGAATCGGAAAAGCCGAAATTCTTGTGCGTGGCATACTCGAAGATCGTCCCCGGCACGTGGTTGACGAAGATCGTCAGCAGCGCTAGCGCGCGGAAGACATCGATGCGGGTATCCCGCTGGGTTGGCATATTGCCTGTCATGTCGGGGCTTGTCATGTCGGGTCGATAATTCGTTGAACAGAAGCGGGCCCAAAGGGCCGTTGGCGAAGGGAAGATTCGGCGGTGAATGTTTCCTGCCTATAACTCGCAAGTGCCCCGTAAATGATGACACCTTCGCGATTTTTCGCGTCACAAATTAATTCAGGTGTAAACATCGAAATCCCCGTGGCGCTAAAACCGCGCGGCGAATTATGGCGGCCGCCGAGGAGGGCTGCGCGTTCGCGGACAAGGAAGCCGTACGCGCGATGGTGGCGTGTACCGCCTGACCTTCCCGGATCGCAAAAAACTCAAAGAGCGGGATTAAAAACCTGCCATGCTCCGTAAACAGGACATGAGAGGGTCGATGCCACGCTTCGATATCGTAGGACAGCTTGGTTCCCTGCGCCGCTACGCGCGTTCGCTGACGCGCGACAGCGCAGAAGCAGAGGATCTGGTTCATGACGCGCTGGTGCGTGCCTATGAGCGGCGCGGCACCTTTCGATCCGGCGGAAACCTGCGCGCATGGCTGCTGTCGATCGTCCACAACGCTTTCATTGACGGCTTGCGGTCCCGCAAATCCGAAGCGGCGCGCGTCGAGCAGGCCGGGTATCTTGCCGACGCCAGCACGCAGGCACCCCAGGAGCATTCCGTCCGCCTGGCACAGGTGCGTGAAGCTTTTTTCAAATTGCCGGATGAGCAGCGTTCTGCGCTGCATCTCGTCGCCATCGAGGGACTTACCTACAGCCAGGCGGCCGAGGCCAGCGGCGTACCGCTGGGAACGCTGATGTCGCGCATCGGCAGGGCGCGCGCAGCGCTCCGCGAGATGGAGGACAAATTGCCGGCACATGTGAAAAGCCACCTCAAGATCGTGGGAGGCCCGTGATGTCGATGATGAGTGAACTGCGCGACCCGGTGACCGATGCCGACCTCGACGCCTATGTCGACGACCAACTGGACGTTGCCCGCCGCATTGAGGTCGAGGCGTTTCTTTCCGCCCGTCCCGAGGCTGCCGCCCGCGTCATGTCCGACCTCAGGACGCGCGACGAACTGCGCGTGGCGCTTGCCGGATGCAAGGGCATGGCGCGGCCGGCGACGGCTGATGCGGCACGGCGGCTGGAACGGGGACTGGCTCGAGGGCGCGCCTTGTGCATGTTGCAGCGGGCTGCGGCGGTCGCAGTCCTGGTGGCTGCGGGCTGGTTTGCTAACGGGATCGTCGGGCCGATATCGGTGACGAAAGTCGTCGCCTCGACCCAGCCGCCCGTCTATCTGGAGGAGGCGATCCGGGCACACAGGACGACGATCATGCGCGAGGCGATGTCATCCCAGCCCGAAGCGCCGGATTACGATGCGGACGAAATCCGCGCCGCCACGGCGATCGTCATGCCGTCGCTGCCGAAGGACTGGAAAGTTCGTGACGTCCAGATATATCCATCGCAGTTCGGCCCGAGCGTCGAGATGGCTGTCGAAACAAGAGACCTGGGACTGGTCTCGCTGTTCGCGATCAGGCCCGGAACGTTCGACGTGGTCCAGCCGACCGTCGCCCCGTCGGGCGAAATTTCCTCGGCCTATTTCCAGATCGGCGAAGTTGCTTACGCAGTCGTCGCCCGAAGCGGTGTCCGCGATCTCGATCGCACCGCAGAAACGCTCGCCAACACGCTTTACTGACCTTCACAAAGGAGAACCCGCATGAACACCCCCAATCTAGGATACCGCACCGGCGTCGGAGCCCAAACCGGCGCCGTCTATGACGAAGGCCTGCGCCAGCACATGCTGCGCGTCTACAATTACATGGGCGTTGGCCTCGTCGTTACCGGCGTGATCGCCTTTGTCGTGGCTTCGACGCCAGCCCTCTACGTGCCGATCTTTTCCACTCCGTTGAAGTGGGTGGTGATGCTGGCACCGCTCGCCTTCGTGCTGCTGTTCTCGTTCCGGATACAGACGATGTCGGCGGCCGGCGCTCAGGCGATGTTCTGGGCATTCTGTGCGGTCATGGGCCTGTCGCTGGCGTCCGTGTTCCTGGTGTTCACCGGGACCAGCATCGCGCGCACCTTCTTCATCGCCGCCACCATGTTCGGCGCGACCAGCCTTTACGGCTACACGACCAAACGCGACCTGACCCAGTTCTCGTCCTTCCTGATCATGGGTCTGATCGGCGTGGTGATCGCCAGCATCGTCAACATCTTCCTCGGCTCGACCGCGCTCCAGTTCGCCATCTCGGTGATCGGCATCGCCGTGTTCATCGGCCTCACCGCCTGGGATACCCAGACGATCAAGGAGCAGTTTGCGGAAAACTTCGGTGCGGAATCGCAGCAGAAGCTCGCCGTCTTCGGTGCATTCTCGCTCTATCTGAACTTCATCAACATCTTCCAGTTGCTGTTGAACTTCACCGGCGAGCGCGAATAGCCGCGTTAAATCCATGCATGTCGCGGCAGCGTTTTTGCAGCAGCGACATGCGTGAACAGAGACTTGAAGCGCGTCGCGAAAATCTTTTGGAACGCGGCGCGCCTGGATGTCCGGAAAAAGTGAGGCGCAGGCAGCCCCGAGCCGGCGGCACAACAGGTAGAGGAGAGGATTTTTCGTCGGTTCACGCTGAGATTCCACTCATCAGAAAGTCGCATAAGATAGGTTATGGAACTGAGATGTGTTCTGATTGCTTGCTTTCGGCCCAACCGCAGTTCCTTTCCCTAAGCGGAACTGCGGTCGGTAGCGTTGCGTCTCCTGGGACGTACACAGCTTCCTACGCCGCTTGCGGCACGCAGGCCTCGCAGATCGCCGCGATGTGCCGGTGGTCGGTGCCGCAGCAGCCGCCCAGGATGCGCATCGTCGGAAACGAAGCTGTCAGCCTGCTGTAGCGCCGCCCGAGATCGTCCGGGTCGCCCGCGTCGAGCGTTTCCGATTCGTCCAGTTCGGCATGGCTTTTGCCCGAAGCATTCGCCTTCACGCCGTAGACGCGATCAAGCCAGCGCTCGCCCTTGTTCAGCGCCTGCATGAAATGCGTCGGATGGGCGCAGTTGATCATATAGTAGGCCGGCGCACCGTCTGTCGCGTCGTCGACCCTGTCGATCGCCTCGCCGAGCGCCATGCCGGTCACCAGCTTGCCGTCCGTCTCCACGGTGAACGAGATCATGCACGGCATCGCATGCGCCTTGGCCGCCCGCGCCACGCCGATTGCCTCGTGGAAATTGGTGAGCGTATAGGCCGCAACCATGTCGGCCTCGGTCCGCGCGAAACTCTCGATCTGCGCCGCGTGATAGGCTTCCGCCTCGTTGGCGTCCATCTTGCCGGCTTTGTAGCCGTCGCCGCGCGGCCCGATCGCGCCGCTGATGACGCATGGCGTTTCGGCGGTCTCGAACTCCTTGCGCAGGTCGAGAAGAAGCTCGATCGAGGCCTCGTTGACGGCGCGTAGCGCTTCCGGCCCGTAGCCGAGCAACGTTCCCCAATCCGGGTTGGCCCGCCACGTCGGCGTGTCGAGGATGAAGCCGGTCCCGCTTCTGCGCGCAATGGTCAGATAACGGACAAAATATTCCCTCAGCTTTTGCCGGCCTTCAGGCGTTGCCATCAGCGTGAATGAAGCAAAGTGCGGAAGCTCGAGGCCTTCGTGAAAGATGAGAGTCGTTTCCATGCCGCCATCGCTCAGGAATGTTCTGTTGGCGAGTTGCGGCAGATTCTGGCGGTACTTGGCCATGTTTGTCTCCAGTGGTAGGATGACACCGTGCCGCCCTGGTGGCGGCCGGTTCGCAATAGCCAAGTTCTAGCAGCACGTGCCGCCGGTGCGGTAGAAGGCTTGTGGTCCGGTACTCCACCGAATCGGAAACCGCAGCAATTACAGACGGATAGCCGCTCTGGGCCGGTCGTATTGCTATCGGTGCCGACGTTGGCGGGTGTGAAAACCATACCGCCGGTACAGTAGATTTGAGGGCATTCGGTCATGCGCAAAGGTGCGGAAACGCGCGAACGCATTCTGGAGATCGCCGAGGCCTCGGTGCTCGCCAAGGGGTTCGGCGCGACGTCCATCGAGGAGGTGATCGCCGAAGCCGGCATCACCAAGAGCGGCTTCTTCTATCATTTCAAGGACAAGAACGAACTCGCCCGCGCCTTGATGCTGCGCTACGTCGAGGAGAACGACCGCATCTTCGATGATGTGTTTCACCGCGGCCGGCAATTGTCCGATGATCCGTTGCAGTCGTTCCTGATCACGCTCAAGCTGCTTGCCGAGCTGATGGGTGATCTGCCGAACGGCCACCCCGGCTGCCTGATCGCGACGTTCACCTATCAGGAGCGCCTCTTCGACCGCAGCGTTCGCGACATCGCCACCGCCGCCGTCCGCTCCTGGAACGGGCGGTTTCGCGACGCGCTGAACGAGATCGCGGCCGTTTATCCTGCCCGCAAAGGCATGGACCTCGAAGACGTCGCCATCATGTTCTCCTGTGTGATCGATGGCGGCATCATCATGTCGCGGGGGCTCGGCGACCCGCGTGTCCTCGAACGCCAGATCCTCGCCTTCCGCAACGTCGTAAAGATGTTGTTCGCGCCGGCGGCGCCCGAAACCATGCTGCCGCCCACCGCCATCGCCGCCGAATAGGATTGCGCCGGGCGTACCTTGCAGCGCCGAGCTCCCATTGCCCGGCTGTTCGCCACGCTGCGATATCCGGCGCGTTCGATTCAGACTGCCAGCGTCGCCACGACAGCCTGCGCTGCCCTGACCATTGCGTGTGGCTCGGCGGCGAACACCGCGTCGTGCGCGCCGGCCGCAGCCCAAACGCGATCGAACCCGAGCAGCGTTTCGTCGGCGAACGCCGGGATCGCAATCAGATGGCCGATCGGCGCCACGCCGCCGATGGCAAAGCCGGTCTCGTCGCGGATCTGCCGCGGGTCGGCGCGCTTCAGCGGCTCGCCGGTCAGTGCGGCAGCCTTGCCTGGATCGAGCTGATTGGAGCCGGAAACCGGGAAGAGAAACAGCTTTCCGCTGGATTCTCCCTGAAACACCAGAGATTTGACAATCTGGGCGACTGTGCAGGCGCATTGCGCGGCGGCTTCCTCGGCGGTGCGTGTCGAGGTGCCCATGCGCCTGATTTCGATGTCGAGGCCGGCATCGGCCGCTGCCCTGGTCACACGATCAATGCTGCCAGCCATGAAGAACCGAACCTATCATGCAGATTCATAAGGGATTTCTATCATCATGCCGTCATAGGCCGGGTCGACGTCGGCCGGCGTCTCGGCCATCACCGCAGCGTAGTCGAGCGGCACATGCATGTGCGTCAGAACGGCCTTTTTCGGCGCCAGTTTTTCGATCCAGCCGAGTGCCTGGCCGAGCGACAGATGGCTCGGATGCGGCCTGTATTGCAGCGCGTCGATGACCAGCACGTCCAGGTCGCGCAGCCGTTCGGCGGTGGCGTCGGGGAACTCACTGACATCGGGGCAATAGGCGAGGCCGCCGAAGCGAAAACCAAGCGATATGATGTCGCCATGGATCTGCGGCAGCGGCTCGAGGGTGAGGGCACCCCCCTCGCCTTCGATCACGACCGGCCTGGCGTGGTCGATGATATGGGGCTCGACAATGGGCGGATAGGAACTGCCTAGCGGTGTTTCGAAGCAATAGCCGAACGCTTCCCGTAACCGCAGCATGGTGGGCTGGTCGGCGTGGATATCGATCCGATGACGCTGCTCGAGCACGAAGCCGCGCAAATCGTCGATGCCGTGGATGTGGTCGGCATGCGGATGCGTATAGACGACCGCATCTATGCGCTTGACCGACGCCAGCAGCATCTGCGCGCGAAAATCCGGCCCGGTGTCGATGACGACTGTGGTCCTGTCGCCGTTTGCCGCGATCCGCTCGATGAGCGCTGCGGTGCGCATGCGCCGGTTCCTCGGATTGGCCGGATCGCAATTGCCCCAGTCGCCGGTGATGCGCGGCGTGCCCGGCGATGAGCCGCAGCCGAGAATGGTGAGGCGCAGCCGGTCGCTCATGCGTCAGGCGCTCAGCGCGGTCGGGCGCGGCATCTTGCTGAACAGCCGGAAGAAATTGTCGGTGGTGACGGCGGCGATTTCGGCCCCGCTGACGCCGATGGTTTCGGCCAGCACCTTGGCCGTATGCGCGACATAGGCAGGCTCGTTGCGCTTGCCGCGAAACGGTATCGGCGCGAGGTATGGCGCGTCGGTTTCGACCAGCAGGCGGTCGTGTGGCACATCGGCGGCGATGGCGCGCAGCTCGGCCGAATTCTTGAAAGTCACGATGCCAGAAAAGGAAACATAGCCGCCGAGCGCCACGCCGATCTCGGCCAGCCTGCGCCCGGACGAAAAACAGTGCAGGACGAAGGAGAAGGCGCCCTTCCCTGTTTCGTCCTCGAGGATATCAGCCATGTCGCTGTCGGCATCACGCGCATGGATGACCAGAGGCAGGCCCGTCTCGCGCGCTGCGGCGATGTGCGTGCGAAAGCCTTGCGCCTGCGCATCGCGCGGCGCGTGATCGTAGAAATAGTCGAGCCCGGCCTCGCCGATCGCCACCACTTTGGGATGAGCTGACAGCTGGACAAGGGCCTCGACAGTCACGTCCAGCTCCTCGGCGGCGTTGTGCGGATGAGTGCCAACCGAGCAATAGACTTCGTCGAAAGATTCAGCGATCTCAATCACTTGCTGGAACCGCTTCACACGCGTCGAGATCGTCACCATGCGACCGATTCCAGCGGCCACGGCGCGGGCGACGATGGCCGCCCGCTCCTCTGCGAAATCCGGAAAGTCGAGATGGCAGTGACTGTCGACCAACATCAGATGTTCGCGTCCGGCTGCTCGACGTAACGCGGAAACACGCCCTCCGGTGCGGGCAACGCACCCCCTGATACCAGCGCATGGTCCGCGTGGACATGCGCGAAATCGCGGCTGTCCTGTGGCACAGCCAGCAGGTCGAGCAGCTTGGCGGCCGATCCCGGAATGAAGGGCTGGCACAGCAGCGCCACGCGTCGGACGACTTCCGCGGTCGTCCACAGCACCGTTTCCATGCGCGCCGGATCGGTCTTTCTGAGCGCCCAGGGTTCCTGCGAGGCGAAGTAGCGATCGGCCTCCGCCACGACGCCAAAAATCGCCGCCAGCGCCAGATGGATGCCCTGCTCCGCCATTGCCTTGCGTGCAGTAGCAAGCGCCTCCACCGTCTGGTCGAGGATCGCCCTGTCGGCCTCTGCCAGCTCGCTGCGTTTCGGCACCATGCCGCCGCAGTTCTTGGCGATCATCGACAGCGAGCGCTGCGCCAGATTGCCAAGACCGTTGGCGAGGTCGGCATTGGTGCGGTTGACGATGGCCTCGTGGCTGTAGCTGCCGTCCTGGCCGAACGGCACCTCGCGCATGAAGAAATAGCGTACCTGATCGAGACCGTAATGCTCGATCATCGCAAACGGATCGACGACATTGCCGACCGACTTCGACATCTTCTCGCCGCGGTTGAACAGAAAGCCATGCGCGAATACGCGCTTCGGCAGTTCGATCCCTGCCGACAGCAGGAAGGCCGGCCAGTAGACGGCATGGAAGCGGACGATGTCCTTGCCGATGACGTGGACGTTCGCCGGCCAGAAGGACCACCTGTCATCGGCCGCATCCGGATAACCGGCAGCCGTGATGTAGTTGGTCAGTGCATCGACCCAGACGTACATCACATGCTTGTCGTCGCCCGGCACCGGCACGCCCCATTTGAACGTGGTGCGCGAGATCGAGAGGTCCTTCAGCCCGGATTTGACGAAGCTGACGATTTCGTTGCGCCGCTCCGCCGGTCCGACAAATTCGGGGCTGTTCTCATAGAGCGCGAGCAACCTGTCCTGATAGGCGGAAAGGCGGAAGAAATAGCTCTCTTCCTCGGTCCATTCGACGGGCGAGCCGAGCGGTTCGCGACGCACGCCGTCGTCGCCGACCTTGGTTTCGGTCTCGTCGAAATAGGCTTCCTGCCGCACCGAATACCAGCCGCTATAGCGGTCGAGGTAAATGTCGCCATTTTCCGCCATGCGTGTCCAGATCGCCTGGCAGGCCTTGTAGTGGCGCTCCTCGGTGGTGCGGATGAAAACATCATTCGAACAGCCGGTCGTTTCAAGCATCGAGCGGAAGATCGCCGAATTGCGATCGGCAAGCGCTTTCGGCATCAGGCCTTCGGCGTCCGCCGTCTGCTGCATCTTCAAACCGTGCTCGTCGGTTCCCGAGACGAAGAAGACGTCCTTGCCGTCGAGCCGCTGAAAGCGGGCCAGCGTGTCGCTGGCGATGACATTGTAGGCATGACCGATATGCGGCTTGCCATTCGGATAGAAAATCGGCGTCGTGAGGTAGTATTTTTCGCGTGCCATGGATGAGCCGTCATGAATGTCTGAATGAAAGATGCCGGTGAGATATCGCATCGAAACGGCGATTGCCATCCCGATGGGCCGTCACATTCGCATTGCAGAATTCAGGCGGTCGATCATGGTCAAGGCATGCTGCTTCTTGTCGAGATTGTAGGTGTCGGTTTCAGATATAGCCTTCAAAGCCTCGTGCCAAGTGTCCGACAGCGTTTTGGCCCGCGCCAGATCGCCCGCCAGCGCGGCCTGGCTAGCGCCGGTCGAGAGCAGGTCGAGCGCACGGCGGTTGAAAATATCGAACTGGATCGCCCGGTCGCGCCCGGCGACCGCCTCCGCGAGGCGATAGGCTCCGGCAACATCGCTCTTTCCCGCTGTCGCCAGGGCGTCGAGCGTCTCGGCGATTTCCAGCCCGCCATACTGCGTCAACAGGATTGCGGTGCGCGCGCTGCCCCCTGCCCGCTTGGCCAGTGCCGCGCGCGCCGCGGGATCGTCCGGTGGCGGTGGTTCGACGCTCTCCAGGACCGTCATCAGGCTCTCGGCATCGAGCGGCGTCAGCCGCACCATCTGGCAGCGCGAGCGGATCGTCGGCAACAGGCTGCCCGGCGCGTGGACGATGAGGATGAACAAGGTGCGTGCAGGTGGTTCTTCAAGATTCTTCAACAAGGCATTGGCAGCATTGGTATTCATGTCGTCGGCAGGGTCGACGATCACCACCCGGTAGCTGCCGTCATGCGAGGTCAGCGACAGGAAACGGCTGACCTTGCGGATCTCGTCGACGGTGACGACCGTCTTGAAACTCTTGGTCTTGTCGTTCGGCGGGCGGGTCAGATGCAGCACCGAAGGATGCGCGCCGGTGGCGATCTGGCGAAACAGCGATGACGCCGGATCGGGAGCGGCAAAGACCTCCGGCGCCTGTTCGAACGCCGGATGCTTCAACAAATGATGCGCCAGATGAAAGGCGAGCGTCGCCTTGCCGATGCCGACCGGCCCGACAAAGATCAGTGCATGCGGCAACTTCCCGGAGCGATAGGCTGATGCCAGCATGTTCGCTGCCTGGTCATGTCCGACCAGACGCGGCGTCTCGGATGGCTCCGGTACGCCGTCAAGCGTGTCGTGCTGTTCTGGTGCGATCCGTTCGAAAATCATCCCGGCGCCTGCTTCCTGTGCCTCGGCGTCATCGTCTCCAGCGCCGCGAACACGGCGCCGGTGACGACATTCTCCACCGTGTCGGGGTCGGCGGACGCGTCGACGACGATGCAGCGCTCGGGTTCTGCCGCGGCGATCGCCAGAAAGGCTTCGCGGCGGCGCTGGTGGATATCAAGCGTTTCCTTTTCGAAGCGGTCGGCGCCGGCATCGGTGCCCCGCCGTGCGGTGGCGCGCCGCAGTCCTTCGGCCGGATCGATATCGAAGATCAGCGTCATGTCGGGCACCATGCCGTTGATGGCGACCTTCTCCAGCGCGCCCATGAAGGCTGGATCGAGGCCGCCGGTGACGCCCTGGTAGACGCGCGAGGAGTCCATGAAGCGATCACAAAGCACGATCGAGCCGCGCTCGACCGCCGGCCGGATGACCTGCTCGACATGGTCGGAACGGGCAGCGGCGAACAGCAGCGCCTCCATCCTGGGGCCGAATGGCTCGGCAGCGCCGGAGAGAAGGACATGCCGGACCGCCTCTGCGCCTGGCGAGCCGCCCGGCTCGCGCGTGACAAGGACATCGTATTGCTTGGCGCGCATCTTGCTGGCCAGTCGCTCGATCTGCGTCGACTTGCCTGCCCCTTCTCCGCCTTCGAAGGTGATGAAGAATCCGCTCACCAAAGCCTTTGTCCATGCTGCGGACCGTAATAGTCCTGACTTGAGAAAAGGTCCACGCCGCGGCTGCTAACGCAGCCAGCCGACCGCCAGTTCCTTGGCGGCGTCGAGCGCGCGTTGCGGCAGCGAGCCGACGCCAACCGTTTCGGCGGCGAAAAGCGGCGTCTCCTGGCTCAGCGTGTCACCGATCCAGACCCGCAGCGCGCCCACCGGCTGCCCCTCTTCCACGGGGGCTGCAACCGGTCCCTCATAGACGATTCTGGCGGTCAGCTTGTCGCGGTTGGCGATCGGCAGGAAGATGACCACGGGCGCTTTTGCCTTCAGCGCCACGCCGGATTTCGCACCGCCGAAAACCTGGGCCTCGCCGACCACCTCGTCCTTGGCGAAAATCTCGGTCTTCTGGAAGGAACGAAGGCCCCAATCGAGCAGCTTTCGCGCTTCCTCGGCGCGCTCGCGGTCGCTTGCCAGGCCGCTCATCGCCGCAATGACCCGCCTGCCACTGTGGCTGACCGAGCCGACGATGCCGAAGCCGGATGCCTCGCTCCTGCCGATCGCCAGGCCGTCGGCGCCAATATCCATCGCCAGCAGCGGGTTGCGGTTCCTCTGGGTGATCTTGTTCCAGGTGAAGTCCTTCTGGCCGTAGTAGCGATAAAGGTCCGGGTACTCGCGCCAGATATGCAGGGCAAGGAGTGCAAGCTCTCGAACCGTCGTCTGCTGGCCATCGGCCGGCAGACCGGTTGCATTGACGAATGTCGATTTCTCGAGGCCAATCTGCCTTGCACGCTCGGTCATCTCAGTCGCGAAATTCGCCTCCGACCCGGCAAAACCTTCGGCGATGATGATGCAGCCGTCATTGGCTGCCTGGACCGTCACGCCCTGGATCAGATCCTCAAGCCGGATCGTCGACTTGAGCTGGGCAAACATCGTCGATGTTCCGGATGGCGCGCCGCCGGTGCGCCATGCGTTCTCACTCACCACGAATGTATCGTCGAGCGTCACGCGCCCCGATTTGATGGCGTTGAACACCACCTCCATCGTCATCAGCTTGGCCAGCGACGCCGGCTGAATCGGCCTGTCGGCATCCTTGGAAAACAGCACCGTTCCGGTTTCGGCATCGATCATGAAGGCCTGCGCGGCCTTGGTTTCGAAAAGCTGCGCCGCAGCCGGAGCCAGCGAAAGCAGCAGGAGGCCAAAACCCAGGAGCCCGGCGAGAGGCGCGGCGAAGCGAAATTTCATGAGAAGTTCGACCTGTCAGCCGGTAGTTCCGGGCAAGCTCTATCAGGCTTTGACCCGGCCGAGCAACCGCGCGATGGACGACTGGCCAAAACTCCAGGTTTTGCCGGTCAATTCCGAACCACGAGCGCGTCCGGCGCGCCATGCGACCATGCCGCCTGCAGCATCTCGTCCAGGCTGCCATGGCCGTCCGGATAGAGATTGACCGAATACCAGTCCTTGCCCTCGAATTCGGAGCGCTGGATTTCGGTCTTGCCGAAGCCGGAAAGCTGGGTTGCCACCTGCTGCGCCTCGGCGGCGTCCTCGAACGAGCCCGCCGCGATATAGTCCGTGGGCGAAACGGCCGAAGGAACTTGCTGCTTCCACGATTGCAGGATTTCGGCGGGCGACATGCCGGCGCCATCCAGCGCGGCAAAGACAGTGGAAGGCACGCGTTCGTTGGCGTAAGACAGCGTCGCCACGTTGAACGGCGATTGCGGCGGCAGATTGATCTGCGGCCGTTCCGGCACGATCGGCCCGAAATCGGGCAGCGTCACGCTGCCAGCGGCCGGCATCTGCGCCGCCACGACAGGCTTTGTCGATGCGGAATTCGTCAACTGACCGGGAAAGGGAGCGGCCGCCAACGCCGTGCTCGGCGATGGTCCATTCATGGCGATCATGACGCCGGTGGGCAGGCCGTCCGACGGATCCGGCGCCCTGTTGCCGGGATGGTAAGAGGCCATCAGATATTGTTCGTCATTGCCGTGAAGCGGCGCCCGTCCGACATATTCGACCTTCACCTTGGCCGTGCCGATATTGGCATAGTCGAGCATTTCGGCGGCGCGCTTCGACACATCGATGATGCGCCCGTCATGGTAGGGACCGCGATCGTTGACACGCACGATGACCGAGCTGCCGGTCTTGAGATTGGTGACGCGCGCATAGCTCGGCAGCGGCATTGTCGGATGCGCGCCGGTCAGATGTGTCATGTCGTAGACTTCGCCGTTGGCGGTCAGCCTGCCGTGGAAGGCTTCGCCATACCAGGAGGCGAAACCCTTCTTGGCGTAGCGCCTGTCTTCCTTCGGATAATACCACTTGCCGCGCACTTGATAGGGTTTGCCGAGCTGATCGCGTCCGCCGCCACGCTGCAGGCCCGACATTTTGAAGGTAACGCGCGGGCTGGCTTTTACGCCATATTCGGATTCGGCAAAATATTCCTTGGAGCGAGGCTTCTTGTTGACCATTGCCTTCGGCTGTGGCGGCGCCGCGCAAGCCGCCAGCAAGGCAGCCGACAGGGCACACAACGCGAAAGCGGAAGCGCGACGAAGACGCGGGCGCGTCGTGCTTTGCATTTTTCGATTGTCCCCTCTCAACAAAGGCGCCGCAACTTGACCGTCGGCAGGGCCAAAACCTACCCGACAATGCCAGCGACACCTTGATTCCCAATCCCTTGTGCACAGGAATTGTTTATCACCGTATTAACCGATTATGGTCGGAACCGGGCGAGATTGTGGCGCAAACCGTCCCGGTGGTCGCTGTGAAAAATCACGGCTTTTCGAGCTTCGGCGCTGCGCTGTTCGTCCTGCTTCAGCCCCGACGTCAAGCGACCATGCCCTGCCCTTGGCAGGAACCGGCAACAGCCGGTTGACAGGACTTCGTTGGCCGCACTAGAGCAATGAAGCGCGAACGATCTCCGCGCAACGCAGCTGTGCCCACAGGGTACGCGTTGCGATCAGGACGAGCGTCCAAGTGGTTGAAAAATCACGATGGAGGGATGGCCGAGCGGTTTAAGGCACCGGTCTTGAAAACCGGCGAAAGGAAGCAGGACAGTCAAGTATTTTCAGGCACTTAACTGCACCGTTGGTGAAAAAATGCAGCACAAATGCAGCAAGAGCCCGAAAATGCGGCATAGAGCACTAGGAAGAGTGGCCGAGTGGTTTAAGGCACCAGTCTTGAAAACTGGCGTACGGGGAACCGTACCGTGGGTTCAAATCCCACCTCTTCCGCCAGCCCTCCCCTCCAATTGCCCCCGCTTGACGGCGGCTTGCCCTTAGAGGACCAACTTCACCACCAAAGTGGCATCAGGAGGAGGAACCATGCCGAGCCAGGTCTGGAACAAACCCAAATCGCATCGGCGGTCGTTTTCAGCGCCATTGGCGTTGCGACAAATGTCCCCGACGAGAGCCATCCTTCTCGCTGCCGGCTTCTCGTCCTTTGCCACTGCGACGTCGGGTGCAGAGTTGCAGACAAGCTGCATCGAACCGCCTGCGACAGTCATCGAGATCACCGGCGTTAACACCAAACATGCACGCGCCACGGCAAAATTCACGGAGCCGGATATCGTCAAGGCATGCCATGAAGGCTATGTGGCCCAAGGCGGATATGCCTCGCCCGAAGAGTGCATTCGCCAGACGAAAGCGGACCTTCTCGGCGATGCAATTCGTGCGGAAGCAAATTGCAGTAAGGGCACCATCAAGTTGGGGCAAATGTCCTTCAAAATGCCCGTTGAAAGTAACTGCGCCTCCGGCGGCATTTTTGCCGCGCCAGCTTTCACAATGCTCTGCCCTAAATATCGAGGCAAGGTTGTGAATGAATGAGCGAGCGTTAGCTTTCTTGAAAATGGGTGGAAGCTTACCGTGGGTTCAAATCCCACCTCTTCCGCCAATCCTCTTTGCGCTGGCCGCCCTCGTCGAGCGCTTCCGCTCAGATAGGGCTTGGCGCGACCAGGAAGACATTTTGCCGATTTTGCCGCCATCCACGGTGACGGAGATCATGGAGAAGGCTGGCCGCCACCGCGACGCTGATGGCAACTGGAGCCAAGTCGATCTCGACTGGCTGTGGGCGGAATGTGCCAAGCGCGTCACAGGCCCGGTTCCTGAAGGAAGCACATGATGCCCGTCACCAGCCGCATGGAATGGAACGGCAACAACTGGATCATCATCCTCGACAACGGCCCGCGTGGCCGCATCGAGATGACGCTCGACGACTTCGTTGCTCTGGCCATCGAACTCAAAACCGTTCTTTCCCTTGATTTTTCGGGGGAAGAGCCGCTGCCCCCAGACCAACCAGACCTGCAAGACTGAGCAGCGGGTTCTTTGCCCATCCTCATCGCTTATTTTGATCTGGTCGGCGGCCTGATCTCCCGATCGCTTCGCGCCTCGGCTGGCGACTAGCTCAGCGGGAGAGCACACCCTTCACACGGCTTGCTGAGCCATCATCTGCCGTCAAGGAACTCAGCACTCAGACTGCCCTGATTGGCCTCCAGCCAAGCTTTGGACGCCTCGAAGTCAGGCACGACGGTCCGAAGGAAATCCCAGAACGCAGGTCCATGCGAGCGATGCCGGAGATGGGCAAGTTCATGGGCAACGACATACTCCAGCACCTTCCTCGGCGCGAAAATGAGATGCCAGCTGATGAGGATGTTGCCCTCGGGGCCGCACGATCCCCAGCCGCTTGCAAAATCAGCGACGCGGATCGAGCGAGGCGCAAGCCCGAACCGGGTCTTGTAGCCTGCGGCGATCTCCGTCACGTCACGCCGAACGCGCCGCTTCAGCCACAGTTTGAGTTCGCTGGCGACGAGTTGGTCGGCGTCATCGTCTATCCCCGTCGCGGATGTAGCGGGCAAGCGACGTCGGACGCATGACCGGTCTGCGCCCTGAACTTGAATGTCGATGCGCCAGCCATCACGGCGCGCGTCTTAGTGGGGCTCCACAAAGCCACCCCCACCCCTTGCCTGCCGATGAAGCCGGGGGATATGCGTACCATTGTCTTCGGCGGGTTGGGCGAGACCTACATCGACACGATCATCGCGGCGCGGGACGCGGCAAAGAAAAAGGGCGGCTAGTTGCCGCCCTCCTGCCACCTGCCGAAAGCCTGCACCAGCGCCTTGACCACCGGAGCCCGGCGATCCCGCCGGGTGTCATGCACGCTACGCCACCGCTCGTTCTCCTGCGCCAGCCAGATCATGACCACCCGCTTGTCGTCCCAAAGCGCCTCGGTGCCTGCCAGCGGGTCGAGGCCGAGTTGCCGCTCAGCGCCGACGAGGTCGAGCGGCAGCACCATCATGCCGGGCAGGCCTTCCCATGCCGGGCGGCGCATCTGGTAGACAGTCGGATCGATGAGGAAGCTGTCGACCAACACCACCATGTGACCGGACCAAGCGACCGGCGTGTCGCGCGTGTCGCGCTTGTCGAGCGTCCGCATCCCCTTGTGATCGCCGACCCCCACCGAGTGCGTCTGGTTGCCCTCGGCATCGAGGCCGCGCACGATGGTGTAGACGGTCTGCAGCCGGGCGTCCTTGAAGCCGATGCGCCAGAGGAAGTCGCGCACCGCAAGCGAGGCCAGCACGCAACTCTCCTTCGACTTGCCGGGAACGATGTTGCTGACGGTGCTGTCGAACGCCGGGTGCAGTTTGTCGGCGATCACCGCCAGCGCCTTGACCAGCTTCGCCGGGGGCTCGCCGATGATCATGAGGTCGTCCGGCTTCATGTCCCGCCCCTCACAGGTGCTTTGACGGGCCGACCAACGCGCCGTTTTTTCGAAGGCTTCTGTCTCAAAAGCTTCGGTTGCCCGGCGGGCATTGGGTTGGCCAGGTCGGCCTGCGCTTTGACATAGGCCTCGCCGTCCGCGCGCTTCAGCATTGGGCGTTTGCCGCCGACGACGATGCGCTGCGGCCACCCCGGTTGATTGATGTGGTTGTAGTAGCTGACGCGGGAACGGAACCCCAGCATGCCCATCACGAACTCATCGATGGTGCACAACTCTGCTGGCTGTACGTATGCTGGGTCTGGTGACTGACTGGCCAACCGCTCGCGCAACGCCGCCAGTTCGGCCAGCACCCTTTGCAGCTGCCGGTCGATGTGATCTAGGCTGATCTCGTTTCTCATACTTCCCCTCCTGTTGCGCCATGCTGAGGAACTTCGCCAGATTGGCCTCTTGATATTGTCACTTTGTCCGTGACGCGGCGCTTCCTGACGCCGGGCAACCCGACAGTCAATTCCACGGTTTGCCATAGTTGCGTTCAATCAGCCGTCTCAATCTGTAAGCGCGCTACAGGACCTTTACAAGCGTGTCATCCGTCGCGTATACGATGTGCACGTTAACGCGCTTACAGGAACCGCACCATGACCGTTTACGCCTACGTCCGCGTTTCCACCGCCCGGCAGGTCGCCGAGGGCGAGAGCCTTGACGTCCAGCAGCGACAGATCGAGGGCTATGCCCTCATGCACGCCATGACGGTTGCCGAAACCATCGTCGAGGAAGGCGTGTCCGGTTCGGTGCCGCTGTCCGAACGCCCTGCAGGCGCGGCGCTGTTCGCCAAGCTGAAGGCAGGCGATGTCGTCATTGCCGCCAAGCTCGACAGGTTGTTCCGCTCGGCGCTCGACGCGCTGCAGATGGTCGAGACGTTGAAGGTCAGGGGCGTCAAGCTGCATTTGATCGACCTTGGCGGCGACATCGCCGGTAACGGTCTGTCGAAGCTGTTCTTCACCATCGCCAGCGCCTTCGCCGAAGCCGAGCGCGACCGCATCCGTGAGCGCGTCTCCCAGTCCAAGGCCGACCAGCGCGAGCGGGGGCGTTTTCTCGGCGGGGCGCGACCGTTTGGTTATCAGATCGCCGCCGACGGCGAACTGGTCGAAGATGCCGCTGAACAAAAGGCTATCGCCAGAATGTGCGAACTGCGTGGTCACGGGCTGTCTCTTCGCGCCATCGCCGAAGCTTTGGCCGACGACGGAATTGCGCTTTCGCATGTGGCCGTGAAGAAGGTTCTGGAGCGCAACGGCGGCAGCGAAAGGAGCGCGCCCGAAGAAAAGGCTTCAACGGGCCAGCCGGCTCTCGGAACGCGATGGTAGGCGATCCCGAAATCGGCCCGCGCCGGGCCAAGGAAGTCCGCACAGTTGATCAAACGCCCCGGTCGGCCTTCGGGACCTGACACACCGAACGCGCCTAAGCGGCCTTTCTAGTGGCGCATGTATATTTGGCAAACCCGCCAACCGGTTGAAGTTATTCATCTAGGCTTGTGCGGGGCGCTTGCACATTGGTGCGGGATGTCTGGATTGACTAGAATGGTGATCCGCGAGCCAGCCTCGGCCGGGCACGTAGGCACTAACGATGGGCTGGTTTCGATACGATAGCCTTTTCCGTCAAATACGTATTGCAACAGGTAGCGGTCGGGGCCTTCGCCGCCATCAATGCGCTTCAACACTTCAGCGGCTGCCGGGACCCAGTCCTTTGTATGGTCTCGTAGCCAAATGCTGTGCAGGAACGCAACGGCAAAGAACGCTCCACCACAGAGCAGGAAAGCGACCAGAAAGGCTGCGAAGTCGCTCATTTAGGCTTTCTACCGCTTTTGTTGTCGTCCGTTGCATTTGTCAAATATATAATCGCTTGTCTAGTTCACGCGCTTCGGCGCGAACTAGGCCTGCCACGCCTCAAGGTGGCTCCACATTTGACCCCCACCCCCGCCTGCCGAAGATGCCGGAAGGGGGCGGCAGGTACACTGTTGCTCTGCCAGCCGCCGATGTAAATATCCGGTCTCGGACGACGCGATCTGGATGCGATGACATTGACGGGATCACAGATCAGGCGCAAATTGAGCGCACCGACCGAGCCCGGGCAGGCCCGGCCGGGACCGCGTGTGCGATGAAAACCTCGAGCAGGACGGAGACTGACGGGAGGAAGAAATGAGCCGGGTCAAGGACGTTTGCGATCGAGCACGATCGCTATGGCTGCGGGTGGTGCGATCGACCCACCCAGTCGACGATGTCGAGAACGACGAGCTGTATCGGCTGATCGACGGCAAAAACCAGGTCATCACCGGCACCAACTTCGAGGCGTCCCGCTTCGACATCGAGACCCGTCTATCGCGGTGGGAGAGCTACAAGCCGCCGAACCGTAACTGAAAACTATTCCGGTTCGGAGTACTTTGGAGAGCCCAGCCACCGCGCTGGGCTTTTCCATTTCAGTGAACAATGCGATCGACCCAGCGAGCGCTGAGGCATGGGAGAAGGCACGCCTCCTGCTACTGGTGGTAGAAGAAGAGAAGCAGAACGATCGCAGTCAGAGGGGAGAGGGCCAGATCAAACTTACCAAGGATCAGAGGCAGCGCTTCGACGAACTGGTTGACGCGCTGCGCGCGGCGTATCTTCACCACCGTTGCCGGTCAAGGCTGGTTGGCGGGGCCGAAGCCCACTCTGGATGCATGGTCGAAGTAGCATGCGACGCGAGGGCGCAGCAAGATGCTGATGGCGAAAGCGGTCAGTTGGCTTTCGGCGCGAACCGGGCCTGCCACTCCTCCAAAGTCATTTGATGTCTGTCAGTCGGCTCGCGCATCGGCTTCCTGACCGTCGTAGTGACCTCCGACCGGTCGACGATCAAGCCGAGCAGTCGAGCCTTTGCCATGACCGCAGCAACACCCGCGCTCGCATTCTCAATCTCTTTGGCCATGAGCAACATCTCATCCAACTCGGCGACGAGGGTGTCGACCGTCGTTTCCGAGCGGTGAGCCGCCTCAGCCTGTAATGCGGAGAGACGGGCGGCCACCTTAGGCAATCTGACCATCTTCGAGGCCTCCACCTCTGCCGCATTGCCGCGCGCCGTGTAGCCAGCCTCGATATAGGCCCGCGATTGCGGCAGGCCCTCGACCAGGCCAAGACAGAAACGCTCCTGCCGTATGTTCAATTTGGCGTTGGGCATGGTGGTGTTAGGATACCGCAGCCGCTGAGCTAACGCCACAGAAAGTAAACTCAATCAGCTGGCCGCCAGAACAAAGCGCCGGGTAGTCTCCTTTTGTGGTATGCTAGGTGGCAACGCACACGCCTCCGGGGAAGTTTCGACCATCTCACAAGGAGAAACCACAATGCGTACACGTCTCGCAGCCATCAGTCTTGTCGCGATCGCCGCGTCCATTGTGCCCAGCGCGGCTCAGGAGGCCAACACGGCGTTCGGCGTGCTCGACTGCGTTGTCGAAGCGGGCACACGCTTCATAATCGGCTCGAAAAAAGCTCTGACATGCACCTTCACGTCGGCCAACCCGAAGGTCGCACCCGAAACATACATAGGGGTCATCACGAAGTTGGGGCTGGACGTCGGCCCGACGCCGAGGGCAGTGCTGCGGTGGCGGGTCCTTGCGCCAACTGGCAATGTCTATGCGCCCGGCGTGCTGGCCGGTGACTACAGCGGCGTCGGTGCCGAAGCAACGGTCGGGGTGGGCGCTGGTGCCAATCTTCTGGTTGGAGGATCCAACAGGACCTATACGTTGCAGCCACTCAGTGTCCAGGTGCAGACTGGCCTGAATGTGGCAGCCGGTGTGGTCAGTTTCCAACTTCGCGCCGCCAAATAGAGTTATTGCGCGCTCAGCGCGACGGGATGTGGTTCAACGCGGGTGGAACCTCGCCGCGTTGTCAGTGGCTATATCGATAAACCCGCGCCAGCTGGTTCGGTACCGTCAGAAGCTCGTCTACCCGCTTGAAACCGGCCTCACGCCCCATCGCCATCCATGTCGCCGAAGTTTCGGCATAATCCGACGCGCCACAGTGGCTATCAAAGGCAGCAAATTCCTCGTCAGTGACCATCGACCATTCGGGGCGCAGGCGACCGAAGCGTTCAAACCACCCCTCGCGGTCCTCGCCCTCAAGACAGGTTGGCTCCCAGATCAGGAACAGCCCGGTGCGCGGCAGCACAGCTTGAACCCGCTGCATCAAGGCCTGCTTTTCACTTGGGTAACGGAGATGGTGAAGGGACTGGCCAATCCACACGACATCGACAGGTTCGTCCCACGCGTCGAACGCCTCAACGAAATCCTGACAGCGGAGGTCAACCGGACAGCGTAGGTCGCTTAGCGCTTTCCGGGCTACGTCGAGCGATGGCTGTGAAATGTCGAGCCCAATGTAGCGCCCGACGTTGGTGCCCTTCAGTGCCTCTGCCGACGCGGTGGCGGTGCCGCAGGCGACATCCAGAAACACGAACTGATCAGGAGCTTCGGTCAACAGAACCTGCCGCAGGATGCCATAGACCTCCTTGTGCGCCATGTAATTCAAGCTCACGACCTTTTGGTAGGCGGCTAACCCTTTTGCGAAGAGTTCCTGATCGGACTGCATGTGCGCCTCCTCTTGCAGTCGCAAGCTTACTCCAACGGCGTGGCTGCGGCCAGCTTGGCGCGCCGTGGCATCAGACCTCCACGCCGCCGAACGCAGCACATTGGCGCGCTTGATGGTTCGCATGGTGTCCGGCGTTGAGAGCGCGAACAGCTTCATAAGGGCCGGCAAGGTATTTGGAACGCTTCCGACCGGCTTCTCTGCGAGCCAGTGGGCGGCCCGTTCGAGCGGCGTGATCGGCGACGCGGTGATCACCGGCATGGTGTGTCCTCCTCCTAGCTTTGCCTATCAAGACCTGTCGCGGTCGGGGCGCAAGACGGAAGACCAGGCAAACCGTTTTGTCGGACGGCCCTTGCAATGAGCGTCAGCAAGCGCTCAGCAACACGAGTTCCCAGTTGCTGCCTTGATTGGCGAGTTTAGCATTTCCTGACGCACCAATGCGATACCCGCGCCGGGCTCAGCGGCCTCGGCGGCGATAGCCTTAGCGCGACGATCCTCGTTGATCCACTCCATCACCGCGCCGAAGAACTTCTCGTCGCCTTGGAGCAGGTCTGCACTGAAACGCGCTTCGGCCTCGTTCTCCCGGCGCTGCTCGGCGGTGATGATTGGCCGGTCGAGGCGGGATGGCTTGGGAACGGCGCGGCGCTTGTCGGCCTCGGCATGCGCTGCGGCGATCAAGGCCGGCACCGGCGGCTCCAGTTGGCGTTCCCCGTCGAGAGGGAGGTCGGCGGAGGCCCGCCACCATGAGGCAGCGGGCTTGCTGGTGTGCGGGTTAGTGCTTGTCACTGCCGTCGCGATCGTTCCAAAGCCGTTCAGCCTCAGCCCATGTGTCGGCAGTCGGCCCCTGTGCGCCGCAGCGCTTGCACTTGACGTGATAGTCGCCGTTGAAGATGAGCGCCGGTTTATCGCCAATGCCGACGCAGGGAAAACCGGCATTTGGAGCGTCCAGCCGGGCAAGGGAAAAGTCGACACCACGGCCGCTCATGTTGAGATATCGAGGCGTGCAGTCCAGGCCCTTGAGGGGGTAATTGCCAAGATCGATCAGGACCATCTGGCAGAATAACCATGACCTTCGCCGGCTACCGACTAAAAGTGACTATCTGGGACAGCTCGGCGATGTCGCCATAGATCATCGAACCTTTGACGAGAAAACACTTGTCACCGAGGACTTCGAAGAGTGAGCTTGACGCGGTGCAAACCGGCAGGTTCTTCGAATTGGCGTACGTATCGAGTGTCGCGGTTTCGACCTTACGGTCCGCAGCTTCGGCATAGCTGATGCTGATCGCGAGCATAGCGATAGCAAGGTGGCTCGGGAGTAAGTAAGGTCGCGACATGCATCCAAATAGCACCGGCCCTTGATGGGCTTCGTCCATCGATTGAATGAAGCGGTCACCTATATTAGCAATCTCTTGACTAAGACGCCGGCCGCCCCAGACTCATGGAATGGCGCGGGGAATTGAGATTGGAGATCTGGTGGCGATCACGGCCATCGTTCGCAGATGGGTCACGGAGGACCGCGTCAGCGTGTCCATCCCGAGCTATGGCTCCCGCATTCGATCATCGATCATACCAAGGTGACGAAGGGCAGCACATCGAGCTTACCGGCGAGGTCACGCGCATAGACGAGGAAGGCGGCAGGGTCACAATCGCCATGGGACCGCTGGTGACGGTCGACATCGACAAGATCAGGCTCGTCGAGAAGTACAGGCCACCGAAGCGCAAAAAGCCGTTGCGTGACATGGTGGACTAGCATGGAAACGGGCATTGCTCTCGCAGCAAACATGAGGCACCGCTCCACAGTGGCGCCGGCCACTTTCAGCCCCCTCGTTCGAAAGTTGGCTTCCAGTCGCGATTGCGCGCCCGCTGCTGGCCTTCGTAGTCAGGAATGCATGTGAAAAACACCTGCCGGCGGTCACGGCCGGCAGCCTTGCAATCTGAGCAAACAAAGAGCCCGACCAGGTCGTCATGCATCGAGACGTGGTCACGGCCGAGCCTGTCAATCAGGGCCTGGATGTCGAGCTTCGTCGATTTGCAGCACATCGGGTGCGCACAATTGAAATAGATGGTTTCGCGGGCGGCCAGGGTGTCGGCGAGGGTCTTTTGGGGCATGGCGATCTCCGTTGAACGACTCGCCGCAACGGGGAGGAATATAATCCTGAATGCTGATCCCTTGCCACAGGTCGCTAACTCTCATCCCAAAAATCCTGCAGCGATGCGTGCCTCAGGTCTTTCTCGCCCCTGAGGTGCTTCACACGGGCTTTGATTCCCGGCTTGACCCTCTGTGTTGCCGGCCGTTTTGGCATTTCCTTGGGCGGCGGCCCGGCATGTTCCTGCACTCGTTTCCACAGCCGCTCCCGCATCTCGCGGTTGACGCTCACAAACGCACTGCCGACATATTTCCGAGTGCCTGGCTCGGCCATCAGAGCAAACGCCGGCTTGCCCCTCTCGCGTTCGACGCCAAGAAGCGCGACCTCGCTTTCGGTGAAGGACTTTGTTTTCAGCCAATTGGTGGTCGGGCCGCTGCGATATTTGCTGTCTCGACGCTTCGATACCATCCCTTCCAGGCCGTCCGCGTCGATCAGATGATAAATCGCATTAGCCTCGCCTGGCATCGTCTCGCTGAACTGGATGCGGCTATCAGACCCAATAAGGCCGGCCAGGATTTCCCGCCGATCCTCAAGCGCCATGTCGCGCATTTCGTGGCCGTTGAGATGCAGCAGATCGAACGCTGGCGCCTGGTGATTGCCTTGCGCAGTGCGGCAAAATCCGAAAGGCCAGCCTCATTCAGGACGACGACTTCGCCGTCGATGGTGGCGTTCTGTACGTTGAGAGCTTTGGCTGCCTCGACCAGATCGCGGTACTTCGATGTCCAGTCGAGTCTGCGGCGGGTGAAGATCCGCGCACCGCCGGCGTCGATGATGATCTGGGAGCGGTAGCCGTCGAATTTGACCTCGTGAGTCCACCCGTCTCCTTGGGGCGGCTTGGCCACCAAGGTCGGCATCATCGGAGGAATGAACTCTAGCCGGCCAGCACCGGCAGTCACTCGTTTACGCACAGGTTCGAGTCTAGGCTCATCCGATTTGATGGCTAGGAGAACGGACCATGACCATTTTACTAAATTAGCAATGATGCATGTAGCGGC
>NZ_FTPD01000026.1 GCF_900156895.1 Mesorhizobium prunaredense
CGATTACCACGGCCCTTGTCGCCGTCGCCATCGCCGTCACCGCCATCGTTCAAGGCGGCGGCGACAAGGGCCGTGGTAATCGGCGGGCACATGTCGATCTGTTCGGCGGAAAGAATGCTGGTGCGGTTGGATGCAATACAGCAAAGCGCGAAATTGGCTTCAGTAAGAGGTTGGCACTGTGCGGCCGCAAGCCGCGGACGTGGACTCTGCTGCGCGGTTGCCGGTGCGATCATTGCCACCGTGAAGGCGGCGGATGAAAGGAGCAGTATTCTTAGAATCGTGCTTGAGACGCCTGGGTACAGGTGCATTTTCTTCCTCCTTTTGAGGGAAAAAAGGCGCTCCCGTCCCCTTTGGTTGCGCGAAAGGGTCAATGTTACCGACCATCGGTAACACTTTATTAAGTATGCCAAACAATTTGTTCCTGCGCAATTGCGATTCTCAGGGTTGATTTACCAGACCCCTTCAAGATTATGGCGACCCACCAAAGGGGACACTAAGTGATTCGTTCAGCGACGCTTCTCGCGGCGGCCATTTTGCTGGCCGGCTGCAACAATCAAACCACCGGAACAGCAACGAAGATGCCCACGCAAGGCTACGCCTTTGCACCGGCCGCCTTCTACAAATTCTGCGCCAGCGATCCGGCGCTCTGCAGCACCCGCGGCAAGGTCAAAGCGGTCGAACTCACGCCGAGGCTGGAAGCGGAACTTGCGAGCGTGAACAGCTCGGTCAATCGCCGCATCAGTGAGAGAGGCGACAGAGACTCCGCAGGCCAAGCCGACGTCTGGGGCTTGCCGACCGGCGAAGGCGACTGCGAGGATTTCGCCATCCTCAAGAAAGCCGAGTTGTTGAAACGCGGGTGGCCCGCATCCACCCTGTTGCTGACCGTTGCGACGCTCGGCGGCGCAGGTCATACGGTCCTGACGGTGCGGACGAACCAGGGCGATCTGGTGCTGGATAACAGGACGGGCGCGATCAGGAATTGGTCACGGACGTCGTACCGTTACTTTGCTCGGCAGTCCCAGTCCGAGAACGGCAAGTGGACGCGGATAAAAACCTGACACCCGTGCCTTGATCGCCCCGCGCCGATTTCGCCGCAGTGCAACCAGATCTATCTTCCATCTGGCGTCCTCAGCCCGACGGTTGGCCGCGACCGTCACCGGCTCTGTGCGATAATGCGTCCAGGCAGACGTCACGGCGGCCCGGCCCCGATCGCGGTCTACGTCAACCTCGATGCGCGGCGTCACAGGACAAGCGTTCAATGCGGAAAGGAATTGCTTTCGACGACCCGCCAAATATCCTTGTTGATTGCGCTGATCGCCTGGATGGAGGCGCTGATCCGCTTCATCTCGGAATCGTCGAGTTCTTCGATCTTTCCATATTTGATGGCATCCTTGCTGTCGAAGATGCGCATTAGTTGCGTGCTCGCGTGCGTTCCCGTTTCGTCGAACGAATAGATGCAGTGGCTGTATTTGTTGCGCAGCTTTCCCTGGCGGGTAAGCTGACTGGCGATCTCCAGAACCTGGCGTCGGCATTCAACCGGTGTTCCCGCCATCTTCGCCAACCGCTCGACCAACTCGATCCGTGCACGCGTGGTGTTCAGCGTCAGGAAAATGACGATCGCAGTCTCCTTGTCTACTTTCGCCAGACCGGCAATCAGGTAAATCAGCAAGCTTTCCGTGTTGGTCCATGTGTAGTTCAATTGACCAACAAGCAGTAAAATCTCCTGGAAGCGCGGCATCGACCTGCTCACGTGAGAGTTGAGATCACCGGGCGATCCGCACTGGGAACCATTCCAGCGGCCGCAACCCGTCGGGCATGAAAAAGGGCTGCGGCTTCAGTCCTGTTGTGGGCGCCCAGCTTGTTGATGATGTTGTGCATATGAATTTTGACGGTGTGTTCGGAAAGGCGAAGCGCGGCGGCAATGGTTTTGTTCTGCAGTCCCTGCGACGCCATCTCCAGGATCTGACTCTCCCGACATGTCAGTTGGCCAGACTCCTCGAATGCGGCTTGCCGTTTGATGGCGGGCTTCGACTCCTTCGCCTCGCTATGGGGCATGCCGTTGTTCAGGTACGGCTGAAACATGGCCAAGGGGAAATATTCGCCTCCGCGCAGCATGAGCCTGATCACGGAAAGCCACACATCCAGCTTCAGGTTCATGGGAAGCACGCCGCGCACCACTCGCGACGCAAAGACCTCATCGGGGATAAGCGGCCTCCTGCCGTCGTCCTGCATCACAGCGGTCATGGCTGCCGGGTGGAAGCGGGCCAGCTGGGCGGAACAGGAATCGATCTCGCTCAGAAACACCGCATCGATCAGAATAAGGGAAACCGAAGGTTCGAACGCCGTCCAGGTGGCGGACAGGTCGCGAACGCGCTCAACCCCGATCCACGGGAATTCTCTTTCGACGGCATGCACCAGGCTCTCGGAGATCGTGTCGTCAGGGGCGATGAACAGCAAGGTTCGTCGGGCCCAGGATTCTCTATCGGCGGAATCAGCTCGACCTCGTCCGCTCGCCTCCACCCCGTCCACCCCATTCATGGCCCACCTGTCTACTAACAAGCACTAAAGGCCGGGAACCCCTAACCCGGACGACACACGTTAACGACTTCCTAACTCAAAACTAGGCGAAAAAATATAGTCCTGACGAGCTAGGCAATTGCTGGGAGACCGCGGCGCGGCGCGCAATGTCCGCCATTCACGATTGCTACCGACCTAGTTTTCCCTCCAGGATTTAAGCCTTCATGGCGAGCAGATCGTCCCGAACGGGCTAGCTCCAACTATCAGCTTACAATTTACGGCTGACGGTCACAAACTTCCAATGTTCCGTATTGGGAGTTTTGGGGAACATCCAGAGATTCACGAGAGCAGCGAGCGACCGCACCGTTGGGCGGCGCAGGTGGAAACTCGTGCGCAATCTGGCTGCCTCGCTCCCCCGTCAAAGGGAGGTGACGCCATAAAAACAGACGATGACCGGATCTCCGGCCTTAGTCCCCTAGGCGCAGGCGATCCAAAACCAACCACATGAAAACTTAATGGCCGCGAGCAGCCCAAGACCACGTCAGATTGAATGTGGTTCGGTTGTCGCGGCCTCTTACCGAGAAAACTTAACGGCCGCGAGCAGCCCAAGACCACGTCAGATTGAATGTGGTTCGGTTGTCGTGGCCTCTAACCGAGGGAACGACAATGACTACTCGCAACAGCAATAACTCCAACACCGGTTGGCAGTTCATCGGCGATGTCTCCGATGACGACACCACAATCGATATCGGAGATGGCGATGCCAAGAGCGACGCCAGCGCCGACGCCAAGAGCGACGCCAGCGCCGACGCCAAATCCGATGCCGATGCAAAATCCGCCGCTGACTCCAAGAGCGACGCCGACGCCACCGGTGTAGGCGTCGGCGTAGGTGTGGGTGTCGGAGCTGGTATCGGCATTGGCGACGCTACGGCCAATTCGACCAGCAACAACACCAACAATAACGGCAATAACAACAGCAATTCGAGCAGCAACAGCAACAGCAACAGCAGCAACAACAGCAACACCAATACCAACACCAACAACGTAAACACCAATGTTAACGCCAATGTTAGCGCCACCGCGTCGTCCGACGGAAAGCAGGACGACGATTTCATTGACCTCGACGACGTGAATGTCGGCCTCGGCGGCGTCATGATGTTCAGCCGCGACGGCGACATCAGCTTCGATCCGGGCGATGACGTCAGCTTCTCGGACGTGCTGAACGGCGCGTTTGCCGGGGCTGGCAATGGCCACAGCGCCACCATCATCAACCAGACCGGTGACATGAAGGACAACGACTATCTCGGCAGCGCGACGGTCCAGAATAACGGCTACTTCGGCAACAAGGGCGACGCCAAGGGTGGTTACGCCAAGTCCGACGAAGGCATTGATGCCGGCGGCGACGGCGGCCATGCTGGCGATTCGGTCGCTTTGGGTGGCTTCGGCGCCAAGGGCGGCGATGCCGATACCGGCAACGCCAAGGCTGGCGACGCCAAGGGCGGCGGTGTGGCCGTGAGCGTGCCGATTGTCGTCGGCTCCGCTGACGCCAAGTCCGACGGCGGCAACGCTTATGGCGGCGACGCCGTGCCGATCGCGGTTAGCGGCGACGCCAAGGGCGGCGACGCGTCCGGCGTGGCTGTCGGCGCAGGCCTCGGCGGTGACGGCAAGGGCGGCTACGGCGACAGCGACGCCAAGGGCGGCGACAGCGGCGACGCCAAGGGCGGCGAAGGCGGCGACGGCGTCGGGCTCGGCCTGGGCTTCGGCCTGGGTGTCGGCGTCGGCGGCGACTCCAAGGCCGACGGCGGCGATGCCGACGCCAAGGGCGGCGATGCTGGCGCGCTTGGCTTTGCCGACGCCAAGGGCGGCGACGGCGGCAACGGCGGCAACGGCGGCAACGGCGGCAACTCGACCGCGGTACCTATCGCCCTGGCGCTGATGGACGATGCCGAGGCTGGCAGCGACAACGATCCCTCTTGGGGTGGGAACAAAAGCAGTGACAACGTCGCCGTGGCTATCCCGATCGCCGCGAATGGCGACACCGATGCCGGTAACACCGGTGGCGGCGGCGGCGGTGGCGGCGGTGGCGGTGGCGGCGGCGCGATTGCCGGCAACTTCGCCGATGTCGAAGGCGGCGCTGCAAGCTCGACTGGCGGCGGCGCAGGTTCGACCGGCGGCGCTGGCTCCGGCTCCGGCTCCGGCGCTGGCACTGGCTCTGGCGTCGGCGGCGCCGGCGGCGGTGCGACCAGCGGCGCGGGTGGGGCTGGCACGAGCGGCGACGCAACCGGCGGTGCCGGCAGCGGCGGAGCCGGCAGCGGCTTTGCGAGCAACGTCGACACCGGTGGCGCAGCCACCAGCGGTGCGGCCACGGCCGGCGCCGCGACTGGCGGCGATGCGACGGGCGGCGCTTCGACGGCGACCGGTGGAACGGGCGCGGTTGCTCTCAGCGGCGCTTGGGCTGACGGAGCGGACGGTGGCTATGCCTGGAGCGGCGACGCCACGGGCGGCGCTGGCGGCAACGGCGGCGCAGCGACTGCGACCGGCGGCGCGGCTGGCGATGGCGGCGGCGGCGGCAGCTGGGGGTCGAATATCGGCCACGACCAGCACATTGAAGCCATAAGCCAGGCCAACGCCAATGGCACCATCGACATGAACGGCTTCAACCAGCAGATCGTGATGGGCGCCAACCTGCAAGGCCACTCGGTCGACATGACTGTAGTGGGCGGCAACCTCACCAGCTCGCTGGTTGGCGAAGACGACGCGACATAACTGGCATGCCGGTTTCGCCGCGGCGAGACCTGCAAAAAAGGGACTGCGCGGGGGAAAACCCCGCGCAGTCTTTCGAACCAGAGAAGAGAAGCGCGACCCGGCGAGGGCGCGGATGATCTCGAAAACCGGAGGAAACTTCCGTGTATATGGACAAGATCACCGAGGCGATCAGCCACTTTGTGGGACTCTTTGAAATCACGCTGGAGCAAGCCCGTCTCAGGAAGGCCTATGACGAATTCAAGGCGGCCCAGGCGGTCGAGGAAGAAACGCCCGAGCTTGCCAATCAGACAGTCAACGTCGACGCAGGATACGATCTGGAGGATTTTGTTCCCTCCATCGAGTATTCGCCGGTTGCACCCAAACTTGTCCTGACGACACCCTGGTCGGATTTCCAGTTCGTCCCTCCAGACATCCCTGCGATCCCGCAGCCGGACGTCGCCTATCCAGGTTTTCTGTTCCACTCGGACGCGCCGCCGATGGGGAGTGCGCCTTCACGCCTGATCCTGCCCCATATCGAGCCCCCTGGCTCGGTGGCGGTCCTTATCAATCAGGAGCTTCGGCTCTCCGATAACGACTATGTCGGCGCTGGCGGACATGGCCTGAAATTCTCTCCCGCAGCCGCCGACCATGCTGCCGAAATGACGGCCTTGCTGGGCGCGGCGGCGGATCTTTCGCCGATCGACGATCTGGAAATGCCGGGTTCGTCCGAGGAGATAGTGGCTGTCATCAAGACAGCCGGCGAACGGCTCAACGGCTATCCGGAGGAAACGGATGGCGAAGCCGATGTTTTCGTCGTCAAGGCTGACGTCATCGAAGGCACTTACGTCAATGGGCAGTCCGTGGACGAAGCGCCCAAGCTCGACGATCACCTCCCGGAGAAGCACCGTCGAGCCGATGAGGAAGAGGACGAGGAAGAAGAGCCCGAGCAACCCTCCTACACGCCTGGGTCCGGAAGCATCGACATCGATGTTTCAGTCGAGCTGGAAGCCGGCGGCAATCTCCTCGTCAACAGCGTTGCGATGGCCAACAATTGGCTGCAGTCGCCGGTTTGCGCGGTGATGGGCGACCATGTCGAGCTCAACGCGATCATTCAGATCAATGTCTCGTGCGACAGCGACCTCGTCAGTGCCTCCATCAACGGTTGGGGCCTGAACGCCACCGATCCGACCCAAGGCTTCAATATCGCGATGTTCAAGCGCATCGATCCGTCGGCGGAAGCTGCGGCGTCGCAGGCCAAGCAGGGTGACTTTCCCAAGCACTGGGTTGTCACCGAGGTCGAAGGCGACCTGCTCATCATGAACTGGATCCAGCAATACACCTTCATGACCGACAATGACGTTTCCGTCCTGTCGTCATCGGGAGTCAAGACGCTGGTGACAGCCGGCGCCAACACGGCGGCTAACGACATTTCGCTGGACGAACTGGGCTTCAATTACGACCTGATCGTCGTCGGCGGAAACATTTATGACGCCAACATCATCCATCAGTTGAACGTGCTCCTGGACAACGACCTGATCGGCGCGGTCGATGGTTTCCAGACAACCGGCGAAGGCGCGGCCTCCACCAGCGACAATCTGCTTTGGAACCAGGCCAACATCGTCAATTACGGCGCCGGCGATCGCTTCGAGGCGATGTCCGAAGCTTATCGCAAGGCGTGTGAAAGCCTGCAGAACGGCAAGGGTGACCTTTCCGACATACTGAACGATGGCGCATTCGCGGGCATCGGGGCGATTCGGGTGCTCTACATCTCCGGCGACATCCTCAATCTGCAATACATCAAACAGACCACCATTCTTGGTGACAGCGATCAGGTGGCCCTGGCCATGAATGCGCTGGCGCATCCGGAGGCGGACTGGACAATTTCGACGGGAACCAACTCGCTGGTCAATTATGCCTACATTGCCGACGTGGATTCCACCGGCAAGACCTATGTAGGCGGCGGCATCTATTCGGACGAGATCCTCATCCAGGCGGAGCTGATTTCCACCGGCCCCGATCTTGGCGGCCAGAATCCCGACGTGCTGGTTAATGAAGCGGTCGCTTTCCTCGATGACGATATGCTGGCGCCGGAAGCCTCTCAAAACGTGGCGTATCCCTCGCTCGTGCCTGAGCAGACCTATTCCGATCCGATGCAAAGCGTTCTCGCGTGATTTTCGAACCGGGGTGGCAGCAATGACCGAAGATCACGATCAAACCGGGCGCGCTTTCGCCCAGGAACCAGAATGGGATCGGCCGGATGACGGCGGCGAAGCAGTCGCGCGAAGCGAGGCGTCCATCGGGGCCGCCGAGCCGATCTCACAGTCTTTGTTTCGTCAGAGCAAGGCGGTCGATCGTTCGGTGGAGGAACTGGACGATGTCGTTGCCGAATTGCGGCGCCTAGTGGACGCCCGGCCAGCCGAAACGCCAATATCGCTTCGCGACGCGACGCCAGCCAAGGTCATCGAACAAGCGCGCCCTTCCACCGCGCCTTTACCTCCTTTACCTGTTGATAGCGCCGCTCAGCCACGCGAGGTGCAACCACCCTATCCGCAAGCAAAAGCGCCGTCGGCTCCGCCGCGGGTCACGCCCACTGCTCCAGCGGCAGACAGTGTTAGAAAGCCCGACCCGATCCGGCCACTGAGCCCTCGGATCTCCGAGCCGGCCCAGCGTGTCGTAGCGCCAATGGAAGAACCTGCGCGCAGGCCCGAGCCGGATATATTGGAACGCAAGACGCCGAACGCACCGAAGGACGAACCCGGCAAGCAGGACCAGCCGAGCGCGCGAGCAGAGCCGCCCACGCAGGAGATCCGGCCACTGAGCCCTCGGATCTCCGAGCCGGCCCAGCGCGCCGTACCACCAAAGGAAGAACCCGCGAAGCCCGAGCCGGAAATGCTGGAACGGAAAACGCCGAACGCGCCGAAGGACGCGCTCGCGAAGCAGGACCAGCCGAGCGCGCGAGAAGAGCCGCCCACGCATCAGATCCTGCCACCGAGCCCTCGGATCTCCGAGCCGGCCCAGCGCGCCGTATCACCAAAGGAAGAACCCGCGCGCAAGCCCGAGCCGGCAATATTGGAACGGAAGACGCCGAGCACACTGCAGGACGCGCCCGCGAAGCAGGACCAGCCGAGCGCGCGAGTAGAGCCGCCCACGCAGGAGATCCGGCCACCAAGCCCTCGGATCTCCGAGCCGACCCAGCGCGCCGTACCACCAAAGGAAGAACCCGCGCGCAAGCCCGAGCCGGAAATATTGGAACGCAAGACGCCGAACGCGCCCAAGGATGCGCCCGGCAAGCAGGACCAGCCGAGCGCGCGAGTAGAGCCGCCCACGCAGGAGATGAAGAGCAAGCCGGTTCTGCCCGGCGTGACAATCGAGGGCGACCGCGGTCCGTTGCTTGCCCGGGAAGTGCCTGGCGGCGGCGGCCCGACCGGAACCGGCAAGGGCGGCGGCGGTGGCGGCGGCAATGGCGGCGGCGGGTTCCACAAGCGTCTCGGCCCAGTCGATCTCTCGGCAAGCCTCACAGCCGGCCTTCGCGCGGTCAAGAAGAACCTCATCGCGGTGATGATCTTCACGATCGCGACCAACGTGCTGGTGCTTGCGATACCTGTCTACCTCTTCCAGATTTCGGATCGCGTCCTGACGAGCCGCTCGGTCGACACCCTGGTGATGCTGACGGTCGTGATTGTCGGTGCGGTCATCCTGCAGTCGATATTTGACGCCATCCGGCGCTTCATCCTCATGCGCACAGCGGTCGAGATCGCCGCGCAATTGGGCGGACCAATCCTCAGCGCAGCTGCCAGGGCTTCACTGCACAGCAACGGGCGCGAATATCAGACGCTGGGGGATCTTCAGCAGCTGCGTACGTTTCTGGTGTCCGGCACGTTGCTGTCTCTTCTCGATGCGCCGATGGCCCCGTTATTCATGCTGGCGATATTTCTGATCCACCCCGACCTCGGCTTCATCGTCGTGGCGACGGCGCTGCTGCTGCTGGCCATCACGCTCGCCAACCAGCGCGCAACCGCCAAGCCGTTCGGCGAGGCCAACACAAGCCAAACCAAAGCCAACCTCCACGTCGATTCGATGTCGCGAAACTCGCAGATCATCAACGCGCTGGCGATGATCCCGGAAGCCGTGTGGATCTGGGGCAAGGATACCGGCAACTCGCTCAAATGGCAGGTCATAGCTCAGGACCGAAACATAGCCTTTGCTTCTCTTTCCAAGGGCGTCCGGCTGCTGACCCAGGTCGTGATGCTCGGCTGGGGCGCTTATCTGGCCATTGAAGGCACGGTCACGGGCGGCATGGTCATCGCCGCGTCAATCATTGCCGGTCGCGCACTTGGCCCGATCGAGGGTGCGATTGAAGGGTGGAACCAGGTTGTGCAGTCACGCGCCGCCTTTGGCCGCATCAGTGCGCTGCTGAAGGAATCCCCGCTGAACTTCGAACGCCTGAAGCTGCCGCGTCCGGAAGGGCGTCTCGATGTCGAGCGGCTGCTGTTCGTGCCGCAAGGAACCAAACGTGTCGTGCTCAATGGCATCGGCTTTGGTCTGGAGGCCGGAGACTCGCTCGCGATCATCGGCAATTCGGGCGCCGGTAAAACGACCCTGGGCAAAATGCTCGTCGGCTCGATCCTTCCAACTTCGGGAAGCGTGCGGCTCGACCTGATGGACCTGCGGAACTGGGATCAGCGGCAATTTGGTGAAAGCATCGGTTACCTTCCTCAGGACGTGCAGCTTTTCCCGGGGTCGATCAAAGCGAACATCGCCAGAATGCGCGAGGACGTCGACGATGGCGCAATTTACGAAGCCGCCAAGCTGGCCGACGTGCACGAACTGATCGCCTCGCTTCCGCATGGCTACGAGACCTTTGTCGCCGCCGATGGCGCGCCGCTTTCTGGCGGGCAGAAGCAGCGCATCGCTTTGGCGCGCGCCTTTTTCGGCGGCCCGAAATTGGTGGTCCTCGACGAGCCGAATTCGAACCTCGACACCGCTGGCGAGTTGGCTTTGTCGCGCGCTCTACAGCAAGCCAAAGAGCAAAAGATCACGATGGTCACGATCACACAGCGGCCTGCTTTGCTGCAGACCGTGGATAAGATCCTGGTGCTCGTCAACGGCACCGTGGCTCTTTTCGGGATGCGTCAGGACGTGCTCCAGGCTTTGGCGGCGCGCGGCATGAGCCTCGATGGCGGCTATTTTGCCAACATTCAGGTCAAATGAGAGAGATCGGCCGTGAAGGAAATAGCCAAGATCGAAGACGCTCAATGGTATGGCGCCGTTCCGCGTTCCATTTGGAAGCAGACGACCGCCGGATTGCTGCTGATGGCCGTCACCTTCGGCGGATTTGGCACCTGGGCATTCACAGCACCCCTCGCAGCCGCGATTATCGCGCAAGGAAGCTTCGTGGCCACTGGGCAGAATAAGATCATCCAGCACCTGGAAGGGGGTATCATCAAGGAGCTTCTGGTTAGCGAAGGCGACCATGTCGTAACCAATCAGCCTTTGGTGCTGCTCGACGAGACGGCCGCGCGGGCAAAGGAACGGCAGCTGTTCTTCCGACAGGCGCGCCTTGAAGCGATCGTGGCGCGCTTGACCGCCGAGGTGCATGGGGCGGAGACTATACAGTTCCCGGCCACAATAACTGAAAATCGCGACGACCCGGAAATTGCTTCGATCGTGCATAGCCAGCGTCTCAACTTCGAGGGCTCGCGCACCAAGTTAAGCAGTGAGATCCGATTGCTCGACCAGAACATCGGAGCCCTGAAGTTCCGGGCGGGCGGCTATGAGCAGTTGCTGAAAGCGGTTACGATACAGCTCAGTCTTCTAAGGGAGGAATACACCGGCAAGAAGACCCTGCTCGACCAAGGGTTGATCCGCGCGACCGAGATCAAGGCGATTCAGCGCGCCATAGCAGATGCCGAAGGGCAGATGGGGCGGCTCTCAGCCGAGATATCCGAGACCGGCGCCCAGGTCGTCAAGCACGAACAGGAGATGCGGCAGACAGAAAACGCCTACCGCCAGGCGGCGCTCGACGAGCTCGAGGGCGTTGAAACCGAACTGGACAGCATCCGCGAACAGTCCCGCGAGGCGCAAAACGTGCTGCGCCGAGCGACGATCCATGCGCCGGTTTCGGGCACTGTCGTGCGGATATTCTACCACACGTCCGGCGGCGTGATCGAGAGCGGCAAGAGCATCATGGAGATCTTGCCGGCGAATGTACCGCTTATCATAGAAGCGCAGGTGCCTCGCACCGAGATCGACAATGTGAAGGTCGGACAGAAAGCGACGGTACGGCTGGTCGCGCTCAACGCGCGCACGACGCCGGTTCTGAACGGCGAAGTTTACTACGTCTCGGCCGACTCGCTCCCCGACGCCTCTGGTCCGACCGCAAAGGAGGTTTATCTGGCGCGCGTCAACCTGCCAGTCAGCGAACTGGCTCGCGTGCCTGGATTTGCTCCGACGCCTGGCATGCCCGCCGAAATTCTCATCCAGACGGCGGAGCGGACCTTTTTCAGCTACCTGTCCAAGCCGATCAAGGACAGCATGGCCAGGGCATTTATGGAGCGCTGATCGTAGAGGCGGGGGTAAATATGCAGATCGACGTCTTAACACGCCCGGAAGAACTGAGCGGGCTTCGCGACAACTGGGACGACCTCTACGCCAGGGATCCCGACGCGCATTTCTTCGTCTCGTGGGACTTTCTTTCCCACTATCTTCGACGCTTCGACGGTGAATGGTTCATTTTGGCGGCGCGCAAGGGGCCGCCGGGCTCTCCCTATGTCGCGCTTCTGCCGCTCCGGCTGCGCACCAGGATGAGGAAGAATACCGGCGAAATCTACCATGAAGTATATATGGGGGGAAACCACGCAGCCGATTATACCGGCATCCTCTGCGCGCCGGAATACGCCTACCGGGCAATCGCGGTTTTCGCGAAGCATCTGAAGACTATGCATTGGGCCAGCCTGCATCTGGAAAACCTGCGGATGTCGGAACGCAGGATAGGCTGGCTGATGGAGCAGTTTTCTGACAATCGGCTGACGATGCGTCGGATGAGGCGCGTCAACCAGGTTGACAATGTTGACAACTGCATATGCCCGGCGATCGACCTCCCGTCCTCATGGGAAGATTATCTTCTGCAGAATCTCAGCACCAACACCCGCCAGAAGATGCGGAGATTTCTCCGGAAGCTGGAGAACTCTGACGAGTTTCGCATAACGCATGCCGACGCCTCTACCATCGAGCGCGATATCGACATCCTGCTCGAGTTCTGGCGCATCAAGTGGACGCCGCGGAAGGGGAACCTCGTTCCCGGCCTGGTCAAGAGCAACCGACTGCTGTTCAGAAAAGCTTTCGAAAGCGGCACGCTGTTCCTGCCTGTGCTGTGGCACGGCGACCGGCCCTTGAGCGCTCTCGCGATCTTCCTCGATCCGGTCAAGAAAAGCATGCTGTTCCACATGGTCGGGCGCGACGAGACGGCCGACATGCTGCCGTCGGGACTGGTCCTGCACGGTTATTGCATCCGCCGCGCAATCGAGAACGGTTTCCGGACATACGATTTCCTGCGCGGCAACGAACCTTACAAATATTCCTTCGGCACTCACGACACCGTCCTCAACTGCACATTGGTGCGAACCAAAACCGGCCGGAACCTTGGCGACCGGCTGGACAGGCGATCCTTGGTCGGCGCGTTGCAGGAGGCGGCCGGCCTCCACAAGAAGCGTTGGGTCATCCAGGCTGAGAACGTCTATCGCCAGATCCTGAACACCGAGCCGACGCATGATCAGGCTCTGTACGGACTCGGTCACGTTCTGGGTACGAAGGGCGATCACCGTCAGGCTGCGGAATGCTTCGGCGCGCTTGCAGCCATGTCGCCGCAATCTATAAACGCCTGGCTTTGCCTGGGCATTGCGCAGCAGTCGCTAAACGACCACTCCGCAGCCATCGAGTCGTTTGGGCGAGCCACGGACCTCGATCCGGGCCTCATCCTGGCGCGTTATGCCCGGGGCCGCAGCCTTCTCGCCCTGCAGCGGACGGATGAGGCGGCCCAGGCTTTCACGCTGGTCCTTGAGAATGGATCGCCCGCGCCCGCGGAAACCGCCCTGCGCGCCAAAGCCCGGCGACAATTGCAGCAGTTGAGGACAGCCAAGCCGCTCTACATTCTAAAGAAACCTGAGCGCGAGAAGCCCGTCATCCAGCCGTCGGTGCCGCTGGGGCTGACGACTCTGCTCACGGTTGCGCGGCCGGCAACCGCAAGCCGCTCCACCTCTTCTGTCGCTTGACGAGGGCTTCGTTGTCTGCCTGCCGCTGCAAGTCGCTCAAACGACTCGTGCCGCCTCGTCATGAAGCCGATTGAGGCCAGCGCTGTAGCGCAGCACGGCCAAGGTCGGTAAGCGCATAAACGCCGCGCTCGGCCCTGGCGAACCAGCCATAGACATTGTGAAGCAGGATATTGGCGGCGCGCGGCGAAATGGTTTTCAGATCGCGCGGGCGCTTCGGGCCGTCGACCATGGCAGCGGCGCAGGCCAGCGCGTCCTGCCGGTAAGCGGTCATCACCGGCGTACGCGAGCCGCCGCCGACTACAGGGTCGCCGCGCCGGCGCCGATGCTCGTCCACCAGGCGCGATCTTCGCCTCGGATCTCGCCGGGGCGGCAAGGCGGCCGGACTGAGCAGCAATTCGACATTGCCGGTGGAGCCGACCCCGAGAAGGCCGAAGCCGAGCCGCCTGCACAGCGCACGAAACCGGCGATCGTGCTCGCGGCCTTTGCCTCGACTTGACATCCTCGCCGCGAGCCAGACCTCGTCGCATGACGCAGCACGGTCAACACCTTGAAGAATGAGCTCGAGGTTGAACTGCAGCTTCAATTCGCAGATGACGAGCACGGGCGGCTCGCCGTCACGCAGTCCAACGACATCGCAGCCGCCAACCTCGCCTTTGACAGTGAAGTCCAGACTCTCAAGAAACTGCTTCACCGGGATGTAAAGAGACGTTTCCTGCATGCGCGACGCATAGCCGATTCGTGGCTGGCTGGCACAGCATCACCGACAGGCTTTGCCACCGAGGGGCAGTTTTGTCACTCGTGAACACATGGAGCTATGCATCAAGCAATTTGCTGGGACTTGCCCGCTCGGCCGTTAAGCCCTCAGCCCCCTCGCCTCGCCAGACCGCTTGCGCGGAACCATCATATCCCTGGCCAGCAGGCGGCTCACCCGGCAGAATGCCATGAACGCCCGGCAAGCCTCCTCGGTCTCGACCAGGTCGACCGTGGCGCCGAAGCAGGCGTTGAACGCGGCCTGATAGACAGGGCCCTGGCGGCGAACCGGCCAGCCTTGCAGGAGATCCAGCGCCTGTTCGACGCTATAGATTTCCTCGACCGGCAGGCCAGGCGCGGTCGTGATGCGCACCGGCACCTCGAATTGCAATCTGTCCATTCCTGTCTCTCCAGAACGCGTTCCCGCAGCAACGCCGCTCGTCGCAAAAAGTTGCTTTGACCGGCTTTTCGCTCGGGGCTCCACTTCTTGCCCAGAAACTTCTTGCTCACAAAATATGTCGTCAGTGCGGACGAACAGCTCGGCATGGGCCGGACACGCACAAGATCGATGCCGCAAAGCGTGAATATCACCGGCTTGAGCCAAATCGCCGGCAGTTCGTCCTTGAACCTGGCGCCGTCCGGTGCCAAATCTGGGAGACTTTTCTCGCGGGCTCATCAGAAGCCCTTTCACCCGGCAAGACGGACACAATGGTCACCTATCTCGACGCCGCCACGGCACCGCTCAGAAACACCGGCCAGATCCGCCTCTATGGCGAAGAAGGCTTTGCCGGCATGCGCAAGGCCTGCGATCTCACCGCGCGCTGCCTCGACGAACTGATGTCGATAGTGGCGCCGGGCGTCACCACCGAAACCATCGACCGCTTCGTCTTCGAGTTCGGCATGGATCACGGCGCATTGCCAGCGACGCTCAACTATCGCGGCTACACGAAGTCGTCCTGCACCTCGATCAACCACGTCGTCTGCCATGGCATCCCCGACAGCAAGCCGTTGAAGGACGGCGACATCGTCAACATCGATGTCACATACATCCTCGATGGCTGGCATGGCGATTCCTCGCGCATGTATCCGGTGGGAACGATCAAGCGCGCCGCCGAGCGCCTGCTCGAGGTCACGCATGAATGCCTGATGCGCGGCATCGCCGCGATCAGGCCCGGCGCCCGCACCGGCGCCATCGGCGCCGCCATCCAGAGCTATGCCGAAGCCGAGCGCTGCTCGGTGGTGCGCGATTTCTGCGGCCACGGCGTCGGCCAGCTCTTTCACGATGCGCCGAACATCCTGCACTATGGCAGCGCCAGCGAGGGCGTCGAGATGCGGCCAGGCATGATCTTCACCGTCGAACCGATGATCAATCTCGGCCGGCCGCACGTAAAAGTGCTGTCGGATGGCTGGACGGCGGTGACACGCGACCGCTCGCTGTCGGCGCAGTACGAGCACACGATCGGCGTCACCGAGACCGGATGCGAGATTTTCACGCTGTCGCCAAAAAACCTCGACCGCCCAGGCCTGCCGGCATAGTGTCCTGCCAGCATAGTGTTTATGCGAGGGCCGGGTCTCTCCGGTGAAGAAAATGCGGGCGGCCTATGGGGAAAACCAGCGACGAAGACGAACGGATCTTCTTTCCCGAAAGACCGATAAAATCGTCCGCGAAAGCCAATACGGTCGATAAGCCGGTCGAAAAGCCGCACTATCTCGGCCATCGCGACCGCTTGCGCCAACGGTTTGCGGCCGGTTCCGACGCCCTCCCCGACTACGAATTGCTGGAGCTCTTGCTGTTTCGCCTGATTCCCCGCGCCGACACCAAGCCCCTCGCCAAGGCATTGCTGGCACGCTTCGGCACGCTGGCGGAGGTGCTTGGCGCGCCCGTCGCACGGCTTGAGGAGGTTAGAGGTATCGGTCCGACGGTGGCGCTCGAGCTGAAGATCGTTGCCGCCACGGCCCAACGCGCGGCGCGTAGCGAGATCAAGGGCCGCGAGGTCTTGTCGTCCTGGACGCAGGTTCTCGGATACTGCCGGTCGGTCATGGCCTTCGAGGAGCGCGAGCAGTTCCGTATCCTGTTTCTCGACAAGAAGAACGCGCTGATCGCCGACGAGGTGCAGCAGGTCGGCACCGTCGACCACACGCCGGTCTATCCGCGCGAAGTGGTCAAGCGCGCGCTCGAACTCTCTGCCACGGCGATCATTCTGGCGCATAATCATCCAAAAATGCCTATTTCGATCCCGCAGGATCACGCTCTATCACACTGATTCATCTGTATTTTTTGACTTGTCGCAGTCCCGGCTAGTGTGGCAGATTCGGGGTGGTTTTCGGGGGATCAAAACCCCTACAGACCCCAGTTGCCGACCCTAGTTTTTCGGTGGGTGCAAATCCCACTTACCACCCGTCGGCAAAGCCCACTCTCAACCCAACGGGAGAACAAGGATGCCGATCATCACCGATGGAGAAATACGCGCCGCAATCAAGCGGATTGAACAAACCGGCAAGCAGGAAACACTTGTCGATGGCGACGGACATGGCACTGGCCGACTCATCCTGATCCTGAAGCCGATGCCGACCCGCGTGACGGCCGACTGGATGGCGCAACAGTGGCGCGATAAAAAGCGCGTCAAAAAGAAGATCGGTTCCTACCCATCGCTGTCTCTCGCCAGCGCCCGCGAGATATTCGACCGCGATTTCGCCAAGATCATCCAGAAGGGCCGAAGCATCAAGATAGCGACGGATACCCGACCGGGCACCGTCGCAGACCTCTTCGCTGGCTATGTCGCGGCGCTGAAGGCCGCGGGTAAGCCCTCCTGGAAGGAGACAGAAAAGGGCCTCAACAAGATAGCCAACACGCTCGGCCGCCACCGCCTGGCCCGCGAAATCGACCCAGAAGAAATCGTCGAGGTGATCCGGCCTATCTATGAGCGCGGCGCCCGCGCCATGGCGGACCACGTCAGAAGCTATGTCCATGCCGCCTATAGCTGGGGCATGAAATCCGAACACGACTATCGAAACTCATCGCCGCGCCGATTCCGCATACCGTTCAATCCCGCCTCGGCGATTCCGACTGAGCCGAAGGTGCGAGGCACACGGTGGCTGGACGAGACCGAGTTCGCGCGTCTCTATTGGTGGCTTGACTGCCCTGATGTCCCGGTTCACCCCTCCTATCCGCGCGCCATCCAGCTCATCATGCTCACCGGCCAGCGCGTTGAGGAGATTGCACGTTTCCATGTGGATCAATGGGATGCGGCCGAAAAGATAATAGACTGGTCGAAGACGAAGAACGATCAGCCGCACGCGGCGCCAGTGCCGCCGTTGGCTGCAGAACTCATCGAGTCCATTACTCCGAACGAATATGGCTGGTATTTCCCATCGGCACGGGATCCATCCCGGCCCGTCGGCCACGGCTCGCTTTACAGCTTTGTCTGGCGGCAACGGGACCGTGGAGTCATCCCCTTCGCAACCAACCGCGACTTGCGCCGGACGTTCAAGACTCTCGCCGGCAAAGCCGGCATCTCCAAGGAAATCCGTGATCGCCTGCAGAACCATGCGCTGCAGGACGTCAGTTCCAAGAGTTACGATCGCTGGAGCTACATGCCTGAGAAGCGCGCCGCGATGAAGAAGTGGGACGTTTACGTCAGAAAGCTGCTCGCGCGAAACACATTCACGCTCGCTGCATGAGCCGGTATCCTCGCGCGGACCGGAGGGGAGCTCAATTGGCTGCCCGAAAATTCTTTCACGAGGCACGGAAGCCCCTGTTGCGAATACATGAGTGATGTCAGAATGGCCTCACAAAACTAGCCGCCGATACTTAAGTAATGTGACCGGCACTCAGGGGAGCGCCTGTGCTATGACGTTGCTTGCCAATATCCGCATCGCCACGCCGCTGTTTTTTTCTGCGTTCCTCGCCGGCCCGACCAATGCCGCCGAGCGGTCGATTGCCGAGATTCAGGGTGTTGATCACAAAAGCCCCATCGCCGCGGCCGAGGAGGTGACGACGTCGGGCATCGTCACGGGCCACTTCGGGAGCGGCTTTTTCTTGCAATCGGCGTTGCCCGACGGCGATCAGGGTACGTCGGAAGGCATTTTCGTGTTCCTCGGAAGCGCCCCTGCCTTCCCGGTGCCTGTCCGCGGCGACATCGTCACAGTGACCGGACAAGTGACGGAATTCCAGCCGCTCCTCCAACCGCCATTGTTTCCTACGCGAGAGCAAGCCGTCTGCGGTACGACTCAGATCACCACCGTCAATAACCAGGACCGGGGGACGTTCCTCGCCGGCACCCAAATTTACCGTGTCAGCGCCCTCACCGTGGATGGCAGCGGCACCCTGCCCCAGCCCGTGTCCTTCGCTCCTCCCGGGATGAACAGCACCATTGGCTACGCAGACAAACCGCACACGCCCTTCAACCCTACCGACCATCCGAGAGACTATTTTGAATCGCTCGAGGGCATGCGTGTGGTGATTGAGGAAGCAGTGGTGGTATCGCGTAAGGACCGCGGCTGGGATCAGTTCTGGGTGGCACCGGCAGCCGGACTGGACGCTGACGATCTCACCGCCTATGGACTGCCCCTCGCCCACGCCGGTCATGTTTTTCCGGAGGTCGTCCAAGTGCACAAGGCCGTCGGACAGCCAGCCTTTGCGCTTCCGGTCGGCACGAAGCTCGGTGACCGCACCGGCATCCTCACATACGAGAACGGAAACTACATGGTGGTTTTGGACGCCGCCATTGACGAAACGGCGTATCCAGCGCCGACCCAGCCCACCGTCACGGCCCCGACAAATCCAGAGGGCCTCCGCATTGCCACTTACAATGCCGAGAACCTCACGATCGGCGCTCCCGGTTCCGCCAATCGCTTCGCCGCAATCGCGGCGCAGGTCGTCGGTGATCTGAATTCGCCCGATATCATCGCGCTGCAGGAGGTGCAGGATGACGACGGGCAAGGTGCCACAGCGGTGGTCACAGCCACCCAAACGATCGGCGCGCTGGTGGATGCGATCCTCGCGACAGGCGGCCGGCGTCACCTTCCCGTCGCTCTGGATCCGATGCAGCCGAACACAGATGGCGGTGCGCCGGGCGCGAACATCCGGACCGTTTTCCTTGTCGCCGACGACAGCGGTGTAGAGATTCTGTCGAGCGAGCGGTTGTTCGATGGAGACGACCGATGCGACAGTTCGGCCAATCCATTCCAGGCTGCTCGACGGCCGCTGCTGGTGGAAGCGGAAATTGATGGCACCCGCTATGTGCTGGTCAATCTCCACCTTAGCTCCAAGCTCGGCGATCAGGGCCTATACACCAACGCCGAGAATCCACAGCCCGGAAGCACCGACCGCCGCCGGCGCCAAGCCGCCCAACTCGTTGCCGAACTGGAACGGCGCTACAGCGGCAATCCGCCAGTCATCCTGCTGATGGGCGACTTCAACGATCATGTTGACGCGAAAGCCCTCGAGCCTTTTCACCAGAGCACCCTCGGATTTACTTTCCTTCGCGATCATCGCGGCGAGAACTACACCGCCTCGTATGCGTTCAATGGGGTTCGGGAAGCTATCGACCATTTCGCCGTCGGTGGCACTGGGCTTGCCAACCCGACCGTGACGTACCTCAACCTCAACGCCGACGCTCTCACGCAGGTCAGCGATCACAATCCGGTCGTTCTGGTTGTCCATTGATGGTCATGTCGGAATCCCTTGCGACCGAGCTCCGATGGGAGCAGTAGCCTATGACCCCGTTCCCGATATCGAAGCGATATCCTCCAAGCTGGCGAAGCTGCAGGCAGCGCTATCGGATGGCCTGTCCCGCGAGCGCTGCCTCCGCCGCTGGAGCGAGTTCATTCGGGAACGCGATGGACACAGGTGCGTAGACTGCCATTCACGGCGACGCATCTCCGCCCATCACATCTCTCGGAAGTCGTTTCTCACCGAGGCGCAATTCCAGACCGGCAACGGCATAACTCTCTGCAGCGCCTGCCACCGAGAGATGCACCGCGGCTTCAATGCACGACCGGACCTGTCTATGCCGGTAGACGCACAAGGCGGGGAGAAATTGCCTCTGATGGAGCGGCTCTACAGCATCCTCACGGACGATGCCGTCGAGCGCAACCTCATGCGAGATGAGTTCTATTTTCTCAGCGACGAGCTGCTCACATCATTCAAGAGGATGCAGGGCTATGATCCCGGGACCCACTTTCCCGGCGCGCGAATCGAGCAGGCCTACCTGATCCTGGCCGAGGGTGAACTCGGTACACGCCGCGCAATTGCTGAAGCGAATGGTGTGCCGTTGACCGATCGCCCCCTCCTTCCAGGCGGATTGTACATGGTGTTATCGGAGGAAGACGGTCAGCCAGGCCAAGCTATCGTCGTTCAAACCTATGTGCCGCGGTGGAAGCCCTCGACCTAGAGGCCCATCCGTTCGGCAGAATTTGACCGGACCTATCCCCTGAAACCAAGCGATCTCGCCTCGGCAATGATCTTTTCTCCGTGCATCGCCTGCTTTCGGGTCGGCGGCTTTCCGCTTCCTGCCAACTTGCCCAAGCTGAACGAGAGCGACCGCTGCCACGGCTGCAGTGTCTGAGTGTCCTTTGCCCAGGCTGCAAGATCGAACCAGGTCTGCGCCGGGAAGGCCGCGACCCGAGCAACCTGCTCCGTTTCGGCGACGCTGGTCTGCTCCTCAAGTGCATGCGTCGATCCGGCGACATGTGCCTTGTCGCGCGAAAGCAGTTCCGCCTCAAGGTTCGCAGGGATGTGTATCGATCGCTCACGGAACTGTTCCCAGCACGCCTCCTTCTTGCACCACTCTGTGACGTTCTGGCCGCCGGGCGGCGTGGTTACATGCTCGTGCGCGTGCACACTCAACGTCTCGATGAAGGCTTCAAGAGCGGGTGACAGTTGCTGCGTTGCCCAGACCCCCTGAAGGTCAACTCGTTTCGCGGTATGGTGCGAGAGCCAAGCCAGGGCATAGGTAACAATGTTGGCTCGATAGCCGCCAAACTTCTGACGCGAGACAATCTTCTCGGCCCGCCGAAAGAGAATGGCTCTGGCGACGCAGCGCTCGAAGTACCCCTCGTCAGGCTCAAACGAACCTCTGTTTTCCACGTGGTCCATGAAATCCAGGTAGCACTTCTGACCGCCTCGACTGACAATGTGCGGCAGCTGCGACCAGGTATGCTCGTACTTGGAGAGGTCGGTCTTGGTGACTAACTGGCTGCGCGGATGCACGGCCTCCCAAGCCTTCCGTTCGCCGTCCGTGCGGTTCTGCGCAAGCGCGTCGTGATATTGGCCCCGCGCGCGCTCGTAGAACCAGCGCGATTGACGCTGCATACCCGTTGCCGGCGGGGCCCAGATCGACCGCGATAGTTCCTGCAATTTCCTGTGGAACGGATGGTTCGACGAGAAGTCGGCCATGTTGACCTTGTTCTGGTTGTTCGCCGACTGGGAGATACGCGGTGCAATCTCCTCTATGTCGCCATCAACCAGAATTTCGGTGATTTTCAGCGGGACCTGCAGCCGGCTCGCATCGACCTTGTCCTTCCGCCATGCGCGGAAGATCGAACCTGTAGTCTGACCTCCATTCACAATCTGGAAGTCGTCGGCGGCGAGAAGGTCCGCAGTTCCGTCTCCATGATCGATCAGCTTGAGGCCGGTAGCCGTGACCGAGAGGCCGTTGTTGAAAGCGAGGAACATTTGCGGCTCATCGATGATCGTCTTCCGAATGCTCTGGTTTACCTTTCCCTTAAGCTGGAGAAAGCTTCGGACATTGCGTTCGAGGAGCCGCGGCCCATGCTGCCTGTACATTTCAACGAGTAGGTTACCTGGCAGCATGGTCAGAAGGCAGCGATAGCCGCTGTCTGGTGGGCTGGCGAGGATGCAGCGCACCGGAGATCCGCCCAGCTTGGGAAAGTCCACATGAATTGGCTCACGGTTTGCACCTGACGAGACTGCCCGATGGAGGCGACGAAGATCCCAGAGATGACTGGAAACCTCGATCGAGCCGAACATGGTGCTCTCGATCTGCTCGACGGTAGCAAGGCCGTCCGTGACAACAAACAGCCGGACGTGGCTCAGATCATCGCGTGCTTCCCAGATTGCCCGCGACATGTCGTAGCCCGTGAGCGCCTCTTCCCGCTCCTTGTGAAGACCGGCAGCAGCCTTCTCGAGATAGGCACTCAGTCGGCGGAACGCCGCGTCGACATCCGCCTTTGGCACGCTCGAGGCAATGCCATCAAGGCGCGGGATCACGAGGAATAGGTCCAGACGATCGTTGTCTTCCGAAAGGAAGTATCCGGAGCACCGAATGCCGCGTCCCTCGACGGCACACGGAATTCCGTCATCAATTTCGCCGGCGTCAACGAGGTGCTCGAACATGAGCTCGGCGAAAGCCTCGGCTCGAAGCGCCCCGTCCTCTGCAGCATCGGCCCGCGCGATTACATCCTGCTGAATGTTGAGTGCGAAAGCCTGAAGATCCTCTGCCTCAGACATGATCGATCTCCAGAAGCTGGGCCGCCTCATCAGTCGTGATTTCATACGCACCGAGATCGTCGGCAATGATTGAGTAGCGGATGTCCCCCACCCCAGTCGGGAGGTTGGCTTCTGTCAGGCGAGGAAACGCGCCTTGGACCCGATAGCAGTGGGTCGATGACACTCGCCACCTGTTCGACGTGTAAAGGAGGGCGTGAAGGTCGAGATAACCGCCAAGCATCAGTCGATCGTCGAACTCTTGAGCGGCGGCTGCATCCCCGGCAAGAATCTGACGCAGCCGGGCAACGGCCGTCGGCAGAGACTGACCAAGGCTGGCGCTTTCGTCCATTCTAAGGTGCACGAGCACAAGTGCGTCGTGCGGTCGCTCGTCGAGCTGCTTCTCGTTGGCGATGATGATGCGGGCATGGCGCTTCGCCAGGCTGGTCTTCACCTCGATCGCCGTTCCGAAGTGGATGAAGTCCTGGTGAGCGGGATCAGGCCCGACCCATGCCGTCACGGCAACAAGCGGATCGAGCCTGTCGAGCAGCAGCGTCTCGAGCACAAGCAGTTCGCCAAGGAGTCCGCGTTGACTCTCTTCCGAGAGTCCTTCAGCAGGCACTCTCTCGAAGAGACCCTGCCACATGCAAAGCCGGTCGATGCACCGCCTGAGCGCTGCCGACACCGTCGGCTGAGCTATAGCAATTCCGATGAGGTCGGCCGACAGGACAGCAAAGATGGGAAGAAGCCGGTCATCCTCCAGCATGATGCGCAGGATTGTTCGCGGTTCCGGAGTTTCGATGACCTCGTGGACCGTGCGCACTCCGCGACAGGTCGGGATCCTGCCGCCAATCGGCCGCTGTTCTCCAAGTCCCTCGATCAGGATGCCCGGCCGCCGGCTCGGCCAGAAAATGCAGGCGAAAACGTCAATCGCCGTCTCTGTATCGAGCCGAATACGCTGCAGTCCGGTGGGATTGGAGGGCTCTTCCCCCAGGCCGCGCCAGATCTCGAGCAGCCGGTCGGGAGTCATTCGAAGATGCTCTCAAGTTGTTTGACGCTGTTCTCGGCGTAGTCGATCAACGGCGCCTGTTCGTCGAATGGGAAGCTGATCGCGAATCCCATGAGCGGCAACCCGTCCGGCAGGCTTGTGGCAAGCGGATAGATCAGCAGCAGTCCTCGGTCCGGACTGCGCTGCCGGCGGATGAACGGGCCACTCGGCGTCTTTGGCATGTCCCGCTTCGGCTCGGGCTTCTTCTCCCAGGCCGCAAGCGTCTGCGTCATTGCGAGATCCTGCTGCGTCTTGTCGAGGTCACTGACCTCGTCGGCCGGACTGACCAGACGGCCAATCGTGATGCGAGTGCCTCCGTCATGAACCTGAAGAGCCCGATCGGTAAGAACGACCTCATACCGTCCTATAGACGTCGACACGCCCGATGCGCCCTGTCCAGCCAGCACGACTGACCACTGTCCAAGCCGGCGATTCGCGACTCGGTTGGCGACATAGTCGGCAAGCGCCCTGGAGTTGGCCTTCCACGATTCCCGTGACGTTTCGAGACGCTGCAATAGGCTGACAATCTGACTTCCGTGGACGTCGTCCCACCGCTGTGTGCCCTTCCCTTCCCTGGGCGCCAAACCTTCCAGGAATTCGGCGAATGCGTCGAGGTTCTTTCGGACACTTGCGGCATCGAAAGCGACCGTTTCCGAGATCGTTCCCGAGAAACCGGCCCGTACCTGCGTCCCCGCGCGCATCTTGTTGGCAGCAGTAATCAGCATGCCATCAGGATGCGTGCGCACCCGATGGCCGAACTGCAAGGGCGTCTCGCCCTTGTCGAAGGCAAGATCGAATTCTTCCCGCAGTTCGGCGGTGGCCGTTGCGATGTGGCGATACCACCGTACGAGGATCGGCGAGGTGTAGAGCCGGCAGAGATCTGCGTAGCGGGGACGATAGCCGAACCACCTCCCCATTTGCATGAGCGTATCGTACATTCGCGACGTGCGGATAAAGTAACTGATCGACAGCCCCTCCAAAGTCAGGCCCCGCGACAGCTTGTCCCCGCCCACAGCGATTACTGACAATCCTTCCGGGTGGTCGACGTAGTCGAGGGCATCCTTCGCCGACCCGTTCACCCGGCGGACCCCTATCCGTTTCGCCGCGTCAAAAATCTGAGACCTGACCTCCGCCCACCCCACGGGTGGGAGATCGTAGTTCGATAACTGCTCGCGCAACTCGTCGGACTTCGCGGCAAACTCCCTGTTCCAGAGAGCCTCCAGATCCGCCGTTGCAGAACCACCGGTCCCCGGGAACTCAAGCTGGCGCACGATGTCAACCAAATGCTCGTCGATCAGCGCCGCAACCTTATCCTGTACGGCCGTAAGCCGCGTGACGTGAACGAGCATCGAATTGTCCACGTCGATGTCCCCACGCACCCGTCGCGCGGCGCAAACGAGAATGAAAGCGAGGATCGCCTCCTTCAGGCTTGCAGGCAGTTCCGAGACGGGAAGCTCCTTCTTGTGGCTTGGAGGGAAGATCGCTTCTGCATCGCGAACGTTGATGATGATCGGAAGGCCTTTGGCCTCGCCATCCGCACCCGGCCGGTTCAGGCCAAACACCTTTTCTGGGCCAATATAGTTCGACGGGGCGGGCAGGTTGATTATGAAGCTGCGGGGGAAGAGGTCCTCGCCGGCAATCTTGTGCTTCGCCTCATGGTGCATGAACACGTTGGCAAAGGGCGTTGCCGTGTACCCCACGTAAGCGCTCCTTTCGAAGGAGGTGAGCATCCGCCGGATAAGAAAGTTCGTCTTCGTGGGATCTGCGTCCTCGTCAATGTTGCCGTCTTCGTCGCGATACTCGTTCGTGTTAGCCGACGCGTTGTCCGCCTCGTCATCAATCACGAGCATCGGGACATCGCGCACGATCTTCCCGCCAGGTGTGGCAGGGTCATCGACCGCTCGCACGGAAAGCACCCAAGCCAGCAGATTCTTGAGAATGCTGACGCGTTTCTTCACGACCAGGATGATCGGGTCTCGCCCTCCGGGAACCAGCCTGGTGCCATTGGCCGTCGCCGCCTTGAAGTCGCCGCCATCGGAGCTGCTCGTCAGCGAATGTGCCACGAGAAACGGCGCGCTCGGCATCCTGCCGGCGCCGACACGCTGATTTTCCTGCTCGTCGGCCAAAAGGCTGAGACGGGTATCAAAACCAAGGAACCCTTCGTCAAGACGCAGCTGCGTCTGGCTTCTCAGGCTGTTGTGAACCCCGGCAAGAACGATGACGAGCGGGAAGCCCGCATCGACCGCCTTGCAGATCAGTGCTGTATAGTTCGAAGTCTTGCCTGACTGCACGTCGCCGACGATGAGACCGCGTCGGTCCCAAGCCCCGGGTGTCTCAGGATTCCTGAGCCGGTCGAGGATGTCGTCGGTCAGGCGATCCATCTGCCGGAGGGGACCATCCGCCCACCGCTTGCCGCGATCCATCCAATGTCGATAGCGCTCCCAGAACGCGAAAGTCCGAAGCTCGCGAGCTTTCGCGACCCACGCGCTGAAGTCCTTGTCGTCGATCACCGAATAGCCGCCGACCAGGGTGTTATTCCTTGCCTCCAGCTCGCGCAGCAGCCGTGTTCGATCGAGCTCCTTGTAAATTGGCATTGCGACGACGGTGTCCACCGCTCGCTCTAGAGCCTCCTGGGTAGTCCGAGGCTCGAGTTCGAGCAGCGAGTTCGCAACGCCATAAGCGCTACGAAGCAACGCCTCCGCCGATCCAATGGCCATGTGTTCCCCCTACTTTTTTTGCGCTGCCACCTTGCGGACAACGTCGTCCAGAAACGCCGAGACCAGCTCCGGATGATTGTTGAACGGCTCCATCAGGAGCAGCGCGCGCGCCGCCTCGGCGCGTTCACGGCCGTCCTCGACCATTGCATCGAACACCGCCTCCATGGCTTTCCGAAGCTCCGCTGGAGAGTCCTCGAACGGCTGGCTGAAGGTGTCCGGTTTCTCCGCATTGTTGATAACGATCAGAGGTGCGGGGATAGTCTGCTCGATCAGGTTGAACAGGGCGCGCACGGGCGCGCGGTCGTCCGACGTCGCGAGGACCTTCCGGACGAGCGGGTGGTCGCGATTGATCCTGTAGAATGACTTCCCGTGCTTCATGAGATGCGTCCACAGGAACGTCTCCTTGTCATTCAGCTGGCGCTGGATGACCTTGCCGCGATGCCTGTAGATGCTCGATGCTCGACTTCGCGTCGCTCGTGCGATTCTCAGGAGGTCCTGCCGCAGGGCGGCCGGGGGCCGCGCGCGCGATTTCTTCACATCGATCTGCCAGAGCAGGTCGGCCGAATTAGCGAGATCGATACGAATGCGAGCGAGCTTGAAGTGCTCTTCCTTCTGCATTCCGAGACCAAGCCAGTCACCCGCCACGAGCAGACGGCGATTGCGATAGATGTAAAATCCTTGATGAGCGTTCCATCCCCGTGGACCAGCGCCGGCACTGTGCTGATCAGCACTGATCCGACTGTGGTGTGGCAGAATGAACGCCTTGATCTCCGCCTGCTCGCCCTCGCAGGCCAGGTTCTCGGTTACCTGCGGCTCCGTAAAGCCCGTGTCCTCCATGAAGGGATCCCAAGGCTCGATCTGTCTGCCGTTGATATGCAGGTTGACCGCCTTCCGGCCCTTCAGGAACCGGTGGAACACCATCGCCAGATGCTGCTTCACGGCGTCGGCGCGTTCGCGAAAGTGCTTTTGCGCGACGTCGTCATCGACTGACGCGTCACCTACGAGTGCATCAAGTCGATCCCAGAAGAGCACGGTCCCGCTCTTCTGGCCCTCGAGCAGAGCGTGATCGGACGCAGAGAGCAGATCCAGCCGCTTGAGCAAGCGCCACTCGCCGGTCTTGGTTGAGGCAATGTAGTCGAGATCCCAACGCCGGAGCGAAGGCGCCGATTTCTTGGTTTTCGACAGCACCGTGAGGCACCGGCACTGCGAGATCGAGGCTGTCTTCATCCCCAACCCGAAGCGCCCAAGATCATTGGCCGCCCGATCCGCCAAGGGACTGAGACTGCCCGGCTTCATGGCCTGCCGCAGATCTTCCTCGGCCATGCCTCGGCCATCGTCGCGAACAAGAATTCGAGAGTCGCGACCTGCCCATTGCAGGTCGATCCATACGTTTCGGGCGCCTGCCGTGATGCTGTTGTCGATGACATCGGCAAGCGCTGTTGGAAGATCGTAGCCAAACGCCCGAAGAGACTCGAAAAGCTCGCCGGCTCCTGGGCTGGCAATGTCGTAGTCAGGCGACATGCGGGAGCCTGACATCTTCGGCCTCTTTGTCCGACCGTTTCTCGCGCGCCGTCAAAATCGTGAACAAGGCGTCGCCAATCCAGTGCGCAAGCAGGGGCGGCACGGCGTTGCCCACCTGAACGTATTGTTCCGTGCGATTGCCCTTGAAGAAGTAATTGTCGGGGAAGGTCTGGAGACGAGCCGCCTCCCGTACCGAAAGACTGCGGCACTGCATGGGGTCAGGATGGATGAAATAGTGCCCATCCTTAGAAATGTGGCTGGTCACCGTCGTCGAAGGTCCACCTGTCAGCTGCACTCGAAACCGATCGGCAAACTTGCCTGAGTCCCAGTTCTTGTGGTCGGGCGCCAGGTCCCTCGGAAAGTCCGAGGCCTTCGGGGACCGGCCTACCACCTCGGCAAAAATCGCAGCGAAGAAATATCGTGCCAGGTCGCTCGCCATGTGACTGCGCGTAACGTGGTTAGGTAGCGTCTCGAGGAGAGGATCGGTCAGCCAGTCGGAGAGGTCTTCGGGACAGTCCGACGCGATTCCGATGCCGGTCCCCTCTCGACCGAGGATTTCCCTTTCGCGCCTGAAACGTCCCTCGTATCGTCTCGCTCTCATCGTGAAGGCGGCCTGGAGATCATCCGACAGGCCTGTGTCGATGCCAGCAACAAACGCCATGGCATGGCTGACGACGCGTTTCCATTCCTCATGTGAATCGGGGCCACGGCTGAGACCGCTGCGCAGGGGCGGCATGCCGCCAAGGACATTGCCGACCGTGGCCTTCAGGCTGTGTCGGACCATCAGATCAGCAAGCGCCAAGTCCGGCAGATCGGCCGCGAGATCTGAACGCAGACCCACCACGATGACCCGATGTCGCGCTTGCGGTACGCCAAAATCCTCGGCGCGCACGATGAAATCTGCGGCACGTGGCTCGAACTTGCCAAGGTCGAGTTGCCGTCTGCGGCGTGGGTCTAGTGCAATGAGCTTGTAACTTTCGCCATCGCTGCGTTCGCCGCGCAGATCCCGCAGTACCTGGTCAAAGATGCGATTTTCGCCATCTACCGACGAAGAAAGCATGCCCTTGACGTTCTCCATCACGAATGCCGCGGGACGAAGTCTGTCGAGAATGCGTATGTACTCCTCGTAGAGAAAGTGGCGGCGATCGTTCTTCGCCACATAGCCTTCCTTCCCCTGGTTGCGGGCACGACCGACCAGGGAATAGGCTTGGCAGGGCGGGCCTCCAATGAGGATGACGTTGCCGTCAGATGTGTCACGAATCTGATCGAGGCGTTGGTTCAGGCGCTTTTCTGGGGGTTCCTTGCCCAGCTCGAGCTGCCAGGCCTCGTCTTTCGCCGACGACCACTGCTCTGGATACAGCTCTGACCAATCGGGTTCGGTGATCGTGCCATTGATGAAGCTGTAATAGCTGTCGGGGAGGCTATCGCCGAACTGACGCAGAAAGCTGCGAAGCCGGAGCGTTGAATGGGCGGCCGAGTCCTTCTCGACAGAGAGTGCGATTCGGAACGCACGCTCGCCCTCACCGTTCCGGACCCTTGAAAACCCCTCCGCGAGCCCCCCCGGCCCTGCAAAAATGTCGACCACCGAATATATTGGCAAGAATCACGCTTTCCCCGAACCCACGTGGCAATCTGCTCATGAGTAGCAAGTATTCCGTCGAGATGGTAGGCCGCGGTCCATGGCTGACGTAGTTGATCCGACCACCCGTTCACGGATGATGTCCGGCATTCGCGGGAAGAATACCAAGCCGGAAATCGCCCTCCGGCGATTACTTCACCGATCGGGTCTGCGGTATCGTCTGCATACGGCAAACCTGCCGGGACGACCGGACATCGTATTCCCGTCTCGTCGGATCGCCATCTTCGTTCATGGCTGCTTCTGGCATCGCCATGACGGCTGTTACTGGTGCACTACACCATCATCGAACGCGGAATTCTGGAATGCGAAATTCGCGAGTAATGTCCAGCGTGACGCACAAGCGGTGGAAACGCTTGGAGCAGCCGGCTGGCGCGTCGCTTTGATCTGGGAATGCGGTCTTAGAGCGATGAGTATAGACGACACGGCTGGTCGCCTACTCGCATGGATTACGTCGGGTACGGGTGACTTCGAAAGCCTCATCGTGCGGCGTCGTGAGTTCTGAGAAAACCTGACACCACGCCAGGCGGCTAGCGGGAAGCGAAACCGCACCAAGCATTCCGGCACGATGAGCATCAACCGTGGAAACGTCTCGCGCTTCATGATGGCGGGGCGTTTCCGCGCGTGGTCACGCAGAGCCCGACAGCGGATGTCGAAATTCTGGAGGCGTCCTCGATAACAGTCCAAGAACATCGATCTTGTCGCGGGCGGACGAAGATACCGGCCCTCGCGTCCTCGAGTATGGCCTTAGGATATAGGGGCGAAACCGGCTGTCTTCTCGCCGCCTTCTTGAGATTGCAAGGCTCGCACAGCAGCTGGAGGTTCGTCACGTCGTTGGCGCCGAACTTGGCCAGTGGAATCATGTGGTCGTACCGCTCGTTCTCGACTTGGTTGACCGTTGCCGCCAAGCTGCGCTTGCATTCACGGCACTCGCCCTTGTCGCGATGGAATATCGCCCGCTTTGCCCACGCCGGTATCGAAACCCGCTTCAGATGCCTGCTCCCATTCTTCAATTCGTCACCGAACCCGGACAGGTCGATGTATGTGGCGCAGAGGCCATTGAAGGACTCGAGGAAGCGGACGTCGTTGAACAAGACGTGGAAGACCTCGTCGATCAATTCGTCGATAGAGGCTTGGTACCGCTCCGACTGAGCCGCGAAGTCGTAGAAGGTTTCCTCATCCACAATGTCGGTCTGCGAGAATGGTACTGAATAAGTCTGCATGAACTTTGTCAGGAAACGAGGCGGCTCTTCGTCAAGCCTTTCGACCTCCTCTTCGAGCAATTCCCTGAGGATCCCGTCCAGGAAATGATGAAGATTGGTATAGCGGTGGAAGGGTCGCATCAACGTCAGCGCCTGCATGTCCCCGAGGATGTCCTCGATCCCGCGTAGATAGGTCCCCGCATCCGTGACAATGTTGAACACGGCATTTGCGAAATAGTAGATGCTGAAGCTACGGGCCTCGTAATAAAACCTGCGCTTGTCGGCCATAGCAACCTCGACCTTAAGGCAGCTTTACGCCGTGTTCGGTCAACCGCTTCCTGGCGGCATCGACGACGCGAGGCTCAAAACGATCTGGAAACTCGGCGATGACGCCGGTGAACTCGGCCATGCCTCCCTCAACCAGAGCGACGAAACCGGGCGTGACATCGGATTTGAGCGCCCAATCAGAGAGCGTCGCCACCGCGCCGTCCTTGGCAATCTTTCGCCGCGTGTAGCCAGCCGCCTGGGCGCGGCCATGCTTCTCACGGTACGTCTCCTCCAGTGCGGCCACCGCCTCCGCGAGACGTCGCTCGACTGGGTCGGCGATGTCCACTCCGCTCAATTCGTACAGACGGCGACGGCAAGCTGCGGCGAGCTCGGTCGCTTTCCGGCGTTCGGCGTTCAGCATGAGCTGTCGCACCTGCTTCGCGTCGGTCAATTTGTTCGGATCGGCGGCCATCGGTTCCCCCTCGTGTTGTGGAGATCGTAGTTGGCATTCACATGCCGCGCGAGCGACTAAGCCATCTTGCGCAGGACGCTCGCCATCAACAAGTACCTCGAACACCTCGAAACGAACTCTGCTGAGGCCAATCCCAACCCTAGCCATACATCGTGGTCGCCCACTTCGAGTCAGACCGACGTCGAGACCAAAAAGCGGCGCTCACCAATCCATATTTGCTGCGTCGTCCATGCGGCTCGCCAGCTGGTAGGCGAAGCGCTCCATCTCTTCGGGCGATGCCATTGCGTCACGATATGTGCCGTCCTGCGCCATAGTCAGAATCAGCGGCAAGCCAAACTCTTGCACATACACCCACGCCGGCCTGCACGGTCCGGCAGAGAGATACGCGATAAACCCCTCCGTCGCCGCGAAAGCATGCGCCGCGTCGAATTCGAGCTCTTCGTTGAGCGAGAATTTCGACGCCTTGGCTGTGACGTCAAGCAACACCGGCACCGCTCCGGCGCTCGAATGAAAATAGAGCGTTTCTCCATCCTTCCCGAAGGCCCCGTGCGCAACGAAATTCCGCAGCTGCCGACGGATGTCGACCAGCCCGTCAAAGTGATTCTTCGTGGTTGCCTCACCGAGATCCAGGGCCTGCTTGAACTTAACGCCCCACTCGGCACCCGAGACGCCAGAAAATTGCACGCCCGTCGTGATCGCACCGTTCAGGATCGCGAGATGGACAAAGATGTGTTCCGTCCAGCTAAAGAATGCGTCGATCGCTGCCATTGCGAGCCACTGCGCCTCCTGGGCAAGGCCATGATACGGCCGCTTGTAGCTCGTGGCGTTGCCGAACTTCGTCTCGATAGCTTCGTCTTTGCGCCGCTCTGCTTCCGCCCGCGCCGCGTCGAACTGGGCCTTGAGGTACTGATACCGCCGCAGCAACACGCCCGCGTTGTTGACGACGTTGAATTGCGAAGCGGCGACCGCTTGGTCCGCCTTCCATTTGAAATACGGCTCCGCCCGCCGCACACCCTTTTTTACTAGAATGGCGATGCGCTTGGCCGCTTCGAGATCGCCAGCGTCTTGGGTGAACACTCCAACTCCGAACTTCCGATGTTCGATGAGGAAGGCCTTGCTTTCGCAATCGACAGGAATCGACCAGGCCAGTTTCTCGAAGCGGCCGAGATCTCGGAAGCCGAGAAGCTCGACCAGCAGGAAGTAGATCAGGTGCGGCGGAGGCAGCCCGTCAGGCCCAACTGCGCGCTGCGCCGAGAACAAGAAATCCTGTCTCGCCTCGCTGTTTGCATCCACCGGCTTCAGCGGAGCGACGGCACGTCGCGCCCGCTCACGTACCGCATCGAACTGAGTAGGGACCACCTTGTTCATGTTCGAATCCTAGCATCCCGCCTCCAAGCGGTCGTCCCCTGCACGTTGCGCCGCAAGCTCGGCAGTTTTTGTCCGCGTGCTAGGCAGGATCTAACGGGCGTAGGACGCGATCTGCATCGAGGCTTTCCCACCGGCCCTCCAGATGGATCAATGCATAACGGGTGCCATCGACCCCCTCCTTGGGCTGGATGGTCATGAGTCCGACCCCGAACACGAGCGTGGGCCGATCCTTCTCTCTCAGCCGCTGGCGATGATCGCCCATATAGCAGACGTAACCGTGCTCCTCGATTTGACGACACAGCTCAACGAAGCTTCGCGCATATTCCAACTGCTGCGACCTCGGAACATCATCCCATATGTCATTTAGATCAGTGATGTAGTCAGTCATCGCTGCAGCCGCGTCCAGCGCCTCATCTGCAGTTACAGCTGAAGTGTCGATTCGGAACGCGTGTCTCTGTTCAAATGCGCCAAGGAAATCACTGGTCGTATGAATTGGATGTGTAGGCACCAACACCATCTTGCGGAGCGCCCGCTCCATCTCGGCCTTCTGCCGGGCTTCTTGTTCGGGAGTGGGTTTCTCAAAATACTTCGCATCGATCTGCATGGCGCGAGCGATGCTGCGGAGCGTCTGCTCGTCTGGCCGGTGCCGACCGCTTTCAATCTTTTCGATAGTGCGAGTCGTGAGGCCGGCGGCATCGGCTAAGTTCTGCTGCGTGAGCCTATGCAGCTTGCGGATGAACTTAACCTGCTCGGCGATGAAGGCGGGATCTCGTTCCATTGTTTCCATTGTCGCTCTCCGCGTTGAGGATGCAACGACTATGGCTATCAACCGTCCGAATGTCCCCGAACGCTACCCGAACACATACCGAACGGAACTGCTGCTGGCTGTCAGGTGGGCAAGAACACACAGAAAGCCTACTTCGATGGGTTCGCGGGTGGCCACCTCATTTTGCCCCGGCCAACACGCAGGACGTCCACGAGGGTCGTATTGTCCGGTATCCTTCCTGAAAACAAGCTCGGCTTCGGGTCAACGGCGGCCTTCCTGAACGACGCAAGAAGCCGATAGTCTGGCGTTGCAAGCCAAGTCCGCCCATCGCCCGCGTCGGTGACGACTCGATAGAGTCCCGGCGGCGGTCCCTCCTGGCCGGAGGGCACATCGAGCAGCCGTTTGTTGCGCTCTATATTCCACTTCTGAATCCCGCCGCTGAGCGCCTCCGTCCGGAACCTCGCCCAGAGAGCAGCGGTCTCAGGTGTCGGCCAGTCGCCATCGTCCGTGAAGGACGCAATCTCGTCGGATTCAAGCCAAACCCGCATTTCGGCCGGGGTGACAAAAACAGGGTTTATACTGTCGACTGCCGTCATGGCCGCTCGTCGCGACGGCAGCCCCGCGCGAACCAGCATCGACATCATGAAGCGCGGCACGCCTGTCTCCAACGAGGCCGCGCCGCCACCAGGAATGATGTCAGGCGACCAACCGAGCGTCACACGCCGCGTCCTAATCGCCTCGAGAGCCCAAACGAGCCGATACGTGAAAGCCTCTTCGACGACACGCATATTTTGAGGGCCAATCTCGGAGACATCAGTTCCCGAAACCCACTGCCGGAGAATGGTTTTCCAATTGCCGGGCAGCGCATTCTTCTTGTCAGGGATGAATGGACGCATGACAAGGAGACGCTCGCCTAGGCCCGCCAGCGCCTCCGAGAGTTCCTCTACGTCGCCAGGAAGCGACGCCATGTCGGCTCGATCTACCAGTTCTCCGAGTTCCACTGCCATCGCATCGATGATCAGACCAGCTTCCAGCCCGACGCCCATTGCGAAGTGGCCTATTCGCGCCTGGGGTGTGGTCGACGTCCAGATGAGGTTCGCGCGTGCCTCGAATATTTTCTGATGCAACACCATGGTGGCCTCGCCCTCGCGCAAAATCTGTCGTGCCCACAACGACCCTCGCAACGCCTCGTCGAGCAGCGTGGGTAAGTCAGCGCGATCAGCGTCGAGAGCCTCGATCAAACCGAAAACGGTGGCATCTAGACGCTCGACAAGCTGCGACAGCGGCTCTTCGTCGATAGGCTCCTCGCCATCACCGCCGCCATCGCCGACTTCATCGTCTTCGACCGTATCGTCAGCGAGGGCATCATCCCCACCCCCGCTATGCGCGGCGGTCAATGCTGCCTCTTCGGCGTCCGACTTCCAGGCGGCCCGCGCATTGGCGAGATACTCCCAAGCGTCAGCACGATCCAGAACGCCTTCGCGGCTTAATCGCTCAAGAATCTCGGCGACGATCTGGATCAGGCCACTCTTCAAGGTCCGTGCCTTCGACGATGCAACGAGAGCGCGCCACTCGGTGCTGCGCCAGTCAACTCGGTCAAACATGACATGGACGATCAGCCCCTCAACGTCGACGAACGCGCGACCGGCACGGCCCGCGACATTGGCGAACTCCTCCCCCGTGATAAGCGTCCCCGATCGATAGAGCGCCGGAACAAGCAACACGGCTGCGTTGAGGTTGAGGCCCTGAGATAGCGTCGGCGACGCGACGATGACCTTCAGGACTCCGTCCGAAATCAGGATTTCGAGCTCCCGCAGAAACGGGCTTGGAAGACGGCCATGATGGATGGCTACGCCGGCTTTCAGACAGCCAACCGCGGGATGCTCCTCACCGAGCCATTCCCTTCCGACCTCCAGGGCCCGGGCGATGGCCAGCTCTTCGTCGAGGAGCGAATTCAAATAGCCACGCTTGCAAAGGTCGATGACGCGCTTGCCATAGCCCTCGACCCAGTTTGCCTGAGTGGAGAAGATCAGGGTCCGCTTTCCCTGTCCGGCGAACTCCCATGCGGCAAACAAGGCGAGGTGGCCGGCTTCTCGTGGGTATGGCTTCTTCTCGCGCCCCAACGCGGCCTTCTGCAGGACAAACTTGTCAATGAAGGGACCGTTCACAGTCAAATCGAGCGTGAGCCGCGCCTCTCGACCTCGCCAGGTTAGCATACCAAAACGCTGGCGGGTCGGGCGCCAATCCGACCGAACGGGCTCGCCGGGCTGGTCACTGCGTATCCATGCGGTCAGGTCGCTCAATTCGTCCCCACTGGGAAGAATCGCCGAAAGACAGATGATCCGACGATCGGCAGCGTCAGTTCGGCGCAGCAATCGCTGGACTAGGGTTTCATATCGGATCTCGCGCTCACTTGGGCCAATCATGTGCCCTTCATCGAGAACGATCAGTCCCACGTCATCAATCAGCGTGGAATCGCTCCTGAGCGCGAAATCCAGCTTCTCAGGCGTGGAGATTATGATCTCGCGAGAGCGGAGCGCATCCTCATCGCCGGACGACAACCCGCTCGCGCCATACAGCGACGAGACGCTGAAGCCCAACGGAGCGAAGGTCTTCCTAAATGAGCGCTCGGTCTGCGCCGAGAGTGCCCGGAGCGGGGTAACTATGAGCACGCGGCGAGCGGCGGAAAGCGTCATCAGCGCCGCGATTTCTGCCACGCGTGTTTTTCCGGCGCTCGTCGGTAGAGCAACTACCAAATCGTCCGTCATATCCGTTGACCGACGCGCCGCCTCCCGTTGCGACGGCCAGAGTTCGACTTCAGAGCTCTTCCGAGCAAACAGAGAGCCAACGAATAGCTGCCGAAGTTCGGAGAGTAGCGCTCCTCTGCGCCTTCAGGGGGTTGCACTGGAAGGTTCTGATGTAGCGAATGTGCCCACAGGTCATCGATGAGATGGCGGCAGAGATTGGAAATCCACCATAGTGGTACGTTCTCGGCCTTGTCGGCCAGGCTGACTCCTGCAGCAAGGAGGGACCGCGCTGCTTCCAAGGGCTCGGCTTCGCCGGTCTCCAAGGCAAACTCGAAGAACGCCAACGCGCGGCAAATCGTCGTGTTGAGGATCGTCGCCAGCACCTCGTCCGAGTCCACGTCGTCACCCGACAAGGCCTCCGACACCTGTACATCGTCGTGGGCTTCGTCCGTCAGCCAATCACGGACGAACGCGCGGAGACGATCGAGATCGCGAAGGATCAAGAGCATCACGGCCGTTTCCCCAGGCGCCGAGTTGAGATCCTCCGGTGCTTCGTTAAAGAGTGAGTAGGCGACAGCAGAGAAGCCTGCCAAGTGATAGGCGGCGGCGGCTATCGTTCTCCGAAATCCCCGCTCCGCCGCCGTCGGATCGCCGTTGCGGACAAGGGCTTCAAACGCATTTGCTGCGCGCTCGAATGCCTTGCCGGTGAGCGGACTAGCGCCCTCGCGTCCTCGAAGGGCCATCGCCGCTCGAAGCAACGCAAATCCATGTTCCGCCAGGTCCGTATCGATAGTGGCGCCAAGGGCGGGAGCGTTGGCCGGCAAAACGCCATCGGTTCGCATCAAAGACCACGCTGTCCCTCGGTATAGAAGACGCCGCAGCACACCGTCTTGGGTCGCTCTGGTCAGGAAGGTTCGGAGTTCGTCAATCGTCTCCAAGGTTTTCCGCCTCTTCGAACGTCTCCTTGATGAATTCCTGGTGATCCTCGATCCGGAGATTCACTACGAACTGATCTCTGTTGTTGCCGGCTCCGTTCAAGTCCTCCTTCAACGCCGCTGGGGGCGCATTTCCGGACATGGTGAAGAGCATGTGATCGATGCGGTCAGCGCGGAGGGCTTTGAGCCCAACCTCATCTCGGATAGCTCGGCCTAGCTCCACGTCTTCATCGTCCGGACTTTCCAGCAGCCGATTGGCCACGAAGAGCAAAGAGTCCGGTGTACATCTGCCGTTGTCGCGATTGAGAACCTTCCGTGCATTGCTGACGGTGGTCTTCCCAAGAACTATATTGCTCTTGGCTTCACCCTTCAGGAGCCACAATTCGGCGTCGTTGCCGGGGCCATATCCCGCTCCAATAAAGTCGTCACCACGAAGCGCCATATTGCGCCCGTCCTTTGTACCTCAGTCGTCGCACTGGGACACGGAGGCCAATCTCCTCCTCGACCAACTCGGTTGCGAGAATTTCGCCGAGATCACCCGATCGTGCTGTCGGCGTTTGGGGCAGTTCTGCTCGTAGAATCTCCGCCGCGGTCTTGAAGCCGAGCCGTGCTACGTCGTCTGCGATGCGTTCGAGCCGTTCATAGTGGGATCGCACAGTCTCAACCAGCGCATCACGGACTTCATCGCGGCCGCCGTCTTTCTCGACAAGAGTCCAGTACTGCTTGCGCTGGTTCTTTTCCTTGGTGGCAACACACCACTTTTCATAAAGCGCCACGCAGCCTCGCCCTTGGCATCGACGTGGAGAAAAACAACTGTCCACCCCAACGCGTCGATAACTTGAATCCCGCCGACCAGTTCGATCTGGTGACAACACGTTACAACCCTTCAGCGGCCTTAGTCACTTCCTGCTGATTTCAGTCTGTGTCCAGGGTCGGTCGAGCGCTGCGTTTCAGTACGACTTCGATCCAGGCGGGCGCATGGTCGCTGGGCTTCTCCCAGCTACGAAGCTCCACATCCACGCCGGCACCGCAGAGCCGCGGTGCCGACGACGGGCTCACCAGCAGGTGGTCCATTCGCAGGCCAGAGCTCCTGTCGTAGCCCCCGCCGAAGGAGAAATTCCAATACGTGTAGACGCCCTTTTCTGGATGGATGCGCCGGACCGCATCGATCCAACCATCGTCCAGCATCTCGGCAAAGGCTTGACGGCTCTCGGGGAAGTAGACCGCATCGCCCAGCCATCGTCGCGGCGCGACCGCATCGATCGGGGTTGGAACGACGTTGTAGTCTCCACACAGCACAGTCGGCCCGCCCGCTTTGAGCAGGTCCCGTCCGTAACTGATCAGGCGGTCGAACCAGCGCAGCTTGTAATCGAATTTGGGACCAGGCGCCGGATTCCCATTGGGCAGGTAGAGACAGCCGACAATGAGCCCGTCCACCTCGGCCTCGATGTAGCGGCTATGGGTATCGTCGGGATCGCCCGGCAGGCCACGCCGGCGTTCAACAGGGTCCGTCCCTCGAATTAGAATGGCCACTCCGTTGTAGGATTTCTGGCCATGCCAGATGGCGCCGTACCCGGCTTCGCGGATGGCTTCGGCCGGAAACTTCTCATCGGACGTTTTCAGTTCCTGGAGGCAGACGATGTCGTAGTTGGTAGCCGTGAGCCACTTGAGGAGCACCGGCAGCCGACCATTGACGCCGTTCACATTGAAGGTGGCGATGCGAACCATCCGCCCCCGCTGCCGCGGCTCACTTCTTTCCGAGCTCGTCCTCGACCTTCTTGCGACTGTTGCCGACCGATTTCACCGCAGACTTGACGTCAGCCTTGCTCGATCCAGTCTTGCCCGCCTCGTACTTCACCTCATGGTCCTGCCCGCCAGCGACCTTTGCGCGATCCTGGCTGCGCCCGCGAGTTGTTTGAGTAGCCATTTCTTTCCTCCAAGGATTGCGTTCCAGTTTCCCAACAACGCGGCCGGACTCATCCGGTTCAATTCATCGGGGCGCCGTGTGGAACTGAAACCCGGGGCAGAGTATTGAATCGGACTATGTATTCGGGTTCCCCATGTCGGCCGTAGAGGCCGCCCTCCCTAAAAAGCGCGCACGGCGCAGGGACTCAGAATCTACCCCGAGATACCCCCTACCCCAGTTTCGTCCTTTCCAACTCTGCACGCTCACCGACGACATACCGGTTGGCGCCGATTGGCTCTTCGAAATGAAGTTCGACGGCTACCGCGCCCAGGTCGCCATCTCGGGATCGGAACTCGTCGTCTACACTCGAAACGGCCACGACTGGACCCGCCAGTTCAAGGTGATCCTGCCGCCGCTTCAGGCACTCACCAGCGGTTCGGCGCTGATAGACGGCGAGATCGTGGCCATCGACAGCCAGGGCCGCACCAACTTTTCCATGCTGAAAACCGGCATTGCCGCCGGCATGCCGCTCAAGTTCTACGCCTTCGACCTGCTAGAATTGAACGGCGAGGATCTGTCCAGCCTGCCCTTGGTCGAGCGGAAGGAACGGCTTGCCGAGCTTCTAGGCGAGAGGGACCCGGGCGACAGCCTGCAGTTCTCCAGCCATATTGCCGACAATGGCAAGAAGGTTTTCGATACGATGTGCGCCGGCGGCCACGAGGGCATCATCGCCAAGCGCGCCGATAGTCGCTATGTCGGCGACCGCACCGCCAACTGGCTCAAGATCAAGTGCACGAAACGTCAGGAATTTGTCGTCGGTGGCTACCGTCCAAGCGACACCGGCCGCGGTATGGCCTCGCTGATCCTGGGCACCTACGAGAGGGGCAAGCTGATCTACCGCGGCCGTGTCGGCACCGGGTTTACCGAGGCGATGCGCAGATCCATCCTCGCGCAGTTGGAGAAGCGGCCTTTAGAGAAGCCCGCCTTCGTATCCGTGCCGCGCGACATCGCGCGACGCGCCCGCTGGGTAAGGCCCGAGCTCGTTGCCGAGGTCACCTATTCCGAGGTGACACCAGACGGCAGCCTGCGCCACCCGAGCTTCCAAGGCATGCGCGAAGACAAGCGCGCTGACCAGGTGGTGATGGAAACGCCCAAGACCGTCGCGTCCGCCGCCACCGCCAATCTCGATCCCGCTATGGGCAAGGAGATCGCCCGCGCGGTTGGCGTTAACCTGACCCATCCCGACAAGCTGATGTATCCCGGCACTGCGGTGACAAAGGCGACGCTCGCCGCCTACTACGCCGCGGTTGCCGAGAGGATGCTGCCGCATATCCAGGATCGGCCCCTTTCGCTGGTGCGCGACACCGATGGCGACCTGCGGCAGACCTTCTTTCAGAAGCACAAGCTGCCAGGGATGCCCAAGGCCATCCATGACGGCCAGTTTGAGAAGATGTCCGGCAAGGAGAGCCGCATTCTTTGGGTCGACGACCTGGCTGGGCTGATCGCCGGCGTCCAAATGAATGTGCTCGAATTCCATGTCTGGGGAAGCCTGCGCCAGCAGCCAAACCTTCCGCACCGGATAATCTTCGACATCGATCCGGACGAGGGCCTGGGCTTTGATGACGTCAAGCAGGCCGCGTTCGACATCCGCGGCGTTCTCGAGGCACTCGGCCTTCAATCCTGGCCGCTGCTGTCCGGTGGCAAGGGCGTGCATGTGGTCGTGCCACTCGTTCCCGAGGCCGACTGGCACGCGGTCAAGAGCTTCTGCCAGGACTTCGCCGAACTGCTGGCCCGCACCGATCCGTCCCGCTTCGTAGCAAGCATGAGCAAGGCGCGGCGCAAGGGTCGGATGTTCCTCGACTATCTGCGCAACGGTCAGGGCGCCACGGCGATTTGCCCGTGGTCGACCCGCGCGCGGTCTGGTGCGTCCTGCGCCGTACCCGTCACGTGGGATGAGCTGCCGACATTCAAGAGTGCCAGCGCATTCGACGTTTTCGCCGCCGCCGCTCGGGCCCAGGAATCCGACGCGTGGGAAGGCTATTTCGGCGTCGAACAAACGCTGACCGCTCGCATCCGAAAAGCGGTCCGATAGCAGCTGCGAGTCCTAGATCGTGAGCGACATCTGCCGATCTGCCTCGGTTCGCGTTCCGCTCAAATTCGAAAGCGTCACCCCGAGGAGGCGTATTCCCTTAGTGACGGGGAACACCTGTTCGAGGAGGGTGCCCGCTACGGTCGCGAGGTCGGTCTCCGCCTCGACGACCCCACCGATCGTACGGCTGCGCGTGATCTGCTGAAAGTCGGCGAACTTGACCTTCAACGTCACGGTACGGCCCTGGATCGATCTTTCCTCACAATAGCGCCAGACCTTGCCGACCAAGGGCGCGAGTTCCCTGCGAGCACTTTCGAGGTCAAACAAATCGCTCGCGAAAGTATCCTCAGCTCCCACCGACTTGCGCTCGCGGTCGGCCCGCACCGGGCGTTCGTCGATGCCCCGGGCGATCCAGTAATAGTACGAACCCGCCTTCCCGAATTTCTCCTCGAGAAAGGCCAGGCTCTGTGCCCGCAGGTCGGCGCCGGTCTCGATGCCGAGCCGCGCCATCCTGTCGGCGGTTGCCGGGCCGACACCATGAAATTTCCGCACGGGCAAGGCCTCGACAAAGGCGGGACCCTGCTTCGGAGTGATCACGAACAGCCCATCGGGCTTGTTCTGGCCTGAGGCGAGCTTGGCCAGGAACTTGTTGTAGCTGACGCCGGCCGAAGCGGTCAGGCCGGTCTCGGACTTGATCTTCGCGCGGATCATTTCCGCGATCGTCGTGGCGACGGGGATGCCCTGCAAATTGTCGGTGACGTCGAGATAGGCCTCGTCGAGCGACAGCGGTTCGATGAGTGGCGTATGCTCGGCGAAGATCGCGTGGATCTGCTGGGAGACAACCCGGTAGGCGTCAAAGCGCGGCGGCACGAAGATCAGCTCGGGACATTTTCGTTTTGCGGTAATCGAGGGCATGGCCGATCGCACCCCGAACTTTCTGGCCTCGTAGCTCGCAGCGGCCACCACACCGCGCGCCGCCGTGCCCCCGACTGCCACCGGCTTGCCGCGCAGGTCCGGGTTGTCGCGCTGTTCGACCGAGGCGAAGAAGGCATCCATGTCGACATGGATGATCTTGCGAAGGATGGCCGTGCCTCCCCCCGGCCCGTCAGCTTCTCGGCTTTTGTCGCTTCCCTCGCCCACTTCGCCGTCCCTGCATCACCTGGGCACATCAATAGACCGCAACTCGATCGAGTGCAGTCTGGGATCAACTCTCGGAGCGGCGCAACGAGTCCGATTGACTCTCGGACACCAAAGAGAACAAATAAGGAACATATCAGCTCCGAAATCCATTGGGAAGACAGTTTGAGAGTGTTTCGTTCATGGGTCAGCCGGCCGCCAGCCCTGCCATCGCCGCGCTTCGCGAGCGAATCGCGCGCCTCGAAGGCGGGCCGGCGCGCAACCGTGCGACACTTCCCTTCGGCGTTCCCACGATCGACAAGGTCCTGCCGGGAGGCGGGCTGGCGCTCGGGGCGCTGCACGAGGTTGCCGGCGGCCGGAACGGGGCGATCGATGGCGCCGCGGCGGCGCTCTTTGCCGCCGGGATCGCCGCGCGCACCAAGGGCAAGGTGCTCTGGTGCGTCACCCGGCCGGACCTCTTCGCCCCCGCCCTCGCCCAGGCTGGGCTGCTGCCCGGCCGCGTCGTCTATGTCGAGGCCGGCGACGAGGCGTCCGTGCTCGCCTGTTTCGAGGAAGGGCTCCGCCATGGTGGTCTAGGTGCCGTCCTTGCTGAACTTGCCCGTCTCTCCATGACCGCCTCCCGCCGACTGCAACTGGCCGCCGAAGCTTCCGGCGCCATCGGCATCGCCATTCGCCGCTGGCGCCGGCAGACCGAAGCAACCGACTTTGGACAACCGACCGCCGCGGTCACCCGCTGGCGCGTCTCCGCGCTCCCCTCCCGTCCCTTGCCGGTCCCCGGTATCGGCCGCGCTCGCTGGCGGCTCGAGCTGATCCGGGTACGGGCGGGAGAAAGCGCCGATTTTGAAGTGGAAGCCTGCGATGACAAGGGTCGTCTCGCTCTATTTTCCGACCTGGCCGACCGATCGCTTAAGGCGCGCAATGGGCCAGTCCGCGCCATCGGCTGAAACCCCGGTCATCATGCTCGGCCGGCAGGGAAACCGGCGACTCGTGCTGGCCGCCGATGCGGCGGCACGCGCGGCCGGCCTGCGCGTGGGCATACCGGCGAGCAAGGCCCAGGTGCTGGTGCCCAATCTGCAGAGCTTCGACCTGGACGCTGCCGGCGATGCCGAGGCACTCGATAGAATGGCACTTTGGTCGCTGCGCTATGCGCCAATCGTCGCCGCCGATCCGCCAGATGGCCTCATCATCGACACCACCGGCGCCGACCATCTGCATGGCGGTGAGGATGCCATGCTCGAGGGACTGGTCTCGCGCATGGCGTCCTCCGGCATCGAGTCACGTGCCGCGGTCGCGGACACGTGGGGGGCCGCTCATGCCTGCGCGCGGTTCCTCGCCCGGCCGACCTTCGTCGCGCCAGTGGGGCAAGCCACGGCGATTGTTCGCGATCTTCCGATCGGCGCGCTGCGGCTTCCCCACGATATCGTGGAAGGCCTGCTCACGCTCGGCTTCGAGCGCGTGAGGGAAGTCGAGGCGGCGCCGCGCGCCTCTCTTACCCTGCGCTTCGGGCCCGAACTCGGCCGTCGCCTGGACCAGGCTATTGGCCGGCGCAGTGAACCATTCGAGCCCGCCCGCTCCGCCGAACTCATCGAGGTTCGCCGTGCCTTCGGCGAGCCGATCGGTGCCGCCGAGACCATAGCCCGCTATACGGGCAAGCTCGTCGCGACGCTCTGCGAGGCGCTCGAGGCCAAGGGGCTCGGCGCTCGCCGGCTCGACCTGCTGTTTCATCGCGTCGACAACCGCATCGAAGCCATTCGCGTCGGCACCGCGGTGCCCGTGCGCGATGCCAAACGGTTGACCCGTCTCCTGACCGACCGGATCGAAACTGTTGATCCCGGTTTCGGCATCGAGGTGATGACCCTGGCCGCGACGCTCGCCGAACCCTTCGGCAGCAAGCAGATCATCTCCTCGCTGGTCGAGGAGCCGGAGCCAGACATCACCGATCTCTTCGACGTGCTGGCCAACCGAATTGGCGAGCAGCGGCTCTACCGCTTTGCCCCGGTGGAGAGCGACGTTCCCGAGCGCTCGGTTCGCCGCATTGCGCCGAATGCGCCGGACGACGGGACGAGTTGGCCACGTGACTGGCCTCGTCCGCCGCGTCTGCTGAACCACCCTGAACCCATCGAGACGATGGCCCTGCTGCCCGACCATCCGCCGGTCTGGTTCAGTTGGCGTGGCATCCGGCATCGCGTCGCGCGGGCCGACGGTCCCGAGCGCGTGTTCGGCGAATGGTGGCAGCGCGATGCCGAACTGATCGCAGTGCGCGACTATTTCCAGGTGGAGGACGAGTCAGGCGAGCGCTTCTGGATCTACCGGGCCGGCGACGGCGAGGATCCCGGGACCGGTTCCTACAAATGGTTCCTGCACGGGGTCTTCGCATGACCACCCCGCGCTATGCCGAATTGCAGGTGACCAGCCATTTCTCGTTCCTCCGCGGCGCCAGCTCTTGCGACGACCTCTTCGCGCAGGCGGCCGCGCTGGGTATCGAGGCTCTGGCTGTCGTCGACCGCAATTCGCTAGCCGGCATTGTCCGAGCCCATCAGGCCGCCAAGGACACCGGCGTCAGGCTCATCGTCGGCTGTCGCCTCGATCTGGTCGACGGCATGTCCCTGCTCGTCTATCCCACCGATCGGGCCGCCTATTCCCGGCTGTGCCGGCTGCTGACCCTGGGCAAGAAACGCGGCGGCAAGGCGCAATGCCATCTCAAGTGGAGCGACCTGGCCGACTATGCCGAGGGCTTGATCGCCGTTCTTGTTCCGGATCGGGCCGACGACACCTGCGCCCTGCAACTGCGTCGCCTGCGGGAAACCTTCAGCAATCGCGCCTATCTGGCGCTGACCTTGCGCCGCCGGCCCAATGACCAGGTCCGGCTCCATCAGCTTTCCAATCTTGCTACCCAAATGCGGGTGCCGACCGTAGTGACGAACGATGTCCTGTTCCACGAGCCTGGCCGGCGCATCCTGCAGGACGTGGTGACCGCCATTCGCCACAACATCACCATCGACGAGCTGGGATTCCGGCGCGAGCGCCATGCCGACCGCTATCTCAAGCCGCCCGAGGAGATGGCGCGACTGTTTTCGCGCTATCCGGAAGCCCTCGCGCGAACGCTTGAGATAGCCCGGCAATGCCGCTTCTCCCTGGACGAACTCGCCTACCAGTACCCCGAAGAGAAGATGCTGCCCGGCCTGACGGCGCAGCAGGCGCTCGAACAACTCACCTGGGAAGGCGCGGAACGGCGCTATCCCGAAGGCGTGCCGAACAAGGTCGTGGCGCTCATCAAGCACGAACTGCGCCTGATCGAGATCCTGCAATACGCCCCCTACTTCCTCACCGTGAACGCCATCGTGCAGTTCGCACGCAGCAGGGACATCCTGTGCCAGGGAAGAGGCTCGGCCGCCAATTCGGCGGTCTGCTACGTGCTGGGCATCACCAGCATCGATCCCGAACGCAACAATCTCCTCTTCGAGCGTTTTGTCTCGCAGGAGCGCAACGAGCCCCCGGATATCGATGTCGACTTCGAGCACGAGCGGCGGGAGATCGTCATGCAGTGGGTTTACGAGACCTATGGCCGCGATCACAGCGCGCTCTGCTCGACCGTGGTGCGCTATCACACCAAGGGCGCCGTCCGCGATATCGGCAAGGCTCTCGGCCTGCCCGAGGACCTCACCAAGCTGCTGTCCTCGCAGGTCTGGGGACACGGCGAAGGCATCGACGAGACCCGCGCCCGAGAGCTCAATCTCAACCTCGCTGATCGCCGGCTGCGGTTGACGCTCGAACTCGCGCAGCAGCTCGAGGGCACGCCCCGCCACTTGTCCCAGCATCCGGGCGGCTTCGTTCTGACCAATGACCGGCTCGACGACCTGGTGCCGATTGAGCCGGCGCGCATGGTCGACCGCCAGGTCATCGAGTGGGACAAGGACGATATCGACATCCTCAAATTCATGAAGGTCGACGTTCTCGCGCTCGGGATGCTCACCTGCATGAAGCGCAGCTTCGATCTCCTGGCCGAGCACAAGGGCACGACCCTCGACCTGGCCACCATCCCTGCCGAAGACCCGGCGACCTACGCCATGATCCGCAAGGCGGACACGATCGGCGTCTTTCAGATCGAGAGCCGCGCGCAGATGTCGATGCTGCCCCGCATCAAGCCGCGCACCTTCTATGACCTCGTGGTCGAGGTCGCCATCGTGCGCCCTGGTCCAATCCAAGGCGACATGGTCCACCCCTATCTGCGTCGCCGGGAGGGGAAGGAGCCGGTCGAGTTCCCTACCCCCGAGCTCGAGCGCGTGCTCGGCAAAACCCTGGGCGTCCCTCTGTTCCAGGAGCAGGCCATGCAGGTCGCCATGGTCTGCGCCGGCTTCAGTGCGGGCGAAGCCGACCAGTTGCGCCGGGCCATGGCGACGTTCAAGCACACGGGCGGCGTCAGCAAGTTCCGCGACAAGCTGATCGGCGGCATGATCGCCAACGGCTACACGCCCGAATTCGCGGCGACCACCTTCAAGCAGCTCGAAGGCTTCGGCAGCTACGGCTTTCCGGAGAGCCATGCCGCCAGCTTTGCGCTGATCGCCTACGCCTCGAGCTGGATGAAATGCCACCATCCCGATGTCTTCTGCTGCGCACTGCTCAATTCGCAGCCAATGGGCTTCTACCTGCCGGCCCAGATCGTGCGCGACGCCCAGGCTCACGGCGTCGAGATCCGGCCCGTCTGTGTCAATGCGAGCCGGTGGGACTGCACGCTGGAGCCGATTGGCGAGGACGGTCGCTTCGCGGTCCGCCTCGGCCTGCGCCTGGTCAAGGGATTGGCCAATGCCGATGCTGCGGCGATTGTCGCGGCCCGGGCCGAAGAGACCTTCGCTTCCATCGACGATCTCTGGCTACGCGCCGGCGTGCCGGCGGCATCTCTGGTCCAACTCGCCGAGGCAGACGCCTTCCGTCCCGATCTGGGCCTGGCGCGCCGCGAGGCGCTATGGGCGCTCAAGGGGCTGCGCGACGAACCCCTCCCCCTCTTTGCCGCGGCCTCGGCTCGCGAACAGCAGACCGTGTCGGAAATCCATGAACCGGCCGTGGTGTTGCGGCCGATGACGGCCGGCCGAGAAGTCGTCGAGGACTATGGCCATGTCGGCCTGACCCTGCGCAGCCACCCGCTGTCCTTCTTGCGCGCGGAACTTGCCCGCCGTCGCATCGTCACCTGCCGCGACGCAATGCAGGCGCGTGATGGCCGCTGGCTGGAGGCGGCGGGCCTTGTCCTCGTCCGCCAGCGGCCGGGCTCGGCCAAGGGCGTGATGTTCCTGACCATGGAAGACGAGACAGGCGCCGCCAATGTCGTGGTCTGGGTCAAGGTCTTCGAGAAGTTTCGCCGCGTGCTGCTCTCTTCCTCGATGCTCAGCGTCCGGGGCAAGATTCAACGTGAGGGCGAAGTGATCCACCTCGTCGCCCATTCCCTCACCGACCTTTCGGGGGAACTCGCCAGTGTGGGCAATCGCGAGACGCCGTTTCCGCTTCCCCATGGGCGGGGCGACGAAGCCCATCATGGTGGGCCCGGACTCGATCCGCGAAGCATGCCGAAGGGTCTGCGGCCACGGGACCTCGTCGATCCCACGCTGCAGGTTGAGCCGATCAAGGTGAAAACAAGGGACTTTCGATAGTGCTCGCATCGTCCGTGCCCAGCCGTAACGCAAAGCGCCGTCGGAGATGGGGTGGGAAGCGGAATGGCAGGTTTCGGGTAACTACGCCGGGAAAGCTGCCCTTGATCTGTCAACGAGTTTCGGCCGCAACGCCCCATAGCGGTCGCTCATGCGAGCGATGCCTTCGCGTAAGAGCAGACGTCGCCTCAAGGCTCGCTGAGGAAACCCTGTCGGCGTCGCGGACAAGGGCGGCAAGCGGCATAGAATGACGTGCCACCACGTCTAGACGCCGCACGCCTACTTTCGACGTGATAGGACTCGCCGCCAAGCCGAAATCGTCGTTCTTCTGCACCATCAGCCGAAGGTCGAAAGCATTATAGGAAACGCCGCTCGCGCAGGCCGAGGCGTACCAAATAATCACCCGCCGCGCCGCCGCGGCGAGCATCGCTACAAGATCGGCAATTATAGCTTTCGCGCGACGTGGATCACGGCCTATCTGAAGAATGGCGGCACCATTGAGGGCTGCCATGGCGAACCACAGTTCGACGCTTACCACGCAGCTTTATGACCGGCGATCAGATGAGGTTTCACTCGATGAAGCGGAGCGGATTTTGGTCTAACATCCTCGCCTCAATTCTAGGTTTGTACGGGCGCTGGAGGCTAAGTTTGACCCAGTATGTGAAAGGCGTGGCCAATCCAGACCTTTCAGTTATCTCGGAAACGCTCGCCGACCGCTATCGTGCCGGCGTCGGTAGCCGAACCCATTGGCTGACCTATCACCTCCACAAAGGTCGCGTAACGGAGTTCGGCGAAGCTCTCATCCAAGCTTTAGCTTCCTGCGAGTATCGGTTGCCTGGTTTGGGCGAGCGTCTGGTCGATGATCTGATCGATACGGGATATACGCCTGCGGCGCAGGACCCAGCGGCGTGGAGAGCGGGCTTCCAGCAATTGCTGCAGAAGTTCGCCGAAATCTTGGTTCTTAGGGTGCTGGTCGAAGCGCCTTGGCCGGCGGGCGCAAATTTCAGGCATGAACCAGCCAACCCGAACACCGGTCGTCGGCCAGAATTAGCGGTTGAACTCGAGGAGCGTGTCTATCTATTTGAGGTGAAATGCCCTTCCCTCGTCGACCATCAGGCGGCAAGGGGTGCGAATGCGCGACAGATCCCCGCCCGCTCCGCCCTAGGGGACGCCCTTCGCGCCAAACCGGACCCCAACGATCCCGTCACGTGGCCCCGTGACAACGTCCTGAAGGATTTTCTCGAAAGCGCCGATGGCAAGTTCTCTGGCTTCTCCGCGAAGGAGACGATCGGTGTGCTCGTCGTTTTCTGGGACGCCTATGTGTATGAACCCATTTCGGCGCTAATTTACCCGCGATCAGGTCTGCTGACCGAGCAATCTTTTTATCAGGTAAATGGCGTGCGGGTCCCGTTCGATGCCGTTGACGGGGTGATCGTCATGAATCATCTCGCCGTACTCCATGCCGGTGCGCAAGAGCAGGGTCACGCGCATAGGCCCGGCTATTTTCGGCTCGATCACGTTGATGGAGGCCTGCCGAACGTATGGTGCCAGAACATAGGCGGCAAGCGGCTAGATGCATTCCTGATGCAAGCGCTCGACGCCATTCCCGTTGAAGACGCGGAGCCGGCCGAGTACCGGCCTCATGAGTTCATTATGTGGATCAACCTACCCGATTGATTTCACTCCAAGATCGAGAACAAGGTGCGCGATCTGGGTGTCGACGTGGAGGAATGCGCTGCTCTTGGTGGAGCGTACCGAAATTTGGCGTTGAGCGGTCATCCGACGCGGCGCGGGTGAGCGCTTAGTCGAGAGCGCTGCCTTGCGTGTCCTGTCATTACTAGGGTGGTAAGCCGCTGGGCTGCTTACAGGCGCCCATGCCAAGATAGCAGTCACTCTGGATTGGCATATGGTCGATAGCAAGTTCTGGCTTCGCCGAAGAGCGATTTGGCTGCTCGGTGATCGCACTTCCAGTTCGACTAACGAATACGTGGGCGGCGATGCACGACATCATGACAACTTGCGCAAAGCGGCACCAGATCGCGGATAGGGTCGACCTAATAGGCTTCGCCGATCTCCGAGAGCGGCGCTAGGTGGTGACGGCGCCGATCGGACCACACTTGTCCTCATAGCCGAGATCACATGCCTGCCATCTGTAGCCGAAGTGTTTGCGTAGTTTCAGCCCGGCCAGAAAACGACCATTCTTTCCTCCAGAAGAGATTTTGGCGACGAGCCCACCCTGCGGAATCTGGCACCGCTTGCCTTGATCGCTTTGACGATCTCCGGCGCCGGATGCTTCCAATGCGAGTGGATCGGTTGGGCAGCTGCCACAAAGAGCTCCGCACCGACCACGAAAAGTGAGGGATCAAAGTTATTCTCTGATCCGTGATGGGGCAGCATGAAGGTGGTAACCCAATCTATCTCGTCGCGATAATGATCCTGGAACCTCTGCACTGTTTCCGGATCCTTGAAGCCCGCATCGCCGGTTCCCATCCAGCCTACGCGCGCACTCGCGAACGTCCGCGAATTGCGCAGCACGGCGCCGGCCTTCTGTGGCTCGGCCGGCCCGGAGTACAACGACAAGGAGGTTTCGTTCTTGTCGCCAAACGCCCACGCATAAGCTCGGGAAACGGCGGTACGGTGTTTCGTCACCAATCCTCGACGCTCCTTCTCGATTTTCACCTTTTCGCGGAAGCTACCTCTTGGCCATCGCAGGATCACCTCCACCGCGGCGCAGAACGCCTCCCGGTCTCGCCGAGATGCCTGTTTTACATGTGGCTTTAAGAGCCATCCGCCTTCGGAGCCCCCGCCAACGTCGAACTCGATACGCCGCACGACGGTCGCTCCGTCGAGCGTCCGGCGTGCGGCAGGTGAGGCACTGCCCCAGCCCGTCGAATCTCTTGCCTTCCAAGGCATACCATCCGGGTCGGAAAGAGGAGGCTCTGCGGGCGGTAGTTCGAAAAAGCCCGAACCACCTTCGTCCTCGTCACCCGGCATTACCATGACGATCTGCCGCGGCCCGAACCGAGCCATGGTACCGACGGGATCGACGACAACATCTTCGTGGAAGCGTTCTGCAGTGCGTTCGCCGCTAGTCGCCACACTTCTTCCAAATGCGATCATCCGATCGATGTCGTCTAGATATGGCATCACGATCGTGTCGACCCGGAGCCCTCTTTGTTGGTGCAATAGATGAGGAATGCCGCAGATGTGATCTCGGTCGAAATGCGACACGAAAAGCATATCGAGTCGGCGAGATGGGCGCCGAGCTACTATAGACCGCACGGACTGCACCACACCTGCTATCGGATCCGAGCCGCAGTCATAAACATACATGAAGTCGGCGAAGGGTATCGCGTCGGCAACCAGGGACGGCTGCCACATCGCCTCGTTCGGTCCAAGATCCCGAAGCGTACCGACGTTGAAGCCGCCCTGACCCACCGGGAGCTGATATCGGTGATGTCCTAGGACATGCTTCGCTAAGTCACGCTTCCATGCACGAGAGTGACTCGATGGCAAGCGAGCCGTCCGAGCAGCGAGGTGCGCAGCTTGCTGCTCGCGTTCCAATAGGGATTGTCGACAGTAATTATGGAAATTCTCAGCCTCGAAAGTTTTTTGCCTGAAGTCCAGTGCTTGGGCGTAGAGTTGATCGGATACCTCCCTCCTCAGTTGATCGAAGGAGGATTCCATCAGCATTCTCAAACCATAGCTACGAGCTATGGCTGTGCGAATGTAGAAATCGGCGCACTGACACGCCAGCTCCCATTTCTCGTCGTCCGAACTGCCATAAGCAATGGTGTTTTTCATCGGCTGATCAGGACTCTTCCATGCCGCTCCGCGAGAGGAACCCTACACGATCGCCTTAGATGACCGTGCCGATTTTCCTATTTCTGATGTGCTGCCGAAGGTTTGGCCCAGACTGCGACCGAGGAAGACTAATGTAGCACAACATCGCGCAGTGAGGGTTCGTGCAGGGCATCGGCCGCTATTCGGCATTCCAAATTTGCCTTGCTACGACCAAATTGGGGTCGGAACCGGCCGGTTGGAATGAGCTCCAATCCGGCCTTTGGCCTACCCATGCCGCCCTAGTCCGATCCCTGTCGAACGGTTTCAACCGCGAGTGAGCCCTCCGGCAAGGGCCGCAGCAGTTCGGCTTCCGTCTTGGTCAGGTAGATCCAGTGCGCCCAGTCGGTGGGACGCAGGACCACGACTTGGCGGTCATGATAAGCAACAATATCGGGACCAGGTTCGGTGGTCAGCATGGCGAAGGCCGGGCTGGACCCATCTGTGCCTTCCCGCCATATGCCGGCGATTGCCATGAATGGCGCATCGTTCAGCGTGAACCGATGTTTTGCTTTCGGGTATTTCTTGCCAGTGAACTCGAAGAAGGCCGACGCGGGAATGAGGCATCGGTTGCTCTTGTCGAAATGCCTTCCGTCAGAGCGGTAGTTGAAGACTGGGCCACCCTTCGGATTGGATGGTGGGAAGCTGAAATTCATCGGCACCAGTTCCATGCCGTTGCCGGCAGCGCGCATCACCGGCGCCATGTCGTTGATCCGGATATCGTCGCTTTCCGGCAGATCAAGTTCGGTCTGTTGCGTCGGGATGCCAAGCTCGAGCGCCTGCATCATCTGGACGTATTCGACCCATTTCACATGCTGTTCGTAAGCGTTGCACATGCCGCGCACTCTATCGCGAAATGCCAATGAGTCGAGATGGGCGTCCCTTGGGGCCGGGCTCTCGGCTGGCGCTGAAGCCCCGCTCTGCGGGTCTTCACCCTTCGGGCTTCCATCCCTGACGCGGTCCGGCGCCGACAGCGCGTAGCCCCCTCCTCTCAGTGTCGGTCTTGCGCATCGCGAGAGTGAGAGGACGGTCTGCAGGGCCATGACGGTGAAGGGCTGGGAGAGAGGCTTCCGGCGCCCGTTATGGAGAACTCTCATGAACAATTCAGTGACTATCGATGCCGGCCGTGACGCACCCGGCGGCTACAGGGTGGATGCGAGCCGCGGCGAGCGCATCGGGCGTGTTTCCTCGGAGTGGTTCAACCGTCCGGCCGACGAACGCTACCTGTCCCTGTCCGAGTTGATGGCGTCGGTGCACGGGCGGTCCGAGCGCAGCCGGACCCGCACCGTCGACAGCGCCGCGATCCGGTTGGAAGCCAGCCGCGACGATGGCGAGCGGCTTGCCCTTGTGCTTCCGGGTGCCGATAGGCCGGTCGCACCGACACACTGGAGCTTTGGTCAGCTCGCCGGCATCGTGGGCGCGCCGGCAACATACCTCCGCCAACTTCCGGCACCGCTCGCCGGCATCAACCTGCAATATGGCCTCACCGCACACCGCGCCGAGCAGATCAAGACGCTCGAGGTCGAGAACGGGCGCGTCGAACTCCGCGCCGTCACCGGCCCGGACTATGGTCGCATCTATGATCACGAACTGGTTGCGGCCGTTCAGAAGATCGCCGGCAATGGCACGGGCGACACGCGTTGGAAGATCCCCGGCGTGCTCGACTGGTCGACCGGCATCTACAATCCCCGTGTCGACATCACCTCGGATACCACCACGCTCTATGCTTCGGATCGCGACGTGTTCCTCTTCCTGGTCGACGACCTCAATCCAATCGAAGCAGGCAGGCTGCCGGATGGCTCGCCCGACCTCTATTTCCGGGGCTTCTACTGCTGGAATTCTGAAGTCGGGGCGAAGACGCTTGGCATCGCCAGTTTCTATCTCCGCGCCGTGTGCCAGAACCGCAATCTTTGGGGCGTCGAGGATTTCGAGGAGATCACCATCCGCCACTCCAAATATGCCGCCTCGCGTTTCGCGCACCAGGCGGCGCCGGCGCTGACCCGTTTCGCCAACTCCTCGCCCATGCCCTTCGTCAACGGCATCCGGGCGGCGCGCGAAAAGATCGTCGCCCGCAGCGACGACGATCGCACGGAGTTTCTCCGCAAGCGCGGATTCTCCAAGGCGGACACAGCGAAGATCATCGAGACCGTGCTCGCCGAAGAAGGACGGAAGCCCGCGAGCGTCTTCGACTTCGTGCAGGGCATCACCGCCGTCGCGCGGGACAAGCCGCACCAGGATGCCCGGCTCGACCTGGAGGGCAAGGCCAAGAAGCTGCTCGACCGGGCCGCCTGAATTCAGCAAAGCCGGCGATACGGATTTCCGTGTCTCCGGTAGCGTGCCTTTCCGGGAACCCGGAGTTGCGGCGCCGTCCCTCAGAGTGAGAGGGCGGCGCCGATCTTCGTGACGGGTTGGAGGTCGAGAGAGGTTCCCGGCCGCCCGTCGCGGAGTACATCCCATGGCTACTGCCAGGAAGAAGCCCACCATCACCCTGTCGCCCTCGCGCGACATCCCCTTCAACCAGCTCGTTCTGAGCCAGTCCAATGTCCGGCGCATCAAGGCAGGCGTCTCGGTCGAGGAACTCGCCGAAGACATCGCTCGGCGTGGCATCCTTCAGGGCCTCACCGTCCGCCCCGTCGTTGATGAAAACGGCGCGGAGACCGGCATGTTCGAGGTGCCGGCAGGCGGCAGGCGCTTCCGGGCGCTGGAGCTGCTCGTCATGCAGAAGCGCCTGGCCAGGACCGCCCCAGTGCCCTGTGTCGTCCGCGAGGGCGGTATTGCCGAGGAGGACTCGCTCGCCGAAAACGTCCAGCGAGCGCCGCTGCATCCGCTCGACCAGTTCCGCGCATTCCTCACCCTGCGCGAAAAGGGTCAGTCCGAGGAGGAGGTCGCCGCGGCGTTCTTCGTCTCGGTCAACGTGGTCAAGCAGCGCCTCAAGCTCGCATCGGTCTCTCCGGTGCTGCTGGACGTCTATGCCGAAGACGGCATGACGCTCGCCCAGCTCGAAGCGTTCACCGTGTCGGGCGACCATGCACGCCAGGAACAGGTCTTCGAACGCCTGAAAACCTCCTACGACAAGTCGTCCTACGCCATTCGGCGCATGCTGACCGAAGGCGCCGTCCGTGCCACCGACAAGCGGGCACTGTTCATCGGCACTGAAGCGTATGTCGAGGCGGGCGGCACGGTGCTGCGCGACCTGTTCGAGGGCGACGATGGTGGCTGGCTGCAGGATGTCGCCTTGGTCGACCAGATGGTGGCCGACAAGCTGAAGGTCGAATCCGAGGCCATCGCCGCCGAGGACTGGAAGTGGACCGAGGTCGCGCCTGATTTTGCCTACGCGAGGTGCGCGGCGGTGGGGGGTTATATTTCAAGGACTTGCGAGACATTTTTGAGATGTGCGCCTTGGGCGCCTACATCGCGAGATCGGCACTTGATCAGCGCTTTCAGTACCTTAGCGCGATGTGTGGAGATGCGGAGATGAGCGACCAAAGAGAGTTTCGTATCCGACCTGGCCGCATCCGTTCGAGCAAGACGCAGCGCGCGCGACCCTTCATCGCCCAGGCACTTGCCGCTGCACAAAAGGCCGGCGGCTCAGTCACCCGGCAGGGAAGGATCGGGCCCGGCAACCGCTCGCGTTTCGGACGCGGTCAACGGGCATCAGTCCAAGCGAACCGGCTGCTCACCGCGCGCTCGCGCGGCGCAGTCATCAAGGCCCGTGTCGTCCGCATGAATCTGCGCGGCGGCAACCTGCCGACGCATCTCACCTACCTTCGCCGCGAAGGCGTCACCCAGGATGGAGAGAAGGCCAGGCTGTTCGGTCCCGACACGAACGATGCACGTGCCGATGACTTTGTCGGGCGCTGCAAGGACGACCGCCATCATTTCCGCTTCATCGTCTCGCCGGACGACGCGCTTGAGATGTCCGATCTCAAAGCGTTCACCCGCGATCTCGTCGCGCAGATGGAAAGGGACCTCGACACAAAGCTCGATTGGGTCGCCGTCGATCACTGGAACACGGAACATCCACATGTCCACCTGATCGTTCGCGGCGTACGCGACGACGGCGAGAATCTCGTCATCGCGCGCGACTACATCAAGGAGGGCATGCGTGACCGGACGCGTGATCTCATCACCCAGGAACTCGGTCCGCGCACCGATCACGATATTCGCCGCGCCCTCGAACGCCAGGTCCAGGCCGAGCGCTGGACCAGTCTCGATCGTCAGCTCAACCGTGACAGTCAGCGAAACGGCATCATCGATCTCGCACCGCGCGCCGGCGAACAGCCCGACGAATACCATGCGCTGAAGGTCGGCCGCCTTCGTACCCTCGAACGCCTCGGTGTCGCGCACCAGATCGGCCATGGCCAATGGTTCCTATCCGAAGCAGCGGAAGCGACCCTGCGCGAATTGGGCGAGCGCGGCGACATCATCAAACGTATCCATCGCGGCTTGGCCGAAGTCGGCATCGACCGCGGCGCTGCCGCCTTCGTCCTTGCCGGCGAGGACGTGCAGGAACGGATCATCGGACGTCTGATCGACCGCGGACTCGATGACGAGCTCAAGGGGACGGCCTACGCCGTGATCGATGGCGTCGACGGACGCGCCCACCACATCCGGCTCCCCGACCTGGATGCTGCCGGGGACAGTGCGCCCGGCTCGATCGTCGAACTACGCAGCTTCGCCGACACGCAAGGCCGGCGCCGGGTGGCGATCGCGGTTCGATCGGACTTCCCCCTCGAACGTCAGGTTTCAGCGGACGGAGCGACCTGGCTCGACCGGCAGGCCGTATCCGACCATCCCCTCGCCCTGGGTGGCGGCTTCGGACGCGATGTTCGTGATGCCATGGAACGGCGGGCCGAGCATCTGATCGAGGAAGGTCTCGCGCAACGCCAGGGCAGCAGGCTGATCTTCGCGCGGAATCTGCTCGACACGTTGCGGCGCCGTGAAGTCGAGGCGCTCGGCGACAAGCTGGCCGCCGGACTCGGCCGCCCATTCAACAAGGCGGCGACCGGTGAACACGTCACTGGTACTTACCGCCAGCGGTTTGCCTTGGCGTCGGGCCGGTTCGCCATGATTGATGACGGCCTGGGCTTCCAGCTCGTGCCCTGGACGCCATCGCTCGAACGAAAGCTCGGTCAGCACGTCTCCGGCATCGCCAGGGGCGGTGCCGGCGTCGATTGGAGTTTCAATCGTAAGCGAGGCATCGGCCTTTGAACGACGGGGTGCCCCAGTGGCCGATGCTATTGCGAGTGGCTCACTGCCTGGCCGGCGGCCTTGGCGGCTCTCTCAAGCAGGCGTGGTTCCGACGCTTTCTCGCAGAACGCCGCGAAGGAATCCGTTGCGCCCATCCAGCGCAGGTCGTCGACATCCTCGAAAGTGGGGGCGTCGCTTCGAAGCGTAGCAAGGGTCTTGAACAGCAAAGCCGTCGCGTACCGCTTGCCAAGTACGTCGTCAGGAAACCGTTCAAGGGAGCCAAAGCGGGCCAAGAGTCGTGCCGCTGACATGCGGCCGATGCCGTCGAGGCCCGGATAGCCGTCCGCGCTATCGCCCACTAGCGCGAGAAAGTCTGGGATCAACGCGGGATCCACACCGAATTTCTCCCGCACACCGGCTTCGTCGCGGATCGTCTTGGTTTTGCGATCGACCTGGACGACGCGTGTTCCCTGCACGCATTGAGCCAGGTCCTTGTCCGGCGTCCAAATGCAAACCTTGTCGACGCGCTCATCGGCCGCCGCTTTGTGTGCCGCAGCAGCTAGCGCATCATCGGCTTCGAAATCGATCATCGGCCAGACGACGACCCCCATCGCGGCAAGGGCCTCCTCGAGGGGATGGAACTGAGCGAGCAAAGCCGGCTCGATCCCCTGCCCGGTCTTGTACCCCGGCCACAACCCATTGCGGAACGACTCGATGACATGATCCGTCGCCACTCCGAGATGAGTGGCGCCACCCTCGACCATCTCCAGGACGGTATGCAGCACGCCTACGACGGCGCCAAACGGCTTGTCCTGGCCGTTATTGAAGCGCCGTTGGCCGTAGAAATGGCGGAACAATTCGTAGGTGCCGTCTACCAGGTGCACAATCATATGGTGCTCGCGCCGAACGCTTTGTTGGATCAAGGCAGTTTCGACAGACTAGCGCATTTTGTGAGCAAGCCTGTAGCGGACCGCGCCGATCTTCGCGTCCCCCGCACCGGAAGCCTCCGGGTTCACTCGCCAGCAATTGGTGATCACCATCGCAATTACTGTTCGTCGAAAAGAATCCTGTGGAGCGAGTCATGCCGCGATACGGATTGTTACAATCGATGCGTGTTACTGTTGGCAACATTGCTGAATGAGCGTCCAGATTTCAAATATTTGGAGGATCCCATGCGCTACGCCGCCGAGAACGGCCCACTCCGCCTAAAGGTTGTCACAGGCACGCGCGTCGTTCTGATGGCCTGGGATCTTTCAGAGGGAGCGCGCCAGGGTCTGCGGGGTTTTGCGATCCAACGCCTGCCAAAGGACCGCCCGCCAGAATGGATGACGGGCACGAAGTACTTCGAGGCGGCGGTCGACGGCGTGCCGCCCGCCGACGCAGAGTTCTCGACGCGGGAACACCCCCTCCAAACCTTCCTATGGTCGGACTATGAGGCTTGGCCCGGACGGGCACAGGCATTTCGAGTGGTGGCGCTCTATGGTGAACCAGGACACCTGACGGAGGGTGCCAGCGTTCAGTTCGAGGTGACGACGGAGGCCGAACGGGAGGGCACGCACAGCGTTTGGTTCAACCGTGGTGCGATCGCCAGCCACGCGTACGCGACCGACCACGATAACAAGAAGATCACTGAGGAAATGGTCCTGGACGTCTCCGACGATGGAGAGATTAAGGACCGCACAGTCGCCTGGCTTTCCCGCGGTCTAGCAGAGGCCTGCCTCCGCTACATCAATTCGGCGAAGGTGGGCGAAGGGCTGCGGGTTTGTGCCTACGAATTCACCTACCTCCCGGTCCTGTTTGCACTGCGACGCGCCATGGATCGCGGGGTCGATGTAAGGATCGTCTATCACTACTCCAAGAAGGACAAGGACCCCAATTTCGACGCCATTGAAAAGGCGGAGATCCCAGAATTTGCCGATATTGGTGGCGAGAGTATCCAGGTCCTCTTTCAGCGGACACGAACCAGCATTCCGCATAACAAGTTCATCGTGCGACTAGTCGATGGCAAGCCCGTGGAAGTCTGGACGGGATCGACGAACTTCACCGACACCGGCATGTTCGGACAGACCAATGTTGGTCACGTCGTTCGGGACGGTTCGGTGGCCGAGAAGTACCTCGCCTACTGGGAACTGGTCAAAGGCGATCTCACTGGCAAGAATATGGTTGCCGAGACCGTGGCGCTTTCCGGCAACCCGTCCGGCGCGATCGGCGAAGCGACAACGGTGCCGTTCTTCTCACCTCGTATCGCCGACAACATGCTCGACTGGTATGCGGCACGCATCCGCAACGCGCGCTCATTCGCCGGCATCACCCTTGCGTTCAATGTCGCCAACAACATCTTGGGCGGGCTCGCTGCAGAAAACGACGCCCTGCGGCTCGCCATTCTGGAGAACCCATCGACCAAGGCGGTCAAAGACGCCGAGTTCAAAAACCGCGGACGCCTGGCGTTCTCGAACGGCGCCATCTTGGGAAAGACGTTTATCAAGTACAAGCAGGGCGGCGCGAAAGTCACCCCGGTCGCCAATGGCGAACTCGACCAGTGGTACATTAGCGAGGAGTTGGCCCGGCCGATTAACCGGGGGCACGTCTTTTTCGTCCACTCAAAATTCGTGATGATCGATCCGCTCAGTGAAGATCCCCTCATTTGCTCAGGATCGGCGAATTTCTCGGTCAACTCCCTCGAGGGTAACGACGAGAATATGCTGCTGATCCGTGGCGACAAGCGTGTGGCGGACATTTACTTCACAGAGTTTGACCGCATCTTCCGACACTTCTATTCCCGCGACGCCATCAATCGAATTGCAGCGAAGAAGCCGCCCAAGGATAAGGACCCTCGCCGCCTCGATCCGGGCTTCGCCTGGATCGGTCGCCATTATGAGGACAACAACTACAAGAACACGCGGCGGCTGCTGTTCTTTCCCGTTTCCCCCCCTGAAACCACCTGGGCAGAGCTTGCGGGACAAGAGCCTGACATCTTTGCTGATGAGGCTGAGCGTGCCGCGCGGAAAAAGAAGGCCAAGGCCGAGGCGGCGAAAAAAAAGTGAGAACTGCGCAAGGCGGCCGCCGCCGCCGGTGGCGACTAGCACAACCGGGGCGAGCCCGGTTCGTTGCGGGATGGCGTGCCCTTTGCGTAACCGCGCAGCGCCGTCCCCCATCTGTCTTTCCTCGCCGCGGCACGCCGCAACGCGACCAGTGTCGAGATGATCTTGAACTATGAAGCTGTATAGCCCGACCTGTACTCCGTAAGGAGAAGGCGATGTCGGGAACAAAAATACTTTGGGGCCAGATCGTCATCGTCGGCATCATCGTGCTGGCCGCGATCTGGGGGGCCACGCAATGGACCGCGTGGCGGCTCGGCTTTCAGCCCCAGCTTGGCGCCCCGTGGTTCGATCTCGCGGGCTGGCCGGTCTACCATCCGCCGGCCTTTTTCTGGTGGTGGTTTTCCTATGACGCCTATGCCCGCACCATTTTCAATGAGGGGGCGATCATCGCGGCCTCGGGCGGCTTCGCCTCCATCGCCGCGGCAATTCTCATGTCGATCCTCCGCGCCCGTGAAGCCGACAACGTCGAGACCTACGGCTCCGCCCGATGGGCAACGTTGGAGGAGGTGAAAGGGGCTGCCCTGCTCGGTCCGGACGGCGTGATCATCGGCCGATACGAGCGCGACTATCTCCGACATGACGGCCCGGAGCACGTGCTGTGCTTCGCACCGACCCGGTCGGGTAAAGGCGTCGGTCTCGTGATCCCGTCGTTGTTGACCTGGCCGGGCTCTGCCATTGTCCACGATATCAAGGGCGAGAATTGGCAGCTGACCGCCGGCTTCCGCGCCAGGCACGGCCGCGCACTACTATTTGACCCGACCAATGTGGAATCGTCGGCCTACAACCCGCTGCTCGAAGTTCGCCGCGGCGAATGGGAAGTCCGAGACGTCCAGAACATCGCCGACATCCTCGTTGATCCCGAAGGGTCCTTGGAACGGCGCAATCACTGGGAGAAGACTTCTCACGCACTCCTGGTGGGAGCCATCCTTCACGTCCTCTACGCAGAGACGGACAAGACGCTCGCCGGCGTAGCGAATTTTCTGTCCGACCCGGCACGCTCTATCGAGGCAACCCTCGCCGCGATGATGAAGACGCCCCACCTCGGCGAAGGCGGCGCCCATCCCGTCATCGCGTCGGCGGCGCGAGAACTGCTCAACAAATCGGACAATGAACGCTCCGGCGTACTGAGCACGGCGATGAGCTTCCTCGGACTTTATCGCGATCCGGTCGTCGCGAAGGTCACGTCGCGCTGCGACTGGCGCATCTCCGATGTCGTCGGCGGCGCGCGACCGACCACGCTCTATCTCGTGGTGCCGCCATCCGACATCAATCGCACCAAGCCGCTGATCCGCCTGCTGCTCAACCAGATCGGGCGGCGGCTGACCGAAGACCTCAATACCCGTGGCGGCCGGCATCGCCTATTGCTCATGCTGGACGAGTTCCCGGCACTCGGCCGGCTGGACTTCTTCGAGAGCGCGCTCGCGTTCATGGCAGGGTATAGGCTGAAGGCGTTCCTGATCGCCCAATCCCTCAACCAGATCGAGAAGGCCTACGGGCCGAACAACTCCATCCTGGACAATTGTCATGTCAGGGTGAGCTTCGCCACCAATGACGAACGCACCGCCAAGCGCGTGTCCGATGCCCTCGGCACCGCCACCGAAATGCGGGCGATGAAGAACTATGCCGGCCATCGCCTTTCGCCCTGGCTTGGCCACCTGATGGTGTCACGTCAGGAAACGGCCCGGCCGCTGCTCACCCCCGGTGAGGTGATGCAGCTTCCGCCGAGCGACGAGATCGTCATGGTGGCCGGCATTCACCCGATCCGAACCAAGAAGGCCCGCTACTACGAGGATGCCCGGTTTACAGAGCGCATTCTGCCGCCGCCTCGGATTGAACACCTCGCACAAAGTTCGGCCAACGACTGGAGCCTGCTTCCGATGCCAGAGCGCCCGAAGCTTGATGCAAGCGACCTGCCTCCGATCACCGTGGGTGCTGACGAAGATTCGACTGAATCCGAGAAGCGTCGCCAACCCGAGTTGAGCAGCAAAGTTACCGCCGAGACGGCGCCGGTGATGGAAGGCGAGTTCGACGCCGATCGTGATGCGGACGAGGATCCGGCGCTCCTCGCGCGCAACCTCAACCGCTCCATGCAAAGGGTTGCCCGGCAAGCTGATCTCGACCCCGGCGATGGCATGTTGTGAGGCGGACCATGGCCAAGCCCGGGAAGAAACAACGTCTCTCCATCTACCTCGACCCGCCGGTGATGAAGGCCCTTGTCGAGCACGCGACCCGACGCGATCTCTCGCGCTCTCTCGTTGCCGAAGCCGCCATCGCCTCGTTCCTCTCGCCCGACGCGGCCGAGCGGCAGGAGGCGGCTATGACGAAGCGGCTCGACCAGATCGACCGGCGCCTCAATCGCTTGGAGCGCGATCTCGGCATTACAGTCGAAACGCTTGCCGTCTTCGTGCGCTTCTGGCTGACCACGACCCCCCAACTGCCGGAACCGGCCCAGGCAGCGGCCCGCGCCCAGTCGGGCAAACGCTACGACGCTTTCGTGGCCGCGCTCGGCAAACGGCTCGCCCAAGGGCCAAAGCTGCGCACCGAGATCCCCGAGGATGTCTTACCTAGCGACAAAGGCCGCTAAGGGGCCGTGTATGGACGGCTCTCCGTTGGCAAGGGGTCTTTGAGCGTTTGCAGTTGCTGGTTGGTGCGGCCATGTATCCGACCTATAGGTGCGGCCTGTCATGTGCCGCTGGCCATAATGCCATTCGCGCGGCTCAGGTCCCGATCGAAAGCTCGCACTCGAAGTGCACGGCCCCAGTGGGTTCTCCTGATCCGGCGGTTTCAACCGGCTTGCTGCATTAGCTCCTGTCCGCCCTTTCCAACCTCGTCGGCGATCGCGCGCCTTGTTTCGTTCTATGCGGTGACCGGTTCCCTGTAGCGCTCGCCGCCGGTCATCAACGCCCAGACCATGCGGGCTGTCTTGTTAGCCAGGGCAACCGCCGCGACCTTGGTTGTTCGTCGTGCCATCAACTGCACGAGCCATGGCCGCCTGGTCCCGTTCCGCTCAGCATAGCGGATGACCGCCATTGCGCCGACGACGAGCAGCTGGCGTAGATAGCGATTACCGGCTTTGGAGATGCTGCCGAGCTTCTCCTTGCCGCCGCTCGAGTTCTGCTTTGGCACGAGTCCGATCCAGGCCGAGAGGCATCGCCCCGACTTGAATGCGTGCGGATCGGCGACGGTCGCGACGAACGCACTCGCCAGCAGCGGGCCGACGCCCGGAATCTCCATCAACCTACGACCCAGCTCGGTCTCTCGCGCACTCGCCCGGACCCGGCGATCGTTTTCGAGGATTTGTTCCTTTACGACCCGGACCTGTGCCTCCAGCATTCGCAGGCAAAAGCCGTGCGTCAGCGGGTATCCTGGCGTCGGTCTCGTCGTTGATGACTACGAGCAGTTGCTCGATTCCATTGCGCCCGATCGGCGCCACGATCCCGAACTCGGATAGGTGCGCCCGCAACGCGTTAGAGATCTGTGTGCGCTGGCGGTTGAGCATCAACCTAACCCGATGCAGCATCATCACACTCTGTTGCTCGGGCGACTTCACCGGCACGAAACGCATCGTCGGCCGGGTCACCGCCTCACAGATCGCCTCTGCATCTGCAGCGTCGTTCTTCTGCCGCTTCAGATATGGCTTCACATACTGAGCCGGCAGCAGCCGCACATTGTGGCCAAGTGCGATGAGCTCACGAGCCCAATAATGCGACGAACTGCACGCCTCGATCCCGACCAGGCATCGCGGCAAGCTCTTGAAGAATGCCAGCACGCGCCCACGTGTAAGCTTCCTGCGAACGGCAACCTCACCAGCCGCATCCACGCCGTGGACTTGAAACACGGACTTCGCGATATCCAGACCGATCGTCGTAACGTTGCTCATCATAGCGCTCCTCCAGCTCTAATCCCGCGATCATACCGCAGGGAGGGAGGAGAGCCGTCCACCGCATCAGGAGCGGACCGACCGCTTCCGGTTGTGATTGGCTGATAGCGGCCATCTGAGGAGGTATCCCCCGGGGGGACATCCGCCATCTAGCTACGCTGCCTGGACAGACGTTCTCGCACGCTGCTGCCTGACTTACTATCACTTGAACGAAGCCCATATGCGGCCGTTGCCGCCTCTCACTCCTTGTGCGAGGATGTAGCGGGCGGCTCGGGGTGTCCCTCCGAGGATGGATCGGCAAGGTCGCCCCCAGTGAACGCCCCGACGTTTGAGCGTAGGCAAGTCGGATCAGGAACCACATTGTTCGATGGGGCAATTCAAAGTCTGGCTGGCGTTTCGCGCCCGCAGTCTATGCGCCGACGCAGCCGCCGGCCGACCGCTATTGAGCCCTTGCAGTAATTTCCCTGTGGAGCGCCGGTTTTTCTTGTTCAATGGCGGTGAGGATGGCGGCGAGCCTGACCGCGAAATTTCCCTTGTCCTCCTCTCCCTCCTTCGCCCCTAGGTGATGCAGGCCGACCAGGCTGCCATCGGCGGAATAGACAGGCCCGCCGGAACTCCCATTCTCCGTTGTGCAATTGTGTGAGAACTCGCTTGCCTGCTGGTCGTCAATCCACGACGGTAGCGACGGGTTTTTGACCCCGCAATTTCGTGTTACCGATTTCGGCTCGCAAGCCGGGTGATGCAGGACCATCACCTGATCTCCCGATTGGAGCGCGTCGGTGGACAGTACTGGCAAGCTCAAGGGGCGGGCCAGCAGCGGGCCGTCGGCAAGTGCCTCCAGGCGCAAGACGGCTACATCAAGCTTCTTGTTCTCAAATTCGACGCTGCGGCACGCATATTCGCGGCCTTGCGAATCGTGATCCCAGGACAGGTCGACGAGGCTGGCCTGACAGGAATTGAAAGAGCCACTGGTTTTCCAGAAGGCGCTGTCGGGTAACCCCTTGGCTGCGCCGCAATGCCAGTTGGTCATGAATAGGTCACCGTTCAGCCGAACGCCGCTGCAGCACCAGTTTGCCTTGCTGCCATCCTCTGTCGGCCCGGAGGCGATCAGCATGCCGAGGTTTTCGGCCTTGTCCTGCAAGGTCGAGCGCTCGTCATCGTCGGGCAAGTCGAGTGACGAGATCAGTTCGTCACGGCTGCCCTGCATAGGGGAGTAGAAAGTTCTCTGCGCCTGTTTCGGCATATAGAGTCCAGTGAGCACCTTGGCCACTGCCGCTGATGACGATGTGTCGAAGCGCACCGTTGGCAAGCTCGACCCCAACCGCACCGTCCAGCAACCGGCTTCGGACTGGCAGCGCAAGTCCGTTTGATCGAAAGTCGACAGCATCTGGCCGCCGGGCGAGCGAATAGTAATGGTCCAGGGCACGCCTTCAGGGTTCGTGACTTGGAATCGCAAACGATAATAGCGGGGGCTTACATTAAAATCAGGTGCGTCAATCTGGATCCGATTGCGGCCCTTGCTAAGGCTGTCCACGAAAGGCGTAAACACGACGCCGAATTCAGTCGTAACGGGTACTTCATCGGCTAAGCAAGGGGGCACTATGGCCGCCAGCACTGCCGATGCTATAGACAGCCGTGAAGTTTGAGCGAGAGAAACGACGAGCACTTTCACCTCCAATATTCGAGAAGGCCCTACCCTATTGGCAAAGTGGAAGAGCTGAACACTCACCCGACTCCATCATGTTCTGGCTAAGGAAAAGATCCTTGAGGCTACCGACATCCACCGCGCACTCAGAGTCCTGCCCTTCGTACTGAACGGCAGCGACAACCCCGTTTTCCGCGGCGATGCCGGGTGGCTTGCGCCTGATCGTGCGCGCTGGGTAGCGTTCACCCGGTAGTATCTCGGAGGACTGGTAGATCAACCCTACCTGGTCGACCATCGTGAGACGACGTGCCTTTTTTAGAAACCACGGGTCGGGCAGCCCTGCAGCGGTCGGTTTCAAATTGAGATGATCTTTGCACCATCGCTTCATGGTCACCGGGCGCACCGGTTGGGTTTGCAGCTTCAACCATGTTTTGGCTGGATCCAACATCGAAATTGACGGGTCGATGACGCCGCCTGCGACATGGGATGATCCATCGAGTACGGGCCGCGAGGCCAGAATGATGCGTTCCTTGAGATCGCCGGGCCGCAGGCGATAGTTGTCGGGATAACATTGGCTCATGCTAGCGGCCAGGCCGGCGACGAAGGCGGCGGCGGAGGAAGTGCCGCCCTGGGTCATCGCAATCTTGCCGTTGGAGACGTAGGAAGGAACATTCTGTCCTCCGGGCGCCAGCACGCCGACAAAACTGCGGTCGGCATCGTTCGCGCCTCTGTTGGATTCCGCCCAAAGGCGAGCGGTCGGCTTGTCGCAATCCTCACACGCCGCCACAACCAGCACATTGTCAAAGTCGCCAAGATTTTGAGGCGACATCGGTGTATCGGCCTGTATTTCGAAGGGAGCGTTACCCTCAGGGGTTTGTCCTGCGGCCGCCACCAGCAGCATACGGGTTTGTAGGACCGTTCTGGCGATATCTTCCTCCAGCCTGACATTGTCGTCCTTCAACTGGAATATCCACTTGTCGTTGTCATCCTTCTTCCACGTCTTGTCGGCCAGTCTTTTCTCGACAGCGGAAGCAGCGCTTTGCGGAGGATAAGGTGCGAACTTACTCGCCAGCAGGAACACCTCCGTCTTTGGCCAGACCCGTTCCACAAACCGTCGCAGATCATTGTTCAGTTCCGGCTTCTGGTTCCAAGGATAGGCTTCGATGACGGCATCCGGGGCCATGCCGACAAAGCCATAGTTGTTAGCGCTTGCCCCTATGATAGTCGCAAGCAAGCTACTGTGATCGACATCTCGAACGAAGTTACCTGGCTGGCAGGCGGGGCCCAGTTGCTTAAGCTCTGCCTCGATTGCAGCGTCGTCCTTAAGAAACGCATGACCAAGGTCGGGATGCGGTGTGATCGGCTGATCCATCATCACGACCTTGGGCCGCGGGCGTGGGGGCGGCGGCGGAGGACAGGACTTCGAAACCGCGAGGCTGGTGTCGTAGAGGCCTCCGACCATGCCTGCGAAGCTTCCATCCGTGTTGTTGGAGACCGGTGGAATTGCGCACCAGTTTTGGAAAACACTCGTCGCCGAGGCGGCATATTTCGATTTTACGAATCCCTCAATGTTCTGGACGCTGATCATCAGATTGGTTGTTGCAAGGCTCTTGCCGATCAGTGTCGCCTCGGCAACCCGCTCGGCGCCTGATATTTGGAACTCCCAAGCGATGCGCTTGATAGACAACTCATTAAGGTGCGGAATCGTCGGGTCATTCTTCTCATTCGAGCCGAGAATGTCCTCAGCCGTGCGTCCGACAAAATCGCCCCAGCCCGGATTGTTGAGAATTTGGTCAAGTCGATTCTTCTCCTCCGTATTGGATAGGTCGAATATTCGCGTGATCTCGGTTATCGACGCCTCTACCGCCGGCAGGTACACACCGCGCGTGGGCTGGACAGCATTCGGGTCAAGCACGAGCTTGTTAAGCCTATTCAGCCAGACGATGGAGCCGATAAGATCGGTCGTGCAGTTTCTTCCGGGCAACTTTAATTCGGATTCCAGGATCGGACAGAGGCCGACAGTGTCATCGGGGCGATAAACCCGCACCGGCAGAATTCTGGATTTCACGCCGAAACGGTGAATAACGGATGCCATCGCGCTGGAGGCGATACCACCCTCAAACTCGATGAATACCTTGGCACCCGCAATTCTACTTTTCGGCGCCTCAATCGGCGGCGCGAGGTCGGCCGCCGGCCTCTCCTCAGCCTGTACCGTGTTTAGACCGCATAGGACAAGCGTCGCGGCAGCAGCCCCCATCGTTCGCAGCCTATTCGCAAGTTGCATCGCCTCCACCTCAATCTTCGATTTCCTTTTCAATCCGTCCCGTCGACCGCCGGATCGTAGTTTGAGCGATGGCCGGATTGATCCTTGTCGGACAATGACAGCTCGCGAGTGCCGGCATCACCGCACCAGTAATGCATGACCGACTTGGGGTCGTAAGGCGTGACCGGAAGCCAGTTCGAGTCCTCGAAAGTGCAGCCCACAATGCCGCGCGTATGCTCGTGGCGGTAGCCTAACACATGCCCCAGTTCGTGCCGTAACACACCCCTGCCCGTATAGGTGTCACCGAGGGAGAAATAGTCTGGGAAGACGCTAACAAGCCTATCCTGCCAAGGCTCATTGGGGAAAAAGGCCGAAGCAATCGGCCCGTCGGCATCGCCATTATAAATGACAATGAAACGCAATTCGTCCGCAGCCGCTCGTTGCTTATATTCTTCCCACGCGATGCCGTCGAACTCAGTCTGGTGCTCGAAGACGATCTGGCAGCTTTCGCACACCTGCTGCCAGTCGGTGGTAGCGTTGCTGAGGTCGTCAAGCACCGCTTGATATGAGCCGTCGTCGGGAAAGGTGGACTTTATGACTGCATAGCGCAGCGTACGCTGCCCTAGCGGCCAGCGCGCCTTGCGACCATCCAGCTGCCGCATGACGATCAGTTCGGTTTCCTTAGGGAGTTCGACCGCGGCGTCGGCCGCCGCCTTCTCCTCCAATTCCTTGGCCTGGCGCTTCTGAATCAGGTATGTGGTCACCTCCTCATCGCTCAGTACCATGTCGCCCTCGATAACGTAGCGCTCCTGCTCCGGCCCGAAGTTCGACTTGACCTTCGGCAGCAACGCCTTGAACGCCGCGCCGGCCGTATCGTTGAAAGGATCGGCGACTGCGGCGTCGAAGGCCTTACGATATATGTCGGCGGCGTCCTCGGCCAACGCCGGCAGCGTCGCCATTGTCAGCCCTAATACAAGCAAGGCTTTCATGCGCATGATTAAAATCCTCCGTTGCAACGTCAAAGCGTCTTCAGATACTCAACGAGTTCCAGCCGCTGCTCCTCGGTCAGTTGGCCGCTGCCATACTCGTGCCCCGAATTGTAGTTGCCGGGGATGGGCTCGCCGGTTGCCTCGTCGCGGACACGAAAGACGAAATCCGTGGAATCTTCGATCACATCGGATTTGAATCCGACTTTGACCGGATCGAACTCCCGCGAGCCCACCGCGAAAATTTCCGGCCGCGTCGGGCCAACTGGGTCAGGCCCACCAGCGCCCACATTCTTCACTTTTGCTGGTAGCAGCAGGTCGTACAGCGTTGGAACCGAGCCGTTGTGCAAGTACGGGGCTGTCGCCCAAACGCCGTTCAACGGCCGCGCTTTGTAGGCGAGTAACGGGTGGTTGTCCTGGCTAAGGCACTGAGCGGCCATGCTCTTCTTGATAGAGTCACTGACCCCCGGCAAAGCATTTTCAGCCCGAACCAGAGCGCCCACCCTCGCTTTGTCGGGAGGAAAGACGTTCGTGAAGACGCCGGCGAGCAGCTCGTCGAACTTGCCGATCACCGCCCCCACAACAGCGTTGACCAGCATGTTGCGCGTCGCATCGATTTCCCCGATGCGATCACCGGTGACGCCGTAAACCTTTTGTCCGCCCTGATTGCCCGACTTGGAAATATGGAGGAAGGTGTTGCAGGCTAAGAAGACATCAGTTTTCTGCTCCTTGATCTGCACCATTTTTTCGCGGGCATCGGAGGTCAGGTCATCCCATGCCAGAGGTTGGTGGCAGTTGGCGCACCCCATGGCGTCAAAGATCGCCTTGCCGCGCGCCGCCTTGGCCCCGTCGATGGGCGGCAAGATGGTTTCAGGCCAGCGCGGCGATTTCAGTGCGGCAAGTTGGCGCTCGAGGCCGATAAGTTCCTTTAGCCGCACGCTGGAGTCGTAGCCTAGAAATGCCTTGCCGCGATCCGTCTCTATGTGAGCGAAGACGCCAATCACTTCCGATGTGTTGCGCACCAAAGCGCCGACATCTGTCTTTATGCCGAAAATGTCGATCGTCGTTTGGTTATCGGCAATGCCGTTCCACTGGATTTTCTGTTGCTGGGAAGTATTCCAGATGAACGGGTAGCTTGCCGGCGCGTCAGCAGCGACCGTGTCCAACTGGTCCTGCACGCGGGCGACTAGCGAGACTTTATTGAGAATGTGGCCCTGTGCGTCGAGACGGCCGTGGCCGTAGCGCACCTTGCTGCGGTTCTTGTCTTCCAGCTTCTGCTGCCAAGCGACATGCTCAAGCAACTGCCTGTTCAACGACCCACTGGTTTCGTCAGAAAACTCACCGTCGAGGACCGCCCTTGCGAAACGGTCGAAACGCTCAGGGTCGTCAGCCGTCGCCTTAAGCGCCTTCAGCATCTCCTCTTCCATCGCCTGGAAGTCAGCGAGTGTCGCGGAGCCCTCGACGCGAAACGCTTTGCCGCCGAACCTGATATCGTTGGTATGGCAAGCCGAACAGTTCAACCCGACCCAAGGTTTGCGCATGGTTTTGGCATCGCAGGTTTCGGGAAACGTGTCGCACATTAGGTCAGCCGCGCGCGTTGGCTCGTGGTCGACGACAAACCCGAGGGGCAGCTTGTGGGGGTTACGGGCAGTGACTGGGTTTGGCAGATAGCCAAGCCGCGCAAGATCTTCTGCAAATTTCTTCGGTTGGGCAGAGGTCGAAGACGCCGCCTCCAAATTGAGCATCCAATCAAGTGGCACAAGGCGCGAGCCTTGCGTCGTGGTGTACCACAGAGTGCGCTGGTCGTCTGTCCAACCCTGATCAAGTGGGATGACGCCGGGTGGCAGGGCCGGGCTATTCGTCTGACCCCAAGCGTGGCCCAGGCTGAACGTGATCGCGGCAAATACCAGTAAGAATTGTCTGACACACCGTCCCTGTCGCCGCATTACCTTTCCTCCCCGCGTTGCATAAACTGAAATGCTACACTATGAAAATCATAGAATTTACAGTCACCCCCCCATCCTGGTGATGACTTTTTGCAATAAAGCTAGCGCGCCTGACAACGGTACCTCTTCCGAGTATGCTCGGCCGCAAGCATTTCAGCAAGATACTCGAATCCGAGATGAAAGAGAAGCTGGCTATCCCAATAATGATAACTGCTTACCGTCGTTTTAGAAATAATGTAAAAAAACCCGCCCTCCAACTGTTGCATCGCCGATCGAGCCTAGCATCGCTTGCACGGCGCTCACCTCCAGCGTCCCTTCGGCGGCGTCAATGACCGATATGGGATCGCGAAACTGATCTGCAGCACGCCCTTTCCAGCGTCCGCTTTCAGGCGAAGTAAAGTTAGCCTGAACGGCCGCCGAAATGCGGCGCTAAGCAGCCATAACGGTTCCGCCGTTTCCCTGTAATTCCACGCCACTGTACGACGACCCCTTGAGGCTTGTTGCGGTCGGCCCGTTGATGCCTCTTCTACTTGTCCCCGATCCAGGGCCGCGCGTCGTGCGCGCCCGCAGCGGATGGGGACGACGTGGTAATTTCTTCTCAGCGAACGGCAGCGGTCGAACGCGGTACTCGGATGCTCCGCACCGCGCTGGGTCCGGCTGTAACCCAGTTTCTGGAAGACCCCAAGGTCGTCGAGGTGATGCTCAACCCCGACGGGCGGCTCTGGATCGACCGCCTGGCAGAAGGTCTAGCTGATACAGGCGAGCATCTTACGCCCGCCGATGGCGAACGCATCATTCGCGTGGTCGCACATCACGTCGGTGCCGTGGTGCACGCCGGTGCACCACGGGTCTCCGCCGAGCTGCCCGGAACGGGGGAACGCTTCGAGGGCCTGCTGCCGCCAGTCGTCGCGGCCCCTGCCTTCGCGATCCGAAAGCCCGCGGTCGCCGTGTTCACGCTGGACGACTATGTGTCCGCCGAAATCATGTCGGCGAAGCAGGCCGAGGTCCTCCGCGAGGCCGTTGCCGCACGGCAGAACATTCTCGTCGCCGGTGGCACGTCCACGGGCAAGACCACCCTCACAAACGCCCTCCTCACCGAGGTCGCCAAGAGCGGCGACCGTGTGGTCCTGATCGAGGATACGCGCGAGCTGCAATGCGCCGCGCCCAATCTCGTCGCACTCCGGACCAAGGACGGGGTGGTGTCCCTTGCCGACCTGGTGCGGTCCTCGTTGCGCCTCAGGCCCGACCGGATTCCGATCGGCGAGGTTCGCGGCGCCGAGGCGCTCGACCTGCTCAAGGCGTGGTCCACCGGCCATCCCGGCGGCGTCGGTACCATCCATGCCGGCTCGGCTGTTGGCGCCCTGCGCCGGCTCGAGCAACTCATCCAGGAGGCGGTCGTCACGGTGCCCCGTGCCCTCATTGCCGAGACCATCGACCTCGTCGTCGTCCTTTCGGGTCGAGGTTCGACGCGACGCCTCGCCGAGCTCGCCCACGTCGCCGGCCTGGCCGCGACCGGTGACTACGCCCTCGTTCCAGCCATCTCAACCCCCGAACTCACCGGAGCCCTGTCATGACCTTCAGAACCCTTTGCACTCGTCCACGGGTTGCGGCGATCACGCTCGCCACCACAGTCAGCCTGACCTTGACCAAGGCCGCCTACGCCGCCGGCTCGTCGATGCCCTGGGAAGAGCCGCTGCAGCAGATCCTCGAGTCCATCGAAGGGCCGGTCGCCAAGATCATCGCCGTGATCATCATCATCGTCACCGGCCTGACACTCGCTTTCGGTGACACGTCGGGCGGCTTCCGCCGGCTGGTGCAGATCGTTTTCGGCCTCAGCATCGCCTTTGCCGCATCCAGTTTCTTCCTCTCCTTCTTCTCGTTTGGCGGCGGGGTGCTGGTCTGATGGACGAGCCCGTTCCCGGATTTGTCGCACCGGTCCATCGCGCGCTGACCGAATCGATCCTTCTGGGTGGTGCGCCGCGTTCGGTGGCCATTCTCAACGGCACCCTGGCGGCCGCACTCGGTCTTGGACTGCGGCTCTGGCTGGTCGGCATCGTGCTCTGGGCGATCGGCCACCTCGCCGCCGTGTGGGCGGCGCGGCGCGATCCTCTCTTTGTGGAAGTGGTGCGCCGGCACCTCCGCATCCCCGGCCATCTGGGCGTCTGAGGTACAGCAATGATGAACCTTGCAGAATATCGCCGCGCCGGCGACCGCCTTGCCGACTATGTCCCCTGGGCCGCCCTTGTCGGCCAAGGTGTTGTCCTCAACAAGGACGGCAGCTTCCAGCGGTCGGCACTATTCCGCGGTCCCGATCTCGACAGCGCCGTACCGGCCGAACTGGTCGGCGTCGCTGGCCGGCTGAACAATGCCTTCCGCCGCCTCGGTTCGGGATGGAGCATCTTCCTCGAGGCGCAGCGCCATGAGGCTTTGACCTACCCCAAGAGCATGTTCCCGGATCCAGCCTCGGCGCTCATCGACGCGGAGCGGAAGGCCGATTTCGAGGAGGCTGGAACGCATTTCGAATCCAGCTACTTCCTCACCATCGTCTATCTGCCGCCGGCCGAGGACACGGCGCGCGCAGAGAGCTGGCTCTACGAGGGCCGCGAGCAGTCGGGCGTCAATCCTTGGGACATCCTGCGCGGCTTCGTCGATCGCACCGATCGCGTGCTCGCCCTGCTCGATGGCTTCATGCCCGAATGCCGCTGGCTCGATGACGACGAAACGCTGACCTATCTGCACTCGACCGTCTCGACCAAGCGCCATCGCGTTCGGATGCCCGAGACGCCGATGTATCTGGACGCGCTGCTCGCCGATCAGCCGCTCGCTGGCGGCCTCGAGCCGCGACTCGGCGACGCGCATGTCCGCATCCTCACCATTGTCGGTTTTCCCGCGGCGACGACACCCGGCATCCTCGACGAACTGAACCGGCTGGCCTTTCCATATCGTTGGTCGACCCGCGCCATCCTGCTCGACAAGACCGACGCTACCCGGCTCGTGACGAAAATCCGCCGCCAGTGGTTTGCCAAGCGCAAGAGCGTCGCGGCGATCCTCAAGGAGGTGCTGACCAACGAGGCCTCGACCCTGGTCGACACCGACGCCGCCAACAAGGCGGCCGATGCCGATCTCGCTCTGCAGGAGTTGGGCGCCGACGTTGCCGGCGAAGCCTATGTCACGGCGACGGTGACGGTGTGGGATGCTGACGCCCGCGTCGCCGACGAGAAGCTGCGACTGGTCGAGAAAATCATCCAGAGCCAGGATTTCACCGGCATGGCAGAGACCGTCAACGCGGTTGACGCCTGGCTGGGCACGCTGCCGGGCCATCTCTACGCCAATGTGCGGCAACCGCCCATCAGCACACTGAATCTCGCCCATATGATCCCGCTTTCGGCGGTGTGGGCGGGGCCGGAACGGGACGAGCATTTCCGAGCACCCCCACTGCTCTTTGGCAGGACGGAAGGCTCGACCCCGTTCCGGTTGTCTCTTCATGTCGGCGATGTCGGACATACCCTGGTCGTCGGTCCGACCGGCGCCGGCAAGTCCGTCCTGCTGGCGCTTATGGCGTTGCAGTTCCGCCGCTACAGCCTAGCCCAGATCTTCGCCTTCGACTTCGGCGGCTCGATCCGTGTCGCCGCATTGGCGATGGGTGGCGACTGGCATGATCTCGGTGGCGAACTCACCGAAGGGACCGAGTCTTCCGTTTCCCTCCAGCCGCTCGCCGGAATTGCTCATACGCCCGAGCGCGCCTGGGCCGCGGACTGGATCGTCGCCATCCTCACGCGGGAAGGCGTCGCCATCACGCCTGAGGTCAAGGAGCACATCTGGACAGGCCTCACCTCCCTCGCCTCGGCGCCTGTCGAGGAACGCACCATCACCGGCCTCACGGTCTTGCTGCAGTCCAATGATCTGAAGCGCGCGCTCCAGCCCTATTGCGTCGGCGGTCCCTACGGGCGGCTTCTCGACGCCGAAGGCGAGAACCTTGGGCAAGCCTCGATGCTCGCCTTCGAGACCGAGGGCCTGCTCGGCACCGGCGCCGCGCCTGCCGCACTCGCCTACCTCTTCCACCGCATCGCAGGCCGCCTCGACGGCCGGCCAACGCTGGTCATCGTCGACGAGGGCTGGCTGGCACTCAGCGATCCAGGCTTTTCGAAGCAACTTGCCGAATGGCTGGTGACGCTGCGCAAGAAGAACGCCAGCGTCGTCTTTGCCACCCAGTCACTGGCGCAGCTCGAGAAGAGCACGATTGCGGCGGAGATCATCGACTCCTGCCACACCCGCATCCTGCTGCCCAATGATCGTGCGATCGAGCCCCAGATCACCGCGATCTATCGCCGCTTCGGTCTCAACGACCGGCAGATCGAAATCCTGGCCCGGGCCATTCCGAAGCGGGACTACTACGCCCAGTCCCGGCGCGGCAACCGGCTGTTCGAGCTCGGTCTCGGCGACGTCGCGCTGGCCCTCTCCGCCGCCTCGGCGAAATCCGATCACGCCTTGATCGAGCACGTCCTGTCGGAGCACGGCCGCGACCGTTTTCTCGAGATCTGGCTGCGCATCCACAACCTCGACTGGGCGGCTGACCTCATCCCCGACCTCACCGACCTCGCCGCGTCCGCGACGACAGCAACTGAACCAACCCAGGAGGTTTCTCCATGACCCGCCCTCGCTCCTCGATCCATGCCTTGCTCATTGGCACCGCCCTGGTCTCGGCGCCCATCGCCCTGTCGACCGTGATGGTCACGCCCGCCCACGCCCTGTTCGGCTTCGGCGACATCGTCTTCGACCCGTCCAACTATGCCGAGAACGTGCTGCAGGCCGCCCGGGCCCTGGAGCAGATCAACAATCAGATACAGAGCCTTCAGAACGAGGCGCAGATGCTGATAAACCAGGCGCGCAATCTCGCGAGCCTGCCCTACTCCTCGCTGCAGCAGTTCCAGCAGTCCGTTCAGCGCACCCAGCAGCTGTTGGGACAGGCGCAGCGCATCGCCTTCGACGTGCAGGAGATCGATCAGATCTTTTCGCAGCAGTACAGCAACATGGATCTCTCCATGTCCGATCAGGCGCTCGTCGATCTGGCACGCGAACGCTGGGGCAATACGGTGGGCGCCCTGCAGGACGCCATGCGTGTGCAGGCCGGTGTCGTCGGCAATATCGAGACGCAGCGCACCGAGCTTTCCGCCCTGGTGGGCGAAAGCCAGGGCGCTACCGGCGCGCTGCAGGCTGCCCAGGCCGGCAACCAGATCCTCGCGCTTCAGGCCCAGCAACTCGCTGACCTGACGGCATTGCTCGCGGCCAACGGCCGCGCCGATGCGCTGTCCGCCGCTGAACAGGCAGCCGCGGCTGAGCAGGGGCGCGAACAGCGCCGCCGCTTCCTCGAGCCCGGCGCCGGCTACCAGCCCGGCGACGCGCAGATGTTCCCGGGCGGCAACTGAGCAAACGGCCGGGGATCAAATTATGGACGGAAGGATGCTCGCTCGACTTGTAGTGGTCATTGTCGCCGCCGTGGCGATCACGGCCGCGGACCACCGTGCGCGCGAGGAAATTTCGGCCGGCACTCTTCCCTCGCCCCCGGTGACCGAGGCGCCGCGCAGCGATCCGCTGCGCGAGACGCTCCGACGCTGCCAGCAGATGGGCGAATCCACGACGCGCGACCCCCAATGCCTCGCCGCATGGGACGAAAACCGCCGCCGCTTCCTTTCGCCGGCAGCACGGAACTAGGCCATGGAAGGCGCCGGCGTCATCGATCGCTTCCTTGAGGTCTTCACCTCCTACATCGACAGCGGCTTCGGTCTGCTCGGCGGCGAGGTTGCCTTCATCGCGTCGACTCTCATCGTCATCGACGTTACGCTCGCCGCCCTGTTCTGGGCCTGGGGCGCCGACGAGGACATCATTGCGCGGCTCGTCAAGAAGACGATCTTTGTCGGAATCTTCGCCTACCTGATCGGCAACTGGAACAGCCTGGCGCAGATCGTCTTCGACAGTTTTGCCGGCCTCGGCCTGATGGCATCGGGAACCGGGTTTTCCGTTGCGGACCTGATGCGTCCTGGACGTGTCGCCCAGACCGGATTGGATGCAGGCCGGCCGCTGCTTGAATCGATCTCCGATCTGATGGGCTATTGGAGCTTCTTCGAGAACTTCATCCAGATCGCATGCCTGCTATTCGCATGGGCGCTCGTGCTGCTGGCTTTCTTCATCCTGGCCGTCCAGCTCTTCGTTACGCTCATCGAATTCAAGCTGACCGCATTGGCGGGGTTCGTGCTGATCCCGTTTGGCCTCTTTAGCCAGTCCGCCTTCATGGCCGAGCGCGTACTCGGCAACGTCATCTCTTCGGGGATCAAGGTGTTGGTGCTGGCCGTCATCATCGGCATCGGATCGACCCTGTTCGGCGAGTTCACGTCCGGCTTTGGTGGCGAGGAGCCCACCATCGACGACGCCATGGCAATCGTGCTGGCAGCGCTCTCGCTCCTCGGTCTCGGCATCTTCGGACCGGGCATCGCCAACGGCATTGTCTCCGGCGGGCCGCAGCTCGGCGCCGGCGCCGCAGTCGGGACCGGTCTTGCGGTCGGTGGCGCCGGAGTCGCCGCGGGTGGCGCCACCATGCAGGCCGTCAGGGGCGGGCGTGCAGCCTGGTCGGCGAGTGCCGCTGGCGTTCGGGGCGGCGCCGCGTTGGTCGGCGGCGGTTCTACCGCCTACTCTCTCGCTTCAGCCGGCGAGACCGGACCAGCGAGTGTCGCCGCGGGCCTCGGCGGTGTCGCGCGCGCCGCAGGCGCCGCAGCGGGCTCGCCGCTCAAGCGCGCGGCATCCCGCGTTTCCGAAACCCTCGGAGCTTCCTTCCACACCGGGGGCCGTGCGGCCTTCGCAGCGACCGGCGGGGCGTCCTCGATGGGCACTGTCGGCGGCGGCACCACGGAGCCGCCCCTACCACCCACGTCCAGCGATGGTCCGCCGGCCTGGGCCCGCCGCATGCGGCATAGCCAAGCCATGAGCCACGGCGTCACCGCCGCGGCTCACGCCGTCCGCTCCGGCGACAGCCACGGCGGCGGCGCTTCAATCAGCCTTTCCGAGAGAGATCGCACATGAGCTTCTTCAAACGAGCCGCCACCCATTACGGCAAGACGCCGGAGCCTGAGACACCATATCAACGCGCCGCTCAGGTGTGGGACGAGCGCATCGGATCGGCGCGCGTACAGGCCAGAAACTGGCGGCTCATGGCCTTCGGCTGCCTGATCCTGTCTGCAGGGTTCTCAGGTGCCCTGGTCTGGCAGTCGTCGCGCGGCACAGTTGTGCCGTGGGTCGTAGAGGTGGATAGAACCGGGGAGGCCCGCGCAATCGAACCGGCCGTTGCCGACTATCGCCCCACCGATCCACAGATCGCATTCCATCTGGCGCGCTTCGTAGAACAGGTTCGCTCGATCTCCGCCGATCCGATCGTCGTGCGCCAGAACTGGCTGCGAGCCTACGAGTTCACCACCGATCGCGGTTCCGTGGCTCTCAACGACTATGCGCGCTCCAACGACCCATTTACGCGCGTAGGCAAGCAGCAGGTCAGCGTCGAGGTCTCGAGCGTGATCCGCGCCTCGCCGGATTCGTTCCGCGTCGCCTGGACCGAGCGCCACTACGAAAACGGCCAGCTCGCCGGCACCGAGCGCTGGACCGCTATTCTCACCGTGGTGATCCAGCCGCCGCGCGATGCCGAGCGGCTGCGCCGCAACCCGCTGGGTGTCTTCATCAATGCCATCAACTGGTCAAAGGAGCTGGGGCAATGACCAGACCGACGATCCGCAAAGCCGATTTTCCGGTTTTCTGCAAATTCGTATCCACGCTTGGCGTGCTCGTGCTGTCCTGCGTGACGCTCGCGGCCTGCGCAACGGCGCCAAAGCCCCGGCCGATCAGCTACGACGCCGACGTGCCGCCGCTGCCGGCCGTCGCCGTCAGCACAGGCGACGGGCCGCCGCGTCCCATTCTTGTGCCGCCGGCCTGGACTCCGGCAAAGGGCGGCAATCCCGCGAGCACGCCGACCGGGCGGATCGACAACGCCAACACCGCCGCACGTGTCGAACCGCGCAAGGAGGGATACTACAACTCGATCCAGATCTATCCTTGGAGCGACGGCGCGCTCTATCAGGTGTATGCGGCACCCGGGCAGATCACAAACATCGCACTGGAGCCCGGCGAGAGTCTGACCGGCACTGGTCCAATCGCCGCCGGCGATACCGCGCGTTGGATTATCGGCGAAACGGAAAGCGGAAGCGGCGCGACCCGGCGTGTCCATGTTCTTGTGAAGCCGACCCGAACAGACATCACGACAAACCTGGTCATCACCACCGACCGGCGCACCTATCTGATGGAGCTGCACGCGGGCGAGAAGCCCTACATGCCGGCCGTGGCCTGGGCCTATCCCCGAGCCGCATCGCAGCGCACGAACGTTCCCACCGCTCCGATTATTCCGGCCGTTGCCGCGCGGATCTATCGGTACGGGCTCACCGGCGACAGGCCGCCCTGGCGGCCGATGTCGGTATTTGACGATGGGCGCCGCGTCTATGTCGTTTTCCCGCGCGGGATCGTCCAGGGCGAGCTGCCCCCAATATTCGTCATCGGCCCGAACGGCGAGCCCGAGATCGTCAACACCCGCATCTATCAGAACATCCTGATCGTCGATCGGCTGTTCGGCGCCGCTGAACTGCGTCTCGGCAGCGGCAAGCGCCAGCAAACCGTCAGGATCGTGCGAACCGATGAGAGGCCATCATCATGAGCGAAACGGAAATCCGCAATACAAGCGGAGGTTCGGCCGCGACATCGAGCACTGCGGCGACCATGCGGCTGCGCAGCGACGCGCCGCGTGTCACCCGCATCTCCCGAAGGGTGCTCGCCGGGCTTGGCCTTATCGCCGGTCTCGGTATAGGCGGCGCCCTGATCTATGCGCTCCAGACCGCCGATCGGCAGCAGCAGGGCGATGAACTGTTCACGACCGATCGCCGCCAGACGGCGGATGGTTTGCAGAGCCTGCCTTCCGACTACAGCGGCATCCCACAGCTCGGTCCTCCACTTCCTGGAGATCTCGGCGGCCCCATCAAGCGCGCCTGGGAGGAGGGGCGACCGATCCCAGCCGAGGTGACGCCCACACCGCAGCCGGATCCGGAGAAACAAAGGCGCCTTGCGGAAATGGAAGCGGCCCGTACCAGCGAAGTCTTCTTCCAGACCCGATCCGCGACCGCTACGGATCTTCCGACATTACAACCGACGCTCGGCGGAACGGCGCCGAACCTCGCCGGAGCCGGAACGCAGGACAAGCAGCTTGCCATTCTCAATGCCGCGGTCGATCGCCGCACGGTCGCGCTCGATCGCGTCGCTTCACCGGCCTCGCCGTTTGTGCTGCAAGCCGGCTCCGTCATCCCGGCGGCGCTCATCACCGGCATCCGCTCCGATCTTCCCGGCCAGATCACCGCACAGGTAACCCAGCACATTTACGACAGCCCCACTGGCAGCATTCTCCTCGTCCCTCAAGGCACCAGGCTTATCGGCGAGTACGACAATGGCGTCGCCTTCGGCCAGCGCCGCGTCCTCCTCGTCTGGAACCGGCTGATCTTCCCAAACGGCCGCTCCATCGTTCTCGAGCGGCAACCCGGTGCGGACACCGCCGGCTATGCCGGCCTGGAGGATGGCGTCGACTATCACTGGTGGGATCTGATGAAGGCCGCTGGCCTCTCGACGCTGCTCGCTGTCGGCGCCGAGTTGACGATGAATGACGACGACCGGCTCATCCAGGCGATCCGCAGCGGTGCCCAGGACACAATCAACGACGCCGGTCAGCAGATCATCCAGCGGCAATTGCAGGTGGCGCCGACGCTCACCATCCGGCCGGGTTTCCCGGTCAGGGTGATTGTTGCTCGTGACCTGGTCCTCGAACCCTACGGAGTAGACCAATGACGAAACTCAAACTTGGCGCCGTTCCCGACGACAAACCGTCCAAGATCTCGATCGAACTGCCTGCGTCCGTGCATCGCGACCTCGTCGTTTACGCCGAGATCCACGCCCGGGAGACTGGCCAGCCTGTTGGCGAACCGGCCAGGCTGATCGTACCGATGATCGAGCGCTTCATGGCGACGGATCGTGCGTTCGCGAAGGCGCGACGGACTCGGCGGCCCTAGTAGGGGGATAGGGCTCCTCCAACACCTTAAGGAAGTGCTCCAGCGCTGGGTTGTCGTTGTTCCTCAGCCAATGGGCGACGTAGTTGACCCGGCTCGGACCGTTGTCGTCCTGAACATCGCGATAGACTACGCCGGCGTAACTGGCGCCTATCCCGGCCTCACAGATCAGGCTTGCCCCAAAGCCGGCCCCCACCAAACTCATTAGGTTTTCGGAGCTAACGTCCTGGCTCACGACCTTGGGCTGGATTCCGGGCGAAGCTAAGTTCGTCAGTAAAATGTCCCGCAGTTCCGGTCCGGGGTCACGCTTGCTGAGCAAGAACGTTTCACCTCTGAGGTCGGTCCAATAGACGGTTTCGTTCGCCGACAATGGATGGCTCTCCGGGAGCGCAACCATGATGCGTTCGTCCCACAATGCCATCGCTCCCGCTTCGCGGACTACCGGCTCGCCGATGACAATGGCAACGTCGAGCGCGCCATGCTCTAGACCTACGAAGAGCCTCTCCCGCCCGTCCTCGACGGCGCGGAGTTCCACCCGCGGAAATCGTCGCGCATGTTCCATCAGGCTCGCCCGCAAATTCCCCGCCGACAGCGATGTATAGAAGCCGACGGCCAGCCGGCCGGCCTCGCCCCGGCGTACGGCCTTGGCCGACGCCATCATGTGGTCCAGCCCATCGACCAGATGCCTGGAGGTCCGCAGGATTTCGGTGCCGACCGTCGTCAGACGCACGCCGCTTCTCGATCGCTCGAACACTGCGACTCCCAGACGATCCTCCATCTGTCGAATGCGGCGGCTGAGTGACGACTGCTCGACGCCGAGCGCCTCCGCCGCGCGACGGAAGCTGCCATAATGCGCGGCGGCGACAGCGTAACGAAGATGGCGCAGTTCGATGGTCATTGTCGACCAGCAGCAGCCGTGATCACGCCGCCACCGGTTGGGCGACGCGAGCGACGAGCACGGGCGCTTGGAGTTGCCCCATTTCACGGACGTTCATCAGCACGGATTCCGAGATCAGCAGGTAACCGGCTAGCGCCTTTGTGTCATCAATCTGCATGGGCGGAGCGAAGCGTTCCAACGGCCATCCGGCGCGCCTCAAAATGCGCTCAAATCGAACGTCTGTAACCGTGACCACCGCCTCTTGATCCTTCGACAGTCCCCACTCCAGAATCCCGGCAAGCAGGCTGAACGTCGCGTCACGAAGGCCAGCTGCGGTCACACAGCCAGCCGATCCGGTATCTACACAGAAGCGCGAGCTTTCAAATATTCTGTCGCTTCGCGGAGCGGGATTCGATCCAAGCAGCGCGGGGAAGGTGTTCGCCAGCATCGTTGGCCCCATCGTCGGCAGCAGCCTCGCACAGCCGACCACCGAGCTGCTGTCATCGATTGCAATGATGTAGGTTGGCTTGAGCGCATCGTAGGCGTCGATCTCCATATCGCCCGAAACAGACACGTCCCAATTCAGACGGTTTCGAAAAACGCGATAGCGCAAGCGGTGCATTCCCGCGATCAGATCAGGAAATTCAGAGTCGTCCGAGTGAGTAACTGGAATTACACGCATGGCAGCAGGCTCCTTTGCTTGAGAGCAACAAAGAGCACGGCGCGCCGAGCCGCGTAGCTGTAGGGTTTTACAGGCCGGCGAGCCGAACAAACTCAAACGCAATCTTGGCGAGCGAGACCACGCCTGCTCAAGCGCGGGTGCCGCGTTGATGGGGCATGTCGATCGGACCAAGCAAATTGGAGCGGCACCGCGCTCAGCGGTCCGACTGGAAGCGGAGGCGAGGGTTTATTTCAGGACGAGATAAGGCCGCGGTGCGCGGCCTCGGCCACAGCCTGCGTCACCGTCGACGCACCCAACTTCGACCTGGCATTCTCGAGATGGAAGACCACCGTTCGCGTGGTGATGCCGAGAATAGTAGCGGTTTCTGGCATCTTCTTGCCGCGTGCCGCCCAAGAAAGGCACTGCCGCTCCCGTTGGGTGAGTGGCGCGTCAGCAAGCCGGGTCAGGCCCAGTTGGAGTTTCGCATAGACGTGCGAATGATAGTACAGCGCGGCAAGTTGTAGGGTATCCATCACTTCAGTTGGACGAACCTCGACACCTGCGTCCATATTGCCGGCGAGCGTGAACGCGGCGAATCGGCCGAAGCCTCCCCGAATCGGAACAGTCGCGCCACTGTGAATCCCGAACTTGCCGGCCTCAGCGAAAAAGCGCTGTTGAGAAACTGAGTGAAGTCGCAACGTCCGGCGATCCCATTGAAACGACCGTTGTGATTTTCGAGCCAGCCCAACGATAGGGTCGATATCCTCGTATCTTTGCTCGATGTACCGTCGTGCCCATGAACCTGGATACGAAGAAAGCACCTTGAGCGCTGGTTCCGAAAAACCGAGATAGGCAAACCATCGGTAACCCAGCCGCGCCGCAAGACGGTCAGCCGCATTCCTGATACCGACCTCATCGTAGGCCGTTTCCAGCGCATCTACGAAATCACCGAAGGTAGCGTCGAGGAGTGTCATTCTTCGATCTTGACAGAGATTCGGCGTTATGCAAGAAATCGTTTTCTCAATTATCCTCGCCGTGGCCGTTTACCGCCAGCGGGTATTACGTGAGAAAACGATTTCACAAAGAGGCCAAGAATGGCCCTTGTTTGGGAGGAATCGATGAAATCAGGCGGTGCCTATGGTGGTCGGCGCGGTTTTCGGCCCGCCATGGCGACGTTGTCCTGATGACCCGGAGCACGTCCTCGGCGACGCGGCCGCAAGCCCAGGCCGATAACAAACCATTTGCGGTGATCGACCGGATCACCAAGCGCTACGGTATCGCAACTGTGCTCGACGAGATCTCATTCGCGATCCACGAAGGCGAGGTGCACGCGATCGTTGGCGAAAATGGCGCCGGAAAATCCACCATAGCTCGCGTGTTGGCTGGCCTCGCTAGGCCTGATAGTGGGCACATTACAATCGACGGCGAAATCGTCTCTGATTTCTCGGTGCGGGCCGCGGAGGAACGCGGAGTCGTCCTCATTCATCAGGAACTCGCCCTTGCCGAACACCTAGACGTCGCTGCGAACATGTTTCTCGGACACGAGTTGCACCGCGGCGCCTTGCTTTCGATTGCCGAAATGACGAGACGCGCTCGCGAGATGCTCGCAAGACTCGGCAGTTCTGTAATGCCCCGGCAACGGGTGTCATCCCTCCCCGTTTCCGACAAGCAGATGGTGGAAATCGCCAAGGCGCTACTGCGGGACGCAAAGCTCATCATCATGGATGAGCCGACAGCGGTGCTCACGTCGCGGGAGACGGAGAACCTGTTCACCCAGGTCGAGCGCCTGCGTCGGGAGGGCGTGGCCGTCGTCTTCGTTTCCCACAAGCTCGAAGAGGTCAAGCGCATCGCCGACCGCGTATCGGTACTCCGTGATGGGCGATACCAAGGCACTTGGAACATCGAGGATGTGACCGCTCAGCAAATAGCCAACCTGATGGTAGGGCGGGAACTCAATCAAATATATCCGCCTAAGGCAGCAGCTCCGGCTTCCAGTGTTGCCCTTTCGATCAATAACTTTTCGCCAGACATTCCATCACCACCGATCACCTTGGACATTTTCGCGGGCGAGATCCTAGGCGTAGCTGGCCTTGTGGGCTCGGGTCGTACCGAACTCTTTGAATCACTCGTGGCTCTCCGCGGTAGCCGCGGTGGCGACTTGGCACTCTGGGGGCAAGCGATCCGACACAGTACGTACCGCGCCATGCTGGAAGCCGGTGTCGTCTACATAACCGAGGACCGCAAAGGGCGCGGCCTCCTTCTTAACGAGACCATCGCTCACAACGTTTCGTTCCTTGATCAAATCCTTTCACGGTTCCGGCTCGTGGATGCCGACAAGGAACGCAAGGCTCGCGATTGGGCGGTACGCGAATTCAGCATTGATGCGCCCTACCCCAATGTGCGCGTTGGCAGCCTGTCCGGTGGAAACCAGCAAAAAGTCATGCTTGCAAAGTCCCTGCTGAATCGGCCGCGTGTCATCGTCGTCGACGAACCAACTCGAGGAATCGACGTCGGCACACGGGCGCAAATTTACAGGATGCTGCGCCGCCTGGCTGATGAGGGAAACGCCGTTGTTGCGATTTCATCAGACATGCAAGAGGTCGTTGGTCTCAGCGACCGCGTGATGGTGATGCGTGACAACGCAATAGCCGGATTTCTGACCGGAACTGACATTTCCGAGGAAGAAATCGTGCAACTCGCGGCCGGCGTCGCGAACAATTCTCATGATGGTGAAAAATGACCCAGCAAGACACGACAAGGGCTTCCGTTTTTGCCGCTCACCCCGGCCGCGGTGAGGAGAAATCACGGTTCCAAATCGACTATGCGGCTTTCGGCCCGCTGCTTGCACTCGCCATCCTTATTGGGCTTGGAGCGATTCTAAACCCGACTTTTATCTCGATCGACAATCTTGAGAACGTGCTGGCGCGCTCCGCATTTATCGGAATCATCGCTATTGGCGCAACCTTTGTCATTACATCAGGTGGCATAGACCTCTCCGTGGGATCCATGGCTGCGTTCTCCGCCGCGACAATGATTGTCGTGATGAACGCAGCGGCTCCTTTAGCCAGTTCCGGCTATGCGGCGGTCGCCGCTGGTGTCGCTGCAGGCTTTCTGGTGACTGTTTTGGCGGGCCTTGTGAATGGAGCCGCCATTACGCTCGGCCGCATTGAGCCGTTCATCGTGACCCTCGGGATGATGGGGATCCTGCGATCGCTCGTGACGTGGTTCGCCGACGGCGGCGCCCTCACACTCGACTTCGCCGTGCGCGAGCTCTACCGACCAGTCTACTTCGGCGGTGTTCTTGGCCTGAGCTGGCCAGTCATCGCTTTCCTTGCGATGGCACTGCTTGGTGATTTCGTCCTGAGGAGAACCGTCTTTGGGAGGCACATTGCCGCTATCGGCTCAAGCGAAGATGTCGCGCGATATTCGGCGATCAAGGTCTCCAGAATAAAACTCCTTGCCTATGTCGTGCAGGGCGTCTGCGTGGCCATCGCGGTTTTTCTCTATGTTCCTCGGCTCGGCTCAGCAACGCCATCGACGGGCTTGCTGTGGGAACTGGAAGCCATCGCGGCCGTGATCATAGGAGGCACATTGCTGAAAGGTGGCCGTGGTCGCATCTGGGGCACGGTGGTCGGCGTCCTGATCCTTAGTCTGATCAGCAATCTCCTCAACCTCACTAGCATCGTAAGCCCCTACCTCAACGGTGCCATGCAGGGTGCAGTGGTGATCATCGCGGTGCTGCTCCAGAGGCCAAGCCAACGCTGACGTGTCGGCCAGGCACATAACGTCAACCCAAGTCGGAAATTTAACCGGAGGAACAGTCATGACACTGAAGAGAACGCTTATTGCTGCAACAATGCTCGGCTTGGCCGGCACTGCCACTGCCCAGGAAGAAAAGATCAGGATTGGCGTCTCGATTCCGGCTGCCACGCACGGATGGGCGGGAGGATTGAACTACCACGCCCGCCAGGCGATCGATCGGCTCCAAACACAATACCCGAACTTGGAAATTGTCCTGCAAACAGCGGCCAATGCCACCGAACAGGTCAATGACATCGAGGACCTGAACTCCGGGACGATGACGGCTTTGGTCATCCTTCCTTTTGAATCGGCGCCGTTGACGGCGCCCGTCAAGGAAATCGCCAGCCAAGGGGTCTACGTCACCGTAGTAGACCGCGGGCTGTCCGAACCGGGGATCGAAACGTTCCATATCGCCGGCGATAATCCGGCTTTGGGGCGTGAAGCTGCGCTTTACATCAATTCAAAGCTTCCAGATGGCGGCGAGGTCGTCGCCATGCGCGGCATTCCGACTGAAATCGACAATCAGCGCGTCGAGGGCTTCAAGAAGGCGCTCAACAGCAGCATCAAGATCCTTGACGAAAAGCATTCCAATTGGAATCGCGACGAAGGCTTTGCCGTCATGCAGGACTACCTGCAGCGCTTTCCGAAGATCGACGCCGTATGGACGCAAGATGACGACACAACGCTTGGTGTCATCGATGCGGCCCGCCAGGCAGGCCGTGAAGGAGAATTCTTCATCGTGGGTGGCGGCGGCATGAAACAGATCGTTCAAATGGTCAAGGAAGGGAGCCGCCAGGACGTCCCTGTTACGGTGTCATATCCACCATCCATGATCGCGACAGCGATCGAGCTCACGGCCGAGCACTTCGTGAGCAAGATTCCTCTTGATGGCCGGTACATCCTGAATACCTCCCTGATCACGAAAGAGAACGCGGACCTCTTCTACTTCCCGGATTCTCCGTACTGATCATCAGGTCGGCCTCCCCGGCGGCTCGGCGGGCCGCCGGGTTTCCACAACCTCAGCAGGGCTCAGGAAGCAATGGCTGCAATTACAAAGCAGGACGAGATATCCGGCAAAATGCTCAACCGTTTCGATGGCAAGGTCGCGATAGTCACCGGTTCTACGCAGGGATTGGGAGAAGCAATTGCACACCTTTTGGTCGAGCGAGGTCTTTACGGCCTCGTTGTCACTGGGCGTAGCGAAGAGCGTGGCCAGAGGGTCGTTCAACACGTCCAGAAGCTTGGCTGCAAGGCGATCTTCGTGGCGGCCGATCTGTCCCGGCATGACGACGTGCTCAGGATCGTGGAACGATGTGACGTGACATTTGGTCGAGTGGATGTTCTCGTGAATGCAGCCGGCAATACCGATCGAGGCACCATCCTCGACACCGAGGAAGCGCTGTACGACCAAATCTTCGCTACGAATGTCAAGGCACCTTTCTACCTGATGCAGAGATGCCTCTCGATCATGGTCCGCGAAGGTATCAGGGGATCGATTCTTAACGTAATTTCGATGAGTGCGCATGGCGGACAGTCTTTTTTGTCAGCCTACTGCGCTGCGAAGGGCGCGCTGGTGACCCTCACCAAGAACACCGGCTTTTCAATGATGCGCTACGGTTGCCGCATCAACGGCCTCTGCATCGGCTGGATGTATACGCCGGGCGAAGAGCAAACGATGCGGCGCTGGCATGGAGCGACGGATGGCTGGCGTGCGGACGCGGAGTCCAAGCTCCCCATTGGTCGAATGCTCGACATGAGCGAAGTCGCAAGAACTGTCGCATTCCTATGCTCGGAAGAAGCGGGAATGATGACTGGCTCCGTCATCGACTACGATCAGTCGATCCCGGGCTGCTTCGACGCAGTTCCGCAGCCCCCAGGGATCCCGCTCGGTATAAAGACCAAACCGCCCGTCGACTAACCAACATCGTCGGCCTGCCGCGGCAAGGGCCGCGTCAGGGCCTCGACGCTCAAGAATCTGTGAGGAAGCATGGTGCTCAAAATCGGAATTCTGGGGGCCGCGCGGGTCGCGCCCATGGCGATCGTGGAGCCGGCTGCGAGACGCGAGGACGTCGAAATTGTCGCCATCGCGGCCGCTCGGCCGGGCAAGGCCGAAGCATTCGCCCGCGCGCACAACATACCCCGGTTCTATCGCAGCTACGAAGACGTCATCGCCGATTCCGAGGTCGACGTGATCTACAACGCCTTGCCACCCCATAGTCACGCTCGGTTTTCGATCCTTGCGCTCGAAGCGGGCAAGCACGTCCTTTGCGAGAAGCCGTTTGCCATGAGTGGTCCTGAGGCTCGAACTATGGTGGCGGCTGGAAGACGCTGCGGTCGACGGATCATAGAGGCGTTCCATGACCGGTATCATCCCATTTTTCTGTATCTCCTGGAATTGGTCGCGTCGGGACGCCTCGGGCGCATAAGCTCGCTCAAGGGTGTCTTCAATCACTCGATCGGTCCGGATGGCGGTGAGTTTCGTCACATTCCTGAATTCGGAGGTGGCGCGCTCATGGATCTCGGTTGCTACCCGGTCCACTGGTGCCGCTCGCTTCTCAACGAGGAGCCCTCAATAGTCGCGGCGCGCTGCAAGATGTCCGACACCGGCGTTGATGAGGAGATGAATGCTTGGTTGCGTTTTCCGTCGGGCGTCACCGCGGAAATCGAGACAAGGATGTCTCCTTCCTGGGATATGCATGCACGTTTCGAGGTAGCGGCCGAGCATGGGACAGTCATTCTGATCAACAGTCTCCTGCCCCATCGCGGTCATTCGGTGCTCGAAACGATCAACGGCAAATTCCGGGAATTCACGATCGCTGGAGGCACGACCTTCGACTATCAACTGGGTGCCATCGTGACCGCCATTCGCAGTGGATCGCCCATGCCGACTGAAGGCACAGACCCGATTGGCAATATGGACACGATCGATGCGATCTACCAAGCCGCCGGCGTAATGCGAGATGGCGTGGAACAGCTCATTTCCTGATTTTCTGAGGAGCAGATTATGTCTGTAGTGGTTATAACAGGAGCGGAACAAGGGCTGGGCCTCGCGCTGGCCAGGCTTTATGCCAATGACGGCTTCCGCGTCGTGGCCGGCTGCCTCAATCCGAATCTCGAAGGGATCGTCGCGCTAGCCGCTTCAAGCCCTCAGGTTGAGGTCATTCCCCTCGACGTCACCAGCGAAAGCTCGGTTGCCGCGTTCGGCGACAGGTTGTCCGGACAGGCCGTCGACCTTCTCATCAACAATGCAGGCATTCATCGTCGCAAGGGATCGGCACCCGAGAGCGTGGTCTTCAGCGACTGGGAGGACACGCTTCGCGTCAACACGCTGGGCGTGGCGAGAATCTCGTTTGCGCTACGCGCAAATCTCGTCATGGCGGCCCAGGCAAGGCTCGTAACCATCTCGAGCGATTGGGCTTCGGTTTCGCAACATCCCGGGACCGCTTACGACTACTGCTCTTCGAAAGCGGCGGTAAACAGCGTCATGCGGGGAATGGCAATGAACTGGGCCAAGGACGGTGTGATCATCTTGATGGTCCATCCAGGCTGGACGCGGACAAAGATGGGCGGGGCCGACGCTCCGCTTCTTCCGGAAGATAGCGCAAGTCGCGTGAAGTCGCTCATTTCACGAACGACGACTGCGGATAACGGGCGTTATGTCGACAACCTCGGCAGCGATATGCCGTGGTAGCCGGTTTCGTCTTCTTCCTACGCGGCGTGGTCCCGGCGGCATGGCTACCGCGCCGGAGGAGAGCCTAGTTCGCGCGACCAGGTCCCGTGCTCCCCCGCACGACCAGGCTGATAGGAAGCTCACGCTCTCTCAGGTGTCGGCGTTGCAGCGGTGATGCGAGAATGTAGTCAGCCGCAAGGCGGCCCATGTCCCGCGCCGGGACCTCCAGCGTCGTCAGCTCAGGCGCGGTAAGCACCGCGATTTCGAGGTTGTCAAAGCCTATGATCGAGATGTCCTTTGGAACAGCGAGGCCCGCTTCAACGCAATATTTGATCGCGCCCGCGGCGAGGATGTCGCTGCCGCAGAACACCGCGGTCGGACGTGGCGAAGAGGCCATCAGCATCTTCATCGAGCTACGGCCGTTCTCTATCTTGTAGGCGCCTTCGGCCACAGGAACCGAAGCAGCGTCGATATCCGCCTTGGCCAGTTCCCGCAGGAAGCCGTCCCGTCTACCCCTGGCCCGATCATTGTCCTGGGTGATGCCGGCAATCATTCCGAGCCTTGTGTGACCGAGATCGAGGAGATAACGCGCCGCGGCGCGCCCAGCCTTTTCATTGTCGAAGCCGACCGCGGCGCCCGCATCGGTCGCGGTAGAAGTGTAAGTAAAAACGTAGGCGACGCGCTTTTGTTCGAGCATGGCCAGCGTTTGCGGGCGGTGCTCGGCGCCGACCAACAATACTGCCTCCGCCCCCCTTTCAACGAGGAGCTTTGCCTGTTCGTATTCCAGGTCGATATCATAGGTCGATGTATTCAGGATAAGGGAGACGCCCTTCTCCGCCAGCCGCGCCTGAAGGGCGTCGACCATGGTTGCGTAGATCGCATGATCGAGGGTTGGAATGATGGCTCCAACCAACCGTGTACGTGTTGAACGCAGCGCCCGCGCCGACCCGTTTGGCACATAGCGCAGTTCCGCTGCGGCACGAATGACTCGTTCGCGCACGCTCCTATTGACAGTGGGATTGCCGTTAAGGACGCGGGAAACGGTGGCCGGCGAACACTCCGCCAATTTGGCGACGTCGATGAGCTTTGCGCCTTCCTCGTTGTCCATGCCTGCTTCCACCGCTGCCTTGAGAAACCGTTTTCTGATAGCTCATTTTTCGTAGCTTAGCACCGGTTTTCTTGCTTTTCTGTGCATAAGTCACTTGACACAAGGAGGTAATTTCAAGAAAACGATTTCTCAAGGCCGTTCTCAGAAGGCCAGAGGGAGCGAAGATGCTGCTTAACGGCATAAAGATCGTAAGTTTCTGCCATTTCCTGCAGGGGCCCGCGGGCGCACAGTATCTCGCCGACATGGGCGCCGACGTTATCAAGGTTGAGCCAATCTATGGAGCCCATGAACGGCATTGGTCTGGCGCCGATGTGTTCGTCGAGGGAATCAGTGGCTTCTATTTGTGCGCAAACCGGAATAAGCGCTCGATTGGCGTCGACCTCAAGACACCAGAGGGCAAGGACGTTGCTCGTCGCCTGATCGCCAGCGCCGACGTGGTGATGGAGAACTTTCGACCGGGCGTCTTTGCCAAATTGGGCTTCGATACCGCCGCCCTCGACGCTCTCAACCCAAACTTGATCTTCGCGTCCGCAAGCGGATTTGGTTCGACCGGGCCCATGGCGAATAAGCCTGGTCAAGACCTGCTGATCCAGGCCCGGTCGGGACTGATCGGAGTGACTGGCGCACCGAAGCAGGGTCCAACGCCTGTTGGCGCGGCAATTATCGACCAACATGGCGGCGCTCTCCTCGCAATGGGCATACTAGGGGCTCTTGTGCGCCGTCTCCGGGACGGAAAGGGAACGCGGGTAGAGGCTAGTCTGCTGAATTCCGGCATCGATCTTCAAGGCGAGGCACTGGTGAACTTCTTGGCCGGCAACTTTACGCGAAAGGTTCTTGATCGTGAGGAGAACCTTGCGACTTGGTTTCACGCGGCACCTTATGGGGTTTACAAGGCGAGCGACGGTCACGTCGTGATCTCGCTCTGCGACCCGGCAACATTGGCCGAAGCGCTCGAGAGCGAAAGTCTCCGCGAGTCCGTAGATATAGACAGGCTCGGCGACCGCGACGAATATGCACAGCGGCTGAACAGTGTGACTGCGAAACTGTCTGTGGCCGAACTCGATCACCGCTTCCAGGAACACGGGATCTGGTCGGCGCCAATCCAGTATTACGACGAACTGCTGTCTGATCCGCAATTGGTTCATTCGGAGGTGTTCAGGCAGGTTTCCGTGCGAGGCCGCACCATTCACCTGGTCAACCACCCAAACCGGTACGACGGCAAGGTTCCTGAGCTTCGCGTGCTTGCACTTGAGATTGGTGAACATACCCGCGAGATCCTCGCTGAACTCGACTACCAGCAGGCTGAAATCGAACAACTGTTGCGGTCCAAAGCCGTCGTTGCGTCGCGTGGTGAAACTCTGACCGCAAGGCAAGCCTCATAATGCTGGTAAAATCCTCACAGCATTCGATTTCCCCCAAGGGTCGTGAGCCAGGAGACCGGGGCGTCGCAATCGTGACCGGCGGGCGCAGGGGCATTGGCCGCGCGATCTGCCGTGAACTCGCCTCGGCTTGTTTCGACCTCGCCGTTGTCGACGCTGTCGACGACGAGAGCAGCCATGTGACTGTCGATCTCCTAAGAACGACTGGTTGCAAGGTTTCCTTCTACAAGCGCGATATCACTCAGACCGAAGGGAATTCTGATTTCATATCCCGTGTCGAAGCCGAGCTCGGCGCGGTGACTTGCCTGGTCAACAACGCCGGGATTCAGGTCGCCGTCCGTGGCGATCTCCTCGATGTCACGGAGGAGAGTTTCGACAGGTTGCTCAACGTCAACCTGCGGGGGACCTTCTTCCTCACGCAGGCGGTAGCCAAAGCCATGCTGGCACGGTCGGCTGGCCGGCATGACAGGACGATCATCACGATCACTTCGGCCAACGCTGGTCTGGTCTCGCCGGAAAAAGGACCCTACTGCATCTCAAAGGCCGGCCTGTCGATGGCCTCTCAACAGTTCGCACTTCGCTTGGCAGACGCCGGGATCTGCGTTCATGAGGTGCGTCCGGGCCTCATCCAGACCGACATGACGGCCGACGTCTATGAGCGCTACACGAGCCAGGTCGAAGGTGGCGGGCTTTCCGCGATACGGCGCTGGGGGCAACCTGAGGACATAGCACGCGGCGTGGCCGCGCTTGCGGTCGGCGCGATACCTTTCAGCACTGGCGACATCTACCACATCGGCGGCGGTATGCAGATTCATCGGCTATGACGAAAGCTCCTTTTTCACCTCAACGAGAAAACGATTTCTCAAAACAAAAGGCGGCTCCCGCGCTGGTCCTTGAGATGCGGCGCATTCACAAAAGATTCCCCGGGGTTAATGCGCTGAAAGACGTCAGCTTCACCGTCAGCCACGGCGGCGTCCATGGTGTCATCGGGGAAAATGGGGCGGGCAAGTCAACGCTGATGCGGGTTCTCTCGGGGGCCTACATCGCGGATGAGGGCGAGGTGGTGGTTGACGGAAAGGTGGTGCCGTCCCCTACCCCCGACGCCATGCTGCGCCTCGGCATAGCCGTGATCTATCAGGAACTCGCCCAGGCGCCTCACCTGACAGTCGCCGAAAACATTTTCCTAGGTCGCCTCACGAAAACCAAACTGGGGACCGTCGATTGGCCAGGCGTCAGAGAGGGTGCCCGGGAAGTGCTCGGTCGACTTGGCTTCGACGTAAGTCCTGAAGCCCGCATTGACCAAATCAGCGTGGCCCAGCGCCAGATGGTCGAGATTGCAAAGGCGATCGCACGCGACGCACGGATCATCGTTCTCGACGAGCCGTCAGCCGTGCTTGGTGATTCCGAGCTTGCGCATCTGTTCAACATAATTCGGCGTCTGAGCCGTGAGCATGGCGTCTCGTTCATCTACATCACCCATCGCCTGAAGGAATTGTTCGAGATCTGCGATGACGTCACCGTCATGCGCGACGGCGAGGTCGTGGCATCAACGCCGATCGCCTCGACGAATACGGGCGAACTCATCCGGCACATGGTTGGACGTGAGTTGAAGGATGTCTTTCCGAAACGTGTCGAACCTGGGAGCGAAATCAGGCTGCGGGTCAGCAACCTGACGCGCGATGGTATTCTCGACAACATCTCGTTCGATGTCCGCCGTGGCGAAATACTCGGTGTTTGCGGGCTCGCGGGATCTGGGCGCACGGAGGTCTTGCGTGCCATCGCCGGTGCCGATCGTATCGATGCCGGCTCCGTCGAGGTCGATGGCAAGGCGGTCTCAATCGACACGCCCCAAAAGGGCCTCGCTGTCGGAATTGGACTGCTCCCCGAGGACCGAAAGACAGAAGGTCTGTTCCTCGACCAGTCTGTCGGCTTCAACATTACCGTCTCAAAGCTTGGACTGGTTAGCTGGCGGGGCCTGATCCGTCCAAGTAGCGAGAACTCGGTGGTTTCCCGGTTTATCCGTCAGATGCGGATAAAGACGCCCGCAGCGGGAACCAAGGTGCGCACTCTTTCGGGCGGCAATCAGCAGAAGTGCGGCATCGCGCGCCAGTTGCACGCCGGCAATGAAATCCTGCTCGTCGACGAGCCGACGCGCGGAGTCGACGTCGCCGCCAAACGAGAAATCTATGACCTGCTGGTCGAACTCACGGCGACGCGCGGAAGCAGCGTGGTGATGGTCTCGTCCGAACTGCCGGAAATCCTCGGTCTTTGCCACCGGATACTTGTGATGCGCCAAGGCTGCGTGGCGGCCATTCTCGAAGGTCCCGGCGCCACCGAAGAACAGATCATGTCCCACGCGGTCTGGCATTGAAGGAAAAGCAGATGAGCATACGAGACTACAAGCATTTCATTGGCGGCCGCTACGTTGACGGCGTCGGCACGGACTCCATTGAGCGCGTGTCTCCCGCCAACGGACAAACAGTTGCACGCTACGCCAGGGGAACCACCGGCGACATCGACCTTGCGATTGAGGCGGCACGCACTGCATTCGACGAAGGTCCGTGGCCGCGAATGAGCGGCATGGATCGCGCAAATATCCTGCACGCCTGGGCGGACCGTCTTCGGGAAAACAAAGACCGTCTCGTTCGTATCGAGGTCGAGGAGGTCGGCAAGCCTATCCGCTTCGCGCGTGGCGACATTGACGGCGCGATCGGCCTTATACGCTACGCGGCATCGCTCGCACTGCAGATGTCAGGGTCGGCCTATACCAATCTCGGGGAAAACAAGACTGCGATGATCATGCGAGAGCCCGCCGGGGTTGTCGCGTTGATCACACCGTGGAACTTTCCGGCTTTGATCGTGGCCCAGAAAGCCCCGTTTGCACTGGCGGCCGGCTGCACCGTGGTGCTGAAGCCAGCCGAGTTCACCTCCGGCAGTGCGTTCGAGATGGCGGCATTGGCCTTCGAGGCCGGCGTGCCCGCCGGGGTCTTCAACGTGGTCAGCGGACAAGGCGCCGCGATAGGCGACCACCTCACCTCACATCCCGGGATCGATTTTGTCTCCTTCACCGGATCGACGCGCACTGGCCATCGTGTTGTCTCGAATACGGGGCGCAATCTCGTTAAGTCCTCAGTTGAGCTTGGGGGCAAATCCGCAAACATCGTCTTTGAGGATGCAGACCTCGACGCGGCTATAGACGGCGCGCTGATGGGCGTGTTCTTCAACAATGGCGAATGCTGCATTTCCGGATCGAGGCTTTTCGTTCAGTCCAGCATTGCCGACGAATTCGTCAAGAAGGTCGTCGATCGCTCCTCTCGCGTGAAAGTCGGCGATCCATTCGACGAGGCCACAGACGTCGGGGCGCTCATCGATGACCAGCATCTGGCGAAGGTCGCCGCTTTCGTAAAGTCCGGCATCGATGAAGGGGCCGAACTCGTGCTCGGCGGCGGCATTGCAGCCGGGACTGGCGGGCATTTTCACGAAGCCACGATCTTCGATCGCGTCGATCCGAGGATGACGATCTTCCGCGAGGAGATCTTCGGACCGGTACTGAGCGTCACCCGTTTTGACTCCGTCGCAGACGCAATTCGGCTTGCGAACGATACGATCTATGGCCTGGCAAATTACGTCTGGTCCAGGAACATCAACACGGTCATGACCGTAGCAAAGCAGCTGAGAAGTGGCCTTGTCCAGGCAAACACGGTGATTGATGGCGCCCCGCAGCTACCGCTTGCCGGGGTGAAGGGATCGGGCTTCGGGTACGAAATGGGCCAGGCGGGTTTTGAGGAGTTCACGCAGCTCAAGACCCTGCTCATTCACACAGGTCCCCGCACCCCGATATTTGGCAGTTGAGGACTTGGCGATGCCCGATCTGCGCCTCTTTGTCACCGACGTCGACCGGACGCTTTTGACCCACGATTATGCTCTTCCGGCTCGCGTGTCTGCAGCCCTGCGCTCTCTTCGTGGTGCCGGCGTGGCGGTCGTGCTGGCCAGTGCCCGGTCGCCGGCAGCGCTGAGGCCGTATGCGGAGGGCCTGGGCGTCACAGACCTTGCGATCTGCTTCAACGGTGGTTGGATCGGCAACGTCGCGACTGGGGCGTCAATTTTCCAGGCACCGATTGAGAGGGCCGCCGCGCTTGCGGCGATGATCGAGGCCAAGACTGAGGGCGTGAACCCCATGTGGTTTACGACGTCAGGGATTTACGTACTGGAAATCACTGAGAGCATCCGCCGCGAAGCGGAGATCACCCGTGAAGCGCTCCACGTCGTAGCCAATCCTGCCGACCTGCCTGACAAGCCAGGCAAGATCATGTGCGTCGCAGCCAATCCCGGCGACTTATCGGGCTTTCAACGATTGCGGGAGCGCCTGGGCTCCGAGCTTTCAGTCGCCTCCTCGCACACACGGCTGCTGGAGATCGGACCGCTCCAAGTCTCGAAACGATCTGCGCTCGAGACCCTGGCAACTCGGTTGAACATCACGCGAGCGCAGTGCGCAGCTGCTGGCGACGCCGAGAACGACATCGAGATGCTGGAGTGGGCGGGCGTTGCCGTGACCGTGGCCAACGCCCTGACCGCCGTCAAGCGCCTCTCCGGATTCGTCGGCCCTTCCTGCGACCAGGGAGGATTGGCCGATGGCGTCACTTGGCTGTTGAAGCATCAGGCACATGCGCGCGCGGTTATCTAAGGGAGGAAGAACATGGAAATCACGGCGCGAGACGTTGCCCCGGGTTCAGTGGCGGGCATTTCCCGCAGGATGCGCTCCTGGGCACAAGGCATCGGGCTCTTGTGGGTGCTGCTGATTCTCTGCGGGGTCGCGATCTATCTCTCCCCCAGCTTTCTGCAAACCGGCAATCTGCTCAACGTCGGTCGTCAGGTTGCCCTGTTCGGCATCGTCAGCGTCGGAATGACTTTCGTCATCCTGACACGTGGCATTGACCTTTCCGTCGGCTCGATCGTCGGGGTGACATCCGTGAGCGCAGCAATGATGCTGGCCGCCGGCGTGTCGATCCCAATCGTTGTCCTCGCAGCACTCGCTATCGGCGTTTTGTTCGGCATCTTCAACGGCGTTGGTGTGGTCGTCCTGGGCATGCCGCCCTTCATCATGACACTCGGAACGCTGGTGATGGGCAGAGGCATCGCCATGACGATCGCCGACGGTCAGCCCAAGAGCCTCGGCTCGGCCGCAGATGGATTCCATTTTCTTGGTGGCGGGTTCCTGCTGGGAATCCCGGTCCCGATCTGGATCTTCGTGGCGATCGTCGCAGTAGCGTATTTTGTGCTGCGTCACACTGCTTTCGGCCGCCAGGTCTACGCAGTGGGCTCGAATGCCGAGGCCGCGCGCCTCGCGGGCATAAATGTCCCCCGCGTGCTGATGAGCGTCTATGTCATATCCGGCCTGCTCTCGTCCTTGACGGCACTCATCTTCGTTTCCCGGCTCACCGTCGGTGAGCCGACCGCCGGGACGAACCTGGAACTCGAAGCGATATCGATCGTGGTGATCGGCGGCACCAGCCTGTTCGGCGGAGAAGGCGGCGTGGTCGGGACCGTGATCGGCGCCGCGATCATCGCCCTGATGGCCAACATCCTCAATTTGCTCGGCATTTCGCCCTTCACGCAGCAAATCGTCAAAGGTGCGATCATCCTCGCAGCCGTTGGCTTCGAGGTCATGCGTCACCGGAAGGGCAGATAGGCATCTTTGTCCGGCGAGCCTCGACAATGGTGACGAGGACGCTGGGGCAGAGGAAACTGGGAGGTAGAAATGGAACTTACACGCCGCAGAACACTGACGCTCATGGCCAGCGCCGCCGCTATTCCACTGATCGGAATTGGCAGAAGGGCATTCGCTGACGACAAGATCAAAATCGGCTTCAGCCAATGTACATTGAACCATCCCTGGCGTGTTGCGCAGACCAACGTCAACAAGGCGTATGCCGATGCGAACCTGAAGGATGTCGAACTCGTCATCACCGACGGCAACAACGATTCCGGCAAACAGGTGTCCGACATCGAGAACCTGATCGCTCAGGGACCGAAGGTGCTGATTGTGTCGCCGCTCACTGCCGACGCACTGACACCCATCGTGAAGCAGGCCATGGAGAGCGGGATCGCCGTGGTGACCCTGGATCGTAAGGTCAACACCAAGGTGACGTGCCACATCGGCGCGCTCAATCTCCCGATCGGCGCGGCAGCCGCGGCCTTCCTTGCAAAGAAGCTGGGCAACAAGGGCGCCATCATCGAGCTTCAGGGCACGGCTGGCGCATCGGCCACGACAGACCGCAACAAGGGCTTTGTCGATGAACTAGCCAAGACCCCCGATCTCAAGATCGTGGCGACACAAAATTGCGACTACACGCGCGACAAGGCGGTCAAATTCATGGAGGACATGGTGCAGCGCTTTGGCGAAGGCGAGATCCAGGCCGTCTATGCCCACAATGACGAAATGGCGCTTGGCGCCATCCAGATCCTCGAAGGCGCAGGACGTCTTAAGGACGTTCTGGTGATCGGCATCGACGGACAGAACAACGCCATCGACGCGGTTGCCGCCGGCAAGCTGGCAGCGACATTCACCTATCCGTATGTGGCGCCGGAGGGCATCGAATATGCCTACAAGATCGCGAAAGGAGAAAGCGTCCCGGAAGAGGTGCTCCTCGAATCCGTCGCGATTACCGCCGAGAACGCCAAGGACATGATCGGCAAAGGATTCTGAAATCGAGGAAGGGGCCGCCGCACGGATTGCGCGGCCCCTTCGATCATAGGCAAGGAGATTAGAGTGACCAGTATCGCATTCGAGCCGAAGGGGGTGATCCCCGCCTGTCTGATGCCATTCGACCCCAATTTCGCGATCGACGAGAGGGCGTATCGGCGACACTTGAACGATATCGCGGCGGTCGACGGCGTCGACGCTATCGCCATCAATGGCCATGCCGCTGAGGTCCACGCGCTGACTATCGAGGAGCAGCATCGGGCCGTCGCCGTGACGGTCGAGGAGCTCGCTGGCCAGGGCGTGGCCACACTCGTCGGAATCTATTCGAATTCGAGCCTTGAGGCCGGGCGTCTTGCGGCACGCGCGCAGGCCGAAGGCGCACAGGGCCTGCTCGTCTTCCCACCCGATTTTATGGCGCTTGGCGGACATTTGCGCCCGGAAATGTCGATCGAGCATCTGAAGCACATCACGGGAGCCTCAGACCTCCCGATCATCCTGTTCCAGTACCCGCTCATCTCCAATCTTTCCTATCCTCTGTCCACATTGATCGATCTCTGTGTCCGCTTCCCGTCGATCCGCGCGGTGAAGGACCAGATCGGCGACGGCAACCAGCACGAACGGCAGATCCGCGAACTCAAGGCCTTGGACCAACCTGTCCGGACATTGACAACACACAGCGCGTGGCTTCTGGGGTCGCTCGCGCTGGGCTGCGACGGACTACTCTCAGGCGCTGGAAGCGTCATTCCCGACCTTCAGGTCGCGCTCTTTCGCGCGGTGCAGTCCGGCGACCTGACGCAGGCGCAGGCCGTCAACGACCGGATTTACCCGATGGTCCGCGCATTTTACGATGCGCCGCTCCTCGATATGCACAATCGCATGAAGGAGGCTCTGGTGCTGCTCGGCAAGCTCGAGCGTGCCGTTGTGAGGCCCCCATTGATGAAGCCTATTCCGGCGGAAATCACCAGGATCGGCAAGATGCTGTCCGCCGCTGGCATCACCGGCAATACAGTCTATGGATACGCGGCATGACGTCGGCGAGCCAATTCTACCTCAATCCGGGCGATGAGGTGGTCCTCGAGCGCGAAGTGACCGAGAGCGCGGTAAGAGCCTTCGCAGATGTCAGCGGCGATCACTCTCCAAATCACGTCAATGATGGCGAGATGGAGGGTTCCCCTTATGGGGGGCGCATCGCCCATGGAGCGCTGCTCGTGGCCTACATGTCGGCCTGCTCAACGGAAATCGTCGAGCGAGTTCCGGATGTGCGGGCGACCGAAACGCCGGTCTCACTTGGCTATGACCGAATCCGCTTCCTCCTCCCCGTCCGGATCGGCGACAGGGTCACCCTCAGATACACGGTTCGCGAAATCGACGCGCAACGCCGCCGCGCCCGCTCCGACATTGTAGTCACCAATCAGAACAACGAGACTGTCTGTGTGGGGGAGCACATCCTGAAATGGGTTCGCTAGGCAGACAAGACCCGACCTACGACTACATCGTGGTCGGCGGCGGATCATCCGGCTGCACGGTTGCCGCCCGCCTGTCGGAGGATCCTGATTGCAAGGTCCTGCTGCTGGAGGCCGGCGCCCGCGACTGGAACCCTTACATCCACCTGCCTGTCTGCTACTACAAGACGACCAAGGGCCCCCTGACCTGGGATTTCGCGCTGTCATCGCAAGTACATCAGGATGGCATAACGCCGCCCTACACCCAGGCGCGAGTGCTTGGGGGTGGCAGTTCGATCAATGCGCAGGTTTATATCCGGGGCGTAGCGGCGGATTATGACCACTGGGAGGCGTCCGGTTGCCCGGGGTGGTCCTATCAGGACGTGCTGCCTTATTTCATGCGGGCCGAAGCAAACGAACGCTTCGCGGACACCTACCATGGCACGGACGGGCCTCTGGGTGTCTCGGACCAACGCCATACGCATCCCTTGTCCAAGGCCTTCATCAAGGCGTGCCAGGAATACGGCATGCCCTACAATGCGGACTTCAACGGCCACGACCAACGCGGCACAGGCCTCTATCAAGTCACCAACCGCAATGGTCGCCGCTGCAGCGCGGCAGTCGCGTATCTCGGAGCCGCGCGCAAGCGCCCCAACCTCGAAGTCCGGACCGGCTGTGTCGTCCGCCGCATCGTGATCGAAGGCGGACGCGCAGTGGGGATCGAGGGCGTGACAGGCAAGCGGCCATTTTTTGCGCGGGCCGAGCGGGAGGTCGTGCTCACAGCCGGGGCCATCAGCACGCCCAAACTGCTGATGCTGTCCGGCATAGGACCAGCGAAGCACCTTTCCGCCCATGGCATCCGGTCTGTCGTCGACCTGCCCGGCGTTGGGCAGAATTTCCACGACCACCTGGACATCTTCATGATGTACAACGTTACCCGCATCGAGAGCTATGACGTCTACAAGAAGGCCCATCGGCAGGTCTGGGCCGGGCTGCAGTATGCGCTATTCCGCAATGGTCCGATCAGCGCGACCGTAGTTGAGGGCGGGGCTTTCTGGCCGGCGGATGGGAACGATCCCTCGACCGACATCCAGTTTCACTTCCTTGCCGGAACCGGGATCGAAGCCGTCACGGGAGATCAGTCAACGGGGAATGGATGTACACTGAATGCCTACCTCGTCCGGCCGCGTTCGCGAGGCACTGTCTCGCTTGCAAGCGCCGACCTCGCGAGGGCGCCGGTCATCGATCCCAATTTCCTATCGGAAAAATTTGATCTCGATCATACCGTCGAGTCAGTGCGGATCGGTCAGGACATCATGGCCCGGCCTTCGATGTCGAAGTACATCGCCAACGAGTTCATGCCCGGGCCTGCTGTTCGAAATCGGGCCGACTACGAGACCTACGTCCGCCGGGAAAGCCGTTCCGGTTATCATCCAGTCGGCACATGCCGGATGGGCGAGGACGACCTGGCCGTCGTTGATCCTGAACTCAGAGTGCGCGGGGTGGATGGGCTACGCGTCGCCGACGCGTCGATCATGCCACGTCTGGTATCGGGCAACACGAACGCGCCCACGATCATGATCGGGGAGAAGGCATCTGACCTCCTGAAGGGTAACCGCAAAGCGATGACTCCAGTTACGACGGGACTTGCGTATGCAGCGGAGTGAATCCATCACCCGCCTCGTTCTGGCGGAGCGAAAGGAGCGGGTTCTGGTTGTCACGCTCAACCGGCCCGACAAGCTCAACGCGCTGTCGAAGGAGCTTCTGGGCCAGTTGGCGGCGTGTCTGACCGAAGCCGAAGCCGATCCGACACTTGGATGTGTTGTCTTGACTGGTGCCGGCCGAGCCTTTTCGGCGGGAGCAGACATTGCAGACATGCTCGTTCGGGGCGTTGCCTCCTATACCGATCCCGAACGGCTGGAATCATGGCGATCGGTCGAGGCTTTTTCAAAGCCCCTGCTTGCGGCAATCAACGGTTTTGCGTTCGGAGGTGGACTGGAACTCGCCCTGCTATGCGACATAGCCCTGGCCTCCGAAACGGCGACCTTTGCATTCCCGGAGATCAGGATCGGTTCCTTTCCGGGCGATGGCGGCACGCAACGCCTGCCGCGGCTCGTGGGCAAATCCTTTGCTATGCAGATGATCCTGACGGGACAGACGATCGATGCGCAACTTGCCGAGCACAAGGGCATGATCAGCGAGGTCGTGCCTGCGAATCGCCTTGTGCAGAGAGCTCTGGAAATCGCCAATGCGGTCGCTGCGAACTCGGTTGCTGTCGCGCCCTTCGCCAAGCGCGCTGTCCTCGCCGCTGACCGGATGGCCCTGCCCGAGGGCCTGCGACTTGAGCATGAACTGACGACCGAGGCGTTCGGGCTCCACGACCGAACGGAGGGGTTGAGAGCCTTTGCGGAGAAGCGACCGCCTGTATTCATGGGTCGTTGACGAACCGGGAAAACCGGGAGGAAATGATGTGGGACTATATCGTGATCGGGGCAGGCTCGGCGGGTTGCGTGCTCGCCAACCGACTGAGCGAAGACCCCGCCGCCAATGTGTTGTTGCTCGAAGCGGGTAGCCGGGACTGGAACCCCATGATCCATATTCCGGGGGGCATCGGCAAGCTGTTCGGGCGTGGCGTGAACTGGCGGTTTCATACTGTTCCGCAGCAAAATCTTGACGGCCGCTCGGTGTGGTACCCGCAGGGGAAAACGTTGGGTGGATCAAGCTCGATCAACGCAATGATCTACATCCGGTGCCAAAAAGAGGACTATGACAATTGGGCCTCCTTGGGAAACCGGGGTTGGTCTTACGAAGATGTCCTGCCCTACTTCCGGAAGTCCGAGGACAACGATCGCCTATCCAACAGGTATCATGGACAGGGCGGACCGCTGTGGGTCTCCGACCAGGTCAGCCCGCATCCGCTGACCAAAGCCTTCGTGAGAGCCGCTCAGCAATATGGCCTGCCGTTCAACCCGGATTTCAACGGCGAAAGCATGTATGGCGCCGGATTCTATCAGGTGACTTGCCGGGACGGCCGCCGGCGCTCAGCGGCTGTCTCCTATTTGCGCCCCGCCCGCACCCGCAGGAACCTGACCGTCAGGACTCGTACACGGGTGACGCGCATCGTCATCGAAAACGGCAAGGCGGTCGGCGTGGAGCTCGACGGGGGCCGCGAGATCCTACGAGCGAACCAGGAGATCCTCGTTTCGAGCGGGGCGATCAATTCTCCCCGGCTTCTGTTGTTGTCTGGGCTAGGTCCCGCGGATGAATTGAAAGCGCTTGGCATAGCGCCGGTCGCGGACGTGAAGGGTGTCGGCCGAAATCTCCAGGATCACCTGTGTACAAACGTGCACGTCACACTAAAGCAGCCTATCAGCTACGATGGGCACGATCGCTTTCCTCGGTCGATGCTGCACGGGATGCGCTGGCTGCTCTATCGTAACGGGCCAGCTGCTTCCGTAATCGTCGAAGGGGGCGGTTTCTTCCAGACGGAAAATGCCACTCGTCCCGACCTGCAGGTCCACATCGCGCCTGCTACCGTGGTGCGTGGGGGGCAAACGCGGCTTCCCGGCGCACGAGGCTTTACCATCAACTCGACATTTCTGCGGCCAAGAAGCGTCGGGTCGGTCCGGCTTCGATCGGCCGATCCAGTCGCGGAGCCGCTGATCGATCCCAACTACCTCGCAGATCCTTATGACCGCGGCATGGCCCTGAACTCAGTGCGGTTGATCCGCGAGGTCCTTTCGCAGCCCGCGATCGCTAGGTTCATCGAGGCTGAGCGGCTCCCCGGCCCGTCAGCTCAAACCGATGACGAGATCATGGCCTATGTCCGGCAATATGCATGCTGCGACTACCATCCCGTCGGCACCTGCAAGATGGGCGTGGACGACATGGCCGTCGTCGACCCCGAATTGCGGGTGAGAGGCATCGAAGGGCTGCGTGTCATCGACTCCTCAATCATGCCGGTGCTGATCAGTGGCAACACCAACGGTCCTGCAATGATGATCGGCGAGAAGGGCGCCGATCTTGTCAAAGGCAACCAGATGGCAGTTCCCATTGCCCCGCTTGCCGCGGTTGCATGAATCGACGTCCTCCTGGCGCCAAAGTGGAGTGGCCTAAAAATGCAGTTCCTAATATTGTCCCGGCGGCGAACAAGTGAATTCACTGCAGCCGAGTTCGACGAATTGGCTAAACAGGAGGCGGACCAGGCGCGGCAGTTGTACGGGCTCGGCTTCACAAGACAGCTGTGGCATCGAGGCGATCAAGGCGGGGCCTGCCAAATCGCGGAGGCGGCCGATGAGGTCGAGGTCAGAACCAAGCTCGCGACACTGCCGTTCGCGAAGGCCGGAATGCTGGACTTCGAGATCGTTCCTTTGAAGCCGTATGCGGGGTTCTACACGTGAACATCTGGCCAAGACCTGGCTGACCAATAGGTCACGCGAAAACCATTTGAAAAACCGCCGTTGCCCTGCCTGAGGGACGCGACGATGCCGCCTACCCGAATGGAAAGACCGGCCTCGCAGCGGAACTGCCAACTGCCGCAGGCAAAAGGTCGATGGCAGCCCTCCCTTCCATTAGTCAGCAATGAGGCAAGTAGGAGATTGACCGCATGTTCGATCCCAAGTCGTTCCTGGCCTCGATCTTCTCCGCCGCCGTCGCGGCAGCTAATCCGGACCGGATGATCCGTGACTATCTTCCGCCAAGACCCACGGGCCGGACTATCGTAATCGGCGCGGGCAAGGGCTCCGCCCAAATGGCGTCGGCATTCGAGAGGGCTTGGGCCGCACCGATGGAGGGTCTGGTCGTAACTCGGTACGGCTTCGGCGCTCAGTGTGAGCGTACCGAGATTATTGAGGCAGCGCATCCGGTACCCGATGCCGCCGGCCTAAATGCATCGAAGCGCATTCTTGAGAAGGTTTCTGGTCTGACCGCCGATGACTTGGTTGTTGCGTTGATCTCGGGCGGAGGTTCAGCCCTGCTTCCGTCACCTGCCCCAGGTCTGACGCTTGCCGACGAAATCGCCGTCAACGAGGCATTGCTCGACTCCGGCGCTCCGATCATGGCCATGAACGCCGTTCGCAAGCATCTCTCGACGATCAAGGGGGGGCGGCTTGCACTCGCCGCGCATCCGGCCAAGGTCGTCTCGTTGATCATTTGCGATATTCCAGGCGACAACCCGGCGCTCGTGGCTTCTGGGCCGACGGTGCCCGACCCTGCCGATCGGGCCGACGCGCTGAACTTCATAGCGACGTATGATGTAAGATTGTCCGCTAGAGTGATGGCGCATCTCAATTCTGCTGTTGCCGACGCGCCCTCGCCATCCGATCCTCGCTTTGTCGGAAACGAGGTGCACGTCATTGCGTCCGCCGCCGTCTCTCTCGAAGCCGCTGCGGCTGAAGCGCGTAAACACGGCGTCGAAGCGGTCATTCTGTCGGATGCGATCGAGGGCGAAGCGCGGGAGGTGGGTCAGGTGCATGCGGCGATAGCGCGAGAGGTTGCGATCCGAAACCGCCCTTTCCCCAAGCCTGTTGTTATCCTCTCTGGCGGGGAAACAACGGTAACACTCCGTGCGAAGGCCAAGGGCGGCCGCAATAGCGAATTGCTGCTTTCCTTCGCTCTCGGCATCGATGGGCTATCCAGCGTTAGCGCCCTGGCCGCCGACACGGATGGCATAGACGGTTCGGAGGACAATGCTGGCGCCTTCGCCGATGGATCGACAGTCGCACGGATGCGCGGGGCCGGCTTAGACGCCAGGGCCATGCTCGCCGGGAACAATGCCTGGACGGCTTTCGATGCCGTCGGAGATTTGTTTGTGCCGGGTCCGACGGGCACCAATGTAAACGACTTCAGAGCTATATTCGTGCGGTGACCATCTACACCGGCATCGCTCAGCGAGGCATGCGGTGGATGGTGTCCGACCATGTCACAGTGCGAACATCCGGCCGACTAAGCGGGCCGAGCTCAAACGTGCAGATGGCCTGGCGTGGCGGGCAACATCCCGTGAGATGTGACGGCCGCTCATTTGATGCACACCAGTCGGGCGCTTCTGCTCGAACTGCATCTTCCTCGCCTTAACCCGGCCGGACGGCAGTTGTCAGGGCCGCTGCAATCGGCGTCTGTCAGAGGCACCTCGTCCCAGCCAACGATACACCGTCCGGCGGGCGATCGGATGCACCACCAACCCTTTTTTACGCTGCTACTTCCAATTGCCGCAACAGAGATCAGTAGTCCTTCCCGCACGGCTCTGAATCCGTACATTCGCCTGCATTCTTGCCTCGAAGGCCAAACCCGGTGGCGCCGACATTTTTCAGGCAGTAAATCCACCCGAGGAGATTGAGAGTTCAGATCCGATGATCATCGCGCACCTGCTCGACATGGACGGGGTCCTAGTCCGGGGCAGTCAACCGATTGAAGGCTCGGTAGACTATGTCGCCGGACTGGTCGCCGAGGGTCGGCCGTTTCAGATCTTCACCAACAACTCACGCTTCACGCCGGAAGATCATGCTGAGCGCTTGAAGGCCGTTGGCTTCCCTGTATCGCCCGAGCACGTCTACACATCGGCGCTTGCCACCGCACGGTTCGTCAATCTGCAAAGACCCGGAGCCTCCGCTTATGTCATCGGCGACCATGGCCTGGTCGATCCCCTACGGCGTGCAGGCTGCCGGATTACGGAGTTTAGCCCCGACTTCGTGATCCTCGGCGACACCACTTCGTATCACTACGAGCAGATCGCCACTGGCGCCGAGCTTGTGGCAAGAGGCGCATGGTTTCTCGCCACTAATCCCGACGCCACTGGCCCGACTGAGCGTGGCTTTCACCCCGCCTGCGGCGCGGCGGCAGCACTCATCGAGAAGGCCACAGGCCGTCAGCCCTATTTCGTGGGAAAGCCAAACCCATTCATGATGCGAAGCGCGCTCGAGCGGCTAGGCGTGAGTGCGGCCGATACGGTCATGGTCGGTGACAGAATGGATACGGACGTAATCGCCGGACTGGAATCGGGCATGAAGACAGCCCTTGTACTTACGGGCGTCAGCACGCGCGCTGACATGGAGCGGTTCCCATTCAGACCGGACCACGTGATCGAGCGTCTCGCCGATTTAGGCCAGTTCCTTATGAGTAAATGACACTCCCCAAGAAAATTGCGAGCAATGCCCGTCACCCCCTCATTGACATCAGCAGCAAATTGAAATCCCCATAGCCATCGCCTGTGGCCCGCGGGTTCCTTCCTCGGGGACTTTCGTACGCCTCCCGGCGCCCGAAACTCTTCACGGCAGCAGACTGGCAGCTCTTGGCGTCCGAAAAGCGGTAGCGGACGTTCAGCCGGCGCCCCTAATTGGCGATTGGCGCATGTCGTAAGAGCACAGGTCAGTCACCCTAATTTGGCCTCTCGTCACTCGATAAAGGAACCCCGACCGCATTTTCGAGCTTTTTCAACCGAGCTGAGACGCCTGAAAAGAGCCGGAAAAGTTCCTCAATTTGATCTGGCTCTGCGGTATCCCTCAAATGGTCCTCTTCTGCGGTGGCGGGCTCAACGCGGACTCCCGCAATAGGGGTGACGCAGTCAGGTTGTGCGAAATTACAAGGGTCTTGATAAAACTCGACCGACTTAACAGCGTCCGGAATTCCGTCGTAGAACGAGGCGATGTAGTCATCGCCAAATTTGAGGCCTCGTTCAAACGCGCTACGCGTAAGAACTGCCGGTCTCCCGGACTCGTGGCTATACATTGTGCGCATCCAATTCCACGCAACATCTAACTCTGCGAGATTGAGTTCTTCGTCCACGTTCACCCTGCGCCCGAAATAGTCGCTTGCGAAATCACGTCCGTTTGCAAATCCGACGTAGCCGCGAAGGTAATTAGCAACGCGGTTGCAGGCGTCCCGCGCTGGAACCTCACCGGCGGCCTCGATACCGCCTGGCGTCGGGCGCATCTGGGAATCACAAGCCGCCGGGTCAACGCCCGCCATGCTATGGGCGACCGTGCGCGGCTTTATCCTGAGGCCGTCCGTAAAACGGGCGCGTTTCTTGATCCACACCCAGGATATCGCCGCTCCTGCTTCGTCGGTTTGAACGGATGGAATGAGACCACCTTTGCTGTCGGTCAAGCCTCCTTCGCGAGCCAGCCCGGGAAACCCGGCAAAATACGGAAGAAGCCGGATGACCCCCTCCCCATCGGGGTAGAATGTGATAGCAAGAAAATTCCGCGTCTTCTCCGATAGCGTGATGCGGTCGTTCGGGACCACATGGGAAACGGGCGCGTTCGACGGGCTGACTCTTTCAATATAAGTGAAGCGGAGAACCTCATCCACAGAACCAGTCGTCGCACAGGTGGGATCGCGTTGTGGCCGCTTCCCGGTTAGTTCGATCACCGGGTTGCCATTTTCTTCGAACGACTTGCCAAATACATCGAATACAGCCACGCCGCATCGCGAACTATAGTGCTTTGCTTGCCCTCGCACGTTGCCGGCTTCGTTTACACCAGTGAAGAGCATTGGTTCGACCGCAACGACATCCTTCACTGCTGCTTTCGGACGGTAATAGACAAAGGAGCGGGCTCCGGTGACGTTGTCGGCCACCAGCCCCATGACGGAGCAGTTGTGAAGCCATAGGCTGCTGAAGGCATTCCGGTCCACGCCCGACGGCGCATCACCCAATTGAATGCCCGCGCAACTCGTTTGGGGCACAACCACGGGCTGGGGTCTTGGACCGGGCACCCCTGTCTCTCGTATAGAATCACGCGTGAGTTCGCCATTTTGGACGCCGTCGGGCAAACCCCAAGCGCGCCGATACGCTGCTATGAGTGAGGGATATACGTGGTAAAGTCGACCTTCACCCACCGTACCTGTGTAGGCATGAAAATGGAGGTGTCGGGATGTCGAACAAGAGCCACTCATAAAGCATGAGACTTTTCCCAGCACCTGACCCTTGACGACAACATCTCCCTCGTCAATGCCCGCGTCCCGAATCGAATTGGGGTGCATGTGAAGATATTGCACTGTGTGTGTGCCGTTCTTTATGCTCACCGTGGTGTTGGAGGTAATGCTGGTCACCACACCGCCTTCGACAGCGATAACATTCCATTTTTTGTCCGAATTGTCGTTGGCGCGGATGTCGACTCCTTGGTGGCCGATACCACTTGGGCAAGCTTGCACTTTCCATGCCCGCGGCTCACATTGGTTGTCTCTATGGGGGTAATTGAAGAGCTTCGGATCATTGCTCCAACTCAAACCATGATAGGTGGATAGTTGCGTGCCGATATAGGCATGCAGGCCTGTTCCTGAGCCAACCTCCATCGGGAAGATCCAGTCCGGGAACGTCACTGCCCGACTCCCAATTCCGCCAACGGTCTTGGGCAAAATGTCACCTGGCGCGAAGTACGTCAGTTCCTGTGCTTCAGCAGGGTGCTTCGGCAGCAGGTTCGCTGCCGCGACTGCGCCGAGGAGGATTAGGAGCTTGAGGGGTAACCGCGAACCTGTCGCCATGTATGGCCTCCTTATTTGGTCGGATCTCCGGCTATGACGACCAATTGCTTCCCGAGAGCTCTCAGTCCTGATTCGCTATTGCAAAAGGTGCGGCTCTCGGGAGTCACGCAGTCGACCGTCAAACTGTAAGGAAGATTGCCGAGAGTGACGGTCAATACAGGGGTACCTTTATCTTTCACTGCAGGGGCACCTGTAGGGCCGACTTGGTTTAATAGGTTGCCCTCCGGATCAATCGCAGTGCCCGCATTTTCATCGTGAAAGTTAAGCTCGGTCGTTCCGCTTTCCTGCACTTGGCCTGCAGGGGCAGCCGCCGGGTCGGGTTCGTTGCGGTTTCCCTCTAGAACAAGCTTGATACAGCCGAAGTTAATGGTACGGACGTACCAGCTGCCTGGGATTAGCCCAGCAGCTTGTTCAACGGTCTCGGGTACGGTTTTTATTTGCGGTTTTTCGGTAGTGCATGCGGGCCAATCGGGAACTCGATTCTTTAGCGTAGGAATTGGCCCCGCGGTCGCTCCTGGGGCATTTTCGCCCGTGCCCAGTATTCCTAACACGGGCAAAAGCCAAACGATTGACGTACTAGGTTCACTCGGCCCGGCTCCCGGTTCCGCTGCTGCCGCTCCAGGAGCACGGAAGGCAGAGCGATAGGAGTTGAAGTAGGTGTCGGTCCATCCAACGTCCCGAAGGCCTTGGGCAGCCGATCCGGTGGCGATCACGCAGGATATGGCTGCGTAGGCCAGCAATGTCTCCATTTTGCAAGTCACCAACCAAGCCTCCTTCTTAGAAGCAACAACGAAATCCATTGGACCGTCGCCCGACGGTTCTACACAGCCTCATGGTTGTACAGTCGACGCCTGGATACGAAGCGCATAGGGCGGCCCATCGTTAACCACAGATGACGCAGCCGGCCCGGTGCTTGTTAGAACTTCTATTCGCAAGCGTCCCTCCTTGAACAATGCACTTTCGCCTGGCCTGAGGGTTTTCGTTTCGTCCGCCACAGTCACCGTGACGTCTGGCGATGCATCCTGTCCCGTTGATTGGCGCGCAGTTATATCTGCCTGCTCGATCGCCAGTTCGACCGGCTTGGTGCCTGCCTCGAGCGTGTCGGCCAATACGTCGCCTCCTTCGGAATAGACTAGCCGATCGACACGTTCGATCGGTCCGCCTTCCAGGCGAAATTCGATCTCTGGTTCGGGCGCCGGTGCCCCCGCCGCCCCCGGCCTCAAAACTCCGTCACGCGTGACCAACAGATTCTCATCAGATCCCGCGTCGATCTGAATGTCGTCGAGCACACGACGGCGATGCGCCTCTCCCCATTTTTGATCCGCAAGCCGTTCAAGTTGAGTCCGAATATGCCCTTCTGTGGTCACGTTGGGTTCCGCCGCCCCAGCGGCCCCTGGCTCCTGAAAAGCGAACGAATTCGGGTCAACACCCAACCCACCCGGAATATCTTGGCCGTAGGGAGCTTGGGCGTCTTTCTTCTGATCGTTTACCGTGTGTTTTTCACCAAGGCGCTTATTTAGCGCCGGCGGCAAGAGCTCGATTACAGAAGCCTGGGTCAGTTGCGTTTCCGTGAGTTGAACTCTTTCGCGCACTTCGGAATCCGAGCTTGGCAAGCTGGGTGCTGCTGAGGGGCTGGGGGCTGTTTCAGCCGCTGCAGGGTTGACGACAGTGCTGGGGCTAGCAGACACAATCGGGACTCCACCTTCGTCCGGCGAGACGGTGCCGTTTGTTTGCGGGCCATCGAACTGAAGCGACGTCCAGTTCGCATGATCGGTGAAATGCTTGCCCTCAGGGCAATACACTTGCGAACATCCCTGTATCTTTCCAAAAATCTTTAACTCGCGCGCCTTAACCACGTCATCCATGTCGCCGTCCTCGTTAAGGTCGATTGGATGTCCACATAGCCCGACATGCTCATTAAAAGTGTCTTGGGGGTTGGCCAACGAGCGGCCAAGCCCCTCAGAGAACGCCGGAAGCATCATATCCAAAGATGCGTTGAAGGCTGCCCCGCTTTCCTCGAGGGCATGATCGCGCTGATAATAGGCGTGGTAACATGTAGGATTTTGCTTCCTCCAGGCGTCGTCGTAAAACTTGGACGCACGATACAACCAACTGTAGCTCATTGAACTCCAGTAAAACGGCTTGTTTTCCAGGTGGTCTGCACCACCATGCCACTGGGCAAGATTGTGACCGAACTCGTGCATGAGTACCTCAGCTCGAGCCCGCATGGATTGAAGGTCCGGAATTCGGTCGATTGCAATAAGGAAGTCGTCGCCACCACGATTCCTCAGATGGTCTATGTCACTCTCGCCGGTATTGCCGTTAGCGTGACGGAATCCCCAAATTCCATAGTGGAATAATCGGCCACGAATCGCGCTGTCAAAATGCTGAGACTTCAAATCGGCGAAAAGCGCATATCTCTCGCTCTGCCGCTGCTCCTGCGTGAAGGCAATAGTATCGACCCACGGAACGCTTCCGCTTGTGTCAAACTTCAGGCCGATGCCGTTGTCTCCAAACGGGTTGAGAATGGGCGCATTGGCAAAGACAAACTCCACGACCTCAAAAGGCGTCCTCGCAAAATTCTGCTCAACAGGAATTTCATCGGAACGCGGAATTATACGTCGAACTGCCTTAGGTAATGGGTTTAGCAGCCCGTCCATGATATCTAGTTCGACCAGGATATCTTTCCGATGGGGATCTACGCCGAAGGGCGCCAGGTCTAGATCAGCGTTGCCGTCTCGGTCGAAGTCTATTGGCGCCGTTTCCCAAATATCGGGGATAGTGTCTCCGTCGCTGTCGAGCCCGTTTGGCTCGGTCGGCAGCTTGTAGAAGCGGGCCGGACTGGTCTCGCCGCCCCTATTTCGTACCGACACCACGATTGTCTCTCCAACGGGCCGTGCGTCGAGCGGAACAACATGGCTCAGATAATGGCGGATGGGGTAGCCAAGCGCCTCCGGCTTCATGCCATACAAGTCCTTGCGCAGCGCTTTGTGCGCCTGTGACGCGACCGCTATATCATTGATGAGGACCGTGGCACCGACGTCAATATTCGCGCCCTGAACATAAAGCGTTGCTCTAACAGTTGCGCCGTCGAAGACAGCGTCTACGAGCGCGACATCATCAACACGCGGTCGAGTATCGACATACTCATCGGTGACGTTGAACGTAAGACCCACACTCTGACCGGAAGCGTGGACGAGATGCAAAGTATGGGATCCAAGCGTCGCGTCGTGTGGAACGGAGAAAAAAGTCGCCCCAGCGATTGGCATGGCCATCTCAACTGGACCCTCTCGATTGGCGTCCCACATTATCGTCGCGCCTTCTAGCCCCAATCCGTGGACCTCGACCAGCGTCGACGACGGTCCTGTATGCGGCTCCAAGCTCTCGACGGCTGGTTGCGCGACAGCTTGCGTGGTGAGTACCACCGCCGCAACGCCCATCAGAAATTCCGTGGCTCGCCGTATCGCAAAATTCCTGGGGCGGCGGATCTCTTGGCAGTGGAGCTTTGTGCCCAAGCGGTAAGCGCGCGTGCCAACAATCGGCAGCCAAATAACGCGCCAGCCGAATATACGGAAGACGTTAATCTTCATGACACACGCCCAGAAACAGGAACCATGCGGGCATTTGGCCGAACTAGTACTTTTCAGGAATATTCGATGACTGTCAACTTATATCCTAGTTCGGCAGTGCATCAGTTTAACTGATGCACTGCCCCTTGTCCCCGCTTTGCCTGCGGGTGGGCGGATCTCGTACCAGGCGAGCATCGAGTACAAAGGCCATTGGGCAGGAAAAGTGTTAAATCGTGCTGCGCGTTATAGCGAGCATCTGCGAGCTAAGTGCCGTGCTTGCAGCGTTCAGGCACAACAAGGCGGAGCTAAGAAGCCCAGCTTGACAGATGCGAAACTTGCCTCCTGGATAAGTTGGAGAAAAGTTTTGGAAACGTGCCCTGCGCATTACTTAAGCAGACCCGACGTTGGATACCCCGGGCTAAAAGCGCAGCCTTGTTCTACAAAAGTAAAGATTAGCGAACTTGATCTTGCGCGATCGAGCCATTTAAGCGAAGATGCGTGCCGAAGTGAGTACCATCCAATGGTCGGTAGGTTAGGCGGAGCCTTCGCTGGCGTTCTTGTAGCGGCAACAATCCCCGCCTACTCCCTTGCGGCTCCTTTTCAATACTCTGGATTGTGTGAGGCCTCTGGCGCAGCGGCGCTAGATGCAACGCATTTTGCAGTCGCAAGTGACGAGAGCAACACGGTCAGGATCTATAAACGGGGCGTTCCTGACCCGGTCGGCAAAGTTAATTTTGAGGATTTTATCGGAGCAGATAAATCTGACCTCGAAGGTGCCGCGGCCGTTGAAGGCCGTCTTTACTGGATCAGTTCCCACTCCTTCAACAAGGCTGGAGAAGATAAGCCGAAACGAAAGCGCTTCATTGCTACGGATATAACGGCTGGGAGCGCTGGGCCGACTTTGGCCGGCGCCGGCGTGTCGAGGGGCGATCTAAGAAATGCACTTGCCATTGCGGCCGACGTTCAGAGGTCAGAGGTTAATATTGAAGGCTTGGCGGCTGCCGAGAACGGCGCCTTACTCGTGGGTTTCCGCAGCCCACAAAAAAACGGCGACGCTATTGTAGTCGAGTTCAGTAATCCCTCCGAGGTCGTCAATTCGGGCGAAACAGCGGCTAAGTTCGGAACTGTATGGACCCTCCAGTTAAGAGGTCTCGGCATTCGTAGTATTGAACTGATCCCCGGCTCTCCGCAGACGTACCTCATAGCCGCAGGCCCTGCCGCCGATTCCCAAGAGTTCGCTCTTTATCGATGGTCTCCGAGTTCGACAGTGCCACTTGCGAAGCTTGACAGTTCGTCCCTTGCAGGAATGAGACCCGAAGCGTTGTTCGTGATTCCCGGCACAAGTGTAATTCAAGTCCTTAGTGATGACGGGAGTGATGAGTGCAGTGACGAGAGCACACCGGAAAGGGACCGACACTTTCGTAGTGTCGATATCGAAATTGACTAGGAGACTGAAGTTAAATTAGCTGATTGCCTGGCAACAATACAAGACTAGAATAATGCTTTCTGTTATAAAAAGGGGACACCAATGACGAAACGACTGCAAATCGGATTGATTGGCATCACTCTAATTGTTACGGGCTGCACGACGGCCACGCCGCCGGCCGGGGGTAACAGGACATCTTCCATCGTTAGCGATGCTACCGCACAGGCGAGAAGTCTCTGCGCATTCGTTCCGACCGCGGAAACAATTCTGGCATTAATCGCCACTGGACAGCCACAGCTTACTATCGCAGCTGGAATTGCGAAAGCAATCTGCAACGCGGTAGTGCCTAAACCAGGGAGCGCGCCGGGAACACCAACCGTCGCCGGCGTTGTTATTAAAGGCTCTTTTGAACGCTGAAGTTCTTTGCAAATGCTATGATCGTGTAGAAGTCATCGTAAATGAACAGCGGTGAGGAACGTAGCGAGTGGCCTTCAGTCCGTTGGCACCTGCCAAAGGGCGTCGATGTTCTCACAACTCTTGCCACCAGATCTGCCTTTATGCTTGGCGAAGCCTATATTGGGTGGTTAGGCAGGGGACTGTACGGCGGCTTTTTTAAGTTACCCGTACAGTGAACTGTTCCATCTGTGACATGAACGGGCTTTCGGTCCGCTCCAAACCGATGGTATAGGAACGCCACAGCTTTACGCACCAAACCCGCGTAGAAAATCGTCGAGAAGAATGTATGATTGCTTTGTGGACGAATGGCGACAGGGATCGTAATGGGCAGGATCTGCATTGGTCCGCGAAGCATGGCCGGCGTGATGTTGCTCGGCATCTTGACTGCCGTTTCCGGGGTCTTCCTGCGCTCTTGGTGGGCTCAAGCTCAGGACAGCACGGAACTGGAAGCTTTCATCGATCGCGCAGGGCTTTGGGATTCCGTACGCGTTCCGGTTTGTTGGGAGCCCAGCGCAGCCGAGTTTCCAGAGGCGAAGCTCTGGGTGCAGGAGTCCGTCAAGACATTTATCGAGGGTCAATCAGACGTGCGGTTTTTGCGCTGGGATAACTGTGCGCCTGCAGACGCCACTATCCACATTATCCACATAACCGTTTCCGACGAGCACCCGTACAGCTATGTCGGCAGGCAGTTTGCGCGAAACACCGACGGCACGGTGCAGCGGGACGCCTTCGAAAAACCCATCGCAGTGCCCACGCCCATGGTTCTGAACTTCACGTTCGCGGCGGCCTTCAACGATGTGCTTAACGACAACTGCGGTGGCGACAACGAGCACTGCATCCGAGCCATCGCTGTGCACGAGTTCCTGCACGCTTTAGGGTTCCTGCACGAGCAACTACGTCCTGACGCGCCTGATAAATGCAAGAACCGTTTCGATCATTCGCGCGACTTTCCTGGTTGGGAGCCGCTCTCGGTCGGCGACTACGACCCGGAATCGCATATGAACTACTGTGCCAATATGTATCGGAAACCTATCAAGCTAAGTGTGCAAGATGTCGCAATCCTGAACAAGTTCTACCGTTTTCAGTAAGAGGAGTGTGTCGGTTTGCCTTGGGCCGCCGGGTTTTCTGTACGATGCCATGGAGGCATCGTCGGGCTGTGTCTCGCGCTGGCTGCGACTTGGAGCATGGCGGCCGCCGCGCAGGAGAACCCGTGGACGGAGGAACGGCAGAAGGCCGTTGTCCGCGTCGAGGTACCGGTGCCGAGCAAGGACAAGCCGAGCGTTGGCACCGGCTTCATCGTGGAGGGCAGGAGCGACGACTATTACGTGATCACGTCAACTCATACCGTGTTGCCGGACCACGACCCCGATGCTTCTCCTCCCGCCGAGTGCCTTCCGCTCAACAAACAAACGCGCCTTTTCCGGGTTAACCGTGGCGGCTTGGAGCTGCTGGGAAATTGCGTTCGCCATCTCGGCAACGATATATCGCTGATCTTACTCGAACCTGGGGACGGCAAATTCCCCACGCTGCGGCTCTCGCGGCGTGAGCCAAAAAATCGCGATTGGCTCTTCATCGCCGGCTATCCCGAGGGTGGTCGGTTGGATGCGAACCGATCGGCCCAAGTCACGCGATGGGACTCAGCGAACAAGACCGTTATCACCGCTATGCTGACGACAGGGGGAATGAGCGGCGGCCCCTACCTTGATGCCGGCGGCTCGGTCGTCGGAGTTCATCGCGGCGGGCTCCGGTTCGAGGCCGGCCACGCCCGTATGACCCCGATCTGGACTATGAAGAACGAGCTTGAACGTTACCTGCCCGAGATTCAGGAAGATTATCGGGAAGAGGAACCGCAGGAGGTAAGGCACCGAATTCAAGTTACTGTGTTCGCAAAGCCTAATTTTGGTGGCCGCGAGGGTATCCAATTGGGGCTGCTGTTGGACAAGAGAATTTTCAAGATCGAGACTCTGGATTCCTCATCTGATCGCTCGTGCAAACTTTCAAATGCCCTTTTTATCAATCGATCAGCTGTCCCTCCTGTAAGGGTGCAAGAGGTTCTCAATGCCCTGAAAACGATTGGTTTTTATCCCCAGACCATTCAAATTGAAAGGTCGTTCCGATATGGAGGGCAGCACCAGATCCAAATTGGCAATATGGATATCGAGCCGGATGATGGCCCGCTTGATCCTACAGAGATTGATCGCCTTATTGCTATACCTAGTGAGAGGTTTTGGAATGCGCTTTACCGGCAAGAAGGGGTCGATATTCTGGATCGAAAAGTTGTACAATATGCCGGAGTGCCGGCTCCGGGTACATGCCTACCACCCCCCCCAAATGACCCCCGATGAGGATCATAGAAATCCCAAAATCGCGAGCAATGGCTGAACCGGGCCGTTGGTGACAGCAGGCCGGCGCGGCCAACACGGAGTCGATCGAGCGTTCGTTCCGGCACGATCGGGTGTAGGGCATTGCTGAAAAAGAGAGATTAGGTCAATACCCGGTGGGTACCGGATCATCGAACGTAGCACCATGGGCCAGCACGGGATGGCCGTGAATGCGACGATTGATCGGGATCTGAGCTGTCAACTGAGGATAGCAGCTTTTTGGCTCCATGCCTTCCCGCAATGGAAATGGCCGGATGCTGTTCACAGTGATCCTCTACCTCTTCGTTGTGTTTTTGCGGCTTAAAGCTATACTTCAAAAAGCATCTCGCCCCATTTAGCGAGAACGCCTTACCTACTGCTGGGGGCCAACATGCAGCACTTGTCCCGTCGCTTCGTTCTGGGCTCCGGCGTTGTCGGGATCGGTCTCGGTGCCATCCCGTTCCCGATTTGGTTCCGCACGTTCGCCGCCGCACAGTCAGCAAGGACCCGATTCAGTGCTCTCACTAGCGACGGCCAGGCGACACTGGTCAAATATCAGGCCGCGGTCGAGACGATGGCCAGTACGCCCGAAGGCGATCCTCGGTCCTGGATTTTCCAGTGGTATATCCATGGAGTGAGGGGAGACACCGACAAGTCAGCCGAAATTGAGAGAATCTATGGCGGGCAAACCACCACACACAGCAGCTTAGCGGCGGATGTTTGGGACACCTGTCAACCACATTTCGGCGGCGACTCGGAGATGTTCCTGCCGTGGCATCGCATGCAACTTTTCTTTTTCGAGGATATCATCCGCGGAGTTCTTAGCGACGAAAGCTTCGCTCTCCCCTACTGGAACTATCTTGCTAAGACAACTTCCGCACGGGCGATACCCGCCGAGTTCAGGAGCAGCGGCAACTCGCTTTGGCGCGCAAACCGCAATTCCGGCATCAATGCGGGCAACCCGATCATTCCACCGAACAGCGATAGTGTGAATGCATTCGCCTTGCGGGAGCGGTCGTTCGGGCGGCGCGGAGAAGCAGGCGGATTCACGAGGACGGTGCAGGGCAACCCGCACAACATCGTCCACGGGCGCGTGGGGGACGTGATCAACATGGGCAGCGTCGCCTGGGCGGCGAACGACCCGATTTTCCCGCTGCACCATTGCAGCGTTGATCGTCTTTGGGCGAGTTGGGTCGCGAACGAAGGCGCGAACCCGACAGACCGCGTTTGGCTGGACCGCAAGTTCGTCTTCGCCGACAGGCGGGGCGAGCGCGTCGAAGCGGCCGTCCGGGATTTCCTTGACATCGAGGCGCTTGGATACCGCTATGATGAGCTCGAGGCGGGTCCGCAGTTGGGATCCGTCGTAGCGGTGGGCCGAACCGAGCCAGGCGCGGCAGCCGCTGCACAGGGCGGCCGGCTCGAACCGCGCGTGCTAGCCGCGGCGGAGATCAGCGGGCTCAGCGCAGATTTGACTGTCACGGCGGCCGCAGTGCCGCCGGGCGCAGCGGCCGCGGCCCCGCCCGACCTGCAAGAGGCTGTAGTGAACGCTGACGAGCTCATCCTGGTCCTGGAGGATCTTCGATCGGACGCGGCGTCGGACGTGCTTTATGATGTTTATCTGGAGACGGCCGACGCGGAGCGACCCAAGTCCGAGTACGTCGGCAGCTTCAATTTCTTCGACAACGCGGGGCATGGTCACGGAGGCACTGACAGGCGGGACGTGCGCCTGAATATCACGGCGATCGCCAAGGATCTGGCGCGTCGCGATCTGTTGGTGACTGATCCCAAGGTCAATCTCGTGGCCAGCGGCGGTGAACCCCGCCCCATAACCGGGACGATTAGCATAGTCGAACAATGATGCGCTGGAGGGCTTACCGGACGGTATTCGTCCTGGTCTCGACGCTGGTAGCATTCCCATACGCGGGTACTGCCGCCTCGCGGCATTCCTCCGAAGTTACGCAACAACAATTTTCGGGTGCACGAGATTGGAGGGACTGCCAACCAACCGCCCAGCCGCTGATTCTTGCCTCGGCCGGGGGTGCGCTCCACAATCCCGATGCGATCGAGATCGACGTTGACGGGGCGGACATTCCGCTTGTCCCTTTAGATCCGCTCGTCACGCTCCAGGCGCTCGGTCCGGCTTGGGAATTCTACTTGGTGATCGAGAAAGTTCATGCGCAGGTTCAGCCCGGTGTCATTTTAGGCGTCTATTTCGGACTCGATGATGCCGCCCGGAGGGATCGTGTTTTCCTGTTCGATTTTTACTTGTATGACGCGATTGCCCCCGCGCCACCACAGACTTATCGCCACAACATCACCGAG
>NZ_FTPD01000027.1:0-81996 GCF_900156895.1 Mesorhizobium prunaredense
AGTTGACGCGGGGTGGAGCAGCGCCCCGTCCGCCCGCAAAGGCCGAAGGCCTCGAGGACGGACAAAACAAAAAACAAAAAGTCCGGGCTGCCCGGCCGGCATTCGCCGTCTAGTTGACGCGGGGTGGAGCAGCCCGGTAGCTCGTCAGGCTCATAACCTGAAGGTCACAGGTTCAAATCCTGTCCCCGCAACCAAATCCACAAAACGGCCCGCCTCGCGCGGGCCGTTTTGCGTTTGGAACCTGGCGCGGCCAGTTTGATCCTCATCAAGTTACCCGATGGTGTGGGTCTCGGCAGGCGCCGTCTTCCCGTATTAAACTGCTTGGCATGGAGATGGACACCGAAAAAATCGACAATGCCGTTCTGGGCCTGCTTTGGCTAACGCTGCACGAAGAGAGGCGCGCCTGGAAGGGAATGGATTGGGATGCTCTGGATCGCTTGCACCAGAAGGGGCTGATCGCCAATCCAGCAAACAAGGCGAAATCGGTGGTTCTGACAGATGAGGGCCTGCGACGGGCTGAGGAGCTGTTCCGCACCCTGTTCACGCGGCCGGCGCCATGAGCGCTGGCCGGCGTTCCAATTCGACAGCAAGAGTCGCGCAGGCAAAACCGATAACTTGCTCCGCAGGCTTATCCCGCAATAATTGCGGTTGGGCGTTCCGCCCGACCACCGTTTGGCGGCGGTTTCCGGAGCGGCGGATTTTCAAGTCGAATTGCTACCGCCGGCGCTGCCATGGCGCCTGGTTCAGTTGACACGGTTTTCCAACCCCACCGTCAGCGGAATCTCGAGCCCCCGCCGCAATCCCGTGGCAACGACCGACACCCTGAATTTTCCTGCGAGCGCATTGTCGAAAATGGCGCCGACGATGATGTCGGCATCGGCGTCGACCTCCTCGCGGATGCGGGTGGCGGCTTCGTCGACCTCGAACAGCGTCATGTCAGTGCCTCCCGATATCGAGACAAGGACGCCCTTGGCGCCCATCATCGACGCTTCGTCGAGAAGCGGGTTTGCGATCGCCGCTTCGGCTGCCTTCCTGGCGCGGTCCTCCCCGGTGGCTTCGCCGGTGCCCATCATCGCGCGACCCATATCGCGCATCACCGACTTCACATCGGCAAAGTCGAGATTGATCAGGCCTTCCTTGACGATGAGATCAGTGATGCAGCCGACGCCGGCGTAGAGAACGCGGTCCGCCATGGCGAAAGCGTCCGCGAAGGTCGTCTTGGCATCGGCGATCCTGAAGAGGTTCTGGTTCGGTATGACGATGACGGTATCGGCGCTTTCGCGCAGCCGCTCGATGCCCTCATTGGCGGCATGCATTCGGCGGTTTCCTTCGAAGACGAACGGCTTGGTGACGACGGCCACGGTCAGTATTCCTGCGTTGCGCGCGGCCTGCGCTATGACCGGTGCTGCACCGGTTCCAGTTCCGCCTCCCATGCCTGCGGTCACGAAACACATATGCGTTCCCGCAAGATGGTCCATGATTTCGTCGATCGATTCCACGGCCGCGGCATGGCCGACCTCGGGCAGGGATCCTGCACCAAGGCCTTCCGTGACGTGCGCTCCCAATTGGATCAGCCGCGTTGCCTTCGACATGGTAAGCGCCTGGGCATCGGTGTTGGCAACGATAAACTCGGTGCCCTGCAGGCCTTCGGCGATCATGTTGTTAATGGCGTTGCCGCCACCGCCGCCAACCCCGATGACGGATATTTTGGGCCTCATCTCCGAGATTGCCGGCCTCGTTGCAGTGTTCATTTGCCGTCTCTCCCCTTGAATGCGCAAGCGCAGCGGTCGGTGGAAGGCTTGTTCCCGGCGCACTGCAAAGACTTTGGACAGTGCGCGAATCAGGACAGCCCAGCGTAACCAAGGGAATCAGACGGTTGAACCGGCTGCAAGTGCAGTATTCGCGCTCGCGCATGTTATGCGCTATTGGTTCGCCGTCGGTGCCACGTGTGGCGGCTGACCGAAAATCGTCCGATGACAACGTTTCCCGGTAAAGCCGAGACCGATCTTTCCGTTCTACTTCACGCCGATGCCGGCAGTCAGGCCGCCATCGATCCTGTAGTCCGCGCCGGTGCAGAACCCGGCTTTCGACGAGCACAGAAAGGCGATGAGTTCCGCCACTTCCTCCGGCTCGCCGATGCGCCCGATGGGGTGCGCTTCGCCGAAGCGCTTGTAGGCGGCCTCGACATCGGCGTCGGTGCCGTTTTCGCCGCGCGCCGCCTTTTCCAGGATCGGGGTGCGGATCGAGCCCGGGCTGACGGAATTGACGCGAATGCCGGAGCGCGCATGGTCGAGCGCCAGAGCGCGCGTCAATGTGTGGATGGCGCCCTTGGTCGTGGCATAGGCGGCGACGTTCTGCTGGCAGGCGAAACCTTGCACCGAAGCCACGTTGACGATGGCGCCGCCGCCTCGCCTGATCATTTCCGGAATACCGAAATGCGCGGTCAGGTAGATCGAGCCGACATTGACGGACATCGCCCGGTTCCAGATGTCGAAATCGGTGCTAACTGCGGTGCCATACGGATGGACCGCCGCGGAATTGACGATGATATCGAGGCCGCCGAACCGCTCGACACCGGCTGCGACCGCGTCGCGAACCTGATCCGGCACGGAGACGTCGACGGCCACGACCAGCGCCTCGGCGCCGGAGTTGCCCAGTTCCGCTCTCATCGCCGTGTTGGCCGCGCGGTCGATGCCGCAGGCGATGATCGCCGCCCCGCCCGCCGCAAGACGCCTGGCGGTTGCCAGGCCGATCCCGGTCGTCCCCGTCACCAGAGCGATCTTGCCGTCGAAATCCTTCATTGCGCAAACTCCTTTAATTTGACTTCCATTGTGGCCCAACAATACGGTTCCGTTTTATCGCAAAGGAAAAGCCTCGATGGAACAATGCTGGCGCTGGTATGGCCCTGACGACCCGGTGACGCTCGATCATGTCAAGCAGGCCGGCGCCACGGGCGTTGTATCCGCCCTGCATAATATCTATGACGGTCGCGCCTGGCCTTTGACGGACATTTTGGAGCGCAAGCGGATCATCGAGGCCGAAGGGCTGACCTGGTCGGTTGTAGAGAGCATTCCCGTCCACAATTCGATCAAGATCGGCTCGGCGGAACGGCTTCGCTATGTCGGCTGGTACAAGGACACGATCCGTGCGCTCGCCAAGGCTGGCATTGCGACGATCTGCTATAACTTCATGCCGGTGGTCGACTGGACCCGCACCGACCTTGCCTATCGGCTTCCAACGACGGGCTACGCACTGCGGTTCGATGCGATCGATTTTGCCGCCTACGACCTGTTCGTCCTGAAGCGCAGGAATGCCGAATTCGGCTACAGCGCGGCGCGTACCGCGGAAGCGGAATCGCGACTGAAGGAATTGAGCGAAGAGCAGATCGACAGGATCGAGCGCAATCTCATTGCCGGCCTGCCGGCAACCGAGCGCAGCTACGACCGTGATGGTTTTCGCGAGGCATTGGCGGAATATGACTCGATCGGGCCGAAGGAGCTGCGCGACAATCTTGCCTGGTTTCTGCGCGAGATCATTCCGGTGGCCGAGCAGGAGGGGGTGCGCATGTGCATCCATCCCGACGACCCGCCATTCTCGCTCTATGGCCTGCCACGGATCGTTTCGACCACCGAGGACGCGCGTTTCATTCTCAACGCTGTCGACAGCCCGGCCAACGGCCTGACATTCTGCACCGGCTCCTACGGTACGCGCGCAGACAACGACATTGTCGGCATGGTCAAGGAGTTCGCCGACCGGATCCATTTCGTCCATCTGCGCAATGTAACCATCGAGGATGACGGCTCCTTCTATGAAGCCGAACATCTGGAGGGCGGCACCGACATGGCGCATGTCATCCTCGCTTTGATGCAGGAAGAGACGCGCCGCCGTAGGGAAGGTCGCGCCGATTGGCGGATTCCCATGCGACCCGACCATGGCCATCTGCTCGCCAACGATATCGGCAAGACCAGGATCAACCCCGGCTACTCTTTGATCGGCCGCCTGAAAGGCCTGGCCGAGCTGCGTGGCATCATGCGCGCCGTCGAACGTTTTGAGCTGGCCTGAGGATCGCAACCGGCCCTAAGGCTGATGGCTTGACGCAACAAGCTCGGCCTTGCGCCGCGCCGTCTCCAGCCCGATGGCGATGAAGCGGCGCGCATGCCGGGCCAGCTCCATATTGTCGGTCCACAGATTGCGCCAGATGGCGGTTTTCTTCGACAGGTTCTCGTCGACGATCTCCGACGAGAAGGATTCGAAGCTGAGGTCGTCGCCATAGCCGATTGCGGTCAGCGCATCGAAGATCGCGGCAAAGTCGATGTTGCCGGTGCCGAGGAAGCCGCGATGGCTCTCGCCGATATGGACATAGCCGATCTTTTTGGCGGCGTGGCGGATGGCCAAGCCGATATCGGCCTCCTCGATGTTCATATGGAACGTGTCGAGATGCAGAAAAATGTTGTCGGAACCGGTGTCCTCGACGAAGGCCAGCCCTTGCGCGGCGGTGTTGAGCAGATTGCTCTCGAAGCGGTTGACGATTTCGAGGTTGAGCGTGACGCCGGCGGCCTTGGCGGTCTCCGCGACCTTGGCAAGCGTGGCGGCACTGCGGTTCCATTGATCGCGCGTCGGCGCCTCAGTCTGCAATCCATGGCTGGTGCTGAGGATGCCGGCGACCTTCCGGCCGCCGAGATCCCGAGTGAGCGCGATCGTGTCATTGAGGACTTCGACGCCGTGCGCGGCAATCGCCTTGTCGGCGCTTGAAATGTCGCCGTCGGGCGGCAGCCCGATGCTGATCGCCACGCCGAGATCGAGGTCGGCGATGCGCTTGGCCAGCCCGCCAACATCGACATTGGCGGGGTCAAGATAGGAGAATTCGATCAGGTCGAAGCCGGCCTCCCTGGTGTTGGCCAGCGTCCGTTCGAGGTCGTCTTGCACCGAGCTCGCCGACCAGACGAAAGAGTGGATTCCAATGCGCGACATGATCGTCTCCTGCTGCTCGAGAGCCTCGGAACCAAAAGTGGGAACCGGTTTTGGGAAAAATCCGATGCTCAAACAAAAATTGGTGCGGTCGGTCACCCGGCCGCACCAGCCTTGGGAGGCTTTAGCTAGCGGGCCGCGGTCCAGCCCTTGTAGTCCTTCAGGTTCTCTGCCGTGATCAGCTGCGGGTCGAGCAGCACGGTCGCCTCGGCCGGCTTTTTGCCGGCGAGCACTTCAGCTGCCATCTGCAGCGATTGGCCGGCCATGACGTAAGGATCCTGCGAGGCCGAGGCCTTGATCATCGACGTGTCGGAAGCGAGTTCCTTCTCGATGTCGGGCGCGCCGTCGACTGCGGTGAAGATGAACTCCGAGCGGTTGAGCTGCTTGGCTGCAAGCTGGGCGCCGATCGCCGTCGGGTCGTTGATGGCGAACACCGCGTCGATCTTGTCGAAGCGGGTCAGCAGCGACTGGAACACCTTCAGGCCGCCGTCGCGCGAGCCTTCGGCATTCTGGTCGTCGGAGAGTATCTTGATGTCCGGGTGTTTTGCCAGCACGTCCTTGCAACCCTTCACCCGCTCGAGGATCGATGACGATGCAGGGCCGTTCAGGATGACATAGTCACCTTTGCCACCGGTTTGGTCGACCAGGTACTGGCAGGCGGCTTCGCCGGCCTTGACGTTGTTGGTCATCACGGTGACGTCGGCGCCGGGCGCCGAGACGTCGAACGCGGCAACAACGATGCCCGCCGCTTGCGCCTTCTTCACCGCCGGCGCGATCGCCTTGGCGTCGACGGCGTTGAGCATGATCACGTCGACGCCGGCGGCGATGAACGAGTCGACCTGCGAGACCTGCTTGTTGAGGTCGTAGTCGGCCGACACCGACGTCACCTCGACGTTCGGGTTGATCTTCCTGGCGGCGTCCTCGATGCCCTTGATGGTGGCGACGAAGAACGGGTTGCCGAGCAGGCCGACCGAGATGCCGACCTTGTTTAGGTCCTTGGCCGAAGCCGGTGCGACGGCGACGCCCGCGAGGGCAACGCCGCAGAGCAGTTTAGCGATGGTCTTCATTCTTTTCCTCCTGATGCCCCGCGCCTCTCACGGTGCGTTAAATGAAACCGGGTCGTTGACGCCGGCGACTAAGGTCAATCATGTTCTTGCTCCTGCCTGGAGCCTGTAGCGGTCGAGGGCGACCGCCACGATGATGACCAATCCCTTGATGATGTACTGCCAGATGTCCGAGACACCGGCCAGGATGAGCCCGTTGGAGAGCACCGCTATGATCAGGCCACCGATCAGCGTGCCCCAGATCGAGCCGACGCCGCCGACGAAGCTGGTGCCGCCGAGAATGACCGCGGCGATGGCGTCGAGTTCGTAGGACTGCCCAAGCTGCAGCCCATTGGCAGCGTAGAGCCGGGCCGCCGACATGGCGCCGCCAAGGCCGGCGAGAAGGCCTGAAACGCCATAGACGAAGAGCAGCACCAGCGGCACCTTGATGCCGGTGAGGCGGGCGGCCTCGGCATTGCCGCCGACGGCATAGATCCAGGTGCCGAGCACGGTGCGCTTGAGCACCAGCCAGGACAGCACCACGACCGACAGAGCGATGATGACCAGCCAGGGGATGCCGAACAGCGACCCGTTGCCGATGAAGTCGAACGGCAGGTCCGAGTTGAACACCGTGGTGTCCTGGCCGAGCAGGCGGGCGACGCCGCGCACGGCGGTCAGCGAACCCAGCGTGACGATGAAGGGCGGCAGCTTGATGTAGGCGACGAGTAGCCCGTTGATGACGCCGAAGCCGAGGCCGACCAGAATGGCCGCGGGCACGCCGAGCATGCCCCACTCCGGCACCAGCGACACCATCACCGCCACCATCGCCGAGGCGGCAAGAATGGAGCCGACGGACAGGTCGATGCCGCCGGTCAGGATAACGAAGGTCATGCCGGCCGCGAGCACGATGTTGATCGACGACTGCTGGGTGACGATCAACAGGTTGGTCTCGGTGAGGAAGCGCGGGTTCATGATCTGGAAGCCGGCCGCCAACAGGATCAGGACCGGCAGCATGCCAAGCGCGGCGAAGGCGGTGCGCAGCCGCCGGCTCCTGCCGACCGCCTGGTCACCCGCGCTGATCTCGGTTGCCTTGTCGGTCATCCCTAGGCCGCTCTTGTCGGTCATCCCTGGGCCGCTCCCGTTGCGAGTTCCATGATTGCTTCCTGACTGAGCGGCTGGCCTTCGGATGCCGTCACCTCGCCAGCGACAGTGCCGTCGCGCATCACCAGCACGCGGTCGGCGACGCCGATCACCTCCGGCAGTTCGCTGGAGATCATCAGGATGGCGATGCCTTTTTTGGCAAGATCGTCGATCAGCCGGTAGATTTCCGACTTCGCCCCGACATCGACGCCGCGCGTCGGTTCATCGAGGATGAGGACCCGCGGCTCGGTTTCGAGCAGGCGGGCGAGCAACACCTTCTGCTGGTTGCCGCCCGACAGCGAGCCGGCATTGGCCTGCACTGACCTGGTGCGGATGGAGAGCTCGGAAACGGCCTTGGCGGCGCGCCTTTCGGCCGTGGCGAAGTCGCGCAAGCCGCCGGCCTGCGCGTCCTTGGCGAGCACGCCCATGCTGATATTGTCGGAAATCGACATGTCGAGGAACAGGCCGAGTTCCTTGCGGTCTTCGGTAAGATAGGCAATGCCGGCGTCCAGAGCCTCGCGCGGCGACCCGATGGCTATCGGCTTGCCGTCGAGTTCCAGCGTGCCTGATGTGCGCCTGTCGGCGCCGAAGATCAGCCGCGCGAGCTCGGTGCGGCCCGAGCCGACCAGACCCGCCAGCGCCAGCACTTCGCCCTTGTGCAGGTCGAAGGAGCAGCTTTTCAGGAGATTGCCGTCCGACATGTCGCGCGCCGACAGTGCGATGGCGCGCTTGCTGTCCGGCGGGCGGTGATCCTTCTTGTAGAAGGCGGACAGGTCACGGCCAACCATCATCGAGACGAGGCGCGAGGCGTTCAGATCGGCGCGTTCGAGCGTGCCGACATAGCCGCTGTCGCGCAGCACGCTGACGCGGTCGGCAAGCTGGTAGACCTCTTCCATGCGGTGGCTGATGTAGATGATGGCGATGTCCTGCGCCTTCAGCGTCGAAATCACCTCGAACAGGCTGTCGGTCTCGCGCGAGGTCAGCGAGGTGGTTGGCTCGTCCATGACGATGATGCGCGCGCTGGTCGACAGCGCGCGGGCGATTTCGACCATCTGGCGTTCGCCAAGCGACAGGCTGGAGACCGAGGCGCGCGCCGAGAAGGAAACGCCGAGCCGTGCGATGATCTCCTTGGCGCGCCGATTGCACTGGTCGCGGTCGACGATGCCGAACCGTCTCGGCTCGCTGCCGAGGAAGATGTTCTGCGCGACCGTCAGGTTGGGCGCCAGCGACAGCTCCTGGTAAATGACGGCAATGCCGTTGGCGCGGGCCTTGATCGGGTCGCCGGTGGCGACCGGTGTGCCGTCGATCAGAATCTCGCCGCCGGGATCAGGTCGATAGGCGCCGGACAGCACCTTCATCAGCGTCGACTTGCCGGCGCCGTTTTCGCCCATCAGCGCGTGCAGTTCACCGGCATGGACGGTCAGCGATACGTCCTGCAAGGCGCGAATTGGGCCGAACGTCTTGGAGATGTGGCGCATCTCCAGCACCGGCTGGCGCATTGTTTCGATCCGGGCAGCGGCGGTCATCGCGCGCCTCCCGCTGCGGCATCAGCGACGCCTCGGTCGGCGGCGAGGCCGCGCCAGCTATCGCGGTGGAAGGCAAGCCCGGTGAAGCTTGAAGCACGAACAGGCTCCGGCGCCTCGGCGGCAAATTCGCGTCCAACATTCTCGAAGGCCAGCGCCGCCGCTCCGGTGGCGCTGCCCTCCAGCGTGGCGCCCTGCATGAAGGCCTGGCCGGGACGCAGCTGCGCCAGCAGGCTGGCAAGCAGGCCGCCACTGTTCAGCCCGCCATCGACGATCACGGTGTCGTTCGAATGGATCAGGTCGAGACACAGATCGACCATCAGCGCGACATAGAGCAGTGCCACGGCCGCGCGCTCCTCCGCGTTGGGGGTGCGCCCGACCAGTTCGCCGCGATGGCCAGGCATCGGCCCGCCCGGCGCGAAGCTCGGCAGCGCCATGATGCCGGCGCCGATCACTTGCTGCACGGCTGAGGGGGCGATCGCGCCCTGCCAACCGGCGCTGATCGTTGCGAATTCACGGCCGCCCATGAAGCGGATGGTCGGCACCGGGCCGCCATCGACATCGACATTGACCAGCATGTCACGGTCGCGATCGAGCGAGTCGAGCGGACAGTCCGGATTGAGCACCACAACCCAGGTGCCGGTCGAGACGACGGTGACCGGACCAAGCTCCTGCCGACGATAGGCATGGAGCGCCGCATTGCTGTCATGGACACCGTTGTGAATGGCGATCGGCCGTGTCGCCCCGCCAAAGCTCTGCTCGCCGATGACCGCGCCGGCAGGCTCGAAGGCGGGCATTTGGCGGCGCCAACCTTCGGCGTCGACCAGCGAGGAGAAATCGCGTTTGCGCGGCGCCCAAAGATGCGAGTGGCAGCCGAGATAGGACACCTCCGAGACCGCCCGGCCACCAAAGCGCCAGCTCCAGTATTGGGGATAACCGAGGATCGATTTGGCGGCGGCGAACACGCTTGGTTGCACCGTCTTCAGCCACAGCATGTGGCGACCATAGTTGAAGCCGAGCGGCAGGCGCGGCGAGAAGGTCTCGGCAAAATCCGGAATGCGCCGATCGATCTGCGCGGCAATCTCGGCCGGTGGCTCCTGCTCGTAGTCGAGTATGGAATGCGTCAGCGCCGCATCGTCGACCAAGGCAAAGGTGCAGCCATGGCCCGAAACCATCAAGCCCTCTATGCCATGGATGTCGACCGCTTCGCCGACGGCGCGCGCCGCCCAATCGTGAAGCGCTGCTTCGTCGAGCACGCTGAAGTCGCATTCGCGCGTCCAGTTCGGCTGGGTCCGGCGCTCACCCAGAATCTGCCCGTGCTGGTCGAAGACGAACAGCTTCGAGTTGGTCTTGCCGAAGTCGAGGACGGCCACCTTCACTGGATGGCTCCTGAGGCAGAGGCGATCCGCACCATGACTCCGGCGTCTTCCAGCATACGCGCGTCGGCATCGGACAGGCCGTCATCGGTCACCAGCGTGCCGATGCGCGACAAGGGCAGCGCGACGTTGCGCGCATGGATCGACAGTTTGCGGCTGTCGGCCAGCACCACGATCTGGTCGGCGCATAGACTGAGTTCGGCGATGGAGCGGACCAGCAGCGGATGCGATTCCAGCACGCCGTCCGGGCCGATGCCTTGCGCGCCAAGAAAGAACTTCGATGCGTAGAAAGGCACCGTCTGGGTGAGCGAATGGATGATGCCAGGCTCGCGATGCAGTTCGCCGCCGGCAACGGTCAGGCTGCAATGGCCGTGGTCGCTCAAATAGGCCACGAGCGGCATCGAGTTGGTATAGAGCCGGATGTTGCGGTCGGCGAGCTTGGCGCCGAGATGGAAGCAGGTCGAACCGCCATGCACGATGACGGCGTCGCCATCGCGCACCATGGTCGCCGCGAGAGCGGCGATCTGCCGCTTGGCTTCGACCGCGAGATCGCGGTTCTCGTCGTAGGGCCTGGCATAGGCGACGCCCGCCTGCGCAGCGCCATCGAGCGCCGAGATGCCGCCATAGACCTTGCGTGCTTCGCCGGCCTCGTCGATCTTGTCGATGTCGCGCCGCACCGTCGCCGCCGACACGCCGAGGCGCTCCTGCAACTCGCGCACCGAGGCGAAGGGGCGATCCCGCAACAGCTCGACGATCTGACGCTGGCGGCCGGAGTCGCTCAACGGATACCCTCCCGAAGTGCCATTTTGCCACGGCAATTGGTGCAACTTACTCAACACAGACCAGATTGCAAGCTTGATTTGGTGGGATAAGATCACTATTGACGTAACTTACTCGCTTCTGCGATACCAGCGTCACTCGTTGTTCCGGCTACGGGGATCCAAAGCCGTGGCTAGACGGCCGGTTTGTGAAGGAGTTTCGATGGCAATCAATGCGGATGCGCAGGAACTGGCTGCTTTGCGGTCGCTTTCGGCCAGCATCGGGCGCGACCCGCACTTGACCCAGGCCGCGGGCGGCAACACGTCGCTGAAAGCCGGCGACACGCTCTGGATCAAGGCTTCCGGCACCTGGTTGAAGGACGCGCTCGCCGGGGACATCATGGTCCCGGTGGCGATCCCGCCGCTGATTAGCGCTGTCGAACAGCGCGACCCGGCGGCCGATCAGCCACAGGGTTTCGCCATCGAGGCGCTCAACGCCCGCAAGCTGCGTCCTTCGATCGAGACCACGGTTCACGCGCTGATGCCGCAGCGCGTCGTTCTGCATGTCCACTGCGTCGATACCATTTCGCTTGCCGTGCAGGCCGACTGCGAGGCTCAAGTTGCTAAGCGCCTGGATGGCCTCGAATGGGCGTATGTTCCCTATCGCCGGCCGGGCCTGCCGCTTGCCCAGGGCATTGCCGAGCGCCTTCGGCCTGGGGTCGATGTGCTGATCCTTGCCAACCATGGCCTGGTCGTCGCAGCCGAGACCGTCACCGGCGCTGAGGCGCTGCTGCGTCGCGTCACACGACTTCTGGCGCGGCCGCCACGCGAGGTGGCGGAGCCCAATGTTGTTGCATTGACGGCGCTCATCGGACGCACCGGTTACAGGCTGCCGGCGGCCGCCGAAGCGCATGCCGTCGCGATCGATCCTGAAAGCGGCCGCATGGCGTCAGGAGGCAGCCTCTATCCCGATCACGTCATCTTTCTCGGCCAGGGTTCGGTCGTGGCGAGACCCGGTGAGGACGTGTTGCGTGTCACCGAACGGTGCGGCACGGCACCGGTGGCGATCCTGTTTCCCGGGCTTGGCGTGCTGATGCGCGGCGACGCCAGTGCCGGCGCCGACGCCATGCAACGCTGCCTTGCCGACGTGACGGCGCGGGTCGACGTCGCGGCGAAGCTGAACTATCTGACCGCCGCTGAGAACGACGAACTGATCAATTGGGACGCCGAGCAATATCGCCAGAAACTCAATGCAGCCGGCAGCTGAGATGGCGCTTTCAACCGGACCGCTTTCGATCGGAATCGACATCGGCACATCAGGCGCCCGCGCCGTCGCCATGCGGCCGGACTTTTCGATTGCCGCGCGTTGCGCCGTTCCACTCGACAGATTTGGCCAGAACGCCCGCGACCCGTCCGTATGGTGGTCAGCGGTCGGCGCGGCGCTGGCGGAACTGCTTTCGGGCATCGATCGCGCGGCGGTCCGCTCGATTGCCGTCGACGGCACTTCGGGCACGCTGCTGCCGGTCGACGGCGCCGGCCGGCCGCTGGCCGAGCCGTTGATGTATAACGACAAGGTCGACGACGACGCCATTCTGGCGGTGATCGCGCGCGAGGCGCCGGCGGCGAGCGCAGCCCGTGGGGCGACGTCCGGTCTCGCCAAGGCGCTGTCATTCCAGCGCCTGCCCGGCGTCGCCGCGGTGCTGCATCAGGCCGACTGGATCGCGGCACAGTTTTCCGGCCGCTTCGACACCAGCGACGAGAACAATGCCTTGAAAACCGGCTACGATTTCGAGGCCCGCCGCTGGCCGGACTGGATCGCGGCGACCGGCATGCGCATGGGATTCCTGCCTGGTGTCGTCAAGCCGGGCGATGTCACGGGAAAGCTCACCGCGAGTGCGGCGGACCTGTTCGGCCTGGCGCGCGACGTTGCCGCGGTCGCTGGCACGACGGATGGCTGCGCGTCGTTCCTGGCGACGGGTGCTGCGGCTGTTGGCGACGGCGTCACCGCGCTGGGATCCTCGCTGACCATCAAGATCCTTTCCGACCGGCCGATCTCGGCGCCGCAGTTCGGCATCTACAGTCACCGGCTGGGAGATGCCTATCTGGCGGGTGGTGCTTCGAATTCGGGCGGCAAGGTGCTGGCGCAGCATTTTTCTCTCGCGCGCATCATCGAATTGAGCGCGGTGATCGACCCCATGACCGAGACCGGCCTCGATTACTATCCGCTTCCCGCGGTCGGCGAACGCTTTCCCGTAGCCGATCCTGATTTGCCGCCACGCCTGACGCCGCGGCCGGCGGACGACGCCGACTATCTGAAAGCGATGTTCGAGGGCATTGCGGCGATCGAGGCGCTCGGCTATCGCCGGCTTGCCGAACTCGGCGCCCCCCGATTGACGTCGGTCAGGAGCGTCGGCGGCGGTGCGGCAAATCCCGCCTGGACCGCGATCCGGCAGCGCAAGCTGGGCGTCGATTTTCTGCCGGCGCTTTCGGACGAGGCGGCCGCCGGCACGGCGCGGCTGGCGCTGATGGGCGCAATCGCAGCGGGGCTGTTGTGAGCACGAAACCGGTCGAACATCTCGACGGCATCGGAGCGCTGGTCGAATGCTATCAGGTGTTCCTGCTCGATCAGTTCGGCGTGCTGCACGACGGCACGAACCCCTATCCGGGCGCCGTGGAGGCGTTGTCGGCGCTGAAGCGCGCAGGCAAGACGATCGTGCTGGTCTCGAATTCCGGCAGGCGGGCGCGGCCCAACGAGACCCGCTTGCTGAAGCTCGGCTTCGAACCAGGAAGCTGGGATCAATTTGTCTCTTCCGGCGAGATCGCGTGGCGGTCCTTTCACGAAATGGCGATATCCGGAAAGCTGCGCCCAAACACAAAGTGCCTGCTGATCAGCCGCGAGGGCGATCGCTCGGCGATTGAAGGCCTGCCTTTCGCGTTGACCAGCGACGGCGACGATGCCGAACTGGTTCTGATCGCCGCCAGCGAGGGCGACCGCTACGACATCGAGCACTACCGCAGGCTTTTTGCACCGGCAGCGATGCGGCAGGTGCCATGCTTCTGCACCAACCCCGACAAGATCATGCTGACGGCAGTGGGGCCGCGCTTTGGCGCCGGCCAGCTTGCGGATCTCTACGAGAGCCTCGGCGGCAGCGTCACCCGTATCGGCAAGCCCTACACGCCGATCTTCGACGCCGCGCTGGCACTGGCGGGCAACCCGGGCCGCAGCAGTGTGGTCTGTGTCGGCGACAGCGTCGAACACGATGTCGCCGGTGGAATTGGTGCCGGCGTGGCGACTGCGCTGGTCTTGTCCGGAATATTGGCGGACACCCCTGACCTGGCCAAGCTTTTCGACAGCCTGGACGCCTACCCCGACTACACCACGGACAGTTTCAGATTCGCAGATTGAGGCCGGCAATTCCCAGGTTGGGCGCTGCCACGGTGATCGTGCTGCTTTCGGTGGCGCAGCCCTTTGGCTGCTGTTGCCAGTTCACATCTTGTTGGTCGCAGGCTATTGAACTGCATGCGTGATTTCCAACTCCCCGGGCTGTCGTCGGCGACCTCGCCTTCATAGAAGCCGGCACGGCCACGGCGCGAGACGATGCGCAAGGTGTCGGCCAGTTGCGGCTGCCGGTGCAGCTCGCCGGCCAGCGGCGCCGAACAGGGCTACGTCGTCCAAGACCGTGTGGCCTTCGACTGGGCTGAAAGTGCTGCCTTGCTGGCCGCCGACGAACATGCCGCGCGGATTTTTCTGCAGGATGGAAAGGCGTAACGTATGGCGGGTGCGAGCGCGGCGTCGATGCCCTTTCTGCCGTGATCCTCGAGCAGCCGGCACCAGGCGTCGATGGCGCCCCGGCACGGTGACCGCGTGCGGACCGGACTCAGGCAGTTCGTCATGCCCCCTGTCCAGATACCACTCAGCCGTCGCTGCTGCCGGTGCGCGGCCGGAGCCGTTGAAGGCCAGAACCTCGCCTTGGCCGTTGGGACAGTAGAGGACGAAACAGTCGCCGCCGATACCTGTCGATTGCGGCTCGACGACCGCCTGCACCGCCGCCGCGCAGACGGCTGCGTCCATTGCATTGCCGCCGGACCGCAGCATCTCGACCGCCGCCAGCGTCGCCAGCGGGTGCGATGTCGCCGCCATCGCTTCCGTCGCACGAACCGGCGAGCCATGGTGTCGCGTCTGCGCGCTCTCGGTGGGCTGCATGCGCTCGAGGATTTTGCGGCCACGAAGGGCGACTATGTCAGGCCAGTCGGCACATCCTACCGGGGCTACGACATCCATCAGATGCCGCCGAACAACCAGGGGCTGACGGCACTGATCATGCTGAATGTGCTGTCGGGCTTTTCGCTCGGCTCGCTGGAGCCGTACGGCGCCGAGCGCTTTCACCTCGAGATCGAGGCGGGGCGGCTTGCCTATCAGGACCGCGACAATTTCATCGGCGACCAGAACCAGGTCCATGTCCCCGTGCAGCAGTTGTTGTCCAGATCCCATGCCGACCAGCTTCGCGCCGAGATCGATCCGGCGCGCGCAATGACGCATCTGCCACGCCTTGAGCTTCAGCCGAGCGATACCGTCTACATCTCGGTGGTCGACCGCGACCGTAATGCGGTCAGCTTCATCAACTCGACCTTTGGTTCGTTCGGCAGCGGCGTGGTCGGCCCCAGGACCGGCGTCGTCCTGCAGAATCGCGGCAGCAGCTTCCGCCTGGCGGCGGACCATCCAAACCGCATCGCTCCGCGGAAACGCCCGATGCACACCATCATGCCGGGCATGGTGACAGCCAAGGGCCGGGCAGTCATGCCGTTTGGCGTGATGGGCGGCGGCTACCAGCCGTTCGGCCATGTCCATTTGCTCACCAACATGATCGATTTCGGCATGGACCCGCAGGAGGCGCTCGATGCGCCGAGAGTGTTTTACCGCCAGAACGCAGTGGAGGCCGAGCGTGGCGTTCCGGCCGAGGCGATCGCCGGCCTGCGTGAGCGAGGCCACGACGTGTCCGCCCCAACCGAGCCGCATGGCGGCGGCCAGCTGGTGCTGATCGACTGGGACAAGGGCACGCTTACCGGCGCGTCCGATCCACGCAAGGATGGTTGCGCGCTGGGTTACTGACGATCGGCCGCGCCCTGCGTGCTGGTCCTGTTCAGTTTTGGCGCTGCCGCCACCAACGCCTTGCCGATCGCAGACTGCGGGGCACCGATGACCGCACGGGCGTTGCCGCTTTCGGCGACGCGGCCGGCATCGAGAATGACGACACGATGGGCGATGGCGCTGATGACGCCGAGATCATGCGAAATGAACAGGTAGGCGATCCGTTCCTCGCGTTGCAGATCGAGCAGCAATTGCAGGATCTGCCGGCGCACCGATACGTCGAGCGCGGACACCGCCTCGTCGAGGACGATCAGCGACGGGTTTGTGGCGATGGCGCGCGCGATCGCGATGCGCTGGCGCTGGCCGCCCGAGATCTCGTGGATGGCGCGGCCGGCGAGATCAGCGCTCAGGCCGACGCGCTCCAGCAGAGCGGCGATGCGGTGCGGGCGTTCTGATCGGGCTGCGATGCTATGGATGCGCAAAGGATCGTCAAGCACGCGCGCCACGCTGGCGCGCGGATTGAAGGCGGCGAGCGGGTCCTGGAAAACCATTTGCAAACGCGCGCGCCGTGCGCGCAACGCAGTATCGTTCAGGGACAGAAAATCGCCGCCTTCGAACTCGATACGGCCGGCGTCCGGTTCGATCAGCCGCAACAGCAGACGCGCGACCGTCGACTTGCCGCTGCCGGACGGGCCGGCCAGCGCCAGCGTCTCGCCGGCCTCGATGTGAAAGGAAACGTCATCGACGGCGGCGATTGTCTTGCCGCCGCGGCGATATCGTTTGGTCAGGCCGGAAACAGCCAGCAATGGACTGCTCACCGCAACGCTCCTGCCTGCCGCAGCAGCGGTTCGGCGTCGAGGCCGAGATGGGCGTCGAGCAGCGCTCTTGTGTAGGCGTGGCGCGGGCTGGCGACGATCTGCGCCGTCGCGCCGAACTCGACCAGCTCGCCGTGCTGGAACACGGCGATGCGCTCGGCAAGATCGGCGGCCAGCGCGATGTCGTGGCTGACGAACAGCAGCGTCATGCCGTCCTCGGCCACCAATTGCCGGATCAGCGCGACGATCTCGGCCTGCACGATGGTGTCGAGCGCGCTGGTCGCCTCATCGGCGATCAGCAGTTTCGGACCGGCCGCGATCGCCGCGGCGATCGCCACGCGCTGCTTCTGGCCGCCGGAAAGCTGGTGCGGATAGGCGCGCAAGGCGGCGTCCGGGTCGGGCAGGCGGACGCGTTCGAGCAGGGCTTTTGCCTTGGCATAGGATTGCGACCAAGTAAGACCGAGATGCGTGTGCGCGACTTCGGCGATCTGCTCGCCAACCGCCATTACCGGATCGAGGCTGGCCGACGGGTCCTGGAAGACGAAGCCGATGTCGCGGCCTCCGAGGGGTGTGTGGTCGCGAAGACTGGCAGGTTGGCGATCCGTCGCGCCCCCCTCTGTCCTGCCGGACATCTCCCCCACTTGGGGGGAGATTGCGCTGTCATTTCCGCTTTCGCCAAACTCCAAGGCTGCAGGGGGGGTGCCGGCGACGGAACTGCCGATCTCCCCCCTTGTGGGGGAGATGCCAAGTTTTGGCAAAGAGGGCAGGACAGAGGGGGGCGCGAAGGCATGAGGCGATCGAAGGTTCGGTAACTTCCACTCGATCGAGCCTCCAACCTTGGAAGATCCCGGCAGCAGCCCGGCAATGGCCAGCGCCAGAGTGCTCTTGCCCGAACCGCTCTCGCCAATGATGGCGAAGCGTTCGCCGGCGGTGACATCGAGGCTGACATGGTTCAGCGCCGCCACCTCCCTGCCGTCGTGGCGATAGGTCACCGTCAAATCGCGGATCGAAAGCAGCGCCGTCACGACAAGCTCCTTCTCACCGCAGCCGTTTCGACAACGCCTTCGCCGGTGAGGTAGACGCCGAGCACGGTCAGCACGAGCGCCACGCCGGGAATGATCGACAGGGAGGGCGCGGTGCGCAGCACGGCGCGACCTTCGGCGATCATGCCGCCCCAGGTCACGCGGTTGGGGTCGCCGAGGCCGAGAAACGAAAGGGCCGCTTCGGTGAGAATCGCTGCGGCGACGATCACCGACGACAATGCCAGCACCGGCGGCAATGCGTTGGGCAGCACTTCGCGAAAGGCGATCTCCAGCGGATGCATGCCGATGACGCGGGCGCCGGCGACAAAATCGCGCTCGCGGATCGACAGCACTTCGGCTCGCGCAACGCGCGCCGGCGCCGTCCAGGCGCCGAGCGCGATCGCCGCAACGACGACGCCGAGCGATGGCCCGACGACACTGACGAAAGCCAGCGCCAGCAGGAAGCTCGGCACGGTCTGGAAGGCGTCGGTGATGCGCATCAGCACTTCGTCGACGAGACTGCCGGCAAAGCCGGCCAGCGTGCCGACTACAGCGCCGAAGGCAAGGGCTGCGGCCGCCGCGGCCAGCCCAACCGCCAGCGAGGTACGGGCGCCGTGGAGAAGCGCGGCCAGCACGTCGCGGCCGAGCCGGTCGGTGCCGAGCGGCAGCGACCAGTCCTGAAAGGGCGGCAGCAATGCCGGCCCGGCAATGGCTTGCGGGTCGCCGGGAAAGAACAGCGGCGCTGTCAGCGCCATGGCGAACAGCGCTACCAGAATGATCGCGCCGGCGACCGCTTCCGGCGTGCGAAGAAAGCGGCGAAGCGGGCTCACGCACCGGCCTCGCTGGCGCCGACGCGCGGATCGAGGAAAGCGTAGGCGATGTCGACGAGAAGATTGATAACGATGACCAGAACGGCGCTGACCAGGATGATGCCGAGCAGCAGCGGCGTGTCGCGCGCTGCCACCGCTTCCTGCGCCAGCCGGCCAAGGCCGGGAACGGAAAAGACGCTTTCGATGACGACGCTGCCGCCGAGCATCTGCGCCGATTGCAGGCCGAGCATGGTGACCAGCGGCAACAACGCGTTGCGGGCAACGTGGGCGAGCACGATGCGGCGGCGGGAGAGCCCTTTGGCGCGGGCGGCGAGGACAAAATCCTGTCGCCAGACCTCGGCCATGCCGGCGCGCATCATGCGCAGATAGAGTGCCAGATAGATGAAGCCGAGTGCCGACACCGGCAGCACGAGATGGCGGGCGATATCGGCCGCGCGGTCGAGGCCGGTCCTGCCCGACGCGATGCTCTCGATGCCGCCGATCGGGAACCAGCGCAGGTCGACGGCAAAGACGATGATCAGCACCAGCCCGAGCCAGAAGCCGGGAACGGCATAGAGTGCCAGCGAGCCGATCGACAGCAAGCGGTCGCGAAAGCTCCCGGGCCTGGCGCCGGCATAGATGCCGAGCGCCGAGCCGAGCCCGAAGGAGAGCGCGGTGGCGCTGCCCATCAACAGCAGCGTGTTGGGCAGGCGCTCGAGGATGACGTCGCGGATTGGCCGCGAAAAGGTCACCGACTGGCCGAGGTCGAGATGCAGCAGCGCCCAGAGATAGGTCGCCAGTCGCGTCAACGCCGACTGGTCGAGGCCCCAGCGATGGCGCAGCAGTTCGATCATGCCGGCGTCGCCGCCGGTCGAGACGATGTAGGCGTCGACCGCGTCGCCGGGGGCGGCTTCCAGCAAAAGGAAAGTGCCGATCACGACAATCAGCAGCACGAAGACGCTGCCGACGAGGCGACGGCGAAGCAGGAGAAGCGCGCGGGTCATGGTGCACCGACATTGGCAGGTGGGCCAATTCTTCCGCGTTGCCGTAGAGCTCTCATCACCGAAGCTGAGCACCCGGATACACCATGTGCAAGCCTGGAGCGAACGTTGCTAAGCCTCCAGCCAGGTGTCCGCCCAGTTCGACACCGCCCAGCGCGGGTTGTTGGCGACATTCGCAACCGTGTCTCTGACAACGCTGATGAAGTTCCATTCGGCGACATTGATCAGCGGCAGGTCGGCCACGACCTTTTTCTGAAACTCCTTGTAAAGTTCCGTCCGCGCGGCGGGGTCGAGCGTCTCGGACGCCTTGGCGATGACTGCGTCGAGTTCGTCGTTCTTGTAGCCGCCCTGGTTGGAGAACGGCACCCCGTCTGGAATGCCGCTCTGCACCAGGATGGTGGTCGAGATTGCCGGATCGCCGCGGAACACCGGCGGCCCGACCGCAAGGTCGAAGGCGTGGTCGGTGTAGACGGCCTTGATATGCGCGGCCGAGTCGTTGTTGACCAGCTGGGCGTCGATGCCGATGGTGGCGAGCGCCTGGCGCAGATAGTCGCCGAACTGCTTGGTCTCGTTGAAATAGGGCGCCGGCAGCAGCTTCAGCGAAAAGCGCTTGCCGTCATCACCCTTGCTGTAGCCGGCTTCGTCGAGCAGGGCGTTGGCCTTGGCTACGTCGAAGGCATAAGTCGGCACATCGGCCGTATAGAACTGCGGATCGTTTTTCGGCACCGGGCCGGTGGCGCTGGCGGCATAGCCGAGGAACACCGTCTTGACGACGAAATCCTTGTCGATGGCATGGGCGATCGCCTGGCGCACCTTCAGGTCGGCCAGTTCCTTGCGGCGATGGTTGATCTCGACGACGAGTTGATAAGTCAGCGCCTCATAACCCTTGGTGATCACCTTGAGGCCAGGCACTTTTGAGATGCGGTCGAGATCGGCCAGCGGCACCGCGGAAAAGGCGGCGAGCTGGATCTCTTCGGCCTCGAGCGCGCTTGCCGCCGAGGTGCGGTCGGGCAGCACCTGATAGATGATCTCGTCGAGGTAAGGTTGGTCCTTGCCCCAATAGTCCCCATTCTTCTCAAGCCGGTAATATTCGCCTGGCTTGTGTTCGGCGAATTTGAAAGGGCCGGTGCCGACAGGCGTATTGTTGGCCGGATTCTCTTCGATCTTTCCTGTCTCGTAGACGTGCTTCGGCACCACGCTGCTCAGCGCCGGCAAGGCGTTGCGGATCAGCTGGAATGGTGTCGGTTTGGCGAATTTTAACACTGCGGTCAGTTCGTCCGGCGTGTCGACCGCCTCCAGATCCTTGAACACGGTGCGGCCGAGATTCTGCAGCGGCTTCCAGATCTGCAGCGCCGAGAACGCGACGTCGGCCGAGGTAAAGGGTTTGCCGTCATGCCATTTGACGCCTTCGCGCAATTTGAACGTCACTGACAGGCCGTCGGTAGCGCCCTCCCAGCTTGTCGCCAGGCGCGGGTCGAGCCCGTCCTTGCCGTCAAAGGACGCCTCGGCCAGCGGTTCCACAATCTTGCTCGAAATGAAGAAGACGCCGTTGGACGCGACGATCGCCGGGTTGAGGTTGCGCGGCTCGGAATCGGCGGCGACGACCAGCCGCCCGCCTTTCTTCGGCGTCTGTGCCCAGCCGATCGTCGGCAGCGCCGTCGAAGCCAGCAGCAGTGCCGAACCGGCAAGCACGCTGCGTCTGGAAATTGTGACTTCTGACATGATCGAACTCCGTCCCTCTCAGCCACTCTGGCCCGGGTGGCGAATACCCTCGGACACCGGACGGCATCCTTGCAAGGGTGATTATGAGCCTTGCCGAGGGTTTCGCCAGAGACGGATTTGGCGCATCCTTATGTGGCTTTGAAAATTTCGTCCGCTGGACCAGTTACAGAAAGCGGTTCAAGCCGACCTTATCTGGTAGGACCAGACTTATCTCGGTAAGACCAGACTGGAGACTGCCGCGATCCGAGCGGTCGGCCAGGGAATTCAGGGAGAGAGAAAGATGAACGTCGCCCCGGGTAAGAATGCCGTCAGCACCATCCCGTTCGATCACGCCAGGGTCGATCGGCTGATGGAGGAAGCCGGTATCGATTTGCTGCTCGCCACCTCCAAGCACAACACGCAATATCTGCTTGGCGGCTACAAGTTCATCTTCTTCGCCGCCATGGATGCGATCGGCCACAGCCGCTATTTGCCTGTTGTCGTCTACGAGAAGGGCGGGCCGGACCACGCCGCCTATATCGGCAACCGCATGGAGGGCGCCGAGCACCAGAACAACCCGTTCTGGACGCCGACCTTCCACGCCGCCTGCTGGGGCACGCTCGACGCCGCCAATCTAGCGGTCGAGCACCTGGCGAAAATCGGCAAGGGCGGCGCCCGCATCGGCATCGAGCCGGCTTTCCTGCCGTCGGATGCCTACACGCTGATCCGCAAGGCGCTGCCGGATGCCAGGCTGATCGATGCGACCGATATGCTGGAGCGGGTGCGGGCGATCAAGACGGATGCGGAGCTGGAGAAGCTGCGCATCGCCTCTGAACTGATCACCGATTCCATGCTGGCGACCATTGCCTGGGCACGTGAAGGCACGACCAAGACCGAGATCATCGAGCAGCTGCGGCGCGAGGAGACCAATCGCGGCGCGCATTTCGAATATTGCCTGTTGACGCTCGGCTCCAGCCACAACCGCGCCGGCTCGCCGCAGGCCTGGAAGAAGGGTGAGGTGATGTCGATCGATTCCGGCGGCAATTATCACGGCTATATCGGCGACCTCTGCCGCATGGGCATTCTCGGCGAGCCGGATGCCGAACTCGAGGATCTGTTGGCCGAAGTCGAAGCGGTGCAGCAGGCGGCCTTTTCCAAGGTACGCTCCGGCACGCTGGGTGGTGACATGATTTCCTACGCGGAAGGCGTGCTGAAAGCGTCAAAGGTCGCGCCGTATACCGATTTCTTCGCCCACGGCATGGGACTGATCACCCATGAAGCACCGTTCCTGATGACCAATCATCCGGTGACCTATGAAGGCACCTATGCTGAAAAGCCGCTGGAGAAAAACATGGTGCTCTCGGTCGAGACGACGATGCTGCACCCGACGCGCGGCTTCATCAAGCTCGAGGACACGCTGGCGGTCACCGATAGCGGCTACGTCATGTTCGGCGACCGGGGCAGGGGCTGGAACCGGGGTGGGGTGGCATAATCTCCAGCAACGGGCGGCGCCGCCCCTCATCCGCCTGCCGGCACCTTCTCCCCGTAAAAGGGCGGGGAGAAGGGGGCGTTCCGACGCTGCATGCAATTCGAGCATTTGTGATTGGCGAAACCGCTGATGACAGCGCCCGTCTCTATACGGGGAGAAGATGCCGGCAGGCAGATGAGGGGCAGCGCTGCCCAGAGGACGTTACTTCCCGCCCGGCGGCAGCAGCCTGAAATCCGGCAGGTCGCGCAGCGCCAGTTCCGGCCCGGCCGGCGAATAGACGACAAAGAGCTGCATCGGCGCGTCGCCGGTGTTCAGCGTCGAGTGGAAGCGGCTTTCCGGCACATAGATGGTGCAGCCGGGGCCGACCTTCTCGACGACCGGATTGCCGTCCTCGTCCTCGACCATCTGCTCGCCATTGCCTGATATGACGAAGATGATCTCTTCCGCACCCGGATGGTTGTGGCGCGTGTGACCCTTGCCGGACGGAAGGTCGACGACGCCGCCGGAAAAGCGCTCAGCACCATTCACTTCGGGAGCTACCGTCAGCGACAGTCTGCCCCAGTCGAAGCCGAAGGCGCTGACATCCTTCGGGTAGACAAACACCTTGCTCTTGTCGGTCATCGTCTCATCCCTTCTTTTTCTTCGCGGTCGTTTTGGCGCCGCTTTTTTTTGTTTGTTCATCGGATTTTCCCAAAACCGGTTCCCACTTTTGGGTCCGATGCTCCAGCGTGACCGCCTTGAAATCGGCAGTCTGCCTGGCGATCGCCGCTTCCGCCGGCAGCCGCTCCATCGAGCTTGCCCCGTAAAAGCCGTGCAGGCCCTTGCAGCGTTCGAGGATGTAGCGGGCATCGTCCGGCATCGAGATCGGCCCGCCATGGCAAAGCAGGATGACATCCTTGCGCACGGCACGCGCCGCTTCAGCGATGGCGTCGATCTCCGTCACGCAGTCGTCGAGCGATTTGGCCGACGTCGCACCGATCGAGCCGCCGGTGGTCACCCCCATATGAGCGACGACGATGTCGGCGCCGGCCCTGGTCATGGCGCGCGCCTCATCGGGGTTGAACACATAGGGCGTGGTCAGGAGATCGAGTTCGTGTGCCGCGGCGATCATGTCGACCTCGAGCCCGAAGCCCATGCCGGTTTCTTCGAAACTCTGCCGCATCTGGCCGTCGAACAGGCCGATGGTCGGAAAGTTCTGCACGCCGGAAAAACCCATCGTCTTCAGCTCGGCCAGCAGCAGCGGCATGATGACGAAGGGATCGGTGCCGTTGACGCCGGCCAGCACCGGCGTCTTCTTCACCACCGGCAGCACCTCGTAGGCCATCTCCTTGACGATCTCGTTGGCGTTGCCATAGGCGAGCAGGCCGGCAGCCGAGCCGCGGCCGGCCATGCGGTAGCGGCCGGAATTGTAGATGATGATCAGGTCGATGCCGCCGGCCTCCTCGGCCTTGGCCGACAGCCCGGTGCCGGCGCCGCCGCCGACGATCGGCACGCCGCCGGCAATCATCTTGCGGAACTTTTCCAGGATCTTCTTGCGCGGTATGGCGGGCATTACTTCGTCTCTCACTGTCTGGCGATGTCGAGGAAAGCCGCTACCGCAGCCTTGGCGAATTCGGGATCGTTGATGTGCAGCGGCAAGCGGATCACGCGACGCGTGTTATCCGGCATGATCGTGCGCTCGATGGCCTCGAAGAGTGCTGCATCGGCCTCGGGATCGAAAAAGGCGCCGCCTTCGATGTCGAGCGCCGAAACGCCTTTTTCGGGAATGAGGAACCGGACCGGACCCTCGCAGAGGCTCAGTTTGGCGCCGATCCATTCGCCGATCCTGCGGCTTTCGTCAGGCGTCGTGCGCATCAGCGTCACGTTCGGATTGTGTTCGTAGAACAGCCGCCCGCTATGGCGTTCCGGAATGGTCGACGGCGCCCAGAAATTCACCATGTCGAGCGCGCCGACCGAGCCGACATAGGGCAGTTTCGTGCGGGTGATCGCGCCGAAACGGTCTTCGGTTGCAGGGAGTACTCCGCCAAACAGGAGGTCGCAGACTTCTGTTGTCGTGATGTCGATGACGCCGGACAGCAAGCCGCTGTCGGCCAGCTTCTCCATGGTGCGGCCGCCGGTGCCGGTGGCGTGGAAGACCATGCAGTCATAGCTCGAACGAAGCTCGTCGGCGATCGAAGTCACGCATGGCGTGGTCACGCCGAACATGGTGAGCCCGATCGATGGTTTGCCGTCGGGCGGCGGCGCCGGTTTTGCAGACATGGCTGCTATCGCCTGGGCAGCGTTGTGCAGCACGACGCGAGACAGCCGGTTCAAGCCGGCCATGTCGGTCACCGACGGCATCATGACGATGTCGGAGACATCGACATAAGGCGCGGTGTCGCCCGAAGCGAGCGTCGAGATCATGATCTTGGGCAAGCCGAGCGGCAGCGCGCGCATGCCGGATGTGATGATCGAAGTGCCGCCACCTCCGCCGATACCGATCATGCCTGATATATCGGTTCGCGACTGGACAAACCGGGTGAAGGCGATGGCCATTGCCGCTACCGCGGTGCCGCGGTCGTCGCTGCCCAGCACGGCACTGCTGCCACCGGGATGGTGGCCGGCGACCTCTTCGGCCGAGACATCGACCGGCACGGTCGCATTGCGCGTTCCGACGTCGACGCGGGCGACAGCAGCACCGGTGGCTGCGACCGCATCGGCCAGAAAGGCGAGTTCCTCACCCTTGGTGTCGGCGGTGCCCACCACATAGACGCGCTTCATTGCGTTTCCCCGATTCGAGGCGCACTCGGCGTTGCTGCCGGCCGCTCTTTTGCTCCGGCCGTTCGGCAGCGCGAAAGGCCATTGCAATTTTTTGAGACGTGCGTATCATATTGACATGAATGTCTCACGTCAACCAGTGACAGTGCCCGACGATGCCAGTTCTGGAGCGGCGCGCGGGCCGCGCGCCCGCACAAGGCGGTTGATGCTGGAGACGGCGACAAGGCTGATGCAGGCGGGCGCCACGCCCTCGGTCAGCGAGGTCGCCGAAGCGGCGGAAGTCTCCCGCGCCACCGCCTATCGGTATTTTCCAAGCCAGGCGGCGCTGGTGCAGGCGGTGGTCGACGAAGGGCTCGGGCCGATCCTCACCTGGAAATCGGCCTCGGTCGATCCGGAGCGCCGCGTCGCCGAACTGTTCGACACGGCCATGCCGCGCATTGAAGCCTTCGAGGCGACGTTCAAGGCGGCGCTAAAACTGTCGCTCGACCAGTGGGCGCGGCAGCAGGCAGGCACGCTGGGCGGCGAGCCGGCCTTCACGCGCGGCCATCGCATCGATCTGCTCAAGGACGCGATCGCACCGCTCAAGAACCGGCTGCCGCCACGCGAATTCAAGCGCCTGGCACAGGCCCTGTCGCTGATCTTCGGCGTCGAAGTGCTGATCGTGCTGAAGGATATCTGGGGGCTGGACAGCCGCAAGATGATGTCGGTAGCGCAATGGGCAGCCGGCGCCCTGGTACGGGCTGCAGTGATGGAATCGATGACCGAAGGACACAGAAGCGCGCCGGCAACAGCTACGGAATAGTATCGATCTGGTTCGACCAGATGGGGATGCCCACTACCGACAATAGCCGATGTGCCGTAGCGCGAACAAGGGCCTTGCGTATCAACGAGTAGGAAAATTTAAGAAAAACAGACAGATGTTGCTGGAATCTGCTTGTCTGAGGCCCTGCCATCGTCCAAGAAAGAGCTTGACGTGCGTCCGAAATTGGTAATACCAGATCAGGACAATATAGCGGGTCGAAAGTGAGGGCTGCGATCCATTTCCGGCTGGGCGAGGAGGCTCAAAAACTGGAACGGCGCCATCACTGAAGGAACTACCAGGGCCGGCCTCATCGCCGGCTCGGATGATACGGTAGAATGCGCACAAGGGAGGAAATCATCATGCGCAAGACAATGACCAGCATGCTTGCTGGTGTCGGCTTAGTGCTCGCCTGCGGAACGTCCGTCTACGCGCAGGATAAGGAACTCACCATATTCTGGGCTGAGTGGGATCCGGCGAACTATTTGCAGGAACTCGTCAACCTTTACGAGGCCGAGAGCGGCGTGAAGGTCACGGTCGAGACGACGCCGTGGGGGGATTTCCAGACCAAGGCGTTCACCGAATTCAACGCCAAGGGCAGCGCCTACGACATGGTCGTCGGCGACTCGCAGTGGATCGGCGCGGCCTCCGAGGCCGGTCACTATGTCGACCTCACCGACTTCTTCAACAAGCACAATCTGAAGGAAGTGATGGCGCCGGCGACGGTGAAATACTACGCCGAATATCCGTCCAACTCTGGCAAATACTGGTCGATCCCGGCCGAGGGCGACGCGGTCGGCTGGTCCTATCGCAAGGACTGGTTCGAAGACCCGAAGGAGATGGAAGCCTTCAAAGCCAAGTACGGCTACGATCTCGGCGTGCCGAAGGACTGGAAGCAGCTGCGCGACATCGCCGAATTCTTCCACCGTCCCGACGAAAAGCGCTACGGCGTCGCCATCTACACCGATAACTCCTACGATGCTCTGGTGATGGGCGTCGAGAACTCCATCTTCTCCTTCGGCGGCGAGCTTGGCGACTATGCCACTTACAAGGTCGACGGGATCATCAACTCCGAGCAGAACGTCAAGGCGCTCGAGGCCTACAAGGAGCTCTATTCCTTCACCCCTCCTGGTTGGGCCAAGGCGTTCTTCATCGAGGACAACCAGGCGATCACCGAGAACCTGGCGGCGATGAGCATGAACTACTTCGCTTTCTTCCCAGCGCTGATCAACGAAGCCTCCAATCCGAATGCCAAGGCCACCGGCTTCTTCGCCAACCCTCCAGGACCGAATGGCGACCAGTTCGCCGCGCTCGGCGGCCAGGGCATCTCCGTCGTCTCCTATTCGCAGAATCAGGAAGAGGCGATGAAGTTCCTGGAATGGTTCATCAAGGACGAGACCCAGAAGAAATGGGCGGAACTCGGCGGTTACACGGCAAGCGCCAAGGTGCTCGAGTCGCCTGAATTCCAGAACGCCACGCCTTACAACAAGGCCTTCTACGAAACCATGTTCAAGGTGAAGGACTTCTGGGCGACGCCGGAATATGCCGAGCTGCTCATCCAGATGAACCAACGCGTCTATCCGTACATCACCGGCAATCAGGGCACGGCCAAGGAAGTGCTCGATGCACTGGCCGCGGACTGGAACGCGACGTTCAAGAAATACAACCGCCTCAAGTAAACGGCGCTAACGCTCGGAGGGGGCGGGAGCCGCCCCTTCCGTTTTCTTTTCCGGACAAGGAAGGAACGGGCCTTGGCCACTGCAGTCATGACCACGCTGGATCCCAACTCGCGCTCCGCCGCCCGCGGTATGAGCGACCTTACGATCCGCAATCTCTTCATCATTCCGACGATCGTTTTCCTGATCGTCTTCAATATCTTTCCACTGCTCTATTCGCTCGGCTATTCGTTCACCGACTTTCGCGCGTCGAGCCCCGCGGCGGCCAATTTCGTCGGACTGCAGAATTACCGCGAGTTGCTCAACGACCCGTTCATCTGGTCGAATTTCGCCATCACCGCCAAATATGTCATCGTCTCCGTGGTCGGCCAGGTCATCGTCGGCTTCGGCGTGGCGTTGCTGCTCAACCGGGATATCCCGTTGAAGGGCCTGCTGACGACACTGCTGCTGTTGCCGATGATGCTGTCGATGGCTGTCGTCGGCCTGTTCTGGAAACTGCTCTACGATCCGTCCTTCGGCATCATCAACTATACGCTCGGCCTCGGCTCCTTCGAGTGGCTGTCCAACCCCGACATGGCGCTCTACGCAGTTGCCATCACCGACATCTGGATGTGGTCGCCCTTCGTCATGCTGCTGTCGCTCGCCGGCCTGTCGGCGGTGCCGAAGCACCTCTACGAGGCGGCCGCGATCGACCGCGCCGGCTCGTTCTATACGTTCTTTCGCATTACGCTGCCCTTGGTCGCGCCGATCCTGATGATCGCGATCATCTTTCGCACCATGGAGGCGTTCAAGACCTTCGATCTTGCCTACATCCTGACCAGCCAGCCGACCACCGAGGTGATCTCGATCCGGCTCTACAAGATGGCGTTCCAGGAATGGCAGACCGGGCGCTCCTGCGCGCTCGCCTACATCGTGCTGATCATGATCCTGGCGATCACCAACATCTACGTCAAATACCTGAACAAGGTGAAGGAGCGCTAGCATGGCCGCTGTCACCACCTCTGCCGAGCGTTCGCTCAACAAGCTCGCCATCGTCGGCGTGCTGATCGTCACGATTATCTTCCTGGCGCCGATCTACTGGATAGCCTCGACGGCGTTCAAGCCGCGCAACCTCGCCACCACCATCCCGCCGACGGTGGTGTTCCAGCCGGAGATATCGCCCTTCGTCAAGCTGTTCACCAAGCGCTCGCAACTGCGCACAGCGCCGACGCCGGAACAATACGCCGCCGCTCCGTGGTGGGAGCGGCTGGTGTTTGACGGCGGCGAGAAGGTGGTGCGCTCGGGCAGGGGCGAGGTGCAGTGGTCCGGTTATCCGAGCCGCTTCATGAATTCGCTGATCGTGGCCATCACCTCGACGATCCTCGCCGTCGGCATGGGCACTTTCACCGCTTACGGGTTTTCCCGCTTCAAGATAAAGGGGGAACAGGACCTGCTCTTCTTCATCCTGTCGACGCGCATGCTGCCGCCGGTGGTGGTGGCGATCCCGATGTTCCTTATGTATCGGGTCGTTGGCCTCAACGACACCCATTGGGGCCTGATCATCCTCTATACCGCCTTCAACCTCAGCTTCTCTGTATGGCTGATGAAGGGGTTCATGGACGAAATTCCGAAGGAGTACGAGGAGGCGGCGCTTGTCGACGGCTATACGCGCATGGAGGCCTTCTTCAAGATCGTGCTGCCGGAGGCGGCCACCGGCATCGCCGCCACCGCCGTGTTCTGCTTCATCACCGCGTGGAACGAATATGCCTTCGCGCTGATCATGACCAACCGGCGTGCCCAGACCGCGCCGCCGTTCATTCCAAGCCAGGTCGGTTCCGGCCTGCCGGACTGGACGGTCATCGCCGCCGGCACCTTCCTGTTCCTGCTGCCGGTCGCGATCTTCACCTTCCTGTTGCGCAACCACCTCCTGCGCGGCATGTCCTTCGGAGCGATCCGCAAATGATCCGCCATGCTACAATCCAGCGCACGGCCGAGATCGTGATGGTGCTCGGCATCATCGCGCTCTGCCAGCCGTGGAATTTCTTCCTGCACCGCTACGGCCTGACGATCATCATCGTCGGGCTGCTGACGTTCATGATCACCGGCTGGGTCGGTCCAAGGCAGGAGCCGCAGGCGACCGGCGCGCCGGAAAAAGAAGGTCACGCATGACCCAGATCGAGCTTCGTGGCGTCCAGAAATTCTTTGGCGCCGTCCAGGTCATCAAGGACCTCAATCTCCAGATCGACGACAACGAGTTCATCGTGCTGCTCGGCCAGTCGGGCTGCGGCAAGACGACGACGCTTCGCGCCATCGCCGGCCTGGAGACGATCGACGGCGGCGATGTCCTCATCGACGGCAAGCCGGTCCAGCATCTCAAGGCTGCCGACCGCGACATCGCCATGGTGTTCCAGTCGTTCTCGCTCTATCCGCATATGAGCGTCTACGAGAACATCGCTTTTCCGTTGCGCGCCATGCGCAAGAGCAGGGCGGAGATCGACGGCGAGGTGCGCTCGGTCGCCAAAGTGCTGCAGATCACCGACCTGCTCGGCAAGAAGCCGTCGGCGCTGTCGGGTGGCGACATGCAGCGCGTGGCGATCGGCCGGGCGCTGGTGCGGCGGCCAAAGGCGATGCTGATGGACGAGCCGATCGGCGCGCTCGACGCCAAGCTGCGCGAGGAGATGCGGGCCGAGATCAAGCGGCTGCATATCAAGCAGGGCTCGACCACCATCTACGTCACCCACGACCAGATCGAGGCGATGAGCCTTGCCGACCGCATCGTCATCATGCATGAGGGCGTTCTGCAGCAGGTAGGCAGCCCATCGGAAGTGTATACGCACCCGGCCAATCTGTTCGTCGCGCAATTCGTTGGCTCGCCGGTGATGAACGTCGCCAACGCGGCGGTGACGATGAACGGCTCCGGCGCCAGGGTCACCGTCGACGGGGCCGCGGAAGGGTTCGTTTTCCCGGCCGAACTGGTCGGCCAGCTCGACGCCGCAAACGTCGGGCAGGACCGCCTTGCGCTCGGCATCCGCCCCGAAGGCGTGATGGTCTCGCGCGAGCCGGCGGACGGTTACCTGCCGGTCGAGGCGCACATCATCGAACCGCTTGGCTCCTACGATATCGTCGACCTCAAGGTCGGGACACAGATGTTGCGCGCCCGAACCCGTTCCGGTTTCGTCGGCAAGCCGGGGGTCCAGGTCTTCGCCAGGCTCGACCCGGCGCAGGCGCACTTCTTCGACACGGCAAGCGGCAATTCGCTGGGGGTGAGACTCTGATGGCCCATATCCAGCTCAAGAATATCTCGAAGGCATTCGGCAATCACGCCGCATTGACCGGGCTCAATCTCGACATTGCCGACGGCGAGTTCTTCGTGCTGCTCGGCGAGACCGGCGCCGGCAAGACGACGACGCTGCGCATGATTGCCGGCCTGGAAAAGCCGGACCAGGGGCAGATACTCATCGACGGCGCTGATGTCGCTGACTGGGGTGCGGCCGAGCGCGACGTGGCGCTGGTTCTGCAGCAATACTCGCTCTATCCGCGCTATACGGTGCGCGAGAATCTCGAATTCCCGCTGAAGCCGAAAATCCGCCGCATCGAGCCCGACGAGATCAAGACGCGCGTCGATCGCGTTGCCAAGACCTTGCGTATCGAGCATCTGCTCGACCGCAAGACGGATCGCCTCTCTGGCGGCGAGATGCAGCGCGTCTCGATTGGTCGCGCCATCGTCAGGAAGCCGCGCGTATTCCTGATGGATGAGCCGCTGTCGGCGCTCGACGCCAAGTTGCGCGAGGCGCTGCGCACCGAGCTGAAGAACATCCAAATGAACCTTGGTCAGACCTTCCTGTTCGTCACGCACGATCAAATCGAGGCGATGTCGATGGGCGACAAGGTTGGCGTGCTCAATCATGGCCGCATCGTCCAGACCGGCACGCCCTATGAGATCTACAACAATCCGCGCGACACCTATGTGGCGAGCTTCGTCGGCTCGCCGCCGATGAACCTCATCGACGGCAAGCTCGTCAACGGCCGCGCGGTGATGGCACCGCTGAATTTCGAACTGCCTTTTGCGGGGGCGGCCAGGACGAGCGGCGAGACCGACGGTCGCCCGCTCGTATTCGGTATTCGTCCCGAGGATCTCTATCTCGAGAGCGGGGCGCCGGTGGAAGCGCGCGTCCACGATGTCGAGAACCATGGCGTCGAAAAGATCCTTACCCTGCGGGTCGGCGACGCCATGCTGCGGGCCACGGTGCCGGCCAGAACCGATGTCGAGATCGAGCAGCCGGTGCGCTTTGCCTGGGATCCGGACAAGGTGGTGCTGTTCGACAAGGGTACCGGGATAAGCCTCCGTCACGCAGGCTAAAGCGCGTCGCGCAAAAATGCGCGTCGGTTGGGCGGGAGGATGCTAGAGCGGGACGCGTTCAAACTGAACGAGGCATCCCGCTCTATCTATTTGTTTTAGCCGCATTTCTGCGACGCCAAGTGATTCCACTTGCTGCAAAATGCTCTCGCGGCTTGAAGCCTGTGGCCAGGGTTTAGCCGGCTTGGCGGGTTTCAGCCTGTTCCTCGGCCCGGAAATGGCTGGGAGCCGATCCGATGACGCGCTTGAACGCCCGACTGAACGACGCGTCGGATTCATAGCGGAGGCGTGCGGCGACGACGGAAATCTTCAAGCGGTCGCGGACCAGCCATTGCCGTGCCTGGTGCATTCTCACCTGGGTGACATATTTGGCCGGCGTTTCGCCGACGATCGTCGCGAAGCGCTCGGCGAAGCCCGACCGCGAGGCGCCCATCATCCTGGCCAGGGTCTCCACCGTCCAGTCGCGGTGCGGTTCGAGGTGGATCGCGGCCAGCACGCGCCCGATCTCGCGATCTCTCACCGCGGCAATCCATCCGGACGAGTCGCCGCAGCCGCGCTCGACCCATGAGCGGATGACGGTGGCGGCCAGCACATCGGCAAGCCGTGCCAGAATGCCGCCGGAGCCGACGCGTTCCATCGTCACTTCGCGTGCCATGGCCTCCAGCAGATGCGGGATACCAGGTTCATAGGCTTCCAACTCGTGCGCGCGCATTACGTCCGGCATCATGCCGAGCAATGGGTGCAAACCGTCGAGATTGAAATACATGCTGCCAAAAAACAGCAGCGTCCCCGGCCGGCAACCTTCATTGGACATGCAGTAAACGTTCTTGCAGATCTCGGCGACCTCGTAGCCCTGGATCGGCGAAGCCTCGGTGCCCGGCTCGCTCGCCAGGACGTGTGCGGCACCGCGCGGAAGCAGCACCGCGTCGCCCGCCTTGAGTTCCACCCATTCGCCGGACGGCTGCAGCAGCCAGCATCCCGTGCGGCCGATGAAATGAAACCGCGCCGCCGTCTGGGCCGGAAACTGGAGACCCCAGGGCTCCTGCATTTCACAGCGGCCGTATTCGACGCCGTCGAGCCTTAACCCGCGCAATATGTCTGTCAGCGGATCGCCGGTGACCGGAACTTTGGACGAATGGTCAAGCATGACGGTGTTTCTAGCATGGAACCTCCAGGCGGTCACTCCCTATGTTGCACTGCAGCCAGATGTTGCGCTGCAACCAGATCGGAGATCCCACCATGACCGAACCCGCGACAGGCGTCATCGACGCCGTTCTCGATCCCGCGGAAACCGACGAACGAGCCGAGCCGGCGTGGGGAGCGGTCGTCTCCCTCGCGCTCGGTGTGTTTGGGCTGGTGACCGCGGAATTCCTGCCTGCCAGCCTGCTGACGCCGCTGGCGCAGGATCTCGGTGTGACCGAAGGCACCGCCGGCCAAGCGGTGACGGCAACCGCCGTTGCCGGCGCGATAGCCGCTCCGACCATGGCCATCGTCACCAAACGGCTGGACCGCAGGCTCGTCATGTGGGGACTGACCGTGCTGCTGATCCTGTCGAACCTCTTGGCGGCGTTTGCGTCCTCGCTTCCCGTTCTTCTGATCGCCCGCATCATGCTCGGGATCAGCCTCGGCGGCTTCTGGTCGATGTCGGCGGCCATGGCGATGCGGCTTGTCCCGATGCGGCTGATGCCACGCGCCATGTCGATCATCCTCACCGGCGTTTCGGTGGCGACCGTCTGCGCGGCCCCGGTCGGCGCCTATGTCGGTGACATCTGGGGATGGCGAACGGCCTTCATGATCGCAGCTGTTGTCGGCGCCCTGGCGCTGCTCGTGCAGATCGCCACCCTTCCGAAGCTGCCGCCGGCGGGCGTGGCAAGCTTTCGGACCCTGTTTGAAGTGCTGAAGCGGCCGATGATCAGGGTTGCGCTTCTGGTGGTCGTGCTGGTCGCCTCGGGACACTTTGCCGGCTTCACCTATGTCCGCCCGTTTCTTGAGAAGGTGCCCGCGCTGGACATCGAGACGATCTCGCTTGTGCTGCTCGCCTACGGTATCGGTGGCTTCTTCGGCAATTTTGCCGGCGGGTTCATGGCCGAACGCAGCCTCAAAACCGCGGTGGGGCTTGCGCCGCTGCTGATTGCGGTCGCAGCACTTCTGCTGCTGACCATCGGCGCCTCGCCCGCGGTGGCGGCGATAGCGGTTGCCGCCTGGGGTTTTGCCTTTGGCGCGGTGCCGGTCGGGCTGCAGACCTGGCTGGTGCGAGCCGCTCCCGACCAGGCTGAAAGCGCCGGCGGGCTGATGGTCGCCACGTTCCAGGTGGCCATCGCACTGGGCGCTGTTTTCGGCGGCCTGCTGGTCGACAATGCCGGCGTTGCCAGCGCGTTCGCCTATTGCGGGATCGCGACGTCGCTGGCGGCCTTGGCGGCGTTCCTGCTCGGCCCAAGGAGCGCAACCTAAGCCATCCGTAGGTGCGTCCCGCGTAGGACGCCTCCAAGAACTGGCCCGAAATCGGTTATGGTTTTCGGGCCGTGACGATTGCGGCGACAAAACGGCCCAGACTGTCTTCGACGTAGGATGCAACTTCGGCCTTCGGGTCGAAACTCCACCAAAGCAGCGAACCTTGCCAGTGCGATGCCGTCAGCAGGCCGATGTCCAACGGCGTGTCGACGACAGAGGCAAAGCAAGAGTCGAGGATGTTGCACAGGGATGCCTTCCACGACGCCCCCCGCGCGCGAAGCACCGGATCGCGCAGATCTTCGCGCAGGACGAGCAGGCCCTCGGCATAGGATTCAATGCCGCCATAGTCACGCGACAGCGCCACCAGCAATTTGATCGCGCCAGCAGGGGTCCTCGGCGTCGCGTTTGCGAGCTTTGTCGTCTTCGCGTCCAGCCTGTCCCATGCCTGCAGCAAGGTTCTTTGCCTGAGCGTGGCCTTGTTCTTAAAACGCTGCACCAGGGTCGAACCGGAGAGCCCGCAAGTTTTGGACAGCCGTTCAAATGTGAGTGCCTCCGGGCCATGCCTGTGGATCAGCCGGTGCGCCGCTTCCAGCACGTCCTCGTCGGATTGCGTTTTTTTCCGAGGCATCTTGACATCCATTTATAACCGAATGATCATTTATATATCTTAACATCGAAGAAGGCCAGCGTTGGTTGGTCAGAGCGTTGGTTGGTCAGAGCGTTGGTTGGTCAGAGTCTGGGGAGGTTCAATGACGCTTGAGGGAAAAGTCGCTTTGGTCGCTGGCGCCACGCGCGGTGCGGGGAGAGGTATTGCTGTCGAACTGGGTGCCGCGGGCGCGACGGTCTACGTCACCGGGCGGACGACACACGCGCATCAGTCCGAATACGCTCGCCCGGAAACCATCGAGGAAACGGCGGAGCTTGTTTCAGCGCATGGCGGCCATGGCATCGCTGTGCAAGTCGACCATCTGGTTGCCGAAGACGTGCGCAAGCTGGTCGACCGGATACGTGCCGAGCAGGGCCGCCTCGATGTGCTGGTCAACGACATCTGGGGCGGCGAGAAACTGTTCGAATGGAACAAGCCGGTCTGGGAGCATGATCTCACCAATGGTTTGCGCATGTTGCGGCTGGGCATCGACACGCATCTGATCACAGCGCATTTCGCGCTGCCGCTTCTGATCGAGCGCCCGGGCGGCCTGCTGGTCGAAGTCACCGACGGCACCGCGGAGTATAATGCCGAGCATTATCGGCTCTCGCCGTTCTATGACCTCGCCAAAGTGTCGGTGACCCGTATGGCCTGGGCCCATGCCAAGGACCTCGCCCCGCACGGCGCCATCTCGATTGCGCTGACACCCGGCTGGCTGCGTTCGGAAATGATGTTGGAAGCTTTCGGGGTGACCGAGGACAACTGGCGTGATGCGACAACAAAAGTGCCGCATTTCGTCATTTCCGAGACCCCGCGCTTTATCGGGCGCGCAGTGGCGGCGCTTGCGGCGGACCCGGACCGTTCGCGCTGGAACGGACAGTCGCTGTCGAGTGGCGGGCTGGCGCAGGTCTACGGCTTTACCGATCTCGACGGCTCGCGGCCTGACGCGTGGCGCTACGTTCCCGAGGTTCAGGACGCCGGCAAACCAGCCGATGCGACTGGCTATCGCTAGAGCTATCGACGTCAGTGTGCTGGGCTGTTCGGGCGACAATAAAAAAGTAGACTGTGCCATGCAATCAGCCCGCGACCGCCTCGAAGCCGTCCTTTCGCGTCTCGCCGTCCGCGCCGACAATGAAAGCGTATTCGTAAAACTCTATCCGGAAGCCGCACGAGCAGCAGCCGACGCCGCCGATGCCAGGCGCAGAGCCGGCGTGACGCTCGGGCCGCTCGACGGAACAATTCTGTCGATCAAGGACCTGTTCGATGTTGCCGGCGAGCCGACCACGGCCGGTTCGTTGTTGCTCAGCACCGCGGCGCCGGCGCTGCGAGATGCCGCCATCGTGCGGCGGCTGCGGCAAGCGGGCGCGGTGATCTTCGGCAAGACCAACATGACCGAATTCGCCTTCACCGCGATCGGCGTCAACCCGCATTACGGCACGCCCGGCAATGCGACCGACGCCGGCCGGATCGCGGGCGGCTCATCCTCCGGCGCCGGTGTTTCCGTTGCCGAAGGCACAAGCGAGATATCGATCGGCTCCGACACCGGCGGCTCGGTGCGTATTCCGTCGGCGCTGAACGGTGTCGTCGGCTTCAAGCCGACGGCGCGGCGCGTGTCTCGCGTTGGCGTCTTCCCGCTGTCCGACACGCTCGACTCTATCGGCCCGCTTGCGCGCACCGTCGCCGAATGTGCGGCAGCCGATGCGGTGATGGCGGGCGAGGAGCCTGTGGCTCTGGTTCCGCTTCCGCTTGCCGGACTGCGCATCGGCGTCCCGCGCGGCGTGCTCTTCGAGGATACGGAAAAAGAGGTCGCGGCGGCGTTCGAGCGATGTGCTCGCAAGCTGGAACTCGCCGGTGCACGCCTCACTGATCTGTCCATCGATGACCTCCTTGCCGATTTGCGCGCGGCAACCAGGCGGGCCTCGATCGCGGCAATGGAGGGCGCCGCGGTCCATGCAGATTGGCTGGCAGAAGGTGCGGCGACACCGGTCGATCCGCGGGTGAGCGAGCCGTTGTCGCGCGCCGCTGCCGTTCCGGCCACGGCCTATATAAGGGCAATCCGCCGCCGCACGGCGCTTGTCGCCACCATGGACGAGCGGCTGGCGTCTGTCGATGTGCTGGCCCTGCCGACCACGCCGGTCACCGCGCTGACCATCGTGTCGATGACCAGCGACGAAGCTCTGTGTGAGCGTACGGAAGGCCTTCTGCTGCGCAACACGCAGGTCGCCAACCAGTTCGACCTCTGCGCGATCTCGCTGCCGATGCCGGGAATGGCGCGCCCGGCCGGGCTGATGCTGGTGGCGCGCAACGGCGACGACCATCGTCTGCTGCGCATCGCTGCGGAAGTCGAGGCACTGCTTGGCCGTTGAAGATGTGAACATTAATGCGCCGAACAGTGGCCGCGTTCGCTGTCCCTGGACGCGCGTTCGATACCGGTCGCGACCAGCCATGGCAGAGTGTATTGCTTGCCGTCGAGGGTCTGGGTGCGATTCTCGATGGAGCCAACGACGACGACCTTGCCGGCGTAGAGCTTGTCCGAAAGATCGAGCGCCTTGTCCTGCTGCGGCAATTCCTCGATGTCGATCGCCACGCCCTTGATGATCTTGCCCGTGGCAAGCTCGAGCGCGCTGTTCGACGGACAGGGCGTTATCACGCACCGCAGGCCGTTGTCGCAATAGACATAACTGCTCTCGGCCGCAGCTACCGAGGGCAGGACGCAGATCGAAACGATCGCAACAAGCAGCGGCGTGCGGCGAAAAACGAGCATTGGGTGCAGCATCGTGCAGAAATTGGGCGATACGGCGATGGCGCTACGCGTCGGCCGGGAACCGCCGCCGGTAGTGCTCGACCACTTCGGGATTGCGCAGGTTGACCGGCAATTTGTTGGCCAGCACCAGCAAGGTTTCATCAGCCGAACCGACGCCCATGCGCATCATCGACTGCTCGGTGATGCCGGCCATGTGCGGCGTGACAATGACATTGTCGAAGCCGAAATAGGGGTGATTGGGCGGCAGCGGCTGCGTCGCAAAGACATCGAGCGCGGCACCGCCGATACGGTCCTTCTGCAGCGCTTCGATCAGCGCCTCGTCGTCGATCACCGGCCCGCGCGAAATATTGATCAGCAGCGCATGCGGCTTCATTCGACCGATGCGCTCGCGGTTGATCAGGCCGCGCGTCTCCGCTGTCAGCGGGCAGCACAGAACGATGATGTCGCTCTGCTCGACCAGCGCGTCGATCGACAGGAAGCCGATCCTGTCCGGCGCCGGCCTCATGCTGCGCGTCGTCGCCACCACGTTCAGGTCGAAACCATGCGCCGCGATGTGGCCGACTGCCTGTCCGATGGCGCCGAAGCCGACAATGCCGATCGTCTTGCCGGCGAGTTCGCTGGCGAGAATGGTGTGATCGCGGCCGGCCAGCCAGCCCTTCGCCCGCAAGTCGCGGTCGACCATGCGGAAACGCCGCAGCAGCGCCAAGGCCGCGAACATCACGTATTCGGCGACCGAGCGCGCATTGACCGCCGGCACGTTTGCCACCAGCACGCCGGCCGCCGTGGCGGCTTCCATGGGGACCATGTCGAGCCCGGCGCCGTGGCGGATTGCCGCCCGGAGCTTCGTCGCCCCTTCGAAAAGCGCTGATGGCAGCGGCGCACGAACGATGATGATATCGGCGTCCCTAGCCTCAGTCGCCAGCGTGTCGGCATCGAGGGCGGAGGCGACGACGAGTTCGCCGGCGCCGGTCAGCATGGCGGAAGCGCGCGGATGCAGCGTGTGTGTCGTCAGGATTTTTGGCATGTTAGACCGGTTCGAGCGCTGGGCTATTGGGTTCTGCCCCGCCGCCCTCGATCAGGCCTTTCCAGTAGCTTTCCGCGCCTTGCAGATGGGCGCTCATCAGCGCCTGGGCGAGATTGCCGTCGCGGCGCAGCAGCGCCTCGTAGATCTGGATGTGCTCGGCATGCGAGCGCATGCTGCGTTCGGGATCGTTGAAGTAGATCGGCAGGCGTTGCTCGCCCATCAGGTAATAGACGCTGCATATGTTGTGAAAAACGCTGTTCTTGGTTGCCCGCACGATCTCAAGGTGAAATTCGCGGTCCTCCTTGGCGAGGCCCTCGCCCGCCGCAATGCGGTCTTCCGAAGCCTTGAGGATTTCGCGCAGCCGTTCGAAATTTTCCTCGGTGGCGCGCGAGCAGGCAAGCTCTGCAGCCTTGATCTCGTGGATCTTGCGCAACTCGACGGTCTCGTAGATCTGGATCGGATCGAGCGGCAGGCCGGCCCTGGCAAAAAGCGCCATCGCCTCGACGCTGGCCTGCTTGGTGTCGATGTAGATGCCGGACTTGGCCCGGCGCTCGACGATGCGCATGGCTTCAAGGATGGCCAGCGCTTCGCGGATCTGGCCGCGGCTGACGGCGAAATGCTCGGCCAGCTCACGCTCCGACGGCGTTCGGCCCGTCGCCTTGTCGGAGTGCGAGAACAGATAGGCGGCGAGTTCCGCGAGAAGGTTCTTTTCTTTCATGATCAGCCGCGTAGCGCGTGCGCCTCCAGGAACCGTTCCGAAAGGGTGAATCCCAGTCCAGGCTTCTCGGGGATCGCTATCATACCGTCCTTTGCTTCGACAGTCTCCTCGATCAGATCGTGGATCATCGGATTGGCGCCGAGCGAATATTCGACGGTAAAGCTAGCCGGCGAAGCCGCGCAGACATGCAGCCCGGCAAAGAAGCAAGGCGCGCCGGCCCACAGATGCGGCGCGAAGCGCAGATTGAAGGCGCTGGCGATGGTGCCGATCTTCATCGCCTCGCTGATGCCGCCGCAGAAGGCCGGGTCAGGCTGGAAGATGTCGGCAGCCTTGAGCGTGGCGAGGTCGCGGAAGGCATAGCGCGTCGCTTCGCTTTCGCCGGTGGCGATCGGGATGGAGCCGGACGCCCGCACTTCGGCCATCCCAGGCTTGTCGTCGGCGATGACCGGCTCCTCGAACCAGGCCAGATCGAGATCGCCGGCGAGATGGATGAAGCGTTTGGCTTCCGCCACCGTATAGGTGCCGTGCGCATCGACCATCAGGTCGACTTCGGGGCCGAGCGCCTGTCTTGCGGCGCGGACGCGGGCGGCGGAATTGTGCGGAGCACCGTCCATCGCGCCGATCCGCATCTTCAGCGCCTTGAAGCCGCCCTTGGCGATATAGGATTTCAACTGCTCGCCGATCGCCTCGGTGGAGGCCCAGCCGCCGGAAGCATAGGCCGGCATGCGGTCAAGCTTGCGGCCGCCGAGCAGCCGCCAGACCGGAAGCCCCAACGACTTGCCCAGAATATCCCACAAGGCGATGTCGACGGCGCTGATTGCGGCGACGCTGATGCCGCGCCGCGCCAATTGCGGCATGGCATGGCCGTTTTGCGCGGCGCTGTCGTGGCGCACGCCATTGTAGAGCATCTCCCAGATCACCCCGATGTCGGCCGGATCGCAGCCGATCAGCTGCGGGCCGACCTCGTGGTTCAGCATGTGGACGAGGGCGCCATAGCTGCCGGTGCTGCCGGCGGCATTCTTGCCTTCGCCCCAGCCGACCAGCCCATCGGCGGTCTCGATGCGCAGGATTGCGGCGTCGAACGTTGTCACCTGACCGAAGTCGCTGCGGTGCTGCCGCGCGGCTTCGATCGGTATGCGGACCCACCAGGCTTGGACAGTCTTGATGCGCATGTTCATCCTCTGCCTTGCCGCCGTTAGGGGCCGCCGTCGGGCGGAAAGGCTCGTTTCCAGAGATCGATTACTTGATCAGCGGCAGCAGCGTTTCGGCGGTGATGCGCATTTGGTCGGTGTAGAATTTTTCCGTGAGCACGCTGGAACCGTGGTCCTGGATGAATTTGAGCTGCTCCGGCGAGATGTCGACCGGGTTGCGTTCGACCATGTCGGGATAGGGAGCAGCCGGCGTGCGGTCGACAGGGGCGACGAACTCGTTGGTCAACGCGCCGTCGTAACCGACTTCTTTCAGGGTGCCGACGATCTTCGGCCAGTCGATCTGTCCGAGGCCGGCGGCGAAGCGGTTGTTGTCAGCGACGTGGAAATCGAACAGGCGGTTTCCGACCTGCCGGATGGCATCGTAGACGTTAAACTCCTCCATGTGGAGGTGATAGGCGTCAAGGCAGACACCGCATTCGGGGCTGACCGCATCGGCCAGCGCCAGCGCCTGGGCGCCGCGGTTGAACAGATAGGTCTCGAAGCGGTTGAGCGGCTCGATCGCGACCTTGACGCCCACCTTCTTGGCATGGGTAAAGCATTCCCTGGTGGCGTCGACCACCCATTCCCATTCTTCTTCCTCGGTGCCGTCCGGCACCACCTTGCCGACGGTGGCGGGAACGAGCGTGATGATCTCGCCGTCGAGTTCGCTCACCATCGTCAGCACCTCCTTGACATACTGCACCGAGCGCTCGCGCTGGCCCTGGTCCCTGGCGGCGAGATTGCGCTCGCCCAGCATCAGCGTCACCGCTCCCCAGCAGCGGATGCCGTGCTCGTTCAGGAGGGCACGTGTCTCATTGATCTTGTATTGCCCGGGCTCGCCGGAAATCTCGATCGACTCATAGCCGAATTTCTTGATGCGCTTGAGCGTCGTCTCCAGCGGTTCCGCCCGCATCCAGTTGTGCGTCGAAAGATGCATGGTCTGTCCTTCCCAGAATTCGCCTGTAACAATTCGCCTGCGACGCACCCCAGATTGCGTTGCATGGTTCCTCCCCAAGGCGCTCCAGCATTTTTCGTAACTGGTTCGACCAATTGGGCGTGAAAAGAGGTCTACAGCAATTTCATCTGGACGGCAAGAAATCCTGCAAGGCAGCCCCGGTTCATGATTATTTCTTTGATTAAACTGGCATATTTGCCCGCTGCCCGGTGATTTGCGCAGCGCTGCTTGCGCGCGACGGCGCTTGACCAAATGAGCATATTTGGTAATACCAGAATGGCGGTGCGCACTAGCGCCTGTCGAGAAAGACCAAACAGGCTGGCCCTGCTTTCAATCGGCGCTATGCTTGGTCGTGGATAATTAGGGAGGATGCCGATGCCGTCGACAATGAAAGGTCCTGGGCTGTTTCTGGCGCAGTTCGCGGGCGATGCCGCACCGTTCAATTCGCTGCCGTCGATCACCAGATGGGCGGCCGGGCTGGGCTACAAGGGCGTGCAGATCCCGACCTGGGACAGCCGGCTGTTCGACCTCGAGAAAGCGGCGTCTTCCCAGGCCTATTGCGACGAGGTGAAGGGCATCTGCAGCGATGCCGGCGTCGAGATCACCGAGCTGTCGACGCACCTGCAGGGGCAGTTGGTGGCGGTGCATCCGGCCTATGACGCGCAGTTCGACGGCTTCGCACCGCCTGCGGTGCACAACAACCCGAAGGCCAGACAGCAATGGGCGGTCGAACAGATGAAGTTCGGCGCCAAGGCTTCGAAGAACCTCGGGCTCAAGGCGTCGGTGTCGTTTTGTGGAGCGTTGGCTTTTCCCTACCTTTATCCGTGGCCGCAACGGCCGGCGGGATTGATCGAGGAAGCGTTTTCCGAGCTGGGGAAGCGCTGGAAACCGATCCTCGACGTCTATGAGGACAATGGCGTCGATCTCGGCTACGAGATCCATCCGGGCGAGGACGTCTTCGACGGTGCGACATTCGAGATGTTCCTTGACGCGGTCGGCGGCCACAAGCGCTGCAACATCAATTACGACCCGTCGCATTTCCTGCTGCAGCAGCTCGACTATCTCGAATTCATCGACATCTATCACGAGCGGATCAAGGCCTTCCACGCCAAGGATGCCGAGTTCAATCCGACCGGCCGGCAAGGCGTCTATTCCGGTTATCAGAGCTGGACGAACCGGGCCGGGCGTTTCCGCTCGCTCGGCGATGGCCAGGTGGACTTCGGCGGCATCTTCTCCAAGCTCGCCCAGTATGACTACGATTCATGGGCGGTTCTGGAATGGGAGTGCTGCCTGAAGCACCCCGAGGATGGCGCGGCCGAAGGCGCGCCCTTCATCCAGCATCACATCATCAGGGTGACGGAAAAGGCATTCGACGATTTCGCCGGCGGCGCGACCGATAAAAAGGTGCTGCGCGCCATGATGGGAATCTAGCTTTTTTCCCTCCCCCTCGAGGGGAGGGTCGATCCGCGCAGCGGATCGGGGTGGGGTCGCTGAGCATGGAGCTCGGCATGAACCGACCCCTCCCGGCCCTTCGGGCCACCCTCCCCTCAAGGGGGAGGGGTATTTCAGACGAGGGAGAAAGATCATGGTCGGCGCATCGAAGTCGGAAACGGGAGGCGGCCCGATCCGCTACGGCATGGTCGGCGGCGGGCAAGGCGCCTTCATCGGCGCGGTGCACCGGATCGCGGCGCGCATGGACAATGAGTTCGTGCTGGTCGCCGGTGCCCTGTCATCTGACCCGGCGCGTGCCAAGGCCTCGGCCGAGGAGCTTGGGCTCGATCCGGCGCGCAGCTACGGCTCGTTCGCCGGGATGGCCAAGGCCGAGGCCAAGCGGCCGGACGGCATCGAGGTGGTGGCCATCGTCACGCCCAACAATGTGCACGTGCCGGCGGCGAAGGCGTTTCTCGAAGCCGGCATCCACGTCATCTGCGACAAGCCGCTGGCGACGACGTTGGCGGAAGCGAAGAAGCTGGCGGCACTGGTCGAAAAGACCGGCAAGGTCTTCGTCCTCACCCACAACTACACCGCCTATCCGATGGTGCGGCAGGCGCGCGAGATGGTGGCCAAGGGGCAGCTTGGCGACATCCGCATCGTGCAGTCGGAATATCCGCAGGATTGGCTGACCGAGGACCTTGCCGCCACCGGCCAGAAGCAGGCGGCCTGGCGCTCGGATCCCAAACAGGCCGGCGCCGGCGGGGCGCTGGGCGACATCGGCACGCATGCCTACAATCTCGCACGCTTCGTCTGCGGGCTTGAGCTCGATGCGCTTTCCGCCGATCTCGACGCCTTCGTGCCGGGGCGGCAGCTCGACGACAATGTCAATGTGATGCTGCGCTTCAAGCCGGTCGGCAAGTCGCACCCTGCCAAGGGCATGTTGTGGGCGAGCCAGGTGGCGCCCGGCCACGAGAACGGGCTGAAGCTGCGCATCTACGGCTCGAAAGGCGGGCTTGAATGGGTGCAGGCCGACCCGAACTACCTCTGGTACACGCCGTTCGGCCAGCCGAAGCAGTTGATCACTCGAAATGGCGCCGGCGCGCTGCCCGTCGCCGGGCGCGTCAGCCGCGTTCCGTCAGGCCATCCGGAAGGCTATCTCGAAGGCTTCGCCAACATCTACCAGGAGGCGGCCCGCGCCATCCGCGCGGCGCGCCGGAAGGGCGGCAAGCCGGCTAAGGACGTTATCTTCCCGACCATCCAGGACGGTGTCGAAGGCATGGCCTTCATCGAAGCCTGCGTAAAGTCGTCGAAGAAGAACGGGGCCTGGACGAAGCTCTAGAGAACAATCGAAAATCATGAGGAGGGGGCGTCGATGAAAATCGGCATGTGCATGTTTTTGTGGACGACGGCCGTGTCGAAAAAACACGAGCCGCTGCTCAGGGATATCAAGGCGACCGGCTTCGATGGCGTCGAGATACCGATCTTTGCCGGCACGCCGGACGATTACAAAAAGCTCGGCGCGCTGCTCGACCGCATCGGGCTAGAACGCACCGCCGTTTCGGCGATGGGCGATCCGGCGATGAATTTGATCGCGGCCGATGCCTCAACGCGCAAAGCCGGCATCGACTATATGAAATGGGCGATCGACTGCACACAAGCGCTTGGCGCCAAAACGCTGAGCGGCCCGCTGCATTCGACGCTCGGCGCCTTTTCCGGCAGCGGACCGACGGCGGCGGAGAAAAAGCGCTCCGTCGCCTCGCAACGCGCCATCGGCGACCATGCCGGCAACAAGAACGTCACCATCGGGCTGGAGGCGCTCAATCGCTTCGAATGCTATCTGCTCAACACGATGGACGATCTGTCGGAGCATATCGACGCAATCGACCGGCCGCACATCAAGGCGATGTACGACACTTTCCACGCCAATATCGAAGAGACGGACGCGATCGGCGCCTATACGCGCAACCGCAAGAATGTCGTCCATATCCATATTTCGGAGAATGATCGCGGCGTGCCCGGGCGCGGCCACATTCCGTGGCAAGAGACGTTTTCGGCCATCCGCAAGAGCGGCTATGACGACTGGCTGACGATCGAGGCCTTCGGCCGCTCGCTGAAAGATTTGGCGGCGGCCACCAAGGTCTGGCGCGACTTTTCGGAAAGCCCGGAAGCCGTCTACCGCGACGGCTACAAGCACATCAAGAGCGGCTGGAAAAAGGCTGGTGCGCCTAGGACGCAGCCTTCCTCTCAGGCGATCTGAGCTGCCGGCGGGCGGGCGGAAACGCGCCGCTCATCATTGCTGTTTGCGACACTCCCCATCAGCTTGCGGCGGAGATAGCTGGAGATGTTGTCAAAGACGAAGACGACAAGCAGAATCAGCAGAACCATGTAGAAAACATTGGCCCAGTTGGTGTTGGTGCGCATGGCCTCCCACAATTTCAGGCCGATGCCGCCGGCGCCGACAGCGCCTATGATCGTCGCTGACCGGGTGTTCGATTCCCAGAAATAGAGGGATTGGCTGAGGAATACCGGCAGAACCTGGGGCAGCACGCCATAGCGCTGCACCATTGCCGGCGTGGCGCCGACCGAGCGGATGCCCTCGCGCTGCTTGTCGTCGATATTTTCCAGCGCCTCGGAATAAAGTTTGCCGAGGGTTCCGGTGTCGGTGAAGAAGATCGCCGACATGCCGGCCAGCGGCCCAGGACCAAAGCCGCGCGTAAAAAACAGCGCCCAGATCAGCATGTCGACCGAGCGCAGGAAATCGAAGAAGCGCTTTGTCACCTGGTTGGCTATCCGGCTCGGCGTGACGTTGCGCGCAGCCAGGAAGGCGAGCGGAAAGGCGACGATCGAGGCCAGCACGGTGCCGACGAAAGCCATGACGATGGTCTGCAAGAGTTTCAGCCAGACGTCGCCGTGCTGCCACTCGGCGTTGTTCAAAATGTTGTCCCAGGCGAGCGCCGCGTTTGACCGCGACGGGTTGATGCGAGCCCCGGAGACGATCAGTGAAGCGACCTCGCCGAACGGCTTTCCCCAGAATGGCGAGTTGGTGTCGAACACGAAATTGGCCCAGCCGAAGAAACGTCGCCAGGCGACCACCTCGTCGTTCTGCACCTCGGCGCGGCCGAGAAATCCGAACGAGACATAGGCTGTCGAGCCTGGCCTGCGTTGCTCGATCCAGTCAGGCAGCGGTGTGCGCGGTGTCACAGAACTGCCCTTGGCGATGTCGAAGACGACGCTTTCGGCGCCGCGCGTCACGGTGACCAGGCTTGGCGTGACGGCGATCTGGCCATTGCCAAGGGTGACGGTCGCCGCCACGACGGCGTTTTCGCGCACTGTTTCAGGCACCGCAGGAGCGGATTGGCCCGACGGGGCGGCCGGGCTTTCGGCAGTTGGCGCACCAGGCGCCATGAACGAATCCTGCGACGACTTGTTGGTCGCGATCGCCGGTGCCGGCGCTGCCTCGACCTGCCGCTCGATGACGGCCATCTGCTTGGCCACCCAGTCGGGATTTGGGTTGGATCCCAGCTTGGAGAAGCGGGAGTAGTCGATCGTCAGATGATTGTCCTTGAATTCGATGTCGGGCCGGATTTCGTAGGACACCCAGTCGGCGAGATAAGCGCCGGCAAGGTTCCAGTTCGCCTTTTCGAGAACGCTGCCGACCGAGAAGAACCACGAACAGTAGAAGGTGTAGAGAATGCAAAGAAGGATGCCGATCGGAGTGGCGTAGCGTTTCCACAGCGAGCGCCGGAAAGCGTCCGGGTGGCGAGCGGCGATGGCGTCGATGGCATCCGGATTCATTGCACTACTCTCCGCGCCCGTATGCGAACGCCTGCCGGCCGACAAGACGGTGTCTCAGCCATGCCGAAAGCTGGTCGACGGCGACGATCGTGCAGAACAGCAGAAAGACGATGGCGATGGTCTTGGCCTCATGGCCCCGGCCGATCGAAAGACGCAGGGATTCGCCGATGCCGCCGGCGCCGACGGCGCCAAGTATGGTCGAAGCGCGCACATTGATCTCGAGGCGAAGCAGGAAATAGCTCATGAAGTTGGGCAGGATCTGGGGCACGATGCCGAACCACACCCGTTCGACCCAGTTGGCGCCCACGGCGCGCAAGCCTTCTTCAGGCTTCATGTCGGCATTTTCGACGACTTCGAAGAACATTTTTCCGAGCGCGCCGACGGTATGGATGCTGACCGCAATGATCGCAGGAATCGGTCCTAGTGAGAAAATCGCCAGGAAAAAGCCGGCAATGACAATTTCCGGAAAGGCGCGGACAATTTCAAGGAAGCGGCGCGTGACGAAACGGAGCCAGCGGCTGGCCGTGATATTGCCTGCGGCGAAGAAGCAGAGCAGGAAACCGAATGTGGCGCCCACCAGCGTCGAAAACAGGGCGATGTTCAGCGTCTCGATCATCCGGTGGAAGTACTCCGGAATGTAGATGCTCTGGGTCAGGTAGACGCGGCCTTCCGGGTAGTCGAACTTGAGGCTGCCGTCGTCATAGGGGGACGGCAGGTCGAACAGCGCGCGCGCCGGGTCGAACCAGTCGCGCGGCTTCAATTCGGCGAAAAAGTCGGCGACGTGGGGAAGGCGGTCGAAGAACTTTCCGGCGTTGGTTTCGTTGGCGAACCAGAGCGAGCCAGACAGTGCAAGAAACAGGAAAACCAGGCCGCCGACCGTGTACAGGCGCCGGCGGGCGGCGAGGTCGCGCCAGTGCCGCTCGACGGTGGCTCCCACCGGTGAAAGCGCAGGCGCGCGGCAGACGTCGGTCGCACTCATCGATATTTTTCCCGGCCCCTGATGCGGCAACGCCGCCGGCGGCTCATGGCCCCGGCGGCGTTGTGGCAGGTTACTTACGAGCCGATCTTCGCCTTACGGGCGTCGATGATCGGCTGGTAGAATTCCGGGGTAACCGGCGAATAGCCCTTGTAGTCGCCGCCTTGTATCGCCGAGAAACAGGCCGGATCGGTTTCCGGCAGCTTGGTCAGGAAATCGGTGATCTTCTGCTTGTCGCTGGCGTCGATCGACGTACGCAATACCAGCGGGCCGTTCGGGATCAGCGGCGACTGCCACAGTTCGACGAGGTCATCCATCTTCAGGACGCCCTTGTCGACCATCTTGCGCAGATTGCCCGAGCTGTAGCCGTCGTTGAAGTCGCCGATGCCGGAGGCCCAGGTGGTGCCGGCATCGAACGTGCCCTTCAGGACTTCAAGGACAAGCTGTTCGTGGCCGCCGCCGAAACCGGTCGACGCGAAGTAGCTCTTGACATCCATGCCGATGTCCTTGGGCAATGACGTGACCGGGATCAGGTAACCGGAAGTCGAATCGGGATCGGCGAAACCGAGTTTCTTGCCCTTCATGTCGGCGAGCGTCTTGATGCCGGAATCAGCACGCGCGACCATGACCGCACGGTAGCCGGTCGAGCCGTCGGTCTGGATCGTCGTCAGGATCGGTTGAACCGCGTCCTTGTTTTCGAGATAGACCTTGGCGTAGGCGGAAGCGCCGAGCTCGGCAAAGTCGAGCGTGCCGCCGAGCAGGCCCTGGATGACGCCGTCGTAGTCGGCGGCCGGGAACAGCGAAACTTTTTCCACGCCGAGGACTTGCTTGATGTGGTCGGCGAAGCACTGGTAGTTGCGCAGGCGGTCGGCCTCGTTCTCGCCGCCCAGAATGCCGACGCGGAACTCCTTCAGATCCTGTGCCTGAACCGCGCCCACCGCCATGGCGATGATGGAAACGGCACCGAAAAGTATTTTTCTAAACATTTCGCGTCTCTCCTGTTGGTTCCGGCGTCGCGCCGGAAGCGTTTTTACGCCCGGCCTTGATGCGGACTGGCGGTCCGGGCGCTCTGTCGTCGTCTGCTTTCGTATACTCGTATACCGATATCCACTTCCGGGATTTTGGAGCTAGTAGCCGGGAAATGCCGGCTCGAGCGGTCCGGCGGATGCGGCGATCTTTTGCTTGATGGCGACGCTGGTCGAGGTGATCGCCTCGGAGATTTCACCGCCATTGCTGTCGGCGCCATAGACCATGCGCACGGCCTCGCGGTTGAGCTCTTCGGGCGGTCCGTCGAACACCACCTTGCCGGCGGCCATGCCGATGATGCGGTTGCAATAGGTGCGCGCGGTATCCAGCGTGTGCAGATTGGTGACCACGGTGAGGCCCTCGCGCAGATTGATGTCCTGCAGCGAATCCATCACCACCTTGGCGTTGAGCGGGTCGAGCGAGGCGATCGGCTCGTCGGCGAGGATGACTTTCGGCTGCTGCATCATGGCACGGGCAATCGCAACGCGCTGCTGCTGGCCGCCGGACAAGGTGCCGGCCGGCTGCAGCGCCGTGCGGGCGATGTCGAGACGTTCGAGCGCCGCGATCGCCTCGGCCCGTTCCTCGCGGGAGAAGACACCGAGCAGATTGACAAGGGTCGAGCGGTGATTGAGCCGGCCGAGCAGCACATTAGTCAGCACGTCGAGGCGCGGCACCAGGTTGAATTGCTGAAAGATCATGGCGCAATCGCGCTGCCAGCGCCTGAGCAGCGAGCCGCGCAGGCTGGAGACTTCGGCGCCGTCAAAGAAAATCGACCCTTGGCTCGGATCGATGAGGCGGTTGATCATGCGCAAAAGCGTCGACTTGCCGGCGCCCGAGCGGCCGATGATGCCGACCATCTGGCCTTGAGGGATCGAGATGTCGACATTGCTGACGGCGGTGTTCCTGCCAAACCGACGGGTGACGCCGCGGATTTCGAGCGTGGCTGAGGTTGCTGACATAGGCAAGTTCCAGTCCAGTCGCAGTTGAAGGTCTGTTAACCTTGGCTAGCGCAGCCGCGTGAAACCGCGGTGTCGGATTGATGTCAGTTTTGTTACCGTCCACAGCCTGAAAGGGGCGAGCCGGCGGCCGCAGTTCGATCAAGTGAATGGTGAATGGTGAATGGTGATAAGAACGGCGTCCCTGCCGCCATTCACTATTGACCATTCACCATTCACTAACTGCCGTATTTCTCCAGAAATGCTTCCGCCGAAAGCGCGCGAAAATCGTCGAGCGCGGCGCGCAGGCGGGCATGGTCCCAATCCCACCAGGCAAGTGCCTGATAGCGTCCCGCCGTGCGGCGGTCAAAGCGTTCGCGGATCGGTTTGGCCGGCACGCCGCCGACAATGGTGTAGGGCGCGACGTCTTTCGACACCACGGCGCCGGCGCCGACCGCTGCGCCATCGCCGACGCTGATGCCGGGCAGGATGGTCGAGCCGTGGCCGAGCCAGGTGTCGTGGCCGATGGTGACCCGCCTGGCGCGGCGCTGGGCGAAGAATTCGCTCTCGTGCTCGGCGTCGTCCCAATAGTCCGAGGCGCGATAGGTGAAATGGTGCAGCGTCGGCCGCCAGGTCGGATGGTTGGTGGCGTTGATGCGCACGCTGGCGGCGATGTTGGCGAATTTGCCGATCGTCGCGCACCAGGCGCTGCAGTCCTGCATCATGTAGGAATAGTCGCCGAGCGTGCTTTCCGAGACCCGGCAGCGTTCGGCGATCTCAGTCCAGCGGCCGAGCGTCGAGTTCTCGACTTCCGCTGTCTCGTGGACCAGCGGCGTTTCCGACAGTTTCCGCGTCATGCGGCGATTTTCCCGGCGGCAAAAGCGGTCACGTCGATGACGCGGTCGGCCACTGCCTCGCGCACGTCGTGGTCGTGGAAGATGCCAAGCAGGGCGACGCCGGCCGCCTTCTTGGCCGCGATCAGCGCAATCACCACGTCGCGGTTGCTGGCGTCGAGCGAAGCGGTCGGCTCGTCGAGTAGCAGGATCGGGTGCTCGGTTATGAAGCCGCGCGCGATGTTGACGCGCTGTTGCTCGCCGCCGGAAAAGGTCGCCGGCGGCAGCATCCAGAGCTTTTCCGGCAGGTTGAGTTGCGCCAGCAAGGCGCGTGCCTTGTTGCGCGCAACGTCAGGGTCCTCGCCGCGCTCGACCAGCGGTTCGGCGACGACATCCAGCGCCGAGACGCGCGGCACTGTGCGCAGGAACTGGCTGACATAGCCGATCGTGAGGCGGCGCACGGCAAGCACCATGCGTGGGCTGGCCGTCGCCAGATCGATGAGCCCGTCCTCGTGCTGGACAATGATCTGGCCTGCATCGACGGCGTAGTTGCCGTAGAGCATCTTCAGGATCGAGCTCTTGCCGGCGCCGGAGGGGCCGCCGAGCACGGCGCATTCGCCGCTCCTGATCGAGAACGACACGCCGGCGACGACAGGCAGTCTGATGCCGTCGCGCAGATGCATGGTGAAGCTCTTGGCGACATCGGAGACGACGAGCGGGGTTGCCATCAGAAAATTCTCCGATCGTCGTTCGTTTGCGGGCCAGCACCCGGAACAATCATCGTCACACCTGCAGAATGGAAGAAACGAGAAGCTGAGTGTAGGGCGCGCGCGGATCGTCGAGCACGCGGTCGGTGAGGCCGCTTTCGACGACGCGGCCGTCCTTCATCACCATCATGCGTTGCGACAGCAGACGCGCTACCGCGAGGTCGTGGGTGACGACGATCGCCGCCAGGCCGAGATCGGTGACCAGGCCGCGCAACAGGTCGAGCAGGCGCGCCTGCACGGAAACGTCGAGGCCGCCGGTCGGCTCGTCCATGAACACCAGGCGCGGCCCGGTGACGAGGTTGCGGGCGATCTGCAGGCGCTGGCGCATGCCGCCGGAAAAGGCCCGCGGTTCGTCGTCGATACGGTCCTCGTCGATCTCTACGCGCGACAGCCAGTCGACGGCGGTAGCGCGGATTTTGCCATAGTGGCGGTCGCCGACCGCCATCAGCCGCTCGCCGACATTGGCGCCGGCCGATACCGTCATGCGCAGCCCGTCGGCAGGGTTCTGGTGGACAAAACCCCAGTCGGTACGCATCAGGAAGCGGCGCTCGGCCTCGCTCATGCGGTAAAGCTCGCGGAACTGGCCGTCGCGCATGCGGTAGCTGGCGGTGCCGGAGCTCGGCAGCAATCTGGTCGACAGGCAGTTGAGCAGCGTCGTCTTGCCGGATCCGGATTCGCCGACCACCGCCAACACCTCGCCCGGCCACAGGTCGAAGCTGACGTTCTCGCAACCAATGCGCGAACCGTAGAACTTGGACAGCGCGGAAACGCGCAGCAGCGGCACGTCGCTCATTGCGTCGGCTCCATCGTCTCGGGCGCGAGGTCGCCGCGACGGCCTTGCTCGCGCCGCTTCTCGCAATGGTCGGTATCGGAGCAGACGAACATGTGGTCACCATGGTCGTCGAGGATGACCTCGTCGAGATAGACGTTCTCGGCCGCGCACAGTGCGCAGGGCTGGTCGAAGGTCTGCACCTCGAACGGATGGTCCTCGAAGTCGAGGCTGACTACGTCGGTGAAAGGCGGCAGCGCATAGATGCGCTTTTCGCGGCCGGCACCGAACAGTTGCAGAGCCGGCGAACGGTGCATTTTCGGGTTATCGAACTTCGGCGTCGGCGACGGGTCCATCACATAGCGACCCTCGACCTTGACCGGATAGGCGTAGGTGGTGGCGATGCGGCCGTGCCGGGCGATGTCTTCGTAGAGTTTTACATGCATGAGTCCGTATTCCTCCAGCGCATGCATTTTGCGCGTTTCCGTCTCGCGCGGCTCGAGGAAGCGCAGCGGCTCGGGGATCGGCACCTGATAGACCAGCACCTGGCCCGATGTCAGCGGATGTTCGGGAATGCGGTGGCGGGTCTGGATGATGGTCGCCTTGGCCGTCTCGGTGGTGACGGCGACATTGGCGACCTTCTTGAAGAAGGCGCGGATCGAGACGGCATTGGTGGTGTCGTCGGCGCCCTGGTCGATGACCTTCAGCACATCGTCGGGGCCGATGATCGAGGCGGTGACCTGGACGCCGCCGGTGCCCCAGCCATAGGGCATCGGCATTTCGCGTGAGGCGAACGGCACCTGATAGCCGGGAATGGCGATACCCTTGAGGATCGCGCGGCGGATCATCCGCTTGGTCTGCTCGTCGAGATAGGCGAAGTTGTAGGTGGCGATATCGGTCGGTTGTGCGGTCATTCCGCGGCCTCCCTTTTTTCTTCCACCTTGCCGCCGTTTTCGCGGGCATCGTGCTCGGCGCGCATGCGGCGCACCAGGTCGAGCTCGGCCTGGAAGTCGACATAGTGCGGCAGCTTGAGGTGCTCGACGAAGCCGGTCGCCTGGACATTGTCGGAATGGGAGATGACGAATTCTTCGTCCTGGGCGGCGGCGACGACATCTTCGCCGAATTCGGTTGCACGAAGCGCGCGGTCGCACAGCGCCATGGCCATCGCCTTGCGCTCGCTCTGGCCGAAGACGAGGCCGTAGCCGCGGGTGAATTGCGGCGGCGCCTTGGCCGAGCCCTTGAACTGGTTGACCATCTGGCACTCGGTGACACGCGCAGAACCGAGCGGTACGGCGAATGGCAGCTCCGGCACGTCGAGTTCCAGCTCGACCTCGCCGATGCGAACCTCACCGACGAACGGATGGTTGCGGGCATAGCCGCGCTGGGTGGAATAGCCGAGCGCCAGCAAAAAACCCTCGTCGCCGCGTGACAGCGCCTGCAGGCGGATGTCGCGCGCCATTGGGAATTCCAGCGGCTCGCGGGTGATGTCGCCGGGGATATGGTCCTGCGGCATGTCGCCATCAGGCTCGATCAGCCCTTCGCGGGCGAGGATGGCGGAGACACGCGGCATGGCGTCCGCCTCGCTAGCGCGCTGCAGCGGCGAGGCGACATCGCCGCCCGCGGCAAGCCCGGGATCGAGCAACCTGTGCGTGTAGTCGAAGGTCGGGCCGAGGAGCTGGCCGCCGGGCAGATCCTTGTAGGTCGCCGACACGCGCCGCTCGACCAGCATCGCGCCGGTGTCGATCGCCCTGGTGTAGCCGAAGCGTGGCAGCGTGGTGCGATAGGCGCGGATCAGGAAGATCGCCTCGATCATGTCGCCGCGCGCCTGAACGATGGCCAGCGCCGCCAATTCGCGGTCGTAGAGCGAGCCTTCGCTCATCACCCGGTCGACGCCGAGCGCCAGTTGCTCGACGATCTGGTCGAGGCGAAGAGCCGGCACCGAACGGTCGCCGCGGCGGCGGTCGGCGAGCAGGGCGTGGGCGTTGGCAATGGCCGCTTCACCGCCTTTTACCGCGACATACATATCACGCCTCCATCGTCTTGATGCGCGTCGTGCGCGGCAGGCAGGCAACGCCTTCCGGGGTGGCGAGGATAATGTCGACACCACGGGGGAAACGCTGATTGTTCTGCTTCCATTGTTCGACGAAGTGGCGCGGCATCTGCGCCGGCGCGATTGTCACGGTTGTTTCGATGCCAGGACCTTCGAGCAGCAGCGGGGCCCCTGAGACGAGATCGCTCACCTGCAGGATCAGCGTCGTCGAGCGGTCGGGATAGTCCTGGGTGCCTTGTGAAAAGCCGTCGAGCGCCATCATCTCGGCCGGCGTGGCGATCAGCGCGAAATGCGCATCGGCTGGCGTGTGGGCCAGTGGCGCGCCGGTGTGGAAGCCGAGCCAGGATTTCACCGCTGCTGGTGCCTGCAAAACGAGGTCGAGCCAGATCGGCGTGTCGTTGTCGCACAGCGCCAGCGCGATAGCACCCGCGGTGGCCGACAGTGGTGCCGGCGGGCGGGCAAAGACCGGCAGAGGCTGCAGGGTGCCGGGCCGCGCCATTGCGTCCATCACGGCGCGGAACACCGTCTGGGCGTCGAACACCGGATCGACAAAGCCGCCCTCGATCGCCTGGGTTGCGATTTCCATCAGTCTTCTCCGCGTACCATGGTGAAGAAATCGACCTTCGTTGCCGCCGTCTCGGCGCGCCGCCGCTCACGTGCGCTGGCCAGTGCGGCCTGCAGCGGCGCAATGAGTTTGGTCTCGACCTCGTTGCGGCGGGTGGGATCCTGCCAGAGCGCGTCGGCGATCGCCGCCAGCTTTGCTTTCTGCTTGTCACGGCCGAGCGCGTAGCAGTGGCCGACTTCTCCCGAGGCAAGCCGCACCGTCGCGCGGGTGACCGTCGCCTCGCCGACGTTGAATGGCGCGCCGCCGCCGCCGATGCGGCCACGCACCGTGACCAGGCCGGTTTCGGGGCCGCGCAGGAGTTCTGCTTCCGAAGGCAGGCCGGCTTCGTTCCAGAGGCGGACGATATCGTTGCCGGTCGATTGCGCCAGCGTCGCCATGACGGCCTTGCGCTCAGCCTGATCGCGCGCTTCCTGTCCTCGCATGGTTAACATTCCCTTGCATCGAAAAATTTGTCTATTGATATAGACAATTATACAAATTATATCTATTTTCTAATGCGTGTCCATGACGGATGGATGACAGGGCGAAAAAGATCGGGGGCAAAGAGATGATCGGTCAGCAGATGGCCAGCAGCTTGGAGCGGCGCAGCGGCGTCTCGCTATGGCGGCAGATCGCCGACCAGATCCTGCAGTCGATCGCGGTCGGCGACTTTGCCGAGAATGCTGCGTTGCCACCCGAAGTTGCACTGGCCGAGCGCTATGGCGTCAACCGCCATACGGTGCGCAGCGCCATCGCCGCACTGGTGCAGGATGGCGTGCTCAGGGCCGAACAGGGGCGCGGCACCTTCGTGCTGTCGCGCAAGCGGCTGTCCTATCCGATCGGCGCGCGCACCCGTTTTTCGGAGGGCTTGCAAGGGCAAGCGTCGGAGCGTCGCAGCGTGCTGCTCGAAGCGGCGGTCGAGCCGGCCAGCCGGCGCGTCGCCGAAGGGCTGGGGCTTGCCAGGGGTTCTGTTGTAATACGCCTCGAGACACGCGGCGAAGCCGATGGGCAAGCGGTCTCGCGTGCCACCGGCTGGTTCGACGCGGCTCGCTTCGCCGGCATCGATGCCGCCATGGCCGAAACCGGATCGGTGACAGCCTCATTCCAGCGTTTCGGCATCGGTGACTATCTCAGGCAATCGACGGTGCTGTCGGCCCGCCACGCGGACGCCGCCGACCTTGCCGATCTCGATCTGCAGCCCGGCGCCATCGTGCTGGTCACGGTCGCCGTCAACGTCACGCCGGACGGCCAGCCGATTCAGTTTGCCGAAACGCGGTTTCCGGCCGAGCGGGTCGAGCTCAAGTTATCGGCGCTTTAGGTCCGGTTCATCCGACCTGGATGACGGCCTTGATCAGGCCGGATTTCTCATGCGCCCAGCGGGCAAGGTCGCGCGGTGTATCCGAAAGCGTCGTGCGATGGGTGATGAGTTTTGCCAGCGGCACAGCACCATCGCGGATCGAGGCAGCGACATGGTCGAAGTCGGCGCGCAGAGCGTTGCGGCTGCCGATCAGCGTCATCTCGCGCTTGTGGAATTCGGGATCGGAAAAGACGATGTCGTCCTTGACGACGCTGACCAGGACCAGCGTCCCGCCATGCGCGACATGGGCGAAGGCTGACTGGACGGACTGGGTGTTGCCGGTGGCATCGAAAATCACGTCAAAACCTTCGCCGTTGGTCGCCTCGCGCACCAGATCGGTCGCAGACTGCCGCGAACCGTCGAGGGTGGCGAAGCCGAGTTCGCTTGCAGCAAAACCCAGCCTTTCCGCGCTCATGTCGAGCAGCGTCACGTCGAGGCCGGCGATACGGGCAAACAGCGCCGTGCCGAGGCCGATCGGCCCGGCGCCGATGACCAGAGTGCGCGCGCCGGGATCAGCCAGCGAGCGCCGCACGGCGTGCGCCCCGATCGCCAGGAATTCGACGGCGGCGGCATCGGCCAGCGACAGGCCGTTGACCGGATAGAGATTTTGCGCCGGCACCAGGATCCGTTCGCACATGGCGCCGTCGCGGTGGACGCCGAGCACCTCGATCCTGACGCAGCAATTCGGCTTGCCTTGGCGGCAGGCGATGCATTTGCCGCAAGCGAGATACGGGTTGATGATCACCGGCTCGCCGACGGCCAGATCGACGCCTTCGCCAGCCTCGATCACGGTGCCGGAGACCTCATGGCCCATGATGCGGGGATAGGCGAGGAACGGATGCTTGCCCTCGAAGATATGATAGTCGGTGCCGCAGATGCCGACATGACTGACCGCGACCAGCGCCCAGCCCGGCGGTGGTGTGCTCGGCGCCGGGCGGTCTTCCACAACAAGATCGCCGGGCGAACGGCAGATGACGGCTTTCATGCTTTGATCCAGTCGGTTCATGGCACCGCCGGCCCGATCGCCGGGCCGGCGGTTGTTAAAATGGTCTACTTGCCGCGGCGGCGCAGGCCGTCGAAATAGACGATGACGATGATCAGCACGCCGGTAATGATGCGCTGCCAGAAGGCATTGACGTTCAAGAGATTGGCGCCGTTGTTGATGGTGGCGAGGATGAAGGCGCCGAGCAGCGGTCCGTGCACCGAGCCGACGGCGCCGAACAGCGAAGTGCCGCCGATCACCGACGAGGCGATCGCCTGCAACTCCCAGCCCTCGGCCTGCGTCGGATTGCCGATGCCGATGCGCGAGGCAAGCAGCACGCCGACAAAAGCCGCGCACAGGCCCGACAGCGTATAGGCCATGTAGATGGTGCGCTGGACGTTGACGCCGGACAGACGCGAGGCCTCGGCGTTGGAGCCGACCGAGAACAGATATCGGCCCCAGCGGCTGTGATGCAGGAAGATGTAGGCGGGGATGCCGACCAGGATCACCATCCAGAACAGATTGGGGACGCCGAGAAACGAGCTGCGCGAAAACAGCTGGAAGGCGTCGTTGTTGATCGAGATCGAGTTGCCGTTGGTCATCAAGAGGCCGATGCCGCGCAGCGAGGTCAGCGTCGCCAGCGTGATGATGAAGGGCGGCAGGCCCATCTTGACGATGCCGAAGCCGTGGAACATGCCGATGGCGACGCCGACCAGCAAGGTGATCAGGATGGCGAGGTAAATCGGCACGCCGGCATTGATCAGCATCGCCACGATGACGGTGGCGAAGCCAACGACGGCGCCGACGGAAAGGTCGATACCTCCGGTGATGATGACGAAGGTCTGGCCGACCGCCAGGATGGCGATCATCGAACCTTGCCGCAGCAGGTTCGAGATGTTGTTGGCGGAGGCGAAGCTCGGCGTCGCCACCGACAGGATGACCCACAAAAGAACCAGCAGCGCCAGCAGTGTCAGCCCGAACAGGGCGTTGTAGTTGCGTTTCGGCCTTTCGGCCGGTATCGCCTCGGTGCTCATATCTGTCCTCCCGGTTTTTCTTGTTTCTCGGCCAGCGCCTGGGTCAGGATCTCCTCATGGTCGGCAGTGTGGAAACCATGAGTGGCCACCAGTTTGCCGCGCCGGAACACATGCAGCGTGTCGGCCAGTTCATAGACCTCGGGCAGGTAGGACGAGATGAGGATGATGCCGGCGCCATTGGACAAAAGCGCACTGAACAGGCGGTAGATCTCGGCCTTGGTGCCGACATCGACGCCAACTGTCGGCTCGTCGAAGATGAACAGCTTGGCGCCGTGAGCCAGCCATTTGCCGATGACGATCTTCTGCTGGTTGCCGCCGGACAGGCTGGAGGCGAGCGCGTTGCGCGTCGGCGTCTTGATCCTGAGATTGGCGATCTGACGATCGGCCTCGGCCTTCTCCTGTGCGCTGGAGATCAGCAGATTGCTGGAGATGCGCTTGTAGATCGGCAGATTGAGATTGAGGCCGACCGGCAGGTTGAGGCAGAGGCCCTGGTCGCGGCGGCTTTCCGGCGCCAGCGCCATGCCGAGTTTTATAGCGTCATGCTCGGAGTTGACCTGAACCTGCTTGCCCTCCCAGAGAATCTGGCCGGCCGACTTGCGATGACGGCCGTAGAGCGTGGTGACGAACTCGCTGCGCCCGGCGCCGATCAGGCCGTAGAGCCCGACGATCTCGCCGGCACGGACCGTCATCGAGACATTTTCAAAACCCTTGCCGGAGAGATTTCGGGCTTCGAGGAGCGTCGCGCCCGGGGTAAAATGCTCCTTGTGATAGACTTGCTCGATCGAGCGGTTGATCATCATCTTGACCAGCTCGGCGTCGTTGGTCTCGGCGATGTTCCTGGTGCCGACAAGCGTGCCGTCGCGCAGCACCGAGACGCGGTCGGCGAGCTCGAACACCTCTTCCATGCGGTGGCTGATGTAGATGATGGTGACGCCTTCGCCCTTCAGCCGGCGGATCAGCGTGAACAGCTGGTCGGCCTCCTTGCGGGTGAGATAGGCGGTCGGTTCGTCGAAGATCAGGAATTTTGTGCCGCGCACGGTGGCGCGGGCGGCGGCGATCAGTTGCTGCTGGCCTATGGTCAGGTCACCCAGCACGACATGTGCCGGCAGATCGAAGCCGAGATCGTCGATGATCTTCTGCGCTTCCCTGACCATGGCCCGCTGCTGCAGGATGCCGAAGCGGGAATCCTCCTCGCCGAGGAACATGTTGGCCGCGACAGTGAGATGGCGGCACAGAACGACCTCCTGATGCACGGCATTGATGCCGAGCGCCATCGCCTCATGCGGCGTCGCCAGCGCTGCCGGCTTGCCCTCCCAGATGACGTCGCCGGAGGTGCGCGGCATGACGCCGGTCAGCAGCTTGATCAGGGTGGATTTGCCGGCACCGTTCTCGCCGACAATGGCGTGGATTTCGCTGGCCTTGAAGGCGAGGTCAATCGGCTTCAGCGCGTGCGTGCCGGGATATCGCTTCTCCAGCCCCTTGAGTTCGAGGATCGTCCTGCCCGGTTCCAGCGTTGGGGCCGGATGCAGTTCCTGCGCCGTCGACGTCATGACAATCCTCCCAGATTGGCCTCCCAGATTGGCCTCACGAGTGGCACGCGTGTAGGTCGTTTCCGGGGCGAAAAGCCCCGGAAACGGTGCCCCAATGCCGGTGCTCAGTCGAGCTTCGGATTGAGCAGCGCGTCGATCTTCGGTTCTTTCATGTTGGCCTTGGTGACGAGGTTGGCGCCGGTGTCGACATTGGCCTCGACCTTCTCGCCCTTCGAGGCGGCGAGCGCCGTCTTGATGCCGTCATAGCCCATCCGGTACGGGTCCTGGACGACGAGAGCCGAAATGACGCCGTCGTTGAGGAACTTGATCAGCTTCTCGTCGCTGTCGAAGCCGACCAACCCGACCTTGCCGGCCAGGCTGTTCTCGGCGATCGCCTGACCGACGCCCTGCGCCATGATCAGGTTGGAGGCGAAGATGCCCTTGAGGTTCGGATTGGCGGTGATCAGGTCGGTCGCGATGTTGAGGCCGGTGGTGGCCTGGCCGTCGGCGTACTTGTCGGCGACAAGCTTGAGGCCGGGATATTTGGCGGCGAGCTGTTCCTTGAAGCCCTGGGCGCGCTGCTCGAGCGAGCCTGCGCCGGGAAGCGCGGTGATCAGGGCGACGTCGCCCTCGATTTTGCCGCCATTGGCTTCGCCGATCGCGGCCGCCAGCCCGTCAGCGGCGACGCGGCCGCCCTGGATATTGTCTGTGGTCAGGAACGAGGTGAAGGCCTTGGAGTCGGCGCCGGAATCGATGCCGATGATCTTGACGTTGGTGGCTGCCTCGTCGATCGGCTTGCCGAGCGCCTTGGCCTCGGTCGGTGCGATGACCACGGCAGCCGGGTTGCCGGCGACGGCGTTTTCAAGGATCGAGATCTGGCCGTTGACGTCGGTCTCCGCCTGGGCGCCGAGTTCCGGCACGTTGACGCCGAGGTCCTTGCCGGCCTTGCGGGCGCCGGCAAGGACGATCTGCCAGTAGAAAGAGGTGGTGTCCTTGACGATGATCGGAATGGTTACGTCCGCCGCCGAAGACGGCGCCGAATGCATCACGCCGGCAAGCATCGAGGCGGCGGCGAGCGCCACGAATGCGCGGCGGTTGAGAATGCTGGTCACGAATTTCATTAGACTTCCTCCCTAAGTCGCCCGGTGAACGTAGCGGAAGCTCGGTTTGGATAGGCGCTGGCCAAACGGAACTTTATCAATAAAAAACATTTACCGCATTTTGATAGTGCATCGGTCCGGTCGACGCAAGCGGTGTTTCGTATCGTCCTCAGTACGCCTCGACTGGAAGGGAGTGCCGATCCTCATTGCCAAACCCCACAGTTCCTCTCTCCTGAAAAGCAATGGAATATTAATTCCATATTTCAGTCAATATGGAATATTCATTCTTTTTTTAGGCGTAAGGTGGGGCGCCTCCTGATCGCACCGTCCGCCGTTCAAACGGCGAAGGCAGCAGCGCATCAGCCAAGTTTCTGAACGACCGTGTAGGGATCATATTTGGCGAATTCTATTTCGGGCACCTGTATGTCGAGCAGTTGCAGATTTCGTTCCAGATTGGCCGGCTTGGCGGTGCCCGTCAGCACAGAAGCCACCACAGGCTCGTGCAGCGGGAACTGGAACGCCGCCGCGGCAAGCGGGTAGCCGCCCTCGGCGGCGATTTTTTCCATGGCGCCGACGCGGTCGAGAATGTCCTCGGTGGCCGGCAGGTAGTCGAAATGCGCACCCGGCACCAGGCCGGTCGCCAGGATGCCCGAGTTGAAGACGCCACCGATGATCAGCGAGGTCTGCCGTTGCCGGCAAAGCGGCAGCAATTCGGCTTCGGCGGTGCGGTCGAGCAGCGAATAGCGGCTGGCGAGCAGGATGCAGTCGAGCGGCGCCTGGCGCAGCACATCGAGACAGATCTGAACCTCGTTGACGCCAAGGCCGTAGGCGGAAATGACCCTGGACGATTTCAGCTCTTCCAGCGCCTTCAGCCCGCCATCCATAAACTGGCGGAAATGCTGCTTCGTTTTCTCGACGCCATGCGTGTAGACGCCGATGTCGTGGACGAACAGGATGTCGATTCGATTGAGGCCAAGCCGCGCATAGCTGAACTCGACCGAGCGCATGATGCCGTCGTAGGAATAGTCGTAGTCGGGCGCAAAGGGCAGTGGATCGACATAGGAATGGTCCGGAATCCGGTCTTCCGGCACCGGCCGCAACAGGCGCCCGACCTTGGTCGACAGCACGTAGGTGTCCCGCGGCTTGTCGCGCAGGAAATCGCCGAAGCGGCGTTCCGAAAGGCCGAAGCCGTAGAAGGGCGCGGTATCGAAATAGCGCAGGCCGGCATCCCAGGCGAACTGCAGCGTCTGTATCGCCGTCTCGCGCGGGCAGGCTCGGTAGAGCCCGCCGACCGCCGCGCCGCCGAAGCTGACCTCGGTTATTTCCAGCGCGGTGCTGCCGACACGGCGTTTCTTCATGCAAAGCCTCCCACCAGCCGTTGTTCCGGCCTGTCCGTTGTCGTTGTCGGTTGGCGGTCGGGCTAGAGCGTCGCTCCGAGGTGCCAGGGCACGAACTCGTTGTCGCCGTAGCCGAACTCCTCGCTCTTGGTCTTGCGGCCGGAAGCCGTCTCGACGATCAGCTCGAAAATCTCGCGGCCCATGCCGGCAATGGTCTTTTCGCCCGAGGCGATGACGCCGCAATTCACGTCCATGTCCTCTTCCATCGTGTGGTACATGGTCGAGTTGCTGGCGACCTTGATCGACGGTGTCGGCCGGCAGCCGAAGCAGGAACCGCGGCCGGTGGTGAAGACGATGACGTTGGCGCCGCCCGCCACCTGGCCGGTGGCGGAAACCGGGTCGTAGCCGGGCGTGTCCATGAACACCAAGCCGTGTCCGCTGACCTTCTCGGCATAGCCGAAGACGCCGTTGAGCGGCGTCTGGCCGCCCTTGGCGACGGCGCCAAGCGACTTCTCCAAAATGGTGGTCAGGCCGCCGCGCTTGTTGCCGGGCGAAGGATTGTTGTCGATGGAGGCGCCATGCTTGGCAACATGGTCCTCCCACCACTTTACATAGCCGTCGAGCTTGGCGGCGATCTCCGGGGTCGCCGCACGATAGGCCAGCAGATGCTCGGCGCCGTAGATTTCCGTCGTCTCGGAGAGGATGCCGATGCCGCCGACGCCGGCCAGGATGTCGACGGCGGCGCCCAGCGCAGGATTGGCGGTGATGCCGGACATGCCGTCGGAGCCGCCGCATTGCAGGCCGACGACGATCTCGCTGACCGGAATCGGCTCACGCTCAAGCTTGCCGATCTCCTCTGATATCTCGGCCAGCACGACCAACGCCTTCTCGACAGATTTGCGCGAGCCGCCGGCTTCCTGGATGTTGAAATGGCGTTTCCCCGCGGCGACGCCCTTCTGGCCATAGAGGGTGAGCTGGTTGACCTCGCAGCCGAGACCGACCATCAGCACACCGCCAAAATTCGGGTGACGGGCATAGCCGGCAAGCGTGCGGTGCAGCACCATCATGCCGTCGCCGGTGGCGCTCATGCCGCAGCCCTGGCCGTGAACGATGGGAACGAAGCCGTCGATCCCCGGATATCTGGGCAGCAGCCTGCGGTTCGCCTCGTCGGCGATGGCGTGGCAAACGGTGGCCGAGCAATTGACGCTGGCGAGAATGCCGATGAAGTTGCGCGTGCCGGCACGGCCGTCAGCGCGGCGGTAGCCCATGAAGGTGCTGGCGCGATCGGCCTCTGTGGCGTGCACGGCCTCGCTCGGCGGCACCACCGGCAAACGACCGGATTCGAAGACCAGATTGTGCGAATGGACATGCTCGCCGGGCGCAATGGCTTCAGTGGCGCGGCCGATCGCCTGGGCGTATTTGACCACGGCCTCGCCGGCGGCAATCGGCTTGATCGCCACCTTGTGGCCGGGTTCGATCAGCGCCTTGGCAACGGCGCCGCCCGGCAGCACCGCACCGATCTCGATGCGGCCGTTGGCGACCGCGACATTGTCGGCGGGGGACAGAAGAATGCTGTTTGCGGCGTTCACGGGCAGTTTCCTGGGTGTTCCTGGGATCGGCAAGCGATTGACACGCGCCTGTTAACAGTTAATGTCTTTTATCGTGAAAAAACAGTTTTGCGTCAATTGTTTTTTCATGACGAAGCCGCGCGTTCTTGTGGATGCGCAGAGGACCGCACACTGGAACCAGGCCTGACTTCCGAAAAGCGATTCCGCTTCCCGGGAGCCTGCCTAGAGCATCTGTATATCGCGCTTCAAGCCGGCCGCCGCAAGCGCCGGTGCGCAACGGGGCAGGGATGTCGAAGAGCAACAACGTCTACAAGGACGCCTACAATCGCGGTTTGCGGCTGCTCGACGAAACGAAAAGCCTGCCGTCGGAGCCCGAGCTGGGCGCCCTGCTTGGCGTCAGCCGCACGACCATCCGCACCATCCTTGCGCGCATGGAGGAGACGGGGCTGATCGCCTGGAACAAGCGCAGCAAGACGGTTTTGCGCGTGCCGCGGCCGGACGACTTTTTTCCCGAGGAAGAAACCGACACGCTGTCGCAGATCATCGAGCGCTCCTTCATGCGGCGGCTGCTTGCCGGCGGTGCTGAGCCCGGCATGCAGATCAACGAACTCGAGCTGGCGCGCGAGATCGGCGTCGGCACCACCAGCGTGCGCGAATTCCTGATCCGCTTCTCCCGCTTCGGGCTGATCGAGAAGCGCCGCAACAGCCACTGGGTGCTGAAAGGTTTTACCCGCGCTTTCGCACTGGAACTGACCGAAATCCGCGAGATGTTCGAACTGCGCTCGGCCGCCGCCTTCGCCGCCCTGCCGGAAGACAGCCTGGTGTGGGCCGACCTCGGCCTGCTGGAGGACGAGCATCGCCTGCTGGCGCGCGAGATCGCCACGCGCTTCAACGAATTCTCGGAGCTCGACGAGCGCTTTCACCGGCTGATCCACCGCGCGTCGCACAATCGCTTCATCGTCGATTTCTACGACGTCATCGCCATGATCTTCCACTACCACTATCAGTGGAACAAGGCGCAGGAGCGCGAGCGCAACGAAGTGGCGGTCGCGGAACACCTGGCCTATATAGACGCGCTCAAATCGCGCGATCTCGGCAAGGTCGACGCCGCCTGCCGCAAGCATCTGAAATCGGCGCGCAATACGCTGTTGACCTCGATCCCAGAGGGCCAGCAACCATAGCGAGCTTAAAAGCGCCGCGTTGCCGCAGTGGTAATTTGGCGATTTTCCACCTGCTGAGCCCGTGCTAGATATCTGGCCGTTGCTGCGTAAAGAGGCAGGTCTTTGAACATCCGGCGGAGACGATGGAGCATGCCGGCCGCGTTCGCCGCGGCTTATTTGCTCGTGCTCCAGTCAGTGCTTGGCGCATTCGCCTTCGGCATCGGGCCGGATGCTTCGCAACGGGACGCTTTCGGCAACGTCATCTGCACCCAGCAGGGCGCGGCCCAGCGTCCCGGCGACCCGCACCAGCAGCACATGCCGGCCTGCTGCGTGCCTGGCTGCGGCGTGGCCTCGGCTGTCTACGCGCCGCCGCCCGCCGCCGCCACGCTGTCCAGCAATTTTTCCGTCGAAACCGTTGCGTTTGTGCTGCCGGCGTTCAGGTATCTCGACTTTGCCCGCGACCGCTCTCCGTCGAATCCGCGCGCGCCTCCGGTGACGGCCTGATCCGTCCCAGTTCGCCTTGCGGAATTTTTCGCGGGCGAATTCGTTCAACATCGAAACTGTTCGCGACCGGCCGACGGCGCGATTTCTCAGTTCCTGGAGCTATCATGTCTCACACTTTTCGCGCGCGGCTCGGCCGCAACAGCCGCTTCCTGCGCAGCTTCGAGGAGCGACTCGGCGTCACCGTACTCCTCCTCGCCCTGCTGTTCGTCAGCGCCCAGGCCGTTTTCGCGCATGAGTTCAGGGTTGGCGACCTCGAGATCGTGCATCCCTGGTCGCGCGCCACGCCACCCGGCGCCAAAGTCGCCGGCGGCTACTTCACCGTGACCAACACCGGCAGTTCGCCGGATCGGCTGCTGTCGATCTCCTCCGATGTGTCGGACAGGGCCGAACTGCACGAAATGGGTGTCAAGGACGGCGTCATGACCATGCGGCCGGTCAGCGGCGGCCTCGAAGTCCCGGCCGGCGGCAAGGTCGCGCTGGCTTCCGGCGGTTATCACTTGATGTTTATCGGTCTCAAGCGTCAGCCCAAACAAGGCGAGACGTTTTCCGCTGCGCTGACCTTCGAAAAGGCTGGCACGGTCACCGTCGAGTTCGCGGTGGAAGGCATGGGCGAAACGGGCGGCATGCACGACCATGCCAATTGATCCGGCCAGATCCGCACAATTCAAACTCGAGGAACCATCATGAACAGCTATCTTCTGTCGGCCGGCGCGTTTTTCGTCCTGGGGACAAGTGCTGCCTTTGCCCACATTACCCTGGAAGCGCAGGAGGCGGCGGTCGGGTCGACCTACAAGGCCATCCTGCGCGTGCCGCATGGCTGTGAAGGCAAGGCGACGACCGCGGTGCGCGTGCAGATCCCCGAGGGCGTGATTTCAGTGAAGCCGATGCCGAAAGCCGGCTGGACGCTGCAGGTCAAGAACGGCAGATACGAGAAATCCTACCAGCTCCATGGTCAAGAGGTGTCTAGCGGCGTCAAGGAAGTCAACTGGAGCGGCGGCAGCCTGCCGGACGAATTCTACGACGAATTCGTCTTCCGCGGCACACTGGCGGCGGATCTGCCGGTGGGCCAAACGCTCTACTTCCCGGTGGTGCAGGAATGCGACGGCGCCGCCGAACGCTGGATCGAGATTCCAGCGGCCGGCCAGGATGAGGACGCGCTGGAATATCCGGCGCCCGGCCTCAAGCTTGCGCCGAAGCAATGATTTTTTGGCGGCGCGCCTTGTTCGAAAGAGCGCGCCGCTGTTTTGTGGCAGTGACATGAGTGCTGCATCCCTGCTGCGAACGGTCTGCACAACCGGCCGACCTGCGATCTGCCTGCTGGCTGCGATCGTGCTGCTTGCCGCCATTGCCGCGCCGGGCCAGGCCTTCGCCCACGCGGCGCTGGTCACAACCGAGCCGACGGACGGCGCCGTGCTGGCGCAGAGCCCCGCGCAGTTCTCGCTGACCTTCAGCGAGCCGGTGTCACCGCTGATGCTGACCTTGGTGCGGCCTGATGGAACGCCGGTTCCGCTGGCGTCGTTTCGGCTCAATGCCCAGACGCTCGACGTCGACAATCCGCAACGGCTCGGATCCGGCACGCATGTGCTCAGCTGGCGGGTGATCTCCGCCGATGGCCATCCGGTCGGCGGCTCGGTGCTGTTTTCGATCGGCGCGCCGAGTGCGGCGCCGGCCGTCTCCGAAGCTGTCGACCGGGGTCTGAGGTCGGCAATCTGGATCGGCAAGGTCTTTCTCTACGTCGGCCTGTTTCTCGGCGTCGGCGGCGCCTTTGCCATCGCCTGGCTGGCGAAGAGCGGGCGTTCCGGCCGGCGCTTCGTCATCGCCGCGATCCTGTGCGGCCTCGTCGCAGTGCCGTTGTCGCTCGGCTTGCAGGGACTGGACGCGCTCGGCGCACCGTTCGTCCAGCTGGCGCAGCCTGGCATCTGGCAGGCCGGGCTCGCCACCAGCTTCGGGTGGACAGTGCTGGTCGCGCTGGTGGCGCTCGGGCTTGGCCTGCTGTCGCTGGTCGGGCCGCGCGGCGGCGCAAAGTTGCTTGCCTTTGCCGGCTTGGCCGGTGTCGGCGCCGCCCTCGCCGCCAGCGGGCATGCAAGTGTCGCCGAACCGCAATGGCTGACAAGGCCGATGGTGTTTCTGCACGGCGCCGGCATTGCATTCTGGGCCGGGGCGCTGGCGCCGCTCGGTCTCGCAATGCGGCGGAAGCCGGCCGAGGCCACGCCTTTCCTGCGTCGGTTTTCCCAGGCGATCCTGCCTGTCGTGGCCGTGCTTGCGGCCACCGGATTCGTGCTGGCTGTCATCCAGGTGCAGGCGCCCGCAGCTTTGCTCGAGACTGCCTATGGCCGGCTGCTGCTGGTCAAGCTGGCGCTGCTGTTGTTTCTGTTTGCTCTGGCCGCCATCAACCGCTGGAAGCTGACCGGTCCGGCGGAAGCGGGAGAGGCGGAAGTAAAGAGGAGGCTGGTCCGCTCGATCGGCATTGAGATGCTGATCGTTCTGGCGATATTCGGCGTTGCCGCCGGCTGGCGCTTCACGCCGCCGCCACGCGCCCTGGCGATCGCAGCGGCGCAGCCGGCTTCGGTGCATATCCACACGCCGAAGGCGATGGCCGACCTCAGCATCACGCCCGGCCATGTTGGACCGGTTGCCGCCTCGATCGTCATCATGACCGGGGATTTCGGCCCGCTCGATGCTGAGCAAGTGACGCTGGTGCTGTCAAAACCCGACTCCGGCATCGAGCCGATCAAGCGCGCGGCGACAAAGCGCGGCGACGGCACTTGGCGCGTCGACGATCTCGTCGTCCCGGTTCCCGGCCGATGGACGGCACGGCTCGATATTCTCGTCTCGGACTTCGAGATCGTGAAGATAGAGGCGCCGATCGACATCAGACCGTGAGGACAAGCTGCAACACAATTCGGCGAGTGCGGTTGACGCGGCCCTGAAGGCCCGTCAATCATCCCGGCAAGAATGGCATCCCGACAGAATGATAATCGCCGCAAATCGCGGCCAGACAAAAGATCCAACGCAGGGAAGAAACGATGGAAAAAGCCGAAATCGGCCTGATCGGCCTTGGCACGATGGGCTCCAACCTGGCGCTCAACATTGCCGAGAAGGGGCACCGCATAGCCGTTTTCAACCGCACCGCGGCACGTACCGATGCCTTTGTCGAGAGTGCCGGGGCGCTCAGGGATATGGTGGTGCCCTGCTACAGCCTGGAGGAACTCGCCGCCGCCATCCGGCCGCCGCGGCCGATCATCATCATGGTGCTGGCCGGCAAGCCGGTCGACGAGCAGATCGAGGCACTGCGCGGCGTGCTGTCGGCCAACGACATCGTCATCGATGCCGGCAACGCCAATTTCCGCGACACGATGCGGCGCTTCTCCGAGCTTTCCGATTCGGGTCTCACCTTCATCGGCATGGGCGTGTCCGGCGGCGAGGAGGGCGCGCGCCATGGACCGTCGATCATGGTCGGCGGCACGGAACAGTCCTGGAAACGCGTCGAAAAGGTGCTGACCGCCATTTCGGCCAAGTTCAGGGATGAGCCCTGTGCGGCATGGCTTGGCACCGATGGCGCGGGGCATTTCGTCAAGACCATCCACAACGGCATCGAATATGCCGACATGCAGATGATCGCCGAGATCTACGGCATTTTGCGCGACGGCTTAAGCATGGGGCCGAGGGAGATCGCACAGGTGTTTGCCGGCTGGAACAAGGGCCGGCTCAACTCCTATCTGATCGAGATCACCGCCAAGGTGCTGGCCGCCGACGATCCGAAGACAGGCAAGCCGGTGGTCGACATCATCCTCGACCGCGCCGGCCAGAAGGGCACCGGCAAATGGTCGGTGATCGAGGCGCAGCAGCTCGGCATTCCGGCCACCGCGATCGAGGCCGCGGTGGCGGCGCGCGTCCTGTCGTCGATCAAGGACGAGCGCCTGGCCGCCGAAAAGGCCTATGGCAAAGGCGGCGTGACCAGGATTTCCGGAGACAAGGACGCGCTTCTTAGCGATCTCGAACTGGCGCTGTTCGCCGGCAAGATATCAGCCTATGCGCAAGGCTTCGCGGTGATGAGCGGCGCGTCGAAGGAGTTCAACTGGAACCTGCCGATGCCGACCATCGCCAAGATATGGCGGGCCGGCTGCATCATCCGCTCGCAATTGCTGGACACGATGGCGGAAGCCTTCGGCACCGGCGGGGCGGCCACCAATCTTTTGATGGCACCGGCCTTCATCGCGATGATGCAGGAAGCGCATCCATCGCTGCGGCGCATCGTGGCAAGGGCGTCGGAAGCCGGCTCACCGGTGCCGGCGCTGTCGTCGGCGCTTGCTTATTTCGACAGCTACCGCCAGGGCCGCGGCACCTCGAACCTGATCCAGGCGCAACGCGATTTCTTCGGCGCGCACGGCTTCGAGCGTATCGACGGGCAGGGCGCGTACCATGGTCCGTGGGGAAGCGGGGCGGCGGGTTAGCGCCGCGAAATCGGTCATTGAGATGATCTTTGCTGTTGCCCGATAGCAGTCGCGGCCGGCGATCACCCTGGACATCGTAGTTGCGCCAGAAGCAGCCGTTAAGCGATCAATTCCGAGCGCCGGAGCCGGACCCATCGCGGTCATTGGCACGCGCTGACGAATCTTTGGGCGCGCGAGCCTACAGACTCGAGTCGATCGGGGCACAAAGCCGAACAAGCAGCAGGGCAGCCCAGCCCGCCGTTACTCGGTTTGACGGGCCACGGCCCATCGCCGATCGGGAAGACGCACGTTCGAGATCGGGTCGTTGGCCGGAAAGTCCGATCACCGCTGGCGCCGCCTTCCTGGTTCGTTGTTGCCGGGCGACCCGAGTGGTAGGGTGGCGGCGAGTTCAGGCAAAATAGCTTTACAGCACTCCAAGCGTCATGACTTTCGTGTCGCGCGCTGCAGCCGCGGCGAAGAGTATCCAATGGAGAGAACAGCCGTGACTGCCCCAGAGGAAGAATTTTTTGTCCTCTCAGACCTGTCGCCAGGTTCAGCGCAGAAATGGCTCGCTCTTGCTGTCGTGCTCGGCTTGTTGCTCCTTGTATTCATCGCCGCCGGGCCGCTCTCGAGCGTCGAGCCACGCCGGATCGACGCCTTCGTCCCGGCCTACACGACGGCGATGTTCGTGAACGACTCGATCACCGCGATTCTCCTATTCGCCCAGTTCTCCATTCTCCGCTCGCGCGCCATCCTCGTGATCGCGAGTGGCTATGTTTTCACAGCCCTTATCCTCATTCCGTGGATCTTGGCGTTTCCAGGTGTATTTGTGCCCGGTAGAGGTCTGATCGGCGGTCTGCAGAGTACGTCCTGGCTCTACTTTTCGTGGCACGCCGGGTTCTCCATGTTCGTAATAGGGTACGCCTTGCTAAAGGATGCGGACCCCGACAAGCGGCTCTGGCGGGGTACTGTTGGTGCGGCGATAGCCCTAAGTGTCGCCTTGACGGCGGTAGTCGTGTTGGCTGCGGCGTATGTCTGCGTAGCTCTTGAAGCGATGTTGCCCGGCGTGGTGCTGGATTCCCTCCGTCTTAGCCCGCTGTGGCCTTATGTTGGGGCGCCCGTCGCGCTTGTAAGTATTGTGGCCCTCGTCCTGCTTTGGATCAGGCAACGCTCGATGCTCGATCTTTGGTTGATGGTCGTTATGTTCCTGTACGCGATAGAGATACCTTTAAGCTACTACCCTACTCCGGTCCGCTTTAGCATCGATTGGTACGCTGTTCGGATCATCGGGTTCTTTTCGAGTAGTCTCGTCCTGATTGTCATGCTGTACGAGATAACGACGCTTTATGCACGGCTTCTCGGAGCGGTCCGTGGCCAGCGTCAGGAGCGCGAGGCGCGACTGGTAACCGGCGACGCCGTCGCAGCCACGGTTGCACATGAAGTCAAACAACCTCTGTCTGGCATGATAACGAGTGCCGATGCGGGCTTGCGCTTTCTCAATCGCTCGATACCCGATCTGGAGGAAGCAAAGGAGGCATTCAAGCAGATTATCGCCGGCGGCCATCGCGCGGCAGCGCTGATTGAAGGTATTAGAACGATCTTCAAGAAAGAGGACCGGAAGAGAGCTTCGCTCGACCTCAACGACCTCATCAGGGAAACCCTCGCCTTGGTGCGAGAGGGCCTAGCGAAACACCGGATACTGGTCGAAGCCGAGCTAGACGCGCGCCAGCCACAGGTAACAGGTGACCGAATTCAGCTACAGCAGCTACTCGTAAACCTGATCACGAACGCGATCGATGCCATGACCACCGTCGGCGGATCGCGGGTGCTGTCTGTGAAATCTAAGGTGCATGACGATGGCCATGTAACGGTTTCGGTTGCGGACACTGGGACAGGAATTGGTCCGCAAGACATTGATCGAATATTCAATCCGCTCTTCACGACAAAGCCCGACGGTATGGGGATGGGCCTGTCGATCTGCAGGTCGATCGTCGAAGCCCACGATGGGCGGTTGTGGGCTGCCCCGAACACGCCTCGGGGTGCTATTTTTCATTTTAGCTCAATTCGCTCTGTCTCCACATGACGAGGATCCGCTGTGATCAAAGTCGCACTGAAGAGTTCGCAGCCGACGACTGAGGTCGAGCCTGCTGTCTATGTGATCGATGACGACGCCGGAATCCGCGACTCGCTCGGCCTGTTGTTCCGCTCGGTCGGTTTGCGCGCCGAACTATTCCGTTCGGCGAACGAACTCATGCAAAGCAAGCTGCCTCCGATTCCGAGCTGCCTGGTTCTCGATGTTCGCCTACCGGGGTTGAGCGGCTTCGAGCTTCATGCCGAGTTGACCAAGGCCGATGTCCATATTCCCATCATCTTCATCACTGCACACGGCGATATCCCCATGTCCGTACGGGCTATGAAAGCCGGCGCCGTCGACTTCATTACCAAGCCGTTTCGCGACCAGGATATGTTGGATGCCGTCACCGCCGCGATCACCCGCGACCGGGCCAGGCTGGATGCCGATCGCGCGCGGCTCGACTTAAAGGGCCTGTTCGACAGCCTGACGTCGCGCGAACAGGAGGTGATGGCGCTCGTCGCTACCGGCTTAATGAACAAGCAGATCGCCGCTCACATCGGCCTCAGCGAGATTACGGTTAAGATTCATCGCGGCCACGCGATGAAGAAGATGCGTGCGAAATCGCTCGCGGACCTGGTCAAAATGGCCGAAGCTCTCGGTATCGGCCGGGAAATGTCCTCGTAGCCTCATATCTATGTATGACTTTCGAACACAGCCGACTCGTACCATTGTCGGTGCGCATAGATGGGCCAATCGCTTGCCAGACACCCGCGTTATTTCAATCGTCGACGATGACGAATCCATTCGAAGCGGAACTGCGAGTCTTGTACGGTCGCTTGGGTTTGTCGCCCACGCTTTCCCATCCGCACGTGCGTTCTTGCATTCAGAACAACTGGCTCAAACCTCGTGTCTGATTTCAGACATCCAGATGCCGGAGATGAGCGGAATCGAGTTGCACGATATCTTGCGCACGCGTGGACATAACACGCCCATCATTTTCATCACGGCCTTTCCCGATGAAAAGGCGCACTCTCAAGCGTTGGTTCGAGGCGCCGTCTGCTTTTTGAGCAAGCCTTTAGACGGCGACACGCTGTCTCGTTGCCTCGACGTTGCATTGAAAAACAATGCCGGTGAGGGCGACTAGCGCGTCGCTGATCGCTGGCGCGATCAGGCTCAGCAGACCCTAAAGTCCAATCGTCGATGCGCATCCGTTCAACCGAGGGACGCTCGGGCCCGTTGGGGCCAATAAACCTAGGTATGACCGCCATAAACGAAAATGCGGTCACGACCAACCTACGTCCGATGGAGCGCGCACTGGAGTGAGAGCACAACTAAAGTGTTCAACCACTCTAATGGCATCGCGCAACGAAGGAGACTGATCATGTCCACGGCATCACCGGCGCCAAATCGGCGCGACTTTCTTGCCACATCGGCCACCGCATTGCTTGCCACTTCGGCAGGTGCTGCCGCGTTCAACTTCACCTCGTCTCAGCCGGCGGCCGCGGCCGAAGCCAGTTCAATCCGCCCCTTCACCGTCAGCTTCCCGCAGGAGGAGATCGACGAGCTACGCCGTCGCATCGCCGCCACGCGTTGGCCCGATCGCGAGTTGGTGTCCGAAGCAGCTTCTCGGCGGACTTCGGCGACGTTGGCGGCAGGCGACACACAAGGCGTGCAACTCGCGACGATGCAGAAGCTCATCCAGTACTGGGGAACGGAATATGATTGGAGCAAGTGCGAGGCGCAGCTGAAGTCGCTGCCGCATTTCGTCACCGAGATCGACGGGCTGGACATCCACTTCATCCACGTGAAATCAAGCCATCAGGGTGCGCTGCCGGTCATCATCACGCACGGCTGGCCCGGTTCGGTCATCGAGCTGCTGAAGGTCATCGATCCGCTCACGAACCCCACGGCGCATGACGGAACCGCGGCCGACGCGTTCGACGTGGTGATCCCGTCGATGCCGGGCTACGGCTTTTCCGCCAAACCGACCCAACCCGGCTGGGATCCGATACGCATCGCGAAAGCGTGGACCGTGCTGATGAAGCGCCTCGGCTATAACCGGTTTGTCGCGCAGGGCGGCGATTGGGGGGCCCTCATCACCGAACAGATGGCTCTGATGGCGCCTCCCGAGCTGATCGCCATCCACACCAATATGCCAGCGACCATTCCGCCCGAGATTGTGAAGGCGCTTGCCGCCGGCAGTCCGCCTCCCGCCGATCTCGGGCCCGACGAAAAGCGCGCCTACGAGCAGGTCGCCTTCTTCTACAAGTTCGGCCTGGGCTATGCCAACGAGATGGCGCTTCGTCCGCAGACGCTTTACGGGCTCGTCGATTCACCGGCCGGCCTGGCGTCATGGATTCTCGATCACGATGCGGACAGTTATGCACTGATAGCCCGCTCCTTCGATGGGGAGCCGGAGGGCCTTACCCGCGACGACATCCTCGACAACATCACGCTCTATTGGCTGACCAACACGGCCATCTCGTCGGCCCGGCTCTATTGGGAACACCGGCAAACGGCGAAGGCGGGCTTCTTCGACGCCAAAGGCATCACCATTCCCGTCGGCGTGAGCGCGAACCCCAGCGAGATCTACACGGCGCCGAAGAGTTGGACCGAGCGCGCGTTCCCGAAGCTCCTGCATTACGGCCACCCGCCCAAGGGCTGCCACTTCGCGGCATGGGAACAGCCGAAGTACTTCACCGACGACGTGCGCGCATCGTTCAAGACGTTGCGGACGGCGTGAAGTGTTGAGCGGGGATGGCGCGCCGGACGTGCGCGTCACCCTCCGCCTGGCGATTAACCCCCAGCGCATCTCCAAAAGGAGAGAATGCAATGAACCTTCTCATCCAGACGCTCACCGCACTCGCGGCTTGCACCGTGTTCGCCACGGGTGCGTTCGCCCAGAGCACGGTCGTGCCCATCGACAATGAGCCCGCGCCAAAGCTGATCGTGGAGCCGCCGCTTCCGGGTCCGTTGGCCGGGGGCGTGGTGTTCATCCCGTACCGGGTGGAGAACCTGCGCATCCTGCCTGTCGGTGGGCCGGCCGCGCGCAACGTGTCTCCGCGGGTCGGGCATCTGCACCTCACCGTCGACGACCTGCCCTGGGCGTGGGCGGATTACGGTCAGAGCGACACCATCATCCTGGTGGGCATGCCGCGCGGTCAGCACAAGGTCCTAGTCGAGGTGGTGGACGCCGAAGGTAACGTCTTCACCAAGCAAACGGTGACGTTCCACTCGCCGGGCAAGGAGATTCAGCCATGAAGCTCCACAAGTTGGCGACCGTGCTGGCATTTGGGCTTTGCTTCTTTTCCGCCTTGGCCAACGCCAGTGCGGCCGAAGATCGCTCGATCCGGCCCTTCACCGTCAGCATCCCGCAAGCGGCGCTCGAAGACCTTCGTCGGCGCATCGCCGAAACACGGTGGCCGGATCGCGAGACGGTCGATGACCAGTCGCAGGGCATACAGTTGGCGAAGCTGAAGCCGCTCGTCAAGTATTGGGGCACCGGCTACGACTGGCGAAAGGCCGAGGCCAAGCTCAACACCCTGCCTCAATTCATGACAACGATCGACGGCGTGGAGACTCACTTCATTCACGTCCGCTCGAAGCATCCCAATGCTTTGCCGCTGATCATGACGCATGGCTGGCCCGGGTCGGTGTTCGAACTGCTCAAGACCGTGGGCCCGCTGACGGATCCCACAGCTCATGGCGGACGAGCGGAGGACGCGTTCGATCTCGTCCTGCCTTCGATGCCGGGATATGGCTTCTCCGGCAAACCGACAGAGACGGGTTGGGGACCTGATCGCATCGCGCAAACCTGGGCGGAGCTGATGAAACGCCTGGGTTACACCCGCTACGTCGCACAGGGTGGCGACTGGGGCTCCCCCGTCTCCAGCGCGATGGCGCGCCAGGCGCCGACAGGTCTGCTCGGCATTCATATTAACTTGCCGGCGGTGGTGCCGCCCGAGATCGCCGCGGTGCTCGCCGTCGGCGGGCCAGCGCCAACGGGACTCACGGATAAGGAACGCGCAGCGTTTGACGCGCTCAGCGCTGCAGCCAAGATGGGGAACAGATCCTACGCTACGATGATGGGCACCCGGCCGCAGACGATCGGCTACGCCATCAATGACTCTCCCACAGGCCTCGCGGCGTGGATGCTCGGACATCCGGGCTTCTCACGCTGGACATACGACAACAGCGATCCCGAAAAGTCCCCGGACGAGGTGCTGGACGACATTACTCAGTACTGGCTGAGCAACAGCGCGACCTCAGCAGGGCGGCTGTACTGGGAGTACGGTGGACGCAGCGTTGTTTTTGCGGCCGTGGAGCGGACCCTCGAGATCGCGCTGCCGGTGGCCATCACGGTCTTTCCGGAGGAAACTTATCTGGCCCCGGAGACGTGGGCCCGGCGCGCCTATCCAAACCTGATTTACTTTCATGAGGTCGACAAGGGCGGTCATTTCGCCGCCTGGGAGCAGCCCGAACTGTTTTCCGCCGAGTTGCGTGCGGCGTTCCGACCGCTCCGACAAGATTTCTGAGGCGCGCGTACCAGGCACCAGCTCGGACGCGTTCAACGCTTAACAGGTTAAACCTAAGGAGATCGACATGAGCAGCACCACTCTGACGCATAGCGAAAAACCGATCGAAACTCCCGGAACGCGGGCGCTCGACATGAAGCTCGAGGCCGTGGTTATCCCAGTTTCGGACGCAGCACGCTCCAAGCAGTTTTACGAAGGCCTGGGTTGGAGGCTCGACGGCGACTTCGTCGTCGGCGACACGTTCCGGGCGATGCAGTTCACGCCTCCGGGCTCGCCGGCCTCGATCCATTTCGGCACCGGCATCACGTCGGCCGCGCCCGGCTCCGCAAGCGGGCTTTTCCTCGTCGTGTCGGACATTGACGCCGCGCGCGCCGAACTCATTGGCCACGGCGTCGAGGTGAGCGAAGTGTTCCACCGCGCCGGTCCGGGCAAACCAGCGCTCAGCGGCAGGCATCCGGAGCGGCAGAGCTACTCCTCTTACGCAACCTTCAAGGATCCAGACGGCAACGAGTGGCTGCTGCAGGAGGTCACCACCCGGCTCCCTGGCCGGGTCGATTCCAATACGACGGACTATGCTTCGGTAGCGGACCTTGCGGCCGCAATGTGGCGCGCGGGGTTAGCCCACGGCGAGCACGAGAAGCGCAACGGCGGCCAGCGCGATGAGAATTGGCCGGACTGGTACGCCAAGTACATGGTGGCGGAGCAGGCGGGCAAGCCGCTGCCGCTTTAAGCAGCAACCGAAATTGGGTGAGCGGGACGGGTCACCGTCCCGCCGCCAAACTTGGCCGGCGATTCAAGCCAGGTTTGCGGCTGATGGTTTCACGCGCAGTTGCCAGCGCAATCGAACGGGAGAGCAATCATGACGTATTCCAAAATGGGCATTGCTCTGGTGACCGGCGCCTCGGCCGGGATCGGAGCGATCTACGCTGACCGGCTGGCGCGCCGCGGCTATGACCTCATTCTCGTGGCGCGCAGCCAGGAGAGGCTGGACGAAGTGGCCAAGCGCATCGCCGGCTCAACGAATAGCAACGTTAGCGCCGTTGCCGCTGACCTCAACGACAAGGCGGATCTGGGCCGGATCGAGACCTTGCTCGGCGCCGATCCCGCCATCACGATGTTGGTCAACAACGCTGGCATCGGCGCGGTCGCGCCGCTTTTGGAGTCCGACGTGGACAAAATGCAGGCGATGATCGAGCTCAACATCACAGCGCTGACTCGCCTGACTTATGCCGCGGCTCCGGCCTTTGTGGCGCGCGGCGGCGGCACAATCATCAACATCTCGTCAGCCGTCGCTATCGCGCCGGAAATCCTCAACGGTGTCTATGGCGCGACGAAAGCCTTTGTGCTCGCTTTCAGCCTTTCGCTCCACAAGGAGCTTGCGGACAAGAAGCTGCGCATCCAGGCGGTTCTGCCCGGCGCCATCGCCACCAATTTCTGGGACGTATCAGGAGGTTCACTCGACGATCTGCCGAGCAAGGCGATCATGCAGTCCGATGACCTCGTCGACGCGGCCCTTGCCGGCCTCGACCAGGGCGAGTTGGTGACTATTCCGTCGCTTCCCGACGTCGCCGACTGGCACGCCTATGAAGCGGCGCGGCAGAAACTCATCCCGAACCTTTCGCTCAACACCTCGCCGGCGCGGTACGGCGTCGCCGTGGCCGCGTAAGCAAGCGAAAACTCAGTGGGTCAGCCTGGGTAAAGCGCCAGAGGAGAATCAAAATGGACAAACTTTTGACGGCGGTCCTCGAGGCACATGGCGGTTTGCCGAATTGGGGCAACGTTACAAGTATCACTGCGCAAATGTCGCTTGGGGGCGTATTTTGGGCTGCAAGGGGCTGGCCGGACGTCTACTCCAAGCAGACCGTCACGCTCGATCCACATCGCGAGCACATCGTTTTTTCGCCCTTCACAGCACCAGACCGTATGTCTGTGCTGGATGTCGCTCCCGAGCGGGTCGCTATCGCTACGCGCGACGGCCGCATCATCGAGGAACGTTTCAATCCACGTGGCTCATTTCCGCTGCCCTTTTTGGATGGCAGCACACCTTGGGATGCGATCCAGGTGGCGTACTTCACGAGCGCCGCCGTATGGAACTACCTCACGGCACCGTTCGTCTTCACACTGCCCGGTGTCGAAGCACGAGAAATCGCCCCTTGGAGAGAGGGCGCGCAAACGTGGCGACGGCTGGCCGTCACGTTCCCTAAGACCATCGCCAACCATAACGCCGATCAGGTCTTTTATTACGACGATGCGTTTATGCAGCGACGCATGGACTATTCGCCCGACGTGACGGGAAACCCGCCGGTCGCACACTACGCTTATGATCACAAAACCTTTGACGGGTTCGTATTCCCGACACGGCGGCGTGTGCTCCTCCATGACGCCGAGGGGGTCGCAAACCAAGCATTCGCACCTATCACGGTCGACGTGTCCGATGTGACAGTCGACCGAAGATAATATTCCGACCAAGCACCATGTTATCAACGGGTACAAACACAATGACCGAACAGATAGACCTCCATCGGCGGCACCTTTTGGGCGCGGCCGTCACCACCGTCGCGATCGCTCAGTTCGCCATGGCCGGCTCGGCAAGCGCACAACTCAGCATGACGAAAACGGGTGCCACAACAATCAAACCGGGCACGAATACATCGTTCGGCCCGTTGAAACAGGTCACCGCGGGCGTGCTCAACATGGGATATGCGGAGCTTGGACCGGCCGACGGTGCGCCGGTCATCCTCCTGCATGGCTGGCCCTACGACATTCACACTTACATCGACGTTGCACCCATTTTGGCGTCGAGGGGCTTTCGCGTCATCGTCCCCTATCTTCGCGGCTACGGCACGACGCAGTTTCTCTCCAGCGAAACACCGCGAAATGGCCAGCAGGCGGTGGTCGCCGTCGACGTCATCGCGCTGATGGATGCACTGCAAATCGATAAGGCGATTGTCGGCGGTTGCGACTGGGGCGCACGCACGGCTAACATCGTCGCGGCGCTGTGGCCGGAACGCTGCAAGGCCCTTGTTTCGGTCAGCGGCTACCTGATCGGCAGCCAGCAGGCCAACAAGATGCCACTGCCACCGAAAGCCGAACTCCAATGGTGGTACCAGTACTACTTCGCCACCGAACGCGGCCAGGCCGGCTACGAAAAGTACCGGCGGGACTTTGCCAAGCTGATCTGGCAGATTGCCTCGCCGCAGTGGACGTTCGACGACGCCACGTTCGAGCGCAGCGCCAGGGCCTTCGACAATTCGGATCATGTGGCGGTCGTCATCCACAATTATCGCTGGCGGCTCGGCCTCGCAGAAGGCGAACCGCAATATGACGTTCTGGAGCAGCGGCTTGCAAAGGCGCCGGTGATCGGCGTGCCGACGATCACCCTTGAGGGTGACGCCAACGGCGCTCCGCATCCCGACCCCGGTGCCTATGCCAAGAAGTTTTCGGGCAAGTACGAGCACCGCCTCATTACCGGCGGCATAGGGCATAATCTTCCACAAGAAGCCCCGCGGGCATTTGCAGACGCCATACTGGAGGTGGCGAGCCTAGCCTGAGCAAATCGCCATACCGCGATACATGATCGAGGGTGCCCAGGGCGAAACTGATGAAATCACAACCGCACCGAGCAACAGGCCGGGGGCCCGATCTCATCGAGCAGGAAACGAAATGAACACTGGCCGGGACCGCTTTCGTCGCCCTTTGCAGTGGCTCCTCGCACCCATTGTGGGGGCAGTAGCGGGCTTTGCCTACGCGCTGATATTCGACGTCGAGGCCCTGCACTCCGCAGTCAGGGGCGTGTTCATCGGAACTCCTATTCTGTTGTATGAACGCGGCGTTATCATGCGCCGATGGCGCAATATCATCCGGCAAGCGGCAACGCCGGTCTTCGTCGTGACTACGATCGCAACCTACGTTTTGATGATCTTGATCGGCAACGCCGCCGCCGGCACAGCGCTTCACCATCTCATCGGCTATATGAGCACCGCGCGGGAAGCCATGGTGATGTCGGAGTCCGGTCTTCTGTATTCACTCGGTGTCTCCACGCTCGTCGCATTCGTGTTCCGACTGCGTGACCTTATCGGGCCGAGCCTGTTCACCAGCCTGCTTCTCGGTCGTTATCACCGGCCCATCGAGGAGGAGCGGATCTTTCTGTTTCTCGATGTCAGCGGCTCCACGCACTTCGCGGAGCGATACGGCGATCTGGAGACCCAGGCCTATCTCGGACAGATATTCAACGCACTTGCGTCTCCCGTTCGTCGCTCCCAGGGCTCTATTGACGACTACATCGGCGATATGGCGCTGGTCACCTGGCCCATGGATCGCGGCATGCGGGACGCCGCGTGTCTTCGTTGCGTCTTCGACTTCGCGGCGGCCATAAGGGATCAGGCGGCGGCGTGGCAAGCACGTTTCGGGCAAGTGCCGGAGTTTCGCGCCGTCCTGCATTGCGGGTCGGTGGTTACGGCTGAGATTGGCCTTGAACGACACAAGATTGCGTATTTCGGCGATGTCGTAAATACCACTGGACGTCTGGAGTCGCTATCCAAGGCTCTCGGTCAACCTATTCTGGTCTCCGCAGATATTCTCGCCGGTATCCGTGTTCTACCTCCACATCTCGTCGCGGAGAACCTCGGATTTCATGTGATTAGAGGCCGAGATGAACCGCTTCAGATCTCAGCCGTAAGGCTAGCATTGGGAAGCTGATGGGAGTGGCGCCATCTCCTCGACCGCGCCGGCCAGAAGGGCACCGGCAAATGTCGGTCATCGAGGCGCAGCAGCTCGGCATTCCGGCCACCGCGATCGAGGCCGCGGTGGCGGCGCGCGTGCTGTCGTCGATCAAGGACGAGCGGCTGGCCGCCGAAAAGGCCTATGGCAATGGCGGCGTGACCGGAGACAAGGACGCGCTTCTTGAGGATCTCGAACTGGCGCTGTTCGAGCGTGTGCGTCCAATCCTCCTCACTCGTTCGTGTGACATGGGTTGCGATCTTCGACTCAGGCGGAACCCATGATTCACAACCGACCCCCGGGGAACACTGTTGCCGCCCTTAGCCGTCTTATCGGTATCGGGAAGCCGCTGATCTGTGATAAGCCGCCGCCCGAACAGCCAAAGGAGTACACCCGTGAGCGAGCCGACCGTGGCCGAGGCGACC
>NZ_FTPD01000027.1:82006-96302 GCF_900156895.1 Mesorhizobium prunaredense
TGGCCTTCGGATTTGACCGGCTCAATCGCATGAATCTGCTGCTTTGAGCGCTTCGGCGCGGTCAGCCTTGTCTAACGCGCCGATCCGTCGAACCAACGCGTAGAACCTTGGATAGTCGCCCGAACACAAATCGAACAAGCGGAGAAACGTCGCCACCCGATCGCCGTAGACGGAAGTCGCGGCGAGCTTCGCGTTGTTAATCGGAGAATCGAACCATACATCGTATCCCCGGTATCCACGCCAGCGACTGACGCGCATCTCGCGGTAGCGCATCCGCAGCCGTTCGATCGCGGCTGTCTTTGCGGCCCGCTTCTGCTCAGAGGTAGCGCTGTCGTCATAGACCTGCCTTAGCTCGTCTCGGGTCTGCGACACCAGCGCAAGAAATTGAGCTCTGCGCCTCCGGTCGGCTTCGTAACGGCGCAAACCGGCAGTATCCCCATTCGCGCGCAGCCACTTTCTCACACCGGTTGTTTCGACGGCGACGGCGAACGCTTCGTTGAACGCGGAATCGTCCTGTACGTAGACGCGCTGGTGGGCCAGCTCATGGAACACCAGCCCTGCAAGACCCGCTTCATCTTGGCTGAGCATGGTGCTTAGCAGCGGGTCACTTGACCAGCCAAGCGTGGAATATGCAGTGATGCCCGTCACATAGACGTCCAGGCCCTGTCTCTGAAGTTCGACAGCGGTTTCAATCGCGGACCTTTTGGAGAAGTATCCTCGGTACGGAACGCATCCGAACACCGGAAAGCACCATGTTCGTGGCGTCAGCGAGAATTCCGGCGCGGCGAAGATGGCCCATGTCACCGCGTCCCGACCAACGTTGACATAGCTGCGGTAGCTATTGTTGTCCGGCAGCGCTAGTTCATCTATCGCAAACTGTCGGATGGCGCTCGCCGATTCCATTCGAGCGCGTAATGTCCCAGGGATCGAAGGATCGTCGATCAGCTCGTCGACATCCTGGCGCGCCGCCATGATCTCCACGTGACCCTTCAAGGATTGTGCGTAGTAGGAAACGCTGGTGCAACCTGACACGCCGGACACCACAATCATCGCAGCAACCGAACGAAAAAAAGCATGCATCACGGTTTGCCCACGGCATTGCTCACACGTCCGGATAGGGCAAATGTCGCAACTCCGCCCGGTCCCAAACAGTCGCGCCAATTTGGTTAAGGTCCTGGATGGGGTTTAGGTTAGACCTTCGTCCTCGCAAAGACTGTCACAATTCGGTCACTCACCGCCAAATTGCCGAATGTGCGGACACGGCGGACTGAAGCAACGCAGCATTTTCCACTTTGAGGCGAAGTAATTCTCAACTATGGTCCGCCAGGCTTTTGGCATGGGGGGGAATATTGCCGATGGTTTTATCACGCAGGGGTGTCGTGCTCGGCGGCCTGGCGCTGGTCGCGGTGGGTGCAACCAGCAATATTGCTCAAGCCGCGGCGGCAAAATCCTTTTTCGCCGGTACCGCCAGCGACAACAATTTTGTCTATCGCAAGACCAACTTCGCCAAGATCGACAAGAGATGGCATCGCCAGATCGTCAAGTATTTCAGCAGCGAACCGGTCGGCACCGTCGTGGTCGATACCCGCCACCACTTCCTCTACGTCATCATGGAAAACAAGACCGCCATCCGCTACGGCGTCGGCGTCGGCAAGGACGGCTTCAAATGGTACGGCCGCGCGACGATCGACCGCCGCGCGCTGTGGCCGCAATGGGTCCCGCCCCCCGAAATGCGTAAGCGCAAGCCGGACCTACCGCACATGGTCGCAGGCGGCGCGTCCAACAATCCGCTCGGGCCGCGCGCGCTCTATCTGCACCGCAACGGCGCCGACACCGGCTACCGCCTGCATGGCACGCTCGAGCCATGGAGCATCGGCACCGACGCTTCCAGCGGCTGCATCCGCATGTTCCCGGAAGACATCATCGACCTCTACCAGCGCTGCCCGATCGGCACCGCGGTGCAGGTCCTGCCGCACATCGCCGACCAGGCGCCCGCTTCCACCACTGTCGAATGATTGGCGCCTCATGAACCGCATGATTGCAAACACGCGCCGGCTGCTCGCCGCCGGCCTGCTGGTGCTGGCCGCATCGTGCTCGACCAGCAACACGCTGGCCCCTTCGACGCCCGACATCACCAACACCGAGGTCGCCGGCTTCCAGAACGTGCAGCCGGGCAGCGAGGAGGATTTTATCCTCAATGTCGGCCGCCGCACCTATTTCACGCAAGGTTCGGCTGCGCTCGATTCTGTCGCCAAGGCCACCCTCGACACCCAGATCGCCTGGTTAGCAAAGCATCCGCGCTGGCTGCTCAAGCTGCAGGGTTTCGCCGACGATCCCGGCGCAAGTGAAACGGCGCTGTCGCAGCAGCGCGCCGATGCGGTGATGGATTACCTCGCCGCCGGCGGCATAGACCGCAACCGCATGTGGGCCAAGGGCTACGGCAAGGACAGGCTCGTCCGCGACTGCCCCGACACCGCCTGCAGGTCGCAGAACCGCCGCGTTGTGTCTAATTTGCGCGATGAGAGGGACGAGACGTAGGGGCTGCTGTTCTGCTTGTGATCGACACTGAAAACGATCCGGACATTCAGACCGCGCGGCACCCGAACGGGCCAGCCTATCATCCATCCTGTCGCCGGCTCTGCCCCCAAAGATTCTTCGTCCCGTTTCGGCGATCAATCCCGGCGCGGGTCGTAAGGCTTGGCGGCCCGTTGAGCGACGCGCTCGCGGTACCTCGCGTCGGTTCCACTTCGGTTTTCCGGCTTGGTAAGCGTTTCGACAGGCTTCGCGAGGACGACCAGCAGCGTGTCCCATTCTTCCTGGCCGAGCGTCTTGTAGCGGTACTCCAGACCCGGCGAAGCCAGGAGTTGCTCGATCTCAGGCCGCGCGAAAGAGGCCGCGGGGCCAATGCGGCGAAAGCCGCTTCGCACGGCATCGGTAGCCGCGGTCAGGTCGCTGAAGCCATACTTGCCCGGATCGTAGACGGAGTACTCGCGCAGCAGCCGCAACAGGTCGGGCACGGCATCGACGCCGCGGTCGCCCTGGCGCTTGATCAGGCCGGTGGCAAAGCGGCTGACCGCCGGATCTGCGAGAATCGCGCGCTCTTCCGGCAGAGGATCGGCGTATGCACCTACAGGGAGGCCGGCCAGGGCATTGATCCAGTGGCGCGCCTCCTTCTTGTCGGTGGCGGCGAGGTAGCGGCGGGCGGCGAGCCGCCGCAGATCGGCAGAGTCGCCATCGACCTGTTTGATGATCGCCCACAGCCCGTCTGAGGATCGCACCCGCGGGTCCTCCAAGATGCGAACCAGCAGACGCCGGTCGCTCTCGCCGAGCGGCTGGTCGTTCGCGCGGAACGAGTCCATCCATTGATTGGCGAGCGCGAACACGGGATCGCTCACCGGCTTACGCGGATCGTCGAGCGCTCTGGCAAGTTCCTCGCGCGTTCTCGTTTTCGTCGTTTCCATATTCACGCCGCGCGAAACGCTGGTGTGGTCGAGTAGCAGCCGGTTAACCGGAACCTCGGCATACATCGTTCCGTCACCGAGCCGCCGACGCTCCCAGCCGAACCGGAAGTTCTCGATCCCGCCCGAAGTCCCGATCAGCAACGGCGCCGCCGGGGCAAAGATCGACAGGATCGACTGCCGCAGCAGCACCTGTTCACCGGCGTCGGTGATGGTGAGCGCCTTGCGGTGGGGTGCGGAGGGTTCGAGCGACCAATCCACCCGTCCCGATCGGGGCTTGGCATCGGGCACAGCAGGGCCATCCTCGATCGCGATGGTGAAGCCGGGTTCGGGGGCGTCGTCGCTTTGCAGCAGCGCCTTGCCCTCTGACATCATCAGGTTCCATTCGGCTTCCAGCGCGCGCTGAGGGGCGAGCGGATCGGAGGCATTGTAGCGCCGCTCTTCCAGCAGGCCATGCCCGATGACGGTGCTTCGTTTGCCGGGCGTCGAGTCCGGTACGATGCGATAGGTATTGGAATGACCGCGAAGGGTCCGGACGCGGACCGAAGTTACGCCCGGGGTCTTGAGCAAGGCCGCGCACAATGCATCGCAACGGCCCTCGAACGGGCGGGCGAGGAGAATGTCGCCCTCGAGCGCAATCGGTGCGCTCGCCTGAATGTCCGGCTCCTCCAGGCTGGCCAGCATGCCCCTCGCCCAGGTGAGGCCTGGCTGGGGGATGGTCCAGAACAGTGCCAGCGTCGCGGCGCCCGATATGACGTTCAGAGGAACCCCTGAAAGGAAACGTCCGAGCAGCAAGCGGAACAGCGCGAAGGCGACGCCATACATGAAGGCCGTTGGCATCGACGCGAGGATGAGCCCCGGGATGATCAGGAAACTGCCGATGATGACCAGCCATGGCATTGTCAGCGCCGCGAACGCGCCGACGCCGGTGATGATCAAGTAAGTCTTCAACCACATGCGCGGAACCTTACCGCGCAGGATTCAAAAAAATGATAAAGCTACTGTTTTCGGGCCGGTGCCGTCTTTCGGGATCCGCCCGTGACGAATCTCGTTACGCTCACCTCAAAAAGCTGTCGATCGTCCGCCTTTGGGGACTTTCGTACGCCGGCTGGAGCGGGATGCCCTGTTCAACTTGAACGTATCCGCTCTAGTCGGGACGGCGATAGGCCAGAACCTCGGTCGGCATGCTCAGGCTCTGCAACGAGCCAGGTGCCGCGCCGCCGATCCAGCCCAGCACCGAGCGGGCGAGCTCGGCGCCGGCCAGCCGGAAGTTCTCGTTGACGACCAGCAATTCCCTGCGGAACAGGTGCAGCAGGTCGGACGACTGCTTGGACACCACGTCGACATCCCGGCCGAGCCTGAGGCCGGCATCCTCGATGCCGGCGACTATGGCGAGTGTCGCGGCAGCGGCACTGCTGACGAAACCGTCCGGCCTGACGTCGCGGCGCATCAGCTGCGCGGTCCTCATCCTGATCTGCTCGATCGAATGGTCGACCGAAACGGTGTTGAACGGGATCTCGCTGGCGCCGACCTCGCTCAGCGCATCGGTGAAGCCGTTCAGCGTATGACTGTGGTAGGTCAGCTCGGCTGGAGGCGCCAGCAGAGCCAGCCTGCGGCGGCCGATGCCGGCCAGGTGGCGCACAGCCTCGGTCGCGAACGCGTAGTTGTCGAAATCATGATAGGGGTGGATCAGCCCCATATCGGTGCGGCCATGCGTGGCGAAGGGAATGCCACGCTCGAGCATGTAACGGGCCCTGGGGTCATTCGGCTGGGTGCGCGAAATGATGACGCCGTCGGCGGAGCCGGTCTCCACGAGATAACGTATCGGGTCCAGGGGATCCTGCGAGCGTGAATAGGGCGTGACGATCAGGTGATAGGGTGTGTCGGCGATGACTTCCGAGACGCCGTAAATGATGTCCGAGACAAAGCTCATGATCTCGCGCTCGGTGTTGAGCACGAGGCTGATGACGTTGGTCTTGCCGGTCCGCAGGCGCACACCGGCACGGTTGGGGCGGTAACCGATCTGCCTGGCGACGAGCTGGACGCGTCGCCTGGTCTCGGCCCCGATCTCGGGCGCGTCCTTCAGCGCCCGCGACACGGTGGTGACGCCCAGCCCGGTCATGAAGGCAAGCGTCTTCAAAGTCGGCCGGCCCGAGCCCTCGTCGTCCTTTTCCGTCTGATCTCTGTCCATTCATCCCGCCCGTCAGGCGCATAGCAGTTGCCGTGCAGGTCGGCAACCGGCGGATCGCCCGCCTGATGAACACCCTATATACTGAAACGTTACAGATTGTCACTTGCCATCGCGCGGCGGCCAGTAAAAGCTGGTTTGCATGCGCGACGCTCCGTTCGACGCAAAGTCGTTGGGCGTCGGCAAAGACTTGCCTGCGGAACAAGGTTTTGCCGAATTTCATACATTGTGGCATCATTTTTGCAGTGCAGCCTGCCTTGCTGCAGTGCAGTAGGCGGACATTGCGCGGCGAGTTTGTTTGCGGCTCGAAAAAATGCCGAACTGCTCCTGTTCGGGGGTTGCGCGCCTCCAACAATTGCCTTATCGAAAATCTGTAACGTTTCAGATTCTGGGAGGAGCCGAAATGCGATACCAATTCATGACCGCTGCGTTGGCGGTGGCGCTGCCATTCGCCGGCCCGGCGGCAGCGACGGATCTGGAAGTCACCCATTGGTGGACTTCAGGCGGCGAGGCGGCGGCGGTCGCCGAATTCGCCAAGGCGTTCGACGCCACAGGCAATCATTGGGTCGACGGCGCTATCGCCGGCTCCGGCGGCACGGCGCGGCCGATCATGATCAGCCGCATCACTGGCGGCGACCCTATGGGCGCCACCCAGTTCAACCACGGAAGGCAAGCGGAAGAATTGGTGCAGGCCGGCCTGATGCGCGATTTGACCGAGCTCGCCACCAGGGACAAGTGGACGGAAATCGTGCAGCCGAAGAGCCTGCTCGACGGCTGTACCCTCGACGGCAAGATCTATTGCGTACCGGTCAACATCCACTCCTGGCAGTGGCTGTGGCTGTCGAACGCGGCCTTCGAAAAGGCCGGTGTGCCGGTGCCGAAGAATTGGAATGAATATGTTGCAGCAGCCCCTGCGCTGGAGAAGGCAGGCATCATACCGCTGGCGGTCGGCGGGCAGCCCTGGCAATCCTCGGGCGCCTTCGACGTGCTGCTTACGGCGGTCGGCGGTACGGACGCTTTCTTGAAGGTCTATCGCGACAAGGATGCCGAATTCGCCGCCGGGCCCGAGGTCGCCAAGGTGTTCAAGGCCGCGGACGATGCCCGCAAGATGGCGAAAAACACCAATGTGCAGGACTGGAACCAGGCCACCAATCTCGTCATTTCCGGCAAGGCCGGCGGCCAGATCATGGGCGACTGGGCGCAGGGCGAGTTTAGGGTTGCCGGGCAGACCGCCGGCAAGGACTATACCTGCCTTCCCGGCCTTGGCCTGAACGAGGTCATCGCCACCGGCGGCGATGCCTTCTACTTCCCGCTGCTGCAGGACGCTGAAAAGTCCAAGGCGCAGGAAGCGCTGGCCGAAACGCTGCTCGATCCCAAGACGCAAGTCGCCTTCAACCTCAAGAAGGGCTCGCTGCCGGTGCGCGGTGATATCGACCTCGAGGCGGCGAACGACTGCATGAAGAAAGGGCTCGACATCCTGGCCAAGGGCAGCGTCATGCCCTGGACGGACCAGCTGCTGTCGCAAGACACCCAAAAGCAGAAGGAGGACCTTTTCTCCGAGTTCTTCGCCAAGCCGGACATGACCGTGGAAGAGGCGCAAAAACGCTTCGCCGACATCGTCGCCTCAGCGGACTGACTTTTCGACGAACCGCTCGCTCCCGGCCTGCGACTGCGGGGCCGGGAGCTCCGGGTCAAGGCCCTGACCCTTGGCCCTGACCCTTTGGCCTTACCCGATCCAGCCCGGCTGTGCAGATGAGCAAGAGCGAACGCCCCAACCAACTCTTCCGCAACCTTAACGCCAAGGTCGCCTCTATTCCGATGGTCCTCACCGCAGTGGTGATCTTCGTCGGCGGCAGCGCGTGGACGGTGCTCTATTCCTTCACCAATTCAAAACTGCTGCCGCGGCTGAACTTCGTCGGGCTCGACCAGTATTATCGGCTGTGGTCGACGCCGCGCTGGCTGGTCTCGATCGAGAACCTGCTGGTCTACGGCGTGCTGTCGCTGGTGTTCTCCTTGGTCATCGGCTTCATACTGGCGGCGCTGCTCGACCAGAAGATCCGCTTCGAGGACACGTTCCGCACCATCTTCCTCTACCCGTTCGCGCTCTCCTTCATCGTCACCGGCCTTGTCTGGCAGTGGCTGCTCAACCCGGAGTTCGGAATCCAGGGGGTGGTGCGCGGCCTCGGCTGGGAAAGCTTCAACTTCGATCCGCTCTACAATTCCGACATCGTCATCTACGGCATCCTGATCGCCGCGCTCTGGCAAGGCACCGGATTGATCATGTGCCTGATGCTGGCGGGCCTGCGCGGCATCGACGAGGATATCTGGAAGGCCGCGCGGGTGGATGGGATACCCACCCTGAAGACCTATCTGTTCATCATCATCCCGATGATGCGACCGGTCTTCATCACCGCGCTGGTCATCATCGCCGCCGGCATCGTCAAGGTCTACGACCTGGTCGTCGCCCAGACCAGCGGCGGTCCCGGCATCGCCTCCGAAGTGCCGGCAAAGTACGTCTACGACTACATGTTCTTCGCCCAGAATCTCGGCCAGGGTTTCGCCGCCTCGACCATGATGCTGCTGTCGGTGGTGGTCGTCATCGTTCCCTGGGCCTATCTCGAATTCGGAGGCAAGAAGCGTGGCTGACCTTGCCGTTTCCCTGCCTGCCGGCAAGGGCTCCATCGGGCTTGAGGCATCCGGGCCGCGAGGGCCGAAGCCGCGGCATGTGTTCTCGCGCCGCAACATCTTCCTCTACGGCACACTCATCGTGGTGGCGCTGTATTATCTGCTGCCGCTCTATGTGATGGTGGTGACATCGCTCAAGGGCATGCCCGAGATACGCCTCGGCAACATTTTTTCACCGCCGCTGGAGATCACCTTCGACCCTTGGGTGAAGGCCTGGTCCAGCGCCTGCACCGGCCTCAACTGCGACGGGCTGTCGCGCGGCTTCTGGAATTCGGTGCGCATCACCGTTCCGTCGGTCGTCCTGTCGATCGCCATCGCTTCGGTGAACGGCTACGCGCTTGCCAACTGGCGCTTCAAGGGCGCCGATACTTTCTTCGTGATCCTGATCGTCGGCGCCTTCATCCCCTATCAGGTGATGATCTATCCGATCGTCATCATCCTGCGCGAGATCGGCCTCTATGGCAGCCTGAGCGGCCTGGTGATCGTCCATTCCATTTTCGGCATGCCGATCCTGACGCTGTTGTTCCGCAACTATTTCACTTCGATGCCGGAGGAACTGTTCCGGGCGGCGCGCGTCGACGGCGCCGGCTTCTGGGGCATTTATTTCCGCATCATGCTGCCGATGTCGCTGCCGATCTTCGTCGTCGCCATCATCCTGCAGGTGACCGGCATCTGGAACGACTTCCTGTTCGGCGTCGTCTACACCCGCCCCGACACCTATCCGATGACGGTGCAGCTCAACAACATCGTCAACTCGGTGCAAGGCGTGAAGGAATACAACGTCAACATGGCCGCCACCATCCTGACCGGCCTGGTACCGCTTGTCGTCTACTTCGTTTCCGGCAAGCTTTTCGTGCGTGGCATCGCCGCCGGCGCGGTGAAAGGATGATGATGACAAGACTCGAAAATCCCAGCGTTTCAATCCAGGACCTGTCGCTGAATTTCGGCGCAATCTCGGTGCTGGAAACGCTCAACATCGATGTCGCCGAGGGCGAGTTCATCGTGCTGCTCGGGCCGTCCGGCTGCGGCAAGTCGACCTTGCTCAACTGCATCGCCGGCCTGCTCGACGTTTCGGACGGCCGCATCTTCATCAAGGGCAAGAACGTCACCTGGGAAGAACCCAAGGACCGTGGCATCGGCATGGTGTTCCAGTCCTATGCGCTCTACCCGCAGATGACGGTGGAGAAGAACCTGTCCTTCGGGCTGCGCGTCGCCGGTATTCCCAGGGACGAGATCGCCAAGCGCATCGCGCGGGCCGCCGAGATCCTGCAGATCGAGCCGCTGCTGCAGCGCAAGCCGTCGGCGCTTTCGGGCGGCCAGCGCCAGCGTGTGGCGATCGGGCGGGCGCTGGTGCGTGACGTCGACGTCTTCCTGTTCGACGAGCCGCTTTCCAATCTCGACGCCAAGCTGCGCGCCGAACTGCGCGTCGAAATCAAACTGCTGCACAGCAAGCTGCAGAACACGATGATCTATGTCACCCACGACCAGATCGAGGCGATGACGCTGGCCGACCGCATCGCGGTGATGAAGGGCGGCGTCATTCAGCAGCTCGACGCACCGCAGACCATCTACAATCGCCCGGTCAACCGTTTCGTCGCCGGCTTCCTCGGCTCGCCGGCGATGAATTTCCTCGACGGCAGGCTGGAGAAGGACGATGGCAACTGGCACTTCGTCGCTGAGGACGTGCGGATCCCGCTTGCCACCTACGCTTTCGAAAAGCAGCCGGTGCCGGGAGCGGCGGTGTTCGGTATCCGGCCCGAGCATGTCGCGTTCAACAGCGGCTCCGGATGGCCGTTCACAGCCACGGCAAATGTCGTGGTCGTCGAACCCATGGGGTCCGATACGCTGGTCTGGCTGAAGCTCGCAAATCAGAATTTCACCGTGCGGGTGACATCTGAGCGCACACCGAACAACGCCGACACCGTGAGCATCGGTTTTGATCCGATGCGCGCTTCGCTGTTCGACGCTGCCACCGGCACCCGCCTGTAACTCCCAGAATTTCACCTCAAGCAAATCCATCCCCAGAGAACGGACAGAGACGATGAATTGGTCATTCCAACTTTACAGCGCCCGCAACTTCCAGCCTTGGGCAGGGGTGCTCAAGATGCTGGGCGAACTCGGCTACGCGCAAGTCGAAGGGTTCGGCGGCGTCTATGACGATCCCAAGGCCTTTCGTGCCGAACTCGACAAGAACGGCCTCGCTATGCCGACCGGCCATTTCTCGATCGATGCGCTCGAGAACGATTTTGACGGCGTGCGCAAAATCGCCGACGCGCTCGGCATCACGCTGCTCATTTGCCCCTATCTGATCGCCGAGAGCAGGCCGACCGACGCCGCCGGCTGGCGCAGCTTCGGCGCACGCCTGGCCAAGGTCGGCGAGACGGCTGACAAAGCCGGCTACGGCTTTGCCTGGCACAACCATGATTTTGAGTTCAAGCAGCTTGCCGACGGTTCGGTGCCGCAGGACCATATCCTGGCGGCAGCGCCCGACATCGGCTGGGAGATGGACGTCGCCTGGGTGGTGCGCGGCGGCGGCGATCCGCTGCCCTGGATCGAGAAGTTTGGCAAACGCATCGCCGCCGTCCATGTCAAGGACATCGCCAAGCCAGGCGAGGGCCTCGACGAGGACGGCTGGTCGGATGTCGGCCACGGCACGATCGACTGGGCCGGTCTGATCCAGGCGCTGCGCGCCAAGAGCGCCGCCAAATACTACGTCATGGAACAGGACAACCCCAACGATATCGAGCGCTTCGCCCGCCGCTCGATCGCAGCCGCCAAGACCTATTAGGAGCAAATCAGCATGGCAAAAAAACTTGGGGTCGGCGTCATCGGCTGCGGCAACATCTCGAAGGCGTATTTTTCACTGGCGCCGCTGTTTCGCGGCATCGAGATGCGCGCCTGCGCGGATATCGACATGGATGCAGCCAAGGCGCGGGCGAAGGAGTTCAAGCTGCGTGCCGAGACAGTCGAAGGGCTGCTCAAGGCCGGCGATATCGACATCATCGTCAACCTCACCGTTCCGGCGGTGCACTATGAGGTGTCGAAACAGATCCTCGATGCCGGCAAGCACGTCTATTCGGAAAAGCCGTTCGTGCTGTCGGTCAAGGAAGGGCTCGACCTGAAGAAACTGGCGGAGAAAGACGGACTGCGCATCGGCTCGGCGCCCGACACTTTCCTCGGTGGCGCGCACCAGCTTGTCCGCAACCTGATCGACACAGGCAGACTCGGCAAGATCACCAGCGGCACATGCCATGTGATGAACCATGGGATGGAGCATTGGCACCCCAATCCGGACTTCTTCTTCCAGCCTGGCGCCGGGCCGGTGCTCGACATCGGACCCTACTATATCACCAACCTGATCCAGCTGATCGGGCCGGTGAAGCAGGTGGCGGCCTTCGCTTCGATCCCCTCGACGGAACGCACGATCTCGTCCAAGCCTCGCGCCGGCGAAAAAGTCCTGGTCGCCACGCCGACGACGATCCACGGCGTGATGGAGTTCGAGAATGGCGCCGTGGTGACGCTCAATACCAGCTGGGACGTGTGGAGCCATGGCCATGCGCCGATGGAACTTTACGGCGAGTTGGGCACGGTGTTCTTGCCGGACCCGAATTTCTTCGGCGGCGACGTTCGCTTCACCGATGCCGCCAAGCCGGTCAAGAAGCTGCCAAAGTGGAAGCATCCGTTCGGCGTGGCCAACCAGATGCATTCGCACGGCATGATGGCTAACTACCGCACCGCCGGTCTCGTGGACATGGCGCTGGCGATCGCGGAAGGCCGGCCGCATCGCTGTTCGATGGAACTGGCGCTGCATGCCGTCGATGTGATGACCGGCATGTTGCGGTCGGGCGCGAGCGGAAAGTTCGTTGCCATGCAGACCACCTGCGAACGGCCTGCGGCACTGGGCGTCAAGGATGCGGAAGGGCTGTTGGCGAAGAAGAAGTAGGCGGCGCGCTTCAGCGATTGCGACACGTTCTGTTTACCGTCGATCCCTCTCCCCATAGGAACGGCGAGAGGCTAAGGGTGAGAGGCAGAGCCGACTCACCCTTTTTCCGCGGTGGCAACTGCCGGGCTCGCTTTTGATTTGAGGATCTCCCATGCCCTATGTGCCCGCCGAAAACCGCTACGAGAACATGGTCTACAATCGCTGCGGGCGATCCGGCCTGAAATTGCCGGCGATCTCGCTCGGACTCTGGCACAATTTCGGTGACGACACGCCGCACCGGACCAAGCAGGCGATCGCGCGCAAGGCCTTCGATCTCGGCATCACGCATTTCGACCTCGCCAACAATTACGGCCCGCCGCCCGGTTCGGCGGAAACGGCTTTCGGCGAAATCCTGCGGACCGATTTCTCCTCCTATCGCGACGAGCTGATCATCTCGACCAAGGCCGGTTACGAGATGTGGGCCGGACCCTACGGCGAATGGGGCGGGCGCAAATATGTGCTGGCCAGCCTCGACCAGAGCCTGAAGCGGATGGGGCTCGACTATGTCGACATCTTTTATTCGCACCGCTTCGACCCTGATACTCCGCTGGAAGAAACGATGGGTGCGCTCGATCACGCGGTGCGCTCAGGCAAGGCGCTTTATGCCGGCATCTCCTCCTACAATTCGCAGCGCACGCGCGAGGCCGCCGACATTTTGAAGCAGCTCGGCACGCCTTGCGTCATCCATCAGCCGAGCTATTCGATGCTCAACCGCTGGGTCGAGGACGACGGTCTGCTCGACACGCTGGAGGGGCTCGGCGTCGGCTCGATCGTGTTCACGCCGCTGGCGCAAGGCATGCTGACCGACAAATATCTCGGCGGCATCCCTGAGGGCAGCCGCGCCAGCCAGGGCAAGTCGCTGCGGCCGGCCTTCATCAACGACAAGACCATCGCCAACATCAAGGCGCTGAACGCGATAGCCGGCCGACGCGGGCAGACGCTGGCGCAGATGGCGCTGGCCTGGGTGCTGCGCAAGGGCCGGGTGACCTCGGCGCTGATCGGCGCCAGCCGGCCGGAACAGGTCGAGGATTGCGTCGGCGCGCTGAAGGCGCGCGATTTCAGCGAGGCCGAGCTCGCCGAAATCGACACCTACGCGCGCGAGGCCGACATCAATCTGTGGGCCGCCTCCGCCGAGCGCAAGGGTCCACCGCGCAAGTGACAATCACTTCAGGTTTGCATCGATTGGCATAGCCAAACAATGCCTCGGAGTTGGCCGGCTTCTCAGCCATGCCGACACAGAAACAGTAGCAAAGAGGCCGGTTCGTCGCTATCTGGAGAGAACTGAAGCCGCTTGCATGCGGATATGACGTGCGAGCGGCGCAAAACGGGTTGGAAACAGGATCATGGCGGCAAGGGATGTGCTGACGAAGAACCAGTTGTGCGTGCTCGAGAAACTCGAGGCCGCCAGCGGGCCGCTCAGCGCCTATACATTGCTCGACCAGCTTCGCGATCGGGGTTTTCGCGCACCGCTGCAAGTCTATCGCGCGCTCGACACGCTGGTGAAGTCCGGCTTCGTGCACCGGCTCGAAAGCCTCAATTCCTTTGTCGCCTGCGCCGAGCCGCACGACCACAGCCATTCGATGACCGCCTTTGCCATTTGCGACACATGCGGGCAGGTGACCGAATTTTCCGACCATGATGTCGGACACCGGCTCGACGAATGGGTGCGCTCGACCGGCTTTGCCGCCAAGAAGGCGGTGATCGAGTTCCGCGGGACGTGTGCCAAATGCCTGGCCGAGGCGGCTTAAAGGCCTGTTGTGCCGCGACCTAGCGGTGGAAGCCGGAGGGACAGTACCCTGGACAGCGCCCCCCTCTGTCCTGCCGGACATCTCCCCCACACGGGGGGAGATCGGCCATTATCCCGGCTTTCGCTAATCTCCAACGGAGCAAGATGGTTGCAGCGCCGAAGCTGCCAATCTCCCCCACAAGGGCATATGCGCTAAGATAGTTTTGGCATGGACTGAAATTTGCGCTTTCGTGGTG
>NZ_FTPD01000027.1:96312-96500 GCF_900156895.1 Mesorhizobium prunaredense
GCAGTCCGATCAGGCTCTTCAGACGTTTGAAGGCGAGCTCGATGCGCCAGCGCATGCGATAGAGCTTGAGAACTGTGTCGGCGTCAAACTCATCCTGGTCGAGCGAGGTCACAAGGATCACGAAGCCGGCAGCAATCAGCGTCTCCTGTCGAACCTGCGTGCCCTGGGACTGTCAGGAATTCTGTGCG
>NZ_FTPD01000060.1 GCF_900156895.1 Mesorhizobium prunaredense
CCCGCATCGAAAAACCTTCACCAACGCGGACCTTCGCGGTAACGGAGATGACCGTCCTCCTTTAGGAGCCAAGCGGTCGTTGGACGCTTCCCCAAAGCCACGGCAGCAAATCTCTGGTAAGAATGAAGTCCAGTCTGTCGATCGGATCAAAAGGGAGGAACCGATGTCGAATAGCGTCTACAAGATTATCGAACTGGTTGGCACGAGCACCAAATCCTGGGACGACGCTGCGCGCGCCGCTGTGGAACGCGCCTCGAGTAGCTTGCGTGACCTGCGCATCGCCGAGGTAGTGAAACTCGACCTCCAAATCAAGGACGGGAAGGTCGAGGCCTACCGCGCCAAGGTCAGCATATCCTTCAAATACGAGGACAAAGCGTAGCGAGACCGCGCCCGCGCGACCTGGCCCGGCTTGTCCGCGGGCGCTCGAAACCGACAGGAGATAAGGCACGCGCCGCAACCCCAGGGCCACCCTCGCTCGAGCAGGCATCTGATCGCCGAGCGCCCCACCGCGGCAGGAGGAAGCCTGTCATGATGAAACGTGTCACGGTAATATTTCTCTCAGCAGCCGTGCTTTCTTACGGTGCCGTTCTACAAGCCGGGGAGATTGAGTTTCTGAAATCCATGAACGGTAGTTGGAGAGGGAATGGTACGGTCAAAATCCGCGTCAATTCTCTGCCACTGAACATCTCTTGTAAATTTACCTCGGGCGCTACCGACACTTCGCTTACACTGGCAGGCAAATGTACTGGTTTCATGGGCCTTTCCCGAGCCATTGGTGCAGACATAAGGACGAATGGGTCAACTTACACCGGCTCCTACGTTGGAGCGGGCACGGGCATCGCTGGCGTGAACGGCAAGCGCTCAGGCAATGCCATCAAGCTCGTCATCCGTTGGGCCAAGGATGTCAATGGTGATCGCAGCGCTAGAATGACAATCGAGAAAATCGGAAGCGATGGCATGCGTCTGACCACAGTCGATACCGATCCGAGAACCGGCAAGAGCGTTGTCACCAGCCAGATAAATCTGCGCAGAGGCCCCTAGCCGTTTACGCGCTCCATGACCCTGAGCCGCCATTTCTCTGCCGATAACCGACGTTCGCGACAACCAGCCCTCGCGACCCTAGAGCGGGATGAATTTAG
>NZ_FTPD01000041.1 GCF_900156895.1 Mesorhizobium prunaredense
CTTGTGACGGCGGCCGCGGTCGTTGTTATGCTTTGGTTGGCCCAAGGGCAAATTGGCGATGGGGCTCTCACCGTGCCTCAATTGGTGAGTTTTCTCCTCTATGCCCAGGTAATGGCGCGACCCATGGCCGGGCTCGCGGACGTCTATGGACGGACCCAGCACGCGCGCGGAGCGCTGGGCCGGCTTGCAAGTGCCTTGGCCGAAGAGCCTGAACCGAACTGGCATGCGGGCAAGCGGATGGG
>NZ_FTPD01000009.1:0-21954 GCF_900156895.1 Mesorhizobium prunaredense
CCTAAATTCATCCCGCTCTAGCTCAGCGGCAACCGCTGCGTCGGTCAGACCGCATGCAGGATATAAAGCTTGCGCGTTTTCTCATGGATGGTCCATTCGCCCTCCCAGCCAAGCGGCAGGACGAACAATTCGCCGGGTCCGACATCTTTGGCTGCGCCACCAGGACCGTGCAGCGTCACGCGGCCGGACACGATGTGGCAAATCTCCGAATTCGTGTCGCGGCGCGCGGTGAACCGGCCTTGCGAACATTCCCAGTCACCGATTTCGATCTTGCCATCCTCCGAAGTCCAAAGCGTGTTGGCTGCTTCCAGCTGATCGCCTTCCAGCGAGGTGGGTTTGGGCTGGGCCTCACCGAGGTCGATATGCGCCAGGTGGGCGAAGGTCTTGAAGTCGATCATTGCTAAATCCTCGAAGTGATCCGGTTCAGTGCCCGGTGATGCGATCGGCCAGGGCGGCCAGCCGCGACGTGCGCGGCAGCCCCTTTGCTTCCCGCTCGTCGGCAATTCGATAGAGCTGATACATCGAATGGACGCCAAGCCAGCGCAGCGGCTCCGGCTCCCACTTGCGGACGGTTCGATTGACCCAGGGAAGCCGCGTCAGATCGGTGTCGTTGCCCAGCAGCAGATCGCGCAGAGTGCGCCCCGAGAGGTTCGAGGTGGAAACGCCGAGGCCGACATAGCCGCCTGCCCAGCCTATTCCGGTCTGCCTGTCAAAACCCACCGTCGTGCACCAGTCGCGCGGCACGCCCAGCGTTCCACACCACGCATGGTCGAGCTTGAGCCCCTTGGTCTGCGGCAGAAGCGTCGTCAGGATTCTGTGCAGCTTGTCGATCGTCGCCTGCTGGATGACGCCTCGAACGTCGGTCTTCGAGCCGAACCGATAGGGCACCCCGCGTCCGCCCATGGCAATGCGTCCTTCCCGGGTGCGCTGGGCGTAGCAGTAAGTGTGCGCGGCGTCGCCGAGCACCTCGTGGCCATCCCAGCCGATTTCGCTCCACAGTTTGTCGGACAACGGCTCGGTGACCACGATGGCGCTGTTGAGCGCCAACCACAGTCTTTCGTGGCCGGCGATTCCCGCGGTAAAACCCTCGGTCGCCCGCACGATCTTTTCGGCCCGCACCACGCCCCGGTTGGTTGCGACCTTGCTCTTCTCGATCGACAGCACCGTCGTCTGTTCGTAGATCGGGACGCCGAGCCGCTCCACTGCCCTGGCGAGCCCCTGCACCAGCTTTGCGGGCTGAACCCGCGCAACTTTCTTGATGACGAAGGCGCCGCACGCGTTGTGTACAGCTATGCGCCGGCGCATCTCGGCTGCATCGATATACCCGACGCGCTCGTCGGTCAGCGCCCAGGATCTGGCATGGGCATACATCGCTTTGGCGCGCTGCTCCTGCGCCTCGTTGGTTGCGACCAGCAGTTCGTCGGTACGGCGAATGTCGGCGTCGATGCCTTCGGTTTCCGCAACCGATATGATCTCGTTCACCGTGCCCGTCATTGCCGCCTGCATGGCGATGACTCCAGCGCGCGAGGTTGCCTTCTCATATTTTTCGCGTGACCATGAGAACCCGCCGGACAGCCAGCCGCCGTTGCGTCCCGAAGCACCGAAGCCGGCGAACTCCTTCTCGACGATGACAATGTTGAGGTGGGGCGCTGCCTGCTTCAGATAATAGGCGGTCCAAAGGCCGGTGTAGCCGGCCCCGACGATGCAGACGTCGGCCACGATATCGCCCTCCAGCCGCGGCCGATAGCCCGGCACGCCGCCGATGTCGGCATACCAGAATGAAACGTCGCCGTTCTTCTTCACGTCCATTGTCGCAATTTCCCAGACAGGATTCAGGTCAGCGTGAAATCGGCGTTTTCGTCCGCCAGCAACTTCACGTCGCTGCCGGTCGGAACGCAAGCCATTTGTCGAGACCCAATCGGGCGCTGCTCATCTCGCTGGCGGACTTGGCTGCAGGGTTCCGGGCAGCTTCACGCAGGATTTCTGCTCAACACGCCGCCAATCGACCAAAACGACTCGCGGCGGTCGCGGCCATCGCATCGGCGAGGCCCATCTCCCATTGCGTGCGGCAATAGGCGCGGAAATCGAAGCAGGGCAGGCCCGGGCAGACCTCGAACTCGATGAGATGGATGCTATCGTCGGCTTCGACCCGGAAATCGACGGAAAACACATCCCGCAGGCCAAGCCCGGCGATGAGGCTTTGCGCGATCCGTCGGATGCTTGCATCGGCTCGCGGCTGGCTGGCGGCAACCGGCAGCAGCACCGGCTCGGCATATGCTCCCGCCGCCCTGGCAGCCTCGCCGGTGTCGCCGTAGAGCGCCAGGCTGTCTTCCATTGTCTGGAAATCACTTCCCGAATCGACAAAGACGATGCCGAGCGCTTCGACGCCGGTGTCCGGCTTCAGACCGAGAAAACTGGCGCGCGCATTGCGCCCGGTGACGTAGGGCTGCACGACGACATCGTCGCGATAGGCAGCGAAGACGCGCCGGCTAAGCTCAAGCGCGTGGCCGAGATCTTTGCTGCGCGAATCCGGCCAGATGCCGATCTTGGCGCCGAGCCGGTTCGGTTTGACGAACCAGCCGGCTGGCGAAGCCGGTGGCTCGACCAGCCAGCGGCCGTCGCGTGCCAAGCCGGATTGCGGCACCGGCAGGCCGAGTGCGCCGAGCACGGCGCCGGAGCGGAACTTGTCCTGGCAGAGCGCAAACAGCGCATCATCTGCGCCGAGCAGCTTCAGGCCGTTCAGCCTTGCCAGCGCCGGCGCCGCACCGCCGCGGAAATAGGCGATGCCGTCGGTCAGCGTCCACACCAGCGTCGTCTTCGGATCCTCACCGGCAAGCACATTTGCGGCATCGTCGAGCGTCACCGGCGCGAAGGACAGGCCGCGCGTCTGGCAGGCTGCGGCCAGCGCGTCGAACTCAGGGGCGATGTCGGTCGATTGCGCCAAATAGGAGGCGATTTCGGCGGCGCGCGCCGGCACGTGGCCATCGGCAACCAGCCGTTCAAAGCAGGCCTGTTCCGGCTCGTAGACTAGGATCAGCTTCGGCCTGCGGCTTGACATGACATGAACGATTCCTGGAGATGAACGGGTCCTGGCAGCGCGACTACCTACCATCGCACGACGGATGTATCAGGCTTTCGCGAAATCGACGTCAGCCGGGCGCCTGCGCGACAGTGCTGGCGCGATCTTCCTGTTTGACCATGATCTTTCCGAAAAGGTTCGGGATCATGGTCTAGGCGATCAGCACGCGCGGCTCGAAGCGGCCGTTGACCGGAATGTCGAGCAGAAACGTCATGCCGGCTTGCGGATCCAGCAGGCGCTGTTTCTCATCCTTGCCCGACCAGGCGGAGGTGACCGCCAGCCGGTCGGCATTCCTGCCGACAAAGGCCGGGCAGGACGGCTGCGTCACCGGCATCGCGACCGAACGGATGAGTTTGCCGTCAGGCCCGTAGGCTTCAACGACGCTGCCGCCCCAGCAGGCGTTCCACAGGACACCGTCGCGATCGAGCACCGAACCGTCGATATAGCCCTTGGCCTTGCGGTGATCGACGAAGATTTTTGGCTCGCCAGCCGGCAGGCCGGTCGCCGGATCGCAGCCAACGCGCATCAACAGGCCGGTGCTGGTATCGGTGTAATGGGCGACCGTTCCATCTTCGGAAAAGCAGATCGAGTTCGAGACGGTGATGTCGGAATAAAGCCGGCGCAGCTCTCCCTTGTAGAACCAATAAATCGAGCCAGCGGCCTTTGCCTCGCCCTTGCCCATCGTGCCGACCCAAAAGGCGCCGCAGGGGTGGACGCGCGAATCGTTCGATCGCGTCGTCGGATTGTCGGCCTCGATCGCCGTATGCAGCGTCATCTTGCCGGTCGCCACGTCGCGGACATGCAGGCCGGTTTCGGTGGCGATCAACTGTCTTTTGTCGTCGACGACGGCGATCGCGCTGGCCATCTGGCCAAGCTCGTGGATTTTGACGGCACCGCCGGACAGGCGCTTTTCCAGGAGTTGGCCGTTGACGATGTCGAACCAGTAGAGCGTATCGGTGGCGGGGTCATAGCTCGGGCCTTCGCCGAGCTGACAGACATGGTCGGAAAAAACCGAAACGATGGCTTCGCTCATGGCGCGGCTCCAAACGCTGCGTCCCAGGCTACTGTGGCAGCGCGGGCCCGCACGGCCACCTCGTCGACGCTCATACCGGGCTTGAACAGGCTGGAGCCAAGGCCGAAGACGCTGACACCGGCTACCTTGTAGCCGGCAAAGTCCTTCTCCGACACGCCACCGACAGCGCCGACCAGCGTCTCAGCGGGCAAAACGGCGCGCATCGCCGCGATCCCGGCCGCGCCGAGCACGCTGGCCGGGAAGAATTTCAGCGCCGAGGCGCCGAGCCGGATGGCCTGGAAGGCTTCGGTCGGCGTGAACACGCCCGGCATCGTCACCATGCCGTAATTCATGGCGCGACCCATGACCTCCGCATCGATGTTGGGGCTGACCAGCAGCCGCCCCCCGGCCTTGTTCAGTCCGTCGACATCGGCTGCGGTCAACACAGTCCCCGCGCCGACCAATGCCGTCGCCGGCAGCGCCTCAACAATTCTCGCGATGGAGACAAACGGGTCCGGCGAATTGAGCGGCACTTCGATCGCTTCGATGCCGGCCTCGAAGACCGCCCGGCCAATGGCCACCGCCTCGTCCGGCTTGAGGCCGCGCAGGATGGCGACAAGCCCGCGCTCGAGCTTCGGAAACGGTGCGGTCTCGGTCATGCGGCAACTCCGCTGTTGTCGATCATGTCTGGGCAATCATGCCATTTTGGCGCGCCGCCTCGATCAGGCCGGTACGCACCGCCTCGTCGGCATCGACGGCTCTCACCGCAAGTCCGGCAAGGCCGAGCGCCTCGGTGTAGAGCGCGCCAAGCCCGCCGGATGCGATCAGCACGATCGACGCCGCGCCCTTTCGATAGCGGCGGCTGGCAGAGGCGATCTCGCCGCCGATCAGCAGGCCGGACAGGCAAGCAGCGGCATCGTCCGCCTTCAGGTCCTGCAAAAGGCCCACAGCGCGGATCGAGAACAGCCTGGATGTGACATCGCCGCCCTCGGCCAGCGCGATCTCGCACCAGCGCTGGAAAAACGGATTGCCTGGTGCAACCGGCTTGGGCTGCTCGCCCAGCGAATGGCGCAGGATCGAATGCGCCGCCAGCACCGAAAACAGCTCGCCGGTCGGCCAGGTGCCAAAACCGGCAACGGCGCCGTCCTCGACCAGCACCCATTTGGAGTGGGTGCCGGGCATGCAGACGAGATGGCGGCCTTTTGCCGGCAAACCGGCGCCGGCAAGCTGCGTTTCCTCGCCGCGCATGACGTCGGGCGCGTCGGCCCGGCGCTGGGCAAGGCCCGGCACGATGCGGATGTCGCGGCGCTGGCCGGGAACGCGCGCAGCACCGGCAAGGATGGCGCCGATCGGCGCCGGCACGCTGACATAGGGCGCCTCCAGCCAGCCCTGGCGCGATCCGGCCATGCCGCAGATGATGACGGGCATCGCTTCCGGCGCGCCCATCGCCGCCAGATGTCCTTCGAGGATGGTCGAAAACCCGGCGGCCTGCGCGGTGATCAGCCCGTCGTCGCCGCGGCGCTCGGCAAGCACGTTTCCGGCCTCATCGACCAGCCAGACCCTGAGACGGGTGGTGCCCCAGTCGACGGCGGCCACAGAAGGCACGTTGCTCGCTGAGTTCACAGGAAGCCCCCATCGACGATCAGCATCTGCGCGGTCAGCATGCGCGAGGCGTCCGACGCCAGGAACAGCACCGTGCCGACGACGTCTTCCGGCTGCATCACCTGCTTGATGCATTGCTTGGCCACGTGGGCGTCGAGCGCCTGTTCGGTGACCCAGAGCTGCTTCTGCCGCTCGGTGATCACCCAGCCGGGTGCGATCGCATTGACGCGAATGCCGTCGGCGCCGAGCTTGCCGGCAAGCCCCTTGGTCAGGCCGACGATCCCCGCCTTGGCGGCGGTGTAGGCCGGCATGTCGGGGTGATTGATCAGGAACGACGTCGACGTGAAGTTGATGATCGAGCCACCGCCGGCCCGCTTCATGCCCGGCGCTACCGCCTGTGCGGAGAAGAAATGCGGACGCAGGTTGACCGCCTGGTTGTTGTCCCAGAACTCCACGGTGACATCTTCCACCGCGTGGCGATCGTCAAGTGCTGCATTGTTGACCAGCACGGTGACGTCGCCATGCGCCTCTGCCGCCCTGGCGGCCGAGGCCCGCAGCGCCTCGACGTCGCGTATGTCGGTCTTGAGATAGAGGGGGCGGCGGCCGAGATCCTTTTCGATGCGGTCGGCCAGCGCCAGGCTCGGGCCGTCGGCGATGTCGATGAAGGCGACCTTTGCCCCCTGGCGGGCAAAACCCTCGGTCAGCGCCGCGCCAATACCGGAGCCGCCGCCGGTGATCAGCACCGAAGCGCCCTCAAGGTCGGCAAAGCGCGCCGATGGCATCATTTTTTTCTCCCTGCGCATGGCCCCGAAAATCGGTTTCGATTTTCGGAAAGGATCATGCGCAAAATCAAAGTGCTACAGCGTCGTTTGCGCGTCCAAAAGGACGCGCGGCGCCGTAGGCTCGGTCGGCGCGCATCCTAGCCAGCCCGGTCGGGGGAGCAAGGGAGAAAAAGCAAATTCGCGGGCTTATGTCTGACAAGTCGCTCGTCAGATCGCCTTGAGCGCAAGGTGCCACGGAGGGAATTTCTGAGATAGCAGAGCGTGGCATCGAAACCGACCGACCCGCCGAACAGGAATCGTTGCTGCCGGCGCAGCCGAACTGGGCAAGGCGCTCCGCCTGCGCCTCACGTACGCTCAGCAGGCAATCCTCAAAATGTCGCGATTGGCAGATGACCGGGGAGGTTGTAAGGGCAAGCACAGCTGCCCATACGATCCGCCGGAGATCCGCCATGCCTCTGAAAATCGCCGTCCAGATGGACCACATCTCCACCGTCTCGATTGCCGGCGACACGTCTTTCGCGCTGTCGCTGGAAGCGCAGCGGCGCGGCCATCAGCTGTTCCATTATACGCCCGACCGGCTGTCGCTGCGTGGCGGCAAGGTGTTTGCCCGCATCGAGGCAATGCAGGTCCGCGACGAGAAGGGCAATCACTATTCGCTCGGCGAAGAAGTGCGCACCGACCTGTCGGAGATGGACGTCATCCTGCTCAGGCAGGATCCGCCGTTCGACATGAACTACATCACCTCTACGCACATCCTTGAGCGTATCCATCCCAGGACGCTGGTGGTCAACGACCCGGCCTGGGTGCGCAACAGCCCGGAAAAGATCTTCGTCACCGAATTTCCCGACCTGATGCCGGAAACGCTGATCACGAAGGACCCGCTGGAGGTCGCCGCCTTCCGCAAGGAGTTCGGCGACATCATCGTCAAACCGCTATACGGCAATGGCGGCGCCGGCATCTTCCACCTGCACGAAGCCGATCGCAACCTCGCCTCGCTGCTCGAAATGTTCGGCCAGATGTTCCGCGAGCCCTATATCGTGCAGCGCTATCTGAAGGAGGTGCGAGCCGGCGACAAGCGCATCATCCTGATCGACGGCGAGCCGGTCGGCGCCATCAACCGGGTGCCGGCAGAGCATGATTCACGCTCCAACATGCATGTCGGCGGCCGCGCCGAAAAAACCGAACTGACGGAGCGCGAACGCGAGATCTGCGCCCGCATCGGCCCGTCGCTGAAGGAGCGCGGCTTCATCCTCGTCGGCATCGACGTGATCGGCGACTATATGACCGAGATCAACGTGACGTCGCCGACCGGCGTGCGCGAGGTAAAACGCTTCGGCGGCGCCGACATCGCCAGCCTGTTCTGGGATGCGGTCGAGGACAAGCGCAAGTAGCGTCCACGCTTGGCGGAACAGCAGTTTTCCGATCCGTAGCCGATGCGACGCCATTAAAGCACAACGTTCGATTGTTCCCGTATTGTTCTTGCCTTTGCCCAAAATCTGTGGTTGTCTGAGATGACGCCGTTCGCGGCATGATCGCATGGGCTTCGGGCGAGCCCATGTCCGGGGGCAGAAAAATGGTTGCGCGGGTCCGCACGGTCGCTTTCCAGGGCATCGAGGCCGTGCCGGTCGACGTGCAGGTGATGATCGCGCCCGGCAAGGTCAACATGCACATCGTCGGCCTCGGCGACAAGGCGGTGGCCGAAAGCCGGGAGCGGGTGCAGGCTGCGCTGCACGCATCGGGCCTGTCGATGCCATCGAAGAAGGTCACCGTCAATCTGGCGCCCGCCGACCTGCCCAAGGAAGGCAGCCATTACGATTTGCCGATCGCGCTTGGCCTGATGGCGGCGCTTGGCGCTATTCCAGGCGACATGCTGGCCGGCTATGTCGTGCTTGGCGAGCTGTCGCTCGACGGCACCATCGCCGCGGTGGCCGGCGCGCTGCCGGCGGCGATCGGCGCCAATGCCGAAGGCAAGGGCCTGATCTGCCCTTTCGCCTGCGGCCCGGAAGCGGCGTGGGCCGGCAAGGATTTCGACATCCTGGCGCCGCGCAGCCTGATCGCCATCGCCAATCATTTTCGCGGCACGCAGGTGCTGTCGCGGCCGGAGGCCGGTATCCATACCTCGGCGCGCGACCTGCCGGATCTTGCCGACATCAAGGGCCAGGAGACCGCCAAGCGGGCACTCGAAGTGGCGGCGGCCGGCGGCCACAACATGCTCATGATGTGGACAAAAGACCCCGCCTCATAAAGGCGCTCTCACGTCGCGCTTAGGCCCCGCCGCGTGTCCTCAACGTACCATTGCAGCGCCTGCCATGGGTCATCGTCGAGCAACCTTACCGCCTCGGCGTAGGCTTCGCCCTCGCCGCAGTATTCCTTGACGCACTCGACGTGGGTCTTGAGCCATGCTGCCACGTCGGCCTCAAGGCGGGAGTAATCGAGCTTCATGGTCATCGTCCTCTCTTTCGCCGGGAACATCCTCGGCTCTCGGTGAGGTACAGCCGGACCAAGAGCCGGTCAAATCATTTAAATTCAATGTGTTAGCGGAACTGTTCCCTTAGCGGAGACATCTCGCCAGTGAAGCGATTTCTGCCCGGAAGCCCTGCCCCTGATACACCTCTTGGGGTGATGCAACGGGGGCAGGGAAAGGCGTCAGTCAGTGAAGGCTGTGCCGGCCTTCCGGGCCGCTGCTATGGCCTGGGCATGCCCGTGGAAGACGTGCCACTCCCCCTTGGCTGCAGCCCTGCGCAGCGCCGGGTAGTCCGCCGCATCGACATGCTCAAGATAGGACTGAAGGTTCAGCCCATGCTGCTGAAGCACGTTGCGCTCCAGATGCTGAGAGAACGCAGCCTCGACAACAGCCACTTCCACCTCTTCGATCCCGAAGGCTTCCCCGGTCGGGATTTCTCCGGTCGCCACGTAGGCATCCAAGATGAATTGCTGCTGGGCCTCGCTGTGCGTGTCCCTGAAGCGGTCGAGGCTTTCGTCCGCCATACGGACAAACTCCTTGAACTGCTTCTCGGCTTTCTCATCGTCGGTCAGGTCTTCGTCGCCGTCTTCGTCGCCTTCGTCGTCCTGCTCGCCAGCGTCCGACCCCTCGGCGTTATGAGGGGCCGGATTGTCTTGGCTTAGCGAGCTTTCTGAAAAGACCCGGGATAACCGCGCTGGGCGAGGGCTTCGGATAGAGCCTTGTCATAGTCAGCCTTTGACCATTGGCCAAACTCGACCATGTCGCGGGCTTGCTGGCCGCTGATCTCCCAGCCGTTGAAGCGCACGGGGGTGCTTTCGATGACTTCCCGCGGCGCGACTATGCCCACGTCCTTCGATGAGACCATACGGTTGGGGCTGAAGCCGTTCCTCTGAGCCCATAGCTGCTGGTTGTTCTGGACAGAGAGTTCAACCGCACGGTCGATCTCGGCCTGCTTGGCGCGCTCTATCGCCTCGGCAGCGAGGGCTTCCTGCTTGGCCTGATTGGCTGCCTGCTCTGCCATCCGGGCCTTCATCATGGCCTGACCGAGTAGGGTCTGATCGTCCTGATAGGCGTAGTTCGGGCCGTCTTGATAGTCGCTCATTTCGTTCGTTCCTTCATTGGATGTGCGCTCCCCGACCACCGTTGGTCGAGGTTCTGCGCTGGTTGGTGATGTTGTGGTTGGACTTTGTCAGGACATCCCGACAAACTCGGTGCCCGTCCTCGCAAGGCATTCAGCCTGAGAGGCTTCGGGGCTATGCCCTGCGGGTGAACCCGTAGGCGTCCTGTGGTGCTGGTGCTGTCGTGTCTGCCGGTGCTGCTGCTGCCGATGTGGTCGTGCTGCTGGCCTTGCTACGGGGCCGCATCGACACTTCCGCGAAGCGCCTTGCAACGTTCCCGCTTTCAAGCTCGGCATAACCGTACACCTCAAAGCACCTCTCGGCAGCCATTGAGAAACTGCCGGTCCAGTCGATGCCGACCCCTGCAAGCCTCTTGTCGAGGTTCGAGACGGTCGACCAGTCGTCGCCCTTGATCCACTCGACCAAGGCGAGGGCCTGTTCGCGTTCGGGGTAGGTGCGGACCCAGTCTCGACGCCTGATCGCGTCATAGTCCATAGCTGACCTCCTGAGCCCGCACCTTGACCTTGGCTTCCTGCATGGTGCGCATGAACCTCGGGGGCAGTGTCGGTGAACTCCAATCGCGCATGCGGTAGAAGTCGAGGTCGCCACGCTCGGGAACCTCGTATTCCCAATCCCAGCCGTCTGCAGGGTCGTTGCCGTAGTGGGCGTCAAGGAAGGGCTTGTAGCCTTCGTCGCGTTCCCTCCACAGCTTCTCTTCAGGGCGTTCTGGTCCGCCAATGGTGTTGAGGAACCAGACCAGCGCCCTCTGAAGCTCGAGTTCCCATGCCCGGGTCAGCCACGGCGAGGGGGCGTAGGGGTCGCAGCCGTTGATCCTGCCGTCGTCCGTGGGCTTCACGAGGTCGGCATAGACGGCCCGTCGCTCGCCCTTCTGATAGGCAGGCACCTTGACCGGCTGGCGCTTCCCTCGCTTCACTATGGCTGCCTTGATGGAATTGGTCCGGGTGGTCTTCTGGAACTTCGACAGGGACGCCTCAGGGGCCAGTCTGTAGCCTCCCGGAAGTGGCTTGAGGTGTCGCCGCCAGTCCTCTCGTTCGCCCCGCCGCTGCCGTGCTTCATTCTCGGCTTGGCGCTCCTCGGCGGTCTTGGTCGCACCTTCCTTGATGGGTGGGGCTTCACCCGGAAGTTCTTCGTCGGGGGTCTGTCTCTCATGCCGCCATAAGGCCGCGTCAAATGTCGTCATTCAACCATGCTGTCCTTTCTTGTGCTGGTTTCGGGTGCAGCCGGGTGCAAAACGCCACTCAGCTGTATCCAATGATTTCAATGATTTAGGTACGGTTTCGAGGTCTTTTCCCGACCCAATACGTGAAATTTCTCACATGGTCCGATCAGGCGAACGGGTCGGGCACCCGCGCGGCAACTTTATTCGCCCCTTCGCGAACTATGTCGGCTGCCTGTTGAATGTATCCGGCGCTCGTTAGGGTCCTGTGCAAGTTGTCGATAAGGGCAACGGCATCCTTGATGTCTCTCAGAACCTTGTCATTCTTCATTACGTCCTCATCAAATTCCAATGGGTCTCCGTCTTCATTGTCGAAAGGCTTGAAGCCCTCGTTCTCTTGCATGAATAGGGCTTGGCATGTCTGGGGGCTGACCTCTTGGAGCCATTTCCAGAACGTCCTATTGGCGCACCCTCCGATCTCCCGGCGGATCACCGCAGATGCCTTGAAGGGCTGCCGCTTGTCTCGACCCCCACGCGGTCCTGTCTCCCTGTGAAGGCCTGCCCGGATGTACCGCTTCAGGAACGCTTTCTTCTCCTTGGGCTTCAGCGGGATGCCATGCGTGAGGTTTGCTTTGCCGGCTTCCGCCAGTCTGCTCGGCGTGTCCCTCTCAGGCACCACACGAGCCATGACGTGCGTCTTCCCGGCCCTCTTGGCCGCTGCCACGCGGTGGAAGCCATCAACCAGCCAGTAGGTCACCGGCAGGCCGTCCCTGACGATTTCCTCAACGTCCACTGGCGGGAAACCTCGGGCCACTTGGTCGCTCTCCTCGGTGAACGTCTCGATTACGCCGGCATACTCCCGCACTTTGGCCGGCTGGGTCTTCACTCTGATCTGTGTCCGCTCCCCGCTGAGGAGGTCGTCCACAACAATCGGAACTGTCCTTATGGGCCGGTCATCGTCGTCCTGGGCATTTGTTGTCATGTCGTCCTTTCGTTGTGATTTGGGGTGCCGCTTGGGGTGGCATGTCCGTTTGAAAAAGGGGCTGTCTGGGCTTGTCCGCCCCAAACACACAGAGGAGCAGGCAAGCGCCTGCACATTTCTCGCCCCTGCGCACCTCACCAAAGCCGACCCGCCAAGCGCCACGTCCCATCACCCCGGAAAGGAGCGAAACAGGGCAACAGGCAGTCGCAATGCAGGGGAGAACCCGGAGACCCTCTGTCGCAAGACTGCTGGTCGAGGAAGGTCTTCGCGCGGGTCGGCTTGGGCGAGGAGCGTTTCGTAGTGCTAGTGGTCGGGGTATTCGCCTTGGTAGAGCTAGTGGTGTCCCTATGGAAATCGCCTTCGTAGCTAGTGGTCACCCAATTCGCCTGCGTAGTCCTAGTGGTATGGTTTGTCTGTAATACCATAACACCGGGCGGGTAATCGCCTTCGTAGTCCTAGTAGGGGCCTTAATCGCCCTGCGTATGCTAGTGGTGTGGGTATTCAGGCCGCGCCGCCGGCTCACCCCCGGGCGCTATCCCACAACGCCAACGCCTTCTCAGCCCCGGCCCGGTCGCCCTTGATCCTAAGAACGGTCTGCCTTGTCAGCCCCGTTTCCTTGGCGATGGCCGACGCTCCAGCCCCATTGTCCAACATCCGGGCCACCCTATCGAACCCGTCACGGTCATAGCTGGGCTTCCTGCCACGGTACGTCTTGGGGTCAGCCTTCGCCGCCTCTATGCCAGCCTTCTGGGCTTCCTTCGTAGCGACCGCCTGTGCCTCTGCCGTTGCCGCCATGAACGCTATCAGCGCGTCCCTCACGGCCTTCTGTATCGGGTCTTTGGTCGCCCCGTCGAACACCATGGCGTTGATGACGGTCTTGATGATGACGCCATCCCGCATGAAGTGGCGAATGCTGTCCGACACGTCCTGATAGTCGCGCCCCAGCCGGTCGACCCAGCGGACCACCAGCGTGTCACCGGGTCGCAGGATGTCGAACAGCCGCTTGCCTTCCGGTCGCTCTGCCAACTTGGTCGAGACGCCGGACACGCCATGGTCAGCAACTACCTTGTCGATCTTGAAGCCCGCCTGCTCGGCCTGCTTATGTTGATGGTCCAGCGTCTGGTCGGCAGTCGAGACGCGGGCATAAAGAACGGTCTTGGTCATGTGGTCGGCTCCTATCCGTAAGGGTTGTGTCCGTTGACTACCCTGTCCGTTGATCGAAGTCAACCCTAACGGACACCCTTCCGGGCACCTTGCGATCTGTCCGCTGGCCTATGCCCTAGCGTACACCCATCCCCGGCCAGCGCGCGTTCATGTCGGCCTGAGGTATCGCCCATCCGGCAGCCTCTCGGCGTCTGGCGGTCGCCCCGCTCGGCCCTGTGTGGTGGAAACGAGGGGGTACCGGGGGGTCCTCGCGCGAGCCAGTTATCCGATCACCCGGGCGAATTTTTCCACCAAACATTTCCGTGCAACTCTGAACTACTTCCTTATGCTGTCGCCTCCGCAATGTTCAGTATGCCGGGGTCAGGCACTTTCGACCGAGAGACAGTGAGGGGGCAGGATGGGTGTCAGTGGAGACGAACGTGAAGATACACTGAGGCGGGCAAAGCAACTCTATTTCATACCGTTGAGTGACGATGCTGTGAGCACCCGATTGGCGTCGGCAGGAATTGGCATTGAGGCTGGATACCAGGAGTTATTTGCGGCCTTCATCCACAACCTCGAGACCGCTCACTCTACACTGTCGATGCCGTATACGATGGCCTATGGCGCTGCCATGAACACGCACTGGCGTCGGTTTTGGGTGGCCGCCTCCATCAGAGCAGGTGACGTTGACCCGAAAGACCCCTCGAAGGTCGCCGAGAGGGAAGCAGGCATACGCAAAACCACTTCGGACCAACTGTGGCAGTTCATAAATTCGCCCGAGGGGCAAGAGCATCTCACGTATGACATCTGCAACTTCCTCTTAGAGGTCATGGTGTTCGGTCGCATGCCGGCTGCAGTGCCCGAACTCGTGCAACAAGGTACAGTCCTCGTCTGGTCTGCGCTCGAAGTGTTGGTTCGCGATCTTCTCGAATTGGAGCTTAATCGAAATCCCCGGAAGCTCGCCGACCTTGCAGCGGACCCCGACGCTCGCAAGAGGTATGGATTAGATCGCATCCCTCTGGACGTCATACTGGCGAACGGCCTCGACCTTTCAAACAAGATGGGCAGCATCGTGATGAAAAATACCGACTTCTCGGATTTGCCCGGCATGAAGCTGGTTCTGGGGCTTCTGTTCCCCAAGTCAGTGGCTCTAAGGAGTGCGCTCGCTGATAGGCAATTGTGGGAGTTGTACCAGCGGCGAAACCTCATTGCTCATAGGCGCGGTGTCATCGATCAGACCTATCTCGACAAGACCGGCGAGCAGGGCAAAGTGGGCTCTTCGGTAGAGGTTCGGCCAAGCGACCTTGATCGTTATTTCGAATGCGTTACGCAAGCTGGTTTAGCCTTGCTGGACTGTTGTCCGAAGCGGCAACAGGAAGGTCAACCAGAGGCCGGCTAAGCGTCCTCCTTTGGCCACCCATACATGATCCCGGTCGTCTCCCCCGGGGCGTGTTTCCAGTGGAACCAGAGTTGTCCGCTCGGCCAGTCCACCTCGACCTTGGTGAACAGCTGCCGCAGTGTCGCGTTGATCAGCGCCACGTCTCGTGGTTCGTCCGCCTCTGCAGCATCGACAAACTGCCCTGCCGTCATCTGCACCCGGTTCGTCAGGGTGTCCGCTATGCGCCGCTCAAGGCCCGCGACGGTGCGCCGGATGTCCTCCCTTGCAATTTCGTTCTGCCTAAGGCGGTCGAGCAATGCCAGCGAGTGTCCCATCTGGCCAATGGCCGAAACCACATTCTCAATCTCGTCACTAACGGCCATGTCTAGATTGGTCGCCCCCTCCAACTCCATCTGCAGGGCTCCGTCCGTGGACGGCAGTGATGCGTTCAACCATCCGGCGTTGCTGATGATCGCTTCTTCAACGTCTTCAATGCGAACCTGTCGGTATTCGCAGCCGGCCCCGGCCTTCGCCACCGTGCAGACCAAGTAAGGCTTGCCGCCCTTCTTCCCGCCCTTGTTCACGCGGGTCATGGTCGCGCCGCATTTGGGGCACTTCGCAAGCCCCGCAAGGATGTTCGCCATCCCCACACCGCTGCCCCCTCTCACGCTCCTTCCGTTGGTCATGGCGTTGACCCTGTCGAACGTCTCGCGGTCTATTACGGCGGGGAAATAGCCCTCAACCGTGTCGGTCGGAATGCGCCGCTTCTTCCCGCCGACCGTCTCGACGCGGTGTGGTGTGAATGCGCCGATGGTTGAGGCATCAGCCAGCATCTTCTTGATGTAGGTGCGGTGCCAGTGGCTGCCCGTGCCAAAGCGCGGCACGCATTCCTTGTTGAAGGTCTCGGCGATGGCGTGTTGGCCTTTGCCTGCCAGCGTCATGTCGAACACGCGGCGCACGATGTCAGCCCGCTCCGCTATCACGTCAAAGGCCGTCCGGTCTTCCCTGAGGCGCAACCATCCGGGGCACAGTGCCGATAGCGGTTTGGTGGCAGCGTTGCGTCGTTTGTTGGCCCATGCCTCACCAACACGCCGCCCCTTCTTGGCGCTCTCCTCGTTCGCCCTGGCTGCCACGAGAAGGGCCACCATAAGCGCCGTAGGGTCGTCGTCTAGAACCTCCTCCGTGTAGACCCTCCCATCGTCCAGCGTGACGACTGTGATCCCGGCCTCACAAATCCGCTCCAGCACCTTGACCGCTTTGCGCGGCTTCTGTCGGCTCAATCGGTCGAGGCTCTCGACTAACAGCCAACTCCCCGACTTGATGTCTTGATACTCCACCGCCGCAAGAAACTCGCCAAGCCGGCCAGTCTCCTCGTTCGCTCCCTTGAAGGCAGACACGCCAAGGTCCCGGAATGTCAGCTTGTCGTCTAGGTCGAGCCCGTGCAGCGCCGCGTACCTCTCAGCCGCTTCGGTCTGGCGTCTCAGGCTGTCGCCCCGCTCTTGCTCGGGGGTCGAGAAACGAACGTAGGAATACGCCTTGGGCCGATTGGTGAGGGCGGAGTGCGGTGTATGCTTGGTCATGGGCTCGCCTTTACAAAAGAGGGGGTCCTCTGTCCATAACATGCTGATGATCGGTCCGCCGGGATCGGGAAAATCGATGCTGGCGCAGCGGCTGCCGTCGATCCTGCCGCCGCTGGCGCCGCGGGAATTGCTCGAAGTCTCGATGATCGCCTCGGTGGCGGGCGAGCTTGGCGAAGGCAAGCTGACCGACCGGCGGCCGTTCCGCGCGCCGCACCATTCGGCGTCGATGGCGGCGCTGGTCGGCGGCGGCCTGCGCGTGCGGCCGGGCGAGGCCTCGCTGGCCCATCACGGCGTGCTGTTCCTCGACGAGTTTCCCGAATTCTCGCCGCAGGCGCTCGACGCGCTGCGCCAGCCGCTGGAGACCGGCGACTGCATGATCGCCCGCGCCAATCATCGCGTCACCTATCCGGCGCGCATCCAGCTGGTCGCGGCGATGAACCCGTGCCGCTGCGGCATGGCCGGCGAGCCGGGCTATCGCTGCCTGCGTGGCGACCGCTGCCGCACCGACTACCAGGCGCGCATATCAGGTCCGTTGCTCGACCGCATCGATCTCCGGATCGAGGTGCCGGCGGTCTCGGCCAGCGATCTGATCCGGCCGGACCGGGCGGAGAAAAGTGCCGATGTGGCGCTGCGCGTGGCCCGCGCGCGGACAACCCAGCGCCAACGTTTCGAGCGGCTCGGCGCGACCTCCGTCACCACCAACGCGCACTGCTCACCCTCAATCATCGAGGAGATCGCGATGCCGGATGCATCAGGCCTGTCACTGCTCAGGGATGCCAGCGAAAAGCTTGGCTTTTCGGCGCGGGCCTATCACCGGGTGCTGAAGGTGGCGCGGACGCTGGCCGATCTCGAGGCCAGCGAGACCGTCGGCCGCATCCATCTGGCCGAGGCGATTTCGTACCGCATGAGTTCGGAGCGAATGGCGCAGGCGGCGTGACGGTCCCCTCCCCCTCGAGGGGAGGTGGCGCCGACGCCTACCTCACCTGGCTCTTTAAAGGTTGCGAGTCGTGCATCCTGAACCTTCTGGTCAGGCAGGTACACGCGCCTTCAGCTCAAGCCGCCGCGCGTGCAGCACCGGCTCGGTGTAGCCGTTGGGCTGGACCCGGCCCTTGAATACGAGGTCGCAGGCGGCGAGGAAGGCGATCGACTTATCGAAGTCAGGTGCCATCGGCCGGTAGAGCGGATCGCCTGCGTTCTGGCGGTCGACGACGCCGGCCATGCGCTTCATCGTCTCCATCACCTGGTCTGAGGTGCACACGCCGTGATGCAGCCAGTTGGCGATGTGCTGCGAGGAGATGCGCAGCGTCGCGCGGTCCTCCATCAGGCCTACGTCATTGATGTCAGGCACTTTCGAGCAGCCGACGCCTTGGTCGATCCAACGGACGACATAGCCCAGAATGCCTTGCGCGTTGTTGTCGAGTTCCTTCTGGACCTCCTCCGGCGACCAGTTCGGCCGCACCGCTACCGGCACCGACAAGATGTCGTCGAGCTTTGCCTTGGGGCGGCCCTTCAGCGCCGCCTGCACAGCGTCGACGTCGACCTTGTGGTAATGGGTGGCGTGCAGCGTCGCCGCTGTCGGCGACGGCACCCAGGCGGTGTTGGCGCCGGCCTTGGGATGGGCGATCTTTTCCGCCAGCATCGCCGCCATCAGATCGGGCATCGCCCACATGCCCTTGCCGATCTGGGCGCGGCCGGCCAGCCCGCATTCCAGCCCGGTGTCGACGTTCCAGGCTTCGTAGGCGGCAATCCAGACGGCCTGCTTCATGTCGCCCTTGCGGATCATCGGGCCGGCTTCCATCGAGGTGTGGATCTCGTCGCCGGTGCGGTCGAGGAAACCGGTGTTGATGAAGACGACGCGATCTTTGGCGGCGCGAATCGCCTCCTTGAGGTTGACGGTGGTGCGCCGCTCCTCGTCCATAATGCCCATCTTGATAGTGTTTTTCGCCATGCCGAGCAGCGCCTCGACACGGTCGAATATCTCGACGGCGAAGGCGACTTCCTCCGGCCCGTGCATCTTGGGCTTTACGACATACATCGAGCCCGCGCGCGAGTTTAGCCGGCGGCCGTTCGGGCCGACATCGTGCAGCGCGATCAGCGCCGTCATCGCCGCATCCATTATGCCTTCCGGCACTTCGTTGCTGTCACGATCTGTAATCGCCGGATTGGTCATGAGGTGGCCGACGTTGCGGATCAGCATCAGCGAGCGGCCGGGCAGGGACAGCGCGCCACCATCAGGCGCGGTGTACGACCGGTCGGGATTGAGTTTTCGCGTAAACGTGCTCCCGGCCTTGGTGATCTCCTCGGCAAGATCGCCCTTCATCAAGCCGAGCCAGTTGCGGTAGACCAAAACCTTGTCCTGCGCATCGACCGCCGCGACCGAATCCTCGCAGTCCTGGATCGTGGTCAGCGCCGATTCCAGCACGACGTCGGCAATGCCGGCTGGATCAGTCTTGCCGATCTGGTTGCTGCGGTCGATCACAATCTCAATATGCAGGCCATTGCGGGTGAGCAGGACGGCTTCGGGATTATCGGCGTCGCCGCGATAGCCGGCAAACTGTTTGGGATCGGCGAGCGTGGTGGCGCCGGCGCCCTCGCCCAGCCGCAGCATGCCGTTGGCCACGGAAAGCCCGTTCACCCCTGCCCATTTGCCGGTCGTCAGCGGGACCGATTCGTCCAGAAAGCCCTTCGCCCAGGCAATGACCTTGGCGCCGCGCACGGGATTGAACCTCCCGCCCTTCTCGGCGCCGTCGGTCTCTGGAATGGCGTCGGTGCCGTAGAGCGCATCATAGAGCGAGCCCCAGCGCGCATTGGCGGCGTTCAGCGCGTAACGCGCGTTCATCACCGGCACCACCAATTGCGGCCCGGCAGCCACCGAGATCTCCGGGTCGACATTGTCCGTCGCGACGGAGAAGGCCGGCCCTTCCGGCACGAGATAGCCGATTTCCCTCAGGAAATCCTTGTAGGCTTCCATGTCGCTGGGCGCGCCATTGTTGCGATACCAGCGGTCGATCTGGCCTTGCAGCGCGTCGCGCTTTGCGAGCAGCGCCCGGTTCTTCGGCGAAAGATCGTGAACGATGGTCGAGAAGCCGGTCCAGAAGGCGTCGGCTGCAATGCCGGTGCCCCGCAGCGCCTCGTTCACGACGAAATCATAAAGCTCGCGGGCAATCCGCAATCCGGCGATTTCGACGCGATCGGTCATCGGGGCTTCTCCAGACGAAAGGCTTTGGCCGGGCCTTTGACATGTCAGGGTGGCAGGGTCAATTCAGCTTAGGGTGAAGGGAAGGTATTTTGCAGCCGATCTCCCCACTTGAGGGGGAGATGGCCGGCAGGCCAGAGGGGGTCGCCGCGCGTGGAGCGCGACCCCCTTTTTGCACAAATCGCGTCGCACTTCATGCGCGGCGACCCCCTCTGTCGCCTTCGGCGACATCTCCCCCTCGAGGGGGGAGATTACGCGCCCTACACCGCTATCCTTGGCCTGCCGGACGCCACCGCCACCACATGCGCCTCGATGAACATGCGCTGGCCCTCGACGGTCGAAACGCGGAATTCGCTGGCGATCTCGATTTCGGCGCTGTCGGTGCCGGCGTCCCTGGCCCGCCCGGCGGCAATGGCGCGGACATCGGTTTCCGCCGCCGCGATTGCCGCCGCTTCGTTATTGAAATCGCGCACGGTTTCGCCTGAGGCGACGCGAAACAGCCCTTCTTGGGGCTGGCTAACCCGCGCCTCAGCGGACACCCTGACCTGGCCGACGACGGCGCCGAGCGCATTGGCGACATCGGTATCCTCAGGCACCACGCAGCCATTGCCAACCAGCGGTGGCAGTCCGGCATAATGCAGCGGCGCCGAGGCGCCGAGGCCGATGACCGGACGGTCGAGCGCGACGCTGAGCCGGGCGATGCCGGGGTGGGAATCGACAGCGCGCTGCACCAGCGCGTGCGCCACGGTCGCCGCGCCGTCCAGCCCGTCCTCTGCAAAGGCGGTCTCGAGGATGACTTCCGCCGACAGGCGGGTCAGCGTGGTCAGCACCCGTTCCGAGATCACCTCCGGCGAGGCGGCGATCGACTGTCCCCGCCCGTCGCGCTTGCGGGCGAACAGCTCCGCACCCAGACGGGCCGCGGCGGCATCCCAATTCGACTGCTTGCACAGCACATGGGCGGCGTCCGACGGCGTGAAGCCGGCGACATGCACCAGCCCGCGCGACACCAGCCGGTTCAAGGTGGCGTTCTGCGCGTTCGAGGTCAAAAGCCGGTCGAGGGGCAGCGGCACAGCACCTATCATCTCATAGAGCTTGGCTTCGGCGCCGCTCAGGCCGGCGGCCAGCCGCTCCGGCACGCCGGTCCTGACCGCCAGGCGGCCATCCATGCGGCCGGGATTGGGCGCCCGCAGCTGGCGTTCGAGCTCTGATGTGACGACTTCGCCATGCATCATGCCGGCCAGCGCCAGCGGCACCAGGCGGCGCGGCCCGAGCAGGATTCTTGGGTTGAGCGCGCCATCCTCCAGCGTCACTTCAGAATCGCCGCCGAGGCCGAAGGTGCGCATGGCGACGGCCTCGACCATGGTGCGGAAGCCGCCGACCGTGGCGCCTTCCGGATCGAGCCTGGGACGCCCCCCGTCGAGCACAGCGACGTCGGTGGTGGTGCCGCCAATGTCGGACACGACAGCATCGTCGAGGCCGGTCATGTGGCGGGCGCCGACAAGGCTGGCGGCCGGGCCTGAAAGGATCGTCTCGATCGGCCGCTGCCGGGCGAAGGCGGCCGAAACCAGTGCGCCGTCGCCGCGCACCACCATCAAGGGGGCTGCGATGCCACGCGCGGCGAGAAAGCCTTCGGTCGCCGCCACCAGCCGGTCGATCATCGAGATCAGCCTGGCGTTGAGCAATGTCGTCAGCGCCCGGCGCGGGCCGCCGAGCTTGGCCGAAAGCTCGTGACTGGCGGTGACCGGCAGGCCGGTCTTTTCGCGGATGAGGTCGCGGGCGGCGAGCTCATGCGCCGGGTTGCGGGTGGCGAAATAGGCGCAGACGGCAAAGCCGGACACCGAGGCGCCGAGTTCCGGCAGCGCTGCCTCCAGCCCGGACAGATCGAGTTTTGCCGCGTTGCCATGGACATCGTGGCCGCCGGGGCAGAACACGACAGGGTCGGTGCCGAGCGCGGTCTTCAGCCCGTCGCGGGCAAGATCGCCTTCGGCAAAGCCGATCATCACCAGTGCGACGCGGCCGCCCTGGCCCTCGACCAGCGCGTTGGTGGCAAGCGTCGTCGACATCGACACCAGTTTTATCGCAGCCGGATCGGTGCCGGCCTTTTGCAGCACCGCATCGACCGCGCCCGAAATGCCGACCGCCAGATCGTGGCGGGTGGTCAGCGCCTTGGCCTTGGCCAGAACCTTTCCGTTAGCGCCGCCGGCTTCCGACCACAGCACGGCATCGGTATAGGTGCCGCCGGTGTCGATGCCGAGGAACAGAGGTTTGGGCTTGGCGGTCATTGGCGGGTCCGGAGATTTTGCTCCACGCCCCTTAGCCGATACGGGCCGGCGGATAAAGCTGCGAGCGCTGGGCCAAGGGCGACGTTGGGAACAAACAATCACGAGGAACGCCGGCGGGACAGCGCCCCCCTCTGTCCTGCCGGACATCTCCCTCAA
>NZ_FTPD01000009.1:21964-97685 GCF_900156895.1 Mesorhizobium prunaredense
GGCCAAGAGCTGCCAATCTCCCCCCTTGAGGGGGAGATGGCCGGCAGGACAGAGGGGGGTGTGACGGATCGCGACCTTTGCCGCCTACCCCACAAAACCCACGCGCTTGTGGCTGCCATCACAGAACGGCTTGTTGGCCGAATGGCCGCAGCGGCAGAGGAAGGTGCGTTGCGTGCGGTCGACCGTGTGGCCGGTGCCGGTGACGATCTCGACATTGCCCTCGAGCTTGAGCGGGCCGTTGGTCGTCGGCGTCACCGTCAGCGGGCCATTGCGCGCCTCCAGCGCCGGCGTGTCCTTCAGCGGCGGCTCGCCGGTGGCGGCGAAGCCTGCCTTGCTGTGGCTGCCGTCGCAGAACGGCTTGTTCTCGGACGCGCCGCAGCGGCAGAGCGTGGCGCGGAAGAACGTCTCGCCGCCGAGCACGATCTCGGCATGCACCGCCAGCGGGCCGTTTTCCCTGAGCCGCACGGTGTTGACCATCGGCGGCTTCTCCTGCGGGCCGCCATCCTTCCTGACGTAGGTGATGGCGCCAGACGGGCAGCTTTCGGCGATCGCCACGATCTTCTCGACGCTGGCCGCCTCGGGATGGATCCACTGGCCGGGCGCGTTGGGCTCGAAGACATGCGGATCGCCCAGCACGCAATTGCGCGAATGGATGCAGCGCCGGCCGGAAAACCCGACATCGATTTTTTCGCCTTCGACCGTGCCTGCCATGGGTGGGGTCTCCTATCGGACTACGCTATGGCGGTGGCCCGGACGGCGTCAAGCTGCGCGCCGATCCACCTTCTCCCACAAAGGGAAGGGGAGCGCCTACCTCAACACCGCCACATGTGGCGCGAGCCGCCGGATCGCCGCGATCATGTCGGCGCCGGTGATGTCGAGCGAGGATATCTCCATATGGACGATGTTCTTGCCGAAGGGCAGCAAGCGGCCGAGCGCATTGGCCGGCGCATATCTGATCGCATCGGGAGGCGGCTCGGTCAGTTCGAAGCTGATCATCGCCGCGCCTTTGCCGGAGGTGAGGTGGGCGCTGCGCACCTTCTCCCAGGGCACCAGCACGTCGCCGCCGCGCCGGTCACGAAAGCCGCTGGCGTCGAGCACCACCTGGACGCCGGTGTCGAACGCGCCGCGCGCCAGGAACAGACCAAGCCCCAGGCAGCCAAGCGCCAGCACCACCACCAGGAACAGCCCTTGGCCCGGGGCGCCTGACGCAAGCCCCTTCAGCGCGAAGAAGCCGAAGATCGCAGCGATCAGGAGCGGCCCGAGCGCGGGAAAGATCTTTCCGGTGGGGCTGTTGCGGATTTCGACGGGCGAAGACATGGGCCACTCATCGGCCGGGCTTCAGCAGGGTCCAGATCCAGCCGATGAATGTGAGGACCAGAAACGGATATCCGGCAACGGGCAAGGGCGACGAGGTCGGCAGCAAGGGCGCGCCCCAGAGGATCATGCCCGCCGACACGGTGAACAGCACGGCGGCCACGACAGCGGTCAGGCGCATCCACAAAGCGAAGGTTTTCGGCGCGCTGACCATGACAAGCGATGCCGCCCAGAGCGAGATGCCGCCGGCATAGGAGGGAACGCTGGCCTCGAGGCCTGCCGCATTGCCTGATAGCAGCAGGCTCTCGCCGGCAACGAAGGTCAAAAATCCGGCCGCCACGCAGTCGTTGCCTTGCCGCTGATACTTCATCGTCAACAGAGCGGCTGCGACCACGAGCGCGACGCCGTCGATCGTCCAGAGTGTTTCGCGCAGTTCCGCGCTCTCCACGAAGGTGCCGGCTAGGCCAAAGGCGCCACCGATGGCGAGGCCAATCGCAGCGACGATATCCAAAGGGCTGGAACGCATTGGGACCTCCCTTCCAAACCCAAGGATACTTCAGGACAGGGCGTTCTCCAATCGTTGGCTTTAATGGCCTTCGGCTCTCACCTCTTCGGGCGCAGCCCACTCATTCCCCCATCGCCAGCGCCTGGATAAACGCCTCCTGCGGGATATCCACCTTGAACTGCCGCACGCGCTCCTCTTTCTGCCTGGCAAACAGGTCGCGCTTGCGGGTCACGGCGCCGCCGGGCGCTCCCGGCAAAAGTACAGGATCGCGGCCATGACGCCCAGCAATACGAAACCATATGGCGAAAGCGCCACGGCTCGTTCTGCTGCTTCCAAGGTGATCAACCTGCCCTGGTTTTCGTTGCGCGCGATGATCGCAGCGACCATTGCGTCATGATAAAATAGTATGTTGACCGCCATGACGAAGACGCCGCTCGCCAGCAAGGCACCATTGAGCAGCTTTGCACCGGTTGCGAACCTCAGCAACATGATGCCTCCCAAACCAAAGAGCGCTCCATAGACCGTTATCGCGACCATCTTGAGCGGTGTTTCCTCGACCATGAAAAGGAACGGCACTCCGGTGCCAGGCTCGGTCCCGCGCACCAGCTCGTTGACGCCGGACAGGACTCCGACCGTCCCAAGGAGGAGGTTTGGCCATTGGCGAAGCCGCACGCCGGCTTCCCATTCAGCGACAGCGTAGGAGAGCAGATACTCACCGAGCGAGAGGTTCAGCAGGCGACTAATCGAGAGCAAGACCAGGGAGATGACGATTTGCGCCGACCACGGCAAAGGTCCGCCAAACGCAGTTTCCGGTAGTGATGGCACTAGATAGATAGCCAGACCTACAACGGCGTTGATCCAGATGAAATCGAGAAAAAGCGAAAGGAACGGAACCACATATTTGCGCATGAAAGGCGATTTTCCCCAAAGACCCGAGGCAAAGATACAATCGGGGGTGGAAAACGCAATGGCGACTGGGTCGTTACACCCGTTCTCCGCCGTGCAGCTTCAGCGCCGCGCTGGCCCGGGGGCCTGCTGCTTCCGGCAGCTCCCCCGCTGTCGAAGCCTGCCAGCGATCCACCGGATCGATAGCTTGGCACGCTGCGCGCCAATTGGCTCCTCAATCCCCCATCTTCAGCGCCTGGATAAACGCCTCCTGCGGGATATCCACCTTGCCGAACTGGCGCATCCGTTTCTTGCCCTCTTTCTGCTTGTCGAGCAGCTTGCGCTTGCGCGAGACGTCGCCGCCGTAGCATTTGGCGGTGACGTCCTTGCGCAGCGCCGAGATGGTTTCGCGGGCGATGACCTTGCCGCCGATCGCCGCCTGGATCGGGATCTTGAACAGATGGTGCGGGATCAGCTCCTTCAGCTTTTCGCACATCTGCCGGCCGCGCTTTTCCGCCGCCGTGCGGTGGACCAGCATCGACAGCGCGTCGACCGGCTCCTCATTGACCAGGATCGACATTTTCACCAGGTCGCCCTCGCGATAGTCGGTCAAATGATAGTCGAAAGAGGCGTAGCCCTTGGAGATCGACTTCAGCCGGTCGTAAAAGTCGAAGACGACCTCGTTGAGCGGCAGGTCGTAGGTGAGCATGGCGCGCTTGCCGACATAGGACAGATCGGCCTGGATGCCGCGCCGGTCCTGGCAGAGTTTTAGGATGCCGCCGAGATACTCGTCCGGCGTGAGGATGGTGGCGCGGATCCATGGCTCCTCGATGGCCTGGATCTTGACCACGTCGGGCATGTCGGCCGGGTTGTGCAATTCCTTCGTCGTGCCGTCGTTCAAAGCCAAGCGGTAGACGACCGACGGCGCCGTGGCGATGAGGTCGAGGTTGAACTCGCGCTCCAGCCGCTCCTGGATGATTTCGAGGTGCAGCAGGCCGAGGAAGCCGCAGCGATAGCCGAAGCCGAGCGCGGCGCTGGTTTCCATTTCGTATGAGAAAGACGCGTCGTTTAGGCGCAGCTTGCCGACTGCGGCGCGCAAATCCTCGAAATCGGCGGCGTCGACCGGGAAAAGGCCGCAGAACACCACCGGCTGCGCCGGCTTGAAGCCGGGCAGCGCCTGCTCCGTCTGGCGCTTGTCCTCGGTGATGGTATCGCCGACGCGGGTGTCGGCGACTTCCTTGATCGAGCCGGTGAAGAAGCCGAACTCGCCGGGGCCGAGCTCGTCGACATTGATGCGGGCCGGGGTGAAGACGCCGGTGCGCTCGACCAGGTACTTGGCGCCGGTGCCCATCATGCGAATGGTCTGGCCCTTCTTCAGCACGCCGTCGATGATGCGGACCAGCACGATGACGCCGAGATAGGCGTCGTACCAGCTGTCGACCAGCATCGCCTTGAGCGGGGCAGCAATGTCGCCCTCGCGCGGCGGCGGCAAATCGTTGACGATCGCCTCCAGCACATCGGGAATGCCCAGCCCGGTCTTGGCCGAGATCAGCACGGCGTTGGAGGCGTCGATGCCGATCACCTCCTCGACCTGCTCGCGGATGCGCTCGGGCTCGGCGGCCGGCAGGTCGACCTTGTTCAGCACCACGACGATCTCGTGGTTGTTGTCGATGGCCTGATAGACATTGGCCAATGTCTGCGCCTCGACGCCTTGCGAGGCATCGACAACCAGCAGCGAGCCCTCGCAGGCGGCCAGCGACCGCGACACTTCATAGGCGAAGTCGACATGGCCGGGCGTGTCGATCAGATTGAGGATATAGTCCTCGCCATTGTTGGCGTGGTATTTCAGCCGCACGGTCTGCGCCTTGATGGTGATGCCGCGCTCGCGCTCGATATCCATCGAGTCCAGCACCTGCTCCTTCATGTCGCGCAGCTCCAGCCCGCCGGTCAGCTGGATCAGACGGTCGGCAAGCGTGGATTTGCCATGGTCGATATGGGCGACGATGGAGAAATTGCGGATGTTCTTGATCGGCGTGGTCATGTCGGGCGCTTTAGCAGGGGCAGCTTGCCCGGGCAAGCGGCCGGGCGCCGCATGAGCCGCCGGCGGCGCAACGTCGTTAAACTCTGCTCCATCAGATTAGGGCATATTTCGCGCCCTGCGTGACAGGCCACGACCTGTGACCGTTTGAGGAACACGAAATGCCACAGTCCGGAAGCCATTTTCTCAGTTCCGAGAGCGGCTCCTTAGCGCCGATACTCGCCATTATGCTTATCCCGATGTGTGCCGCCCTAGGCCTCTCGGTCGACTATAACGCGGCCATTGCGACCAAGGGCTCGATGCAGAATGCGCTCGATGCCGCGACCCTGTCGATCACGACGCTGCCGACAAGCACGTCATTGGCGGACCGTCAGGTGAAACTGCAGGAGTCGTTTGCGGCCAATAGCGGTCAAGGCACCGCCAAGCTCGACGGCTTCGTCGCCGCCGCCGACGGCGCCGCCAGCATCAATGCTTCGGTCAGCTTTGCCATGCCGACGAACTTCATGCAGATCGCCCGCGTCGATACCGTACAGATCGGCGTCGCTTCGGCGGTGCGCAAGAGGCCGACACTGGTGCAGACCACGTTCAAGGTCCAAAAGGTGTCGGGGCCATTGGAACAAGACGGTGTCGCTCTACGGCACGAAATTCACCGAGACGGCTGTCAACCCGTTGATGAAGATCACCTATGTCTACAACAACTTTGGTGATCCGAAAGGCTACGGCACGTCGACGGTCTATACGGTCAATGGAGCGACGGAGACGAAGGTCCAGGAACAAAAATGCACGACCAAGACCGTGCAGAATTTCAATAACCTGCCAACCGGGGCGATCACACAGGTTAGCGGCAACAAGAAATACCTGACCACCTGCACCAACACCATGTATCCCGCGAACGGCGCCGGCGCGGTGATCGACGTCAGCCTTATGGATTCACTTTTTCTGCAGATGGATGTGCCGTCGGCTCAGCCACCCAGACTCAAGTCGAATGACGCAAGCACATCAAACCGGTTGGACATCGACGGCGTTGAAGTCGTGAACGGCGAGAAAGTGGACATCTTCACCGCGGTGCGGGGAACGGCGCTAACGCTCGACCTTAATCGAAGAAATGCATTCACAACGCCGCCCGCCACCGGGCGGCGTTCTTAGTGGGCCAATTCGAGAACGGGCGGAGGTGGGCGATCACGAAGCGGTGATGGCTGTAACGAAGGCCCAGGCGGCGGCGAAGAGCTGATGTGATCGCCATTCCGGCGCGCCACCAACCCTGGGAGTCCATCATGACCACATTCACCCGCCTGGCCTTGCCGGCACTCGCCTTCGCGCTTTGCTTGACCGCGCTTTTTGCCGGCGGCATTGCGCGCGCCGAAGATGCAATGAAGCCGGCCGATGCGATGGCGACGAACGCCATGAAGCCGGCGACCGACGCGATGAAGCCCGCGGATCCGATGGCGGTCGAAAAGCTGAAGGGCTGCATGGACAAGGCTGCCATGGAAACCGACGCGATGAAGAAGGACGAGGCGACCAAGTCCTGCGACGCAATGGGCACGGCCAAGTAGGCCACGTCCGGAACGGGTCGGGCCGCCGATGCACACGCCCGCACGGCAATGTGAAACCGCGACGAACCTATCTGTCGTATAGTCGAAACCTCATGCAGGGGAGATCAGAGATGACCGGCATTGAAAGAACCGCCGCCAAACGATTGACCAACGTCGCCTGTGGCGCGCTTGCGGCGCTGATGCTCGCGGCGGCCGGCGCCGCCTTGTGGCAGACGCCGGCGATCTCGGCCGAGGAGGCGGTGGTGATCCCGCCACCGGCGATGGACGAGAAACCCGCCGCCGGCACCGCCAGGGCGATCTTCGCCGGCGGCTGCTTCTGGGGCGTGCAAGGCGTGTTCCAGCACGTCAAGGGCGTGACCAGCGCCGTCTCCGGCTATGCCGGCGGCAACAAGGACACCGCCGTCTACGAGACGGTCGGCACTGGCCGGACCGGGCACGCCGAGGCCGTCGAGATCATCTACGAGCCGTCCAAAGTCACTTACGGCCAGTTGCTGCAGGTGTATTTCTCGGTCGCGCACAACCCGACGCAGCTGAACTACCAGGGTCCGGACCGCGGCCCGCAATACCGTTCGACGATCTTTGCCGAAAGCGACGCGCAGAAGAAGATCGCCGAGAGCTATATCGCCCATCTCGACAAGGCCAAGGTGTTTCCGGAGCCGATCGTGACCACGCTGGAGACGGGGAAAAAATTCTATCCGGCCGAGGACTACCACCAGGACTTTTTGACGCTGAACCCGACCTATCCCTACATCGTCTACAACGACCTGCCCAAGGTCGAGAATTTGAAAACGCTATTCCCAGACCTCTACAGCGACAAGCCGGTGCTGGTGCTGGCTGCCAACAAGAGCTGATCTTTTGCCAGTGTACCTGGTGCGTCCTAATGGACGCATGTCGGCGTAAGGTGTGGTGAGGTACAGGTCAGGCCGCGCCGAAAAATGGCGGATTCCGAGAACCGGAACGGAGCGTACTTTCGGGTACGCGAATATCGGCAAGCGCAGGAAGCCGCCGTTTGCAGGCCGGCATCGCCTGAATATCAACACCTTATTGCACGCCCAGAAACTGCCGGAGCTCCGGCGTCCTGGGATTGGAAAAAACGTCCTCGGGGGCGCCGATCTCGTGGACGCGGCCCTGATGCATGAAGACGACGCGCGAGCAGACGTCGCGGGCAAAGCGCATCTCGTGGGTGACCATCACCAGCGTCATGCCTTCCGCCGCCAATTCCTTGACGACGGCCAGCACCTCGGCGACGAGTTCGGGATCGAGCGCCGAGGTGATCTCGTCGCATAGCAGCGCGATGGGCTGCATGGCGAGCGCCCGGGCGATCGCCACGCGCTGCTGCTGGCCGCCGGACAATTCGTCCGGCAACGCATCGAACTTGTGGGCGAGACCGACGCGGTCGAGCATTTTTCGCGCGACCGCTTCGGCGTCCTTCTTCGGCGTCTTCTTCACCACCATCTGCGACAGCATAACATTGCCGCCGGCGGTGAGATGCGGGAACAGGTTGAATTGCTGAAAAATCATGCCGACCTTCAGGCGCAGGGCCTTGAGATGCACCTCGTCGGGCAGGAACTGGGCGCCGGCGACGACGATCGAGCCTTCATCGATGGTCTCCAGCCCGTTGATGCAGCGCAGCAGCGTCGACTTGCCCGAACCGCTCTTGCCGATGATGGCGACGACCTCGCCCGGCGCGACGTCGATGGAAATCCCCTTCAGCACCTCGTTGTCGCCGAAGCGCTTCTTCACCTCAGTGATTGCGATGAGCGACATTGAGCTTCCTTTCCAGGAGCTGGCTGGATTTCGACAGCGGCCAGCACAAGGCAAAGTAGATGAGCGCGACCAGGCCATAGACGGTGAACGGCTGGAACGTCGCGTTGGTGACGATCGAACCGGCCTTCGACAGTTCGACGAAGCCGATGATCGAGGTGAGCGCGGTGCCCTTCACCACCTGCACCGAGAAGCCGACGGTCGGCGGTACCGCCACTTTCAGCGCCTGCGGCAGGATGACGTAGCGCATCTGCTGGAGATAACCCATGCCGAGGCTGGCTGACGCCTCCCATTGACCCTTGGCAATGCTCTCGACGCAACCGCGCCAGATTTCGGCGAGGAAGGCTGCGGTCCACAGGATGAGCGCGACACAGGCGGCAAGCCAGGCGGGAACGTCGATGCCGAACAGGCCAAGCCCGAAGAAAGCCAGAAAGAGCTGCATCAGGAGCGGCGTGCCCTGGAACAGCTGGATGTAGCCGCGTGACAAAAGCCGCGGCCAACGCCGGCCGCCGATGCGCAGGAAAAGCAGGGCCGCACCGACGATGCCGCCGCCGATGAAGGAGACCAGCGAGAGGACAACGGTCCAGCGGGCGGCCAGAAGCAGGTTGCGCAGGATGTCCCAGAAGCTGAACTCGGTCATGACGCCTGTCTCATCGCGACGCCTTCCTCGGGAACAGCATCCAGCCCAGGCTGGCCAGCAGCTGGCGCAGCAGGGAGGCGAGGACCAGGTAGATCAAGGTGGAGACGATGTAGGTTTCGAAGGCCCTGAAATTGCGCGACTGGATAAAATTGGCGGCGAAGGTCAGATCCTCGGCGGCAATCTGCGAAACGACGGCCGAACCCAGCATGACGATGACGATCTGCGACGACAGCGCAGGCCAGATGCGCTGCAGCGCCGGGACCAGAACCACGTGCCAGAAGGTCTGGAGCGGGGTCATGGCGAGGCTGGCGCCGGCCTCGAACTGGCCGCGCGGCGTGGCCTGGATGCCGGCGCGGATGATCTCGCAGCTGTAGGCGCCGAGGTTGACGATCATGGCGAGGTTGGCGGCGGTCAGTTCGGACATCCTGATGCCAAGCGACGGCAGGCCGAAGAAGATGAAGAACAGCTGGATGAGGAAGGGCGTGTTGCGGATCAGCTCGACATAGGTCGCGACGACGGGTTTTAGCCATTTCGGCCCCAGCGCCCGCACCCAGGCGCAGGAAATGCCCAATGCCACGCCGAACACCGCGCCGATCAGGATGAGCTGCACGGTGATCCGGATGCCCTTGAGCAGCACCGGCAGAGAACCGATCAGCCAGCCGAAATCGAGCTGATAGGTCATGGCTTGCTATCCGACCTCAGCCACACGCGGCGGGCGGCGATCACAGGTCAGCCGGCAGATCCACCTTCAGCCATTTTTGCGAAATCGCGTTGAGGGCGCCATCGGATCTGGCGGCGGCGATGATGCCGTTGATCTTGGCCATCAACGCCGGCTGCTGCTTGTTCATGCCGATGTAGCAAGGCGAGTTCTTGATCAGGAACTTCAGCTCCGGCCGCTTGGGCGGGTTCTTTTCGAGGATGGCGGCGGCGACGACATTCCCGGTCGCGATCACCTCGACCTGGCCCGAAAGGAAAGCGGAAATCGTGCCGTTATTGTCTTCGTAGCGCTTGATCTCGACGCTCGCCGGCACAACCTTGGTCAGTTCGAGATCTTCGATCGCGCCGCGGGTGACGCCAATGGTCTTGCCGGCGAGGTCTTCCGCTTTTGCGACCGCGACGTCTGCCGGAGCGAATACGCCGTTGTAGAACGGAGCATAGGCTTCGGAAAAATCGATGACCTTCTCGCGATCGGGATTCTTGCCGAGGCTGGAAATGACCAGGTCGACCTTGTTGGTCTGGAGATAGGGAATGCGGTTGGCGCTGGTGACCGGGACGATCTCGACCTTGGCGCCAAGCTTTTCGCCAATCAGATTGGCGATGTCGACGTCGTAGCCTTGCGGCGTCATGTCGGCGCCGACGCTGCCGAAGGGCGGGAAATCCTGTGGAACGGCGATGCGGACGGTGCCCCGAGCCGCGATGTCGCTCAAGGCGTCAGCCTGCGCCTGCGGAGACGAAGCCATGGCCATTCCAACGGCGGCGGCGAAGGCCAGCATGCAGACATTGCGACGGTTCATTATCTTTCCCTTTGACTGGACAAAACCAATTGGTCGCCAGGGCAAAGCAACAGACATGCCAAACCATCGAAATTGCTGCGAATCGGACTTTCCCGGCGGATTGGCAAGGTGGGATTGGCAAGGCAGTCTTCACGGGCCGATGCCGCCCGACCAGCAGGCTGCCGAAATATTGTGCAGTTCGGCGGTTAACCCGTCAGTCGTAAGTCAGATCCGTCGCCTTGCCGCCGAAGACGCGGTAGGCATAGAACGAATAGAAAATGATGATCGGCAGCACCACCACCGTGCCGGCCAGGATGATGGCGAGGCTTTCCGGCGCGGACGCCGCCTGCCAGATGGTCAGCCTGTCGGGCACGACGAAGGGATAGAACGACCAGGCGAGGCCGGCAAAGCCCAGCGTAAAGATGGCGGCCAGCGTCAAGAACGGCGTCAGCGCATGGCGGTCGTCGGCCTTAGGCAGATGGAAGGTCTGCCGCCACAGCCATGCGAACAGCACCGCCGACAGGACCGGCAGCGGCGACAAATAGAGCATGGCCGGCCAGACGAACCATTTGTCGAAGATGCGCGGACTGGCGAGCGGCGTGGCCAGCGAGACGGCGACCATGCCGAGCGCGGTCAGCACCAGCGCCCGGCGCAGCCAGAGCACCGCCTTCTTCTGCAATTCGCCTTCCGTCTTGTAGATGACCCAGGCCGCGCCCATCGCCGCATAGGCGGCGGCAAGGCAGAGCGCCACCAGCGCGCCGAAGGCCATGCCGCCGAGGCCAACATCAAGGCCCAGCACATAGATCCCCAGCATGTAGCCCTGCGCCAGCGAAGCGATGATCGAGCCCAGGAAGAAGATGCGGTTCCAGCGATGCTTGTGACCGGCCGGCACCTTGGCCCGGAAATCGAAGGCAACGCCGCGCAGGATCAGGCCGACAAGGAGCAGGAAGACCGGAATGTAGAGTGCGGTGAGGATGGTGCCGTGCGCCAGCGGAAAGGCGACCAGCAGCAGGCCGACGGCCAGCACCAGCCAGGTCTCGTTGGCGTCCCAGAACGGGCCTATTGCCGCGATCATCGTGTCCTGCTCGGCGTCCTCGGCGGCTGCGAACAGGATGCCGATACCGAGATCGAAGCCGTCGAGGATGACGTAGATCAGGATGGCCAGGCCCATCAGGCCGGCAAAGATGAGGGGAAGCAATGTCGGCCAGTCGAGGGTCATCGCCGTTCTCCTATTTCGCCGCCGGCTGCGACAGCGGCGCGTCGAGAACGCCCGGCAGCGGCGAGGTATCGCCGTCCTTCGCCGCCTTCAGCGCCAGATAGACCAGCACGCCGAGATAGGCGATCAGAAGCAGCGCATAGAGGATGAGATAGACCGCAAGCGACAGCGCGACCTGGCTGCCGGCGACCGGGCCGACGGCATCGACAGTCCTCAGCACGCCGGTGACCAGCCACGGTTGGCGGCCGATCTCGGTGGTGTACCAGCCGGCCAGCGTCGCCAGCCAGCCGGACAGCGCCATCGGCACCATCACCAGCGCCAGCGGTCTCGGCAGGCTGTGCCGCCGCTTGAGGAAAAAGGCGGCCGACCAGGAGACGACGAGCATCAGGACGCCGGTGCCGACCATGATGCGAAAAGCCCAGAACACCGGGAACACCGGCGGGTGGTTGCCGGCATAGTCGTTCAGCCCCGGCACGACGCCGCTGGCACTGTGCCTGAGGATGAGGCTGGCGCCATCGGGGATGGTGAGCTCGAATTTGTTCTCCCTTGCCGCCTCGTCGGGAAGCGCGAAAAGCACCAGCGGCACGTTGGGGCCGGTGTTCCAGTTGGCCTCCATGGCGGCGATCTTCTGCGGCTGATGTTCGAGCGTGTTGAGGCCATGCTGGTCGCCGGCGAAGATCTGGATGGGGATCAGGATCGCCGCGGTGAAGACACCGGTGCGCAAGGCCTTCCACATCGATTCCGAACGGTCGCCATAGAGATAGCGCAGCGCCGACAGGCCGGCGATCAGGAACGAAACCGTCAGGCTTGAGGCAAGCAGCATGTGGACGAGCCGGTAGGGCATGGACGGGTTGAAGACGATCGCCCACCAGTCGGTCGCGTGGGCTACGCCGTCGCGCATCTCGAAGCCGACCGGCGTCTGCATCCATGAATTGAGCGCGATGATCCAGAAGGCGGACAGGGTGGTGCCGCCGGCCACCAGCACGGTTGCCAGCGTGTGGATGCGGTTGGAGACGCGGCGGAAGCCGAACAGCATGATGCCGAGGAACGCCGCCTCGAGGAAGAAGGCGGTGAGTATCTCATAGGCGAGCAGCGGGCCGGCGATGTTGCCGACGGTCTCCATGTAGCCCGGCCAGTTGGTGCCGAACTGGAAGCTCATGGTGACGCCCGAAACCACGCCCATGGCAAAGGACAGCGCGAACACCTTCACCCAGGTGAAATAGGCGCGCATCCAGGCGGTATCGCCGGTGGCGTTGTAGCGAAGCTTGAAGAACAGCAGCATCCAGCCAAGCGCAATGGTGATAGCCGGAAACAGGATATGGAATGAGATGTTGGCGCCGAACTGGATGCGCGAAAGGATGAGCGGGTCCATGGTGGGCTCCGGCTGCTGCTATGTCAGGGAAGATAGGCCGGATGCGCCAGGCGGTCAAAGCGGCGTGGCGTCACGCGAGGCGGAACGCCGCAGGACTGCGGCAGCAGTGGATGCGCCGATGTTCAGAACTGTCAGGAGTGCCATTGACTTCCGGCTGCGCGCACCGACATTCAGCGGACTAAAATCAACAGACCTCCTTTCAAGCAGCCGTTTTTCAGCCATGCCATCGATCATTTCCATTTCCGGGGTCACCAAGACCTACGCCACCGGTTTCAAAGCGCTGAAGGAGATCAACCTCGATATCGAGCGCGGCGAGATTTTTGCGCTGCTCGGGCCGAACGGCGCCGGCAAGACGACGCTGATCTCGATCGTCTGCGGAATCGTCAACCGCTCGTCGGGCACGGTCAGCGTGGACGGCCACGACATCAGCCGGGATTATCGTGCCGCACGCAGCCTCATCGGGCTGGTGCCGCAGGAACTGACCATCGACGCGTTCGAGAGCGTGTGGGCGACGGTCAACTACAGCCGCGGCCTGTTCGGCAAGCCGGCCAACCACGCCTTCGTCGAGAAAGTGCTGCGCGACCTGTCGTTGTGGGACAAGAAGGACGCCAAGGCGATCACCCTGTCCGGCGGCATGAAGCGGCGGCTGATGATCGCCAAGGCGCTGTCGCACGAACCGAGGGTGCTGTTCCTCGACGAGCCGACAGCCGGCGTCGACGTCGAGCTGCGTCAGGACATGTGGGCGATGGTGCGCCGGCTGCGCGAGGATGGCGTCACCATCATCCTGACCACGCACTATATCGAGGAGGCCGAGGCGATGGCCGACCGCGTCGGCGTCATCAATCGCGGTGAGATCGTGCTGGTTGAGGACAAGGTGCAACTGATGCGCACGCTCGGCCGCAAGCGGCTGTTGCTGGAATTGCGCAGTCCGCTCGCCACCATACCCGAGACGTTGTCGCGCTACGCGCTGGAGCTTTCGCCGGACGGTGATCGACTGACCTACACCTATGACAACCAGAGCGAACGGCCGGGCGTCGCCTCGCTGCTCCGCGACCTTGAGACGGCCGGCGTCCAGTTCCGCGATATCGACACGCAAAACAGCTCGCTCGAGGAGATCTTCGTCAACCTGGTGAGGAAGGGCGCATGAACCCGCGAGCAGTCTGGGCGATCTACAAGATGGAGATGGCGCGCGCTTTTCGGACCGTGCTGCAGAGCATCGTCTCGCCGGTCATCTCGACATCGCTCTATTTCGTCGTCTTCGGCTCGGCCATCGGCTCGCGCATCACCGAGATCGACGGCATCAGCTACGGCGCCTTTATCGTGCCGGGGCTGATCATGCTGTCGCTGCTGACGCAGTCGATCTCCAACGCCTCCTTCGCCATCTATTTCCCGAAATTTGTCGGCTCGATCTACGAGCTGCTGTCGGCGCCGGTGTCCTATCTGGAGATCATCATCGCTTATGTCGGGGGCGCGGCGACCAAGTCGATCATACTCGGCCTGATCATCCTGGGGACCGCGTCGCTGTTCGTACCGCTGACCATCGAGCATCCGTTCTGGATGCTCTCCTTCCTGGTGCTGACGGCGGTGACCTTCAGCCTGTTCGGGTTCATCATCGGCATCTGGGCGAAGAGCTTCGAGCAGTTGCAGCTGGTGCCGCTGCTGATCATCACGCCGCTTACCTTCCTTGGCGGCAGCTTCTATTCGATCGACATGCTGCCCGGCACCTGGCGCACGGTGACGCTGTTCAACCCTGTCCTTTATCTGGTCAGCGGCTTTCGCTGGAGTTTCTACGGCAAGTCCGACGTCTCGATCGGCATCAGCCTCGGCATGACCGTGGTTTTCCTGCTTATCTGCATAGCGATCGTCGCGTGGATCTTCAGGACCGGCTACCGGCTGCGGAACTGACCGACTTACAGAACGCTGAGCAATCGGGCATGGAACATGAAAGAAGGGGCTTCGGTCGCGCCGAAACCCCTTCTTCACAATCTATCGGCCTGGACCACCCTGGAGCGAGATGACCTAGACCGCGATCTTGCCACCGCCCTGTTTGGTGATGGCGACGACCGACGGCCGCACCGGCATGTCGGGCTTGAAGTCGGGCCAGCGGGTCGATAGGTCCTCATAGTAGGAGGGACGGCCAAAAGCCTCCCAGTCCTCGCCGCCATCGGCCGGATGCTGGACCGCGACGAAGGCGGTCTGGTCGTCGGGCGTGAACAGCGGACCGCAGAGTTCGGCGCCGATCGGCACGCGGAAGAACAGCTTCGAGGTCGCCCGCGCGTCGCCTTCGGTGTCGACCGCCCACAGGCCATCGGTGCGGCCGGTCGCCTTCGGGCCCTGGCCGTCGGTCGAGACCCAGAGCCGGCCGGCCGCATCGATGGCGCAATTGTCAGGCATGCCGAACCAGCCATTGGCGGTCGTTGCGGTCGAGAAAGTAGCGCCGACTTCGGCCACCGAGGGATCGCCGCATTTCAACATGATTTCCCACTTGCCCTTGGTGGCAGTGAAATCGCCACCGTCCTCGACAATCTCGACGATGTGGCCGAAGGCGTTTTCGGCGCGCGGGTTGGCGGCGTCGACCTGCTCCGTCTTGCGCTTCGAATTGTTGGTCAGCATGACGTAGACCTTGCCGGTCGTCGGGTTGGGCTGAATATCCTCGGGGCGGTCCATCTTGGTGGCGCCGAGAAGATCGGCGGCAAGCCTTGTCCCGATCAGCACGTCGGCCTGGCTGGCAAAGCCGTTTTCGGCGGTCAACGGGCCCTGGCCGTGAACCAGCGGCAGCCATTCCAGGGTACCGTCTTCGGCGAATTTGGCGACGTAGAGCGTGCCGTCGTCGAGAAGATCCATGTTGGCGGCGCGGTCCTCGGCGTTGAACTTGCCGGCCGTGACGAATTTGTAGACATAGTCGAAGCGCTCGTCGTCGCCGAGATAGAAGACGACGCGGCCATCCTCGGCGACGATCGATTCAGCGCCCTCATGCTTGAAGCGGCCCATGGCAGTGCGCTTCCTCGGCACCGAGGTCGGATCGTTGACGTCGACCTCAACAACCCAGCCGAAGCGATTCGGCTCGTTCGGCTCCTTGCCGATGTCGAAGCGGTCGTAATGGGCAGCCCATTCATAGGAGCCTTCGGGAATCCCCAGGCGCTTGTAGTTGGCGGCTTCCTTGTGGCCTTCCTGCAGCTCGCCCGAGAAATAGCCGTGTATGTTTTCCTCGGCCATGACGTAGGTGCCCCAGGGCGTGACGCCGCCGGCACAATTGTTGATGGTGCCGAAGACCTTCGTGCCGGTCGGATCGGCACTGGTCTTGACCCGGTCGTGGCCGGCGACGGGGCCGGACAGTGCCATCTCGGTGTTGGCGGTGATGCGGCGATTGAGCTTGCCGTCGCGCACCACCTGCCATTTGCCCGCTTCCTTGCGGATCTCGACGACGGTGCCGCCGTGTGCCGCCATCTCGACATCGACCTGATCCTTGCTGAGCGGTGCGACTTCGAGCTCTTTCTTGCCGTCCTTCTCGACGACTTTGACAATGCCCGGGAACATCAGATGCGGATTGGTGTATTCGTGGTTGACCACGAGCAGGCCGTGCTCGGCCGAGCCGTCGATCGGGATATAGCCGACATAGTCATTGTTGTAGCCGAACAGCTTTGCCTGAGCTTCGGCCGACTGCTTCGTCGGATCGAACTCCGGCGAGTCGGCAAACAGCGGATCGCCCCAGCGCAGCAGTACGTCAGCATCATAACCAGGTGCCACGTGATGCTTGTCGTCGATGCCGGCTTCGAGCTCATCGAAGGTGAAGGCTGAGCCGCCGCCGGCGCGGGCATTGTCGGCGGTGATCAGCGCCAGCGGGCTGACGGTGGCGGCGATGGCCGAGACGGCCAGCGATCCCTTAAGGAAGCCGCGGCGCGAAAACCGCGCGGCGATGATCTCGCCCATGGTGCGGTTGTCGGTGAGATTGGTGGCCGGGCCGTCGTTTTCCTCGAGCAGGCTGGTGCGGAATCGGGTGTCGGGGGAGCGATGTTCGGTCATGGGCTGCCTCTGGCTTCTTGGAGTGGCTGGAGCATTTTACTTGATTGACCCCGTATAGGCGGCAGATCACAGAATGATGACGCGCCGGCTAATTTTCGCTCTGATTTTCGTGTCCCCGGTCAGCCCGGCTTGACCGCGGCCGATGCTTCGGAAACAAGGTCTGCAACATGCGCGGGAAGGGCCGCATCGAGAGGGGCAAAAAAGTGAGTTTCTGGGGACTGGGGCAGCTCGGCATTTCGACGGTGATCTTCCTGCTGGCGGCGACGGCGGCCAAGCAATGGGGACTGGCGCCGAGCCTCGGCAAGATCGTTCTGACTCTGGCGCTCTATTCGCTGGGCAATCTGATCATGCTGAGGCTGATCCGTGAATTCGGCATGTCGGTGTCGTTCAGCCTGTCGGCGGTGATCCAACTGGTGTCGGTGAACGTAGTGGCACTGGTGTTCTTCGGCGAGCGCGTCAATTCGTTGCAGGCGACCGGCATCGTGCTCGCCGTCGCAGCGGTGGCGCTGATCACGCTCGGACCCTATCTGCAAAAACTGTAGTTGCGCATGACCCCGAAAATCGGAATCGATTTTCGGAAAGGATCATGCGCCAAATCAAAGTGCCACAGCGTCCTTTGCGCGTCCAAAAGGACGCGCGGCGCTGTAGGACGATTGGCCCGATGAAGAATACCGCAAACAAGCTGCTCAACTGGATCGAGTTCCCGGTGCTGCTGGCCGGACTGGTCATCGCCGGCGGACTGTGGGGGTTCGAGGAACTGATGGAGGTGGCGCGAGACACCACGCCGCACGCCTTCGACACGGAAATCATGCTCGCCTTCCGTGAAGCGGGCCAGCCCGACAATCCGATCGGACCGCCATGGCTGGAAGGGGCGATGCGCGACATTACCAGCCTCGGCAGCGCTATCGTGCTCGGGCTGATCACAGTGGCGGTGATCGTCTATCTGCTGCTGATCCACAAGCCGGGAGCAGCGTTTCTGGTCTTCATCGCGGTGGCTGGCGGGCAGGCCCTGTCGAGCACGCTGAAGCTCGGAATCGATCGGCCGCGCCCCGACCTGGTCTCGCATCTCGCCGACGTGGCGACGCTTTCGTTTCCAAGCGGCCATGCGATGCTGTCGGCGGTGACATATTTGACGCTGGGCAGCATGGCGTCGCGTTTCCTGCCTGGGCGAACGACCAGGATATATGTGCTGGCACTTGCCGTGCTGACAACACTGCTGGTCGGCATCAGCCGCGTCTATCTCGGCGTTCATTGGCCATCGGACGTGCTGGCCGGCTGGTGCGCCGGCTTCGCCTGGGCGATGCTGTGCTGGCTGGTCGCATGGGCGTTCCAGCGATGGCGCGGGCAGACCGCCGGCGCCTGAACCGTCTGTTCCGAACGACGATTCGCCTAATCTCCTCAACGTTGCGGCGGCTGGGGCGTGCTGGTCCAGCAGGCGCAGGCTCGCCAGGGATGCAACCGGCCGTGTGCATGTCTGACATGTGCATGTTGATGCTTGAACCATCACAATGATGGTATTATACATGGGAATGCAGACTCAGACGGAGGTTTTTAGCCGATGATCACTGCCGCGCAGATGCGCGCCGCAAGGGCGCTGGCCGGCATCGATCAGAAGACGCTCGCCGAGCGCGCCGGGGTTTCGCTTCCAACCATTCAGCGCATGGAAGCGAGCGACGGCGTGGTCAGGGGCGTGGTCGATACGCTGATGAAGGTCGTCCAGGCCCTCGACGAGGCCGGCGTGGAGCTGATCGGCGAGAACCAGGCCAGCGAGCGCGGCGGCAGGGGGGTGCGCCTCAAGCCGGTCGTGCCGCAGAACCCGCCAGGCTGAGTCGACAGAGTCGCGACGGCGACCGCCGACAGTCCTGCCGACGATCCCGCCGCCTGCTTGGTTTTATGCGTGGCCGCTGTGCACTTTTTGGCGGTATGCATCAGGAGCGGAAGGCAGTCCATGGATCGAACCCAGCGGGCAATTCATCAACCGGCGCAGCCGACATTTTCCGAACTGTTCACGCCGAAGCTGGCGACGGTGCTGCGCGAGGGCTACACATCCGAGCACTTCAAGGCCGATGCCATCGCCGGACTGACCGTGGCCATCGTGGCGCTGCCGCTGTCGATGGCGATCGCGATCGCGTCGGGCGTGTCTCCGGAGCGCGGGCTCTACACCTCCATCATTGGCGGTTTCCTGGTCTCGGCGCTGGGCGGCAGCCGTTTCCAGATCGGCGGGCCGGCGGGCGCCTTTATCGTGCTGATGGCGGCAACCGTGGCACGGGTTGGCGTCGACGGCTTGCTGCTGGCGACGATGATGGCCGGCGTCTTGCTGCTCGTAATCGGCTACCTCAGGCTTGGCACCTACATCAAGTTCATTCCCTATCCGGTGACCGTCGGCTTCACCGCCGGCATCGCCATCATCATCTTCTCCGGCCAGATCGTCGAGTTGTTCGGGCTAAAACTCGCCGGCAAAGAACCTGGACCGTTGGTGCCGAAGCTGATGGCGATCGGCGAGGCGGCCGGCACGATCAATCTCGCCGCCACCTTCGTCGCTCTGCTGACCATCGTCGCCATTGCCCTGATGAAACGGTGGCGGCCGAAATGGCCAGCCATGCTGATCGCGATCAGTCTGACGTCGCTTGTCGTGGCGCTGTTTTCGCTGCCTGCCGAAACGATCGGCACGCGCTTCGGCGGCATCCCGCGCAGCCTGCAAATGCCGGCCTTTCCGCCGATCAGCTTCGACAGGATGATCGACGTCCTGCCAGACGCCCTAGCCTTTGCGCTGCTCGGCGCAATCGAATCGCTGCTGTCGGCGGTGGTCGCCGACGGCATGACAGGAAGGCGGCACCGCTCCAACTGCGAACTCGTGGCGCAAGGCTTCGCCAACATCGCGTCCGCCCTGTTCGGCGGCATCTGCACCACCGGCACCATAGCCCGCACGGCGACCAATGTGCGGGCCGGTGCGCATGGACCGGTTTCGGGCATGATCCACTCGGCCCTCCTGCTTGCCCTGATGCTGGTGGCGGCGCCGCTGGCCAGCTACATCCCGCTTGCAGCCCTTGCCGGCGTGCTGGCAGTGGTGTGCTGGAACATGTTCGAGAAGCAGGCCTTTGCCACGCTGCTGCGTGCCTCGCGCGGCGACGCGCTGGTGCTGATGGCGACCTTCCTGATCGTCATCTTCCGCGATCTTACCGAAGGCATCGTCGTCGGCTTCGCGTTGGGCTCGATCCTGTTCATCGACCGCATGGCCAAGAGCATTGCGGTTGAGCCGGATCAGGGACTCGTGCAGGACGATGTCGCCGACAGAACCGGCGCCGACAGCGCATACGATTCAAGCGAAGCCAGCGATGCCGACACCGTCGTCTACCGGATTTCCGGCGCCTTCTTCTTCGGCGCCGCCTCGACCGTCGCCACGGTGCTGGACCGCATCGCCGACCAGCGCAAGAACTTCATCCTCGACTGCTCGGCCGTGCCGTTCTTCGATTCAACGGCGGCCAACGTCATCGAGAGCGCTGCCCACAAGGCGAGGCGCGCCGGCGTGCGCTTCATCATATCAGGCGCTTCGCCGCAGACACGCCGCATGCTGATCAACCACGGCGTCAAACGGCCGCTGGTGACATACGCCGCCTCGATCAGGGACGCGCGAGCGCAGTTGAAGAATGCCGCGCCGGGAGAGGTCTAAACCTCTCCTCATGGTCAGCGATGTCGGACGGATACCGACGCAAGCGTCAGGCAGCGGCGCCAGGCGCGCCGGCGTCTTCGTCCGGCGCGGCGGCCAGATCGGCGCGCGCCTTGCGCGCGAGTTTTTTTGTCGAGCGCCTGGGCCTGTCGCCGAACAGATCGGCTGCCGCCGCGAGACAGGTCTTTTTCAGGCTTTTCTCCGAGCGCGTCAACAGCTTGCTCAGCAGTCGCGTTTCCTGAGGAGAGCCGAGCGGCCGGTCGTGGGCCTCGAGAAGCGTGCGCAAGACGAATACATCATGCAGTTCGCCCAGCTTTTCGCCGAGTTCGTCGACCGCCTTGCGGCGGGCCTTGATCGGCGTCGGCCACAGCCTTCCAAGCAGCGACAGATGCATGCCGTGAGTCTTTGCCGCCTTGCGCAGATCGTGGAAATCGTCGGCGTCACCGCGGGAGCCCGCCTTGTCCAGCGCCTTTCTGGCGCGACGCAGAGTGATGCGGGCGCCTTCGGCAAGCACATCGGCGGCCTGTTCGGGCAGGTCGGGCAAGGCTAACGTATCGATGCGGCTGATGCCGTCCTCGCAAGCGGCAGTCGCGGCAGCTATCGCGCCACCGAGGCCAGCTCCACCATGCAATTCGTGATGGCGCGCCACCAGCGTGTCGCGAACGGCATCGAGACCGCCGCCAGCGCTTTGCTCGGGAAAGTTTTTTGCCAGCCGGTCGATGGTTTCAACCAGCGCGGTCGCCTCGCGCGGTTCGGCAAGCAGGGCAGCCACCTCTCGGTAGCATTGGTTCTCGGTACTGCAAAATGTTTCGTCTCCGGGGCGGACCAGGCGCAGCAAGGCACGTATCTTCTTCAGCCGCCTGCGGCATTTGTGCAGCGCCTGCTCCGGCCTGTCATGCGCCGCGTCCAGATGGACGAGCGCCTTGCCGACCTCCTCAGCGAGGATGCGCCTGACCTCGCCAGTCAACGGCAGGCGCGGATCGATGCGATAGCTCATGCGGCGATCTCCGGAATCCCTTCGAGGGCCAGCGACGCGTTGTAGAACCTGTGCTCGCCGGTGACTTCGCGGCCGAGCCAATCTGGCAGCATTTCGTCCTGCACGTCCTGCGGCGTCTCAAGCTCGGCGACCACCAGGCCGCTAAGCATCCCGCCGAAGACATCGACTTCATAGAGATGGCCGCGGTGCCTAACATGGTGACGTGTCTTCTCGATGACACGTCCGATGGCGAAGGCCAGCATCTCTTCCGCCTCCGCCAGAGCAATTGGATATTCGAATTCGTCGCGTTCGCGGGCCTTGTTGCCGAATTTGAGCGTCAGCTTTGCCGAGGCGCCGTCGCTTATGCGCACGCGGACCGAGCGGTCGGGCGCGGCAACGAGATAGAACTGGCGAATGCGGATGTCCGCTTCGACCAGACCCCGCCAGCCATCGCCGGAGACCAGGAACTTGCGCTCGATTTCCTTGACCATGGCTCCGCACTAAAGCGCGTGCGGCTGGAGATGGCAAGGTGGAGATCGGCAGGTGGAGATCGGCATGGCTTGACTTTAATCATTCGATTGATTAAATTGCGGACCATGAGCAAACCGACAAACGCCAAAATTCAGCGAGGCGAGGCATCCCCCGCCGAGATGACGCGCGCGGCACTTGTTCGCGCAGCGCTGAAGCTGTTCGGACGCCAGGGTTTCGACGGCACCTCGACGCGCGAGATCGCGGCTGAGGCCAGGGCCAATATCGGCTCGATCGCCTATCATTTCGGCGGCAAGGAAGGGCTTCGTAACGCTGCGGCCGACTTTATCGTCGACACCATCCAGACCATTGCCGGCCAGGCGATCGGCAATCCGCAGGGGCCAAGCGATTCAGAAAAGGACGACCCCGAAGCGGCGCGGGCACAACTGTTCACAGCGCTGGAGCGGATGGTGGCTTTCATCGTGGCAAGGCCGGAGGCCGGCGAGATCGTGCAGTTCGTCCTGCGTGAGCTGTCGCATCCGACGGCGGCACTCGACCGCATCTATGACGGTGTGTTCGAGCCGACGCATCGCCGGCTCTGCCTGATCTGGGAACAGGCAACGGGCGAGCCGGCCGAAAGCGAGGCTACCCGACTCACCGTGTTCACGCTGATCGGCCAGGTCGTCTATTTCCGCATCGGCCGCGAGGCGGTGATGCGCCGCATGGGCTGGCGCGCGATCGGCGACGCCGAGGCCACCAAGATCGCGGCGGCAGTGACGGACAATCTCAGCGCGATTTTGGCTCGGCGTCATTTATCCGACCGGAAGGATCGTAGGTCATGAGTTTCCTCTGTTCTGTGCCGCTCGCCGCCCTGCTTTTCAGCGCCTGCGCACCGGCGGCGCCGCTCGCCGTCGGCTATGTCGAGGGCGACTATGTGCTGCTCGCGCCGATCGAGGTGGCGCAGGTCGAGACGATTTCGGTCAAGCGCGGCGATCGCGTCGCGCCGGGCACGCCGGTGGTGACGCTGGAGAGCGCCGACGCAAAAATAGCGGTCGCGCAAGCCGAGGCGGCCCTTGCCCAGGCCCAGGCGCAACTTGCCGACCTGCAGGTCGGCAAGCGGCCGGAAGAGATTGAGGTGCTCAAGGCGCAGGTCGACATGGCCAAGGCGCAAGCCGCCGACGCCAAACGCAGATACACCCGCGCCAGCGATTTGTTCAAACGCGGCACCGGCACCCAGGCCGATTATGATACGGCTTCCGCGTCGCTGGAAATTGCCAACGCGCAGCTCGGCCAGGCGGAAGCCAATCTCGCTGTCGGCGGCCTGCCGGCGCGGCCCGAGACGATCAAAGCCGCCGACAATCAGGTCAGGCAGGCGCAATCGGCGCTGGAGCAAGCGCGGTGGCGGCTGTCGAAGCGTGTGCTGGCGGCGCCTTCGCCCGGCCGCATCAACGATGTGATCCGCTATCCCGGCGACACCGCCGGGCCGACCGCGCCGGTCATTTCAATTCTGCCGGACGGCGCGGTGAAGCTCAGCGTCTATGTGCCGGAAAGCGCGTTCTCGTCGGTGGAAGTCGGCACGCTGCTCAACGTCCATTGCGACGGCTGCGGGCCGGACGTGAAGGCTCGCGTCAGCTATGTGTCGCCGGACCCGGAATTCACGCCGCCGGTGATCTACTCGCTCGAGACCCGGCAGAAGCTGGTCTATCTGGTCGAAGCGCGGCCGGAGGGCGACGCCGGCGCGCTGCAACCGGGGCAGATCGTCGATGTCGAACTGGCGGATATCGGCAAATGAACGTCATCGACGTCCACGGCCTGGTCAAGCGTTTTGGTGACAAGACCGTCGTCGACCATGTGACGATGACGGTGGCCGAGGGCGAGATCGTCGGCTTCCTCGGCCCCAACGGCTCGGGCAAGACGACGACCATCCGCATCATGTGCGGCCTGCTGACGCCGGATGAGGGCGAAGGCACGGTGCTCGGCTTCGACATCCGCACCGACAGTCTGAGGATCAAGCGCGAAGTCGGCTATATGACGCAGAAATTCTCGTTCTACGAGGATTTGACCATCGCCGAAAATCTGGAATTCGTAGCGCGGCTCTATGGGCTGAAGCCGCTCAACGAGCATGTGGCTAAGACGCTGGAGGATCTTGGCCTCACCTCGCGCAAGGACCAGTTGGCCGGCACGCTGTCCGGTGGCTGGAAGCAGCGGCTGGCACTGGCCGCCTGCATCATGCACAAGCCCAGATTGCTGCTGCTCGACGAGCCGACGGCGGGCGTCGATCCGAAGGCGCGGCGTGAATTCTGGGACGAAATCCATCGGCTGGTTAGCGGTGGGCTGACCGTGCTGGTTTCCACGCATTACATGGACGAGGCCGAGCGCTGCCACCGCATAGGCTACATCTCCTACGGCAGGATGCTGGCCACCGGCACGGTCGACGAGGTGGTCAGGAATGCCGGGCTGACGACCTTCGTCGTGCAGGGTCCGCGCCTCGACCAGGTCGCTGCCGCACTCAGCGGCCGGTCCGGTGTCGACCAGGTGGCGCCGTTTGGTGCGACGCTGCATGTCGTCGGTTCCGACAAGGCGGCGCTTCAGGCAGCCCTCGCCGATGTCGAGAAAGACCACAAGGGCGTCACGGTGACGCCGGGCGAGACCAGCCTGGAGGATGTGTTCATCCAGTTCATGTCCGGCTCGAAGGACAATATGGGATGAAAAACGGGATAAACAGCGTCTTTTCCTTCGCCAGGCTCGGTGCGTTGCTGATCAAGGAGTTCATCCAGATGCGGCGCGACCGCATCACCTTCGCCATGATGCTGGGCGTGCCGCTGATGCAGCTGGTGCTGTTTGGCTATGCCATCAACAACGATCCGAAGAGCCTGCCGGCAGCCTTGGTGGCGATGAGCAGCGATCCCTATACGCGAGCCATGGTTTCGGCACTGCAGACCACCGGCTACTACCGCTTCGACCATGTCGCGCAAAATGCCGCCGAGGCGGAATTCCTGATGGCGCGTGGCGACGTCGCCTTCGTCGTCACCATTCCCGCCGACTTTGCCCGGCGAGTCGAGCGCGGCGACCAGCCGCAAATCCTGATCGAGGCCGACGCGACCGACCCGGCAGTCGCCAGCGGCGCCATTTCGACGCTCGGCACCGTCGCCAACCAGGCGCTGCTCAGGGCGCGCGGCATGCAGGAGACGGCCGCCGAAGCTGCTCGAGGCCAGCTCGAAGTCGTTGTGCACCGACGCTACAATCCGGAAGGCATCTCGCAATACAACATCGTGCCCGGCCTGCTCGGCGTCATCCTGCAGATGACGATGGTGATGATGACCTCGATCGCGCTGACGCGCGAGACCGAGCGCGGCACGATGGAAAACCTTCTGGCGATGCCGTCCAGCCCGCTCGAAATCATGCTGGGCAAGGTGCTGCCCTATCTGGTGGTCGGCGCCGTGCAAGTGGCGGTGGTGCTGGCGGCGGCCAAGCTGCTGTTTGGAGTTCCCTTCACCGGGTCGTTGTCGCTGCTGCTTGCAGCGGTTCTGGTCTTCGTGCTGGCGCTGGTGCTGCTCGGCTACACCATCTCGACGATGGCGCGCACGCAGATGCAGGCACTGCAACTCACCTTCTTCTTCTTCCTGCCGTCGATCCTGTTGTCGGGTTTCATGTTCCCCTATCGCGGCATGCCTGGCTGGGCGCAGATCTTCGGCGAGATCCTGCCGCTGACGCATTTCCTGCGCATCATCCGCGCGGTGATGCTGAAGGGCGCCGACCTGCCGGCGGTCGCAGCCGAAATCGGCTGGCTGGTCGTGTTCGTGGCGCTGTTTGCCGGCGTGGCGCTGGTGCGGTTCCGCCGGACGCTGGATTAGGATCCAGCTCAAGCAGCATACGCAAATGGCCGAGATGTCCCCTTGGATGCATGACATTCGGATCGAGATTTTATGCGGGTCTGGCCTGATCCGGGACCGGCGGCAACTCAGGCGCATCCAGTCCTTTGAAGGGATCGCGCCAGGCGTCGATCTCTTCAAACTGGCGATACCAGCGACTGACCGAAGGATAATCGTCAAGCGGCAATCTGGCGACATCGTTGAATGGCAGAAACGTCGCCATTCGAAAATCGGCATAGGAAACCGAGTTTTCGACCAGCCAGTCTCGCTCGGAAAGCGCGGCCTCAAGTGTTGCAGCGGCCGTGCGAAAGTCTCTCAGCCCCTCCTCAACCCGGTGCTGATCGATCGGGCCAATCCCATAGCGCTGCTTGGTCCCGCGTTCGAAATGCACGACGTCGCAAGCTCTTGCGAAGTTCTCTTTGCCCCAACTGAGCCATCGGATCATCTCGGGTTCGTCGTCGCCGGTGCGCCAGAGATCCGAATGCGCGTCGCGTGAAAGCCGGCAGGCTATGGCGTCAGCCTCCCAGAGGCTGTTTCCCGAGCCTACCAGTATCGGCAATGAAAGATTGGGATTTAGCGGGCGATATCGCTCAGCCTGCCCGGGAGCGAAGGGCGATGCGAACTCAAACTCGACCTTTGCCTCGAGATAACGTGCCACGGCGACCGCGAGGCGAGGATTGGGATTGCGGCTGAAGAGCAGTTTCATTCCGTGTCACCTTTGAATGGCACCGGTTCGACTGGGCGCGCGGGGCGCTTTGACACTTTGATCTTGAATCGGCCCGGAACGGGGTCGCCATCTACGCCGCCGCCATGATCTCAGCATAGGTGCCGAAATCGACATTGCCGCCGGACAGCACCACGGCGACGCACTTGCCTGATAGCTCGATCTCGCCCGATGACAGCGCGGCCAGCCCGACGCAGCCGCCGGGCTCGACCACCAGCTTGAGATGGGCCATGGCGTCGCGCATCGCCTGTGCCGCCGCTCTGTCAGACACGGCAATGCCGCCGGCGAGATTCCTGCGGTTGATCTCGAAGGTGATCGCGCCCGGCTCGGCGGTGAGGAGCGCGTCGCAGATCGAAGTGTGGCCGGGTTCGATCGAAACCCGAACACCTCTGGCCAGTGAACGACAGGTGTCGTCGAAATGCTCGGGCTCCACCGCCCAGACGGCGGTGCCCGGCGAGGCGTCCTTGATGGCAATGGAGATGCCGCTGCTCAGGCCGCCGCCGCCGCAGGGGATGACGACCGCGTCGAGGCTCACCCCGAGCGCTTTCGCCTGCGCCATCAGTTCGAGGCCGATCGTTCCCTGGCCGGCGATGATGGCCGGGTCGTCGAATGGCGGCACCAGGACCATGCCCTGTTCCATGTACCGGCGAACCACCGCCATGCGATCGTCGAGAAACCGGTCGAACGGAACCACTTCGGCGCCCATTTTCCTGACATTGCCGACCTTCATTGCCTTGACGCCGAACATCGCCGCCGACGCGGCGACGCCTTGCGCATGGTTGCCCGACGAGAAGGCGACGACGCCGCGGCTGCGCTGCTCATCGCTGAGCGACGACAGTTTGTTGTAGGCGCCGCGGAACTTGAACGAGCCGGTACGCTGCAGCGTCTCCGGCTTGAACAGGATCCTGGCGCCGAAACGCTTGTTCAGCTCCGGCGATTCGATCAACGGCGTTTCGACGATCAGGCCGGACAATCGCGTTGCCGCGCGGTGGATATCGGCGATGCCGGGAGGGGTGGTCATGGTGAGGTCCTGCAGAATGAGACCGCCCATGGTGCACGGAAAACCAGGCCGCGCACCACTGGAAAAATGTGACCGAGACAATTCGTGGATTGAGAGCAGAGAGTGGCGCGCTTCGCCGACCGCTCCTCACCCCAAAAGCGTCCGTTGCCGTTTGGCGCCGCCCATCTTGCGCCAGGTGTTGAAGCGATGGGTGGCGGCGGCAAAGGAGATCTTCATCTGCTGGGCAACCGAATAGCGCGACTTGCCCTCGTCGAACAGGCGGTAGCAGCATTCGACGCCCTCCTCGGTCAGCTTGCCGTCGGGGGCCTTGTTGTGCGGATTGGCCGGGTCGAATTTCTCGATCTGCTGTTCGACCAGGCCTTTCAGGCGCTGCAGATCGGCCTCGATGCTAGCGATCAGGTCGAGAACGGGTTTCGGGTCAAATGCATGGGTGGGCTGTTTTGCCGGCATCCGGATTTCCTTTCTCTTGGCTTAGCCCACTATATAGGTGAACATTCGCCAATAATGAAGGGCGCTGGCGGAGGATTCCCGCAGCCATAAATTTGAACCTCTGGCTACGAGCGCGATTGACCAACGGTGCGCCAAACCATAGTTTAGAACTATTCTAAACTAGGGCGGATTTCTCATGCTTTCCCGTGTTTTCGGTTTTGGTCGCCGTCCCTTCGAGTCGCTCTCGGAGCAAGAGATCCTGGCGCTCGCCATCTCTTCCGAAGAGGATGACGGGCGTATCTACCGCGCCTATGCCGACGGGCTGGCGGACAGGTTTCCGCATTCGGCCAAAGTGTTCGAGGAAATGGCGGAGGAGGAGGACGGCCATCGCGACTCGCTGATCGAGCTTCACCGCGAGCGTTTTGGCGAGCGCATTCCGCTCATCCGGCGCGAGCATGTGAAGGGTTATTACGAGCGCAAGCCCGACTGGCTGGTCCGGCCGCTCGGCATCGAACATGTGCGCCAACAGGCCGAGTCGATGGAGCGTCGGGCCTACCTGTTCTACGTCGAAGCGGCGAAACGCACCAGCGACGCCTCGACGCGAAAGCTGCTCGATAATCTGGCGGTGGCCGAGCAGGGCCACGAGACGCTGGCGCAGCGGCTGGAGCAAAAGCATGTGCCGGGCGCGGCGAAGGCCGAGGAAGCAGCAGCCGAGCAGCGCCAGTTCATCCTGACCTATGTGCAGCCGGGACTGGCCGGGCTGATGGACGGATCGGTGTCGACGCTGGCGCCGATCTTCGCCGCCGCGTTCGCCACGCACGACACGTTCCAGACCTTCCTGGTCGGGCTTGCCGCCTCGATCGGCGCTGGCATCTCGATGGGCTTCACCGAGGTCGCCTCCGACGACGGCAAGCTGTCGGGCCGCGGCTCGCCGGTGAAACGCGGCATCACCACAGGCGTGATGACGGCGCTGGGTGGCCTCGGTCACGCCTTGCCCTACCTCATTCCGTATTTCTGGACCGCGACAATTCTCGCGATCGTGGTGGTGTTCTTCGAACTGTGGGCGATCGCCTTTGTGCAGAACCGTTATATGCAGACGCCGTTCTGGCGCGCCACCTTCCAGGTGGTGCTGGGCGGCGCGCTGGTGTTTGCGGCTGGAGTGCTGATCGGGAATGCCTAGCTCGATCTTCCCTTCTCCCCTTCTTGTGGGAGAAGGTGGATCGGCGCAGCGCCAAGACGGTTCCGGGGTGCTGGACGGAGTGCGGTAGGTTCCAAGCTGGAACACCCCTCATCCGTCGCCTTCGGCGACACCTTCTCCCACAAGGGGAGAAGGAAGAGCCGCCCCACTCACCCGTTCGCCGCGCGGCTGTCCTCAGGCGCCTCGGCCCGTTCGGTCAGGCCATAGTCGCGCACGACATGGGCGATGCGCAGACGGTAGTCGGCAAAGATGCCACCACGGCCGGCCTTCTGCGCCTGCCTATGTTCCTCCGTGTTGCGCCAGGCTTTCACCGCTTCCTCGTCACGCCAGAAAGACAGCGACAGGATGCGGTTCGGGTCGACAAGGCTCTGGAAGCGCTCGATCGACAGGAAGCCGTCGATGCCTTCGAGCAGCGGACGCAGGTCGGCGGCGAGGCCGAGATAGGCGTCGCGCTTGCCCACTGCCGGCTCGACCTCGAAGATGACGGCGATCACAGTTTCACCAGAGGGGCGTGCGGCCCGGATGCGAGTTTCAGAAAAGTCCGATCCTCTTTCAGGATGAATTTTTCACGCCGGGCGAACTCGTAATTGGCCTTGCCGGCCGGGTCGGCGGCGAGCCTGATACGGTAGGCTTCGTAAGCTGCCAGGCTGTCGATGTTGTAGGCGGCATAGGCTGTCGTGGCCGAGCCCTCATGCGGCGCGAAATAGCCGATCAGATCGGCGCCGCAGCGCGGGATCGCCTGACCCCAGTTGCGGGCATACTCCTCGAACGCCGCCGTGCCGAACGGGTCGATCTCGTAGCGGATGAAGCAGGTGATGGTCATCTTTTGTCTCCTGTACAGGTGGATGCATTCTTGCGCCGATAGTTCGAGCGGTGTCGAAACGTTCTGTGGTTCTATGTGCTAGGCAATTTTCCATGCTGATCACGCTTGCCAGAAGGATTTTGCGCATTCGCGGCGAACGTCTTGTGGCGTCAGGCCGAGGTCGCGCAAAAGATGCTCGTCAATCTCGGCGAGGTCGAGGCGTTGCAGATGGCGATCGTACCACCGCGCCAGCAGCCGCAGATGCACCCGGCGCAAGATCATGAACGGAGACGGCCGACAGCCGAGGCGGCTGACAAGCACGGTATGGGGAACGGTTCTTGCGGTCATCGTCGTCTCCTTGATCTCAGCGCAGGATAGTGGTTATCTGACGTCAATGCTTCGATGAAGGACGAACTATGCGTGAAGGACCAGATATAGCCCGCATCGCCAGCCTGGTCGGCGATCCGGCGCGGGCAAACATGCTGACCGCACTAATGGGTGGCACGGCGCTGACAGCGAGCGAACTGGCGCTCGAGGCCGGCGTGTCGCTGCCGACCGCCAGCTCGCATCTGTCGAAACTGATGGAGGGCGGGCTGCTAACGCTGGCAAGCCAGGGGCGGCATCGCTACTACGGGCTCGCCGGTCCGCAGGTCGCTGGCATGATCGAGGCGATCACCGGCGTCGCCGCTGCGGTCGGGCCGCAGCGGGTGCGGCCGGGTCCGCGTGATGCGGCCATGCGCGTGGCGCGGGTCTGCTACGACCACCTCGCCGGCGAGCAGGCCGTGGCGATGCTCGACCGTCTTGTCGCTCGACAAGTGCTCCTGCGCGACGACAAGGAGATCCGGCTTGGGCCGTCAGCCGCCTCGCATTTTGCCGCGATCGGCATCGATGTCGTCAGCAAGGCGCGGCGGCCGGTGTGCCGGGCTTGCCTCGACTGGAGCGTGCGGCGCTCGCATCTGGCCGGCACGCTGGGCGCTGCCATCCTCGACAAGATCCTTTTGGAAAAATGGGCGCGGCGCGAGAAAGACAGCCGCGCGGTGATCTTTTCGCCGATGGGCAAGCAGGCATTCGAGAAGGTGTTTCTCGGCTGAGAAATTTATCAGCCTCGCTTGAGCGGCTTGCCCTGCTTGAAAAAATCCACCCAGGGATCGGCTTTCGCCAACTGTTTTAGCGTCGTCTTGTCGCCGATCGGAAATGCGTTCGGCGCCAACCACGCTTCAATTTCCGCCCAGGTCGCCGGCATCGATACCGTAGCGCCTTTCTTGGCGCGCGACGAATAGGGCGCCACCGTGGTCGAGCCGCGGCCATTGCGCAGATAGTCGACGAAGATCTTGCCGGTACGCGCCTTCTTCGACAGCGTCGCAGTATACCGATCAGGGGCGGCCTGCTCGAGGGCACGGGCGAACTCATGGGCGAAGTCCTTCACCTCATCCCAATCCGCCGACGGTTTCAGCGGCACGACGACATGGTAGCCCTTGCCGCCCGAGGTCTTGACGAAATTCGGCAACGACAGCGCATCGAGCCGGCCGTGAATTTCAAGCGCCGCCGCGCGCACCGCTTTCACGTCGACGCCTTCGTCGGGATCGAGATCGAAGATGATCTGGTCCGGCTTTTCCAGTTCGTCGATGGTGCAGCCCCAGATATGGATCTCGACCACGCCGAGCTGGACCAAGGCAGCGACACCGTCGAAATCGCGGATGAACAGGATCTCCTCGCCGTCGGCCGGATCCTTCATCCTGGCGATTTTTTCGTGCATGCCGGCGGAGGCATGCTTCTGAAAAAAGCGTTGGCCACCGACGCCGTCCGGCGCGCGCACCAGGCTGAGCGGCCGATTGACGACAAATTGGTGCATGCGCGGCCAGACCAAAGCGTAATGATCGAGCAGGCCCTGCTTCGATACCTTCTCCTGCGGCCACAGAAGCTTGTCCGGATGAGAAAGTTTTATGACGGTGTCTGCCGCCCCCCTGGATTTGACAGCGGCGGGTATCTCGCCCTTACCCCCGGCAGGCTCTGCCTTGCCCCCGGCAGACTTTGCCTTGCTGTCGGCCCTGCCTGCGGGTGCTTTCGGCTTTTCCTGCACGACTTCCTCCGCCGGTTTGTCCTCGCGCAATCCCTCGAACGAGCGTGGCGCATCATACGGTCGACGTCCAGCTACGGAAAGTGAGGCAAAGCCGGTTGTCCGGCGTTGCCTCGATCGAGCCTACTCGGCGGCCTGAAGGTTGACCTTGGCTTCCGCAATCTCGGTGAGCTTGCGGTCGGTCGCCTGCTCTTCCTTGATGTTGTTGGCCAGGACATTGGCGCAGTCGGTGCGGCCAAGCTGCTTGGCCCAGGCGATCAACGTGCCGTAACGGGTTATCTCGTAGTGCTCGACCGCCTGCGCGGATGCGATCAGGGCGGCGTCGAGAACGTCCTTGTCATCGATGTCGCCGCTGACTTCATCGGCTTCCTCGAGAATGCCGTCGATGGCCGGACAGTTGACCGTCTTGGCCTTCACGCCATGCAGCTCGAACACCTTCTCGACCCGCTCGATATGACCTTTGGTCTGGCCGAGGTGCTTCTCCAGGCCGGCTTTCAGCTGCGGATCGGTCGCCTTGTCGATCATCTTCGGCAGCGACTTCTCGATCTGTTTTTCAGCGTAATAGATGTCGCGCAGCGTGTGGACGAAGAGGTCGTCCAGCGTCTTGATGTCTTTCGAAAAGAAACCCATGGCTTTGCCTTTCCATTGTTCTTGCTGTGTTGGGGGTTCCGGCGGCGGTTCCGCTCGGAAGCCGCTGGGCCGGGGTTGTTCCGGCTCTCAGCGTCAACGTGCTTCTATCGGACGGGTTCCTGGCTTTGCCCGAGCAAGCACGGAAATTTCGCGGCACCGGCCAAAGTTGAAACACAAGCGCGTCGGAGCGACATCCAAACGAAACATATGTGATGCAAAAGTCACACTAGCCGGAATGCCGACGAACTGCATGGAAAGACCCCGAATCAGCCGCATTCCAGCCACGAACCAAGGCCTTTTTGACCAAAGATTAACATCGTGTTCATCGAGTATTCACGCCTCGACGCTATGATCCCACGCAATTCGGAAGGGACATCCGAAATCGGGACAGGGACAGGGAAAATGAACTTCTTGACGCACCTCATCGGCTACGCTGCCGCCATCCGCGAATTCGTCGCACCGACCTATCGGCCTGAGCGCTATTACATGCGCGGCCCAGGTCCCGCTTGCGCACGCCGCGGCCACACGCTCGGCATCAGCACGCACTGATGACGACCATGGAAAGCCGTCACGACAGCCGGATATGCAGGCCGGCCGCTGATCACCGTGCGACCACCTATCGCACGGAGCGTCCTGAGCTGGGCGACAGGCGGCGTGCGACACCGCCAAGGGTCTGAGTTTCCGGGGCTTTGAGACTTCACCAGTGTGTTTTTCGTTCGCCTGATCTTTGCCGTGCTCGCAACCGCGTTGGTCGCCCGGGCAATCAGTTCGGCTTCCGACATTCTGTTTTTCAAAGCGTTCTTCCACAAGGAAGAACGTCGGCTTGCCCGCTTATGCGGCTGTGCCCGGCACTCGACAAAGCCCTGGAGGATGAGGTCCCGCACCCGCTTGCCGCGCGTCCGCTACCGCGGCTGGCTCTAACCTTCGCACGGCTCCAGCACGGTCGTGTCGCCTGCCGCCTTGCCCAGTTCGCGGCAGCCCTGAACCGTGCACAGCGTCCAGCCTTCAACCGTCGCGCCAGAGGCCGCGAGCACAAGGCGCCGCTGCGGCGCCATCTTGGGTTTATAGACCCACCAACCGTCCCGCAGCACCGAGCCTTCCGGCGGTTCCATGCCGGCGCCCGAGCCCTTGATCCGTGCCTCGGCGATCTCTAAGCCGGAAGGCGTCACCTTCCAGTCCTCCTGCCAATTCGTCTTTTCCACCGAATGCGTCCAGGCGAGCGTGAAGGCGGCCACCGTGAGCGTCACCGTCTTGCCGGCGGCGAGGATACAGAGGCTCATGCGGTGCCGGTGGCCTGCCGCGCACGCCAGCAGTGCCAGCCGATCCAGGCGACAGATAGCGCCCAGCCGGCTTCGTCGGTGACAGGCAGTGCGGCAACCAGCAACACGCCGGCGGCGAAGGCGACGAGACGTTCCCACCAGGCCATGCGGCGGGCCAGGAACCCGACAGCGGCCGCGCCCCACAGGGCAATGCCCATGCATGCCTTGACAACGACATAGGCGACCTCGACGGGATAACCGAACTGGGCGGCGATCGGACCGGCGTCCTGCAGCATCAGCGCCGGGGTATAGACCGCCATGAACGGCACGACGAAGCCGGCGACGGCAAGCTTGGTGGCCTGGATGCCGATCTTGAGACCGCTCTCCTTGGCCATCGGCGCAGCGGCGAAGGCGGCCAGCGCCACCGGCGGGGTGAGATCGGCCATGATGCCGAAATAGAAAACGAACATGTGGCTGACCAGCAGCGGCACGTCGAGTGACAGCAGTGCCGGTCCGGCCAGCGACGAGGTGATGATGTAGTTGGGGATCGTCGGGATGCCCATGCCGAGTATCAGGCAGGTGAGCATCGTCAGCACCAGCGACAGGAACAGATTGTTCTCGCCGATGGAGATGATCCAGCCGATGAAGGTGGAGGCGATGCCGGTGAGCGTCAAGGTGCCGATGACGACGCCGACGATGGCGCAGGCGATGCCGACCGGCAACGCGTTCTTTGCTCCCTCGGCAAGCGAATCTATGCATATCTGCAGCGTCTCGCGTCCGCCCCTGAAGGTGACGCAGGCGACGACGAGCCCAGCGATGACAAAACTCAGGATGTCGACGCCGAACCTCATGAAGGAGGCGGCAGCAAGCCCCAGCGCCAGCCAGAAGACGATGCGGAAGGCAAGCGGCCCGATCAAAGCCGCCAGCGGCGTGCCGAGGATGAGCACGATTGTCAGCGCCAGCCCCATGGTGCCGGCGAAGATCTTCTCACCGCATGCCACGGATTGGGCAGGTCCGCCTTGGCCATGCCCTGCAGGCCGGCCTTGCCGGCTTCCAGGTACACTTGCCAGAAGCAGGCGCCGAAATAGAGCAGCGCCGGGATGATCGCTGCCTTGACCACCTCGGCATAGGGGATGTTCAGCGTCTCGGCCATGATGAAGGCGACCGCGCCCATCACCGGCGGCATGATCTGGCCGCCCATCGAAGAGGTCGCCTCGACCCCGCCGGCGAAAGCCGAACGGAAGCCGAAGCGCTTCATCAGCGGAATGGTGAACTGGCCGCTGGCCACCACATTGGCGACGCCGGAGCCGGAAATGGTGCCCATCAGCGCCGACGACAGAACGCAGACCTGGGCCGGGCCGCCGCGCCACGTGCCGACCAGGCCAAGCGCGAAATCGTTGAACAATGCGATCATGCCGGCGCGTTCGAGAAAGGCGGCGAAGACGACGAAGATGAAGATATAGGCGGCCGAGACGTAGACCGGCGTGCCGTAGATGCCTTCGGTGCCAAAGGCGAAGGTGTCGATGAGCTGTGCGAAATCATAGCCGCGATGGATGAAGGGCGGCGGCAGGTGATTGCCGAAGAAAACGTAGGCGAGAAAGATCAAGGCGATCAGGGCAAGCGGTAGCCCCATCAGCCGCCGCGCGGCCTCGAAGACCAGCACGACCAGCACCGTGCCGACGATCAGGTCCGGCGTGGTGAGGAAGCCGGAGCGCCGGATGAGATCGGCATAGAACACCCAATTGTAGAGGCCGGTGGCAAAGCCGAGCAGACCGAGCGTCCAGAATGCTGCTTTGGCCGGTGTGCTTGTGGCGCGCAGGTTGGCGATCAGGCCGAAGCCGAGCAGCAGCAAGAAGCCGACATGCATGGCGCGCACCACCTGGCTTGGCAGGCTGCCATAGGCGGCGATGTAGATCTGGAAGATGGAGAAGGCGATGGCGATGAGAAACGCGGCTTTGCCGGCGATGCCGTCGCCGAAACCCGGCGGCAGGCCTTCGAGCGGGGCTTCGGCGGTGGGGGAAAGAACGGTCGGCGTTTCGGGATGGGCGTCGGTCATTGGCGGGTTCCTGGCGGGGCGCAATCCTGGGCGCAATCCCTCCCCCTTGAGGGGAGGTGCCGAGCGAAGCGAGGCGGTGGGATCGGTTCAGGCCGCGCACTGCCGCAACGACCCCATCCGTCCATCCGCCTTCGGCGGCTGTCCACCCTCCCCTCAAGGGGAGGGAAGCGGCCCTATTTCACCAATCCCTTTTCCTTGTAATACCGCTCGGCGCCGGGATGCAGCGGCACCGGCATGCCGTCGAGCGCCTTGGTCATGTCGATCGCCTTGGCGGCGGCGTGGGCAGCAGTGAGCTGGTCGAGACTTTCGAACAGCAGCTTGGTCATCTGATAGCCGGTCTCGTCGGAGACTTCGGCGTGGGTGATGAGGAAATTGCCGACGGCGGCGGTCGCAACGTCCTCGGTCTGGCCCTCATAGGTGCCCTTGGGAATGGTCACCGAAAGATAGGGCGAGCCGATCTTGGCGACGTCCTGCGCCGGTACGGCGACGACGTTGATCGGCACCGAAGTGGCGAGGTCGCGGATCGAGGCGACGCCGAGGCCGGCCGATTGCAGCGTGGCGTCGAGCTGGCGGTTCTTGATCAGTTCGACCGATTCGGCGAAGGGCAGATACTCGACCCGTCCGAGATCCTCGTATTTCAGCCCGGCGGCGGCGAAGATGGCGCGGGCGTTGAGCTCGGTGCCGGAGGCCGGCGCGCCGACCGACAGGCTCTTGCCCTTGAGGTCGGCAAGCGTCTTGATGCCGGACTCCTTGCTGGCAACGATCTGGATATAGTTGGGATAGATGGCGGCGACGCCGCGCAGCTTGTCGAGCTTGCCCGGGAAGCCGGCTTCGGTGTTGCCCTCGGCGGCCAGTTTGACGGCATCACCGAGCGCGAAGGCGATCTCGCCCTTGCCCTGCTGCAACAGGTTGAGGTTCTCGACCGAGGCCTTCGTCGCCTGCACCTGGGTGCGGGCGCCCTCAATGCCCTTGCCGTAGATTTCCGACAGTGCGACGCCAAGCGGATAATAGACGCCCGAGGTGCCGCCGGTCAGCACGTTGATAAATTCCTGCGCCTTGGCCGACACCGCGCCAAGGCCCAGCGAAAGCGCCAGCGCGCCGGCGGCAATAAATTTCGTCCTGAAATTGTGCATGTGATCTCCTCCCTGAAATATCTGCCACCGCGCGACCCGAGGCGAGTTTAGACAGCGGACAGGAAATGCCAACCCGCAATTGCGCCGATTAGACCAACGGTTGATGCCGCTGGATATGCAGGCTTGCAAGAGATGCCACCCGGGCCGAAAAGATTTTCGCAGCGCCTGTCGAAATCGGGCAACGATGCGCGACATTGGTGCGGCCGGCAACGACGCGGCCTTCGAAAATAGGAGAAGACCATGCGATACATGCTTTTGATCTACGTGAACGAAGCCTCGATGGCGGCTGCGCCGACGGAGAAGACCTACGAGATCAGCGCAGCCTATGGCGCCTATACCGAGGCGTTGAAGAAGTCCGGCTCCTGGTTGGCCGGCGACCGGCTGAAGCCGACCCAAGCCGCGACCTCGGTGCGGATGGCCAACGGCAAGACCAACGTGCTCGACGGTCCCTATGCCGATACCAAGGAGCAGCTCGCCGGTTTCTACATGATCGAGGCGGAGGACGCCGACGCGGCTATTGCCTGGGCGGCGCGATGCCCAGCTGCCAGCACCGGCACGGTCGAGGTGCGGCCGATCTGGGAACAAACCATGTGATGACGAATGACCCGGAGATCGCGCGGGCGGCGGCGGAAGCGGCCGCCCGGCAAAGCTACGGCAAGCTGATCGCCTATCTCGCGGCGCGCATGCGCGACGTGGCCGGCGCCGAGGACGCGCTGGCCGACGCCTTTGCGGCGGCGCTGGAGCGCTGGCCGCAAACCGGCGTGCCGCAGAAGCCGGAAGCCTGGCTGCTGGCGGTGGCGCGCCGACGCCGCGTCGATGCGATCCGGCGGCGGCTGACCAGCGAGGCGAGCCGCGACCATCTCAGGCTGATCGCCGAGGAGATCGAGGCACATATGGCCTATGAAGACCTGCCCGACTGGCGGCTGCGGCTGATGTTTGCGTGCGCCCATCCGGCGATCGAAGCCGGCGTGCGCGCGCCGCTGATCCTGCAGACCATTCTGGGCTTCGACGCAGCGACGATCGCCTCGGCCTTCCTGGTGTCGCCGGCAACGATGGGCCAGCGGCTGGTGCGCGCCAAAAGCCGCATCCGCGAGACCGGCATTCCGTTCCGGGTGCCGGAGCGGGCAGAGCTTGGCGAGCGGCTGGATGCGGTGCTGGAAGCGATCTACGCCGCGTTCGCCGAAGGCTGGTCCGACCCCGCCGGCACCGAAACCCGGCGCCGCAATCTCGCGACCGAAGGCATCTGGCTCGGCCGGCTGGTAGCCTCGCTGATGCCGGATGAGCCGGAAGCGCTTGGCCTGCTGGCGCTGATGCTGTTTGCAGAGGCGCGGCGTGCGGCGCGGCGCAACGTCGCCGGAGACTATGTGCCTTTAGCCGAGCAGGAGCTTGGGCTGTGGGACGGTGCCTTGATTGACGAAGCGGAGGCATTGCTGAAGCACGCCGCGGCCAAGGGCGTCGTCGGCCGCTATCAACTCGAGGCAGCCGTGCAATCCGCCCATACGACAAGGCGGCTGACGGGGCGGACCGACTGGGCCGCGATCAAACAGCTCTATGATGCGCTGTCGGTGATTGCCGGCTCGCCTGTGGTCTCGATCAACCGCGCGGTGACCATTGCCGAGGCCGACGGCGCCGCGGCGGGATTGAGTGCACTTGATGAGCTTGCCGACGACAAACGGCTGCATGTTTATCAGCCTTATTGGGCCGCCCGCGCGGGCCTTCTGGCCAGGCTCGGCAAAACTCGGGAGGCTACTGAGGCCTATGACCGGGCGATCGGCCTCGAACGCGACCCGGCCGTGCGCCGGTTCCTGCAGGCACGACGGGCTGGGCTCGCAGCCGAAGAATGAGGTCCGGGAAAGGCCGGGGTCAGACATGATCCGATGTTTGGGATCTAAGGCCGAGCGCTGGCGCCGCCCCTCATTGCCCTGCCGGGCATTTCTCCCCGTAAACGGGGAGAAAGAGGCTGGTCGCGGTGTCGGCGCTTTTTTCTGCAACGCTGGCGATTGGCGAACCCGTCAATGAGAGCGCCCCCCTCGCCCCGTTTACGGGGAGAGGATGCCGGCAGGCAGGTGAGGGGCGGCGCCGGCTTCGACAATTAGCGGGCGCTACGGAAGCGGCAGGAAACCGCAACCGCAGGCCGGCACAAATACCAATGTGCCCTAAGCCCCCAGCCCTTCGAACAGGATCGTCGACAGATAGCGTTCGGCGAAGGAGGGAATAACGACCACCAGGTTCTTGCCCTCGTTCTCCGGCCGCGAGCCGACGACGATCGCCGCCTGCAGGGCAGCGCCCGACGAGATGCCGACCGGCACGCCTTCGAGGCGGGCGACGAGCCGCGCATTGGCGACCGAATCCTCGTTGGAGACCTTGACGATCTCGTCATAAATGGTCGTGTCGAGGATCTTCGGCGCGAAGCCGGCGCCGATGCCCTGGATCTTGTGCGGGCCGGGCTGGCCGCCCGACAGCACCGGCGAGGCTTCCGGCTCGACGGCGACGACATGCACGGAGGGCTTGCGCTGCTTCAGCACCTGGCCGACGCCGGTGATGGTGCCGCCGGTGCCGATGCCGGCGACGAAGATGTCGACTTCGCCATGAGTGTCGTTCCAGATTTCCTCGGCCGTGGTGCGACGGTGAATTTCCGGATTGGCGGGATTTTCGAACTGCTGCGGAATGATGGCGTCGGGCAGCGTCGCGGCCAACTCGTCGGCCTTGGCGATGGCGCCTTTCATGCCTTTCGGCCCTTCGGTCAGCACCAGTTCGGCGCCGAGCAGCGCCAGCATCTTGCGGCGTTCGACCGACATGGTTTCCGGCATGGTCAGGATCAGCTTGTATCCCTTGGCGGCGGCGGCGAAGGCGAGCGCGATGCCGGTGTTGCCCGAGGTCGGCTCGATCAGCGTGGTCCTGCCAGGCGCAATCCTGCCCGATGCCTCCAGCGCCTCGATCATCGAGACGCCGATGCGATCCTTGACCGAGCCGATCGGGTTGAAGAATTCGAGCTTGGCCAGCAGATTGGCGACGACGCCCTTTTCCCCGGCGAACTTGTCGAGCCGCACCAGCGGCGTGTCACCGATCGTCTCGGTGATCGAATTGTAGATGCGGCCGCGGCCGGGCACAGGCACGGTGGTGGCGGGCTTGTTCATTGGTTTCGCTCCCAAGGGTCAGGCAATTAAGTGAGTCAGGCAACTAAGTCTCGACCAGGCAGGATAAAGCCTTCGGCCGCGCAAGCTAGTCTGCCGTTTGAAAATATCCGACGGGTCGCATGCTGAATACATCCTCGCCCGCAGGTGACGCGCCAGATGCAACCGCTGCCGTCCTTTGGCCACCGCAGCACCGGCCGGTCGGCCCCAGGCCGCGTAGCCGGAGACGACGAAGCCGGTCATGAAATCCTCATGTTCGCCGGTCGGCTTGCCGTCCTTGAACCTTTCGGGCTCAGTTTCCGGCGGCGTAGAAATCGTCGTCGAGGCGCTTTTCCAGCGCGACGAGATCGGCCGGCAGCGGCAGGCCCATGGCGCGCATCTCCCCCAGCTTTTCGCGCAGCTGCTCCTGCACTTCATGCTGATCCTCGGGCTGGTTGATCATCTGCTCAAGCAACAGGCTGATCTGAGCCTTGAATGATTCCAGCGCCATTTTTTTCTCCTTGAGGTTCCCTTAAGCGTGTCGCGTTGGAAGGGATCCGTGCGACACGCTTCGGTTTTTTTGGGCGACATGCATTATCGCAGCATGCGGGAAATAAGCTGCGCGGTATAGTCGACCATCGGCACGATGCGTGCATAGTTCAGCCGGGTCGGGCCGATGACGCCGAGCGCGCCGATGACGCGGGCGTCCTTGTCGCGATAGGGCGCCACGACCAGCGACGAGCCCGACAGCGAAAACAGCTTGTTTTCCGAGCCGATGAAGATGCGCACGCCGGAGCCTTCCTCGGCGAGGTCGAGAAGCTGGATCAGCCCGTCCTGCGTCTCCAGATCCTCGAACAAATGCCGCAGCAACTCGATGTCGGCCTGGGCGGTGACATTTTCCAGCAGATTGGCGCGGCCGCGCACGATGAGACGCGCCGGCAAGCCGCTCTCGGCGCCTGCCCAGACCGCAAGGCCCTTCTCGACCAAATCCTGCGACAGCGTATCGAGGGCGGCCTTGGTCTCTTCCTTGATGCGGGCGATCTCGACCCGCGCCTCGGCCAGCGTGCGACCGCGGATATGGGCATTGAGGAAATTCGAGGCTTCGTGCAGTTGCGAGACGGTGATGCCGACAGGCAGGTCGACGACGCGGTTTTCGACGTCGCCGTTCTGCGACACAAGCACGGCCAGCGCCTTGTTCGGCTCGAGCTGGATGAATTCGATATGCTTGAGCGCCACCTCGTTCTTGGCGGCAAGCACGAGGCCGGCGCCGCGCGACATGCCGGACAGCATCTGGCTCGCCTCGGTGAGCATGTGCTCCAGCGTCGCACCAGAGCCGGAGGCGCGCACCTGCGCCTCGATGGTGCGGCGCTCCTCGTCGGAGAGATCGCCAAGCTCCATAAAGGCATCGACGAAGAAGCGCAGGCCGGCCTGGGTCGGCAATCGGCCGGCTGAGATATGCGGCGCGTAGATCAGGCCGAGATGCTCGAGATCGCTCATCACATTGCGGATGGTGGCCGGCGAAAGCGACGACGGCAGGATACGCGACAGGCTGCGCGAGCCGACCGGCTCGCCGTCCTTCAGATAGGAATCGACAATGCGCCGAAAGATGTCGCGCGAGCGCATGTCGAGCGATTGAAGGGCGGGCGATTGAAGCGCGGGCGATTGGAGCGCTGCCGCCGACTGGGAACCGGGATCGACTGCCTTGGTCATTTCGAGCAAAATACCTCCGGCCCAAGGATATAGACATCGACTGCGACCGCGCAACTGGTCCATTTTCCTTTGCGCCTCTCGTCGCGTGCGGCTACAAGCCGGCCACGAATCCTAAAACGACAAGAAAGAAGCCTGAATGCGCCCTTCCAAACGCCAATTCGACGAAATGCGCGCCATCTCCTTTGAGCGCGGCGTCTCCAAGCACGCGGAAGGCTCGTGCCTGGTGAAGTTCGGCGACACCCACGTGCTGTGCACCGCCAGCCTCGAGGAAAAGGTGCCGGGCTGGATGCGCAATTCCGGCAAGGGCTGGGTGACGGCGGAGTACGGCATGCTGCCGCGCTCGACCGGCGAGCGCATGCGCCGCGAGGCTTCGGCTGGCAAGCAAGGCGGCCGCACACTGGAAATCCAGAGGCTGATCGGCCGTTCGCTGCGCGCAGTGGTCGATCTGCAGGCGCTGGGTGAGCAGCAGATCACCGTCGACTGCGACGTGATCCAGGCCGATGGCGGCACGCGCACCGCCTCGATCACCGGCGGCTGGGTGGCGCTTTACGACTGCCTGCGCTGGATGGAAGCCCGGCAGATGGCCAGCGTCGCCAAGGTGCTGAAGGACCATGTCGCGGCTATCTCCTGCGGCATCCACGACGGACAGCCGGTCATCGACCTCGACTATCTTGAGGATTCAGCGGCCGGCACCGACGCCAATTTCGTCATGACCGGCAAGGGCGGCATCGTCGAGATCCAAGGCACGGCCGAGGGCGAGCCTTTCTCGGAAGAGCAATTTGCGGCGCTGATGGAATTGGCCAAGAAAGGTATTACGCGACTGGTCAGCCTGCAGCAGATGGCTGTAGCTTAACCCTGTCATGACTCCTTCCGCCATCCTCGAATCAGCGCTGTACGTCACGGACCTCGCTGCCGCGGAAAAATTCTACACCGATGTGCTCGGGCTCGATCTGCTGGGCAAGGTCGACGGCAGGCATCTTTTCTTCCGTTGCGGGGACGGCGTGCTGCTCATCTTCAACGCCGAGGCGACCAAGGTGCCGCCAGCGCCCGATGCCAAGCTGAAAGTGCCGCCGCACGGCACGGTCGGCGACGGCCATCTCTGCTTTGCGGCGAGCGCGGACGAGATCGTGCGCTGGAGAGCGCATCTCGAGCGGAAGAAAATCGCCATCGAAAGCGAGTTCGAATGGCCGCAGGGTGGCCGCTCGATCTATATTCGCGACCCCTCCGGCAATTCGATCGAATTCGCCGAACCAAGAATCTGGGGCATCTGATGCATTCGCTTGATGGACATGAGATCGTTGTCGCCAGCTACAATGCCGGCAAATTGCGCGAATTCGCCGATCTGATGGCGCCGTTCGGCATAGAAGCGAAGTCGGCCAAGGAATATGGCCTGCCGGAGCCGGACGAGACCGGCACCACCTTCGAGGAGAACGCCTATATCAAGGCCTTTGCCGCCGCCAAGGCGACAGGCCTGCCGGCATTGTCGGACGATTCCGGCCTGTGTGTCGATGCGCTGGGCGGAGCGCCCGGCGTCTACACCGCCAACTGGGCCGAGGCGCCGGACGGGGCCCGCGACTTCGGCATGGCGATGCAGCGAGCTGAAGTGGCGTTGCAGGAAATCGGCGCGGTTGATCCAGCGCAGCGCAAGGGCCGCTTCGTCGCCGTCATCTGCCTGGCCTTTCCCGACGGCGCGGCCGAATATTTCCGTGGCGAAGTCAAGGGCACGCTGGTATGGCCGCCGCGCGGCGAACTCGGCTTCGGCTACGACCCGGTGTTCGTGCCGGACGGTTTCGAAAAGACCTTCGGCGAGATGACCGCAGAGGAGAAACATGGCTGGAAGCCCGGCCAGCCGACGGCATTGTCGCATCGCGCTCGCGCCTTCCAGAAATTCGCGCAGGCCAGACTGGATTTGGCGTGATCGGCCGTGAAATGACCATGTTGCTCGACCGCAGCCCCGGTTTCGGCGTCTACGTTCACTGGCCGTTCTGCGCGGCCAAGTGCCCCTATTGCGACTTCAACAGCCATGTCCGCCACCAGCCGGTCGACCAGGAGCGTTTTGCGCGCGCTTTCGAGACCGAGCTTGCGACAATGCGCAACCGCACCGGACCGCGCGAGGTGACCAGCATTTTTCTCGGCGGCGGCACGCCATCGCTGATGAAGCCGCAAACCGTGGCGACGGTGCTGGACGCGGTGGCGAAGAGCTGGACAGTGCCTGCCGGCATAGAGGTGACGCTGGAAGCCAACCCGTCTTCGGTCGAGGCCGAGCGCTTTCGCGGCTACCGGGCGGCAGGCGTCAACCGGGTGTCGCTCGGCGTGCAGGCGCTGAACGACAAGGATCTGCGCTTTCTCGGCCGGCTGCACAATGTCGATGAAGCGCTGCATGCAATTGGCCTGGCGCGTGAGATTTTCCCGCGGCTGTCGTTCGATCTGATCTACGCACGGCCCGGCCAGACACCGGAAGCGTGGCAGGCGGAGCTCGAGCAGGCGATCGGCCACGCCGCCGACCACCTGTCGCTCTACCAGTTGACCATCGAGGAAGGCACGCCGTTCCACGCGCTGCATGCGGCCAGGAAATTCGCAATTCCCGACAATGACCATGCCGCCGATCTCTATGCGCTGACGCAGGAGATCACCGCCGCGCATGGGCTGCCGGCCTATGAGATTTCGAACCACGCCAGATCAGGCGCCGAAAGCCGGCACAATCTCACCTATTGGCGCTATGGCGAATATGTCGGCGTCGGTCCCGGCGCGCATGGCCGCTTCGTCGAAAACGGCCGTCGCGTGGTGACGATCGCCGAAAGAATGCCGGAAACCTGGGCCAATCTGGTCGAGGCCAAGGGCCATGGCGTCACCGGCGGCGAGATCCTGACGCGCTCGGAAGAGGCCGACGAGTTCCTGTTGATGGGGCTGAGGCTGGCCGAGGGCATCGACCTCTCCCGCTACGAAGCGTTTTCCGGCCGTGGCCTGTCGACGGCGCGGCTGTCGATGCTGCAGGGCGAGGGGCTGGTGGCGCCGATCGGCAATGCCCGCCTGCGCGCCACGCCGGCCGGCATGATCGTGCTAGACGCCGTGGTGGCGGATCTGGCGCGGTAAAGCTTGGGCCAGGACCTGAACTGTCACAGACAATTTGTCGGCTCACGCAAGGATGCGGGAAATTCGGCTTGCTTGGCCGAAAGGCCATCCCACCGCATCCAATATGGGCCTGCCATGAAGTTCCTCATCCACGAGACGCTGTGGACATTGAATATACGGATGATGTTTTCGAATTTCGGTTAACCGAGATCTTGAAGTCCCAGGAGTTTGAAGATTTCTATCAAGGAATGTCCCAGCGCCGGGCCAGCCTGCAATCCGCAACCGATAAGTACTTGCAAGCGGGGGCCTGACTGGTCAAGCTTCGGTCGGGTGCCGCTAATCTGCGGCTGAAGCAGAGCACGGGGCTAAAATGCGCCTCTTCAACATCGCCCTTGCTGTCATTGCTCTGATCGGCGGGCTGGAGGTGGCGTGGGCTGAAAAACGCGTTGCGCTGGTGATCGGCAATTCGAACTATCAACGGGTAGCTAGACTTCCCAATCCGAACAATGACGCTGCTGACATGGCGAACTTGCTGTCAAAGGTAGGGTTCAAAGTATCTCGCAAGATAGACTTGGACCATACCGCGTTCAGGAAAGCTCTGCAGGAGTTCGGTCGCGAGGCGGAAGGTGCTGATTTCGCAATAATCTTCTTCGCGGGACATGGGGTTGAGGTTGAGAATAGAAATTTTCTCGTTCCTACAGATGTCAGCCTGAGCGCTGATTCCGACGTGGAGTTTGAGGCAATCCCGCTGGATTTGGTGATGAACGCGTTGTCGCGTGTCTCCGGCGTGCGGGTGGTTCTACTTGATGCTTGCCGGGACAACCCTTTTATCGCGGCCATGCGAAGATCAAATGCAACGCGTTCCATTGGCAGAGGCCTGGCTGCGATTGAACCGGCAGCCGGAACCTTGGTCGGGTATGCTGCGAAGGAAGGTACAACCGCATTCGATGGAGCGGGACGGAACAGTCCCTACACTGCAGGGCTGTTGGCGCATTTGGGTGAACCCGGGGTGGACATCCAATTCGTGTTCCGCAAGGTTCGCGACACTGTTCTGGCCGCGACAGGCGGCAAGCAGGAACCATTCACGTATGGATCGCTGCCTGGCAGGGAAATTTTCATTGCCCCTCCTCGTGGCGCAACGGCAGTCTCGCCAGCCAACAACAGCAGCCGAGATGCGAGCCTAACGGAAATCGAGTTGTGGACCTCAATCCGCGGCTCCAAAAGCAGCGGAGCGTTAAAGGATTATCTTCAACTGTACCCGGACGGCCTGTTTGTGCCTCTCGCCAGACTCCAAATTCAACAGTTGGAGAATGCAGATCATCAATCGGACGCCAGCCAAGAGGATGCCCCGAACGAGCTGGCGAAGCGGATACAGCGCGAGCTTGGCCGCGTTGGTTGTAATCCGGGAAACCCAGACGGCATCTGGGGTGGAAGAACCCGGGAGGCGTTGCGCCGTTTCGCTCGCTACTCCGGCGCCGAGATCGACATGGCGAAACCGACAACAATTGCTTTGAAGAAATTGGAAGAAAGCACAGCTCGCGTGTGTCCGGTTGTTGCCCGGCCGAATTCGATAGAAGAACCCCGCCAAGCGAATAACCCGAACACCCGGCCACGACCGACAACGGAACAGCAGCGTGCCGCCGCTACTCCAAGCGCGAGCGGGCCAGCTCGCGTTTGCAGGGCAGAAACCCGCGATGAGTGCAGGGTCAGAGCGCGGGCCGCCGGGGCTCGCCGGGGCAGCGGCTTCTGCCGCGATCCAATTACAATTTGCGAGTGACGTGCCTCGGCAGAGGTTGCCGATCTGGCGCCGCTCAGCGGCCACGTGCCCTGTTGAAGCCGGCAAGAACCGGAAGCGGCAGCAGAGAGCTATGCTGGCTACTGCTGGCGCGCCTATTTCAGGCTGAATACCTCGATCATCTCGGCGCGTCCTTTGACCTCGTGATAGCCGCAGGACTTGAAATATTGCCTGCCTTCAGGCCAGTGCTCGACGAACTGGGCGCTGACCAACAGCGGCTTGTCCAGTTTTCGCGTCAATCCCTCAATACGAAAGGCCAAATTAACGGCATCGCCCAGCGCGGTGTTGATGCCTTTGCCCATAGCGCCGATAGCAACTTCACCCACATGAAGGCCAATGCGGCAGTCGAGTACGATGTCTTGTTGTTCCCTGACCAGTACTCGGGTTGGCGACGTAGCCGCGTCTTCCGCGGCGCGGAGCGCCTGGGCAGCCTGAACCGCAGAGACACAGACATCCGCTGCGGTCCCGTGCCAATAAGCAAATACACAATCACCGATGAATTTGTCGATCGAGGCACCGTAGTGCTTCAAAATCGCATTGCAGTCCAAATACCACTCGGCCAAGAGGGCCGCCACCTGTTCTGGGGATAGCCTTGCGCTAATTCCGGTAAACTCCTTCAAATCAGCAACGAACAGGGTGGCCGGCCGGCTCTTGGGGGCTGCCGGGTTGCCCCATTGAGTTTTTGTGTTCGCCACTTGCGACTCTAAATCGGGGGCAGTCGTGCCCTGGTCGAAAAGAAAAATCGATCTGCCGAACTGGACGCGATCGCCGGTGTGCAGCACACGCGCGGTTGTGAGCGCCACGTCATTCACATAACTGCCATTGGCACTGCCGACATCAACAACCCAGTAGTTCGCGCCGTCGCGCCGGATGGTTGCATGCTGGCGCGAAACCTCCCCGTCTGCCAAGCATATGGTGGCATGTTCGCCACGACCAATCAGGTTGAAATCTCCCAGCCTATAGGCCTCTCTGTTGCTCAGTGCGGTTAAAGTTGCCGACATAATCCTCTCCCGTACGCCCAAGCGCACACGCAGGTCCAATATAACACGAAGCGTTACGAACAGAGGCTGGCGGCCCATCATATAAAAGGCTTAGCGAGAGGAATTGCGGCCCGAGTTACATGGGGAGCGCCGAGCCTTTCAGGCGAACAAAGTTTGAACCGCCATCCGTGTTTAAAAGCGGCCCGAATTTGAAACCGTACGAAAGCAAATACTGAGACACTTCATTTTGAAGGATAAGCGGACGAGCCGGCACCAAAGAGCCTGTTGACGGGTTGATGCAGATGGCAATCCTTAGCGCCGGAGCCCTCGTGGCCTTGATGAGCTATGGAGTGTGACATGTAGACGGCATTGTCGATCGCCCTCATCCAGGACACTTTTGCGATCTGGCGGCCTTCGCTGCCCGCGTACATCGCCGCCGCGGCCGTTAAGGCTGGCGGCACAAGCTACCTCGGTGTCGAAGCGAACAATTGCGGCCGCAAGCGCGCCACATACCGAAAAGTCCGTGCCTTTTGTCAATCCAGCACGGAGCGAGAGTTCTGGTTTGTAGGGATTTCGATAACCATTCGGAGCTCGATGCGCTTCAGGCTAATTTGTCTACTGGCCGGAACGTGGTATGTTCCGTTACGTCAGGGGAACGCCAACATGCAGAGCAATGGCAGTGGGCCGAAAATGCCCTCCACACTCGCAGTGAAACTTCAGGAAATTAAGGACGCCCTCGCAACTCTAACTGCGGAGGAGCGTGAGTTTCTGGTCACCAATCCAAAAGCGCTCGAAGACACATTCGGTGCAGTGCGCCCCACAAACCTGAAAAAGGTGAAATCACTCCTTGATAGGTACTTAGCTACGGAGCGGCCGTTTCCGCCTCATGGTTACTCTAATGTCGTCAAACTGACCAAGGCCCAACACGAGGAGGCTCGCCGGCTGCAATCGCAGATTTTCGAAAAGCAGGGTGTCGATACGGAGAAGCAAGGTCTCGCGAAGATCCGGGGCGAAAGAACCGATCCCTTTCCTGACGCCGATCCGGAGCCGACTTCGGACGAGGAGGAATAGCCATGAGCTTCAAAGTGCTGGCGTGTTTGGTCGCCCACGCACCTTACCAACCTGATTTCCTGGCTTCCGACGCGAATGAAGTGAGCGAATATCAGCTAACCGACAGAATTCCCGGATGGGACGATTGGCTGAACGACAATTCCATCAACGCATATATGGCGACTGCGACGACGGGGCGGGTTCGCGGCCAGGCATGGGGCGTCAGCAACCCATTTACCAACTTCCGTTCCGTTGTTGGAGGACAGTTTCGGTTTGAGTATGTTCTGAACCCCGCTGACGTACTGTTCCCCGAAGAACGGTATCGTTTCTCGCTCGATATCGAGACCGATGGCCGCTTTCTTCATACACCCGCGGTTCCCCGTCCTGCTGACGAGCGCGAACCGCCGGCGCGTACTTTTAGCCAGATGGACATATTGTTGTCAGTCTTCCAGTTGCTGCCGGGAGGTACCTCTCAAGCGATCGCGGCCGATCTGAGACAGCAGGATCTGTTTCGAATGCTGGATGCTAGCCAATTCCTCGAGGAGACCATCAATACTCGCCGAACGGTCAGCCAAGATTTCTTCCCGCGAGGGCAAAATCCCATCGTGTTCCGGATTGTGCGGAGCGTATTTGCTGCCGCAACTGGAGAGTACTCAGATATCCGGATCCGCGGTTCAGAAGGACGGCGCAATTTTCGCGTTCGCGTCTCGAATCCAAGAGTCCAGCGGGTGTTAGAGCCGAGCGATCCTTGTTTTGCCGTTCTGAATCCGCCATTCCAGATCATAAACCAGAAGTTTTCTGAAGTCGGCCGATAGCGCTACGAGCGGCTGGGCTTCAAAGGAAAGGCGTGCCTTACAAGCTACTGGCTATCCACAAACGGACTTAGGCTTGATGAGCACATCCCTCTAACCAAAAGCGATACGAGAGACATGCATAATCGCCTTCGGCGGAGCACGATCTGGTTTCCCGGCCAGCAGAATAGCCAAGCCAAAGATCGAAGCTGATGAAAAACGTCCTCTTCGTCTGCAGCCAGAACCGCTTGCGAAGCCCGACCGCGGAACAGGTGTTTTCTAGTCGAAGGGATATCGAAGTCGCATCGGCCGGCACCAACCACGATGCCGACTCCCCGTTGACGCACGACCTGGTCTCTTGGGCCGACATCATCTTCGTGATGGAAAAGGCGCACCGCGCCAAACTGCAGCAGAAATTCAAGGCCAGCCTGAAGAAGGCTCGCGTGATCTGCCTCGACATTCCAGTCGACGACGAGTTCATGGACCCGGGTCTGGTGTCGTCTGCTGGAAGCGCGCGTCTCGAAGTTTCCAGGTTGAATGATGTGGCCGAGCGTTTCCCCCGCGCTTTAGAGAGAAGTGTCTCGGCCAATCGCGAAGGTCGCGGTAGTCAGGCGTCGTGCTTGGGGCGGCGCTTGGCGTGGTCTTTCTCGGCGTCCGCCTCGCCGTCCGGAGCCGGCTTGGCGTCGCCCTTGTCGCGGCGGGCGCGGTATCGATCGCTTGTCGGATGTGGAGGCGCTCCATTGCGGGAGCTTTTGGTTTCGAGGCGGGTGATGAAAATGTCGAAGCGATTGGGCATCGTCTGGTCAGTGCTCCGTCGTGGTGCCGGTGCCGGTCGAGGGCTCGATTTCGAGCTTGGTTGCCTTTGACGGACGACGCTTTCGCGGCTTTTTAGCCAGGCCGGCGCCGGTTTTGGCAGGCAGGCTCTTGTCCTTTCGCGCGGCAAAACGCTTGCGGCCTGCATAGTAGGGTTCGAAAACGTCCTGTATCTTGAGGCTGTCCATCCTGCTCCTCCCGAGATCAGGCATAAATCCGCCGGGCACGGTTTCGTTCCGTAGTGTGGCAAAGGCATGACAGCCGCGTCACTTCGGCATGCGTTTTGCAACCGGGCGTGAGCCGTGCCAAACAGGGCCGAATGCATTCAAGGTCAGAGCCTGACGGGGGACACCGGTGACCGGCGAGTCGGCAAAACGCAGCTACGTGATCGGCCAGACCGAGATATCGGCCCGGCCGCTCGAGCCGGCTCTCTACCTGGTGGCGACGCCGATCGGCAATCTCGCCGACATCACATTACGCGCGCTTGAAACGCTCGCCGCTGCCGACATCGTCGCCTGCGAGGACACGCGGGTCAGTCGCGTGCTGCTCGACCGCTACGGCATCCGCCGCCGCACGTCAGCCTATCACGAGCACAATGCCGGCGAGGCCGGCCCAAAACTGATCGCAGCCTTGCTGGCCGGGCAGAGCGTGGCGCTGATCTCGGACGCCGGCACACCGCTGATCTCCGATCCGGGCTACCGACTGGTCGGCGAAGCGCTCGACCAGGGCATTCGCGTCGTGCCGATCCCCGGCCCGTCGGCGCCACTCGCGGCGCTGACGGCCTCCGGCCTGCCCTCCGACGCCTTCCTGTTCGCCGGCTTCCTGCCAGTGAAGACCGGCCAGCGGCTGAGGCGGCTGGAAGCGCTTAAAACCGTGCCGGCGACGCTGATCTTCTTCGAATCGCCGCGCCGGCTGGCCGAGACGCTCGGTGCCATGGTCGAGGCGCTGGGTGGCGCCCGCAAGGCTGCGATCGGCCGCGAGTTGACCAAGGCCTTCGAGGAGATACGGACCGGCAGCTTGCAGTCGCTCGCCGATCATTACGCGGCGGCCGACACGCCGAAGGGCGAGATCGTCATCTGCGTCGGCCCGTCGGACGCAACGGCCGACGAGCCGGCGGACATCGACCGGCTTCTGCTTTCGCTTGCCGTCGAGATGCCGGCCTCCAAGGCGGCGGCGGAAGCCGCCAAGATGACCGGCGGCCAGAAGCAGGCGCTTTACCGGCGGCTGCTCGAACTCAAGGACACTGGCAAAGAGGGCGACACCGGGAAAGACGGCGATGGCTGAACGCCCGGTCGCCAGCCGCCAGCGGGCCTATCGGCGCGGCCACCGCAGCGAGTGGCTGGCGGCTGCGGCATTGATGGTGAAGGGCTACCGGATCCTGGCGCGCCGCCACCGCACGCGGTTCGGCGAGATCGACCTGATCGCGCGGCGCGGCGACCTGGTGCTGATCGTCGAGGTGAAGGCGCGCCGCACGCTGGTGGAAGCGATGGAAGCTATCGCCTACGAATCGGAGCGCCGCATCGAAAGCGCCGCCGATCTCTGGCTGTCGCGCCAGTCCGACTATGGCAGATTGTCGGTGCGCTTCGACATGGTCGCGGTGCTGCCGTGGCGCTGGCCGGTGCATGTCGAGAATGTTTTCTATGGGCGGAACTAAGCTCAGGCCTCATTGATCGGCGCCAACGGTAGCCGCAACGCCGGAGAAGAAACGTGCGGGCGCTACCGCTTGTCGGTGCGCCATTTCCGGACGTTTGCGATCGCAGCACCAAGGTTTCGTCCCGGGAAGTAGTGCCGACTTTCAAACGCTAGTTGACTTTCGGCGACAGGCGCCGATTCTCAAGCCCGAGGCGGCCTGCCGAGCAACATGCCGCCCGAACGATCAGCATGATGATCGAGAGCAGCTTTGAACCTGGTCAATCCGCCGAGCCTTGTTCTAAACGGTGTCGAGTTCGATTTCGACGCCGGTCTCCTGCACGGCGAGCATGGTGAAGATGTCCCGCTGAGGCCTCAATCGCTCGCGGTGCTGAAGCATCTGGTCGCCAACGCCAACCGTGTCGTGACCAAGGAGGAGCTCCTGGACGCTGTCTGGCCCGGCATCGCGGTGACGGAAAACAGTCTTTCCCAGTGCATCAGCGAAATCAGGAAAGCCATCGGCGACGAGAAGCAGAGCCTGCTCAAGACAGTCGCGCGACGGGGGTATCGCTTTGTCCCCGAAAGCCAAGCGCCCGGCATACCTGACGATCGCTACCCGCAGGTTCACGGCACTGCCCCTCCTGACCAGCACGAGACCAAACGCCGGCGAAGCCTGATATTTGTAAGCGCTGTACTGGCAATCGTTGCCGCAGTCGCGGCGTTCATCTGGAGGCCTACATTTGATACGGAAGTGCCGACCTCGCTCTCGATCGCGGTTCTGCCGTTCGCAAATCTCAGCGAAGCCGAGGAGCAGGCCTATCTTGCCAACGGTTTCGCCGACGATCTGACGACAGAGCTGGCGCGCGTTCCCGGCCTGTTTGTCGTCTCGCGCAATGCCGCGCGTGCATATCGCAACAGCGGTCTGCCGCCGGCGAAGATCGCGAAAGAGCTCGGCGTCCGCTACCTGCTGGAGGGCTCGGTTAGACGTCTCGGCGATGAAGTGCGCATCAATGCGCACTTGGTCGATGCCTCGACGGTTGGCCAGATCTGGGCCGAGCGGTTCGAAGGTCCGTTCAGCGATGTGTTCAAGCTCCAGGACCAGGTGACCGGGCAGATTGTCGCCGCGCTGCAGCTAAAGCTCGTCCCAGGAAAAGCAAACCTGGCCGTGTCCGGCGATACTGACGATCCGGAAGCTTACCAGGCTTTTCGGCGCGCTATCGAGGCGCGACGAACGGATACACCATCAGGCACCGTGGAGGCATCTCGCTACCTGCGCCAGGCCTTGGCGCTTGATGCCGATTTCGGCGCGGCGGCCGCGGAATTGGCATGGCTCCACTGGGATACAGACGACGCGAGGAGACAGGCTCTAGGGCTTAGTTGGACCGAAATCGACGACGAGCTCTACGGCAATCTGGCCATCGCTGCCGGAAATCCCTCGCCCGGTTACTATCAGCTGATTTCCGAGCTTCTGGTCCGGGAGCATAGGTCCGACGAGGCGGTGGCTGCCCTGCAAAAGGCGATAGCACTCGACCCGAGCGATTCCTGGACCTACGAAGGGCTGAGCCAGGCCCTCATCTTCAACGGCAAGCCGGCAGAGGGGCGAACCTTTCTCGAGGCGGCCCTCCGCGTCGATCCCGGGTGGACGGAGTGGCGACACTACCAGGCTGGCATGGCGGCGTTCGGCCAGGGCCGCTACGAGGAGGCGGTCGCGCAGCTTGAGCAGGTTGATGTTCGGTCGCCCAATCCCTGGACGAAGTTCTACGGCCTGCATGTTCTTGTCGCAGCGCTTGCGCATCTCGATCGCCTGCCGGAAGCGGCCTCGGCCCTGGAGCAGCTCCGAAGCGTACTGTCGGAAAGGCAGGAGGGGCAACCGAACCTGCTGATCGCGCAGCAGTTCTTCGTCTACAAGCGACCGGAGGATATCGTTCGCCTGCTCGATGGCTTGAGGAAGGCAGGGGTTTCCGAGCTTCCGGCCGGAATGGAACCGCAATCTGCTGAACGGATGAATGGCGTCGACATCGGCAATCTCATAATCGGACACGAGCTGACGGGACGCCAGGTTCTGCCCGATGTCTTGGCCTACCATTCTGTGATTGCGGCAGACGGCAGCGTGACCCGAACAGTTGGTGAGGAGGTCGTGACCGGTCGGATGTGGGTTCAGGGCGACAGCTTGTGCAGCGCCTATCCGCGTAAACTGACGGGCTGTGGCGCCGTCTTCCGCAACCTGAGCGTCACACCGGGAGCCCCGAACGAATACATCCTGCTGTCTCGCTTCAAGCGTTATGAATTCTCGGTGACGAAGTAGCAGCACCTTGCTGCGTTTACAGCGGCCATGAGAGATTGAGGTTCATTTCGGTCATGCCTTCGGTGACGTACGGACCACAGCGCTTCAATGCATCCGCGAAATCCTTGGCCAAGCCCTTGAACGTCTCGGTCTGCGGCGCAACGTCGACGATTTGGATGGCACTGACCTGCCCCTCGCGGGTGAAGCTGACGTGGACATCTGCACTGAAGCTGATCCCGCGCATCGCCGTCTGCGTAGGCCAGCAGCTTGCTGCCCGTTCAAGAATGTGGCGGCTCAGACCATCACCAGCGGACGCGGTGGTCGCGGCGCCGATCACGAGAACTCCCAAGATGCGGTTGATCATCCTTTATCTCCTCTGTTCGACGCCCGAACCGTGTGGGAACGTCGTGGGAGAGAGGACGCGAGGGCTCGTTCGAAGTCATGATGTCGGCGTGAAAAAGTTCTGAAGAGTGGTGAACGCAGTCGTGCCATCGGATGCATTCAAACGGGCGAGGACGCCCCCGCGAGGTTGGATTGGGTTGGAGGGGCGGGTCTACGCTGGTCGTCCCCCACCATTCAGCCGACATTTTTAGGCCAAACGAACAAATAGGGCCCTGGCGACAAAATAAGCGTGCAGCCTCACCCCCAGACGAACAGCGCCGCCAGGCCGGCGGTGCCGATGACCAGCCGCCACCAGCCGAACAGCGAATAGCCGTGGCGCGAGACGTAGTTGAGCAGGAAGCGCACGACGATGAGCGCCGCGACGAAGGCGGCGATGAAACCGGCGGCGATGATGGGCAGATCGGCGCTGGTCAGCACATTGCGGTTCTTGAACAGGTCGAAGGCGAAGGCGCCGACCATCGTCGGCATGGCGAGAAAGAAGGAGAATTCCGCAGCCGCCCGTTTGTCGACGCCCAGAAGCAGCGCGCCGACGATCGTCGAACCGGAACGCGACGTGCCGGGGATCAGCGAAAGGCACTGGAACAGTCCGATCTGCAGATAGAGCCGGAGCGGAAACTGCTCGACGTCATGGTACAGCGGCTTCGGCTTGAAGCGATCCACCCACAGCAGGACCAGGCCGCCGATGATCAGCATGATGCAGATCAGCCTCGGCGATTCAAACAGCACCGTCTTGATGAAGCCATGGGCCAGCGCGCCGATGACGGCCGCCGGCAGAAAGGCGACGAGGATGCCGAGAACGAAATGCCGCGTCACCCGATCACGCGGCAGATCGACCAGCATCTGCCACAGGCGACGGAAATAGACGCTGAGGATCGCCAGGATGGCGCCGAGCTGGATCAGGATCTCGAAGGCCTTGCCGGTCGAATGGAAGCCGAGAAAATGGCCGGCAAGCAGGATATGGCCGGTCGATGAGACCGGAATGAACTCGGTCATGCCCTCGATCATGCCGAGCAGCAGCGCTTCGACAATGGTCTGGCTTTCCATGGAAACCTCGGCGTTCGAGTGAGAGCTTTGAAGAACGGCTTGCTTGTCATGGCGCGGAACTCCTCCTATAGGTCGCAGCACCCTGACGGCCCTTTGAATCGGGGCGACCAAGACTTACCGGCGCAGCCGGCGATTTGCCAGTGCGCTCTATTATCGCGGGACCATGCTGACGCTTTTCCACCACCCGATGTTCGCCACCTGCCGCTTCGTTCGCCTCGCTTTCGGCGAGTATGGCGAGGAGCTGGCGCTGATCGAGGAAAAGCCGTGGATGCGGCGCAAGGAGTTCCTGGCGCTGAACCCGGCCGGCACGCTGCCGATCCTGCTTGCCGAGGGCGACGTGCCGATCGTCGGCGCCATGGTCATCGGCGAATATCTCGACGAGACGCGCGGCGTGCTCAAGCGCGACAAGCGGCTGTTCGCCGAGGACCCGATGGAGCGCGCCGAAATCCGCCGGCTGACCGACTGGTATCTCAACAAGGCCGATAGCGAGGTGACGCGGCACCTGGTGCGCGAGCGCGTGCTGAAGCCGATCATGCCGGAAACGGCGGGCGGCGGCTCGCCCGATTCGGCAGCGATCCGCGCCGCGCGCGCCAACATCCGCCAGCATATGAAATACACCAACTGGCTGGCCGGCACCCGCCATTGGCTGGCCGGCAGCAAGGTCACCTATGCCGACCTCGCGGCTGCGGCTGCGCTGTCCGTGCTCGACTATCTCGGCGAGATCGACTGGCGCGAACACGCTGCAGCGCGCGAATGGTATGCGCGGGTGAAATCACGGCCATCGTTCCGGCCGCTTTTGTCCGACCGGGTGCGCGGCCTGTCGCCGGTGTCACACTATGCGGACCTCGATTTCTAGAGCGCAAAACCTGCGCGCGCTGATCGACCGCGCGGCGCGGCGCGCCGGTTTCGATGCCGTTGCCGTCACCACGCCCGATGCCATCCCGCAGGCGCCGGCCCGGCTTGCCGCATTCGTCGCCGACGGCTTCCACGGCTCGATGGACTGGATCGCCGAGACGCTCGAGCGCCGCGGCGAGCCGATGGCGCTGTGGCCCGAAGTTCGCTCGATCATCGTGCTGGCCATGAACTACGGGCCGGACCACGACCCGCGCGCGGTGCTGGACAAGCGCCAGCGCGGCGCGATCTCCGTCTACGCGCAGAACCGCGATTACCACGACGTGATCAAAGGCCGGCTGAAAGAGATCGCCGGCAAGATCGTGGCGCGCTCGGGCAGCGACGTAAAAGTGTTCGTCGACACCGCCCCGGTGATGGAAAAGCCGCTGGCAGAAGCCGCCGGCCTCGGCTGGCAAGGCAAGCACACCAATCTGGTCAGCCGCGAACACGGCTCCTGGCTGTTCCTCGGCACCATCTTCACGACGGCCGAGCTTGCACCCGATACGCCCGAGGACGACCATTGCGGCTCCTGCCGCGCCTGTCTCGACGTCTGCCCGACCGACGCCTTTCCGGCTCCCTACCGGCTCGATGCGCGACGCTGCATCTCCTACCTCACCATCGAGAACAAGGGGCCGATCCCGCACGCGTTCCGCGAAAAAATCGGCAACCGCATCTATGGCTGCGACGATTGCCTGGCCGCATGCCCGTGGAACAAGTTTGCCCGGGCGGCTTCCGAGGCAAAGCTCGTCGCCCGCGCCGACTTGCGCGAGCCGCCGCTCGCCGATCTGTTGGCGCTCGACGACGCTGCTTTCCGGTCGTTCTTTAGCGGTTCGCCGGTCAAGCGCATCGGTCGCGACCGCTTTGTCCGCAATGTGTTGATCGCCGCCGGCAATTCCGGCCAACCCTCGCTCGGCAACGCCGTGCGTGCGCTGCTCGATGATGCCTCGCCGCTGGTGCGCGGCGCAGCGGTTTGGGCGCTGTCACGGCTTGTGCCGGTTTCGGAATTCGCCAAATCGGCCACCGCTGCGGTGAAAGCAGAAGGCGACGAGGCCGTGCGACGCGAATGGCGCCTGGCGCTGGCAGACCAGATCGAGGCGCATGCATGAGCGAGAAGCAGATCCTCATTTTCGGCGCCGGCTATTCGGGCAAGGCATTTGCCCGCGCCAGCAAGGATGCCGGCACGATCCTTGGCACGACACGCGCAACGGAGAAATTCGAAGCGCTGCGGCAAGCCGGAATCCAGCCGCTGCTTTTCGATAGCGCGCTGACGCTTGAAATCAGCGACGCGCTCGAGAAAACAACCCACCTCGTCGTCTCGGTGGCGCCGGAAGAGGCCGGTGACCCGGTGCTGAATGCGGCGCGCCAGGCAATCGCGGAGATGCCGGCGCTCGAATGGATCGCCTATCTCTCCACCGTCGGCGTCTATGGCGACCATGGCGGCGGCTGGGTCGACGAGACCGCCGAATGCAGGCCGGTGTCGGAGCGCTCGATGCTGCGTGTCGCCGCCGAGCAGGACTGGCTGAAGCTGGGTCGCGACATCGGCCGGCCGGTGGCGATCCTGCGGCTTTCCGGCATTTACGGGCCGGGCCGCAATGCGCTGGTCAATCTGGAAAACGGCACCGCGCGGCGGCTGATCAAGCCGGGCCAGGTGTTCAACCGCATCCATTGCGACGACATTGCGGGGGCGCTTTGGCATCTGCTCAAGGCCAATCGCGGCGGCATCTTCAACGTCACCGACGACCTGCCGGCGCCGCCGCAGGACGTCGTTACCTATGCCGCAGGGCTGATGGGCGTCACACCGCCGCCGGAAATTCCGTTCGAGACCGCCCAACTTTCGCCCATGGCGCGGTCCTTCTATGGCGAGAACAAGCGTGTCGCCAACACGGCGATCAAGGCGGCCGGCTATCGCTTCCGCTTTCCCGACTACCGCAGGGCATTCGACCATATGTGGGCCGAGGGCAACTGGCGCGACGGCGAGGCGCGCAGCCCGATGAAGCGGTCGTGATCGAAATCGCGCGCCGGGCGTGCTATGATTCGAGTTAATTTGCAGAGGGGTTCTGCTGTCATGACGATGTTGAAGCGATCATTGCGCGGTAGATCGCGGCTGCTGACAGCAGCGCTCGCCGTCCTGGTCCTGGCGGGGCTTGCAGCGCGACCTGCGGCGGCCGAGGAACTGGCGAAAAACCTGTTCGGCGCCCAAAAGCTGCCGGCCGTGGCTGCGCCGCAGTCGATCGGTTTTTATTCCAAGGGCTGCTTTGCCGGCGGCGTCGCCATACCCCTGAACGGCCCGAAATGGGAGGTGATGCGGCCTTCGCGCAACCGCCGCTGGGGCCATCCGACGATGATCGCGCTGATCGAGAAACTGTCGCGCGACGCCGCGGCCGATGGCTGGCCCGGCCTTTTGGTCGGCGACATTTCGCAGCCGCGCGGCGGCCCGATGCTGACCGGCCATGCCTCGCACCAGATCGGCCTCGACGCCGACATCTGGCTGACGCCAATGCCCGACCGCAAGCTTTCGCTCGAGCAGCGCGAAAACATGAGCGCCACCTTGCTTGTCGACGAAAAGACCCATTTGGTGAAAGATGCGCTCTGGGCACCGGCGCATACGCGGCTGCTGAAGCGCGCGGCAAGCTATGCGGAAGTCGAGCGAATCCTGATCAATCCCGGCATCAAGAAGAAGCTCTGCGACACGGTGAAAGGCGACCGTGGATGGCTGCGCAAGGTCAGGCCGTTCTGGGGCCATGACTATCACTTCCACATCCGCATCGGCTGCCAGCCCGGCTCGCCCAAATGCAAAGCGCAGGAAAACACAGCGCCAGGCGACGGCTGCGACCAGTCGCTGGCATGGTGGTTCACCGAGGAGCCGTGGCGCCCCAACAAGAACCCGGACAGGCCGAAAGCGCGTGACCTGATGACGATGGCGAGCCTGCCCGCAGCATGCCAGGCCGTGCTCGACGGGCCAGATCCGGCTTCGGCGGAGGCGGTCACCTATTATGGCGACTATTATGGCAACGGGGTGCCGGTCGCGGCTGCACCCGTTCTCACGAAGGCTCCCTCGCCGGCGCGGGCATCGGCAAGCGGCGCGGCAGCGCTGCCGGCCACGGCCAACGCCTACGCCGAAACGCCCGAGATCGGCATTCCGCTGCCGCGACCCCGGCCGGGTGGCTGAGGACAGCGCCTCGGCTTCCAGCTGGAGACCACCAACTGTTGGGGTAGGCGCCGCCCCTCATTGCCCTGCCGGGCATTTCTCCCCGTATGGTGACGGGGAGAAAGGGCCTGGACCAGCCTTGGCGCCCTGCCTGCGACGCTGGTGATTGGCGAAACCGGTGACAAGAGCGCCCCTCTCCCCGTCACTATACGGGGAGAGGATGCCGGCAGGCAGGTGAGGGGCAGCGCCAACGCTGAATGAGGCCAGGACGAAATTCGGACCGGAAGTGATTGCCCCGGAACTGACCCTGAAGCGACTTTCCCTTTCCCGGGTCATGCGCTAGTCAACGAAGGAACGGCAGAACGCCACTGGGAACCGGGACGGACGAGAGCATGCCAGGCGACGACGACACAGTGCTGCAGTTTCCGGTCCTGATCGGCGACATTGGCGGCACCAATGCACGCTTTTCGATGGTGCTCGACGCGAATTCGGAACCAACCGAACCGCAGATCGTCCAGACCGCCAATTTCAACACCATCGACGCGGCGATCCAGGCGGCGGTGCTCGACCGCTCGTCGGTGCGGCCCAACTCCGCCGTGCTGGCGGTGGCCGGCCCGGTAGACAGCGACGAGATCCCGCTCACCAACTGCCCGTGGATCGTCAAGCCGAAAAAAATGTTTGCCAGCCTCGGCCTCGGCGACGTCGTGGTGCTCAATGATTTCGAGGCGCAGGCGCTGGCCGTCGTGGCGCTCGGCGAAGAGCATATGGAAAAGATCGGCGGCGATGCGCCGGAACCCAATGCCGGGCGCGTGGTGCTCGGTCCCGGGACCGGGCTTGGCGTCGCCGGCCTGGTCCACGCGCTGAACCACTGGATACCGGTGCCCGGCGAGGGCGGTCACATGGATATCGGCCCGCGCTCGCCGCGCGATTTCCAGGTGTTTGCGCATATCGAGAAGCTCGAGGGCAGAATCTCCGGTGAACAGATCCTGTCCGGACGCGGCCTGGTCAATGCCTACCGGGCGGTGGCCAAGGCGGACGGCAAGCCGGCGCCGTTCACCACGCCGGCCGAGATCACCGCCGCGGCGCTGGCGAAGTCAGATCCGGTGGCCGAGGAAGCGCTGTCGCTGTTCGTCACCTGCCTCGGGCGCACCGCCGGCGACCTTGCGCTGGTGTTCATGAGCCGCGGCGGCGTCTTCCTGACCGGCGGCATTGCGCAGAAAATCCTGCCGGCGCTGAAGACCGGCAATTTCCGCGCCGCCTTCGAGGACAAGGCGCCGCACAGCGAGCTGATGCGCACCATGCCGGTCTATGTGATCACCCATCCGCTGGCAGCGCTTTCCGGGCTTGCCGCCTATGCCAGAAACCCTTCGCTGTTCGGCGTCCAGACCGCGGGGCGGCGCTGGCGGGCCTGACCCGCACAAAGTTTTGCCGGCCTCGGCCATAGGCAAGCCGGCACCGGGGCGCTAAGAGGATTGCCGATAATTTAACCCGGCCGCGCAGCCGGACCGACATCACGGAACGATCCCGACTTGAACCAGTCGCCAAACACCCAAGCCAAAGCCCGGCCCGGCGAAGTCGTGGCGGTGATCCGCCGCATCCTCGCCGAGAACGGCCGCGACTATCGCTGGTATTATGTTCTGGCCGTTCTGTGCCTGGTGATGGTTGCGGCCACGACCGCCTTCACCGCCTGGATCATGAAGGATGTCGTCGACCAGATATTCTACGAGCAGCGCGGCGATCTCATCGCGCTGATCTGCTTGTTGATCCTGGGCGCCTTCATGCTGCGCGGGCTGGCCACCTACGGCCAGGCGGTGACGCTGGCCAGGATCGGCAACAATCTGGTGGCACGCTACCAGCGCCGCATCTTCGCCCATCTGATGAAGCTCGGCATCGGTTTCTTCAACGACACGCGCTCGGGACGGCTGGCCGCCCAGATCAACGAGAACGTCAACGGCATCCGCGACCTGCTGTCGATGACGCTGACATCTTTGGCACGCGACGCCGTATCGCTGATCGCGCTGATCGGCGTCATGATCTGGCAGGATCCGATGCTGTCCCTGATGTCGCTGCTGATCGGGCCGCCGCTGATCTACACCGTCGTCTATCTGACCCGCAGAATAAGGCGCGCCACGCGCGAAGCCGTGCAGATAAACGCGCGGCTGATCGGCGCCATGCAGGAAGCAACCCAAGGCATCGCCATCGTCAAGGCGTTTACGCTGGAGGACGAGCTGTCGCGCCGCATCGGCGATCTTGTCGCCGGCGCCGAGCAGCGGGCAAACCGCATCGCCCGCGTCTCGGAACGGTTATCGCCGATCTCCGACATGCTGGCCGGTTTCGCCGTCGCCGGCGTCATCGCCTATTCAGGCTACCGGGCAGCCGTCGGCGGCCAGCCGCCCGGTGCGGTCTTTTCCTTCATCACCGCACTGCTGCTTGCCTACGACCCGGCCCGGCGGCTGGCGCGCATGCAGGTCGGCATGGAGCGGGCGCTGGTCAATGCGCGCATGATCTACGAGTTGCTCGACCTCGAGCCGAAGCAGGGCGACGCGCCCGGAGCGGCCGAAGCGAAGATCACCCGCGGCGAGGTGCGCTTCAACAACGTGTCGTTCGGCTATGTCGCCGACGCTCCGGTGCTGCAGGATCTCAGCTTCGTTGCGGCCGCCGGCAAGATGACGGCCATCGTCGGCGCCTCGGGCGCCGGCAAGTCGACGCTGGTGGCGCTGCTGCAGCGTTTCCACGATGTCGAGGCGGGCAGCATCGAGGTCGACGGCCAGGACATTTCGAAAGTCACCAAGCAGTCGCTGCGCCGCTCGATCGCCTATGTCTCGCAACAGCCCTATCTGTTCGAAGGCACCATTCGCGACAACATTCGCTACGGGCGGCTGAGCGCCAGCGACGCCGAGATCGAGCTGGCCGCGCAACAGGCCGAGGCCGATGGCTTCATCCGCCAGCAGCCGCAGGGCTATGACACCCCTGTCGGCGAAGGCGGCCTGACGCTGTCGGGCGGCCAGCGCCAGCGCCTGTCGATCGCTCGCGCCATCGTGCGGCAGGCACCGATCCTGCTGCTCGACGAGGCGACCTCGGCACTCGACAACGAAGCGGAAGCGCGCGTCCAGCAGGCGCTGACCCAGATCATGGCGGGGCGCACGACCATCGTCATCGCGCACCGGCTGTCGACCGTGGTCAATGCCGACCATATCATCGTGCTGGAACAGGGCCGGCTGGTCGAGCAAGGCACGCATGCCTCGCTGATGGCCGACCTGCACAGCGTCTATGCCCGGTTCCACCGGGTGCAGGGCAACAAGGGGCTGGGGCTTGTCGACGACGGCAAGCCAATCCAAACTCCGGGGCAACGCGCGAAAAAAGCGATTGGGAGAAACTTATGAGCGGTACGCCCACAAACGACCTCCCCGTCAATGAAATGGGCCTGGTGGTGGTCGGCGCGGCCGGCCGCATGGGCCAGGCGCTGATTCGCGCCATCCACACCATACCGGGGGCACGCGTCGCCGGCGCGATCGAGCGGGCCGGCTCGCCGCATCTCGGCAAGGATGCCGGCGAACTGGCCGGCATCGGCACTATCGGCGTGGTGATCGGCGACGATCCGCTGCCGGCTTTCGCCAGGGCCGACGGCGTGCTCGATTTCACCAGCCCGGCGGCGACCGTCGAATTCGCCGGCTATGCGGCGCAGGCGCGCATCGCCCATGTCGTCGGCACCACCGGCTGCTCGGACGACGACAATGCCAGGATCACTGCTGCGGCGCGCCACGCGACGATCGTCAAGTCAGGCAATATGAGCCTCGGCGTCAATCTGCTGGCGGTGCTGGTGGAGCAGGCGGCGCGCGCGCTCGATGCCGACGATTTCGATATCGAGATCCTGGAAATGCATCACCGGCACAAGGTCGATGCGCCGTCGGGCACGGCGCTGCTGCTCGGTGAAGCCGCCGCCGCTGGGCGCGGCATCGACCTTGACGGGAACAGCGTGCGGTCGCGCGACGGCCATACCGGCGTTCGAAAGACCGGCTCGATCGGCTTCGCCACGCTGCGCGGCGGTTCGGTGGTCGGCGACCACAGTGTCGTGCTGGCCGGCACCGGCGAGCGCATCACGCTCGCCCATCACGCCGAGGACCGGGCGATCTTCGCCCGCGGCGCGGTCAAGGCCGCACTGTGGGCGCGCGGCAGGAAGCCGGGACTGTATTCGATGCGCGACGTGCTCGGACTCGCCTGAGACGATCTGATCCACCAAACTGAAGGAGCAAAAATGTCGGGAACTCTCGTGCTCGTGCGCCATGGCCAGAGCGAATGGAACCTGAAGAACCTTTTCACCGGCTGGCGCGATGTCGACCTGACCGAACTGGGCCACGCCGAGGCCAGGGAGGCGGGCGCCAAGCTGAAGGCGCGCGGCATGAAATTCGACATCGCCTTCACCTCGTCGCTGATCCGGGCGCAGAAGACCTGCCAGCACATTCTCGACGCGGTCGGCCAGAGCGATCTCGAGACCGTCCGCGACCAGGCGCTGAACGAGCGCGACTATGGCGACCTCTCCGGCCTCAACAAGGACGACGCGCGCCAGAAATGGGGCGAGGAGCAGGTGCAGGTCTGGCGCCGCTCCTACGACGTGCCGCCGCCCGGCGGCGAAAGCCTGAAGGACACCGGCGCGCGCGTCTGGCCCTATTATCTGCACGACCTGCAGCCGCATGTGCTGCGCGGCGGCACAGTCCTGGTGGCGGCGCATGGCAATTCGCTGCGCGCGCTGATCATGGCGCTGGACGGCAAGTCGGGCGAGGAGATCGTCAGACTGGAGCTCGGCACCGGCGTGCCGGTCATCTACAAGCTCAACGCCGATTCGACGGTGGCATCCAAGGAAGTGCTGGAGGGGTAAGCGCATCAGTGCACCCCATGTCGGGACCAATTTCTCGAAGTCGGCGCCGCCCCTCATTGCCCTGCCGGGCATTTCTCCCCGTAAACGGGGAGAAAGAAGCTGGCCGCAACGCCGGCGCCCTTCTTGCAACGGCTGTGATTGGCGAAACCGCCGATGAGAGCGCCCTCTCCCCGTCCCTATACGGGGAGAGGATGCCGGCAGGCAGGTGAGGGGCAGCGCCAACGCCTCGAACAGCTAAGGCTAGCACTGGCTGAAGGACGAAACCGGCAAGCGGTGCCTGGCCTCAAAAAAAGCGCGTTGACACTCACCGTTTGCCCGCCTAAAGAGCCCGCACCAGCCCAGATGGCGGAATTGGTAGACGCGCACGGTTCAGGTCCGTGTTCCGCAAGGAGTGGAGGTTCGAGTCCTCTTCTGGGCACCAATCCCTTTGTAAGCTCTTGATTTCCTGGAAACCTTAGGTTTCCGGGTCATCGGCTGCTCCACAAAGGTGCTGCCGCCTTGCGAATGACCTCACCCAACTAGGCGTCCTGATACACCCCCTAGTTCGTCAGGCGCGTGCCTGCGGACATCTCTAAGGTCGGGGGCGCGGCGGCCGCGTTGTGAGCATCTTCCCATACGGAATGTCATCGAGTAGCGTGCAGGGGCGGCATGTGACGGCGCTCTCTTTGGCGAATGCACTGCCGCACCTTCAGCAGTTGCCGTCGGCAGATGGGGGCTGCTGTCACAACCCGGTGCTTGCCGTGACAGATTGTTCCCGTCCCGGTTCGTTTCAGCACCGAAGCGAGGGGAAGAAAATGCACAACCGATTTCGGCAGTGCCTGCGGAGAATGTCGCTGGCGGCATTGACGATGCTGGCGGCCCCGGTCCACGCGGCTGATCTCGTCATTGCGATGCCGAACTGGCCGTCGGGCCAGGCGACGGCAAACATCCTCAAGGTCAGCCTGAAGCAGCATTTCGGGCTCGATGCCGATGTGCGCGAGATGGGAACGCTTATCGCCTTTGCCGGCCTCGATTCGGGCGAGGTCGACATCTATCCGGAAGTCTGGCTTCCCAATTTCGATTCACTCGTCAAGAAGTACGTCGACGGGCGCAAGACCGTTGACCTCAGCCCCAAGGGTGTGCCGGCCGCGCAGGGCATATGCGTCACGCGCGAGACTGCGGACAAATATGGCATCAAGGACATTTCAGATCTGGCGGATCCGAAAAAGGCGACCGTGTTCGACACCGATGGCGACGGCAAGGGCGAAATGTGGATTGGCGCGCTGGGCTGGTCGTCGACGAGCATCGAGAAGATACGGGCAAAGAGCTACGGCTATGAAAAAACGATGACGCTCCTTCAAATGCCGGAAGATATGGCAATGGCTGCAGTCGATGCGGCCGCGGCAACCGGGCAATCGATCGCATTCTACTGCTACAGTCCGCACCACATTTTCGAGCTCCATGATATCGTCGAATTGACTGAGCCGAAATATGATCCCGCCAAGTGGCACATAGTGATGCCGAGCGACGACCCTGACTGGCTGTCGAAATCGGAGGCGCCGGTGGCGTGGGACGCATCGCATTTCTACATCGGGTTTGCGTCCTCGACGGCTGCGCGCCTGCCGAAGGTGGCGGCCTTCCTCTCCAATATCGACTTTACCGCAGAGGAGGTCACCGAGATGAGCTACGCATTGCAGGTCGATCGGCAGGATCCCGCCAAATACGCGCAGGCTTGGGTTGCAAATCATCAAGACCGGCTGAACGCCTGGTCGAAATAAGGGACAGGGACGAACATGACCCTTTCGCTCGCAAACCGGTCCATCACTCCGAAAAGCAATGATCGCAGAATAGCTGGTCGCCGCCTGGTTCTTGGCACAGCGCTTGCCTTGACCGCGATCGGCGCGACACTGGTGTATGCCGCTCAGACGCAGGTATTCGATCCGCAGACCCATAAGTGGGTCGAATACGACAAGAAGAAAGCGCGCAAATACTATGCCGCGCATAATGAAGTGCCAGAGGCGTTTCGCCCGCAGATGGTCAAGTTCCGTACCGCGGAAGTGCCTGGTACGATCATCATCGACGGCAACCAGCATTTTCTCTACCTTGTGCAGCCGGGTCAGCGCGCCATGCGCTACGGTATCGGCGTCGGCCGGGAAGGCTTTGGATGGGCCGGAATCGTGCGCGTCGGCCGCATGGCGGAATGGCCGACCTGGACACCGCCGGCCGAAATGATCGCTCGTGATCCGAATGCGGTCAAACATGCGGCAGGCATGCCGGGAGGGCCTGACAATCCGCTCGGCGCCAGGGCGCTCTATCTGTACGAGCGCGACCAGGACACGATCTACCGGATACACGGCACGCCGGAGCCGTGGACGATCGGGCTCGACGTGTCATCAGGGTGTATCCGGATGCGGAACGACGACATCACCGATCTTGCATCGCGCGTCAAGGTTGGGGCCAAGGTCATCGTTCTCATGCAGGGGGCGGCACTTTACAAGGGTGTGTAAAGCCCGGGGTGTGTAAAGCCCGGGGTGTGTATGCCGGGGTGTGTGAAGCGGCATTCGGAGAGGGACAAGCAATGTCGGCAAAACCTGCAGTGAGAACTTCGATCCGGGCAACAGCAATTGGATTCTTGGCGGGGGGCTTGAGCGCTTGCGTCAGCGCGTCGCCGCCGCCGCCTCAGGACCAGATGTCCAGGACCCAGGTCGAGACGGCCCCGGCGGACCTTCAGTTGCTTTGCGCCGACGCGGTCGCCAAGGCGAGCGGTGCCGATAGCACCAAAATACTTCCGGTTTCATCGAGCAAGATCGATTCCAAAACCTATCAGGTCGAACTCGATGCCAGCGGTAAAAAGACAAGCTGCCTTGTCGATACGGACGGCAATGTCAAATCCGTTCAGCCCACCTGATCGGCTCTGGTCGAAGGATTTTGCGGCGATCTGACGATTGCCGCGAACCTGGCGTCGACTTTTGGCGTGACGAAGTTGGCGACCAGCCGTGGTGAAAGGCTCAGAAACCACGAGAAAAAGCCCGGCCGACCGCAGCGTGCCGCAACCCAGCGGCATCATCGTGATTGGCACGTTCGGGCATTCGCTGTACCGTTCCTGCGCCGGTCGCCGAAATTGCGTGTTCCGGCAAGGGAGAACGTCCATGTTACGATCAATTTCGCTTGCGGTTTTCCTGGCGGTCGTTCCTGCGACAGCCTTTGCGAATTCATGCCCGACCATCATGGCCGCGATCGACGCGGCGTTGCCGACCGCGACGCTGCCCGAGGCCGATATGAACAAAGTCAAAGAATTGCGCGCCCAAGGCGAGACATTGCACGCGGCCGGCGATCATGCAGGGTCGGAGGCTGCGCTGAACCAAGCCAAGACGATGCTCGGCATATAGCTGCGACGAACGCGGCTTTCCTGGCCGATTTTCCTGGCCGATTGCGGGGCTTTTTGTTCGGTTGTGGGCCAGCGAGGATCGTCGCCCTGACCGGTTGAAGGCCGTTGATGCCCGGTTAAAGCACTGTCAGGCCCGAGCTGGGTTGGATCAGCCCAGTCCGATTCGCTTGGCGCCTTGCCGGAACAGGGCTGCGGCGTCCGACTCGAAGCGGAAGGTGCCGATGAAATCGTCGGCACAGTAGTTCGGCAGCGTCTTGCGGATGGCGGCCGCGAAAGTGCGGGCCTCATCAAGCCGCCCCGCCAGCCCAAGGCAGTGCGCCGCGATCGCCAGGATGATGGCATGGGCGTTGGGACGGGCGGCGGCCTTCAGCGCCCATTCGGCGGCCTCGTCGAACTGGCCGAGGCGGACATGCGCCATCGCCCTGGCGCCGAGCATGCCGAACAGCAGCGGATCGAACGGACTCAGATGGCGCGAGTGATCGGATGAACCGATCGCCGCGTTCGGATCACCGGACTGCGAGTGGACGAACGAAAGCGCATAATGGCCGAGCGCAAAGTTGGGGCTGAGGTCGACGGCCCGTTCCAGCTCGATGAGCGAGCCGTCCTGCTCGCCGCGCAGCCACAGCGCCCGGCCCATGGCCCAGTGCGCGGCCGGATTGTGATCATCGACCAGAAGACTTTGGCCGGCGGTCTCGAAGGCGAGCGCGCTTTCCCGGTCGCGGTCTCCCCAGCGCTGAAAGGCGTTCTGCCAATGGGTGAAGGACAGGCCGGCATAGGCGCGGGCGAAGGTCGGATCGAGCTTCAGGGCCATGTCGAAGAAATGCCGGGCCTGCTCGTTTTCCGTGCGGGTGAAGCGGTACATGTGCCAGAGGCCGCGATGGTAAGCCTCCCAGGCACTCAGCGAGCTGGGGGCTTTCAGCATGGCGCGGTTGCGCTCGACCATCTCGATCTCGGCCGAGATCGACGAGACGATGCTGTCGCCGATGTCGTCGAGGACGGCAAAGATGTCGTCGGGCCTGCGTTCGAAGGTCTCGGCCCAGACGATCCTGGCCGTGCGCACCTCGACAAGTTCGACGCTGACCGCGACACGGCCAGCCTGGCTGCGCACTGTCCCGGTGGCGACGTAGTCGACGTTGAGCCGCCGGCCGGCATCTTCCGGCGCGATGTTTTTTTCGGCCAGCGCAAAGACCGAGCCGCGGGCGATGACGAAGAAATCCCTGAGCTTGGCCAGGCGGGTGATGATGTCGTGGGTGAGGCCGTCGGCCAATCCACCGCGAAAGGGGCCACCGCGAACGGGGCCGCCGCAAGAGGGGCCGATCCCGGCTTCCTCGACAAACGGCATTACCGCAAGAGAGGCCTTCGACGTAGCAGTATCGGAATGGGGAAGCACAATTGACGTTTTGGCGGCTGCGGGCAACAGCGCCGGCTGCGCCCGGAGCGGCGCGGCCGGTCGTTCGCTGCGGATCGACCGCCATGCCTCACGAACGGGTCCGAAATCCAGATCCTCCGAAGCAAACAGCTGCGCCGCCGAAGCAAGATGGTCCTCGCAGGCGGCGATCTGGCCGCGCCGCGCCAGGCTTGTCAGAAGCGCCAGGTGCGCGCGCTCGTCGAACGGATTGAGTTCCAGCCATTTCTCCAGATGCGCGGACATTTCGTCGGCATCCGCCGGCAGCTTGCTGACGAGCTGTTCCAGAATGGCGGCGTGCCACGAGCTGAAGCGACGGCGTTGCGCGATCAGCCAGCTGTTGAAATGCGGGCTGCGGTCGATCTCCAGCCCGTCGAGGAAGTCGCCGACGAATAGTCTGGACAGGGCCTGCAGCCGCTCAAGATCGAGCGCCTCGATGCCCCTGGCGGCGGCCGAGGCGACATCGAAGGCGTCGACGGAAACGCCCTTCAGATCGAGCGCGACCGTGTCGCCTGATGTTTCGATCCTGCGGCGATCCGGTTCGTCAAAAATGCCCCTGAGCTTGCTGAGGCACCAGCGAAGCTCGCCGCGCGGATCGTTCGGCACATCCCACAAAAGCTCGCACAGACGGCTGCGGCCGACGGCATGCGGCGCCAGCGCCAGATAGGCGAAGAGCGCGCGCAGCTTGCGCGATGCCGGCAGTTGCACGGTGGCGCCGTCGCGGATGACCGTCAGCGGCCCGAGCAGCCGCACGGACAGCCCGGCCGCTGCGCCGTCCAGGCTCGATCGAGCGGATTCCACGTGCATTTCCACGCTTGCTCCCACGCTGGCCAGTTGTCCTCTGTTTTACCTTCGAAAGCGATCGAGTGCATCCGGCAACGAATTTTCTGCGCCGGTTGCCGGCATTGCCACCGTTCCGGGCCGCGTTGACGGCTACGGACCGTACCGCGGCAAGGTCTCGAAACCTCGCCGCCCAAGCCACCGGTTTGTAACCGGCTCGTGACAACGAACACCTCGTGACGACAACAAAAAGGGGAGAGCAGACATGTTGCAGCAACGGAAAATCAGAACCACGGCCGGTCGCGGCCGCCTGTTCGACAGCATTGTCGACACGGTCGGCGATACGCCGGTGATCAGGATCAACAATCTCGGCCCCGATCATGTGACGATCTATGTGAAGGCCGAGTTCTTCAATCCGGCAGCGTCGGTGAAGGACCGGCTGGCGCTCAACATCATCGAAGAGGGCGAGCGCAGCGGCGCCCTGAAACCGGGCCAGACCGTCGTCGAGGCAACCAGCGGCAACACCGGCATCGGTCTGGCCATGGTCTGCGCACAGAAGGGCTATCCGCTGGTGGTGACGATGGCAGACAGTTTCTCCATCGAGCGCCGCAAGCTGATGCGCATGCTGGGCGCCAAGGTGGTGCTGACGCCGCGCGCCCAGAAGGGTTTTGGCATGTACAACAAGGCGGTCGAACTCGCCGAGGCCAATGGCTGGTTCCTCGCCCGCCAGTTCGAGACCGTGGCGAATGCCGCCATTCACGAGGCGACGACGGCGCGCGAGATCATCAACGACTTCGCCGGATCGCGGCTCGACTGCTTCGTCACCGGCTACGGAACCGGCGGCACCGTCGTCGGTGTCGGGCGCGTGCTGCGCCGCGAGCGTCCGGAAATCCGGATCGTGCTGGCCGAGCCCGCCAATGCCCAACTCATCGGCAGCGGCAAGGCGCAGGAGCGCGGCGCCGACGGCGCACCCGCCGCCAGCCATCCGGCCTTCGAGCCGCACCCGATCCAGGGCTGGACGCCGGATTTCATTCCCAACGTCCTGCAGGAGGCGGTCGACGCCAGCCTCTATGACGAGGTGGTGCCGATTGCCGGACCCGAGGGCATCAAATGGGCCAAGGCGCTGGCGCAAAAGGAAGGGATTTTCACCGGCATCTCCGGCGGAGCCAGTTTTGCTGTGGCGCGCCAGATCGCCGAAAAAGCCGCACCCGGCTCGGTGATCCTGTGCATGCTTCCCGACACCGGCGAACGCTACATGACGACGCCGCTGTTCGACGGCATCGAGGCGGAGATGGATGCGGAGGAGATGGCGCTGTCGCGCTCAACCCCGGGCTGCCAGTTCCCGGCCGAGTAGCGGGAGAGGGAGAAACCACCATGGACGCGACGCCAAAATCCTCCGGCACGGCTTTCGAAGAAACGCTCGACATGCGCAGCCTGCAGCAGGGGGAGTGCGTCGTGCCAATCGCCACCGTGTCCAGCCGGATGCTCGCCGTCACCGAGGAAATGCGCACGGTCATGGGTTTTGCGCGAAACGTCCTGGAGGGCGACGGCCTGGGGCCCGATGCCTGCGATTTCATGTTCGGCAATCCGCAGGAAACGCCGTTGCGTGGATTTGTCGATGCATTGATCCGCCACGTCGAGCCACAGGATGTTCACTGGTTCGGTTATAAAAAGTACGATGCGCTGGCGCGCGAAACGGTGGCCCGTTCGCTCAGCCAGGCGCGAAGCCGGAACTACAAGCCAGACGACATTGCGATCACCGCGGGAGGGTTCGGCGCGATAGCGGCTGCGCTGCTCGCCGTGCTTGAGGTGGGAGAGGAGGTCATCTATCCGCGTCCCGGCTGGTTCGCCTATGGTGCCCAGATTCGCGGCGCGGCCGGGACACCCGTCGCCGTCGACCTAGCACCGGGAACCTATGACCTCGATCTCGAAAGGATTGAGGCAGCGATCACCCCGCGCACCCGCGTGGTGGTGGTCAACACGCCGCACAACCCGACCGGCCGCATCTTTCCCCGCGCTCAACTCGACGCGCTCGCCGACAAGCTCGCGGCCGCGTCCGAAAGATTTGGCAAGGTGATTTATCTCCTTGCCGACGAGCCCTATGCGCGACTGGTGTTTGACGGCCATGCGCATATCAGTCCGGCCGAGAGCTACCCGCACACGCTGATCGCCTATTCCTTCGGCAAGACCTTGCTCGCGCCCGGCGAGCGCCTGGGCTGGCTCGCACTCGGGGCGGACATGCCCGAGGCCGATCGCATACTGTTGCGCGAGGCTGTCGACATAGCGCAGGTTTCGCACGGTTGGGCTTTCGCCGGCCGTACCCTGCAGCGGGCACTGCCTGATCTCGAGAAGCTCAGCATAGATGTCGCAGCCCTCGCGCGGCGCCGCGATCGCATGGTCGATGGCTTGAGGGCAGCGGGATACGACCTGCCGGTGCCTGAAGGTACCTTCTATCTCATTCCACGCTCCCCAATACCGGACGACATGGCCTTCGCGGCACGCCTCGCAACTGACGGTGTCTGGGTGCTGCCCGGCAGCGTCGCCCAACTGCCTGGACGTCTGCGGATCAGTTTGACTGCAAACGACGGCATGGTGGAGCGCTCTTTGCCCGTCTTTGCGCGGGCGATCCGGGAAGTCGCAGCCTAACTCCTGGCGAGCAGGAGCTCACACAAGGGCTTCTGGTCCATCGTTTGAGCGATGGCTGGCGGCCGTTGCAATCGACTGCTGAATGCCAAATTAATAGGTCCTGTTCCTAGTCAGGGATGTTTCAGCGCATCGCAAAACCTTCGCGATCACGCCGGAATATCTCGAATCGACGCCGCGCGGCCTCGCCTCGGGCCAGTGGCTGCATGATTTTGGCCTGCAGACGTCACGCGGTTTCAGGGCGCTGAAAGTGTGGATGGCGCTGAAGCAGCACGGCATCCAAAAATTCGGGCGGCTGATCGACCAGAACATCGCACAGGGACATTATCTCGGCGCGCTGATCGAGGCCGAACCGCTGCTGGAACTGGTCGCGCCGCCGAGCATCAACATCGTCTGTTTCCGCTATCGTGGCGACGGGCTGACGGGAGAGCGGCAGAAGGCACTCAACACCGAGATCATGCTGCGGCTGCAGGAAGACGGCATCGCCGCCCTTTCGGATACGACGGTGCACGGCCAGCATTGCCTCAGGGTAGCGATCAACAACCACCGCACCCGGCGCGACGACCTGGACCTGCTGGTGCGGGAGACGGTTCGGCTTGGGCAGGAGATTTCGAGGCCTGGCGTTGCCGGCTAAGAACCCTCAGCCAAGGCAATCGCTTCAGACAAGTGACAGCGCCCAGTGGAGACGACCAATCGTCGAGGGTCAGCGCCGCCCCTCACCTGCCTGCCGGCATCCTCTCCCCGTAGAACGGGGAGAGGGGGCTGTCATTGATCGCCTCGCCTATCTCGAACGTTGCAGAAAGAGCGCTGAGGTTGCGGCCAGCGGGCTTCTCCCCGTTTACGGGGAGAAGGTGCCGGCAGGCGGATGAGGGGCAGCGCAAACCTGAAACGACTACCCTGTGCCCCGCAACGAGGTTCACGCCTCAAGCCAAACCTTGTCGAAATGCTGCTCCAGCGACTGGTGCTGCTCGCAGCCATGCACGCCCTTGCGGAACGTGCGGTAAACCGAGCGCCAGTAGGGCTGGATGATGATGCCGGAATCACGCAGGTTCTGCTCGATCTTGGCCATGATCTCCTTGCGGGCGCCGGCGTCAGGTGTGGCCAGCGCCTTGTCGAGCAAGGCGTCGAATTCGGGATTGGCGTAGGCGGTCTCGTTCCAGGCGGCGCCCGATCTGTAGGCCAGCGCCAGCACCTGGACGCCCAGCGGCCGGCCGAGCCACTCGGTGCAGGAGAAGGGATATTTGCTCCAGTCGTTCCAGAACGTCGCCGCCGGCAGCACGGTTCGTTTGACTTTCAGCCCGGCGTCGCGCATCTGCGCGGCGATGGCGTCGCCGGTGTTCTTCTGCCAGTCGACATCGACGGAGATGAGCTCGTATTCGTGGTCGGATTTGCCGGCCTCGGCAAGCAGCGCCTTGGCTTCGTCGACGTTGCGGACAGCCGGACCGATATCGGCGTATTCGGCATGCATCGGCCCGACATGGTGGTTCTCGGCCGGCTTGCCGCGGTCGTCCATGCCGATCTTCAGGATCGCGGCATTGTCGACGGCGAGCTGGGCGGCGCGCCGCAGCCTGATGTCGTCATAGGGCGGATTGCCGACGTTGAAACGCGCGACGATGGTCGAGCCGGTGGCAAGCTCGGAATTGCTCAGACCCATGGCGTCGGTCTGCGAGACGGTATCGGCGGCGGTCTCGTGGTTGGTGTCGATCTCGCCCGATTCGAAGGCCGAGAACATCGCATTGGGATCGGAGCCGTAGTCGACCCATTGGATGCCGTCGAGCCAGAAGTCGCCTTTCCACCATGGCTTGCCCTTGCGGCGGACCTCGGCGCCGACTTCGGCGTCCCATGCCACCAGTTCGCAAGGTCCTGACGTGATCGCCAGCGCCTTCAGCGGATCGCCGTCGCCATCGTAGCTGCGATGCATGATCAGCGCCGGATAGTCGGTCATGCCGGCAATCAGCGAAATGTCGGGCTTCGGCAGATTGAGCCGGACGGTAAGGTCGTCGACACGCTCGATGCCGCCGTCGATCGGTTTCTTGGTGGCGGCGTCGACCAGCGCCCCCATCCGCTCGGCGACCGAATTGCCGGCGACGCCGGCGTCGCACCAGCGCGTCAGATTGTGGACGACATCGTCGGCGTTGAAGGTGTCGCCGTTCGACCAGGTGATGCCGTTGCGGACATGCAGTGTGATCACGCGGGCGTCGTCGCTGGTCTCCCAGCTCTCGAGCAGCCACGGCTCGAAGGTGAAATCGCGGTTCCAGCGCACCAGATATTCGTTGCACTGGCGGGCAATGTTGGACATCTCGACGCCGTCGAAGGTGCGCGGGTCCTTCCAGCCCTTGACGTTCATGGCGACGCGCAAGACGCCGCCGCGCTTCGGCTCTTGCGCCTTGGCCGGGGAAGGCGCGAGGCCGCCAAGCGCCAGCGCGCCGGCGGCGCTGACGCCGAGTGCTGCCATGGTGGCGAGATATTCGCGCCGGTTCATGCCGCCTTTCTTGAAGCCGTCGGCGACGGGCTCGGCCTGCGGATGCAGCGCTCTTTCGGTCAGCATCAACTTCATCGTCGAATCCTCCCTGTCGGCGCCCGGTCGACCGCGTCGCGGGGGCGGATGCGGTCGGCCGGGCGCCCTTGTCCATGGGCAATGATAGTGTGGGATTCAGCGGGCAAGTGTTCGGGTTTCCGCAGGCGTTGTGCGCTGTTCCGCAGAGGTGGTGAGTGTCTTGCACTGCTGTAGTGCGGATTCTTTCGAGACGCCGGCGGGACAGCGCCCAGGACAGCGCCCCCCCTCTGTCCTGCCGGACATCTCCCCCACAAGG
>NZ_FTPD01000009.1:97695-135062 GCF_900156895.1 Mesorhizobium prunaredense
AGCTGATCTCCCCCCAAGTGGGGGAGATGTCCGGCAGGACAGAGGGGGGCGCGAAGGATCACCAGCCTTCCTGGTTCAGAGTTCGCCGTATAGCCGGGCGGCGTTTTCATAAGTGAAGCGCAAAGGCACAGAGCCCACGACCTGCCATGCATCGACCGTCTCGCCTGCCATCAGCCGGCAGGCGCCGTCGGTGGTGGTGACGGCGCCGCCATAGAGCCGGTTGGCAAGGTTGAGGATGGCGGTCTGGTGCATCGCCGTGCTGCCGCTGCCGCACGCATCCTTGACCAGCAGCACCCGAAAGCCTGATGACACCGCATCCCTGACGGTGGCGTCGATGCAGGCCTCGGTCCATACGCCGGCAACGACCAGCCACTCGATGCCTTTGGCCTTGAGCCGGCCGACGGCAGGGCCTGCACCGAAGGCGCTGGCCTCGGTCTTGACCAGCATCATCTCGCCGGCGACCGGCGCCACTTCCGGGCAGATCGCCGTCAGCGGATCGTCCTTGTCGGAGAAGGCCGACCTGCCATTCGCATCGACCGGATGGAACCGCCGCGCCTCCCTGGTGAGATCGACGATATAGGCCGAATGGTAGAGCAGCACATCGTTGGCGCGTGCCGCCGCCTGCAGGCGCTGGACGTTGGCGAGGATGTCGGCAAAACCCTCGACCAGGTAGCGCTTGTCCTGCCGGTGCTCCTCCTGGAGGTCGACGAACACCGCGGCCACCGTGCCGCGCTCGATCGAGACCGGGCCCTTCATGCGAATACGAAAGCATGAGCGCTGCGGCTAGTCCCGAAGGTTTGCGATACCGCACCGCGATTGGTGGTGGATGCTGGGATCAAACTTGTTTCTCCAGAAAATCGTCCTCATAGGGAAAGCGCGACAGAAGCTCGGTGCCGGTCTCGGTGACCAGGATCTCGTCCTCGAGCTTGACACCCTCGCGTCCGCCCTTTTCGCCGATATAGCTCTCGACGCTGACTACCATGCCGGGCACGACAAAACCGTCGCGGCCATAGGTCTCGTAGTCCATGGCGTGCGCGATGAACGGCGTCTCGCCATGCATGCCGACGCCGTGCATGACAGACGTGTAGCGCTGGTCGACGAAGCGGTCCGGTATCTTCCAGGCCTTTTCGGCGATCTCGCGAAACGCCATTCCCGGCCTGACGATCGAGATGTTGTGCTGAACCTGGTCGTGGGCCATGCGGTAGAGCGACTTCTGATAATCCGTCGGCTTGCCCGGCCCGCAGCGGAAGGTGCGCGAGAAGTCCGAATAATAGCCGTAGCAGCCGATCGTATCGGTATCCAGCGCCAAAAGTTCGCCCGGCCTGATCTTGCGGCCGCTGGCTTCGTTGAACCACGGATTGGTGCGCTGGCCCGACGTCAGCAGCCGGGTTTCGATGAACTCGCCGCCTTGCCGGATCACCTCGTGATACATGATGGCGAACAGGTCGTTTTCGGAAACGCCGGGTTTGATCGCCTCGCGCACCGCATAGACGGCCGCCTCGGCGCCGGCCATCGACACCTGCAGGCATTTTACCTCTTCGGGCGTCTTGACCGCGCGCACGGCAAGAATTTCGCCCTGGCAATCCCGGACCTCGCAGCCGCGCTTTTCCAGCGCCAGCGCCTGCAGATGGCCGCAGCGGTCGAGGCCGAGCTTCATCGAGCCGCCGCCATGCGCCTTGAGCAGTTCGGCGATCTCGTCGGCGAAGGGACCCGCTGTTTCGTCGTCGCGGCCCGACACCGAAGACCAGACCAGCCTGGACGGCCGCGCCTCGTCGATCGTTTCGAGCACCATGGAGACATGGTAGCTCTGCGGATATTCGAACAGCACAATCGGCCCTTCGGTCGGGATGAAGAAGTAGCGGGTCGAGTTGCGCAGGAAATAGCCGAACATGTTGCGCGAGCCGGTGGCATAGCGCTGGTTATAGGGATCGAACAGCACGATGGCGCCATAGCCGGCCTCGCGCATCCAGGCGCGCAGCTTCGCCAGCCGGCCCTTGCGCAGCGCGTCCGCATCGATGAAGGACGGCTCGGTGTCGGACAGCCACATGCCGCCGGCCGGATCGGCGGCCGCCGGGTGGCGCATGCGGTCCTTGAAGTCGACGTCCTCGGTGCTGTCGGGGTCGAACACGACAATGCTCACGGGTGCCTCCTGGAAGCGGGGAAGATGAGCCATGCGTCGTTCAGAGGCTGTGCGGGATACCGCAGATGTTGTGCGGGATGCCGCTTGGGATCGTCCCGTAGTGCTCTACGGCGCCCCCCTCTGTCCTGCCCCACTTTGCCAAAACTTGGCATCTCCCCCACTTGAGGGGAGATTGGCGGCTTCGGTGTTCCGCTCATTCCTGTAACGTTGGCGATTGGCGAAATCAGCGGTGACAGCCGATCTCCCCCCAAGTGGGGGAGATGGCCGGCAGGCCAGAGGGGGGCGCTGTCCCGCCGTCGTTGCGCCGCGTCAGCGCGACCACGCCCTACTGCCGCCGCATCCTCTTCGGCGCATGGCCATGCTCTTCCCTGAACGCCCGCGCAAAGCTCGACATCGAAGCAAAACCGCAGGCGAGCGCCACGTCGCGCACCATCAGCGTCGAATGCGCCAGGAGGTCGGCGGCGCGCTTCAGGCGCAGGCGGCGATAATAGCCGTTGGGCGAGATGCTGAGCTCGGAGCGGAAACTCCGTTCGAGCTTGTCGGAGGAGACGCCGAGCTTTTCCGCCAGCGCCGCCATGCCGAGCCGCTCCTCCACCGCATCCTCCATGATGGCGATCGCCGACAGCACCAGCTCGTTCTGCACGCCGGTGCGCAGGCGCAGCGGCATCAGCTTGCGGTCGACGCTGGAGCGCAGCGGGCTGTGCACGAACCATTCGGCGACGCCGGCCGCGAGTTCGGCGCCATAGTCTGATGTGATGATCTCCAGCATCATGTCGAGGCTGCCGACGCCGCCGGCCGAGGTGAAGCGCTTGCGGTCGATGACGTAGAGATCGCGCCTGAGCTCGATGTCCGGAAACGCTTCGGTGAACGCCGCCTGGCTGGTCCAGTGCAAGGTGCAGGCATGACCGTCGAGCAGGCCGGCCCGCGCCAGGAAGAAGGCGGCATCCGCCACCGCGCCGATATGGGCGCCGCCGCGCAGGCTCCTGCGGATCCAGCTCACCGCGTCCTCGGCCACGAGATGATCGGCATCGCCGCCCGAGCAGACGACGATGCGGTCGACCTTTGGCGCATCGCCGGCGAAAAAGCCGGGCTGGATGACGACGCCGTTCGAGGCCTCGACCGGACCTTCGGCGGCGCCGACGATGATCCAGCGGTAGCATTCCCGCTTGGCCAGGACGTTGGCCGCACGCAGCGGCTCGATGACCGAACTGAACGCCATCATCGGAAAGCCAGGGAAGACCAGCACCGCGAAGGTGAGCGGGGCGTCGTTTGCCGTCGGCTGGTCTCGCTCTCGAGTGGTCATGACTTCAACCGGCCTGTGGGCATTGCAGGGAAGGCCACAATTCCGCCGATGCCTCTCAGGTCAACGGGCGGTGGTGGGTCAGTTTGAAAATTCCACCGCGCCTAGGCGTTGTCGCCTATCGGGCTGAACTCCTAAAGGCTTGCCGAAGCATTGGAGATAGTGACGGGCGCTCTGCGCGTCCCATACAAACAGCAGGTTTGGTTTAGGTAGCTACGATTAGCTTCATGACCTGTTTACGGTCTTCCGGCGACCATTGCTTCGGGTCTTCCCCGTGAGCGATCGCGCCGTGAAGCTCGACATGCTTCATCACTTCCGCCTCGGTCTCTGCCGTGAACATCGCTGGACAGGCCTCGTTTCCCGGATAGTCCCTGCAACGATACGAGTAAGCCATGACTTTCCCTCCAGGTTGCCCCGATAGCAAAGCGAGGGTACGTCGCCTTGTAAATTCACAGTTGGATGCGCCATTCAGCCGGGAAGTTTCAAACTGACCTCACTATCCAACGGGGCACGCTCCCCCTCAACTCGCCAGCGCCTGATCCAGATCCGCGATCAGATCATCACCATCCTCGATCCCAGCCGACAACCGCACCAGCGAATCGGAAATCCCGATCACTGCCCGCTTCCCGGCCGGGATCGAGCCGTGCGTCATCAGCGCCGGGTGCTCGATCAGGCTTTCGACGCCGCCGAGGCTTTCGGCCAGGGTGAACAGTTGCGTATGTTCGAGGAAGCGTTTTGTCCCCGCAAGGTCGCGGTCGAGCTCGACCGTGATCATGCCGCCGAAGGCATGCATCTGCCGCCTGGCAATGGCGTGCTGCGGGTGGCTGGGGAGACCGGGATAGATGACGCGGCGTATATCGGGACGGCTTTCCAGCCAGTGCGCGATCTTTTGGCCGTTCGACGAATGGCGCTCCATCCTGAGCGCCAGCGTCTTGAGGCCGCGCAGCGCCAGGAAACTGTCGAACGGGCCGGAAATAGCGCCGATGGCGTTCTGCAGGAATTTCAGCCGGTCGGCGAGATCCTTGTTGTCGCCGACCACGGCGACGCCGCCGACCATGTCGGAATGGCCATTGAGGTATTTCGTCGTCGAATGCACCGATATGTCGATGCCGAGCTCCAGCGGCCGCTGCAGATAGGGGCTGCAAAAGGTGTTGTCGGCGACCGAGAGCACGCCTTTGCGCCTGGCCAGGGCGGCGACCGCTTCGAGATCGACGACGCGCAGCAGCGGATTGGTCGGCGTCTCGACCCAGAGCAGCTTCGTTTCCGGGCGGATCGCCGCTTCGACCGCGGCCAGATCGGTGAAGTCGACGAAGTCGACCTGCAAATTGGCCGAGCGCTTGCGCACCCGCTCCAGCAGCCGGAACGTGCCGCCATAGATGTCGTCGGTGGCAACGACATGGGCGCCGGAATCGAGCAGTTCGAAAATGGTGGCGATCGCCGCCAGCCCCGAAGCGAAAGCGAAGGCAGCTGCGCCGCTCTCAAGATCGGCCACCGCGCGCTCGAAGGCAAAGCGGGTCGGGTTCTGGCTGCGGGCATATTCAAAACCCTTGTGCACGCCCGGGCTCTGCTGGCCATAGGTCGAGGTCGCATAGATCGGCACCATCACCGCGCCGGTCGTCGGGTCGTGGCTCTGGCCGCCATGGATGGTGCGCGTCGAGAAGGCCAGGCGGTTCCTGCCCGATACGGTGGCTTTGATGGTCATTTTGCGCGGCGCCTCAGATGGTTGATCAGGTCGATGCGGGTAATCAGGCCGATGAACTCGTCGCCGTCGAAGACGATGGCGACCTCGTTGCGGTCGAACACCGGCAGTAGCGCGTCCAGCGTCTGGCTGGCCTGCAGCGTGTGCAGATTGGCGGTCATCGCCGTGCGCACCGGGGCCTTGAAACGGTCCCAGCGGCTGTCGTAGGGGCCTTCGACGTGGGCGAGGATATCGCTTTCGTCGACGATGCCGACCAGCTTGCCGTCGTCCAGCACCGGCAGCTGCGAGACGTCCGAACGGCGCATGCGGCCATAGGCGTTGAGCAGGCTTTCGTCCGGGCCGACAGACACGATGTCGCCGGTGCGGTGCGTGCGCATCACCAGGTCACGCAGATCGCCATGCTGCTCGTGCTCGGCGAGGCCCTGCTCGATCAGCCAGAAGTCGTCGAACACTTTCGACAGATATTTGTTGCCGCTGTCGCAGACGAAGGTGACGACCCGCTTCGGCACGGTCTGCTCGCGGCAATAGCGCAGCGCTGCCGAAAGCAGCGTGCCGGACGACGAGCCGGCGAGGATGCCCTCCCTGGAAAGCAGGTCGCGCACCGCCAGCATGCTCTGCTTGTCGGTGATCGAGTAGGCCTTCTTGACCAGCGACAGATCGGCATTGGGCGGGACGAAATCCTCGCCGATGCCTTCCACCGTCCAGCTTCCGGCCTCTTGCATCTTGCCGGTCTTGATCAGGGGCGCCAGCACCGAGCCGACCGGATCGGCGAGGATCATCTCGGTCTTCGGCGAGATTTTTTCGAAATAGCGGCCAAGCCCGGTCAGCGTGCCGCCCGAGCCGACGCCGACGACCACTGCATCGACGTCGCCGTCGAGCTGCGAATAAATCTCCGGACCGGTCGTGGTTTCATGGGCGTCCGGATTGGCCGGATTGGCGAACTGGTTGGCATAGAAGGCGCCGGGCAGCTCGGCGGCGATCCTTTCGGCCATGTCCTGATAGTATTCGGCGTGGCCCTTGCCGACATCGGAACGGGTCATGCGCACTTCCGCGCCGAGCGCCCGCAAATGCTGGATCTTTTCGCGCGACATCTTGTCGGGCACGACCAGGATGATGCGATAGCCCTTGGGGATGCCGACCTGGGCAAGGCCAAGGCCGGTGTTGCCGGCGGTCGCCTCGACGATGGTGCCACCGTGCTTCAACTTGCCCTGTTTTTCGGCGTCGGCGATCATCGACAGCGCAATGCGGTCCTTGATCGAGCCGCCCGGATTCTGGCTTTCGAGCTTGATGAACAGCCGGCACTTGCCGATCTCGAATTTGGTCAGCTCGACAACCGGCGTTTGTCCGATCAGGTCGAGAACCGATGCATAGGGCGGACGCAGGCGGGACATTGCCCCGTCCGGGAGGGCGATCTTGTGCACGCTCATGCTGATGCTCCATGGTCAAGCGACCGCCTTGGGCAGGCTGTCAGCCTATCTTCTTTTCCAGCCGTTTGCAGTCTGAAAGAAGATAGATCGTGCCAATCCATTGGCCAGACGGGGAATGGGATTCCGTAGGGCCGCTCCGTCACGCTAATCGCTGCATGATCGCGGGGCAGCGCCGACCTCACCAGTCATATCCTCACCCCAGCAACCGCTTCCCCAGCCTTGCACACTGCAGGCGAATATCGGGAATGGCGTCGATCTCGAAGAAGGTGCCGCGGGTCAGCGGCCCGACCGCCAGGATCTTGGCCGAGACGGTGCCATCGCTGGCGATGACCTCGCAATTGTCCGATACGTCGAGGCCAAGCCGCAGCGGATCCGGCCGGGCCAGCCCGCGGTCGACCAGCGACCGCACCACGCTGTTCGAGGTTGTCGAGATGTCCCTGGCGATGCCGGTGCAATCGTAGATGCGGGCAACGTCGAACGTCTCGATGTTTTGCGTGTGGCGCGACTGGACCTGCACGCTGAATTCGTCGCCCGCCGTGATGCCGACGACGCGTCCGGCGACAAGCCGGATGCGGCCCGACTGCACTGCCTCGGTGACACGGGCGTAGACTTCCGGCGCCATGCGATGGCGGTGGATGTCCCACCACGCCTTGGTGTGCTCGACGAAGCGGCGCTTGGCCGAAGACGGCCAGTTTTGCCAGATCTTCTGGTTGAACGGCCTGAGACCGTCGACGACGTCGCGCCAGTCGATGCCGGCCTTCTGGTTTTCCCGGATCAGGTCGCGAAACCAGCCGACGAAATAGGAGAGCTGGGTGCCGAGCGGAATGTCGGCGACGTCGAGCTTGATCGGATTGCCCTTGCGATGCGGCGAAGGCAGCAGGCCGCGCCGCGACACCGCAATAATCTCGCCGCGATGGCCGCGCTGTTCGAGCGACAGGAAGGCATCGACCATGCTCAACCCCGTGCCCAGCACCAGGACTCGGGCTTCCCCGTCGAGCACGGTGTCGGCCTCCGATCCCATCCTGATCGCATGGCCGTGGCCGGCACCCGGCTCCTCGTCATGTCCAGTCGCCAGCACGGCAAGGTGGGCGACGACGCTGGTGCCGTTGGCCAGCGCCACCTCGACCCCGGACCCGGTCGGCGAGATCGACAGGCTCTCCTCGCGGATCAGGCGAAGACGCCCCGTCTCGCGCGCCTCGAGCTCGTCCAGCAGTTCCTTCAGATAGCGGGCATAGACGCTGCGCGGTGCGTAGACCGGCGCCTGCTCTGGGGTTGCCAGGCCGCGCTCGAGCAGCCAACGCCAGAAATTGCCGGGGTCGTCGGCATAGGCGCTCATGCCGGCCGCGCTGACATTCAGCACATGCGCCGACAGCAGCGTGGAATAGGCGATGCCCTGGCCGAAATGCGGACGCTTTTCGATCAGCGTGACACGAAGATCGGGATTGGGCGACTTCAACAGATGCGCGGCAAGGACGACGCCGCTGGCGCCGCCGCCGACGATAATGATCGAACCTGGGACGATTGAATTTGCGCGGCCGGTCATGCGCGCACCAATTGCCTGAGGAGCCGTCGGTTCCGGCTCAGGCCTGGATTTTCAACGCAGCCGAAAGGTCGTCGTCGCCGGCGATATCGCGCATCTCGGCGAGGCTGCGCTGATCCAGCACCTCGGCGATCGCTTGCCGGACCTCCAGCATCAGATGTCGGACTTGGCATGTCGCCTCGTTGCAGTCTTCACAGCGCTGATACCGGGTGCGGCTGGCGCAGGGAATGGGAGCAAGCGGACCGTCGAGCACGCGCACGACGTGACCGATCTTGATTTCATCCGCCGGCCGCGCCAGGCGGTAACCGCCCTCCTTGCCCTTGCGGCTCTGGACGAAACCGGCATTGCGCAGTTCGCCGAGGATGGCGTCGAGAAATTTCTTCGGAATGTTGTTTCCGGTGGCGATATCGCCGACGAAGGCGAGCTGACCAACCGGCAGCCGCGCCAGATGGACGAGCGCCTTGAGGCCGTACTTGCCCTTTTTTGTGAGCATAGACCGAACGTTTCTCTGTCATGCGATGGCGAAGGGCCACCGGTTGCGAAACGCCTGGCGTGCGTCCCCACCGCGTCCGCGTCCAGGCTTTCAAGACACATAAATTCTAGTGACATGATATACAAGACGGGCACCATTGATTTTGCTTGAGTTTCAAGCCGCTGCGACTATTTGCCGGACGTTCTTTCCTCCTGAAGCCGCGAGGCACGCCAAAGGGGACAGCCTGCGCACTACACTCATGCGGGTGATTGCCGCGATATGGACATCGCTCATCGTTCTCTAAATTCCCGCAATGTCGATAAGACTACTATACTAAGCCCTAATACAGGGACCGGTTTTCAAAACGTCGGCCATTCGCAGCATTCATTTGCCGAAGCTGCGCGCAAAACAGGAAATGCTTGTTTGCGGCGGGCGCGCATTCGCCGGTCGACCGAAACGCCGCCAGGGTGGTTCGAGTGTCAGGGGAGCGAACGGTTCGCCCACACCAGTCCGCCCAGGCCGACCAGCGTGGTGACGATGCCGATATAGAGCCATTGCGACTGGCCGGTCATGAAGCTGCCGCCGACGAGGCCGATGCCCTGCAGCGACCACAGCGCACCGATGGCGAGCACCACCAACGCCAGCAGATTTTTGATCAATCTCATCGTCGGAATCCCCTTCCCAAGTCGATCGTCAATTCCGCCATGACCGCGATGGCAAGGCGAAAGGACGCGACCCGATCTCTCTCACATCTACTTGCATAATAACGCCGGGTCTTGCCGGAAACACCCCGGTGCTGGCGCGAAGACCACCAGACATACATCGGCGCAATCCCGACATTCCATGACAGACTGTTTCCTGCCGACTCCAAACGTGTACTGTAGTCATGGAACCGCCAGACGACTGCCGCATTTGGTGCCACATTCCATACGTAACGGCCGGGTCAGTCAAACGGAGCCTTGCCACAGATGAAGAAACCCAACCAGACCGCGCTTGTCGCGGCGACGATTGCGGCTGGCCTGATGGTTGGCGCATCCACGTCCCCTGCCGCCGCGCAATGCGGCCGCGCCTCCTGGTACGCGCTGACCTCGAAGACCGCTTCCGGCGAGCGCATGAACCCGTCGGCGCTGACCGCCGCGCACCGCACCTTGCCTTTTGGCACCAGGCTCAGGGTCACCAACCGCAACAACGGCCGCAGCGTCGTCGTGCGCATCAACGACCGCGGCCCGTTCATCAAGGGGCGCGTGATCGACCTGTCGAAGGGCGCCGCAGGGCGGCTCGGCTTCATCAGCTCGGGCCATACTGCTGTGTGCACCGACCGCGTGTGATGCCACGCGGCTGAGATATGTCTTCACGGCCGAATGGTCGCGCCGCAACCTGAAGTTCGCCCGTTGCCGGCACCTTTCGCAGTTGCACAATAAGCCGGCTGCCGCCGTTCAAAACCGATTTTCAACGCCTTAGACGAAAGTATCAGCATAAATCAATTCACTTGACGTATTGCATCGCAGCAGTTTGTTGTTAACCTTTGCGCGAGAGATTCAAGGCTCGGCACTGCTGTCGTCCCTTCGGTCGCAGCAGCGGAGTTCTCAATGTTCTACCAGCTCTACGAATTGAACCACGCCGCCGTGCAGCCGGCCCGCGTCTATGCCGATGCGGTGCGGATGTTCTACACCAATCCACTCAATCCGTTTGCGCACACGTCCTGGGGCCGCTCGGTCGCGGCGACGGCCGAATTGTTCGAGCGCACGACGCGCCGCTACAGCAAGCCGCAGTTCGGCCTGACCAAGACCGTCGTCGACTGGAAAAACGTCGATGTCACCGAAAAGACGGTGTGGTCGCGGCCGTTCTGCAATCTGCTCCGTTTCGAGCGGGCGGTTCCCGCCGGCCGCCGGCCTGATCCGAAGCTGCTGATCGTGGCGCCGATGTCCGGCCACTACGCGACGCTGCTGCGCGGCACGGTCGAGGCGATGCTGCCGCATGCCGACGTTCACATCACCGACTGGGTCGACGCCCGCATGGCGCCGCTCAGCGAGGGCAGCTTCGATCTCGACGACTATATCGACTACATCGTCGACATGCTGCATGCGCTGGGCCCCGACACCCATGTCATGGCGGTGTGCCAGCCGTCGGTCCCGGTGCTGGCGGCGGTGGCGCTGATGGAAACGCGGGGCGACCCGTTCGTTCCCTCGACGATGACGCTGATGGGCGGGCCGATCGACACCCGCCGCAATCCGACCGCGGTCAACCTTCTGGCCGAGGAAAAGGGCACCGGCTGGTTCCGTGACAACGTCACCATGCAGGCGCCGTGGCCGGTGCCGGGCTTCGGCCGCGAGGTCTATCCCGGCTTCCTGCAGCTTTCGGGCTTCATGAGCATGAATCTCGACCGCCACATCATCGCCCACAAGGACTTCTTCATGCATCTGGTGAAGAATGACGGCGACAGTGCCGAGAAGCACCGCGACTTCTACGACGAATATATGGCGGTGATGGATCTGACAGCGGAGTTCTACCTGCAGACGGTCGACACCGTGTTCGTCCGCCATGCTCTGCCCAAGGGCGAAATGATGCATCGCGGCGTCGCCATCGATCCCGCCGATATCCGCAATGTCGCGCTGTTCACGGTCGAGGGCGAGAACGACGACATTTCCGGCCTCGGCCAGACCCAGGCCGCGCACGACCTCTGCATCAACATTCCCGCGGACAGGCACGCTCACTACATGCAGCCGGCGGTCGGCCATTACGGCGTCTTCAACGGCTCGCGCTTTCGCTCCGAAATCGTGCCGCGCATCGTCGACTTCATCACCAGCTATGGCCGCCAGACCCGCGTTGCGGTGAGGCCGAAGCTGGTTCGCACCGCCAAAAAGTAAAGATGTCCCGGATGGCAGCCGCCGTTCAAGTCGACCTGTTGCACAATAGCCGCGCTTTCGGCCGCGCGGGTAACCATATCGCAAAACTGGCCGTTGGTATAATTGACAGGGACTGTAGATCGCCCTTAACCTTTCGTTAACAACAAGGGACGAGGGGGACAATGATTTCCTCACCAATGGCGAGAGGGCTGCGCGTATGCGCCCTGTTAGGGCTGGCACTTGCGACAGGCTGGTCTACGGCGGCTTCGGCGGCCGGACCAATGGCAACCGGCGGCCCGACATCGCAGCCGATCGGCCATTACGATTTCTGCAAGACCAGTCCGGCCGAATGCTCGATCCACCCGGGCAATCTCGCCCCCGCCACCATGACCGGCGCGCTCTGGCGCAAGATTCTCAGCGTCAACGCCAGGGTCAACAACGCCGTCAAGCCGATAAGCGACATCGACATTTATGGCAAGGACGAGGTCTGGGCCTACCCCGTCAGGGGCGTTGGCGACTGTGAGGACTATGTCCTGGAAAAGCGCCGCGAATTGAACCGCTTGGGCGTGTCCTACGCCAATCTTCTGATGACCGTCGTGCGCAAGCCGGACGGCGAGGGCCATGCCGTGCTGACCGTGCGCACAAGCAAGGGCGACTACGTCCTCGACAATCTGGACGGAAAGGTCCGCTCATGGGACCGGACCGGCTACCGCTTCCTCAAGCGGCAGGCGATCGACAATACCGGTCGCTGGGTGTCGATCCGTGATGGCCAGCAGGTTCTGGTCGGCGCGGTCCAGTAAGGTATTTGCAAGCGACCACTGGATCGCTGCGTTTCGCGTTACCTGTTCCAGGCGTTCGCGCTGCCCCTCACCTGCCTGCCGGCATCCTCTCCCCGTATAGGGACGGGGAGAGGGGTGCTGTCATTGACGATTTCGCCAATCGCCGGCGTTGCGGACCACGTTCGCGGCCAGCCGCTTTCTCCCCGTTTACGGGGAGAAATGCCCGGCAGGGCAATGAGGGGCGGCGCCAACATCGACAATCAATCGCCCCTAACGAGTCGGACAAACACCCTACGTCCGCCCCAGCGCGGCGCGGATCGATGCGGTGATGCGGCGAAGCTCCGCCTCGTCTAGTTTTTCGATGTTTTCGGCCAGGACATTGGCAAGCTCGGTGGCGGCGGGGCTGAGGCCCGACGTGTCGAGCTTCACCCGCGGGTGCGAGGTCTCGGCCAGCCGCGCGAGTTCTTCGGCATCGTCCCAGATGACATTGAAATAGCCGATGGTCTTCTGGATCAGCGTCCAGGTCGGCGCGCCGCGGCGGCCGTGTTCCAGCGCCGACAGATAGGCGGCGCTGACGCCGATCGCCCTGGCCATGGCCTTTTGGCTGACGCCGCGTTCGCTCCGCAGGGCGCGAAGCTTTTCGCCGAACGGGGTCACAAGTCCATCCTCGTGGGGTGCACCCTCATGCGCGCCTCCGCATCAGCGCGCGCGCCGCAGGCGGACATAAAGCGCGCCTGAGCCGCCATGCTTACGGGCGGCGTGGTCGTGGCTGGAGATGAGCGGCCTGAATGCGGGTGTCGACAGCCAGGCCGGCACGGCGCGCCGCAAGACGCCGTCGCCCCCCGACGAGGAGCCCTTGCCGGTGATCACCAGCACATAGCGGATGCCGCCGGCATGCGCCCGGTGCAGGAAGGAAAACAAAAGCGAATAGGCTTCGTCCTGGCTCAGGCCATGCAGATCGACGCGCCCTTCGATCGGCAGCCGGCCCTTCGACAGTTTTTCCAGCGTCGGCTCGTCGAGCGCATGCGAAACATGCTGCGTCTTGGCTTTCGTGGCCGCAGCAGGAGCCATCGCTTGGTCACGCAGCGGTGGCTTGGTGTCATCAGCGATGTCCGCCGGGATGTCGATGGCGGACTTGCCCTTCAGCGGCTTGGCGGTGCGCGCCACCAGGTTCCACAGCACCCGGTCGTCCTCGCTCAGCCTGTCGATGCGCCGCGTCATCGGCCCGCTCCCGGGACAAGCCGACGCGGAATCAGCGCGTAGAAATCGGCAGGATTGCGGACAACGCCGGCGATCTCGCCGGCCGCATCTCCCGTACCAGTGAACAGGTCGCCACGGGCCGGGCCGGTGATGGCCGAGCCGGTGTCCTGCGCGATCATCAGCCGCCGGAACGGTGTGTTGTCGAAAGCGGTCAGCGACGGCCCATCGATGTAGAACGGCGTGCCGAATGTATGCAGCAGACGGTCGACAGCGACGGAGCGGCCCGGCGTCAGCGGCACCTTTGCGGCAGCGATCGGCCCGAGTTCCGGGTCGTCGACCGCCGCCGCCTCGCTGGCGGAAATCTCGCGGAAAAAAATATAGGAGCGGTTGCGCCACAGGATCTCGTCGATGCGCTGCGGATGCGCCTTGAACCAGGCGCGGACCGACTGCATGGTCACCGCTTCCAGCGGGATTTCGCCTAGCCGACTCAGGATCTTGCCCGGTCCGGTAAAGCGCTGGCCGGATTTGGCGGCATAGGTGACGCGGCAAAGCCGGCCGTCGGTCATGGTGAGCCGCGCAGAACCCTGTACGTGGATGAAGAAGGCATCGACCTTGTCGGCGAGCCAGGCGATTTCCAATTCCTTGCCGGCCAAACCCTTGACGAGCGCGCCGCGCTCGATCTCGCCGCGGTCGAAATACTCGACCGGTCCGTCCGGCGAGGCGCGGCCGAAGGCGAGATAGGGATCCATGCCGTCGGGCCGGTTGGCGTCGCCGATGTCGACGAGATCGGCCGGACGCGACAGCAGCGGCACCGTAAATCGTTCGGTTCGCACCGGTGAAGCGTCGGCCACCGGTTCATAGAAGCCGGTGACGAGGCCGGCGCCGCCACTTTCCGCCGCTATGTGGGCCGGGATGAAATGTCGCTCGAAGAAGGCGCGAGCTTCGCGCCGGTCGGTTGGCGACACGGTGCGGGCTGCAGCATAGGCCTCGGTGAAGGCATTGAAGTCGACACCGAGCCCGCCGGAGCGATAGGGTTTCGTCAGGACCTGAAAAGCCGAACGCCGGAAAGCAGCGAACGCAGCCAGATGGTCGTCCTCGTCCCAGCCGGGCAGATCGTCAAACGACTTTTCGCGGAACGCCTGAGAAAGCGACACGACAGACCCCGCCGTGGTCCGGGCTCAGTCTTCTTCTTCGGTGGCGACGAGCTTCCAGTTCGGGTCGCGCGAGCGCGTATCGCGGGCAAAGGTCCAGACGTCCTTGACCTCGGCGACGGTTTCGGGATCGCCGTCGATGACGGCGCCGGCCTTGTCGCGCGTTGCCGAAATCAGTTCGCTGACGATGCGCAGCGTGATATGCGCCTCGCTGCCCTTCATCTCGGCGGAAACGATGTCGGCCTTGTCGATGCCGACGAAGGAGGACTGGATCTTTTCCGACTTCGCCTCGCGATCGCCGATCGCCGCGACAAAGCCGTCATAGACCTCGCGCGACAACAGGTTCTTCAGCGTCTTGCGGTCGCCATCGGCATAGGCCATGACGATCATCTCATAGGCCATCTTGGCGCCGTCGACGAAGGTTTTTGGGTCGAATGCCGGATCATTGTCCTTGATCGCGCGCAGGCCCTTGTTGAGATCGGTGTCAGGCTTGGCGAAGGCATCGATCGCCGCATAGGCGTCGATTGCCGGCTCTCCCGGCGCTCGCTTGCGCGGCAGCGAGACCACATTCTCGGGTTTTTGGGCGTCGTCGCGGGTGCGGCCCGCCGTATAGGGATCGAAGGGCGGCCGCTCGCTGCCGGTGCGGCGGCCGAGCACATTGCGCAGCTGGAAAAAGATCACAACCGCCGCAACCAGAAAGAAAATCGTGCCGAAGTCGAAGAATCCCATATCTTCCGCCAATCAATCCCTACTCCGGCCGGACCGCCCGGCCAGGCAATGGCTGCGGTCGCATAGCGTTCAACATCCAAAGCATATAGAACGCAAGCTGCAATCATTCAAATTAAAGGCAGCCATACCTATCTAAAAGGTTCAATGCCAGCGGCGATTGCCCGCCTGCCGGCAAAACGTCGAAACGATCGGTCAAGATTTGCGCATTTCGCTGCTTCCCCTGTTCATCCTCGCGCTTCCGCTGCTGGAGATAGCCGGTTTCGTCGTTGTCGGTCGCCAGGTCGGCGCCCTGGCGACGGTCGGCCTGGTGCTGGCTTCGAGCATCGCCGGCGCGCTGTTGTTGCGGTACCAGGGGTTCGGCGTGATGACCCGGGTCCGTGCCGAAATGGACGCGGGACGTGATCCAAGCCGTCAGCTCGCGCATGGCGCCATGATCGTGCTGGCCGCGATCCTGCTCATCATTCCCGGCTTCATCACTGACATTTTCGGCATTCTGCTGTTGCTGCCGCCGGTCCGCGACCTCGCCTGGCGCCGGCTGAAAGTCCGCATCGTGATGGCGACCAGTTTCGGCACCGGCGGATTCCGGGCCCGGCAACGCGACAAGACCATCGACCTCGACGACAGCGACTATTCGCGCGGCGACGAGCACGGCCCCGATCACAATTCCCCCTGGCGCCGCCTCAAGGACGAGTAGCCCGCGCGGCCTTTCCTTCTCCCCTTGTGGGAGAAGGTGGATCGGCGCGCAGCGCCGAGACGGAAGAGGGGTGTTGGACGGAGCGCGGTCGATGCCAAGCTGGAGCACCGCTCATCCGGCCGCTTCGCGGCCACCTTCTCCCACAAGGGGAGAAGGAGAGCCCGCCAAGCTGGAACACCCCTCATCCGTCGCCTTCGGCGACACCTTCTCCCACAAGGGGAGAAGGGAGAGCCGCGCAAACCTTGTCTTGTCATGCCGGCCATGGTAGCGAACGCCCGATTTCAATCCGGTCAGCAACGCTGCCGAGGCAAAAGGACAAAGGCTTATGGCCAGCAAAGACGACGCGCCGACCGGCGCGGCCAGTGGCAACGGCGACGCGACGCAGCCTTCGCTCAACGTGCTTGCCCAATATGTGAAGGACCTTTCCTTCGAAAGCCCCGGCGCGCCGAACTCGCTGCGCGGCCGCGACAAGGCCCCCGGCATCGCCATCAACGTCAATGTCAACGCCAACCCGCTTTCGGACAAGCAGTTCGACGTCAATCTGACGCTGAACGCCAAGGCGTCCTTCGACAAGGAAGTGCTGTTCAACGTCGAGCTGGTCTATGGCGGCGTGTTCGCCATCAGCGGCTTCCCGCAGGAGCACATGCTGCCGCTGCTGTTCATCGAATGCCCGCGGCTGCTGTTCCCGTTCGCCAGGCAGATCATCGCCGAGGCGACGCGCAATGGCGGCTTCCCGCCGCTGATGCTCGATCCGATCGATTTCGCGCAGATGTTCCAGCAAAAGCTGGCCGAGGACCAGGCCGCCAGCAAGGTCAAGGTGAGCTGAGGCGAGTGCTCGGTGAGGTTTGAAAAACCCGGCCTCGCGCCGGGTTTTTTGTTGAGAAGTCGGCGGGACAGCGCCCCCCTCTGTCCTGTCCGGCCATCTCCCCCACAAGGGGGGAGATCGGACTTCATCACTGGTTTCGCCAACCACCAACCTTGCAAAAAGGACGCTGTCCGCGAAGCTGCCAATCTCCCCCCTTGTGGGGGAGATGTCCGGCAGGACAGAGGGGGGCGAAGGATCGCTACGGGTCGGCTGATCCTGAACGCCCCTGCCGCTCCGCCAAAAATCGCTATGCCGCAGAACTCGCTTCCCGGGCGACGCGCAGCCAGAGCGCTTTTTCACCCAATGTGCCGACCATGCTCGCATGCGCGGCGCGCTCTGCTTCGGTCAGGCGAGACGGCAGCGCTATCGGCCGCGCGCCGATGCTGATGTCGATGTCGTCGACGTTTCTCCTGCCGCCGGCCGGCGCCGTGGCACTGTCGAGGATGAGCGCCGCCTGCTTGCCGCCGATGAGCTCGATATAGACCTCGGCCAGCAATTCCGAATCGAGCAGCGCGCCGTGCTTGGTGCGGCGGGCATTGTCGATGCCATAGCGCCGGCACAGCGCGTCCAGCGAATTCGGCCCCATCGGATGCTTGCGGCGCGCCAGCGCCAGCGTGTCTACGACGAGTCCGGGGTCAACGACCGGATGTCCAAGCCGGCCGAATTCGACATTGAGGAAGGCGATATCGAAAGTAGCATTGTGGGCGACCAGCTTGGCTCCGTCGATGAAGGCAAGGAACTCCTCGACGATGTCGCTGAAGGTCGGCTTGCCCATCAGGTCGGCGGCGCTGATGCCATGAACGGCCTGCGCCTCGGCATGGATCGGTCGTCCCTGCGGATTGAGGTAGTGGTGGAAGGTGCGGCCGGTCGGGAAACGATTGACCAGCTCGATGCAGCCAAGCTCGATGACGCGGTCATCGCGGAAATCGAGGCCGGTGGTTTCCGTATCGAAGATGATCTCGCGCATCGAATCAGTCCGTTGGGTCCGGGGTCGTTCCAGCCGAATCATGATGGGAACAAATTGGCAACATATTACGCCGGGCGCAAGCGCCGTTAAGCAGGCTTGACGGCTTTATCCCCGACCAGTTTCGCGACGATCGCATTGACCGCCGCGCGCGCCGCATCAAAACCCTGTCCGGTGTCGATGATGAAATCGGCCGCTTCACGCTTTTCGGCGTCGGAAACCTGCCTGGCCAGGATCGACGCCAGTTTCTCTTCGCTCATGCCCGGCCGCGCCAGCACGCGGGCGCGCTGGATGTCGGGCGACGCGCTGACGACCACGACCTTGTTGACACGGTCGCGGCCGCCGGTTTCGAACAGCAGCGGGATGTCGAGAACGACAAGCGGCGCGCCGGCGGCCCGGTGTCTGGCCAGGAAGGCGTCGGCGTCGGCGCGGACCTGCGGGTGGATGATCGCTTCCAGCCGTTTCAGTGCGGCTGCATCGCCGAGCACCCGCTCGGCCAGCCTGGTGCGATCGACCGAACCGGATTGTGTCGTTCCGGGAAACGCCGCCTCGACCAGCGGAGCCGCCTTGCCGGCGTAAAGGCGATGCACTGCCTCGTCCGAATCGTGGACAGGCACGCCGGCCTCGGCAAACATTCTGGCCGTCGTCGACTTGCCCATGCCGATCGATCCGGTGAGGCCGAGCACGATCATGCTTTTTTACTCCTTGGTCATCCCTTGGGCATTTTCCGGGGCACCGAGATCGGCGACGATCATCTGCCGCAATTCGGCAGTGACCTCAGGCCTGATGCCGAACCAGCGCTCGAAGCCGGGCACCGCCTGGTGCAGCAGCATGCCGAGCCCGTCGACGGTTTTCAGGCCGCGCGCCTTGGCGGCGGCCAGCAACGGCGTTGCCAGCGGTACATAGACAATGTCGATGACGATGGCATGGTCCGGCAGCCTGGCCGGATCGGCGGACAGGCCTTCATTGCCGTGCATGCCGAGCGCTGACGTGTTGACCAACAGGCCGGCATCGGCAAGCAGTTCGCCGGTCGCCGCCGTGCCATGGCCCGAGACCCCGGCACCGAAGCGGTGGCTCAGCTCCTCGGCTCGGGCGAGCGTCCGGTTGACGATGCGGATGTCGCCAACCCCACGCTGTTTGAGCGCATGGATGACCGCGCGGGCGGCGCCGCCGGCGCCGAGCACCACCGCCGGGCCGTTTGTGGCCCAGCCCGGCGCGTGCTCGTCGAGATTGGCGGCAAAGCCATGGGCGTCGGTGTTGCCGCCGCACAGTTTTCCGCCCTCGAGCCACAGCGTGTTGACGGCGCCGATCTGTTCGGCCGCAGCGTCGCGGCGCGTCGCCAGCGCGAAGGCGGCCTCCTTGTGCGGGATGGTGACGTTGCCGCCACGATAGCCATTCTCCTCTAGTGTTTCGGCGAATTCGGCAAAAGCCTCCGGCGCAACGTCGATCGCCCGGTAGCTGCCGTCGATACCGTATTTCGCCAGCCAATAGGCGTGGATCTTCGGCGACCGCGAATGCGCGACCGGGTGACCGGTGACGAAGGCCTTTTTCGCGGCCTCAGCCATCGATGGCTCCGAGCTCGCGCAGCTTGGCCAGGACGGGCAGAAGAGGCAGGCCGACAATGGTGAAATAGTCGCCTTCTATTTTTTCGAACAGCTGGATGCCCTCGCCTTCGATCTGGTAGGCGCCGACGCTGGACAGCGCCTTGTCGCCGACGCGCGCCAGATGGCGGCCGATAAAGGCCGGATCGAGCTTTCGCATGGTCAGGCTGGCGACGCCGACATGGCGCCACAGGACCGCTCCGTCGCGGGCCAGCACCACGGCGCTGTTGAGCTGGTGGGTCTTGCCCGACAGCGCCAAGAGATGGCGGCGGGCGGCTTCCATGTCGGCCGGCTTATGAAACACTTCGTCGCCGAGCGACAGCGTCTGGTCGCAGCCGAGCACCAGGACGCCCGGCTTTCGCTCGCTGACCTCGGTGGCCTTGGCCTCGGCCAGCACCAGGGCAACGTCTTCGGGCGAGGCACCGCTGCCCTGCAAGGGTGCTTCGAGCGCGCGCTCGTCGACTTCCGCCGGAACCGCCTCTACCGGCACGCCGGCATGGACAAGCAACGCCTTGCGGAACGGGCTGCCCGAGGCAAGGATGATTTTTTCGGCCATTTTTATTCCCCAATTCCTGGCGCTCACGAGGGTGTGTCGAGATTCAGGTCAGGCCGAGCCGAAAATGGTGGCTTCCGAGAACCGGAGCGGAGCGTACTTTTCGTACGTGAGCACCGGAAGCGCAGGAAGCCGCCGTTTGCAGGCCGGCACCACCTGAATATCACACGCCCTAGCGCGTCTTGCCGCGCAGGGCAACGATGGCCGCCGCCGTCTCCTCGATCGAGCGGCGGCTGACGTCGATCATCGGCCAGCCATGCCGCGTGCAGATCTGGCGGGCGTAGGCGAGTTCCTCGCTGATCGCGGCGCGGTCGACATAGTCGGTCGGCTCGTAGGCGCTGGTGTTGCCAAGGATGCGGTTCTGGCGCACCTGCGAGATGCGCTCGGCGGTGGCGATCAGCCCGACGATCAGCGGCTTAGTGGCGTTGACCAGGCTTTCCGGCACCGGCACGCCGATCACGATCGGGATGTTGGCGGTCTTGATGCCGCGATTGGCGAGATAGATGCTGGTCGGCGTCTTCGAGGTGCGCGAAATGCCGACGAGCACAATGTCGGCGTCGTCCATGTTGGCAGGCAGCTGGCCGTCATCATGCTCCATGGTGAAGTTGAGCGCGTCGATGCGGCGGAAATATTCGGCGTCCAGCACATGCTGGGCGCCGACGCGGCGGCCGGCCGGCGTGCCGAGATAGGACTGGAACACGGTCAGCACCGGTTCCAGCACGGAGACGCAAGGCAGGCCCATGGCGGCGCAGCGCTCGTCGATCCCGCGGGCGAGTTTCTGGTCGACGACCGTATAGAGGATGATGCCCGGCTCCTCCTCGATGTCCTCGAACACTTTCGTCACCTGCTTTTCGGTGCGGATGAGCGGGTAGATATGCTCGATGGCGCGCGCATCCTTGTATTGCGCCGAAGCCGCGCGCCCGGCCGCCAACAGCGTCTCACCGGTGGCATCGGAAATCAGGTGGAGGTGAAAGAAGCTCTGGGGTTTGTTCACAGGGGTTCGTTCCAAGCTGTGGGCCGATGTGGATAAGGTCGGTCGGAAAGATCGGCCGGTTCGGGGCGACTGTATCAGATGCCAGTTTGTCCACAATTCGATGCGCTGCCGGCTTCGTCGGTCGGCTGGGGACAAGTCCGGGGACGGGCTTTTTCGACTCGGCCTCGTCCACAGGGCGATTTTCTCCAGGCGGGCGGTAACGCATTGTTCCCAGTCGGAAATTTCCAACTGTCCCCAAACTCCTCCTATCCGGCAGAAGAAGCACGCGACAATATGCTGGCTGGCCTTTTGCGGGGCAAGGCGGGACAGCAGACAACCACCGATACCAACAGACTCTTAGAATCATAAGATTCCTAGAAATAGAATATTTAATTATAGAGAAGCCTGGAGAGGCAGGACGGTGCCATGAGGGAATGTCGAGTTCAGGGCTACACTCAGCGCAGAATGAGAGCGGTAGCGATTCTTCACGCCCCCCTCTGTCACTCCGGCTTTAAGCCACTCGAGAGGCGAGCGCTGAATGCCTGAAAACCGGATCATGCTGGACGTGTTGAGAGGCAAGACGGTATCTCCCCCGCCGCTCTGGATGATGCGCCAGGCCGGTCGCTATCTGCCGGAATATCGCGAGACACGCAGGCGGGCCGGATCGTTCCTCGATCTTTGCTATAATCCCGATCTTGCCGTGGAAGTGACGCTGCAGCCGATCGAACGCTTCGGCTTCGATGCATCGATCCTGTTTTCCGATATTCTGGTCGTGCCGCATGCGCTGGGCCGCGACGTGCGCTTCGAAGAGGGCCGTGGGCCGCTGCTGACGCCGATCTCGGCGACGGAGATTGCGGCTCTGGACGGCGAAACGTTTCACGTGAATCTCGAACCGGTCTACGAGACGGTCAGGCAATTGCGGACAAAACTGCCGGATGCAACGACGCTGATCGGCTTCTGCGGAGCGCCGTGGACGGTGGCGACCTATATGATCGCCGGCCACGGCACCTCAGACCAGGCCCCGGCAAGGCTTTTTGCCTATCGTGAGCCGGCGGCTTTTTTACAATTGCTGAAAGTGCTTGCCGATCACTCGGCCGCCTATCTTATCCGCCAGATCGAGGCCGGCGCCGATGTGGTGCAGATCTTTGACTCGTGGTCCGGCGTGCTCGATGAAGTTTCTTTCGAGGCGTTTTGCGTCAGGCCTGTGGCGGAGATCGTCAGGCAGGTCCGGGCCGTCCATCCCAACGTTCCGATCATCGGCTTTCCCAAGGGCGCCGGTGCCCACTACCGCAGCTATCGCCAAAAAACCGGCGTGACCGGGCTGGGCCTCGACTGGACCGTGCCGTTGACGACGGCCAGGGAACTGCAGCGCGACGGCGCCGTGCAGGGCAATCTCGATCCGTTGCGGCTGGTGGCCGGCGGCAAGGCGCTTTCGGACGGTGTCGACGCGATCCTGAAAGCATTGGGCGATCGACCGCTGGTCTTCAATCTCGGCCACGGCATCACGCCGGAGACGCCGATCGCGCATGTCGAGGCGATGGTAAAGATGGTGCGGGCGCATCGATGACCGACATGAACAACGCCAACAGTGGTGCGGGCAGCAGCGGTGGTGCAGCGATGCGTCGAGCAGCGATCGCCATCGTCATCTTCCTCGTCCTGGCGGCGCTTCTGTTCCTGTTCGGGCCGGATGATTTCTATCCCTGGGCAAAGGCGATCCATGTCATCGCCGTCATCTCCTGGATGGCGGGCATGCTCTATCTGCCGCGGCTGCTGGTTTATCATGCCGATGCGGAAAAAGGCTCCGTCCAGTCGGAGACCTTCAAGGTGATGGAGCGTCGGCTGCTGCGCGGCATCATCAATCCAGCCGTGATCATCACCTGGGCGTTCGGCCTCTGGTTGGCCTGGAAAGGTTTTGGCTTTCAGGGCGGTTGGCTGCATGCCAAGATCGCCGCGGTGCTTGGGCTCTCGGCGGTTCACGGCTACCTGGCCGGTGCGGTGCGCAAATTCGCCGAGGACCGCAACGAAAAAGCGGCTCGGCACTGGCGGATCGTCAATGAGATCCCCACATTGCTGATGATCGTCATCGTCGTGCTGGTCATCGTGAAGCCGTTTTGAGCTTCGTTCCTTAGCGATATTTTGTAACGCCGATGATTGGCGAAACCATCAATGAGAGCGCCCCCTCTCCCCGTCACTATATGGGGAGAGGATGCCGGCAGGCAGGTGAGGGGCAGCGCAAACCTGATGCGATTGGCGCTCACAAAAGGCGGCTTGCTCTTTTAGTCGACCGACGATAAAAGACGGGTCTTCCTTCCCGTCATGCGCCGCCCCATTCATCGCTTCGGCCGCGCCCGGCATTTGTCGCATCCCGCCGATATTTTCCCCATACTTACTCACTCAGAGTCCGTCTAATGATGCAAGAAATGAAACTCACCGAGTTCAAGAACAAGAAACCGCCAGAGCTGATCGCTTATGCCGAATCGCTCGAGGTCGAGAACGCCAGTGTGATGCGCAAGCAGGAACTGATGTTCGCGATCCTGAAGCGGCTGGCGACCCAGGATATCGAGATCATCGGTGACGGCGTCGTTGAAGTGCTGCAGGACGGTTTTGGCTTCCTGCGCTCCGCCAATGCCAATTATCTGCCGGGTCCGGACGATATCTACATCTCGCCGTCGCAGATCCGCCGGTTCTCGCTGAAGACCGGCGACACCGTCGAAGGCCCGATCCGCAGCCCGAAGGAGGGCGAGCGCTATTTCGCGCTGCTCAAGGTCAACACGATCAATTTCGACGACCCGGAAAAGATCCGCCACAAGATCCATTTCGACAATCTGACGCCGCTTTATCCGACCTCGCGGCTGAAGATGGAGATGGACGTTCCGACCTCGAAGGACATCTCGGCCCGCGTCATCGACCTGGTGGCGCCGCTCGGCAAAGGCCAGCGCGCCCTGATCGTGGCGCAGCCGCGCACCGGCAAGACGGTGCTGTTGCAGAACATCGCCCATTCGATCACCACCAACCATCCCGAATGCTACCTGATCGTGCTCTTGATCGACGAGCGGCCGGAAGAAGTCACCGACATGCAGCGATCGGTGAAGGGCGAGGTCGTCTCCTCGACCTTCGACGAGCCGGCGGTGCGCCACGTCCAGGTCGCCGAAATGGTGATCGAGAAGGCCAAGCGCCTTGTCGAGCACGGGCGCGACGTCGTCATCCTGCTGGATTCGATCACCCGCCTCGGCCGCGCCTACAACACCGTCGTGCCGTCATCCGGCAAGGTGCTGACCGGCGGTGTCGACGCCAATGCGCTGCAGCGGCCGAAGCGCTTCTTCGGAGCCGCCCGCAACATCGAGGAAGGCGGCTCGCTGACCATCATCGCCACCGCGCTGATCGACACCGGCAGCCGCATGGACGAGGTCATCTTCGAAGAGTTCAAAGGCACCGGCAACTCGGAAATCGTGCTCGACCGCAAGGTGGCGGACAAGCGCATCTACCCGGCCATGGACATCCTCAAGTCCGGCACCCGCAAGGAAGATCTTTTGGTCGCCCGCCAGGACCTGCAAAAAATCTTCGTGCTGCGCCGCATCCTGGCGCCGATGGGCACCACCGACGCCATCGAGTTCCTCATCGACAAGCTCAAGCAGACCAAGACCAACGCGGATTTCTTCGATTCGATGAATACGTAAGGGGGTTGAGGGAGCCGGGAAATCGCCCAAGTCGGCATCGCCCCTCATCGCCCTGCCGGGCACGTCTCCCGGTATGTGACGGGGAGAAGGGGCTTGCCGCGACCAAGGCATGCATTCTGCAACGCTGGAAATTGGCGAAACCGTTGATGAGAGCATCCTCTCCCCGTCACTACTATACGGGGAGAGGATGCCGGCAGGCAGGTGAGGGGCAGCGCAAACGCCCGGCGGAAGTGAGGGCAAATATGCCCCGCGTCTCTGGCATCCCCTCTCCTATCCGCGCCGCAACCGCCTCTCCAACTCCTCGGCGTCCGTTATCACCGGCAGGCAGACCTGCCCGGTGCACAGCCAGGCGCCGGGCTTGGTCGTTGGAGGCAGAACGCCGCCTGGCAGCATCGGCAGGTTTGTCGCCGCGCCGACCGGCACGATAGTGTCGATCCGGCGCGGGTCCGGATTTCGATTCGCAACCGGAACAAGCCCCGGGTTCTCAGGACTGTCCACCAGCACCAGCTTCAACGGCTCGAGCGCCAAGGCACAGGCGTTGACGATGCCGGCCTGGCCATAGGCCTGGTGCGCCGCCCGGCCGGCCGCGTGTTCGGCGACCTTCCAGGTCTTTTCCTGCAATTCGAGGTCGCCGGAAAGCGAGGATAGTCGAACCATGGCCTCGATGATCTGGCCGCTGGCTGAAGGAATCGCCTCGTCGACATCGCCCCTGATGCGGATCGGCACGTCGCTGCTGTCCGACGCGGTCAGATAGTAGCCGGTGTTGTTCTCATCGCTATGCCACTGATCGAGCTGCGCGATGAATTGGCCGGCCTGCTCGGCATAACTCGACGTGCCGGTGGCCTCGAACAAGGAGATCGCGGCGTTGGCCATGGCGGCGTAGTCGCTCGACAGCGCCGGAAACAGCTTCCTTGCGCCAAGCATCGAATGCGGCAGGCGGTCGTCTCGGCCAGCACCGGCAATGGCAGCAAACGCCTGTTCCGCAGCCTCGATCCAGTCGATCCGTTTCACGGCGCGCCCGGCCTCAGTGAGAGCCGCGATCACCAGGCCGTTCCAGTCGGTCAGGATTTTGCCGTCACGCCCGGGCCTGACGCGCTGCTCCCTGGCTGCCAGCAGTTTTTCTCTGAGCGGAATGAGCCGGTCGCGATTGGCGACGCTTTGGGTTTGCTGGGCCTCAGTCTGGTGGATGATAGGCTTGCCCTCCCAGCCATGCGGGCCGGAAAGCGTGAAGTATTGGAAAAACAAGGCTGATTCGTCGCCGAGAGCGGTTTCGATCTCATCCCTGCTCCAGGTGTAGAACAGCCCCTCCTCCCCCTCGCTGTCGGCGTCGAGGCTGGCGGCGAAAGCACCGCCATCGACGCGCATCTCGCGCAACAGCCAGTCGGTCGTCTCTTCGATTCGTATCCGGAACAATTCATTGCCGGTCGCCGCAAAAGCCCAGTTGCACAGCCGGATGAGCTGCGCGTTGTCGTAGAGCATCTTTTCGAAATGCGGCACCAGCCACTCGGCATCGGTCGAATAGCGGCTCAGCCCGCCACTGACATGGTCATAGATGCCGCCCGCCAGCATCTTTTCGAGGCTGAGCAGGACAGCGTCTCGATGGGCTGTGGCGCCGTCGCGCAGCCAGGACAGCCACAGCGTCTGCATGAACGGCGCATTGGGGAATTTGGGCGCGCCGCGCAGGCCGCCCAGATCCCTGTCGATCATGTCGTCGATGCTGTTGGCGAGCGTCGCGAGCGTGTCGCGGTCGAGCACCGCCTTGGCATGGCTGCCCGCCAACCGCGCCTCGACATGCGTGGTCAGGCCGTCGGCGCTTTGGTTAACGCTTTCTTTCTTCTCGCGCCACGCCTTGTCGACAGCCTCCAGCACCTGGACGAAGCCCGCGCGACCGTAACGGGCTTCGCGCGGAAAATAGGTGCCGCCCCAGAAAGGCTTGCCGTCCGGTGTCAAAAACATTGTCAGCGGCCAACCGCCCTGCTCGCCCATCGCCGACAGTGCGGCCATATAGATCTGGTCGATGTCCGGCCGCTCCTCGCGATCGACCTTGATATTGACGAACATACGGTTCATGACGGCGGCGACGTCGTCGTTCTCAAAACTTTCGTGCGCCATGACATGGCACCAGTGGCAGGCGGCGTAGCCGACCGAGAGCAGGATCGGCCGCTCGAGCGCCTTGGCTTCGGCGAGAGACGCCGGCGACCACGCCCGCCAATGCACCGGGTTGCCGCTGTGCTGCTGCAGATAGGGGCTGGCCTCTTCGGCAAGCAGATTTTTCGCGGGCAACGTCACTTTCGATAACTCGGCAATCTGTCGATGAACAAGCGAAGCTAGGGCGGTTGTGCTGGGTCGGCAAATGATTTCAGGTAATTCCATTGTTGCCCTGTCGAGCGGCCGCCTGCCCGCCGGTGTAGCCGTGCTCCGCATTTCCGGCCCGCAAAGTCGATTCGTCGTTGAAACGATTGCCGGTCCCATGGTTCAGAACCGTGTTGCCGCCTATCGCAAGTTCAGGGCGCCGGACGGATCGGTGCTCGACAGCGGGCTGGTGGTTTTCTTTGCCGGCCCAAACAGCTTTACCGGCGAGGATATCGCCGAGTTCCACGTCCATGGCGGGCGGGCCGTGGTGGCGAAGATGCTGGAGGTGATCGCCGGCTTCGACGGCGTCAGGCATGCCGAGCCGGGCGAGTTCACCCGCCGCGCCTTTCTCAACGGCAAAGTCGATCTGGTCGAGACCGAGGCGCTGGCCGATCTCGTCAATGCCGAGACCGAGGCGCAGCGGCGCTTTGCCGTGCAGAATGCCGAAGGCGTGCAGAGCGAGCTCTACCTGGGCTGGCGCCGTCGGCTGATTCATGCGCGGGCGATGATCGAGGCAGAAATCGATTTTGCCGACGAAGACGATGTGCCCGGTTCCGTTGCAGAGACGGTCTGGTCGGACGTCGGCGCGATGATCGGCGAGATCGAGCGTCATGTCCAAGGGTTCCGCGCGGCCGAAATCATCCGTGACGGCTTCGAGGTCGTCATTCTTGGTGCGCCGAATGCTGGCAAATCGAGCCTGTTCAACGCTCTGGCCCGGCGCGAGGCGGCGATCGTCACTGAGGAGCCCGGCACCACCCGCGATCTGCTCGAGGTGGTGCTTGACCTGGAGGAGATGCGCATAAGAGTGACCGATACCGCCGGCCTGCGCGAGACGCCTGGCAGGATCGAGGCGATCGGCATCGAAAGGGCGAGGAGCAAGGCCGGCACTGCCGATCTGCTGCTCGTGCTGGAGGATCTGGCAGAGCCGGTCCCGATCGGCGCAATACCACCCGATGTTCCGGCGTTGCGGGTTGGGACGAAGGCCGATCTGTTGCAGGATAAATCGCCGGCGCTTACGTTGCGCTATGACTTGGCAATCTCAACCAGGAACGGCACCGGGCTGGCGGAATTGCTGGCCGAGATCGGCCGTCGCGCCGCAGCGCAGGTCGGCCAGGCCGGTGATATCCTGCCGTCGCGGCTGCGGCACGTCGAACTGCTCAACGAGACGATCGGTTTCCTGCGTGCAGCGATGACGGGGGAGGAGCGCGGGCAGGAGCTGCGGGCCGAGGAATTGCGGCTGGCGGCGGATCGGCTTGGCCGCATCGTTGGGGCGGTCGATGTCGAGGACATGCTCGACGTTATTTTCTCGCAGTTCTGTATCGGGAAGTGACTCACGTGAAACATCGGGAGGTTGGGGCTTCGGATGATTCACGTGAAACGCTACGCGATCAGCTCGAAGGCACTGTTTCACGTGAAACGATTCGCTGGGGCAATCGCCTCATTCTAGGTTCCGGAGCGATGTGCGGCGCTCCGAAGTTGCCCACCAAACGCCAGGTGTTCTTGACAGCGCGCGCCTCCCGGCACATGTGTCGGTCAACCTGAACCTGGAACACTGAAATGACCGATCACTATGATGTGGTTGTGGTGGGAGGCGGCCATGCTGGTTGCGAGGCGGCCAGTGCTGCCGCGCGCGCTGGTGCGAAGACCGCTTTGGTGACGTTGCGCTTCGAGACGATCGGCGTCATGTCGTGCAATCCGGCGATCGGCGGGCTCGGCAAGGGCCATCTGGTTCGCGAGATCGACGCCATGGACGGGCTGATGGGGCGCGTCGCCGATGCGGCCGGCATCCAGTTCCGCCTGCTCAACCGCCGCAAGGGCCCGGCAGTTCGCGGGCCGCGCACGCAAGCCGACAGAAAACTCTATCGGCTCGCCATGCAAGCGGCGATTCGCGAACAGGCGGGTCTCGACGTGGTCGAAGGCGAGGTCCTGGATTTCGAAATCGCCAATGGGCGCCTGGCGGCGGTGCTGCTGGCGGATGGCCGCCGGCTTGCCTGCGGCGCCGTGGTGCTGACCACCGGTACTTTCCTGCGCGGGCTGATCCATATCGGCGAGAAGAAAATCGTTGCCGGCCGCATGAACGAGCAGGCCAGTCTTGGCCTGTCGGCGACGATGAGCCGTGCCGGCTTCAAGCTCGGACGGCTGAAGACCGGCACGCCGCCGCGGCTGGACGGACGAACGATCGATTGGGCCTCGCTGGAGAGCCAGGCGGCGGATGACAATCCGGTGCCGTTCTCGCTGATGACCGACCGCATCGACAATCCGCAGATCCATTGCGGCATCACGCGCACAACTGGAGCGACGCACGAGCTGATCCGCGCCAATCTGGGCCGGTCGGCGATGTATTCCGGCTCGATCGAAGGGGTGGGACCGCGTTACTGCCCGTCGATCGAGGACAAGATCGTCAAGTTCGGCGACCGCGAAGGCCACCAGATTTTTCTGGAGCCGGAAGGGCTGGACGACGATACCGTCTACCCGAATGGCATTTCGACCTCGCTGCCGCAGGACGTGCAGCTCGACATTCTAAAAACCATTCCGGGCCTTGAACGCGCCACCATGCTGCAGCCCGGCTATGCCATCGAGTACGACCATGTCGATCCGCTCGAGCTCAAGCCGACGCTCGAAACCAAGCGGATCGCCGGTCTTTTTCTGGCAGGGCAGATCAACGGCACCACCGGTTACGAGGAGGCCGGGGCGCAAGGGTTGTTGGCCGGACTCAACGCCGCGCGCAAAACGTCAGCAAGCGATCAGATCGTGCTCAGTCGCACCGAGGCCTATATCGGGGTGATGGTCGACGACCTGACCAGCCGTGGCATCGCCGAACCTTATCGTATGTTCACTTCGCGGGCCGAGTTCCGGCTGTCGCTGCGGGCCGACAATGCCGATGAGCGGCTGACGCCGCTGGCGGTGAAGCTCGGGATTGCCTCGGAGGAGCGGATGCAACGGTTTAGCGATGTCGTGCAGAACCTTGAAAAGGCGCGGGACCTTGCGCTTGGCACGACCATGACCCCCAACCAAGCGGCGCGTCATGGGCTGGAGATCAACCGGGACGGGGTGCGCCGCTCGGCCTATGAGTTGCTGGCCTATCCCGGCGTCGACGTCGCCTGGCTGGCCCGAATCGCCCCGCAGTTTGCAGCAGTTGACAGCAAAACGGCTGAACGCCTTGAAACGGAAGCGAAATATTCGGTCTATCTTGATCGACAGCAAGCTGACGTCACGCAGATCAGGCATGAGGAGAGCCGATTGATCCCGGCTTCGCTCGACTTTGCTTCCGTGCCGGGGCTGTCCAACGAGTTGAAGCAAAAGATGCTGGCGCGCCAGCCGCGCTCGATCGCCGACGCCCAGCGTATGGAAGGCATGACGCCGGCGGCGCTGGCGATCATCGTCGCGCATGTCCGCAACGCCGAGGCTGCCGCGCGAAGGAATGTTGCGTGAGCGCTGCCTCATGGGCGAGCCTGCAAGCGGCTGCCGGTCCAGTTTCACGTGAAACATTCGAACGCCTGGTCGAGTTCGTGACGGTCTTTCAGAAATGGAACCGCCGGATAAACCTGGCGGCGCAGTCGACGCAGGACGATGTCTGGCGCCGCCACATCCTCGACAGCGCGCAGCTGGCGCGAATCAAACCAGACGCGAAGCGCTGGCTCGATCTCGGCTCAGGTGGCGGTTTTCCCGGCCTGGTGCTGGCGTTCCTGCTTGCCGAGCGCGACGGCGCCAGCATCGATCTGGTTGAAAGCAACCGGAAGAAAGCATCGTTCCTGCAAGCGGTCGTCGGCCAGTTCAACCTGCCCGCCAGGGTCGTCGCGCGGCGCATCGACGACGCCTATCCAGTTGTTTCAACACCTCAAATCGTCACGGCCAGAGCGCTGGCGGGGCTTCCGGTGTTGCTCGAACTGTCGGCGCCATGGCTGACGACGGGCGCCTGTGGCCTGTTCCACAAAGGCCGGGATTACCGCGCCGAGCTGGCAGAAAGCGCTCAACGATGGTCGTTCGATCTGGTAGAACATGCCAGCGCGACTGACGCTCATGGCGTCATCCTCGAACTGTCTGATTTGCGCCAACTGACTTAGATCGGCGACCTCGGCATGAATTTCTGGCATAGACCCATGATGAAGAATGGCCCCCGAATCATCACCGTAGCCAACCAGAAGGGCGGCGTCGGCAAGACGACGACGGCCATCAACCTGGCCACGGCACTGGCGGCGATCGGCGAGCGGGTGCTGATCGTCGATCTCGACCCGCAAGGCAATGCCAGCACCGGTCTCGGCATCGACCGGCGCGACCGCACCGTTTCCTCCTATGACGTGCTGACCGGCGAGCTCGACCTGGAGGCGGCGGCGATCCCGACGGCGGTGCCGGGCCTGTCGATCGTGCCGTCGACGCTCGACCTGCTCGGCATCGAGATGGAGATCGCCTCGGCGCCGGACCGGGTGCTGCGGCTGCGCAACGCCTTGCGCGCCTCGGCCGAGCGCTCGGCGATTTTCGGCTATGTGCTGATCGATTGCCCGCCTTCGCTCAATCTTCTGACGCTGAACTCGATGGCGGCGGCCGATTCGGTGCTGGTGCCGCTGCAATGCGAGTTCTTCGCGCTCGAAGGCTTGAGCCAGCTGCTGGAAACGGTCGAGCAGGTCCGCCGCTCGATCAATCCCGATCTGACCATTCAGGGCATCGTGCTGACCATGTTCGACGGGCGCAACAACCTCGCCAACCAGGTGGTGCAGGATGTGCGGGCGCATATGGGCGACAAGGTCTATGAAACCGTCATCCCGCGCAATGTGCGCGTCTCCGAGGCGCCGTCCTACGGCAAGCCGGCGATCCTCTACGACCTCAAATGCTCCGGCAGCCAGGCCTATCTGCAGCTTGCCTCCGAGGTGATCCGCCGCGAGCGCAAGCTGCGCGCCGCTTAGAAGCCGAATTGATACCGAAACGATCTGGACAAACGATGAGCGAAGACCATTCGAGAAAAAGACTGGGGCGGGGACTGGCGGCGCTGATCGGCGAAATCGATCGTCCGGCAGCTGTGGAAAAGCAGGGTATGAATGCCGACGGCAAGATACCGATCGAGTTCCTGAGCCCTAACCCAAAGAATCCGCGCCGGCATTTCGGCGACGCCGACCTGACCGATCTTGCCCAGTCGATCCGCGAGCATGGCGTGGTGCAGCCGGTGGTGGCGCGGCCATCGCCGACGCAGGCTGGCCGCTACGAGATCATCGCTGGCGAGCGGCGCTGGCGCGCGGCGCAGCGCGCCGGACTGAGCGAGATCCCGATCATCGTGCGCGATGTCAACGATCGCACCGCGCTCGAGCTGGCGATCATCGAGAACGTCCAGCGCACCGACCTCAATCCGGTCGAGGAGGCGATGGGCTACCAGCAGCTGATCGACGATCACGGCTACACGCAGGCCGATCTCGGCCAGGTGATCGGCAAGAGCCGCAGCCATGTCGCCAACACGCTGCGGCTGTTGAAGCTGCCGGAGGTGATCCGTGACATGCTGGTCGACGGCGCGCTGTCGGCCGGCCATGCCCGCACATTGGTGACGGCGCAGGATCCGGCGGGTCTGGCCAAGCGCATCGTCGAGGACGGGCTTTCGGTGCGCCAGGCCGAAGCGCTGGCGCAGATGCCGGCGGGTGCGCCGACGGTGAAGCGACAGCCTGCAGCACCGGTGCAAAAGGATGCTGATACGCGGGCGCTGGAAAAGTTCATGACCGACACGCTCGGCATGTTCGTCACGATCGAGCACAACGAGCGCGGCGGCGTGATTAGCGTCGCCTATCGGACGCTGGAGCAGCTCGACGAGCTTTGCCGGCGGCTGAAGCAAGAGCAGTAATTAGCCGACAAACGGCCTCAGGGTCCTGCTTGTTTTAGGCGACCTTTCAGCCTGCCTGCTCCAGCGTTTGCGCGGCCCCTCACCTGCCTGCCGGCATCGTCTCCCCCGTATAGCGACGGGGAGAGACGGCTGTCATCAACGGTTTCGCCAATCACCAACGTTGCAAGAGAGCCAATCTCCCCCCAAGTGGGGGAGATGCGGTAGGGCAGAGGGGGGCGCGAAGGAACTCCAACTTCTGCGGTTCTAGCTGAGCAGGAGCTGAGCACGACCTGAGAGTCCGGCAACGAATCTCTGGATAGGCCGGCGGGACAGCGCCCCCCTCTGTCCTGCCGGACATCTCCCCCACAGGGGGGGAGATCACGCTCTCCTACCGCTGCGCCAGCCGGGCGCTCTCCACGGCGATGCCGAGCAGCGCCTGTCGGGCCAGCGCGACCGCCAGGTCCGGCCGCCGCCGGGTCTGCAGCACCGCCGTCTGCAGCCTGGTCAAGGCGCGGCCGAGCGCCTCGCTGCTCCAGCGTTCGAGGGCTTTTTCCACCAGCTTGCGCCGCGCGAAAAAAACCGGCGGCCGCGCCGCGGCGACGACCGAAGCGGCGTTGCGGCCGCCGGTGTCCATCAGGCCGCGCATCGCCTGGATCGCCTGCAGCTGCCGCATCGCCGACGACAGCACCAGAAAAGCCTGACCGCCTGACTGGCAGTGACGGGTGAAGGCGATGTCGAAGTCACCGACCTTGCCTTCGAGCAAGGCATCGACGGCGTCGTCGAAGGACAGGCCGGAGACGTCGCCAGACGTCGCCTTGACGTCGTCGAGGCCGATTTCGCTCTGGCCGTGGGCATAAAGCACCAGCTTTTCGATCTCGCCGCGCGAGGCCAGCCGGTCACCACCGAGGTTGCGGCGCAGCGCCTGGCGGGCTTCCAGCGTCATCGACATGCCGGCCTTGCGCAATTCGTCGTCGATGACCGTGTCGATGTCCCGCGCCTCGTCGGCATAGCACGGCAGCGCCATGGCAATGTCCGCCGCCTCGACGATGGCGCGCAGCCCGACGCCCTTCTTCAGGTCGCCGGCCTCAATGAGGATGATAGCGTCGCGCGCGGGCTCCGCGGTCAGCGCCTTGACGTCGTCGGCAAGCGCCTTCTGGCCGGACGCATTGCGCACCCAGAGCAGGCGCCGGTCCGAAAACATCGGCACGGTGCGGGCTTCGTCGAGCAGGCGGCCCTCGTCGCGATCGACTTCCGAACCGTCCAGCCTGACCACCGAGAACGGATCGTCGAGCGGCAGGCCGGTCTTGCCGGCAAAGGCGCGGGCGCGCTCGGCGACCAGCCCGCGGTCGGGCCCGTAGAGCAGGACGATCGAGACACGCGGATCCGGCCGCGCCAACCACGAATCGACCTCGTAACCTTTCTTCTGTGCCATGGGCTATGGGTTAGCATGATGCGGGCGCGGGGTGAAACGATAGGTGGGCAATCGCTGCGGACAAACGATGGGAAGCGTGATCTCCCCCACAAGGGGGGAGATTGGCAGCTCCGCCGCCGCGCGAGGCCTCAATCCCTAATCATTGTCCAATCTGGCGGGAAACCCGGTGCAATCATGCGCCAAATTGCGCGCAGAGCCGGAAGATCGACAAGAAATTTCGCTGACATATCTTCATCCTGACAAGTGCTGCTGGCGGCGCGGTGGTTGGCCGGAAGCCTTGCCCGACGAATTGGCACTGGCCTGCCGGTGTGCAAGTATCCTGGCCGGGCAACATGGGAGGACGAAGGTCATGGCCGATGCGGGAATGTTGCGCTTCCATGTGCCGGAGCCCGAGGTGCGGCCGGGCGGGACGCCGGATTTTTCTGATGTGACCATTCCCAAGGCCGGCTCGGTGCCGCGTCCCGAGATCGATGTCGATCCGCGTGATATCCGTGATCTGGCGTTTTCGATCATCCGCGTGCTCAACCGCGGCGGCGAACCGGTCGGGCCGTGGGCCGGCCTGCTTTCCGACGACGAACTGCTGGAAGGCCTGCGCCATATGATGACACTGCGCAGCTTCGACGCGCGCATGCAGATGGCGCAGCGCCAGGGCAAGACCTCCTTTTACATGCAGCACCTCGGCGAAGAGGCGGTGAGCTGCGCCTTCCGCAGGGCGCTGGCGCCGGGCGACATGAACTTTCCGACCTATCGGCAGGCAGGCCTGCTCATCGCCGACGGCTACCCGATGGTCACGATGATGAACCAGATCTATTCGAACGAGGCCGATCCGCTGAAGGGCCGGCAGCTGCCGATCATGTATTCGTCGAAGGAGCACGGTTTTTTCTCGATCTCCGGCAATCTGGCGACGCAATATATCCAGGCGGTCGGCTGGGCGATGGCTTCGGCGATCAGCAATGATTCGAAGATCGCCGCCGCCTGGATCGGCGATGGTTCGACCGCCGAGTCCGACTTCCATTCGGCGCTGGTCTTCGCCTCGACCTACAAGGCGCCGGTCGTGCTCAACGTCGTCAACAACCAGTGGGCGATCTCGACCTTTCAGGGCATCGCCCGCGGCGGCTCCGGCACATTTGCCGCCCGCGGCCTCGGCTTCGGCATTCCATCGTTGCGGGTCGACGGTAACGATTATCTGGCCGTCCATGCGGTGGCCAAATGGGCCGCCGAGCGGGCGCGGAAAAACCTCGGGCCGACGCTGGTCGAATATGTCACCTATCGGGTCGGCGCGCATTCGAGTTCCGACGATCCGTCGGCCTACCGGCCGAAGGCCGAATCCGACGCCTGGCCGCTCGGCGACCCGATAGTAAGGTTGAAGAACCATCTCATCCAGCGCGGTGTCTGGTCGGACGAGCGTCACACCCAGGCCGAAGCGGAAATCCTCGAAACGGTGATCGCGTCGCAAAGGGAGGCCGAGCGCCACGGCACGCTGCATGCCGGCGGCAAGCCTTCGACGCGCGACATGTTCGAGGGCGTCTACGCGCAGATGCCGCCGCATCTCAGACGCCAGCGCCAGCAGGCGGGGGTCTGACCATGCCAAGACGGACCATGATCGAGGCGATCCGCGACGCCATGGACGTGTCGATGGGCCGAGACGAACGCGTCATCGTGTTCGGCGAGGATGTCGGTTTTTTCGGCGGCGTGTTTCGCTGCACGCAAGGCCTGCAGGCGAAATACGGCAAGAGCCGCTGCTTCGACACGCCGATCAGCGAAGCGGGCATCGTCGGCTCGGCCATCGGCATGGCCGCCTACGGCCTGAAACCTTGCGTCGAGGTGCAGTTTGCCGACTATGTTTATCCGGCCTATGACCAGATCGTCTCGGAGGCGGCGCGGCTGCGCTACCGCTCGAACGGCGATTTCACCTGCCCGATCGTGGTCAGGATGCCGACCGGCGGCGGCATTTTTGGCGGCCAGACCCACAGCCAGAGCCCGGAGGCGCTGTTCACCCATGTCTCCGGCCTGAAGGTCGTCGTGCCGTCCAATCCGCATGACGCCAAGGGTCTTCTGATCGCGGCGATAGAGGATCCCGATCCGGTGATCTTCCTGGAGCCGAAGCGGCTCTACAACGGCCCGTTCGATGGCCATCACGAGCGCCCGGTGACGCCGTGGTCGAAGCATGAGCTCGGCGAGGTCGCCGACGGGCATTATACGGTCCCGCTCGGCAAGGCGGTGATCCGTCGGCCGGGCGCCGCGGTCACCGTGCTGGCCTACGGCACGATGGTCTATGTCGCGCAGGCGGCGGCTGAGGAGACCGGCATCGACGCCGAGATCATCGATCTGAGGACGCTGCTGCCACTCGATCTCGAGACGATCGTCGACTCGGTCAACAGGACAGGCCGCTGCGTGATTGTGCACGAGGCGACGCTGACATCCGGCTTCGGCGCCGAGCTGTCGGCGCTGGTGCAGGAAAACTGCTTCTACCATCTGGAAGCGCCCGTAGTGCGGGTCGCCGGCTGGGACACGCCCTATCCGCATGCACAGGAGTGGGACTATTTTCCCGGTCCGGCCAGGCTCGGCCGCGCGCTCGTCGAAACGATGGAGGCCTGACGATGGCAGGCAGAGCCTCGGACCAATTGCCAATGGTGGCGCCGCCCCTCATCCGCCTGCCGGCACCTTCTCCGCGTGAAGAACGGGGAGAAGGGACGGGCCGCCACGCCAGCGATCCCCCTCTCCCCGTTTTTCACGGGGGTCCGAAGGACGGGCGAGACAAGCGGCTCGCCCCGGAATGGGTAAGGGTGAGGGGCAGCGCAAACGCTTTGGTAAGGGGGGCCTAACGATGGGCGAATATGTGATCAAGCTGCCCGATGTCGGCGAAGGCGTCGCCGAGGCCGAGCTGGTCGAGTGGCAGGTCAAGGTCGGCGACCTCGTGCGCGAGGACGCGGTGCTGGCCGCAGTCATGACCGACAAGGCGACGGTCGAGATTCCTTCGCCAGTCGACGGCGAGATCGTCTGGCTGGGTGCGGAGATCGGCGACACGGTGGCGATCGGCTCGCCCATTGTACGCTTGAAAGTAGCCGGCGAGGGCAATGTGAAGGCAGCTGCGGCGCCGGGCGGCGAGGCGGGCGCCAAGAGCACCGACCGCAGTACCCCCACCCCTGGCCCCTCCCCACAAGGGGGAGGGG
>NZ_FTPD01000036.1:0-6186 GCF_900156895.1 Mesorhizobium prunaredense
CCTAAATTCATCCCGCTCTAGCGGAAGTTCGCTTCCGCTCAGCCGAACTCACGCCCACGACCCCAAGTGGACCTTCTTATCGCGAGGCGGCAGTGACCGCTCAAGGGGAAAGCGGACTAATGTATGCCTCATGCGTTGACATCAGGCGACCGGCGGCCAGTTTAGTGTGGGTGCCAAAGCTGTTGTGCCCTATCGGAAGATGCTAGGTTACCTCTTACCCCTCGGCTACCGCCCCATCCTGTCGCTTCTTCGCGGCACGGGCTTCCTGCTTGCAGCAACAGGGTTGCACGCACTGCTCTTGCCGCTACGCGGGCAGGCGGAAGGCTTCTCGACTGCATCCCTTGGGCTACTAGGAACCGCTTGGGCGGGCGGCTTCGTCGCCGGCTGCATCTTGGCACCTCGGCTTGTCCGCCAGATCGGGCACGTCCGCGCATTCGGCACCTTTGCGGCTTCTGGTGCAATCATCGCGCTGCTCACGGGCTTGATGGTTGACCAGTATGTATGGATTGTTCTTCGCGCCTTCACAGGGTTCGCCATGGCCGGGGCCTACATGATCATCGAGAGCTGGCTGAACGAGAAGGCGACCAATGAGAACCGGGGCACCGTCTTCGGCCTCTACATGATTGTCTCATATGCCTCGCTCGTGGCCGGCCAGATGATCGTCGTCTTGGGAGACGTGAGGAACGCGGGTCTGTTCATGGTCGCCGGTATCTTCTTCTGCCTCGCCTTAATCCCGACGGCAGTGTCGTCGGCAGCGACGCCAAAACCGCTAGAGGATGTCGCCCTTGATCTGAAAAGTCTCTATGGCACTTCACCGCTAGCCCTGATCGGCTGTTTCCTGACCGGCGTTGCCAACGGCGCCTGGGGAACGCTCGGAGCCGTCTATGGCGCCCGCATCGGAATCAGCAACACGGGCATTGCAGTGATGGCAAGCGCGGTTGTCCTCGCTGGTGCCGCTCTCCAGTTTCCGGTGGGCCGACTGTCCGATATCACCGACCGCCGCCATGTGCTGGCCGGTGCGGCGGCCGGAGCGGCCGCCTTCGCGCTTCTCGTATTCGTCCTCCAGCCGCGGTCGGCCGCATTGGTCATAGTTACCACCGCAGCCTACGGTGCCCTCTCCTACACCCTCTATTCGGTCGCAGTGGCACATGCCAACGACCACGCCCGTCCAGACGAGTTCGTCAAGGTATCGAGCGGTCTGCTACTGTTGTATGGGTTCGGCACGATGGTCGGGCCGGTGCTGGCGGCCATGCTGATGGCCGCGATGCGACCCGAAAGCTTGTTCCTCGCTACGGCTCTCGCCCACACTCTGCTCGCCGTATGCGCGCTGGTCCGCATTCTCAGCCGCGCTCCGGTATCGCAGGCTGGCAAGGAGGCGTTCAGGACACTGCCGGCCGAGCGGGCTGCGACGCCGGAATCGCTGCGGCTGGATCCACGAACCGGCCCGGCCGCAAAGTGAAACCCTTGATTACAAATCCCGTCGGGAATGCGTCGCTGTGTCGCTTGCCGCCCTGTGTAGATTGTGCGCTTCGCTCAGCGGTCTCTACAGAGGAGTCTCCTATCAGGCCATGAGCGGGCATTCGACCTCGTTCGCCGGAATGACTGGACCTGGCGCTACTTGCTCGTTCTGGCGGAAGAGCCCGAATGGCAACATTCCATCATCCCTTTTGCGGTCTTTCAGTTGCGAGCGCCGTATGACGCGCTCTTTCCGCGGAACGGGTCGCTATTCGAAACGCAAGCCCCAAGTTCAGGTCGCCATATTCCAGCTGCCATCGGCTTGCCGCCCTGATCGTCCCAGTTGCCCGGCCCGCCGCACAGTGTCAGACGCCCTGCTGCCAACGATCCGGCCTGCGGCCCAGCCGCTACCGCAGCAGGCCGGCATCTCGATCCGACATCAGCCGTCGGCTGCCACGCTAGCGGTCATGGCAGCCAGCTTGTCGTCGATCCGCCGCCCACCTATCGTTGTGACCTATCAAGCACGAAAACTAAGACGCGGCGGCGCTCTTTAGCGCTTCCCGCAGCGCCTGTTCCTTCGTTTCGTCGAACGATGTCTTGAGGACGACCCCGCCATACCCCTTGATCGCTGCCAGCACCTTGTCAGTCGTTATTTCCTTCACGAGCACGAACAGGGCCGCGCTTCCAGGTTCTATGGTTTCCGCGAGCTTCTTCATGAACGGGTCGTTGATGCCGACGTCGGTGAGCGCACCGCTAAGCGCGCCCGACGCCGCGCCCGCAGCAACGCCAATCAGCGGGTTAAGGAACACCAGTCCGATCAGCAAGCCCCACATGCTGCCCGCCGCTGCGCCGGCAGCTGTCAGGTTCATCATCTGGTTCAATTTCACGCTGCCCGACTCGGTCTTTGTTGCGATGACCGCGTCGCCAATCTTGATGAGATGTTCAACTTGCAGCTCGAACAGGCGCTTGCGCACCTCTTCCGCCTTTTCTTCATTGGGGTAGACGATCACAACGAGGTTAGACATGGCTGTTCCTTTCATGGACACCCCCACCCGTCGGCGCTAAGATGCCTGAATACTCGGCCGGATGAAACTCCGATAGCAACGCTGAGAGACAGTTTGTTGACAGAATTGTCTCCCACATAGCCAACCCCTCACAGCACAGGAGCATACTACGCCGCAGGTTCTGATCGACCCTGTCACGACCGTACCGTCCGTCTGCCAGGCGGGTGAAGGTCCTGTGACCGATCATGGACATCTGGCAATTCGCGCCTTTGTTACCTGCCTACCGCCACTCTTTTCTTTGCTATGGGTGCGGCCGATGATCCGGTCAATGCGATGTGTCTATCTGCGCGCTCTGGTCAGGGCCCTGAACGCGCGAGGCATCAAGCTCCACGAGATCGCTAGTCGTGCTATAGTCAGCGTTCCGGAGCTTCAGCGCGCCTAATGGAATTTGGCTCGCCGCTCGATCATGAAATGGCCGACTGACTGATCGCTTTCAGCCGGACGATTCCATCGAAATCTCCGATTTCTGCAAATGTCGGGACTATTTCGACGCAGACGCGAGCGTCTCGTCCGGCTTCATATTCGGACCTTCGCTCAACAACCCATTCCAAGATTGCGGGTCCCTGATATATTACTCTGATCATCTCGTTCGCAGGATCCGTTTTGCGCATATGCAGCCAGCAACTCGAGCGAGAGCGTAAGCAAGCCTTCCTTCCCGCCGACGCGCCGAACCTCGGAGGTGTTATGCTAGTATTGGTTTTCGGCCTCGTGATCTTCTTCGGAATCCATTCTGTTCGGATCGCCGCCGCCGGCTTTCGTGATGCGCAAATCGCCACAAACGAGCGGCGCTGGAAGGGACTTTATTCGCTCCTATCGATCATCGGCTTCGTGCTGATCGTCTGGGGCTGGAGTCTTTATCGGCCCAATGCGCCTGAGATCTACGAACCGCCCTCTTGGGGCCGCCATGTCGCGTCGGTGTTGGTGCTCGCCGCATTCGTCTTTCTGGCAGCCGCTTACTTGCCCACGGGTTCAATCAAGCATCGGCTGAAGCACCCGATGCTGGTGGGCATCATCCTTTGGGCCATCGGCCACCTCCTGGCCAATGGCGACCTTGCCTCGCTCCTAGTCTTCGGAGCATTTCTGGTTTACGCGATTGTCGATCTCATTGCCGTCATTCCACGCGGCGATCCGGCACCCGCGGTCGTGCGACCGCGTAGCGACCTGATTGCTGTGGGCATCGGCTTGGTGGCTTTCGCATTGTTCGGGCTCTGGCTGCACGGCTGGCTGTTCGGAGTCTCGCCCTTCGCTTGAACGTCCGCAGCGACGGCGCGCCTTCGAGGATGTCCTGGCGAACCCCACCCGTTGCCGCGGATCGAGTGCCTCGCAGACATCTTGTCGGAGCGTACGCCGAGGTTCGCGGCCAGCGACTCCAGATCAAAACCTGCAAGCTGGGATCACAAACAAAATATCCTATAGCCCGATGTTGTGCACCTCGGACGCGTGGGGGCCCGTGTCGTCTTCAAATGGTCTTGTCGTCGAACAACACTCGCGATGTGTGCCAGAGCCAATTCGGGATGCATGAAGACCGACGGGCCTCATCCCCTTCGGTGCGCGTCCCCGTGTGGAATGGCCGTAAAGGGTCCGGATCGCGACGCTCGCCGCGCCCCACGCAAACGTCGGCAGTTGGCGCAACGTGCTCGTTCTGGCTGTTGAGCCGAATGGCAACTTCCCATCCATTTCGGCCGTTGGCGGCGACCAGCTGGTAGAGTTTGACCCTAGAACGCCGGCGTGCGAGATCGCCGCCGGGACGGCCGGCCGCCGGCACCGCCCCGCCGGGGTTTGTCGGTCGCGGGTGTGGGGATCGATTGTGGGGCCCCTATCAGGCGCGTGATTGCCGGGTTCCTTCAAATGCATTCTTTCTTCCCCGGGCGACCGCGTCTAGGTTGCGTGGCAGGGGGAGAGATTCCTATGACGCTGTGGCTTCTTGTGGACACCTCGGTATGGCTAGACCTTGCTAAGGACTGGCGGCAGCAGCCGGTCATACGAGCGATGAGCGAAAGCGCCCGCCACCCCGGACTCGAACTGATCGTACCGGACATCGTCAGGGACGAGTTCGCCCGCAACAAGGAGCGTGTGGCCGCCGCAGGCGACGCCCTTGGCCTGCCAGATAGCAACAGGTAACCGTTACGCCGGATCGGCCAATCCGGCCGCCCGTCGCTGACCTCGGATGTACAGGCAGCGGCGGGGTACTGTTCCTAATTGACAGCCTTGATGTTCATAAAGCCGTTGCGCTTCAATTTGTCGTGAATGTCATACTTCCAACAGGGCACTACTGTTTCTTGGCTAGGCAGCAAAAGGCGGGGGCTTTTTGGGAGGAGACCCTGACAATGAAACGCCATTTTCCGATTGCACTTGCAGTTGCAAGTATCGTTTTGGCTGGCCACTCAATGGCCAAGGAACTGGACATGTCGAAGCTCACCTGCAAGGAGGTCGGGGCCATGTCGGCCGCCAAGGCTGTTGGCGTCGCCATGTGGATGAACGGCTATGTCCATGGCAAAGCCGGCAACACCATGGTGGACGGTGACAAGGCGGAGGCCAATGCAACGAAGGTCGCGGCCTATTGCAAAAAGAACCACGATGCGACGCTGGCGAGCGCGATCGAGGCCGTCAGCAAGATGTAGCAAAAGATCAAATGAAGCCTAAGAGAGCGGCCCCGGAAGGGGCCACACTTTTTTGGGCACCGAGGCAGTGGACCCATTGTATGGACGTTAACCAATCAAGCCTTTTTTGACAGGCGGCCGAAGTTCGTCTTCACACGACGGCTCGCTGGCTTGAGCGCGGCATAAATGGACTGTTCCAATGCCACGCCATTGAACAGCGACGGTGTACGACCGGAAATGACTTCTGGCCAAAAACGCATCACCGACTGCACAACAGATCCCTGCGCTGCGAAAATCCCTTCGACGAATGCGATGGTCTTCTCATTGACGGCGTTCACTGCTTCAGTGCCTTTTGGGCGATTGCTTCTGGCATCCATCGCTATCAGCGGCAGTCGCATCAACGCGACGCTAGGCGCCAGCATTAGGCCGAAATTGATGGAAGCCGCATTTCGCATGCGACGCTTGTTGCGAGTTGGCATTGAGCATCCCCTACCTCGGCCGTTGCAGCCGACAGCAGACTACGCACCACCAACGGCTTTGTTCCACCGCGCTTATTTAGCGAGAGCTAACGGAACCGAAACAACCGTGCAATATTGAATCAAATTCGAGTTGCGTGGGGTTTCGATGCGTAAGCCTGCCGGCGGGGACCGGTTGTCATTCATACCGCCTTTGATGCCTACCCTGGTGGAGAAACCGCCCGAGGGCGACGGATGGATTCACGAGGTTAAGTTCGACGGCTACCGCTTCGTCACGGTGCTTCCCCCTCACTTTATGCCAAATGAAACGCGGCTCCATGCCCCAAGAGCAAAGATTGCGCCGATCTTGCGCAAACACAAGCTTCGCCCCCGTAAGGGCGTGCTTGACGATTTCAGCAGGGGCATCCAGCTAGCTAGAACGACAGATAAATGCTCACTCCCGAGCCAGGGTAGTAGCCAGGGTAGTAGCCAGGGTAGTAGCCTGGGTAGTAGCCCGGATAGTAGCCCGGATAGTAGCCCGGATAGTAGCCCGGATAGTACGGCCGATAGTAGCGCGGATAGTAGTTACGGTAGCCGTAGTAGCGGCAGTTA
>NZ_FTPD01000036.1:6196-8413 GCF_900156895.1 Mesorhizobium prunaredense
ATCGCGGACTCCTCTGAATAGGAAGACGCAGTTGCTGGCTATCCAGTTTACGCCAAGGAGCCTGAACCGTCGATGAACGGCGGCGCGTCTACACAATGTCGGGTCCGCGATATGAACGATATTGAGGCGAGCCGTGTTCGTCACGCGCCTGCACATCTTTGAGCGTCGCACGAATGTCGCCTGAGCCCAAGTTGTCGCCATAGATTGTGACCTCATAGGTGTCGCCCGCCCGTTCCTCCGGGTAGGTGGATATTCCGGCGACGGCCAGTCGCGTAGTGAACCGATACAGTGGGTCGTCATCGTCTGAGTTCCAAGCGGATTGCGGCGTGTAGACGTTGTAATTGACGGCAGCTTCGACGCTCGCCTCGCAGCGCTCCACTCTGATGGCGATGCGCGTGTGTTCGTCTTCGCGCCTTTTCTGACGCTTCGTCTTGCGGGCATCGGATCGTCCGTCTGGCTGATTGTCCCGTTCGCCCGATCGCTTTTGATCTTAGTATAGCGCTTTTTCACAACGATTTCGCACGGATTCCGCCGATAGCGTCCGCCAGCATTTCGCCGACATTTATTCGACCAATATTCGACGCATCAGGATTCGAATTAACTAAGTGCTTGATTTTGCTGGTACGCCCCAAGGGGATGAAACTGAGAACTGGACGATCAGGCATGTAGCCTGCTCATGACGCCCGTTTCCGGATGATCCAGCCGATGCCTCCCGCAAGCGCGATGCCGAGTAGCGGCCATTTCGCCCAGAAAATCCCGTTCCAGGTCAGCAGGTTTACACCGACGACCCCCAATGCGACGACACTCAGCATGGCGACGCCCCGATTGATGAGGCTCGTCATGCTTGCCCAGCGGAGGCCCGCCAGAACCGCCACGGCGAGCATCGGCCACTCAGCCCAGAAAATCCCATTCCACGAAAGCACATTGATGGCCACCAACCCCAGCGCGATCAAGGCAAGCAGAAGGAATTTCCGGCTGATCCTGCGCCCGAGGAAAGCGCCAGACCGGTCGGCGTCGCGCGACCGCCCGTCAGCGGCCGGTTCGGCGCGGCGCGCCACCGCCTCGGCCCCGCTCTTCTCACCGCCGATCCGGACAACGTAGCTCGGCACACCTTCTTCGATGTTCTTGATGGCGAGGTCGCCCAGGAACTCGAACCCGACCGCCATTTTGTTGCGGACCTGATCGTACACCGTATTTGAGATCACGATCCCGCCTGCCGGGGCGGCGGTCTGAATGCGGGCGGCAATGTTGACGCCGTCTCCATAAATGTCATCTCCCTCGACCATGACGTCGCCAAGGTTGATTCCAATCCGAAAGCGCATCTGCGTTTCGGCCGGGCGAACGGCATTGTGCCCGGCCAACTCGTTCTGAACGTCGATGGCCGTCCGGACGGACTCGACCACGCTCGGGAATTCGGCGATCAACCCGTCGCCCCAAGTGTTGACGACACGCCCGCCACGAGCCTCGATTAGGCGCGCCATTGCGTCCCTGTACTGTTTCAGAGTCGCCAGCGTTCCTTCTTCGTCGGCTACCATCAGGCGCGTATAGCCCTGAACATCCGCCGAGAAGATGGTCGTCAGTTTGCGTCGTGTCGCCGACATTGAACTGTCCCTGCTCGATGAGAGCAGCCGAAGCTTGCCGTGCTCCGGTGGCTGAGTCTACGTCGCATTCCCGCGTCGCATGAAGATACTGAAAACACTCTTTCTGGGCGCGGGGATGGCGGTTCTGGCCGCAGCGAACAGGAAGACGCGTTGTGTCGACCGGAGGGCCAGAAAAGCCGCCCGGCGGGGGAGGGTCCCGAAGTCATGGATGGTGACCGCTTCCGTCGCGTCCTGCGGAAGCTGCATCGTCGACGTTTCGCGTTCTTCTTATTTTGCGGGCCGGAGCGCCAGCTGCCAAGCCCGGAGCCCCGATGGAGCCCGGCAGGCCGCTGTCGAGATCACCGTGGTGATTGTACCGGAGGATCGCAGCGGCATGCCGTGCGACGTCGTCCAAGTAGACCGCCGCGTGAAGCGAACCGATCCCCGGCACCGTCATGGCCTGATCCGAACTGGAAGCCTGAAAATGCGATCCGGATTTTGGGCTCGTTTTAGACTCAGAATTCGATTGGGAGTGCAAATTTCCCGTAAACCATTGAAAAGATTGGCACGCCGAAGGGGAATCGAACCCCTGTTACCGCCGTGAAAGGGCAGAAAACCACTACCGTTCATGACACAT
>NZ_FTPD01000036.1:8423-8780 GCF_900156895.1 Mesorhizobium prunaredense
CGATTCGTGTTCTCGCTGACCAGCAGGCAACCCCCGGTTGGCACAGGAACGGGAACCCTTTCCGACGGGCGCAAAGTGGTGTTGAGAATAGGACAATGACCGCAAAACGACTGGCACGAATTGATGTCCTACTCACAGCGCACGTGGCTTTCAGACCGTTTGGCCCAGTTGCCAGAACCGGTCTTGGTCGCGCCATTTCCGGTTATTGGCGGGACGGACCATTAGCAGACATTTAGCACCAGGATTGGTGCTGTTGTCGAGGACGGGACCTGCAGAGCCCTGAGCCTTGAGCGGATCGTGAAAACCTGGACGAGAACTGGTCGCCGCGTGGTCGCAGGTCCCAGAGATTTCCGTGGA
>NZ_FTPD01000004.1:0-24235 GCF_900156895.1 Mesorhizobium prunaredense
GACTCAATTCATCCCGCTCTAAAGTTCATAGCGCCTACGGATTCATAGCGATTGAAGCGTGCAGTTGGTGCGCCCCGCAGCCCGCGGCATCTCCCTTTGCGCGCGACGCGTCAGACTTAGGTCCTACGCAAAGGCCTGCCGAATCGGACCGAAGCCCTGCTAAGGAACGTTTGCGGCTGCCTCAAGTTTGGGTAAGCAAGGCGCGGATGCCGTCCAGCGCAAATGGGCTTACAAGTCCTTACAAGTCACAGACATAAAGGAGGCACTTATGAGAATGCATCTTTCCACCGCAGCCGCGGGACTTTTTCTGCTGGCCAGCGTTGGCGCTGTTGCCGCTCAGGACGTGATCATCGCACCTGAACAGGAGACCGTGATCAGGCAATATGTGAAAGAGCAGCCGCTCGCATCCGTGGAACTCCCTGGGGTGGAACTCAATATTGGTTCAACGATACCCGAGACGGTCGAGCTTCATGAAGTTCCCGACGTCGAGTATCGTTACGTCGTCGTCGACAATCGCACCGTTCTTGTTGATCCCGGCACACGCAAGATCGTCAAGATCATTCAGTGACCTGAACGCGAGGGGAGGAGACGCCCGCCGCTTCGAAACGAGCGGCGGGCGACTATGCGATGGGCAGTGTCAAAATGCGAACAATCAGCAGACTTTTCGATTCCCGCGACCAGGCAGCGCGTGCCGTTGCCGCGCTTCAGGCGGCAGGAGTTTCTCAAGAACAGATCAGCGTCATCGGACCTTACGACGACGAAATCAGGGCTGTCCTGCGCGGTCCGGGCGGTGCCGCACTTGGCGCGGCCGCTGGTCTGTTAATCGGCCTGGGTGCTTTTGAGGCCACCGGCATTGATCCTGTCGGGGCGGTGGCTGGCCTAACTCTCGTCGGTGGGGCATGCGGCGGCTTTGCCGGTGGGCTTCTCCAGGCATCTGCCGATGTTGCCAAACAGCCGGGTGAGCCGAACGTTGAACAAGGCGTCATTTTTGTGATGGCGCAGGTCGATGAAAATCAGGCCGATACCGCGCAGGCCGTACTGGAAAATCCTGTTCGCGTAACGCAACTCGCGGCCACGGTCGGGTGAGATGCGTCGGGTTGGTTCGCGCATGACTCCTTCCCGGCTTATCGCGCACGAATCGCATTCAGATCGGCACTTTCCGCTGAGCCCTCAGTTTTCCCTCTGACGGTCACGAGGCGGGAAGCGTCTGCTCGACCAGATTGACGTAGTAGCGCAGCACGGTCGGCACGATCTCGTCATTGAAGACGTAGCGGTCGCCGTGCAGGCCCTCGCCGGGTCCGACATCGCCGACGCCGATCCACGCGTAGCAGCCGCCTGCCGCGCGGATCATGAAGGCGAAATCCTCGCAGCCGAGGCTCGGGCTGAACTCGGTCGTGACGTTCTCGCTGCCGACGGTGGCGGCGGCTGCCGCGATGGCGCGGGCCGTGGCGTCAGCCGTGTTGATGAGCGGCGGATAGCCCTTGTGGTAGTCGAGGGTGGCCTTGAGCGCATGGGCTGCGGCAATGCCGTGGGCGATCTCGCCGACCAGTTTCTCGCAATGATCGGAATGACCAGGCTCGAAAAAGCGGCAGGTGCCTTGCAGCCAGACCCTGCCCGGCACGATGTTGCCAACATTGCCGCCGTGGATCTGGGTGAGGCTGACGACCAGCGCGGTTTGCGGATCGATCGAGCGGCTGACGATGCGCTGAACGGCCTGGACAAAGGCGCCCGCGGCCAGGATCGGGTCGTCGCCGAGCTGCGGCATGGCGGCATGCGCGCCAAAACCCTCGAAGGTCAGCTCGAAATTGTCGACGGCCGCCATCTGTGCTCCAGCGCGAGCGGCGATCGTCCCCTGCTCCAAGCCCGGCCAGTTGTGGACGGCATAGATCGCCTCGACCGGGAAACGCTCGAACAGGCCGTCTTCGATCATGCGCAGGCTGCCGCCTTCGTTTTCTTCGGCGGGCTGGAAGACGAAGTAGACGGTGCCGTCGAAGGCGCGGGATTGGCTGAGCAATCTGGCTGCGCCGAGCAGCATGGCGGTGTGGCCGTCATGGCCGCAGGCGTGCATCACGCCCTCGTTCCTGGATGCATAGGGCAAGCCGGTCCTCTCGACGACCGGAAGCGCGTCCAGCTCGGCGCGAAGACCGATGGCGCGTGTGCCGGTGCCGCTGCGCAGGACGCCGACAACCCCGGTGCCGCCGATCCCCTCATGCACCTCATCGAAGCCGAAGGCGCGCAGTTTCTCTGCAATGAAACGTGCCGTTTCGTTCTCGTCGAATCCGAGTTCGGGATTGCAATGGATATGGTGGCGCCAGGCTATGACCTCTGGTGTCAGAGAGGCGATCGGGTCATTGTGCAGCACGATGACTCCTTCCACGCCGGCAAAGGGCGGGTTTGATCCGCTGCATAACGATTAGTAGGTCGCACAACAGGCGTCTTGAACCAGATTGACCGCTGCAGGGACAAAAGCCGTGGACGCGACAGAGACCAGGAAATACTGGCGCCATCCCTGCTTCCCTGAGCTTGGCCTGTTCAAGGCGCGCTTCACGCAGCATCGCTACGAACTGCACACGCACCCAACCTATGTGATCGCGCTGATCACGGCTGGCTGCGAACGCATCCGCATCGGACGCCACAAAATTGTCGCTCCGGCAGGCACCATTGCCGTCGTCAATCCCGAGGAGTGGCATGACGGGGAACAGGGTGCGGATGAAGGCTGGGCCTACCGGACGTTTTATCCGCCGGTGCCGCTGATGGCGGGCCTCGCCCACGAACTGGGCAGGGCTGACGCTCCGGTCTTCTCACGTCCTGATATCGAAGACAGCGATCTCGCCGCAGCGTTGATGGCAGCACACCAGAGCTCGATCTCACAGGACGCGACGCAAGCCGAGACGTCGCTTCTCGTTGCATTGAGGCGTCTCATCGTTCGGCATGGCGATTGGGGCGGGCGGGTAGAGGAGATCGAGAGCTCGGGATCGCGACGGAGGTTCTCACTCTACGAGCAGCTTGTCGAAAGCGACCTTGGCTCGCAGCTCGACCTGCAGCGTTTTGCCGACGTCGCGCGCGTCACCCGGTTCCAGGTCATCCGGGATTTCAAGAAGGCGATTGGCCTCACGCCTGCAGCCTATATCCGCGACCGGAGACTGCGTCGCGCCAGCTCCTTGATCGAACAGGGGCTCGGCCTCGCAGAGGCCGCCATTGCGGCAGGTTTCGCCGACCAGAGCCATCTTTCCCGTGTGTTCCGGACCATGCATGGCATGACGCCGGGCATGTTCAGGAGAGGCAAACCTCCCGAACTAAAACGAGTTCACATCGAAATGAACTGATCGGGCAGTGGCAGGACCACCAATGTCGGCGCCAATCGGTTCCCGGCGCAAGCTTGCGTTGTCATTTCGCCGCCTCCACCCGGTCCGCAGCGGCGGCCAGCACGGCGCGGTCGCCCTCCTCGTACAAGCGATGGATCGAGATGGCGCTGACGCGCCAGCCTTCGGGCGTCCGCACCAGCCGGTGCAGATAGCTGGCGCCGACCGTCCAGAACCGCGTGTCGATCCAGTGGCTGGCGCGAACATGGCTGCGCGCGACCGCATCGTTGCCCGCGCTTTCAACAACGATGTTGGTGATAAGGTGCTGGGTGGCGTCGAAGCCGGGCAGCAGACCTTGCCACTGAGCAATCAGCGCGTCGCGGTCGCTGGTCGCGGCCTCGCCACCGAAAAGGCTGGTATAGTCGATCGTGACGCGATCCGCGAAGTAGGATTTTACCCGATCCCATTCGCGCAAATCGGCATAGAGGCCGATCCCCGCCCCCGCCTCGGCGATGGCGGTCTTGTCTTCGCTCGTCAGCGCAGCCGTGGACTGCATGGTGCTCAAGGCCGGCAGAGCGGCAAGCGTCGCGGCAAAAACTGCCGAGGCCAAAACAAACCGGCGGGTGACGGGGCTCATTGTCCTGCCTCCCCTGCACTGCCCAGCGTGGCGCGGAAATGCGCGGCGACGGCGTCGCTCGCCGCCTTCACCGGCGCAGCGCGGTCGTAGAAATCGAACTGGGTGACGTTGTCGAGCCACAGCTGCTGCTTCGGCCCGGTCAGCCGCGCGTAAAATTTGCGCGCCCTGCGGGATGGCAGCCGCCTCGCTGTGCACCATCAGCAAGGGCTGATGCAGGCGCCGAGCAGGCTGGATCGCATCGAATGTCAGCCAGCCCCGCCAAAAAGCCGGGTCGGCCTCGTTGCGCCAGGCCGGGATCATGCCGCGATCGGGCTCGGTGTAGTAAGGCACTTTGAACATGATCGCCCGCTCGTCGGTCAGGCTGGCGGCGGGCAGGAAAGTCTGTTTGCCGGTGCGGCGATACGCGGCCTCGGCCGCATCGCCCGCGGCTTCAAGCCTGGCGACCCCGTCCTTGCCGCCATAGGTCTGTTCGACCACCTCGGCATCGTGCAGCCAGGGCGCGACCAAAGCGACCGACTTGATCGCGGTATCTTTAGCGGCGGCGTTGACCATGTAGCCGGAGCTGGCGCAAATGCCGAGCCCGCCGATGCGGTCCTTGCTGATCTCGGGCCGGGTCGCGAGATACGCGACCGCCGCTTCGATGTCGGCGATCTTGGCGCTGGGATCCTCATACTGGCGCCGCCCGCCGCCGCTCTCGCCCCAACCGCGAAAGTCGAAGGTCAAGGCGACGAAGCCGCGGTCGGCCAGCTCGCGGGCGTAGCGGGCCGGCATCTGTTCCTTCACCGTCATCCAGGCGCCGGTCACGACCAGCGCGGGCCGAGGTCTCGCCGGGCCCAGATCCTCGGGCAGATAGAGATCGCCGACGATCTGCTCACCGTGCGCGGCGAAAGCGACGCGCTCGACGCGCGGTGCGGCGAAGGCGCCGGAGCCGAGGGCGACGGCGGTTGCCGTGGCTAGCGTCAGGATTTTCAACATCGCAAATCTCCTTTGGCCTGGAGCGAAAAGCGCGGCGCGACGGATTAAAGGCCGCCGTCTCAGCGGTCGTCCGCCAGTCGGCCGGGCAGTGGCTTCAGCGGGTAGTGCGTCCAGTAGAAGGCGTCCGACTGGTACATATCGGTCAAAAAATTCTGCGCCTCGGTGATCTTGCCGTCCTTGATGCGAAACATCAGGGCGTAGAGCTGGTCGATCTCGGGACCTGAGCCGACGTTCGACCAGCCGCGATGGATGTCGACGACGAGATCGCCCTGCGCCTGGAAGAAGATCGGCTCAGCCCTGAATTTGCCGTCGACCAGGCCACGGAAGAAGGCGACCACTTCCTCCGGCCCGCGCTTGTCGCCGGCCAGCGGATGATGGCCGGGAATACGCCACACGATGTCGGGCGCGAGGAAGGGCCGAACGGCCTCCGGGTTCCCGGTCGCATAGGCTGCGTAATAGTCCTTGATCAACTGGATGTTGCGGTCTTCCTGCGGGCCGCCGTTCGCGGGGGCGGCGGACACCACCAGGAGAGCGCCGGCGGCGAGCGAAGCGATCCTGGTCATCGGTCCTGTCTCCTTGCTTGTTCGGGCCATCGCAACAGCGATGCCCGTTCGTCGGGGCAACATGAGGCTTTTTGTTCACTGGAAAAACCCGTATAGTTCGACAAGGCTATTTGGAATATCCTCACAATGCGCCTCGACCAGTTCAGCGGCATCGTCGCCTTCGTGAAGGTCGCGGAGGCCAGGAGTTTTACCCGCGCCGCCGCCGAACTCGGTGTCGCCCCGGCCTCGCTCAGCGAGGCGGTCAAGGGGCTCGAGGAGCGTCTCGGGGTGCGGCTCCTCAACCGCACGACCCGCAGCGTCGGCCTGACCGAAGCCGGCGCCCACTATTTCGACCACGTGCGCCCAGCGGCTGAGGAGATCCGGGCGGCCGGCGCGGCACTGCGCGAGACCCGCGACCGCCCTGCCGGCACACTGCGCCTGAGCCTGCCGTGGATCGCCGCGCCGCTGCTGATCGAGCCGCTGGTGGGGCCGTTCATGGACGCCTACCCGGACGTGCGGCTTAGCCTGATCTTCGACGACAATTTCGTCGATATCGCCGCGCAGGGCTTCGATGCCGGTGTGCGGATCGGCGAGCTTCTCGAGAAAGATATGATCGGCGCGCGTCTGGGCGGGCCGCTGCAGACGGTGGTGTTGGGCAGCCCGGACTATCTGGCGCGTAACGGCACGCCGAAGCGGCCCGCCGACCTCGCCGCCCACCGCTGCATCGCCTTCGCCTTCACCCGCACCCGCGCCATCTCGCCCTGGGAGTTTGTTGTCGATGGACGCCAGGTCGAGTTCACGCCCGACGCACGCCTGGTCGTGAACACACTGCCGCTCTGCATTACCGCCGCCGCGCAAGGGCTTGGCCTGGCCTTTGCCGTCGAAGGCCTCGCTGCGCCGCTACTCGCCTCAGGCGCGCTGGTCAAGGTGCTGGAGCCTTTCTGTCCCACCTACGAACCGCTCCACCTCTATTATCCCAGCCGCCGCCTCGTCCCGCCAAAGCTGCGGGCCTTCATCGATTTCGTCCGCGCCAACGCGCACAATTTGCGGATCTGATGCGCCGCCGCGAAACCAGCCACGGCGCAGATCGGCGAGCCGCTCCGGCTCACCCCCAGGCGCCGACCATCTGCCGGGTGGCGGCGTTGAGGCGGTTGAAGGCGTTGATCGGCCGCAATTCAAACGGCCACACCCGTCTCGTTGAGCCAATAGTTCCGGCTTTCGCGGCACGGAGCCCGATGCTAGGGCTGCAAATCTTTGAATCAGCAACGGATCGCCCTGTGACCGACATCGAACGCCCTCGCCTGCCGCTGATCGAAATCTGCGTCGAAGGCATAGATGGCCTGCTCGCCGCGCAAGCTGCCGGCGCCGACCGGGTCGAGCTCTGCGCCAGCCTCGTCGAGGGCGGCATCACACCGAGTTTTGGCATGGTGCGCGCAGCCGTCGAACTGGCGACGATCCCATTCCACGTCATCGTGCGGCCGCGCGGCGGCGATTTTCTCTACAGTGACGCCGAGTACCGTTCGATGCTCGCCGATGTGCGCGCGCTGCGCGAGCTTGGCGTGGCCGGTGTCGTCGTCGGCTGCCTGAATGCCGACGGCACCATCGACGAAAAGCGGATGAGCGAATTGGTGCAGGCGGCAGGGCATTTGAACGTCACCTGCCACCGTGCCTTCGACATGACGCGCGATCCGACCGATGCGCTGGAAACGCTGATCCGCAGCAAGGTCGGCCGCGTGCTGACCAGCGGCCAGCGCGACAGCGCATTGGAGGGCGTGGCCCTGCTGGCGGACCTCGTCCGACAGGCGGGGAAGCGCATCATCATCCTCGGCTGCGGCGGACTCGATCCAAACAACATCGCCGAGGTGCGGGAAAGAACCGGACTGACCGAAATGCATTTTGCCGCACTCAAGGACGTGCCGAGCGCCATGCGCTACCGCAATCCACAGGTTGGCATGGGCGGCACCGACCTCGACCGCGAGTACCGCAACACGGTGACCGACGCGGCGCTGGTGGCGGCGACGATTGCGGCGGCGCGAGCATGACCCCGAAGGAAGCAAACATTTGACGCAAGCACGGTTGCCGATCGAAAAAGTCTCGCCGCAGGACGAGCCCGCCGTCCTCGCCCTCAACAACGAGCACGCGACCGAGCTGTCGTGGCTTGAGCCGGAACGCCTGTCCTTCCTGCTCGGCGAAGCGTTCTATGCGCGCCGCATCGGCGCGCTCGAAGCCTTCATCATGACGTTCGACCAGGATGCCCGCTACGACAGCCCGAACTTCCTGTGGTTCCGCGAGCGCTATCGGCGCTTCATCTATGTCGACCGCGTCGTCGTTGCGGGAGAAGCGCGTGGCCGCGGCCATGCCCGCAGGCTCTATGGGGATCTGTTCGACCATGCGTTGCGTGCCGGCCAGACCATCGTCACCTGCGAGGTGAATGCCGACCCGCCCAACCCGGCTTCAGATGCCTTTCACGCAGCACTCGGCTTTGCCGAAGTCGGCGACGCGGTGATCCACGGCGGCAAGAAGGCGGTGCGCTACTATACCAGGCAAGTAGCCGGCTGAGGTGCCAGCGCTGCCCTGCCAGTTGCGGTTTGTCAGGGCGAGCCGCTTGGCTCGTGCGTCTCTTCCTTCTCCCCTTGTCGGAAGGCAGTATGGGAGTAGGGCAGTATGTCTACGCTGCTCGCCGACCCAGCCAATTTTTCCTGTTCCCTACTCCCATACTGCCCTACTCCCCTACTCCCCTCCTTCAGGCGTTGGCGGCAGCCACCGCGCGCTTGGCCATCACCACGATCAGATTGGCGCGATAATCGGCCGAGGCGTGGATGTCGCTCATCAAATCATTCGCCGGCACTTTCACTCCGTTGAGGGCAGCGGCGTCGAAATTCGTGGCAAGCGCCGCCTCGATCTCCTTCGAACGAAAGACGCCGCTGTCGCCGGCCCCGGTGACGGCAACGCGGACTCCGTCCGCGCCGTTGGCCACGAACACACCGACGATCGCATAGCGCGATGCCGGGTTGCGGAATTTTTCATAGGCCGCCTTGGCCGGCGCGGTGAAGGTCACCGCGGTGACGATTTCCCCGTCCTCCAGCGCCGTCTCGAACAGCCCTGTGAAGAATGCGTCGGCGGCGATCTCGCGCTTGTTGGTGACGATGGTGGCGTCGAGGGCAAGAAGTGCTGCCGGATAATCGGCGGCGGGGTCGTTGTTGGCGATCGAGCCGCCGATCGTGCCCTTGTAGCGTACCGCCGGATCGCCGATCCGGGACGCCATATGGGCGAGCGCCGGACACGCCTTCTTCAGCTTCTCGTCGCTGGCGACGTCGTGATGCGTGGTGGCGGCGCGGATCGTGATGGTAGAGCCCGCCACCTCAATGCCTTTCAATTCCTCGATGTGCGAAAGGTCGACGAGATCGGACGGTGCGGCAAGCCGCGTCTTCATAGCGGGGATCAGCGTCATGCCGCCCGACAAGAGCTTTGCATCGCCGCTCTCGAGCAGCTTGGCGGCGTCGGCGACGGAGGCGGCGCGGTGATAGTTGAACGAGTACATTTGTCTTTCTCCCTTCGGGGAACGAGCGAATAGGGAGTAGCGAGTAGCGAATAGGGCCTATCCCTTCGCACGCTCTTTGTTCCCTATTCGCTACTCCCTATTCGCTATTTGCTTATCAGTGTTTCGTCGCCCGGATCGCTGCCCAGACCGTGGACGGCGATGCCGGCATGGCGATGTCGGTGATGCCGATGGCGTCGGTGATGGCATTGATCACCGCCGGCGGTGAGCCGATGGCGCCGGCCTCGCCGCAGCCCTTGATGCCGAGCGGATTGCCCGGGCACGGCGTGTTCGAGGTCGAGACCTTGAACGACGGCAGGTCGTCGGCGCGCGGCATGGTGTAGTCCATATAACTCGCCGTCAGAAGCTGCCCGCTGGCATCGTAGCGGGTGCCCTCCAGCAAGGCCTGGCCGATGCCCTGGGCGACGCCGCCATGCACCTGGCCTTCGACGATCATCGGGTTGATGATGTTGCCGAAATCGTCGGCCGCGACGAACTGGACGACCTCGGTCACGCCGGTCTCGGGATCGATCTCGACCTCGCAGACATAGCAGCCGGCCGGGAAGGTGAAGTTCGACGGATCGTAGAATGAGGTTTCTTTCAGCCCCGGCTCCATGCCGCCAGGCAGGTTGTGGGCGGTGTAGGCAGCAAGCGCCATCTGGAACCACGGCACTTGTTTGTCGGTGCCGGCGACCTTCAGGGCGCCGTTTTCGATGACGATGTCGCCCTCGTCGGCCTCGAGCAGATGGGCGGCGATCTTCTTGGCCTTGGCCTCGACCTTGTCGAGCGCCTTGACAACGGCCGACATGCCGACGGCGCCCGAGCGCGAGCCGTAGGTGCCCATGCCCATCTGTACCTTGTCGGTATCGCCGTGGACGATGGAGACGCTGTCGATCGGCACGCCGAAGCGCTGGTTGACCAGTTGCGCGAAGGTCGTCTCATGGCCCTGGCCATGGCTGTGCGAGCCGGTCAGGACCTCGATGGTTCCGGCGGCGTTGACGCGCACCTCAGCACTTTCCCAAAGGCCGACACCCGCTCCAAGACTGCCGACCGCCGCCGACGGCGCCAGCCCGCAGGCCTCGATATAGCAGCTCATGCCGATGCCGCGCAGCTTGCCTCTGTTGGCGGCGTCGGCCTTGCGCTGGGCAAAACCGGCATAATCGGCAGCGGCCATCGCCGCGTCCAGCGAAGCGGCATAGTCGCCGGCATCATAGTTCATGATGACCGGTGTCTGGTGCGGGAACGAGGTGATGAAGTTCTTTCGGCGAAGTTCCGCCGGCGACACGCCCAGCTCGCGTGCGGCGGTCTCCATGGTGCGTTCGAGCAGATAGGTGGCCTCCGGCCGCCCTGCCCCGCGATAGGCGTCGACCGGTGCGGTGTTGGTGTAGACGGCGCGCACATTGGCGTGGATCGCCGGAATGTCGTACTGGCCCGACAACAGCGTCGCGTAGAGATAGGTCGGCACACAGGACGAGAACAGCGACATGTAGGCGCCGAGATTGGCGATGGTGTCGACCTTCAGCCCGGTGATCCTGTTGTCCTTGTCGAAGGCCATTTCGACCGTCGAGACATGGTCGCGGCCATGGGCGTCGGTGAGAAAGCTCTCGGTGCGGTCGGCCACCCATTTGACCGGCACGCCGGTCTTCTTCGAGGCCCACAGGCAGATGATTTCTTCCGGATAGATGTATATCTTCGAACCGAACCCGCCGCCGACATCCGGCGCGATGACGCGCAGCTTGTTTTCCGGCGCGACATTGTAGAAGGCGCTCATCACCAGGCGCGCGAGATGCGGGTTCTGGGAGGTCGTCCAGCAGGTATAGTGGTCCTCGGCCTTGTCGTAGTGACCAAGCGCTGCGCGCGGCTCCATCGCGTTGGGCACCAGCCGGTTGTTGACGATCTTCATGCGGGTGATGTGGGCAGCCGCCTTGATTGCCGCGTTGGTCGCCGCGCTGTCGCCGAGCTCCCAGTCGAAAATCAGATTGCCGTCGGCTTCCGGATGGATCTGTGGCGCACTCCTTTCGAGCGCCTTCGGAGCGTCGACGACTGCCTTCAGTTCCTCGTAGCTGATGTCGACCGCTTCGGCCGCGTCGCGCGCCTGCCCCTTGGTCTCGGCAACCACGACGACCACCGCGTCGCCGACATAACGGACCCTGTCGAAGGCCAGCGGCGACCACGCCCCCATCTTCATCGGCGAGCCGTCCTTGGAATGGATCATCCAGCCGCAGATGAGATTGCCGATGCCGTCGGCCTTGAGCTCCTTGCCGGTCAGCACGCCGATGACGCCCGGCATGGACTGCGCCTTCGTAACGTCGATGTTCTTGATCTGCGCATGCGCATGCGGGCTGCGCACGAAAGCCGCATGCTTCATGCCGGGAACCACCATGTCGTCGACATAGCGCCCGGCGCCGGTAATGAACCGCTTGTCTTCCTTGCGCGCTACACGAGCGCCAACACCTTCAATGCCCATCGCAGAAATTCCTCCCGAAAAAAGTAGGGAATAGGGGAGTAAGGCAGTAGGGGAGTAGGGAATTAAGAGCCAAATCGCTTACTCCCCTACTCCCCTACTCCCCTACTCACGTCATCCCTCACGCCGCTTGCCTGGCCTTGCCCTTCGAAGACATCGTCTCCGATGCGGCGAGGATCGCCTTCACGATGTTGTGGTAGCCGGTGCAGCGGCAGATATTGCCTTCGAGCTCGGCCCGCACCGTGGCCTCGTCGAGGCCTTCGGGATGGCGGTTGACCATGTCGGTCGCCGTCATGATCATGCCCGGCGTGCAGAAACCGCATTGCAGCCCGTGATGCTCCTTGAACGCCGCCTGCATCGGATGCAGGTCGGCGCCGTCAGCCAAGCCTTCGATCGTCACGACGCTCGACCCGGAGGCTTGCACCGCAAGCATCGTGCAGGATTTTACCGCCTTGCCGTCGACATGGATCACACAGGCGCCGCATTGCGAGGTGTCGCAGCCGACATGCGTCCCGGTCAGGCCGAGATTCTCCCTCAAGAAATGAACCAGAAGCGTCCGGTCTTCGGCGGTGCCGCTGACCCGCTTTCCGTTCACCGTCAATGATATCTCCGACATGAAACCTCCCTGGGTGCTACCTTGGTCGTTTTTGGCGTCGGTGGTGCCCGAGCCCTCCATTTTGTCCGCTATTCTTATACCGCATAAAGCACGGGAAATAGTGCCGCGGAATGCCGAGATTGCAGTTTGGCCGAAAATCCGCCTATTGTACTTTCGGTCACGCAAAGACAGGCAAACGGCGGAGCGAAGCGAAACCATGGTCGCCTGGTGATGCCGCCTTGCGGCCATCAGCGGCCGAGGCTGGCCAGGTCGATTTCAGCCGATGCCGTGTTTTCTGAGAACCTCCTGCTCGTCGCCTGACACCCAGCCAAATATTTTAGGCTCTCCGACCAGTTTCTGCACGAGGTAGTGGACGTCGAAATCGATCGTGACGTCAGTTTGGCCTTTGCGCGCAAAGATCGACGTCCAGGCGACGTGGGCAACGCAATGATGCTCGTCAATCGGCGAAATGCGTACATCTCGTATTCGCATCTCCTTGGTGCCGATCGCTCGATAGCGAGCATAGCCTTGTTCCATAGCCTGCTTGAGCTGGTCGTCATTCTTCCCGACCATGATGCCGGCAGGCGACGCTGCAATGAAGGCGGAAGCATAGACCGATGTGACTTCGTCCATGTCGGCATCACCGGCAAGGGATTTCCGGAAAAGCCGCTCGTACCGTTCGAACAGCTTCCTGACCTGGGCGTCCATGGATCACTCCCTTCCGCTGGGGTTTTGGATCTGAAGTTTCTGAGCGCCGATGCCGTCAAAAACAGCAGAAAATTCAATTCCGTCATGTTGGCTCATTGCCAAAGTAGCACTTGAAGACAACAATGACTTCGACGCCGGCGCGGCCAGGAGCACAAAAAGGAGCCGCGCACAAAAAGAGCGTCGGAGGAAATGGAGGAGGAAGCCGCTGGCCAGTTCACGGACGCGCTATGCATGCGGCCTATCGGTTCTCACCACCGACGAACCCGACGCGGATGCGTTCGCCCGGGCGGTGGCAGTGGAAGCCGCGGCCATCGACGCTGGATTTGCCCTGCTGTTTTTCTCGCAAAGCCTGCTTGAGGCAGTCGCCCTTTCGGAAGCGCTGAAGAACCACGCGCCGGCGCTCCGCTATGCCGGCTGTTCGACGGCCGGCGAGATTACGCCCAAAGGCCTGGAGGACGGCCAGGTCATGGCCATGCTGCTTCCCTCCGCATCGTTTTCGGCCGCCAGCACCATGGTCGAAAATCTGTCCTCATCGGGCATGGACGGGATCACCGGCGAAGTCGAGGCGCTGAGGCGTTCGTTACACGGGCGCGTCGGCCACGAGCGAGCCGACACCACTTTCGCGCTCTGCCTCATCGACGGGCTGTCCTATGCCGAGGAAGCGGTCACCTCCGCCATCCATTGGGGGCTCGACGATATTCCGCTGATCGGCGGGTCGGCAGGCGATGATTTGAAATTCGAGACGACGCGGCTGATCTCGAACGGCAAGGTTGCCTGCGACTGCGCCATCATCGTGCTGATCACCACGGAAATTCCTTTCCACGTGTTCAAGACCGACAATTTCGTCCCCACCGACGAGAAGCTGGTGGTGACCGCGTCCGATCCCGATCACCGCACCGTGCGCGAATTCAACGCCACCAATGCCGCCGAGGAATATGCCGCCTCGGTCGGCGTCATCCCGCAGATGCTGACGCCGCTGAGTTTCGCTTCGCACCCGGTGGTGGTGAAAGTGGGCGGCGAATTTTACTGCCGCTCGATCCAGAAGATGCACGCGGACGGCTCGCTGTCGTTCTTCTGCGCCATCGACGATGGCGTCGTCCTGTCCATCGCCCGACCCAAGAACATGGTTGAATCGACGCGTGCCGCCTTCAGGGACGTCGAGGAAAGGCTTGGCGGCATCGACATGATCCTCGCCTTTGACTGCGTGCTGCGCAGGCTCGATGCGCGTAACCGCCAGGTCTTTCGGGAGATTTCGGAGCTCTACAAGGTCAACAACGTCATCGGCTTCGGCACCTATGGCGAACAGTACCGGTCGATGCATCTGAACCAGACGTTCACCGGCATCGCCTTCGGAGAGCGGCAGGCGGCGGAATAGGAGGTTTTATGCCGCTCAGGAACATCAACGACCTGGAGAAGCTGAAGAAGATCAACGCAGCCCTTGTCAGCCGCGTCGAGCGCTCGATGGATCAGCAAGGCAACGCGTTCTCGCTGTTCCAGACCGCGATTTCGCTCGAGAATCGAGTGCGTACGCGCACCGAGGAACTGCACTCGACACTGCGTAGATTGGAACAATCCAACATCGATTTGAGCGCGGCCAAGGAAAACGCCGAACTGGCGAACCTGTCCAAGACAAGGTTCCTGGCAGCCGCCAGCCACGACGTGTTGCAACCGCTGAACGCAGCGCATCTCTCCGTCTCGGCGCTGGCCGAAGTGCAGACCAGCGATGAAGGCAAAAAACTGGTCCGGCAGGTCGAGCGGTCGCTGGAGACGATGGAGGATCTGCTCCGCACCCTGCTCGACATTTCCAAGCTCGACGCCGGCGTCGTGCAGCCCGATATCGGCGACGTCAGCCTGGAGATGCTGTTTTCGTCGCTGCGCTCGGATTTCCTGCCGGTCGCCGAGTTGAAGGGCCTGACGCTAAAATTCCGGCCGGTCAACGCCGTCGTGCGCTCGGACCGCACCTTGCTGCGCCGCATCCTGCAGAACATCCTTTCCAACGCGCTGCGCTACACCCGCTCCGGCGGCGTGCTGGTCGGCACCAGGCATCGCGGCGACACGATCCGCATCGATGTCGCCGATACCGGCTGCGGTATCCCCGACGACCAGCGCGAGGCGGTGTTCGAGGAGTTCCACCGCGGCACTTTCCCGACAGATGCCGGGCTTGCCGGCGGCGGGCTGGGACTGGGCCTGGCCATCGTGCGCCGCATCGCCGCCGCACTAGGACATCCCGTGACGTTTTCGTCGAAAGTCGGACACGGCACGATTTTCCACATCGACGTTCCGGTCGGGATCGGCGCCAGCGTCGATGCCATTGCCAGCAGCGCCGACATGGAGCGGCCGCGCGGCTACGGTCTGTTCGGCACAAAGGTGCTGCTGGTCGAGAACGACGTCGAGGTGCTGCAGGCGATGACATCGCTGCTCGAGCGCTGGCAATGCCTGGTGCGCCCCGCCACCTCGACCGATGCTGCGCTCGACATGCTTGGCGATACGGACTGGGTGCCGGACATCGTCATAGCCGACCAGCATCTCGACGGCGGCGACCTCGGCACCACGACTATCGCCGAGGTCCGCGATTATCTCAGCCGCGCCGTGCCGGCGCTGATCGTCACCGCCGACGGTTCTGAGGCCGTCGCCAAAGCCGCCCGCGCCGCCGGCATCGAGTTGATGCGCAAGCCGCTGAAACCGGCGCAGCTACGCGCCCTGCTGGCGCATCTCTTGGCTTGATCCCAAAGACATTGGCAGAAGGTCGCGAGCGACAAGAAAATGGTGCATTGTCACCGTGATTTCCCGTCCTTGGGCGGAGAAGGTAAGTTCTCGGTGACGGTTTATCACCCTAACGGGTGCGCCTAAAACCCCGCCTGGCCGCGAAACAGCTCGACGCTATCGAGCTTCGAAACTTCGATGACGGCTTGCGTGCGGCTGTAGACGTTGAGCTTGCGCAGGATCTCGGAGACATGCGCCTTGACGGTGGTTTCGCCGACCTGCAGCTCGTAGGCGATCTGCTTGTTGAGCAAGCCCTGGCGCAGCATCTGCAGCACCCGCAATTGCTGCGGCGTCAGTTTGGCAAGGCGCTGCACCATCTCGGCGCGGTCGGTGCTGTCGGCGTCCGGCGGCTGGCCTTCATAGGTTTCGGGCACGTAGATCGCACCGTCCATCACCGAGCGGATGGCGGCGGCCAGATCGCTCTTGCGCGCCGATTTCGGGATGAAGCCGGCCGCGCCGTAGGACAGCGCCTCGGAAATGATCTTGGGCTCCTCATGCCCCGAAACGATGACCACCGGCAGGCGCGGATAGCGGGTCCGAAGCTGCAGCAGTCCGTCGAAGCCATGCACGTCGGGCATGCTGAGGTCGAGCAGCGCCAGATCGAACGGCTTGGCGTCCGCCAGGAGCTCGAACGCCTCGGTGATCGAACGCGCCTCGACAGTATCGACATCCGGATAGGCCATTTGCACAGCGCTGTGCAGCGCCTCGCGAAACAGCGGGTGGTCGTCGATGATCAGAAACCGGGCGCGATCGTTGACTGCGGTCATGGCGTTTCGTTTCATTTCAGGCAGGATAGAATAGCCCAGTGACCATGGCCAGATTATTGGCAAATAGTACATCGCCATCCCTGGCCGAAGGGCGGAGATGGCAATTTTGGGACCACCATGCCTTGCCCGGCCGTCCAAATCGGCCGAATGTGCAGGAATGAGCGACCTCGTCCTGCATAACTACTACCGCTCCTCCACCTCCTACCGGGTGCGGATCGCGCTGGAGATGAAGGGCCTGACCTACCAATATGTGCCGCATCATCTGCGCCACGGCGAGCATCTCGAGCCCGCCTACCTCTCGGTCAATCCGCAAGGACTGGTGCCGGCGCTGATCCTCGGCGACGGCAGGCTGCTGACGCAATCGCTGGCGATCATCGAATTTCTCGACGAGACCAAGCCCGAACCGCCGCTTTTGCCGCAGGACGCGCCTGGCCGGGCCCGCGTCAGGATGCTGGCGCAGATGATCGCCTGCGACATCCATCCGGTGAACAACCTGCGCGTGCTGACCTCGCTGCGCACGCTGTTCGGCGCCGGCGACGAGGACGTCGCCAACTGGTTCCGGCACTGGGTGAACGAAGGTTTCCAGCCGCTTGAAAAGAGTCTTGTTTCATCGCCTGAAACAAAAACATTCTGCCATGGCGACACGCCGGGGCTGGCCGACATCTGCCTGGCCGCTCAGGTCACCAGCAATGCGCGTTTCGGCGTCGACCTGACGCCCTACCCGACGATTACACGCATCCACGCCGCCTGCATGGCGCTACCGGCCTTCCAAAAGGCGGCGCCCGAGAACCAGATCGATGCCGAGTAGAGCAAGTGGAGGAATTGCCGATGAAAGCCGTTGTCTTCGAAAAATTCGGCGAGGTGCCGACGATCCAGACTGTTGCCGATCCGGAGCCGGCAGTGGGCGGCGTTGTCATCAAGGTCGAGGCGACCGGGCTCTGCCGCAGCGACTGGCATGGCTGGATGGGCCACGACGACGGCATCCGCCTGCCGCATGTGCCGGGCCACGAGCTTGCCGGCGTCGTGGTGGCCGCCGGCAGCCAGGTGACCCGCTGGAAGGCCGGCGAGCGCGTCACCGTGCCGTTCGCCGTCGGCTGCGGCCGTTGCTTCGAATGCAGCTCGGGCAACCATCAGGTCTGCGAGCACCAGTCGCAGCCCGGCTTCACCGGCTGGGGCTCGTTCGCCGAATATGTCGCCATCGACCATGCCGACACCAACCTGGTCCGCTTGCCGGACGAGATGGAATTCGCCACCGCCGCCAGCCTTGGCTGCCGCTTCGTCACCTCGTTCCGCGCCATTGTCGACCAGGGCCGGGTGACGCCAGGCGAATGGGTGGCCGTGCATGGCTGCGGCGGCGTCGGCCTGTCGGCGATCATGATCGCCAGCGCCATGGGCGCCAACGTGATTGCGATCGACCTGACCGACGAGAAGCTGGACTTCGCCAGCAAGATCGGCGCGGTGGCGACGATCAACGCCGCCAGGACGCCGAACGTGGTCAAGGCGGTCAAGCAGATCACCAATGGCGGCGCGCACATGTCGATGGACGCGCTCGGCCATCCGACGACCTCGTTCAACTCGATCGCCAACCTGCGCCGGCGCGGCCGCCATGTGCAGGTCGGGCTGATGCTCGGCGATCACGCCAGGCCGCAGATCCCGATGGACAAGGTGATCGCCTTCGAGCTCGAAATCCTCGGCAGCCACGGCATGCAAGCCTACCGCTACCAGGCGATGATGGAGATGATCCGCACCGGCAAGCTGAAGCCCGAACTGCTGGTCGGCAAGAAAATCAGCCTCGAAGAGGCGCCGGCTGCGCTGATGGCGATGGGCGGCTTCGAAGGCATCGGCATCGGGGTGGTGACGAAGTTCTAGCCAAGTCAAGCGCCATGCGACGTCTGGTCAAGGCAATCGCTTTAGGTTCGCGCCGCCCCTCATCGCCCTGCCGGGCACTTCTCCCCGTATAGTGACGGGGAGAAGGGCTGCCCGCGACCTCGGCACCCTTTCTGCAACGCCGGAGATTGGCGACATCCTTTGCGAAGGTGTCCTTCTCCCCGTCACTATACGGGGAGAAGATGCCGGCAGGCAGATGAAGGGCGGCGCCGAGATCGGCTATTGGTCTGAAGCGACTGCCCTGGAAGTCTGGTTCGACAGCGTGGTTTCACCGTCGGCGCTTACCGCGCATATTTCTTCGCACCGACCACGCAGAGCACGACGGCGGCAGTGACGGCGATCATTGCGAGGCTGACCTGCTCGTGCAGCAGGATTGCCGCCAGCCCAAGGCCAAAGAAAGGCTGGAGAAGCTGCAACTGCCCGACCGCGGCGATGCCGCCTTGCGCCAGCCCGCGATACCAGAACACAAAACCGATCAGCATGCTGAACAGCGAGACATAGGCCAGGCCGATCCAGGCGGCGTTGCCGACGTTTTCGAGCGACGGTGGCATGGTGATGAGCGTCAGGGCCAGCATGACCGGCAGCGACAACACCAGCGCCCATGAGATCACCTGCCAGCCGCCGAGTTTGCGGGACAGCGTGGCGCCTTCCGCATAGCCCAGTCCGCACACGATGATTGCGGCCAGCATCAGCATGTCGCCAACCGGCGCGGCCGAAACGCCTTGCGTCACCGCAAAACCGGCAACAAGGGCGCTGCCAAGGCACGAAAACAGCCAGAAAGCCGATTTGGGGCGATCGCCGCCGCGAATGACGCCGAAGATCGCGGTCGCCAGCGGCAACAGGCCGACGAAAATGATGGAATGGGCCGAGGTGATGTGCTTGAGCGCCAACGCGGTCAGCAGCGGAAAGCCGACCACGACGCCGAGCGCCACGATGGCCAGCGACAACAGATCTCGTCGCTCCGGACGCTTCTGGCGAAAAATGAGCAGCAGCGCGAGGCCGAGTATGCCTGCCGTGGCAGCACGGGCGACGGTTAGGAACGCCGGATCGAAATCCATGACGGCGACGCGCGTTGCCGGAAGCGATCCGCTGAAAATCAGCACGCCTACGAATCCGTTGATCCAGCCGCCCGCCGTCTTGTCCATCGCATGCTCCTGATGTTCTCGCCCTCTATCGGGCCGGACCTATGGCGCCGCCAGAGACAATGAAGTACAGATCGACAAAACTGTCATGGTAGATTGAGCAGTACGGATGGACGAGCAGGCGACGGCAAATGAGGGCAGCGGGACGCTTGTCGAAAGCGTCATGGCGACGATCAGGCATAGGATCGCCGCGCGCAGCCTGACACCGGGAACCCGGTTGCCTTCGATCCGGGCTTTCGCGAAAATCATGCAGGTTTCGAAATCCACAGTGGTCGAGGCCTATGAGCGTCTTGCCGCAGAAGGCACAATCCGATCGCGTCCCGGCTCGGGTTTTTATGCCGCCGGACCGCTGGCTCCGTTGTCGCTGGCCGAGATCGGCCCCAGGCTTGACCGTGCCGTCGATCCGCTCTGGGTTTCGCGCCAGTCGCTGGAAGCCGGCGACGGCGTGCTCAAACCCGGCTGCGGCTGGCTGCCGGCGTCGTGGATGCCGGAAGCCGGATTGCGACGGGCGCTGCGGACAATGGCACGCGGCGAAGATGTCACGCTGACCGACTACGGCACCCCGCTCGGGCTGCCGCCGCTGCGTCACCTGCTCGCCCGGCGCTTGGCAGAGCATGGCATCGAGGCCTCTCCCGACCAGATCATGCTGACGGAATCGGGCACCCAGGCCATCGACCTCCTGTGCCGGTTCCTGCTCGAGCCGGGCGACACGGTGCTGGTGGACGATCCCTGCTATTTCAACTTCCATGCCCTGCTGCGTGCTCACCGGGCCAAGGTGGTCGGCGTTCCCTTCACGCCGTCGGGACCGGATATCGAGCTGTTTGCGCAGGCGCTGATCGAGCACCGGCCGCGCCTCTACATCACCAATTCCGCGCTTCACAATCCAACGGGTGCAATTCTGTCGCCGGTCGTCGCCCATCGATTGCTCAAGCTCGCCGACCAATCAGATCTGACGATCATCGAAGACGATATCTTTGCCGACTTCGAACACACCCCCGCACCCAGGCTGGCGGCGTTCGACGGTCTTGGTCGCGTCGTTCATATCGGCAGCTTCTCCAAGACGCTTTCGGCGTCGGTGCGCTGCGGCTTCATCGCGGCTCCGCGCGACTGGATGGAAGGGCTGACCGACCTCAAGATCGCCACGTCCTTCGGCAGCGGACGGCTTGCCAGCGAACTGGTGCTGACGCTGCTGAAGGACGGCAGCTATCGCAAGCACGTCGATTTGCTGCGCACGCGGCTTTCCCGCGCAATGGCTGAGACAAGCAGCCGCCTGAAGGCGATCGGCATCGTGCCGTGGATCGACCAGCCGACCGGCATGTTCTTGTGGTGCAGACTGCCGGAAGGCGTCGATGCAGCGGAAATAGCCCGCCGCGCCTTGGCGGCCAATGTCGTGTTGGCGCCCGGCAATGCGTTCAGCCTGTCCCAAACCGCCAGCCGTTTCCTGCGCTTCAACGCCGCGCAGTCGGCCGACGAGAGAATTTTCAGGACGCTTGAAGAGGCGATGTCGCGTTGATTTTCGCTGTCACGGAAATGCCAGGCCCTCGCTTCGCCCTCACGGCCCTGCCCGCCTGCGCCGCCGCTCATAGAGCATGACCAGCGTTTCGGCGGTCAGCGCCGGCTTCTTCTCACCTTCGATCTCGACGATGTTGGCCGCCTTCATCAGATACTGACCGGGGCCCTTGTCCTCCATGGACAACAGCGTGATCCGCAGCCTGATGCGCGCGCCTGCCCTGACCGGCGCCAGGAACCGCACCTTTTCAAAACCATAGTTGAAGACGGCTTGCGTGTTTTCCGGCACGATGCCCATGTCGAGCGCCAGCGCGCCGATGATCGACAGCGTCAGATAGCCATGCGCGATGGTGGCGCGGAACGGGCTCTGCCGTTTCGCCCGCTCTGGATCGACATGGATCCATTGGCGGTCGCCCGTGCATTCGGCGAACTGGTCGATGCGGCTCTGGTCGACCGTCGTCCAGTCCGACACACCAAGCTCCTGCCCTGTCATCGTCCTGAGCTGTTCGTAGGTCGGCGGCGGCCTCAGCCGTATTTGCGTCATTCCTGCTTTCCCGATGCTTGCCCTGCCTCCGGACCACGAACCGGCCGCCTCTGTCAATTCGGTCAGTGTGTTCCGCTGCGATATCCTCGGCCGGATCGCGCCAGTGGCGGGTCCAGTGCCGGCTTCCAGCACTGGCAACAGGATCATCGGGCAAGAGCAACTTTGTGCGCCTCGGCGGGCCAGCACCAAGGCTTTCACCAGCCGCGATGACGGGAGAAAAGTCCAGCTGCCTGGGAAACAGCCTACTTCTTGTCGTAGCCGCTGCGGATTTCCTCCATCGCCTCCTTGATGCGCTCGCGCAGGATCTCGACCGATTCGGTGCCGGATTTCCTGGCCAGCTCGGCCACCTCGCCGGCATTCTTCAATGCGGTTTCGAAGGATTTCCTGGCGAACGCCGCTTGCTTGGCCATCAGCTCCCGAGGATCGCCCGGAGCCCTGTAGTCCTGCGCCATGTCGGCGATCTCGTGCAGCGTATCCTGCAGCATCTCGCGTTGTCTGGAGAGCAGCGACGACGCTCCGGCAGCGCTTGCCCTGGCCGACTTTTCCAGTGCTTCGAGGTTCTTGCGATGATGGCTGAGGATCGCATCGACATCGACGTTCGGCAGCTTCAGGTCGCGGCCGAACCTGCCGAACATGTCGATGAAAGTGTCGGATTCCGGTCGCTTTGCCATGGTGGCGTCTCCCCTTTTGCTGCGAATGCGGCAGCTGAAGAGAACAATAGGGCACTGGAGCCCCAGGGTCCATTCGGAGGCGCAATACATCGCGGCTCAGTCGACGAGGAACAGCCGTTCCACCGTATGGAGCACGACGCCGGCCAGGCCGCCGATGACCATGCCGTTAAAGCGGATATATTGCAGGTCCCTGCCGATGTTCATTTCGATCAGCCTGGTAAGCTGGGCAAGGTCCCAGCGCTTGACCTGATCGGCGATGAATTTCGAGACGCCGCTCTTCTGGTTTTCGACGAAGGACGACAGCGCAACGATAAACCCCTGGTTCATGTCGGCCCTGATCTGCGGGTCGCCAGCCAGATGGCGGCCGACCTCGACGAACATGTTGGCGAGATGGGCGCGGATCATCGAATTCGGTGCCTTGGCGTCCTGCTCGATGAACACACTGAGGCTTTCCCACATGTCGCCGGCCAGCGCCTTCAGTTCCGGCCGGGCGAGGAAATCGCGCTTCAGTTTCTCGGCGCGCTTGGCATATTGCTTGGACGTCCTCAGCCTCTCGACGAAGCTCAGGACAAAACGGTCGAACTCGGCGCGCATCGGATGATCGGGATCGGCCCTCACTTCGTCGAGCAGCGATCCGGCCGAGGCGACGATCTTCTTCAAGAGATAGGCGTCGGCGCGAAACAGGTTGAACAGCGACGGCAGTTCCTCGCGGATCTTCTCGCGCATCGTCGCCAGCGCCTGCTCGTCGCTCAGGAAGCGGCCGACGACCTTGGTGAATTCGTCGAACAGTCTTTGGTGGCGGCGGTCGTCGGTCACCGCCGACAGCAACTCGGCGGCGAGCGGCGCCAGCGGCACCTTTTCGATCTGCTCCAGCATGCGGCTGCTGACGAAGCCGCGCAGGCCGGATTGCTCGATCGCCGCCAGTGTCTGCGGCACCAGCCGGCCGACGAAATGCGACAGATCGGCGGCGCGGTTGGGGTCGGCCAGCCAGTCGGCGACGAGCGCCGAAAAATCGACCTCGGCAAGCTTTTCGCGCACCGGCTCGGGCGCCAGGAAATTGACCTCGATGAAGCGGCCAAGATTGTCGGCGATGCGGCTCTGGTTCTCCGGAATGATCGCGGTGTGCGGGATCGGCAGGCCGAGCGGCCGTCTGAACAGCGCCACCACCGCATACCAGTCTGCCAGCCCGCCGATCGTCGCCGCCTCGGCGAAAGCAGCGACGAAACCCAGCCACGGATAGTGGCCCTCGAACGACTTGGTCACCGCAAAGATGAGGACGCAGAGCGCGAGCGCTGCGGTGGCGACGAATTTTGTGCGCCGAAGCGCCGAAAGCTTGACCTCCGCGTCGGCATCGAACCGGGCGGATGCCAAAGCCGGTGATGATTGTGACATGGATGAACTGCTCCTGGTCGATGTCGCGGACTTAACTTAGTAATCCGCCCACCCGAATGCGCGCCATATCAGGGTCATGGTTTGCACGACCGCCCACACAAACCTGATCAAAATATTCATCTATCATGCGGTGCAGTCTGGAATTATTCCAAGGTATAGGCCATATTAGCCTTGAGCTACTGCCTCGTGAGGACAAAATGCGGCTGACACGCCAGACCAACTACGCCATGCGCATTCTGATGTATTGCGCTGCGAATAGCGATCGGCTGAGCCGCATCCCGGAGATCGCTGCCGCCTACTCGGTGTCCGAGCTCTTTCTTTTCAAGATCCTGCAGCCTTTGGTCGAGCACGGTCTGGTCGAGACGGTGCGCGGCAGGAACGGCGGCGTCAGGCTCGGCCGCCCGGCCGAATCGATCACATTGTTCGACGTCGTGCGCGTGACCGAAGAGAGCTTCGCCATGGCCGAATGCTTCGAGAACGACGCCGCCGAATGTCCGCTGGTCGACAGTTGCGCACTGAATTCGTCGCTGCGCGAGGCGCTCAATGCCTTCTTCGCCGTGCTCGAGCGCTATACGATCGCCGACATGGTGGCAGCGCGCCCGAATGTGCGCCACCTGCTCGGCATCGACATGCTGGTGCAAAGGGCGCCGGCCGCCTGAGTTTGCGCTTTACCCTCTTCCGAGCGTTTGCGCTGCCCCTCACCTGCCTGCCGGCATCCTCTCCCCGTATAGTGACGGGGAGAGGGACACCCTCATCGACGATTTCGCCATTCTCCATCGTTGCAAGAAGGCCGCCAAGG
>NZ_FTPD01000004.1:24245-33087 GCF_900156895.1 Mesorhizobium prunaredense
ACATCTTGCAACGATGGAGGCGCTGCCCCTCACCTGCCTGCCGGCATCCTCTCCCCGTATAGTGACGGGGAGAGGGACACCCTCATCGACGATTTCGCCATTCTCCATCGTTGCAAGAAGGCCGCCAAGGCTAGCTGTCAGTCCCTTCTCCCCGTCACTATACGGGGAGAAGTGCCCGGCAGGGCGATGAGGGGGGCAGCGCCGACCTTGCGAGTTGGACCTTACGCCACCGACTGCGGTAGCACGAACGGCATGTCTCCGGCCGGCAGCACTCGGTGATCGAACCGCCAATGGCCGCTATCTTGGACGGGTCCGCGAAGACCTCCGTGCCTTCGGCGGCGCGGGCCGGCAGCGACGCGGCGAAGGCCAGGGAAACACCGATCGTGGCCCCAAGCGCCATTCTAAAAACACGCGCCGCCCGTTTAAGCAAAGCAGCCATTGTCGTTGTCCTCAGGCCGCCGTCGGGCTTGGAATGCGCGGCAGGTTCTCTGCCAGAAACCGCCAGTCCTCGCGCTCGCTTTCGCTTTCATGGCGCTTGCCGAAGAACTGGATGATCATCTTGCCGTCGGCGCCATAGGCTTCGAGAGACGTGACATGGCCATCCTTGGTCGGCTTGCGCACGGCCCAGACCTCCTGGATGTGGTCGGTCCGCAGATGCAGGTGGAAGGTCTCGTCCAGCACGTTGAGCCACGGCCCCATCGGCTTGATCGACGTGATCGGACCCGAATGGATCTGGATGCAGCCGCGATTGCCGACAAAGCACATGATCGGCATCTCGCCCTCGGCGGCATGATGGAACATGGCGCTGACGGCATCGTTGTCGAGCAGCCAGGCGTAATCCTGGCCAACCATGCGCAGCGCCTGGCGGCGGTCGAGCTTCAGCGTCTTCAGCATGCCGAAGAACTGATGCACGTCGGTCAGCCGGCTCCAGCGGTCGCGCAGATCGTCGACGTCAGTGGAAGCATCGGAAGCCTCGGCCTCGCTTTCAGGCCCGCCTTCTGAAATCGAAACTGTCGACTCCTGGTTCGGCGATTCGAGCTCGGCCACCAGTTTCTGATAGGCATAGAGGTTCGACGCCGGCCGCAGATGCACCTTGTGCACCGCCTCGCCTGCCGCATCGAAGAACTGCAGGCTGCGCCTGATATCGCCGCCGTCGCGCTTTTCGACGGCAAAGCCGTGCGCCCAGGCTTTCGGGAAGATGCGCAGGTCGATGTTCTCGCCAAGCACCATGGCATTGTGGTTGCCGGTCACGACCTTGTCGTAGACGCCGATCTTCTCGTGCACAGCGCTTTCATTGCGCGTCAGCGCCATGACCTCGCCGACGGCCTCGAGGCCGGTCAAAAGATCATTGGCGCGCGGCTCGACGCGGACGACGCCGTCGCCGCAATGCGCGGCGACCAGTTCGGCCTCCGAAATGCCAAGCTGGGCGGCGAGATCGCGCTCGCGCGTCTTCGGATTGTCTGCCCGCGCTCGACGGATCTCGTGCGGCGCAGGCTTTACGCGCTGGTCCATATTTTTATTACCTACTTGTTGAGGATGAGCTTGCCCTGGCGGGTGATTTTTAGCCGGTAGAGCGCTCCGTGATGCTCGATGCCGATCTCGTGCTCGCCTTGGAACAGGGCGTTGCTGGACAGGGTCCTCACCGTCAACGGGACCCGATCGAAACGAGCCGAATTGTCGTCGGAACGGCGGACGCGATCGCGAAAGTCACTGGGCCGAAAGTCTTTGGGCCGAAAGTCTTTGGGATTGTGCGTGTTCATCTGGTTCGATCCCTTTGCTGGGCCGGGCTTTGTCGGCTGGCGCGGCGCTTGCGTAAAATGCTGATTCATTTCTTGACTTGAATACTCATGTTTATTAGTCAGTGCAATACCGGACTAACAGAGTCAAGATTTAAGAAGCCGGACACGTCGAAAATTGCCGGCAAGCGTCAAGCCAGCCAGCATCGAACCAGGACATTTGGAGTTGGGGCATGGGGTTGGCGAAGTTTGTTCGACGTCAAATACACCAACCCGTTGAATGCACCAGCCACTGTTGTAGTTTACGAGCCTGGCGTCACGCTCAAGCTGGCGGCGACAATGCGATTTGGAGGCTGACGACAATGACAAGCTTGACGGCATCGCTTCGCCTGCTGACCTCGGTGCTGGCCTTGCCGCTTGCGATGGGTCCGGCGTGGGCGCAACAGTCTGCGCCGGCTCCTGCTCTGACGCTTGAGCTCAATGGCGCGCAGGCCTCCGAAAAAGGCTGCCGTCTGACCTTCGTGGTCAACAACACCCTCGGCGCCGACCTCTCGAAAGCGGCGTTCGAGATCGCGCTGTTCAACGAGGCCGGCGTCGTCGACCGGCTGACGGTGCTCGACTTCAAGGACCTGCCGGCGGGCAAGACCAAGGTGACGCGTTTCGATCTTGCCGGCGCCGACTGCGCCAAGGTCAGCCGCGTGCTGATCAACAGCTCGACTGAATGCGCCGGCACCGGCATCAAGCCGGACGCTTGCATGCGTGGGCTGAAGACCGAGACCAAGACCGGCATCGCCTTCGGGGTCTGAAAAGACGGTGGGACTGGAGCCCGCACTCGCACGAAATACAGTGGTGTGGTCCGCTGCCTGTTGCCGCTAGGGCAAATGATGTTGATTTGACAAGTCCGCGCCGGTTGCGGCAGGTCTCGCCGCGAGCCATGCAGAACATCAGTCCCCTCCCCGACGCCGATGGCGAACTGGCGATTGCGCCGACCGGACCGCTTGCGCCGGCCCGACCGTCAGCCATGAGCCGCAAATGGACGGCGGCGATCGTCGCCTCCTGCCTGTTTCATGCCGCGGTGGCGGCCGCTTTTCTCATCGCGCCCGCCAGCACGTTTGATACCGGGGACGCAATCGAGATGGAAGGCGCCGATCAAACCGGCGCCAACGTGGTCGGCAGCGACTTGGATGGTCAGGTCCCGGGTGCCTTGAACGTCACCCTGGTGCCCGACCCGCGGCCAGCCAAGCCTGAGGCCAAGCCCGAGCCGCCTGCCGACCGGCCCACCGGGGACCGGCCGATCAGGGAAATGGCCGCGCATCCCCCCGCGCCCTTGCCGCAGATTGTCAAGCAATCGACTGCCGTGCCAGACATGTTGATGGCCGACACTCCACCGCTGGACGAGCAGCGCGTGGCCCCGAAGATCGAAACGCCGGCAGAGCCGGCTGCTCCGGCCGAAAGCACCGAGGCGCCTCCTGCCGATATCGGACAGCCGCCGATCCCGACGCCAAGGCCGAGCCCGACACCAGGTCTTGGCGGCACCGACGAAACGAACGAGGCCCGCGGCGCGGCGGATGGCGAGGAACGCGATGCGGTGACTTCCAGCAAGGGCAAGAAGCAGGCAGCGGCAGGCAATGCGATAGAATCCCGCTACAGCGGTGAAGTTCAGAAGAAGCTTGCCCGCGCCAACCGTCATGTTTCGAAAGCGATACAGGCCAGCGCTCGCAACAATGCCAGGGTCGTTTTCGTTGTCATGGCCGACGGCAGCATCAGCGACATACAGCTTGCCGAAAGCTCAGGTTCTGCGGAGCTTGATCAATTCGCTTTAACACTGGTGCGCAAGCAAGCACCGTTCCCTCCCATTCCAAGCGAAACTGGCAAGTCAAGTTGGGTATTTAAAGCGCGGATCGGTCCATTTTAACAGCCTGCGCCTCATCGTTTCAGGCATTCCAACACGCATCATAAACTGCAGTCACGAAAGGACGGCCAATGTACATCGCCATGAATCGCTTCAAGGTCCAGAATGGCTCGGAAGCCGCTTTCGAGGACGTCTGGAAGAACCGTGATTCCAGCCTGTCCGAAATGAAGGGTTTCAAACAATTTCATCTGCTGCGCGGTCCGCTCAACGAGGCCGAAGGCTACACGCTGTTCGCTTCGCATAGCGTGTGGGCGAGCCATGAGGATTTCGTCGCGTGGACCAAATCCGAAAATTTCCGCGCCGCGCACCGCAACGCCGGCTCCACCAAAGTGCACTATCTCGGCCATCCGCAGTTCGAGGGCTTTTCGGTCGTCGAGGGCGCGTGAGTAGTCTCAGGCGACCCATGGTTCCCCTGGGCCTTTGCCGAACGATCGCCGCAGCGCCCTGACGAAATAGGCGCCGTCGGCGAAGCTGCCAATCTCCCCCCTTGTGGGGGAGATGCCCGGCAGGGCAGAGGGGGGCGCTGTCCCGCCGGCCTGCCGATCAAAGGCATGCCTGCTCCCACCATGACTCTTTCGCAGAACTTGACGCGCACAACTCGATCAATTTGCAGACCCGCAACGTTCGGCACATGGCGGGCAGAAAAAAGCAAAGCCGGCGATCCTTCACGCCCCCCTCTGTCCTGCCGGACATCTCCCCCACGAGGGGGGAGATTGGCCGTCACCTCGGCCTTCGCCAATCTCCTGCCCGCGACGAGCGAGCCCCGGCCGACCCTTACGCCGCGGCCAGCAGGCTAGCGTTGCCGCCGGCAGCCGTGGTGTCGACGCAGACGGCGCGCTCATGCGCATAGGCGGCCGGGTTGAGCACTTCGCCGACCAGCGGCACGATCGGGCCGGCGCGGTCGGCGATCACCTTGCGCACGATGCGAGCGGCCTCGGGCGTGCCGGAAAAGGCAACGACGTCGACACGCAGCGAGCGTGCCTCGACCGGGTCGGGCCGACCGTCGATGGCCGCCAGCGGCAGGCCCTTGCCGGTCAGTGATGAAAGTGCTGCCGGCGCACCGGGTGCGACGGCCAGCACCGCATTGCCGGCGGCGAGCGCCTGGATGGTCTGGGCAAGCAGCGTGTCGGCGTCCGGTCCGAGGCAGAGCACGCGGCCGCGCGGCGACAGCGACAGCGTGTTGGCCTCGCCGGTCGGGCCGGGCAAATCGACCTGGCCGAAATCGATGCTGGCAGCGGCACCGATGGCCGCAGCACCCTTGCCGCGCAAATGCTTCCTCAGCACCGCCACCCGGTCCGCCCGCGTCGACCAGCCGCCGAGCGCCGGGTCCGGCAGATTGTCGGCGAGTTCGGTCGCCGTCACCTTGCGACCGTCAAGGACAGGCGTGCCCGCCTGCGGCCCCTTGCGGAACCGCCTGAGATAGTGCGGTCCGCCGGCCTTCGGCCCGGTGCCGGAAAGTCCTTCGCCGCCGAACGGCTGCGAGCCGACCACGGCGCCGATCTGATTGCGGTTGACATAGATGTTGCCGGCATGGATGCCGTCGACGAAATGCTGGGCGCGGCCTTCGATGCGGGTGTGCAGGCCGAAGGTCAGGCCATAACCGTTGCGGTTGATCGCGGCGATGACCCCGTCGATATCGTCGGCGTCGAAGCTGGCGACATGCAGCACCGGCCCGAACACCTCGCGCTCGATGTCCTCGATGCCCTTGACCCGAAAGACATGCGGCGCCACGAAGCGGCCATCCTTCGGCGCTTCGAGTTTGGCGATCAGCCGGCCCTGCAGGCCCATCTCGGTGCAATAGTCGCGGATCGATTTTTGTGCCTCCTCGTCGATGACTGGCCCGACATCGGTCGAGATCCGCCAGGGATCGCCGAGGCTGAGCGCTTCCATCGCGCCCTTCAGCATCTCCAGCATCTTCTTCTCGACGTCCTTCTGCACGTAGAGGACGCGCAGCGCCGAGCAGCGCTGGCCGGCACTCTGGAAGGCCGAGGCCAGGATGTCACGAACCGCCTGCTCGGGCAGCGCGGTCGAATCGACGATCATCGCATTCAACCCGCCGGTCTCGGCGATCAGCATGGCGTCGGGCGCGGCAGTCTCGGCCAGTTGCTTTTCGATCAGCTTGGCGACCTCGGTCGAGCCAGTGAAGCAGACGCCGGCAATGCGCGGATCGGCGGTCAGCGGGCCACCGACCGAGGGACCGTCGCCGGGCAGAAGCTGGATGACGTCTTCCGGCACACCGGCCTCGCGAAGCAATTCGACGGCGCGGAAGGCGATCAGCGGCGTCTGTTCGGCCGGCTTGGCGATGACCGAATTGCCGGTGACGAGTGCTGCCGCAATCTGGCCGGTGAAGATGGCGAGCGGAAAATTCCATGGCGAGATGCACGCGATCACGCCGCGCGCCTCGGTTCCCGTTTCGGCATTGGCCGCCTCGGTCGCATAATAGCGCAGGAAATCGACTGCTTCGCGCACTTCGGCGACGCCGTCGGCCAGCGATTTGCCGGCCTCGCGTGTGGCCAGCGCGAAGAATTCGATGGCGTTGGCCTCATAGAGGTCGGCGGCGCGGTTGAGGATGGCGGCGCGTGCGGCGACGGCGCGCTTCGCCCAGGCCGGTTGCGCCTCCACGGCGATGCGCACGGCGGTCGCGACCTGCTTGGCGGTGGCCTCGCTGACCGTGCCGACCACCTCGTCGGGTTTTGCCGGGTTGACCACCGGACGCTGCTTGCCGTAGCCGGCGGCACGGGTGATCGGCCTGGCGTGCCAGCGGTCCGGCCCCGCGAATTGAGCCCTGGCCTTGTCGATCAAGGCCAGCGTCACCGGATCGGTGATGTCGAACCCCTTCGAATTGCGGCGGGCAGGACCGAAGATCGCCGACGGGCTGGGAATCGCCGGATTGGCGGCCGGACCCTGTTTCTCGACGGTTTCGAGCGGGTCGCGAGCAATATCCTCCGGCTCGACCTCCTCGTCGGTGAGCTGGTGGACGAAGGAGGAGTTGGCGCCGTTCTCGAGCAGCCGGCGGACCAGATAGGCAAGCAGGTCGGAATGGGCGCCGACCGGCGCATAGATGCGGCAGCGCGTACCCTCGGCCCGCCGCACCGTCTCGTGCAGCGCCTCGCCCATGCCGTGCAGGCGCTGGAACTCGAAGGAGTCGCGATCGCCGGCCATCGACAGGACGGCGGCGACGGTGTGGGCGTTGTGGGTGGCGAATTGCGGATAGATGCGGTCGGTCATCGACAGCAGCTTTTTCGCGCAGGCCAGGTAGGACACATCGGTGTTGGCCTTGCGGGTGAAGACAGGATAGCCGTCGAGGCCGAGCGCCTGCGCCCGCTTGATCTCGGTGTCCCAGTAAGCGCCCTTGACCAGCCGCACCATGATGGTGCGGTCGTGCTTCTTCGCCAGCGCATAGAGCCAGTCGACGACGAAGGCGGCGCGCGGACCATAGGCCTGGACGACAACGCCAAAGCCGTTCCAGCCGGCAAGCTCCGGCTCAGCCAGCACCCGCTCGATGATTTCGAGCGACAGGTCGAGGCGGTCGGCCTCCTCGGCGTCGATGTTGAGGCCCATGCGCGAATGGCGCGCCGCCAGCGCCAGCGACAAAAGCCGCTCGGCCATCACAGGCAGCATCTTTTCCTTCTGCGTCGCCTCGTAGCGCGGATGCAGCGCCGACAGCTTGACCGAGATGCCGTGATTCTGGCGGATGTCGGGGCCGTTGGCGCCGGCGTCGAGCGACGAGATGGCGTCGGCATAGGCCTTGAGATAGCGCAGTGCGTCGGCCTCGGTGCGGGCCGCTTCGCCCAGCATGTCGAAGGAATAGAGGTAGCCTTTCTGGGTCATCGGCCGGCCGCGCTTGACGGCCTCGGCAATGGTGCGGCCGAGCACGAACTGCTCGCCCATTTCGCGCATGGCGGCGGCGACCGCCCTGCGGATGACCGGCTCGCCCAGACGGCGCACCATGACGCGCAGCGTGCCTTCGATGCCGCCCTCGCCTTCGTCGAGCACCCGGCCGGTCAGCATCAGCGCCCAGGTCGACGCATTGACGAAGATCGAGCTCGAGCCGCCCGAATGCGCCGACCAGTCATGCGGCGCGATCTTGTCGGCGATGAGGTCGTCCATCGTCTCGGTGTCCGGCACCCGCAGCAGCGCTTCGGCCAGGCACATCAGCGCGACGCCCTCCTTGGTGGACAGGCCGTAGGCGGACAGAAAAACTTCCATCAGCCGCGGATCGGACGAGCCGCGCACCGCCCGCACCAGATCGGCGGCGCGGGCCGAGATTGCCTTGCGCTCTTTCGTCGAAAGCCCTGTCGCCTCGGCCAGCCGCTTCACGGCCTCGTCTTCGTCAGGCAAGTAATTGGCACGGATCTGCTGGCGGATGGCTTCGAGCGCTGGCATGACTGTCCTGTGGAGCGAGCATCAGTGAGCGGTCCGGCGGTCACCGGACCGAATGACGCAAGCTAGCACAAAGCGTAGTTTCGATCGGTCCAAAGAAATCGACAGGAGAGGTCGATTGATCTATCATTCGGCCGGATTTCCTCCAATTTGACCAGATATTTGATGACAGAAGACCAATTGGACCGCATCGACAGGAACATCCTGTCGGCGCTGGGCAGCGACGGCCGGCTTTCAATGTCGGAACTCGCGGCAAAGGTCGGCCTGTCTAAGACGCCGGTGCAGGCGCGGGTCAAGCGGCTGGAAAAGGACGGCATCATCCGAGGCTACCAGGCGATCGTCGACCGTGAGCGCATGGGCGAGGGCCATGTCGCCTTCGTCCAGGTGAAACTGTCGGACACTCGCTCGGCCGCGCTCGACGCCTTCAACCGCGCCGTGCAGGCGGTGCCGGAGATCGAGCAATGCCACATGATGGCGTCGAGCTTCGATTATCTGCTGAAAGTCCGCACCACCGACATCGCCGCCTACCGCCGCGTGCTCGGCGAGCGCATCTCCGCCCTGCCCCACGTCGCCCAGACCTCGACCTTCGTGGCGATGGAGACGGTGAAGGACCGGTAGGCGCGCTGTTGCGGTAATGAACTTTCGATGATGGCGGGACAGCGCCCCCCTCTGTCCTGCCGGACATCTCCCCCACTTGGGGGGAGATCGGCGGCTTCGGCGACAGTGCCCTTTTTCTTCAATGTTGAAATTTGGCGAAAGCCGATGGGACAGCCAATCTCCCCACTTGTGGCAGGGCTGTCCGGGGAAAGTT
>NZ_FTPD01000044.1 GCF_900156895.1 Mesorhizobium prunaredense
CCCTCCGGGCCCACCATTCAGTCCGCCAGTTTTGGCGCGTTTTCGACCGTCTCAGAATAGAGTCGACATTTCCGTGGGTTAGCGCCGAGTAGTAGCCAACACTTGGCTGAGACTCCGCAGTGAGCGTCCAAAACACCTGACTTTTGGCCGTCCGTCTCTGTCGGGCGAATTCCGTAGCCAAGTGTTTGGCAAAGCGATGGTTGGCTGATCAGCCAGATGCACGCCGGATTGTGTCAGAAGCCGAGGAGTGCAGTCTGGCTGGTCCAGGAGTGTGGCAGGTCAGAGACCCGCGAGAGTCTGTGCGCCGTCAGTTGGACAGGCTGATCACCGGCAACGATGCTGGCGGTTATTTTCGGAGCGAGGAACGCAAAGGGAAGAAGTCGGCTCACCTGAGACGTGTCGGTGCCGTTGAGCATGGCAACGTCGGTGAGGCTGCGGTTGGCTCCGTCCGTAAGTTGGTTGAGGTAGAGGCGGGCTCGACGCACAAGGTCGATCAAGGCGCCATCGGGTTCTCGGCTGATGTTGGACCCGTCTGTAAGCACGATCCGCGTCTCGACACCGCGCCGCTTCATACCGATTGGACATTCGATCGAAGTTACTTGGGCGCTATCGTTGGGAGGCAGAGTACGGTCGAGAAGCAATTCCGATAGCGAGCGGCGATCGAGTTCGATCGTCAACGATCCGGGCTCGAGGGTGATCCTCCGAACGATCTTTTGAAGCATAAATCGCTTCGCTTCCGCCGTGTCTGATGCCCAACACGACCGCATCTTTTCGGCTCGCCGCATCGCCGACTGGATTTCGCCAGCGTCGGCCCATTGCTGAATCCAACCAGACAGTTGGGCCTGATCACTGAGAATTCGATTCAGGCGATGCTCAACAACTGATTCAAGTGCGGGCGCTGGAAGACGCCAACCCTCTGACCGTTTCCGGCGTTCATCGATGAACTGTTTTGAGACATAGTAGCGGTAGCGAACACCTTCTTTTTTCGCGTGAACCGACCGCAATTTCTCATCCGCTTCATCAAAGAGCAGACCGGTGAGCAAATGAGGTTGCGTGACATTGGAATCGCTTCGCCGCCGCGGCGCCTGCGCGGCGAGAAGTGCCTGAGTCTCCTCGAACGTGGCGGACGTGACGATCGGCTCGTGCTCTCCATTGTAGATCAGATCCTTGTGCTTGATCTTGCCGATGTAGATTGGGTTCGAAAGCAGGTGGTAGAGATTGCCGCGACCAAACGGCATGGTGACGGCAACAGATCCGTCTTTGCGTTGTCGTGTCCTTGCCGAGAGCCCGTCACTCGCAACCTCATCGACAAGATCCCGGACCGACTTCAGGGCGAGATAGCGATCGAACAGGTGTCTAACTGTTTGCGCTTCGGTTTCGTCAATCGCCAGCTTGCGGTTGTCGACGCGATAGCCCAGGGGCACCACGCCGCCCATCCACATGCCTTTCTTCTTCGATGCGGCGATCTTGTCGCGGATACGCTCTGCTGTGACCTCTCGCTCGAACTGAGCGAAGGACAAAAGCACGTTGAGCGTGAGCCTGCCCATTGAGGTCGTAGTGTTGAACTGCTGCGTCACCGACACGAAAGAAACGGAGCTGGCATCGAAGATCTCGACGATCTTGGAGAAATCCATCAGCGACCGGGTGAGGCGGTCGATCTTGTAAACAACCACCACATCGACTTTTTTGTCCCGGATGTCCTGCAGGAGACGCTGCAGGGCAGGGCGCTCCATCGTGCCGCCCGAAATGCCACCGTCGTCGTAGTGGTTTGGCACCAGCTTCCAGCCAAGACCTACTTGCGAAGTGATGAAGGCCGCGCAGGCTTCGCGCTGGGCATCGAGTGAGTTGAACTCCTGATCCAATCCCTCTTCGGTCGATTTTCGTGTGTAGATGGCACAGTTGAGGCGAGGCGTCATCGTCATAGCCCAAAGAACCTCGGGCCAGACCAATGGGCGCCGGTAATGCGGCGGGCGACAGCTGACAGCGATCCGTACGTCTTGCCGTCAAGCACGAAGCCGTCGTCGACAACTTCGACGATGTGCATTCGCCCATTCCACTCCCGCATCAGGCGGGAGCCGACTTTTGGCGGAAGAGATCGTAGCGACGACTTCAATGCCCTATCCGATAACGCTGGCCGGGCTAATGGAACTCCGTCCTGGCGATCCGGCCCACTATTGCTCGGGCGGATGGCGTTCGCGTTGGTCCCACGCGTGGTGCCTGTCCCGAGTGTTTTCTTGAGGGTCGAAGGCAAACCACCCAGTCGCTTGGCCTGGAGATGCCAGGTAGCTGACCGTTCAAGCAACCCACGTTTGACCCCTTTGGGTGGCGGGCAGCCATAAGCCCTCGCCCAAGCTGCTGACAGTTCGTCGCGCGTGAGATCGCCGACCCCGGCGATCTCACCATCCAAATCAAGTCGCTTGCGCATCGAGGTCAACCGGCAGTCTTCGTCTCGACAAGGCGATATCGCCGCTGTCCGTCCTTGCCTGTTTCGCTGAGGACTTCGTGGCCGAGCTTCTTCTTGACGGTGCCGGAGAGGAAGCCCCGGACCGAATGCGCCTGCCATCCCGTCGCATCCATCAGGGTTTGGATGGTCACGCCCTTGGCCGACTTCAGCTTTTTGAGGACGATGTCGGTTTTGGTCGCCGCCGCGGGCGCTTCGTCCTTGGCTTTTTTGTCCGTCATCGAGGCCGTGCTGGATTTCTGGCGCAGCTTTTGGATCATCCTGGTGCTCTGGTCGAGCTTGGATGTCGTCTCGCCCGTCTGGGGGTCGGCAGCGGTGGTCGTGATGTCAGTGAGGATAGCCATTTCAAGTCTCCGTCAGGTTCAAAGCCCGGGCCATTCCGGCGCTTGTACTGACCGAAGCCCGCTGTGCTGGCGGGCTGGAGATTCTGCTCGGCCTAATCCGCGGCTCTTCTGCTGCGCTGGGAACACCAATGCTTCGTTGCCGTATGAAGTCCAGTCGAATGTCGCTCCTAGTCGTTATTCGACAGGTTCCCCGAAGGCAGTAATTGCCCCTATCTCGGCCGGCAGCGGCGCACTGGCGCGATCCCGAAAGCGGCCACTCGCTTAGGCGCCTAAGCGAGGGTTTGAGTATTGCGGACTTCCACCAGGCGTGCTTGATGCCAACAAATCGCAAGACGCCGTTCGTAGCCGTGTGTGAGCTGGGCCAAGCAGGGGGTTTTATGAAGCAGATTGCTATCTTTAACCACAAGGGCGGAGTCGCGAAAACTACGATGACATTCCATTTGGCATGGATGTTATCAATGCTGGGCAAGCGGGTGATGGTCGTTGACTGCGACCCCCAATGCAATCTCACTGGGATTTTTCTCGGCGATATGGATACCGAGGACTATCCATTCGAAAGTGAGTCACCTCAGAAGCCGCGAAATATTCGAGACGCTGTGCGACCAGCCTTCGAATCTCGACCATATATGATCGAGGCGACCGAACTCTATGAGTCACCGGCCCAAAAGGGTCTATTCTTGCTCCCGGGCCATGTGGGTCTGTCCGAATATGAAAGTCAGCTTGCTGTCGCCCACGAACTCAGTAACACGCTGTCAGCACTCCAGAACATTCCAGGCGCTCTGCATCATGCCATTAGGAAATCTGCAGACCTTTTCGGTATAGACTATGCCCTGGTTGATATGAGCCCGAGCCTAGGAGCTATAAACCAAAACCTTTTTATGACGAGCGATGCCTTCATTCTGCCGATGGCGCCTGACCTGTTCTCGGCGATGGCACTTCGCTCCTTGGCGCGCACGCTTCCAAAGTGGGCAGAATGGGGGCGAAAAGCTTCCGCCAATGCACTATTGAAAATTGCTGATTACCCATTTCGCCCAGTTACGCCGGCCTATTTGGGTTCGACCGTAAACAACTTTCGAAAGCGGGCGAGAGGGGAGGAGCAGGCGAAGCCGACCCAAGCATTTCAAAAGTGGTTTGACCGGCTCGCGGAAGCGAGAAGCACTGATCTGCTGGTCGCCCTCGAAGCTTCGAAGATGCTTCTCCCCACTGAGACCTATGCTGCCGCAAATGCACCAACGAACGAGTTCCTTATGGAGATCGGGTCGTTGGACGGATTGATCGCGACGGCACAGGAGTTGGCTAAACCGGTGTTCGCGATCGATCTCGCGACCGACACCAACTTCCGAGGGAACGTAGCCGATACTTATCAAATAAAAATAAATGACGTTTATCAAGGGTTTAAATCCGGCGCGGAGAAGGTCATCGCCCTGACGGATATGTTCTGAACATGGAGCGGTTCAGCGGTGCAACAGCTACCTTCGAGCACGCCATCGAAAGGGCGCGTCAGATGGTTGCACTATTCGACGCGCTAACAGCATTGCGTCCCCACGAGCCTGCAAATGATGACGCACTAAGGTCAGCCTATTTTCTGGCTGTCAGTTCGTTTGACTTTTTTGCTCACGAACTGGCCGCCGTAGAAACCAAGCACCGTTTCACCAACGGTTTGAGGACAAGAAACATTCATCTTCCGATGGATGTTATGACTATCGCCGACGAGGAAGCGCGTATAGCAACGGCCGAGATCCACGTTCGACAAACAAATTCTTACAAAGCGTTTGTAGACCCGGCGAAGTTGGCGGAATTGCTATCTTGCTACTGTTTGAAGCCGTGGGACAGGTTGGCAATACTGATCAATTCCGGCCTCCCAGAGATTGAGCGTAAATCCACAGAGCACATAAAGGGGCAACTCAAAAGCGTCTGGAAACGGAGGAATCAGATCGCTCATGAAGCTGACGTAAACCCAACGCTCGCCGGCGTTTCACTCTGGCCAATCGACAAGGTCGACACAGAAATAACGATCAGTTTCATTTGCTCGATCGGCGCGCATATGCCGAAGGTGATTTCTGAGCCGCTATTGGATGATGAAGTGGAATAAAACGCTCGCCGCTGATCCCGCGAGAACTGAGGCTGAGGTAGGGTAACCACAACCGGCGATGTCTCGATTCTCACGTTAGCGATGTCAAACCGGACATTCTGCTTGCGGCCCCAAAAGGCTGGCGGGCGGCAATGCGCCCCTTCCTGGACATTACCAAAGCACCATGGGGAATTCTGACCCACTTCCCGAACTTCATGGCCTTCGCCTCGCTGGAATGTCTAACGCGACTCCGTCATGATCTTCCGGCCCTGTCGAGCGACGCTGCCAAAGCCAGTGACGCCGATGCAGGTGATGTGTACAGGCTTGATCAGTGCAGCAGATCCGCCCGGCGACATTTCTTTTTGCAGCACGCGCCTTACGCGACATGGGCGACGGCTTCGTGGCCGTTCTGTTGCCTGTCTATTTCCTCGCATTAGGCTTCGCGCCTCTGCAGGTCGGCATTATAGCGACCGCGTCGCTTCTCGGTTCCGCGCTGCTGACCATAGGTGTCGGGCTTCTTGGCGCACGATACGATCACCGCCAACTCCTGCTTGCCGCCGCCAGTCTGATGATCGCCACGGGTGTGGCCTTTGCCGCGGTCCAAGATTACGCGCTGCTTTTGGTGATCGCGTTCGCAGGCACCATCAACCCGTCGGCCGGCAGCGTCAGCATCTTCGTGCCGTTGGAGCATGCCGTGCTCACACGTGAAGTGACTGATACCGGGCGGACCAAGATGTTCGCGCGATATAGCTTGGTGGGTGCGCTGGCAGCCGCGGTTGGCGCGCTCGCTTCGGCGACACCTGATCTTCTGGTTCCAGTCGGCCTCGACCAACTCACCGGAATCAAGGCGATGTTCGTGCTCTACGCGTTGCTCGGCCTGCTCGGCGGCCTCCTCTACGCGCGGATCCCGCAGCGCCCTCCAACAGTGGTCTCCGGCACCGCATCCGCGCTCGGCCCTTCGCGCAATATTGTTTTCAAGCTTGCGGCACTTTTTAGCCTTGATGCTTTCGCCGGCGGCTTTGTCGTCCAGTCGCTGCTTGCCCTATGGCTTTTCGAAAAATTCGACCTGTCGCTCTCGGAAGCCGGCTTTTTCTTCTTCTGGTCGGGCGTACTTTCGGCGTTCTCATTCCCCGTTGCAGCTTGGCTGTCTCGGCACATCGGACTCATCAACACGATGGTGTTCACACATATTCCGTCCAGCCTGGCCCTGATGCCGGCGGCGCTTGCGCCGACGCTCCCTCTGGCGCTCGCTTTGCTGCTGGTTCGCGCCGCACTTTCGCAGATGGATGTGCCCACGCGCTCTTCCTACGTGATGGCGGTTGTCACCGAGGTGGAGCGGGCAGCCGCCGCGAGCTTCACATCGGTCCCGCGCAGCCTGGCCGCCGCAGCCAGTCCCGCGCTGGCGGGCGCTCTGTTCGCTGCCTCGTTCCGGGCTTGGCCCCTCCTCATCTGCGGTGCACTGAAGATCGCTTACGATCTGCTGCTGCTGATGCAGTTTCGGCACCTCAAGCCGCCGGAGGAACGGTGATGCAGCCGCACCGGTTTGGGGTGTTTGACCAGGATGGGTCAATCGCGAAGGAAAACGTTGGAAGGTTGTCCATCACTTCCGGCTGTCGCGGAGCGCGAAATGTCGCCTCGCTTCCTCATGACATTGTCTGCCGCACTTTATCTGACATCATCGGTGTTTGCCGGGGCAGGATCACCCGTTCCGTCGAACGTCTGCTATCGAGCGTGGAAAAGCCGCTGCAGAAGGCCCGCATCGGGTCAAATCTTCCGGTTGTTGAACCGACAAGTTGCGCCACATCGAGACCTTGCATTCACGCTTGCGAAGGTCGCGTTCAGGCGCCTTCTCGGACACTCGCTTCAGAGCGCCGGCAACCAGGCGCGTGACCACCGCGCGTCTGCGTGTCGGACGCGCCGATTTCGTCAATTGATATAAACGACGACGTAGCGACCGCCGTATGGCTGGTAGTAAGTGCCACCGCAGCTCCAAACCACAGTCCCGTTGACCGATGTCTGCACACACCCCGCCGGCAACGCGGCGACATAGATAGTCGAACGCCGAACGACTCGGCGTGTGGTGCGCCTTGCGACGCCCGCCACGCTACCCGGCGTTGCCGGCCGGCCCACGCGCGCCTGCGCGTCGCTGACCAGGCTCCCGAAAGGAGTGAGCGAGCCGACTCCGTCGGCAAGGATCATGGCGAATGCGGCGACGGCAATGCCGGCCAACTTCGAGCGATGTCTGGTCATTTTGCTCCCTCCGCAGAAAGCTCGCCGATCTGGTCGGCGGTGATCCCTTCAAGCTTGGTGGCGCCTTCCGGCGGTGTGAACGTGAACTGCGCCGACTCGATCTGCGGCGCTACATTCCAGTCGCTAAGCCGCAAGGCGTATTGCGGCGCGCCGGTGACCCACTTGGTGGTGATTACGTATTTTAGCGGCAGTGGCTGATCGCCCTTCTGAACCCAGATCTGCCAGTCGACCCTCGGATTGCGAAACGCAAGCTGGTCACACTCGACCCCACCAACCAGGCCAGTCCCGACATAAACACCCTTCGTCGCGTCCTCGGTGAGCACGGCATAAGCGTCTACGGCGAAGAGGTCGGCTCCGGAGGCGTCGAAGCCGGTCGCAGCCCGGACCTCTTCGACTGCGTCGTCGATCGTCGGGCCGGGGCTTTCGAGCTGACCGTAGGCATTGACCTTCTTGCCGTAGATCGAGATCGTCTTGCCGTCGAACGTCATCTCGGCATCGACGAATGCTCCCTTGCGGGAGACATGCAGCTTGCCGGGGCGTTCGAGCGCAACCGATCCCGACGCGCTGTATTGCAGCTTCTGGCCTTCGGTGTCGATCACCTCGCTATCGGTGTCATAGTTGACCGTGAAGGCTTTCAGCCCGGCGACGTAGTCCGCCATCGAATGAAGGATTTTGTCCGCCTCCGGCTCTATCTGTTGGGCCCTGGCCGGGGCTTCACTCACCCCCAGCGCAAGGGAACACGCGCCGACGGTCACCCAAAACCGCGCCGAGTGGCTATTCTCCACTGCGATCATCATTCGTATCCTCCCTTTTTGTGCGTCAAAAACGAAACACGGCGCCAAGGATCGGTCCGTGCTGTATTACGTCATAGACGAAACCATCATTCTCGTAGTCGACACCCGCGGCGCGATAGCCAGCCACGGCAGAAATCGTGTCGGTGAACTGATAGCCAACGCCGCCCATTACATCCCAAACAATATCCGAAGAGGCGCCGCCGCCGATCAGCGCCCAGGTCGTCAGATAGAGTTGCGGGTTGATGGACACGCGTCCCTTCAATCCGACGATAGGATCGGCCCAGGTCTCCTGTTGCGACAGCTCAAGACCACCGAGCAAACCTGGCGGGTTGAGGTCGAGTTCATTCTTGATGGAGAACAGCCGAAAGCCTGCGAACGCGTCGACGCTGGCATCCGGCTGGTCGAGCAGCCGATACTCGCCGGCGGCTGTCCACATCAAGCTGTGCGCCGTTGCGTCCACGCTGCTGGCGAGAATGCCGAATGGCGTGTCGGAGGAAGTCGATAGCTTGACGTAGTTGAGGTCGGTGAAGACGCCGAACCGCTCATAGCGGGCTTCGGCCAATCCCATGACTGCTATGTCGAGGTTATCCAGGATGTCACCAATAGTGGCGTCGACATGTGCGGTTCTGCCTCCGGCACCGACATCGCCCTCAAGACCCGCGAGCCAGCCGTATAGGCTGACTGTGAACGTCCAGCCCGACGGGTCCTTGTACTCGACTGTGTTAGCCCCGGGGTAGACCGCATCCGCGGCACTAGCCGCGCCTATAGATCCGAAAAGGCTGCATAGGCCGGCCACTATCAAATTGCGCATTTTCATCATTCCCTCTCTTGTCCCGAAGCGGCTTTTGGCGCGCTTCTGATGCTCCTTTTCAGCCAGCCGGCGTATACCAGACGGGCGAGGTGTATGCCCGGTCTTGGATCGAAGTCGGCGCTTCGGGAGGCAGCTCTGTTCCGAAGAACTTGGCATCGTACGTCGTCCACCGCGGTGTCGGGATTTCGAGCACGCGCACGTAGTAGAAAGCCCGCTCGCTAGGGTTGAATTCCGGGTCGCGCCAATACGCCGCCAGAAGCGGTGCGCCGATAGTATTGGTGTAGGTCGCTTGTTCGACATCCACGGTGTTGCCGACCGGCGGCAGCTTGCCGTCTGCGCCCGGCTGGCGGTCTCCTGACCAAACGACATCGTAGACCTTTTCTTGCAGGTCGCCCTGCGCATCCATCGATCCCTTTACGATCTGGATGCGGTCGAGATTGGCGCCGTCGGCATCGCGCAGCGAGCGGATCAGAAATGCCGGTGCTTTTCCCTCCGGGGCGGCTGAAAGATCACCGCCCATTGGCACACCCATGCGGTAGCCGTACTCAGCGAAATCGTGCCTCTGGACATCGTCCGCCACGAAGTCGAATCCGGCGAAGATGCGGACCAAGAGCCGCGTACCGGTCGTGGCGTAGACCTCCTTGCGCGCCATCGCGTCCCAGAGCGCCTCGCGCGTGTTGTCTGTCGCCCAGACCGCGGCCATTCCCGATGCGCTGCCTTGCCAGACGTACTGCCTCGCCTCTGGATCCGGACTAAATCGCCCCGTGGCCACCTCGAAGAACCGCTCGGGTCTGGCAGACGGCTCCGTCAGTGCGATCTTTCCGAAGAAGTTGTCCTCTGTTGAGGTTGAAAGGGCGGTGTGGGAATCGGTCGAGCCGACCAGACCGAACTTGAACGGGTTGGCGCCAAGCTCCGCTTCGTATTTCAGCCCTCGCTTCAGCGCTTCGCGCGCGTATTCCCGCGGCAGCATATCGGGGGTGTGTTGACCAGGTCCGAAGCTGCCTTTGTCCCAGGTCTCGAAATCGGCAAACTCGTCGTTGGGCGACAAAGCCGGATGGGCCTCACCGTCACCTTTCGACTGTGTGACTTCGTAGATCGGCTCCCAGCGCATGCGGCTAGTGGCATAGTCGCGGTCGATGGGTTTCTTTGCGGTCAGGGTCACGTCGTCGAACATCATCCCGAGTGACAGATTGCCATTGTGTGGGATGGCGAGGACCTTTCCGCCGGTCCGCTGTTCATAGCTTGCCATCCAATTCCACAAGTCCTCCGGATCAACGCTGTCGTACTGCGAAAACGGAATGATCTGATTGGCCTTCTCCTTGTCATCACGGAAAATGACGTTGCGGTGCAGGTTGTTGCCATCTGGCGACGCACTCCACTCGTATCCAATCATGGCCGTAAACTTTCCCGGGTCGTTGTATGTCTCGGCCGCCGTGGTCAGACGCTCCCACATGCTACGCGTCAGTACCTCGTTTCCTTTGAGCGGATCGATCCGCTCAGTCATGGCTTTGCCCCAGGCGTTGTATGCGTCGCCGCCCTTGCCGCTTTTGACCAGGTCATAAACGGTTTTGCCGAAACTCGTCCTAAGCAGGTCAGGGTTCGACTCCGCGATCATGTTGGCCAAGCCAAGGTTCTCGGCGTGATCGGTGATGACGAGGAAATCGAGCGGACGCTGCAGGCGCACACGCAAACCCGTATTGGACGTGACCTCCTCGCCCCGGGCAAAACGATAGGCCTCGTCCGGTCCGAGGCGCGTGCCGAACAGGCCGGCGTCGGTTGAGTAGGAAGTGTGTAAGTGGGTGTCACCGAAGTACACCCGGTCGGGGTAGCCCTTGGCGAGGTAAGGCGAATACTCGCGCTTCCCCACCGGTGTCTTGCCAGAGTCCAGATTCAATTCCTGCGCCAAAGCGCTCGGTGACAAGGCGATAGCTCCGGCGACAGCCAGCGCGGAGACTGCTGCACTTGCTGCTAAAGCAACCCCGGCCAAAGAAATGAATGCAAATGCGCGCATGACTCCCTCCAATCAAGGTTCAATTTCGCCGCAGCTAGGACGGACATCGCTGCCGAGACAAAGCGTGCGTCGGTTCTGGCTATCCTCTCGGGGCGGCGCGCTCAGTTTTGCACCGACCTGCTGATAATTGCGGACGAACGCGGCGATCTGTGCATCCTCACCGTAAAGGCGGACTACGCCGCGTGCGTACGCTTTGCCAAAAGTGAGACGGCCCGCGGCGATTTCGGCGATGACTGCTTCGCCGGTAACGATCACCAGATCGCCGTGCTCGGGTCCCGAGGCGTGGACAGCCGTCCGCGGGCCGTCGGTGCTCGGCTGGAACCGCGCCCACAACATCGGCTCGATCAGGACGACGGCGACCGGTGTCCGCAAGTGCTCGTATGCGCTGAACATTGCACCGAATTGCTCAAGCGAGGTCTTGGCCAGCCGCAATCGGTGTCCGAACAAATCCACGCCCCCGCGATTGAAATTCGCAAGCGGGAGCCGCCGGGCCGCGACCTCCGTTGATATTGCCCCAAAGACGTGGAGAGAATCGGGATAGCTCAAGTTGAGCGAACCGCGCGAGACCGACTGCGGGTCTTCATAGCCGCAGGCAGATCCTTCAGAGCCGGGCGCTAAGGCGATAAAGCCCGCCGCCGCGGCCGCCACGAGAACGGCAGATCGCTTCGGATGTCTGAGAGACCTCATCGTGGTGGTCCTCATAGAAACATCGCATCGAGCCGCTCGACGCTCCAGTATGCCGCGACGATGCCGATCGCGTACGCGGAGGTGATGGCCGCCTCGCGCGGGATGGTGACGAGCCGCCGCACACAATAGACGGCGCTCAGCAACACGGTGATGAAAGCCAGTTGTCCGAGCTCGACGCCGATGTTGAACGCCAGCAGCGCCAGCGGGATGTCGCCTTGCGGCAGGCCGAGCTCGGCAAGCGCGCCGGCAAAACCGAAGCCATGCAAAAGACCGAAAGCGAAGGCCACGATCCACGGGCTGGTGATCGCGAAACTGACTTGGCCACGCTGCATGCGCACCACCTCCGCTGCGACCATGACGATGCTGATCGCGATCATGGTTTCCACCGGCGCCGATGGCAGGGTCAGCCATCCCATTGTCGCGCAAGTGAGCGTAATGGAATGCGCGACCGTGAATGCGGTGATGGCCTTCACAAGCTTGCGCCAGTCGCGCACGATCAGCATCAGGGCGGCGACGAAGAGCAGATGGTCGAAGCCCAACGCGATGTGCTCGATGCCTTGGCCGACATAGGTCACGAAGACGCCCCAGCCGCTCTGAAATGCAGGGATCAGTGCCGATGGCTCACTCGGCGTGAGCCGCGTCGTCCACGTATTCCCATCGGCGAATTGCACCCGCACAAGCGCGTCGGTCATCGTGTTCCGCAGCCCGTCGATCACCACGTTCTGCCCGGCAAGCGGCTCCAGAGCCCGTATGCGCCAGGTCTGCACCATTGCGTTACCCGTGGTGTGCGAGACCACCGGGGTCAGGCTTTCGACCTTGCCGGAGAACAGGGCCGACAGCGCGAGGCGAGCATCGCCCCGCATCGGCGTCTTGAACAGCACGCTGAATTCGTTCGGCGCATGCTCCTCGACGCTGAGATAGGCGGGCCGCACCTCGTGCGCCGAAGCGGTCAGCGAGAAAGGCATCGCTACGGCCGCCGTCAGCAGCAGCCAGAAGCACTTTGCTCCAACGCTGGCGGTCCAGGCGACCGTGTGTCGAACGAGCCCGGTCATTGCGCGGCCACATTGGCTGCAGGTTCGGGCAGCACCGCCTTGACGCTCTCGTCCAGCTCGACGCCATATTTCTTGCGCAGCTCGGCCAGATAGACGTTGGCTAGCTCTGTCTGCTTCTCCTTGCGCCACTCAGCGATGACGTCGTCCCTGACCGTTTCGAATGGCTTGAGCTCGGTCGAAGTACGCTTCGTCAGCTGCACCAGATGCAGGCCGTAGCCGGATTTGATCGGCCCCTGCCATTCGCCCGGCGCGAGCGCAAAAACTGCCCGCGCAAAGTCGGCGCCGAACATCTGCGACAGCGCCAACTCGTCGGTATCGACGAAGCGGTCACCAAACAGCAGCCGATCGCCTGCGGCCGCGTCGCCTTCGCTCCCTGCCCTCAGCTCAGCCATTACTGCTAGGGCATCGGCCTGAGCGTCCTTGCGTTGCTCTGGATTGAAATAGGCCTGCCTGATTGAGATCTTTCCCGGTATCTCGAAGCGGCCCGAGTTGGCCGCATGGAACCGGCGAAGCTCGTCCTCGGTCGGCTCGGCAAGCTGCGCCGTGTCTTCGACCAGGAACTCGAGCTTCTGCGCGAGCCGGCGGCGAATGATGGTGTCGTCCTCCTCGAGGCCCATCTCGCGGGCCTCACGCGCCAGCAATTTCTCCTTCAGCAACTCGTCGAGGAGCCCCTTCAGCTCGTCGGCGGTGGGCTCGCGCAGCCATTGGCTCGACCATGTCTGCTTCAGCCAGCGCACGTCGCCTTCGCTAATGTGTACCGGCTCCACAGCGCTGGTCTCGATGCTCTCGCCGCTCAGCCATGAATAGGCGCTGAAGAGGACCACGCCTGCGACGGCGAAATGCAGCAGGGGCTCCCTCAGCCATGTCATGCGGCGACCCAGTGGCTTCGCCTGTGGCTTACGCTGAACCTCAGCGCCAATGATCAGGCGTGGCTTCTGTTCTCAGTCGGCGTAGCTCGAAGGCACGTTTTCCAAGGCACGTGTTCACGCTCATCTGCTATCCCGTTTGACAGCGCTTCATGTATTTGGTGGTCCAGGAATACATGTTGTTGCCGCCGATGCGGCCACGCAGCCCCTCCTCCCTCTGAACCGAAGCCAATGCTGCTTGGCGACCTTTCGGATCGAAGCTTCCGTACAACGTTCGCCTCGCGAGCGATCTCTGCCACCCGGCGCGGAACGCACCTCTCTATAGTGCATCAAGATACCAGAGGGATTGTGCAAGTCTATCCGAATCTGGTGTAGCTGTTGAGGCTGTGTCCAAATATCCAGATCTTGCAAATCCGTCGCAACCGCGACGGCTTGGCACGAGGACCAAGTCCCGCGTCCAACAACTCCCACTCACCTACCTACCGGCCGAGTTGGTCCAGCGCGGCGCGGGCCGGAGCGCTGGAGATCTTGATCAGTCCGCCGTAGGGCTGATCCATTGAGAGGATCAGATAAATCGCACCTGCGACAGCGAGAGCGGCAACGCACAGCGCCGAGACAGTAACGGGATTTTGGGGAGCAAACAGGCCGAAGCTCGCGAAGACTACCGTGAGCCAAAATACGACGATCACGAGAAAGGGCCAGTGAATTCGACTGCCTACCTGCTGAAATGTCGACCACTGGGCTGCAGCGATGTCACGGCTGATCTGCAGCGCGGTCGACTGAAACCAACGCTGAGCATCATTCTGCGGTGAAAGGGCAAGAATTTTTTGTTGAAGAAGCCCGATTCCGGTGTCGGAACCGATAACCTCTGGCGCCACTCCAACCGCATTTTCCTCCGGCCAGATTTGGTTCACTCTTGCAGCGACCAACCGCTTGAAGAGATCACGGTGCTCCCGGGTCTCAGCTCCATACAGCGCCATCGTGCGATCGAGCAGAATGATTTGCGCTGCTATGTCTCTCAGTTTGCTTTCTTTATCGTCAAGAGAACTCTTGGCGGAAGCGGTCATCAGGCCGAGAACCAGCGCCGCCAACGTCGCGACCATGGCCATGGAAACTTTTATAACGTCTTTGGCGTCTCCGCTCAGTTGATGCTGAGGCAGGAGCCTCGTGAGATACATCCCTAACAACGCGCCACCAAGAACGCACACGAACACGATAACGCTGATCGCCAAAGTGCTCATGCTCTCATCTTAGGCCCAGTAGAACCCAACTCCACCGGCTGTGATGACCGGCATAAGTGGACGCCCGACATTCTCACCTGCAATCGTGGGATTACGCATCCTCCCGCGCATGCGAGTTGAAAGCGCGCCTACAACTGGCGCTCGTTTCCGCCGCAAATCAGATGCATATATTAGCACAGGGGCATGGTCGATGATACGGTTTCAGTCGCCTTGCTTTTTGCAGGTCGATTGCATTCTTGCTGTTTGGAATACAACTTGGCGGCCCACGCCCCCGTTTACTAGAGCGTGAACGGCGAGGTCACAGATGCCGAGCATGCAACAGGACATACTGCCAGGGCGTATGCTCACTACCGCATTGATCACGATGATGGTCACCGCATGCGGCACGCGCGGCGAGTTGTCATTCATGCCGGATGGCGCCGTTCCCGGTACCATCGAAACGGTTTTGGTCAGCACGGCAAGGGCGCCAGCTGCCGCCCCTGCTCTCTATTCAAATGCGCGTTCACCCAACCCACAGTTCGCTCGGTTTGACATTTCCGTTCCGCCCAAGCGTGAGCAGGGGACCGTCACGTTCTCGAAGGGCAACAAGGTCGATCCAGAGACCGATTTTGTCGTGACATCCGTCGAACGGCTGCAAGACAATCGTGCCTTCCTGTCGGCCGTAAACGCTGAAGTTGCACGCTTTCTCTTGATGGACACCTTGCGGCTCATGGCGCGGACTGAAAACGACACCTTCTTCCAAAAGGTGAACGCAGTTATCCTTATTTCGCCCGATATTGAAATCGACGTGTTCCGCAAGGAGGCCGAACCCGTCATTGCACGTGGCGTGAAAATCTACGTTATCGTCTCGAAGGACGACCGGGCGCTTAGATTCTCCGCCCGCCTCCGTGGCGAGCGCTCGCGCCTCGGGTCCATCAAGAGTGCTGACGAACTGGGAGGGCTTCCAGTAACCGTCGTTGACCTTTCCGCCGTGGAGAGTCCCGACTCTCTCGGGCACTTCAAAGCGGGCACCTCGCCCTCCGTCGTCGCCTTCGTTCGCGCCCTCCACACATCTGGCGGCGGCGCCTTCAACCAAGGCAACCAGCCTGGTCTGATCTCGGGCAACGTCGCAGTCGTGCAGCAGGGTTCGAACATTCTGCTGAAGCCGGTCGGCGGTGCGGCCCGATAGGCCGGCTGAACACCCAAGCATCGGCTCCAGCGAACGGCAGTCGTCGCACCGAAACCGGACGATCGACGGTGTGCGGTTGGTCGGCAGCTATGGTGAAGGTTTTTCGATGCGGG
>NZ_FTPD01000042.1 GCF_900156895.1 Mesorhizobium prunaredense
CTTGTGACGGCGGCCGCGGTCGTTCTCATGCTTTGGTTGGCCCAAGGGCAAATTGGCGATGGGGCTCTCACCGTGCCTCAATTGGTGAGTTTTCTCCTCTACGCCCAGGTAATGGCGCGACCCATGGCCGGGCTCGCCGACGTCTATGGACGGACCCAGCACGCGCGCGGAGCGCTGGGCCGGCTGGCAAGTGCCTTGGCCGAAGAGCCTGAACCGAGCTGGCATGCGGGCAAGCGGATGGG
>NZ_FTPD01000007.1 GCF_900156895.1 Mesorhizobium prunaredense
GACTCAATTCATCCCGCTCTAATGACAAAACCCACCGCGCGGAGCTCTCAGCGTCGTCAAGTGTCACCGCTTGCTTCCCGAACTCAAGCGCCGACGTTAGAGACTGATCGGCATCCAAGACCCAACCGAAATTGTAGTCGAGAAAGCAATAGTGGGCGTAGTAGGCCGTGATCACCGCGTTCGTTGGGTCCAGTTCTATTGCTTCCTCAGCGAGGATTCGGGCTTTTTCGTTGCCAGCTTTGGTAAACTCGAGGTAGCTCGCTTTGGCTCGCAAATGAAGATCATAGGCCTTGAGGCCGGCGTGGCTAAGTCGTGCCGACCGCTCGCGCCCAGCCATATCTACTCGCCCGCCTACGGTGGCGGCGACCGCGTGAGCCAATTCGTCCTGGAGATCAAAAATGTCACGCACGTCGCGATCGTAGCGCTCTGCCCAAATGTGGGTGCCTGTTGCGGCCTCGATCAATTGGGCGGTAACTCGCAGTTTTTCGCCTGATCGTCGAATACTTCCCTCGACAAGGTATTGAACGCCGAGTTCGCGGGCGACCCGCTTCATGTCGGCTGCCTTGTCCCGGAACTGAAACGATGAGTTCCGTGCGATCACAAAAAGCGAGCGGAAACGGGAGAGTTCGGTGATGATGTCCTCGGTAACCCCATCGCCAAAATACTCCTGCTCGGGATCGCCACTCATGTTCGTAAATGGCAGAACGGCAATCGAAGGCTTTTGCGCGAGCTCTACCGGGGCGGCCGGACTGGCGGCGGGCGGCGCCACAGGCGCGACGACGCCGGCCTTGGTCCTGACTCCGACCTCGAGCGAATAGATCCGCATGGGCTCGGTGATGTTCTTTAGTTGGGTTTGGCCGAGATCGCTCACAAAAACGTCGAGCCTCGACCTGACCTGTCGATACGCATCCTCCGAAAGGCAGATGGCGCCGGGGGCAGCAATGGCCTCTAGGCGCGCCGCAATGTTGACGCCGTCGCCCATCAGGTCGCCGTCGCTCTCCTCTACGACGTCGCCGATATGGATGCCGATGCGGAACTCGATTCGACGATCGGGAGGCACGCCGGCATTGCGCTCGATCATTGCGTTCTGCACCTCGATGGCACAGCGCACGGCATCGACCACGCTGCGGAACTCGACGAGGGCTCCGTCCCCGGTGCGCTTAACCACCCGACCATGATGCACGGCGATCGTGGGATCGATCAGGTCGCTGCGTAGTGCCCGAAGCCGCGCCAGGATGCGATCCTCATCCGCGCCGGCGAGTCGGCTGTAGCCGACGACGTCGGCCGCCAGGATCGCAGCCAGCTTTCGGGACTCGCTCATGCCGAGCACCTTAGCCCGACCATTGTCGCCCGTCACGACATAGAGCAGTCAAGGCAAAGAAAATAGCCCGAGCCTTGGTCGAATGCACACGTCGGGTCAAACGCGGCTCTGGCCGAACGCCGACTTCAAGCCGTTTGCACGATCTCAAGGTCATGTCGGATAACGGGCGTCGGTTGTGCCTGGCGCGCCGTGGGCCGTGGATCGAGGTAGGTCTAATGGGACGGCAATAAGCAGAGTTTATGCAGACCCGTGCCAAGCGGTGTGGTGACGGCTTATCGTCCAACTTCGCGAACGCGACGAGGGCGAGCGAACTTCCTCTTAGGGTCGGAACAGGTATTTCGCATCGGTACCAGGGTTCTGATCAACTGGCGGATGATCCCAAGCCGAAGGCCGGAAATGCGCAACTCAAAATTGCTCCAGCGTCCTTTGCGCGTCCGAAAAACGCGTGGAGCTGTACTGAACGATTCAGGCTTTTGGATAGTTTGGGCCGTAGCCGTTCGGATAGTACCCGCCATCGCCGCCGCTGCCGATGAGGAAGGCGCTGCCGGTGCCATCCCGCAGCCTTTGGCTCCCATGATCGATCTGCGCCAGCATTTTATGATACTGCGTGGCCGGCATCGTTCCATCTCGCGCGGCCCTCTGCGCGGCCCGATCAAGTTGAGCGACCTGCGTGCGCAAGCCACGCGCTTCGTCCGGCTTGATCCTGTTCGCCTGCATGGCGGCTCGGATACCGGTATCCACGCTCTCTATCTGGTTGATCAAAGCTGTCTCACGCGGGCCGGCATAGGCGCCAGCAAACGCAACGGTGACGAGAAGTGTTGCGAGCGTTGCAGTCCTGAGGGTCTTGGGAGTGAAAGAGCGCATGTTGCGTCTCCCTTTACAGGGGAGGCGGCGATTGGGAGGGCCACCTTCCGGCCGTGGGCCGTGGGCCGTCGGTTCGGTCGGGTCGCGATGGACGCTTTCCACCGCCGGCGGTTCTCAGCCCCGTGACATAGCGAGATCCTCGGCAAAGAGTAATCAAAAAAAGGTAATCTTTTCAGGCCTTGCTGGCCCGCATTGCCGCCCTAAATGCGGCCGCCCTGGAGCCGGACGATCAGCGCTCGGTCAGTTTCAGCTCGATACGGCGGTTTTTGTTGCGCGCCTCTTCGGTGTCGGCGGGGTCGAGCGGCTGGAATTCGCCGAAGCCGGCAGCAACCAGGCGGTTGGCCGGCACGCCGTTCTCGATCAGGAACTTCACCACCGAGGTCGAGCGCGCCGTCGACAATTCCCAATTGTCGCGGTAGCGACCGGTGCCTGACAGCGGCTTGTCGTCGGTGTGGCCGTCGACGCGCAACACCCAGTTGATCTCCGGCGGGATCTCCTTCTGCAGGTCGATAATAGCGTCGGCGAGCTTCTTCATCTCGTCCTTGCCGGCGTCGTTGATCACTTCTGAGCCTGTCGGGAAAAGCACTTCGGACTGGAAGACGAAGCGGTCGCCGACGATGCGGATGTTCTCGCGGTCGGCGAGGATTTCGCGTAAGCGCCCGAAGAAGTCGGACCGGTAGCGGTTCAGTTCCTGCACGCGTTGCGCCAGCGCGACGTTCAGGCGGCGGCCGAGATCGGCGATCTTGGTGTTGGACTCGCGATCGCGCGTTTCGGACACGTTGAGCGCTTCTTCGAGCGCTCCGATCTGCCTGCGCAACGCCGAGATCTGCTGGTTGAGGATTTCAACCTGGCTCAGTGCCTGCTGGCTGATCTGGCGCTGGTTGTCGAGTTCGCCCGAAAGCGCCGTAGCCCGCTGGTTGGCCGCGTCGCCGGCGCCGGCGCCTTGCGCCAGCAATTGCTCGAGCCGGCTCTTTTCCGCTTCCGACGCCGACAGCGACGCCTGCAAATTGGCGAGCGAATCTTCCTTGTCCTGCGTCGTCGAGCGCTCCAGCGCCAGAAGCTGGGTCAATTCGTTGATCTGCGAATTGAGGCGGTTGAGCACCGTGTCCTTGCCGGAGATTTCGCGGCCGAGCAGGAACTGCGCCAGCACGAAGACGGTAAGCAGGAACATGATCGCCAGCAGCAACGTCGACAGCGCGTCGACGAAGCCCGGCCAGTAGTCGATACGGCGATCGGTACGCCGGCTCCTGGCGAGAGCCATGCTAATGGACTCCAGTCTTCTTCAGGGCGTCGGCGATCTTCTCCAGCGTGTTGCGCATCGCCTTCTGCTCGTCCGACTGGGCCTCGACCCAGTCGCGCATGATCTGCTGCTCGGAGCGCATGTTTTTGACCAGGCCCGAAATGCCGTCGGCAAGGTTGGCCATCGCCGTGGCGACACGCGGATTGGCGCCGCCGCCATTCTCCTGCATGCTGCGCAGTCTTTCCGACAGGACGCGGATCTCGTCGGAGGACTCGACCCTAGGCGGTTCGGCGACGACGATGTCGGAGGACAGGTCGGTGACCGAGGACAGCCAGTTTTCGAGCTCGGTGTAGAAGCGTGTCTGGGCGCGGCCAGCCTGCAGGTCGAGGAAGCCAAGCACCAGGGAACCGGACAGGCCGAACAGCGAGGACGAGAAGGCGGTGCCCATGCCGGCCAGCGGCGCGGAAAGCCCCTGCTTCAGCGATTCGAGCACGGCGGCGGCATCGCCGCTGCCGGGATCGAGCGACTCGATGGTTTCGCGGATCGAGCCGATCGTGCCTAGCAGGCCCCAGAAAGTGCCGAGCAGGCCAAGGAACACCAGCAGCCCGACAAGATAGCGCGAGGTGTCGCGGCTTTCGTCGAGGCGGGTGGCGATCGAATCGAGCATGGTGCGCATCGAGCTGGTCGAGAAGGCGATCGTCGACGAGCGGCCGATCATCGCCTTCATCGGTGCCAGCAGCACCGGCTCGGTGGTTTCGGAGCCGGCCCGAAAGGAGTTGACCCAGCGCACTTCGCGAAACAGCCGGCCGACCTGCACGAAGGCCAGCAGGATGCCGACCACAAGCACGCCGACGATCAGGCCGTTGAGACCGGGATTGGCGGCGAAGGCGCTCGAGATCTGACGGGTCAGGATGGCGGCGATGAAGGCGACGATCATCAGGAAGATGACCATGGTCAGGAGAAAGACCTGCGGGCTCGACAATTTGTGCGGATCGTACATCAGCACGTCGGAGCGTCTGCCCATGCCGAAGGATTTGAGAAAAGCCATCCGTGCCCCGTTTCCGATGCCGCCGCCGCCGCCAATTCACGTTTGACGGCGACTCTAAACGCAATTGTGACCAAATTGAATGGCGCTTGGCAATATTGCCAAGCGAACCATTGCGTTAGAGTCGGTTGATGACCAGGCAATCGACCATGGCGGCAAGATGCAGGCCGGCGCCGGTGACGACAAAGCCGTGCCACAGCGCATTGTGGAAGCGCAGGCCCTTCCAGGCGAAGAAGATGACGCCGCAGGAATAGACGATGCCGCCGGCGACGATCAGCGCGATCGATGTCGTCGGCAATGTCTGGACGAGCGGCTCGGCAAGAACGATGCCGCTCCAGCCGATGGCGAGATAGAAGACGATCGCCAGCCGGTCGAAGCGACCGGGAAGAAGCACTTTGATGGCGATGCCGATCGCTGCCGCGGCCCAGACCAGGACGATCATCGAGATGGCCAGCGGCGAGCCGTCGAGCTGGGCGAGGAATGGCGTGTAGGTCGCGGCGATCAGCAGGTAGATCGCGGCATGGTCGAAGCGCCGCAATATCCACTTGGCTGGCGACGACACCGGCCACAGATTATAGGCCAGCGACACCGACAGCACGGTGAGCAGCGAAATCACGTAGAAAGCGGCGGCGATATATTCGCCCGGACCGGTATGGAAGGCAGCCAGCGCCATCAGCGTCGAGCCAGCAGCAATGGCGAGCACGATGCCCACCGCATGGACGATGCCGTCGGCGATCATTTCGGCGCGCGAATAGTGCCAGCGTCCCATGAAGGGGATTTCGATCTGGGGGATCTCGATCTGGGATTTCGGGCCGATATGCGTCATGAATGATCCTGCATCCGTCTATTTGGGCGGATGCCGGACAGCATTTCAAGCTTTCGTTGCGGTTTTGCGACTGCGGCGGTTCAGCGCGCCAAGTCCGGGTTCATGCTTTTCCGGGATCATGGTCTAGCGCGGCGTCACCGGCTTCCTGACGGTCTTCAACAGCGCACGCTGGATGGTCTCGTTGCCGGCGACGATCGAGCCGCCATCCAGCATGTTCTGCCCGCCGGCGAAGTCGGAGATGAAGCCGCCCGCCTCGCGGATCAGCAGGATGCCGGCGGCGACGTCCCAGGCCGACAGGCCGGTTTCCCAGAACCCGTCCATGCGGCCGGCAGCGACGTAAGCGAGATCGAGCGAGGCGGAGCCGAGGCGGCGCACGCCCGAAACTTCGGCCATCACGTTGCGCAGCTCGATCAGGAAATTGCCATGCTGGCCGCGGCCGAGATGCGGCACGCCGCAGCCGATCACCGTGTCGATCAGCTTGGTGCGGCCGGCAACCCGCAGCCGGCGGTCGTTCATGAACGCGCCGCCACCGCGCTCGGCGGTGTAGAGTTCGTCCATCGCCGGATTGTAGACGACACCGGCGACGATCTGGCCCTGGCGCTCCAGCGCGATCGAGATGGCGAAGAGCGGAATGCCGTGCAGGAAATTAGTGGTGCCGTCGAGCGGGTCGACGATCCAGCGGTGCTGGCCGTCGTCGCCTTCGATCAGGCCGCGCTCCTCCATCAGGAAGGCGTAGCCCGGCCGCGCCTTCGACAGTTCGGTGAAAAGGATGTCTTCGGCCTTGCGGTCGGCCTGGCTGACATAGTCGGCCGGTCCCTTCATCGAGACCTGCAGGTTCTGCACTTCGCCGAAATCCCGCGACAGCGAGCGGCCGGCCTTCATAGCGGCCTGGACCATGACATTGAGGATCGCGGAACGCGCCATTGCTCTTCTTCCTGCCGCTGCGCCATTTGCCGTTGAGGCATGATCTTATCCCAAAAGTCTGCAACTTTTTGGATCATGCATGCCTTGAAGCATGACCTTATCCAAAAAGTCTGCAACTTTTTGGGATCATGCCTTAGTCGGCGCGGCGCACATAAGTGATTTCGTTGGTGTCGACGATGATACGCTCGCCCGAGCCGATGAACGGCGGCACCAGCACGCGAATGCCGTTTTCCAGCATCGCCGGCTTATAGGACGAGGCTGCGGTCTGGCCCTTCACCACCGGGTCGGCCTCGGTGATCGTCAGCGTCACCTGGTCGGGCAGCGAAATGCCGATCGGCCTTTCGTCATAGAGCTGCACCGTCACCATCATGCCGTCCTGCAGGAAGGCGGAGCGGTCGCCGACGAAATCCTTTTGCAATTCAAGCTGCTCGTAGCTTTCGGTGTCCATGAACACCAGCGCTTCGCCCTGTTCGTAGAGGAAGGAAAAGTCTTTTAGATCGAGTCGGATCTGCTCGACTGTCTCGGCCGAGCGGAAACGCTCATTGAGCTTGGTGCCGTTGATCAGGTTCTTCAGCTCGACCTGGTTGTAGGCGCCGCCCTTGCCGGGCTTGACGGTGTTGGTTCTGACAGCCACCCACAGGCCGCCATCATGCTCGATGACATTGCCGGGACGGATTTCGTTGCCATTGATCTTGGCCATGATGATGTGATCCGGAATGAGATTTTCGCGACGAAAGCGAATTGGCGCCTCCAAGACCACAAATCGCCAGGAGAGGCAAGGGAGTGGACAGGAGGGGAGTCACGGCGGAGCCATCCCCTCGTCAGCATGCGCTGCCCGATGTTCACTGTCCGCGACGCTTTACGGCAGGCGGTTGGCCTTCTGCAGCGCCTGCTTGGTCTGGTCGTCGGTCAGGCCCTGCAGAAAATCGTCCATCTGCGGATCGATCAGCCCGGCCCGGCGTGCGACGACGTACCAGGCGCCGGCAAGGATCGGATCCGGATCGGTGCCGATGCCGGCCATGTAAAGCTTGGCGAGGCGGTTCTGGGCGGCGACATTGCCGCCCTCGGCGGCCTGTTTCATCCAGCCGAAGCCGGACTTCAGGTCGCGGGCGCCACCGCGTCCTTCGATCATCCAGGCAGCGAGATCGATCTGCGCCGTATCGTAGTTCTGCCTTGCTGCCTGCGCCAGGAGGCCGCGCGCCTGGGCATCGTCGCGCAGCTTGCCGCCGACGCCATTGGCATAGACCTGCGCCAACGCATATTGCGCGTCGGCAAGGCCGGTCGCGGCGGCGCGCTGATAATAGGACACCGCCTTTGCGATGCCGGCATCGCCGGGGTCCTGCTGGACCAGCAGCTGCGCGAAATTGAACTGCGCCAGACGGTTGCCGGCCTCGGCGGCGGCCTGCATCAGCGCATAGGCGCCCTTTTCGTCCTTCTTGACGTAGCGGCCGTCGAGCAGCATCAGCGCATATTGGAATTGCGATTCCGGTATGCCCTGCTCGGCGGCAAGCGCGTACCACTTTGCCGCCTCCGCCGCGTCGACCGGCACGCCAAGGCCGCGCGACAATATCTCGGCGATCAATGTCTGCGCCGCCGGATCGCCGTTCTGGGCGCGAACCAAAGCGAGGTTGTAGGCCGTCTTGTAAAGGCCGCGCTGGAAGGCGCCATAGGCGGAATCCGACGGCTTGGCACCGAAGCGGTCGGGATTGATGGCGTCGGCCGACGGCAGCGGCGCCGTGGTGGCGGGCTGCGGCAGCGGCGTGGCGATCGGCTTATCCGTGTTTGCAGCGATGTCGGGCGTGGGTTGCGGCAATGGGACGGTTTCCGCAATGGCGGCCTGCGCCATGAGCGCCGCAAGCAAAGCACCGAAAAGGATTGTCGGTGCGGGCACGTCAGTCCTCGAAACGCGGCGCGGTTTCGTCGAGCAGCGCGTTGGCGCTGGCGACTGCCATCTTTGGGTCGACGCCCCCGGCAAAGACGGCGCTGGACAGCGCCACGAATTCGGCGCCGGTGGCAGCCACCGCTTCTACCGAAGCGATGTCGGACCCGGCCATGACGATGCAAGGGATCTGGATCACATCCGCCCACCATTGCCCCAGCGACAGGTTGCGTGGGTGCGGCTCCGGCTTGTTGTCGTAGCCGAAGCGGCCGAAGAAGATGTAGTCGGGCCTGAGCTCGCCGAGTTCCAGCGCATCGTCGCGGGTCTTGGCGCCGCCGGTGCCGACCATCATTTTTGCCTGAAAACGCTCGATCGTCTCGGCGAGTTCGGCCTTGCCGGCCTCGACATGGATGCCATCGGCCTGGACGCGGCCGGCGATGCGGGTGTCGCCGGCAATGATGACGGCGATGCCTGCCGCGTGCGCCGCCGGCACGATCTGTTCGGCGAAGGCCTGGAAGGAGGCTTCGTCCATGCCGTTCTCGGGCAGGATCAGCGAGGCGACGTCGCCGCCCTCGAACGCGGCGCTGATGCGCTCGGCCGGCACGCCGGGCGGTGCGATCAGCACGATGCGGCAGCGATTTGGAGGCGTTGCGTCGTTCATTGGTTTTTGACCCCGGTTTTCGCCTATGCCGGGCGAAGATGGTTGCATTGCGGCATAGAGCAAAGTGCCGGCCTTGAACAGGCGGGCGGCCAGGACCATTGGCGCATGATTGTCGCACGGCGCCGTTCTTGCCTCACTTGATTGCCTGGGTGCTCTCGGCTGGGGTCTTCGATTTCCACAGCGTCCAGCCAAGATTCATGCCGGCGGCGGCGACCAGGATGGCGGCGCCGCCGACCATCTGGGCCGGATGCAGCCGGTGGCCGAAGGCGACGACATCGACCAGGATCGCGACCACAGGGTAGATGAAGGACAGCGACCCCTGCAGATAGGTTGGCAGTTTCTGAATGGCGCCGTACATCAGGATGTACATCAGACCGGTATGGACGACGCCAAGCGTCGCCAGCATGCTCCAGCTCCACACGTCGGCGGGAAGGTGGGAAAGGTCGGCGAAGGGTGCCAGGATGACGACGCCGACGCAGACCTGGATCAGGGCGATCAGGTGCGGCGGCGTGCCTTTGAGCTTCTTGGTGACGATGGCGGCGACGGCCCAGAAGAAAGCCGCACCCAGCGCCATCGCGATGCCGATAAAATAATCCGTGCCGACATTACCAGTGTTGGGGCCTGCATCGGAGCCCGCATCAGGCGAGCCTTGCACGATCAGCAGCAAGCCGGCGAAGGCGATGCCAAGCCAGGCCAGCTTTGTCAGGGTCAGCCGCTCTGAGAAGAAGAGCGAGCCAAAGCCGACCAGCATGAAGGGCTGCGTGTTGTAAACAGCCGTGGCGATCGAGATCGAGGCGCGGGAGAACGAGCTGAACAGCAGCAACCAGTTGATGACGATGGCCGCGCCGCCGAGAGCGGCGATTACGATGATACGAAGCGACAGCCTGCCGCGCAGCAGCCCCAGGGCAGCGCAGATGATCAGCAGCGTTATCGCGCCGAAGGCGCAGCGCCAGAAGACCACGTCCATGATGGCCTCGCCCGACATGACGACGAACCATCCGATCGTGCCGAGGATCACCATTGCGGCCGTCATTTCGACCGTGCCACGCGCCGTGCTGTCCATGAATATTGCCTCTCGAAACGCTGATGGTTGATAATCCCATGCCACATCCGCGCTTTCCATAATTTGCGCCAGGTGATATGCCAGTCTTGCCTAATTAAATAAGGTGAAGACGGCCTTTTCATTGGGAATGTCAAATGCTGGACGATCTGGACCGACGCCTTCTCGAAATCCTGATCAAGGATTCGCGAACCTCATTGAAGGAACTGGCCCAGCAGGTAGGACTGTCGTCGCCGAGTGTCGCGGAACGCCTGCGTCGGCTGGAGGATCGTGGCGTTATCAGGGCCTTCACTGTCGAAATCGATCCACAAGCGCTCGGCTACACCTTGCAGGCGATCGTTCGCATCCGGCCCTTGCCGGGCAAGTTGCATATTGTCCAGAAGCTGATCGAGGAGATTCCGGAGTTTGGCGAATGCGACAAGGTGACGGGCGACGACTGCTTTGTTGCCCGGCTGTTCGTGCGCTCGATCGGCGACCTCGACAAGCTTCTCGACCGTATCGCCGACAAGGCCGAAACGAGCACAGCCATCATCAAGGCGCAGCCGATCCGCAGGCGCCCACCGCCGCTCTCCGCAACCGCCATCTCAAATCCGTGACAGGCCTCAGCACGAACGACGCACAGCGTCGTGTGCGCATTTGCAGTCGCGGCGCGAAGGTTTATCGGCTATTCCAGCGTCTACACGCTTTCCCTCCAACTGCTCCCCGCCGATGTCAGGCCTGCTTCTCGATCCGTGGTTCTATGCCGCCGCCATTCCAGCCGTCATTCTGGTCGGTCTGTCCAAGGGCGGCTTTGGCGGTGCGGTCGGTTTCGTCGGCGTGCCGCTGATGGCGCTGGCCATGCCGCCGGTGCAGGCAGCCGCCATCCTGCTGCCTATACTGTGCCTGATGGACATCGTCTCGGTGTGGACATGGTGGGGTGTCTACGACCGCAGGATGCTTGCGAGCATGATGCCGGGGGCGGTGATCGGCATCGGCCTCGGCTGGCTGACCGCGGCGGTGGTGACAGCGGAAATGGTGCGGCTGATCGTCGGCGCGGTGGCCATGATCTTCGTGCTTCGCTGGGTCTTTCTACAGATGCGGCACGGTGCGGGCCACTCGGCCGAGCCCAACCGCGCGGCTGCCGCATTCTGGGGGACGGTCGCCGGGTTCACCAGCTTCGTCGCCCATGTCGGTGGCCCGCCCTTTCAGGTCTATGCGCTGCCGATCCGGCTCGATCCGAAAGTGCTGTCGGGCACCGCCGCAATCTTCTTTGCCGCCACCAACGCATTGAAGCTCATTCCCTATTTTGCGCTGGGACAGTTCGACACCACCAACCTGACCGCGTCGGCGGTTTTGGTGCCGCTGGCGCCGCTTTCGACTATCGCCGGCGCCTGGCTGGTGCGGCGAATGCGGCCGGAACTGTTTTATCCATTCACCTACGCGACCGTGGCGGTCGTTGCGGTCAAGCTTCTGTGGGACGGGATCGCCGGCCTTCTATAGATCGCCGCCCAGGGCAGCTGCCGGTGGCCGAGCCGCCAGCAGCTCCACGTCAGACCTCATGCGGCACTCGGCACCAACTTGCGCGTCCCGCCGAGGGCGAGAGCAATTCCGGTGGTCACGACCAGCGCCATGCAGCCGAGGATGGTGGTATCGTTCAGCGTCGGCTTCAGCACCATGTCGGCGATGATCACCAGCATCACCGAATAGTCGATGCGTGCAGCGCTGAGGATGCGCTGGCCCTGGGCGAGGGCCGCCGGCGTGACGCCGTCCTTGGCGATCATCCCCGCCATGCGGTCGGCGGTCGGCTTGAAGATGAACATGCCGATGCAGAAGGTCGTCGCATAGCCGGCAAGGCCGATCAGGATCCACAGGTCGGAGAAGCCGACCCAAAACCAGCACATGATCAGGCCGAAGGCTAGCGTCAGCATCGACATCGGCGCGAAGAACCTGTTGCCCAGCTCGCCAGTGGCGCGCATGGCCTGCAGCATGCCCTCGATGTTTCCGGCGCGGTCGGCGCGCACCGCAAGCACCATCAGCGTGAAGCCGCCGCCGACCCAGAGGATCGCCGAGACGACGTGCAGAAATTTGACGATCGAGTACCAATCCATGGTTCCCTCCTTGGATGTTTGACGATTGCGAGCGGCGCATATTTGCTCCGTCTCGCTGCGAGGAGCGGGCGTTTAGCGCGTCGCCTGTTTCGGAACGATGTCGCGTGGGAGACGGCTTTGTTTCGACGTCCTATGAAACACGGCCGTAACGGCATCGTTCAACAATTGCGCCAGCGCGTCGTGCTGTTTCCTGCTATTCTGACAACGCCGGGGAGGGGTCGGGCGCCATGCGGCATCGTCCAGAAACATTGCCGATGCTATTGCGCCGATGCCGGGAACCGGTGGCGGGTCGACCGCCTGAATTCAACCCATTCCCATGATGGGAACAGGCAAATCGGGGGATTACTATGCAAAAGGTAGCACGAAATTTCTTCACGCTCGCCGTCATCTACGCGCTGTTCGGGATGGCGCTCGGCCTTCAGATGGCGATCAGCCAGGACCATGGCCAGATGCCGACCCACGCCCACATAATGGTGGCCGGATGGCTGATGTCGGCGGTGTTCGCCTTCTTCTACCATCTGTTTCCGGCAGTCGCGGAAAAGAGGCTCGCCACGGTCCATTTCTGGTTGACGGCAATCAGTGGCATCGGCCTGTTGATCGGCCTTTACATCATGCTTGCCGGCAACCCGGCGATCGAGCCGCTGGTGGCAACGTCCTCGATGGGTTTTTACGCGGGATTGCTGCTGTTCGCCTACATCGCACTGCCGGTGGTGTGGAAAGCCGAGCGGCTTCCCGAGGCGCAAAAGGCCTGAGTCCAAAGGTCTGGGCCCCAAAAAGCCTGGAGTTATTGTGCTGTTACGGCACAGGCGGGCGACGCTTGTTCAAAAAATATCCATGCCGTTAAGGCTTCATTAAGCTTTACGGGCGTTTACTATGTGCATCCAGTGATCTGGATTCTTACCGAGTGGTTGGAGCCACTTTGTTTGACGCCTCCCTGTTAAACTCCTGAGAGCCGCCTTATCCGCGGCTCTTTTTTTCGCGATCCGGATTGCCGGTCGCCTGCGCCGCCGTTAACCGTTTGTTAAACATGTGCTTGCCTTCACCGGCGGCGAAGCGCATTTTCAAGCCTCGGTCATATAGGGTGCAGGCGTGACGGCGATGACGCCGATTCGGCCGGCTGTAAGGCAAGTGCAGGGCGTATCGATGAACGATCCTTCGAAGGGAAGCGCGAAAACCATCAAGCTGGCGGAGCGCCGGGTTTTCTCCCAATCCTTCAAGCCGCTCTACCAGGAAGGCATGGGCCTGGTCGAGCAAGCGGCCGAATATCTGGACGGCAAGGGCCGGGCCGAGGCGAAGAAACTGTCCAGGCTGGCGGCGACGCTCTATGCGGCCGAGTCGATGCGACTGACCACGAGGCTGATGCAGGTCGCCTCCTGGCTGCTTCTGCAGCGCGCGGCGAATTCCGGCGAGATGACTCGCGATCAGGTTGCTTCCGAAAAATCCAAGGTGCGTCTCGACACCGCTTCCGCCAACAACGATGCCGCAGGCTGGGTCGAACTGCCAAAGGATTTTCTTGACCTCATCGACCGCTCGCTGCGCCTGCAGGCGCTGGTGCGTCGCATGGACGAGGAAATCTACGGCGGCGCCGTGGCCGAGGTCGCGTCATCCGGCCGCCGCATCAATCCGGTTTCCGACCAGATCACGCTGCTCAACACGGCGTTCGCCCGCGGCTGACAGGCTGCTCGATATTCTCCGCTAAACGCCAGGAGCGTCCTTTTGCGGGCCAATCCTCAAGTCGTGTTTGGTGAACGTTTTTCGATGCGGGCCGCGGCGTGAGGGTTGGGCTGGATCGACATCGGCCCGCGTTGAAAAACCTCCCAAGGAGGAAGCCGCGAGGTGCTGGGTGGAGCCTATGGGGAAAGCGCGGGGCTGGCGGTGAGCGGCGGGCACGACAGCAGCAATCGGGGTGGCCCAAAAGCTACCGATGATGTGATGAAGGTTGGGTCTTGAGGCCATCTGCCGTTGTGTCTCGGCGATTTTGCCGTTGTTCGGTAAAGCCTGACGCAAACCGACATTTTCCCGGAATGCAGGGCAGATCGGGCTCAGCTTTGGGTAATGTGACGGGGATCTCGTCATGCGGCATCTTTTTGTGGCGGTGCGCGGGTTGTCGGGCGCTGGCCGCGGCGGAATATCTCAACGATGCGCATCAGGCGGCGGCGACGAGCCCGACACGATGTCGCAGCGAATCCACGCGACGGGCACCAAGGGCCGTCCCCGACTCTATGTTCCCTTCACGATTCTCGGCTTTATTGGTCGGCGGGATTGAGCCGCACTCTCAAGGGCCAAGGCCAGCCGCTTCTCGTCTTCGATGGCGCGATCGACTGCCTCGATTTCCTCTTGGAGCTCCTTTAGCTTGGCTCCGTAGCTGGAGCCGTCGCTGTCCCCGATCTGAAAGCCGCTTGCCCGCATTGCGTCGCGGGTATGGTGCACGTTACGGACTCCTTCGCGTCGAGTCGCGACCAGGATTTCCCTGAACTCTCCAAGACGTTCAACGTGATTGCGAGTCATTGTGTTCTCCCATTTCGTCGTCATCGGCGCTGACGGCGATTCAGCACGGCTAAAACTTACGGCGCAGAAGGTTTAAGCGACTCTAAGAAATACGCTCGACAAAGCATGAATGCGAAAGCTCAAATTTGACCGGAGCGCGGCAGGAGGAAATTGGCTTGGGACCCGACCGATCACCGACCAGGTGCTAGACTCTTCGGCCGAACGCGTCTGCTGCTCGGCGCGCTTGCTGGTCCATCCAGCTGCCGATTCTGGATCGCGAGGGTCCGTTTCTGAGCGCACAGCGACGCTGGTCTCAACGTCCGATAAGCTGCAAAGCCGCCACATGGTAAGCGGGGTCAAAAGCTACCAATCCGGCAGCTGATACATGCTACTCTGACGGACACCTGCCGCGGTTTCCTCCGCTTACCTACAGCGCCGCGCGTCCTCTTGGACGCGCAAAGGACGCTGTAGCACTTTGCTTTTGCGCATGATCTTTTCCGAAAATCGGTTCCGATTTTCGGGGTCATGCGCGGGCTCACGGACCCAAATGTCCGTTCCGCTTCAGTTCTCGAAAACCACGCCATCTGTCTCGTCAGAGCGAATTCTCAAACAGCCTATGGGACGCTGCGAGGGCTGTTTCTGGTTTGTTCACATTTCGCTGGCATCGCTGTCCGCCAGGGGTAGACTTGGCGGATGGGGGAAACGATTCGCATCATCGGCATTGATCCGGGGCTGAGGCGCACCGGCTGGGGCATCGTCGAGAGCCTCGGCAACTCGCTGCGCTTCGTCGCCTCCGGCACCGTGCGTTCCGACGACAAGGCGGCGCTGGCGACACGGCTTTGCCAGTTGCATGACGGGCTCGCCGAGATCCTGCATGCCGCCATGCCGCACGAGGCGGCGGTCGAGCAGACCTTCGTCAACAAGGATGCGGCCGCGACGCTGAAGCTTGGCCAGGCCCGCGGCATCGCCATGCTGGTGCCGGCGCTGGCCGGCCTGGTCGTCGCCGAATATGCGCCCAACGCAGTCAAGAAGGCGGTGATCGGCGTCGGCCATGGCGACAAGAAACAGATCCACATGATGGTCAAGGTGCTGATGCCGAAGGCGACGTTCGACACCGACGATGCCGCCGACGCGCTGGCCATCGCCATCTGCCACGCGCATCACCGGCAGAGCGTTGTCTACAGGTTGGCGGCGCTGGTCTAGAGCGACGTGCGTCCATTTGGACGCACAAAGTACGCTCTAGCACTTTGAATCCACGCATCGTGCTTTCCGAAAATCGATTCCGATTTTCGAGCCGATGCGATAAGTTTGTTCTTGACCTGTTCTCGTGCCGGCAGTAAGTAATACCCGTGAGGTATTACCATGCGAGTAACAACCAAAGGACAGGTGACGATCCCGAAAGAGATACGGGATCGCCTGGGTATCGGCCCAGGCTCGGAGGTGGAGTTCTTGCCTACCGAGGACGGCGTCCGCGTTGTTGCGGTCAACGAAAACATTTCCGAAGAAGAGGCCTCTCGCAAATTCAGCCAGTTGCTCGATCAAATGGCCGGTACGTTGGATCTGGGAGGCATGACGACGGACGAATATATGGAGTGGCTGAGGGGTCCACGTGAAGATCTCGACATTGGTTGACACAAATGTCCTGATCGATGTTTGGGGTCCCGCCGGACGGGATACGAAGTGGTCGGCGTCGGCGATCACCGCATGCCGGCGCGATGGCGCACTCGTTATCAACACAATCGTCTGGTCCGAACTGGCGCCGCTGATAGCCACCGAGCCCGCACTTCGTAAAGCAGTCGAGACGCTCAAGATGGAACGCGAACTTTTGCCCTGGGAAGCGGCATTCCTTGCCGGCGTTACGCATTCCCGCTATCTCCGCGCAGGCGGGCTGCGCGAACGAACGCTGCCGGATTTCTTTATTGGAGCCCACGCCGTCGTTGCTGAACATCGTTTGCTGACACGCGATGCCGCGCGCTATCGCAACTATTTCCCGGACCTCGACATCATGTCTCCCGAAACCTATCCATGAGGCCTGTTTCCATGAGAGCCTTGTATCCATGAGAGCTTTGGCATGATCGGCAAGCTGAAATGATCGGCAAGCTCAAAGGCACGCTGGACGAAATCGACGAGGATTTCTGCATCATCGACGTGCACGGCGTCGGCTATGTCGCCCACTGCTCGACGCGCACGCTGGCCGCTTTGCCGGCCCCCGGCGAGGCGGTGGTGCTGTTCATCGAGACCTATGTCCGCGAGGACATGTTGAGGCTGTACGGTTTCCAGTCGGTTCTGGAGCGCGAATGGTTCCGGCTGCTGATGAGCAATGTGCAGGGCGTCGGCGCCAAGGTGGCGCTGGCCATTCTCTCGACGCTGGCGCCGGCCGATCTCGCCAATGCCATCGCGCTGCGTGACATTGCCATGGTCAGCCGCGCGCCCGGCGTCGGCAAGAAGGTGGCCGAGCGCATCGTCACCGAACTGAAGAACAAGGCGCCCGCCTTTGCGGGCGCTGCCTCCGGCACCATCGGCTTGAAGCAGGAGCTTGGCGAAGGCGTCGCGCCGGCGCCGATCACCGACGCCGTCTCGGCGCTGGTCAATCTCGGCTATTCGCGCGATACCGCCGCCAATGCGGTGGCGGCGGCGCTGAAAGGCGCCGGCGAGGACGCGGACGCATCGAAGCTGATCCGCTTCGGGCTGAAGGAACTGGCGCGGTGAGACCATTGCCCGAGAAATAAATTCCGACTAGGAACAAGAGCATGGGCAGATATGCGGGCTTGACCTCCAGTGGGCAGCTTACGATTCCAAAGAAAGTCCGGGACGCCTTGTCGCTCAAAGCGGGCGATACGGTTGCGTGGACGGTCATGGATGGTCTTCTGATCGGAACGCCGCGCAATCTCGAATTTGCCGACCTTGCCGGATTTCTCGGCAATCCGCCCGGCGGTCCCGCTACACTGGAGGAAATCGACGCCGCGGTCGGGGATGCTGTCGGTCGCCATGTCGCCGGCGATCGCGATGGAAGTGAGCGCGCCTGATGAGCCTTTCGCCACGCCTCATTGCTCCCGACAAGCGCGGCGAAGATGCCGAGCAGACCTTGCGGCCGCAGACGCTCGGCGATTTCGTCGGCCAGGCGGCGGTGCGGGCCAATCTCAAAGTGTTCATCGAGGCCGCCAAGGGCCGCAGCGAGGCGCTCGACCATGTGCTGTTCGTCGGCCCTCCCGGCCTCGGCAAGACGACGCTGGCACAGATCATGGCACGCGAGCTTGGCGTTAATTTCCGCTCGACCTCCGGTCCGGTCATCGCCAAGGCCGGCGATCTCGCAGCACTGCTCACCAATCTCGAAGACCGCGACGTGCTGTTCATCGACGAGATCCACCGGCTCAACCCGGCGGTCGAGGAAATACTCTATCCGGCGATGGAGGATTTCCAGCTCGACCTGATCATCGGCGAAGGGCCGGCGGCGCGCTCGGTCAAGATCGATCTTGCCCGCTTCACCCTGGTCGCCGCGACCACCCGGCTCGGCCTTTTGACCAATCCGCTGCGCGACCGCTTCGGCATTCCGGTCCGCCTCAATTTCTACTCGGTCGAGGAACTGGAGCAGATCGTGCGCCGCGGCGCCCGCATCCTTGCCATGCCGCTCGGTGACGATGGCGCGCTGGAGATCGCTCGGCGTGCGCGCGGCACGCCGCGCATCGCCGGCCGGCTGTTGCGCCGTGTGCGCGATTTTGCCTCCGTCGCCGGCGACGGTCACGTCGACCGCCAGATCGCCGACGAGGCGCTGACGCGGCTCGAGGTCGATGCGCTCGGCCTCGACGCGCTCGACCGTCGCTATCTCTCGATGATCGCGCGGAATTTTGGCGGCGGGCCGGTCGGCATCGAGACCATCGCGGCAGGGCTTTCCGAGCCGCGCGACGCCATCGAGGACATCATCGAGCCCTATCTGATCCAGCAGGGTTTTATTCAGCGCACGCCGCGCGGCCGCGTGCTGACCGCCAATGCCTGGCGGCATCTCGGCCTCGATGCGCCGAAGGACCTGGCGCAGCAGCAGATCAGCCTGTTCCAGGAAGAATGACGAAGTCTGCAGGCGCCTCTCAGTCGCGAATGCATCTGTGTCTTCTTCGGATCTAGGGTGATGACTGATAAGGATTATAATCCTTATCAATGCTAATCATTTCTTAACCATGGAAGTTAAGTCAAATTTCGATTTGACTTTCTTCAAATAGTATAGCGTTATCTCATGAACCGCGTAATCTGCGACCTTAAGCGCTCACGCATAACTATATGCATTGAAGTCTTGGCTTTCTACGCCGCTGACAGCGGCGTAGAAGAATATTGTCAATTGTTCAATATGGCAGGGGGAAGCTATGATTGCAGCAAGCAGAGTGACCGAGCTTAAGACAGAACCCCGCTACATCGATATCGCCAGGCAGGGTGATAGCGATCTCGATGTACTAAAGTTACTTCCTGGAACGTGGAAGAATGACCCGGGCATGAAGGGGCGCGGCTGGAATGCGATCGCTTTGCCATTCGCTTCATCGGGCAGCGGGATCGACTACAGGCTCCTGGTCAATCAATATGATGAGGTGCTCAAATTCACTTTGGTGGACAAGGGCGTCAAGAATCGCGGCATCCAGAGGAACGGAACTTCGATCAACACCGACCAGGTCGTGGTCGCACTGGATTACGAGCAACGGATCGAGCAGCTGATTGCCGACGATTTTCCGGCGAGCGGCCTGCAGGGAGATCCGAACACGACGATTCACCACGAGCCGGGCCTTTGGTTGTTCATGACCAATGAGGCCGAGAAAACCAGCAACATTGGACGCCTTGGGACCATTCCGCACGGCGACTCACTGCTTGCATTGGGTGCGGGCGAGGTCACCAACGGGCCACCGACAATTCCGGCAATCAATGGGTTGCCGATAGGCGTCAATCAGACTCTCACCAGTCCCTATCTGGCGCCGTACAATCATTTTCATCTCTCTCCATTCAAGGGTGTTGTGGCCGATCCCAACTTTCCAGGTTTCGATCCGGTGGAGCCACATCTTCTTCTCGTCGGCGGTGCTCCGGGAACCGTAACCAGAACGACAAAGCTGCAGGTCAGCACGACTGTCGAGACTGCTGGGATCGTCAATATTCCCTTCATCGTAAGGCAGGCCAACGCGGCCGAAATGATATCGACTTTCTGGATAATGGAACTGGACGAGCTGACGCCCGCGGGAACGCCGCGCCTCATTCTGCAATATCTGCAAATCGTGCTTCTCGATTTCTTCCCGCGTCGCGATGGTCTGCCGGGCCTGATAAGATGGCCCCATGTCAGCATCAACACGATGGAGAAGGTCGCGGATGCCGACGCAATGAAGACAGCGGCGCCAGCCACGCCCTGATGCATGTCGCCCAAAAGTGCGCAGCGGTTTTTGGGGGCTGCGCAAAATCTCCTCATCCTGGTCAGCTTGCCGGCGTATTTGCGGGCTCTAACGCTTCCGCTGTAGGACCGTCGGTCCCACGAACGACGGGGTTGAGCAATGATCACCAGACGCGGCTTCCTGCGCCTCATCGGCGGTTCCTTCTTATCTGCCGTGTCGCTCAGTGCTTATGCGGTTGGCCTCGAGCCGATGTTGCTGACGCATGTAAAGCGCTATTCACTGACGCCGCCAAACTGGCCTGCCGGATTGCGGCTTCGCGTCGTCGCTCTCGCCGATATTCATGCCTGTCGGCCATGGATGACGCCGGAGCGGATCAGGTCGCTTGCCGAACGGGCGAACAGCCTGCAACCGGATCTGATTGTCCTGCTTGGCGACTATGCAGCCGGCACACGCCTGGTTACGGACTGGGTGGGCTCCTCCGAATGGGCGCCGGCCTTGTCAGGCCTGAAGGCGCCGCTCGGGGTGTGGTCAATCCTTGGCAATCACGACTGGTGGGAGGACCTTTCCGCGCAGGGGGCCGGGTTGGGGCCGACGGTGGCGCGCCGGGCGCTCGAGAGCGCCGGCATACCGGTCCTTGAAAACGATGTGGTACGCCTGGAAAAAGACGGGCATGGCTTCTGGGTCGCCGGACTTGCCGACCAACTTGCGCTGCGGCCGGGCAAGGCTTGGGGCCGCAGCAGTTTCACAGGACTGGACGATCTGCACGGCACGCTGGCAAAGGTGAGCGACAAGGCTCCTGTTATCCTGCTGGCACATGAGCCGGACATTTTTCCGAAGGTCCCATCACGGGTTTCGTTGACCCTTTCAGGTCATACCCATGGTGGACAGGTGCGGTTGCTCGGCTATTCTCCGGTCGTGCCATCCCGCTTCGGCAACCGTTTTGCCTATGGCCATGTCGTGGAGGAGAACCGCAACCTGATCGTCTCCGGAGGTCTCGGCTTCAGCATCCTGCCGGTGCGTTTCGGGATGCGCCCAGAGATTCTTTCGATCGAACTGGGTTCGGCGCTTCAATGAAGTGACCTGATCGCGTCCATCACATCCGGCTCGGCCCTGTCGCCATCAAAAGCGTCGACGATGCCGAAGGCGCCGCCATGGCTCCAAACCGACCAAGAGAAGCCACGCGCTTCGGCGCGCGCGATCATGTCCCTGACATAGGCGGCACGGTATTCGGCCGGCATCACGTAGAGATTGCCGTATTCCTGGCGAATCATGCCGAATTCGCCGAGCGTGATGTTCTCAGGTTTTATGCCGTTGGCCTTTGCCCAGGCCTCGACCCTGGTGAACGGCGCATCCATTATCTCGCGCAGCTTCTCGTCCGTGTCCAGGCTGGCGACCTGCTCGTCGAGATAGGCAAGCAGGCCGCTCTGGCGCGCCCATGGGGCCTCGGCCTTGATCCTTGCGCGGATCGTATCGAGCGCATCATCAAGCTGGCTGCGCGGGATGCCGCTGAGCGGATAGGGCAGGCCGGTCACATAGGGGATGAAGTCGCCGGCCCAGGTCGCGCCCTGATGGGTCAGCAGGAACGGCTCGTAGGAATGAAAGGTCCAGGTGATGTTGTCGTCGGCGATCGCCTTTGGATCGATCCTTGCCAGCGATGCCGCGTTGGAATAGCAGGCGCCGGTCAGGATCAGGGTGAGCCTGGTGGCTGACGAACGCGCCGCCGCGAACAGTTTCTGCTGGCGCTCCGGCCACAGGCCGGTGCCGTCGGCGTCGCAGTCGATAACCGGCTCGTTCATCGGCTCGAAAGCGACTTGGCGCGGATCCTCATCGGCCAGCGTGCGCGCCATCTTGCGCACCATTTCGACATAGGCGTCGAACATTTGTGGATCGTCCATCACCTCGCCCATGCCGATCTTGCGGCTGCTGCCGCTGGGGATCAGATGCATGTCGACGATCACTTTCAGTCCGGCACGGTTGATCATGCGCACCGAGTCCAGCACGCTGGCATAGAGCTCGTCGCGCAGCGCCAGCGTCTCGGCGGACAGGAACGGCGACGGATCGACCGGCATGCGCAGGAAATCGAAGCCGGCGCTCTTCAGCGCCTTGAGGTCGTCGTCGTTCAGGAACTTGCGCCATTCCGGATAGGGCAGGATTGCCCGCCGGTCGCCCCATTTGTCCTCGCCCGGCCATGTCGTCCATTGGTCGAGATTGAGGCCGCGCTTCATCGAAAAGCTCGCCGCCTGGCCCGGCAGCACCAGCGCGGCCAGCACAAGCAGCGCCGCCATCAAGGTCTTGATCATCGCCGTCAACAGTGCCATCGGGTTTATACGCCAAGTCAATGCGTGTCGCCCAAGCGTGTGTGTAGCGGTCTTGGGACAATGACGCGCCCGGAAACAACCACCTGAAGCGCGTCGCGCTTTAGGTGCCCGGTCAGGCCAAAAAAGGAAAGCGCGATGGACAATCATGGTGAATCGGCGGCGCTCTGCGCCGGGCTTTCCGGCGCGATGACGGAATTCGGCCACCGGCTGATGGCGCGGGTCTATTATGCCGACACCGATTTCTCCGGCGTCGTCTATCACGCGCGCTATCTCGAATTCTTCGAACGCGGCCGTTCCGATTATCTCAGGCTTGCCGGCGTCCACCACACCGAGCTTGCCGACGGCAAGCATGGCGAAAGAATAATCTGGGTGGTGCGGCGCATGGAGATCGACTTTCGCGGCTCCGCCCGCATGGATGATGTCTTGACCATCGAGACGCGCACCGAGGACATTTCGGGCGCCCGCATCATCATGGCGCAGCAGCTGAAGCGCGGCGGCGAGGTGCTGGTTGAGGCGCGGGTCGAGGCGGCGATCATCGGCGAGAACGGCCGGCCAAGGCGCTTTCCGAAGGAATGGATCGCAACCTTCATGCCCAAGACAAACCGTTAGTTCAAATCGGCAAGTTGCCGATCCCAATGATCCGCTGACGATGCCAGGCGGCTCGCCCAAAGCGCGGCAATGCGCCGCGCCGTGCGTCCTAACCCATCCTTAACCATAACGGTTCATGAAGAGAGTGGTGAAGATTGGAGGAATCCAGCGCCTTCCTTTCACCAAGATTTGCCCCGAAAAGGCCGCCAACGGTGCATTTTGGGGTTATTCCGCAAGCGTTGCGCGAACGGATTACAAGGGATGCCTATGGGCCAGCCGCCAGCCGTACCCGGAAAATTCTTAAGGACGTAACCATGGAAAATATCGCACTCGCCGAACCGGGCGCGCATTTGTCGATTTGGGCGCTGTTCACGCAGGCCGGCTGGGTGGTCAAGCTGGTCATGATCGGGCTGCTCTGCGCCTCGATCTGGACCTGGGCGATCATCGTCGACAAACTCGTCGCCTATGGCCGCATGCGGCTCGCGCTCAATCGCTTCGAACAGGTGTTCTGGTCGGGGCAGTCGCTGGAAGAGCTCTACCGCACACTCGCCGACCGCAAGACGTCTGGCATGGGCGCGATCTTTGTCGCCGCCATGCGCGAATGGAAGAAGAGCTTCGAGAAGGGGGCGAAATCGCCGCTTGGCCTTCAGACCCGCATCGACAAGGCGATGGACCTGGCGCTGACCCGCGAAATGGAAAAACTGGAAGGACGGCTTGGCTTTCTCGCCACCACCGGCTCGGCGGCGCCGTTCATCGGCCTGTTCGGCACGGTGATCGGCATCATGACCTCGTTCCAGGCGATCGCCGCATCCAAGAATACCAGCCTGTCGGTGGTCGCGCCCGGCATTGCCGAAGCGCTGCTGGCCACGGCAATAGGCTTGCTGGCCGCCATCCCCGCCGTCATCGCCTACAATAAGCTGTCGTCGGACGCGAACAAGATCGCCGTGCGCATGGAAGGGTTCGCGGACGAGTTCTCCGCCATACTCTCGCGCCAAATCGATGAAAAAGTCGCGCAGAAGACCTGAGGAACAATCATGGGAATGTCTGTAGGCGCGGGTGGCGGAGGACGCGGTGGTCGCGGCCACAGGCGGCGCGGCCGCCATCACGCCATGATATCGGAAATCAACGTCACGCCGATGGTCGACGTGATGCTGGTGCTGCTGATCATCTTCATGGTCGCCGCACCCTTGCTGACGGTCGGTGTTCCGGTCGACCTGCCGGAAACACAGGCCAAGGCGATTGCGGCCGACACGCAACCGATCGAGGTATCCATCAACTCCGCCGGCCAGATTTACATCCAGAAGACCGAGATCCCGATCGAGGAACTGGTGGCAAAGCTGCAGGCGATCTCGAAGACCGGCTATGACGAGCGCATCTTCTTTCGCGCCGACAAGGCAACCAATTATGGAGCGGCTCTGCAGGTCATGGCCCGTGTCCAAGCAGCTGGCTACAAGAATATGAGTCTCATCTCCCTGCAGGAACAGGACCAGTAGACAAGAACATGCGGACCGGCCTCACCACATCGGTGATCTTGCATGCGACGGCGATCGCCTTCGGGCTGTTCACACTGTCGGCGCCGGCTGCGCTTCCGTCGTCCGAAATCGAGTCGGTCGCAGTCGAGATCGTGCCGATGGAGGCAGTCTCGCAGGTTTTGCAGGGCGACAAGAAGGCTGTGATGCACGAGAAGCCAGCGCCGACGCCGACCAAGCGTCCCGATATCGTGCCCGATGCCCAGAAGATCGGTGAAAACAGCGTCGATACCGACAAGCCGGTGACGGACGAAGCCAAGCCCAAGCCGGTCGATCAGGCGGAGGCGCCGCCGCCTGCGCCGACGCCGAAAGAGAAGCCGAAGCCCGAGGACGTGCCGAAGCCCCAGGAAAAGCCGAAGCCGATTCCTGCAACAGAAGTGGCGCCGGTGCCGCAGCCGAAGGAAGAGGTCAAGCCCGAGCCGGTCAAGCAGGCGGAGCCAAAACCGACGCCGGCCAAGGAACCGGCGCCGACGCCGCCGCAGGACAAGACCGCCGCCATCGACCCGCAGCCTGAGGTCAAGCCGGACGCCGTCGCCGAAGCGATTGCCCAGGAGCCGCCAACCGAGACGACGCAGCTTCCGGACTCGGCGCCCGCCCCGCAGGCGCGGCCGAAGCCGCAGCCGGCCCAGGCCGAAAGCGCCAAGGCGCCGGAGCGCAAGGACGCCGACAAGCCGGTCAAGGAAGCCTCGTCCAAGCCGAAGTCGGACGACAAGCAATTCAATGCCGATGAGATTTCCGCCCTTCTCGACAAGCAGAAGCCGTCCGGAGGCGGCGCCAAGCGCTCGACCCAACAGGCATCGCTCGGCGGCGAAAAGAACCAAGGCACCAAGCTCTCGCAGAGCGAGCTTGATGGCTTGAAAGCTCAGATCAAACGCTGCTGGAGTGTGACGCCCGGGACATTCGATGGCGATAGCCAAAAAGTCACCATCAGGATGAGGCTCACCCCAAATGGCGAGATCGACAGCGCTCCGGAAGTTGCGTCAAGGAGCGATGGCTCAACGGGCTCCCGCGTCGCCTCGGAAGCAGCGCGGCGCGCAGTGCTGCGATGTGCGCCCTACAATCTCCCCGTCGCAAAATATGACGGTGAATTGGGATGGAACGAGGTCGAGGTCAATTTCATCCCCAGCGACATGTACTGATTTGCCGAGAGAACAACGAGGCTGAACGAATGAAGAAGTTCCTTACGACGCTTATGCTGATCGGCACGATTACGGCCGGCATCAGCGCGCTGGCTACACTGCCGGCAAAGGCGTTGGTCCAACTCGACTTGACTGAACCCAATATCGAGCCTCTGCCGATCGCTATCACCGACTTCCAATCGGGCGACGGGTTGGGCGCGGAGATCTCGAAGATCGTCAGCGCAGACCTGAAACGCTCCGGCCTGTTCGCGCCGATCGACAAAAGCGCCTTCATCGAAAAGATATCCAATCCGGATGCCGCCCCCCGCTTCGAGGACTGGAAAGTGATCAACGCCCAGGCGCTGGTCACCGGCAGCGTCAGCAAGGAGGCCGATGGCCGCGTCCGCGCCCAGTACCGATTGTGGGACACCTTTGCCGGCCAGCAATTGTCCGGCGAGCAGTTCTTCGCCAACGACGCCAATACGAGGCGCGTCGCCCATATCATCGCCGACGCCATCTATGAGCGGCTAACCGGCGAGAAGGGCTATTTCGACACGCGCGTCGTCTTCATCGACGAATCGGGCGCAAAGAACGCGCGCAAGAAGCGCCTCGCCATCATGGACCAGGACGGCGCCAATATCCGCTACCTGTCGGATGGCAGGTCGATCGTGCTGACCCCGCGCTTCTCGCCAAGCCGGCAGGAAATCACTTATATGTCCTATGAAAGCGGCCAGCCGAAGGTCTATCTGCTGCAGATCGAGACCGGGCAGCGCGAACTGGTCGGCGACTTTCCCGGCATGACCTTTGCGCCGCGCTTCTCGCCCGACGGCCAGAAGGTGATCATGAGCCTGCTGCGCGACGACGGCAATTCCAATATCTTCGCCATGGATTTGAGGAGCCGCTCGACGACTAGGCTCACCAACTCGACGGCCATCGACACCTCGCCGTCCTATTCGCCGGATGGCAGCAAGGTGGTGTTCACCTCCGACCGCGGCGGCCGCGCGCAGATCTATGTGATGGGCGCCGACGGTTCTGGCCAGACCCGCATCTCCTTCGGCGACGGCGTCTATTCGACGCCGGTGTGGTCACCGCGCGGCGACCTCATCGCCTTCACCAAGCAGACCGCCGGCGAATTCCAGATCGGCGTCATGCGAGTCGACGGTTCGGGCGAGCGCATCCTTTCAACCGGGTTCCAGCAGGAGGGGCCGACCTGGGCGCCTAACGGCCGGGTGCTGATGTTCTTCCGTGATTCGGCCGGCGGCCCAAAACTCGTTTCGGTCGATCTCACCGGCCGCAACGAACAGTCGATCCCGACCGCGAATTTCGCTTCGGACCCGGCCTGGTCGCCGCTGCTCGAGTGAGGGAGGAATTGGAGAAATGAGGAATTGGAGAATTGAAGAATTGAAGAATTGAAGAGATGAAGAGATGAAGAGATGAAGAAAACGGGACTCCTCAATTCTTCAATTCTCCAACTTTCCACGGCTTGGTCGCGTTTCAGCCGCATTTCTGCCTACGGTCCCCGCGCATTGTGCCTCCTCGGATTCCCCTGGGCAGAACGGCTGCGGACGGCAGCCGAAACCAAATTTTAACCGTGTTTCTTGAACGCCGGTTAACCCAAACGTGGTTACTGGACGATCAACGAAATCACTCGAATTGCGAAGGAGAGGCGGCATGGGCCGTATCGCAGCACTTACCAGAAACCCGGCGATGATCGCGCTGGTGGCGTTGCTCGCCATCGCCGGTTGCGCCTCGAAGAAGAACCTGAACAGCGCCGCCGATCTCGGTCTCAGTGGCGCCGGGGCGGCAACGCCCGGATCGGCCCAGGATTTTACCGTCAACATCGGCGACCGCATCTTTTTCGACACGGATTCGTCCTCGATCCGCGCCGACGCGCAGACGACGCTTTCGCGCCAGGCGCAGTGGCTGAACCAGTACAGGCAGTATGCCATCGTCATCGAAGGCCATGCCGACGAGCGCGGCACGCGCGAATACAATCTGGCGCTCGGCGCCCGCCGCGCCGCCGCCACCCGCGACTTCCTCGTCGCCAGGGGTGTTTCCGCCCAGCGCCTGAAGACCATTTCCTACGGCAAGGAGCGTCCGGTCGCGGTTTGCGACGACATCTCCTGCTGGTCGCAGAACCGCCGCGCCGTCACCACGATCAGCGGCGCCGGTTCTTGATCGGCAATTTCTGATCGGCAGAAATGCAACACCTACGTGCGAAAGGCGGCTGCGGCCGCCTTTTTCATGTCCGGCGCCCGGATATGGGACTTGAAACAAAATTTGGCCGAAGTCCTGCGTCCTGGTAAGAGCCGAGCGCCCGACGGTCCCACTCCGATCGGAAGGCATGCAACAGGCAATCAATTTCACGGCGAGAGGCACATGCATTTCAGATCGGTCTTGAGCGGCACGCTTGCGCTGCTGCTCGTATCAAGCGTCGCTGCCCCGGCAGTAGGCAATGAGCAAGGCACAGAAAAAAGCGGTTTTTCCTTCCGCCTGCCGACGCTCGGCATTTTCGGTGACAAAAAGAAACAGGATCAGGTGCAATTTGCGCAGGATGGCACCGGCACTACCGCGCTGGAGGAACAGCTCCGGCAAATGAACGGCAAGATCGAGGAGCTCAACTTCCAGGTGCTGCAGATGCAGGAGCAGATCCGCAAGCAGCAGGAAGATAACGAGTTCCGCTTCCAGCAGCTGGAAGGCGGCTCACAAGGCGCGCAACAGCCACGCGAGCAGAAGAAGTCGGACGCCACCACCAACACCGACAGCAGCGTCGCCGAGGCTCCGGCGACGCATGCGCCGGTCGATGCGGGCACACCGCCCGCCGGCGGCCAGGAGGTCATCGTCGAATCACCGACAGGCGAACCCGGCGCGGTGATCCCGGGCACGCCGCCGAAGACGTTTGGCACCATCACCGTCGACAAGAACGGCAATGTGATCGAGGGCAAGACGCAGGCACATGCACCGGCGCAGAACACCGCCCCCAGCGACCAAGTTACCAGCGACCGGGCCGCTGGCACGCAGGCCGGCAAGTCCGACGATACGGTAGTCGCGGCGCTGCCCGCCACCGACGACCCGGAGGAGCTTTACCGCAATTCCTATCAGTTCATCCTGTCGGGCGACTACGGCACTGCCGAACAGGGTTTTCGCGACCACATCGCCCGCTTCCCCAAGGACGCCAAGACGGCGGACGCGCATTACTGGCTGGGTGAGTCGCTGCTCGGCCAGCAGAAGTATCGCGACGCGGCCGAGACGTTCCTCGCCGCCAGCAAGGACTATCCGAAGGCCAAGAAGGCTCCCGACATGCTGCTGAAGCTCGGTGTGTCGCTGGTCGGATTGAACCAGCGCGACGTGGCCTGCGCCACTTTCGGCGAGATCGGCAAGCGCTATCCGAACGTTTCCGGCGCGCTCAAGGAACGCGTCAAGCAGGAAAGGGCGCTCGCCGCGTGTTAGTTTTTTCCTTGCATGTCGTTGCCCCAAGACCGGGGCCACTTTTGGGCGACATGCATTGACGCCCGAAACCGAGCCTGACCGTTCGGTTTTTTCGCAGATCGACTTTACCAGCGGCGCTGTTGCGGCCGTGTCCGGCGGCAGCGACTCGACCGCCCTTCTCCTTCTCCTAAAAGATCACCTCGACCGTACCGCGCCGGCAACGAAATTGCTGGCTGTGACCATCGATCACGCTCTGCGGCCGGGCTCGGCAGCGGAAGCGCAAGCCGTGGCCAGGCTTTGCGCCGGGCGCGGCATTGCCCATCGCATCCTGGTCTGGTCCGGACGCAAGCCGTCGACCGGCCTGCCGGCTGCCGCGCGAGAGGCACGCTACCGGCTGCTGGCCGAGGCGGCGCAGGCGGAAGGTATCGGCCTTATCCTGACCGGCCACACAGCCGACGACCAGGCCGAGACCGTGCTGATGCGGCAAGCTCGCCAGGAGGGGGCGCGAGAGGCAGGGCGAGGTCTGGCCGGCATGGCACCGGCCACCCTCTATGACTGGCGGATCTGGATCGTACGGCCGCTTCTCGGCACACGGCGTGCTGCGCTGCGCGAAGTCCTGCGGCGCGCGAATGTCGGCTGGGCCGAAGACCCGACCAATGAAGACGAGGCTTTCGAGCGGCCGCGTATCCGCGCAGCGCTTGCCGACCGCAATGGTGCGCGGGAAGACGCGTTGGCGCTGGCCGGGCGGGCTGCGGTGGGGCGCGAACAGCTTGGCCATCGTGCCGCCGCGCTGATCCGTGGCTTTGCCAGCAGGCCCGCCGCCGGCCTTGCCCGTCTCGATCCGGGCTTTGCGACGGCCGGCGACGAGGCGGCGGCCGTCTACGCGCTGCGCGTCCTGCTGGCGACTGTCGGCGGCGTTGCCTTTCTGCCCGACCAGGCTCGCAGCGCGGCGCTGCTCAACCGGCTGAGGCCCGGACGACCTGGCAAAACCCCATTTTTGGCTGCCCCGTTTTGCGCTACTTTGTCGCGGACGGTGGTCGATGCACGGCGTGCCGGCATCTTCCTGCGTCGCGAAACCCGCAACCTGCCGTCCGCTGCTCCTGCCGTGGACAATGCACTCTGGGACGGCCGCCGGAGGATCAAATTGGGCGACGAACCGGGTGAATTTTTGATCGCGCCGCTCGGCGCGGCTGGTGCCGCAAGACAGGCAATTGCTGAAAACGGCACGCCGCCGAGCCTTGTCCGCGCGGCTCTGGCGGCCGAGCCGGTGCTGTGGCGCGCAAGCGAACATCCAAGCGACAGCCCGATCTTGCCGGGAATGGCGGTATGCCCGGTCGTCGCGCCCTTTGCCCGCTTCCTGCCGTCCTTCGACCTGGCGCCGGCCGGAACTGTCGCCGCGCTGATCGGTGCGCCGCGACTTCCTGCCCCGCCTTTCGGCGGCCACACTGCCGGTTGATCATGGGCGAAAGCTTAACCGCGACATGCTGTTCTGCTTGGCAATGAAGCGCGCCATCCCTATGTTAGACCCAAGTTTCCTCTCACGACGCGTGTCCGCTGGCGGACACCAACGGGACAATTGATGAATCCGAATTATCGCAATCTCGCGCTCTGGGCGATCATAGCGGTCCTGCTCATCGCTCTCTTCAATCTGTTCCAGACGCCGCAGACGCGCGGAGCAGCGAGTGACGTCCCCTATTCGCAGTTCCTGCAGGACGTCGCGGCCGGCCGGGTCAAGACGGTGACGATCGCGGGCGCCCGCATCTCGGGCACCTATACCGATACCTCTACCGGCTTCCAGACCTATTCGCCGGGTGATCCGTCGCTGGTTTCGAGACTCCAGGACAAGAACGTCACCATCAACGCGCGCCCCGAATCCGACGGTTCCAATTCGCTGTTCAGCTATCTCATCTCCTGGCTGCCGATGATCCTCATCCTTGGCGTCTGGATATTCTTCATGCGCCAGATGCAGTCCGGCTCCGGCCGCGCCATGGGCTTCGGCAAGTCGAAGGCCAAGCTTTTGACTGAAGCGCACGGCCGCGTCACCTTCCAGGATGTCGCCGGCGTCGACGAAGCCAAGCAGGATCTGGAAGAGATTGTCGAATTCCTGCGTGATCCGCAGAAGTTCCAGCGGCTTGGCGGCAAGATTCCGCGCGGCGTGCTGCTCGTCGGCCCTCCCGGGACCGGCAAGACGCTGCTTGCCCGTTCGGTCGCCGGTGAGGCCAACGTGCCGTTCTTCACCATTTCCGGCTCGGACTTTGTCGAGATGTTCGTCGGCGTTGGCGCCAGCCGCGTCCGCGACATGTTCGACCAGGCCAAGAAGAATGCGCCCTGCATCATCTTCATCGACGAAATCGACGCGGTCGGCCGCCATCGCGGCGCCGGCCTCGGCGGCGGCAACGACGAGCGCGAGCAGACGCTGAACCAGTTGCTGGTCGAAATGGACGGCTTCGAATCCAACGAAAGCATCATCCTGATCGCCGCCACCAACCGGCCGGACGTGCTCGATCCGGCGCTGCTCAGGCCCGGCCGTTTCGACCGCCAGGTGGTGGTGCCGAACCCCGACATCGTCGGCCGCGAGAAGATCCTGAAGGTGCATGTGCGCAACGTGCCGCTGGCCCCCAATGTCGACCTCAAGGTGATCGCACGCGGCACGCCGGGCTTTTCCGGCGCCGACCTGATGAACCTCGTCAACGAATCCGCTCTGATGGCGGCGCGGCGCAACAAACGCCTTGTCACCATGGCCGAGTTCGAGGACGCCAAGGACAAGATCATGATGGGCGCCGAGCGCCGCTCGTCGGCGATGACCCAGGCCGAGAAGGAACTCACCGCCTATCACGAGGCCGGCCACGCCATCCTGGCGCTGAACGTGCCGTCGGCCGATCCGCTGCACAAGGCGACCATCATCCCGCGCGGCCGGGCGCTTGGCATGGTCATGCAGTTGCCGGAAGGCGACCGCTATTCGATGAGCTACAAATACATGATCTCGCGCCTTGCCATCATGATGGGTGGCCGCGTCGCCGAGGAGTTCAAGTTCGGCAAGGAGAACATCACTTCGGGTGCCTCCTCGGACATCGAGCAGGCAACCAAGCTGGCGCGCGCCATGGTCACGCGCTGGGGTTTTTCCGACAAGCTTGGCCACGTCGCCTACGGCGACAACCAGGAGGAAGTGTTCCTCGGCCATTCGGTGGCGCGCACGCAGAACGTCTCGGAAGAGACGGCGCAGATCATCGACGCCGAAGTGCGCCGGCTGATTGACGAGGCGTATTCGACGGCGAAATCCATCCTGACCAAGAAGAAGAAGGAATGGATCGCGCTGGCGCAGGGGCTTTTGGAATATGAGACGCTGTCCGGCGAGGAGATCAAGCAGCTGATCGCCGGCCACAAGCCGGCCCGCGATCTCGGCGACGACACGCCACCGAGCCGGGGCTCGGCCGTGCCGAAATCCGGCAGCCGCCGCAAGAAGGGCCCGGAGCCCGAAGGCGGCATGGAGCCCCAGCCGTCAAGCTAGGGTCCGGCCCAGGAGGTTGATTTCGAAAAACGCCGCGGTGTTGACCGCGGCGTTTTCTGTTCAGGAGGTGCCGTGATGAGGGCCGATCTCCCCGGAAGGGGGAGATCAGCCGTCACTTCCGCTTTTACAAACCTTCAGCACCGCAGGCGCAATTTATCGCCGGCAACAAAAAGGCCCGCGACGCTTGCGGTTCGCGGGCCTTGCTATCTTCGAATGTTGATGCCGATCAGCTCTTCAGCGCGGCATTGCACAGGCTGTAGAAGCCGCCACCGTTCTGGATCCACCTGAGGCCACCGAGCGTCCCGGCCTCCTTGTTGGCGTGATACTGGTCGCGGCAGGTGTACATACGGGCCTTGGACGGAGTTTCGCTGCTATACTTGGTGGAGATCGCCTTCGGAAACGTCACTCCCTGGGGAGCGGTGACGGTCGGCTTTTGCGGCTGGCTGGTGAGGCTTGCCTGATCGGCTGCCGGCATGGTGTCGTCGGAACCACTGGCACCGCACTGGCTTATGCGGAAGTCGTTCCACTTCATGCCGTTCAGCGTGTTGCCAGCCTTGGCCGCCCGATATTTGGCGCCGCATTCCGCCCTGCTGAGGCCGCTGCCTGCGTTGGCAGTTGCCGCTGCCTTGGTCGTCGCTGCGGCGGCCGCATCGGGTGTTGCAGCGCTGGTGCTGTCCGCCTTGGCTGGCGTGGCGTCGGTTGCGGCGGCCTCGGTGCCGCATACTGCCTTGCGGAACTGGTTCCAGTTCTGCCCACCAAGCGTCCCGGCGTCCTTTGCCGCGTTATACTTGGTGCTGCATTCGGCCATGGTCAGCGCATTGGCGGGTGCCGCCAGGAGTAAAGTCACGACGGCAAGACCGGTCAAAGTGGCAAGTCGATGGATAAGCATGAGGTTTCTCCCTTCAGATGTTCACGATATGTCCCATGCAAGCAATAACACTCAACGACTGGTTGCGCCAGAGGCTAAATGGCGTGAAACCTGTCGGAAAGTGCATTATTTTTGTGAAATCGGTGCCGGCTCCTGTCCGCCGGGCAATTTTCCCGGGCGCATTTGCACGGAAAACTTGCATAGGGCGGACCACTCTCAGGAACTGCCTCACATGGCGGGCCGATCGGGTCGGCCAGTGCGGCGGACGGTCCAGAGCAACACGACGCGCGGGTTCCGAATTCAATGCCTATCGACTGGCACATGAAAGAATCCAGATGCGGTCTGAAGGTTTCTGAACGCTGCTGGCGCAACCAAGGCAGGCAATATCCAAGCACTGACGTGACACAAAACACACAAGACAACAGTTTTCTAAGGATTGGTGCCCTATAATCATGAATTGTGATGATAGGGCCCGGGCCAATGTGTGGCATGACGTGCCGGCAATGAACCATCGGGAAGCTGACTAGCATGGCAGGAAATTATTTCGGAACGGACGGCATTCGCGGGCGCGCCAACAGGTTTCCAATGACGGCGGAGGTCGCCATGAGGGTCGGCATGGCCGCCGGCCTTTCGTTCCAGCGCGGCAACCACCGTCACCGCGTCGTGCTCGGCAAGGACACCAGACTTTCCGGCTACATGATCGAGAATGCGATGGTGTCGGGCCTGTGCGCCGCCGGCATGGATGTGTTCCTGCTCGGCCCGATTCCGACGCCCGCGGTCGCCATGCTGGTGCGCTCATTGCGCGCCGACATCGGCGTGATGATCTCGGCCTCGCACAATCCTTACTACGACAACGGCATCAAGCTGTTTGGTCCCGATGGCTACAAGCTCTCCGACGAGATCGAGGAGCGCATCGAGGGGATGCTCGACAAGGATATCGACCTGGCGCTCGCCGATTCGGACGGGCTCGGCCGCGCCAAGCGCGTCGACGGCGTCCATGACCGCTACATCGAATTCGCCAAGCGCACGCTGCCACGGTCGATGTCGCTGTCGGGCCTCCGCATCGTCGTCGATTGCGCCAACGGCGCTGCCTACAAGGTGGCGCCCGAGGCGCTGTGGGAACTCGGCGCCGAGGTTGTCGCCATCAACGTCGAGCCCAACGGCTTCAACATCAACAAGGAGTGCGGCTCGACTCATCCGGCCGGCCTGCAGAAGAAGGTGCACGAAGTGCGCGCCGATCTCGGCATCGCGCTCGACGGCGACGCCGACCGCGTCGTTATCGTCGACGAGAACGGCGCGATCGTCGATGGCGACCAGATCATGGCGCTGATCGCCGAGTCCTGGCATCAGAGCGGACGGCTGGCCGGCGGTGGCGTCGTCTCGACGGTGATGTCCAATCTCGGCCTCGAACGCTTCCTCGGCGACATGAACCTGCAGTTGCACCGCACCAAGGTCGGCGACCGCTATGTCGTCGAGCACATGCGCGCTCACGGCCTGAATGTCGGCGGCGAACAGTCGGGCCACATCGTGCTGTCCGATTTTTCCACCACCGGCGACGGCCTCGTCTCGGCGCTCCAGGTGCTCGCCTGCATCAAGCGGCAGAACCGACCGGTCAGCGAACTGTCGAAGAAGTTCGCGCCGGTGCCGCAATTGCTGAAGAACGTTCATATTTCCGGCGGCAAGCCGCTCGAGGAAGCCCTGGTCAAGGCGGCGATCGAAGATGGACGCCACCGCCTGGGCCAGGCTGGCCGCCTGGTCATCCGGCCGTCCGGCACGGAACCGCTCATCCGCGTCATGGCGGAAGGCGACGATCAGCAACTGGTCGAGGCCGTCGTCAACGACATCGTCGAGGTCATTTCGGAAACCCGCAGCGCCGCCTGATCCCTCAGCTTTTGCCAGCTTGAAAGCCCGCCTTCCGGCGGGCTTTTTCCTTTGCTCGCACGCCAGATCATTGGCGGAAATGACGCGAAAATCCTGAAAGATTTAGAGATTCATGGTTAAGCGATAAGGTTAAACGCGTTTTAACTTTTCCAATTCATTATCCACGACTGAAGCCAATCAGATTCGGACGCGTTCGCTGTGCCGAGGGGTTCTCAGGGGTGACAAGCATGTTCAATACAGCAAGAATGGGCCTCTTTGCCGCGCTGCTCGCGGGCGTGGCCGGACCAGTGTTGGCCGCCGACTTCGTCGAGCCGCCCGTGGTCGAGCCGGCCCCGCCGCCGCCCGTCTACGAGCAGCCGGTCGAATATGGCGGCTGGTACATTCGCGGCGACATCGACTATCACTGGTCGGAGTTCCGCGGCGGCGACTACATCACCTACGGGCCGGATCCAGGCACCGGCCGCTTTGACAGCGGCGAGCTGGACGGCGCCTTCTCGGTCGGTGCCGGCGTCGGTTACCAGATCAACCAGCATTTCCGCACCGACCTGACCGCGGACTGGATGAGCAAATCCGAATTCCGCGGCTCGACCACCGGCATCTGCCTCGATGGAGATCCCTGTACTTCGACCGACACGTCGTCCTATACCGCGCTGCTGCTGCTCGCCAACGCCTATGTCGATATCGGCACCTGGTACGGCATCACGCCCTATGTCGGCGCCGGCATCGGCGGCGCCTGGGTCAAGTGGGATAAGCTCCACAACACCATTGAAGACGGCGAATTCTCCCACAATGGCGGCAAGGGTTGGCGTTTTGCCTATGCCGCCATGGCGGGCGCATCCTACTGCTTGACCGATCGGGTCAAGCTCGATGTCGGCTACCGCTTCAGCCATATCGAAGGCGGTAAGATGTTCGACTTCGACAGCGATGTCGGTCCTGGCCATGACAAAGGCATCAATGTGAACGAAGTGCGCGGCGGCCTGCGCTACCAGTTCGGCAACTCGGACTGCGCCCAGCCGGTGCCGATCGCCTACGAACCCGAACCGGTCTACACCAAGTAATCACTTCGAGAGCAGGTTTGCGGACCGCCCGGCAAAAGCCGGGCGGTTCCCGTTTGTGTCGGCAAAGCGCATCAAAATCAATTCGCTAACGCTCTGTTATCCTTAACCGCCACTTAACCACTATGGTTAACAATGCCTCCTGAAACGGCGCTCGCGATCGCGAATGGCGCCACCTTCGGGAGCCGGGATCATGACAGTCAAATCGCGCATAGCACTGGCGCTTGCAGCAATCGCCCTGACGCCGTTGTCGCAGGCGCTTGGCGCCGACTACGATCCGCCGATCTATGTCGACCAGGCGCCGGACTACGTGCCGGTCGAAGTCGGTTCGGGCTGGTATCTGCGCGGCGATGTCTCCTATCTGGTGCAGAAGAGCTTCGACAATGAGGACTTCGCCTTCGCGCCAGCGAACTTCGATGAAGAAGAGGATCACATCTTCGCCAGCATCGGCTTCGGCTACCATTTCAACGATTATCTGCGCGCCGATCTCAATCTCGGCTATCTGCCCGGCAACGAGATCGGCGTCGGCTATGACGATACAGCGATCGTGGTGCTCCCAGCCACGGCGACCGTGGCATCAGCATCCTTGGAGAACTACGCGTTCTCGGGCATGCTCAACGGCTATGTCGATCTTGGCACATATGTCGGAATCACACCTTATCTCGGTGCCGGTATCGGTATCCTCCGAAGCAAACGCAGCCTCTCGGCGAGCTACTTCACCGACAACGCCGACCCCACGGACGATTTCGTCCTGAATGACAACAAGACCCAATACTCATTCGCCTATACGCTGAACGCCGGCCTAGCCTACCAAGTATCCAAGAACGTTTCAGTTGATCTGGGCTATCAATATTTTTCCGCACCCGACGCCGAATTTGCCGTCGCAAAGGATTTGGATTCCTACCAGATCGACAAAGGGATCAGCAATCATCAGATCAAGATCGGGCTGCGCTACGATCTTTGGTAGGCATAGCGAAAAGCCCAAGAATTTGAACGGTGGATTTAAGGATCCGCCGTTTGCGCCTTAAGCCATGGCGTTTTCGCCGCATGCGATCGGTATCCCGTCAGCGACAAAAACTTTCCTCTTGACGCCGGGAGCCTGAACGCATATCGCCGTCCGTGGGCCACCCCTCCCCAACGAGGGGCCACTATCTGGAAGGATAGACCACGATGACGATCCATACGAAGCCCGGACTGCGCCCGGCAACTCCCAACTTTTCCTCAGGTCCCTGTGCAAAACGCCCCGGCTGGTCGGTCGAGGCGCTGACCAATGCCGCGCTCGGACGCTCGCACCGCGCCAAGATCGGCAAGACCAAGCTCGAACAGGCGATCGAGCTGACGCGGGAAATTCTCCAGGTTCCGGCAGATTATCGCATCGGCATCGTGCCGGCGTCGGACACCGGCGCGGTCGAGATGGCGCTGTGGTCGCTGCTCGGCGAACGCGGCGTCGACATGGTCGCCTGGGAGAGTTTCGGTTCCGGCTGGGTCACCGACGTGGTCAAGCAGCTGAAGCTCGCCGACGTCCGCAGGATCGAAGCCGGCTACGGCGCACTGCCGGATCTGACAAAGATCGACTTCGACCGCGACGTGGTCTTCACCTGGAACGGCACAACCTCAGGCGTGCGCGTGCCGAACGGCGATTTCATCCCGGCCGCCCGCAAGGGCCTGACCATCTGCGACGCCACGTCGGCGGCCTTTGCGCAAAGGCTCGATTTTGGCAAGCTCGACGTCGTCACCTTCTCCTGGCAGAAGGTACTGGGCGGCGAAGGTGCGCATGGCATGCTGATCCTCAGCCCGCGCGCCGTCGAGCGGCTGGAAAGCTACAAGCCGGCCTGGCCGCTGCCGAAGATCTTTCGCCTCACCTCGGGCGGCAAGCTCATCGAAGGCATTTTTAAGGGCGAAACCATCAACACGCCGTCGATGCTGTGCGTCGAGGATTATCTCGACGCGCTGCGTTGGGCGAAGTCGATCGGCGGCCTCGACACATTGATTGCCCGCGCCGACGCCAATGCCGCCATTATCGACGGTTTCGTCGGTAAATCCGCATGGCTCGGCCATCTGGCCACCGACCCGGCGACGCGGTCGAACACGTCCGTCTGTCTTTCCTTCACCGACCCGGATGTCGCCGGGCTCGATGCCGACGGACAAGCGGCGTTCGCCAAGGGCATCGTCTCGACCCTCGACAAGGAAGGCGTCGCCTACGATATCGGCGCCTATCGCGATGCGCCGCCAGGCCTGCGCATCTGGTGCGGCGCGACCGTCGAGACTTCCGATCTCGAAGCGCTGCTGCCGTGGCTCGACTGGGCCTTTGCCGCGCAAAAGGCAGCGCTCAAGGCGGCCGCCTGATCCCTCCCCCTCGAGGGGAGGGTGGCCCGAAGGGCCGGATGGGGTCGCCTCCACCCAGCTCAACGACCCACCATCCAGAAAGATTCGGCCGCGACCGGCCGCACCGACCCCACCCCGGCGCTTCGCGCCGACCCTCCCCTCAAGGGGGAGAGACGCCAATCGCAAAGGACCAAGCCCATGCCCCGCGTTCTCGTTTCAGACAAACTCTCCCCCACCGCCGTGCAGATCTTCAAAGACCGCGGCGTCGAGGTCGATTACTTGCCCGATCTCGGCAAGGACAAGGAAAAACTACTCGAAGTGATCGGCCAGTACGACGGCCTCGCCATCCGTTCGGCGACGAAAGTCACCGAAAAGCTGATCAACGCCGCCACTAGGCTCAAGGTGGTCGGCCGCGCCGGCATCGGCGTCGACAATGTCGACATCCCGGCGGCGAGCCGCAAAGGCATCATCGTGATGAACACGCCGTTCGGCAATTCGATCACCACCGCCGAGCATGCCGTCGCCATGGTCTTCGCATTGGCCCGCCAGATACCGGAAGCCAATGCCTCGACCCATGCCGGCAAATGGGAAAAGAACCGCTTCATGGGCATCGAGATCACCAGCAAGACGCTGGGCATCATCGGCTGCGGCAACATCGGCTCGATCGTCGCCACGCGCGGCGTCGGCCTGAAGATGCACGTCATCGCCTTCGATCCGTTTCTGTCGGACAGCCGCGCCGAGGAACTCGGCGTCGAGAAGGTCGAGCTCGACGAGCTGTTCGCCCGCGCCGATTTCATCACCCTGCACACGCCCTTGACCGACAAGACGCGCAACATCATCGACGCTGGCGCGATCGCCAAAATGAAGACCGGCGTGCGCATCATCAACTGCGCGCGTGGTGGGCTGATCGTCGAGGCCGACCTGGTCGCGGCGCTGAAAAGCGGCAAGGTGGCAGGCGTCGGCATCGATGTGTTCGAGGTCGAACCGGCGGAGCAGAACGAACTGTTCGGCATGGAGAATGTTGTGGTGACGCCGCATCTCGGCGCTTCGACCACCGAGGCGCAGGAGAATGTCGCCTTGCATGTCGCCGAGCAGATGTCCGACTACCTGATTAAGGGCGCCGTATCCAACGCCATCAACATGCCGTCGATCACCGCCGAAGAGGCGCCGCGCCTGAAGCCTTTCGTCAAGCTGGCAGAAGTGCTCGGCGCCTTTGTCGGCCAGGTCACCGAGGATCCGATCAAGGAGGTCGAGATCCTGTTCGACGGCTCGACCGCGACGATGAACACGCGCGCGCTGATCAGCGCCACGCTTGCCGGGCTGATCCGGCCGCAGGTCTCCGACGTCAACATGGTCTCGGCGCCGATCATGGTTAAGGAGCGTGGCATCATCGTCGCTGAGGTCAAGCGCGACAAATCGGGCGTGTTCGACGGCTATATCAAGCTGACGGTCAAGACCGAGCACAAGACGCGTTCGATCGCCGGCACCTGCTTCTCGGACGGTAAGCCGCGTTTCATCCAGATCAAGGGCATCAACCTTGACGCCGAGGTCGGCCAGCATATGCTGTACACGACGAATGCCGACGCGCCCGGCATCATCGGCCTGCTCGGCACGGTCTGCGGCGAGAACGGCGTCAACATCGCCAACTTCCAGCTCGGCCGCAACCGGCCTGGCGGCGATGCCATTGCGCTGCTCTATCTCGATGCGCCGTTTCCGGAGAAGGTGCTGGAACAGGTGCGGGCGCACAAGTCGATCGACTCCGCCAAGCGGCTGCATTTCGACGTCGGCGTCGCCTGAATCATGCGCGAGCGCCCCACGGGCTTTTAAGCCCACGGGCGTTTCGACAATGGCGTCGAAATATCGACAGAGTTCTTTCACGGCCCGTTACAGGATCGGGCTGTCAAATCGCCATTTTACGTCCGCTGTATTCGGCCAGGCTGATGCCGCCGAGCACCAGCACGAGGGCCACGCCCTGATAGAGCTGGAATGTCTCACCGACGATCAGCACCGACAGCAGCGTGCCGAAGATCGGCACCAGGTTGATGAACAGGCCGGCCCGGTTGGCGCCGATCAGTTCGTTGCCCCTGATATAAAGGATCTGCGAGACGACCGAAGCGCCGATCGCAGTGTAGAACGCTATCGCCCAGCCGCGCGCATCGGGGACGACGACCTTGCCTGCAGCCACCTCCCGCAGGAAAAAAGGCAGCGAGGTCACCAGTGCGGCAATCGACAGCGCCAGCATCAGGCTTTGCCAGCGTATGGCCGGCTTCAGCCGTAACCCGACCGAGTAGAAGCTGTAGCAAAGCACCGCGATCAACATGATGGCGTCGCCGAAGTTGAGATCCAGCTTGAGAAGCTGGCGCAGATCGCCGTGGCTGGCGATCAGGGCGACGCCGATGATCGTCAGCACGACACCGGCGATCTGCACCCGGTTCACACGCAGGCGAAACAGCACGAAATTGGCGAGGATGATCACGATCGGTATCGCCGCCTGCTCGATCGAGACGTTGATCGCCGTCGTATAGTTGAGAGCCGTGTAGAAGATCGCGTTGAAAAAGGTGAAGCCGCAAGCGCCGAGCCCGCCAAGCAGCAACCAATGTCTGCGCACCACCGACCAGTCCTCGCGCAGCGTTCGCCAGCCGATCGGCAGCATGATTAGAACGGCCAGAACCCTGCGCAGGAAGACCAGCGTCATCGGCGAAATATGGTCGATTGCCAGCTTGCCGGCCAGGACGTTGCCGCCCCACAGCAAGGTGGTGAACAGCAGGAACAGATAGGCGGTTCGATGCATCGCGAAATTCCAGCCGGGGTGGGCAGGGTCATTGCCGACCTAAAGCGCGTCGCATCTGAACGGAGCATATGCTACGCGCTTTAGGTTCTTGTTTTTATGCAGGTCGTTATCGCAAAAGCGCTGCGCACTTTTGCGCGACATGCATTATTGTGGCGGTTCGCCCAAGTAAATGATGTCAAAGGCGAAAATTGTTGTGCCTGAGGGCGCTTTCGGCGGCAAAGAATGGTCGCGCTCGCCGGGTGTTGACGTTATAGAGCGACGTACGTCCACTTGGACGCACAAAAGTACGCGTCTCAAGGCTTTGAACGTTCGCGTCGTGCTTTCCGAAAATCGATTCCGATTTTCTGGCCGATGCGATAGAAGCCTGTCGTTTCGAACCATTCAAGCCGCTCGGAGCGGCGCCTCAAGGGAAAAGAAACATGGCCAATGTGGTGGTCGTCGGCTCGCAATGGGGCGACGAGGGCAAAGGTAAGATCGTTGACTGGCTGTCGGAACGCGCCGACGTCGTCGTGCGCTTCCAGGGCGGCCACAATGCCGGCCATACGCTGGTCGTCGACGGCAAGGTCTACAAGCTGTCGCTGTTGCCGTCCGGCGTGGTGCGGCAAGGCAAGCTGTCCATCATCGGCAATGGCGTCGTCTTCGATCCGCATGCCTTCGTCGCGGAAGTGGCGAAATTGAAGGCGCAAGGCGTCGAGGTCACGCCGGAGCGCCTGAAAATAGCCGAAAACACCGCGCTTATCCTGTCCTTGCACCGGGAGCTGGACGGATTCCGCGAAGACGCCGCCTCCAATTCCGGAACGAAAATCGGCACGACCCGTCGCGGCATCGGCCCCGCTTATGAGGATAAGGTGGGCCGGCGCGCAGTCAGGGTGATGGATTTGGCGGATTTGGAAACGCTGCCCTTGAAGGTCGACAGGCTGCTGACGCATCACAATGCGCTGCGCCGCGGGCTCGGCCACGCCGAAGTCACGCATGACGCGATCATGAGTGAGCTGATTTCGGTCGCCGACGAGATCCTGCCCTATATCGACCGCGTCTGGAAGATCCTCGACGACAAGCGCCGAGCCGGCGAACGCATCCTGTTCGAGGGCGCGCAGGGCACGCTGCTCGACATCGATCACGGCACCTATCCGTTCGTCACCTCGTCCAACACGGTGGCCGGTCAAGCGGCCGCTGGATCCGGCGTTGGCCCGGGTGCCATCGGTTATGTGCTCGGCATCACCAAGGCCTATACGACGCGTGTCGGCGAAGGTCCGTTCCCGACCGAACAGAAGAACGAGATCGGCGAGTTCCTGGGCACGCGGGGCCACGAGTTCGGCGTCGTCACCGGCCGCAAGCGCCGCTGCGGCTGGTTCGATGCCGTGCTGGTTCGCCAAGCCGTTGCCGTAAACGGCATCAAGGGCATCGCCCTGACCAAGCTCGACGTGCTCGACGGGCTGGACGAGATCAAGGTCTGCACCGGCTATCGCCTTGATGGCGAGGCGATCGACTATCTGCCGGCCAGCCAGGGTGCGCAGGCGCGCGTCGAACCGGTCTACGAGACGCTGGAGGGCTGGAAAGGCACCAGCGCCGGCGCCAGAAGCTGGAACGATCTGCCAGCCCAGGCAGTCAAATATGTCCGCCACATCGAGGAACTGATCGGCGCGCCGGTCGCACTCCTTTCCACCAGCCCTGAACGGGACGACACAATACTTGTGACCGATCCGTTTCAAGACTAGATTCCAAGCTGTTCCGGGCATCGCGGCCGATTTGCGGGGGCCGGCCCAGAAACGAAATGCAGGTCGACTGAAGCATGGCAGATTTTGTTGGTGCTCTGAAAAAGACGCTCGACGGCCTTGGCAATCCGACGCCGGAGATACGCGCCAGGGTCTATGACAAGGCCCGTTCGACAATTGCGGACAAGCTTGCGAAGAACACACCGCCGCTGGCGCCGTCGGTCGTTGCCCAGCATAAGCGCACTCTGGAGGATGCCATCGCCAGCGTCGAGCGGGGCTACGCCAAGCCTGCGCCGGCATCCGATCCGCTGTCGGAGCTGGAGGACATCTTCTCCTCCATCGACCGCAACAAGAACCAACCCAGCCATGTCCGACAGCCGGCAAAGACCGAGCCGGCATGGCAACCAGCACAGACCGAGCCGGCATGGCAGCCGGCACCTGCCGCCCAAGCCGCGCCGAATTGGCAAAAACCGCCATCCGCTGCTTCTCCAGAGGGCACCGATGCGGAGCCTTCGGACGCGGATCTTCCAGCGGCGTACGAGAAGAGCGATAGCTTTAGAGACGATGTATTCCCCAACGAGGAGGAGCCGGCGCCGGACACTTTTCAGCGTCAGCGTCCTGCCGAGCGCAGGCGCAGTTATGGCGGGCTGATCGCCGCTGTCGTCGCCTTGCTCGTCATCGCCGGCGGCGGCTACGGCATCTGGCTGAACAAGGACGCGTTCAGCAACATGCTGGGTCTCAACAGCACGACGGTCGCAACCGTAGAGCCGCTGGTGAAGCCGAGCCCGGTCGAGCGGCCGGCTACCGATGCCGCGGCAAGGCCCCCGGCCGCAGCGGCTCCAGCGGATGCCGAAGGCACAAAGTTCACCCAGCGGCTGACACCTGAGGGCGGTGAGGTCGATCCCGGCCCCGCTTCAGGACAAAGCGGCATCGGAGAGGGCGAATCCGTCGCAGCACTGACCACACCGCCGCCGGCCGCACCTGCGCCTGCAGCGCCTGCCGGCACGCCAGCCACGAATGTGCCCGCACCGGGTGCGGCCCCCGCAACACCGCCTGCCGACGGCGCTACGCCGGCGCCGGCGGCGCCGACCGATAGCGCAGCCGCCCCGGCAGCGCCGCCGGCCCCGGGTGCCGCGCCGGCCGCGCCGACAGCCACGCCTGCGGAAACCGCGCTGGCGGTCGGCCAGAAGGCGATCTTCTACGAGGAGCGCACCAGCACCGCTCAAGGCTCGGCCGAGTCCGGCAGCATCGTCTGGTCGCTGGTGCAGGAATCGCCCGGCGGCAATCTGCCGCCCGAGCCGGCAATCCGCGCCGAGGCGAGCATTCCGGGTAAGGACGTGCAGTTGCGCATGACCATCCGCCGCAACACCGACCAGACGCTGCCGGCCAGCCACATCATCGAGATGATCTTCCTGACGCCCGATGGTTTCGACGGCGGCGGTGTCGACAACATCCTGCGCGTCGCCATGAAGGGCTCTGAACAGGATGCCGGCAGTCCGCTGATCGGCATCCCGGCCAAGATCGCCGATGGCTTCTTCCTGGTCGCTCTCAACGACACAAAGGCGGACGAAGACGCCAACCTGACCCTGCTCCGGGGCCAGAAATGGATCGACGTGCCGGTCGTTTACAAGACCGGACGGCGGGCGCTGCTGACCATGGAAAAGGGCATTCCCGGCGAGAAGGTGTTCGATGAGGCGCTGAAGGCCTGGCAAACAAAAGAGGCGGGCTGAGGCCGGCTCACCAGCCTCCTTCGGCTCAGAAGCCCTGGAACAGCATGTCGAGCGCGGCCACGATGTCGTCGTGATGCCTGGAAAGATTTCCTTCGGCAGGAGGCAATTCTGAAGCCATCAAGGCTGACATGAATTGAGTGACCATGACATGGTCACTGCCGTTGATCGTCAACGTGGGGTTTAGCCGGCGACCCGGCACCGGGGCCACGTTGGGCGGCATCAACGGGATGACAACCCTTGTGTTTAGACCTTCAAGAAGATCAGCCTGAACGTCGAGAAGATAGCCGTCGCCTTCTGTTCTCCGGTAGAAATCATAGCGCGCCATCAAAACGGCCGGTACTTGGCCAGTGGCGGTCCGTTGCGCCTGACATAGTCGTTAGAACTCTCGATCGCCTCCCTGTTTTCCTCCTGCCACCGGCGCGTTTTTTCGGCTGAAATCGCCTTGGCAATACCCTCCTCGGCGGCCCGAGATATGTTGATACCGAGTGCCTTGGCGTCCTCGAGCAATCTGGAGTCAATCGAGGTATTGACCGATTTTCGTTGGGCTTTTGGAGTCGATTGAAGCATGGAGCAACTCCCATTCATACGCATAAAATAGGTGCATAGGATACGCGCATAAAAGCACGCATGCAATCCCTACCCCTCCATCTCCTCGCGCAACATTTCAAGTTCCAGCCATTCCTCCTCGAGCGCTGCCAGCGTGGCGCGCTCCTTGTCGAGGGCGGCGATGGTCTTCTGGAATGAGGCCGGGTCGCGCTCGTAATAGGCCGGGTCGGCGATGTTGTCCTCCAGCCGTGATATCGAGGCGGTCACCGCCTCGATCTTCTTGGGCAGCGATTCCAGCGCGAATTTTTGCTTGAACGACAGTTTTTTCGCCGAGCCCTTCGGCGCAGCAGCTTCGGTCCTGCCTGCCGCCGCCACTTCGCTGGTCTCGGACTTCGGCCGCGCCTTGCGGTCGTCCAGCCTGGTGCGGCCACGCTGCGCCAGCATGTCGGAATAGCCGCCGGCATATTCGATCCAGCGGCCGCCGCCGTCCGGCGCGATCAGGCTGGTCACTGTGCGGTCGAGGAAATCGCGGTCGTGGCTGACGAGGATGACGGTGCCGGCAAAACCGGCGACCAGTTCCTGCAGCAGTTCCAGCGTCTCCATGTCGAGATCGTTGGTCGGCTCGTCGAGCACCAAAAGATTTGCCGGACGCGCCAGCACACGGGCGAGCAGCAGCCGCGCCCGCTCACCGCCCGAAAGCTCGCGCACCGGCGTGAGCGCCTGTTCCGGCTTGAACAGGAAGTCCTTCATGTAGGAGACGACGTGGCGCTGCTCGCCGTTGATGACAAGGTTCTCGCCGCGGCCGTCGGTGAGATACTGCGCCAGCGTCTCTTGCGGGTCGACCGCCTCGCGTTTCTGGTCGAGCGTGGCGATCTCCAGATTGGTGCCGAGTCGCACCGTGCCTGAGTCCGGCTTCAATTCGCCGGTCAGCATCTTCAGCAGCGTCGTCTTGCCGGCGCCGTTCGGGCCGACCAGGCCGACGCGGTCACCGCGCTGGATGCGGGTTGAGAAACCCCTGACCACAGTGAGGTCGCCAAAGCTCTTCTCGATGTTCTTGGCCTCGATCACCAGCTTGCCGGATTCGGCGGCGTCGCTGGCCACCATGGTCGCCGCACCCTCGGCGCCGCGATGGCCGCGAAAGCGCTGGCGCATGGTCTGCAATTCGCCGAGCCGGCGCATGTTGCGCTTGCGCCTTGCCGTCACGCCATAGCGCAACCAGTGCTCCTCGCGCACGATCTGGCGGCCAAGCTTGTGCTGCTCGCGCTCTTCTTCTTCCAGCACGGTGTCGCGCCATTCCTCGAAATGGCCAAAGCCCTTGTCCAACCTGCGGGTCTGGCCGCGATCGAGCCACACGGTGGCACGCGACACGCGCTCGAGGAAGCGGCGGTCGTGCGAGATGACGATCAGCGCCGAAGAGGTGCGGGCAAGCTCCTCCTCCAGCCATTCGATGACCGACAGGTCGAGATGGTTGGTCGGCTCATCGAGGAGGAGGATGTCGGGCTCCGGCGCCATGACGCGGGCAAGGGCAGCACGGCGGGCTTCGCCGCCGGAGAGATCGTTCGGCCGCTCCTCGCCGGACAGGCCGAGATGCTCCATCAGATAGGTGGCGCGATAGGGATCGTCGGCGGGTCCGAGCCCCGCCTCGACATAGGCGCGGACGCTGGCAAAACCATCCATGTCGGGCATTTGCGGCAGGTAGCGCACTGTTGCCGAAGGCTGGCGGAACACCTCGCCATCCTGCGGCTCGATCAATCCCGCAGCGATCTTCAGCAACGTCGACTTGCCAGAGCCGTTGCGGCCGACCAGAGCGATCTTGTCGCCCGCTGACGCCGTCAGTTCCGCCCCGTCGAGCAGCGGCGTGCCACCGAAGGTCAGTTTTATCCCGTCGAGATTGAGAAGCGGCGGCGCCATGTCAGCTTTCAGGTAAGGGGAAATGGATGGGCGAGCAACAGCGCGCGGCCGCTGCCCAGCGCGACTTCGAGCCGGCCCTTGACCTCATTGGAAATGGTCAGCGACGAGCCGAACGCCACCTCGACATGGTTCAGCGGCCATTTGGCGCCGGTCACGGTCAGACCGGCAAGGTCGGAGAAGCCGAGAATCGAAAACAGCATGCCGTCGGCGTAGTCGAAGCAGGCCTTTCCGGGAAGCAAGGGGACGCCTTCCTGTGCGCCACTGGTCAAAATCACCTCTGTTCCGGCCTCGGCCAGCCGGACGCCGAGCGCCAGGTGCAGGAAGGCGTGGTCGGTGCGCTTGCCGCCGAACGCGCCGGCCAGCACGAGGCTGGTCGCGCCGCGTTCGAGCGCGGCGGCGATAGCCAGTTCGCCGTCGGTCTTGTCCTTTTCTGCCGGAAACACCTGGCGCGGCACGGCGGCGAGCTCGTCCGGCAAATCCGCCGGCACCGAATCGAAGTCGCCGACCCAGAGTTCCGGCGTCAGGCTCAGCGTCCGGGCATGGCTGATGCCGGCGTCGGCGGCGATGACACGCGTGCCTTCGACCTGGCGGTCGAGCAGCGGCGTGCGGATAAGGTCGCCGCCAAGCAGGATGGTGAATTTGCTCATATGCGTGGCCTTACCAGCCCTGCTTGCGAAACGGAAGGCCGCGGTCTGGATGCCCGGCAAACTTCCGCTTGCGCCGCAGTCGGGCCGGGCCTATGTGTCGAAGCGCTCTAACGGGGTGCTGGACGCGATCTTCGCGGACCAGCTGAGAGGCAACCTGCCAACCCGCTGAACCTGATCCGGTTTGTACCGGCGGAGGGATTAGACGTTTCGGACAACCCGACGCCTCAATTCCCTTCAACGCCAACGAAGGAGGCGCCGATGCGCACGTTTTTATACACACTTGTTTCGGCAGTGCTGCTCGCGGCAACCGTTCTCGCAGGCATCGGGCCAGCATCCGCGCAGGAAAAACTCACCGTCTACACCTATGAGAGCTTCACCGCCGAATGGGGTCCAGGCCCGGCGGTCAAGAAGGCGTTCGAGGCCGAATGCGGCTGTGCCCTCGAATTCGTCGCGGTCGCCGACGGCGTCGCCCTGCTCAACCGCGTCAGGCTGGAAGGGGCCGCGACCAAGGCCGACATCGTGCTCGGCCTCGACACCAATCTGACGGCGGAAGCCAAGGCTACCGGCCTGTTTTCACCGCATGGTGCCGTCATCGACGTCAAGGTGCCGGGCAGCTGGAGCGACGATATTTTCGTGCCGTTCGACTATGGTTATTTCGCCGTCGTCTACGACACCGAAAAGCTGAAGACGCCGCCGAAGAGCCTGAAGGAATTGATCGAGGGCAATGCCGATGAGAAGATCGTCATCCAGGATCCGCGCACCTCGACGCCCGGTCTCGGCCTGCTGTTGTGGGTGAGGTCGGTTTATGGCGAAAAGGCGCCGGAAGCCTGGGCCAAGCTTAAGGCAAAGGTGCTCACCGTGACGCCGGGCTGGAGCGAGGCCTACGGCCTGTTCACCAAGGGCGAGGCGCCGATGGTGCTGTCCTATACCACGTCGCCGGCCTATCACATGGTCGCCGAAAACACCGAACGCTATCAGGCGGCATCCTTCGAGGAGGGCGCGTACCTGCAAATCGAGGTTGCCGGCATCACCAAATCAGGTGCCAAGAACCCGTTGGCGAAACAGTTCCTGACTTTCATGACCGGGCCGAAATTCCAGGATGTCATTCCCGAGACCAACTGGATGTTCCCTGCCGGCAAGACCGAGAAGCCGCTCCATCCGGCTTTCGACAAGCTCGTCAAGCCGACCAAGACGTTGCTGTTCAGCCCGGAAGAGGTCGCCGCCAACCGCAAGGCCTGGGTCGACGAATGGCTGTCGGTGATGAGCAAGTAGGATTTAGATTTCTGCATGGTGTTCGCTCCACGCCACCCCCCTCTGGCCTGCCGGCCATCTCCCCCGCAAGGGGGGAGATTGGCGGTGTCGCCGGATTCGCCACTCTCTGACGCCGCAGTTGAGGCACCAGCATTGGAACAGCAGATCTCCCCCCTTGCGGGGGAGATGGCCGGCAGGCCAGAGGGGGGTGGGCGGGAACTCGGCCCCAGCCACATTCCTTCTTTCAGCGCCCGTCGTTAGGTTGGGCAGCGCGGAATGCACACTGGCCATCGTAGGGACCCCCGCGTCAGCGCCGGCACCATCGCGGTTGCCGCTGTTGCGCTGCTGGTCGGCGGCGCGTTCGCCGGGCTCATCGTGGAAGGCGCGCGCGATCCGTCCGGCGCCGCGTCGGCCTTCGATTCCTACCTCTTCCGCGTCGCCCGCTTCACGCTGTGGCAGGCATTGCTGTCGACGCTGCTCTCCGTCGTGCCGGCGTTGTTCGTGGCGCGGGCGCTGTCGCGGCATCCGCGCTTCTTTGGTCGCGGCCTGATCCTGCAGCTCTTCGCCGTGCCGCTCGCGCTGCCGGCCATCGTCGCAGCACTCGGGATTCTGGCTCTCTATGGCCGCGCCGGCTATTTTGCCGGCGTGCTCAGCGCGATTGGCGGTCAGGGCTGGCCGGGCATATACGGCCTGTCCGGCATCCTCGTCGCCCATGTCTTCTTCAATCTGCCGCTGGCCACGCGGCTGTTCCTCGAAGCGCTTGGGACAGTGCCGGCCGACCAGTGGCGGCTGGCGAGCCAGCTCGGCATGGGCGCCAGGCCCGCCTTCCGGCTGATCGAATGGCCGACGCTGCGCGCGGCGCTGCCGGGCGTCGCCGGGCTTGTCTTCATGCTCTGCATCACATCCTTTACCATCGTGCTCACGCTGGGCGGCGGGCCGCGTGCGACGACGCTGGAGGTCGCCATCTACCAGGCGCTGCGTTTCGATTTCGATCCTGCCCGCGCGGTGACGCTGACAGTGTTGCAGATCGCGCTGACCTTCGTCGTCGTGCTGGCATTGATGCGGCTCGGCGCCAACACCGTCGGCGACGCCAACCTGCCGGTGGCTTCGCGCCGCTATCTTTCGGCCGGCGCCGCCGAGACCGTGCTGAACGCAGCATTGATCATGCTGGCTTTGCTGTTCGTCGCCGGGCCGATGGCGGCCACGGTGACGTCAGGCCTTGGCGCCGATCTCGGCCGGCTGGCGGGCGAGAGCGCGGTGCGGCAAGCGACGCTGACCAGCGCCGTGCTCGCCTTGCTGGCGGCGCTGCTTTCAGTGGCCCTGTCGCTGTCGCTGGTCATGGCACGACGGGCGCTGGCCTTGCGTCGCGTCGGCGCCAGGACGCTGCTCGAATACGCCACCGATACCGGCGCTGGCTTCGTCCTCGTCGTGCCGCCCGTCGTCATCGGCGCCGGCTGGTTCCTGCTCCTGCGTTCCGTCAGCGACGTCTTTGCCATCGCCCCTGTCATGGTCGTCGCGGTCAATGCGGTGATGGCGATGCCGTTTGCCATCCGCGCCATTCGCCCCGGCTATGATGCGGCGAGCGAACGCCACGAACGGCTCTGTTTGCTGCTTGGCATTTCGGGCTGGAACCGTTTCCGGCTGGTCGACTGGCCGTCGCTGCGACGGCCGCTCGCCACCGGTTTCGCGTTCGCCATGGCTTTGTCGCTCGGCGATCTCGGCGTCATTGCCCTGTTTGGCAGCGACTCCCTGCAGACGCTGCCTTATCTCTTGCTGGCCCGCATGGGCAGCTATCGCACGATGGACGCGGCCGGCCTGGCATTGCTGCTCGGCCTGGTCTGTCTCGCGCTTGTCCTGGCCGCGGACTGGCTGGGACGGGGAGAAAGATCATGACGCTCAACAGCGAAACCGGTACGGCTGTACGGCTGGAGAAGGTCTCGTTCAGCTATGGCGAAGCGCCGTTTTTAATCGATGTCGAGTTCGCCGCCTCGAAGATCACAGCCATCATGGGGCCGAGCGGCTCGGGAAAATCGACACTGCTCAACCTGGTGGCCGGCTTCGAGACTCCGCAATCAGGCCGTGTGCTGATCGGCGGCGCCGATGTCGGCGCCGAACCGCCTTCGGCGCGGCCAGTGTCGATGGTGTTCCAGGAAAACAATCTCTTCGCCCATCTTTCGGTCGAACGAAATGTCGGCCTTGGCCGCTCGCCGTCGCTCAGGCTGACCGAGGCCGACCACACTGCAATCGCCGCGGCGCTCAAGCGCGTCGGCCTTGCCGGCAAGCAACAGCGCCTGCCGCGCGAGCTCTCCGGTGGCGAGCGGCAGCGCGTCGCGCTCGCCCGCGTCCTGGTGCGCGACCGGCCGGTGCTCTTGCTCGACGAACCGTTCGCCTCGCTCGGACCGGCCTTGCGCGACGACATGCTCGATCTGGTAGCCGACGTCCAAGCGGAGCGGCACATGACGGTGCTGTTCGTTACCCATCAGCCGGAGGACGCCCACCACATCGGCCAGGACATGGTGTTCCTGGACAATGGCACGGTTACCGCAACCGGGACTGTCGCCGATTTTTTTACCAAGGCTGGACCGGAAGCCTTCCGGCGCTATATCGGTGCAGGTCCGTTTGGCGCAGGATCACGAGATGTTGCCCGGAAGCGGACATAATTTACGGCCAAACCGGCTTCAGGCGATGTGGCGTTTGCTTGCCATGGTCAAAGTAGTGTGGCTAGGTCCTCCGATACTGGTCCGGCATAGGTTGTGATTTGCCACTACGGTGCCATCCGTGCTCGTGGGCCGTGCTCGTGGGCGCGAAAGGACGCTGTGGCAGTTGATTTTGCGCATGTTCTGAAAATCGATGCCCGATTTTCGAGGCCATGTGCTGAGAGCCGAAAGGAAGCTGTTCTGCCGACCGGCACAGACAGAGTGAGAAGGAAACCGCTGGCGCGCTTCCTGGCGCTGGCCGGCTTTGCCATGGCGCTGGCAAGCTGCCAGATGTTCACGCCTCCGGACGTTCAGGAATCCGGCTTCCAGCCTTCCAGCAAACCGGTCACCGTCGACAATGTTGCCGCCAACAGCAAGCTCGCCGAAATGGCCAAGGCGCAGCATCCGCGCATCCTCGCGACCTATGGCGGCGAATATTCCGATCCCAAGCTCGAGCGCATGGTGGCCAAGGTCGTCGGCAGCCTGACCGTGGTGTCGGCCAACCCGAGCCAGACCTACCGCATCACGATCCTCAATTCGCCCAACGTCAACGCTTTCGCACTGCCGGGCGGCTATCTCTACATCACGCGCGGCCTGTTGGCGCTGGCCAACGATTCGGCCGAGCTTGCTGCGGTCATCGCGCATGAGATGGGCCATGTCACCGCAAACCACGGCTTGCAGCGCCAGCAGCTCGAGGCCGAGGAAGGCTTTGCGACCAAAGTCGTCTCGGATGTGCTCGGCGACAGCCCGACCGCCAAGGCGGCACTGATCCGCGGCAAGCTGCGGCTTGCCCAGTTCTCGCGCAATCAGGAGCTGGAGGCTGACGGCATCGGCATCAAGTCGATCGGCGAGGCGGGCTTCGATCCGTTTGCCGCGGGCCGCTTCCTGCAATCCATGTCGGCCTACACCGATTTCCGCTCTATCAGCGGCGCCACCGACGCCAGCCTCGACTTCCTGGCAACGCACCCGAACACGCCGCAACGCATCGATCTGGCGCAGCGCCATGCCCGCCAGTTCGGTGCGCCCGGCGTCGGCACGCGCGACCGGGACGCCTTCCTCGCCGGCATAGACGGCCTGCTCTATGGCGACGCGCCGGAGGAAGGCTATGTGCGTGGCGAAACCTTCCTGCATCCGGGGCTCGGCGTGTCGTTCTCGGTGCCCGACGGCTTCATCATCGACAACTCGGCCGCGGCGGTGACGGCAACCGGGCCGGGCGACATAGCGATCCGCTTCGACGGCGTCTCGATCGACAGGAACCGCTCGCTGACCGACTACATCCGCAGCGGTTGGGTGGCCGGTCTCGACGAACGCAGCGTGCGCCAGGAAACAATCAACGGCAACGAGGCGGCGACGGCGCATGCCAGCGCCGAGGGCTGGCAGTTCGGCATTGCGGTGATCCGCGCCGGCGGCCAGGTCTACCGGCTGCTGACGGCAGCCCCCTCCGCCAGCACCTCGCTGGACGCGGTGGCGCGCTCGGTCAGCGGTTCGTTCCGTATCTTGAGCGCGGCCGAAAAAGCGGCGCTGAAGCCGCTGCATATCCGCGTCGTCACGGTCCGGCCCGGACAGACCATGGGCTCGCTCGCGGCGCAGATGGTCGGCGTCGACCGCAAGCTCGACCTGTTCAGGGTGCTCAATGCGATGTCGCCTGGCGCAGCCGTTTCGGCCGGCGATAAGGTCAAGATCATCACCGACAGATAGGGTGCTCGATATTCAAGTGATGCCGGCCTGCAAACGGCAGTTTCCTGCGCTTCCGGTGCTCACGTACTTTAAGTACGCTCCGCTCCGGTTCTCGGAAACCACCTAGTTTGGTCGCTTCGCGCCCATCTTCGACTCCGACTCGGCCTAACCTGAATCTCAACACACCCTAGGCGGCGGTCGCCAGAAACTCGGGGTTTTGCTTCACCAACGCTATCTTGAGCTTTTCCATGGCGCGTGCCTCGATCTGGCGGACGCGTTCCTTGGAGATGCCAAGCGCCTCGCCGAGGGCTTCGAGCGTCGCGCCCTCGTCGCTCAGCCGGCGTTCCTCGATGATCCTGAGCTCGCGGGCGTTGAGCGCGCCGAGCGCGGTTTTCAGCCAGATAGAGCGGCGTTCGACATCGATCGTGTCGCCCACGACTTCGTCCGGCAAAGGATCGTCCGAAACCAGGAAATCCATTCGCTCGGTGGCGCCCGCATCGTCGGCGAGCGGCTGGTTGAGCGAACTATCAGGGGCCGAAAGGCGGGAGTCCATCATCGCCACGTCGGCCTCGGAGACGCCGAGCGCCACCGACACCTCGCGGTAGAGCGAGGTGTTCGAGATCGGCTCGGCACCGTTCGCCAAGCGGGCGCGCAGGCGCCGCAAATTGAAGAACAGCGCCTTTTGCGCCGAACTGGTGCCGCCGCGCACGATCGACCAGTTGCGCAGGATATAGTCCTGCATCGAGGCACGAATCCACCACGTCGCATAGGTCGAAAACCGCACCTCGCGCTCCGGTTCGAAACGGGCCGCTGCCTCCAGCAGGCCGACATGGCCTTCCTGCACCAGGTCGCCCAGGGGCAGGCCATAGTGGCGGAATTTCGAGGCCATGGAAATGACCAGCCGCATATGCGCCATGGCGATTTGGTGCAGTGCCTGCTGGTCGTTGTTTTGCTTCCAGCGCAACGCGAGAACATGCTCCTCGTCGCGCTCGAGATAGGGGGCTTTCATCGCCGCGCGGACCATGGTTCGCCCTGCCGTATCTTCCATCATGCCACGCTCCCTGTTCCGGGCGTTGCGGTGCGATCGCTCGACCCTGAGCTGGCATCGTGGTTGAATTGGCGACGCCGCGCCCTACAACAGCCAACAAACGTGCCACCCGCGCGAATGGTTCCGCCGCTGATGTCGCGTGGATTGCACTGTCCGAAAGCTCGATGCGGCGGTCGCTCCTCGGCCGGTTGGCGTGACTCAATGCAGTTTTGAGAATTGGATTTCGAAAGCGTCTCATTGTTGAAATCTGGTTCCTTATTTCGCCAGCCTGCATCTGTCAGGTTCCGGCGCTCACAAATGCGCCGGATGCCGGCCCCGGACGCCGGCCAATGACGGGATCACAGAAAAATGAAATGGCTCAAATCGCTTATCGTCGCCGCAACACTGCAGGTGCTGGCCGGCACATCAGGCCATGCCGGCGCGAATTTCGATCAGATCAAGCAGGCCGGTGTCTTCAAGGTCGGCACGGAAGGCACCTATGCCCCCTTCACCTATCATGATGCCTCGGGCGCACTGGTCGGCTTCGACGTCGAGATTGCCAAGGCGATCGCCGAGCGGCTCGGCGTCGAGGCCGAATTCCTCGAAGGCAAATGGGATGGGCTGATCGCCGGCCTCGACGCCAAGCGCTATGACGCCGTTATCAACCAGGTCGGCATCACCGAGGAGCGCAAGGCCAAGTATGATTTCTCCGATCCCTATATTGCTTCCAAGGCGGTGCTGATCGTGCGCGGCGATAATACCGACATCAAGAGCTTTGCCGACCTGAAGGGCAAGAAGGCGGCGCAGTCGCTGACCTCGAATTTCGGCAAGCTCGCCGAAGCAAACGGCGCCGAACTCGTCGGCACCGATGGTTTCGACCAATCGATCCAGCTGCTTCTTACCGGCCGCGCCGATGCCACCATCAACGACAGCCTGTCCTTCCTCGATTTCAAGAAGCACAAGCCCGACGCCAATGTGAAGATCGCCGCGCAGGAAGAAAACGCCGACTATTCCGGCGTGCTCGTGCGCAAGGGCGATCCGGAACTGGTCGCCGCCATCAATCGGGCGCTGGCCGATATCAAGGCCGACGGCACCTACCAGAAGATCGCCGACACTTACTTCGGCCAGGACGTTTCGAAGTAAGCGCATTTCCCGGAGCCGGCCGGTTGCCGGCCCGCATGGCAAAGTATCGCGGCGAGCCGTCTTTGACGGCCGCCGCTTTTGGCGTGATATGACGACCCTATGTTCGCGCCTCGATGCTGCCGGGCCGATTTTTGGGCGGCAATCTCGCAAGGAGAGTTTTCGTGCCGCACTGGCTGCAATTGATGCTGGATTCGTTGCCCACGCTGCTATGGGCCGCGCTGATCTTCACCGTGCCGCTAACGCTGCTGTCGTTCGCATTCGGTCTCTTCGTAGGTCTGGTCGCAGCGCTCGTCCGGCTGTTCGGCCCGAAGCCGCTGGTCGCCGTGGTCCGCTTCTACGTCTGGATCTTCCGTGGCACGCCGCTTCTGGTGCAGCTCTTCCTGATCTTCTACGGCCTGCCCTCGGTCGGCATCCTGCTCGACGCCTTTTCAGCCGCGTTGATCGGCTTCACACTCAATATCGGCGCCTATACATCGGAGATCATCCGCGCCGTCATAGGCTCGGTGCCGAAGGGGCAGTGGGAGGCGGCCTATTCGATCGGCATGACCTGGAGCCAGGCGATGCGACGCACCATACTGCCGCAGGCCGGCCGCGTCGCGGTGCCGCCGCTGTCCAACACCTTCATCTCGCTGGTCAAGGACACATCGCTGGCCGCCGCCATCACGGTGCCGGAGATGTTCCAGGCGGCGCAGCGCATCGTCGCCACCACCTATGAGCCGCTGATCCTCTATGTCGAGGCGGCGGCTCTCTATCTGGCGCTGAGCTCGGTGCTGTCGGCGTTGCAGACGCGCCTGGAAAAGCGGCTCAACCGCTATGGCGGCTTCCTGGAGGCGCGCTCATGATCGGCCTCACCAACATCGAGAAGCGCTTTGGTGACAACCTCGTGCTGAAGGGTGTGACGGTCACCATCGAGGAAGGCAGCGTCACCGCCCTTGTCGGCCCCTCCGGCGGCGGGAAAAGCACGCTTCTGCGCTGCATCAACCTGCTTGAGATCCCGACCTCGGGCACGGTGCGCATCGGCGACGACGCGCTCGAATTCCATCCCGGCGGCAAGGTTCCCGGCAGGGCCATCCAGCGCCTGCGGCTGCAGACCGGCATGGTGTTCCAGAATTTCCAGCTGTTCCCGCACCGCACGGCGATCGAAAACGTCATGGAGGGGCTGGTGACGGTGTTGAAATGGCCGACGGCGAGGGCGCGCGAGCGGGCGCTCGCTCTGCTCGAAAAGGTCGGGATGGCGCACAAAGCCGACGCCTGGCCGGCGACGCTGTCAGGCGGCCAGCAGCAACGCGTGGCGATCGCCCGGGCGCTGGCACCATCGCCGAAAGTGCTGCTGTGCGACGAGCCGACCTCGGCCCTCGATCCGGAACTGGCGCAGGAGGTGGTCGACGTGCTCGGCCAGCTCGCCAGCGAGGGCACCACCATGGTGATGGCGACGCATGACTTGCGCCTCGCCTCCAAAATCGCGCAGGAGGTGGTGTTTCTCGACGCCGGCAGCGTCGTCGAGAAAGGCCCCGCCGCTGTTTTGTTCAGCAATCCGGAGCGCCAGCGAACCAAGCGGTTTATCGCGACGCTGAAGCAGGAAGCAGAGAAGGAAGCCGGCGGCGAAGTTTAAGGCGTGTCGCCCAAAAAGTGCGTAGCGGTTTTGGGGTGACGATCACCAAAAACAAAAAACCCGGCGCGAGGCCGGGTTTTTTCAAATTCGAAGGCGAGAAGCGCTCAGGCTGCTTCTTCCTGCTCGGCTTCTTCGTTGTCGGCCTTGGCGCCGCGCTTCGGACCCTTGTTGAGGTTCACCTCGATGAGGCGCACCGCTTCGGTCTCCGACATGCGGTTGACGGCCGCGATCTCGCGCGCCATGCGGTCGAGTGCCGCCTCATAAAGCTGGCGTTCGGAATAGGACTGCTCCGGCTGGTTGTCGGCGCGGTAGAGGTCGCGCACAACTTCCGAGATCGAGATCAGGTCGCCGGAATTGATCTTCGCATCATATTCCTGGGCGCGGCGCGACCACATGGTGCGCTTGACGCGGGCGCGGCCCTGCACGACTTTCAGCGCGCGATCGACGTAATCCTCTTCCGACAGCTTGCGCATGCCGATGGAGGTCGCCTTGGCGACCGGAACCTTAAGACGCATCTTGTCCTTCTGGAAGTCGATGACGAACAGTTCCAGCTTGTGGCCCGCAACTTCCTGCTCGTCGATCGAGACGATCTGGCCAACGCCATGCGCCGGATAGACGATGTACTCGCCGGTCTTAAAACCGTGACGCGCTGCGCTGGACTTCTTCTGCGGGGTGATTGTTGCCATTACGCCATGAACTCCTTGGTGTGGTACCGGCATTCTGCCGGCCGAACTCGCGCGATCGGGTACCGATCGTTAGCCGCACAACTACGAACCCACCGGAAAAGCCGAGGTTGGCAAACCGCATAGTCGCGACTGCCTGCCCCAGATCACTCTGGTCCGGATTGAGAAATTCACCTTTCAGTGATTTGGGGCGTTTGCGCCATAAATCGACGTTGTGTCACCGGCATGTTTGGTTGATGTAGCACAAAAAGTCGGAAGAATCAAGGTTTTGCTGCACGCGCGAAGGTCAAGCGCGATCTCCGCCTGTCGCGGCAGTTAACGTGCAGTGCCGATCACCATGCGTGATGCCGATCAAACCGGCGTCGCCGTTACAGCGCCACGCGCCCGTTTTGGACGCGCAAGGACGCTTGACACTTTGATCTTGCGCATAGTCCTTTCCGAAAATCGATTTCGATTTTCGCGGTCGTGCGCTAGTCGCCCTGGCCGGGCTCAGGGGAAAAATATTTTTCGAACTTGCCGGCCTCGCCATCGAAGGATTTGGCGTCGGCCGGAGGCTCCTTCTTGGCGGTGATGTTGGGCCATTTGTCGGCGTATTCGGTGTTGATCTGCAGCCATTTGTCGAGCCCCGGCTCGGTGTCCGGCTTGATCGCGTCGGCCGGGCATTCCGGTTCGCAGACGCCACAGTCGATGCACTCGTCGGGATGAATGACGAGCATGTTCTCGCCCTCATAGAAACAGTCGACCGGACAGACCTCGATGCAGTCCATGTATTTGCATTTTATGCAATTATCGGTCACGACATAGGTCATTGGTCGGCTCCGGGACGTCCCGTTTTATCAGGGCGACGTGCGTCCAATTGGACGCATAAGGTACGCTCTAACACTTTGAATCCACGCATCGTGCTCTTGGAAAATCGATATCGATTTTCGGGCCGATGCGGTAGGCCTTTTTTGGTGAGGTAACGTCTTTGCCCGCCGCTTGCAAGGGCAGCCATTGCGCGTGATGCCGGTGTTTCCGGAATGGATTTCCAGCCGGCGATGCGACGAAAGCCGGTTATGCGTCAGTCGTCGCCGAGCAGCCGGTCGGTCTCCCGGCGTTCCTTCTTGGTCGGGCGGCCGCTGCCGGCATCGCGCAGTGCGGGGATCGCATCGCGAACGGCCTCGCCCTTTGGCGTCGGCGGTGGCGAGATATCCTCGTAGAGCAAGCGCGCTTCCTCGGCGGGACCGCGCCGGCTCCCGGTGCCAAGCACCTTCCAGACGAAGATGCGCCGCTCGAGAGTGATGGTCAGGACGTCGCCGGCGCGGACCAGATCGGAGGCCTGCGCTGCTTTGTCGCGATTGATGCGAACGCGTCCGGCCACCACCAGCTTCGCCGCCAGCGAACGCGATTTCACCGCACGCGAAAAGAACAGCCATTTGTCGATGCGCTGGCGGCCTTCGGCGACCATCGGAGCGAACGAACTTACTTCTTCAGCTGGTCGCGCAAGGCGGCGAGCTTGGCGAAGGGGGAATCCGGGTCGAAGCGCACCGGACGCTCCTCGCGAGGTTTCGGCTGGAACGCGGGCTTTCCACCCGGCGCGCCACCCTTGCCGTCCGGCCTGCCGCCTTTCCGGTCGGGACGGCCTTCGCGACGATCAGGACGCTCGCCCTGCGGCTTGCCGTCGCGCCGTTCCCCTGCCTCGCCCTGAGGCTTGGGCTTGAACTTGCTGCGGTCGAAGCGCGGCTTGCCGGCGCCATCGCCGTCGCGGCGTCCTTCACGGGCGGGCCGGCCGCCTGGAGCGCCGGCCTGCTGCCCGGCCTCTGCCGGCTCGTTGCTGCGGCCATCGCGCGTGACTTGTCCGCTGCGCGGGCGATTGTCCCTATCACGAGGCCGGTTGTCGTGGTGGCGGTGGCGTGGGCGCTGGTCGAAGCGGCCCTGCCGCCACAACAGGATAGGTTTTGGTTCTTCGGCCTCTTTCTCGGGGTCTGGAGCAGCCTCGCCGGTGGCGGCTTCCGCCGCCGCGGCAGGTTCGGCCGAGACTGCTGCCGTTGCGGTCGAGGCTTCGGACGCCGGCTCCGCCGGTGCGACCTCAACCTCGGCGGTTTCGGGTGCTGCCTCTCGAGCTGCGGCTTCAGCTGCAGGCAGTCCCTCTACCGTCACCTCAGGCGGAGTTTGCAGCTGAGCTTCTGCGACAGGTTCCGCTTCGGTAGCGGGTTCCGCGAGAGCCTCCGCCGTGGCTTCTGCCACTGCATCCGGCTCAGAACTGTCGGCCGGCGCCTCGGCGGCTGCGTCGGCAATCGCGGCTTCCGCTGCCTTGGCCTGCTCGGCTTGTGCCTCCGCCGCCTGCTTGGCCGCGGCGGCTTCGCGCGCGCTATTGTCCTGTGCCTCGAGCCGTGCCTTCACCTCGACAGCCGGCTTCGGCTCGGCCCGGTAGCCGAGGCCTTTCAATATCTCTTCCATGTCGTCGGCCGTGGCGCCGAGGATCGACATCATCGGCGGCGTCACCATGAAGGACTGACCATCATAGGCGCCGTCAGGGCGCTGGCCGAGGCCCGGCTTCCAGTTGGTTGCGGGCCGGATCAGGTCGGCCAGCCGTTCGAGGATGTCGACGCGCACCGCGCGACGGCCGAGATTGCGGTAGCCGGCGAGCTTGTAGAAGGTCTTGTCGAAGGTGGGATCGATGACCACCGAGGTGCGGCCGGAGGCCAGCGCGTGAACCACGTCGCCAAAGCCGGGCTTGTCCTTGCCGTCGTTCTGCAGCGCCCACAACAGGGTCACCAGTCCGGCCGGGGCCGGCTTGATCAGTGCGGGCACGAAGACGTGGTAGGCGCCGAAGCGCACGCCGAGCCGGCGAAGGGCGGCGCGGCCTTCCTGGTCGAGCGACTTCATCTCCTCGGCGATGTCGCGGCGGTTGATGAGGCCGAAATTCTCGACGAGCTGGAAGGCGATGCCGCGGCCGATGCCGGTGATCTGCTCGGCGTTCTTGAGGTCGACCAGCGGCTTCAGCAGCGACTCGATCTGGAAATTGACGAAGCGCTCGGCGCGCGCGGCGACCTTGTCGCGGGCGGGACCGGTGAGCTGCTCGTCGGCCAGCAGCACCAGGCGCGGCTTCAACGGCTCGTCGCCTGCGACCAGCGTGCCGATCGGCGCGCCGATCCAGCGCAGCGTGCCGTCGGAGCCGAGCGCGATGTCGCCATTGGCCGAGGCGCCGAAGCGTTCGGCCCGCGCCTCGAATTCGGCTGCAAGCGCCTTCTGGGCTGCTGTGCGCACCGCCTTGGCGTCCTCGCCGGCGGCGCTCTGGTCGGCGGTGAAGCGGAACCCCTGCAACTCGCCGACATGATGGCCTTCGACAAGGACGGTTCCGGTTGGGCTGATTTCGGCTTCAGGCATGGTATTTTCTCTAAGGCGCCGCATGAGGACGGAAGTCCTGCGGTCTACGAAGCGTTTCGTCAACCGCTCATGCAGCGCATCCGACAATCTGTCTTCGATTTCGCGCGTCTTTTCCTGCCAGTGTGCCTGATCGGCCAGCCAGCCGGGCCGGTTGGAAACGAAAGTCCAGGTGCGGATCTGGGCGATCCGGTGCGACAGCGTGTCGATGTCGCCCTCGGTGGTGTCGGCGCGGCGCACCTGCTCGGCCATGTAATTCTCGTCGACATGGCCATGCCTGGCAAGGTCCATGTAGATCGAGGCGATCAGGTCGGCATGCTGGGCCGGGGCGATCTTCCTGTAATCGGGAAGGGCGCAGGCCTCCCACAACAGCGCTACGCGCCTGGCGTCGGTGGCAAGCGCCCGGATGTCCTCGTCGCGGGACAGATGCTCGAGCGCCTGCGCATCGACCGCCGGCAGCGCGCGCGTCAGGCCTTCAACCGGCGCGTTGGTCTCGATCGAGCGCTTCAGCGCGTCGAGGTTGGCGAAATCGAAACGCGCGGTGCGCCACTGCAGCACCTTCACCGGGTCGAAATCATGCGTTTCGATTTTCTTGACCAGTTCCTCGTCCAGCGGATCGACCTGACCGGTGACGCCGAAGGTTCCGTCGCGCAAGTGCCGGCCGGCGCGGCCGGCGATCTGGCCGAGCTCGGCCGCCGTCAGGTTGCGATACTGGTAGCCGTCGAACTTGCGGTTCTGGGCGAAGGCGACATGATCGAGATCGAGGTTGAGGCCCATGCCGATCGCATCGGTGGCGATCAGATAATCGACATCACCCGACTGGAACAGCTCTACCTGCGCGTTGCGGGTGCGCGGCGATAGCGCGCCGAGCACGACTGCCGCAGCGCCCTGTTGGCGGCGGATCAGTTCGGCGATGGCATAGACCTCGTCAGCGGAGAAGGCGACGATCGCCGTACGTCGCGGCAGGCGGGTGAGCTTCTTCGAGCCGGCATAGGCGAGATGCGACAGCCTTGGCCGCGTCACCACCGACACCCCCTTCAGCAGGCGTTGGAGGATGCCGTGCATGGTCGCTGCGCCGAGCAGCAGCGTCTCCTGGCGGCCGCGCAGATGCAGGATGCGGTCGGTGAAGATGTGGCCGCGCTCGAGATCGCCGGCCAGTTGGACCTCGTCGACGGCAACGAAGGCGGCGTCGGTCTCGCGCGGCATGGCTTCCACGGTGCAGACCGAATATCTGGCGCCGTCGGGCTGGATTTTCTCCTCACCGGTGATAAGCGCCACCTTGTGAGCGCCGACCTTCTCGCAGACGCGTGAATAAACCTCGCGGGCGAGCAGCCTGAGCGGCAGGCCGATAATGCCGCTTTCATGCGCCACCATGCGCTCGATGGCGAGATGGGTCTTGCCGGTGTTGGTCGGCCCGAGCACAGCGGTCACGTCGCGGCCTGACAGGATCAGTGGCTCAGTGTGTTTCGGCTGGATGTTCATCGACCCTGGAAATTAAGGCTCTCTGCCTCGCGTTGTCGGGAGCGCGCCCCGTGGTGGCGCGGGTGACAGCCGACACATAGGGATTTCGGGCGCGAAGCGAAAGCAGAATATTCCGATGGCAGCTCGAAGCCTTCCGTCGGCGTCGACAATCCGTTCCGCCGTTCCGATTTAACAGTTGGAACGAGTCTGGAACGAATCGGCTACGAATCGCTGACTCGCGCAGATTCAGGGTTTGTTCACGGCTACATCTGGATTTCTCGCCTGCGAGTCTCACCACATGCTGAATCGCCGAACTGGCCCGTTTCATGCAGGGCCGACGTCGCCGTTAACCTTTGCCGCTGAATGATCGACGCAGGTCGGCCGGCGTCATCCAACATTTTGAAATAATTAATCTTTCCTAACGCGCCTTAACCATTTGGGGATGTTTTCAGCCTTTGTCGTTTAACACTGCGCTCAAAGCCGGAACGAAACGGCGACGAATCGGCGCCGGCGCATGTTTCCCGGTTTGTTCACCCCAATATGTTGTGTCATGAACAGGTTTTCCACCTGTTATCCACAGGCGGGGAACAGGGTTTTGCACAGGGCTGGGCGGCTGCCGTTAACCTTTGCGTGCCGCTTCGGCACAAATCGGCGTCACGACCATCGGTCGGCGCAGTCGCTGCACGAGGACCAGACTGCCGGCAATGCAGAACGGCTTGGTTCAAGCCTCTCCCACGGCATAGCGCTGCCGCAGCGGGCTGCAACAACGGGCCGCCTCAGGTGATATGACGCCTCAGGTGATATATTGGCCGCCATTGGCTGATATGGTCGAGCCGGTGATGAAACCGGCATCGTCTGACGCGAGGAAGACGACGCAGCGTGCGATCTCTTCCGGCTCGCCGAGGCGGCCGACCGGGATCTGCGGGATGACGCGCTCATTGAGCACCTTCTCGTCCATCGCCCTGACCATTTCGGTGGCGATGTAGCCGGGGCAGATGACATTGACGGTGATGCCGGCCCGCGCCCCTTCCTGGGCGAGCGCCTTGGTGAAGCCGATGTCGCCGGCCTTCGCCGCCGAATAGTTGACCTGGCCGGCCTGACCCTTCTGGCCATTGATCGAGGAGATGGTGATGACGCGGCCGAACTTGCGCTCGCGCATGCCGCCCCACAGCGGGTGGGTCATGTTGAAGACGCCGGAAAGATTGGTGTCGACGACCTCTTTCCACTGCTCGCGCGTCATCTTGTGGAACATGGCGTCGCGGGTGATGCCGGCATTGTTGACCAGCACGGAAACCGGGCCGAGATCGGCCTCGACCTGCTTGATGCCGGCGGCGCAGGCATCGTAGTCGGCCACCGACCATTTGTAGACCGGAATGCCGGTCTCTGCCTTGAATTTCTGCGCCGCGTCGTCATTGCCGGCGTAATTCGCGGCAACATGATAGCCGGCGTTTTTCAGGCCGATCGAAATCGCCGCGCCAATACCGCGCGACCCGCCGGTGACGAGTGCTACCTTGGTCATGGTGTCCTCCCTTTTTTCATGAGCGGCGGGCGACGAACGGTGATCGAGCCCCGTTCGCTACCGACCATTTCACGGCTTTCTCACTCCGTCTTCACGCCGCTTTGCAGCTGACTTCACAGCGCTTCCACGCACATGGCAACCCCCATGCCGCCGCCGATGCACAGCGTGGCGAGGCCTTTCCTGGCACTTCTGCGGCGCATCTCGTAAACTAGCGTGTTGAAGATGCGGGCGCCGGAGGCGCCGATCGGATGGCCGATGGCGATGGCGCCGCCATTGACATTGACGATCGACGGATCCCAGCCCATGTCCTTGTTGACGGCGCAGGCCTGGGCGGCGAAGGCTTCGTTGGCCTCGACCAGGTCGAGATCGCCAACCGACCAGCCGGCCTTGGCCAGCGCCTTGCGCGAGGCGGGAATAGGCCCGGTGCCCATGATCTGCGGATCGACGCCGGCGGTCGCCCAGGACACGATGCGCGCCAGCGGCGTGATGCCGCGCTTCGCGGCTTCCGCTTCGGTCATCAGCAGCACGGCGGCGGCGCCGTCATTGATGCCGGAGGCATTGGCGGCGGTCACCGTGCCGTCCTTGTCGAAGGCCGGTCTCAGCTTGGTCATGGCCTCGATCGTGGCGCCGTGGCGGATATATTCGTCCTGGTCGACAATGGTGTCGCCCTTCTTGCCCTTGACGGTGAAGGCCACGATCTCGTCCTTGAATTTGCCGGCCTTCTGCGCGGCCTCTGCCTTGTTCTGGGAGGCCAGCGCGAGCTGGTCCTGGTCATCGCGGGTAATCTGGAACTGGCGAGCGACGTTTTCGGCCGTGTTGCCCATGTGGTAGCCATTGAAGGCATCCCACAGCCCATCCTTGATCATGATGTCGATCATCTTGTAGTCGCCCATCTTGACGCCGGCACGCAGGTGTTGAGCGTGCGGGGCCAGCGACATCGATTCCTGCCCGCCGGCGACGATCACCTTGGCATCGCCGGTGGCGATCTGCTGCATGCCGAGGGCAATAGCGCGCAGACCTGAGCCGCAAACCTGATTGAGGCCCCAGGCGGTGGTTTCCTTTGGCAGGCCGGCTTCGATTGATGCCTGGCGAGCGGGGTTCTGGCCCTGAGCCGCGGTCAGCACCTGGCCGAGGATGACCTCGTCGACTTCCGCCGGCTCGACACCGGCGCGAGACAACAGCTCCTTGATGACCACGGCACCAAGCTCATGCGCCGGCGTGGCGGCGAAGGCGCCGTTGAAGGAACCGACGGGCGTGCGCGCCGCACTGGCGACAACGATGGCAGCGGACATGTTCTTCTCCACACTTAGAGGTATCGAGGTTTTGGTATCGCAGTTTGTATCGTCAGGGCTTTTCTTGCCCTTTCAATGATCCAAGTCAAACCGGAAATGGGCATACCGGCCATGCGCCGCAAGCAGGCTGCGCATCGTCATTGAAACAGGCCGCCCGTTGCTGCGCAGCATTTTTAGCCCGCCGTGCAGCATTAATTGATCCCGCACTGCACAAACCGCTTGGAATTGTGACGCTTTTGCGCATATCCTTGAAAAGGCGCAATCGTTACCGGCAGCTTACTCAAATGCGCCGGTGTCCCGGGAGGATGCTGATGGCCGCGAAAGACGAACCGATTATCATCAAGAAATATGCCAATCGCCGCCTCTACAACACCGGCACTAGCACCTATGTGACGCTCGAGGACCTTGCCGAAATGGTCAAGAAGGGCGAGGAGTTCACCGTCCAGGACGCCAAGACCGGCGACGACATCACCCATCCGGTGCTGACCCAGATCATCTTCGAACTGGAGAACAAGGAAGGGCAGAACATGCTGCCGATTCCGTTCCTGCGCCAGTTGATCGCTTTTTACGGCGACCAGATGCAGATGATCGTGCCGAGCTTCCTCGAACAGTCGATGATCGCCTTCTCGAAGGAACAGGAACGCTTCCGCGAGCAGATGAAGGGTGCGTTGGGCAAGTCGCCGCTGGACATGATGAAGATCGCCACGCCGATCAAGGCATTAGAAGAGCAGACGCGCCGCAATATGGAGATGTTCCAGAACGCCATGCGCCTGTTCACGCCCTTCCCGCCTGCAGGCCCAGCCGCAGGCTCGAACGGCACTTCCGCAGCGCCGGCGGAGCCGGCCAGGAAAGAGACGTCGGAAAAACCCGACGACCTTCAGGAACTGAAGGAACAGATCGCCGCCATGCAGCGCAAGCTCGACACGATGTCGTGATCGCCGGCCGGCCGGCCGAAATCTCTCATCAGCAGGCCGTGTCAGAATCTCCGCCTCGAACGGGGCCGAGTGCCGCCCGACCCGCGCTAAAGCGCGTCGCATTTGACCGGCCTCATGCGGCGCGCATTAGGTTGCTGTTTGATGCATGTCGTTAACGCAAACCGCTGCACACCCTCGGGTCAGACCCAGGGTCAGGCCCGAGGGCATGCTTTTGCGCGACATGCATTATTTCGCCGTCACCGTCACCAGAGCAGTAACGGGTTTGCCGTCCACAAGAATGGGCTTGTGATGATCATCGGCAAGTAGCACGCCGATCACATGCTTGCCGACGGCATCCGGACAATGGCCGAAACGAGCCTTAACAAGATCGCCGCCAAAGTCGCTGTTCATGCTGTTGTACGGCTTGCCGGGAATGTTGCAGGTATCTCCGGCAGGATCGATCTTCATATGCAAATGGCCGCATTGGCTGACGCCGTCACATTCACCCGCTGGCAGAAGCGTGAAGTTGCTGCTGACGACGACGCCTATCGCCTTCTCTGGGTCATTGCCGAGTTCGATGACCGAACCGGCCGCCGGCCAGACGATTTTCAGGGTTGGCTGATCTTCGGCCTGGGCAGACCCGAGCGACAGTAGGGAGAAAGCAAGGGCAGTCGTTGCGATGATGCGAAGCATGGTAACCTCCATTGATGTTGTAATCACTGATTACATAGGAAACGCTTGGGGCGCAAGAATATAATCGGTGATTACATGTCGGCGTCGTGCTATTGGCAGGCATGACCAGCCCCACGGATTCCGGCGAAGCCGCCAACCCCAAGCGCTATCATCACGGCAATCTGGTTGAGGCCTTGATCGCTGCTACCGTACAGATCATCGAAGAGCGCGGATCAGAGCATGTGTCAGTGCGCGAGGCGGCAAAACGTGCCGGCGTTTCGCCCGGCGCGCCATTCCGGCATTTTCGGTCGAAATCAGCACTGCTGACCGCCGTCGCCGAACAGGCCATGAACCGGCTGACCGAGGCCGTTGCCGATGCACAGTCCAGAGTCGACAGCGCAGATCCCATTGTGGCCTTCGAAGCGATCGGGCAAGGCTATCTGGAGTGGGCGATCAGCAATCCCACGCATTTCCAGATCATCAGTTCTCGAACGCTGATTGATTTCGACGCGTCGGAAAGTCTTCGTGATCAGAATGAAGCCGTTCGCCGGAAAATGATCGACCTGCTGACCCAAGCGCAACAACAAGGTCGGCTTGCCCCGGACACCGACTTCGATCATCTGGTGCTTGCCGCCCGCGCTTTTGTCTACGGCTTGGCACGCATGGCGATCGATGGTCATTTCCCGGAGTGGCATCCGTCCGAGCCGCCATCGCTCGCCGTACGGAAAGCTCTGCGTCTTTTCATGAGCCAGATGACCCTTCCAAAACGCAATTTTATGAGCGTCCCGAAGCGAGTCCCCCTCCGGGACCGCTGACAAAACTGTCTCCGCACCGGTTGTCGGGCGTACAGCTTCGAATGAGGGTGTCCTCCTTCATGACAAAAATTTCATGTCGTCGCCAATCCGTGCCGCTGTTCTTGCGCCACACGAGACATATATGCTGCACTGCAATATGCTTCCGTTAGCACCGCACTGAAGGATTTCGCCTTGCCCAGCAGAAAAACCGCCATCGTCACCGGTTCCACCTCCGGCATCGGCCTGGCAATCGCCCATGCGCTGGCGGCCGATGGCTGCAACATCGTCGTCAATTCCTTTTCCGACACGGCCGACGACCAGGCCGTCACCGATGCGATCGCCAGGCATCACGGCGTGAAGACCGTCTACATCAAGGCAGACATGTCGAAGCCGGCCGAATGCCGGGCGCTGGTCGCAAAGGCAGCCGAGAGCTTCGGCTCGGTCGATATCCTGGTCAACAATGCCGGCATCCAGCATGTCGCGCCGGTGGAAGAATTTCCCATCGAGAAGTGGGACGCCATCATCGCCATCAATCTGTCGTCGGCCTTCCACACCATCGCCGCCGCCATCCCGTTGATGAGAGAAGCCGGCGGCGGCAGGATCGTCAACATCGCCTCGGCCCATGGGCTGGTCGCCTCGCCGTTCAAATCGGCCTATGTCGCGGCCAAGCACGGCATCATGGGGTTGACCAAGACGGTCGCTTTGGAACTGGCGCGCGACAAGATCACCTGCAACGCCATCTGTCCCGGCTATGTGCTGACGCCGCTGGTCGAGGCGCAGATCCCCGACCAGATGAAGGCCAACAAGATGGACCGCGACACGGTGGTCCGCGAGGTCATGCTCGACAAGCAGCCGACCAAGGAATTCGTCACCGTCGAGCAAGTTGCCGCTGCCGCGGTGTTCCTGTGCTCGGATGCGGCAGCGCAGATCAACGGCACGCAAATTTCGGTCGACGGCGGCTGGACCGCGCAGTGAATTTGAGCGTGCGAACAAATCCGGCCGACAAATCGAGGACAACGCCATGACGACAAACGGCAAGGCGGAGGAGCCCAAAAAGATCAACGTCGCGCTGCAGGGCGGCGGCTCGCACGGCGCCTTTTCCTGGGGCGTGCTCGACCAGCTGCTGGAGGACGGACGGCTTGACATCGCGGCGGTTTCGGGCACCAGCGCCGGCGCCATGAACGCGGTGGCGCTGGCCGACGGCTTCGTCCGCGGCGGCGTCGAGGGCGCGCGGCAGAAGCTCGACGATTTCTGGCGCGCGGTGGCGCGGAAGGGCCGGTTCAGCCCGGTGCAGCGCATGCCGTGGGACGTGGCCTGGGGCAACTGGTCAATCGAGAACACGCCGGGCTATCTGTTTTTCGACACCATGTCGCGGGTGTTTTCGCCCTATGTCGCCAACCCACTCGGCCTCAATCCGCTGCGCGATGTGATCGAACAGCAGATCGATTTCGGCAATGTGCGCGCCTGCAAGGCGATGGAGCTGTTCATCTCCGCGACCAATGTCGAGACCGGGCAGTTACGCGTCTTTTCCGACGGCGAGATCGACATCGACACGGTGATGGCGTCGGCTTGCCTGCCGCAGCTGTTCCGCGCCGTCGAGATCAAGGGCGTGCCCTACTGGGATGGCGGCTATGGCGGCAATCCGGCGCTGTTCCCGTTCTTCAAGTCGGCTGCCACCGAGGACGTGCTTTTGGTGCAGATCAACCCGGTGGTCCGCGAGGGGACGCCGAAGAGCGCCAACGAGATCCAGAACCGCATCGACGAGATCACCTTCAATGCCGGGCTGCTGCGTGAATTCCGTTCGATCGCTTTCGTCAAGGAACTGATCGCCGCCGGCCGGCTGCCGCATGGCGAATACCGCGACATCCGTATGCACCGCATCGATGCCGACGAGGCATTCAAGGATCTGTCGGCATCGTCCAAGGTCAATGCCGAATGGGCATTCCTGACCTATCTGCGCGACCTTGGCCGCACCGCGGCCAGCGACTGGCTGGAAGAGAATTACGACGCCGTCGGCAAGCGGCCGACGCTTGACCTCTCAGGCGAGCTCGACGACGGCTTCAAGCCGGTGCGTGGACCGGCACCGGGGCGGCGGGTCAAGGAGTTCCTTGCGGCCCGCATGAAGCCCCGGGCCGCGCGCCGCCAAGCCTGAGGCGTTTTGTTTGTCAGCTTTTTTGCAAGGCTAGATCGATCACCTTGATCAGCGCGGCCGCAGCCCGCCTCTGCTCGTCCGGATCGTTGATGCGCATCTTCATGCCTTCCAGCCCGTCGAGCAGCATGTCGGCCAGCAATTTTGCCGACAAGCCCCTGGCGGTGAGATCGACGCCATTGCGTCCGGCCTCGCTCTCGATCGCTGCGGCGACATGCTCGGCAAACCGGCTGCGCCAGCAGCCGATCAGGTCGGCGAGACTCGACTTCATGTCAAGGAGTTCGGCGCCATGCGGCGAGGCGTGGACGGTGCGCGTCATCGAGATCAGCGCTTCATCGATGGCCCGCATCGTGCGCTCGGCAAAGGGTTCTTCGCCGGCGAGTGCCGTTTTCGCCTGCTTGAGCGAGCGGGAGAGCAGCATCAACGCGATGGCGCGATAAATATCGGTCTTGTTCTTGAACTGGAGATAAAGCGCCGGCCGCGACATATCGGCGGCACGCGCAAGGTCGTCCATGGTGGTGCGGGCGAAACCATAGGCCAGAAACACCTTCATCGCGCTGTCCAGAATGCGGGCGCGCTTGGGGTCAGTGGCGATGTCTTCGATCTCGATCATGGCGCTACTTTATCCTGCGAAAGCTCTATTGACAAAATAACGTAATTTGTCAAGATGTAAAAAGGCGGCCCAATCGGGCGCTCGTCCTTGGACTGTGAACGACAACGAAGGGATATTTCCATGCGCCTCACCGTCGACGGGCAGGCATTCGACTTCGATGCCGATCCCGAAATGCCGCTGCTGTGGGCGCTGCGCGATCTCATGGGCAAGACCGGGCCGAAATTCGGCTGCGGCATTGCCGCCTGTGGCGCCTGCACGGTGCATGTCGACGGCCAGCCGGTGCGCTCCTGTTCATTGCCGGTCGGTGAGGTCACCGGCGCGGTCACCACGATCGAAGGCATCGGCACCGAAGGCAGACTGCATCCGGTACAGCAGGCATGGCTGGAAGAGCAGGTCGCCCAGTGCGGCTACTGCCAGGCCGGCCAGATCATGAGCGCGGTGGCGCTGCTCGACGAGGTTGCCGAGCCGACCGATGCCGATATCGACGATGCCATGGGCGGCAATCTCTGCCGCTGCGGCACCTACCCGAAGATCCGTGCGGCGATCAGACGAGCGGTCGTCCTCAAGACGGCGGGGATCTGACCATGGCCAGTGTCGGAAAGATCGCTCGCCGCACGTTTCTCATCGGCACTGCTGCCATCGCGGGCGGCGTCGCCGTCGGCTATTACTACTATCGCAAGCCTTTTCCGAATCCGCTGGAGGGTGATCTCGCCAAGGGCGAAGTCACCTTCAACCCCTATGTGAAGATCGGCGCCGACAACACCATCACCATCGTCGCGCCGCGCGCCGAGATGGGCCAAGGCATCTCGACGACGCTTGCTGCCATGGTTGCCGAAGAGCTCGATGTCGGGCTCGACCAGATCAAGGTCGAGCACGGCCCGGCCTCCTACGCCTATTTCAATGCGGCGATCCTGGAAGAGGGCGGTCCGTTCGCTTTCTTCGACGAAAGCATGACCGCGGAAATAGTGCGCGCCGGCATGGGCGTGGTCGGAAAATTCCTCGCCCTGCAAGGCACCGGCGGTTCGACATCGACGCTCGATGGTTTCGGCAAGATGCGGCAGGCAGGCGCCGCCACGCGGAAGATGCTGATTGCAGCTGCCGCGCAAAAGCTCGGTATAGCTGCCGCCGATCTGGAAACAGCCAACGGCTCGATCCTGCACAAGGCGTCGGGCAAGTCGCTGACCTATGGCGCGGTCGCCGCGACCGCTGCGGCGATGGCGCCGCCCGCGGAAATCAGGCTCAAGGACAAAGCCGACTGGAAACTGCTCGGCAAACCGCAAAAACGCGTCGACATGCTGGCCAAGGTCACCGGGGCGCCGATCTTCGGCATCGACGTGACGCTGCCGGAGATGCTGTACGGCACGGTCAAGATGAGCCCGCGCTTCTGGGCCAAGCCGGTCAAGGCTGATGTCTCCAACGCTGAGAAAATGCCTGGAGTGATCAAGATCGTGCCGATCGACACGAATTACGGCCACGGCTTCGGCATCATCGCCGAAAACACCTGGGCGGCGTTCAAGGCGGCGGAGGCGATCGACGCCGAATGGGCCGATCCCGAATATCCGCCGGACAGCGCCGGCATTTCCGAGCTGCTGAAGCAGGCGCTCGGCACCAAAGGGTCGGTGATGCGCGACGATGGCGACGTCGATACCGCCTTCGCCGACGCGCCGCGCGAAAAAATCGTCGAGGCTGACTACGCGGTGCCTTATCTGGCACATGCGACAATGGAGCCGATGAACGCCACGGCGCGGTTGAAGGACGGCGTTCTCGACATCTGGTGCGGCAACCAGGCGCCGACCTTGGTGCGGCAGCTTTGCGCCAATGCTGTCGGCATCGAACAGGACAAGGTCAGCGTCCACACCACCTTCATGGGCGGCGGCTTCGGCCGACGTATCGAGGTGGACTTTGCTCTCTGTGCCACGCTGATGGCGAAGGAAACGGCCGGCCGGCCGATCAAGGTGATCTGGACGCGCGAGGAGGACATGCGCCACGACGCTTACCGGCCGGCTTCGGTCGGCAAATTCCAGGCGCGGCTTGGCGACGACGGCATGCCGGTCGCCATTGGCATGGCAATCGCCTCGCCATCGCCGATAGCCAGCACCTTGCGCCGGCTGTTTCCTTCGATATCGCCGCTCGGCCCTGACAAGTCCATTGTCGATGGGGCCTACGACCAGCCCTACACCATCCCGAACTACCGGGTCAGCGGCATTGCAGCGCCCGCCTCCATCCCGGTCGGCTTCTGGCGATCGGTCGGCTGCTCGATCAACGGCTTCTTTCATGAGGGCTTCATGGACGAGATCGCCGTCGCCGGGAAAACCGATCCGGTCGAACTGCGCAAGACGCTGATGGCTGCCTATCCGGCGGCGGTGAAGGTGGTCGAGAAGGTCGCCGAAATGGCGAAATGGGGCGAGGCGCTGCCCGCCGGCAAGGCCAAGGGCATGGCATTCACGCTGTCCTTCGGCAGTTGGGTGGGCGAGATCGTCCAGGTCGCCGACACGCCGTCCGGCATCCGCATCGAGAAGGTGTGGATCGCCGCCGATGTCGGCACCGCGCTCGATCCCGGCATCATCGAGGCGCAGCTCATTTCCGCAGCCATCTACGGCCTGTCGGCGGCGATGGGCCAGGAGATTACTTTCGCCGACGGCATGGTCGAACAGTCGAATTTTCACGACTACGACGCCATGCGCATCTTCCAGTGCCCGGCGTTCGAAGTCGCCATCCTGGAGAATTTTCACAAGATGGGCGGCGTCGGCGAGGTCGGCACGCCACCGGCGGCACCGGCACTCGCCAACGCCATCTTCGCACTGACCGGCAAGCGCATCCGGACACTGCCCTTATCGAAGGAGGTGACCTTTGCATGAAATATTTCCCACCATGCTGACAGCTGCTGCCATACTGTTTCGATGGCGCCTCCCCAGCGGCAGAGGAAAGCCAAGGCACGGCACCGATGACGGTCGATGCAGCCAAGGGCTTGCCCGAGGGACGCGGTCCGGCGGTTGCCTTCGCATCAGCACTGCGCCGACCGCCATGTCGCAGACGGAACGGCTGCGATGGTCCGGCGCGCCTCATGGCGGCGGCCGCACCCTGCCCAGCGAAGTATTACTCATCAACATTTCTGACTATATTGCGGTGCAACTTTGATGTAGAAGCTCGTTCGCCGATCACGGCAAGTTGAACACGGCCTTGCGCGCACCCATATCGGCGACGCGCCGAGTTAGAAGACGCGGCCTGGCCGAATCCCGCGCACTGGAAAACGATGATGCCGAAATACAGGTTTCACAAGCTTGCAGCCATTGTTGTGCTTGTCGGTTTCGCTGCCTGGATGGCGACGGGCGAGTTCTCATCCGTCGGCAGCGCGGCCGCCGACAACGAACCTAAGGCGGGGGAGGTCGAGCAGCCAAAGGCGGTTGACGCCGGCAACGCCAAGCCCAGTGCGGCAGAACAGCCAAAGGCAGCCTTGCGCACCGTCGCGGTCATAACCCCGCCGCGGCGCACCTATGCGCGCGCCATCCGGATTTCCGGACTGACCGAAGCCGATAAGCGCGCGGTGCTGGCGACCCGGGTCGACGGCATCATCGACAAGCTGCCGGTCAAGCAAGGACAGCACGTCAAGACGGGCGACCTCGTGCTCATGCTTGCCACCGAGGAAAAGCTTTCGGCGCTCAGCAATGCCAAGCAGCTTGTCGCGCAGCGCCAGGCCGAACTTGATGCGGCCTCGCGGCTGGCGAAAACCGGCAATCTGCCCAAGCTGCAGCTCGACAACGCTCGCTCCACCCTGACCTTAGCGCAGTCGATGCTGGAAGCGATGCAAGCCCAGCTTGATCGCAATGAGGTGAGGGCTCCGTTCGACGGCGTCATCGACCGGGTGCCGGTGGAGCTTGGCAGTTCGGTGATGCAGGGCGGCGAGGTGGCAACCATTCTGAGCCTAGACCCTGTGATCGCCCGCGGCGAGGTCAGCGAGCGTGATCTCGGCTATCTGAAGATCGGCGACAAGGCGAATGTACGATTGGTCAGCGGCCAGAATGTCGAGGGCACCGTGCGCTATATCAGCCGCGACGCCTCGTCCGCCACCCGCACCTTCCGCGTCGAGATCGCAATCCCCAACCCCGAGGGCACCATTCCGGCCGGGATGACCGCCGAGATCGCGCTGAGCGCGCAGCCGACCGACGCTGTCATGCTGCCGCGCTCCGTGGTGACGCTCGGCGACAAGGGCGACCTCGGCATTCGCGCCGTCGACAAGGACGACAAGGTCGTGTTCTTCCCGATCGATCTGGTCGACGACACGCCAACCGGCCTGGTGCTCGGCGGCATCCCTGCCGATGCGCGCATCATCGTCGCCGGCCAGGAACTGGTGAAGGAAGGCGAAGTGGTCGAGCCGGTCGAGGCCGACCAGGCGACCATTCAGAAGCTGCTGGGCGAAGCGACAGCCGGGACGCAGTAATCATGGATATCGTCAAACTCGCAATCAGCAATGCCAGGCTGACCATTTCGGTGCTGGTCTTCCTCATCCTTGCCGGTGCGGTCGCCTATCAGTCGACACCGAAGGAAGCGGAACCCGACGTTCCGATTCCGATGATGTATGTCAGCCTGATCTATCAGGGCATCTCGCCCGAGGATTCGGAACGCCTTCTGCTGCGGCCGATGGAAGCCAAGCTGAAAAGCCTCAAAGGTCTCAAGGAGATGCGTTCGGCCGCCTTCCAGGGCGGCGGTTATGTGCTGGTCGAATTCCACCCGCAGACGGATCTGGCGACGGCGCTGCAGGACACGCGCAGCAAGGTCCAGGATGGCAAGGCCGACCTGCCGCAGGCAGCCGAGGAGCCTGTGGTCTCCGAAGTCAACGTCTCCGAGTTCCCCGTCCTTGTCGTGACGCTGTCGGGCGAGGTGCCCGAGCGCGTTCTGACGACGGCGGCGCGCGAGTTGCGCGACCGTATCGAGGAAGTGCCTGGCGTGCTGGAGGGCGCGCTGCAAGGCGCCCGCGACGATCTCGTCGAAGTCGTCATCGATCCGATGAAACTGTCGTCCTACGGGCTGCAGCTAGAGCAGCTGATCGGTGCGGTTGGCGATTCCAACAGTCTTGTCGCCGCCGGCAACATCGAAGGATCCGAGGGCAAATACGCGGTCAAGGTGCCGTCGCTGATCGAAACGCCGCAGGACGTGGCGGCGCTTCCGATCGTCGCCGGCCCCAATGCCGTCGTGCAGGCCAAGGATATCGCCACCGTCCGCTCCACCTTCAAGGACGCCGAGACGGTGACCCGTCTCGACGGCAAACCGGCGATCGCCATCGAGGTGAAGAAGCGCATCGGCTCCAACCTGATCGACACGATCGCCCAGGTGAGGGCCGTGTCCGATGCCTTCATAAAGACCATGCCGGAAGGCATGCACGTCACCTACACGCAGGACAAATCGGTCTTCGTCAACCAGTTGCTCGGCGATCTGCAGAACCACGTCATGATCGCCGTGATCCTGGTGTTCATCGTCATTCTCTACGCGCTGTCGGGCCGTGCCTCGCTGCTGATTGGCCTCGCCATTCCATCGTCCTTCCTGATCGGCATCCTGCTGTTGGCCATGATGGGCTACACGATCAACATGATCGTGCTGTTCAGCCTCATCCTGGCGGTCGGCATGCTGGTCGACGACGCCATCATCGTAACCGAATTCGCCGAGCGGCGGATGAGCGAAGGCATGCCTAAGGCAGAGGCCTTCGCGCTTGCCGCCAAGCGCATGGCCGGTCCGGTTATCGCCGCGACGATGACGCGCATCGCCGCCTTCTCGCCGCTGCTGTTCTGGCCAGGCATCATCGGCGACTTCATGAAATACATGCCGATCACGCTGATCGTCACGCTCTCGGCCTCGATGCTTTATGCACTGGTTTTTGCACCGGCGCTGGGCGCCTTGTTCGCCAAGGCGCCGCCGCATCACGAGAACGACAACCGCGACGGCTGGTACATGGCGGTGGTCAAGCAGGCGGTTCGCTTTCCCATCACCGTGCTTCTGCTCACCGTCGGGCTTTTGTTCGGTGTCGGCTTTGCCTATTCGAAATACGGCGCCGGTGTCGAGTTCTTCCCGAATGTCGAGCCTGACTACGGCCTGCTCTATGTGCACGCCCGCGGCAACCTTTCGCTCGCCGAAATGGATGCCGCCACAACGACCGCGGAGAACCGGCTTCTCGGCTGGCCAGGGGTGAAATCGGTCTATACCCGAGTCGGCAAGACGCAAGGCGGCGGCCAGGACATTCCTGAAGACGTGGTCGGCGTGATCCAGTACGAGTTCGTCGACTGGCGCGAGCGCAAATCGGCGAACGCGATCCTGGACGAACTGCGCGGCGTCATGGCCGGCATTCCCGGCGTCGACGTCGAGGTTCGCGTGCCCGAGGCCGGCCCGCCCACCGGCAAGCCGATCCAGATCAGGCTTTCGGCCGTCGACCCCAAAGGTCTCGACGACAAGGCGCACGCCGTCGCCGCACGCGTTGCCAAGGTCCCCGGCGTCATCGACATTTCCGACGGCCTGCCGCCGCCCGGCGTCGACTGGGCGCTCGACGTCGACCGAGCCAAGGCGGCACAATACGGCATCAGCCCGACCTCGGTCGGAACGGTAGTGCAACTGGTGACGAACGGGCTGAAGCTCAGCGAATACCGGCCGGCCGGTGCTGACGACGCCGTCGACATCAGGCTGCGCCTGCCCGAGGACCGGCGCACGCTGTCGACGCTCGACGACCTCAGGGTGCAGACGTCGCAAGGGTCGGTGCCGATCTCGAATTTCGTCGCGCGCAAGCCCGAGCCGACCGTCGGCATCCTCAACCGCATCGACGGCGCGCGCACCGTGGTCGTCCAGGCCAATGTCGCCGCCGGCGAGCAGGTCGCTTCGGTCCAGCAGCAGGTCAGCCAGGCTGTCGCCGACATGGATCTCGGTAGCGGCATACGCTGGAAGCTCGCCGGCTCGAACGAGGACAGCGCCGAGGCCAGCGCCTTCCTCAGCAAAGCCTTCGGCGCGGCGATCTTCCTGATCTTCCTGGTGCTTCTGATGCAATTCAACAAGTTCACCAGCGTCTGGCTGGTGCTGTCCTGCGTGGTCATGGCGACGGTCGGCGTGTTCCTGGGATTGCTGTTGACCGGAGAGGCGTTCGGCATCGTCATGTCGGGCATCGGCGTCATCGCGCTGGCCGGCGTGGTGGTGAACAACAACATCGTGCTGATCGACACCTACGACCGGCTGCGTGAAGAGGGCTGGGACAAGATGGACGCGGTGCTGCAGACCTGCCGCGAACGTGCCCGCCCGGTCGTGCTGACGGCGGTGTCGGCGATTCTCGGCGTGCTGCCGATCGCTTTCGGCCTTGGTCTTGAAATCTTCCATCACGAGACGACGATCAACGCGCCGTCGACGCAATGGTGGATCTCACTGTCCTCGGCGATCGTCTTCGGCCTGTCCTTCGCCACTTTGCTGACGCTGGTGGTGACACCGTCGATGCTGATGGTGTTCACGCGTAGCAAGAACAGCCGCTTCTATGCATTCTTCCGTCGGGTGTTCCGGCGCGGAACGCCAGCCGATGCGACTGTGGAGACCTCCGCAAGGCCGGTCTTGCTCGACGAGCCGGCGATCGACTTCCCGAAGGCCGCCGAATAGGTCGCTCCCTTCAGCCCCATTTCAGCCCCAGGGTAGAAAAGGCCGCCGGGAACAACCCAGCGGCCTTTTGCATTGTCCTGTCATGCAATGCCTCAAAGCGGGGAGTTTCTCATGACGCTCAGCACCATTCTCATCATCATCCTGATCCTCATTCTGATCGGCGCGGTGCCGACATGGCCTCATTCGCGTTCCTGGGGTTATGGTCCCTCCGGCATCGTCGGCGTGATCCTGATCGTGCTGCTGGTGTTGCTGCTGATGGGCAGGATTTGACCGAAGTTTTGGTGCGCACGAACTTGCAGCGCTGCGCGTCCTTTAGTCTAGCGCACTGGCAAATTGCCACGGCGCCCCCGGCACCGCCCCGCCGGGGTTCGTCGGTGGCGGGGGTGGGGGGGTGAATGTGGGGCCCTTATCAGGCCCGCCGACCGACACCCTCGTTCAGGTTCGGGACCTCCTCATGGCCGGTCGCTCTCGCCCCAAACCCAAATTACTCTAAACGACCGAGTTCGACCCTTTTGCGGTCATTCAGTTGCGAGCCTTGCATGACGCGATCTGACCCGAGGACGAAGCCGCTCGCGCGGCAA
>NZ_FTPD01000024.1 GCF_900156895.1 Mesorhizobium prunaredense
AAATTCATCCCGCTCTAGGCCGCTCAGCTTGGCCGTCGCTTCGCTCTAAATTGGCGCGAGTTCGGCTTCCGGCGCTGTGATGTCGGCGCATTTGGCACCGTAGGTGTCGCCGGCAATCCTGATTTCCACGGCCTTCGCCATTGCCTGAAGGTCCACGGCCCTGCCGGCGACCTTTTCGATCGCGCCGACAACGAGATCGGGTGCTATCCAGTCTGGCTTGTGGCCGAGATTGCGGACCCAGACCAGTTCGGCCCCGGCGATATCGCGGACGAGGCCGACCGAATGGATCGTTGCATAGACCACCTTGTCGCGGTCGCCCGAGATGACCACAGTCGGCGCCTTGATATCGCGGTAGTGCGGTGCGGCATCGAGCGTGTAGCGATAAAGCCCGGCGACATCGGTGGCGTTGGCACGAAAGGCGTTCGGCCGAAGCACCAGCGGGATCGCGACCTCGGCGACATAGAAGTCCGGCACCTTGTTGGGGGCAAAGACGCAGGCGGTGGCGGCATTCATCTGCAGCGTTCCCGACGGATAGGTCAGCGTTTCGGAAAAAAGCCGGCCGACGATCGGAATGGTCGTCAAATTATAGTACCAGGCGGTCGCGCCGCCCGGCCAGGGATGGGTGGCAGGCGCCATGAACACCAGGCCGAGCGTCTTGTCGGGATGCTCGCGGCCGAAGGCGGTGGTCACCGAGCCGCCGAAGGAATGGCCGGCGATGATAGCTTTCCTGATGCCGAGATGGTCCATCAGCGCTGCGATGGTGCTGGCCTGTGCCGATGGGGTCTCGTTGTTGCCAGGGCCGCGCGCCGACCAGCCTGCACCCGGGCGGTCGAAGAACAGCATCTCGGCACGGCCTTCCAGCAAGGGCCTCAACGGCAGCATCTGATCCCTGAGGTTGGCGCTGGCGCCGTGGATAAAGACAATCGGCGGCAGTTCGGCGTTTTCCCGCGCCGGAACGTGAACGTAGTGGATGCGGGCACCGTTTATATCCGCGAAGTCGCCGATCGGCGGATTGCGGCGCTCGATCAGCCATGAACCGGCGCGGGTGACACCTGCAAGGGTGAACACAAGCGCCAGGAGGAAGGCGACCGCGGCGTAGATCGGGTTCATGGAGAGAGGTACGGACTGGAGCGAAATTAGTTCACAGTCTAGCTAAAAAGACTTTCACTCAAGTGGAATTGTCCGCCAACCTCATATCCCTTCGCTGGCAAGTTCTTCCGAAAGCGTGCCGACCTGATCCTGGGCGCTGCGCATCATCGGATAGATGCTGAGCACGCGCTGCCAGGCTTCCAGCGCCGACTGCTTGTGGCCGGTTACCGCCATAATCTGCGCCAGGCCGGACAGCGCGCCAAAATGGCGCGGCTCGAGCTGCAGCGTGCGGTCGATGTCCGCCATCGATTTCCCAAAGTTATTCATCATGAAATGTACGGTGGCGCGCCGGTTCCAGCCTTCGGCATAGGCCGGTTGTAACGTCACCACCTGGTCGAGGAGGTCGAGCGCCACGTCGAACTTGTTGTCTTCGGCCGCTTTTTGCGACCATTGCATCATCAGGTCGATCGAGGCGCTGCCGGATTGCGACCACTCGTGCGAGATGCGCGCGGCGATGCGCTCGGCGGCTTTTTCATTGCGCTCGCGCTTCAGGTCGACAAACAGCTGGTCGAGCCTTTCCTCCCTGGTCGTGGCAACCGGAGGGGTGACCGGGTCTTCCGCTTGAGCCGGAAGCGGGGCGAGACCGAAAAGAAAAAGCGCCGCGAAGAATGCAAAAAGAATCCGCATGACCGGAATCTAACCCCGGACAGCGGATCGTCAAACTGAATTTAGCGTGAGAGGGCCGGCAGGCGGGCAAATTACATCATGCAGGCGCGGAGGCAGGCGCCCCCAACGCGAAAAGACTCAGCCCTGGCGCGCCTTGTAGCGCGGAGCGGTCTTGTTGATGATGTACACGCGGCCCTTGCGGCGAACCAGCTGGTTGTCGCGGTGACGCGCCTTGAGCGCCTTGAGCGAATTCTTGATCTTCATGGTCTTGCCCGTCGGTCTGGGCCCGCTTGGGCCGAACTATTAAGGCGCGCTCGGAAAGCGCGCCTCTCAACTTGTGCGTGGCTCATAAACGAGGAGCCTTGCCCGTGTCAACCGCAAGTGTGCTTCATAGATGAAGCTGGTGCGGCGGATTTTGAGTTCCTGCTCTACCGACGGCGTTAGAGCGGCGCCGTCCAACAGCCTCAACGGTGGCGGCTCATTCGCGTAAAATGGCCCATCTTGCGGCCGGGGCGTGCCTCGGCCTTGCCATAGAGATGCAGCATCAGATCGGGCTCGGCGAGCAGGGCCGGGACACGCAGGATATCGTCGCCGATCAGGTTTTCCATGACGCAGTCAAAATGGCGGCCGGGGTTTCCCAGCGGCAGGCCGGCGACGGCGCGAATGTGCTGCTCGAACTGCGAGACGATGCAGGCGGCTTCCGTCCAGTGGCCGGAATTGTGAACGCGCGGCGCGATCTCATTGGCCAGCAGCGCGCCGTCGGCAAGGACAAAGAACTCGATGCCGATGACGCCGACATAGTCGAGCGCGGCAAGTATCTCTGCCGCCGCCGCCTGCGCTGCAGCGGCGGTTTCGGACCCTATCCTGGCCGGCAGGGTCGAGCTGTGCAGGATGCCGCTGCGGTGGATGTTTTCTGCCGGATCGTAGGCGGCGAGCGAACCGTCCATGCCGCGCGCGGCGATCACCGAAATCTCGCGTTCGAAGGCGACGAAGGATTCGAGGATCAGCGGCACGTTGCCCATTGCCTCGCAGGTGCCGGCAAAGCCGCCTGTTTCCATGTTGCGGAATACGCGCTGGCCCTTGCCGTCATAGCCCATGCGGCGCGTCTTCAATATGCCGCTGCCGTCGAACTTTTTCAGCGCCGCCGTCAATTCGTCGTCATTGTCGACGGGGCAGAAATCCGCGGTGGGAATGCCGATGCCGTTGAGGAATTTCTTCTCCGCCACCCGGTCCTGCGCTACTTCCAGCGCGCGCGCCGGCGGGTAGACCGGGACCGTGACGGCAAGCGCGCTGGCGGCCATGACCGGAACGTTCTCGAACTCGTAGGTGACGACGGCGCTGGCTGCAGCCAGTTCGGCGAGCGCGGCCGTGTCGTCATAAGCGGCAGTGATCTGCCGGTTGGCGACCTGTGCCGCCGGACAATCCGGCTGCGGCTCCAGCACGACCGTGCGGTAGCCGAGGCGCGCCGCGGCCATCGCCAGCATGCGGCCGAGCTGGCCGCCGCCGATGATGCCGATGGTCGATCCGGCGGCCAGGCTCATGGCGTGTCCGTGGGCTCGGCGGCGACCTTGGCGGTCTGGGCGGCGCGCCAGGCATCGAGCCGGGCGGCGAGCTTTTCGTCGGTCAGTGCCAGCACGGCCGCAGCCAGAAGGGCGGCATTGGTGGCGCCCGCCTTGCCGATGGCCAGCGTGCCGACCGGAATGCCGGCCGGCATCTGCACGATGGAGAGCAGCGAGTCCTGTCCGGAGAGCGCCTTCGATTCCACCGGCACGCCAAAAACCGGCAGCGGCGTCATCGCCGCCGTCATGCCGGGCAGGTGTGCCGCACCGCCGGCGCCGGCGATGATCACCTGAAAGCCGGCCGCCTTGGCGCCCTTGGCGAAGTCATAGAGCCGGTCGGGGGTGCGATGGGCCGAGACGATCAGCCGCTTGTGCGGGATGCCCAGTGCCTCCAGCGTTTCGGCGGCGTGGCGCATCGTCGCCCAGTCGGACTGGCTGCCCATGATGATGGCGACGTCGGCGCGGTGATCGTCCAAGCTTCTGCTCCCGGCGGCAAAGGCGCGCCTTAGCGGAATTCGGGTTCGACGGCAAGGATGCGCTGCCTCTGCGCAAGCGTTCTGGCGCGAGGCGCCATCATTACCTAATCCGGCCAGCGCAAGGCGCCGGCGCTATCCTTGCGGGCCGACTTCATCGCATCAGCCGGACGCTCACTTGTGCCCAACACCGCTCGCAGGCGCTCGGCGACGATCTCCGCCTCGCCGGGATGAAGATTGCACGGGTCGAGGAAGAAGTGACCGCGCTCGACCTCGTGATTGCGCACGATAATGGGAGGGACGCCTGCCGCCAGCGCCGACGCAAGGCCGGCGGCGGTGAACCTGCTCTCAGGCGTAACAAACACCTGCAGGCGGTCGAGCGGATTGCCGGTCGGATCCGGAATGACATGCGCTGCGATGCCCGGCAGGCCCTGCAATGCGTCCTTCCACAGATCGAGCGCCGCTTCTTCCCGCTTGCGGATGCCGGCATGGTCGCGCCGCTCCCAGGCCTCCAGTGCGGCCATGGTGCCGGCGATGCTTTCCTTGCCGACCTTCATCGCCCGCGCAACGCCACGGACCTGCAGATAGGCGGCCCGCACCAGATCCTTGCGCCCGGTGACGATGCCGCTTGTCGGTCCCGAGAGGAATTTGTGCCCGCTGTAGACGACGATGTCGGCGCCGCGTGCGAGAAAGCCGCGCAAATCGTATTCGGAGGCGGCGTCGACGATCACCGGGACGCCCTTGGCGTGGCAGATCTCGCAGAACTCCTCGAGCGAAAGCATGCCGTATTGCACCGTGTGATGGGCAACGACATAGAGACCTGCCGCGGTGCGGTCGCGGATCGCCTCGCGCACATGATAATCCTGCGTCACGCTGACCGTACCGGCCGGTACGGTGCTTGCCCCGGCAAGCCGGATCGACTGGTCGATCGGCGCGCCGTAGTTGACGATGTGGCCGAGTTGGACGATGACCTCGGACTTGAGGCCCTCGGTGTCGTCCGGCAGCCGCTCGATCGCCAGAAGGTTGGTGCCGGTCATTGTGCCGGCAATGGCCATGGTGATGCCGCTGGCGCAGCACGCGGTGACGAAGCCGGCCTCGCCGCCGGTGAGGCGCGCGACAACCGTGCTTGCGGCGCGCTGCAGATCGTCCATCTCCACCCATTGCGAGGCGATTTCCGACATAGCGGCGATCGCTTCCGGGACGATGATCGAGGCGCCGAGCGCCGTCATCGTGCCGGAGACATTGATGATCGGGCGAAGGCTGAGCCGTTCGCGGATTGTCGTGTTGGAGCCGTTTGCGGAATAGGTTTTCATCTCTGGAGGTCCCATTGGTAGATTTCAGGCGGCGATCTCGATGACCGCCTCGATTTCCACGGTGATGTTGCCCGGCAGGGAGCCGACACCGATCGCCGAACGGGCGTGCCCGCCGATACTATCAAAGACAGCGGCGAAAAGATCGGAACAGCCATTCACCACCTTCGGATGGTCGCTGAAGGTCGGGATCGCGTTGACGAAGCCAAGCAGCTTGACGACGCGCACGATGCGGCCGAGGTCGCCTGCCGCAGCGTGCATGACGGCAAGCAGGTTCAGACCGGTGAGGCGGGCATGCTTATAGGCCTCTTCAACCGTGACGTCCTCGCCGACCTTGCCGGTGCAAAGCGTGCCGTCGGCGCGCAACGGCCCTTGGCCGGAGAGGAAGATCAGCCGTCCGCTTTCGGCGTGGGTGACGAAGTTGGCGATCGGCGTCGGCGGCTCGGGCAGGGTCAGGCCCAACTCGGCGAGCCGGATGTAAGGCGTCATGAAAAGGCTCCTTGCGGCAGCTTTCGCCGTCCGATGTCAGAAATGCGAGGCACGAAACCGCGCCAGGAAACTGCGGAGACGCTCATTGTCGATCTCTGCGCCCAGAATCTCGGCGGGCGGGCCTGCGGCGCTGACGCCGCCATCCGCCATGAAGATGATGCGGCTCGAGGCATCGCGGGCAAAGGCCATCTCGTGCGTGACCATCACCATCGTCATGCCGTCCTCGGCCAGGCTGCGCACGACCTCGAGCACCTCGCCGACGAGTTCCGGGTCGAGCGCGGAGGTTATCTCGTCGAGAAGCAGGATTTTCGGCTCCATCGCCACCGCGCGGGCGATGCCGACGCGCTGCTGCTGGCCACCGGAAAGCTCGGCCGGCAGGCTGTCGGCCTTGTGGGCAAGGCCGACCCGGCCGAGCCAGTGCTCGGCAATGGCGCGGGCCTCGGTACTGCTCTTGCCGCGCACCTTGCGCAGGCCAAGCATGATGTTGCCGGCCGCCGTCAGATGCGGAAACAGATTGAAACTCTGGAACACCATTCCGGTTTCGGCCCGCATCTTCGCCAGGTCGCGCTCGCTGCGGCGCTGGCGTGTTCCCGTGTCGCGGAAGCCGACCTCCCTGCCGTCGATGCGGATGGAGCCGCTGTCGTAGCTCTCCAGGAAATTGACGCAGCGCAGCAGCGTGGTCTTGCCGCTGCCGGAAGGCCCGATGACAGTCACCACCTCGCCGCGCGTCACCTGCAGGCTGACGGAGCGCAGGACCGCGACGGATCCGAACGATTTGGAAACCTCGGAGACATCGAGAAGCGCCGGATTGGCGGGCGTGGCGATGGGCATCTTGCTATTCCCGGATGAAGGAGAAACGCCGCTCCAACCGTCGGCTGGCCAGGGAGAGCGCGTAATTGACGGCGAAGTAGATGACCGCACCGAGGATGTAGAGCGGCATCGCTTCGTAGGTGCGGCCGATGACCTGGTTGATGGCGTGCATCAGGTCGGTGATGCCGAGCAGCGAAACCAGCGCGCTGCCCTTCACCGCATCGGTGACGCCATTGATCCATGGCGGCAGGAAACGCCTGAACGCTTGCGGGAAGATGACGTAGGCCAGTCGCTGGCGAAAGGTCAGCCCGATCGCCATCGCCGCTTCGGACTGCCCCTTCGGTATGGAACCGACCGCACCGCGCAGATACTCGATGACCTGCGCCGTCTTGAACAGGGTGAGCGCCAGCACGGCTGCCCAGAAGGATTCCAGATGGAGGCCGACGGCAGGCAGGCCGTAATAGACGAAGAAGATGAGCACCAGGATCGGAATGCCGCGAATGGTATCGCTGAAAATGCGCACCGCCCAGCGCAGCGGAGCCGGGCCGTAGACAAGGCCGACGCCCATCATCACACCGGCGACGAGCGACAACACCACGACCAGCAGCGATACCCATAGCGTCACGGCAAAACCCTGGGCCAGGAAGGGCAAGGCATAGGCGATCTGGCCAAGCATCCTAGTGCGCCGCCCTGAACCGGCGCTCGACAAGCCGAAGCGCATAAAGAAGCGCGTAGCCGGTCAAGAGGTACATCGCCGTCACCACAAGGTAGACCTCGACGATGCGGAAGGTGTTGAAGTTGATCCACTGGGCGCCGTAGGTGAGCTCGGGCACCGAAATGACCGAGGCAACGGACGTGTCCTTGAACAGCGACAGGAACGTGTTGGAAAGCGCGGGCAGCGTTATGCGCAGCATCGTCGGCAGGCGCACATGGACCAGCCTTTGCCATGGCGTCAGGCCGATCGCCTTGCCGGCGTCGAGCTGTCCGCGCGGAACTGCTTCCAGCCCCGAGCGGAACACCTCGACCAGATAAGCGCCGCTATAGAGCGACAGCGTGGCAATGAACGAGGTCTGCGCGCTGTAGGCGATGTCGACCACCGTCGGCAGGCCGTAGAAGACGAGATAGACGAGCAGGATCAGCGGCACGTTGCGGATGAACTCGACATAGGCTGCGATGACGGCCCGCACCGCACGCCCGGCCGACACGTACCAGACCGCCAGAAGCAGTCCGATGAGGATGCCGATCGCGATGGAGATCACGGCCAGCTCGAGGCTGAGCAGCAGCCCGCCCCAAAGCTTGTCGAAATGCCGCCAGATCAGGTTGAAGTTCAGGGTATAGCCCATGTGTCCCTGTCATATCGAGGGCTGTCGACGATAAGCAGGCGGAAGGGCGCAAGCCCTTCCGCCGGCTTGCATCAGATGACCGGGAAGCCGGGATGGCGCGCCGGCGGCTCCTGTCCAAAATAGTCCTTGAATGCAGCGTCGTAGAGCACCGTCTCATGGCCGAACATGGCGGTGGTGAACGTCGTGTTGACGAAGGTCAGCCAGTCGAGGTCGCCTTGCCGAAGTGCGGCACCGTAAAGCATCGAGAACCAGCTCTTGCCGGCATCGAAGTATTTGTCCGGATTGCGCGAGGCGAGCCAGCGAACCGTCGACAGATCGACGGCGGCGGCGTCGACGCGTTTCGATTCCAATGCCTGCAGCACGTTGGCCTGGGTGTCTATCTGCATCACCTGCGCCTCCGGCAGGACGATGTGCACATTTGCCTCGGCATCGACATTCTGCAGGATGGAAACCCGCGTCGCCGAACCGCCGGCAAGCAGCTTGTCGAAGGTCTTGTTTTCGGCGTTCGGAAGCGTCAGCAAGGCGATGCCTTCGACGTAATAGGGCCGGGAGAAGTGGATCAGCTGCGAGCGCTGGGCGGTCATGGTCATGAACTGGATCGAAATGTCGACCTTGTTGGTGGTCACGTTCGGAATGCGCTGGGCCGGATCCTGCATGACGAACTCGACCTTGGTCGTATCGTCGAAAAGTCCCTTGGCAAGAATGCGCCCCATGGTGATGTCCATGCCGACCAGTTCGCCGGCATCGTTTTCGAAGTGCCAGGGCGCGTTGGTGCTGCCGGTGCCGACGATCACCTTGCCGCGATCGAGAACGGTGCGCAGCAGGCTGTCCGGTGCCGCCTGCGCCGCCGCCTTCTGAACATCGACTGTTGTCGCTGCGCCCACCACTCCGGCCGTTGCAAGCCCGGCCAGTTTCAGAAAATCACGTCTTTTGGATGTTTCGTTCACGGCGACCTCCTTTTCGTGTTGTGTTCCCCTTGCCGATACATGCATCGGTAATCTGCTGGATTGTCTCTTACAGAAGACACATGTATCCTGTACAAGACAGATACTAACATCAGGAATCAGCAATGCAAGATGGCAATGCCTTGGCAGTTCGGCCGGACGCCGATCCGGGCGAAGACAGGATTTCGGGCTCCCGCGAGAAGGGTCTCAATCGGGTGCTCCATATCCTGGAGTTTCTTCATGCGAACCAGCGTGCGATCGGGATTGGTGATCTCGCCAAGGGAGTGAATGCGCCACGCTCGACGATCTACACGCTTGTGCGCTCGCTCGTGGATGCGGGCCTGCTGGAAATGGCCGGCGACGGCAACCGGGTCTATTTCGGGAAGAAGCTTTATCTCTACGGAATGGACTATGTGCGCGGCAACGACCTGCTCAGGCGAGGGCGTCAGGAAGTCGACAACCTTTCGCGCGAGACAGGCGAGACCTCCGAATTGTGCATGCTGCAAAGCGGCCGCTACACGATTGTCCATTCCAGTCCGGGCACCAGGCCGTTCCGGATCAGTTCGGCCACCGGTCTGCAGATCCCGCTTCCCTGGACCGCTTCCGGGCGGTTGCTTCTCGCCGGTTTCGAAAGGGCTGTGATCGAAGACATGGTGTCCGAGGACGATCTCGTCCTGCCGGACGGCCGCAGATTGTTGCTGGACGACTTCATAGAAGATATCGCTACGGCCGGGGCTGCCGGCTACTGTGTGACCTCCGGTCTTGTCGACGCCTATACGAAGTGCCTTGCCGCGCCGGTCTTTTCAGCTGCCGGCAAGGTCGAGGCGACGATATGCCTGGTGGTTCCCATCGACACTTCCGAGGAGAAGACCGGCGATCTCATCGCCCTGCTGCGCGAACGCGCGGCGAGGCTTTCGATCACGGGATGAGCAGGATTTGTCGCGACCGTAAGTGGGATTCGCTCACGCGATGATGTCGGGGATGATCCGGTCTTCCAGCGCCATCAGCCGGTCTTTCAGGAAAAGTTTTTTCTTCTTCATGCGCTGGATCTGCAGAGGGTCGCAGTTCATGGCGATCATCGCGTTGATGGCCGCGTCGAAATCGGCGTGCTCCTGCTTCAGCCGAGAATATTCGAGGCGGATATCAGCCTGTTCCTGTTCGGACATTATCTACCGTCTGCACGTCTGCGGCGCCCAAAAATGGGCCTGATTGGGCGAGGCCGGAGGTATCTTGCACCGGCGCGCAGCCAATACCACATTTCGTATTGTCGTGGAATGCTACCACGCAGCATTCGACATCGGTGCCCGATAGTGGCACACTGTCATTATGCCGTCACAGAAGCGAATTTGCGGTGGGGCGCGCCTTGACGGCTGCAATCGAGGAAACCATGAAAGGGAGAACCAATCATGTCTCTTGCATCCCATCTTGATGAGCTGCAGCGGAAACACGGCGACATCGAACGCGAAATCGATGATGCGATGAACCATCCATCGGTCGACGACCTCGAAATCGTGAATCTCAAGCGGCGCAAGCTGGCGCTCAAGGACGAGATTGAGAAATTGAAGGCGAAACCGAAACCCACCACGCACTGACGCTCTTCCACAGCGCTGCGTCCTTCGGACGCGCAAAGGGCGCGCTGTCGTGCTTCTAATTTGGCGCATGGTCCTTTCCGAAAATCCTTTCGGTTTCGGGGTCGTGTAGGGACAGTGCGCGCTTTGCGCGACCATCTTCTCCGGTGGCAACCAATGCCGCCGGAGCGTTTCCTTATTTGTCCGGCGCTTCGATTTGGCAGGTTTGCCTGCCTGTCGCCATTGACAAGCCATCTTTGCTCCTCCACCTCATGCCGGGACCTTCTATAGCGCCGCGCCTTCTTTCGGACGCGCAAGGACGCTGTATTTTGATTTTTGCGCAGATTGTTTCCGGAAACCGATTCCGGAATTCGGCGCTAACAAAGGGCAGCCGGCCATGACCGGATATTTTTCTTCACCCTTCCCGCGCCGCACGTCTGTCGGTGTCGACGTCGGCGGCGTGATGGTCGGCGGGGGCGCCCCTGTCGTCGTTCAGTCGATGACCAATACCGACACCGCCGATGTCGACCAGACAGTCGCTCAAGTTGCGGCGCTGCATCGCGCCGGCTCCGAGATCGTGCGCATCACCGTCGACCGCGATGAGAGTGCCGCCGCCGTGCCCGCCATCCGCGAGCGGCTCGAACGACTCGGCATCAATGTGCCGCTGGTCGGCGATTTCCACTATATCGGCCACAAGCTGCTCGCCGACCACCCGGCTTGCGCCGAGGCGCTGGCCAAATACCGCATCAATCCAGGCAATGTCGGCTTCAAGGACAAGAAGGACCGGCAGTTCGCGGCGATCGTCGAGATGGCGATCCGGTACGACAAGCCGGTGCGCATCGGCGTCAACTGGGGGTCGCTCGACCAGGAGCTTTTGACCAGGCTGATGGACGACAACCAGCGCCAAGGCTTTCCGCTGACGGCGCAGGAGGTGACGCGCGAGGCGATCGTGCAGTCGGCGATCCTTTCGGCCGAAATGGCCGAGGAGATCGGCCTTGGCCGCGAGAAGATCATCCTCTCGGCTAAGGTCAGCGGTGTGCAGGATCTGATCGCGGTCTACACCGAGCTTGCCACCCGCTCCAACCACGCGCTGCATCTCGGCCTCACAGAGGCCGGCATGGGTTCGAAAGGCATCGTCGCCTCGTCCGCGGCGATGGGCATTCTTCTCCAGCAAGGCATCGGCGACACGATCCGCATCTCGCTGACGCCGGAGCCGAACGGCGACCGCACCCGCGAGGTGCAAGTGTCGCAGGAACTCCTGCAGACCATGGGGTTTCGGCAGTTCGTGCCGATCGTCGCCGCCTGCCCCGGCTGCGGCCGCACCACCTCTACCGTGTTCCAGGAACTCGCGCAGGACATCCAGGCCGATCTGCGCAAGAACATGCCGGTGTGGCGTGAAAAATACCCCGGCGTCGAAAACCTCAAAGTCGCGGTGATGGGCTGCATCGTCAACGGTCCGGGTGAATCCAAACATGCCGATATCGGCATTTCGCTGCCCGGCACCGGCGAGACGCCGACGGCGCCGGTATTCGTCGACGGCAGGAAGGCGGCGACGCTGCGCGGGCCTTCGATCGCCGCCGACTTCGAGAAAATGGTCGCCGACTATATCGAGCAGCGGTTTGGGCAACCTGGCAAGGCTGCGGCGGAGTAGGTCGATGCGGCGCTTCCCTTGGGCGACGCCGATTTTGCTTGGTGGATTGGTTCTGCTTGGTGGGCTGGGCTGGGCGACAGCCGTCCACGCCGATCCGCCGCGCCCCGCCAGGCAGCGGCTGCTCGACCGTGTTTGCAATCTGATCGAGGCGCATGCCGATCAAAACGGCCTGCCCAAGGATTTCTTTGCCCGGTTGATCTGGAAGGAAAGCCGCTTCGATCCCAATGCAGTCAGTCCGGTTGGCGCCGAAGGCATTGCCCAGTTCATGCCGGGCACCGCCAAGATACGCGGTCTCGCCAATTCCTTCGATATCGAGCAGGCCATTCCGGCCTCGGCAAAATATCTCGCCGAAATGAAAACCGGCTTCGGCAATCTGGGCCTGGCCGCCGCCGCCTACAATGCCGGCGAAAGCCGGGTATCGCGCTGGCTGAGTTCCGGCGGCTTCCTGCCGATGGAGACCGAAAACTACGTCCTGGACATCATGGGCGAGCCGGCCGACAGGTTCACCGACACCGCCTATGCCGGCAGCATCCAGCCGCTCGACAAGAAAGCGAGCTTCGCGGTCGCCTGCCGCAGGCTGCCGGTCATCAAGTCGCAGACCGTGGCCATGGCGTCGATCAACGTCAAGCCGTGGGGCGTGCAGGTGGCCGGCAATTTCCGCCGCGCCGCGGCGCTCAATCAATGGACTGGTGTGAAGCGCCGGTTTCCGGCCTTGCTCAACGGCCATGATCCGGTGGTCAGCCGGGTGCGCTCGCCGATCGGCAGGCGCGGCATCTATGCAGTCCGGATCGGCGCCGACTCCAAAGCCAAGGCCGACACCATCTGCCGGAAACTGCAAAGCGTCGGCGGTGCATGCATTGTGGTGCGGAATCGGTGATGGGGGACTGACCGATTTGCCCGACAACTGGCGTGGCGAGCCATACGCTCCGACATCGCCCGAAATCATCCCGATCGGCCGGCTGCGTTAGCCCGGACATTGCTTCGCCTTGAGCGTTTTTCCATTCTTTGACGTGACCGATTGAGCGTACGGATAAGCCAAAGACACCACCGCCCAATTGCGGCGCTGCGCTGACGACGTGCCCACCGATGCAGTTCGTGAGCATCTCGCAGGTTTACGTGTTCTGAACCCATGGCACCTCCTCTCCAGCATTTTGCATGCTGAAGAGGAACATATTATGGTTCGTATCTGCCGATAATCGGTGATAATTTCCGTTCATCTGTGACGAATTGGAATAGATATCATGGACCGGCAAGAGACGATGGGTGTGTTCCTGGCCGTTGTCGAGGAAGGCGACTTCTCGGCAGCGGCACGCCGGCTGCGGATGACACCTTCGGCCGTCAGCAAAATCATCGGTCGGCTTGAGTCCCGCCTTGGCGTGCGCTTGCTGCAGCGCTCGACGCGGCGCATCAGCTTGACGGCGGAAGGCAGCACCTATGCCGACAGCGCTCGCCGCATCCTGAACGACATCAAAGAGGCTGAAATCGCGGTTCAACCCGGTGCAGAACCGCGCGGCCGGCTGCGCGTCAGTCTTCCGAGCGCCTTCGGCCATCGCTTGATCGTGCCAATGTTGCCGGCCTTCATCGATCGCTACCCGGCCATCGAACTCGAGCTGATGTTCACAGATGCGATTGTCGACCTGTTGGCTGAGGAAACGGACGTCGCCGTGCGCGTTGCCGCACACAGCGATTCCAGGCTGGTGGTGCGGCGGCTGGCGCCCAATCGCCGTGTCATTTGCGCATCACCTCGATATCTCGAAAGACATGGCATGCCGATAACGCCAGACGACCTTCAAGGTCACATCTGTCTTGGCGTCACAGCACGCGGCGGTCTCAATATCTGGGAGTTCGATGGCCCGGACGGTCTGCAAAGCATGCGTATCCGCAGCCCGATAGAGGCCAACAGCACGGAAGCGCTACGCCGGCTGGCGCTTGCCGGTATAGGCATCATCCGCATGTCGGAGATATTGGTCGGGCCGGATATCAAGGCAGGCAGACTGACCGCGCTGCTCACCAGATACAATCATCCTGACGGAACGCCAATCTGCGCTGTCTATCCGCCTGGCCGAATTCTGTCGCCGCGCGTGCGCGTGTTCGTGGATTTCCTGGCCGAACAGTTCGCCAACCCTCCTTGGCTACACGGCGCGCCATAGGACGGGAGTACAGCTTGGAACAGCGTCAGCTGTTGCGGGCCGCCACGAATTCCGCTGCCTGCTTCAGAAGCACGGCGTCTTCGCCATAGGGACAAAGCAAGGCGTGGGCCTGGTCGACGAGGCCTTGAAGCTGGTTCCGCGCCCAGTTGGCGCCGTGCAGCGCCACCAGCGTCGCCTTGCCGGCGGCTGCGTCCTTGCCGGTCGCCTTGCCCATCTGGCGCGCATCCGCCGTCAGATCGAGCAGGTCGTCGGCGAGTTGAAAGGCAAGCCCGATCGCCGAGCCGAACTCCGCCAGTCTTTCACGGTCGGCCGCCGGCGCGCCGGCAACAATTGCGCCCGCCTCGCAGGCGAAGCGGATCAACGCGCCGGTCTTCATCGCCTGAAGCCGGATGATGCCGGCTTCCTCCGGCTGGATACGCTCGGCTTCGAGATCGAGCATCTGGCCGCCGACCATGCCGCCGGCTCCGGCGGCGCGGGCCAGCGCCAGCACCAGCGCCGCCCGCCGTTCGGCCGGCAGCATTGTCGCTTCGTCGGCAATGATGTCGAAGGCGAGCGCCAGCAAGGCGTCGCCGGCGAGGATGGCGGTCGCCTCGTCGAAGGCCTTGTGAACGGTGGGCTGGCCTCGGCGCAGATCGTCGTCGTCCATGGCCGGCAGATCGTCATGGATCAGCGAGTAGCAATGCACGCATTCGAGCGCCGCCGCCACGCGCAGCGCCGCCTCGCCGTCGGCGGAAAACAGCGCGGCGCTTTCCATCACCAGGAAAGGGCGCAGGCGCTTGCCGCCGTTCAAAACGCCGTGGCGCATCGCCTCCATCAGACGCTGCGGCCGCGCGATCTCGCCTGAAAGCGGGCGGTCGTCGAGCAGCCGCCTGAGCAGCGCCTCGATCGGCCCTGTGCTTGCGAGAAGCGCTGCTTCGAACGGAATTTGATCGTCTTTCGCCATGCCGGGGACGGGTAGCCGACACTCAGACGTTGCGCAAGAAGCCAAGCGCCATTATGCCGGGGCAGGGAGCAGCATGGATTGAGCGGCTTGGCGGAACCGATCGTCGATCACGAAACCGAAGGGCTTGATATGGCGAGGCCGAAACGCGACAACCGCATCGGTCTCAAACGTTGGCCCCGGCACTGGGTCCGGCGCGGTATCACCGTCGCCGTGGTGCTGGCGCTGATGCCGCTGGTGTTGACCTTTCTGTATCTGCCGCCGTTCGTGCATCCGGTATCGACACTGATGCTGAAGGATCTGGCGACGTTTTCGGGCTATGACCGGCGCTGGGTCTCGATCGACGATGTGGCGCCGGCGCTGGCGCATTCGGTCATCATGTCGGAGGACGGGCAGTTCTGTTTCCATCGCGGCATCGACCTCGGCGAGTTGAGGGGCGTCGTCGACGATGCGCTGGCCGGCGAGATGACGCGCGGCGCCTCGACCATCACCATGCAGAGCGTCAAGAACCTCTATCTCTGGTCAAGGCCGCTGGGCTCGGTCCGGAAAGTCGTTGAACTGCCGCTCGCTGTCTATGTCGACATGGTGATGTCGAAACGGCGCATCATGGAAATCTATCTCAATATCGCCGAATGGGGGCCGGGCATCTATGGCATCGAGGCCGCCGCCCAGCACCATTTCGGGGTTTCGGCAAAACGATTGTCGCGTCGCCAGGCGGCGCTGCTTGCCGTCACCTTGCCGAACCCGATCACGCGCAACCCGGCCAAGCCCGGGCCGGGGCTGAGACGGCTGGCCTCGCTGATCGAGCGGCGCGCCGGCCGGTCCGGCGCCTATGTCGGTTGTCTGCGATAGCTTAAAAAAATTCGCGGCGGCGCTGGCCAAAACGGCGCAGGGCGTGTATAGGCACCCGACTTTCTCAGATTCCGGCCCTGATGCGGCCCTTTCACGAGGGCAGCCGGGGCATTTTGACCATGTAGTGGAGCATATCCATGGCCGTACCGAAACGAAAAACCTCTCCGTCGAAGCGCGGCATGCGCCGTTCGGCCGATGCATTGAAGGCCCCGACCTATGTCGAGGACAAGAATTCCGGCGAGATGCGCCGGCCGCACCATATCGACCTGAAGACCGGCATGTATCGCGGTCGCCAGGTTCTCGAGCCGAAGGAAAGCTGAGAACGCTTTCGACGGTTTGTGACTATCGAAGGACCGGCCATCGCGCCGGTCTTTCTGCGTTTTGCGCAGATGATCGCCCACCGAATTGTTTTCAAACATGCCAGAAGCCGTACCGGATGCAGCCGTACCGGCTGGTACTGTTATTTCGCACGGTCTCTTTCCGTGTTCGCGGTCGCGTGCGAAAATTCTTGACGGCGAACGCCGAGCGCATACTAGAGAAGGCTGTCCAACCGGAGCCTTCTGATGTTCGGTGCAATCCCGCTGCTGATCGTGCCCTTCGTCCTCTATAATCTAGGGCTTCTGGGAATATTCGGCGGCGGCGACGATCCCTGGGCAATCCAAATGTTCTCGATCCGAATGATGTCGGGCGGCGTGTTCTCGATGACGCTCGGCGATCTGATCGTGCTGATCGGGCTGCTTCTCTTCTTCGTCGAGATCGTGAAGTCGACACGCACGTCGAGCGCCTCGATCATGGACCACCTGTTGTCGACCTTCGTCTTCGTGGCGTTCCTGGTCGAGTTCCTGCTGGTGAAGGGCGCGGCGCACTCGGTTTTCTTTACGTTGATGGTCATCGCACTGGTCGACGTCCTGGCCGGCTTCTCGGTATCGATGCGAGCAGCCACCCGTGACATCAACATGGGCTGATGCATGTCGCGCAAAAGCATGCCCGTGGGCTTGAACCGAGGGTGCGCAGCGGTTTTGCTATAACGACATGCATAAAAGGCGGTGAAGCCGCCGCCTCGTTGTCAGCACCTGCCGACGACGGGCAGGACAGGCCCGCCCGACACGCTGGACCGCTATTTTTTCTTGGCGCGCGCCGGCTTCTTCACCGGAGCAGCCGGCGCATTGGCGAGGTCTTCCGCTTCCTTGGCAAGGCGGAGCGCCCTCAGCTTGTTGGTCTTTATCTGGCGGGCATCGCTCTCGGCGACATATTCCGCCATCGCCTTCTGACGAACCGTGGCTGCCTCTTCCTGCTTCTTGAAACGCAAATCGGCCCGCGCGCGGGCAGTATCCTTAGAGTTCTCAACCAAGGGCTTTTCCAATCCCGTAAATTATAGTTTTCAATAGCTTTAATAGCAGAGCCGACCTGCGATGGGGGAAATAAGTTGGTCAGGCGCCGGCATCGCACCCGGCGCCCGGCGCCTTTCGGGCGACAACCGCCTCGTATCCGGCCTGCAACGTCGCACGCACGGTGGCATCCGGCGGCGTGTCGGAAGGCGTGCTCAGATGTTCGTGGCGCAGTTCGTCCATGAACTTTTCCCACATCGGCTGGCCGCCCTTTTCCAGAAGCTCGGCGCGGATCGAGAGCTCCTCGCTGACCGGCAGCCAGACGCGACCCCAGGCGCCGAGATGTGCCAGGATCGGCACCAGCGTTATCGCCATTTCGGTCAGGCTGTAGATCGCCTTCTGCTTGTGGGTCGGATCGTCGGCCCTGGTCAGCATGCCGAGCTCCATCAGCCGCTTCAGCCGATCGGCGAGGATGTTGGAAGCGATGCGTTCCAATGACCCGTTGAGCAGGTCGCGAAAGTGGCGTTTGCCGCCGAAAATCATGTCGCGAAGGATGATCAGGCTCCACCGGTCGCCGAACACTTCAAGCGACAGGTTGATCGGGCACCCAGATCGATGATCGATGCTCATGCGATTCTCCGACAGAAACCGGTTGCATTACTATATCAGTTTTATTATCGTGCAACTGATTGCGAAAGGCAATCGGTTTAACGGAGAGGAGACGGTGACCATGACCAAGGCAGCGGAACCGGAAATCGCGTCGCAGACGTTTGGCGATCCCGCGCATCCGCCGATGCTGCTGATTATGGGCGCGATGGCTTCGATGCTCTGGTGGCCCGAGGCGTTCTGCCGGAAACTGGCCGGCAAGGGCCTGTTCGTGATCCGCTATGACAATCGCGATACCGGCCGTTCGACCAAATATGCGCCGGGCGAGCCGCCTTACACTTTCGACGACATGGTGGACGACGCCATCCGCGTCCTCGACAATTATGGCGTCGCGAAAGCGCATGTCGTCGGCATGTCGATGGGCGGCATGATCGCGCAGCTTGTGGCGCTGAAGTATCCGTCGCGGATCGTCTCGCTAACGGCGATCAGCACTTCTCCTGTAGGGATCGACACGTCGCACCTGCTTGGCACGACCGAAGCCTATATGAATCATTCGGCCGAAGGCGCCAGGGTCGACTGGTCTGACCGAGCCCAGGTGGTCGACTACATCGTCAAGGACGCGTACGCGATCGCCGGCACCGCGCATCCCTTCGACCAGAAGCGGACGAGGGCTTTCGTCGAACAGGACTACGACCGGTCCGGCGGTTTTCTAAGCGCGACCAATCATTTCATGCTCAAGAGCGGTGAAGATCAGGGCGGCGAGGATCGGAAGGGTCGCTTGCACGACTTGAAGGTTCCGCTCCTCGTCATCCACGGCACCGCGGATCCGATCTTTCCGGTCGAGCATGGCGCCGCTCTGGCCGAAGCAGTTGCCGGCGCGAGGCTTGTCCGCATTGAAGGCGGCGGCCACGAACTGCATCCCGACGATTGGGACGCGATCGTTGGTGCCATCGTCAGCCATAGCCAAGCCAGGTAAGCAGCGGGGCGAACCTCGGCACCGGTGTCCTCGAGCCAAAAGGAACGCACGGCGCACCTCAGCTTCCGGGCGAGCCAAGCTGCTCGGCCTCCCAGAACTGGTCGAGCCAGATGTTGAGCTTCAGGAAGCCGGCACTGCTGACCGTATAGACGCGCCTTGTCCCTTCCGGCTTGGCGTTGACCAGCCCGGCGTCGAGCAGCACCTTCAGATGCTGCGAAACAGCCGGTCGCGAGACCGGCAACCCGGCGGCCAGTTCGTTGACCGTCTTCGGGCCGCGCCTGAGCTCTTCCAAGAGATGGCGCCGGTTGGGATCGGCAATCGCCATGAAGGCGTCGGAAAACATCATGCCTTATTTGTGAGGCAAAGTGTTCCAAATCTCAACCGTTGGTTTCAGGCTTTCTGCGCGGATCGAGCCGCAAGGCTTCCGGGGTGATCGAGCGCTCGGCCGGTTGCGTCTTGAAGGCGTCGCGATCTTCGATCGGCACCGGTGCGCGCCGGCTGATGCGCAGCAGCGTATAGAATGCCAGGCAAAGATGCGCGAGGGCCGTTGCAAGGAACAGGCTTTCCGGACGCATCCAGCCCATCAGGCCGGCGGCCAGCAGCGGCCCGATCATCGTGCCGAAACCATAGAGCAGCAGCAGGCCGCCGGACACTTTGACGAAATCCTCCGCGCGGGCGTGGTCGTTGGCATGGGCCACGGCGATCGAATAGAGCGTGTAGGCAAAGGCGCCGTAGGCGGCGGTACAGACGATGACGAAGACGCCGGAGCGCGGCTCGAACAGGAACAGCGCGAGGGCGAACAGCGCCGCGCCGAAGGCCAGGCCTGCCAGCACAAAGCGGCGGTCGGTCTTGTCGGAGAGACGCCCGGCCGGAAGTTGCATGGCGGCGCCGGCGACGACCACCAGGCTCATCATCAGCGCGATCTCGGCCGTGGAAATGCCGATGCGGGCGCCATAGACGGCGCCAAGCGTGCCCCAGGCGCCGTTGGCGACGCCGATCAAAACGCAGGCGATCGCCGACACCGGCGAATTGACATAGAGCCCCTTGACGTCGAGCGAGACGTCCTGCAGCGGCTTGGGATGCGAAGCCGTCGACACTGCGGTCGGAATGAGCGACAGGCAGAACAGGATACCGGTGATCATGAACAGCGAGGCCGACTTCACGTCACCGCCGGCAACGATCATCTGGCCGCCCATGATCGAGGCATAGGTGACCATCATGTAAAGCCCGAAGACGGCGCCGCGGTTCTCATTGGTGGACTTCTCGTTGAGCCAGCTTTCGATGATCATGAAGGCGCCGGCCATGGTGAAGCCGGTGAAGGCGCGCAGCAGGATCCAGATATATTCGTCGATGATCAGGCCGGTGAGCAGTGCGACAATGGCGCCCGATGCCGCAAAGGCACCAAAAGCGCGTACGTGACCGGCGCGGCGCACCAGGCGCGGCGCAAAGAAGCAGCCGGTGACGAAGCCGCCGGCCCAGGCCGTGCCCATCAGGCCGAGCGATGCGGTCGAGAAACCCTCTAGCTGGCCGCGCAGCGGCAACAACAGCCCGTGCAGTCCGGTTGCCGCCAGCAGGAAAGCGGTGCCGCGAAGCAGCGAAAGGATCGGTCGGTAGCTTGCAAACATTTAGCTGATCCGGCTGGAATTTGGGGAGGGTCTGAAGACAGGCGCATTCGAGCTTTTCGGCGGCGGGCGCTTCGGCTCTGGAAACTATCCGCGGCGAAACAGCGCCTCGGCCGCTGATTTGGTGGTGCTCTTGGTCTTGAGCTCGGCTTCGAGCCGGGCGATCTCGTCGCGCAAGATGCCGATCCGCTCGGACAGTTCATCGACGGAAAGCAGCGACAGATCCTGCCCGATCTCATGCGGGCGGGCTTTCTTTTTGGGTTCGTCGTCGAAGATCGCCATCGTCGCTCCTCGCTGATGCGCAAAAATTAAACGGCTACAGCGTCCTTCGCGCGTCCAATCGCACGCCCGGCGCTGCAGGGGCCATTTGCCTGATTTGGCAATCAGCATACATAGGACAGGGGCATGGATGCAAACAGTCGGCAAGAAAACCGGCAGTCGGCAACAAAACCGGCAGCTGGCAAGAAACTGGTGAAGCGAGACGGGAAAAATTCATGGCGAGCGGACAGGACAAGATTCCGGCGAAGATGACGGCCATCGCGATCTCGGAACCCGGCGGACCACGGGTGCTGAAACCGGAAACGCGCGACGTGCCCGTGCCCGGTCCCGGCGAAATCCTGATCCGGGTGCGCGCCGCCGGTATCAACCGGCCGGATGTGCAGCAACGCAAGGGCGCCTATCCACCGCCGCCCGGTGCGTCGGACCTGCCGGGCCTCGAAGTGTCCGGCGAAGTCGCCGCTCTTGGCGACGAGATATCGCGCTGGCGCGTCGGCGACCGGGTCTGCGCGCTGACGCCCGGCGGCGGCTATGCCGAATACGTCAAGGTCCATGCCGGCAGCGTGCTGCCGCTGCCCGCCGGCTTCACCCACACCGAGGCGGCGGCGGTACCGGAAAACTACTTCACCGTCTGGCATAATGTCTTCGAGCGCGGGGCCTTGAAGAGCGGCGAGACGCTGCTCGTGCATGGCGGCTCATCCGGGATCGGCACCACGGCGATCCAGCTCGCCTCGGCCTTCGGCGCCTATGTCGTTACCACCGCCGGCAGCCAGGAGAAGTGCGACGCCTGTCTGAAGCTCGGCGCCGACCGGGCGATCAATTACCGCGAGGAGGATTTCGTCGCGGCGGTCAAGGACGCGACCGACGGCCGCGGCGCCAACGTCATCCTCGACATGGTCGGCGGCGACTATGTGGCGCGAAACTACGAGGCTGCGGCGGTGGAAGGCCGCATCGTCCAGATCGCCACGCAGGGCGGGGCTGTGGCGAGCGCCGATTTCTCGAAGATCATGGTCAAGCGGCTCAGCCACACCGGCTCGACGCTGCGGCCGCGCAGCGTCGAATTCAAGGCGGCGATCGCCGCGGCATTGGAGGCGCAGGTGTGGCCGCTGCTCGGCACCCGCAAGGTAGCACCGGTCATGGACATGATCTTTCCGCTCAAGGAAGCGTGGCGGGCGCATGAGCGGATGGAGGACGGCGACCACATCGGCAAGATCGTGCTCGATGTCGGCTGACGGTCGGTAAGCAAGCTGAACAAAACCTTAATTGCGCAATGCAACAAACGCATTGCCGCCATGCAAAAGCGTCTGTTCAACTTTTCATCAACGGTGCCTATTTGAGCGGCATCGAAACGATGGAGGGCTACCATGAACCCGATCCGTGCTTTCCGTAACTGGCGCATGTACAATGAAACCGTGCGCGAACTGAACCGCCTGAACGCCCGCGAGCTCAACGACCTCGGCATCAACCGTGGTGACATCGAGAGGATCGCCCGCAAGACGCTTTGATCCGCTAAGCAAGAGCCGAGGCAGGCGGGTTTCCCGTCGCCGGTTCCGAGCCCGCTGGACCCAGTCCGGCGGGTTTTGTCATTTGACGTCCGAGACTACAGCGGCGGCTGCTATGATGGCCACTATCCAGAACCGAATACAACTCGGCCGCAATCTGCGGTTGACTCCAGTTTCAGCGTAGGCTGCGGCGCCCGTCGCGACGACCATCGCCAGCGAACTCGCGCCCAAGGCGATGCCGGCGGCTGCCGAAAGCGCTGTGGTACGCGAAGCGGTTAGCCCGGCCAGCGCGACGACAGCAAAATTGGCGCCCGGCAGCATTGCCAACAGCGCATAGGAAATGGCAAACGGAAACAACCCCGCCGCGACAGCGTGCCCGGTTTCCAACATCGATTAGCCCACATCGGCGGCGGCTTGCTCTCCCAAAGCAGGTCGCCGCTACCGAAGCAAAATGTGGATGAAACGCGTCCTCTCTAACAGTCGGCAAATGCCGGCATCAGGACGTTTTGTTGCCGGACTAGCGGCCGCGGCCGCTCAGCGGTTCCGTGCTCTTGAGCAGCGCGACCAATTCGCTCTGCTGACGGGTGCTGGTCTTGGAAAAAATCCGTTCCAGATAAGTGCGGCAGGTCTTCACGGTTATGCTCGAGCTCGCCGCTGCTTCTTTCAGAGTCCTCCCGGATGCCAAACCGGCTGCGAGCCGGGCTTCGGCCGACGTCAAGTCGAACAGGCTGCGCACATGCTGTTCGAAGCCATCGGGAATGCGTCGGGCGACCTCGGTGACCATGATCACCGCGCAACGTTCCGACGCCAGTCCATAGGCGCGGGCATCGACGAATGGAGCGACCGACAGCACCAGTCGGGTCAGGTCAGAGCGCTTGTGATCCGACGGCACCATCAATGTTCCTCCGGTTCCGGGCATCGTGCCGTCCCGCAAACAACAGGCGTCCTCGACCAGCCGCTGAAGCGCCTGTGTGTCCTTGGGATTGGAGGCGACGATTGCGCCGCCATTCAGCTTCATCGGGGTGTCGGATCGCGCCAGCATTGCCTCGGCGGCTTCGTTCATCTGCGCGATATGCTGATGTCCGTTTACCAGAAACACGCCGAAGGGCAGGTGCGAGAAGGCCGATGCCAGCGCCGAGGTGTTCTCCAGCTGTCGACCGATCTGCCCGGCGCGCAGCATATGCGGCACGATCTTTTGCAAAAGGTCGATATCGGCGTTATCGAATGCCCCCTGCCTTGAACCGCGATCTATACTAAGCAGCCAGTTTGCGCTGCTGGACGAGAGCAGCTTGCAGGCGAGTCCGTGATACATGTCGCGCGGCCTCAGCCAGTCCTGCCAGAGTTCGCGGCGGCGGAACGCCGCCACGTCGAGGCCCATTGGCCAGTGAGTGACCGCGCCGACAGGTATGGCGGCTGCCGCCGCAGCCAAGGGATCGCGCAGAAGAGCCTCGATGCCCCTTTGCGAAGTGAATTCCGGGTCCAGGTCGGATGCAACCGCATCGAACGTTTCCGCACTGAGGCGCACAATGCAGGAGCGCGAGCCGCCGAACAGGTCGCGCAGACCGGTCACCGCGTCGGGCCATCGTTCCTGATCATAGGCAGCTTCGTAGATCTGGCCGACAACAGCGGATACCGCTTCGGTGGTGACGTCAGCCATGGGGCGCCCTTGATCCTGCTGATGTCACGAGGCTAAACGCACCAAGGCTCTCGCGCAAGTTGCATAGTTGACGAGTCGGCGACGGAACCTTCCAAAAACGTGTCCTTCCAAAAACGTTGCGGAACGGCAACGGAGCGGCTATATAAATCGCGATTTTCCCATTTTGGTGGCTCTAAAACCACCGCCCGCGCGGGAACGCGGGCGAACGAGAAGGATATTTGCAATGGCCAATACGCTGCTGATGCCCAAGGCGACCGCCGTCTGGCTGGTCGACAACACCGCGCTGTCGTTCGAGCAGATCGCGCAGTTCTGCGGGCTGCATCCGCTCGAGGTCAAGGCGATCGCCGACGGCGAATCGGCGCAAGGCATCAAAGGTATGGACCCGATCATGACCGGCCAGCTGAGCCGCGACGAGATCGCACGCGCCGAGAAGGATCCGAACCATCGGCTGAAGCTGTCCGACCCCAAGGTGCGGGTGCCGGAATCCAAGCGCAAGGGGCCGCGCTACACGCCGCTGTCGAAGCGCCAGGACCGGCCCAACGCCATCCTGTGGCTGGTGCGCAACCATCCCGAGTTGAAGGACGCGCAGATCGCGCGCCTCGTCGGCACCACCAAGTCGACGATCGACCAGATCCGCGACAGGAAGCACTGGAACTCAGCCAATCTGCAGCCGATGGATCCGGTGACGCTGGGGCTCGCCTCGCAGATCGACCTCGACATGGAAGTCAACCGCGCCTCGCGTGGCCGCGAGCAGGCGCAGCCTGCCGGCGACACGCTGCTGCCGGCGGCATTGACCGAGCGCCTCGTGCCGGCGCCGGAGAAGCCAAAGGACGAGGATGCGGAACTCGACGCCAACGCCGTCTTCGCCAAGCTCTCGGCGCTGAAGTCGAAGGACGAGGATAAGGACGACGAGGCGTAAGAAGCGGCGCTGTTCCTTCTCCCCTTGTGGGAGAAGGTGGCCGCGAAGCGGCCGGATGAGGGGTGCCGACGCACTCCGTCCAACACCCCTCTTCCGTCTTGGCGCTGCGCGCCTCCACCGCCCGGGGCGAGTCACGGGCCTCGCCCGCCCTTCGGGCCCCACAAGGGGAGAAGGTAAGAGCGCCTAAGTTCGCGCGGCCCGGTCCGGCGCCATGCCGTAGTCCTCGCTGCGCTCCACCGCACGGTAAAAATCGGCGAGCTGCTTGCCGCGCTCCGGCTTGAAGACGCGGCCGGCTATGACCACCGAAGCGATGCGGTCGATGCGGAAAGCGCGAAAGTCGTCGCGCATCTCGCACCAGGCGACCAGCGTCCACACCTTGCCCCAGAACCACAGGCCCAATGGCCTGATGTCGCGCACGGTGCTGCGGCCTGCTTCGTCGGAGTAGTCGATGGTTAGCACCTGGCGTTTTTCCACCGCGCGCTCGATCAGGTCGATTGCTTCGCGGGCGGCATCGCTCACCACCCACATCGGCGTGTGAATCTCGGTGCGCGCGATGCGGTCCTTTTCGGCGTCGGGCAGCACGGCGCCGATCTTGACCAGCGCCTCGTCGGCGGCCCGCGCCATGGCAGCGCCGCCAAACGCGCGCACCATGCGGGCACCGGCGACCAGCGCGACGATCTCGTCACGCGTGAACATCAGCGGCGGAAGGTCGAAACCCTCCCTCATCATGTAGCCGACGCCGGCCTCGCCGTCGATCGGCACGCCGGTCGACTGCAGGTCGGCGATGTCGCGGTAAATGGTTCGCTCGGAAACCTCGAGCCACGTGCCCAGCTTCTGGGCGGTGACCAGACGGCCACCGCGCAGATGCTGCACGATCTGGAAGAGCCTGTCGGCGCGGCGCATCGTACGTTCCCTTTACATTATTTTTATGCATGTCGTTGTCCCAAAACCGGTCCCACTTTTGGGCGACATGCATTATGATTTCAGCCCTTCGCGCTTGCGCTGCGCGGCGACGAATGCCGCGCCGAAGGACAACTTCCCTGTTGTAGGCGTCTTTGCATCCAGCACCCGCCAGAACGGCGCGATGTCGCTCAGCGTCATGCCGCGTTCCAGATCCTCGTTGGCGGCCTCGGCGACAGTGCGCAGATGATAGCCGATGGTGACCGGACATGTCACTTCGGCGCCGTGCTCAATGGCGAGCGCGGTGCGCAACGCGCGGACATCCATGGCCACGCCCTCTGGAATGGAGCGGATGAAATCATCGACCTGCCGTGCCGTCGGCACCAGCATCGGCTGGCCCTCGATGACGTCGCCAACAGTCCGCGGCGTCGGCTTGATACCGTTGATGCCCGGCGTGTTCAGTCTGTCGTTCCAGCTCCTTACCATGCGTCACCTAGACGAAGAGCCCGAAGCTTTTGCAGGGATGAAGGCCATGTCTGTCTCCTGATACTATCGCACTATTGCACGCTGCTCCTGACACCATACTGTCAGGAGGCTTCAGCATATTCCCCTTCAGAATACTCCTTGGCGAACAGCGTGCGCATCTCAGCGAGATCGCTGCTTCTCTGGGGATAGAGCGTCTTCAAATAGGCAAGAGCGAACGTGCCGGGAGCCGAACCCGGCGCGGACACGATGCGACCGTCGGCGACGGCATAGGGCACGTCCTGATAGTTCTGAGCGCCCGGATAGCCCGGTTCCTTTTCGTTGATCCAGTCACGACCATTGCTGGTGTGTTTGGCATTGTCGAACAGGCCGGCACGCGCCAGTGCCAGCGTGCCGGCGCAGATGCCGCCGACCACGCCGCCGCGCGCCGCAATCGCTGTCAGCAGTGCGGAGATGTCAGGCGGAGCATCGACCCACTGGTCGGAGCCGATGACCGCGACGGCGTCGAGATCGGTGTTTTCATCAACCGCGGTGGAGCGGTCGGGCGTCAGCACAAATCCGCTGGCCGAGGTCACCGGCTTGCCGTTCGGGGTCAGCGACACCGCGCGTGCACCGAACCATTCGACCGCCGAAGCCGCCAGCAGCCCATATTCCCAGTCGGCGAAGCGATCGATAAAAAGAACGCCGATGGTTTTCTGTTCGGACATTTCCTGCTCCGTCTTTCGGTCCGCCGGACCTATTTATCTGGGCGCCTTGGCGTCCGCATCCAACTGCTGCTGCGAAAAAATCGCCTCAATGGCCGCGGCCGTGGCGGCCTTCATAATTATCCGGCCAACCGATGTCCTTGCGGATGCTCTGCGGCAACTCGTTCATGAAACGCCGGGTGCGGATCTCGTTGCGCATCGTCCGGATCTTGCCGACATAGTGCTGCACGCTACGCAGAATGGTAAAACCGTTCATAGCTGGTCTCCTCTCTTTCGATGGAGACACTATCTCACACCCCTCCTGACAGCAGTCTGTCAGGAGGCTGAGCGGTTTTTGGTGAGCGTGCCAGGTTTTGCCGGTTCCGCTCCGTCTGCCCGAGAGAAGCAGGCTTTCTCGTCGCCGGGATCAAGTCTTTCATTTGCCAACGACGGAGCGTCGGAATCCGCAGCAGCGATAGGGCCGGGGTTCTGGTATTGAAGGAGAGAATTTTCCAGAGATCAGGGAGATGACAATGAGCCTGCAACTGACAGGAATTCACCATCTGACCGCAATCACGGCCAATGCACCCGGAAACCTTCGTTTCTACACCAGGACCCTGGGCCTGCGACTGGTCAAGAAGACGGTCAATCAGGACGACACGTCGGCCTATCACCTTTTCTATGCCGACGCCGTGGCGACGCCTGGCACCGATCTTACCTTCTTCGATTGGCCGGTCGGACGCGAGCGGCGCGGCACCAACAGCATCGTGCGGACCAGCCTGAGGGTCGCCAGCCCTGAAAGCCTTGCCTGGTGGAAGCAGTACCTGTCCGGCGAGACCGTCGCGACGGGAGAGATCGGCGATATCGGCGGCTACCCGTCGCTGGACTTCGAAGACCCGGAAGGCCAGCGCCTGCGTCTCGTCAGCGATGGCGGCAAGGGCGACAGTCACCCCTGGGTGCAAAGCCCGGTCCCAATCGAGCACCAGATACGCGGGCTCGGGCCTATCGTCATCAGCGTTCCCGACATCACCAACACTGAAACCGTGCTGACCAGGGTGATGAACATGCGCAAGGCGCGGGACTATGCCTCGCCGGATGGTCAGGGCCAGGTTCACGTCTTCGAGATGGGAGAAGGCGGCCCGGCGGCGGAGCTTCATGTCGCCGTGCAGCCGGGCCTTGCGCCGGCACGGCAGGGCGCCGGTGCGGTCCACCACGTGGCATTCAGGGCGCCGGACCAGGAGATCTTGCATCAATGGACGGCGCGGCTGGCCGAGTTCCGCCTGCCGTCAAGCGGTGAGGTCGAGCGATACTACTTCCGCTCGCTCTACTTCCGTGAGCCGAACGGCATATTGTTCGAGATTGCCACCGACGGCCCAGGGTTCACGGCCGACGAGCCGCTGGAAACGCTGGGCGAAAGGCTGGCCTTGCCACCGTTCCTCGAACCGAAACGGGCTGCGATCGAGGCCGGCCTCAAACCGCTGGCATAGTGCTCCCGTGAGCCAGCGAAAGGAGCACTTTGACAGCCGACCGTGATGCTGGAGCGCCGCGTGCCCCTTGGAGGCGCAAAGGATGCTCCAGCAGCATTGACTCTACGCATCGTGCTTTCCGAAAATCGATTTCGATTTGCGGGCCGATGCGCTAGTCAAAAGCGGCATGTCGAAACTCCTCGCGCTCGTTATCATTGCCATGATGGTCATCCAGCTGATCAAGCCGCTCGGCTGGCCGGGGCTGAAGCGGCGCAGCGATTTTTGGAAGCTGGCGGTGCTGGCGATGGCGGCAATTTCGATAACAGCGGCGCTGGGCCATTGGACCTAAAGCGCGTCGCGTTCGACCGACCTCACGCGACGCGCTTTAGGTTGTTGTTTATGCATGTCGTTATCGCAAGACCGCTGCACACTTTTGCGCGACATGCATTAGGGCTGGCGGCCCGCTACGCGAGGCGTGGTTCGTTGGCCAGCACCAAATCGACCAGATGTTCCGCCCAGGCCCGGTAGCCGGCTTCCGAGGCATGAAATCCGTCGGAGGCAAAACCGGCTTCGGCATTGGTGATCGGCAGGCGCGGCGCCGGCACAGCGCCGCGTTCGAGGCAAAGGCGCTCGCCCATCCGGTTCATCTCGGCGGCGCGGATTTCAAGGATCTTTCCGAGCAGCGGCGGCATTGCCGGTGCGCGGGTGAATTCCAGCACCGGCGACCACACGACGCGCGCCTCCGGCCATTTGGCGCGCAGCGCGTAGAGCAGGCCGCCAAAATCGCTCTTGAAGCGTGGCACCGAGTGAAAGTTCTTGGTGTCGTTGGTGCCGATGGCGAGCACGATATGCGTCCACGGATCGGCCGACAGATTGGGCAGCACATGATCGCGGATCTGGCCTGAGGTCGCCGAGTTGAAGCCGGCTGCCCGCCAGCGCACCGCGCGGCCGGTGCGTTTCGAGATCAGCTCGGCCAGTTGCGCGGCCAGCCCGTATTCGGAATTGCCGATGCCGACCGATGCGGCGGAAGAATCGCCAAGCATCAGCAGCGAGATCGCCGGCGCCTGGCCCGAAATCTCGTGCATGACCGGACCTTGCGCCGGCAGCATGCGGCTGGTGCGGCGGCGCACGCCGAGCCCCTGCCAGACATAGACCGGAAAGGCGAGCCAGGTGAGGAGGGCAAGAAAGCGCTGCATCGCAAACCGTTAAAGCGGCAAGTCCGTCGAGCAGCACTTAGCGCAGATCGGGCCAAAGACGAAAGACCTTGCGTCGACGGTCCGTCGTCAATGGCAGCAGGCGTCTTGCATTTCGTGCCTGCCCGCATATTCATCGTGCAGCCGCACCCAGTCCATCAGGCTGTGGTAGGGACCGGTCTCGTTGCGGCCCTTCGGCGTCAGGTCGAGATAGTGATAGGCGCCGATCAGCGGATCGCCGCCCCTGGAGCGCGACATGAAGGTCAGGAAGATGTCGCCGTTCTCATCCCTGTAGAACACGCTGATGCCGGGAAGGTCCTTCGATTTCAACGCGCGCTGCTCGAAATTGTAGGTCGTGTCGCCGGATGCGATCTGCTTGTCGGTGAAGGAAACCTGCATGTCGAAGTTGAAGTCCGAGGCGTAGGACGACACCCAGTCGAAGTTCCAGCCCATGCGCTGTTTGTAGGGCAGAAATTCGGCCAGCGGCGCCCGCGAGATCACGACCAGCGACACATCATGGTGCTTGAGGTGCTGGTTGGCGCCGTCGATGTGATCGGCAAGGAAGGAACAGCCTTCGCAACGGTAGTCGGCGCCAGGCCCGAACATGAAGTGGTAGACGATCAGCTGGCTCGCGCCTCCGAACAGGTCGGCCAGTTTCTGCGGGCCCTGTTCGGTCTCAAAGACATAGTCCTTCCGCATCTTCAGCCAAGGCAATTCCCGCCGTTCGGCAGCGATGCGGTCGCGAAAACGCGTCAATTCCTTTTCACGGGCCAGATGCGCCTTGTGCGCCTGGAACCAGTCTTGCTGTGAAACGATCTTGTTGTTTGGCATCAGCCTGCTCCTCGTTTGCCCCAAGGACGTTCGGGCTCAACGCAAGCCGACACCGGCGTCGCTTTTTTTGGCATTTTGGTGAAGAGGGAACCCGGGCACATGGCCCGGGTTCGGACAAAGATAGAAAAACCGGTCAGGCGGCCTGTTCCAGTTCCGGCTGCCATTTGCCAAGCGCTGCCAGGTGGTTCATGTGGGCGCGGTGGGCGAAGGCTGCCTGGGCAGCGGCGACGTTGGCCGCCTTGCCGCCCCAGGCCTTCTGCGGCGCCGCCTGCAAGGCGCGGCCATAGGAGAAGGTCAGCTTCCATGGATGCGGGCCGATGGCGTTGATGGCGTTGAGGTTGGCGGTCGCCTCCTCGTCCGATTGTCCGCCGGAGAGAAAGGCGATGCCGCCAATCGCTGCCGGCACCGTTTCGCGGAACAGTTTTATGGTTTTTTCGGCGACTTCTTCGGGGCTGCTGGTGTTGCCGGACTTCTTGCCGGCGAGAACCATGTTCGGCTTCAGGATGGTGCCTTCGAGGACGACGCGGGCGGCGTAGAGCTCGGTGTAGAGTTTCGTCAGCGTTGCCTTGCTGATCTCGTAGCAGGTGCCGATGTCGTGGGCGCCGTCCATCAGCACCTCCGGCTCGACGATCGGCACGATGCCGGCCTCCTGGCAGAGCGCCGCATAGCGGGCCAGCGCATGGGCGTTCGAGCCGATCGACGTGGCGGAAGGCACGCCCCTGGCGACGTCGATGTCGATCACCGCACGCCATTTGGCGAAACGGGCGCCGAGCTTGTAATAGTCGGCGAGCCGCTCGCGCAGGCCGTCGAGGCCTTCGGTGATGGTGTCGCCGGGGTACCCGGCCAGAGGCTTGGCGCCGGCATCGACCTTGATGCCTGGAATGGCGCCCGTCGTCTTGATGATGTCGACCAGCGGCGTGCCGTCGGCGGCTTTCTGGCGAATGGTCTCGTCATAGAGGATCACGCCGGAGATGTATCTGCTCATCGCCTCCTTGGCGCGGAACATCATCTCGCGATAGTCGCGGCGGCTGTCGGCGGTCGATTCGACGCCGATCACGTCGAAGCGCTTCTTGATGGTGCCGGAACTCTCGTCGGCGGCCAAAAGACCCTTGCCGTTGGCCACCATCGCAGCGGCAATGTCCTCGAGACGTTCGCTCATTGTGCATCCTCCTGAACCGGTTGTTCCAACAGTGTGAAATATCCGGGCTAGCAGACCACTAGAGCAAAGCAGGTTCAAGTCGAACCAGTCCGAGCGGAAAGCTCGAATCGATTGAAACGCGCAAACGCGCTCGTTCGCCTGTTGCCCAGGGCCTCAGTGCTTCAGCACGTCGACACCGGGCAGCGGCTTGCCCTCCATCCATTCCAGGAAGGCGCCGCCGGCGGTCGAGACATAGGTGAAGTCGTCGGCGACGCCGGCATGGTTGAGGGCGGCCACCGTGTCGCCGCCACCTGCCACCGAGATCAATTTGCCGGCCTTGGTGCGGGCCGCGGCGTGCCTGGCCGCCGCCACTGTCGCCCGGTCGAACGGCTCGATCTCGAAGGCGCCGAGCGGGCCGTTCCAGACCAGCGTCGCGGCGCGGTCGATCCAGTCGGCAACGGCCTTCACGGTCTTTTCGCCGACATCGAGGATCATGGCGTCGGCCGGCACCTCCGCTATGGCGACGGTTTCGCTGGCGGCGCCCGCCTTGAATTCCCTGGCGACGACACCGTCGACCGGCAGGATGACGGCGCAGCCGGCTTCGGCCGCCTCGATCATGATCTGCTTGGCGGTGTTGGCGAGATCATGCTCGCACAGCGATTTCCCGACGGCGGTGCCGCGCGCGGCGAGGAAGGTGTTGGCCATGCCGCCGCCGATGACCAGCGCGTCGACCTTCTTCACCAGATTCATCAGGAGGTCGATCTTGCTCGAGACCTTGGCGCCGCCGACGATGGCGACGACAGGGCGGACGGGGTTGCCGAGGCCCTTTTCCAGCGCGTCGAGCTCGGCTTGCATGGTACGGCCGGCGAAGGCCGGCAGCAGCTGCGCAAGCCCTTCCGTCGACGAATGGGCGCGGTGGGCGGCGGAAAAGGCGTCGTTGACGAAGATGTCGCCATTGGCGGCCAGCTTTTCGGTGAAGGCCGGGTCGTTCTTCTCCTCGGCCTTGTAGAAGCGTGTGTTTTCGAGCAGCAGCACGTCGCCGTTGTTCATGGCGGCGACGGCGCTCGAGGCCTTGTCGCCGATGCAATCCGCCGCGAAGCCGACAGGGCGGCCAAGCACCTCCGCGGCCGCCTTGGCGATCGGCTCAAGCGAGAATTCGGGCGAAGGTCCATCCTTGGGCCGGCCGAAATGGGCAAGCAGGATGACCTTGGCGCCCTTGCCGGAAAGCTCGGCGATGGTCGGCGCGATGCGCTCGATGCGGGTGGCATCGGTGACCTTGCCGTCGGCGACGGGAACGTTGAGGTCGACGCGCACCAGCACACGTTTGCCGTCGATATTGCCGATGTCGTCCAGTGTCTTGAAGCCGGCCATGCTGTTCCCTTTCGCGAAAAATCGCGGCGACCTTACCCCGCATCAACGACGATGCAAGACCTGCATGGGAGTTCACGGAAAATATGATCCACGCCTCGGGTCGCAGGCAGTCAGCCCTCGCCGGTTGCTTTTCCCACCACTGGCTGTGGAGCCGGTTCCGCGTCCGCCGGCGCCTCGGCACCCTGCTTTTTGGTCCGCTTGCGCCAATTGCGCACAAAGCCAACGATGCGGTCGGCGATCTCGCCGGCACTCAGGAACACCGGCACCCGTGCCACCGGCGCGGTCGGCTCGAGGGAAAGACCGAGACCGGTGATCTTGCCCTTGTCGTCGACGTCGCGGACGATCAGCTCGATCGGACCAATCAGCACGCGGTCGGCATATTCGGCATGGCCGCCGAGCCGCGCCGTCACCAGGTCGCCGACGGTCAGCTTGCGTTCCTCCTCGGTCAGGCCCGGCGCGTAAGCCGCTTCCAGTTCCGCGGCGGAGCGCGCCGGATCGACGGCGAAGGCGCCGAAGAAGTCGGCATCCTCGGGATCGACCACGGCGCGGCTGGCGAACAGCTTGTCGAGCAGGGCCGGATAGCGATCCGGCACGAAGATGTAGACATGGTCGCCGGCGGCGAGCCTGCCCATGTCCTGGAAGCGCATCGAGCGCCCGTCGCGCAGCACCAGCGACGGCCGCGCCCAGCGCGGGATGCGCTCGCCGCGCGCCACCGGGCTGCCTGGTGCTACGCGGTAGGCGAGCAGCTCGTGATGGGCGGAGCCAGGCAATTCGAGCTCGACCTTGTCCAACGGACCCAGGCGGGCGGGCACGATCAGGCCGAGGCGGCGCGCCAGCGGTCCGACGGTCCATCCCTGGATGACCAGCGACACCAACACCACGATGAAGGCGGTGTTGAAGATGAGGCGGCCATTCTCAAGACCGCCAAGCAGCGGCGTGATGGCGAGCAGGATCGACACGGCGCCACGCAGACCCACCCATGAGACGAAGGCGACTTCCGGGCGCGGCAGAGGAAACGGCATCAGGCAAAGCCAGACGGCGATCGGCCGCGCCACGAATATCAGGAACAGGCCCAGCAGCACCGCCGGCAGCAGGATCGCCGGAAATTGCGAGGGCGTCGCGAACAGGCCGAGGATCAAGAACATGATGATCTGCGCCAGCCACGACATGCCGTCCTGGAAGCGCTTGAGGATGGTGACGGCGCGGATGTCGGAATTGCCGGCAACGAGGCCGGCGAGATAGACCGCCAGAAAGCCGGAGCCGCCAATGGCGCCGGCGGCGGCGAACACCATCAGCGACAGCGTCAGCACGAAGATCGGCAGCAGCCCGTGGTCGAGATTGAGCCGGTCGACGAGGCGAACGATGGCGAGGCCGCCGAAAATGCCGACGATGGCGCCAAGCCCCATGTTGAGAAGGAAGCCGAGGGCGAGGTCGGTAACCAGCACCCTGGCCTCGGGGCTGGCGTTGGCGGCGATGATCTCGACCAGGCTTATGGTCAGGAAGATGGCGATCGGGTCATTGGTGCCGGATTCCACCTCGAGCGTCGAACGCACGCGTTCGCGCAAATTGATCTCGCCGGCGCGCAACAGGAAGAACACCGCTGCCGCGTCGGTCGAGGCGACAGCGGCCCCGAGCAGGAAGGATTCCAGCCAGCTGAGATCGAGCAGATAATGGGCGACGGCGCCGAACAGGCCGGTGGTCAGAAGGACGCCGACGGTCGCCAGCGACAGCGCCGGTCCGGCCGCCTGGCGCAACGCGTTGAGTGGCGTGCCGAAACCGGAATCGAACAGGATGACCGCCAGCGCCAGTGAGCCGGCAAAATAAGCCAGCCGCGCATTGTCGAACTGGATGCCGAGGCCGTCGGTTCCGGTGGCCAGGCCAATGCAGAGGAACAGCAGCAAGAGAGGGGCGCCGAAGCGGAAGGCGATCAGGCTCGAAAACGCGGCGGCGACGACGAGTGCGGCGCCGACCAGCGTCACGAGATAGATCGCATGCTCCATCCGCCAATTGCCCTCGAATTCGTGTTCCTCTCGCTTTACGGCAGAGTGAGGCGAAGACATGACCGGTGCAAGGCGTGAGGGTGGTTTTTTGCCCTATGCCGCTGATTTTCGAGTGTTTTGGCGCTCGAGGCGCGGGTCTTGCCAAACAAACCCTTGGAGCGTCGTTTGCGCATCCAAAAGGGCGCTGGGCGCCCTCATGAAAACGCCCGGACAGGCCGGGCGATTCAAGCGCAAGAAGATCGTTCTTGCGGTCAGACGATGGTCTTGCCGAAGGCGACTGCGGTGTCGGCCATGCGGTTGGAAAAACCCCATTCATTGTCGTACCAGGACAGCACCGAAACGAAATTGCCGTCCATGACCTTGGTCTGGTCGAGCGCCATGATCGAGGAGTGCGGATCGTGGTTGAAGTCGATCGACACGTTCGGATGACGGGTGACGGCGAGAACGCCCTTCAGCTTGCCGTTGGAGGCGGCGATCACCGCTTCGTTGATTTCCTGCACCGTGGTCGCACGCTTGGCGATGAACTTGAAATCGACGACCGAGACGTTCGGGGTCGGCACGCGAATGGAGATGCCGTCGAGCTTGCCCTTGAGGTCGGGCAGCACCAGGCCGATCGCCTTGGCCGCACCGGTCGAGGTCGGGATCTGCGACAGCGCCGCGGCGCGGGCGCGGTAGAGATCCTTGTGCATGGTGTCCAATGTCGGCTGGTCGCCGGTGTAGGAGTGGATCGTCGTCATCATGCCCTTCTCGATGCCGACGGCCTCATGCAGCACGGCTGCCAGCGGCGCCAGGCAGTTGGTGGTGCAGGAGGCGTTCGAGATGACGATGTGGTCCTTGGTCAGTTTGTCATGATTGATGCCATAGACGACGGTGAGATCGGCGCCCTCGGCAGGCGCCGAGACGAGGACGCGCTTGGCGCCGGCGGTCAGGTGCGCGGCGGCCTTGTCGCGGGCGGTGAAGATGCCGGTGCATTCGAGCGCGATATCGATGCCGAGATCCTTCCACGGCAGCTGCGTCGGGTCCTTGATGGCGGTGACCTTGAATTTTTCGCTGCCGACGGTGATCTGGTCACCGTCGACCGTCACTTCATGCGGGAAGCGGCCATGCACGCTGTCGTAGCGCAGCAGATGCGCATTGGTCTCGACCGGGCCGAGGTCGTTGACGGCGACGACATCGATGTCCTTGCGGCCGGATTCGTGGATGGCGCGCAGGATGTTGCGGCCGATGCGGCCGAATCCGTTGATGGCAACTCTGACGGTCATTTTTCTCTCCCTGGGAGTTGGAGGCCGAAGATCAAGTCCGCAGCTTCATAACGGCGGGCTGGCAAAGAATCCAGCCGTCGATGGGTTGGATTTAAGTCCATTAGGTCGCGGCTGCCGGCGAAACCGCCATGTGCGGCTTCGCCGGATACCAGCGCATTTACTCGCCGTGCAGGCGGGCTTCCGCCGCCTTCACCGTCGCTTCGGCGGTGATGCCGAAATGCGGATAGAGTTGTTCGATCGTGCCAGAGGCACCGAAGCCGGTCATGCCGATGAAGATGCCGTCGGTGCCGATGAAATGATCCCAGCCCTGGCGGATGCCGGCTTCGATGGCGATCTTGATCGGCGCGTTGCCGATCGTCTTGTTGCGGTAATCAGCACTTTGCTTGTCGAACAATTCGAAGCAGGGCACAGAGACGACGCGGGTCGGATGGCCGTGCTTCTCCAGCGCCTCGCGCGCCGCCAGCGCAATCTCGACCTCGGAGCCCGAAGCGAAGATCGTCACCGCCGCATCGCCACTGGCGGCGGCCAACTCATAGGCGCCCTGGCGACAAAGGTTTTCCGCAACGAAGTCGTTGCGTACCGCCGCCAGGTTCTGCCGGGTCAGCGCCAGCGTCGAAGGCGTCTTTTCCTGTTCGATGGCCAACTGCCAGCATTCGGCGGTCTCGACCGCGTCGGCCGGGCGGAAGACATTGTGGTTCGGAATGGCGCGCAGTGCGGCCAGATGCTCGACCGGTTGATGGGTCGGGCCGTCTTCGCCGAGACCGATGGAATCGTGGGTCATGACGAAGATCGAGCGGATGCCCATCAACGAGGCGAGCCGCATCGACGGACGGGCATAGTCGGAAAAGCACATGAACGTGCCGCCATAGGCGATGAGGCCGCCATGCAGCGTCAGTCCGTTGAGCGCGGCGGCCATGCCGTGCTCGCGGATGCCGTAGTGAACGTAGCGCTGGCCGTAATCGTCTGCCGTGATGTTCTTGGTCTGGCTGGTCTTGGTGTTGTTGGAGCCGGTCAGGTCGGCTGAGCCGCCGATGGTTTCCGGCACGGCGCCGTTGATGATCTCGAGCGCCATTTCCGACGATTTGCGGGTGGCGACCTTCGGTTTGTCCGTGCTGAGCTTCTTCTTGTAGTCGGTGATGACGGCGTCGAAATTCGCCGGCAGCGTGCCACTGATGCGGCGCTCGAATTCGCTGCGCAATTGGGCGTCGGCCCCGGCAAGGCGGCCTTCCCAGTCGGTGCGTGCCTTGACGCCGGTCTTGCCGGCGTCGCGCCAGGCATCGAGGATATCGGCAGGAAGTTCGAAAGGCGGATAATCCCAACCGAAGAATTTTCTGGCGCCGGCGATTTCCTCGGCGCCGAGCGGCGAACCGTGTGCCTTGTTGGTGCCGGCCTTGGTCGGCGCGCCGAAGCCGATCGTCGTCTTGCAGGCGATCATCGTCGGTTTGTCGGAATGGCGCGCCGCCTCGATGGCATAGGCGATCGCCTCCGGATCCTGGCCGTCGATGTGGCTGGCGTTCCAGCCGGACGCCTGGAAGCGGGCGACCTGATCGGTGTTGTCGGCCAGTGAAACCGGGCCGTCGATCGAGATGTTGTTGTTGTCCCAAAAGACGATCAGCTTGTTCAGCTTGAGATGTCCGGCAAGCGCGATGGCTTCCTGGGAAACGCCCTCCATCAGACAGCCGTCACCGGCCAGCACATAGGTGTAGTGGTCGACGAGGTCGTTGCCGAAGGCGGCATTCATGATGCGCTCGCCGAGCGCGAAGCCGACCGAATTGGCAAGCCCCTGGCCGAGCGGGCCGGTCGTCGTCTCGATGCCGGCGGCATGGCCATATTCGGGATGGCCCGCCGTCCTCGATCCCACCTGGCGAAAATGCTTGATCTGGTCGAGGGTGATGTCCTCGTAGCCGGTCAGATAGAGCAGCGAATAGAGCAGCATCGAACCGTGGCCGGCCGACAGGATGAAGCGGTCGCGATCGGGCCAATGCGGGCTCTTCGCATCGTATTTCAGGAAACGCGTGAACAGCACGGTGGCGATGTCGGCGCAGCCCATGGGCAGGCCGGGGTGCCCGGACTGGGCCTTCTCGACGGCGTCCATGGAAAGAAAACGGATCGCATTGGCCATCCGGTCATGTTGTTCGCGCGAGGTCATGCTTCCTCCAGTGTGAGGGGGGCGGGCCTTGGGAGAGCCCTGGAAAGGGGTGCGCGACACATAGCAGGCGCGGCTTTTTAGTCAACAAACCGGCGCGCTTTTGCCGATCTTGTTGGTCATTAAACCGGCGCTTTTGCCGGTCTTGCGATGGCGCCGGAAGGGCTTTGGTGGCCTAAATTAGCGTTAGCAGGGGACAGTCGCGAGAGCTTTATTGACGTTGGCTTCACACGGCGCGTAATGTTTCAGACATAACGCGTTCTGAACGTGGATGATTCGGTGATGGGCAGGGCGCAGGACGAAAGCCATGACCGGGGAAACGACACTCAAGGAAGTCATTGCCAGGCTGGGTAAGGCCATCGAGGGGCTGGAAAACGCCGTCGCGGCCAAGCTCGAGCACGAGCGCGACTATACGGAAGCCGAGGCGGAGGTGCAGCGCATGAACGCCGACCGCTCGCGGCTGGCGCAGGAACTCGACAATTCCGAAGCGCGCGCCGAACGGCTGGAAGACGCCAACAAGGAAGTGTCGCGTCGGCTGGTGACCGCCATGGAAACCATCCGCGCCGTGTTGGATAGATAGGGGCTGGCCCAATGGCACAAGTCACGGTTTCCATCGATGGCAAGCAGTATCGCATGGCTTGCGACGAGGGCCAGGAAGAGCATCTGATCGACCTTGCCGAGCGCTTCGACCGCTATGTCTCGCATCTGAAAGACTCATTCGGCGAAATCGGCGACCAGCGGCTGACCGTAATGGCCGGCATCATGGTCATGGACGAACTTTCGGAACTGCAAAAACGCGTCAAGGGCTTGGAAAGCGAAGTGCTGACGCTGCGCAAGACGCGTGACGACGCGCTGACCAAGGCCGACAAGAACGATTCCGTGCTGACCCAAGCGCTTGGCGCGCTCGCCCAGCGCATGGAAGATCTGGCGACGACGCTGGCGGTGAACAAGGCTTAGACTTCCACTGCCATCGCGCCCCTGTTGCAACGGCATCAATGGGCGGGAATGCTGCTGTTTACGACTAAAGGCGAAAAGTTTTCGCCGCCGGCCTCGGTGCCGGTGCAACAGGCATTTGAAGGATGACGCCGCAGTGGTAGAAAGGCAGAAGCAGGGCCGGTGGATGGTCAATGCCGGCTGCAATCACAGGGTAGGGACGCATCATGAGCCTTCGTATCAATGACACCGCGCCGGATTTCACGGCCGAAACCACGCAAGGGACGATCAACTTCCACGAATGGATCGGTGACGGCTGGGCGGTGCTTTTCAGCCACCCGAAGAATTTCACGCCGGTCTGCACGACCGAGCTCGGCACGATGGCCGGGCTGGAAGGTGAGTTCAAGAAGCGCAACGTCAAGATCATCGGCATTTCCGTCGATCCGGTCGAAAGCCATGGCAAATGGCAGGACGATATCAAGAAGGCGACCGGCCAATCGGTGAACTACCCGCTGATCGGCGACAAGGACCTCAAGGTCGCCAAGCTTTACGAGATGCTGCCGGCGGGCGCCGGCGAAACCTCGGAAGGGCGCACGCCCGCCGACAACGCGACGGTGCGTTCAGTTTATGTCATCGGCCCCGACAAGAAGATCAAGCTGGTTCTCACCTATCCGATGACGACCGGCCGTAACTTCGATGAGATCCTGCGTGCGATCGATTCCATCCAGCTGACCGCCAAGCACCAGGTGGCGACGCCGGCGAACTGGAAGCAGGGCGAGGACGTCATCATCACCGCCGCCGTTTCCAACGAGGATGCGGTCAAGCGTTTCGGCGCCTTCGAGACGATCCTGCCGTATCTCCGGAAGACCAAGCAGCCCTCCGCCTGAGGGGCCAGGGCGGCACGGAAGGATTTTCGGCTTTTTTGCCTCGGCGAAGCATGCGGTGCTTGACGGCGTGGCGCTGGCGAATGACCATGCTCTTCTTTTACCCCGGCAGGGAAAACCATTCCTGCCGGGTGGGAGCTGAGGGAGCCGGGATTGGACGCATCATCGGCCAAGCTGCAGGTGGCAGGCTTTTACGACAAGCCGAGCGGGTCCATCCAGTATGTCGTTGCCGACCCGCAGACGCGACGATGCGCAATCATCGATCCGGTCCTGGATTTCGACGAGAAGTCCGGGGCCACTGCCACGAAAAATGCCGACGCCCTGCTCGACTTCATTAGAGATCAACGGCTGGTTGTCGAATGGATCCTCGACACCCACCCGCATGCCGACCATTTCTCCGCGGCACACTATCTCAGCACGAAGACAGGAGCGCCCACGGCGATCGGCGAGAAGGTCGTCGACGTCCAGAAACTGTGGAAGGCAATCTACAACTGGCCGGGGTTTCCTGCCGACGGATCCCAGTGGCACAGGCTGTTTGCCGACGGCGAGACCTTTACGGTCGGCGGCATTCCGGCAAAGGTGCTTTTTTCGCCGGGACACACGCTGGCCTCGATCACCTATGTGATCGGCGACGCCGCTTTCATCCACGATACGCTGTTCATGCCGGACAGCGGCACGGCGAGAGCGGACTTTCCCGGCGGCAGTGCCGCGCAACTCTGGCGCTCGATCCAAAATATCCTCGCGCTGCCGGACGAGACACGCCTTTTCGTCGGTCATGACTACCAGGCGGAGGGGCGCGAGCCCTTGTGGGAGAGCACGGTCGCGGAACAAAAATCCAAGAACACCCATGTTGCCGCCTGTAGGACGGAGGCCGATTTCGTAGCGTTGCGCGAGGCGCGCGACAGGACGCTGCCGATGCCGAGGCTGATCCTGCACGCGCTGCAGGTCAACATGAATGGCGGGCGCTTGCCGGAACCGGAGCCCAACGGCCGCCGCTATTTGAAATTTCCGCTGGATTGCCTTTGAGGGGCGCGGGTCCAACTTCTGCAATCTCGGCGCCGCCCCTCATCGCCCTGCCGGGCCTCTTCTCCCCGTCCCTATACGGGGAGGAGGTGGCGGCAGCCGGATGAGGGGCAGCGCAGACGCCAGCCAGTCTAGCTTCAGGGTTTTGTTCGGCGGACTAAATGTTCATACGTGATTTGCCAAGGGTCGCTCTCGGAAGATCGTTCCTCGCCGATCCAATGGAAGCTGTTGGCAGTGATCTCGGTGAAACGCCATTGAGTTTTCAGACCGCGCGAATCAGTGCCGAGTTGGACAATGTCCTTACCCTCGGCCCGCCCGATCTGGCGCGAGTGATCTCGGTTGAGCGGGTCGTTCCATATGATGTGCCAGCCATCGATCCCAGGATCAAAGATGCGCAAAGTCGTGCCATACATCGTGGATGGCGCAGGGCGCTTGGGCCTGATCCAGACGTCCTGAATCGCGCGGCCTTCGAGCACCCAGCCAAAATGGCATTCTCCATCCCATTTCTGGATTGTGCCGTCATCGCGGTAGTGGACCGTGTCCATTTCCCAGCTTCCAATTAGCCATCCATACAGGTTCATGTCTTTCGCTCGGTCGGCTGGGGGACCTACGGACCCGAGAGCGGTGAGAAACGGAGAAATCGTCATCGTCATACTGCCTTTGGTTTCCAAATAGGCGAGCTCAACTGCCCAGCGCAGCCCCGACGGCCCATGGTCGCGCCCGCTTGCAGCAAGCGCCGCCTCGTGAAATTTCGCGACGGAAGCCCGCGTCGGCGCCGGAACATTGCCGCCACAATTTGCAGCGTTGCGGTTCCCAGGGCTTGGGGAAAATTGCTATAATGCCGCTATGAGCCGGCCAGGCTGATCACACCGATGATTGAGCCGTTATGGCGACGGATCGGGCGTTCGCAAAGGCGCGGCGGAACCGGCAACCCAAGGGACAGTTCCCGGCAGTCGGTGGACCATAAAAAAGGCGGCGCCAGTTACCTGACGCCGCCGCTATTTGTTTCCGCCGGAGGTTTACGCCGCCGGCTGCGCCTCGATGGTGCGCAACGCCTGCATCTGGCGCTTGGCTGCGGCCTTGACCGCGTCCTGCACCTTCTCGAAGGCGCGCACCTCGATCTGGCGCACGCGCTCGCGGCTGATGTCGAACTCGGCCGACAGCTCTTCCAGCGTCAGCGGCTCCTCGGCCAGGCGGCGCGCCTCGAAGATGCGCCGCTCGCGCTCGTTGAGCACGGCAAGAGCGCCGGACAGCATGCCGCGCCGGTTTTCCAGTTCGTCCTGCTCGATCAGCGCCTCTTCCTGGCTTTCGTGGTCATCGACCAGCCAGTCCTGCCACTCACCGGACTCGCCCTCGCTCGCCCGGATCGGCGCGTTGAGCGAGGCGTCGCCCGACAGGCGGCGGTTCATCGACACCACTTCCGCTTCCGACACGTTGAGGCGGGTGGCGATCTCGGCGATCTGCTCGGGCTTCAAGTCGCCGTCGTCGAGCGCCTGGATCTTGCCCTTCACCTTGCGCAGGTTGAAGAACAGGCGCTTCTGGTTGGCGGTGGTGCCCATCTTGACCAGGCTCCACGAGCGCAGGATGTATTCCTGGATCGAGGCCTTGATCCACCACATGGCGTAGGTGGCGAGCCGGAAGCCGCGCTCCGGTTCGAATTTCTTGACGGCCTGCATCAGGCCGACATTGCCTTCCGAGATCACTTCGCCGATCGGCAGGCCGTAGCCGCGATAGCCCATGGCGATCTTGGCGACGAGCCGAAGGTGGCTGGTGACGAGCTTGTGCGCAGCCGTGGTGTCCTCGTGCTCAGCGTAACGCTTGGCGAGCATGTACTCTTCCTGCGGCTGAAGCATCGGAAAGCGACGGATTTCTTCCAGGTAGCGGCTGAGGCCGCCTTCACCGGAAACGATACTGGGTAGTGACTGGGCCATGATAGCGCCCCCTCTCTCGGAGTGGTGCCCCCTAACGCGGCGGGCATATGTCACGAACGCCAAAGGCTCGTTCGCGACAGCGGATGTATACAGGAACAAAACCAGAAAGGACAGCATTTGGTTCAACACGAAACAGTGTGTCACGCCAAAGTGAACAACGCGGGTCAGGTTTTTGCCGATCTGGTTTTGAATGGATGAAGCCGGTTCAGAGTCTGCGGAAGCCGTCCACAAGTTCCTCCATGTCGCTCGGTAGCGGCGCCTCGAACCACATCGGTAAATGGGTAGTCGGATGCCGAAATTCAAGGAGGCGGGCATGCAATGCCTGTCGCGGAAAGGCCTTCACCTGGCCTTTCAGCGGCTCGGGCAGCCGGTTCGCCTTGGTGCGAAAGGCCTGGCCGTAATCGCGATCGCCGACGACCGGATGGCCGATATGAGCCATGTGGACGCGGATCTGATGGGTGCGCCCGGTCTCGAGCCGGCATTCGACCAGGCTCGCCGTGGCAAACTCCTTTTGCTGCTCGCCAAAGCGCTCGACCACCGTGAAATGGGTGACGGCGTGGCGGGCATCGTCGCGGCCCTGTGGCACCACGGCACGGCGCACGCGGTCGGCGGCGCGGCCAAGCGGCTCGTCGACCGTGCCTGTCGGTCTCATCGGAATGCCCCAGACCAGCGCCAGATAGGCGCGTTTGAGATCGCCGGTCAGGCCATGGTCGGCAAAGGCCTCCGACAATGATTTGTGGGCGCGGTCGGTTTTTGCCACGACCATGACGCCGCTGGTCTCCTTGTCCAGGCGGTGGACGATGCCCGGCCGCCGCACACCGCCGATGCCGGAAAGACTGTCGCCGCAATGGTGGATCAGCGCGTTGACCAGCGTGCCGGTCCAGTTGCCGGCGCCGGGATGGACGACCAGCCCCGGCGGCTTGTCGATGACGATCAATTCATTGTCTTCATAGAGGACGTCGAGCGGGATGTTCTCGCCTTGCGGCTCCGCCGGTTCCGGCTCCGG
>NZ_FTPD01000028.1 GCF_900156895.1 Mesorhizobium prunaredense
GAAGGTTTTTCGATGCGGGCCGCGGCGTGACGGTGCGGGCTGGGATCGACATCGGCCCGCGTTGAAAAACCTCCCAAGGAGGAAGCCGCGGGGTGCTGGGTGGAGCCTATGGGGAAAGCGCGGGGCTGGCGGTGAGCGGCGGGCGCGACAGCAGCAATGGGGGTGGCCCAAAAGCTGCCGATGGTGTGATGGGGCTTGGTTCCCGAGGCCGTCTGCCGTTGTGTCTCGGCGATTTTGCCGTGTTCGGCAAAGCTTGGCGCAAACCGACTTTATCCCGGAATGCAGGGCAGATCGGGCTCAACGTTGGGCCATGTGACGGGCATCTCGTCATGCGGCCTGCTGCCTCGGTGGCGCACGGGATCTGGGCTGCTGGCCGCGGCGGAATATCTCGACGATGCGCATCGGGCCGCCGCAGTGCGGGCATGGCTCCCTGAGGGTGAGCGGGATGCTCTCGGCGCTTGGCGCTTCATCCTGCGAGGGGGCTTTCGCCCCGAGCAGTTTCCTGATCTTTGCGACATTGGCCTTGCGGCCTGCTGCGGCCAGCAGGCCGTAATGGCGGATGCGGTGGAATCCGTCGGGCAGCACGTGGATCAGGAAGCGGCGGATGAACTCGGCGGTGGCCAGGCGCATGACCTTGTGACGGTCATCGTTCTTGATCCGGTAATCCTTCCAGCGGAAGGTGACCGCCTCGGCATTGGCGCTGATCAGGCGGCTGTTCGAGATCGCCACGCGATGGGTGTAACGGCTGAGATAGGCCAGCACGGCCTCAGGACCGCCGAACGGGGGCTTAGCGTAGACGACCCATTCGGATTTGCGTAGCGGCGCGAGCCAGGCGGCGAAGGTGTCAGCCTGTGCAAGGCCGGCCAGGTCACCGAAGAAGGCCAGATCGCCTGATCGATGCAGCGCCATCAGACCTTCCAGAAAGAGCCGTCGAAACAGCCGGGACAGGACCCGCACGGGCACAAAGAACCCGGGGCGGCAGCCGATCCACCGTGTGCCACCCGGCGACAGTCCCCCGCCAGGCACGATGATGTGGACATGCGGGTGATGGGTGAGCGCCGATCCCCATGTGTGCAGCACGCTGGTCATGCCGATGCGTGCGCCGAGCCGCTTGGGATCGGCCGCGATCGTGGTCAGCGTCTCGGCCGATGCCCGAAACAGCAGGTCATAGACAGCCTTCTTGTTCCAGTAGGCGATCTGAGCGATCTCGGCAGGCAGGGTGAAAACCACGTGGAAATACTCCACGGGCAGCAGGTCTTCGGCACGGGCGGCCATCCAGTCCCGCGCCGCAGGTCCCTGGCACTTCGGACAGTGCCGGTTCTTGCAGGAATTATAGGCGATGTGGTTATGCCCGCACTTGGTGCAGGCCGCCACATGCCCGCCGAGCGCCTCGGTTCGGCAGGCTTCAATCGCCGCCATGACCTTGAGCTGGATCAGGCTGACATGCCCGGCATTGGCCCGCCGCCACGCGGGGCCGTAGGTGCGAAAGATATCAGCGATCTCCAGCGTGGCCCGGGCCACGTGACCCGGGCGCTACTCCAATCCGCGTCGCAGCGTTTGGTCCTGAAGCTTCTTCAACGTCTCGAACGGGCTGACCGTGCCGCGGATCGTCTTGGTGGCAACGTGGGCATAGATCGCGGTGGTATTGAGCCGGGCATGCCCGAGCAGGACCTGAATGACCCTGACATCGGTGTTTGCTTCCAGGAGATGCGTGGCGAAGCTGTGCCGCAGGGTGTGCAGCGTCGCGGGTTTGCCGATCCCGGCCATGTTTTTGGCCGAGGTGAAGGCGCGGTTGAGCTGCCGCGGCGAGATCGGATTGATCTTCGGTTTGCCGGGAAACAGCCATCCCTGTGGCCGCGCTTCACGCCAATAGGCGCGCAAGAGCTCCAGCAGCCCGGGCGACAGCATGACCTTGCGGTCCTTTTGCCCTTTGCCCAGTTCGACATGGATCAGCATGCGGTCGCTGTCGATGTCGCTGATCTTGAGATTGCACACCTCCGAAGCCCGCAGGCCGGCGCCATAGGAGATGCTGAGCGCCGCTCGATACTTCAGGCCCGGCCCCGGCGTCGCCATCAGAAGGTCGGAAACCTCCTCGACGCTCAAGACCACGGGCAGCTTCCGCGGCTGGCGGCGAAACTGCATATGCCGCTTCATGTCCTCACGCCCGCAGGTGGTGCCGAAAAAGAACCGCAGCGCCACGATACGGGCATTGAATGTCGTGGGTGTCACCCCGGCATTCGTCATGTGCAGCTGGTAGGCGCGCAGATCATCCGGCGTCGCCGTATCCGGCGGACGCTTGAGAAACCGGGCAAAATCCTTGATGGCTCGGATATGAGCCTGCTGGGCTTTGTCGCCCATTCCGCGGATGCGCATGTCTTCGATCATCCGCTCGCGCAGCGGGGTGGTCCTCTCCTCCGTCATGGAAACCTCCTGTCTGATGATTGAGAAGACCTCAATCGTCAGCCAGGACCGCAAACCCACAAATGCACGGCGTTCAGATCATCGCTCTACCCTCACCACGCGCGCCATTGCCGCGCGAGCGGCTTCGT
>NZ_FTPD01000003.1 GCF_900156895.1 Mesorhizobium prunaredense
CAGAGGGCAGATCTAGAAGCGAACTTCTTCGTCGCCAGCGGCGCGCCGCCCTCGTTGGTGAGGCGTATATAGTCGGCAGGCGTTCAAAGTGTCAACAACGATTTCGGTCTTTTTTGAATTTTTTGCGACGAAAGATTGCGGCGCCGATTTTCGGTAGCCGACTTCCGCGGCGGCATGGGGATAACAAGGCCGACCACCGCCTCGGAGCCCTATTGCCGCCGCATTGCGGTTTGACACCAGCCAACGAAGCCGGCGCATGCACCACCGGCGCGGCGCCTTATAAGAGACTGTAAGAGAGCCACTAAGAGAGAAGTATGACTGGGGATCTCGGCCGAAGCCAGGCGCTTCGTTGACTTCGCCCGCCGTGACAGGCAAATGTCATGGCCACAACAACAGCGACAAGCCGTCCCGCCCGGGGAAGAAGCAGCCTTTCTGGATGCCAGATACGGAAAATGTCATAGCCGAACTCGGCAACGAGCCGCCGCTGATTGCGGACGGTCGCAGTGGCCCGCCCGACCGGCGCGAGGTTTCGGCGCGCTGGCTGTCGGGCACTTTTCTTACGGGCGTGACGTCGAGCGTGCTGATGGGTGTGGCGCTGTTCGCAGCCCTCGACGGCCGTCAGCAATTGGCGACGCCGCCCGAGATCGCCGAACTGATCAGCCTTGCAAGAGGCGACGATTCCGGCGAGATCGCCAAGACCACCAGGCTGGTGGCGCCGCGCCAGATCGCCAGGGCCAAGGACCGCCGGCGCATGGAAGTGCCGATGGTGACCAAGGTCGGCGACCGCGATGTCATCCACACCATGCCTTTCGTGCAGATCAAGATGGCGCTTGCCGCCGGGCACACGACCAGCCGCGCCTATCCGCCTTTCAATCCGATGCAGGTGTTTGGCGACGACCGCGACGGCAATGCCGGTCAGCCGGCGACCGCCGCCGCCGGCCAGATCTATGGCGCCAAGGTCGAAAGCGAGTTGAGCCTGAAGACGGTCGATTTCCCGATCGAGACGGCAGCGTTCGACGAAAAGAGCGACTTGTCCGCCGACGAGGTGGAAGAGGTGGTGCGCGAGGCCGGCACGGGTCTGAGCGACGGCGCCGTGCAGGTCGCGTCGCTGCATTATGTCGACCCGCAGCGATTCGGCGATGCATTCGCCGAGAGTATGGCCGGCTCCTACGACGTCAGGATCGTTCCGGAAAACGTCTCGGTGTCGCCGCGCGCTGCCCCCGACGATCAGGCGCCAGCCTTCGCCGAGGAGATCATCCCCTTCACCAGGGACCGCAACATCGTCGAGGCCCTCGCCGATTCGGGCTATACCGGCGAGGACGCCACCGGCATGGCCGAGGCGATCGCCAAATTGCTGAATGCGACAGCGCTCAAGGCGGGAACCGTGCTGCGCGTCGGCCTTGAGATCCATGGCGACGCCGCCAAGGTCGTTCGCACCGGCATCTACGACAGGGCCCAGCATATCGTCACCATCGCGCTCGATGATCACGGCCAATATGTGCCGGCGCAGGAGCCGGAGCCCAATCCCGAATTGCTGACCGCATTCGATGATTCGCCGCCGGTGGTGGTGCGCGGCAATCTGCCGAACGTCTATGACGGCATCTACCGCGCCGCCTACTCCTACGGCATGTCCAAGGCGATGACCAAGCGGCTGATCAAGCTCCTGGCGTCCGGTGTCGATTTCCAGTCGCGGCTCAATCCGTCGGACCGCATCGAGGTGCTGTTCTCGCAGCCGGATGGCGACGACCGGGCATCCGACGAATCCGAGCTGCTCTATGTCTCGGCGAGCTTCGGCGGCACGACGCGCAATTTCTACCGGTTCCAGATGCAGGACGGCAGCACCGACTATTTCGACGAGGACGGCCGCAGCGCCCAGCAATTCCTGCTGCGCAATCCCCTGCCCGCAGGAAAATTCCGCTCCGGCTTCGGTGCCCGCAGGCATCCGATCCTCGGCTATGTGCGCTTGCATACCGGCGTCGATTGGTCAGCCGCCATCGGCACGCCGATCATCGCCGCCGGCAACGGTGTCGTCGACAAGGCCGGCTGGGCCGGAGGCTATGGCAAACAGATCATCCTCCGTCACGCCAATGGCTACGAGACCTCCTACAATCACCAGAGCGCTTTTGCCAAAGGCATCGCGCCGGGCGTGCGCATCCGCCAAGGCCAGACCATCGGCTTTCTCGGCCAGACCGGCCTCGCCACCGGTCCGCATCTCCACTACGAGCTGATCGTCAACGGCACCAAGGTCGACCCGATGCGCGTTCGCCTGCCGGTCGGCAAGGTGCTGAAGGGCGACGACCTCGTCGCCTTCAAGCGCGAGCGCGGGCGCATCGATGATCTGCTCAAGCAGCAAGACAATGATTCGCTGAAGGTCGCGAGCGCCAAGATCGAAGGCTGAGCCGAGCTGGGCCTTTGCCGGCTGCTCAGCGCTGCGGAGCCTCGGATCCACGCGGCCATGGCAGTCGCTCGCCGGAAACAGTTGTCCACGCCACGATCGCCGAGAGCAGGCAAAGCAGCGCCGTCACCAAGGCGACGGCTGCGAACGCTGCGTCGCTGGCGGCCAGCCTTGCTGCATCGAGATCCGGCGCCAGGCCCGCCGGTTCGCCGAAACCCGGAATGCCGGATGCGGCACCGCTGTTCAGCGCTGCCGCATAGACCCAGGCCGCCAGTGACCCCATCGCCGCCACTGCGATCAGGCCGCCAATGCGCGAGACGGCATTGTTGATTCCCGAGGCAGCACCGGTATCCTTGTCCTCGACCGCCGTCATCACCGCCGTCGACAGCGGCGACACCACCAGCGCCATGCCGAGCCCCATCAGCGCCATCAGCGGAAACACGCCCCACCAGAAACTGTGGATGCCGGCATAGGCCAGCAAGGCAAGCCCGGCAAAGGCGACAGCGACGACGAGACTGCCGCTGGCGATCGGAAAACGCGGACCGATCCGGTCGGACCACTGGCCGACCGGCCCCGACAACAGCGCGATCAAGACCGACAGCGGCAGGAAGATGAAGCCGACCTCAGCGGCGCTCAGCCCCCATCCGGCGATGAGCAGCATCGGCAGATAGAACAGGTTGGCCGACAGTGCGAAATAGAGGAAGAAGGTCGCCACATTGGCGCCGGCGAAGGCGCCGACCCGAAACAGCGAGAGATCGATCATCGGCTCGCTCTGCCGGCGCTCGAAGACAATGAACACGATGAGCAGCACCGCGCCGGCGGCAATGCTCGAGCCGGACATTTGCCCCTCGCCCTCTGCGCTCATCGAAGTCAAGCCGTAGGCAAGCGCTCCGAACGCCAAGGTGGCGAGTGAAGCGCCGCCGAGATCGAGGCTGCGCTTTTCGGTCGGTGCGTCGGCCGGGACCTTGGCGAGCAGAAGATAGATCGAGACAAGACCAAGCGGCAGATTGACCGCGAAGATCAGCCGCCAGATGCCGTCGCCGAAGGCCGACAAGACAACGCCGCCCAGCACCGGGCCAAGCGCCGTCGTCAGCGCCGAGGCCGCCGCCCAGATGCCGATCGCCCTGCCGCGCTCCTTCTTCGGATAGGCCTTGGCGATAATGGCGAGGCTGCCTGGCACCATGATGGCAGCACCGATGCCCTGAATGGCGCGAAACGCAATGAGCATTGGCGGGTTCGGCGCCACCGCGCAGGCAAGCGAGGCGGCAATGAACAGCGCGATGCCTGCCACAAAAGCATGCCGCAGGCCAAAACGGTCGCCGGCGGCGCCGCCAACAAGGATGAGTGCCGAAAGCGTCAGCGCATAGGCGTTTGAAATCCACTGCGCCTCGGCGAAACTGGCGCCAAGATCGACGCGGATCGCCGGCGTGGCGATGGCCAGGATCGAGCCGTCGATGAAGCCGAGCGCGGAAGCCAGGATCGCCGCGATCAGCACGAAGCTGCGCCGCGATTGCGGGCAAAACGTATCGGCCGGCAGCGGCCTGACCCGGGGGACGGCTTCGGCGCCGACTTCGCTCGGAGAACGCATGAGGCCTGCTTAGACCTCCTATGCGCCGGCAACAACCGGCCAGAGGACTGCTGTCGTTGAAACCAGAACAGGAAATCTGGCGGCCTAAGTAGGATCACGCCGATTCGGGTGCGACGGCAGATGCCGTACTAGGCTTCTCGCAGCACAGCAGCAAGGAGGAATGCTGAGCAAGATCATCGGCTGACACCGTTCGTTGCAGTGGACTATCGCAAACCGTGGAAGTTGGCCGAGGACCCCTCAGCTTCGTCATTCCAGGGCGAAGCAGGAGCGAAGCGACGTCGCGAAGACCCTGGGATCCATTCCGTGACCTCAACCGAAGTGCGCGGCGAGACAGAATTCCGCACCGTCGCAACGCTCTGATGTCGCGGCATGGATCCTGGGTTTGCGCCGCGTCGCTTCGCTCCTTGCTCCACCCCAGGATGACGAGGCGATAGGCGTTTCGGCCAATCTTTTGCACCATGGCGCTCAGTCGATGAATTCCACCGTGACGCCCGGCGAGACGATTTTTGCCAGTTCGCGCGCGTCCCAATTGGTCAGCCGCACGCAGCCATGGCTTTCGGTCTTGCCGATCTTGGAGGGGTCAGGTGTGCCGTGAATGCCGTAGGTCGGCTTGTCCAGCGCAATCCAGACCGAGCCGACGGGGCCGTTCGGGCCCGGCGGGATGGTCAGGATCTTGTTGTTTTCGCCCTGTCTGAAATTGATGTTCGGATTGTAGGTGTAGTTCGGGTCGAGAGCGACCCGCGACACCGCATGCGTGCCGGTGGGTGAAGGCGTGTCCACCGAGCCGATGGTGGCTGGATAGGCCGCGATCAGCTTGCCCGACGCGTCATAGGCGCGGGCCTGCTTCTTGCCCTTGTCGGCGATGATGCGTGCCACCGGCGTGGCCACCAGCCTGCCGAAATTGGCGACCTTGATGATCGTGCCGGGACGGTTGAAATTGGCTTCCGGATTGAGCGCCTTCAGATAGTTCTCGTCCATGTGGAACCGCTCGGCCAGCGCTTCGGTGACTGAGGTGTAGCTCAGCCGTTCGAGTTGCGCCTTCTGGCCGTAGTCTTCCGGCACCGATGCGACATAGGGGCCGGCAGCATCCTCGGGCGTGATGCTGTAGGAGGCGAAGGCATCGCCGCCGGACTGCTCAAGGGCCGCCTGGATGCCGACCACATCGGTCGACCGCAGATTGCTGCCAGTGATCTCGTTGTAGGCGGCGAGCGCCTTGTCGACATTCGAGCCGAAGCGCCCGTCGACGACGCCGGGCGAAGCGCCGGCGCGGTCGAGCAGCACTTGCAGCGCCGCGACCTCCTGGCGTGCGCCGAGTGAAAGCGATGGATCGACGACAATCTTACCGTCGATCTTTGGCGGCAGTGCCGCCTGGTCGCCCGGCGCCGTCGGCTCGACCGGTTCGATCGCAGCCTCGTTGAGCGGCTGGCGCTTGACGGTGCCCGGCTTTACCGGCTGCGGCGCTTCCGGATAATTGTTGCCATAGTTGCCGCCTTCCGGCGGTGCTTCGGGAAAAGCGTCCACCGGATCGCCGTAGGCATCATATTCTTCGACCGGCGGTACAACGACCACGCCTTCCTCTTCCAATTGCCTGCGGCGCAAGCGCGCCGTGTCTTCCGGATCGTCGAGATAATAGCGGTCGTCCTCGACCGGTCCGAGATTGCGCAAGCCCTCGCGGCGGAGTGCACGGCGATCGAACCTGGTCTGCGGCGGCTGGATGGCGAGCACCTTGCCGGTTTCCGTATCGACGATGACGCGGTTTCCTCTGGCGTCGTAGTAGACGTCGAAATCGCCGTTCTGGGCGACCAGCACGGCATGGCGATCCACAGCTCGGGCGTCCACGGCGCGGGCAGATCGCGGCGCGATGTCCTCCGTCGGCGCGGCCATCACGCTCGAAGAAAGCAGCCCGGCGGCGAGCGCCGAAAGGGTGAAGATCGTGCGGAACATGCTGGCCAAATTCTCCGGTCCGTAATTGCCGCCGCCCGGCGTTGTTTCTTCAGAGCGCCGCGCGGCCCTTCGGACGCGCAGGGACGCTCTAACACTTAAAAATCTCCGCATCATGCTTTCCGAAAATCCAATTCGATTTTCGGGCCTTTGCGGAGACGAACCCCTTCGCCAGCAAATCAGTTGCCAACCATAAGGTTCCAACATGAACCGGGCATGAAGATGGCGGATTTCTGGCGGGCTGGAGCAAGAACACTAGCTGGCGGCGAATCCCAATTCCTTGCGCGCCTGCTTCGTCAGCTTGAGCACGACAAGGCGGTGGCTTTCGCGCAGATAGTCTTTTAGCGCGTCATCGTCCATGCTTTGGCTTGTCTGGCGCTGGATCCATTTCATGCCGCGTGAGGCAAGATAGGGCGCGGGCCGAAGGCCCGGCTGTTCCTTCAAGATGTCATAAGCGATGTCGGAGCATTTGAAGGTGACGAACGGCTCCTTGCCATCGCTCCAACCGCCGATCGCAAAGACCTTGGCTCCGACCTTCCAGACATGAGCGCCGCCCCACTGGACGACATGGGTCGCCGACGGCAGCGAGGCGCAGAAGCTGTTGTAGTCGTCCAACGTCATCTGCGCCCCCGTTTAATTTTTTGATTATGCGGCGGCCTCGAAAATCAGGCCGCCGCCTCGGTCGCTACGACCGCCGCCGGCTTCGACCGGAAGTTCAACCGGTCGGAACCAGCGGTGACCTTGACGGTCGAACTGTCGAGGATGTCACCGAGCAGGATCATCTCCGCCAGCGGATCCTGAAGGTCCTTCTGCATCACCCGCTTCAACGGCCGCGCGCCATAGGCCGGATCGTAGCCCTTGGCGGCCAGCCAGTCGATCGCCTCCTGATCCAGCGAAAGCGTGATCTTGCGATCTGCGAGCAGGCTTTCCAGCCGCTTGAGCTGGATCTCGACGATGCGGCCCATATCCTGCCAGCGCAGCCGGTGGAACAGGATCACCTCATCGATGCGGTTGAGGAACTCCGGCCGGAACGACGCCCTGACGACACTCATCACCTCGTCGCGCACGACATCGACGTCCTGGTTCTCGCCGAGATTGACCAGATATTCGGCGCCGAGGTTCGACGTCATGATGATCAGCGTGTTGCGGAAATCGACCGTGCGGCCCTGCCCGTCGGTCAGGCGGCCGTCATCGAGCACCTGCAGCAGCACGTTGAACACGTCCGGATGCGCTTTCTCGATCTCGTCGAACAGGACGACCTGGTAGGGCCGGCGTCGCACCGCTTCGGTCAGCGCGCCGCCCTCCTCATAGCCGACATAGCCGGGAGGCGCGCCGATCAGCCGGGCGACCGCGTGCTTCTCCATGAATTCAGACATGTCGATGCGCACCATGGCGCTCTCGTCGTCGAACAGGAAGCTGGCAAGCGCCTTGGTCAGTTCGGTCTTGCCGACGCCGGTCGGCCCGAGGAACATGAACGAACCGATCGGCCGGTTCGGATCCTGCAGGCCGGCGCGGGCCCGGCGAACGGCTTTCGACACGGCCTGCACCGCCTCGCCCTGGCCGACGACACGCTTGCCGATTTCGTCTTCCATGCGCAGCAGCTTGTCACGCTCGCCTTGCAGCATCTTGTCGACCGGAATGCCGGTCCAGCGCGACACGATGTGGGCGACGTGATCGGGGGTGACCACCTCTTCGACCATGCCGACCTTGCCGTCTTGTGCCTCGGCCTGCGTAAGCTTCTTTTCGAGCTCCGGAATCTTGCCATAGGCAAGCTCGCCGGCGCGCTGGAATTCACCTTTGCGCTGGGCGATGGCGAGCTCGTTGCGCGCTTCGTCGAGCTGTTTCTTCAGGTCGGCGGCGAGCCCGAGCTTCTGCTTCTCGGCCTGCCACTTCGAGGTCAGTTCGGTCGATTCCTCTTCCAGGGCGGAAAGATCCTTTTCGAGCCGGGCGAGCCGGTCCTTCGACGCGTCGTCCTTCTCGACCTTCAGCGCCTCACGCTCGATCTTGAGCTGCATGATGCGGCGGTCGATCTCGTCCAGCGCTTCCGGTTTCGAATCGACCTGCATCCGCAGCCGCGACGCGGCCTCGTCGACAAGATCGATCGCCTTGTCCGGCAGGAACCGGTCGGCGATGTAGCGGTTGGACAGCGACGCTGCCGCGACCAGCGCCGAATCCGAAATGCGCACCTTGTGGTGCTGCTCGTATTTCTCCTTCAGGCCGCGCAGGATGGAGACGGTGTCTTCCACCGTCGGCTCATTGACGAAGACCGGCTGGAAGCGGCGGGCAAGGGCCGCATCCTTCTCGACATGCTTGCGGTATTCGTCGAGCGTCGTCGCGCCGACGCAGTGGAGTTCGCCGCGTGCCAACGCCGGTTTCAACAGGTTCGACGCATCCATGGCGCCATCCGCCTTGCCGGCGCCGACCAGCGTGTGCATCTCATCGATGAACAGGATGATGCCGCCAGCCGCAGCGGTAACTTCCGAAAGAACCGCCTTCAGCCGCTCCTCGAATTCGCCGCGATATTTGGCGCCGGCGATCAGCGATCCCATATCGAGCGCCATCAACTGCTTGTCCTTGAGCGATTCCGGCACGTCGCCATTGACGATGCGCAATGCCAGCCCTTCGGCGATCGCCGTCTTGCCGACGCCGGGTTCACCGATCAGCACCGGATTGTTCTTGGTGCGGCGCGACAGCACCTGGATGGTGCGGCGGATCTCGTCGTCGCGGCCGATGACCGGGTCGAGCTTGCCGGCGCGACCGTCGGCGGTGAGATCGCGCGCGTATTTCTTCAGCGCATCATAGCCCTGCTCGGCGCTCGCCGAATCGGCGGTGCGACCCTTGCGGACGTCGTTGATCACCTGATTCAGCGCCTGTGGCGTCACGCCGGCCTTTGTGAGGATGTCGGCAGTCTTGGCGGATTTCTCGACCGCCAGCGCCGTCAGCAGCCGCTCGACCGTGACGAAGCTGTCGCCGGCCTTCTTTGCCAGTTCCTCGGCGGTCGAGAACACTTTGGCCAGCGGTTGCGCCAGATAGAGCTGGCCGTTGCCGCCCTCCACCTTGGGCATTGCCTCAAGTGCCGTCTCGACGCCCAGCTTGACGTCGCGGACGCTGCCGCCGGCGCGCTCGATCAACGACGCTGCCAGGCCCTCGTCGTCGTCGACGAGCACTTTCAATATATGTTCGGGGGTGAACTGCTGGTGGTTGCGCGAGAGCGCCAAGGTCTGCGCGGACTGGATGAAGCCGCGCACGCGCTCGGAATATTTTTCAAGATTCATATCTGTCTCCTTCCGTCACCGGCCCGCTTTGCGGCACCGGATCAGATTGCGGTGACGGACCCGCCCGTTCGAGCCGGGTCCTGTTCACGCGAGATATGGGGCGCAAGCCACGGACCCTCAAGACGTCCCGATAACGGCGGACTCATAATATTTCCCGAGCGGCGCACATACAAAAACGGCGGAGATTTCTCTCCGCCGTCTAGGAATGTCTGGGCCTTGCTCGATCAGTTGCTGACGTCAACGATGGCGGGCTCGCCACCGGCGTCTTCCGCCGGAGCTGCATTTGCGTTGTCACCGCCTGCATTGTCGTTACCGCCATCCACCTGATCAGCATTGACGCGCGGACGGCGCGGACGCCTGGGGCGGCGGGCAGCGCCGCTTTCGGCGGCGGCTTCGTTCATCTCGGCCTGGGCAGCCAGAGCCGCCGGCGAAAAGCTCTCGAACTGCGGTGCGGATTCGGCCACAGAAACAGGCTCGATCGGAGACACAGCTTCCGCCTGTACGGGCGTTTCGTTCTGAACCGGTCTCTCGTTGCGCCGGTTCTGATCGCCGCGCTGTCCGCCCTGCTCGCCGCGCGCACCAAATTCGCCGCGCTGGCCGTAGCCGCCATTCGGGCGACGGTCGCGATGGCGGCCGCCATTGTCGCGCCCACTGTTATCGCGCCCACTGGCATCACGATTATCGCGGCCGTTTTCCTGGTTGAACGTCAATTCGGCCGGCGTGCCGTCGATAACCGGCTGCGGGCCTGCACCGTGGTTGACCACCGGAGCCGCAGTCTCGCCGACATTGCTGTTGCCGGCATTGTCGAACTCGTCGCGATCTTCGTCGCCGTCATCGTCGAAATCGTCGCGATTCTGTTGAGCGCTCTGGACCGGTAGCTGCGCCTGCGCGGCAGCGATGATGCGATTGTAGTGCTCGGCGTGCTGGAGATAGTTTTCCGCCATCACCCGGTCGCCGGAGCTCTGCGCGTCACGGGCAAGGGTTGCATATTTTTCGGCGATCTGCTGAGCCGATCCGCGGATCTTCACGTCCGGACCGTTGCTCTCGTAATTGCGCGTCAGGGGATTTGGACCCTTGCGGTTGTTGTTATTGTTGTTGCCGCCGCCATTGTTGTTGCGACCGCGCATGCGCCTGTTCTGCTGTTGTGGCCTCATTCGACTCTCTTCATTTTGAAATTTTCGAAAACTTTTTCACGAACGGAGGCGCTCATGCAGCCAGCCGTTTCGTCTCTTCACCGGCGTTCGCCCGCATCGATTGCGTTGGCGCCACGTGTCATCCTGTTCCGGTTACATCACTTGCCGGACGATCCCCGCACGAAGCTTGGGCGTCGTTTGCGCAAGAAGGCAGCTATTTCCAAGGAAACCGAATCGCTAAGAGCACTGCCTGCTTCGTCTCATCCGGTTAAGGCGACCCTAGCCGCATTCCCCGGCATTGCCAAGCGCTTTTTTGCGCTGCATCACGGCTTTGTCAGATCAAAGATCAGAACTCTCTCGTTTCCGCCAAAGTCGCGGAATACCCTCGCCGGCACATAGCCGGCTGCGGAGAATATGCCCGTGACCTCTTTGCGTTGGGTGTGGCCGATCTCGACCGCAATCCTGCCCTCGGCTTCCAAAAAACCTGCCGCCTCGGCGGCGATGATCCTGTAGGGACTCAGACCGTCCACGCCGCCATCGAGGGCTTGGCGTGGATCGAAATCGCGGACTTCGTCCTGCAGATTTTCAATGTCTATGGCCGCTATATAGGGCGGGTTGGCGGCAATTACATGGTATCGGCCAAAAACTTTTTCGAACCAGTCGGATTCGAGCACCTGGAACCGGTCGGCCAACCCCAATTCCCCGGCATTGCGCATGGCGGTCGCCAGCGCGCCTGGCGAAATATCGACCCCGGTGGCGACCGCCGCCGGAACCGCGCTGAGCAGCGCCAGCGCGATGGCGCCGGTACCGGTGCCGAGATCGAGGATGCGGCATTCGCCTTGCCGTTCCGCAGTCGTCTTTACGAAGGGCAGCACTGCTTCGACCAGCGTTTCGGTATCCGGTCGCGGCTCCAGCGTTTCCGGTGACAGCGACAGGCGCAAGCCGTAGAAATCGCGATAGCCCAGGATGCGATGCACCGGCTCACCGGCAACCCGCCGTCTCAGGGCTGCATCGATCGCGGCGATCGCGCCGGCATCGACACTGCATTCCGGATCGGCGATGGCTTGGGTGCGGGTCGTGCCGGAAAAATATTCGACGATCAGCCTCGCATCCAGCGCTGGGTCGGCGACTGCGGCCGCAGCAAGGCGTGTCCGCGCCGCTTTCAGCAGCAGCCCTAGTGTGGTGGATTTGAGGTTCCTGCTATTTGTTGGCATCAGCGTTCAGGAACCTCAAATCCACCACCCTAGATACCAGCAAATTGCTGGTGTGATTTTGAATCCGAAATTCGTCATTGCGCTGCTCCAACGTGATACGAATTTCGAATTCAAAGCCACACCGGCCTACCGGGCCGACTGTCAGCCATCGAGGCCGATATCGGCGAGCAGCTTCGACTGGTGATCGGCGATCAGCGCGTCGATGATCTCGTCGAGTTCGCCCATCATCACCCGGTCGAGCTTGTACAGCGTCAGATTGATGCGATGGTCGGTGACGCGGCCCTGCGGGAAATTATAGGTGCGGATGCGCTCCGAGCGATCGCCCGAACCGACCTGCGATTTGCGCGATTCGGAGCGTTCCTCGTCAGCCTTGCTGCGCTCGAGGTCGTAAAGCCTGGCACGCAGGATCTGCATGGCTTTGGCCCGGTTCTGGTGCTGCGACTTCTCCGCCTGCACGACCATGATGCCGGTCGGCAGATGGGTGATGCGCACTGCCGAATCGGTGGTATTGACGTGCTGGCCGCCCGAACCCGAGGCGCGCATCGTGTCGATGCGGATATCTTCGGCCCTGATGTCGATGTCGACATCTTCTGCTTCGGGCAGCACCGCAACCGTCGCCGCCGAGGTGTGGATACGCCCGCCGGCCTCGGTCGCCGGCACGCGCTGCACGCGATGCACGCCGGACTCGAATTTCAGATGGGCAAAGACCCCCTTGCCCGAAATCGTGGCAATGATTTCCTTGTAGCCGCCGACCTCGCCCTCGCTGGCCGACACCGTCTCGAAACGCCAGCCGCGTGCCGCGGCGTAGCGTTCGTACATGCGGAACAGGTCGCCGGCAAAGAGAGCCGCCTCGTCGCCGCCGGTGCCGGCGCGGATTTCAAGGATGGCGTTCTTGTCATCTGCGGCATCCTTGGGCAGAAGCAGGATCTGGATGTCCCTCTGCAGCGCTTCGATGCGCTCCCTGACCTCTGGCAGATCGGCCTCGGCCAATGCCCGCATTTCGGCATCGGTGCTTTTGTCGGCGAGCATCGCCTGCAAGTCGGCCTGTTCATCCTCGGCGGTTCGCAGCGCCCTGATCTTTGCCACCATCTCCTGCATGTCGGCATATTCCGACGCCATCTTGACATAGGCGTCCGCCGCCGGCCCGGCCGACATCTGCGCCTCGAGCATGTCGAAACGCTTGACGACTTGATCCATACGGTCACGGGGCAGGTTGATCATGGTCCTGGAACTTCGATAAGATTCACGTCAGGGCTAGCCGAAAATGACGAGTTTCGAGAACCGGAGCGGAATGTACATTTAGAGCAATTCCAGGAAAAGTGTGAAACGGTTTTCCGTCCGGAATTGCGTAAAAACAAAGAGATAGAGCGGTTCGGCGTTTCCGTGAAACGATGAACCGCTCTAGGTACATGAGCACCGGAAGCGCAGAAAATCGACATTTGCAGGCCGCCCTCACGTGAATTTACAACGGAATGGAGCGGTCGTCGGCAAAGGCCTGCAGCAGCGCCCGCATCGGCAACCCCTGGGCCGGCGCCATGAGATTGTCGTCGAAGAACGCTTCCAGCTCGGCCAGCGGCAGTTCCGTGAGCATCGCCTTGACCGGACCGATCGAGGCCGGCGACATCGAGATCGATCGGTAGCCAAGGCCGATCAGCGCCATCGCCGAGATCGGCTTGCCCGCCAGCTCGCCGCACAAGGTCACCGGGGTTTGATTGCGCACTCCGGCGTCGGCAATCTGCTTCAGCGCGCGCAGGAACGGCGTCGACAGCACATCGAAACGGTCGGCGAGCTGCGTGTTGCCGCGATCGACCGCCATGACGAACTGGAACAGATCGTTCGAGCCGACCGAGACGAAATCGACGGCCTTCATCAGTTCATCGAGCTGGAACAGCAGTGAAGGCACTTCCAGCATGGCCCCGAGCTTCAGGCTGGTCGGCAGATGATGGGCAAAACGCGACAGATGCCGCACTTCGCGATCGATGATTTCGCGCGCCTGGGCGATCTCGCCTAGCTCCGTCACCATCGGCAGCATCAGCTTCAGTTCACGCCCGCCGCAGGCCTTCAAAAGCGCGCGGATCTGGGTGCGCAACAGGCCCGGCCGGTCGAGCGTCAAGCGGATGGCGCGCCAGCCAAGCGCCGGGTTCTCTTCCTGGATCGTGTCCTTGAAGTAGGGCAGCACCTTGTCGCCGCCGATATCGATGGTGCGGAATGTCACCGGCTTGCCGCGCGCCGCGTCGAGTACGTCACGGTAGAGCCGTTCCTGGGCTTCCGCCCGCGGAAAGGTCGAGGCGACCATGAATTGCAGCTCGGTGCGGAACAGGCCGATGCCGGCGGCGCCCGCCTCGGCAAGCTGCGGCAGATCGACGGCCAGGCCCGCATTCATCAAAAGGTCGACCTGGACGCCGTCCTTGGTCATCGACGGCTTCTTGCGCAGCTCGCGATAGACCTCCTGCCGCCGCGCCCGGAAGCGGACCTTTTCGGCATAGGCGGCTTCGAGGTCGGGCTGGGGGCGCAGGTGGATCGCGCCTTCTTCGCCGTCGACAATGATGGCGTCGCCATTTTCCGCCATGGAGACGGCGCCCTTCATCTGGCCCGCGACCGGTATGCCCATGGCCCGCGCCACGATAACGACGTGGCTGGTCGCTGCACCATCCTCCAGCACCAGCCCGCGCAGCTTGTCTCTGGGATAATCGAGCAGTTCGGCGGCCCCCATCGAGCGGGCAACGATGATGGCGTCCTTCGGCAGCGAGGCCGCGACATCGTCCGGCCCGCGCCCCATCAGCTGGCGCAGCAGCCGGTTGGCGAGATCGTCGAAATCGCTCATCCGCTCGCGCAGATAAGGATCGGTCATGTGCAGCATGCGGGCACGCATGTCGCTCTGCACTTTTTCCACCGCCGCTTCCGCGGTCAGACCGTTGCGGACCGCCTCTTCCAGCCGGCGCACCCAGCCGCTGTCGTTGGCGAACATGCGATAGGCTTCGAGCACCTGGCGGTGCTCGCCCTCGAAGGCGACTTCGCGGCGTTCCAGCATGTCGTCGATCGAGAGCCTGAGCGAACCGAGCGACGCATCGAGCCGCCTGATCTCCTCATCGCTGTCCTCGTTGAACAGATTGGTGACGACGATGCGCGGCTCGTGCAGCACGACGTGACCGAGTCCGACGCCCTCGTTGAAGGACAGGCCGGTAAAGCTCACCGGGCGGCGCAGGTCGAGTTCCAGGCCGGGCCGGGTCAGCCGGGCAAGGTCGCCGGTGGCGATCATCTCGGCGATCACCATCGCCGTCGTTTCCAGCGCCTCGACCTCGTCGTCGCGATAGTGGCGCATGGTCTTGTTCTGGACAACCAGCACACCGAGCGTGCGCCCTGCCCTGAGCACCGGCACGCCGAGGAAGGAATTGTAGATCTCCTCCCCCGTCTCCGGCAGGTAGGCGAAGGCTGGATGTTCCTGCGCGTTGGAGAGGTTGAGTGGCCGTGCCGAGGCGGCGATCGTGCCGACGAGGCCTTCCCCCAGCCTGAGCTGCGCCAAATGGACAGCCTTCGGGTTCAGACCCTCGGTGGCATAGAGTTCGAGCACCGAATCGGCGCGCAGCACGTAGAGCGAGCACACTTCGGCGACCATGTTGGCGGCGATGTCGCGCACGATGCGGTCGAGCCGCTCCTGCGGCTCCAGCGGCTCCTGCATGAGCTCGCGGAGCCGTTTCAGCAAAACGCGCGGGCCACTGGCCGTATCACGCATCGCGGCTTGTTCTCCAATGGACATTATGCCCGCCGCAGTTTCTCCCGCGGCCGGCGCTCACGCAACAACTCAAATAGAGCGGCGTCGGTCCAATTGGACCCACAAAGGGCGCTCCAAGACTTCGAACTGCTGCATCGTGCTTTCCGACGATCGACCTCCGATTTCCGGACCGAGCAGTCTGCTACTGCTTATCCAGACCGTAGATGGAATGCAAAGTGCGAACAGCAAGTTCTGTGTAGGGACCGTCGATCAGGATCGAAATCTTGATCTCGGACGTGGTGATCGCACGGATGTTGATCGATTTGTCGGCCAGCGCCTTGAAGGCGGTGGCGGCGACGCCCGCATGGCTCCTCATGCCGATGCCGATGACCGAGACTTTCGACATGCCGGCTTCCGACTGCACGACGTCATAGCCGATCGTGGTCTTCAGCCGCTCGAGCACGGCAAGCGCCTTGTCGACATCGCCGGACGGCACGGTGAAGGTCATGTCGGTGAACTTGCCGTCCTCGGAAATGTTCTGGACGATCATGTCGACATTGATGTTGGCCTCGGCCAGCGGCCCGAAAATGCCGGCGGCGACGCCGGGCCGGTCGCCGACACGGCGCAACGATATCTGCGCTTCGTCCTTGGCGTAGGCAATTCCGGTGACGACCTGCTGTTCCACGATTTCTTCCTCGTCGCAAATAAGCGTTCCGGGCGGATTGAGCAAATCCCCCATTCCGGGCGCGTCGGGATCGTCGAACGACGACCGCACGAAAGTACGCACCCTGTGCACCATGGCAAGCTCGACCGAGCGCACCTGCAGGACCTTGGCGCCGAGAGAGGCCATTTCAAGCATTTCCTCGAAGGAAATCTTGGCCAGCCGTCGCGCCTTCGGCTCGATGCGCGGGTCGGTGGTGTAGACCCCGTCGACGTCGGTGTAGATGTCGCAGCGGTCTGCCTTGACCGCCGCCGCGATGGCGACAGCACTGGTGTCGGAGCCGCCGCGGCCGAGCGTCGCGATGCGGTTGTCCGGCCCGATGCCCTGGAAGCCGGCGACCACCGCCACCTGGCCCTCGCCGAAGCGCTTGATCAGGAATGCGCCGTCGATGTCGAGAATGCGCGCCGCGCCATGCGCATTGTCGGTCTTGATCGGGATCTGCCAGCCTTGCCAGGAACGGGCATGGACGCCCATGTTCTGCAGTGTGATCGCCAGCAGGCCGGCAGTCACCTGCTCGCCGGAGGCAACAACGGCGTCATATTCGCGGGCATCGTGCATCGGCGAGGCTTCGCGCGTCCACTGCACGAGTTCGTTGGTCTTGCCGGCCATCGCCGAGACGACCACCGCGACCTCATGGCCGGCATCGACCTCGCGTTTGACATGGCGCGCCACATTGCGGATGCGGGCGATGTCGGCGACGGAGGTCCCGCCGAATTTCATCACGATGCGCGCCATGGAAGCGAAATGCCTTTGACTGGGTGCCGGAGCGGCGGCCGAAAAACGGAAAGCGAGCGTCGGGCTGGGCCAGCCGCTGAATTCGCGGCCTCCTTAGCCAAATGCTTTGGGTTTCGCAAGGCGTGCCGCCGCGTGCCGCCGCTTGCCCCCGCTTGCCCCTGGGCGACGAAGGCGACATACGAGTGCAACGCGCGTACCCGAATGCCTGTCGCATAGGCGCAGCGGGCAACAGGCGAAATTTGCTGCCTTGACATTCGCCGGCTCTCGACCGACTTCCTAGCGCACCAGAGCGCGATCAGCAAAAGTGGTATCCGGTTTTGCGCCCGATCGCGCTCTGAACTTTTGAGTCTGCGGGAGACCACACGATGCCAGAACCCCGACGATCGACGATCGATGCCGGAGAAGTGGAGCGTTTTTCCGCTCTCGCCGCCGAATGGTGGAATCCGAACGGCAAATTCCGCCCGCTGCACAAGTTCAATCCGATCCGGCTTGCCTATATACGCGACCAGGTGGCGGCGCGCTTCGGCCGCGACCCACGCGCGGCGCGGCCGTTCGAGGGCCTGCGCATCCTCGACATCGGCTGCGGCGGCGGGCTGTTGTGCGAGCCGATGGCGCGGCTTGGCGCCGAAGTGGTCGGCGCCGACGCATCCGCCACCAACATCGAAGTGGCCAAGCTGCATGCGGCCGACGTCGGCGTGATGGTGGATTACCGTGCCACGACAGCAGAGGACCTGGCTGACGCCGGTGAGAAATTCGACGTCATCCTCAACATGGAAGTGGTCGAGCATGTTGCCGACATCGACCTGTTCGTGGCCAAATGCGGCGAGATGCTCAAGCCCGGCGGCATCATGTTCGTCGCCACCATCAACCGCACGCTGAAGGCGCTGGGCCTGGCCATTATCGGCGCCGAATATGTGCTGCGCTGGTTGCCGCGCGGTACCCACCAGTTCGGCAAGCTGGTGCGGCCGGACGAACTGGAAAAGGCGCTTGCCGGCGCTGGCCTGACCATCATCGACCGCACCGGTGTCACCTACAATCCGCTCGCCGGCCGCTGGCAGCGTTCGAAGGACATGGACGTCAACTACATGGTTCTGGCGGAGAAGGCGCCTGCCTGAACTTGCTCACGACGCCTTCTCACGCCGCCACCTCCTCCCCCGTCTGATTTTGCGCCTTTGTGGGGATCTGGCTTTGCGCCTTGGTGGTGATGAACACGCCGGCGACAATGATCGCAGCCCCGGCCCAGGTCAGCAATTGATAGTGCTCGCCGAGAAACATCGTCCCGGCAAACAATCCGACCGCCGCCGCGACATAGCCGATCTGGCTGAGATAGACCGGGCCGCCAACCGCCTGCAGCCGGAAGAAGAAAACGAACATCGCCGCGGCTGATGCGACCTGGCCGACGACCACCAGCGGCACGCCGGCGAGCAGGGCGAGCGAACCGCTGCCCTGTAGCGTGAAGATGCCGCAAACAAGCAGTGCAGCCGATGCCAGGTGGCTGCCGACGGCAAGCTCGATCGGTCCGGTCCCTAACGGCCAGTCGACCGTGCGGTAGATATTGCCGGCGGCAAGGCTGACCGGGATGAGCAGCCCCACCGCCACCCAGAAAAATTCAGCCGGCTGGCCGGCCTCGCCACGCGTCACCGCCACCATGACCGCACCAACGAAGCCGACGACAATGCCGACGACGCCAAGCAGATTGGGGCGCCGGACGCCGAGTAGGATCGAAAACACCAGTGTGACCACCGGCGACAGCGTGAACATGATGCCGGTGTAGCCGGCACCGAGATGCGGAATGGCCGAGAACATCAAGAGATTGGGGAAGGCGTAGGACACCGCTGCGGTGACGAAGAAATAACGCAGCCTGTGCGGGGTGAGCCGGATGCGCTGCCCGCGCAGCAGCAGGACGCACAAAAGCACCCCGCCGGCGCCGAGCGAGATGACGAGGGCCCAGACCATGGCAGAAACGCCGGCCGCCGTTGCGATCTTGCCGAACGGCAGCGTCAGGCCGAGTAGGCCGCCGGTGACGACCAAAAGGCCGAGCGCTGAATCCCAGAGAAATTTCATAACGAACCTTATTGTCCTTGCTGCTCTTGGCCAGCACCGTGGCACAAGCTAAGATAATGCAAAGATTCTTAACGTCAAGATATTTAACGGTGAGAGAGATGGATCGCGCCGCGAAAGCGATCGAGCAGTGGAAAAGACAACGGCCGGACCTGGATGTCTCGCCGATGGCCGTGCTTGGACGGTTGAACGAAGCCTCGTCGCTGATAGCACGAGAGCGCCTCGCTCCGCTGTTTGCCCGTTTCGGACTGCAATCCGGGGAATTCGACGTGCTGGCGACGCTGCGCCGTTCCGGATCACCTTACGCGCTGACGCCCACCGCCCTCTATGAGGCGACGATGGTGACGTCGGGCGCCATGACCAACCGGCTCGACCGGCTTGAGAAAACCGGATTGATCAAGCGTGGGCCGCATCCCAACGACCGGCGCGGGGTTGTCGTGCAACTGACCGATAAAGGTCTCGCGTTGGTCGATGAGGCGGTCGCCGCTCACGTCGCCAACGAACACGAGATACTTTCCGGCCTGACGCGCGCCGAACAGGACACACTTGCTCGCCTGCTTGAGAAGTTGATAGCGAGCGTCAGCCGGGGGTGAAGATCTGACGGTTGGTGCCGCCCAAACTAAACTACCGCCCGTTTCCGCAGGAGGTCGCGATCCTCGACCTGCTGTTGTCGCAGGGCATCGATGTCAACGCACGGGACAAAGCGGGGCAGACGGTTCTTCACATCGCTGCGCCCGATGCCATTGACGCCGCCTCGATCGAACTTCTTCTAAAACGGGGTGCAGATCGTAGCTTGAAGAATTTGAACGGAAAGCGCGCCATCGACCTGATCCCGCGATCCAGGAAAGACTTGCGTGCTCCCCTAAAGGTGGCTGGGTAATTCCGTTTAGTGGCAAATCGCAACGTTTGAGATTGGCGGCTGGAGGCTCAATGAAAAGCGAATCAAGACGCCGCACCCCGAGACTTTGCGCCTCGACGAAGTGGCGTTCACGGCGAAGTCGCATGCGGGCAACGCCAGCTATGCGACCGCCTTTGCCACCATGTCCGGATGCTGGCCGATCACCCGCACATAGGCGATGGCGAAATCCGGCGCGGTCGCCCGCGCCTGCTCCCAGTCGCGCAGCGTGCCGACCGGGACCCGGAAGCGGCTGGCGAACTCGGCTTGCGACAGGCCAAGCCCAGTCCTCGTCCTGCGGACCAGGCGCGCGCGCTGGCCCCGGTCCAGTGCTTCGGCCGTCACGTCGAAATCTTCGGCGTCGGTCGGGTCAGCAGGCAGCGTGATGTGCTCTTTCTTCACCCTTGTTGCTCCTTCTCACCGAGATGAAGCGAGGCAAGTCGCCCCGCCAGACGAAAACGCCGGTGAACAGCTTCTCCCCCGACGAAACCGACCACCTTGAACCGTTCCTCGCCGTCGATCTCGCGGATGGAGGGGATAATCAGGTGGTTGTCGTCTGCAAAAATCCGGTCGCCAAAGGCCAGCAGCAGCTTGTGCTTTTCGCGGTTGACCGCATCCTTGGCGGGGTCGAACCTGTCTTCCGTCGTGAGGCTCAACTATACGGGATTCCCGTATAGGATGCAACCCTTTATCCGCTCGTGGGCTGACTAGGTTTTAGGAGTTCCGCGACAGAACGGCAGCTATGCGGATTTTGCGACTGTCGCGAAAATCCCGATTAAAGCGACAGTTTCGCGCCCGATTTTTGCAAGATTCGCATAAATCGGTATTGCGACATGCTCCAAGGACTGCAAACGGGTCGAAGCGGAATCCCGTCCCGGTACCAACCGTCACACGGCAGTCAGTTACGATCCTCCGGGAATACCGGCACCGGCATGAACTCGACGCCGTCCTCGGCCAGGCTCTTGGCCTCCTCCAGCGTCGCCTCGCCATAGATGCCGCGCGGATCGCTCTCGCCGAAATGGATCTTGCGCGCTTCCTCGGCAAACTTGTCGCCGACATAGTCGGCGTTCTCGCGCACCTTCTCGGCCATCGCCTTCAATTGCGCCAGCGCCTGCTTCTGGGCCTCGCCCATGGCGAGCGCGATCTTTTCTCGGCTGCGCCCGGTGGAGACGGCCGGCGCCATCAACGCCTTCTCGACCCTGTGCGAGCCGCAGGTCGGGCAATCGACGAAGCCACGCTTCTTCTGGGTATCGAAATCGTCGTTGCTGCGAAACCAGCCTTCGAATTCATGCTCGTGCTCGCAGATCAGTGAAAAGCGAATCAAGACGCCGCACCCCTGAGACTTTGCGCCTCGACCGGAGTGGCGTTCACGGCGAAGTCGCGTGCATTTTTCAGATTTGGGATCTTCTTGCGCGCGGCGGCCGACTGCGCCGGGTCGATCTCGGCGACGATCACCGCCGGTTCGTCATGTGCCGCCTCGGCGACGATGCGGCCCCACGGATCGACGATCAGCGAATGGCCATAGGTCTCGCGGCCGTCCTCGTGCAGGCCGCCTTGCGCCGCGGCAACGACATAGGCGCCGTTCTCGATGGCGCGCGCCCGCAGCAGCACATGCCAGTGCGCCTCGCCAGTCTGGCGGGTGAAGGCGGCGGGCACCGACAGCAGGTCGGCGCCGGCCAGCGCCTCGGCGCGGAAGAGCTGCGGAAAGCGCAGGTCGTAGCAGACGGCGAAACCCAGCTTCGCACCATCGATCCCGGCGCCGCTGATCTCGGTGACGACGGCCTCGGTGCCTGGTTCGTAGGCGGCGGATTCGCGCCAGCTCTCGCCATTGTCAAGATCGACGTCGAACATGTGGATCTTGTCGTAGGTGGCAATGGTGGCGCCATCCGGCCCGAACAGAAGCGCGCGGTTGGCGAGCTTGCCGTCGGCGCGCAGGATGGCGGTCGAGCCGATATGCAGGAAGATGCCAAGGTCTTTCGCCAGCTTGCGCGAGGTCGAGACGATGATGTCCTTGTCCTCGGATGTGAAGGCGGCGGCCCGCGCCTGGCTGTCGCGGACCAGCGCACCGGTCATTTCCGGCGACTGGATATAGGTCGCACCCTGGCCCGCGGCCTCGCGCACCAGCCGCTCCAGATCGACCGCATTGCGCTCGGGGCTGGTGCCCGAACGCATCTGGATCGCCGCCGCCTTGAAAGTACCCATCGTCATGTCCTCAATTCGTCGAGCCATTGGCGAGCAGACGGTCCAGCCGGCCCTCCGACTCCAGTTCATGGAGATCGTCACAGCCACCGACATGCGTGTCGCCGATGAATATCTGCGGAAAGGTCGAGCGGCCGTTCGCGCGAAAAATCATTTCCCGGCGCAGTTCCGGCGAGAAGGAGGCATCGTGCTCGGTGTAGGCGACACCCTTGCGCTCGAGCAGCCGCTTGGCCGCCGTGCAATAGCCGCACATCATCCGTGTATAGATCGTCACGTCGACCATCGGTCAGCAATCCTGCCTTTTCCCAATCTATATAGTCGCGGACTCGTCGGCCCGAAAGTCCCCCGGCAGCACGCGCGCAAAGGTCAGCACGTCGACCGTCCCGGCACCGCCCTTCTTCAGCGCCCTGGCGACCGCGCGGACAGTTGCGCCGGTGGTATAGACGTCGTCGATCAGCAGCACCCGACGGCCGGCGATCTCGATCTCGGCCTCCTCCGGCACCCTGAAGGCGGCACGCACATTTTCCTCGCGTTCCCGCCGCTCCAGCCCGACCTGCTGGCGGGTGAGTTTGACGCGCCTGACCGCAGAGGGCGCAAAAGGCAGCTCGCCAAGCTGCGATACCGCCCTTGCCAGTTCCGCCGACTGGTTGAACTGGCGCCTGAAAAAGCGCCGCCAGTGCAGCGGCACCGGCACGACCACATCGGCTTCCGCGATCAGTTCGGCACCGGCGCGCAGCATCCAGCGCGCCATCCAAGGCGCCAGATCGGTGCGATCCTGGTACTTCAGCCCTTGCACCATCTGGCGGGCGACACCCGAGTAAGCGACCGCGGCCCGTGCCCGCTCGAAGGGCGGCGGGTCGGCGATCGCCTCGGCCGACAGGAACCCCTCGCCCATGTGATGGGTGAACGGCGTGCCCATCACCGGGCACCATGGCCGCTCCAGAAGCCTGAGTTTCGGCCAGCAGGCGCCGCACAGCACGCCGGGCTGCGAGACATGCCGTCGGCAGCCGGCGCAAACCGGCGGAAACAGGATGCGCGCCGGCCAGTCCAACGCCTTTCGAGCGAAACTCTTGATATCCGGCATTGGATCGGCCACGTGGTTCTTTCTCCGCCACCCTATATCAGACAGCGGAAACCAGGAACTGCCAGTTGCAACCTATAGTCGATACTTCTCTCTGGCTGGCGCACAAGCGCCGGGCGCTCGCCTATCCGACTTCCGGCGCGGACTTCCTGATGCGGCGGGCAGCTGAAGAGCTCGCCGACCGGCTGGGCGCGGTGGAACGCAAATTCGACAGGGCGGCCGTCCTGTTTTGCCAGACGCCGGCGGCAGTCGACGTGCTCGCGACAAGCGGCAAGGTGGCGGACATCGTGCGCGTCGAGGCGGATGCGACCTTCCTGGGCGATGCCGCGGGACTGGTGGCGCCGCTGGAGACCGTGCCGTTCGAGCCGGAAAGCCTCGACCTTGCCGTGTCGCTTTTGTCGCTTCAGGCAATGAACGACATTCCCGGCATGCTGGTGCAGATCCGCCGCGCTCTGAAACCGGACGGTCTTTTCCTCGGCGCTTTTGCCGGCGCCGGCACGCTTTCCGAGCTGCGCGAATGCCTGCTCGCCGCCGAGACCGAGCTTTATGGCGGCGCCAGCCCGCGCGTCATCCCGTTCACCGACGTGCGCGACGCCGGGGCGCTTTTGCAACGCGCCGGCCTGGCCTTGCCCGTCGCCGACGTCGAGACGGTGACGGTGCGCTACGATTCCCTGTTCGGCCTGATGGCGGATCTGCGGGCGATGGGCGAGACCAGCGCTCTGACCGACCGCAGCAGGCGACCGGGCACACGAAAGCTGTTTGCCCGCGCCGCCGAAATCTATGCCGAACGATTTTCGGATGCCGATGGTCGCGTCAGGGCGAGTTTTCCGATCGTCTGGATGTCAGGCTGGGCGCCCGACGCCTCGCAGCAAAAACCGCTGAAGCCGGGCTCGGCAAAACTGTCGCTGAAGACAATCCTGGAAAATCCCGGCCGGCGCTGACCGGATTATTATGGATGCGGCTGGCCGGTTACCGCGCGAAAGCGTTCACAAGCCTGCTGGAATTGTCGCTGAACAGCCACGTGATTGCGTCGGCGGCCTTGCCGACACCGCCTACGATGGTAAGCGACAGCACGGCCACGATCAGCCCATATTCGACAGCCGTCGCGCCGGTCTTGTCTTCCCAAAAACGTTGCAGCAATGTCTTCATGGCCATCGATCCCGCTTGCCGGAACCCTAGCGCGGACCTGTTAAGAAAGGTTAATGACACAGGCTTAACAGGCGATGAAAGCACCGCTTTGGCCGGTGTCAGCAGTCGCCGCTGCGCTGGCCATTGTCGCGTATCACGCAGATCGAAGTGGGCAGCGGCTGCAGCACGCTCCAGCGCACCGTGTAGGTCTCACGACGGCCGGTCGAGCCCGTGCCTGTGCTCCCGACCGACCCGGTGCTTCCAACCGACCCTGTGCTCATCCTGTCAAGGCCGCCGGCAAAATCGGCGCGGCCGGACCGCGTCCGGCTGTCGAGGAGGGGCGTCGCGATCAAGGCCAGCGCCACCGCGGCCGAGCCGAACAAAAGCGTGATTCGCAATATTCCCATGCCGGCAGCCCTAAAGCTGCGGTCGGGTCGGATCGAATCCCAGTCCCTGTCGAGGCTCATGCAACCGCCCTCCGGCGAAGGCCTGGACACGACCTTCCTTCGATTTCTGCCGTCATTTTTTCACGGCCAGATAAATCTTCCATTAACGTTGTCTAAGTCGCGGAGGGCAAAGTCACAGAAGATCGATGAGGAACTGGATCAGCGGCGCGTCGGCCGGCGGCATCGGAAAATCGCGCATCTGGCGCGGCCGCACCCATTTCAGCACCTGCCCCTCCTTCGGCTGCGCGATGCCGCGGAAGCGACGGCAGACGAACAGCGGCATCAGCAGGTGAAAATCATCGTAGGCATGGCTGGCGAAGGTGAATGGCGCCAGGCAGGGAATATCGGTTTCGATGCCGATCTCCTCGTACAACTCGCGGATGAGGCATTCTTCCGGCGTCTCGCCCGGCTCGACCTTGCCGCCCGGAAACTCCCACAGGCCGGCCAGCTGCCTGCCTTCGGGGCGCTGCGCCAGAAGCACGCGGCCGTCGGTATCGACCAGCGCGCAGGCTGCGACCAGGAGCAGGCGCTTGCCGACAGGATCCGAACCGGTCATGCGCCGGGCGGCCGGCGATAATGGTAACGATAGACTTCGTCGAACCCGAGCGAACGATAGAGCGCCAGCGCCGGCGCGTTGTCGGCCTCGACCTGCAGCCAGGCTTCCCGGGCGCCGCGCAGCCGTGCCCATTTCAGCGCCGACAGGATGAGGTGGCGGCCATGGCCCTGGTTGCGCACCGATCTGTCGGTGGCGATCTCGAACAGCCCGGCAAGATCGCCGTCATGGACGCAGATCAGCGTCGCCAGCGGTTCGGTGCCGTCTTCGAGCGCGAACAGCCCGGCCTCCGGCTGGATGGCGCCGATGATCTCCGACAGGCCCGGCCGCAGCGACACATCGGAGCCGCTTACCTTGAGCGCCGCGCCGATGAAGCGGCTGATGTCCTTCAGCGGGATCTGGTCCATGGCGGCATCGAGCTGGGCGTCCGCCAGCGGCAGCCGCATCACCAGTGATTCGTCGAATGTGCTCCAGCCCTCGCTGTCGAGATGTTTGGCAAGGATCGGCCCCGACAGCGGCGATATGCGGAAGGTCAGCGGCCGGCCATAGGCGTCGAAACGACGGCTGGCGCGGCCGATGCGCTCGGCAATGTGCTGGATGTCGCCCGGATCGAGCGGGTTGACCGAATTCAGCCGCTTGGCCGGATGGCCCGCCGTCAGCCGCACCACCCAGGTGCCGTCATAATGCACGGCCGCCGCCGGCCAGGCGCGAAAGCCGGCCGCCTCGTAGCGGCGCACGATGGCAAGCACGCTTGCCGGATGTCTGGAAACCAATGCCATCAGCTCCGATAATCGCCGTTGATGGCGACATACTCCTTGGTGAGGTCGCAAGTCCACACCGTCGCCTTGCCGCGACCGATGCCGATATCGGCACGGATGCGGATCTCGTCGCGCTTCATGTAGGCCGATGTCGCCTCTTCTGAGTAGGCGGCATCGCGCTCGCCCTGATGCGCCAGCCTGATGTCGCCGAACCAGATCGAGAGCAGGTCGCGGTCGGCCGGTTCGCCGGCCTTGCCAACGGCCATGACGACGCGGCCCCAATTGGCGTCTTCGCCGGCGACCGCCGTCTTGACCAGCGGCGAATTGGCGATCGACAGCGCGATGCGCTTGGCCGAGCGGGCCGATTTCGCACCGGTGACGGTGACCTCGACCTGTTTTCGCGCGCCCTCGCCGTCGCGCACCACTTGCAGCGCCAGCGCTTTCAGCACCTTGCCGAGCGCGCGGCGGAAGGCGCCGAGGCGCGCATCGCCGGCATTCGTGATATCAGGCGCGCCGCGCCGGCCGGCCGTGCCGGTGGCGAACATCAGCAGCGTGTCGCTGGTCGAGGTGTCGCTGTCGACGGTGACCGCATTGAAGGTCTTGGCGGTGCCGCGCGACAAAAGATCCTGCAGCACGGGAGTTGCGATCGGCGCGTCGGTGGCGATGAAGGAGAGCATCGTCGCCATGTCGGGCGCGATCATGCCGGCGCCCTTGGCAATGCCGTTGATGGTGACGTCGGCGTCGCCGAGTTTTACCGTCGCGGTCGCCAGTTTCGGATAGGTGTCGGTGGTCATGATCGCCTTGGCGGCTTCGGTCCACAGGTCAGGCCTGCCGGCCTTGACCAGTCCGGCGAGCAGATGGCTGAACTTGCCGGCATCCAGCGGCTCGCCGATGACGCCGGTCGAGGCCAGAAACACCTCGTCCGGCGTGCAGCCCGCAGCCTTGGCTGCAGCCTCGCCGGTCATTGCCGTGGAGGCTCGGCCCTTGTTGCCGGTGAAGGCATTGGCGTTGCCGGAATTGACGACCAGGACGCGCGCCTTGCCCTGCGCAAGATTCTGCCGGCAGAAATCAACCGGCGCCGACGGGCATTTCGACCTGGTGAACACGCCGGCGACCGTGGTGCCGGCATCGAAGACCATGGTCAGCAGATCGGTGCGGTTCTTGTACTTTATCCCGGCTTCGGCGGTGGCGATGCGGACGCCCTCGATGTCAGGCATTTTAGGATATTTTTTCGGCGCGAGCGGCGAAATCGTGGCTGACATGAAGACCTCGGGCGGGAAAATCGCAAGGGAACGCCGGTTTGCCCGATAGCGGGCGCCGGCGCAAGGGCGTTTGGTGGTTGGGCACATGCCCTTTCTCATCGGAACGAAACGCTCAGTTGCACGAAACGGACCGTTTCGTTTCGTCGAGAAAGTGTGTACGATGTGCCGACGAAAATCATGGGCAAGGAAAACAGGATGGGCCTGGATCCGGGGCGCAGGTCGATCGGCGCGCGGCGCAATCCCGACAGCGCCGACGCCATTCTCGACGCCGCCGAGGCAGTGCTGGTCGAGGCCGGTTATTCCGGCTTCTCGATCGAAGCGGTGGCGCGGCGGGCGCGTGCGGGAAAGCCTACAATCTATCGTTGGTGGCCGAGCAAGGCCGCCTTGCTGTTCGACCTCTATCAGCGGCTAAAGCGCGTCGACTATCCCGATACCGGCAACCTCGAGGACGATCTCGTCGGCTTCCTCAAAAGCCTGTTCTCGCACTGGCGCGAAACATCGTCAGGCAGCATCTTCAGATCGCTGATCGCCGAGGCGCAGTCGGACGCAACCGTGGCCGCCGTGCTTGCCGAATACACCAAAGGACGCCATGCCCATACCGGCCAGATGATCGAACGCGCCAAGGCAAGAGGCGAAGTCGCGGCCGACGTCGATTCCACGCTCGTCGCCGACCTGGTCGCCTCCTTTGCCTGGACGCATCTTTTGACCAATCGCCTCGACGAAGACGAAACGACGCTGCGCAGGGCGGTTGGCTATCTGTTGAAGGGCATAGAAGCTGACGATGCCGGCTCGGTCGACGCCGCGGCAGTCCGGCGGAGGCGTCGACGTGTCGTCGGTCGCACCACAAGGTAGAGCGACAGGGCTCCTGCCGTAGGCACATCAGGCGATCAGTTGTTGACGCCGGCGCTGCCCCTCATTGCCCTGCCGGGCATTTCTCCCCGTATAGTGACGGGGAGAAATGGCTGACCGCAACCTCAGCACGTTTCCTGCAACGCTGGAGATTGGCGAAATCCTTTGCAAAGGCTGTCCTTCTCCCCGTCACTATACGGGGAGAAGATGCCGGCAGGCAGATGAGGGGCAGCGCCGGCACCAACAATTAATTGGCACTATCATCTGCCATGGCGCCCTCGCCTACTTGGTGTTTTCCAGCGCGTCGACCGTCTTCTTCAGCTTCTCGTCCGGGATCTCGACCTTGGCCGCGGCGCGCAGCGACTTGACCAGCGCGATATATTTATCGCGGATGACTGCCTGGCGGGCCTGGTCCTTGACCTGGTCGAAGGCCGGCGGCTGCTTGGCGCGCTTGTCCTCGACCTGGATGACGTGCCAGCCGAACTGCGACTGCACCGGCTGCTCGGTGTATTTGCCGACCGCCAGCGCGAAGACCGCCTTGTCGAATTCCGGCACCATCTGGCCGGGTCCGAACCAGCCGAGATCGCCGCCGCTGGTCTTGCCGCTCGGATCGCTGGTGTGCTCGTTGGCGAGTTTCTGGAAATCGGCGCCGCCGTCGAGCTGCTTGATGATCGCATCGGCCTCTTCCTTCGTCTTCACGAGGATGTGACGGGCATGCACCTCGTTGGCCGGCGGCGTGTTGGCGATTTCCTGGTCGTAGCGGGCGCGAATCTCGGCATCGGTGATCTTGCCGACGACATCCTTCTCGACCATTTCGCCATGCAGGGCGCGCTGCTGCAGGAACGCCATGCGGCGCTGGAAGTCGGGATCCTTGTCGAGGCCGGTGGTGACCGCCTGGGCGGCCATGACCTTGATTTCGATCGCCGCCGAAAGTGCTGCGGCGCGGCGCTGTTCGGGCGGCATCTGCGCAAACTGCTGCGACAGCTCGCCTTCGGCAAGCGCAAGGTCGGCCTCGGTCAGCGACTGGCCGTTGATCGTGGCGACCACGGCGTTCGGATCGACCGGCGCGGCCGGCTGGGCGGGTGCGTCCGGTTGGGCGGGGGCTGATTGGGCGGGCGCGGCGTCCTGTGCCATCGCTGGCGACAGCGACAGCGCCGTCAGCCCGAATGCCAGGCCGAGGCTGGCGAGCGACGCGCGGCGGAACAATGAGGACATACAATTAACTCCAATGGGGATAGCTAGGGCGGGATGGCTTCCAGACCAGCCGGATTGTGGCGGAATTTGGCACGGTCGTCAGGGCGAGCGCGCCGTTGACATCGATTGAACCCCCTCTTATCTGTCCAACGACTTTGCGTCCAGAACCGTTTTCCGGGCGCTTTTTGCGTTTGTCCGCGTTTCACGTGGATTTGATGGGGCCGGCCGGCACCCGTCGCAACGACTTGGAATGCTATCGAAAGGACCATTGAATGGTCAGTTTTGGCGGTCTCGCCCGTAAGGTTTTCGGCTCCTCCAACGATCGCCGGGTCAAGTCGACCCGACCGCGCGTCGAAGCGATCAACGCCATGGAAAACGAGATGCGGGCGCTCTCCGACGCCGAACTGACGGCTCGCACGGAAAAATTCCGTCAGGACGTCGCCAACGGCGCCAGTCTCGACGATCTCCTGGTGCCGGCCTTCGCCACCGTGCGCGAGGCGGCGCGCCGCGTGCTCGGCATGCGCCCGTTCGACGTGCAGCTGATCGGCGGCATGGTGCTGCACAATGGCGGCATCGCCGAGATGCGCACCGGCGAGGGCAAGACGCTGGTCGCCACGCTGCCCGTCTATCTCAACGCGCTCGCCGGCAAAGGCGTCCATGTCGTCACCGTCAACGACTATCTTGCCAAACGCGACTCCGAATGGATGGGCCGCGTCTACAAATTCCTCGGCCTTACCGTCGGCGTCATCGTCCATGGCCTGTCCGACGAGGAACGCCACGCCGCCTACGCCGCCGACGTCACCTACGCCACCAACAACGAACTCGGCTTCGACTATCTGCGCGACAACATGAAATACGAGCGCGCCCAGATGGTGCAGCGCGGCCACAGCTACGCGATTGTCGACGAGGTCGATTCCATCCTGGTCGACGAGGCGCGCACGCCGCTGATCATTTCCGGTCCGCTCGAGGACCGCTCGGAAATGTACAACACCATCGACGCCTTCATGCTGAAGCTCGAGCCGGCCGACTATGAGATCGACGAGAAGCAGAAGACCTCGATCTTCACCGAGGAGGGCACCGAGAAGCTGGAAAACCTATTGCGCGACGCCGGCCTGCTCAAGGGCGAGTCGCTCTACGACGTCGAGAACGTCGCCATCGTCCACCACGTCAACAATGCGCTCAAGGCGCACCAGCTGTTCCAGAAGGACAAGGACTATATCGTCCGCAACGGCGAGATCGTCATCATCGACGAATTCACCGGCCGCATGATGCCCGGCCGCCGCTATTCGGAAGGCCTGCACCAGGCGCTCGAGGCCAAGGAGCATGTGGCGATCCAGCCGGAGAACCAGACGCTCGCCTCCGTCACCTTCCAGAACTATTTCCGCCTCTACAAGAAGCTCGCCGGCATGACCGGCACGGCGCTGACCGAGGCCGAGGAATTCGCCAACATCTACAATCTCGACGTCACTGAGATCCCGACCAATCTGCCGGTCATCCGCATTGACGAGGACGACGAGGTCTACCGGACCGTCGAGGAGAAGTACAAGGCGATCGTCAGGGAGATCAAGGAAGCCCGCGCCAAGAGCCAGCCTACCTTGGTCGGCACCACCTCGATCGAGAAATCCGAGCTGCTGGCCGAACGCCTGCGCAAGGAAGGTTTTACCGATTTCGAGGTGCTGAATGCCCGCCACCATGAGCGTGAGGCGGCGATCGTCGCCCAGGCGGGAAAACCCGGCGCCATCACCATTGCCACCAACATGGCCGGCCGCGGCACCGACATCCAGCTCGGCGGCAATGCCGACATGCGCATCGCCGAGGAGCTTGGCGACATGCCGGCCGGCCCCGAGCGCGACGCCAAGGAAAAGGCAATCCGCGACGACGTCGCCCGGCTGAAGGAGAAGGCGCTCGCCGCCGGCGGTCTCTACGTGCTCGCCACCGAGCGCCATGAATCGCGCCGCATCGACAACCAGTTGCGCGGCCGCTCAGGCCGCCAGGGCGATCCCGGCCGCTCAAAATTCTTCCTGTCGCTGCAGGACGATCTGATGCGCATCTTCGGCTCCGAGCGCATGGACGGCATGCTGCAGAAGCTTGGCCTCAAGGAAGACGAGGCGATCATCCACCCCTGGATCAACAAGGCGCTGGAAAAAGCGCAGAAGAAGGTCGAGGCGCGCAATTTCGACATCCGCAAGAACCTGCTGAAATATGACGACGTCTCGAACGACCAGCGCAAGGTGGTGTTCGAGCAGCGCCTCGAACTGATGGACGGTGAAGGCCTGTCCGAAACCATCGCCGAAATGCGCGAGGGCGTCATCGAGGAGGTCGTCGCCAAGGCTATTCCCGAAAACGCTTATGCCGAGCAGTGGAACGTCGCCGGCCTCAAGGCCGAGGTCGCCGAGTTCCTCAATCTCGACCTGCCGGTCGAGGACTGGGTCAAGGAAGAGGGCATTGCCGAGGACGACATCCGCGAGCGCATCAGCCAGGCCGCCGAGACCGCTGCCAAGGAGCGTGCAGAGCGCTTCGGCCCCGACGTGATGGCCTATGTCGAGCGCTCCGTGGTACTGCAGACGCTCGACCATCTGTGGCGCGAGCACATCGTCAACCTCGACCACCTGCGCTCGGTCGTCGGCTTCCGCGGCTACGCCCAGCGCGACCCGCTGCAGGAATACAAGGGCGAGGCGTTCGAGCTGTTCCAGGCGATGCTGGGCAATCTGCGCCAGGCGGTCACCGCGCAGCTGATGCGCGTCGAGTTGGTCCGCCAGGCCGCCGAAGCGCCGCCGCCCGAGGCGCCGGACATGTTCGGCAGTCATCTCGACGGCACCACCGGCGAGGACGATTTTGACGGCGGCGAAACCGGGCTTCTGGTTCGCCAGGAGACCCACGCCACCGTCGCCCCCGAAAACCGCGACCCGAAGAACCCCGGCAGCTGGGGCAAGGTCGGCCGCAACGAGGCCTGCCCGTGTGGTTCGGGCAAGAAGTACAAGCACTGCCATGGGGCGTTTGCGTAAGGCGCCGAGGCTTTCGCTCTACGATGGACCCCCCACCCTAACCCCTCCCCACAAGGGGGAGGGAGACTTCCGCTGGCGCTGACCTCGGCAAATTGCCTGCTTTTTTTGACTCCAAAGGGAAGTTAAGGGCGCGCGGCAGCGTTCCCTCCCCCTTGTGGGGAGGGTTAGGGTGGGGGTACACCTTCGCAAGAAGCCAAATGCGAATGCCCTGCCGTTCACCGGGAGAATATCCCCGAAGGGCGGATGAGGGGCAGCGTTGGCGTCCGCGATTAGCCAATCTCCCCACTTGAGGGGGAGATGGCCGGCAGGCCAGAGGGGGGCACCGTCCCGCCGGCGTCAGACCACGAATTTTTGTATCTCGACCGGCAGGTTCTTTGGCACGCCCTGGACGTGGCGAAGGAAAGCCCGCCCAACCGTTTCTTAATGTGTTTTCGCTAGACCCAGACCCGAAAAAGAGGCGGAAAGCGGAGTGTGATCAGGGTGCGCTTTTCCGCGGCGACGACAGCCGGGCGGTTTCTGCCGCAGCGCCTTGCGCTGCGCGCAAAGCCGCTGCTTGGCCGCATCGATGCCGTGCTGTTCACCGCCGACGAGCGCGGCGAAGCCAGCCGCATGTCGCTGATCGCCTTTTCCATCCGCATCGTCAGCGCCGTCATCGCCTTTGTCAGCCAGGTGCTGATGGCGCGCTGGATGGGCTCGTTCGAATACGGCATTTTTGTCCTTGTCTGGGTGACGATGGTCATCGTCGGCAACCTCGCCTGCCTAGGCTTCCATACCTCGGTCATCCGCTTCATTCCCGAATATCGCGAGCGCAACATGCTGGCCGAACTGCGCGGCATCGTGCTGACCAGCCGCCTGTTCGTGCTGGTCGCCTCGACCGCGATCGCCGGGCTGGGCGCGCTTGGCGTCTGGCTGCTCTCGCCGTTTATCGAGAACTACTATGTCGTGCCGTTCATCCTCGGCCTCATCTGCATGCCGATGATCGCCATGTCCGATCTGCTGCAGGGGCTGGCGCGGGCCAACTCGTGGGCGCTTTTTGCGCTGGCGCCGACTTATCTGGTTCGGCCGGTGCTGATCCTGGCGCTGATGGCGCTGATGCTTCTGGTCGGCTTTGCGCCCGATGCCAGGACGGCGATTTTCGCCTCGATCGCCGCTGCCTATGCCACCACGCTCGGCCAACTCATCGGCATCACTGCGCGCATCGACAAAAAAATCCCCGCCGGGCCGATGAAGCTGCATTTCGCGCAATGGTTCTTCGTGTCGCTGCCGATCTTCCTGGTCGAAGGCTTCTTCTTCCTGCTCACCAATGCCGACGTGCTGATGGTCGGCGCCTATATGAGCCCCAACGACGTCGCCGTCTATTTCGCCACGGTCAAGACGCTGGCGCTGGTGCATTTCGTCTATTTCGCGGTCAAGGCAGGCGTTGCCCAGCGCTACGCGCAATTCACCCATGGCGAGCCCGAAAAGCTCGCCGCCTTCGCCCGCGAAACCGTGTCGTGGACGTTCTGGCCGTCGCTGTTGATGGCGCTGCTGGTGCTGGTGCTGGGCGAGCCGATGCTGGGCTTGTTCGGGCCTGAGTTCGTTGCCGGCTACCCGCTGTTGTTCCTGCTGGTCTTCGGCGTCGTCGCCCGCGCCGCCGTCGGTCCCTGCGAAAGCCTGCTCACCATGAGCGGCAACCAGAACATCTGCGCCGCCGTCTACGCCATGACGCTGGCCTTCAACATCGGCCTCAATCTGGTGCTGATCCCGCTTTTCGGCCTGTGGGGCGCGGCGATGGCCACCGCCTTCGCCATGATCTTCGAGGCCGGCGCGCTGTCCTTCACGGTCTGGCGCAGGCTCGGCATCGTCATGGTCATCTTCGTAGCCGCCAAAGGAGCCGTCTGATGGCTGCCACCCCGTTGCTCGAGGAAACCAGCGGCGGCCCGGCCGGCGCCCTGGTGTCGGGCCTCGCCGGGCTCGCCCGCGAAGCCGATCCCGCCCATATCGAATTGTTGGCCAACGGCCGACCCCAGCGCAAACTGGCTATTTACGCCGCCTCCGCCGGCTTCGACCTGGTCGAGGAACTCGACTATCTCTGCGCCCGCACGATCGAGCCCAACGTCTTCTTCAACCCGCGCTTCCTGGCACCCGCCATGCCGCGACTGGAAGACCGCGAGGTGCGGCTGGCGGTCATCCGCGACGGCGACGAATACCGCAACCGGCTGCGCTTGCTGGTGCCGTTCTCGGTGGAGCGGCCGGCGACGCCGATGGGCGTGCGGGTGATGCGCACATGGTCGAGCCCGTTCGGGCCGATCGGCTCGCCGCTGGTCGACCGTGACGATCCCGTCGGCGTCATCGAGGATTTTTTCGCGATGCTGTCGCGGCCGCATCTCAAGCTGCCAAAAGTCTTCGTGCTGCCCGACATCCGGCTCGACGGCCCGGTGGCCAGCCTGCTGGCCACCGTCGCCGAGACGCGTGGCCTGACGCTGGTCACCACCGGCAAGGCCGAACGCCCGATGCTCGAAAGCGAGATCGACGGCGATGAGTATCTGAAGGCCTCGCTGCGCTCGCACCATTATCGCGAGTTCCGCCGCCTGAAGCGCCGCCTCGCCGACCTAGGCAGGCTGGAGCATCAGGTGGCGCGCGGACCGGAAAACATCCGCCATGCCATCGAGCGTTTTTTGACGCTCGAGGCCGCCGGCTGGAAAGGCCGCGAGCGCACCGCCATGGCCATCGACCGCTACCGCGCCGCCTTTGCCCGCGAGGCCGTGCACCGGCTGGCCGAACAGGATCTGTGCCGCATCCATTCGCTGACACTCGACGATCGCACCATCGCCAGCCTGATCGTCTTCGTCGAGGCCGGCGTCGCCTACACCTGGAAGACGGCCTATGACGAGACGCTCGCCGCCTATTCGCCGGGCACGCTGCTGATGATCGAGGTGACCAGGCAGCATCTCGACGATCCCAACATCATGATGACCGATTCCTGCGCCGTGCCCGACCATCCGGTGATGAGCCGGCTATGGACGGAGCGCAGGCCGATCGGCACGCTGGTCATCGGCCTGACGCCGGACGCCGACCGCCTCGCCCGCCAGGCGGCGTCGCAGCTTCACCTCTACCGCGAAACCCGCAACATGGCGCGCCTGCTGCGCAACCGGATGAAGAACTTGCTGGGACGGCGGTAGGGCAAAGGCTGTTCTCCCTTCTCCCCGTGTGGGAGAAGGTGGCCGCCCACGGGTCTGTCCTCCGGCAAGCCCGAGGACAGGCTCCGCTCGGTCGGATGGGGGGTGCTCCAGCTTGGCACCGACTGCGCTCCATCCAGTAACCGTCTTGGCGCTGCGCGCCAATCCACCGCCCGGGGCGAGTCACGGGCCTCGCCCGCCCTTCGGGCCCCACAAGGGGAGAAGGAAGAGGGGGCAGCGCCGGCTGGTGGTCGCGGCGCATCATCCAGGACCATCGCCTGGTCTACCGCGCCGCCGCGTCGGCTAAAAATTGGCAGCTGCAGGCCGGTCGGCGGCGACCGTCCACAGTCCCTTTCAGACTCAGTCGAAGAACTGTGTCGAGGGCCTAGGTCATCAGGGTTAATTCTCCCAACCAGCGGAAAGGATTAGCATCGGCGATCGGCCGCGCAACCAGCATCATTGCCGCCTTGCACGGCCAGAACAAAAAAAGTCTGGGAGGAATGCATGACGAAAACAACTCGCTTCAGGCGTCGCAGTATTTTCGCTTTGATCGGTCTTGTTGGAGGATGTCTGACCGCGGCCGCAGCTCAGGCCGCCGAGCCTGACAAGGCCGAGATCGATGCCCTGAAACAATCGCTATCGAAGTACGAAGACTACAAGGCCGCCATTCGCGACCTCTATCTGTCGACGGTCGGATGCGTTTATTACAGCGGCGAAAAAGTGGCTGGAGCTATGGATTACCCGAAGGGCGCGATGGGCATTCATTTCGTCAACGTCGCGAGCGTCAGCCCGACACCAGATCCGACGCGCCCCAATGTCCTTATCTATGAGCCGGTCGACGGCGGCTTGCGCCTGGTGGCCGTGGAATGGCTTGTTCCGCTGACGCCCGACACCAAGGAGCCGCCGAAACTGTTTGGACAGACGTTCCAGGGGCCGATGGAGGGGCATTATCCGCTTATTCCGGTGAAATTCTACCATTACGATCTTCACGTCTGGCTGTTCAAAGACAACCCACTTGGAATGTTCAGCCCGACGAACCCCGATGTGAAATGCGACAATTACGCGTTTCCGATGCCGGAGCAGCCGACCAAGATGGTGCCGGGGCCGATGTAACTGTGACTTAGGCAACGCAATCCAAAGGTGTCAGGAAGGGCCGGCCTCAATTGCAGTTATCCCAGGGCGCGCCTGGGATAACCTCCCCCAGAGCTTTCAAGGCGTCTCGGGTGGAAAATGGTGCCCCTAGCCGGGATCGAACCAGCACTCCTTGCGGAACTCGATTTTGAGTCGAGCGCGTCTACCAATTCCGCCATAGGGGCTCAGGCCGGGCGGCCTGGATGGGCGCGGACTATACGGTTGGAGGCCTGTTCGTCAACTGGCCAATTCCCGGCATGCGGCGATGCTGCCTAGGCAGGGTGTATAGCCTTTTTTGCCGGCGAATGCCGACGCAGTAACGTAGCTGAACCACAATGATCGTATTGCTTCAGTTCGAAGCGGGTTTCTTTTTGAGCGCAACGTACTCTTCGCGATCATTGTAGGAAACCGCGACAGCGCTGGTCGCCTTGGTCGAGAGCCTATTCACGTAGTTGTCCATATGGTGGTCGGCGAGGTCGGCAAGACCGATGGAGCGCGACAACTCTCCGAGGGAAATGCGATCGGCATCGTGCTCGGGTAGGAACACGTAGCGCGGACCTTCCAGGAGAATGACTTCTGGACCGATATGCTGGTACGAACCATGAATACGGTTGAATACAGTTGTCGGCGGCAGCATCGGCACGATGTCGTTCTCATCGACGACACGGGTGATCGTCAGAAACCCAAGCCGTTCGACGCCGGCCGAGGTGGTGAATTTCGGCTGCCCGAAGGTGACGACCTTCACGACGTCGTAGTCATCCTCGACCATGTATATCGCAAGTAGCGCAGCGATCGCTCCGCCCAGCGAATGTCCGGTTATGAAGGTCTTGTAGTTCGGCTTCAGATACGGCTTCATGTCATCGTAGATGGCACGAGCTGTAGCGTCGAAGCCGGAATGGACCGGGATATCGATATCCAGATCCTGCCGGACTCTTATCTCGATGTCTTCGAAAATGTTCTTTTTGTTGGCCGTTCCGCGGATCGAGATGTATTGGCTCTTGGCTTTGTCGTCCCGCTCGACGAAATACAGCGCATCGGTCTTGCCCGGCGAGCCGACGCGCACCGTGGAGGGATATTTGGCGCGGATGGCCGCTTCCGCTGCATAGGCGGTCTTTGCCCTACCGGCATAAGCGGAAAGCTCTACGAAATCGACTTTGCTGGGCGTGACCGTCGAACCGAGCGCCAGCAATTCCTTGGAAGAAACTCCGACGCAACCCGTCAACGCCATCGTGCAGAGAGCGATCGCTGTCAACATTTCGACAGCGAGGCGTGGTGGCCGAAGAATTGTGGTGCTGCGGCTCTGCCTTAATCTGCGTTCTTCGCCCATTGCGCTGCACCGGTGAACTCTTCTCTAGCAGTAGTATACACCAACAGCGCAGCGCCGCACGGTGCGACGCGCTACGCCGGCAACGCTAACCGGCGTAAGCGGACGGCCGACCCTGGCCTCGGCGCCTGAGATGAACCCATATGAGCCGGAAACCGCAAACCTCTCTGAGGCTCCCATCCCGACAAGTCCGATCACCCCGGCGAGGAAAACAGTTGTCACCTTGTTTGTCATGGTCATTGGTTGCCTCCTGGGGAAAATTGACTGGGCAGTTCATCCGTATCGGTGAGTTCCGTCGCCTCGACCTTCTTGGCATCCGTCGTGTTCTTGAAGGCGAAATCGTCGGCCGCGACCTCGCTGCCAACCTTCCAGTCCCTGACCTGGACGCTGTATTGCGGGCCTTGGTCCACCTCCTTGGAGGTGATGACATAGCGGCAGGGATAGGGGCTCTCGCCCTGCGCGATCCAGATCTGCCAGTCGACCTCCTTGGCCCGGAACGCCAGGTGATCGCATTCGGTGCCGCCGATCACGCCGCTGCCGAGGTCCTTGATGTCGGTCACGCCGTCCATCAGCACGTCGTAGACATTGGACGTGAGCAGATCGGCACCGGGGACGGGCCTGTGGAACTTGTCGCGCAGCTCGTCGATCAGATGATCAAGATCGCCTGGGACCTCGGCTTGGGCGTAGAGGTTGGCATTCTTACCCAGCAGAGTGAGCGTCTTTCCGTCGAAGATCATCTCCACGCTAGCAAAGCCGCCGTCGCGGGTGGCGCGAATCTTGTCGGGACGGCTGAGGGCGGCGGTGCCCGAACTCGCGAACAGGAGCTTCTGATGGTCACTAGTGACGACTTCCAGGTTCGTATCGTAGCCGAACGAAATCATCTGCTGTGCAGCCATGTAGTCCGACATGGCTTTCAGCATGCTCTTGGCGTGAGTCTCGTCGGCGTTCGCGGCCAAAGGCGCTGACAGGCTTAGGGCGGCCGCCAGCAAGGTTGCTTTTGAAATTTTGGTCGTTTTCGATCTGAGGCTAATCATCAGACAACTCCTCCTCATTAGCTCCTCCTCATCGTCGCACGCATCATCCACTTTTGGAACGAGTTTAGCGTGCCGCATGCCCTTCCTTGTCTCGCACTCCAAGTCAAAAGTGATGTCAGGAGTATGTGCAGGACAACCGCCGGCCACAACAGGATGCCGGTGAAGCCGCCTGTGAAACCGAGGCAGGCGAGATACAGAGCGACGGCCGTGCTGTAGGTCAACATCCCGAGCAGTGGCGAACCCGGCCAGCAGGCGACTCCCAAGGGCGAGGCCTGCGACCCGTGCGACCGGTAGGGCGATGCCGGCAAGTTCCTGGCCGAGCAACAGCCGCCCGACGAGCGACGGGACGACGAACAAAGCCACCCCTGTCAAGACTTCACCGACGGCCGCGAAAATGAGCACCTTCTTCATTGTACCAGTCCGCTCGGTCATTCGCCCTCGCGACTCGATTGGCAATTGCCAGGGCCGCGAGGGGCTTTGCTTGACCATGGCGCAAGCCAGGCCAACCAAAGGCGTTACTCGGCAGCCTTCTTCATAGCTTCCTCAAGCCGTCCCTTGTCAGCATCACTCAGCTGAGGCCGATCGATCACAAGCTTGAGGCTGTCGATTGTGCCTGTGAAGGCGAAGGGCACAGAGTAGGAAGCGTCGTCCACCGGCGTCCCCGTATCGGACCCGATGTCCATGTTCTCGTCCCAGGCCAGGATGAGCGGAACGGTGCCCGGCATCTTCTGCGTCGCCACGACATTGCCGTCCACCTTCAGCTCGCCCGTGCCACCCTTGCCGATGCCGCTGAAGTCGTTGAAGGCGAGCGTCGCAGCCCCTAGCCCGTCATACTTGAAGTCGAACTCAAGTGTGTGTTTGCCGGGAGTCAGAGCGTCGGGAGCTTCCCAGGCCACTTTCTGCAGGCCGAGCAGGTTCCAGACGAAGGTGGGCTTGCCTTTGTTGACGAACAAACCGTAGCCGGTGAAGCGGCCGCCTTGCGTAATGATCATGCCGTCGCCGCCGCCCTCGGGCACCGTCACCTCGGCGGTGAAAGTGTAAGAGGAGTTCAGTATCGCGGGCGCGACGCCATTCGAGATGCCTGTCATTTTGCCAGGGAACTCGAACTCGGACCGGCCAGCTGTGATTGATGGCCGCGGCGTGACGAGACGGCTTACCACCGAAGCGTCGAGCGGCATCACATTGTACTTCTTGGCCTCCTGCCACCAGACCGCCTCAAGCTCCTTGACCTTGTCCGGACTTTGCGCCGCCAAGTCGCGGTTCTGCGTCCAGTCCGTGTTGATGTCGTAGAGTTCCCAGTCGGCCTTGGCCGGATTGGTGTTCTGCGGACCCGCCGTCACCCACGCCGGACGGCTCACCTTGTCCACCAGCATCCAGCCCTCGTGGTAGATCGCGTAATTGCCGAACATCTCGAAGTATTGGGTCACGTGATGCGAGGGTTCGTCGGCGTTTGCTGCGTCGAAAGTGTAGCTGAGGCTCGATCCTTCCATCGGGCTCTGCGGAATGCCGTCGACGACCGAGGGTTCGCGGATTCCTGCGGCCTCTAGGATGGTCGGAGTGACGTCGATGACGTGGGCGAACTGGTTGCGGATGCCGCCTTTGTCAGCGATGACTTTGGGCCAGGCAATCGCCATGCCCTGCCGTGTGCCGCCGAAATGGGACGAAATCTGCTTGGTCCACTTGAACGGCGTATCGAAGGCCCAGGACCACGGAACCGCCATGTGGTTGTAGGTGAACTCGGTGCCCCAGATGTCGTAGAAGCTCTTCAGCTGCACGTCCACCGGCACTTCAATGCCGTTGAACATCGCCACTTCGTTCGGCGTGCCGATCAATGTGCCTTCCGCAGACGATCCGTTGTCGCCGGATATGTAGATGATCAGCGTGTTCTCGAGGTCGCCGCTATCCTCCACAGCCTGAACCACCCGGCCAATCTCGGCGTCGGTGTAGGAAAGATAGGCGGCATAGACATTGGCTTGCCGGATGAACATCTTCTTCTCGTCATCCGTCAGCTGGTCCCAGTTCTTTAGAAGGTCCGAAGGCCAAGGGGTAAGATCCGCTGTCTGCGGGATCACGCCGAGTTTTTTCTGGTTGGCGAAGATCGTGTCGCGCAGCTTGTTCCAGCCACCGTCGAAGAGATGCATGTCTTCGGTCTTCTTGATCCACTCGGGCGTCGGATGGTGCGGCGCGTGGGTCCCGCCGGGTGCGTAGTAGACCAGCCAAGGCTGGTCCGGCGACAGAGTATTTAGCTGGGTCATATAGTCGATGGCATCGTCCGCCATCGCGGTGATCAGGTTGTAGCCCTTCTGCGTTTCAAACGGGTAGATCTGGGTGGTGTTGCGGAACAGGTTGCCCGGCGTCCATTGGCTCGTGTCGCCGCCCATGAAGCCATAAAAATAGTCGAAGCCCATGCCTGTGGGCCACTGGTCGAAGGGACCGGCCATGCTGATGTGATAGCCTGGCGTGTTGTGGTTCTTGCCGAACCACGAGGTATTGTAGCCGTTGTCCTTCAGGATCGTGCCGACGGTCGCCTTGTCCTTGGTGATGACGCTATCGTAGCCCGGATACCCGGTCGCCTGTTCCGAGATAACCCCGAAACCCGTCGAATGGTGGTTGCGTCCGGTTATCAGGGCGGCCCGCGTCGGCGAACAAAGCGCCGTGGAGTGCATGTTCGTATAGCGCAGCCCCATGTCAGCAATTTTGTCGAGTGTCGGGGTTGGAATTACGCCTCCGAACGTTGAAGGAGCGCCAAAGCCGACGTCGTCGGTGATGATCAGCAGGACGTTCGGAGCTCCTTCTGGCGGGGCGACGCGCGGCTGCCAGAACGGGGTCGATTCAAGCGCGTTGCGCTCGGTCTTGCCGCCAAACGGCATGTCGGGCGCAGGCAGTTGGAGCCCGTCGATCGCTCGCGTGGCAGCCGGAGAACCCAGCGGCGCATCGGATTGCTGTGCCTGCCCAACGCCCGTCAGTGCAACAACCATGCCGGTCGCCGCAACTACCGTTCTCATTGAGCAAGTAGCTATTTTGCCAAGGTGACGTTTCAAGCCTTCCTCCTTTGCATGCAAACGAACCGGTGCAGAACGGACTGTGCTGACCACCTGGCGCAACATCTTCTCAATGCATCACACTGTCGATAAGCAGCATGTAAGTTACGCGAAACTTCATGTCGGTCTGAAACCGCGCCACGTTCTTTGATCTGCGTCAATGCACGTCTAGTCGGGTCGAGACGGAGTTGCTGGCTCATTAGTCGCAAGGCTGCGTGACCGGCACGCGACAGGGCAGACGTTGGCTCGGCGAACATCCCCTGAGATTGCCACGGTCTGAAAAGGCGACCCGGCTGCCCAGGGAATCGGGTGGGAGTCGAGGCAGCCGGGTCATGCTGGGTTTCCCAAGCTCAGGCTAAATAAGCATCTGCTCAATCTAGCAAAATACAATAGCGGCGTGGCTGGTCTATGCTTTCGTCCCGCCGGCCAGGTAGGCCTGCCCGTGCATGAAGCACGTGGTCGGGCTCGCGAACTCGACGGGCACGCAAGACTGCCGCCGCATTGTCAGAGGTGCAGTCCTGTCGATTGGGTGTAGTTGCAACCGAGCAAATGAGAACAAGGGCTGTCAGCATCGTCAGCTCCATCCATTGCGGCGCGAGGTCGGAATCGCGTGAAGGGGTCAAACACGACAGCGCCGTCACGAGGCTTCATCCGGCCTGTGGCGGGCCTCTCTGAGCTTTGACACAGTCTGGAAAACGGGCGTCTTAGGCAGAAATTGCGCTATTTCTGCTTGACAGACCTCGGTCGATGCCACGGCATGCTCGCTCCGCCACAGCGCTCCGATTCAGGCGTATAGTCGCGCATTGCTGGCAGTTCGATCTCAACGATCACCGCGGCGGGTGATTGAAGCGATTTACGTGATGCCAGCGCAGAGTTTAAGCAGGGCAAGACTTAGAAAGCGGCCAATCGATATCAACCCTTTGCCCGACGCAACCCCAACTACAGGAGGCCCCCAATGCCACGTATGCGTGCTGTTCAAGTGAAAAACGCCAATGGACCATTCGAGCTGGTCGAACGCGAGATTCCGATCCCGGCTCCGGGCCAAGTCCTGATCAAGGTCCAAGCGTGTGGAGTATGTCACAGCGATGCCTTGACCAAATTGGGGGTATTCCCGGGAATCGCCTATCCGCGGGTGCCAGGCCACGAAGTTGTGGGTGTCATCGACAAGGTCGGCGAGCGAGTGCCCAATTGGAAGCCTGGGCAGCGGGTCGGCGTTGGCTGGCACGGCGGTCATTGCGGCCATTGCCCCTCCTGCCGTCGTGGTGATTTCATCACATGTGCGAATGGGCAGATTCCCGGCATCACCTATGATGGCGGGTACGCCGATTACATGATCGCGCCGTTCGAAGCCCTGGCTGCGATCCCAGATGATCTGCAGGCCGCCGAAGCCGCGCCGCTCCTGTGCGCAGGCATCACGACCTACAATGCGTTGCGGAATAGCGGGATCCGTGCGGGCGATACCGTCGCGGTGCTCGGCATCGGCGGTCTAGGTCATCTCGGTGTGCAGTTCGCCGCCAAAATGGGCTGCCGCACGGTCGCCATTGCGCGGGGCGCTGACAAGCGGCCGCTGGCGCACAAGCTTGGCGCTCATCACTATTTCGACAGCACCACCCAGGATGCTGCCGCCGAACTGAATAAGCTGGGTGGGGCTCGCGTGATCCTGTCCACCGTCACCAATTCGCAGGCGATGAGCGCGGTGCTTGGCGGACTGGCTGTTGATGGCAAGATGATCGTCGTTGGCGCTTCACCCGACCCCATCGAGGTCTCGCCATTCCTTCTGATCGGCGGCCGCCGGGCGATCCAGGGATGGCCTTCTGGAACCTCGGCTGATTCCGAAGACACTTTGGCTTTCAGCGCCCTCGCCAACATTCGCCCAATGATCGAAACGATGCCGCTTGAGCGGGCGGCAGAAGCCTATGAGAGGATGATGAGCGGCGCAGCCCGGTTCCGGATGGTGATAACGACCGGGTAATAGCCCGGTCGTTGTGCCTGTGTCGCCGAGCACCCCCGACGCCGCGGACTTGCGCCTGCCACTTGTCGTTTCGTTTGCGTATGGATGCCATAACGCGTTGCTCCTTTTGATGTGACGAGATTGTGACCGGCCGCAACAAAGAGCTATTTCGGGAGTGGGGAGGCACCTCCAACCCTGTGTTTTTGCAGGGTATTTAGTGGCGCGCCGGAGAGGATGAAGATGAGAACTGGCTCGTCAGCATGATAACCTGAGGGTCAAGGGTTTCAAGCCCTGTCCCTCGATGGAGCGCGATTTGTCTCAACGGCGTGGTTGCGCCACCTCCGGACCTTTGCCGTGATGCCGTGAAGGTCGCGTTTTGACGCCATTTGCGAAAGCTCATTGGTCTCGCTAGCAAAGGTCGCGAGCGATCCAAAAAAAGCGATCGTGCCACTAGGAGTGGTGGGAAGGTAGGAAGCCCCCCATATGGGCGGGGAACGGCCCAGCCTATACCAATCCACAAGAACATAGGGTATCTTTCCGGGGTTGAATTGTCCGACGTATCGTCGGTCGCTTCTGGGGGGCCGATCAATCTCGAAGCCGCTCCCATGCGTCGATCGCTATTCCGGAAGTACTTTCTAGTCTTATTCGCCGCCGTCATTTTTCCGATGGCTGCCGGCGGCATCAGCGACGCCTGGTTCAGCTATGGCGACCAGCGTGCGATCCTCAGCGCCCTGCTGCGGTCCGAGGCAACATCCGCAGCCGACAAGATTGAGAGCTTTCTCGACGAGATCAAGCGTCAGCTCGCCCCGACGGTGAACCAGATCCGGTCGACCACGGACGCCGTGAAACAGTATCGGTTCCTTGCCATACGGGCGATGCACCAAGCCCCGGGAATTGTCAGCATCAGTTTTCTCGACAGTACTGGCGCAGAGCGGCTGCACGTCTCCCGCATTGGCTTGAACAGGACGGAAGGCGGAGCGGACCGCTCCGGCGATCCCGCTGTCGTGGGTGCCAGGTCGGCGAAATTCTGGTATGGCCCGGTCACCTATCGCCAGGGTTCCGAACCGCTCATGACCATGGCGGTGGCCGCATACTCAGGCAGCACAGTCGTCGCCGAAATCAGCCTGAAGCCTGTCTGGCTCATCGTTTCCGAAATTCGCATTGGTCGCAGCGGCCAGGCATTTGTTGTCGACCAGACCGGCGGCCTAGTAGCTCACCGAGACATCACCAAGGTATTGCATGGCACCGACGAGAAAGCGGCGTTAGCCCTGCGCAGATTGCGGGATGCAATCGCCGCCGCGGGCGGCAATGCGATTGCAACCCGCAACGCCGAGAATGAACCCGTTGTGACCGCTGTTGCACCGATTGCCGCAGCCGGCTGGACGGTGTTTGTCGAGCAGTCGCAGGCAGAGGCTTTTGCGCCCCTATACGCTTCATTGTGGCGGACCGGTGGTCTATTGCTCGCCGCCACAGTCCTTGCGGCGGCACTCGCCTATTGGCTTGCCAGACGGATGAGCGGCCCCATCCGACTATTGGAAGAGGGCACCCACAAAATCGGTGCCGGACAGTTCGATCACCGGATCAACATCGCCACTGGAGATGAACTCGAGCGGCTGGCGGCGCAGTTCAATCAAATGGCGCACGAACTCGCCATATCGAGGGACCGCGCGGAGCGAATGACGCGGCTGAAGCGCTTCCTCGCACCGCAGGTCGCGGAGCTCGTAGAAAAGGCTGGCGACGAGAGCGTGCTCGCTGGCCAGCGCGCGGAAGTGGTCGCTGTTTTCTGCGACTTGCGTGGTTTTACCGCTTTTTCAGCGCATGCCGAGCCTGAGGACATCATGCAGGTCTTGCGTGAGTACTATGAGGCGCTCGGCGCGATCATCACCCGGTATGAGGCAACGCTGACCAGTTTTTCGGCGGATGGGTTGATGGTTCTCGTCAACGCCCCGGTTCCGTGCGAAGAGCCGGCGCTTCATGCTGTGAAAATGGCTGTCGACATGCGGGATGCCATTCAAGGCCTCATCTCTGGGTGGCGACTGCGTGGCCATCAGATTGGTTTCGGCATAGGTCTCGCAATGGGGTGGGCAACGGTGGGCCGAATTGGCTATGAAGCCCGCGTTGACTACACCGCGATCGGCAATGTCGTGAACCTGGCGTCGAGACTGTGTTCGTCCGCTGATGATCAACAAATCCTCATCGATCATTCCGTGGCGCGCTTTGTGGGTGGCAAGGTTCCGATCATCGAGCTCGGCACTCGCCGCCTCAAAGGCCTCGACGGGCACGTACGCGTCTATAATGTCAAGATGCGAGGCATGGGGCCGGATTTAGCTCCAGATGCAAATGCCATCGGCGCAAAGGGTTAGGCGCGCCTCTGCGCCACTGGTGCCATTGGCGGCTTCGAGCACCCATTTGAGACGTTCGAGCCAACCTCCCGCAACGACAGCTCAGGTCAGATCTTCGCGTTCAAACGGCAACGCCGAGTCACCTTATTCGCTGGTGACGAATGGGCTCCCAGACAGTTCTCTCTTTTGTTCGGGCGCCTCTTCGAAAAACCGTTTCAACTCAAGGGGTTCGAAATTTTGGCGCGCCCGACACGATTCGAACGTGTCAACTCCACCTTCGGAGAGCAGCGCTCAAGGTGCGGCCGTGCCAACTAAGAATTGAATGGTGCGGGTGGTCGGAATCGAACCGACACTCCTTTCGGAACTGGATTTTGAATCCAGCGCGTCTACCAGTTTCACCACACCCGCAAAGCACTAACTCGTTGACCTCTCAACGCTCTCATCCTGCACCTAGGTAGAAGGTGGCAGTTTGAGAATTGAGCGACCCTCAACTCCTAACCTATTGACCTCTAATCCTATTACCCTGCGGGCTGAAGGTAGCATCCTGATTTTTTGTCGAGCGCGTCTACCAATTCCGCCATAGGGGCTCAGGCCGGGCGGCCTGGATGGGCGCGGACTATACGGTTGGAGGCCTGTTCGTCAACTGGCCAATTCGGGGTGGCCAATTCCGGGCATGTCGCTTTCGCTCGGCCGCGGCCTTTCGATTTCGTGAAGCGGCGGCCATTGTGCAGCGCGAAAAATCTTTCTAGACAGGCAGCGCATTAAAGCGCGCCGCGTCTGGAGAGATTCATCTGGCGCGCTTTTGGTCTTGGTTTTTATGCATTGTTATCCCAAAGGCGCTGCGCATTTTTGGGCGACGTGCATCAGGAGTGCCGATGCTTCGCGGACTTTACGACTGGACCTTGTCGCTGGCGGCAAAAAAATCCGCCGAATGGTGGCTGGCCTTCATCGCCTTCGTCGAAAGCTCGGTGTTCCTGGTGCCGGCCGACGTGCTTTTTCTGCCGATGGCGCTGTCGCGGCCGGATCGCGCCTATCGCTACGCGCTGGTCGCCACCCTCGCTTCCGTTCTGGGCGGCATCGCCGGCTGGTACATCGGCCATTATGCCTACGACACGGTGGCGAAGCCGATCCTCGAATTCTACGGCAAGTATGACGACTTCGAGGCGCTGCGCGTCTCGTCGGGCGTTGGCTTCATCATCCTGATGCTGATCACCTCCGGCCTCGCCCATCTGCCGCCGATCAAGGTGGTGACGATCCTGTCCGGCGTCATCGGCGTCAATCTCCTGCTGTTCATCGTGCTGGCGATCGTGGCGCGCGGCGCCCGTTTCCTGTTCCTCGCCTGGCTGCTGCGTCGCTATGGCGAACCGATCCGCGAGTTCATCGAAAAGCGCCTTGGCCTGATTGCGGGCGCCGCCGCCGCTGCCCTGATTTCGCTCTATATCGTCGTCAAATACGCTTTCTAGAGCATGATCCCGAACCGAAGGTCAGCGTAGCAAAAAGTGGGCGCACCGGTTTTCGGAAAAGATCATGCTCAACAAGAAGGCGAACGGCAGATCGATGACAGCGACCGTGAATGCCGACAGGGGAGGCCAGCGCATGCGGACGGCGTTGTTCCTCGCCGCTGCCATGGCCGCCACCGTCGGCTCGGCGCTGGCCTTCCAGCACCTCGGCGGCTACATCCCCTGCAAGCTCTGCCTGGAGCAACGCACTCCCTATTACATCGGCGTGCCGCTGATGCTGCTGGCGGCGCTTGCGTCGACATTGCGCGCGCCCGCATGGCTGATCCGCGGCCTGCTGGCCGTCGGCGGCCTGCTGATGGTCTACGGCGTCTATCTCGGCGTCTATCACTCCGGCGTCGAATGGGCGTGGTGGCCGGGGCCGACCGACTGTGCAGCGGCTGCCGGACCGGTCGACACCGGCGGCAAGGGCGTGCTCGATGCGCTCGACAGATTCGTGCCGCCCTCCTGCGACAAGGCGGCTGTGCGCATCCTCGGCCTGTCGCTGGCCGGCTGGAACGCCATCGCCAGTTTGGTCCTGGCCGTCATCGCCTTCCGCGGCGCCTTTGCCCGCGATTAATCTAGTGCGGCGCGAGATCATTCAAGAATTCGGCAGGCTGAGTCGTATGGAGTGATTGTCGAGAACCGAAGCGCAGCGGACATTAGAGCGCTGCGCGTCCAATTGGACGCGCAAGGGACGCTCTAACACTTTGCATTTGCGCATGATCCTTTCCGGAAACCGAAATCGGTTTCCGGGGTCATGCGCTGGTCCGTGAGCATCGGAAGCGCAGACAATCGCTTCAGACGGCCAACCTCCCGAATTATCGGATGATCTCAAGGCTCCAGTTCGACATCCCAGTACAGATAATCCATCCAGCTTTCATGCAGATGGTTGGGCGGGAACAGGCGGCCATTGTTGTGCAAATCGTGCACCGTCGGCTGAAAAGGTTTCTGCAGCGGCCACATCTTGGCGTGCGCCGGCATCATGCCGCCCTTCCTCAGATTGCAGGGCGAGCAGGCGGCGACGACATTTTCCCACGTCGTCGCGCCGCCGCGATGGCGGGGAACGACATGGTCGAAGGTCAGATCCTCCGGCGTGCCGCAATACTGGCACTGGAAACGGTCGCGCAGGAAGACGTTGAAGCGGGTGAAGGCCGGATGCCGCGATGGCTTCACATACGCCTTCAGGCTGACGACGCTCGGCAGTTTCATCGAGAAGGTCGGCGACGACACGGCGTGCTCGTATTCGGCGACGATGTTGACCCGCTCGAGGAACACCGCCTTGATGGCGTCCTGCCACGACCAGAGCGACAGGGGGTAATAGCTGAGCGGACGGTAATCCGCGTTCAGCACCAGTGCTGGAAGCCCATCCGGAGATACGGCAACCGTCACGTCATTGACCTCCTTGGTCCAGTGCATGACCCCGAAAATCGACTGATTTTCGGAAAGGATCATGCACAGATTCAAAAGTCCTACAGCGTCCTTTGCGCATCCAATTGGATGCGCGGCGCTGTAGCCTGTCGGCGCGGATACTGTAAGCCCGACATGACAGGGATGTGAAGCGGCTTGTCGATCAAACGCAGCGCTAAAAGCGCCTGATTTCAATGCTTTTTTGCGAACTCAGGCCGGAGGCGCGGCGTCCCTGCCCTTCAATTCGCGATAATACGCCCAAAAAAGCCGTGATGCGACACCGCGCCACGGGCTCCATGATTCGGCGAGCTTGACCAGCGTTTTCTCGGGCGGACGCGGGTCGATGCCGAGCGCGTGGCCGACCGCGCTCTGCAGGGCAACGTCGCGTGCCGGGAAGACGTCGGGGTGGCCGGCGGCGAACAGAAGATAGACTTCCGCCGTCCACGGACCGATGCCTGACACCTTGGTCATCGCCGTGATCGCCTCCGCGGCATCGAGCAAGCAGAGATGATCGAGGTCGAGGCCGTCGACCACTGCCTGGGCGACGGCGATCAGCCCGCGCTGTTTCGGCCGCGACAGTCCGGCCTCGCGAAACACGGCTTCGTCGGCGGCAAGGATCGCTTGCGGCGTCAGCGGATCGACGAGTTTTGCCAGCCGCCCGAAGATGGCGTCGGCGCTGGCGCGGGATACCTGCTGCGAGACGATGATCGAGGCAAGGCTTCTGAACCCCGGCTCGGACAGCCGAAGCGGCACCTCGCCGGCAATGCCGCGCACCTTTTCCAGGCGCGGGTCGAGCAGGCAGAGCGCGTCGAGCCCTTGCGAGACGTCGTCGAGCGTGGCGATGCGTTGCATGTCTGCTTGTTCCCGGCGCAAAGTGGCAGATGTAATCAGGCGCAAAGTAGCAACTGGCGAAAGCGCCGCACAACCCGATTGCCGCCGAACGATGACACTCCTGACATTCCGCTTCGCGCCGAGCCCGAATGGCGAACTGCATCTCGGCCATGCCTATTCGGCGCTGCTCAATCAAAAATTGGCCAGCGCAACCGGCGGGCGGCTGTTGCTGCGCATCGAGGACATCGACACGACGCGCTGCACGCCGGAATTCGAGGCCGGCATTTTTCGCGACCTGGAATGGCTCGGGCTTGGCTGGGAACAACCGGTGCGCCGTCAGTCCGAGCATTTTTCGGACTATCGGGCGGTGCTCGATCGGCTGATCAGCGAAGAGCTCGTCTACCCGGCCTTCATGAGCCGTGGCGAAATCCGCGCCTTCATTACCGCCAGCGAAAAGCGCGGCCGCAACTGGCCGCGCGACCCCGACGGGGTGCCGCTCTATCCCGCCGTCGACAAGGCGTTGCCGATGAAGGAACGCCAGCGACGGATGGCCGAGAGTGCGCCCTTCGCCTGGCGGCTCGACGTCGATGCTGCGATGGCGCGCGTCGGCACAGACCTGTCATGGCTGGAATTTTCGGATGAGAGGCTTTCCGCAAAACGTGCGGTGAAAGCCCGGCCGCAGGACTGGGGCGACGTGATCGTGGCGCGCCGGGAAATCCCGACCAGCTATCATCTCGCCGTCGTCGTCGACGACGCGCTGCAGGGCATCAGCCACGTGGTGCGCGGCCAGGACCTCTATTCCGCCACCGGCGTGCAGCGCCTGCTCCAGGAGATCCTCGGCCTGCCGCAACCAGGCTATTTCCACCATCGCCTCGTCCTCGGCCCGGATGGACGAAAGCTGTCGAAAAGTTTTGCGGATACCGGCCTTGCCGCCCTGCGCGAGGCCGGCGCATCACCGGAAGACGTCCGGCGGCTGGTCGGGATCTAGTCCATTCCGTTACCTCAGAGCGTCGCGACGGTGCAGAACCTTTGATGGCGGCGGGACAGAGGGGGGGCGCGAAGGATCACTACAGATGAGCATTTATGCGGGTGGAACTGGATCATGATTTGATCCTCCGTGACCCAGAGCGCATCCTTCAACTCGGATGAGCCTATGGATCAACCGTTTGCTTTTGCTAGCCGGGTTGAACCGCTTTACAGCAGTCCCGTACAAAACCCATCACCGAGCGGCAGCCCTCCAAAAATGCACAGCGTCAAGCGGTTCATCCCCGCCTCCTTCGTCGTCCTGTGGGCGACCGGCTTCATTGGCGCGCGTTATGCCATGCCGTGGGCCGAGCCTTTCACCTTCCTGGCCGCGCGCTTCGTTCTGGCCGCTGTCCTGTTGGCCGCCTTGATGGCGGCACTCGGCTCCAGGCGAGCGACGCGCAAGGAGGCGCTTCACGCGACCGGCGCCGGCATCCTGATGCATGGCGTCTATCTCGGCGGCGTGTTCTGGGCCATCCACAGGGGCATGCCGGCCGGGTTATCGGCCTTGATCGTCGGCCTGCAGCCGCTGATCACGGCGGTAATGGCCGGCCGGTTTCTCGGCGAGGCCATTCTGCCGCGCCATTGGGCCGGCCTCACTGTCGGACTTGCCGGCGTGGTCATCGTGCTTTGGCCGAAGCTCGGGACGCTCGGCGGCGGCGTGACGGCCGAGACGCTGGCCGCCTCGCTTGTCTCGGTGCTTGGTATGAGCGCTGGCACGATCTGGCAGAAGCGCTTCGCCTCCGGCGGTGATCTCGTAGCGGCCACCAAATGGCAATATGTCGGCGGCGCATCGGTGATGGCTTTGGCCTCGCTCGCTTTCGAGACGCGAACCGTCGTCGTCAACGGCGAGTTGATCTTCGCCATGGCATGGCTGGTGCTGGTGCTGTCGATCGGCGCCATCTTCCTGTTGATGGTGATGATCCGCGACGGCGAGATGTCGAAAGTCGCTTCGCTGTTCTATCTGGTCCCGGCCGTCACCGCGGTCATCGCCTGGCTGTTGTTCGGCGAACAGTTGAACCTGGTCCAGATCGTCGGCATGGCGATTGCGACGCTCGGCGTCGGGCTGGCAACCGCTCAGCCGACCAAAGCATGATCCCGAACTGAAGGTCAGCGAAGCAAAGTGGAAACCGGCTTTCGGAAAAGATCATTCTCAACCAAGAATCAGCCAACTCGGGCGCGTGCCTCCAGATAGCGGCTGATCGCGGCATTGAGTTCACCGCCGAGAATGAAGATCGCCGAAACCATATAGAGGAAGACGACCGCGACCATGATCGAGGCAAGGCCGGCATAGGTCGTCACATAGGACGAGAAACGGTCGAGATAGGCGGCGAAGATGGTCGACCCGATAAGCCAGGCAATCAGCGTGAAGATGATGCCCGGTATGATCGAGACGAAGCGGCGCTTGCCCGCAGGCAGCCAGTAATGCACCGCGAACAGTCCGCCGACGATGACGATCGAGGCGATGATGTAACGCCACAGCGTGATCGTTCCCATATAGGGTTTTACCCATTCGAAATTGGCCTCGGCCAGCCGCGCCAGCAACGGCGCAAACACCAGAAGCACGCTAATCACCAGAAAACCTGCCGTGGCGATCAGCACGAAGGCGATGCTTTGCACCCGGCGGTAGATGATGCCGCGCGTTTCGGAAACGCGGTAGGCGCGGTTGAGCGAGGTGCGCAGCGCCTCGATGCCGTTCGAGGCGAAGAAGGCGGCAAGCAGCACGCCATAGGTCAACAGATCGGTGCGCTGCACGGTGAGCACGTTGAGCACTTCGCGCGCGATCGGCTCGGCGATCTGCTCGGGCCAGGTGTCGAAGACGAGGTGCACGGCGGTGTCGGCAAAGGCCTGTGCGCCAAGGAAACTGGCCAGTGTCGTGGCGAAAATCAGAAAAGGGAAAAGCGCCATCAGCGCCGTGATCGCCAGATGACTGGCCATCGCCCAGCCATCGTCTGCATCGAAATGGCCGAACGCGTCATAGAGCACGCGTTTGACGGCTACGATCTTCCGCAACACGAACCGCGTTCCCTTCGATTGTCTCGACGCCGCGAATATGGGAAGGGATTGCGGCAAATGGCAAGCCTAGGTCAAAGCACGCCTCCTCCTGGAGAAAAGTTGCGCACCATCATCGTCACCGGAGCTTCTTCCGGGATAGGCGCCTATTGCACCCGGGCGCTGAAGGCGGAAGGCTGGCGGGTGTTCGCGACGGCACGCAAGCCGGAGGATATCGCCGCCCTCGAGGCCGATGGCATCGAGGCTTTCTATCTGGATTATCGCGAACCGGGATCCATCGAGACGCTGGTTTCGTCGGTGCTGGAGCGGACCGGCGGACGGCTCGATGCGCTGTTCAACAACGGCGCCTACGCCCAGCCCGGCGCCGTCGAGGACTTGCCTGTCGCAGCGCTCAGGGAGCAATTCGAGGCGAATGTCTTCGGCTGGCATGACCTCACCCGCCGTGTCGTGCCGGTGATGCGCCGCCAGGGCCATGGCCGTCTCGTCCATTGCTCCTCGATCCTCGGCTTGGCGCCGCTGCCCTTTCGCGGCGCCTATTCGGCGTCGAAGCACGCGATCGAAGGGCTGATGCTGTGCATGCATCAGGAACTCCAGGGCAGCAGCATCCATGTCTCGCTGATCGAGCCGGGGCCGGTGACATCGAAGATCGCCAGCAACGGCCTTGTGTGGTTTCTCAGGAATATCGACCGCGAGAATTCCGTCCACCGCCTAGCCTACGAGGCGCAGCTGCAACGGCTGCAGGCCGGCGGCAGCACGTCACGGCTGAAGCCTGGGCCGGAGGTGGTTCATGCGGCCCTGCGCCATGCCCTTCTGTCGCGGCGCCCGCGTCCGCATTATGTGGTAACGGTGCCGGCCAGGATCGGCGTTGTCCTCAAACGCATCCTGCCGGCATCAATGCTCTACCGCCTGCTTGCCAAACGCGCCTGAACGCAATCGACTGGAAACACACTATGGCAACCGTCTTCAACATCCTCGCTGTCCTCGTCATGGTCGCCGTGGTGATCGTGCTGATCCGCGGCCTCATCAACATGATGCGCGGCGGCTCCGGCATGACCTCCAACAAGCTGATGCAGACGCGCGTGCTGCTGCAGTTCGTGGCATTGGTGCTGATCATGCTGGCGGTGTATTTCACCCGCAAGTGACGAGGGTGGCGATTTCGGGAGGCAGAGCGTGGTCAAGCTCAACAAGATCTACACCCGCACCGGCGACGACGGCACCACCGGCCTTGGCACCGGTGAACGGCGGCTGAAATCCGATCTGCGCATCGACGCCTATGGCACGGTCGACGAAGCCAATGCCTGCATCGGCATGGCCCGCATCCACACCGCGGCAACACACCCGGCGATCGACGCGATGCTCGGCCGCATCCAGAACGATCTTTTCGACCTCGGCGCCGATCTGGCGGTGCCGGACGACGGCCAGCCGCTCGGCTATGAGCCGCTGCGCATCACCGCTGTGCAGACCGACCGGGTCGAAAAGGACATCGACCTGCTCAACAAGGATCTGCAGCCGCTCAAATCCTTCGTGCTCAACGGCGGCACGCCGGCGGCGGCTGCCCTTCACCTCGCCCGCACGGTGGCGCGGCGGGCCGAGCGCATCATGGTGGCTTTGACGCAGGCCCCGGGCGAGCACGTCAGCCGCGAGGCGATAAAATACATCAACCGCGTGTCGGACTTTCTGTTCGTCGCCGCACGCGCAGTCAATGACAATGGAAACGCCGACGTGCTATGGGTTCCCGGCAAGAACCGCTGAATCTGCCGAGGCGGGAGGGGGTCCGATGTTCATCCCGCTTTATGACACCAACCGGCTGCGCCACATCAAGCAGCAATATGTCACGATCGGCCTGATCGCGTTCAATACGCTCATCTACTTCGCCACCGCGCTTGGCGGCGAGCAGTTCACCAACGCCGCGGTTCTGGGCCTCGGCTTCATCCCGTCGGTCGTCCATGACAGCGCCGAACTGGCTCCTCAGTTTGTCGTGATCCCGGAGAGCCTGAGCTACGTCACCTATTCCTTCCTGCATGCCGATATTTTCCATCTCGGCGGCAATATGCTGTTCCTGTGGGTGTTCGGCGACAATGTCGAGGACGCGCTCGGTCATATCCGCTTTCTCGCCTTCTACCTGCTCTGCGCCATCGCCGGCGCCTTCTTCCAGGGCCTGATCGCGTGGGACTCGCAGGTTCCGCTGATCGGCGCCTCAGGCGCCATTGCCGGCGTGGTCGCCGCCTATCTGATCCTCTATCCCAGGGTGAAGGTATGGGTGCTGGCCTTCGCCCGCATTCCGCTGCGCATCCCGGCCTTCATCCCGCTCATCCTGTGGATCCTGTTCCAGATCGTGATGTTCGCCGCCGGTGGCGAGGATCAGATTTCCTGGGCCTGCCATGTCGGCGGCATCATCGCCGGGGCCGTGCTGGTGCTCATCTTGCGCAACCGCGCCGTACCGCTGCTTGCCGGTGCGGACGAAGAGGCAGTGGTGGTCGCCGGCCAAATGCCTGTTGCCGCAGAGCCGGCGCCAGGTGAGCCGCTGCCGGCGCAGCCGGCGCCGCGCTGGGGACGGGCAAGCGCCTCCAGTCCGGACTGAACCGATTTGAGTGCGGCGCGGATGATTTGGGCGCGCCCCGGATATTGACGTGCGGGGTCGCCGCAACTACGGAAGCGTTCCCACACCAATGCATGTCGCGCAAAACTGTGCAGCGGTTTTTGCGATAACGACATGCATGAAACACACAACCTGAAGCGCGTCGCGTGAGGTTGGCCAAATGCGACGCACTTTAGACGGTCGGAGACCAGAATTCCGTCCGGAATGTCGGCTTTCGACAACTCTGAAGAGGCGCACACTGCTATAGCGCGCCCGAATATCTTGAAAGAGGTGACTATCTTGAAAGAGGTGGCTATCGTGAAAGAGGTGACAGGCAAATGAAGATCCTTGTGCCCGTGAAGCGGGTTGTGGATGCGAATGTGAAGGTTCGTGTGAAGGCTGACGGTTCGGCGGTGGAACTCGCCAACGTCAAGATGGCGATGAACCCGTTCGACGAGATCGCGGTCGAAGAGGCGATCCGGCTGAAGGAGGCCGGCAAGGCGGAGGAGATCATCGTTGTCTCGATCGGGCCGCAGCAGGCGCAGGAAACCTTGCGCACCGCGCTCGCCATGGGCGCCGACCGCGCCATCCTGGTCAAGACCGACGAGCAGACCGAGCCGCTGGGTGTCGCCAAGGTGCTGAAGGGCGTCGTCGAGGCGGAAAAGCCCGGTCTCGTCATTCTCGGCAAGCAGGCGATCGACGACGATTCGAACCAGACCGGCCAGATGCTGGCCGCACTTCTGGGCTGGGCGCAAGGCACTTTTGCCTCCAAGGTCGTTATCGATGGCGACAAGGCCAAGGTGACGCGCGAGGTCGATGGCGGCCTGCAGACGGTGGAGCTGAAGATGCCGGCGATTGTCACCGCGGATCTTCGCCTCAACCAGCCGCGCTATGCCTCGCTGCCCAACATCATGAAGGCCAAGAAGAAGCCGCTGGACGAGAAATCTCCCGCCGATTTCGGCGCCGACGTCAAGCCGCGGCTGAAGGTGATCAAGACCGAAGAGCCGGGCGGCCGCAAGGCGGGCGTCAAGGTCAAGAGCGTCGCCGAACTGGTCGACAAGCTGAAGAACGAAGCCGGCGTGCTGTAGGAATTCATGTGATGCCGGCCTGCAAACGGCAGGGTTCTCCGCTCACCTAGGCTCACGGACCGAAGTACGCTCCGCTCCGGTTCTCGAACCCAACCGTTTTCGACTCGGCCTGACATGAATTCGAGACGTCCCCACTAAAGTGGATCAAGGAATAGAGAGATGACAATTCTTCTGATTGCCGAACACGACAATGCGACGCTTTCCGACCAGACCGCCAAGGCGCTTTCGGCGGCACTGCAGATCGGCTCCGACGTGCATGTGCTGGTCGCCGGCAACGGCGCCAAGCCGGCAGCGGACGCCGCCGCCAAGCTCAAGGGCGTGAGCAAGGTGCTGCTCGCCGAAGCCGACGAACTCACCGAGCGTCTCGCCGAACCGCTGGCGGCGCTCGTCGTCGGCATCGCCGATGCCTATGACACGATCGTCGCGCCGGCGACCTCGTCGGGCAAGAATGTCGCGCCGCGCGTGGCGGCCCTGCTCGATGTCGCGCAGGTGTCGGAGATCATCGAGATTGTCTCGCCCGATACCTTCAAGCGGCCGATCTATGCCGGCAACGCCATCCAGACGGTGCAGTCGAGCGACACCAAGAAGGTGATCACCGTGCGCACCGCCTCCTTCCAGGCTGCACCCGAGGGCGGTTCAGCCCCGGTCGAGACGGTTCAGGCAGCAGTCAATCCCGGCCTGTCGAGCTTCGTCGAGAACAAGCTTTCCGAGACCGACCGTCCGGAGCTGACTTCGGCCAGGATCATCATCTCGGGCGGCCGCGCGCTGGGCTCCTCGGAGAAGTTCCAGGAAGTCATCCTGCCGATCGCCGACAAGCTCGGCGCCGCGGTCGGCGCCTCGCGTGCCGCTGTCGATGCCGGCTATGCGCCGAACGACTGGCAGGTCGGCCAGACCGGCAAGGTGGTCGCACCCGATCTCTACATCGCCGTCGGCATCTCCGGCGCCATCCAGCATCTTGCCGGCATGAAGGATTCGAAGGTCATCGTCGCCATCAACAAGGACGAGGAGGCGCCGATCTTCCAGGTCGCCGACTACGGCCTCGTCGGCGACCTTTTCGTCATTCTGCCGGAACTGCAAAAGGCGCTTTGACGCCTTCTGCCAAAGCGTATTAAATTGTGAAGGGCGGGGTAGACGAAGTCGCCCCGCCCTTTTAGTTTGCACCGCACAAAAAGCAGGCCGCAAAGGCCATTTGACGGGATCGGTGTAATGAACAAGATCGAGACGATCGGCATCATCGGCGCGGGCCAGATGGGCGGCGGCATCGCCCATGTGTCCGCGCTGGCGGGCTACAAGGTGCTGGTTTACGACATCTCGCCCGAGCGCATCGAAAAGGGCATCGCCACGATCAGCGGCAACATGGCCCGCCAGGTCGGCTCCGGCAAGCTCGAGGAAAAACTGCGCAACGAGGCGATGGCGCGCATTTCGTCAGCACCGACCATGGCCGACCTTGCCGGTGCCGATCTGGTAATCGAGGCAGCGACCGAGGACGAGACGGTCAAGCGCAAGATCTACGCCCAGCTCTGTCCGCAGCTCAATCCGGAAGCCATCCTGGCGACGAACACCTCGTCGATCTCGATCACACGTCTCGCCGCGCAGACCGACAGGCCGGAGCGTTTCATCGGCATCCATTTCATGAATCCGGTTCCAGTGATGAAGCTGGTCGAACTGGTGCGCGGCATCGCCACCGAGGACCAGACCTTCGAAGCGGCAAAGGCCTATGTGAACCATCTCGAGAAGACGATCACCGTCTCGGAGGATTTTCCGGCCTTCATCGTCAACCGCATCCTGCTGCCGATGATCAACGAGGCGATCTACACGCTCTATGAAGGCGTCGGCTCGGTCGACGCGATCGACACCGCCATGCGGCTCGGCGCCAACCATCCGATGGGACCGCTGCAGCTTGCCGATTTCATCGGCCTCGACACCTGCCTGTCGATCATGCAGGTGCTGCATGACGGCCTGTCGGATTCGAAATACCGCCCCTGCCCGCTGCTGGTGAAATATGTCGAGGCCGGCTGGCTCGGCCGCAAGACCGGACGCGGCTTCTACGACTATCGCGGCGAGCATCCCGTTCCGACGCGCTGACCGGCGATACGAGCCAGCGCGCGGTCGCGCTGAGTGAAGACCATGCTGCTGTTTTGTCGACAGCTTCGTGGCCGCGGATCGAAGACCGCATCGGGCCGATCCTTGCTCGTTTGCTCGCCGACCGCCGAAGGCCTCTCTAAATGACTATTAAACCTTGTGCGGCGCCCTCTATATTTCCACTCAATTTGATCACAACCCAGCGTACCTTATTCGCATCGTTGTCCGCTTTTTCAGTCGCCTCAGCAATCATCGGCAGTCTTGTTTCACTTGCTGTCTTCGAATCATCGACATAGACTTCAATTTGATCGTCCGGTTGCGCGCCAGCCTGATCGAATGAGGCGTAGAATTCCAAGTTGGCCGTCAGAAGCTCATCGCCAACAATGTCAAAGTATCCAATGCCCCCCTGACGATTCCAACAGGGCTTTCTTCCAGATAATCTATCTCTACAGCCATATGAAGTTCCTCCCTTGTTCCTGCCTGATGTTCGACGAGATCAATCGAGATCACCTGGTTTTCGTGGCGTCCATCCGCTTGATCTTGCCATCACGCCGCCCGATCTACCCATGCCGCCACCGGATCTGCCCATGCCGCCGCCCGATCTACCCATGCCTCCGCCCGACCTGCCCATGCCTCCGCCATAGGCCTCTCCAGATAACAGGATTTGCTCGAGTGACCCCGTCTCTGCGTCCAACCTGAGCGAATGGTCGCTCTTGTCGTAAATCCATACTTTCATGTCCTTGGAGAAAGCCCCAATCTGAAAGCCGAGACCCGTTCGCGCACTGGAGCCGGGAACTCGGGACAGTCTTTTGTACGCAACTTCGTTGTCGGCATCGGTCGGGGGAGGGTCGTCGGGGTCGAGGCCAGCCCCATGGACGAGAAAAATCGCTGGCGGAGCCAGTTCATAAAATGCTCCTTCAAAGGAAAAAGAAAAAATCCGTGCCAAACGCGCGTCAGGGTCTTCCTTCCCAGCGGGACCAGCAACATGTTCGAGCTGGCGTCGCAGAAAATTGTTGTTTCCTAGTCTTGGTACCTGCAAGTTACCGTTTATGCCGCCTCCTTTCAAAATCACGTCTTCAAGCAGCCGACCAAACAGATATACAGACGATACGCCAAGTAGTGTTTCATTATCTGACATCTTCCTCTCCACTCATTATTATCTAGCTAGACATCGACCTCGCTAACAGAACTCTTTCTCGATAACTCATCTTCGGAAAATTAGATATATCTCTCGGCAGCAAGGTGCGCGCCGAATGGGAATGACCGCGGCGCGGCCTATTGTTGATCCGCCTGCCAGCGTGCAGCTCGCCGATGCCCCGACGCCTGAAATTGCGATCGATGAGCCTTGCGAACTCACCCCCCGTCTCGACCTCGTCGACGGCGAGCATCGCCGTCGCGACATCTCCATAGTCCAGAAAATCAGGCCCAAGAGCCCACAGCGTTTCGGCGAGATACATCCCGACGACGTCGCGCGCATCGAGCAGCGCCTCGCGGAAGCCGTCAGTCCGGCGGGCGAAAGCGCGGTCGAAGGCGTCCTGCAGCGGCGCCCGGGCAGCCGGATCGGCTTCGGCGACATCGGCGAGATTCTCGACCTCGGGCGAGATCAGGCCGCGAGCCACCAGGCTCTCGTGAAAGATATCGACCAGAATGTCGAATATCGCGCCGGTGAGCGGCTCCGACAGGTCATGCTCGTTCTTCCAACCGTGAACGAATTCGGCCATCGTCCGCTGGTTGTTCGCCAACCTTATCTGGCTATGCGGCGAAAATTCCGAAAAGCGCGCGAGACGGTTGGCGAGATAGAGGTTGCCGCGCGTCTCGTCCAGCACATTGTTGATCACCGACGGGAAATGCATGGCGGCGATCAGCGACACGCAGTCGGAGAAGGCTTCCTGGAAGCCGACATATTCGGGGAACTCTTTGCCCAGGCCCGGCACGCCCAGCACGGCGAAGGCTATAGCGTGGCCGACCTCGTGGGCGACGATGTCGAAGTCGAGGCTGAAAGGGAGGATACTTCCGTCCGTCTCGAACTGGCTGCCCACTTCGAGATAGCCGTAGCCGAACTGCGCATTGTTCCACGTCGGCAGAATCGAGATTTCCAGACGCTCATGGTGATCGCGGAAATGCCATGCAACCGACTGGCCGAGATAGCGTTCCCACACATCGAGCGTGAACCGCACGGAGCCGAAGAGATGCGCGGCCTCGAAGCCGGGCATCGATGGCTGGTAGTGATCGAAATTGCCGCGCTCGTCGGGCACTGCCGGCGCGAGGATATTTCCTGTCCACGGCGGCAGATAGATAAACGGCGTTCCCAAGGGCGCGCGGTTCACGCCATAGGGCATGGTCTTGCCGACCGGCTCCACGACATACATTCGATCGTCAGACGGGCCGACACCGACGCTTCCGAGCGGCGATGAAACCGTGACGATTTCAGGGCACGCTCGAGCGTCCTCGAACGGAGGCTGGACAAAGAGCCTGAACCGGGTCGCCATCCCAGTACCCCACGACCTATATTAGCTCAGCATAAATTAATCTTCGTTGCTTGGCGAGAACTTCGTAAGCAGCGTAAGTCTTTCTGTTTGTCGGGTCTGCGAACGCGCGCCGGCCCCGCCCTATTCCGTGAGTTCTATCAGCCTGGGGTAGCGCGGGTGGCCGCGAATGGGCTCGAAATCGGAATCGTTCTTGAACCACAGCTTCATTTCCGTGCCGACCTGAGGCAACCAGGCCTCCAGCAGGTCGATCGACCGGTCGCTCTCGCCCAGCAGCGCATAGGTGCAGGCGGCATTGTACTGGATATTTATGTCGCCGGTTTCGGTCGCAAGGGAGCGCTCGAGCCATGCCAATGCTCGATCGTGCTCACCGAGGAAGGCGAGCATGATCGCGCCAAGGCATCCGACATTGGCATTCTCCGGGTGGAGCCTTAGCTCCTCCTCGGCCTTCTCTATCGCGATCCGCGCATAGTTTTCGGCTTGATCGTTCTGCCCGAGCGAGCGGAAGACGTTCACGAGCATAACCGGCGCACCATAGTCCGTCGGCTTGATCTCCATTGCCCTCAGGAAATACGTTGCTGCCAGTTCGAACTGACCCTGGGTCACGCAGAACTCGGCATAGTACCGATTGGCCTCATGGCAGTTAGGATCGATGGCCAAAGCCCGCTCGAAGGCGGCAACTGACTCGGCGCGGCGACCAGCGCCCGAAAGGGCGTGCCCCATGGCCGCATACGCTTCTGGCAGATTGGGGTCGATAGCCAACGCCTTTGCAGTGGTTGCCAGAATATCCTCGACCTGAATGTCGAAGCCAAATTGCGAGCGGAGCCGCGTGTTGCAGACCGCGATGCCGGCATAGGCTCGAGCATAGCTCGGGTCGAGTTCGATAGCCCTGGCGAAACTTTGCCTTGCCATCAGGTGGTTTGCCTTCGACGCGATGTGATAATACTCGCGGCCTCTCAGATAATGCGTATAGGCTTCCACATTCTCGGTCGGCGCTTGCTCGATCGCCTTCTTCTCCTCGGGAAGGAGTTTGACCTTGAGCTGCTCGACGATTGCCTTGGCGATCTCGTCCTGCACGGCGAAGATATCGGTGAGGTCGCGGTCGTAGCGGGCGGCCCAGACGTGGCCGTCGCTCGCCCCTTCGGTCAGTTCGGCATTGATCCTGACGCGGTTCCCGGCTTTGCGGACGCTTCCCTCGACCACATAGGCGACACCGAGTTCACTGGCGATGTGTTCCAGGTTCAGGGCGCGGCGCTTGCAGGCGAAGACGGTGTTGCGGCTGAGCACGAAGAGGCCCGAAACGTTGGACAGGTCCGTGATGATGTCCTCGGTGATGCCGTCGCTGAAGAACTCCTGGTCGGGATCGTTGCTCATATTGGCGAAGGGCAGGACGGCCACCGAAGGCTTGTCGGGGCGCGTCCCAATCTCGCCGGTCCGCATTTCGTTGCGCGAGGCGACATTCCCCCAATTGGCGAAATAGACATGCACCGGATGGGACATGTTCTTCACCGTCCTGGCACCCTGATCGGCGAAGTCCAGGTCGAGTTTGTTGCCGACCTCGTGGCGTACCGCCTCCGAACAGGCAATGCCGCCGGGTACGGCGAGACCTTGCAACCGGACTGCCATGTTCACGCCGTCGCCGTAAAAATCGTCGCCGTCGACGATAAGATCGCCGAGATTGATGCCCATCCGAAACTTGAAATGGCGGCCTTCCGGGATCCCGGCGTTGCGCTCTACCATCCCGCGCTGGATTTCTACGGCACAACGGGCGGCGTTGAGAACGCTGCCGAACTCGACAAGCAAGCCGTCGCCCATCACCTTGAAGATGCGCCCGCCATGCTTGGCTACAGTGGGATCGAAGAACTCGCGGCGATGCTGGCGAAGCGCGCCGAGCGTTCGCTCTTCATTTGCTTCCATCAGGCGACTGTAGCCTACCACGTCGGCAGCCAGGATCGCCGCCAGACGGCGCTCAACCCGCTCCTCGGACATGCCGTCTCCGGAAAACGTCGATACTACACGATTCAACGGCATACCGGCAACTAATGGCTTACCGACACTAGTGGCTTACCGGCAATGCCACTGGAACGGCCGCTCAGGGTCATGAGCGTTGGCTGCGCCCAGGTCGGCATTGAAGAAGATCGGTTCGGGAAGGTCGAGATTGGGTCAAGGGCGTGAATCGGCACGGGCGAACGAACTTCTGCAACGGGTCAAACCAAGTCGTTCAGAAATGAATGAGTTTTGACCTTATAGCATCACGGTCTCCGATCGCAGGCAGTCGCTACCAGCGCACGAAAAGCCGCCCGCCGAGCGCGCCGAGCGCGGCGAGGATGGCAATCGCGATCGTATACCAGGTGGCGACGAAAAGCGGCGAATCGTCGAAGCAGTGCGCGGCATAGAAGGTTGCCGCCAGCCCGCCGGCGAGCAGGCCCGCCACGGCTCCGGCAAGCACCGGCCGCGTCGGGGCGCCATAACGCAGCACCGCCAGGAAGACGGCAAGCGGACCGATGCCGATCAGCGGAATGAAGCTCAGGCAGATAACCATGTTGCTGCCGACCAGCCGCCGGCCCCAGTCGGCCGCAGGCACGGAAAGGAGTTCCAGACCCACCGCTACGCCCACCAGCAGCGGTGCGGCAACCATCCAGGCCGCCGCTCTGCTCGTCGCTGCACCGGGTGTCGACAGGGCGCGGCTCAAGGCGAAGGCACTGACCGCCAGAGCCATCGTGAACACGAACTTGGCAACGAAACGCGTCGTATACATGGCGGTCGCGATGTCGGTGCGCGGACCGATCGCCAGCCAGAAAACCGCCGCCGCGATCAGCGTAGCCGCACCTGCGCCTATCCACCAGGCCGAGCCAAGCGGCATCGCCGTGCTGCGGGCATCGGCGTCGAGCGCCTTGATGAGATCGTCAGTCCTCATGTCATTCCCGCTTGAACTGTTTGGCCCGCCCGAATTGTTTGGCCCCGAACCGTTTGGCAATGGCTGCGAGACCACGATGCAGCGACACGCGCACCGCCGTCTCGCTGATGCCGAACTTCGCTGCCGTTTCACCAATGGAACGGCCTTCGACCGACACCGACGAAACCACGGAACGCTGCGCCGGCGGCAGGCCATCCAGGGCCCGGTTGATGTCGCGCCCGCTGACCGTCTCGGCCTCCGGTTCGGCGAAGGTCTCGGCGATCTCGTCGATCTCGATCTCGATGCGCCGGCCGCGCCGTCGAAAGGCGTCGATCAGCTTGAAGCGCGCGATGGCGTAGACCCAGGGCAGCACAGGTAAATCCTGCCGCCAGGTATGCCGTTTCACATGAATGGCCAGCAAGGTTTCCTGCACGACATCCTCGGGATCGACCCCGCCCTGAACGATCTTGCGCCTGATAACGCCGCGAACGAGAGCAGCCGTCCGGCGCAGAAAATCGGCGTAAGCTTTTTCATCTCCGGCGATCGCGGCCTGCATCAGCCGGGAAAGCTCGGCCTCGTCCTTGCCGGTCACAAGAGTTCACTCCCCGATATTCGCGCCTCGGCGCTGATTTGTTACGTGCTGGCGAAATAATGTCCAAGCCAAATATGGGAACATCACGAAGGTTTCACCTCCGGCGCCCGATTGCGCAGCTCATCAATGTTGACTACACCGGTCATGAATTGATAGGTGCAGCCATGCTAAATCAGAGACCATCGAGACCGAGCGGGATGACGTCGATGAAACAAGCTCTTTCCGCCCTTGCCGGAGTCACAGCACTTGCAATCAGCCTGATCGCCAGCCCGGTTATGGCCCAAGACGGCGGCATCGTCGTCTACAATGCCCAGCATGAGAGCCTGACCAATGCCTGGGTGGAAGGTTTCACCAAGGAAACCGGCATCAAGGTCACCGTTCGCCACGGTGGCGACAGCGATTTTTCCAACCAGATCGTCGCCGAAGGCGCCGCCTCGCCGGCCGACGTGTTCCTGACGGAAAACTCGCCCGCCATGGTGCTGGTCGAGTCATCAGGCCTGTTCGCGCCGGTCGACGCCGACACGCTGGCGCAGATTCCCAAGGAATACCAGGCGGCCAGCGGCAAGTGGGTGGGCATCGCCGCGCGCAGCACCGTCTTTGCCTACAACAAGACCAAGCTGACCGCCGAGCAGTTGCCCAAATCGCTGCTTGAACTCGCCGATCCGAGCTGGAAGGGACGCTGGGCCGCTTCGCCGTCCGGCGCCGATTTCCAGGCGATCGTCAGCGCGCTTTTGCAGCTCAAGGGTGAGGCCGCAACGGCCGACTGGCTGAAGGCGATGAAGGAGAACTTCACCGCCTACAAAGGCAACAGCACGGTGATGAAGGCGGTCAATACCGGCGAGGTCGATGGCGGCGTGATCTATCACTATTATTACTACGGCGACCAGGCCAAGACCGGCGAGAACAGCAACAACGTCGGGCTCCACTATATGAAGAACCAGGATCCAGGCGCCTTCGTCTCGGTTTCCGGCGGTGGCGTGCTGGCCTCCAGCAAGCACCCGAAGGAAGCTCAGGCCTTCCTGAAATGGGTGACCGGCAAGGGTGGTCAGGACGTGCTGAAGACCGGCAATTCCTTTGAATACGCGGTCGGCAAGGGCGCGGAGTCCAATCCGGCGCTGGTGCCGCTGGCCGATCTGCAGGCGCCGAAGGTCGATGCGACGACGCTGAACTCCAAGAAGGTGACCGACCTGATGACGGCAGCCGGCTTGCTTTAGTTCGCGTTCGTCCTAAAACGGCAACCGACTGCGCTTCTGCGGGAATTCGCTTTCCGCAGGAGCGCTCTGTTTTTCGAGGTGGCATTCGTCCATGACGACAGACTGCATTCTTGGCCGTGTTTGCGGCCGTTCGATCGTTTCCGCCACCGGGCGGCAACGGCTCGGCGTCTGAGTTGATGCGGTCTGCGGCCGACCTTGCACGTTCACCGACCGGCATGGTGGCTGGGCAATGGACGCGCCGGCGGCCGATATCCTGGATTTCGCTCGCCGCCATCCTGGTCTCACTGTTCTCGCTGCTGCCGCTCGCCTTCATCATCTGGATTGCCGTGCAGACCGGCTGGGAAACCGTATCGGCACTGGTCTTCCGGCCACGTGTCGGTGAGCTCCTGGTCAACACCCTGCTTTTGGTGGTGCTGGCGGTACCGATCTGCATCGTGCTCTCGGTGGCGCTGGCCTGGCTGACCGAACGCAGCAGCCTTCCCGGTGCCCGGCTGTGGGCCTGGCTGTCGGTGGCGCCGCTCGCCATCCCGGCCTTCGTCCACAGCTACGCCTGGATCACCGTGGTGCCGGGGCTGCACGGGCTGTGGGCCGGCGTCCTGGTTTCCGTCGTCGCCTATTTCCCGTTCCTCTATCTGCCGGTGGCGGCAGCCTTGCGCCGGCTCGATCCTGCTCTCGAAGATGCCGCGGCAGCCGTCGGCCTCGGGCCATGGCGCGTGTTCCGGCGGGTCGTGCTGCCGCAACTCAGGCTCGCCATCTGCGGCGGCTCGCTGCTGGTCGGCCTGCATCTCCTGGCCGAGTACGGGCTCTACGTGTTCATCCGCTTCGATACCTTCACCACGGCGATCGTCGACCAGTTCCAGTCGACCTTCAACGGCCCCGCCGCCAACATGCTGGCGGCGGTGCTGGTGACATGCTGTTTCGTGCTGCTCGGGATCGAAGTGCTGGTGCGCGGCGAGGAGCGCTATGCCCGCGTCGGCTCGGGCGCCGCGCGGCAGCAGCAACGCACAAGGCTTGGCCGCGCCACGATCCCCTGCCTGCTGCTGCCGGTCGTCACCACCTTGCTGGCGCTCGGCGTGCCGTTCGTCACCGTCGGCCGTTGGCTTGTGGCCGGCGGCGCCAATGTCTGGCGCCTCGATGAGATCGGCCTGGCGCTCGGCCAGACCCTGTTCCTGGCGCTCGCCGGCGCGCTGCTCGCCACTATCGCCGCCATGCCGATGGCATGGATCTCGATCCGCGCGCCGGGGCCGCTGCAGCGCCTTCTAGAGGGCTGCAACTACATCGTCGGATCGCTGCCCGGCGTCGTCGTGGCGCTGGCGCTGGTCACCATCACGGTGCGCATTGCTCTGCCGCTCTATCAGACCCTGTTCACGATCCTTGTTGCCTATGCGCTGATGTTCCTGCCGCGCGCCCTGATCAGCCTGCGAGCGTCGATCGCGCAGGCGCCGGTCGAGCTCGAACGCGCCGCCGCCAGTCTCGGCCGGTCACCGCTCAAGGCGCTGTGGTCGACGACGATCCGCCTGTCGGCGCCGGGTGCCGCGGCGGGGATGGCACTGGTGGCGCTCGGCATCATGAACGAATTGACCGCCACCCAGATGCTGGCGCCCAACGGCACCCGCACGCTGGCGATGGCGTTCTGGGCCCACAGCGGCGAGATCGACTATGCGTCCGCCGCACCCTACGCGCTCATCATGGTGGCGATGTCGCTGCCGCTGACCTGGCTGCTCTACGTCCAGTCGAAGCGGATGGCCGGACGATGAGCTTCCTCGAACTCACCGATGTGCACAAGCACTACGGCCCGGTGGCCGCACTGGCCGGCGTCGACCTCAGCGTGGCCAGCGGCAGCCGAACGGCGATCGTCGGGCCGTCCGGCTGCGGCAAGACGACCTTGCTGCGGCTGATCGCCGGCTTCGAAGCGCCGGACCAGGGCCGCATCGTGCTCGACGGCGAGGTGCTGGCCAATGGCGGCGCCGCCGTGCCGGCATATCGGCGCGGCATCGGCGTGGTGGCGCAGGACGGCGCCCTGTTCCCGCATCTGAGCATCGCCGCCAATATCGGTTTCGGCATGCGACATCACGAGGACAAGCGCACCGAGCGTATCGTCGAGCTCGCCTATATCGTCGGGCTCGACAAGGCGATCCTGAAACGGCGGCCGCACGAGCTCTCAGGCGGCCAGCAGCAGCGTGTGGCGCTGGCCCGCGCCATGGCCATGAAGCCGCGGCTGATGCTGCTCGACGAGCCGTTCTCGGCGCTCGACACCGGCCTGCGCGCCTCGATGCGCAAGGCGGTGGCCGAGCTTCTGGAGACCGCCGGCATCACCACGATCCTGGTCACGCACGACCAGGCCGAGGCGCTGTCCTTTGCCAGCCAGGTCGCGGTGATGCGCGACGGCAAATTCTCGCAGGTCGGCACGCCGCGCGAGCTTTATCTCAAGCCGAAAGACCGGATGGTCGCCGAATTCCTTGGCGACGCCATCATCCTGCCGGCCAGGATCGCGGACGGTTTCGCCAGCTCGCCGCTCGGCCGCATCGCCGTCGACAGCACCGAGCGGCGTGATCTCGTCCGCATCATGCTGCGGCCGGAACAGGTGCTTTTGAAACGGACATCGCGCGAAGGCATGTCGGGCACGCCGGACATGCTGTTCGGCGAAGTCACGGAGTCCGAATTCGCCGGCTCGATGTGCACCATCGCGGTGCGGCTCTTGAACAGCCCCGATCCGCCGGACGCAGCCGCGATCGGCAACACGCCACTGGTCCTGCGCAAGCCGGGCATGGACACACCGGTGGTTGGCGAGATCGTCCGGCTGACGGTGTCGGGCAAGGCGCATGTGTTCGCCTGAACGGTCTTGCGTCTGGCGCAGTTCGCCAGTCAGGCCGACAGGCAGGCTTCACTCGACCCGCTTTCCAGCCTGATCGAACCAGTGCAGCTTTTCGGCTTTGGCCACGACACGCAACTGGTCGCCGGGCTTTGCGGTGGCGCGCCCCGAGACGCGCACGATGATACGGCTGCCGGCTGCGGCGCAGTGAAGAAAGCTTTCGGCACCGACCGGCTCGACCGCTTCGACTGTCGCCGGCAGGACGAGCGCACCGGGCAGCGCCTCCGCATTGAAGGTGACGTCGGCATCTTCAGGGCGAAACCCCAGCGTCACGGCTTGTGTTCCGGGAGCCGCAAAGCCGATCGCGATGCCGTCAGCCAGCATCGGGCCTGAGGAACTTCCGGTCAGCGCCAGGAGATTCATCGGCGGCGCGCCGATGAAGGAAGCGACGAAGATCGAGGCCGGCCTTTCGTAGACGTCGAGCGGCGCGCCCGTTTGCTCGACCAGCCCGGCGTTCATGACAACAAGGATGTCGGCCAGCGTCATCGCCTCGAGCTGGTCGTGGGTGACATAGACCGAGGTGACGCCGAGCGTGCGCTGCAAATTCTTGATCTCGACCCGCATCTGGCCGCGCAATTTGGCATCGAGATTGCTGAGCGGCTCATCGAACAGGAAGACTTTCGGATTGCGCACGATGGCGCGGCCCATGGCGACACGCTGGCGCTGGCCGCCTGAAAGCTCGCGCGGCCGCCGGTCGAGCAGCGCCGAAAGCTCCAGCACCTTGGCGGTCGAACGCACCCGGCTGTCGATCTCGTCCTTCGGCGTGCCGCGATTGCGCAGGCCATAGGCCATGTTGTCATAGACTTTCATATGCGGGTAAAGCGCGTAGTTCTGGAACACCATGGCGATGTCGCGCTCGGTCGGGCCGATGGCGTTGACCACCTTGCCGTCGATGGCGACCGTGCCGGCGGAAATGGTCTCCAACCCGGCGATCATCCTAAGCAGCGTCGACTTGCCGCAGCCGGATGGGCCGACCAGCACGCAAAGCTCCTTGTCGGGAATGGCGATGGAGACCCCCTTCACGGCTTCGACGCCGCTGGGATAGACCTTCTTCACGTCCTTCAGATCGACGGTCGCCATCAGCTTCTCACTTTTCGGATTCGACCAGGCCGCGCACGAACCAGCGTTGCATCAGCGCCACCACCAGGATCGGCGGCACAATGGCCAGCATCGCCGTGACCATGACCAGGTGCCATTCGGTATCGGCATCGGCAAAGGAAACCATCTTTTTCAGCGCGATGACGATGGTGTTCATGTCGTTGCTGTTGGTGACGAGCAGCGGCCAAAGATACTGCGTCCAGCCATAGATGAAGAGGATCACGAACAGCGCCGCGATGTTGGTGCGCGACAATGGCAGGAGGATATCGAAGAAGAAGCGCCATGGCCCGGCACCGTCGACACGTGCCGCCTCGACCAATTCGCCCGGTATGGTCATGAAGAACTGGCGGAACAGCAGCGTCGCGGTGGCCGAGGCGATCAGCGGTATGATCAGGCCGGCATAGGTGTCGATCATGCCGAGATCGACCATTACCTTGTAGGTCGGCAGGATGCGCACCTCCACCGGAAGCATCAAGGTGATGAAGATCAGCCAGAAGAAGGTCATGCGCAGGGGAAAGCGGAAGAACACGATCGCATAGGCCGACAGGATCGAGATGCAGATCTTTCCCACCGCAACGCCAAGCGCCATGATCGTGGTGTTGAGGAGCAGTTGGCCGACGCTGACACCGCCGATGCGGCCAATGCCGCCGAACAGCGCCTCGCTGTAGTTGTTCCACAGCTGGCCGCCGGGCAAGAGCGGCAGCGGCGGCCTGAGGATGGTTTGCAGCGTGTGTGTCGAGGCAACGAACGTGTAGTAGATCGGGAAAGCCACGATCAATATGCCGAGGATAAGCACGGCATGGGCGATGACGGTGCGGAGCGGGGACTGGCCGATCATCGCTGCCCTCAGCCGTAGTGGACTTTGCGTTCCACGTAGCGGAATTGGATGGCTGTAAGCGCAATGACGATTGCCATCAGGATGACCGACTGCGCCGCCGAGTCACCCAGGATCAGATTGACGAAGCCGTCATTGTAGACCTTGTAGACCAGGGTCTCGGTGGTCTTGCCAGGCCCGCCGCCGGTTACGGCATGAACGATGCCGAACGTGTCGAACAGGGCATAGACGGTGTTGACGACCAACAGGAAAAAGGTGGTCGGCGCGAGCAGCGGGAAGACGATGGTCCAAAAGCGCTTGGTCTCGCCGGCGCCATCCATGGCCGCCGCCTCGATCAGCGTTTTCGGCACCGCCTGCAAGCCAGCGACGAAGAACAGGAAATTGTAGCTGATCTGCTTCCAGGCAGCCGCCGACACCAGCAGGATCATGGCATGGGTGCCGTTGAGCAGCGGATCCCAGGCGATGCCGAGGCTTCGCAGCAAATAGGCCAACGAGCCGATTGAAGGATTGAACAGAAACAGCCACAGCATGCCGGCAATCGCCGGCGCCACGGCATAAGGCCATATCAACAGCGTGCGGTAGAGGCCTTTGCCGCGCACCGCCTTCTCGGCCATGACCGCAAGCAGCAGGGCCACGCACATCGCGACGATCGCGGTCGCAAGCGAGAACACTACGGTGACTTGGATCGAGTTGAGGTAGGCCGGATCGGCCAGCACCTTGCGGAAATTGGCAAACCAGACGAACCGGCTCCTCAGCCCGAACGGGTCCTGTCTGAGCATCGACTGGTAGAGCGCCTGACCGGCCGGCCAGTAGAAGAAAACCAGTGTTATGGCGAGTTGCGGCGCCACCAGCAGGTAGGGCAGGATCTTGTTGGGAAAGACGACGCGTGGAGACAGGCTGATTCCCTTCGCTATCTCAGGAGACGCCCACGCGAGCTCGCGTGGGCGATATTCAAACCGACACCACCGAGATAATCTCGTCAGTTCTCCAGCGCTTCCTTGATCGCGGCGTTGCCGCGCGTGACCGCGTTGTCAAGCGCCTGCTGAGCGGTCTGCTGGCCGGCCAGCATCTTCTCGAACTCCTCGTTCTGGATATCGCGCACCTGCGGCAGGTTCGGCAGGCGCACGCCCTTCGAGTTGTCGGTCGGCGCTTTGCCCGTCATTTGCAGGACGGGCGTCTCACGGCCGGGGTTCTTGTCATAGAAGCCCGATTTCTTGGTTGCCTCGTAGGCGGCGAGCGTCACCGGCAAGTATCCCGACTTCTGGTGCAGATATTCCTGCACATCGGTCTTGGACAGGTAGGCGAAGAAGGCTGCGACGCCCTTGTATTGCTCGTCCGACTTGTCGCCGAACACCCACAGGCTGGCGCCGCCCGGCGTGGTGTTCTGCGGCGCGCCCTTGGCGTCGCTGTCGTAGGGAAGCTGGCCGATGCCATAGTTCATGCCGGACTTGACGATGTCGCCGAGGCCGCCCGACGATTCGGTGAAGATGCCGCATTCGCCGGCGAGGAAGATCTGCTTGGCTTCGGAGGTACGCCCGCCATATTTGAAGGTGCCGTCTTTGGCGAGGTCTGCGAGCGCCTGGAAGTGGTTGACGAAAATCGGCGCGTTGATCTTGAGCTCGACATCACCGCCGGCCAGACCGTTCTGCTGGGTCGCCCACGACACATCATTCCATGCCGCAAAATTCTCCAGATGGATCCAGGTCAGCCAGGTCGAGGTATAGCCACAAGGGGCGGCGCCGCTCGTCTTGATCTTCTTGGCAGCTTCCCACACCTCGTTCCAGGTCTTCGGCGGGTTGTTCACGTCGAGGCCGGCCTTCTGGAAGATGTCCTTGTTGTAATAGAGGATCGGCGAGGAGGAGTTGTAGGGGAAGGACAGCATGGTGCCGTCCGGCTTCGAATAATAGCCGACGATGCCAGGCAGATACTGGCTCTTGTCGAAGCTCATTGCGACACCGGTCATCACCTCGGCCACCGGCTTGATCGCACCCTCGGCCGCCATCATCACGCCGGTGCCGACATCGAACACCTGGAGAATGTCGGGCGCCTGACCAGCGCGGAAGGCGGCGATGCCGGCATTCAGCGTCTCCGGATAGGTGCCCTTGAACACCGGAACCAGTTCATAGTCGCTCTGGCTGGCGTTGAAATCCTTGGAGATCTTGTCGACGACCTCGGCGTTGGCGCCGGTCATGGCGTGCCACCAGCTGATCTGCGTGACGGCGAAGGCGGAGGTGGTGGAAAGCAGGGTCAAGCTGGCGGCAACACCGGCCGCGAAGCCGAAGAACTTCATGTTTCATCTCCCGTTTGTCGTTGGCGAAAGGGGCGCTCTCGCAAAGTCAATATGTGTCGCCCGTGACAATTGGACAACGGTTTTGTTGCGGACCGATGAACTTGATTTCCACTTAAAGTGGCGCACGCTCCGAAATGAGAGCCGATGGAAAGGAATTGCCAAGCCGGCTTACGAACAAGGCGACGGAACCGGCAACGATCGCCGGCGCCTAAAAGCGCGTCGCACTTTGCTCGACATGCATTAGTCCGACTTGCCGAGCGCCGTCTCGACCAGCCGCTTGGCGTCCGGGCTCGACCATTCTGCCGGGCCGTTCATGTGGGCAATCAGGCAGCCTTCCGAGTCAATCAGCAAGGTGACCGGCAGGCCGAGCGCCAGGCCACGTGTCTTGAGATCGTTGAACAGCGCCATCGTCGAATCGCGGTAGTAGCCGAGCGCCTTGACGCCAGTTTCCTCGAGGAATTTCTTCGGTTTGGCGTCGTTGCCGGCATCGACGTTGACCGCGACGACCTCGAAGGCGTCGCTGCCCATTTCTTTCTGCAGCGCGTCGAGCGCCGGCATTTCGGCGCGGCAGGGCGCGCACCATGTCGCCCACAGATTGAGCAGCACCGTCTTGCCGGCATGGTCGGCGAGCGTCATCGGCTTGCCGTCGGGGCTGTTGAAGGCAAGGCCCTTCAGCGATTGCGGCGGATCGGCGGGCAAAAGTGCTGCAACCTGGCCGGTGGCAGCCGCCGCGACCGTCTTGGCGCGGTCGGCCTTGGCGGCGCAGGCGACATCGTCCTTGCCGTCGCCAACCGCGACTTGAGCGGGGGCGTTGTTGCCAGAACCGCTTTCGCTGACATATACCGCGACCGCGCCGGCAAGCACGCCTGCCACCAAAGCGGCGAGGATGAGGCGCGGGGCCGGGAAAAATCGATTGCCGTTTGCCATTTTTTAAAAACTGCTCCGGAGCACGGGTATAGCGATGAGCGACAAGAAGGCCAGCAACCAGATGTGGGGCGGACGTTTTGCCTCGGGTCCGGCCGCGATCATGGAAGCGATCAACGCGTCGATCTCGTTCGACCGCAAACTCTACGCGCAGGATATCAGTGGCTCGATCGCCCATAGCGAGATGCTGGCGCAAACGGGCATTATTTCGGCGGCCGATCAAGAAAAAATCGCTCACGGGCTGAACACGATCCTGGCAGAGATTGAAGCCGGCACGTTCGAGTTCTCGACCAGGCTGGAAGACATCCACATGAACGTCGAGGCCCGCCTTGCCGAGCTGATCGGCCCGGCTGCCGGCCGCCTGCACACCGCCCGTTCGCGCAACGACCAGGTGGCGGTCGATCTCAGGCTATGGGTCAAGGACGAGTGCTTTCGCGTCGCCGAGGCGCTGAAGGGCCTGATCACGGCGTTCCTGGAGCGGGCCGAGGAGCATGCGGCAACGGTGATGCCTGGCTTCACCCACATGCAGGCGGCGCAGCCGGTGACCTTTGGCCACCACTGCATGGCCTATGTCGAGATGTTTTCGCGCGACCTGTCGCGTGCTCGCGACGCTATCGAACGGATGGACGAAAGCCCGCTCGGTGCGGCCGCGCTTGCCGGCACCAGCTTTCCGATCGACCGGCACCAGACGGCCAAGGCGCTCGGCTTCCGTGAGCCGATGCGCAATTCCCTGGACAGCGTTTCGGACCGCGATTTCGCGCTCGAGTTTTTGGGGCTGGCGGCGATCTGCGCGACGCATCTGTCGCGGCTTGCCGAAGAAATCATCATCTGGTCGACGCCGCAATTCGGCTTCGTCAGGCTGTCGGACTCATTCTCCACCGGCTCCTCGATCATGCCGCAGAAGAAGAACCCCGACGCCGCCGAGCTGGTGCGCGGCAAGACCGGCCGCGTCACCGGCCATCTGGTTGGCCTGCTGACGGTGATGAAGGGCATGCCGCTGACCTACGGCAAGGACATGCAGGAAGACAAGGAATCCGTGTTCGACGCCGCCGAGACGCTCGACCTGATGCTGGCGGCGATGACCGGCATGGTGCGCGACATGACGGTGAATGCCGCCGCCATGAAGAAGGCCGCCGGCTCAGGCTATGCGACCGCGACCGATCTCGCCGACTGGCTGGTGCGTACGCTCGGCCTGCCGTTCCGCGAGGCGCATCATGTCACCGGCCGCGCGGTAGCGCTGGCCGAAGAGAAGAAGATCGGGCTCGACAGGCTGCCGCTGGAAAACTTGCAGTCCATTCACCCCGGCATCACAGCGGACGTGTTTTCCGTGCTTGCCGTGCAGAACTCGGTGAAGAGCCGCACGAGCTTCGGCGGCACCGCGCCGTCGGAAGTGAGGAAGCAGATCCGCTACTGGAAAAAGCACATTGCGAGGGCGTGATGCCGGGGTGCAATGCCGGAAAAACTCGGCTAAAAGCGGCGGGCAAAAGTTTCGGACGGATGGATCGATGACCGCAAGCAGGATTTTGGTGACGCTGACGCTGCTGGCGGCGCTGGCAACCGTAACGGCCTGCGGTAGGAAAGCCGGGCTCGAGACGCCCTATGAAGCGGCCGTGCAGGCGCGCAAGGACGCACAAAAGGCAGAGCAGCCCGTGCCGCCGGAGCCGGAAAAACCGGTCGAGGACAAAAAATTCATTCTCGATCCGTTGATCTAGAGCTGATGAGATCGGCCGATCTCATCGTGCTCCAACTTCCGGAACCACTCTCGTGAACCATTTCGACTACCGCGACGGCGTGCTGCATGCCGAGGACGTGGCGATATCAGAGATCGCCGCAAGCGTCGGCACGCCGTTCTATTGCTATTCGACGGCGACGTTGACCCGGCATTTCCGCGTGTTTGCGCAGGCCTTTGCCGGGCTCGACGCGCTGGTCTGCTACGCCATGAAGGCGAATTCCAACCAGGCGGTGCTAAAAATCCTGGCCAGGCTCGGCGCCGGCGCCGACGTGGTCTCGGAAGGCGAATTGCGCCGCGCGCTGGCCGCCGGCATTCCGGCCGACAAGATCCTGTTTTCCGGCGTCGGCAAGACCGCGCGCGAAATCGATTTTGCGCTCTCGGCCGGCATTCTGTGCTTCAACGTCGAATCCGAGCCGGAACTGGAATTGCTGTCGGCCCGCGCCGCGGCGCTGGGCAAGGTGGCGCCGATCTCGCTGCGTATCAATCCGGATGTCGATGCCAAGACCCACAAGAAGATCTCCACCGGCAGGGCCGAGAACAAGTTCGGCATTCCCTGGCAGAAGGCGCGAAAGGTCTATGCCCGCGCAGCTGAGCTGCCTGGCATCAAGGTCACCGGCATCGACACTCATATCGGCAGCCAGATCACCGAGTTGCAGCCCTTCGACGACGCCTTTGCGCTGCTGGTGGAGTTGATCGGCGTGCTGCGCGCCGACGGGCACGCCATCGGGCATATCGACCTCGGCGGCGGCCTTGGTATTCCCTACCGCGTCGACAACAGCCCGCCTCCCTTGCCGGACGCTTACGCCCAGATCGTCAAGAAGCATGTCGCCAAGCTCGGACTGAAGGTGATGTTCGAGCCGGGCCGGCTGATCGTCGGCAATGCCGGCATCCTCGTCTCGCAAGTGATCTTCGTGAAGGAGGGCGACGCCAAGAATTTCCTGGTCGTCGACGCCGCGATGAACGACCTGATCCGGCCGACGCTCTACGACGCCTTCCATGACATCAAGCCGGTGGTGCAGCAGCCGGCCGCAGCGCCGCGCATGATGGTGGACGTCGTCGGCCCGGTCTGCGAGACTGGCGATTATCTCGGCCTCGACCGCGACCTGCCGCGGCTCAAGGCCGGCGACCTGATCGCCATCGCCACCGCCGGCGCCTATGGCGCGGTGCAGGCCGGCACCTACAACACCAGGCCGCTGGTGCCGGAAGTGCTGGTCGACGGCGACCGTTTCCACGTCGTGCGCCGGCGCCAGACCTATGACGAGCTGATCGGCCTGGATTCGCTGCCCGATTGGCTGGCGTAGACCCATGATCCCGAAAAAGTGGGAACCGGTTTTCGGAAAAGATCATGGTCAAACAAGAATAGATCGTCTGCAGCGCTACAGCCGGTGCTGAATGAGCGCCCTGGTCTCGGCGATCCTGCCTTCGTCGCGGCGATAGAATGTCCACTGCTTGATGCGTTTGCTGCGCAAAAGGCCGGCCTGGGTCAGCACCCGCATGTGCTCGCTGAGCGTCGCCTGGGTAATCCCCAGCTTTTCGGCGATCAGCAGCGCGCAGACGCCGTCCTCGACCAGATCGCCATCCGTCTGCGGCGAAAAATGCGCGCGCGGGTCCTTCAGCCAATCGAGGATTTGCAGCCTGCGCTCGTTGGCGATCGCCTTGAAGACATCAACCTCTTGCATTTAGCTATTTTGCTAAGTTACTAAGTGATGTCAACCCCTTGGGAGCAGACCATGCTGAACGGCAATAGCATCACTCGCGAACGCATCGCCGCAATGGAGCCGCGCATCCGGCCCTTCGTGCGCCACACGCCGGTGCTGCGCATCGACATGGCCGATTTCGGCCGTCCGCCTCTTGGCGTCGACCTGAAGCTCGAATGCCTGCAGCATTCCGGCTCGTTCAAGGCGCGCGGCGCGTTCACCAATCTTCTCGAGCGGCTGGTTCCCAAGGCTGGCGTCGTCGCCGCATCGGGCGGCAATCATGGTGCCGCGGTCGCCTACGCCGCCATGCGGCTCGGCCACAAGGCGACCATCTTCGTTCCCGAAGTGAGCCCGCCGGCCAAGCTGGAACGCATCCGCGGCTATGGCGCCGAGCTGGTCGTCGGCGGCGCGCGCTATGCCGAGGCACTGGCCGCCAGCGAAAGTCTCGCGCAAAAATCCGGCGCGCTGCAGATCCACGCTTTCAACCAGGAGGAAACGCTGGTCGGGCAAGGCACGCTCGGCCTCGAGATCGAGGCCGACCTGCCTGGCCTCGACACGCTGCTGGTCGCCGTCGGTGGCGGCGGCCTGATCGGCGGCATCGCCGCCTGGTTTGCCGGCCGCATCAGGATCATCGCCGTCGAGCCCGAGGGCGCGCCGACGCTTCATCGCGCCTTCGAGGCCGGCCGGCCCGTCGATGCGCCGACTGAGGGCATCGCCGCCGATTCGCTGGCGCCGAAGCGCGTCGGCGAAATGATGTTTCCGATCGCCGAGGCCTTCGTCGAGCGTTCCATACTGGTCAGCGACGACGAGATCATCGCCGCGCAGGCGGCGCTTTGGGACCGGGTGCGAATCATCTCCGAGCCGGGCGGCGCCGCGGCCTTCGCGGCGCTCCTGTCCGGCCGCTACGCGCCGGCTGCGGGCGAGCGTGTCGCCGTGCTGGTCTGCGGTGCAAACGCCAATCCGGCTCGATTCTGACGATAGCAGGGGCAGTCCTGTTCACGTTTTAGGGAACTGCCTCGCCTTCGCCGTGTTTCTTGGTATGTTTGGAGCGACGTGCATCTAAGACTTTGAGTCCTTTGCATCCGATTTTCGGGCCGGTGCGATAGATTTGTGAGGTTCGGGTTATCCCGCCCGAACAGGAAGGGCCGATGACGCAACGACCCACCTTAACCAGCGATCGCAGCCTGGCCGGGCGTCTTGCCCTGAGCCGGCTGGCGACGCGGGTCTCGATGACGGTCGAGCGTGGCTGGCCGTTGCTGCTCCCGCTCGTCATCGTCGCCAGCCTGTTCCTCAGCGTCTCTTGGCTCGGCCTCTTCCTTCTGCTGCCCGACATGGCGCGCATCGGTCTTGTGGCTGTGTTCGCCATCGCAGCCCTTGTCGCGCTCTATCCCCTGCGTTTCTTCCGGGTGCCGTCGAGTGCCGAGATCGATCGGCGCATCGAGGCGGCCAACCTATTGCTGCACAGCCCGGTGCTGGTGCAGACGGACCGGCCGAGCGGCAGGGAAAGCATTTTTTCGCAAGCGCTGTGGCGCGAGCACCAGAAACGCATGGCCGAAAAACTCGGCAACCTCGGTGGCGACCTGCCGCGCACCCGGGTGCCGGAGCGCGACCCGTGGGGGCTGCGGGCCGTGGCGGCGCTTGTGTTGGTCGCCGCTTTCGCCTTCTCCTTCGGGCCGTCGGGCGGCCGCATAGCAGACGGGTTCAGCGCCCACGCGGCGCGCGACGCCGTGCCGCCGCGCATCGACGCCTGGGTGACGCCGCCGGCCTACACTGGCAGGGCACCGGTATTCCTCACTTCCCCAGCCCTCGCCAACCCGGCCCTCGCCAGCAATGGCAATCAGGCTGCGTCCACCTTCACCGTTCCGGAAGGCAGCGATGTGTCGCTGCGCGTCACCGGCGGCTCGGGCGAGGAAACGCTGAGCTTTGCCGACGCCGACGGCAACGCCCGCACCATCGAGCCGGCCGGGCAGCAGGCCGACGCGGCCCAGTCGGCTGCGGGCAAGCCGGCTGCGGCCAAGCCGGCGGCCTCCACGGTGCGCCAGTTCACGGAAAAGCTGACGGCCAACGGCACGCTGACGCTGAACTCGGGCGGCGACGAACTCGGCAGCTGGGCCTTCGCGGTGATCCCGGACAAGCCGCCACAGATCCGCTTCGTCGGCGAGCCGAAACGCGCCGCCAACGGCTCCTTCGAGCTCAACTACCAGATCGACGACGACTATGGCGCGGCCTCCGCCAAGGCGGATTTCGTATTGGCCGATCCGCCGGCGCCGAATGCGCATCCGCTCTATGGCGCGCCCGAAATGCCGCTGACGCTGCCGCGCCGCGGCGCCAAGGGCAATGCCGCCAAGACTACCAAGGACCTGACCGAGCATGTCTGGGCCGGCGGCGACATCAAGCTCAGGCTTGTCGCCACCGACGATGCCGGGCATACGGCAACCAGCGAAACCAAGACACTGGTGATGCCGGAGCGACCTTTCTCCAACCCGCTGGCCAGGGCCGTGATCGAGCAGCGCCGGGTGCTGGCACTCGACGCCAACGCCAAGAGCCGCGTGCTCGACCTGATGGATGCGATCACGCTCAGGCCCGAAGATACGTTCGACAATATGGCGCATTACCTCGCCATCATGAGCGCCCGCACCCGGCTGAAGATGGCCGACAACGACGACAAATTGCGCGACGAGGTCGCCTATCTCTGGGAGATCGCCCTCGGCATCGAGGAAGGCAACCTTTCGGACGCCGAGCGGCGGCTGCGCCAGGCGCAGCAGGCGTTGCAGGACGCGATCAAGAACGGCGCCAGCGACGAGGAGATCGACAAGGCGATGAAGGAACTGCGCGAGGCGATGAACCAGTTCCTGCAGGAATTCGCCCAACGTGCGCAGCAGAATCCGAACGCGCCGCAGATGCAGCAGAACGGCCAGGAACTGCGCCAGAGTGATATCGAACGGATGATGGACCAGATCGAGAATCTGGCGAAGTCCGGCGATCGCGACAGCGCGCAGCAATTGCTTTCGCAGCTGCAGGACATGATGAACAACCTGCAGGCCGGGCGTCAGCAGCAGGGCGGCCAGCAGAACAGCGAAATGCGCCAGCAGATGGACAAGCTCGGCGAGATCATGCGGCGCCAGCAGGAGATGATGAACGAGACCTTCCGCATGGACCAGATGCAGCGCGGCCAGCAACAGCGCGGGCAGAACCGAGACGAGCAGCTCGGCGAGAACGGTGAGCAGGGCCAAATGGGCGAACAGGGCGAGCAGCCCGGCCCGGGCGAAGACCGCGATCCGCTCGGCCGGCCGAAGCCGATGACGCCGGAGGAATTCGCCGACGCGCTGAAGCAGTTGCAGGAAGGCCAGGGCAAACTGCAAAGCGAGCTCGACCAATTGAGAAAGGGTCTCGAAGGCATGGGGCTCGAGCCCAATGAGGGTTTTGGCGAGGCCGGCAAATCCATGGGCGATGCCGAACAGGCGCTTGGCGACAGCGATGGCGATCAGGCGGTCGGTCACCAGGGCCGCGCGCTGGAGGCGTTGCGCAAGGGCGCCAAGGACATGATGAAGCAATTGCAGGCCATGCAGGGCGACGAGGGCCAAGGCGAGCGCGGCGGCCGCCAGCAGAATGCCGACCGCGATCCGCTCGGCCGGCCACGCGCCACCGAGGGTCCTGATTTCGGCGAGTCGGTGAAGGTGCCGGACGAGATCGACGTGCAGCGCGCCCGCCAGATCCTCGAAGCGATCCGCAAGCGGCTCGGCAACGCGCTCAGCCCCGACATCGAGCGCAGCTATCTGGAGCGGCTGCTGGAGCTTAAGTAATGCCGCCGGCCTGCTGTGATTAGCGGTTGGTAAACGCCTCGCGGATCGCCTCTTCCATGCTGGCGATGGCCTCGCCGGAAGCGTTTGGATTGCGCCGCAGCACCACGTTCGAGGAATCGATGTCGCCGAATCCGTCGGCGGCGGTAAGCTCGCGGCAGCCGGCCGGGATGTTGCTGCGCGAGATCGGCGCAATCGCCAGCCCGGAGGTGACGGCAAGCCGCAGGCCGCCATTGGTATCGCTGGTATAGGCGACACGATAGGCGAGACCACGCTGTTCCAGCGACTTTATCGCGAAATCCTTGCACCAGCCGGCGCGGTTGTAGAGCGCGATCGGCACCGGCCGCTCCTCATGCATGTGGTGCAGCTCCGACGTCACCCACACGGTCGGGTCATGCATCAGCACCTCACCGCCGGAGAGGTCCTGCCATTCGAACACCACCGCCAGATCGAGCTCGCCGGCGGCGAGCGCCGCGATCTGCGCACCGGAATGCGCGTAACGGACGGTGATGTCGACCTGAGGATGGCGTTTGGCAAAGGCGCCGAGCGCGCGCGACAGGATCGCGCGGCCGTATTCCTCCGGAATGCCGATGCGCACCGGTCCGCCAAGCGGCGCCGCGACCATCGATGCCGCCGTCTCGTCCAGCAGCGACACGATGCGGCGGGCGTTGACGATGAGTTCGCCGCCGCGGCGCGTCAGCGCCACACCCCGCGAGCCGCGCTCGAACAGGCTGTCGCCGACCATATCTTCGAGCTTCTTCATCTGCATCGAAACCGCCGACTGGGTACGGCCGGCCTGCACCGCAGCCTTGGTGAAATTGCCGGCGTCGGCGACCGCGACGAAGGTGCGCAGCAGATCGCTGTCGAGCGTGGGCTTCATTTGTCCGCCATAAGAAAATCTGATTGCTGGCATCATTCCAATTCGTTTGCAACATGTCAAACGACGGATAATAGTCGCTTCACCCATTGGATATGCGGCTGCGAAATCGGCTGCGGACCAATAAAGTCCTCACTCGTACCCGCTGCCCGAAACGGTGGCGGGTTCTTTTTGATGCATGTCGCCCAAGGTGCGCGGCGGTTTTGCGACGACGACATGCCAAAAATTACGCAGGCCCGACGCCTCGGGCCGCAACGTAAGGAGCCGCCGAACGACATGCCGAACCGGATCTTCCTTGGCATGGCAAGCCTTTGCCTCGGCGTTCTGGTGTTCTCGCTCCAGGATCCGCTGATCAAGGCCGTATCGGACACTTATCCGGTGACCGAGGTGATGGCGATCCGCTCGATCGTCGCCCTGCCCATTCTTCTCGTGCTGGTTCATGCCGATGTCGGGCTTAGGGCGATCTTTTCGAAGCGGTTTCGCATGCTGACGATGCGCGCTATGATCCTGTTCACCTCCTACACACTCTACTACCTGGCGATCGCCGCCCTGCCGCTCGCCGACGCGGTGGCGCTCTATTTCATGGCACCGCTGATCATCATGGCGCTTGCCGGCCCCTATCTCGGCGAACGGGTGGCGTGGCAGACGCTGGTCACCGTCATGGTCGGCATGCTCGGTGTGCTGGTGATGCTGCGACCCGGTGCCGGGCTGTTCGACTGGGCGGCGCTGCTGTCGCTGGCCTCGGCGGTGCTGTACGGTTTTTCGCAGTTGATGGCCCGCAAGATCGGCGACACCGAATCGTCCACGATCATGGCGTTCTATCAAAACGGCGTCTATGTCCTGGGCGCTGCAGCGGTCGCCGGGCTGTTCTGGCTGGCAGGAATAGCTCATGCCACGCATCCGAGCCTCGAATTCCTGGTCAGGCCATGGATCTGGCCGACACCCATCGACTTCCTGACGATGGCCGCCTGCGGCGTCGTCGCTTCGGCCGGGATGATCCTGTTGTCGCAGGCCTACCGGCTGGCGCCTGCCAACGGCGTCGCCACCTTCGAATACACCGGCATCATCTGGTCGCCGCTGTGGGGCTTCCTGTTCTTTGCCGAAGTGCCGCGATCGACCACCGTCATCGGCGCCGCTCTCATCATCGGCGCCGGTCTGTTCGCGCTCAACGCCAGCCGGAGCCGGAGCAGCGGGCCGGCAATCGCAGCGACCTGCGATCCGGCGTGACCGCGCTGGATCTTAAGCGAAACAGGCGAGCGCCTGTTCGACGCGCGCGCGGATTTCGGCCAGCGTGAACGGCTTCTGCACGACATCCACAATGACGCCGTTCAATTCCTCGGCGCGCTCGCGCTGGTCGGCATAGCCGGTCATCAGCAGGATCTTCATCGCCGGGAAAAGCGATGCCGCCGCCTTGGCCATTTGGATGCCGTCCATCCCCGGCATCCGGATATCCGAGACGACAAGGTCGTAGCCGCCACGTGCAGCGCGGATCAGGACAAGCCCCTGCGCGCCGTCGGCGGCGATGTCGATCATATGCCCGGCGCGTTCGAGCGCGCGAGCGGCGAGGGTGCGGACGGACTCATCGTCCTCAACGATCAGGAGCTTTGCCATAGCGGAATGTTGGCGTGGAAAAGTTGACTTTTCCTGAACCGCAACCGCATCGAAGATAAATCTAGGCGTCGCCCTTGACGACGCCGACAAACGGCAGTTCGCGAAAGGCGTGGGCGACATCCATGCCATAGCCGACGACGAAATAGTCGGGGCAGTCGAAGCCGACATAGTCGGCGTTGAGCGCGGTCTGGCGGCGCATGCGCTTGTCGAGCAGCACGGCGATGGCACAGCTTTTGGCGCCGCGCGACAGCATCAGGTCGCGGGTGAACGACAGCGTCTTGCCGGATTCGAGGATGTCGTCAATCAACAGCACGTCGCGGCCGTCGACCTCGTTGTCGATGTCGCGCAGCACCCTCACCTCGCCGCTGGTGGTGCCGGCGCCGTAGCTGGAGATGAAGATGAACTCGACCTCGGGCGACAGGCCGACATCGTGCATGGCGCGGATGAGGTCGGCGGCGAAGATGAACGATCCTTTCAGCACCGAAATCACCAGAAGGTCATGATAGTCGTGCCCGGCGATCTCCTTGGCGAGCTCCAGATTGCGGCGGGCGATCGCCGACGCCGAAAACAGGACCTCGATATCCTTGCCGCGCACGATTGGCATTGGCTGCCTTTCCAGAAATGATCGCCGCTAATTGGCGAAGGTGACCGAGACGGTCTTGACCCCGTTTCTAGGCACGTCGAGCCGGCTGGAAAAGCCAAATCTTTCGCCGGGCGCCAGCGAACGGTTAAATGTCGCCAGCCTATAACGGGTTGTGCGCCTGTCATTGCCGGTGACCCGGACTTCCAGCGGTGGCAATGGCGACGGGCTGGCGCCGTCATTCGCGGCCTCGCCACCGACGAACAAGACCGGTTGCGGCCCGGACGCATCGATACGCGATGTGACACCTGAAATGGTCAGTGCGGCGCCCGTTTCCTGCGTCGCGAAACGAAGCGGCGTCTGGCGCACCAGCGCGTGGCCGCCCGAGACCCAGAAGGCTGCAAACGCGGCACTGAGGCCGGCGATCCAGAAGATCGGCCCGCCGCGCGACGTCCGCAGTCGTTCCATCGCCGCTACCGGCTTGCGCAGCATGTCCATGCCTTTGATCGATGGCGTGGTGATCACGGGCAAAAGCGGCGGTGAAAGGCCCGTGCTGGCGGTTAAGCGCGGCAGCACCTCGTAGTCGGCGTCGACGACGTCGTCGGCTGGTTCCCACATGATGCGTTCCGGCACAGGATTTGCGGCCGTATCGGTCATGATTTCGCCGGAAACCGGGCGCGCGGTTCGATCGTCAGCCATCGCGGCCCCAGCACTTCGCACTTGTTCGCTCTTCGTTTCTTATGCGTAAACGGAAATGGTTAACGTTTCCCCCGGAAACCCTTGTGACGCGCCCAAAAAAACCCAAAATTAACCGCCGGTTAACCATGGCGGCCGATGGTCTTTTCTCAGAGAAGGCTGGCTCGTCGCCGCCGCAAGTTTCAGGTCGTCGAACGTGATCCGCTTCGAAAATGTCGGCCTCCGCTATGGCATGGGTCCGGAAATCCTCCGCGACATTTCCTTGCACATACCGGAGCGCTCCTTCCAGTTCCTGAGCGGCCCTTCGGGCGCCGGCAAGACGACGCTGCTGCGGCTTTTGTTCATGTCGCTCAAACCGACGCGCGGGCTGATCACCATCTTCGGCAAGGACCGCTCGCGCATCTCGCGCGCCGAGCTGCCGCATCTGCGGCGGCGCATCGGCGTGGTGTTCCAGGACTTTCGCCTGCTCGACCACATGACGACCTATGAGAATGTGGCCTTGCCGCTGCGCGTGCGCGGGCGCGAGGAGGCCAGCTACCGCACCGACGTGACCGAGCTCTTGAAATGGGTCGGCCTTGGCGAGCGCATGCATGTGCTGCCGCCGGTGCTGTCGGGTGGCGAGAAGCAGCGCGCCGCAATCGCCAGGGCGCTGATCGAGCAGCCCGAAATCCTGCTTGCCGATGAGCCGACCGGCAATGTCGATCCGCCGCTGGCGCGACGCCTGTTGCGGCTGTTCATCGAACTCAACCGGCTGGGCACCGCCGTGGTGATCGCAACGCACGACCTCGGCCTGATGGAACAGGTCGACGCACGCCGCATGATCCTGTCCGGCGGAAGGCTGGATATCTATGACTGACCCGTCCGCTCGCCATGTCGAAGACCAATACGCCGAGAGGGCCGGGACGCAGCGCGTTCAGCGCAAGATGGCGCCGATCGTGCCCGCGCAGAACATCGCCGGCCGGGCGCTGGTCCTGGTCATCGCCATCATGACGTTCCTCTCCTGCCTGACCTTCGGCGCGGTGACGCTGGTGCGCGACACCGCCTCGGTCTGGGAGAACCAGATCTCACGCGAGGCGACGATCCAGATCAAGCCGATGGACGGCCTCGACATCGAGGCAGCACTTGCCCAGGCCTCGCAGATCGCCGGCGAATTTCCTGGCGTGAAGAGCGCCAGGATCGTCGACCGCGATGCCACGGCTCGGCTTTTGGAACCCTGGCTGGGTTCGGGTCTCAACATCGACGAGCTGCCGGTGCCGCGTCTGATCATCGTCACCATAGACGAGACCAACCCGCCCGATTTCGCCGCAATGCGCGCCGCGATCACGCCGAAACTGCCCAGTGCCTCGCTTGACGACCATCGCACCTGGGTCGACCGGCTGGTCGCCATGGCCCGCACCACGGTGACCATCGGCATCGCCGTGCTGGCGCTGATGCTGGCAGCAACCGTGCTGACCGTGGTGTTCGCGACGCGCGGCGCCATGGCCGGCAACGGCCACATCATCGAGGTGCTGCATTTCGTCGGCGCCGAAGCGCGCTTCATTGCGCGCGAATTCCGCCACCACTTTCTCGTCACCGGCATGAAGGGCGCCGCCGCCGGGGGTGCGGCGGCGGTGTTCGTCTTCATCGTCTTCTCGTGGTGGTCGTCGCGAAACATGGCGACGCCGCAGGCCGATCAGGCGACCGCCCTGTTCGGCAATTTCGCCATCGGTTCGGCGGGCTATCTCGGCGTTGTTCTCATGGTGCTGGTCATCGGTGCGCTGACGGCGGCAACCTCCCATGTCACCGTCGTCACCTATCTCAGCGACATCGATGTCCGCCAGCCGGACGCAGGGTGATCACGGATAGAGAATTAGCGTAACGAAATTTGTGCCTTTCGGCCTACTAAACGCCGTATTTCGGAGTTAACGATAAAGACGATGGACGCGCGCGACTCGACCGGAACGGCTGGACAGTTGCCCTTGGTGATTACGCGTTCAAGCGAGCGCGTCAAGCCCCGCCGGTTGGCGAGCGCACTACGCATCTCAGCTTTCTTTCTGCTCGTGCTGGCAACGTTGTTTGCCGGCGGCTTCGGTTGGTTCGCCAACACCGTCAGCCGTCTAGCAACGCCCGCCAATCCGGCAAGGGCCGATGCCATCATCGTGCTGACCGGCGGCCATTCGCGTCTCGACGCGGCCATGGGCCTGCTGGCGTCCGGCAAGGGCGAGCGGCTGCTGATCAGCGGCGTGCATCCTTCCGCCAGCCGCCGCCAGCTTCAGGTCGCGACCCGCGGCGACAAGAAATTGTTTTCCTGCTGCGTCGACATCGACCGTGCCGCGCTCGACACGATCGGCAATGCCGAGGAAAGTGCCAAGTGGGTGGAAGACCACGCCTATGGCACCGTGATCCTCGTCACCAACAACTATCACATGCCGCGCAGCCTGCTGGAAATGGGCCGGCTGCTGCACAAGGCCAAGCTCGAGCCCTATCCGGTGGTCAACAGCAATCTTGGCAATGGCGGCTGGCTGACCAAGCCTAGGGCGCTGCGCGTGCTGTTCACCGAATACAACAAATATCTGCTGGCGCTGGCGCGCGGCATCGTGCCAGTCAAGCCAACGCCAACCGGCATCGCGCTGGCCGAGGCTGTTGCGCCGAACTGAGCCGATCAGGAACCGGCAGCGGTATCATTCCTTGAGCGTGGCGCTTGAGGCGCTGCGCAACTGCGCGATCTCGTGTTCGAGACGTTCGATACGCTTGTCCCGCTCGGCCAGCGCCGCCGCCACATCGGCCGCTTCGAAACGCTGTGGAATGTGCTGCGGGCAATTGGAATCCCAGGCCGAAACCGTGAACAGGATGATCTGCTCCGGGCGCGCCTTGTAGCCTTCAGGCATCAGCTTCGCCATCAGTTCGGCGTCCTGTTCGACGACCCGCGCGCTGCCCCAGATCTTGATGCGCTGCCGATGCGCATAGTCGATCAGGAACAGGAAAGCCCGCGGGTTGTCGTCCAGATTGCCCTGGGTGATGAATTGCCTGTTGCCGGAGAAATCGGTGAAGCCGATCGTCCGCTCGTCGAGCACCTTGAGGAAGCCGGCCGGCCCGCCGCGATGCTGGATGTAGGGCTGGCCCTCACCATTGGCCGTCGACAGGAAGACGCTGGTCTGCGCCTCGATAAAGGCGGCGAGATCGGGCGTGATATCAGCTTGCCAGCTGCCGCGCTCCTCGGCGCGGGCGTAGGCCTCGCGTGAGCCTTTGCGGGCCTGGATCGCCTTGACGGTTGGCGTAAAGGCGACATCGCTGGTGAAGACGTGCGCATTCATGGAAAAGGCCTCCTTTGAAGCAGAACTGCGAGCCATAGCCAGCGAAGAGATAATGCCTTCCATGTTACGGACGCAGATGGTATAAATGGAAAGAATCCTTCCATTTTCTGGGAGAAGTATGGATCGCCTCGAGGCCATGTCGCTTTTCGTCGCCGCGGTGGAGGCCGGCAGCCTTTCGGCCGTAGGGCGCCGTTTCGGCATCCCGCTTGCAACGGTCAGCCGCAAGGTTTCCGACCTGGAGCGGCATCTGAAGACGCGTCTTCTGAACCGCTCGACGCGGCAGCTGACGCTGACCGACGCAGGTCACGCCTACCTCGCCGCCTGCCATCGCATTCTCGACGAGGTCGGCGAGGCCGAGCGGACCGCCGCCGGCGAATACAGCGCCCCGACGGGCGAACTGATCATCACCGCACCGATCGTCTTTGGCCGCCTGCATGTGCTGCCGGTCGTCACCGGCTTTCTCGCCGCCTACCCCGACGTGGCTATTCGGCTGATGCTTGCGGACCGGATAACCCAGTTGACCGAGGAGCACATCGATCTCGCCGTCCGCATCGGCCAACTTCCCGACTCCAGCCTGGTGGCCATCCGCATCGGCTCGATTCGGCGCGTTGTTTGCGCGAGCCCGGCCTATCTGGCCGACCACGGCACGCCGGATACGCCGAAAGACCTCGCAGCACACAACTGCGTCACCTTCGAGGGGCTCACCGCTCCAGGCGCATGGACTTTTGCTACGGGCAAGACCGACCTCACCGTTCCGATCCGCTCACGGCTTCGGGTCAACACCGCGGAAGCAGCGATCGATGCCGCGATTGCCGGCACCGGGTTGACGAGGGTGCTTTCCTACCAGATCGCAGCTGCAGTGCAGTCGGGCACCCTCCGCACCGTGCTGGAGGCATTCGAGCCGCAGCCATGGCCGGTCAATCTCGTGCATGCCGGCCAGGGCCTGCTGCCGGTGAAACTGCGCGCGTTCCTCGATTTCGCCGCCCCACGCCTGAAGAAACGGCTGCTGCAAGCGACGTGGCAGGCCTGAAGAACGGGCCATCGCACCGTTTCCTTTTTGCCCGCGCTTGGTGTAACCAACGCACACCTCCTCACCGGGCTCTTTCCTGCATGCTTTATGTCCGCTCGCTGGCGTTCAACTTCGTCTTCTACGTCAATCTGATCGTCCAGATGATTCTCTGGACCCCGTACTATTTCTTCTCGCCGCGCCACCGCGCCTGGTTCGTGCCGAAATTCTGGTCACACACCAGCATGTGGCTCTATGACAAGATCGCCGGCACCAAAAGCGAGATCACCGGCCAGGAAAACCTGCCCGAGGGTTCATTCATCCTGGCGCCGAAGCACCAGTCCTTCTGGGACGCGATCGCCTTCTTCCCGTTCCTGCAAGATCCGATCTACATCCTCAAGCGGGAACTGACCTGGATCCCGTTCTTCGGCTGGTACATCCTGAAAATGCGGATGATCCCGGTCGACCGCGGCAGCCGCTCGAAGGCGCTGAAAGCGGTGGTCGCCGCGACCAGGCAGGAGCTGGCGCGCAATCCCCGCCAGCTGATCATCTATCCCGAGGGCACGCGCCGGGCGCCGGGCGACGAGCCGGCCTATAAATACGGCATCGTCGAGCTCTATACCCAGCTTGGCATTCCCGTGGTGCCGGTCGCCCATGTCGCCGGCCTCTACTGGCCGCGCCGGAAATTCCTGCGCTATCCCGGCACGATCAAGGCGCGCTTCCTGCCGCCGATCCCGGCGGGGTTGGGCAAGGAGGAATTCATGGAACGGCTGATCGGCGAGACGGAAGCCGCCTGCGACCAGCTGCTCATCGAGGCGTCCCAGGCGCCAAACCCGCCGCCGATGCCGCCGACGGCGGTAAAGCGGCTGAGGGAACTTGGCTCCGATACCCCGGCCTGAACCATCTGCTTGGTCGGCACTATCCCCCTAGGGAATCACAGCCAGCGCCGTTGTCAAAACCAGTGTTGCCGCGAACGTCAGATTGATGATCCGCGAGGCCAGCGGTTTGCGCAGGAAGCGCGCAAACGCTGCCCCGGCGAGAAGCCACAGGACATGGATGGCGACGATCATCGAAGCGAGGACCGCCAGCTTGAGCCCTGCATCGAGCTCACCGGCGGACGACGTGCCGCCGAATACGGCGGCAATCGCCACATAGGCTTTCGGGTTGGCGACGGCCAGAAGAAACCCGCCGAGGAATGTGGGACGCGCCGCCCCGCCGGTACGCGCTGCCAGAGGCGGGGCCGTTGCTATCTTGAAGGCGAGGTAGAGGATGTAGGCTGCGGATGCCACCGCCAGGAGCGGTGTGAGCTTCGGCACTGAGGCGAGCATGGCCGTAATGCCCGTCGCGACGACCAAAAGCACGGCGACCGTACCAAGAATGATGCCCGAGGCGTAGCGGAGCGAATCGCGCAGGCCGAAGGCGGCGCCAACGGCGGTGACGCTTATCGTCGCCGGCCCCGGACTGCCCATCACGACCGCAGATGCCAGCACAAGTGCGAGCAATTGCTGCCATAGTTCCGGATGGGAAAAGACCTGTTCGGCCATCTGTATACCAGTATCCAGGCGCGATGCCGGCAATGGTATGGCAGGGCACCTCGCCAAGGGGTTTTTGAGCGGCAAGTACCGCAGCGAAGCCGATCTCGGCAAAAGCGCGCGTGATGACGCCGATATCCTCCGCCATGCACAGATCGCGCAGCGGCCCATCGAAGGAGGCGCGATCGTAGAGATTGTACTCCGGCTGCAGCACCGCATAGTGCGGCAGGCCCCGCAAGCTTGCTACATCGAGCGCGGCGCGCAACTGGCCGGCATCGAGATTGGAGGCGCCGACGTTGCGGATCTTGCCTTTGTCGAGCAGCTTTTGGTAGGCGCCGAGCGTTTCCTCGTAGGGGGTGGCCGGGTCCGGCCAGTGCGACAGATAGAGATCGACGACATCGGTCTGCAGCCGCTTCAGCGACGCATCGATGGCCTTTTCGATATAGGCCGCGGAGAGATCTTTCCTGCCCTGCCCCATGTCCGACCCGACCTTGGTGATCACCACGACCTTGTCGCGGTTGCCGCGGCTCTTCATCCATTTGCCGATGATCGTTTCGGATTCGCCGCCCTTGTTGCCGGGAACCCAGCGCGAATAGGCATCGGCGGTGTCGATGGCGTTGAGGCCGGCGCCGACGAACCGGTCGAGCAGGTCGAAAGAGGTTTTCTCGTCGGCGGTCCAGCCGAAGACATTGCCGCCCAGAACCAGCGGCGCGATGGACAGGTCGGTTTGACCGAGACGACGTTTCTGCAAGACTGATCTCCGTGGGGAATGGAAAGGAGCGGGCGAAAAGCCCTCGCTTACCTAGGTCTCACCGCGCCGAGGTCAAAGGCCTGGCCGTTCTTTCCGACGGGCCAGTGCTTCACAAGGGCGCGATCCGGGGGCGCGATCCGCCGCGTTCGACGTTCCAGCCGATGTCTACTGGCTCTGGCGCCGGTATTCACCAGGCGGCAGTCCGACCACGCGGTTGAAAAGCCGGCTGAATGAGGCCGTATCCCGGTATCCGACCTGGTAACATATTTCCGCAATACCGAGTTTAGTGCTTTCAAGAAGTGTTTTCGCGGCCTCAAGGCGCCGGTCCTGGATCCATCGGCCGGGAGTGGTGTGCAATTCATCGGAAAACCGGCGCGCAAGCGTTCGCGGCGACAGACCGAGTTGCGCACCAAGGAAGGCAAGGTCGAGCGCTCCGAGCTGTTTTCTGGACATCGTTTCGAGCCGGTCGCGGAACGGCTCTTGCGAAGGCAGCAGATCGGTAAGCGGAAACTCATAGGGTGTCTGGATCTGCCGCGACGGCGGCAACACCAGCAATTTGCGAACCAGACGCTCCTCCCTGGCGAAGCCAAGATCCCGCAGAAGCGCCTTGCCGAGTTCCAGGCCTGAAAAACCGCCGCCGCAAGTATAGATCCGTCCGTCCCGGATCAGCACACGTGAAGCGTCCCAACGCACCTTCGGAAAGCGACGCTGGGCATCGGTCTTCAGCCACCAGGAGATCGTCGCGCGCTTTCGGTCGAGAAGACCGGCGTCTCCCAGGAAGTAACCGGCCCCGCAATGCGCGGCGATGATGGCGCCGTCGCGTTGCGCACTTGCGATAAGCGGCGCGGCGTGGCGGCTCTCTTCCTCCAGCGCGGCAACAAGCTCCGGGATTTGCATGCCGGGCATGGCCAGCAGGACCAGCAGGTCCATGCGCTGCGAGGGTTCGCGTCTGGTGTGAAAGGCGATTCCAGGCGTCGTCGTGGCGTTGGCCTGCCGTGCCACGAATTCGAAGGAAATCGCCGGCGCGCCGCGAATGGTGTTTACCAGCTCGAACATTTCGACAAGCGTCGCGGCGACAGCAGAATAGAAGGTCGACGGCAGCCAGATCACGGCGTGGACGGGACGATTGTCCAAGATGGCTCCTTTGAACAGCTATGGCAAGTTTAGCACATAGATTGTCAAATCTGCCAATTTCCGATTTTTGCCAGCGGCCTTAGGTTCCGCGACGCCGATGAAAACGCCGGTGCCTGCGATCTGGCCGCGTCCGGATTGCATGGCCAGATCGCCCTTTATTGGAGACCACCATGAAAGCAGTTGTATTCGACGCAATCGGCTCGCCGCAGGACGTGCTCTATCTCGGCGACGTGCCCATGCCGCGAATCGGCGACGGTGAGGTGCTGCTCAGGATGGTCTCCGCCTCGATCAACCCTGGCGACTTTCTGTTCATCCAAAACCTCTATCCCGAACCGAAGAAGCCGCATTTCCCCCGCCAGATCGCCGGAAACCATGGCGCCGGCATTGTCGAGGCCGTGGGCGCGAACGTCGGCTTGAAACCGGGCACACTTGTCGCATTCAGCTACTACGACAGCTGGGCAGAATATGCGGCCGTTCCGGCCGCTTGGCTGATCCCGCTGCCCGCCGGCTATCCGGTCGAACGCGCCGGGCAGATGGTGAACCCCATCACCGCCTGGGACCTGCTGGCGGATTCCCGTGTGCAGCCTGGGCAGTGGCTGGCCGTCACGGCCGGCTATTCATCGGTTTCGACGATGGTGATGCAGTTCGCCCAACGGCGCGGCATCAACGTGATTGCGCTCGTGCGACGATCTCGCGACAGGCTGGACCTGAAGGGGCTTGGTGCCACCGCTATCCTCGATCTGTCGGGTTTGAAGGTCGGCATCAGGGAAGCGGTCATGGACATGACCGGCGGCGCCGGGCTGAACGGGATCATCGATAATGTCGGCGGACCCGTCAGTGGCGAATTGATCCGCACCCTGGCGATGGGCGGGCAGATGATCATCAATGGCGGCATGAGCACAGAGCGTTTCGAACTGCACAATTTCGACGTGCTGCTGAGCGGCCTCGAGATCAGGGCAAATATCTATCGCTACTTCTTTTCGCCGCCTGTCGAAGCCGACCGGCCAGTGTTGCGCGAGATTGTCGACATCTTCGGCCAACCCGATTTCCATGTCCCTGTCGGCGGCATCCATCCGCTGGCGGAGTTCGAGCTCGCCGTGACAAACAGCCTGGATCGCGCCGATCTCGGAAAGCAGATTTTCGGGATGTAACCCGGACCATGATCCCGAACCGAAGGGTAAGCGACGGTTTTCGGGATCATGGTCAAACAACGAAAGAAGATCACGATCAGATCCGTTTCGCTACCTCTTCCAGCCAATGGTCGCGGATGCCCAGCGCTTCGAGGTGCTCCAGCGTGCTGAGCACGTAGTCCTCATTCTTTCCCGACTGGCCAACGGCGCCGCGAACGACGCTCGCCGCATCGGCAGCATCGAGCGCGCCGGCATATTGCTCGTGGGCGCGATCGACGACATAGGCGACCGCCAAGACCCTCTCGCCGTTCGTAGCGTCATTGTCGAGGCGAATGCTAAGCATGCGCTCTAGATAGACATTGGTGACCAGCTCGCGCTCGCGCAGATAAGTGATGACCTCGTTGCGCAGATCGCCGGGGACGCGGAAAGCCAGCCCGATGCAGGAGCCGCCACGGTCGAGGCCGAGCACCAGGCCGGGCCGTTCGCGCGTGCCGCGATGCACGAAGGAGTAGACGCACAGCGAGCGGCGGTAGCCATGGAGGCGGGCCCGCCGCGTCTCGACATGCGCAAATCCCGGCCTCCAGATCAGCGAGCCGTAGCCAAAAACCCAAAAATCGCCCATATCGCCAAGCCTGGTTGCAGCACCGCACTGGAATCGGTGTTTTTTCAATCCGTCTCCGTCTACCCGATCTTGCCGGAAACGACAGTCCCCTCTGCAACACGCGCCAACGAGAGCCGCAGCATGACGTCAAATGACGAACGCCCGCCGAATTTTCTCCGCCGGCTGTTCTGGCTCGGCGTTTTCATCGTCGTGCTGTTCGGCCTCTACAGCGCCGGCTGGTTCTACCTGGCAGACAAGGTCAAGAGCGAAGCCGGCAAAGCGGTGGCCGACCTCAACGGCAATGGCATCGAGGCGGACTGCGCCAATCTCACGGTCAGCGGCTATCCCTCGAGCTTCGCCATTTCCTGCGACAGCCTGGCTTATCAGGACGACACCAGGAACGTCGCCGCCTCGCTCGGCAGCCTCAAAGCAGTCACGCACATCACCCAGATCCTGTCACCTGGCGCCGACCTGCGCGGGCCGCTCAGGACCTCCGTGCCGGGGATGGCGCCGCTGTGGATCGACTGGGACAATCTGCGAGCGAACGTCAAACTATCCTGGCCCCTGCCCCGGCGCGTTTCACTGGAGGCCGCGGGCCTGTCAGCCCAGACCGATCCGGCGGATGGCACAGACCCGGTCGAGCTGTTCAGCGCCGGGACAGCGGCCGGACAACTGCGTCCGAACGGCCAGGACATCGACTATGCCGGGAGTTTCACCAATCTCGAAATCGAACCGGATGCCATCGATGGGCGCGTGCTGCCGCCGCTCGACGGCGGCGGCGACGTGACGCTGAAGAACGGCGTGGCGCTGATCAAGACACAAACAGAGAGCCTGCGCGGCCAGGCGGTGGATATCGGCAAGCTCGATCTGTCGTCGGGAAGCGCGGGCGTCACCGTTTCCGGACCGGTTTCGGTCGATGCCGACGGGCTGATCGACGCCGACCTGATGATCAGGATCAGCGATCCGAAGGCGGTGGCGGAAATCCTCGGCAAAGCCATTCCCGAGCAGAAGAGCCAGATCAAAACAGGCTTTGCCGGGCTGGCGCTGCTTGGCAACGAACCGTCGATGCCGCTCAAGATCGTCAAGGGCAAGGCCTCGCTCGGTTTTATCCCGCTGGGCAGGATCGAGCCGGTCGATTAGGCGATGATTGCGAACCTCCAGTTCGGAAAGACCATGGCCAAACAGGAAGATAGATGAACCGCCCGGTGAAGCTCCTGAGTGTTGGCGCGCTGACGCTCGATACGATCCTTCGCGTCGATACGCTTCCGGCGCGTCAGGGCAAGTTCATCGCGTCCGACGGCGTCCAGATCGCCTCGGGCATGGCTTCGAGCGCTGCCTGCGCCGCACGCCGCCTCGGCGCGGACGTATCGCTGTGGGCGAGCGCGGGAGACGACCTCGTCGGCGATCAGCTGGTCGCCGGCATTGAGGCCGAAGGCGTCGATTGCAGCTTTGTCCGGCGCGTCGCCGGCGCGCGGTCGGCACTGTCGGCCATCCTGGTCGACACGCATGGCGAGCGCATTATTGTTCCGTTCTATGACAAGCTCGCCCAGGCCGACCCCGAAGCGCTCCCCACTCAGGATCTCGCCGCATTCGACGCCGTCCTGGTCGACGTGCGCTGGCCGGGCGCGGCAGCTCTGGCCCTGACGGCGGCGCGCGCAATCGGCCGTCCAGCCATACTCGATGCCGACACCGCGCCACGGGATGCGCTGGAACGGCTGTTTCCGCTCGCCTCGCACATCGTTGCGTCGGAGCCGGCGGCGTTCATCCTCTGCGGTGACGAGCAAGGCCCGCAGGAGGCCTGTGCAGCGCTGGCCAGACGCACCGATGCATTCGTAGCGGTGACAGGCGGCGCAGCGGGAAGCTGGTGGTTCGACCGCTCGGTGGCGTCGGTGCGCCACGTCGCGGCGCCAAGGATCAAGGCAGTGGACACGCTTGCCGCCGGCGACGTGTTTCACGGCGCCTTTGCCGTCGGGCTGGCCGAGGCCATGCCGATCGAACGGACATTGCGCTTTGCCAGCGCCGCCGCCGCGCTCAAATGCCTGCGCTTCGGCGGCAGGCTGGGCGCGCCGGACAGGGCCGAGACACTGGCGATGATGGCGGCTCACTGGCCGGCGGACTGACGGCCGGGCGGTCGAGACAGGCTACTGCTTGGCCGGGTGCTCGACTGCCTGCCGACCAAAGTCCGGCACGTCGATGTCCTGGCCGGCCTCGATGATCGAGCGGCGGACGGCGCGGGTGCGGGTGAACAGGTCGAACAGCTTTTCGCCGTCGCCCCAGCGGATCGCCCGCTGCAGCGAGGCCAGATCCTCCGAGAACCGTGCCAGCATTTCGAGGATGGCATCCTTGTTGTGCAGGCAGACGTCCCGCCACATCGTCGGATCGGACGCGGCAAGGCGCGTGAAGTCGCGAAAGCCGGAGGCCGAATATTTGATGACCTCCGACTTGGTCACCGACTCCAGATCGTCGGCGGTGCCGACGATGTTGTAGGCGATGATGTGCGGCAGGTGCGAGACGATGGCCAATGTCATGTCGTGATGCTGGGGATCCATCGTGTCGATGTTGGAGCCGCAGCGGCGCCAGAATTCCGAGAGCCCTTCCAGCGCCTCGGCGTCGGTGCCGGGTAGCGGCGTGAAGATGCACCAGCGGTTTTCGAACAGTTCGGCAAAGCCGGCGTCCGGACCCGATTTTTCAGTGCCGGCCAGTGGATGGCCGGGAATGAAATGCACGCCGGCAGGCACATGCGGCTGCATCTGCGCGATGACCGACGCCTTGGTCGAGCCGACATCGGTGAGGATGGCGCCCTGCTTCAGCGCCGGTGCGATTTCCTCGGCGACCTCGCCCGAAGAACCGACCGGCACCGAAACGATGACCAGGTCGGCATCGCCGACCGCCTCTTTCGCATCCGTCGTGTAGGAGGAGCCGAGGCCGAGTTCCCGCGCCCGCGCCAGCGTCGTTTCGCTGCGCGTCGAGATGGCGACGTGACCGGCAAGGCCTTCGCGATGGATTACGCGGGCCAGCGACGAGCCGATCAGGCCGATGCCGACCAGCGCGATCTTTTCGAACATCGGTGATGTCATGGTGTTCTAGCTTTTCAGAAATGTCGCGAGGGCGGCGACAACGCCGCGATTGGCCTCTTCGGTGCCGATGCTCATGCGCAACGCATTCGGAAAGCCGTAGCCGGAAACGCGCCGCAATATGTAGCCGCGCGCACAGAGGTAATCGTCGGCAGCAGCCGCCGAATGTTTTTTGTCCTCGGGAAAGTGGATGAGGACGAAATTGCCGACGCTCGGCGTCACCCGCAGTCCGAGCTTGGTCAACTCCTCACTCACCCAGGTCAACCAGGTCTCATTATGCGCCACGCTGCGCTCGACATGGGCGCGGTCGCGGATCGCGGCAATGCCGGCCTCGATCGCCGTCGCGTTGACGTTGAAGGGACCCCGCACGCGGTTGATCGCATCGATGACATGCATCGGCGCGTACATCCAGCCGATCCGCGCACCGCCGAGGCCGAGCTTGGAGAAGGTGCGGGTCATGACCACGTTTTCCACACCAGCCACCAGTTCGACGCCGGCTTCATAGTCGTTGCGGCGGACATATTCGGCATAGGCTGCATCAAGCACCACAAGCACGTTTCGAGGCAAGCCTTCATGCAGGCGGCGAACCTCCTGGAACGGCAAATAGGTGCCGGTCGGATTGTTGGGATTGGCGAGGAAAATGATCCTGGTACGCGGCGTCACCGCAGCAAGGATCGCATCAACGTCGGCACGCTCATTGGTTTCCTTGACCGAGACCGGGACAGCACCTGCCGACTGGATGTAGATCTTGTAGACCATGAAGCCGTGTTCGGTGATCACAGCCTCATCGCCGGGCGCGAGATAGGTCTGTGCAAGCAGGCCGAGAATCTCGTCGGAACCATTGGAACAGACGATGTTCGCCGGGTTGAGGCCATGCACCTCGGCAATTGCCTCCCGCAGGCGCCTGGCGGTGCCGTCGGGATATATGTCGAGCTTGGCCGCGACGTCGCGCGCGGCTTCTATCGCCTTCGGCGAGGGGCCGAGCGGGTTCTCGTTCGACGACAATTTATGGACCTTGGCAACGCCGGCCGGCGCCGTGCTTTTGCCCGGCACATAGGCTTCGATCTCCATGATCCCCGGGCGGGGCGTTGGACGTGCCTGATCCGATGCCTGGTTCATATTGCAAAAATCCGTCGAGAACGCTTCCGCCGCTCCAACGCGATGCGAATTTCGGATCCGCCACACTTGAAGCCGCCGCGGAAATACAAGCCGTGGCCTGGAATGTCGAGAGGCGGCAATGATCGGTGCGCGACTGGCCGTTGACGCCGAGGCGCGCCGGTCCTAGAAGAAAGGCGAAATCCCGTGGTGATTTGGCCGGTCGGCTTGCAGCCACGTTAAACAACTCGCTAAAGGGCCGTTTGCATCCTGTAACCGGCTTTGCGAAGGCAATGCCGGTTTTTTTGTTGTCCGCAGCCGGCCGGATAGTCGCATCGATCCGAAAATCGCAATCGACTTTCGGAAAACGCGATGGGTTGATGTAAGAGGATGCGATGGTCGCGCTGCGCACGAAAAGAACCAACAACGAGGCCGACGAGCCATCGAGCCCGGTGTTGCGTTTCGGCGCCGACAAGCCGCTCAAGCTCGATGCCGGCACACTGCTGTCGCCGTTCCAGATCGCCTACAAGACCTACGGCACGCTCAACGATGCCCGCTCCAACGCCATCCTCGTCTGCCATGCGCTGACCGGCGACCAGCATGTCGCCAGCACCAATCCGGTGACCGGCAAGCCGGGCTGGTGGGAAGTGCTGATCGGCCCCGGCAAGATCATCGACACCAGCCGCTTCTTCGTCATCTGCTCGAACGTCATCGGCGGCTGCCTCGGCTCGACCGGTCCCGCTTCGACCAATCCCGCCACCGGCAAGCCGTACGGGCTCGATCTGCCGATCATCACCATCCGCGACATGGTGCGGGCGCAGTTGATGCTGGTCGACCATTTCGGCATCGAAAAACTGTTCTCGGTGCTGGGCGGCTCGATGGGCGGCATGCAGGTGCTGCAATGGGCGTCGAGCTATCCGGAGCGCGTTTTCTCGGCGCTGCCGATCGCCACCGGCGCGCGTCATTCCTCGCAGAACATCGCCTTCCATGAGGTCGGCCGGCAAGCGGTGATGGCCGATCCCGACTGGCATGGCGGCAAATATTTCGAGCAGGGCAAGCGCCCGGAAAAGGGACTGGCCGTGGCGCGCATGGCGGCTCACATCACCTATCTGTCGGAGGCGGCCCTGCACCGAAAATTTGGCCGCAACCTGCAGGACCGTGAAGCGCTCACCTTCGGTTTCGACGCAGACTTCCAGATCGAGAGCTATCTGCGCCATCAGGGCATGACCTTCGTCGACCGCTTCGACGCCAACTCCTATCTCTACATGACCAGGGCGATGGACTATTTCGACCTCGCCGCCGACCATGGCGGCCGGCTCGCCGACGCCTTTGCCGGCACCAAGACCCGTTTCTGCCTGGTCTCCTTCACCAGCGACTGGCTGTTCCCGACCGAGGAGAGCCGCTCGGTCGTTCATGCGCTGAACGCCGCCGGCGCCTCGGTGTCCTTCGTCGAGATCGAGACCGATCGCGGCCACGATGCCTTCCTGCTCGACGAGCCGGAGCTGTTCGCCGCCATCAACGGCTTCATCGCCTCGGCGGCCCGCGCCAGGGGGCTCAGCGCATGACCCCGAATGATCCCAGGCTTTTCGGACCGGCATCATGCGCCAGTCGAAGGCCACGATCATGAGTGTCAACCACGCCCAGCGCGTCGACCTCGAAGTCGTCGCCGATCTCATCCCGCCGCAGTCGCGGGTGCTGGACGTCGGCTCCGGCGATGGTCTGCTGCTCGAATTGCTGCAGGCGACGAAGCAGGTCGACGGCCGCGGCATGGAACTGTCGCAGCGCGGCGTCAACGAATGCGTGGCGCGCGGCCTGTCTGTCATCCAGGGCGACGCCGACAAGGACCTCAAATTCTATCCCGACAAGGGTTTTGATTTCGTCGTCCTGTCGCAGACCCTGCAGGCGACCCGCAACCCGAAGCTGGTGCTCGACGAATTGCTCAGGATCGGCAACCACGCCATCGTCTCCTTCCCCAATTTCGGCCATTGGCGGGTGCGCCTTTCGCTGTTCGTCGAAGGGCGGATGCCGGTGACCAAGGACCTGCCCTATTCCTGGTACGACACGCCCAACATCCATTTCTGCACCATCCGCGACTTCGTCAATCTCTGCGAGGAGCTTGGCGCAACGGTGGAAAAGGCAACCGCGCTCGACGCCAATGGCCAGAAAATCGGCCTCTCGATGCCATGGTGGTTCTGGAACTTCTTTGGCCAGCAGGCGGTGTTCCTGTTGAGGCGATAACGGCCGTCGCTTCTTCGGCCAATATGGCGCTCGCCTGCCTCAGTCCGGAGACCATCCAGGACTGATCGTCTAGCGATCAAGTTCCGGAAAATACGGATCGGAGAAAAACCGCCGACCGCGCTCGCCCTGCAAACAGTCGACCGGTGCTGCCGCATCGACCGGGACGGACCCAGGGTCGGCACTGGGATCGGCCCCGGGACCAGCCCCAGGACCGGCATTGGGATCGGCAACACCGCTGACCTCGAGGACCAGCTTGCGGCGTATGGCGGTCACGAATTCCGAAGCGGCATAGACCGGCAGCACGAAGGAGCCTGGCCCGCCGGTGACGCACTCGGCATAGTATTGGTCGAGATGGCTGAAGCTGGGCGACGGGCTGATCAGGATCGGCAGGCCATTGATGACGATGCCCTTTGCTATCGCGGCGTCGCGTGTCGTGGTGACGGGCATCCCGATATTGTTGGGCCCATCGCCTGAGATGTCGATGACGCTGCGCGTCGCATCGAAGGCGGCTCCATCCAAAAGCTTGGCGCCGAAGGCGAGCGCACCGGAAATCGAGGTGCCGCGAAAGCTCCTGAACGGGCGCGCCTCGATCTTGTCGGCGAATGCCTCGGCGCTCTCAGCATCGTCGATGACCTGCCAGGCAATGACGGCATCGTCGCGGACGGTGCCTGCCCATTCGAAATAGGCCAGCGCAATCCGGCCGGTCACGCCCGAACGCACCGCATTGATGAAGTCGGGGTGGCGTAGCGCCTTGACATAGCCGGCGCGCTGCAGGGCGAATTCCTTTTCGTCCATCGAGTGCGAGATGTCGACCGCCAGCACCAGTTCGACGTCCACCGCAATCGTGTCGGCAGGCGCGGCCAATGGTGCTGCCTGGGCACGGGCAAGGCAGGCAAGCAGGCTAACGCATGTCGCCCAAAAGTGCGCAGCGGTTTTGGGGTAACGACAAGCATCGAAACAAAGACTTAAAGCGTGTCGCATGTATCTCTTCACCGGGACGCGCTTTCAGCGCGTCAAGCATGGGTCCAACGCCGCAGGTTTCCGAACGATACCGGCAATCTTTCGCTGCGATCACGGCAAAATAAAGCTTGGCTGTACGGCCGGCTATGCCTGTTGGTGGGCTTTGGCGACGGCCGGGGGTGGTTCGATCGCGCCGGCCCTGACGCGAACCGGCTTGAGAGCCGGTCGCTCGACGTCTTTCACGATCGCCAATGAGCGCGGGAAGAATTCAACGTTGTGCTGGCCACGGCCGATATTGAGGATCGCGGCGTCGGCAAGACGTGCCTCCAGCATCGACAGCACCCGCCGCAGCGTCGCGCCGTCGAACGTGTCCAAAGCCTCGTCGATGATCACCCATTTCGGCTGCCGCAAGACCAGCCGGGCAAAGGCAAGCAGGCGCTGCTCGTCATCGCTCAATTCGCGCTCCCAGCGCGCCGACCGGTCGAGCGAGGACGACAGCCGCGCGAGACCAACCTCGGCAAGCACCGCCGAGATCTCGGCGTCGCTGACCGCCGCATCGGCGTGGTCGAGCACCTCGCGCAGCGTGCCGAGCGGGAAATAGGGTTTTCGGGGAACGAAGGCCGGCACCTCTCCGGCCGGCATGCCGATCCGCCCGCTTCCCCACGGCCACAGACCGGCAATGGCGCGGAAGAACAGCGTCTTGCCGGCGCGCGGATCTCCGGTGATCATGACGCGCTCGCCGGCACGGATTTCGACATGGGGCTCGGCGAGCTTGGTGCATCCATCCCGCGACGCAACCTCAAGGTTCTCGAATGTCAGCCTGCCGTCCGGATTTTCGCCGAACTCGATGCGCCTCTCGGTGTGGTGGAGCACATCTGTTTCAACGAGCGCGATGCGGAAATCGGCGACGCGCATCAGCGTGGCGCGCCAATCGGCGATGCCGCCGATATTGTTGATGAACCAGCGCAACGAGGAATGCACCTGGTTGAAGGCGCCGACCGCCATCATCAGCCCGCCGAAGCTGATATCACCGGCGAAATAGACCGGCGAGGCGACTAGGATCGGCGCGACGACAGTGATCCAGCCATAGGTATCGGTCACCCAGGAAAGATTGATCTGGGCGCTGTAGATGCGCCGCATCGCGCCCAGCACCGTGCCGAGGTCGAGCTCAAGCCGTCGTCGCGCGTCGGCCTCGCCGTGCGCAAGCGCGATGGCATCGACATTCTCGTTGACGCGGACCACCGAAGAGCGCAGCTCCGCCTCGCGCGTGTAGCGGTCGCTGTTGAAGCGGATGAGCGGCCGTCCGACCAGCCAGCTCAGCCAGGAGGCGGTGCCGGCATAGAGGATCGCGGCCCACACCATGTAGCCCGGAATCGCCAGCGAATAGCCGCCGACATGGAAGACGAAGCCGGAAGACAGCGACCATAGGACGCCGACGAACGAAACAAGCAGAATGAACGACTGCAATAGCCCTATGCCGAGACCGGTAGAAAGATCGGAGAGATGCCCGGCATCCTGCTGCAGGCGCTGGTCGGGGTTGACGCCGATGGCGCCGGCGTTGGCGAGCCGGAAAGCCCGCGCCGGCCGCATCCATTCACCGATCAGATCGACGGTCAGCGCCTCACGCAGCTTCAGCCGGATCGTCTGGTCGAGCCAGGTCTGGCCGACGTTGAGCACCACAAGCCCGCCGGCGATGGCGGCAAACACCAGAAGCTGGTGCAGGAAACCCTGCATGTCGCGCCGAGCCAGCGCGTCGTAAAAGGGCTCGTTCCAGCGATTGAGCAGAACCTGCCCGATCGAGGTTGCCACAATGACGGCGACTATGCCGAGGCAGGCCCAGAGCAGTTGTTTGCGGATCGGCGACTTCGCCATCGCCAGCCTGATTGTCGCCAGCTGGTCGCGCAGGCTGCTGGCTTCGACCGACGCGGCAATCGGCTTGGCGCTGGCCTCGAAATCCGGATGATCAGCCATTGATGAAGACCCTTCGCAAGCGGTGCTGAAACCGGTGAGCAAGTCGACTCAATCGGGTAGCAAACCCGCCCACGACAGATAGGTGGGAAAAAGCGTGATTCCGATCACGAAAACGTCATCGACAGCCCGGCGACGGGGCGTTTCCGGTCGGCGATATCCGGCCGAGCCTTGTGGCTCCATGCGGCGAGAAAACCGGCACGAAGACGCGGCGAGAGGCGCGCTGGACGACCGGCACACCCTGATAGAGTCGCTTCTGCGCCTCGACGACGATGACGCCGGAAAAGATCGGCCAGAACCTGCGGCCGGCGCGCTCCAGCACATTGTGGAACCGCATCATGAAGCGTCGCCGCGATGGCGGGAAGAACAGGGCGTCGGACCAGGCCGCGGGCGTGAAATTCGCTTCGCGCAGCAATTCGGTGAGCTGGCCGCGCGAAAAAGGCCGGCCGCTGCCGAACGGCGTATGCTCGAAACGGGCCCAGACACCGCGCCGGTTGGGCACGACGATGACGACGCGGCCGGCGGGCGACAGCACCCGCCAGATTTCGTTCAGCGTCTCGCGCGGGTTCTCGGCATGTTCGAGCGAATGGACGAGCAGCATGCGGTCGATGGAGGCATCGACCAGCGGCAATTCCTCATCGAAGACCAGCGCGGTCGCGGTCGGCCCGGTGGCCGGCCAGACCACCGCGCCTTGCGTCGCCGGCATGAAGGCAAAGACACGTTCGGCATCGGTGCCGAACCGCTCCAGCCACGGCAAAGTGTAGCCGAGGCCGACCAGCCGCTCATTGGGCACAACAGCCCATATCGAGGACAACGCCATGGTGATCGAGCGTTCGGCCAATCGCCCGAGCGTGGTCGAATAAAAGGAGCGAAGGTCGACGATATCGGAATACATGCGCGGCACGCTATCTTCGATGCTGTCCAAGTTCAACAAAGGCGGATGACATCCGCGGGCAAGCGCCCTATGTCTGCGGCGACTGCTGCATCGGCCAGAAATCGGTTTCGATTTCGGAAAGCACGATGCAGCAGATAAAAAGTGTTAGAGCGTCCTTTGTGCGTCCAACTGGACGCGCGGCGCACTAGAGCAATTCCAGGAAAAGTGTGAAACGGTTTTCCTGGAATTGCGCAAAAACAAGGAGAGAGAGCGGTTCGGCGTTTCCGTGAAACGATGAACCGCTCTCGTGGAGAGATGCGATGCCGGTTGAAATCGAACAATTCATGTGCCGCAGCGACAATTTCGGCGTGCTGGTGCATGACCCGAAAAGCGGCCAGACCGCGATCATCGACGCGCCCGAGGAGGCGCCGATCCTAGCCGCGATCGAGCGCACCGGCTGGGCGCCGACGACGATCCTGACCACGCACCACCATGTCGACCATGTCGAGGCCAATCTGGCGTTGAAGGAGCGGTTCAAGCTGCGCATCGTCGGACCGGAGGCGGAACAGGCCAAGATTCCCGGCATCGACGAAACCGTCGAGCAGGGTTCGGTCATCCACCTCGGCGAGGAGAGGATCGACGTGATCGCCACGCCCGGCCATACGGCGGGCCATGTCTCCTATCATCTGCCGGCGTCGAAGGTGGCGTTCACCGCCGACACGCTGTTCGCGCTCGGCTGCGGCCGGCTGTTCGAATGCAAGCCGCCGGTGATGTACGATTCGTTGAAGAAGCTCGCGGCACTTCCGGCCGAGACGGTCGTCTATTGCGGCCATGAATACACGCTTTCCAACGCCCGCTTCGCGCTGACCGTCGATCCGACCAATTCGGCATTGAAGGAGCGCGCCGCGAAAATCGAGGCGCTGCGCGCCGACGGCAAGCCGACGCTGCCGACCACCATCGGTGAGGAACTGTCGACCAATCCGTTCCTGCGCTGGCACGATCCGGCAATCCGCAAGCATCTCGGCATGGAGAACGCCTCCGACGCCGAAGTGTTCGCCGAAATTCGCAAGCGCAAGGATAATTTCTGAGCACCATGACGTGCTGGAAATCATGACCAGTTCCGCCGAAATCATCGCGACGCTCGGCCTGAAACCGCATCCGGAAGGTGGCTGGTATGCCGAGACCTTTCGCGATGGCGCGGAAGGCGCTCGCGGCCATTCGACCGCGATCTATTTCCTTTTGGAGCAGGAGCAAGTGTCGGCCTGGCACCGCGTCAAGGACGCCGCCGAGGTCTGGCATTTCTATGCCGGCGCCCCGTTGGCACTGTCGATGCATCGGGAAAACGGGCCGGTGATCGAGCAGGTGCTCGGCACGGCACTGGCGGCGGGCGAGCGGCCGCAGATCGTTGTGCCGGCAGGTTGGTGGCAGTCGGCGCGCAGCCTGGGCGAGTGGACGCTGGCCGGCTGCACCGTGGCGCCGGGCTTCGATTTCGCCGCATTCGAGCTGGCCGAACCGGGCTGGAGTCCTAACCCAGCAGGAAACCCATCGTGATCCCCATCTGGGCGGCGTAATACAGCATCCAGACCGCGTGGCGCGTCCAGATACGGTGCGGCGAGATGGCGCTCAGGAGGAACTTTTCCGAGGCGAGCAGCCCGTCGGACGCCATGAACAGCACGGCGCCGCCGACGACCCAGAGATTGCTCAGAGTGAGGGCCGAAATGCCCATGGCAAAAATTGTCGCGATATAGACGCTGATCGGAAGGCGCAGGGCGGGACCGACGCGACGCCAGAGCGCAAAAAGCATGGCGAGCGCGAACACGGCCATTGCCCCGGTAATCGCCGCGCGCCACGGCTCGGCCAAAAACAGTCCAACGCCATCGCCGGAGCGCAGGAACAGCGCGATGTAAAGCCCATGCGCCACGAGAAAACTGGCCAGCCCGCCGACAAAAGCCTTTTCGCCGTCGCGTGACAGCAACGCATCGCCGATAGCACTGAGCGCCAGCGCAGCGATGAGCAGCCACGGACCGCCCTGCAGCGATGCCAGCACGGCAAGCATCGCGACGGCCAGCGTCTTGACCGCGGACCGCGCAAGCTTCGGCGGCATGTCGATGGTGAAGGCGTAGATCACCGCCGCCGCCAGCGAAAACAGCAGCGTCGCATTGGCGTCGGCGTCGATGCCGCCGGGAAACGGCATCACGCCCCTGCCTCGCTCGCAGCCCTCTTGCGCAAGAACAGCGATTTCGCCGCAAGCGCTGCGCCGCCGGTGATCAGCACGCAGGCGGCGAAGATGCGCAGGGACGGCTCGGCGAAACCAGCCGATATCAGCACCAGCGTCGACAGCAGCGGCGCGGCATAGCTTGCCGCGCCCAGCACCTGGATGTTGCCGCGCTTGACGCCGATATCCCAGGCGTAGAAGGCCGCGCCCACCGGCATCAGCCCGAGGCCGAGCACGGCCAGCCACTGGCCGGCGCCGACAGGCAACACCGTTTCTTCCAGCATGAGATGGCAGACAAGGGAAAGCGCTGCCGTGGCCGCACAGAACCAGGTGACGATGCTGGTCGGCACCGACGGGAAGCGGCGCGACAACAGCGAGTAGGACGCCCACAGCACGGCGCAGACGCCGGCCATCGCATAGCCGAATGCATAGCGCGCGTCGAAGGCAAGCCCGCCGCCCTTGGTGACGATCAGGAAAGTGCCGGCAAGGCCGAGCAGTGCGCCGACGACATGGTTCCAGGCCAGCCGCTCGCCCGGCATCAGCGCCGATCCGAGCACGATCAGCAGCGGCCACAGATAGGCGATGAGGCTCGCCTCCACCGCCGGCGCGTTGCGCAGCGCAGTGAAATAGAAGAAGTGATAGCCGAACAGGCCGGCAATGCCGATCACCCACACTTGCGGCGGTATTTTCTCGCTCCCGGCGATGGCCGGCGTGAACAGCCACGCGACGAGCCCGACACCGGTGCCGATCGTGAAGGTGATCGCCGAAAGCAGGAACGGCGGCACCGCGCCGGAAGCGTCCGTAAGCAGCGCCAGCAGCGCCCACATGGCGACCGCCGAGAAGCCGATCAGTGTTGCGCGCCCCATGTCCGTCTCCGGCGGCGCGCGATCGCGCCTATTCTGTCGCTTCGAACCGCTCCGCGCTGACGGTGAGAGTGCCGATTTTCGTGCCGACCGTGGCGTGGATCGGCGCATATACGCCGGTTTGGCCGACCGGTGCAAACGTCACCGTGATGCGGCTGTGCTTTCTCAGGTAATCCAAGGATTTGCGGTTCTTGCGATAACCCGCCACCGGCTCAAAATCCAGCCGGCAAGTGACGGTATCGCCCTTGTAGCCGCGCACCGAGGTCGAGCCTTTTGACTCGTAGGTCAGCGTCAGATTGGCGCGCATCTCGCCATCATAGAGCTTCACCGTTCGCCCGCAGACCTTGTCGAGGCTATCGGCATGGATGACGGTGGCGGCCATCGGATCGAGCACCGAGGCGAGATGGCTGGCGGCCAGCGGTATCCAGTTCTTGGGATTGCGCTTCTTCGGCGCAGGCACGACCTTCGTCGCGGTAACAGTGCCGTTGGCGAAACGGATATCGATCATCGATGCCTTGTCGCCCGATTTGTAGTCGGCGCGGAACGCCTGCGGCTGCAATTGCTTGCCTGAAATCTTGCCCTTCGACGAGACCGTGCCACGCGTGTCGTCGAATATTGTAGCGAGGCCGGCGCTGGAGACGCTGCCTTCGATCGAATAGGTATCGCCTTCGTAACTGCTGGAAAAGCTTGCCTTGGCCACCGAGAGGCCGTGGACCGAAACCGTATACTCGCCCTTGAAGGATTGTTGCGTGGCGGCAGAAATTGCCGTCGGCAGCGCCACGGCGAGCGAGGCAAGGAGAGCATGAGACGAACGAAGCATGGCGGGATCGATCCTCGATTTTCAGCAGAAGGCGCAACTCCAGCCTGGCATCTCCTTGTGCGACCGCTTATAGACTGAATTTCGGCCTTTATGTGAAAGACGTCGTCACACCCGGGCGCAAGCCGGAGCTTGACGCATCGGCGAAATGCAACTATGGAACGCCAACTTTTTCCATAAGGCCGCCTGACCGAAACCGCGCGCCACCCGGCGCGGGTCGAATGTTTGGCCAGACCGAGAACTGAAGGTTTAGAACCATGTCCCGCACCTGCGAACTCACTGCCAAGGCAGTCATGTCCGGCAACAATGTGAGCCACGCCAACAACAAGACCAAGCGTCGCTTCCTGCCCAATCTCGTCAATGTGACGCTGATCTCGGAAGCGCTGAACCAGAATGTGCGCCTGCGCATTTCGGCCAACGCGCTGCGTTCGGTCGAGCATCGCGGCGGCCTTGATGCGTTCCTGGCCAAGGCCGACGCCAAGGAGCTGTCGCAGCGCGCGCGGCTGCTGAAGAAGCAGATCGCCAAGAAGCTTGCCGAACAGCCGGCCGCTTAATTTTCTCAGGCAGCCGCCCTCCAAGGAGTGTCGTCCGAACTCGGCATGACACCCCGCTGGTTCCATTACCCAGGATAAAAAAATGAGCTTTTTCTCCCGATATCTGCCCTTTGTTGCGGCCATGGCGCTTGTCGTGGTGGCGTCGAACATCCTCGTGCAGTTCCCGCTGCAGGGTGCGATCGGCGGCCTGTCGCTGGCCGACATTCTGACCTGGGGCGCCTTCACCTACCCATTCTCCTTCCTGATCACCGACCTTGCCAATCGCCGCTACGGCCCGGCTGTGGCGCGCCGGATCGTGTTTGTCGGCTTCACGGCTGCAGTGATCTGCTCGGTCGTCATCCCGCCCTTGCTGTTCCGCTACGGCCTGATCGAATTCGAGACGGCTGCCGACCGGCTGGTGCGCATTGCGGCGGCTTCCGGCACCGCGTTCCTGATCGCGCAGCTGCTCGACGTGACCGTGTTCAACCGGTTGCGCCGGCAGAGCTGGTGGCGGGCGCCGATCGTCGGCACGCTGGTCGGCTCGGTGTTCGACACCGCGGTGTTCTTCACGATCGCCTTTTCGGCGGCTTTCGCCTTCGCTGGCCCGAACGATGGCTTTGCGCTCGAAACCGCGCCGCTGATCGGCGTGCTGCCGGTCGAGGCCATGCGCTGGGTGTCATGGGCGCTCGGCGACCTCGGCGTGAAGCTGGTCATCGCCGTGGTGGCGCTGATCCCCTACCGGCTGCTTGCCGCCCGCTGGAGCCAGCCGGCACTGGCGGCATAGAGCATGATCCCGAAAAGTGGGAACCGGTTTTCGGAAAAGATCATGCTCACAGGTTCTCGAGCATGATCCCATGGGTCCAACTCGATACCGCGAAAACGCCTGACGGCGACCACGAGTTGCGCCTGAAACAACGCGGCGCCGAATTCTCGATCATGCTCGGCTCGAACGAGTTGATGAACAGCCGCCTCTGCGGTTCTGAGGAAGCGCTGGCGAGGCTGTCCTGCCAAAGGATTGCCGGCCGTAGCCAGCCGAAAATCCTGATTGGCGGGCTGGGCATGGGTTTCACGCTGCGTGCCGCTCTAGCCGGGCTTGGCGCCGATGCCCGTATCGTTGTCGCCGAGTTGGTGCCCGCCGTCGTGGCGTGGGCGCGCGGCCCGATGACCGCGGTGTTGGGTGGCTGTCTCGACGATCCACGCGTGACTGTTCGCGAGGCGGATGTCGGGCAGCTCATACGATCGGAGGCCTCGGCCTGGGATGCCATCCAGCTCGACGTCGACAACGGTCCGGAAGGGATCGTCCACCAGGCCAACGGTGCTCTTTACAGTATAGCTGGGCTGATCAGCGCGAGAGCAGCGCTCACGCCCGGCGGCGTTCTGGCGGTCTGGTCGCAGGGACCCGACAGCGGTTTTACCCGCAGGCTCAAGCAGGCGGGCTTCGCGGTCGAGGAAGTCAAAGTCCGCGCCAATGGCAAGCGCGGCGCGCGCCACGTCATCTGGATCGCGACCAACGGACCCCAGCCTGCGGCAACCGGCGCGAAGCTGTAGACTTGTTATCGGCCGTCCCTTGCCGACCGCCTCTCAATCCTCGTGCAGCATAAATTCCAGATAGAGATTACGCTGTAGCACCGAGTGGTTGTCGTCGGAGATCAGCGACACCATCAGCGCGCCGTCGTCGCGGGTCCAGACGTCTAGCCCTTCCATGTTGTCGATCTGGTAGCTCATGTCGGCTTCCATCAGCAGCGGCCCGTCGGCAACGGCGCCCTTCTCGACGCTCTCGCCATAGATGCGCCGCAGCCGGATCTTGACGCCGCGGGCCGTCGAATAGCTGCGCTCCAAAAGCAAGAGGTCGCCGTCCGGCAGGAAGGCGCCGTCGGTGATATCGAAATCGCCGTTGCGCTTAACGGTGAAAACGCCTTTGTGCGGCCCTTCGATAACAGCCGCATAGATGTTGCCTGATTTGTCGAGGCTCTTTTCCGAGACCACGACCAGCCCGCCTTCGTGCTGCCCGTGAGGATTGGCGTGGGTGATGGTCTCCAAGCCGCGATTCCGGCGGAGCTCCCAGGCTGGAATCAGGAAATCCAATTGCTTGAACGGCGGCTTCATGTCGCCCGGTTCGATCTTGAACTGTGCAATGCGGTGATCGCGCTCGAAGCCGACTGTGGCAATGCCGTCCTTGACCGCAAGCCCTTCGGAGTCGACCTGCCATTTCTCGTCGATCGGATGGCCCGCATCGTCGGCCATTTGCTGCATACGGAAATTCCGGATGCCGGACGGGCGCTTGTCGGCATCATGGGTGACGGTGCCGAAGAACCAGAAACCGGTGTCGGCGACGCCGATGAAATCACTGCCGGGCTTGCGGAAGCGAAACGCCGACAGCGCACCGAAATCGCGTGACCGCGAGGTCATTTCCAGTCCGCCGACGAATTCGAGCGGGCCGAACCGCTTTTCGTCACGGCCGATTTGAAACCGGTCTATCAGCCGCGCCGAGATTTCGATCGGCTCGACCGAAACGCTGCCGGCAGCGATGGGAGGCGACAGGGCCATGCCGGCAACGAACAGCGCTGTGGCGGCGAAAAGCGTCTGCCGAAAGCCGCCCCGCAAAAAAATCATCCGGCGCGCCGCATGCCGCCGCGTCGCGTGTCCCGCATGTTTTCCTCGCCAAACAGCGAGGCCAATTGCTCGGTCATGGCGCCGGCCAGTTCCTCGGCATCGACGATGGTGACGGCGCGGCGATAGTAGCGGGTAACGTCGTGGCCGATGCCGATGGCCAGGAGCTCGACCGGCGAGCGCGTCTCGATCAGTTCGATCACCGCGCGAAGATGCCGTTCGAGATAGTTGCCCGGGTTGACCGACAGCGTCGAATCGTCGACCGGCGCGCCGTCCGAGATCATCATCAGGATCTTGCGCTGCTCCGGCCGGGCGATCAGGCGGTTGTGGGCCCACAACAGCGCCTCGCCGTCGATGTTTTCCTTGAGCAGGCCTTCGCGCATCATCAGGCCGAGATTGCGCCGCGCCCGCCGCCATGGATGGTCGGCGGATTTGTAGATGATGTGGCGCAGATCGTTGAGCCGGCCGGGATTGGGCGGCTTGCCTTCCTTCAGCCATTTCTCGCGCGCCTGCCCGCCCTTCCAGGCGCGGGTGGTGAAGCCGAGGATCTCGACCGAGACACCGCAGCGCTCCAGCGTGCGCGCCAGGATGTCGGCGCAGGTGGCGGCGACCGTGATCGGCCGGCCGCGCATCGAGCCCGAATTGTCGAGCACCAGCGTCACCACCGTGTCGCGGAATTTGGTGTCGCGCTCCTGCTTGAAGGACAGCGGCTGCATCGGGTCGATGACGACGCGCACCAGCCGCGCCGGATCGAGATAACCCTCTTCGAGATCGAAATCCCAGGACCGGTTCTGCTGCGCCATCAGGCGGCGCTGCAGCCGGTTGGCCAGCCGGCCGACGACGCCGGACAGATTGGCAAGCTGCTTGTCGAGGAAGGCGCGCAGCCGATCCAGCTCTTCCTCTTCGCACAGATCCTCCGCACCCACCGTCTCGTCGAAGGCGGTGGTGAAGACCTTGTAGTCGATTTCCTTCGACAGATTGGTGAAGGGATTGTCGTTGCGGCGCGCCTCGCCGGGCGTCTCGGCATCGGCGTCGTCATCATCGGACAGGTCGTCGGCGGTGGCATCGGATGCCTCCGTCTCGGCCGCTTGCTCGTCGTCGGACGACGCCTCGGTGTCGTCGGACTGCGACTGCTCGGAGCCGGAATCGTCCTCGCCGCCCTCCTCGCTCTGCTCCTCGCCTTGCGGCTGGTTTTCATCATTGTCTTCGGAGTCTTCGGTCTCCTGGTCGTCACCGAGTTCCTCGGCCATTTCCATGGAAGCCAGCATCTCGCGCACGACACGGGCGAAGGCCTGCTGGTCGTCGAGCTTTGCCGACAGTCCGTCGAGATCGGCGCTGGCCTTCTCCTCGACCCAAGGGCGCCAGAGGTCGACCAGCCGCTCACCGCTCTTCGGCACGGCGCGGCCGGTCAGCTTTTCGCGGACCATCAGGGCAAGCGCTTCCTCGATGGGCGCATCCGCCTTGTCCTTGACGTCGATGAGGTTGGCCCTGGCGTATTTGTCCTCGAGCATCGAGCCTATATTATCGGCGACGCCTTGCATGGCGCGGGAGCCGATCGCCTCGACGCGGGCCTGCTCGACCGCATCATAGATGGCGCGGGCCTGCTTGCCCTCCGGCGCCAGCCTGGTGTGGATGCGCGCGTCGTGGCAGGCGCGCTTCAACGCCATGGAATCGCCGAGCCCGCGGGTGATGGCGATGTCGGCCTTCGAGGCCTTTTTCGGCAGTTCAGGCAGCCGGGCGCGGCTGCCGGCGAGCGCCGGCCGATCCTTGGCGAAACCGACTTCGAGGTCCTTGTCGCCGGCAATCGCGCGCATGCAGACGGTGACGGCGCGCTTGAAGCTGTCGGCTTCAGACCCCGTCTTCGACTTGTTGCGCGTGTTGTCGCCTGGACCCGCCATCGATCATTCCCTGACGCACGACCTTGTCCGAAAAGCGTTGCGACTTTTCAGAGCCATGCTTAGCCCAGAACCACGTTGGCGGCGCTCTCCGGCAGATCCTGGCCGAAGGCGCGCTGGTAGAACTCGGCCACGAGCGAGCGTTCCAGCTCGTCGCACTTGTTGAGGAAGGTCAGCCTGAACGCCATGCCGATATCGCCGAAGATCTCGGCATTCTCGGCCCAGGTGATGACCGTGCGCGGGCTCATGACGGTCGACAGGTCGCCATTGATGAAGGCCGAACGCGTCATGTCGGCGACACGCACCATCTTGTTGACGATCTCCTTGCCCTTAGCATCGCGATAGTGCTTGGCCTTGGCCAGCACGATGTCCACCTCATTGTCGTGCGGCAGATAGTTGAGCGTGGTGACGATCGACCAGCGGTCCATCTGCGCCTGGTTGATCTGCTGGGTGCCGTGATAGAGGCCGGTGGTATCGCCGAGACCGACGGTGTTGGCGGTGGAGAACAGCCGGAACGCCGGATGCGGGCGGATGACCCGGCTCTGATCGAGCAGCGTCAGCCGACCTGACGATTCCAGCACGCGCTGGATGACGAACATCACGTCCGGGCGGCCGGCGTCGTATTCGTCGAAGCACAGCGCGACATTGTGCTGGTAGGCCCAGGGCAGGATGCCGTCGCGGAATTCGGTGATCTGCAGCCCGTCCTTGACGACGATCGCGTCCTTGCCGACGAGATCGATGCGGCTGACATGGCTGTCGAGATTGACGCGCACGCAGGGCCAGTTGAGGCGGGCGGCGACCTGCTCGATATGCGTCGACTTGCCGGTGCCGTGATAGCCCGACACCATGACGCGGCGGTTGTAGGCGAAGCCGGCGAGGATCGCCATCGTCGTGTTCTTGTCGAACAGATAGTCGGGATCAATGTCGGGCACATGCTCGCTCGTCACCGAATAGGCCGGCACCACCATCTTGGACTCGAAGCCGAATTTCTCCTTCACCGGCACGGTGGTGTCGGGCAGGTTGGCGATGTCGCGATCGACCTTGTTCATCTTTATCAACGTCTCCACGGGCGAAGAGCCTGATTTCGCCGGCAATCGATTTTGTCCGGGGGCGGTCTTAGAGCCTTTTCCAACCTTATGAAAGTTGGAAAACGACACGGAGGTCGCTCAGCACAATCCTGCCTGCTTGAGCACGCGATAGGCCTGGAGCACATCGCGGAACCGGTCTTCCGAACCTCTGTCGCCGCCATTCGCATCCGGATGGTGGCGTTTCACCAGTTCCTTATAACGCGCCTTGATATCCTTGCCAGTCGCCTTTGTATCAAGGCCAAGCGTTTCCAGCGCCTTGGCCTCAAGCGGCTTGGCCTTGCGCTCACGCGCCTCACGCGGATCCTTCGGGCCTTTGAACAGGTCGAACGGATCGCGCATGCGGTTGTAGTAGCCGGCGCGGCCGGAACGCTGCTGGGCGAAATCGGGCGAGGAGCGCGTCGAGGCGCCGTTGACGCCCATCTTCCATGTCGGCCGGTGACCGGTCATCGCTTCCTTCTGGAAGCGGGCGATCTCGGTATCGGGGACACCAGAGAAATAATTGAAGCCCTTGTTGTACTCGCGCACATGATCGAAGCAGAACTGAAAATATTCGCCCTCCTTCATGCGCCCGACCGGCGCGCGATGGGTGCCGGCCTCCTTGCAACCGTCCCACTGGCAGATCGGCGAACGAGACTTCAGCTCCGCATCCTTTTCCGGGCGGATGCGAATTTTCTCGAAATATTTGGGGTACGGTTTCATCTCACCCATTTATGGGCTGTTCGCCGGTGCGAAACAAGAATTGACATTTTCGCGATGATCGCCCTAACCGCTGAATCGCGGCATAAAGCGGGCGATCGGCGAATTTTGTCGCGACGGCGGCGCCGGGCGTCCTTCCGGACGCGCAAAGGCCGCCGATTTTCGGGGGGTTGCGCCCGCCATATGTGGTGAAGGCCCGCTATATTTGGTGTAGGGAAGTACGAATGTCCATACAGTCGACGATGGAAGGCAAGTTGAAGAAGGCGTTCTCGCCGGAGCGGCTGGTCATCATCAACGAAAGCCATCTCCATGCCGGCCATCACCATCAGGACTCCGACCATCACGGCACCTATGACGGCACCGGTGAGACGCATTTCCGCGTCCGCATCGTCTCCTCAGCCTTTGCCGGCATGAGCCGCATCGAGCGCCATCGCGCGGTCAACGCATTGCTGGCCGACGAATTGAAGGCTGGTGTCCATGCGCTGGCGATCGAGCCGGCCGCGCCGGACGAAAAGACCAGGTGGTAGCCATCAGCCGAGCGCTGCCTTCAGGAAAATCATCACCGCACCGGTCAAGGCGTCGCCTGCGTCGCCGAAATTGCGATTGATCGACATGTGCGAATAGGCGCTGCCGTCGAACAGTGTCACCTCCGTTCCGGTCGCCTGCAGGCGACCGGCGAAGGCCCGTGAGGCTGCCGCACGACCTGTTGCGCGCGAATAGGCGATGAAGGTCGGCGGATGTTTGCGGCTCCCGACATGGGTGGCAGGCGACAGCGCTCGCCACTGCGCCGGGTCGGGAAAGGCCCTTGCATAGGCCCGTGTCATGCCGCCGCTCCTCGCAAGCGCCTCCAGATCATAGGCCCTGGTATCGTTCAGAACCAGCGCCGCGACGCCGGGCAGACCGCCGCGCAGCCCGGTCAGTGCGGCGAGATGGCTGCCGGCCGAATGGCCCATCACCGCTATCCGGTTCGGATCGCCGCCATATCCGGCGATGTTGGCGCGCACATAGCGATATGCCTGCTCGACATCGCTGGCCTGGGTGGCGACATCAGCCTCAGGCAGCATCCGGTAGTCGATCGAGACGAAGCAGAAGCCATTGTCGAGCAGGAAGTCCGGCTTGACGTCGACGTTGGTGCGATTGCCGGCTCGCCAGGCACCGCCATGGATGAAAAGGATCACAGGCAGGGAGCTAGCGCCAGCGCGGGCGTAGATATCGAGCCTGGCCGGACCGTAGTCGACGGTTTCCGGAGATGGCGAAAGCCGGCGCGACGCCGCCGAAGCGCTGGCCGTCAACAAAGCCATCGACATCAAAAGCAGGGTTCGCCGATCGATCACCGCCACCTCCAGACAACCCGGTCGAAAGTGCACGCCGGCGCGGCGAGCGTCCAGGATTGATTAGCCGCGAAAGAACCTATCAGAACTAAATCTCGCCGGCCGGCCTGATCCTCAGCCTTGCAATCCGGTTCTTGTCGCGCTTCATGACGACGAAGCGCTTGCCGTGAAAGGTGAAAGCCTGCTTCTCGTCCGGGATCAATTGCGTCTCGTGAATGACGAGACCGGCAATGGTGGTGGCTTCTTCGTCCGGCAGGTCCCAGTCGAGCGCCCGGTTCAGGTCGCGGATCGACACAGTGCCATCGACGACGACGGAGCCGTCGGCTTCCTGCTTGACGCCCTGCACGTCGATATCGTGCTCGTCGGCGATCTCGCCGACGATCTCCTCGATGATGTCCTCCAGCGTCACCAGCCCCTCGACCTCGCCATACTCGTCGACGACGATAGCGAAATGCGCCTTGCGCCGCAGGAAGGCGTTGAGCTGTTCCTGCAGCGTCGTGGTATCGGGCACGAACCACGGTTTTGAAGCGATCTTCATCACGTCGATCTTGGAAAAGTCGTTGCCGACATCGTTCAGCGCGCGCAGCAGGTCCTTGGCATGCAGCACGCCGACGATGTTGTCGAGCGAGCCCTTCCACAAGGGCATCCGGGTATGCGGGCTCTGCAGGATCTCGCGCACCACCGCCTCCGGCCCATTGTCGGCATTGACCGAGCGCATGTTGGTGCGATGGACCATGACATCGGACACTTCGAGTTCGTCGAGATCGGACAGGCGGCCGATGTGGGCGCGACCCTCGCGCGCCACCTGGCCGTCGCGTCGAAAATCGTCGACGGCGCCGCGCGATTCATCATGGTTCGAATGCTGCGGCTCGATGCGCTGCAGCTCATAGCCGAATGCAGCGAGCAGGCGCGCGCGAAAGGCAAAGGCGAGCAGGCCGATCCCGGCAAGGACAGCAGCGACAATCCAGCCGGCCTCGTTCATCCCGGTCGGCCTCTTGGCCGACCCGGTCGGCCTTTCGGCTGACCGGGGCTGCTTTTCGGCTGACCAGGGCGGCTCTTCTGCTGACCCGGATGGTTCTCCTTGAGAAACGACAGCACTTCCGACGCCGGCACATCCTTGGCGATGAAGGCCTGGCCGATGCCGCGCGTCAGGATGAAGGTCAGCGCGCCGCGCGACACCTTCTTGTCCTGGGTGATGAAGGCAAGCAGCGCTTCGGGATCAGGCAATTCACCCGGAATATCGGCCATGCGCCAGGGCAGGCCAACGGCGCGAAGATGCGCCTCGACGCGCGCCGCATCGTCGGGACTTGCCAGGTTGAGGCGTGACGAAAAGCGATAAGCCAGCGCCATGCCGATGGCGACGCCCTCGCCGTGGACGAGACGGGCGCTGTCATATTGGGTGGCGGCCTCGAGCGCGTGGCCGAACGTGTGGCCGAGATTGAGCAGCGCGCGGACGCCGGTCTCGAACTCGTCGCGGGCGACGACATCGGCCTTGGCGCGGCAGGCCTCGGCGATGGCCTCGGTCCGCTGCGGGCCGCCGGCGAACACTTTGCCCCAGTTTTCCTCCAGCCAGGCGAAGAAGTCGGGGCGATCGATGAGCCCGTACTTGGCGAGTTCGGCGTAACCGGCCCGGAATTCCCGGATCGGCAGCGTGTCGAGCACTTCGGTGTCGGCCAGCACCAGTTTCGGCTGATGGAAGACGCCGACGAGGTTCTTGCCGCGCGCACTGTTGATGCCGGTCTTGCCGCCGACGGAAGAGTCGACCTGCGCCAGCAGCGAAGTCGGGATCTGCACGAAATTCATGCCGCGGCGCACGATGCCGGCGGCAAATCCGGCCAGATCGCCGATGACACCGCCACCGAGCGCGACGACGACATCGCCGCGTTCCAGTCTTGCGGCGAGCACGCCGTCCACCACCTCTTCGAGATGCGCGAAACTCTTGGTCTTTTCTCCCGCCGGCAGCGTGATGACGGCGGGCCGGATGCCGCCCTTTTCAAGACCGGCCTTCAACGTCTCGAGGTGGGCGGCGGCGACATTGACGTCGGTGACCACCGCGGCGCGCGTGCCGGGCAGGCGGCGCGAAATCTCGGTGCCGGCGCGCAACAGCAGGCCGGAGCCGATCAATATGTCATAGGCGCGATCGCCGAGCCCGACTTCGACGGTGACTGTCGCATTGCTGCTCACGAGCGCACCTCGCCTGTCGCGGCTGCCACGCCGAAATACCCGCAAAGCGCGTTCACCACCTCGGCGGCGATGACCTCCTTGCGATCGTCGCGGGTCGGCACGGTAACATCGGCGGTTGCGTAGACCGGATAGCGCTCGGCCATCAACCGCTCGATCACCGCACGGGGATCGGCGCTTTTCAGGAGCGGCCGGTTCTGCTTCTTGGAAACGCGATCCATCAACAGGTCGATCTCGGCCTTCAGCCATACCGACACGCCGTGGCCGGCAATGGCCTCCCGCGTCTGCGGGCTCATGAAGGCGCCGCCGCCCGTCGACAGCACCTGCGGGCCGTGTTCCAATATGCGCAGGATGACGCGCTGCTCCAGCGCCCGGAACTCGGGCTCGCCATAGCGTTCGAACAGTTCCGGGACGCTCATCCGCGACACGCTTTCGATCTCCTGATCACTGTCCATGAAAGGCAGTCCCAGCATCGCCGCTACCTTACGGCCGATCGCTGTCTTGCCGGCGCCCATCAGGCCGACAAAGACAATGGAACGGCTGCCCAGCCGGCCGAGCAGCGCGGTATGGCTCTCATCGGGAGGATTGGCTGGCAACGCGTTCATGACACCATGATGTTTCTAAGCAGGTTCCGCAAAAGTATCCCAGGTTTTGCGACAGAACCTGCGACAAGCCAAAGAATCCAGGCAGGCATTCGTGGGCCAGCCCACGAATGCCTGGTTAGGCCCTCTTTGCCGGCGTATCGACATCAAAAGCCTGATTGCGTCAAGCGTGGCGCGGCTGCGCGTCGTCCGAGCTTCGCCCTTGAATTGGCCGGATTGGCGTCTCATAAGGACACAGGGTTTGGAACCGCAGAACAACAAGACGGGCGAGAATTGATGCCGACACTGTTCCGCTTTGTCGTGACGCTCACGATTCTGGCCGGCATTGTCTATGGCGCGATGTTCGCTCTGGCGATGTTCGTCGAGCCGAGAAAGGCCGAAATGAGCGTGCGCATCCCTCCCGAAAAGCTGAATCCCAAAAAAACTGACCCAAGCCAATGAACAGCGCGGCCCGCATCGAAGCCTTTCTGGAAATGATGAGCGCCGAGCGCGGCGCTGCCGAAAACACGCTTTCCAGCTATCGCCGCGACCTCGAAGACGCGTCAGCCGAGATCGACGGCGGGCTCGCTGGTGCCGCCGCTGCCGATATCCGCAACTATCTCGACGAGATAGCCGCACGCGGTTTTGCCGCCACCTCGCAGGCACGCAAGCTGTCGGCGATGCGCCAGTTCTTCAAGTTCCTCTACGCCGAGGGTCTGCGCGGCGACGACCCGACCGGAACCCTGGACAGTCCGAAGAAGGGCCGGCCGCTGCCGAAGACGATGAGCGAGGCCGACACCGGCCGGCTGATCGACTGTGCAGCCCAGGAGGCAGCTGACGCCTCGCTGAACGATGGCGACGGCCTGGCGGCGCTGCGTCTGCATGCGCTGGTCGAGGTGCTCTACGCCACCGGCCTGCGGGTTTCCGAACTGGTCGGCTTGCCGGTGACGGTGGCGCGGCGCGACGATCGTTTCTTCATGGTGCACGGCAAGGGTGACAAGGAACGCATGGTGCCGCTGTCGGCAAAGGCGCGCGTGGCCATGCGGGCCTGGCTCGCTGCCCGGGCAACGGTGCCGGCTTTGGCCGATAGCCCGTTCCTGTTTCCGGCGGCAAGCGACAGCGGCTATCTCTCCAGGCAGGTCTTCGCCCGCGACCTGAAGGGCCTTGCCGCGCGAGCCGGCATCGCCTCGGCGAAAATATCGCCGCATGTGCTGCGCCATGCTTTTGCCAGCCATCTCTTGCAGAACGGCGCCGATCTCAGGGCCGTGCAGCAGTTGCTTGGCCATGCCGATATTTCAACGACGCAGATTTACACACATGTGCTGGAGGAGCGGCTGGTGCGGCTGGTCAACGATCATCATCCGCTTGCCGACTAGGCGTCATGTCGCTATGTGAGGACGACGTTCCACCGCCCGGAGCCTCTATTTCCCAGGTTCCGTCAGTCATTGCCTCCCGGCTTATCGGTCCGCTCAAGAATGTACAATTACCTCGATTTCGAAAAGCCGGTCGCCGATCTCGAAGGCAAGATCCTCGAGTTGAAGAAGCTCGCCGAGAATGGCGAGGCGGTCGATGTCGGCGATGAGATCAGCCGTCTCGAGAAACGCGTGCGCGACGCATTGCGCGACACTTATAGGGCACTGACCCCGTGGCAGAAGGTGCAGGTGGCGCGCCATCCGGACAGGCCGCATTGCGTCGACTACATCATGGGCCTGTTCAACGATTTCACGCCGCTTGCCGGCGACCGCAATTTCGGCGAGGACCAGGCGATCGTCGGCGGCTTCGCCCGCTTCCGCGGCGAGCCGGTGGCGATCATCGGCCAGGAAAAGGGCTCGGACACAGCCAGCCGGCTGAGGCACAATTTCGGCTCGGTGCGGCCGGAGGGGTATCGCAAGGCGGTGCGGCTGATGGAACTCGCCGACCGCTTCAATATCCCGTTGCTGACGCTGGTCGACACGGCCGGCGCCTATCCCGGCGTCAATGCCGAGGAGCGCGGCCAGGCTGAAGCCATCGCCCGCTCGACCTCGGCCTGTCTTCGCCTGAAGGTGCCGTCGATCTCGGTGGTCATCGGCGAAGGCGGCTCGGGCGGTGCCATCGCGATCGCCACCGCCAACCGCGTCTACATGCTCGAACACGCCATCTATTCGGTGATCTCGCCGGAGGGCGCCGCCTCGATCCTGTGGCGCGACACCACCCGCTCGAAGGATGCGGCGACCAACATGAAGATCACCGCCCAGGATCTGCTGGAGCTGAAGATCATCGACGCCATCGTTCCCGAACCGCTCGGCGGCGCCCATCGTGGCCCGGAAACGGTGATTGCCGCCACCGGCGATCTCATTGCGAAAACGATGAAGGAATTCTCCGGCGCCAACACCGATTTTCGTGAGCAGCGCCGCGAGAAATACCTGGCTATGGGGCGAAACCTCTAGACCATGATCCCGAACCGAAGGGTCAGGGCAGCAAAAAGTTGGTACGGTTTTCGAGAAAGGCATGGTCAAACAAGAGGATTCAGGCCGGCCAATTTCAATCGGACGGACCGCCGGACGGTTTCGGCGCCGCAATGTGGCGAGATTGAGCACCTTCGCCACAAAAATGCCGCTGCATTCGTTTCAATCGGATTGCAGTAAGGCCCGGCGCTTGCGGTAAGGAATTTTCAAGGTTAACGGGCTTAGGGTTGGGCCTGTCGGCCCTGATGCCTGCGGTCCGAAAGAAAAGACATAGCCATGTTTGCCAAGCTTGCCCGCACCGCACTTGTGATTGCCGCGATAGGCGTCGCCGGCTGCAATGATTCTTCGATGAAGGATTTTGCCCCCCACGCCAACAAGCCGTTGCCCGACAAGATCCTGGCCAGCATGAAGGCCAAGGGCATGACCCGCACCTCGCCGGTGATGGCCCGCATCTTCAAGGAAGAGGGCAAGCTCGAAATCTGGAAGGCCAAGACCAACGGCCGCTATGACTTGGTCGCCAGCTACGACATCTGCAAATGGTCGGGCAAGCTGGGTCCGAAATACACCGAAGGCGACCGCCAGGCGCCGGAGGGCTTCTATACGGTCCGTCCGGCGCAGATGAATCCGCGGTCGAGCTACCACCTTGCCTTCAATATCGGCTATCCCAACGCCTACGACCGCGCCAATGGCCGCAGCGGTTCCCATCTGATGGTCCATGGCGCCTGCTCGTCGTCGGGCTGTTATTCGATGACCGACGCGCAGATCGAGCAAATCTACGCCTTCGGCCGCGACGCTTTCCAGGGCGGGCAGACCGAGTTCCAGATCCAGGCCTTTCCGTTCCGCATGACCGCCGCCAACATGGCGCGTTATCGCAAAGATCCGAACTACGAATTCTGGAAGATGCTGAAGGTCGGCTACGACAATTTCGAGATCACGAAAGTGCCACCGAAGGTTGATGTCTGCGAGAAGCGCTATGTCTTCAACCAGGTCGCGCCTGACGGCGAGACCTTCGATCCGACCGGCGCCTGCCCCGCGACGACGCAGCCGGATTCGCTGAAGAGCGCCTTCAATGCCTACCAGAGCACCTACGAGGCCGCTTTCAACGGCGCGGTCAAGGCCAGCGTGCCGGCGCCCAAGCCGACCATCGCCGGGATCAAGGAAGCCAGCATCGTTTCCGAGTGGTCGAAGAAGCGCGCCCGTGGCGAACGCGTGCCGATCGAGCCGCCGTCGCTCAACACCGACGGCTCGTTGACGGCGACGGCGCGCATGGGCCGCATCGATTCGCCGGCGGGCCGCAAGATGGCCGCGCTCGACGCGGAGAAGGCCGCCAAGCAGAAGGCCGAGGAGCAAAGGCTTGCCGCGATAGAAGCGGCCAAGGCCGCGAAAGAGGCGGCCAGGGCTCAGGCTCTGGCCGAAAAGCAAACGGCCAAAATTAATTCGCTGGCCGAAGAGGAGGAGGCCAGGGCCGCTGCCGAAGCGCCTGTCGCTACCGCGACAATCGCGTCGTCCCCCGATGCCGCCCAGGCCGCAACGCAGGCGGCGAATGCCGGTGAAAGCAGGACGACAAGGCTGAAGAAGAAGCTGCTCGGCATGTTCGGCGGCTGAGCTGCATGCCTGAACAAGAAGATGGGGGCCAGGAAGACAGGCGCTCAACCAGCCCCGCCGCCGTTTACGACCTCAAAGGCCTGAACTGCCCGTTGCCCGTGCTCAAGGCAAGAAAGCGGTTGGCCACAATGCAGCCGGGCAGCCGGCTATGGCTCGAAACCACTGACCCCCTCGCCGTCATCGACATTCCCGCCTTCTGCATCGAGAGCGGCCATCGATTGATCGAAACGGCAGCGATCTCAGGCGGCCATCGCTTCCTCGTCGAGCGCGGCGGCGGCTGAGCGGGATAATCTCCCCTCGAGGGGGAGATGTCGCCGAAGGCGACAGAGGGGGTCGCCTCGGCTGGCGCGACGCCATGTGTGACGAAAGAAAAGGTTGGCGCTTCACGCGCGGCAACCCCCTCTGGCCTGCCCTCTTTGCCAAAACCTGCCATCTCCCCCTCGAGGGGGGGAGATCAGCCGCTTCACCGCCCGGCGATGGCCAGCGGGTTGTTTTCCAGCGCCGCGCGGTCCGGTGTGTCGATCGACGGCCGGTTGGTGAAGGCGGCAAACAGCCGGCGGACGTAATCTTCCGGCATGTCGAGCGTGATCAGCACCAGCCTTGTGCCGCGTTGGCCATCCGGCCAGGACAGCAGCCGCGCCGGCGGATGCAGGATCTTCTGGACGCCGTGGACGACCAGCGGTCGCGACGGGTCTTCCAGCAATTCGATGACGCCCTTCATGCGCAACAGGCGCTCGCCATGTGCTGATCGCAACAGGTCGAGGAACATCTCGATCGCCGAAAACGGCACCGGCCCGTCATGAACGAGCGAGTAGGAGCGCACGCGGGAATCGTGCCGATGGTCGTGATCATGGTCGCCGTGGTCATGGTCACTATGGTGGTGGTGATCATGGGCGGCTTCCTCGCCCAGCCAGCGCCGCACGTCGGCGGACTTGGTGGCTGGGTTGTAGAGGCCGCAATCGAACAGCGCCGCTGCATCGGTCCTTCTGTCACCCGCATCGAGCAGCTCGGCACCCGGATTGATCTGCCGCAGCCGCGCCCGCAAGGCCTCGACGTCGCGCGGATCGGTGGCCAGATCGGCTTTCGTCAGCACGATGCGGTCGGCGACCGCCGCCTGCTTCACGGCCTCGACATGGGCGTCGAGCGTCGCATCGCCGTTGACCGCGTCGACCAGCGTGATGACCCCGTCGAGCCGGAAGGCCTCGACCAGCGCCGGATGGGCCATGATCGACTGCAGCACCGGCGCCGGATCGGCGAGGCCGGTGGTTTCGATGACGACGCGGGCAAGCCGGGCGATGCGGCCGGTCTGCAGCCGGTCGACGAGATCGGCCAGCGTGTCGACCAGTTCGCCGCGCACCGTGCAGCAGAGACAGCCGTCGGAAAGCTGGATGATGCCGTCGGAGGCCTGTTCGACCAGGAGATGGTCGATCGCCACCTCGCCGAACTCGTTGATGATGACCGCGGTGTCGGCGAGCGCGGGATCCCTGAGCAGCCGGTTGAGCAGCGTCGTCTTGCCGGCGCCGAGAAAACCGGTCAGCACCGAGACGGCGATGGGAAAGCCGCTGCTCATCAGACTAGTTCACGGCCTTGGCGGGCTCCTGGGCCGCAGTGGCGGAACCGATCACTGCCGGCTCGGCGCCGGGCGGCGGCGGCAGGTCGGGCCGCCAGCTCGGCAGCGGCACGTCGGCATATTCCTGGCCCGATGCATCGAGCATGGCTTTCGGTATCGGCCCGGTGGCGCCGCCAAGGCCGACTGCGACCAATGTCGGCGCGTGATCGAGTTTTTTTCGATAGGGAGATTTTGGCGCATTCTTATCGCCGACGGCGACAGCTTCCGACTGCTCCTTAGCCGGCTTCTTCCTGCAAATCTCGTCATTCAGGTTGTTGACCGATGTGGTGTCGCCATAGGAAGGCAGCGCCGCCACCGTCAGCCAGCCCGGTGTCGGCGTGGCAAAGCCGTGGTCGAGCAGCCTGGCGACGGTCTCGGCCCGGGTGACGGCCGACTTCTCGCCAAGCACCACCGCCACCAGCGTGCGTCCGTCGCGTGTAGCCGAGCCGATCATGTTGAAGCCCGAGGGACAGACGAAACCGGTCTTCATGCCATCGGCGCCGGGATAGCGGCCGATCAGGAGATTGTAGTTCGGGATCTGCTTCTTGCCGACGGCCAGGCCCTCGATCGAGAACAATGGGGCATATTGCGGAAATTCCGTGCGGATCGCCATCACCAGCAAGCCGAGGTCGCGCGCCGTCGTATACTGGTCCGGCGAAAACAGCCCGTTCGGGTTGACGAAATGCGTTCCGGTCATGCCGAGCCGGCGCGCCTCGGTGTTCATGCGTTCGGCGAAAGCGGCCTGCGAACCGCCGATGTTCTCGCCGACGGCCATGGCGACATCGTTGGCCGACTTGACCAGCATCATCTTCAGCGCGTTATCGAGCCGCATGACCGAGCCCGGCTTGAAGCCCATCTTGCTCGGCGGCTCGCTGGCGGAACGTTTCGTGACCTTGATCGGCGAATCGAGCCCGACCTCGCCCGCGGCGATCGCGCGGAACGTCACATAGGCGGTCATCAGCTTGGTCAGCGAGGCAGGATACCAGCGCTTGAAAGCATCCTGGTGCTGGAGGATCTTGCCATTCTCCAGGTCGAACACGATCGTCGGATTGGCGAGAGCCGGACCGGCCAGCGCCGGAAGCGCCACGGCGCCCGCCAGCAATAGTTTGAGGAATTGCCTGTACCGCATGGTGGAATCCGAAATCGCCTCTTGCCGCAGTCGCCTCTGGCTCCGTAAGATTTGTTACGCGATCGCCAGCATGGTGATCCGGCCCTCTATCCGGATCACTATGTTGCGGTGCTATTTAGCCTATGTGACGTCAAGATGGCAAAGTGCCTGAATGACAATTCTAAAACAGCAGGCACAATTGCAAAGCAGCAGGCTGAATCCGTCTGCTCCAACAGCGAGATGGAACATCATGCCGATCCTGAACCGCGCCGCCGAAATGCAAGACGAGGTCGCCGGCTGGCGCCGCCATCTGCACCAGACGCCAGAGCTGAATTTCGACGTCTTCGAGACCGCCGCCTTCGTCACCGAGAAGCTGCGGGCTTTCGGCTGCGACGACGTGGTGACCGGCCTCGGCAAGACCGGTGTCGTCGGCATCATCCGCGGCCGCCTGGGCGAAGGCACGAGCATCGGCCTGCGCGCCGACATGGATGCGCTGCCGCTCAACGAGATCACCGGGAAACCCTACGCCTCGACCATTCCGGGCAAGATGCACGCCTGCGGCCATGACGGCCACACCGCGATGCTGCTCGGTGCCGCCAAATATCTTGCCGAGACGCGCAATTTCGCCGGCTCCGTCGCGGTGATCTTCCAGCCGGCCGAAGAAGGCGGCGGCGGCGGCAACGAGATGGTCAAGGACGGCATGATGGAGCGCTTCGGCATCTCCAAGGTGTTCGGCATGCACAACATGCCGGGCCTGCCGGTCGGACAATTCGCCATCAAGCCGGGCCCGATCATGGCGGCGACCGCCGAATTCACCATCACCGTCAAGGGCCGAGGCGGGCATGCGGCGATGCCGCACGGCACCATCGACCCGATCGTCATCACCAGCCAGCTCGTCGGCGCTCTGCAGACGATCGCATCGCGCAGCACCGATCCGGTCGAGGCTGTCGTGGTGTCGGTGACGAAATTCCACGCCGGCGACGCCTACAATGTCATACCCGAGAGCGCCGAGATCGCCGGCACCGTGCGCACGCTGAAGAAGGAGGTCGCCAGGAAGGCTGAGCAGCGCCTGCGCGCCATCTGCGAGGGCGTGGGCGCGGCCTTCGGCGCAACGATCGAGGTCGATTACAAAGCCAATTACCCCGTCACCTTCAACCATCCGGAGGAGACGGTCTTTGCCAGCGATGTCGCCGCTGATATCGCCGGCGAGGCACAGGTGCACCGCGCCATCCAGCCGGTGATGGGCGGCGAGGATTTCTCCTACATGCTGGAAGCGCGCCCTGGCGCCTTCATCTTCATCGGCAATGGCGACACCGCCGGTCTCCACAACCCTGCCTACGACTTCAACGACGAGGTCATCCCGCACGGCATGAGCTACTGGGTGAAGCTCGCGGAGACGGCGCTGGCCGCCTGATGCATCGCCCATAGAACCCACCCTGCGGCTTGATCCGAGGGGTGCGCTGCGATTTGGGATGGCTACAAGGCGGTCGGGCCCGGGACGTGGCGATGCTCCGATCGTCACTTCCGACCGGACGGCTTCCGCGCAAGGTCCAAGGCAATGCCCAGGGCGATGCCGATTCCGATACCCGCAATAATATTGTCCAACGCGACGCCGATAGCCACGCCGATCACAACGCCGAGTGTGATGTGTTTGGCATCTATCATGCCGGGTCATGTAGAGTGGAAGGGGAGAGCCGCAACCGCTGGTCGGCTACCAACGATGTTGCCTGATCGCTACGGCCCGCTCTTCGGGTCGTCGACCTCCAGCGCCTCCATGACGGGCGCCAGATCACTCTCTTCGGCCGGATCGGCGGCCGGCGGCTGTTCGCCTGTCCTGGCCTTGCTCAGAGCTTTCTCAATCGCCTCCTCGATGTCGCCGATCTCGTCTTCGCGCACCTCGTGACCATAGCCGGCCGCGTCGGCATCCTGCTCGAATTGCTGAACCAGGACGGCCACGCTCACTTCGCTTTCCGCGGGCAGGTTACCGACGTTCTCCTGGAGCCAGGTTTCAAAGAACTCTTTCGTAGCACTCATGCGGCTTCTCCTTCGGCACACTAAAGCGCGGCGGTGGTCCGAAGTTCCGCTGTTTCCGGCTCATCTTTGCGGCCCACACTCGTGGTTCAATCGTAGGGTGACGAGGATGCAATTTCGAATTGAGAGCAAAAGCCGCTCGACGGCTAGCTTCATCGGCCATTGTCGAAACCGGTTGATTGGGTGCAGAGCGCCTCTGTCGGTAGCTAATCAAGTTGTCCGGTTTTGGTAGCACATCGCTTGTCCGCTTCAGTTTGCGTCGAAGCGGTTCACGCGGCTTGCCTGACGGGGCAAGTGTCTTGGATTGCGACGCCGTCGGGCATGTATCGAGCGATGCGGCGCGGCCCGTGGAAGATTGCGAGCGTGCCATCCGGGTACTGCCTGATCTTGACCGTGGCTTTGACGAAGTGATGCCGGATCGGGCTCTGCGGCAGCTGCAGTCGCAGGCGCGCGAAGGCGATCGTGTTGTCGCGGGCCACGACGCGCTCCTCCTCGATGCACAGTATCTGGGCCAATTGTTGCGGGTCGGCGGCGACAAAGGCGCTGTCCTCGACCGCGGGCGGCCTGGCGAAGCGGGCATTGTGAGCCGCCAGGTAGGTCTGTGCGATGAAGTGGTTGGCGGCCTGGATATCAGCAATGCCGGCCAGCGCCAGCTCCTTAGGCAGCCGACCCTGCAAAGTGGAGAACATCCGCTCGGATCGGCCCCTGGCTTCAGGCGAATAGGCCGGGGATATACTCGATGCCCAACTGCCGCAGCGCCCGCCCGACCTGGGTCAGCCGGCTCTTGTCGACCGCCTCGCCGGCCTTGAGCGTCACGAAATAATGGCTGCCGCGATCGGTGTAGAAGCTCGACGGCAGCCCCTTGGCGACAAAGGTCTCCAGAAGTCCCTGAAAGCTCGACGCCGTGCCTTCCTCCTCGATCAGAAAGGCCGAATAGAGCGTGCTCGTTGCGTCGTCCATCGTCACAATCAGGTCCAGCATCGGCTGGCCTTCCAGCCAGGCATGCCGGCTGCCGTCCTGGTGCAGCATCATCCCCTCGCACGGCTTCCTTTCCCGCTTGCGCCGGTGAGCACCGCGCCGCTTGGCCCGTCCCACCAGGCCCGCCGCATGAAGCTGCGTCTTGATGAAGGTGTAGCCCCAGCTGAAATGGTGATCGCGCAGCAGGTGCTCATGGAAATGCTTCACGTTCCATCCGAGGTAGCGATGACGATAAAGTTCCAGCATCTCCTCAATCGCTTCCGCAGGCACCCGACGCGTCGAAATCTTGCCCAAACGCCGATCGAGCAACCCAGCTTCCCCAGCCTCTTCGTAACGGTCGCGATAGCGGCGAAATTGCCGCTCCGACATGCCCAGCAACTCGCCTGCCTCCATCATCGAAAGATCGCCGCCATTCCAGCGGCTCAATACGTCTCGAAACTTCTGCATTCTCCGATCCTGTAGCCATGCCGCCCGATTCATCCCCAGCCTCCATTGGCTGGTGATAAAACCGGACAACTCACGTGCTACCTAATCCGGACAACTCATCTGCTTACGACATGGGTGCAGAGCGCCTCTTGGCGAAACGGTCCGAAGCGGTTATGTGTCGGGCCGCGTGGTCCCGTAGCTCAGTAGGATAGAGCGGCAGATTCCTAATCTGTAGGTCACAGGTTCGATTCCTGTCGGGATCACCAATAAAATCAACGGCTTTAAATGCCACCGCTGCTCTTTTCATGTCGCATCATGTTGCAATTGGCTACCGTTTATTTTCAATGACTTACAGAAGCTGTCGGCAGGTCCATGCGACATGGGCGCGACATGAAACACTTGCAAAAGCCGCGTAGCTGCTTGACGCGACCGGTCAACCCCGGCTTTACCCATAGACCCGCTTTTTCGCACCGCGCCCACCCGGACAAAAGAACTGCGCAGCTCGCTGGTACCGTCAATCGGCCGGTTCGCCCGTTTGCTCGGCCTGCCCCCCTGCCTTCCTGGACGGCATCAAAGATGAAGCCGTCATTGTTGTGGTTGACGCCGAGCGCACGATAGCTGGCAACAGCCGAAAAGCGGTCGTTGATGCGGTAACCAAGTGCGGCTGTGATATCCCAGTCGACATTGGCGCCGCCTGCACCAACCCCAGCCCGTCAGATAGACGTTGGGCGTGAGCGAATAGTTACCACGAACGCCGGCCGGCGCATCGACCCAGGTCGCGCCGTCGCTGGGCGACACTCAGTCAAGGGGACCGCAGTGAAAAATTGATGTCAGTGTTTACAGACCAAGCCCCCATGCCGCCGCCGACGATATCGAGTTGTCCGGCGTCACACTGGAGGGTCGGATTCTACAAGGCGGCTGGGAACGGCTTGTGCAGATAGGCGACGCAACCCAGTTGGGTCGCCTGCGGTTTTCGCGCGTCATCATCGACGGCAGTGATGAAAATGACCGGGCAGGTGTAACCAAGCTCGAAGAACGGGGCTTTCGTACACTGCATGAACCCACGGAAGACCTCCCGGATTTCCGTGGTGCTGTGGTCGCGCGACGATTGGCAGCAAATGATCAACCCCGCGAGAGCCGCTAGATGCGGCTCATCTCGACTTCCCAATCAAGTAACCAATTGCCAAGTTCTCCCCCCTTGATCGTCGCAGATGATGTAAGCTGCCGGCAACCGTTGGGAGGGCGCTTGAAGATGAGACCGGCACTCACTGGATTGTTTGCATTGGGGGTACTCCTCGTGCCTTCGGGTGCGGAAGCAGCAATGCAGTTCCGGTGTAGTTGGGAAGGCAGGATGCCGGTCGCCATCACTGTCGAAGGTGACGCTAATGCCTTGCGTTACTCTCCTTACGATGTGGGCGGCAGCTACTACGACATAGTTGCTACGAGATCAGGGGTTTGGCTATTGCTTGACGAGCCTAAACCCGTGTTAAGCATCCAAATGATATGGCCTGACCCCCCCATTACCGTGGTGTTGGACGCGTCCTTTGACGGTGGTCGCTGTTGGAAGTGACCTTGTGTGCCGGAACGAGCAGGTCGTGCCAACTGAGGACATCCAAGCGGAATTGCCTCAAAGGACATCAAGAACGCCTTCAGCCGTTCAATCGGTTGGCGCCGCTCCCAGTGCCTTGTTGACAGCGTCGATCAACAAGACGGCCGGGAATGGCTTGTGCAGATAGGCGACGCAATCTGCCTGGGCGCCCTGCAGTTCGAGTGCCTTGTCATCAACCGCAGTGATGAAGACAACCGGGAGCTTGGAACCAGCGCTTTTCAATCGGTGCCGTAGTTCGATGCCTGACATGCCGCGAAGATGGATATCGAGCACCAGGCAGCCGATCCGGCTCTTGGTGTCACGGTGGAGAAAGGCTTCGGCCGACGCATATCCCTCCGTCACGAAACCATGTGCGTTCAGTAGTCGCTCGACGCTCCTGCGCATGCTGGGATCGTCTTCCACGACAGCCACGGTGCGTGGGGCACGTTCCAATTTGTGCCTTCCTCAGCCAGCGCAGAAATGCGCACTCCAATCGACCCTATCCTAGGTCCAAGACAGGACCGCGCATATTGTCCTAAGGGGAAGCGCCACCCTTTTGCCTGCGCATGGGCTGAATGCATCCGGGTTTGGAGCTTGGCAGACGTGTCAGAATTTTCGTCGCCCGACCCCTAAGAGGCGACCCGGAAGCCCGAGGCCTACATTACCCGTCCGACCGCTGTGCGAAACGACTTGTCGTCATCGACGATGTGAACGATCGGTTGCATGGGTTCATACGCGATTGACGATCCCCCGATGATGAAAAGATGCCTTGCGTTTGGCTGGAGGCCTCGAGCCATTTCGAGTATTTTCGTGATGTCTAATTCGCTGAAAACCCCGACCACATCGCTGGGTAAGTTCATTTTCGAAACGCTGTCGTAACAGCAAAAGATTATCTTCGCCTCTGGGGCGATCCTGTCGCGATGGTTGACAATGAAGCTGGTCGCTGCCTCGCCGACAGCGATGATCACATCGGGGCGGTGATCCGCGTACTTCTCGGCGAGATATCGCGCCATGCGGTCGATGTGGGGCTTCTCGGGGAATCTGGACAGATCGAGAAATTCCGAGAACAGATCGATCTTGCCTGCTGTCGCTTCCAGCAATCGATTTCCTGCTGTCTCTCCGACAATGACCGTCGCGGGAAGCCTTTCGTCGTAGGGATGGAGGATGAGCACGCGCGGCGACGATCTCCCCCAGCGCAACTGTCTCGCTCAGAAAGATCGCAAACAGAAAAACGAAAAAACTAAGACCGTACTTTGGACGGGGCGACGCGATCGAACCTTCAGATCGCGCACCATTCTGAGCATCCCTTTGCATCCGAAAGCCGGGAACTACTAACAGGTTAGCCAGACAGTGTCATCGGGGGAGCCGCAAATGCGCGCAAGTCCAGCTATAGAAGAGCCTCAAAGTGGTCACCGTTTCACGACAGCGGCAGTTGCTGGCCGCATCGAGCCTTTCGGTGGGTCCGGTGCGCCGTACCGATTTTGCGCGCTGTCGTCTCCTCCCGGGTCAGCTAGTGGTTCCCCAAAGGACAATATCGCTTGGACGAACCTCCCAATAGTTTGACGTCGGGTAATGCGGAATAAGGAAACCGATAGAGAGACTCCCCGATCATCGAAACGGCTGACGCCAACACGCGGAAAAGGGCCAGAAATGATCTGGGCAAGCGGGGCCGCCAGAAGACCCACCCAGGAGAGAGCTCATCCGGCGCTAGACGGGAGAAAGTATTTTGAGATTGCTGACGCGCTTTTGCCAGAGGATCCTGGTTTTCTTTCTGGGCGTAGTCAGCGTTTGGCTGATAGTCTTCGTCGTTTTCGATACTGCGGACCACAGACTTCCATGGCTCCTGGCAGTGAGTCTTACGTACGGCTTGGCCGCCTATGTTATTTTGCCAAACGTGGTCCGAATGGGCCTGAAGGTTCTTCATCGCAAACTCATCCCTAGGTACACAATCACCGGAGATGGTCTGCCCGGCGATCCTGTAAATCTCGTCCTCATCGGCACTCTTCAACAACTCTGCGAAGCCTTTGCAACAGCGGGTTGGTCCACGGCCGACCGTTTGGGAATGGCAAGTTCGTGGCGGATGATACGAGCGTTTCTGCTGAACTCTGCCTATCCCACCGCGCCTTTCAGCACTCTGTATCTCTTTGGGCGACCGCAGGACATTGGGTTCCAGCAGCCCATCGATAACAGCCCGCGCAAGCGCCATCACATCCGTTTTTGGGCTCTCAGCCTCGACCATTCCGGGGAGGATATGAGCGCAGCGAGCTTCTGGTTCAATACGGACAAACCGTCGGCCGACGAGCGCGTACTATGGGTTGGGGCGGGCACCAGAGATACCGGATTTTCTCTGACCTGGCTGACGTTCCAAGTTACACATGCTACCGATTCGGATACGAATGCCGAGCGCGACCACATAGTGGGTGAGTTGAGAGCAAAGCGAGTGATCGGGGATATCGCGTTGCACCAATGTGGTTCACGTTTGCAGACCGGAAAGGTCAATCATTACGTTACCGATGGTGAGATCGCGTTCGCCAGCTTGATAGAAAATTGAAATAGGATCTGTACCATCGCAACTCTCGCTTGGGTTCGAGGATCAGTGCGCTGGGAGGCAGCTAAGCCGGCAGTTGAGCTCGCAACCGAACGAGCGGAGAAACTCGATGAGAATTGCGCAACCAGCCACTTTCTGGATTGTGGTCTCTGTGGTCGCTTTGGTTGCGTTGGTGCTGTTACGCCAAATCCTGCTGCCGTTCGTCGTCGGTGCATTGCTCGCCTATCTGCTCGTTCCGGCAGTCGACTGGTTGGAGCGGTTCGGGATTGGTCGTTCGTTTGCAGCTATGGCCGTTTTTCTGCCGCTGGTTGCGGGTTTTCTCGCCTTCCTCCTGGTGATGCTCCCGGCCATCATCGGCGAGGTCAGATTTTTTGTTGAGGAATTTCCCCGCTACGTCACACGACTCCAGTCGCTGGTGACCGATGCAAGCGGGCCTTGGCTGCACAGTGTCATGGGCGACGAGCTTCATATCGAGCAATCCTCCGCCGATGTCGCGAGGACGATGGGCAGCGCCTGGCTCGATGACTTCCTTCGCTCGCTATGGTCGGGCGGACGGGCCTTGTTCTCCCTTCTCTCGTTGCTCATCGTCACGCCGATCATCGCCATCTATCTCGCAATTGACTGGCAACGAATGATTGCGACGGTCGATGGCTGGCTTCCCCCGGCGCACCGCGACGATATTCGGGCGCTTGGGCGCGAGATCCACGATACGGTCGCCGGCTTCGTGCGTGGGCAGATCGTCATCTGTCTCGTTCTCGCCGCGCTTTATGCGACAGCCCTGAAGGTGACTGGGCTCAACCATGCCATTTTGATCGGCATCGCGGCAGGCCTCATCAGTTTCATACCCTACCTCGGGGCCGCCACCGGTATCTTGGTGTCGGTGTGCGTTGCCATGGCCCAGTTCTGGCCGAATTGGGCACCCGTCGCTGTTGTGGCGGGCATCTTCATCGTCGGAGAAATGCTTGCCGACTATGTGCTGTCGCCGCGCATCATCGGTCGTCGCGTCAAACTCAACCCAGTCTGGATGATGTTTGCGTTGTTCGCCTTTGGATGGCTGTTCGGCTTCATCGGATTGTTGTTGGCGATACCGATCGCTGCATCGTTGGGCGTGGTCCTGCGGTTCGCGAGGCGGCAGTCTCTGGCAGGTTCGGGTCACGGCGCCTCTGACGGGCTGCCTGGCCCGGAAGGATGAAAGGCCGGCTCTGGTCCCGATATACAGCAAGGCGCATCGGCATGTCGCAGTATGCCCTTGTTGCACCACGTCAATGACGGAGGCATCCTCCCCATCGTCAACGCCAAGCGTCCTGTGGAAAGCCGAACCGAACGCTGCTGTGGTCACGCCGTCAGGCAAGTCCGCTCCGCCAAGAGAGACGACATCGAATTCCACCACGGCAGGGACCGCTTAAGGTCAAACCTTGCCATTCGTCTCGTCGATCGGAACGAGCAAGTAGCGCCAGAAGCGAACGATCAACGGCAGACCCTGCAACGTCCGCTTGCACGGCCGCCCTACTTCGGAAACAGCAGCGTAATTCCCGTGCGCACGCCGAAACCGTCCGGTCCGCTGTCAGGGCTTTCCGCCCAATACCGCACGCCTGCGAATAGGCTGATAGGTTGCTTGTCGATGCGTATAAGTTTCGCGACCTGGAAGTTGATCGGAACCGACCACTGGCGCGCTTCCCAATTGTAGGTGCTCTCGGTGTTCAGCGAGAAGGTCCAGGCGTCCTTCGTCGTGTACGAGACGAAGGGCTGCAGGAAGGTGGAATTGACGTCGGCGCCGTCGCCGGCGAACGACCAGATGTGGTTGGCCAGCATGCCGACCGTCCAGGGGCCGATTTGCTTCAGCACAACGGCGGTCGGACCCGCTCCCCATTTTTCGCTGCCGAGCAAGTCGTCGGTCGCCGTCGGAATGAGAAAGGCCGGTCCGACGCCCCAGATGATGCCGTTTGCGGTCGGTTTCTTGGGCGAGAAGAACAGGCTCTGGGTGATGTCGCCAAGGCCGAACTGATTGCCGGAGGGCCCGGCAATATCGTTCTGGTAGGTGATGGGCAGGATGGTGCGCGAGATGAGGTTCCAGTTGTCGTTGAGCGAGAACGGGATGACCGGTTGGATGTTGACATAGCCCTTGTCGCCGTCGTTGGGACCATAGCCCTGGTCCCAGTTGAACTGGAATGGCACGCTGATCAGCGAGGCGATCGGATTGGAGAGCTTCTTGGCGAGATCCTCGGCGTTGTCCTCGGCCTGCGATGGCCCTGCCAAGGCTGCGGTCAGAACAATCGCCGCGGCGGTCGATGCAACGCGAACAGAAATCATACGACACTCCCTGAAGACGTTTCGGTCGATACCGTCGTGCATTCTCCAGGACCCTGCAAGCTACAATCTGGAGCAAGTGATGGCGCAAGTCCGCAGCATGAAGACAGGTCACGACTGACGCACCCGCCAATGCCGGACGCCCCAGGGCGTCCGGTCGTGCGTGAGCCCGGCTGCGCGCCACCCAACAGGCGCACGGTCCGATCGACTTCCCCAAAGGACAATATCATCAAGCGTTGCTCGGATTTACCGTAGCGTCAGCCTTGTGTGCTGACTGATCAAGCAAGGGGCGCACGGGCGCGGAATCGTTCCAATTCGGGCGGTTGCCGAGATTTCCAGCAGGAGGAGCTGAACATGAGACCTGGAATTCCGAGTTACGGCATCGCAACCTGGGTGACCGCAATTGCGCTTTGCGGCGGTATGGCATCGGTTGCCTATGCGCAGGACGCGCAAAAACCGAACATCGTCGTCATCATGGGCGACGACATCGGCATGTGGAACATCGGCGCCTATCACCGCGGCGTGATGGCGGGCCGCACGCCCAACCTCGACAAGATCGCCGCCGAGGGCATGCTCTTCACCGACTACTATGCCGAGGCGAGCTGCACGGCTGGCCGGGCGAACTTTATCACCGGCGAGCTTCCAATTCGCACCGGCATGACCACCGTCGGGCAGGCCGGCGCCACCACCGGTCTGCCGGCCGAAGCGATGACTCTCGCGACTGCCCTGAAGGACATGGGCTACACCACCGGCCAGTTCGGAAAGAACCACCTTGGCGATTTGAACGAGTTCCTGCCGACCGTCCACGGCTTCGACGAGTTCTTCGGTTACCTCTATCACCTCGACGCCATGGAAGACCCTGCACACCCGAACTATCCGCAGGACCTGCTTGACAAGGTGGGGCCGCGCAACATGCTCCACACTTGGGCGACGACGACCGACGACGCGACCGTCGACCCACGCTGGGGCAAGGTCGGCAAGCAGAAGATCGAAGACGCCGGCACTCTTTATCCCGAACGCATGGAAACAGTGGACGACGAGATCCGCGACAAAGCCTTGAAGTTCGTGGAGAAAGCCAAGGCCGACAACAAGCCTTTCTTCTTGTGGCTCAATCCCACGCGCATGCACGTTATCACCCATCTTTCGCCCAAGTATGAAGCATTGCGCAACTCGGAGAACGGCTGGTCGCTGCAGGAAGCCGGCATGGCTCAGCTCGACGATGACGTCGGCCTGGTGATGCAGAAGCTCAAGGACCTTGGCGTTGATGACAACACCATCGTCATGTTCACCACCGACAATGGCACCGAGACCTTCACATGGCCTGATGGCGGCAACACGCCGTACCGGGGGCAGAAGGGCACGATCTACGAAGGCGGCTTCCGTGTGCCGGCCTTCATTCGCTGGCCGGGCAAGATCGCAGCAGGCAAGGTGGAGAACGGCATCATGTCCGGGCTCGACTGGCTGCCTACGTTCGTGGCCGCCGCAGGTAACCCCAACATCAAGGCCGAACTGCTTAAAGGAAAGCAGATCGGCGACCGCACCTACAAGAACTATCTCGACGGCTACAACCAGATGGACCTCATCACCGGCAAGGGTCCGTCTGCCCGGCACGAGATCTTCTACTTCGGCGAAAGCACGCTGGGCGCGGTGCGCATCGATGACTACAAGTACCGCTTCATCGAGCAACCGAACGGCTGGCTTGGAGCCAAGGATCACGTCGACGCACCGTCGATCACCAACCTTCGCCTCGATCCCTTCGAACGTCTGGGCACTCCGGCAAACGGAACGCTGGACGGCGCCCAAGGTTACTTCAACGAATGGTTTATGTACCAGTTCTGGCGCTTCGTGTTTGTTCAGCAGGAAGTGGGCAAGCTGGCCCAGACGGCCATTGAGTTCCCGCCCATGCAGAAGGGCGCGAGCTTCAACCTCGACGCTGTCAAGGCGCAGATCGAGGCGGCAAGGGCAGCATTGGTCAAGTAACGGGATGACTCGTGGCGGGCGGCTCGCAAGGGGCGCCCGCCGGTTCCACGGCCACGAGCCGGTCGTCGTAGACCCCGATACGAATCGAGATTTACAAGAAAGGAGCGCGATATGTTCGTGAAGCATGATCTTCTCAGACTGACCCGTCGTGCCATTCTCGCGGCCGCTGCTTTGCTCGTCGCTCCCGCGGCCGCCCTTGCCCAGTCCGACCCGCTGCCGTCTTGGAACGACACCGCGCCGAAGGCTGCGATCGTCGAGTTCGTCGAGAAGGTGAGCAAGGAGGGTTCGCCGGACTTCGTGCCGGAGCCCGAACGCATCGCGGTGTTCGACAATGACGGCACGCTGTGGGTCGAACATCCGATGTATGTGCAACTCGCCTTCGCGCTCGACCGTGTAAAAGCCGAGGCGCCAAGTCATCCCGAATGGGCGACCACCCAGCCGTTTCAGGCCGTGCTCGAAGGCGACATGAAGGCGCTTACGGCCGCCGGCGAAAAGGGCCTGCTCGAACTCATCATGGCGACCCACGCCGGCATGACCACCGAACAGTTCCAGAAGATCGTAACCGACTGGATAGCCACCGCGCGCGACCCGCGCTTCAAAAAGCCTTATACCGAGTTGGTCTATCAGCCGATGCTAGAACTTCTCGCCTATCTGCGCGCCAACGGCTTCAAAACCTTCATCGTTTCCGGCGGCGGCATCGAATTCATGCGACCCTGGACGGAAAAGGTCTATGGCATTCCGGCGGAGCAGGTGGTGGGGTCGTCGATCAAGACGCAATTCGAAATGAAGGACGGCGCGCCGAACCTGTTTCGGTTGCCTCAGGTCAACTTCATCGACGACAAGAGCGGCAAGCCGGTCGGCATCCAGGAGCATATCGGCCGCAGGCCAATCGCCGCGTTCGGCAACTCGGACGGCGATCTGGAAATGCTGCAGTGGACGACGCTCACCGACGGCGCACGTTTCGGCCTGATCGTTCATCACACCGATGCTGAGCGCGAATATGCCTACGACCGCGACACTGATTTCGGCCGCCTCGACCTCGCACTCGATGCCGCGGCGATCAACCACTGGACGGTGGTGAGCATGAAGACCGACTGGAAACAGATTTTTCCAGAGAAGTAGAACCATGGTTTCGGGGTTCGATCAGGGTGGAAAACGAAGCAAGTACAGTACCGGCAAACTCAAACGCGAAGGACAACTGCAATGAATAGGATTCGCATCACGAGCCTGATGGCTTTTGCTGGAGGTTTGGCCGTGGCAGCCACCGGGGCAATGGCCCAGGACGCCGCCAAGAAGCCGCATGTGCCGCTCGAAAAGACTATCGGCGAGGTCAAGGCGACCGGCCCGGTGCCATCGCTCGCCGTCGTCAACTCGGAGGGCGCCAAGCTGGAGGGCGGCAAATTGGTCCTGACAGGCGTAGCCAAGAATGCGATTGTATTCGCCGACCGGCCGGTCCGGGCCGCAGGGCATGTCACCACCGAGCAATTCATCATGCAGTGGGATGAAGGCAAGGACAACTTTGCCATCGACCCCCCGAATGCGACCGTCTCGGTGCTCGGCGGCGAAGGATCGGATGTAAGCGATGTTGTCGTGACCCTGAAAACTCCGAAGCTGGAAGGAACAACGCTGACGTTCGACGTCGCCGTCCTGGAAGGAAATCTGGATGGCGCCGCTGGGCCGGCGGCGGTTTTCATCGACAACTTTGGCGGCTTCCACGGCGGTGGCTTCCACGGCAGCTTCGCGCATGTCGGTGATGCCAGCTTCGCCCATGTCGGCGGATGGCATGGTGGCGGCTATGGCGGCGGGTGGCATGGCGGCGGCTATTGGCACGCTCCGGTTTACCACGGGGCCTGGTATGGCGGCGCCGGCGTTGCAGCAGGGGTGGTGGCCGGCGCTGCCATTGGAGCCGCCGCGACCGCTCCATACCGCTACGGCTATGGGGACCAATGCGGATACTACCCCTATCCGCCGTGCTACTAGGAGGAAATGGCACTTCCAACATTTGGTGGCTCGCTCCCAGGGAGCGGCCATCGCGAGAAGCGACATCAATTCAAAGGGAGATATGACAATGGCCTACTTCCGCAGCGCTTGTTTTGCGCTCATCGTAGTACTGATCCCACTCGGTGCGACTGCCCAGAACTCGACGCAGGTCGGCACACTGTCGTGCGACGTGTCACGCGGCATCGGCATGTTCGTGGTCGAAAAGCAAAAACTTGCCTGCGTTTTCAAAGACCAGAGCGGCAAGGTCGAAAGCTATGCTGGTTCAATTGATCAGTTCGGCGTGGCGCTCGGCGAGGTTGCGGATGGGCATTTGATCTGGGGCGTGGCGGCGGCGACAAGCGGCCTTCCGGCCGGCGCCCTGGCGGGCACCTATGCCGGTGTGGGCGCCAACGCCTCGTTCGGCGCCGGCGCTGGCGCCAATATTCTCGTCGGCGGCAGCGACCGCTCGCTCTCCTTGCAGCCGATCTCCGTCGAGGGTCAGCAAGGTATCAACATAGCGGGTGGTGTCACCACCGTCACCTTGACGGCGACTGATTGAGGAACGACTGGTCGCGCAACGCTGGGGGCCGCAGAGGACGCGGGCCCTAGGCTGAGCGCGCGCCCATTGAGGCATGAGATTTTCGCGAAGGGCCTCGCGCACGCACTGCGAGCGGACCCTATTGCTAACTTACCCCTGGATGAAAAAGTACCAGGCTGGCTGGTTGAAGAAGTCGCAGAGCGGTTCTGTTCAGAATATTCTGCCCCAAAGGGCAATACCGCCAACACTTTTTTGATGCCAGCTTTGACAGTACCGCTTGGCATGGCAGGCGTGAACAAGAGATGGGAAGCTCGTCATCAGTGGTAATCATGGTAGTGATCGCCGGCACGGAGTGCAGCAAACGGGCAGACGGATGAAACGGCGCGACCTATTGCTCAGCGGCTGTTCGTTGCTGGTAGCATCAATGCTGCCGGCCGTGCCAAAAGCTCTGGCTCAGACTTCGAAAAGCCCAACATCCTCGTCATCTGGGGCGATGACATCGGCATTGAAAATATCAGTGCCTATAACCTCGGCCTGATGGGCTACAAAACGCCGAGCATCGACCGCATAGCCAAGGAAGGCGCTCTCTTCACTGACGCCTACGCTGTGCGCTGGAACGACTGGAAGGTTTCGTTTGCCGTCGTGAATGGCAACATTGCCACCGGCACTCGCGATGTGCCAGGCTGGCCTGAGATCGTCAATCTCCGGGCCGACCCCTACGAGAAGGCACCGCGGGAATCAGGCCTCTATCTGCGCTGGTATGCCGATAACATCTGGCTCTTCGTGCCCGTTCAGCAGAAGCTCAAAACCTTCCTCATGATGCTGCCGCAGTTTCCCTTCCAGGAGGGGAGCAGCTTGAACGCGGCGGGTATCAACTACAACTCGCTGGCGGCGATGGAGGCGATGAAACGCCTGCAACAATTGGAAAGCCTTTCGCCACCGGCAAACTAATCGGCTCCGGGTTCCGGCGAGGCTATGAATGCCAGCGATCTTCCGAGAACCATGGTGTCCGCTGGCGAATTACGCCTCGTCAAGACTCAGCGCCAGCGTGAAACGCGTCAGTATTCTTCAGCGCAGGGTGCAACGCGATCACCAGAGACCGATTGGGACGGGCCTCATCCGCGAAACCGCTCAGTGCGCCAGACGGTTCTCCCGTCGACCTTTATCGGTTTGTGGATCATCAGGCGCTTGGGCAGGTGCTCGGGATGGACCTCGATCGAGGGCGTGACGGTGGCGCTTCCGGCTGCCGGTAATTGGGCGACGAGACTCCACTGCAAGTTCCCTAAAGGACAATATCGCGGAGCCAAGTGCTCTCCTATGGTTGACCTGGGATAGGCCCGACCCGTGCCGATCCCGCACGAGCACGAAATCAAAGCAACCAAGAGAGGAAATGACCATGAACATCAAGATGCTTTGCACGGGCGCGATGGCGCTTTCGATGATGACCGGCGCCGCACTTGCCGAGCACGGCGGCGCCCTCGACGAGCCGACGAAAATGGCGCCCTTCTACACCGCTGCCGACATGAAGACCTTAAAATCGGAAGCCGACTTCAAGGCCGCTTGGGAGGGGTTGAAAGACGAGGATCGCGCCACGATAAAGCAGGAATGCGGCGGCATAGCCAGTGATGACCAGGGGCATGGCGCCTTCTGCACGATGGTTGGCCACCAGTAAACGCTGCCGGTTTGGTGAAGGAGATGGCGGGCAGCGTTGCCTGCCATTTTTCCGTGACCGGATTTTTTCCCTCTGCGCTCATGAGATTACTGGCGGGCGCGTTGATCCGGGTGACATTGCGGCTAACTAAACGACGCTTTCAGATCGGCCCCCGAAACTTCCGCTAAGCGCCCATGGGCTGCCGTCGGACCAACTTTGCCGAACGGCAGCTGTGGTGAAGGTTTTTCGATGCGGGCCGCGGCGTGACGGTGCGGGCTGGATCGACATCGGCCCGCGTTGAAAAACCTCCCAAGGAGGAAGCCGCGGGGTGCTGGGTGGAGCCTATGGGGAAAGCGCGGGGCTGGCGGTGAGCGGCGGGCACGACAGCAGCAATCGGGGTGGCCCAAAAGCTACCGATGATGTGATGAAGGTTGGGTCTTGAGGCCATCTGCCGTTGTGTCTCGGCGATTTTGCCGTGTTCGGCAAAGGCTGGCGCAAACCGACGTTATCCCGCTTGGCGTTTCATCCTGCGAGGGGGCTTTCTCACCGAGCAGTTTCCTGATTTTTGCGACATTGGCCTTGCGGCCTGCTGCGGCCAGCAGGCCGTAATGGCGGATGCGGTGGAACCCGTCGGGCAGCACGTGGATCAGGAAGCGGCGGATGAACTCGTCGGTGGCCAGCCGCATGACCTTGTGACGGTCATCATTCCTGATCCGGTAATCCTTCCAGCGGAAGGTGACAGTCTCGGCATTGGCGCTGATCAGGCGGCTGTTCGAGATCGCCACGCGATGGGTGTAGCGGCTGAGATAGGCCATGCCGTTCGTGGCCCTTCTTGTGGATGCCGCGGATCAGATGTCCCCTTGCCTTAGGAGCGGGACTTTCCGCGTGCAAAGCTCGAAGTGGACTCCGACAATTCTCTTCGACCTCGTCCCGCTACACTTTTTCTCACTGGACGACGGCAACGCTGCGCAAGAACTGCTCGCCTCCCAGCAGGATGAAAGACACGACGGTCATCATAAGGCCGCGTTGAAAGCGCGCCTGCTTGATGGTCCTGACGCGAGAGGTCTTCAGCAATTCGGCGGCAAGGACCGAGGTCCAATCTGACTTTAGGGCCTGGTGGACCAGGTCACGTACATTGGCGAAGGAGTCCGGACCGACATAATACACCGGTGGGACCTTGGAACCATGAGACGTCTTGCCATTGAATTCCCTCTCCGCGCGTGTCCGACTCGGATAGAGCACTTGGCCGAACTGAAGGATTGGCATGATGACGATTCCCCAAACGACCGCATAGAACAGCGGCCCGATCGGCGCATGCGTCGGCAAAAGATCGCCGAAGCGCAGCACAAGGTTTAGGGCGAGGATGTAACCCACGCCAACGATTTGCGCCTTGTTGTCGTAGGAGCGCGTCACAGTTTGTGCTTCCTGAAGCGCGGCGAGCAACATCTTGTCAGCGTAGTCGCGTGTGGTCTCACCGGGTCCGGCGTACATCGTGGCATCCGGCGAAACAAAGCGATCAAAGAGGGATGGCGTCTCAGACATGGCTGTATCCCCGTCAGTGCTGCGGCGCCAAGGCGGGGGCCGGCAGCATCTCAGGTTCAGGCGCTGCGTTCGTTTCATCCTTCTCCCGAATGCCGTTGACGGCGACGTAGAGGGCCGGGAGGAAGACGAGCGTCAGCACCGTTGCGACGGCAAGCCCGCCGACAATGGCGTAGGCCATCGGTCCCCAGAACACGTCGTGCATGATGGGGATCATGCCAAGGATAGCCGCAGCCGCGGTCAGCATGATCGGCCGGAACCTGTGCGTGGTCGCATCGATCACCGCCTTCCAGGGATCGATGCCGCGGCCCCGCTCATGCTCGATTTGATCGACGAGGATCACGGAGTTGCGGATGATCATCCCTGCAAGTGCGATGATCCCGAGGATGGCGATGAAGCCCATCGGCGTGCTTGTGGTCAGCAGCGCGATGGCGACCCCGATGAGGCCCAGCGGCGCCACGCTGATCACCATCGCCATCCGGCGGAAGCTGCCTAACTGCACGATGAGTACGGTAAGCATTAGCGTGATCATCAGCGGAAACTGGGCCAGCAGGGCGGCGTTGCTCTGGCCGCTCTTCTCGACCGTGCCGCCGGTTTCCAGCAAGGTGCCCGCCGGCAGCGACTTGGTGTACTCTTCGATCGCGCCCGCGAGTCGCTCGTGAACGGAGGCGGGCTGCTGCCCCGGCAGCGGTTCCGCCTGAACTGTGATGGTGGGCAGGCGGTCGCGACGCCAGACATAGCCCTCGTCGAGATCGTACTGGAACTCGGCAAGCTCGCGCAGGGGCACCGAGGCACCCGTCGCGGTGGGGATCTGAAGGTTGCGCAAGGCCTCAACGCTTGAGCGCTCGCTGTTCTCGGCCCGGGCAACGACATCGACCAGATAGATCGAGTCGCGAAGCTGAGTGACCGTCGAGCCAGTGAGCACGCGGTCGAGCGCCTGAGCGAGTTGTTCGGAGCTTAGGCCGGCCTGTCGCACGCGATCCTGATCGACGACTATGCGCAGCTCCTTGCTCTTCTCGGCCCAGTCGTAGTTGACATTGCGCACGAGTCCGGATGACCGCAGCACCTTTGCGAGTTCCTCCGCGTGCTCCCTCGCCTCGTTGACTGTCGGCGCGCTCACCTGGTATTGCACCGGCCAGCCGACGGGCGGGCCGAGCTCCAGGCGCGAGATGCGGGCCTTCACGTCCGGGAAGCTATCTGCAAATAGCGTCTCGAGCCTCGCCAGAACGCGGTCCCGCGCCTCGAGGTCCTTCGCGACGACCACGGTCTCCGCCATGAAGTCGTTGTCGAGCTGAACGTCGAGCGGCAGGTAGAAGCGGATGGCGCCGCCGCCCACATAGGAGGAGAAGCCGGCGATGTCGGGGTCGTTCGCGAGCGCCTCTTCGAGCCGCTTAGTCTCAGTCTCGGTCGCCGCGATCGAGGCATTCTTCGGCAGCGTCATCGATACGACAAGCTCGGGCCGGTTCGACGCCGGGAAGAACTGCTGCTGCACGAAACCCATGCCGTAGAGGGCGGCACCGAAGGCGGCAAGCGAGGCGGCGATGGTAAGCCAGCGGTGCCGCATACTGAAGCCGAGCAAGCCAATGAAAGCGCGCATGAAGCGGCGAGGCCCATGAGCGCCGTGCGCTTTCATTTGGGAGGGCAGCAAGGAAAGCCCGATCACCGGCGTAAAGAGAACCGCTACGAACCACGAAGCAACGAGCGCCGCTGCGACGACTGCGAACAGCGAAAAAGTATACTGCCCGGTATTGTTGTCAGCGAAGCCGATCGGCAGGAAGCCCAGGATCGTGACCAGCGTTCCTGTCAGCATGGGAAAAGCCGTGGACGTGTAGGCGAACGTGGCTGCCTTCAGCTTTTCCATGCCCTCCTCGATCTTGGAGATCATCATTTCGATAGTTATCATCGCGTCATCGACGAGAAGACCGAGCGCGATGATGAGCGCGCCGAGCGAAATACGCTGAAGGCTGATGCCCATCGCCTCCATAAAGATGAACACGATGGCGAGAACCAAGGGGATCGAGAGGGCAACCACGAGCCCGGCCCTGAAGCCCAGGCTGAGAAAGCTGACAGCGAGCACGATGACGATCGCCTCGAACAGCGCCTTGGTGAATTCACCGATGGCTTCGCGCACAACCTCGGGTTGGTCCGAAACCAGGTTGAGCTTAATGCCGACGGGGAAGCCCTGCATCAGGCGCTCGGCCGCCTCGTGCAGACCTTCGCCAAAATCCAGGTTGTTGCCGCCTTCGCGCATGTTCACGCCGATGCCGATGGCCGGCTTGCCGTTGACGCGGAACATCTTCGTGGGCGGGTCGCTGTAGCCGCGCTGAATCTTGGCGATGTCAGTCAGTTTGTAGAAGCGCCCATCGATCCAGAGATTGAGGCCGGCAACGTTCTCGGGCTTTAGAAGGGAGCCGGTAACGTCAACAAGCATGTTCTCGTGCGGCGTGTTGATGACGCCGGAGGGCACAACCGCGTTCTGCCGCGCGATCGCCGTCAGCACTTCGTCGAGGCTGAGCTTAAGATTGGCGAGCTTCTGGGGTGAGAAGCTGAGATAGACCTTCTCGTCCTGGTCGCCAAAAATCTCGACCTTGCCGACATCGGACGAACGCAGGAACTCGGTCCGCGCCGTCTCGGCGAAGTCGCGCGCCTGGCGCGGCGTGAAGCCGTCGTAGGTGATCCCGTAGATGATGCCGAAAACGTCGCCAAACTCGTCGTTGAAGAAGGGGCCGACCACGCCAGGGGGAAGCGTCGCCTGGACGTCACTGACTTTCTTGCGGACCTGGTACCAGATGTCGTCGAGCTCGCGCTTGGGCGTCGACTCCTTGAGGTAAACGAAAATAGTCGCCTGGCCGGGTTTGGTGTAGCTCTTGATATAATCGAGCTTGGGAGTCTCCTCGAGCTTCTTCTCGAGCCTGTCGGTCACCTGTGTGAGCATATCGGCCGCGGTGGCCCCGGGCCAAACCGCCTGGACCACCATGGTTTGCACGGTGAAATCCGGATCCTCCTGCCGGCCGAGCCTCTCGTAAGCGCTGATGCCCCCGATGACGCAGACGAGCATGAGGAATACGACGATGGCCCGGTTGTGGACGGCCCATTCCGAAAGATTGAAGCGCGTCATCACTCGACCTCCGTCTCAGCGTTCACCAACTCACCGTCTGCCAGCGAATTGACGCCGGCGGTCACGACCTTCTCTCCTGCCGTCAGCCCGTGGCTGACGACGACGGAGTCTGTATCGAATTGAAGCAGCTGGACGTTCCGGCGCTGCACCTTGCCGTCGCCGCCAATCACCCAGACCTGCGGCTCGTCTCCGGACTGCAGCAGCGCGGTCGGGGGTAGCGTGGTGACCTCCTGGCCTCCTTCGCTTTCGACGCGACCTACGACGACTGCGCCCAGCCGCATCTCTGGCGGCGGCGAAGCCAGCGCCACCTTCACCTGATAGGTGCCGGTCGTGCTGTCGGCCTCGGGGGAAATCTCGCGGATCGCGCCGGTGACAGCGATGTCCGGCCGGCCCTGGATCGAAACGTTCACCGCCATGCCGAGCTTTGCCCCGGCGATGTCTTCGCCGGCGACAGCGAAGACCGCCTCGCGCGCGTCATTGCGGGACATCTGGACGACCATCTGGCCCGCGGCCACGACCTGACCTGGGTCCGCGCCAGTCGCCGTCACGATGCCGTCGTCGGGCGCAAGCAGCTGCGTGTACCCGAGTTGGTTTTCAACGATACGGAGATTGGCTCCGGCCGCCTGGACGGCAGCTTGTGCGCTCTGCAACGACCTCAGCACCTCATCGTACTGAGAACGTGTGGTAAAGCCCTTGCCGAGCAGAATACGGAAGCGTTCCTCCTGGGCCACGACCTGGACGAGCGTGGCCTTGGCCGCCGAGAGATCGGCCTCTGCGGCGGTCACCTTGTTGCGGTAGTCGACGGCGCTGAGCTCCGCGAGCTTCTGGCCCTTCTTGACGGTTGCGCCCACGTCGACATCGCGCGAGATTACTCGGCCGCCGACTTCGAAGCCGACCTCGCTGACATAACGCGACTGGACGCGACCGGCGCCCTCCGCCACCGTGGCTAGCTTGTGAGGCGTCACCACCATGATACGCGCCTGCCGCGGCGCTGCTGCTGCTGTCTTCTCCTCTTCGGAACAACCGGCAAGACAAAGCCCGGCGAGACAGACACAAAAGAATTTGCCGTACGATAGGCGCATGAAAGCCTCCGCTCGAAAGGATCGAGGTTGCAGGGAACTGATGATTGAAGAGGAACTCCGGCCTAGCGGCCGAGGCTCAATCTCATTTTGAACTTGTACGTCAAACCGACTACATAGTCAATATGAGAATTGTGCAATTATGCAATGCAAAAAAGTACTGCAATTGACGCGGTTGATCGCGGATGAAGAGGAGATCGCGCGCGATAAGACGCGCGTCTCCGAACCCGCTACTGCATGAACCATCCATGGCTGACCACCATCGACTGGCCGGTCAGCGCGTTCGATGGGAAGGCTGCCAGGAACAGCGCTGCTTCCGCAACGTCCTGGACGGTCGTGAACTCGCCGTCGACCGTCTCCTTCAACATCACGGCCTTGATCACGTCCGCCTCGGAGATCCCAAGCTCGCGCGCCTGCTCTGGAATCTGTTTGTCGACCAGCGGCGTGCGCACAAAGCCGGGGCAGATCACGTTGGCGCGAACTCCGTGGGCGGCACCTTCCTTGGCCACGACCTTCGCCAGGCCGATCAGGCCGTGCTTGGCGGTGACGTAGGGCGCCTTGAGCGGTGAAGCCTCCTTGGAGTGCACGGATCCCATGTAGATGATGCTGCCGCTGTTCTGACGGTACATCTGCCGCAAGGCGGCGCGGGTCGTCAGGAAGGCGCCGTCCAGGTGGATGGAAAGCATCTTTTTCCATTTGTCAAAATCGAAGTCGACAAGCGGCGCTACGATCTGGATGCCGGCGTTGCTGACCAGGATATCGAGACGCCCGAAGGTTTCGATCGCCTGCGCCATTCCACTTTCCACCTGCTCTTCGTTGCTGACATCCATGCCGACGCCGAGCGCACATTCGCCTCTCGGATCGATCTCGGATGCCGCCTTTCGGGCCGCGTGCTGATCAAGATCCGCGATGACCACCTTTGCTCCCTCGCGGGCGAAGCTGAGCGCAATCTCCTTGCCGATGCCGCTCGCGGCTCCGGTGATCACTGCCACCTTGTTGAGGAGCCGGCCTGCGGCTCCGTCGGCGTGCTTCGATAAGATCTCATTCTGCAAGTTCATGGATTCTTCCTTTCCGATAGCGAGGCTCGGCTTCCGCGAGGTAGTCGTGGACGACCTTCCCGAGCGCGAGCGTGAGATCGGCGACGATGTGAACCGCCGAAACGACTTCCAGCACCGGCAGCTCGGCGACTGGGGCCAGCGCGTGTGACCAGAGGTTCAGGGCTGCCGGGCCGGTCCAGGCGCCCTGCAGATTGATTTCCTCCAATTGGTATTCCACGAGTTCGCAGATGCGCGGCGTGCCGTCGACATGCGGGATGATTTTGAGGAGGAAGTTCGGTTCGGCAAGCGACGCCTTCACGCTCGCGAGGTCCGCGGCTCGGTGCTTGTAGCCCATGGTGCCCGTCGCGACGCGGACCGGTCCATAATCGAGCGTGCCCACCAAAGTGTCGGTCTCGGTCCGAAAAGTCGGACTCGCAAGCTTCTTCGGAAAGCCCCAAAGCTCGCGTCCGCCGGCAATCGGCGGGTGGTCGTTGAGAAACATGCAGTGGGTGTAGCTGCCCTTGCGGCCACGGAAGGAGACAGGAATAACCTGTCCGCTTTCCGTGTAATCACCGAAGCCGGTCGAGTCCGGCATGCGAATGAACTCGAATTTGACGAGAGGTTCGGACACCAGAAGCGGCTCCGGCACGAGGTCGCGCAGCTTTTGCGGATCGGTCCGATAGGTGATGATCAGATATTCGCGGTTTCGGAAGCGATATGGGCCGGCCGGATAGGCCGGGCTGGTCAGGGGCATGGCGAAAGCGCTCGCCCGGACTGAGTCTTGGTGCATGGATGAAGTTCCTTTGGATTGAGCGGCTCAATTGCGTTCAGGCGGCCGCGAGGGGGGCGTCAGTCGTGCCTTTTGCGGTGGCTGACCTCTATTCTCGCCCGTCGACGGCAAGGTCATACGTGCTAACCCCGTCCAGATTGTCCGGCCGCGCTAGTGCCTCAGGATGCCGTAACGTGCGCACGGCATCGAAGTAACCTGCCCGCCAATGCTCCTCCATGGACAGCCGCGAGAACTCGTAATCCTTCGAGTGGGTTTCATACTGCTTAGAGCAGTAGATCAGATGGACCAGCTTGTAGACCTTGTGGTCCGCAATTGAGCTCAGCATTCTCGCCTCCTCGCTACCCAAAAGGTCCACGGGCAGTTTTGCCAGAAGGTTCGCGAGCGTGTGCCGGGCGCGCTGGTACTGCTTGAACTGCTCAGTATGGGCGCGCGTTCGGCTCGAATACTGGATTTCCTTTTGCCGCGCCGCGACGTCGGCCAGATTTCGGGGAAGCTCGCCGCGCTCGCTCCAGAGGTCGACCTGGAAGGCAATCGTGTCCTGCCGCGTCCCGTGCTCGACGACCCACTGCAACGGCGTGTTGGAAACGAGGCCGCCGTCCCAGTAGAACTCACCCTCGATCTCGACCGCAGGGAAACCGGGCGGAAGCGAGCCGCTGGCCATCACGTGCTCGGGCCGGATCGTATGCGTCTCATTATCGAAGTAGACGAGATTTCCTGTCCGCACGTTCACGGCGCCGACACTGAAACGCATGCCGCCGGCGTTGATCCGGTCGAAGTCCACAAGCCGCTCCAGAGTACTCTTGAGGCGGTTGGTTTCGTAAAAGCTTGTGCTTTCAATTGAGCCATTCGGATACAGCCAGGGAACGGGCTGTCGGAGGCTGAAGAAGCCTGGGGCACCGGCGACGAGCGCGGAGGCTGCACTGAATTGATTGAAGAGTGTGCGCGGCAGATTGCCCTTCGGTGCGAGAGCGTCTGCGGCGGCAGTCCAGTCGAGAAGCGGATTGGCAGTGATCTCCCGCCAGAAGGTCCGCAGCTTCGCAACCCGTTCGGCTGGCTCGTTTCCAGCGATGATCGCGGAGTTGATGGCACCAATGGACACACCGGCAACCCAATCTGGATGAATGTTGGTCTCCGCAAGGGCTTCGTAGACGCCGGCCTGGTAGGCTCCAAGTGCCCCGCCGCCTTGCAACACCAACGCAATGCATTCGAAAGGGAGACGCCGTTCTACCGTTCGCAAATCCTTCTGGGACTGAAAGTTCATCGAATGCTTTCCTTCTCACCGAGCGTGACCTCGCGGCCCTTTGCCGTCCGCATGGGGACAGGAAAGCTGACATACATCGGGTCCTGGCTGACGATCGTCGCCAGCGTGCCGGAGTTCGGCCCGACCACGTTGCCGACAGTTGCCGACCGGGAAGGTGCCGGCTTCGCCGGAACCACCAGCAACGCAATAAGCCCGAAACTCGCACCTCGAGAGGTGATAGGGCTGCACATGCTATCTCCAGGTCGCCGACAGCTGAGGGCTGCCATCGTGATCTCCATCAGTTCGAGCCATCTAATCCGGCTTCCGTTTCAAATTGGACTTTTACGTCAAATCGACAATTTAGTCAATATGAGCATCACGCAACTGTACGATGCAGAAAGCATGCCGAATATTGGGTTCGGCCTGGCAGCACGGCGGACACAAAGTAGCCCAAGCCCCCTCAGCGAGCGGGGGATGAACGCTGGCCATTGTGCGGCCTTGCGCTCTTGTGCTGCCTTGACCTCTTGTGCGGCCTTCCATTGGCGCAGATTGACTAGCTGCACGCGCCGCGGATCTTTTGCGTAGCTCATCTTCCCATCCTTCCGGCAGCCCCGAGACGCTGCATGCCCTGCTTGGGCCCAATCGTTGACGTCCACACTTCGCCCGGCGTCATGGCGCCCGGCTCTAGATCATGCGAAGGGCGAGGCCGGCACCAAGCGCGACGCAAGCAGCGCCCGCCGCGCGCACCAGCCCCCGCAAACCCGAACCCACAGCAAACGCGGCGGCAATGCCGAGAGCGTGCAGCAGTGCAGTCCACACTGCGAGCCGGCCATGTACTCCAGCCCGCCGATTCCGCCCATGATCTCCGTTCCGGGCGCAGTCCATGCAGAATGTTTGTAGATATAACCGCTCCAGCATGTAACTAGCTCCGTCCTTCGGCTTGAAATACTACGTATCGCCGAGGCTCAATACCATTGTCACGTTGGTCAACTGCTCTAATGGAAAACGAAAGAGCGCATCACGCGAACATTCGAGCGCACTGCCGAACTTATACTTCTGTATACCGAGACTAACCGCCTACTTCGTGCGAGCGGCGTCGCCGTCAGCGCAGGCCCGCCGCTATCGGACGGATAGAGGTCGGATTTCGCCTGCATATTTTGCAGGAGGAGCGACAGACCTTCATTGCCAAGCGCGCGATTGCTGTCCACCCATCCGGCTCGTCATCACGCTAGATTGAGCGCGATCCACCTACCCGGTTCAAGGCGAACTTCATGAGGCAACCTACGCGGCGCGCCTTCGTCCTCCTGCCGGCATTGCAAACCGGAGCAATTGCAGGGATATCGTGGACCGGTCGCCTAAGGGCCTTCTACTCGGGTAACGGTGCCGTACACTTGGTCCAGGAAGATAGAACCGGAAGCGGCAACGGACCCATACGAAGCGCCAGACTTCGCGTATCCGCCAGGGATGGGCCGCAGTTGCGACTTGCCGCACCTGTGATCGCCTTGATTTGGGCATGCCTGGAAACGCCCTGGCGGCAGCCTAGGCTGGGTGTCGAAAAGTCGGCGGCCTGCACGGACAGCACCGAGCTTTCCCTGCTGCGCGCACAATCGCAGTCACATAGACTTGGTACGCCGCTGCAGTGTAAAATGACTTGAAACAGCGCCCTGGAGCGGATCCTTGAAGCTCGAAACTGCGCCATCCGCGGCTGCGGCGTCACGATGGAACCGTTCCGCTGTGCTCCTTCCCATCGCGACCGCCGCGATGGCGGCCGGGACCTTTATCGTCGATACGGTCGACCCAAATGATATCTCCTTCCCTCTAGTTTACATCGTGGTCGTGCTCTTGGCCTCGCGCTTTTGCTACGGAAGGCACCTTGTGCTCGTCGCCGCCGGGTGCGTCGCACTTCTTATTTTGAGTTACCTGATCTCGCCTCCGATCGGGCCGACACAAGATGCCCTGATGCGTATGTCTATCAGGAGCACTGTGATCGCAGTGACGGCATATCTCGTCCTGCAGAGCCAAGCGGCACAAGCGGGCGAGCGCGAGAAAGCCGCGCTTCTCGACCTGACGCAGGACACGATTTTCGTCCGCAACATGGACGACGTCATTACCTATTGGAACCGCGGCGCCGCGGAATTGTATGGATGGAGCGCGGAAGAAGCCGTCGGGCGGGTTACGCACGACCTGTTGAAGACGCGCTTTTCCGCACCGCTCACCGCGATAAATGCCGAATTGCACTCCCTCGGCCGCTGGGACGGCGAACTCGTCTATACCAAGCGCAACGGCTCGGAGGTGGCAGTGGCGAGCAGATGGGCCCTGCAGCGCGACCGGCAAGGCAACCCAGCCAGCGTATTGGAGACCAACAACGACATCACCGAGCGCAAGCGGGCGGAGGATGCCCTACAACTCGCACAAGCCGAACTCGCGCATGTTGCGCGAATGAGCACGTTGGGCGAGCTTGCCGCTTCGATCGCCCACGAGATCAACCAGCCGCTCGCCGCCATCGTGAATGGCGCCGGTGCCGGGCTGCGCTGGTTGGACAGGCAGCCGCCGGACCTCGATGAGGCGCGGCAAATGCTTGCCCGCATTCTGAAGGACGGCAACCGCGCGGCCGAAGTGATCGGTCGAATCCGCGCTTTGGTCCGCAAGTCTCCGGTCAAGATGGATCGGCTCTCCTTTAACAACATCGTGCTCGATGTAATCGCGCTGGCACGCAGCGATATCGAGCGAAATCGAGTCGTGCTCCGTACCCGGCTCACCGACGATTTGCCACCCATCCAGGGGGACCGGGTACAGCTGCAACAGGCGCTCCTCAACCTTGTTGTCAACGCGATTGAGGCGATGCACGATCATGAGCCGCGAGAGCTGGTGATCACTTCCGGAAACGACGAGGCGCAGAACGTCGTCGTGTCGGTGCGCGATTCAGGCCCGGGGCTCGACCCGGAGACTGTCAGCCGCATCTTCCAGTCTTTCTTCACGACCAAGGCGGACGGGATGGGCATGGGACTGTCGATTTGCCGGTCCATCGTGGAAGCGCATGGGGGGCAGCTTTCGGCTCGCGCAAACGAACCGCGCGGCGCCCGCTTCGAAGTCGCGCTTCCCCGAGAGCAGACCGGGCACGCCGCCGACACGAGCCAGGCAGCCGCGCTGACTATACCTTCGTATAATGCTTAGCTCCTTTTGATCAGCAGAGGATCTCAGTAGATTAGAAGCGTACACGGCAGTGCGCGTTGCGCTTGGCGCGAGATTGAGAGTTCCGAGGTTGAAGCGAGAGGCAGTCATTGCGGTCGTAGATGACGACGAGTCGGTTCGGGAAACCACCAAGGGTCTGATTAGATCGGTGGGATTTTCCGCCGAGGCGTTTGGCTCTGCGGAGGATTTTCTGGCCTCCGACCATCTTGGCCGTACTGACTGCCTGATTGCAGATGTCAACATGCCCGGCATGAGCGGGCTCGATCTGCTTGAACGTCTTGCGGGGGCCGGCAGGACTATTCCGACCATTCTGATCACCGCCTACCCCAATGAAAGGATTCGGATGCGCGCGCTGAACGCCGGAGTGCGCTGCTACTTGCCTAAGCCCTTTGCCGAAGGCGATCTGCTCGGCTGCCTCCGTGCGGCTCTCGGCAACGGTATCTCCAGCCGTTGAGACCGCTGAGCGTGTGAATGGCTACGGGCTGCGGGAGCTGACACCTTCGTGCGATCGCTCCAACCCCATGTTCAGCCTGTCGGCCATTCGCGCCAAATCAGGCAGGGAGGCAGCTTTCATTTTTCTCATCACCTGCCCACGATGAACTTTGACCGTAATCTCGCTGACGCCTAATTCGTAGGCAGTCTGTTTATTCGCCCGTCCAGCCACCACCAAGGCCATGACCTCGCGCTCGCGCTGACCAAGGCTCTCGAAGCGGGCGCGCAACTCGGTCAAGGACTTTTCGTCATCCAGCCGCACCCGGTCCCGCTCCAGGCCCAACTGGATCGCGTCGAGTAGGTCCTGGTCGCGGAATGGCTTGGTGAGGAACTCGATCGCGCCATCCCTCATCGCTCGCACGGTCATGGGAATGTCACCATGCCCGGTGATGAAAATTATTGGGATATGGATGTTATCCGCCGCGAGGTCCCGTTGGAATTCAAGGCCGCTACGTCCGGGAAGCCGGACGTCGAGCACGAGGCACGCAGGCCCCTCTGGGCGGGCGACGGCGAGGAATTCGCGCACGTGGCCGAATAGCTGCGCTTGCAGGCCTACCGATCGCACAAGGCTGCCGAGCGTCTCGCGGACTGCCGGATCATCGTCGATGACGACAACGGTCGACTGTGGGTGGGCCATCTCGATGCTCAACCCCTATATCCTCCGCACAAATTATGACACTCGCGCTTGCGCCCATCAAGCACCATCCCTATCCCAACGACCGCCTGTCGGTGTTAAGGAATGCGGTGCTGGGAGGAGCCGAACGAGCCGCTACGGTCGCGATAGCGAGCCAGTGAACCGGCAGGCTAGTAGCGGGCCTATTTACTCCAGGATAGTACTGCCCTCTAGTTTCGTGTCGCCGACCAACGCTATTTGGCCCGCGCCGGCTGTGCAGTGACGCCCAGGCTGTCCGCCATGCGGACCAGATCAACGAGAGACTTCGCCCGCATCTTCTGCATAACGTGACCGCGGTGGACCTTTACCGTCACCTCACTCAGACTCGCTTGGCCTGCAATCTGCTTGTTGACGCTGCCGGTGACCACCAAGTGCATGATCTCTCGCTCGCGGGCCGTCAGGGAATCGTAACGCGTGCGGAGGTCGGCGATCAGCTTGGCCTCCTCCCGCCGAGCGCGGTCCCGCTCGATTCCGGCATGGACTGCGTCGAGCAACTCCTGTTCACGCAGCGGCTTCGTCAGAAACTCAATGGCGCCGGATTTCATTGCCCGCACAGAGATCGGAACATCGCCGTGGGCGCTTATGAAAATCACGGGAAGCTGAATGCTCAGATTCTGGAGAATTTTCTGCATCTCAAGCCCACTCCGCCCCGGCAGCCTGACGTCGAGGATGATGCACCCAGGCGCGTCGGCGCGCTTTGTGTCCAGAAACTCCTGACCCGACGCGAAAGTCTGCACCTCAAGCCCAACGGAGCGCAATAGATCACCGACGCCCTCCCGGACCGACACGTCATCATCAATGATGTAGACAACGTCCTTCATCCACGCGCCTCAACTTCGAACCATCATACCGGCAGGCCGGACGCAGGAGCTTATTGCGCTTTCCCCTCAACTGGCAACGTGAACTGGAAAACTGCGCCGTGAGGGCGGTTCGGCACGGCCCAGAGCCGACCGTTGTGGGCTTCGATGATCGAACGGCTGATCGTCAGGCCGAGGCCCATGCCCTTTGGCTTGGTGCTGTAGAACGCCTCGAACATTTCCTCGATCTTCGCAGAGTCGATCTGCGGGCCGCTATCACGCACAGCCACCAGGACGGTGTCGCATGCCGGCTGCTCAGTGCTTATCGTGAGCTCGCGTGATGCTTTCGGATCAGCCGACATCGCATCCTTGGCGTTCATGAGCAGGTTTAGAATGACCTGCTGTAACTGGACCTGGTCTCCGAGAACGGGGGGCAAGTTGCTCAATAGTTTGATGTTTGGCGAGACCGCAGCCCGTTGTAGGTCCGTGGTTACCAACGCGATCGTTTCCAAAACGACCTCGTTGATGCTTAACCACTCGCGACGTTCCGGTGATTTCTTGGCCATTGCCCGTATTCGGTCGATGACCTCGGATGCGCGGAATGCGTCACTTACCATGCGCTCCACGGCGCGACGAGCGGAGATGATATCGCGCGGATCCGCGTCCAAGTAACGTAGAGCCGCGTTGCCGCTGGCGACGAGACCGGTGAGAGGCTGTCTGACCTCGTGGGCGATTGAAGCCGCAAGCTCACCCATCATGGTCAACCTGCTCACATGAGCCAGCTCGGCTTGCGCGAGTTGTAGGGCATTCTCCGCCTGCTTACGATCGGTGATGTCACGCACCAGTGAAAGACGAAACCACTCTTCTCCCAGTTGGAATTTGCCGGCGCGAATTTCGACCGGAAACACGGTCCCATCCTTACGCCTGTGGAGGGTCTCGAAAGTCGTCGTCTGTCCGGCGTCCACATGATCAACCACTGTCGCCAGTGCCTCTTGGTCGAGACCTCCATCAAACTCGCGCGGATGCATTCCAATCAGCTCCTCGCGGCTGTAGCCGAGGCCCTCGCAGGCTTGCCGGTTAACGTCTTTGACGGTCAGGTCGTCGGCGTGCAGGAAAAATGCGTCGGTCGCGTGATCGACAAATGTTCTGAAGCGGGACTCGCTCGCTCGAAGTCTTTGCTCTCCCCGCTTGCGCTCGGACAAATCGAGCACGAAAGCGACAGCCTGGTTCGCGCTTCCTTCGAAGCTTGCCTCGCCAATCAACACCGGCACGCGGGAGCCGTCCTTGCGCCGGTACTCCTTTTCGAATGGTTGAACGCTACCGGCCGCCTTCAGCTCGGCCTCAGCCTCGGCGTCACGATCCCGCCATTCCTCCGTCGTCAGTTCCGCGCTGGATAGGCGTCCGCCGAGAAGGTCGTCGCGACCATAGCCGACCATGCTGAGGAAAGCCTCATTCGCTTCGACAATTCGGCCATCGATATCCCGGATGAATATCCCGATGATGTTGGCCTCGACCAGTCGGCGGATCCGACCTTCGCGTTCCTCGAGATCGCGGTACAAGCCGGTATTCACGAGCGCCGTTGCCGCTTGCGAAGCGAGTATTTTCAGCACTGCCATCCGTGCCGGCGCGAACACGCGAGAGGCGAGATTATTTTCGACGTAGAGCACACCTGACAAGGCGCTCTGATTGAGTAACGGCATACATAGGATCGACAGCCCAGGGTGCTGAATAAGATACGGATCCTCGGCGAAGGCTTCGTTGCCAGTGGTGGCATCGAGGATCACGCTTTCCTTGGTGCGCACGACGTAGCGGAGTACCGAGCCTGGCAGCTTGACAGACTCGACGGGTTCGTCGCGCAAATCGACTTCGATCACGTTGCCATTCGTGCTGGCCTCCGCCATCAAACGCGGCTCGCTTCCTTTCGACCAGATTAGCAGGCCTCGCTCACCCCCCGACTGCTCGAGTGCGATACGCAGGACTGTCTCAACAAGCCTCTCAAGGACGATCTCACTCGACACGGCCTGCGAAACCTTGATCACTGTGGCGAGGTCGAGATGTTCCAACGGTGCCTCGATCGTCCTTGTCGCAGTGGCTGCCGTTTCTTCGTTCCGCAACTGTGGAAAGTGCTCGTCGAGTTGCCGAACCTTACCGTCGGCCCCCCAGCGTTGATAGGAGCGGCGAGCATTCTGCAGGTAAAGCCCGGCAATGTGATCGAACCCGCGTCTGCGGTAAAAGGCTGAAGCGCGATCATAAGCGATCGCTTCGTCGTTAGGCAGCAAGTTCGTTCTGGCAAGCTGAGCGGCTTGTTCGTAGAGGCGTTCAGCCTCCAGCGTCCGCCTGTCCAATCGCGCGCTCTCCGCTCCTAGCAGCGCTGCGCGGCTCCCAAAATTCTCCGGGCAGTGCTTGGACCACTCCTCAAGCTGGCGGCGATGGTCACGCAGGTCCTTCCGGTGTTGAGAGCTCTCGGTGGCCGAGACTTCGTCGCAAAGCGCGGCCAGCGAAAGGCCGGCGTAGAAATGGTATTCCGCCCGCTCAAAAATGGCGGGCGTCATCCAGAGGAGGTCCCGCGCTTTCGATGCCGCTGCGAGCGCGGCGACGTAGTCGCCGGCAAGCCAGCGGGCCTGCAGCTTGCGGATCCAATACAAGCAACTACCTGGCCTGCCGTCGATATCTCGCTCGAATTGAACCTCATCGAATCCGGTGTCGTTGAAGCAGCCAAACACCGGCGTCAGTCCACGAAGCGTTCGAACGAGCTGCAGTTGCCCGGCAATGAAACCGACAACCACACCGAAGCCGGCTTGGCGCGCGAAATCCAGACCGGCTTGCGCGTCACGTTGAACCTCGGAAAGCGGCTCACCGCCAGCAAGAAGATAGGTAAGCAGGTTGTTGCGGCTCAGCACGGCGTATGTGAGATCGCCTACTTGCTGTGCAGTGTCAAAGACGCGTCCAGCGAGTGCGCGTCCCGTCCGCACATGCCGTGGAGAGGACTTAGCAAGGTTGCCGAAAGCGAGGTAGACACGCGCTTTCAGGCGGTCCATTCCAGGTTGCTCGACCAGGTCCAACCCGAGGAGGCCGAACCGGAAACCGACCTCGTACTTGCCGAAGTAAGGTCCCAGCACGGTGCCTACGGCGGTGTAGGCATAGGGCGTCGTGTCGCTGTTGCCGTATTTCAAGCTGACGTTGCCCATACGTCCGATCACGAGGCAGCGCAGGTTTTCGTCAGTGAACAAAGCCGGGGTTACGAGTGAGGTAAGGACATCCATAGTGGCCAGTGCGACCGGATCTGCCATTGAGGGCAGGTCGAGCAACGCTTCAATCGGACGGTCTCCGAGCTGTTGGAACAGCCGCGTATATTCGCGCCGCACCCGATTTCTGGTGGGATGAGCCGTCCACCGAATCCCTACGCGATGCAGGTAGTCGAGCCCGACCAAAATGGCCAGGTCGCTTCGACCAAGGCTCATGGAAAGGTCCACTCGCAGCCGAGTGACGCGGGCAAGGTCAGTTAGGCTCGTGGCACGGCGCGACAAGGGCGCGACGCGCGCCTCCGCCTCCGCCGTAGACCCGGTGAGGAATAGGCACTCGGCTCTCAGCAGCTCGAGCGCGAAGGCAAGCTCATACCGCCGATCCCATGCATCGTCTGGCAGCAAGGCGGCTCCCAAGCCTGCATAGGTCAGCGCGGAAGCGTATGCCGCCGACGACCTTGCGCGGCGGGCGGCAGCTAGGTTCAGGTCGGCGAGGCGCTCGCGCTCCTTGCCCGACATGATCAGCGCCGTTCCTCGATTGAGGTGGCCGACAATCTCGAAAATGCGCTCCGCAAGTGCCTCCGGAGGAGTGCGAGCGAGGAGCAGGCGACCGATCGACAGATGCGCCACGACCTGTTCGTCGTCTGGAACCAGCGCGTAGGCGGCCTCCTGTACCCGATCGTGCAGGAACCGGTAGGACACCTGCTCGCGCAACACCAGCCCGGCCCGTGCCGCAGCCCAAAATGCCGCGTGCACCGTTTCGTCGCTTTCGCCCCGGATCATGGTCAGCGTATCGATCGTCGCGTGATTGCCAAGGCAGGCCAGCATGTGCAGGGCACGTTGCGTTGGGGCTGGCAAGCGCCTGAGCTTACCGAGCATCAGATCCGCAACATTGTCAGCATAACCCTTCCCCCGAATGCCTTCGAGGTCCCAATCCCAGCGCCTGTGGGCACGATCGAAGCCAAGCAGTCCTTCCTCCGGCAGGGCCAGGATGAACTGAAGGGCAAAGAAGGGATTGCCGGCGCTCTTCTTGTGCACCAGTCGCGCGAGCGGCAGGACACGGTTGCTGTCGCAATGGAGAGCATCAGCCAGCATCCGACTCATGTCGCTCAGCCCTAGTGGAGTCAGTCCGACTTGATGCACTCGCCCACCAGCTTGCCTAATCGCGGTCAGCCGCCGGATCAGGGGGTGGGTAGGCGCGACCTCGTCGTCGCGATATGCACCGATCAAGAGCAGGTGACGCAAGTCCGGGTGCGTGGTCAGATCCTCGAGCAGGTCGAGCGTCGCAGCGTCCAGCCATTGAAGGTCGTCGAGAAACAGCGCCAGCGGATGCTCCGGTCGGGCAAACACCGCCAACAGGCGTCTGACGATCAAATGGAAACGACGCTTGGCGTCCTGTGGTGCCAACTCCGCGACGGGCGGCTGTGGCCCGATCAGCAACTCGAGGTCCGGAACGAGCGTCGCCATCAGCCCGCCGTTGAAGCCCAAAGCTCCAGAGAGTGCTAAGCGCCAAGGATCGAGCTCGGCATCGCTCTTGCCCAGCAGTGGCCGGAAAAGTCCCTGCAGCGCCTGCGCCAGGCTGGCGTAGGGAACATCGCCTTGGTTCTGGTCGAACTTGCCAGATGCGAAAAACCCGCGCGATGGCACGAGCGCGCGATGGAGTTCGTTAACGACCGTCGACTTGCCGGTCCCGGCCGGGCCGGAAACCAACACCAACTCAGGCCCGCCCGCAGCAACAACCCGGTCGAAAGCGGCAAGCAGGTTGGCGATCTCACCCTCGCGACCATATGGCTGCTCAGGAATAAGCAACTTGTCGGGCAGATCCTGGGTAGCGAGCGGAAATTCCTCGACCGACCCGCGACCCTCCGTTTCGGTCAGGGCGCGCCGCAGGTCGGCCTCCAGCCCGTGAGCGGTCTGGTAGCGCTCCTCGGCGTTCTTGGCGAGCAGTTTCATGACGATTGCAGAGACGGCACGCGGCACTTTCGTCGCAGCTTCTGACGGTGGCACAGGTCGCCTAGCAATGTGACAGTGCACCCATTCCATGGGGTCCGCAGCGGAAAACGGCAGCTTATTGGTCACCATCTCGTAAAACGTGACACCGACCGAGTAGAGGTCGCTGCGCGAGTCGACGGACCGGTTCATGCGGCCCGTTTGCTCGGGCGCTATGTATGCCAGGGTGCCGGCAATCACCTCGGGAGGCTCGGGCGGTTGGCGCTCGCGCGTAAGGTGCGACGCCAGGCCGAAGCCGGTGAGTCGAACCTGACAGTCTGCTTCGTTCACCAGGATGTTCGCCGGCTTGATGTCCCGATGAATGAGACCGCGCTCATGGACCTTGCCGACCGCTGCGGTGATGCCGATAGCAAGCCGCAGGAAGGTCGAAAGCTCGATCGCCATTCCCTCCTTTCGCGGTGTTAGCAGCTGGCTAAGAGGCACGCCGCCGCAGTCCTCCAGGACAAGCGTGCTATGGCCGGCTTCTTTGTTGAAAGCCAGCGGCTTCGCTGCCCATGCGCTGTCGAGCTCGTCGCGAAGCGCGTACTCGTGTGCGAGCCTGTCAAGGCTAGCGCGGGTGGGGAGCTCGGCCGCGAGCCGCACGACCAGAACGGGCTGCGGCCCTGCTTTCTGATCCTGGAGCACTTGGCGTGTGAAGATGCGATCGCCCTCGTTCCAGACGACCTGGTGCCCTTCAAAAAGACCAGTCTGTATCGTCTGCCGTCCAGGATCGGCAGCGCCTTGCTTGGTGTTTATGACTTTCCTGGCGCGCCTTTTCCGGACGCCTTGGACGGTGTCGTCCATCACCACACCGCTTTCTTCGCATCTGCCCTCGCCTCTAGCTCCGAGACCGGCATCAGCAGTTCTAGTCAGGGTTCCATCACTTCTGCTTCGTGTCAACGCGCTCCGCTCGGGGGCTGATCCAATCTGGCGCTCGGTTTCCTCTCGCATACACCTCCCAAGGGATCGATGCTCGTCACCGCGACAAGCCGGAGCGTCGACGCCCTGTTTCGCCGGCTTGAGAGAGAAGCCGCGCCGGCTGAGCGGGCATGTTTTTTGCGGTCAATAGGCGCACCGGCGCGGCAGGTCGGCTCCTGGTGGGAGGAGTTGGAATCTCAGGGGCCGCAGTGAGATTAACACCCTGCGACGGCTGCCGGTACTATGCCGAGGTATAATGGCCTAGCCGTTTGGACAAACCTCCTAAACCAACTCCCTCAACAGACCGGCTACGACGACGCACTCCGAACGGTCGATCCCGACTTTCTGGAATGGATTGTGCGGAAGTAGCCCGCCGTCCAGCCGCCTAGAGTTTTCTGACTAGAAACCGGGATTCGCGGATGAGTGATGGCCAATCGTACCCCAGAAGGGTGATGAGTTCGTGTGCCTGCTCTTCTGTGATGCCGGACTCTCTAATCAAACGGAGAACAAGGCCGTCCGTTATAGGCGGTGGCGTCGTTTGCTCGTTCCGAACGGGCGACGCAGCGAATGGTTTGCCCAAGGTGGCGCTGCCCAGCAATAGGGAATAACCGGCGCCGCACGGGAGTATCTGGTGGAAGGGCGGCATCGGCCATTGCCGGTTGGTTCCAGCGCCCCCCCGCGGTGCTGAGTTGGTAGGCGGAAGATGCAGATCGTATGACCTGCACCAATGCCCGACCTGGTGAGTCCCCCGGCGGTATTCGCCGTCGGGCAAGCTTTTGAATGCGGTTGTCTGCGTAGCAGATCACATCACCGGTGGACGGGTCGACGTATCTCTGCGGCGTCTCGAGGATCGTTGACGACTGAACCTGCTGGAGATCCATATTGCTGGAGTATGTAAGCGGTACTTCTGTCCAGCCGGGGTTTTCCTCTGCGGCGGGTTGACTCGAATGGTTTAGGAAAGCGAGCGGTAGTAGTCAGTTTAACAGGCGGCCAGGCGGACCCATCCCAATCAGTCGCGAGAATCCTCCATGGGGTGTTTGTCTTGGCGTCCTCCCAACACATCTTTGAGCAGAAGTAATACCGGACGGGTCGCCCGTAAAAAACGCGGCAGCATGTTATACACATCATTGTAGCACCTTCACATATTCAGGCAGCATCGGGCGGGATAGCGAGCACCGGCGAGAGGCATGTCCGTAGGCGCAAGCCAATAACCGACGCTGCGGAAGTCACTGAGGTTCGCCATGCGGTCGCTGCCGATGTCGCGCTGGCATTGGGGCTCGTCGCCGTCCCTTGAGGCAGGTTGAACCCGGCGACTTCTGCACATGCGGGCATTGACTAGCCTATCGTCGAGAGTTCCGCAGGAGCGGCAGCACCCGTTTCGATTCAAACTGAATCTTGCGCTGTGCAGATGCGGGGCCTGGGCCGCGCATGTAATGGAGTTCCGGCCTGTAGCTCGGGGCCACCCACTCCCGAAGCGCGGTCACGCATCTTTCGAGCAGAGCAGAGACTTCCATGATGGTATTCCCTTCCCCGCTAGCGCCAGCTCATTTGCTCGAACTCGCCCACATTGCGGGCAGCCACAAATCGATCGTGGTGCCATGTCGGGGCTTGCTGGTTATCGAGAGTCCGCCGCCCAGACTTTCTACGATCTGCCTGACGGTCGCCAGGCCGAGGCCGGTTCCGTTTACCTTTGTCGAGAAATTCGGCTGGCCCGCCATTTTGAGCGTCCGGTCTTCCATGCCAATGCCGTTGTCGCTGACGGCAAGCCGGATCATCCGTTTTGGCAGACCCGTTTTGGTTGAAGGCGGAAACGCCAAGTCGACAGCAATGGTGAGGTCGCCGCCGGCAGGCATGGCGTCGCGTGCGTTCAAAACTAGATTGAGAAGTGCTCGTTCGACGAGCTGCTGGTCGATCATGGCCGGCGGAAGCCGGTCGGCGACTTCCATTGTCAGTCTGATATCTGGTGAGAGAACGCTGGCATGCACTTGCTCGAGCTGCGCGAGTAGCTGGCGCATATCTGTCGGTTCGGGCATTGCCGGCCTCGGGTTTGCAAAGTCGAGCAGTTGCCGGGCGAGAACCTTCGCGCGAAACGCGCAGTAGATGGCAGCATCGATTTTTCCGAGCTCTCTGCGCGTGCTGTCGCGGCGGTGCTGCAACTCTTCCAAGATATTCACAACTGGTGTGAGCAAATTATTGAAATCGTGAACGATCGATGAGAGGAGCAGGCGCGGGTCAATTTGCATGTAAGGAGCGTCCGATCCATGGGAATCGCGACGACTGGCTTGCGAGGCATTATATTCTAACATGCTTCTCTCCTAACCTTTCGCCATTACTCCCAGGACAGCAGACAACAGGGCAAGTTGCCCCGCTATTATGCCGACGTATAAACGGCTACCCTTTTGGACCATCGACTGACCAGAATCGACGTCCGAGCGTCGATGAGCGCCGGCGGCCAATTTTAATGTTGGACAATTAAGTCAACTCGACTATATAGTCAATACGAGAATGACGCAAGGCTGCAATGCAGAAAAGGCATGACGGATGGCGAAAGTCGATGTGGCGCGCAGGGCGGAGATAGGGCGTGAGAAGCGGGCGCGAACGCGTGCGCAGATAGTGGAAGCAGGCGCAACGCTCCTTGGGGGGCGTACGCACGAGGCGCTCACGGTGGATGCTGTCGTCGAGGCTGCGGGCGTTGCCAAGGGGACCTTCTACTATCATTTCAAGAGCATGGGAGATCTGGCCGCTGCGGTGGGTGCCGAGCTCAGTCAGAGCTTTGATGAGCTGCTGTCGCCTGCCAGGCTCGAGCGGCGGGATCCGATTGAGCGCCTATCTTTCGCGTTCATGAAATTCCTGGAGAGAGCGAGCGCGGACACGGACTGGGCCCGCCTTGTTATTCAGAGCTCGCAATCGCCCATTGAGTTCGGCATAGGGGTTCGCGGGAATCTCAAGGCGGACATCGAGGAAGCGATTGCCCAGGGCCGGGTGAGCATGCGCGACGTAGAGTTGGCAGCCGACATCGCAATTGGAATATGGCTGGAGGTGACGCGCGGAATTATTGCGCGAGGTCCCCGGCCCGAAACGACCAGCCAAGCGCTCGACGCGACGCTTCGAGCTCTCGGCCTCGGCCAGCGCTGAATAGGATTGGATAAAGCATCTCGGCCGTACGCATGTTTTGATGGACAGCGCACCTTATGAAAGCCTGAGGTGCGCCCCTTCGCGCTCGTCGCAACGCTCGACTGTGGTATCAGGGCAGCAGCAGCACGCGCCCCGGCTGTCTTTTCCTGACGTGGTCGAAAGCCACACCTGCTGCGGCGAGCGGCTTGCACAGCCCGATCGGGAGGCTGACATGGCTGTGTTCGACGAACTGGCGCAAGTCATCCAGTGCTGCCTTGTCCGGCTTGAAGAGGACCCATGCGTAATTGCTGGCGCCCTTCGGCAGCGCGCGTCGGTGAGCCTTCTTTTGCGAGATTGTCTTTAGCATACCGCGCAGCCAGCCAAGCCGGTCGAAGTTCCCTAACATTGGGTGCACGGTGGTTGCGTGACCGAGCGCACCGTCGCGCAGACAGCCTAGCAATACGCGATCATCTTCCCAGGTTGCGAAGTTGAGAGTTGCGTCGAAAGAGCGCGACAAGGAGACGAACAGCTCGTCTGTTCGCTCGACCACTTCGGTGGCACCCGCCTCAAGACACACCTTGCTGTTTGACTTCCGGGAAATCGCAGTAACTCTCGCGCCCCATGCGGAGAGCATCTGCGTTGCTAACGTCCCCAGTCCGCCGGCGGCACCGTGGACCAGCACGTTCTTTCCGGCGGCGTTCTCCCGGGTGAGGCCCGCTCCGCGTACAGCGAGCCACATTGTCGTGAAGCTGTAGGGGATTGCAGCGAGCGGGTGAAGGTCAAGGCCTTCAGGAACCGCCAGCACGTGGATAGCCTTGACCAGCACATGGCTGGCGTGGGTCCCGGCGGTTGAAGCAGGCTTTACGCCGTAAACTCGATCGCCGATCTTGAAAGTCGCCACACGGGAGCCGACCGCAGTAACCGTACCCGCAAGGTCGTTGCCGAGCACTAACGGAAACGTGCCGGCTCCGATCAGCGATAGCAGCCTCCTGCCGTAGCCTTCGGAACGGCGCACATCGATCGGGTTCACCGAAGCCGCGGCCACGGCGATCTCAATTTCATCTGCCGCCGGACTTCGCCTGGTAAATTGCCGAACTGTAAACCCGCCCGAGCCGTTTGGCCCGAGGCACAGAGCTGCAGCGCCTGATGTCATGCCCTAGACCTCCCTGCCTTGCCGAGGTCGGCGCCGTCACACTCCAACACCTCCGATTCGAATGCATACCGTTCGAGGGCGCGCTGCAACGCAGTTGCGAGCCCGTGACGCCGGATACGGAGCACGTGCGACCCTGGAGCTTGAGATACGCTTGTCACTAGCCTTTCCTCCTGTCTGGCAAAGGCCCGCCGAAACTGATATTTGTACAGTATAGTCAAAACGACTAAATAGTCAATATGAATTATGCAGCGGCGTGAATTCAATGGCTGCTCGGCCGCAAGCAGCGCCGGCCGCACTCTGGTGACCGGATCAACGCAAGGATCTGGTGCCGCCACAAAGCACTCGATCTCGGCGAACAGTTAACGGAAATCGCCGCTTGAGGGCGGCAGTCCAAGATCAGGCCGCGCTGCTCGCCGCACCTGGACGCTGAGACTTCGGCGGCCTCGGCCCATCAGGCACTGCGCCGTCGGCAGGTCCAGGCAAGCGCGCAAGGACCGACTTCACCTGCCCAGCATTGAGGCCTATAGCGCGCAGGATGGCGCTGATGGCCGCGTCACGATGGAGCGATGACAGCCTGCGCTCGCCGAGCGCGCGCATGAGCTGGAGCATGATCCCAACGACGATCTCCAGGTTCAGCTCCGCGGATGCCCCGGCGTCCGGCAAGCTCTTCGAGAACTGTTGCAGGTCTTCGAAAAGCCGGCTGCGGAGGAGCTCGCCACCCTTCGGAGCTGCTGCCGCCATTCTGGCGACAAGGCTGGCCCATCGAGGATCATTGAGGGCCTTGTCGATGAATGAGCTGCACCCGAACGCAATCCGAAGGGCAGGATCAGCGAGTGAGAGCCGGTCGGCTTGCAGCATTTCGTCGAAAGACTGGACTAGTTCCTCCGCGACCGCCGCCGTAAGAGCGTCTAGGCCATCGAAATGAACGTAGAAAGTACCCTTGGCGACGCCGGCCTCTCTGACTACGTCGTCGACTGTTACCGATTCCACGGCCTGCTTGGCGAACAACGAGTTAGCCGCGGCTAGGAGCTCTGCACGGGTTCGCGCGCGCTTTTCGCGCCCAATTTCAGCTCGACGAATAGGATTGATCTTCGCCATCGTTGGTCCGATCTCAAACAACAGATTGCACAATAGGTCATATTGACCAGAACGTCCACATCAAGCTCACTGGCTTTGCATCACCACTATCGTTTCGTTTGGCCCGAGCCCGTCCACACAGATATTTCAGTACGAGATCTGGCCATCAACGATCTGCCCGATCGAGGTGGTAGACTCACGCTTCAACAATTTGCGTGCCTCGCTGCTATCAACTGGGGCGGTAACGGTTTTGCGCGTCGCCGACCGGCCGAGACTACCGGCCGCCGCAGCTAAGCGATCCGCGAACCCAGCCTCGCCTCCGGCCACAGATTGCCCCCCCAGGCGCTGTGCCAGCAAACGGATAATCTCAGGGCTGTCGGCAAAGGCATTGTGGCCCAGCGAATCTCCCGACGCTATTGCGCTGGTGTCGATAACCACAACTCCGAGTTCATCAAGAACCGCCGTATATGGCGTGAGATCGGTACCGCCGACACGCGAAATTCCACCAGATAGCCAGCGGGAGACCTCTAGAGCCTTGTCCCGCGTCGACGTGAAGATTGTGAAACGCGGCTTATTTGGCCCCATCTCGACAAATTGTCGACGAAACACATCGATGTCGATATCCGGAGACGCCAAGACGACATTCCTGACCTTAGCCGGGATCGAATTTTTACGCATGGCGACACCGCGTAACGCCTCCGCGGCAAGCCACGTCCCCATCGAATGAGCGAGAATGGTGACGTCGTCGACGTCCGGACTCATGGAAGCCTGGAGGATCAAGTCCTCCAAGGCTCGGCGCGAGTAGTTGGCGCTCTCCTTATCGTAAAGATAGTCGAAGACCCTAGCCCGCGATGGCCAAGCGAAGAGAATAGGCGCTGCGTCAGTTCCCGAGTCGTGGACGATCTGAGCGAAACGAAACACGGCGTCGGCATAGGTATTGTTGTAGCCGTGCACGAAAATGAGCACCTGTCGCTTTGCGTTTCGGTTCTTGCGGAACCAATCGAAGACCTGCCTTTCCGTTGCGACTTTGTCGACCCCGACCATGGCAAACTCCCGATCGGGATCTGGGGGAACGCGTGAAGGCCACTGGATCTGACCGATCTTTCGGTTTCGATCCGGAGGTATGGTGACAGTGACGCTGTCCAACGAGATCGCCGTTCCGCGCTCGCCTGAATAAAGTCGGCCGGCGTCCTTTGACGGCTTTCGTGTCGTGGCGACCAGTAGATTAATCCGCGTGGCCTCGCTAGCGGCGACAGTGGGGGGTTGGAGCACGTTCATCGCTCGTGTCGCGCAGCCGGTCGCGACCAGGCAAAGCGTCAATAAAATCGCAAGCACCAAGCCAGAACTTCCGGGGTACGCCCTCTGATGTCGACTGACAAAGGTTGGCATTGTTGGATCTGACCCTTCCTATACGCGCGCCGTCAGGCCGTGTTAATCGCTTGAACGGTCCGTCCTGGGAGATGCACCGCCGCCATGCGCGCGCACAATAAAGTCAAAACGACTTAATAGTCAATATGAACTTACAGTCATCGGTGGGAGAGTGCGAACCGTAAAAATTTCCCGGTACGAGCACTACGGAGACCCCCAGCAAACCCGGAGGGCCAAATCGGAGAGGTTAGCCCGTACCTCTTCGGGGATGTCCAGGATCCAGTAGCCTTGTTCGCCCGCATATGCGACTACGCGCGGAGGCAGTCCCACCAGATTCTGCCTTTCCGTGCTGCCGAGCGTGATGTCTGCAAGCTATTGATTTTAAGTTTTTTAAACCGTGCAGATTCCTAATCTGTAGGTCACAGGTTCGATTCCTGTCGGGATCACCAAATTTTCAAAAGCTTAGTAAGGGTCCGCCATACCTTTCGCGGCAGTTTGGTACGGCATGTTTTGGCAGCCGGCTCAGACTCGTAATGCTGATTGATACGCCGGTGGAGACAGTCGTTGCTGGATCGCGAAGGCGTCCACAACATCTATGCTTCCCGCTCGGCGGCGGCAGGTCCGGCATCGAAGCAGTCCGCGTCCTTGCCGACGATCTCGTCAGCATGCGCCAACCCGAATGCGACGCTCCTGGACGCTCAGGAGTGGCCAACGGTGACAACTGCCCGGACGCCATCGTCGCCTATGACCCTGTACTCAAATGGGTCATGCGCGGCCCATCGAAGGCACTCATAATTGATAGCTATTCGGTGGGCCGGGAAACCACGATCATCTATTGCGTGGGGAGTACCCTGTGCCCCGTATATTGGGAGCAACCGGTGGGGAGCGTTATGGGGAAGCATCTGTGGTTAAGCCTGGCGTTAGCCTGCTCGGGAATACTGTTGAACCCGCCGGTCGCCGAGGCAAAAGCTTTCAAAAATTTCCAGGGCAAGCAATGCAACCGTGACTATAGACGGCTCTGCCCAATGATACCGATCGGCAAATGCGATCTTGAAAGCATGATCGAGCAGTTGTCACTGCCCTGCAAGGCATTCGTCGAGGAGCACCGATAAAGTCGCTATTGCATTTGCCGCACTGACCGCCGCCGGGTGATGCGGCGCCAGCTACGAACCGCGTCCAAGCTCAGCGGTGGCGAGAGAATGCCTCAAGCCTGCTGCATGATGGAGGGCAACATGCACACTTCTTTCCGGCGTATGTTCAACAATCTGGTTCGAGTGCTCCTTAAGCTCGCGTCAGCTGTATTTCTCTTTTGCGCGTGGAGCGGGGATATCCATGCGGGAGAGTTCAAGAAAACCAATTGTTGGTTCGAGATTCCGCGCGACCGTGGCATGACATGCGGGACGCTCAATGTCCCTGAAAATCGCAAAAAAGCCTCTGGGACTGAAATCACTCTATCGGTGGTGGTCTTCGAACCCGATCGCGAGCGGCATGAGCCCATTGTGTTTCTCACGGGCGGGCCTGGCCAGCCCACCGATATTGGCGACCGGGAAGACATCGAGGCATGGTGGCAGTTCATAAGTGATCAAAATTGGATGATCGGGCGCCGAGTGGTCGTGGTCGACCAACGAGGGATAGGAAAGTCAATCCCCAGGCTCAGCTGTTCGCGATACTTCAAGGCCGATCATTGGAACTCCATTTCGCTAAGCGTCGATGCCGAGATCAGCTTTGACAAGCTCATGAGAGATGAGGTGGTCGCGTGCCGAAGCGCGCTGATAGCAAAGGGCATTGACCTCTTCGCCTACAACACCACCGAAAATGCAGCAGACGTCAACGACGTTCGGAAGGCTCTTGGCATAAAGAAGTGGGTACTCTACGGCGTCTCTTACGGCACAAGAGTTGCCTTGGAAGTGATGAACGAGTATCCAGAGGGCATCTCGGCGAGCATTCTGGATTCCGTTCTTCCCCTTGATATCGACTACCTCAAGGAAGATGGGCGAAATCTGGATCGTTCTTTGCGACTGCTGGAACGAGATTGCCAAAAATCAAAAAATTGCATGCGCGGGCTGGGAGACGCGGTGCGAGCGATCGTAAAGCAGCTGGACAAACAGCCGGCGCTTTTGCGGAGCGATGACAGAGAAAACGCTCCCGCTCAGTACAGATATGTCTCCGGCGCGGATTTTCTCGAGCTTATATTCGGGTTGCTCTATGATCGTTACGCTATCGAAGATCTTCCAAAGCTGGTCGAGAAAACATACGAAAACGATTTCAGACCGCTTGCGGATATGATCTTTGAAGGTGACGATACCGAGATTGCCCAGGGCATGGATTTTTCGGTCACTTGCTCTGAGACCAACAGATCCGAGCTGCCTGACAAGGGCCTCGAATACTGGACGAAGTGGATCGGAGAGGCCGACTATACCTGGGTTTGCCCGCTTTGGTTTCCTCAGGGAATGGCGGTTTCGCAAAGCGTCCCCGCCGCCTGGATATCCCGACCCTGCTGTTGTCTGGAGAGTATGATCCGGCAACACCAACTCACTGGGCCTATCGTGCGGCCAAAAGCCTTCCTTTTGGGCAGGTCGTCGTGCTTCGCGGGATTGGCCACGATGTGATCGATTCTGACCCTTGCGGATCGGAGGTTGTCGCCGATTTCCTGGCGAACCCCAGACGCAAGCTGAAGACTGGGTGCATTGGGCGGATGCAGGCTCCGCAGTTCACCGCCGCGGCGGAGGAGCAGTGGCGAGGGCCAGTAACGCAGCGGGCTGCGGCGATAAGGTCGCCGTTCCGGTTCAGGCATCGCTTTTCAACATCGCCCAAAAAACACTAGTTCCGGGCGGCAAGCACCGCCAAGCTGCATCACGATCGCGGGCGGCCCTGAGGGCGGCCCGACTCGCCATTCAAGATTCAGTATGTTTAGATAGGTGCCTACCAAGGGGCTGGCGGTGGGCGCTGCTTTCGATTTTGACGCGATCGGTGTTGCCTTTGTCGAGGCAGCCCTCGATCCATCGCGCTGGGATTCCGCGATGGAGGTTGCAGAAAAGGCCACCGGGAGCGCCGGAGCGCTGCTCTTCGACATAAAAGGGCATCTGCCACTCGTGCCTTGCAGCCGCACCATTGGCCCCTGCTCTCGACACCTATGTCCGCGATGGATGGATTGACCGCGACGAGCGGTATCGCCTCATCAACTTCCTCGATCGGAAAGGGGTCACCTCGGAGTTCGACCTCCTGACGTCAGACGATATCGCCAAGCATCCATACTACCAGGAATTCCTCGCGCCTTTCGGCCTGCGATGGTGCGCGGCCGTCAAGATCGCTGCAGGAGACGACTTCTGGTCACTGTCGCTGCAGCGGTCGATCCAACAGGGTCCGTTCACGCCAGACGAAATGAGACAGCTGGCGGACCTTTCAAGACAGCTGGGCTCTGTGGCCGCAGTTGCGCGGGCAATCGGTTTCGGGAGGGCCGACGCGGCACTGGATGCGTTTAGCGCCACCGAAACGCCTGCCGTCATGTTGGACAGGAGCGGCAATGTACTCCGGCCCAACGCTCCGGCGGAAAGGCTTCTGGGGCGGGGTCTGCAGATTACGCGCCGGCGTCTGGTGTCCTTTGACCGAACCGCGACAGATGCTCTCGACCGATCGCTGAAAGCGCTGCTGTGTTCGCCGGACACGGCCGCATCGATGCCTCCCGTGCCACTGCCCAGACTGCAAGGGCGGCCGCTTCTTGCCTATCCGTTGCGACTTCCGAAAGTCTCCTACAACGCGCTCGCGCCGTGCCAGGCAATCGTCATCCTCATTGATCCTGACGCGAGACCTCCTCCTCCTGAAGCCGTGCTGCAGTCCTGCTTCAGGCTGACAGCGTCCGAAGCGAGGCTGGCGAGAAAGATTTGCTCGGGACACGGCGTTGAAGCGGCAGCCGACGAACTTGGCGTTTCCTATGAGACCGGGCGCAACCAGCTGAAATCGGTCTTCGCGAAGACGCAGACGCATCGGCAGTCGGAGCTGGTCGCGCTTCTCACAAGGCTCTCGAACGGCCGATAGTTCGCGCATGAGTAACGGCCCTCGCGTCAGCGAACCCGCCGCGCAGGCCACACCATCACATACGCCGACCGGTTTTCGCGTCGAACAGGTGGGCGCAGGCGCGATCGACTTCGATCCGTATCTGCGCGCCCTGCTTGAGCGGCAGCCGCTCGCGGAACAGGCAGGAAATTTCCTCGCCGGCGCAGTCGACCTTGGCGAAGATTTCCGAACCCGTGGCTTCCAGAAGCGTGACCGTGCCCGGCATGCCCTGGGCAGTTGCGCGGATGTGCTCGGGACGGATGCCGTAGACAAGTTCGCGTCCTGCAGCGTCGGTCGGGCGGGCGCCTTCCGGCAGCGGCAGGATCAGCCCCCCGGCGCTGCGGAACACGCCTTCCTCGATGCGGCCGGCAATGAAGTTCATGGCGGGCGAGCCGATAAAGCCGGCAACGAAGAGATTGGCCGGCTGGTCGTAGAGGTCGAGCGGCGCGCCGATCTGCTCGACCAGGCCGTCATGCAGCACGACGATCTTGTCAGCCATCGTCATGGCTTCGATCTGGTCATGCGTGACGTAGATGGTGGTGGTGCCCAGCCGCTGGTGCAGCGCCTTGATCTCGCCGCGCATCTGGACGCGCAGCTTGGCGTCGAGATTGGAGAGCGGCTCGTCGAACAGGAAGACCTGCGGGTCGCGCACGATGGCGCGGCCCATGGCGACGCGCTGGCGCTGGCCGCCGGAGAGCTGACGCGGATAGCGCTCAAGCAGCTTTTCCAGGCCAAGGATATTGGCGGCATTCCTGACCCGGCCAGCGGTATCGGCCGGATCGGCTTTCTTGATCTTGAGCGCAAAGCCCATATTGTCGGCCACCGTCATATGCGGATAGAGCGCGTAATTCTGGAACACCATGGCGATGTTGCGGTCCCGCGCCCGCAGATTGTTGACCATACGCTCGCCGATGGTGATCTTCCCGCCCGAGATCGTTTCAAGTCCGGCGATCATGCGCAGCAGCGTCGACTTTCCGCATCCCGACGGGCCGACCAGGATGACGAACTCGCCGTCGGCGATGTCGACACTGACGTCGTGAATGATCTTGGTGGCTCCAAAAGCCTTCTGCACGTTGTTGATGGTTACCGATGCCATTGGATTTCTCCGGGAGAAGAGTGATGTCGAGCTGGAATGCGGCTTCAGCCGCCCTTGACTGCGCCGGCGGTCAGCCCGGCGACGATCTGCTTTTGCGCGAACATGGTCAGCACCAGCACCGGCAGCGTCACCACCAGTGCGGCGGCGGCGAGCGGCCCCCAGCTCACCTGCTCATAGGAGAGCATGTTGTAGACGGCGACCGGCAGTGTGCGCGTTTCGCGGCTGGCGAGCACCACGCCGAAGACGAAATTGTTCCACGAAAAGATGACCGACAGGATGAAGGCGACAACGATGCCCGGCTTGGCGATGGGCAGGGCGACCAGCCGGAATACCTGCCAGGAGCTGGCGCCGTCGATATTGGCCGCCTCTTCCAGTTCCATCGGCGTGGTCTCGAAATAACCGATCATCACCCAGACCACGATCGGCACCGTCACCACCAGGTGGATGATGATCTGCGGCCAGAGCGTGCCGAGGATTCCGATCCATTGGAACAGCAGAAACAGCGGGATGAGATAGGACAGCCCCGGCGTCATGCGGGCGATCATGATGACGACCGCCGATCTTTCGGCTTTGAGCCGCGCTATGCCATAGCCGGCCGGTACGCCGATCAGCAGCGCCAGCAGTGTCGCCGTGCCGGTCACCAGAACCGAATTCCAGAGATAGAGCAGGAAATTATTCTCCTCGAACACTTTTACATAGTTCGACCAGGCGAAGCGTTCGGGGATCAGGATCGGCGGATAGGCGCCGTTGTCGATCTCGAATTTCAGCGAAAGCGAGATCATCCAGAGAAAGAACAGGATCGCCGGCGAGACGATGACCAGAGCCGCGAAAAACAGGCCGATCTGGTTGAGCAGACGTGAGCTCATCTATTTGCCCTCCGCGTCGTTCCACTGCGAGCGCTGGCGCAGCATCAGGAGGATGAAGGACAGCGCCACGATGACGATGAAGAACACCACGGCCATGGCCGAGCCATAGCCGATGTCGTAGTAGGAAAAGGCGGTGTTGTAGAGATAGATGTTGATGGTTTCGGACGCCGTGCCAGGCCCGCCCTGGGTCATCGCATAGATGATGTCGAAGCTCTTCAGCGCATCGATGGTGCGAATGATCAGCGCAATCATCAGGAACGGCGCGATCATCGGCAAAGTGAGGTAGCGGAATTGCTGCCAGGCATTGGCGCCGTCGATTTCGGCGCTCTCGAACGGCTCGCGCGGCACCGAGGCCAGCCCGCCCAGCACGATCAGCATCACCAGCGGCGTCCATTGCCAAGTCTCGACCGCGACCAGCGAAGGGATGACCGTGTTGGCGTTGAATATCCATTCCTGCGCCGGGATGCCGACCAGCGATAGAAGGTAGTTGAGCACGCCGAGCTGGGGGTGGAACATCATGGTCCAGACCAGCGCCACGGCAACTGGCGTTGCCATCATCGGCATGACGAAGACGCCGCGCAGCAGGCCGCGCAGCGGAAACCTGGCGTCGAAGATCAGGGCGGCGACAGTGCCCAAGAACATCGGCGCTGCCACCGACAGCGAGGTGTAGGTCAACGTATGAACAAGCGATTCCCAGAATCGCGGGTCGCTGGCCAGACGGAGATAGTTTTCCATCCCGGCAAAGCTCCGCGACTGGCCGAGCGTCCAGCGATTGACGCTCATCCAGAGCGTGAAAGCCCAGGGAAAGACGATCACGGCGCTGACGACGACGAGCGCCGGAACGACGAAGGGCCAGTAGTTGGGAGCCAGCCGGATCGTCTGGCTCCCTTCGATGGCCTGTTCAGTCGTCACCGCGGTGCGATCCGTCGTCACCTCGGTGCGACCTGTCGTCACCCCGGTGCGATCTGGGGCGATGGTCGACATCAGCCCTGCTCGCTCCTGTCGAGAACCGGCTGGAACTGCGCGGTGGCCTTCTTCAGCTCTTCGGCAGGATCGGCGCCGGAAATCATGTTGGTCAGCGCCACGCCATAGATGTCGCGGAACTCGGTGACCGGGATGATCACCGGCAGGGCCAGCCTGCTGATATTGCCGGACTGAACCACCGCATCGAGCCAGCTTGCCGGCATGGTGACGCCTTCGCGCACCTTGGGATCTTCCAGCACCGACTTGCGGAACGGCACGCCGGCGCCGGCCTGGAGCAGGCGTGCGCCCATCGCCGGGGAAACCGCCCACTGACAGAACAGATAGGCGGCCTCCTTCTTTTCACTGGAGGCGGTCACGCCGAGGCCGTCGCCAAACGTCCCGGAGGCATGCGCCTTGGGCCCCTTGGGCATGACGCCATAGCCGACCTTGCCGACCACGCGCGACTTTTCGGGATTTTCCATCGGCGGGGCAAAACCGACGCCATCGAACCACATGCCGATCTTGCCTTGCAGAAAGGCGGACTGCGCTTCGGCCCAATTGAAGCCGGTGACACCCGGAGGGGCGGACTTGGTCATCAGCCTCTGGTAGAGGGCAGCCGCCTCGATCGCCTCGGGCGTTTCGGTGCGCAGCTTTCCCTTGTCGTCGAGTGGCGTCATGTCGTAGCCGAGCATCAGCGACGTCCACACCGGCGTGTTGGCATTTTTCAGGCCGCGGGCGACGAAGCCGAAAGTGTTGGTCGATGGATCGGTCAGCGCTTCGGCGGCGGCCACCAACTGGTCGAACGATTCAGGGTATTTGAGGCCCTTGGCCTCGAACAGCTCCTTGTTCCAGTAGACGATCCAGTAGTCCACCGAGAAGGGCAGCGAACGCAGCACGCCCTGGTTGTCCTTGGCGAAAAGCATGCCGGCCTCGGCGAAATCGCCTTCGACCAGGCCGGGATCGGTCAGGGTCGGATCGGCGAGATAGCCGGCGATGTCGGCCAGCCAGCCACCCTTTTCGAACTGGCGCTTCTGCACGTGATAGCTCAGATGCACGACATCGAAGCTCGGCCTGCCGGAGCTGAGCTCGATCACCGTCTTCTGCCGCTGCTGCTGTTCCGGCGTCGCCTCGGCGTTGACCTTGATGCCGGTCAGTTCCTCGAATTCGGCGATGTATTTCAGGATGGTGTCGCTGCGCGGGCTTTTCACCAGATTGACGTCGAGCGTGCTGCCGGCAAAGCGCTTCCAGTCGACGCTGGCGGAAAAGCTCGGGCGAAGGCCGGCCAGGCCCGCGGCTGCGAGCGCCGTGGTTCCTGCAAGGACTTGCCTTCTCGTTGGCTTGAACGGATTGGACGACATTTCTTCCTCCCTTGGGTTGCTGTCGTTGTGGATAGCGTCGCGGCAGCCGCGAACCATACGTTCCTCAGATCTGGAGCGCCAACCGGCGCGCATTGTCGATATGCCGGCTGATCGCCTCGACCGCCTTTTGCGGGTCGCGGCTCTCGAGCGCTTCGATCACCGCCAGGTGCTCCTGCATCACCGGCACGACGCGCCCGTCGATGCGGAAACGCTCCTGGTGGATCAGCCTGATCTTTACCGAATTGACCAGATACGCCTTGGCGATGATCTCGTTGCCCAGCGCATCGATGAAGGTGTCGTGCATGGCCCAATCGATGTTCTGGGCCTCGGCTTCCATTTCCGGCGTCGGCGCCTGCGACAAGGCTTGAGCCAGCATGTCCTCATGTTCGCGCCGCAGGCCGGCGAGTACAGCGTCCGAGGCGTTGACGGTGAACAGCGCCACCGCCTCGCGCTCCATGAACAGGCGAAACTGGAAGGCCTCGCGGATCAGGTTGATGTCGATATGAGCGATCTGCATGCCGCGCTGCGGGATGGTCGCCAAAAGCCCCTCGGCCTCGAGGCGCGGCACGATCTCACGGATGGCGCCAAGCGGCAGCCCGGTAAAGGCAACCAGTTCGCGCTGCGACACGAACTGTCCCGGCCGCAGATCGCGGGCCAGCAAATGCCGCGTGAAGCTGGCATAAGCTCTTTCCCTGAGGGTTGCCGGTTCGCTGCTGTCGTCCATTTCAGCGCACTTCCCTTTGCCGGTCAGGCCGGCTCTGTCGCAAACAGCCTGTCATAGGCGGCAGCAAGCTGTTGCCGCCCCTGCGAACCGATCGGCTCCAGCGGCGGACGGACCGCCAGCCAGCGCTCGTCGCCGGTTTTGCGCGCCACCATGACCTTCACCGCCGGGATGACCGAATATCTAAGCAATTCGAGCACGAAGCTCTCGACACGGGCATCATCGCGCCCATCCTCGGCCATGGCGCGGATTTCGCCGGTGACGAAATTGGCCATGCCGGAAATGGCGCCCTGCCCGCCCTGGCGCACGCTTCTGGCCAGGTGCCGCTCGTCGCCGATCAGGATCACCATGTCGCCATGGGCTCTTAGCAACGCCTCGCTGTAACTCCAGTCGCCACCCGAATCCTTCACGCCGGCGACCACACCGGGAAAGGCCGCACGCAGCCGACCGATCAGGGCAAGCGGGAGCGGCACCATGGTGACAGAAGGAATGTTGTAGAGGAGGACGCCGCGGGCCAGTGGACCGAGCGCAGCGAAGGCGGCGGAAAACCATCCGAACAACCCGTCCTCGCTGACATTCTTGAAGTAGCTCGGTGGAGCCAGCAGGATGTTGCGGACGCCGCATTGCAAGGCATGCCGCGCCTGTTCGGCGGCGTCTTCGGCCGCATCGACCAGCACGCCGGCGACGAGCTGATGTGCCGGAATGCCGGCGGCAAGCATGGCCTCGGTAACAGTCCGCCGCTCTCCCGTCCCTACGGAAGCGCCTTCCCCGGTGGTGCCGAAGAGCGTGGCGCTGCTGCAGCCGGCGCCAAGGCAAGCCCGGGCCTGCGTGATCATGGGAAGGATGGCGATTTGCCCGGACGCGTCGAAAGGCGTGGCGAGGGCAACCGAAAGACCAAAGCGCGAGGCCAATATGCTCTCCAGATGTCGATGTGCAAGCAGTAACTAGCACACTAACATGTTAGTTGTAAATTGCGGCGGGACCTTTTCGAAACGGCGTCGACATCGGACGAATATATGAGGCGGATTTGGGCGCCGTCTTTCCGGCAGCGCAATCCCTACTGTCCCGTCGCGTCCGCGTAGATATCGAGGACACGGGTGATGCTGCCGATCAGAACGTCGTGCGCGAGGGGCTTGACCCGGCCTGCCGCAACCTCGGCGTCGAGCTGCCCCAGATACTGGCTGATCAGCGGCCGGGGGATATCCTTGTCGCTCAGCACGTCCAGCAGCGTCCGTGTTGCGCGCTGCGCCTCCGGCGTCGGCCAATAATAGCGGATGCGGTCGCTGAACGAGGAATGCCGCTGCACGCGCTGCTCGTCCGGCGTGCCCGGATAGTATTGCTGCCAATTTTCCGGAGACGCCAGCATGATGCGTTCCATCGCGGCAGGCAGGCTTTCGCGCGAAAAGTCCGGCGCGAGGATATCGGCGATATGGCTGAGCCCATACAGCGCTTCGCGAAGCGCGAAGGTCAGCCAGGGGCCGACCTTGAGTATGGCAAAACCGTCGCGAACGAGAGCATTGAGCGCTTCGGCCGGCTGGTAGTCGGTCGAATGCGCTTCAAAAACAAATTGCGGCATGCGGTCGAGCACGGCCACGAGTTCGGTCGTCTTGGCCGGCGCATAAGGCACGACCTCGGTGTTGCCGAACTCGACGCCGGGCTGGACGACGACACCGACCGCACGGCCAAATGCGGCTTCGAGGCCGGCGCGGGAAAACGCTCGGGCGTGGATTTCTACGGTGCGCAAGGCATCCCCGGGCTCCGTCACATGCAGGTGGTCGAGCGCCTCCAGCGCCCCGCCCGGCACCGGCACTTCGGTGCCGATAACATAGACCGGTCTTTCACCGCCTGCCCGCTCGACCGCCGCCTCAGCGATTTCAGCAAGTTCGGCCGCGCGCGCGGCGATCGTTTCATCGGCAAGCACGGCTGGATCGTCGGCGCAGGCCATGCTCGTATCCAGATGCATCTTGGTGAAACCGGCGCTCGCATAGGCATCGATCATCGCCGCAGCCTTCTTCATCGCGGCGGCGGCAGCCATGTGCTTCCACGGGTTCGGTCCAAGATGATCGCCGCCAAGGATCAGGCGATCAATTGGGAAACCGGCTTTGTGCGCATGCGCCTCGACAAAGCTGCGGAACCCCGCAGGCGTCATCCCGGTGTAGCCGCCGTCGTGGTTGACCTGGTTGCAGGTGGCCTCGATCAGCACATCCGTGCGCCGCGCCGCGCCATGGCGCAGGGCAGCCTCGATGACCAGCGGATGCGCCGAGCAGACCGAGGCGATGCCGCTTTTCTCGCCTGCGGCGCGTCGAGCCGCAATGTTTGCAAACCTGTGCGTCGCAGCCCTCACGGCGTGTTCCCCGTGGCGATGAAGGCCTCGACCGCTTCAAGCGGGAAAATGCCTTCCATCGGCCCCTTGCGGGTGACGGCAAGCGCACCGCAGGCATTGGCGATCCGCAGCGCCTCCGCAGGAGCCGCCCCGCGCAGCCAGAACGAGACGAAAGCAGCACCGAAGCAGTCGCCCGCGCCGGTCGGATCGACCTCGTCGACGGCGAAGCCTGACGAGGCGACCGCACCGTGATGATCATGATAAACGGCGCCGGCGGCGCCTTTCTTCAGGACGATGCAGGACAGGCCACGGGCCAGCAGTTCGTCGACCGCACCCTTCTCGTCCGTGGCTGATGAGAACAGGAAGAGTTCCTCGCCGCTCGGCAGGAAGATGTCGGCTCGCGCCAGCACTTGGTCGAGTGCTTCGCGCATGCCGGATGCCTGCATGATCTCGCGGCGGATGTTCGGGTCGAAAGACACGGTTCCACCTTTGGCCCTGACGGTCTCGATCGCCGATAGCGCCACCGCGATGGCGCGGTCGGAAAACAGCGACGAGCCCATGACATGGACATGATCGGCACCGGCGAGCAGCTTTGTCGCCGCCGCGTTTGTCTCGATCAGGCCGGCGGCGCTGTTGCGGATGTTGAAGACGAAATGCCGGCTGGCGTCGGCCCGGTAGGTGACGAAGGCAGTGCCCGTCGCATGGCCCGCGTGAACTGCGATCGCCGACACGTCGGCGCCCAGTGCCCGCAGCCGATCGATGTTCAGCCTGCCGAAATCGTCGCCGCCGACGGCGCCGATGAGGCCGGCCGGCTGGCCGAGCGCCGCCGCCTGGCCGATGAAGATCGCGGGCGCGCCGGACGGGTAGGGTCCAAGCAGCGGACCAGGCTCGAGAAAGCTCTGGCCGATCCGCTCGGCCATGATCTCGACCAGAATCTCGCCGGCACTGACCAGCTTCTTCATCACGCGGAACCCTCAAATTCGCCCACTGCAAGTGAATACGGCTTGTGCTTTTTCGCGTCAATTAATAAATTTACGCATGGAAACTATGCAATTTGCCTGTAAAGTTCGCCTTGCATTCGAGGGCTTTGATGTCGATGACGCACAAGACGATGGAGGATTTTGCTCGCTCTTGCGGCGTCTCCAGGCCGACACTGTCGAAATATTTCGACGATCCGACCAGCGTCAAGCCGGCGACACGTCAACGGATCGAAGTGGCGCTGCGCTCGTCCGACTACCAGCCCAATCTCTTTGCGCGCAACCTCAACCGCAAGCGGACCCGCAGCATCGGCATTGTCGTGCCGACGCTCGCCGATCCCTTCTATTCGGAAATGGTCAGCCGCATCGAGCTCAGGCTGCGCGACGAGGGCTATTGGCCGGTCGTGATCTCCTCGCACGGCTCGCGCGAGCTCGAAGTGGAAGCGACGCGAACCATTCTTTCCCTAAAAGTTTCCGGCGCGCTGATCGCGCCGCTCGGCCTGCGCTCAGACCACCGCACGCTGGAGAAGCTGACACAGACCATACCGATCGTCTATTTCGACACTTATCTTGAGGGCGACACGCCATTCGTCGGCAACAACAACAGCCAGAGCGTCTCGACCATCGTCGATTATCTCTGCCGTTCCGGTGACGCCCCGGTCTATTTCGACATCCCGCACGTCAACCACAATTCGCGCGAGCGCCTGAACAGCTATGTCGTCGCCATGCAGCGGCTTGGGCATGAGCCGGTGCTCATCGGCAACACCTATGACTACAGCTGGGATTTCGAACGGATCGGCTACCAGCAGATGGAAGCGATGCTCGCCCGTGGCGGCCTGCCGGGCAAGACCATTCTGTGCGCCAACGACCGCCTCGCCTTCGGCGTGATGGCTGCCGCCTACTCGCAAGGCCGCAAGGTCGGCCGCAAGGGCGATTGCGACCTGCGGGTCGCAGCCCATGACGACCATCCGCTGAGCCGCTACACCTGCCCTGCCCTCACCACCATGGCGCAGGACTTCGCTTCGATGGCGGGACGCAGCGTCGAGACGCTGCTGGCCTTGCTGGATGAGGACGACGCGGCAGTTGCCCCCAAGGTCAGTCTCGACGCGAAGCTGGTCATGCGTCAGTCGGCCTGAGCGTTTGCAGAGACAGGATCGAAGCCGCGCCATGCTGCAACCGCCGCGCCGACCGCTTGCCGCGCCGCCGGACCATGACGGCCCATCGAGACGAAGCCGTGGATCTGGCCGGGCCAACGCCGCAGGACGACCGGCACACCGTCATCTTCCAGACGCTTGGCATAAGCCTCGCCTTCATCGGCGAGGATGTCGTGACCGGCGATGGCGACAAAGGCCGGGGCTGCGCCGGCAAGGCTCGCGGCCTTGAGCGGCGATACGCGCCAGTCGCCAATGTCCCTGACATCGCGGATGTAGTGGTCGCGGAACCAGGCCATGGTCGCCGCGGTGAGACCATAACCGTCGGCAAAGCGGCGATAGCTGTCCGCCGCCTGCGAGGCGTCCGTGTTCGGATAGAACAGCAGTTGCGCAGTCGGCGGGTTCTTGTCGCCGCGCGCAAGCAGGCAAAGCACGGTAGCGAGATTGCCGCCGGCACTGTCGCCGGCGACCGCGATCCGTTCGGCGTCGATGCCGAGATCGCCCGCGCTGTCCTGCATGAAGGAAAGTGCGGCACGGCAATCTTCGATCGCCGCCGGAAATTTGTGCTCCGGCGCCAACCGGTAGTCGGGAGAGACGACGACGCAGGCCGCCATATTGGCAAGCCAGCGGCAGATCTCGTCATGCGACTCGAGATTGCCGATCACCCAGCCGCCGCCATGCAGATAGAGCAGCGCCGGGGCAGCGGCCCCGACCGCGCCCTGTCCGCGATAGATTCTGAGCGTCAACGGGCCGCCGGGTCCGGTGATGGTGCGCTCGGTCAATGAGCCGACCGGCTCGCGCTCGCCCTGGAGTGCCGGAAAGCCCTGCTCATAGGCGCGGCGCGCTTCTTCGGGCGTGCCGGCTTCGAATGGCGGGGCGGCCGCCTGCCGGTCAAGGTCGAGCACATGCCGGGCCTCCGGATCGAGCAAGGGTGAAAGCAATGTCGTCATCGTAAGCGCTCCGGCATCAGGCGAGCAGGCTCGCTGCTTCGTCGTCCTGGAAGAGCGGCGGCTGATCGACAGTTGCGTTGACGGCGACGGACTCGCGGCTCTCACCCGAAGCGAGGATCGCCTCCATGATCTCCAGCACATGAAGCGCCAGGTCGCCGGACGCCCGCGGCTTTCTTCCTGTTGCCAGCGCGCGCGAAAGATCGGCAACGCCGAGCATGCGGTAATTCGCCCGGTCGGGCGCGGCGAAGGGCCAATTGCGCGCGCCATAGAGTTCGCTCTCACTGTGAAAGTCGGCCCAGTCGGCCCCACGTTCCGACAGCGAGACGGTGCCGCCGAACGTATCCGGATCGGGCAGCCTGAGCGATCCTTCGGTGCCATGCAGCTCGATCGGGTGGTTGGAGTGCCTGAAGACATCCCACGAGGCACCGAAGGTGACGGTGGCACCGGAATGGAACTCCAGCAGCGACAGGATGTTGGTCGGCGTGCCGACCTTGAAGCTGGTGTTCCGGTAGGGGCCTTCGGCGGTGATCAGCCGCTCTTCCTGGCCCCGTGTCGCCATCGCCATGACGCGCTCAACCGGTCCGAGCAAATTGACCAGCATCGTCAGGTAGTAAGGCCCCATGTCGAAGACCGGACCGCCGCCGGGCTGATAGTAGAACTGCGGATTGGGATGCCAATGCTCCATGCCGCGCCCCATCATGAAGGCGGTGCCCGTCACCGCGCGGCCGATGGCGCCGTCGTCCATCAGGCGGCGGGCGCGGCGTCCAGCGGCCCCAAGGAAGGTATCCGGAGCCGAGCCGAGCAGCAGCCCGCGCTTCGCAGCCTCGGCGACAAGGCGGCGGCCGTCGGCAGCCGAGGTCGCCAGCGGCTTTTCGGTGAAGACATGTTTGCCCGCCGAAAGTGCGGAAAGCGAAATGTCGAAATGCGCCGCCGGAATGGTCAGGTTGAGGACAAGGTCGATGTCGGGATCGGCCAGCAGCGCATCGACGCCAAGCGTGCGGATGCCATATTCCTTGGAGCGGAGCGCGGCGATGTCGGCCGAAATGTCGGCACAGGCTCGCAGCTCGACCCCGCCGAACAGAGCCGCATTGCGCAGGTAGGTCATCGAGATGTTGCCGCAGCCGATGACACCGATGCCGAGCTTCGTCTTTGATTTTCCGTGCATTTTCGATCGTACCTCCCAATGCGGCAATGTCTCGCTGAGCCATTGCGCCGGCAACGGATCACAGTCGAAAGCCCCTATACAACATTTTAAATATTACGCGCGTAAAATTATTATAGAACATGCGAAAATGCTGGCGCAAGATCGGGAGGCTGCCAGCCTTAGGAGGAGAAAATGACAGACATGAAAAAACGGCCGACCGCCGCTACCGAGCCTGTGGGTCATGCGCGCATTGGATCTTTCCGTCGCGGTCAGGGACCGAGACGGGTTCAGGCATAGATCACCTTGGCCCCGATCCTATCAAGCTCGCTGCGTATTGGACCGGGCAGGCCATCGTCGGTGATCACCACATCGACGGCCGACAGCGAAAATGCCTTGGAGGTCCCGCTGACGCCCCATTTGCTCGAATCGGCGAGGAGGACAACGCGCCGGGCCATGCGAACGAGGTTTCGCTTCGTTCGCGCCATGTCTTCGTTCACGTCGACCACATCCAGTGACGAGTCTATCGCATGCGCTCCAACAAAGACCTGATGCGCTACCAAGCCGCCGAGGGCCGTATCGGCATCGGTGATCAGCGTGCTCACCGTGTCGGGATAGACCCGGCCGCCGATCATATGAACGTCGAGCCCGGGACGATGCATAAGATGCTGCACGATATTCATGGCCGTGGCCGCGACCACGACATTGCTGAGCGGCGGTAACTGCATGGCAACCTGCATCAATGTCGAGCCGCCGTCGAAGATGACCGATTGGTTGTCCTCGAACAGGTCTAGCGCCGCCCGGGCGATGCGCTTCTTTGCGTCGAGGTTCGTTTGCATCCGCCGGGCGAACGCGGCCGTAGTCGAATCGGTGGTCCGGGTCACCGCCCCTCCACGGGTCTTGGTCAGTAGTCCCTTGCGGTCAAGTATCTCGAGGTCGGAACGCACCGTGACCTCCGACACGCCAAACCCGTCTGACAGGTCCTTCGTGCGCACCTGTCCGCTGCGCTGCACCTCACCCAGGATCGATTGGCGTCTCTGCTCCGACAACATTGCCCTGCCCTTCCCTGCGCCAAGCAACCGCTCTGGCCTCGGCTCAGCTTACCAAAAATATGCAAATTCGAAAGCTTTCGAAAGATTGTATTTCTTGTTTCTTTCGGAAACACTGGGTCCAGGATTTTGAAATCAAACGATTGGGGAATTTTTCACTCATGAGCCTAGGAACCAAGGTGCGTCTTGCGCGCCTCTTCTCGCATCCATCGGGGAAACTTTTTGGCGGCGCGGTCGACCACTTCGTCGGCTATGGCGACGTGCGCAAAGGCGGCCTTGCCGACCTGCCGGGTGCGCTCGCACGCGTCATGGTGGGCAAACCCGACTACGTCAGCATCCAGCCTGGCACCGCGCGCCATCTGTGGCCGCAATATGCGGGCAAAGCTTCCCTGGTGATTCAGGCGGGCTGCTTCACTCCGGACGATCGCATCAGCGAGTTGATCGCAACGCCCGAGGATGCGGTGCGCGCGGGGGCCGATGCGTTGGCCGTGGCCATTCCGGTACGCGGCGCGACCGAGGGCAAATACATACGCTGGCTGACCGATTCGGTAAATGCAGCGGCCCGCTATGGCATGCCTGTGGTGGCGCATATCTACCCTCGCGATTTCACCGACGGAGCAAAAATCGTCTTCACCCCCGACGAGATCGCCTATGCGGCGCGCATCGGCTACGAGTCCGGCGTCGACGTGATCAAGATCGGCTACACGGGCGATTTCGAGTCGTTCCGAGAGACCGTCCGGACCTGCCCGGTGCCGGTTGTGATCGCGGGCGGTCCAAAGACCGATACGCTGCTCGGCGCGCTTCAGCAGACGGCGGACGCCATCCGTGCCGGCGCACGCGGCGCCGTGGTAGGCCGCAATCTCTGGGGGCATGGCGATCCGGAGAAGGCAGCGCTTGCCTTTCGGGGCGTCATCCATGACGGCCTTTCGGCGCAAGACGCCCTGGCGAAGGCGGGTGCCTGAACGATGCCCACCGTCCCCGCGATCCTCGGCTTCGGCGCTATTGCGATCGACGACATCGTCTACGTCGATCAGCCGTTGTCGGCGGGCAAGGGGAAGGTTCTGCAAAGTGCCCGCGCTTTCGGGGGAAATGTTGCGACGGCGCTGGCCGCCGTCGTGCGACTCGGCGGAACCGCCGGGTTCGCCGGATGGCTGGGCAGTGCCGCGGACGACGCCGTGCTGCGCGATCTCGTTGCGAGCGGTGTTGAAACCGCATTCGCGCCGCGCCATCCCGACGCGCGCCCGGTGCGCTCGCGGATCACCGTCGGCTCGGATGGGGAACGGTTCATCGCGTATGACGACGATGCGATGCTGGGCACCGCTCCGGACTTTCCGGACGATATCCTCAGCCGCGCGACCGTTCTGATCGTCGATAGCTACGCGATCCGGTCGCTGGATGTCGTGGCTCGGGCTCGCGATCTCGGCCTTGCGATCCTCGGCGATATCGAATGGAGCAGCGGCCCAGCCACGGAGCGGCTGATCGCGCTCTGCGACCATCTCATTCTTCCGCTCGGCTTTGCGCGGACTGCCACGGGGTGCCGATCGCCCTCCGAGATGCTCGATGCATTGTGGTTGCCGTCGCGGTCTGCCGTGGTTCTGACCGATGGTGGCAGAGGCGTGTACTATCGCGGGCGTGAAGAGACAGGTCTCTGGCACCTGCCCCCGCACCGGGTCGTGGTCGTCGACTCGACCGGCGCGGGTGACTGCTTTCATGGCGCCTACGCCCATGCGTTGACGCGTGGAGCCGACACCGCAGGCCGGGTGGCATTCGCGGCCGCGGCGGCTGCCCTTTCGATAACGGGGCGTGGCGGGCGCGAGGCGCTTCCGACCGACGACCAGGTCACGGAACTCCTGGCATCGACGAACGCGCCGTCAGCAGTCGAACTCAAAAATTCTCATGCCGATACTGTAACATAGGCTGAAACTATCTGAGGAAATATTTCGCAGGTCAACATAAGTCGAGGATAATTATAAGAATCGGTGACTTATACTTGTGGAGGGAGGAAGATGGCAGAAGTCATTCTTGAGAATATCTGCAAAACCTACGGGAACAATTTTCGCGCAATCGACCAATTGAACCTATCGGTCGAGGACGGCGAGTTCCTGATTCTCGTCGGGCCATCCGGCTGCGGCAAATCCACCGCGTTGCGAATGATCGCGGGATTGGAGGACATCACCAGCGGCAGCCTTCGGATCGGCGGAGTCGACGTCGTCGACATGCCGCCCAAGGACCGCGACATCGCGATGGTCTTCCAGAGCTACGCGCTCTACCCGCATATGACCGTGTCCGAAAACATCGCCTTTTCGATGCGGCTGGCAGGCAAGCCGAAGGCCGAGCGCAAGAAGCGCGTGGACGAGATCGCCAAAACCCTTCAGCTGACGTCTTTGCTGGACAGCAAACCCGCGAACCTTTCAGGCGGACAGCGTCAACGGGTTGCCATGGGCCGAGCCATGGTGCGCGAGCCGGCCGCCTTTCTCATGGACGAACCCCTTTCCAACCTGGATGCGAAACTGCGTGTTCAAATGCGCGCCGAAATCACCAGCCTGCAAAAGCAGCTCGGCGTAACGACCATATACGTGACCCACGACCAAATCGAAGCGATGACGATGGGGGACAGGGTCGCGGTGTTGAAAGGCGGCGTGCTGCAGCAGGTCGACACACCCAAGAGGCTCTATGAATCGCCGGTGAACGCCTTCGTTGCCGGCTTCATCGGCTCTCCTTCGATGAACCTTTTCGAGGCGACCCTGATGGGCGACGAACTGATGTCCGGCAGCTTCGCCATCCGGCTGCAGGATGCAGCCTTCGTGCGCAGGCCGGGCTTGCGGTCGTATGCGGGGCGCAAGATCGTGTTCGGGATCCGACCGGAGGATCTTTATGACAGCAGCCTCGAATCCGGCCGCAAGTATCAGACGATACCCGCAAAGGTGACTTCGATCGAAGAACTCGGCTCTGAACATATCGTCCACCTGAACATCGACGCGGTCCGGGTGGACTCCGGCGACCCGGACGCGGTGGACGATTTTGGCCTGGCATCGAACGCGGTGGCGAGATTCGAGCCGGTCAGCGCCGTCCACTCCGGCTCGGAAATCCGGTTGGCCGTGGATGATGCCAAGTTCCATTTCTTCGATCCCGAGACGCATCTGGCGATCTGAGGCAGACCGCAGGCGGGAGCGAGGCGCCTGCGAAAGATACTCGCAAGAAGGCTTCTGAATAAAGCAGACGATCGTCCGCATTGTGCGGTCGATCTTAAAGAAGGAGGAGAAAATGATGTTTCGGATACAACCCGCGATGCTGAAAATAGCCGCGGCCGCATGGTTACTTGGCGCAACCGGCGCCATGGCGGACACGACGCTGGAATTCACCCAATGGTGGGAGCCCGAATTGCCGGCCGGCTCGCTCAGGGCAATCATGAATGACTTCGAGGCTGCAAACCCCGGAATCAAGGTGACGCTGGTCAGCGGCCCCTATGCGACCACGCGAGACCAGATCTCGGTTGGTGCTGCAACTGGAACGCTTAGCGACGTCGTCGGTCTCGACGGCGCCTGGGTGAACAATCTGAACGCGCAGAATGCGCTGGCCGACATGAACCCGATGATGGATGCGAGCGGGTTCGACAAGACCCAGGTCGCGGATATCATCAAGGTGGACGGCAAGGCGGTGATGTTTCCCGTGGCTTCGTTCGTCTATCCGGTCTTCGTCAACATGGACCTCGCCGCCCAGGCCGGCGTGACCAAGCTGCCGTCGACCCGCGCGGAGTTTCTCGAAGCCGCCAAGAAGATGACCCATGCCGACAAGAACCAGTATGGCTGGGTGCTTCCCTTGTCGCTGCAAACGCCGTCCGGTGTCCAGAACGACCTGATGTCGTGGGTCTGGGCCTCGGGTCAATCGATGATGGCTGACGGCAAGCCGGCTCTCGAGGGCAAGCCGGTCGTCGATATGCTCACCTTCGTCAAATCGCTGAACGACGCCGGCGTCATCTCGCCCGGCATTGCCACCAAGACCGAACAGGAAAAGGTCGAGGAATTCGTCAACGACCGGGTCGGGATGATGATCGACTCGCTTGCGCATGTGAACCTCATCCGCGAACGCAATCCCAAGCTGAACTTCGACCTCATCCCGGTCCCGGTCGTGGAGAACTACAACGGCAAGCGCGGCCTTCCCTACGCCTCTTGGGGCATCGGCATCTCTGCGGCCTCGAAACATCAGGAGGAAGCCTGGAAGCTCGTCCAATATCTGATGAGTGAAAAGGTGAACGCCAAGCTCGTGTCGCTTGCAAACGCCTTCCCGGGCAACGTCAACGCCAAGCCCGATTTCGTGACCTCGGACAAGGCTTTCGCCAAGGCTTTCGAAATCTACAAGACCGGCTATCTCGCCAACGAGTTCACCGGTCTGCCGGTGGCTGAAGACTTGATGACCAAGTTCGACGTGGAAGCCCAGAAGATGCTCGCCGGCGAGCAGTCTCCGGAACAAGCCGCAGCAAACGCTCAAAAGGGCTGGATGGCGAAATTCTGAACGGCCTGTTCCCCGTTTGCTATCTTCCACCGGGTGGCCTGACTTCGGGCAGGCCACCCGTCAACAACGGATCGGCAATTGAGATGGACCTGTTTCCGAAGCGCACCTTCCTCTTGAAGGCGTATCCCAAGGGTGGCACATGACTCGGCAGAAGCGCTCCCACCATAGACTGAAACGAGCGGTCGCACCCTATCTCTATCTGTCACCCTCGCTCCTCATAATCGGCCTCCTGATGCTGCTGCCGATGGTGACGGTGATTGGCTATTCGTTCCAGAACAGCGCGGTGCTGCGTCGCGACCCGACCTTTGCCGGACTGAAACACTACCAGGCGATCTTTGCCGATCCGGTGTTCTGGGCTTCGCTGTGGCACACGCTCTACTTCACATGCATGAGTGTCGTCTTCCACATGACCATCGGCATGGTCTTCGCACTCATGCTGAACAGCGACCGCATCAATCCGACGCTGCGCAATATTCTGCGCGTGCTCTACATACTGCCATGGCTGTTCACCGCGGTGATTATCGCCGTGATCTGGCGCCTCCTGCTCGAGCCGAACGGTGTCGTGAACAGCGTTCTCATGCAGATGGGCATCATCGGTTCCAAGGTCGAGTGGTTTTCCTCGCCCGCGACCGCGCTGCACGCCGTCACCTTCGCCAATATCTGGGCGGGCTACCCGCTTTTCATGGTCAGCCTGCTCGCAGGCTTGCAGGGCATTCCCAGGGATTTCTACGAGGCCGCCGATATCGACGGGGCGAAGGCCTACCAGAAGCTGATCTTCATCACCATCCCGCAGTTGATGCCGATCATCATCAGCATCTCGCTGCTCGACTTCATCTGGACCATGCAGGTCTTTCCATTGATCTGGATAACGACGGGCGGCGGTCCGATCTACTCGACCGAGGTCCTCAGCACCTACACGTATAAGCTGGCGTTTTCGAGTTACAACCTGTCGCAGGCGTCGGCGAGCGCCGTGGTCATCCTGCTGATCTCGCTCGGCCTGACGCTGCTCTACATCCGCTATCAAAAGGCTCGGTAGTCACCATGAGGAAAAGGCACACACCGAAAGACAGGCTGATCACCGTCGCGCTCCATGTCGCGCTTGCCGCAGGGCTCTTTTTCGCGGCCTTCCCGATCTACTGGATGCTGAGCAGCTCGTTCAAGTCGAATACCGAAATCTTTGCCCTGCCACCAACCGTCCTGCCGAAGGCCTTCACGCTGGAAGCGTATGCGGCCATCCTTGGCGACCCGGTAAAGCTGCGCTTCTTCTTCAACAGCTACTTCGTGGCCGGAGCGGTGACCGTGCTGACGGTGCTGATCGCCTTGCTGGCCGCCTACGGGTTCAGCCGTTTCAATTTCCGCGGCAAGGGCAGCCTCAACACACTCATCATCAGCACGCAGACGATCCCGCCGATCACGCTTTTGATCCCCTTCTTCGGGCTTGTCGTCTCGTATGGCATCTTCGACACCTACGTCGCACTGATCCTGACTTACCTGGTGTTTACGCTGCCCTACGCGATCCTGCTGATGACGGGATATCTGAACACCTTGCCCCGCGATCTCGATGAAGCGGTGGCTGTCGACGGCGGCACCAGCTGGACCGCACTCTGGCGGGTGATCGTCCCGATTTCACTGCCTGGTATCGTGGCGACGTCGGTCTACACCTTCCTGTTGTGCTGGAACGAATTTCTCTTTGCGTTGACGCTGACGAAGTCAACGTCCATGCGCACCGTCCCCATCGGCATCCAGCTGTTGATGGGGCAGCACGCCTTCGAATGGAACCAGATGATGGCGATGAGCGTGCTCGGTTCGCTACCGCTCTTGATCATCTACCTCGTTGCCCAGAGGTTCTTCCTCGCCGGCATGACCGCGGGCTCGGTCAAGTAGGATGTCCCTCCCACGGAGAACCGATGGGGTAGGCCGCGCGTCGAAATCGATGGATTGGACCTTCTCTGCTGGCAGGCGATATCACCGCGGCCTCGGGCGTCGTCACAGCGCCGCTGATCGTGCTCGTGCTGTTCTTCCAGCGCCATATCATCGAAGGGCCTATGCAGGTGAAATCAAGGAATGAAAGGATGACTGTGAAAGACCTGAAAGTCGGCTGCCAGACCTTTACCTGGGAAATGCTTGGAGAGCGTTTTGCCGGCGGTCCCGACGATCTGCTTAAGGCGATCGCCGATGCCGGCTATGCCGGCATCGAGATCACCGACACGATGATCGGCCGCTATGCCGACAGGCCGGCGGAATTCGCCACGGCGCTGAGATCGGCCGGCCTCACCCTTGTTTCTTTCGCCTTCGGCTCGAAGAGCGGCTTCACGCTGAAGGAGAGCATCGGCGCCGACCTCGAGACCGCGAAACGCTGGATCGATTTTGCCGCTGCCTTTCCAGGCGCGCTGGTTTCGATGGGCTCGGCCACCGTCGTGTCCGACGGCCCGCGCGACGACAGGTTCCCTATTGCCGCGGAGTTCTACAACAAGGCCGGCGAACTCGGGCGCAAGGCCGGCGTCGAAATCGCCGTCCATCCCAGCTCCCACCACAACACGCTGCTCTTCGACCGTGCCGACTACGACCGGATCTTCGCACTGATCGATCCGTCGCTCGTCGGCTGGGTGCCCGACACCGGCCACATATTGCGCGGCCATGAAGACATGATCGACACGCTCACCACCTACCGCGACCGCATCCGCTACGTGCATCTGAAAGACGTCGATGCCGGCGGCACCTGGGCCATGCTCGGCAAGGGCGTTTGCGATACCCAAGCGGTGATAGACGTCGCCAGTGCGGCGCCACATTTCAACGGCTGGCTGGTGCTGGAAGAGGAATCCGAGACCGCCGCCGCCGATCCGGCCGCCGCGGTCAAGACCAACCGCCAGACCATGCACGGCTACGTCGCGTGAGGAAGAGACCATGATCCGGAAGCAAGACCGTCGCCTTCGTGTCGGCGTGCTCGGCTGCGGGCCGATCGCCCAATTCGCCCATCTCGAATCCTGCGTGAAGGCCGGGAATGCCGATCTCTATGCCATCTGCGATGCCGCCCCCGATCTCCTGGCGCGCATGGGCGCGACCTATGAACCCGAAAGAATCTATGGCGATTACGATGAGATGCTGGCCGACCCGCAACTGGAAGCGGTGATCGTCGCGACCTCCGACGCCTATCACGTGCCGATGTCGATCAAGGCGCTCGAGGCCGGCAAGCACGTGCTGTGTGAAAAGCCGATCGGCGTCTCGGTCGAGGAAGGCGAGATGCTCGCCGATGCGGTCCGGCGCTCCGGCAAGGTGCTGCAGGTCGGCCATATGAAGCGCTTCGACCCGGCACTGGAAGCGGCGCGCGATTTCGTCCGCGACGAGATCGGCGAGATCCTGGCGCTAAAAGCCTGGTATTGCGATTCCACTCACCGCTACACCAACACCGACGCGGTCCAGCCGCTGCCGGTCACCAGCAAGCTGGCGCGCAAGCCGGGCGGCAATCCGAAGGCCGATCTCAGGCAGTATTTCATGCTCGCGCACGGCTCGCACCTCGTCGACACCGCGCGCTTCCTGTGCGGCGAGATCGTTGCCGTGCGCGCCCGCCTCAACCAACGTTTCGGCGCCTATTGCTGGTTCGTCGAAACCGAATTCAGCAATGGCGCGCTCGGCCATCTTGACCTCACCGTGGCTGTCCGAATGGACTGGCACGAGGGTTTTCAGCTCTATGGCGAAAACGGCTCGGTGATCGCGAAGACCTTTAATCCCTGGTATTTCCGGGCGAGTGAGGTCGATATCTTTCACGAGAAGGATGCAACGTCGCGAAGGCCGCTTGGCGCCGACGGGCATTTCTTCAGGCGCCAGCTCGAAGGCCTCGCCGAGACAATCCTTGACGGCAAACCGATGCGCGGCGCCAACGTCGAGGACGGCCTTGCCTCGATCCGCGCCATGGTGGCGATCGCCCGTTCGGTCGAAACCGGCGATCGCGTCGAGATCGCTTCCGCAACGGGAGCGGTCTGATGCAGATCGGGGTGTTCGCCAAGACCTTTCCGGGCAGCGAGCCGGCTGGCGTGCTGGCAGCGGTCCGCGACGCGGGATTTGCCGTCACCCAGTTCAACCTTGCCTGCGCCGGGCTGCCGTCGATGCCGGATGCGGTGCAAAAAGACGCCCTTGAGGCCATCGCGGCCGCGTCGAAGGCTTGCGGTGTCGCCCTGGCAGCGCTCTCGGGCACCTACAACATGGCCCATCCCGACAGGACTGTGCGCGACGACGGCCTGCGCCGGCTTGGCGTGGTCATCAAGACCGCGGCAGAGCTTTCCGTTCCGCTGGTCACCTTGTGCACGGGAACGCGCAACGCGGACGATCAGTGGGCATATCATCCCGACAATACCGAGCCCTCGGCATGGGACGACATGGCGGGCGAGATGGAAAAGGCGCTTCAACTCGCCGAGCGTCACGGCGTTGATCTCGGCATCGAACCCGAACAGGCCAACATCGTCACCTCGGCGTCGGACGCGATGCGCCTGATCGCCGAGATGGGCTCGACACGGCTGCGTATCGTGCTCGATCCAGCCAACCTGTTCGAGCAGGCGAGCCCGGCCGAAGCACGCGCCATCGTCGCCGCCGCCGTCGAACGCGCAGCGGGCCACGTCGCCATGGCCCACGCCAAGGACCGCTTTGCCGACGGCCGCTTTGCCACCGCCGGTCGGGGTGTCGTCGACTTTGCGGATTTCGTCGCCAGGCTGAAAGCATCGGGCTTTGACGGGCCGCTGGTCACGCATGGCCTCTCGGCCGAAGAGGCACCCAGCGTTGCCCGCTTCCTCAAGGGGCTGGTGTGATGGCGCGCCTGGCCACGCTGCTTCGCGATGACGCCACGCTTCAAGTCTTCGACCATGGCGACGGGCTTGCGGTCGTCTTTCAGCACGGGCTGGGCGGTGGCGAGGCGCAGGTCGCCCAGGCTTTCCCTTCCGGGCCGGGGTTGCGGCGCATCACGCTGGAATGTCGCGGGCACGGCGCCTCCGGACTGGGCAGCCGCCGGCCGTTCTCCCTGAGTATGTTCGCGGACGATGTTGTTGCCGCCGCCGATCAGGCCGGTCTCGATCGTTTCGTCGCCGGCGGCATTTCCATGGGCGCCGCGATCGCCATGCGCCTGGCCTGCCGTCATCCGCACCGCGTCGCAGGTCTTCTCCTGGTGCGGCCGGCCTGGATTTTCGACAGCGCGCCGGTGAACCTGCGGCCGATCGCCGAGGTTGCCAGGCTTATCCAGGACCGCGGCCCCGACAAGGCGAGGGCGATTTTCGCGCAATCGGAAACCGCGGCGCGCCTGCAGCGTGAAGCACCCGACAACCTTGCCTCGCTGTCCGGCTATTTCGACCGGCCGGACGCCGCGCCATTCGCGCAGGTCCTCGCCGACATTGCCGCCGACGGCCCGGGCGTTTCGGCGCGTGACGCCGCGGTGCTTGGCATTCCGACGCTGGTCATCGGCAATGCCATGGATGCGGTGCATCCGCTCTCGACGGCCCATACGCTCGCCGCAGCCATTCCCGGCGCGACCTTTGCCGAAATCCATCCCAAGGCGCTCGACAGCGTCAGGCATTTCGCCGAGCTGCAGGCCGAGATCACGACCTTCCTTCAGACCTACTCGAACTTCCGGAGCCTCGTTCCGTCATGACGACCAAATCCCTGTCCGGCCCCGCTGCCGTCGCCGCCCTGCCGCGCAACCGGCTGCTTGGCGAGTTTTCGCTGTGGTCGGCCGACCTTGCCAATATGGAACGCGACCTGAAGCGCATAGAACCTCATGTCGACCTCCACCACATCGATGTCGCGGACGCCCGCTTCACTCCCGGCTTCCTGTTCTTCCCGGACCTGGTAGCGCGGATCGCCAGGCTAACGGCAAGGCCTATCCATGTGCACCTGATGGTCGAAGCCGAGATCGTCGAGGAGCAGACGCGTCAGTTCATCGAGGCCGGCGCCGATCTGGTCAGTGTCCACGCCGAAAACGGCGAAGCCGGCCTGCGCGCCGTGCGGCTGGCGCATGCGCTCGGCGCCGAGGCCGGCGTGGTGCTCAGGCTGGAAACGCCGGTGGCCGCGGTCACGCCTTTCCTGTCGCAAGTGGCGTTTGTGACGCTTCTCGGCACATCCATCGGCGTCAAGGGCCAGAGCCTTTCCGAGCAGGCCTGCCCACGTTTGATCGAAGCGCGCGCACTGATGAGAAAAGCCGGTCGCGAAACCGACATCATCCTGGCTGCCGACGGCGGCATCCGCCACGAGACGGTGCCCCGCCTGCGCTTCGTTGGCGCCGAGACGGTGGTGCTCGGATCGCTGGCGTTCGGCGACCCCGACCTTGCGCAGCGCATGGCCTGGCTGCATGGGCTGAAGGTCGCCGCCTGATGACAAGACTGGCCCTCGCCTTCGATCTCGGCGGAACGGAGCTGCGCGGTGCGCTGGTCGAGAGCGGCGGCCGCGTCGTCACGCAGGTTTCGGCGCCGACGATGGCGATCGCGGGATCGGATGCGGTGATCGGCCAGATCATCGCACTGGCCGGGGATCTTCTGGCACAGCGGCCACAAGCGGATGTCGTCGGCATCGGCATCGGCGCGCCGGGACCGCTCGATCCCAAGGCCGGGATCGTGATTGCCCCGCCGACGCTGGCCGGCTGGCACGACGTGCCGTTGATCGACATTCTCGCCAAGCATTTCGGCCTGCCGGTGCGTCTGGAAAACGACGCCAACGCGGCCGCGCTGGGCGAATGGCGCTTCGGCGCCGGGCAAGGTACCGGATCCCTGGTGTTCGTCACCGTATCGACCGGGATTGGTGGCGGCGTCGTTGCCGACGGCCACATCTATCACGGCCGGCGCGGGCTTGCCGCCGAGATCGGCCACATGACCATCACCGGCGAGGGCGACCGCTGCTTCTGCGGCGCCGTCGGCTGTTTCGAGGCGGTCGCCTCCGGAACCGCGCTCGGGCGGCGTGCCACGGCGCTGACAGCGCCGGGCGACGGCTCCCTGCTCAGGCGCCTTTCGGGCGGTGGCGACGTTTCGGCCAGGCACGTCGTCGAAGCCGCGCGTGCCGGCGATATCAGCGCGCTCGAGTTGATCGAAGTGGAAGCCAAGTGGCTCGGCATCGGCTTCACCAACCTGCTTCACCTCTATTCGCCGGGCCTGATCGTCATGGGCGGCGGCCTCGCCAACGGCTTCGACCTGTTGGCTCCGACCATCAGGGCAACCGTCGAGCAGCGGGCGATGCCGGCCTACCGGGATGTGCCAATCGTGCCGGCACAGCTCGGCGACCGCGCAGGACTGGTCGGCGCGGCCAGCCTGATTCTGTGGGAAGGCGAACCGGGCGCGCCATTGGCGATGGCACAGGACAAGAATAGCAAAGACGGTCCGACCGAACGTGCCGCCGGCAGGGAGGCAAGCCATCGCTGAGCCAAGCTGCGCGGCGCCGGTCACCGATGGCCCAGCGCTGGTGCCGCTGCATTCGGCGTTCGCGGTGGACTCATAGGCTGAAGCCACACAACTGACGACGCCGGCATCAAGCTGCTTCGCCCCCGCAGTGTCAATTTCTGCTGCACCGCAGCACATCAAAAACCTCTGCATACCATTTTAAATCTTGACGCATGTTAATTTTTTCTAAAACATGCGGAAATGCTGACAAGGCATCGGTCAGCGCTCCGGGAGGAGAAATGCCTGACACGAAAATGGCCATTACCGGGCGCTCGGAAACCGCCGTGCGGCGATCGCCGGTCGGTCGGCAGCCTATCATCGCAAGCGCCGGGCAGGCCTTCGCCGGCACAGGCATTAGTTCGCAGAACAACGGGTCAATTGCGACACCACCAACAAATTAGGAGGAGGAAAAGCATGCGTATGTTCAATTGCCTGACGCTTGGCGCAGGCCTGTTTGCAATCGTGATTTCAGTGCCGGTCCATGCCGAGGACGCGGCCCGCGTCGCGGCAATCGTCAAGGGTCTCGACAATCCCTTCTTCCAGTACATGCACCAAGGCATCGAAGGGCAGGCCAAGGCCGACGGCGTTGCCGTCACTATCCAGGCAGCCGCCAATATGGGCGACGCTACCGGCCAGGCCGATCGGTTGACCGCCATGGCCATGCAGGATTTCGATTGCTATCTGGTCAATCCGATCAGCGTCAGCAACCTCGTCCAGGCACTTGTGCCTGTCGCCCAGAAGAACAAGCCGATCGTAAACATCGACAGCACCATCGACGCCGAGCAGGCCAAGGCCGCGGGCTTCACCATCTCAACCTATATCGGCACAGACAACGTTGCCGCCGGCGTGCTGGCAGGCGAAGAGATGCTGAAGCTGGTTCCTGCAGGCTCCAAGGTCGCGCTGGTGGCCGGCATTGTCGGCGATGTCGGCAGCAACGCCCGCATCAAGGGCTTCAAGCAGGCTGTCGAAGGCAAGCTCGAAGTCGTGGTGATGGTCAGTGCCGACTGGGATCGCGAGAAGGCGCTCACCGCGGCCACCGACATCCTGGCCGCGCATCCCGATCTCGCCGGCTTCTTCGCCGCCAACGACATCATGGCGCTCGGCGTTCAGCGCGCCGTCCAGACCTCGGGCAAGGACGTCAAGGTGATCGGCCTCGACGGCATCGTCGACGCGTTGAAATCGGTGGCGGCCGGCGAACTCGCCGCGACCGTCGCGCAATATCCCTATGTCGTCGGTGCCATGGGCGTGGAAGCCTGCAAGGCAGCGGCCATGGGCAAGGAACTGCCCGCCAACGTGCCGGCGCCGGTTCTATTGATCAACAAGGACAATGCCGAAGCCTCGCTGAAGAACTTCCCGCGTCCGGGCGGCGACTATCCCGATCCCTTCCGCGAGATGTTGAAGTGACCATTCCTGAACAAAACGCGCCCGTGCATACCGCGGGCGCGGCGGAGGAGAGCCGCCCCTCCCTGTCGGCTCTCCTCCTGGATCCTTCCTTCTGGGCCGACTGGGCATCGGTCGTCGGCCTTGTCGGCCTCGTCATCGTCTTCGGCATTAGTCAGCCGGTCTTTCTCAGCATCGCCAATTTGCAGGCCCTGCTGCTGGCCGCGGCGATCCTGGTCGTGCTGTCGATCGGACAGACCTTCGTCGTCGCGACCGCCGGCATCGATCTCTCCTTGGCGGCAGCCGTCATGCTGGGCGCCATCATCCTCGGCCTCGTCGATGCCGCGGGCTATGGCATCTTTCTCGCCTGCGTGCTCGCCGTAGCTGCCACCAGCGCGGTCGGTTTCCTTAACGGCGCGCTCATCACAGCCGGGCGAATACCCGACTTCGTGGTAACGCTCGGCACGCTTTCGGGCGTCACCGGGCTCGGCCTGATCTTGTCGGGCGGCGAGCCGATAATGGTCGGCTCGACTTTCCTGCTGCGGCTGGCCTCGGGCTCCTTTGGACCGTTCGGCTATCCCGTCTGGGTGGCGATATCAGCCGTTCTGGTGGCGCATATCGCGCTCTACCACACCCGCTTCGGCGTGCATCTGCTGGCGACCGGCGGCCAGGTCGAAAGCGCCAGCGCGCTCGGCATCCGCACCAACCGGGTCAAGATCGCCGCCTATACGATTTCAGGCTTCTGCGCCGGCATCGCCGCACTGCTTCTGGTCGCGCGCATCGGCTCGGCCGAACCGCAGATCAATACCAGCCTTCTGCTCAATTCGGTGGCGGCAGTCGTCTTGGGAGGCGTCAGCCTGTTTGGTGGACGCGCCAGCATTCTCGGCCCGGCGATCGGAGCGCTGATGCTCACCGCTCTCGTCAACGGGCTGACGCTGCTCAGCGTTTCGGCCTTCTACCAGCCCTTGGCCGTTGGCGCCATCGTGGTGCTGGCGGCACTGATCATGCGGTATCAGAAATGAGCGCCGTCAATCACTCCCCGTCGGCCGACGCGATCCTCGCCTGCGAAGGACTGAGCAAGCATTTCGGCGGCATCCGCGCCTTCACCGATGTCGCCTTCCAGGCCCGCCGTGGCGAGGTCACCGCGGTGATCGGCGACAATGGCGCCGGCAAGTCGACGCTGATACGCTGCCTGGTCGGCGTGCATGTGCCGGACGCTGGAGACATTTTCTTCGACGGCCGGCTGCACCCCTTCGCCAATCCCGACGAGGCGCGCAAGGCCGGCATCGAGACGGTGCACCAGAACCTCGCGCTGATCGACGAATTGACAGTCGCTCAGAACCTGTTCCTCAACCGTGAGATCGTGCGCCGGATCGGCCCGCTCGCCCTGCTCGACCGCAAGGCGATGAAGCAGCAGGCGCGCGCCATGCTGTCGCGCCTGTCGATCAACATGCCTTCGGTCAGCCAGCGCGTGCGGCGCCTGTCGGGCGGACAGCGACAGGCGATCTCGATCTGCCGCGCCGCAGGTTCCGGCGCCAAGCTGGTGGTGATGGACGAGCCAACCGCAGCGCTCGGCGTGCAGGAGACGGCCAATGTCGAAGCCCTGATCCGGCGGCTGCGCGAACAGGCCGTCAGCGTCATCCTGGTCAGCCATAATTTCGATCAGGTGCGGCGCCTGTCCGACCAGATCTGGGTGATGCGAGCGGGACGGATGGTGGCGACCGTCCGTTCATCCGAGACCACCGGCAACGAACTCGTCGCGCTCGTCACCGGCGCTGCATGACGGACGGCCGGGTCGAGCCGCACCTGTAGCTATAACGAGCTGTTGGCTGAAACAATTGGTTTGCAAAGGGAGTGTGCCGTGGCGGTGATCCGTGTCGGGCTAGTGGGTCTTGGAGAGGTCGCGCAATCGATCCATCTGCCGGTGCTGAGCGATCAGCGCGACAGCTGGCTGGTATCAGGCATCTATGATGTGTCGCCGAGCCTAATGGCGCTGTGCACATCCGAATACCCGACCGCCAAAGCCTTCGAAACGGCAGAGGCGCTAATCGATTCGCCGGATATCGACGCGGTTTTCATCCTCTCGTCAGACGAGACCCACAGCCGTTTCGTCCATGCCGCCGTCCAGGCGAACAAGCATGTCCTCTTGGAAAAGCCCGCCTGCCTGACGGTGCGCGAGATCGACGAGCTTCTGGCGCTGACGCCAAACTACGCCAAAACGATCTTCGTCGGCTACATGCGCCGCTACGCTCCGGCCTATCTGGCAGCGATAGAGGAACTGCCTGACTTCGCCGACATCACCCATGTCCGCATCTTCGACCTGATCTCCGAGGGCCGGCATTTCCTGAAGAAGAGCCAGAACGTCCTCTATCCCACCGACATCGATCCGGCCCATTTGGCACGCGGCGCCGGGGAGCGCGAGGCGCTGATTCGCGAAGTGGTGGGCAGCGATGCGCCCGCCGATCTCGTACGCGCCTATCGCGGCCTGACGGCGCTGAGCTCGCACCATATTTCGGCGATGCGCGGGCTGCTCGGCGAACCAGCCCGTGTGCTGGCGGCGCACCGCACCAATGGCGGCGCCAACACCAGCGTGACCTTCGACTACGGCCACTTCGCCTGCTGCTACGATGCGGTCGTTGACGATCTCGGCCTATTCGATGCCATGATCGAGGTGCGCTCGAACACCAAACGGGTCCGCATCATTTACGACACGCCCTACATCCGCAGCCTACCGACGTGGCTCGAAGTGACGGAAGCCGGAGCAGCCGGCCCAGTGACGCGGACATTCGGGCCGCTGTATGGCGACGCCTTCTCCAACGAACTGGAAACCTTCCACCGCCACATCACCGACGGGACGAAGCCGCTGACCGACCTAGCGGACTCCCGCCGCGACCTGGCGCTGATGGCAGAGATCATCGAGCAGATGAAGAAGACTGTCAGGCGCTGAAGGCTGCCTACTTCCCGCAATAGTGATCGTTGATCTTGTTCAACGCGTTCGCATCGGGCCCGACCCTGTCATAGGAGCAGGCTCCTGCGGCTGTCGTGAACAACTGCCGGTCATAGTAGCGCGGGCCGCCGAACAGAATCTCGATGATGTTGCCTTCGGCGGGAACGTAGCGCTCGGGCTCAGTCCGTTGGTCGCGATTTCCAGCGAAGGCCGAGGCAGACATGCTGCAGCCCATTGCGAAGACGAGAGCGCGGATCGCAAAGCGTTTTGTTGTCATCGGCAATCCCTTCTGACGGTTCGGCTTCTCACCACACATCCAAAATCGCGAGGCGGACAAAAGTTCCTTCACCCTCGCCAGACCAGCTCAACCATATGATCCCACCTGTCACAATAGGTATATCCTGCAGCGCTGCGCGGCAATCTATCCCGCAATCTCCAGCAAGGACGATACCAGCAACCGACGTTCGTCCTGTGAGAGGACGTCCGAGTCGAAGAGATTCATGCTGCGAAGTCCTTCGATGGCGAGGTAGCAGACCAGCAGCGCCTTGAGGTCCGGCGTCTCTCCCTTGAGCCGTTCGAAAACCTGCCGCCTGAACGCTTTTATCGGCGTCAGGAAATCGGGATCCTCGGCGATCGCCGAAAATATCCAGGAAGCTGACGGTTTCGATTCCGCGGCATGTTCGGCCGAAAGCTTGATGTAGGTCGCAAGCGGGCTCTCGCCGCTGACGCCGGCAGTGCGGGCGGCGTCCAGCGCCTGCTCGAAGGCGCGCAGGTAATCCTCAACCAGCGCCTGCATCAGCTTCGCCTTGGTCGGGAAATTGTACAGCAAGCCGCCTTTCGACACGCCGGCTCGGCTGGCGACGGCGTCCAGCGACAGGCTGCCCGGCCCTGTCTCGCGTGCCACATCGGCGGCGGCGGCGAGAATTTTATCACGCGAATTTGCTCTGCGGGCTTTCATCAATCGCTCCCCATACATTAGCCTACGCGGAATTGACAAGACCGTCCAGACGGTACAGTAAGGTCGCCGTCATTTGATATCGGGACCAGCCACAGGTATGTGTTTGGGTCATCCGACTGTTGTGCCGGGCCATGGCCAAGGGGACTGTTCGTGATCAAGCGTTTCATCATTGCCTTCATTCTGCTCGTGCTGGTCTGCGGCGGCATCGTCGGCTTCAACTTGTTCCGCGACAATGCAATGCAGCAATTCTTCGCCACCATGAAGCCGCCGGCCGCGACCGTGTCGACGACAATCGTCAAGCCGACGGAATGGACGCCGGGCGTCGAGGCGATCGGCACTGTCAGCGCGGTCCGCGGCGTCGACCTGACCGTCGAAACCGCCGGCATCGTCAAGGACATCCTGTTTCACGCCAATCAGAAGGTTGAAGCCAACGCGGGTCTCCTTCAGCTTGACGATGCCGCCGAGCGCGCCGATCTCGAGGCGACGAAGGCGCAAGCTGCACTCGACCAGACGGCGTTGACACGCGCCCTTGAATTGCAGAAACGCGGTGTCGGCTCGGATTCGACGCTCGATACGGCGCGGGCAGCCGCATTGGCTTCCGCTTCGCGGGTCAACAGGCTGCAGGCGGTGCTCGAGCAGAAGCTGCTGACCGCGCCCTTCAGCGGCACCGTGGGTATCCCCAGGATCGATCTCGGCCAGTATCTCTCACCCGGCACTTCCGTAGCGACCCTGCAGGATCTGGAGACGATGCGGGCCGATTTCTCGGTTCCCGAACAGCAGCTTCGGCTGCTGAAGATCGGCCAGACGGTGCGGCTGGGCGTTGGTGACGGCGAGTTGCCTTTCACCGGCACTATTCGGGGCATCGACCCCAAAATCGACCCGGCCAGCCGGCTGGTGACGGTCAGGGCCGAGGTCGCCAACCCCGAAGGCAAGCTGACCCCTGGCCAATTCGTGCAGGTGCGCGTCGAACTGCCCGAGGAAAACAACGTGCTGACGGTGCCGCAGACTGCGCTGACCTCCAGCCTCTACGGTGACTTCGTCTTTGTGGTGCGTCCGGCAAAGCCCGCCGCGGCCAATGGCGCCGCCCCTGCCGCCGCGGCCAACGCGGAAGAAAAGCCGGCCACGGATAGTGCGAAGCCCGCGACTGAAGCGCCCGCGGCAAAACCCGAGGAACAACCGGCTGCTGCGCCAGCCGAGCCGACGGCGCAAGAGCAGAAGCCGCAGCTCGTGCTTGCCCAGGTGTTCGTCAAGCCAGGCCGCCGTAATGCCGGCCTGGTTGAGATCCTGGAAGGCATCGCGCCCGGCGACGAAGTCGTTACCGCCGGCCAGAACCGCCTTTCCAACGGCATGTCCGTTGCCGTCGACAACACCATCGATCCGACCAAGCCGGCAAACCAGCAGGCAGCCCAGAAATGAGCTTCTCCGACATCTTCATTCGCCGTCCGGTCCTTTCGACCGTGCTCGCCTTGATGATCCTGCTTCTGGGTTTCCAGGGCATCTTCAGCCTCTCGATCCGGCAGTATCCGGAGGTCGAAGAAACGGCCATCACGATCACCACGGCCTATCCCGGCGCCAGCGCCGACCTGATCCAGGGGTTCATTTCCGCGCCGATCGCCCGTGCCGTCGCTTCGACCGAGAACATCGATTATGTCACGTCGGCGAGCCGGCCGTCCTCCAGCACCGTGACGGTGCAGATGAAACTCGGCTCCAACCCCGACGTCGCGCTGAACGAAGTCTTGTCGAAGGTACAAAGCGTGCGCGGCGACCTGCCGGACGAGTCCGAAGACCCGGTGATCGTCAAGGGCACCGGCGAGCAGTTCGCGATGATGTATATCTCGATGCAGAACCCGAACATGACGCCGGAACAGCTCACCGAATATATCGAGCGCGTCGTGCGGCCGCGCATGTCGACGGTCGAGGGTGTCGCCGACGTGCAGATCTTCGGGGCGGCAGAATATTCGATGCGCGTCTGGATCGACCCGATCAAATTGGCGGCGCGCGGCGTGACGGCGTCGGAAGTGCTGACCGCCATCAACGAATCGAATTTCCTGTCAGCACCCGGCAACACCGAAAACGAATACGTCGCCTCCTCGATCACCGTTCGTTCGACGCTGCAGACGCCGGAGGCTTTCGCTGCTCTTCCGCTCCGTTCGAAAGACGGCAATGTGGTGCGATTGCGCGACGTGGCGCGCGTCGAGCTCGCCGCGGCGAGCACCGACACCAGGGTCACTTTCAACGGCAAGCCCGGCATCTTTCTCGCCATCTTCCCGACTCCGGCCGCCAATCCGCTGACGACAGCGGAGGCGATCCACGAAATCGTGCCGACGATCCAGGAGACGCTGCCGCAAGGCATGACGATCGAGATCGTCTACGATTCGACCGAGCAGATCAGCGCATCGATCGAGGAGGTGTTCAAGACCATCGGCGAGGCAGTTATCATCGTCATCGTCGTCATCCTGCTCTTCCTCGGTTCGTTCCGCTCGGTGCTGATGCCGATCGTGACCATTCCGCTGTCGCTGATCGGCGTCTGCTTCCTGCTGTTTACGCTGGGCTATTCGATCAACCTTTTGTCGTTGCTGGCCATGGTCCTGGCGATCGGCCTCGTCGTCGACGATGCCATCGTGGTGGTGGAAAACATTCACCGCCACATGGAGGAAGACGGTTTGTCGCCGATGCAGGCGGCCTTCAACGGCATGCGGGAGATCTCGTCCGCCGTCATCGCCATGACGATAACGCTGGCCGCCGTGTTCGCGCCGCTGGCCTTCACCGGCGGCCTGACCGGCGCACTGTTTCGCGAATTCGCGGTGACGCTTGCCGGCTCGGTGGTGCTTTCGGGTGTCGTTGCCCTGACCGTCACGCCGATGATGTCGGCACGCATCCTCAGGCCCGGCTCGCACAGCCGCTTCCAGCGTATTGTCGACAACACGTTCGGGCGCGTCGAAAACATCTATGAGCGGCTGGTCAGCGGCTCGTTGAAATATCGCCCGGTGACGCTGATGATCGTCATTGCACTGGTCGCCACGACCGGCTTCATGTTCACCAAGACCGCGAGCGAACTGGCGCCGGAAGAAGACCAGGGCTTCTTGCTGTCTATTGTGAATGCGCCGCGCTATGCGACGTCGGACTACACCGAGACCTATGTGAACCAGATTCTCGGGCTGATGAATGATATCCCCGAAACCAGGGCTCGGTTCTCCGCCGTTGCCTTCCAAGGCCCGACGAACAACGCCTTCGTCGGCTTCGCATTCAAGGACTGGGCCGAGCGCGAGCGCAGCTCGAAGGAGCTTCAGGAAGACATCACCGCCCGCCTTGCCAAGGTGGCGGGCGTCGAGGCTTTCGTCTTCGCCCCGCCGACGCTGCCCGGCTCCGGCGGCGGCCTGCCGGTCACCATGGTGGTGCGCTCGACCGGCGATGCCTCCCAGGTGTACGAGGCCGCCGAGGACATCAAGAACAAGGCGCAGGCCTCCGGTCGCTTCCTCGCAGTGCAGAATTCGATGTCCTATGACGCACCGCAAGTGACGGTGACGATCGACCGCGACCGCGCTGCGGCGCTCAACCTGCCGATCGCCGACATCGGCCGGACGCTGACCCTCTTGGTCGGCGGCGCCGAAGTGGCGCAGTTCGACCGCGAATCCAACAGCTACGACATCATCCCGCAGGTGCCGCAGAACTTCCGCGACAACCCTGAAAAGCTGGCCGAGTATTTCGTGCGCAGCGCGTCGGGTGAGATGGTGCCGCTCTCGGCGGTGGTGAAGATCTCGACCAATGCCTCGCCGGCCGTGATCGAGCAGTTCAACCAATTGAACTCCGCCACGATTTCCGCTCTGCCATTGCCAACCGTCACCACAGGCGACGGGCTGAGGACCATCGAGGATATCGCCAGGGAAAGCCTGCCCGACACGTTCTTCATCGACTACACCGGCCAGTCGCGACAGGAGAAGGAACAGGGCTACACGATCATCATCGCGTTCGCGGCAGCCGTTCTCGTCATCTATCTGGTTCTGGCGGCGCAGTTCGAAAGCTTCCGCGATCCGCTGATCATCATGATGTCGGTGCCGCTGTCGATCTTCGGCGCAATCGTGCCGCTCAATCTGGGGCTGGGAACGCTCAACATCTACACGCAGGTCGGGCTGATCACGCTGATCGGCCTGATCACCAAGCACGGCATTCTTCTGGTCGAGTTCGCCAACCAGCAGCGCGAGCTCCACGGGATGCGGCGGCGCGATGCGATCGTCGCCTCGGCCAGGGTGCGGCTAAGACCGATCCTGATGACGACGGCGGCGATGGCGCTCGGCGTGGTGCCGCTGATCATCTCCAGCGGCGCCGGCGCCGCGGCGCGCTATTCGATGGGCCTGGTGATCTTCACCGGCATTCTGGTGGGAACCATGTTCACCCTGTTCGTGGTGCCGATGTTCTACACCTTCATCGCCAGCAAGGACCTGCCGCATCACGCCGAGAAGCCGGACCCGAAGCTGATGCCGGTGCCGGTCGATTGATTGACAAAAAGGCCGGAAATCTCCGGCCTTTTCTTGGGCAGTGATGTCCGACCGCAACGCATTTATGAAAGCGGATCGTCTTGCTTATCTATTTGACGATGACGATTTTGGTGTTGGTCGGACCGAAAATTTCGACAAGCTGGTAGAAGTCGGCGGCGTTGTCCGGATGCAGCCGCACGCAGCCATGCGAGGCCGGCTGGCCGAGGCGCTTGACGAAATTGGTCGCATGCACGGCGTAGCCACCCTTGAAGAAGACCGAATGCGGCATCGGCGCATTGTCGTACTTCCTCGAATACCACATCTGGTGCATGCGGGTCGGCTTGAACGAGCCGGTCGGGGTGACATGCCCCTTGCCGCCGGTCGAGACTTTCCACGCGAAGGTCGGCCGGCCGTCGACGAGGACTTCCATCGTCTGCTGCGAAAGCGAAATCCGCGCCACGATCTGATTGGCGGCCCGATTGGCGGCATGGGCAACGCCGTTGCCGACGCCGAACAGAAGAACCGTGCCCGCGGTGACGGCGGCGGCGATGTTGATGAGCTTGGCGGAAATGGCAGTGTACATGATGTCCCCCTGTCTGCCGGGTATGGCCGGCTCCAATTCGATGAATGGCTTGTCGTTGGATCACGTTTCGAATTGATTTCGCACGGCGGATTTTTCTGTTTCGAATCTGTTTCCTCTGGTTAACGGCCGGAGGCCCATCCGAGGCATTTGCAGGGGTGAAACCAAGGACAGGACGGTTTGCCTGGTCGAGCCCGGACCCGCGAAAGGACTGCCGCCTGCCGGGGAAAGTGCGGTCTTCCCTCATATGAAAGAAACTTGACTTGGCTCGAAACCAATCGGCAACAAAGCGCGGACTCGAGCGGCATGATCTGGATACAGGCCACCCGCAAAGTTGACCCAACGAAAACAGCCGGCACAAACGAAGATGAAAATGCAGTCGAACGCGATCTCCTGGCTGTTCAGGATAAGCATAGAAGCAGCGTTGATTGGCATGCCGCACTGTTTTCGCCACGGTCTGGATCGTGTCCAGCCTGCGCATAACCGGCTCAAGGCCCTCTGGCGGGTCGGTTTTGGGCTGAAGAAGATGCGCGGCACCTCCGGCAACTTGCAGCCGAGAGGACCGAAGGCCCGCGCCGCAACGGGGGGCTCCGCTGGCGGCGCGGGCACTTCGGGGTTTTCCCTGAAGCGAACCTGAAACCAAATTTGGGGGACGAAACGATGAACACGAAATTTGCAGCTTCGGTGCTTTCCGCACTGCTCTACGCACAGGGCCTGCTCGGCTTTGCCGGCCTAGCCACCGTGCTTCTTAGGGATCGTGCCCATGCGAGCGAATTCGTCGCGGCCAGCGAAATGCCGTCAGGTCCGTCGCTTCTCGTGGTGCGCTGAGCGCCTGGGCCCGTGGACAGCACGGTGAGGGGCTCGAAGGTGAGGGACTGGGCCTCAGTCCGCGAACTGCGTCGGCGGATCGAACCGGTAGCCCGCACCCCTTATCGTGGTGATGGTTTCGGTGTCGAGCTTGCGGCGCAGTCGCACGATGCGCGAATCGATCGAGCGATCGAAGGCATCGGCATTTTCGGCGGGCGCGGCGGCAATGATGTCATCGCGCGTCAAGACCTTGCGCGGCCTGGCCAGGAACAATCTGAGCAGCGCCACCTGACCCGGCGACAATTGTTCTTCCGTGCCCGAGCGATGCATGACCATGGCCGACCGGAGGTCGACCGTCGCGTTCTCCAGCACAACCAATTCCCCGGCGTTCCGGCCGCGCCGTGCCAGCAAGCCGCCGATACGGGCAGCGAGTTCCCTGACGTTGAGCGGGCTCTCGACGACGTCGGCGGCGCCGAGCTCGAGCGCCAGCACCTTGTCGATGAGATCGGCCGGCCGGCAGATCAGGATGAAATCCGGCCCGCCCTCGCCGCCATGGCGCTTGAGCAGATCACGCCCTTCCGCCTGGCTGAGGCTGTCGCCGACGACGACGACATCGATGCCGTTTCCGGAAAGCAGGGATTCGGCCTCCCACGGCTGCCGCACTGCGCGCACGTCATGACCGCGCCGTTCGAGATGGTCGGCCAGATCGGTTGCGACCACTTCGGCGACGGAAACAAGCGCGATGATGGATCGTGCAGCCATTTTTTTTCCACCCTGCAACCGGCAACCCAAGATGAGTGCTGGACATGATGTTTATACCCAATCTACTTTCCGCTGAAAGTGGGAGCGAGAGCATCGTGCGGGCACGAATTGTCGTCGTCGAGGACGAGCCGGATCTGAGGGACGCGGTTGCCGAGTATCTCGGCGCCAGCGGCTACGATGTCGCGACGGCCGAGAGTGCCAGCGCTGCGCGAACCTTGCTGGAAACGCAGTCGTTTCACCTGGCCATCCTCGACATCGCCATGCCGGGCGAGGACGGCCTGTCGCTTGGCCGCTGGATGCGCTCGAAAACGTCGATCGGCATCATCTATGCCACTGCCGCCGGCACCGCGCTCGACCGCATCGTCGGGCTGGAACTCGGCGCCGACGACTACATCGTCAAGCCTTACGAATTGCGCGAGGTGCTGGCTCGGGTCCGCAGCGTGCTGCGCCGCGTGCCGCAGCCGGCCGAGCCGCAGGCCGCCAAGGCCGAAACAACTGCCAGCCGCCGTTCCATGAGCTTCGGCCCTTTCCATGCCGATCTCGACGGTCGGTTCGTCACCGGCACCAATGGGACGGTCATCGACCTGGCCAAGAGCGAGTTCGACGTGCTGGAGGTCTTCCTGACGCGTGCCAACCGCTTGCTGACGCGTGCGGCGATCTCCGAGGCGATCGGCTTCGCGGAAGATCCTGAATCCTCACGTGCAGTCGATATCCGCATCATGCGGCTGAGGAAGAAGATCGAGGCGGACCCGGCCAATCCGAAATTCCTGCGCACAGTCCGCGGCGAAGGCTATATCTTCTCGCTGCCGACTGGCGAAGGCAACTGAGCGGCGCGACCACTGGCAACCACTCCCGGTGGCGACTGTGAAATGACGGCTGACCATGACGGCTGAAGCACGCAGCGATAGGCACGGCGTCAGGCAGGGCGCGGCGATGGCCGCTGTTCACATCGTTCGCCGGCTTCACGAAGCTGACGACTGGCAGCGCGAGATGGCCAGCATCCTTGAAACGCTGTGCGCGGCCATGGATTGCCAGCGCGGCATCCTGTTTCGGCTGCGCGAGTTGCCCGGCCAGGGCTTTGCCCAGTCGGTGGCGGCCTACTGGATCGACCCCCGATATGGTGGCGAACTGGCATCGCCGACGGTGATCTTGCAGTCGGTCGTCAATTCGGACCCACTGCTGGAACGGTTGGCGGAGGACGAGCGGCAAGGCAAGATCTTCGCGGGACACACGCGCGACCTCGAAGGCTTTCTGAGAACCGACTTCGATAAGCAGCACATCAAGTCGTTCCTGTCGGTGTCGGTCTTTGCGCATGGCCATTTGTGGGGCACGCTGGCGGTCAACGACTGCGTCAACGAGCGCGAATGGACCGACGAGGAAGAGGCAACGCTGCACATCGTGGCACTGGCCATCGGCGACGCCATCGAACGATCGCTTTCCGATGCCCACGCCAGCGAAGTCATCCGCCGCACCATGCTGCAGGCCTCGCTCGACGCCATCATCGTCATCGACGAGACCGGTTCGATCATCGAGTTCAATCCGGCCGCCGAAAAGATGTTCGGCTATCAGCGCAGCGACATCCTCGGCAAGGACCTGCTCGACACCGTCGTTCCGGACTATTATCGCAAGGGCTATGTGTCGGGCGCCGAATACATGTCGGGCCGCGGCGCGCCGATGGTCGGCCAGCGGATCGAGACTGTCACCCAGAACGCGGCCGGCGAGGTCTTTCCGATCGAGCTGACGGCGACCGAGATGCGGGTCGCCGACCGCCGCCTGATCTTCGGCTCGATCCGCGACCTTCGCGACAAATTGCGCGCCGAGGAGGAGATCGGCCGCCAGCGTGAAAAGCTGCACCAGAACGAGAAGATGGCGGCGATGGGCTCGCTGCTTGCCGGCGTGTCACACGAGCTCAACAACCCGCTTGCCGTGGTCGTCGCCCAATCGACTTTGTTGCACGAGTTCGCTTCAGACCCGCAGACCAAGGTGCGCGCCGAAAAGGTGCGCGCCGCTGCAGAGCGTTGCGGCCGCATCGTCAAGAGCTTCCTCTCGATGGTTCGCCTGCATCCGGCGTCGCAGGCCGAGACCGACCTCAACCAGGTGGTCCGTGCGGCACTCGAAGTGACTGCCTACGGCGCCAGGTCGACCGGCATCATTATCGATACCGATTTCGCCAGCGGTCCGCTGCTGGCCATGGCCGACGCCGACCATGTGACGCAAGTGGCCGCCAATTTCCTCATCAACAGCCAGCACGCACTGGCCGGCATCGGCGGCGACCGGCTGATCAAGGTTCGCACGTTTCGCAGCGATCGCGGCAATCCCTGTTTCTCGATCGAGGATAACGGGCCGGGCGTGCCGGAAGCGATACGCTCTCGCATCTTCGAATCGTATTTCACCACCAAGCCGGTCGGCGTCGGCACCGGCATCGGCCTGTCGATCTCGAAATCGATCATCGAGCGGCACAATGGCAATGTCTGGTTCGAGGAAGTTCTGCCGAGAGGCGCCCGTTTCGTCGTCCAGTTGCCGGAGATCTCCGGCGGCGCGGCCGGCGCCGGCGAAAGCCCGTCGCGCTCGAGCGGATTGCGCCATGCCCTGATCATCGACGACGAGCCGGATGTCGCCGCCTCGCTGTCCGACATTCTGGAGCTGATGGGCATCAAGTCGCGGATCGTGCCGGCCTGGGCATCGGCCACCGCCACCTTGTCCGGCCATATGCCGCCGGACATCGTCTTTTCCGATCTGCGCATGCCCGGCACCAGCGGCATATCGATCTATCGCGAACTGCTCGCCGAAAAGCCTGATCTGGCGCGGCGCTTCGTTCTGGTCACCGGCGACCTGATCGGCGCGAAGGCCGAAATCGAGGCATTGCCGGCGCCGCAGCGGCCGCAGATCCTGGAAAAGCCGTTCAGCACGCTGGACGTGCGCGGCGTGCTGTCGGCCATTGCCGAGCAGGCCGCATTGGGCAGCTAGAACTTCGGACTGGTGGAAATCGGTAGTTGAAAAAATCCGGCGCTCAAACAAAGGGCCAGATCCAGAGAAAAAAGACTCCCGACCGATGCGGCGGGAGCCTGCCTGGGCACTGGAGGGTCGCTCAGAGCATCAAAAAACGTTCGGGGTATGGGTCAGCGGCGCGGCATTGGCGATCACGCGGACCGCGCGGGCCTTGTGAATGCCGGATTGCTCGGCAATGACGCGCAGGCAGTCCGCACTCTCGGCGCCCCAGGCCTGCCCCTTGCAGACAAAATCGATCTCCGGCATCGGCAGGCGCGCGGTCTTGGTCGTGGTCGGTGCGCCCTTGACGATGTTTGCCGGCGGGTTCAGTGAAGCAAAGGCGGGACCAACCGTCGGCGCGAACGCCATGCCGGCGAACGCGGCGGCGCCCAGCACCACGAACAGCGCCATCGGATGGTCGTTGGCGCGCTGGCGCAGCGCCAGCTTCGGCCGCCGATCGTTGCGCTCCGGCGCTTGCAGACGACGGTCATTGCAGGCAGTCCGGATTTTCGTATACATCGCGCTTCCCTTCGTCGATCTTCTTTTTCTGTGGAAACGAACATAGACGCACTTTGTAACCACCCGACGATGGCGCGTATCCAGCAATGTAACGGGCAAGAAACCGCTATTTCGCGGTATCTTCGGGCGGCCACCAGGCGGCAAGAACGCGCGATCCAGCCTCGCAGACGCCGCCAGCGAAAGCGCAACGGCGGGCATCGGCAGACCTTCGAAACAGGTGAGCCTCGCTGGCAATTTCCAGTTTGGGGAGTCTGGCCCACGCCGAGAAATGGAGTGCGATGCGAACCCTGCTAACACCCGGAATTTTCGGGATTTCTCCAGCCTTGAGCGTTTGAATTTGGAGCAAAAGCGCCGGAGGATTTTGCCTCAAGAATCTATCGTCTATCCACAAGTCATTGCATTTAAATGAAAAATGTGGTCTTATTGAATGAGCATTCAACAAAAGAAGAGCTTTTTCATGAACCCGCACCTGCGTGACGTGGCGATCCCCAACAACTGGGACCGGCGGGGCCTGCCGGGTTGGAGTTATCATTCCGACGCGGTGCTCGAACTCGAGAAGGAATACGTCTTTCGCAACCACTGGCAGATTGCCGGTCACATCTCCGATCTGCCGAACGCCGGCGACTATCTGACCATGGACGTGGTCGGCGAGCGGGCGCTGATCGTGCGCGGCAAGGACGGCGTCGTACGCGCCTTCAACAACATGTGCCGCCATCGCGGCAGTCGCGTCGTCGCCGACAGCCAGGGCAATTGCAAGAACGCCCTGGTCTGCCCTTTCCATGGCTGGGTCTATAATCTCGACGGCACGCTGCGGGGCGCTGCCCGTCCGCGCTCTTTCCCCGATCTCGACAAGACCGAATTCGGCCTGATGCCGATCGAGCTTGAAATCTGGATGGGTTTCATCTTCATCCGCTTCCGCAAGGGCGGCCCGCAGCCGCCGGTGGCCGAGCTGCTGAAGCCGATCGAGGCCGAGATCGCCCACTATGGTGTCGCCGAGATGGTGCCTTCCTGGGGCATCTGGAGCCAGACGAGCCCGGTCAACTGGAAGTCGGTGCGTGACGTTGACAATGAAGGCTACCACGTCGCCATGGCGCATCCCGCATTGCAGGACCTTTACGGCGCGACCTATTTCGACGAGCCGTTCATCAACGGCGTGTCACGTTCCTTCGCCACCTACAATCCGCATGCCGGGCGGCGCTGGAGCGTCGCGCAGTACATCAAGATCGCGCCCAAGGCGAAGCATCTGCCCGACCACCTGCGCAAGGCCTGGATCTATTACGGAATCTTCCCGAACAATGCGCTGTCGATCATGCCGGAATCCGTACAGTTCTATCAGGAGTTCCCGCTGTCGACCGGCGAGACGCTGCTGCGCGGCGCCATCTACCGTTACCCCGACGAGACCAGGGAGCAGGCGGCGGCGCGCTATCTCGCCTACCGCATCGATCGCGACACCATGAACGAGGACGTGCAGCTTTCCGTGTGGTCGAACGAATCCATGCTGTCGGAAGCCTTCGAGGGTTTTTATCTCTCGGATCTCGAATATGGCGTGCGCACCCACCACGACCATCTTCGCAAGCAAATCCCGGTGCTCGGGCTGGAAACGGCGCCCGAGGAAAAGGACATGTGGGCGCTGAATGAGGCGCTGCGGTCGCGGTCGTAGGGCGAGGCGCCGAAGCTGCGGATCTCCCCCCTTGAGGGGGAGATGGCCGGCAGGCCAGAGGGGGTCGGTCCGACGGACTCGGCCTGCTGCTTCAGAGGAGGAGGTAGCACTCCACGCGAACCGACCCCCTCTGTCGCCTTTGGCGACGTCTCCCCCACAAGGGCCCTCAAGGGGGGAGATCGGCTGTCACCCCTGCCATGCACCTTCCCGTCGCAAATCATCCATCGTGCGCGAAATGCCTTCGCGCAGGATCGACACCATGTCGTCGATCTGGTTGCGCGTGATGATCAGCGGCGGCGACATCACGCACATGTTGATCAGCGGCCGGACCAGCAGGCCAAGCTCATGGCAATGCGCATCGATGCGCTTGCCGACATCCTTGTCGAGCTGCAGCGGATCCTTGCTTTCGCGATCGGCGACGCATTCGACGCAGCCCATCAGCCCCAGGCCGCGCACCTCGCCGACCAGAGGCAGTTCCTCCAGCGTCTTCAGTTGCGCCTGAAAATACGTCGCGACCTCTCGTGCATGCGCGAGCACGCCGTCTTCGAGGATATCGAGGTTCCTCAGCGCCACCGCGCAGCCGACCGGATGGCTGGTGTAGGTCAATCCGTGGCCGAACATGGCGTCCGGATGGTTCGAACGGCGTAGTTCTTCCAGCAGCCGCTCCGAGATGATGACGCCGCCGAGCGGGAAGTAGCCTGACGTCACACCCTTGGCGAAGGTGATCATGTCAGGATCGATGCCGAAGAGGTCGCCGGAAGCAAACACATGACCAAGCCGGCCAAACGCGGTCACCACCTCGTCGGAAACATAGAGGATGTCGTTGTCGCGGCAGATCTCGCGGATGCGCCGTAGATAGCCATCGGGCGGCACGATGACGCCGCCCGATGCCTGCACCGGCTCAGCGACGAAAGCGCCGATCCTGTCGGCGCCGACGCGGGCGAGCGTATCGCGGAATTCATCAACCAGGAGATCGGCGAAGGCCGAAATGCTTATGCCGGCCGGGCGGCGGAACGGATCGGGCGAGGACAGCTTGACGACAAGATCGTCGGCACCGTCCATCCAGTCGCGTGTCCGCGGGCGCCCGTTGAGCGAGGCCGACAGATAGGTCGAGCCATGATAGGCGCCGCCCCTGCTCAGGATCAGCTTCTTTTCCGGGCGGCCGCGAACATTGTTGCAGAACTGCATGAAGCGCAGCGCCGTCTCCACGGCCGAGGAGCCGCCGGTGGTAAAGAAGACATGGCTGAGGTCGCCGGGCGCATGGCCGGCAATGCGCATGGCGAGTTCCGCAGACGGCGCGTTCATCGTATACCACGGCGTGTTGTAGGACAGCGCCATCGCCTGATCGTACATCACCTTGGCGAGCTCCTCGCGGCGGTGGCCGATATTGACGCACCACATGCCGGCCGGCCCGTCGATCAGCTTTTTGCCAGTGCCGTCGGTGATGTAGATGCCGTCGCCCCCGCCGATCATGGCGCGTGCCTCTGCGCCGACCGAGCCGGCGAACGGCCAAGGCTGGACGAGGTGGCGCTTGGCCAGCTCAACGGCATCGGCACCGTCAAGTCCATCCGTTTTGGTCGCCCTCAAATCTCTTGCAGCCGCCATCGTCGCCTCGCCATCGTTTCGTCGCAAATCTCATCGGACACGAAACTCAGTTCCAAGCATCGGAAAAACCGGCTTTCTTCGCCACATTTTGAATGTCCGTTCAATCAATATTACAGAAATTGCGCTTGATTTCAATCCACGGATGCGCGCATGATGAAAGAAAGCCGGCAAGCCAGGCACGCGATCAGCGATTGCGTCCTGGGCCCTGAATTGGGAACAAACAGCCGGTGCGCTAGCAATGGGACGCCGCATGCCAGGACAATGCGCGCCAGCAACCGAGATTACGCCTGGGCCCCTGCTTGAGGGCCTGCCCGAGGATCTGCAATGACAGCGGCTGCGGAAGGACCACCCACGCTTGGCATCATTCGGGCCAGGCGAAATGCCCTTCTGCTGTCCGAACCCGTCCAGGGCCTTGCCCTGATCAGCCCGACTTTCCTCTACGCGCTCGTGCTTCTGGTCCTGCCGATCCTAGTGGTCGTCGCTCATTCGTTCTGGACGCAGAACTACCTGACCATCGATCGCACCTTCACGCTGGAAAACTACCGCGCTGCGCTGACCGAGCCGATCTATCGCGACCTGCTCTGGCGCTCGCTCTACATCTCAATGATGGTGAGCTTCTTCACGGTCGTCCTCGCCTATCCGATCGCCTATTTCATCTCGTTCCACGGCGGCCGCCATAAAAGCCTGTGGCTGTTCCTCATCACCATCCCGTTCTGGACCAGCTACCTGCTGCGCGTCATGTCGTGGAAGGTCATCCTCGGCTACAACGGCGTGCTCAATTCCAGCTTGCTGGGCCTTGGCATCATCGACGAGCCGTCGACGGCGCTGCTTTACAATTCGAGCGCCGTCATCATCACGCTGACCCATGCATGGGCGGCCTTTGCCATACTGCCGATCTTCGTCTCGCTGGAAAAAATCGACCGCACGCTGATCGAGGCGGCCAAGGATCTTGGCGACGGTCCCATTCGTTCCTTTCTGCGCGTGACGCTGCCGCTGTCGGCGCCCGGCGTCATTTCGGCGGCGCTGATCGTCATGATCCCGACCGTCGGCGACTATGTCACGCCCAAGCTTGTCGGCGGCAAGGACGGCGTCATGATCGCCAACGCCATCCAGGCGCAATTCGGCAAGGCTTCCAACTGGCCGCTGGGTGCCGCGCTTTCGGTCACCACGATGCTGATCGTGACGCTGATGGCGGGCGCCACCGTGGTGATCATCCGCACTGCCCAGAGGCTTGTGCGATGAGGCTTGTGCGATGAGGCTGGCGCGATGACGGGGATGCGGCGCTTCCTGGCCAGCGGCTGGTTGTCGGCTTATGCGTTTGTCTATGTCGTGTTCCTCTATCTGCCGGTCATCTTCCTGCCGATCTTTTCGCTCAACAGCGCCGCGACGCCGAAATTCCCGCTCTCCGGCTTCACCCTCAAATGGTATCAGGACCTGCCGCGCACCCCGGCGCTGCTTGACGCTGCCTGGAACAGCCTGGTCGTCGGCGTATCGGTATCTATCCTGTCCACGGTGCTTGGCATCCTCGCGGCCCGTTCGATCACGCGCTACCGCTATCCCGGCCGTCGCGCCATCAACGGACTGATCATGGCGCCGCTGGTGCTGCCCGAAATCATTGTCGCCATCTCCATGCTCCTGGTGATACTGCAACTGGGTTTGAGCCTGTCGCTGTTGACCATCGTGCTCGGCCACGTCCTGATCTGCGTCCCCTATTCGATGACCGTGCTGACCGCCGGCTTCGAAGGCTTCGACCGCAGCCTGGAGGAAGCCTCCGCCGACCTCGGCGAGAGCGCCCTCGGCACCTTTAGACGGGTGACGCTGCCGATGGTGGCGCCGGCCATTGTCTCCAGCCTGCTCGTCTGCTTCACCATTTCGCTCGACGAGTTCATCATCGCCTTCTTCCTGACCGGCACCGAGGCGACACTGCCGATCTACATCTGGGGCCAGTTGCGCTTCGCCTCGAAGCTGCCCGGCGTGCTGGCGCTGGGCACGCTGCTGCTGGCTGCCTCATTCCTGCTGATGACCATTGCTGAAATCCTGCGCCGCCGCGCCGCAAGACGCACCCAGAACGAGGGAGGCCTCCATGCCTGAGCAGGGCCAAGCCGAATCACCTCTCGGGGCCGAACGATCCCATCAAACCGAACGACCCCACCAAACCGAACGACCGATGATCGAGATCCGCGACGTCACCCGCAGCTATGGTTCGTTCAAGGCGCTGGACGACGCCTCGCTGACCATCAAGGAGGGCGAATTCTTCTCGCTGCTCGGCCCGTCCGGCTGCGGCAAGACCACGCTGTTGCGCATGATCGCCGGCTTCGACAACCCGACCAGCGGTTTGATCTCGGTCGACGGCCAGTCGATGGAGGGCATCCCGGCCAATCGCCGGCCAACCAACATGGTGTTCCAGAGCTATGCGATCTTCCCGCATCTCAATGTCGAGCAGAACGTCGCCTATGGGCTGAAACGGCTGAAGCTCGAACGGTCGGAAGAAAAGCGCCGCGTCGAAGAGGCGCTGGGCCAGGTGTCGCTGACCGGCCTCGGCAAGCGCCTCGCCACCGAGCTGTCCGGCGGCCAGCGCCAGCGCGTGGCACTGGCCCGTGCGCTGGTGATGCGCCCGAAAGTGCTTCTGCTCGACGAGCCGCTGTCAGCGCTGGACAAGAAGCTGCGCGAGCAGATGCAGGTGGAGTTGCGCCGCCTGCAGCAGGCGGTCGGCATCACCTTCGTCCTGGTCACCCACGACCAATATGAGGCGCTGGCAATGTCGGACCGCATCGCCGTGATGTTCGGCGGCAGGATCGCGCAGGTCGCCTCGCCCAAGGAGATCTACCAGCGCCCGGTCAACCGGCAGGTCGCCGACTTTCTCGGCGGCATGAATTTCGTCAAGGCCGAGATCGTCGAGGAGAGCGGCGCTTCGCTGGTCGTCGACACGCTGGGCTTCGGCCGCGTCAAGACCGACAGGCCGAAGGCTTTCGTCCGCAATGGCGGCGCCGCCACGCTCGGCATCCGGCCAGAGCGTCTGCGCGTATTGTGGGACAACGCGACGGCGAAATTCGAGGTGGCCGGCAAGGTCGTCGAGCGCCACTACTTCGGCGAGATCACCCATCTTGTCGTCGAGATACCGGGATTGGAAAAACCGCTTTCGGTCACTGAAACCAACGATTTCGGCGCCGACGACATTCCGGTCGGCACCTCGATCCGCCTCGCCTACGACCCCGAGGCACTGGTGGCGATGGCGGACTGAAGTCCCGAGATCATCTTTCGGGCAGCGATCCGCCCCGCCGCAACAGCGCCTTCGACATAGCCCGGGAATGACGGTGACAATTCGGACGCGGCGAAATGCAGCGGCGGCGCGCCGGCCAGGATGATGCGTTCGGCGTCGGTCGCCGCCGGGTCGATGATGAGATCGCTGTAGCCGCCGCCGCTCCAGCGGTCATGCGTCCAGTCGCGACAACTGAAATCGAGCATGTCGGCGGCCTCGGCGCCGAGCGCGTCCTCCAGCCTCGTCGTCACCTCGGCGCGCAATGCCGCACCGCCGAGCTCACGCCAGCGCAGGGCCAGCGGTCCGCCGACGAAGACGACCAGCGCGGCATGGCCGTCGTCCTTGCTGGCGTCGCAGGCAAACAGCCCTGGCAGGTCGCGCCACATCACCACGCCGCTCAGGCCCCTTGCACGCCAGAAGGCGCTGGGGTAGCGCACCAGCAGCTTGATCACCGCTCCGCTTTGCCAGACGCCGAGCGCCGTTCTCAGGCCAGCCGGCAGCGGCGGTGAAAAATCCAGCTTCGAGGCCATCATCGGCGGCGCGGCAACCAGCGCCGCCCGGGCTTCGACCGCACTTCTCGCCGAAACCAGACGAACCCCTTTCGGCCGGTGCTCGATGGTCGCAACCGGCGTGTTAAGCCGCACACGATCGCCAAGATCGCCGGCCAGATCGTCGGCCAGCGACTGCATGGTTTCGCGCACGAAATATTGCAGTTCCGAAACTTCGTTGGTGATGCGGCGGTCGTTGTCGATCAGATGCCACAGCGGCAGCTTTTCGAGCGCCTGGCACCATAAGCCCTCGATCATCGAGCGGAAGGCCGCTTTGGCCTGGTCGGGGTCATGCTGGCGATCGAGCCATACCGCGACAGTCAGTCCAGCGATGGCCGGATCATCCGGCGCGATCGCATTCATCCGGTCGCGGATCGCCATCGAACCCAAGTAAGTTCGGTCGGCTTGCTGCGCGCTCATCCGCGGCTGCGTGACGAATTCCCCATCGACATAGGTCTCGACCAGCGTCTTGCCGCGCGCCTGCAACAGCGCCATCAGCTCCGGCATGTCCTGGCAAAGGAATTGGCCGCCGCTGTCGATCCGCTCGCCGAGTCCGTTGCGCTTGGCCTCCACCCGCCCGCCGACCCGATCGCGCGCTTCGAGCAGCAGGAAATCGATGCCGGCATTGCTTAGCTCATGCGCTGCCGACAGGCCGGTGAAGCCGGCGCCGACAACGACGATTTCGGTCCTTTCGATCCCGCCCTTCAATAGCCGGCCTTGATCTTCTCGAACTCGGCGATCATCTTGAGCTTGAGTTCCGAGGGAAGCGGCGCCTGGAACAGCGTCTTGTCGACGAATTTCTGCACGTCGTCGTAGCCCTTTTCCTTCAGCATGGCCTGATCGACGCCGGCCATGCCCTTGGCATTGGCCTGGCCATAGCCCCAATCCTTGACCAGGACGTTGGCAATTGCCGGATCGTTTACCGCGTTCAGATAGTCATAGGCCTTGTCGGCATTTCCCGGCGCATCCTTGAACAGCACATAGCCGCAGACCCACGTCGAGATGCCTTCGTCGGTGTCCTTCTTCGCCCTGATCGGCACGCCGGCGGCGACCGACTGCACCGCCGCGTCGTTCCACGCCCAGGCAAGGTCGACCTCGCCGCCGCTCAACAGCTGGACGATATCGGTGGTGTCGGTCCAGTAGGAGCGGACATTCTTGTGGACCTCGCGCAGGAAGTCCGACGCCTGCTTGAACTGGTCGTCCGTCATCTTGGTCCAGTCCTTGAGCCCGATCGCCAGCGAGGCCAGCGCATAGGCGTCGTCGACACTGTCGCCGATCGAGACCCTGCCCTTGAACTTGGGGTCGGCCAATGCCTTCAGCGAATGGACGTCCTTCTCATCGACCTTGTCGGAATTGTAGGTGAGCTGCGTATTGCCCCAGTCCCAGGGCATGAACCAGGCCTTGCCGTCGGCGGTGGTGGCGAGATCCTTCATCGCCACGATGCCGGGATCGAGGTCTTTCCAGCCTGATATCTTCGAGGTGTCGAGCGGCTGCAACAGCCCCGCCTCGCGCCACTTCACCACGCTTTGCGAGCAGGGATGGCCGAGATCGGCCTTGAAGCCGGAACGGACTTTTTCGAACGCCTCGTCCTCGTCGCCGAAGAAGGTGAAGGTCGGCGAGTCGCCATTCTTCTCGACATATTTCGGGTGGAAACCGGGATCCTCGTAGCCGGACCAGTCGAACACAATCAGGTCCTTGTCCGCGGCAACCGCCAGCGCTGCGACCGAGGCCACCAGCGCACCGGTCAGTGCCAATGTCAGCGTCAGGCGTCGAGTCATGGTCTTCATTGCCGTTCCATCCTCTTTTTGATTGTTTCATGCCGTCTTGACACCGCCGGCCGTTGGCCACGGATAGTGCTTTGGAAATGCCGCCGACAGGAATTCGTTCGCCGCCTGCAGCGCGGTTTCGCGGGTGACGTCCTCGGTGCCCATCATCAGGCGCAGCCATAAACCCTCCAGCATGGCACTGAGCGCCAGCGCGATGACCTGCGGCTCATAGGCATAGCCGCCGCTCTGCTTCAGCGTCGCACAAAGGTCGATGAAGATCTTCTGGTAAGCCGCATCGCGCGCGCCGCACAGCGCCTGATAGGTCGGACGCGACTTGGCCTCGCCCCAGAAGGCGCACCAGGCGGCCAGCTTGCGCTTGTTGCAGATCGAGCGGTCGAAATCGGCGGCAACCAGAACCCGCAACTGGCGGGCAGGATCGTCGCCAGCCCTGGTGAGGGCAGCGCGCCAGTGCGCGGCGTATTCGTCGGCCATGTATTGCAGCGTTGCGACGAGCAGCTTCTCCTTGCTCTCGAAGTGGAAGTTGACAATCCCGCGCGACAGGCCGGCGCCATCGGCGACATCGGCCATCGTCGTCTCCGAATAGCCGCGCTTGGCCAGCGAATCGATCGTCGCCTCGATCAGCTGCAGTTGCCTGACCTCCCTCGACGCCTTGCGACCGCGCTTCTCGGCATCGCTTTTCTGCGCTGCAAGGTGGGCCTCCTTGGCCTCTGCTGTCTTCATGGGCGTGATGGTCTCCAGCATCGCCGGTTATCCAACCGGCTTCCGACCGCGAAGATGAGTGGGACGGTGCTCGCCGCTGTCAAGAACCTTCTGCATGGCTTCCCAGGTTCGGATGTTCTTGTCGACATAGGCAGTCCCGACCGCAGCCGCAACCGCCGGGTAGAGCGGGCCTTTGAGTCGGTTCAATTCCTCCCGTGCGACCTCGCGATACCAGGGATTGCGGTCATGCACGGTGACGTCGGCAAGGCCTGCCCGGCGCATCGCCGCCGCATAGCGGATTGGCGACGCCATGGCGAAGGACAGGCTTTCCGCGGCGACATAGGCCTTCATCTCAGGCGACGGCTCGCCGTCATGCGAGATCATCCAGTTCGAGGCAGCGAAGACACCGCCCGGCTTCAGCACACGGACGATCTCGGCAAACAACGCATCCTTGTCGGGCACGTGCAGCAGCGCATCCTTGGAGAAGACGACGTCGAAGGAAGCATCGGTGAAGGGCAGCGGCCCAGGCGGTGCCTGGACGAAATTGGCGCGACCTGAAAGCCCGCGTGCCGTCGCCCTTTTCCTGGCCGCCTCGATCACCGGCCGCTCGACATCGAACCCGACAACGTGGGCGGCGCCATGGCGCTCGAGCAGATGCAGCGTTATGCCGCCGGAGCCGCAGCCAACGTCGAGGATCGTCTTGCCGTTGAGCGCAAGACCCTCGACCACCCGGTCGACCTCATCCGGCCCGCCCGGCGACAGATAGCCGTCGCCCCACAGCGCCTCGAGGAAGCGGATGGCGGTGTCGTCATATTCCGGCTCGGCATCTGTCGTTTCGATCATCGGACCCCAGTCCAAAGCCATTCGAATGGTGGCAAAGCCTAGCGCATGTCGGCGAAAACGCAACATCATTTGTTGAACATTCATTCAAAATGGCTGGACAATACGGCGACAGCCATGGCAAATTCCGCGCATTCGGGCCGACCACACACGGCGTCGGCCACCAATGAAGAGCGGGCCACAATGAAATCCTGGGATGCGATCGTCATCGGCGGCGGGCACAATGGGCTGGTCAATGCCTGCTACCTGCAGCGCGCCGGGCTCGACGTGCTGGTCGTCGAGAAGAACGGCTGGGTGGGCGGCGCCGCCACCAGCCGCGAATTGACGCCCGGCTTCCTCTATTCGAATTGCTCCTATGTCTGTTCGCTGTTTCGCCCTGAGATCATGCGCGACCTCGAACTGCCGCGCTTTGGCCTGCAGGTGATCGCCTATGAGGGCGGCGCGGTGTTCACCAGAGATGGCGACTATCTCGCCAACTACCGCGACCACGATGCTCACCGGCGCGAATTCGCCCGCTTTTCCAGGCGCGATGCCGAAGCCTACGACCGTTACGCCCGCGACGTGACGCGGCAATGCCGCTTCATCCAGCCGCTGTTGATGCGCACCGCGCCCGATCCGACCAGTTTTCGGCCACGCGATCTTGGCGAGCTTCTGTATCTGGGCAAGAAGTTCGCCGGGTTATCGGCAGAGGAAATGGCGCTGACGCTGCGCTTCTGGACCATGTCGATCTCGGACTTCCTCGACGAGTATTTCGAGACCGACGTCGTCAAAGCGAATTTCGCGCTGTCGGGCATCATCGGCACCGCGCTCGGCCCGATGTCGCCGGGCACCGCCTATGTGCTTCTGCATCATTACATGGGCGAGGTCGACGGCTCGGTCGGCGCCTGGGGTTATGCACGCGGCGGCATGGGCGCAGTCACCCAGGCGCTCGCCGCTTCCTTCGAGGCCTCAGGCGGCACCATCCGCACTGGCGCCGAGGTCGACCATGTGACGATCCGGCGCGGCAAGGCCAGGGGTGTGGTGCTGGCCAGCGGCGAAGAGATCCACGGCAAGCTGGTCGTCTCCAATGCCGACGTGAAACGCACCTTCCTGAAACTGGTCGAGGAAAGGGAGCTGCCCGACATCTTCCTGCGCCGGGTCAGGAATTTCAGGATTCGCGGCTCGTCGGGCAAGGTCAACATCGCGCTTGATTCACTGCCCGAATTCCCGGCGCTGCCGAAGGATTCGCCGGTCTATCGCGGCGACATGCATTTCACCGATTCGATGGAGCGCATGGAGCGCGCCTATGACGACTGGAAGGCCGGGCGCTGGTCGGCCGACCCTTTCCTCGACATGGTGATCCCGACGACGCTCGATCCGACCATGGCTCCATCAGGCAAGCATTTCATGAGCTGCTTCGTGCAGTACGCGCCACCGAAAGTGAACGGCGGCGACTGGACCGACGCCGACCGCGACGGTTTTGCCGAAAGCGTGATTGCCCAGATATCAGACTATTCGCCGGGTTTCCGCAACCGCATCGTCCATATGGAGGTACGCACGCCGCGCGAGATCGAGGCTGAGGTCGGCCTCACCGAAGGCAATATCTTTCAGGGCGAGCTGACCTTCGATCAACTGCTGTTCAACCGGCCGGTGCCGGGCTACGCGCAATACCGCTCGCCGGTCGCCGGGCTCTATATGTGCGGCTCCTCGACCCATCCCGGCGGTGGCGTCATGGGCGCGCCTGGCCGCAATGCAGCAGCCGAGATCCTGTCCGATCTCGCCAAGCCGACCAAGCATATGAGCCCGGCCCATGACGTCATTTGACGCGATCGTTGTTGGCGGCGGCCATAACGGCCTCGTCTCGGCCGCCGTTCTGGCCAAGAGCGGCCGCAACGTGCTGGTGCTTGAGGCCGCCGGCGACGTCGGCGGTGCGGCGCGTACCGAGGAATTCGCACCGGGCTTTCGCGTTTCGTCGATCGCCCATCTGCTGAACCGCCTGCATCCCGATGTGGTGACGACGCTGGAGCTGGAAAAGCACGGGCTGCAGATCGCGCGTAGCGCTTTCGTGCCGTCCGTGGCACTGTCGACAGACGGCCCGCCGCTTGTCCTGCATGGCGCCTATGGCGAGGTGCTGACCGGCGCCAGTCCCACCGGGCAGACCGCCTGGAAGGACCTGCGCGCGCAACTGCTGCGCTATGCCGGCATCTTGAAGCCGCTCCTTGCGCGCCGTCCGCCCGATCTCAGCGGCATGTCACTGCTCGATACGGCGTCGCTTGGCCAGACCGCGCTGGCGTTGAAGAAGCTCGGCAAGGAGGACATGCGCGATTTCCTGCGCGTGCTGTTGATGAACGTTGCCGACCTGCTCGACGAGCAGCTTTCCGACGACCGGCTGAAGGGCCTGCTCGCCTTCGATGCCACGCTCGGCTCCCATCTCGGGCCGCGCTCGCCGACCTCGCTGCTCGGCCTCTACTATCGCCTGGCGGGCGAGTCCGGCGGCGCTGCCGGCGCGCAAATCCTGCCGAAAGGCGGCATGGGCGCGGTCATTTCAGCCATCTGCGTGGCAGCGGAAAAGGCCGGCGTGACCAGCCGCACCAATACACCGGCGGCGAGGATCATCGTTGAGAAAGGCCGAGCCGTCGGCGTCGCACTGGCCAGCGGCGAGGAAATCCGGGCGAGGACGATCGTTTCCGCCATCAATCCGGCAACCACTGTTTTCGACCTTGTCGGGCCGCTCGAGTTTGACACCGGCTTTATCCGAAAAGTAAAGAACATCCGCATGAACGGCGATGCGGCGAAGCTCAATCTGGCGCTCGACCGGCCGCCGCAATTCGCCGGTGTCGATGCCGCCGGCCACAAAGGCCGTCTGGTCATTGCCCCCTCGCCCGATCATGTCGAGCGCGCTTTCAACCCGTCGAAATACGGCGAGTTCTCCCCCGAGCCTGTCATGGAGATCACGCTGCCCAGCCTTGCCGATTCGTCGCTGGCGCCCGACGGCGCCTGCGTGCTGTCAGCCGTGGTGCAATATGCCCCCTATGCGCTGAGAGAAGGCTGGGCCTCCGGCAGGGGCAAATTCCTCAACGCGATCATGGCTCAATTGGAGACCTATGCGCCGGGAATCGGCAAGACAGTTCGCCATGCCGAGCTGCTGACGCCGGCCGACATCGAGGCGCGCTACCGGATGCCTGGCGGTCACTGGCATCACGGTGAACTGCAGGCGGACCAGATGCTGATGTCGCGTCCTGTCGCCGGCTGGTCGGGCTACGACACGCCGATCGACGGGCTGTTCCTCGCCGGCGCCGGCTCGCATCCGGGCGGCGGCGTCTCCGGCGCGCCGGGCTTGAATGCTGCAAGACGGATCATTGCGATGAAGGGGTAGGTCATGTCTGTTCATTTCGCCAAGGTTGCGCTTCACGGCGAAGGATCGCCACCATGAATCAGCAACCCGCCATCGCGCCGTCGACCGCCCGCGCCGCAGCGCAATCGCATTTCCGCACGCTGCGGCCCGGCACGCCGTTCCAGCCGCGCATCGATGCGCTGGCCAGGACCAATGACTGGTACAATTGGGCCGGCTATCGTGCCCCGCATTCGCTGTGGGACGAGGAGCTCGAATATTTCGCCATCCGCAGCCAGGCCGCTCTGTTCGACATCTCGCCGATGACGAAATACCGCGTCGAGGGACCAGACGCCGAAGCCTTCCTCAACCGCATCACCTTGCGGGACGTGGCAAAACTGAAACCTGGCCGCGTCCACTACACCGCCTGGTGCGACGACGAGGGTTTCGTTCTCGACGACGGCACGCTGTTCCGGCTTTCGCCGACACGGTTCCGGCTGTGCTCGCAGGAGCGGCATCTGCCCTGGCTGCTCGACAGCGCCATAGGCTTTGAGGTGATCGTGGAGGAAGAAACCGAAGCCGTCGCCGGTCTGGCCCTGCAGGGTCCGACTTCGTTTGCAGTGCTGCGCGACGCCGGTTTCGCCGACGTCGAACGGTTGAAGATTTTCGACATTGCCGAATTCCCGCATGATGGCAGTTCCCAGGGAACCAGCAGGGTCACCATTTCGCGCACCGGTTTCACCGGCGATCTCGGCTACGAGCTGTTCGTGCCGGCTGAACATGCGCTCAGCCTTTGGGATCGGCTGATGCTGGCCGGCGAACTGCGCGGCATACGCGCCATCGGCTATGCGGCACTCAACCGCGCCCGGCTCGAAGCCGGGCTGATCGTCGCCAATGCCGACTTCGTCACCGCCGTGCATGCTGTTCGGCCCAACCGCTTGCGCATGCCGGACGAGATCGGTCTCGGTTTCATGATCGACTTCGATAAAGGCCATTTCAATGGCCGCCGCGCCATTGTCAGCGCGCGGGCGAAGAAGCGTCTTCGCCATGTGCTGGTCGGGCTTGAGATCGAGGGCAACATTCCGGCCGAGCACGCCATGGTTTATTACAGGAAAAGCCAGGAGGTCGGGCTGGTCAGCGCCGCCATGTGGTCGCCGATGGCCAAACGCAACATCGCCATCGCCTCGCTGGCGCGGCCGTTCGGCGATACGATCGTCGACGATCTCTGGGTCGAGATCTACGCCATGCGCGAGCTGCAGTACCAGAAGCTGATGAAGCGGGCCAAGGTGGTGCCGCGACCGTTCATCAAGCTCGACCGTCGCACCGCCAATCCGCCGGCTGATTTCTGACCATGGCGGACGAGGCTGACAAGCACGAATTCGATTGGGAAGCCGCTGAGCAGTGGCAGCTGGTCACCACGCCGCTCAGCGAAAAATGGTCGGGCCGCACCCGCTACGCCGCCGCCATGTTCTTCTACCAGCGCGGCGAGATGAATGCCGAGACGCTGGAAGTCTACCGCATCTGCGCGCGGCTGGATTCGATGGATCCGCTGCCGATCATCCGCGACCGCGGTGTCGGCCTGGATTGGCTGAAGCGCCTGGGCTTCGAGCAATCCTCACGCAATTAGCCAATCGTCTTTTCCAGCATGCTTATCCAGTTGCGGTAGGCGATCTTCTCGATCAGCGCGCGACCGAAGCCGCGCGCGGCGAACGCGTCGAGCAGCTTCGGCAGGCCGGTGACGTCGCCGACCACAGCCGGGATCATGGCGCCGTCGAAGTCGGACCCGAGGCCGACGCCGTCTTCGCCCAGCGCCTGCAGCAGTGAATCGACATGGCGCACCATGATGTCGAGACTGGTATCGGCATTCATCCTGCCGTCCTCGCGCAAAAACCCGGTGGCGAAATTCAGCCCGACCATGCCGCCCGAGTCGCGGATCGCGCCGAGCTGCCATTCGGTGAGGTTACGCGAATGGCCGCAGATCGCATGGACATTGGAATGGGTCGCGACCAGCGGTGCGTCGCTGATCTCGGCAACGTCGCGAAACCCCTTTTCGTTGAGGTGCGAAAGATCCACCAGGATGCCGAGCTGGTTGCAGGCCTTGACCAGCGCCTTGCCGGCATCGGTCAGGCCAGGTCCGGTGTCGGGCGTCGACGGGAAACGGAACGGCACGCCGTGGCCGAAAGCGTTCGGGCGGCTCCAGACGATGCCGAGCGAGCGCAAGCCGGCCGCATGCAGCACGTCGAGCATGGTCAGTTCGGGGTCGATCGCCTCGACGCCTTCGATATGGAACACCGCTGCGATCGACCCTTGCGCCATCGCGTTTCGCACGTCGCCGGCGCTGCGGCAGACGGTGAGCGCCGACGCTCGTTCCAGCCTGAACAGGATCGAGGCCATGGCGATGGTGGAAGCAAGCGCGTCGGCGCGCGGAATTTCGGGCGGCAAGGGCTCGATATCGCTCGGTGCGGGAGGAACCGCACTGCGCTTGGATTTCTCGACCGGCGGCGGAAAGATCGCGAACATGCCGCCGGCAAAGCCGCCCTGTTTCGCACGCGGCAGGTCGATGTGGCCACCCGATGTCCCCTCGATGAACAGCTTTTCGACATCCGCGTCTTTCGACTGATAGAGCCTGAGCAGCGTGTCGTTGTGGCCGTCGAAGACGGGAACAAGATCGGTTTCGGTCATCAAGGGATCATTTCGGTTCGATTGGTCGGGCGGGCAGTATCCTACTTAGGCAAGGCAATACCCACTAGGCAAGACGCCCCACTGGGTAAGACTGGCCACTGGGCAAGACTGGCCACTGGGCAAGACTGGCAATCTGCGCAAATGAAGCGATGCGCTTGTGGCTGCCCGCCCTCAACCGTCATCGTGCGCCGAGGCCTGGCGCCAGGATCAACGCTATTGCTTCAGCACGTCGGCCCATTCCTGGTGACGTCGGAACTGGGCGTTGGCGAACGGGCAGAGCGGAATGATCTTCTTGCCTGCCGCGCGCGCATCCTCGACGGCGCGGGTAACGAGCCTAAGCCCCGCGCCCTGGCCGCGAAACGCATCCGGCACTTCGGTGTGGTCGATGATGATCTGGTGCTCGCCGATCTTGGTGAAGGTCATCTCCGCCTCGGCGCCATCAGGCCCGCGCAGGAGATAACGGCCCTTGGAACCGCGATCCTCCAGTTCGATCTCCGGCAATTGGTCAGGCATTGCTTACGCTCCTTCTGCCGGCGTAGCGGACAGGAACCGCTGCGCCGCCTCGATCTCGTTCGACTGCACCTCATGGCCGCCGTCGTGCCACTCCACTGTGACATCGGCGCCAGCGGCGCGCAAATAGGCTTCGAGCCGAGCGGTCAGGTTCGGCGGGCAGATCGGATCGCGTTTGCCTGCCGTGACCAGAATGCGGCGGCCGGCCAGGCTGCCGTTCACCTCCGGCTCGAATGGGATCAGGGGATGCATCAGCACCGCCGCATCGAACAGCGATGGCGCAGCGAACACCACCGAGGCCAGGATGTTTGCGCCGTTGGAATAGCCGAGGCCAAGCACCGGCGCGGGCTTTGACGCCTCGACATGCGCCCCGACATGCGCCTTGACGAAGCCAACCATCTTGCCCGTCGCCCGCGCCAGGTCGTCCATGTCGTAGACGCCCTCGCCGGTGCGGCGAAAGAAGCGCGCAGCACCGTCTTCCGAGACATCACCGCGCGGCGAAACGATAGTCGCCTGCGGCGCGAGATCGCGCCCGAGCGACAGAAGCTGGTTCTCGTCGGCCCCGGTGCCGTGGAAGACGAAGAGCCGCGATCCATCAGGCGAACCAGGCAGTGTCTTGTAGGTGTAAGCGTCCTTGCTCATGGCTTTGTCCTCAGTCTTCCAGCTTTTGCAGATGTTGCTCGAGATAGGGCCTCAGATGCTGGTGCTGCGACGGCAGCTTCAGCGCCTCGCCGAGATGGGCGGTGTCCTCGTCGCGGTCGAAGCCCGGCTCGTTGGTGGCGACTTCGAACAGCACGCCGCCCGGCGTGCGGAAATAGATCGCCCAGAAATAATCGCGGTCGATCACCGGCGTCACCTGGTAGCCGGTGTCCATCAGCGCCTTGCGCACGTCGAGCTGCTTGGCGCGGTTTTCGACAGCGAAGGCGACGTGGTGGACCGAGCCGGCGCCGAGATCGGCAAAAGCGGCGCCCGGCAGCGATTCGATGTCGACGATGTTGGCGCCGTTGCCGTCCTTCACCGCCAGCCTTTTTACAGTGCCGGACGTGTCGACTTCCTCATAGCCCATGAATTTCAGCAGCTCTTCCGTGGCGCCGCCATCCTTCAGCCTGAGCGACACCGAGTGAAAGCCGCGAATCGCCTCGTCCGAGGGAACATTGCCTTTCGCCCACGGCGTACGGGTGTCGGCCTTGCTCTCGACCAGCGCAAACCCGTCGCCATCGGGACCGGCGAAGCCAAGGCGCTTCTCGCCGAAGCTCTCGTCGCGCGACAGCCCGGTGACGCCCTCATCGGCAAAACGCTTTTCCCAATAGGCGAGCGTGCCCTCGGGCACCGAATAGACCGTGGTGCCGACCTCGCCGACGCCGTGGCGGCCCTTGCCGATATTGGGGAACGGAAAATAGGTCATCACCGAACCGGGCGTGCCGAGCTCGTCGGCATAGTAGAGATGGTAGACATCCGGCGCGTCGAAATTGACGGTTTTCTTGACCCGGCGCAGGCCGAGCTTTTTGGTGAAGAACTCGTTGTTCTGGCGCGCATCCCTGGCCATCGAGGTGACGTGATGCAGGCCCTTGATCTGGTCGAGCATTTTTCCTGCTCCTTCCCTTGTCCTGTGCGGCCCATGCCGCGTCCACGCCAATATGAGGACCCGCCAGCCGGCGGCAAAGGCCGCAAACACAGAATAGACTGTGCTCTATAAGTGAACAATAAAGCGACTTTTGTTCACCATTTAGCGAACACCTGAGGCTTGTGTCGCCACAAAAATTCGGCTCCCGTGACCGGCAGGTATTTGCGGCAGGTTTTCAAAGAAGGACACCAGCATTGGTCAGAAAAGACAGACGCCCGAATGTTCTCCTGATCACCTGCGACCAGTGGCGCGGCGACTGCCTGTCGGCGGCAGGCAACAAGGTGGTGCGAACGCCAAATGCCGACGCGCTCGCCGCCGAGGGTGTGCTGTTTCGACAGCACTTTGGCGGGGCGGCGCCCTGCTCGCCGGCACGCGCCTGCCTCTACACCGGCCTTTACCAGATGAACAACCGCGTCTGCCGCAACGGCACGCCGCTCGACGCCCGCCATGGCAACATCGCGCTCTCGGCACGCAGTCTCGGTTATGATCCAACGCTGTTCGGCTATACCGACGTATCGCCCGATCCGCGCACGCTGGCGCCAGGCGACCCGCGGCTGAAAAGCTATGAAGGCGTGCTGCCCGGCTTCACCGTGCGCCAACTCCTGCCGGAGCACCAGAAACCGTGGCTGTCATGGCTCGAGGCGCGCGGCATCGATAGCGGCGCCGGCTTTCCCGATATCCATCGCCCAGCGGACGAAATCGTTGGTGCCACGACGGACGGCGCCGTGACCACCTCACCGCCCGTCTACTCGAAGGACGAGACCCCAGCCGCCTTCCTGACCGGCGAATTCGTCCGCTGGCTTGGCGAACAGGAGCGCGATACACCGTGGTTCGCGCATCTTTCCTTCCTCAGCCCGCATCCGCCCTTCATCGTGCCGGAGCCTTACAACAGGATGTATGATCCAGCCGACGGAACAGCTTTCCGCCGCGCCGCGAGCTGGCAGGCCGAGGCGCAGAGCCACCCCTACCTTGCCTATGAACTTGGCCAGCAGCAGCGGGCAAATTTCCGCCCCGGCGCCGAGGGCAAGGTGCGCGACTGGGGCGACGACAATCTTGGCCGCATCCGCGCGCTTTATTACGGCATGATCTCGGAAGTCGACGCGCAGCTTGGCCGCATCTGGCAGGCGGTCAAGGCGGCGGATGCCTGGGACGAGACCATCGTCGTGCTGACCTCTGACCATGCCGAGATGATGGGCGACCATTTCATGCTGGGCAAGGGCGGCTTCTTCGACGGCAGTTTTCATATTCCGCTGATCATCCGCGACCCGCGTCGCCGCAAGGCGGCCGGCGCCAGCGTCGACCGCTTCACCGAAGCGGTGGACATAGTGCCGACATTGCTCGATCTGCTTGGCGAGGTATCCCCGCCGCATCTCGACGGACAATCGCTGAAGCCGTTCCTGGATGCCGGGGAGCCGGGCAACTGGCGCGAGGCCGCGCATTGGGAGTTCGATTTCCGCTCGGTTGCCGACGGTCATGCCGAGCGCCATTTCGACATCGGTCCGCGCCAATGCAATCTGGCCGTTATCCGCACGAAACAATTCAAATATGTACATTTCGGCGGCGGCCTGCCGCCGCTGCTGTTCGACCTGGAGCAGGATCGAGACGAACTGACCAATGTCGCTGCCGACCCGGCCTATCTGCCGGTCCGGCTGGAGCTTGCCGAAAGGCTGCTTGCCTGGCGGGCCGAACATCTCGATCAGTCGCTGGCGCTTGCCGAACTCACTGAGGATGGCGTGGTCGGCCACGTCGCAGGCCTGCCACCTTTCCAGTCATGAAAGAGGCCCGCGCCCTTACCGGCACGGGCCTCTTTCGTCGTTGGAGTAAACTAGCGCATGATCATGCGCTGTGTGTCGCGGTTTTGCGTATATGTGCCCTTGTCATAAGGGGCCTGCGCCTCGAGCTGTTCCTTGGTGAAGCTCGTGTAGAGATAGCGCTTGCCATCCTTGTCGGTCATGAATTTCAGGTTATCCATGCCGACAGCCACTTCCTTCTCACCAATGCCAAGGAAACCGCCGACGTCGATGATGACGGCGTCGACCTTCTTGTCGCCCGTCAGCACGACGTCACCAATCTCACCGACGTTGACATCGTTGGCGCCATAGACGGTGGTTCCAACCAAATCCTCGGAGCGGATTTCGTTGATCGGCATTTCGGCCAGCGCCGACTTGTCGATCGCCGCGGTCTGTGTCTGGTCGGGTGTTGCGTCAGGCGTTGCTGCAGCCGGAGCCTCGGCTGCCTTGTCCATTGGAGCCGGAGCAGCGGTGTCAGGCGTTGCCGCAGGGGCTTCCGCGGTCTTGTCCGCCGGGGCTGGAGCAGCGGCGTCAGGCGTTGCCGCCGGAGCTTCCGCGGTCTTCTCCGCCGGGGCTGGAGTGACAGCAGGGGTGGTGGTCACTGGCGCCGGCGTCGCCGCGTCAGTCGATGCGGTTGTCGCCGGGGCGGGATCATAGGGCCTGCGGTCGAACTCCGGCAGCGCCTCCAACTCTTCCTTCGTGGTCTCGGCCACCAGCCAGCGATCGCCTTCCCTCTCCGCCCACTTGGCCTCGTCGAACTGATAGGCGACATTCTTTTCGCCAATCTCAAGGAAGCCGCCGACGCCAATGATCAGCGACTCGGCCTTGCCATCCTTGGCCAGGACGATGTCGTTCACGTCGCCAATGTTTTGAGCATCGTCGCCGGTGCCGTTGTAGACGGTTTCACCGATGATGTTGGTGGCAAGGTTGCCATCAGCGCGCTTCACGGGTTCGGCCGGAGCCGGTTCGGCCGGAGCCGCCGGAGCGTTCTGCGCGGTGGTGTCGGTCGAGCCAGAAGGGGCTGGAGGAGCCGTGGCCGTGGTGTCGGTGGCCGCAGGAGCCGGATCATAGGGCTTGCGATCGAAGTCCGGCTGAGCCGTCAACTCATCCTTTGTGGTTTCGGCGATCAGCCAGCGGTCGCCATTCCGTTCGGCCCATTGCAGCTTGCTGTAGTCGAAAGCGACATTCTTGGCGCCAACGCCAAGAAAGCCGCCGACGCCGATGACGACGGATTTCGCCTGACCGTTTTCATCGAAGACGACATCACTGACATTACCGATGTTCTCGGCATCGTCGCCTGTGCCATTATAGACAGATTCACCGACGATGTTGGTTACCAGGCTGCCCTCGGCACGCGCAACGGGAGCTGCCGGAGCTGTATCCTGGACTGCCGGGTCCTGCGTCGGCGCCGGAGTTGTGGTCGACTGCGCATAAGCACCGGTCGCAAGCAAAGCTGCGAGTGCGGTGGTGGTTAAAAGGGTGCGGATCATCGTAAATCCTCCTCGTGCGTTATCTCGCGCCGCGAGCAGGGGAGATTGGTCGCGGCGTTACACATTCACAACGTCGTGACCGCGCGGTTGTTCCGACACCATGGCGAGCGTCGTGCAAAAACCACCCGAATCGCGCTCAGCCATGCGTTCGCCCGGTGAGATTCGCTCCTGTATTTTCGTTATAGCATGTGGAACTTTTTTTCAGCCGCCCCGTTCCAACCTGTGGCTGGGTCTGTCCTGGCCGATAATTATCCAATGGCTGCCAAGAAAAAACGGAGCAGGGGGATGCGATTTGCGGCGGTGCTGAACCGGGAGGGCGGCACCCTGCGAACGATTGATCTCTCCGCCTTCACCGACCGGATGCGCCAGGCGTTGGAGGCAGCAGGTCACTGCATCGATATCGAAATCGTTGCCGGCAGGGACATCGTCGCAACGCTGGACCGCATCGCTTCCAGGCACAGTGTCGATATTGTGCTGGCTGGTGGCGGCGACGGCACCATTTCGGCCGCGGCGGCTCGGTTGATGGGCAGGAAGAAGGCACTTGCCATCTTACCGGCTGGCACGATGAACCTGTTCGCGCGCGGGCTTGGCATTCCACAGACCCTTGACGCGGCCGTGAAATCCTTTGCCGACGGCGAGGTGATCGCAGTCGATATGGCAACCGCCAACGGTAAGCCATTCGTGCATCAGTTCTCGATCGGCATGCATGCCAGGATGGTTCAGCTTCGCCAGACTATGGAATTTGGCTCGCGGTTGGGAAAGATGCGGGCTTCGGTGAAGGCTGCCTGGGCGGCGATCAACAACCCTTCGGCAATGAAGGTGACGCTGATCATCGGCGAAGCCGAGATCGTGACGCGCACCACCGGCATCGGCATCACCAACAATCTGTTCGGTGAGGGTCATCTGCCCTATGCCGACAATCCCGCTGGCGGCGTGCTCGGCATCTATGTCACGGTGGCGCGGCGGCGTGGCGAACTGGTCAGGGTCCTCTTCGACATGGCGCGCGGCAAATGGCGCGACAGTGAGCATGTGGAAATTCACCAGGCTGACCGGGCCGTTTTGAAAGTCCACTCGGCTGCGAAGAAATTTCGCGCCGTCATGGATGGCGAACTGGTCAGGCTTGACCGCGAAACGACGATCGAAATTCATCCTGGTGCGCTGAACGTTCTCGTCCCGGCGCGCGCCGTCCAGGCGAAGGCCGCGTGATGCATCCCGGCTTAGTCGATCGGAAGCCTTCAGCCCCGGGGAATCTCGCCCTGTTCGTTCCTGGGGAGTTCGCCCTGTTCGGTTGTCGGCGTCCGGTCTATCATGTTGCCGTAAATCTCCGCGATGCCCCAGGCGATAAACGCCAAAAGCAGCGCGGCGATCAAGATACGAAAAGTGTGCCACCCCCAGCGTCCCTGGCGGGCTTTGTCTTCAGGAACGATCTTGGGCATGATCGGCCTCCATTTCGTTTGGCGCTGGCATTTCGTTTGGCGCTGGCGGGCGCGGCTGGCAAAATGTGGTTGGGTAACGGTTCCTCAAGGCGAAGGTTCCGGTTTCAGAGCCTGGCAACTGGGCCCAGCGCCAATGGCTGCAAGCCGATGCATTTGGGGGCCTTGTGGATCGCAGGGTAGTGAAAAAGCCGAACCTGCCGGTCGATGTCCTTAGCGTGGTAAGGGCGCAGGACCGGCTTGCCGTACTCCATGATCTCGATGCAATCGACACGGCGGCCGATCCTGACTTCGACACTATCAGTGGGCTCGCCGCCGCGGTGATGCAAACGCCTGTCGCGCTGGTGACACTGCTCGATATCGAGCGGCAGTGGTTCAAGTCCGGTGTCGGCCTGGACGAGACCGAGGCCGAGACCGATACATCTTTCTGCGCCCACACCATTGCCGCCGGCGACGGGCCGATGGTGGTGACCGATGCGACCATGGATTCACGCTTCAACGCCAGCCCGCTGGTCACTGGCGAGCATCATTTCCGTTTCTATGCGGGTGCGGCGATTGTGGTGGCCGGCGCCCGGATCGGCACGCTCTGCGTGCTCGATCGGAGGCCGCGCGCGTCGCCGACTGCCGCCCAGCTCGAACAATTGACGGCGCTCGCCAGCCTCGCCGCCAGCCTGTTCGCATTGAAGGACACCACCCGCAACGCCGCCAGCGCCGCTGCGGCACTGGCGCGCGAGGAAAAGCGGCGCGGCATTGCGCTCGATGCCGCATCGCTCGCGAGCTGGGCATGGGATATCCATAGCGATATGATCGAATGCGATGCCCGGTTATCCGAGCTGTTCGACCTGCCGCGCTCGACCCGGCTGAGGGCGCGCGATATCCTTGCCGCCATCGACCCGCGTGACGTCTACCAGACCGAGACACGCTTTCGCGACGCGCTGAGCGGCGGCGACGATTATTTTGGCGAATACCGCGTCAAGGGCTTCAGTCCGCCGCGCTGGCTCGCTACGCGCGGCCGGGTCATCGAGCGCGACGGCGACGGCAAGCCGACGCTGATCTTCGGCGTCAACTACGACGTCACCGAACGCAAGCTCGGCGATGAGCGGCAGCGGCTGTTACTGCGCGAGCTGAACCATCGCGTCAAGAACACGCTGGCGACCGTCCAGGCGCTGGCGACGCAGACAGTCCGCCATGCCCGCCAGCCGAGCGATTTCCTCGACGCCTTCAGCGCCAGGCTTCAGGCGCTGGGCGCCGCCCACAGCCTGCTGTCCGACAGAGAGTGGCGCGGCATCGGCATTCGCGAACTCGTGCAGATCGAGGTCAAGCCGTTCGACACCGCCGATCAGCCACGCATGACAATCTCAGGCGCCGATCTGCTGCTTTCGCCCGACCAGGCAGTCGGGCTTGGCCTGATCCTGCATGAACTGGCCAGCAACGCCCTGCAACACGGAGCGCTGTCGGCGGCGTCGGGCAAGGTCGATCTCGACTGGAGGGCACAGGTTCGGAAAAGCGCCCGGCGCCTGGTGCTGACCTGGCGCGAAAGCGGCGGGCCTGAAGTTGCCTCGCCCGAACGCCACGGCTTCGGCTCGATCCTGATCCGCCGCAGCCTGGCCAAGGTCATCTCCAGTGAAGTGACCCACGAATTCCGGCCGGAAGGCGTGTTCGCCGAAATATCGATGCCGCTGGAGGATCTGCCGAAGTGACGGCTCGACCATGGACCTCGAACAAAGCTCCGCGTCAGGGAAAAGTGGAACCCGGTTTTCGGATCATTGCCAACACGAAATTGCCAACACGAAGAAGAATCACTTCCAGCTATTTCGCTTCGCCGGCATCCGGATTGTCGGCATCGGACTTTGTGTTCTCGCGGTAGATGGCGTAGGCGGCGAGTGCAATCGCCGGGGCGAGTATGGTGCCGAGGCCGCCTTTCCCCTTGAGTAGCGCCGGCAGCACGGCGAGCGCGGCCGTGATGCCGACCGCCTTCATGTCGGCATTGCGCCTCCGCGCCCGGCGTCGGGCGCGCGCGCCGGCCGACAGCTGATGGATAAGCAAGAGGAGCCCTGCGATCAGCAGGAAGCCGACCCCGAAACCAAGGCAGGCTGCCATCGGCCCGTAGCGACCCGCGACCCAGACATAGGCCGCTCCGATGAGGAAACCGAGGCCGCACAGCGCTGCAAGTCCTGCGAGCGCATAGACGATCGCAGCCCTGCGCGCGCGGCGCACAACTGCAGCGGCTTCACCCGAGGCGAGGCCCGAGATCAACGATGCCAGCATTCCCATCTGGGAGACTAGCGGCGCGCGAGAAGCGCAAACAGAAAGCCCACGCCTGCCGCGATTGCCAGCGACGTCACCGGCTTTTCGCGCACGCTCGCCACCACTTGCGCTTCGATATCCCTGGCGTTGCTGCGCACATTTTCAAAGGCTGCTTCGCCTTGGGCGCGCAATTGCTCGACCCCTTCCGCAGCAACGCGACGAGCAGCCCCGTAACCATGTTGGCCGGTTTCGGCCAGCTGTTCGGTGAGTTTCTGAATGTCGACTTTCAGCTGCCTGATGTCGTCTTCAAGGTCCGAATTCGGCCGGCTTTCGTTCGGGGACTTTCCTGCGGCAGTCGCCATTGCTTGACTCCTTGCGTTTGCTCGGGTCGAAACGTTCGACCCACCCCAAGGTTCCGAAATCGGAACAACTCCCATGAAAGGGTGTTTGCGCAGCCGAGTCCAGCCCGGCACGTCTCCGCTAGCCGCTCAGATCAGCGGTCGGCGACCTTCGCTCAACCCTTCCCAGCGGGCGAGTTCCTTGAGCCTTTTGTTGTCGACCACCTCGCAGCCGCCGTCGCGCCAGAAGATAAGCTTGCGGTCGATCAGCTTGCGGATCGTCTTGTTGGTGTGGACCAGCGACAGGCCGAGCGTATCGGCGAGGTGCTGCTGTGTGATCGGAATCTGCACGGGCGTCCTGCCGTTCAACCCGACCACCCTGGCGCGACTGGAGATGAAGGCGATGAGATAGGCAGCACGCTCGAGCGCGGTGCGTCTGCCGATACTGAGCAGGTTCTCGTCCAGCATGCGCTCCTCTCGCGCGGCGATCCAGGTGATGTCGTAGGCGAGGCCCGGATGGCTGCGGTAGAGTTCGGGGAGGGCCTCCCGCTCGAACAGGCAGAGCAGCATCGGCGACAGCGCTTCCACGGAGTGCTGCATTTCGCCCATCAGACTGCCTTGCAGACCGATGAGATCGCCTGGCATGGAATAGTTCAGAATCTGGCGGCGGCCATCCGACAGCAATTTGTAGCGGAAAGCCCAACCCGACAGCACTGTATACAGATGGGCACTGCGGCTTCCCTCAACCAGAACCGTGTCGCCCTTGTCGACGGCCAGTTCGCCCTTCTTGAAGCCATTGACGAAGACGAGTTCCTGCTTCTCGAACGCCCGGAACGCCGGCAACGGCCGCAGTGGGCAGTTCTCACATGAATACCGGCGGGCGGACAAGGAACGGCCGTTCTGGCCAGACATTTCAATCCCTCTTCGAAGCCCTCTTCCGGAGGGCGATAGCAAACGTCCTGCAGGCGTCGAGGTTCCGCCATCTGCGGCGGCATGTCTTTTTTAAATGACAGGATGCGAAATAACTTTAAATGACAGGAAGCCAAATAGGGATCATGACTCCTCTATCCCTTGCGCTTGCTGTTCCCTGCGCCCCACGGAGACATCGCCACGTGCCCCCATTGCTGGACGGATTGCGGATTCTCGTTCTGGAGGATGAATTCCTGATCGCCATGGATGTCGAGCAGCTTTGCCGCGACTATGGCGCCGGCGATGTGGTCATCGCCCGCGATCTGGCTGAGATCGATCGGCAGAGCATTGCCTCGCGATTCGACGCGGCCATCGTCGACCTCATGCTGGGCGGCACTTCGACACTCGATTTCGCTTCGCGGCTGCGCGAAACGGGCGTGCCTTTCGTCTTCGCCTCCGGCTATTCCGACATGGACGAAATCAAGGTGGCGTTTCCGGATGTCAGATTGGTCACCAAGCCCTATTCGGGAGACGATCTCGTGGAGGCAGTGGCGTCGGCGTGCGGGCGCGGACCTGTTGTTTGATGTCCGCAGACCGGAGCCCGATTACCGGGTCCCTCATTACCGGTGATCCGTACTCAGGCGGCGTTCGACCCCGTCACCTGAGCCGAGATCGCATCCGGGCCAAACTCGTCGTCGCCGGAAATCTTCAGGATTTCCTGCAGCCGCGTGCGGGCGCGGCTGACGCGGCTCTTGATCGTTCCCACCGCACAGCCGCAAATTTCGGCGGCTTCCTCGTAGGAAAAGCCCGACGCGCCGATGAGGATGATGGCTTCGCGCTGGTCCTCTGGCAATTGCTCGAGCGCGCTACGAAAGTCCTTGAGGTCGAGCTGGCCGTGCTGGGCCGGATGGACGGCTAACCTGGCGGTCATGATGCCGTCGCTATCCTGCACCTCGCGGCCGCGCTTGCGCATCTGCGAATAGAATTCGTTGCGCAGGATGGTGAACAGCCATGCCTTGAGATTGGTGCCCGGCTCGAAGCTCTCATGCTTGTCCCACGCCTTGACCAGCGTTTCCTGCACCAGATCGTCGGCCTTGTCGGCGTTTTGCGTCAATGACACGGCAAAGGCCCGCAGGCTCGGAATCGAGGCGAGCAGATCCGTCTTGAAGCTCTGGGAGACGGCCGCCATGCCTCAGTCCTTTTTCCGTGCAGGTTGGGCCCGTTCCAACTGGCTGAGCAATTGGGCGAAGCGATCCGGCACGCTATCGGAGACCAGCTCGTCGTAATATTGTTTGAGTTTGCGGCCGATTTCCGAGTTTGGCCCGAGCGGGTCGCCGGAAGCAGCCCGGCGCCGGTTCGTTGCAGCGCCAGCCGTGTTGTCTTTCCTCATGTCGCCATTTCGCCCTTCGTTCCCAGTACCCTGCCGCCTTCCATACACGACGCAAAGCAGGCGGCCCCCTCGTCTGGTTGCCCGTCCCGATCCCAAACGCCTTCCGCTTACATTAGTTCCAAGCCCTCGGAACTTTTTCGGAAAGCCGGCGTTTATGCTTTCAGGGTTTATTTTCGGGGCTTGTCATCAGCTTGGCCTGCTATCTATGCAATTACGTCAGAGGGAGACGTCCATCATGAGCCTATCCGCAACCATCGCTCCACACCTGCCGTTCCTGCGCCGCTTTTCGCGGGCCGTCTCCGGATCGCAGGAGAGTGGCGACGCGCTGGTCGCTGCGATGCTCGAAGCCATCATCGCCGACGTCGACATCTTTCCGACCGCGTCGAACGACCGCATCGCGCTCTACAAGGTCTTCGCCAGGCTGTTCACCTCGGTCGCCATCCGCGTTCCGCAAGAACACCCGCAGTCGGCGTGGGAACAGCGCGCCGCCGCCAATCTGAACGCGATCTCACCCCGTCCCCGCCAGGCCTTCCTGCTGGTCGCCGTCGAAGGTTTCAGCGAAGACGAGGCGGCGGAGATTCTCGACGTCGACGATCAGGAGTTCTCCGAGCTTCTTGCCGAGGCCAGCAACGAGATTTCCCGCCAAGTGGCAACCGATGTGCTGATCATCGAGGACGAGCCGCTGATCGCCATGGACATCGAGCAAATGGTCGAGAGCCTGGGCCATCGCGTTGTCGGAACGGCGCGTACCCATGCCGAGGCGGTGGCGATGTTCGCCAAGACGCGGCCGAAGATGGTGCTGGCCGACATCCAGCTTGCCGACGGCAGCTCGGGCATCGAAGCGGTCAACGAGATCCTGTCGACCACCCCGGTGCCGGTGATCTTCATCACCGCTTTTCCCGAGCGCCTCCTTACCGGCGAGCGGCCGGAGCCGGCCTTCCTCGTCACCAAGCCGTTCAATCCGGAGATGGTCAAGGCCCTGATCAGCCAGGCGCTGTTCTTCGACCGGCATGCGAAAGCCGCTGCATAGGGCCGGGCAGCCCGGCCCTGAGCGCCCCTTTCCACAGTTCCTCAGATCGCCCGTTTTCCACAGACGGTAGGACTGGCCGCTTGCGGCCGGCACACGTCACTTGCAACTCACCTGCGCATGACGATCCAATTCGAGCCGGAAAGCTTTCCAGGGATCGTCTTTTTCGGGAAATGCTGGAACAAACGGCAGCGAAAGACGTTTTTGGCATACTATTTGAAGGAGATGGACCATGCTTTACTGGGCCCTCGTATTTCTCGTCGTTGCGATCATTGCAGGCGCTCTTGGTTTCGGCGGCATCGCCGGCACTTCGGCTGGTATAGCGCAGATACTGTTTTTCATCTTTCTCGCTTTCCTGATCATTTCGCTTATTGCGGGCCTGTTCAAACGCGCGTCGTGAACTGCGATCGAACACTGGGAGCCGCACCCCTCAAGCGGTTTCCAGCGACCGCCGGCGGTGTCCTTAGCCGGACGTCGCTCGGCGGACTTCTTTTGGGAACCCATTTTTCCGTCAGCCGTTCAGCACGGAGGGGGTGGGTGAAGTGAACGATGCAATCCAGAACCGGAGACATGAAAGACGGCGGACGGAGCGATGAGATCATCGCTTTGCAGTCCGCTGAGAGTGGAATGCAGCTTGGCCGGGCCCTTCTCCATGCGCTGCACAACGCCGGCATTTCGGTTCTCTATCAGGATCGCGAGATGAAAACCGTCTGGGCCCGCAACATGCGCCCGCCCTGGATTTCCGACACGGGGGTTTCCGACACGGGGGGTTCGGAGACGGGGGTTTCCGACACGGGCGACAGCAACGGCATCCTGCCGCTTGCGCAGGCGGAGCGCATCGGCGCGGCCAAACGCAAGGTCGTCGCATCCGGCAATCCGGAACATCTTGAGCTCAGCATTCCCGCCGACGATGGCGTCCGCTGGTTCCAAATATGGATAGACGCGGATCATGACGACGGCGGCGCCGTGCAGGGCGTCGTCACCACCATGGTCGAAACGACCGAGCAGAAACGTCGCGAGCAAACCCTGAAGACGCTGCTGCGCGAGGTCAGCCACCGTTCGAAGAACCTATTGGCCATCATCCAGAGCATCGCCACCCAGACCAGCCGTTATTCGGACACGCTCAGTGATTTCCTGACACGCTTTCGCGGCCGGCTGCAGTCGCTTGCCTCATCCCAGGACCTGGTGACCTCGTCCAACTGGCGGGGAGCGGCACTGCGCGAACTGGTGTCCGGCCAGGTCGGCCGCTATGGAGCCGACCCTGTGCGCAGCCTGCGTTTTCGCGGTGCGAACCCATACCTCAATCCCAATGCGGCCCTGCATATCGGCTTGGCCATGCACGAGCTTGCCGTCAATTCTGTCAGCTACGGCGCTCTGTCGCGAGCCGACGGGTTCGTCGAGGTGACGGCCGACCTGACGGCCGCTTCCGCTGGCGAGACCGCGCTGTCGCTGACATGGGCCGAGGCCATCGGAGCCAATGACAATCAGCCGAGCGAGAAGCGCTTTGGCAGCGTCGCGCTCGAGCGCGTCGTGCCTGCGTCGTTGAACGGCACGGCGAAACTTGAAATCACCGGGGATCGTCTCGAATACCATCTTGTCGTTCCTCGCGGCAATTTCGAGACGGATTGAACGGACAACAGCCGAGCCCAAGAGAGCTGGGACCAAGAGGGTTGGGGCCAAGGGGGTGGGCCAAGAGCTGGGATCGATACCGGCCGCGCCGGCTTAACCATCTGTTCACCATAAAGCTCGATGCTGTTTTTTCTTCAGACACCACTCCGCATGAGGTCTATCGCAGTTGCTGCGCACGGGAGGAATGGCTTTGACGGTTGCCGACATCAACAGGCTGGAACAGGCCGCACGCGTTTCGATGAGCGGGTTTCAGGATCTCGAAGCATCCGCAATGCGTTCGCCCCGTGCTTCCTCGCCGATCCCCGGCCTCGCCGCAATCGGGCTGGCTGCAGTGGCCGTCCTGGCCGCCGCGTTCCAATTGGTCTAATGCATGTCGCGCAAAAGCTGCCCTCGGGCTTGAACCGAGGGTGTGCAGCGGTTTTGCGATAACAATTTGAAGCAAAGCGTCGGACGCAAAGTGGCCGGCGGCTCGTGTTTGGCTCACGCCGATCTGTTTCTCCAATGGTCGCACCAGCCTGCATCGCAGGAACTTTGAGGGATGTTGCCCGTTCTATGGCGGGAGGACCGTCGCCATGGAACATATCGCTGCCGTGCTGCTGGTCATCGGCTGTTCGAACACGATGACCGAGTGCCGCGAACTGCCGGTATCGGTGAGCGTTTTCGAAACCGCTCAGGAGTGCACCGCCGCGCGTCCGTTTGCCCTGGGCGACGTGCAGGGTCAGGCTCCGCGCATCATTGCCAAATGCCTTTCCGTCGATCCGGCGCTCGAGGATGATTACGACCGGATCGTCTGGAACGTGCGCCCGGACGGCACGCTCGACGCGTCCGTAGAGATTTCCGATCTTGAGGTCGCGTTGAGCGGCGCGCGTTCGGAAAAAGACTCTCTTAGCCAACAATGAAATCGAGCAGGCAAAACGCTTTTTCGCATGATAAGTGACGAGTGGAGCTACAAGTGAGGAAAAAGGCGAGGAGTGACCCCTATGCGGAAGATGATTATTGCCATGGTTGCCGCGATCGCGGTCAGCGGTTGCAGCACCACCGAGCAGGATGTCGGCGTCGGTGCCGGTGTCGGCGCTCTGGCCGGCGGCCTGATTGACGGCGGCAAGGGTGCGCTGGTGGGCGCAGCCATCGGTGCCGGTACCGGCCTGCTGGTGCGCAACCTGCGCAATGGCTATTGCCAGTACCGCGACAACCGTGGCCGTCTCTTTACGGCTCGCTGCTGATCCATTTCAAACGCAAGAGCATCAGAAGCGGAGACCGGACGAGCCCGGTCTCTGTTTCGGAAACGAACGGTTTGCGGCAGCGTTTCAGTCCGACAGCGGGATCCTGATTTCCACGCTCAATCCGCCATTGTGAAAATCGCGATTGATCGTACCGCGCAATTCGCGCGTCACGTTCAGATCGATCAGCTTGGTGCCAAAACCGGTTTTGACAGGTGCTTCGAGCTTCTTCTTGCCGGCTTCGCGCCAGTTGAGAACCAGCGTCCGGTCGCTCCTGCGGCCTTCGACCGACCAGTCGACCTTGAGCGACCAATCGCCGTTCCTGGTATTGGCCGAATTGCCGGTTTCGCCATATTTCAGCGCGTTCGTCGCCAGTTCGTGAAAGGTCAGGCCGAGCGCTTGCGTCGTCGTCTCGTCGAGCAACACCTCTGGCCCCGACAATATCCCGTCGGGAAGCTCCTTGCCGAACACCTGGCCAAGCTCGATGCGCAAGAGGTCGCCAAGATCGGCCTTCTGCCAGCGCGAGCGCGTCAGCATGTCCTGGGACGCCGCCATCGCTTGCAGCCGGGCCGAAAAGGAGGACGAGAACTCGTGGACGTCGGTGGCGTGCGATGCCGTCTGGCGCGCGATCGCCAGCACCCGCGTGATCGAGTTCTTGATGCGGTGCTTCATCTCCTGCAGCATCAGGTCTTTTTCGAGCAGGCTTTTTTCCGTGGTCTCATGAAGCAGCGAGACCGCGTCATAGGCCCGCTCCTGATAGCGGGCCACCAGCGCGATGGTTCCCGCGAGCAGCAGTCCGAACAGGCCGAGCATCACCGGAATGGCGCGCGAGGAGGGTTGCGAGAACGCGCTTGTCGGCCTGAACAGGACGGTCCATGGACGTCCGGCGATGGTGAGTTCGCGAGAAACCAGCAACCTGTCGCCGAAGCTCGACGCCGGCGGCGTTTCCGACTGGAACAAAAGATGGTCGGCATCCACCTTGCCGTCATAGATTTCGATGTTGACCGGCAGCAGCGGTGTCCGGCTGAGCGCGGTCTGGAACAGGTCGCGGGCGCGGAACGCCGCATAAAGAAAGCCTGTTGTCGAGGATCTGGACGCATCGATGCCGTCCGCCGCGGTTTCGATGTTGAGCCGCACGAAGACCAGGAAGCCGGTGAAGGTCTGCGCGGCACCTGTTTCCTGGCCTAGCTGCACGCGCCCGCTCGCGTGCTGCTGGTTGTCGGCCATCGCCCTTTCGATCGCCTCGCGCCGCACCGGTTCGGTGAACATGTCGTAGCCGATGCCGGATTGATTGGAAGGGTCCAGCGGCTCGAACAGCGTGATGGGCGCACGCCATGGCAGCGCTGTCGAGGCCGGATAGATCGCATCGCTGACGCCATAGTCGTGCAGGATGGCACGCTCGACCGCTGCCTCGTCGCCGGCTCTCACCAGCCGGAGAAAGCCGATGCCGCGCAGGCCGGCGAAATTGTCGTTGATACCCAGCGCATCGAAGAACGCCTTGAACTCGCCCCGCGAAATGTTGCCATTGCGAGCCTCGAACAGCGCATGTGTCGATCGCAGCAGTGACAGATGCAGGTCGATGCGGCTATCGATCCGGTTGAGGGCGTCGTCCGCCGTCGCCTCGAATTTGATGCGCGCCGCTTCCTGCGTGGCGAAATAGGCGAATCCCGCCATCGTCAGGCTGATCAGCGCGACGGCGATGAAAGCGACGATCGGGAAGAACTTCTTCAAGTTGCTGCTGCGGCCCATGGTTCCCCATCTTATGGGCAAGTCCCCGTGGCAACACAATGGCGCGGCCAAACCATCATGACGGCTGGCATATCACATGACAGGTAGTTAGCCGGCTTTTTTGAAGCTTCAGGCAGCGATCTTCAGCGCGCCCGGGCCCGGAATGGCGCCGGGCGGACACTTGCCCAGAATGATCATGCCGAGCACCTCGTCCTGGGTCACGTCGCCGGTGCGCGCCGTTCCAACGACCCGACCATTCTTCATGACGCAGACGCGGTCGGCAAGCTCGAACACATCGTGGATGTCATGGCTGATCAGGAAGATGCCGATGCCGTCGGCCTTGAGCTGCATGACCAGTTCGCCGACCTGCGCCGTTTCCTGCGGTCCCAGCGCCGCCGTCGGCTCATCCATGATCAGGATGCGGGCGTTGAACAGGATGGCGCGCGCGATCGCCACCGACTGCCGCTGGCCGCCCGAAAGCTTGACCACCGGATCCTTGAAGCGCTGGAAGCGAGGATTGAGCCTGCCCATCACCTTGCGCGCCTCGGCCTCCATGGCGCCATCGTCGAGCGTGCCCCAGCCGGTCATCAGCTCGCGGCCGAGGAACAGGTTGGCGGCGGCGTCGACATTGTCGGCGAGCGCCAGCGTCTGGTAGATCGTCTCGATGCCGTATTTCTTGGCGTCGCGTGGATTGGCGATCGAGGCCTCTTCGCCATTGACGAAGATCTGGCCCGAATCGCGCTTGTAGGCGCCGGACAGGATCTTGATCAGCGTCGACTTTCCAGCACCGTTGTGGCCGAGCAGCGCCACAACCTCGCCCGGGAAAAGGTCGATCGACGCATCGTCGACGGCGCGAATGCCGCCGAAGGCAATCGAGATGTTGCGCATATCGATCAGTGGCGTGGGAGCAGTCGTGTCAGCCATGATCGTTCCTCTCTATGGTTTTGCCGAGCATGATGTTGAACCGAAACGGATGTCCACTTTTCGCTGACGCGGAGCTTCGGCTCGGGATCATGCTCAGACCCGCTTGCGGTAGACGGTGTCGAGCCAGACGGCGACGACCAGAACGGCGCCGACGACGACGCTCTGAAGCGGTGAATCGATGCCGAGCAACACCATGCCGGACTGCAGCGACTGCATCAGAAGCGCGCCCAGCATGGCGCCGAGCACCGTGCCGGAGCCGCCTGCCAGCGACGTGCCGCCGATGACGGCTGCGGCGATGACCAAGAGCTCGTCCAGCGTGCCCAGCGCATTGGTCGCCGCATTGAGGCGGGCCGAAGCAATCGCCGCGCTGATCGCGGCCAGAACGCCCATGATCATGAACACTTTCATGGTCACCCAGCGCGTGTTGATGCCGGCGAGTTCCGCCGCTTCCGGGTTGCCGCCAATGGCAAAGACGTAGCGGCCGAAACGAGTGCGCCTGGTGATGAAGGTCATGACGACGCCAACTGCGACCGCGATCAGCACCGGTATGGCGATGCCATGGGCGATGAACAGCCCGCCTTCGGGGATGGTGATGCCGTTCCGCTGGGCGTATTGGCGAACGATGCCGATCGGCCACGGATAGGAATTGGCGATCCAGACGGCGCCGAGGATGGCGGCGCAGGCGACAACACCAAGCAAGCTCTCCGCCCAGACCGGGCGCAGCGGAAACTTGAAGCGCTTGCGCTGCGACCGGCCGTTGAGCAGCATCAAGGCGACGGCCACACAGGCGAGGATGCCGACGATCCAGCTCGCGGTCGCCCCGATCGAGCCACGCGGCCCGCCACCCATCAGCTGGAAGGTGGCATCGAGCGGCGCGACTGTGCGCCCGCTCGTCATCAGCCACGCCATGCCGCGCCAGATCAGCAGGCCGCCCAGCGTCACGATGAAGGCCGGAACCTCGAGATAGGCGATGATGAAGCCCTGAAGCGCGCCGATCATGAGGCCGAGCGCCACGCCGGCAGCCAGTGCGATGACCCATATCCAGGGATTTCCAAGCTGCAATCCCATGACGCGGATGAGGAATTCTGCCTGCGCAACGCCCATCACCATGCCGATCATGCCTTCGACGGAGCCGACCGAAAGATCGATGTTGCGCATCACGATGACCAGCACCATGCCGGTCGCCATGATCGCGACCGAGGAAGTCTGCACCGACAGGTTCCAGAGATTGCGCGGCGTGAGGAAAAGTCCACCCGACAGGATGTGGATTCCAACCCAGATGATCAGCAGCGCGCCGACCATGCCGAGCATGCGAATGTCGAGCTCGGTTGCCTTGAGGAAGCGGCCGAAGGGGCTGAGCTCGGATTCCCGCGCCCGATCGGCAGTCGGCGTGTTGGAAGTCGTGTCGGTCATGATGTCCTCCCACCGTTGCCGTCTGCCGCGGATGCCGGAAGCAGCTTAGAAATTACCCGCGAGACGCGGAAAAACAACTCTTTGAAAAAACGCCGCGGCGTGAAGCCGCGGCGTTTCAGGTTTTTTGGCGAAGGCGGATCAGTTGCAGACCGGGACAGTGCCCGCTGCCACGCCGGCGCAGACCTCTTCCTGCTTGATCCAGCCGGCGTCGATGACGACGTTGAGATTGTCCTTGGTGATGGCAATCGGCGTCAGGAACAGCGACTTGACGACATTGCCGCCCGGCGTGGCGAAGTCCTTGACGCCGGCAATGTCTGTCATCGGCTTGCCGTCGGCCAGCTGCGAGGCGATCTCGGCAGCGTTCTTGCCGAGCTCGCGCGCGTCCTTCCACACCGATACGGTCTGCGTGCCGAGCGCGATGCGGTTCAGCGCGGCGTGGTCGCCGTCCTGGCCCGAAACCGGGACGGATCCGGCCAGGCCTTGCGCCGTCAGCGCCGCGACGACGCCACCGGCGGTGCCGTCATTGGCGGCAACCACCGCATCGACCTTGTTGTCGTTGGCAGTCAGGAACTGTTCCATGTTCTTCTGGGCGTTGGCGGGAAGCCAGCCGTCCGTATAAGCCTCGCCGACATTCTTGATCTTGCCGCTGTCGATGGCATCCTTGAGCACTTCCATGGAGCCGGCGAACAGGAAATCGGCATTCGGGTCGGCGCCCGAGCCCTTGATGAAGACGTAATTGCCTTCCGGCGCCACCTTGAACACTTCGCGGGCCTGCATGCGGCCGACTTCCTGGTTGTCGAAGGTCAGATAGAAGACGTCCTTGTTCTCGATCAGCCGGTCATAGCCGACGACCGGAATGCCTTCGTCCAGCGCCTTCTGCACCGCCGGACCGATGGCCGAGGCATCCTGCGCAAGGATGATCAGCGCGTTGGCGCCCTGCGAGATCAGGCTCTCGACGTCGGTCAGCTGCTTGCCGGGATTGGACTGTGCGTCAGCGGAAATATATTTGTCGCCGGCGGCCTCGATCGCTGCCTTCATCGCGGCTTCGTCGGTCTTCCAACGCTCTTCCTGGAAGTTCGACCATGAAACGCCAATGACCTTGTCCTTGGCCTGTGCGGCCGACGCGAGCGTCAGCGACATGGCGACCCCCGCCAGAATGGCGGCTGCGAATCTCTTCATGATATTCCTCCCTGCGCCGCGTAGGGCGCGACCAACTGGCCCGAAGGCCGGCACAAAGGCTCCTATTTTTTCGAGCCTCGAAAAAATACTGGTCCAACGCCGAAGCACTGTCAACACCAATTCTGATGGATTTTGATGTCCTGTTCGGCTTTTTTTCGAGGCTCGGAATAAATAATGACAGCCCCTTCTGCTTCTGCCAGTATTTGTCGGACATTACCGACGGCTTCCGATTCATGAGCGGCCGCGGCGATGAGGAGGAAGCAAAAAATGTCGGTGGGAATCCGTCATGACGATCTGCGCCGGCGCAACCGCGCGATGGTGATTTCGGCGGTACGCCGGGCAGGCCAGCCGTCGCGGACCGAGATCGCCGCAACCACCGGCCTCAGCCATTCGACCATATCGGCGATCTCTTCCGACCTGATCCAGGAAGGCATCCTGGCCGAGAGCAAGGCGAGCGAGACCGTTTCGATGAAACGCGGCCGACCGCAGGTCGGCCTCAGCCTCAATCCGCAAGCCGCTGCGGTGTTGGCTGTCGTGTTGTCGCTGAATTTCCTGTCGGTCGCCGTCATCGATTATGCCGGACAAGTGGTCGCCGAGGAACAGCGCCGGCTGGACACGCTGACCATGTCGCGCGACGCGCTGATCGGCGAATGTGTCGCCATCGTCCGGCGCCGGCTCGAAGATCCCGATCTCGATGTCCAAAGCGTCGCCCGCATCGCGCTGGCGATCCAGGGCATCACCGATTCCCATGCGCGCGCCATGTTGTGGTCGCCGATCACGCCGCAGACGAACATCGCCTTCGCCGACATTCTGGAACGCGAGTTCGGCATCCCGGCCATCATGGAGAACGACTGCAACATGATGGCCGTGGCGCTGCGCTGGCGCGACCCGCATCGCTACCGCGACGATTTCATCGCCATCCTGCTCTCGCACGGCATCGGCATGGGGCTGGTGCTGAAGGGCGAGCTGTTCACCGGCACCCACTCCTCAGGCGGCGAATTCGGCCACATGATCCATCGGCCAGGCGGCGCGCTTTGCCGCTGCGGGCGGCGCGGCTGTGTCGAGGCTTATGCCGGCAACTACGCCATCTGGCGCAACGCAAGGCAAATGAGCGAGAACGCCGAGCCGGTCGCCGATGTCAGCGACGCCGAGATGCGGACCCTGGCGGCCCGGGCGCGCGAGACGGACGGACCGGAGCGCGAAGCCTACCGCAAGGCCGGCGAAGCGCTCGGCTTCGGGCTCGGCAGCCTTTTCGCGCTGATCGATCCGGCGCCGGTGGCCATGGTCGGCGCCAGCGCTGCCGCCTTCGACCTGATCGAGCCGGCCCTGCGCGAGGCCATCGCCCAGACCGCCGGCGGCCAGCATTCGGGTTCGATTTCCTTCGACACCGAGCCGAACGAGCTGCCGCTGATCCGCGAAGGCTGCGCCATGCGGGCGCTGAGCTTCGTCGACCAGGAGATTTTTGCGCCGAGCATCCAGGCACGAGCCGGCTCGGTCGGAAAGAACGTGGCTTGAATTCGAATGCAGGGATTCCCGGGTCGCGACGCAGGGTGTGTTGAGATTCAGGTCAGGCCGAGTCGAGAACGGTGGGTTCCGAGAACCGGAGCGGAGCGTACTTTGGGTACGTGAGCCCGCGCATGACCCCGAAATCGATATCGATTTCGGAAGGGTCATGCGCAAAATCAAAGTTCTACAGCGTCCTTTGCGCGGCGCTGTAGGTAAGCGCAGTTAGCCGCCGTTCGCAGGCCGGCATCACCTGAATATCAGCTAGTCTTCCCTGATCGCATAGCCGGCGCCACGGATGGTGCGGATGACATCGGGCATGCGACCATTGTTGACCGCCTTGCGCAACCGGCCGACATGGACGTCCACCGTGCGCTCGTCGATGTAGATCGTCTCGCCCCAGACATTATCGAGCAACTGGCTGCGCGAGAAGACCCGACCTGGGTGCCGCATCATGAATTCGAGCAGCCGGAATTCGGTCGGCCCGAGCCGGATCTCGCTCTTCTTGCGATAGACCCTGTGCGATTCGCGATCGAGCATGATGTCGCCGACCTTCAGCACGCTGGACAGCACTTCGGGCTTGGCGCGGCGCAGCAGCGCCTTGATCCTGGCCATGAATTCCGGTGTCGAGAACGGCTTGATCAGGTAGTCGTCGGCCCCTGTCGAGAGGCCGCGCACCCGGTCGCTCTCCTCGCCGCGTGCGGTCAGCATGATGATCGGCAGCCGCTCGGTTTCGGGGCGCATCCGAAGGCGTCGGCAAAGCTCGATGCCGGAAACCGCCGGCACCATCCAGTCGAGCACCAGAAGATCGGGCACGTTTTCCTGCAGCCGGATTTCGGCCTCGTCGCCGCGCGTCACCACCTCGACCTGATAGCCTTCGGATTCCAGATTGTAGCGGAGGAGGACGCCCAGCGGCTCTTCGTCCTCCACCACCATAATGCGTGGCGCGATCATCGACCGGTCACCCCCGTCATGTCGCCGGCGCCGACATCGTCGTTTCGTCGAGCTTCGGGCGATCCGCCGGCAATTGCTGCCCGGTCACGACATAGTAGGCGTTTTCGGCGATGTTGGTGACGTGATCGCCGATACGCTCGAGATTCTTGGCGCAGAACAGAAGATGCGTGCAGGCGGTGATGTTGCGCGGATCCTCCATCATGTAGGTCAGGAGTTCGCGAAAAACCGCCGTGTATTTCACGTCGATCTTCTGGTCGTCGGCGCGCAGTTCTTTCAACGCGCCGGCATTGCGCGACACATAGTGCTCGACCACGCCGCGGAGCTGCACAAGAACGAGATCCGCCATCGTGTCGATACCGTGCGACAGATTACGCGGCGTGGCGCTCTGCCCGACTGCGCTGACCCGCTTGGCTATGTTCTTGGCCAGGTCGCCGATGCGCTCGAGATCGCCGGCCATGCGGATTGCGCCAACCACGGCGCGCAGATCTTGCGCCATCGGCTGCCGCTTGGCGATCAGCGTGATCGCACTATCGTCGAGTTCGCGCTGCCGCGCATCCATGATGGCGTCGTCCGAGACGACGCGCTGCGCCATCGCATTGTCTGATGCAAGCAACGCGCGGATCGAGGCTGCGACCATCGCGGCGGCGAGCTCGTCCATATCGCGGATCAGCCTGTCGATGTGCTCCAGTTCCTCGTCGAAAGAGGCGACGGTGTGTTCACCCATGATACTGTCCTCGTGTTCGAAATTCGCCGCCGGACCGCTCAGCCGAATCGGCCGGTGATGTAGTCCTGGGTGCGCTTGTCGTCGGGGTTGGTGAACATCTTGTCGGTCGCGCCCTCCTCGACCAGATAGCCGAGATGGAACATCGCCGTGCGTTGCGACACGCGCGCTGCCTGCTGCATCGAATGGGTGACGATGACGATCGTGTAGTTCTGGCGCAGTTCGTCAATCAGTTCCTCGACGCGGGCGGTGGCGATCGGATCGAGCGCCGAACAGGGCTCGTCCATCAGGATCACTTCCGGCGATACGGCGATGGCGCGCGCGATGCACAGGCGCTGCTGCTGTCCGCCGGAGAGACCGGTGCCCGACTCGAGCAGGCGATCCTTGACCTCGTTGAACAGGCCGGCCTTCTTCAGGCTCGATTCAACGATGCCGTCCAACTCGGCCTTGCTCCTGGCCAGGCCGTGAATGCGCGGACCGTAGGCGACGTTTTCATAGATCGACTTCGGAAACGGGTTCGGCTTCTGGAACACCATGCCGACGCGGGCTCGCAGCTCGACGACATCGATTTTCGGGTCGTAGACATCCTCGCCGTCGAGCGTGATCTTGCCGCTCACCCGCGCGATATCGATCGTGTCGTTCATTCGGTTCAGGCACCGCAAGAATGTTGACTTGCCACAGCCCGATGGGCCGATCAACGCCGTCACCTGGTTCTCGCGGACATCGATATCCACGTCGAACAGAGCTCGCTTCTCGCCGTAATGAACAGAGACCTTTTCGCCCTTCATCTTGATCGAAGGGGCATTGGTTCCGCTGCTCAGTTTCTGCTCAACGCCGGCTTCCGTCATGATGTTCATATCCTCTACTCCTTACCAGCGCCGCTCGAAGCGCTTGCGCAGTATCACCGCGATGGCGTTCATGATGACCAAAAACAGCAGCAAAATCAAAATCGCCGCCGAAGTCTTCTGCTGGAATCCAGCTTCCGGGAAATCCGCCCACATGAATATCTGCACCGGCAGGATCGTCGCGGGATCGGTGAAGCCGCCGGGAATGTCGACGATGAAGGCGACCATGCCGATCATCAGCAACGGCGCGGTTTCGCCCAGCGCGTGCGCCATTCCGAGGATGGTGCCGGTCATGATACCCGGCATCGCCAGCGGCAGGACGTGATGGAATACGGTCTGGACCTTGGACGCTCCGATGCCGAGCGCCGCCTCGCGGATCGACGGCGGCACGGCGCGCAGCGAAGCGCGCGAGGCGATAATGATGATCGGCAGGGTCATCAGCGCCAGCACCATGCCGCCGACCACCGGGGCTGACCGCGGCATGCCGAAGAAATTCAGGAATACGGCAAGTCCAAGCAGGCCGAAGACGATCGAAGGCACCGCCGCCAGATTGTTGATATTCACTTCGATCATCGTCGTCAGCCGGTTCTTGGGCGCAAATTCCTCAAGATAGATCGCCGCTGAAACGCCGATCGGGAAGGCGATGGCGAGGGTTACGATCATGGTCAGGAACGATCCGACGACCGCGCCCCAGACACCGGCCAATTCCGGCTCGCGGCTTGCGCCGGTGAAGAAGAAGATCGAGTTGAACCGGCTTTCGATCAGGCCGGCGCTCTTCAGCGTGTCGAGCCAGACGATCACCTTGTCCGAAATCTTTCGCGATGCTTCCGGCGTCTCGATGACGCGCAGGAATGCCTGGCCGCTCGCGGCGGGCGCCGTGCTGTCCAGCGCCTCGATCACCGTGCCTTTTGCGATCACCGTGCCGTTGGCCGCAGGCGACAGCGCGGTCAGCTTGACCGTGCCGCCATTGAACGCGACCAGCAGCGACGACGCACCGCTCGTCAGCGTGAGCATGCCGTTTTCGCCCTCGGTCGCACCATGGCCGCGCGCCAGCGCCAGCATGGCATCGTCGCCGAAGGTCAGATCGATGTCGCCGCTGGTTTCCGAAGGCGTGACGCTTGTCGAAATCGCTTCGTCCGAACCGACGTCGGCAAGCAAACCCTTGAGATAGAGGTCGGCAAAATCGTCAAGTGGAACCGCATAGTCCACCGTTCCTCCGAGCATCCCCGGATCAGCCGCAATATCCTTGCGCAGGAACACGCCTGTGCCGGTGGAAATCAGCCCGCGCAGCAGGCGCTTGTCCTGGCGGCTCGTCACATCCGGAAATTTTGCCGTAAGCGCTTCCTGAGCGATGGCGTCGTAGTTCACTTCACCGAGTTTCGCCGGGTCGACCTTGGCCGCTGAAAGATCGATCGGCAGCGTCAGATAGTTCTGCCGCAGCGCCGGAATCGCCTGCGTGACGATCGTCGACAGGAGCAGCACAAGGAACAAGCCGGCCAACGCGACGGCTGCGGCGCCAAGCCATTTGAACCATGTTTCCGTGCGGTAGCGGCCCTTCAGCCGCGCCTTCGCGGCATCGTCGGTATGAATGCTGACCGGCCGTCCGACGGCGCCCAATGGCGAGATCGCATCAGTCATATTGCTCTCGGTATTTCTGGACGACGCGCAAAGCGACGATGTTGAGGGAAAGTGTGATGCAGAACAGCACCAGGCCAAGTGCGAAGGCTGCAAGCGTCTTGGCGCTGTCGAACTCCTGGTCGCCCACCAGCAGCGTCACGATCTGCACGGTCACGGTGGTGACCGCTTCGAGCGGGTTGGCCGTGAGGTTTGCCGCCAGCCCCGCCGCCATGACCACGATCATTGTTTCGCCGATTGCGCGGCTGACGGCAAGCAGCATCGCCGAAACGATGCCCGGAAGGGCAGCCGGAAGGACCACCTTGCGGATGGTTTCCGACTTGGTCGCGCCGAGGCCGGCGGAACCGTCTCTCAGGGATTGCGGAACGGCGTTGATCACATCGTCGGAAAGCGAGGAGACGAAGGGAATGATCATGATACCCATGACCACGCCTGCGGCGAGCGCGGATTCAGACGCGACGTTGAGGCCCAGGCTTTCGCCGATACCGCGGAAGTAGGGCGCAACCGTCAGCGCGGCGAAGAAGCCGTAGACGACGGTCGGAATGCCGGCGAGGATTTCCAGAACTGGCTTTGCGACCGCGCGGACGCTTTTGGAGGCGTAATCCGAAAGGTAGATCGCAGCCATCAGCCCGATAGGCGCAGCCACCAGCATGGCGATGAAGGTGATGAGCAACGTGCCGGCAAACAGCGGCACCATGCCAAAAATGTCCTCGTTGACCGCCCGGGCCTCCGCTCCCGCACCGGTGAAGGCGCTCTGCGGCGACCAATGCGTGCCGAACAGGAACTTGTAGAACGGCACCTGTTGGAAGAACCGCAGGGACTCGAAGATAAGCGACAGGACAATGCCGATCGTCGTCAGGATCGCGACCACCGAACAGGCGATCAAGAATGCGCGAAGAATGCGCTCGACCACGTGGCGCGCCCGGTAGGCCTGTGCGATGCGCGAATAGGCCCAGTAAAATCCGGACGCGGAAAGCACGAGCGCGACGGTCCAGATGATCCAGCTGCTGGTCGCATGGACCGATTTGTAGAGGGCGGCGGCCGCCTCTTTCGTGGGATCGGCGAAGCCGACAAGCCCGCCAAAGGCCATCGCGCGAGCATCGCGGATGAAAGCTTCGACCTGCGGGACGCCCATTCCCGACAATTCGGAAGAGAAGCGGTCGGCAATGATCGAAGATTCAATGCTCGGCGTCACCAGCGACCACAACACGATCGCAAGCAGCGCCGGACCGGCAGCAAAAAGCGCCAGAAACATGCCATGCTGGCCAGGCAGCGAATGCAATCGCGCGACGTCGCCGTTGACACTGGCAATTGCGCGTGTCCGGCCGATCCAATAGGCCGCAGCGGCCAGACCTAACAGTAGAACAACGAGATAACCGACCATTCAGGACGTCCCCTCGACCGCCGGTCATTCACCGGCTCAAAGCACGGGACCTTTGGTCCCGCGCTTTGGGCTTTTAGAGCATGAGGGGTCAGGGCTGATATACGCCCGGACCCCGAAACATCAAGAGCCCATGCCCTTCAGGGCCTTGGCGTTTTCGGCCCACTTGGCGCGCTCGGCGTCCGGCAGCGGAATCAGGCCCTTGTCGGCCAGATAACCATCAGGACCCCATGCACCCTCCGAGGTGTACTCGGCGATGAACTCCTGCATGCCGGGGATGACGCCGACATGCTCTTTCTTGGCATAGACATAGAGCGAGCGGGAAACGCCGTAATCGCCGGATGCGATGTTCTCGAAGGTCGGCTCGACGCCGTCGACCTTGTGGCCCTGCAGCTTGTCGGCGTTCTGGTCAAGGAACGAGAAACCAAAGATGCCGAAGGCATTGGGGTTGGCTTCCAGCTTCTGGACGATCAGATTGTCGTTTTCGCCGGCCTCGACAAAAGCGCCGTCTTCGCGGATCTCGCCGCAGCCCTTTTCATTAGCCGCCTTCACTTCTTCCTGACAGGCCGCGTCCATGACGAGCTCGACGAATGCATCGCGCGTGCCAGATGTCGGCGGCGGGCCAAGCACCTCGATCTTCGTCGCGGGAAGCGACGAATCGACATCCGACCAGTTCTTGTAGGGGTTGGGGACGACCTTGCCGTCAACAGCGACGTTCTTGGCGAGCGCCTTGAAAATCTGTTCCTTGGTCAGATCAACGACAGTCCCTGCCTTCGAGTTGGCCAGTACGATGCCGTCGAAGCCAACCTTGATCTCGACCGGCGTCACGCCGTTTGCCTTGCAGGTTTTAAGCTCGCTGTCCTTGATGGCGCGCGACGCATTGGTGAAGTCGGCGGTATTTTCGCCGACGCCCTGGCAAAACAGCTTCATGCCGCCGCCGGTGCCAGTCGACTCGACGACCGGGGTCTTGATCTTTCCGCTCTGGCCAAGCTTTTCAGCGACAGCCGTCGTAAAGGGGAACACTGTGGACGAACCGACGATTTGAATCTGGTCGCGCGCGGCGGCATAACCAGCCGACGCGGCGAGCGCAAGCGCCGCGGCCGACGCCGTAAGGAGGAATTTTTTCATGTGGCCTGCTCCTGTTCGGAAAATGGTCTATCGGCGCCATTCCTTCGGCGCCCGCTGAGGCCATAGCCCCCGATTATTACAGTCACATGACAGTTTGATGTCAGCCCGGTAACCGCCGTACAGCCTGTCGAAAAGGAAGGGCCGCGGGTCTCGCCGCTACAGCCGTGGTTTGCCGCTGGAATCAGCAGCTTGCGCGATTTGCGGCCGGCATTTGCCCTCGACGGGCGAACAATTGGCGCCGAAAAGAAAATCCGGGCGGGAGCGCGTTGCATGCGGCCAAGGAGGTCATGGCCGCGCCATCGCCGAAGCAGGTCCGTTGGGGTAAATCTGACCCTGCTTCTTGCCGGCGGTCGCTGCTCCCGCCCGTAACTGGAGGAGCGGAACTCAATGCGCTTATTGTTCCAACCGGACGCATGCTTTGGTATGGTGCGATCGCACCATAGTCTTGTCGCAACGCGTCGCCGAATCGGGTGGACCCGATAGGCTGACGTGGTTATCCCGCGCTAGGCTGGATTTCTCCGTCCGCGGACCTTTTCGAGCAGGCGCCGCCTGGGGCTAATGGGCTTAGGGCTGATGGGCTTGCGCAGGCAATCGTCCATGCCCGACCCCAATCGCGCCAAAGTCGCGCCAGGGACGCTACGGCACTTTGATTTTTGCGCATGATCCCCAGCGAAATCGATTCCGATTCTCCGGGTCATGCGCTAGCCTTGCCCGCAGTGTATTCCGACGGTTGTCGGTAGAACCGAAGCCGCGTTATAGATCCCGCAAGGGTGTTGCCGATGTTGCGACGGATCCTGCCTTTTTTCGTGTGCCCGATGCTGCTGTTAGGGAGCGGCTGCTCGCGCAGCTACGACGGCACCGTCGTCATTCCAAGGCCGCTCGATGTCCGGCGGTTCTGGGACCGGCCGCCGCAGCAGGCGCAAGCCGAACAGCCGCAGTTGCTGCAGACCGATGTCTTTCCTGCGGCGCCCGAAACGCCGGAAACAGCGGCGGCCCGCAAAATCGACACCTCCGTGGCGCCGAGAAGGAAAATCGCCAGGATTGCCAAACAACCGCCGACGCCGTCATCCGAGCCGGCGAAACCGCTCACCTGCAGGAACGTCAGCCAACCCGGAAAACGGGTTCGCATGGTCTGCGAATAGCCAGCCGGCATTCAAGCGCTGGCAGCTAAAAAGATGCGCCGCCCTGAAAACGTTGCTGCGCACCTGACGCGCGGTTCGGTCAGACGCGCAGGCCGAGGGCATGAGCCGACTGGCGGGTTTCGGGCTGCCTGATCGGCGTTGCCGCCAGCCGCATTGAACCTTATCCGGCCTTCCACGTTAAACACCTATTGCAGCGCCGCGCGTCGCTTTGGACGCACAAAGCACGCTGTGGCGTTTGGATTTGGCGCATGGTCCTTTCCGAACCGAGGGCAGCGGAGCAGAGATCGATCCCGATCCCTTGGGTGATGCGCTGGATGGTCAAAGGAGACCGAACACATGTCGATTCACTTCACTGTCTCGGACGTGACCAGAAATCTGTTTCACTTGCCCGGAAATCTGCTTCACTCGCCCAGAAGTCTGTTTCACTCGTTGAGACTGGACCATGAGCGCGCGCCGAGACCTCTCAGTCCTGAGCAAAGTCTTTTGCTGGAATGCTATCTGGCCGGTCAGATTCCGGAATCGGCCTGGAGCGACTACGTCTTCGAGACGCCGGAATTGGCGCGCCATGTCAATGCGAGACGCGGGCAACACTGATATCTGGTGAACCGGGAACCAGGCCGATCGCGCGAGGTGACGCCACCGAACAACGCTTGGCGGAATCGGCGGCCCGATCAGTGTGCCGTTGCGCTTGAAGCCGAGGGTGCCCGACTACAATCGCCCTCGATACAAAAAGGCCGGCACATGGCCGACCTTTCCTTCCACCTCGACCGCGCCAGTACATCCGTGGTCACGAGTTGGAGGTGAATTGCCGCCCAGTAGATAGGGATTTGGTTAACGAATCCTTAACCGACGGGAACTGCTCGTCGACGCGTCGTGGCCAATCTGCTTTGCGTTTTCGTGATCAGTGCGGAAAGTCCTCTTGCAGCTGAAATGCCGAAAGCGAACCCCGCCTCTCGGGGCGAGGGTTCCATTCTTGAAAACGACGATCTGTTACTGAGCGGGGGCTGTCTGAACTGGCGGGGTTGCGGGTGCCGGCGTCATCGTGTCGGCTGGAGGCGGCGGCAATTGGCCAGCGGTCGTCGCCTGCGTTCCTCCCGATTGAGTTTGGTCACACGCCGCCAGGGCAGCAAGCGCCAGGCCGAACGCGGCGAATAAGGGTAGTTTGCGGGTCATATACAGTCCCTTCCATGGACGCCACCCGCGCAGGCCTGATCATCAGGACCGCTGCCTCCTGGTCAACCGTCGCTTCGTCGTCGACGCTTCAAACATTCTTACGTCCGGTAAAAGGCGGCGGGCCTTCGGGCTCGGTTTGGGTCGGCCTGGGCAAGCAAAACCGTGAGGGCGAAAGCCTCACGCCGCGGCCTGCGACTTCACATAAGCGATATAGCCGCGCACGTCGGCCGCCGGCTCGGCATAGGCCTTGCCGAGCTTCTTCTCGATCGCCGCCATGTACTCCTTCGCCCATTGGGGCAGTGCGTAGTCGATGGCGGCCAGGAATTCGAGCGTCGCCGCCAGGCGGATGTCGGCGATCGACGGGTTCTTGCCGCCGATGAACGGCTTGCCGTTCCTGAAGAAGCTGTGAAAGACCTCCAGCGGCTCGGCTATCGCTGTTATAGCGGCCTTCTGGGCTTCCGCCTTCTTGTCGGGAGGAGCGTCGCTGTGGCCGACCTCGCCGGCATATTGCGGGAAATTCAGCGCAGGATAGGTGGCGCGCGCCACATAGGGGTAGAGCGTGCCGATCAGGTAGAACATGGCGCTGTCGATCATCGCCCGCTTGGCCGGCGCCTTGGGATATAATTTCTCCAGCCCATGCTTGTTGGCGAGATACTGCATGATGGCGCAGCTTTCCCACAACACGCCCCTAGGCAGGCCCTTGTCCTCGATCATCGGCGTCAGATGGGCCGGGTTTCGTGCCATATACTCGGGCGAGCGCGTGTGGCCCCATACGTCGGTCTCGGAATGGTCGAGCCCGGCCGCGCGTGCAAACACCCGTACGCTCATATTGTTGACGCTCGGCTTCAGCATGCTGAGCGTCAGCGCAGGCTTCTTTCCTGATTTCGCCTTGGTCTTCCGCGCCGATTTCGCGGACGCCTTGGCTGCAGGTTTTGCGGCGGCTTTCGTTGCCGACTTGGCGGAAGCGCCCGACGCCTTGGCGGATGGTTTTGTGGCGGCCTTGGCAGCCGGCTTCTTCGCACTTTTCGTTGTCGTCTTTGCCATTGTGGTCCTCCCTCGGGTTGATGTCGTCAGTATGGATTTTTCGGCGCGCGGTCCTCCGACAAGGTCGCACGGGAGCGCTCGACCAGCGCCTGGATCGCGTCGGCGAGATGCACTTCGGCGATTGCGTAGTCGCCGCGGGCGACGCGAAGCTTGTGCGCCTGCATCAGAACGTCGGCATGGGTGAAGCCCGCCGGCGGCTCGAAACGGTAGGAAGCGAGCTCGATCAGCAGGCCGAGCGGATCCTCGAAATAGATCGAATCCATGAAACCGCGATCCTTGACGCCGCTGTGCTTGATGGCGCGCTCGTCGAGCCGGGCGACCGCCTGCAGGAAGGTGACCCGCGACACCGCAAACGCGATGTGATGGACGCAGCCCGGATCGGTCGGCGTGCGCCGTTTGACCGGCGTGCGGCTCTCGTCGGTGAAGATGGTGATCAGCCGGCCGTCGCCCGGATCGAAGTAGAGGTGGCTTTCGCTGGCCTTGTCGAGATTGGGCTGCTCGAAGATGAAAGGCATGCCAAGCACGCCCTCCCAGAAATCGATCGACGTCTGGCGCCCGGCGCCGACCAGCGTGATGTGATGGACGCCTTGCGATTGCAGTTTTTGCATGGGACCTCTCCCTGGCAGCCGGACGACGTCGTGTTATTTTCGCCCCCGGTGCCGCTCGCGGTTGTGCTGCCTTGTGCCTGGCACGAGGATTATCTGGAGATGCTAAATCAACCGGCGACGATGCGCCAGAAGCCAAGCCACATAGGGACGCTTGCATTTGGAAGGCCTTGGTAGCGCAAACGGTGGCTAAGCGCTGCGAGCCTTTCGGCCGCCCCCAAGCTCGATGATTCTTTGAGCCGCCTTCGCGATAAAGCCGGACCGGGTATAACCGTGCGCCTCAGCAAAGGCGTCAATTTGGCTTAGAACATCTTCAGCGAGCGTGATGTTCACGCGGACAGCTTTCTTGGCCTCGGTCTTCACCGCAACCAAAATTGCAACGCCGTCTCGATTATCGGCGTCGGCCATGACATCTTCCAAGCTGGAGGGTTCTGGAATGGCTTCGCCATCTTCGACAAGCCCTTCGATGTGAAAGGCAAGGGCCTCCTCAGCCATAGCACGAGCGTCGTCCAGATCGGTGCCGGCGGTGACAACGCCGGGAAAATCAGGAAAGGACACACCGAAGTCGGTATCCTTATGGATCAATCCGATATACTGCTTCATTGTATCTACCTCAGCCTTAGACCGGATTGACGTTCAATGCTCCGCAAGGTTCCCAAAGGAATATCCCTTTTGGGGTGTGGAACCGTGACCCTACCGGCTTTCTTCTTGTGTTTGAATTGTGCATGGCTGCCCCTTCGAGCAACTTCATACCGACCATCAGCCTCCAGGGCTTTGATCACGTCTGCACACTAGTTGCAAAAGAATGCAACAAAAAAGCCAAAGTCAGTCTTTCAAATAGCCGTGTCCGCTCAAGGGCTTGTTTGCCGGCAGCTTCCGCACAAGCCGCGGTCGCACCCTGCCTTGCGCCCTTCCTCGACAATCGTCAGTCTCAATTCCTCGAAGTGCCTTTTGAAGCCGCTCTTAATTTGGCTCCGTGGATACCGCCGCCCGTACATGCATTCTTGCTTCAGAATGTCGGAATACAGCGGGCACTGGCCGTTCTCACTGCTTCTTCGGCGATCGGCTTGTAAGGAAGCCTTTCATTGGACCAGCATCGTCCTGCCGACGCCACCAGCATCGCGGCCAACAGGCCTGCCAGGAACTCCCCGCGTTGGTCCCTCCCGACCAAGGAGGTATGTTAGTCTCAATCAAAACCGTGCTGCCATCAATGCACAGTCAGTCCAATCAGCCGGCGGGCTTGTAAACTCTTGCAGCTTTGTTGGCCGCTGCGAGCACCGCCTTCATGTCGAGCTCTTCGAGGACAACGAGGTCGGTCACCGAGCCGCTTGCCCGCACCGCCAGGGCTAGGCCCATCCCAGCGGCCTGGTCCGGCACCTCAGCATTGACCACGATATCATAGGCGCCGCGAGTAAACATCACACCGAAAACCTTGCCGCCAACGCTTTCAAAAAGCGCCTTGATTGCAGCTTCTCGGTCTGAGCCCTGTATCAATCCTTTATAGGCATTGGGTGCATAGTTTGCCAATATAGTCACTTTCATGGGTATTCCTCCAAAGCTTATACTCGTGTCGTATCAATATTTGACCAACACGGAGTTATTTATCTTTTCGCTACCAATTTACAGTGGTCTGTGAATGGCCCGACACCCTTCGGCCGCCAGGCCTAACCGGCTCGTGAGATCTCGCACTCGCCGGCTGGAGCGAATTATAGGCGATTTCATGCATCATTGCTAATTTAGTAAAATGATCATGATCCGTTCCCCTAGCCGCCAGATTGCACGGACCTAGAGTCGAATCGGTGCGTAAACGAGTGTGTGCCGGCGCCGCTGGACGGCTAGAGTTCATTCCTCCGATGATGCCCACCGTGGTAGCAAAGCCGCCCCAAGGCGATGACTGGATGCATGAAGCCAAATTCGACGGCTACCGCTCCCAGATCATCATCGACGCCGGCTTAGGCGCTACCCAGCCGTAGGCGGACTGACAGCTCGTTGTGTTTTCGCGACCGCTGGTCTGCCTCTGCGATCCGATCCTGGCAAGATATTGTCACCTACGAGACGGTCTTCGGACGATAGTTTGGGCGGTATGAAAGGACCGGTAGCGCCGATCTCACCCAGCCAATCCTCATAGCCTGCGTTCATTTTGGATTTCAGATCATCTGGCTGATCTATCCCGGATCGAAACAGGCTTATGAGGCGCCGCCCAAAGTGCTCTCTGGCTGGATGGCCTTTGGGAATTCCTGCCTCTGTGCAATAGTCGTTGAGAACCCTCGCCAGCGTTGCGAGTTGCTCGGAGTCTAGATGATCGTCGAATGACATCGCTTTATCCCTTGTGGGGCGAAAGCGTGATCGACTCTTCCAAGCGCCAACGCCCGTTCAGTTGGTCAGCGACATGCCTTCTGTACGCTTTGCTAGCGTATTAGCGAGTCAAATCGGACGGGGAGCGGCAAACCGAGCCTCTCCCAGTCAGTGCAGGTCGAAGCTGTGTCCGCTGCGGTGGGGCGGATGCGGCTAAAATCACCCTGCTTAAGCAGATCATCAGCGGCCGGATAATATTTTTTCAGCCGACGGAACGTTTTGTACCCGCCCAGTGTTATCATCCTGATCCCCGCATAGGGATCATAAAGGGCCTTGTCCCCTCTAGGCCCGAGTTTGAGTCCGCTGTCTCCCGGAAGTGTCCAGCTGCGCAACGTTCGCGCTTTTGGAGCCGTCGACAGCGGACCCGACGCTCAGTGACCGCCAGCATCCTCGACGCGCAGTGTCATTTCTTCCTCAACCTCACGCCGGCGCCGCCGCCATTCTCGGGGATGAACTCGACGCCGGCAGATTCGAGCGCTGCGCGGAAAGTCGCCCAGGGTTTCACTCGGCTTTCAGTACCTGGTGTCTGATCAACCAGTCACGGATGATCAATCGGACGGCTTCAGGTCGCGAAACATCATGCTCGGCAACAAATTGATCGACGCCCGCCAGCATGTCCGGTTGAAGGAGGACCATGATCGGCACACCCTTTCCAGTTGGGGCCGGGCCGCGCCGTTTCTTTGATACCACGGTTTCTTGCTTTGGCATAAAACTCTGATATCAGAATTCCCGTTCTTGCGGAAGCGCTAGAGCCTCACACACAACCGAATTGGAGAAGATCCGATGCCGAACACCCTTGTTCGGGCAGCCGCCGAAGGTATGCCCCGATGTCAACCGCCGCCGCCTGCTTAACCTGTCAGGGGCAGGCCTCGCTCGCCGGCCGAAAAGCAGGCTATCGAAAAGAAAAAACCGATATCCTGCCATCTTCTGTTGGCGGGTCGGGTTGTCATCGGCGCGCTCGCGCTTCCTCAACGTTAATTATCCATGTCCACGTAGGACCTGCCGATAGTCGCAGGAAGGGGCAGAAATGCAAGAAGACTGCCTGGGAGTGCCCGCTGGCCTCACTGCGGCAGGCTTCATTGCCTCTGTTCGCTAAAATTCGTCGGGGTTTATTCGGTGGATATTCGATGAAATCAGGCCGGGTAGGCTTAAGTGCTTGATTTTGCTGGCACGCCCAAGGGGAATCGAACCCCTGTTACCGCCGTGAAAGGGCAGAAAACCACTACCGTTCATGCCTAATGCCGAACGCTCGCAAGGCGCTGCAGCAGTCTGCAATTTCTTTGAACGGCATTTGCGGATTTGAAGGCGGATTTGCTTTAGCCTCGCAGGAGCGGTCTCAAAGGAACCGTCCATATGCACCGTACTTTCCGGGGAATCTTGGCGACAATGTTGATTGCCTGTGGTGTCGCAGACGCTGCCGGCTACGCGCAGGCGCAAAATCTGCTCACCATCACCGCACCAGTCTCCGGTCAGACTGTTGATGGGACGCTCTCCTTTTCCGGGACGGCTTTCGTCAACAGTATTACACGGCGCGGTACTATTCGCGGACAGACCAACACTGGGGTCGAATGCCGAGGCACGACCACTGCCAATCTTACCTTCTCGCGTGGAGAAGGAACGATGGTTTGCGGGCAACTCTCAACCCGATTCGTGTTCTCGCTGACCAGCAGACAACCCCCGGTTGGCACAGGAACGGGAACCCTTTCCGACGGGCGCAAAGTGGTGTTGAGAATAGGACAATGACCGCAAAACGACTGGCACGTTGATGTCCTACTCACAGCGCACGTGGCGCGGCGACCATAACAGCGCGGGGTTCTTTCACGCCCTGGGCCAGGACTTGCTCAGCAAGGCTGCGAACGCTCTCGCGGATCTGATGGCGATCGGTATTCAGCATGCGGGTATGGCGAGGCACTAATGACAGTCGTTCCGATGCCCAAGAGAGCCAAGACGGCAAACCCCGTTGCAAAGCCGCACGAGCCGACAGCGCGGGAACTTGCATCACAGGCCGCCTACGCTAAGCGCCGCGAGAACAGGCGTCCGGTCCCGCAAATAAAAGTTTCGATGAGCGAAGATGGCGGCAGCCGCGTCGCATCGCTCGCGGTGGACCACCCTGACCCGGCACTAGGGTATGAGCTATTGGCCGAAGCCGTAGGGGCCGATAGCGGCACTTTCCTTGCCGGCACTCTCGATTCACTGGCCAAGGTTGCTCAGGTCGGCTCCGTGGTACGTGAGGGTGAAATGAACTATGCACTCTCCATGGTATGCGGGCTCCGACCGAAGGACCAGATCGAAGCGACTCTTGGTGTCCAGATGGCCGCCATTCAGATGGCCACGATGAATGCCGCTATGTGCATGGGACAAGCCAAGACGTGGAAATTGAAGGAATCGCAAGAACGGTCATTAAACCGCCTCGCCCGTACATATGTGGCCCAGGTTGAGGCTCTGAAGCGCTATCGCAGCAAGGGAGAGCAGCGCGTGATTGTCGAGCGCGTGAACGTTGAAAAGGGCGGACAAGCCATCGTCGGCAACGTCGCCCATGGGGGCGGGGTAGGCGAAGAAAATGATCGATAACCCCATGAACCGCGCACCGCGTTGTCAGGCTCGCAGCAAGCGCAGCGGGGTTGGCTGCAAGGCGCCTGCAAAGCGGGGCCATCGCGTTTGCCGATTTCACGGGGCGGGTGGTGGAGCGCCTAGAGGCCCCGCGCATGGCCTTTACAAGCATGGTCACTTTACATGCGAGGCCATCGCCGGCCGTCAAGCCTTGGCTGCATTGATTTCTTCGGCCCGACGCACTGTAAGCGCAGTGGAATAAAGGCCGTGCCGGTCCGAGCGATTATATATTTGAAACCCGGCCTCAATCATCTAGCCAGTATGCTCGAAAACAGCCAAATTGGGGCGCAATCCCAAGCCGCCGTTTGGTGTCAAATTCCATCTCCGACATACTCCAGAGTGAGCCGTTCTCGGTCACACTAGCCACTATGGTGTGCCCTTCCGCGACCAACTGCAGTCTCATTTCCTCGAAGTGCCTTTTGAAGCCATTCTCAATTTTGCTCTGCGGATAGCGCCGCCCATGCATGCATTCTTGGCTCAGAATGTCGGAATACCGTAGGGCACTCGCCATTCTCACTGTTTCTTCCGAGATCGGCTTGTAAGGTAGCTTGTCCTTAGACCAGCATCGTTCTACCGACGCCACCAGCGCCGCTGCCAACAGACCAGCCAGGAACTTCTCCACTTTGGTCCCTTCCGACCAAGGAGATATGCATTAGTCCCAACTAATAGTAACGGCAGATCCTCTTGGTTTCAAACTGACCTTACGGATGAGGACGAGCTTGTCTCGGCTTCCAAACTACCCGTGGCGCGCTAGCGTCCGGCTACCGGTTCAGCCTTTCAACAGTTGGCGGCTGAACTCAACGAGAGGATGCGCGGCGCCCGGATTACCGAGAATGAACTGATGACCTTTCGAAAGGTCGCAGCCGTTCGACGATCCTAAGGTCGGCATCAAGTCCGTCGAGCAAGTCCTTCGGGCTGGTGATGATTATATTGGCGAAACCTTAGCCGATCCCTTGGAACCGACTTATGGCCGCAGCAAGGCCAAAATCCTGAGGCAGGACAGCGGTGGCCTGGTCATTCATTCCTTCGCCCACGGCTCCGCGATCTATGAACTGGTCATGGATGCTGCGACATTTGAAGCCGTGATTGCGACAGCTGGGGCCGATGCCGCCAAGGTATTCGCATTGACAGCGCTATGGGCGATGCGGCTGAGCGTGACCGCCTCCGGCACCTAGCCGCGAAGACCGCTAAGGTTGGCGTCAAAGTTGTCAACCAGATGGTCAAGGACTATGCTGACAAGCGCAAGGCTGGGGCCAAAGCGCGGGCTAAGGCTAGCACTCCCGCCGCGTCATGCGCTCGCCTACAATCTCGGTAACTTCATGCGGACGCTGGCACTGCCGGAGGCGGTCAAACACTGGTCGCTGACCAGCCTCCGGGAGAAGCTCGTCAAGATCGGCGCCAGGATCGTCACGCACGGCCGATACGTCACGTTCCAGATGGCTGAGGTCGCGGTGTCTCGTGGCCTGTTCGAGGAAATTCTGCGGCTGACAGCTCAACTCCGGGCGCCACCGGCTCCAGCTTGAGGAGCAAGGTCGATGCCGCAGACAGACAACGGGAGAGGTGCGCCTTGAGGACGAGAATCGGCGCCATCAACGGCCTGGGAAGGCTTGGCTCAGGCGGATTTGGCAGCACAGCAAGGCGAATACCCTCCCGCACCGCGCTCAACATTGCCTGGGGCGGCCATGACGGCTACTGTGTCGCCAGAAACCGGGTTCATCCGGGGAATGTCGGTCTCCATAAGTTTCTGAACGGGCCTCGCTTTCGGTCGGCGGCCAGGCACCAGCATGACATCCGTGCTAAGTGCCCCCAATTCGGAGGGAAAGATGCGACTATTTTTGGTGTTGATTTTGATGGCGCTGAGCGGCTGCGTATCCAATGTTTCCCCGGATAGTGATGGTATACCACGCCGCGCGTCCTTTGCTGGAAACCATTAGCCCGCTTAATTCACGCCGATAGCGGCCGTGCCGGTTGTTGTGGTCCAACGGTTGTGGGGAGCGCGTTTCGGGCATGACGATAGGCTCGCTCATGAGGTGGCGGTTGGATCTGGATGTTGGGTTTGGCGGCTTGATGTCGGCGGGTTTGTTCTGGGGCGCTTTGGCCCCGTCATCTTTGTCATGAGGCGGGGAATTTGGCCTCATCATAGGTACCGCTGATAGCGTGGCGCTCGCCCGGCCCGACCACCATTGCCTGTAAGGCGCCGGCCGGGCGGATTGGGGTCCTCCGCAGGAAGAAGCTAGCAGAACTAGCTAGCCTGCCAGCGCTAGGCCGACGGCGATGCCTATGCCCATTGTCAAGCCCGTGGCGAGTTCACCGCCAAGATCCAATTCTGGTAGGCGGGAACGATCCGGTCCGCCATGAGTTAGTAAATCATGATGAACACCATGGAACCCCACGGACGCGCGATGGCGGATGCTAGGGAGCGCATCAACCGGACCAAGCTCGCGCTTGAGCGCACAGAGGAATTGCTGGCCGAGAATACCGCGCTTTGCAGCAGGATACGCGCGCGACGGTGTCTGGTCGAGGCCGCATACCGCTTGGTGCAGATCGATCCCGCCAGCGATGCGGCGCTCATTGGGCGTCTCCCCATTCCAGACGGGCCACGATGATATCGGCGGCACACGTGCTGCTGTAGCCCGTTCAAAAACGCGACCGTCGGTTGATTGCCAAACCTTTATGTTAGTGCGTCTAATCTGCCGTCCACATTGGGGTTTTCAAAATGCGGCACGTGCCCGCGCATGCCGATGATCTTGTCGTTGATCTTCTGGAAGCCGCGAGATGTCTCGAGAAGCTGACGCCGGATGAGATAAGGGGGGTTCTGCGAGATGCTGCCACCGTCCTTTGCGAGCTGGTTAACCCCGACTGTCCGCCCGAAGCTCGGGAAGCAGGCTGTCAACGAAGCCGTCGCCGAATTTCACCATGCCTGCGAGGGCGGTGACGCGCCAGGGGTCGGCGTTCGAGAATCTGGTGGCTCCGCCATAGCCCGACAGAATCACGCCGCCCGCCAAACCGCCACCCACTCTAACCCGATACACCCCGAGTCATAATGCCGCGCCCGCCACCGGTTTTGCCCCGGTTACTCGAATTATCATTAAGTTATTGAAATCCTTGGTACGCCCAAGGGGAATCGAACCCCTGTTCCCGCCGTGAGAGGGCGGTGTCCTGACCGCTAGACGATGGGCGCGTTCAAGAACCGGCGATATAGGCTGACGGCTGAGAAAAAGCAACTGGCCTTCGGACAGTCTATGGCGCCGGAAAATTTCCGTTGCAGGCCTATCGTTTTGGCTCGATCAGGTCCCAGAGATTTCCGTGGAG
>NZ_FTPD01000029.1:0-299 GCF_900156895.1 Mesorhizobium prunaredense
CTTGGCGTAGACCACCCAGCGCTTCTTCCGGATCGGCGACAGGTGGCGCAGGAATGCCCGCCGTTGCGCGAGATGAGCAATTGCGCCGAAGAAGGCGAGCCGGCCAGCGTCGTGCAGCGCGACCAACCGGGAGAGGAACAGCCGGCGGAACAGCTTGCCGAGCACCCGCACCGGCAGCAGGAAGGCGGGACGCGACGATATCCAGCGGCTTCCGTCCGGCGAGATGCCACCGCCTGGCACGATCATGTGCACGTGCGGATGATGCGTCATCGCCGAACCCCATGTGTGGAGCACGGCGG
>NZ_FTPD01000029.1:309-908 GCF_900156895.1 Mesorhizobium prunaredense
CATCGCATGCTGCCCCGGAAACAGCCAGCCGTCGCGGTGCATCACGCCCTGCTGGCGTCCGACCTTCCACCACTGGCGCAGCAACAAGAGCAGGTCTTGCGACAGCATGGCGTTCCGGTATCGCCCGCCCTTGCCGCGTTCGACACGTAGCAGCATGCGCTCACTATCGACGTCGGCGATCTTCAGCGTCGACACCTCCGCCACGCGCAGGCCCGCGCCATAAGCGACCGACAGCGCGGCCTGGTGCTTGAGGCAGATGGTGGCATTGAGCAGCCGGGCGACCTCGTCGCGGCTCAGCACCACCGGCAGCGTGCGCGGGTGCGCCAGCCGAACGAGCTTGCGCGCCAGATCGGGACGATCGACCGTATGCGTGAAGAAGAAGCGCAGCGCCGACACGATGCTGTTCATCGTGGGAACAGGAACGCCGTCCTCCTGCTGCTCGATCTGGAACCGACGCAGGTCGTCGGCGGTCGCTGTGTCTGGTGAACGCCCGAGGAACGTCGCCAGGCGTCCGATGTCGCGGAGATAGTTGCGCTGCGTCTCCCGTGAGAAACGCCGCATGTTCATGTCGTCGATCAGCCGCTGACGAAGTGGACTGA
>NZ_FTPD01000030.1 GCF_900156895.1 Mesorhizobium prunaredense
TCCCACTCAATCATCAATTAGAACATCATCTCATTGATTTTCTTGATGAAATCACATCATCTGATTTCGCATACCGTCAATAATACCGTCAGATTCCTACGCTGTTGAAAAGACTGAAACAATGTGGTCGACGCCGCGGTATGCACACTTTTGACTGCATTATTTACGAGCTGCCATTCGGCGAGGCAAAGCTGGAGTTCTCCGACCATAAGGCAAGGACGGGCTTTGCTCATGCTCGACAGCCCTAGGTCGAGTAGACGAGCGGCTGTATGAAAGATCACAAGTGGTCACTCAATTCACCCCACACATAACGACCCCCAGCTGGCGGTCACAACAATCCCGCTCGACACCCCATGCGCATGCTGGACCACATTGCTCGACGCGTCGATCTAAATTCATAGATGGCTTACGAGTTTCCCTGCCGCCGGCTCTGTCGGCCATGCGACGGGTGGTAGAGAGCCGACGGGCGGTAGAAAGCATAGCCAGTTGTCCTGCGACGGCGTTGTTGGGGGCAAGACATGCGCCCTTCCCCAATGCTGCGGCGAATTCGCGCCTCCTCACCTTTTGACGAACCTGCTGAACGCCGGAGATATCGGCAATCGCCGCTCGCTGCCGACAGGTTTTAGATGCACGGGTGCGGCTGCCTGGTGAGTGCCGGCGCGTCAGTGCCTGAACCGCTTGTGTAACGTAGGGCCAGCCGCTCCGGCAATAAAGCTAGAGTGCGACCAGCTCGGCGAGCTTGGCCGCCACGTCTGCCATCGGCTCTTCTGCGGTGCTCAGGCCGCTTCGCGAGCCCAGCAGGGGGCTGATGTTGCGGAGAGCTTCGTACGTCGTGTTGTGGACGATAGGAACGAGCTGTTCACGCGCTAGGAGTGCCGAAAGCTCCTTGTCGGCGATGCCCTCTGCTGGGAGGCGGCGCAGCAGCGCGGGAGTAACCAGCACGATCCCGACTCGCGACTTCGCCAGTCCCTTGTCGATTTCGCGAAGCAACGGCGTGCCGAGGGCAACGTCCTTTTCGCTGAACCAGACCGAGACACCGAGTGATTCGAGCAGATCGTGTAGCTCCTTGGCAGCCCCCTGCCGGTCGTCCCACGCGTGACATAGGAAGACATCACGAAGGTCAGGTAGTTCCGCTCGGCTCTCGACAGTGTGGCGGATAGGCGTGAGTGCCCGCACTTCTGTAGGCGTGTACAACACGGACGAGCCAGCTTTCGACCAACTTGCTTTTATGCGGCCGGACCCGCCGCCGCTGCTCCGGCCGCCCCCACTGCCCCCCGACGAGGAATAGTAGGACAGGGCCGGGGACGAGTACGACCCGCTGCTATATCCACCGTTGCGCCCGTAGCGATGACGGCACGCAGGGCAGTTCGCCGCAGCGCTCGCTGAGCGGTGGCCCTCTCTTGGCGCTGTGCATCTAGCCATGTGAACGTCCCCCAATGTCTTTCTCCCGCTTGGGAGCTAAACTCGTCAAGTGCTATATCGCTTGGTCGGCGTTATTGAGAGTCTACTGTTGCAAAACTCACGATTTTTGCATCGGGCGAAAAAGTACACCAACTAGTACTCTGACAAGATGGAAAAATCTGATGCAGGTGGATTTCACTGAAGACGGGGGAGTTCGCGCCGATCAACGGACGTCCGCTTTGGAGCAACGGAATTGTCGCCCGGAACGGCCGAATTGGGAGCGCGTCGCGCCTCAATGAGAAGTTTTTCGAACTTTTCGATGAAGAAGTGCGTGTCGTTCCAGGGCATCGTGGATAGATAGGTAGTCGAGTACGTCTGATCCTGAGTCGGGCGACCGGCATTGACCGGGAAGTCGTTGCCGAGCGTACCGTACCCACGCAGGATCTTGTTGAGTATCTCCTCGCGGTCGATGGCAAGCTTTAGCGCCATCCTCAGATCGTTGTTGTCAAATGGCGCGGTGTCGCAGAATGACCTTCAGGTGGGTAAGCGCCTGATCATATCCACGACCTTGATATAACCGTCGAGGACGTCGCCGGATCGAGACTGTCGGCTGCCCCAGCACCACTAAGGCCGATGACACCGCCGCGGACCGGCCCCTCAGCCCCTGATTTCTGAGTGACCTGCGCCATGTGGCCCAGCGGGGTCAGTACAGGTTTCTCGTAAACGCGCTTAACTGGAACAGTACGCATAGATGCCCGCGCAGCGCTGGCGAGGATCGAATTGGCGAACGTCGCTGAAACGCCGAGCGCCGTCGCATGTCGGAGAAACTCACGTCGGCTCAGCCGACCCGCAGCTAAACGGCGGCTGAGATAGTCGAGTTCCTGCGACATTGAGATGCTCCTCACTCGGATGGGTGTTCCCTGTGACCTCTATCGAAGCCCTATTTTGACAATATCAACTCATTGGAGCGCTTTACGGTCAAGATCCTGCTATTAACGCAGGAAATCGGCGTTCTTTCCCTTCCTCGTGCAGAGTTCGTTTCATCTCGGTTTATGGTCAAATCGGCGTGGGGCCCACGAGGGTGGCAAACCGGCGTGAGGGCCCTGAGGGTGCGAGCCGCAGATTATCGCGGCGAACCTGTCAGTTCCCTCCGGAGATGCCGCAGAGCAATGGAAAGGGCCGAACGAAGCTCTTAAATCTTGGCCAACGTCTCAGTACTCGATTGGTCTTGTGAACTCCGAGGCCACAACCGTAACGCAAACTGTGACGCCGATGGAAAATCTCGGTCTTCCGATCGCAATGACGTCAAGGCCCGCGTGACCACCTACAACATCGCAGCACACGCCAGTACCCGGCATGATCGTCATGGCTTTCCGGTGCCGTTGCGGCTCAACGCGCTGCGTTCACGGCGGAATTCGTGCAGGGAGAGATTCTCGCGGAAGGCGCACTGGACGGGTTCAACGAGGAGGCGCGCCATCTTGTCTATCTAATCGCCGGCACGGGACTCAGGCTCTCTGAAGCGGCAAACCTCACCACGGAAACAATCCACCTCGATCACGAAATCCCAAACATCGTCCTTAAAACGAGCATTCCGCTCGACCTGCTGATCGGAACCTACCGAACAAGCAAATTGCGAGTGCCTTGCTTTAGGATTGCCAGGCGCTTCGGCAGGCATTTGCAGACCATCGATTGCGATAAGCGCTCCTTTTGGCGATGCCACTTAGGTTATGATGAATTGCAAAAAGCTCAAGACTGTTTGGCTGGCCATCGATTCCGGCCGACTGCTCGGCCACTAATTTCACATAATTTCACATTCCAAACAGAGACGAAAGTTGGCCCAGAGCTTACGGCCGAAACGCTCGCTTAGGCAGTTGGATGCACCGTAACGGGGGCGAGGCTTCCGCGCCGATTCTAAATCCTTTGCTCTTCGGCCGCCCCTCGTCCGTCTTGACTAGTACGAACCTACGGCCTATCTCACCGCCACGTTAGCACTCCCCAGTGGCGAGTGCTAACCAAGCTCCGGCAACGGAGAACCTTTCAACCTCCGCACCAGGGATATCCAAAATGGCAAAGTCGAATTTCCGGCCGCTGCATGACCGCGTGGTCGTTCGTCGGGTCGAATCCGAATCCAAGACCTCCGGCGGCATCATCATCCCCGATACGGCGAAGGAAAAGCCGCAGGAAGGCGACATCATCGCCGTTGGTTCCGGCGCCCGCGACGAAGCCGGCAAGCTCGTCCCGCTGGACGTCAAGGCCGGCGATCGCATCCTGTTCGGCAAGTGGTCG
>NZ_FTPD01000056.1:0-42735 GCF_900156895.1 Mesorhizobium prunaredense
CCTAAATTCATCCCGCTCTAGTCCGTCTTCTCGTCGAGCAACCCCGAGACGAAATCGAACAGCCCGGGCCGGCGATCGCGTCTGAGCCGCTCGGCGGTGACGATGCCGCGCACTTCGGCGAAGGCACGGTCGAGATCGTCGTTGATGATGACGAAATCATATTCCTTCCAGTGCTCGATCTCGTTGCGAGCGTTCTTCAGACGCGTCTCGATCACCGATTCCTGGTCCTCGGCGCGGCGCTTCAGCCGCGCCTTCAACTCTTTCATCGAGGGCGGCAGGATGAAGATCGAGACGATGTCGGCGCGCATCTTCTCCTTGAGCTGCTGGGCGCCCTGCCAGTCGATGTCGAACAACATGTCGCGGCCCTGTGCCAGCGCCAGTTCGGCCGGCTCACGCGGCGTGGCATAGCAATTGCCATGCACTTCGGCCCATTCAAGCAGTTCGTCCGAATCGCGCAGCCGCTCGAACTCACGCATGGTGCGGAAATGATAGTGGACGCCTTCGATCTCGCTGCCGCGGCGCGGCCGCGTGGTGACGGAGACCGACAGTTCGAGACTGGAATCGCTCTCCAGAAGATTGCGCGCGATCGTCGACTTGCCGGCGCCGGACGGCGACGACAGCACGAGCATCAAACCCCGGCGGCGAATGCGGGAACCCAAATCCCTGGCAACCATAGGCTCCTTGGCGACCATCAGGGTTACTCCAGATTCTGGACCTGTTCGCGAAACTGGTCGACGACCGCCTTCAGCTCCAGCCCTATGGCGGTGATCGCAGCGGCGTTCGACTTCGAACACAGCGTATTCGATTCGCGGTTGAATTCCTGCGCCAGAAAATCGAGCTTGCGGCCGATGGCGCCGCCGCCTGCCAGCAGCACCCGGCCGGATGCCACATGTGTCTTCAGCCGGTCGATCTCCTCGCGGATGTCGGCCTTGGTGGCCAGGAACGCCGCCTCCATATGCAACCGGCTGGCGTCGAGATTGGCGGACGCATCCATCAGCAGCCGCACCTGCTCGGTAATCCGTTCGCGGATCACCGCCGGCTCACGCGACGGATCGGCCTCGGCGCGCAGCGTCAGCGACTCGATAGCGTCGATATGACCGGACAGCAGCGAGCGCAGGGCGGCGCCCTCGCCGTGGCGTGCCTGCTCCAGCCCGGCCAGCGCCACTTCGAGCGCCGAGAGTATCGCGCTGTCGAGCGCCGCCCGCGCCTCTTCGGTTTCGGCGGTTTCGGGGATGTCGAGCACGCCGCGCAGCGAAAGCAGCCCGTCGGCTGTCGCAGGCGCTGCGCCGAACTGCTCCTGCAGCCGCTTGGCCAGCCCCGCCAAATCTCTCAGGAAGACCTCGTTGACCACGGGCTGCGCCTGCTGGCCGGCTGCGCGGCCGACGGTCAGCGTTGCCTGGAAATTGCCGCGCGTAAAGCGCTTTTGCACCGTCTGCCTGACGGCCGGCTCGAGCCGCTCGAGGCCTTGCGGCAGCCGCAGCCTGACCTCGACGCTCTTGCCGTTGACCGACTTGACCTCCCAGGCGATCGACGTGCCGTCATGTTCGGCGACGGCCCGTGCAAAACCGGTCATGCTCTGCAAATTCATGATGCCCTTGCTTCCCCCTGGCGCATGATCCCGGAAGCGGTTCCGGGCCAGAACGTGCGCGGCTTCAAAATCCGGAGCGCCTTTTCGCGTCGAATCGGACGCAGGGCGCTCCTGATCACAAAATCAGCACGTCCCTGCCGTCAGTCGAATCGGAGGGACGACTTCACAACCGTCCGGCGCTACTGCGCCGCCGCTCCGGCGTCGCCATCGCCGTCGTCAACCGGCGCATCGGTCTGACCTTCCACCTTGGCGGCGCCGGCCTTGGCAGCATCGGCCTTGGCGGCTTCATCGACCAGTTCCTTCTGCAGCGCCCGGTAGCGGGCGACGTTCTCGTTGTGCTCGGCAAGCGTCGCGGCAAAGACGTGACCGCCGGTGCCGTCGGCAACGAAATACAGGTCGTCGGTCTTCGACGGATTGGCGACGGCTTCCAGTGCCGCACGGCCAGGATTGGCGATCGGCGTCGGCGGCAAGCCGTTGATCAGATAAGTGTTGTAAGGCGTCGGCTTCTTGATGTCAGACTGATAGATCGGGCGGTCGGCGGGTTTGCCCTTGCCGCCGAACAGGCCGTAGATAATGGTCGGATCGGACTGCAGCCGCATGCCCTTGGCCAACCGGTTGAGGAAGACGGCCGCGACCCGCGAGCGTTCGTCGCCCTTGCCCGTCTCTTTCTCGACGATCGAAGCCAGGGTGACGAAGTCGTCGACACTGGCCAGAGGCAGATCGGGCGCGCGCCGCTGCCAGACTTCCTCGACCAGCTTCTTCTGGTCCGCCAAAAGCTTCTCGACCATCTGCTGGCGTGTCGCGCCGCGGGTAAAACGCAGCGTGTCGGTAGCAAGGCTGCCCTCGGGTGGAATCGTCGCAGGCATATCGCCGTCGAGCGCTGCCTGATCGGCGATGCGCTGCAGCGCCTGCTCGACCGTCAGCCCCTCGGGGACGGTCAGCGAATACATCACCGACTTGCCGCTCTTCAGCAACTCCATGATGTCGCGCATCGAGGCCTGCGGCTTGATCTCGTATTCGCCGGCCTTCAGAGCGGAATCATTGCCAAAAGCGCGCACGCCAAGCCGGAAGACGCGCGCGTCGCTGATCAGCCCGCGCCGCTCGAGCTGCTCTGCAATCTCCTGGACGCCGGTGTCCGGCTTGACCAGGAAGGTGTCGGCATTGGCGGAAGGGCCGGGCTCGTTGAATTCCTGCTTGCCGAAATACAATGCAAAGCCAGCCGCCAGAACCATCAGCATCACCAGGGAGATGACGAAGTTCATGAACACGACGAACTGGCTGCGCGAGGCGCGCGAGCGCTTGGGCGGCGGCGTGCCGGCTTCAGGCCGCAATGCCTCGCTGGCCGTTTTCGGCACGATCGGACCCGACGTTGCGGACCGCTGCCCGAATTGCCCGTTGTCCGCCGAATTTGTGCTCATGGCGCCCTACCGTTTGATCTTGCAACGAATCCCCTTGGGCACAGTAGGGGCGAATATGGCAAAATTGACGACACGCATAGACCGTGCCGGCCGGCGGACCGGTCAGCCATTGTAGCGCTGGAAGACCAGCGAGGCGTTGGTGCCGCCGAAGCCGAAGGAATTGGACAGCGCCACATCGATTTGGCGGGCGCGCGGCTTGTGCGGCACCAGGTCGATCGCCGTTTCGCGCTCCGGGTTGTCGAGATTGATGGTGGCCGGCGCGATGTTGTCGCGAATGGCGAGGATCGAAAAAATCGCCTCGGCGGCGCCCGCCGCGCCCAGAAGATGGCCTATCGACGATTTAGTCGACGACATCGATATTTTCGACGCGGCGTTGCCGACCAACCGCTCAACGGCTCCGAGCTCGATGGTGTCGGCCATGGTCGAGGTGCCGTGCGCGTTGATGTAGTCGACGTCTGCGGGCGTCAGCTTGGCCCGGTTTAGCGCCGCTACCATGCAGCGAAAGGCGCCGTCACCATCTTCGGCCGGCGCGGTGATGTGATAGGCATCGCCGGTCAGGCCGTAACCGGTGACCTCGGCATAGATCTTGGCGCCGCGCGCCCTGGCGTGTTCAAGCTCCTCAAGAATGACTACGCCGGCGCCCTCGCCCATGACGAAGCCGTCGCGGTCGCGATCATAGGGACGCGAGGCCGTTTCTGGAGCGTCGTTGCGGTCGGTGGACAGCGCACGGCAGGCAGCGAAACCGGCGACCGACAGCCGCGTCACTGGCGCTTCGGTGCCGCCCGCGACCATCACGTCGGCATCGCCCCACATGATCAACCGGGCGGCATCGCCGATGGCATGCGCGCCGGTGGAGCAAGCGGTGACGACGGCGTGGTTGGGGCCTTTCAGCCCATGCCGGATCGAAACCTGGCCGGAGACGAGATTGATGATCTGGCCGGGGATGAAGAACGGGCTGATGCGGCGCGGTCCGCGCTCCTTCAGGATCAACGCGTTCTCGGCGATGCCTTCGATGCCGCCGATGCCGGAGCCGATCAGCACGCCGGTGGCGCACTGCTCCTCATGCGTCTTCGGCGCCCACCCCGAATCCTTCAGCGCCTCGTCGGCGGCCGCGAGCCCGTAGAGGATGAAGTCGCCGATCTTGCGCAGTTCCTTCGGCTCGAGAACGGCCTCGGGATTGAAGGTGGCGTTCTCACCATTACCGCGCGGAATGACGTGGGCGACCTTGCAGGCAAGATCCTCCACCTCGAACTCGGTGATGCGCTTGGCTGCGCTGCGGCCGGTCAGGAGCTCCTTCCAGCCATGCTCGAAGCCTACGCCGAATGGCGAAAGCAGCCCAAGGCCCGTGACGACGACACGCCTCATCGCAGGTCCTCCTCGGTGATGACTGCAAATAGCGTCAGGCCGAAGCCTTGTCGATGTACTTCACCGCATCGCCGACAGTCAGGATGGTTTCGGCCGCATCGTCCGGGATCTCGACGCCGAATTCTTCTTCGAACGCCATGACGAGTTCGACCGTGTCGAGACTGTCCGCGCCCAGATCATCGATGAAGCTCGCCTGCTCCGTCACCTTGTCGGCATCGACGCCAAGGTGCTCGATAACGATCTTCTTGACGCGCTCTGCGGTGTCACTCATTTGGGCATCCTCGTCTTTTGTTTGTCTGTCTTCGTTAGCGGGCAGAATGCCGCTAATCAAGCTGAAAGATGGTCCTGTCGGAAACGCAACGGCACCGGACCGGTTTTTGCCCGAACCGCCGGGTTGCGGGCCGCATTACACGAAAATCGGCCGCGGTCCAAGGTGAAAAGGGGTGTTTTCCCGCAACCGTCAAATCATCGCCATGCCGCCATTGACGTGAATGGTCTGGCCGGTGACATAGGCGGCTTCGTTGGAAGCGAGGTAGGCGACGGCGGAGGCGACTTCGGCGCTGGTGCCCATGCGCCGTGTCGGAATCGCCGCCATGATCGCCTCTTTCTGCTTGTCGTTGAGCTTGTCGGTCATCGCCGATTCGATGAAGCCCGGGGCGACGCAGTTGACGGTGATGTTGCGCGTGGCGATCTCCTGCGCCAGCGACTTGGAAAAGCCGATCATGCCGGCCTTGGAGGCGCAGTAGTTGGTTTGGCCGGGATTGCCGGTGACGCCAACCACAGAGGTGATGTTGATGATGCGGCCATGCCGGCGCCGCATCATCGGATGGGTGAGTTCGCGGGTCAGCCGGAACACGGCGGTCAGATTGACCTCGAGCACCGAATCCCAGTCGGCGTCCGCCATGCGCACGAACAGCCCGTCCTTGGTGATGCCGGCATTGTTGACGAGAATGTCGACGCCTTCGAGATCGGCCTCGACCTTTTGGCCGAGCGCCTTGACCTCGTCGCGATTGGAAAGGTTCGCCGGGAACAACTTGACCCGGTCGCCGAGCTCGGCCGCCAGCGTTTCCAGCTTCTCGACGCGGGTGCCGTGCAGGCCGACGACAGCGCCCTGCGCATGCAGCACCCTGGCGATAGCCTCGCCGATGCCTCCCGATGCGCCTGTGACGAGAGCCTTGCGGCCGGTCAATTCGAACATGTCTTGTCTCCTGATCTAAGAGAACACCCTACACGGGTGGGGTCAAATCTCGGCGGTTATGCGAGCGCCGCCAGCGCTGCCTCGACATCGGCTGGCGTGCCGACCGCGCCGGTGGCGATGTCGCGGTTGATGCGCCGTGCCAGTCCCGACAGCACCTTGCCGGCGCCCACCTCGTACAGCGTCGCAATGCCGTTGGCGCCAAACCACTCCACCGTTTCGCGCCAGCGCACACGCCCCGTCACCTGTTCGACCAGGCGGCGGGCGATTGCATCGGGATCGCTGGACGGCGTGACCGACACGTTGGAGACCACGGGTACGAACGGCGGGTTCTTCGTCACGCCGGCCAGCGCCTCGCGCATGACCTCGGCCGCCGGTGCCATCAGCGCCGAATGGAAGGGCGCCGAGACCTGCAGCATCAGCACCCGCTTGGCGCCCTTTTCCGTGCACAGCTTCGCCGCCTGCTCGACGGCCGCCCTGGCGCCGGAGATCACCAGTTGGCCACCGCCATTGTCGTTGGCGATCTGGCAAATCGAATCTTTGGCCGCTTCAGCGCAGGCGGCTTCGACATCGGCCTGTTCCAGCCCGATGATCGCCGCCATGGCGCCCTCGCCGGCCGGCACAGCCGCCTGCATGGTATTGCCGCGGATACGCAAGAGCCGAGCGGCATCGGCGACCGAAACGAAACCGGCGGCGGCAAGTGCCGAATATTCGCCGAGCGAATGGCCGGCGACATAGGCGACCTTGTGCTTCAGCGAGAGACCGCGCGATTCCAGCGCCCGGATGGCGGCGAGCGACACAGCCATCAGCGCCGGCTGGGCATTGGCGGTCAGCGTCAGCCTCTCTTCCGGCCCTTCCCAGATCAGCTTCGACAGGTTTTCTCCAAGCGCGTCGTCGACCTCTTCGAAGATCTTCCGCGATTCCGGAAAGGCGTCGGCGAGGTCCTTGCCCATGCCGACAGCCTGGCTGCCCTGTCCCGGAAAGGTGAATGCGACGGCCATGCGTGCCTCCCAAGCGGCTGATTTTTTCTGCCTGTGACGCAAGGCGGGCGGGCAAGTCAAGTCCGCCATCGGCCGGACCCGGGCCGCTCCGGCTCGGTATCGCTGGCCGAGTACCTGTCCCAAAAGGCTTTTTTTCGATCACTCATGATGAAAATCGCTCACGATTCGTTTGCTGGCTCTTCTTATTTCAGCCACAGGCGCTAGCTTTTCGTGACATATCGATGACAGCTCAATGACACTTTTGTGTATGGTCGGGGGAATTGTAAGGTGGCAAGGACTAAGAAAGGCGTTGGCAAATCCGCGCCACAGTTTCTAGAAGGCGATCCGGCCACAGGCTATCTGCCGGGCCGGAAATGGCCTGTTATCCGCTATGGCCTCGTCAGCCTTCTCGCCGCCACCATCCTTGTTTTTGCCATCGAACTGATCGTGCGCGGCGACTTTGGCGGCACCGTCGGCTTCTTCTTGCAGCCCTTCAAGCCGGGCTGGACCACCATCATCATCTTCGCGCTGATCCTGATCGGCCTCGATGCCGTGCTCGGCCGCAGCCACCACAGCCTGATGATCGTCGCGCCGCTGACGCTGGCGCTGGCCTTTGTCGGCCACCAGAAATCGCTCTATCTCGGCGATCCGCTCTATCCGACCGATTTCCTCTATTCACGTCAGATCGTGGCGCTGATGCCGCTGCTGGTGCGCGAACGTCCGGGAACCGCCATCGCTCTGGCGGTCGGCATCGTCGGCAGCCTCTCGCTGCTCGTCTATGGCTGGCGGCTGTGGCGCCGCCGGGTACCGGCGCTCGGTCGCAAGGGGCGCCTGGCCCGGCTGACGCTGACCGTGCCGCTGCTCGCCTTCTTCGTCTCGATAATGGATTACGCCACCTTCTCGTGGACCCGCGACCGGCTGCAAATCATCCCGATCATGTGGGACCAGAAGGAAAATTACGCCTCCAACGGCTTCGCACTGGCCTTCGCCCTCAACGTGCCGATGGCCCATGTCGCCGCGCCTGCCGGCTACTCCGACAAGGCGATCGCGGCGATCGACAGGCCTGATGTGAAGGCATCGGTGCCGACCGAGAAGCCCGACATCATCATCGTCATGAGCGAATCCTTCTGGGATCCGACCGAACTGCCCGGCGTCACCATCACGCCCGATCCGATTCCCAATGTGCGGGCGCTGCGCTCCGGCCACGTGTTCTCGCCCGAATTCGGCGGCATGACCGCCAATGTCGAGTTCGAGGCGCTGACCGGCTTTTCCAACGCCTTCCTGCCGGCCGGCAGCATCCCCTACCAGCAATATGTCCGCGCGCCGGTGCCGTCGATGGCGACGTTCCTGAAGAGCCAGGGCTATGAGACGCGCGCCATCCATCCGGGCACAAGCTGGTTCTGGAACCGAACGCCGGTCTATGCTGATTTCGGCTTCGATGACTTCAAGTCCGAAGAAAACATGCCATATCTCGAAAAGCGCGGGCCGCTAACGTCGGACGCGGCGATGACCGACGAGATCATCCGCGAAGCCGACGCTACGGACGATCCGTTCTTCTACTTCGCCGTCAGCCTGCAAAACCACGGACCCTACGAACCGAATCGCTATTACAATCCGACCCACAAGGTGCAGGCTCCGACCAGCCAGTGGGCAAAGGATTCGCTGCTGAGCTTCACGGAAGGCGCATCCGACGCCGACAAGAGCCTCGAGCGCCTCATCGAATGGGCGAAGAACCGGCGGCGACCGACGGTCATCGCCTTCTTCGGCGACCATCTGCCGCCGCTCGGTCCGGTCTATGTCGAGACCGGCTTCCTCAAGGATAACGTCGCGCCACGCAAGGAGCCGTCCGACCAGATGCTGCTGCATCACCGAACACCGCTGATCGTATGGTCCAACCGCACCGGTCCGGTCGCGGATATGGGCACTGTCAGTCCAGCCTTTCTGCCCTACCATGTCCTGACCACGGCCGGGATCAGCCACCCCTATTACACCGGCTTCCTCGGCCAGATGCGCGAGCGCTACAGCGTCGTTGACCGCAATTTATTATTGACGCCGACGGGCGAGGACACGCCCGACTGGGCGCGCAAGAAGCAAATCGACCCGGCCATTCGCGATTTCCGTCTGCTGCAATACGACATGATGTTCGGCAAGCGCCGTGCAGCGCCCGATTTCTTCCCGGAAACGGTGAACAAGCGGGTCCCGCATACAAGCTGAAGATGCCGCGACATGTCGTACCCTTGTCTTGCAGCCAAATTCCTGTATAGACGCCAGCAATCTGCCGGTCCTTGCTGGGGGCTGAACGGAGGGCCGGAGGTTTTTCGAAAACCTTCGTGTGGAGCCAGAAGCGCTTCCGCCTCCCGTGTCTCCGCTCTCGACCGTCTCGTCATGCTCCTTTCTTCCCCGCCCCGCCACGGATCGCCGGGTCAGAGAAGTTGCAGAGGCTTTTGCCGCCGGGACCGGGAGAGAAACGAAGAAAGGCAAAGAACAATATGGCTCTTTACGAACATGTGTTTCTTGCCCGGCAGGACCTCTCGCAGCAGCAGGTCGATGCGCTTGTCGAACAGTACAAGGGCGTCATCTCCGCGAATGGCGGGTCCGTCGGCCGGGTCGAGAACTGGGGACTGAAGTCCCTCACCTACCGGGTCAACAAGAACCGGAAGGCATACTACACGCTGATGGACATCACCTGCCCGCCGGTAGCGCTCAACGAGATGGAGCGCCAGATGGGCCTGTCCGAGGATGTGCTGCGGTTCCTCACCATCAAGGTCGATGCGCACGAGGAAGGCCCGTCGGCGATGATGCAGAAGCGCGAAGAGCGCTCGGAACGTGGCGGCTTCGGCGACCGTGACCGTGGCCCGCGCTCGTTCGGCGACCGCGATCGCGGCGACCGTGGCGATCGCCCGCCGCGCAGCTTCGGTGGCGATGGTGCAGACCGTGGCCCGCGCCGTCCGCGCGAAGCTGTTGAAGGGGGTGCAGAATAATGGTCGACATCAACCAGATCCCGACCCGGCGCCCGTTTCATCGTCGCCGCAAGACCTGCCCGTTCTCCGGCGCCAACGCGCCCAAGATCGACTACAAGGACGTACGTCTTCTGCAGCGCTATATTTCCGAGCGCGGCAAGATCGTGCCGTCGCGCATCACCGCCGTCAGCCAGAAGAAGCAGCGCGAGCTCGCCAAGGCGATCAAGCGCGCCCGCTTCCTCGGCCTGCTGCCCTACGTGGTTCGCTAACACTGATTAGTTGACCATGATCTTATCCGAAAACCGGTTTCCACTTTTCGGGATCATGGTCTAGCCGGCGGACGGTTCGCCGCCCGTTTTTCCCACGGCGACGGGCGCCGCAGGGTTGCCATCAAATCCCGGGTTGAGGTGAAGGCCTCTAACTGCCGCGACAGGCAGGACAGCGACATCGGCGGCGACGCCCTCAGCTTCCTGACCTGTTTCAGACAATTCGGCGTCGATGCCAGTGATTTGGCGCCCAAACGAAGGAACAAAACCATGGAAGTCATTCTTCTCGAACGCGTTTCCCGCCTCGGCCAGATGGGCGATACCGTCAAGGTCAAGGATGGATTCGCACGCAACTTCCTGCTGCCGCAGGGCAAGGCGCTGCGCGCCAACGAAGCCAACAAGAAGAAATTCGAAGGCCAGCGCGCCCAGCTCGAAGCCCGCAACCTCGAGCGCAAGTCCGAGGCGATGCAGATTTCGGAGAAGCTGGACGGCAAGAGCTTCATCGCCGTGCGTTCGGCCGGCGAAACCGGCCAGCTCTACGGCTCGGTGTCGACCCGCGACATCGCCGAGTTGCTGACGGCGGAAGGTTTCTCGGTCAACCGCAACCAGATCCTGCTCAACCAGCCGATCAAGACCATCGGCCTGACCAATGTGGCGATCGCGCTGCATCCGGAAGTCGAGGTCACCATCACGCTCAACATCGCCCGCACGGCCGACGAAGCCGAGCGCCAGGCCAAGGGCGAGACGCTGACCACAGCCGAAGCCATCTATGGCGACGACATCAACGACAATGCGCGCCCGGACAACTTCTTCGATCCCAATGCCGAGTTCGAAGGCGGCGAAGACAACGGCTGATTGCACGTCACAAGGCGTCAGAGCGGCGCTTTAAAACGTTTCGTCGGCTTCCAGTCATTTCTGGACCAACGCCCGGGCCCCTCGCCCGGGCATTTTTGTGCCAAAAGGAACTTTTCGACCCCCTATATGTTGAGGCAGACTGCAGCGCCGCGCGTCCTTTGGACGCGCAAAGGACGCTGTAGATCTCGATTTTCGAGGTCATGCGCCGAGACAGCGTGTCTGACCGAGAGGGGACATTGGTCATGAATATTCTGCTGAAACGCATTCTCGACCGCCTGGTGCGCACCGGCAATCTAAAGGTCACCGGACCGAAAGGCCTCTCGGTGACTTTCGGTGACGGCAGCGGTGATCTTGTGCACATGCACATCAAGACCACGCATGCCGAGCGCGCCATCACCTTCGATCCGATGCTGGCGGTGCCGGAAGCCTATATGGACGGTGAGCTCGACATACTCGAGGGCGGCGTGCTGGGGGTGATGCGCATTGCCTTCCAGAACATGGATAGCGGCGGCATCGACGCCACCTGGTCGAAGGCGATAGAAGGCCTGCGTCACGCTTTCCGCCGGCTGCAGCAGATCAACACGGCGGCGCGCGCGCGCCGCAACGTGCAGCGCCACTATGATCTGTCAGGCGACCTCTACAGGCTCTTCCTCGACAAGGACATGCAGTATTCCTGCGCCTATTTCGAGCAGCCGGACATGACGCTCGACGAGGCGCAGGCAGCCAAGAAGCGCCATATTGCCGCCAAGCTCAGGCTGAAGGCCGGCCAGACGGTGCTCGACATCGGCTCCGGCTGGGGTGGGCTCGGTCTCTATCTCGCCAAGTCCTTCGACGTCGACGTGCAAGGTGTGACGTTGTCGACCGAGCAGCATGGCGTCGCCACCGACCGCGCCCATGCGCAAGGCCTGGAAAACCGCGCGCATTTCGAAGTGAGGGATTACCGCGAGCTCAACGAGCGCTTCGACCGCGTCGTCTCGGTCGGCATGTTCGAGCATGTCGGCGTCAACCACTACCGCACCTTCTTCGACAAATCGGCGACGCTCTTGAAGCCGGACGGCGTCATGCTGCTGCACACGATCGGCCGCTCCGGCGCGCCGTGGGCAACCAGCGCCTTCATCCGCAAATACATTTTCCCGGGCGGCTACGTCCCCTCGCTCTCGGAAGTGATGCCGGCGATCGAAAAGTCGGGCCTCATCGTCACCGACATCGAAGTCCTGCGGCTACATTATGCCGAGACGCTGAGGCATTGGAGCCAGCGCTTTGCCGCCAACCGCGACAAGGCCAAGGCGATCTATGACGAGCGTTTCTGCCGCATGTGGGAGTTCTATCTGGCAGCCTCGGAAGCCGCATTCCGCTGGCAGGATCTGGTGGTCTTCCAAATCCAGATCGCCAAGAAGAACGACACGCTGCCGATGTCTCGCGACTATATGGCCAAATGCGAGAAGGCGTTGCAGCTGCGCGACATGGGGCATCGCCCAAAAGCCCCTGCCGCCAAGCCCGCCCGGCGCCGCAAGGTGGCGGATATGGAATAGACCGCCGGCGATCACGCCATTGCCGCTTGCCATTGCCGGCCCACACGCTGAAAAAGGTCTCGCCGTCGCCGCGAGACTTTTTTCATGACCTATCTCATCTACATCGTTGCTGCCCTTGCCGAGATCGCCGGCTGCTTTTCGATCTGGGCGTGGTGGCGGCTGGAAAAGTCGCCGCTGTGGCTGGCGCCAGGCCTGGTCTCGCTCGCCTTGTTCGGCTTCCTGCTGGCGCTGGTAGACATCAGTGCTGCGGGCCGCACCTATGCCGCCTATGGCGGCATCTACATCGCCGCCTCGCTCGGATGGCTGTGGCTGGTGGAAGGCGTGCGCCCCGACCGCTGGGACCTTGCCGGTTCCGCGCTCTGCATCGTCGGCGCCTCGGTGATCCTGCTCGCACCTCGGGGTGCCTGAGCTATGGAACTGCCTATCCCGCTTCGACAGGGCGTCGAGCGCCTCCTCGAAAAAGTGCCGCTGCCGACGCTGAAGCAAGCGGCAAAAACGCTGTCGGACCGCTATCGCGCCGAACTGCGCGACGGCCGCCTGCATATGGCCGAGGAGATCGCGGTCAAGGCATATCTGGCGACGCGGCTGCCGGCGACCTATGCCGCCGTCCGTGCCAGTCTCGATGCGGTCAGCGAGGCAAGACCCGATCATGCACCCAAAACCCTGCTCGACGTCGGCGCCGGCCCTGGCACCGTGCTTTGGGCTGCGCTCGATCTCTGGCCCGACCTCGAGCAGGCGGTGCTGATCGAGGCGAGCGCCGCGGTGCGCCGGGTCGGCGCAGCGCTTGCCGCTGAGGCGATGACGGCCAGGGTCGCCTGGCTGGCCGGCGATGTCAGCCTCGATCTCGCCGATCTCAAGCCGGCCGAGCTGGTCACCTGCGCCTATCTGCTGGACGAGATCGGACCGGTGTCGCTGCCAAAACTCATCGACCGGCTCTGGCACCTGACCGACGACACGCTGCTGGTCGTCGAGCCGGGCACGCCGGCCGGATGGCAGCGCATCCTTGCCGTGCGCCGGCAGCTGATCGAGGCGGGCGCGCACGTGTTTGCGCCTTGCCCGCATAAGTCACCCTGCCCGCTGGCGCCGCCCGACTGGTGCCATTTTTCGCGCCGTGTCGCGCGTTCGCGCCTGCACCGGCTGGCCAAGGACGCCGACGTGCCATGGGAGGACGAGAAATTCATCTATGTCGCTGCCTCCCGCCAAGCTGTTGCCCCGCCGCAGGCGCGTGTGATCGCACCGCCGAAATCGGGCTCGGGCAAGGTCCTGCTGAAACTTTGCGAGAAGGACGGCAGCGCCGACGAGAAACTGTTCACCAAGCGCGACGGTGAACTGTTCAAGGCAGCGCGGCGGCTCGACTGGGGTGATTCCGCCTAGGGGCTTCGGCCCGCGTCAACTACACACTTGATTTTGTTCTTCATTTGTTCTAATTATCGCGCAGAATCACGACCTTACCGAGTCAACCGGAATCGGAGCACGGGAATTCCGTCCTGTGGACGGTTTATCGTTCCTGTGAACAGTGGGCATCAAAGCCGGTTGGACAGGTACTGTTGCAGATATGTCAGCACTGATTTTTCCCATTCTGATATCGAGGAGCCGGGATCGAAATCGGGGACATCATGGCAGAAGCAGCGCGAAAATTCGGCGTGGCGGAAACACCGCTCTATCGCGAGGCACCGAACAATATCGAGGCCGAGCAGGCGCTGCTCGGCGCCATCCTCGTCAACAACGACGCCTTCTACCGGGTCTCGGATTTCCTGAAATCCGGCCATTTTTACGAGCCGCTGCACAGAAAAATCTTTGAGGTCGCCGCCGAGCTCATCCGTATGGGCAAGATAGCGACACCGATCACGCTGAAGACCTTTTTGCCGGCCGACGAGAGGGTCGGCGACATGACGGTTGCGCAATATGTGGTACGGCTGGCCGTCGAGGCGGTCACCGTCGTCAACGCCGCCGACTACGGCCGCGCCATCTATGATCTCGCCACGCGACGCGCCCTGATCACCGTCGGCGAAGACATGGTCAACATCGCCTACGACGCGCCGGTCGACATGTCGCCATCCGAGCAGATCGAGGATGCCGAGCGGCGCCTGTTCGAACTGGCCGAGACCGGCCGCTACGATGGCGGCTTCGAGAGCTTCACCGACGCGGTCAAGACCGCCGTCGACATGGCCAACGCCGCCTATATGCGCGACGGCCATCTGTCGGGCGTCGCCACGGGCCTGCGCGATCTCGACCGCCGCATGGGCGGCCTGCAGCCGTCCGATCTGATCATCATCGCCGGCCGCCCCGGCATGGGCAAGACCTCGCTTGCTACCAACATGGCCTTCAACATCGCCGAAGCCTATGTGCCGGCGCAACAGGCCGACGGTTCGTTCAAGGCGGCAAATGGCGGCGTCGTCGGCTTCTTCTCGCTCGAAATGTCGTCGGAACAGCTCGCCACCCGCATCATTTCCGAACAGACCGAAATCCCGTCGTCGAAAATCCGCCGCGGCGAGATCAGCGAAATGGATTTCGAAAAGCTGGTAGCCTGTTCGCAGACCATGCAGAAGATCCCGCTGTTCATCGACCAGACCGGCGGTATCTCGATCGCCCAGCTGTCGGCGCGGGCGCGGCGGCTGAAGCGCCAGCGCGGCCTCGACGTCATCGTCATCGACTATATCCAGCTGATGCAAGGGTCGAGCGCCAAATCCTCGCAGAACCGCGTGCAGGAGATCACCGAGATCACCACCGGCCTGAAGGCGCTGGCCAAGGAGCTTGCCGTGCCGATCATTGCGCTGTCGCAGCTGTCGCGTCAGGTCGAAAGCCGCGACGACAAGCGCCCGCAGCTCTCGGATCTGCGCGAATCGGGTTCGATCGAGCAGGACGCCGACGTGGTGATGTTCGTCTACCGCGAGGAATATTACCTGAAGAACCGCGAGCCGAAGCCCGGCACCGACGAATACATCAAATGGGAACACGAGATGAACGAGATGCGCGGCAAGGCCGAGGTCATCGTCGCCAAGCAACGCCATGGACCGACCGGCTCGGTCAGCCTCGCCTTCCAGGGCGAGTTCACCCGCTTCTCCGACCTCGCCGAGGAGCATCATATTGCGGAGAGGTTTGAGTAGGCATGGGTAAGCGTTTCAGGTTTTCTGTCTGCCTGACTCTCGTGCTCGTCAGCGCGGCTGTCCTGCCTGACGTCGCTTCAGCTTGTTCCATGCCTGCAAACTGGACGCCACAACGAGCATTTGCTGAGGCGGCCCTGGTGTTCCGAGGCTTGGTGACAGCCACAGAGCTTAGTCCGACAAAGCTTGGAATTGTCCCAGCCGATGAGGGTGATGGTCGGATACTGGTTAACGTTCGCTACGAGACAATGGAGGTGTTCAAGGGCAACCCGGAACCGAATGGTGTGATCTCCACGACCACTCTGATCATGGGAGGATGCGGCGTACCTGTTCTGGCTGGGCAAAATTTCTTGTTTTACGTCGACGCGATTGATGAGGAGACGCGAAAAACGGAGCCTGAGTTTGCAGGCCAAACACAAGGCATGATCTCCATTTACGACACCCAGATGCTATCGCCCAATCCGCAGTTGCTCGATGAGTCGCTTGCCGAAGTACGCGCTCTCGCCAAGAAACACTGAATTGTATCCGCGCTCGCCAAATCCCGGCCGAAAATGCGGACGTTCTCGATCCGCCTCCCTTCTAAAGTATGCGAGATTTCATGGCTAAATCGCGCGTCCAGTTCATTTGCCAGAATTGCGGATCGGTGCATCAGCGCTGGGCCGGCAAATGTGATGCCTGCGGCGAGTGGAACACGCTGGTCGAGGAAGGCACGTCCGGCGGCATCGGGTCGGGGCCGGCCAATACCCGCAGTGCGCGCAAGGGCCGCGCCGTGGTGCTCACGACCTTGTCCGGCGACATCGAGGACGCGCCACGCATCGTCTCCGGCATCGGCGAACTCGACCGCGCCACCGGCGGCGGTTTCGTGCGCGGCTCGGCCCTTCTGGTCGGCGGCGATCCCGGCATCGGCAAGTCGACGCTGTTGACCCAGGCCGCCGCAGCACTGGCGTCCAAGGGCCACCGCATCGTCTACGTCTCGGGCGAAGAGGCGGTCGCCCAGATCAGGCTGCGCGCGCAGCGGCTCGGCGTCGCCGATACTCCGGTGGAGCTTGCCGCCGAAACCAACGTCGAGGACATCCTCGCCACCATCGCCGACGGCAAGCGGCCGGACCTGGTGATCCTCGATTCGATCCAGACCTTGTGGACCGACATGGCCGATTCGGCGCCCGGCACCGTCACCCAGGTGCGTGCCGCCGCCCAGGCGATGATCCGCTATGCCAAATCCACAGGCGCTGCGATCGTGCTCGTCGGCCACGTCACCAAGGAAGGCCAGATCGCCGGGCCGCGCGTCGTCGAGCATATGGTCGACGCGGTGCTCTATTTCGAGGGCGAAGGCGGCCACCACTACCGCATCCTGCGCACGGTCAAGAACCGCTTCGGACCGACCGACGAGATCGGCGTGTTCGAAATGTCTGATATGGGACTGCGCGAGGTCGCCAATCCATCCGAGCTTTTTCTCGGCGAACGCCATGCAAAAGCGCCGGGCGCCGCGGTTTTCGCCGGCATGGAAGGTACCAGGCCGGTGCTGGTCGAGATCCAGGCGCTGGTGGCGCCGTCGTCGCTGGGCACGCCGCGTCGCGCCGTCGTCGGCTGGGACGGCGCCCGGCTGTCGATGATCCTCGCCGTTCTCGAAGCCCATTGCGGAGTCCGCTTTGGCACGCATGACGTCTATCTCAACGTCGCCGGCGGCTACCGCATCTCGGAGCCGGCCGCCGACCTGGCGGTGGCGGCCGCACTGGTTTCCTCGCTCACCGGTCTTGCCCTTCCCGCCGATTGCGTCTATTTCGGCGAAATCAGCCTTTCGGGCGCCGTGAGGCCGGTTGCGCACGCGCAGCAGCGCCTGAAGGAAGCCGAAAAGCTGGGTTTTGGAAGCGCGGTTCTGCCTTTGGGCAGCGAGGAACTTGCCGGGGGGATAGGGGCCGGCGCTTTCCAGCCCACCGAGCTTGCCGATCTCGTGGCGCGCATAGCCGGCTCACGGCGCAGCCGCGCCGACGAGCAAGAATGACGCGGCTCATGAAGTGGGGCAAAAGACATGCCGATTACGCTGCTTGACGGAATTCTCGTCGGCTTCACCTTGGTCTCGGCGATGCTCGCCATGGTTCGCGGCTTTTCGCGCGAGGTCCTATCCGTCATCTCCTGGATAGCGGCAGCGGCGGCAGCGTTCTTTTTCTACCAACCGGTCCTGCCTTACGTTCAGCCCTATGTCGACAATGAGAAGATTGCCATGGTGGTGGCCGCCGGCATCGTCTTCATCGTCGCGCTGATCGTCGTCTCCATCATCACCATGAAGCTCGCCGATTGGATCATCGATTCCAGGGTCGGCGCGCTCGACCGCACACTTGGTTTCCTCTATGGCGCGGCGCGCGGCATCCTGGTCGTCGCGGTGGCCCTGCTGTTCTTCAACTGGCTGGCCGGCCCCAAGGCTCCGGGCTGGGTCGCCGATGCCAAGTCGCGGCCGCTGCTCGAATCGATCGGCGCCAAGCTCGAAAGCCTGCTGCCCGAGGATCCGGAAAACGCGATCCTCAACAGGCTCAATCCGAATCAGCCGGCACCCGAGACCGGCGCCGAGACACCTCCGGCAGCGGACGCACCCGCGGCGGACGCACCGGCAACCGGCGACGATGCTCCGGCGCCCGAAGGCAGCGAGACCGACGCGCCACCGGCCGACAATGCACCGGCCAATCCGGCGCCGGCAAACTGACGATCATGTGAAGGCCGCAAACTCTACGTTGCTCTCGAGCAGTCATCACACTATATAGCGACTTTAGCGGAGCTGAAGATGGCAGACGCAGACGACGTGCTTTCCGCCGAGGCTGACGATCATTTCCATGACGAATGCGGCGTGTTCGGTATTTTTGGCCGGCAGGACGCTGCGGCTATCGTCACGCTCGGCCTGCATGCGTTGCAGCACCGCGGCCAGGAAGCGGCCGGGATCGTTTCCTATGACGGCACCCAGTTCCATGTCGAACATCATGTCGGCCTGATCGGCGATACGTTCACCAAACAGCGCGTCATCGACAGCCTGCAAGGCAACCGCGCCATCGGCCACACGCGCTACGCCACCACCGGCGGCGCCGGCCAGCGCAACATCCAGCCATTTTTCGCCGAACTCGCCGATGGCGGCTTCGCCGTCGCCCACAACGGCAACCTCACCAATGCCATGACTGTGCAGCGCGCGTTGCAGAAACAAGGCGCGATCTTCTCGTCGACCTCCGACACCGAGACGCTGCTGCATCTGGTCGCCACCAGCAGGGAACGCGATCTCAACTCGCGCTTCATCGATGCGGTGCGCCAGGTCGAAGGCGCCTTCTCGCTGGTGGCGATGACTTCAAAGAAGATGATCGGCTGCCGCGATCCGCTCGGCATCCGGCCGCTGGTGCTCGGCGATCTCGACGGCGCCTGGATCCTGGCTTCCGAAACCTGCGCGCTCGACATCATCGGCGCGCGTTTCGTGCGCGACCTGAAGCCCGGCGAGATGGTGGTCGTCACTGCCAAGGGTATCGAGAGCCTGTTTCCGTTCGAGCCGCAGAAGACCCGCTTCTGCATCTTCGAGTATGTTTATTTCGCGCGTCCGGATTCGTCGGTCGAAGGCCGCAATGTCTACGAGGTGCGCAAGCGCATCGGCGCCGAGCTGGCGCTCGAAAGCCCAGTCGAGGCCGATATCGTCGTGCCGGTGCCGGACAGCGGCACTCCGGCGGCGATCGGCTTTTCGCAGGCTGCGGGCATCCCATTCGAGCTCGGCATCATCCGCAATCACTATGTCGGCCGCACCTTCATCCAGCCCGGCGATTCGATCCGCCACATGGGCGTCAAGCTCAAGCACAACGCCAACCGCCGCATGATCGAAGGCAAGCGCGTAGTGCTGGTCGACGATTCGATCGTGCGCGGCACCACCAGCCAAAAGATCGTGCAGATGGTGCGCGATGCCGGCGCCAAGGAAGTGCACATGCGCATCGCCTCGCCGCCGACGCGCGCTTCCTGCTTCTATGGCGTCGACACGCCGGAGAAGTCGAAGCTGCTGGCGTCGCGCATGTCGGTGGAAGAGATGGCCGAGTTCATCCGCGTCGATTCACTCGGTTTCCTGTCGATCGACGGGCTCTACCGCGCCGTCGGCGAGGTCGGCCGCGACAATGAGCAGCCGCAATTCTGCGACGCCTGCTTCACCGGGCAATATCCGACCCGACTTGCCGACTTCGAAGGCTCCGACAATGTGCGCACGCTGTCGCTCTTGGCAGCGGGCGGGGCGTAGAATTTCCAACTCCGGAGCGAGGTGAGACATGAGCACTCGAAGGGGCTTGTGGAAGAACCTCAGTGATTCACTCTCTTTTGCGAAATCCTTGCTCAAAGATCAGATAGATTCCGAGGTCGATATTGATACGCCTCTTGGTAGAGGGTTTCTTTTTTGCCAAGTGAGAGAGTCAAGGGAGACCCAAAACAGATACGTCGTCGTCAAAGCTATCGGCGGTGATTCAACAGTTTTTGTTCCTCTTGATGAGAATTCCGCCAAGCAGTTGATTTCTTTCCTTCAGCTGTCGTTCTTAGACCAGCAACCTAAGAATAATAACTCATGACCCCTGCCCTCGACCTTTCCGGCCGCGTCGCGGTCGTCACCGGCGCCTCGCGCGGCATCGGCTACTTCATCGCCTTGGAACTTGCCGCCGCTGGAGCGCACGTCATCGCGGTTGCCCGCACTGTCGGCGGACTGGAGGAACTCGACGACCAGATCAAGGCAACGGGCGGACAGGCGACGCTGGTGCCGCTCGACCTCGCTGACATGGCCGGCATCGACCGGCTGGGCGGCGCCATCCATGAGCGATGGGGCAAGCTCGACGTCCTGGTCGCCAATGCGGCGGTGCTCGGCGTCATCTCGCCGATCGGCCATGTCGAGGCCAAGACTTTCGAGAAAGTGATGACCATCAACGTTACCTCGACTTGGCGGCTGATCCGCTCGGTCGACCCGTTGCTCAGGATCTCGGACGCCGGCCGTGCCATCGTGCTTTCCTCCAATGCCGCCCATTCGGCGCGGGCCTTCTGGACGCCCTATGCGGCGTCGAAGGCGGCAGTCGAGACCATGATGCGTTCCTGGGCGCATGAGACGGAAAACCTGGCCCTCAGGGTCAATGCCGCCGATCCCGGCGCCACCCGCACCGCCATGCGTGCGCAGGCGGTGCCCGGCGAGGATCCGGAGACGCTGCCGCATCCTTCAGAGATCGCCAAACGCATCGTGCCGCTGGCCAGCCCTGCGCTTACGGAAACCGGGCTGATCTTTCAGGCCAAGCACAACCGCTTTGTTGCCTACCGGCAGCCGGAGTAGTAGACGCATCGCGCATTTCGACGGAAGAATTGCGCCGCCGCCGACGTTATTGGAATGCCAGATTGGAATGCCAGATTTTCCGAAACGGAGGACCACCATGCGCAGACTGCTTCTCGTCACCGCCGCTGCATCGCTGGCAGCCATCGGCGTCGCATCCTCCCAGGATGCGACGATGAGCTTCTTCGTCACCAGCGTCGGCTCGGGCAAGGGCGCCGATCTCGGCGGCCTCGCGGGCGCCGATGCGCATTGCGCCTCGCTGGCTGAAGCCGCGGGCGTTGCGGGCAAGACATGGCGCGCCTATCTCTCGACCAGCGATACCGATGCGCGCGATCGCATTGGCACGGGACCGTGGTTCAACGCCAAGGGCGTCAAGATCGCCGACGATGTCGCTTCGTTGCATAGCGATGCCAACGCCATCACCAAGCAAACAGCGCTCAACGAAAAGGGCGAAGTGGTCAACGGCCGCGGCGACAAGCCCAACCGGCACGACGTGCTGACCGGCTCCAAGCCCGACGGCACGAAAATCGCCGACCAGACCTGCGGCGACTGGACGCTCAGCGGAGCGGAAGGTGCGGCAATGACGGGCCATCACGACCGCACCGGTCTCGACGATTCGGCCGCCGCCAAATCGTGGAATTCCTCGCACGCTTCACGCGGCGGCTGTAGTCAGGAGGCGCTGAGGAGCACCGGCGGCGACGGCCTGTTCTACTGCTTTGCCGTAAACTGAGCCGTTCCAACAGACGTAGTACATTCACGCGGGCTGTGATGCCGTGGCGAACCACCGCGCCCGGCCGCGCTTTCGTCGATTGCCCAGAGTTGATAGGATCGCCCGACTCCCACAACAAACGAGGAAATCCCATGGCGGCTCCGAGCGTAGCGTTGGTCTGGTATCTGGTGATTGCCGGCCCGCAAGGCGGCATGGTGGTGCTGCCCAGCACGTTCGACACCCGCGAACAGTGCACCTCCGCCGTCACCGAATATCAGAAGCAGCCAACGCCGGCCGGCTGGTCGGTGCAGTGCGTGCCGAGCGCCTCGCCTTTCGCCGAAGAAGGCGAAAGTGAGTAGCTGGCGGCGCGCGTTTCAACGCAACGCTCTGACCGTCAGTTCCGGCCTGGCATTGATGGTCTGAAACACCACGCAGTAGCGTTCGGTCAGCTTGAGCAGCGTGTCGACGCGCTCTTGTGGCTCGTCGCTGTCGAGGTTGAAATTCAGCCGGATGGCGCGGAAGCCGACCGGCGCATCTTTTGCCACGCCTAGAGTGCCGCGAAAATCGAGATCGCCTTCGGCCTCCACGGTGGTGGCGCCGAGTTTGAACTCCAGCGCCGTCGCCACTGCCTTCAGCGTTACGCCAGCGCAAGCGACCAGCGCCTCCAGCAGCATGTCGCCCGAGCACAGTTCGAGCCCGGAACCGCCGGTAGCCGGATGCAGACCGGCAACGGCGAGCGCCCTGCCGGTCTCGACCTTGCAGGCGATCGACTGGTCGTCGACCGAGCCCTTGGCCCGAAGCGTGATCAGCGCGCGCGATGCGTCGTCGCGATACACCTCCTTGAGCGGCGCCTGCATGGCCTTCAGTTCGGTGGTGTCCATGTCCAACCCTTTTCGGCAGTCAGCTTATCGCTCGTCAGGATGCTCGAATAGAACCGGCCTCGATTTCACGACATTTGGATCGGACTGACAAGCTGTCCGGACATTGCCGTGTCGTTAGACCTGGTGCCCTTTCATGCGACCCAGGGCCGCCACGCGATGACGCCGTCCGTCCGCGCCCGCACCTCGGGTGAGGCCAGGCAGGTGGCGACGGCCTCGTAGCCGGGAGTGCCGGGGTACCGGGCGACGCACGTTGGCGGGCTGTGATTGGCGGGGCAGAGGATGATCGCTTCGTCGGTGCCGACAGCTGCCAAGTCCAGTATCGCGCAGGAGCGCGTGAGCAGAAAAAGTGGTCGACCGCCGGGGCCGCGGCGACGCAAATGGGCGATCACAGCCTCTTGCGAGGCGTGATCCAGCCCCCGTTCGATCATATCGACGACCAGGATGGCCGGGCCTTCGGCTTCCAATGCGGCGAGTAGAGCGATCAGTGCGTCGGACACCGCGGCGCCGTCCTCGATGAGCCAGGCCAGAGTCTGACCAACCCGCGACCTGAGAGCCGGGTCGGCGTCCACGCGAGCCAGAGCTGCCGCACAGCCATTCGCCAGTCGGTCCAAGCCAAGGAAGGCGGCGTCAGGCAATGTCTCGGCCAGGCGCTGAGCCAGCCGGGTCTTGCCACTGCCCAGCGGACCGATGATGTAGTTCAGCGGTCGGATATGTCCCAGTTCGAACCGCTCGCCTCCCCAAGGCCAGGGAAGGTCGAAAGCGACGCTGAGCGTAGCCTCTGGCGCCATCAGGCGCGCCAGTTCCCCGGCGCTTGGCGCTTCGCCTCGAGCGAGGTCGTCCCGCAGGCGCCCGATCTTCTCTATTACGCCGACAAGCTGGCGCAGCCGGCTCTCGAGTACTGCCTGGTGTGCGGCCAAGGCCGGCTCCATGCCCCGGGAGTCACCCTCCAACACCCGCGCCACCTGGGCCAAGCTGAAGCCAAGCGCGCGCAGGGCCGCGATCTCGGCGGCGCGGCTCATTTCGACAGGACCGTAGGCCCGCCATCCCGCCGCGGTGCGGATCGGAGCGATCAGGCCGCGCTGCTCATAAAGCCGCAGGGCCTTGGCCGACACCCCGAGCCGGCCGGCGGCTTCGGAAGCGTTCAGGAACTGGGCGGAAGAGCTCATGAATCACCTCGTTGCTGTTGACCGCCTTTCTATCGGGGCTGACCCAAGGGCCGAGTCAACAGGGATGTTCGCCGTCCGCGGGAGCCGTGCGAAAGGGATAGTCACTTCGTGTCGAACTGACACATCGGCTTTGATGAGATGAATCGACTTGCAAAGGGCATTTCCGCAGCGGCTGTAGGATACGGCAACCCTGGTGACAGTATGGTGTCAGGACAAGGCAGCGTAGTCTGGTGACATGACGGGATCCCTAACCATGCCTGACACCGCCGCCGAGCGCACCATTGGCATCATCCTGGTTTCGGCGTCGGCAGCCGTCTTCGGCCTCACCGGCGTATTGACCAAGTCGATCCATGCCGACGCACTCACCATCACCTGCTGGCGCGGCTTCGTCGGCTCGATCCTGATCAGCCTCTATGTGCTTTGGCGGCGCCGCCAATCCGGTGGGCGTGAAAGCCTGCGCCTCGGCTGGCGCGGCTGGCTGTTGGCGATCGAGGGCGCGCTAGCCAGCATCGCCTTCATCTCGGCGTTCAAGTTCACCTTCGTCGCCAATGTTGCGATCATCTACGCCACTGCGCCCTTCGTCACCGCGCTGCTTGCCTTCATTCTGGTTCGTGAGCGCTTCCGTCTGCAGACGCTTGCCGCCGCCGCCGTGTCGCTCAGCGGCGTGGCGATCATGGTCTGGTCCGGCTTCGGCACCGGCCATCTGTTCGGCGACGGGCTGGCGCTGCTGATGACAATCGGCAGCGCGCTCTACATGATCATGGTGCGCGCTTTCCGCGACACGCCGGTGGTGTGGGCCGGGGCGGTGTCGGCATTCCTTTTGTTCGTGCTCGGTTGGTTCGTCACCGATCCATTGGCCGTCTCGGCCAGGGACGCAGTGTTGCTCGTCGCCTTCGGCACGTCGTTCGCGCTGGCCTCTATTCTGTGGACGGAGGGCGCGCGGCTCATTCCGGCTGCCGAATCCGGCCTGCTGGGCTCGGCTGAAGTACCGTTCGCGATCCTGTTCGCCTTCTTGTTTCTGGCCGAGGTCCCGCCAGCCGCCAGCATGATCGGCGGCGCCATCGTGCTCTGCGCGGTGTTCGCCCATGCCGGGCGCGACTGGCAAGCGGCCAGGCAGCGCTCTGCCTGAGAAAAATTTGCCCCCCGAAAATAAATTGGCCCGTGCAAATAAATTAGCAAGGTCATGGAACCATCAACAGGTTCAGGCATTGTTGAGTTCGACGGGTCATCCAAGTCCCCCCCAAACCCCTCGGCCCGTCTAACCTATAGCCGATCGCAAGGTCGGCTTTTTCTTTTGCGAAATCAGCTTGGTGCGCCTGCCAAGGCAAGGTTGCCGCTGAACAGCGCAGCCAGATCCTGGGCCGGGGGCTCGGCGTCCTGGCGCAGCCGGATGGCGAACTCGGCGGTGGGAACCGGCGGCAGCCCAAGGTCGCGCGGTGCCTCGACGATGCCGGAATGGGCAAAGCGCGCCGTCCGCAGCGTCAGAGCGATGCCGGCATTCACCGCCGTGCGCAGCCCGGCCAGACTGGCGCTGCCGGCGGCGATGCGGTAGCGGCGGCCTGCCCTGTCGAGTGCCGCGATCGCCGCTTCGCGAAAGCCGCAATGCGGATCGAGCAACGCCAGCGGCAGTTCGTCCTGGCGTGTGGCCAAGCCTCTTTGCGAACAGAGCCACATCATCGGTTCGCGGAGCACGCCGATCTCGTCCGGCGCCGGAGCCTGTCGCATGGCGACCATCAGATCGAGGATGCCGGTTTGCAGTGCCTCGGCCAATTCGGCGGAGCGGCCGACGCGCAGTTCGATCCTGACGCGCGGATAGCTCGCGGCAAAGGCCCTGAGCAGCTCCGGGAGGCCGCTATCGGCGAAATCTTGTGTCGTGCCGATGGCCACGCGGCCATCGGCTCGCACGCCCTTGAGGGCCAGCCACGCTTCGCGATGCACAGCAAGGATGCGCCGCGCATGACCGGCCAGATCTTCGCCCGCCGGCGTCAGGACGCGCCCTCTTCCCTGCGGCACCAGAAGTGGTTCTCCGACAATATCCTCAAGCCGCTGCATCTGTGTGGTCACCGCCGACGCCGAGCGCCCGACAAATGACGCCGCCTGCGCCAGCGAGCCGCTGTCGACGAAGGCGAGAAAGGTTTTGAGGAGGTCGGGGTCGAGCATTGGTGGCAAGACACAGGAATTCCGCTTCATCAGCGGGAGATTGAAGGCGGCGTGAGCCGCCCCCATCCATCCAGGCTCATGCCGCAGGCGCTTTCTCTGCCACAAGGAAAGATCGGCACCGCACTTTTTCATGGCCGGCCAGGGCCAGGAAGGCGAAGGTACCGCACCTCCGCATTGACGTTGAGCCCACTTCGTCTAGGTTCTCATCGAAGCGGTCACGAAGAGCCGCGAGGTTAAAATCTGTTGGGAGAGACGCGGCATGATCCTGACACTGGCGCTGCTTGCGGGTCTCGTCGCGGCCTGGCTGCTGATCGGCGTGGTGGAAAAATTCCGCCTCGGCCTGCGCTTCACGCAGGCGCTGCTCTATGTGCCGTTCAAGCTCGCCTACCGGATTGCCGACGGCCGCATCAAGATCGCCCGCAACACAGCCGCCCCGGTCATCTACGTCATTTCGCACCAGTCGCGCCTCGAACCGGCGCTGATGCTGTCGCTGCTGCCGGAAGACACGCTGCACATTCTCGACCAGGCCTCTGCCAGGTCGCCCTGGCTCGAACCATGGCGCGAGCTTGGCCGCACCATCGCTTTCAACGCCGAGCATGTCTTCGTCAGCCGCCGGCTGGTGCGGGTGCTGAAGGGCAAGGGCCGCCTTGCCGTCTATCTGCCGGATGCGGTCGAGCCTGATATCAAGACATTTCGCCTGTTTCGCGCCGTCACCCGCATCGCCATGCAGGCCGATGCCCGCATCGTGCCGATCTTCGTCGCCGGCGCGCGCACGCTGCCGGTATCGCTGACGCCGGCGGACAAGGCGCCGCGGCGCTGGTTTCCCCTTCTGTCGATCAGCGTGCTGGAGCCAATGACCATCGCCGAGCTGGTAGCGCGAAATCCTGATCAGTCATCGAACACCAATGCGCTGTTCGACCGTGTCGCCGAAGCCCGGCTTTTCGGCAGCGATCTTAATCGCGGCCTGTTCCTCGCCATACGCGACGCCGCCGACCGTGTCGGCGCCTCGCATCCTATCGTCGAAGACGTGGTCAGCGGCACGCTGAACTACAGAAAGCTGTTCATCGGCGCGCGGGTGCTGGGCCGCCGCTTCGAGGCGGTGACGGCGCCGGATGAAGCGGTTGGAGTGCTGCTGCCCAATGCTAACGGTGTCGTGCTGTCGCTCGTTGGCCTGTTGTCGGCGAGCCGGGTGGCGGCGATGATCAACTACACCGCAGGCCCGGCCAACGTCACCGCCGCCGTGCGCACGGCCGAGATCCGCACCGTGGTTTCGTCGCGAGCCTTTATCGACAAGGCCAACCTCGCTGACATCGTCGCGGCGGTGGAAGAGGGCGGCGCCAAGCTGTTATGGCTGGAGGATGTGCGGGCCAGCGTAACCGTGCTGGACAAGCTCGCTGCCGCCTTGCTGTGGCGCTGGCCGCTGCAGCCGCAGAATGCGGCCAAACCAGCAGTGATCCTGTTCACCTCTGGCTCGGAAGGCACGCCGAAGGCGGTGGTCCTGTCGCACAGAAATCTTCTCGTCAACGCCATGCAGGCCGAGGCCCGCATCACCATCTCGCCGGCCGACATCCTGCTCAACGTGCTGCCGGTGTTCCACTCGTTCGGGCTCACCGGCGGCACCATCCTGCCACTGGTCACCGGCGTGAAACTGTTCCTCTACCCCTCGCCGCTGCACTACAAGCTGATCCCCGAGGTCGCACGCAAGGCAAGGCCAACGGTCATGTTCGGCACCGACACGTTCCTCGCCAATTATGCGCGCACCGCCAAGGACGGCGATTTCTCCAGCCTGCGCTTCATCGTCGCCGGCGCCGAGGCGGTGAAACCGGAGACGCGCCGCGTCTACCGGGAGCGTTTTCAGGCCGAGATCATTGAGGGTTTCGGGTTGACCGAGGCGTCACCCGTCGTTGCCGTCAATACCGCCATCCACGGCCGCGACGGCACGGTCGGGCGGCTGTTGCCGGCCATGCGCATGAAGCTCGAGCCGGTCGAGGGCATTAGCGGCGCTGGACGGTTGTGGCTCGACGGGCCGAATTTGATGATGGGCTACATGACATCAGATCGGCCCGGCGAATTGCAACCGCTCGACGGCTGGCACGATAGCGGCGACATCGTTTCGGTCGACCGCGAGGGCTTCATTACCATTCGCGGCCGGGCCAAGCGCTTCGCCAAGATCGCCGGCGAAATGGTGTCGCTGGGCGCGGTCGAGATGCTGGTGCAGTCGCTGTGGCCGGAAGAGCACCACGCTGTGGTGGCGGTGCCGGACAAGCGCCGCGGCGAGCGTATCGTGCTGGTCACCACCGCCGATGACGCCGACCCCGATGAATTGCGCAAATTCGGCAGACAAGCCGGCGCCGCCGATCTGATGGTGCCGAACGACATCATCAAGGTCGAGGAAATCCCAGTGCTGGGCTCTGGCAAGACCGACTACGTCTCGACCCGCAAACTGGCGATTGAGCGTCTGGGGCTCAGCGCGGCGGCCTAGCGCCTAAAGCGCGTCGCGTCTGGAGGGATTCATGCGACGCGCTTTAAGTTCTTGCTTGAATGCATGTCGTTGTCCCAAAAAGCGCTGCGCACCCTCGGGTCAGGGCCCGAGGGCATGCTTTTGGGCGACATGCATTGCATTAGAGGACCACCACCGACAACAGCAGGATGAACCCGACCGCCATCATCAGCAGGCCCGGCCAGTTCTGCGACAGGCCAAGGAAACCGACGCCGCGCCGCCGCGGCTCAAGTGTCGGGCCTGGTGTTGCGAGGTTTGGCGTCGAGCGATCCGGCGCCGCGCGAGCAGGCGCCGGATCGCTGAGCCGCCCACGCCAAAGGGCTGCGCCGGCCATATAGACAACGCCAGCGACAATGAGCAACGCGCCAATGAGGACGACAGCCATTTCTCCTCACTCTCCTTTAAGCTCCTGCGCCTTGGACAGCAGCTTCAAGGCTGATAGCGAGGCGTTCGCCTCGCCCGCTGAGACAGAACGGTCAAGACGCCGGCAGGTTCCCGCTAGAGCGGGATGCGTCCGAATTGAACCAATTGAACTGGGCATCGCGCTCTATCTATTCGTTTAGCCGCATTTCTGCGACGCCAAGTGATTGCACTTGGCTGCAAAATGCTCGGGATGACCATCAGGGAATAGGCGACAGGTCTGTCAGCCGAAGTCCGAAGGCGGCACCTTCTCGCCTTCGCGCTTGGCGCGCCTGGAATAGGCGCGGATGCTGAGCGGCAGGAAGAGCAGATAGCCGGCAACCGACGCCGTCAGCGTGTACCAGGGATAGGTCATCAACAGCAGGATGTAGAGGACGACGCCGAGGATGATCGGCAGCACCTTGTCGCCCGGGACTTTCAGGCTTTTTCCGGAATAGACCGGCAGCCGGCTGACCAGCAGGAAGGCTATCAGAACGGTGAAACCGGCGGCGATGAAGGCGGCAGGGCGGGACGGCTCCACGCCAAGCCGCAGGAAGTACAGGTAAAGCGGCAGCATCACCAGCACGGCGCCCGCCGGCGCCGGCACGCCGACGAAATACTCGGTCTGCCACAGCGGGCGATCAGTTTCTTCGTCGAGCACGTTGTAGCGAGCGAGTCTCAGCCCGCAGGCGATGGTGAACAGGAGCGCGGCAATCCAGCCCGGCGAGCCGGCCTGGTCGAGCAGGAAGGCATAGAGCACGAGCGCGGGTGCTACGCCGAAATTGACGATGTCGGCCAGCGAATCCATCTGCGCGCCGAATTTGGACGTCGCCTTCAGCATGCGTGCCAGGCGGCCATCTATGCCGTCGAGGAAGGCGGCCAGCAGCACCATCACCACTGCCGGCTCGAAACGGCCTTCGAAGCCGAAGCGGATGCCCGAGAGGCCGGCGCAGATGGCGAGCACTGTGACCAGATTGGGCAGCACCATGCGCATCGGAATTTCACGGATGCGCGGGCCGCCGCTGCCATGCGCCTCGAATTTTTTGAACGGCGCGCCCACGGCTCAGGACACCCGCACGAGCGGCGTTGCGGCAACGCCGCCGAATTCGGCCAGTATGGTTTCACCGCCGACCGCGGTCTGGCCGACGGCGACACGCGGCGTTGCGGTCGACGGCAAAAACACATCGACGCGCGAGCCGAAGCGGATCAGCCCGAAGCGCTCGCCGATGCCGATCGTGCCGCCGGTCTCGGCCCAGCAGACGATGCGCCGCGCCACCAGACCGGCGATCTGCACCGCGGCCACCGTGCCGTTGGGGCTGTCGATGACCAGGCCATTGCGCTCGTTGTCGGCACTCGCCTTGTCAAGTGCGGCGTTGAGGAACTGGCCAGGCCGATGCTCTATCCTTGTGATGCGGCCGCGCACCGGAGCCCGGTTCACGTGGCAGGAGAAGACGTCCATGAACACCGAGATGCGGGTCATCTCGCCGCCGCCGAGGCCAAGTTCGCGCGGTGGCACTGCCGGACCGACCGCCGTGATGATGCCGTCGGCCGGGCTCACCACCAGCCGGTCGTCGACCGGCGTGACGCGCTCGGGATCGCGGAAGAAATAGACGCACCAGGCCGTCAGGATGAGGCAGACCCAGAACATGATCGAAGAGAAATAGCCGAGGAAAAGCGTCACCGCTGCGAAGGCGGCGATAAACGGATAGCCTTCACGATGGATCGGAACGAACGTTTTCTTGATCGTGTCGACGAGGTCCATGGAATGGAAACAGCCTAGTTTCAGGTCCGGCCTCAATAGCGGAAACACCCTGTGGCCGCAACGCGACAATGAGGGAACGCCGGATCGGGGCGTTCTCGTCCGCATTAGTCGATCGCGGGCGTTTGGAAGGGGTCCAATGCGCCTGTCCAAAAAAGCATGACTGTTGTCGGGGCGAACCGGTCTCATGCGTCCTTGGAGATACGGGCGTTGTCAAAGCGCCCGCCGAACGAAAGCTGGAGGCAACAAATGCTGTCACAGAAATCAGCAGCAAAGGAAGCGCGGGTCGTGATGAACGGTCTGGCGTTCGGCGAATCGCCGCGCTGGCATGATGGCAGGCTTTGGTTCTGCAACTGGGGAACCGGCCAGATCATCGCTGTCGATGCCGACGGCAACAGTGAGATCAGGCTCACCCTGCCGGCCACCCTGCCCTATTCGGTCGACTGGCTGCCGGACGGTCGCCTGGTCGTCGTCTGCGGGCGTGAGGGGTTGGTGCTGCGGCAGGAAGCAGACGGGACGCTGGTCACCCATGCCGATCTGCGACACCTCTCAGGGAACGCCTGGAACGAGATCGTCGTCGACGGGCGCGGCAACATCTACGTCAATGGCGGTGGGCCGGCGCCGGTTCCCGGCCAGCATTTCGGCCCCGGCACCATCGTGCTGATTGCACCGGACGGGTCGGTGCGGCAGGTGGCGGACAAGATCGCCTTCGCCAATGGGATGGCGGTGTCGCCTGACAACAAGACGTTGATCGTCGCCGAGTCCCACGCCAACAGGCTGACCGCCTTCGACATCGCCGCCGATGGAAGCCTTGCCAACCGGCGGCGATGGGCCGACCTCGGCAACGGCTTTCCCGACGGCATCTGCCTCGATGCCGAAGGCGCCATCTGGTATGCCGACGTCCCCAACCGGCACTGCGTGCGGGTGCGCGAGGGCGGGGCGATGCTCGACAGCGTCGATGCCGATCGCGGCTGCTTTGCCTGCATGCTCGGCGGCGCCGACGGCAAGACGCTGTTCATCGTCGCCGCCGAATGGCGCGGCTTCGAGCACATGATCAGCGAGGCGCGCACCGGCCAGGTGCTCAGCATCGAGGCTTCCGCGCCGGGCGCTGGCTGGCCGTAAGGGCTACGACACCTCGGAGGGGCGGCGGCGGACGACGACGCCGAACTCGTCGCGCTCGCGAGCAATGCGCAACCGCTCCTCGGCCTCGGTTGCCTCACGCTGGCGGTCCCACATCGACGCGTACAGGCCGGCCTTGCGCATCAAGGCGGCATGCGTGCCGCGCTCGGCGATCTGGCCGTCCTGCAGCACGATGATCTCGTCGGCCGAAATCACCGTCGACAACCGGTGGGCGATGACGATGGTGGTGCGGCCCTTACTGACGAGGTCGAGCGCCGCCTGGATCTCCTGTTCGGTATGGCTGTCGAGAGCCGAAGTCGCCTCGTCGAGCATCAGGATCGGCGGCGCCTTCAAAATGGTGCGGGCGATCGCCACGCGCTGCTTCTCGCCGCCGGACAGTTTCAGTCCGCGCTCTCCGACCATCGAACGGTAGCCGTCGGGCAGCCGCTCGATGAACGGCCCGATCTGGGCGAGTTCTGCCGCCTTGCGCACATCCTCCTCGCTGGCATCGACGCGGCCGTAGCGGATGTTGTAGGCGATGGTGTCGTTGAACAGCACGGTGTCCTGCGGCACCATGCCGATCGCCGCGCGCAAGCTCTGCTGGGTCACGTCGCGAATGTCCTGGCCGTCGATCAGAATCTTGCCGCCCTGGATGTCGTAAAAGCGGAACAGCAGCCGCGAAATGGTCGACTTGCCGGCGCCCGATGGCCCGACAATGGCAACCGTCTTGCCGGCCGGCACTTCGAAGCTGATGCCTTTCAGGATCTTGCGGTTGGGATCGTAGGAAAACTGCACGTCGCGGAACTCGACCTTGCCGGAGCCGACGACCAGCGGCTTGGCACCCGGCTTGTCAACGATCTCCTGCGGCACATCGAGCAGACCGAACATCTGCTCGATGTCGGTCAGGCCCTGGCGGATTTCGCGATAGATGAAGCCGATGAAGTTGAGTGGCACCGAAAGCTGGATCAGCATGGCGTTGATGAAGACGAAGTCGCCAACCGTCTGCGTGCCAGCCTGCACCTCCAGCGCCGAAAGGCACATGACGATAACCGTGCCGAGACCGAAGATGACGCCCTGGCCGAAGTTCAGCCAGCCGAGCGAGGTCCATATCCTGGTGGCGGCGGTCTCGTAGCGCGCCATCGAACGGTCGAAGCGCTCGGCTTCCATGCCCTCGTTGTTGAAATATTTGACCGTCTCGAAATTGAGCAGCGAGTCGATCGCCTTGGTGCTGGCATCGGTGTCGCTGTCGTTCATGTCGCGGCGAATGACGATGCGCCAGTCGCTCGCCCTGATGGTGAACCAGATATAGAGCCAGACCGTCACCGCCACCACAGCCACGTACTTCCAGCCATAAGTGACCGCGAAGATGCCGGCTGTCAGCGCGAATTCGAGGATGGTCGGCAAGGTGTTGAGCACGGTGAAGCGGACGATCGTCTCGATGCCCTTGGTGCCGCGCTCGATGATGCGCGACAGGCCGCCGGTGCGGCGCTCGAGATGGAAGCGCAGCGACAATTGATGCATGTGGACGAAAGTGCGGAAGGCGAGCTGGCGCACCGCATATTGTCCGACGCGGGCAAACAGCGCGTCGCGCAGTTGGTTGAAACCGAGTTGCACCAGCCGCACGACATTGTAGGCGATGACCAGCATGACTGGCGCCAGCAGGAAGGCCGGCAGCGGCGGCGCCGACTTGGCGTCACCAGCCAGCGCATCGGTCGCCCATTTGAAGAAGTAGGGACCGGCAACCAGTGTCAGCTTGGCGACGACCAGAAGCACGGTCGCCCACATCACCCGCGCCCGCAGGTCGGCACGGTCGGCCGGCCACATATAGGGCCAAAGATTGCGCAATGTCTTGAAGGTCGAGCCAGAATCGGCGGAGACGGTTTTTTCGGCCATTTTATCGCCTTTTCGTATTTCTTATTGCTTGACCATGATCTTTTCCGAAAACCGGCTTCCACTTTTCGCAGACGCGGTCCTTCGGTTCGGGATGATGGTCTAGCGGCCGGAGCAGCACGAATTGACCAGCGCGGCCAGCGATCGGGAAACATCTTCGAGCGCATCGCTGTCGACTTCATAGCGGGAGCGTTGCCGATCCGGCTCGTAGCGGACGAGCCCGGCATCGACCAATATCTTTAGGTGCTGCGAAACGGTGGACTGCGCCAGGTCGAGATGGTCGACGACCTCGCGGCAGCAGCAGGAGCGGCTGGCCGAAAGGTGCCGGAGAATTTCGATCCGGGCCGGATGCGAAAGCGCGGCGAGCTTCGCGGCGACGGCCTGGCTGTCGGCGAAGCCGCAGGTCTTCTCGGTCAAGGGAGCGTTCATCGTCTATCGGCGATAGACGATGAATGAACTTTCCGCAAGAGCCCGCTAGAGAAGAAAAGGATTTCTAGTTGGCCTTTGTCGGGGCCGTCGTCATCTGGTCGCCCATCGCCTTGAGGTTGGCGGCTTCGCCTTCCTGCGATTTTCCGGGGACCTTGAACACCTGCCCCGGCCAGATGCGGTCGGGATTCCTGATCTGATCCTGATTGGCGAGGTAGATGGTCGAGTAGCGAACGCCTTGGCCGTAGACGCGCCGCGAAATCCGCCACAGCGTATCGTGGCGGCGGATGATAACGGCGCTGTCGGCGTGTTCGAGCTTCGGCGCCGCGGTCTCGGGCACTTCAGTCGGCGGCGTCGCAGCCGCCACATCGGCTGGCGCCTCGGCCGCGGGCGCCGCAGGCGTGGTTGCCGGCGCGGCCGGCTTTGCCTCGGCAGGCGCCACGGCGGCGATCGACTCGCCCGGCTCGCGCTCGAACGGCACGGCGGCACGGGCCACCACCTTGACCCCGTCGGCATCGAGCGCATCGACGTGGATCGTATAGGTGCCGACCGGAATGTTACGCGTCGCCTCGACCAGGAAATGGCCGTCGGGCGAAGTCTTCGCGTCGCCGAGCAAGATATCGTTGGCATAGGCGCGCACCTTGCGGCCGGGGTCGGCGAGCCCGGCGACGAAGATCTTGTTGCCGTCGATCTCGATCGCTTCGACGACGACCTTTGACCCTGCAACTGGTGTCGCCGGTGCGGCCGGCCCGCCCGGAGCGGGCGCGGGAACGGCGTCGACAGTGGCCGGCGCCGTGGCAGCCGGTGCGGCTGGGGCTGGTGTTGCGGCAGCGGGGTCCCCGGCAGCGGAGTCCTCGGCAGCCGGGGCGGCCGCGTTGTCGCCGGCAGGCGGCGATTCAGGCTTTGTCTCGGTTGTAGGAACGGTGAGCAATTCGGAGGCCTTGCCCGGCTCCTCGATCATCGCCAGCACCTGGCCAGCAGGACTCTTGGGAATCGAGACGATAGCCGTCTGCGCCGAGGGGATCACGACATTGGCGGTCATCGAGCGCAGCGCGATCGTGTAATCGCCGGGTTTCAGCGGATCGTCGAGAACGATGGCAAAAGCGCCATCGGCACCGGCGACCGTCGAGCCGAGAACTGTCGAACCGTTGAGAATCTCGACCTTGGCGTTGGGTGCGGCATTGCCGGCGACGACGATAGAGCCCTTGATTTCGACCCTAACGACATCGAAGGTCGGCGCGATCGCATCGGCCGTGGCCGGCGCTGCCGGTGCCATCGCAGCTGTGGCCGGCGCCGGCGGAGGCGGTGCATCGGTCGCCGGCTCGGCCGGCTTCTCCACCGGCGGCGTCGGCGATGCCACTTCCGCCGGGGGCGCACGATTGAGATACGGGTCGAGCGCGCCCGACACATAGGCGGTCCCTGCCGCGGCGATGGAGCCGCCGACGGCGAACAAAAGCGCCTTTACTGGATTAATTGTCATATTTCCCTGCCCTTAGCCACCTAATGCCGGTCTAGCCTGTTTTGCCCAAGCCGACAAGAAAAAGGGGTCGACGAGAAAAGTGGGCCGACAAGAAAAACCCCGTCCGGGCTTGACCGCGAATAAAGACCCAATCACCAATCATCTCATGAACACGATTCGATCCATCTGCGTCTATTGCGGCTCGTCTCCGGGCCGCGATGTAACCTATGCCAAGGCCGGACACCTGCTTGGGCGTTCGATTGCCAAATCCGGCCTGCGTCTGATCTATGGCGGCGGCACCAGGGGCATCATGGGAGCCGTTGCCGAAGGCGCAATGCGGGCCGGCGGCAAGGTGACGGGGATCATTCCACGCTTCCTGATCAACAGGGAGGCCACCGAAACCGCGCTTGACCGGCTTGACGAGCTCGTCATCACAGAAAACATGCACGAGCGCAAGCATACGATGTTCGAGAAATCCGACGCGTTTGTGGCGCTTCCGGGCGGCATCGGCACGGTCGAGGAAATCATCGAGATCATGACCTGGGGCCAGCTCGGCCATCATCGCAAGCCGATCGTCTTCGGCAACGTTGGAGGATTCTGGGACCCGATGCTGGCGCTGCTCGACCATATGATGGCCGAAGGCTTCATCCACACTGCGCAGCGGGTCAGGCCGCTGGTGGTCGACGATCCGGAAGCGATCGTCGCTGCCATCATGGTCGCGGGATCGTCGGTCGACGCACCGACCGAAGGCGTGCAGTCGGTGATCGACAAGCTTTAGGGTATAGGGGAGTAGGGGAGTAGGGGAGTAGGGGAGTAGGAAGTGAATGCCGCGCTCATGAAGCGCTATCTCTTTCCTATTCCCCTATTCCCCTATTCCCCTATTCCCAACCGGCGACGCGATCATGACCATCCCTCTCAATCCAGACGGCAGCGATCTGTCGCCTTACCTGCCAGACGAGCACGGGCTGTTCTTCGTCTATCGCTTCACTGTCGAAGGCGCGAGGACCCAAGACGCGACCGCCACACACTGGACCTGGCGCAGCTACCAGCTTTCCGACATGCGCGCGCGCCACGAGATCGCCACCGAGCCGGCTTTGCCACCGCCGGTGCGCGATGCCTTCCTGTCGGCCGGCCATGGCTGCCATATCGACCTCGAGGGCGACTGGCTCTACGGCGATCTGCCGGACCTGCGCCACGACTATTCGGCGGAGGCGCGCGGGCTTGGCCATTTCCGCTTCGCCTTCAACGACACGATGCTGATCGGCGGCCGCAAGCAACCGCTGCAATCGGTCGACAAAATCCGCAAGGCGATCGACAACGGATCGCGAAAGTTCCGCTCTCCGGCCGAACTGATCGAGGCTGTCATGGGCCAGTCGCTCGACGGCATGACGACGGAACTCGCTGACCTTGGCGACACGCTCGATGGCATCGAGGACCGCATCGTCTGCGATGCATGGCATAATGAGCGGCAGGCGCTGGTCGATGCGCGCCGGCAACTGGTGGTGATCCATCGGCAGATGGCGACGCTGACCAGCCTGTTCCGCCATCTCGACCATTCGCATCGCAATGACCTGCCGGACGCGATCAACGACATGGCGGCACGGCTTTCGCACCGCGCCCATACGTTGCATCATGACGGCGAGCAATTGCAGGCGCGCGCCCGGCTCTTGCAGGACGAGCTGATGGCCAAGCTGACCACGCAGTCGAACCAGTTGCTTTACATGCTGTCGGTGATGACCGCGGTGCTGTTGCCGATGACGATCATCTCAGGCCTGTTCGGCATGAATGTCGGCGGGCTGCCGCTGGTCGACACGCCTGTGGGCTTTTGGGTGGCGTCGGCGATATCGCTCGCGGTCGCGGCGGTCGTCTATCTGTTCGTCAGGCGGCTGGGGCGCGGGATGTAGCGGCAACCGTTACAAGGTCGCGCGAAAATCCTCGATGACAGTGCCGGCAGCGCGCACCTCCGCTTCATGGTTTGGCTCGCGCCACCCTTCTGCAAGGGCTGCCGCGTACCATTCGCGCATTGCCGGCAGAGCCAGCAATCGCGCCGGATAGGTGGCAGCTGCCCGCTCGAAGGACAGTCCGTAGGACTGAACCCTAAACGCCACCGGGGCAAAGAAGGCGTCAACGGCAGTGAAGCGATCGCCAGCCAGGAACGGTCCGCCGAAGCGGCGAAGCCCATCGTCCCAGAGATCGCCGAGACGAAAGAGGTCGTGCTTCAGCGCATCCGACATCGGCACCGGCGCGACGCGGACACCGCAGTTCATCGGACAAGAGCCGCGCAAGGCGGTGAAGCTCGAATGCATTTCGGCCGCTGCCGACCGCGCCCAGGCTCGCGCCTTCGCCTCGGCAGGCCAGACGCCAGCGTGGCGCTCGGCCAGATATTCGGTGATGGCGAGCGAATCCCAAACTGCCCAGCCGTCGTCAATCAGGCACGGTACGAGGCCGCTGGGCGAGAACGGCCGGTAGAGGCTCCAACTCGATCCGGTCGGAAACGGTGTCAGCCGCTCCTCGAAGGGGACGCCCAATGTCCGCATCAGCACCCATGGCCGCAGCGACCACGAGGAATAATTCTTGTTTGCTATGTGCAGCACGTACATCGAAAATCCTCGCTCTAGCGCATTGCCGGCCGGATCTCGCGGCCGCGGAACATCGACCAGGAATAGATCGCCAGCGCCGCCCAGATCAGGCCGAAGGCGATGGCCTGGGTGCTGCCGAAGGGTTCGCCGAAAATCAGTACGGCGATCAGGAACACAATGGTCGGCGCGATATACTGCATGATGCCGATGGTGGAGAGACGCAGCAGCTTGGCCCCGAAGCCAAACAGCAGCAGCGGTATGGCGGTGACCGGGCCGCAGCCGATCAGCAGTGCGGTATCGTTCAGCGAACTGGAGACGAAATGGTCCTGCCCGGTGACGACGAGGAAGATGATGTAGCCGAGCGCCGGCACCGACAGCAAAAGCACTTCAAGCAAGAAACCCTGGCTGGGACCGATCGGCAGCGTCTTGCGGAAGAAGGCGTAGGCGGCGAAGGAAAACGCCAGCACCAGCGACACCCAGGGCAGCTTGCCGGCGTCGATTGTCAGCACCGCGACCGCGATGGCCGCCAGCACCACCGCCGCGATTTGCAGCCGGTCGAGCCGTTCGCTGAGCAGCAGCGCGCCGACGACGACGCTGACAAGCGGGTTGATGTAGTAGCCAAGCGCGGTCTCGATGGTACGGTCGACCGCGATGGCCCAGACATAGATGCCCCAGTTGACCGAAATCAGCGCCGCCGTCAGCGCCGCCATAGAAATGATGCGCGGCGAACGCAACGCCGCTTTGAAATCCGCCGTGCGGCCGGCCCAAATCAAAACGGCCGCCGCAATCGGCACCGACCAGACGATGCGGTGCGCGATGACTTCGGCCAGCGGCAGATGTGCGACCGCCTTCATATAGAAGGGCAGCAACCCCCACAGGAGATAGGCGCCTAGCGCCAGCAGGAATCCACGCCGGGCCTTTGAGTCTGCTTCGAGCTGAATTGCGTCCGTGGCCATGGCCCAACGCTATGCGCCAGCCACCGGGCCAAGACCATCGCAAGTTCTGATGGATCAATGGACTTTCGCTGATGGTTCAATCCTACTCCGCCGCGACCAGCCCGGCCATCTCGCGGTTCTTCATCAGCTTGTAGACGATCGAATCCATCAGCGCCTGGAACGAAGCGTCGATGATGTTTTCTGAGACGCCGACCGTCCACCAGCGGGCGCCGGTCGCATCGTGCGATTCGATCAGCACGCGGGTGATCGCCTCGGTGCCACCATTGAGGATACGCACCTTGAAGTCGGCAAGCTCGAGGTCAGCGATCTCGTTCTGGAATTTTCCGAGGTCCTTGCGCAGCGCGATGTCGAGTGCGTTGACCGGACCGTGCCCCTCCGCCACCGACATCTTCTCCTCGCCGTCGACCAGCACCTTGACGATCGCCTCGGAGACCGTCTTCAACTGGCCATTGGCGTCGAAGCGGCGCTCGACCATGCAGCGGAACGAGGTGACGCTGAAGAATTCCGGCAGGCCGTGCAGCATCTTGCGCGCCAGCAGCTCGAAGCTGGCGTCGGCGCCTTCATAGGCATAGCCCTCGGCCTCGCGCTCCTTGACCACTGATATCAGCGCGTCGAGGCGGTGGTCGTCTTTCGGCATTTCGATGCCGCGCCGTTTCAACTCGGCGAGGAAATTGGCCCTGCCGCCCTGGTCCGAGACCATGACCCGGCGGCGGTTGCCGACCGCTTCCGGCGGCACATGCTCGTAGGTGGCCGGCTCCTTGGCCAGCGCCGAGGCATGGATGCCGGCCTTGGTGGCGAAGGCGGAAGCACCGACATAGGGCGCCTGCGCTTCCGGCGCGCGGTTCAGCAATTCGTCGAAGGCGCGGGAAAGGCGCGATATGCCGGCCAACGCTTCGGCCGAGATGCCTGTCTCGAAGCGGTTGGAAAAGGCCGGCTTCAGCGCCAGCGTCGGCACGATCGAAATCAGATTGGCGTTGCCGCAGCGCTCGCCGATGCCGTTCAGCGTGCCCTGGACCTGGCGCACGCCGGCCTCGACGGCGGCCAGCGAATTTGCCACCGCCTGGCCGGTGTCGTCATGGGCATGGATGCCGAGATGGTCGCCCGGTATGCCTGCCTCGATGACCTTCTCGACGATGGCGCGCACTTCCGACGGCTGCGTGCCGCCATTGGTGTCGCACAGCACCACCCAGCGCGCGCCGGCGTCGTAAGCGGTCCTGGCACAGGCCAGCGCATAATCGGGATTGGCCTTGAAGCCGTCGAAGAAATGCTCGCAGTCGACCAATGCTTCCTTGGCCGAGGCAATCGCCGCTTCGACTGACGCCTTGATCGCCTCGAGGTTTTCCTCGTTGGTGCAACCCAGCGCGACGCGGACATGGTAGTCCCAGCTCTTGGCGACAAAGCAGATGGCGTCCGACTTCGACTGGACCAATGCGGCAAGGCCTGGATCGTTCGAAGCCGACGCCCCTGCCCGCTTGGTCATGCCGAAGGCGACGAATTTGGCGGTTGCCGTGCGGTGCTTGGCAAAGAAGGCGGTGTCGGTCGGGTTGGCACCGGGATAGCCGCCTTCGATATAGTCGACGCCGAACTCGTCGAGCAGCCCGGCGATGGCGATCTTGTCCTCGACCGAAAAGTCGATCCCCGGCGTCTGCTGGCCATCGCGCAGTGTGGTGTCGAAGAGATAGAGGCGCTCGCGGCCCATGATCATTTCCCCGCAAACTTATCCGTCGCCCGGATCAGCCGGTCGAGGATGCCCGGCTCCGAATAGGCATGCCCGGCGCCCTCGACCAGGTGGAAGTCCGCCTTCGGCCACGCCTTGTGCAGCGCCCAGGCATAGCGCGTCGGGCACGGCATGTCGTAACGGCCATGGACGATGGTGCCGGGGATGTCCTTCAACTTGAAGGCATCACGCAGCAGTTGCCCTTCCTCAAGCCAGCCAGCATGGACAAAATAATGGTTCTCGATGCGGGCGAAGGCCACGGCGTAATCGTCTTCGCCAAACCGGCTGCTGGTTTCCGGATCGGGCAACAGCGTGATCGTCTCGCCTTCCCACAGGCTCCAGGCGCGGGCGGCCTCGACCTGTGCCTTGCGGTCGCTGCCGACCAGCCTCTCGCGATAGGCGGCCATCATGTCGCCGCGCTCGGCCTCGGGGATCGGCGCCAGGAAGCGCTCCCATTTGTCGGGAAACATTTCCGAGACGCCGAACTGATAGTACCATTCGAGCTCCGCGTGCGTTAGTGTGTAAATGCCACGCACGACCAGTTCGCTGACCCGCTCGGGGTGCGTCTCGGCATAAGCCAGCGCCAGGGTCGAGCCCCACGAGCCGCCGAACACCAGCCATTTGTCGAAGCCACACATCTCGCGCAGGCGCTCGATGTCGGCGATCAGATGCCAGGTGGTGTTGGCCTCGAGCGAGGCGTTGGGCGTCGACTTTCCGCAGCCGCGCTGGTCGAACAGGATGACGTCGTAAAGCTTCGGATCGAACAGCCGTCGGTGCTTTGGCGAAATGGTGCCGCCTGGTCCGCCATGCAGGAACACGGCCGGCTTGGCGCCCCTCGTGCCGGAACGCTCCCAATAGATCTGATGGCCATCGCCGACGTCGAGCATGCCCGAGTCGAAGGCCTCGATCTCCGGATAGAGGGTGCGCAGGTCATTGCTCATAATTTCAGGCCCTGCTGCGGCCAATTGGCCGTCTCGTGATCCGGATGCTGGAAGGAGATGATCGATTCCTGTCGGGTGTAGTAGTCGGGATCGTCATGGACCGGTGCGTCGAAGATCTTCTCCACCCAAGGCAGCCGGGCGGCGTAGTTGATCTGGATCTGCGGTGCGAGGTCGAAGCGATCGTCAAATGCGCCGATGGCGATCTCGAGCCCGCCAGGCTGCCTGTAGGTCAACGGCGTGCCGCAGCGGCTGCAAAAGCCGCGATCGATGTTGACCGACGACTGGAAATAACTCGGCTCCTCGCGCACCCATTCGACACCGTCCTTCGGCACCGTCACCAGCGCGCCGAAGAAGGAACCGAACTGTTTCTGGCACATGCGGCAATGGCAGATGGAAGGACGTCCAAGCGCCCCACGAATGCGGAAACGCACGGCGCCGCACTGGCAGCCGCCGGTTCGAACGGTTTCGGTCATGATCTTTCCTCCGGCGGCCATTGTTCGGTGTCGTGGTCGGGGTGCTGGTAAGAAACGAGATCGGCGAGATAGGAGGACGACGAAATATCGGCCATCGTGTCCTCGCCAGGCAATTCGTGGATGTGATCGACATAGGGGAGTTTTGCTTCGGTGCCCCACTGGACGGTCGGCGCGATCTCCTCCGCATGGTCGAAGGCCGCGATGGCGAGTGCGATGCCGTCGGGCGCCTCGAAAGTCAGCGGCGTGCCGCAATCGGCGCAAAAACCGCGCCACGCGGCGTTGGAGGAACGAAAGCGTTTGGGCGCGCCGCGCGTCCAGTCGAGTTTTGCGCCACGCACTGACACCAGCGGCAGGTAGAAATTGCCGCTTGCTTTCTGGCACATGCGGCAATGACAGACGGAGGCGTCGCCCAGCGCGCCTTCGACACGGAAACGCACGGCGCCGCACTGGCAACCGCCTGTATAGACCGGTCTGTTATCCAGGCTCATCGCTTCACTCCGCGGCATGGCAGACGGCTTCGATATTGTTGCCGTCGGGGTCGAAGACAAAGGCGCCATAGTAGTTCGCGTGATAGTGCGGACGAAGGCCCGGCCCACCATTATCCTTGCCGCCGGCGGCGATGGCGGCGGCGTGGAAGGCATCGACTTCGGCGCGGCTGCGCGCGGTGAAGGCGACATGCTGGCGATCCTTCGGCTTGTCCTCGCCTCGATGCAGCCAGAACACCGGCCGGTCGCGGCCATAGCCGCCGACCTTGGCGCCACCGGTGTATTCCTGCGGCACCATGTAGAGCAGCGAGGCACCGAGCGGCGCCATCGCCTTGTCGTAGAAAGCTTTCGACACGTCGAAATCGGAAACGGTGATACCAAGATGGTCGATCATCTTTTTACCTCCCTTGCTGGTTCGCCGGCCGGCATTTCGTGAGGCATCGTCAGTGCCTCCCGCAAGATTTCGGGACTATTGAGGTTGCCGCTCTACGGCGCCCCCCTCTGTCCTGCCGGACATCTCCCCCACTTGGGGGGAGATTTACCTC
>NZ_FTPD01000056.1:42745-77259 GCF_900156895.1 Mesorhizobium prunaredense
GTCGGGGAGATGTCCGGCAGGACAGAGGGGGGCGCTGTCCCGCCAACGTTGCCGCAATCTTACTCATCGCTTTACCTCCCACGTCGTCACGCGCTCGCCCGTAACCGGATCCTTGCCGTCCTTCAGTTGCACGCCATGCGCCAAAAGCTCGTCGCGGATGCGGTCGGCTTGGGCCCAGTTCTTGGCAGCGATCAGTTCCAGGCGCCTGGCGATCGCCCTGGCGATGGCGTCTTCATCGACCTTGGCCGGTGCGACGTCGAAGCCGAGGAACGACAGTGCCGCCTTCAGCGAAGCGGCAGCATCGTTGCCCGCGGCGGCAGCGTTGCCGCCACCGGCAGCATTGGAATCCACAGCCTCGCCGGCCAGTTGCGTCAGCACCTGGAACGCAGGATAGGTTGCGAGATCGTCCGACAAGGCTTCCACCACTTCGACCGGCAATTGCTTGGCCGCCGCCGGTGCCAGGTCCGCCGCCCGCTTCCATTTGCGCAGCGTATTTTCCGCCTCTTCCAGCTTGCGCACGGAAAAGTCGATCGGCTCGCGATAATGCGTCATCAGCATCGCCAGCCTGAGCACCTCGCCTGGCCACTTGCGGCCGCCAAAGGTTTCCGTCTCCAGCAACTCGTTGATCGAGTAGAAGTTGCCCAGGCTCTTGGACATTTTCTGCCCCTCGACCTGCAGGAAGCCGTTGTGCATCCACACCTTGGCCATCACTTCAGTGCCGTGGGCGCAGCGCGACTGCGCAATTTCATTCTCGTGGTGCGGGAAGATCAGGTCGAGCCCGCCGCCATGAATGTCGAAGACCTCGCCGAGATAGGCGGCCGACATCGCCGAGCACTCGATGTGCCAGCCCGGCCGGCCCCTGCCCCACGGGCTGTCCCAGCCCGGCTCTTCCGGCGAGGACAGCTTCCATAGCACGAAATCGCCAGGGCTCTTCTTATGCGCATCGACGGCGACGCGAGCGCCGGCTTGCTGCTCGTCCAGATTGCGCTTCGACAATTGGCCGTAATCCGGCATCGAGGACGTGTCGAACAGAACTTCGCCTGCCGCAACATAGGCATGGCCGCGTTCGATCAAGCGTTGAATCAAGGAGATCATGTCGACTTTGCCATCTGCGCGCGGCTCGACGAATTCAGTGGCGCGCGGCTCGACCGTAGGTTGCAGGCAACCGAGCGTCGCCACATCCTTGTGGAACTGGTCGGCGGTCTTTTCGGTGACCCGCCGGATCGCCTCGTTCAGCGACAGCTTTCCCGAGGCAATCTCGGCGCCGAAATCGCGCAGTGCGCGGTCATTGATCTTGTCGTCGACATCCGTGATGTTGCGCACATAGGTGACGTGCGCTTGCCCGTAGAGATGGCGCAGCAGACGAAACAGCACGTCGAAGACGATCACCGGCCGCGCGTTGCCGATATGGGCAAAGTCGTAGACCGTCGGGCCGCAGACATACATGCGCACATTGCGCGAATCGATCGGAAAGAAATCCTCCTTGGTCCGCGTCAGCGTGTTGTAGAGGCGCAGGCCCTTCGATGCGTCAGCCATTCGTGCCTTCCCGGTGCGTTACTTTTTGGCTGGGCCCACTTGCGCCGAGACGCAAATCAGGCACCAGCCTGCTGGCCGGGGCGTTTGTCCACTCTAGAAGGAAGATAGGCGAAAACGTCCGGACCAGCGCGAAGCTAGCCAATAATGCAGATGCCACAAATGGCGAAAGACGTTCTCATGAGCGGCTTTATCGCCTCAGCCAGTGTTGCCGTCAAGTCGCAACTTTCGGCAAAAGAGCCGCTGGATCACAGGTAATGACGCAATGAAACATTTTATTAAACATCTCGGCACAGTCATGAAACATTCACCGGCTAGATCAGCAGATGTCACGATTTGGTCGGATTCGACCAGCAAACGCGGACACGAAGACGTTATCAGGGAAGAGAAAGATGCCTCGAGCCAAGCAGGACTCCAGCAGCGCCAAGCAACCGGCGCTCGCCAGCCAATACCGGGCGATCGGCCCAGCCGCGATCGTCGCCGCCCTTCTCCACACAGCGAAGAAGAAGAAGCTGGTGCAGAAGATCATATCGCCGCGCGCTGCCTGATGTGACGTGCGGCCGGCGGTTCGCCAGTCAATGGGAGCGCCGGCAATGAAGGCGCTGAAGCGCCCCCAGGAAATAGCAGCTGAAATAGCAGCTACTGCTGAAACAAGCTCATCTGACTGTCGTCCGCGCCCGGCTTCCGGCGCCTGGCCTTCTCGGGCTCCGGCCCCACCATGCTCCTTTCCTGAATCTCCGGTCCGGTGTTGGCGACCTTGTTGACGAGGTCGGAAACCGGGACAGCCTCGAAGAAATCGAGCTGTGCCGGTCTGAGCAGGTCGGCCACGTCGCGCGGCTCGCGCGTGCGGCAATCCAGCCAGCGGGCGAAATCCTGCGGATCTATCACAACCGGCATTCGGTCGTGGATATGGGCAATGTCGGCATTGGCGTTGACGGTCAGGATGGCGCCGGTGTCCATCTCCGAACCGCCCGGCTCGGCATAGGTCTCGATCAGTCCGGCGAAGGCGACAAGCCCGCCATGCTTCGGCCGCACCCAATAGGGCTGTCCCCGCTTGCCGCCTGATTGACGCCATTCGTAGAAGCGGAAGCCGGCACCAAAGCGCGGCGATGGCGCATGGCGGCGCGAAACGATGCCTTTTCCGCTGCTCCCTCCGAGCGCGCGTTGAACAGCAACGGAAACTCACGCGTGTCCTTCACCCACGCCGGGATCAGCCCCCAGCGCACCAGCATCGGCTGCCGGTCTGGCAGGTTCGAGCCTGGCGCCCGCGGCAAGCCTGCAATCGCCATCAGCACCGGCTGCGTCGGTGCGATGTTGTAGCGGGCCGGGAAATCCTCCAGTTCGGGAAGACCGAGAAAAGCGGCGGCCCGGTCCGGCGTGGCGGTCAAGGCGAAGCGTCCGCACATAAGCTAAAAACTCGTTGGATTGGTCGGATGTGAAGGTGGCGATGGAACCGGCGTTGCGCAACCGCTAATGCTTCCTCACGCCGACCGGTCCACAACCGACTGCGGCAAATGACGATCGGAGACCCATGGACGAGATGCGCAAAATACTCCCGGCTGTATCGGTCGCCATTGTCCGCGGCGACACGGTGCTGCTGGTCAAGCGGGCGCGGCAGCCTTCGCAAGGATTTTACGCGTTTCCAGGCGGCAAGGTCGAGGCCGGCGAAACGCTGGAACAAGCCGCGCAGCGCGAATTGCTGGAGGAAACCGGGTTGCATGCGCACAACTACCGCCGCCTTCGGGAAATCCACATCGACGGCTGCAACGACGGGCACCCGGTCGACTATCTGCTGACGGTATTCGGCGCCACCTATGCCGGCGGCGAGCCCGTGGCCAGCGACGACGCCGAGACCGCCGCCTTCTATACACTCACCGAAATGACGGCGCTGCCGCTTGCCGCTTCGGTGTTTGCCGTTGCCGACGAATTGCTCAGGAATACAGGCACGTAACCTCCAAAATCGCCTTGCAGGCGACAAATTGTTTGGCCACATAGACTTAATGATCCGCACATCGCTTTTCGTTGCAGCTTGCCTCGCCGCCAGTACGGCAATCGGGGCGGGGCCGGCCATGGCCGCCGAGTCGCCGTTCGAGCCGGGGCTGATGCGGCTGGCGGAGGTGCTTGGGTCGCTGCATTTCCTGCGTAATCTGTGCGGCGAGAAGGGCGATCAGTGGCGGGTCGAGATGGAGAAGCTGATTGCTTCGGAAAACCCGGACCCGGAGCGGCGCGCCCGCTTCATCGCCAGCTTCAATCGCGGCTACCGCTCCTTCGGCGGCACCTACACGCAGTGTACCGCGTCGGCGACCGAAGCCATCAGCCGCTACATGAAGGAAGGCGAGACGCTGTCGCGCGACATCGCCTCGCGCTACGGCAACTGACCCGGCTCTCCCTGCTTGTGTCCGGCCTGCTTGTGTCCGGCCCACTTGTGTCCGGTTGCGTCTTGGTGCAATCGTTGTGTTGCACTTCTGCAACGGTGTTAACGAAACGTTACGGCGCGGTTGTGGAATTAACTCAAACTGAAGGTTTTCATCCCGCTCGCCGGCCTAATCGGCTAAGTTTGAATCGGATCGAACGCAGGTTTGCAAAATGTGACGAGCCCTTGTCGAAACGACCCCAGAAATGTCGTATTTACAAGTACTTACTTAACCTGCGTGTAAAAAGGACAGCCCAAGCATGATCCGCATCCGCCGGATCGTCGCTTGAAAAGGGTGGACATCGCAATGGAACATGGCGTCAACGACATCGACGCGCTGGTCAGGGAAGAAAAGCGCCTGACTGCAGTGGAAAGCCACAGCGAGGCCTGGGCGGAAGGGCTTTCGGCCGGAATCGAGCCGGAAATCATCGCCGAGGCGGCCCTCGAAACCGCGTTCGGCGAAATGCTGCGCGCCAATGGCGAGACCTCGGCCCTTGCCCTGCTCGACCGCATGCGTGAAAAGGTGATAGCCGGGGCCTTCGAACCAGGACGGCTGCGGCACTGACCGGCATCAGGCTCTTTGACAACCCGTGCCGCTTGGGCGTCACGCCCCGGGGTACCTGGGCGGGCCTCGGCACCTGTAAAGGCTTGGGCACCTGTAAGGGCCTGGGCACCTGGACGGAATCATGGAGAGGCAGGCGGTGAATTTTTCGACGTCAGACCAGCCGCGTGGCTTGGCCCTCAGCATCCAGCTCGCCGCTTTTTGTGCCGCGGTCCCTCTTGCTCTTTGCCTCGCAATCAGCCCCGCCTATGCTTTGAGTGAAATCAAGCGCGAGGACATGCCCTCGCCAGTCACGCCGCCCGCCGACGACGACATGTCGCCGCCCGGAACCGCGGTGCCGACGCCCGGCCCGCTCGGCGCGACGCCGCCTGCGGCCAGCCAACCGACGCCGCCCGACGAACGGGAACAGGTCGAACCGGGCGGGCCAACAGACGATGGTGGCATAGCAAATCCGCAAGTCGACCCGGATGAACCCTTGCCCGAGGTCGTCTACGATCTCGGCAAGCTGCCGGAGCCGGTCAGGCGCATGCACGATTTGATCATCGAGGCCTGCAAGAGCGGCGACATCGAAAAACTCCGGCCGCTGATCGGCCAGGGCGATGCGATGACCCAATTGTCGCTGAGCGAGATCGAAGGCGACCCGATCACCTTCCTGAAAGGGCTTTCGGGTGACACGGAAGGCCAGGAAATCCTCGCCATCCTGGAAGAGGTGCTCAGTGCCGGCTATGTCCATGTCGATGTCGGCACGCCGCAGGAGCTCTATGTCTGGCCATATTTCTTCGCGCTGCCGCTGGACAAGCTCGACGCCAGCCAGCGGGTCGAGCTGTTCAAGATCGTCACCGCCGGCGACTATGACAGCATGAAGCAGTTCGGCGCCTACATCTTCTACCGCGTCGGCATCACCCCGGACGGACAGTGGACGTTCTTCGTCGCAGGGGATTGAGCTGCCGTAGTGGTAAACTCCTCGCCTGCCTCGACCTGCTATTTGTTGGCGCGATCGGCGGAGTCGTTGCCTATGCCCGCACCTGGCCAGAGGCGAATGCCTTCATTTCGAAGAGCCGAAATAGCCGCGTCGGCCGCGTTCGTGTCCATTTGCAAGGACTCGGCTGCGTTGCGCAGTTCGTCCCTGTCCTGAAGCTTGCTCACCACCCATGCGACCTTGTGCTGGATATCCGACCCGTAGGCAGTTTGCGCCTTGCTTAGCGCCTCGGCCGGGATTTCTCCATGGGCTTTGACCAACCTCCCGAGATCGATAGCATCGCGATATGCGGTGGCACGGTCCTGACATCGGTCGGCATTAGCCAACAGCTTCTCGGCAAACATATCCGCGGCAATCAGGGCAGGTACATTCAAATCGTCGTCGAAATGGCCTTGCAGCTGGATGCGGCCTTCGCGGATGATTTCGAATTTGATCAATTGCCCCTTGAGACGCACAACCGTTCTCAAGCCATACTGGTCGATTTGGAAATCCCGAACGGCCTCGACGGGTTCGGGCAGGAACGCCCTGACGCCCCGTTCGGCCGCACGGGTTCGCAGTTCGCGATAGCCATCGGGGTCGGCACACAGGAAATCCACATCCAGTGACCGTCGGTATTCGCCGAGTTTCATGACAATCGCCGTCCCGCCGCCGAACCAGCATTGGTTTGCGGTCAGGAATTCGCGATCCATAAGTGCGAGGGCTTCGGCAATGATCCGGTGTTCTGGCCGTTTGAACTGCTTCATGAGTTCCGTTCGCTGTGTGTCCTGTTTGATACTGCAGCTGCGGGAAGAAAGATCGGGAGAAGGAGAACGAACTTCAGCCAGTGGTCAAAAGGACGCCATGACCGAATTTGTCGGCCAGATTCCGTATAAGCCGTTTTTCACGGGCCGTAAGACGCTTTTGATCGATAAAACGCCAATTGCGCTCATACAGCGCAAATGCTTCTTCGGCGGGAATCGGGCGCGCTACGTCACGGTTCCAGGCGAGAGCCTGGAGTTCCGGAAACTCGGCGGGGACAATCATGGGCGCGATATCTGCGTTCATAATCTCAGCAACATAATGCGCGGTGCTTAAAAAATCCAACACCGTGGAAACGGCTACACCGCCAGCGCCTCGGAAAACTCCACCGCCCCGCCCTGTCCGGGGGTGACGATCTCGCCTTCCCACATTACGCGCCGGCCGCGCACGATCGTGCCGACAGGCCAGCCGGTGACTTGCCGGCCGTCATAGGGCGTCCAGCCGGCCTTCGAGCCTGCCTGCGCATTGGTGATGGTCTCGCGGCGCATTAGATCGACAATCGTGAAATCGGCGTCGTAGCCGGCGGCGATGCGACCTTTCCTGGCCATGCCGAAGATGCGCTGCGGGCCGTGGCTGGACAGGTCGACGAAACGCTGCAACGTCAGCCGGCCGGCATTGACGTGGTCGAGCATGATCGGCACGAGCGTCTGCACGCCGGTCATGCCCGACGGCGAGGCCGGATAGGGTTTTGCCTTCTCGGCCAGCGTGTGCGGGGCGTGGTCGGAACCCAGCACATCGACAATGCCTAGCGCAATGCCGTGCCAGATGCCGTCGCGGTGGCGCGATGCGCGTACCGGCGGGTTCATCTGGATCAGCGTGCCAAGCTGCGCATAATCATCCGCGCTCAGCGTCAGATGATGCGGCGTCGCCTCGCAGGTTGCGACGTCCTTGTGCTGTTCGAGGAAAACAATCTCCTCGGCGGTCGAGATGTGCAGCACGTGGATGCGGGCGCGGGCTTTCCGAGCGATCCGCACCAGGCGCTCGGTGCAGCGCAGTGCCGCGATCTCGTCGCGCCAAACCGGATGCGAGGCCGGGTCGCTCTCGATGCGTTCGCCGAGCCGCTCGCGCAGCCGGAATTCGTCCTCGGAATGGAAAGCCGCACGGCGGCGCGTATTCCTCAGGATCGAGGCAACGCTTTCATCATCCTCGACCAATAGATCGCCGGTGGACGAGCCCATGAATACTTTTATGCCGGCGGCACCGGGCAGCCGTTCCAGTTCGCCGGCATCCCCGGCATTCTCGCGGGTGCCACCGACCCAGAAGGCAAAGTCGCAATGCATGCGGCCGGTGGCGCGCCGAACCTTGTCGGCAAGCGCTGCTTCGCTGGTGGTCAGCGGGTTGGTGTTGGGCATCTCGAAGACGGCGGTAACGCCGCCCAGCACCGCTGCCCGCGAGCCCGTCTCCAGATCTTCCTTGTGCTCCAGCCCTGGCTCGCGGAAATGCACCTGGCTGTCGACGACGCCCGGCAGGATGTGCAGGCCGCGACAGTCGGCCGTCTCGCCTGCGGAAGCCTGGCCAAGATCGCCGATAGCGGCGATGCGCCCGCCGTTGATGCCGATGTCACGCCGGCCTTCGCCGTCGTGGTTGACCACCGTGCCGCCTGTCAGGATGAGGTCGTAGGTCGTGGCCATGCTGATCCGGTCTCTTGCGGGGGGAGTGCCAGCGGCTTACGTAATGGCCGACTGTTTTGCAAGATCAGGTTCTTTTCCGCCCATGCCCTTTGCCCAGTTGAAAGACCGCGCGCTCGTTTCCGTGGCAGGCCCGGATGCCGAGAATTTTTTGCAGAACATTTTGACCACCGACCTCGACGCACTGGCTGCCGGCGAAGCAAAGCCGGGCGCCTTGCTGACGCCGCAAGGCAAAATCCTGTTCGACTTCCTGATCTCCCGCGCTGGCGAGAATTTGTTCCGCCTCGAATGCCGATCCGACATATCAGATGATTTCATGCGGCGGCTGATGCTCTACAAACTGCGCGCCAAGGTCGATATCGCCAAGGCAGATCAGGGACTTGTCGCTGTTGCGTGGGGGGATGATTCAACCGCTTCGCAGTTTGATTCAACGCCGGTTGCAGATGCACGGTTCCTCGACGCAGTCGTCAATCGCTTTTATGGCGCCACGGCGGCGGGCGGCGACCCGGCCGCATGGCAAGCCCTGCGTATCGCCCATGGGATTGCCGAAAGTGGCAGCGACTATCAGCTCGGCGACGCCTTCCCGCATGATGTGCTGCTCGATGAAACCGGCGGCGTCGGCTTCAGGAAGGGTTGCTATGTCGGCCAGGAGGTGGTTTCGCGGATGCAGCATCGCGGCACCGCCAGACGGCGGGTGCTGATCGTTTCGGCCGAACGGCCCCTGCCCGCTCCTGGCACAGAGTTGACAGTTGCAGGGCGACCGGTCGGCACGCTTGGCACTGCCGCCGGCACGGCGGGCCTCGCCATAGCCCGTATCGATCGCGTCAAGGCAGCGCTCGACTCCGGCCAGCCGATCATGGCGGATGACGTCCCGGTGTCGCTCACCATCCCGGCCTGGGCGAAATTCATCTTCCCGCAGGAACCCGTCGGCGCGGAGGAGGCCTGATGGCGGCCGACCGTCCCGGCGCGCCACCGCGGGCCTGGCAGCGCATGCTATCGGGCCGGCGGCTCGATCTGCTCGACCCCTCGCCACTCGACATCGAGATTTCGGACATCGCCCATGGGCTTGCTCGCGTCGCCCGCTGGAATGGCCAGACCATCGGCGATCACGCCTTTTCCGTCGCCCAGCATTCGCTGCTGGTCGAGGCGCTTTTCGGCGAGCTGGTGCCGGACGCCCCAGCCGATGCGCGGCTGGCGGCTTTGCTGCACGACGCGCCGGAATATGTCATCGGCGACATGATCTCACCGTTTAAATCGGTGATGGGCGGCAGCTACAAGGAGTGCGAGCTGAGGCTGCAGCGTGCCATCCATCTGCGCTTCTCGCTGCCGGTCGAACCGGTTGCGGGCCTGCGCAAGGAGATCAAGCGCGCCGACCAGATCGCCGCCTATTTCGAGGCGACGCTGCTTGCCGGCTTTTCGACCGCCGAGGCGACCGAATTCTTCGGCCGGCCGCGCGGCTTCAATGCCGACCGCTTCGATTTCACCCCGCGTTCGGTGACCTGGGCGCAAAACGCGTTTCTCAAACGGTATGCGGCAATCGAGAAATCGCGGCGCCAAACGGTGCTGCCGGCCGACTGAAAAAACGCTAAATTAGCCGGAGGGGATAACAGCGCCGTCCTCGGGCGGGGAGCCGAAGGTGTGGGCCCGCCGCGACGGATAGAACGCTGTGGCGTCGATCGGATAGAACCCCTGCTACCGCCCCTGTCGGTCGAGCCGCTCCAGGAACCACTGCGTCAGCCGCACCCAGACCTCATCTTTTTCGCCGGAATCCTCCCAGCCATGGTCGAGGTTGGGATTGTCGTTGACCTCTATGACGAAGACACCGTCCTTGGTCTCCTTGAGGTCGACGCCGTAGAGACCATCGCCGATGCAGCGCGCCGCCCTCACCGCCGTCTCGACGACATGGGCCGGCGCCTCCTTCAAGGTGAAGGTCTTGATGCCGCCCTGGTCGGGCTTGCCGTTGGCCTTGTGATTGACGATCTGCCAGTGCTTCTTGGCCATCAGGTAGTGAACGGCAAACAGCGGCTGGCCGCCGAGCACGCCGACGCGCCAGTCATATTGGGTCGGAATGAATTTCTGTGCGATCAAGAGATCGGAATCCTCCAGCCATTCGGTGGCAAGCGTCTTCAGCTCCTCAAAGGTGGCGCATTTCTTGACGCCGCGTGAAAACGACGAGTCCGGGATTTTCAGCACCAGCGGAAAGCCCAGCGTCTGCGCCGCCACTTCAAGGTCCGAGATGCCGGCGATCATCACCGTCGGCGGCACCGGCACCTTGTTGTAGGTCATCAGCTCGCTGAGATAGACCTTGTTGGTGCAGCGGATCATCGACAGCGGATCATCGATGACCGGCATGCCTTCCTGCTGGGCGCGGCGCGCGAAGCGGTAGGTGTGATTGGAGATCGAAGTCGTCTCGCGGATGAACAGCGCGTCGTAGTTGGCGAGCTTGGCCAGATCCTTTTTGGTGATCGGCTCGATTTCGACGCCCATCTTTTCGGCGATCTTGGCCCAATAGCGCAGCGACGAGATCTCCGATGGCGGCAACTCCTCATGCGGATCGACCAGCGTGGCGAAGGTGTAGCGCGCCGGCGTGCGGCCTTTGGTGTCACGCCACTCGCGGCTGGTGTAGGTCTCAAGGCACTGAAGAAAGCGCTTTTCTTCCTCCTCGGTCATCCTGGCCAGCGGATGGAAGCCGATCTTGCGGATCGAGGCCCATTCGGCGCTGTCCGTGATGTGCACTTCCAACGCCGGCGCTCGGAACCAGTCGAACAAAAGCTTGGCGAAGCGATCCCATATCCTCGACGAGCCGATGCCGAAGAAGATGCAGACTTTTTGCGGAAAGGCTCCGCCCAGATCCTTGCGGCATTTGTTGAGCGCGAGTTCCAGCTCCGGCAGCGCATGATCGTAGAGCTTGCGCTCGGACAGGTCGATCATCGTCTCGACCGTCGGAATGACCTTGTGGCCGCGCGAACCGGCGAGCAGCGAGGCATAGTAGCCGCGGCTTTGGTAGCCGTAATTGTTCGACAGGTTGATGACTTTCGGCCGCTGGCCGCGAAACAGCGCCGGATGCGCAAGATAGTCGCGATTGGTGATGATCTTGTGCGGTGTCGCCACCTGATCGAGATCGTTCTGCCGGCCGGTAAGGATGACCCAGGTCATTGTCTGTCGCGCTTTCCGAGGATTATGGCGGCACGCAATCCATCGCGGCCGAATTGCGCCATGTTCATGAAGATGCCGTAAGGCACCGGAATGTTGGCGGCATCAAGGATGGTCTCCTGTCTCTCGTCTTCGACCCAGGGATCGTGGATCAGGATATGGTCGCCATCGTCGCCGATGGCCAGCACCCAGTGCGGAACCTTCTTGCCGAACATAAGGAAGCCGCTGATCAGGACCAACACCAGTTTTCCTTCTGCGATTGCCGTGCGGATATCGTCGATGGCGAATGGACGGTAATTCACCGGGATGCCGTAACGTTCCGCGCGCCGGCGAAAGTCGACCTGCGCCAGTTCCATCACCCGCCGCTTGTCTTGGCTGCGCACCGACTGCAGGAACAGCGCACCATGGAAGGAGACATATATCTCGGCAGAGAGCCCGCTTTCGTGGCCGGCAACGGCGAGGCCGAACGGCTCGCAGCCGCCCGGCCCCGACATCATGAAAACGGTGGTCGATTCGCGCCACAAACGGACTTCCATCACCGGGTCAGGCAAGAAGCCGGGATCGAAATTGGCCATCGCCATCATCAGACAGCACGGGCCGCAAGTGAAATCGCAGGTCTGCTGGTAGAATGGCACCCTGGTGGCGACCGGAATGTCGCCGCGCAAGGTCTTTTCGTAGCGCAGCGCCGTGGCGCCGTCCTCGTAATAGCCCGGTTCGCGGCCGATCTTGCGGTAGCCGCTCTGCTCGTAAATGCGGATGGCTCGGCTGTTGTCCTCGCGCACCTCGAGACGCAGCATCATGCGGTTGTGCTCGAAGGCGGCTTCCTCGGCCCGCTTCAACAGCATGCGGCCAATACCGAGCCCACCGGAAAGCGGACCGGTGGCGATGGAATAGAGCCGCGCGACTCCGCTGCCCTTGCGAAACAGCACGACCGCGTAACCGGCGATGCGGCCGCCGTTTTCGGCAACTAGCATCTCGGCGGTCTCGCGTTCGATCAACTGACGAAAGGAACGGCGGGAAATGCGGTCGCCAGAGAAAACAGCTTTTTCGATCGCCGCGAGGTCATCGACGTCGGACGCGCGGGCCGTGCGAATCTCGGCAGGCATGCGGGCTTGGAAAACCTCGATTGGATTATGGAAAGGCCTGGTCAGAAGTGTCGACAACACAGCCGAAGCGCCAGCATCCGTCAAGCGCTATCGCACCTCGATTCGGGCTGAATTGTGACAGTTTTTGCGGCGCCTGACCCCGATGATCGAAATCGATCTTCGGAAAGGAATCATGCGCAGAAATTAAAGTGCTACAGCGTCCTTTGCATGTCCAAAGACGCGCGGCGCTGTAGGCGCAACCTTTGAAAAAACAGCGCAGCTCAGCTGGCCAGCCCGGCGACAAGCTGGCTGTAGGCGCTCTTCGCCACTGCAGTCAGCTGCGCGCGCGGCAGCGAGCCGACGACGGCGCAGCCATAGCCCTTGTCCAACCAGTAGATCGCCTCGGGGCCGTCTTCTTCCGATCCGTAAGTGCCCTTGGTCTTCTCGACCGATTCCGCGGTGACGAACAGCGAGATGCGCTCGCCCTTGGCGTCCTCATAAAGCAACATCGCGGCCTTGCTCTCGCCAGCGGGCAGCAGCCGACCGCCGACGAGCTGGAATCCTTGCGCCGCCAGATCCGGTGCGACCAGCTTCAGGCCGACCCTGTTGGACAGCCAGGTCTGCAGATGATCCTTGTCGCTGGCCGGCACTTCCACCGCATGCCGCTGCTCGGCGGCATAGAGGACATGGGCTGCGATCGCCTGCTCGGCGAGTTGGCCCTCAGCCGAGTCTTCCAGACCGAGATGGTCGATGCCGGCGACATAACCGCCGACACCGCCAATGGCCAGCATCGCCGCTGCGGCAGCCACCCGCCACCAGCGCGAGCTCGATGCCGTCGTCTTGACCGGCGCCTCGCCGAACACGATATTTTGCAACCGTGCCGGCACCGGTTCGTCGAGCACGCCGGCGAAGGCGGCACGCAGTGCTGCGCGGTCGGCGACATAGCGGACGCTCCTCGCCTTCATTTCAGGACTGGCCTCGAGCCAGGCATCATAAGCCACGCGCTCGTCAACCGGCAACTCGCCATCGAGGGCCATATGGATGTCGCGTTCGGAAAAATCGCGCCGGGTCATTTCTCGACGATCCTTATCGCCCGGCGACGCGCGGCGTCATCCAGCAGCCCGCGCAACTCGTCACGCCCGCGCGCGATGCGCGACATCAGCGTGCCGGCCGGAACGCCGAGGATGTTGGCGGCCTCGGCATAGGAAAAGCCTTCGATGGCGACCATGACCAGTGCTGCGCGCCGATCGGGGCTGATCGCCTGCAACGCGTCGATGATCTCGCGCGAGGCGATGCTCTCCACCTGCTCAGCGGGTGCTGCCTGCGCCTCGCGCGCTTCCAGCGGCAGCATCGCTGCTTCGCCGCGCCGGTTCACCTTGCGCATCTGGTCGATGAACAAATGATGCATGATCGTAAACAGCCACCTCCTGGGGCTTTCTCCAGTCTGCCAATTGTCGAGCCGCACAAGCGCTCGTTCGAGACAGTCCTGAACGAGATCGTCGGCGGAATCGCGATCGCGCAGCAGCGAGCGCGCATAACGGCGCAGGCGTGGTATCTCGCCCAGGATTGCTGCCTTCTTTTCGTCCATGACCGCTGGTTCTGAGGTCGTCCTTGTTCATCCGATTGAACGCGCCTTCACGGCGCGGCGCAAGCGGCCAGCGCGAAGCGGTCCGCCGCTCGGCCACCCAAGCAACAAGATAACGCTGGCGCGAACCGGTTTATTCCCGGTGGGATTGAGAGGCAAAGCAGAATCCTCCCATCGCGGGCGACGCGACAAAGGACCCGATAACCCGCCGTTGCATGTGCGGAAGGCGCAGCGATCTAGAATCGAGCCGTCGAGTTCCTTCGCACCCAAGAGGGTGCTGTCCCTCCAGCGCTGCGGAATATCCCGCGCCGTATTGGGGCTCACAGTTGAACCGCCCGGACCGGGCTCGCCAACGTCAGTCTTCCCATGCCTCGTCGGTGAATGCCTTCATGTCGAAGGTGGGATCGGATGGCCCCAACGCGGCACACTTCTCCTGCAACACCGCAATCCTGTCACGCAAAGGCTTGCGGGCGTGGTTACGCTCAAGTTCATGCAAAAGTGCAATCCGCACTGCTTCTGTTTTGCTGGCGGCGTTGATCTCGTGCTGCAATTTTGTGGCCAGCGCATCCACTTCCTTGTCGCGAATATAGAGAGGCACTTTTGAATATCTCCTGCTGAACCTTCAACTATTCCATTTATCGGACATTCAAACAGATAATCCCTTAGGCCTCCTTCGCCGCTCTTGTCAGCAGCCGCTGGTAGAACAGGCCGATGCCGATCAGCACCGCGCCGAGGCCGATGAAGGACAGCGCCCTCAGCACGCCTTCCAGTTCCGACATGTCGAAGAGGAAGACCTTCAACACCGCGACCGAGATCAGCGCGGCCGACGCAACGCGCAGCACCTGCGACTTCAGCCAGACGCCGGCGGTGAGCAGCGCCACGCCAATGATCAGCCACAGCGCAGAATAGGTGTAGGTCTCGAGCTGGCCGAGGCCGCTCCACAGGCCGATGAACTCGCCCTTGAACAGCCGCCGCACCGACAACGTCGCATAGACGAAGGCGAGCAGCGCCGCCATTAGCGCCAGCATCGCGGCATACCATTTCGGCCGCTTGTCACGTGCGTAGAGCGCGAGCCCCCCAGCAGCGACGGCCGGCAAGAGATAGGCGAGGAACAGCAGGTTGAACACCGGGATCCGGCCAGTCGATTCGTCGGTAAACAGCGGGTTCAGCGCCACAAAATGCTGGATGACGATGAAGGCGACCGAGACTACGCCCGCGGCAAGCGAACCATAGCGCAGCACCAGGCTTGGCGAGCGCATGTCGATGGCGACCAGGATGGCGCCGGTGCCAATGGCGATCAGCGTGTAGATCGCCTGCTCGGCCAGCGTCGCAGCACTCGCGTCGATGACGCCGCCATGCATGGAGTGGCGCACCAATATGGCGACCGTGAGCACTGCAAACAGTGCTGCGCCCGCTTCCATGGCGAGGCGTGGCCGGCCATTTGTGGTGCGGGCGAGTTGCCAGGCGGCAAAGCCGAAGGCAAGCGCCGGCACGCCGTAACCCGGCAGCAGCCAGTTGAACACCGGCGTCGTCGACAGGAATTCAGCGCCGACGATTGTCGGATCGAAGGCGATGCGGCCGAGCACCGCGACGACCGCAGCGACCGAAATCCAGCCGAGCACCGGGTAGGCGCGCCAGCGGGTGGCCAGCGCCGGCACGATGGCCGCGGCACCCAGAAGCATGGTCGTCCAGCCGGACCCAAAGGCCATGTAGAGCATCAGCAAGGCAGCGACTGCTGCCCCGCCAAGCGCGAACGAGACGGCAGCACCGCCACGTAGCGGCGGCTGTTCACCGCGCGCAATCCACTCGCCGCCGGCGGCGAAGACCACCACCAGAAGGGCTGCAACTGCTGCGTAAACAAGATCGCGGTCGAGATTGCCGAAGGTGAACCAGAGCGCCAGCAGAATGACCAGCGGTGCGACAACGCCCCATGCCGCCCATAAGGCGGCGCGGACGTGAGCCGATGCAGCAAATTTGCGCGCTGCCCAGAAGCCGGCTGCGATGAACACAAGTCCGAGAAAGATGCCGATCCTCAGCATCAGCGTATCGGCAACTGCCGCCGGCAGGCCATCGACGCCGAGAGCGCCACCTGAAAAGTCTGAAACGATAGAGGTTGGCGGAATGATGCCGAGATAGACCAGAACCGTCGCCAGTCCTGCGGCGTGCAGAAGCGCCAGCGCCAGCGGCCGGTAGAGCGCCACCGCGACTAGGGCCGCGATAAGGGCTGCTCCCGGCAGAGCATCGCCGGCAGCGTATGCGGGGTCGACGAACAGCGCCATCGCCGAAAGGCCGATGAAGAAGCCAGGCGCGACCGATGGCCAGTCGAAGCCCCTGGCGGGTCCTGCTTCGCCACCGCGACGGCCGAGCCAGACGAGGGCGAGCACGGCCAGGGTCACCGCGTTGATAAAGAGGATGACAGGCAGGTTGGTGCCCGGCGCATCGGTCATGTAAAGAATGGTCCAGAGGCCGGTGCCGACGAACGCTGCCGCCATCAGCAATTTCCAGTCGCGCAGGCGGGCGATCACGCCGGTAGCGGCGAGCACAATCGCCAAATAGCCGAACAGCGCCCAAGGATTCGGCGCCTGCGAGGCGGCCAACATGGGCGTCACCACTGCGCCGAGCAGGCCGACGCCGGCCAGCGCCTGGCCATGAACGAGGGCTGCTGCGATCGTCGCCACACCGATGGCGCCGAGCAGCGTGAAGGCGAGCGCCGGCCCGATGAAGCCGTAGACGCCATGCGCGGCATAGACCGTGCCGAACAGGATGAAAGCGCCGGCCGCCGTCAGGATCGCCGGAATATAGGCGCCGGCAACGCCCTGCACTGGCACCTTGAAGCCGGTACGGCGGATGAACTCGCCGACTGCGACCAGCACCAGCCCGAGCATTGCTGCCATGCTCAGCCGCACGCCGGGACCGAAAATGCCGGCCTCGATGGTGTAGCGGATCAGAAACAGCCCGCCCAGCGCCAGCGCGATGCCGCCCACCCAGACCGCCCAGCGGGTGCCGAGCGCCGTTTCAATATCGGGTTTTTGGGCCGCTTTCGCCGTCGCGGCCGCCGGTTGCGCAGGTGCAGGCCCAGCCGGCACCGCTTCGCCAGCAGCCCACGGTCCGGATGCAGCCTCCCCGGCTTCAACCTCCGTGGGCGGCTTTTCCTCAGCAGCAGCTTCGCCCGCCGATCGCGGGGCAATGTCGGTCACGGCCGCAATTGCCGCGTCTGCCGGCATGCTGTCGTTTGCGGCCTGATCTACCGGCTTGGCCTGCGGCGGGGCCACATGGACACCCGAAAGCACCAGGCTGCGCAGCGCACCGAGCTCGCGCTCGATCAGGCCGATGCGGCTCTGCTGGCGCGAGATAATGACGAACAGCGCGATGATCGCGACCAGGCCGATCAGGCTTTCGAACATGGCGGTTCCCCCAAACCAGGCCAGTAGTGACCGACAAATACGGCGGCCAGGCGGCCGGCCGAGTCAGCGCGCCGCCAGACTGGCGAGCGGAAAGACTGGCGAGCGGAAAGATCGAGCATGTTTCGGTGCCGAAAGCCAGCGGCGGCGCCTTGTATTTGTTGTCGATGATGCGCTGGAGCAATTCCAGGCTGGTATATTCAGCGATGTCGGCGTGTGGAATGGTGCCGAGGCCGGGCGGCGAAACCCGGCCTGGAAAGAGTCCCACGTCGCTCATGTAATGATTTCTCCGGCGGCGGTCTCGGCGCCGATCTCCTTGCCCGCCGCATAGTGCTTGCGCAGGGCGGCGAGGAAGCCGGCGCGGGCACCGGGCGCCTCGATACCGCGCGGCTCGTAGACATGGCGGGAAAAAAAGAAGCCGGTCAGCCGGAAGGCATCCTCGATCGCCGTCGGATCGGCGCGCAGCCCGGAGCCGCGCTGCAGGAATGCGGGGAGCACCAGCATCTTGTCGCGCCATGGCGCGCCTGCGGCGCGCGACACGGCGCGCCCGGACTTCGGCGAGACATAGGCAAGGTCCTGCCTGGCGCCGGTCGCGGCACATTGGCTGAGATCGAGGCCGAAGCCGAGTTCGTCGAGAATCAGCAATTCGAAACGCGCCACCAGCTCGCCGGCGGTGTCCGCGTCGTCGAGATGGGCGATCATCACGGCCAGCGTCTCGTAGAGGCCGTCATGCGCGTCGCGCTCGGGCAGCAGGCGCAGATGCGCCGCCATGGTCTGCAGCCCATAGATGGCGACGGCGCTGTCCATGAGCCGGGCGGCGTTCATCTCGATCGCCTCGGCCTGGAAGGTACCCAGATGTTCGTCGAGCCGCGCCCGCCACAACAGGTCGACGCGGTTGCCGGGCTGCAGAACCGGCTGCTGCTTGCGCGAGCGGCCGCCGCGCACAAGGCCGAGGTGGCGGCCGTGCGCACGCGTCATGACCTCAAGAATGGCGCTGGTTTCGCCATGCTTGCGGGTGCCGAGAATGATTCCCTCGTCGCGCCATTCCATGAACTGAGCTTGTCACCGCTTCGGTGGCGAAATCAAGTTTTCCAGGCGCTGTGTCGGTGCCCTCCGCGGCGGTCCGCGCGGAGGTGATCGGCAAGCACTTCATCGATCACGCGTCGCGACTTTTCAACTTCGACTGGATTGATGCCTATGTGGCCGGCGACAATAATCAGCGCTTTCCATAGCGTCCAGCCACGGGCTCGCGCCCAGGTCGCCTCATCGGCCTGAAGACCGGCGCGAAACACCTCTCGGATTTTCCCTTCGAAGAGCGTCCACGCAATCGCCAAGTCGCACGAGGGATCGCCCATGCCCGAAGTCCCGAAGTCGATCACGGCGCTCAAAGCACCTTGCCTGACCAACAGGTTTCCCCAACTGACGTCACCGTGGAACCAGACGGGCGCGCCGTGCCATGTCGCGGCAAGCGCTGCTTCCCACACCGCGCTCGCGGCGACCGTGTCGATCTTGCCGTCGAGGGCTGCAATTGCTTGCCGGGTCTCGCCGTCATAGACGCTCTGTGGTCCGCCGCGAAAAAAATTGTGCTGCCCTGGCACCGGTCCACCGGCGGGATCGATCCGTTGCAGGGCGACCAGGAATTGGGCCAGGCCGGCCGCGAATTGCGGCAGGCTGGCAATACGCTCCCGCGTCGCCGTCTCGCCCTCGATCCAGCGATAGACGGACCAATGCCAGGGATAGCCGTCGGCCGGGGCTCCCATCGCCAGCGGGACCGGGACAGGCAGCGGCAGCAGAGGCGCAAGCCTTGGCAGCCAGCGATGTTCCTTTTCCACCTGCGAGGCATAGGCCGCCGCGCTCGGCAGCCTCACCAGCATATGGTCTCCGAGATGAAACGTCCTGTTGTCCCATCCGCCTGATGCAACCGACCGGACAGCAAGATCCTTCCATCGGGGAAATTGCGTGGCGACCAACCGGCTCACGAGGGCTGTATCGATAGTAACTTCGTGTTTGAGCATGATCTTTTCCGAAAACCGACCCCCACTTTTCGGAACATGCTCTAATGCGGAAACTCCAGCCCCATCTCGCGATAGCGCTCGGGGTCGTCGCCCCAATTCTCGCGCACCTTGACGAACAGGAAAAGATGCACCTTCTGTTCGAGGATACCGGATATCTCCATGCGTGCCGCTTGGCCGATGGCACGGATCGTCTCGCCCTTGTGGCCGAGCACGATCTTCTTCTGGCTGTCACGCTCGACATAGATGGTCTGGTCGATGCGCACCGAGCCGTCCTTCTTCTCTTCCCATTTCTCGGTCTCGATATGGGAGGAATAGGGCAGTTCCTGATGCAGCCTGAGATAGAGCTTTTCGCGAGTGATCTCGGCCGCCAACTGACGCATCGGCAGGTCGGAGATCTGGTCTTCCGGGTAATACCAGGGGCCGGCAGGCAGGGTTTCCGAGAGATAGTCGAGCAGGTCCTTGCAGCCCGACCCGGTTAGCGCCGAGACCATGAAGGTGCGCTTGAAAGGCACTCTTTCATTCGCTGCCGCGGACAGGGCCAGCAGCGCCTCGGGCTTGACCCGGTCGACCTTGTTGAGGATCAGCACCATCGGCTGGCGGACATCCTTCAGCCGTTGGAGGATCGCGTCGGCGTCGCCCCTGATGCCGCGCTCGGCGTCGATCAGCAGCAGCACGATGTCGGCGTCCTTGGCGCCGCCCCAGGCGGTCGTCACCATCGCCGTGTCCAACCGCCGCTTCGGCTTGAAGATGCCCGGCGTGTCGATGAAGACGATCTGTGCGTTATTGTGGATGGCGATGCCGCGCACGATGGCGCGCGTCGTCTGCACCTTGTGGGTGACGATCGACACCTTGGCGCCGACCAGTTGGTTGACCAGCGTCGATTTTCCCGCATTGGGCGCGCCGATCAACGCAACGAAGCCAGAGTGCGTGGTGGCGGCTTCTGTTGCCGGCGGGACGTCTTCGGTGGCGGTCATGCCGCGCTCCCCTTGTTCAGCCAGACGCCTTCGCGCAACAGCAGTGCAGTGGCGGCGGTTTGCTCGGCCTCGCGCTTGGAGCGCCCGCTGCCGGTCGCCGGCGGATAGGCGCCGACCTTGACGGTGACGGTGAACAGCGGATCGTGGTCCGGTCCCTCGCGGCTGTCAATTATGTAGACCGGCACGGCGCCTGCCGCCTGATGCGCCCATTCCTGCAGTTCGGTCTTGGCATCGCGGCGGGCGGCGCCGGTGGCCTGCGAGCGCGGCCGCCAGTATTTGTGGATGAAGGCGCGGGCCGCCTCCAGCCCGCCATCGAGATAGAGCACGGCGATCAGCGATTCCAGCGCATCAGCCCGCAGATTGACGCGCTTGCGCCCATCCAGGCCGCGTACGTCCGAGCCGGCACGGATCAGCTCCGGCAGGCCGATCTCCTCGGCGATCTCCGCCAGCACCTCGGCATTGACCAGCGCGTTGAGCCGGAGCGACAGCTCACCTTCGGCAGCGTCCGGATACGCCGCCAGCAGCATGTCGGCGACGACCAGGCCGAGGACGCGGTCGCCCAGGAATTCGAAACGCTCATAGTCGATGCCGGCATGGCTGCTGCGGGCGCTGGCATGGGTCAGCGCGCGCTGCAAGCGCTGTCGGTCGGCAAAGGCGTGGCCGGTGCGCTGCATGAGAGCTTCGGCGAGCGCGTCGACGGTCAGCCGTTTTGTCGCCACCATGACCTATTTGACGAAATCGAGCAGACGCGACGCGCGCATCTGCGACGGCCATTTCCAGATTTCGAGCGGGCTGGCGCTGCCACCGATCGAGAAGAAGATGAGATTGGCGCGACCAACCAGGTTCTCGTCGGGCACGAAACCGACGGTGAAGCGGCTGTCCGAGGAATTGTCTCTGTTGTCGCCCATCATGAAATAGTGGCCGGGCGGCACGTCGAATTCCTGGGTGTTGTCACCGATCGAGTTGGGTATCAGGTCGAGCGTGTCATAGCTGACGCCATTCGGCAATGTCTCGCGATAGACGTCGACCGGCCCGCTCTCCTCGGTGATGTCGCGATTGTCGATCTGCCCGACCTTCTGGCGCTGCACGCCGACGCCGTTGATGAAGAGCTGGCCATCCTTGACCTGGATCTTGTCGCCCGGCAGGCCGACGACGCGCTTGATGTAGTCGACGGAGGGGTCCGGCGGGAACTTGAACACCGCCACGTCGCCGCGCTTCGGCTCGGCGCCCCAGATGCGGCCCGAAAACAGGTCCGGCCCGAACGGCAGCGAATAGCGCGAGAAGCCATAGGACCATTTGGTGACAAAGAGATAGTCGCCTTCGAGCAAGGTCGGCCGCATCGACCCGGACGGGATAGAGAATGGCTGGAAAAGAAGCGTGCGGATGACCAGAGCGAGCAACAGCGCCTGGACGATGACGCTGACGGTTTCGCCAAGCCCGCCGGATTTCTTCTGGGATTTTTCAGCCACGCTCATGTCGTCCTCGATTATGCGTTGGTTGGTATAGAGTCTCGGCGCGCGCTGGGCAACGTCATGCCGGTGGTCAGATGCGATCAATATGGCGCTTCTTCGACGGGCATCGCCTCGATTATCACAAAGGCTTGAGCAAGCGGAAAATCATCGGTGATGGTGAGGTGGATCGCCGCTCTGTGCCCTTCAGGCAGGATCTTGTCCAACTGCTCCGCCGCCCCGCCGGTCAACGCCATGGTCGGCTTGCCGCTGGCCAGATTGACGACGCCCATGTCGCGCCAGAACACCCCTTGCGCCATACCGGTGCCCAGCGCCTTGGCGCATGCCTCCTTGGCAGCAAAACGCTTGGCATAAGAGGCGGCGCGGGCGCCGCGGTTTTCGGAGCGGGCCTGTTCGACCTCGGTGTAGATGCGCTGAATGAAGCGCTGGCCATGGCGCTGCAGCGATTTTTCGATGCGTCTGATATCGATCAGGTCGCTGCCGATGCCAATGATCATTGGGCGGGAACTTCCCGTCCGGCCGTTCCAGCTCTGTCCGACAGGCGCAGGGAGCGCGAGAACGAGCGGCGTGGCCGCAGGTAGGTACGCACCCGCTCGAGAAGACCATCAGGCTTGCGGCGTCGAAAAAGCACTCTGTCCCTGTCCTGATACAATAACCACGCCGGCCCGGCCATCGCTAGCGGGTCGTGACTTCACATCTTGCGCTTCAAGCACGCCGGAAGGCAATCAAGGCTTCGATATAGCGACACCCAAGCCCCAAGACAACGAATCGCTGCCGCGATGGTCTGCCACAGGAGGTAATCAATGCGACGGGGTTCGCCTTGCCCAGAAGTAGCAAGTTGCATGGATGTCAGCTTGCGAGCAGCCAAGCTTCAGCCGCAATCCTATAGTGCACGGCCGGCGCTGCCGGTCTCGAAAACCCAGCCGTCGGGGTAATCTTGAGCAAAGCCAGCCTCGGGAATGAGCAGCGTAGCGCGGTAAGGCACTGTGGGAGCCTCGTAGATGTACTCGGTCTCACTCACACGATGGTAGGTTTGCGGCAGAACAACCAAACTCGACGCGCCGGCAACCAGCCAAGCCACCGGAAAATCCGCCTTGTCGCCGACCTTCAGGTTCATTCTGCGAATTTGTTGCAGGTTCGTCGCCGGCGTAAAGCTGTAGTCCAGATCCACCATCGACTGAACCGCCGGCTGCCGCTGCCCATTAACAGTCCAGCCGGTCTCGTTGCGGATGCCGGTCTCGTCGCGGATGATTGTGAGATCAACTGACTGGGAACCGATGAACCCGCGAACGGTGCCGGATTTGGTCGTCCAATCTTCGGCCAGTTGCACTGTGTAGTCCAAACGTGCCGGGCCCGCATCCGATAGGTATACAGCGGCTCCATTCAAGAGCCAGCCGAGGCCTGTCTGCTTTAGCTGCACGACATCGTGCCCTGGTTCGTCCGTCCTGCGCCAGATAGCGAGTAGAGACATGCTCTCACCTCTCGATTCGTTGTTCATCACTGCGATCAATTTTTCGGTCGGGGTCGGATACGAGTTGCTGAAGGCTGCCCCCCAAAATGACCAGGCTCACTCCGAGCAAGGCGACATCCTTGATCAGAAAGGCACCTAACCCGTTGAGGAAGGGAAACCCTCCGGAGCCCGTTTCCCAGATCGGCAGGGTGAGCATTGTCGAGGATGTCAGCGCGAAGATGACTGAGCCGATGGCACCCCCCGCGAGGCCAGCCCAGACGCTGCGGACAGATGCTATCAGCAGAAACGCTGTGGCCAGTTCGACCACGCCCAGGAAGTAGGACGTCCCCGCAGATCCGAAAGCGGGATAGAGCCATGCCAGCCAAGGCGTATTCTCGATGAATGGCCTAAGCGCCTCGATCTCGATTGCGGTGAATTTCAAAATGCCGATCAACAGCAGAGGGAGCACCACCCCCAAAAGGGTTACCGCGCGACCGGCGGCAGCAAGGTGGTAGCCAGCTTGATTGATGCGCGCCACGAACGGAGTGTTGGCGGTTGCAGAGGTAAACATGGCCTTCTCCTTTCGATTTGTATGCTCCAAGCATATAATAATTCGACCTTGATGTATATGCTCCGAGCATATATTTTTTGTCGATGACCGATTCCAGGATTGAAAATGTGATTGGCGCTCTAGCGCTCGCCTTTGCGGACACGTTGCAGCGGGACGCTCAGGCCAAAGCACCGGAGCCCGGCCCAGCGGCTTCCGCGATCACCCTCATTGGCCACGTACCGGGCCTGTCTATCGAGAGGCTGCGCCGCGCATTGTCACTGTCCCATTCGGGCACCGTCAGACTGGTCGATCGACTGGTCGCGGAGGGATTGGCGGCTCGGTTCTCGGCGCCTGACGACCATCGCGCGGTAGCGCTAAGGCTCACTCCTTTGGGCGAGACGACCTGCAGTGCTATTCTTTCCGCTCGCCAGAAAGGGCTCGCGTCAGCGCTTGCTGTTCTAAATCAGGAGGAGTTGCAGGAATTCGGCAACCTTGCCGCCAAGCTGTTGCGTGGGCTCGTCGGCACCGAGGACCATGCATACCGTATTTGCCGGCTCTGCAACTATACCGCTTGCCTCGACTGCCCTGTGGAAGCGGAACTGGCCTGAGCTGTGACTTTGGCAAACTAAAGCCCGTCGCACCTCGATGATGGCTGCGCCAGGCGTGAACACGGTTGCCCGCAAGCCGACCTTGCCGACGCACTTCGTTCTCGCCGAAAATACCGGTTACCTGTTGTACCAGCTGATCTCGACGAGATTGCCGTCCGGATCGCGGAAATAGACCGACATCATCGGGCCACGGGCGCCGATCCGCTCGACCGGCCCGACTTCTATCGCCACGCCGTTGGCAGCCAGGCTGGCGCATATCTCTGCGAGCGGGCGCGCGGCGACCAGGCAAAAATCCGCGGAGCCCGGCGTCGGCGCCTTGGCCTTCGGCTCGAAGGTGTGGCCTGCCTCATGCACATTGATCTTTTGCGTTCCAAACAGCAGCGCCGTCGGCCGGCCCGGCTCGTCGAGGCGCTTGAAGCCGAGCACGCGCTGATAGAAGGCGCAGGTGTCCTCGACGGAGCCAACCGTCAGCACGAAATGATCAATACCGGCAATCAAGGTAGCGCCTCAGTTAAGGTTTGTTTTGGCATGTCCTTGTCCCAAAACCGCTGCGCACCCCTCGGTTCAAGCCCAAGGGCATGCTTTTGGGCGACATGCCCTTATATGTTGCGGCTGCCCGGCTTGACCGGCGGTATGGCGGCAAGCTCGGGCGGCAGCCTGTCGGCCGGGTAGGCCGGAACCTCATACTCGGCGAGCGCGATCAGCGGCACGCCGACATCGGTCTTGCCGGCCGAGCGGTCGATGATGCAGGCAGCGGCAACGACCTCGGCGCCAAGCGCGCGCAGGCAGTCGATGGTCTCGCGGATCGACAGGCCGGTGGTGACGATGTCCTCGACGATGACGACGCGCGAACCCCTGGCGATCTCGAAGCGGCGGAGCCGGAACTCGCCCCCTTCCCGCTCGACCCAGATCGCCGGTACGCCAAGATGGCGCGAGGTCTCGTAAGCCGGAATCAGCCCGCCGATCGCCGGGCCGACGACGTAATCGATCCTGCCGGAGACAGCAGCGCGGATCTTTTCGGCCAGCGCCTTGCACAGGCGCTCGGTCTTGTCGGCATGCATGAAGACCCGCGCCTTCTGCAGGAAGACCGGACTTCGCAAGCCAGAAGTCAGGATGAAATGCCCTTCGAGAACGGCACCGGCTTCACGGAAAACGCCCAGCACTTCGTCGGTGTTCATTGTTCGATCCATGTCGATGGTGAATAGTGAGTAGCGAGTAGCGAGTAGCGAGTAGCGAGTAGCGAGAGTACCCTTCTTTCACTATTCACTATTCACTATTCACTATTCACTATTCACTATTCACTATTCACTATTCACTACTCACTACTCTCACCATTCACCCATTCACGCGCCGTGCATCGCTGACGCTCGAATTGTCCTTGAGCTGCGACAGCAGCCGGTTCAGGTGCTTCAAGTCCCAGACTTCGAGATCGATCAGCATTTCGGTGAAATCGGGCGCGGTGCGCACCATCGACAATGTATGGATGTTGGCATCGTTGGATGCAACGACCTGCGCAATGTCGGCCAGCGAGCCCGGCGCGTTGATGGCGGTGACCGAGACGCGCGCCGGAAATCGCTCCTTGGTGCGCTCGTCTATGTCCCAGCGCACGTCGATCCAGCGTTCTGGCTGGTCGTCGAAGGCCTGCAGCGCCGGCGACTGGATCGGATAGATGGTGATGCCGGTCCCCGGCTGCACGATGCCGACGATGCGGTCGCCGGGCACAGCACCTTCCGGCGCGAAGCGCACCGGCAGGTCGCCGCGCACGCCGCGGATCGGCACGGCGCCGTCCCTTGGCTGGTCCTTGTCCTTGCGTGCGGCGCGGCCCGGAATCTGGAACAGCATGCCGGCGGCGTTGCGGATCTTCGACCAGCCCTCCTCGCGCTGCTTGGGCGCCGCCAGCGTGATGCGCTCGTCCTTGTAGTCGGGAAACACCGCCTTCATGACATCGGTGGAGGCAAGTTCGCCGCGGCCGACAGAGGCCAGCACATCCTCGATGTCCTTGCGTGCCAGCCGATGCAGCACCGATTTCAAGCTTTCCTTGGTAAAAATCTTGCCTGACCGCTCGAAAGCGCGTTCCAGTATGCGGATGCCGAGACCCGAATACTGCTTGCGGATGGCATTCTTGGTGGCGCGGCGGATCGCCGAGCGCGCCTTGCCGGTGACGACGACCGATTCCCACGCCGCCGGCGGCACCTGCGCCTTGGAGCGGATGATCTCGACCTCGTCGCCATTCTTCAGCTCGGTCATCAGGGGCATGATGCGGCCGTTGACCTTGGCCCCGACGCAGGTGTCACCGACATCGGTGTGCACCGCATAGGCGAAGTCGATCGGCGTGGCGCCGCGCGGCAGCGCGATCAGCATTCCCTTGGGCGTGAAGCAGAACACCTGGTCCTGGAACAGCTCCAGCTTGGTGTTTTCGAGGAAGTCCTCGGGATTGTCGCCTTCGGCTAGCTGCTCGATGGTGCGCCGCAGCCAGGCATAGGCGTTGGTCTCCTTCGAGATCGCGTGGGCGGTGCCGTTCACCCTGCCGCCGCTGTCCTTGTAGATCGAATGCGCGGCAACGCCATACTCGGCGATCTTGTTCATCTGATAGGTGCGGATCTGCAACTCGACGCGCTGCCGCGACGGTCCGACGATGGTGGTGTGGATCGAACGGTAGTCGTTCTGCTTCGGGGTCGAGATGTAGTCCTTGAAGCGGCCGGGCACCATCGACCATGTCGTGTGGATGGCGCCGAGCGCCCGGTAGCAGTCCTCGACGGTATCGACGACGACACGAAAGCCGAAAATGTCGGACAGCTGCTCGAAGGACAGCGCCTTGGCCTCCATCTTGCGGAACACCGACCACGGCTTCTTCTGACGGCTCTTGACCTCGGCCTTGATCGCATATTTGTCGAACAGCGTCGACAGCGCCTTCTCGATCTCGGACAGCACATCCTTGTTGCGCTCGAAGATTTCGGCGAGCCGCGCGGTGACGGCGCGGTAGGCTTCGGGATTGATGAAGCGGAAGGCGATCTCCTCGAGCTCCTCGCGCATGCCTTGCATGCCCATGCGCCCGGCCAGCGGCGCATAGATATCCATCGTTTCCTCGGCGATGCGCAGGCGCTTGGCTTCGGGCACATGGTCGAGAGTGCGCATGTTGTGCAGGCGGTCGGCAAGCTTGACCAGAAGCACGCGGACGTCTTCCGATATCGCCAGCAACAGCTTGCGCAGGTTTTCCGCCTGCTCGGCCTTCTTTGAGACGAGGTCGAGTTTCTTCAGCTTGGTCAGGCCTTCGACCAGCTTGCCCATTTCCGGACCGAACAGCTCGTCGATCTCGGCCCTGGTCGCCGTGGTGTCCTCGATCGTGTCGTGCAGCAAGGCAACCGCGATGGTCGCCTCATCCATGTGCATTTCGGTGAGGATGGCGGCGACTTCGAGCGGATGCGAGAAATAAGGATCGCCGGAGGCGCGCTTCTGGTGACCATGCTTCTGCATGGCGTAGACATAGGCCTTGTTGAGCAGCGCCTCGTTGACGTCAGGCTTGTAGCGCTGGACGCGCTCGACAAGCTCATACTGACGCATCATGGGCGGGATCTCGCAGTGCTGAAATGAATCATGCGCCGCACTGGCGTACGGCGCATGTCATAGATAACCACGAAACCGCCGGCGCGAAAGTGTCGGCGGCCGGTGGGAAGATTAATAATCGTCGCTTTTTTCCGGCGGCACCAGACCTTCGATGCCGGCCAGGAGGTCTTCCTCGGTCATGCGGTCGAAGGTGATGTTGTCCTCGGTGTCGTCGGCGTCGGTTGCCGCAGCGGCGGTACCGGTCTGGTCGGCGATCGCCTCGCCATCGGCTTCCGGCTCGTCGACCTCGACATGCTTCTGCAGCGAGTGGATCAGGTCTTCCTTGAGGTCGTCGGGCGACAATGTCTCCTCGGCGATCTCGCGCAGCGCGATGACCGGATTCTTGTCGTTGTCACGAGGAACGGTGATCTGCGCGCCCTGGCTGATCTGACGGGCGCGGTGGCCGGCCAGAAGCACGAGCTCGAAGCGGTTGTTGACCTTGTCGATGCAATCTTCAACGGTTACGCGGGCCATGAGCTGCCCCTTTCATGCCTGGATTTGATGGAAAACAGGCGCGGTCCATAACCCGAACGCCGCCAAAATACAAGCTTTTTGGCAATGCCGGACCCGGGGCCTGGGCCCGGGGCCTGGCCAAGGCAATCTGGGTGCGCGCCGCCTGCGACATACGGCACCGATCACAATTGCTTGCTATGCAGCATCATACCCTTGGTTTGCCGTAAAACCGGCGTTATCTCGAATGACGAAGGTCAGCCGGTTATTTCAAGCCGACCGATAGTCACGCGCATTTAGACGACCGCTTATTTTCGAAAAGGAATATTTCCCATGTTCGACCCTCGTGAAAAAATCGCTCTTTTCATCGATGGTGCCAATCTTTACGCCACGTCGCGGGCGCTCGGCTTCGACATCGACTACCGCAGGCTTTTGTCGAACTTCCAGAAGCGCGGCTACCTGCTGCGTGCCTACTACTACACCGCGCTGGTCGAGGATCAGGAGTATTCCTCGATCCGGCCGCTGATCGATTGGCTCGACTATAACGGCTTCAAGGTCGTGACCAAGCCGGCCAAGGAGTTCACCGACTCGACCGGCCGCCGCAAGATCAAGGGCAATATGGACATCGAGCTGACCGTCGATGCGCTTGAACTCGCCGATGTCGTCGACCACTATGTCATCTTTTCCGGCGACGGCGATTTCCGCACGCTGGTCGAGGCGCTGCAGCGGCGCGGGCGCAAGGTCTCGATCGTATCGACCATGGCTTCGCAGCCGCCGATGATTTCCGACGATCTGCGCCGCCAGGCCGATCATTTCATCGACCTGATGACCTTGAAGAGCGATGTCGGCCGCGATCCGTCCGAGCGGCCGGTGCGCCGGCCCGAACCGGCCGAAGTCGATGAGGACGAGTATTGACGGCGGCGGTCTTGACCGCTCCCCTGGTCGCGTCCTCCGAGCCCGATCGCGATTGCCCGCTCTGCCCGCGGCTGCATGATTTTATCGCGCAATGGCGGCAGCGCGAGCCGTCCTGGTTCAATGCACCGGTGCCGACCTTTCTGCCACCCGAGGGCGAGGATGCGGTGCGGCTGCTGATCGTCGGACTGGCGCCGGGCCTGCGCGGTGCAAACCGCACCGGACGCCCCTTCACCGGCGATTTTGCCGGCGACCTGCTCTACAACACGCTGATCGCACACGGCTTTGCGCGCGGCCAGTTCAAGGCGCGGCCCGATGATGGGCTGGAGCTTGTCGGCACGGCGATTACCAATGCAGTTCGCTGCGTGCCGCCGGACAACAAGCCGGCCGGCGCCGAGATTGCCACCTGCCGGACGTTCCTGGTGCCGACGATCGCGCGGTTTAAGAACCTGCGCGCCGTGCTGGCGCTGGGCTCGATCGCGCACCAGTCGACCGTGCGGGCGCTCGGCCAGCGTGTCGCCGCTTATCCGTTCAAGCATGGCGGGCAGCAGCAAACCAATGGCGTGACGCTGTTTTCCAGCTATCATTGCTCGCGCTACAACACCAACACCGGCGTGCTGACGGAGGCAATGTTCGTCAACGTCTTCAAGGAGATAGCGGCGTTTCTGGAGAGATAGATTCGGGCGGTGGCGCAAACAGCTCGGCCAATTTCTCCGGCCCGCCCTGAAGCACATTCAGATCGACATCGCCGGTGATGCCGTCGACGCGACCGCTGTCGTGGTACTGCCAATAGATCCAGTCGTCATGACCTAGCTGCAGCGCCAGCGAACGAACCCAGCGCGGGCGGCCGACGATCTGGCCGGCATAGGCCCGCGCCGCGTCGTCGGTCACATAGAGGATCGCCGTCTTGCCGAAAGCTGCCTCGACAGGGCCGAGGAAAGCCGAGAGTTCAACACTCAATTCTTCGGGCGATGGCCGCCGCGGGCAATTGCCGACGAATTCGATATCCACCACCGGCGGCAGCAGCCGTTGATCGCGCGGCACGACGGAGATGAAATTCTTCGCCTGATCGGCGCCAGGCCTGCAGAAGGTGAAGAAATGATAGGCGCCGACCGCCAGACCAGCCGCACGCGCGTCACGCAGATTGGCGGCGAAGGCATCGTCGACATGGTCGCCGCCTTCAGTTGCCTTGATGACGGCGAAGGCGACATCGTCGGCGGCAACACGCCGCCAGTCGATCTGTCGCTGATGATGGGACACGTCGATGCCCCTGACCGGATATTTGCCGCGGTCCGGAGAAAACGGACGGAAGTAGAAATAGGCGGCCGTGACGAGGCACGCCAGGATCAGGCTGGCCGCACCCCAAACGACGATCCGGTTCTTCAAGACAGGCCTATCCCTGTTGAACCGCCCTGCCCCCCGATATGGCCGTGGGCGTTCGTCGCTCGAAAAGCCAAATCGTTGGCTTTTCGTCCGCTTTGCGGACCACTCCTCACCCACGCTCCTTCAGCAGCCGGCCCTTCTCGCGCGACCAGTCGCGCTGCTTTTCGGTCTCGCGCTTGTCGTGCAATTTCTTGCCGCGGCCGACGGCGAGCAAAAGCTTCGCCCGGCCCTTTTCATTGAAATAGATTTTTAGCGGCACCAGCGTCATGCCTTCGCGATCGACGCTCTGCGACAGCTTGGCCATCTCACGCTTGTTGAGCAGGAGCTTGCGGCGCCGGCGCGGCTCATGGTTGAAGCGGTTGGCCTGCAGATATTCCGGCAGATAGGAGTTGATCAGCCAGATCTCGCCGCCCTCGACCGAGGCGTAGCTGTCCTGGATGTTGGCCTGGCCCTGACGCAGCGACTTCACTTCGGTGCCGGTCAGCATCAGGCCGGCCTCGATCGTGTCGAGCACCTCGTAGGAAAACCGCGCCTTGCGGTTTTCCGCAACGGTCTTGTTGTTGGGATCGGCTTTTCTGACCTGGTTCATGATGCGGAGAGGTGGCGCCTCATTGCTAGTTAATCAAGCCGGCGTGCTTCATCGCCGCATCGATCTTTTCGGCGGTCGACTGCTCGACGGTGACCAGCGGCGAACGCAGCACGTTCTCGACTTTGCCGAGCTTCGACAGCGCATATTTCGCGCCGGACACGCCGGGTTCCAGGAAAATCGCCTTGTGCAGCGGCAGCAGGCGGTCCTGCAAGTCCAGCGCCTTGGCGTTGTCGCCGGAAAGCGTCGCCTCCTGGAATTCGGCGCACAGCCGCGGCGCGACATTGGCCGTCACCGAGATGCAGCCGACGCCGCCATGGGCGTTGAAACCGAGCGCCGAGGCGTCCTCGCCGGAAAGCTGGATGAAATCCTTGCCGCAGGTGGCGCGCTGCTCGGAAACCCGCTCGACCTTGCCGGTGGCGTCCTTGACACCGACGATGTTCTTGAAGTCATGCACCAGCTGGCCCATCGTCTCGGGCATCATGTCGATCACCGAGCGCGGCGGAATGTTGTAGATGATGATCGGCAGGCTGGTCGCCTTGGCGACGGCAGCGAAATGCGCATAGAGGCCGCGCTGCGTCGGCCTGTTGTAGTAAGGCGTGACGACGAGTGCCGCGTCGGCGCCCGCCTTCTCGGCAAATTGCACCAGGCCAACCGCCTCCTCGGTGTTGTTGGAGCCGGCGCCGGCGACGACCGGAGCGCGGCCCTTGGCGACCTCGATGCACACTTTGACGACGTGGCGGTGCTCGTCATGCGACAGCGTCGGCGACTCGCCGGTGGTGCCGACCGGAACCAGGCCGGTCGTGCCTTCGGCGAGCTGCCAGGCAACGAGAGCGCGAAAGGCTTTCTCGTCGAAACGGCCGCTCGTTTCGAACGGTGTCACGAGCGCGGTAAGCGAGCCTCTCAGCATGTCATCCAACTCCTTGGGACTGGCGCATGACCCCGAAAATCGGCGTCGATTCACGGAATGGTCATGCGCCAAATTTAAAGTGCTACAGCGGCCTTTGCGCGTCCGAGAAGACGCACGGCGCTGCAGGTGTTTTGTCGTGCGCGCCTTCTAGCCGAAAGCGAAGCGGCGCACCATAGTCTCGACACCGTTGCGCGGCAAGCATGGCAGCAGTGCCAGCAGGCGCAATTTGAAAGACCTCGATAGCCCCTTGTTTACGGGCTCTTCATCACAGCCAACTAGGCTTCAGTTGATCTGTGCCTGTTGGTAATGTGGTAAGACAGGAAACGTTGAAGACCATGCCGACCAGGCAGCCTCATTTTTTCGCGCTGCTTGGCGCAATTCTCCTGTGGACGCCGACCCTTGTGGCCGCCGGCAAGGTCGATGCGCAGGTCACGTCGGCCATTCCGAAGCCAAACCTGCTGGATACCGGCCTGGGTCCGGAATCCCCTCCCGCCAGCGTCGCCAGGCTGAAGAGCGGCCTCGATGCGCTGGCGGCAAACGACATCGCCGGTGCGCGCCAGGTGCGCGACGCCCTGCCGGTCAATTCGCTCGACCAGCACATCCTTGGCTGGGCGATCGCGCACTATGGCGGCGACAAGGTGCCAAGCGGCGACATCGCCGATGCTGCGAAAATGCTGCCGAACTGGCCGGGCATGATCGCCTTGCGCAAGAACAGCGAGCGCGCGCTCTACCGCGAGAACCCCGCGCCTGAGATCGTGGTGCAGGCTTTCGGCGGCAGCCAGCCGCAAACAGCCGAGGGCGTGGTGATCCTCGCCCGCTCCTATGCGTCGCTCGGCAACGTCGAGGCGGCGCGCTCGGCGCTGTCGCCTTTCTGGCGCACCGAAAAACTGGAAGCCAGGGACGAGGCGGCGATCATCCAGGAATTCGGCACGCTGATCCCCGCAGCCGACCACCGTTTCCGCATGGAGCGCATGTTTTATGCCGATCGGGTCAATTCGGCGCTGCGCGTCGCCGGCCTTGCCGGCGCCCGGCAGCTGGCCGACGCCTGGGCCGCAGCGGACAGGGGCGACAAGAACGCGGCCAGACTGCTGAAGGCGGTGCCCGCCGCGCAACGTTCGGCCGGCTATCTCTTCGCCCAAGCCCAATATCTGCGCAAGCAGCAGAAGTTTTCCGACGCCGCAGCAATGGTGATGAAGGCGCCGAGCGACCGCAACGCTCTGATCGACCCGGATGCCTGGTGGGCCGAGCGCCGGGTGCTGTCGCGCGAACTGGTCGACCAGGGCGAGATGAAGACCGCCTACAGGATAGTCGCAGCACACGCCGCCGAAACTGCAGCCAACGCGGCGGATGCGGAGTTTCATGCCGGCTGGTACGCGCTGCGCGGCCTCAACGATCCCACCACCGCTGCCAGGCATTTTGAGCGGATCGCCGGTCTCGCCCAGGGGCCGATATCGCTGTCGCGCGCCTACTATTGGCTCGGCCGTGCGGCCGAAGCCGACGGCCCCGGCAGCGCCAAGGATTATTTTAGCCGTGCCGCCGCCTACGGCACGACCTTCTACGGCCAGCTCGCGGGTGAGCGCGCCGGCCGGCAGGTCCTCAACATCGCCCATCCGCAGCCGAGCGCCACCGATCACCGGAACTTTTCCAGCCGCGAGGCGGTCAGCGCCATCAAGCGACTGCAGCAGGCGGGCTATCAGCGCTACGCCGACACGCTTTACCGCGACCTCGCCGGACAGTTGAGCAGTCCCGGAGAGCTGGCGCTGCTGGCCGCGATGGCGGAAAAGCAGGGCAATCACTTCCTGGCGTTGAAAGTCGGCAAGATCGCCGGCGCGCGCGGCATCGATGTCGGGGCGCTGTCGCATCCGCTCGGCGCCATTCCCGAGACCGCCAACATTTCCGGCTCAGGCAAGGCGCTGGCCTATGCGATCGCCCGCCAGGAAAGCGAGTTCAACATCGGCGCCGTCTCCAGCGCCGGAGCGCGCGGGCTGCTGCAGCTGATGCCGGGGACCGCCAGGCAATTGGCGAAGAAGGCCGGGATGACCTTCTCGCAGGCGCGGCTGACCACCGACGCCGGCTACAACGCGACCCTGGGCGCCGCCTTCCTCGGCGAGCAGCTCGGCCGCTTCGACGGCTCCTATGTGCTGACCTTCGCCGGCTACAATGCCGGCCCCAGCCGCGCCGCCCAGTGGGTGGCCAGATATGGCGACCCGCGCGGCAAGGACATCGACGCCGTCGTCGACTGGATCGAGCGGATTCCCTACACCGAAACAAGAAGTTACGTCCAGCGCGTGATGGAGAATTATGAAGTCTACAAGATGCGCATTTCCGGCAAGTACGACATTGTGGGGGATTTGGTGAACGGGCGGAGTTGAAGGCGTCGACGGCGTTCGAGATTGGCGAAGCGTCGATGACGGCCGATCTCCCCCCTCGTGGGGGAGATGTCCGGCAGGACAGAGGGGGGCGCAAT
>NZ_FTPD01000056.1:77269-78368 GCF_900156895.1 Mesorhizobium prunaredense
GTTCCTTCACGCCCCCCTCTGCCCTGCCGGGCATCTCCCCCACGAGGGGGGAGATTGGCAGCTTGGCCGTTCCGCCCTCAATTGACCACCCCCGCCCTCGCCTGTAGCAGTCGAGACGATCCGGCAACGGCGAGGAATCGAGTCCAAAAATGTCGAGCGGTTTTTCCGATTTTTTCTACGCCTCGCCGGACGGGCTTGAACTCCACGCTCGCATCTACGGCGAAGCGAACTCCGGCCACTGGCCGGTCGTCTGCCTGCCTGGCCTGACCCGCAATTGCCGCGATTTTCATGAACTGGCGCAGCACTTGTCGCGGCGGGCGCAAACGCCGCGAAAAATCGTCGCCTTCGACTATCGCGGCCGCGGGCAATCCACCTACGACCCCGATATCGGCCACTACAATGTCGGCGTCGAAGCCGGCGACATCCTCGCCGGGTTGGCGGCGCTGGACATCGACGGGGCAGGTTTCATCGGCACGTCGCGTGGGGGGCTGATCATCCATGTGCTCGGGGCGATGCGGCCGTCAGTCCTGCGGGCTATCGTGCTCAACGATATCGGCCCGGTGCTCGAGGCCCGCGGCCTTGCCCATATCCGCTCCTATCTCGAGCGCGCGCCGAAGCCGAAAACCCATGCCGAGGCCGTCGGCGCCCTGCGCGGCGCGCATGGCATCGATTTTCCTGCTCTGACCGAGGCGGATTGGGAGCGGATGGTAGCGGCCCTCTACCGAGAGACGGATGAAGGATTATTGCCTGATTTCGACCCGAAGCTGGTCGACACGCTGGCGGGTCTCGATCTGACCCAAAAGCTGCCAGACATGTGGCCGCAGTTCGAGGCACTGGCGGCAATACCCTTGCTCGCCATTCGCGGCGCCAATTCGAAGCTGCTGTCCGCCGAGACCTTCGAACAGATGCGAAAGCGTCATCCCTGTGTCGAGACGATCACGGTCGAAGGCCAGGGACATGCGCCGATCCTCGATACCGGCGACCTGCCCGGCGCCATCGCCGCTTTTCTGGACAGGGCCGAGCGGAACCTTTGATCGCGGAGGGACAGCGCCCAGGACAGCGCCCCCCTCTGTCCTGCCGGACATCCTCCCCCACAAGG
>NZ_FTPD01000056.1:78378-151311 GCF_900156895.1 Mesorhizobium prunaredense
CCCCCCAAGTGGGGGAGATGTCCGGCAGGACAGAGGGGGGCGCGAAGGATCGCTACAGAGCGCTTTTGAGAGCCCTCCTTCGCCAAGGCTTCGGAGGGCATCCTGCTTCGCGCAGAGAGGGATCTGCTGGACTTGTCCTGCGAAGCGCGAAGCGCGAAGCAGGATGGCGGAGAGGATGGCCGCCATTCTGGAGTTCCATGCTGTTGTATAGCGTCTCGATTTGTCTCATTGAATCAATGTGCTATTAGAATATGGGCTAGGCATCTGTCTTGACTTGTCGCAGTTAGTGGCGATAAATCGCATCTGTTTTGGCGGGTATGATGATGGGTGCGGCATGCCGAAGAGAGCGAGAGACCTGACCGCACTGGAAGTCGCCAGGCTACGGCATCCCGGCAAAGGCGGGAACGCATCGTATGCAGTCGGTAACGTTTCCGGGCTGATGTTGCAGTGTACGTCTGGCGGAGCGCGGACGTGGCTGCTGCGAACACTTGTCGGAGCAAGGCGGCGGGAGATCGGGTTAGGCGGATATCCAGATGTACCGCTTGCCGACGCCGTTCGGCGCGCGCGCGAGGCAAAGGACAAGATCAGGGTTGGCGTCGACCCGGTCGAGGAACGAAAGGCTTCCCGCGCCGCCCTTGCTGCCGCGCAGGCGCGCGGGCTGACGTTCACTAATGCAGTTGACCGCTATCTTGTCGCCAAACTGGACGCCTTCAAGAATGCCAAGCATCGCTCCCAATGGGAGATGACTCTTAAGACCTATGCCGGCCCCGAACTTGGCCCGCTGCTCGTTTCAGATATTGGTGTGCAGGACGTTCTTCGGGTCCTTCAACCGATCTGGAAGACGAAGACCGAAACGGCCAGCCGATTGCGAGGGCGAATTGAGGCCGTGCTGGCTTGGGCGACCGTTGCCGGTCATCGAACCGGCGACAATCCCGCGCGCTGGGCCGGCAATCTGAAAGAGTTGCTGCCCGCGCCTGCCAAGGTTGCCGGCAGCGACAACCAGCCCGCCGTCCAGCTTGACGATGCTGTCAGATGGTTCAAATCGTTGCGGAACCGGGATGGCATAGGAAGCCGCGCGCTGGAATTTGTTGCGCTTACGGCCTGCCGATCGCAGGAAGTGCGTGGAGCCACTTGGGATGAGATCGATCTTGATAAGGCGCTCTGGATCGTGCCGGCCGCCCGGATGAAGATGAATCGTGAGCATCGAGTGCCCCTGACAGCAGATTCTACTGCATTGCTCAGAGCCCTGCCGCGCCTTGCCGATAGCAAGCTTGTATTCCCTTCCATCAAGGGCGGGCAACTGTCCGACATGACCTTGAGCGCTACCATGCGGCGGATTCATGATGCGGACATTGGAGACGGTAACGGGGGCTTTATCGACCGTGCTTCGAAGCGGCCCGCAGTGCCGCACGGTCTTCGCTCGACGTTCAGAGATTGGGTGGCTGAACGCACTACATTCCCGGGCGACATGGCCGAAGTATCGCTGGCGCACAAAGTCTCGAATGCCGTCGAGGCGGCTTACCGCCGGGGCGACCAGGTTGAGAAGCGCCGCGCTATGATGGCGGCGTGGGCGGATTTTCTGGCCGGCCGCGCGGCGAAGGATAACGTCCTGCAGCTTCGCGAGGCCATGGCGTGACTGAAGATATTATCACCGCTTGGGATGCATTGGCGCAGTGCCTTTGCGACGAAAAAGGCGAGCTTCTCGCGGACGCTCGTGATGCCGTAATTGTCATGTGGCTGGAGAAGGGTGATACCCGGCCATTCTACGACTGGGTCTTACGTGGCCACGAGCCTTCGTCCGGCGTGGTCAGGATGATCGCGGCAATGATGGCGAAAGCCGATAGCCCAGATGTGCTGCCCGCGACTATCAGATCCGGGCTGTCTTGTGGGCTCTCCATAACCGGCAAGAAGCGTGGCGACAGGTCGAATCCAGAAAACGACGCCCGTGACTATTTTATTTACCGCGATGTGGCGCGGAAGATTGCGTCGGGTGGGGGATATGAAGCGGCAATAGCCGCAGTGCATGAGGGGTTGCCACGCATTGGCATCAATATCGGTCGTCAGAGTGTCCGCGACGCTTATGACAAACGTCACCGGCGGAAGAATTTGAAGCAGCAAAATCAGGGTAGTTAGGTATCGATCTAATTACCGTGCAATTTCAATGACATAAGCATCGATTGCGTCTACATGAATCCATCTGAAATTCATGGAGCCGCGCTATGACTTGCCGCATACCAGAAACCGAAAGCACGAAGAAGACCAAGCCCGATCCGGCTGCCCTTTTCCTCACCGATTATCAGGTGGGTGCGCGCTATGGGACCAACAGGTCAACTATCTGGCGCTGGCTCAAAAATGACCCTTCTTTCCCGCGTCCCCTCTCATTGTCCTCGGGCTGTTCGCGCTGGCGCATCGCTGAACTCGAAGCGTGGGAGCACCAGAAGGCCGCCTAAACCTCGGCCAGGCAGAAAAGAAAATCGCCCGGCCGAAGGATCAACCGGGCGGCTCCGTAGAAAGTTCATGTGACGATGAGATTTTTACAACGGGATGCCGCCGATTTCAAGTCAGAGGTATCCATGTCTATTATAGAGTATGAGCGTCAAGTTCTCCGACTCTTCCAAGAAGAGCCAAAATGGCGGATCGCCCCATTTGGTGTAACTTACCGCGTAGATACCAAAGAGCGCGTGTATTTTGACTATGACAACCGGCCAATCCTTCGCGTTGGGCCTGACGGGAAGGGAGAGATCATTTCGCCTGACGCCTTCGTTTATTTCTCGATGCTGGCGGACCTGCTTATTGACTTTGATGGTCACTATGACCCGGACGGGCTCAAAATCGTTACCGACGTCATTGATAAGCACGGCCTCGCCCCCGAACTTCGACGCCGCTGGGAGCTGTTTCAGCGCGACGAACTTCCAGATCCAGCATGGGGCGGTCGACCGTGAGGAATGGCAGGCGAACTGCAACCGTTTTGGTTGAACCCTCGGGTTCTGAGAAACGGGCGGCCGAGGGCGATAACCGGCGGCGCATAGAAATCCATAAGGGTCGAATGGCGCAAGTGGTGGACCAAGCGGAGCGGGCATTAGTTGATTCAGAAGCCAACGTCTACGTGCGCGGGGGCGAACTGGTGCGCGTCGTGGAGAGCATGGCTCTTCCAATCGGGAGGAAAAACGCCATCAAGCGGGCGCATGGTGCTCCCATGATCGCGGCGCACACCGTCGTCTCGCTTGCTGATTGCCTGAACCGCGTGGCGCTTTTTCTTCGATTTGACCAGAGGGATCATCACTGGAAATCCGCCGATTGTCCGAAGGAAGTGTCGGAGACTCTGCTCTCCCGCGTCGGGATGTGGCAGTTCCGGCCGCTCACTGCGGTTATAAGTGCCCCAACCCTGCGGCCTGATGGCACGATCCTTTCCGAGGCGGGCTACGACCAGGCGACTGGTTTCCTTCTTATCGAGGGCATGGATTTGCCCGCGATACCAGAGGAACCGACGCTGAGGGACGCCGAAGAGGCGCTGGCGACCTTGGAGGGCCTGCTCGAGGAGTTTCCGTTCGAGGGTGGCACTGACCGTTCTGCGACGTTGGCGATGCTCCTGACCGCAATTGTCCGACCTAGCCTGCCGACTGCTCCTCTCTTCGCGATTACAGCTCCCACGCCAGGAACAGGCAAGAGCTACCTTGCCGATCTCGCGGCGGTTCTCGCCACCGGCCGCCGTGCCGCTGTGGTCGGTGGCAGTTGCGATGAGGACGAACTGGACAAACGCCTTGGCGCATCTCTGATGGCGGGTGATACGATCCTGAATCTCGACAACCTTGACCGGCCGCTCAAGTCCGAACGCCTCTGCCAAGTCCTGACGCAAGAGGTGGTGAAGTTCCGCATCCTCGGACGAAGCACCAATATCGACACGCCGACAAAGGCTCTGATGATTGCGACGGGGAATGCGCTTCGTGTGCATGGCGACCTCACCAGACGTGCGCTGCTGATCCGACTCGACGCAGGCCAAGAACGTCCCGAAACACGAAAGTTCAAACGTGACCCCGTGCAGGTCGCCATCATTGATCGACCTAAATACGTTGCTGCTGCCTTGTCTATCTTGCGTGCCTTCATCGTCAGTGGGGAGTCAGTTGGCTCGCCGTCGCTTGGTTCCTTCACGGAGTGGTCGCATTGGGTACGCTCGGCGCTCGTGTGGCTTTGCCGTCCCGACCCCGTGGGCGCGATGGAGAAGGCGCGAGGCACCGACCCGGAGCGTGAGCGGACTTCGGAGATACTTGCCGCTTTGCTACCGGAGGGGATATGGACGGTGAAAGAATTGAGTCGACGCCTGACCCCCGACGCGTCGATTAACCTAAACCTCCGTGACGCTCTCGCCAGCTTCTTGAAACACAACCAGTTCGACAGGCACGGCTTCGGCAACTGGTGCGCCAAGCATCAGAACCGTCCGGTTAGTGGAATGCGATTGGTTGAAGCTGGCGTCGACGCGAAGGCTAAGGTTAGGCGCTGGCGGGTTGAGAGTGTCCATCAGGACCATGACGGACATGACGGACTTTCATCAAAGTCCGTGGCGGGGACGGCGGGGACGCGCGGGGACAGTTTTCCTCTACGCACGGTTTCGATGACAAAATCATAAGAAGGCTCCGGAAACCTCCCAGCCTGTCCCCGCCGTCCCCGCCTTGCTAGGCGATTCCCATCGTCTTGGTTGAGCGGAATTATCGAAAAGAAGTTTGGAGATCGAGAATGAGCAAGAACCCTACCGCTTCAAAAGAAATATCGGCAAACCGGCGTTCAAGAATGAGTGCTGTCGCAGCCACACCATCTGATGCCTGGACCGACATGCTCGGGGAACAGACCATACTGACGCTGTGGAACGACGCCAGCAGCAGCGAGGATCGCGCCAAACAGCTCAATGCCATCCTCGACGCTTTGGAGGGAATCGCGCCGCGCGATGAACTTGAAGGTATGATGGCATCACAGATGATCGCGGCGCACAGTGCGGCGATGGAATGTTTCCGTCGGGCCATGTTGCCGAACCAAACGATCATTGGCCGCGACGAAAACCTTGGTCATGCCAACAAGCTCTTGCGGGCGTTTTCCAGCCTAGTTGAAACATTCAATCGGCATCGCGGCAAGAACCAACAAAAAGTATTGGTCGAGCATGTGCATATTCATGCGGGCGGGCAAGCGTTGGTCGGGATGGTGACGCCGAACGGGGGTAGCCAAGACCGAACTTGAGGTACAACCCCATGCAAAGCAAACTTCCGATGCATCTGAGTGCCCGCTGCCGCGCGAAGACCAGGAAAGGGAATGAGTGCCAATCCGGAGCGATGCGAAACGGCCGTTGCCGGATGCATGGCGGTACGTCAACAGGCGCGCCGAAAGGAAATGACAATGCTCTGAAGCATGGGCGCTACACTGCGTTAGCTGCAGAATGGCGTCGCAGGCTTGCTGAACTTCGGCTCAGCATCAGCGACCTAGTGACGCGTAACTAGTATGAAGATTGCAAGCTGCCTGCTGAGCACGTGCGCTGCCATAGTGTCTAGACACTAGCCTATTCTGGTGGCCGTCACCGGCCTGCGTTTCATGCGATTCCAGATATGTACTGCACCGATGACAACAAGCCCCTGTATGGCAAGAACCGCCCCAAAGGATAGGATGTCACCGAGTAGAAATGCCAAGGTGTGGCTTCCAAGGGGCCCCCCTTCAAAGATCGTGGCGATGACCGTGGTTGCAGCCCGAACAATTGTGATGCCAGCGATCAACTTGAGAGATTCCCTTATAGACAGCATTGCAATTACCGATCTGTACTTGGGGTCGTGGCCCCCGCTTGGGACTGAGAGCGATAGCCCAGCCAGACTATCTGTCGCAGGTGCAAAGGTTTGTCGAGAATACTCCGTGGTGACTCGGTCGTTCGAGGTCTCTTGGGGTTGTCCCGTAAGCTGCCGGCAGTGATGATTGGGCCGCCGCGCACTCACTTGGCGCGCCACCTGCTCACGGGATCAGGACTGGTGCCCACGGATCACAGGTCTGACAGATCCAACTTCAATTTTCGTGGCGCTGCGATGCCCGATTCCCTCGCCATCAGCTTTGTGTCATAGGAACTCACTTCGACTGTGTCACCGTGACTTTATCAGGTACGCCCTCAGGAGCGAAACTTTTGAACTTTGGCGCCGCGAAGCTTAAGCCGAACTCATCGACCGCACCAGCAAGTAAGGCGTTGTAAGCGTCAAACGTTACCTGTAGGTCGTAGCTATCGGCAAACGCTTTTACATCGTCTTTGCGGCTTGTCGGAGATGTTCGGATCTTTGCATCTTCCCCCATGCCATTAAAGGTCTGAAACGCGGAATCCATAAAACGATTGTAGTCCTTTTGAAATTTATCTGAAAAAAAAGGCTTGTAGACGTAAAATATCTCGTCTGACGCCCGCTTGGCGTCAACTACTTGGGCCGCTGAGATTTGATTCCAGCGACCCACATAAGTGATGTAGCTGAGTATTCTATTTAACTGCGGTCCGATTCGATCCCAGAGCTCTATTTTCTTATCCTGAACCTTTTCTAATCTAGACCTATCTGCTGATAGCTGAGCAAATTGCTGGCCATAGTAAAACAATCCGGCGGTCATCAACGTAGAAATGACAAGACTCGCAACACTTAATCGAAAGCTCCAGAGCTCCGGTTTCTTCCAGCCGGTAGGTGAAGTGCCGTTCATAGCCGTGCCCTCACGATATCGCCACAAAATATCCCGACTTCTTGCTAAGAGGCAACGCGGTCTTTCGATGAGGAAGAGCCGCCTCGCGATCTCCGAGGGTCGAAAGCAAGCTGGCTTGACCGTTGACGATTCTGGGATCGCGAGCCTTGAAGCCGTCTGTCCATTTTCGGCCCAAGGCTGTCGGCGGCAATGCGCAGCAATGTCAGCCGCAGAGGCGGTAGAGAAGATCTTGGATCTGAACTCTGGGCCTCGAAGGCGCACACCTTCGAAGGCCGTCTACGAGCAGTAGCTCGACTTTCTCCCTTCCCCAATTAGATTGAGACCGACCCCTCATCGTCAAGCCGAGCCCGGCACTTTCCGCTGCGGTCGCCGCGCAGCGCGCGTCGTATTCAGAGCTTCGAAGTCCGCTGGCTTAAGGCTGTTGAACCATATCCAGCCGTGATAGGTCTTTGAGACCCCACGTCTCGCTGGGTACCCCTGAGCTGAGGCTCTGGTCAGTTCTTGCGGCAAAGGAGAAGCGCCACATAAGGAGGAACAATCGGAACTCCCGCATTCGAGCCGACCGGACTAGTGTAAGACTGGTATGCGCTGCCCATCGAGGTTCCGAAAACGCTTGGCCCCAATGACCCATCGCCCCAGTTACCCCTCCCGGCTGTCACCCCCGTCATGGTCGCGTGCTTATGTGAAGGCAAATTTGCCTCACTTAGGAGGACGGTGGAGCGCCTCCCCTGCTACCAGCGTCCTCCGCCGATACCACCTTATCCCCCCTTCCGCCGAGCCCGAGAACAAAACGTCCCCGCGCTCGGTCGTAGACTGCCCATCCCGGCGGACAAGTAGCTGCTTCGAACGCAAGGATTGAACCAGTTGGAGGCAGTTGCGCCTCCAGATCTGACACGGCCCGTGCAAGCGCTGCGTTCTCCTCATGCAAAGCCGTGACCTGTGCCAAAATCGCCTCGGTACAGTCGCGCACCGTTTGGCATTTCTCTTGCGAGGCCGCCGGACTAGCTGCCGCGATACAGGCAATCGTCACCATCGTCCACGTAATGAAAGGCCATGTCATCGTCCCATCCCCAAGTCGTCGCCGAGAAGAGTTGTCCAAGCTGAAGCCACATCCCGAAAGTCCATATGCTCGGCGATGTACCTCTGTTCCGAACCGGGAACGAAGCAGGCGGCGCGCCGAGCGAATGCACCCAAGAATTCGTAGGTCGAGACAACCGTGTTGATCGGTCCGTCGTCCGGCATCTGATCGAGCCTCTGCAGGAGATAGTCCCGTACCGCAAAATATGTTTCAGAGTATGGTTGTGAAATCCGAAATTCTGTCTGAATTCGGCAATCTCCAATGCAGAACCACCGCTTCTCGCCCTTATAAAGGACTGGCGGAGTAATCACGATCTCATTTCCCCCGAACACCCGAGCAATTCCGCCGAAGGTCTCAGGGACGGTCTCCTGGATTGTTCGCTTGATCGAGCACTCGGCCTCGAAGATGAGCGTGCTCAGGTCTTCTTTGATAGTCTTTTCGAGACTGCGGGCGTCTGCCGCGGTGCGGGCGAGGATCTGATCCGCGCGCTTCATCAGCTCATTCGCATCTTTGATTCCCTCTTGGCGGAGGACATCGATCTTCTCGAGGGCGTTAACAACGATCGCGTCGACCTGATCGAGGCGATCTCTGACATCCCTGTTAAACTCACGCCTAATCCGCTGGAGGGCGTCCTCAGCCGCTAAGATCGCGGCCTTTAGTTCGGCGCCAGCTGCGCCGATTGACTGCTCTACTCCGATCAATCTGGCAAGGGAGGGGCTGAATACGCCGGGTACGTCGTCCAGCAAACGACGCAGGCAGCTAACCATAGTGGCGGTCGGAGTGCATGCACGTTCCACTCCTACCTAAGAGTGTGTGAGATTGTGGCCTACTTGGCATTGCGAGTCCAGAGAGGTAAAGGCGGAAGACGCCGTGCGCAGCACGTTGTGGGAAGGGAAGGCGGGCTGCAATCCTGAACACTTAAAGACCTTGTGCATCGTCCCGAGGGCGGCATTTCGGCGCTCTTAAGCACGCACGGCGAAATGCCAATCCTAAATGGAGAGTCCGTTTCAACGCGGGAGGTGACAGGCGCGAACGAGGTTGCTTTCCGTCGGGTCTGCCGCAGGAGGAAGCGGTCGGGGAATCGAGCAGGGTCGCCGCCCTTGCCGTAAAGGCTCGGCGGAAGCACATCCCGGAATTATGGAGCGTCACCGTGAATGGCCATATGGCTCGCGTGAAGCTTTTGTTGCGAAAAGGAACTTTGTACGAGCTACCTGTTTAGGATAGTCTCCATCGTGGCAATCAGCTTCTTCGCCAGTTCTTTCCGGCCCTCCGAATGGTTGTCATAAACGATGTTTCGTATGTGGCGAAGATCGAAAGGGATATCGTCAAGCTTTTGCGTGATGAGGATGACCTCTTTGCCAAGCGTGTGGGCAATACCCGCCTCGTAGAAGACGTTAGGATTTCGTCCCGAAAGGTCACATACGACGAGTCTTGAGCTGTCAATCAAATTGACGATGTCCTGCATAACGGAATGATTTTCCCATATCTCATCGGCCCGCTGGCAATTCATGCGAAAGCTTTTTGCAGCTTCCCCTATGGTGTCGTAGACATCGGAAAAGTCTTTGGCGAATGGCATCATCGCCGATACCAAGCGGTCGTTGACGTTCGCGAAGTCAGCTAATTCGAAAACGTTGGGGCGCGTCCGCCGGGATGCAAACATCCGAAGGACCACGTGGTATAAATCTTCGTCTTTGACGGCCCAGTGAGTGTGATGAAATTCGAATTCATCATCAATACCCAGCGCTGACCTTAGTTCGTAGAGGGCAAAGTTTGGCAACGGGCCGATATGGCGGTCCACCGTGAAGTCAAAAATGATTCCTTTTGGAGTAATCTGGTGACGGGTTATGTGGCCGACGTACGCCAGCTCATCGTGGATGCCTTCCTGCATGAAAAGGCAAGGCAGCTTCACAAGGTCGTCGAGAGCTAGATTACCATCTGGTTGGAACTGGCTTTTGAGACGGTCGGCGGTGAAGACAAGTGCGCGGCCGTCAATCATATTGGCGCGACCAGCCTTCCAATCCACGTTCCGGACGATCAGGTTGAACATATTCCCTCCACACAGCGCTACATTCAATATTTCCGGGCAGGACTTTTGTCACGCGCCTTGGGGACGCTTACGTTTTAGCCGACACCGCGATCAATGTTCTACAGGGGTTGCGGTGGGCAGCTTTACGCTAGATCAAAATTTGGGGCGAACGGCGCGGTTGAATAACGGCTCACGACCCTTCCCTGCCCTTCGTTCAGAGAACTTCTACGACAGGCCCTGACCCGAAGGCGGCCTCTGCAAGCTAAGTGTCAAAGACAGCTTCGCGCCCGATCTTGGTCACTCGAAGCAATTTCGCTGTTACTCGAAAGCGGACATCGGCAGCGCGAAGCTATTGGTCGTGGTTGCGCCACTTCCGGACTTTTGCCAGTGATGCCGCGAAGGTCGCGTCTCGTCCCCAAAGCTGACTTACCAATAGCGGGTCCTTGGATCGCTGGGCGCACCTCATGACAGCGCAGCCCTAATGATGCCCGACGACCGGGCGACGATCTGAGACCCAATCGCGAGTGTTTGTCGTACCAGCCACCATGTCGTAGCCCTAGTCGGTATGCGTTGGTACAGCACAGCGAGGTTGTTACCCACATCCCGTGCACAATTCAAAGCTGTCACGGGGCGGGCCGGCCGATAACTACAAACGCTGACCAGATCGCAGGGTCCTTCTCCTTGCTCTTAAGCTCACGCATAGCAACTGCTAGGGCTATCTCAGCCCCGCCGGTTGAAGGAGCGCCAAGTGCAAATCGCTTGCTCAGTTCAGTTGCAAAGAGTCCCATCAGATCCCGGGTCCCTGCGTCGCTTACTGCCCACAAACTAACTACAACCTGAGAGGCGCCCGCCCCCAACCAGAAGTCCGATAGCCCAAACACTCCACCAGGAAACACTTTGCCTAACCCTGAGAAGCAAGCGCTCATAACAACTACGGGATGACGAGAGAACTTCAATTTCATCTTTCTTAAAGCTGCGCCAGTCAAATGATTCCCATCAAGCGCTAAAAAGCTCCCGTCTGCCGGATTTATTGGGTCGGTAATTCCATGCGTTGCAAAGTAAATTAAGCGGAGAGTGTTTTGCCCAGCCTTTAGACTGGATTTAACAAAATTGAAATTGGCGCTAGCTCCTACAGTTGCACCTACGCCCAGCTTGCTCGCCAAAAAACTAGCTTCCTCACGGGCATGCGGCAATTTTGGCCAGCAAAAGCGTTTCTTGTCATAAGAAAGGTCAGGATCGCCGACAACGAGGAAGCCCGGAAGAGATGCTTTGGACAGCTTTTTAGCAGCCCTCAAATTGCTAGGTTTCGCCGCAATAATATCTTCTGCCGCGGGAACGATCATCGGGGCAAACAGATCGACGAGGTTTCGATCCCCAATTGGCAATGCAGCAAACGGAATTTTCTGCGCGGCTCGTGCCGGTATGATGAGCAACCGTGCATCAGGTACATATTCCTTTTCTAAGGCGGAGGAAATGCTCTCTGGAAGCAGGTAGGACTTTGCCTTCGCTAAAGCCGAAAACTCGCCGTCTATTTGGGCTTGAGTCAGCGGTATGTCCGCGCCAGAGGTGTCACCGTCGCAGCCGTCATCACCCTCCCGCTTGCGCGGTGCTCGAGATGCCGATCGAACCTCCACGCGCAAGGCGTTCCAGATTAATTGAAGAAAATCATCGTCAGTCACGCTGTCCGAAACGGGACTCCGGGACGCCAACGGCGAATATGCGACGAGCCCATTGGAACTAGCGAGCCATACACACGTATAGGGGCCATCGTCCCAGTTTTCCGAGTAGATCAACGCCAGAGTCTTATGATGAGCGCTCAAAGCAGACAAACCAGCGTAGAAGTCAGGTAGGTATTTATTCGCAATACGAAGCCGTGCCTCCTTTTCCCTCAGAGCCGCCTGGTCGGACGGCATAAACACTAAGTCTTCCTTATGCTCCATCATCCACTTGTAAACATCTGACTGGATCAGACTACTTAGAAATAGATCAGGCGTACATTTTCCATACTGCTCAAGTTCTTGCCGAAGCGCGTCGTTCTTCGGGCGGCCTTCCTCGTCATCCGAGCTTCCCTCGTCGATGTCCCACCCAGGGTTAGGATCATAGCGATCCTTGCGCGGATCGAAATCGTCGTCCGAATTCTTGGCAAGGTATTGGACGTATCGTACAGCTGGCCTAGCACTTGCAGCACGCGTTTGAGCGGTCGGATCGCTAGCAGCAGTATAGGCTAATGACCAAGTGTAACCAAGGGATAATGAAATCACAAAGCCAATTTCAATAAGAAACCGCATCATGATTGCTTGCCTCGCTACCTCACAGGGTGACTAATCCGGCGTTTACTAGGCCTTTAAGCATCACAGCCGCTCCGCATTGTTTTGAAACGGCTTTTCTATCGTAGTGACCGTCTTTCACGAACTTTCCGGAGCTGTAATTGTTTGAGAAACTCCAAAGATAGGGGGTATGCACACCCCTCGATCGATAGCCGAACCCATTATAGCTTTCCCACCGATATAGCATCCGTTCCAAACTCCAATCTGATTTTCCTACGAACCCTTGTTCCTGTAGGGCGTCGATTGCGCTGGACCGCCAGTCAGAGGGGGGCAGCCATTTGTCGGGTTTGTTCCTGGGGATGTGTACAGTGCGCTGGGTTAACCGATCGCCATTGTGCAAATGTGCTCCAAAATTGAAGCTTGCTTCCAACCCATGCACAATGGCTATAAAGTACCAAGGTATTGATACGACAGACGCTAGCTGTTTATAACGCGAAGAAAATCGAGATATCGTCTGTACATGCCAATTGACAGTACCAACAAACTCGGGGCGGCTGTTACAACTCTTAAAAAGGGTTAGGTAGTCTTTTCTCAGGGCGTCTAAGCTGGGCCTAGGACCTCGGGTTCCTCCAGGCTGTGTGAAATGGTCGGGAGGGACGCGCTCACGGTCGTTAAGGTCGCTAAGTAGTTTCGATGCATCGTTGGCTAGATCGGACGCATTGGGAGACGAAGAGGACCGCTCTAATAAATCGACTAGTCGAGGCATGCCTTCAATATATGCGTTTTCCTCCGTTAATTTTACGGTCGTACCCGCTCGTGTCCGATCTGTTCGTGGCAGGCCTAATTTTGAGGCTTCAGCTTCATCGGCATTCAACGCTTCTGAGAAGGCGACTGCCCAGTCGGCTGACGATTGGGCATAAGCCTGGCACAATGGAGGAGCGAACCAGAGGCCGAGCGCTCCCCGAACTACTATTGTACGCCTCGATACCAGCATGCGGTCCTCCCGTTTGCAAATAACAAGCGTTGGCGTGCAGATTATGTGCGAGGCTGCTAATATAGCGCCCTTTCAAACCGATAGCCAGCGAAGCTCGTTTTTGGGACATTGAAGCAAGATGTTCGACCCGAACGGACAGGCTGTTTGCGCAGATCCATGCAGGAAATACTTTACTTTCGCCTACAACGATTGCCGTATAGGGTGGCCTCAAACGCGGAGTCATCCCCGGCAGGCGATGACTGCTTTTTTCTTGAGGTAGGGGCAAAAGCCTTGACTGACGCGTGCGGGGATGTCCGCGGCTTTCTTCGGACGCGGAATCGCGATGCGACTTTACAGAACTTGGATTCTGCAGGTCTGAAATTGACGCTACTTGCTCGTCCCCATCGACGACACGAATGACAACTATACCCTAAGCGCAAGCTCTACGAGCCGAGACTGAACGACCGCAAAGGGTCATGGGCGTGAATTCAGCCGGGGGCGAACGAGCTTCCGCTTAGGGTCAATTTACGTCGTAGAAGCTTGTGATGGCTCTCATCCCGGTCGCCTAGTCGGGAGTGCGTCTGATGGAGGAAACCGGCTGGTGCGCCATGCTACGCTCGCCGGTGACCGGAAGACTTGCATAATCAACCACTTAGAAGTTGCTTCTCATTCGCCTGTGAGCACACTGCAAACGGTGGTTTGCAGTTTGCACACCCCGGGATGACCAAAGATGACGAGAGCAGTCGCCTACTATCGTGTCTCCACACAACGTCAAGGACGCTCGGGCTTGGGCATTGAGGCCCAGCGTACCGCGGTCGCCCGCTTTGCCGAGGCCGAGGGCATGATCATCCTCCAGGAGTTCACCGAGATCGAAACCGGAAAGGGCGCGGATGCTCTTGATCGACGGCCGCAATTGAATGCCGCCCTCGCCCTTGCCCGACAGCTCAAGTGCCCGGTGGTTGTGGCGAAGCTCGACCGACTCTCGCGCGATGTTGCCTTCATTGCCGGACTGATGGTCCAGCGCGTTCCGTTCATCGTCGCCGAACTCGGCGCTGACGCCGACCCGTTTATGCTGCACCTTTACGCCGCTTTGGCCGAGAAGGAGCGTCGATTGATCTCGGAGCGCACCAAAGCCGCCCTCGCCTCACGCAGGACGAGCATAAAGCTCGGCAATCCGACCAACACCGCCGAAGCTGCGGCGAAAGGTCGGAAGATGTCGATCGAAGAAGCCGACCGGTTTGCCCAGACCGTGCTGCCAATCATCGCTTCCATTCAGCGGTCGGGCATCACCAGCCTACGTGGCCTGGCAATCGCCTTGAATAATCGCGGCGTTCGAACAGCGCGCAATGGCCGATGGCAGGTGTCGAACGTGCGCAACATTTTGGGGCGGCAAGCTTCTGCGAACTTGCTTTTATAGGCGGGAATTTGCTGACCAGCTCGAAAGGCAAAACTTAATGCGGTCGCGGTTGCTTCCGACCCATGAGCCGATCGGCTCTTCGCGGCGAGGCCATCCGGACCGCAGCGCGCCTCCAAGTCGACCGTACGGACAATCCGCGCATTCATACGCGTTTGAACCGCAACCGCTCAGTCTTCTTTTGCCATGTCGATTTCGGTTGCAAACCTCCGGAAATTTCGAGATTATCGAAACTCTTCGGGGGCTTGACGATGTTGAAAGTACTTTCAACGGGTTTCTTTTCCGCAATTCTGATCGCTTCAAACTTTTGTACAAGCGATTGCCGCGCCCAGGAAGAAAGTGCGGCTCCCCTCCCTGAACCAGGCCCTACGACCTGCGCGGAAATTGTTGCTCCTGCCAGTTTTGAGATGGCGTCCGCCGAAATTCGTGGCTTAAACCCTAATAATGATGGGATAAAACCTTCTGGGTTTGTCAAGCCATCAATCGATCGGCCGGTAATCCACGGCATTGACATCTCAAAGTATCAGGATGAAGCAGACTTCCGATCAGTGAAAGATTGCGGCGGGTCATTCGCATACGTACGCCTGTCCGGCGGAACGAATCCAGATAACGAACTACTCTACAGGACGCATTGGGCCAACACCCGTGCTTCCGACATGATCCCGGGGCCATATCACAACTTCTCAGTGATCCCCCATTTGCTGAAGAATGTTGCCACGGCCCCAAGTGGGAAGCGCTCAGAGCTAATTAAAGCGTTGACCCCCGAAGCTATGGGGTCGGCGAAAAAGCAGGCCGCGTTATTCTCTACACGGCTGGCCGAAGTGCTTTCGTTAGACCCCAGTAACAACAAGGCCTATCTTCCGATTGCAATCGATCTCTCGGTCCGTCCGCTCGCGGATGATGAAAGTTCACGTCAAGAGATCGGCACCCTATATGGAGCGATGGTCTGTGAATTTATTGGCAAAGTCTCTAAAGGGGAGTTCGGAAAATCTCCAATTGTACTTTTTAGTGATCCCGACACTTTTGAGTATTATAGGTTGATAGAAAAAGCTGATAGTTGCTCACAACAGGATGTGCTTATCTGGATTCGTCACAGAACCTTCGATGGGTCGGCGTTCTACGATCACGATGCTGATGGATTTTTCAAGGATATATGCAAGATTGGAGAGGAAGGAAAAGATAATCAGGCAGGTCGATGTCTAATTGAGCAATACACCTCTTTTGGCGGGTTCGCATTGTTTAAGAACGGCTCCCCGCTTGATCTAGATCGTATATTTGCAAGCGAGCAGGAATTCCAAGCACTCTGGCAGGGGAGCGAGAAACCATGAATTGGCGGGCGGCTGGGCTAGGAGTGTTTCTCGCAGCTATCTGTTCGGCTCCTGTATTTGCCGACTGCTTGCCTCGAAAGATCGGTCCGGGAAATTTTCCCAACACCCCCAAGGTTTGGGGAACTACGGATAGCGGGCCGATCTTGGATGGCTTCCTCGAACTACGCAATGGAAGTGGGCTTCATAAGATCGAACATGGCGTTGACCTCTCACACCACAATGACCGGATACTTTACGGCGAGCTAAAACGGTGTGGTGCGAGTTTTGCGATTCTTAAGATGGATAAGCGTTTCAAGATCCACAAAACAGAACTGGCCGGCAGGGATATTAGAGTAATTCCCTACCATTATCTGTCCGTTGTTAGCGGTGAAGGAAAAGACTATACGAGGAGACCAAAGGAGTTCTCGCTGCAAGCGACGTCTGAGGAAAATAGGGGCGCCGGACTCCTCCGCATTGCGGAGAACATGGGGAAAACCAAGGCGGCAAGATTCATATCACAATATGAATCTGCTCTATCTCCTACAGAGAGAACATCGGAACTGTCTGGGTTGAAAGGTAAGCTTATCGTTCTCGACGTAGAGGAGTATTTCAAAGTAAGATCGACGTCAAATCAAAGAATATCGTTTGGCCGATTTTACGCCGCGATGTTGGCTTCTTGGGTTAAGACTGTCAAATCGTCATATCCTGACGCCAAGATTATCTTCTACACATTTCCCGATATCTACACTAGCTATCTTCAATTTGCATTTCCAAGTGACCATGCGGTTATACACGGAATGCCGGTTTGGCTGGCACGGACCCGCGGTGACGCGAGTGATTTTGATCTGAAGTCAAGTAAGCAGTTGCAACGTATTTGTCTGTCATCATCAGGTGGAAACAAGTGCATCCTTCACCAGTATACTCACAGAGCTACATTTGGTGTACCGAATATTACTGGGCTTTACCCACCTCTGCATATTGATGTGAACCGACTTTTCTCGGCAAAGGAAGTCCAAGATGGAGAGGGCTTCCAATATGTTCGAGCGGAATAGGCTGGGCGGACTGGGATCTCCTGTCAAGTCGGCTCGAGGCGGGATACTAGAGCGGTTTTGCGAAATTCGGAGTCGCGGGTTTGCGTTGAGTGGCTTGTTCTGATTCCCTGATCGAATTGATTTGCGGGAGGAGCAACGGCATGGCGCGAGCCTACGGCGTGGATTTGCGAAAGCGTGTGGTCGAGGCGATAGAGGAAGGTCTGTCTACCGGGAGGCGGCGCGAGCGTTCATTCTTGCCCTGGTGGAGACCGACGAGCGGGACATCACGCTTGCCGAGATCGCCGAGCGCCTTGCGGCCGAGCGGGACATCACGCTTGCCGAGATCGCCGAGCGCCTTGCGGCCGAGCGCGGCATCAAAGCTGGCGTGACGACTATCCACGAGTTCTTCGCAAAGCGTGGCATCACGTATAAAAAAGACGGCGCACGCGGCGAACAGCAGCGCCCGGACGTTCTGGCGGCGCGAGATGACTGGTTCGACGACAACTCGATCTCGACCCGAGCCGCCTGATCTTCATCGACGAAAGTGGCCTCAATACTAGGATGGCGCGGCTTCGGGGTCGCGCGCCGCGCGGCGAACGTTGCCGGGCGGCCGTGCCTCACGGGCATTGGAAGTCCACGACCTTCACGGCGGGCTTGCGCCTCAACGGGATCGCCGCTCCCTGGCTTCTCGACGGTGCGATGGATGGCGAAGCGTTTCTGGTCTACCTGCGCCGCGTCCTTGCGCCGACGCTTCAGCCCGGCGACGTCATCGTGATGGACAACCTCCCGGCTCACAAGGTGGCCGGCGCCGCGCGATCCATTCCAGAACTGTGGGACGCCGTGCGCCTCGCGATCGATCGCTTCGAACCAAAGGAATGCAAGCGCCATCGCCAGCCTTCTTGCCCTTGGGGCGTGTCTGGAAGCAAGCGTGCGCAGAGCCAAGCAATATGTTTTCGATGCCATTGCTCGAGCAAAGTGATATCGGAGCGAAACGCAGTTAGCTTGTAAGTGAATGAGCGGTGACGCGTCGGCTGCCGGCGTCAGGCACCGCCTTATATCGGAAAGCCCCCGAGAACAGCGCCAGACCAGGTCGCCCGCGGGATCGTTCATACCGCGGCGACCGGCAGATCTAGACATGACCAGTTCAATTGCTCAGTTGTTCCACCTGCTGCGGACGAGGAACAGCATCGCGGATGGATCGGGCGCCTCTTGCTGCATCAGATCCTCGTAGGCGGCCATGTCAGACGCCTGGCCAGGCGTCAGGCAGAAGCCGATGGCGAGGCCCTGCGCATCCGTTCGGGTATGAAGCTTGGTCGTGAGCCCACCGCGCGAACGGCCAATAGCGTTTTCTGTGAATCCCCCTTTTCCGCCGGCTGCGTGCTGGTGCGCCCTCACGATCGTGCTGTCGATCATCCGCATGGTGGTGTCGGCTGCGTCGCTTTCGGCAAGGGCTGCCAGCATCACGTCCCAGACGCCGGCATCTCGCCGACTTCATCTTAGCTTACAATTTCGCGCGCCGGCTTAAGACCCTCAAGGGCCTCACACCCTACGAATTCATCTGCAAAATCTGGGCAAAAGAGCCCGAACGGTTCCGACTCGATCCCACCCATCAAATGCCGGGACTAAACACCTAGTCTGTGGTATACATCTACGATGCGTCAAGAATGGTCCCTCATGTGCTTGGAGTGGAGGTGGCTTATGAAAAGACAGGTCCTACTTGTGTTGGGTCTGCTTCTCTTTCCTGCCAGTTCGCGCGCTTCCGAGGAACACATCGAGTTAAACTACGGCTCCACGTATATCAATATCTTTGGACCCGGGGGATTTTCCTCCCCTCCGGTGCATGAAACGGTGTTTGGGAGGCAGGGCCTTGTGGCCCGGCTGCTTAGTAGAACTGTTGACCTCTCTCAGCGAGAGGCGGACACCCCCGAAAGCATCGATGCAACTTTGCTGGTCTCGGAAAGTGAAGATGATCTGGTTCTCATCCAAATCATCTTCGCTCCCGGCCATCCAAGACAGGACGAGTTCGTCACACTCGAAGGGAGTGGGGATTCGACGATCAATGGCGTTTGCAGAGTCTTGTTTGCTACCGAGTGCAATGACACACGTGTTCTCAACGGAATGCAGTTCGCGGTTCCAACGGAGCAGCAACTGTCGGCTGAGGCGCCGCAGGCAGTAAGCGCGCTAGGCCAGCCCAATGTTAATTTCGGATCGCCAGGGGAGATATCGGAGACGTCGTTCTACATCGTGGGGGCCCCTGAACACGTGAAGTTGCCGCCTCTGCCCGTTGCCGCAGATGAACTCCGTGCTGCTCCGTTGTCGGATATCATCGAGGGCGTGCCCGTCGGATCTGAGCCAGAGACAGATGCACAGCCGAGCCAGCCAGATGAAGAGGGCGCGGCGCCACCCACAGCGGTTGGCACGCCGTGGTTCGTAGTTCATTGCACTGCGTTCCAGGCGAGCGACGAACAAATTGCCAAGGCTGTCAGGAACCTTAGGAGCTCTGGCAAAAGAAACAAAGGCTATGTCTGGGTGAATTCGAAGGGTGAACTCTTGGAGGTGGTGGAACTTTCGGATAGGCGGGAACTTGCAACCAGAACAGAATCAACGCCGTACTGTCCACTACTTGCGACTAAGGCTCGGCCGCTATTTATTAATGTGGAGATGCATTACTTTTGCTCCGAGAGGAACTCTGTTGCGGCAACTGATGCGCAGTACAAAGGGGTTATTGAATTTTATAAGAAGGCCAAGCAGATATATGGCGCTATGAATGTTACCTCACATAGGCATGTTGATCGCGGTATCGCCGGGGCCCATACTGATCCGCCTGCACACACATTTTCGTTCGACAGGTTGCGAGAACAGTTTGAGGCCGCGGGTATAGGGACAAACGATGTATTCTTTCTCTCTAGTGCGCAGCAGCAGAAGGCTGCCAAGGCGGAGCACAAACACTTTTTTCCCCCAGACGTTGCGGTGAGTCTCCAGCGGGGAACCGACGATTGCCAATAATGATGTCGCCTTGGTTGCGTGTAAGCCTGATAGCTGGGAGGAGCCAATGTCACTTAAATATATCGCCTTTTCAGTTTTGTTTTTAGCGGGGGTGTCGGCTGGGCTGGCCCAGGAGATAGAGTTAGAGACCCTGGAAAGTCTACCGTCACCCGATGTACAGGATCAGGTGATCGGTGGTGAGAAGATGGATCCCGCCAAATGGCCCGCCACCCTTGTCTTCCGAAACAGAGGAGGAGGCGGTTGCACCGCTACCGCCATTGGCGATCGCGTCATAATCACTGCCGCTCATTGCGTCGATAACGGTGGCACCGGCGCTGCTCGTGTAAAGGGGCAGTCTATTCGCCTTGCCTGTTACCACCACCCTCACTATCGACCACCACAAAGCTATTCAGCAGACTTCGCGCTTTGCTTAACCGAGGGGCAGATGCCGGTGTTACCGTTTGAAGTCCTGAACGTTGACCCCTCGGTTCCGAAGCTCGATGCTGTGGTACAGCTGCTTGGCTATGGCTGCCTGACGATAGGCGGAGTAGATAAGACGTTTGGCCACCTTTACGGTGGAACAGCAAAGGTGGTGAAGATGCCAGGACCCGGTCTCTACACTGTAACAGAGGGAGGCGCAGCAGTGTGCTTCGGAGATAGTGGAGGCGGGAGTTACGTCGGTGATGATGTGAGTAGGCTGCTGTTTGCAGTGAATTCGCGAGGTAACATAAAAAACCGGTCCTTCCTTTCGACGATCAGTTCCCCGATATTTTTGGCTTGGGCTGAAGACTGGGCGGTGAACAATGAAGTAGAAATCTGCGGACTTACGCAAAATTCTGCTGGGTGCTCAGAGCAATGACGTTTGACTAAGGGGCGAGCCGATGCTCAACGTGCGCATCCTCTTGAGAGTGCTGGTAGCTGTCAGCTTAGTATTCGTCACACGCCCCGCTACAGCGATTATAAATGGCGGACGAGTACCCGCTGAGAAAGAGGATGCATTTGCGGCAGTTATCTTCCGCGGGGCGCAGGGGGCATGCAGTGCCACTGCCGTGGGGCCTCGCGTCCTCCTCACCGCCGCGTTTTGCATAGGCGCCACAGATCGACCCGGCTATGTAGGGATCGGCCCGCGGCAGTACGCGATAGAGAGATGCGTACTGCATCCTGATTACGGCTCAAGGCGCGAAGCCGACTTTGCCCTGTGTTTCACGAGGGCAGACCTGCCCTTGTCGGATTTCCCCCGTGTGGACACGGCGCCTGGTACATTGTCGCTGGGCCTTACAGTCCAGATAACTGGCTTCGGATGCCAGGCAGCCGGAGGGTACGATTCCAGCTATGGCATCTTCGGGGTGGGCAGGGCTACAATCAGTTCATTGCCCGACGAAGGGGGCGCTGGCCAAGCTCAGTTGACAGGTGATGCGCTGTGTTTTGGAGACGGAGGGGGCGGCGTCTTCCTCGCGGGGGACGCGGGACCTAAGCGCCTAGTTGGGGTCAATTCCCAGTCTGATTTACAAGAACGCTCCTACATTTCCCTCACTTCATCTAGGTCGTTTGTGCAATGGGCGCGTGGCCTATCTATTCGTCACGAAAGCCCAATCTGTGGTGTGTCTGAGGGCGCTGAAGGATGTAAAGCCGTTGCAGGATCCGCGATCTTAGACGTTATCACACCCGAACCAGACACCTTCTCTGATGTGATGACGCAAGTCGGGACCTACAAGATCCCTGACGATGGGATCGTCGAAGGCTCCGTTCTAAAAGTTAGCGCCAATCCTGAAGAAACTTTGCGAGAGCTAGTTGATCGTGTTTGTGGGCCAGAGCCGGAAAGATATTTTGAGGCTTTATCCGAATCTACCGGTATCCCTGATCCGTCTTTCGACGAACCAATGGTCGGCGGAGAAGAAATCGCCATTCCCCTTTGTTCCCTTGACACGGTTTGGTATGAAACGACGCTCGTTCGGAGCGGTGATACCCTTTGGAGCATATTCAAGTCGCAACCTGATGTCCTTTTGGGCGGATTACCTCGCTGGCAGTTTTTCGAAGTTCCCCCAGGGTCGGTAGAAGGGGATGCCGTCAACAGTGGAGTATTCGTTGAGGCATTCAAGGCACTTAATCCAGGAAAGAATCCCACAGCTCTTGCTATAGGGGATCGCATTTTAGTCCCACTTGCTCCTGCTAGTGGCACGGTTCATTTGGCACAGAAACTAGCCCCTCAATTCGGCATTACACCGCAATTGTCGCTCACCGATTTCGAGTTGCAGTCCGAAGACGCCGATTGTGTTAGACCCGCCTCTTACGAAAACTATCCATATTCAGTCCAAGGCTTACTGGATGCATTGCAGGTGAATCGGATAGTCATGGATGAGGGGCGTGCAAAGCGCATTCAAACTCGTGTTATCATCGCCGACAGCGGCCTCTACCAAGTTGGAAAGAGCATCTTCAGCTGGGCGGTAGTACCCTACCCCAGAGATGGCAACGAGCGGAAGTTCGCTAATCGCGTTCAACCCGTTTATTGGCCAGACGAAAAGATGAGTCATGGCACCCAAGTAGCATCTCTGGTCCTTGGAGGTCCGACATTTGGTCGCTTTCAGGCGCTCATGAAGAGTTCGCCGGTCATGGTTGTGCCAGTTCGCATTTATGATGTTAAAGAGAGTGAATTTATCAATCCTCAGACAAACGAAAGAAAGTCCGGATTGCAGCGTATTGTCCAGCAGAATGCATTTGACACGGTGCTGAAGGCTGCAAAGGATCTTGACGCTCGGATTGTGAACTTGAGTATCAAGACTGCGTCTACCATCCCGGAGATGGAACAAGATGGGTTCGGAGAGCAATCTGATATCCTGTTCGTGGTTGCCGCAGGGAATGGAGATGGAAAGATTGGGCGGGAGACCACAGTAACCTACCCGGCCGTTTATGGAGATCACTTAAACGTCCTTGCGGTGGCGGCATTAGACGGAGAGGGCGACGTCCCGGTTTTCTCGAATTGGAACAGTGAGTTCGTGCATATCGCAGCTCCCGGGTGCAGCGTTCCGGTATTGTCGTTCGAACCGGCAACAACAAGGTTTTTTGAGGGAAGATGGCATGGGACATCGCTATCAGCACCCCTAGTGTCGTTTGCCGCTGCATTGGTTGACTCAGAGGCTGGTGGAAACCTCCGGCCCTGGCAGATAAAGGAGCGTTTGGTCGTAGCTTCGGATTTGGACGAGAAGCGCGCGGATCGGGTGTTAGACGGGCGCGCTTTGGACATTCCCAAAGCTTCAGCGATTTGGGTTGATGCGGTGGAAACGACTAAGGCGCCCGGCCTGATCTTCGGGGCCGCGACAATTATCAAATCGGGAGCTCCATTGAAGATGGAAAGTGTACTTAGATTTGATTGCGGTGAAGCGGGAGATCTGGCCATTCGCGTTCATCAACTCCGCAAGCTCACTCCGAGGTTCAGAAATGTTAACGGAAAGACATTTGGCAAGATTTACTACCAGAAGGTTGCCACTGGCCGCCTCGAGGGTGCTGCGTGCATGGTGCCGGACAACCTCAGCGTCCAATTCAACGATCTTCTGGGCGGATCCAGTCTGACGCTGAGCATGACCGAAATTGCGGACATCGTTCCGCGGATGCTACCCCGTTATGAGCCTGATCAGCCAAACTAAAGCCTTGTCGGCGTTCGAGCCGTGCGGGTGCCGACGGAGAGTACCCTTTGGGGGTGTTAGCAGCCTCCGTAAGCGGGTCGCGATAGCTCGCCATTCTGTCAACTTGACCAGCACAGCAATGACCGACGCGGCTGGGTTGGGAATTGGGCGATCGCAGTATCTGGGAGGTCGTTGGTGTGCCTGTGCGGGATCGGGCCGCGCGCCGCGGCCCGAAATTGTCGGAAAGGTAGCGGTGTTAAGGTGTTTAGGCTCCGATCAGTTATACCAAGCTCGGACCGCCTCGCGAGCGGTTGAGCAGACATGGCATGCGGCAGTTCATGCTCATGATCCCAGGCCCGAAAGGGACGCCAGCCTGCATCGGCTTGATCCCCTGCCTTCCATCCCAATGCCGCGATGAGAGTGCTGGTCTTCGAAGCGCAATGTTCCTTCGTAGGTGTCCTGAGGGTATTGCGTGTTTCAGTAATTCCCGGACACCTTTTTCCCTAAATCCCGGACAGTGATTTCAGTAATTCGCGGACAGCGATTCCGCTAAATCCCGGACAGTTTTCGGGTGCGGATTTGGCGGTCGGTTCTCGGCTGCGCCGTTCTGGCAGTTTGGCCTCTCACGATGACGTTGAGAGGGCCATGCCGAGACGGAAGCAAGCGAGACGAACGAAAGTGAGGGACATCCGAGCGATCTTGCGCCTGACCCATGAGCAGGGTCTTTCGGTGCGTGAAGTGTCGGAACGGCTGAAGATCAGCAAGACGACAGTATCGACTTATTTGCTGCGGGCGCGGGAGGCCTGGCTGCCGCCGGGCCACGACGAAGCGACTGAGCGGCTGCTGTTTGGCCGTGCCGGCCGTTCGCCACGCGACCTGAGCGAACCGGACTTTGCGCTGATCGCCCGGGAGCTGAAGCGCAAGGGGTTGACGCTGACGCTGTTGTGGCAGGAGTATCGTGCCGCCCGTCCCGACGGCTACGGCTACATTTGGTTCTGCGAGCACTTCGCCGCTTTCGAGCGCCGGACGAGCGCGACATTCCGCAATCCGCATGCGGCGGGTGCGGTGATGCAGACCGATTATGCCGGGCAGACGGTGCCGGTGGGTCGACCCTGTTAGCGGCGTCATTTTCCCGGCGCAGTTTTTGTCGTGGTGCTGGGCGCTTCCAATCTGACCTTCGCCTTTGCCAGCTCCAGCCAGAAGCTGCCCGACTGGATTGACGGCCAGGTGCGGGCGCTCAGCTTCTTCGGCGGGGTCATCTGCGACAACCTGAAGGCTGGTGTGGCCAAGGCGCTGTGGTTCGAGCCGACGCTGAACGCCACCTTTGCCGCCATGGCCGAGCATTACGACACCACCATCTTGCCGACCCGCAGCCGAAAGCCGCGCGACAAGGGCAAGGTCGAGGGTGCGGTGCTGATCGTCGAGTGCTGGATTCTGGCCCGGCTACGGAACCGGACTTTCTTTTCGCTGGCTGAGCTCAATGCGGCGATCGCCGATCTGCTCGAGGAGCTGAACAACGGGCCGATGCGCCACGTCGGCAAAAGCCGCCGCGAACTGTTCGAGGAGATCGAGCGAGCGGCCTAGAGGCCGTTGCCGGCGGCCGGTGCCGCACCGGCTGATCGGGCGCAGCGTCCAGGTGCGGCTCACCCACCGGGTGGTCGAGATCTCCCACGATCACCAGCGCGTCGCCAGCCATGTCCGCCGCTCGCAGCGCTCCGGCCATGTCACCGTCAACGCCCACATGCCAAAGGCGCATCAGCGCTATGCCAACACGACGCCGGCCAGCCTGATCGGCCGGGCCGCCAAAATCGGCCCCAACGCCGCCATTCTGGTCGAGCGCATGATGCGCGACCGACCGCATCCGGAACAGGGCTACCGCGCGGCCATGGGCATCCTGTCGCTTTCGCCGCGCTATGGATGGGAGCGCACCGAGGCGGCCTGCGAGCGGACGCTCCGCAGAGCCGGCAAAGCCGACACCACCGCACGCCAAAATCCGCGGCAGCACCTATTACCATTGAAGGAAAGGAAGAAAGAATGCTGACAAATCCCACCCTTGATCAGATGCAAGCCCTCGGGCTTGCTGGGATGGCATGGCGCGAACTGGCCGAACAGAGCAGCGCCAATGAGCTCAGCCGCGACGAGTGGCTCGGCCTGATGCTCGATCGCGAGGTCGCCATGCGTGCCGACAAGCGCGTCAGGAACCGGCTCGCCTCATCCAAGCTGCGCTTTCCCGAAGCCTGCATCGAGGACATCGATTTTGCCGCGTCGCGCGGGCTCGACCGGCGCAACACCATGGCGCTCGCCCAGGGTGAATGGCTGAAGGCGCATGAGAATCTGATCGTCACCGGCCAGACCGGCACCGGCAAGTCATGGTTAGCCTGTGCCTTCGGCCGGCAAGCGGCACGGCTCGATCATTCCGTGCTCTATGTGCGCGTGCCGCGCCTGTTCGAGGATCTTGCGCTCGCTCGCCTCGATGGCCGCTTCCCGCGCCTCATCGACAAACTCACCCGCGCGCAACTGCTCATCCTTGACAACTTTGGAACTCACAGCCTCACCGACAGCAGCGCTTCCACCTGTTCGAAATCGTCGAGGAACGCTATCGGCGCAAATCCACCATCATCACCGCCCAAGCCCCGGTGGCCAGATGGCATGAGCTGATTGCCGACCCACCGTCGCCGACGCCATTCTCGACAGGATCGTTCACAACGCCCACCGCATCGTGCTCCAGGGCGACAGCATGCGAAAGCAAAAAGCCGCGCCCCTCTTTGACCGGCACTCAAAAAGGCGAAATCAATCATACATGAACGCAAACAAGGCACCCGAGGACCGACACCGCCACACTGTCCCGGCATTAGCGAAACTGCTGTCCGGGAATCAACGGAACTCTTGTCCGGCTTTTGCGAAATCCGCAGGGTATCCTAATTTAACCAAGAAAGTCCCATCTTAACGTCATCGATAGCACTCAGCCGCTAAACACGATGGAAGAGCTATAGCCCTCGGACGAAGGCGAGGAAACGATCGAAGAGCCCGAGATCTACGACGCATACGGATCTGGCAGCCCAGCAAGATTGGCAGCCGAAGTGATGCGGTTTGCGAATGAGCATACAAAGGCGGGTCCTGCAACGCCAGTGCCACCACGCGCTCGGCGACTTCAGGTCCGAGTGGGGCAATGCGCGAGGGGCGCGTCTTGTCGCGCAACAGTCTCTCGAAGCCTTCCGCGGCGAAGCGCTCCTGCCAGCGCCACACGCAGGTCTTGGACTTACCAGTTTGCCGCATGATCTCGACGGTGCCCACGCCGTCGCTGCTCAACAGAATGATCTCGGCGCGCCAAACGTGCTTCTGCGGCGCATTGCGATCTCTGATCAGCGCGCCCAGACGCTGACGATCAATCGAAGAAACGGTGAGGAATATTCCTGTACGCATGCGCCAGACTCGCATGCGCACTCACAAAAGGGAATCCCCAGCCCGACTCTTATGTCAGGTGTAAACCACTAGAGATTTCCGTAGGGCTGCAGATCGATGCTTAGTTCCAAGAGGTGTAGACTACACGGACAAAGAGAGTACAATAAAAAACGAGACTTAGGCATGGTCGCAGCGCTCACCAACCCGAGTTTCGAATTACAAAGACACATAGGCTCTCGGGGATGAGATCCCGCCCCTACTCGGCTGGCGCGCGGACTGGCGTGTGGAAAGCGGCTTACGATCGTCGATGCGCGCGCACGCCCGTCTTCGCAATCCGCTACTCTGGGTTGAGCAACACTCTTGCACGTGGAAAACACCGCCCTCCGAGGAATTGTCCTTCTGCCGCGACTTCTGATATGACTTAGTAACGGATCGCCGCAACGCGAACGGAGACAACAATGAGAGCCCTCGTTTTTAGTGCCACTTTAGTATTCGTTGCCACCTTGGAATTCCTGTCTTCGAGCGCTGGCGCTGACCACCAAGTGAAGCAGCAAGAGATCGACAGTCGGCCGTCGTGGGTGGAGGCGGCGGTGGCAGGCTCATATGTTCCGGATGAAAGATACGACGGGACTGCAGGAAAAGCGGCTTCTTCAACAGCAGTCACGATTGCTCCAAGTTTTGGCACCGCCCCCCCCATGTTGCTTTCGCTGGTGGACAAGTTAGACGGCGGGCAGGGTCTTGAATTGCTTAACAAGGGAATAGCAGAGGAAGAACACAACCTGCATAGGAAAGCAGAACAAACATTCGCCGCTGCTATTGAGCAGGTTAGAAATGCACCCAATTTGGATGTCAATCTGTTGGCAGAGTTATTGACCAGGAGAGCTGTTGCACTGGTAAATCTAGATGAGGACGCCAAGTCTTCGAAACTAATTAGGGAGGCGCTTCAGATAAGTGAAAAGCAAAAATTAAGGGATAAGGCAGCACGGTATACGATATTAGGCCTAATTGCCAAAGTGTCGGCTCGGTCTGGACAGCTCTCCTCTGCGGAACAATACTACAGAGATGCGCTAATTGAGATAGAGCTAGCAGATGGCAAAGCAAGCATCTCCTATGGGATAGGTCTCTCAAATATCGCTTTTGTTGTGAAGGAGCTCGGGCGTTACCCAGACGCGGAAAATCTCTTTATTGAGTCGATGGATATATTGCGACCAATAGGTGACGAGGCGAAGTCACATTACGCGAATTCTCTCGGTGGTCTCGGTGAAGTTTACTTGTCCCAACATCGGCAAGTCAATGCGGAGCAGGCTATCCTCGGTTCAAGTAAGTTAGTCTCTGCAATTTTCGGCGAAACTAGCAAAGAGGCGGCCAATGCAAAACATGTTGTAGGAGAGATGTACCTAACATTTGGAGAGTCGAAGAAGGCTATTCCTTACATGGAGGAAGCTCTCAAGATCAAGGAGAAGCTCTATGACCCGGATGGCACGGCTGTCGCTCTAGCCCTTCATCAACTTGCGTCGGCTTACCAACAAGCAAAGCGTTATCAAGATGCTGAAAGACTCTATCTAGCGGCCCTGGATATACGGGAACGAAAGTTGGGCCCTGAGCACCTTTATACAGCTTCGACAGTCGAGAATCTCGGGGGCCTGTACGATGACCTGGACCAGCCTGGCAAGGCTATTCAGTCCCTCAATCGTGCATTGAGTATAAAAAGGCATTTGCTAGGAGAAGATCATCCTAACGTCGCGCTCACATTTCGACACATTGGCGACTTTCATTTTGTTCGAGGCCAATACAAGGAAGCACATCAGGCGTTCGCAAGTGCAAACAAAATTACCATCGACCAGATCACCGGTTCCTGGCTGTCTCCGGATTCGGTGTCGTCGTCATCTGAAGCTGCTCAGCAATGGAGCCAAGGGGCCGGGTTCGTGCATGAAATTCAAGCCGCTTACGAGATCGGACGTGCTGATCCAAGCAAACTCTCGCAAATGTTCGCCGAATCGTTCGTAAATTCGCAGTGGGCTGAGATTTCGCAGGCTTCCGCCACCCTCAGTCTCATGGCTGGAAGAGATGCAGTGGTAGAAGAGGGTGCGAAACGCGAAGTCCGCCGTCTTCAGGACTTGGAAGTGCAACTGAGAAGGCTGCGACTGGAAGCTATTGAAAGCCACGTATCTCTCGACGTAGCGGTTGATCAGGAGCAGCAAAGGGGTCGACTCATGGCCGAAGAGGCTTTGGTTGACCAAATTCGCGTAGCGAGGACGCGTGTTCGAGATGCAATGCCGAAGTATTTCGAGTACATTAGCCCGTCGCCGCTGACAGTCGAACGCGTTCAGAAGCAGCTGTTAGCCGAAGATGAAGCTCTGATAGCTTTCGTGGTAACTCCGCTCTATCGCGAAGGATTAAACGATCAAGTGTTTATGTTGGCATTGACTAAAGACAACTTTGCTTTTGTGAAGTCTAATATGCGAGGAATGACGGTACGCGCCATTGTGGAGTCGCTGAGATGTGGGCTCGACGACACATACTGGGATCAACCTCGTATTCTCGGCTCCAGTTGCGCGGAACTGGTAAATCGCGCTCGTCCGGAAGGTGATCAACCTCTTCCCTTCAGATTCGACTACAGTCACTTACTATATGCCAATCTAATCGCCCCCCTTGGTGATATAATAACAGGTAAGCGGCTTCTCATTGTGCCATCTGGTCCGCTTCAAAAGCTTCCGTTTCATGTACTCGTGACACAGGATGCGGGAGGTGAAACTGCAGATAAATACGAAGGATACAAAGGAATACATTGGCTTGGCCTCGACTACACAATCAGCATTCTTCCTTCCATAAATAGCTTAGGGCGGCTCCGAGTACGGCAATCACCCGCTCGAGGAATGCGCCCCTTCATAGGGTTTGGTGATCCGGCCCTGGCCAACTGCGATGACAACGAGCAACAGATTGAATGCCCGGCGCCCGCGCCAAAGACTATGGGGAGGCAGTCATTGACAGAGCCGAAGGCGCCCCATCGAACCAAGCGCAATCTACCATACAAATTGGAAGCGGCGGGCCAAACTTCATGGGATCGGGACGCGATTCGAACGACTGTACGATCTATGTGCCGATTGCCCGAGACGGCCACCGAGCTGCGCTGTATCGCAAAAAGCTTAAATGTAACCGAAGACACCTTGTTTCTGGCCGACCGAATGAGTAAAGCAGCTCTGCTACGGCTCGACAGCGATGGTGAACTGGATAACTATCGGATAGTGCATTTTGCGACACACGGTTTAATTGCCAGTGATTTGCCTATGGGAGACCGCGTCGCTGAGCCTTCGTTGATCTTCACCCCCCCAGTTGATGGAGACCTTTCCTCCGATGACGGACTACTTCGAGCTTCGGAGGTAGCCAAGCTTCATCTTAGCGCTGATGCTGTTGTGTTGTCCGCGTGCAATACCGCGTCTACATCTGAACAAGGGAAGGAGGCCTTGTCGGGTTTATCTCAGGCCTTCTTCTATGCTGGCGCCAGGTCGATAATAGTGTCCCATTGGGCCGTAGACACAGAGGCAGCGGTCACATTAGCAACTAGCGCACTGACGAATGGAGATTTAGCCGAAGGACTCCGTGAAGGCATGAAAGCGCTAATGGAGGATACGTCCCGCCCCGACTACGCTCACCCGTCTGTGTGGGCACCCTTTATTTTCGTAGGTGCGACTGAGGCACTTCGCTCAAGATAGGCCTTTTTCGAAGATTGCCGCCTCCAACTCTCTGCGCGTGAGTAGCCCTTTTGCGTCGGGATCATCTTTCCATATCCGTTTCATCTCACGTATCTTTTCCGGAACGGATGCGAAGTCCGATTTCAACATCAACTCCTTGATTTCGCGGATCTCCCGGCGTCTATCAATTGGATCCCCTTTTGCTGACTTTGACGAACTGCCACGGTTGTACACCAAGGATACGAGCGCTCCAAAGCAGTCAGGTGAGAGTTGGTCCGCGTTAGGAAAATACGCAATCACTTCGCCGGCATAGAATCGAAGTCCATAAACAAACTGATCATATGCCGGGTCCCATGGCACGTCGATATTCAAATACTGTTTTAGGATTGCGGCGGCAGCACTCCCCCGCTTCCCACAAGCGGTCCTAAGCTGATCAATTGAAGCCCGATCGATGAAAGGACTCCAATCAGCCTCGAAGTCTTTTTCACTTGAATAGCCAATATCGTAACCGATTCCAAATGTTATGCCGGACTTGCCCTTCGGCCATATCGGATTCCTATACTTCTTTTCGTAACGAGTCTTGCCAGTTACCTCGAACAGAACAATAAGGTCTTGCGACCTCTTTGACATTTGCTTATCGGATTGCCACCGCCTCGGCAGGGAGGGCTTGCGCTTACGCTGTTTTGATGATGGACCGATTTGCCTGTATTCCGTTTCGGTGAAGGCTCTGGCACCTTCGAGCTCCCCTTCGTTGTTAGCGAGCCGGGCAAACGTATCATCAATTGAACTGTCAGGCACAGTTGCTACAGCTCTCTTGGTCAGGGCCGCAAGCGAAACAAAAGAAAAGAGAATGCCCCGCGTCATCAACAAACACGTACTACGGCGATTCATTTTACCACCTCCCTGAGCTCAGTCGCTTTAGGCTAAAGACGATCGAATTTAAAAAACCCCACTTCCTAGTTAAGGTCGAGTCGAGTGTCGTTATATTAAGCCGAGGCGGATGTACGGTTTCTCGGATGCTTACGAGTCAAGGTTCAAGCCTGGCCCGATAGCCGATGATTGTTCATTAGTTGGCCGCTTCTGGCAAGCACTTATCGCACGCTTTGCAATGCTTGCGAAACCGGCCGACTTTTTCGGCTCCGGTTTGTTTCAATGTTCCGTTCTATAGATGATCCATCTGTGGTTTTCGCCAAAACTGCTTCAGACCCATGACGCGACGAGATCAGCCCCATTGGACATGATGCCGCCTCATATAACCTTTTCCCATGTGTTCTCAACGAGACTTACGGACCAAAGTCTCATTCTCGTCCTCTTCGAAAATGGCACTTAGGAAATCTGGCGATATGCCCACTTCGACGACGTAGAGAGCGATCTTCGCGGAAAGAATTTGGGAGCGGCCGATATTGTCGGGAGACGGGTCTCGGAAGGAGAATTGATGCACGCCGAACTTCGCGCCACTCTCAAAGTACCTGAGCCTGCCTCCAAGAAATACCAGGGTCGCCGCACTCATAATTGCCCAGGCAACAGTTCGCGCTCAACGATGAAGTGGGAAGAACTTTTGTGCTTAAGAAGGTATCTGCCAATTGCAGTGTGGAACCAGCTGTCTCGTATAGCTCTACTAATCCCAATTGCCGCCTCAACGTCACCACCAACAGAAGTCTATGTAGACGGTCGTTCTCGGAGGGGGCGCTGAGCGAGCTAAGAACTCTTGAAACTTGCCATCATCGCCTGGTTCGATTCTGCCAAAGGCGTTGCTGCAAAAGCGGCGGCTTCTTCGCTTCTAGCAAGATCGCAAGAAGCGCCCACATCTCGCCATTTCTGAGTTAATGCTGTGGCGCTCGCGCTTAGTCGTGAAGCAGGACTCCCCGCGTCGTTAATGTCCGCGTCCCTTCGGGGCGACAATCGCATGGGCGACAGCTTACTGGGCGCTGGCGGGCGTCGCCATGTCGCCTCCTTGCCGCCGGCAGAGTTGCCGTTGCTAAATTGGCACAAAGTACCAGCGACGGCCAAGCGCGCTGGCGAGGGCCGCCCCGGCGGTTTGTCGGCGGCGGGGCGGGGGGTGGCTTGTGGGACCCACATCTACCCCCCGCCAGCGAACGCAGCGGCGAGTCGAGATGAATGTCGGCCGTATGTACGAATCGAAATACCATTGGGTCTCCGGCGACGAACATAAGCGGTGTTGGCCACGACTCGATAGGCGAATTTTATCGCAGACTTGGTTGACTATCGGGACATCAAAGTGGCTGGCGACAGCGGCTCCGGTGCGCCGCGGCTGGGCAACGCCGACGACGTCGATGAGGCCAGTGGGGAACGGCCGCTTCCTAAGCCACATCATTCCGCAAGTTGACGGGGCGCTTTCGGCCCCAATGGCCGCCGGGCGGCAAACGCCGCGAATCGGCGGTAGGAAGTGACTTTGACGTTGCCTGAAAACGGACGTTGGCCGCTCCCTGCTTGGAGATGCACTGACCTGAGATTAAGACGCGGTGGGCGCTGTGTCTGCTGCGACCAGCACTACTGAACTGTAGGTCACCGCGCCGCTCGCGATCTGTTTTGCTTTTGCTTGCCGGAGAACACTACGTGCCTGCAGTTTGGATACTGGCTGCAGCCGACGAACGAGCGCCCGGTCTTCGTTTTCCTTTGGACCAACTGACCAACTCGGCAGGCCGGGCATTGCTGTAGCGCTTGGCCGTCGATGGTCTCGAAGCGAATCTCCTCACCCGCGACCTCGCAGAGCTCTTGGATGTAGCGCGAGGGTCGGGCACTGTCGGCCAGCATGAAGACGCCGCGGCTGGCCCGGGTCAAGGCGACGTAGAACAGGCGTCGTTCCTCTGCGTACGCGAAGGTCTCGGGATTCGGAATCACTAGGTTCAGCAGCTCGTCGTCTTCGACACGGCTCGGAACACCATAGTCGCCCTCGCTGATGTCGAGCAGGATAGTGTAGTCCGCTTCGAGGCCCTTCGAGCGGTGGAAGGAAAGCGCCGAAACCTCGATATGCGCGAATGCCGGTATACGGCCGGCGAACGGATCGAGATGGTTGTAGCGCCAGAGAACGAGTACTCTAAGCTTCTGCCTTGCCGTGCCGCGCCACTGCTCCGCGATGCTTCCCAGGAACACATCCAGCCGGGATAACAGCCGCAGGCAGGCTGCGCCAAAGTCCGGCCTCCCCTTTGCGCCCTCGATCGGGATGACGCGGATCGATTTGGGTATAGCGGGCCGTATAGACCGCACCGACTTCCTGAGCTGGTCTGGGTTCCGTTGAACGAAACCCGCCGCCGTCTCCGCGATCAGCTGGTTGCAGCGGTAGGTTTGCTCGAGCCGGCCTTGCCAACTTGTCCCGAAGTTCGCGTCGAACCTTGTGAAGAGGGTCACATCCGAGCCGGCAAAACGGTAGATAGACTGCCAGTCGTCGCCCACGGCGAAGAGTTTGGAGAACGGCTTCTGGTCTCGCAGCGACTTAATGAGTTTAGCCCTGGGTCCAGATATGTCCTGGAATTCGTCCACGAGGATCAGCGAGTACGGACTGGTGTATCGTTTCGTCTCAACCAGCTGCGTCGCGTCGGCGATCATGGAATCGAAATCGATCCGTCCGGCATCCACGAGCTTTTCGGAATAGGCCTGGGCGATCCTGTAAACGACGCGCGAAAATATCCGCGCGCGTTCCTTATCGTGGAGCGACTGCGCACGCTGTAGCAGCATATCGAGGGTTAGATGACTCGCCCGGATGTGCTTGATGCAGGTGCCTATGAGCTGGTGGTAGTGCTTGACCACCACTGGCTCCAGCGCCTTCGCAATATCGCTATACTGCTTCGCCACGAGCTGTATCCCGCGCCGCTCTAGTTCTTCGCGCATGACCTCGGAAATCGTGCCGTCCGTGGCCTGGGCCGATCGCGTCTCGAAGAAATCGATCTGCCCGACCTGATAGTCCCGCCGCTTTGCTTCGGCGTGGTCGACATAGTCCTTGAATGGTGAGACGCCGTTTGCGTCGAGCGCGAAATGCTCGTGCACGGTACCGGTCGCCGAATAGTAAAAGTCGGGATGAATATGGCGGACGGCGCCTTCCGCATCCTGCACCTCAACCTGTCGTTCGTATTCGAACGCGACCGAGTTCAACCAGAGCCAGTTCGCGATCGACTGTTCTTGCAACGATTTGACGTAAATCCCGGCCAGCGAGCCGATCGTCGCCTTACCCCTGGTCCGCCGCTCCGTAATGTATCGTTGGTAGTCAACCTCACTGTCGAACGTTTCCCGGGGGATATCGGCCTTGGGATGCACGACCAGGAGATCAACCCAAAGTCGCGTAAACTCCCTGTCGGAACTGGCTAGTTCAACGATGATCTCCTCAATCGCCTTGGCTTCCCCCGCGGGATGTTCGACCCAGTTGGCAAGCTGGGGCGGCCGCCCGTCGACCTCCTGGATGATGCCGCGGCCTAACGCGTGGAAGGTTGTCACGCGACATTCAAGTTTGTCGGGTTCGACCTTCAACTGCCTGGCGATGCGCTCCCTGAGCTCGTCCGCCGCGCTCTTGTTGAAGGCCAAGACCAGCATTTCGTCAGGGCGTGCCAACTTCTTTTCGAGCACATATGCGACTTTGCCCACCATGGTGGCGGACTTGCCCGATCCCGCCGATGCGATGAGCAAGTTATTGTCCTCGAGACGAATACAAGCCTCGCGCTGCTGCCCTGACAGCGACCGACCGTCCAGGTTGTCGAAGAACGCCGCAAAAGCGGCCAGTTCGGAGGCGATGAACCGCTCGTTGTAGCGATGGCGCACGTTCGGATCGGTGAGGAAGGCGTAGGAGGCCGGCAAAACGGCCTCGAGCGTCTGTGCCATCTGCCCTGGATCGAACATGGGGTGCGAGAGGGCCGTTGCCACCTTTCCCGGCACGCCGGCTATTGCGTTGCGGAGGTCCGAGTACGCCAAGTATCGGCGGTTGTCCGTCACGACCGCGGCGAGTCTCGCGTCGATCTCGCGCAGTTGGTCAGTTTCGGAACGGATCACTTCGCTCAGATATTCGTTGACGAACGCCGCGATGTCGGCCGCGAGTTCGTCTGCGGCGCTGCCGCTGAGGCCCGATAACCGATCAAGCCTGGTCCTCGAGCAGATTTCAACGGCGTGCCACAGGAGGCCTTTGGCGGTTTGGACAGATACGACGTCCAAGCATTCCAGCTCGGTCTCGCTGCCAGATACCAGGGTGATACCGGCTGCCGAATTCCGACCGGGTGTCAGTTTCCAGTTCTCGCCGGAGAACAGTCGGGCGAACAGTCCGGGACGGTATGTGCGGGCGCGCTTTAGCATTGAAAAGTTATATCGCGGCTAGGCCTTAGGCTTCCCTAACAGCGGTGGCGATTGCCGTCCCCCAAACGGAACCATCGCAGTGCAGGCTATCATCGCGACGATCAGCACATAGAAACCTGGCGATCGGGATAGAAAGTCGGCGATCACAAAGAGAAATCGGTTCATGCGAATCCCCGTACGAACGATGTGATCCGATTGGGGCTGCATTTCGGGTGCTCGTCAAGGCAGCCTGCTGATGGCCATGTTCGTCGTCACGCCATCCTGATCTGCGGCGGGCCAGATTCTGCCTGTTGCCTGCAGACGCTTGGAACCACGGCAGACGCGCGGCGTTTGGCGTTCTCACAGGAGAGAAGCCATGCCCGACAACGATGAGGAATTCAAAAGCAAGTTTTGGGACTCGATCCGTTCCGACATGACGGCAATGATCGGCGTCCCGGGCGTCCACCCTCGACCGATGACAGCGCAGTTCGATGGTGACCGCAACGTCATATACTTCTTCACAGCGAAGGACACCGACTTGGCCGAGGCCGTTGCATCTGCAAAGGAAGCGATACTGGTCTACTCCGCCAAGGGACACGACCTGTTCGCCACCGTCGAAGGCACACTGAGGATCGACGATGATCGGGCAGTCATCGACCGATTGTGGAATCGCTTCGTCGCCGCATGGTTCGAAGGAGGCAAGGAAGATCGTAAGCTGTGCTTACTCAGGTTCGATCCTGCGGACGCCGAAATCTGGAAAGATGCATCCAGCATCGTTGCCGGGGTGAAACTTTTCCTCGGGATGGGCGACCCGAAAGAGGACTACAGAGACAGCGTGGCACAGGTTCGAATGAAGTAACCGGACCTGTTTAGAACGCAGAGCGGCATCTGTCGGGTGCCGGAAAGCCTTACACGCCCACTGCCGTCTCGCGGATGCTGGTATCAAGGAGAAGTGAGCGCACCACGCCACGAAAGGTCGACGCCAAATCATCATCGTCGACGTTCGAACCAATCGCCGCAGAACTGCAACAAGAGGCCGCTGAGCCCGCAACGCGGACACCGCTCGGGTCGCGCTGGTAGCCCCCGGCACCCGCCCCGCCGGGGTTCGTCGGTGGCGGGGGTGGGGGTGGCTTGTGGGGCCCCCTATCAGGCGCGCGCTACCGACACCCTCGTTCACATTTCGGGAAGTTCTCATGGCCGGCCGCTCTCATCCCCAAAACCCAAATCACTCTGAACGACCGAGTTCGACCCTTTTGCGGTCATTCAGTTGCGAGCGTTGCATGACGCGATCTGCGCCGATGTCTGTGGGGCGGGCGGTCCGATATCTCACTTACCCTCCCGCAGAGCCCTCGCGGCTTTTGTCAGGGCTGACCGATCATTGCCGTTCTTTTTGATCAGCTTGCTGACCTGGCTCGGCGAGATTCCATTCTCTCGCGCGAAATGTTCTATCTCGTAGTACTCGTCGACCGACAAACGATTCTGATTGTCTTCCATTTCCGTATTCCTACCAGCGTTCAAGCGAACGGCACGTTGAAAGGACCATAGCAACGACTGCGCGCAGCCGCGGTTCCGAGTGGCGATACGTCTTTGCCTGTTTTGCGAACAGATAAGACTTAGGTCCGGTGGAGGATCGGACCGAATCCCCTCATGGGGCTGGCTTCGCCGTGCACGGGAACCGAAACGTTCAAATTTTATTGAGTGGGGTCTGTTGCGTTGGAGTTTGTATGGGAGGGTTGCGCCATTCCAAAACGATAGCGAGCCCTAATCCCTTCCTGGAACTTCAGCGATTTCCAATGATGTATGTGACCAGCGGGCACGCACCTCCGTTGCCCGCTGCAGATCGGGCCGCAACAACCCGATCGGGCCCGCGCTCTCCGCCAGAGGCGCGGGCTTTATTACTCGCACGGAACACCAGGGCGCGGGTGCGCGTTTCGCCAGCATGAAGCAACTTCTCAGCGAAATGGCCGCTTTGGCAGATCCAGGCTTTTGGATCGCGTTGGCTGTTGTTCTGGTTCCCTACGTCATCGGCGTCGCACTGCTTGTCTGGGTGGCTGGTTGAGGGTTGGTTGTGTTGTTCCCCGACAGCCGCGCTTTCCCTTCCCGGCGCCGTTGGATCGGGTCTTGGTCAAAATTTTACATTAGAAACTTGGAACATAAGTGAGGCAGAGAACATTGTTGGCGCCATGGACAAGAACGATGGCGACAATCTTCCTGAGGGGTTTCCGGGCAACCTGCCCGAGGATCCAGTGATCCTAGCCGATATCAAGAAAAGAATTTCGAGAGAGATCGACGGTAAAATTGGGCCGGACGGTTTGGCGGTCACGGAGGCCAGGCGGGATCGCAATCTGGTTGGGGAATGGGAAGAAGCTGACGCCGCCCTCGACAGCCAACCGTCCGTGGTTCCGTTTTTCCTGGTTCTGTATGTGCTCTCAATGTTGGGCTTGGTAGGGTACGCCATCGCTCGTTGGTACTTTCTATGGCGTGCTTGAGTTTCCTTCTCTCGTTTAACTAACAGGCTCAAGCTGCTGATGCTCCGCATTCGCATGATGAAGCACCTGTCCAAGATCGCCCATGTCGAAGTCCTGCCCGCATACGGGACAATGCTCGAAATGCTCCGCCTCAGGCTTGATCGGCCGGTCGTGGTCTTTGCCTTGATATCCCGTGTTTTCGCGATCGCGAAAGTCTCGCTTGCTCTTGTCGTCGGTAAGGTGGCAAAGTCTCCTCCACCAAAGGCGACAAGCTGAAGAAGAGCGACCATGGCGGCTGACCCCTATCCGCAGTTTACTGGTGCGATGTTCGACATCTATCGGCGGGCGAAGGCCGAAGCAAATTACAACGCGACAGTCTTTCTAGGCATGATAACCCGGAACCACGGGCTTGCGACGGCCAAGACTCTAATCAACGCGACTCAACCATCAGATGGATACACTGCTCTCCACCAGCGAGAGCGGCTTGACTTGACTGTAGAGGCCGTCGTTGTCGAAAATCCAAAATGGCGCGCATTGTTTACCCCCGAAGAACTGAGCCGCGCCGAAAAGCGCCTTAGAGCCTACGGATACTTGCCTAAACTGCCGCCGGGTCTGTCAGAGACATAGTCGCCGAATTAAAGTGGAATACGGGCGGTTTACAACCTGCGATTGGCATGAAGCCGAAGACTTAGAGCTGATCGCCGAATTTCAGGAAGTCGAGACAGGCAAAGGCGCGGATGCTTTGAACAAGCGCCCCCAACTCGCAGCTGCCTTGTCTGATGCCGAGCGCAACGATTGCGCTGTTGTCGTCGCCAAGCTCGATCGGCTATCCCGTGATGTGGCCTTTATCTCGGCTCTTATGGCGAAGCGGACGCCGTTCATTGTCGCAGAGCTGGGCGCGGACGTATCGCCTTTCATGCTGCACATCTATGCAGCCGTTGCGGAACAGGAACGCGCAATGATTTCACAGCGCACGAAAGACTCGCTCGCAGCTGTCAAAGCCCGTGGCGTAAAGCTCGGCAATCCACAGATCCGCAAGGCTCAGGAAGCCGCTGCAGAGCGCCGTACGGCCATTGCCGACGGCTTCGCATCCAACGTCCTGCCCATTATCAGAGAAATTCAGGCAACGGGCACATCAATGCGGAAAACGGCCGCCGCTCTCAATGCGCGTGGAATCCCTACGGCTCGCGGTGGCACATGGGCGGCAACGCAGATCAGTGATATTTTAAAGCGCGACGGCGTCTAACGACGCAAGCCAGATTGGTGCGTAGGGCATGTGATGTCTATCATCACGGCGTCGCCGATCCACTGCGAAACGCCCCGGTGCCATATTCAACTGCGGGTGGCTTTAACGCTCGACATCACCCCTTTGAAAGGAGACGATGATGTCACGCTGTCGAGCATGGCGCACATCTTGTTCGGACCGTCAAAATTGAAGCCTAGACATCTCTGGTCAGCGGCGCAGGCCACTACGCAGTCGGCATAGCTGCTCCGCACATTCGCGTAAGCGGCCCCAATGACTACTGTGTCCTTGGCGAAGACGAGGCTAGAGTACTGGAGATTCGCCTTGATGGCTCCCTTCGCCGCCATCACTGCGTCAGGATTCCTAACCAGAATCGACGCATTATCTTTCATGAAACAAGCGGCGTGCTTCTTGTCGTAGGTGAGTGCTAAGCAGCTGCGATCTGCCTCGCATTGGGCCTGGCACTGTTCAAGCGAGACATTCCAAGCGGGCATACCCGGCAGATCGTTTCCCATGGCGTCCCATCCGTCCTGCACAAAAAGTTGTTCGGCCGCGGTTGCTGCGTCCTTCCGCTCCTGGTCCATGTTGAAATCGCTTGGCGCGAAACTGGCCTCGTCGAGCCAAAGGCAACGGCTGGCGAGTTCTCGCGCCGAATTGTCGTCAAGGCCCACCGATGCGAGTGTCTCGATCGATGACACTGGCGCCTGCGGCATTGATGTAGGCGAGGGTCTGTTGACAAGCCGTACCTGAACCTCGACTCCGGTGTTGGCCAGCCCCCGCGTATAGCACCAAGCCGTATCCCAAGTTGGGTCTTTCTCACTGTCAAAATGATGACCGGACTCGAGTTGCCAAGTGCTGCCAGCGTAAGTCACTTGGCGATTGGCGAACTTTACGAAATCGAACGTATCTGGATTGGCTGGGTCTGCGGGCGGCAGTGGCGGTTGCTCGTTTGGCGGCGACTTCGGCCTGTCTGTTTTTCCCTCCTCGGCGATTGCCCCGTCACGCGGAATTCTGTCTTCTGGTTTCTTCGTCTCTTTTGGCTGGTTCTCGTTCGGGTTTGACGGTTCTTTTTGGGCGATCGGCGGCTCCGGTTGGTTCACCGAACGGTCGCGATCAAAGACCAGCCATACACCTACACCGATCCCAACAGCGGCCACGGCGATGGCAGCGCCGGTAGCCATTCGCCGAAATGCATTGGCGCGGGCGATCATATCGTGCGCAGCTGCTTCTGCCTGCAGAGTTGGAATGGCCGACCGTTTGACCTGCAGATCGATCGCTTGTTCGAGAAGCTTGGTGTTATGTCGTACGAGCACGTCTAATACCCCGTTTCGCCCCTTTGTCGGCTCGTCAAAGTCTGATTGCAGTTCGCCTTCTAGAACCCTCTCTATGCTGTCGTTTTGCCTCTTGCAGAAACCTTTACCAGATCGACTACTTCCGGGGGGAGTTCCCGATCCAACGCCCGACGTAGCGCTTCCGGGTCGTCAGTAAGGACGGGAACATAGAGAATCTCTTTGACGACCTTCTCGACTTCGACAGGAACCTCGATGCGCCTTTCGACCTCTCTGTCGACCGGCACCTGCACGGTTACTTTCCGGACACGGCGCCACCGCCACCGTAGCAGCATTCGGCGTAGCAAACGCGAGAGTTTGCTTTCGCGCTGAACGTCGGCCTGTGCACCGATGCGTTGTAAGGCCAGCGCGACCATCGCTGTGATCGGCCCCGCTATTGCAGCGATGAATGCAAGCGAGGCGAACCAGATCGTCGACACCGTCCCGGCCTGAGCGTCTGTAACGTCCTCTGGCTTCACCCCATACCAGCGAGCTGCCAGCCTACGGATCTGATCGTTGCGAGCGAGCGGGAGGCGCTCTGTTTCCAGACGGCTCAGTTCCGCCGCGATGGCGTCTTGCCGCTGCTGGTTGTTCGCGAGCGTCTCTGACTTGCGAGTTGCGGCTTCCTGAGCGGCCGCTAGTGCAGTACGTGCTTCGTCAAGCTTACGGTCCCAATCGGCAGCGGTGCCGTCGTAGAGTTTCTCCAGATCATTGCGCCTAGCCTCAAGGCGCTGTTTGTCTTGGGGGGTCATCGCAGGACTATCTTTTCGCAGCCTCTCATATTCAGCGCGGGCCGCAGCGACTGCCGGCTCCACTTCGGCCAATTTCGGCGCGAATTCGGCCTCTTTTTTGAGCCGCGGGTTAGTCAGCTTGTTCAGCCCGTCTTCGTTGCGCTGCACCGATGCAAGGTCGTCTGTTTCGCGTGCGCTCTTTATGCGATCAACGTAGCTATCCCGCTGTCGCTCGAATTGCTCCACCGCGTCCTTGATCTCTCGATCGCGCCGTTCCACGAGCGCACTCAGCACTGCTTGTTTCTCCTCGAGATCCTCCTTGGCTCGCGCCGCCGCTGGTGAAAGGGTGGTTGCGGCCTGCAGCTCCTGGTCAACGTCTGTTATCCGTGCACGCAATTTGTCGCGCTCGGTGTCAGCCAATCCACTGAGCTGCTCCAGATCGCTTCGGGCATTTGCCTCGTCGTCAGTGTTTCGCAAGCTTTCGGCTGCCGCCTTGAGATTTTCGCTCTCTTGCTGGAGTGCTTTAGTTTGGTTGGCGAAGTTGGCATACTGCATCTCGCGCATAGTGCTGGCACGCTCCAACCCGAGAAGCACTGTCTCAAAAGTGATGCCGGCCAATACGAGCAGAAACGCCAGGATAACAGGTTTCCAAAACCACGAGGCGCCGAACAGAAGCGTTGCGATCGGGATTTTCGTCAGCTCAGCAATCGCGATCATAAAGAACGGGGCACTTGCAAGGACAAGGTCCATTGAGTCCGCCGCCTCATTGGCAACAAAGCCGCGGTAACTCAGAGCCACGCCGGTTGCTAGACCGATGATCGCCGCGACGATTTCAAGTGCCCACGCACCGCGATACGTCCACTGGCCATAGCTCGCCAGTTTCTGGCTCATTGCCGTGTTCATATGCAAGTCCCCACCCTCAACAACCCATCTTGACATGCGACGCTGGCGTTTGCAGCAAAATTTACCGCTAGATACGGGGCAACTTGGAACAGGGTGAATAACCGGGCGAGCGGCGCGTACACGTTAGGTGCCGCGCATTTCAGCAAAGGGTTTCACAGGCTATGCCGTCTTTGTCGCGGTCTAGCTTCCCACCCCACGAGCAGTTGCCCAAATACCAGTTCGCTTCATCACATGAGCTGATTTGGGAGCAAGTTCGCCGGGGTTGGCATGCAAAACCCTGCGCGAGCTGCCGGTCGCTGATGATGCCGAGTGGCTGGCTGATAGCCGGTCGCGGATTTTCCGAATGCTCTGCGCGCCACTCCCATGGCGCCTGAAACGACCCAGCCCAAATGCCGCGCTTGCTCGCCTTTGCCGCTGCCTGCAGGCTCGCATAGATGCCGCTGCTGTATTTCGGCCAGTCGAGTGCCAGACCTTGCTCTACAAGCCACTGCTGGACGCCGCGACCGTCAGCACGCTCACAATCACCGACGAGCCGACCGTAACGATCCCGGTCGACAAAGGTACAGTGCAGGGGTCGTGATGCGGCAAGGAAGGTGTCCAACGCGTCGGCAGCGCGGCGCCCACAGGGATATTCGAATCCCTTGGCGTCATCGCAATACTGCCGGCTCTCAGGTGCGTCGATGCCGTTGAATCGAATCCTTTGGCCTGAAATCTCTACGGTGTCGCCATCGATCACGGAGGCGCGGCCTTCCATCGAACCGGGCAGCGGCTCGGTCCAGTTTGTTATCCTGCTCTGAAGGCTTGCGGTGCTCTGTATTACGAATTGGGTGATTGTGGCGGCAAGCGTACCAACGCTGAGGAAGATCAGCCCCAAGAGCGGTCGCGGCAGCCGCCGTAACGGCCTTCTTCTGCCGGCGTGCCTTCGCCAGCGGCCAACCTGATTGGCGCCTTGATAACGGTGGTCTTTGCCCACGCCCGCTCCCCCCCTGAAGAGAGAATGCCGCCATTCCGGGCCAGAGTCCAGAAGCTGCCCTAGTGTGAAAGTCTGACACTTGGTACCGGTGGACGGCAAGAATCGACCCACTGCAGACGCTCGGCTAGACCGACACGAACGACGGCTTCGAGCTAAAGGTCGACAGTCAATAGCCAGCGTTTCAGCAGATCGGAGATCAGCGGGGCCTTTGCCATTTTTGCAGCCGCTCAAATGGCAACTCCAGCGTTACGCAACCCCTCGGTCCAAAGGTCGGCATCCTCTTTCAAGCTGCAGATCTCGGCGGTTATCCGTGCGTACAATGCTGCATCGAAGTCGGCGGGTAACTCGCTCGCAGCCTGCTTGGCCTCTTCGATCCTCCCTAGCTGTGCGAGGCACGCCGCCTCGTTCAGCCGGAAGAAGGGCGGAGGATCGATGAGCGATCGGTAAGCTTCCAGCGCCAATTCGAATTCGCGGGACAGATAACAGCAGTCCCCCAAGCTGGAGATGAACGTCGGCGGCAACAATGGCTCAAAGCTGCATGCACGTCGAACGAGGGAGAGCCCTTCGTCGTAGCGGCCAGCATATGAGAGAACCATTCCTCTCGCGACTTGCACATTGATATCGCGTGGGCTCATAGCAAGAGCAATTTCCGAGTAGCGCAATGCGTCCTTCATCGCTCCCGCCAACAAAAAGCATGCAGCCACGCTCGTCAGGACGAACGGATCGAACTTGCCGCTCCTCAGCGCCCGACGGGCGTAATCAATGGAGAGCCGCTTGCGCTCCTGGTCCGTCTCTCGTGCCGGCTCACTGAACCGCCAATAGGCGTACATCAGCGATAGCGATGCAAGGGCTGGCGCGTAAGTCGGATCGATGGCAGCGGCGTCATGCATGTGTTGGCGGGCGGCCGCCTCATCGCCGTTTCGCCAAGCATCTCCTGCGCGCAGCCAACTCGTATATGCAGAGACGCTTGTCGTCGGATTTCTGGATCGCGCGGTGCTCGCGACTGTCTGCAAATTGAAAAACAACCTTCCGATGATCGCTTCGACGATCTCGTCCTGGACTGCGAAGATGTCCTCGACCGGGCGATCGAAACGCTCTGCGAAGACTTGGTTTCCCGTATAGGTGTCGACGAGCTGCACCGTCGCGCGAACATGTTGACCCGCAAGTCGGATGCCTCCCGTCACGACAACATCGGCACCGAACTTCCGTCCCAGCTCGGCAGCGTTCACCGGCTGGTCCTTATAGGCGAATGCGGTGCTGCGGGCGACGACCGACAGGTCTCTGTGCTTGCTGAGCTCTGTTACGACGTCTTCTGTGATTCCGTCTGCGAAATAGCTCTGATCGTCACGACCAGACAGATTGGCGAACGGCATAACGACGATGGTCGTAAATTCACGAGAAGTGTTCGGCGGCGAGGCTAGAGAATTGTGGCGCGCCGCCGGACCTGCTACGTCGATGGCGTATGCCCTGACGGGATTTTGGATATTCTTGAGCTTGATCGCACCCAAGTCTCTCGTCGACGCGGTGATCTTGCCCTGGATCTCGTCGAACACCTTACCGGATAGGCAAATGCCGCCGGGCTCTGCTAACTGTTCCAGACGAGCCGCGATGTTGACGCCATCACCAAAGATGTCCTCGCCCTGACCGACAATATCGCCCAGATTTATTCCTATTCGGAAGACTGTCCTTCGCTCGTCTGGAAGAGAGGAATTGGCCTCCTTCATCTGCCGCTGAATGCGGATCGAGCAGTCGACCGCTCGCACGACGCTTGCAAATTCAATGAGCAGGCCATCGCCAAGGAGCTTGACGATCCTGCCGCTGCACTCCCGAACAAGCGGTTCGACAACGGTCTCACGGGCTTCAGCGAGAGCACGTAGCGTTCCCGACTCGTCTGCCTCCATCATACGGGAGTAACCGACCACGTCCGCGACGACGATGGCAGCCAAACGACGGTCGATTGGGCTGATCGAAGACGCCTCGCCCATTTGCCCCCCTATGCCTTCAGTAGAGGCCGTACCGCAGGAGATAGCACGATTTCTAGCAGTTTCTCCATACTGGTCAGTTGTGGTGATCAAGGAGTTGGCCATTCAGACGAAATGCCGTGCGACGATCGGCGGGAAATCCTGGCCGGCCTTATAGGGCCTGACAGCCGCATCCAGTTCAGTGAGACAATGCCAGGCGAAGCCTACGCGATCTATCATCTGATCGACGCGGCCGGCCTAGAAGGGATGGTATCGAAGCGTCGAGACAGCAAATATCGCAGCGGCCCGACCACCAATTGGCTGAAAATCAAATCCTTCACCGAAAGCGAATTCGAGCTGCTCGGCGTCGAGCGCGAGCGGGGCAAGCCGGTGTTTGCTCTGATGGCTGACCCAGGCACCCGGAAATATGTCGGCAGTGCTTTCGTCAGCGTCAATCGCGAGATGCGCGAACGGCTTTGGCAGCGGGTCCAGGAACATGCCGGGCCACCGCCCAAGGACATGCCAAAGCGGCCGGCAACGCAGTGGGTCAAGCCAGGCATCAAGGCCCGCGTGAAGCACCTCAGGGGCGAGGAAGATCTAAGGCACGCCTCGCTGCAGGATTTTTGGGATGAGAGTTAGCGACCAGTGGCAAAGGGATCAGCATTCAGGAATATAATCCTCCCGTTGCGGCGAGCCCTTCAACGGAGAATCGCCATGCCCCAAAAGACCCTCGCCGACACTCTGGCCGCCCGCGAAACCATCTATGTCAATTGTGCGCACCCGATGTGCTGCAAATCGACGAAGCTCGACATCCAGGCGCTGATTGACAGGCTCGGGCGCGACCACGGCTCGATGCATGACGACCTGGTCGGGCTCTTTGTCTGCTCAAATTGCAAGGCTGCCGGTCGTGACCGCCGGCAGGTGTTCTTCACATGCATTCCTGACTACGAAGGCCAGCAGCGGGCGCGCAATCGCGATTGGAAGCCAACTTTCGAACGAAGGGGCTGAAAGTGGCCGGCGCCGCTTGGGGGGCGTTGGGTCGATTTTGCCTGTAGGGCACCGGCCGGGCGGATTGGGGTCCGCCGTTGGAAAGTGCCGACCTTGGCGCCTCATGTAACTTCCGTTGGCGTTGGAAGTTGAGGCCCTGTTTGATGGGCACGGCAAGGATCGCAAACAGATCGGCTCCGTGAAGAAGGTCAAGCTCTCCGACCGCGTGCGCCGGCTCGAAGCGATTGGGCGGCACGTATCGGTCGCCGCTTTCCGCGATACGCTGGAGATCAAGGGTCTGGACGGCCTTGCCGACCGGCTTGCGCGCCTGTCGCGCGCTCAAGCCGCCGATGAAGCGGCTACGGTTGCGCCTCCCGCCAAGCCGGTTCCAGCGCCAGAATCTACCCCAATGCCAAAGCCGAAGTTCGCGCCGAAAGCGCTCGCGCCTTCGCCGGCTGTCTCCGCCGATTGGGAGGGGCCGAAGCCGCCCGGCTCCTTACGTGTCACCGATCGCGTGGCCCGAGCAGCCCGCACAGGCTGATTGCGACTACGAAAACCACGGGGACGGCTTTTGAGCGCCCGCCGAAACACCTGAAAGAAAGGGAAACCGATGGCAGAAATAGCCAACAATATTGCGACCATTCAGACAAAGGCGGCTGAGCTTGACACGCTGATTGGTCAGGTCCGTGCCGCTAAGACGGTCATCGACGCCGCTGAGGCCGAAATCAGGAAGCAGCGGCCGGTATCCGAACCAAGCCGCACCTACCAAGAGCGCCTTGCGTTGCTGGCCTTGGACGCGATGGCAAAGCCTTCAATCACTGGCGACAAGACCATGGCCGAACTCGCTGCATCGGCTTGGGCGGGAGTGGCTGTTCATTGCAAGACGACTGAGGCGAGATCGATTTGATCTTCGCAGCAACGGTCCCCAAATACTCACTAATCTAGGCATTCCGACTGATCAATTTTTCGAGGGCGAAAATGGCGACTTACACAACGGGCTTCGACGGGCCGGATTTGACCTCTTCAATATCAGAGATTTCGACAGCGCTGCACGACCTGGAGGGCTTGCCGGAAGCGGAGAGAAATCAACCGCTGGCCCAGGCGATGATAGCTTACTATCGGGAAACGCTGAGGGCGCGCGAGGAGGACGAAAGGGCAGCCTGATCGCAAGATGTTCAGGCTTCCTTGTCCGACCGTCTTTCGCGGAACCGTACGCCGGCGCCGCCGCCGTTTTCCGCGATGAACTCGATGCCGGCCTGCTCTAGCGCGAGGCGGATATCGTCTATCGTGCGATCGCGGAGCGCTTCGCCTCGCTCTAGCCGCGCGACGGTATCGGGTGACACCTTTGCCAAATTGGCAAGCTCGCGCACTCCAAGACCAAGCGCTGCTCTGGCCATCTTGCATTGAACGGAAATCATTTCGGTACCCTGTTACGAAATCGGTTGACTTACCGACTAATGAGAATATCGTATCAGTGTTATGATATCGGTACAAGGAGCGCAGGCACATGACGCAGGAACACGACAGACAGCTTATCGCCCTCGGCGCCCATTTCGATTTGGCGTTGGCGGCTTCCCGTCAGCAGATCGATGCGATGCCCGAGATCATGGGTTTTGAGGACGAGCTTGCCGGCATCGAGGCGGCAAGCGCGCCAGTCGAGGCCATAGCGGCGATCATCCAGGCAATCTACGCGCACACGCCTGCCGGGATCGCGGTGAAGACCAAGGCATTCGATTGGTTGTATGGGAGGCCGGGTTACGCTCTCGCCGCTTGAGCGCTTCTAGATGCTGCCGTTAGTGGGCGTATGGTGTGGGGCTGGCGAAAGAGATGATGGAAAGGGAAATCGAAATGAAACTGTCGAAAACGTCAGAAGACGCGCTGGCAAAGCTGGCGGCGACCGAAGGCTCACCATATCAACTGGAATTGAGTATGAAGACGCTCAACTCTCTGGTGCGGCGCGGTCTTGCTACGCGGAATGGTGAAACTACAGCCATGACGGCGCGGTACACGACAACCTACAAGATTTCCGAATCTGGCGACGCCGCACTTGCACTTGTGCGCGGAGGGAATTGATGATGGCGAATATCAAGGGATGGCTGGAAGAGGCTGAGGCGACATACGGGGAGCAGATAGAAGCCGTGGTCGTCGGAAAGCACGACAACGCCCTCGCGGTCCCGCCGTCGAGGGCTTTTTCTTTTTGGTGGCGGACGCGGGGCCAGCGCTGGACGTCACGGCGATGAATGTCCTGCTGCCGGCCTGGATTGAACTTCGCATCCGCAGCCTCGGCGCTGTCCGACAATCGGCAACCTGTCGCATTTCGACGTGTTCAATCGCAATTCGTTTTGGCGGGAAGGATGGCTGGTAAGCTCACGAAAACAGGAATTTAGTCAATGTTTTCAAAGGCTAATGGCGGAGAGGATGGGATTCGAACCCACGAGAAGCTTTTGACCTCTACTCCCTTAGCAGGGGAGCGCCTTCGACCACTCGGCCACCTCTCCGTTGCGCCGGTGGATAAAGAAAAGCGCCGGCACAATCAACAAGCCTGGACCCATTATCGTTGAAAAAACCGGCTCCCGCCGAAACGGCGCTTTCGCCATGCGGCGATTCTGCGGCAATGCCTTGGCTGACGACTCACAAACATCGCCGCAATCTGCGGCAGGCAATTGCCGGATTCGGCTGGATTGCAAGGGCTCGCCCAAGGGTCTCCGACAGCTCAATGGTTAACGGGAGCTTTCCGAGTGAGGCCAAATCGTGTCATTTGTGCAACAAGGTAGGGTGATAGCGCCTGCACAAACCTTTCGCCGGTGCGATGGTTGTTGAACGCCGCCGCCTCATGGGTAATGTCGAGTTCGAAGGAGCGGCGCGGTGCGCATCTTTTTCGGTAGTGGGGATGGGGCAGGGAACGCTGTCCTTCAGCAAAGAATACCCAGACCCGTTTTTTAACTTTTGACTGGAGGTCAGAAAATGAACATCAAGAGCCTTCTTCTCGGCTCCGCTGCGGCTCTGGTCGCAGTATCCGGTGCGCGCGCCGCCGACGCCGTCGTCGTCGCCGAGCCGGAGCCCGCTGAATACGTCCGCATCTGCGACGTCTATGGCGCTGGCTACTTCTACATCCCCGGCACCGAGACCTGCCTGCGCATCGGCGGCTACGTCCGCTACGACATGGGCATCGGCGACGTCGGCTCGTTCGACGGTGCAGAGAATCTCGACGTCGAGGACGGTGACTCGCAGGACACATACTACAAGCAGGCCCGCTTCACGCTGAAGACCTGGACCGGCCAGGAAACCGAACTCGGCACCTTGAAGACCTACACCGAGACCCGCTTCAACTTCGGCAACCGGAACAAATACGCCAGCAGAACAGTCATCCCCGATCCGGACGGCGATGGTCCGCTGGAAGAAGAGATTCTCATTGACGCTAACCCTGCCGAAAACAAAGGCGTTTCGCTGAACTTCGCCTGGATCCAGCTCGGTGGTCTGCGCGTCGGTAAAGACGAATCGGCCTTCGATACGTTCATCGGTTATGCCGGCAACGTCATCCAGGATACGCTGGTTCCCTACGGCGGTTTCGACACCAACGTCGTTCAGTACTATTTCGACGCCGGCAACGGCTTCTCGGCCGTGGTCTCGCTCGAACAAGGTTATGGCGAGTTCACGATCGACAGCTATGTTCCGCATGTCGTCGGCGGCGTGAAGTGGACGCAGGGCTGGGGCGCCATCACCGGCGTCCTTGCTTACGACGCCAACTACGAAGAAGTGGCCGGCAAGGTTCGCCTTGACGTCACCCCGATGGAGAACCTGTCGCTGTTCATCATGGCCGGCTACGGCACCGACGACAACTACACGGACGACGGCTTTGTAATCACCGCCGCCGGCGGCCGCGGCTTCTACAAGCTGTGGAGCGGCAATTGGGCGGTCTGGGGCGGTGGCACTTACACCTTCAACGAGAAGACCTCGTTCAACACCCAGATCTCGTATGACGAAGGCGAAAACCTCGGCATCGCCGCCAACATTGCCTATGACATCGTTCCCGGCCTGACGATCACGGCCGAAGTCGACTACCTGCACGCCGGCGAGTTCGACCAGGACGACTTCTCCAACTGGACCAATGCGGACGACGAAGACAGCCTCGGCGGCATGCTCCGCTTCCAGCGCTCGTTCTAATCAGCAGCGTCTGACTGAAATCGAACCCGGCGGGCAACCGCCGGGTTTTTTCGTGCCGGCGTGGGTGTCGGGGGCGTAAAATTAGGGCGGCAGCGATCCTTCGCGCCCCCCTCTGTCCTGCCGGACATCTCCCCCACAAGGGGGGAGATCGGCAGCTTCGCTGACAGCGCCTGTTCAAAAAACGTTGGAGATTGGCGAAAGCCGCAATGACAGCCAATCTCCCCCCTCGTGGGGGAGATGTCCGGCAGGACAGAGGGGGGCGCTGTCCCTCCAGCGTCTCAAAATATTCTGCACCGCAGGAACGGTTGGAAGGAACAGGACAGGTAGGTTGGCAGTTCGCGATCCACACAATGCGGACCGCCATCCCCAAGTCAAATCTCAGCAAGATCGCCAAGCGACTGTATCAGCGGCTGAATTTCGTTTTCATAATTCTTCCAGCGCTTGACCGACGATTTATAGATCGGTTGGCGAACCTGCCAGCGGCTGGGCGTGTTGACCGAACCATCCCTGTCGAAAAAGCGCAGGCAGGCGTCATCCCAGGGCAGCCCGAGATAATCAATCAGGCGGCGTGACTGGGCTTCCTGGTCGTCGACCAGCGTTTCGTAGCGATTTTCGAAGATAAGGCCTGGAAAGACCTCGTTCCAGTGCCGCATCAGGCGGTCATATTCGCGATAATACAGGCCGAGTGTTTTCAGGTCGGTGTTGTAGCTGTGTGCCTCGCTGAAGTTGAGGACGAAGCAGGAGACGCAATTGTCGATGGCGTCACGGCGGCAATGAATGATGCGCGCGTTGGGGAAGAGAAGCCCGATAAGGCCGATCAGTTCAAAATTGTGCGGGGTCTTGTCCACGACGCGAAGTGCGGCAGGCGCCCGCTCCCGCAAATAGGCCAGATGCTCTTCGGCCAGCGTTCTGGACAGGACTTCTGTGATCGAGGTCATTGGCTGGCTCAAATCACCAGCCGATGATGTCCTGAGACCGATCGCATTCGCAACCCGCCTCAGTTTGCTAAGCTCCCCTGCGCCATGAACGTCGGGATGGCTGGCGCAGATCTGCTCCGTGAGCGTCGTCCCCGAGCGTGGCATGCCAAGCACGAACACAGGCGCTTCGGAAGGATTTCCATAGCCGGCGCGGGCAGCCAGAAAGTCCGGCGTGAAGGTTTCAATCATCGAATCGATCCACCGACGATACAGATCGATATCGAACCTTTGGCCGGAGGCCTGTTTCGCCTTGTTGAACTGGTCGAATGCCTCATCATAACGCTTGAGGTCGTTCAGCACCTTGCCGGCGGCGTGATGGAGTTGCTGCGCGCCTTCCGCACCAAGTTTCGGATTACCGAGCTCACGAAGGATGGATTGGAGCTCCTCTGGCTCCTCGGTGAAGTTTCGCGTCTGTACAAGGTCGTTGTAGGCAGCCGGCACGCCAATTCGACGTTCGATTGCTTGCTTCAGATAGACGGCGGCTTCATCCATACGCCCCAGGCCGCTGAGCGCGCTGGCCAGCCCGGCTCGCACCTTGGGATGATCGCGGTTGATTTTCAGCGCCTTCTCGAAAAGCGGTAGAGCCATGTCGGGCTTGTCAAACGCCGTGTAAGTGCGCCCCAATGCACAAAGTGCTTCGATAAGGCCGGGCTGCAGTTCCAGGGCATACTGCATATGCCTGATTGCTGGCGCATACTCGCTGACCTTCACATAGGCCTCGCCAAGGCTGAGGTGGTAGTAGGGGTTTTTAGGTTCCTCGCCGACCGCCCGTGCGAAATATCGCAAGGCCCTCTCATCGTCGTAGCCCAGATATATGGTCCCCAGGATGTACAAGGCGAGCGGATGGTTTGGCGTGCGCTCCAGAACCCGAAGGCATAGGTCCTGAGCCTCGTCGAGCCGCTTGGCCTGCTGAAAGGCATATGCCTGCTTCAGCAATGCGTCGTCGGCCTGCGCACGCGATTGGGCGCTACCTTTCTGCGGGCTCACCAAAGGCTTCACTACCGGCGCCTTCGCTTTCGGCGCGGGTCCGGGCTTGATGTGCTTTGACCAGGCAGGCGGGAGTCGATTGTTCATGATATCTCGCTAGCAAAAAGAAATATCTCGCTAGCAAAAAGTGAGGGGGGAATCCAGCACGCTGGTTGCAGCCGAAGCGGGAGCTTGCGCGGCCACCTGTGCCGCGCTAGCAAGAAGGCCCTTTTCGAGCGAGCCTTTGCCATGCGCCAGCACCCTCCCCTCACGCCGATCATCAGCGCGCTTCCCTCGACGGTGCCGTTTGTCGGCCCGGAGGCGCAGGAGCGGGATCGGGGTCGCGCGTTTCGCGCCCGCATCGGCGCCAATGAGAGCAGTTTCGGGCCCTCGCCGCGCGTCATAGCCCGCATGGCCGGCATCGCCCGCGACATGTGGATGTATTGCGATCCCGACAATCACGATTTGAAGGTGACTGTTGCCGCGCATCTTGGCGTTGGCGTCGAAAACGTGGTGGTCGGCGAAGGCATAGACGGGTTGCTCAGCCTGGTGGCGCGCATGTATGTGGCACCGGGCGACGCGGTGGTCACCTCGCTCGGCGCCTATCCGACCTTCAATTTCCATATTGCCGGCGTCGGCGGCCGGCTGGTCGCGGTCCCCTACGAGAACGACCGGGAAAGCCTGGGCGGCCTGTTGGCTGCGGTCGCCACGGACAAAGCGCCGCTGGTCTACCTGTCCAACCCGGACAATCCGATGGGAAGCTGGTGGGAGGCGGCGGAGCTCATCCGCTTCATCGAAGCCCTGCCGGAGACCACCATGCTGGTGCTCGACGAGGCCTATAGCGAATTGGGGCCGACCTCGGCGCTGCCGCCGATCGATATCTCCAGGCCGAACGTCATCCGCATGCGCACCTTCTCGAAGGCCTACGGGCTGGCCGGCATACGCTGCGGCTATGCGGTGGCCGACGCCCAGGTGATCCGTGATTTCGAGAAGATCCGCAACCACTACGGCGTCAGCCGCATGGCGCAGATCGCTGGCGTCGAGGCGCTGGCCGATCAGGACTATCTCAAAAGCGTGGTGGCGCGGGTCGCTTCGGGCCGCCGGCGCATCGCCGGGATCGCCGAGGCCAATGGGCTGAAGCCGCTGCCCTCGGCTACCAATTTCGTCACCCTGGACTGCGGCGACGGCGCCTTCGCGCTGAAGGTGCTGCAGGCGCTGCTGTCACGCGATGTTTTCATCCGCAAGCCGATGGTGCCGGGGCTTGACCGCTGCATCAGGGTCAGCGTCGGCCTCGACCACGAGCTCGACATTTTTGCCGAGGAATTGCCCGGCGCGCTGGCGGCGGCACGGGGGAGCTAACGCCTTCGTCAAGACCCTGCAGGACTTTTTGATGCCTGCGGGACAGCGCCCCCCTATGTCCTGCCCTCTTTGCCACCACTTGGCATCTCCCCCACTTGGGGGGAGATTGGCTGTCACTTCAGCTTTCGCCAATCTCTTACGTTGAAGAAAAGCGCGGCCATTGGAACTGCCGATCTCCCCCCTCGTGGGGGAGATGTCCGGCAGGACAGAGGGGGCGCGAAGGAACGCCATCGTTTCGGAAATACGACTACTTCTTGAATTAATTGAACGTTCGTTTTATTCTTACACCTCTCAACGAGGCTTCCATGGCGCGCACGACCGGTTCCGACGGCGAAAAGACCGAAGCAGCGGTCCGCGAGGCGGCGGTCAGCCTGATCGCGCGTCTCGGCTATGAGGCGATGTCGATGCGCCAGCTGGCCGCCGAGGTCGGCGTCCAGGCGGCGGCGCTCTACCGCTATTTTCCGACCAAGCAAGACCTTTTGTTCACGCTGATGCGCGAGCACATGGAAGGACTGATCGAGGCGTGGGACGCGGCGCGCCCGGCCGCGGCCGATCCGGCGACCCGGCTCGCCGCCTATGTCGAAAACCACATCGCCTTCCACATCGAACGCCGCCATTCCACCCATGTCTCGAACATGGAATTGCGCAGCCTGTCGCATGACCGCCTGACGCAGATCCTGCGTATGCGCACCGCCTATGAAAAGGAGCTGCGCGTCATCTTGCGCGACGGCGCAGAGGCCGGCGTCTTCGACGTCGAAGACACCGGGCTGACGGCCATGGCGCTGATCCAGATGATGACCGGCGTCATCGTCTGGTTCCGGCCGGGCGAGCGGCTATCGATCTCTGAAGTAACCGCCACATATCTTTCAATGACAATGCGCCTGGTTGGAGCAGCGGCCAGCACCGGCGAGCAAAGGACACTGTAGCACTTTTATTTGCGCATGATTCACCGCGAAAATCGATTCGATTTCGGGCATGCGCCGGGAGGAACGGCATGTACACGCACACACTCAACTTCGGGCTTGACGAAGACATCGAGGCGCTGCGCGACCTGGTGCGGCGCTTCGCCCAGGACAAGATCGCCCCGATCGCCGCCGAGATCGACCGCTCGAATGAATTTCCGGCGCATCTGTGGGCCGAGCTCGGTGGGCTCGGCCTGCTCGGCATCACCGCCGATCCGGATTTCGGCGGCACCGGCATGGGCTATCTCGCCCATGTCGTCGCGATGGAGGAGATTTCGCGCGCCTCGGCATCGGTCGGCCTCTCCTACGGCGCCCATTCCAATCTCTGCGTCAACCAGATCAATCGCTGGGCAACGCCGGCGCAGAAGGAGAAATATCTGCCTGCGCTGTGCACCGGCGAAAAGGTCGGCGCGCTGGCAATGTCGGAATCCGGCGCCGGCTCCGATGTCGTATCGCTCAAACTGCGCGCGGAAAAACGCAACGACCTCTATGTGCTCAACGGCACCAAGATGTGGATCACCAACGGCCCGGACGCCGAGACGCTGGTGGTCTATGCCAAGACCGATCCGGAGCTCCAGTCGCGCGGCATCACCGCCTTCATCGTCGAAAAATCGATGGCCGGCTTCTCCGTCGCGCAAAAGCTCGACAAGCTCGGCATGCGCGGCTCCAACACCGGAGAACTGGTTTTTTCCGATGTCGAAGTGCCGTTCGACAATGTGCTGCACGAGGAAGGGCGCGGCGTCGAGGTGCTGATGTCGGGTCTCGACTACGAGCGTACGGTGCTCGCCGGCGGCCCGCTCGGGCTGATGGCGGCGTGCCTCGATGTGGCGGTCCCCTATGTGCACGAACGCAAGCAGTTCGGTCAGCCGATCGGCGAGTTCCAGCTGGTGCAGGGCAAGCTCGCCGACATGTATACGACGATGAACGCCGCGCGCGCCTATGTCTATGCCGTCGCCGCTGCCTGCGACCGCGGCCAGACGAGCCGCAAGGACGCCGCAGCTTGCGTGTTGTTCGCTGCCGAGAAGGCGACGCAGATGGCGCTCGACGCCATCCAGCTGCTGGGCGGCAATGGCTACATCAACGACTATCCGACCGGCCGGCTTTTGCGCGACGCCAAGCTCTACGAGATCGGCGCCGGCACCAGCGAGATCCGCCGCTGGCTGATCGGGCGGGAAATCATGGCGGAAGGAGTCTAGTCAAGTATTCTGAAATATTTGCCAGAAATGGCACACTATGCCATGATTTAGGAATATGTCACATTTCTGGAACGAGGCAGAATATGACGAACGGGACGGGGAAGGCTGGGTTTGACGAAAATCCGCCAACACAATTCGAGGCCGGCGCTCAAAAAACTCCGCTCCGGGTGCCAGCGAAACGCGAGCGCGTCAGGCTTGGCGAGGGCGGACGTTTCGTTATCCCGGCTGCGATGCGCGAGGAAATGGGCGTGAAGCCTGGTGAGGACTTGATCCTTCATGTCGAGAACGGCGAGTTGCGGGTAAGGTCGTGGCTTCAGAACCTGCGGCGCGTCCAGGCCGAATTGTCGGCTTTGAAAAAGCCCGGCGAAAGTGTCGTCGACGAATTTCTGAAGGAGCGGCGGGAAGAACAGCGTCGAAGCGATAGACGTTTGGACCGGCTTCATGCCGAAGGAACGGCGAGGAAGGGAGCGAAGTGAAAGCTTACGTCATGGACAGTTCGGCGGCGCTTGCGATTCTGCTCAACGAGAAAGGCACCGATATCGCCTTGGGCTTCGCGCCGGATGCGCAATGCAGCTCCGTCAATGCGGCCGAAATTATCGCCAAGCTGATCGACAAGGGACGCAGCATGGAAGAGGCCGCGGACGACCTCGCCAGCCTCGGCATGCCGGTCGCTGTTTTCGACGAGATGATGGGCATCGCCGCCGGTCAGCTTCGCGAGCTGACGCGGCATCGCGGCTTGTCGCTGGGCGATCGGGCCTGCCTGGCGCTGGCAATTCGCGAGAACGCCATAGCCGTCACCGCCGACCGTGACTGGGGCGACCTGGATATCGGCTGCAAGATCGAACTGATCCGGTAACGCCAATGGCCTGGTGGATCGTGCACGAAAATCATGTCAGAGGAGAGCTAATGCGCGCGGGTTCGGACCTTTGTCGAACCCTCGGCGACACGTTTGCGAGCGACTTCGGCCAGCGTGTCCGACACCCATTGATTGATCGATTTGCCGTCGCTGGCTGCCGCCCGGCTGACAAGATGGTGGACTTCCGGCGTGGTGCGCAGAGCAAGTTTGCCCGAAAATGGCTTTTCCGGCTCCTTGTTCTGCTCGGCACAAAATTCAAGATAGTCGTCGACACATTCGTGGAAGGCTTTCAGCAATTCTTCTGCCGAAGCGGTTTCATATGTGAAGATGTCGCGAATGCCCATGATACGACCGTGAAACACCAGGTCGGTCTCATCGAACTCGATCGTCCCCAGATATCCCTTGTAAGGCTTCATAACTCGACACCTGAATCGATGAGAAACGTCCTGATCTCTCGGATCACGTATGACTTTGTATCTGGCGACGGATGCGGCCGATGCAGGCGAAGAGTTACCCCATTCAGCGTGGAAACGCACCCGCGAGCCTCGCCCTTCCGAAACTTGCGCACCGATTGCCACCAGCAATGCCTCGACATCCCGCCTTTGATCGACGTGCTGACCGGATTCGCAAATATTCTGTCCAGCGTCTGCCGATGTGCGGCCTTCATGACCTTCGCCCCTCCCAAATCGAATACCTTAACGGCCGACTCCACTTGGGTCAGGGCGAGAGCGCAATTGATACTAAAATATGATATCATCTGAGGTCCGTCAATGCCCGCTCTTACTTCCCAGATCTCGCCAGCCTCCGACACCTTCCGCGCCAATGCCGAGCGCATGCGGGCGCTGGTCGCCGACATTTCGCAAAAGGCGGCAACCGTCGAGCGTGGCGGCTCGGATGAAGCGCGTGAGCGCCACCAGAGCCGCGGCAAGCTTTTGCCGCGCGAGCGCCTCGCCCAATTGCTCGACACCGGCTCGCCATTCCTTGAAATCGGCCAGTTCGCCGCGTGGTCGATGTATGGCGAAGACATCGCATCGGCTGGCATCATTACCGGCATCGGCCGCGTCGAAGGCATCGAAGTCATGGTCGTGGTCAACGACGCCACGGTGAAGGGCGGCACCTATTATCCGCTGACGGTGAAGAAGCATCTGCGCGCCCAGGAGATCGCGCTGCAGAACAAATTGCCTTGCGTCTATCTGGTCGACAGCGGCGGCGCCAACCTGCCCAACCAGGACGAGGTGTTTCCCGACCGCGACCATTTCGGCCGCATCTTCTACAACCAGGCCAACATGTCGGCTGCTGGCATTCCGCAGATCGCCTGCGTCATGGGTTCGTGCACCGCGGGCGGCGCCTATGTGCCGGCGATGTCGGACGAGACGATCATGGTACGCAACCAGGCGACCATCTTCCTCGGCGGTCCGCCGCTGGTGAAGGCCGCCACCGGCGAGGACGTCAGCGCGGAGGAACTGGGCGGCGCCGAGGTCCACACGCGGCTTTCCGGCGTTGCCGATCATTTTGCGCTGGACGACGAGCATGCGCTGGCGATCGCCCGCCGCATCGTCAAGAACCTGAATCGAAAGAAGGAGATCGGACTGGCACTTCGCGATCCGATTCCGCCGCTTCATGCGGCGGATGAGCTCTACGGCATCGTACCGACCGATCTGCGCCAGCCCTATGACGTGCGTGAAGTGATCGCCCGCATCGTCGACGGCTCCGAATTCGACGAGTTCAAGCAGAACTATGGCACCACGCTGGTCACCGGCTTTGCCCATCTCAACGGCATGCCGGTCGGCATCATCGCCAACAACGGCGTGCTGTTTTCCGAAAGCGCGCTGAAGGGCGCGCATTTCATCGAGCTGTGCTGCCAGCGCAAGATCCCGCTGATCTTCCTGCAGAACATCACCGGCTTCATGGTCGGACGAAAATACGAGGCCGGCGGCATCGCCAAGGACGGCGCCAAGCTGGTGATGGCAGTCGCCACGGCACGCGTGCCGAAGGTCACCATGATCATCGGCGGCTCGTTCGGCGCCGGCAACTACGGCATGTGCGGACGCGCCTATTCGCCACGCTTCCTGTGGATGTGGCCGAATGCCCGCATTTCGGTGATGGGCGGCGAGCAGGCGGCCACCGTGCTGGCCGTCGTCAAGCGCGAGGGGATCGAGCGCAAGGGCGGGCAATGGAGCGCGGAGGAGGAGGCAAAATTCAAGAAGCCGATCCTGATGAAATACGAGCATGAAGGCCACCCGCTGTATTCCTCCGCCCGGCTCTGGGACGACGGCATCATCGATCCGGGCAAGACGCGCGAGGTGCTGGCGCTCAGCCTGTCAGCCGCGCTGAACGCCGAGATCGAGGAGACAAGCTTCGGCGTGTTCAGGATGTGACGATGAACGAGATCGACCCGAGGATTCGCGTTCATGTCGGCGACATCACCAAGCTGGCGGCCGATGCCATCGTCAATGCCGCCAACACCTCACTTCTGGGTGGCGGTGGCGTCGACGGCGCCATCCACCGGGCGGCCGGTCCCGAGCTTCTGGCCGAATGCCGGACGCTGAATGGCTGCAAGGTCGGTGACGCAAAACTCACCAAAGGCTATAGGCTGCCGGCACGCTATGTCATCCACACGGTCGGACCGGTTTGGCAAGGCGGCGGCAAGGGCGAAGCCGAATTGTTGGCCTCCTGCTATCGCCGGTCGCTCGAACTCGCCGCCGCCAAGGATTGCAGGACGGTGGCATTTCCGGCGATCTCGACCGGTGTATACCGGTATCCAAAGGACCAGGCGACGCAGATCGCCGTTGGCACCGTGAGCGCCTTCATCAGCCACGACGCGGTTCCGGAAACCGTCATCTTCTGCTGCTTCGACCAACAGACGGCGGAACTATACCAGCAGGCGTTGCTGCGCCTGGCGGGAGCGTGACCTGTCCCGATGAGAAATCCCATCCACACCCTTCAGACTCATTTTCAAACATCGAACTGGCCAGACGGAAAAATTGCGGCTATTGCTGATTTGCAATTTCCATGGGGATGGGGCGAAGATGAGACTGCGACTTTCTCAGAAAACTACTGTATCGATACTTGCAGGGCTTCTTATATTAGCTGCTCCAGGCAGCAGCGCTGCGGAATCACTGGCGGGCAACAAAGGCGACATCCGTTTCTACCCGACTTTGGCTGGAAACCCGAAGGATCCGTGTACCAAGACGTACAACGCCTATGTGGCGGCCAGCGGTCATTCAGCCTATGCAACGACCTTTTATTCGCGCGTCGTCGACATCTCCATCATTTGCGGCGCGCGGCTGAACGCACCGTCGCAAAAGGCGGCGGAAGATTTGGCGCTGCGGAACTGTCAATCTGGCTTGAAAAAGTGGAAAGTCAGGCTTGCGAGCGGCGGCTGTCAGATCGCGCTTTCCAAATAGTCAGTCGCCTTGCTGACTGGCACCGCCCGCGGAAAATCCGGGAGGTCCCATGTTCGCCAAAATCCTGATCGCCAACCGCGGCGAGATCGCTTGCCGGGTGATCCGCACCGCGCGCAGGATGGGCGTGCGCACGGTCGCCGTCTATTCCGACGCCGACGCCGTCGCCTTGCATGTCGAGATGGCCGACGAGGCGGTGCATATCGGGCCCTCGCCGGTCGGCGAAAGTTATCTGCGCGGCGACAAGATTGTCGCGGCGGCTTTGGCCACCGGCGCCCAAGCCATCCATCCCGGCTACGGTTTTCTGTCGGAAAACCCTGACTTCGTCGATCAGGTGACAGCGGCCGGGCTCGTCTTCATCGGCCCGTCGGCCGCCTCGATCCGCGCCATGGGGCTGAAGGACGCGGCCAAGCGGCTGATGGAGAAGGCCGGCGTGCCGGTTGTGCCGGGCTATCACGGCGAGGCGCAGGAGATCGTGCTGCTCGCCTCCAAGGCACGCGAGATCGGCTATCCCGTGCTGATCAAGGCGCGCGCCGGTGGCGGCGGCAAGGGCATGCGGCGCGTCGAACATCCCGACGACTTTTCCGAGGCGCTGTCGGGTGCGCGGCGCGAGGCCAAGGCCGCTTTCGGCGACGACCGCGTGCTGGTCGAGAAATATATCGACAAGCCGCGCCACATCGAGGTTCAGGTATTCGGCGATATCTTCGGCAATGTCGTGCATCTCTACGAGCGCGACTGCTCGGCGCAGCGCCGCCATCAGAAGGTGATCGAGGAAGCCCCCGCCCCCGGGATGACGCCGGCATTGCGCAAGGCGATGACGGAGGCGGCAGTTAAGGCCGCCAAGGCAATCGACTATTCCGGCGCCGGCACGATCGAGTTCATCGTCGACGCTTCGCAAGGGCTGAAGGCCGACCGCTTCTGGTTCATGGAAATGAACACCCGCCTGCAGGTCGAGCACCCCGTCACCGAAATGGTCACCGGCACCGACCTGGTCGAATGGCAGTTGCGGGTGGCCTCCGGCGAAAAGCTGCCGAAGACGCAGAGCGAGATCACGCTCTCCGGACACGCCTTCGAGGCGCGCATCTATGCCGAGGACGCTGCAAAGGGCTTTTTGCCGGCGACGGGCACGCTGCATCACCTGAAATTTCCGGATACAGCGCCCGAGGGCGCCAGCATGCGGGTCGAGACCGGCGTGCGAGCCGGCGACGCCATCTCGCCGTTCTACGACCCGATGATCGCCAAGCTCGTCGTCCATGGCAAGAACAGGCAGGCGGCGCTCGAAGCACTGGGCATAGCCCTTTCGCAGACCGAGATCGCCGGCTCGACCGTCAACACCGCCTTTCTCGCGGCTCTTGCCGCTGACGCGGATTTTTCGGCAGGTGACGTCGACACCGGGCTGATCGGCAGGCACCAGCAAGCGCTGACCGCAGTGCCGCCGCCGAGCAGCGAGATCGTCGCCGCGGCCGCACTTGCGGTGTCCGGCGCCGGGGCTCAGACGCCGACCCGCGACCCGTGGTCGTCGCTTGCCGGCTATGCGCATTTCCACGCGATCGCGCGGCGCACGCGGCTTCGCTACGGAGAGGACGATATCCTCGCGCTTGTGTCGATGCGGCCGGACGGGCGCTTCCAGGTGGCACTGGACGCACCTTATGACAGCGCGCTTGATCTTCGCGCCGCCCCTCGCCTCGCCCGCTGGCCAGATCATGTCACTGTCTTTTCGGGTGCCGTCGGCTACAGCTTCGCGGTGCCGGACCCGTTGGCAAGAGCCGACGAAATCGCCGCCGGTGCCGACAGCCTGCGCGCGCCGATGCCGGGCCTGGTCAAGCTGGTGCGCGCGGCAAAAGGCGAAGCCGTCATCAAGGGCCAGCCGCTGCTGATCCTGGAAGCGATGAAGATGGAGCACACGATCTCCGCCACGCATGACGGGACGATCGCCGAGATCGCAACAGAGGGCGCGCAGGTCACCGACGGGACGGTGCTGGTGCGTTTTGCCGAGGAAGCCCACGGCTGACGCTGTTCATCCAAGAGGCGACGTCGAAGACACGCGCCACAGACGCACTCCCAGAATGAAATGGCCGGGGTTGACCCGGCCATCTCCGATTGTCGCCAGGCGATGCCGGCGATTACGGCTGGATCGGCGCGTATTTGCCGTCGTGCCACTGGTTGATGTCGTAGCTGACGTTCTTGAGGTCGCCCTTTTCATCGAAAGTGACAGGGCCGACGACGGTGCTGATCGGCTGGCCATTCTTCAGCGCTTCGGCAACCTTGGCCGGGTCGTCGCTGCCGGCGCGCTTGATACCCTCGGCAAAGGCCTGGATCACGGCATAGGAGAACAGCGTAAAGCCCTCGGGCGCGAAGCCGCCCGCCTTGATCTTTTCGATGGCTTCCTTGGCTTCGGGCTTCGCCTGCGGATCCGACGGGAAGACGAACATGGTGCCTTCGCCGGCCGGGCCGGCAACCTGCCAGAATTCCGGCGTGGCGATCGAGTCCGGCATGATCAGCTGAAACTTGAGGTTCTGTTCCGCCGACTGTCGCAAGATGAGGCCGGCCTCGGGGTGGTAGCCGCCGAAATAGACCACATCAGCCTTCAGTTCCTTGAGCTTGGTGACAAGCGCCGAGTAGTCCTTTTCGCCGGCGTTGATGCCTTCGTAGAGGATCTCGTTGAGGCCGTTCTGGTTCATCGTCGCCTTGACGGCATCGGCCACGCCCTGCCCATAGGCGCTCTTGTCATGCATGATGACGACGTTCTTGCCGGCGTATTTCTTGGCGATCCATGGACCGATGAAGGCGCCCTGGGCATCGTCACGCGTATAAAGGCGCATGATCGTCGGCCAGCCGGCTTTCGCCGCCGCGTCCGTCAGCTCCGGGTTCGACGAAGCCGGACTCATCATAAGCGCACCGGCTTCGGCATAGACGGCCGAGGCCGGGATGCTCGAGCCCGAGCAGGCATGGCCATCGATGAACTTGACGCCGTTGGCGACGATGCGGTTGGCGACCGAAACCGCCTGCTTCGGATCGCACTGGTCATCCTGGACGTCGAGCTTGATCTGGCGGCCGTCGACGCCGCCAGCGGCGTTGATCGCGTCGGCGGCGGCTTGCGCGCCCTGCTTGAACTGGTCGCCGATGGTGGCAAGCTGTCCGGTCATCGGTCCGACCACCGAAAAGGTGATGTCTTCGGCGAAGGCAACCGGCGCACTCATCACCAGGCCGACTATGGCCGCGCTCAAAATAACCAACTTTTTCATGGCGATACAACTCCTCCACTCGCGCACGGCCGCCCCGGCCGCGCCTCTTCCAGAATAGGTGGGAGAATTTCACCCTTCGCCAAGCCTGTCTTGGCGCATCGGCGGCACTCGATTGGGCCTGCCGCCTTTCTGTTTGACCATGATCTTTTTCCAAAAACCGGTTTCCACTTTTTGGGATCATGGTCCGAAACGCGAAAAGCCGCGCCGGCCTTGTCCCGGCCGGTCGCGGCTTTCGTCGATCGAACAATCCCGAACGCTCCCATGCGCGCCCCGAAACCGCTCGCCTTCCCTGTCCGTCGCGCAGCTGGGCCGTATCCGGCCTGCAGCGTTCTTGTCATTGTTGGTCCGGCCGTTTGCGCGGCCTTGTTCTTGCCGGTCCGGCCGTCTTGCGCGGCCTTGAAGCGTCCCTGTCGGTGATCTCAGTGTCTGATGAACTCCGGGCCCTGATGAGCTCAGGCTAGACTTAGTGCATCGTCATCCATTCGCGGGCTTCGCGCAGCGCCCTGGCGATCTCGACCTTCGACATGGCGGCCGACAGTTCCGAGCGCAGTTCCGCTGCCCGGACAGAGCCCTTGATCGCAGCGATGTTGAACCATTTGTGGGCGGCGACGACATCGGTCTCGCAATCGCGGCCGGTCGCATACATCATGCCCAGTTCGAAAAGAATGTCGGCCTGGGCAGTTGCCCCCATGGCGCCGAAGCCGGCTTCAGGCATTTCAAAACGTGCCATTTCAATCCCCTGTTCTAGCCCCTGTCAGGCTCCCGAGAGCTGCCTCGTTTGTCCCTTGGAAACCCTTGGGCCGGCTGCTCTTTCGATGCTTTCGAGAATGAACCGAAGGCTTGAATCCGTCGTTAAACGGCGTGCTTAATTTGAGGAAAACAAAGCTAAAACAAGAGGTAAACGCCGAAGTTCATTAACGATGCAAAGCCAGCAATTGCGCCGGTTTGGGCTAAAATTGATGAAAATTTGCGAGGCGCAAATCAAGACTCCGCTAACCACGGGAGACAAAGCCAGCATGCCCGGTGTTTCATTTCTCGCCGGCCAGACCGCTTCGGGCGGCCGGAAAAAATCCCGAAGTCTTCCGCAGCGGCACCGCTTTCGTTTTGTCGGGAGGTGGACTAGCTTACGTTTGCGTAAGAGGCAGACTGGCGGGGCGCAACACCCGGCCGGATGTCCCACACGGTGGAGAAACATGTTTCGCAAAATCAGCATGGCCCTTGCGGCCACATTGATCATGGCCGGCACCGCCTGGGCCGACCCGATCGAAGGCAACTGGAAAACGCAAGCCGGTTCGACCGCCGCCATCGCGGGCGGTGGCGACGCATTTTCCATCACGCTCAAATCTGGCAAGTTTGCCGGCAAGCGCATCGGTTCGTTCAAGGTGTCCGGCGCCAACAAATATACGGGGACGATAACCGACCCGGAGACCGACAAGACCTATTCTGGCAAGGCCTCGGTCTCAGGCGCTTCGCTCAAGATGAGCGGCTGCGTGCTCGGCGGGCTGATCTGCAGGGGCCAGACTTGGCACAAGCTCTGATCGTTTCGCCTGCCGCAAAACGAAAACGGGGCCGCGAAGGCCCCTTTTTTGTTCGCGCCTCTGTGTTTGCGAACACCGATCGATCGCGCGGGCTGCGCCTTCTGCGCCCTGACAGCCAATTTTTGCGCATCTTTCGTCCCCTGCTAGCGAGTTTTGGGTCGGCAAGATTTTGGGGCAGCCAGAATTGCGGGCCGGCAGCAAGCTGCGGCGACGCTCGTGGCCGATGACGGCGCGGTGGACGGTCGGCAGCCGGCACTCCGTCTAAATTTGAACCGCAGATGAACGCCGGCATCAGAACCGGTTCAGTTGCATCAGGGCATTCTCACGCGTGTTGAAGGAGACACACGCCATGTTCGCCCGCCGCTTCACCATCGTCTGCCTGCTGATGAGCCTGTTCGGCATGGCGTTCGCCATCCTCGTTGCAGAGGCCGGCCGCCCGGCCCGCTCCTGGGACCAGGCCAATTCCTGCCGGTTCGGTTGCGTGAACCATTTTCGCCCCTGAACCGACAAAGACTTCGAGAGGAGAAAAGCAAAGCCATGAACCGCATCGTCGCCAACGTCCTGAAAACCCTTCGGGTCCTGCCACGGGCGGCGCTCATCCTGACGGTTCTGGCGGCCCCGGTTCTGGCCGTGCCGACGATGCGCGCCGATGCCGTCTCGACTATCGAAGCGCCGGCGCTGAAGAAGACCGGCGTCGGCTTTGTGCTGTTGGTCAGCCTGCGGCGTGGCTAGGCCAATCGGCCTTCATCGAAACCATTCAAAATAAAAAACGACCCTTCGGCCCCTCCCAACCGCATGGCCAAGCCTCTATATTGGGTCATGGAAAAGCGAATCTATCCCCAAGCCATAGACTCAGTCGTGATGCCGGAACCGTTTGGCCGGCAGATCTTCAATGATGCAGCAAAGGCCGTCGCGGCCTTGCAGGCCCTCTACGACCGCAACACCAAATTCCTGCGCGATTCGTTTACGGCGCTCGCCGCAGGCGGCGACAACAACAAGCGCTACCGGGCGTTTTATCCGGAGGTCGGTGTCACCACGACTTCGTTCACCCAGATCGACTCGCGGCAGGCTTACGGCCATATGCCGACGCCCGGGCATTTCTCGACCACCATAACCCAGCCCGCCCTTTTCGAACGCTATCTCATCGAACAGCTTCGCCTGATCATGCGCAATCACGGCGTTCCGGTCACGGTTTCGGAATCGACGACGCCCATCCCGCTGCATTTCGCGTTCCTGGAAGGCTCGCATGTCGACGGCGCGGCAGCCGAGCGCATCAGGCGGCCGATCCGTGACCTGTTCGACGTGCCGGATCTCGACGGCACCGACGACCAGATCGCCAACGGCACGTTCGAAGTTGCGTTAGGCGAAGCCAGGCCATTGGCGGCGTTCACGGCGCAACGCATCGACTACTCGCTGCACCGGATGTCGCACTACACGGCGACCAGTCCCCAGCATTTCCAGAATTTCGTGCTGTTCACCAATTACCAGTTCTACATCGACGAATTCGTCGCCCGTGCGCACGAGCTGATGGCGAAAGGCGGCGGCCGATACGTCGAATTCGTCGAGCCGGGAAACGTCGTCACCAAGGCTGGACAAAGCGCGGCTGGCGCTGGCGTGGCGCCGCCACGCCTGCCGCAGATGCCGGCCTATCATCTGAAGAAGCCGAACCATGGCGGCATCACCATGGTCAATATCGGCGTCGGCCCCTCAAACGCCAAGACGATCACCGACCACATAGCGGTGCTCAGGCCGCATGCCTGGGTGATGCTCGGCCATTGCGCCGGCCTGCGCAACACCCAGGCGCTGGGCGACTATGTGCTGGCGCATGCCTATGTGCGGGAAGACCATGTTCTGGACGATGACCTTCCGGTCTGGGTGCCGATCCCGCCGCTGGCCGAAATCCAGGTGGCGCTGCAGGAGGCGGTCGCCGAAGTCACCGGCCTTTCCGGCTACGACCTCAAGCGTATCATGCGCACCGGCACAGTCGCTACCATCGACAACCGCAACTGGGAGTTGCGCGACCAGCGTGGGCCGGTGCAGCGGCTGTCGCAGTCACGGGCGATCGCGCTCGATATGGAGTCGGCGACGATCGCCGCCAATGGCTTCCGCTTCCGCGTACCCTACGGTACGCTGCTTTGCGTCTCCGACAAACCCCTGCATGGCGAATTGAAGCTGCCCGGCATGGCGACCGAGTTCTACAAGCGGCAGGTGGCACAGCATTTGACCATCGGCATCAGGGCGATGGAAAAGCTGGCCGAGATGCCGATGGAACGGTTGCATTCGCGCAAGCTCAGAAGCTTTTCGGAGACGGCGTTCCAGTAGCACCGCTCGGCCTGCGACCTTGGTAACAGCGCGGCAGGGCATTTCGTAGTCTTGCTTTGGGCCGCATTTCTGCCGATAAGCAAAGTAGATGGCACCCGTTCGAAACATGATGGCGTCGGCAGCATTCGTAGCTATGCTCGTCTTCTCGGTCGCGCTGGTGGCCGGGTTTTTCGGAACGCTGCATCCGGCCTTCGATTCCTTCGCTCATTTCCGCGTTCATCTTGCCGTGCTGATGGCGCTTTGCGCGCTGCCGCTGCTGGCGACCTCGTTTCGCCTGCAGGCGGCCACAGCGCTGCTCTTTGCGGTGGCTGCGTTTGCCACCACCTCGAACGCCCTGTCGGTGCCCCGCCTGTGGCCGGTCCAGGCAGCCGACGAAGCCGAGGCCGGCGACCAGCCCGTTTACCCTGGCGACCACGCGGTCCATCCCGGTGACCAGGCGGTCTACCGCCTGCTGCAGATGAACCTGCGGTTCAACAATCCGACGCCTGAAAAAGTACTGTCGCTGATCGGCCGGACCCAGCCTGATGTGATCACCCTCGACGAGGTGTCCGACATGTGGAAGGCGAAGCTTGGCCTTCTCACCAGCAGCTACCCCCATCGGATCCTCTGCCCCTACCCCAATGGCGTGTTCGGCGTTGCGCTGCTGTCCAGACGGCCGTTTGCCGCCGGCAGACAACCGCGCTGCGATGGCCGCGGCGCGATGGCCATCGCGACGGTCGATTTCGGCGGAACCGACGTCGACGTCGCCGCCATGCACCTCACCTGGCCATGGCCGCGCCACCAGTCACGGCAGATCGGCGGATTGTCGGGGGAGTTCGCCTCGCTCGGCGAGACATCGATCATGGCATGCGACTGCAATGCAGTGCCGTGGAGCGCCGCTGTCCGGCGCGTCGCAGGTCTTGGCAAGCTGACCGTGGCGCCTTCGCCGGGACCGACCTGGCTCCCTATCAAGCTACCGGAATTCCTGCGCTTCGCCGGACTGCCGATCGACCTTGTTTTCAGCAAGGGCGCGGTTCTCATCCATTCGGTGTCGAGGCTGGAAAACACCGGCTCCGACCATCTTCCGCTGATGGTGGAGTTCTCGCTCAGGCCGGAACAGAAGAAGCCGGTCGACGAACACGAAACCGCGACGGCATCCGTGCGACAGAACGGCAGGACCCGAGGCTGAGTTACTGCTTGCGCAACAGCGCCCTGATGAGGTGCTCGACATGGCCGCCGTCGCGATGCTCGCGCGCGTCGAAGGCGTTCTGTTTCGCCTCGTATTCGGCATAGACGGCCTTGATCCGGCGCCTCGCCTCGCGGTGCGTCTTGCTGCAAAACAAGTTGTCGGCGAACTCCAGTCCAGTGATCGATCTTTCGGTCGCCCGCATCATTGTCCTGGCGATGCGGCCGTGGTTATGCTCGTGAGCACGAACGCCCGCGAAAAACCGCTTCCAGCGCTTTTGCAGCGCCGGTGTCGCGGCTGAGGCCAAACGCGGCAAGGTGTAGGTGAGATCGAGCGTGCCATCGGCCTGGCGCAGACGGCAGACACCACCCTCCCTTGTGACCTCAAGGTCCCAATCTACGGTATAGGCGGCCAGCGCGATGGCGTGCGTCATGAAGCCGTGCCGCTTCGGACCGTTGCGGTCCATGGCCTCGATCAGGGCGGCGCCCGTGGTTCCAGTGATGTCGTAGGTCCGGGTCTTGACCAGCACCTTCGTGTCGGCCAATGCCGACGGTGCGAAGCCGCACAAGCCGCCAATCGCCACAAGGCACGTCAGAACCGCCAGGCGCATGGTCATCTCCCGGGTCAGAATGGAACCACAAGCGCCGCCCCGCTTCAACTTCTTTTAGACGCCGCACATATAATAGGCCTTCACGCGCTTTCATTTTGGTCAACGTCGAGACGGCCGCCGGGCCGATCTGGCTTGCTGGGCTACATGCTCTGGTAGACTACATGTTTTGATAGACTGGTCCCTCGCCACCTTGTGGCGGCACCCAGGTTATGTTTCGGTTCGGGTCCTTGATGTCGCAGGTCTTGCAGTGGACGCAGTTCTGCGCGTTGATGACAAAGCGCACGTCCTTCGCTGCGGGATCGGCGGCGACGTTGCCATCCTTGTCGACCCATTCGTAGACGCCGGCCGGGCAGTAGCGTGTCGAGGGCCCGGCATAGACATCGTGCTCGGAACGCTGCTGCAGATCCATATCCGCGACCAGCAGGTGGACAGGCTCGTTTTCCTCGTGGTTGGTGTTGGAGAGGAACACCGAGGACAGGCGGTCGAAGGTGAGCACGCCGTCCGGCTTCGGATAGGCGATCTTCTTATGCCTGGCGGCCGGCTCCAGCGTCGCATAATCGGCCTTGCCGTGCTTCAGCGTGCCGAAAGGCGAGAACCCGAACAGCGAATTCAGCCACATGTCGAGGCCGCCGATGCCGACGCCGATGGCGGTGCCGAAGCGCGACCACAATGGCTTGACGTTGCGCACCTTCTTCAAATCCTTGCCGATGTCGGTCGCCCGCCATGCCGCCTCGTAGGAAGCCGGTTCGTCATTGGCGCGGCCGGCGCCGATCGCCTCGGCGACATGCTCGGCCGCCAGCATTCCGGAGAGCACGGCATTGTGCGAACCCTTGATGCGCGGCACGTTGACGAAGCCGGCAGCACACCCGATCAGCGCGCCGCCGGGGAAGGACAGTTTCGGCACCGATTGCCAGCCGCCCTCGGTGATGGCACGGGCGCCATAGCCGAGCCGCTTGCCGCCCTCGAATGTGCCCCTGATCGCCGGGTGGGTCTTGAAGCGCTGGAACTCGTCGAACGGCGACAGATAGGGGTTCTTGTAGTTGAGGTGGACGACGAAGCCGACCGCCACCTGGTTGTCCTCCAGATGGTAGAGGAAGGAGCCGCCGCCGGTCTTCATGTCGAGCGGCCAGCCGAAGGAGTGCTGGACAAGGCCTGGCCGATGGTTCTCCGGCTTGACCTGCCAGAGTTCCTTGAGACCGATGCCGTATTTGCCGGGCTCGCGGCCGTCGGAAAGATGGTATTTGGCGATCAGTTGCTTGGACAGCGAGCCGCGCGCGCCCTCGCCGATCAGCACATATTTGCCCATCAGCGCCATGCCCGGCGCGAAGCCCGGGCCATGCGTGCCATCCTTCTCGACGCCCATATCGCCGGTGACAACGCCGGTGACCGCGCCCTGGTCACTGTAAATGAAATCCACGGCGGCAAAGCCCGGATAGATCTCAACGCCAAGCGCCTCGGCCTTGGTCGCCAGCCAGCGGCAGACATTGCCGAGCGAAACGATGTAGTTGCCGTGGTTGTTCATCAGCGGCGGCATCAGGATATTGGGCAGACGGAACGAACCGGCGGGGCCGAGGACCAGGAAATGGTCCGCCGTGACCGGCGTCTTGAACGGATGTCCCTCCTCGTCACGCCAGCCCGGCAGCAGCCGGTCGATGCCGATCGGATCGACGACGGCGCCGGACAGGATGTGGGCGCCGACTTCGCCGCCCTTTTCCAGGACGACGACGGAAAGCTCGGGATTGACCTGCTTGAGACGGATCGCGGCAGCGAGGCCGGCCGGACCGGCGCCGACGATCACCACGTCGAATTCCATGCTTTCGCGTTCGATCTCGCTCATCAACCCCTCACTGGCTGCCGCATTTGCGCATCTTGCTGGCTTATCCGCTGCATAGCGCATCAATTCGCGACGCGAAACCGGCGCTGACGTGACAATGCCGATTTCGTCAAAAAGGCCGCGCATCGTACTACAAAATCGCGATTTGGGGGTCCACCAACATCGAACCGGGTCAAGCCAGTCCAAAGAGAGCCGTTGCCCTGACGTTTTTTAATTGTTCGACGGCTTGCTTATCGGCCATACTTCGCACCATGCGCACATACGGGCCATCCGGCTTTTCATCGACGCGCTTTTTTTTGTCGCCCGGACGGGTCTGCCAGGCGCTCGTTTTGGCCCTTTTTCCGCTGGCATCCGTTGCCGCCCGCGCCGAGCCGCAAAGGGTCTGGGTGGCAGGAGCCTACTCCTTTTCTGACGAATTGGGCGGCTTCCGCATCACCAGCGCCTCGGGCATCGGGACAAAGGAGGACCCGCTTGTCATCACCGAAGAGCTAAATTCGGCGACACCAGTGACACTGACGATCCGCACGACAAAGCCGATCCACCCCTTCGGCACTGCGGGCCAATTTGCCAACGGCCTCATGTATATGCGCGTCGACGTGCTCAACAACAGCGGCCAGGCCTGGGTCGAATTCCAGTTCGAGCTCCAGGAGATACTCCACCGGCCGAGCGTGTTCGGCGACGGCCTGTCGTTCGACCAGCGCAACAAGACACCTGACAACATCTGGTCGAGCAGCTTTGCCGATTTCGATCGCGACTTCGAACCCTATGACCGGCTGCTGTTCAAGAGCGGCAAGATCGACCCGTTGAAGACAGCAAAATTCGATTACCTGATCACCGACTACACACCCCGCTGGACGTTCTATCTGGTGCAGGATCCGCGTATACCGTCGAGCTGAACTACTTCGTCACCCAGGGCGAAGCAGGAGCGAAGCGGCGTCGCGGAGGCCCTGGATGGCGAAATCATGAAGCATCGCGCCAATCGCGATGTTGCAAATTCCTGCCGCGCGGCTGAATGTGAAGCATGACTGCCGTTTCCCGAGACAACCGACCTGATATTGCCGAGCTGCTGGCCTTCTACGCCAGCGCCGGCGTCGATGAAGCGCTCGAAGAGGAGCCGCTGAACAGGTTTGCCGAGGCTGCGTCAAAGCCGCCTGAGCGGGCGCCAGCGACTGTTGCGCCGCCAAGCGGTGAAAACGCAGCGCTGCCACGCTCGACAAGCCTGTCACGCGCCGGAATGGGCGAAAGGCAAGCTGCGGCACCGGCGGTGCGCGCGCCGTCCGGTACGGCGACAGTGCCCGACGAGCAGCAGGCGGCATTGGCGCGACACCTGGCGACGACGGCGGCGACCTTGGACGAGCTTCGCCAGCACATGGCGGCTTTCGACGGTTGCAACCTCAAATTCACCGCCAAGAACCTGGTGTTCGCCGACGGCAATCCGAATGCCGCGGTGATGCTGGTCGGCGAGGCGCCCGGGCGCGACGAGGACATCGAGGGATTGCCGTTCGTCGGCCGCTCGGGCCGGCTGCTCGACCGGATGCTGGCCGCGATCGGCCTCGACCGGACCTCGGCCTACATCGCCAATGTGATTCCCTGGCGGCCGCCGGGCAACCGCACGCCGACGCCGCACGAGACCGAGATTTGCCGGCCGTTCATCGAACGGCAGATCGAGCTGGTCAATCCCAAGGTGCTGGTCAATTTGGGCGGCCCCTCGGCAAGCACCCTTCTCAACACCACAGAGGGCATCCTGCGGCTGCGCGGCAACTGGCGCGTCCACACGACCGCCGCCGGCATTGCCATTCCAGCCATGCCGACGCTTCACCCGGCCTACCTCTTGAGAACCCCCGCGCACAAGAAGCTAGCGTGGCGGGATTTCCTTGAAGTGAAGGCGAAGCTGCGGGCGCTGGGTTGAGGGTCCGAGATTAGCCAATCTCCCCCCTCGTGGGGGAGATGGCCGGCAGGCCAGAGGGGGGCGC
>NZ_FTPD01000056.1:151321-208023 GCF_900156895.1 Mesorhizobium prunaredense
CTCCCCCACAAGGGGGGAGATTGGCTGTCATCACCGCTTTCGCCAATCTCCGACGTAGATGCTGTACCTATAACCTCCCCGGTAATTGAAATGCATCTGCTGCCGGCCTAGTCATGCGCTCATGACAGCAACCCAGACTTCCGCCGGCAGCCTCATTCGCGAATGGCGCATGCGCCGGCGCATGAGCCAGCTCGATCTCGCCATGGAAGCCGAAATCTCGCAGCGGCATCTGAGTTTCGTGGAAAGCGGCCGCGCGGCACCCTCGCGCGACATGGTGCTGCATCTGGCCGAGCAGCTGTCGATCCCGCTGAGGCAGCGCAACCAGCTCCTGCTGGCCGCGGGCTTTGCCCCCAGCTTCAGCGAGCGTCCGCTCACCGATGCCTCGCTGGCGCCGGCAATGGCGGCGGTCGAGATCGTGCTCAAGGGGCACGAACCCTTCCCGGCGCTCGCTGTCGACCGGCACTGGAACCTGGTGTCGGCGAACGCCGCCATCGGCCCGCTCTTGGCCAACGTCGCCGAGCCTTCCTTGCTGAATCCGCCGGTCAACGTGCTGCGGCTCAGCCTGCACCCGGGTGGCGTGGCGCCGCGCATCGTCAACCTGACCGAATGGCGCGCGCATCTTCTCGACCGGCTGAAACGCCAGAACGACGCCACTGGCGACCCGGTTCTGGTCGAACTGGAGCGCGAGCTTCGGACCTATCCATCCGGCCTGAACGGCGCACGGCCGGTGCCGGTCGAGCCGAACGCGATCGTGCACCCGCTGCGGCTTGCGCATGGCGATGCTGTGCTGTCGTTCATCAGCACCATCACCGTGTTCGGCACGCCGCTCGACGTGACGCTGTCGGAACTGGCGATCGAATCCTTTTTCCCCGCAGATGAGCAGACAAGGACCGTGCTGGTGCGATTGGCGAACGAGCGGGCCGAGCCGTAATGATCACCCTTGCGGTGGGGTCGCCTGGCGGGTGCGGGCACGTTCGAGGCCAAGCTGGCGCTCGCGCCAGATGATGAAGATGCCCGCGGCAACGACGATCACGCCGCCGATGAGCATATGAACCGTCGGGACGTCGCCAAAGGCGAGATAGCCGACAACGATGCCAAGCAGCATCGACGTGTATTCGAAAGGCGCCACGACCGAGGCCTCGGCATGGCGATAGGCGGCCGTCATCAGAATCTGAGCGAGCCCGCCGCAAAAGCCTGCAGCAATGAGCAGGCCCGCCTGCGCCGGTGTCAGCGCCTGCCAGCCGAACGGCAGCGACAGCAACGCCAGGAGGCTCGCCGTCACCGAAAACCACAGCACGATGGTTGCCGTCGGTTCGCTCTGGACGAGGTTGCGCACCAGCAGCATGGCGACGGCAGAGATCGCTGCCGCGAGCAATGCGGCGATGACGCCGAGCACCTCCTGATCGCCGAGTGCTGCGCCAGAACCCAGCAGCGTCAGTTCCGGCCATGAGATGACCAACACCCCGACCAGTCCGACCGCAACCGCGCTCCAGCGATAGATGCGGATCGCTTCGCCGAGGAAGATCGAACTGAACACCACCACCAGCAGCGGCTGTGCGTAGTTCAGCGCGATCGCTTCCGGCAGCGGCAGCCGTATCAGCGCGAAGAAGCCGAGCCCCATAGCGCAGACGCCGACAACGCCGCGCGCAATGTGGTTGAGCGGGCGCTTGGTCGAAAACGCGGTGCCAAGTTTTCCCTGGAAGGCCAGGAAGACGACGATCGGGAAGATGGCAAAGAACGAGCGGAAGAAGACGATCTGGCCGGCCGGCACCGTGCCCGCCGCCTTGATGCAGGACGACATGGCGACGAACACCGCCACCGACACGATCTTGAGCATGATCCCGGTCAGCGTGTTGTGCCCGCCGGGATGGTCCGTCGGGTTCACTTGGCAGCTGCTTCCTGGATCGCCGCCCAAATGCGCGCCGGCGTTGCCGGCATATCGATGTGCCTGATGCCGTAGGCGCGATAGAGCGCATCCGTCACCGCGTTGAGCGCGGCCGGCGTCGCTCCGATCGTGCCCGCCTCGCCTGCCCCCTTGATGCCGAGCGCATTGGTGGTCGAGGGCACGTTGCGGGTCTCGAAATGGAAGAACGGCAAATCGTCGGCGCGCGGCATGGCATAGTCCATGAAGCTTGCCGTCAACAGCTGCCCGTCCTCGTCATAGACCGTGTTCTCGGTCAGCGCCTGGCCGATGCCCTGGACGACGCCGCCATGCACCTGGCCGGCCAGCAGGATAGGGTTCACGGTGACGCCGAAATCGTCGACGATCGTATAGCGGACAATCTCCGTCACGCCGGTGTCGGGATCGATCTCGACCTCGCAGATGTGGGTGCCGTTCGGATACGTGCATTCGTCCTGCACGAACTCACCAAAGCCCTTGAGATCGTCCGGGTTCTTGGCGGCCTTGGCGATGCTCGAAAAATCGATCGTGCGGTCGGTGCCGACGATGCGGGCAACGCCGTTGGACAATTCGATGTCGTCGGCCGAGGCTTCCAGCTCATCGGCGGCGATGCGCCTGATCTTGATGGCCAGATCCTCGCCGGCGCGAGAAGCTGATACACCGCCAAGCGGAATGGAGCGCGAGCCGCCGGTGCCGCCGCCGGCCTTCAGCTCGTCGGTGTCGCCCTGGCGGACATGAATCTTGCCGATGTCGAGATGAAGCTTTTCCGAGAGGAACTGCGCATAGGCGGTCGCATGCCCCTGCCCGTTGGTCTGGGTGCCGATCTTCAGCGTCACCGTGCCGTCGCCGTTCAATTCGACAAAGGCCGGTTCAGAGCCGGGAAAGGCACAGGCCTCGATATAGGTCGCCATGCCGATGCCGCGGATTTTGCCGGCCGCCTTCGACTGCGCCAGCCGCTCCGGAAACGCCTGCCACTCCGCTTGTTCGATGGCGCGGTCCATATGGCCTGCGAATTCGCCGGTATCATAGAGGCGGTCGGTCTGCGTGCGGTAAGGGAACTGCTCGGGCCTGATGAAATTGCGCCGGCGGATCTCTTCGACTGGCAAGCCCAGGTCGTGGGCGCAGGCGTCGACGAGCTTTTCCAGCAGGAATGCCGCTTCCGGACGGCCGGCGCCGCGGTAGGCATCGACCGGGCAAGTGTTGGTGTAGAGGCCGGTCACCGAAACGTCGAGCGCCTGGATGTCGTAGACGCCGGTCGACATGCTGACGCCGATATAGGGGATGAACGGGCCGTATTGCGAGATATAGGCGCCGATATTGGCGAGGAGATCGACCTTCATGCCGAGAAAGCGGCCGTCCTTGTCCATCGCCATCTCGGCGGTCACGACATTGTCGCGGCCTTGCGCATCGGTGAGGAAATGCTCGGTGCGGTCGCCGGCCCATTTCACCGGGCGGCCAAGGCGCCTGGCGGCCTCCAGCACCAGCGGATGCTCGCGATAGACGAAGCTTTTCGGCCCGAAGCCGCCGCCGACATCCGGCGTGATGACGCGCAGCTGGTTCTTCTTGATCTTGAATATGTCGGCCAGGATGTACTGCATCGAATGCACGCCCTGCGAGCCTGTGGTCAGCACGAAGCGGTTTTCTTGCGTGTTCCACTCGCCGATCGCAGAGCGCGGCTCCATGTAGTTGCAGACCAGCCGGTTGTTGATGAATTCGATGCGGGTGACATGCGCCGCCCTGGCGAATGCCGCCGCGGTCTTCGCCTTGTCGCCGATGTGGTAGCTGAAGGCGCGGTTGGAGCCGAGTTCCGGCCACACCAGCGGCGTGCCTTCGTCAAGCGCCGTGGCAGTGCCGGACGCGGCATCCTCGCCCTCATAATCGACCTCGATCAGTTCGGCCGCGTCCTGTGCCAGCGCGCGGTTGTCGGCTACGACGAAGGCGACGGCGTCGCCGACATAATTGACCCGGTCGTGGCAAAGGACCGGAATATCGCGGGTCGGCGCCTTGGTGCCGTCCGGCTGCCTCTGCATGACGCCGGATTTCAGCTTGCCGAGATGAGCAAGATCCGCACCGGTCAGCACCAGATGGACGCCAGATGCCGCCTTGGCCGCCTCGGTCGAACCGACGGTGAAGCTTGCTTTGGCCACCGGCGAGCGCAGGACATAGCCGTGCAGGAGGCCAGCCGGTTGGATGTCGTCCGTATAGCGACCGAGACCCTTGATGAAGGCCTGGTCCTCGCGACGCAGCACAGAGGCGCCCATGCCGAATTTCGGTGTGACGACTGTCATGGATACCTCGCGACGATGATTGGAAAACGAGTGCCTGAAATAGGCGCTGCGCCAGTTTTGTCGAGTGACGGTTTCGTGTAAAGAGCGCGTGCTTCACATTTCTTCGACCAGCGGACCCCACCTGCCGCTGCGGGAATCGACAGGAAAACCAACGGAATGCGCACGGACACCGGCCAGGTCTTCAAGCTCGAAGACTATCGCCCCACCGACTATCTCATTCCGGCAACCGGCCTGACTTTCCGCCTGTCGCCGGAAGCCACGCGCGTCACCGCCGTGCTGACGGTCGAGCGCCGCGACGGCATCGCGGCGTCAGTGCCGCTGGTGCTGGACGGCGATGGCCTGAAGCTTAGCCGCATCGCAATCGACGGCCAGACACTTGCGCCCACCGATTTTTTTGCCACGCCCGATCAGCTGACGATCACCACGCCGCCCGCAGCGGCCCGTTTCCAGCTCCTGATCGAAACCGAGCTGGCGCCGGCGCACAACGAAGCCCTGATGGGCCTCTATCGCTCCAGCAACGTCTATTGCACGCAATGCGAGGCCGAGGGCTTTCGGCGCATCACCTATTTTCTCGACCGTCCCGATATCCTGTCGGTCTATACGGTGCGCATCGAGGCGCCGCACCACGAGGCGCCACTGCTTCTTTCCAACGGCAACCCGGCTGGCAGCGGCGACCTTGCCGACGGCTGGCACTATGCAGTCTGGCACGACCCCTTCCCCAAGCCGTCCTATCTGTTCGCGCTGGTGGCGGGCGCTCTCGGCAAGGTCGCGGACAGCTTCGTCACTTTGTCCGGCCGCGAGGTCGAGCTCGGCATCTTTGTCGAGCCGGGCAAGGAGCGGCTCGCTGGCTACGCCATGGACGCCCTAAAACGGTCGATGAGATGGGACGAAGAGGCGTTCGGCCGCGAATACGACCTCGACGTCTTCAACATCGTCGCCGTGTCCGACTTCAACATGGGCGCGATGGAGAACAAGGGCCTCAACATCTTCAACGACAAGTATGTGCTGGCCGACCAGGAGACCGCAACGGACGCCGATTTCGCCAATATCGAGGCGATCATCGCGCATGAGTATTTCCACAATTGGACTGGCAACAGAATCACTTGCCGCGACTGGTTCCAGCTTTGCCTGAAGGAAGGGCTGACGGTTTTCCGCGATCACGAATTCTCCGCCGACCAGCGATCGCGAGCGGTGAAACGCATTGCCGAAGTGCGCACGCTCAAGGCACATCAGTTTCCCGAAGACCAGGGACCGCTGGCGCATCCGGTGCGACCGCGCCGCTACCGCGAGATCAACAATTTCTACACGGCGACAGTCTACGAAAAGGGCTCGGAAGTGGTGCGCATGATCCGCACCATTCTCGGCGCCGAGACATTCCGGGCCGGCATGGATCTCTATTTCGAGCGCCATGACGGCGAGGCTGCGACGATCGAGGACTTCATCAAGGTGTTCGAGGATGTGTCCGGGCGCGACCTCTCGCAATTTTCGCTGTGGTACCATCAGGCCGGCACGCCCAATCTGACCATCAGTTCGACGCACAACGCGGCGGCCCAGGAATTCACGCTCGAGATCGAGCAGTCGGTGCCGCCAACGCCGTCCGAAAGCCGCAAGCGGCTGATGCATATTCCGCTGGCCTTCAGCCTGGTCGGCACCGACGGCAAAGCGATAGAATATAGCGGCGTCGAGGGCGCCAGCGTCGAAGACGGCGTCATCCATATCCGCAAGCGCCGGCACATGGTGCGCTTCTCGGGCGTCGCCGAGCGCCCGGCGATGTCGCTCAACCGCGGCTTCTCGGCGCCGGTGACGCTTTCTGTCGAGCAGAGGGCCGACGATCAGTTCTTCCTTGCCGGCCATGACAACGATACCTTCTCGCGCTGGCAGGCGTTCAACACGCTTTTAAGCGAGGCGCTGATATCCGCCTTCCGCCAGGTCCTTGACGGCAAGCAGCCCGGTTTCGCATCGCGGTTGATCGAGCTTGCCGGCAAAATAGCCGGCGACGAGACACTCGAACCGGCCTATCGGGCGCTGGCTCTGGCGCTTCCGAGCGAAGCCGATATCGCCCGTGACATCGGCAAGAACATCGACCCCGATGCCGTTTTCTCGGCCCGCGAGGCGCTGACGGTCGCGATCGCCGAGTCGGATCGCGAGATATTCTCCGACCTCTACGGTCGACTGACCGACAAGGACGCTTTCAGGCCGGATGCGGCAAGCGCCGGTCGCCGGGCGTTGCGCAACACCTTGCTCGACTATCTTTCGCTGCTGCAGGGAGGTGCGGCGCTTGCGGCCCGGCATTTCCAGTCCGCGACCAACATGACCGACCGCGCCGCCGCACTGACCGTGCTTGCGCTCCGCCATGGCGGTTCGCCCGAGACGGTCAAGGCGCTGGCGGACTTCGAAGCGAAATATGCGACCGATCCGCTGGTGATGGACAAATGGTTCCATATCCAGGCCAGCGTGCCCGGCCCGCAAACCATTCATGCAGTGCGCGCCCTGACCGGCCACCCGGCCTTCTCGATGGCCAACCCGAACCGGGTGCGCTCGCTCGTCGGCACGTTTTCCAGCGCCAACCAGACCGGCTTCCATCGCGCCGACGGCGAAGGCTACCGATTTTTCGTCGAAACGGTCCTGCAGGTCGAAAAGCGCAACCCGCAGTTGGCCGCCAGGCTGGCGACGGCACTCAGATCATGGCGCTCACTCGAACCTGCCCGGCAGGGCAAGGCAAGGGAAGCGCTGCTTTCGATTGCCAATACCGAGAACCTGTCGGCCGATTTGCGGGACATCGTTGAGCGCACGCTGGCGTAAGGTGTGTTGATACTCAGGTGATGCCGGCCTGCGAACGGCGGTTTCCTGCGCTTCCGGTGCTCACGTACAAAAAAGTACGCTCCGCTCCGGTTCTCGGAATCCACCGTTCTCGGCGCGGCCTGACCTGAATCTCAACACACCTTAGAAGGTTGCCGCCCGGCATCATCGGGCGGAAAGCCATTATTTTAGTCGATTTTTAATCTTTTTTCGCTGCGCCTATGGACAAGCCGAATCACCTTTGATTCTTTAGCTGAAGATTCGGAAGTGCGGCGTCACCGGATCGTCAAGCAGATTTAAATCGGGGAGAGCCATTTATGGCGAAGGCGGACGCGTGGGGCGCGCCCGGAGGGACGGGTTTTGAGCGGCGTGAGGCGAGAAGCGACGGTCTTGCCGGCAATGCGCGGCTGATCGCCGAACCCGCCTACCGACGACTTTTGGCAGCCGAGCCATTGTTGCGCCGATCGATACCGGCCCTAATCATCATTTTCCTGCTTGTCATCGCGGCGCTGCGGTTCCTGTCGCTGATGCACGAGCGCGATGACGTGGAACGCGACGCCAAGGCGATCCTCTCGCTCGCGGCGGGCCAGCTGGCCAGTTCGATTAGCGTTGATGCGAGGATGGCTTCGACGCCTGGCGCGACGCAGGACCTGTTGGAGGGCATCAGCCGTCAGGGCGCAATGGGTCGAAGCCACGTGCTTGCGGTCACCGACAGCGCGTTCAAAATCGTTGCCGTGACACCGCAATCGACGGGCTGGGAAGGGCGGTCGCTCGACGCCATCGCCCAGGGCGGTCAACCGCTGTTCATGTTCGGCGACCGCGCCGGGGTGATGGAGGTCAGCATCGGCGGCCAGGACTGGTATGCCGCGGTGAGCCTGGCAAATGACAGGAATGGTGCTGCCGCAGCGCTCGTTCCGCAGGATGCGGTCTTCGACACGTGGCGCAAAACCGTTTCGCTCAACGTCACGCTGTTCGTGCTGACGGCCGGCGTGCTGATCATCGTCCTCTATGCCTATTTCGGCCAGGCGGCGCGCGCCCAGACCGCCGACCGCATCTATCTCGAAGCGCACCAGCGCATCGACATGGCGCTGGTGCGCGGCCGCTGCGGCCTGTGGGACTGGGACATGGTGCGCGGCAAGATGTACTGGTCGCGTTCGATGTACGACATGCTGGGCTATGAGCCCTGCGACACGATGCTGTCGTTCGGCGAGGTCGACGGGATCATCCATCCCGAGGACGGCGACCTGTTCCAGCTCGCCAACAGGATCGTCGCACGCGAGATCGACCACATCGACCAGGTGTTCCGGATGCGCCACGCCGACGGACAATGGGTGTGGATGCGCGCAAGGGCGCAGGTGATCGACCCGGAAGCGCCGGAGATCCAGTTGATCGGCATCGCCGTCGACGTCACCGAGCAGCGGCACCTGGCGCTGCGCTCCGAGGCCGCGGATCTGCGCCTGCGAACGGCCATCGAAAACATCAACGAATCCTTCGTGCTCTGGGATTCGGCCCAGCGCCTGATCATGTGCAATTCCAAGTACCAGCAGGACAACGGCCTGTCGGATCGCGACGTGATGCCGGGCGCCTCGCGCGCCGTTCTTGAAGATCGCATGCTTGCCTTCGCCTCGGAGCGCCGGCTTGCCAACACCAACGGGCAGCAAGGCGGCGTGACCTTCGAGCGGCAGCTTGCCGATGGCCGCTGGCTGCAGGTGAACGAGCTGCGGACCAGGGACGGCGGCACCGTCTCGGTCGGCTCCGACATCACCCAGATCAAGCTGCACCAGGAGAAGCTGGTCGACAGCGAGCGCCGGCTGATGGCGACGATCCATGACCTCAGCCTTGCCCGCCGGGCAGAGGAAGAACGGTCGCGCGAACTGGTCGAGCTCAATCACAAATACATGAAGGAAACCGAGCGCGCCGAGGCCGCGAACCGGGCCAAATCCGAGTTCCTGGCCAACATGTCGCATGAATTGCGCACGCCGCTCAACGCGATCATCGGCTTCTCCGAGCTGATGGAACGGGCGCTGTTCGGGCCCTTGGGTTCGCCGCGCTACGAGGAATATGCCACCGACATCAACGGCAGCGGCAAATATCTTTTGGGCGTCATCAACGACATCCTCGACATGTCGAAGATCGAGGCCGGCCAGTTCTCGATGGATCAGGAGGAAATCGACCTCTGCCCGCTGATGCGGGAAACGGTGCGCGTCATTTCGCTGCAGGCGGCGGAAAAGTCGATCACGGTCGAAACACGCATCCCCGATTCGCTGACGCTGTTCGCCGACCGCCGGGCGATCAAGCAGATCATCATCAACCTGCTGTCGAATGCGGTGAAATTCACCGGCCAGGGCGGTCGCATTGCGGTAAGGGCCCGCAACACGTCCAGTGCTCTGGTCCTGACGATCGAAGACAATGGCTGCGGCATCCCGAAGGAGGCGCTGAGCAAGCTCGGGCGGCCGTTCGAGCAGGTGCAGAACCAGTTTTCCAAGAGCCATGCCGGTTCCGGCCTTGGCCTTGCCATCTCACGCTCGTTGGCCGAGCTTCAGGGCGGCGCCTTGAAAATCCGCTCCACCGAAGGCACCGGCACGATCGTGTCGGTGCGCATTCCGACCAGGAAGCCGACGCAGCCGGTCAGGGCCGCCGCCTGACCCTCTGTTGTCGTGAAGCGGTTGCAACTTTCGGACACGCCCGAGGGACAGGACCCCGACGCTATTCGAAACTGCCGATCGGCGTTGCGCCGTCATGGTCGTTTCGCACGAAGCAAAAAGCCGAAATCCTTCCTGACCTGTTGCGACGTCTCCTTGAGGTGCGCTTCCAGCACGCCGAAATCCGGCAGGTCGGTGACCGCCAGAAGCAGATCCGAAAGCCCCGGCGGAACGTCGTCGCGTTCGAATACGCCGGTGAGACAGAGGCGCGTCATCTGGGTCAGCGCCAGATAGAGGGCATAGGCATCGCAAAGCTCCTGCCTGATCTGCGCCTCGGCGAAATCCGGCGTCAGCCTCGACAGCACGTCCGCTGTCCCGGTGGCCCGGCGGCCGGCTTCGACCTTTCCCGTGATCACCGCCACCTGCGCGATGAATTCGAGATCGATGAGACCACCCGGGATCAGCTTGATGTCCCAGAGATCGCGCGGCGGTTTTTCCTTCTCGATCATCGCGCGCATCTCGAATGCTTCGGCCATCACCTTGGCGCTGTCGCACGGCAAGGCAAGCACCGCCGACACCTCGGCTTCGACCTCGGTGCACAGTGCTTGATCGCCACCGATCGCGCGGGCCCTTGACAGCGCCATATGCTCCCATGTCCAGGCGTCCTTGCGCTGGTACTTCTTGAAGGCATCGACATGGGTGGCCACCGGCCCCTTGTTGCCGGACGGCCGCAAGCGAAGGTCGAGCTCGTAGAGAACGCCCTCGGCGGTCGGCGCGGACACCGCAGCGATCAGCCGCTGCGTCATCCTGGCGTAATAGTGAGACGGGGCGAGCGGCTTGTCGCCATGGGATTCTTCGGCATCGGCGTCGTGATCATAAAGCAGGATGAGGTCGACGTCCGAGCCGGCCGTCAATTCGCGGCTGCCGAGCTTGCCCATGCCGAGCAGCGCAACCGTGCCGCCGGCAATGCGACCGTGGCGTAGCGCGAACTCGGCGATGACCGCCCGCAGCGCCGCATCGATGGTGAGATCGGCCAGATCGGAAAAGGCACGGCCGGCGCGGGCCGGATCGATCGAGCCGGCAAGCAGCCTGACGCCAATCAGGAATTTTTGCTCGGACGCAAAGATGCGCAAGCGGTCGAGCACGTCCTCATAGGCCCTGTCGCCTTCGAGGAACGCGGCGAGACGGCCGGACAGATAGGCGCGGTCCGGCAGTTCGGTCAAAAGGGCCGGATCAAGCAGGCCGTCAAACACGTGCGGCCGACGCGTGATGATGGCGGCCAGCCGGGGCGCCGCGCCCATGATGGTCGCCAGCAACTTCAGCAGAGCTGGATTGGAGTGGAGCAGCGAGAAGAGCTGAATGCCGGCGGGCAGACCGGCAAGGAATTCGTCGAAGCGTATCAACGCCTCGTCCGCGCGGCGCGTCTGGCCGAAGGATTGCAGCAGCGCCGGCGTCAGTTCGGTCAACCGCTCGCGCGCCTCGGCCGACTGCGTGACGCGATAGCGGCCGAAATGCCAGCCGCGAATGACGCGGCAGATGTCGCTCGCCCGCTGGAATCCCAATCTCTGCAGGGTCTGCAATGTATCAGGGTCATCGACATCGCCGGTAAAGACCAGATTGCCGATGCCCGCCGAAAGCTCGGGCGCGGTCTCGAAAAGCGCTGCGTAGTGGCGTTCGACCTGATGGAGTGCGGCACGGAACGCCTCGGCAAAGGTCGCCGCATCGGCAAAACCGAGCAGGCGGGCAATGCGTTCGAGCCCTTCGTCATCGTCCGGCAGTATATGGAGCTGCTCGTCGGCGACCATCTGGACGGCGTGCTCGACGCGGCGCAGGAGCCAGTACTGCCTTGTGAGCGTATCGCGCGCATCGGCGGTGATCCAGCCGCGTGCCGCAAGCTGGCCAAGCATCGGCACCGTCTCGCGGCCGCGCAGTTCGGGGAAGCGGCCGCCGGCGATGAGCTGCTGGGTCTGAACGAAGAACTCGATCTCGCGGATGCCGCCGCGGCCGAGCTTGACGTTGTGGCCCTTCACCGCGATCTCGCCAAGACCCTTGTGGGCGTGGATCTGGCGCTTGATCGAATGAACGTCGGCGATCGCTGCATAGTCCATGTATTTGCGCCAGATGTAGGGCTGGAGGTCCTTCAGGAACGCAGTGCCGGCGGCGACATCGCCGGCCACCGGACGCGCCTTGATCATTGCGGCCCTCTCCCAGTTCTGGCCCCGCGCTTCGTAGTAGCGCAGCGCCGCCTCGACCGGGATCGCCAGCGGCGTCGAACCGGGGTCGGGACGAAGCCTGAGGTCGGTGCGGAAAACATAGCCGTGTTCGGTGCGGTCCTGGAGAATGCGGACCAGCCGGCGCGTCAGGCGCGAAAACAGCTCCGTCGCATCGAGCGGATCGACGACTGCTGGCGCTTGCGGGTCGAAGAAAACGACGAGGTCGATGTCGGAAGAGAAGTTCAGCTCATGCGCGCCAAGCTTGCCCATGCCGAGCAGGATCCAGCCCGACCGGCGCGCCGGATCCTCGAGGTCCGGCAGTTTGAGCTTGCCTTGTCCGTGCGCGTCGCGAAGCAGGAAGTCGACTGCAGCGCGGGTGCAGGCGTCGGCAAGATCGCTCAGCCGCCGTACTGTGACTGCTGTTTCGGCCTCGCCTGCAAGATCGGCCAGCGCGATCAGGACATGCGCTTCCGCTTTCCATTGCCGCAGCTCCATCATCAGGCTGTTTTCAGAGATGGCTTCCGCCCGCGCGGCCTTGTCGATGGCGGCGCCGATCGACGCCAGCCGCGCCTCGACGGTCTCATCGAAAAGCGCATCCAGGATCTGCGGGCGGCGGCGCACCGTGTCGCGCAGGAACGGCGACAGGTCTAGAACTGCCGCGAGGAACTCCTGGACGGCGTCCTTGCCGGCCAGGAATTTCGCCAACCCGGCAAGCCCCTCTTCCTGCGCAGCGGAAGCGATCTCCGACAATTCCCGCCGGGCTCGGTTCTGATCCAGAGGCACGAGCTTTGCCGCCGGCTTCAGAAGCCAGTTGGTGTGTTCCGCAGCCGCCTTCACCGCCATCAGCGATCCTTCCGTTCGGGAAAACTCATGACGACGGATAATCCAGGATTGCCGGCCAGGAGATCAAGCCGTCCGTTGTGGAATGTCATGATCGCCTTGGCGAGGCTTAGGCCGAGACCGGAACCCGGCTGCGAGCGGCTCTTCTCCAGCCGCACGAAGCGCTCGGTGGCCCTGGCGCGATCGGCATCGTCGGGAATGCCCTGGCCGTTGTCTGTGACGGAAAGCCTGATTTCGCTGCCGACGCGATCGAGCGCCACGCGAACAGTCGGCTTGGCTGTCGAGTCGGTTGAATATTTGATCGCGTTGTCGACGATGTTCGATAGCGCCTGGCCGATCAGCTCGCGATTGCCTTCAACGGCGAAGCCATCCTGCACCGAGGTCTCGAGTGTCACTCCCGCGTCCTCCGCCACCGGCTCGTAAAGCTCGACGACATCGCGCACGGAAGCAGCCAGATCGACCCGGCTGGTGCTTTCTGAGGAATAGCCCGCCTCCAGCCTGGAGATCATCAGGATGGCGTTGAAGGTCTTTATCAGCTGGTCGGACTCGGCGATGGTAGCTTCCAGCGCCTGCCGGTAGTCGGCGGGACTGTGCTTGCCGGAGAGCGTCGCCTCGGCGCGGTTGCGCAGCCGGGTCAGCGGTGTCTTCAGATCGTGGGCGATGTTGTCTGAGACCTGCTTCAGCCCTTCATTCAGCGTGGCGATCCTGGCCAGCATGGAATTGAGATTTTCGGAGAGCCGATCGAACTCGTCGCCGGCCCCGGTGACCGGCAGCCGGCCGGAAAGGTCGCCGCCCATGATGCGGCGGCTGGCCTGCGACACCGAGTCGATGCGCTTCAGCGCAGCGCGGCCGACGAAGAACCAGATCAAAATTCCACCAAGAGCCATCATGCCGAGCGCCAACGTCAAGGCGCGGCGGATGACGGCGCGGAACCGCTCAGGCTCGCCGAGATCGCGACCGACCAGCATGATCATCTGGTTCGGCAGGCGCAGCACCAAGGCAATGGCGTTGTGGCCCTTCTCGCCTTCGACCTGGACTTCGCTCTGGCTGGGTTCGTTCGGGGCGGCGATCGGGTTGCGTTGCCGCTCGAGTTCGCCCTCGCCAAAGCGCCGGTAGGAAAACGGCTCCGTCGTCCAGCCCTCGGCCTCGAGGACGCCGGGCTCCAGGCTCTGCACGTTGCCGGTCAGGATCTGGCCGTTGGCGTCGGCGATCAAATAGAGATTGGCGCCGGGCTGGCGGGAGCGCTGCTCGACCACGCGCACCAGCAGCGGCAAGCCGCCGCGCTGATAGACCCGGGCGAGGCCGAGCACCTCGTCGTTGATGGTCTCCTGCGTCTGGCCGGTCAGCATGCGCGCCGACAGCGAGGTCATGTAGAAGACGAGCAGCACCGCACAGATAGCGAACAGCAGGAGATAGAGCGCCGAAAGCCGCGCTGCCGTCGTCTTCATGATGGCCGGCATGGAAAGGGCCATGCTAGCCGCTCTTGAGCATATAGCCGGCGCCACGAACCGTGTGCAGGATCGGCTTGTCGAAGCCCTTCTCGATCTTGCCGCGCAGCCGCGAGACGTGAACGTCGATGACGTTGGTCTGCGGATCGAAATGATAGTCCCAGACATTTTCCAGCAGCATGGTGCGCGTCACCACCTGGCCGGCATGGCGCATCAGATATTCGAGCAGGCGGAATTCGCGCGGCTGCAGCGTAATCTCGCGGGCCGCGCGCCGCACCGAATGCGACAGCCTGTCGAGTTCGAGATCGCCGACCCGGTAGACGGTTTCGGCCTCCCTGGCGCTGGCGCGGCGGTTCAGCACCTCGACCCGGGCCAGAAGCTCGGAAAAGGCATAGGGCTTGGTCAGATAGTCGTCGCCGCCGGCGCGCAAGCCGGTGACCCGGTCGTCGACTTCGCCGAGCGCCGACAGGATCAGCACCGGCGTAGTCTTGCCTCGGGATCTCAGACCGGCGATGACCGACAGGCCGTCGCGGCGCGGCAACATGCGGTCGACGACCATCACGTCATAGTCGCCGGAGTCAGCGAGCGCGAAGCCGGTTTCGCCGTCGCCGGCGACATGGGCGGTATGTCCGGCCTCGGAAAAGGCTTTCTGGAGGTAATCGGCCGCTTCGCGATCGTCTTCTATGACGAGAATCTTCATGGGACCGTTATACTCGATTTCGCTGGAAGATTGAGTGGCCGGCATAGGCATCATGGCCTCGAAGTGCATCGCCAACAAAGTGATTCAAGAATGAGAAGTAAGTCTTTGTTTTGGAATGTTGTTGACCCCGAGCCGCGGCATCCTCGGATTTGGGCGAGATGCTTTATGTTTGAGCATATCGTCATGCTATGTTGGAGCGGCAGCGGGCGATGGGAGCCCGCTGCCGCTGGGGCGGAACACGATGACTGACTAACGTGTTCAAGCCCCCGTGCTTTCCCCATGCGACGGCTCGGGGTGTTTGAAACCGCCGCATCGGAAAAGTCTGGAACGTCAGCCCTTGGCGACAGGCAGCGCGACGAAGCGGTTGCTGTCGTCGCGGGTGATCTGCATCAGCACCGCCTTGCGGCCCGACTTCACCGCGTCGGCCATGGCCTTGGCGACGTCGTCGGTGCCATTGACCTCCGTCGAATTGACCGAGGTGATGACGTCGCCGGGCTGGATGCCGCGATCGGCAGCATCGCTGTCGGGATCGACATCGGTCACCACAAGCCCGTTGCCATCGTCGGACCTGGTGACGGTGAGACCGAGGTCGGCCAGCGTATCGGCCTTTGGCGGAGCGGAAGGCTGCTGGTCGGCCGAAGCCTGCTTGTCACTCGAAGGCAGCGTGCCGAGGTCGACCTTGACCGTTTCACTCTTGCCGTCACGCCACCGCGTGACGTCGACCGGCTTGCCGGGCGGGTAGGCGCCGACCAGACGGGCGAGTTCCTTCGGCGAAGCGACTTCCTTGCCGTCCACCTGAGTGATGACGTCACCAGCCGATATGCCGGCCTCCTTGCCGGGACCATCGTCCTGGGCGCTGGAAACGAGCGCGCCCTTGTCGGACTTCAACCCGAGCGATTCGGCGATTTCGGAGGTGACCGGCTGGATCTCGACGCCAAGCCAGCCGCGCTGGACGGTGCCGTCCTTCATCAGATCCTGCACGACCTGTTTGGCGGTCGAGGCGGGAATGTCGAAGGCAATGCCGACGCTGCCGCCGGACGGCGAGAAGATCGCGGTGTTGATGCCGACGACCTGGCCGTTGAGGTTGAAGGTCGGGCCGCCCGAATTGCCGCGGTTCACCGAGGCATCGATCTGGATGAAATCATCATAAGGACCGGCGCCGATGTCGCGACCACGGGCCGAGACAATGCCGGCGGTGACCGTGCCGCCGAGGCCGAACGGATTGCCGACGGCCACAACCCAGTCGCCGACGCGAACCTTTGAATCATCGGCGAAGTCGACATAGGTGAACTTGCCGTCGCCTTCGACCTTGAGCACTGCGAGATCGGTGCGCGGATCTGTGCCGACCAACTTGGCGTCGAGTTCCTTGCCGTCATGCATCACCACCGTGAAGGACGAGCCGTCTCCGACGACATGGTTGTTGGTGACGAGGTAGCCGTCCTCAGAGATGAAGAAGCCGGACCCTTGAGCGACCGGCCGCGGCTCGCGGTCACCGCGTCCGAAACGTCGCATTCCATCCCGGCCATCCTGATCGCCAAAGCCACGGAACTCCCTGAAGAAGCGGCGCAATTGCGGATCGTCGGGGAGATTGCCGAAGGCGTCGGGCAGGTCGGAGCCGTCGTCGGCGGTCGATTCTATCTTGGCTTTGACGCGGACACTGACAACCGCCGGCGAAACGCGCTCGACCACGTCGGCGAAGCTCGGGACTTGAGGCGCCTCGACACGCACGGCCTCGGCCAGGACGGGGGCTGTCCCGGTGGCAACCGCGCCGAAGCCGATCGCGCCGGCAATGGCCACTGATGCGGCGGCAGCCATCAGGCGCTTGCGAGTGCGGGAATGTGAATTGGGGGCAATATTCATGGGTCTCGTATCCTCTTTCAAGGGATGCGCTTCGGTCGGCATCCTCGGCCAAGAGAAATAGAGGCGCGCACATTACGGCGCCATTTCCAGTGCATGAAACTTTGGTAATGTTTGCGGACACAAACACTTTGGTTCATTCGTGACACGGCCGCGGTCTTGGCGACGGGGCGGCCGGGCCGGGTTAGTCACCCAGCACCTTGTCCAACGCTGCCTTCTCCTCGGCGGTGAGCATGGCCGCAGGCGTCGAACGGCGCGACCGGGCGGTCAGCACGATAAAAATCCCGCCGGCAAGCAGCAGAAGGACCGGCGTGCCCCACAACAGCGCATTGCGCAGGCTGAAGCGCGGCTTCAACAGCACGAACTCGCCATAGCGGGAAACGATGTAATCGATCACCTGCCGGTCGGTATCGCCGGCGACCAGGCGCTGGCGCACCAGCACGCGCAGGTCGCGGGCAAGGTCGGCATCGGATTCGTCGATCGACTGGTTCTGGCAAACCATGCAGCGCAGCTCTTCCGAAAGCGTCCGCGCCCGCGCCTCGAGCGCCGGGTCGGCCAGAATCTCGTCCGGCTTCACCGCAAGTGCGGCGCCGGCAAACAACAGCGTCAGCAGCAGGATCAGGGAGGCCAGTGAAAATCTTGTGGTCATGGCAGGCTCGCGGAAGGCACGGCGCCTGCCGACTTGCGGCGGCGCGACGGTGCGCCGACGCGCAGCCGCCGGTCCATCAGCGACATCGCAGCACCTGCCATCATGACAAGACCGCCGCCCCAGATCAGCGTCACCAGCGGCTTCCACCACAGCCGCACCACGACGGAGCCGTCGGTCGCCTCGTCGCCAAGCGAGAGGTAGAGCTGGCTGAACCCGATCGTCTTGATACCGGACTCGGTCGTCGTCATCTGCCGGACCGGATAGGAGCGCTTGGACGAGGTGATCTCGGCGGTGGTGCTTCCATCAGCGCCGAGCAGGGCGAAGCGGCCGCGATCCTCGCTGTAGTTAGGCCCCTGGGCCGGATAGAGCCCTTCGAAACGCAGCGTGTGGCCGGACAGTTGCACGGTCTCGCCCGCATGCATCGACAGTACCTTCTCGGTGCCGAAGCAAAGCGTGCCGACAATCCCCAGCGTCGTCAGCCCAAGACCGAGATGGGCGAGCGCGGTGCCGAAGACCGAACGCGGCAGGCCGGCGCAGCGCCTGAGCATGATGCCGGGCGCGACACTGCCAAGGCCGGACTTGACGGCAATATCGGTGAGCGCGCCGCAGATCAGCCAGAAGGCCAGGCCGACGCCAAGTGCTGCGAACACCGACGCGCCGTCGATGAACAAGGCCGTCACCAGCACGGCCAGAAGCGCTGCCGCGAAGGCCGCCATCAGCCGCTGGGCGACGGCGAAAATGTCGCCGCGCTTCCAGGCCAGAAGCGGCCCGAACGGAACCGCGACCAGGAGCGGCACCATCAGCGGGCCGAATGTCAGGTTGAAGAATGGCGCGCCGACCGAAATCTTGTCGGCTGAAACGGCCTCAACGACCAGCGGGTACAGCGTGCCGATCAGCACGGTGGCGGTGGCCGTGGTCAGGAACAGATTGTTGAGGACCAGCGCCCCTTCGCGCGAGATCGGATGAAACAGGCCGCCGGCCGTCAAGCTCGAGGCGCGAAAGGCGAACAACGCCAGTGATCCGCCGATGAACAGTGTCAGGATGCAGAGAATAAACACGCCGCGCGTCGGATCGGTGGCGAAGGCGTGGACGGAGGTGAGCACGCCGGAGCGCACCAGGAAGGTGCCGAGCAGCGACAGCGAGAAGGTGAGGATCGCCAGCAACAGCGTCCAGATCTTCAGGGCCGAGCGCTTTTCCATGACGATCGCCGAATGGAGCAGCGCCGTGCCGGCCAGCCAAGGCATGAACGAGGCGTTCTCGACCGGATCCCAGAACCAGAAACCGCCCCAGCCAAGTTCGTAGTAGGCCCAGTAGGAGCCCATGGCGATGCCGCCGGTCAGGAACATCCAGGCGACCAGCGTCCATGGCCGCACCCAGCGCGCCCAGGACGCGTCGATGCGGCCTTCGATGAGGGCGGCGACCGAGAAGGAAAAGCAGATCGAGAAACCGACATAGCCGAGATAGAGCAGCGGCGGATGGATGGCGAGGCCGAGATCCTGCAGGATCGGGTTGAGATCGCGGCCCTCGATCGGCGCCGGATTGAGCCTGGCGAACGGGTTGGACGTCGCCAGGATGAACAGCAAGAAGGTGGCGCCGATCGCGCCTTGCACGGCCAGCACGGTGGCTCGAAGGGTCGCTGGAAGATTGCTGCCGAAAGCAGCGACGAGCGCCCCGAAGAAGCTCAGGATCAGCACCCAGAGCAGCATCGAACCCTCGTGATTGCCCCAGGTGCCGGTGATCTTGTAGATCAGCGGCTGCAGCGAATGCGAGTTGTCCCAGACGTTGGCCACCGAAAAGTCGGACGTCGCATAGGCCGTCGCCAGCGCCGCGAAGGAGAGAGCGGTCAAGGCAAAGCCGGTCACCGCGACCGGACCGCCGACGGCCATCATCTTCTGGCTGTTGATACGCGCGCCGAACAGCGGCACCAGCGCCTGCACCAAAGACAGCGCGAACGCCAGGACCAGCGCGAAATGTCCGGTTTCAACCATTGTGGCCAAGCCCGCCAGGTTTTTGTTTTGCCGCAGGGTCTTGCCGCAAAACCGTGGAAACCCTCGGGTCAAGCCCGAGGGCAGGCTTTTGCGGAACCTGCCTAGTCACTTTTGCTCTCCTGCCACACGCCCTTGGACTTGAGGCCGTCGGCCACCTCCTTGGGCATGTAGTTCTCGTCGTGCTTGGCCAGCACGCTGTCGGCGACGAAGACGCCGTCCGGACGAAACGTGCCTTCAGTGATGACGCCCTGCTCCTCGCGGAAAAGGTCGGGAAGAATGCCGGTGTAGGTGACCTTGACCTGCTTCTGGTTGTCGGTCACCGAAAAAGCGACGGCGGTCCCCTGACCGCGCTCGATCGTGCCTTTTTCGACGAGGCCACCGAGTCTGATACGCTGCCCGGGCTGCAGGCTGGCGGTGGTCAGATCGGCGGGCATGTAGAAGTAGGAGGCCTTCTGGCCGAGCGCGTAGAAGGTCAGGCCGGTGGCGGCACCGAGGAAGGCCAACCCTCCGGCGATCACCGACAGTCGTTTCTGCTTGCGCGTCATTTTTTACTCCGTCGCCGTCAGGCCAAGCGACACGGCAAAGGCGGTGAATTTCTTCGCTTCGTCACTATCGGAGCCAAAAACGGCGATACCGCGATTGAGCGCGTCGCGCGCCTGATCGGCCTTGCCCAGCACGACATAGGAACGAATAAGCTGCATCCATCCTTCCGCATCGCGCGGGTTTTGCCGCAGTTTTTCATCAAGCCCCGCAACCATGGTGTTGATCATCGCTTCCCTATCCTGCGGCGACATCGACGAGGCGGCGTCGACATCCCCGGCGTTCGGGCCTTTTGCAGGCACTCCCGAAGCGACGCTGCGCCTGGCGGATTCGGCCAGCGCCTGCTCAACGGCGCCGCGCCAGGGCGAGTCCTGCGGCAAGGCCGCGAGCATTTTCTGCCAGCCGGCCGTCGCCTCCTCAATGCGGCCTTCCTGCGCCATGCCCATCGCCAGATAAAAGCTGGCCTTCGGATTTGCAGGATCGAGCTTCAGCGCCGCCTCGAAGGCGGCCTGAGCGTCGGCCGAGACAATGCCGCCCGCTGCGCTGGCGATCGCCTCGCCGAGGCCGGCCTGGCGGGCTGCGCTGTCGCCGTCGAGGCGAATGGCGTTGCGGTACGCCGTCACCGCGTCGGAGAACCGCTGCATGCGCAGATAGATTGGCGCCAGGACGTCCCAACCCCTGCCATCGGACGGGTTGGCGGCAAGGTGGGCCTCGGCGCGTGCCACCAGTTCGTCGACCGAACTGTCGGCGGGATTCTTGGCCAGTCGCTCGCTGAGCGGCTGCGACGGCAGATCGGGCGAGCCGAGTTGGCTGTACAAGCCCCAACTGACCAGCGGAACCGCCAGGACAGCGGCCGTCGCAACCAGCCTGGTCGCCATCGACGGCTGCCGCGCCGTTGCCTTGTCGGCGGCATTGTCCAGGCGAAGGATGCGGCGGGCGATCTCCGCACGCGCCTCTTCGGCCTCCGCCGGCTGGATCAGGCCACGCGCCACGTCGCGGTCAAGCTCGGACAGCTGGTCGCGATAGACTTCAAGGTCATGATCGCTGCTCGCCGAACCACCCTTCGGGCCGCCGGCCAGCGGCAGCAGAACCGCCAGGCTTGCACCCAGAGTGAGAATGGCAGCTATGACCCAGAACAGCATGCTTCTTCCAATAACGGCAGAGCCCTGCCCTGCCAACACAGGCTTCCTGCGACGCTTTGACGGCAGATACGTCGCATGTCCTTGATTGATGTCAACCGGACCTAAAGCGCGTCGCGTTCGACCGGCGTCATGCGACGCACTTTAGGTTGTTGTTTCATGCATGTCGTCATTGCAAACCGCTGCACACCCTCGGGTCAGGCCCTGGGTCAGGCCCGAGGGCATGCTTTTGCGCGAATTCTTGTTTTTATGCATGTCGTTATCGCAAAACCGCTGCACACTTTTGTCCGGCCGGTCGTTACGTCAGCGGCGTCCAGCTGCCATCGGCGTTGCGGCAAGCGGTTCCGCGCGCGGTGGCGCCGGCGGCGCCGGTAAACACCGTATGGGTGTATTGTCGGCAGTCCTGCGAGCCGACACGATAGGGCTGGGCGGGCACGACTTCACCATAATGCGCCGACCGATCGCTCTTCCACGTCACCTTCTGGCTGCTCGCCGTGTACTCGAGCGCCCTGTATTCCGCCTCCAGCGCCTTGCGCTTTTCGGGATCGCTCAAGCCGGTACCGATCGATCCGCTTACGAGGCCGCCGCCCATGGCGGAAATGACCGTCGTCGCGATCTTGCCGCCACTTGGCGGGGTTGCGGCCGGCTGCGGCGCCACCGTGGGGCCAGGGCTCCTGCCCAGCGTCGTGCAGCCGGAAACGGCCAGCAGTGCGGAGACGAGCGCGACGCGAATCTTCATGCCAAAAACCGGTCTCTTGAGTTAAAGCTGGGGGCCGCGCCATCGGGGGAAGTCGGCGTGGCCATAGTGTCAATGTTTGTCGGAAATTTGGCCGCGGCCGACGGCTCCGGGACCAGTCGACATGCCGCAATATCACGCACCGTCGATCAATGTCGACTGGCCCAGCAAAAAGCATAGGCCTAGTGAAGGCTCCGCAATCGAACCACCGCCTTCAACCCGCCCATGCTGGACCGTTCCAGAGCCAGAACGCCTCCGTATTCGTTGACGAGGTCGGCGACAATGGCAAGTCCAAGCCCGGTGCCCGGCTTTGTCTCGTCGAGACGCCGTCCGCGCTTCAGCGCCTCGCGTGCCTTGTCTTCTGGAATGCCCGGGCCGTCATCCTCGATGCTGATCTCGAACAGATTGACAGCACCCTCCTTGCCGGAGCCACTCTTATTGCCGGAGCCACTCTTCTTGCCGGAGATTGGCGCCACCGATACCGCGACCGCGTTCTTTGCCCATTTCATGGCGTTGTCGAGCAAATTGCCAAGCAATTCTTCCAGATCCTCGCGTTCGCCGGCAAAGACGATATCGACTGCGGGCAGCGAAAGCGAGAGAGCGGTCTGCGGGTTGAGTTTTTGCAGCACGCGCACCATGCGCTGGACCAGCGGCGTCACCGGCGTGCGGTAGACGACGCTGTCGCGTTGCGCCGCGACGCGGGCGCGCTGCAGATAATGGTCAACCTGCTTCTGCATCGAGGCGGCCTGTTCGGCTATGAGCTGGCCCTTGGCGCCACCGAGCGCCCGTCCCTCGTTGATCAGCACCGCCAGCGGCGTCTTCAGCGAATGGGCGAGGTTGCCGACCTGCGTTCGCGAGCGCTCGACGATGCGCTTGTTGTTTTCGATCAACGCGTTGGTCTCGTCGGCGAGCGGCTCGATCTCGGCAGGGAAGCGACCGTCGAGCTTTTGCGCGGTTCCTTCGCGCACCATGGCGAGAGCGTCCCTGACCCGGCGCAATGGCTGCAGGCCCAGCAGGATCGCGATGGCGTTGATGGCAATCATGCCAACGCCGAACAGGGAAAGATAGGTCAGCAGGCGACGCTGAAAGGCGCCTATCTCCTGCTCGAGCTCGGTCTTGTTGCCCATGACGCGGAAGCGCGCTGCGCGATTTTTCGCGTCGAGAACGAATTCGCTCTCGAACACTTCCAGTTCCTCGCCATCGATGCCTTCTGTCGTATAGCTGCGCTGGAAGCTGGCATTGAAGGGAACGTCGGCGACGCTTGGCGACAGGATCGCCTTCGTCATCGAGGAGGAGTGCAGCTCACCGCTCACGCCTTCCGATGCAGGCTCGACCGACCAGTACCAGCCGGAATTCGGCTCCGAGAACCGAAGGTCGCCCAGGTCGGGAGCGCCGGTCAGCGAACCGCCTTCGGACACGCCGACCGAGCCGATCAGATTGAACAGATGCGCCGACAACAGGCTGTCGAAACCGCGCTCGCTCGCCTGGCGATAAAGGGTGGTGATCAGCGTGAAGATGACAATCAGGGTGAGTATCGCCCAGACCGTGGAAAAGGCGATCACCCGGAACGCCAGCGAACGCGGCCCGAACCGCAGTGAAAGCGGCGTCCTTGCAGTCTGTTTGAGCGGTTCCGCCTTACGCCTCCGGCTCACGCATTCGATAGCCCATGCCGCGAACGGTTTCTATCATGTCGATGCCCATCTTCTTGCGAAGCCGCCCGACAAAGACCTCGATTGTGTTGGAATCGCGGTCGAAATCCTGATCGTAAAGGTGCTCGACCAACTCGGTTCGGGACACGACCTCGCCCATATGGTGCATCAGATAGGCAAGCAGGCGAAATTCGTGCGACGTCAGCTTCAACGGCACGCCGTCGACATCGGCCTTGGAGGCTTTGGTGTCGAGCCGCAGCGGCCCGCAGGTCAGCTCGGACGACGCATGGCCGGCCGCGCGCCGGATGAGCGCTCGGACCCTGGCCAGCACCTCTTCGATGTGGAACGGCTTGGTGACATAATCGTCGGCGCCGGCGTCGATGCCGGATACCTTGTCGCTCCAGCGATCGCGCGCCGTCAGAATCAGGACCGGCATCTTGCGGCCGCCGCGCCGCCAGCGTTCGACCACGCTGATGCCGTCCATCTGCGGCAAGCCGATGTCGAGCACCACGGCGTCATAGGGCTCGGTGTCGCCGAGAAAATGCCCTTCCTCACCGTCGAAAGCCCGGTCGACAACATAGCCGGCATCGACCAGCGCGTCCGATATCTGCCGGTTCAAATCCTTGTCATCTTCGACGACGAGCACGCGCATGCGGGGATCATACCTGTTGAAGAATTGGCCTGTTGAGGAATCAGCCTGTTGAGGAGCTGGACGTCAGATATAGGCCGATTCCAGCGCCTGGGATACGGCAGGCATCAGTTCAGCGGAACGACGATCTCCGTGCGGCGTGGACGCTGCCCATCCTTGCCCGGAACCAGCACGACGATGACGCAGACCGGCTGGCCACCGCGCGTCGACTGCGACGCCTTGGCCAGCGTGCCGCCATTCTGCTCGGCGACCTGCTGACCGATCGCGTAGCAGTCGGAGGCGGCCAGGACGATCGGCCGGTTGTGCTCGGGCACGACGACCGGCAGCGCCGTCGCCTGCGACGCAAACAGACCGGCAGCGCAGAGCGCAAGTGTCGCGGTTGGGAAGTGGGAGCGAAGCGTTTTCATGATCAGCGTCCTAACGCATCGGTGCTGAACGTGATATGAACATTGCCTGCAACACATGCCTGTCTCACCCCCTGAAATGCAAGACAACCGACCTTGTGATTTTCGCCGCCCCAATCCGGCAAATCCAAGCGCCAGTCTAGACTGTGTTGCAGCCATATTGAAAGCGCGTCAGGCGTTTTCTTCCGTCACGGCGCGAAAGCGCAGCAGCCCGTGACAGGCTGAAAGATCCTCGTCGTAACGGACCTCAGTGAATTCGAGCCTGAGATTGACGCGGTGATGCTCGTCGAGCGCCAGCGCCGCATCCTGAAGGCGGGCGCTGACCATGTCCATCACGTCGAGCATTTCTTTCCTGGCCTCGGATTTCGACCAGAAATGCAGAGTGAAAAGCTGCTCGGCGTCGTTCTCCCTTCCGGTTACCCAGTCATAGACGCTGGTCCGGCCGAACGTCACATAGGGAAACGGGATGTTTTCCGGGGCATGGTCGAATAGTTTTGCGCCGCCCAATGCCGCTGACAGGGAACCGTCAGCGTCCAGCGCTTGGAACAAGGCCTTCTGCAACGCGGCAGCCGGCGCGGTCATTGTTTTCTCCCTCGCCCGTCACGGCTAAACAGGCCTTTACGCCGTCAGCGATTCCTGCTTGCAGCGTAGCCGCGTTGACGTTCTGGCGCCAGATCACGGCATCTCCATGCCGCGGCCTCCTCGCGTCAGGAATGTCGGGTGGCCAACCCGCGCCTTCTCATTCGGCATGCAAGGCGTTTGAAAAACGGTGTTATGGAGGTGTTTGTTGCTCCGGACATTCGAGGTCGTTTCGTGCGCGAGCCATCGCTGCTGCCTGTCTTTGGAAAGCTCGGAATCAAGCCGCCAGTCGTAATTGCGGCGGCGCCGACCATGTCGAAGAGCATGGGGAGCATAGCGACCCGCATGCGGGAGGTTCTGTCTTCACACGGTGGCCTGGCCTTGAAGCTGTCCGTCGTTGTGTGGACGGTTGATATACTGGCGATGGTGCTCTTCATTACGCAGGCCTAACCAATCGACATTCGATCGGGGTGGAAACGAAAAGGATGCCGGCCTGCCTCAGGCGGCATTTGCGCCTAGGTTGGAATCTGGCGTATTGGCCCCGATAGCGCAGCCGCTCGGGATTTAGCGAAAATCGGCCGCGGTCAGCACATATATGCTCTTGCGAGTGCGGGCATAGGCATTTCTGGCGATTTCATGGATGGAACTGGAGGCGGTGTCGAACGCCGCCAGATAGGTGGCTTCAGCAGTTGGTGCCTCTGATGGTGCCTTCGAGATGGCATCAGTGGCGACAGAGAAGGAAATCTGGAACATGCCGTCATGGCCGACGAAGCGGATGCGTTTGCCCGCCTCGTCGTAGCTGCGGCTTCGATTGGGAAATGTCAGGCTCATGACTTGACCTCCGTTGATGCAACGTCTGCTTTCTTGACCGCCCGCGACGCCCGCTTTTTCTTGGGGGCGACGGGATTGAGGGCCTCCGCGGCGCGGTCGGCCTCTTCCTTGGCCAGCCGCAACGCCCGCAATCTTGCCGTCTTAATGGTCCTGGCCTTGGCCTCGGAAACATATTCGGCCGTTGCCTGGTTGCGTTCCGCGGTTTTCTTCTGCTTCTCCATGAAGCGCGCTTCAGCTTTTTCCATGATGTTCTGGCTAACTTCCGCCATCGATAAAATCTCCTTTTGACTGAGATTATGAAAGTGAATTTCCCATCTAAAATAGGAACTCGGAACAAAAAATTCAACTTCCAGATTATTTTGAATTGGTCGAAATTCTGAAAATGAAACAGCAAAAAAATACTATTCAATAGTTTCCGACAGGCATGAATATTTTTTGGCACTCCTATCAATCGAGTGCCAACGGGCCTATAGAAGGGAGCGGCCGCCTAAGCCGGCCCCAGAAAGAGTTCCCATGAAATTCCGGCCCCTCCACGATCGCGTCGTCATTCGGCGCGCCGAAAGCGACACCAAATCCAAGGGCGGCATCATCATTCCCGACAATGCCAAGGAAAAGCCGCAGGAAGGCGAAGTGATCGCCGTCGGGCCGGGCGCGCGTGACGAAAGCGGCGCGCTGATCGCGCTCGACGTCAAGGCCGGCGACCTCATCCTGTTTGGCAAATGGTCGGGAACCGAGGTCAAGATAGATGGCGAGGACCTTCTGATCATGAAGGAGGCCGACATCATGGGCATCATCGAGAAGACCATCGCTGCCAAGAAGGCCGCCTGATTGGAGCGCCGCGCGTCCTCTTGGACGCGCAAAGGACGCTCCAAGTTTTTGAATCTACGCATCGTGCTTTTCCGAAAATCGATTCCGATTTTCGAGCCGATGCTTCAGGCGGAATGCCGAAGTCTTTCTGGTTCCAAAGCGAACGGCTTACTCCACACACAAACGGGATGAAAAATCATGTCTGCCAAGGAAATCAAATTCTCCACCGATGCGCGTGACCGCATGCTGCGCGGTGTCGAAATCCTCAACAACGCCGTCAAGGTGACGCTCGGCCCCAAGGGCCGCAACGTCGTCATCGACAAGGCCTATGGCGCACCGCGCATCACCAAGGACGGGGTGGCGGTAGCCAAGGAAATCGAGCTTGCCGACAAGTTCGAGAACATGGGCGCGCAGATGGTGCGCGAAGTGGCGTCGAAGACCAACGACCTTGCCGGCGACGGTACCACCACCGCCACGGTGCTTGCCGCTTCCATCTTGCGCGAGGGCGCCAAATTCGTTGCCGCCGGCATGAACCCGATGGACCTCAAGCGCGGCATCGACCTTGCCGTTACCGCTGTCGTCAAGGAAATCCAGGCACGCGCCAAGAAGGTCAAATCTTCCGGTGAAATCGCGCAGGTCGGCACCATTGCCGCCAATGGCGACACCACCGTCGGCGCCATGATCGCCAAGGCGATGGACAAGGTCGGCAATGACGGCGTCATCACCGTCGAGGAAGCCAAGACCGCCGACACCGAACTCGACGTCGTCGAGGGCATGCAGTTCGACCGCGGCTATCTCTCGCCCTATTTCGTCACCAATGCCGAGAAGATGCGCGCCGAGCTGGAGGACCCTTACGTCCTCATCCATGAAAAGAAGCTCGGCAATCTGCAGGCGATGCTTCCGATCCTCGAAGCCGTGGTGCAAAGCGGCAAGCCGCTGCTGATCATCTCCGAGGACGTCGAAGGCGAAGCGCTGGCGACGCTGGTCGTCAACAAATTGCGCGGCGGCCTCAAGGTTGCGGCCGTCAAGGCGCCGGGCTTCGGTGACCGCCGCAAGGCGATGCTGGAAGACATCGCGGTGCTCACCGCCGGCCAGATGATTTCGGAGGACCTCGGCATCAAACTCGAAAACATCACCATCGACATGCTAGGCCGCGCCAAGCGCGTGCTGATCGAGAAGGACACGACGACGATCATCGACGGCGCCGGCGAGAAGGCCACGATCCAGGCGCGTGTCCAGCAGATCAAGGGGCAGATCGAGGAAACCACCTCCGACTACGACAAGGAGAAGCTGCAGGAGCGGCTGGCTAAGCTCGCCGGCGGCGTCGCGGTCATTCGCGTCGGCGGCGCGACCGAGTCCGAGGTCAAGGAAAAGAAGGACCGCATCGACGATGCGCTGAACGCCACGCGCGCGGCAGTGGAAGAAGGCATCGTTCCCGGCGGCGGTGTCGCGCTGCTGCGCGCCAAGGCCGTACTGAACGGGCTGACCGGAGCCAATGCCGATGTGACGGCGGGCATTTCGATCGTGTCGAGAGCGCTCGAAGCGCCGATCCGCCAGATCGCCGAGAACTCCGGCGTCGAAGGTTCGATCGTTGTCGGCAGGCTCACGGACAGCAAGGATCACAATCAGGGCTTCGACGCCCAGAACGAGACCTATGTCGACATGATCAAGGCCGGCATCGTCGATCCCGCAAAGGTGGTGCGGACCGCGTTGCAGGATGCCGGGTCGATCGCGGCGCTGCTGATCACCGCGGAAGCCATGATCACCGACATTCCAGCAAAAGACGCTGCGCCTTCGGCCGGCATGGGCGGCTACTGACCACCCGCTCCCGTAAATGGGCCCTGCAAGGCCTGGCCTCAGCAAGGCCGGGCGACCGATCCCAACATCAACCAGGAAGGAACTGTCCGTGGCCACACAAAGCAGCAAGCCATCTCTCGCGCGTCGATGGGAAGATTACCAGCCGGCCAAATCCACGCTTTTGTGGGCATGCGCTGCAACCTTCGTCGCCACGCTGATCATCGGTTTCAACTGGGGCGGCTGGGTGACCGGCGGCACCTCACGCGCGCTGGCGGCCACCGCCGGCGATACGGCGCGCAGCGAACTGGCCTCGGCGGTCTGCGTCGATCGCTTCAATACGGCGCCCGACGCGGCCGCCAAACTTGTCGAGTTCAAGGCCATAACCGACAGCTACAAGAAGTGGCAGTTCATCGAGACGGGCGGCTGGGCGACCATGCCCGGAAAAACCTCGCCCGACAGGCTGGGTGCGCAAAGCTGCGCGGTCGCTCTCGCCACCTAACATCTTCGACCTCTCGGAGAGAACGTGCTCTTGACGAGAGCCTGAAAGACAGCCGCCGGGGCATCCCTCGGCGCGCAGCCGTCGGCAAGGAGATCGATCCAATGATTGCATTCGTCCCGAAGCCAAATGCTGTAGTAAAGACCAAAGTGGCCGAGGAAAGCCGCTTCGATCGCATTCGCAGACTCGCCGCCGACAAGCACAGGAAAGCCGATGCCGGCACGATCCGCCGCGACCCGCAGAAGGCAGGCGACAAGCGCCCCATGTAACGCGCGCTCGCTGAACTACATCACGAAACCGGTGCTGCGCCACCCTCTTCCGTGCGCCGCGCAATGAATTCGTCGAGAACCCCTGATGTGGCAGCGGCGCAAGCCGGCGGCCGAAAATCGGCCAGCAGCCGTTTCCAGATGCCGGTGGCGCGCTCGGTGGCGGTTCTTGACCCAGCCTCAGTCCAGTTGCCGAAATTCGACCAATCGGCGACCAGCGGTTCGTAGAAAGCGGTGCGGTAGCGCGCCATTGTGTGTCCGGCCGAGAAGAAATGCCCGCCCGGCTGCACTTCGGCGATAGCCTCGAAGCCGATCGCGGCCTCGTCGCCGGGCGTCGCCGCGCAGAGTTCCGCGATGGTCTGCAGCGCCTCGATATCGGTGATCAGCTTCTCGAACGAGACGCTCAACCCGCCTTCGAGCCAGCCCGCAGCATGGATGCAGACCGTCGCGCCGGCGAGCACCGAACCCCACAGCGCGAACTGCGTTTCGTGGGCTGCCTGCGCGTCCGAAATGTTGGCAGCACTGCCACCGCCGGACCGCCAGGGAAGACCGGTGAAGCGTGCAAGCTGACCGGCGCCCAGCGTCGCCTTGACGTGCTCCGGCGTGCCGAAGGCCGGCGCCCCGGACTTCATGTCGACATTGGAGGAGAAGGAGCCATAGACGACCGGCGCGCCCGGCCGCACGATCTGGGCCAGCGTCAGCCCGGCCAGCGCTTCGGCGTGCTGCAGCGTCAGCGCGCCGGCCACGGTAATCGGCGCCATGGCGCCGGCCAGGCAGAAGGGCGTGATGACCAGCACCTGCCCCGCCTTGGCAAAGTCGATGATGCCTTGTGCCATCGGAACATCGAGCTGACGCGGCGAGTTGGTGTTGATGACGGTGTAGCAATGAGCGCCCGAACGGAATTCGTCCTCGGACAAGCCGCGCGCCAGCCGCAGCATCTCGAAGCCGTCCTCGACCTGCGGCGTGCCGCGCGCGAAGACGAACGGCAGCTTGTCCGACAGCGTCAACTGCGCGCGGTTGACGGCGTAATGGCGGAAGCGGTTGTCGATGTCCTGCGGCTCGATGCAAGGTCCCAGCATGTGCAGCACGTCGAAATGCTGCACCAGCCGGATGAGATCCTCGAAAGCGGCAAGCGTTCCCGGCCGCCGGCCGTGCTCTAGATCGGTGACGTTCGGCGCCCCGGATCCGGCCAGGAACGCCATCGAGCCGAGCTCGAGCGTCAGGTCGCGGGCACGGTCGCCGGCATGGACGCGGATCGATTTCGGCGCCGAGGCCAGCGCCGCCGCGACAATGTCGCGGCCGATGCGCACCATCTGGCTGTCCTCGTCGACCAAAGCGCCGGCACGGGCAAGAATGGCGCGCGCCTCTGGCAGCAGCACCTTGGCGCCGAGTTGCTCGAGCACGCGCAGCGCCGTGTCGTGGATCGCGGCGACCTGGTCGGCCGAAAAGATCGGCTGTGGCAGGAACGGGTTCTTCAGCGAACGATAGTCCGGCCGGCGGCTGGTCTCGCTGCCGGCCTCGCCGGTTCGTCCGCGCCTGCGTTCGCGCCTGAGGTTGCGTGCGGCGTCATCGACCATGGCGGATACTCCTCATTGCCGTATTGCCCTGCCCTGGGGATCGTAGGGAGAAGCCGCGATGACGCGCGTCGGCCGCTCGGCCTAGTTCGAGACAGGATACTTGCACTGGACACATGTGTCTAGTACGGTTGTATGCAGTTCGCCCTCATGCCTATTGTGCGGCCATGATCATGATTTCTCCGCAGGACGAGCCGGCGCCCGGCAACACCAAGGTGACGCGCCGGGACTGGATCAATCTTGCGCTCCAGACACTGATTTCAGACGGCATCGAAAGCGTGCGCGTGCTGCCGCTCGGCCAGAAGCTCGGCGTTTCGCGCTCAAGCTTCTACTGGTATTTCGAGAGCCGTCAGGACCTGCTCGACCAGTTGCTTGCCCATTGGCGGGACACCAACACCAAGTCGATCGTCGAACGCGCGCAGCGGCCGGCCGAAAGCATCATCATGGGGGTCATGAATGTGTTCGAATGCTGGGCCGACGAGCGCCTGTTCGATCCCAGGCTCGACTTCGCCATCCGGGAATGGGCGCGTCGCTCCGACGACGTGCGCCGGGCCATCGACCAGGCCGACAATGACCGACTGGGCGCGATCCGCGACATGTATCGCCGGCATGGCTACGCCGAAGAGGATGCCTTCATCCGCGCCCGTGTGCTCTACTACATGCAGATCGGCTATTATGTGCTCGACCTCAAGGAACCGGTCGAGGCGAGAGTCAGTCATCTCGCCGCCTATCTGCGCAGTTTCACCGGCCAGGAGCCAAGCGATGCCGACGTGGCGCATTTCATGCACTTTATCGCGGCGCAGTAAGCGGGCGCGAGGTGGCAGCCCTACCCTGGTATCAACAAACTGTACCGCGAAAGTCCCCTCGCCCTTGTGAGCGGGGCCAAAATGGACAAATAGTCTGGTAGGAGTGCCGCTTCTCAGTGGGAGGCGTAGCCGCAGCCGGATCTTGGAATGGCCAGTCCTTTGAAAATACGCAAGAGAAGGGGTCCGATTGCCGCAAGACTGCTGGCGGCGGATGCGTGGTTCGATTCCTCGCTCTACGAGACCGGCTTCAAGGCGCGCCGGTTCTGGGAAGCGGCCACCATTTTTTTCCGGCGCTTCCGCGTCTCCGGCTGGCGCCGCGGCATCATCGAACTGTTGAGTGAGGGCTTCACGCTCGGCGCCGGCGGCATCGTCGTCATGCTGGCGCTCGCCTTGCCGGCCTTCCAGGAAACCGCCGGCGACTGGCGCGCCCAGGGCGATTTCGCCATCACCTTCCTCGACCGCTACGGCAACGAGATCGGCCAGCGCGGCATCATCCAGCGCGATTCGGTGCCGGTCGACGAGATGCCCGACCAGGTCATCAAGGCGGTGCTGGCCACCGAGGATCGGCGTTTCTTCGATCACTACGGCATCGACGCGCTCGGCCTTTCGCGCGCGATCTTCGCGAATGTGCGGGCGAATTCCGTGGTTCAGGGCGGCTCGAGCATCACCCAGCAGCTGGCCAAGAACCTGTTCCTGACCAATGAACGGACGTTGGAACGGAAGGTCAAGGAAGCCTTCCTGGCGCTGTGGCTCGAGGCCAATCTGTCGAAGAAGGAGATCCTGCAGCTCTATCTCGACCGCGTCTATATGGGCGGCGGCACGTTCGGCATCGAAGCGGCCGCCGATTTCTATTTCGGCAAAAGCGTCAAGGATGTGAACCTCGCCGAAGCGGCGATGCTGGCCGGCCTGTTCAAGGCACCGACCAAATACGCGCCGCACATCAACCTGCCTGCTGCCAGGGCGCGGGCCAATGTAGTGCTGTCGAATCTCGTCGAAGGCGGCTTCATGAGCGAGGGTCAGGTGCTGCAGGCGCGGCTGCATCCGGCTGAAATCGTCGACCGCGGCGAGCAGAAGAGCCCGGATTACTACCTCGACTGGGCATTCGACGAGGTCAAGAAGATCGCCGCGAAGTCCGGCCAGCATTCGCTGGTCGCCCACACCACTTTCGACGCCAACATCCAGAAGGCGGCGGAAGAATCGATGGAATTCCATCTCCGCCAGTTCGGCAAGGAATACAACGTCACCGAAGGCGCCATGGTCGTCATCGAAACCAATGGCGCAGTCAGGGCGATCGTCGGCGGCCGCGACTACGGTGCCAGCCAGTTCAACCGCGCCACCAAGGCGCTGCGCCAGAGCGGCTCATCGTTTAAACCCTACGTATACGCAACGGCGATGGAGCACGGCTTCACGCCGGACTCCGTCGTTTCCGGCGCGCCGATCTCCTGGGGTGCCTGGTCGCCGCACAATTACAATGACGGACGGGCCGGCAAGGTCACGCTGATCGCGGCGATGGCCAAATCGGTCAACACCGTGCCGGTGCGGCTGGCCAAGAATCATCTCGGCATCAAGCCGATCAAGGCGATGGCGGAAGCCATGGGCGTCGAATCGCCGCTCGAATCGCACAAGACGATGGTGCTCGGCACATCGGGCATGACCGTGATGGACCAGGCGACAGGCTATAGCGTGTTCGCCCAGAATGGCTTTGTCGGCTCCCGGCATGGCATCACCCAACTCGTCACCCGTACCGGCGAGGTGGTTTACGATTTCGCCAAGGATGCGCCGCCGCCGCGCCGTGTGCTCTCGGAGCAGGCGCTGAAATCCATGAACACCATGCTGGCGGCGGTGCCGGTGATGGGCACGGCGCGGCGCGCTGCGCTTCCCAATATCGTTTCGGCCGGCAAGACCGGCACAACGCAGTCTTACCGCGACGCCTGGTATGTCGGCTTTACAGGCAACTACACGGCTGCCGTGTGGCTCGGCAATGACGACTTCACCCCGACCAACAACATGACCGGCGGCTCGCTGCCGGCGATGGTTTGGCAGCGGCTGATGGTCTATGCGCACCAGAATATCGACCTCAAGCCGATCCCCGGCCTCGATCATCCCTTCGTCGACGAAGGGATGATCGCCAAGGCCGAGGAAGCGGAAAAGAAGAATGCCGAGCAGGCAGCGGCCGACACCGCTGCCGAGCGGCCGCCGGTGCTGTCCAGCCAGACGACGCGGGCGCTCAGGGACATCACAAGGCTGTTCCAGTCGGCGCCCGTCCTCCAAGCGCCTGCGACACCGGAGACCCTGTCGGCGCTTTGATGCCGGCACGACGGGCCAGGCCATCCCCTCGCGCCGCAATTCCACCGAGGTCCGCTTGCCATGGCCCCCTGCCCCGCGATATCCCCGAGCGGCACTCCTCATGCCCGCGGCTCTTCATGTTCAAGAACGCATTCCTGACGCTCCTCGCGCTTGCCATAGCCATCGGCGGCGGCGGCGGCAGCGTCTGGTACGCTCTCAAGACGCAAGATGGCATTGGCGCGATCAGGATCGGGCAATGGACGGCGTTTCCCGATATCGGCACGCAGGCGGCGGATCCCTATTCGAAAGCCCGCGTGGCGCGCGAGGGTGTCCTTGCACTCGGGCAGGCAGAAGGCCTGTCATTTGTCGCCGAACGCGATTCCGATGGCGAACTATTGAGACGCCAATGCGCCTATGAAATCGAAGGCGGATTTCCCACGGCCCGGTTCTGGACCCTCTATGCCGCCGATCGGTCGCTCGGCGTGGTCGAGACCGGCAAGCCAAGGCTTGCGGCACTTCAGTCCTACCAAGTGCTGCGCCAGCCCGACAATTCCGTGCTTATTTCCGTCAGCAACCGCCCCGCGCCCGGCAACTGGCTGCTTTCCGACGGCGTCGGCCGGATGTATCTCGTGCTGACATTCTACGACACGCCGATCGCCAGCAGCACGGGCCTTTCGGATGTCACGCTGCCGCAGATCGTGAAGGTCGGCTGCAATGCGTAGGCTGCCGCACGCGATCCTGCTCGGCCTGCTTGGCGCCGGCATCGTACACATCATCGTGCTGCTGCTCGTCCCGGAATTTTCCGAACGCAATGCCTGGTCGCGGCTGGCCATGGCCTCCAACCTTTATCGGATGACCAGGCTGGACGCTGAGGCCGGCGGTACGTCAGTGGTGAAATCCGTCGATCCGCTGTTTTATGCTGCGGCTTGCCGCTTCGATCTGTCCGATGGGATGGTTCGGGTGAAGGCACCGGGAAACGTCCCGTTCTGGTCCGTATCGGTCTATGACCGCAGCGGCCATAACATCTACTCCTTCAACGACCACAGCGCGACCGGAAGGGTGCTGGACAGTATCGTGCTGACGCCGGCGCAGATGATCGAGATCCGCAAGGATGTCCCGGAGGAATTGCAAGGGGCAATCTTCGTCGAAGCGCCCATCGACGAAGGCATGTTCGTCATCCGCTCCTTCGTGCCCGACGACAGCTGGAAGCCGACCGTGTCGCGGTTTCTCGAGCAGAGTTCCTGCGAGCTGCAGGACTACTGACGTCAACCGAAATATGCCGCCGGCTCCGGCCCATGCCTTGCGAGCCGCCGCGGCGCTCGTTCAAGGGGATAGAGCATCCTTGCGCGCCCAATCAGCCGCGACGCGCTTTAATGATGCGGAACAGGCAACGTCCCCGACGTCCCCGGCATCGTCCTTGACGAACCCGGCTTGTCCGGACCGGCGCCTGGCCGCGTCTCGCCCGTCAGTGGCGGTTGCTCGTAGCGGACGCCGGGGAAAATGATCACCGCCGCCGGCGTTCCGGTGTTTCGGTCTGCTCGATTGGTTGCCGCCGTTCGCGGCACGAAAGACAGTACCATGCCCATGGTTCGTGCATTCCTCTCGGTTGCCCCGGAGCACAACGCAACGCCTCCAATCTGATTAAGGAGCCAGTAGGTTAACGGAACGCTAACGGATCGCCGATAATTTGATCTTTGTTCTGAGGTCAGGAAGTCCTGACCCGTGGCAAATGCGAAACCGACACAGTCCCGGTCGAGCATGGTCCAGATTGTGTCGAGTGTCAGGCGTATCCTTCGTGTCATCTGCGGATTTCAGGCAAATCGCTATACGGGCTGAATCGGGAAAGGCCGAAAGGCTGTTCCGCGCCACGGTGTCGGCGTTCTGTTCGCTCACCCGCCCTTCGCGCCGGGAGATCGCGCAACTTGAGGATCTTACGCTTCCGCTTTTCGCCGATGTGTCGGTCGAATCGCGCCGCTACGTCGCCGCCGCCCTTTCCGAATGCGAATATGCGCCCGCAGCGCTGGTCCGGCGGCTTTGCGAGGAGCCGGTCGACGTTGCCGCGCCGCTGCTCATCCGCTCGCGCGCGCTCAGCGATATCGACCTCATCGCACTGATCGGCCGCCATGGCCTGCCGCATGCGCGCGCCATTGCGCGCCGCAAGGATCTGAACCCGACCATCGCCCACCTGATCAGGGCACTTGAAAAGCCGACGCTGGTGAGCGTGCGGCAGCCTGAGGCGAACGCCAAGACGGTGCCCGAAAGCGCCGAAGTCGTCGCCGACAGCCAGCAGGTGCCCGGCGCCGCCGCCGAGAATGCACGGCGCCGACTGCGGTCGATGATGCGTGATGCCGAGAGCGGCGGCGTGACCATCAATCCGTTCGCCGGCGCGAACACCTATGTCAAACTGCGCGAGACGGCGCTGACCGGCAATGCCGCATTCTTCCAGACAGCACTGGCCGACGCGCTCGAGATCGATTTTTCAACGGCGCGGTCGCTCACGGCGCACCAGAACTATACGTCGCTGCTGGCCGCCCTGCGCGCGCTCGATCTCGGCGAAGAGAGGGCGTTCCTGATCACCGCCGCCGTCTATCCCACAGAGTTTTCGCATCCGCAGGCCATTCGCATCTTTCTCGACCGCTATCGGCTGCTGCATCGCAACGCCGCGCTGGACAGGCTACGCGGCTGGAAAGCCGAGACACTGTCGAAGGCCATTCGCAATGCCGGACCGATCGCGGCAAACGCCGACATCCGCAAAGCGGACAGCGACAATACCGCCGCCAGCCCTAAAGCGCGTCGCGTCTGACCCGCTTCATGCGACGCGCTTTAGGCTGTTGTTCTTACGCACGTCGTTATCGCAAAACCACTGCACAGTTTTGCGCGACATGCATTAGGCGCGTCGCGCCTGAAAAGAGATTCAAGCGAACGCTCTAAGCCTTTGTCTGTATTTCGCTATTGCGACTTGACGGAGAGAAGCTCCTCGACGGGAACAGAGCCGGCCTCGATCTCGACCACCCAGATGTCGGGATCGAATTTCTTCTCCTTTTCCAGTCGCGCGTCAAAGACGGCGGCATCGTCGCCGGCGCCGAGCAGACTGAAGAAACGGTCGTCGGGTTTGGCTGAATCGTAGCTCGTCTGCGGCGCCGGGCCAAACAAGGCAATCTCGCCCATGCGGCCTCGCGCCAGCACGAAGACGGCGCCGGCCTCGGTTGCGCCGCGCTTGACCACGGCGGCAAAGCCGCCGGCGCCGAAAACCCGACGCAACAGGGCCGACACCCACAGATCGGTGGTTACGCGCATGGCAGCATTCTGGACGACATCGGACGGTACTTAGAGCGCTTTGCGTTTGGGTGAAACCAAAACCGCCCGCCTCCGCCCATCAGTTGGTCAGGCCGATCTCGCGCATCTTGACGTAGACGACCTCGTCGGGCTCGCCGGTCTCAGGCAGCCCGAACAGCGACTGGAACTCCTTGATCGCTGCCTTGGTGCGGGCCCCGACCACGCCATCGAGCTGCATGTCGTCATTGCCGAATGCCTTCAACCCGGCCTGGATCTTGATGATGCGGGCGTCGGGTGCCTGCGCTGGCGCATCTGCCGGCGAAGCCGAGACGGGAATCGCGGCCGTGTCGTCCGGACGGGGTGCCGGATGCGGCACGACTGTCGAGGCGGTTGGCGTGGCGCCCAGTTGATCGAGCAGAACACTGTCGATCTCGCCGGAAGCGTTGAGCCCGACCTTCTGCTGATAGGCTTGTATGGCCTTACGCGTGTTGGGGCCGGAAATGCCGTCGACGGTGCCGGAATAGAAATCGAGATCCTTCAATATGCCCTGGACCTGCTCGACAACCGGATCGCTCTTGATCGGGGCCGGGTCCGGCCGCACGATGTTGATGGTGGTTTCAGGCTCGTCGGCGCCGGCTCGAGGAAAGCTCTGCATGCTCCTGGTCGCAAAAAACGCGCCGGCATGAGGAAAAGGCTGATACCACAAAGCGTTCGCCGAGACGTAGAACAGCGTCACCAGGAAGGCGGTCGAACCGCCAACCAGAACCGGATTGCGTGAAATCTGGCTGCCGAGGGCGACCGCGCTGCGTTGGAAGGCATTGCCGCGGCGCTTGACCGCCTTAGGCTGTTTTGCGGAGCGAGCCATGCCTGTCCCCTTTCGTCTCCGCCTTGGCCGCAGGCATCGGCAGTACGCCGGGCTTGTCATTCGAACGTCCTTTCGGTCCGTTCACCGGCAAGCCGATCGTGACCGTGGTGCCCTCCCCCGGCATGCTTTCGATCGACATCGTGCCCTCGTGCAGCGCCACCAGACCCTTCACCAGCGACAGGCCGAGCCCGGTGCCCTCGAAGCGGCGCGTATAGTCGTTCTGGATCTGCATGAACGGCTTGCCGAGATTGGCAAAGTCTTCCTCGGCGATGCCGATGCCGGTGTCCCTGACCCAGAAATGCAGTCGCGAGCCGATCCGCTTGGCGCCGACGACGACATCGCCGCCATCGGGCGTGAACTTGATGGCGTTGGAGACGAGGTTGATGAGTATCTGCTGCACGGCACGACGGTCGGCGTTTATCTCGCCTGCATCCGGTGCGATCTGGGCCTGTAGATCGATGTTCTTTGCCTCGGCCTGCAAGCGCATCATCGACTGGCACATTTCGACGGCTTCCACGAAACGGAATGGTTCCGGCTCGGTTGCATAGGCACCGGCTTCGATCCTCGATACGTCGAGTATCGAGGTGACGACGGCAAGCAGATGCTGGCCGGACTCCTTGACCAGGCCGACATATTCCTTCTGGCGCGGATCCTTGAAGGTGCCGAACATCTCATGCAGCAGCATGTCGGAAAAACCGATGATGGCGTTCAACGGCGTGCGCAGTTCGTGGCTGACGACCGCCAGAAACCGTCCCTTTGCCACTTCGGCAGACGCGGCCGCCTCTTTCGCAGTGGCAAGCTCTTCGCGCAAGCCAGCGAGTTCGTCGTTTTCGCGCAGGATGAACGTGAGGACGTCCTGCTGCTCTTCCCCGCGCGCCAATTCAAGCGAAAACGGCCGGTAATTGTCCGCCGTCGGGCCATTGCTGTTTTGCGGCAGCCGGACGCGAAGATCCAGCCGGCGCACCGGCGCGCCATCGCGCATGTCGGCCAGCGCGCTGAGGTATGCGACGCGATCGGATAGATGGATGCGGTCGAACAGGCCAGTACCGCACAGCAGTTCCGGCTGCAGCTTCAGGATCGTGCGCGCCTTTGCCGACGCATCCAGAACCTCGCCATGCCTGCCGGCCCGCAGGACAACGGCGTCGATGATGTTCTCGAGCCGGTCGTCGGTCGCCGAATCAAGCTGCGCGTCGGCCGGGCTGCCAAGCGCTGCGCCGCGGGGAACGAGGGTGAGCGCCCAAGCCAGCGGCAACAGCCAGTGCCAAGCGGCTGTTACCGCCGGGCCGAACGGAAAGACAGAACCGGCAAAAGCCTGCAGCAGGATAGCGACAAATGCGGATACGGCACCGCAGAGTGTAGCGCGACGAGACCCGCCGATCCACCAGGCTTCGAAAGGCAGCGCGACGACAAGCATGGCGACCGGCGAGGCCATCCCGCCCGCCGCAGCAATGACACCGGCAAGAGCAAGACTGCCCATCACCAGGGCGACCTGGCCGGCGAACGCCATCTTGCCCGATGCTGCCACCAGCAAGGCAGCAAACCAGCAGAGGCCGAACGTCGCAAAGATCGCAGCCATGGTCACGGCCACGCCCATGCCCGAGGTGACCAGCGTGACTGCTGCGCCTGCGGCAAAGAACGGAGCGGCCAGCATGACACCGACAAACCGCCTCTGGCACCGGCGGTCGTTCTGTCCGAGGATCGACGGATGAACCATACGTTCGCAACCGGCGGCCATCGCGCCGGGCAACTCAACGTATCTGGCCCTTATCGAACTCAACTCAACGCACTCGCACCTGGTCGTGAACAGCCCTGCTTCGCAGATTGCTTTTGTCGATCTGAAACTCGCATCCAGCGTTTAAGGAATGGATAAGGCAGGACCGATCAATGCCCGGCCCGAGGCAGATATTGGGAGGCCGGCACCGCCAAACCTTGGCAATTGCGGCCATAGTAAATGGAGCGTTATCCGGGCGAACCGCCCTTCTGCCTCTGACAATCGCCCCGATGCGCCGCACGTCTGGAAAATACATAATGAAAACAGACGGATAGATGGTTAAGCTTAAGTGAAGAAAATCGGCTGGATTTGAGACAAATCCATTGCAAAATGCTTCGTTTCGAATTTGCCTAAAATTTGAGGAAAATTTTCGCTGACCGGGCAAGCCGTCCTTTGCGCGTCCATGCCACTATCGTACCCATAAAGAGGTCATGTCGCACGAACACATGATCCGTCACGAATGAGGGCATACAGATGGGCTTTCTGATCAGAATGGCTTTCTGGTTTTCGCTGGTGCTTCTGGCGCTGCCGCTGAATGTCGGCTCCGACGAGACAGGCCACCAAAGCGTCGGGCCGATCCAGGCGTTGTTTGCGGCACGCGAAGCGGTCGGCGACATTGCCGGCATATGCGAGCGCAAGCCCGACGTCTGCGAGACCGGCAAGTCCGCAATGCACACGATCACCGCCCGGGCCAAGGAGACAGCCAAGATCGCGGCCGCCATGTTGGACGACAAGGCCGCCGAACCCGACACGGCGACAACGACCGGCAGCGTGCCCGAAGACTTCGTCTTGCCGGCGAAAGTCGAATTGCCGGCGAAGAACTGAGATATTTTTCAGCGCATCTGTCACAGCGCCGCAAGCCGTCCGGGCTAAAGCGCGTCGCATTTGACCGGCCTCACGCGACGCGCTTTTCCTCTTTTTCCGTGACGCGGCGTCGCCGGATGATTATATCCGGGGCTATGACCACGACGATCCAAACGATCCGCGACGACTTCTCCCTGCTTGACGAGTGGGAAGACCGCTATCGCTATGTGATCGAACTGGGCGAGGCCCTGCCGCCATTTCCCGATGAGGAACGCAACCCTGCCAACAAGGTGCCTGGCTGCGTCAGCCAGGTCTGGCTGACCACCGAGTATGGACCGGGGCCCGACCCAGTCGTCACCTTCGCCGGTGATTCGGACGCGCATATCGTGCGCGGCCTCGTCGCTATCATGCTGGCGCTGTTTTCCAGACGACCCGCCAGCGAGATCCAGAAAACCGACGCGGAAGCCACGCTGAAGGCACTTGGCCTCGACGAACACCTGTCGCCGCAACGCGCCAATGGTCTTCGTTCCATGGTCAAGCGCATCAAGCGCGACGCCGAGGCGGCCTTGAAGCAGACCGCCTGATCATATCGATTGCTCCAGCATCGCCCAAGATCAAAACGGCGCCCGGAGGCGCCGTTGATCATCTAACCCAGGTTGGGAAGAGAGCCGGTATCAGCGCCCCTTGCGCTTGCGGCCGAGACCCATCTTCTTGGCGAGCTGTGAGCGGGCGGCGGCATAGTTGGGAGCAACCATCGGGTAGCTTGCGTCCAGGCCCCATTTTTCACGATACTCGTCGGGCGTCAGACCGTAGTGGGTCATCAAATGACGCTTCAGCGACTTGAACTTCTTGCCGTCTTCAAGACAGACGATGTAGTCGTCATGGACGGAGCGTTTCGGGTTTACTGCCGGCTTCTGCTTGTCGGCAGGAGGCTGTTCACTGGCCCCGCCTACGCGCCCGAGGGCGGCATGGACATCGGCGATGAGGCTCGGCAGCTCGCCGACCGGCACCGGATTGTTGCTGACATAGGCGGCTACGACGTCGGCCGTCAATTCGATCAGCGCATCACTATTTCTGGAAGGTGCTTCGATAATATCCATGGCTTCCTGGCCCCAACGTGAGTTGTTTCTACCTGAGCCCTATTTTGATAGGTCGGGCATCGCGCGAAATTTTTGCAGGAAAGAGCCTCTGCGATTCGCGTCGCAGTATCCTAATGAGCCACTAAACCAAGTAAGTCAATTCGCTTCTTGCGCTGTATTCATCGATGGCAATAAAATATTCGACGATCAGCTTCAACCTTTCGTGCACTCTGTAATTTCGAGATATTTTTTGGCCCGACCAGCAACGGCTGACGCCATGTCGAGCTGCCGTTACATCCTCGATGGCCGGTAGAAGTTCCCAATGCTTGGCTATGCTTGGTTGTGTTGCAGGCTATCTGGTTGTTTTCGGAATCTACAAAACCATAGGTTGCGATTTGCTGTTGGAAGCAAGCCTGAAATCAGCCTGCGGACCGGCGCCGATCCATCAATGTGGGGTGATATATTTTCCGTAGACCCAGCCGGTGACGAAATTGCCGTTGTGTGCCGGATCGTGCCAGACTTCGCACCAGCGATAGCGGATCTTCTGTTCCTGCTTCCAGCGCATGACCCCGAAAATCGGAATCGATTTTCGGAAAGGATCATGCGCAGATTCAAAGATGCTACAGCGTCCTTTGCGCGTCCAGAGGACGCGCGGCGCTGTAGTGCGGCTGCTTGGCGATGTCGAGCAAGTTTATGCCGCCGGTGCATCTCCCGGTCATCTGCAAAACGGCACCGTTGGGATAGGCGGCCTGCTTCTGGGACGATCCCGCCGGATACTTGCGCGCATTGAGCGCGTCGCCAAATGGGACGTTGGTCACTTGCCAAGCTGCGAACACGGTTGCATGAGATTGACCGATAAAGGCCAAGGCTGTCGAAGCGACGGCGAAAGCCGCAGCAGCGTGAAAACGGAACTTCATTTTTCTCACTCCTCCGGCTCATCTCCTGGAGCCCGGCGCGAACATATACTCCGGCTCTTGAACCTGCGCTGATCGGCGTGTTCATTCTCCATACAAGTAACTTCCACAGCGAGACGCAATGACCCGAACCCCAGCATTTCCGACTGTCACACCGCCGCGACCAGAGAAGCGACCGGTCTTCGATGTGCATCATGGAGTAACCCGGACGGACGACTATGCCTGGCTGAGAGCCAACAATTGGCAAGAGATGTTCAGGGATCCGTCGCTGCTCGACGCCCAGATCCGCGCCCATCTCGAAGCCGAGAACGCCTATCAGGCAGCGCTCATGGCCGACACCGCCCAGGCGCGGAAGCAGCTTTTCAAGGAGATGAGGGGCCGTATCAAGGAGGACGATTCGTCTGTGCCGATGAAGGATGGGCCGTACGCCTATGGGTCATCTTTCAAGCTTGGCGGCGAGCAGCCGCGTTATTTCCGCACGCCGCGCGAGGGCGGCGACGAAGAGATCCTGCTCGACGGCGATCTCGAGGCCGAAGGAAAGGCCTATTTCCGCCTCGGCGGTGTCGACCATTCGACCGACCACCGCAAGCTTCTGTGGGCCTTCGACGACAAGGGTTCCGAATTCTACACGCTTCGCGTCCGCGATCTCGCCGACGGCAACGATCTGGCAGACAGGATTCCGGATACCGGTGGCGGCGGCGTGTGGGATGCCGGAAATGACGGATTTTTCTACACCCGCCTCGATCCCAACCACCGTCCTTCCAAGGTGCTGTTCCACGCCCTTGGCGACAGTCCTGAGAACGACCGGCTGATCTACGAAGAAACCGATCCAGGCTTCTTCATGAATGTCGGCGGCACACGCTCCAACGAGTGGATCATGGTTGGCATCAACGACCACGAGACCTCGGAATATCGCATCATGAGCGCCAGCGAGCCGTTCGCCGAACCGAAGCTGGTTGCTCCGCGCGAGACCGGCCTGCAATACGACCTCGAAGAAGGCGGCGATATCTTCTTCATTCTCACCAATGCCGACGGCGCCAAGGATTTCAAGATCATGACTGCGCCGGCGAGCGACCCGGTGCGCGCCAACTGGCAGGAGCTGGTGCCGCACGAAGCGGGCCGGCTGATCCTTTCGGTGATCGGTTTCAAGGACCACATGGTCAGGCTTGAACGCAAGGAAGGCCTGCCGCGCATCGTCGTGCATGACCGCCACAGCGGCGAGGAACACCTCATCTCCTTCGACGAGGAAGCCTTCTCGCTCGGCCTGTCGGGATCCTATGAATACGATACCGAGATCATGCGCTTTTCCTACTCGTCCATGACAACGCCGGCGCAGGTCTTCGACTACAACATGCGGACCCGCGAGCGCGTGCTGCTGAAGACCCAGGAAGTTCCGTCCGGCCACGACCCGGACCATTACGTGACGCGGCGGCTGATGGCGCCCGCAGCCGACGGCGAACTGGTGCCGATCTCGCTCATTCACCATCGCGACACGCCGCTCGACGGATCAGCGCCTTGCCTGCTTTACGGCTACGGCTCCTACGGCATCACGGTCCCGGCCGCCTTCAACACCAATTTGTTTTCGCTGGTCGACCGCGGCTTCGTCTACGCGATTGCCCACGTCCGCGGCGGCAAAGACAAGGGCTATGGCTGGTACGACGACGGCAAGCGGGCGCACAAGATGAACACGTTCACCGATTTCACCGCAGTCGCACACCACCTCGTCGCCGAGCGCTACACGGCTCATGATCGCATTGTCGCACAGGGCGGCTCGGCCGGCGGCATGCTGATGGGCGCGATCGCCAACATAGCGCCGGAATGCTTCGGCGGCATCGTCGCCGAGGTTCCGTTCGTCGACGTACTCACCACCATGCTCGACGCGACCTTGCCGCTGACGCCGCCGGAATGGCCGGAATGGGGCAACCCGATCGCCTCGGCGGAGGACTACCGAACGATCGCCGCCTACTCGCCCTATGACAATGTCGCCGCGCTCGACTATCCGCCGATCCTGGCACTTGCCGGCCTTACCGACCCGCGTGTCACCTATTGGGAGCCGGCCAAGTGGGTGGCGCGGTTGCGCGACCGCAAGATCGGCGACAATCCGGTGCTGTTCAAGATCAATATGGACTCCGGTCATGCCGGCGCTTCCGGCCGGTTTTCCAGGCTCGAGGAAATCGCCTTCACCTATGCGTTTGCGCTGAAGGTGGCGGGCAAGGACGACCTTGCCACCACAGCGCCGCCGACCCTGTTGGACGCACAAACGGCGCTGTAGGAGCTTGATCTTGCGCACCATCCCCACCAGGGGAAAATCGATTCCGGGTCAGGCCAGGTCGATTTTCCGCTCGCAATTGCAATAGCTGCGCGCTACCCACTGCGCGGCTTTTCGCAGCCGCGCCACCCAAAATCATCCAGTCACGCCAAGGGTCCGCCATGCTGCTCATCGACGTTTATCTCGACAAATCGCCAATCCAAGGCATCGGTGTCTTTGCCAAGAACCACATTCCCCGCGGCACACTGGTCTGGAAGCTCGATCCCAATTACGACCGGCGCATCCCTGTCGAGGTCTATGAGCGCGAAACCGGGCCGGTTAGAGCCTATCTCGATCGCTATTCCTATCCCGATCGGCGCGACCCGAACTTCGTCGTCTTCGAAGCCGACGACGCCCGCTACATGAACCATGCCGACGACCCGAATTGCGACGTCGCCTCGCCCGAGGAGACATATGCATTGCGTGACATCGCGCCCGGCGAGGAAATGACCTGCAACTACAATCATTTCTTCGAAACCGGCTTCGATTTCCTCGGCGACCGCTGACGCGCCGCCATCCCGTCCGGTCCGCGGAATCAGTTCGCTGGCTGCTTGCGCGCCGGATAGAAGCTGGGATGCGGCGGTATGGCCTTGAGATAGGCTGATATTGCCGCCCGGTCCTCGGGCGTCAACTCGGCCATGTTTCTCTGCACATCGACCATGGCGCCACCGACGGAATCGAAATCCGGGGTGAAGCCGGTCTCCAGAAAGTAGGCGATGTCGGCCTCCGACCAGTCACTGAGCCCGCCTTCGCCCGCGGTGATGTTCGGCACGATGCCGCTGCCTTCGGCAGCCGCGCCCCCCGCCAGCCACTCGCTCTTCCTGGTGCCGCCAGCAAAATCGCGCGGCGTGTGGCATTCGCCGCAATGGCCGGGCCCTTCGACCAGGTAACGGCCGGCCATCACCGGATCCGGCGTGCCATCGGGGAAGGAGACCACCGACTGGTCACTCAAATAGAGACGTTTCCACAGCCCGACGCCGCGACGGATGTTGAACGGGAATCCCAGCGAATTGGGCGGCGCCTTGCCGGCGACCGCCGGAAGCGTTTTCAGGAAGGCATGGAGATCGGCGATGTCGGCCGGCTTCATGCGTGCGTAGGATGCATAGGGAAACGCCGGATAGAAGTGCTCGCCGCTCGGCGACACGCCCTTCAGCATGGCGTTGGCGAGATCTTCGACCGACCAGGCGCCGATACCGTCCTTGGCATCCTGCGAGATGTTCGGTGGCACGAAGATACCGAACGGCGTCTTGAGTTCGAGACCGCCGGCCAGTTGAAGACGGGCATCGCCTTGCGAGCCTGGCTTCGCATGACAGGACGTGCAGCCGCCGGCATAAAAAATGCGCCTGCCCCTGGCGGCATCGCCGGGGCCGAGTTGCGCCAGGGTCTCGGTGTCGAGCCTGACCGGCGCCGACAGGAACCAGCCGGCAACCGCGCCGGCGGCGCCCAGAACGAGAGCGGCGCCGACGAGTTTTTTCAGCAGGCGCATCGCCCGCTATCAGCCCTTCTTTATCCTGTATGTCTGGTGGCAGGTGCCGCAGTCACCGCCTATGGTGTTGAACCCCGCCTTCAAGGCATCGACATCGGCAGGAGCGGTGGCCACCGCAGCCTTGACGTCGGCGAGATATTTTTCTTCCACCGCCTTGAAGCCGGCCATATCCTGCCAGATTTTTGGGGCAGCGGTGGTGTCGCCGGTGTCGCTGCCAGCCGGGAAAAGAGTGTCGACGTTCGCGTGGAACTTCTCGGCGTTGGCCTCCAGCGCCTTCAACGCCGCCAGCACGGCCGCTGCGTCGTAAGGGGTCTCGCCCTTGACGACTTTCGACAATTGGCCGGCGATCTTTCCACGTTCCTTCATAATGGCCTGCCGCTCCTGGATCGGATCGGCAAACGCCGCCGAACCGGCGAAGGCGAGCATCGAGATGGCGAGGATAAGCTTTCTCATTCAACTGGCTCCATGGTGAAGATGTTTCGGGTGAAGGTCCGACTGATCGATAACGGCAAAAATGGCTTGAAAATTCCGGGGTGGCTTGAAATTCCGGGAATTCGCCTCACGCTTGTGTGAATTTTCGCGACGGTCGTTTCTGTGCTGGAAAAGGGCCAATCCTTTGGCCCACACAGAAAAGCCCCGGTTTTTGCCGGGGCTTTTCTGCAGCTCAGTTAGGCCTACGCCTTTTCGTAGAGCTCGAGGACATGGTCCCAGTTGATGAGACTGTCGACGAAGGCCTCGAGATATTTCGGCCGGGCGTTGCGATAGTCGATGTAATAGGAGTGCTCCCAGACATCGACGCCCAGGATCGGGGTCGCGCCATGGACCAGCGGGTTCTCGCCGTTCGGGGTCTTCGAGATCGCCAGCTTGCCGTCCTTGACCGAAACCCAGGCCCAGCCCGAACCGAACTGGGTGGTTCCGGCGGCGATGAAATCGGCCTTGAACTTGTCGTAACCGCCAAGATCGCTGTCAAACGCCTTTTGCAGCGCGCCCGGCAATTTGTTGCCGCCGCCGCCCTTCTTCATCCACTGCCAGAAGTGGATATGATTGTAGTGCTGACCGGCATTGTTGAAGAGCCCGGGGTTCTTGCCGAAGGATTGTTTCACAACCTCCTCGACCGACAAATCGCCGAGCCCGGCTTCGGCAGCCAGCTTGTTGCCGTTGTCGACATAGGCCTTGTGGTGCTTGTCGTGGTGATACTCCAGCGTCTCCTTCGACATGTAAGGCTGCAAGGCCTCGTAGTCATAGGGCAAGGCAGGCAGTTCAAAAGCCATCGTCGTACTCCTCGTGGAAAAAATCCGGTGTCGATACCGGACTAACATAGGTCTGGATTGGTGTGGAACAACTCCGGAATGAAGTGCCGGTTCCCCTTTTAGCCAGTCAGCCGGCCGAATTCGAATGCGCCCACTCCCAGTAGAGTTCGCGCGCCTTTTTCGCTACCGGCCCGGGCTGAAGACTGCGATCCTCGATGCGGGTGACCGGCACGACTTTCGAATGGTTTCCGGTCGAGAATATCTCGTCCGCTTCGAGGAATTCGCGCACCGACAGCGCCTTTTCGATAGTCTTGAAGCCGTATTCGTCAAGCAGCGTCATCGTCCGCGAGCGGGTGATGCCGGACAGGAACGTGCCGTTCGGCGCCGGCGTCAGGACATGGCCATCCTTGACCAGGAAAATGTTCGAGGTTCCGGTCTCGGCGACATTGCCCAGCATGTCTAGCACCAGGGCGTTGTCGAAGCCGCGCATCTTGGCTTCGAGGATGGCACGACCATTGTTGGGATAAAGGCAGCCGGCCTTGGCGTCGGTCGGCATGGTTTCGATGGTCGGGCGCCGGAACGGCGAGACGGTGACAGAAAAGCCTGCCGGCGAGATCATCGGCGATTCGTAGAGGCAAAGGCAGAACCGGGTCGAGGCCGGATCTGCCGGCACGCCCATATAGCCACCATGCTCGGCCCAGTACATCGGCCTTATGTAGACCGCCGTCTTGCCGTCGAACTTCTTCAGCCCGTCCCAGGTCAGCCCGACGATCTTTTCGGCGCTCATGGATGGTCTGAGACCGAGCGCGATCGCCGAGGCGTTCACCCTCGCGGCGTGGCGGTCGAGGTCGGGGGCGACGCCCTCGAACCAGCGGGCGCCGTCGAACACGCTGGTGCCGAGCCACATGGCATGGCTGCGCGGCCCCAGAATGGCGACGTTGCCTTCATACCAGTCGCCATCCACGAAGGTCCATGTCGCGGATTGCGCCGCAGCCGCCAGTGTCATCGCTTGGTTCCGCGTTTCAGAGCTGTCCTGTCTCGCCATTGGAAGATGCTTTGGCGTCTGCCGTCAACTGATATGGCCGAGATTTGTTAAGGCCAGCGGCATGCGAAATTGCAATCCGTGCTTGCGCCTGGCCTTGCCTCGCCGCAAAACTGTTACCATGCACCATGCGGCTTACGTTTTCGACGCTTACGGAACGCTGTTCGACGTGCACGCAGCCGTACGCCGTCATGCCGACCAGATCGGACCGGACGGCCAGCTCCTGTCGGAGATCTGGCGCGCCAAACAATTGGAATATTCCTGGGTGAGGACGCTGATGGGCGCCTACGCCGATTTCTGGCAACTCACCGAACAGGCGCTGGATTTCGCCCTGCGCAAGGTTCCCTCCGCGGACAAGGGGCTGAGGGCCAAGCTGCTCGACGCCTATTGGCGGCTGGACTGCTATCCGGAGGTGCCGGCCGTGCTCAAGGCGCTCAAGGCGTCGGGCGCCAAGCTGGCGATCCTCTCCAACGGCTCGCCTGAAATGCTGGAAGCGGCGGTCAAATCGGCGGCGCTCGACCAGGTTCTGGACGACATCTATTCCGTCGAGGCCGTCAAGCGCTTCAAGGCCGATCCGTCGGTCTACGACATGGTCACGACAGGCTGGCGTCTCTATCCGGGTGCGGTGTCGTTTCAGTCATCCAACCGCTGGGATATCGCCGGCGCCACCAAATTCGGCTTCCGGACAGTCTGGATCAACCGCTCCGACCAGCCCGAGGAATACCGGGACTTTCCGCCGGCCCTGATACTGCCCTCGCTCGAAGGCCTGCTCGCCGCAGGCTGACGGATGACCTCAAATCGGAATCGATTCTTGGAAAGGATCATGCGCAAAATAAAAGTGCTACAGCGTCCTTTGCTGACGCGCGGCGCTGTGGCCTGTTGCCTCGGTGCAACAGGGGCTGAACCGTCACAGGTTTGCCTTTGTTTGTTCACCCTCAGGCCAGAATCGGAACCGCCTATCGCGCCAGGCATTGGTAGGGCTGGCGCGCCGTACTGATTGGCGTATTCATGTTCTGTTTCGCTATGAGACTTAAAAAAGGCAACGATGTTCACAACCGAAATCGACTCCTATCGCCTGAGCCGTCGCGGCTTTCTCAACGCCGCTGCGCTCGGCGCCGCCTCGATTGCGGTTTCCGCCTGCGCCACGACGGCAGGCCGGCCTGTCGAGCCGCCGCCGCCAGCCAATGTCGAGCCGCCGCTCATGGACTATGCAACAATGTACGGTCCGGTCAGCGACAGTGGGTTCGAGGTGCCGGGCATACCCTACGAGAAAATCGACGAGCAATTTCTGCGTCAGATCGTTCCCGATCCGACCGGCCAACGGCCCGGCACCATCGTCGTCGATACGGCCGGCCACCACCTCTATCTCGTGCGTCCAGGCGGACAAGCCATTCGTTATGGGGTCGGGCTGGGTCGCGCCGGTTTCGAATGGTCTGGTGATGCCGTCGTCCAGTGGAAGCAGAAGTGGCCGAAATGGACGCCGCCGGCCGAAATGATCGCGCGCCAGCCCGAGCACGCAAAATACAGCGCCGAGAATGGCGGCATGCCCGGCGGGCTCACCAATCCGCTCGGAGCGCGGGCGCTGTATCTCTTCGAGGGCAACGAGGACACGCTTTACCGCCTGCACGGCTCGCCGGAGTGGTTTTCCATAGGCAAATCGGTTTCATCTGGCTGCGTTCGCTTGATAAACCAGGACATTATCGACCTTTATGACCGTGTACCCAACAAGACGCCGGTGATCGTTACCTCCGGTGTCGGTCAGGAACTGGTTGCCACGGCAGACCGCAAAGCCATTCCAATCGATGGAGGCGTACCGGAAGGATCGATCCTGCTCGGCCCGGCAAGGGCGATCTCGGACTCGATCTTCTGAGCTGGTCGAAAGCGCTAGAGCGGTGGACTTTCGGCGCCGCCACTTTCGGTCCGATGCTCTTTTGCCTGAGCATCGGATTGCGGTAGAGGGTAGTCACCCAATTGCAAGCGGTTACAATTAGCGATCAGATCAGTTATCAACGGTTCCTGACCGAACGCAGGCGCTAGTGACCAACCGACTAAAAAAATTTCTGGCCCTGACGGCCGCAGAACGCAGGACAGTGCTCGCTGCAATGTTGCTGTTACCAATCACTGCAATGCTATTGCAGATGTTTGGTTTCCGACGTGCAAGAAACATACTGATCTGGATGTGCGATCTTCGAAGCGTGAAAGGGGTTGCAACCCCGTCACTCACGCTTCGTGAATCACCGCCGCCTTCAAACGTTTCGGTTGCGGTTTGCGACCCCGACCGGCTTCACGGTGGCGAGACCGATTTTTATGGACAGGCGCAAGAGACCGCTCGTCTGGTATCCATTGCCGCGTATCGTGGCTCATATTCCGGCAACTGCCTGAAGCGCTCCATGACGCTTTGGTTTTTGCTGCGCCGGCAAGGCATCGAAGGAGAACTGCGCATCGGCACGCGCAAGGCGGAGGGCAAATTCGAAGCCCATGCCTGGGTCGAATACCGGGGCAAGGTTCTTAACGATACGGTCGATGTTGGCGAACGATTTGCCGCATTCGAGCGCAATTTTGGTTGATGCCCTGGTGATGATATGAGCGGCATCGCCGGGATAATCCATTTCGACGGTAAGCCGGTGGAGCCCGGGTTAGTGGAAAAAATGACCACGGCCATGGCGCACCGAGGCCCGGATGGCATCCACCATTGGGTGAAGGGCTCCATCGGGCTCGGTCAATGCATGCTTCGCACCACGCCAGAGTCGCTGGAAGAAACCCAGCCGCTGACGAATGAGGATGCAAGCCTTGTCCTGGTCATGGACGGGCGGGTGGACAACTGGGAGGAACTGCGGGGGGAACTGCTGGGGCGCGGCGCCGTACTTCGAGATCGCTCGGATGCTGAACTGGTGCTCAGAGCCTACCAGATTTGGGAGCGGGAATGTTTGCCGCATATCGACGGCGATTTCGCACTGGTAATCTGGGATGCGCGGCGACAAGAGGCCTTTTGCGCCCGCGACCGCATGGGCAACAGGCCTTTCAATTACCATTGGGACGGCAAAACACTCGCCTTCGCCTCAGAGTTGCCAGCGATCCTTGCGCTGCCTTGGGTGAAGCAGGAACCCAATGAAGGCATGTTGGCCGAAATGCTGGCGTGGGATTGCTACTCCAGGGATGAGACTCTCTGGAACGGTATCATGCGTTTGATTGCAGCACATCGAATGGTAGCCGGGCACCAGGGGCCGCGACTCGAACAATACTGGCAACCGAATCTTTGGGCGACGTTGCCGTTTCGCAAGGACGAAGAATATATTGAGCATTATCGCGAATTACTGTTCGAGTGCGTCAGGCGTTCATCCCGGTCACATCGGCCGGTCGCCATTGAGGTGAGCGGCGGACTCGACTCCTCCGCCGTGTTTTGCGTGGCGGAACACCTGCGCCGCTCGAACAGACTGCTCACGCAGGGCATAAATGGCTACACGTTTGGCTTCACGGAGGAGGACGGCCGTGCCAGCGAACTTCCCTACGCACGAGCCGTGGGCGAGCATTTAGGGGTTCGGATTCATGAGATTCCCCCTTCCAGGATGCCGCTTTCATGGTTTACGGAACGCGCCCGGTCCGGCCGGCAGTTTCCGGGGTTTCCGAACACGTCAATGTATGCTGGCCTTTGGCAGCAAACCGTTGCGCATGGGAGCCGCGTTACTTTGAACGGTCAAGGAGGAGATCAATGGCTGGAAGGCTCCCGTGCGTATTACGCTGAGGCACTGGCGCAAGTGCATTTGCATAGGCTCTATGACTACCTCAAAACCGACGCGACGGCATTCGACGCGCGGCAGGCGGTGAATTGGCTCATACGGCAGGGGTTTTTCCCGCTTCTGCCAGTCGGTCTCCAGGAGGGTCTCCGCCGCCTGATTCGCCGGGTACGCGGGAGCGGGACCAGCAACGCCTGCTACTGGCTCTCGCCGCGGATGGAGGAAGTGATCCGGCTGCGTCGCGAGCGTATTCTCCCGCCACACCATCGGCGAGTGCGCAGCGTAGGCCAGAGGACGCTACTTGAGACTCTGAACGATGCTTTCGGCGCCCAGGTGGCGGAGGATCTTGAATGCTTGGGCGCCCATTGCGGGAGCGAAATGCGATACCCGCTCCACGACCCCAAACTCGTTCACTATGCGTTTTCGCTACCGGAAAGGATGCGGCTGCGTGGGGATAGAACCAAATACATCCATGTCCAGGCTTTGAAGAATGTGCTGCCGGAGATGATCCTCGAACGGAAAAGCAAGGCAGAATTTTCAATCGTGTTCCGTGAGCATCTGGACCGGATGCAAGCCATATTGACCGAGACGATTCCCCATGAGCGTAACGCCTGGGTTGATCGGGACGGGATGGCCCGGTTATTCCGGGCTTATCGAGACAATCCACAGGCCGGCTCGCCGTTATGGATTTTGTGGGGACTTTATGGATGCCATGTAACGTTTCGTTGATGCAATATAAGGTACTGTTAATGGATGCCATGTAACGTATCGTTAATGCCAAGCAGCCTACCGTAATGTATCTTGATTGTCACATCGGTTAAATTTTCGATGAATGCCGCGCGTCCGGGTTGCGCGCGTTTTCGCTTGGTGGCAAGGTGCCAAGCTCGTTCAAAAGTCACCGAGAACGTCCAGATAGTTCATCTGGCGGTTTCCTGAGAGATCTACCAAGCCAGCGTAAAGGGTTGAGTTAATGAAAAGCAATCTGAACGACCGGCGGACGCCATCCCACCTCACCGTTGAAAACAAAGCTGCTGAGGTAAACAAGGCGCCCTATTCGACTCCCACACTGCAGATCTACGGCTCCGTAAGCGCGATAACAAGAGGCGGTAGCGGAAGCGCGGTAGATGGGAGCATGGTCACTATGAATTGAACTACGGATGCTGAAGATACGCCTCCCCTCTATGCGCTGAGCCGTGCGGCGGAAAGTCGAGTTCCGTGCTGGAGGAACACTTAGGGTATGTCGGCGATTCGGTAAGGCTTGAACAGTTCAAGTCTGCTGTCGCCCAAGTCGTCAAACATGGGGATTGCATCACGGATCTCGGTTGTGGCACCGGGATTCTGGGACTGTTGTGCTTGCAGGCGGGCGCGTCCCGAGTGTACGCCATCGACGCAACCGCCATGATCGAGGTCGCGCGGGAATCCTTCGTTCGCGCGGGCTGGGGTGGCCAAGCGATTTTCATGGGGGACTACTCTCCGCGCGCCAACCTGCCCGAACGGGTTGATGTGGTGATCTGCGATCAGGTCGGCTACTTCGGCTTTGATGCCGGCATCATCGAATATTTGGCGGACGCCAGGCGGCGTTTCCTGAAGCCAGGGGGGGCATTGATCCCCGCCAGGCTCAGGCTTCAACTCGCCGCAGTTGAATCGGAAACCAGTTACGGCTTGGCCGACGGGTGGCGGCGTGAGGGCGTACCCAGCGAATTCCATTGGCTGCGCCAATACGCCGTCAACACCAAGCATGCGGTCAATCTTCAGCGGGAAGAATTGCTTGGCGCCCCCGCTGAACTGGGCAGCATCGATTTTCGTGAAGACAATCCGGACTTTTTCTCCTGGGATGCGGAGTTGCGCATAGAGCGCGATGGCGTCCTGCGCGGACTCGGCGGCTGGTTCGATTGTGAGTTGGCCGAAGGCGTGTGGTTGACGAACTCGCCGTTTGCCGATCGTCCAATCAAGCGCTCTCAGGCTTTCCTGCCCATCGGCGAAGCCGTCGAGGTAAAAGCCGGCGATGTGGTGAGGGCGAGGGTGATGGCGCGTCCGACGGATTCGGTTATCGCATGGGAAGTCGAAATCGCGTCCGGAGGGCGGAAATTCAGCCATTCGACCTGGCAGGGCGAGTTGCGCACCCCGGCCGAGATCATCAAACGGAATCCCGCGCATGTGCCCCGACCCAATTCCCGAGGGCAGGCAAGAATGATCGTGCTGGGGCTTTGCGACGGTCAAAGGACGGTCAGGCAGGTTGAAGAAGCCGTGCTGCGCGAACACCCCGGCTTGTTCCCTTCCGTGCAAGAAACAGCGCGGTTTGTCGCCCAGGTGCTGGGCAAGGATACGGAATGACGGTGGACTTTCAGGTGGCGGACGCCCGCCCGCAAATGCCGCTTGACGCCACCTTGTTTCACCAGTGGGTTTTCCCAGATGGGACTTTGTGGACGGATTTCTACCGCATCGGGGGGGCCTACCTGCTGCGTTTTCCCGAACTGGCGGATTTCCGGCTGAGCCAAGATGGCGGACAGATCCAGGCATGGCCGGTGCAGGGAGTCTCCGAAGCGACCATTCAGCATCTTTATCTGAATCAGGTTTTGCCCCTGGCGCTCAGCAGACAGGGGAAGCTGGTTTTGCACGGCAGCGCGGTCGAAATCAGCGGCGAGGGCATCGCATTTATCGGCGAGTCAGGCCGAGGCAAGTCCACGCTGGCGGCAAGCTTTGCAACCGACGGGTTCCGCTTCCTGACGGATGACGGGCTGCTGGTAGAGCCTTGCGACGGTGGGTTTCAGATTATGCCGAGCCATCCTTCGATCCGCTTATGGGAAGACAGTGAGGAAGCCTTGGTCGGCAAAGATAGTGTACGGAAAGCGCCCCCGGTGCAGTTCACATCTAAGGCGCGTTTTCTCGCGGGCGATGAGATCGTCTTCTGCGGGCAGCCCCGGCGCCTGCGGCGGGTGTATTTTCTGGGCGAGCGTGTCCAGCAGGAAGCCGTGTTCGAGGGTATGACTGGGCGCGAAGCTCTGATGGAACTGGTGAAGCATTCTTTCTTGCTCGAAATTGAAGCATCCGAACTGCTTGCCGCCCATTTCGATGAATTATCCTGCCTGGCTGGGCAACCAATTTTTTACCGCCTGGATTATCCCCGACGCTATGAAGACCTGTCGCGGGTCAGGCAGGCCATTGTGAAACACGCGTATAGGTGAACCAGCATGAATTTGACTGACAGAGTGGCGATTCCGGCGCAAGTGATGGCGCGACAGGTGGGCCAGGAGACGGTGATCCTGGACCTCGCCAGCGGAACGTATTTTGGGCTGGACCCGGTCGGGGCACGTATCTGGATACTGCTGTCCGAAGGAAAAACTGTCGGTGAAATCTGCGGAACCATGCTCGACGAGTACGAGGTCGAGCGTGCGCCCTTGGAGAAAGACGTATTCAGCTTGTTGCAAACGCTCGAACGCCAGGGGCTGGTCAAGATTGAAGAGGCATGAGCGTATGCAGCAACGTTTGAATTTTTGTTCGCTCGTATTGAATTTAAGCCAGCGTGCTCTTTTCCGCGCGTCTATGATCGCTACCGTTTCACGCGCTGCGAGGCGTAGATCGGCGCATCGGCCCAGGCGCGCGCGATAGTCTGATGCGAAGCACCGAGTGCAGTTGAGCCAGCCTGGGTGACGGTGCGGCTGGACTTACCCGGCGCTTGTCATAATGCCGTCGTCCAGCTTGAACACCCGATCAGCCAGCGCCAGGCTCGCAGGTCGGTGGGTTATCAAAAGCACCGTCCTCTGTCGCAGCACATCCACGCATCCCTGCAAAAACTCGCGCTCCCCCTCTGGATCGAACATAGCGGTCGCTTCATCGAGTATTAGAATCGGCGGATCTTTCAACAGCGCCCGAGCCAACGCCAACCGCTGCTGTTGCCCTCCGGACAGCCGCACGCCCCGATCGCCGATCGGCGTCTGGTAGCCTTGCGGCAATTGGATAATGAAATCATGCGCGCGGGCCGATCGCGCTGCTGCCTCGATCTCATCCTGTGTGGGCTCAGGCCGCCCATATGCGATGTTGTCACGGACGCTGGCGTTGAACAGCAACACGTGCTGAGGCACAACCCCTATCTGGCTGCGCAGGCTATGCAAGGAAACCGTGGCAATATCCACGCCGTCGATGAAGATGCTTCCCTTGGAAGGCTCATGCAATCGCATAAGCAAATGCGCCACCGTGCTCTTTCCTGCGCCGTTGGGACCTATGATGGCTATTGTCTCGCCCGCGGCGATGGACAGATCGAATACACATCTGACGCTCGAACCCCCCGAC
>NZ_FTPD01000056.1:208033-327083 GCF_900156895.1 Mesorhizobium prunaredense
TTTAAGCAGTAGATAGAGCAATGGAATAATGATTGCAGCGAACATGGCGAGAAGAGAATCGATTCTGAACATTAAAGCCAATGCGCCGCTGACGGTGAAGAAGAGCGGCAAGGCAGCAAGTGCGGTCCCGCTGATGTAATCGCTCACGACATAAACATCATGAGTAAGTAACGCCAGCGTATCGCCATGGCGCCGCCGGTTGGAGAAAGCAAGCGGCAAGGCCTGAAGATGGTCGTAAACTCGGATTTTCAAGTCCGCCAGTATTCGTGTTGTCGTCCCACCAAGCAGGTATATATTGCTGAATTTTAAAACAGCCTGAACCGCGAACAGCGCCAATGCACCTAGAAAAAGTACCTGAATATCAATCGTGCTGCTGCCTGCGCGTTCCCCGAGGAACGTTTCAGCAAGCCTGCCACCAAGCCAAGGCATAACCAACAAAGCAGCGCTTTCGCATAGCATCAATACCAGGCCAACGGCCAACGCCAGGCGATAAGGTGCCGCTAATGTCAGCAGCATGTTTGTCTCACTAATTTTCGACAATCTGTTCATAGTTCCACAAGAGATCGATCGACGTGATCTGCTGGAGTGAGCACCAAGAGGCAGGCTGCATCCTCAACCGCCGTAGAATTTCTTACGATTTCGGAATCACGCGCCCGCAGAGAGTCTCAACTATCCCGGTTGCGTAAATACTTCAAAGACCCGGCCAGGGCCCGGCGTAAGTAGAGCCAAGGCAGCCACGATAGGTTTGCCTGGCGATATTTTTGCCGCATATGGGTTGCCGGCGGGAAGAGGAGTTCGGTCAGGAAACCGGACCTGCTTCGCACGCCTCTCGCGGCCTGGAAGTCCATCCATATTCGGTACCACCTGGGTCCGCTGAGATAGCCAGACGCGGTCTCTGTCGGTCCAGGACGGGAAAGCGCGCCAGACACGGCTTCGGGTATGGTGGCATGAAAGCGGGCTCGGGTCGCCTCGATGCCGTCCAGACAGGTCGCCCGCAATCCTTTACGCTCGGCAAGTTCAACAAATTCATTGCGTTGCGACGGCGATAGCATCGAAAACAGAAGCTGAATGTCGTAAAACCAGATCAGTCGATCGCCGCCATAATATTCCACGCCATCGACATAATACAAAGCGTGCTTGTGGACCGCTCGATGCATGCAGGCGAGCACGAGCGCGTGCACCGGATCAGCTGCGAGGGCATTCGTGCTTAAGTTCGGCAGTGGCCGGGCCCCGGAGCGCAATTCTTCATACGAGAACAGATTTGACAGGAGTGTGGAATTGGTGATCCGCCAATGCAAATCGAGGGTGTGTTCCTGATTGGAGGCGGGATCTGTCCAGCTGTAGCTCGTCTGACCGCTAATGACGTCCGCTCTTGTTCCCAGTTCACGAAACCCCAGGGTCTCTAAGGCTTTGGCTACCCGATCACGGGTGTCCGACGGCACGAGGAGGTCCGTGTCACCTCTTGTACGCAGGAAAGGCGCCGGATAGACATCGTAGGCTAGGGCCGTGCCTTTGAACAGAATTGGATGGACGCCAATAGCCACGAGCCGCTCCAGTACTTGATTCAGCAAGTACTGGTGGCGCATCTCCCACAATGCTTGAGCAGTAGCCTGCTGCCGACAAGCATCCAAAATAACTTTCGGCCAGCCCAAGTCACCGCGTTCGCGATCTGCAATAAAATGATGAAGCAGCGACTGGACACCGTGATAAGCACTCTGCTCGAGGAGGCCGTCCACGAACTCATCGTTGCCGTGCTCCGGCCAAGGCGGATTATCGCCACGTAAGGTGGCGCAAAGCAGCTCATCAATTCCCTGCACGACTAAAGCTCCGTTGCCGTTCGCAGCCCCCAAATCAGGCTGGTGGCACCTGTTACACAATAGCGGGGTTTTTCCAGATCTGGCGCCATTTTGAGGGCTCGACACTTGTGCCTGAGCATCGGATTCGCCCAAAAACCGGTGCCCACTCCTGGGTCCGATGCTTGTTGTTTGAGCATCGGATTCTCGCAAAACCGGTGCCCAGTTTTGGGTCCGATGCGGTGCTTTCAGCGCCGCCCCCTAGCCAGGCTGCCGAGGATGCCGCGCACGATCGCCCGTCCAACCGACGTGCCGACCGAGCGAACCACCGATTTGATCGCCGCCTCCGCCACCGTCTGGCGATTGGACGCTCGCGGCGCCGGTGCTCGCCTGCCGCCGGTGGGCTGGGGGGCGGGATCGTCATTGCCGAAGCCTGGAATGGTCCAGCGCGAGCCGCCGCTCTCCTGCTGCTGCGCCTCCGCATCCAACGCATCCTTGGCTTTTTTCTGCAGCATCTCGAAAGCCGATTCGCGATCGACGGTCTGATCGTACTGTCCCGCAACCGGGCTCTCGGTGATCAGCGTGCGGCGCTCGTCAGGCGTGATCGGGCCAAGTCGCGACGACGGCGGGCGAACCAGCGTCCGCTGGACCATCGACGGAACACCTTTGGCTTCCAGCGTCGAGACCAGCGCCTCGCCGGTGCCGAGTTGCGTGATCACGGTAGCACAGTCGAAGGCGGGATTGGGCCTGAACGTCTCGGCGGCGGTCCTCACGGCCTTCTGCTCCCGTGGCGTGTAGGCGCGCAGGGCGTGCTGCACCCGGTTGCCGAGCTGGGCCAGAACGGTCTCGGGGATATCCAGCGGATTCTGGGTGACGAAGTAGACGCCGACTCCCTTCGAACGGATCAGGCGGACCACCTGTTCGACGCGGTCGATCAGCACCTTAGGCGCGTCGTCGAACAGAAGGTGCGCCTCGTCGAAGAAGAAGACCAGCTTTGGCTTGTCGGGATCGCCGACTTCGGGCAGCTCCTCGAACAGTTCCGACATCAGCCACAACAGGAATGTCGCATAGAGCCGGGGATTCATCATCAGCTTGTCGGCGGCCAGCACGCTGATCGCGCCGCGCCCGTCGCGGGTGGTGCGCATGATGTCGGCGATCCGTAATGCCGGCTCGCCGAAGAAATTCGTCGCGCCCTGCTGCTCCAGAACCAGCAGGGTGCGCTGGATCGCGCCAACCGAAGGTTTCGTTACATTGCCGTAGCGAGCGCCGATTTCTTCGGCGCGTTCGGCGATGTTGGCAAGAAGCGCTTGCAGGTCCTTCAGGTCCAGCAGCAACAAGCCTTCCTCGTCGGCGATACGGAAGGCGATGTTCATGATGCCTTCCTGCGCCTCGGACAGGTTCATAAGGCGCGACAGTAGCAGCGGGCCCATTTCAGAGACGGTGGCGCGGATAGGGTGGCCCTGCTCGCCGAAAAGATCCCAGAAGATGACCGGAAATTCCTGGAAATCATAGGGATCGAGTTTGACCTGCTCGGCGCGCTTGACCAGAAAATCCTGTGCCGTGCCCATCATGGCGATACCGGACAGGTCGCCCTTGATGTCGGCGCAGAAGACCGGCACGCCGGCATTGGAGAAACCTTCCGCCAAAATCTGCAAGCTCACGGTCTTGCCGGTGCCGGTCGCGCCGGTGACCAGGCCATGACGATTGCCATACTGAAGCAGCAGGTTTTCGGCGCGCTGGTGGCTGTCATCAGGCTTTCGGCTGGCTCCGATGAAAATACTGGTGTCGTCAGCCATGTGTCGGGTCTCCGCAACCTGAAGTGTTGAATGCCCTGATCTATTGAAAGTAGCGGGGCTCGCCGCAGGTATAATGACGCCACTGCGCAGCGACAATGGCCATGGTCGAAATTGGGTTTTGGAGCTTGCGGATTTTGCGCATGTTTGGCAATCGGTTGACGGTTCACCGTAGCAGGACGCGTGTTGCATTGTGATATGCGACGGGGAACCGTAGACTGACGTTCCAGGCCTATCGGCCGAGAAGACGAGGAGAGCGGATGGCCGGTGCCTTGAACCACGATGCCGAACTTCCGAACCCTGACCGGCAGCGGTGGCTGGCCCTTGCGGAAAAAGCCATGGCCGGCGGATCCTTCGAGGAAAAGCTCGTATCCCATACGGACGATGGCATCCGCATCGAACCGCTTTATGATCGTTCGGTCACCGCAGAGCCTCTCGCACGGACAAACCCCGGATCGCCGTGGATCGTCAGCCAGCGTATCGACGATCCGGATGTCGGCCGCGCCAAAGCCCAGGCCCTGGAGGACGTCGCACAGGGCGCCACCGGATTGTCGCTTGTCTTCGAAGGCGCGCCGAATGCGTTCGGCTACGGCCTGCCTAGGACTGCCGAGGCGCTGGAGACCGTGCTCGACGGCGTGCCGCTCAACCGCATCCAGGTCCGCATCGACGCGCATCCCTGGAGCCGCGCCGTGGCCGACTGGCTGGTTGCGTTCTTGAGCAAGCGACGGTCAGACCCGGCAAAGCTCAACCTGTCCTTCGGCATCGACCCGGCGGCGATCTTTGCCGGAACCGGCCGGTTGCGGATGTCGATCGAGGCCTTGCAGGCATCGATGCCGCAGTCCCTGGCGCACTTTTTCTCGATGGGCGTGCCCGGGGTCCTGCTGGAGGCAGACGGACGCGTCTTCCACAATGCCGGCGCAACCGAAGCGCAGGAGCTGGGCGCCATGATGGCTTCGGCGGTCTCCTATCTCCGGATGTTTGAGGAGGCGCGCCAGCCGCTTGTCTATGCGGCGCCCCATATCGGCTTTGCGCTAAGCGTCGACCAGGACCAGTTCGTATCGATGGCCAAGGTCAGGGCCCTACGCAGGCTGTGGGCGCGGGTCCAGGAGGCATGCTCGATCTCCGCCGCTACTGCCAACATCCATGCCGAGACATCGTTCCGCATGATGACTTCGGCGGACCCGGAGACAAACATCCTGCGCACCACGATCGCCGCTTTTGCCGCGGCAGCCGGCGGGGCGGATTCGGTCTCCATCCTGCCGCATACTATCGCGCATGGCCTGCCGGCGGGCTTTGCCCGCCGTGTTGCCCGCAATACGCAACTGATCATGGTCAACGAAAGCCATATCGATCATGTCGCCGACCCTGCTTGCGGTTCGGGCGCCGTTGAAGCGCTGACTGCCGAACTCTGCGAAGCGGCGTGGGAAGAATTCCAGCGGATCGAGGCGGAAGGCGGCGTTCTTTCCAGTCTGCAGCAAGGACACATCCAGAAACGGGTTCAGGCGGCCCCCGCCCGCCGCAATGCTGCCTATCAGGCGGGCGAGCGGGCCATCATCGGCACGACGCTTCACCCGTCGAAGACCGAACGTCCGGTCGAAACCTTGGCGGCGGAGCGGCGGCCCGCGGTCACCGAGGGCGTCGCGGTGTGCGAGCCGCTGTTTCCGATCCGTATCGATCAATCGATCGGAGCAGCGTCATGATCCCGGATTTCAGCCAAATCGGCTGGTCGGCGCCGCGCCGGGCGCCGATCGAGGTCAAGGGCCAGCGGATGACCCCGGAAGGACTGGCCATCAAGCATGTGTACAACCAGGGCGACCTCAAGGGGTTGCCGCATCTCGACACTTATCCGGGCCTGCCGCCATTCGTGCGCGGCCCCTACCCGACCATGTATGTCCAGCAGCCCTGGACGATCAGGCAATATGCCGGCTTCTCGACGGCGGAAGAGTCGAACGCCTTTTACCGGCGCAACCTCGCGGCCGGCCAGAAGGGATTGTCGGTCGCTTTCGACCTTGCCACGCATCGCGGCTACGACAGCGATCATCCGCGCGTTGCCGGTGATGTCGGCATGGCAGGCGTCGCCATCGATTCCATCCTCGACATGCGCCAGCTCTTCGACGGCATCCCGCTTGACGAGATGACGGTGTCGATGACCATGAACGGCGCGGTGCTGCCGATCATGGCTCTCTACATCGTCGCGGCGGAAGAACAGGGCGTTGCGCAAAAGGACCTCGCCGGGACCATTCAGAACGACATTCTGAAAGAGTTCATGGTGCGCAACACCTACATCTATCCGCCAAAACCTTCGATGCGGATCGTGTCGGACATCTTCTCCTACACGTCGCAGCACATGCCGAAGTTCAATTCGATTTCGATCTCGGGCTATCACATGCAGGAGGCAGGGGCGACCGCCGACCTCGAGCTCGCCTACACGATCGCCGATGGCATCGAATATGCCCGCGCCGGTGTCGCGGCGGGTCTCGATATCGACCGTTTTGCGCCGCGCCTGTCCTTCTTCTGGGCGATCGGCATGAACTTCTTCATGGAGGTCGCCAAGCTGAGGGCAGCCCGCCTTTTGTGGTCGACGCTGATGCTGAAGAACTTTTCGCCGAAGGACGAGCGCTCGCTGTCGCTGCGCACCCATTGCCAGACTTCGGGCTGGTCGCTGACGGCGCAGGACCCTTACAACAACATCATCCGCACCATGATCGAGGCGATGGCGGCGACGCAGGGTCATACACAATCGCTGCACACCAACGCCTTCGACGAGGCGATGGCGCTGCCGACCGACCATTCGGCCCGCATCGCCCGCAACACGCAGCTCATCCTGCAAAAGGAATCCGGCACCTCCCGCATTATCGACGCGTGGGGCGGCTCTGCCTATCTCGAACGGCTGACGCATGATCTGGCGGCGCGCGCGCTTGCCCATATCGAAGAGGTCGAGAGCCTGGGCGGCATGGCCGCCGCAACCGAAAAAAACATACCGAAGCTGCGCATCGAAGAGGCCGCCGCGCGCACGCAGGCGCGGATCGATTCCGGCGAGCAGATCCTGGTCGGCGTCAACGCCCATCGTCCCGAGACGGATATCAAAGTCGACGTGCTGAAGATCGACAACGCCGAAGTCAGGGCCCGGCAATTGTCGAAACTGCAGCGGCTAAAAGGCACGCGCGACGTCGGCGCCGTCGAGAGCGCACTGAGTGCGCTGAGCCGGGCTGCGGAGAGCGGCGAAAATCTGCTGGAGTTCGCCATTCGCGCCGCGCGCGCCAACGCCACGATCGGCGAGATTTCGCTGGCGCTGGAAAAGGTCTTCGGCCGCCATGTCGCCTCGGTCCAGACGATCTCCGGCGTCTATCGCAAGGCGCTCGGCGACAATCCGGTGGTCGATCGGCTGCAGGACAAGATCGTGGCGTTCGAAGAGAAGTCCGGCGGCAAGCCACGCATTCTCGTCGCCAAGATGGGACAGGACGGCCACGATCGCGGCCAGAAGGTGATCGCCACCGCCTTTGCCGATCTCGGCTTCGATGTCACCGTCGGACCGATGTTCCAGACGCCGGACGAGATCGCGAGGCTTGGCGTCGAGCACGACGTGCATATCATCGGCGCGTCGTCGCTGGCGGCGGGACATTTGACGCTCATTCCCGAACTCAGGGACGCGCTGAAGAAGCTTGGCCGCGACGATATGCTGATTGTCGCCGGTGGCGTCATCCCGCCGCAGGATTATGAGGCGGTACGGCAGGCGGGGGCGGCGGAGATCTTCCCGCCGGGCACGGTTATCCCCGAGGCCGCCGACCGGCTGATGGACCGGCTGCTGCAGGCCGGCTGAACCTGTTATAATCCATGTTGCAACGACCGACAATTTGAGTTATAATTGGCGTTGCAACAAAGGCTGAGCCCATGAACACGACCATTCGCAAAATCGGCAATTCCGAAGGCGTGATCCTGCCCAAGGAAATTCTTGACCGCCTGAACCTGAAGGCCGGCGATCAGCTTGAAATCGTCGAAACGAGCAAGGGCATCGCCCTTCAGCCAGTGGACGATAGCTTTGAGCGGCAGATGGAAGCTGCTCGTCAAGTCATGGACAAATACAAAGTCGCGCTTCAGAAGCTCGCCGAATGAGCTGGGAGTTCCTGAGCCGGCGTGCGGTCGAAGCGATGCACGCCGAGCAGTTGCGTCGGCACGGCGGAGCGCACGGTTTGAGGGATGAGAATGCCCTCGAATCGGCGCTCGCCCGAGCCGAGAACAAGGCGAACTATGGTGATCCATCGATCGAGGATCTGGCCGCGGCCAATATCTTCGGCATCGCCAGAAATCACGCCTTTGTCGACGGCAACAAGCGCACGGCCATCGTCGCCGCCGGCGCGTTCCTGATTGTCAACGGCTATGTGCTGACGGCCGACAACGGCACGATCTATGAGTTCGTCATGGGCGTCGCCGCCGACGAGATCGACGAGGCTGGGGCGGCGGCATTCTTCCGCGACCATGTCGTCAAGATCGAGGTCTAGTTGTCGGAGAGCTTGACGATTTCCCACTCCTTGCCGTTCACCACGGCAATTTCGCCGACCTTCTTGCCGAACAAGGCCAGGGCCATCGGTGAAACATGGGAAATCGTCCCCTTGGCCGGATCGGCCTCATCCTCGCCGACGATCTTCCAGTGCACCTTCCTGCCGTCATCGCCTTCCAGGGTGACGCCCATGCCGAAGCGAACCAGGTCGCTGCCCGGTTCCGGCACGGAAAGCTCGGCGCTTTCACGCCGCGCGGTCCAGTAGCGCAGGTCGCGCGAGATGAGCGCGATGCGCTCGCGGTCGGCCCTCTTCTCCGCTCTGCCCAGATCATCGCGCAGGGCAGCCAGTTCGGCGTCGATCAGCGCCAGGCCGCGTTGCGTCACCAGATTGCGATGGTGGCTGATCGGCCGCTCGCCGATGCCGGCGATGGCGTTTTCGCTATCCTCTTCGCGGGTGAAGGCTCTGCTCATCAGTCGAGCTTATGCCTCGCGCGGCGACTTCACAAGCTATTGCCGGCAAACCGGATCTGCCGATCCGGTCTGGCACGATTCCTGCGGCGCGACGGCCGAACGCTGGGAATCTGTGCCGATGTTGAACAGACGAAAATTGCTTGTGCAGACTGCCGGTTTCGCCGTCCTGGGGCTCTCGCTCGGCAAGGCGGCGGCGGGCAGCCTGCCTGGCATCGACAATGCCTCGATGCGCGGCTCGATCAACGCTGCCGACCTCGGCGTGCAGCCCGGCGCGCTTGACGACCAGAGCAAGGCCTTCGCCACGCTGCTGCGCGAGGCAAACGATCGCGACATGCCGGTGTTCCTGCCGCCGGGGACCTATGTCGTATCCAACCTTTCGCTGCCCGGCCGTATCAGACTTTCCGGCGTGCCCGGCGCATCGCGGATCGTCTATGGCGGCAACGGCCATCTGCTCATGGCCGAACAGGCCGAGCATATCGAATTCACCGGATTGGTATTCGACGGCACCAATCGCCGGATCGGCGATTATGCGCAAGGCCTGCTCGACCTCCGCCGCGTCGCTCACCTCGTCATCGACAATTGCCAGATCACCGGCAGCGGCAAGAGCGGCCTGGCGCTCGAGCACGCTTCGGGCCGCATCGAGCGCTCGGAAATATCGGGCGCGGCCGACGCCGGCATCTATTCGGTCGAAGCCGCCGGCCTGGAGATATCAGGCAACACCGTTTCCGATTGCACCAATGGCGGTATCCTCGTGCACCGCTGGCAAGCGGCTGAGGACGGCACCATCGTCAGCGGCAACCGCGTCGAGCGTATTCAGGCGCGTAGCGGCGGAACCGGCCAGAACGGCAACGGCATCAATGCGTTCCGCGCCGGTAACGTCTTCATCTCGGGCAATATCGTCTCGGACTGTGCGTTTTCGGCGATCCGCGCCAACAGCGCGAGCAACCTGCACATCACCGGCAACACCTGCTCGCGGTCGGGCGAAACGGCGCTCTATTCCGAATTCTCCTTCGAAGCGGCGATCGTCAGCAACAACATCGTCGATGGCGCCGCCAATGGCATCTCGCTCGTCAATTTCAACGAAGGCGGCCGCCTGGGCGTGTGTTCCGGAAACATCGTCCGCAACCTCTCGACCAGCGGCCCCTACCCTGCCGATCCGCCCGGTTTCGGCATCGGTATCAACGTTGAGGCGGATACCACCGTCTCCGGCAACGTCGTCGAGAATGCACCACTCTACGGCATGCACATCGGCTGGGGGCCGTTCATGCGTAATGTGGTCGCCACCGGAAATATTATCCGCAAGGCCGGAACCGGCATCGCCGTCACCGTGGTCGATGGTGCTGGAACGGCGGTCATCTCCGACAATGTCATCGACGGCGCCCAAAACGGCGCGATCGTCGGCCACCGCTGGGCCGAGCCGGTGACCGGCGATCTCGCCTCATCAGGCAATGCCGGCTATGCGCATCTGACCATCGGACGCAATCATGTGAGCTGAATGCCCGTTCTCAGCTCAGCGCAGCGGAGGGGCGGAGTGAGCCGACCTTGGCGCCGATCCGGCTTTCTATGGGCGGATGTGCCTGTTCGATCAGTATCGCCGCCAGAGCCTTGTCGGGGTGCAAAACCCTGGCCATGCACGCCGCGACCATGACTTCAGCGGCGCGGCCGGCGCCATCATCGCATTTCAGTGCAATGCCAAGGCCAAGCTCGGGAAGTGCCGCGCAATAGACGCCTTCGGCCCCTCCCTTCACAAAAATCCGACCTGACGCGGCCTGCATCAGCGCAACATCGGCCCTGCCCGTGCCGGCGACCAGAAATGGCTCGGCCATGCAGGCGGAAAGGAGCCGCTTTGCGGCCTTGGCGCGAATGGGTTCAAAGCCGATACCTGTCGCCATGCGGGCAAAGCCGAGCGCGAAGCTGCGCAGCGGCACGGCATAGGTCGGGATCGAGCAGCCGTCAGTGCCGCAATGATCGACATCATGGGCGGCACCGGTCACCGCTTGCATTGCATCGCGCACCATCTCTTGCGAGGCATGGCCTGGTTTGACGTAGCCGCGATGGGCGATGCCGGCGTGGACGCAGGTGCAGAGAAAGCCCGCATGCTTGCCAGAACAATTGTTGTGCAGCGCGTTTGGCAAATTGCCGGTGCTGGCCAGCGCAACTGTCGCGTCATGGCTGGACGGCCAATGGGCGCCGCATTCCAGCGCCGCCACGTCCAGCCCGGCCTTGGCCAGCATCGCCCGCGCCAGTTCGACATGCGCCGGCTCGCCGGAATGTGACGCGCAGGCCAGCGCCAGTTCGCGGTCGCCGAAACCGTACGCATCGGCGGCGCCGCTTTCGACCAGCGGCAGCGCCTGGATCGCCTTGACCGCCGAGCGCGGGAACACCGGGCGAGCCGTATCGCCGATTTCCAGGAACGGCTTACCATCGGCATCGAACACCGCAATGGCGCCACGATGCGCGCTCTCGACCACGGCGCCGCGCAAAACTTCGACCAGAACCGGATTTGTCATGAATTCCCCGCTAACGCATGACCTCGAAAATCGGATTCGATTTTCGAAAAGGATCATGCGTAAAATCAAAGTGTTACAGCGTCCTTTGCGCGCCCGGAAGGGCGCGCGGCGCTGTAATGCGGGCCGCTTTTATCTGATCCGATCGAGAATGGAAACGTAGTTGGCGACCGCGGCGCCGCCCATATTGAAGATGCCGCCGAGCTTGGCGCCCGGCACCTGGATGCCACCGGCCTCGCCGACGAGCTGCATGGCGCTCAGCACATGCATCGACACGCCGGTGGCGCCGATCGGATGGCCCTTGGCTTTCAGCCCGCCTGACGGATTGACCGGCAGCCGACCGTCCTTCGCCGTCTCGCCGTCCAGCGCCAATTTTGCGCCCTCGCCCGGTTTCGCCAGGCCCATCGCCTCATATTCGATCAGCTCGGCGATGGTGAAGCAGTCATGCGTCTCGATGAAGGACAGATCGTCGAGCGTCACACCGGCCTTGTTCAGCGCCTGGTTCCAGGCCTGCTCGCAACCCTCGAATGCCAGGATGTCACGCTTCGACATCGGCAGGAAATCCTGCACATGCTCGTTGGCGCGGAAAGCGACGGCGCGGCGCATCTTCAATGCCGTCGCCGTGTCTGCAAGCACCAGGGCGGCGGCGCCGTCCGAGACCAGCGAGCAGTCGGTACGCTTCAGGGGACCGGCGACGAAGGGGTTCTTCTCGCTCTCGTGCCGGCAGAACTCATAGCCGAAATCCTTGCGCATCTGCGCGTAGGGATTGTCGACGCCGTTCCTGTGGTTCTTGGCGGCGATCATCGCCAGCGCGTCCGACTGGTCGCCATAGCGTTGGAAATAGGCTTGCGCGATCTGGCCGAAAACGCCGGCGAAGCCTGCCGGGGTGTCGCCCTCCTCGGGCAGATACGAGGCCTTGAGTAGGTTCTTGCCGATTTCTGGACCTGATGTCGTCGTCATCTGCTCGGCGCCGACCACCAGCACGATGCGCGCCGCATTGGCGTCGATGGCACAGATACCTTGCCTGACCGCCGCCGAGCCGGTGGCGCAGGCGTTCTCGACGCGCGTCGCCGGCTTGAAGCGCAGCCGGTCGTCGGCCTGCAGGACCAGGCTTGCGGTGAAATCCTGTGCGGAAAAGCCGGCATTGAAGTGGCCGAGCACGATCTCGTCGACCTCGTCCGGACCGATGCCGGCATGATCGAGCGCCTCATTAGCCACCTTGGTGATCAGGCCCTCCAGCGTCTCGCCTTCGAGCTTGCCGAAGCGCGAATGCGCCCAGCCGACGATGCATGCTGTCATGGTTTTCTCCATCCCGCGGGCCGGGCTACGCGATGTCGCGGCGCGCTATCAACATTGTTCAAGCATGAACCGTTCCAGCGACTTCGTAAAGGGGCCAGAACCACACAACCACTTGATCTTGATATCTGGTCACGGCAGCTGACATTTGCCACATAATCGCCTCGGATTTTTGTTGATTGATCCGTCAATAAAAAATAATCTTGCCGCAACGGACCGGAGCAAAGATGCCGAAAATCGGAATGGAGCCGTTGCGCCGCAGGGCGCTCATCGACGCGACGATCTCGGCGATCGGCGAGCGCGGTTCGCTTGATGTGACGATGTCGGAAATCGCCGGGCGCGCCGGCGTGTCCTCGGCACTTGCGCATCACTATTTCGGCGCCAAGGACGAACTTTTGCTGGCGACGATGCGGCACATCCTGGCCGAGTTGACCGCCGACATGCGGCGCGCGCTTCGATCGGCCAACACGCCACGCCAGCGCGTTTCGGCGGTGGTCGCCGTCAATTTCTCCGACGTCCAGTTCCAGCCGGAAACGATAGCCGCCTGGCTCGCCTTCTATGTCGAGGCGCAGAAATCGCCAGCGCTGCGCCGGCTGCTCAAGGTCTATGCGCGGCGCCTGCATTCCAATCTGTTGAGCGGCCTGACCGGCATTCTGCCGAGAAGCGAAGCCGACCGCGTTGCCGAGGCGACAGCGGCGCTGATCGACGGGCTCTACATCAGGCGCGCGCTGAAGGACGGCGTGCCCAATGCCGCGACCGCGATCGCGCTGATCGAGGACTATCTCGAAACGAAACTCGGCCGGCGGAGCGCGCAGTGACGTCCAAGCGACCCAATTTCCTGATCGTCATGGTCGATCAGCTCAATGGCACATTGTTCCCGGATGGGCCGGCGGACTTCCTGCATGTGCCGCATCTGAAGGCGCTGGCTGCGCGGGCCGCGCGCTTCAAAAACAATTACACCGCCTCGCCGCTCTGTGCGCCGGGCCGCGCGGCGTTCATGAGCGGCCAGTTGCCGTCGCGCACCGAGGTCTATGACAATGCCGCCGAATTCGCCTCTTCGATCCCGACCTATGCGCATCATCTGCGCGCCGCCGGCTACCACACCTGCCTGTCCGGCAAGATGCATTTCGTCGGGCCGGATCAGTTGCATGGCTTCGAGGAGCGGCTGACCACTGACATCTATCCGGCCGATTTCGGTTGGACGCCGGATTATCGCAAGCCCGGCGCGCGGATCGGCTGGTGGTATCATAATCTCGGTTCGGTGGCCGGCGCCGGTGTCGCCGAGATCACCAACCAGATGGAGTATGACGACGAAGTCGCCTATCATGCGGTGCAGAAGCTTTATGATTTCGCCCGCGTCTCGGACGAGGCCGCACGCCGGCCGTGGTGCCTGACCGTCTCCTTCACCCATCCGCACGACCCCTATGTCGCGCGGCGGCGCTATTGGGATCTCTACGAGAACTGCCCGGCGCTCGAGCCAGAAGTCGGCTTCGTCCCCTACGACCAACAGGACCCGCATTCGCAGCGGCTCTACAGCGCCAGCGACTATGACAGTTTCGACATCACCGGCGAGCAGATCCGCCGCGCGCGGCGTGGCTATTTCGCCAGCATCTCCTATCTCGACGACAAGATCGGCGAATTGCTGTCAGTGCTCGAGCGCACGCGAATGCTCGATGACACGATCATCCTGTTCTGCTCTGATCACGGTGACATGCTCGGCGAGCGCGGCCTGTGGTTCAAGATGTGCTTTTTCGAGGGCTCGGCGCGGGTGCCACTGATGATCGCCGGAAAAGACATTTCGGCCATCCTGATCGACGCGCCGGTCTCCAATCTCGACGTCGCGCCGACGCTTTGCGACCTCGCCGGCATCGACATGAGGGCGATTGCGCCATGGACCGACGGCCAGTCGCTGCTGCCGCTGCTCGACGGCAAGGAACGCACCGCACCGGTGCTGATGGAGTATGCGGCCGAAGGCTCCAACGCGCCGATGGTGGCGATCCGCGAGGGCCGTTACAAATTCATCCATTGCGAGATCGATCCGCCGCAACTGTTTGATCTTGAATCGGATCCGCGGGAATTGATCAACCTCGCCGCCGACCCGGCGCACACGGCTTTGGTGGCTTCTTTCACCGACAAGGTCCGGGCGCGCTGGGACATGGCTGCCTTCGATGCCGCCGTACGCGCCAGCCAGGCGCGCCGCTGGGTGGTCTATCCGGCGCTGCGCAACGGCACGCATTACCCCTGGGAATTCCAGCCGCTGCAGAAGGCCTCGGAACGTTACATGCGCAACCACATGAACCTCGACCTGCTCGAAGAGCAGAAGCGCTTTCCGCGAGGCGAATGATGACAACCCTTGTCCCCTCCCTCGATCACCTCAAACAGGCCTATGCCGTCACCGCCAAGGCGACGCAGATCACGCCGCTGCTGGAATCGGCGGCCTTGGCCAGAGAGACCGGCGCCGCGCGCGTCTTCGTCAAGCCGGAGTCGCTGCAATGGGCGGGTTCCTTCAAGGTGCGCGGCGCCTATTGGCGGCTGAAGCGGCTTTCGCCCGATGAAGCCAGGAAGGGCGTTGTCGCCTATTCCTCCGGCAATTTCGCGCAAGGGCTGGCCGCCGCCGGCCAGGCGCTGGGCATTCCGGTGACCATCGTCATGCCGATCGACGCGCCGGCCGCCAAGCGCGACGCAACGACCGGCTATGGCGCGCGCGTGGTGCTGACCGACCATGGCGAGCGCGCGCGTGAGGAGGTTGCCGCCGCCACGGCGCGCGAGATCGCCGAGACCGAGGGGCTGGCGCTGCTGCATCCGTTCGACGACCCCGAGATCGTCGCCGGCCAGGCTGGTGCCGGGCTGGAGGCACTAGAGCAACTCGACGCCAGGAATGCCAGCGCCGATCTGCTGTTCTGCGCGGTCGGCGGCGGTGGGCTGATCGGCGGCGTTTCGCTGGCTTTCCACTATCTGTCGCCGGCGACCGAGATCATTGGCGTCGAGCCGGAAGGTTTCGACGGCATGGGCGCATCGCTGGCGCATGGCGTCATCGAAACCATGCCGATCGGGCCGAAATCGATATGCGACGGGCTGATGGCGCGCAAGCCCGGCGACGCGCCATTCGCGGCGGTCAGAACCGCGGGCGTTCGCGGCATCACCGTCGACGATCAATCGGTGCGCGGCGCGATGCGCATCGCCTTCGAACGGTTGAAGCTGGTGCTGGAACCTTCGGGCGCTGCATCGCTGGCGGCGCTGCTCGGCGGCAAGGTGGATGTGAGCGGCAAGAGCGTGCTCGTGGTGGCAACCGGCGGCAATGTCTCGCTCGCCGATTTCATGACGCATATGAACGATGGGCGCATATGAACCATGCTTGAGGCGGATTTCGTCATCATCGGCGCCGGCTCGGCCGGCTCGGCCATGGCCTACCGGCTGTCGGAGGATGGCAAATATTCGGTGATCGTCATCGAATTTGGCGGCAGCGACGTCGGGCCGCTGATCCAGATGCCGTCTGCGCTGTCGATCCCGCTCAATATGAGCCTCTACGACTGGGGTTTTGCCAGCGAGCCGGAGCCGCATCTCGGCGGCCGTGTGCTGGCGACGCCGCGCGGCAAGGTCATCGGCGGCTCGTCCTCGATCAACGGCATGGTCTATGTCCGCGGTCACGCCCGCGATTTCGACCATTGGGCCGAACAGGGCGCGGCTAGCTGGGGGTTTGCCGACGTGCTCCCCTATTTCAAGCGCATGGAGGACGCCAACGGCGGCGAGAACGGCTGGCGCGGCCACGGCGGCCCGCTGACCGTGCAGCGCGGCTCAAGGACGAATCCGCTCTACGGCGCCTTCGTCGAGGCAGGCCGTCAGGCTGGCTTCGAGCTGACCGACGACTACAACGGCGCGAAGCAGGAAGGCTTTGGGCCGATGGAACAGACCATTCGCGGCGGCCGCCGCTGGTCGGCGGCGAGTGCCTATCTCAGGCCGGCGCTGAGGCGGAAAAATGTAAGCGTGGTCAAGGGTTTCGCCCGGCGGGTGATCATCGAGAATCAACGCGCCACCGGTGTCGAGATCGAAGTGCGCAGACGGATTCAGGTGATCAAGGCGCGACGTGAAGTGATCGTTGCCGCCTCCTCGATCAATTCGCCCAAGATCCTGATGCTGTCCGGCATCGGCCCGGCCGAACATCTCAGGGAATACGGCATTCCGGTGATCGCCGACCGGCCCGGCGTCGGCCGCAACCTGCAGGACCATATGGAGCTCTACATCCAGCAGGAATCGACGCAGCCGATCACACTGAATTCGGTGTTGAACCCGTTCTCCAAGGCGCTGATCGGCGCGCAATGGCTGTTCTTCAAGTCGGGCCTCGGCGCAACCAACCATTTCGAGGCGGCCGCCTTCGTGCGCTCGCGCGCCGGCGTCGACTATCCCGACATCCAGTATCATTTCATCCCGGCGGCGGTCCGCTATGACGGCAAGGCGGCGGCGAAGGCGCACGGTTTCCAGGCGCATGTCGGGCCGATGCGATCGAAGTCGCGCGGTTCCGTCATGCTGCGCTCGCCCGATCCCAGATCGAAGCCGGTGATCCGCTTCAACTACATGTCGCATCCGGAGGACTGGATCGAGTTCCGCCACTGCATCCGGCTGACGCGCGAGATCTTCGGCCAGTCGGCATTCGACCCTTATCGCGGCAAGGAGATCTCGCCGGGCTCGCACGTCCAGTCGGACGACGATCTCGATGCCTTCATCCGCGATCACGCCGAAAGCGCCTACCACCCTTGCGGCACTTGCAAGATGGGCCGCAAGGATGATCCGATGAGCGTCGTCGATCCGGAATGCCGTGTAATCGGCGTCGACGGGCTGCGGATCGCCGATTCTTCGATCTTCCCGCGCGTCACCAACGGCAATCTGAACGCGCCGTCAATCATGACCGGCGAAAAGGCCGCCGACCACGTTCTCGGCCGCACGCCGCTGGCGCCGTCCAACCAGGAACCATGGATCAATCCGCGCTGGCAGGTGTCGGATCGATAGAACGACGTGCGTCCATTCGGACGCACAAGCGCTCTATCGCTTTTTTAGTCCTCGCATCGTGCTTTCCGAAAATCGATTCCGATTTTCGGGCCGATGCGATAAGCGATGATCCGGCGGTGTCCGCCCGCCGGTCCCATCGAAAAAAGTTTGGAGAAGGTCCCATGCGCGCCCAGCCAAAGGCATCGCACTATGTCAACGGACGCTACATCGACGATGAGCAAGGTGCGCCGCTGCCGGTCATCTATCCGGCAACCGGCGAGACCATCGCGATGCTGCGTTCGGCGACGCCGAACGTGCTGGAACTGGCGATCGAAGCAGCGCGTGCAGCACAACCGGCCTGGGCGCGGCTGAAACCGGTCGAGCGCGGGCGCATCCTGCGCCGCGCCGCCGACATATTGCGCGCGCGCAACGCCGACCTGGCGCGCATCGAGACGCTGGATACCGGCAAGGCGATCCAGGAGACGCTGGTGGCGGACGCGCCGTCGGCGGCCGACTGCCTCGAATATTTCGGCGGCGCGGTCGCTGCCTATAATGGCGAGTCCGTCGATCTCGGCGGCCCCTTCGCCTATACAAGGCGCGAGGCGCTGGGCGTCTGCGTCGGCATCGGTGCCTGGAATTATCCGATCCAGATCGCCGGCTGGAAATCGGCGCCGGCACTCGCCATGGGCAACGCCATGGTGTTCAAGCCGTCGGAGAACACGCCGCTGTCGGCGCTGGCGCTCGCCGAGATCTACACCGAGGCCGGCCTGCCCGACGGGCTGTTCAACGTCGTGCAAGGCTATGGCGATGTCGGCGCCGGCCTCGTCGGCCACGATGTCGTCGCCAAGGTCTCGGTGACCGGTTCGGTGCCGACCGGCCGCAAGGTGCTGTCGCTCGCCGGCTCGAAGATGAAGCATGCCACCATGGAGCTTGGCGGCAAGTCGCCGCTGATCATCTTCGACGATGCCGACCTCGAAAATGCCATCGGCGGCGCCATGCTCGGCAATTTCTATTCGACCGGCCAGATCTGCTCCAACGGCACGCGGGTCTTCGTCCAGAAGGGCATCCACGACCGTTTCGTCGAACGGCTGGTCGAGCGGACCAAAAAAATCCGTGTCGGCGATCCGCTCGACCAGGAAACGCAGATGGGACCGCTGGTCTCCAAGGCCCAGCACGAGAAGGTCATCGGTTATATCGAAGCCGGCAAGCGGGATGGTGCCGTGCTCGCCTGCGGCGGCAATGTACCTTCGCTGCAAGGTTTCCAGGGCGGCTTCTTCGTCGAGCCGACGGTCTTCACCGGCGTCACCGACACCATGCGCATCGCGCGCGAGGAGATTTTCGGGCCTGTCATGAGCGTGCTGAAATTCGACGGTGAGGACGAGGTGATCGACCGCGCCAACGATACCGAATTCGGCCTTGCCGCCGGCGTGTTCACGCGCGACCTGTCGCGCGCCCACCGCGTCATCGCCGAGTTGCAGGCCGGCACCTGCTGGATCAACGCCTACAACCTGACGCCCGTCGAAATTCCCTTCGGCGGCTTCAAGCAGTCGGGAATCGGGCGAGAAAACTCGCTTGCCGCGTTGGCACTCTATTCGCAGTTGAAGTCGGTCTATGTCGAGACCGGCGACGTCGCGAGCCCCTACTGAGGCTCATCGGGCCGCCGCCGTTCGGAGATCTTAAAACGTCTGGTTGTAGGCGCCGACCTCAGGGCTGCGGCGCAGCACCGCGTCGACGGCTTCGAACATCTGCCGGCGCCGCTCCGACGACACCGGGCTCTCCACCACGACGACAAGCTCCGGCTTGTTCGACGACGCCCGCACCAGGCCCCAGGTGCCGTCCTCGGCAACGACGCGAACGCCATTGACGGTGATCAACTCGGCGATCTTCTGGCCGGCGAAGACCGCGCCGTCATGCTTCATGGCCTGAAAGTCGGAAACGACCCGCTCGACCACGCCATATTTCAGCTCGTCGGCGCAGTGCGGCGACATGGTCGGCGTGCCGAAGGTCAGCGGCAGGTCGCGATAGAGATCGGCCATGCTGCTTTTGGGGCTGCGATCCAGCATCTCGCAGATGGCGATGGCTGTGATCAGACCATCGTCATAGCCGCGCCCGATCGGCGGGTTGAAGAAGAAATGACCGGATTTCTCGAAACCGGCGATGGCGCCAAGCTCGGCCACGCGCCGTTTTATATAGGAGTGGCCGGTCTTCCAATAATCGGTGACGGCGCCATCGGCGCGCAGCGCAGCGTCGGTATTGAACAATCCGGTCGACTTGACGTCTACGACAAAGGTCGAGCCGGGATGCAGGCGCGCAATGTCCCGCGCCAGCATGACGCCGACCTTGTCGGCGAAGATCTCGTTGCCCTCATTGTCGACCACGCCGCAGCGGTCGCCATCGCCGTCGAAGCCAAGCCCGACGTCTGCTCCTGTCTCCAGCACCTTGTCGCGGATCGCGTGCAGCATCTTCATGTCTTCGGGATTGGGGTTGTAGTTCGGAAACCTATGATCGAGTTCGACATCGAGCGGGATCACCTCGCAGCCGATCCGTTCCAGCGCTTCAGGTGCAAAAGCGCCGGCGGTGCCGTTGCCGCAAGCGGCGACCACCTTGAGCTTTCTCGCTATGCGCTTGTCGCGCGTCAGGTCGTCCAGATAGATCTTGCGGAAATCCGCAACGAAGTCATAGGAGCCGCCGCCGACAAGGTCGAAGTCGCCGGCAAGCACGATCGCCTTCAATGCGCTCATTTCCTCCGGACCGAAGGTCAAGGGGCGCGCCGCCCCCATCTTGACGCCGCTCCAGCCGTTCTCGTTGTGCGAGGCGGTGACCATGGCGACAGACGGCGTGTCGAGCGCGAACTGGGCGAAATAGGCCATCGGCGACAGCGCCAGCCCGATATCCCTAACCCGCGCGCCGGCGGCCATCAGCCCGGAAACCAGCGCCAGCTTGATCGCCAGCGAATAGGAACGGAAATCATGCCCGGTCACGATATCCGGCCCGGCGCCCAAGCGCCGGATCAGCGTGCCGAGCCCCATGCCGAGCGCCTGGACACCGATCAGGTTGAGCTCCGGCGGCTCGGCAGAGCCCGGATGGCCGAACCACCAGCGCGCATCATACTCACGAAAGCCGGACGCCTTGATCAGCGCCGAGGTTTCAAACTCGAAGGTGTTGGGAAGGGCTTCGCTAACAATCTTCAGGGACAAGACAGCAACTCCAAGCGGCTGGATTCAGAGTGGTTTCAACGCAGGTGGCCACGCCTATAACACGAGCCGTTAAGCGGTGTTTATCGCGCAGGGAACTTAAACCTGTATGACGTTAAGGCGAAACGGCAAGAAATGCGACAGAAGCGCTGCCATTGGCGCTTGCAGGAACGAAGTACGGCGGCTATAAGCCCGCGGTCTGGTCACGGAGTGTAGCGCAGCCTGGTAGCGCACATCGTTCGGGACGATGGGGTCGCAGGTTCAAATCCTGCCACTCCGACCAGAAAAAACAGATACTTAGCTTTTTCCCGAAAAGTGCTACCCACCTGAAACCTTTATTGGCAGGACCGGAAGTAGCAACCCTGAAGCTTTGCCATGTCCTCGCCTGGGACATAGATCGCGTATCGTGAATTGGGGCTTCGCGGACCTCCAGATTGAAGGGCTGCAAGGCGCAATTGCCGTTCAGTTGGCCGCCGCTCTTCTTCTCGACGATGAAGTACCTTGCTCTGGCGCTGCGATGAGGTCAGCGCGTGCGTGATGTTATCTCACGGTATGAGAGTAGTGCGTAGATAAAGGTCAGTGTCCCGGCAAGTTCGAGACCTTCTTCGATGTTCGCCAGCATGCGATAGCGCAAGGATTCCATGCCTTCCGCCTCTGCAACGCTGCCGCCGACCATTTCAAGCCCGACCGCTCCGCCAAGAAACAGCGCCGCCGAAACCGCCAACAGCACTGCCAGTGATGTCGGGAAAGAGCGGATAAATGGAACAAAGGCAGCTAACCCCACCAAGCTAAGAATGCCTGCCGGCGCTGCCCATGCAAAATACAGCAGGCCCGTATTGGTTGACCTCGCAGCCAACGCAGCGGATAGCTTCTCATGAAGGCCAGTGAATTCATCGAAACAAAGAAGCAGGAACAGGAAGCCCAGGAAGTACCAATGCCAAGTGAACTGACTGCTACGGCCCGCCGCATCGTCTCCGCACTGAAATAGAAGACCGCTGCAGAAAAAAAGCACCAGCACGGAAACCCAAGTGAACGCGCTCCGTTCCACATCCACATCAAGGAGCCATACTTTTGTCGAAAGGTCCGGTTCCCGTCCAGCGTACAAGCTTAAATCTTGTACAAAACTTGCACAAAGAATCAGCAGAGATAACACTGCAACAATGGCGAGTATCGGTCTCCATTTGCTGAACAGAAGCGGGGCTTCCTTTTCCACACTTGCAATTGTCATAAAGGCTTCCTTTTCCACACTTGCAATTGTCATAAAAGTGTCACATAGAAGTTAGTAACTTGTCAACCAATGGCGTTCCCATGCGCAGCGACGGAAACAAGTTCGAGTTATTGCTCGGCGCAGGCGTGCTTGCTCTCCTAATGGCATTGGCCGGGCTCATCGCTTTCTACGAGGTTGAGGTGGTATTTCCGTTGGGGTAACGCGGGCGGGCATCTCGAGCAGCCTGATCGTGATCTGCGGCTTACGGAAAAAATACGTAACGTTTCCCGACATCGCCCGCCTCTAGCCGGCGGGCTGGCCGATGTTCCGCGCCAGGCAGCTAAAGCGCGTCGCGTTTGACCGGCCTCATGCGACGCGCGTTCCGTGCGCTGACTGAAGAACGTCGCAGCTCATTCAATCCGTATCGAGGTGCCACGTGCCGACGCCAATAGGCCTCAGCTCGCGACGGCGTGCCGGGAGGCATCACGGAACGCTCCGTGACTTGGCTGGTTATATCCAGACGCTGCGGCAGCAAGGGCCCGATGGCGCGAAATTTCAGCGACCACGCTCGTTGGCTTCCACAGGCTTGATACAAACAAAGAGGCATCCGATGATCGTCGAGGATCAGCAATCCGTGGCCGCGATGTTGATGGACCCTGCCGCATATGGCGAGAGCGGGCCGGTCGAGGCGATCGAGACCCATATCTCGCGTATCTTCCTGGTTGGCGAGCGCGCCTACAAGATCAAGCGAGCGGTCAGGCTGCCCTATGTCGACTTCTCGACCCCGGCGCTGCGGCTCGCCGCTTGCGAGAAGGAGGTCGAGCTCAACTCCAGGACTGCCCCCGGCCTCTATCTGGGGGTGCGGCGCATCACCCGAGAGGGCGGCGGCGAGCTGGCCTTCGACGGATGCGGCGAACTGGTCGATGCGGCGATCGAGATGGTCCGCTTCGATCAGTCGAAGCTGCTCGATCGAATGGCAGTCGGTGGCGAGCTGACGCCTGCGCTGATGACGGATGTCGCGCGCATGATCGTGCTCTATCATCGCGGCGCGCCGGAGATCCACAGGGGCAGCGGATCCTCGAACCTGGCAGGCGTGCTCGCCATCAACGAAGCCGGCTTTGCCACCAGCCATGTTTTCGACGAAGCCGAGATAAAGGCGTTCACCGGGATTTTCCGCACCGCCCTCGCCCGTCATGGCGCGTTGCTCGACCGGCGGGAGACGGCAGGCAAGATCCGGCGATGCCATGGCGACCTGCATCTGCGCAACATCTGTCTCTTCGACGGAGAGCCCCGCCTCTTCGATTGCATCGAATTCAATGACCAGATCGCCAGCATTGATGTGCTTTACGACCTGGCTTTCCTGCTGATGGACCTCTGGCATCGCGGCTTTCCGGAGCTCGCCAACCTGGTGACGAACCGCTACCTCGACGAAGCAAACGACGAGGACGGCTTCATCCTCCTGCCGTTTTTCATGGCAGTGCGGGCCGCGGTGCGCGCGCATGTCACCGCAACCCAGATCGAGGAAGGCGGTGACATGCCCGGCGGCCTGGTTGCCGAGGCCAGATCCTATTTCGAGCTTGCCCGAACACTTCTCCAGGAAAAGCCGCCGCGGCTGATCGCCATCGGCGGCTTGAGCGGTTCCGGCAAGACGGCCGTTGCCGAGGCACTCGCCGCCCATGTCGGCCCGCCGCCCGGCGCGCGCATTGTCGAGAGTGACCGCATCCGCAAAGCCATGCATGGGGTACCGGCCGAGACGAAGCTGCCGGACAGGGCTTATCGACCTGATGTGTCCGACCGCGTCTACCGCGAAATGGCATGGCGCGCCGACTTGATTCTTTCCGAAGGCGGCTCGGTGGTCGCCGATGCCGTCTTCGACCGGCCGGCCGATCGCGACCGCATCGAAAAGGCGGCAAGTGATAGAGGCGTTGCTTTCGCCGGATTCTGGCTCGAGGCGGATCCGCTCGTTCTTTGGCGACGGGTAAGCGAGCGCCGGGGTGGCCCTTCCGACGCCACTGTCGATATCTTGTCGCGGCAATTGCAGCGAAATGCCACCCCATCCTCCTGGCGCAAGGTCGACGCCGATCGAAATCTCGCCGATATCGCCACCGAGTTGGCAAGCGTTTCGGAAGCGGCCGCTGCTGCGCAGGGTGCTCCACTCAAGACAGCATGGTGACGGCGACGCGCATAAAGATGGGTGAATGGGCATGACGCAGGAAAAACTGGTGGTCTGCGGCAAATGCGGCGGGGTCAATCGCCTGCCGCCGGGACGGGATGCCGGGGAGGCGAGATGCGGAAAGTGCGGCTCCAGGCTGTTTTCGGGTCACCCGGCAGACGTCGATGCACAGAGTTTCGATCGCCAGGTCACGCGAAGCAGCCTCCCCGTCGTCGTCGACATCTGGGCACCATGGTGCGGCCCGTGCAAGATGATGGCGCCGGCCTATGAAGCGGCAGCCAACGAACTGGAGCCGCATGTTCGCCTGATCAAGCTCAATTCCGACAATGAGCAGGCCGTTGCAGCCAGGCTCGGTATCCGCGGCATCCCGACCATGATTCTCTTCCACGGCGGACAGGAGGTTGCGCGCACATCCGGCGCAATGACGGCGGGGCAGATCGTCAGGTGGGTCCGCGATCATCTGCCGACGGCCGCGGCCTGAAAGCCGTCACGCTGTGGATTCGCTGATCCGCATCAGCAAAGGCGCCAACGAAAGCAAGCTGGGCGACTTGGCGGCCGACGCGCGGAGGCAGAAGCCATATGATGACCTAAAGCCTGTTGCAGGCTGTTCCCAGGCCCAAATGGCTTGCGCAAGCTCAATAGTCCGGGCGATGCGCGAGAAACGCCTTGCCGGTGCCAACACCGCGCCGCGGTGCTCGGGCTCGGTGCGAAGGGCGCCTAACGAGCGTATTTTGCGCGCCACGCACCGCGCCGGCTTGCCTAGGCAATGTCGTCGCGAATGCAGGCCTTCAAATGGCCATCGGACGTTGTTGCCCGTAATGGCGGGACGATGCCGGCGCAAGCATCCAGGGCAACCGGGCAGCGGGTTCGGAAAACACACCCGGTTGGCGGATTTGCCGGGCTTGGAATGTCGCCCTTCAGCACCTGCCGGCCTTGCCTGGCCAATGGGTCGAGCGACGGAATGGCCGAGAGCAGCGCGCGCGTATAGGGATGCTGTGGCCGGGCATAGAGCGCGGCCGCCGGTGCGACTTCCATGATGCGGCCGAGGTAGAGGACGATCACCGTGTCGCAGATATATTCGACGACGGCCAGGTCATGCGAAATGAACAGCATGGTCAGGCCGAGCCGGACCTGCAGGTCGCGCAAAAGATTGATGATTTGCGCCTGGATCGAGACATCGAGGGCAGAGACCGGCTCGTCGGCGACGATGAATTCGGGTTCGAGCGTAAGCGCCCGGGCGATGCCGATGCGCTGGCGCTGCCCGCCCGAAAATTCGTGGGCGTAGCGATCATAGGCATCGACTGGCAGCTCGACAGCAGCAAGCGCCCTCTCGGCCTTCGCCCGCCGCTCGCGCCTGCTGCCGATGCCCTGAATATCGAGGCCTTCGGTCAGGATCTGACCGATGGTCATGCGCGGCGACAGGCTGGCGAACGGATCCTGGAAAATATACTGCATCTTGCGGCGCTGGCGAACCAGCGGCCCGGCGCTCAGCTTGGTGATATCGACGCCGTCAAACCTTATTTCGCCGGACGTCGGCTCGATGAGACGCAGCACCGAGCGGCCGATCGTGGTCTTGCCGGACCCGGACTCGCCGACGAGGCCGACCACCTGGCCGCGCGCGATGTCGAAGGAAATATCGTCCAGCGCCCTGACGACGGGACCGCGCGAGAACGCCGTGGGCGCAAAATGCTTGGTCAGGTTCCTGACCGTAAGGAAGGGAGCGTCCACTGTCAGAGATCCTCCCAGCGCAAACAACGGCTTTGCTGGGTCGACGTCGCCGCGAACAATGGCGGTACAGCAGTGCGGCAGGCATCGACAGCCAGGACGCAACGCGGCGCGAAAGAGCAGCCCTTGGGCAGCAGGGCCAGTGATGGAACATTGCCGGCGATGGTCGGCAGCGGCGTTCCTGCTGCCTTCAGCGTGGTGGCCTGGCCAAGCCGCGGCACCGAACGCATCAGCCCGGCGGTGTAGGGATGACGCGGACGGGTGAACACCTCGCTCACCGGACCCGATTCCACGATGCGCCCGGCATACATCACCGCGACCCGGTTGGCGATCTCGGCAACGACGCCGAGATTGTGCGTGACGAACAGAATGCCCATGCCGCGTTGCGCCTGCAGCGCGGCCAGCAGGTCGAGAATCTGGGCCTGGATGGTGACGTCGAGCGCGGTGGTCGGCTCGTCGGCGATCAGCAAGGTCGGATCGCACGACAAGGCCATGGCGATGGTGGCGCGCTGGCGCATCCCTCCCGACAGTTCATGCGGATATTGCCGCGCCCGCCGATCAGGGTCGGGAATTCCGACCTGAGCCAGCAGCCGCACGGCATCAGTGGCCGCATCCCGATGCGACCTGCCGAGATGGATGCGGATCGGCTCGGCGATCTGTTCGCCGATGCTGTAGACCGGATTGAGGCTGGTCATCGGCTCCTGGAACACCATGCCGATGTCGTTGCCGCGCACCTTGCGCAGCGACTCGGGATCGAGGCCGGTCAGTTCGGTCACGGTGCCGTCCCTGCGCCGCAGCGCGATCGATCCCTCGGCGATGCGTCCGATCTTCTTCGGCAGCAGGCCGATGATCGACAGGCTGGTGACCGACTTGCCCGATCCCGACTCGCCGACCAGTGCAACCGTCTCGCCCGAACCTATCACCAGGTCGACGTCCTGCACGGCGGCGATGTCGCGTCCGGCGATACGGAACACCGCCCGCAGACCGGAAATCGAGAGGATCGGCGCGTCCACGGTCAGCGCAGCAAGCCGACGTCGCGAAGGATGATGTCGACCTTTGCGGCTTCCTCGTCGTTCAGGCTGCGTTGCGGCCGCGCCATGGTGTTGGAGGCGATGATGCCGAGGCTCCTCATCGCGGTCTTGAATGCGCCGACCCCGGCCGAGCCGGCGCTCGTCCTGCCGAGCGAGATCCAGACGATCTCGAACAGCTTCAACAGCCGCTCCTGCTCCAGGCGGGCTTCGGCGTGCTGACCCGCCTGCACCAGGTTCCACAGCCTGACGTAACCGTGCGGGTCGACATTGGCGAGGCCCGGCACGACCCCATGCGCGCCCATGGCAAGCACGCTGTCGACCAGGATCTCGGACCCGGTCATGCCGAAAAAATTCGGGTCGTTGGCCATGTCCTTGAGCACATAGCGCAGATTGCCGTCGTCGCCGCTGGAATCCTTGATGCCGGCGATAGCGCCCTCGCTGGCAAGGCCGACGGTGGTCTGGCGCTCCAGCTTGACATGGACGCAGACCGGGATGTCGTAGGCGATGATCGGGATGTCGACCGCGTCCTTGATATAGCGGAAGTGATCGCCGATCTCGGGCTGGCTGGTGCGGGCATAGAACGGCGCGGTGACCACAACTGCGTCAGCGCCGGCCGATCTGGCTGTCAGGGCGTGGTTGATGACGCGATCGGTTGTCGGGTCGATGACCCCGGCGAAGATCGGAACGCGGCCATTGTTGACCTTGACCGCGTGCTCGATGATGGCCCGGCGGCCGGCCTCGTCATGGAACACCACCTCGCTGGTCGAGCCGAGCACGAACAGGCCGTGAACGCCGCCGTCGAGCAGGTTTTCGATGGTCCGCGTGAACGACGCAAAATCGACACTGAAATCGGCATTGAGCGGGGTGACGACGGGTGGCACGACGCCGGTAAACAGGGGCATTTTTTCAAAACCTTCAGGTCAGTTGAGATCGGAACGAGGGTCGAATGCATCGCGCAGGCCATCGCCGATGAAGTTGATGGCCAGCACGGTGAGCACGAGTACGGCGCCGGGAAACATCCATTGCCAGGGGTATTGCTCGAGCACCACGGTGGAACGGGCGAGATTGAGCATGTTGCCCCAGCTGGCTTCGGGCGGTGCGATGCCGAGGCCGAGGAAGGAAAGGCCGGCTTCGAGCAGAATTGCATTGGCGATCTGCAGCGTGGCGTAGACGACAAGGATGTCGATGCAGTTCGGCAGGCCGTGACGGAACAGGAGATGCGGCAGCCCCGCTCCCATGCCTCGGGCGGCGACGACGAAGTCCCGCTCGCGCAGTTCGAGCAGCCGGGCGCGCACCATGCGCGACAGCACCGGCCATGAGAGCAACGAGATCACCAGGATGGTCGGCGCGATGCCGGTGCCGGCGATCGAAGCGAGCACGAGCAGGAAGATCACCGGCGGCAGCGTCATTGCGAGGTCGACGAAGCGCATCACCGTGCCGTCGACAAGGCGCCCGCCGAAGCTGGCGACGGCGCCGACCAGGAAACCGATGACGATCGAGATGGCGACCGAGCAGACGGCGACCAGCAGCGAGATCCGTCCGCCTTGCAGCAGCCGGGCCATGACGTCGCGGCCGACGCCGTCGCTGCCTAGCCAATGAATGGCGGACGGCCCCTTGTTGATCGCCCTGAGATCGATGGCATTGGGGCTGAACGGCCACCATAGGGAATAGGTCGAGACCGCCAGCAGGATGGGGACGACGATAAGCAGACCGGCGCGCGCCGCACGATTATCAAAGAAACGGTCGAGCGCGCGGCGGACCGGTCCCTTGGTTTGCGGCCCGGCTGTCGGGACGACTGTCGGGTCAATTGCCGGATCTGGTGCGGTGATCGTCATCGCGACACCTGAATGCGCGGGTCGACGACGGCATAGACGATATCGGTCAGGAGATTGACCAGAATGACGCAGATGCCGATTACCAGAGTGGCGCCCATGATCACCGGGTAGTCCCTTGTGCCGACGGCGTTGACCAGCAGCAGGCCCATGCCCGGCCAGTTGAACACGCTTTCGAGGAAGATGGCGCCGCCGATGGCGATGCCGACCGTCGACCCGATCAGGGTGATAACCGGTAAAAGCGCATTGCGGGTTGCATGCTTGATGATCACCCAGAATTCGCGCACGCCCTTGGCACGTGCGGTCCGCACATAGTCCTGGTTGAGCACTTCCAGCAGCGATGCGCGCATGTAGCGCATGATCAGCGCGGCGTGTCCGATGGACAGCAGGCAGGCGGGCAGGACCAGGTGCGCGAACACGTCCGCTACGGAAAAAGGCGCGCCGGCGGTTTGCATGCCGCCTGATGGCGCCCAGCGCAGCAGCACCGAGAAAAAGTACAGTCCCAGAAGCGCCGTCAGAAACGCCGGGCTGGAGATGCCGACGAAAGCAACCACCGACAGCGCGATGTCGGGCAGCGCGTTGCGGCGGACGGCGCTGAAGATGCCGGCGGAAATGCCGAGCACGATGGCGATGGCCAGGCCGGTGCCCATCAACAGCGCGGTTGGGCCAACGCGCTCCATGACCAGCGGCAGCACGGCAACGCCGCTGCGCTGGATCGAATAGCCGAAGTCGCCGCCGAGCGCAGCGCGAAGCCAGGCGAGGTATTGCACGGGAAGCGGCTGGTCGAGCCCAAGCCGGTCGCGCAGGACTTCGAGGTCGGAAGCAGACATCGGGCTGGACGGATTGATATAGGCATCGATCGGATCGCCGGGCGCCAGCCGCAGAAGGATGAAGATGAGGACGCTCAGGGCGACCAGCATCAACAGTCCTGTAGCGCTGCGGCGGGCAATGAAACTCAGCATTGGCTGTCCGTGGCGATGGTGAGCGGAGCCGGCATCGTGCCGGCCCGTTTCGTTGGCGGGCCGGAATGGCCCGCCAGCCGTTTTACTGGATGCCCCAGCGTTCCGGGTGAGCCGCATAAGGACCGCCGGCCGGCGCCGGCGTCCAGACAAAGTCACGCAGCTTGTTAGAGGCTACGCCATAGCGGTTGGCCACCCATAATGTCGCCCAGGGCAGATCCTTGTTCATCACCTTGCAGACTTGCTGCCAGGATTGATCGATCTTGGCCGGATCGGTCTGGGCGAGCGCAGAGTCCAATGCGGCGCTGAGATCATCGAACTCGATGCGCATGGTGTTGAAGCCTGCCGGCGGAATCTGGGACTTGTTGAGACCCGGGCTGATGCCAGCCGGATTGGGACCGTTCTGCAGGCCGGCATAGACCATCGCAAACGCGTTCCAGTCGGGCGTGCCTTCCTTGTAGACGATGCCGTTGTAAGTCGGCGTATCGACGACGCGCGGCACCACATTGATGCCGACCTCGGCCAGCATCGACTGGATGGCGGCCATCACGTTGGCGGCTTGCGGCGAGCCGTAATAGGTCAGCAAGGTGATCGGCTTGTCGCCGTTGATCTTGTCCCAGCCCGCCTCGGCAAGCAGAGCCTTGGCCTTGGCTGGATCATAGGCATAGGGTTCGAGGCCCTGCGGGAGCAGATGCGGCGCGACGTAGCCGCAATTGGCCGGCTTGGCCGCGCCGCCATAGAGGCTCTCGATGATGGCATTGCGATCGATCGCATACATGATCGCCTGGCGGACGCGAACATCCCTGAACAGCTCGACCTTCTGGTTGAGGCCGATGTAGTTGACCACATAAGAAGCGCCCTCGATCACCTTGAAATTGCTGTCACCCTTGAACGACACTGCATCGTCGGGCTCGACATAGGTGAACTGGATTTCACCGGCGCGCAGCGCCGCAACGGCCGCCGCTGGGCTCTCGAAATACCGGTTGATGAGCACGTCGACCTTCGGCTTGCCGCCGCGATAGTCGTCATCCGCGGCCAGTTCGACATATTGGTCGCTGACATAGCGCTTGAACTTGAAGGGGCCGGTGCCGACCGGCGTGGTGGACCACCAGGTGCTTGTGGCCAGCGTTTCCGGCGGCATCGCGGCCAGGGCATGCTCCGGCAGGATCATCACCTGCGAGAGAATAGGCAGGAAGGAGCCGTTGGGCTTCGACAATTTGACCACCACGGTGCGATCGTCCGGCGCATCGACCGACGCGATATCGCCGAGACGCGCGGCAAACAGACTGCCGGACGCCTTGTTCCTGGCGAGCTCAAGCGTGAACTTGACGTCCTTGGACGTGAACGGCTTGCCGTCGTGCCAGGTCTCCTGGGCAAGGTTGAACGTGTAGGTCAGTTGGTCGTCGCTGACCTTGTAGTCCTTGGCCAGATCGCCTTCGAGCTCGGTCAGTTCGGCGTTGTAGATGACCAGCGGTTCAAAATAGGTGCTGAGCCAGGTAAAGCCGCCGGTCGCAGCCAGCGGATTGAAGTTCTTGGGAAAGCCGCCGGGACCGACGTCGAAGCCCCCGGCTATGGTCTTGGCGTCCTGTGCCTGGACGCTGGTGGCCTGGCCGCCGAGCAGCAGCCCGGCAACAGTCAGATGACGAGCTATGGTCTTGATGCGCATGGTTTTCCTCCCTTGGCATTGTCAGGTAGTCCGGCGTTGGTCAGGCAATCCGGTTTTTGGCGATCACTTGCTGAATCCCCCTGTAGTGGTCGTCGAGGCGCTGACGCGCCCGGTCGACATCCTTGGCGGCCACCGCCTCAACGATCTCGTGATGGTCGCGCCAGGTCGCCAGCGGCGTCGGATTGTCGAGGCTGGTGAAATTCGAGGCCTTGTTGAACGCCACCCAGAAGATGTCGATCAGCGCGCTCAACATGTGATTGTTCTGGCAGCGGAACAGCAACTGGTGGAATTGCTGGTCCTCTTCGGCAAAGCTCTCCTGGCGCTCGGCGCGCCGCCGCATGCTTTCGGTCAGCTGGCGCAGAGCGGCGATGTCTTCGGCGCTGATCATCTCGATGGTTTTTGCGATCAGGCCGGTCTCAAGGACGCGGCGGATCTCGCGCAGCTCCTCGACGTCGCGCAGCGAATCCTGCAGGCCGTATGCCAGATTATCCAGCAAGGGCTTGAACGAGAATTCCTTGACGAACACGCCAATGCCCCGACGCGTCTCCAGAATGCCGATCGACTCCAGCGCCTTGATCGCTTCGCGCACCGAGTTGCGGCCGACGCCGAGCCGCTGCGCCAGGAAGGTCTCCGGAGGCAAGGGGTCCCCCGCCTTGAGCTGATTGCTCTGGATATATTTCCTGAGGCTCTCCTGCACGCTGACGTGAAGCAGCGGCGGTCGGGTCAGCGGTTCGATCGATTTTTGGTCCGGGTTCAACTTGGTTTCCGAGCTCGACTTGGGTTCCGACATTTTGCTCCCAGCGCCGCTGCAATTGCGGCCGATGGCGCGTCGCAAAGCGGCCGGTGCTTGTAGCATAGCGACTTGTAGGATATCCTGCAAGCAAGAGGATTGCATCGCTGAAATGAAGATTGTCCTGGCCGGCTCAAGCCATTGGCACGCCGAAATGCATCTCGACGCTGCAGGTTTTTGCGGCACCGAGATTGCCGGCATTTGGGATGAGGACGCGCAGCATGCGCGCGCCTTCGCGACGCGCCAGCATTTGCCGTTCATCACCGACTTTGCGAAAATCCTCTCCAGCCCGCCGGACGCGATCCTGCTGATGGGACACCCTTCGACGGTGCCGGCGCGGGCGCGTGCCGTCATCGAAGCCGGCATACCGCTGATCCTGGAAAAGCCGGCGGCCAGCAGCACCGCAGCGTTGGCTGCGCTCAGCGAACTGGCGAGGCAGCACCAGGCCTTTGTCAGCGTTCCCCTGCCCAACCGCTTTGGGCCGGCCGCCACTGCCTTTGAACGGCTGCGCAGCCAAGGCCGCGCCGGTGCGGTCGCGCATTGCCAGTTCCGGCTGGTCAATGGCCCGCCGCAGCGCTATGCGGCCGACGGCGTCGCCTGGATGGTGGATCCGGCGATCGGTGGCGGCGGCGCGCTGAGGAACCTCGGCATACACGGCGTTGACGCCGCGCTCGGCCTGGCAACCGGCGCGCTCAGGCTAAAAACCGTCTCGATCGAGAACCGCATTCACCGCGCCCCGGTCGAGGACCATGCGCTGCTTGTACTGGAAGACGCTGCCGGAGCGTTGTTCGTCGTCGAGGCCGGATACACTTTTGCTTCGATGCGCCCCGGCGGCGATTTCGAATGGCGCATCGTCAGTGAGAATGCGACCCTCATCGACTATGGCGAGCGCGCCTTCTGTGCGACGCTCGACGATGGCGCTATCATAGAATTGCCGATCGAATTGCCGGCGACGCGCTACCGCCTGTGCATGAGCGACACGCTCGACCGGCTGGTTCGAAAAGCGCCGCCGGCGACTTCGATCGATGACTATGTTGCGGCGATGTCGCTGATCGACGCCGCGTATGAAAAGGCAGGACGATGATTGGAATAGGCATTATCGGAGCGGGCGATTTCGGCGCCGCCCATGCAAGGGCAATCAAGCAGGTGCAGGGCCTGCATCTCGTCGCATCGTGCCGCGGGAATAACGATGCCCTGGCCGCCTTCACCAGCGAACATGGTGGTCGCGGCTACACCGACTGGCGCAAGCCGCTCGACGACAAGGATGTCGACGCCGTCCTCATCGCCAGTCCTCACCATCTCCATGCCGAAATGGCCATCGGCGCGGCGAACGCCGGCAAGCACATCATGCTGGAAAAACCGATGGCGCCGACGGCGGCGGCCTGCGATGCGATCAACGCCGCCGTGGCCGCCGCTGGCGTCAAGCTGATGGTCGCCCATCTCATGCATTTCGCGCTGCCTTGCATGGCGGCCAGACAAATGCTTGAGCAAGGAACGCTCGGCCGGCCGCTCGTCGGATCGAGCTGGATCATCAAGCTGTGGATGGAGCACAATCGCCGCGACTGGCACCTGCGCAAGGCGACCGGCGGCGGCATGCTGTTGACGGCCGGCATCCATGCGCTCGACCGCCTGGTCTGGCTCATGGATGACGACGTCGTGTCGGTGAGCGCCATGCTTGACGCCATGTCCCATGACCAGGAAGCCGACGACACTGCCCTGCTCGGACTGCGCTTCGCCGGCGGCGGACTCGGCCAGGTGCAGAGCGTCGGCTATCGCAATGGCGCGGCCGGCTACGCCATGGACCTGGTCTGCGAGCAGGCAACGCTGCGCATCGACATGGGCCGCGGCACGATGCTTGGCCGCGACACGGCCTGGACCGACCTGCCCGGCTCATTCGAGCCGAACTGGATGCATGCCGCGCTGGTGCGCGAATGGAGCGCGATGCGCGATGCCATTGCCGACGACAAGCCGGTGCCGGTCGACGGCGCCTATGGCCGCAATATCATTGCCATCATCGAGGCCGCCTTTGCGTCGAACGAAACGCGCCGCGAGCACGAGATCGCCGGTGCGCCCTGAGCTCGACGATCACCTGAGCCACTTGCCCGCACACGCGCCGCGCGGCGTCTGGGGCGCGGTGATGCTGGCCATCGACGATCGCGGGGCAATCGACTGGGAAGCGACGGAGGAGACGATCGCCCGGCTCTGCGCATCAGGCGTCGATGGCATCTATTCCAACGGCACGGCCTGCGAATTCCACTGCCAGACCGAGCCCGAGTTCGACCGGCTTTGCGCCCTGATGGCCGCGATTGCCGGCCGCGCGCGCCTGCCCTTCCAGATCGGCATCAGCCAGTCCAATCCGCGCGTCGCACGCGAGCGGCTGATGCGGGTGTCGGCGCTTCGTCCGGCCGCGGTGCAATTCACCTTGCCCGACTGGTGGCCGCCCAGCGACGGCGAGGTCATGCGCTTCGTCGGCGGTCTGTGCGAGACCGCGCCCGACATGCCGCTGGTGCTCTACAATCCACCGCATGCCAAGCGCCGCCTGACGCTCGAAGGCATCGCCAGGCTGCGTGCGTCGGTGCCGTCGCTGGTCGGCGCCAAGCTGCCGGGCGGCGACGCCGGCTGGTACGCCGACATGCGCCGCGAACTGCCGGGATTTTCGGTCTTCGTACCCGGCCATACGCTGGCGACGGGATTCGCCCGGGGCGCCCACGGCAGCTATTCGAACGTTGCCTGCCTCAACCCCAAGGGCGCGGTAATGTGGTGGCAGACGATCCGCACCGACGTGGCAGCCGCTGCCGAGGTCGAGACGCGCATCCAGGCCTTTCTCGCCACCCACGTACTGCCCTTTCGCGCGCGCTACGCTGTCAGCGATGCGGCGCTTGACAAAGCGATGGCCGCGGCCGGCGGCTGGGCGCCGCTTGGCCCGCGACTGCTCTGGCCCTACAGCTCGGTTCCCGACGAGGCGATCGCGACGCTGGCCCAAGCCGCACGAACGGCCTTCCCCGGATGGTGGCAGTGACCTCGGCTAATCGCCTGTGCCTGCCCCCTGATCCAAGAGGAACAACCATGGCCTGTTCCGGATTTGACGCCTGACGGACTCGTGGTCATGCTGGACTGATGACAAGGGGTGTACTGCTGGACCTCGCAGGCGTCATCTATGATGGCGAGACCGCCATACCAGGCGGGATCGACGCCGTCACGCGTTTGCGCCGGGCCGGCTTGGCCATACGCTTCATAAGCAATACCACGCGCTCTTCGAAACAGAGGGTTCTCGAACGTCTGCAGGCGATGGGGCTCACCGTTGCCAAGGCAGATGTTTTCACCCCGGCGCACGCAGCTCGCGAATGGCTGCTTCGCAATGGCCGTGCGCCATACTTGTTGGTCCACCCCGGCCTTGCGCCGGATTTTTGCGAACTGCCAGATCGCGACAATCGCGCCGTCATCGTCGGCGATGCCGGAGACGCCTTCACCTATGCGGCGTTGAATGACGCGTTCCGCGAGCTGAGCGCCGGGGCCGAATTGCTGGCCCTTGCCACCAACCGGACGTTTCGGGATGCCGACGGCGAGCTCAGCCTCGATGCAGGGCCATTCGTCGCGGCATTGGAGTTTGCCTCGCTGAAACGCGCAACCGTTCTCGGCAAGCCGTCGTCGGAATTCTTTCTGTCGGCGCTGGCAAGCATGGACTGTCCGCCAGACCAGGCGATCATGGTCGGCGACGACGCCGAGGCCGACATAGCTGGCGCGCTGCACGCCGGACTGTCGGGCGCATTGCTGGTGCGGACAGGCAAATACCGGCAGGGCGACGAGAAACGGTTTGATCCGCGCCCGACCGCAACCGTCGCCGATCTCGCGGCGGCGACCGACTGGATCCTTGCTCGCCGAGACTGATTGCGCGGGCTGAACCGGCCGTACAGCGCAAGCAGCCCAGACCTTCTGCGCGGAATAAACGAAGTGCAATTGAATGCTGATCACAACGGAAGGCGGATAACAGCGTGCGCTTCGCCAGCGGTGAAAGTCTGACAGTACCGGTGGACGGCAAGAAACTGACCCATATCCGGGGGTGCCGATGGCTTTCCAGAGATACCAGGGTACAGTGCTCGAAACTGGCAGGGTGGTGTGATGTCGACCATACTTGTGACTGGGGCAACGGGTGGGATCGGGCAAGCAATTTGCGAACGGCTTGCGGCCGGTGGCGCACGTCTGATTGTAGCGGCCCGCAATCAGGTGCGGCTTGAGTCGCTCGCTTCGACCCTGCCTGCACCAGCCAACGGTTCGCATGAAGCTATACCGGTTGATATGGCATCCGATGCCGCTTTGGGCGAGTTTGATCGGCACCTCGCCACGTCGGGCCTCAAGCTTGATGGGGTCGTTCTTATGCCGCCCCAACCGCATTCATCCGCTGACCCTATGCCCGAGCCAGAGGTCTGGCGAACGCTGTTTCAGATAAGCTTCGTTGGGCCGCTGTCCCTGTTGAAGTCGGCAATCGCTCGGATGGAACCGGCCCCTGAAGCAGGCCGTCGCTGCAAGGTCGTAATCATTTCCGGCATTTCTTCGGCTCAGGTTCTTTAGCCACTACGCTACCGCAAACGTCATCCGCACCGCGTGGCTGGGAGAAGCGAAAACGCTTGCCTTTGCGCTCGGCGAAAGAGGTATTCATGTGAACACTCTTTCACTCGGTGGCACGCTTTCGCCCTGGTATCGGGATGCAATTGGCAGGCGAGCGCAGGACGCCGGCGTGACGTTTGAAGAAAGGATTGCGGTCGAGACCGACAATATTCCACTCAAAAAGTATGGGACGCCGTCTGAAGTTGCCGTCGTCGTCGAGAGCTTGTTGTCGCCCCTCACTGATCACATGACAGGCTTGAACATTCTACACGATGGCGGATTCACTCGGGCTTATTGAGGACGCCCTGAGCGCGATTGCGGGGCTGACCTTCCATGTTGTCCGTGGTTGCCTGATCGGCGGCCTTTCAGCCTGAGCTGCTCCACGCGTCGGCTACCAAGTGTCAGGCTTTTACCACTAGGTCATCTGGCGCTCCATTTCCACCTCGGCCCCCAGACTTTCGATGTCGCGGAAGATCGAAGCGACAGCCAGCGTGCGCCCTTCGCGCTTGAAACGGAGCAGGCAATCCCTGGCAACGATGTCGCCATCGATCGCGATCTCGTCCCATTGCGCGGCATGGCCGACATAGTTGATGGGAACATCGTAGTGCTGGCTCCAGAAGAACGGCACGGCGACGAATTTCTGGCGATGGCCGAGCATGTTGAGGGCTGCGGTTCGCCCCTGCCGCTCGGCAACAACCCAATGCTCGACCCGAATGTTTTCGCCACTGTGGGGGTCCGGCCACCGCGCAATGTCGCCGGCCGCGAAGATGCCTGGTGCGCTCGTCTCCAAAAAGGCGTTTACCGCGACACCGCGGTCAAGGGTGAGCCCCGCCGTTTCGGCAAGCCCTGTCCGCGGTCGCACGCCGATGCCGGCGACGACGAGATCCGCCGCCAACGTATCGCCACCGCTGAGTTTCACCTTGCTGGCGTCGATGCTGCTCGCGGTGTGCTCGAGATGGAACACGACACCATTCTCCTCATGGAGGACGCGGATGAAGTCGGCCATTTGCGGACCCATGATCCGTTCCATGGGCCGTTTTTCCGGCGCCACGACATGAACTTCGATCGCGCGCGAGCGCAGGGCCGCGGCAACCTCCAGGCCAATGAAACTGGCGCCAAGCACGACGGCGCGGCGCGCAGTCGTGGCCCGCTCGATGATCGCCTTGCAGTCTGCGAACGAGCGCAGCGTGTGAACATGTGGCTGGTCGGCGCCGGGTATGGTCAGGCGAACCGGTTCGGCTCCGGTCGCCAGGAGTAGCCTGTCGTAGGCAGTCCGGGCTCCGTCCGCGAGCACAACCTCGCCAGAACGTGCATCGATGCTGGCGACATCCGCATTGAGGCGCAGGTCGATATCGTTCTTCGAATAGAAGCTTTCTCGGCGCAGCGGAATCCAATCCTCCGGTGCTTTGCCGGCGAGGTAGTCCTTGGAAAGATTGGGCCGATCAACCGGCGGCGCTTCGTCGTTGCTGAGCATGACAATGCTGCCTTGATAATGTTCGCGCCGCAGTGTTTCTGCCGCCGCGAAACCGGCGGCGCCGCCGCCGACAATGACGATTTTTTCGGGAGCTTGGCCGGAGCCGCCAGGGCGCGGCTTGGACACCGTCCGCTTGCGCTTCTCGCCCACGACTATCCGATCATCGCGTTGTTCCACCGACCAGCACGCGAGTGGACTGAAAGCAGGGGCGCGCAAGGCCTCGCCTGTCCGCAAATCGAAACACGCGTGATGCCAGGGACACCGGACGGTGTCTTCCACCACAAGACCGTCGACGAGCGGCCCGCCATAATGTGTGCATGTCGCCCCGATGGCAAAGATCTCGGCCCCGCGGCGCACCAGCAGCACCTCGTCATCGCCGCAATGGCCGAGGAGCTTTGCGCCATCGGCAAGGTCGGATAACGCGATGCCCTCGACCAGATCCGGCCCGGTTGGTTTGGTATGACCTTCAGCCATTTTCCTCTCCCTTGGTGCGATCCCCTGTAAGGACGAGAAGCGGGAAATCGTCAGGTCACCAGCCTCGGCATACCTTCTGCCTGGCGGGCGCGCGCGTTCAGGGTTCTCGGACACCGCTTGTGCCCAAACGTCCGGCCGCCTCATTCGTTGCCTGTTGGGCAGTACATGCCGTCGATTTCCTGGCGTTTGGATTCGTTGCCGCGGCTGCAACGGTCGATTGTCGAACGCATCTCGGACTGAAGGAATGGCGCCGTCGCGTAAACTTTTTCGCCGGACATGCGTTGTTCGTTCTCCAAGCCAAGGAGACAGCCATGCAGATGAAATCGGAAATCGCCGGCGAGGCGGCCAAGCAACGCCACATCCAGCGCGGCATCGACGCCAAGGACAAAGCGAAGGGCAACGGCAAGCAACAAGGCGCCATGCAGGCCGGAGCACGCAAATATCCCGAGCCACCCTTTCCCGAGCAGCACCAGCCGAAGCCGGGGCACGAATGGGCGATTGAGCCGGCGCCGCTTTACGACGCGCCATTCTATATCGGATCAAAAAAGCTGGATGGCAAAGTGGCCATCATCACCGGCGGCGATTCCGGCATCGGCCGAGCCGTGGCCGTGCTCTATGCGCGCGAAGGCGCCGATGTGGCGATCGTCTATCTGACCGAGGACAAGGATGCTGAACAAACGAAGAGGGCCGTCGAAGCCGAGGGCCGTCGCTGCATGCTGGTCAAGGCCGACGTCAGCGAACGCGACCACTGCCACAATGCTGTGGCTGAGGTGGTGAAGGAATTTGGCCGGATCGACGTGCTGGTCAACAACGCCGCTTTCCAGGTCCATTCCAGCGACTTCAGCGAGCTGACCGAAGAGCATTTCGACACGACGCTGAAGACCAACCTCTACGGCTATTTCCACATGGCGCAGGAGGCCGTGCCGCATATGAAGCCCGGTTCGGCGATCATAAACAGCGGCTCCATAACCGGCATCGAGGGCTCGAAGCAGCTGGTCGACTACTCGATGACCAAGGGCGGCATTCATGCCTTCACGCGCGCACTGTCCGGCAACCTCATCGAAAAGGGAATTCGGGTGAACTGCGTGGCGCCGGGCCCGGTGTGGACGCCGCTCAACCCGTCGGACAAGCAAGCCGGCGACGTTTCGAAATTTGGCGCAGGCACGCCGATGAAACGGCCGGCGCAACCGGAGGAAATCGCGCCCGCCTATGTGTTCCTCGCCTCGCCGCATTGTTCAAGCTACATCACCGGCGAGATATTGCCGATCATCGGCGGCTACTGAGAACTTGTCGCCCGCCCGGCCTCGATCAGCGTGGACCTCTCGCCGGTGCCGGTGGTAGCGGCGATCTCAGATATGAAATGGTCGACAGATGTATTTCATTGCCTTGGCGACGGACTATGACGGCACGCTGGCGCACGATGGGATCGTAGCTGAAAAGACGCTTGCAGCCCTCGAACGGTTCAAGAAAAGTGGCCGCAAGCTCATCCTCGTCACCGGCCGAGAACTGCCCGACCTCAAGCGGGTTTTTCCCGAGCTCGGCGTGTTCGACAAAGTCGTCGCCGAAAATGGGGCGTTGATCTACACGCCGGCCAGCGAGGAAGAACGTGCGATCTCACCGGCACCGGCGCCGAAGTTTGTCGCCAGGTTGAAGAAGCGCGGCGTCAAGCCGCTTTCAGTCGGACGGTCGATCGTCGCGACCTGGGAACCATACCAGGCAACAGTTCTTGAGGTCATCAAGGAACTTGGGCTGGAGCTGGAAATCATCTTCAACAAGGGCGCGGTGATGGTGCTGCCCAGCGGCATCAACAAGGCAGCCGGGCTGGCAGCCGCACTTGAGGACCTCAGGCTGTCGCCACACAATGTGGTCGGTATTGGCGATGCTGAAAACGATCATGCGTTCCTGCAGGCCTGCGGCTGCAGCGTCGCTGTCGAGAACGCCCTTGCGGCAGTCAAGGATACAGCGGATCTTGTAACGCGCGGCGCGCGTGGAAAGGGCGTCGAGGAACTGATCGAAAAGCTGGTCAAGCGTGATCGGGAATTTGTCCGAAAAGGCCGTGACGGCATCCTTCTTGGTTCGGTCGGCGGCGACGAAGTCTATCTGACGCCGACCGACACGGTCCTGATCGCCGGAAGCTCCGGCATCGGCAAATCCACCTTGGCCACCGCGCTGACGGAACGCTTCGTCGAGAACGGATTCCAATTCTGCGTTTTCGATCCGGAAGGCGACTATGACGGCCTCGAAGGCGCCGTCCGGATAGGCGATGGCTCAAGCGAACCGACAAAGGCACAAGTGCTCGACCTGATCGAAAAGCCCGACACCAATGTGGTCGTCAACGGGCTGGCGTTGCGGGTCAATGAGCGACCAGACTTCTTTGCCGACCTGCTCCCCGGTCTTGGCAATTTCCGCTACCGCACGGCGAGGCCGCATTGGCTGGTCATCGACGAGGCGCATCATCTTCTGCCCAAGAGGCGCGACGACACGCGCGCCATCCTGTCGTTGGAATTGCCGGGCACTGTCCTGATCACCGTTCATCCGGAAGCGATCTCGACCGACGCCCTGCGTCTGGTCACTGCCGTCATTGCGCTCGGTCCCAAGGCCAAGAATGTCATCAAGGCCTTTTGTCAGGAGACGGACACCAAGCCGCCAAAGGATATTCCCTCGCCAGAAGGCGAGCGCGTGCTGTTCTGGCGGCCGCAAGCCCGCAAGAAAATTGCCATGGTCAAAGCGATCGAGCCGCGCCAGTCGCTCAAGCGTCACAGCCGCAAGTATGCAGAAGGTCAACTCGACGAGGCCGGCAGCTTCTATTTCAGAGGTCCCGACGACGCGATGAACCTCCGGGCCCACAACCTGATGATCTTCGCTCAGATTGCCGATGGCATCGACGACAGAACCTGGGAGCATCACCTGCGCGCCGGCGACTATTCCGAATGGTTTCGCCGACAGATCAGGGACAAGGAGCTGGCGCGCGAGACCGCCGAGGCGGAAAAGGACGAAAGGCTCTCGGCGCAGGAAAGCCGCGAGCACGTTCTGGATGCGGTACGTCGCCGTTATACGGCTCCTGCCACCGCCCCGGAGGAATAGGGTGGAATAGAGAGGAATAGGGAGCGAAAAGGATCGCCCATGCACATCATTCTCGGAGGCACGGGCCATGTTGGTTCTGCTGCAGCCATGTCGCATTTACAGCAGGGCGAAGCAGCGGCCGGGCTGATCGCGTCATCCATGCGGAGTTCCAGTTCATCCATGGCGTTTCCGACTGGTCAGGGTTCACTGTATCCACTAGCAAAGAGGCGCAGGTCATAGGCCTCGGGATCGCGACGAAAGATCAACGCGCCCTTCCGTTGGGATTTCTGTGGGACATAGTCGAGCGTAGCGCTGCTCTCCTCGACGACCTCATCGCCATTGCGGAGCTCACCTTTGATCTCGACAGCAGCAACCGATTTCCCCGCCCTGTTTGCAGCGGCGAACTCGACCACGTAGCCGCCCTCGGTGACCGCGACGCCAAGCGGCAGCACAACGATCCGGGCGGTCCCATCGCGCGTGCTCAAGCCATCGACGACAAGATAACTGAGCACGGCAAGCAGAACTATGGAGCTTATCCCCGCCACGACCCACTCCGTGACCGAAGTCCCGGGTTTGCGTGTCTTTGCTTTGTTGTCGGACTGCTGCTTCTGTTGCTTGTCGCCTTTTGCGGAAGTCTTTGTCACAGAATGAGCCTCGCAACCGCCGCCCCGAGCGCGCCAGGAAACGACAGAACCACGACTGCACTGAGTGTCTCCGAGAAGCCGGCGCCATCGCTCCTGCCGAACGTCCACAGGATGTAAAGGTTCACAAGCATCACCAGGACATAGCCGACGATCGCATAGCGAAAGAAGATGCTGACGAATCCAGCGCCTGGCTCGGGACTGTGCGAGCCGCGGAATTCGAACTCGTAGACGAAGGCGTGCATGAGAGCGAGGGTGACCACCACCAGGGCGATTTCCTGCCAGGGTTGCATCTTGTAAGCGATGAGGACGACCTCTTCCGTTGGTGCGATGTTCACCGATAGAAACAGCGCTCCGACCACCATCAGGAACAGCTCTCCGGTGTAGCCGGGCTCGGGAATGTCCTCCTCTTCCAACAAACTCGTGCCGAGCTGAGCGCGTGCCAAGGATGCTCCGAGACTGCCTGGGACAATTTGCACCGCAATTTTGCCAATCGCCTCCCGTAGCGGCATTTCGGCGGTCACGATGCCGAAAATAAAGAACACCGCCGTAGCCGCCACAGCGGCCACAAATATGGCCACAAAGGCATCGGCGATGCGGTCGCGCAGCGCCACCGTCTGGCGAAAGCCTCCATACTTGTGCAGCAGCACCAGCATTGGCAAAGTGACTGCGAGCAGCAGGGCGAGCCGCAGTGGATGAAGGTGAAAGCCCAGCGCCCAAGCTTCCATGGTCATCAGCACCGGGACGGCGAAGATCAACGCTCCGGCAAAGGCGCGGCCAAGGCCAATCCAGAACTCACGCGGCGTTGGTGCATGCCTGACGGTGATATCGGTTGACGCCACGTCCGCTCCTCGGAGATAGCCTGCGGGGAACAATGTTTCCTGGGCAATCTTGTTCCGGGCCACTGTATCTTCGCCACAGTCGACGGCGCTGCGATGGTCAAAGCCAAGCCAAACCTGATGGGAACTCGCGAGCCAGCTTTCCGTTCAAACTCTCGATCGAATGACAATTCAAAGCCGACACAGCGTCTGGAGTGAAATCATGAAATCGCAGCTCGTCGCCGAAAGCGCCGGACAAAGGACGTTCGTGGTGGTGCTTGACCCCGGCGAGGAAGCGTTCGCAGCACTTACAGCCTTCGCGGTCGATCACGACATCGGCGGCGCCTCGCTGACCGCGCTCGGCGCCTTCGAAACGGCGACAGTCGGCTGGTTCGATATCAACGAAAAAACCTATCGAAAAATCCCAGTCCAGGAACAGTGCGAGGTGCTCAGCGCGATCGGCGATGTTGCTATCGGCGACGACGGCAAGCCCAGCCTTCACGTCCATGCGGTGCTCGGATTGCGCGACGGCAGCACGAAGGGCGGACATCTGCTCGATGGCATTGTTCGGCCGACTCTCGAAGTCACATTGGTGGAAACGCCTGGTCATCTGCGCCGCAGAAAACGTCCGGAACTCGGCATCGCCTTGATTGATCTGGATGCCTGAACACGGATCAGGCCTGGTCCGCTGAACTGCGTCCGGTCCGATCATCGCTTTTGTTTGATTTGTTTAGCATCCGCGGGCGCCTCGGGTGCGGCTTCCCAGCCGAACACGCTGCGGCCGCCGAGCGGATGCGACCGATCGAACTCTCCGGCGACGATTTCCTCCAGGCTGGGGCCGGTGACATAGCGTTCGACCTGCCGCGACTGGTCGTCCAGCCGCTTCAAGGCACCGATTTCTTCGTCGCGACCGAGCCTGGCCTTGTGGACGGCCGACTTCAGGACGCCGATCGTCTCGTCATAGACTTTCAGCGGCACGGGGAATGGATGCCTGTCCTTGCCGCCATGTGCCAGCGAGAAGCGCCCGGGATCGGAAAACCGGCATGGCGCGCCGTGCAGAACCTCGGCAACCAGCGCCAGCGCCCGCACCGTGCGCGCACCGACGCCGGGGACCAGGAGAAGTTCTGAGAAATCGGCGGGGCCACGCTCGGCAGCCGCCGCCATGTTGCCATGAAGACGACGCATGACGACATCGCTTTCGCGAACGTCGTGGTGCGCCGGCATGGCCAGGTGCGGCAGCATTGGCTGGTCGGGCTCCGGTGCGACAGCCACATCACGTTCGAGCGCGGCGAACTCCCTCAGAATGCGATCCGGTCCGAGATCCTGCAGGAGGTCCAACTGGCCCTTGCGCGAGGCGTCGGCGCGGCGGTCGGTCAGGTTGACGATCTCGCCCTGGTTGGCGCCTTCGATGGCGGCATGCGGCTGCTCGACGAAACTCTTCAGGCCTTCGGACAGCCAGTGATAGCGGCGCGCCACCTTGCTGTCGCCGTTCATGCCCTGCTGCACCACGACCCAGTCGCCGTCATCGGTGACGATAAAGCCATGCAGATAAAGGTCGAAGCCGTCCTGGACGGCGGCGCTGTCAACCTTGGCGACGAGCCTGCTGGCCGTTGCCAGGGCTGTTCCATCGAAGCCGACGCGCTCGCCGATGACGGCAAGCTCATGCGGGGTTTTGCGCGAATGCGCGCCGCGGCCGCCGCACACGTGAATACCGAGTTCGCCGGAAAGCGGAGCCAAACCACGTTTGAGGGCACCGATGACGCTGGTCGTGATGCCGGAGGAATGCCAGTCCATTCCCATGACGGCGCCAAACGACTGGAACCAGAAGGGATGCGCCAGCCGGCGCAGCAGCTCCTCGCGACCGTAATGGTGAATGATCGCCTCACACATGACCGCGCTAAGCCGCGTCATACGGTCGCCAAGCCATTTCGGCACGCGTCCGCCATGAAGTGGGAGGTCTGCGCTTCCCGATCGTTGTGCCAAATCTTGCTGCCTGTTGCCGATCTATGCCCTGCTCAACAGTAGGTATAGAAGGTGAAGAAGCAAATCCAGAACGGGTTCGCCGTGCATCTCAGCACTTATCGAACCGCAAAAACAGGAGCCGGTCTCGATTCTGGTCATCGAACTATCGCTTCTGATCGAGTCGACCGTTGCGGGCGCAGGGTCCGCAGGGTGATCGAATAACGGTGCGCGGCAACCGGCTGGATGCTGTGCGCCCATTCGGTGCGCGCCCGGCCCGTCATCAGGTAAGCCGACCTTGGCTCGAGGGTGACGGTCTCGCGAGCCCATCTCGTGCCGTTCTTCCGGCGGAGCCTAAAGCTGCATGGCGCAAGAAGAGAAACGCCGGCCACGGCATCGAACTGCGGCTTGTCGCGATGCCAGCCGATACCCGCGCCGGGCCGGTACTCGTTGATCAAGACCTGCACGAAAGCATCGGCGGGCAGCCGCGCAAATGCCGCCACCTTGTCCCTGAGCGGCATCAGAAAAGCAGGGATCGCCGGCGCCTCGACGACTTTGCGTTGGTCAAAATCGTAGCGCAGGCCAAACCCGGCGACGCGCCGGTTTGCGAGATGGCCATGAAAGTCGAAAGGCTGGAAGGCGAGACTTTCGAGCTGCCGCACCAGCTCGGCCTCTTCCTCCGCCGTGATCAGCTCCGGCTGGTAGTGAAATCCTTCCGGCAGGTCGTCACGTGCGTGAAAGTCGGGCGCGAGCAACAGGTCGCCTTGTCCGGCGAATTGCGGCTGCCTGGTCTTGAGCGATGGCATCTACCCTAATTGGTGAAGCCAGCCCAAGGCGGCAAGGCCTTGGAGGCGTCGAGCCGGCCGGATCACCGCCTCCATATCTCGGGCGAGACGGAACCTGGCTTGCCGGGGCGGGTTATTGTCCGGACGCATCGAGGGTTAAGAAATGCCTTCAACTGCTATCCAGAGCATGAATTACGACCCGGCGACGAGCACCCTCTCCGTATGGTTTGTCCCAAGCGGAAATCGCTATGATTACCACGACGTGCCGCCGCAGACCTACGCAGCATTCCGCAAAGCCTCGGCAAAAGGCCGGTTCTTCAACGCTTTTATTCGAGACCGGTACAGCTACCATTTGGTACCCTCTGCACAGCGAATTTGACAGGTCGGGCCGATCGGCAGAGAACCTCGATAATTCCCGTCAGTCGCAATCGAAACGTTGGAGATTGGCCGAAACGCCCATCGCTTCGTCAGAGCAAGGAGCGAAGCGACGCGGCGCAGACCTTGGGATCCATGCCGTTACCTTGGAGCGCTGCTGCGGTGCAGAACCTTTGATCGCGGAGGGCAGCGCCCCCCTCTGTCCTGCCGGACATCTCCCCCACTTGGGGGAGATTGCCAGCTTCGCGGACATCGTCCTTTTTTGCACGGTTGGTGGTTGGCGAAATCGGTGGTGACGTCCAATCTCCCCCCTAGTGGGTCCCTAGTGGGTCCCTAGTGGGGGAGATGTCCGGCAGGACAGAGGGGGGCGCGAAGGATCGCTACATTGCGCTTTTATTCTGAGCCGCAGAGGTCGCTTGGCTCCTGCTCCGCGCTGGGATGACGAAACCACCCCGTGCCTTTGTCGTCCGTGGTGCGTCCGCTCGGTCGGCCGATCCCTCACTGCGCCGGGGGCGTACCGGGTTGATCGCCGCCCGTGGTCGTCTTCGGCGTCGGATCCTTGTCGATCTCGGGATTTTGGTCGACGGTGTTGGTGTTGCTCTGTGTCGGTTCAGTGCTGCTGGTGCTGCCCTGTGTCGGCTCGGCCTCGTTGCTGCAACCCGCCAGAGCCAGAGCCGCCACCAGCGCCGACAAAAACGACAGTCTCGTCAGTGATAATCCAGTCATGGCCAACCGCTCCCTTGCTGCTCGACAACGGCGGGTGGTGAATTTGGTTGCAGCGGAATGGCTTATCTGCTGGCCCACTGGCCCATGACCCCTCTGATCATCGCCGCGCAGGCGCCAAAGGAACAAATCGCGGCGCCGCCACGTTGCATTTCCTGAGCAATGTTTGTGACAGTGAGGCTATTGTCTTGGCGCCGAGAGCAAATTGGAAGGGTTTTCTGAAAATCGGAGAACTCAGCTGCCCAGTGGCGCTCTACACGGCTGCCTCAGCCTCAGAGCGGATCGCCTTCCACACGATAAACCGCGCCACCGGCCATAGGGTGCATCGCGCCTTCGTCGACAGCGATAGCGGCAAGCCGGTCGAGAAGGACGACCAGGTCAAAGGCTTTGAGATCGGCTCGGGTGAGTACGTCGTGCTCGAACCCGATGAGGTCGCAGCCGCTGTCCCGGAGAGCGACAAGACGCTGTCGGTCTCGGCCTTCATCGGCTGTGCCGATGTCGACGATGTGTATTTCGACAAGCCTTATTACCTGGCCCCGTCGGACAAACACGCTGAGGAAGCGTTTGGGCTGATCCGCGAAGGCATGCGCAGGAAGAAGGTCGCCGCGATCACCCAGACCGTGCTGTTCCGGCGCGTCCGGACCCTGCTTATCCGCGCCTATGACGAAGGCCTGGTCGCAACGACGCTGAATTTCGACTACGAGGTGCGCTCGGCGGAGGAGGCTTTCGACAACATCCCCGGCTTGAAGATCGAGGGCGAGATGCTCGAACTGGCCGAACATATCATCAAGACCAAGAAGGGCAAATTCGATCCGACCAAATTCGACGACCGTTATGAGGCGGCGCTCGCCGAGCTAGTGAAGGCAAAGCTCGAAGGCAAGAAGATCGCCGTTCCGAAGCCGGCAAAGCGGGAGAAGGTCGTCGATCTTATGGATGCGCTGCGCCAGAGTGCCGGCGTTGGCGGCAAGCAGCCCTCGACAAGAAAGCCCGCGGCAAAGTCAAAGCCAGCGCGCCATGCCAAGGCGAAGCAGACAGCGCCGCGTCGGAAGGCCGGCTGACCGATGGCGCTCGAGACCTACCGCAAGAAGCGCAATTTTTCCGTTACCCCGGAGCCGCAGGGCCGCAGGGCGCCCAGGACCGGCAACAGCTTCGTCATACAGAAGCACGATGCCACCCGGCTCCATTATGATTTTCGTCTCGAAATGGACGGCGTCCTTAAGAGCTGGGCCGTCACAAAAGGGCCGAGCCTGGTCCCCGGCGAGAAGCGTCTTGCCGTCCACGTCGAGGACCATCCTCTGGAATATGGCGACTTCGAAGGCACAATCCCGAAGGGCGAGTATGGCGGCGGCACCGTCCTCCTTTGGGACAGAGGCGCCTGGACGCCGATCGGCGACGCGCATCGCGGCTATGCGAAAGGCCATCTCGATTTCGAACTTCACGGCGAGAAGCTTGGCGGCCGCTGGCATCTTGTGCGGATGGCCGGAAAGCCCCGGGAGAAGCGCGAGAACTGGCTGCTGATCAAAGGCGACGATGACGCCGCGCGCACCGAAGGTGATCCCGACATTCTGGACGAGCGGCCGGAATCCGTCGCGACCGGCCGCAAGATCGAGGACGTCGCCGGCGAAGAGCCCGGCTGGTCGTCCAAGACAGGGCGCATTCGCAAGCGCCGCGGCGGCAGCACGAGGGCCGGTCCAGCCGAAGAGCCTCCCGCCACTGGCAGCATTCCCGAACCGTCAAAGATCAAGGGCGCCAAGAAGGCGGCGCTTCCCGATTTCGTCGAGCCTACGCTGGCGACCCTGGTCTCGTCCGCGCCATCGGGCGAGCGCTGGCTGCACGAGATCAAATTCGACGGCTACCGGCTGCAGGCCAGGATCGAAGCCGGCCGCGTCAAACTGTTGACGCGAAGCGGTCTCGACTGGACGAAGAAATTCGGAAAGGCGGTCGTTTCGGCGCTGGCCGATATCCCTGTCGGGACGGCGCTGATCGACGGTGAACTCGTGGTCGAGACATCCGCCGGCGCATCGGATTTCTCCGCGCTGCAAGCCGATCTCAGCGAGGGCCGCAGTGATCGCTTTCGCTTCTACGTCTTCGACCTGCTTCATCTCGACGGCTACGATCTGCGCGACGTTGCGTTGATCAAGCGCAAGGAATTGCTGGAAAAGATCATCGGCAGTGACAGCGGCATCATCAGCTACAGCGGCCATTTTGAGGAGGATGGCGCCCTGGTGCTGCGACACGCCTGTCGGCTGAGCCTGGAAGGCATTGTCTCCAAGCTTCGCGATGTGCCCTACCGCTCCGGCCGCAGCAAGAACTGGGTGAAGTCGAAATGCTCGGCGCGGCAGGAATTTGTCGTGGCCGGCTTTATCCCCTCGACAACCTCGCGCAAGGCGATCGGTTCGCTTGTCCTGGGTGTCTATGACGACGGCAAGCTTCATCATGTCGGGCGCGTCGGCACCGGCTACACGGCAGCGGTCGCCGAGAGCCTGTTCAAGAAGCTCGAACGGATACGCATTCCGTCAAGCCCGTTCGACGAGCGGCTGAGCGCCGACGAGGCTCGGCTAGTCCGCTATGTCAGGCCGGACCTCGTCGCCGAAGTCGAGTTCCGGGCGTGGACCGCCGACGGCAATCTGCGCCACGCCTCGTTCCGCGGATTGCGCGAAGACAAGCCGGCGAAGGAGATCGTGCGCGAGACGCCGAAGACGAGCAAGGAGGTGGCTAAACCCCAGCGCCGGACCGTCAAGCTCACCCATCCCGACCGCCTCTACTGGCCGGACGAGGGCGTGACCAAGGAAGGTCTCGCCGACTATTATGCCGAGGTCTGGCGCTATGCGTCGCCCTACATCGTCGGCCGGGCGCTGGCGCTGGTGCGATGTCCCAACGGGATTTCGGGCGAGCAATTCTTCCAGAAGCATGCCTGGAAGGGGCTCAATCCAAGCATCGTACTGGTCCACGACCCCAAGGATCCGCCCGACGAGCGGCTGATCAGCATCAATGATCTCGACGGGCTGATCGGTCTCGTCCAGTCGGCGGCGCTGGAGATCCACCCCTGGGGCTCGACGGTGAGCGATTGGGAGCGTCCGGATACGATCATCATGGATCTCGACCCCGGCGAGGGCGTGAGCTGGGAGGCGGTGATCGAAGCCGCCGTCGAGACCCGCGACCGGCTGAAGGATGCAGGGCTTGTCCCCTTCATCAAGACCTCCGGTGGCAAGGGTCTGCACGTCGTGGCGCCGTTGAAGCCGAAAGCGGAATGGCCTGTTGTAAAAGCCTTCACCAAGGCGATTGCCGACTCCATGGCTTCGGACAGTCCTGGCCGTTACGTCTCGACCATCACCAAATCCAAACGGCGCGGAAAAATCCTCGTCGACTATCTGCGCAACCAGCGCGGTGCGACCGCGGTCGCACCCTATTCGACAAGAGCACGGCCGGGTGCGGCGGTGTCGATGCCGCTTGCCTGGGACGAGCTCGGCCCCGGCATCGGATCGGCCTATTTTACCGTCGAGAACACGCCGACCCGGCTTGCCTCGCTCGCGTCGGACCCCTGGCAGGATTTCCGCGCGGCCGCAGCGCCAATCGAAGACCGTGCAAACCGGCGCAAGAAAGCGGCTTGAGGACGGCACTACGAGTGCATGCATCGGAATAATCAGGCGATCTGCTCGAAAGTGCATTGCTCCGGAGCCTTGTCCGGCCGCCAGCGCAGGAACTTGGTGCCGTGCCGGAAACGGTCGCCGGTGACGTGATCGAAGCGTACCTCGACCACCAGTTCGGGCCGGACCGGCTCCCATTCGCCGCTGCTCTCGGTGCTCCAGCGGCTCGGTCCGCCCGGCGCCTTTCCGGTAAAGCCGGGTGGCTCGCGCATGGCTTCGAGTTTGCGGGTAAGCTCGGCCCTGTCCTCCTTGGCAATGGTCGAGGTGAAACCGACGTGATCGAGCTTGCCGGCCTCGTTGTACAGACCCAGCAACAATGAACCGACCTGCGGACTGTTGCTGAGATAGCGAAAGCCGCCGACCACGCAATCGGCCGACCGCAACCGCTTTACCTTCACCATCGCGCGCACCCCCGGTTGGTACGGACCGTCCAGCCGCTTGGCGACCACGCCGTCTGTCGCCCCATGTCCGGCATCCCCTAACCAGGAGCGGGCTTCCTTTACATCGCGCGTACAGTGCGAAAGCACGATGTTCCTGCGGTTTGCCGAAGCGACGAAAGCCTCAAGGATCGCTCGCCGTTTTTTCAGGGTCCGCGCCAACCAGACGGTTCCGTGCTCATCGCAGAGCATGTCGAACAGGACGATGCGAGCCGGGGTTTCGGCGGACAGCTTGCGGATCCTGCTCTCGGCGGGATGAAGCCGCATCTGGAGCGCGTCGAACGAAAACTTGCCGTCGACCGAGATGACGATTTCACCGTCGACGACAAAACGGCGCGACGGTAGTTCCTTCAATGTCGCGACGAGTTCGGGAAAATAGCGTCCGAGCGGCTTGCCTGACTTTGCGCGCAACTCCACCGCATCATCCTGCCGGAATGCCAGGCAGCGAAAACCATCCCATTTGCGTTCGTATTGCCATCCGTCTCCTTCGGGAATCGCATCGGCCGCCTTTGCCTCCATCGGAGGCGTATCGAGCGGCAGGAGGAAATCGCTGGATCGGCGGGTGCTGTCGAAAGCAGGATCGCGGGGTATGACCTTCATTGTGCTGCCTTTGTCCCCCAGCCCAGCCTGCTCCCAGGCGCTTATTTCCGCTTTCCGGCCTCCGAGCCGATGCTCTTGCGCAGCGCATCCATGATGTTGATCACGTTGCTGGCCGGTTGCTCGGCCTTGGTCTTCGCCTTGGCCGGACCCTTCTTGCCCTTCTTCTTCGAGGCAATGATCTCCAGCAGCCGCGCCTGGACGGGATCTCCAGTCATGGCGGGATCCCACTGCCTGGTTCGCTCATCGATAAGGGTCGAGACCATATCCATCAGTTTCGGGTCGGGTTTGACGTTGTCGATCTTGCCGAAATAATCCTCGGGATCGCGAACCTCGTCGCCATAGCGCAGTGTCCACAGCACGATGCCCTTGCCTCGTGGTTCAAGCATGACGGCGCGTTCGCGGCGGTACATGACCAGTCGCGATATTCCGACCGTCCCCGTCGATTGCATCGCGTCGCGAATGACCGAGAATGCCTCCTCCCCCACCGGGTCGTCAGGGGTGAGATAGTGCGGCTTGTCGTACCAGATCCAGCCGATGCTGTCGGCATCGACAAACATGTCGATGTCGATGGTGCGCGTGCTCTCGAGCGCGACCGCGTCGATCTCGTCGTCCTCGAGCAGGACGTATTCGTCCTCGCCGCGCTGGTACCCCTTCACCTCGTCGTCTTCAGCAACGGGCTTGCCGCTGACGGCATCGACATATTGGCTGACCACCCGATGCCCGCTCTTGCGATTGAGCGTATGGAACCGGACTTTTTCGCTCTCGGTGGTAGCGGGCGTCATCGCGACCGGGCAGGTCACCAGCGAAAGCTTCAGATAGCCTTTCCAGAAAGGACGTGGCGCCATCGAGCACCCCCGGCAGGAGTAAAACAGTCGAACGCAGCAGGGCGATCGATTGTTCCAGCAGCGATTTTTTCGCGCGCCCAAGGCGAGCAGCCAAGAATCCATCTTTTTTCCGGTTCGAGAAGGAAGCGATGAACGCAAGCGCAGTTCGGGACGTACAAACAGCCCGGCGGCAGCGACGCGGCGCAGACCTCGCAGTGCTCCGGCCGACCAGAATCGAGCGCTACCACCCAGGCGCCGTTTCTGAACCGCAGCATTCTTTGGCGGATGTAACGGCATGGATCTCAGGGTCTCCGCGACGTCGCTTCGCTCCTGCTCCGCCCTAGGATGACGAAGGCGTTGTAGCTCGTTCTAATCGCTAGCGTTGGCGATAGCCCATGGGACAACCCTTTGCCGGAGAGCATCCGGGCCCAGAACCGGGTTCTCAATCGCATCGTTCGCCAATTTTTGCCAAGGGTTGATGAAACAATTTGCCCCAATCGCCGTTTCGCCAGCAAGCTGAATTTGGGCGAGGAGGAAGCCTGAGCAGCACCACGCCAGGGTTTCGGCCTTGGAGGTGAAGACTATGCGCTTTAACGCCTTGAGATTCAAAGATCGAACGGATGCGGGGCGCCAGCTTGCCGCCGCTTTGACCAGGTTCGCGGCAACCGATCCACTGGTGCTGGCGCTGCCGCGCGGCGGCGTGCCGGTTGGCTTCGAAGTGGCGAAGGCACTCCGTGCCCGGCTCGACGTGCTGCTTGTGCGCAAGATCGGCGCGCCGGGCCATTCCGAATATGGCATCGGCGCGGTCGTCGACGGGGAAAATCCGCAGCTCGTCCTCAACGAGGAGGCGATGGCTTTGGTCCGGCCGTCAGACGAATACGTCGAAGCAGAGAAACGGCGGCAACTGCTCGAAATCGAACGCCGCAGAAAACTCTACCTCGGCAGCCGGCCTGCGGCTTCGGTCCTGGGCCAGACCGTCATCGTCGTCGATGACGGCATTGCGACCGGAGGCACGGTCAGAGTGGCGCTCAAGGCGCTAAGGAAGGATCGGGCGGCGCATGTCATGTTGGCCGTCCCGGTCGCACCCCGGGACACGCTGGACCTGATCAAAGCCGATGTGGACGAAGTGGTATGTCTCGCCACGCCTGAGCCTTTTGTTGCGGTGGGCCGATATTATGAGGATTTCGAACAGACCACGGACGCGGAGGTGATCCGGCTGCTGCGTGAGGCAGAGCAGTTTGAGAGCAGGTCGTCGACGCGATCTGCCGAAGGAGCACGCCATGGCTAGCAAGGACCGACAACCGATGGAGATCGTCGAGCGCGGCGATATTTCTGCGCGAACTCAAAATAACCAAATCGCGCCATCCGATAGAACCGCTCTTCAGTGGCGAATGGGCCTGAGCCGTACGGCCCCCTCCCCTTGAGCTTTGCAGCCACCTGAAGCGGCCCCAGTCAGGGCCGCGCTACCGCGCCCCAGCGGCGAGTGAGCCGTCAGTCGCGCAAACGATTGGCAGCGTAATCCTGGCGCTGCTCAGTTGCGATCTGCCTGGAATCCAGACCGCGTTCCTTCGTATGCTGGCCCTTGTCGCGGTTGGACAGGACTTTGTTTTCCTCGAGCTTGTCCTTTGGGGTGGTGGTCATGGCGCCTGCACCGGAACCCTTTCCCCGCGCACCCGCTCCGACGTGCTTCTTGCTACCTTTGCCATAGGCTTGCTCCAATTCTTGTTCGTCGGGACGGTTCTTGTGATGAACGCTCTCCTGATTTTCTCCGCGAAGGATGTTGCGATCGTCAGGGTCGACGAGGTCGGGTGCCTTGGGCCTGATTTCCGACCCCTTGCGCAGCGCTTCACGTTCCGCTGCTGATCGCTTCAGGTCAGCCTCAGCGTCGAAATCCTTGCCGGCGCCCTTCGTGTTCTCCCGCTTTTCAATGATGCGCAGTTGCTGCTCATGGGTTCTGCGTCCAGCCATTGGTTTCCTCCAAGCTGCCTTGCGTTCGATTTTTTGAGGCCCAGATCGCTGGCGGAACCGTCGACTTCCGGTGATTGCAGTTGGCCACGGTGCTTGCCGAAGCGGACCAATCGTGCGCCACCACGATCTGAGCCTGTCCTTATGGCGATAATGGCAGGGCGGCGGGATCGTTCCGAGATGGCGGCCGAATAAACCGTCTATTCGCTCATCTGCTCCGGGCTGCTCATCCGCATCTGCCATGATCCGTCAGTCTTTCGCCTCGCGGTGTTCCGATGGAACATCAGAGCATCTCCGTCGTTCGGCGACTGATCGCCTATGTCCACGTCTGACGCCCCGCCGTAGCGAGCGCGTAAAGCTGCAAGAGGATGGACCGCACGATCAAGGACGCCACGGTCAAACGCTTCTACTACGAGAGCCACGATCAGCTCAGGTAACACCTCGCCGACTTCGTTGCCGCCTACAACTTCGCTCGCAGGCTCAAGACCCTCAAGCGCGATCCAACGGACTCGCGAGCAGGTTACGCCGCCCTGCGCCGAACTGGAACTCGGTCGGGCTTGAGCAGCTCGTATCGATCAAGGGATCAAAAACCCGCACATCTGGCGAAGTCCTAGATGATTTCGGCACATTCTTTCGAGCGCACGATGCGATGAAGGGCTGATCGGAACTTTGCTTCCGCATTCTTGGCAGCCGAGGTTGGTTGGAACATGTCGCCCCGAGTCGAACGCATTCACAGCGATGAGCGTCTCCCGGCCGAGGTCGACGTCGTCATCGTCGGCGGCGGCATCCTCGGCTCTACGGCCGCCTATTTCCTGGCGAAGCGTGGCCTCTCTGTGGCTCTGCTCGAGAAGGGCCACGTCGCCTGTGAACAATCGAGCCGAAACTGGGGTTGGTGCCGCCAGCAGAACCGCGATCGGCGCGAACTGCCGCTCTCGGTGATCTCCATGCGACTGTGGGACGAGCTGACGCGCGATATCAATCGGGACCTTGGATTTCGACGCTGCGGTCTCGTCTATGCCACTCACGACGAGGCTGTGCTCGCCGGCTGGGAAAGGTGGCGCGAGGTCGCCAGGGAGTACGAGGTCGACACCCGCATGCTGAGCCGGGCGGAGGTGGCCGAGCGCGTCCCCGAAGCGCGCGACAAATGGGTCGGCGGGACCTATTCGGACCGGGATGGTAAGGCCGAACCTGCGCTCGCCGCGCCGGCTATCGCCGATGGGGCCAGAGCTCTGGGCGCCACCATCCACCAGGAATGCGCCGCGCGGGCGCTCGACTTGGCCAATGGCAAGATTGCGGGCGTGCACACGGAGAAGGGCTACATCAGAACCAGCGCGGTGCTGTGCGCCGCTGGCGCCTGGTCCTCGCGCTTCCTTAGGCCGCTCGGGATCAGTTTCCCCCAAGCGAGCATCCGGCAGACCGCGCTGCGTTCCACCCCGACAATCAACATAGGCGAGGCGGTCTCCACACCCTACTGCACGATCACGCGCCGACTGGACGGCAGCTATACGCTTGCGATCAGCGGCAAGGCGAACCTCGAAATCACGCCCCAGGCTATCCGGTATAGCCGGGAATTCATGCCGCAATTCTTGCGTCGCCTGAAGAACGTCAGGCTCGGCATCGGCCAATCGTTCCTTTCGGGGCCGGATTCAATGCCGGCGCTGCTGACCAGCGACGATCGGATCTTCGAACAGAATCGGGTGCTGGATCCTCCACCCTTAAAATGGCTGGTAAGCCAAGTGGTGGAGAGTGTCCGGAAGACCTTCCCCCAACTCGGCGATATAGAGATCGATAGTGCCTGGGGCGGCTTCGTCGATTGCACGCCGGACGCAGTGCCTGTGGTGTCGCAGGTGGACGGGGTGAAAGGCCTCGTCCTCGCGGCGGGCTGCTCGGGCCACGGCTTCGGTTTGGGCCCGGGGCTTGGCTATCTGGCCGCAGAGCTTGTCGTAAACGACACGCCTTGCGTCGATCCTACACCGTTCCGCCTGTCGCGTCTGGTCGACGGCTCGAAGCTGGACATCGCCGCTATCTGAAGATCAGCCGGAAGTCAGGCCTGACGCGCACCAAGCGAAGTCAAAGTGTCAGCAGACGGGTGAGCGGAATCCCCACGTTCCCTCGCAGTCAAGTCTCCGGGTGCATGAGCGCAACGTGGTAGGAGTTGCACCAGAATCCGCTCGGGAGAGCGCCGCGCTCATCGCGCTCGTCTTTGGCGCAGTTGGAACCGTCGCAGGAGTTCATTCTAGCGTTTTCTGCTTCTGCCGGTAAGGCGAATTGCTCGGCCCATACGCCGCGCCAGCGGCCGGGATGTTTGCCGCAACCTACACACGTGGCAGCGCAAACTTCAACGCCGTGGCCCTGCACTACGGCATCATGCGGGAGACCGGTTTCTACGGCGCTGGGGTGTCGTCGACAACGTCTTAACCAACCTGTGGGTGCTCGCCCCCTGCGCGGGGCACGCACGGCTTTATCTCACCCAGCTCTTCCACAGGCGGAGCGGCCCCGCACCTCGTCCACGCCGGAGGCGTCAATCTCGGCGCCGATTCTTACAAGCGCCCTCGCCCTGCTTCTCCCGGTTGTCCTTGGCCTGGGGCGGTCATTGGCCCGGGACAACACACTGGAGGCAACCATGCCAACACCGCCGAGATCCTTGTCGACACATTTCGACGGCCGTGCGTTACAGGATTCCGCTCAAGCTTCTGGTGATCAAGAACAACATGCTCAACCAGATCGCCTGGGAGCAAATGATGTTCCTTGGCAACCTGCAATTTGCCTGCGAACTCCAGCCGATCGATTTCGCCCTGGCCGCGGAGGTCATGGGGGGCATCGGCTACCAGCGTCACCCGGCCTGAGGACGTCGATGGGGTTCTTGATGCCGCGTTTGCCGCGGAAGGCCCGGTGATCATAGAGGCGATCGTCGACGCATATGAACCTATGCTGCCGCCGCGCATGCCGAACGAATATCGCAAGAACATGCGCACGGCGCTGCGGGAAACGCCGGGCCGCAAGGAGATCGAAGCAAACCTCGCTCGGGAGCCGCTGAAGACGATGATGGGCTGACGGCGCTTGCCTGTTTGGCGACCAAGCGCCGTTGACCTGCAGTGTTCCTGACCGGTCACTGCTTGGTGGCGCTGGATGTCTTTTCGCTCGCGGAATCTGGGCTGGATTGCCTGGGCGGGTCCTGCCCTTCGGATTGACGGGTTTTGGCCTCAACCTCGTCCCTTGACCGGGTCAGGCCCATGCCGCCGGCAGGCTTCTTGTTACCGGCCGCCTCCTGGGAAAATGATCCGACGCGTCCGCAAATTTCTTGGGAGGGTACTTGGTCGCGCCATGTTCGTAACGGGTCTTGTTTTCAGTCACGGCGTTTCTCCGATTGCCTGACTCGCTTGCATAGCGATTAAACGGTCCTGTGACGTCAGGGCTCCAACTGCCGGCACTCCTGATGGCCGCCAAATGCGACGCGGGCAGCACCCCGCGGTCACACGGCTGCCGAAGTTCGGCGACGCTCAGGCGTCCTGCGCCGGTCAGGCGTCCTGCCATGGCGCATGCAGGATGTCGGCGCCCGGCTGCTCGTCGAACAGAACCGCGCAGCCGCGCTCCCACGCCACCGGCGACAGTGCGTTGGCCACGATTTCGTCCGGCGAGATGAAATCACCGGTCAGCACCCGCAACTCTTCGACGGCTTTGGCCATCGACACCAATCGCCCTGCGGCGCGGTCGGTGGTGCAGGCCTCGATGACGGAAACGAGTTCGATTATTTGGAACTGGCCCATCATAGGCCTCCGCAAACAGCATCCCTTCGCGGCTATGAACGTCGTAGCGATCAACAATGTTCCCCGGCCTGGTCAAACGGAGGCGAGCTTTCCGAACTTTGCCGCCAACGATTCGGCTTCAGCGCAGTGCATGCTGCTAATTTAGGCGGGGTCTATCGCGTCCTTGAGCTTGCTCAGGAATGCCACCAGGGCATCCTCCGGCCGATCGGCCTCGTCGGTCAGCATGTCGATACCCCAGCGTCCGAGAACCGCTTCCTGGACGACGCTCGGTTGCGGCATGAAGACGAACGATTTCGGACGATTCCTTTCATAACCGGACCGGCGCCAGGTTTCCCAAAGCCGATACAGCAACAGGCGGATGTTCATGTCTGACATGCTGTAGCCGATGAACAGGACGGTGCGCCCCAATGCGTCGGCGCGAAACTTCACGTCCAACGGCGACTCGAACGACAGCCGCTCGAAATAGTCGGACTCCGCCAGAACCAGCGATGCGTCGTCGTCGAAATCGCCGTGGTATTTAATGATCTGGGTAACCTCGCCGTTCACCTTGGCGATATCCTTGGCATTGGCGACTTTTACGAACGCGCGGTCGTGGACTTCGAACGCAACCTCAAGGTTTCGATCATAGTTGGTGGTGTAGATGATCGGAAAATCGAGTGACACGATCAGCTTGTGGATCGCCGATCCCTTGACTTTTTCCCGCGAGACGCTCCATTCGCGATCCATCCAACTGCGCAAGGGGCCGAGACTGCCATGTTTTAGCCGGTAATATTCGGCAAGAGCCTGGTAGCTGGACTCGGGCCTGTCGACCACGTCTCGCTCGAGGCCGAGTTCATCCACCATATGCTCGATGAGCTTCTCCCAGGATGGCAGGCCGACGCTCATCGACACCCCCGCCCCGACGAACAGGATCGCTCGTCGCTCTTTCACGGATTGAGCCAGTTGCTCAAGTGCAGACGGCATGGCCAACTCACCGGGCAATGATCCAACACAACTGCGAACGGCGTCCTCTGTTCCGGAGAAGCCGGATCAGCGCCAGATCTGTTCAGAAAATCGGGTCTGTTCAGAAATCGGGTCTGTTCAGAAAATCGGTCTGCTCGGAAAATCGGGTGTGTTCAGCAAATGCGGCGCAGACTGGAACCGCTGAGCCAGATCGAAGTTTGGTTGCCAGGGAGACACCATTATGGCCGCACGACGAGATCAGACCAAAGCGAGAGGCGATATTCAGGCCGGCGCGACACAGGATAAGACCCCGGGGTTCGACCCTGCCGCGGCACCTGAAAAGACCGACGCCGAAGCGGCCGGCGTGCCAAATCCTGTCGCCGAGGCTCGTCCACGGCGACAGCCTGAGTTCACGAATGAAGCAAGTTTCGGCGATGCGATGCGGCCGGCAGGAAGCGAGCCTGGTCTTCAGCCTGGCAAGAACTGGCCGGTGCTGGTGATTGCGGCAGTCGTTCTCGTAGCGGCCGCGGCCTTCGTGCTAGCAGCCATGCTGCGCTAGCGAGGTAGGTTTCGAGAGCTTATCGGCCCCCGAACATGAAACGGGCACAGATATACGTGAGCCATCCCCCGTGAACTTCCGTAAGGATCTGGCCGGATCCCCGCGCTGCCCTATCACGCCCGGAAGCATAGCTCAGTTCGGTGAGCGCCGTGATGAACCTAGCCGATCTTGCCGAAGATCGAGCCGATGATGCCACATGACGGCAGGTAGATGCCGAACAGCGCCGAGGCCATAACGTGGATGGCACCCAAATAAATCGATTCACCAATTCACAAGCCACTCATGATCATTTTCCCGACTGCCAAAAGGCTCGGGTAATAGCCGCTGTACTTGGGCAGGCTACCGGGCATGTCCAGCACACGACGGTGATAGAATATATCCATCCGAACCGGCGGCAGCCGGGCCCCGGGCTCGAAATTGCTGGTCGGGATGAACATCACCTTGAACGGCCCAAAGCCGGCAACCTCCACAACCGGCTTGCCGCAAGTCCGGCAGACCCCGCGATTGAAGTTCGGCGGCGGACGGTATTTCTTGAATGAAATGTTGCCGGCGTTTTTCAGCACGACACCCTTGGCGCGAACGGCGACCACATCCGCGAACGGTTTGCCGTTGAACGCCTGGCAGATCAAACAGTGGCACCGGAACCTGGCTTTCGGCGACGTATGCACCTCGAACGAGCAAGCGCCGCATTCGCAGGAGCCGTGTAGCGGCAACGATGGGTCGGTGGTCATGTGCTGATGCTCCTCGGTTTCATTGGAAAACGGAATTCCGATCACCGAAGCATCATATTGAGGATGGTATCGATCGGTTGTCTGAACGGGGCGTGCGAGGAGACTGCCTAGCCGATCTGCGTCGGTGATTTTTTGCGATTGCGTTCATGGTCCACTCCGATGTAGACAGGAGAAACTTTCACCCTTGATGTAGCCGCTTAAGTAGCCACTGTCAACAATGTATTCACAAGAAACTTTGAGGTACCATGCAGGACGCACCCAACCGCCCCTATCACCACGGTGATCTCCGCCGTGCGGTTATCGAGACGGCGTTGGATATGCTTCGGGAGGAGAAGGGCTGGCAGTTCACGCTGCGGGAAGTCGCCCGCCGGGCTGGCGTAAGCCACGCGGCACCCTATAAGCACTTCCCCGACAAGGCCGCGCTGCTTGCGGAGATCGCAATGATTGGGTTCGACCGGCTGCGCGAGTCCCTATCGGCAGCGAAGTCTGAAGCGCCGAAAACTCTGCGCGACGAAATTACTCCGATAGCTCGAGCCTACGTCGCGTTCGGAACGGACAACCCGGCTCTCTACCGCCTTATGTTTAGCGCGGAGGAAGGGAAAGCGGTGGGCATGCATCTCAATGAGCGGGCGCTGGCGGTATTCGATGTTCTCCTCGAAATCCTCCGGCGCGGCCAGGCCGCGGGGAGCATTCGCAAGCGGCCGATAGAAGGTCAGGCGGCAGCCGGCTGGGGGCTCATCCACGGCATGACCATGCTTGCGATCGATGGGCTCCTGGTGCCCGAGAAGGTTGGATCGGCGCCCTTGGATGCGGCCTTGAGCACACTGTTGGAAGGGCTGGGGAACCCAGCAACACAACACTAGCTGGCGCCATCCCGTTCGCCCTATAATCCGCCTACCGTATATCTGTGCCCCTTTATTGTTCAGGGGCCTTATTCGTACCCGAAGGCAAAATCATTGTGCGCATCGGTCGCGGCGATCACAGCCTGGCCGAAAGCGACTGCGATCTGGTTCAGGGCACTGACCAGGTCGCCTATGGCATACACCCCATCGACCGAAGTCCGCTGATGCTTGTCGACGACGACATAGCCCTCGTCGCAGTATTCGATGCCCATTGCCAGCGCGAGTTCGGAACGCACCCGGCATCCCATCGCCGGATAGATGACGTCGAAATGGCGCATCTCGCCGTCCTTGAGGACGGCCTGGTAGCCGCTGTCGGTGGGAACAAACTTTTTGAACGCGTCGCAAACAGCAATGTTCTCTTCCATGGCCACGCGCCGTGTGCTGGCGGAGAAATCTGGAAGATAGCGTGCGAGCATTGTGACGTGCTGCGTATACTGCTTGAGGAACAAGGCCTCTCGCAGCACCTGCGCCTCGTGACCGATGACCGCGACCTGACGATCTATGATTTCGTAGCCGTCACAAACCTGGCAAAGGCGTACGCTGCCTCTGGCGATGGCCTCGCGCAGACGCGGAATTGCAGGCACGACGTCGACGATACCTGTCGCCAGAAATACCTTGCGGGCGACGATCCGCCCGCCGTTGGTCTCGGCGCCAAACCCGCCTACGGTCGGCTCGACGGATGACGCCTGGTCTTGGACCAGTGTCGCTCCGAACTTGGCGGCCTGGGCGCGAAGCCGCCGCAGAAGATCGGGACCACTGATCCCTTCCGGAAATCCCGGACAGTTGCGGCTTTCCGCAATCAGCATCGCGCGCGATTCACCCGCGTCGACCACGACGACCCGATGACGGAACCTGCCGAGATAGATAGCCGCCGCCAGCCCCGCAGGTCCACCGCCAACAATGAGAACATCCGCTTCAGTCGCGGATGAGGCTGAATGTCGGCGTTTGCGCGCGGGTTGATCCATCCGCGCCGAACGCATTCATGGGAAAGATGTTCCAGTGCCGAAATCGAGCCACGAAATCTGTCGCGGCAAGGCGTTACCACTCGATCGCCGGCCGCGCGATCATCAGCCAGAAAATCCCGAGGACGGCAGCAAAGGCGGGAAAGCCGAAGGCGAACCACAGCCAGAAAAGCCTGATGTACCGGGCCGGCAGCGGGGTCCCCGTTTTGGCGGCTTCGGACGCCAGATTGCGCATCTCCATCTGCATCCATACCACCGGCAGCCAGAATGCGCCGGTGACGATGTAAAGCGCGATGGACAGCACGATCCAGCCTTCGGAGAGCGGGTAACCCGCCTGCCAGGCGAGCGCGACGCCGGTTATCGGCTGCGCCACGACGGCAGTTGCCGTGAAGAGAAAATCGGCGACCACCACGATGCGCGCCACCGCCGCAATTGTTGCCGCATTGCCGGTCCTGTGGGCGAGAAGCATGAAGAAGGCAATGCCGGCGCCGGTGCCAAGCAGCACGCTGGCACCGATGACATGCAGGTATTTCAGCACGAAATAGAGCATCAGCGCTCCTCCAGGATCGCCAAGGCGACGAAATGAAGGACGATGATCGGCAAGACCTTCAGGAATGGCCCAAGCGGTTCGTTCCACAGGTCCGGGCGCAGGAAAGTGCCCACGACCAGGTAGAACAGCGAGAGCGCGATGCCAGAGTAGAGACCTTTTCGCGCCGTTGGCCGCCAGGCTATGAGTGCGCCGACGACGATGTCGGCAAGAGCGCCGGCGATCACGGCAGGCGCCGACAACATGCCAGCCCCCGTGCTTTGCATGAGGTCGATCCCGTTGCCGTAGCCAGTGGTCAGCGACACAATCCCTGTCATGATCCAGAACACCGGCAGCACGACGAAGATTGCAGGCTTGATGACATAAAGCCCGGCAAACCATTTTTCCTGCACCGTCGCAGGATTGAGCGCGAGGAACTGCGCCAGGCTTTGTGGCCGCATGCCGGTCAGGGAAATCCAGTCCGAGGGATCTCCGAGCGCGCCCCGTGCGATCTCCCTGGCGGCATTGGTGCGCATTGGAGGCCGCCAGCCGAGCATCGCGGCAAAATCGCCGAGGCGGTAGAGAAGCCGCGCACCCCATCCCGGCAAGTCCAGCCTGGCTGCAGGAGCCCAGCCGAGCCAGCGGCGGAAACTACCGACGATCTCATCCATGGTCAGCTGTTCGGGACCGGCAAGCTCCAGCGCGACACGAGACGGACTGCCGGGATTGAGAAAGAAGAGCACAGTCGAGACCACATCCTTGAGTTGCACAACCTGCAGCCGGCCGGTATCTGGCATTGACGGCAGGACCGGCAGCGAGGCCAGCCCGCGAAACAATGCACTGGCCCCAAACACAGGCCGGCCGAGCACCACGGAGGGGCGAAGGATTATCCAATCGAGGTCAAGCGCCATCAGCGCCTGATCGCCGGCATATTTCGTCGCCGAGAACGACGAAGGCTGTGCCCGATCCACACCCATTGCCGAGAAGTGGATCACCTTGGCAACACCGGCCCGCGCGCAGGCGAGAAAAAGAGCCGCCGCCGCATCGCGATGGACTTGCCCGGTCTTTTCGCGCGGGCTGTCCTGCAGAACGCCGGCACAGTTCACCACGGCATCGACGCCAGTCAGATGCGGCAGCCAATCTTCAGGGCGTAGCGCGGCGGCCATATCCAGCACCAACGTTTGATAATCACGGGCTGCATTTGCCCGAGGGCTACGGGCGATGCCGACCACCTCATGTCCTTCGGAAACGAGGCGGGTGCAGATCGAAGCGCCGATCAAGCCGGTGGCTCCAACAACGAGAATTCTCATCGGACCCCGATCTCCGGTAGCCACAAGATCGTCGCCGTTCTATTCGGCGCGGATCTCCTCCATATCATCGATGTCTCTCTGGCGCTGCGAAAGCACACGTCTTCGGGCATCTGCTCAGGGTTGATGATCAGGCATTCAAGTCGAAGGCGGTGACGTCTACTGCTGTTTATGGTGCGCGCTTGCAGCTTTGCTCCCACACAATTGTCCTCCCGAGGCCGGATGACCACGGTCTCTAACTCGAGGGCGCGGAATCCTCACAACGGCTGCTTCTCCGACCGAAACGCTGGGGCTGGTCCAGCTCTAGTGGTAGAAATCTGACGCTTGATACCCGGTGCGGATTACCTGTTCTGACCCAAAACGGAAGTTCGCTTCCGCTCGGTCGAGCTCACGCCCATACAGCATCGGTGGCTTCACTGTCGGCATTGCGAATGGCAGCAATGCGCCTGATTTTCGGTCGTTAGGCGGAGTTTGCCTCCGGCCAAAAGCAGACGATACCGGCTACCAGCCTGAGCCTGCAGTTGCACTGAAAGTTGCCTTGGTGATATGTAAATGTATGATATCGGACTTGCAGCCAATGGCCTTTCGGCACGTGGATCGAGTGCAATGAGCAGCGATGAGAAAAACAGCATCGCCCACATCGATCTGCGTAGACAAATGCATACGCAAATTCCAATATGATGGAAACTGCGGACGGTTTACTGGACGAGCCCCCGGCGTGGGTCGAGCGTCCCTTCCAGCTGATACATAGCTGCGGCCCTGCACCTTCATCTCCCACCATACGCCCGCCAATTAAACCAAAGGGGATCGAAAGTGACCAAGCTTGTTTTGAATCGCCGAAACACACTGCAATTGCTGGGAGGCAGCGCTGGCGCCCTGGCACTGCCCTACATCATTCGGCCGCTGCCATCCTGGGCGCAATCGAACGTGCTCAACGTGACCACCTATGACAAATTCTTGCCGCAGGAATTTCTCGACAAATTCCAGAAAGACAGCGGAATCAAGGTCAACGTCCGCCTGACCGACGATCAGGGCAAGCAGTACAATTTGCTGGCGGCAGAGGGTGCCAACCCTTCGACGGACATGGTGACAGTGGCTGGCCACAGATATTCGCAGTTCATCAGTTCGAACCTTCTGCAGGCTCTCGACACCGGCAAGATCCCGAATTGGAAAAACTTGAACCCCGCCTATCAGAACGCGCCTTGGGCTCAGGTCGACGGCAAGCTCTGGGGCCTGCCGATCCTCGCCGGCTATGAGGGCCTGGCCGTCAACACCAATTACGTGAAGGACCCGCAGAGCTGGGACGTCATGTTCGACCCTCAGTTCAAGGGTCTGACTTCCTACATTGTCAGCGACTTCATGACGATCACGATGCAATATCTCGGCTTCGACGGCGACTTCGTAAGCTACACGGACAAGCCCGAGGAGGCTTTGAAGGCCACCAATGCCGCGCGCGATCACCTGATCAAGCACAAGGACATGGTGCGCAAATATTACGACGCGGGTTCGGAAGTGCAGCAGATGTTCATCAACGAGGACATCTATCTCGGGCACGCATGGTCGGGTCCGGCCGCGAAGCTCATTGCCGACGGCCATCCGATCAAGCTGTCGGTTCCGAAGGAAGGCACATACGGTTTTTGCTATACGCTCAATGTCGTCAACAACGCGCCCAATGCAGAGAATGCCTACAAGCTGCTCGACGCGATCCTGGCAACCCCGGAGGTCGGCGCCTCGATGCAACGCCAATCGGGCTTCGCCTCGACGATTTCCGGCGTTCCGGAGGCGCTGACCGACATCGAGCGTGCGGCCGGCACGCTGCCGCAGGAACAGGTCGAGCGCATCGTCTTCTTCTCGCCGGTCAACCGCGACATGAAGAACGAGATGATCGACAAGGCGACCGCCGAAGTCAAGGCAGCCTGATCTTCTCCTAAGAGTCGCCGCCCGCGATCATTTGCGGGCGGCAACCATCAATCGTCCGGCGGGGTCGGGCGCCTCCTTGCGCAGGTGGACAAATAATGGCTAGCAACTCGACCCTTGCCCGTGGCGGAGCGATGCCAGCTGTCACCGCGCCGGCGTATTCGACGCGGCTTTCCGCACTCTTCAACTCGGGTCTCTACCAGTCGACGCTTGGCGCGCTGGTCTCAAACAAGACGACGCGGATGGTGCTGCTTGCGGCGGTTCCGATCGTGTGGATCGTCATGATGCATATCGGGCCGATTTACCAGATGCTGAAGATCAGCCTGCTCAGCAACTATCCGATCCAGCATGGCCGCGCGCCAACCTTCACCTTCGCCAATTACGCGATTTTCTTTTCCGAGCCGCTGTATTTCATGCCGCTCATTCGCAGCTTCGTCTATGCGACTTCGGCGACCGCGGTGACGCTGCTGGTCGTCTATCCCGTCGCTTACTATGTGGCGAAGATCGTGCAGCCCGATCGCAGGTCGAAGGCGCTGCTGCTTCTGCTGGTGCCGTTCTGGGCGGGCGAGCTGATCCGGACCTTCTCCATCATCATGCTGCTCGCCAATCGCGGCGCCCTCAACGTTTTTCTGCGCGACATTGGCATGATCGACCGGCCGATCCCTCTGCTTTATACGCCGTTCTCGCTGGGTTTTGGCCTGGTCTACCTGATCAGCCTCTACATGCTCCTGCCGCTCTACTCGGCCATCGACAAGATCCCCAAACATCTGCTCGACGCTGCAGCCGATCTCGGCGCTGGGCCGTTCACGCGCTTCAGGCGCATTGTGCTACCGTTGTCGCGCGACGGCATCGTGTCGGGATGCTCGCTGGTGTTCCTGACCTCGATCGGCGTCTTCGCCACGCCGATGCTGTTGGGCGGCCCAACCACCGTGCTGTTCCCTGAGACGATCAGCGGCTTCTTCCACGGCGCCAGCGACAAGTGGCCTGTCGGTGCAGCCTTTGCCATGATCATGCTGGTCTCGGCACTTACCACCGCTGCCATCTTCATGCGGATCGTTGGCGGTAAATCGACGAGGCTGATGTGATGCGCACGATGCTTGCCGACGCGCCGCGCACCGCGTTGACGATGGCCTATTGGGGCTTCGTGCTCTACCTCTTCCTTCCGCTCACGCTGATGATGGCAATGAGCTTCAAGAATGCCGCCTTCATCGCCTTCCCCATTGGTGACTGGACCTTCGACTGGTACTTGAAGGTTATGCAGGACAAGCCGTTCCTGGAAGCCTGCGCCTATTCCGTGCTGGTGGCGGGGCTCACCACGCTTGCGGCGACGGTCATCGGCGTGTGGATCGCGATGCTGATCGCAACGACCGAAGGGCGCTGGGGCGCCGTGCTGTTCGCGCTCGCCTGCCTGCCCGCGGTGGTGCCAGGAATGATTTCCGCCATTTCGCTGCGCATCTTCATCAGCACCATCGACATGCCGACCGGCACGTCCGCGATCGTGCTTGGCCACACCGTTCATGCGGTGCCTTTCGTCGTCGTTATGGCGCTGACGAGGCTGCGCTCGATGCCGGCCAACCTGGTCGACGCGGCACGAGATCTCGGCGCCGACAGCGTCGTCGCGTTCTTCCGTGTCACCCTGCCTTATCTGGGGCCTGCCATCGGCGGCGGCATGATCTTTTGCATCCTGTTGTCGATCGACGATTTCGTGCGCACCTTTTTCCTCGGCGGCTATCGCCCGACGCTGCCGATGCTGATTTTCGCCAAAGTCCAGGGCGGCATGTCGCCAGAGATCAATGCGATGGCGACACTGGTGCTGCTGGTGACCGGGGCGGTTGGACTTTACGCCGAATATTACACACGCCGTTCGAGGAGCCGCTGATGGATCCGGTCGTTCAATTTCAGAATGTGACCAAGGCCTATGGCCAGGCAGTCGCGGTCGATGATCTCAACCTCACAATCCAGGCCGGCAAGTTCGTCACGCTGCTTGGGCCGTCCGGCTGCGGAAAGTCGACCACGCTGCGCATGCTCGGCGGCTTCGAAATCCCCAATTCGGGACGCATCCTGCTGGCCGGAAAGGACGTGACGCGGCTACCGCCGAACAAGCGCAACGTCAACATCGTCTTCCAGGACTACGCGCTATTCCCGCACATGAACGTCGCGCGCAACATCGCCTTCGGGCTCGAATTGAAAGGGCTCGATTCATCGGCGATCCACAAGCGCGTCATGGAACTGCTGGCGCTCGTGCAGTTGCAGGACTACGCGGCGCGCATGCCGTCGGAGCTGTCCGGCGGGCAACGACAGCGCGTCGCGCTGATGCGGGCGCTGGCGCCAGACCCGCAGGTCTTGCTGCTCGACGAACCCTTGAGCGCGCTCGACGCCAAGCTGCGCCAGCAGATGCAGATCGAGCTCAAGTCGATCCAGGAGCGAACAGGCAAGACTTTCCTGTTCGTCACGCATGACCAGGAGGAAGCGCTGACCATGTCGGACCAGATCGTGGTCATGAACAATGGAAAGGTCGAACAGATGGGCGACCCGCATACTCTGTACTCGCGACCGCAGAGCGTCTTCGTGGCGAACTTCATCGGCGACGCCAACCTGCTGCGGGCCAAGGTGGTTGGCGCGGACGCGCAGGGAACCGCCCTGACCTGGAACGGCAGGCAGGTCGGCGCACTGCCCAGCGCGCATGCGATGAAACAGGGCGACTCTGTCCTGATCGTCGTGCGGCCGGAAGCGCTTCGCTTCTTGTCCGTGCCGAGCGGCGAGGGCTTCGCCGGCAAAATCAGAAAGCGTGTCTTCAAAGGCAACCACACGTCGATGACGATAGAGGTCGACGATGGTAGCCAGTTGAACGCGCTCGTCCATCCCGGCGAAAGCGAAGCCATTTCCGGCGAGGATGTGTGGCTAGGCTGGAACCCGCGTGCTGCCACCGTCATCCGTGACGAGTCTGCCGCGGGATGACCAAGGTTCGCCACACCGACATGGCGGATAGCCTGGAAAAGCTCGCTCGACGTGTTCGGGACGATCTGGCGTGTCTGTGCGCGCCACCAGTCAACTGGGTGGCGCCGAGAGCGCCAGCAGACGGCCGGCCGGTGCATGACGTGGTGGTAATCGGCGGCGGCATGTGCGGGCTGGTCGCCAGCTTCGCGCTCCAGAACGCCGGCATCAGGAACATCCGCATTTTCGATCGCGCGCCGCGCGGGCTCGAAGGGCCATGGGTGACCTATGCCCGCATGGAGACGCTACGCTCGCCGAAACAGCTGACCGGTCCCGCCTATGGTATGGCCTCACTGACGTTTCGGGCGTGGTTTACCGCGCAGTTTGGCGAAGGTGCATGGGAAGCGCTCGACAAGATCCCGCGGCCGATGTGGATGGACTACCTGCGCTGGTACAGACAGGTGCTTGCGCTGCCAGTCGAGAACGACGTCGATGTCAAGCGGATCGTTCCCGAAGGCGATCTGCTGAGGCTTGATCTGGCTGGAACCGGGCGACGCGAGGACGTCGTGCTGACGCGCCGCGCCGTGATGGCGACGGGACGCGACGGCACTGGCCGGCCGAACATACCCGACTTTGTGCAACATCTGCCCAAGACGCTTTGGGCGCATTCGTCCGAGACGATCGACTTCGCCGCGTTGAAGGGCAAACGCGTCGTCGTGATTGGCGTCGGTGCTTCCGCTGTTGACAATGCGGCCGAGGCGCTGGAAGCAGGCGCCGCCGAAGTGCGGCACCTCGCGCGGCGACGCGAGATGCCGACCGTTAATAAGCTGATGGGTATCGGCTCGATAGGGTTTACGGCAGGCTTTCCCGACCTGGGCGACGACTGGCGCTGGCGCATCATGCACTATTCCTTCCAGACGCAGACGCCCGCGCCGCGCGGCTCGACCTTGCGGGTCAGCCGTCACGCCAACGCCCATTTCCATTTCGACGCAGGCATTGACCGGGTCGATCTTGCGAATGGTGCGCTGGAGATCACGACGACATCCGGCAAGGTGCTGGACACCGACTTCATCATCCTCGGAACCGGCTTTATCGTCGACCCTTTGGCGCGTACCGAGCTCGAAGGATATGCCGACCGCATCGCCCTGTGGCGCGACCGCTACCAGCCCCCGGCCGGACTGGCAAACGAGCAGCTCGGCGCCTTCCCCTACCTCGCCGACGATTTCAGCTTCATCGAGCGCAATGCGGGCGAGGCGACGTGGCTGTCTCGCATCCATTGTTTCAACTATGGCGCCAGCGTGAGCCTCGGCAAGACCAGCGGTGACATCCCCGGCATCAGCGAGGGCGCAGGCTGGCTGGCGCGGGCCATTGCCGCCAAGCTCTACAGCGAGGACATCGAGGTCCATTGGCAGCGACTGCTCGACTACGAGACGCCTGAACTCAAAGGCGACGAGTGGACGGCGTCCGAGCTTCCCGACCGCGGCTTCGATCGACCATCTCAGAAGCGAGGTGCGCTATGAACGATGTCGTTCTGCGCCTGTCAGGAATCGATCCCCAGAGCGAACTCGCCAAAGTCATTGCCAAACGCGCCGACATTTTCGAGCTGACGGAAAAAACCCATGACGCGGCCTTGCGTCCCTCCGATCCCGGTGGCCTGTCGCATGCGATGCGCGCGGCCATCGCCTGCCGCATCGCCAGCCTGAACGACGATGCGGCGTTTCGCGACCATTTCGGCGCGATGCTCGATCAGGCCGCTCCTGATGAAACTGAGCGGCAGGTCAGTGACCTCGACTTTAGAGCTAGCGACCCCCGCATCAGCGCGTTGATCCGTCATGCCGACCTGGTCGCGGCCAACCCGCGCGCGGCGAGCGGCAGAGATATCGAACTGTTGCGCCAGGCTGGTATCGTCGAGGCGGATGTCGTCCGTCTCTCCGAACTGGTGGCCTTTGTCAGCTACCAGATCCGGGTCGTGGCCGGACTGCGACTGATGAGGCAATCGGCATGACACGCGTGTTGCAGGATTTCACCACCAAAGTTCCGATCTGGAAGCCGCATGTCATGCCGGTCGATCTGGATCATGCGACGCCAGCGCAGCTGGACGCTTTGCAGGTGACGCCGTCGAACCGAAAAATCTCAGACTATGTGCTTGTTCTGGCGCATGATGCCGAGACGCTGAAGCACCGGTCGCCGCTGTTCAATGGCATCATGTATAATCGCGGTGGCATGTCACGCGCCGAGCGCGAAATCGGCGCGGTCGGTGCCTCGCTGGTCAACCGTTGCATCTACTGCGCCGCCGTCCACGCGGAGCGCTATGCCCAGCTTTCCAAAGACGAAACCTCCATCGGCAAAATCTTCGCTGACGGCGTGGATGCCGAGCTTGCGCCCAGGCTATCGGCGATCCTGCAATTCGCCGTCAAGCTTTCGCAATGTCGGCCCGCGGCCGACGGCGAGGACCTTGCGCGGCTGAAGGACTGCGGCCTTGGCGACGAGGAAATCCTCGATCTGGTGCTTTCGGCCTCGCTGTTCGGCTGGGCGAACCGGTTGATGCACACTCTTGGGGAGCCGGTCGCGGAATGAACCAGCCGCCCGCCATAAGGCCGCGCCTGCAGATGCAGCGCAAGTGCGCAACCTGACGCTGGAGGAGCTTGCCTTCGACGTCACCAGGCCCGCGTCGACGAGATAGAAATCGAGCACATCGAAAGGCATGACATGCGAGTTGGTATCGTGGGCGCCGGGTCGATCGCGTTTGGAGTTGCCTGTCTGCTGGAGCAGATGGGACATCAGGCCATGCTCTGGTCGCCATCGGGCGAGCGCACGAAGGAACTCGCGACGGGCAAGGCGCTCACCGCTTCCGGCGCGATCACGGGAAAGTTTCATCCGAAGGTCGCAGCAGGTGCTGCCGACCTTGTGGACGGTGTCGAGGTAGTCGTGGTCGCTCTGCCCGGCTATGGGCACAAGTTCGCATTCGACGCGATTGGGCCGCATGTGCGTGCCGACCAGACCGTCATCATCAGCTCGCACGCCTCGTTCGGCGCGCTCTATCTGTCGCGCGAACTCGCGGCACACGGCGTGACGGCAACCATCATTGCCTGGGGAACCACAGTCGTTGCAGGACGGCAGAAGGGCCAGGCCGAAGTCAATGTCTCGACTGTGCGCAAGAAAGTAGACATCGCCACTGTTCCCCATGCGCGCGGCACCGAAGGCCTGGCGCTGTGCGAAAAGCTGTTCGGCGATCGCTTTGTCGACCGTGGCAGCCTGATGGCAATCGCGGTCAGCAACCTCAACCCGCAGAATCACATGGGGATCGCGCTCTGTAATCTGACGCGCATGGAGCGCGGCGAGACCTGGAGCCAGGGCCAGAACGTCACGCCCAAGGTTGGACGGTTGCTCGAGCAACTCGACGAGGAGCGGCTGGTGATCGCTGCCGCGCTCGGGCAGGACGTGCGCACCATCTTCCAGCACTTCCATCTTTCGTTCCACGTGCCGCTGGCCTCGATCTCGCAGATGAACCAGGCGATGCATGAAGCCGGCAATGGCGGGCAAGGACCGACGACGGCGGACAGCCGCTATGTTCTCGAGGACGTGCCCTTCGGTCTGGTCGCAACAGCCAAGCTGGGCCGTCTCGTCGGCAAGCCGGCTGCGTTGCATGAATCCGGTATCCAGATTTTTTCGGCGCTTTATGGACGCGATTTCGTCAGCGAGAACGATCTTCTCCCGGCGCTGGACATTGACGCTATGTCGCTCGACGATCTCTGTCGGCTTTCGCGCGACGGCTACGGTCTCCCGGCCTGACATGGAAGAAGCGCCCCACCCAACGGGGGCCATGGACTGGAACCGCCGGGTGGTGACGCTGGCGCTTCCGATCATTCTGGCCAATCTCGCGCTACCGATACTTGCCATGGTCGATACGACCGTGGCCGGGCACCTGAGTGGCCCTCAGCACCTCGGTGGCGTTGCGCTGGGCGGCATCCTGTTCAGCTTCCTGTTCTGGAGCTTCGGTTTCCTGCGGATGGCAACAACGGGTCTCGCTGCGCAGGCCTACGGAGCCAACGACCATGTCGAATTGCGCAAGCACCTCCTGCGTGCCTTGCTGATCGCTACTCTGTCGGGCGTCGTGATCGTTTGCTTGCAGTGGCCGATCATCAGCGCAGGCATCACTCTGATGGGCGGCAGCGGGGCGGTGCAGCATAGCGCGGCGGACTACGCTTATGCGCGGATTTGGTCGTCGCCGGCGTCGCTGGGCAATTTTGTGGTGCTCGGCTATCTGCTCGGCAGCCAGCGCGTGTCCTTGGCACTGGTCCTGCAGATCGGCATGAATATTCTCAATCTTGCGGCTACTCTCTTTCTCGCCATTGGCCTGAATTGGGGCGTCGCCGGCATCGGCGCAGGCACTGCAGTCGCGGAATGGGCGACATTCCTCACAGCGCTGCTTTTTGTAAAACCCTTCAAGGGAATGAACCCGGCGATACTTGGGGCCATCCTCAACCGGGCAGCCTTCGTAAGATTGTTCAGGGTCAACATAGACATTTTCCTGCGCAGCTTCTTCCTGCTGGTCTCGTTCGGCTGGTTCACGCGTGCGGGAGCCGCCGAAGGCGACGTCGTACTGGCTGCGAACGCGGTACTGATGAACCTGCACAGCTTCATGGCCTACGGCCTCGATGGATTCGCGCATGCGACGGAAGCGCTGGTCGGCTCGGCCATAGGCTCCAAGGACCGGACGGCATTGCGCGGCGTGATCAGGGCTGCGGGCATCTGGTCGCTGGCAGTGGCGCTGCTGTTCTCACTGTCCTACTGGTTGGCGGGCGATGCGATCGTCAGCCTGCTGACCGACCAGCAGGCAATCAGGGAAACGGCAGCCAGGTTTTTGCCCTATGTCGTCATCCTTCCAATCGCGTCATTTGCAGGCTTTCTCCTGGACGGTGTTTTCATCGGAGCACTGCGAACCCGCGAATTGCGCAACAGCATGTTCCTGTCGACCGTGGTGTTTCTCGCGGTTGCCTGTCTGCTGCAGGCTTCATTGGGAAACCACGGGCTTTGGATCGCGATGATCGCGTTCATGTTGTTTCGCGCCGGCGCGCTCGGAAGTTATCTCGGCCGCATATTGCGAGCTTAGTTCCTGGTCGGCCAGACCGAGTGAGTGTCGTCGATTACGAATGGGTGCGAATGCCGGCGGCCGTGCGCCTGGACCAGATGCGGATGATCGATGGGGAGGTCGTCATGATCGTGCTCCACCACCTCCGGATCGGCCGAGGGCCAGAGGCTCAATGCCAAACCCACCGATGCCGCGCGAGACACGCGAGGATAATAGCGGCGACCGGCAAGCCAGTCCGCTTCCGGCCCAGACTGCCGGGCGGCAATGCCTCTGGAGGTCATGGATGCGCCCAACTTCGGTCGTTCAGAGCGGCCGCTACAATGTCGGCTGCTTGGGGCATTCATGACATTGAGGCAAAGAGCCACAGCTGCGCACCTTGCCGATGTCGACAGCGACGCGCAGTATATACTTAATGTGGGAGAATTAGAGAGACGTTTATGCGAGGTGCGAAAAAGCAACGCCAATACAGCTGATTAGTTACGACGTAAGTACTCTCGCAGATGTGGTATTGGCCGTCCGGGGATTCCTGTACACGGTCCCGTGGGATGGTGAAATTATGCGGCAAGTAAGTGTAACCACCGTCTATCCTGGACCGTACCGACGACCGAGGTATGGCGCGGCAATCAGAGCCACCGCAACACCTGAATTTCGTCAGGGGGTCAATCCTGTCCTCGTACCAATCATGGGCGCTAGCGGCAGTTGCGGTGGCGATACACATTGCCGTGAAGACGAGGCTTCGCATGGCGTTCCCCAGGTATTTGGCAGGCGCTGCTCTTTCGAGCGTCTATGTATATTAGCGTACCATTAAAAATACCATTGGCCTCCGACCGACTGACGCAGCTCCAGCAAGCGACGCTCGCGTTGAAAGACCACATTGGGTCGGCAGTTCTGGTGGTCGCTCCGGAGTGTCGCGGAGATTGGCATCTCCTGCATCAGCTATCGTGTTCAGGGTAGCAACCATCCTTGGCAGCGGCCTCCAAGGCCGTCCTTACGTCGTCGGGTGTGCCCTCGCCTTCAAGGCCTTAGCTGCCTCCCTCCTCCCTCCACTTCGGCCCCTGCGTGGCCCACTCAAGAATTCCGCAGGCGGCACCTGCGACGTCGCTGCGGCCGCAGGTGAGCCAGGTCGTCGGTCTCGATGTGGACCGGAGGGCTGAAACCAATGTGGGCGTAACCTAGGGGCGGCTAGGGAGCTTTGTCGTCCTTGGCCTTACCAATGGCCTCGAGCAATGAAGCCAGTGTTGGAGGTAATTCTGGATCAACCGCCAGCCCCAACAGCTTGTGTACGTGACGACGATTGTCTTCGGTGCCGATCAATTCGCGAACGGCGTCGGCAAGGGTCTTATGGCCTGCTCTGTCACGCGTTGCCATCTACGGACACCGGAATGAGTTACCATGAGGAACTTCAGGGCGATGGGGGGTTCTCGTCAGCCACCTCTTGCTCTCGCCGCTCAAGCTCCTTCTGAAGCTCCAGAGCTAATGCGACAAGCCTCGGCGACAGGGTTTGATCGCCTTCCAGTCCTAATCGCTTGCGTAGACTCCGACGATTGTCTTCCGAACGGACCAGTTCTCGGAAGCCACGATCGCTCTCTCTGGTTGCCATGACGGTCACCTTTAGCTTTGAACGCAACTCGTCGATTGCTAAAGGGTTCCATGAGGGGCCGGATTATTAGCTAAAGCGCGCGTCGCGGCTGAATGGATCCACGCGACGCGCTTTAAGTTCTTGTTTTATGCATTGTCGTTATCGCAAAGCCGCTGCGCACCCTCGGTTCAAGCCCGAGGGCATGCTTTTGCGCGACATGCATTAGACCTTCCGAGCGGTGATCGGATAACTAAGCGGGATTGAGCGGATACTGCTCGTGCTCATCGAAAGCCACGAACAGGCCCAAAGCGGCAGCGACTTCGAGGATAGCTTCGATCAGATCGTCATTGGATGCGACCAAACCAGGCGCAGCCTGCCGAACCTGGATTAATGCCGCTCTGACCGAGACGGTGTCGCCATAGCCGGCCCTGTTGAGGACTGCGGCAATCGCCTGATCTAGAACTGGACCGACCCTATGGACGATGCTCATCCACCTTCCCCCCCGGGAACGCGAGAGAGTAATAGTAGCGTGTCTGAGGCCGGGATGCAACCCCTGCGCGAAACCACACCAAATCGGCTCTGGTGCTCGGGCGCCAAATGCGAACGGATCAACCCTGAGCGGTCCCACGGCTCCGGCTAACCACAGATTGCTCCAGAGCTATTCGAAGGAATAGGTGAAACCTCCTTCGGAGGCTCCGACCGTCACCTTCGTCATCTTTTCGCCCTCGAGCGACCGGTTCAGCACGCCGCGGCTCAATTCCGGCAGAAGCGTGTTTGTCAAAATGGCGTCGATCATTCGCCCGCCGGATTCGATCTCGGTGCAGCGGGCTTTGACCAGATCCATGACACCGTCACCGATCACCAACTCGGCATCGTTGCTCGAGCGCAGGCGGCGGGCGATCTTGGCGAACTGATGGCGGGTGATCGCTTCGATCATCATGTCCGAGAGCGGGTAGTAAGGGATGGTCACCACCCGGCCAAGAAAGGCCGCTGGGAAAACCTTCAGCAACGGGGCGCGCAATGCCGTGTCGAGATCATCGAGCCCCGCCCGTACCGTGCCGCTTCTGGTCCGGTCCATGATGACTTCGGAGCCAACGTTCGAGGTGAGCAGGATCAGCGTGTTCTTGAAATCGATCCGCCGGCCTTCACTGTCGTCCATCATTCCCTTGTCGAAGACCTGGAAGAAGATCTCATGCACGTCCGGGTGCGCCTTCTCGACCTCGTCAAGCAGGATCACCGAATAGGGCTTGCGCCGAACCGCCTCGGTGAGGATGCCGCCCTTGCCGTAGCCGACATATCCGGGTGGTGCGCCCTTCAAGGTAGAGACCGTATGCGCCTCCTGGAACTCGGACATATTGATCGAAATGAGGTTCTGCTCGCCGCCATAGAGCGTCTCGGCCAGGGCCAGCGCGGTTTCGGTCTTGCCGACGCCCGAGGGACCGCAGAGCAGAAAAACCCCCACCGGCTTTTCGGGCGCGCCGAGCCCGGCGCGGCTGGTCTGCACGCGCTTGGCAATCATTTCCATGGCGTGATCCTGACCGACCACGCGCTCGGACAGTGTGACGGCGAGCCGCAGCGCCTTTTCGGTCTGGCTCGACAGCATCCGGCCAGTCGGGATGCCGGTCCAGTCCTGCACCACCGCCGCCACGGCGTTGCGGTCGACCGACGGCAGGATCAGCGGCGTCTCGCCCTGCGCTTCTGTCAGTTCGGCCATCAGCTCGCGCAGCCGCGCGAGATCGGCAGCCGGATCGGGTGGAGAAGGATCGGCAGTAATCGTTGCTGCCGCATCGGATTCAGACGCATCGGTTTCAGGCGCATCGGTTTCAGGCGCTTTGACCTCGGGGGCATCGGCGCCTGCGGTTTCGGCGACCGCCCCCGAAGGCTCCACGGCGTCGAGCGGCACACCCTCGCCGCGCAGCCTGGCGCGCAGTTCGAGTATCTCGCCAACCAGCGCCTTTTCCCGATCCCAACGTTGCTGCGCGGCAGCAAGCGTGAGTTCGGTCTCGGCAAGCCCGGTTTCGACCCGAGCCTGCCGGTCGGCCACGTCGATGCCGATCGCTGCCTCGCGGCCGATGATCGCGCGCTCGACCTCCAGCGCCTGGCGGCGGCGCATGATGTCCTCCACCTCCGCCGGGGTGGCATGCTGCGAAATGGCGACACGGGCGCAGGCGGTGTCGAGGAGGCTCACGGCCTTGTCGGGCAGTTGCCGTGCCGGGATGTAGCGGTGGGACAGGCTGACCGCAGCCTCGATCGCCTCATCGAGTATCTGCACCTTGTGATGCTGCTCGAGGACACCGGCGACACCACGCAGCATGAGAACGGCGACCGCTTCCGACGGCTCATCTATCTTGACGACCTGGAAGCGACGGGTAAGCGCCGGGTCCTTCTCGATGTGCTGCTTGTATTCGGCCCACGTCGTTGCTGCGATCGTGCGAAGCTCACCGCGCGCCAGCGCCGGCTTCAGCAGATTGGCCGCATCACCGGTTCCTGCGGCGCCGCCGGCGCCGATCAAGGTGTGCGCTTCGTCGATGAAGAGGATGACCGGCATTTCGGAGGATTGAACCTCGTCAATGACCGCCTTCAGCCGTTTTTCGAATTCACCCTTTACGCTGGCGCCCGCCTGCATCAGGCCGACATCGAGCATGCGCACGCTGACGCCCTGCAGCGTCGGCGGCACGTCGCCCTCGGCAATGCGCAAGGCAAAGCCCTCGACGACCGCGGTTTTGCCGACCCCCGCCTCGCCGGTCAGGATCGGATTGTTTTGCCGGCGCCGCATCAGGATGTCGACGATCTGCCTGATCTCGGGATCGCGCCCGACGACCGGATCGATCTTGCCGTCGCGGGCGCGCTGGGTCAGGTCGGTCGCATATTTGGCCAGCGCCGAATCCCCGCCCGCAGCCCGCCGCGGTATTTCGGCGGCGGCAACCGCAGTCGCGGCGCCGGCTTCGAGTGAACCCTCCATGACGTCGGCGAACCGCGCAATAACGGCCTGCGCATCGATCTTGTCGAATTCGCCGCTGATCTTCGACAGCAGGCCTTCCAGCACCGGCGTCTTCAGGCAGGCGAGCAGAATATGCGCACTGCGGACTTCGTCGACGCTGAATTCCAGCCCCGCCAGGCCCCAGGCCTCCTGGATGGCGTGAAAGATATGATCGGAAAATTCCTCGATTGAAGTGGCGCCATAAGGCAGCTTGTCGACGGCGCGGGTCATATCGGCCGTGAGCCGGCTCGCATCCACCCCGGCGTCTGCCAGTATCAGTTGAACATCCGAGCGCTCGGAAAGCACCAGTTGCTCGACGAAGTGAACGAGCTCGACATAAGGATTGCCGCGCAGTTTGGCGGTGTCTGCCGCAGCCTTGAAGGCGCGCAAACAGACAGGGTTGAGCTTGCCGACCAGTTCCTTGCGTTTGAAGCTCTGCGACGACCGGCGCTGTTCCATCGAACCTGCTCCTCCAATCTGCCAGCCAATAAACTGCCACATAAGCAGCGACTTGACAAAGAGCGTTATGGACGGGGCGACCGGTGCTCGATTCAGTCGACTTCTTCCGTCCCAGCAAAAGCCCACGCCATCGGCTACAAACAGCCATATAATGCCCGCCTCTTTGCGATAGATTCACATACAGGGTTCGACAATCGCGCCACCGATTTCGGGCTCCGGGACCCGGCTTGCAAGCTCCCATTAAGATTGAGCAGCAACTAAATTGTGGTAAAGTGTCGCGGTGTGGTAACGTTGCGTTACGCACGGCACAAGGGCCGTTTGCTGGGGGTTGGTGTGATTGATCTCGCACTCTGGCTGAATCCGCTGGACGGTGAAAATCCGTCAGGGGAAGATTTGCGCAACGATCCAGCCTTTCATGAGCTGGAGCGTCTGACGGAACAGCAGAAAAAGGTCGAGTATCAAGGGAACGCCAAGTTAGAAGTTGCCGTTCCGATCGACTGGTCCACCGCGCTCACCAAGGCCGAAGAGCTGCGTCCACACGGCCGGGACCTGCGCCTCCTCGTCATCGTTACGCGTGCTCTGGCCAACGAGTATCGGCTGGCCGGGCTGGCTGAGGGCCTGACCCTCATAGCGCAGACCTTCGATCAGCACTGGGCAACCATGCACCCGGCCCTGCGGTCCGGTGCTACGCCGCGCGACGCCGCACTGCGCCGCATCAATGCGCTGACTGACCTCCAGAACAGTCAGGATGGCCTGCTCAAGGATTTGCGGAAAATGACGTTTTTCGCGCCGCGTGCAATCGGCCCGATCCTCGGCGAGGATCTGGAGAAGGGCGCGCTCGACGAGCGTGTCATGCTTCAGGAAGCGGCCTCGGGACTGAACGCGACCGAAAAGGCGGCTCTGGCGAGCGCGCACAGCCAATTGGTGAACCGGGTGCGCAGCGCATGCGTCGCACAGATCGATCAGGCCGGCGCGGAGATGACGTCGCTCTTTGCCAATGCGCGCGCCGCGATCGCGGCCCTCGAGGCGGTGGAGACCGCCCTCAATGCCCGCATCGAGGGCAGCGGCGCCACCGTTCCAGAATTAAAGCGGTTTCTGCAGCGTTTGCTGACGACCCTCGAACGAAACTCGGCCGCCGGCGCCACCGCGAATGGCGCCGCAGAGCCTGTTTCGGCGCCTGCAGAACCAGCAACGCCTGTTCGAAACGGTAATGGAGCCGATACGATGGCAAGTATGGCAAGTTACGCGGAACCGAGCACGGGGCTCCCTGATCGGATTTCCTCGCGCGACGACGTCGTGAAATGCCTCGACCTCGTCGTCGCCTTCTATGACCGCACCGAACCGTCGAGCCCGATCCCGCACCTTGCCCGCCGCGTGCGCCGGATGGTGCATATGGATTTTGTTGAACTGATGGAAGATCTCGCGCCGTCGGGGCTGAAGGAATTCCGGCTGCTTGCCGGCGTTCCCGATGCCAAGAAGACGGCTCAGAAGGATGAAAGGTAACAAGCCATGGCAGCCGAAAGTAAAGCGAAGGTCATCGAACGAAATCGCGCACCGCGCGTGCAGATCGCCTATGACGTGGAAACCTACGGCAGCCCGACGACGATCGAATTGCCGTTCGTCATGGGCGTGATGGCCGACCTTTCCGGCGCTTCACAGACCAGGGAAGCGATGAAATCGGTACTGGACCGCTCCTTTGTCGAGACCGACGCCAACCGCTTCCCCCGTTTCATGGAGGCGCTCGGGCCGCGCGTCAAAGCCCGTGTGAAGAATACGCTGCCTCAGGCTGAGGGCGCCGAGCGGGACGAAGAGCTTGCACTCGATCTCACCTTCACCAAAATGGGCGATTTCGCCCCGGACAAGATCGCCGAGCAAGTCCCGCAATTGGCCGAGATCCTCAAGATGCGTCGTCAGCTCGAGGAGCTGCTCGGTTTCATGGACGGCCGTGTCGACGCCGAAAAGCGCATCGCGCAACTTCTGAACAACGAGCCGCTTCTCGGCAAGATCGCCAACCAGGCATTATCCGACGACGACAAGGTTCAGGAGTAAATCATGGCCGAACAACAAAAAACCGCAGCCGTCGCCGCTGAGGCGGAAGCCATCGATCTCGGAGAATTCAGTGGGCTCCTCGAGAAGGATTTCAAGGTCAAGAAGGACGACAGCGAGAAGCTGCAGCAACTCGTCCGTAATCTCGCGCTGGCGGCGCAGTCCCGCTCCGATACCACGACCATCTCGTCCAACGCGATCAAGTCGATCAAGTCGCTGATATCAGGCATCGACAAGATGCTGACTACCCAGGTGAACGAGATTCTGCATGCGCCGGAAGTGCGCGAAATGGAAGGCACATGGCGCGGCCTCTGGTATCTCGTCAACAACACCGAGACGGATCAGAAGCTGAAGATCCGGGTGATGAACATTTCCAAGGTTCAGCTTGCCGACACGCTTGAAGACTACGAAGGCCAGATGTGGGATCAAAGCCCGATCTTCAAGAAGGTCTATACGGACGAGTATTCGATGCTGGGTGGCGAGCCGATCGGCTGCCTGATCGGCGCCTACGAATTCTCGAACCATCCGCGTGACGTCGGCCTGTTGCGCAACATCTCGGGCATCTGTGCCTCCGCGCATACGCCGTTCATCGCAGCCGCCGACCCGCGGCTGTTCCGCATGGACAGCTGGCAGGAACTGCCGAACCCGCAGGACCTGCAGATGATCGTCTCGAACCCGGCCTATGCCTCGTGGCAATCGCTGCGCGAGAGCGAGGATGCGCGCTACATCGGCCTGACTATGCCACGTGTTCTGGCGCGACTGCCGTATGGCTCGGAAACCGTTCCGGTGAAGGGCTTCACCTTCGAGGAGGAGGTCCACGGCGACCACAACAAATATGTCTGGATGAACGCCGCCTTCCCGATGGGCGTCAACATAAACCGCAGTCACAAGCTCTATGGCTGGGGCACGCAGATCCGCGGCGTCGAGAACGGCGGCACGGTGATCAACCTGCCGGTGCACTCCTTCCCCACCGACGACGGATCGATCGCGATGAAATGCCCGACGGAAGTTGCCATCGACGACCGGCGCGAGGCAGAACTGGCCAAGCTCGGCCTGATGCCCATCCTGCACCGCAAGAACACCGATCTCGCAGCCTTTATCGGTGCGCATTCGCTGCAGGACGACGAGACACGTGCCGGGCGGCTGGTCGATCCCGACGCCCAGTCAAATGAACGGCTGAGCGCCAACCTGCCCTATCTTTTCCCGGTTTCGCGCTTTGCGCACTACCTCAAGGCCATTGCGCGCGACAAGATCGGATCGTTCAAGGAACGCTCCGATATGCAGATCTGGTTGACCGAGTGGATCAACCGATACGTGCTGGCCAACCCGGCCTTTGCCGACGACAAGGCGCGCGCCAAGCGCCCGCTTGCTGCCGCGGAGGTCCAGGTCGACAGCGTGGAGGGGCGGCCGGGCTATTATAATGCCCGCTTCTATCTGCGCCCGCACTACCAGCTGGAAGGCATCAACGCCTCGCTCCGGTTGGTGTCGGAACTCCCGTCCGTAAAGACTTGATTCGCAGCAACCACACCTTGTTCTGTTTAAAAGCGGTGGAGAAAGACAATGCCAGTCAAAATTGATGGTTTTCTAAAGGTTCCGGATATCAAAGGTCCAAGCGTTCGAGACGGCCACGAGGATGAAATCGAAGTCCATGGGGTCGATTACAAGATAATCGCGCCGTACGATCCGAATTCACTCTCACGCCGCGGTCGTGTGTCCCTGGGGATGATCAAGTTCACCAAGCACTATGACAAGTCCTCGCCCTATCTGAAAAAGGCGCTGTTCGACAACAAGGCGCTGGACGAAGTTGTGTTCTCCGCCCGCCGGACCATCGATGGGGAGACCAGCGATTACCTGGTCGTTACCCTGACCGACGCCTCGATCATGGAATACGACATGTCGCAGGCCGAGGACGAGGAAGACCTGATCGAGGAGGAGGTCAGCTTCGCCTACAAGAAGATCAAGTTCGTCTATGACAAGGATGACGAAATCGAAATGGATGTCTATGTCGGCAAGTGAGGCGCGGCGGCCCGGCGCGGACAAGCTACAGGTTACCGGCAGTTCGCGAGCGAAACGCGAAGCGGTCCAGCCCTCGCTTTGGGACCGCCTCGTCAACGACCTGCCGGGCGTGACCTCCGAGATAGACGGGCTGCGCCAGACCTTACAGGACGAGCTTGGCGCGGAACGGCTGGATACCCTGCTTGCGAGCAGCACGCGGCTTATCGATGCCGACGCGGAGCTGACATCCGATCAGAAGCGGCGTCTGCACCGCCTGGCCTTTCAGACCCAAAACCGCGCAGAGATCGAAAGCCGCGGCGTGGTCGTGTCGGCCCGCGTCCTCAGGGAGGCGGTGCGGCGCGACATCGAGGCCTTGTTCAACACCGAGCGTTTCGAAGCTGTTCCGCTTCTTTCCGATTTCGAAAGCGAACAGGCCGCAGACAATCCGCCGTCGCTGGCCGATTTTCCGGAGGTGCGCCGAAGTGTGGTCAACTACGGCGTGCCTTCCTTTTCGGGCCGTTCGTCCCGCGACTTTGATCGCGAGACCCTGGCGCGCGAGATCCGCTCGGTCCTTGCCACGTTCGAGCCCCGTCTCAAGGAAAGCGCAACAAAGGTAACGGTGACCCTTGGTGACAAAAGTGTGGGCCTGAAGATCGAGATAGACGCCGTGCTGATCATGACGCCGACGCCGGAACGCATGCGCCTGCGCACCACGATCAATCTCGATAACGGCTTGGCGCGGACCGAATTCAGGGAAAGCTGAGATGGATCGGGTCTTCGTAGAATATTACGAGGAGGAACTGACCCATATCCGCGGACTCGCGGCGGAATTTGCCGACATGCATCCGGCGGTGGCGCGCAATCTTTCGCTGGATACGGTCCCCTGCCCGGATCCGTATGTCGAGCGGCTGCTTGACGGCGTCGCTTTCCTCGCTGCGCGCACCCGGTTGAAAGTCGATGCCGAGCGTTCGCGGTTTTCCCGCAGCGTCCTGGATGTCCTCTATCCCGATCTGGTTACGCCGGCGCCGGCAACGGCGATGGCAGTGCTGAAACCCGGCCAGCAGGTCCAGTCGATGATTGCCGGCCATGTCGTCAAGCGGAACACCCGGCTGGTGTCCAGTCTGCAACCCGGCCTGTCGACGCGCTGCACATTCACCACCGCGCAGGAAACGACGCTATGGCCGATAACGATCACGTCGGTCAGCTATTTCCAGGATCGCAGCGGGTTGGCGGCGGCCGGCATAACACCAATCGGCGGTGTCGGCGGCGAGGCGGCGCTGCGTATCACGCTGGGTCGGGCCGGAAAAGGCAAGCTCAACGAATTGGCGCTCGACCGGCTTGATTTCTATTTTGCCGGACGCACCAAGGCGCCATTGCTGTTCGACGCGATTTTCGGCGCCTGCTCGGCCGTTGGTGCCCGCGCCGAGGGCAAGGCCAATCCGCTATCGCCGTTGCCGGAACCCGAAATGGTCGGCATCAGCGACGACGAGGCGTTGATGCCTCGTACCCGTCCGACATTCGAAGGGTACCGTCTGCTGCGCGAATATTTCATGATGCCCGAGCGCTTTCACTACGTGCGGGTTTCAGGACTGCAATCGGTCGTGCGCCGATGCGAGGCCGGGGTCGAGATCATCTTCATGTTCCGGCGTCCGGTACCCGAACTTGCCGATGTGACGCCGGCGGATTTCGAACTCTTTGCGACGCCGATCATCAACCTCTTCGAGCGTGACTGCAACGTCATAGAGCTTGATCCGCGCAGAACGCGGCAAGTGCTGCATGCCGACCGCACGCGGGCGCGGGACTTCGAGATATATCGGGTGACCCACGTCGAGGACGCCGACGCCGAGGGCCCCGACGCCGAAATTCCGGAGCTCTTCAGCCTGGGGCAAAACCGCAGCAATGGCTGGGTCTATTCCACCGAACGGCGGCCTCGCCGGGCCACCGAAGATGAACGGCGCGACGGGTTGACCCGCACCTCATACACCGGAGACGACGTTTTCCTATCGGTTTCACGGCCGGCCGGAAGCCCGGCGAACCGGCCGCTGAAGCGTGTCGACATCATGGCGCTTTGCACCAACCGCGATCTGCCGATCCTCGACGACAACCCTACCTTGACGCTGGAGACAGGCGATCCGGTCGAAATGGTCCGGCTTCTCGGTGCGTTGCGCTCGCCCCAGCCGGCTATCCCGGCCGCGCTGCCCGCGGGCGCCGAAGGCGAATCCCGAGCCGACAATCTCGCCTGGCGGCTGGTGGCGCAGTTGGCACTCAACTTTCTCAGCCTTGCCAAGGAAGGCCGCGGTATCGATCCGCTGCATGCGCTGCTCGATCTTTATGCCGACCGGGGAGATCCGAGCCTCGCCCGCAATGTGCACTCGATCGTTCGCATCGACTCGCGGTCCGTCATCGAACGGCTGCAGATCGATGGGCCGATGTGCTTCGGACGGGGCACGGAAGTGACGCTGCATGTGGACCAGTCGGTCCTGGCTGGGCAAAGCACATTGCTGCTTTCAGCCTTGCTTGCACGGTTGTTTGCCCGTCACGCCGGAATAAACGGCTTTGTGCGGACCCGCACGCGGCTGCTGCAGAAGCAGGAGGATGTGCCATGGCCGATGACGCCCGGCAATCGCTACCTGATCTAGACAAATTCGACCTGGACCGGGTCGAAGAGCTGGATGATACATTCGATTTTTTCGAACTGTTGCGCCGGCTCGAACGCAGGGGCGGGCTGTTCGGCTATTCCGGCCACGCGGATCGCGAGCCGGCAAGGCTCGGGCAGCATGTGCGTCTTAGCTTTTCCGCCAAGGACGTGGTTGCGTTCCGCCAAGCGAAGGACAAGACGCCGGCCCGGGTTACCGTTGCAAATCTCGGGCTGATGGGACCGGAAGGCCCGATGCCGCTTCATTTGACACGTTGGGTGCTCGATCGTCTGTCGCAGCGCTGGTTCACCGGCGCTGACGCACGGCAGACCAGCGACACGACGTTCGTGGACTTCGTCAATATTCTCCAGCACCGCATGATCGCCCTGTACTATCGGGCCTGGGCCGACGCGCATCCGGCGGTACAGGTCGAACGTGCGGTCGGCGGCCGGGTAAGAGCCATGCTTGAAGCCATGGCGGGAATCGGACTTCCCGGCACCCACAATCCCGATCTCGACGCCGTGAAGCTTCGCCAGGCGGCGTCGCTCGCCAGCCAGGTCGACGGTCCGGAGCGGCTGACGCTGTTCCTGGTGGAAGCGTTCAAGGTGCCGGTCCAGATCAAGGAGTTCGTTGCCACCTGGATGACCATACCGGCGACGCTCCAGACCCGCCTTGCCCAAGCTTACGCAGTGCTGGGTCGCGGGGCGACGATCGGCCCGCGCGTTTTCAGCCGCCAAAGCAGGATCGAGCTCCGCGTCGGCCCACTCGGCTATGAGGAGTTCAAGACGTTCCTGCCGGGCGGCCAACGCCTGAAAATGTTCAAGCAGGCGGTTCGCGACATGGTCGGGGAATCGCTGGACGTCGATCTGCGGATCGTGCTCGCGCGTGAAGCAGTGCCGCCGCCGCGTATCGGAGCGGTACAGCTCGGCCGAACCACCTGGCTTGCGCGGCCCATCGAAAGGGGCGATGCTGACGATATGCGGCTGCGGACAATCGTCGGATGGCGGCCGGAAATGGCGGAGGTCGCGGCATGAGTCTGCTGCTGACGCTGGAGCACGGGCCACGCACCCAGGCGGTACGGCAGACCCGGCTGGACGAGGGTGAACTGGTGATCGGCCGTAGCGCGGACGCGGACTGGCAGATCGACGATCCCGACATGTTCGTTTCACGCGCCCATTGCAGGATCACCGGCGGGCCGGATGGGTATTTCGTCACCGACACATCAAGCAGCGGTTTGTTCATAAACGATTCCGACAGCCCGCTCGGCACCGGCACGTCGGTCCGTCTTCAGAACGGCATGCGGCTGAGGCTGGGCGACTACATCGTAGGCGTCGATCTGCAGACGCCGGTCGCTCATACACCAGCGGCCAGCCAATCGTTCGCCGAACCGCCACCGCCGGCATCGCGAGCGCCGGTAAGCATCGGCCGCGATGACTTCTTTTCAGCCACGGTCGAAGAAGAGCCGCGCCGACCGCGTCCCGCCGATCTGCCGAACCCGTTCGAGCAACCCGTTCCAGGAGCGTTCGAGCGCGCCAACCAGCGCAGTTCGCCTGCCTTCGACGACCCGTTCAGCCTCGACCCGGTATCGACGCCGGCGCCGAATGGCGCTGGCTATTCCGAGCCACGTGGTGCGCCGGACGCCGCAGACCCATTCAGCTTCGATCCGATGCCTTCCGGTGCAAGCGAGCCCGTTCCAGGCCAGCCCGTTTCAAGAAAGTCCTCCGAATTCGATGACGGTTTCGGTTTCGGGCCGGCCGCGTCGCCCGATTTGAGAAACGGCGCCGGCTCGGCCGGTCAACGCAAACACGTCGTCGGAGAGCCACAGCCGGCCAATCCCTGGGATTTGCCTGGCCCCGCGGCAGCTATCCCTTCTCCGCCACGTGCTGGCGTTGCCCCCAGACCCGCGCCCTCCCCGGCGGCGGCGCCGGCGAACATGGCCTTTCGCACCGCGTTCCTGCGAGGCATGGGCATAGAGGAAGCCGAGTTTCCCGGTCGCGACAGCGTCGCGGAAATGGAGAAGTTCGGTCGCGAGTATCGGCTCATGATGGAAGGCCTGATGCAGCTGCTGCGCAAGCGAGCTGAGGAAAAAGGAAACGCGCGCGTCGCCCAGACGGTGGTTGGGGCCTCTGAAGTCAATCCGCTCAAGTTTCTGCCGACGGTCGACGACGCCATCGTGACCCTCATCGCGGAGCGCAGCCCCGGATTTCTGGCCGGTGAAGCGGCAATCGCCGACGCGGTCCGCGATCTCGCGCAACATCACGTGCGCGCCTGGCGAGGCGTGCAATCCGCCTTGCGGCGAATGATCGACCGTTTTGACCCGGCAGTGATCGAGGAAGAGCTCAAATCGAGTTCCGCGATCGGCACCCTGCTTTCGGGCGGGCGCCGCGCCAAGCTGTGGGAGCTTTATCAGAAACGCCATCGTGAAATCGCCCAGAGTGCGGAATCGAGCTTCCTCGGCGAAATCGGCGCTGATTTTCGGGATGCATATGAGGAGGAGTGAAACATGATCGATCGCCGCGAATTTATCGTTGCCCTGGGCGCAACCGGGCTGCTTGCTGCTTGCCAGAGCGGTCCGCCAAAACCATCCGCGGTGACCGTCAACCTGACCGGCGCGGCCGGCATGAACCCGGGACCAGGCGGCGGCGACCGGCCGGTGACGGTCCTCGTGATGCGGCTGCGCAGCACCGGTAAATTCAATTCGGCCGATTATTTCGCGCTGCAGGGGGATGCCGGCTCCGCACTCGCAGGCGATCTCATCGGATCCGACCAGATCTCCGTCGGGCCTGGAAAGACCGCATCCAAAACCATCACGGTCGAGCCGGACGCGGCTGCGCTGGGCTTCGTTGCCCTGGTTCGCGAGCCCGGCGGCCGGAACTGGCGTACAACCAAGTCGGTGTCGTCGGGATCAAAAGTTACCGTCAACGTCACGCTTGGCAGCGGCGGCATTTCCGCCTAGCGGCCAGGGCAAGGGGTGCTCGATGCAGGAAGTAGCGGCATGAGCGATGCAAACAGGGTGCTGTGGTCCGAAGGCCTGTTTCTCCGGACCCAGCATTTTCAGCAGCAGGATCGCTTTTTCGAGGCGACGGTGCGCGGCGCGTTGCAGGCCGGGCAGTTGCATACGTTCGGCTTTCAGCAGCTGACGCTGGACCAGGCGATGCTCGATGCCGGCCAGGTCTCGATCCTGTCGGCACGGGGCATCTTTCCGGATGGAACCCCCTTCTCCATCCCTGACCTGATGGACGCGCCGCGACCGCTGCCGGTCACCGCCGATACCGGCGCCGGATCGGTGCTGGTCGCCCTGCCGCTCGAGCCTGCCGGCGGTGTCGGCTTCGATCCGGCGCACGCCGCATCGACAGGCGCACGCTATCATGGGCGGATCGTTTCGGTGCGTGACGCCGTCCAGGGCGGTTCGGATCCTGAAGAAATCGAAATCGCCCGCCCGCAGGCGCTGCTGATTGCACCGGGAAAATCGGTTGGCGGCTACACCGCCCTGCCGATAGCCGACATCAAAGGGGTTCGAGCCGACGGCGGCGTCTCGCTGGACGAGACGTTCCTGCCGCCGACACTGGTTACCGGGGCGGTGGCCTGGTACCGGCAGTTGCTTCTGGAAGTTGTCACCGGCCTCGACCAGATCGCCGAGGCGCATGGCAAGATGGTCATGGGCGGGCCAGGGCGCAGCGTCGAAGACCTGTTGATGCTCAATCTCGCCAATGCGGCGCGTCCGCGACTGGCGCACATGCTGGCTCAGGATGTTTTCCATCCGGCCGAGCTTTACCTGGAGCTTGCCGGTCTTGCCGGTTCAATGGCGACGTATGGCTCGAGCGCGCGTCGGCTGAGCGAGTTGCCCGCCTACGATCACATGGCGCCCGGCCCCGCCTATTCGGCGCTGGCCGACGCCTTGCGCTCGCTCATCCTGAGCCTGCGTTACATCGAGCCTAAATCACGCGCACTGCCGGTCATGCGGCATTCGACCAATGTCTGGAAAATCCGCATCGATAACCCGAAGCTGCTGGTGGCCAGCCGGATCGTCATCCGGGTCGGCTCCGAGCTGTCGGAAGATGCCTTGCGCAAGATTTTCGTCAACCAGGCGACCGTCGGTTCGGCCGATCAGTTCGAGGGCCTGTGGAAATCCCGTCTACCCGGCATTCCACTGAAGCCGCTTCATTCCCAGCCGCGCGAAATCCCCTATGATGGCGATCGGCTGTGCCTTGAGCTGGACCAGAAAAGCGAGCACTGGGCCTCGCTGCTCGATGCCCCCGGCTTCGTCATCGGCGTGTCGGGTGTGCTGCCGAGCGAGCCGCAGGTCGACTGCTATTCGGTAAACAGGTGAGATGATGAGCCGGGATGATCCTTTCGGACTGTCGGAGGATCGCGAACGCACTCGCATACGACTGACCGGCGCGCCGATGCCGCGACCGATGACGCCACTGTTGTCGGGTGTGCCAATCAAACGCTCGCGCACGCATCCGAACACGCTGGTCAACGCATTCGCGCCCCTGCTTGAGTTCGCGCCCGAGCTTGAAAGCGCGCTGCCGCCGGAAAATCCGGAAGCGTTGCGCACCCGGTTGCTCGATGAGCTGGTTCGGGCACGTGACGCGGCAATGGCGGCGGGTTCCTCCCTGGAGCGCGCCGACCAGGCAGCCTGGGTGGTGGCGGCATTGCTCGATGACCTGGCCCTGAACACGCCATGGGGCGGCGCCAGCGCATGGCCGCGCCAGCCGCTTGTGGTGATGCTGCGAGGCGATGTCGATGCCGGCACGCAGTTCTTCACCCGTCTCGACGAACTGGAGCGGCATCCGAACCGGGATCGCGAATTGCTCGAACTGCAATATCATTGCCTGGCGCTCGGCTTCCGCGGCAAATATCGTGTTCCAGGCCGGTCGGGCGACCGCTCGCTCAATGCCGTTCGCGTTGCTGCAGCGCGCTTTCTGCGCGATGCCGATGCCGACGGCGCGCCGCTGTCGCCGAACTGGAAAGGTGTGATCGCATCCGACGAGCCGCAGCGCTTCATCGTGCCGATCTGGGTGATGGGGCTCGGCGCCGCGGTTCTCGCCACTGCAATCTATCTCGGCCTGTCGATGGGACTGAGCAGTCAGGCGGTCGAGCTTTCGACGCTGGTTCGTGCTTTGCCGCCGCCGGCCCGCGGCGAGATCAGCCGGACATCGCCACAGGCCGACGCGCCGCCGCCGGAGGCAGTGGACTTCGCGCTGGTGCCGGAGTTCCAGGCCGGAGCGCCGGACAACCTCAGGGCCGCGCTCAGCGGCACCGAGAGCGTTTCGCTGGCCAGGCTGATCATCCAGGCCTCCAATCCCGAATTGTTCCAGTCGTCGCGGCCGACACTGACGGAAGGTTTCGAACCGCTGATCGGCTCAATCGCCAGAGTGATCCTCGCCAATCAGGAACTGATCGGAAACATCACCGTGGTCGGCCATACCGACAGTATTCCCTTGCAACGGTCCAATCCGCTTTCCACCAACCAGCGGCTGTCGGAAGCGCGCGCAGCAACCATTACCGAGATGCTGGTCCAGAACGGTGTGCCGCAGGACCGCATTCGCTTCGAAGGACGTGCAGCTACCGATCCAGTGGCCGACGACAGCACCCGCGCGGGACGGGCCTTGAACCGCCGCGTCGAGGTGCTGGTCGAAAAGAGGCTGTGAGATGTTCATCCTGCGCTTCCTCTGGGCGGTTCTGACATCGCGCTGGCTGTGGACGCTGATCGGCATCACGCTGCTTTCCCTGGTCATCTGGGTGTTCGGCCCGATCGTCAGGGTCGGTGCTTACGAACCCTTCGCCTCGGAAAATGTCCGCATCGTCATCATTGCGCTGCTGGTCATCTTCTGGCTGATCTGGCTGATCGTCGCGCAGCGCCGGGCGATCCGGGCCAACCGCATGTTCGTCGCCGAAATCGCTGCGCCCGTGGTGGAAAAACCGCTGAGCCCCGGCGAAGAGAACGTCGCCGCCGTCGGCGCCAAGTTCGCCGAGGTGATGGTCGAATTGAAGCGCCGCAAACTGGGCGGTCGCAAGTTCCTGCGCGAGATGCCCTGGTACGTGATCGTCGGGCCGCCGGCCACCGGCAAGACCACGGCCTTGCGCCAGTCCGGCCTGAACTTTCCGATCGATCTCACCGACGATCTGCAGGGGGTAGGCGGCACGCGCAACTGCGACTGGTTTTTCTCCGAAAACGCGGTTCTGATCGACACGGCGGGCCGCTACGTACAGCAGGAGAGCCAGCCGGACGTCGATGCGACGGAATGGCTGGGCTTCCTCGACCTCTTGAAAAAGCATCGCGGCCGCCGGGCGCTGAACGGCGTGATCGTCGCGCTGTCGATCGATGCGCTTTCAGAGGGCGACGAAGCCATCAAGGCGCATGGCCGCAAGATCCGTCGGCGCCTGGCAGAACTCAACGACCGGCTCGAAATCCGCCTTCCAGTCTATCTGATGCTGACCAAGGCCGATCTGATCAAGGGTTTCGAGGCTTTCTTCGGCGGCCTGTCGACGGCCTCGCGCGAGCAGGTCTGGGGGACGACCTTCGCGCTGGATGCGCGTGTCGACGCAAAGACCATTGAACGGGAAATCGCCACCCTTGCGACGGAACTCGAGCGGCGGCTGGTGCCGCGCCTGGAGGACGAGGACAAACTCGCCGCCCGCGCCGAGATTTTCAGGTTTCCCGCCCAGCTGACGAGCTTGTCCGAGCCGATCCAGGTGCTGGTCGAGGCGATGTTCGGCGAAAGCCGCTACGAAGAAGCCGCCTGGCTGCGCGGCCTCTATCTGACGTCGGCGACCCAGGAAGGGGCGCCCATCGACCGGCTGACCGCGGCGCTGTCGTCATCCTTCGGTCTTCCGCCGCGACGGGCGATGCCGGCGCCGCGCGTGGAAAAACGCAGCTTCTTCCTGAAGAACCTGCTAACCGAGGTCATTTTCAGGGAAGCCGGCCTGGGGACGTTCGATCCGCTGGCGCAGCGCCGCCGCGCCTGGATCTGGCGTGGCGCCGCGGCCGCCTGTGCCGCCGCCGCCCTGCTGGCCGGTGCGATGTTCACCTGGTCCTACTATGACAACCGCAATGCGATCGCAGCGCAAGCGGGCCAGTTCGAAGCGCTGCAGGCGCCGCTGACCGCGGCAGCCGCGAGCCCGGCATCGGTGGAGCAGCCCGCCATCGACAGCGCGCTCAATGCGATGGCCGAGGTCGCCAATGCCCGTACCGCACCGCCGAGCAGTGCCCAGGACCTGCTGGGGCCATCGGCATCTGCAGAGCTGCTGCGGGCGCAGGCCGACACTTACGAGCACGCTTTGCGCAACGTCCTCGAGCCGCACATGGTCGCCCTGCTCGAGGCGACCATGTGGCGGCAGATCCGCGATCCGGATTTCATGCTTGGGGCGCTGAAAACCTATCGCATGATGACGGGCCTGTCGCAGATGGACGCCGATTTCGTCCAGAACTGGTGGGTCAACGACTTGCCGGAATTCGCACCGGCGGCGCCCTTTCCGACTGCCGACGCGGAAGAGCACCAGCTTGCCGCGATCCGCCGCATGGCGGTCGACGACAGCTACATCGCCGCGGATCAGGCGCTGGTTGCCGAGGCGCTGAAAACGGTTTGCACGATTTCGCTGCCGGCGCGTGCCTACAGGCAGTTGCTGGCCGACCCGGCGGTGGCCGACCTCAAGGAATGGATCCCGGCGAATTTCGCCGGCCCCAACGGCGCCAAGGTTTTTGCACGGCGTTCCGACAAGACGCTGCGCGTCGGCATTTCAGGCGCGTTCACCTATTCCGGCTTCCACGATGCCATTCTCGAACGGGTCGAGGACGTCGCCGCCCAGGCCGCACTCGATCGGGCGGTTTTTGCCGGAGGCTGTTCGGAAAATTCCGAAACCTCGGTCTCGGCGCTGTCCGAGGATATTCTAAAACTCTATTACGAAGACTACATCGCGCAATGGGACAGCATCCTGCGCGATATCAGGCTCGCGCCGTTGGCCGACCTGAATGTCGCCAGCGAGAACCTCAAGGACCTTTCGAGTGCCGACTCGGCGCTGAAGCGCCTGCTTACAGCGGTGGTTCAGGAGACCGAGCTGACCCGATCCGATGAAGCGCCGGCCGCCGACAACAAGGCGGCAGCCAAGGGCACCTCGAAACTGCTCAGCAAGCTGGGGAAGCTGGGAAAGATCGTAAAGACAGGGGCAAAACTGCTGCCGCGCGCAGGCTCCGCCAACGAGGTGGACCTTACCGGCAGTCTGGTGGCCGAACATTTCAAGCCGCTCAAGGGGGCGATCGCCGAGGTCGACGGCCAGCCGCCGGCACTCGATGCCGCGGTGGTGGCGCTGACCGCACTTTCGAACGTGCTGCAGACGGTCACGGCCAATCCCGACCCGCAGGACGCCATCAAGAAGCAGGGCGGGCTGGCCGAACTGACGGGAGCGGTGGCCAGGCAAGCGCAGATCCTGCCCGATCCGGTCGACGACTGGCTCGGCGGCATCGCCGGCGACACCAGCGGCCTGACACAGAAGGCGGTCACCTCGGAACTCAACGCCATCTGGCGCGCCGACATCCTGCCGTTCTGCCAGGCGGCGCTGAACGACCGCTATCCGTTCAGCCCCGAAAGCGCGGTCGACGTCAATGTCCGCGATTTCGCTCGCCTGTTCGGGCCGGCCGGGATGATCGACAGCTTCATCAACGACCATTTGATCAGCTATGTCGACACCGCCAGCCAGCCATGGAAATGGCGCGCCGATTTCGGCCTCGATGCGGCGGCTCTGGCGGCGTTCGAGCAGGCCAGGCGGATCCGCGACGATCTGTTTCCAGGCGGTACCGGCCCGGTGATGAGTTTTACGCTGCAACCGACGGACCTGTCGCCCAATGTGACGCGCGTGACGCTCAATCTCGATGGCCAGAACCTCGTCTATTACAACAACGCGACGCGGCCGCAACCGATGACCTGGCCCGGCAAGGACGGCACCGGCGTCATCTCGCTCGCCTTCCAGCCGATCGACGGCTCGCCCGAAGTCATGTTGAACGAAACCGGCAGCTGGGCGTGGCTGAGGCTGCTGCGCAGCGGCCGCTTCACCGGCACTTCGCTGTCCGACGTCTACAGCCTGCGACTGGGCACGCAAGGCATGTACGCCGATTTCGAGCTCAAGGCGGCAAGCGTCGAGAACCCCTACAATTTGCAGATGTTCAAGAAATTCTCATGTCCGCCGCAGATATGATCCGGCCCGGCTTTTACGGCAAAATGCCTGCCACCGGCGATTTCGTCACGCGGCGGCTGCCGGGAGATTTTGTGCGCATATGGGACCGCTGGCTGGCGCAGCACATCGTGCCGCTGATCGGCTCGGAAACCTGGCCGCGCACCACCGCGCTGCGCTTTTTAGCCGGTCCGGCTTCTTTCGGCGCATCGGCAGGCATTATTCTGCAAAGCGCCGACAGGGTCGGCAGGCTGTTCCCTTTGAGCGTCGTCGTTCAGCTTGCTGACGCTTCCATTCAACTGGCTCGCGCCGATGCGTGGTTTGCCGGGATTGAAGAGGCTGCCTTCGCCGCCCAGAGGGGCGAGCTGACGCCCGACGAACTGGATGCCGCTTTGGCCACACTGCCGGTGCCGCCTGTCGAGGCGGGCGAAGAGATCATCAGCGACATGGTGATGTGGACTGCGCACTCCGACATTTTCGATGTTGATCCGCCGTCGCCGCAAGCGACGCTGGAGCAGATCTTTGTGGCCAGCTGGGAGACCAGCTGATGCAGATCTGGAACCAGATGGGCTATCCGCACCAATTCACCATGGGCACGGACAAGGCCGGCCATGAGTGGATCGTCGTGGTGGTAAAAGGTACATTCGACTTTCCCACGACACCCGGCGGACCGGTGCGCAAATCTGCCGAGCAGGTGCCACTCGTCTTTGCCGACACCCAGACGGGCGAGCCCGGCTATTCGGCCACGCTGTGGGAAACCGATTTCGCCTTCCGCAAGCCGCGCTGCGACGTTGTCGCCAATGGCTGTGCATACGCACCAAACGGCAGACCGGCCGAGCGTGTGCCGGTCGGTATCAAAGTAGGCAACTGGTCAAAACTGTTCGAGGTCGTCGGCCACCGCGAATGGCGCTCCATCGGCCCGGTCTTTACCGCCACGTCGCCGCAGCCCTTCCTGAAATTACCCATCTCCTATGACGTTGCCTGGGGTGGCGTCGACAGGCTGGACCCGGAGGACAAGCTCCCCGCCAGCTACAAATACAACCCGGTCGGAACCGGCTGGTCGCGGACCAAGAACCAGCGCCTCATTCCCGGCCTGCGGCTGCCGAATACGCAAGCTGTCGGCGAAGAAATCCGCTCTCCGTTCGGCGACTACAAGCCGATGAGTTTCGGGCCGACGGGGCGTGGCTGGCCGGGACGCATCGAATATGGCGGCACCTATGACCAGAACTGGATCGACAATATTTTTCCGTTCCTGCCGCCGGATTTCGATGAACGCTATTTCCAGATGGCGCCGCCGGACCAGCAGATCGACCATCCAAGGGGCGGAGAGGACGTGCAGTTGATCAACCTGACGGTGGCTGGAAAAGAAAGCTTCCGCCTGCCCAACACAGCGCTGCCGCTGACGCTGTTCAAAGCTCGCGAAAAAGCGTTCGAGGGCGAGCTTCTGCCAGATACGGTGTTGTTCGATCCGGAGAAGCGACGGCTTTCGCTGGTCTGGCGGGTGCAGCGGCGCCTCCAGCGCACAATCCTCGATTTTTCGGAATGCTGGATCGGTCCGCCGACACGCGGCATGCTGCGCGCCTATGCCAAGCGCAAACGTTACATCCGCAAGTTCAACACTCCGCTTCGCTATGAAGAGGACGAAGCCGCATGAACGCTGACCTCGACATCGTCTCGGCGGGCATGGTAACGGCAGTCGGCCTAGACACGCCCTCGAGCTGCGCCGCGATGCGCGCCCGTCTTGACGGTTTCCAGGAGACGCGCTTTCTTGGCGCCGCCGGCGAGTGGCTGATCGGTGCGCCCGTCCCGCTGCCGCGCAACTGGATGGGCGCAAAGCGCCTTGCCCATATGGCCGCCGCAGCCATTGTCGAAGCGTTCGAAGCGATGCCCGAGGCCCGGGGCAGCACGGCCCTCGTTCTTTGCCTGGCTGAGGAGGATCGCCCCGGGCGTCCGGCGCCTGACAGCCGACACCTGCTTACTCACATCGAGCAAATCACAGAATTCGCCGGTCCCATTGCCTCCCGCGTCGTCGCCTATGGCCGCCCATCAGGCCACGTTGCCTTAGACGCGGCCCGTCGCCTGCTCGCCTCCAATGCGGCTCCTTTTGTGATAATTGTCGCGGTGGACAGCTATCTGACCTCCCAAACTATCAACCATTATCTCGCCCGGCAGCGGTTGCTCACACCCCGGAACTCGAACGGATTCATTCCGGGAGAGGCCGCTGCTGCGATTCTCTGCGCGCGCAGGGGCGGCACCATGCACCTCACGGGGCTCGGTCTGGCACGGGAGAAAGCTCATATTTACAACGAGATGGATATTCCTTTCCGAGGGGAAGCGATGGCAACGGCCTACAAGGAAGCATTTGCCGGTTCAGGGCGCCTCCATTCAGATATCACTCTCAAGATTGGAGATCTCGTCGGCGAAGCGTATTGGTTCCAGCAGTCCGCCCTCGCCATGCTGCGAACTCAGCGCGAGCACTCGGAGGTGCGGCCAATATGGGCGTTGGGCGCGAGCTTGGGGAATATCGGGGCGGCCGCTGTACCGGTCATGCTGGGCTGGGCGCTGTCGGCGATACAACGTGGCTACGCGCCATCGGGACCGATCCTGATCGAAGCCTCGGGCGATGACGGCGCATGCGGCGCGGCCGTGGTGGAGGCAAGATGACTGTCTTCGCAAACGGGCGAGAAATCTCGGCAGAGGCGCAAGGATGCAAGGTCATTGCAGACTTTCCCGACACATGTTTCACCCCGCCCGAGAATCCGGCAACCCCGCCAGGCGTACCCGTCCCGTACCCTGATTTCGGCTTCGACTCCGATCTGACGTCAGGTAGCGGAACCGTGAAGATCGGCAACAAGCCTATCAGCCAAGAAAATAGCAGCTACTACAAGAAATGTAGTGGCGATGAGGCTGGGGCGGCGGCAAAAAAAGGGCTGATCACTTCAACAAATACGGGCAAGGTTTACGCTCACGGCTGGTCGTCGGACGTCAAGGTCGAGAGCAAGGGCGTCGTTCGACTCGGCGACATGGCCACCAGCAATCACGGAACCGATCCCGGCGATACGCCTCCAATGGTGATCGTCGGAAAGCCGGCATTCGGAATTCCTGGCGATGCAGACTGCATGGTCGGCAGCTTCGAGGACATCCACGACAAGTGTAACCAAAAAAAGGACCCTACTGATCCATTGGCTAAGCCGGGGACAAATGGTGTAGCGTACCAAGCTCACCATATCGTCCCAGACCGCTGTTTTCGCGTCAATAGTGAGGATCGAATGGGGAACCCACCGTTTCCCAGCCGGGACCAAGGCATTTGCATCTGCATCCCGCGCGTGAACCACTCGGCCGCTCGACCGCCGACCGGCGAGGACGTTACTGTGCACCATCACCTGGACAATGCTTTGACCGAACTCGGCGAGCAAGTCGCAACAAGAGCCAACCCACGCGGCGTCGAGAAGGTAGATAAAATAAGAAACCAATGTTTGGATGCTCTTGCTGAGCTGGTCGATGATCCTGTGTCCGCCGACTGCTTCGAAGTGGCATCTGAAAAGGTGACCGAGCAAACAGAGGCAATCAAGGACAAGTATGCTCGTGCGGAGAAGAGTTCCAGCAATATGAGTTCCGCCGCCAAGGGCGTGCTGAACAGGCAGCATTTGCCCGCATAAGATCGATGCCAAGGGAGTATTGAACAACCAATGAGGCGAAAACCAGAGATAACAGGAGGTGTCGTGAGCGTGGACAGGACCCTTTACATCCTGTTCAAAGCGACGCCGGGAGAAGACGATGACCGGCTCGTCGCCTCCGGCCGCGTTGCCGATGATTCAGTTGTGCTTCGGCGTCGGGAGGAGGTTGCGGACCTGATCTCTTTCACAGCCTTGCAACCGCCCTTCAAGGCCCAAGCCGTTGGACTGACTGGAGAGGGGGAGGTGGCATATTTTTCCGAAGCCGTCAGTCAACGTGAGCAGATACCCGGAGCTGGATTCGCCTCCAAAGGTGCGATGAAGTTCGGCCGCATGACAAAAATACTGCAGATCGGCAATCGACTATTGGCGCTCGGCTATGGGGGGCAAGTCTACATGCGGACGCCGTCGGAGGGCTGGAGGTTTCTCGCGGGCCCGAAAGGCAGCGATGATGGGTCAACGAACCTGGTCTACTTCTGCGCCGTCGAACACAAAGGCCGACTATATTTTGGCGGAACGGAGACGAAGCGATTCAAGAGTACAGCAGAGATTGATGCTGCGAGCCAAGCCGGCGATGGCCGACGTCTCGCGCGCGCGATCTTGGCGGCGAAGGTTCCGGATAAAGCTGTGGTTTGGGCATACGACGGTTCGTGGAGCCAAGCGGACTTTGATCATCCTGGAACTGTCGTCGAGATGCTGGAGGCAGGCAGATCCATCGAGATTTTCACAACCAATGGACGGATTGTCTCGACACCCGATTTCCAGGAATTCAGCGACGTATTCGCATTCGGCAAGAAGAAGTCGTTCTGGGACATCAAAAGAACAGAACAAGGGAACCTTGTGTACTTCGACGGCACACTTTTCCGGTGGACCGGCGTGATGGAGCCGTTCGAACCGTCGCTGCCTAGCGTCGACGAAAGTTTCATAAACGTCTCGAGCTATGCCGGATTGCTGGTGGCGTTCGCCCCGCATCAAATCTACAAGCTGGATGGAGACGATTGGGTCGAGGTTACCTACACTTTGTCGTAAGTGGCAGAGGGAAGGCCGCACAAACGTTCTTCAGATACCACCCACTGGCAACTTGGCAGTCAGGTATTTGCGCACTTGTTCGAGGTTCAACTGCTTGAGAGGAAGAGGACTAGTCGCTTCCAGCATCCGGATCACAAAAAGTTCCCCTGCTTCGGAAAACTCATCGAAACGCTCCTTTGCGATACGCTTGCCGTCGACACCCGCAATACGCAGCCCAAGCAAATGTGCCTCCAGTCGCTCTATGAGCCGCTCCACGCGCTCCTCGTCGACCTCGGGGTTTTCGCCGGGATGGAGTAGATGGTGGTCGTAGACTGTCCAGAGGAAAGCCGCCATTTCCGCGTGCTGACGTACAATGTGTTCGAGAATAGGCGGCCTTGGCATCAGTTCAGATTCACCGAGCCGCCACGGATGCGGTTGGAGGCGCTGGCGTGGCTGACCAGATTGGTGCCCCGTATGGTGAGATGGCCATCCTTTTCCATAATGATGACCGACTTGCCGCACCTCAGCTCAAGCCGCTCGCTCGAACTGATCTTCACCGTTTCACCGTCGCGCACCACATGACTGTCGCTCCGGCGGCTGTTTGCCTGTCGTTTTGCGGGATCGACAATTCGCCCAACGATTAGCGGCTTACGCGGATTGGCGTTTTCGAACAACAGCGCCACTTCCATCCCGATCATGTCAGACGACAGTTCGGTCAGACTATTTGCCGGCAAGGCTGCTTCTACTGGATTGCCGGGAAATACCACGAGCGGTATGCCTTGGTCGAACCCAAGCAGCAGACCAATCACCACTCCATTGATCCGTTCGTCGATGTCGTTCATGGGCGCGTCCTCAGTTCTGCTTTATCTCCGAGCCTTTCATGATGATGTCGCTCGAAGCATTGACGTTTATCTTTCCCGAACCCTTAACAGTGATATCCTTACCCTTGATGGTAATCGTTCCGTCCTTTTTCATAACGATCTCGGCGCTCCCGGTTTTGATCGTGACGGACTCCTTGGCCTCGATGGTCAGGTTCTTGCCGACCACGATGCCCGCGTCCTCGCCGACCTGGGTGAGGCTCTTTTTACCGATCTTGAGCTCGTGCGCCCCATTGACCTGAGTCGAAGCGTCCTCGCCGACCTTGATGATATGCGTCTTACTGATCTGCGTGTTCTGGGCACCGCCGATCTTGACGCCCTGATCGGAGCCGATCTGTATGCTTTGGCTGGCTCCGACTTTCCAACTGTCCGACGCGCCGATATCGTGGCTTTGACCGATGCCGACAGTCACCGAGCGTGACGCGCCGATGGTGTTGGTCTGCACCGCACCCACAGTCCTGGTCTCGGCGGCGCCGACGCTGTCGATGCGCGCGGCGCCAACCGTGATGGTCTGGATCAGCGCCACAGTCTGCGTGTGGTTGGCGCCGATCGTCTCCGTCGAATTCGACCCAATATTGATCGTCTCGTTCGACCCCACCGTCAGCGACCTGTTCACCCCCACCGTCTCGGTATCGTTGTTGCCGATATCCGTCGTCTGGTCGACGCCAACCTTGACCGTCTTGTTGTTGCCGACGTCCTCGTCGAGGTTGTGGCCGACGGAGTGCTTGGCGTCGTGGTCGATGCGGTCGGACTGGTCGTGCTGCACCAGCTTGGTGCGGTCGTTCTTGATCAGAAGGTTGTGGTCCTTCTGAGCCTGGAAATTGACCAGTTCGGAGCCGGCCTTGTCCTCGAACATCAGCTCGTTGTAACCGCCGCCGCCTTTCGAGGAGTCGGATTTCCAACCGGATTGCGTGGCGCTGCCCGGCAGCCCGTAGGGCGGCATCTGCGAGGCGTTGTAGACGCGGCCGGTGATGATCGGCAGATCGGGGTCGCCTTCGATGAAGTCGACGATCACCTCCTGGCCGATGCGCGGGATCTGAATAAAACCCCAGCCGCTGCCGGCCCAGGTCTGCGACACGCGCACGAAGCAGGAGCTGTTCTGGTCCTTCTTGCCGAGACGATCCCAGTGGAACTGCACCTTCACCCGGGCATATTTGTCGGTGAATATTTCCTCGCCGGACGGGCCGACCACCGTCGCCGTCTGCGGGCCGCGCATGATCGGCCGTGTCGTGACCCGCGGCGGGCGATAGGCCAAGGCGGTCGGCGCCACGCCGAGGATCACCTTGAAGTTCTCGCTTTCAACGTCGGCAAAGGCTCTGTAGCCGGGATCGAACAGCCTGTATTCGGCGCTGACCACCAGATATTCCTGGTTCTGGTCTTCCCTCGGGAAGCCGTCCAGCTTGAACGTGCAGCCGGAATACAGGCCGCGCACGGTACCGACTGCAGCAATGCGCTGGTGCACGGCCTGGATTTCCTCGCGCCGTATCGCGGCCAGGCTGTCGCCGCGGCCAACGTCGAGATGCGCGCCGGGCTGGCGGTAATTCTCGCCCGCGGCCAGCTTGTGACTGAACGGCTGGGCGGATTTGGCCATCAGGTCGGCGCCCGGCTTCTCGAAATCATAGTCGGTATGGACATAGGCGCCCGGCCGCACCGAGCTGCCTGGAATCCATTCGGTGATGTATTCGACATCGCGCCGGGAGCCCTGCCCTTCAAAGTGATAGGGCACCTTTTCATAGCCCGGCGCCGGCTTGAGCTTGTTCATGGCATCGGCCAGCACAAGCGTGTGCTTGCCCTCGTCGTGCTCGAAGAAATACAGGATGCCTTCGTGCTCGAGCAGCCGCTGCACGAAATCGAGATCGCTCTCGTCATACTGGACGCAATACTCACGCGGCGGATAAGTGCCTTGCAGGCGCTTCTCGAATTTTGCCGTGCTGTATTTCGAGAAAACCTCCTCGACGATTTCGATGACGCTCATGTTCTGGAAAATGCGGCAGTCGGTGGTGTTGCCGAGAAACCAGAGCCATGGCCTGATGACGGCTTCGTAGTAGGCCAGGCGGTCCTCGATCCGGGTCAGCCGAAACTCGGAGACAAGGCCGCTGAACCAGCGTTTGGGATCGGATTCACCTTCGATCGAAACCGCACCACCCAGCATCTTCAGCGGATCGATATCAGGGCTGTTGCTTACGAACCCGACCGTATAGGCCAAACAACGACTGATCTCATCGCGCCCGACAAGATGCGTGAAGGTCAACAGCTCAGCGCCAACCGGCGTCTGCACAACCGTGGCACGTTCGTTCGGCATGGGTCGTGCCCCCTCCCGCCGCTCGTTTCCGCCTGAGCCTAGCACATGTCTTGCACCGACCAAAGGGGACCCTTGGTGACTGCAGCCTCGTCGCGTTCAGATTCATCGACTTGAACGCTTCTGTGCCGCCGCGCTCAGAAATTGCTGGTATAATGGGGTGTCCTGGGTGAGTTTCCCGACAGGATCGACGGCGATTTTGAATGTTCATCAGGCTGCAGATCAACAATGTCGTCTCGCTGCCCGCCGGTATGTCGACCGGCTACTCCGCTCGTGATCGCAGCTTTGAAATCGGCCGCGAGGCCTGTGACTGGACCTTGCCCGATCCCGACAAGTTCATCTCCGCCAGACACTGCGAAGTGCGTTACCAGGCAGGCGCGTTCTGGCTGCACGACATCTCGCGCAACGGCACATTCATCAACGGATCGACCCAGCGCATGGCCGGCCCTCACCGGCTTGGTCAAGGCGACCGGTTGCTGATCGGTCGCTATGTCGTCCTGGTTTCGATTGATGACGAGCGCGCCGCGACAGGGCATCCTCAAAGCAGCCACGGTTCGACGCAGCGGCAAATGCCTGTCGCAACCGGCCGGCCGCAGGATTTCGGAGACCAGCCTTTCTTCGATCCGGTGGAGCAACGGCCCGGGCAGAGAGCACCGGTGTCGACGCCTTCGCCGCCCGCGCCGCTCGCTTCGACGAGAGACGAGGTGCTGCGGGACATCGCGATCGCAGCCGGCATCGCGCCGGAATTGCTTCAATCGCGTGATCCGCATGAAGCGGCTGCCGAAATCGGCGCGGTGCTTCGGACCGTTGTCGAGGAGCTGGCCCAGCTGCTGAAGGCACGTGCGGCGGCGAAAATACTGGCCAAGAGCACACAACGGACGATGATCAGTGCTGCCGATAACAATCCCCTAAAATTCGTCCCGGGAACCGATGACATCCTCGAAATCATGTTTGCGCGGCGCAGAGCCGGCTATCTTGATGCCAGGCACAGTATCGAAGACGCATTTCGCGATCTCAAGACGCACGAGTTCGCCACCTATGCAGCCATGCAAGCTGCGCTCTCTCGGCTGCTTGACGAGTTGTCGCCTGAGGCGATCAGCAAAAAACTCCCACCGACGTCATTCACATCGAAGAAGGGCCTGGCTTGGGATGCCTTCGTCGCCAAATGGCGGACCATGGAGGAAGCACACGAAAACGGAATGCTGGACATATTCCTGGCCTATTTCAGCGAAGCCTATGCCAAAGCCGACAAGCAAAAGTAGACCGGGAGGACTGAACCTGGCAGATGCCCCGGAAATCGGATCGGTCTGCTGGTGGAATGTATCAGAGCGTCCTTGGCGAGCCCAAAGATGTGGCGCTGTCGTTGGCGAAGAAAAATTCTTTCGCAGCGCTGCATCTGGTTCCAATCGACCATTTCTAAGCTTACGATCACTTACGACAGTTCGCCAGCGGGTAAGGCTGATTGACCTGGGGTCTGCGGCACATGTCATGTTACGGCGGGATAGAAAGATATAGCCGACCTTTCTCCAGACACTGCCCTCGTCAGCAGCGCCTGCAGTTCCTGCGCCTGCAGTCCCTGCGCTTGACCGGGGACCGTTTTGCCCGGTTATGGCGCACACGCGGCACCCGCGCGTGGATGGACGTTTGGCGATGAGCTCGAAGGACGATCCTTTCGGCCCAGCGGGCAAGACAGTTATTCGCGCACCGCGCCGCGCTGAGAAATCAGCGCCCGATCCTCAGGCGGCCGTTCCCGACGCCGGGCGCCCCGGTCCCTCGCCGGTCAAGGATTCAACGGTTTTCGATCCGGTCGCTCGGCATGCACCGCCGGGCTGGACATCCGGAACCGTGCTTTATCAGGGTGCAGACCCCGGCGCAGCGGCGGCAACCGGCTCCTTTGCGGCGGCGCCGGGCATTCAGCAGGACATCCTGCTGCATGCCACGGACAGCGTCAAATATTCCGCAGCAAATCAGATCCTCGCCGCGGCCGCGCCTTTGCTGATGCTGTTTGGCCAGCTCAGGCTTATGGCTGTCGAAAGACAGGCGGAGCAACTGGCGGAACATGTCGCCGAGGCGATCGAAAAATTCGACCGGACGATGGAGAAAGCCGGTGTTCCCGAAGAAGATGCACGGATCGCAAAATTTGCTCTCTGCGAAACCGCTGACGACCTCATCGGCAACCTGCCTTGGCCCAAGACAGACGCCTGGGCGCAGCACAGCATGCTGTCACAGTTCTTCCACGTCGCGCCCACCGGCTCGGGCTTCTACCAAGCGCTGAACAAGATATTGGCCGCGCCGGAGGCTCACTACGATTTGCTTGAACTGATGCATGCCTGCCTGTCGCTGGGGTTCGAAGGCCAGTATCGAGGCCTTGCGCGCGACGACAACAATCTCGAACGCGTTCGACGCGACGTCTACGAGACGCTTCGTTACTTCAGGGCGCGCGCCGACGACGACATCTCGCCCCACTGGCAAAGCCTGGCGGTGTCCAGCCCACAGTCGTCGGCCCGGTTGCCGCTCTGGGTGATTGCGGCGGCTGCGTCGGCGCTGCTGACGGCGGCATTCTTCGCGTTGCGGGTCTTCATCACCAGCGAGGGCGATGCCCTTGCCGGCAGGTTGCTGGCGCTCGATCCGTCGACGCCGATCGCCATCGAACGCGCCACCGTGGTGCCGTCGGCTGCGCCGGTGAAGGTCGCTCCGCCTGTCGCCCCTACCCGTTCCCAGATCGATCGCATCCATGCGGCACTGGCCAAGACCATCGCGCGCGGCGGGCTGAGCGTCGGCACGCAGGGCAGGTTCATCATCGTGGAGATCAACAATGTCCTGCTGTTCCCGTCCGGCAGGGCGGAGATAAAACCGGAGTTTGCAGCAATCGCCGCGGACATTGCCGCCGCACTGGAACCGGAGCCTGGACCGATCATGATCGTCGGCCACACGGACAATGTGAAGCCGCGGAAATCGAGCCCGTTCAAATCCAACTTCGACCTTTCCATCGCCCGGGCGAAGGCCGTCGCAGCTGTCATGGCGCCACGGTTCAGCAAGCCTTCCCGGATCACCGTCGACGGCAAGGGTGAAGACGAACCGATCGCCGACAATGCGACGCCGGAGGGCCGCGCCCAGAATCGCCGTGTCGATTTGATGATCCCCAAGGAGGAAACACTGTGAGCACGGCCATTTGGACGCGCCCATGACGCGCTGGCTGCTGCGGATATTCAGCGCGATCGCGCTGGCCGGTTTCGCGGCAGCCGTCTGGTTTGCCGGACCATTGATCCGCTTTGCCGACACTCGTCCGCTGGCACCCGTCTGGCTGCGCGTGACGATCATCGGCGTGATCGTTGCGATCGCGACGCTGTTTTATGGAGTGCGTTTCTGGCAAAAGCGAAAGGCGCAAAAGGCGCTCGAGACGATCGTCGCCCGCAATGACGACAGGGATGACGACTCGCAGGTGCTCGAGGCTCGTATGAATGAAGCCATCGCTGCGCTCAAGCGGTCGAGCGGCAAGCGCAATTTCCTCTACGAGGTTCCCTGGTACGTCGTCATCGGCCCGCCCGGTGCCGGCAAGACAACGGCGTTGGTCAATTCGGGCCTGAATTTTCCGCTTGCTGGTTCCGGGAACGCCCAGCCGGTGGCCGGCGTCGGCGGCACACGGTCCTGCGACTGGTGGTTCACCGATCAGGCGGTGCTGATCGACACCGCCGGACGCTACACCACGCAGGATTCCAATGCGCAGAGCGACAAGAAGAGCTGGCTCGCCTTCTTGTCGCTGCTGAAGGGATACCGCACAAGGCAACCGATAAACGGGGTTATCCTGGCCATCAGCCTTGCCGATCTCATCAGCCTCGATGATCGGCAGCTTGACGTCCATGTCGTCGAAATACGCAGCCGTCTGCGCGAAATTCACGAAACACTGAAAATCCAGTTCCCGGTGTACCTGCTCTTCACCAAGGCCGACCTTGTCTCCGGTTTCATGGATTATTTTGGCGATTTTGATGAGCAGCGCCGCCGCAAAGTGTGGGGCGCGACATTCCAGACCGCCGATCGCAGCAAGAACATGGCCGGTGAGGCAGCGGCCGAATTCGACGCATTGGCAAAGCGCCTGGCGGAGGAGATGGCCGACCGCCTGCAGGAAGAGGCCGATCCGGTCGCGCGCATAGCCATCTTTGGCTTTCCAGCTCAATTTGACGCACTGAAAAGCCGTATTGCCAGTTTCGTCGCCAGCCTGTTCGATCCGGCCCGCAGCCAGGTGAATGTCAGCCTGCGTGGACTCTATTTTTCGTCAGGCACGCAGGAGGGCACGCCGATCGACCAGGTGCTGGGCGCAATCGGTCGCAGTTTCGGCAGCGCTTCTCGCGCCCATCTTTCCGGCACCGGCAAAAGCTTCTTCTTGCATGATCTTCTGACCGGCGTCATTTTCGCGGAATCCGGCTGGGTTTCATACGACAAATCGGCTGAAAGGCGTGCAGCGTTCGCCAGGTATGGCGGCCTTGGCGCAATAGCATTGATGGCTGCCGCGGCTCTGGGCACCCTGGCCCTGAGCTTTACGGCCAACAGGTCGCTGATCGCTTCCACCACGCAAGCTGCAAGTCAGTATCGCGAGACGGCAGACCCGCTCCTCAAAAGCACGACGGTCGCCGACGTCGACCTTGAAAACGTCATCGGCCCGCTCGACCAGTTGCGTGAACTGCCGGCCGGGTTCGACACCAGTGACTTGCCGACCCCGATCCAGGAGACGTTCGGCCTCAGCCAGCGGGAAAGACTTCTTTCGGCATCGATGACAGCTTACCGGCAGGCGCTGGAGCGCATGTTCCGCTCGCGCCTGCTGCTTCAAGCCGAACGGACGATCCAGGCCAGGATGGCTGATCCCACCGCGCTCTACGAACCGCTGAAGATCTACATGATGCTTGGCGGCAAGGCGCCCAAGGTCGATGACGAGTTGATCGTGTCCTGGATGCGGCAGGACTGGGAGCAGAACCGGTATCCGGGTGAAAACAACCGCGAGGGACGGGCGCAACTCGAAAAGCATCTGCGGGCCATGCTTGCGCTGGACGACGCCTATGATCCGGTCTTCGAACTCAACCAGCCACTGGTCGAAGCCGCTCAACGCTCGCTCGGACGCATGAGCCTTGCCGATCGTGCCTCTGCCCTGGTGCAGTCGGCGGTATACGCCGCAGCGCTGGATGATTTTTCCGTCTCCGTCAAAGGCGGCCCGGAAGCGCAGCTGTTGTTCGAACGTGTCGATGGCGGCGATCTGTCAGGCCTTCGCGTTCCCGGTATCTACACCTATAGCGGCTTCAACAACTTCTATCTCGGGCAACTCTCTCGCATTGCGCAGATGCTTGTCGATGACCAGTGGGTTCTCGGCGGCGGCGCCGAGCAAGGTGGCATCGACCAGGAGTTGCCAAAACTCGGTCCCGAACTTGTCGAGCGCTATGGCAGGGAGTTCGCCGCGGCGTGGAACGGCGTTCTCGACAGACTGAAGTTCAAGGCAATGCTGAAGGACAAGCCGCACTATATCGCGCTGTCCGCCGCCGCGTCACCAAGCTCGCCAATCGACCAGCTGTTTACGGCGATAGCCGACGAAACAGCGCTGACGCGAGACGCTGGTTCCGGCGAAGAGTCAGGCTCCGGGGCCGAAGCCGGCATGCTTCAAAACCAGCCGCAAAACGCTGCAGACATCGCCAGCGGATTGGCCCGCATCGGCATTCAAATCGCCGGCGGCAAATCGCAAAGCCGGGCCGGCACAGGGTCCGCCGGCGGGCAAAACCAGAACCCCGGGGCGAACATCGAAGCGCAATTCAGATCATTTCAGGCTTTGGTGAACGGTCCCGCCGGACGCCGCCCAATCGATGCACTGACCCAGAATTTCCGCGACATCCATCAAAGCCTGCAATTGGCGGCCGATGTCCCTTCGCAAACGGAACGCGCCAACATGAATCTGCAGCTGCAGATATCCACCCTTCGCGCCAATGTCTCGCGGCTGCCCAAGCAACTCGCCCGAATGGTTACTGCGACCGCCGACGAGCTTGACGGCAACGTTGCAGAAACCTCGCTGACGAATTTGAACCAGATGCTCGATGAGAGGGTCACGCGCGCCTGCGAGGAGATGGTCGAGGGCCGTTATCCCTTCGCCAGCGATGGCCCGGAGGATATTGCGATGGCGGATTTCGCGAAACTGTTCGCTCCAGGCGGACTGATGGACCGGTTCTTCGCACAGAATCTGGCATCGCTGATCGACATGACCGGCCAGGACTGGAACTGGAAGCAGGATGCGCGTTTCGGGCGCGACCTGTCGAAGTCGACCTTGAAAAACTTCCAGCTGGCGGCGGAAATCCGCAACGCCTTCTTTCCTTCAGGTAGTTCGGTGCCGTCGGTCAGTGTCACCTTTACGCCGTTTTCACTGCATGGCGATGCCGATACGGCGGTACTCGACGTCGATGGCCAGATCGTCCAAAGCAACCAGGCCGGCAACGCGCCAAGCACGGTGACCTGGCCGAGCGGCATGGCTTCCGCGTCCGCGAGCCTGAGCCTCATGCCGGAGATGCCGGGCCGTGAATCCGCGATCAAGTTCGACGGTCCGTGGGCACTGAAGCGCCTGCTGGACAAGGCCGATATCACCAGCACCGGCGGCAACACGCAAGCCCGCTTCGTGATTGGCGGACGCGATGTCGCCTATACGGTCCAGACCAGTTCGGACCAAAACCCTCTCTTCCTTCCAGCGCTTTCCGGGTTCAGCTGTCCAAAGGCGTTTTGAGATGATTTTTGAATTTTCCAATACGGTGCGGCTGTCCATCGGCAACAGATGGGCGGACGTTGATTTCGATACTCTAACGTTCGAGCCTGTGGCAAACTGGCGCGAGCGAGCGCCTGACGGTGCGCCGCAGAGGACGCTTGAGAAGCGCTTGGTGGCAAAGTGAACAATGTCGCCCTTCCCTTTGAAAGCTTCGGCGTTAGCCACAGAGGCTGTGTCCGTGAGCTCAACGAAGACAGCTATCTGGTCGAGCCGGAAACCGGCCTGTGGGTGGTGGCCGATGGAATGGGTGGACATGATGCCGGGGAAGTCGCTTCGGCCAGCATTGTCGATCATCTGGCAACGATCGGCATTGCAAGCTCTGCACCGGATCTACGCGCGCGCTTCGAGGACCGGCTGAGCCGGGCCAACGCCGAAATCCGCAGGATATCGCAATCCCGCGGCGTAACCATTGGCTCCACCGTCGCCGCCCTGCTGGCGATGGATGGGCGGTTTGCCTGCCTGTGGGCAGGCGACAGTCGCGTCTACCTGATCCGCAACGGCTCGATCTCGCAGATTTCGAAGGACCATACCGAAGTCCAGGAACTTCTCGACAAGGGCATGATCAGCGCGGCCGAAGCGCTCGCCTGGCCGCGCCGCAACGTGATCACGCATGCGGTCGGCGTCAGCGACGAGATCGTCATCGATTTCCAGCAAGGCGAAATCATGCCCGGCGACATATTTGTGCTGAGCACCGACGGGCTGACAGCGCATGTCACAGACGCCGAGATCGAGGCGGCGGCGGTGTCGGCGACACCTCAGGCGGCATGCGAAAACCTGCTGCAAATGGTGTTGGCGCGCGGGGGAACGGACAATGTCACGATCGTGCTCGTGAAGATCGGAGACGGGCGCAATGGGGCCTATCCCGGTCCTTCCAGAGCGGAAGGTTGAGGCTGATGAGCGCCGACGACAAGACGCGGATATCGCCTGACGTGGCCACCACAGCCGTAGGCACGCAACTCAGCGGCATCTATGAACTGGACGAGCGGATCGCATTCGGTGGCATGGGCGAAGTCTACCGTGGCCACAACATCCAGACCGGCGACCATGTCGCGATCAAGATTGTATTGCCCGAGTTCGCCCGTGATCAGACGATCCTGTCGCTGTTCCGCAAGGAAGCGTCGATCCTCAATCATTTGTCGCACGACGCAGTCGTGCGATATCACGTCTTCACGATCGACCCCGGTATCGGACGCCCCTACCTCGCCATGGAATTCGTCGACGGCCAATCGCTGTTCGATATCATGCGACGTGGCCCGATGCCGACGGAAGACGTGCGCAAGCTCTGCCATCGTCTGGCTTCCGGCTTGAGCGCCGTGCACCAGGCGGGAGCAATACACCGCGACCTCTCCCCGGACAACATCATCCTGCCGGGAGGCCGGGTCGACCGCGCAAAGATCATCGATTTTGGCATCGCGCGGTCGGCGACCATCGGCGGCGAGACGCTGATCGGCGGAAAGTTCGCGGGAAAGTACAACTATGTTTCTCCAGAGCAACTCGGGCTGTACAGCGGCGATGTCAGCGAGCAATCCGACATCTACAGCCTGGGCCTGGTGCTGGCTGCTGCTCTGCGCGGGAAACCGATCGACATGGGCGGCTCCCAGTACGAGATCGTGGAAAAACGCCGAACCGTTCCGGACCTCTCCGACATCGACGCCGATTTTCGTGGAATTGTCGAGGCCATGCTGCAGCCGGATCCACAAGACCGGCCGATCAGCATGGCCGATATCGCCAGGGCGACACGTGACGACACGGACGAGGAGACGAGGCCGCCAACGTCGATCACACCGCGCGACCGGACGCCGCGAACCGGGGGAACCGCCGCGCCTGGCCCCAAGCTTCCCGGCCCCAAGCTTGCCGGTCCCAAGATGGCAAGTCAGCCTCCGGCGGCTGCCGGTGAGCAGCGCTTCGTTCCGCATGTCCGGCCGGCGCTTCTGTCCGAGCCAAGGCCTTCGCCAGTTGCCGGTCCTGCTCGGGCGGTTTTGCCAAAGGTCCCGGCAAAGTCCACCAAGACCCGATCGATCGCAATCGCTGCCTTGGCGACATTGGCTGTCGCGTCGGGTGCAGGCGTTTATCTCAGCGGCCTGATGACGCCTTCCACGCCGACCGCCGGCGATACATCGGTTTTGTCTCCAAAAGCACCCAAACCGGCCGCGACGGACAGCGCTGCAAATTCGCCGGGCGATGAGCCGGCAAAGGCAGTTCCACCTGAGCAGTCACAAACAGAAGCCACTGCGCCGCCAGCTGAAAGTCAGGCAGGTGCCGCGGCGGATCAAAAGTTGGAGCCGGCACGGCCCGCCGAAGTACTCTCACCATCCGAGGACACCGCGGAGCCGGCGGCATCCGCAGAAATCTCGGAGCCGGCGGCAGCCGAAGCGCAGCCGCCAGCTGAAAGTCAGGCAGATGCCGCGGCGGACCAAAGGTTGGAGCCGACGCGGCCCGCCGAAGTCCTCTCGCCATCCGAGGAAACCGCGGAGCCAGCGGCAGCCGAGGCGCCATCGCCAGCTGAAAATCGGGCAGATGCCGCGGCGGATCAAAAGTTGGAGCCGACACGGCCCGCCGAAGTCCTTTCGCCAGCCGAGGAAACCCCGGAGCCGGTTGCGCCGCGCATCCAGGTCGCGCCCAAGCCGCCGGCCGACAAGGCTTCGCCCCCAGCGGTCCAGCCCGAAATGATGGAGAGCCGGAAGCCCGATCAGCCGGCCAGCCAGCCGGCACAACCCAAGGCGGCCGGGCGGGTGCCCGAACCCGCGGCAAGCCAGACGGATGATGCGAACGCAAAACGGCAGCGGTACGAGCCGGCGCCAGGCAAACAGCCGAGCGAAGCCACTGTTGCCTTGAACGTGCCGAAACCGGACCTGCCGCCCAAAAATGCCCTCGACCACGCTGCGCAACGGGTCTCCTGGGTGCGGGACTTCAACGGCGGCGACTGTTTCTATGCGACATTGACGTCGGCAACCGAAGCCGCCGTCGCGATCGAAGGGTTGGGCACCGAGGTCCAGCCGTTCGAACGAATGCTGTCCGATTTCCAGGCAAGATTCCGTGTCGAACCGGACATCAGCGTCCGCCTCATTGAGCCGGCTCAATGCGAAGTCACCAACTTTCTGCGCTTTCTGGACCAGATGCCGGCTGACAAGCCGCAGCTTGTTCTCGATCGAACGACGGTGCCGAGCGGCTCGCCGATCGGCGGCACGCTGGTGACGCATGGCGGCCTCATTTCCAGCGTGCTGCTGATCGACCACAGGGGCATGGCATTCAGCCTCGACGATCGTATCCTGGCGCAAGCGGACAAGGCCACCTTCAACATTCCGATCGATCTCGGCGCAGCCGACAAGGCGGCCGGCAAGGTCGTGCCGCAGATCATAATGGTGATCACGGGTCCACAGGATATTCAAGCTGCGGCGTTCTCCGCGCCGATACCAGCCGCGCAGCTGCTGCCCAGGATTCTCGACGAGATCGACGCCAACCGAGCTGAGTTCTCCGCAACGGCAAAGTACTTCCGGCTCGGCGGGTAGCATGGACGCCGATGGACCTCCGCCGCTCGCGTTTTTCCTTCCTGACCGCTGTGCCGCCCAACAATCAGCGTGACCGGCTTCGCGGCCTGCTTGCTCTGAGAGGCCGTATCAGACTTGCGGTGATGTTGGGCGCGACGTTGCTGGCTCTCCTGTCCTCCCACGAAGCGCGCGCCGAATTCACCGTCTGCAATCAGACGCTAGACGTCGTCAATCTCGCTGTCGGCCAGAAGGTCGACAATGCGGACCAGACCGATGGCTGGTGGACCATCGGCGCAAATCAGTGCGTGAACGTCATCCGCGAGGAACTTTCGAACCGCTACATCTACATCTATGCGACGGACGTCTTTGGCCATGCGACCCTGACCGGGTCGACCGAAATGTGCATCGACCGGCGGCGTTTCTCGATACGCGGCATCGATGAATGCTGGCAGCGCGGCCATATCGCCGCACGATTTCTCGAAGTCGATACGCTTGAACAGGTGCGGTGGACCTTTTTTCTGACCGGAAGCAATCCGTGACGCACAGTATCGACACAAGCTTCAGGTTGAAAAAGCAGGCGCGCGCCGCCCTGCGCAGACGCAGGCTCTGGCGCAGGCTCCTTGCCGGTCTTGCTGTCGCTGTCCTGTTGTCGATCGCTGCCGGCTTCTATCTCACTGCGGATTATTGGTCGTTTGGCGACGAGGATGAGGAGTTGCACGCCGTCGAGGGAACCGACGATGTGCCAGCCGACGCATCCGTCTATGTGCCTGCCATCATCGATCTCGCAGGCGACCCGATGTGGATCACCCTTGCGCCCGACACCGGCGCCGCGACAAAAAGCCAGGTGATCCCGCGCCCGGCAGAACTCGATCAGGCCGGCGTTTCTCCCCAGATCGAAATTCTGTCTGACGTGATGCTTAGTGCCAGCGAAAAGTTCATGACAACGATACCGTCGACGCAAGAAGATTTCGCATTCTTCCAGGCGCAGCGACAGACCGCGCCGGCGCCATCCAACGAGCTGCAAAACGATGTTCAGCCACCGCCCGTTGCGAACGAGGCTCCGGTTGCTTCGGAGCCGCAGGATGATGCCGAAGCAGGTTGGGGCGAAACAATCGATTCAGGCGAGGCAGCCCTTCCCGCGTTCCAGAAAACCCAGATCGAAAACAACACCAGCGTTGCAAATGTCGTCAGTGAACATCAACGATACCAGGCTACCGAGGACATTTTCGTAAAGATCCTCAACGACCGCAGCCTGGACAGCGTTGCGCTCGATGCGCATTTCTCCGCCGAGGATGCCAAGCTGGCAGGCGAAGCCCTGAAGGCGCTTTTCAATCGGGAGAGCCTTGAGCCAGGTCATGTCGTCGCGATGCGCGGTTTCAGGCCGACGCGCGAGACGACAACCATGTCCCTCATGCAGGTTTCGATCTACGCCAAGAACGTATTTGTCGGCACGCTGACCCGCAATGCCGCTGGTGCATTTGTGTCTGGTGTCGACCCTTGGGTGCGCGAAGACCTGTTCAACTACTCGGGTGCACAGGCGCAAGGCACGCACAAAAGGCAATACCGGCTGCTCGACGCGATCTACTCGACAGCAGCACGCAATAAAGTCCCGACCGGCGTGATCGGAGAGGCGATCATGTATCTGTCGCGAGGACAGGATCTGGATGCCTTCGCCAGCGAAGACCAGCGTCTGGTCCTGATCTATTCGCAAAAGCCGCGTGGCAAGGAAGAGACGGCCGGACGGGTGCTGTATGTTGGCGTCCAGGGTAGCGAAAAAAGCCTCGACTGTTTCGTGTTCCAGCAGACCGACGGCCAGTTTGCATGCGTTAGCGGCGACGATCAGGTTCGCTCGCTGACAGTCGCCAACGGCATGGTCACGCCGGTCAACGGGGTCATGACCTCCACTTTCGGCCCACGCAAGCACCCAATCCTCGGAACCGTTCGCATCCACAAGGGCGTGGATTGGGCGGCGCCGCTGGGCACGCCGATAGCCGCCGCCTTCGACGGCGAAATCGTCTTTCAGGGTGATGGAAGTGGTTACGGCAATCTGGTGAAGATCTCGCACGGAAACGGCAGCGAGACGCGCTATGCGCATATGCAGAAATTCGCTGACAAGGGCGGTGTCGGCGCGAAGGTGAAGGCAGGCGAAATCATTGGCTATATCGGCACCACCGGTCTTTCGACTGGGCCGCACCTGCATTTCGAACTCTATCGCAATGGGCAGGCGATCGATCCGCTGGGCACGGTTACGGCAATCGCGACGGACGCTTCCGCTGTCGAAACGCTGACCGAGCGTATCGTTCAAGTCGAAAGTGGCGGCAAGGCCCGCGCCAAGAACCCACTTTCTTCGGCAACCGGCGCCGGTCAGTTCATAACCAAGACGTGGATCAGGATGATGAACACCTACCGCCCCGAACTGGCGCGGACACTGTCAACCGCCGACCTGCTCGCTCTGCGTTTTGACGCCACCATCTCGCGCGAGATGGTCAGCAATCTGGCGCGCGAAGGCGAAGCCTATCTTCGGGCGCGCGGCCACCAGATCACAGCCGGCCGGCTTTATCTCTGTCATTTCCTGGGGATGGAAGGCGCCCATCAAGTGTTGTCGTCGCCGGGCTCGGCGCAATTGAGTGCCGTGCTCGGATCGGCCGTCATTCAAGCCAACCCGTTTCTCACCGGCAAGTCCGCCAGCTATGTCGTGAGCTGGGCCGAAAGGAAAATGGGGCGGAAGCTGAGCCCGGCGATGGTTGAAGTGAGCCAACAGACAACGACAACGACGGAAGTCCGGCAGACATCGCCCGAGTTCGAAAAATACAAGCAGGCGATCACGGCTCTCATAAGCTCGACGCAGAATACGCTTTGAACCTGCTTCTCGAGGCGTGCGAGTTTGCCGTTAGTCCATTGGTGTTCCCTGCTGCCAAGTAGCCAACTTTTTTTCGGGCCTTTGTGAACCAAAACTGTGGTCGAGATCACATACGCCCAGGAGCCATTTTGGCATGCGCAGATATCGATAGTGTGCCCCTGGCGGGGCGGAGGGCTGGACCATGAAAGCATTTGCCGTCTTTCTGAGCGGGTTTGTCCTGTTTGTCATCACGTCGCTTGGAGCCGAGGCTGCCGCGTCTGATGCCAAACGCGTGGCACTGGTCATCGGCAACAGTAAATATGCCCATGCCGTTGCCTTGCCCAATCCCGCCAACGATGCGCACCTCATCGCATCCACGCTACGCAATGCCGGCTTCCAGGTGATCGAGGGGCTCGATCAAGACAATGCAGGCATGCACAGCCTCATCAGTCGGTTTACCGAGCAATCCTACGATGCCGAGCTCGCCGTCATTTTCTATGCCGGTCACGGCATGCAGGTAGACGGCAAGAATTTCTTGATTCCGGTAGACACCGAACTGACATCGCCCGCTCATCTCAAGACCCGCACCGTTCAGATCGACGACTTCATGGCGGCGTTACCAGCCGAGCCGGCGATCGGCGTCATCATCCTCGATGCCTGCCGCGACAATCCATTGGCCAGGACGCTGGCCGCCTCGATGCCGAAGAGCCGTTCCGCCTCGTTTGGCTCCGGACTGGCGCCGATTGAAGCAAAATCGGACGGCGTTGGAACCGGCGGAGTCTTGATTGCGTATGCAACCGACCCCGGGGCCATCGCTTTCGACGGAAACGGCCTAAACAGTCCCTACTCCGCGGCGCTCGCCAGGCACCTGACTGAACCCGGCGTTGAAATCCAGAGCGCGCTGACGCGTGTGCGCGGCCAGGTGACCGAAACGACACAAGGTCGCCAAAGACCTTGGCACAACGCATCACTGGGACGCGAGGTCTTCCTGGGACAGTCCAAAGCGGAAGCGGCGCCTGCCACAAAACCGATCGCTGGTGCGTCCGGCGCGATGAGGGCTCCTGCCCCGGTGACCAACGAGCCTCCTTCCTGGGAGGTTGAGCAGCGTCTGTGGGACGAAGCTTCCAAGCGCAATTCCATTCCGTTCTACGAGGCCTATCTTGAACAGTTTCCGAGCGGCCGCTTCGCCACGATGGCACGGCTGAACATCGACCAGTTGAACGAACCGAAGGCCGAAGATCGGCAGGTCGCGGCAGTCGATGAGGACGAGGCCAACGCAATTTCCGGCTCAGCCGTTCGCACCTCGGTTGGAGTTTCGGACGAGGTGAAGCAGGCCCCGGGCACCGAGTTGACGGAAAGCGCGATCGGTCTCGATCGCCAGGGCCGTATCGATCTGCAGTTGCGCATCGAAGCCTTGGGCAACGAGCTTGGCCGTATCGACGGAAACATAGGCCCAAAGACCCGCCAAGCGATCGGCATCTGGCAAGCGAAGAACGGCCTGCCGCAGACGACCTTTTTGACACGCGAGCAACTGACGTTCCTGGTGATCCAGACGGATCCAATGATGGAATCGGTGCGCGCCAGATACGCTGCCGATCTGGCTCGAGCACAGCCAAAAAAACAGGTGCAGCAGGCCCGCACGAAAAAGCCGGTGGCACAGAAGGCCCGCACACAAAAGCCGGTGGTGGCACAGAAGCCCCGCAGACAGCAGATCGTGGTTCGACGGGAAGTTCCGCCGCCGGACAACAACGACTTCCTGACCAAGGCGCTGATTTTCGGCACTGGTGTGGCCGTGGGTGGCGTGCTCAACTACAACTGACGAGCCAGTTTCAGGCGTGTCGACGTGGGCCGTGCCTCGGTGGTCGGAGCGGCCCTACTCGGTCCTTATCCGCATTTCCACCCGGCGGTTTACCGGATCGAATGGATTGGGGTTGCGCGGATTCGCTTCGCCCAAGCCTGTCGCTTTGATGCGGGCAGGATCGACGCCGTTGGAAGTGAGGAAGGTCGTTACCGATCTCGCTCTTCGTTCCGACAGTCCCTCGTTGTAATCAGCCGAGCCGGATGCATCGGTGTGACCCTCAACTACGAAGTTCAAAGTGCTCAGTCGGCTGTCCTTCAGTGCCTTGGCAAACTCGTCCAGTTCAGCGCGCGCAGTCGCATCGAGTTCCGCAGAATCAAGGCCGAAATTGATCAGCATGTCGAGGCTGGTTTTTTCGGCAGGCGCTGCTTTGCTCTTGCTGTTGCACTCTTCTTCGGTGCCGACGCAAATTCCACGCGGCGGGCCGAACTCGCTCGCCGCGTCAAAAAACTTCACGATGTCTTCTGATTTCTGAAGCGGATCGGCAAAAGCATGGGTCGGAAAAAACGCGACCGTAAACACGAAGGCTAAACTGCCCAACCGCATAACGGTTACTCCTGTCTTGAGCATCGATTTCATCGACTGCGGACAATACCAAATTGCGAGGCGGTTGTCTGTCAATAAACGTCAAGCATACGAGTGGTCGAGGGCCGTTGCATCTTGCCAGGGACTGGAGACTTGACCCGCCCCGTCCAGGGCTTCAGTGTCGATTGTTCCCTGGGGAAAGCGTGGCGCCATGGCCAATGAGCTTCGATTCAAAACGGCACGGGACCTTTTCATGGCCTGCCCCGCTGTTTCCAGGGACATGGTGGCACTTCCGACCGAACAGCCTTCAATCGAATTTTGCCGCGCCCTGCTGGCCGGGCGGGTGCCCGAGGAGGCGATTACGTTCTGTGCCTATCTGCTTCCCGAGCGGGCTGCGGTGTGGTGGGCGCATGAATGCCTGAGCCACCTCACCGTTCTGCTCGACGGCAGGGACCAGGAGTTGCTTGCGGTTGTTCGTGACTGGGTCAGCGAACCGGAGAGCCCTCACCATCGCCCGGAAATGAGCAAGGCTGCGGCAATGCCGCCAACAACGCCGGCCGCCTGGATTGCCGTGGCTGCAGGACGGCATGGCAACGGTTCGGCCATGGAGGCGCCAGCGCTATCGGCCTCGCCGCCAGCCGCCCGCGCTGTGAGTGCGGGGGTTCTGGCCGGACTGGCACGCGTTGCGTTGGAGGACCGCTTTTCAGTTCTTTCCGCGTTTGTCGAAATGGGCATCCAGTTGGCAGAGATCGAGGCGCTGCGCCAATCAGCGGATGCAAATTAGACCGTAGCCGGCGGGATCCGCGAGCGGGATACGTTCAAATTGAACTGAGCATCCGGCTCTATCTGTTTGATTTAGCCGCATTTCTGCGACGCCA
>NZ_FTPD01000025.1 GCF_900156895.1 Mesorhizobium prunaredense
TCCGGGGAAAGTTATTCATATATGAAGGCCATCTGATTGGGAGAGGCTCGGTCTCTTGGTCGGCTTGGATTGATCGGTGGCGGCTTGGTGATGGTGTGCATTTTCCGCCGCCCGAACAAGTATTGAGCGACCAGTTCTGTGAACCTCAAGATTGGAATAGGGACGCGGCGGGTGCGCGCGACAATGCGCAGCAGCGCATAGGCGATCATTGCAGCAAAGAGTTGCAGGCGGATTGCATTGCCGTTGTTGCCGAGGAACTTGCGGATTTTGAGGTGCTGCTTCATCCATCGGAACAGAAGCTCGATTTGCCAGCGGCCTTTGTAGAGCCGACCAATCTCGACGGCGGAGCGCTCCAGATCGTTGGTCAAAAGCGTGATGGTGTCGCCCGCTTCGCGCTGAACGCGCAGGCGACGCAGGCGCATCGGCAGCTTGCAAGCACCCTTGCTGACCAGGCTTACCTCACTGTCTTCCACAACCAGGAAGCCGTCGCCCTGCGGCTCGGCTATAGGGCGATCGCGCACCAGCGCCAGCCCCATGTTGGATTTGGGCCGTGTCACGAAGATCGATCCGGCTTCGGCGATCGCCGTCCACCAGCCATAATGGCAGTAGCCCTTGTCGAACACGTAGGTCGCTCCAGCTTCGATCGTGATCTGGCGACCGACCTGGGCGTCGTTGACGTTGGCGTCGGTGATGTCGAGGACGCGCGGACAGTCGGTCTTCGGGTCATAGACGACATGCACCTTCATGCCGCGGATGCGCCCGTTCGACTTGGCCCAATCGCACAGTTTGCCGAGCGGAATGGGGGTCGAGTCGATCAGCCGCAGCATGGCTTCGCCCTCGCGCCGCGTTTGCCTGTCGAGCAGGTTCGCCACCAGACCGAACGCCTCGGCAAAGATGGCGACCGGACGCCGTCTGTTGGCATCCGACAAGGTCGAACGCACCAAGGGACCGCTGCCCAGGTGATAATGATGCTGGCTGTTGGCGTTCCAGCCGGCTTCCAGGCCACGCAAGCCGCTGCTGCCGCAGAACTGGGCATAGATCAGCGCCACCAGATGATCCCAGCTTCTGAACGATTTGTCGTACGCATCCCCGTCGTGGCGATCCACAATTGATTGGAATTGACG
>NZ_FTPD01000031.1:0-1649 GCF_900156895.1 Mesorhizobium prunaredense
ATGGTGGGCCCGGAGGGCGTCTTAAACTCATTGATTTCGTTACGTTTTTCGTGGGCCAAAATCAGCAAGCTTCCCGTATCGTTCCGCACGCTCCCGTGACGCAAGACAGTAGACAGCCTCGTTTTCGAACTTTCGGAGCCATGCTGCAGAACTGCCGCATTGGGGCCGGTGAACGAACATGACGTAATCGCGGGAGCGGTGGCCACCAAAGCTGTGGCGGCGATGTTCGGAGCTCTAGCCGGCTGGCTGTCCCCCGATAGGATGAAGAACGGGCTCACGATGAACACCGGGCCCAGGCATCGAACGGAGGACAGCCATGGAGCAGTATATCGGTCTCGACGTATCCATGAAAGAGACGGCAATTTCGATCCGGCAGGACGGCAAAAGGATGTGGCGGGGCAAGTGCGCGTCCGACCCGCAACTACTCGCGGCGCTGATCCGCAAGCGCGCACCCGATGTGCGGCGGGTGGTATTCGAGACGGGGCCGCTGTCGGTGTGGTTCTACCATGCGCTGATGGCGGAGGGGCTGCCGGTGATCTGCATCGACGCGCGGCATGCCAAGGCCGCGCTCGACATGGCCGCGAACAAGACCGATGCGAACGATGCCGATGGCCTGGCACATCTGGCCGAGGTCGGCTTCTACCGAGAGGTTCGGGTCAAAGGTTTCGACAGCATGCTGATCCGCACGCTGATCACCGCGCGGCGCCAGCTTCTCAAGATGCGTTTGCAGATATCCAACCAAATCCGCGGATTGATGAAGACGTTCGGCCTTGTCGTGCCCAAGGGCGCCGGCAGCGTGTTCGAGCGCAACGTTCACGATCTTCTGCAGGGCGAAGCAAAGCTGGCGCGCATCGTCGTGCCAATGCTTCGGGCATGGAGTGATATTCGATACCAGATAGCAGAGCTGAGCAAGCAACTGGCCGCGATGGCTCGTGAAGACCAGCACTGCCGTCTGCTCATGTCGGTGCCCGGTGTCGGCACCGTCACAGCCACCGCCTTTGCCGCGGCCGTGGAGGATCCGGCGAACTTCAGAAACTCGCGCGCCGTGGGCGCATGGGTAGGCCTGACCCCGAGACGCTACCAGTCCGGCGAAGTCGATAATGACGGCCATATCTCGCGCCGTGGCGACAATCAGTTGCGCGGACTGCTATACGAAGCGGCCGCGGTCATCCTGAACCGGTCGACGGATACCAGCACCCTGCGAACCTGGGCGTTGGAGCTCAAAAAACGGCTCGGCTTCAAACGAGCCGCCGTGGCCCTGGCGCGCAAGCTGGCAGTGATCATGCATGCGATGCTCCGGACGGGCGAGCTGTTCGATCCGCACGGAGGAACGCCCGCCGCCGCCTGATCCTGCAGACGCTCGACCACGACGATTTCTTCAGGCCATTCAACCAATAGCGTTCTTACAGGACGCACCGAGCCGTCCCTGCCGGGACGTGGCTGAGATCATTCCGCGAAGCGGGAAGCAACTGCTTCGTTAAGCAGATTGCGCAACGAACATAGGAAGATCTCACCTGCGAAACTCATCCTGCGGCGATCTTTGCATCGACCGCGTAGACGACCCTGTACCCGGCATACGAACGAACGAGCATGGACAGAAAGGACGACTGCCTTGCACTCACCCCCTTGACGGCCGAGCGATTAGACGA
>NZ_FTPD01000031.1:1659-2466 GCF_900156895.1 Mesorhizobium prunaredense
GGAGCATGGACAGAAAGGACGACTGCCTTGCACTCACCCCCTTGACGGCCGAGCGATTAGACGACCCGCTGCGCGGGATGGGCGCGCGCGGTGAGGTAGAGGTCACGATCCGGTTGCCGCGCCCGTATTGAGCGTCGTTCGGCGGGGGCAGAGCATCACAGGCTTCTTCAACAAGGAGCCTGACCATGCCCCATCCTGTTCTCGATGCGCCGATCAGCCCGCTGCGCCAACGGTTGATTGACGATATGACCATGCGCCGGCTTCAGCCAGGAGACGCAGCGCAACTATCTCCGCGACATCGGACGCCTGGCGACGTTCCTCGGGCGTTCACCAGACACAGCGACCACCGACGACCTGCGCCGGTTCCAGATCGAGCAGCAGGGCGACGGTGTTCCCGTGCCGACGATGAACAGCATCGTGTCGGCGCTGCGCTTCTTCTTCACGCATACGGTCGATCGTCCCGATCTGGCGCGCAAGCTCGTTCGTCTGGCGCACCCGCGCAAACTGCCGGTGGTGCTGAGCCGCGACGAGGTCGCCCGGCTCCTCAACGCCACCACCTGCCTCAAGCACCAGGCCGCACTGTCGGTCGCCTATGGTGCGGGCTTGCGCGTCGCCGAGGTGTCGATGCTGAAGGTCGCCGATATCGACAGCGAGCGCATGCTGCTGCGCGTCGAGCGTGGCAAGGGCGGGCGGTATCGCAATGCCATGTTGTCGGAGGATCTACTCACTCTGCTGCGCCAGTGGTGGATTGTCGGGCGGCAGCAGGGCGTGATGCACCGCGACGGCTGGCTGTTTCCGGGGCAGCAT
>NZ_FTPD01000032.1:0-2500 GCF_900156895.1 Mesorhizobium prunaredense
GCTGCTCCACCCCGCGTCAACTAGACGGCGAATGCCGGCCGGGGCAGCCCGGACTTTTTGTTTTGTCCGTCCTCGAGGCCTTCGGCCTTTGCGGGCGGACGGGGCGCTGCTCCACCCCGCGTCAACTTCAGAAGTAAGCCTTGGCTCACTGGAATCAAGCTTCCGCCAACTGAAAGGGCCGCTTGCGCGGCCCGAGTTCCCGATTGGCGGGCCTTTTGGCAAGGAGAAGATTTGGATTTTTGACAACGTGCGTTTTGCAGACCTGGCAGCGACCTACTCTCCCGCGTCTTGAGACGAAGTACCATCAGCGCTGGAGCGTTTCACGGCCGAGTTCGGAATGGGATCGGGTGCAGCCGCTCCGCCATAACCACCAGGTCGGCAAAGCGCACGTTGCTCGAGAAGCTTTTTGAGCGAATAGCCGATAGTGAGTAGCCAATAGGGAACCCTATTTTCTGCTCTCTGTGAGCTGTTCGCTGGTCTTATGTGTGCCTTTACCGTTCTTTTGGTCTTGGCGCCTTTCGAAGCGAAGCTTCGCAAGGTCGACCGACCGTCGGCGCCGATGCGCCGCACCCACGTAGCGCCGCCCGCAGGGCGGAACAAGCGTGAGTGAGAACAGACCATCTCCGCGCAATCCAAAGGATTGTCGCGCGGCGCAATCCGAAGGATTGTCGCCCAAGATGGGCATAGGGAATGAGAACGATCAAGCCGATCGAACTATTAGTACCGGTAAGCTTCAAGCGTTGCCGCTCTTCCACACCCGGCCTATCAACGTGGTCGTCTTCCACGGTTCTCAGGGAATACTCGTTTTAAGGTGGGTTTCCCGCTTAGATGCCTTCAGCGGTTATCCCGTCCGGATATAGCTACCCTGCTATGCGGCTGGCGCCACAACAGGTCCACCAGAGATCCGTCCATCCCGGTCCTCTCGTACTAGGGACAGATCCTTTCAATATTCCTACACCCACGGCAGATAGGGACCGAACTGTCTCACGACGTTCTGAACCCAACTCACGTACCGCTTTAAATGGCGAACAGCCATACCCTTGGGACCTGCTCCAGCCCCAGGATGCGATGAGTCGACATCGAGGTGCCAAACAACCCCGTCGATATGGACTCTTGGGGGTCATCAGCCTGTTATCCCCGGCGTACCTTTTATCCGTTGAGCGATGGCCCTTCCACGCGGGACCACCGGATCACTATGACCGACTTTCGTCTCTGCTCGACTTGTCAGTCTCGCAGTCAGGCAGGCTTATGCCATTGCACTCAGCGAACGATTTCCGACCGTTCTGAGCCCACCATCGCGCGCCTCCGTTACTCTTTAGGAGGCGACCGCCCCAGTCAAACTACCCACCATACATTGTCCCGGACCCGGATGACGGGCCGCGGTTAGACATCCATAGTGATAAGGGTGGTATTTCAAGGGTGGCTCCACCTGAGCTGGCGCCCAGGTTTCAAAGCCTACCACCTATCCTACACATGCCACTACGAATGCCAATGTAAAGCTATAGTAAAGGTGCACGGGGTCTTTCCGTCTAACCGCAGGAACCCCGCATCTTCACGGGGAATTCAATTTCACTGAGTCTATGCTGGAGACAGCGGGGAAGTCGTTACGCCATTCGTGCAGGTCGGAACTTACCCGACAAGGAATTTCGCTACCTTAGGACCGTTATAGTTACGGCCGCCGTTTACTGGGGCTTCGATTCAGAGCTTGCACCCCTCCTCTTAACCTTCCAGCACCGGGCAGGCGTCAGACCCTATACGTCGTCTTGCGACTTCGCAGAGCCCTGTGTTTTTGATAAACAGTCGCTACCCCCTGGTCTGTGCCACCCTCCTCCACTTGCGTGGAAAAGGGTCACGCTTCTTCCGAAGTTACGCGTGCAATTTGCCGAGTTCCTTCAGCATAGTTCTCTCAAGCGCCTTGGTATACTCTACCAGTCCACCAGTGTCGGTTTCGGGTACGGTCTATAAGGAGGAGCTATTTCCTGGAACCACGCAGCAGCCCGTTCAATCCGATAAGATTGGACTACCTCAATGATCCGTCACTTCCTCCAGGCCCACGAATATTAACGTGGTTCCCATCGTCTACGCATTTCTGCCTCGACTTAGGGGCCGGCTAACCCTGCTCAGATTAGCTTTAAGCAGGAACCCTTGGACTTTCGGCGGGGGAGTCTCTCACTCCCCTTACGTTACTCATGTCAGCATTCGCACTTCTGATACCTCCACCACCCCTCACGGGTATGGCTTCATCAGCTTACAGAACGCTCCGCTACCGCTCGTGATTGCTCACGAACCCTAAGCTTCGGTGTATGGCTTGAGCCCCGTTACATTTTCGGCGCAAAGACCCTTATTTAGACCAGTGAGCTGTTACGCTTTCTTTAAATGATGGCTGCTTCTAAGCCAACATCCTGGTTGTTTTGGGATCCTCACATCCTTTCCCACTTAGCCATAACTTGGGGACCTTAGCTGTAGGTCAGGGTTGTTTCCCTTTTCACGACGGACGTTA
>NZ_FTPD01000080.1 GCF_900156895.1 Mesorhizobium prunaredense
CAGATCATCGACCGTGGACTGCGCCTCCGCAGCCGGCCACGAGCGCTTCTGGAGCGCCTCGACAAGGGCCTTCGGATTGTCGCGAATCCATTTGATGTCAAGCATGGTCTGTTCGTCCTCAAGTAGGCTAGAGGGGGCGTAAACCGCATCCTTGACCGATGCAAGATGTGAAGATCGAGTTCCCTCGCGCCCCGTGCTGTCCCGCAGACCTGAAGATAACGGCCTCAGGCTAGCCTAGTGTCCGTCCATAAACAGTAA
>NZ_FTPD01000033.1:0-852 GCF_900156895.1 Mesorhizobium prunaredense
GGCTGGCTGTTTCCGGGGCAGCATGCGATGAAGCCCATCAGCACCCGCCAGCTCTATCGCGTGGTCGTCGAGGCAGCGCAGGCGGCCGACATCGCCAAGCGCGTCGGGCCGCACACGCTGCGCCACAGCTTCGCCACCCACCTGCTGGAGGACGGCACCGACATCCGGATCATCCAGGTCCTGCTCGGGCACGCCAAGCTAAATAGCACCGCCTTCTACACCAAGGTTGCAACCCGCACGGTGCGCACCGTCACGAGCCCGCTCGACAAGCTTGGCCTCTTCAAGCCGGAAGAGATCTCACCCGACGGCTGAGCGTGCGCGCCTCGATCGAGGTTGCCGACATCTTCCGCACTGCCGGGCCCGCCTACCGGGCCGCCCATGCAGGGCATCTGACACTGCAGCAGCTCAAGGTCATGTCGGCGATCGAGCACTGCCGCACCGCGGCCCTTGGCGGTCACGTGGAGGCCTGCGAGGACTGCGGCCACTGGCGCATCGCCTACAACTCCTGCCGCAACCGGCACTGTCCAAAGTGCCAGGGTGCCGCGGCGCGGACATGGCTTGCCGAGCGCGAGGCCGACCTGCTGCCGGTCGGCTACTTCCACGTCGTCTTCACGCTGCCAGCCGAGGTCGCCGACATCGCCTTCCACAACAAGGCGGCGGTCTACGACCTGCTGTTCAAGGCGGCGTCGGAGACGATGCTGACCATCGCGGCCGATCCGAAGCATCTGGGCGCACGCATCGGCATCACCGCCGTGCTCCACACATGGGGTTCGGCGATGACGCATCATCCGCACGTGCACATGATCGTGCCAGGCGGTGGCATCTCGCCGGACGGAAGCCGCTGGATATCGT
>NZ_FTPD01000033.1:862-1092 GCF_900156895.1 Mesorhizobium prunaredense
CGGCGGGCATTCCTGCGCCACCTGTCGCCGATCCGGAAGAAGCGCTGGGTGGTCTACGCCAAGGCGCCCTTCGCCGGCCCGGAAGCGGTGCTCGCCTACCTGTCGCGCTACACCCACCGGGTGGCGGTCTCGAACAGCCGCCTCATCCGCCTCGACGAGAGCGGCGTCACCTTCCGCTACAAGGACTATCGTCGCGAAGGCGCCGACCGGCAGCAGCTCATGACGCTCGC
>NZ_FTPD01000064.1:0-198 GCF_900156895.1 Mesorhizobium prunaredense
GGATAGTAGCCCGGATAGTACGGCCGATAGTAGCGCGGATAGTAGTTACGGTAGCCGTAGTAGCGGCGTGGATAACAAGAACCATAGTAGCCGCAATTTCGCCATGCGTACCGGTTGTTCCAGTGGCGGCCATTCCGCCATGCGTACCGGTTGTTCCAGTGGCGGCCATTCCGCCAGTAACGATTACCGTGCCCCTTT
>NZ_FTPD01000064.1:208-384 GCF_900156895.1 Mesorhizobium prunaredense
ACGTTGGCCTGGGCTTGCTCGGGTTTCTGCATGAACATCGGCGCGGCGTTGACCGGCAAGGCGAAAGATGCGGCCAAGATTGTGGCCGCTAGTGCTGATAAGAGCCTTTTCATCGCGGACTCCTCTGAATAGGAAGACGCAGTTGCTGGCTATCCAGTTTACGCCAAGGAGCCTGA
>NZ_FTPD01000034.1:0-77983 GCF_900156895.1 Mesorhizobium prunaredense
CCTAAATTCATCCCGCTCTAGTGTACCTAATGACGCGCAACTACGGTGAGGCGCGCGTCCATATCGAAAAGGCAGTGGAACTCAACCCAAACGACACCGAGGCAAGGGGCATCTATGGCGATTTTCTGACGTACGTCGGAGAGCCCGAAAAGGGGCTGGAGCAATTCGAGATTGCCAAGCGCCATAATCCCTTCGACATGTCCTGGCTACCTTGGGTGAAAGGCACGGCGTATTTCACAGCCCGCCGATATGTCGAAGCCATTAATACGCTCAACCAGATCCATGAGCCGAACCACGAGATCAATTATTGGCTGGCGGCGAGTTACGCCCACGCGGGCCGCTTCGACGAGGCAAGTGCTAAACTGCGAGAGTTCCTGCGCATCGCGAAGCGCGATATGGCGCAATTTCCTGACCGAGACTCACAAGCATGGATGAATTTCTTCGATCGCTCGGTTCCGTATAAGGACCGGCGGTACCTGGATCATCTCTGTGAGGGTCTTCGAAAGGCTGGCCTCCCCATATAACCGCGCAGGGTATGCGTGTCTGCTGAAGCCCGCTATCGATAGTGGCAGCCGGCACACGCCTGACTTTGCCAGAGAGTGCTTGTCGCCTCCGATTTGGTGCAGCTGCATAAGCGCGACCCATCAGATTGTCCCATTGGACCTGGACCCGCGGCACATTTTCGAAAGCGACGGCCGGCACAAGTCCCGTTTATCGACCAAAAGATCGCGCTTTCTGCACCCGGGTTCAAAGTCGTTGTTTCACAACGACCGGGCGTGGCGCTCTTTGCTCGTTCAGGTGGGTAAAACAAACAGCCGCTTTCCACCCTAAGCGGGCTTACGGCCCCCGGCGTCGGATTACTGGCTCAAAGCGAGCGCGACCAGAGCAACTGCAGCGGGCACGGTCTGGATGTAGAGGATTTTCCTGCCGACCGTCGCCGCGCCGTAGAGGCCGGCGATGGCGACGCAGAGCAGGAAAAACACCTTGATCTGGAAACCGGCCTCGCCGAGGTAAAGCCCCCAGATCAGCCCGGCCGCGAGAAAGCCGTTGTAATGCCCCTGGTTGGCGGCAAGCACTTTCGATGCGCTGGCGAATTCCGGCGTCGCTTGACGCCTTGTGGCCGCGCAGCGTGTCCCACAGCACCATTTCCAGATAGACGATGTAGAGGTGGATCAGCGCCACCAACCCGACCAGCACATTGGCGATCATGCTTCGTCTCCCGTTGCGACACGGCGCCGCCTCGCGATATTGATCACGCACGCCAGCGTTCCCGCAAGAGCCATTGCGGCGTGCATCCTGGCCAGCAACCAATGTGCCCTATCGCCGACGGCCCTTCAGGGTTGCCAATATCAGCGCATTGGTATCTTTTCCCGCCGTTCAAATTCAGCGGAAGCCACAATGTCCTTTCAAAAACTCGACGACCTCGGCCACAAGCTCGAAGCACTGGAGCATGCGCTCGCCATTCTCGGCGCCGACGAGGCGACCCACATGGCCGTCGGCGGCGGCGAAAAGCGCGCTGAGGCGATGTCGGCGCTGGCCGGCATGCATCACGCCAGAGCGACCGCGCCGGAGATCGCCGACTGGATCGCAGCGGCCGAACAGGAAACGCTGAACGAAGAACAGCAGGCAGCGGTCAAGGAGTTCCGGCGGCAATACACCAACCTGACCTGCCTGCCGGTCGAATTCGTCGAACGCCAAACCACCGCCCGGATGCGCTCCGAGCAGTTGTGGCGCGACCTGCGCGCGAAAAACGACTGGGCCGGGTTCTTGCCGGCGCTCGAAGGCGTCGTCGCGCTGGTGCGCGAGGAAGCAGCCCTTCGCGCCGACGTGCTCGGCCTTGATCCGTACGACGCGCTGATGGAGCAATATGATCCCGGCAACCGCGCTGCCGACATCACGCCGGTCTTCGCCGAGTTGAAGACCTTTCTCAGGGATTTCGTGCCGGAGGCACTGGCGGTGCAGGAAAGGCGGCTGGCGAAACATCCGCTGAAGCCGCTTTCGGGCAGCTATGCGATCGAAAAGCAGCGCGAGCTTGGCCTCGCCATGATGGCGGCGGTCGGCTTCGATCTCACCCACGGCTCGCTGTCGGTATCGCATCATCCGTTCTGCGGCGGCGTGCCGAGCGACGTGCGCATCACCACCCGCTACAAGACCTCCGACTTCCTGTCGGCGCTAATGGGCGTGCTGCACGAGACCGGGCACGCGCTTTACGAACAGAACCTGCCGCAGGCGTGGGCGCACTGGCCGCTCGGCAAGGCGCGCGGCATGGCTGTGCATGAAAGCCAGAGCCTGTTCGTCGAGAAGCAGATCGGCCGCAACCCCGAATTCTGGCGCTGGGCGCTGCCGGTGGTCGAAAAGCACCTCGGCGAGGCCTGGTCGATCGAAGACATCCTGCCGCATGTACACCGGGTCGAGCGCGGCCTGATCCGCGTCGACGCCGACGAGGTCACCTATCCGCTGCACGTCATCCTGCGCTACGAACTGGAGCAGGAGCTTGTCTCGGGGCGGCTGGAGGCCGCCGACCTGCCGGAGGCCTGGGACGCCAAGATGCGCGACTATCTCGGCCTGTCGACCATCGACAACCCGGCCGACGGGCCGATGCAGGACGTGCACTGGCCGGGCGCCGCCTTCGGCTATTTCCCGTCTTACACACTGGGCGCGATGATGGCGGCGCAGCAATGGGCGGCGCTGACCAGAGACCATCCTTCGGCCGACGACGACCTCGCCAAGGGAAATTTCGCGGCGATCAACGACTGGCGCCGTGAAAGGATCTGGTCGCAAGGCTCGCGCTGGTCGACGCCCGAACTGCTCGAACGCGCCACCGGCGAGAAGCTCAACGCCACGCATTTCACCGAGCATTTGAGGAGGAGGTATGGGGAGGTGCTGAAGGGCGCCTGACATATCCTCAAGCGCATCGAACGCGGCGGCACTTTCGTCACTGCCGACCAGCGCCATTTGCAAAAGACGAAGCCGTTTGGCAGCGTCGTGCTACTACTCCGCGGCGCCCCTGAAAGCGTTCGCCCCGGTTTCGAACTGCAGCTTGGCCAGCCGCGCATAGATGCCGCCCTTGGCGACGAGGCTCTGGTGGGTCCCTTCCTCGACGATGCAGCCGCCATCCATGACCAGGATCCGGTCCGCCTTCAGCACCGTCGCCAGCCGGTGGGCGATGACGATCGTGGTGCGGTCCTGCATCAGCCGTTCCAGCGCCGTCTGCACCAGCGTCTCGCTTTCGGCGTCGAGGGCCGAGGTCGCCTCGTCAAGCAAAAGGATCGGCGCATCGCGCAGGATCGCGCGGGCAATCGCCACGCGCTGGCGCTGGCCGCCGGACAAGGTCACGCCGCGCTCGCCGACCTGGCTGTCATAGCCTTTCTCGAGTCTTAGGATGAACTCGTCGGCAAGCGCATCCCTGGCCGCCGCCTCGATCTCGGCCTGGCTGGCGTCTGGACGGCCGAAGCCGATATTGTCGCGCGCGCTGGCCGCGAAGATGGTGACGTCCTGCGGCACGATGGCGATGCGTTCTCGGATGGCGACGGGGTCGGCCTCGCGCACATTGACGCCGTCGATCATGATCTTGCCGGTCTCGGGGTCGTAGAAGCGCAGAAGCAGCGAAAAGACGGTGCTCTTGCCGGCGCCCGACGGGCCGACGATCGCTACCGTCTCACCGGGCTTGACCTCGAAGCTCAGACAATGGACCGCAGCACGGTCGGGTCCGGCCGGATAGGAGAAGGACACGCCGTCGAAACTGATTGCGCCTCTGGCCGTCGCCGGCAGCGGTTTCGGATGCGCCGGGGCCTGGATCGCGGGCTTCTCGGCCAGGATCTCGGTCAGCCGTTCGGCAGCGCCCGCCGCCTGGGAAAGCTCGCCCCACACTTCCGACAGCGCGCCGAGCGCGCCGGCGGCGAACACCGAATAGAGCAGGAACTGGCCGAGCGTGCCAGGCGAGAGCGTGCCGTCGAGCACGTCGCGCGAGCCGAACCACAGCACCGCCACCACCGAGGAGAAGATCATGAAGATGGCGAAGAAGGTGAGGAAGGAGCGGGCAAAGATCGAGGACCGCGCCGCCGCGAAAGCGGCTTCCACGGCCGATGAAAAATGCCCGGTGACCAGCTTCTCGTTGGTGAAGGCCTGCAGCGTGCGCACCGCGCCGATCTGCTCGCTGGCATAGGCCGTGGCGTCGGCCAGCGTGTCCTGTGCCAGCCGTGATTTGCGCCGCACCGAGCGGCCGAAGGCGACCAGCGGCAGCACGATCACAGGTATGGCGGCGATGACGAGGCCCGACAGTTTCGGGCTGGTGAAGACCATCATCGCCACGGCGCCGAGGCCAAGAATGGCGTTGCGCAGCGCTACCGACGCGGTGGCACCGACCGCTGACTTGACCTGCGTCGTGTCGGCGGCGAGCCGCGAGACGATCTCGCCCGACTGTGCAGTGTCGAAGAATGATGGCGACAGCGTCGTGACATGGCGGAACACGTCGCTGCGGATGTCGGCGACGACGCGCTCGCCGAGCGTGATGACGAAATAATAGCGGCAGGCCGACGCCGCAGCGAGCAAGGCAGCCATCACCACCAGCATGGCGAAATACTCGGCGATGAAACTGGAATCGGAGGCGGAAAAGCCGTGGTCGATCATGCGCCGCACGGCCAGCGGCAGCGCCAGCGTCGTCGCCGCAGCAATTGTCAGCGAGACAACCGCGCCAACGACCATTTTCCGGTAGCGGGTGATGTACGGAAACAGGCGCCGCAGCGGCTTGAGCGAGCGCCTGCGCTCGTCTGCATCGCCGCTGGTGTGCGCCATGACCGTTTCCTCTGGCCGCCTTCTGGGCATGCGCCTCAATATGCGCTTACCGCGGCCTTGTGATTCAATTCCGGCTGATGTATAGGCTCGCCGACCGTTTTCAAAAGCCGTGGCTCCTCAATAGCTGCGGCTTCGAGTTTTAAAAAGGGGCGCATCGACGCAGGCTTTATGCCCGTCAGTGGCGCCAGCGAACCAGGAATAGCACAATGAAGACCGATATCCATCCCGACTACCACGCCATCAAGGTCGTCATGACCGACGGCACCGAATACATGACCCGTTCGACCTGGGGCAAGGAAGGCGATACGATGAACCTCGACATCGACCCGACCACCCATCCGGCCTGGACCGGCGGCCAGCAGACCCTGCTCGACCGCGGCGGCCGTCTTTCGAAGTTCAAGAAGCGTTTCGAAGGCTTTGGCCTCTAAACTGCAGGCCTTCGCATCAGAAAAAACCCGCCCTCGAGGCGGGTTTTTTGTTCATGGAGCCTCTCGTTCCAGGTCTGCGCTGCCCCTCTCCCCATATAGATACGGGGAGAAGGTGCCGGCAGGCGGATGAGGGGCGGCGCTCGCTTCGGCGATTAGCCAACGTTACATGGGCCGGCCTGCTGGTCGAGCAACTCGCGCAGCGCTATCCGCTTATAGGCGGCGACCAGGTCGTCGCCTTCCTTTCGACCGACCGAGATCGCCAGCCGCATGGTGGCTTCGCCCATCTGCCAGATGAGAAGCGCCGTCGTTTCGAGCGTCGCCGGATCGGCGGCGGGCCGCAGCCGCTTCAGCACCGCGGTGAGGAATTCGGCGTTGGCCCGGCTGTCGGCGAGCTCGAGTTCCCGTAGCGCCTTGTCGGCCTGTGTGCCCGACCAGATGTCGCGCATCACCGGCTCGGCCAGGAACAGCCCGTAATAGATATCCACCAGCTCGGAAAATGCCCGCCGCAGCCCTTCGGCGTCGCTAACCTGTGCAAGCGCTGCCGCGATGCAGGCCTGGCTTTCAGCGGTGTAGCGCTCGGCCAGCGCCCAGATGATCGCCCGCTTGTCCGCGAAGAACTGGTAGAGCGAACCGATCGACACGCCGGCCCGTTCCGCAACCTCGCCCATGCGCATGGCGTCGCTGCCTTGCTCGGCGATCAGCGCAGAGGCGGCGGCCAGCATCCGCTCGACCCGCTCACGGCTGCGTTGCTGGCTTGGCGCCCGGCGCGGCGATGCGATCTGGCCATCCTGTGAACCCGCTACGCTCGAGCCTTCCATCATTGTCTCCCGGCGAATGATCAACAAATTGGCTTGACTCACAAAATACGAGGGTTTATCACGTTTTGCAAATGCGAGGATTACTCATGTTTGTGAGCAAAGGAAAATCACCATGATCGACACAGCAACAAAACCGACTTTGATCCTCGGCGGCACCGGCAAGACCGGCCGTCGTCTCGCAGACAGGCTGATGGCGCAGGGCTTGCCGGTACGGATCGGCTCGCGCTCGGGCACGCCACCGTTCGACTGGGAAAACAAAGCCACCTGGGCCTCCGCGCTTGATGGTGTCGGTGCCGTCTACATCAGCTACTATCCCGATCTTGCGGTTCCCGGTGCGGCCGAAGCGGTCGGCAGCTTCGCCAACCTTGCCGTGGCAAGCGGTGTGCACCGGCTGGTGCTGCTGTCGGGACGTGGCGAAATCGAAGCGCAACGTGCCGAAGAGATGCTCAAAGCCTCAGGCGCCGACTGGACGATCCTGCGCTGCGCCTGGTTTTCCCAGAACTTCAGCGAGAGTTTTTTGCTCGAACCGCTGCTCGCCGGTGAGGTGGCTTTGCCGGTCGGCACTGTCGGAGAACCGTTCGTCGATGCCGACGACATTGCCGACGCCGCCGTTACGGTGCTTACTCAGCAAGGTCATATCGGCCAGCTTTACGAGCTGACCGGGCCGCGGCTGCTGAGCTTCGCCGACGCGGTCGCCGAGATCGGCAAGGCTGCCGGCCGCGACATCCGCTTTATCAGGATTTCGCATGCCGAGTTCACCGCAGCTGTAGCCGGGTACGAGTTGCCGGCCGAGTTCGCCTGGCTGCTCAACGAGCTGTTCACCGAGGTGCTCGACGGCCGCAACGAGGCGCTGACCGACGGCGTCGAGCGCGTGCTCGGCCGCGCGCCAAAGGACTTTTCCGCCTATGCAAACGAAACCGCTGGTACGGGCATCTGGAGTGACTGACATGATCATGAAACTGCTTCCCAGCCTCATCTTCATCGCCGCGCTCGGCTCGGGCGTCGTCGCTGGTGTCTTCTTCGCCTTCTCCAGCTTCGTCATGCCGGGCCTCGCCCGCATGCCGGCTGCGGGCGGCATCGCCGCCATGAATTCGATCAACGTCACTGCGGTGACGCCGATGTTCATGACTGCGCTTTTCGGCACCGGGCTGATCTGCCTTGTCCTCGCCGCCGGCGCTGTCATCGGATGGGGCCAACCGGGCTCGTTGTGGCTTCTCGCCGGCGCCCTGATCTATGTCGTCGGCAACCTGTTCGTGACGATGATCTTCAATGTGCCGCTCAACAACACGCTGGCCGCCGTCGATCCGGCAAGCGCCAATGGCGCCGCTGTGTGGACCACCTATCTCAGGGACTGGGTGATGTGGAACCACGTCCGCACCATTACCGCCATCGTCGCGCTGGCCTGCTTCATCAGGGCGTGGCGGTGAATGCAGGGACCCTGCGTCAGGCAGGGTCTTTTGACGTGGTATCTTTTGACTTGTCGCTCTTGCGATCGGCATGACCGAGATCGCGATCCGGATCGATCACGTCGCGAACCAGCTGCTTGAGCCTTGCGGCATCGGGAAAGCCGCCGTCGCGCTTGCGGTCCCAGACCAGCGTCTCGTTGCAGGAAATGGTGAAGATGCCGCCGGTGCCGGGCACCAGCGTGACCTCGCCCAGATCCGCTGCGAAGGTCGACAGCAGCTCCTGCGCCATCCAGCCGGCACGCAGCAGCCAGTGACACTGTGTGCAATAGGTGATGCGGACCTGGGGCAACGGCTTTTCGGTCATGTCAGATTGAGCTCCGCTCATATCTCGGGCTGAGTGTGCTCATGCAGCGCTGAGTTTCGCCATGGTCTCGTCGTCGACCTCGAAATTGGCGTAGACGCTCTGCACGTCGTCATCGTCCTCAAGCGTCGCGACCAGCTTCATCAGCGACTGTGCCCGCTCCTCGTCGACCGCAATGTTGGTCTGCGGCTTCCAGATCGGCTTCACTGACTCTGCCTCGCCGAGCGCGCCTTCCAGCGCCTTCGACACCTCGCCGAGATTCTCGAAGGCGCAATAGATCGTGTGACCTTCCTCGTCCGACTGGACGTCGTCGGCTCCGGCCTCGATCGCCGCATCCATGACCTTTTCGGCGCTGCCGACCGATGCCGGATAGAAGATCTCGCCGACACGGTCCCACATGAACGACACCGAGCCGGTTTCGCCCATTGCGCCGCCGGCCTTGGTGAAGGCGGCGCGCACATTCGACGCCGAGCGGTTGCGGTTGTCGGTCAGCGCCTCGACGATCAGCGCAACGCCGCCTGGCCCGTAGCCTTCGTAGCGCACGGCTTCGTAAGTCTCGGCGTCACCCATCGACGCCTTGTTGATGGCGCGCTGGATGTTGTCTTTCGGCATCGACACCGCCTTGGCGTTCTGCACGGCAAGACGCAGGCGCGGGTTCATCGACGGATCCGGCGTGCCGCTCTTGGCGGCGACGGTTATTTCGCGCGCCAGCTTGGAAAACATTTTCGACCGCACCGCGTCCTGGCGGCCCTTGCGGTGCATGATATTCTTGAACTGTGAATGGCCAGCCATGGCACCCCTGTCGTCTTCTTGGCAGAGCATCCTGCAGCGAGGTAGTCACCTCGCCTTTGCCAAAATGCTCGAATTCAAAATTTCAGAACGTCCCTGCTGCGTCCGGATGGACGTACGGCGCTCTATCTCGGAATGGCCGGCTTATAGATAAATCGGCTCAATTCGTCCAGCCGCGCCGTAAGGGCGGTGCGGCAACGCAACCGCCAGCTGCTTTCCTGCGAACGCTCACCCCTCCAGATCGGATTTCAGCCGGTCGAGAATGTTGATCGCATGCGTGGCGTACTGGCTGATCCAGCGGTCGTGGATCTGCTTGATCGGCAGCGCATTGAGATGGTTCCAGCGTTCGCGCCCCTCGCGCCGCGCCACCACCAGGTCGGCTTCCTCCAGCACTTTCAGATGCAGCATGACGGTGCAGCGGTCCATGTCGGGAAAGGCGTCGCACAGCATGCCGGTGGTCCGCGGCGCGTCCTTCAGCTCGTCGAGCAGTGCACGTCGGCGCGGATGCGCCAGCGCCTTGAAAACATTGTCATCCTGCGCTTTGCTTGACATGTTATATTTTTATAACATAATATCGATCCGATCAAGGAAGGAGCTGTGGATATGTCTCTTGGATTCAGAGTCTCGGGCCGCATCGGCAAACCGGTTGCCGAAGTTTTCGATGCGGTCGTCAATCCGAACAAGCTCAGTGGCTATTTCACCACCATCGGCGGCGCCAGTGCCCCGCTGGTGGCCGGCGCCAAGGTCGTCTGGTGGGGCAAGGTCCCGGTCGAGGTTGACGAGGTGGAGAAAGACAACCGCATCGTGCTGCGCTGGGACGCCACCGACGCCGACGGCAAGCCGGCTTACAAGACGCGCATCGAGATGAATTTCGAGCCGCTGGACGACGGCGGCACCTTCGTCACCATCGCCGAGGCCGGCTGGCACGAGGACGCGCTCGGCCTGAAGAAGTCCTACCTCAATTGCGAGGGCTGGTCGCAGATGCTGGCCTGCATGAAGGCCTATGTCGAATACGGCATTAATTTGCGCGACGGCTACTATCGCAGCGAGATGAAGGGCGAGCCCGCGAGCGAAGACAATATCTGAGAAGACGGAGGAAAGAATGGCTGCGAAAATCACCGGCGGCATCAACATCGCCATGAAAGTGCCGTCCCACCAACACCAGGAGACGATCGCCTTCTACCGCGATGTGGTCGGCCTAAAACCGTTCACGGCCAAGGCGCCGGCCATCGGTTTCGAACTCGGCCCCAATCGCCTATGGATCGACGAGGCGCCGATGCTGAGCCAGGCCGAGATCTGGCTGGAGCTGTTCACCGATGATTTTCCGGCCGCCGCCGATCATCTCGCCAAGGCCGGCGTTGTGCGCTGTGACGCCATCGAGGCGCTCGGCGAAGGTTTTCGTGGCGGCTGGATCACCAATCCGGCCAACATCATTCACCTGGTGCGCGAACCCGACGCCTGGTGACGGAGACCTGTTCGGAAGGAGGACGAAATGGACATCCGTGAGACACCGGCCGCCGAAGCTGGCATGCTGATCCGGCGGCCGGTCGCAGAAGTGTTCGAAGCCATCGTCGATCCGGCGATCACGACGAAATTCTGGTTCACCCACGGCAGCGGCAGGTTGGACAGCGGCAAGGAAGTTCGCTGGGAGTGGCGCATGTATGGCGTTTCGACGCCGGTTACGGTCAGCGAGTTCGTCAGCAACGAAAAGATCGTCATGCAATGGAGCGATCCGCCGACCACCGTGGTCTGGACTTTTACCGAGATGCCCTGCGGCACGACCTTTGTCGAGGTTCGCAATTTCGGCTTTGCCGGCAGCCCCGATGAACAGGTCAAGCAGGCGATCGGCTCGACCGATGGCTTCGCGCTGGTGCTCGCCGGCGCCAAGGCCTGGTTGGAGCAAGGCTTGACGCTTGGCCTGATCGGCGACCGTCATCCGAAGGGCGTGCCGACCGCTTAAGTCGCCGGGTGCCAAAAGCCATTCTGCAGCGATCCTTCCCACCCCCCTCTGTCCTGCCGGACATCTCCCCCGCAAGGGGGGAGATCGGATGTCGCTGAGGCTTTCGCCAATCTCCAACGCTGCAGGACGAGCGGAGCGCTAAAGACGAGCGGAGCGCTAAAGCTGCCAATCTCCCTCCTTGCGGGGGAGATGTCCGGCAGGACAGAGGGGGGTCCTGTCCCTCCGACGTCTCAAAGGTTCTGCATGGCCGCGACAATTGAGGCAGAGCTCAGGCCTTCGCGCCGTCGCTTCGCTCCGCCAACCTCAGTGCCCCGCGCCGGCCTTTGCCTTCCTCCGACGTCGCGCCAGCATGTTGAGGCCCTCGACAAGGGCGGAAAAACCCATGGCGGCGTAGATGTAGCCCTTCGGCACATGGAAGCCCATGCCGTCGGCGATCAGCGTCATGCCGATCATCAGCAGGAAGCTCAGCGCCAGCATGACGATGCTGGGGTTCTTGGCGATGAAATTGGCGAGCGGCCCGGCCGCCAGCATCATCACGCTGACCGCGACGATCACGGCGATGTACATGATGGCGATCTCGTCAGTCATGCCGACCGCGGTGATGATCGAATCGATCGAAAAGACGAGGTCGAGCAGCAGGATCTGGAAGACGGCGCCGGCCATCGAAAGCTGCAGCGTCTCACCGATCATCGTGTCCTGATGGTCTTCGAGATCGACCGTGTGGTGGATCTCCTTGGTCGCTTTCCAGACGAGGAACAGGCCGCCGGCGATCAGGATCAGATCGCGCCAGGAAAAGCCATGGCCGAAAGCGGTGAACACCGGCGCCGTCAACTGGACGATGATCGAGATGGTGGCAAGCAGCACCAGCCGCATGATCAGCGCCGCAGAAATGCCGATTCGCCGGGCGCGGGCCCTTTGTGCCTCCGGCAATTTGTTGGTCAGGATCGAGATGAAGATCAGATTGTCGATGCCGAGCACGACCTCCAGCACGATCAGCGTCAGCAGCGCTACCCATGCCGTTGGATCGGAGACAAACGCGAAATGCGGCGCCAGGAATTCGATGAGCTGCATGGAGGTCGTCCCCTCTTACGATCTAGAGCAGTGTCGCCGGCAGTTAGGTATCGCAGGCGCTCATATCAATGTCACGACCAGAAAGACGGCGCCGTTTCCTCGAGCCGCGGGCCGCGGCGAAACGGCGCAATCCGCTCGGTCAGGCCGCTGCGATCCGAAATGTCGACGCCGACGCCGCACAATGTCGCCGGGCCGGTCGCCGCCTCGAAGCGTCCTTTCGGCACCTTCGACAGAAACCGGTTGAGCGGCTCCTCCTTGTCCATGCCGAGCGAGGAATCATAGTCGCCGCACATGCCGGCGTCTGAGATATAGCCGGTGCCGCCATTGAGGATATGGTGGTCGCCGGTCGGCTGGTGCGTGTGGGTGCCGACGACCAGGCTGGCGCGGCCGTCGACGAAATGCGCAAAGCACATTTTTTCAGAGGTCGCCTCGGCATGGAAATCGATGACCACCGCATCGGCCTGCTCGCCGAGCGGGCAGGCGGCAAGCTCGCGCTCGCCGGCTTGAAATGGATCGTCGAGTTCGGGATGCATGAACACCCGGCCCATGATGTTGGCGACCAGAACGCGCGCGCCATTCCTGGCGATGTAGACGCCCGAGCCCCGCCCCGGCGTGCCCTTGGGGAAATTGGACGGACGCAGGAAGCGTTCCTCACGCGGCGCGAAAGCCAGCGCATCGCGCTGGTCCCAGACATGGTTGCCGGTGGTGACGACATCGGCGCCCACCGCGATCGTCTCGCGAAAGATCTCTTCGGTGATGCCGAAGCCGCCGGCGGCGTTCTCGCCATTGACGATGACGAAGTCGAGTTTGAAATCCGAGATCAGGCCGGGCAGTTGTTCCCACACCGCCGTGCGTCCCGTCTTGCCGACCATATCGCCGAGGAAGAGAAGTCTCATCTAAAAATGATCCCGAACCGAAGGTCAGCGAAGCAAAAAGCTGCATGACTTCCGGAAAAGACCATGCGTCCAGGAACTTATCTACAATTTCGGCGCGAACCGGCGCAACCCGCTCTCAGTGAGTATTTCCGGAATGGTCACGTCATGCGGCTCGTCCGGCACCAGCGCCACCTCCTGGCAGTCGAAAGCAATGCCGATCAGCCGCGGCGGCTGCCCCTTGTCGACCAGCCGCGCGATGGCACGGTCGTAATAGCCGGCGCCATAGCCGATGCGGTGGCCGCGCGCGTCGAAAGCCGCGAGCGGCACCAGCATCACCTGGGGATCGAGCACCTCGGCCTCCTCATGCGGCCCGACGGTGCCGAACCCCATGTCGACCATCGGTGCGCCGCGCACCAGTTCGCGAAAGACGATGGTGGTCTTGTCGAGGATGGCAGGCAGGCAAAGCCTTGCTCCCTTTTCGCGCAAGGCGAACATCAGCGGCCGGACGTCGACTTCCGAGCGCATCGGCCAGAAGCCGGAGACGATCTGGCCCGGCTCTATCGCAAAGCTGTCCCGCGCCGTCTCGGCCATTTCGAGTGCTGCTTCCACCCGCCAGAACGGATCGAGCGCGTCGCGGCGCCCGAGCGCGTCGCGTCGCAAATGTTTTTTCAGGTCTTTCGAGGATGTCATGCGCCGACGATAGAAAAGGTCAGATTTGGATGGAGTTTTAGGAGCGACGTTTTCCACCGCATGATCCACCGAGGCGTGGACCCTTTGCGTCGAGTGACGATCCACACAACCGGTGGAGAGAGCGATCCCGGGAACCTACAAAGTAGGTGGGCGCCGTATGAGAAAACCCACGGGTCTTCCCAGGGACAGCTCCCTAGGGATCATTAAGGCCCCGGGGAAAATGTTCTCCTGCCGGGAAGCGCAGACCGTCACGCCCAATATAGGCCGATGGCCGGCCAAGCGCCAGAGAGACGGCCATGTTCGGCGGCTTTATTCGTCGTAAGGTCCTGCCCGGGAGCTGCGCGGCACATGGCTTCACCGCGCACTCGCCGCTGCGCCTTGCATGGGCTGGGCTGTCTCCTTACGGTTGCCATGAAAACCCAGGAGCAAAAATGCGTTTCGAAGGCACGGCGGCCTATGTCGCCGACAAGGATCTGATGGTGGCGGTCAATGCGGCGATCGCGCTGGAGCGGCCATTGCTGGTCAAGGGCGAGCCCGGCACCGGCAAGACCGAACTGGCCAGGCAAGTGGCGGCCGCGCTCGGCCTCGAGCTGATCGAATGGCATGTCAAGTCGACGACAAGGGCGCAGCAGGGCCTCTACGAGTATGACGCCGTCTCGCGGCTGCGCGACAGCCAGCTCGGCGACGAGCGCTTCAACGACATCAGGAACTATGTCAAGCGCGGCAAGCTGTGGGACGCCTTTGCGACGACCAAGAAAGTCGTGCTGCTGATCGACGAGATCGATAAGGCCGATATCGAATTCCCAAACGATCTGTTGCAGGAACTCGATCGAATGGAGTTCTTCGTCTACGAGACCGGCGAAACGATCCGCGCCGCCGTGCGCCCGATCGTCATCATCACCTCCAACAACGAGAAGGAACTGCCGGACGCCTTCCTGCGCCGCTGCTTCTTCCACTATATCCGTTTTCCCGACGTCGAGACGCTGCACCGGATCGTCGACGTGCACTATCCCGGCATCAAGCAAAACCTGGTGCGCGCCGCACTGACCCAGTTTTACGAGATCCGCGACGTGCCGGGCCTGAAGAAGAAGCCGTCGACCTCCGAGGCACTGGACTGGATCAGACTCTTGGTCGCCGATGACATCGCGCCCGAGGACCTGCGCGCAGACCCGAAAAACGCACTGCCCAAGCTGCACGGGGCGCTGTTGAAGAACGAACAGGACGTGCATCTGTTCGAGCGGCTGGCTTTCATGGCGAGAAGGCAGGGGTGAGGAGCGGTCGGCCAAAGGCCGACGAAAAGCCAACGATTTGGCTTTTCGAGCGACGAACGCCCGAAGGCATAGCGGAGGGCCGCGCATGCGGCGGACAGCGCTTTCCCGTTGCTGGACCGTTGCCGCCGGCCGGGCGCCGGGGCAGCCTGGGCCCGAAGCTTCGGAAGGAAATGAAATGACCGAGATCACCGTCCGCCCACTGGCACAATCCGACCACGCCGACTGGCAGCGTCTGTGGACCGCTTACCTCACCTTCTACGAAACCAAGCTGCCGGAAGAGGTCTACGCCGTCACCTGGAAGCGGCTGTTCACGGCGGGTGAGTTCGGTGAGTTCGAACCAAAAGGGTTCATCGCCACGCTCGACGGCAAGGCGGTCGGCCTGACGCACTATCTCTACCATCGCTCCTGCTGGTCCGAAAAAAACAACTGCTATCTGCAGGACCTGTTCGCCGACCCGGATGTGCGCGGCAAAGGCGTCGGCGCCGCCCTGATCGAGGCGGTCAAGCAGGAAGCCGGCAAGATCGGCGTCAAGAACGTCTACTGGATGACACACGAGACCAACACCACCGCGCGCAAGCTCTACGACCATGTGGCGCGCAGGACCGGCTTCATCGAATATGATCTGCTATAGATGGTGCCATGTTCATCCCCTTCTTCCTCGAACTGAAGGCTGCGCGGGTCCCCGTGTCGCTCCGGGAGTATCTGTCGCTGCTGGAAGGGCTGGAGGCGGGGCTGGTCGACTATGACGTCGAGGGTTTTTACTACCTCGCCCGCTCGGCACTGATGAAGGACGAGCGCCACATCGACCGTTTCGACCAGGTCTTTTCGCACATCTTCAAGGGCGTTGAAACGCTGGCTGGCGAAAACCCGATCGACGTCGAAAACATTCCGGAGGAATGGCTGCGGCGGCTTGCCGAAAAGCACCTGACCGACGAAGAGAAAAAGCTGATCGAGGCCTTGGGCGGTTTCGAAAAGCTGATGGAGACGCTGAAAGAGCGACTGGAGGAGCAGAAGGGCCGCCACCAGGGCGGGTCGAAATGGATCGGTACCGGCGGCACCTCACCCTTCGGCGCCTATGGCTACAATCCCGAAGGCGTTCGCATCGGCCAGCACGAAAGCCGCAACCGCCGTGCGGTGAAAGTCTGGGACAAGCGCGAATTCAGGAATTTCGACGATGCCGTCGAGCTCGGCACCCGCAACATCAAGATCGCGCTGAAGCGCTTGCGCCGCTGGGTGCGCGAAGGCGCCGAGGAGGAGTTCGACCTGCCCGGCACAATCCACGCCACGGCCGAACATGGCTATCTCGACGTGCAGACACGGCCCGAGCGGCGCAACGCCGTGAAACTGCTGATGTTCTTCGATGTCGGCGGCTCGATGGACGACCACATCAGAAGCGTCGAGGAGCTGTTTTCGGCAGCCCGCGCCGAATTCCGCCAGCTCGAATATTTTTACTTCCACAACTGCCTCTATGAGGGTGTGTGGAAGGACAATCGCCGTCGCCATGCGGAGGTGATTCCGACCTTCGATCTCCTCCACAAATACGGTCCGGACTACAAGGTTATCGTCGTCGGCGATGCCTCGATGAGCCCCTATGAAATCGCGCATCCCGGCGGCTCGGTCGAGCACTGGAATCCGGAGGCCGGCGTCGTCTGGCTCGGCCGTCTGCTGCAGCAATGGCCGAACGCGGTATGGCTCAACCCCGAAAGCGAAAAGCACTGGGGCTTTACCCATTCGATCGCCATGATCCGCGACATCTTTGGCGGCCGCATGTTTCCGCTGACGCTCGCCGGGCTCGAGGCCGCGACGAAGCAGCTTTCAAGGAAGCACTGAATGGATTCACGCAAAACAGGACGGCCGACCTGTTTCCTCTGCCTGCAATGTGGCGTCCAGTTCGCGGCGGCAGCGACGCCGCCGCAACATTGCCCGATCTGCGAGGACGAGCGGCAATATGTGCGCTGGGAGGGCCAGGCCTGGATCACGCCGGAACAGCTCGCCGCCAGGCATCGGGTCGTGATGAAGGACGACGCCGGCGTGCTCGCCTTCGGCATCGAGCCGCGCTTCGCCATCGGTCACCGGGCGCTGCTGGCACAGACGCCGCATGGCAATGTGCTGTGGGACTGCATCTCGATGGTCAGCGACGAGGCGGTGGCCGAAATCAACCGGCGAGGCGGCCTCACCGCGATCGCCATTTCGCACTGCCATTATTATTCGGCGATGATCGAGTGGAGCGAAGCGTTTGGCGGCGTGCCGATCTATCTGCATGCCGATGACCGCAAGTGGATCATGCGGCCGCATCCGGCTGTTGTCAGTTGGCAGGGTGAGACGCGCACCCTGAACCCCTCGCTGACACTTATCCGTTGCGGCGGTCACTTTGCCGGTGGCCAGGTGCTGCACTGGAAGCGCGACGGCGGCGACGCCATCCTGGCCGGCGACATCCTGCAGGTGACGCCAACCCGCCGCCATGTCAGCTTCATGTACAGCTACCCGAACTACATCCCGCTCAATGCGCCGAAGGTACTCCGCATCGCGTCGGCACTGGAGCCTTTCGCGTTCGACCATATCTATGGCGCATGGTGGAACCAGAACGTCATCGGCGATGCAAAGACGGCATTTGCAAGGTCTGTTGCGCGCTATCTCGCAGCGATCGCCTGAGGAATTCTTCGCGGCAACATCGGAAATACGGGCAAACGCCGTAACAAAAGCCTATTTTAGGCGAACTTGGGAAAGCAGCCCAATAGCGGCGTGAACTAAGAGGCAAAAAATGGATAGTCACACCTACCCAGTCACCCGCACCGATGCCGAATGGCGCGCCCGGCTGACGCCGGAGCAATATGCGGTGATGCGCAATCACGGCACCGAGCGGCCGGGCAGCTGCGCGCTGCTCCACGAGAAGCGCGCCGGCACTTTTTCCTGCGTCGGCTGCGACCAGCCTTTGTTCGAATCCAAGCTGAAGTTCGAGAGCGGCACCGGCTGGCCAAGCTTCAACGATCCGGTGCCCGGTTCGGTCGAGACGACCGTCGACCGCAGCTACGGCATGGTCCGCACCGAATGCCACTGCGCCCGCTGCGGCAGCCATCTCGGCCACGTCTTCGAGGACGGCCCGCCGCCGACCGGCCTGCGCTATTGCATCAACGGGGTCGCGCTGAAATTCGAGCCGGCTGCCTGACTGGAATTCAATATTGTCAAAGGACGGCTTCCGCCGGCCTTTGCCGGCACCACTGTCCCGTCAGATCACCACCACCAGTATCAGCCACAGCACAGCCCCCAGCGTCATCAGCGAAGCCTTGATGCCGCCGGATTTCTCTGCGGTCCGCCACACCGCAAAAGTCAGAAAGAAATTGTACGGCACCGGCGCGAAATGCACCGCCAGAACGAGAGCGAGCGGCAGCTTCAGCCCGAGCAGGATCAGCGCCAGCACCGACACTGCGATGTTGATCGCCGTGCCGACAAGGACAAGATCGCGCCAGAACAGCCGGTCTAGCGGCGCCGTGCCTTGCCAGCGCGAGCGGAAGAAACCCGCCGCACGGCCTGCCTTGCCGTCTTCGCCTTCGAAAGTCTCCGGCGCACTCATCGATGCGACTTTCTCTCATTCGACAGCCGCAGAGATTTCCAAAGCAGCAAGCCTGTCAACGCAAATCGATCATCGGCACGCAAGCGTATGATTTGACAAATTGTCATCAAACGGTCGTGAAACCTTTCTACGTCGCCCTTGTCGGCGTCTCGGCAAAGACACCTTGCCGGAATCTGCCGCTCCCATCATCCAGTCGCCTGCCAAGGGAGGTCTTGAGATGAGCGATAATGTCTACAACGTGCTGTTTCTTTGCAACGCCAATTCGGCGCGATCGATCATGGCGGAAGCCCTCCTCAACCGGATCGGTGGCGGCAGGTTCAAGGCCTTTTCCGCCGGTTCGCAGCCGAAGGGCGAGGTCAATCCCTACGCACTGCAGCTGCTCGAAAGCCTCAGCTACGATACGAGCTTCGCCCGTTCGAAAGGCTGGGACGAGTTTGCCGAGCCCGCAGCCCCGGAAATGAATTTCATCTTCACGCTTTGCGACAGCACCGCGAATGAATCCTGTCCGATCTGGCCGGGTCATCCGATGACCGCGCTCTGGTCGATACCGGACCCAGCCAAGGCAGACGGCACTGAAGCCGAACTGCATCTTGCCTTTGCCGATGCCTATCGCATGCTCAACAACCGCATCTCGCTGTTCACCAATCTGCGGGTGGATGCGCTCGACCATCTGGCGCTGCAACAGCATCTCGATCAGATTGGCCGTGACACGGCGAAGCCGAACTAACTCAAGCCACTGCGACGCGAATTGTCGAACCGGCTTCGCCACCCTCGCCCAACACCTCGGCAACGGCGCGCTCGAAACGCGATGCTTCCGTCACCAGCCAGTCGGCCATGGCCGGCCAATTGTCCTCGGCAAAACAGTTCACGCGCCACAGCGAATTGATGCCGAGGCCCTCGCAGCTCTGTTCCGGCCTGAGCTTCAACTTGTCTTCAATCGCCGGCTGGAACGGCTTCAACCGCGACCAGGCTTCCGTGGCACCGAACTTCTCGTTGCGGCCGAAGAAGACGCCGACATGGTTCTGCGCCGGCGCGACATACATGGAAAGGACCAATGCGAAGTCGGGCAGCCCGCGCTGCCAGAACCAGGGTCCGCGCCGCGCCATCAGAGGCCTTTCTTCCGGATGCCGTTCTGCGAACAGCGTCCAGAAGCCGCGTTGGCGGAACTCAGAGGCGCGGCGGCCGCCAAAGTCGAATTCGCTCATGGTTCGACCCGTTGCGGGCGCAACCGGCGCCCAGGGCTGTTACCAGCCTTACACCATGCCGAGTGCGGCTTTGTAGAGGTCGAGGATGGTTTCCTCCTCTTGCCGCTCAGCCTGGTCCTTCTTGCGCAGCCGGATGATCGACCGCATCGCCTTGGTGTCGAAGCCGGTGCCCTTGGCCTCGGCGAACACTTCCTTGATGTCGTCGGCGATCGTCTTCTTCTCTTCCTCGAGCCGCTCGATGCGCTCGATGAAGGCTCGCAGCTGGCCGGCGGCAACAGTCTGGCTGGTCTCGGTGATGTCGTCGGCCATTTTTTCTCCGCGTCGTTTTCCATGCCGCGACTCACGAACCGTCGCGGCGAATTTGCAGCGGTTCGATGCCCGACCGGAGCCGACCGGTCAAGCTGTTATCGATGCGGCATGAAGGGTTAGGCACGCCCCAAGGTGTGTTGAGATTCAGGTCAGGCCGAGCCGAAAACGGCGGCTGCCGAGAACCGGAGCGGAGCGTACTTAAGTACGTGAGCACCGGAAGCGCAGGCAGCCGGCGTTTGCAGGCCGGCATCACCTGAATATCAACACACCTTATCCGAAGGCGATCAGCAAATCCTTCGCGTCGATCTGGTCGCCGGTCTTGACCAGCACTTCGGCGACAACCCCATCACGCTCGGCATGCAATGCCGTCTCCATCTTCATCGCCTCGATCGACAAAAGCACGTCGCCGGCCTTGACCGACTGGCCGGCGGCAACGGCGAGCGCCGAGACGACGCCCGGCATCGGTGCGCCGACATGCGCCTCATTGCCCGGCTCGGCTTTGCGCCGCGCCTTGGCGGCGGAAGCGCCGTGCGCCCGATCCGGCACTTTGACCCGGCGCGGCTGGCCGTTGAGCTCGAAGAACACGGTGACCATACCCTTCTCGTCGACATCGCCGATGGCCAGGCAGCGCACCACCAGCGTCTTGCCCTTCTCGATGTCGACAAAGATCTCGTCCTCCGGCTTCATGCCGTAGAAATAGGTCGGAGTCGGCAGCACGCTGACCGGCCCATAGGTTTCCTGCGCTGCGGTAAAGTCGGAGAAGACCTTCGGGTACATCAGCCACGAGGCGAATTCGAATTCGCTGAGCTTGCGCTCGAGCTTGTCCTCGATCTCCTTGCGGCTGGCCTTGAGATTGGCTGCTTTCAGCAGCGAACCGGGCCGCACGGTGATCGGTTTGTCGCCTTTCAGCACCTTCTTCTGCAGTGCCTCCGGCCAACCGCCGGGCGACTGGCCGAGATCGCCGCGCAGCATCGACACGACCGAGTCCGGGAAGGCGATATCCCTGGCCGGATTTTCGACATCGGCAACCGTCAGGTCCTGGCTCACCATCATCAGCGCCATGTCGCCGACGACCTTGGACGACGGCGTCACCTTGACGATGTCACCGAACATCAGATTGACGTCGTGATAGGTCTGCGCCACTTCGTGCCAGCGCGTCTCCAGCCCGAGTGAGCGCGCCTGCTCCTTGAGGTTGGTGAACTGACCACCCGGCATTTCGTGCAGGTAGACTTCCGAGGCCGGCCCCTTCAGGTCGCTTTCGAAGGCAGCATACTGGTTGCGCACCGCCTCCCAGTAGAACGAGATGTTCCTGATCCATTGCGGGTCGATGCCCGGATCCCGCTCGGTGCCCTTCAGCGCCTCGACGATCGAGCCCAGGCAAGGCTGCGAGGTGTTGCCGGACAGGGCATCCATCGCCGCGTCGATGGCGTCGACACCGCTGTCCACTGCCGCCAGCACCGTCGCCGCCGACAGGCCTGACGTGTCGTGCGTGTGAAAGTGGATCGGCAGGTCGGTCGCCTCGCGCAGCGCCTTGAACAGTGCGCGGGCGGCATTCGGCTTCAAGAGCCCGGCCATGTCCTTGACCGCGATGATATGGGCGCCGGCCGCCTGCAACTCCCTGGCCAGCGCGACGTAGTATTTGAGGTCGTACTTGGCTCGGGCCGGGTCGAGTATGTCGCCGGTGTAGCAGATCGCTGCTTCGATCAGCTTGCCTTCGGCGCCGACCGCGTCCATGGCGACGCGCATGTTGTCGACCCAGTTCAAACAGTCAAAGACGCGGAACAGGTCGATGCCGCCGCTTGCTGCCTGTTTGACGAAATGCTGGACGATATTGTCCGGATAGTTGGTGTAGCCAACGCCGTTGGCGCCGCGCAAAAGCATCTGCAGCAACAGATTGGGCGCTGCCTCGCGCACCAGCGCCAGCCGCTCCCACGGGTCTTCGGTGAGAAAGCGCATGGCGACGTCGAAGGTCGCCCCGCCCCAGCATTCGAGCGACAAAAGCTGCGGCAATGCGCGTGCATAGGTGCCGGCAATGCCGGCGATGTCATAGGTGCGCACGCGCGTCGCCAGCAGGGATTGGTGTCCGTCGCGCATCGTCGTGTCGGTGACCAGCACCTCTTTTTGTGCGCGCATCCAGGCCGCGAATTTCTCCGGCCCAAGCGCATCGAGCTTCTGCTTGCTGCCATCGGGCACATTGCCGTTGAGATAGGGCACCATGGGTGCCGCCGCATCGGCCTTCGGCTGCGGCCGGCCGCGGGTTTCGGGATGGCCGTTGACGCTGACATCGGCCAGGTAGTTGAGCAGCTTGGTCGCGCGATCCTGCCGCTTCACACTCGCGAACAGTTCCGGTGTCGTATCGATAAACTTGGTCGTATAGGAATTTTCGGCGAAACTTGGGTGATTGATGATCGCCTCGAGGAAGGTGAGGTTGGTCGCCACCCCACGAATACGGAACTCGCGCAGCGCCCGGTTCATGCGGGCGATGGTTTCGGCCGGCGTCGGCGCCCAGGCCGTCACCTTCTCCAGCAGCGGATCGTAAAAGCGGGTGATGACCGCGCCGGAATAGGCGGTGCCGCCATCGAGGCGGATGCCGAAACCGGTGGCGCCGCGATAGGCGGTGATGCGGCCATAGTCGGGAATGAAATTATGTTCGGGATCTTCCGTGGTGATGCGGCACTGCAGCGCGTGGCCGTTGAGCCTGATATCCTCCTGCGCCGGCACGCCCGATTCCGGCGTGCCGATGGCAAAGCCATCGAGGATATGAATCTGCGCCTTGACGATGTCGATGCCGGTCACCTGCTCGGTGACGGTGTGCTCGACCTGGATGCGCGGATTGACTTCGATGAAGTAGAATTTTCCGGTGTCGGCATCCTGCAGGAACTCGACCGTGCCGGCGCCGATATAGCTCGTCTCGCGCGCGATCTTGAGCGCGTAGCCGCAAAGCTCTTCGCGCTGCGACATTTCGAGATACGGCGCCGGCGCGCGCTCGACCACCTTCTGGTTGCGGCGCTGGATCGAGCAATCGCGCTCGAACAGGTGCACGGCGTTGCCGTGTGTGTCGCCCAGCACCTGCACCTCGACATGGCGGGCGCGCTCGATCAGCTTTTCGAGATAGACCTCGTCCTTGCCGAAGGCGGCTTTCGCTTCGCGCTTGCCCTCCGTCACCTCGCGGGCGAGATCGGCCTCCGAGCGGATGGCGCGCATGCCGCGGCCACCGCCGCCCCACGACGCCTTCAGCATCACCGGATAGCCGATCGTCCTGGCGAGGGCCTTCACCTTCTCGATGTCGTCCGGCAGGGGATCGGTGGCGGGGATTACCGGCACGCCGACCTCGATCGCCAGGTTGCGTGCGGCGACCTTGTTGCCGAGCCTGCGCATCGTATCCGGCTTCGGTCCAATGAAAATAATGCGGGCCTTGGCGCAGGCTTCGGCGAATTCAGGGCTTTCCGACAACAGCCCATAGCCCGGATGGATGGCATCGGCGCCCGAAAGCCTGGCGACGCGGATCACTTCCTCGATCGACAGATAGCTTTCGATCGGCCCCATATCCCTGTTCAGATGCGGCCCGCGCCCGACCTGATAGCTTTCGTCGGCCTTGAAGCGGTGCAGCGAGTATTTGTCCTCCTCGGCCCAGATCGCAACGGTTTTGAGGCCGAGTTCGTTGGCCGCGCGGAAGACGCGGATGGCAATTTCGGAGCGGTTGGCGACAAGGATCTTCGTGATGGCCAAGGACAAGGCTCCGGACGCTGGTGGGAAGGGAACTGGGAGCCATGATTAACGCGAAAATGCTGCAGCGCAAACGAAATCAGGTTGGGGCAATTAAACCGATTTAGTTTAATCTATCGCTATCACATTGCGTGTCGGTCCGGACAGCGCATTGCAGTCCCGATCCAGGCTTTCGGAAACTCCCATGAAAAATGCCCGGCGCGAGGCGCCGGGCATTTTATGCAGCAACGGTCCGGTTATTTGCCGGGTGCGTTCTCGACATAGGTGTACTTGCCGTCGTCACCCTTCTTCCAGGTGTACATGACGTAGTCCGGGCGGGTGATGTCGCCTTTCGCATCATAGCCGATCTCGCCGATCGTGGTCTTCCAGGGGCCGGCCGACTTGATGGTCTCGGCAACCTTCTGAGCGTCATCAGCTGAACCGGCCTTGGCGATGGCGGCCGCGATGATTTCCATCGCCGCGTAGGAGTAGAGGGTATAGGCCTCAGGCTCGAAGCCGGCCGCGCGGAACTTCTCGACGAGTTCCTTGGCGTTCGGATTCTTGCGCGGATCCGGAGCGAACGTCATCAGTGTGCCGTCGACGGCGTCGCCGGCGATGGAGGCCAATTCGTTTGACACGATGCCGTCGCCGGACATGAAGGTTGCCTTGAGGCCCTGGTCGGCGAGTTGGCGTATGATCAGGCCGGCTTCGGTGTGCAGGCCGCCATAGTAGACGACGGAGACGCCCGCGTCCTTCATCTTGGCGATGAGGGCCGAGAAATCCTTGTCGCCGACATTGATGCCTTCATACATGGCCTCGGTCACGCTATTGGCTGCAAGCGCCTTCTTGGTTTCGTCGGCGAGGCCTTGGCCATAAGGCGTCTTGTCATGGATGACAGCGATCTTGGCATCCTTGAAGTTCGCGGCGAGATAGTCGCCAGCAACCTTGCCCTGCTGATCGTCGCGTCCGCAGGTGCGGAAGGTGTTCCACATGCCGCGTTCGGTGAACTTCGGATTGGTCGCAGCCGGCGTGATCTCGAGGATACCGTTCTCGGCATAGACTTCCGATGCCGGGATCGAAACGCCCGAGTTGAAGTGACCGACCACATACTTGACGCCGTCGGCGACGAACTTGTTGGCGACCGAGATGCCCTGCTTCGGATCGGAGACGTCGTCGCCGACCGTGAGCTTGACCTGCTCGCCGTTGATGCCGCCGGCCGCATTGATGTCGGCGACAGCCTGTTCGGCGCCCTTTTGCAGCTGCGCGCCGAAGGCGGCGTTGGGACCGGTGATCGGACCGGCAACGCCGACCAGGATGTCAGCCCACGCGCTTCCGCTGAACGCGACAAGCGCGGTCAGGGCGACGGCGGACAAAAGTGATTTTCTCATGTAAAACGCTCCCATTTACAGAGTGGGCGTGGATGATGCTTTCATGCGATGCCCACCTTTACTCGCAGAAAACGTACTTTGCCGATTTTCAGGCACTTGTCACGCCGATTCATCCCCGGAACGGCGTTAATGGTGAACGTCAACCCTTTGGTTTCCAGCTCAAAAGCGATGCTCTTTCGTAGAGCCAGTTATACTGTGTCACCATCTGGTTGGTGCGCGTATATTGATAGCCGATGAACCCCAAAATCATCAGGACGATGGTGTCGACGATGTAGTAGTGCAGCGAGAACATCGTGCCGCCGAACAGTGCGTGATGGATGAACCTTACGGCGATGCCGAGGCCGAGCAAATAGGCGAACAATTGGACGACGCTGCGCCATGTCTGGGCGCAGGCCTTGCCCGTCATCCATGCCGCCCAGCCGCCAAGCAGGCAGGTGACGAAGAAGAACTGCCAGACCGAGGGTTCCTCGTAGAGAATGCCCTGCATGATGAAGACTCCTGAACTCAGTGATGGCCGCCTTCGAGATAGGCGGCGCGCACGTCCGGATCGGCGAGGAGCTCCTTGCCGGTGCCGCTCATCGTCACATTGCCGTTGACCATGACATAGCCGCGCGTGGCGAGCTTCAGCGCGCCGAAGGCGTTCTGCTCGACCAGGAACACGGTCAGCCCCTGCGTGCGGTTCAACTCGCGGATCGCGTCGAAGATCTGCTTGACGATCAGCGGCGCCAGGCCTAGCGACGGCTCGTCGAGCAAGAGCAGTTTCGGCCGCGCCATCAGCGCACGTCCGATCGAAAGCATCTGCTGCTCGCCGCCCGACAGCGTGCCACCGCGCTGGGCAATGCGTTCCTTCAGGCGTGGAAACAGCGTGAACACCTTCTCGACGTCCTCGTCGTAGTGCTTGAGGTTGTCGAGGCTGGCGCCCATCTGCAGGTTTTCCATCACTGTCATGCGCGGAAAGATGCGACGGCCCTCCGGCGACTGGGCGATGCGCATGCGCGCGATCTCATGGGTCGGCAACTGGGTGATGTCGGTGCCGGCGAAGGTGATGGTGCCGGCCCGAGCCCGTGGTGCACCAAAAATGGTCATCATCAGCGTCGACTTGCCGGCGCCGTTGGCGCCGATCAGCGCCACGATCTCGCCCTGCTTGACGGTGACATCGACGCCGTTCAGCGCCCTGATGTTGCCGTAGTAGGTCTGGACGCCCTTGATGTCGAGCAGCGTTGTGCCGGCCATCATTCATTCCCTCCGCCCCGGTTGGAGTCGCCCGGTGTCTTGGGCTTTGCCGGAGCCTTGGCGGCCGGCTTTGCCGCGGAGGATTTCGCTGCGGAAGGTTTCGCCGCCGGTTCGGCTTCGGCCGGCGATGCGGGCCTTGCCGCCGCGCCCGACCTTGCATCGACCTGACCGGCTTTCGATGCGCCCTTCGACACCGTGACCCGTTCGCCCTCGCTGTGTCCGACCGTGTCGCTCACCGGTCCGGCGAAATACGAGGATGACGAATCCGGACCGTGCGTCGAATCCGGGCCGGTGTCGAGTTGCTCGATGACGTCTTCGTCGCCGACCTCGATCAGCACCGTCTCGACGTCCTCGTCTTCGACCCCGAGATAGGCGGCGATGACACGCGGATCGGTGCGCACCGCATGCGGGCTGCCGTCCGAGATCTTGCGCCCGTATTCGAGCACCACGACATGGTCGGAAATCTGCATGACCACCGCCATGTCGTGCTCGATCAGCAGGATGGAGGTGCCGGTGTTGTCCTTGATGTCCATCAGCAGCGCGTTGAGCGCCATTGATTCCTTCGGATTGAGCCCGGCCGCCGGCTCGTCGAGGCAGAGCAGCTCCGGACCCGTGCACATGGCCCGCGCGATCTCCAGGCGCCGCTGCGCGCCGTAGGGCAAGTCGCCGGCCGGATCGTCGGCTCGATTGACGAGGTCGGCCTTTTCCAGCCAGTGCCTGGCGAGGTCGATCGACTCGGCCGACGCGGTCCGGTAGCCGCTGAAGCCAAACAGGCCGAGGATAGTGTAGCCGGACGCCTTCATCAGCTTGTTGTGCTGCGCCACCAGCAGGTTCTCCAGCAGCGTCATGCCGGAGAACAGACGAATGTTCTGGAAGGTCCGCGCCACCTTGGCGCGCGCCGGAATCTCATGGTTCGGCAGCCGTTCGAGCAGATAGCTCGAGCCGTCGCGCCGGTTGAGCGTGATCATGCCTTCCGACGGTTTGTAGAAGCCGGTGATGCAGTTGAACACGGTGGTCTTGCCGGCGCCGTTCGGCCCGATCAGCGCGGTGATCTCACCGCGCCTGGCCTGGAAGGACAGGTCGCCGATGGCGACCAGACCGCCGAACTTCATCGACAGATGATCGACCTGCAGGATGGCATCGTTCACGCCCGGGTTGGCTTTCTGAATCGAGCTCGCATCGCTCATCAGCCGTGACCCTCCTTGGTGAAGGAGCCGGACACCGCCCTGCTCTCCTTGAGGAAGGCGGTCGGTTCACGACTGCCGACGAAGCCGCGCGGCTTCCACAGCATGACGATGACCATGGCCATGCCGAACAGCAGCATGCGGTAGAGTTCCGGCGTGAAGTCGGGACCGAAGACCTGCTTCAGGAAATCGAGCTCGCGCAGCACCTCGGTGCCGCCGATCATCACCATGGCGGCGACGGCGATGCCGACCAGCGAACCCATGCCGCCGAGCACGACGATGGCGAGGATAATGGCCGATTCCAGGAAGATGAAGGATTCGGGGCTGACGAAACCTTGCCGAGCGGCGAAGAACGAGCCGGCGAAGCCGCCGAACATGGCGCCGGTGGCAAAGGCGGTGAGCTTGGTGGTGGTGGTGTTGATGCCGAGCGAGCGGCAGGCGATCTCGTCCTCGCGCAACGCTTCCCAGGCGCGACCGACGGGCATGCGCCTAAGCCTTATGGTGACGAAGGCGGTGAGCAGGCAGAGCCCGAGGATCAGGTAGTAGAGGAATATCTTGTAGTAGGCGCTCGACGTGGCGATGTCGAAAACCTTGGCGATATAGTTGGGATCCGAGACGTTGAACGTCATCAGGCCGAAAAACGTGACCTTGGGGATGCCGGAGATACCGGCCGAGCCGTTGGTAACCTCACGCCAATTGATCAGCACGAGACGGATGATCTCGCCGAAGGCCAGCGTCACGATCGCCAGATAGTCGCCACGCAGGCGAAGCACCGGAAAACCGAGCAGCACGCCCCAGAAGGCAGCCATGGCGCCGGCGGCAGGCAGCAGGATCCAGAACGACAGGCCATACTGCGTGCCGAGCAGCGCATAGGCATAGGCGCCGACGGCGTAAAAGGCGACATAACCAAGGTCGAGCAGGCCGGCGAGGCCAACGACGATGTTCAACCCCCAGGCCAGCATCACGTAGATCAGGATCTGGATGCCGAAATTGTCGACCCATTTCAGAGAACCCTGGAAGCCGGCGGCCATCGAGCCTCCGTACACAGCAAGCACCAGCACGACAATGACCGGGTAGAGCGCCAGTGCGGTTATGCCCAGCGCCGAAAAATGGGCATGGATGAAGGTTCGGAAATAAAACATCACCGAGGCCAGGGCGTAGATGATCGCCAGCGCCCTCAGGAACCGTGCATAACCGGCCAGGCCGGGTCCCAGCAATCCGTCAAGGGAGCCGGCAAGGAAAGCCAGCACGGCCACTATGACGATGGCAGCAATGAAATACGGCAAGCGGAAGAACCGCGTCGCCATGCTCTCCGGCAGCAGGCCGGTGGCGACATCGACGATCTTCTGATTTGCCAGGAAGGGCTGTCCGTAAGCGACGTAGAGAAAACGGCCGGCCATGGTCAGCACGACCACGATGGCGAGCAGGCCCCAGCGCTGCACCAGGATCAGTTCGTTCGAGATGTTCTGGTCGGTTCTCAGGCCGATGAACAGCACGAACAGGCCGAGCGCGATGGCGCCGGCATAGAGCGCTTCGCGGGTGGCGCGCTGCATGGGGGTGGCGACGATGTCGCGCTCCGGAGATGCGGTGACCGCCATTGTCTCAGACCTTTTCGACTTCTGGCCGGCCGAGAATGCCGGAAGGCAGGAAGATCAGCACGATCGCCAGGATCGAGAAGGCGGCGACGTCCTTGTAGTCGATCGAGAAATAAGCCGACCACATGCTTTCGATGAAGCCGATCATCAGCCCACCGAGCACGGCGCCGGGCAGCGAGCCGATGCCGCCGAGCACCGCGGCAGTAAATGCCTTCACACCGGGCGTAAAGCCATCGGAAAACACCACGACACCGTAATACATCAGGAACAACGTGCCGGCGACGGCGGCAAGGGCGGCGCCCATGATGAAGGTGATCGAGATGGTGCGATCGACATCGATGCCGAGCAGTGCGGCCATCTTGCGGTCCTGCTCGCAGGCCCTTTGGGCTCGACCCAGCGAAGTCTTGTTGACTAGGTACCAGAACAGCGCCAGCAGGACTATGGTGACCAGGACGATGATGATCTGCTTCAGCGACACGCTGATGCCTTCGATGTTGTAGACCTTGGACACCATCGGCGGGACCGGCTTGTTGCGCGGCCCTTGCGTCACCTGGACGAAGTTCGACAACGCGATCGACATGCCGATCGCGGTGATCAGCGGCGCCAGCCGGAACGAACCGCGCAAAGGCCGGTAGGCCACCTTCTCGATCGTCCAATTGTACAGGCTGGTCAACAGCATCGCGACGATCATCATGACCAGCAGCGCGATCACCACCGGCACCGAATAGAACAACGCGCCGAGGATGAGGAAAACGATGAGGGCGGTGAAGGCGCCGATCATGAAGATGTCGCCATGGGCGAAATTGATCATGCCGATGATGCCGTAGACCATCGTGTAGCCGATCGCTATCAGCCCATAGATCGATCCCAGCGTCAGCCCGTTGATAAGCTGCTGGACAAAATACTGCATGCTGTCGTGGCTCCCCTGGAATGTCGCCCATGCAGACGCATTCCTTTTCGTATTTCCCCTAGTCGTAAAGTTTCGAGCCCGGATTGCAACGTCATTCTTTAATCGGCATGCGTGATTTTGAAGCACGCAATCGGATTGCCCGTTCTTTCCCTTCCCGGCCTCTGGACTATCGCGGACCCTATCATTGGCATAACGCAATGTCTTTGGCGATTCGTCGTCAAAATGCACGCCGTTTCGAAGGAATCGCCGTCAAAACAAGTTGATGAGCGGGATCGTTGCGCCGTCGCAGCGTCAATCTTTTGCGTTCCGTTCGTTTCCCTGGGTCAGGATTCTTTCTACTTGACGACGAATCCATGCGCGAACGGATCGCGATCGTCGATGAAGATCGTGTTCAACCCGGTCATGCGCGACCAGCCGCCGATCGAGGGAACGATCGCCGGCTTGCCCGCCACCGTGACTTCCTTCTCGACCCTGCCCTTGAACAGCGAGCCGATGATCGATTCGTGGACGAATTCGTCGCCGGTCCCAAGCTTGCCCTTGGCGTGAAGCTGCGCCATCCGCGCCGAGGTGCCGGTGCCGCAAGGCGAGCGGTCGATCGCCTTGTCGCCGTAGAAGACAGCGTTGCGCGCATCCGCCTGGCTGTCGGTCGGCGCACCTGTCCACAGTATGTGGGACAGCCGGTCGATGCCGGGATTCTCGGGATGCACGAAGGAATACTTCTCGTTGAGCCGCTGCCGCACCACCGGGCTCCAGGCGATGAGGTCGCCGGCGGAATGGTTGGCCATGTCGCGATAGGTCTTCTGCGGCTCGACGATGGCGTAGAAATTGCCGCCATAGGCGACATCGACGCTGATCTCGCCGAGCTGCGGGCATTCGACCGTCAGTCCCTCGGCGTAGAGGAAGGACGGCACGTTGGTAATGCGCACTTCCTCGACATATTCGCCGACCTGCTTGTACTCGGCGGTGACCAGGCCGGCCGGCGTGTCCAGCCTGAGCGAGCCCGGCGTCCTCGGCTTGACCAGCCCGTGCTCGATGGCCATCGTCACCGTGCCAATGGTGCCGTGACCGCACATTGGCAGGCAGCCCGAGGTTTCGATGAACAGGATGGCGACGTCGCAATCGGGCCGCGTCGGCGGATAGAGGATCGAGCCGGACATCAAATCATGGCCGCGCGGCTCGAACATCAGCCCGGTGCGGATCCAGTCGTATTCGGCCAGGAAATGCGCGCGCCGCTCCATCATCGTCGCGCCGTTGAGCAGCGGTCCGCCGCCAGCGACCAGCCGCACCGGATTGCCGCAAGTGTGGCCGTCGATGCAAAAGAAGGAGTGGCGCGCCATTGCTAGATCCCGTCAGAAGCGGTTCGGAGAAAACGGAGACAGATCAAACACCGGATTTTGGCCAAGAATGAGATCGCGGACCAGGCGTCCGGTGGCAGCCGCCTGGGTCAGGCCGAGATGGCCGTGGCCGAAGGCATAGACTATCGTGTCGGCCTGCCTGGCGCCACCGATCACCGGCAGCGAATCCGGCAGCGACGGCCGCAATCCCATCCATTCGCGGCCGCCGGCCGGGTCAAGCCCCGGCAAGAATTTTTGTGCCTTGTCGAGCAGCGCTTTCGAGCGGGCGTAGTTGGGCGGCCGCTCGATGCCGCCGAGCTCGACCGCGCCGCCGACGCGAACGCCGGTTTCAAGCGGGGTGACGACGAAGCCGTGGCCGGAGAAGATCAGTTGCCGCTTCACGTCGAAGGCTGTCTTCGGCAGCGTCGTGTTGTAGCCGCGCTCGGTCTCGAGCGGGATGCGGTCGCCAAAATGTTTTGCCAGGAGATGCGACCAAGCGCCGGCGGCGATGACGAGGCATTTTGCCTGCCGCACCGTGCCGTCGGCCAGCGTCAATGTCGCGCCGACCTGTCCCGCCCCGACGTGGTCGATCCGAGCCTTTTCGAAACGCGCGCCGTTCCTCTCGGCATAGGCCCAGATCGCCTTGCCCATTAATTTCGGATCCGTAACGGTCTTCCATCCCGGCACGAAAGTGCCCTTGACGAAACGCGGCGACAGGCCCGGCTGCAGGGCGACGAGCGCATCGCCCTCGACATGGCTGAAGCCGATGCCGAACCGTTGCCTCGCCGCCCAGCCGGGCAGCGACGCCTTGAACTCGGCCTCGCTCTCGTAAAGTTCGAGCGAGCCGTCCTCGCGCAGCATGTTTTCGGTGCCCGAGCGCGCCATCAGCCCGGCCCATTCGGCCTCGGCGAGCCGCATCATCCCGGCCTGCGCCGCGAGGCTGGCCTGGTAGCGGTCGCTTCGTCCGGCGCGCCAGAAGCGGATAAGCCAGGGCAGCAGCTTCGGCAGATAGGCGGGCGGGATGCTGAGCGGGCCGAGCGGATCGGCAAGCCATTTCGGCAGATGCCTGATCATGCCCTTGTGGGCCAGCGGCAGCACATCGGAAAAGGCCAGGGCGGCGGCATTGCCGGAACTCGTTTCCTCACAGATCCCCGTCCGATCGAAGATCGTGACGTTTCGCCCCGCCTCGGCCAGATAGGCGGCGACACAGATGCCGATGATGCCGCCGCCGATAATGGCGATGTCCTCACCTTCTCCCCGTTCACGGGGAGAAGGTGCCCGAAGGGCGGATGAGGGGCGGCGCCCCGCTTTTGCCGACGTGGAAATTCCTTGCACGTGGGTGCTGCCCCTCATCTGGCTGCCGCCATCTTCTCCCCGTAAAACGGGGAGAAGAGAGCTGCCTCAAAACCTCGGCAGCTCCGGCCGCGCCGCCAGCGCATCCCGGACGATCTTTTCGACCGTCTTGCGGCGCTCGCCCGACAGCGGCTGACGCGGCATGCGCACGCGGTCGTTGGTGTTGATCGCCAGGACTTCGGCGAGCTTGATGTTCTGCACCAGATAGGTCGACACGTCGAGGTCGAGCAGTGGCCGGAACCAGCGGTAGATTGTCAGCGCCTCCTCGCGGCGGCCCTGCTTCATCAATTGGTAGATCGCGACCGTCTCGCGCGGGAACGCGGTGACCAGCCCCGCCACCCAGCCGATGGCGCCGACCGACAGCGCCTCGAACGCCAGATTGTCGACGCCGGTGAACAAATCGTAGCGGTCACCGAAGCGGTTGATGATTTCGGTCGAGCGGCGGATGTCGTCGGAGGATTCCTTGATGGCGACGAAGCGCTTGTCCTTCGCCAGTTCCTCCATCTGATCGACGGTGACGTCGACGCGGTAGGCAAGCCGGTTGGAATAGATCATCACCGGCAGGTCGCCGGCCTCGGCGACGGCGCGCAGCGCGGCGACCGTCTCCGCCGCATTGGTGTGGTAGATCGGGCTCGGCACCACCATCAGCCCGTTGGCGCCCTCTCTGGCGGCGCGGCGCGCGATCGCCGCCGCCTCCCGGGTGCCAGGTTCGTTGACCGTCAGCAGAACCGGCTTGCCGCCGGCGATCTTCTGCGCGGTATTCAGCACGTCGATCTTCTCGTCATGCGAGAGCATCGGCCCCTCGCCGAGCGAGCCGCAGACGATGATGCCGTCGCAGCCAGCCTGCATCTGCAGCGCAAAGCAGCGCTCCATCTCGGCATGGTCGAGGCGGTCGTCCTCGGTGAATTTGGTCGTGACGGCGGGGAAAACTCCGGTCCACATAGCGGTCGCTCCATCTGATATATCAGTCGTATATTTATTAAGAAACGGACTGTCAACACGGATTTTGCTATGATATATCAAAAATATATCAGGAGATCGCCTTTGATATTCAATGAAACAAGCCCGGCATTCGAGCCGGTGGCGGCGAAAGCCTACCGCGTGCTCGAGCACATGATCGTGACGCTCGAACTGGCGCCGTCAAGCTTCATCACCGAAGGCGCGCTGATCGACAGGCTGGGGCTCGGCCGCACACCGGTGCGCGAGGCGATCCAGCGGCTGGCGTGGGAGGGACTGCTGGATGTCCGGCCGCGTGCCGGCATCGCCATTGCCCCGCTGCATCCCGGCGACTGGTTGCGCGTTCTCGATGCACGGCGTGGCGTCGAGGTGGTTCTTGCCCGCTCGGCCGCCCGCTTCGTCACCCGCGAGGCGGCCGACCTGTTTCACGACTCGGCGCTGGCCATGCAGAAGGCGGTGATATCGGGCAATGTGCTGGCCTTCATCCAGGCCGACAAGGCGCTCGACGAGGCGCTGGCGCTGGCGGCCGACAATCCCTTCGCCGCGCGGCTGGCGGCCCCGTTGCAGACCCACAGCCGCCGCTTCTGGTTCCGCTACAAGGCCGATACCGGGCTTGCCGAATCGGCCGAGCACCATGTCGCGCTGATCCGCTCGATCCTCGGCGGCGACGAGGACGCCGCCGCCAAGGATGCCAAGCGCCTGATGGCGCTGCTGCGCGGCCATGCCGAGGCGGCTGCGACGCGCTAGGAGATCGGCAGCAACCTTCGGCCGGCTCTTTAAGTTCCGCCCACAGGCCGCTGAGCATCGCTCAATTCGTCATGCGTCCTGGTCGGTCGGAATCACCACGTTTTCCCAATGTTCGCCGGCCGCGACGATGCAGCTTCTGCCGGCGACGTCGGTGACGATGATCGTCCAGCTTCCGCTGTCGGCGACATAGACTTCCATAATCGCCATCTGACCGATCAGCCCGAAAGCAAACTGTCTTTCCTGGAACTGCTCGCTCAGGTGGGCGACGAGATCGCGATGTTCAACGCAGTATTGATATTGGGCGCTTGCGGCGTTCGTCCCCACCGCCAATGCACCAGCAAGAATCAGGTTTTTCAACCCAACCAACAGCGATTTGCGCGTCATAGGGCATCTCCTTTGCCATCACGTCCGGCAAAGGCAGAGCCCTCATTTTGCCGGAACGATCCAGGCCGGTTCCGACGTCATCACCATCGCGTCGTTCCTTTCCGTGTTCCGGTCTGTCATCAGCGGGGACGATTCCAGATGTTCCCACTATGTTCCATATATGGTGGAGGCGACAAAAAAGCGCAAGCAGGCGCCCGCTGGGGCGCCTGTGGATCCGTTTCATGATCATCGCCGAGAACCGCGGCCTGCGCGCGGCTAGCTGCCACCCGCTAGGCGGCTCAGGTACCTGGCAGCGCTGCTGTCGTCACCGCGCTCTCCCAGCCTTCACCCACCGAAACCACGCAGCTTTGACCGCGTGTGTCGCTGGCGAGGATGGCCCAGGTGCCTTGATCGGAAACGAAGACTTCAACAATCACATTCGGATTGACGACGCCGAGCGCGGTTGGATTTTCCCGGAACTTCTCGCCGAGCGCCTTGATCATGTCGGCTCGTGGCGCGCATTGTTCGGCCGCTGTTGCCGGGGCGGCGGAAAGCGCCGCAACTGCCAGGAATATCGTCGCTATTAGACGTGTCATCCGACACCTCCTTGCGCCGGCCGCCCCCGAAGCTGTTGCCAGCGCCGTTGGTTGGTCTGCCGCGCCTGCTTCGCTGCAGGATTGCAGATTAAGGTTTCTGCTGCCCGCCTGGTTCCATCACATCAGCGTTCACGCACATACGGGCCGCCACGGTCAACAAAAAGGCCCGGTTTCTGGCCAGGCCTTTGTTGTTCAATCTTAGAGCTGGACCCCGGATCCGGCCGGCTAGTTCATCGTCGGGATGACGAATTCGGCGCCGTCCTTCACGCCTGCCCGCGCGCCCGCAGCAAAGGCGAGGACGCGCAGACAAAAACCGGCCGGCTAGTTCATCGTCGGGATGACGAATTCGGCGCCGTCCTTGACGCCGGACGGCCAGCGCGAGGTCACCGTCTTGGTCTTGGTATAGAAACGGAATGCGTCCGGTCCGTGTTGGTTGAGGTCGCCGAAGGAAGACGCTTTCCAGCCGCCGAACGTGTAGTAGGCGATCGGCACCGGGATTGGCACGTTGATACCGACCATGCCGACCTGGACCCTCGAGGCGAAGTCGCGGGCGGCATCGCCGTCGCGGGTGAAGATGGCGACGCCGTTGCCCATTTCGTGATCGTTGGCGAGCTTGATCGCGTTCTCGTAAGTCGGCGCGCGCACCACCGAGAGCACCGGCCCAAAAATCTCTTCCTTGTAGATGCGCATATCGGCGGTCACGCTGTCGAACAGGCAGCCGCCCATATAGTAGCCGTTCTCATAGCCCTGCATGGAAAAGCCGCGGCCGTCGACGACCAGTTTGGCGCCTTCGCTGACGCCGATGTCGACATAGCCCTTGACCCGCTCCAGCGCCTGCGCCGTCACCAGCGGGCCGAAATCGGCGGACGAATCCGTCGACGGGCCGACCTTCAGACTTTCGACGCGCGGCACCAGCTTTTCCATCAACCGGTTGGCGGTGTCGTTGCCGACCGGGACAGCCACCGAGATCGCCATGCAGCGCTCGCCGGCCGAGCCATAGCCGGCGCCGATCAGCGCGTCGACGGTCTGGTCCATGTCGGCGTCGGGCATGATGATCATGTGGTTCTTGGCGCCGCCGAAGCACTGCACGCGCTTGCCGGCCGCGCAGCCGCGCGAATAGATGTACTGGGCAATCGGTGTCGAGCCGACGAAGCCGATGGCCTTGATGTCGGGATCGTCGAGGATGGCGTCGACCGCCTCCTTGTCGCCGTTGACGACGTTGAGAATGCCCGCTGGCAGGCCGGCCTCGATGAACAGCTCGGCGATGCGCATCGGCACGCCCGGGTCGCGCTCAGAAGGCTTCAGGATGAAGGCGTTGCCGCAAGCGATAGCCGGCGCGATCTTCCACAATGGGATCATCGCCGGAAAATTGAACGGCGTAATGCCGGCAACGACGCCGAGCGGTTGGCGCATCGAATAGACGTCGATGCCGGGGCCGGCGCCGTCGGTGAACTCGCCCTTCATCATGTGCGGCGCGCCGATGCAAACCTCGACCACTTCCAGGCCGCGCTGGATGTCGCCCTTGGCGTCAGCGATGGTCTTGCCGTGTTCGCGCGCCAGAATGTCGGCCAGGGCATCATACTCCCGGGCGACCAGTTCGAGGAACTTCATCAGGACGCGCACGCGCCGCTGCGGATTGGTCGCCGCCCAACCGGGCTGCGCCGCCTTGGCGTTTTCCACCGCCGCGCGCAGTTCCGCCTGCGAAGCCAGCGCCACGGTGCCGCGCACCGTGCCGTCCATCGGCTGCATGACGTCCTGCTTGCGGCCGCTGGTCCCAGCGACACGCTTGCCGCCGATGAAATGACCGTTGTCGATCATGGTCTCTCTCCCTGTATTTGTGATGCGTCATTGTCCGCCTTTGCGCGGCCGATGGCAACGCGAGCGAAAACGCAACCGTTGTGCGGGAAATAGAGTGCAGTGCGCGACTGTGCATCAATTGCCGCAAATGATAAGTTGCAGGTCCCAGCAGCAAGGATTGAGAAGTTGAGTTCCTTCGCGCCCCCCTCTGTCCTGCCGGACATCTCCCCCACGAGGGGGGAGATTGGCTGTCATCCCCGCTTTCGCCAACCCGCAACGTTGCAAGAAAGTCGCCGCCGGAGCGGCCGGCCGGCCTCCCCCCTCGTGGGGGAGATGTCCGGCAGGACAGAGGGGGGCGCCCTAGAGCACTCCCGTAATCATCATCCGGACCCTCCTCATGAACTGGGATGACGTCCGCATCTTTCTGGCGGTGGCGCGTGCCGGCCAGATCCTCGGCGCGGCCAAGCGGCTGGAGCTCAACCACGCCACCGTCTCGCGTCGCGTCGCCGCGCTCGAGGATGCGCTGCGCACAAAACTCTTTCGCCGGCTGACCACCGGCAGCGAGCTGACGCCGGCGGGCGAGCGCTTCCTCGACATCGCCGAGCGCATGGAAGGCGACATGATCGCCGCGCGCGCGACCGTGGCGGGCGAAGGCGACGACGTCTCCGGCACCGTGCGCGTCGGCGCGCCTGATGGTTTCGGCGTCGCCTTCCTGGCCAAACGCCTCGGCGCGCTGACGGCGCTTCACCGCGAACTCACCATCCAGCTGGTGCCGGTGCCGCGTTCCTTCTCGTTGTCCAGGCGCGAGGCCGACATCGCCATCACCGTGGAGCGACCGACCGAAGGCAGGCTGGTGGCGGGAAAGCTGGTCGACTACACGCTCGGCCTGTTCGCGTCCCGCGCCTATGCCGACGCGCATGGCCTGCCCCAGACGCCGGCCGAGCTTGGCCGGCACACGCTGATCGGTTATGTCCCGGACCTCATCGTCAGCCCCTCGCTCGACTATGCGGCCGAGTTCAGCGCCGACTGGCGCACGAGCTTCGCCATCTCCTCGGCGCTCGGCCAGGCCGAAGCGGTGCGCTCCGGCGCCGGCATCGGCATCCTGCACACCTTTGTCGCCCGTTCGATGCCGGAACTGGTGGCCGTCGACATCGTCGCGCCCATCCGCCGCGCCTACTGGCTGGTTTATCACGAATCGGTCAGGCCGCTGCGCCGCGTCCAGATCGTCGCGAGCTTCATCACCAGGGCGGTGGAACGGGAGCGAAGCCTGTTCGCCTGACGATATTCATCTGACGCGACGAAGTGTGCTGCAGCTTGATCCCAAATTGCGCGGCAAGTTTCTCACCCCGCTCAAATGGCGTGAAGGATCCTTCCGATCCTACCGCTGATATCGCTCCGGTCCGAGGTCGCGGACATCGATGTCCGGCACCCGGCTGGAAATGATGTCGGCGAGGACCTTGGCCGAGCCGCAGGCCATGGTCCAGCCGAGCGTACCGTGGCCGGTGTTGAGATAGAGGTTGGAAAACTCGGTGCGGCCGATCAGCGGCGGCCCGTCCGGCGTCATCGGCCGCAACCCGCACCAGAAGGTCGCCGACCGCATGTCGCCGCTGCCTGGAAAAAGGTCGCCGAGTGAATGTTCTAGCGTGCGCCGCCGCGTTTCATGCAGCGTCAGGTCAAAGCCGGAAATCTCCGCGGTGCCACCGACTCGGATGCGATCGCCGAGCCTGGTGATCGCCACCTTGTAAGTCTCGTCCATCACCGTCGAGACCGGTGCTGCGGCAGCATCCTTGACCGGCACGGTGATCGAATAACCCTTGACCGGATAGACCGGGATGGGTCGTTTCAGGTAGCGCATGAACTTTGCCGAATAGCTGCCCATCGCCATCACATAGGCGTCGGCGGCCTTCCATCCCTTGCTCGTATTGATGTTGGCGATCTGATTGCGCTTGCGCACGATGCGCCTGATCGACGTGTCGTATTCGAAGGTGACGCCGCGCGCCACGCAGAACTCGGCCAGACGGTCAGTGAACATCTTGCAGTCACCGGTCTCGTCGCCCGGCAGCCGCAGGCCGCCGACGAACTTTTCACGGATCCCTGCCAAGCCCGGCTCGGCCGCGATGCAGCCGTCGGGATCGAGGATCTCGTAGGGAACGCCATATGTCTTCAGCACCTCGACATCGCCTGACGTGCCGTCGAGCTGCTGCTGCGTGCGAAAAAGCTGCAGCGTACCCTTGGTGCGCTCGTCATAGGCGATGCCGGTCGCCTGGCGCAGCGCTTTCAGCGTGTCGCGGCTGTATTCGGCCAAAGGCACCATGCGCGCCTTGTTGACTGCATAGCGCTCAGCCGTGCAGTTGCGCAGCATCCTGACCAGCCATACCCACATATGCGGATCGAGAGTCGGCCGCACCACCAGCGGACCATGCTTCATCAGCAGCCATTTGATCGCCTTCAGCGGGACGCCGGGACCGGCCCAGGGCGAGGCGTAGCCTGGCGAGATCTCGCCGGCATTGGCAAAGCTGGTTTCCAGCGCCGGGCCCTTCTGCCGGTCGATCACCGTCACTTCATGACCGGCCTCGGCCAGGTAATAAGCAGTGGTGACCCCGACGACGCCGCCGCCCAGCACGAAGATCTTCATCGCATAGCTCTCCAGAACGATGTCTTGTCAGCGGGCGGCATCGTGGCTTTCTGTCTGCCGGATTTTACGGCGTCCGCCAAGTGCCCAAGCATGTCGCCCAAAAGTACGCAGGAGGCTTTGGGACGACGACACATGCCTAAAAAAGCCCGCGCGCTATCCATTCACATAGCGCCAGTGAAAGCGGTGTCCGAGGCTGGTCAGGATTTCATAGCCGATGGTGCCGGCATGGCCGGCCGCCTGGTCCACCGTCTGCGACGGGCCGATCAGTTCGACGAGGTCGCCCGCCTTCAGCCTGCCGGGCGGCAGGGCCGAAATGTCGAGGACGATCGAATCCATCGACACACGGCCCAGGAACGGCAAGCGCACATTTTCGAACCAGGCCGCCGAGGCCGCGCGTCGATGCCAGCCATCGGCATAGCCAAGCGAGATCGTTGCGGCGATCAGCGAATCGGTGACGTGATAAATATGACCATAGCCGACGCCGGCTCCCCTATCGAGGCTGCGCGTCTGGATGATTTTTGCTTGAAGCCGCACCACCGGCAGCATCGGATTTTCCTGCGCTGGCGTCGGATTGATGCCGTAGAGCGCCGCACCGGGCCGGGCGAGGTCGTAGTGAAAGGGCTGCCCAAGAAAGATGCCGGAGGAATTGGCTAACGAGGCCAGCGCCTTTGGCAGCATCCTGCGCAGCCGCTCGAATTCCAGCCGCTGCTGCTCGTTGGCCTGATGCTCGGGCTCGTCGGCGCGAGCGAGATGGCTCATCACGAAGGTGACGTCGATACCGTCGAAAGCCTGCGGGTCGGCAGCGACGGCCTCCACCTCGGCTGCCGCCATGCCGAGCCGCGACATGCCGCTGTCGACCTGGATTGCAGCCTCGAGCTTGCGGCCGGCGCGCTGCGCCGCCGCGCGCCAGGCGGCGAGCTGGCCGGCGCTGTTGATGACCACGCCCAGCTCTGCTTCGACGGCTTCGCTTTCGGCGCCCGGCTGAATGCCGTTCAGCACATAGATCGCCGCCCGTGCGCCGAGCGCCTGGCGCAGCAAGGCGCCCTCGGCCAGATGCGCGACGAAAAAAATAGCACAGCCTTCGGCCGCCAGCGCCGCGGCCACTTGCGGCCCGCCGAGCCCGTAGCCGTCGGCCTTGACGACACCGGCGCAGCCGACACCGCCCAACCGCGCCTTGAGCCGCCGGTAATTTTCGCGGATGGCGCTGAGATCGACGGTCAATATGGCGCCGGCCGCCGCTTCGCTGATCGGCACGGCTTTGACGGCGACCGTTTCAGAAAGAGATTTTTTGGAAGTGCCGTTCATGCCAATCCCGTCTGCAGCGGATTGGCCATCAATAAGGCCACCGCGCCGATGCGGCAACCGTGGTCGGCGCGAGCGCGGCTTGCGCCAAGCTACGCAACCAGATGCCGGAATGCCGCAACTACATCCTCATAGACCTGACGCTTGAACGGAACGATCAGGTCGGGCAATTCCTCCATTGGCCGCCAAGCCCATCTGTCGAACTCGGCGGTGTGGCCGCCCGGCGGCGGATTGATCTCAATCTCGCTCACGTCGCCGTGAAAGCGGAAGGCGAACCATTTTTGCGTCTGGCCGCGATACTTTCCCTTGAAGGCGACGCCGACCAGATGGGCCGGCAGGTCGTAAAATATCCAGTTCGGCGCCTCATCCAGCAACGAGACGCTGCGCATCCCGGTTTCTTCGTAGAGTTCCCGCTGTGCCGCCTGCAGCGGCTCTTCGCCCTTGTCGATGCCGCCCTGCGGCATCTGCCAGAGCTGCGTCGTGCCGTCGAATTCGCTGTCCGGCTCGGCAATGCGATGCCCGATCCAGACCAACCCCTCTTCGTTGAGGACCATCGCTCCGACGCAGCGACGATACGGCAGCGTCTCGGGGTCGACCGGATTTTTCTTCGCCATGCTCAACCTTTTTCCGGATCCACCGCCACTGCCGAAATCGGCACGATCTCGATGCCGCGCTTCTTGGCCTCGATCACCCAGGACGACACGGTATCGACCGTCAGGTCGAAGGCCGAGCCGATGCCGACGGCAAAGCCTTTCGCCCGCGCGGTGGCTTCCAGTTCGTCCAGCTTCTTCAGTATGGCACCGCGGTCCCGCACGGCGTCGATCGACGTGTCGCCCGCGGCGAACGGCACGCCGTTCTTCAACGCCAGTTCGGGCGCCAGGCTGCGTGCCGACGAACCGTCGTCGACATAGGCCAGGCCGCGCCGGCCAAGCTCGGCCATCAGCGGCCCCATCGCCGCAGCATCGGCCGAGAAACGCGCGCCCATATAGTTCATGACGCCGGTGTAATTGGTCGTCCGCGACAGCGCCCAGCGCAAATTCTCCAAATTCTCGTCCGGTGTCGCCACGACCGTCAGCGTGTTGCGGCCGGGATTGACATTCGGATAATCGAACGGTTCGAGCGGCACCTGCATGACGATCTCATGGCCGCTCTGCCGCGCCGCCTGCATCCAGCGGCCGATGCTGTTGCCCTGCGGCGCGAAGCCCAGCGTCACTTCGGCCGGCAGCTTGGCGATGGCCGCCTGCGTGCCGGTCTGAGACACGGCAAGCCCGCCGATGATGATCGCCACGCGCGCACCGCGCGCACCGGACCACGGTCGCGCATAGACATCGAACGGCCGCCTGCCGTCGGCAGCACGAACCGGCAATGGACCGGTTTCGCCGGACTCGACCAGCGCCCTGTCGGCAACATGCGCGATCCTCAGGTTCTGGCCGGTCGTCGAAGGGTCGTGGATGACGATGGCCCCGGGTGGACCGTCGCCCGCTTCGGTCTGCATGTGGATGATCTGCGGCCCGCCCGTCTTGGGTATGCTCGCCTTGGAGGATGCTTCGGCCTTCGGCGCCGGCTCAGTGACCGGCGCTGCGGGTTCGACCACGGCCGTCGCCTTCGGCGTCGAAACGGCGACTTCTTCCGGCTTTCGAAACGGCCTTTCACGCAGCGCAATCGCCCCGGAGACGCCGATCACGGCCAGCACCACCAGAGTGGCCGCGACCACGCCAGCGCTGATCCTGCGGGCGGCGCGCGGCGGCCGGACGGCCTGCCCGAGTGGGCGTTCGATGTCACTACCGATGTCAGCCAAGCCGCATCCCCCAGCCGCGGTCCCCCGAATCAAACTGCCGAGGCCTTGCGGCCCCGGCAGCATTACATCGCTTCGATCAGGCAGCCAGACCTGTTGTCCGGCTGATCGACGTTTACTGGCTCAACACAGTCCTACTGGTTCAGCACGGCCCTACTGGTTGAGCACAGCCTTGTCCGGATTCGGCGGGAACGCCGGATCGGTCTTCTCGCCGCGCAGCAACTGCTGGGCAAAGATGAGTTGCAGATCGTCCTTCGGCTCCGGCGGCACATAGGCTGCCGAGCCCGAACCGGTATCGCCCTCCTCGCTGCCCTTGATGTGGCCCTTGAGGTCCGACTCACCGCGCGTCAGATCCCTGCCCTGCAGATCCGGCGGCAACGGCTGGTCGACCTTGATGTCGGGCGTGATGCCCTTGCCCTGGATCGACTTGCCGGACGGCGTGTAATAGAGCGCCGTCGTCAGGCGCAGCGCGCCATTCTCGCCGAGAGGGACGATGGTCTGCACCGAACCCTTGCCGAACGACTGCGTGCCGACCACCGTGGCGCGGCGCAGGTCCTGCAGCGCGCCGGCGACGATTTCGGACGCACTGGCCGAGCCGCCATTGACGAGCACGACCAGCGGCTTGCCGTCGATATCGTCGCCCGGCCGCGCGTCGAAGCGCGTGACGTCCTTCGGATCGCGGCCACGCGTCGAGACGATCTCGCCACGGTTGAGGAAGGCGTCGGACACGCTCACCGCCTGATCGAGCAACCCGCCCGGATTGAGGCGCAGATCGAGCACGTAGCCCTTGAGCTTTTCGTTCGGCACTTGCTTCTCGATGGTTTCGATGGCGTTCTCGAGATCATCATGGGTCTTTTCGGTGAAGGAGGTGATCTTGATGTAGCCGATGTCGTTCTCGACCCGGAACTTGACCGCCTTGACCTTGATGATGTCGCGCACCACCGTCAGCTCGATTGGCTTATCGGCGCCCTGACGCAGGATGGTGAGCTTGATCGGCGTGTTGACCAGCCCGCGCATCTTCTCGACCGCATCGTTGAGGCTCAGGCCGCGAACCTCCTCGCCGTCGATCTTGGCAATATAGTCGCCGGCAAGCACGCCCGCTTTGGCAGCCGGCGTATCGTCGATCGGCGTGATCACCTTGACCAGGTCGTTCTCCATGGTGACCTCGATGCCGAGGCCGCCGAACTCGCCCTTGGTCTGCACGCGCATGTCCTGCGCCTCTTCGGCGTTCATATAGGAAGAGTGCGGGTCGAGCGAGGTAAGCATGCCGTTGATGGCGTTTTCGACCAGCGACTTGTCGTCGGGCGGCGTCACATATTGCGCCCGCACCCGCTCGAAAATATCACCGAAGATCGCCAGTTGCTTATAGGTCTCGGAGCCCGCAGCGTTCGCCGTCGAGCCGGGGGCGCCATAGACCAGGCTCATCGCGGATGCGCCCATCAGCGCACCGGCAAACAGAAGCGACAGTTTCCGCATCATCTCACGTCCTTCCAGACAAACGGTCCGCCCACCATGGGGTCGGATCGACGGGTTTTCCATCCTTGCGGAACTCAACATAGAGTTCCGGCGTGGCATTTCCATTCTTCGATGCCGAGGTGCTCGCCACCCGGGCCTCTCCCATCGCGCCGACCGGCTCTCCTGCGAGCACCGACTGGCCAGACGCGACGCTGATTCTGCTCATCCCCGCGAGAACGACATGATAGCCGTCACCTGCGTTCAGGATCAAGAGTTGACCATAAGAGCGAAAAGGTCCCGCATAAAGTACATTTCCGTCCGCCGGCGCGGTGACGATGGCTCCCGATTGTGTCGCAACCATGTCACCGAGCATCACTGCGCCGTTACCGTCGCTGGCCCCGAACCGCCGCTTGATCTTGCCGGTGACGGGCAACGCGATCTGCCCCCGAAGCGCCGAAAACGGCGCCGCGGCGGTGAGCCGGTTGGCTTCCGGCACCGGCAGGGCCGCCAGTTCCGTCTGTTCCAGGGCCTTCTGTGCCGGAGCCGTCTGCGCCGGGGCCTTGTCGGCGCCCGCTGCCTTCTGCTTCGCGGCTTTCTGCTCGGCGGCCTTCTGCTCGGCTGCCTTCGCCGCGTCCGCGGCCTTGCGGGCCTTGTCGGCCTCGAGCGAGGCGATCAGTTCCTTCAGGCTGCCGGCCTTGGCCGCCAGTGCTGCGGATCGCTGCTTTTCCGCCGCCAGTGCCGTTTGCGTCTCGGCCTCGAGCTTCTGCTTGGCTTCGAGCAGCATGCCGAGCCGCTTCTTTTCCGCCGTCTGCTCGGCGACTGCCGCCGTCAGCCGCGCCCGCTCCGCCTCGATCGAGGCCGTCACGCGTGACTGCTCCTTGAGCTCCGCCAGCAATATCTCGGTCTGCTGGCGCAGCTCCGGCACCACGGCGCCGAGCAGGATGGCGCTGCGCACCGACGACAGCGCGTCCTCCGGCTTGACCAGGATGGCCGGCGGCGGATTGAGCCCCATGCGCTGCAGCGCGGCCAGCACCTCGGCCAGAACGTCGCGTCTGGCAGCCAGCGAGGCGCGGATTTTCTGCTCGTCGCCCTTAAGCCCTTCCAGCTTGGCACCGATGTCCTCGATGTCCTGGCCGAGCTTCTGCTCGGTCATCGCCGACTGGATCAGCGCCGCGGTGATCGAGGCATGGTCCTTCTTGACCGTCGCCATGTCGGCGGCGAGCTTGGCCAGCCGCTCCGACGACAGTGTGATCTCCTGCGATATCCGTTCGTATTCGACGCGGCTCTGGTCCGGGTCAGGCGCCATGTCGAGCCTGCTCTGCGCCCGCGCGGCACCGAGCGACAGCATAAGCACCGCCGCTGCCAAGCCGCAGCCTGCGCGCCAAACGCCCGTTCGCGATTTCCAACCTTCAGCCATTGAAGCCCGACTCTATGCGTGGCTTCGTTAACGAACCATCAACCATGTTCGAGAGCCCGCCGACCGCAAAACAGCCTCGTGACGCATTGAGGCGAAAATCCGGGCGGCTCACGCCAATCCACCGGTTTCGGTTGAACCTGCAACGGCTCACGAGCGATGATAGGGATGGCCGGACAGGATTGTGGCCGCCCGGTAAAGCTGCTCGCCCAACATGACACGGACCAGTTGGTGCGGCCATGTCGGCGCGCCGAACGACACCATCAGATCGGCCTGATCGCGCAGCGACTGGTCATGACCGTCGGCGCCGCCGATGGCGATGACCAGCGCCTTGCGGCCGCTATCACGCAACAGGCCGATGCGCCCGGCGAAATCCTCGGACGAAAAACTCTTGCCGCGTTCGTCGAGCAGCATCAGCGCAGCACCAGGTTGCAACTGCGCCTGCAGTTTCTGGCCCTCTTCGCGGCGACGCTCGTTGGCGGTCTGGGCGCGACCCTCCGGGATCTCGACGACCCCTGAGAATTCGAGCCCCACGGCCTGCCCGCTCCTGGCGAAGCGCTCGAAATATCGGTCGGCGAGCAGCTTCTCGGGGCCGGCTTTCATCCGGCCCACGGCATGAACTGTGATTTTCATCCCTGCCTCGAAGAGCCGCTAATGCATGTCACCAAAGCATGCCCTCGGCCTGACCCGAGGGTGGTCACCGGTTTTGGTAAACATGCATCAACCAATACCGCTCAGTGGAGGGTCTCTTCCTCGAGATCCGGCGCCTGCCACATCTTTTCGAGATTGTAGAAGTCGCGGACTTCGGGACGGAAGACATGGACGATGATGTCGCCCGAATCGATCAGGACCCAGTCGGCGCCGGCCAGTCCCTCGACGCGCGCCGTGCCGAGCCCGGCATCCTTGAGCGCCTTGAGGAGATGATCGGCGACAGCCGAGACATGACGGTGCGATCGGCCGGACGCGATGACCATATAGTCACCGAGGCTCGATTTTCCCTGAATGTCGATTGAGACGATGTTTTCGGCCTTGGAGTCTTCCAGACTGGCAAGGACTGTCTTGATGGCGCGGGACACGGCGTCGTTTACGCTGATCCCGGCCGGCGAAGGCACGATGTCGGCCTTCTTCCAAAGTGCTGTTCTCAGTGTATTTCCTTTCGCAGCAAGAACAACCAAATCACCCTTCAAAGCAGGTGACACCCCTTAGATAGGCAGAGTTGCGTTGCAGTTTCAAGACGGCAGCCCTGCCGTAGCCAACGAAGAACCGTTCTTCCGCTTCCGCAGTTGAAGAAAAAACGGAACTCTTGCCGCCCGGCGAGGGTTATCGGCGCATTGACCAACCGGATCCCCCCTCATGCCTATCGACCCTCAGAACGCTCTCCTCACCGTGCAGTCCGGCCTTGCGCAGCTCAGCGCGCTGATCGTCTCGTACTCCTTCTCGGCCATCGGCGCCGTCATCCTGCTGGTCCTCGGCTATATCGTCGCCGGCCTTGCCCAGCGCTCGATCTACGCCGGCCTCGGCCATATCCATGGCTTCGACACGACGCTGCGCCACTTCTTCTCGAGGATCGTCCGCTACGCCATACTGATCCTCGTCGTCGTCATGGTGCTCGGCCAGTTCGGTGTGCAGACGACCTCGATCATTGCCGCCATTGGCGCCGTCGGACTGGCCATCGGCCTGGCGCTGCAGGGCACGCTGCAGAACATTGCCGCCGGCATCATGCTGCTGGCGCTGCGACCATTCCGCATCGGCGAATATGTCGAGGTCGGGGTCATTTCCGGGACTGTTGAGGAAATCGGGCTGTTCGCCACCACGCTGAGAACGGTCGAAGGCGTTTACGTGCTCGCCCCCAATTCGACGCTGTGGAACCAGCCCGTCCGCAACTTTACACGCAATGGTGCCCGCCGCGCCGATATCACCCTGACCATCGGTTCGTGGAACGACATCGATCTCGCTCAAAAGACCATGCTGGGCGTCGCCGCCGCCGAGCGACGCGTCAGGCGGGAGCCGGCGCCGATTGCCTTTGTGGCGACCGTCGGCGACAGCAACGTCGCCATCACCTTGCGCTACTGGACCTCGGCTGCGGATTTCTTCCCCACCCAGATCGATCTCACCAAACGCGCCAAGCAGGCCTTCGACAGCGAAGGCATTTCTATACCCGCGCCACCGCCGGAAGCACCGCGGCAGGAAACCGTCACCAGACAGTGAGATGATCAATTCCCGGTGCAGGGTCTAGCTGTCCGCGCGGCGCTGCTCTTCGGATGGGAAAGCGAGGTCGACGGGCAGCGGTGCCTGCGCCGTCATCGGCGCGAAATTGCCGGTCTCGGCGGCGGGAACAGGCGACATCGCCACCACGCGCCACAGCACGAACAGGCAAAAAACGGTGGCAATGACGATGGCCACATGGATGAAGGCCTGCGTTCCGTAGACGGCGGAAAGCCCGGTCACGATGCCGGGCACGATGAAGCCGGACAGCGACCACGCGAACAGCAGTGAACTGGACAGCGCCACCATGTCGTCCTTGCCGGCGCGGTCGGCGGCATGTGCGCTGGCCAGCGAATAGATCGATTCCGACGCGCCGGCCCAGACCACATAGATGACGACCAGCGCCGCCAGCGCACCACCATCGAAGCCCAGCGCAAACAGGCCTGCCACCATGGCAAGCGCCGAAGCGGCGACCAGCACAAAGCGCCGGTCGGTGCGGTCGGAAATCCATCCGAGCGGGATCTGCAGGATCAATGTGCCGATCGGCATCGCCGACAGCAGCAGTGCCACATCGGCCTGGCTGTAGCCCTTGGCCGTGGCATGGATCGGCGCAAAGCCTGAAATCGTCATCGACAGGCCGCCGACGGCAAGCATGCCGGCGACGCCGACCGGCGAAATCCGCCAGGCGCGGGCAAGCGCCACCGCCGCCGCCTGCGGCGGCGGCGGCTGGGCGAGCCGCGTCAACCCGACGGGGAGGATCGACAGCGCGGTGAAGGCGATGCCGACCAGCGGCGCATCCGCAGCCCTTATGTCGATCAGCGCCAGTGTGGAGTAGCCGACACCGAGCCCGGCGACATAGGCGACGTAGAAGAAGGCCATGACCCTGCCGCGTATGGTGTTGGCGATGACGTCGTTCAGCCAGCTTTGCGCAACGATGAACAGGCCGCATATGGCAAAGCCGTAGAGCGCCCGTGCCGCGATCCACGACAGCGGGTGCGGTCCAGCCCCAACGGCGGCGTTCGACAGCACGATCAACGCCGACAGCACCATGAATGCGCGCGCATGGCCGACGCGCCGTACCAGCGGACCGGTCAGGATGCAGCCTGCCAGGCCGCCGGCCGAGAGGCCGGTGACGATCAGCCCGGCCCAGGTCGGATCGAAGCCCGCGGCGCCGAGTCGGACCGGGATATAGGCGAACATCAGTCCGTTGCCGACCGCTACCAGCGCCATCGACAGGACAACGCTGGCGATGGCGATCGCCGGGGCCGGCAGGCTGCCCTGCGCCGGGTCGCGTCTGGTCTGGTTTCGCTCGAGAATCGCCATGCCTGCGCAGGATCGCTCACGGACCGGGGAAAGGCAGCCGCAAATGCGACATCAGCGATCTTCCCTTCTCCCACAAGGCGAGAAGGAAACTCCTATCCCTGCGCCATCTTGCGGATCGCGGTCGACGACAGCGACGAGCGCGGGCCGTGAATGAAGGTCCAGGCCGGCGCCTTCATGCGGGCGAGCCGCGGCGCGTCGCCCTCGTCGACACGCGCGTAGTCGAAGGTCTTGGCGACAACCGACGACAGGAACGACAGCGTCGCGCCAGGGCGATCGATCACCGCGATCGGAAACGTCATCACGATCTGGCGCCAGCGCTGCCAGCGGTGAAAATCGCGCAGCGAATCGGCGCCCATGATCCAGACGAAGTCGACGCCCGGGTTGCGCGCCTTGACCAGGGCCAGCGTGTCGGCGGTGAAGCGGACATAATGGCTCGCCTCGAAGGCGGTGACCTTGACCTTCGGGTTCCGGGCAATCTGCTCGGACAGGCGCAGCCGCTCGGCCAGCGGCGCCAGTTCGCGCGCGCTCTTGAGCGGATTGCCCGGTGTCACCATCCACCACAGCTGATCGAGCGCCAGGCGCCTGAGCGCGATCTCGGCGACCAGCGCATGGCCGGCATGGGCAGGATTGAACGAGCCGCCGAACAACCCGACGGCCAGGCCCTTTTCGGCATGCGGCATATGAAGGTAGCGAGAGGGGACGGGTTGTTCGGACGGGGATAGCATCGTGCTAAGCACCCCCCTCTGTCCTGCCCTCTTTGCCAAAACTTGGCATCTCCCCCTCAAGGGGGGAGATCGGCGGCTTCACCCCTGGCGCCCCTACTGCGACGCCGGAGGTTGGCGAAAGTCTATGCGACATCCAATCTCCCCCCTTGAGGGGGAGATGTCCGGCAGGACAGAGGGGGGTGGCTGGGCGCAAACTTCAAGCCCTGGCAGCGAAAAAGCTCAAGGCCTCACCTGTCCCGTCCCGCGCACGCGGTACTTGAACGAGGTCAGTTGCTCGACACCGACCGGGCCGCGCGCATGCATCTTGCCGGTGGCGATGCCGATCTCGGCGCCCATGCCGAATTCGCCGCCATCGGCAAATTGCGTCGAGGCATTGTGCAGAAGGATCGCCGAATCGATCTCGTTGAAGAACCGTTCGACGGCGTCGGCATCCTCGGCGACGATCGCCTCGGTGTGGTGCGAGGAAAAAGTCTCGATGTGTTCGATCGCACCGGCAACGCCATCGACCAGTTTTACCGCGATGATGGCATCGAGATATTCGCTCACCCAGTCGGCGTCGGTCGCAGGCTGGGCGTCGGCAAAGACTTTCAGCACCTCGGCATCGGCGTGGATTTCGCACCCTGCCGCGCGCAACGCCCCGAGGATCGGCACCAGATGGGTGGCGGCAACAGCGCGGTCGACCAGCAGCGTCTCGGCCGCGCCGCAGACGCCGGTGCGCCGCATCTTGGCGTTGACGGCGATCCTGGCCGCCATGTCGAGATCAGCCGAGCGGTCGATGTAGAGATGACAGATGCCTTCGAGATGAGCAAACACCGGCACCCGCGCCTCGTTCTGGACGCGTTCGACCAGGTTCTTGCCGCCGCGCGGAATGATGACGTCGATATTGCCGGAAAGTCCTTTCAGCATCTCGCCGACGGCGGCGCGGTCGGCGGTCAGCACCAGCTGAATGGCATCCTGCGGCAAATTGGCCGCTTTCAGCCCTTCGACCAGGCAAGCATGGATCGCCGCCGAGGAGTTGAGCGAATCCGAGCCGCCGCGCAGGATCACCGGATTGCCGGCTTTGAGGCACAGCGCACCGGCATCGGCCGTCACGTTCGGCCGGCTTTCGTAGATGACGCCGACAACGCCGAGCGGCGTGCGCACGCGCTCGATATGCAGGCCGTTCGGCCGGTCCCATGCGGCAATGACATCGCCGACCGGATCGCGCAGCCCGGCGATTTCACTGATGCCGTCGGCCATGGCACGGATGCGCGCCGTATCAAGCTTCAGCCGGTCCATGAAAGAAGCCGAAAGCCCCGACTGCTCGCCATTTTTGATGTCGATGGCGTTGGCGTCGAGAATATCCTGCTCGTGGTGAAGGATCGCCTGCGCCATACCGATCAACGCGGCGTGCTTGCGCTCGGCTGTGGCGACGGCCAGCGGTCGGGCGGCGGCCCTGGCGCGGCGGCCGATGTCGGCCATCGTTGCTGCGGTATCGTCCCGGGATTTTTCATGCAGCTTCAGCATGGCTTACCCTTCGCTGGTTAGTTGGTCGCCGGCCTGTACTTGGTCGCCGGCCCCTACTTGGTCACTGGCCCGTACTTGGTCACTGGCCCGTACTTGGTCACTGGCCCGTACTTGGTCACTGGAATGGCTCACCACAAGGTCGTCGCGGTGGATCATCGCCGATCGCGCTTCATAGCCGAGCACCGTCTCGATCTCGGCTGTTTTCAAGCCAGCGATCCTTACGGCATCGGCGGCATCATAGGCAACCAGTCCGCGCGCGATCTCGCGGCCTTCGGGCGACAGGATCGCCACCGTGTCGCCGCGCGAGAAATTGCCGCTGACCAGCTTGACGCCGGCCGGCAGCAGCGATTTGCCCGACAGCAGCGCGCCGATGGCGCCGGCGTCGACTGTCAGCCGGCCTGCCGGTTCGAGCTGCCCGGCGATCCAGGTCTTGTAGCCCTTGACCGGATTGGCGCTCGGCCGGAAGAACGTCGCCCGCTCGCCACGCTCGATCGCCAGCAGCGGCGACAGCCGCGTGCCTGATGTGATGATCATGGCAGTGCCGGCGGCGGTGGCGATCTTGCCGGCGTCGAGCTTGGTGCGCATGCCGCCGCGTGAAAACTCCGAAGCAGCCGCACCCGCCATCGCCTCGATGTCGGGAGTAATGCGGTCGACGACAGCAACGAACCTGGCATGCTGGTCGCGCGCCGGCGGCGCCGTGTAGAGCCCGTCAATGTCGGAGAGCAGCACCAAAAGGTCCGCGCCCATCATCGTCGCCACCCGCGCCGCCAGCCGGTCATTGTCGCCATAGCGGATTTCGGAAGTCGCCACCGTGTCGTTCTCGTTGATGACCGGTACCGCCTTCATCTTGAGCAGCGTCGAGATCGTCGCGCGCGCATTGAGATAGCGGCGGCGCTCTTCGGTGTCGCCGAGCGTCAGCAGGATCTGGCCCGATTTCAGGCCGCCCTTGCCGAGCGCATCCGACCAGGCGCCGGCCAGCGCAATCTGCCCGACCGCGGCCGCCGCCTGGCTTTCCTCGAGCTTCAGCGCCCGCTTGCCGAGGCCCAAAATGGTGCGGCCAAGCGCGATGGCGCCGGACGACACGACGAGGATCTCGGCGCCATTCTCGGCCAGCACTGAAATGTCGTCGGCAAGCGAGGCCAGCCAGTCGCGCTTCAGGCCCGCGGTGCGGTCGACAAGCAGCGCCGAGCCGATCTTGACGGTGATGCGCCGGTATTTTTTCAGCGACTGCGCGGCCATCGCTATCTCCAGCGCGTCTCGACCGGAGCGGCGACAGCTTCGCGCGCCTCGGCGACGACCGTCATCAGCGCGCGCAGAACCGCTTCGACGCCTTCGCCGGTGACCGCGGACAAAAGCATCGGCGCGCGGCCGGCGGCGCGCTTCAACGAAGCGACCTTCTTCTTGCGTGCGTCGGCATCGAGCGTGTCGACTTGGGAAAGAGCCACGATCTCGACCTTCTCGACCAGTCCATGGCCATAGGCGTCGAGTTCGGCGCGCACGGTCTTGTAGGCCTTCCCCGGATTTTCTTCCTGCGCCGAGACGAGGTGCAGGAGGACCCGCGTGCGTTCGACATGTCCGAGGAAACGGTCACCGATGCCGACGCCTTCATGCGCGCCTTCGATGAGGCCGGGAACGTCGGCGATGACGAACTCGCGCCCGTCGATGCGGGCTACACCGAGGCCCGGATGCAGCGTGGTGAAGGGATAGTCGGCGATCTTCGGCTTGGCTGCGGTGACGGCGGCGAGGAAAGTCGACTTGCCGGCATTGGGCAGGCCGACCAGGCCGGCATCGGCAATCAGTTTGAGCCGGAGCCAGATGTTGAGCTCTTCGCCCGGCTGACCCGGATTGGCGCGGCGCGGCGCCTGGTTGGTCGAGGTCTTGAAATGCTGGTTGCCAAAGCCGCCATTGCCGCCCTTGGCCAGCAGGAAGCGTTGGCCGACGACGGTCAGGTCGCAGATCAGCGTCTCGTTGTCCTCGGCAAAGACCTGCGTTCCCGCCGGCACTTTCAGCGTCACGTCGGCGCCCTTGGCGCCGGTCATGTTGCGACCCATGCCGTGCGTGCCGGTCTTGGCCTTGAAATGCTGCTGATAGCGATAGTCGATCAGCGTGTTCAGCCCATCGACCGCCTCCACCCAGACATCGCCGCCGCGGCCGCCGTCGCCGCCGTCGGGACCGCCGAATTCGATGAACTTTTCGCGACGGAACGACACCGAACCGGCGCCACCGTCGCCGGAGCGGACATAGACCTTGGCTTGATCGAGAAATTTCATCGTATTGCTGAGTTTCTGCTAGTGGCCCTGCGGCATTGCTCTAACGTTCGGCACTGCTCTAAACCAAGGCGGGGCGAAGGGCGAGGCTGTTTATCAACATGGCCCGAGTCTGAACATCGCCGGAGTCGCAATGCAGCTTGTAACCTACAACATCCACTACGGCGTCGGTCTCGACGGCCGCTACGATGTCGGCCCCATCGCCGATGCCGTGCGCGGCGCCGACGTGATCGCGCTGCAGGAGGTCTCGCGCAACAACCCCAACAATGGCGGCCGCGACATGGTGGCCGAGCTTGGCGAGGCGCTGCCCGAATATTTCGCCGTCTACGGCAGCAATTTCGAGGCCAATGTCGGCTCGCGCCTGGAAAACGGCCGCGCCATCACCACCACCTTCCAACTCGGCAACATGGTGCTGTCGAAAACCCCCGTTCATCTGTCGCGCAATCTCCTTTTGCCGCGCAGCCGCAGTTTCGAAGTGATGAATTTCCAGCGCGGCGCGCTGGAGGCGCTGATCGAGACGCCGCTTGGCTTCGTCCGCTTCTATTCCACCCATCTCGACCATCGCAGCCCGGTCGAACGCGCCAGCCAGATCCGGTTTCTGCGCCGGCGCCTGTTGAACTATGCGATCGAGGGCGGCGCGCTGTCGGGCGTCGCCGAGGTCGGCCTGCCGGACCTGCCTTGTCCCGAAGGCTTCGTTGTCATGGGCGACTTCAACATGCTGGCCGGATCGCCGGAATATGTCGAATTCGCCGGCCGCCTGGATCACGAATTCGGCATGCCGGTGACCGCGGATCTTGCCGTCGATGCCGCCCTGCGCCTTGCCGCCGCAGGCGCCGATCTCGTCACCTGGGTCGACCCCAAGCGGCCTGACGACGCCAGCCGCCACAAGCGCACCGACTATGTCTTCACCAGCGCCTCGCTGGCCAGATCGCTGAAGCGCCTGTGGGTCGACCGGCAAGCAACCGGTTCGGATCACCTGCCGGTCTGGGTAGAGATGGTTTGACCTCATGTCCGGTCCGAATCTTTGGTTTCGGCGCAATGCGCTGAGGCGTGTTGAGATTCAGGTCAGGCCGTGCCGAGAGTGGTGGCTTCCGAGAACCGGAGCGGAGCGTACTTAAGTACGTGAACCCGCGCATGACCCCGAAATCGAGATCGATTTCGGAAAGGTCATGCGCAAATCAAAGTTCTACAGCGTCCTTTGCGCGCCCAACGGGCGCGGCGCTGTAGGTAAGCGCAGGAAGCCGCCATTCGCAGGCCGGCCTCACCTGAACATCGACACGCCTAGAAATGGACCCAGTTCCGCAGGCTCGTCCAGGTCCTGCGGTCGAGGCGGTAGCGCTCGACCGGCACCTGGCCGGCAACGATCGAGTTCAGCATGCCCTGGCCGGCATACTGGAAGCCGCATTTGTGGATGACCCGGCGCGAGGCCGGATTGATCACCCGCGTCGAGGCATGCAGCACCTGGATCGCCGTCTTCTGGAAGGCGAGGTCGACCAGCGCATGCGCGGCCTCCGTCGCATAGCCGCGCTTCCAGTAGGGCTCGCCGATCCAGTAGCCGAGCTCCAGCCCGCGATCGGTGGTGTTGAGGCCGGCGCATCCGACGAAGGTTTCGGTGCCGGCCAAGGTCAAGGCATAGGCAATGCCGGCCCGGCGCGATGCCGTCATCGCAAGGAAGGCGCGTGCCTCGGCCTCGCCATAGGGGTGCGGCATGCGGGCCAGCATTTCGGCGACATGGCGATTTTCGGCGAGCACCACCAGTTGCTCGATATCGCTTTCGCGCGGCGCCCGCAGGACCAGCCGCTCGGTCACCAGGACCGGGCAATCTATCGCGTAACTTTCACCGTCTGTGTCATCCGCTTCGGCAACCATGTCAGTCCTCCAGGCAAGAAAAAGGGGAGATGGAAACCCATCTCCCCTGATCCATTTCCTGGCTTGGCCAGACACCGGTTCCCGAGATGGGTGCCGGTGTTCTCGTGCGGAACCGGCTACTCCGCGGCCTTGGTCATCGGGTTCACCGATACGTAGGTTCGGCCATTGGCTTTTTTGTTGAAGGTGACTGCGCCAGCTTCGAGCGCAAACAGCGTGTGATCCGTGCCAATGCCGACATTGGTGCCGGGATGCCACGTCGTGCCGCGCTGACGAATAATGATGTTGCCCGGAATCACGGCTTCGCCGCCGAATTTTTTCACGCCGAGCCGCTTGGAATGGGAGTCGCGACCATTGCGCGACGAACCGCCAGCTTTCTTGTGTGCCATCTAACTAACTCCGATGCGCCGCTAGGCGCTTAAAGGGTCTTATGAACGCGTTCGCGTTCCGTTTCAAGTCCGAACCGGCGACGATCGCGCCGGCCCGCTTTACTTCTTCGCCAAATCTTTGGCCTGCTCGCGCCAGTCCATGATCTGGTCGGCGCTGAACGGCATATGCTCGTCGATCTTGGCGATATCCTTGTCCGACAGCTTGGCGATCTGGGCGAAGGTCGTGATGCCCTGCTCGTTCAACTGGCCGGCCGCAACCGGGCCGATGCCCTTGATCACGGTCAGATCGTCCGGCTCGCCCTTCGGCGCCTTGAACAGCGGCGCGGCGGTTTCGGTTGCCTTGGCTTCCTTCTTCGGCGCAGCCTCTGGCTTGGCTTCGGGCTTCGGCGCGGCTTCAGCCTTCGCCTCGGCCTTTGCAGCAACTTCGGCCTTCGCCTCGCTCTTCGCTTCGGCCTTGGCCGCGGCCTTCTTCGCCGGCTTGGCACCACCCAGCAGGATCTCGGCGATCCGCACGGTGGTCAACAACTGGCGATGGCCGATCTTGCGGCGCGAATTCTGCCGGCGGCGCTTCTTGAAAGCGATGACGGTGCGGTTCTTGCCCTGTTCGACGACTTCGGCGGTGACCAAAGCGCCGTCGACGAACGGCGCGCCGAACGTCACATTCTCGCCCTCGCCATGCGCGAGCACGTGGCCGATCTCGACGATATCGCCGACCTGGCCTTCGACTTTTTCGATCTTCAGGAGATCGTTGGCGGCGACGCGATACTGCTTGCCGCCCGTTTTGATGACTGCGAACATTTTTTGCCTTTCGCTGTTCGGTCGGCCTTGACGAACCGCTTCAGGCGGTTCGGCCGTCTTTTTGTCAGTCTGCGGGTTCAAAAGACAAGCGGCGCGGAAGAACCCTCCACGCCGATTGCGCGCTGTCCCTAACCGAAGGTTCGGCGCGAGTCAAGGCAAACGGCCAGTAGCGAGCAGCCGAACGTTCAGGCCAAGCGCGAGGCAACACCGAGAGCCGGGGCGGCAAGCCTGACAAGAAGCCGGTTCGCCGGGCAGATTGGCCCTTGTAACCTGTCCGTCCAGCCGTTATCTAGTGCGCCGCGCCGGCAACGGCGGACCATGATCGCGGAGAGGTGGCAGAGTGGTCGAATGCACCGCACTCGAAATGCGGCATGGGTGCAAGCCCATCGGGGGTTCGAATCCCTCCCTCTCCGCCATACGACATTGTTTACATTGATAAAAATCAAAGAATAGGTTGCGTGCCCGCCATAAAGCCCGCCTACCGAAAACGGCGTATTCGCGGCACGTCAGCTTACGACACAAATATGCGGGGGTTCATGCTTCGACCTGGTAGATGGCAGAGATCAACTTCGGCCTCGCTAAGCGAAGTCGTGGGGTAGCGACAGCGGAATCAGGATACGCGACTAGCACCCCGTGCCGGGTCAACCTCGCCGTCGGGAAGTACCGATCGGTGCGGACCCAAGCGGATTCACGCTTGTCGGCGGCGGACGCCGGCGGTGGCGGTCAGCACCCGAGCAGGCTCCCCATTGTTGACGTCCGCTGCGCATCTGCGGCGACCGTCGCCATGTCCTCTGCTCCCGGGTTGACGGTGGTGTAGACGAGGAGCACTCTCGAGTGTCAGCAGATGTGGTCAGGTTGAGTGTCGGCGAGTAGCAGAGGTCCAGCAACAATGACTTTGAGGCGAACCAGAGCTTACGCCGCATCCGGCTTGGTTCTAGCGGTTTGCACTGTGTTTGCTTGGCAGAACGCCATTGCTGCTCACAATTGCCACGCAGCCGCGACGCCTGGCGTCAATTGGCACGAGTGTGACAAGAAGCTTCTCATCCTAGAAGGACAGGACCTGAGCGGGGCGAACCTGTTCGGTGTTGATTTCACTTCGACCGACCTCAGGAACAGCAATCTCCTTGCGGCAAATCTTGAGAAGGCAACGCTTGTGCGTGCTTCCCTGGCCGACTCGACCGCCAAAGGCGCCCGGTTCGACAGAATCGAGGCCTACAGGACCGACTTCAGCCGTATGGACGCGCAGGGCGCTGTGTTTGCGAGCGCGGAAATGCAGCGCTCGAATTTCCAGGACGCCAATCTGACCAACGTTGATTTCACAAAGGCAGAATTGGGGCGTGCGCAGTTCCATGACGCCGATATCAGCGGCAGCCGCTTCTCGTTTGCCAATCTCGCACGGGCGGACTTCCGAGGAGCGACGTTCACCGCGCCGATAGACTTTGACCGCGCCTTTTTCTTTCTGACCCGTATCGAGGGCGTCGACCTTTCCAATTCGGCGGGTCTGTCCCAGTGGCAGCTCAACATGGCTTGCGGAGACGCCCGGACCGAGTTGCCTTCTGGCTTGACGAGGCCTGAAGATTGGCCCTGTCAATTCCAGCAGGAATAGTTGTCGGCAAGCGAACTGCGGCAATGCTGCACCCGACAGGATTCGAACCTTTCGGCAAGCCGCCTAACCCGAATGCCCTGCCGTTGCCGAGCGGTTGGGTTTTGCGTCTCGACATGCATGAACTCGTGCTTTCCGCACCGTTCGCAGAGGTGGCTAGTCCACCTCCTGCTCAGAAGGAAGGATCATAGCATGAGTGACGAACTGATCCGCCTTCCGGATGCAATGGAGCCCGTCACGCGCCCCGGCATTATACACCATCGGTGCGAGCGTCCCGGCTGCGCCAAGAATGCGGGATGGGGCTTTGCCAAGCCGAGGCAGACGCCGCACTGGTTCTGTTTCGAGCACCGCGCCGGCGGCGAGCGATATCTGTGAGGAAACCTTAATGCCCAGACAGTTGGACCCCTCGCTGGAAGCGGATGTGCAGACTCAGCTTCGGCGCGAGATGGCACCGATCGATGAAGCCATAAACCGAATGAGAGGCTTCAGAAGATCATGCGCTCGCTCCGCCGCCTGGTCGCAGCGGACAACATGACGCAAAGGAAAATGCCAAGATCGAGGCACAGCTCGCGCTCGCACGCGCCATGATGCGCGCGGGAAAGGCGTTCTTTGTCCCTGCTGCAAGCGGCACAACAAATGCTGGTAACCGGGAACAACCACTCAACGACTCGCGTTTCTTGCGAAGGCCCGCTTCTTTTGCACGGGCAGCGGGTCCTCGAAGGCTCGCAAATGCCGCGCCGGCGTTTCAATCGTACCTACCTCAGCCCTCACGATTTGGCTATTTGTGAACGCGTGTTTGATCAGGTTTGCGCATATGAACACATCGACCCTTTTAGCCGGGATGCCGAAGTCTTAGCGGTCACGATTGTCGCAATCTTTCGAGCCGTTACTACCAATGAGCGCGAACTGCTGGAGGAAGTCAGATCTCGTCGTCGCTCAAAGAGCACAGACACGGCGCACTAGCTTTCGTCCCAGAAATCCTGCAGCGCTTGTCCGGGCGGAGGTTGGCATTGTTTAACGGTTGTCAGGTGCGCCAAGATGCAGGACGCGATGGCGGACGAGCAAAGGCGCGAGGCGCCGGTTATCCCTCCTGTATTTGTTGACTCTTAAAATTATGTAGAGCTAATATAGAAGGCGCTACTGTTTACCAGCAAGTCCCTCTAAGTTGATCTCTTCGACTTGTTCGTTTCAGATTTAATTGAACTCAGCGACCAGCAGAAACAAACGCCATAAGCTTATGAGGATATATGGGAGATGCAAGTCCTCTCCTTTACCGTGCTGAGCGCAGGATTGTTAAGGATGCTTCTGGTCGCTGACCAGCCTGTTCATGGCAATTATTATACGAACGATCTTTGCCCTTGTGAGATTCGCGGGAAGCTTCTTCTCGATGACCGAGTCGACGTAGTCGATGTCGCAATCGTCCTTGCGGTCGATATGTCCGGCTCCATCAACCAGATAGAGGCCACGCTACAACGCGAGAGCTATGCGGCTGCTTTGGAATCATCGACCGTGCTGAAGGTGATCAAAGAGGGTATGCACGGCAAGATCGCAGTCACTTTCGTCGAATGGTCGAGCCGCGGCTCCTTAAAAACGCGGCTGGATTGGACCATTCTCTCTAACGCGAATGATGCGTCGGTTATAGCGGAAGCAATCCGGAAAAAGTCACAAGGCCAATACCGTGATCCGCACAGCGCGAAAACATCGATCTCTTACGCCATTGACGTATCTGTTGATGCGTTTGATAAACTTCCTGTCCCGACGTTGCGCAGGGTCATCGATATCTCAGGCGACGGAACAAACAATGACGGATCTTCACTTGAGGAAAGCCGCCAGAGAGCGCTTCAGAAAGCCATCGTAATCAACGGTCTCCCGATAGGCGCGGAAGTGGAAAATGGCGAGACGACTGCGGAATATTATGAGCGGCACGTTATCGGGGGGGCCGGCTCGTTTATCATTCCAGCCGACAGCTCGGCTGAATTCCAATGGGCCATAATAAACAAGCTAATTCGAGAAGTAAGTTCCACCTCCGGCGAGACACGCTCTTAGAACGATCGCACCGTTGTGGCCGTCAATCCGGTGCTCTCATCCGGCCGATTTTCTGGCGGCGGGCCGGTTCTAAGCGATGAGGCCATGGGTGAAGAAGCGGTAGCCCCGCTGCGCATGGTGCATGAAGCTCAAGAGCCAGATGCCGTCGTCGAACTCAGTGATGCCGAGCCTTTGAAAGGCGAGCACGGTGGTGATCTTCTTCCCGTGCAGATGCGGCCGCAGGCAGTGATGAACCTGTTCACCTTCGGGACGAGCCTCCCGTTATCTGCGATTGGTGAATCCTCCTCATGACGACATGCGGATTTTGCCGCCTAATCGATCGCCGGCGTCGTCGCTATTCTATTTGGACATTCGCAACACTGCCGCGCATGCCGAGGAAATGAGCATGGCCCGGCAGGCCTGCGACAGTTCAGGACGATCAAAGGAGACAGGCATGAACAAGCCGATCGGAATCGACAATACGGCGGAACCGCAGTCCAGTGTCGACTTTGGCCGGCGCGATCTCCTGAAGCTGACCGGCGCCGGCGTTGCCGCGCTCGGTGCGGCGTCGCTGTTCAGCATCCCCTTCGCAAAGGCTCAAGACATGTCAAACGGTGCCAACAACTTCTACACCAGCGATCGGGTGACGCTGGAAAAGATTGCCTTCAAAAGCCAATACGAGATGAACGTTGCGGGCAATCTGTTCATTCCCAACGACCTCGACCGCAATGCGCGCCATCCGGCGCTCGTCGTGGGGCATCCGATGGGTGCGGTGAAGGAGCAGAGCGCAAATCTTTATGCCACCAAGATGGCCGAACAGGGCTTCGTCGCCATGTCCATCGACCTGCCGTTCTGGGGCGAAAGCGAGGGCGAGGCCCGCCAGATCGTTTCGCCGGATGTCTACGCCGAAGCATTCAGCGCCGCGGTCGATTTCCTGGGCACGCGGCCATTCGTCGACAGAAACCGCATCGGCGCGATCGGCGTCTGCGGCAGCGGCAGCTTCGTCATCAGCGCGGCCAAGATCGACCCGCGCATGCGCGCGGTTGCGACTGTCAGCATGTACGATATGGGGGCCGCCAACCGCAACGCGCTTAACCATTCGCTGAGCGTCGAGCAGCGCAAGCGTACCATTGCTGCAGCTGCCGAGCGGCGCTGGTCCGAGTTTGAAGGCGGCGACGTCGAATATACCAGCGGCACGGTGCATGAGCTGACCGCCGACACCCATCCGATCCAACGGGAATTCTATGACTTCTACCGCACGCCGCGGGGTGAATTCACGCCCGCAAGTGCAAACCCGCAGATCACCACGCATCCGACGCTGACCAGCAATGTCAAGTTCATGAATTTTTACCCGTTCAACGACATCGAGACGATCTCGCCGCGCCCGATGCTGTTCATCGCCGGCGATCAGGCTCACTCCCGCGAGTTCAGCGAGGATGCCTACAAGCGAGCGGCCGAGCCGAAGGAGCTTGTGTGGGTTTCCGGCGCCGGGCACGTCGACCTTTACGATCGCGTCGACCTGATCCCGTTCGACAAGCTGACCAGCTTCTTCAATCAGCACCTCTCCGCGTGAGCGGCGCGATGGAGCCTGTAGCGGACGGAACAGGCTCCATCAGCATAGATCGGAGATACGACGGCATGCTGAAACTATTGCTGAGCGCCGCTGTTATCGCACTCGGAACGGTTGGATCTGCCATGGCTCAAGAACGAATTCGCATTTCTTCGGATTGGGGCGAGGTCACAGCCGATCTCGCCGATAACGAGGCCGCAAGATCTCTGGCGCAGATGCTGCCGCTCACGATCGAGATGTCCGATCATCTGCGCCAGGAAAAGACCGGCAATCTGCCTTCCGCCTTGCCCGAGTTGGCGCGGCAGCGCGACTTTTCTGTCGGCACGCTTGGGTTGTGGAGTTCAGATCATTTCGTGATCTACTATCGGAGCGGTCGCCTCCCGGCGCCTGGCATCATCAGGCTCGGGCAGTTCACTGGCGATGTCTCGATCTTCGATCGTCCCGGTCCCGTCACCATCCGCGTTGAAGGCGCCGACTGAAACCTGTGCAATCCGCTCGTAGCTCGTCGCCGGGGGCGAGCAGCGGATTGAATAGCTGCCGCTCAATGAAGTCTCTGTGTTCGCCTTCGATTTATCCGGTATAATCGAACTCTGGCTATTACAAGGATTCATGAGTGGCGCGGCAGAATGTCAACGATCTGCTCGCGTTCCTGGCTGTTGCTCGGGAGCGTAGCTTTACGCGCGCCGCAGCCCGGTTCGGCATATCGCAATCGGCGCTAAGCCACACTATCCGTCAACTCGAAGCGCGGCTTGGCGTTCGCCTGCTCACACGCACGACGCGCGCGGTGGCTCCCACAGAGGCGGGAGAGAGGCTTTTGCAGCGGATTGGGCCGCACTTTGACCAGATCGAAATCGAGGTCGATGCCCTGAACGAACTGAGAGAAAAGCCCGCCGGAACCATCCGGCTGTCAGCGCCTGACTATGCAATCAGCAGCATCCTTTGGCCCAAGCTGAAACGCTTTCTCCCGAAATATCCCGACATCAAGGTCGAGCTCCTGCTCGACAACGGCCTCACCGACATCGTGACGGAGCGCTTTGACGCCGGGATTCGCATGGGCGAGCAGCTTGCGAAAGACATGATCTCCGCTCGCATCGGACCGGATTTCCGCTTCGCGGTCGTCGGCGAAGAATCCTACTTTGCCGAGCATCCCGCGCCGGAGAAGCCGCAGGACCTCGTGCAGCACAATTGCATCAACTACCGTTTTCCAACGTCCGGGGCTCTTTATGTGTGGGAGTTCGAGGAGAACGGCTGCGAGATCAAAATTCGCGTCGATGGGCAGCTCGTCTTCAACAACATATTTCATGTCCTGGACGCCGCGCTGGCCGGCCGCGGCCTCGGCTATGTTCCGGAAGAAATGGCCCTTCCTCACATCGCCAAAGGTCGGCTGGCGCGGGTCCTGGAAGGATGGTCGCCCTATTGGGATGGCTACCATCTCTATTATCCGAGCCGCCGGCAATCCTCGCCTGCTTTCGTTGCCCTGGTCGATGCGTTGCGCCATCGCGAGTAACTTTCGATGCCACTGAAAGCCACGCAACGAAGGGCGACGACAACCGCCCATACATCATGGCTCGCACGAGGACGTGAACGGCCGGGGCTGCAGCGTATCGGTCAGGGCTGCTGTATTGCCGCCAGCTTCCAGTCGCCACCGTTCTGGCGCGTGAAGGTCCACAGTTCGGTTGTTTCCGTCGGCCGATCGGCTTCGCCGGCGACGATCTTGCTGGTGGCGCGATCACGCATCACGTCGAAAGACTCGTAGCGCAAAGCAGCCGTCGCGTAGTCGCGATCGTCTTCCCGCCAGCTCTCCGCAATATCGGCCTCCAGCAGGCTGACGTTCGACACCTCGTTCCTGATGCCGTTTTTGGCATTGTCGGCAAGTTCTTCGGACAGGTACGACACCATCTCGGGGGTCGCCAGCCGGCGCAAGCCAGCATGGTCTTCACGCCCGAACGCTTCCTGAACTTCGGTCAACCGCTGCTGGAATGTATCGAGATCGGCCGGCGTCATCGTAATTTGATCGTTAGCTGGAGCCGTCCGGCCAAAGCCAGACCCGATGCCTGGAATGGGGAAAGATGTGACGTTGTCCGCCTCGCGCTGGGCTGCCGCGTTTCGCCCAAAATTGCCCATGCCCCGCGGAACACCGGCCATGGCAGGCGCTTGGTTGCGTGCCGATTGCGACCGGAAAAAGCGGATGATCAGCATGATCGCGCCGCCGATCAGCAATCCTTGCAGCAGCAGGCCCAACATGCCAGCCAGGCCGCCGAACCCCTGGCCCAAAAGAAGTCCGATCAGACCGCCGAGCAGCAGGCCGCGCATCATCGAACCGCCGAGGCCGCTGAAGATCCCTGGTCGTTGGGCTGCCGGTGTCTGGCGGGCCGCATTGTTCGTTGCGGTGTTGGGCGTCATCGAGCGCTCGACCGGCGCGGCCGGCTGTGGCGCCGTCCTGGTCGGCGGGACCGACTGGAACGTGCGCGTGCCGCGGCTGCCGAAGCTGCCGCCACGCCGCGCCTCGGCGTAATCAGCCGTGATCATGGAAAAAGCCAGGAACAGTCCGGCAAACAAAACGGCAAACCGGCTCGAACGCGAAATCATCATGGCAAATCCTCAAGCGACACTCTGGCGCTATATGGGATGCGCCAATCGAAATATCAGTGGCGGCAGCTTCCGTACCTGGCAAAATGAGGAGAATTCCAGGGCCGCCACAAATTCAGGCAAAGCAGCCGACCGTGATCCTTCTGCCACCTTGTGCGTTGTCGCCTGAGGCACACCGAGGAGAAAAACGGTGTTTGCAGGTTTCAGGGCCACCAGCTTGCAACTGGACGACACGACCATTTTCGCAAGGGTCGGCGGAACCGGTCCGCCGCTGCTGCTTCTTCATGGTTTTCCCGAAACGCATCTGATGTGGAGGGATATCGCCGTGGCCTTGGCGCCCCGCTTTACGGTGATCGCCGCCGATCTTCGAGGCTATGGGCAAAGCGGCTGCCCGGTCTCCTCTGCCGATCATAGCCCATACGCCAAACGCGCCATGGCCGGCGACATGGTTCAAGTCATGCAGCAGCTGGGGTTTGAGCAGTTCATGATTGCCGGACATGATCGCGGCGGGCGGGTCGCCTATCGCCTGGCGCTCAATCACCCCGATGAGATATCCAAGGTCGCGGTCCTCGACGTCATCCCCACCGCCGCCGCGTGGGACAGGGCGGACGCCAGACTGGCTCTCGGCTTCTGGCCCTGGGGCCTTCTTGCGCAGCCGGAACCGCTGCCGGAGCGACTGATAGGCGCGGCGCCCGATGCCATCGTCGACAATGCGATTGTGCAGTGGGGATCGCCGGCAGAAATGTTCTCTGCAGAGGTCAGGGAGGCCTATGTCAAGGCGCTTCGCGATCCCGTTCATATTCATGCGATTTGCGAAGAGTATCGGGCCGCTGCCACGATCGATCGTGAACATGACGCGCTGGACCTGGCAAACGGTCGTCGCATCAAGTGTCCGCTGCTGGCATTGTGGAGTAGCCAAGGCGGCCTCGAAACCTGGTATGCGGAGGAAGGCGGCCCGCTGGCTATCTGGGGGCAATGGGCCGACAGAGTTGAAGGAGGTCCCGTTCCGGGCGGGCACTTCTTTCCAGAAGAGCACCCTCACCAGACCGCAGCGGCTCTCTCGAAATTCTTCTTGGATAATAGGGGGAATGACGCGTAGAGCAGAGTGTTGTAGAGGTTCACATGCCTCATTCGCCCGTCCGGGCTCAAATCTGCTTGATAAAATGAAAGCCATCTCTACAGCCACGGCCCTGATATGCAGCCTCGTGTCTGTCGGAGGTTGCGCATCGCCCTTCCATGCATCCTTTGATGCCGAGAAATACGACAGGATGAGTTGCGTCGAACTCAATGTGACCATGGGCGAAGTCGCCAAGGAGCTGTCGGCGACAGCGATCACCCGGGGCAAAGTCGCGAAAACCAACATTCCGAACTGGCTATGGGGAGCCCGGCGTGTCGCCACTACAGTGACTGCCCGCCAGAGCGCGAGAATCGAGCAATTGCAGCAGCAGCAGGCCGCGATCGCAGCGGTGAGACGAAGCAGGTGCTGATTGCGGCGCCTGCTGCCGAAGACCGAGCTTTGTCGAAGCGATCCCGCGAGTCTGAGACCTCCTGCACAGGTATTTGCCGTTCATGCGGATGAACTGTTGAAAGGCAGCCGGTCTGTCGTAAATTTGCCAAGCACGAACGACATCGAGGATGGTCATGAAGAAAGAAGAGCTGGAATCCGTCCTTGGCCGTGGCAGGCCCGGCTTCGATCTGGGTCCAATAGAAGATCAACTGCATAACCTGGCAAACGAACGGCAATTTCCGGACGTCGCAATCGCTCACTGCATCGCAAGGATTGAAGAATCCGCTCCCGCGCTGCGGGCGGTCCTCACAAGAGCGGCCGAAGGAGAGGATCTGTCGCGGGATGATGAGATGCGGCTCTTGCGAGGCATTTACATTCTGGGCGGCGCTCGCGACACTAGAACGTTCGGGCCCTTGTTGCGCCTGCTGCGCCGGCCGGGACGCGAGCTCGATGACCTGCTCGGCGACATGGTGACCGAGAGCATGGCGCGTATCGTCGCCGGCGTATTTGATGGCGACGCCGACGCTTTGTTCAGCTTGATCAGCGACCGCTCTGTCGATGAATACGTCCGCGATGCAGTTTTGGGCGCAGCGACCTTCCTGACCTGGGAAGGCCGCATCGAGCGTGACCGAATGCGAGATTTTCTCGAGCGATTCCACACCGAGAGGCTGGCCGATGACGACGATATCGCCTGGATCGCCTGGCTGGAGGCAATCGCCCGGCTTGGCTTGCGCGATCTGGCGTCGCTTGTTTACAGCGCATGGGACGACGGCCGCATCCCCGAAGGGGTAATCGACCGCAGTGATTTCGAAGACCTGGTCGCCGAGCAAAGCCCGAACGACATCGATCGATTCGAGCGCGCCGGTCTCGGCTATATCGACGATGTGCTTGAAGCCTTGGAATGGACCAGCCACCTTGAGTATTTTGGCAAGGAAGATTTGCAATCGCCCTTGCCGGAACAAACTTGGCTCGACGAGCTGTCGAGCCTGACAGCGCCGGTCACCAATCCTTGGCGCCATGTAGGACGGAATGATCCGTGTCCCTGTGGAAGCGGCAAGAAAGCGAAGAAATGCTGTCTCGCAAACTGACCTGCTGCAGCACCGCGGATTTGATCTTTGGCTGTCTCAGGCCGATCCACGGGATTGGTGCGCAGCGATTGCGCCGAGGAAGATCTCGCCGAATTCCCTGAGTTTTGCGGCACCGACGCCGTTGACTGCGGCGAAAGCGTCGAGGTCGCGCGGGCAGCGTTCGGCCATGTCGATCAGCGTGCGATCCGAGAAGATGACGAAGGCCGGCACCTGGCGCTCCCGGGCGAGACGCAGCCGAACCGCCTTGAGTGTGGCCAAAAGCGCGGTATCCAGGACTTCCGGGCCCGCGGCAACGCCCGCGGCAGCATCGGGACGTGTCTTGCCGCGCGATGCGCGGTGCCGCATCTCTATGCGATACCGGAACGGGACCTCGCCACGGGCCAGCTCACGGCCCTTTTCGGCGATGGCAAGGCCGCCATGGCCGCCTGAGTCCAAAGTCAGAAACCCTCCCGCGACGAGTTGGCGGATGAGCGACTGCCAGACATCCTTCTTGTGCGCCACACCGGTCCCGAAGCTGGCAAGCCGGTGGTGGCTCCTGGCCAGAACCTTCTCGGTTTCATGGCCGAGCAGAACATCGACGACATGGGCGGCGCCAAAACGCTCGCCGGTCTGCGCGATGGCCGCGAAGACGATCCGCGCCTCCGCGTCGCCATCCGCACGCGGCGTCTGGTCAAGGCAGTTGTCGCAATTGCCGCAAGGCATTGCTGTCTCGCCGAAATAGCCAAGCAGGATCTGGCGACGGCACTGGGCCGTTTCGCAATAGCCGATCAGCGTATCGAGCCGGCCATGCGCGCGCCTTTTATGCTCCGCCGGCGCGTCCTCGTCGTCGATGAAAAGCCGCCGCATGCGGATGTCGCCGAGACCGAAGAGCATATGTGCCTCGGCAGCCCGCCCGTCGCGGCCGGCGCGGCCGATTTCCTGATAGTAGGCTTCGAGGCTGCCGGGCAGGTCGGTATGGAAGACATAGGCGACGTCAGGCTTGTCGATCCCCATGCCGAAGGCGATGGTTGCCACCATCACGACACCGGACAAGGTCATGAATGCGTTTTGATTCGCTTCACGCGCATCCTTGCTCATGCCGGCATGATAGGCTAGGGCGCGCACGCCGTTCTTCTCGAGGAACGCCGCCATCTCTTCCGTCTTCTTGCGCGACAGGCAATAGACGATGCCGCTGCGGCCGGCATGACGCTGCACGAAGCCCAGCAATTGGCGCTTGCTGTCCTGCTTGGCTTCGACGCCAAGCTTGATGTTCGGCCGGTCGAAGCCCAGCACCAGGGTTTCGACGCGCCCGGCGAACAGCTGTCCGGCGATGTCGGTGCGCGTCGCCTCGTCCGCTGTCGCCGTCAGCGCAATGATCGGCACATCAGGGAAAATGTCGCGCAGCCGCGACAACTCTTCATATTCGCGCCGGAACGCCGGACCCCATTGGGAGATGCAATGCGCCTCGTCGACAGCGATCAGCCGGATGTCGAGCCTGGCCAGCGCCTCGAGCATCCGCGCCGTCATCAGCCGCTCCGGCGCAAGATAGAGCAGGCGCGTCTGGCCCGCCGCAACGCGGCGCCAGGCGGCGACATTGGCATCGCGGTCGAGCGAGGAATTGATCGTATCGGCGGCCACGCCGGCAAGACGCAATGCGGCGACCTGGTCCTGCATCAGCGCCACCAGCGGCGAAACGACAATGGTGAGACCACCCAGGACCAGCGCCGGGACCTGGTAGCAGAGGGATTTGCCGGCGCCGGTTGGCATGATGGCCAGCACATGACGCCCGGCCAGCAGCGCCTTCGTCACGGTGTCCTGGCCGGGACGAAAATCGTCGAAGCCGAACACGTCCTTCAGGACGCGCCGCTTGGGGTCCTCCGCCGGGACGCTCGCCGCCGCTGCCTGCATCAGGGAATTTCTATCCACGACGCTGCCCAAACAGGCAGTGGGTGAACGGCCCGGGGCAGCGGCGACGTGACCTGCCAAAGCTCCTTGGCGAATCGTCGGGTGACCGCCCGGACAGCCGATTCGAACATTCGAACGCTCCTCAAGTCCTGTCTCCGTCGGCACCGTCTGAAAAGGTATCCCCTCATTGGCGGATATGTGAGCGTGATTCCAGCCTCTATTCACTTTGGCTGTGAATATCGCGCAACGGCTCGGGTCGATTAATCCTATCTTCACCATGATTCGGCAGGTTCAGGTCCTGCGGTGATGTTTTGAGTACCGCGGCGCCACAAGCGCCCAGGCAACACGCCCGCGTCTCTCCGGAGGCGCGGGCTTTTTGCTTCCGAGATAGGCTGCCGCTGCGCGGTGACCTGCGGGCGTACTCGTACTGTCAGTCGATAAAATCGGCGCGGTGCGGAGTAAAACTGTCGACGAGGCGGCCGGCCTCGAGCGCCTTGACGCCATGGACCGAATTGGAAGGGACAACGAAGCTGCTTCCCGTTTCCAGGATCTCGGTCGTGCCGTCGATGGTGACCTCGAAGCGGCCTTCGGCGACATAGCTCGCCTGGACGTGCGGGTGCGAATGCAGCGCACCGACACCGCCCTTGTCGAACCCGAACTCGACCATCATCAATTCGTCCGTGTGCAGCAGCACACGCCTGCGGTTGCCATCCCGAGTCGGCGTCCACGCGCCCTCGCCGGCATGCGCAAATATCTTCGTTCCGGTCATCACCACATCCTCGTCATGCATGCTTCTCATCGCGCCAGCCAGCCGCCGTCCACCGGCACCACCGCGCCATGCATGTAGTTTGACGCCGGCGCCAGCAGGAAGACGGCCGCGTCGCCGATGTCTTCCGGCCCGCCCCAGCGCCCGGCCGGAATGCGCGCCAGAATGGCCGCGCTGCGGTCAGGATCGGCACGCAGCGCCTCGGTGTTGTTGGTTTCGATGTAACCGGGCGCAATGCTGTTGACATTGATGCCTTTCGACGCCCATTCGCAGGCGAGCAACCGGGTGATGCCGAGCACGCCGTGTTTCGAGGCGGTGTAGGAGGCGACGCGGATGCCGCCCTGGAAGCTCAGCACCGAGGCGATGTTGACGATTTTGCCGCGCCGTTCCGGATCAGCAAGCACGCGCCGGGCAAAGCTCTGGCTGAGAAAAAACACCGTCTTCAGATTGACGTCTATGACATCGTCCCAATCGGCCTGTGTAAAATCGACGGCGTCGGCGCGCCGGATGATCCCGGCATTGTTGACCAGCCCGTCGAGCGGCCCGGTTTCGTCCCAGACGCGATCGAGCATCGCCTGGGCGGCGGCGTGGTCGGCAAGATCGCAGCGCACCGCCTCGAAGCCGCCGCCCGCAGCAGCGATCTTTTGCGCGGTCTCATCCATTGCAGAGCGGCCGACGCCGACCACCGCACCACCGGCGCGCGCGATCGACAGGGCGATGCCTTGGCCAATGCCGGTGTTGGCGCCGGTGACGAGAATGCGCTTGCCAGCCAGGCTGAAAGCCGAGAGGTCGTTCATCGCAGCTCTTCCATCGCTACCGGGTCGACATCGGTATAGTCGACATTGTCGCCGGCCATCGCCCAGATGAAGGCGTAGTTGGAGGTGCCGGCGCCCGAATGGATCGACCAACCCGGCGACAGCACCGCTTCCTCGTTGCGCATGACGAGATGTCGTGTCTCGTCCGGCTCGCCCATAAAATGAAACACACGCGCCGTCTCCGGCAGGTCGAAATAGAGATAAGCCTCCATGCGCCGGTCATGCACATGGCACGGCATGGTGTTCCAGACCGAACCTGGGGCGAGTTGTGTCATGCCGACGACGAGTTGGCAGGTCTTCACACCCTCGGCATGGATAAACTGGAAGATCGAGCGCTCGTTGCAGGTCGCCTGACTGCCGAGGTCGAGGCGCTTGGCATCGCCGATGCGGATCAGCTGGCTGGGATGGCTCTGATGCGCCGGCGCGCTGAGCAGATAGAACTTGGCCGGCTCGGCTGGATTGACTGAGGCGAATGACACCTCATTGGCGCCCATGCCGAGATACAACATGTCGCGGGGCTGCAGCTCGTAGGACTGGCCGCCGGCTTTCACGATCCCGGCGCCGCCGATGTTGACCGCGATCATTTCGCGGCGATCGAGAAAGTTCTTTGTTCCGGTCGGCTTGATCGCCTGCAGCGAAAGCGGTGTCCCGGCAGGCATGGCGCCGCCGAGGATCATCCGGTCGTAATGCGTATAGGTCAGGCCGATGCGGCCCAACTGGAACAGGCCTTCGATCAGAAAATTGTGGCGGAGCTCGTCCGTCCCCATCGCCGCGGCGGTGACAGGGTCGATGGCGAAGCGCGAGGTGAAGTCGGTGTGATTGTCACTGTGATTCATTGCTGTCCCATTGGGCTGCCTCATTGGTCATTCGGTTGCCGCGGCCTTGACCGAACCGGCATAAAAAATCTGACGTGCATGCAGGCGCTCGCGATAGCGCTGCTGGCTGGCGCTGAGATGCGCGCGCATCGCTTCGCGCGCGGCCTCGGCATCGCCTGATGTAATGGCGTTCAGGATCACCAGATGCTCGTCTTGCAGGCCGCGCTGATAGGCGTCGGATTGGGCGAGTTCGGTCGACCATGGCGATGTCACGTCGCAAGGAATGGCGCGGCGGCCGAGCACGTCGAGCATCTCGACATAAAACGGATTGTTGGTGGCGCTGGCGATCGCCCGGTGGAAGGCAAGGTCGGCCGGACCTGTCGGCTCGCTGTTCAACAGCAGCCGCTCGAACTCGAAGAACGCCTCCTGGATCGCTGCTTCCTGCGCGGCATTGCGACGGATAGCCGCCAGCCCGGCGGATTCGATCTCGATCGCCAACCTGACTTCGAGCACGTTGAGCGCGATCGAATCCTTGCTGCCGATGTCCGCGGCCAGCGTCCCGAACATCGTCGAGATATGCTCGGTGACGAAGACCCCGGCGCCCTGGCGCGGCTCGACCAGACCGTCGGCGGCAAGCTTGGCCAGCGCCTCGCGGATGACGGTGCGGCTGACCCCGAAGGTCTCGGTAAGTTGGCCCTCGGTCGGCAACTTTTGACCCGGCGGGATCTCGCCCGCCTGCAACTGCTTGCGGATCGCCGCGACTACGGTCTCCGACAGCTTGGGCTTGCGTTCGACCTTCAGGCTGATTGCCATATCCGATGCCATTGCCAACCCCTATTTGAAGACGCTCGGCAACCATAGCGAGATGGCCGGAATGTACGTGACGAGCCCCAGCACCAGGAGGCCTGCCCCATAGAACGGCCAGATCGAGCGCATCGCTTCCCAGACGGATATCTTGCCCACTGCACACGCCACGAACTGCACCGCGCCGACCGGCGGCGTGTTCAGCCCGATGCCGAAATTGAGGATCATGATGACGCCGAAATGCACCGGATCGACGCCGTAGGCCTGCGCCACGGGCAGGAAGATCGGCGTGCAGATGATGATCGTCGGCCCCATGTCCATGAAGGTGCCGAGGAACAGCATCAAGAGGTTGAGCAGGAGCAGCACGACCAGCGGATCCTCCGAGATCGCGTTCATCGAGGCTATCAGCGCTGCCGGCACTTTCAGGAAGGCCATCAACCACGAGAACGCCGCTGCCATGCCGATGATGAGCAGCACCATGGCCGTGGTGCGCACGGCGCCATGGGTGGCATGAACGAAACCTTCCCAGGTCATCTGCCGGTAGACCAGGACAGTCACGAGCAACGCATAGATGACGGCGATGCAGGAACTCTCGGTGGCCGTGAAAACGCCCGATCGCACGCCGCCGAAGATGATCGCAATCAGCAGCAGGCCTGGCACCGCGACCGCGAAGAGATGCGCGACGGCGGCGAAGCCAGGAAACGGCTCGGTCGGATAGCCGCGCGAGCGCGCCACGAAGTAGGCGGTGATCATCAGCGCCAGGGCCAACAGCAGGCCCGGGATGATGCCGGCGGTGAACAGGTCGGCGATGGAGATCTTTCCGCCTGCCGAGATCGAGTAGATGATCATGTTGTGCGACGGCGGCAGCAGCAGCGCGATCAGCGCCGCCATCGAGGTGACGTTGACGGCGTAATCCGCTCCATAGCCGCGCGCCTTCATCTGCGGGATCATCAAGCCGCCGACCGCCGCTGCCTCCGCCACCGCGGAGCCGGAAATGCCGCCAAACAACGTAGCGGTGGCGATGTTGACCTGCCCGAGGCCGCCGCGCATGTGGCCGACGAGCGAGCCGGCGAAGGCAACGATCTTGTTGGCGATGCCGCCGCGCACCATCAGGTCGCCGGCATAGATGAAAAACGGAATGGCCAGCAGCGAAAAGACGCTCATGCCGGAATTCAGGCGTTGGAACACGATGAGCGGCGGCAGGCCCATGTATAGGACGGTGGCAAAGCTTGCGACGCCAAGGCAGAAAGCGATTGGCGTGCCGATGAGCATCAGGACGGTGAAGACGCCAAAGAGTATCCAGAGTTCCATGGCGTCAGACCTTCACGTTGGCTGTGTCGAGTTCGGCTGCGACTTCCGCCGGCGGCAGTTCATCGAGCGCATCGTCGATCGGCGCACCGGAAAGGCGCAGCACGATGCGTTCCAGCGTGAACAGCACGATGAGCGCGCCTCCCGCGACAAGCGGGACGTAATCCCAGCCCCCCGATATGCCAAGCGACGGCAAGGTAGCGCCCCAGGTCAGTGCGACCAGCTGGCTGCCATACCAGATCATGCCGATGCCGAAGGCGAGCGCGACGAGATCCGAGATCATCCTCAGCCAACGCTTGCCGCCTTTCGGCAGCACGTAGAGCAGGACGTCGAACCCGAGGTGATAGTTCTCGCGCACCCCGACGGCAGCGCCGAGGAAAATGAACCAGCTCATCAGCATCACCGAGCCCTGCTCGGTCCAGCTCGGCGAGCGGTTGAGAACATAGCGGCCGAACACCTGCCAGGCGACGAAAGCGGTCATCAGCACCAGCCCGATGCCGGCGATCCACAGCGCCGCCGTGCTGACGCGCGACATCACGCGCGCGATGCCGGACAGGGACGGTCTCTGTTCTGAGCTGGATGTCACTGGTTCTCTCCGCAAGAGGGTGGCGGCGCGGAATGCCCGCGCCGCCGCTTGATCACTGCACGGCCCTAATGGCTGCGACCATCGCCTTCAGCTTGTCGTCCTTGACGTGCTTTTCGTAAACCGGTCCCATCGCGTCGATGAAGGCCTGCTTGTCCGGCGTCGTGATCTGCGAACCGGCCGCCTCGACCTTGGCACGCGATTCCTTGACCTTGGCGGCCCACAGCTCACGCTGCTTGGCGACGCTTTCCTTGGCGGCCGCCTTGAAGATCGCCTGGTCTTCCGGCGTCAGCTTGTCCCAGCTCGACTTCGCCATGACAAAAGCTTCCGGCACCATCGTGTGCTCGTCGAGCGAATAGAACTTGGCGACTTCCGCATGCTTGGCGGTGTCGTAGCTCGGAAAATTGTTCTCCGCGCCGTCGATGACCCCGGTTTCGATCGCCGAATACACCTCGCCATATGGCATCGGCGTCGCGTTGGCGCCGAGTGCGGCCACCATGTCGACGAAGATGTCGGACTGGATGACGCGGAACTTCATGCCGGCCATATCGGCTACAGAGTTGATCGGCTTCTTCGAATTGTAGAAGGAGCGCGCGCCGCCGTCATAAAAGGCGAGCAGCGCCAGCCCGACCTGTTCGAACGCCGCCGCGATCTGGTCGCCGACCGGTCCGTCCATGACCTTGTGCATATGGTCTTCCGAGCGGAAGATGTAGGGCAGCGAGGGCACGGTGGTTTCGGGGATGAGTCCGTTGAACGGCGCCATCGAGACGCGGTTGAGGTCGATCACGCCCGAGCGCACCTGCTCGATCGTGTCCTTTTCCTCGCCAAGCTGCGCGGAATGATAGACATCGACCGAATAGCGGCCGGCCGTGCGCTCCTTCACAAGCTCGCCAAAATATTTGACCGCCTCGACCGTCGGATAGCCGTCCGGGTGCGTGTCGGACGAGCGCAGGACCGTCTGGGCGCTTGCCGTTCCGGCCATCAGTGCGGCGGCCAGTAGCGTAGCTCCCGCCAGTCTAGAAAAATGCAGCATTGGTTCCTCCCGTTTGAACGATGGCGGCAAGCGCCGTTAGAGCCGGTACGCCTTTTTCGCGAGCGTATAGGCAAGTTCCTGCGCCAGCTCGTGCGCCTCGTCCTCGCGGAGCCGGTGCTCGGCGACGAGACGCGCAAGAAACGCGCAATCGACCCGACGCGCCACATCATGGCGAGCCGGGATGGATGGAAAGGCGCGGGTGTCGTCGTTGAAGCCGACGGTGTTGTAGAAGCCGGCAGTCTCGGTGGTCATCTCGCGGAACCGGCGCATGCCCTCCGGGCTGTCGTGGAACCACCAGGCCGGCCCGAGTTTCAGCGCCGGATAGACGCCGGCGAGCGGCGCCAGTTCGCGCGCATAGCTGGTCTCATCGAGCGTGAAGAGGATGATTGTGACGTCGCGCTCCAGCCCGACGCAATCGAGCAGCGGCTTCAGCGCCGTCACATAGTCGGTTCTGGTCGGGATATCGAAACCCTTGTCCCTGCCGAATTTGTGGAAGACGGCAGGCGAATGATTGCGCCAGGAGCCGGGATGGATCTGCAGGACGAGCCCGTCGTCGCGGCTCATCTTGGCCATCTCGGTCAGCATCTGGGCGCGAAACAGTTTTCGCTCACGCTCGTCGTCCGAGCCCCGGCGGATGCGGTTGAACAGTTCCTGTGCGGCGGCATCCGACAGATTGGCGGTCTCCGCCGTCGGATGGCCGTGATCCGACGCGGTCGCGCCAAAACTTTTGAAGAAGGCCCTTCTCTGGCGATGCGCATCGAGATAGCCGGCCCAGTTGCCGGTATCGCAGCCGGTGATGTCGCCGAGCCGATCGAGATTGGCAGAAAAGCCTTCGAAATCGGGATCGACGACGGCATCCGGCCGGTAGGCGGTGATGACGCGGCCCTCCCAGCCGCTGTCGCGGATCATCTGGTGCCATCCGAGATCGTCGAGCGCGCCTTCGGTCGTCGCGATGACCTCGATGTTGAAGCGCTCGAACAGCACTCGCGGGCGAAAATTCTCCCACTGCAGCAAGGTCGCGATCGTGTCGTAATGGCGGTCGGCGGTTACGGCCGTCAGCTGCTCTTCGATGCCGAACAGATGGGCAAGCACATGGTCGAACCACTGCCGCGTCGGCGTGCCGCGGAACAGATAATAGTGCTCGGCGAAGCGCCGCCAGATCGTCCTGCCGTCGGTCTCCACCGGTGAGCCGTCGAGCGTTGGCACGCCGAGATCCTCGAGCCGGACGCCCTGGCTGAACAGCATGCGGAAGATGTAATGGTCAGGCACAACAAGCAATTGCGCTGGATCGGAAAACGCCTCGTTGAGGGCATACCAGCGCGGATCGGTGTGACCGTGCGGGCTGACGATCGGCAGATGCTTGACAGCGGCGTAAAGATCGCGGGCGAGCGACAGCGGACGCGGCTCCGAGGGAAACAGAAGATCCGGATCGGTCAATGCGGCCACGTCGTTCCTCCCAACCCGGCCATCGGTATGATCGGAAAGAAATAATGTCAACATACAAAAAATGGATTGTTGTATGATGACTTTAAGGCGGCGTCAGCCCATTGTGCGGGAAGGAAACGGATGTTACGCCGCATGCCGGCCACGCCCGGCACGAGCTCGATCAGACCCATCGCACGATGACAGACAGACGCCTTTCCAACAGCACGCGGCAGGCATTGCCGGCCTCCGTCACGGTGCCCGGATACGACCGCAACCGTGTCGTGCCCGGCATCGTCCATCTCGGCGTCGGCGCATTCCACCGCGCCCATCAGGCAGCCTATGTTGACGACTGCCTGGCGGCGGGAGAGACGGATTGGGGCATCGTCGGCGTCTCGCTGCGCAGCGCCGACACGCGCAATGCGCTGGCGCCGCAGGACGGGCTCTACACGCTGGCGGTCAGGAGCAGCGACAGCGAAAGCCTGCGCGTCGTCGGCTCGATCCTGTCGATGCTGGTGGCCCCGGAAAATCCCGGCGTGGTGCTGGCCGCGCTGACCGATCCGCGCACCTCCATCGTCACGCTGACGATCACCGAAAAAGCCTATCTCAGGGCGGCGGGTGGCGGACTGGACACAGTCCATCCCGACATCGCCCACGATTTGGCCAACCCGCAAATGCCGCGAACGGCGCATGGTTTTCTGGCCGAATCGCTTGCGCGCCGCCGCGTCGCCGGTATCCAGCCATTCACCGTGCTATGCTGCGACAATCTCCCTGCCAATGGCGCCACGCTGCGCCGGCTGCTGGTCGAGTTCGCCGCCTTGCGCGGCACCGATCTCGCCCGCCACATCGCCGACGAGGTGGCATTCCCGTCGAGCATGGTCGATCGCATCGTGCCGGCGACCACCGATGCCGACCGGGCACGGATATCAGGCCAGCTCGGCGTCGACGACGCCTGGCCTGTCATGACTGAGCCGTTCTGCCAATGGGTGGTCGAAGACGATTTCCCAGCGGGCAGGCCTGCCTGGGAAAGGTTCGGGGTCACCATGGTCGGTGACGTCGGGCCGTTCGAGGACATGAAGTTGCGCCTGCTCAACGGCTCGCATTCGGCGATCGCCTATCTCGGCCTGCTCAACGGCTTTGAGACGGTCGACCGCGCCTTCGCCGATCCGGCCATCCGGCAATTCGTTGACGGATTGTGGGCCGAGGCGATCACAACACTGCCGAAAGACGCCGGGCTCGACACGACCGACTACACGGCCCAGCTCGCCAAGCGTTATTCGAACACCGCGCTTGCCCATCGGACGGCGCAGATCGCCAATGATGGCAGCCAGAAACTGCCGCAGCGCATCATTGCCTCGGCAATGGAGCGGATGAGCGGCGGTGCCCCGCCCGCCTATTTGATGCTGGTGGTGGCCGCCTGGATCGCCGCCTGCGAGACGCGCGGCAAATCCTTGCCGGAAAGCCACTTCACCGACCCGCTCGACTTGGCGCTGAGCGCACTCGACATTCGGCATCTATCGGCTAGCGAAGCGGTGGTGGCAGTGTTCGACCTGGCCGGCTTCGCCAAGGGCGGTGCTGAGCGCCTGACGCTGATCGACCTCGCGGCCGCCCATCTCGAACGCCTGCGCCAAGGCGGTGTGGCTGCTGCTTTCACAGCGCTGGGCATTGCGAGCGAATGACTGTTGGGCGGACCTGAACTGATCCGGATCAGGGCGTGCGATGCAGAACTTTGACGTCGGCGGGACAGCGCCCCCCTCTGTCCTGCCGGACATCTCCCCCAC
>NZ_FTPD01000034.1:77993-340824 GCF_900156895.1 Mesorhizobium prunaredense
GGATCAGTCTCCCCACCTGTGGGGGAGATGTCCGGCAGGACAGAGGGGGGCGCGAAGGATCGCTGCAGAACACTCATTCTGCGCGACCAATCGCATGTATCCCAAGAGCTGCTCTCCGCCTTGGCATGGCTAAGGGATGGCCCTGCCCTCTATGCCGGCAGGATGGCGCCTTCGAGTGTGGTGAGCTGGCTAAGGAACTGCTCGGCCTTGCTGCGGGTCTCGTCGTCCTTCGCGTCGGCGACGTCTTCCCTGGCTTCCTGGATGCGGCGGGCGAGGTCGGCGCGGTCGATGTCGCCGACGGCTACAGCCGATTCCGCGAGCAGCGTGCAACCCGCCGGAACGATGTCGGCGAAGCCGCCGAACACGACGTAGCGCTCTGCCCTGCCTTCCGCGGTCTTCACGGTGACGACGCCGGGCTTGATCGTGGTCATGACCGGCGCGTGATGGGCCATGACGGTCATTTCGCCTTCGGCGCCAGGAATGACGACGGCTTCGACCTGCTCGGAGACCAGCAGGCGCTCCGGCGAGACCAGTTCGAATTGGAAAGCTTCAGGCATGATCAACTTAGCGAATAGCGAGTAGTGAGTAGCGAATAGACAAAAACGCTCGGCTCACATCGCCCCTATTCGCTACTCCCTATTCGCTATTCGCTTGATTATGCCGCTTCGGCCGCGAGGCGCTGTGCCTTCTCGACTGCTTCCTCGATGCCGCCGACCATGTAGAAGGCAGCTTCCGGAAGATGGTCGTAGTCGCCGTTGCAGAGACCCTTGAAGCCCTTGATGGTGTCGGCGAGGTCGACCAGCTTGCCCGGCGAACCCGTGAACACTTCGGCGACGAAGAACGGCTGCGACAGGAAGCGCTCGATCTTGCGGGCGCGGGCCACCGTCTGCTTGTCCTCTTCCGACAGTTCGTCCATGCCCAGGATGGCGATGATGTCCTGCAGCGACTTGTAGCGCTGGAGGATCGACTGCACCTGGCGCGCGACCTGGTAGTGCTCCTCGCCGACCACGATGGGGTCGAGCATGCGCGAGGTCGAATCCAGCGGATCGACAGCCGGGTAGATGCCCTTCTCCGAGATCGCACGGTTGAGCACGGTCGTCGCGTCCAGGTGGGCGAACGAGGTCGCCGGCGCCGGGTCGGTCAGATCGTCGGCTGGCACGTAGATCGCCTGCACTGAGGTGATCGAACCCTTGGTCGTCGTGGTGATGCGCTCCTGCAGCGCACCCATGTCGGTGGCCAGCGTCGGCTGGTAGCCCACGGCCGAAGGAATACGGCCGAGCAGCGCCGACACTTCCGAACCCGCTTGCGTGAAGCGGAAAATGTTGTCGACAAAGAACAGCACGTCCTGGCCCTGGTCGCGGAAATATTCGGCAACCGTCAGCCCGGTCAGGCCGACGCGGGCGCGCGCGCCCGGCGGCTCGTTCATCTGGCCAAAGACAAGTGCTGCCTTGGAGCCTTCGCCGCCGCCCTTCTTGTTGACGCCGGACTCGATGAACTCGTGATAGAGATCGTTGCCCTCGCGCGTGCGTTCGCCGACGCCGGCAAACACCGAGAAGCCGCCATGCGCCTTGGCGACGTTGTTGATCAGTTCCTGGATCAGCACCGTCTTGCCGACGCCGGCGCCGCCGAACAGGCCGATCTTGCCGCCACGGGCGTAGGGTGCCAGCAGGTCGAGAACCTTGATGCCGGTGACCAGGATCTGCGCTTCCGTCGACTGCTCGACATAGGACGGCGCCGGTTGGTGGATCGCACGCATCTCGATGCCATCGACCGGACCTTCCTCGTCGACCGGCTCGCCGATGACGTTGATGATGCGGCCGAGCATGCCCGGGCCGACCGGCACGGTGATCGGCGCGCCGGTGTCATAGACATCCTGGCCGCGGACCAGACCTTCGGTCGAATCCATGGCGATGCAGCGCACCGTGTTCTCGCCAAGATGCTGGGCGACCTCGAGCACCAGGCGGTTGCCGACATTGACCGTCTCCAGCGCGTTCAGGATCGCCGGCAGATGTTCGCCGAACTGCACGTCGACAACGGCGCCGATGACCTGGCGGACCTTGCCGGCAAGGCCGGTTTTCTTGATGGAAACGCTCGGCGCCTTGGATGCGGCGGCCTTGGCGGGCGCGACCGCCTTCGTGGCCGGTGCGGCCTTCGCTGCTGCTGCCGGTGCCACTGCCTTCGCGGCGGCCTTCGGAGCCGCCTTCTGGGGGGTCGCTGCTTTCGCCATCGTCTTTACCCTTCTCGTCCTTTGTTTCTCACGCGATCCGCTTGAAGGCCGGTGACCTTCATCGGAGCGCGGCTAGAGCGCCTCGGCGCCCGAAATGATTTCGATCAATTCCTTGGTGATCTGCGCCTGCCGCTGGCGATTGTAGGTGATCGACAGTTTGTTGATCATGTCGCCGGCATTCCGCGTCGCATTGTCCATGGCGCTCATCTTGGCGCCCATCTCGCCGGCGGCGTTTTCGAGCAGAGCGCGAAAAACCTGGACGGAAATGTTGCGCGGGATGAGGTCGGAAAGGATTTCGCCCGGCTCCGGCTCATATTCATAGACGGCGTTGCCGCCATTCGTCGTCTCGGCGGCGGCCGATGGCACGCCGGCCGGAATGATCTGCTGCGCCGTCGGGATCTGGCTGATCACCGACTTGAACTGCGAATAGAACAGCGTGCAGATGTCGAAGCCACCCTCGTTGAAAAGTTGGATGACTTTCTTGGCAATGGCATCGGCATTGACGAAGCCGAGCGTCTTCACTTCGCGCAAGTCGACACGCTCGAGGATCAGCGCCGCGTAGTCGCGACGCAGGATGTCGAACCCCTTCTTGCCGACGCAGATGATCTTGACCTGCTTGCCGTCGGCCAGAAGCTTGCGGATGTGGTCGCGGGCAAGGCGCGCGATCTGCGAATTGAAGCCGCCGCACAGACCACGCTCGGCGGTGCAGACGACGAGCAGATGCACATCGTCCTTGCCGGTGCCGGTCATCAGCGCCGGGGCCTCGCCGCCGCCGCCGATCGCCTGGGTGATGTTGGCCAGCACCGCGCCCATGCGCTCCGAATAGGGGCGCGCGGCTTCCGCCGCCTCCTGCGCGCGGCGCAGCTTCGCCGCGGCGACCATCTGCATCGCCTTGGTGATCTTCTGCGTCGCCTTGACCGAGGCGATACGGTTACGAAGGTCTTTTAGTGAAGGCATGCTTCAAACCTGATCCCGTCCATCCGGCCTCGTTCAAGCAAAGGTCTTGGCGAAGGTATCGATCTCCGCCTTCAGCTTGGCGCGCAGATCGTCCGACAGTGCCTTCTCCTTGCGGATGCCGTCGAGCACCGCCTTGCCAGCCGAGCGCATGTGGCTGAGCAAACCATGCTCGAATTTGCTGACCTGGTCGATTGCCAGCTTGTCGAGATAGCCGTTGACGCCGGCGAAGATCACCGCGACCTGTTCTTCGACCTTGAGCGGCGAGAATTGCGGCTGCTTCAGGAGTTCGGTCAGGCGCGCACCGCGGTTGAGCAGGCGCTGCGTGGCGGCGTCGAGATCGGAGCCGAACTGGGCGAAGGCCGCCATTTCGCGATACTGCGCGAGCTCGCCCTTGATCGAGCCGGCGACCTGCTTCATCGCCTTGATCTGCGCGGAGGAGCCGACGCGCGACACCGACAGGCCGACATTGACCGCCGGGCGGACGCCCTGGAAGAACAGATTGGTTTCCAGGAAGATCTGGCCGTCGGTGATAGAGATGACGTTGGTCGGGATGTAGGCCGACACGTCGTTGGCCTGGGTCTCGATGATCGGCAGCGCAGTCAGCGAACCACCGCCATTTTCGTCATTGAGCTTGGCGGCCCGCTCCAGAAGGCGCGAGTGCAGGTAGAACACGTCGCCCGGATAGGCTTCACGGCCAGGCGGGCGGCGCAGCAACAGCGACATCTGGCGATAGGCGACCGCCTGCTTCGACAGATCGTCATAGGAGATCAGCGCGTGCATGCCGTTGTCGCGGAAATATTCGCCCATGGTGCACGCGGTGAACGGCGCCAGGTACTGCATCGGCGCCGGGTCGGACGCGGTGGCGGCGACGATGATCGAGTAGTCGAGCGCGCCGCGCTCTTCGAGAACTTTCACGAACTGCGCGACGGTCGAGCGCTTCTGGCCGATGGCGACGTAGACGCAGTAGAGCTTTTCCTTCTCCGGGCCGTGCTCGTGCACCGATTTCTGGTTGAGCATCGTGTCGAGGATGATCGCGGTCTTGCCGGTCTGGCGGTCGCCGATGACCAGCTCGCGCTGGCCGCGGCCGACCGGGATCAGCGCGTCGATGGCCTTGAGGCCGGTCGACATCGGCTCGTTCACCGATTTGCGCGGAATGATGCCGGGCGCCTTGACGTCGACGCGCTTGCGCTCGGTCGCCTGGATCGGGCCCTTGCCGTCGATCGGGTTGCCGAGCGCATCGACGACACGGCCGAGCAGGCCCATGCCGACCGGCGTGTCGACGATGGCGCCGGTACGCTTGACGATATCGCCTTCCTTGATGTCGCGGTCGGCGCCGAAGATGACGACGCCGACATTGTCAGCTTCGAGATTGAGCGCCATGCCGCGGATGCCGCCGGGGAACTCGACCATCTCGCCGGCCTGGACATTGTCGAGGCCATAGACGCGGGCGATGCCGTCGCCCACGGACAGAACCTGGCCGACTTCGGAGACCTCGGCCTCCTTGCCGAAATTCTTGATCTGATCTTTCAGAATTGCGGAAATTTCCGCGGCGCGGATGTCCATCAGCCGACCTCTTTCAGTGCAAGCTTGAGCGAATTGAGTTTTGTTTTGAGCGACGTATCGATCTGGCGCGAGCCTATCTTGACCACCAGCCCGCCGAGCAGCGACGGATCGACGGTCACGGTGATCGCGACATCCTTGCCGGCAACGCTTTTCAGCGCCGCCTTCAGCTCGGTTTGCTGGGCGTCGGTCAGCGCATGCGCCGAGGTCACTTCAGCGGCGGTCTCGCCACGATGCTCGGCGGCGATCTGGCGGAATGCCTTGATCATGCCGGGGATGGCGAAAAGCCGGCGGTTCTGGGCGACGACGCGCAGGAAATTGCCGGTGAGGCCGGTGATCCCTGCCTTGTCGGCGATCGCCGCAATGGCCTTGGCCTGGTCCTCGCTGGAGAACACCGGGCTATTGATCAGGCGGGTCAGATCCGCACTGCCTTCGAGCATCGCCGCGAAACTGTTGAGGTCGGCCTCGACCTGGGCGACCGAATTCGCCTGGAGCGCGAGTTCGAACAGCGAACCCGCATAGCGCTCTGCGACACCTGAGATTGGCGATGACGATTGGGCCACGGACCGTCTTTTCTCTTGTCTGACAGGCCGCAGATTATTGGCGCGAGCGAAAACTCTGGCTAAATCTTTGACCTTACTGCATTTTTCCAAGCACGAAGACGCGGCTTCCGCTATCCCCGGCCGAAAGTCGATTGCCGTCTAGCACAGGCATTTTAAGACCGCAATGCGTCGTCCTGCATGGTTTTCAGGCACTATTGTCGCATCCGGCGGCGCGGTTCGACCGCCGGTCCCGAATTAGCCTTTGATTCAAGGCACAAAGCCGAAGGCGAAGGCAAGCGGCAGCGCCGCCAGCACCAGTTCCACCACGATGGAAGCCCAGTTGAAAGGCGTATTGGCGCCATCCGACATCATCGACAGCAAACGGCCGAAGGCGGTGAACAGCCAGGAAAAGCCAAGCGCCATGTAGAGCAGCGGTTGCGCCAGCAGAATGCAGCACAGGCCGACGCCGAGATAAAAACCCGACATCCTGCCGCGCCCTTCGGCGATCGCCGCCGCCTTTTCGGGCTTGACCTGCAGCCTGAGAATTCGGAAGCCAAGCCTTGGCGCCAGGAACAGCAGCAGGCCCAGCAGCAAGGTCACGACCGCGCTCGACCACGCCAGCCATTCGCCCTGGCTCATCGGCCACGGAAACGCAAATTCCATACTGTCCCCTCGCAAATGGCTGTTTCGAAATTTCGGGCATTCTAGCGAAGCAAGAGACATGCGCCAGATGGCCTCGCGAATTACGGGCGCGCATCAGTCCAACGCGAACGCGACCGCTGCCTCGACCGGGCTAACAGAACGTACAAGATGGGCTGTTTTTTCTGCACAATTCCCATACTATGACTACATGGGACCACAAGGGTTCGGCGCATGAAGACGCTGCAACTACGTGAGGCAAAGGCCAGCCTTTCCGCGCTCGTGGAGGCTGCTGAGAACGGTGAGCCCACGGTAATCACCAAGCACGGCAAGCCCGCAGTCATGGTGGTGCCAATTGGCGAGGGACGGAAACTTTATCCGCAGAACAGCCAAAAAGACTTCGTGGATTTCCTGCTTCAGTATCCAGGCGGCATCGAGCTTGAGCGAAACGAATCGCCGTCGCGGGAAGTGGAGTTTTGACCGGCTATCTGCTTGATATTTTTCGCTCGGCCTTTGCACCTGGTCGGCCTCTGCTTCCGTCACACGTGCAGAACTGGCGGGTCTGGCGGATATCCTGATCGCAGCCACTGCCCGTTTGAACGGCCTGTCAGTTTTGACGGCCGACACCCGGCATTTCGCGATTCTCGACGTGCCTTACCTGAACCCATTCACCGAACGCGCCTCGGAAGCATAATTCGACGCCTCACAAAAAGCTCTGCGGGTCGATGTCGACCTGCACGCGCACCGAGCCCCGTAGCTTCGGTCCGTCGGCCAGCATGGCGCGAATGAACCCCTGCATGTCGGCGCGCCGCTCGGCTTGGATCAGCAGGCGAAAGCGATGGCGGCCGCCGATCAGCGACAGCGGCGCCTCGGCCGGGCCGAGCACGAACAGGTCGGCGGCCTGAGGCGCGGCGCGCCGCAAACCCCGCGCATGGCCCTCCGCTTCCGCTCGTGTCGCCGCACTGATGATGACGCCGGCGAGCCGGCCGAAAGGCGGCAGCACCGCCCGCTCGCGCTCAGCGATTTCGCGCTCGTAAAAAGCCTCGGCGTCGCCGGAGACGATCGCCCGCATCACCGGGTGGTCAGGCTGGAAGGTCTGCAGCAGGCCAAGGCTCTTCTTGCCGGTGCGGCCGGCGCGGCCGGTCACCTGGCTGAGCAGCTGGAAGGTGCGTTCGGCGGCGCGCGGATCGCCATTGGCCAGGCCGAGGTCGGCGTCGACCACGCCGACCAGCGTCATGTCAGGGAAATTGTGACCCTTGGCGACGAGTTGCGTGCCGATGACGATGTCGGCCTCGCCATTGGCGATGGCTTCAAGCTCCAGCCTCAGCCGCCGCACGCCGCCCATCAGGTCGGACGACAGGACGATGGTTCGGGCGTCGGGGAAATGCGCGACGACCTCTTCAGCGATGCGCTCGACGCCCGGCCCGCAGGCGACCAGATGGTCGAGCGTGCCGCATTCCGGGCAGGCCTCGGGCCGCCGCTCATTGTGCCCGCAATGGTGGCAGACGAGCTGGCCGCGAAAGCGGTGCTCGACCAGCCAGGCCGAGCAGACCGGGCAACCGAAGCGATGGCCGCAGACCCGGCACAGCGTCAGCGGCGCATAGCCGCGTCGGTTGAGGAACAGCAGCGACTGTTCCTTCTTCTCCAACGTCTGCCGCATATGGCCAAGCAGCACCGGCGACAGGAAGCCGCCGCGAGCCGGCGGGGCGCGGCGCATGTCGATCGTCTTCAGGTCGGGAAGCGCCGCCTCGGCAAAGCGCGCCGAAAGCACCGCCCTGTTGTAGCGGCCCTGGCTCGCATTGACCCGGCTTTCGACCGACGGCGTCGCCGAGGCAAGCACCACCGGAAAGCCGCCGATATGGCCACGCACCACCGCCATGTCGCGGGCATTGTAGAAGACGCGGTCCTCCTGCTTGTAGGCCGGGTCGTGCTCCTCATCGACAACGATCAGCCCGAGTTCCCTGAACGGCAGGAACAGCGCCGAACGCGCGCCGGCAACGACACGCACGCCACCTTCCGCCACTTGCCGCCAGACACGCTCGCGCATCCTTGGCGGCAGGTCCGAGTGCCATTCCGCCGGCTTGGCGCCGAACCGTTCCTGGAAGCGCTCGAGGAAGGCGTGGGTCAGCGCGATCTCCGGCAGCAGGATCAGCACCTGCTTGCCGCGGTCGAGCGCCGCCGCCACCGACTCGAAATAGACCTCCGTCTTGCCTGACCCAGTCACCCCGTCGAGCAGCGTGACGCCGAATACGCCGGCCGCGACATTGGTGCGCAGCATCCCGGCCGCATCGCTCTGGTCCGGCATCAGCGAAGGCTGGGCGTAATTCGGATCGGGTGCTGCGACCACCGGTCGCGGCGGGATCATGACGGTCTCGAACACGCCTTGCGCCTTCAGCCCATCGATGACGGTCGACGACACGCCGGCCGCATGCGCCAGCCCGGACCGCGTCCAGGCGAGCCCGCCTTCGGCTGTTTCCAGCACGCGCATCCTCGCGCTCGTCATCCGGTCGGGGTTGGCGAAGGTGCGTTGCAGCCCTTCGATCCACGGTTCCGGGTCGAAGGCCTCCGGCGCCCGCAGCAGCATGCGCGCCACCATGCCGGGCGGCGACAGCGTGTATTGCGCGATCCAGTCGACGAAGCGGCGCATAGCGCGGTCGATTGGCGGGCAGTCGAAGACCTGCTCGATCGGGCGCAGTTTCTTGGCATCGACCTTTTCGACAACGCCGTCCCAGACGATGCCGGCAACCTGGCGCGGACCGAGCGGCACGCGCACGATCGAGCCCGGCACTACGCGCATGCCGGCGGGCACGGCATAGGTGTAGGGCCGCTCGGCGGGCATCGGCACCAGCACCGGTGCGGCCGCGACAAAGGGCGAATCTTCGATCATGAGGCGTGACCTTGCCCCGACTTTCGTCTAGATCAAAGTCCGACCCCAAAGGTGCATGAACATGCACATGAAAAAATCTACAGGAGACCGTCATGAAATTTTTTGTCGACACCGCCGATGTCAAGGAAATCCGTGATCTGAACGATTTGGGGCTGCTCGACGGCGTTACCACCAATCCTTCGCTGATCCTCAAATCCGGCGGCAAGATCGCCGACGTCACCAGAGAGATCTGCGAGATCGTCAAGGGCCCGGTTTCGGCCGAAGTCGTCGCCACCGAATACAAGGACATGATGGCCGAGGCCAAGATCCTGGCCAGGATCGCGGATAACGTCTGCATCAAGGTGCCGCTGACGCTGGACGGCCTGAGGGCCTGCAAGGACATCCGGTCGGACGGCCGCATGGTCAATGTCACGCTGTGCTTCTCGGCGACCCAGGCGCTGCTCGCCGCCAAGGCCGGCGCCTCCTTCATCTCGCCCTTCGTCGGCCGCATCGACGACAGCGGCTGGGACGGCATGGAGCTGATTGCCGATATCCGCACCATCTACGACAATTATGATTTCCAGACCGAGATCCTGACCGCCTCGGTGCGCACGGTGAACCATGTCAAGCAGGCCGCACTGATCGGCGCCGACGTCATCACCGCGCCGCCGGCGACGCTGAAGGCGCTGGTCAAGCACCCGCTGACCGACAAGGGCCTGGAGCAGTTCCTCGCCGACTGGGCCAAGACCGGCCAGACAATCGGCTGAAATCAAGAAGGTCGGCTGAAATTAAGACGCCGCGTTCCCGTAAAAAGGCCGAGCAATCGGCCTTTTTGTACGCCAGCAACCAGGCCTCGGCGGTAACCGGAACGTCTCGATCCGGCCGAAAAAGATTTAACCCGCCACCGTCTTGCCGTGCTTGACCAGATCCTGGGCGATCGACAGGCGCAACAGGTCCGCCAGTTCACGCGCCGCGCGGTTCTCGGCGTCGATTTGCGCCCGGTAGGAGGCAAACTCCTGACGGGGCTTGTCGTAGGACGACGCTATCGAGCGCTTGCCGGTGGCGATGGTCGTGCCGGTCTTGGCGTCGGTCAGCACATAGTTCGCGGTCAGTGTCACCGTGCCCGCGGTTGGCTCGTCGTCATCGGTCGAGACCTGCACGGTTGCAGAGGATTCAACAAGTTCGGTAACGCCGAGATCGAGCGAATAGGCGGGCGAAGCCGGCTCGCCCGCACCCTGGCCGAGCGCGAAGATCAGATTGTTGCGGACCTGCTGGGCGTAGCGGGTGTTGACCGGCTTGACCGAGATGGACCCGAGTTCGGCTGCAGCGCCAACTTGCGAACCGGCCGACAGCGGCGCGCTCGAATAGAGCGGGCGCACCGTGCAGGCCGAAACCAGCGCAAGCGAAGCGACCAGCCCATACAAGGCGGCACGGCGCAGCAAATGCGTCACTTCTGTCTTCCTCGGATCAGGCAACGACATTGACGATCCTCTGCGGGACGATGATCACCTTGCGCGGCGCCTTACCTTCGAGCGCTTTCTGCACGAAGTCGAGAGCCAGAACCGCTTTTTCGACGGCACCTTGGTCCGCGTCGCGGGCAATTGTCAAATCGCCGCGCTTCTTGCCGTTGACCTGGACCGGAAGCACGATCTCGCTGTCGACGACAAGCGACGGGTCATAGACAGGCCAGGGCCGTTCGGCGACCAGATCGGTACCGCCGAGCGTCTGCCAGCATTCCTCGGCCAGATGCGGCATGACCGGCGCAATCACATGCACGAGGATGTCGACGGCTTGCCGGCAGGCAGCCTTGAGCGCCGGATCGGCCTTGCCTTCGGCCGCCTCGTTGAGCGGCGTGGTGAGCGCATTGGCGAGTTCGTAGATGCGGGCGATGGCGCGGTTGAAGGCGAGTTTTTCGATGTCCTCGCCGACCGATTTCAGAATCTTGTGCGCGGCCTTGGAAACTGTCCCTGCCTCGCCCTGCTTCGCCGCTGCCGGCTGGATTCCGGCGAGCGATTCGGCAGCCGTCGACACCAGGCGCCAGATACGCTGGATGAAGCGGTGCGCGCCGGCGGCGCCCTCGTCGGTCCATTCGACGTCACGCTCGGGTGGCGAGTCCGACAGCATGAACCAGCGCGCGGTATCGGCACCGTAGCCGTCGGTGATCTCTTCCGGGCTCACCGTGTTCTTCTTCGACTTCGACATTTTTTCGAGCGGCCCGATCACCGCCCCTTCGCCGGTCGCGATTTCGATGGCGCGGCGCTTGCCGTCGACGTCCTCCAGCCGAACCTCGCTGGGCGCAAGCCAGCGGCTGTTCGCGCCACTGCCGACCCGATAGGTCTCGTGCACCACCATGCCTTGCGTGAACAGGCCCTTGAACGGCTCGGCGAGATCGACATGGCCGGTCTCGCGCATGGCGCGGGTGAAGAAGCGCGAATAGAGCAGGTGCAGAATGGCGTGCTCGATGCCGCCAATATACTGGTCGACCGGCAGCCATTCGGTAGCTGCCTTGGGATCGGTTGGGTCGTTCGCCCAGGGCGCGGTGAAGCGCGCGAAATACCACGACGAATCGACGAACGTATCCATCGTGTCGGTTTCGCGGCGTGCATCCTTGCCGCATTGCGGGCATTTGACGTGCCGCCAGGTCGGATGGCGGTCGAGCGGATTACCGGGGCGATCGAACTCGATGTCGTCCGGCAGCCTGACCGGCAGGTTCGCTTTCGGCACCGGCACCACGCCGCAATCCTCGCAGTGGATCATCGGGATCGGACAGCCCCAGTAGCGCTGGCGCGAAATGCCCCAGTCGCGCAGGCGGAAGTTGACCTTGCGCTCAGCCATCGGCCGGTTGCCGATGGTCTTTTGTTCCAGCAGCTTCGCCACCTCGTCGAACGCCTGATCAGGCTTCATGCCGTCGAGGAAGCGCGAATTGATCATCACGCCATCGCCGACATAGGCCTCGTCGATGATCTGGAAGTTTCCCTGATTCTCGCCTTCCGGCATCACCACCGGAATGACCGGTAGGCCGTATATGTTAGCGAAGTCGAGGTCGCGCTGGTCACCAGACGGGCAACCGAAGATGGCGCCGGTGCCGTACTCCATCAGCACGAAATTGGCGACATAGACAGGCAGCGTCCAGTTCGCTTCGAACGGATGGACGACTCGTATACCGGTATCCATGCCCCTTTTTTCGGCCGTTTCCAGCGCCGCCACCGACGTGCCCATGTGGCGAACCTCGTCGATGAACTTGGCCAGCGCCGGATTGCTTTCGGCCGCCTTCTTGGCCAGCGGATGATCAACTGCGACCGCCATGAAGGAGGCGCCGAAGATGGTGTCCGGCCGCGTCGTGTAGACCTCCAGCTCATCCTCGCCAGCAATCGGCGCGACCAGCGGCCAGCGGATCAGCAGGCCTTCCGAACGGCCGATCCAGTTCGCCTGCATCAGCTTCACTTTTTCCGGCCATTCGTCGAGGCCTTCGAGCGAGTCCAGCAGATCCTGCGCATAGTCGGTGATCTTGAAGAACCACTGCGTCAACTCGCGCTGTTCGACCAGCGCGCCCGAGCGCCAGCCGCGTCCGTCGATGACCTGCTCGTTGGCAAGCACCGTCATGTCCTCCGGATCCCAGTTGACCTTGGAGGATTTGCGCGTCACCAGCCCCTTCTCGACGAAATCGAGGAACAGCATCTGCTGGCGGTGGTAATAGTCGACATCGCAGGTGGCGAATTCGCGTGTCCAGTCGAGTGACAGGCCCATGACCTTGAGCTGCTCGCGCATGGCGGCGATGTTCTGATAGGTCCAGTCCTTGGGATGGACCTTGTTCTGCATCGCCGCGTTCTCGGCCGGCATGCCGAAGGCGTCCCAGCCCATCGGGTGCAGCACGTTGAAACCCTTGGCCCGCTTGTAGCGCGCCACCACGTCGCCCATCGTGTAGTTGCGGGTATGGCCGATATGGATGCGCCCCGAAGGATAGGGGAACATCTCGAGCACGTAGTATTTCGGACGCGGGTCGTCGTTGTCAGCCTCGAACAGCTTCTTGGCGTCCCAGGCCTTCTGCCATTTGGGCTCTGATGCGCGCGGATTGTATCGTTCGGTTGCCATCGGGTGTTTTTCACTTAAAAAGCATGCGCGAACAGCCGGACATGCCCGGCGGCTCAGGAAATGTCGTCGCGGTGTTCACCATGGATTGCCGGACCCGTCAACTGCGACGCTCCGGCCAGGACAAAAACCAGAGTCAGGATATAGGCATGGCGAGCGCCGTCGAACAGTTTTTCACGGTCAAGGCGAGGATCGCCGCCGCCGAGCGCGAAGCGGGACGGCAAGCCGGCGCGGTGACGCTGGTCGCGGTCTCGAAGACCTTCAGCGCCGACGATATCATCCCGGTCATCGAAGCCGGCCAGCGCGTCTTCGGCGAGAACCGCGTCCAGGAAGGACAGGCCAAATGGCCGGCGCTGAAGCAAGCTTTCCCTGACATCGAGCTGCATCTGATCGGTCCGCTGCAATCGAACAAGGCGAAGGAAGCGGTCGCGCTGTTCGACGTCATCGAGACGGTCGATCGCGAGAAGATCGCCGCCGAACTCGCCAAGGAGATCGCCAGACAAGGCCGGTCACCAAAACTCTATGTTCAGGTCAACACCGGCTCGGAACCGCAAAAGGCAGGGATCGAGCCGCGCGAAGCCGTACCCTTCGTTACGCGCTGCCGCGAGGTCCATGGCCTCGCCATCGAAGGCCTGATGTGCATTCCGCCGGCCGACGAGAATCCCGGCCCGCATTTCGCGCTGCTGGAAAAGCTCAGCAGGGAGGCAGGGATGGAGGAGCTTTCGATGGGCATGTCCGGCGACTACGAAACCGCGATAGCCTTCGGCGCGACAAGTGTCAGGGTCGGCTCGGCGATCTTCGGCAGCCGCTAGCGGCAGTTTAGCGATCAGCCTTGATAGTCGGGCGCGTCAGGCATATATCTAGCCAAGCTAGCTATGAGAGGACCCATGAACTGGCATCTTCAGGATGCGAAAAACAACTTTTCCAAAGTTGTTCAGCGCGCGCGCAGCGAGGGACCGCAGACGGTGACCCTGCGTGGCGAGCGCGCGGCCGTAGTGCTTTCTGCCGAAGACTATGACCGCTTGTCGGGAAAAAAGAAGTCACTGGCAGAATATCTTCTGAGCGGTCCGGTCTGGGATGATGATTTCGCCGAGGAGGTCAACCGTCGCTCGGATACGATGATCCGCGACATCGACCTCTGATGTACCTGCTCGATACGAACATCGTTTCGGATGTGGAACGACGCTTGCCCAAGCCGACCGCCTGGCTGGCTTCAGTGGATCCGGCTTCGGTCAATCTCAGCGTCATCACGCTCGGCGAGATCGAACGCGGGATCGTCAAACTGCGCAAGGTCGATCCCGAACGGGCAACGCGCCTCGATCTGTGGCTGCGAGAGCTTCGGCGCGACAATGCCGACCGCATCCTTGCGGTTACTGAAGATGTCGCGTTGTCGTGGGGTCGCATCTCGGCTGGCCGTACGCGAGGCAGCGCCGACACGCTCATCGCCGCCACCGCGGTCGTCCACGACCTCATTCTGGTTACGCGCAACGCCGCCGATTTCGACGATATCGGGGTGACGGTCCTTAACCCTTGGACAATCTGACCTTCGCGTCGCGGAACTTGGTCCAGAACCACTAGGCCGTTACGCCAACAAGTGGAAACGAAACGTATCGTTCCTATATCGGCCGGATCATTCCAAAACTCCCGGAGCCGCACCATGCGCTACAATCAACTTGGAAACACGGGGATGTTCGTCTCCGAACTTTGCCTGGGCACCATGACCTTCGGCGCCGCCGGCGAAAACGCCCAATGGGGCCTGATCGCCAGCCTCGACCAGGATGGCGTCGACAGAATCGTCGAGCGCTCGCTCGCCGCCGGCGTCAATTTCTTCGACACAGCCGATGTCTATTCCTTCGGCGCATCGGAACGGCTTCTCGGCCAGTCGCTGCGCAATCTCGGCATCAAGCGGCAGGACGTGATCATCGCCACCAAGGTCCATAGCGCCATGGGCGACGGCCCGAACCAGCGCGGCTCCTCGCGCGGCCACATCATGGACTCGGTCGACGGCAGTCTCGAGCGGCTGCAACTGGACCATATCGATCTCTATCAGTTGCACGGCACCGACGCGGTGACGCCGATCGACGAGACGCTGCGGGCGCTCGACGATCTGGTTACCAGCGGCAAGGTCCGCTATGTCGGCGTCTCGAACTGGGCGGCCTGGCGCATCGCCAAGGCATTAGGCATCGCCGAACGCAAGGGCTTTGCCCGTTTTGAGACGGTCCAGTCCTACTATTCGATCGCCGGCCGCGATCTGGAGCGCGAGATCGTGCCGTTGCTCAACGAGGAGAAGCTTGGGCTGATGGTCTGGTCGCCGATGGCGGGCGGGCTGCTTTCTGGCAAATACGGGCCCGGCGCGCCCGGCAATGGCGAGGGCCGCCGCGCCAGCTTCAATTTCCCGCCGGTCAATGAAGACCGCGCCTGGGCGGCGGTCGCCGTCATGCGCGAGATCGCCGGCAAGCACGGCGTCAGCGTCGCCACGGTGGCGCTTGGCTATGTCTTGGCCAAGCCTTTTGTGATGAGCGTGATCATCGGCGCCAGCCGCATGGAGCAGCTCGAACAGAACCTTGCCGCCACCGAGTTGAAGCTCGACAGCGACGATCTTGCTCGTCTCGACGAAGTCAGCGCGCTGCCATCCGAATATCCGGGCTGGATGCTCGAGCGCCAGGCGGCTGGCCGGCGTCCGGCGCCCTTTGCGCCGAAAAAGTAAGTCAATCTCATCTTCGATTTCGGGAGCCGGCGGGCTCCCGATCTTTTTGGGCTCAGCTCAGCCGGACCGTCTCGACCAGAAAGTCGAGAAATGCCCGCACTCGCGCCGGCAAATGTTTGCCCTGGCCGACGTAAACAGCGTGGGTAAGCTCCTCGTCGCCGGGGTTGAAGTCCTCCAGAAGCGGGACCAGCCGGCCGGCGGCGATGTCGGGCGCCACATGCCAGCGCGCCAGCCGGGCGATGCCAGTGCCCGAGAGCGCCATCAGCCGCATCGCCTCGCCGTCGCTGACCAGCGCGTTTCCGGTGATCGGGACGATGAAGGCCTCGCCGGCCGCACCGACGAAGGGCCAGCCGTCGACATGGCGCACGAAGCAGAAACCCATCCGGTTGTGACGATCGAGATCGGCCGGCGTTTGGAGCGCGCCATGCGTCCTGATGTACGATGGCGCGGCGACGACGACCAGCCGGCTCTGCCCGAGCTTGCGCGCCACCAAACGTGATTCGCCGAGCGGCCCGGCGCGGATGGCGACATCGGCGCGCTCCTCCATCAGGTCGATGACATTGTCGGTCAAAACCAGATCGATGGCGATTTCCGGATAGCGTTCGAGAAACCGCGGCAAGAGCGGGATCAGCCGGTGCTGCCCGAACGGCACGTAGCTGTTGACCCGCAGCCGACCGCGCGGCGCAGCACCGGCCGCCGCCTCGCGCTCGGCTGCCGCCATGTCGGCCAGGATGCGCACGCCGCTGCCGAAGAAGGCCGCTCCCTCCGGTGTCAGTTGCAGCTTGCGCGTCGAACGGCTGATCAGCCGCGCGCCGAGACGCGCCTCCAGCCGCGCAATCAGCTTGCTCACCGCCGACGGCGTCATCCGCAGCATCCGCGCCGCAGCCGAAAAACTGCCCGCTTCGACGACACGGACAAACACTTCGATCTCGCCGGAGCGGTTGATGTCAGGCCTCGCCATTCGTGAATCTATTTCACAGACAATGTGCCCGACGCAAGGCTGGTTCACAGCACATGGCAACACGATCTTCCGGGTCGGGGCACAGGAGGACACGGCGTCCTGTCGTCAAAACTGCTGTCATCGAAGTGGGACCCGCGATGCCTCTTGCTCTTTATGCTCTCGCCGCTGGTGCGTTCGGCATCGGTGTCACCGAATTCGTCATCATGGGCCTGCTGCTCGACGTCAGCACCGATCTCGGCGTCTCGATCTCGGCCGCCGGCCAGCTGATCTCCGGCTATGCGCTGGGCGTCGTCATCGGCGCGCCGCTGTTGACGATCGTCACCGGCCGCTGGCCGCGCAAGACCGTGCTTCTGGCGCTGATGGCGGTCTTCACGCTGGGCAACCTCGCCTGCGCGCTGGCCCCCGACTACTGGACGCTGATGGCTGCCCGCGTGCTCGCCGCCTTCGCCCACGGCACCTTCTTCGGCGTTGGTTCGGTCGTTGCGACCGGGCTGGTGGCGCCCAACAGGAAGGCCTCGGCGATCGCCCTGATGTTCACCGGCCTGACCATCGCCAACATCCTCGGCGTGCCTTTCGGCACCTGGCTCGGCCAAGCCTTCGGCTGGCGGGCGACCTTCTGGGCTGTAACCCTGGTCGGCATCGTCGCCTTCGCCATCATTCTCCTGCTGGTGCCGCGCAGCCCGGCAGCGCTGGAAAAGAGCCACCTGCGCAGCGATCTCGTCGTGCTCGGCCGCGCGCCGGTTCTGCTTGGCTTCGCCACCACCGTGCTTGGCTATGCCGGCGTCTTCGCCGTCTTCACCTATATCGCCCCCTTGCTGACCGAGATCACCGGTTTTTCGGAAGCAGCGGTGTCGCCGATCCTGCTTGTTTTCGGCGGCGGCCTCATCGCCGGCAATCTCGCCGGCGGCAAGTTCGCCGACCGCTGGCTGGTGCCTTCTGTCCTCGGCAGTCTCGTTGTGCTGGCGCTGGTGCTCGGCACGATGACCTTCGCCCTGCACAACCAGGCGATGGCCGTGATCTATGTCGGCCTGCTCGGCGCCGCCGCCTTCGCCACCGTAGCGCCGCTGCAGATGTGGGTGCTGGAAAAGGCTGAAGGCGCCGGCCAGAGCCTCGCCTCGTCCTTCAACATCGCCGCCTTCAACCTCGGCAACGCCGCCGGGGCCTGGCTCGGCGGCATGGTCATCGCCCATGGCCCCGGCCTTGGCGCCGTCACCTGGGTCGCTGCCCTGCTGCCGCTCTCGGCGCTCGCCGTGGCGTGGCTGGCGCTGCGCCTCGATCGCCCGACGCTTGGAGAACCGGCATCTGCCCGCTCGTAGCAACCCGACGAACCCCTTAGACATCACAGGAGAAAAAGATGGATTATCGACGTCTTGGCGCCTCGGGCCTGAAGGTCCCGGCGCTCTCGTTCGGCGCTGGAACCTTCGGCGGTTCGGGGCCGCTGTTCGGCGCATGGGGCAACAGCGATGCGACAGAAGCGCGGCGGCTGGTCGACATCTGCCTGGAGGCCGGCGTCAACCTGTTCGACACCGCCGACGTCTATTCGAACGGCGCCTCCGAGGAGGTGCTCGGCGCGGCCATCAAGGGCCGCCGCGATGCCGTGCTGATTTCGACCAAGACCTCGCTGCCGATGGGCGACGGACCCAATGATGCCGGCTCCTCCCGTTCGCGCCTCATCAATTCGGTCGAGGACGCGCTCAAGCGGCTCGGCACCGATTACATCGACCTGCTGCAGCTGCATGCTTTCGACGCCGCAACGCCGATCGAGGAGGTGCTGTCGACGCTGGACAGTCTCGTGCGCGCCGGCAAGCTGCGCTATATCGGTGTCTCCAACTTTTCCGGCTGGCAAGTGATGAAATCGCTCGGCCTGGCGGACAAGCACGGCTACCCGCGCTACGTCGCCCATCAGGTCTATTACTCGCTGGTCGGGCGCGACTATGAATGGGAGTTGATGCCGCTCGGCCTCGACCAGGGCGTTGGCGCGCTGGTGTGGAGCCCGCTCGGCTGGGGCCGCCTGACCGGCAAGATCCGCCGCGGCGAGCCACTGCCGGAAACAAGCCGGCTGCATGACACCGCAAGCTTCGGGCCGCCGGTCGAAGACGAGTTGCTCTACCGGGTTGTCGATGCGCTCGAGGCCGTGGGCAGGCAAACCGGCAAGACCGTGCCGCAGATCGCCATCAACTGGTTGCTGCAGCGGCCGACCGTCGCCTCTGTCATCATCGGCGCGCGCACCGAGGAACAGCTGCGCCAGAACCTCGGTGCAGTTGGTTGGTCATTGACATCAGACCAGATCAAGAAGCTCGACGCGGCAAGCGCAGTGACCGCAGCCTATCCGTATTTCCCCTATCGCCGGCAGGAGGGTTTTGCCCGGCTCAGCCCGCCCGCGGTTTAATTGCGCGCGGGCCGACAGGCCGCGGGACAGCGCCCCCCTCTGTCCTGCCGGACATCTCCCCGACAGAGGAGGGCGCCGTAAAGCGCCGCCCTCAGCAGACACTGCCAGCTAACGTCCTGCGCCGTTGCCTAATGCAGCACGAACTCGCCGTCGAGCTTCCGCCACTCATTGGGCGCGATCAGCTTCTGGTGGGTATAGCTCACCGAATGCAGTGGACCATCGAGCTTGGCCTGCCAGAACTCGATGAACCGGATCAGCACCGGAAATTTCGGGGCGATGTCGTAGTCCTGCCAGATAAAACTCTGCAGCAGATGCGGGTGATCGGGAAAGTGATAAAGAATCTTGGCCGTGGTCAAGCCGTAGCCCTTGAGCATCAGGTCCATCTCGGAATGGTCACGCATCGCGGTCCCCTGGTTGATTCTCCTTTCCTCCCAGTTTGAAATTGTGCGCGCAATTTGCTTAATCGTCTATTGATATTTCGTAGTTAGTCGCCAGATTTACGACGCAAAAACATGTGGTTAGCAGCGATCGTAGTCGAGTGCTGATAGCGGTGAGAACGACGTCTGCGGCATCCCGCCGCGCGAATCCAACGTCTAATGTTGCCGTCACCGCAGAACTGTTAATAATGCGCGCGAATTCGCGGCCGCTGCGCCACGATGCTGCTCGGCGAGCAAGCTGGCAGTTGGTCTTGGGAGGGAATGGAAAAATGTCCGAGGTTCATGTCCATCGCGTCCAGCCGGCGTGGAAGAAGAATGCGCTGATCGATAATGACACTTATTTGAAATGGTACGCCGAGAGCGTGAAGAACCCGGACAAGTTCTGGGGCAAGCACGGCAAGCGCATCGACTGGTTCAAGCCCTACAGCAAGGTCAAGAACACCTCCTTCAACGGCAAGGTCTCGATCAAATGGTTCGAGGATGGCGAGACCAATGTTTCCTGGAACTGCATCGACCGGCATCTGAAGAAGCGCGGCGATCAGACTGCCATCATCTGGGAAGGCGACAATCCCTACGACGACAGGAAGATCACCTATAGCGAGCTTTACGAGCATGTCTGCCGGCTCGCCAATGTGATGAAGAAGCACGGCGTCAAGAAGGGCGACCGCGTTACCATCTACATGCCGATGATCCCTGAAACGGCCTACGCGATGCTTGCCTGCACGCGCATCGGCGCCATCCATTCGGTGGTCTTTGGCGGCTTCTCGCCGGATGCATTGGCCGGCCGCATCGTCGACTGCGAATCGACTTTCGTCATCACCACCGATGAAGGCCTGCGCGGCGGCAAGCCGATTCCGTTGAAAGACAACACCGACAAGGCGATCGACATCGCCGCGAAGAATTTCGTGATGGTCAACAAGGTCGTCGTCGTGCGCCGCACCGGCGGCAAGGTTGGCTGGGCTCCGGGGCGCGACGTCTGGTACCACGACGAGATCGCTTCGGTGAAGGCGGAGTGCAAGCCGGAGAAGATGAAGGCCGAGGACCCTTTGTTCATCCTCTACACATCAGGCTCGACCGGCAAGCCGAAGGGCGTGCTGCACACCACGGCCGGCTATCTCGTCTATGTCTCGATGACCCACCAATATGTCTTCGACTACCATGACGGCGATATCTACTGGTGCACCGCCGATGTCGGCTGGGTCACCGGCCACAGCTATATCGTCTACGGGCCGCTCGCCAACGGCGCCACCACGCTGATGTTCGAAGGCGTGCCGAACTATCCCTCGCAATCCCGCTTCTGGGAGGTCATCGACAAGCACAAGGTCAACATTTTCTACACCGCGCCGACGGCTTTGCGCGCCCTGATGGGCGCCGGCGACGCCCATGTCACCAAAACCTCGCGCAAATCGCTGCGCGTACTCGGTACGGTCGGCGAGCCGATCAATCCGGAAGCCTGGGAGTGGTATTTCAACGTCGTCGGCAACGGCAAGGTGCCGATCGTCGACACGTGGTGGCAGACCGAGACCGGCGGCATCCTGATCACGCCGCTGCCCGGCGCCACCCCGCTCAAGGCAGGTTCGGCGACGCAGCCGTTCTTCGGCGTCAAGCCGCAACTGGTCGACGGCGACGGCAAGGTGCTGGAAGGCGTTGCCAGCGGCAACCTCTGCATCGCCGATTCGTGGCCGGGCCAGATGCGCACTGTCTATGGCGATCACGAGCGCTTCGTGCAGACTTATTTTTCGACCTACAAGGGCAAGTATTTTACCGGCGACGGCTGCCGCCGCGACGCCGACGGCTACTATTGGATCACCGGCCGCGTCGACGACGTCATCAACGTCTCCGGCCACCGCATGGGCACGGCCGAGGTCGAATCCGCGCTGGTTTCGCACGACAAAGTCTCCGAAGCCGCCGTCGTCGGCTATCCGCACGACATCAAGGGCCAGGGCATCTACTGCTACGTCACATTGATGGCTGGCGAAAAGCCGAACGAGGAGTTGCGCAAGGAACTTGTCGCCCACGTCCGCAAGGACATCGGCGCCATCGCCACGCCCGACAAGATCCAATTCGCTCCGGGCCTGCCGAAAACCCGCTCGGGCAAGATTATGCGTCGCATCCTGCGCAAGATCGCCGAGGACGATTTTGCCGCACTCGGCGATACCTCGACGCTGGCCGACCCGGCGGTCGTCGACGACCTCATCGCCAACCGGCAGAACAAGCGGGCCTGATGCAGGCCTTGACGGAGATCGGCACTGTCAGCGAGCTCTGGCGCTATCCGGCGAGTTCGCTCGCCGGCGAACGCCGGGATGTGATCTCCGTCGGCTCTGAAACCATCGACGGCGACCGCCTGTTCGGCCTTGTCGACGCCTCTGACGGTGAGATCGCGCGGCCTGACCGCGAGGCGAAATGGCACAAGGTGCCGCTCATTCGGGCCCGGTTGTCGCAAGCCCGCCAACTCGAGATTGCTACACCGCAGGGTGATTGGCTGCCAGCGCCCGGAGCCGAATGTGACGGGGCCGTTTCCGCCTTTCTCGGCTTCGCGGCCTCGATCCGGCCGTTTCGCCAGAAAGATGCGCCGGACTACGCCGGCCTTCTGACCGCCGAGCGTTACCGCAAGGCGCCCATCCACCTCTTGACCACCGCTTCGCTGGCGCGCCTGAAGGCGTTGCATCCGGAAGGCGTCGCCGACCCGCGCCGCTTCCGCCCCAACATCGTCGTCGACGTGGCGGCGATCGAGGGATCATTCCCGGAGACGGAATGGATCGGACGCAAGCTGGCGATCGGCGATCTGCTGCTGACCATTTCCGAACCATGCCGGCGCTGCGGCTTCACCATCATCGCCCAGGACGGCTTCGACCACGATGCGGCGATCCTGCGCAATCTGGTCCGCCACAACGCGCACAATTTCGGCGTCTATTGCACGGTCGACCGGCCAGCCAGTGTCGGGGTGGGCGAGATGATGCGGTTGGTCTAGTCCGGTTGGGCCATGCCCAACGCGCGACGAGCCGGACGATTGCCTTCTCGCGCGACCTCACCTTCGCGCCCGTACAGCCGAGCAAGCTATCACACCCTGCTCTCACGTTCGTATCCAGAAGCTTGGGCCAATACCAACCGAACGGCACCACAATGAGCGCAGCAAGGATCAAAATCTTTGGCAACCATTGGCCTATGTCGGCGACTTGGCAGCCGGCAGCTAGTGTGCCGCGGCCGAGATGTTTTGGTTGAGGCTGAAAAAATTCATGGGATCATATTTCCGCTTTACCTCGGCAAGCCGACTGTAATTGTCACCGAAGGAGGCACGGATCACCTGGTCCGCGGGTTCGCTCTGAAAGTTGAGAAGGTGCATGCCACTCGAATGCGGCTCGAACGCATCGTACATGGCCTGCACCCAGGCTATATGCCTTTCGCTTTCGGCCGGATCGGTCCACTGCGCAGTCATCCCAATGTTGTATTCCGCGTTCCGCTGGGCGAAGGCAGAGTCCGTGCGACTGACCCGGCCCGGCGCGCCGCCGTAGAACTCCACGAGACAGGCCGAGAGAGGCGACTCCATGCGGTTTCCATGCTCAACAAGCAGGTCGATGACCGTATCGGTAAGTTGCGGAACGAAGCTCGCCTTCCAGTAATTGTGGGTGCCGTCCGGGAATGCCCCGTCCAGCAGTTTCTGCATCGACGGGTAGGGCATTGGCTGTATGGCGTCGAGCAGCGGCGGACCGAAGGCTCGCAGCGGCGCCAGCACGCGTGCGCCTTCTTCCATGTCACCGCACCAGCATGCGATTATGCCGACCGCCGGCATGCCGTCCGGCGTCGTCAACATGGCCGCGTAGGCAGTGAGTTCCTCCGGTGCCGTGGCCATGAAGTCGCGATAGAAGCGCAGCACCTCGCGAGCCTTGTCGCGGCCATGAACGATCAAGCCGCCGAACACCGACGATATTCGCTGCGCGCGGAAGGTGAAGCAGGTGACGATGCCGAAATTGCCGCCTCCGCCGCGTAAGGCCCAGAAGAGGTCGGGGTGTTCTTCTGCGCTGGCCGCCAGCAGGCGTCCCTCCGCCGTCACCAGCTCAAACGAGATCGCGTTGTCGCAACTCAGCCCGTGCTTTCGCACCAGCCAGCCTACGCCACCGCCGAGTGTCAGCCCGGCAACGCCGGTCTTCGATACGACGCCGACCGGCACCGCCAGCCCATGCAGATGTGTCTCGCGGTCGAGGTCGCCAAGCGTCGCGCCGCCTTGCACCCGCACGGTGCGCGTCTTGGGTTCAACCAGCACGCCACGCATGGCGGAGAGATCGACAACAATGCCGTTGTCGCATAGTGCCCGCCCGGCGACATTATGACCGCCCCCACGCACCGCGACGAGAAGGTTGTTTCTAGCGGCGAATTTCACCGCGTGGATTACATCGGCGACGCCGAGGCAGCGTGAAACCAATCCAGGATACCGGTCGATTGCCGCGTTCCAAATCCGACGCGCCTCGTCGTAGTCGGCATCAGCGGGCCGGATCAAGCGTCCAGCCAACCCGACGGCGAACTCATCGATAAGATCAGTACCAATCCGCACGCCACTGCGATTTTGAAGCTCCGTCGCTGCCATGTCCTCCTCCTCGGCCTCGTCGCACGTCAGCATTGACCAAGCCTCGGAGGCGAAAGGCAGCATAACACCAGCGGGCGGGCTTGTGATGTGCCAAAACACCTCGATCAGATCAGTGCACCCGTTAGTCGCTAGCGTTGCCGTCGCAGACGCGCCACCTTGTCTGGTGCGCGGCCACGCGGCACGATTTTGGCCTATGGCTGCAGCCGGCTGTCATCGACCGATTTGCTGTTCGAAAAGCAGCGGGGCAATGCGGAGTTCGATATCCTCGAACGCTAGCGACATCGCCGGCGACGCTCTCCAAAATGACCCCAGCAGACTTCGCAGCGCTTCTCGCAGCAACCAGAGGCGTCAAACACTAGCCGCTAAGCCGTTGCCTTTATGAGTTCACGAAACCAACTACCGATACAAATCCGCTCGCGTCGACGGCAGTCCGCTCGGGCCCCGCGCGCGCTTGGTGACGACGGTCTGGAAAATCTGCGTCGAGGCGCGTTCGAAAGTGATCGAACAGCCGGTGAGATAGAGCAGCCAGAGGCGCGCCTTGGCTTCGCCGACCTCGGCGATCGCTTCGTCGAAGCGTGCGTGGAGGCGTTCGGCCCACAGACGGCAGGTGCGGGCGTAGTGCTCGCGCAAATTCTCGACATCGTAGACGAGGAAGCCGTGCGCTTCGAGATTGCCGAGAGTCATGCCGATCGTGTCGAGCTCACCGCCGGGAAAGATGTATTTGATCAGCGCTTTGAACTCCGGGCCCTTGCGCAAGGTCTTCTTGATGCTGCCCTTGTCGCGCCGGGTGATGGCGTGATGCAGATAGATGCCGCCCGGCTTGAGCAGGCGATGAATGGTCGAGAAATAGGCGGCGTGGTTGGCCAGCCCCAGATGCTCGAACATGCCGATCGACGAGATCTTGTCGAAGGAGCCGGACAGCTCGGCATAGGACTTTATCTCGATGGTGATGCGATCCTCCAGCCCCTCAGCGCGGATGCGCTCGCGGGCGAGTTGGGTCTGGGCTTCCGACAGCGAGACGCCATGGCCGACGACGCCGTAATTTTTCGCGGCATGCATGAGCATCGCTCCCCAGCCGCAGCCGATGTCGAGCAGCCTTTCGCCGGGCTTCAGCCGGAGCTTGCGGCAGATATGGTCGAGCTTGTCTTTCTGCGCCTGGTCGATGCCATTGGCGAAATCGGTGAAATAGCCGCAGCTATAGACCATGCGTTCATCGAGGAAGAGCCGGTAGAAGGCGTTCGAAATGTCGTAGTGGTGCTGGATTGCTTGCCTGTTCGACCCGCTGACGAAGGGGTTGCGCCCGGAAAGGTCGGTCCGCGCCGTCATCTGTTTTCTCGAAAACAGCACGGCCGGCAGGTCGCGCAGGACCGCGAGCTTGGGCAACGACTTGAGCTTCGTCCTGAGCTTGCCGTGCGCAGGCAGAGCGTAGAAATCGAACAGCGACCCGTCTTCCACGTCGATGGTCTTGGAGATCCACATTTCGATCAGCGTCGAGAGGTTGGGCCGGCGCATCACCTGCCAGACGATGTCCTGGTCGTTGATGGTGACCACGGGGCCGGTGGCGGGGCCGATCCGCTCGCCGTTCCACAGCTTGACCGCGAAACCCGGCTTCAACGTCTCGATAACCGTTCGAACGATCCGTGCGGCTCTGTCGGCTGCCTCCATCCCCGTTCCTCCTGCTCAGCCCCCTGGCGGTCCGGCAGCGACTTTGCCTGTCCGATCGGATAGCCGCAAGCAGTTAGCGGCAAACGCGCACCGCATTTTCGCGATGGCGGCTTGCCATTTGCAGATCGACACCCCATCATTAGGGCGTGTTCAACAAATCGAAAGGAGGTGATCCGATGTCGAGTGATTTCGTTTTCCAGAACGTGGCCTCAGCGGATTGCACTTTCGGGAAGCAGTCTTCCCGTTAAGGCGCGAGATGCGCGGCTGGCGACGCCTGGAGCGCCGCGCGTCCTTTGGATGCGCAAAGGACGCTCCGGCACTTTAAGTCACGTCGCTGCCATGAGCCGCGCCATGGACGGAAACACGGAAGGCCGCCGGCTTCGCAAGAAGCGGCGGCCTTTTCCCTGTCCGGATCCTCTCTGGTCAATGCCCTCTATTTGGTCAATGCCAGGATTTCGATGTTGCGCGCTATGTCCTGGAAAGCCTGGTTGAGTTCCGTCCCGTTCGCGGCCTGATAGAAGTGCTTGATCTTGGCGGTATCCGGGCTCGCGCAATTCTGCAGTGTCGCCTGGGCATTCTCCTCGTTGAGATCGAAACCGATGGTGAAGATTTCGATGCCCTTGTCGCGCATAGCGGTGCAGAGCGTCTTGGCTGCCGCGCGGGTCGGTTCCTTGCCGGCATCATTGTAGACCTCACCGACAGTGCTGGCATCGAAATAGGACAGGTTGAACTCGCCGTCGGTCATCAGGATCGCGATTTTGGCGACCTTTTTCGGATCCGCTTTGGCCGGCCGCTGCGACGCGTTCATCACACTGCCCCAGTTTTCCGAAAGCATGTACCAGGTCCACTGCACGCCGATATGGCCCGCGGTGCCGCCCGATGCGACAAAGGTCTTGATGACGTTCTTGAGCGCCGCGGCGTCCGCCGTCAGCGGCTTCAACGCGGCGACCGGGCAGGCAGCCGTGCCGGTCGGCCAGGCGAAGAACGACAACAGGTAATCGCGATTGACCATGCTGATGTCGGGACCCACATCCGAATATTGATAGGCGCCCTTGCGCTCGGTGGCGCAATTGTCCGGACGCGTTAAGCCGGAGACATACTGTATAGCGCCATTGCCGGGCGCCTGCTTGCGCTGGCTGGCCGAGGCTTCGACGTAGACGCTGCTGCCGGCAAGCGCGCCGGCATTCACCGAATTGGCGTAGGGCACGATGGAGACTCGCACCCGGGGGTTGGCGGAGTCCTGACCGCCCAGGAAGCTGTCGACCGCGTTCGCTGCGGCCGTCCTCAGGTCGATTATTTTCTGGCCGGCCATTGAACCTGTGACGTCGAGCATCATCGCCACTTCGATCGTCTTGTCCGAATAGACTGCCGTCGTCGATGCGGCAATGCGCTTCATGTCGCCCATGCCGAAGATTGGAAAATAGAGGCCGAGATCGACATGGATCTCCGCCTGAACCGTCTTGGCGATTTTGTCGACGGTCAATTTGTCGAGGACGATCCGATCAGCCTGCAGGATGCCCGCTCGGCTGTTGGCATCGAGAAACGCCTGCACCGACATGCTGGCGTCGGCCTCCTTGATGGCGCCGGTAGTCAGGTCGCGTGCCGTCGAGGTCACCGCCGCATCGACCACGCCCTGCAAGCTCGACTTGGCGTTATAGAGCTGGGAAACATTGACGGCAAAGCCGACGCCAAGCGCCAGCACCGACGCAACCATGCCGAACAGAACCGCCAAATTTCCGCTTCGATCTCCGGCAAAGCTGCCGATCGCGTGAACAAGACCCCCAAAACGCCGCATGCTCGCCTCCATTCGCCACGACTCGAGCCGTGTGAATGCCGCATTGCAGGATTCCGGCCGGACGGCGTCGTCATCGCAGAAAAAGCCGGCGACTCGTCGTCAAACCATTGTTTTTGCTTGGTTTCGAAATGCGACAAGGTAAACATCCGGTAAACGACAGGCCGCTGCGGCAGTTTCGTTTACGAAGCGCTTACCATGATCTCGACGTCTGCCGTGGAGCACAAGAGCCCGATCCCGATCCGGCACAGAGGTTCTGTGCCGAAGCGGATCAGGCGCATCAGATCCATAGGACAGCCCGGTGATCGTAACCCGAACGCGCCGTTCGCGCTTGCGCTTCTATGCCAGCATCTGCGCGCTGGCCGTCCTGTCGACGCCGCGATGGGGCGGGTTGAACAGATTGCTTTCCTGCTCGTAGGTCCAGACCTTGAACAGGCTGAGCCGGTGCGGGCCGAAACTGTGCAGCAGCGGCACGTCGGTCGCGTCGCGGCCGCGCGCGATGACGACGCGGCCGATCCTCGGCATGTTGTGGCGGGGGTCGAACGTGTACCACTTGCCGTCGAGGAACACTTCCAGCCATGCCGAAAAATCCATCGGTGCCGGGTCGACCGGCACGCCGATGTCGCCGAGATAACCGTTCACGTAGCGGGCTGGGATGTTCATGCAGCGGCAGAGCGTGATCGCCAGATGAGCGAAGTCACGGCAGACGCCGACGCGCTCCTCATGCGCCTGCGCCGCCGTGCGGGTCGGGCGCGCATAGCCGTAGCCGAACGACAAACGGTTGTGGACATAGTCGACGATCGCCTGCACCCGGGCCCAGCCGGATGGAACAGACCCGAAAAGCTGCCAGGCCAGATCGCTGAGATGATCGGTTTCGCAATAGCGGCTGCCGAGCAGATAGCAGAGCACCTCGTCGGGCAATTCTGCCACCGGCACTTCCCTGGCCAGCGTGTTGACCTCGTCGGTCTCGCCGCTGTCCTCGACGACGGCGTCGTAAAGAATGCGAAAGCCTCCGCCAGGCGCGGTGAAGCGGCGGCAGGTGTTGCCATAAAGATCGTGATAGAGCCTGGTTGGGACGGAAGGCGAGGTCAGCACGCGCGTCTGCCGCTTGATGTCGGCCTGGCGCTGCTTGTGGATCTCGAGCAGCGAAATCACCGGGGTGGATTCAGCGCAGTCGATGGCGATTTCGTAGCCGAGCCGAATCAGCATCGCGGTTCCCCTCTCTTGAGTGTCGTGGAAGACGGTTGGGTTAACGCGAGATGGCCGGCCGTGGTTCCCTGGTCTGTCGAAAAAGGCGATCTCGCGCCTTCCCATGCCGCCGATGCGACGTTACGGTCGATCGACAAGCTTTGGTTCCTTCCGAAACAACTTGGGATAGCAGATGTTCGCAGGCAGAAAATTCGCAGCCTTGCTGTTCGACATGGACGGCACGGTGGTCAATTCGATCGCCGCGGCAGAAAAGGTCTGGGCAGATTGGGCACGCCGGCAAGATCTCGACGTTGCTGCATTCCTGCCAACGATCCACGGCGTGCGGGCGATCGAGACCATTGCTCGGCTGGCGCTTCCAGGCGTCGACCCGATGCGTGAAGCCGATGCGCTTCTACAGGCCGAGGTGGCCGATATCGACGGCATCCTTCCGATCGCCGGCGCCGCGGCGTTTCTGGCGTCGCTGCCTCCCGAGCGCTGGGCAATCGTCACTTCGGCGCCGCGCGAGCTGGCTCTGCTGCGCATCGCGGCCGCCGGCATCCCGCTTCCCGCCACCCTTGTCGCGGCCGAGGACGTTTCCCGCGGCAAGCCGGCGCCGGATTGCTTCCGGCTGGCGGCCGAGCGGCTGGGCGTCGACGCGCGCGACTGCCTGGTTTTCGAAGATGCGCCCGCCGGCATAGCGGCGGCCGAGGCCGCAGGAGCCACCGTCGTGGTCATCAGCGCCACGCACCAGCATCCGTTGCAAACGCCGCATGCCGCGATCACGGGTTATGACGGGATCGCCGTCACCATCGACGACCGCGGCTGGATTGTCCTCGCGGCGGAGCGGGCTGCGGCTTAGGGTGTCTTAGAAATCGCTGGTCAAGCCCTTCACTTCCCAGTCGCCATAGCGGCCGGGTTCCCTGCCGCCACGGCCGCCGATCTCCCGGGGCACCGCGGCCTCCTGCCGTCGATAGTGTTCGCGCCGTGCTTCCGCTTCCGCCAAAGCGCGGCGGGCTGCCGGTGTCAGCGTCCTTTGCGGCGCGTCGTGACCGGGGCCGGCGTTTGCATTGCTGGTTTCGCCTGTTTTATTGGTTTCGTCGATCATGCGATATTCCCGGCGGATTGAAACTTGGCCCAATTGAAACAGGGTCCAATTGAAACAGGGCCACACGTTTCCCATCATATAGCGATGAGCCGACAAGGATCGACCCTTTTTCCGGAAGGCCGGCAGAAACGGAGCAGACAATGAACACACTTCGCACCGCCATGCTTTTGGCAGCGATGACCGCGCTGTTCATGGGCGTCGGCTATCTGATCGGCGGATCGGGCGGCATGGTGATCGCCTTGCTGATTGCCGCCGCTATGAACCTGTTCAGCTATTGGAACGCCGATAAGATGGTGCTGTCGATGAACCGCGCCGTCGAGGTCGACGAAAGGAACGCCCCGGAATATTACGCCATCGTGCAGAGCCTCGCCAGACAGGCCGGCCTGCCGATGCCGAAAACCTATCTGATCGACAGCCCGCAGCCCAACGCTTTCGCCACCGGCCGCAACCCGCAGAATGCCGCGGTCGCCGCCACCACCGGACTGTTGCAGCAACTATCGCACGAAGAGGTCGCGGCGGTGATGGCGCACGAGCTCGCCCATGTGCAGCACCGCGACACGCTGACCATGACGATCGTCGCCACGCTTGCCGGCGCGATCTCGATGCTCGGCAATTTCGCCTTCTTTTTCGGCGGCAACCGCGACAACAACAATTCCCGTGGCATTATCGGTGTGCTGGTGGCGATGATCGTGGCGCCCTTTGCCGCGATGATCGTGCAGATGGCGGTCAGCCGCACCCGCGAATACGAGGCCGACCGGCGCGGCGCCGAGATCTGTGGACAGCCGCTCTGGCTTGCCTCGGCCCTTGACAAGATCGCCCGTGGCGCCGAACGCATCCGCAACCCGGATGCCGAACGCAACCCGGCGACCGCCCACCTCTTCATCATCAATCCCCTTTCCGGCGAGCGCATGGACAGCCTGTTTTCGACCCACCCGAGCACTGACAACCGCATCGCCGCCCTGCAGGCGATGGCGCAGGACATGGCATCCGCCCCTGCTCAGCGGCGAGCCCCTATGCCGGGGCAGGCGGGCGGGCAGCGGCCATCAGGCCCGTGGGAGAGACCAGCCGAGCAGCCTGAGCAGCCGCCGGCCACGCCGAAATCGAATCCCTGGGGCCGCAATCCGACCGGACCCAAGGGTCCGTGGTCGTGAGCGAAGCGAAACGCCGGCACCGAATTTCAGGCGATCATGAAAACAATGCAGCGAGCCCCGGCGAACTTGTTGCCGGCCTTGCCGCGCGCAAGGCCGCGGCACGATTGCTTGCCGCCGTCATTGATGCGAGGACGCCGCTAGACGGGCTGACCGACCACGAGAACGGCCATCCGCAATACAAGGCGCTCGACCTGCGCGACCGGGCGCTGGTGCGCGCCATACTGGTCACTGCGCTGCGCTTCCGCATGACCATATCAGGGTTGCTGGCCCGCCGCCTGGAAAAGCCGCTGCCACCCAACGCCACCGCGCTTTCGCATATTCTGCATGTAGCAGCGGCACAGATCCTGTTCCTCGATATTCCCGACAGCGCCGCAGTCGACCTTGCCGTGACCCACGCTAAGTCCGATCCGCGCACGGTGCGCTTCTCCGGTCTCGTCAATGGCGTGCTGCGCACGCTGGCGCGGTCCAAGCAGGCCGAACTGGCTGCAGCGCTTGCCGCCACCGACGAAGCGCCGAAATGGTTTTCCGACCGGCTGAAAGCCGCCTATGGCACCGAGAAAGCCAGGCAAATTCTCGCCGCCCACAGGCACGAGGCGCCGGTCGACTTCACGGTCAAGACCGATCCTGCGCTGTGGGCCGAGCGGCTCGGCGGCATCGTGCTGCCGACAGGCACTGTGCGGGTGGAAAAACTCAGCGCCTCGGTCACTGAACTGCCCGGCTTTGAAGACGGCGCCTGGTGGGTCCAGGATGCCGCCGCCAGCCTTCCGGCCCGGCTTTTCGGCGACGTCAGGGGTTTGCGCGTCGCCGATCTCTGCGCCGCCCCCGGCGGCAAGACCGCTCAACTCATTCTCGGCGGCGCCACGGTCACCGCGATCGATTCCTCGAAGAACCGGTTGGCGCGGCTCTCGCAGAATCTCGAACGGCTCGGTTTGTCCGCAGAAATTGTCCAGGCCGATCTGCTCAAATACGAGCCGGAACAACTGTTCGACGCCGTCCTCCTCGACGCGCCCTGCTCCTCGACCGGCACGGTGCGGCGGCATCCCGACGTACCCTGGACGAAGACGGCGGCCGACATCGAAAAACTCGCCGATCTGCAACGCAGGCTGCTCGCCCGCACCGTCAGCCTGGTCAGGCCTGGCGGGCGCATCGTCTTTTCCAACTGCTCGCTCGACCCGCTCGAAGGTGAGGCGCTTCACCGCCCCTTCCTCGCCGGGACGGCTGACATCGTCGATGATCCGCTCCGCCCGGGCGAGATCGCCGGCATCGATCCGTTCCTGACGCCGCAGGGCACTCTGCGCACCACGCCCGCAGATCTGGAGCTCGGCTCACCGGAACGGTCCGGGCTGGATGGCTTCTTTGCCGCCCGCATGCGCAGAGCCGGCCAACGCTGAAAATTTGAGGACTGTTTTAGGAAGAATCCTGCGGAAAACAGGCTGAATTTCAAGGCCTCGGTGGAATTCGCCTTCGCATAAGTTCTTGAATCATATAAGCTTGTCTTCGGATTGGGCGCTATGAGGAGGGCTTTTGGCGATCGCTGCCGTCAGCACGACGCGTCTATGGACGCTTGTCGCGAAGGAGTTCTGGCGCAAGACGCGCCGGCGCCTGCGTGCCGGGCCGATCCATCGCTGGCGCTACTCCGGCCGCACTCCGGAACGCGTGTTGATCGCTCCGCCGGACCTGCGCCTGGCCGACCGGCAGATCGCGCTCGAGATTTATTATGGCCGCTATCCGCTGTCGGGACATCTGGTCGAGACCGGCGGCAAGTCGCCCTTCCAGATCGCCGTGGCCAATCCCGGCTGGCAAAAGGCCCTGCACGGCTTTCGCTGGCTGCGCCATATGCGCGCCGCGGGCACCGAGCTTGCCGCAGCCAATGCCCGCGCGCTGGTCTCCGACTGGATCACCATCCATGGCAGCAATATTTCCGGTGTCGCCTGGGAGCCCGGCACGACGGCCAAGCGCGTCATTGCCTGGCTGCAGCATTCCTCGGTGGTGCTGCAGGGTGCTGAATTTCCCTTCTACCGGGCCTTCCTGAAATCGCTGGCCATGCAAATCCGCTATCTCAGGGCGATGGCACGCGAGATGCCGGACGGCAAGGACAGGCTGCGCGCCCGCATCGCGCTTGCCTTTGCGGCTCTGTCGCTACCGGCGCCGGCATCGGCGCTGCGCGGCGCGACCCGCAACCTCGCCGAGGAGCTCGACCGTCAGATTCTGCCGGATGGCGGCCATATTTCCCGCAATCCGATGGCCGTGCTTGAAATCCTCGCCGACCTTCTGCCGCTGCGCCAGACCTATGCCAATCAGGCCGAAACGCCGCCGGCGGCGCTGATGGGCGCCATCGATCGCATGCTGCCGGCGCTGCGTTTCTTTCGCCACCAGGACGGCAGCCTCGCCCGCTTCAACGGCATGGGCGCGACCATCCACAACCGCATCGCCACCATTCTGCGCCACGACGACACCGCCGGCGCGCCATTGCTGCACGCACCGCATTCGGGCTACGAGCGCCTCTCCATGGGCGGCGTCACCGTGATCGCCGATACCGGCCCGCCGCCGCGCATCGAGGTTTCCAACGTGGCGCACGCCGGATGCCTTTCATTCGAGCTGTCTTCCGGCCGCCGCCACTATGTCGTCAACGCCGGCGTGGACACCTATGGCGCCGCCGAATTCCGGCCGCTTGCCCGCGCCACGGCCGCTCATTCGACAGCCACCATCAACGACACCTCGTCAGCGCGTTTCAGCCACTCGCTGCGCGTCAATGATCTGCTCGGCACGCCATTGATCGGCGGCCCGCAGCATGTGCCTTGCAAGCGCACCGACCAGCAAGGCATTCAGGGTTTTCTGGCTCGCCATGACGGCTATGTCGCGCGCTTCGGCTTGCTGCATGAGCGCGAACTGAAATTGTCGACGAACGGCAATGTGCTCGCCGGCAGGGATCGCCTTCTGCGGCCGGGTAATGCTGCGATCCGCAACAACGGCCGCGATTTCGTCACCGTGCGCTTCCACATCCATCCAGACATAGGCCTGCTCCAGGACGAGCACGACCGTCTGGTGCTGACCGCCGATGAATCCGACACATGGGTGTTCACCTGCACCGAGGTGGCGCCCGAGGTCGAGGAATCCATCTATTTCGCCGGCCTTGGTGGCCCGCGCCGCAGCCGGCAGATCGTGCTGGCCTTCAAGGCATCGCAGGTTTCGGAAGTCCATTGGCAACTGACGCGGACGGCCATCGCCGATCATTCGGCAAAAAGCTGAGACTGCGGTTAGTCCCGCAGTTTGATTTCCGGGCCTCATGTGCTACGGCGCGCGGACACTTTCCCAACCAGCCGTGAAAGGCCGCCAGCCCATGGCCGTCGCCGCCAAGAACATTCCCGCGCCCGACCTCGTTCCCATTCGTCGCGCGCTGCTTTCCGTTTTCGACAAGACCAGGCTGATCGATTTCGCCAGGGCGCTGGCCGCGGCCGGCGTCGAGCTGGTCTCCACCGGCGGCACGGCAAAGGCGATCGCCGAGGCAGGCATGGCTGTGCGCGACGTCTCCGAACTCACCGGCTTTCCCGAGATCATGGACGGCCGCGTCAAGACCCTGCATCCGTCCGTGCACGGCGCGTTGCTTGGCGTGCGCGACGATCCCGAACACGCCGCGGCGATGCGCGATCATGGCATTGAGCCGATCGATCTCGTCGTCTCCAATCTCTACCCTTTCGAGGATGTCCGCCGCTCCGGCGCCGCTTACGCCTCGATCGTCGAGAACATCGACATAGGCGGCCCGGCGATGATCCGCGCCGCCGCCAAAAACCACGCCTATGTCGCCATCGTCACCGACCCCGAGGACTATGCCTCGGTGCTCAACGCGATTGAGATGAATTTCGGCTCGCTCTCGCTGGATTTCCGCAAGAAGCTGGCGGCCAAGGCCTTCGCCCGCACCGCGACCTATGATGCGGCGATTTCCGGTTGGTTCGCCGAAGCGCTGGAGATCGAGCATCCCACCTGGCGCGCCTTCGGCGGCAGGCTCGACCAGGTGATGCGCTACGGCGAGAACCCGCACCAAAGTGCCGGCTTCTACGTCGACGGCGACAAGCGGCCGGGCGTCGCGACGGCGCGCCAGCTTCAGGGCAAGCAGCTTTCCTACAACAACATCAACGACACCGACGCCGCCTTCGAACTGGTCGGCGAGTTCGATCCGGCCCGCTCCGCCACCGTCGCCATCATCAAGCACGCCAACCCGTGCGGCGTCGCTGAGGGCGCTTCGCTGAAGGCGGCCTATGCCAAGGCGCTTGCCTGCGATCCGGTCTCGGCCTTTGGCGGCGTCGTCGCGATGAACCGCACCCTCGAGGCCGAGGCAGCCGAAGAGATCGTCAAAACCTTCACCGAGGTCATCATCGCGCCGGGCGCCTCGGACGAAGCAATCCGCATCGTCGCCGCCAAGAAGAATCTGCGCTTGCTGGTCACCGGCGGCTTGCCCGATCCGCGCGCGGCCGGCTCCACTGTGAAGTCTGTTTCCGGCGGGTTGCTCGTCCAGGGCCGCGACAATGCGGTGGTCGACGACCTCGACCTGAATGTGGTGACCCGGCGCGCGCCGACGCCAGCCGAAATGGCCGATCTCAAATTCGCTTTCCGCGTCGCAAAGCACGTCAAGTCGAACGCCATCGTCTATGTCAGAGGCGGTGCCACCGTCGGCATCGGCGCCGGCCAGATGAGCCGGGTCGATTCCTCGCGCATCGCCGCGCGCAAGGCCCTCGACGCGGCCGAGGCAGCCGGCCTGGCCGAGCCGCTGACCAAGGGGTCTGTTGTCGCGTCCGACGCGTTCTTTCCCTTCGCCGACGGGCTGCTGTCGGCGATCGAAGCCGGTGCTACCGCCGTCATCCAGCCGGGCGGCTCGATGCGCGACGACGATGTCATCGCCGCCGCCGACGCCCACGGCATCGCCATGGTGTTTACCGGCGTCAGGCATTTCAGGCATTGAGCACTTCTTCCCTTCTCCCCTTGTGGGAGAAGGGAAGGCGCGCCTCTACTCCGCCGGCCGCTGGTCCGCCGGATACGGTGTGCGGACCAGGATCGCCAGGCCGATGCCGAGGAACAGCACTATTACAGCCATGCCTAGCCGATCCGAGCCGCTGACCAAACCGATCGTTGCCACCATGACGGGCGCCAGAAAACTGGTCGCCCGCCCGGCCAGCGCGTAGATGCCGAAATAGCGGCCCGACTCTGCCGCGGTAACACTACGCGCCATGTAGGAGCGGGACGACGCCTGCACCGGCCCGAAGGCCAGCCCGATCAAAAGCCCGTAAAGGATGTAGGCCTTCTCCGCTGCCGTGCCGAACAGGCCGCCAGAATCGGCGGTAGAGAGCTGTATGAGGCCGAGCAGCGTGAAGCCCGGCCCAGTCGACACAATGCCAATCGTGGCGACAATGAGCAATACAAGCGAAATCATCACAATGGCTTTGGAACCGAGCCGTGTATCCAAATGGGCTGCACCCCAGCAACCGACGATGGCGACGACGTTGAGGATGATGCCGAACAGGCCGCCCTCGGTGATCGACCAGTGGAACATCTTCGCGGCAAAGGGCGCGCCCAGCGCAAGCAGCGCGTTGACGCCGTCCTGATAGATCATGCGGGCGACGAGAAAGCGGAAGATGCCGCTGCGTTTGCGTATTTCGCCCAGCGTCGACTTCAGTTCCGACAGTCCCTCGCGCACAGCAGGCCTGATTGGAAGGCCTTTGACGGCGTCGGGCGTGAAGAAGAACATCGGCAGGATGAATAGAAAATACCAGGCCGCCGACAGTGGTCCGGTGGCGCGCGCGTCCTCGCCGAGCTTCGGATCGAGGCCGAAGAGCGGGTCAAGGCCGATGATCGTCTTGCCGGTCTCCGGCGAACCCGCCATGAAGGCGACGACGAAGATCAGCGCGATCATGCCCCCGAGATAACCAAGACCCCAGGCCATGTTCGAGATGCGGCCGATTTCGCTCTTCGGAACCAGGCGCGGCATCATCGAATCATTGAACACGGTCGAGAATTCCGCCGCCACCGACGCCAGCGAAAACAAAGCCGCGACTAGGAATAAATTTGAGCCCGGCGCGGCGAACCATAGCAGGCAAAGACTGGTGATCTTGACCGCAGCGAAGAACGCGATCCACGGTTTTCGCGGGCCGGTCTGGTCGGCGATCGAGCCCAGGATCGGCGACAGCACGGCAATGGCCAGCCCCGCCGCGGCGATTGCATAGCCCCACACAGCCAAGCCCGTTTCTGGATCACTCGCCATGCGCGAGACGAAGTAGGGACCGAAGATGAAGGTGGTGATGACGGTGAAGAACGGCTGCGCCGCCCAGTCGAACAGCATCCATCCCCAGATGCCGCGTTCCGGCGCTCGCTGCACTGCTACCTCGGCCATATGCCCTCCCACGAACGGCGCCGCCAAGTAAGTCACCGTTTCGCTCTATAGCGCAGTTCCTGCCGGCAATCCCAAGCGATGTGGGAGACTCCTCACAGCGCTGTCAGGTCGCTGATCAGCCCCGATGCCACCGACAGCCGCGACACGGTGATGTCGCCGCCCTCGGTCAGCGCCTGCAGCCGATCGCGGATGCGCCCGACCCTCTCGCTGCCGGCTTCCAGCCACGCCGCCACCGGGTCCGCCGCCTTGGGATGGCTTGTGAGCGCCGCCACCGCGATGCCGCGCCTGGCCGCGTCAATCGTGTCGGTGGCGCGGGAAAGCGCCAATTGATCGTAGTAGTCGGACGGCGCGATCGAGCGCGCTGCATCCTCGACGCGCGGAATGCGGAAGGCATCGCTGACCGCGAAAAACGCCTTCGCAGCGACGACAATGTCGGCATTCGCCGTTCGGGCCGTCAGCGCGATGTCGGGGACGACGCCCACCACATCGGTCAGCGCCAGCTGTTCGGCCAGTCTTTCCGGCGCGCCGTCCTTGGCCAGACCATGCCTCCGCTCCTCGATCCGCTCGCGCGAGAAGGCCGGCAGCAGCGAAACGAGCTTCGGCTCCAGTGCCTTGCGCGCGTCCTGCAACTCGGCGATCCGTTGGCCGAGCGGTGCGGTGCTGGTATCGTTTTTGAGATACCAGCCGCTGGTCACATAGATAAGCCGGCTAACAGCCTGATAAAGGTCGAGCTGCACCTGTCCGTCGATCTGGTTGTCGAGCGCGTCGATCTCGCGATAGAGCGCCGGCAACCCAAAGCCGTCACGCACCACGGCGAAGGCACGGACCACGTCTGCAGCACTTTGGCCGCTCGCTTCCAGCAGCCTGTTGACGAATGACGGGCCGCCGCGATTGACCAGATCGTTGGCGACGACACGGGCGATAATTTCGCGGCGCAGGCGATGGCCATGGATCTCGGCCGCGTATTTCTTCGCCATACGGTCCGGAAAATAGCCCATCAGGTCACGGTCGAAATGCGGATCGTCCGGGACGTTGCTGGCGACGATGTCGGAAAACAGCACGATCTTGGCATAGGCCAACAGCACGCCGAGCTCGGCCCTGGTCAACGGCTCACCGCGCGCCTCGCGCTCGGCAAGGGCTGCCGGCGACGGCAGAGCTTCGACATTGCGGTCGAGCAGGCCGCGCGCCTCGAGCGCTGCCATGAAACGGCTCTGATGGGCGATATCGGCAAGGCCGCGCTTGCGGGCAAGGGACAGCGCCAGCGTCTGCTCGTAATTGTTGGACAGCACCAGCGCGCTCACGTCGTCGGTCATTTCGGCGAGAAGCTTGTTGCGCGCTGGGCGGGTCAGCGCCCCCTTGCGCATGGCGGAAGCCAGCGCGATCTTGATGTTGACCTCGACGTCGGAGCAGTTGACTCCGCCCGAATTGTCGATGGCGTCGGAATTGCAGCGCCCGCCATTCAGCCCGAACTCGATGCGGGCCCGCTGCGTCGCGCCAAGATTGGCGCCCTCGCCGATGACCTTGGCGCGCACTTCGAGCGCAGTCACCCGAATTGCATCGTTGGCGCGATCGCCGGCGTCCTGGTTGGTTTCCGTCGAAGCCCTGAGATAGGTGCCGATGCCGCCGAACCACAAAAGGTCGACCGGCGCCTTGAGGATGGCGCTCATGATCTCGACCGGCGAGGCGGTCGTCTTGCCGAGGCCGATCGCCGCGGCCGCGGCCGGCGGCAGGGTGATCGATTTCTGGCTGCGCGAGACGATGATGCCGCCTTCGGACAGTTTTGTCTTGTCGTAGTCCTGCCAGCTCGAACGGGCGAGGGCGAACATGCGCCGGCGCTCGGCCATCGAAGCTGCCATGTCGGGAGCGGGATCGATGAAGATGTCGCGATGGTCGAAAGCGGCGATCAGCCGGGTCTGCTCGGACAAAAGCATGCCGTTGCCGAACACGTCGCCCGACATGTCGCCGACACCAACGACGGTGAAGGGCATGGTCTGGATGTCGCGGTTCATCTCGCGGAAATGCCGCTTGACCGCTTCCCAGGCGCCCTTGGCAGTGATGCCCATCTTCTTGTGGTCGTAGCCGGCCGAGCCGCCGCTGGCGAAGGCGTCGTCGAGCCAGAAGCCATGCTTCTCGCTGATGGCATTGGCGGTGTCGGAGAAGGTCGCGGTGCCCTTGTCGGCGGCGACGACGAAATAGGGATCGTCCTGGTCGCGCCTGATCACACCGGCTGGCGGAATGACGCCGTCGAGGCCGATATTGTCGGTGATCGACAACAGGCTGGAGACGTAATTCTTGTAGGCGGACGCGCCGGCTTCGAAGATGGCGTCGCGGCCGGCGCCCATCGGCAACTTCTTCGGATAGAACCCGCCCTTGGCGCCAACCGGCACGATCACCGCGTTCTTGACCTGCTGCGCCTTGACCAGGCCGAGCACCTCGGTGCGGTAGTCCTGGGCGCGATCCGACCAGCGCAGGCCGCCGCGGGCGACCGGGCCGAAGCGCAGATGCACGCCCTCGACTTCGGAGCCGTAGACGAAGATCTCCCGCCACGGCCGCGGCGCCGGCAGGCCGTCGACCGCTTGCGAGTCGAGCTTGATCGCCAGCGACTGGCCCTTCTCCTTCGTATCGGCAACGAAATGATTGGTGCGTAGCGAGGCTTCGATCAGGTTGAGGTAGCGACGGATGATGGTGTCGTCATCGATGTTGGGAACCTCTTCCAGCGCATCCCTGATCTTGGCCTTGAGGTGCTTGGCGGCGACCAACCCTTCCGTCTCCGCCATCGGCCCGAGGCGGGCGACGAACAGCTCATGCAGGCCACGCGCGATCTCCGGATAGCGGTTGAGTGCGGCGGCAATGAAATCCTGGCTTTGCGGAATCCCGGCCTGCTGCAGATAGCGGCCATAGGCGCGCAGGATGGTGACCTCGCTCGACCACAGGCCGGCGGTCTGGGCAAGGCCGTTATAGCCGTCATTGTCGATGTCGCCGCGCCAGACGGAAAGGAACGCGTCCTCGAACAGCGCGCCGCGGTCGCCAAGGTCGATCGGCTTGCCGTAGCTGTTTTCGAGCTCCATGTCGTGGATGAAGACCATGCCCGGCTGATCACTATTGATCATGCCGGAAGCCTCGTCCCCGACCTCGAAGGTGCGCTCGCTGATCACGCGGAAACCGATGTTCTCCAGCACCGGCACCCGTCGCGACAGCGCCACCGGGCTGCCATGGTGATAGATCTTCAGCGCCGCCTGATGCGGTTCCTGGTTGGCATGACGGTAGTAGTCGATGGCGATCGGATTGGCCGCGCTGATCCTGGCGATGCGCCCGGCATCGGCCAACGCCTCCGCCGGCGAGAAGCTGTCGCGATAGCTCCCCGAGAAGCGCGAAGCGATCGCCGTGAGCGCCGCATCGGCGCCGGTCTCGGCCGCGGTTTCGCGCAGAATGTCGTCCCAGGTCCGTACGATGGCGCGGATCGCTGCCTCGACCGTCGCCTGGTCGATCTTCGGCGTCTTGCCGCCGGAACGGCCGATGATGAAATGGACTCGCGCCAGTCCGCCTTCCGGAAAGGCGGGGTAGTAGGCCGACAGCCGGCCTTGGAACACCGTCTTCAGATAGGTGCCGATCTTCTCGCGTACGACGCTGTCGTAGCGGTCGCGCGGCACGAAGACGAGGATCGAGACGAAGCGGTCGAACTGATCGGCGCGCACCAGCGCCCTGACGCGCGGCCGCTCGATCAGCCCCAGAATGGCTTCGGCGTGCTTGCGCAGGATCGGCACCGGAACCTGGAACAGCTCGTCGCGCGGATAGCTCTCCAGCACGTTGATCAATGCCTTGCCGGAGTGATCTTCAGGGTTGAAACCGGATTTGGCGATGATGGTTTCGGCTTTCGACCTGAGATAAGGGATCTTCATCACCGAGCGCGTGTAGGCGGTCGAGGTGAACAGGCCGACGATGCGCAGCTCGCCGGCAAGCACGCCCTTGGCGGTGTAGGTCTTGACGCCGATGTAATCGAGATAGATGCGGCGATGGACCGACGATTTGGCGTTTGCCTTGGTGACGATCAGCGGTTCCGGCCCGTGCAGGAAGGCGCGGATTTCCGGCGTCGTCGTCACCGCTTCGGTGCCGCGCCGCAGCACCAGCACGTCGGGATCTGAGAGGATGCCGAGGCCGGGCTTTTCCGTGCGCTCCAGCGTGCCGCTCTTCTCGCCGCCGGTGTATTTGAACTCGCGCATGCCAAGGAAGGTGAAATTGTCGTCACGCAGCCATTCGAGGAAGGCGATCGCGTCGGTGACGTGGGCCTTGTCGAGCGGCACCGGGGCGTAGCGGAACTCCGAGATCGCCTGGTCGAGGCGGGCCAGCATCGGCTTCCAATCGGTGACCGCGGCGCGTACCTGGCCCAATATTTTTTTCAGCCGCTCGGCCAATGCCTCGGCCTGCTCGGCCGAAAGACGGCCTATATGGACGTGGATGATACTCAGCCGTTCATGGCTGTGATCGCCCTTGGCAAAGCCGCCATCGCCGAGGATTTCGTCGACGCCGTTCTTGCCGTGCCTGACGACGATGACCGGATGGGTAACCAGCAGCGGTTCGCCGGCGCTCTCGGTGATCTCGCCGAGGATGGAATCGAACAGGAACGGCATATTGTCGTTGACGACGGTGATCACGGTCATCGGCCTGCCCTGGCGCACGACACCGGAATCGACGTCTATGGCGACGACGCAATCGCCCTTCTTGTGCCTGGCGACGGCGCGTCCGGCGAGATCGGCGGCGCGTTCGAGGTCGGCGACGTTATAGGCGGCGACATCTTCGGCCGGCGCTCGGGCCAGCAGGTAGTCGGCAAGCCTGCCGGGCTTTTCGCTGCCCTTGGCCGTGCTGATCTTTTTCAACTGGCTTGCGGATTTCAGGCTGGCCATGTCGCTAATCCCTCCCGTCATATGTTTTGCGACTATGGTAGCAGATGACCGATATTTGGCGACAAAGGTTTGACCGCTTGCGACGAAATGTCGGGATTCGCCGGTGGGTCACCGAAAATGAGGAGAAAATCCGCCATGAAAGACAAAATCATCGCACTTGACCTCGCAGCCGCGGAACTGAGCGAAGCGACGAAAGCCTATTTCGCCAAATGCGAGCAGAAGCTCGGTCTCGTTCCCAACGTGCTTTTGGCCTGCGCTTAGCCAACCGGACCTCACATTAGTGATTCGCATTCTCGTTGCGTCTTTGCCGGTTTGGTCCGATGATTACCGCTGCGGCGTGACCGCATGTCGGTTCGACGCCGCTGATCAACGGAGGAGAACATGGCGAAATTTCTCTATGTCTATCACGGCTCCGGCAAGATGCCGACCGACGCGGCCGAACGGCAAGCAGCGATGGATGCCTGGAGCGGCTGGTACGGCAAGCTTGGCTCGGCCGTGGTCGACGGTGGCAATCCGGTCGGCATGTCGAAGACCGTACTGCCCGGCGGCAAGGTCGAGAACAATGGCGGCAGCAATCCGACCGCCGGTTACACAATCATCGAAGCGAACGACATCGACGATGCCGTCGAAAAGGCAAAGGATTGTCCCATCCTGACGGACCCGGGTTTCAGCGTCGAGATCGCGCCGATCATCGAAATGGGCTGACGCACCGGCTCAGGATCGAGCCGCTATCGCCGCCGCGGCGCCGGCCATGGTGCCGGCGCTGACGCGGTTGGCGATCTTCATCGCCCGCCTGCTCTTCAAGAGTTTTCGCGCCTGCGCTGCCGCCAGCACCCAGGCCAGATCGATGGCGACCAGAACCACGACCATGGTCAGCGTCAGCTCGATCCAGCCGACCACCGTCACCGAGGCGAGATCGATGATGGTCGGCAGCAGCGCCAGGTAGAACATCATGATCTTGGGATTGCCGAGCGTCACCGCCATGCCGGCAAAGAACAATTTGACGGCCGATTCCTCGCGCGGCATCTCGCCCTCGCGCGCCTCGACCGGGGCCGTCCACATCTTCCAGGCGAGGTAGGCGAGATAGGCGACGCCGACCCATTTCAGCACGACGAAGGCGAGATGGAAGGTCTGCGCCACCACCGCCAGCCCGAACACCGCCAGCGACAGCCAGATGCCTTCGCCGATCCACATGGCGAGCAGGAATGGAAACACGTCGCGAAAGCCCTTTGCGATAACCCGCGCCACCAGGGCGGCAATCGAGGGGCCGGGCGAGCCCGCGGCGACGAAAAGGGCGGCGGCGAAGATGAGGAGAGAGGTGAGGTGCATGTGAGTGCCTTCGAGCGTCAGAAAGCTAAGGATATCCGATCGGCGGCGATTTGGCACCCCTGCAGCTTGCTGAGAACTTTGCCCTCTGAAGAGGCGCCGGCGCTGCCCCTCATCTGGCTGCCGCCATCTTCTCCCCGTGAACGGGGAGAAGGGCGCCGTCATCGACGGTTCCGCCAGTTACCAGCGTTGCAAAAAATGAACGCCGGGTGCGGTCAGCGGTCTTCTCCCCGTTCACGGGGAGAGGTGCCGGCAGGCGGATGAGGGGCAGCGCCGACCTCCATGGGATCAGGCCAAGCCCGCCTACGTCGGAAATATGCGTCGCGAGAGCATAGATCCCTTGCGCACTAACCATCGAGACGCAAACTTCAGCCTCGGGTCGATTACCGTATGCGACAGCCGTGAGGAGTTTGCCGCCGACATCCCGCCTACGCCGCGCCGACCACTTTCGCCGACTTCTCAAAACGCTTGCGCTCGTTCGGGTCGAGGTAGAGCTTGCGCAGGCGGATGGTCTTCGGCGTCACCTCGACCAGCTCGTCGTCCTGGATCCAGGCCAGCGCGCGTTCCAGCGTCATGCGGATCGGCGGCGTCAGCTTCACGGCCTCGTCCTTGCCGGCGGCGCGGATGTTGGTCAGCTTCTTGCCCTTCAGCACGTTCACTTCGAGGTCGTTGTCGCGTGAATGGATGCCGATGATCATGCCCTGATAGACCTTGACGCCTGGATCGATGACCATCGGACCGCGATCTTCCAGATTCCACATGGCATAAGCCACTGATTCACCCTGTTCGTTGGAGATCAGCACGCCATTGGTGCGGCCCGGCAGCTCACCCTTGTAAGGCTCGTAGGCATGGAACAGCCGGTTCATGACTGCTGTGCCGCGCGTGTCGGTCAGCAGTTCCGACTGATAGCCGATCAGGCCGCGCGTCGGCGCGTGGAAGACGATGCGCTGGCGGTTGCCGCCTGACGGGCGCAATTCGACCATCTCGGCCTTACGCTCCGACATTTTTTGCACGACGACGCCGGCATGCTCCTCGTCGACGTCGATGACGACTTCCTCGACCGGCTCGAGCAACTCGCCGTTCTCGCCCTTCTGCATGACGACGCGCGGCCGCGACACGGCAATCTCGAACCCTTCGCGGCGCATCGTCTCGATCAGCACGGCAAGCTGCAATTCGCCGCGGCCGGACACGAAAAACGAATCCTTGTCCGGCGATTCCTCGATCTTCAGCGCGACATTGCCTTCGGCCTCGCGCAGCAGGCGGTCGCGGATGACGCGGCTGGTCACCTTGTCGCCCTCGGTGCCGGCCAGCGGACTATCGTTGACGAGGAACGACATCGTCACCGTCGGCGGATCGATCGGCTGCGCATGCAGCGGCTCGGTCACCGACAGGTCGCAGAACGTGTCGGCGACGGTGCCCTTCGACAGGCCGGCGATGGCGACGATGTCACCCGCCTGCGCCTCGTCGATCGGCTGGCGCTCGAGCCCGCGGAAAGCCAGGATCTTCGAGATACGGCCGGTTTCGACCTGGGTGCCGTCATGATGCAGCACCTTGACCGCCTGGTTGGATTTCAGCGTGCCGGATTCGATGCGGCCGGTGATGATGCGGCCAAGGAACGGATTGGCTTCCAGGATGGTGCCGATCATGCGGAACGGGCCGGGATGGACGGTCGGCGCCGGCACATGCTTGATGACGAGGTCAAACAGCGGCGCCAGACCCTGGTCCTTCGGACCTTCGGGGTTTTCCGACACCCAGCCGTCGCGGCCCGAGCCGTAAAGGATCGGGAAGTCGAGCTGCTCGTCGGTGGCGTCGAGCGCTGCAAACAGGTCGAACACTTCGTTGACCACCTCGACGTGGCGGGCGTCCGGCCGGTCGATCTTGTTGATGACGACGATCGGCTTCAATCCGACCTTGAGCGCCTTGCCGACGACGAATTTTGTCTGTGGCATCGGCCCTTCGGCGGCGTCGACCAGCACGATGGCTGAATCCACCATCGACAGGATGCGCTCGACTTCACCGCCGAAATCGGCGTGGCCAGGGGTGTCGACGATGTTGATGCGGGTGTCCTTCCAGTCGACCGAGGTCGCCTTGGCCAGGATGGTGATGCCGCGTTCCTTTTCGAGGTCGTTCGAATCCATGGCGCGTTCGGCAACGCGCTGGTTGTCGCGGAACGATCCCGACTGTTTCAGGAGCTGGTCGACGAGGGTGGTTTTCCCATGGTCGACGTGCGCGATGATCGCGATATTACGAATTTTCATGTTGTGGTCTCGGGAGCGTTGCAGGCAGCAGGCCAAAAGGCGCTGCCTCTTTCGGTTGGGCGGCTCATACAGGGTTTTTCGCAATTGCGAAAGAGGAGGCGTGCCACCAAATACATGGTCACCAAATCTTAAGCGTCTTGGTGTGAAATTGAATTATTAACCAAAGCGGAACCTTTCACGGTCGGGACAGTTCGAATTTCATGAGCAAAACGGGCATCAGATACCGGCCAATCCTCGCATGGGCTGCCCTCGCCGTTCTGCTTGCGGCAGGCATGGCACAGTCGGCCGCGACGTCGAAGGAGGCACGGCCTGCCCTGCCGTCCGACACCCGAACGGCGGAGCAGTTGTTTGCCGACGCTCCCGATGGCGTCGACCCGGTGGTGACCGGGCCGGTCAGCGCCGCCTTCAAGCAAAGGCAGGAGGCCGCCAACTGCGACAGCGCTGTTTGGCCCAATATTCCGACCGTTTGCTATCCGGATTAGGATTGCTTTGGCACATTGTCGGAAAGCTCGGATCGACCCTTCCTGAAAGTCTTGCCAACGCCGGCGCAGCCCCTCATCCGCCTGCCGGCACCTTCTCCCCGTAAACGGGGAGAAGACCGCTGCGCGAAATGTCGGCTCTCCTCCTGCAACGTTCGCGATTAGCGAAATCTTCGATGTTGGCCACTTTCTCCCCGTTTACGGGGAGAAATGCCCGGCAGGGCAATGAGGGGCAGCGCGACGTCACCCATGCTTGATACAAGGTGACCCAGTCCTCACGCCGAATGCACCGGATCGAGCGTGACCTTGTAGAGTTCATTGTCGTCGCGATCCATCAGCCGCACCGTCATCTGTTCAGTGGCGCCGTCGATGTCGACGAGGCCGAAGAACTGCAGGCCGGCCGAGGGTGGCAGGTTCTGCGCCTGCTCGGCGGTTGGCGCCTTGATGAATTTCAGCTCCGGGCCGAAGGTCATGTCGAAATCATTGGGTCCATAGGTGCCGGCATGGAGCGGACCCGAGACGAATTCCCAGAACGGATTGAAGTCCTGGAACTGCGCCCTGTCGGGATTGTAGTAATGCGCCGCCGTGTAGTGCACGTCGGCGGTCAGCCAGACGGTGTTGGTGATGCCGGCATTCCTAATGTAGCGAAGGAGGTCGGCAATTTCCAGCTCGCGGCCCTTGGCCGGGCCATTGTCGCCATTGCTGATGGCCTCGGCGCCGGCCTTGTTGGTGGCGTCGTTCCAGACGACGAGACCGAGCGGCATATCGGCGGCGATGATTTTCCAGGTCGCGCTGGAGTTTGCCAGTTCGCGCTTCAGCCACCTCGTCTGCTGTTCGCCGAGGATGCGCGATTGCGGCGTCACCGTATCCTGCATACCAGGACCATTGGCGCCGCGATAGGAACGCATGTCGAGGAAGAACACGTCGAGCAGCGGCCCGTAGGCGATCTTGCGATAGACGCGGCCCGGTTCCGAGGGCTCGTAGCGGATCGTCGTCATCTCGTGGAAGGCGCGTGCCGCGCGTGCCGCCAGCACATGAATGTTTTTTTCCGAGTAGCGGTCGTCGGCGCTCAGGTCCTTCGAATCCGACCAGTTGTTGACCACCTCGTGGTCGTCCCACTGGTAGAAGGTCGGGCAGATGGCGTTGAGCCCCAGCACATGTCCGTCCATCATGTTGTACTTCCACTGGCCGCGGTACTCGTCCAGCGTCTCGGCAACCTTGCGCTTTTCGTCGATGAGGACCTTGTTCTTCCACTTGCTGCCGCCCGGAAGCTCGACCTCGTCCTTCATCGGGCCGTCGGCATAGATGGTGTCGCCGGAATGCAGGAAGAAGTCGGGCGTATGCTTGCCGATCGTGGCATAGGTCTTCATGCCGGTGTCGTCGATACCCCAGCCCTGGCCGGCGGTATCGCCCGACCAGGCGAAGCGAATGTCGCGTTTCGAGGCCGGCGCCGTGCGGAAGCGGCCGACGATCGGCTCGGAGACGGCGTTGATGTCGGCAAGATCGGCCGCGACCATGCGGTAGAAGATGTCCTGGTCGGAAGTGAGGTCGGTGAGCAGCCGCTTTACCGTGTAATCGCTGGCCGGCGACGTATCGAGCGGCGCAAGGCGGACGGCGTTGGCGAAATTTTCCGTCGACGAGACTTCGAACGTGACGCGCGAAGGGCGATCGGTCCGCGTCCACACCACGCCGCTGGTGGCGTCGACATCGCCCGACTGGATGCCATGGGTGAAGGCGGGCCGCTGATTGGCGCGCGAATAATAGGGAAGCGCGAGGCCCGATACGCCGACGAAGCCGGCGGCGCTCGCCGACGTGACAAAAGCGCGGCGTGAAATCTTGTTCATGGCTGTCTCCTGGATGGCTTAAACGTCACCGCCAAGGTCCAGCCTCAATGTTTCACGCACATCTCGAAACCATGAAGGTTTTCTGACGATCAACAGGCTGGCGAATCTCCCCCTCGAGGGGGAGATGTCGCCGAAGGCGTCAGAGGGGGTCGTCTCGCGTGGAGCGCCGACCTCCTGTATCTGCGATAAGGGGCCGAGCCCGGTCGGACCGACCCCCTCTGGCCGCTTCGCGGCCATCTCCCCCTCGAGGGGGGAGATTAGCGCTCGGCCGTCACAGCTCAAGCCGCCTGCGGGTTCGGCTCGAAGGCCGGCCGGCTGGTGTTGATCAACAGCGAGATGCAGGCTGCGGCTATTGCCGTCATGCCGGCGATCAGGAAGGCAAGTTCGTAATTGCCCTGCAATTCACGCATGGTGCCGCCGAAGAAGGCGGCCGCCGCCGCACCCACCTGATGGCCGGCGACGATCCAGCCGAAGACGATCGGCCCGCTGCGGTCGCCGAACGCCTCGTTCGACAGCCTGAGCGTTGGCGGCACGGTGGCGATCCAGTCCAATCCGTAGAGCACGGCGAAGATGATCAGGCTGGTCGACGAAAAGCCGGAATAAGGCAGGTAGATCAGCGACAGGCCGCGGATGCCATAATAGACGCCGAGCAGCTTGCGCGGGTCGAAACGGTCGGTGAGCCAACCCGACAGCGTCGTGCCGATCAGGTCGAAGATGCCCATCAGCGACAGCAGGCCGGCGGCTTGCACCTGGCCGATGCCCATGTCGCCGCAAAACGCGATCAGGTGCGTGCCGACCAGTCCGTTGGTGGTGAAGCCGCAGATGAAGAAAGTGGCGAACAGATACCAGAACACGCGGGTGCCGGCGGCACGACGCAGCGTGCTGAGCGTGTGGGTGAGGAAATTGCCCTGCGAGGCCGGCGGAACCGGCGGCACGTCGTCGGCTTCAGCGCCGTAGCGCACCATGCCGATCGAGGCCGGACGCTCCGGCACCAGCAGCCAGACCAGCGGCACCAGGCAGGCGGTGGCGACCGCAATGGCGATGGCGACCGGCTTCCAGCCGCCCCACTGCGCGAGCGCGGCGAGCAGCGGCAGGAACACCAGCAGGCCGGTGGCGGCGGAGGCCGACATCAGCCCCATCACCAGGCCGCGATTGGTCTTGAACCAGCGGTTGACGATGGTGGCGCCGAGCACCGTGGCGACCGCCCCGGAACCGACGCCGGAGAATACGCCCCAGGTGAGAAGCAGGTGCCACGGCTGGGTCATCAACAGGCTGAGCGCCGTCGAGCCCGACATCAGCACCAGCGACGCCAGCAGCGTGCGGCGCAGCCCGATCCGTTCCATCAGTGCCGCGGCAAACGGCCCGGTCAGGCCGTAGAGGAAGATGCCGATGGCCGCGGCGAGCGAGACGACATCGCGCCGCCAGCCGAAACTCTCCTCCAGCGGCAGCATCATGACGGCCGGTGCCGACCGCAGGCCCGCCGCGATCAGCAGGCACAGGAAAATGACGGCGACTACGACAAATGCATAGCGCTGGCCAAACGGGCGGGATCGAGCTATCATGTTACTGACCGGTACGTTGCAATTGCACCGAGGTATACGTACCGATCGGTAACATTGTCAAGCAGGCCACGGCACATTCTAGATGAAAAGTATTGAACCAACGATCAAAGCGGATGACGTGGCACAGCCCCGCGCGGGCGAAAAAATCCTTCGCGTTGCCCGCGACCTGTTCTACCGGCAAGGCATCAGGGCGATCGGCGTCGACGAGATCGTGCGGCGCGCCGGCGTCACCAAGCCCAGCCTCTATCGCAGCTTTCCGTCCAAGGACGAATTGGCCGCGTCCTATCTGCGGCAATACGACCTCGAGTTCTGGGCCCGCTTCGACGCGGCGGCGGCTGCCCATCCCGGCGATCCGCGCGCGCAGATCGCCGCCTTCCTGACCCGCATCGGCAAGCGCACGCAAAACCCCGACTATCGCGGCTGCGGCATGACCAATGCGGCCGTCGAATATCCCGAACACGGCCACCCGGCCCGCGTGGTGAGCGAGGCCAACAAGCAGGAATTGCGTCGCCGCCTACGTACCATGGCAACCGCTTTGGGCGCGAACGACGCCGACACGCTGGGCGACGGGCTGCTGCTCCTGATCGAGGGCGCCTATATCAGCGGCCAGCTGTTCGGCGCCGGCGGACCGGCGAAGTCTGTGGCCCGCAACGCCGACCTGCTGATCGAGGCGAGCTTGAAGAAATAGACCTCTTGCGGTCCTTTCCAGCCGGAAGCAGTATGTCGTCACGCTCGTGGTCTGCTGACAATTGCCGGTAACGACTTGAACCTTGCTCGAACGTTTTTAGACGACCTCGAAAAGATGTTCCTGCTTCACTACCTGAGGCGAGGGAGCTCGAGTTTAATTGGCGAGCAAGAGAAAAGAGACATTCGGACGGTCCTTGACCTGAACGAGTATACGGTCAAGGAAGCCGTACTGCGCAGATTTTTGTTTCTCATACTTATTTCATCAGCCGTTGCCTATTTCTTATTTAAGGCTCCCGACTTTAGTCCCACAGGGAGCGCTCTTATCGTCTTGATATCGGCCTCGGCTTTGATTTTCCTGTACACCGGCGTCGCTGTGCCGGTAACGCTGTTTGCAACCTTCGTGTCGCTCGTCGCAATTTGCTGGATGGACTACCAAACGTCCGTCGTATCCATTTGTTTTTCCGCGTTGTACGCCCTGTATTTTTTTGCGAAGCTTAGAGCTAGGCAGCGAAAATGACCCCAGGGGTGTATCGCGTGAGTGCGCTTCTGATCCCGCTTGCCCTTGCCGGCCTCTGCCAACCTACTCAGGCCGGCGACATTTCCAGCGCCTACACCGATCTCGACTGGAAGAAGGACTGCGTGACCTACGCGCAGGCGGAGGAAGGCGAAGGCGACTGGGCCAGTCTTGCCTGCTCGGGCTATCGCGGCTACCCGGTGCTGATCTCTTACGACGATGCCCGGGAATCGCTGTTTTATGGTTTTCCGCCCAGCGACATGACCGCGGTCTGGGAAAGTTTTGTCGCCTTCAACTCGGTTGCACCCAAACTCGAGTGGCGCATCGAGACGAGCGGCGATCGCGCCGTCCCGTTTGCGGTCATCCATCGGCGCTCGATCAGCAATCCCGAGGCGGAGAACAAACCGACCGACGTGCTGATCGTCGCCAAGGTCGCCCAGCCGGAGACCTATGAGGGCTGCACCGTCGGCCTGGTGCTGGCCACCGGCAACCCCGGCGCCAACGACCAGGCCCGCAAGCTTGCCGACGAGAAGGCGCGGACCTTTGCCTGCGGCAAGGACAAGCGCGTGGTGATCGGCAACGCGCCCGATTTCGGCCGCGTCGATAATTAGGCGCGCGTCGCATTGAAAAGTATCCTCGGCCCGCGCTGCCCCTCATTGCCCTGCCGGGCATTTCTCCCCGTATAGTGACGGGGAGAAAGACGCCGCCATGAATGGTTTCGCCTATTACCAGCGTTGCTGAATGGGCGCCAAGGTCGAGGTCAGCGGGCTTCTCCCCGTTCACGGGGAGAAGGTGCCGGCAGGCGGATGAGGGGCGGCGCTACGCTAGCCCGCAAACTTCAGGAGTTCGGCTACTTGCTTGCCTTGGCCCGTTCGATCGCCTCGACGATCATCTTCTTGGCGTAGGCGGCGTCGTGCCAGCCCTCGATCTTCACCCATTTGCCGGGTTCGAGATCCTTGTAGTGCTCGAAGAAATGCTGCACCTGCTGGCGGGTGATGTCGGGCAGGTGCGTGTATTCCGTGACGTTCTCGTAGCGCAGCGTCAGCTTGGGCGACGGCACCGCGATGATCTTTTCGTCGAGGCCGGAATTGTCCTCCATCACCAGCACGCCGATCGGCCGCACATTGATGACGCAGCCCGGCACCAGCGCGCGCGTGTTGCAGACCAGCACGTCGATAGGGTCGCCGTCACCCGAAAGCGTGTGCGGCACGAAGCCGTAATTGCCGGGATAGCGCATCGAGGTGTGCAGGAAGCGGTCGACGAACAGCGTGCCGGCCTCCTTGTCCATCTCGTACTTGATCGGCTCGCCGCCGATCGGCACCTCGATGATGACGTTGATGTCCTCCGGCGGGTTCTTTCCGATGGCGATGGCTTCGATACGCATGGCTTTTGTCCCTCTTTCGATTGGAGACCGATAGCGGGCGGCGGCGCATGGTGCAATGCGGCGAATGGTACTGAAAGCAGCTGAGGGTGCTGGCGAGAGGCGTGTCGAGCCGTCATTCCCAGACGAAGGCGACCTTCTTCAGAGCCTTCTGCTCGAAGACCTCGACGCCCTCGGCGACGTCGCGGCCGCCGGCGCCGGCATAGAAGGTGAGCGCGCTCTGGTTGTCCTCCAACGCCCACACCACCATGCCTTTCAGCCCGTGGTCTGCCAGTCGCGCCCGTGCGGCCGAGAATAGCCGGCTGCCGAGCCCGATGCCCTGATATTCCGGGCGCACGTAAAGTTCGTAAATTTCGCCCTGCTGCTTGAGCTCGCGGGCGCGGTTCTTGCCGATCGTGGCGTAGCCGGCAACCTTGCCGCCGATTTCGACGACCAGGACGGTGGCGGCGCGGCGAATGGCGTTCGCCCACCAGTCGGCGCCGCGGCGGTTGATCATCGATGTCAGCGTGCGATGCGGGATGATGCCGGAGTAGGCGCCGCGCCAGGCCAGCAGGTGCACGTCGGCGATGGCGCCTGCGTCGCGCGGCTCGGCTTTCCTGATGTCGATGCTCAGCGTCTTCATGGTTGGTTAACCATAAACCCGCATCGCCCGATTGCAAGAGTCCGGTCAGCGGCTCCCAAGCTTTCGCACAGACGATAGACGTGCCGTTGAGTGCTGAAGGAAGCCGTTCGTAGCGACTCAGATTTCGACCAGATGGTCGTCCAGCTCGTTGCTGTCGCCGGAAGAAACCGGGAAATGCTCGGCCAGCACCGCACCAGTCGCTTCGATCGCCTTGATGAAGCCGTCGGCGAGACGATCGTCGCTTGCATGCGCGGTAAGGTCGCGGACGACGCTGTCCCAGACATGCTGGCCGACACGGCTGTCGATGCCGCTGTCGGCGATCACTTCGGCGTAATGCTCGGCAATCGAAACGAACACCAGCACGCCGGTGCGCGCCGCGGTGCGATGGACGTTGCGGGCGAGGAACTGTTTTAGCGCATTGGCGTGCGCGGCCTGGTAGCGCAGCCGCCTCGGCACCAGGTGGATGCGCAATCCGGGCAGCGCCGACAACAGCACAAGCACCGAGGCCATCGCCAGAAGCTGGGCGATGACGAAATGCGGCAAGCGGATCGACAGCCACCACGCTTCCAGCCCGTAACTGACGGCGAGGCTGACGACGAGCATGGCCAGCGTCGCCATGAAGGCGGCCGGAAAGAAATAGCCGTCGCTGGCATAGGCGACGACGCAGTAGATTTCGCCGTCGGTCTTCGATTCGGCGACGCGGATCGCCTTGGCGATGCGGTCATGGTCCTCGCGGCTGATCGGTCGAGTTGCCATATTGTGTCTCACCAGCTTCCTGAAGAACCGCCGCCACCGGACGAGCCGCCGCCGCCCGAAAACCCGCCACCGCCTGAGCCGCCGCCGCCCGACGACCAGCCTCCCCCGCCGGAACCACCCGACCAGCCGCCAGATGATTGCCGGCCCGGCTCGAACGTCATGCCCAGCCAGCGATAGCGACCGGGACCGATCTTCCGGCCGAAGATCGGCGGCAGGATGGAGGCGGCGATGCTGCCGAAGAAGATGATCGCCCAGATGCTTATGAAGATCGCAAAGAACAGATCGTCGGTGTTGAATGGCGGCTGCTGGTTGCGGGTCCCGCGCGCTTCCAGCTCTTCCGGATTGCCTTCCAGCACCATGACCATGTCGTCGACAGCCTTGGCTATGCCGCCGGAGAAATCGCCGGCGCGGAAGGCCGGCACCATGTCGTTTTCGATGATCAGCCTGGTGTGCAGGTCGGTCAGCATGCCTTCCAGCCCGTAGCCGACCTCGATGCGCATCTTGCGGTCGTTGCTGGCGACCAGCAAAAGCACGCCATTGTCCTCGCCGGCCTGGCCGAGCCTCCAGGCGCGGAACAGACGATTGGCGTAGGACTCGATTTCCTCGCCGTCGAGGCTAGGAAGCGTCGCGACGACGATCTGGTCGGAGCTCTTGGCCTCGAAATCCGCAAGTTTTTGGGTCAGCGCCGCCTCGGTCGCGGCATCGATGATGCCGGCATTGTCGACGACCCGCCCGGTCAGGGCAGGCAATTGGGCGGCAAGGGCGGCGAGGGGGAGGAAGAGAAGGCTTAGGGCGATGAACAGGATTGCAAGGCTGGCGTTCCGTCGCGCCCCCCTCTGTCCTGCCGGACAGAGGGGGGCGCGACGGAGTGCAAGGCTAACAGGGACCACGCTCACCAAGCGTCGATCACCCGCCCTGCTGCGTGCCGAAATCGACCTTCGGCGTCTGCATCTTGTCTTCCTCGATGGTGAAATTCGCGAACGGCTGATTGTCGCGGAACCACAGTGTCGCCCAAATCACCGACGGGAAGGTCCGCAGCGTCAGATTATACTCCCGCACCGCCTCGATATAGTCGCGGCGGGCGACCGAGATGCGGTTCTCGGTGCCTTCGAGCTGCGCCTGCAGCGCCAGAAAATTCTGATTGGCCTTGAGGTCGGGATAATTCTCCACCACTGCCAGCAACCGCGACAGCGCGCTGGTCAGGCCGGCTTGACTGTCCTGGAATCTCTTGACCGCTTCCGGATCGCTCAGCGTGTCGGGCGTCACCGTTACCTGCGTCGCCTTGGCGCGCGCCTCGACCACGGCATCGAGCGTATCCTTCTCATGCGCCGCATAGCCCTTGACCGTCTCGACCAGGTTGGGGATGAGATCGGCGCGGCGCTGGTACTGGTTCAGCACCTGGCTCCATGCGGCCTTGGCGTTTTCCTCCGCCGTCGGAATGGTGTTGTAGCCGCAGCCGGCCAGCAGCGGCAGCACGATCGCCATCATCAGCAAGGCTGGCAGGTTGCGGAAGACGAAAGGGGAGGAAAGGGCAGGCATGGAAAAATCCCTCAACAAGACTGACGGGCGAAGCATTACCACAATCCGCGCGCAAGAACATGACCTCAACCTGGCGCGCTGCTGGTGCTTTATCATTCACTGTCAGGCCCTGTAACTGGCCGGGCGAACAGGTTAAACTCGCTGCGAAAACAGGGCATAGCCATGGCGGGACGCCAGGACAGCGACGACGAATCGCGCCGCATCATCGAGCGCGTGGCACGTGAAACCGACCCGGCCTCGTCCGTTGCGCGGACCGCGAAGGGCGCGCGCGATGACGTCACTGCTGCAGACGCCGACCGGGCGGACCCGATCGAATATTGGGGCACGCGCATCGGCCGGGCGCTGGGGCTCATTGTCGGCATTGGCCTGTTGATCTGGCTCGTGCTTTTCATCATCCAGGGTTAGGAACCTCGTGAGCACCGAAGAACACGACGCGCCGCGCGCGGTCATCGTCATTTCCAGCCATGTCGCGCGCGGCTCGGTCGGCAACCGCGCCGCGGTCTTTGCGCTGGAGACGCTGGGCTTTCCGGTGTGGGCGGTGCCGACCGTCATCCTGCCCTGGCATCCGGGCCATGGACGGGCGACACGCATCGTGCCGCCGCTCGATCAATTCAGGGCACTGATGGCCGATCTCGAGCGCGCGCCATGGCTGGGCGAGGTCGGCGCGGTGCTGTCCGGCTATCTCGGCGAAGGCGGCCAGGCCGACGCCGTCGCCTCGCTGGTCGGCGCGGTCAAGGCGAAGACGCCGGACGCCGTCTATATCTGCGACCCGGTGATGGGCGATTCGGGCGGGCTCTATGTGCCGGAGACGACCGCCATCGCCATGCGCGACCGGCTGATGCCGATCGCCGACATCGCCACGCCCAACCGCTACGAGCTGGAATGGATGGCGGGAGCGCCGTTGCCCGACCTCAAAGCGGTGATGGCGGCCGCCCTTCATGCCGGGCCGTCGACCATGCTGGTCACGTCGGCGCCGGCGATGATGGCCGGCGGCACCGGCAATCTGCTGCTCGACGGCAACCAGGCGCTGCTCGCCGAGCATCGCCTCATCGACAAGCCGCCCAATGGGCTCGGCGACCTGACGGCGGCCGTCTATCTGGCGCGTATCCTGTCCGGCCAGCCGGCGATCAAGGCACTGCAGTCGACCACGGCGGCGGTCTACGAGATCCTGGCGCGCACCGCCAAGCGCGGCGGCGACGAATTGCAGCTCGAAACCGACGCACAGAGCCTATCGCACCCGATGGCCATGGTGCAGCTTCGCCATCTCCTGCATCCGGGGCGGGACAAAAGAGCGTGACTGTCGTCGGTGTCGATGGCTGCAAGGCCGGCTGGATCGCCGTTCGCCGCGATCCGGGCGCAGCACCCTCGGCAGCCGTTTTTGCCAGCTTCGCAGCACTGCTCGACGCATTGCCGGCCGATGCGACAGTCGCCGTCGACATGCCGATCGGCCTGCCCGATCTTTCGCAAAAGGGCGGCCGCGGGCCGGAAGCGCTGGTGCGGCCGCTGCTTGGCAACAGGCAGTCCAGTGTCTTCGCCATCCCCTCGCGTGCGGCGCTTTACGCGCATACGGATGGCTTCACCACAATCGAGGCCTGGCATGTCGCGCATCGCCAGGCAAGCGAAGTGGCCAAGGCGACCTCCGATCCGCCGCGCGGCGTCTCGATTCAGGCTTTTGGCATCTTTGCCAAGATCCGCGAGATCGATGCCGTGCTGATCGCGCGTCCCGAACTGCGCCGCCGCGTCTTCGAATCGCATCCGGAAGTCGCCTTCTGCCGGCTGAACGACGACCAGGCGATGCGCCTGCCGAAGAAGATCAAGGGCGCCGTCAACCCGGCCGGCATGGCGGAACGCAAGGCGCTGCTTTGCCGGCACGGTTATATCAGGGGCTTTCTCGACCGGCCGCCGCCGCGAGGCGCTGCTGCGGACGACTTTCTCGACGCCGCAGCGATGATGCTGATCGCCGGCCGCATCGCCAGCGGCGAGGCAAGGCCGTTTCCGGATCCGCCGCTCGCCGACCGATTTGGCATCCCTGTGGCGATCTGGGCGTGAGGCGAGCGCCATCGCACCCCCTCTCCCCCGTTTCGTGGTTGGGAATAGGTTTATGTCGAAGTCGGTGATCCTTCGCGCCCCCTCTGTCCCTCCGACGTGTCGATCGTTCGCAGCCAGCCATCGCGATTCAGCATTGCTCGCGACCGGCTTTTGCCGCTAGAGCCTTCCTGACCTAAAAGAGCTGCCGCCTAACCCGGAAAGGCTCCAGACATCACCGATGCCTCATCTCCCTGACCATCTGCTCACCGGCTACCGCAATTTCATGAACGGCCGCTATCTCGCCGAAAGCGGACGCTATCGCTCGCTTGCTCGCGAGGGCCAGGCCCCCGAAACGATGATCATTGCTTGCTGCGACTCGCGCGCGGCTCCCGAGGCGATCTTTGACGCAGGCCCCGGCGAACTGTTCGTGCTGCGCAATGTCGGCAATCTGGTGCCGCCCTATGCGCCCGACGACCAGTTCCACTCGACCTCGGCGGCGCTTGAGTTCGCCGTGCAAAGCCTCAAGGTGAAGAACATCGTGGTGATGGGCCATGGCCGCTGCGGCGGCATCCGCGCGGCACTCGACAGTACGGCCGCGCCCTTGTCGCCCGGCGACTTCATCGGCAAGTGGATGAGCCTGATCGCGCCGGCGGCCGAGACCGTGTCGTCCAGCACCTTCATGACGGCGACCGAGCGGCAGACCGCGCTCGAGCGCATTTCGATCCGCTATTCAATCGCCAATCTCAGGACCTTTCCCTGCGTCTCGATCCTGGAAGGCAAGGGACGGCTGTCGCTGCACGGCGCCTGGTTCGACATCTCGACCGGCGAGCTCTGGGTGATGAACAAGGACACCGGTGACTTCGAGCGGCCGGAGATGACGTAGGAGGGTTGCATGGCATGCCGTTCGATCGCTTTGGCCGCAGCGGCGCTGCTGTTTTCAGTCATATCCGCCCGCGCCGACGACGGCGCGCTCATCGGCCGTTGGTATGCGGCGCTGCTGGTCGCCGATCGCACGGAACTGTCGGACCTGCTTGCCGACGACGTCCGGATAAAACTCGACGATCTCGGTGTCGTCCAGACCAAGCAGGAATTCATCGCCTCCATCGACGACTGGGAGGGCGCAGTCGCCGGGGCTGAAATCCGGCATCGCATCGAGAAGACCGAAAGCGGCGTCACCACGGTGATCGCCTGTTATGATTTCCCCAACAACGACGTGCTGATGCAGGAAACCTTCGCGATCGCCGAAAACCGCATCACCGCCAGTTCGCAGGCGGCGATCGCCGAAAACTGCGACAGCTACTGACCAGCCGCGATATTGCGTGCGGCAAGCCGGCGCCTTACATCGGTGACGCTCCGCCTCATCCCGCACTTAGCGAAAGCCCCTCACTTAGCGAAAGATTGCCCATGCCGTCCACGAAAGCCGTCGACCTCGCCGCCCATCCGCTGACCACCTGGCAAGGGCCGCTCGGCCTGCCCGATTTCTCCCGCATCGGCGACGGCGATTTTTCCGAGGTTTTCGATGCGGCATTGACGGCGCACGAGGCCGAGATCGAGGCGATATCAGGCAATGCCGAGACCCCGACCATCGAGAATACGCTTGCGGCACTCGAGCTCGGCGGCGAAGCGCTCGACCATGTCTCGTCGATCTTCTGGTGCCGGGTCGGCGCCCACACCAACGAGGCGATCCAGGCGCTGGAGCGCGACATCTCGCCAAAGATGTCGCGGCATTTCTCGGCGATCTCGATGAACGAGCGGCTGTTTGCCCGCATCGACGATCTCTACCAGCGCCGCCACGCGCTGAAGCTCGATGCCGAAACGCTGCGGGTGCTGGAAAAGACCTGGAAAAATTTCGTCCGTTCCGGCGCCAAGCTCGACGCCGAGGGCAAGAAACGGCTGGCGGCGATCAATGAGGAGCTGTCGTCGCTCGGCACGAATTTCGGCCAGAACCTGCTTGCCGACGAGCGCGACTGGGCGCTGTTCCTCGACGCGGCCGACCTTGCCGGCCTGCCGGAATTCCTGAAAAGCGCGATGGCCGAGGCCGCCGAGATGCGCGGCCAGAAGGGCCGCTATGCCGTCACCCTGTCGCGCTCGATCTACGAGCCGTTCTCGACCTTCTCCGAGCGCCGTGACCTGCGCGAGATCGCCTTCCGCGCCTTCACCATGCGCGGCCAGAACGGCGGCGCCACCGACAACACCGCCGTGGTGCGCGATATGCTGCGTCTGCGAGCCGAAAAGGCGAAGCTGCTCGGCTACGCTTCCTACGCCGCGCTGAAGCTCGACGACACCATGGCAAAGACGCCGGAGGCGGTGCATAAGCTGCTCGACCCGGTCTGGGAAAAGGCGGTGGAAAAGGCCGCAAGCGATCAGATCGAATTGCAGCGGCTGGCGGCCGAGGCCGGCAGCAACGAAGAATTCGCCGCCTGGGACTGGCGCTTCTATCAGGAGAAACTGCGCGCCGAGAAATTCGCCTTCGACGAGGCCGAGCTGAAGCCCTATCTGCAGCTCGACCGCATCATCGACGCCTGTTTCGACGTGGCGACAAAATTGTTCGGCATCAGCTTCGAGGAGAAGCAAGGCATTGCCACCTGGCACCCGGACGCGCGCGTTTTCGTCGTCAGGAGTGCCGACGGCAGCGAGCGCGGGCTGTTCCTGGCCGACTATTTCGCGCGGCCCTCAAAGCGCTCCGGCGCCTGGATGAGCGCGCTGAAATCCGGCTACAAGCTTGGCGATGGCTCCAAGCCGGTCATCTACAACATCATGAATTTCGCCAAGCCGCCGGAGGGCGAGGCAGCACTTTTGTCGGTCGATGAGGCCAAAACCCTGTTCCACGAATTCGGTCATGCGCTGCATGGCATGCTGACCGAAGTCACCTGGCCATCGGTCGCGGGCACCTCGGTCAGCCGCGATTTCGTCGAACTGCCCTCGCAGCTCTACGAGCACTGGCTGACGGTGCCGACGGTGCTGGAAAAGCATGCGCTGCACGTGAAGACCGGCAAACCGATGCCGAAGGCGCTGGTCGACAAGATGCTGGCGGCGCGCACCTTCGGCGCCGGCTTCGCCACTGTCGAGTTCACTGCCTCAGCACTGGTCGACATGGCCTACCACGCGCGGTCGGATGCGCCGGACGAGCCGCTTCGTTTCGAAGCCGAAACGCTCGAGAAGCTCAACATGCCCGACACCATCGCCATGCGCCACCGCACCCCGCATTTCGGCCACATCTTTGCCGGCGACGGCTATTCGGCCGGCTACTATTCCTACATGTGGTCGGAGGTGCTCGACGCCGACGCCTTCGCCGCCTTCGAGGAGACGGGCGACCCGTTCAATCCGGCGCTGGCCGAGCGGCTCAGAAAAAACATCTATGCCGCCGGCGGTTCGAAAGACCCGGAAGAACTCTACACCGCCTTCCGCGGCAAGATGCCGTCGCCCGAAGCGATGATGATCAAGCGCGGGCTGGTCTAGAGCGAGGGCCAACGGACCAAATCGCCAACCTCGGCGGACCGACGAAGTCTGATCAAAGCACCCCGCAGCAGGCCACCTTAACGCGGCGCGCTTGGGCCGCCACCCAACGCCTCGATGCATCTCGCCAGCGCCGCCGGATCGCCTGATATGCGCAGCGTCTTCAGCCGGGCCGTGCCGCCGGCGACGACCGAGACGGCCGATCGCGGCACTTCGAGCGCCTTGGCGACTAGCCGTTCGAGCGCTTGATTGGCGGCGCCGTTTTCCGGCACGGCGCGGACGCGCGCCTTCAGGTGGCTTCGCCCGTCTGCCGAGATCTCGATGCCTTCGAGCCTGTCCATCGCCGCTTTCGGCGTCAGCCGGACGAACAGGTCGACGCCGTCGTTACGCGGGCGAAACGGCCCGGTCATGGAACCGCCGTCAGACGACCAGCGGCGCCACCGTGGTGAGCAGGAACTGCCGCAGGAAGAACAGGATCAGAAGCAGGATGATCGGCGAAATGTCGATCCCGCCGAGGTCGGGCAAGAAGCGGCGGATAGGCCGCAGAGCCGGCTCGGTCAGCCGGAAGAGCATGTTGCTGACGCTATCGACGAACTGGTTGCGCGAGTTGACGACGTTGAAGGCGTAGAGCCATGAGAAAATCGCCGAAGCGATGATGATCCACCAATAAATGTCAAGCGCCAGGACAATGGTCTGAATGAGGGCTATCATGCCGGTCTCCGATTGTTGCCGACATGTAGCCATTGCAGGCGAACGCGGCAAGAGCCAGCTTCCGCGGCACGCTCGGCCGGGTGACTGGCCCCGCGCGGTTTTTGGGCAAAACGCAGTCTTGACAGGAAACCGCAGCGCCCGATAAATGCGCCCATTCCGCTGGACGGGGCTGTAGCTCAGCTGGGAGAGCGCGTCGTTCGCAATGACGAGGTCAGGAGTTCGATCCTCCTCAGCTCCACCAGCGGAAATTTACCCCAGTAAAATCAATAAGATAGCTGTACCGCGCACCCCGAACGCGCTCTGGCGGCTTTGAGCTTGGGGCTTTAAACCTGACCATCAAGCCATTCCCGCAGATCGGGGTCTTCGTGACCTTCAGGGATAGGCGGTCTCGTTCTGACGTACCAGATCACGCCAAATCCAACTGCCGCCCACGCGCCAGCAACCACGAATGTGATGATGTCCGTCACTTCAAACCCCTAAGCCCAACCCACATTTAGCTCGACCGAAATCGCCCCACAAGAGCTAAATCAGGGCGTTGCCGGAGTGGGCTGGCGCCCCGCCTGGGAGAGTCATGCTGTTGTCAGATGCCCAAATCAGCCGCATCTTTGCAGCGGCCCAACGCCAGTCTGCATTTTCTCAATGGCATGGTCGGCGCCTCGCAGGCCTCGCTCGGCCGCATCGACAATGGCCTCGACATCGCTTCGAGCGCATGGTTGATCTGCTGGCGTCCATATCTGTGAAAATGGAAACTCCGGGAGGAGGAATGGAGCTTCGGTTGGAAGGCAAGGTGGTGCTGGTCACCGGTGCGACGCAAGGCATCGGCCGGGCGATCGCCGAGACGCTGGCGCGTTCCGGTGCCGGCGGCCTGCTGGTCACCGGCCGCGAGCCGGCGCGTGGCAACGAAGTGGCGACGTCGCTCTCCCGGGCCGGCGCGCCAACCGCATTCGTCGCCGCCGATCTGGCGGATACCACGGCGCCGGCGCGGCTGGTTGACGAATGTATCAGTCGCTTCGGCCGTATCGACGCGCTGGTCAACGCCGCCGGCCTGACCAATCGCGCCTCGTTCCTCGATGCCGATTTTGACGACTGGGCGGCGCTGTTCGCCGTCAACGCGCGGGCGCCGTTCTTCCTCATGCAGGCGGCCATCACGCAGATGCGCAAGCAGGGTCAGGGCGGCGCCATCGTCAACATCCTGTCGATCAACGCGCATTGCGGCTCGCCGGAACTCGCCGTCTATTCGGCCACCAAGGGCGCACTCGCGACGCTGACCCGCAACGCCGCCAACGCGCACCGTTTCGACCGCATCCGCGTCAACGGCATCAATGTCGGCTGGACCGACACGCCGGCCGAACGCATCATGCAGGCCGAGACGCTGGGGCATGGCCCGGGCTGGATCGACGCCGCCAACGCGTCGCAGCCTTTCGGGCGCCTGCTGGCGGCTGACGAGGTCGCCAACCTCGCTGTCTTCCTGCTCTCCGACGCCTCCGGGCCGATGACCGGCGCGCTGATCGACCAGGAGCAATGGGTCGTAGGGGCGAACCGGTGACAGCTTCCGCATCGCCCCACACGGTTGAAGCGGCCCGCACAATCGGCATAGTAGGTCGCCACGACCACGAGAGGGCAACATGAAGCTCGGACTGCTCACCGCACCGTTTGCCGATACCCCGCTCGGCGAGGTCGCCGACTGGGCAAGTTCTGCCGGCTTCGAGGCGCTCGAGATCGCCTGCTGGCCGAAATCCTCAGGCGCTGCCCGGCGCTATGCCGGCACCAGCCATATCGACGCCGCCGCGACCTTGGCCTCGCAGGCCAAGGAAATCGCCGCCGCACTGGCGGAAGAGAACCTGTCGATCTCGGGCCTCGGCTTTTATCCCAATCCGCTGCATCCCGATGCCGCCCACCGCAAGGCCGTCATCGATCATTTGAAGAAGGTGATCGTGCTGGCGAGCCATATGGGCGTGCCGCTGGTCAACACCTTCTGCGGCGGCGACGCTGCAAAAACCATCGACGCCAACTGGCAAGAGGCACTCAAACTGTGGCCTGATATCATCGCCCATGCGCGCGACAACGGCGTCAAGCTGGCGTTCGAAAACTGCCCGATGATCTTCAGCTATGACGAGTGGCCGGGCGGCCACAACATCGCCTATTCGCCTTATATCTGGCGCCGCATCCTCGAGGCCTGGGGCGGCGATGTCGGCATGAATTTCGACCCGTCGCACCTGGTCTGGCAGATGATCGACCAGGCCCGCTTCATCAGGGAGTTTGGTCCGTACATGCTGCATGTTCATGCCAAGGACCTGATGATCGATCATGATGGACTTTACGAGCGCGGTATCCTCTCGGCCGGCATGGGCTGGCAGGTGCCGCGCATGCCGGGGCTTGGCGATGTCGACTGGAATGTGATCTTCTCCGGCCTCTATCGCGTCGGTTACGACGGAGCCATCATCATCGAACACGAGGACCGACGCTTTGAGGGCAGCGACGACGAGGTCAAGCGCGGCTTTCTGCTCGCCCGCGACGTGCTGCGCCCCTTCGTGAAATGAGGCCCCTTTTCGAACTGAACTGAAAAGTCCCTTTTTCGTACTGAACTGAAAACAATGTGGAGGACGACTGAAATGAAAAAATTTTTGGCAATGGTCCCGCTGCTTGCCGGCGCGGCGTTTCTGGCTTCGGTGGGCGTCTCGTCGGCTGAAGCCAAATACACGATCGGCGTCTCCAACACGGTGCAGGGCAATGGCTGGCGCGAGGAGATGATCTGCGCCATCAAGGCGCAGGCGCTCGCCTCCGGCGAGGTCACCAAGCTCAACATCGCCCATCGCAACACCGACGCCGCCGGCCAGCTCGAGGACATCCGCAACCTGATCAGCGCCAAGGTCAACGCCATCGTCGTCAACCCGGCCGATCCCGCCGGCATCAAGTCAGCGCTCGAGGAAGCCACCAAGGCCGGCATCGTCGTCGTCGCCGTCGACCAGGCGGTCACCGAGCCTTCGGCCTACATCATCTCCAACAACCAGGAGCAGTACGCCTATCTCGGCGCCAAATGGCTGTTCCAGCAGATCGGCGGCAAGGGCGACGTCGTCTACATGCGCGGCGCTGCCGGCGCCTCGGCCGACAGCGACCGCGACAAGGGTTTCAAGAAGGCGCTTGCCGAATTCCCCGACGTCAAGGTCGTGCATGAGGTCTTCACCGGCTGGCAGCAGGACCAGGGCAAGCAGCAGATCCTCGATTTCATCGCCACCGGAGCGCCGTTCAACGGCATCTGGACCTCGGGCATCGACAATGTGATCGTCGATGCACTGGTCGAGTCGCAGACGCCGCTGGTGCCGGTGGTCGGCGCCGACAATGCCGGCTTCGTCGGCCAGCTGAACTCGGTCGAGGGCCTTGTCGGCGCGGCGGTGACCAACCCCGGTTCGATCGGCGGTGCCGGCGTGACCCTGGCTGTGCAGATCCTGAACGGCAAGAAGCCGGCGGAGCAGACCGTGCTGGTCGAGCCGCAGCTGTGGGAGAACGCCACCGAAGAGGGCAAGGCCAAGCTGAAAAGCGTAGCCGATCCGTCGCTGAGCCCGGAATGGCCGGTCTCGATCTCCATTCCGGAGTGGACCACCTACACCAAGGAGCAGATCATCGCCTGCAAGGGCCCGGGCGAGTAAAGATGGCTTCGAGCCGTAGCGCGAGGACGGCGAACTGCCGTCCTCGCGCTACAAAGAGTTGATAGACTGGCGCTCTACGGCGCCCCCCTCTGTCCTGCCGGACATTTCCCCCACGAGGGGGGAGATCAGCCGTCACCGATGCTTTGGCCAATCTTCGGCGTTGAAAGAAGAGAGCCGGCGTCAAAGCTGCCAATCTCCCCCCTTGTGGGGGAGATGTCCGGCAGGACAGAGGGGGGCGCCGTAGAGCGCCAGCAAGAGAGTTTCTGAATCGAGAGCAACGCGATTTGACCACCAGCCCCCTCCTGGACGCCACCGGCGTCGTGAAAACCTACGGCGCCGTGGTGGCGTTGCGCAATGCGTCGCTGTCGGTTCTGCCGGGCGAGGTGCACGCCCTGATGGGCGCCAATGGCGCCGGCAAATCGACGCTGGTCAAAATCCTGACCGGCGCCATCCGCGCCGATGCCGGGCATATCCTGATCCGCGGCGAAGCCCGCGACGTGCGCTCGCCTGCCGATGCGCGCCGCGCCGGCCTGCTTCCCGTCTACCAGGAACCGTCGCTGATCCCCGATCTCGACGTCGCCTCCAACCTTCGCCTGACCGACACGCCGGTCGAGCCGTTCCGCGCCTGGGTGCGCGAACTCGGCATTCCCGACCTCGACATCCGCGACACCGCGCGCGACATCCCGCTGGCCGTGCTGCGCGTGCTCGATCTGGCGCGCGCGCTGGCGGTCGAGCCCGACGTTCTGCTGCTCGACGAGATGACCGCGGCACTGCCGGCGAACCTTGCCGAAAAGGTGCTTGAGGTCATTCGCCGCCAGGGCGACAGCGGTCGTTCGGTGATCTTCATTTCCCACCGTTTCGTCGAGATATCGGCGCTTTGCGACCGCGCCACTGTGCTTCGCGACGGAGAGACCGTCGGCGTCGTCGACATCGAGCCGGGCGTCGAGGAGCGCATCGTCGAGATGATGCTCGGCGCCAAGGTCGAGAAGACGCGCGTGGCGGCGTGCCAGGCGAGCCAGGCCGCTTCGCCTGGGGATAGCCGTCCGCGCCTCGGCGTGGCGAACCTTCGTGTCGGCAGCAAGCTCAACGACGTGTCGTTCGATCTGGTGAACGGCGAAGTCGCGGGCGTGATCGCGCTCGAGGGGCAAGGCCAGGACGAGCTGTTCGCTGCGCTTGCCGGCTCCATCCGGCCGTCCGGCGGCACCATCGAAGTCGACGGGAAGCCGGTGAAATTCGCTCATCCGGCGGATGCGATCCGCGCCGGCATTGCCTATGTGCCCGGCGACCGCACCGAAGCGCTGACCATGCAGCGCTCGGTGCGCGAAAACATCGCGCTCCCGTTCAGCGCCGCCTTGCGCAACTGGGGACCGATCAACATGGCACAGGAACGCTCGACGGTCGTCAGCGCGATCGAGCGTCTGCAGATCGACACCCGTGCCCAGCGCGAGGTACAGCGCCTGTCCGGCGGCAACCAGCAGAAGGTGACGATCGCCCGCTGGATCGCCGCCGAGGCACAGACCATCCTCTGCTTCGACCCGACGCGCGGTATCGATGTCGGCACCAAGCAGGAGATTTACAAGCTGCTGCGCGAACTCGCCGACCAGGGCAAGTCGGTGCTGTTCTATACATCCGAGCTCGAGGAGGTGCAGCGTGTCTGCGATCGCGTCATCGTCATCTTTGGGGGACGCGTCGTCGATGTCTTCCCCGTCGAACTCGCCGACGAGCCGGCACTGATGCGCGCCGCCTATGGCTTGCCGCGCGGCGCCAAGGCTGACGTCGGCATTCTTGCCGATATCCACTCGAGCCCGGTGGCGAAACCTTGACCCGCCTCGTCCGCCGTCAGGGCTGGGTCGCCGGCCTGCTCGTCCTGTTCGTGGTCCTGTTGGTGATCACCAGGCTCATCCAGCCGGGCTATGGCAGCGGCGATTTCGGCTCGCTGGTGCGCGCGGTGCTGCCTTACGCCTTTGCCGTCGCCGCCCAGACGATTGTCGTCATCGCCGGCGGCATCGATCTTTCCGTCGGCGCCATGATGGCGCTGACCAGCGTCACCGCCGCCTCGATGATGGACGGCGCCAGCGAGGAATACGCGCTTTTCGTCGTGCCGTTCGTGCTGGCGATGGGGCTGGTGCTGGGCGCCGTCAACGGCATGCTGATCGTCGTCACCCGCGTGCCCGATATCGTCGTCACGCTGGCCACCCTCTTCGTCCTGCAGGGCGCGGCGCTGCTGGTCCTCGGTGCGCCCGGCGGCGCGGTGGCTGAATGGCTAAGGGCGACCATCGTCGGCACCGTCTCGATCCCGGGCTTGCCAGAACTCTCTGCCTGGATACCGAAGGCGCTGGTGCTGCTGGTCGTCTGCCTTTGCATCATCTGGATACCGCTCAAACGCTCAAAACTCGGCCTGTCAATCTATGCCATCGGCAGCAGCGAGCTCGCCGCGTTTCGCAGCGGCGTGCCGGTCGCGCGCACCAGGATCATCGCCTATGCCCTGTCGGGGCTTTTCGCTGCCATGGGCGGGCTGGCGCTGACCATGAGCACAGGCATCGGCGCCCCCATTCCCGGCCCCTATCTTCTGGCCAGCGTGGCGGCGGTCGTGCTCGGCGGCGTCGCACTAGGCGGCGGCAAGGGCGGATTGCTCGGCCCGATCGTCGCCGTCTTCGTGCTGCGGCTGGTGCGCACCGACCTGACGCTGCTCGCCATCGATCCCAACGTCACCGCAATCATCGAGGGCGCCATCATGGTCGCCGTCGTCATGTTCGGCGCCTTCATCACCATGCGGAGCCGGCAATCATGAGCAATGACGAGAGGCTGGTTTACGGAGTCGGCGATCCACGGCGCCCCCCTCTGTCCTGCCGGACATCTCCCCCACTTGGGGGGAGATCGGCCGTCGCCACGCTTTTCGCCAACTGTCGGCATTCCAAGAATGAACGAGGCGCCGAAACTGCCAATCTCCCCACCCGTGGGGGAGATGTCCGGCAGGACAGAGGGGGGCGCCGTAGAACACCATCCTCTCCCGGCATCGCGCCACCCCAATCGCGAGCAATCCCATGAGCACGACCGCGATCCAACCCGTCCCCTTCGGCCGCCGCCTCAAGCGCTTCATGGCCGACCGGCCGCTGATCCCGCTGATCATCCTGCTGGTCATCCTGGTGCTGGTGCTGCAGATCCTGCGCCCCGGCATCGTCAACGAGCGCTGGCTCGCCAACACCGTCAAGTTCGCCATCCCGCTGGCAATCCTGGCCGGTTGCCAGACGATGACCATGCTGACCGGCGGCATCGACCTGTCGGTCGGAACCGTGGCGACGATGAGCGCCTTCATCATGGCGACGCAGGTCGTCAATCATGACCCGGCGGTGGCGATCCTCATCGCCTTGGTGCCGGCGGTGCTGATCGGCCTGGTCAACGGCATCGGCGTTGGCGTGTTTCGCGTGCACCCACTGATCATGACGCTCGGCACCAGCCTGATCGGCACCGGCTGCCTGCAGGTCTATCAGCGTACCGTCATCGCGTCGGGCGCCAAGATTCCGCCCTTCCTGGCCTGGCTGGGCACCGGCCTCACCTATGGCGTGCCCAACGCGCTGCTGCTGTTCGTGCCCATCGCGGTCCTCATCGTCTTCACCTTGAACCGCACCGGCTTTGGCCGCCTGCTTTACGCAGTCGGCGACAATGAAGGCGCAGCACGCCTGTCCGGCGTCCGCTACTGGCAGGTAATCACCGCGCTCTACGTCATCTCCAGCGTGCTCGCCGGCATCACCGGGCTGCTCTATATCGGCCTGATCAAGGCGCCGTCGCTGTCGCTCGCCGAGCCGCTGGTGCTGCCTTCGGTGGCCGCCGCGGTGATCGGCGGCACCTCGATCTTCGGCGGCCGCGGCGGCTACACCGGCACCATCATCGGGGCGCTGATCCTCACCGTGCTGACGACGCTGCTGACTATCCTGCAAATGCCGGAAGGCGCGCGGCGGATATTGTTTGGGCTGATCGTGCTGTTCGTGACGGCGGCGTATTTGCGGATTATTGAGGATCGGTAGGGGGCCGCGCTGAGGCGAATGGCTGCGGGGTGGAAAGGGGACGTCGAAGCCCTCGCCGCTTCCGGACCTCGGATTATGACTTAGCCCGCGTGGTCTCTCATGGACGGCCCCGGCAAGCAGCACCTCTGACGGTGGACAGTAAATCCGTTACTGCTCCTTCTTGAACAGGTCCTGGAAGATCAGCTGGCCCCAAGTGCGGCCGCGTGCGTGCACCAGCGCGCCATCCTCGTTGAGTTTTCCCAGCTTGATGGGTGCGAACCCGAGTTGTTTGGCCAAATCCGCCACGGGAGCGATCGCGTCCTCGTCGTCGCTCGACAGAAAGACGACCCGATGGCCCCCCTCGACTATCGGATTGGCAGCCAGGGTGGCCGCAAGCAGGTGATTGAAACCTTTCACGAACTTAGCGCCGGTGAACGACTTCGCAACGAAGGCGGAGGACGGGAGGCCGTCCAACTTCTCAAGGGGAACTAACGCGTTCATCGCGTCGATGACCGTCTTGCCTTTCCAGCTCGGCAGGGCCTTCGCAACCTCGCGATGTTCCCCGAACGGGACCGCCAAGATGATTGTGTCGGCCTCGAGTGCATCCCGCAGCGACTTGGCGACGACCGTGGGTCCAATCGCCCGAGCCTGCGGCGCCAACGCCTCGGGCGGCCGGCGGCTAGCGACGGTCACGTCGATGTTTTTACGGGCGAAGGCGTGGGCGAGGGCCTGGCCTATCTTACCGAATCCTACAATCGCATAGCGCATAATACTTCTCCAATCCGTGTTAAAACTAAAGTTCGCGAAGCGAACGTTGGCTAGGTTGCTCGCCCAATCGATCACGTTCTGTGTGCACGCCTGGGAACGAGCAGCGTCAGCGCTCTAGGCTCCGCGCCTGGTGATCCCGCGATTGGAGGGCCAACCGCGGGACGGCGTCGGGGTCAGACCTGCGACATGCCCCCGTCGACAACGAGATCGATGGCCGTCGTGAAACGACTGTCGTCCGAGGCGAGATAGAGGACCGCAGCCGCGATCTCCTTAGAAAGCCCGAAGCGTCCCAACGGAACCAGCGAGACGAAGAAGTCCGTCAACTCCTGAGAAATTTGGGCGAAGGCCGCCGTGTCACCGATCGCTCCCGGACTAATGCTGTTCACCCGGATCTTTCGGTCCTTCAGGTCGTTCGTCCAGCTTCGCGCGAACGACCTGACCGCCGCCTTGGCAGCCGCGTACAAGCTTGCCCCAGCATATCCCTTGAGGTGCGCGTTCGAGGCGTTGAGGATGATCGAGCCGCCCTCGCGCATCAGGGGTAGCGCCTTTTGGACGGTGAACAGCGTACCGCGGACGTTGAGATTGAGCGTATCGTCGACCAACTGGTCTGAGATCAACCCTATCGGCTTGTCGACTTCTCCGCCGCCGGCGCTGGCGAAGACGATGTCGATGTGGCCCTTTACGGATTTCACCTTCTCGTAGAGCCGGTCGAGGTCCGCCAGGTTGGCCGAGTCGGCGCGCACGCCGGTCACGTTGCGGCCAATCGCCTTCACCGCCTCGTCGAGGACCTCCTGCCGCCGGCCGGTGATGAACACATGGGCCCCTTCTTCGACGAATAGTTTCGCCGTCTCAAGCGCCATACCGGAGGTACCACCCGTGATGACTGCAACCTTACCTTCAAGCTTTCCCATACCTTCTCCTGTCGTGGCGTCGGGACAGCATCTGGCCCCGAGACCCTCGAAATGGGTCCGCCGGCATCAGTTGTTGAGTGCGGAAGCGCGCACATCGGTGGTGCAAAATCGATCCGGCTGGACGACTGGCGCCAGCCGCGACGATCGGTGTCCGCCGTTCGGAATTGGGCCGCGCTCGCGACATAGGCTATGATGACCGCCCGTACTGCTGTTCGATGTGTTAGATACGGGCTTTGGAAGGCGCACCCCGCGGTGCGGGATTGCACCATGATCGACTGGGACGACGTTCGCTACTTTCTTGCCGTCGCGCGTGGGGCTCGGTCCGAGCCGCCGCCGAGCGCCTCGGCGTGAACCACACCACAGTGCTGCGGCGCATTGCCCAACTGGAGGAGCGGCTGGGGGTGCAGATGTTCGAGAAGCTGCCCTCGGGCTACCGCCTGACGGCTGCGGGCGAGGAGGTCCTCGAGTTCGCGGACCAGATGGAAGCGTCGTCGCACCAGCTAGAGACGCGCGTCTTCGGGCGCGACCAGAGCGTGCGCGGGCGTCTGCGGGTGACGCTGGCGCCGACCCTCGCGACGCACTTACTCATGCCCGACTTCGCGGAGTTTGCGCTTCTGCATCCGGACATCGAGATGGAAATCTTGTCGTCCGGCGAGCTGGCAAATCTGACCAACCGAGAGGCCGATGTCGCGATCCGCGTCGTTTACGATCGCAAGACCCTGCCGCTTAATCTCCATGCCCTGAAGGGGCCGGACTTGTTCGGCGGCGTCTACATGTCCCACGATCGGCTAGCCGCGTGGCGTGCGGGCGCGCCTGATCCCATCCGGTGGATCGTCATAAGCCTTCATGGCATCCCGGATTGGGCAAGCGAGGGTGAGGTTCGCACCACGGGGGTTCCATTCAGGACCACGGACGGCGAGGCGCAGATCATTGCTGTACGGCAAGGGCTCGGGATCACGACACTGCCGTGCTTCGTCGGAGATGCCGATCCCCTACTGGTGAGGGTACCGGGCACCGACCTGCACATGTACGGAACGGTCTGGCTTCTCACACAGGGGGAGACACGCAAGACGAAGCGCGTGCGGCTCTTCACGGAGTTCGTGTCCCGCAGGCTCGCCGCGTACGCTCCGCTTCTCGCGGGGCTGTCTGTATCGGGCGACTGATGCGCAGCAGGTCGCCGGCGACGCTTGCAGTGGACAAGTGCCTGCAAGCGGACATGCCCGGAACCTCGAAGCGCTTTGGTTGATGCGCCGGCTGGCCCCGGACTACCGCACCATTGCCGCGTTCCGGCACGACAATCCGGAGGCGATCATGACGCTGTTCCCAGCGCCTCATCATCGAGCTTGGTATCGGACAGAATCCGCTTAAGCCGTGCGTCCTCGTCCTCCAGCGCCTTCAGGTGTCTAGCCTCGGAGACATCCACCCCGCCGAAGGGCCTCTACACTGGCGCTTTATCCCAAGTCGCCCCCGAAAGCCGTCGTTCCGTACCGGCCTCAATGTAGCCGTTCAACACGCATCATTGGAACGTCTGCTCCTGGCGCTACCTGTGCATTCCGGGAACGAGAAATTCGAAGGCTGGCCACTGACATCCACTGAGCGACTCGTGGCCGGAAAGCCGCATTAGATGCAGTGTCGAACCTTACGAATGTCGCACGGTTTTGGCGGTCGCCTAAGCGCGGAAAGCAGGGCGGCAGGTGGCACAAACCGCCGAAACCTCCGGCGGAAGTCCGTCACCCGAAATCATAGCCACCACGGCCTTGGCCGCAGGGATACCCTACGCCGCCTGAACGATCTCGACCAGTTCAACGTCGAACACCAGATCCTTTCCGGCCAACGGATGATTGCCGTCGAGCTTGACGCTGGCGTCGTCGACGCCGACGACCGTCACCTGCATGGGGCGCCCTTCGGGGGTTCTGGCCTGCAATCGAGTACCGATATCGACGTTGATGTTGTCCGGCACCCTGGCGCGGTCGACGGTCATGACCGCTTCCGGGCGGTGGGGACCATAGGCGGCGTCGGCGGGAACGGTGACAGTGCTTTTCGCGCCGACCTCCATGCCCTCGACATGGGTCTCAAGGCCGGGGATCACTTGCCCTTCACCGAGCTTGAATTGCAGCGGTTCGCTGCCGGAAGAATCGAATTGAGTGCCGTCGGCTAGACGTCCAGTATAATTGATGCGCACGGTGTCGCCATTCTTGGCCTGTGTCATGGCAGTCATCCTTTGGGAGTTTTTGAGGGACCGGCCAGAGTTCACGGTCCCGTTTTCGATCATCCACGCACTAAGGTGCGCGGCGCGAAACTCTAAAACTAGGGGCTTGGCTGCCGATGTAAACCCACAATGCCGATTGAGCCACCTTCGTAAAGACAGGTCGCGGAGGTGGACTGGGATCTGTTCGCCAAGGATCTGGGGCGCGCATTTTTCGAGCATGTCGTGGCGACAGAGATTGCGAAGACTCTGATCGGCCACCCACCCCGGCGGCTCTTGGCGCTTTGCTGATGCTGAGCGACGTCAGTTTTCGCCCAAATCGCATCAGCCTTCACACAGCCAAACTGCCCTGCTCCGCCTCCTCGGCGTTGGGGTCGCCCGGTGCCGTCGCCCAGGCCAGTTCGACCAGGGCGCGGCGCAGCGAGTGCGAGCCGTAGGCGCGGGCGATGGCTGCGTCGCTCGGGCAGGGCCAGCCCTCCTTCGCTCCTAGCTGGCCCAGGCGTAGAAGACGGCGAACAGCAGAAGCCACACCGCATCGACAAAATGCCAGTACCAGGATGCCGCCGTCGTGATGAAGCCGGCGCCGCCGGCTGAGCGCGCGCGGATCACCCGATATGCGGCGATCGACAGCAACAAGATGCCGATAACGACGTGCAGGCCGTGGAAGCCAGTCGTAAGGAAGAAGATCGAGGGATAGACACCGTCGCGGAATCCCACCGAGGCGAGGCTGAATTCCCGAAGCTGAAGGCCGACGAACACGCCGCCGAGCGCGATCGCCACGGTAAGCCCGATAGCCGAAAGCTGCCATCGCTCTTTCAGAAGCCAGTCATGCGCCGCTGCGACGCAGACCCCCGACGCGACGAGGATCACTGTGTTGAGAAGCGGGCCGCCCCAAGGGTCGTCGGGGCGCATCGGCGTAGGTGGCCATGAGCTGAACCCCGCGATCTCCGGATAGATCGCGTATCGTAGGTAGACGGCGAACAAGGCGGCGAAGAACGCTACCTCGGACGCGATTAAGGCGATGATCGCGATCCTCGGACCAAAGGTGTTTTGCGGACCAATCGCACGCTCACCACTCGTCGCCCGCGACCACGCTGTCAGAGCGATGAACAATGGCAGAAGCCCCGCCGCGATCACGAGCGGACCGAGTACCGCGATGCTGCCGGCCAGCGTGCCGAACAGCGACGGGTGGAAGAGCGCGAGACCGGCGCACGCTAGCAGGAACAGCGAGACAGCAATCGCGACAGGCCATCGGCCATCCGTGCCGCCGACCTCGGTGACAGTCTTGCTCACGCGCCTGCCTCCGCGCCCGCCGTGCCACGCGGACGCGCCATCTCGGGATCGTCATCCCATTCATGCGTGAAAGCCGGACCCCAAACGTCGCGCGGGGCCGACGCGCCACGCCGCAGCGAGACCGCAAGCATCACCAGGAACAGCAGCGTGGAGGCGAGCGCGAGCACAGCGCCGAGCGACGCAATCATATTCCAGCCCAAGAAACCGTCCGGATAATCCGCGATGCGCCGTGGCATTCCTGCCAGTCCGAGGAAATGCATCGGGAAAAACAGAACGTTGGTGCCGATGAAGAAGCACCAGAAATGCCACCGTCCAACCCACTCCGGGAACATGCGTCCGGTCATGCGCGGGAACCAGTAATAGAAGCCGGCGAAGATCGCATAGGTCGCGCCGAGGCTCAGCACATAGTGGAAATGCGCGACGACGTAGTAGGTGTTGTGCAGCACTTGATCCGCGCCGGCATTGGCAAGCACGATCCCCGTCGTGCCGCCGACCGTGAACATGATGATGAAGCCCAGCGCCCACAGCATCGGCACGGTGAGGCGGATCGACCCGCCCCACATAGTGGCAATCCAGGCGAACACCTTGATGCCGGTCGGCACCGCGATCACCATCGAGGCCAGCGTGAAGAAGGCACGCGGCGCGAAGCCGACACCGACGGTGAACATATGGTGCGCCCAGACGATGAAACCCAGCGCCGCAATTGATGCCATCGCCAGCACCATGCCGGGATAACCGAAAATCGGGCGACCTGAGAACCGCGAGACGATCTGGCTGATGATGCCGAAGGCTGGCAGGATCATGATGTAGACCTCCGGATGGCCGAAGAACCAGAAGAGGTTCATGAACAGCATCGGGTCTCCGCCGCCGGCTGGATCGAAAAAGGCGCCGCCGAAATTGCGGTCGGCAAGCAGCATCGCCAGCGCGGCCGCCAGCACCGGCATGGCGAGAAGCAGCATGAGCGACGAAATCAGGATCGACCACACGAACAGCGGCATGCCGAACAGCGGCAAGCGATCCTCGCGCATGTTAAGGATGGTAGTGACGAAATTGATCGCGCTGATCACAGAAGAAATGCCGGCCAAGTGCAGCGCGAGGATCGTCATGTCGACCGACGGTCCGGGCTGGCCGTCTATGCCCGACAGCGGCGGATAGAGGCTCCAGCCGGTACCCGTTCCGTCGCCGACCAGCAGCGACCCGATCAGCATGATCAAGGACAGCGGCAGCAACCAGAAGCCGAGACTGTTCAGTCCCGGAAAGGCCATGTCGCGCGCACCGATCATCAGCGGGACGAACCAGTTGCCGAAGCCGCCGATCAACGCCGGCATCACCATGTAGAAGATCATGATTAGGCCATGCGCGGTGATCAGCGCGTTCCAGGACTGGCCGTTGACGACATAGTCCATGCCCGGTTGCGCCAGTTCGAGCCGCATGTAGCCCGAGATCGCGCCGCCCAGCGTCCCCGCCATGATCGCGAATCCGAGATAAAGCGTGCCGATCGCCTTATGGTCGGTGGTGAACAGCCAGGCCGCAATCGACCGGCACTCGGGCCTATGTTCGGTGGCGCTCATTTCGCCACCTGCGCTGATATAGTCGCGGCGCTGACGACCGGATATCGCGTTGCAGCGTCCCGCACCCAGGCGTCGAAATCAGGCTGCGCCATGGCCTCGATCGCGATCGGCATGAAGGAATGGTTCAGACCGCAGATCTGGTTGCACTGCCCGTAATAGACACCCGGCTTCTCGACGCGTGTCCAGGTTTCGTTGAGGCGCCCGGGCATGGCGTAAATCTGTAGGCCCAGTGCCGGCATGAAGAAGGAGTGCACGACGTCCGACGATGTCACCTGTATGTGCACGACAGCGCCGACCGGGACAACCATGCGATTGTCGACCGCTAGCAGACGCGGTTCACCGGCCGGAACGGAGGCCGGCGGCAACATGATGGAATCGTATGCGAAGCCGCCATTGTCGGGATAGGAATAACGCCAGAACCACTGATGGCCGCTGGCCTTTATCGTCAACTGTGCGTCGGGAATATCGCTCTCATAGGCGAGCAACTGGAGCGACGGCGCGGCGATCGCGCCCAGCACCAGCACCGGCGCGATCGTCCAGCCGAATTCCAGCCAGGGCATGCGCGTGACTTTTGACGCCGTGGGGTGCCGGCTCGCCCGGAAGCGCAAGAGCGCGAAACCGATCAGCATGGCGACGAGCGCGACGATGCAGACGCCGATCAGCAATATGTGGTCGTGCAGCGCAACGATCCGCTCCTTCGTCTCCGAGGCCGAGACGCCGAAACTTGTCTGCCAGTTCGCCGGCGCCTGCGCCAAGCCGTGCCGTGCGTCGAGCATCATTGCGGAGACAAAACCGAGGAAAACAGTGCCCCGCCCGCGCATGACATTTACGCCTTCAGCACGGAGATGAGATGCGCGCCGAGGCGCGCACTTAGCGCCGCAATGGTGAGCGTGGGCGCATTCGCCGTGATGGACGGGAAGACGGACGAGCCGACGATGTAGAGGTTTGGATGGTCGTGGCTCTTCAGGTCCCTGTCGACGACCGAGGTGAGCGGGTCATCTCCCATGCGTGTCGTGCCGCCCATGATCGCGCTGTCGGCGATCGGGCCGAGCTGCTTGATCTGCGTGGCGCCGAGTGCAGCCATGAGCTTGTTCTGCACATCGCGCGCGACCGCCAGCCCGCGCGCCGTGTAGTCGTCAGACTTGAAGGCGATGTTCGGCCGCGGAATGCCGATCCCGTCCATCTGATCGCTCAGCGTCACGCGATTGTCCGGATTGGGAAGCATTTCGGCAGAGCTGCCAATGATCAGCTCCCGCGCGACGTGCGAACGGACTGCCGCCTTCAGCGCATCGCCGCGCAGGCCCTGTTTGATGAAGGTCGTCGCAGCCTGGAACGGACCGACCGCCCGCGCCCAGCCCTCATTGGAAGGCGAGATGCCGATGGCCGCACGCTCGTTGCGGAAATCGCCGTCCCGAAGCTCGGCAATGCCACCGGTCGAGACCGGTCCGCGATAGGTGAACACGGGATCCTTGGTCAGTCCCTGAATGCCGACATCGATCTGCGACAGCAGATTGCGGCCGACCTGGTCGGAACTGTTCGCCACGCCCGTCGGCGCATTGTCTCCCGTCGAAAGCAGTAGCAGCTTTGGCGTCTCAATGGTATGCGCCGCGATGACCACAATTTTTCCGGTCGCGCTGCCCTCGCTGCGATTCGGGCGACGGTAACGCACTTCGGCAATGCGTTTGTCCGGACCGACGACTAGCTCGTGCACCACGGCCTGCGGCTCGACATGCGCGCTGGCGCGCTCCGCGATGGCGAGATGATGCGTCGCGTCGTACTTCGCCTGGATGGGGCAGATCGGCACGCAGCTCGCATTGCCGCAGCATTGCGGGCGGCCATCCCGCCACACCGAATTGCGCGCCTGTGGAAATGGCAACACCGAGTAGCCGAGCGCCTTGGCAGCGATGCCGACCTGCTTGTCGGCATAGGTCATGGGGATCGGTGGCATCGGAAACGATTTTGAGCGCGGCGCGCCGAAATCGGCGGTGTCGTCGCCCGCGACGCCGATCTCTTCCTCGGCGGCCTGATACCACGGCTCCATGTCGCCATAGGCGATAGGCCAATCGACGCCGACGCCGAACTTCGAGTGCATCTTGAAATCGTTTGGCCGGAACCGCGCGGCGAGCCCGCCCCAGTGCCACGTGGTGCCGCCGACGATCCTCGCCTGCTGTCCCCTAAAGGTGTCCGGCCCAGCCTCGACATAGTAGGCGGAGAAGTCGGATTCTTCCGGCTGCGGCGCATAGGGCTGGTCGGGGTAAGGCGAGTTCTGGCCCTTCGCGGACGAGTACTGGAATCGTGTCACAGCGGTGCCGCGATCGACGCGCGGTCCCGCCTCGAGGAACAGCACGCTGAAGCCTGCTTTCGCGATAGCCGCGCCGGCAAGCGCCGCGGCTACGCCTGAACCGACAAACACGACATCGGCGGACGCCGGCGCGGTCATTCGGAAAACCGTCCGGGCGGCGGTGCGTTCGCCCACGCGCCAAAATTCGTGTCGCATCGCGTCGGCGGCTTGGTGTAACCGCAGGCATGCCAGACGAACGCATCGAGATAGGTAAGGACGCGTTCTTCCGAGCCGTGCATGGTGCTACCCGTATACCAGGCTTGGATGAGCGATTCCGACAGCGGTTTCAGCCCCGCCGACGCAATCGCGCTGTCCCATTCTGTCTCGGGCTGTTCCGTCACGATCGCATGCAGTTTTCCGAGATCGGCGGCGTCAGCGGAGAATGCCTGCAGGAACAATTCCGGCAGCGTGGCGTCGCTCGGCGACATGCCCGTCAGTATGCCTGTCAATTCGCGAAACGCGCCGGGGTCGATCGCGCTGCTCAAGGCGACCTGGCTACGGGCCGCGGCGGGCAATCCGAAGAATGCGGCGAGCGTCGAGACGGCAATGAGAAGCTCGCGTCGCCGCACTGTTGCCGGCGCAGAATGATGCGGCGCCGGCTCACCTACCTGCTTGGGCAGACGCGCATCGTCACTGCCAGCCATCGGTACCCTCAAGGCGAGCCTCTGCTGAAACAACGAGGCCGCACGCTTATCTGAAGCTACGGCTCAATCTGAGCTTGGTCAATCGACCCTTTCAAGCTCAGAACAGGCGAGCCAGAGAGCTCGACATTTGAGATCAAAAGCGCCGCTTGGGCCTGACCTTGCACGCGGCGACCTATCCATGCGGTGGTCGTCCTCAGGAGGGGATAGCTAAGCCGTCGGCCGGAAATAGCCGATGTCGAGCTTGCCTTGCCACCAAACATGCGGTCCGTCAGGCCCCTCCACACGTTAACCATCGCGCACGTTCCCCCTGATCAGCGCGAAAATCAGCGTGGAGCGATCTCTGCGACGAGATCGTTCGTCGTCTTGACCCCCGCCATGAAGCCGGCGGCATTGAATTCGTTCATGACGAAGAAAGCGCCGACGCCGCGTGTCGGTGCAATCGCAACATAGAGAAACATCCCTTGCAGGCCGCCGCTCTTCTGGAGGATGAGCGGGCGATGCTCGTCGGGGAGCATGATGACCCATCCGAGACCCATGGCGTCCATAGGGCCGCCGTCATCCAGCCCCACCACCGACGCGAGCCCGTCCCGGTACAAAAAAGCCGCGTGGTTCAAAAGGCGGAACTCGGCGTCGGCCGCGGAAGGCTTGTTGTCGACATGCCAGTTCATCCAGCGCAGCAGGTCGTCCGCGGTCGAGTACAATCCACCAGCGCACTCCATGGCTGTGCTCGTCGGCACGATTGGCATGGCGCTGCCGTCGAAGTCATGGCCCTGCATCAGGCGCGGCTCGTCCTCCGGTCTTGGATTGAAAACCGTGTCTTTCATGCCGAGAGGATCGAGGACGCGCTCTCGAACGACCTCGGCATAGGGCTTTCCCGAGACATTCGCGAGCGCCGCTCCAAGGAGGTCGTATCCGAAGTTCGAATAGAGAAAGGCGGTGCCCGGCGCGAACAGCAGCGGATTGTCCTTGAGGGCGGCAATCTGCGCCTCTTTGGTGTTCGTCGAGAAGGGGTCGGAGGGGGGCGCCTCGGCCACTGGCACCTCCCGCGGAAGGCCGGAAGCTTGCGCGACGAGATCGATCAGGCGGAGGGCGCGGCCATCCTTCTCAGGGAGCGTGACGTCCCAGCCAAGGCGATCCTGCAGCCGGTCGGTAAGCTGTACCTTACCGTCGATCGCCAGCGAGGAAAGCACACTGCCGCAGAACACTTTGCTCACGGACGCAATGCGGAACATTGTATCGCCGTCGGGCACTTTTTCACTCCCGTCGGCAATCTTGCCGAAACCGGCCAAGGCCGTCTCGCCGTTGCGCACGGCGCCGAAGATCAGGCCAGGCACCTTGGTGGAGAGATACAGGATCGTACCGTTGAACTGCACCGCTTCCGTCAGCAGCTTGTCCTCGGCATGTCCATAAGAGGGAACGGTTGCGATTGCCGTCAAAGCGATGGCCATAAGTCGGCGCGATCGAGACAAACGCATTGCCAAATCCTTTGATAAAGCTGCAGAATAAAATCTTCGTAAAACGGGCCGCCGCGTAGTATCTTACCATCTCTCCAGAAGCAGGAGATGTCAACAGAACGAACCGAAGGGGTAATCGGCTGCGGTAGCGTAGGTTCGGCGGCTATTTGCGCTACAGTCCTGCCGTATTTCTTGTCCTTCTTCAGTTGATCGTGGCTGATCTCTTCATTGGCAAACTGACCCGCTGGTAATTTATAAAATATGTAAAGCGCCGTCGGTATGAGGGAGTGCTGTAGCGTCGAACAACTTATAATAGCGGATCTGCGTCGCGCCAATCGTGGTCGTATGATGAAGACCGGCTGGCTTGCCGGTCACACAAACACGATAGGGTTTTTCTCGCGCCGTGCCATGCGGATCAATTCCGATAGTCCATCGGCAAATTCCCGAACCCATGCGTCGGTGCTGGATTCGAGCAGCCGCAATTCGCGCTCGAGCTCGACAAAGCTCGGCTCCCCGATGACGTCTCCGACACTGCAGGCTGAAAAAAGGACAATCCGTTCCAAGGCCGAGCCTTCGCCGAGAAGGCCGGCAATCGCCTCTCCAAGCGCGGCGACGTGGGCGATGTTTCCGACACGCCAGTCGCACACCGTGACAGCGTCCCAGGTGAGATTTACGCCCTCGGGATGAATCACCTCGCATTCGCCCGTTGTCGGTTCCCGCTGAAAGCGATAGCCGGGGAATTCCCGCTCCATGGTCGAAGCGCTTTTGAAAACTGCCACGTCGAGACCCATTCCGATCCTCCGGCTAGCCCACCAAAACAGGCGCGCAGCACTACTCCGGCAGCTCCACCAGCCGCGTGGTCGGTCACGATTCCTTGCGGGTGCTGCCGCCGCGAATCGATCATAAATGGCCTCGCGCCATCAGGCGAAACACATCTAGTTTAGCGCCCACCAAGAAAACACTTGGCGTAAGCGGACTTAGCGAATCGCCAAGATCAGCATAGCGTACAGCGCAGCCAATGCACCGAGCAGCGTGGCGCCAGTCTCAGACAGCCAGCCTCCCCTGCTCCAACTCCTCGGCATTGGGATCCCCCGGTGCCGTCGCCCAGGCCAGCTCCACCAGCGTCACGACCCGCCGGCCGAGACCGTCAAGCTGGCAGACGATCAGCCCCTGCTCCTCGATATAGGTCAGCAGGCGCCGTGCGCGGCGCAGCGAGTGCGAGCCATAGGCGCGGGCAATCGCCGCGTCGCTAGGGCAGGGCCAGCCCTCCTTCGCCGCGCGGGCGATCATCATGAACACACCCTGCATATCCTCGGGCAGAAGCGAGGCGCGCGCCGAGACATCCTGCCAGGCGTCATCGCCTGCCATGTCGGAGCCGAGGCCGGCACGGGCGCGCGTCAGCATGCGACGGAATTCGGGCAGGTCCGGCATCACCGCGGCGAGGCCCTCGATCCGGCAGCGGACCACGAACTCCTGATAGAGCACGCCGTTGACCCGGAACCCCGCATCGGGCTGCGCCAGCACGGCGCGCAAGACACGGTCGACGCGCTCACGCCGCTCCGCCAAATCCTCGGCGCTGATCGGCTGCTCCACTGGTTCGGGTCGGATTTCCAGTGCCGCCGATTTTGCCGCCATCAGCTGATCGAGCAGGTCCGGCGACGACCGGCGCTGCGGCCGGACAGTTTCCGGCGGCGGGGCTGCCAGGATGATCGCGCGGGCGTCCTCAAGGGCTGCTTCCGGCAGCGGCATCAGCCGCGGGGTGCCGTTGCGCGGACTTGTATCGGTGGGGCCGATGCGCAAGCCCAGCGGGCGGCGCGACAGCGCCGGGCCCAGCGCCATGAATTGCCCGCGCTCCAGGTCGCGAAAAGCCTCCGCCTGCCGCCGCTCCATGCCTAAAAGGTCGGCGGCGCGCGCCATGTCGATATCGAGAAAGGTCCGGCCCATGAGGAAATTGGAAGCCTCGGCGGCGACGTTCTTGGCAAGCTTGGCCAGTCGCTGGGTAGCGATGATCCCGGCAAGCCCGCGTTTGCGGCCTCGGCACATGAGGTTCGTCATGGCGCCAAGCGAGAGCTTGCGCGCCTCGTCCGAAACCTCGCCGGCCACTGCCGGCGCGAACAGCTGCGCCTCGTCGACTATCACCAGCATCGGGTACCAGTGGTCGCGGGCGACCTCAAAAAGCCCGCCGAGAAAGGCGGCGGCGCGCCGCATCTGGTTCTCGGCGTCGAGCCCCTCGAGATTGAGCACCGTGGAGACGCGATGGATGCGCGCCCGCTCGCCGGCGCTCTGCAGGCCGCGCTCGGTATGCTCCTCGGCATCGATCACCAAATGGCCGAAACGGTCGCCCAGCGAGACGAAGTCGCCTTCGGGGTCGATGATGGTCTGCTGCACCCAGGGCGCACTATGCTCCAGCAGCCGGCGCAGCAGATGCGATTTGCCGGAGCCCGAATTGCCTTGCACCAAAAGGCGCGTCGCCAGCAGCTCCTCAAGATCCAGTGCCGCCGGGGCGCCTGCGGTCGTGTGGCCCATCTCGATCGCAACGGTCATGTCTCGACTCTCCTTGGGGAGAGGGCTTATCAACCGCATCACAGCCCGTCGAGCGCCGATGGCCGGCGGCTCGCTGTTGCGCACAACTGGACGCTGCGCGCGGTGTCAGTTCGCTGATGTAAGCATCACGGGCGCAAGAGGCTGCCGCTTGATCAGGATGATTGCCGAGAAAGCCAGTATGCCGAGCATGCCGACCGCAGCGGTCAGCCAGAGCGATGGCTGGACGCCGATGCCTGCCATCGCTATGGCAAGGGCAAACGGTGCAAGTGCTGAAGAAAACTGACGCGCGGCCGTCACCCAGCCGAGCCGGGTGCCGTAGCGCTCCCGTCCGAACAGTTCCAGCGGCAAAGTGCCGCCGACAATGCTGGCGAGGCCCGAGCCCAATCCAAACAGGATGACGAAGGCGATGGCTCCAGGCAGCGATGGTGTCGTCTCCAGCAGGGCGACAAGGCCGAGCGGCAGCAAGGTCGCGCCGATGACAGCGAGCCAGGTCTGTGCCAGCCGGCCGCCGAACAGCATGTTGATCAACCGGCTTGCCACCTGCGACGGGCCAAACAGCGTCGTGACGACAAGCCCGGCGGAGCCGAGCCCGAGCGCCGTCGTCAGCGGCACCATGTGAACGAGGATCGAGGACAGCACGAACCCCTCGATCGCAAAGCCGCCCAGCATGAGCAGAAACACTCTGCTGCGGTCGCGCGCGGTGAAGGCAACCGGCCGACCGACCGAGTCGATGGCCGCAGGCGTCGCCGAAGCGTTTTTGTCCACCCGACGCGACAGCCGCGCCAGCCAGGCATGGATGGGAAGGCAGACAGCGACATTGATGACGGCAAAGACCAGATAGACCTCGCGCCAGCTCAGGTATTCGTGCAGTGCCGCCGTCAGCGGCCAGAACAGGGTGGAGGCGAAGCCGGCGATCAGCGTCAGATGGGTGATGCTGCGCTGCGCCCTCGCGCCGCCGATCTGGACGATCGCGACGAAAGCGGCGCTGTAGAGCACGAAGGCGGACGCCAGCTCCATCGCCATCAGCGCCAAAACGAAGCTCACCCGGCCGGGGGCTATCGCGCAAGCGACAAGCGCTGCCGCGGCCGCAGCCGAGCCAAAGGTCATCACCCGGCCGGCGCCGAAACGATCGGCCCAGCGCCCGGCTGTGGGTGCAAACAGGCCACCGACCAGCAGCGACGCCGACAGGGCGCCGAAAACCCATTGTTCCGGCCAGGCGAGCTCAAGCGCGATGGACGGCACCAGGATGCTAAAACTGTAATAGAGCGTGCCGTAGCCGATGATCTGCGTCAGCCCCAACGCCCAGAGTGCGGCAGCCGGGATTTTCCGGTCGCTCATTGAGCGGCGATCTCGAGATCGTCGCTGCGCATCGCTGCGATCGCTTGCGTGCTGCCGCAGCCGCAGCCCGACTTGCCGCTCGCCTTTGCCTTGGCGTCGTCGACGCAACAGGCGTCTACAGCAGCCGGCGCCGGTCCGCCGCAGCAACCCTGTGACGACGCGCCTGAAAGTGATACCGGCACCGTGCAGACGCCGGTTTTGGGCAACACCAGCTGCACGGCATCGGCGGCAGCCATGTCGCCGGCGAGCGCCGCGGCGACCGAACGGACCTGCTCATAGCCGGTCAGCAGCAAAAACGTCGGCGCCCGGCCATAGCTTTTGACGCCGACCGTGTAGAAATCGGGCTCGGGGTGGCTGAGCTCGCGATGACCATGCGGCGGGACATCGCCGCAGGAGTGCTCGTTGGGATCGATGAGCGGCCCGAGCGCCTTGACGCCTTCGAGCCACGGATCGAGGTCCAGCCGAAGCTCGCGTGTCAAGGTGAGATCGGGGCGCTGCCCCGTCGCGGCGATGATCCTGTCGACGGGTCCGAGCGTGCGCAACCCATCCATTGCCTGGCCTTCGACCACGAGCCGGCCGTCGACCTCGCGAATGGCAACAATGGCAAAGCCGGTCACCAACCGCACACGGCCGCTCTCGGCGAGCTGCCGAACATCGGAGCCAAGCTCGCCGCGCACCGGCAGGGCGTCGGCATCCCCGCCGCCGTAGATGCGGACAAGGTCGGTGCTGCGCGTCACCCATAGTGCCGAGGTGCCCGGCTCGGTTTGCGCAAGCTCCGCCAGTTCCAGCAAGGCGTTGGCGGCGGAATGGCCGGCGCCGACCACCAATGTCGTGCGGCCTGCATAGAGATGACGGTCGCGGCCGAGAACATTTGGGATGCCGTAGGCGATGCGATCGCCAAATTCCATCTCACCTGCGGCCGGCAAGCCGCCCGCGCCGAGCGGGTTCGGCGTCTGCCAGGTGCCGGATGCATCGATCACGGCACGGGCGCTGTCCCGGCGCGTGCCTTTCGCCGTTTCGACCAGAAGCATGAACGGCCGCGTCTCCCGCGCCTTGCTCAGAACCTTGTCGGCTCCCCAGCGGGAAATGGCGACAACACGGGCATTGGTCTCGATCGACGGCGCCAGTTCGGAAAGCTTTGCCAGCGGCGCGAGATAGTGGTCGACGATCTCATCGGCGGTGGGGAACGCCTCGGGCTCCGGCATTTGCCAGCCATGGCTCTCGAGAAGTTCTCGGGCGACCGCATCGACGCAATAGCGCCATGGCGTGAAAACCCGGACGTGACCCCAATCCAGAAGGTTCGAGGCGACCGCCGATCCGACCTCGTAGACCTTGACCGAAAGGCCGCGGCTGACAAGTTGGGCGGCAGCTGCCAGGCCGACAGGTCCGCCGCCGATGATGGCGACCGGGAGATCTTTTTCAAAAACCATGGCACACCTTCTATTTTTCTGGGACTATGGAAATACCAGTCAAAAAAGAGTTACGCAGCCGTCTCGCCGACAGCCGGGCCGCATGCGGCATCGGCACAACATTCATCGGCAAGAAAGCCGAGGAGATCGTTCATGACAGGGTAATTCGCACGGCAGATCAGCGTCGTTGCCTGGCGTTCCTGGGTGACCAGGCCGGTCAGGATAAGCCGGTGCAGATGATGCGACAGCGTCGACGCAGCGATGCCGAGGGCCTCCTGCAGATAACCGACCGGTCGCCCGGCATCACCTGCCCTCACCAGCGTGCGATAGAGCTTGAGCCGCGTCGGATTGCCGAGCGCCTCGAGCTGCTTTGCTGCTTGTTCGAGTTTCATGGCAAATAAGGTAGCTTTCGCCGGCGTATGCCGTCAAGCACTATTTCCAAGATTCTAGAAATACCAGATTGCCGTCAGACGATGCGTCGCCCCGATGCATCGATGACGACTTCGCCGTCTTCCTTGGTGAGCGGACCGATTTCCGGATTGGGCAGGATGTCGAGAACCGCTTCGGACGGCCGAGCAAGCATGGTGCCAATCGGCGTCACCACGATCGGCCGGTTCATCAGGATCGGATGCGCCAGCATGAAATCGACGATCTCGTAGTCGGTCCATTTGGGGTCGCCGAGATTGAGCTCGGCGTAAGGCGTACCCTTCTCGCGCAGCAATTGGCGCGGCGTCATCCCCATCGCCTTGATCAACTCGACCAGCCGTTCGCGCGACGGCGGGTTTTTCAGATATTCGGTCACATCAGGCTCTTCGCCGGACTGCCGGATGATGGCGAGTGTGTTGCGCGAGGTGCCGCAGTCGGGGTTGTGATGGTGATGGTCATTTCGCGGCCCTCATCTGTCTGATTGGTTTAGGCTCGGTGAGCAGCCAGCCTGCCAAGGCCATGGCAAGCAGCGCACCCAGGAGTTCAGCGACGACAAACCCCGGCAGGTCTATCGGCCGGATGCCCGCGAATGTGTTGGAAACCGCCCGCGCAATGGCGACCGCCGGATTGGCAAACGAGGTCGAGGCCGTGAACCAGTAGGCCGCGGTGATGTAGAGGCCGACCAGCCAGGGAATCGCATCCGAACGGAAGCGAAGTCCGGCCAGAATGGTAAAGACCAGACCGAAGGCGGCCACCAACTCCGCAATCCATTGTCCGTTTCCGGTCCGCACGGTTTGGGAGATCTGTAGAAGAGGCAGTTCGAACATGGCGTGCGCCAGCAACGTCCCGGCGACGCCGCCGACAATCTGGGCGATGACATAGGCCAACGCCGCGGTCGCATCGATTTCGCGCCTGAGCGCGAAGACCAGCGTCACCGCCGGATTGAAATGTGCCCCGGAAATCGGCCCGAGTATGGTGATCAGCACCACCAGGATCGCTCCAGTCGGCAGCGTGTTGCCAAGCAGGGAAACAGCGACATCATCCGTCAGACGATCCGCCATGATGCCGGACCCGACGACCGTCGCGACCAGCATTGCCGTGCCGAACGCTTCCGCGACGATGCGACGGGACAGGTCAGCCGCCATGAGGTTAGCCGGCCTTCGGCAGATCGCGGCCGATTTCATCCAGCCGTTTCTGTAGCGCGAGCTTGTCGATGGTGTTCATCGGCAGGCTGACGAAGATCGAGATCCGGTTGTTGAGCATGCGATAGGCTTCGGCAAAGGCCAGATGCTTTTCGGCGTCCGTGCCGTCCACGGCGGCCGGGTCGGGCACGCCCCAATGTGCGGTCATCGGCTGTCCCGGCCAGACCGGGCAGGATTCATTGGCCGCGTTGTCGCAGACGGTGAAAACGAAATTCATCTCCGGGGCGCCGGCAGCCGCGAATTCCTGCCAGTCTTTTGAGCGGGCGAAGGACGTGTCGTGGTTGAGGGTTTTCAACAGCTGGAGCGCGTAGGGATGGACCTCTCCCTTCGGGTGCGATCCGGCCGAATAGGCCCTGAACTTGCCGGCGCCGCCACGGTTCAAGATCGCTTCGGCAAGGATCGACCGCGCCGAATTGCCGGTGCAGAGGAAAAGCACGTTGTACGGGTCATTCATGGGGTGGTCCTCCCTTCTAGCAGTTGCAAGTCACGGCCTGAATGACCGGCTGACAGAGTTCTGGCGCGCCGTTGCAGCAATCCTCCATGAGATAGGCAAGCAGATCGCGAAAACCGGTCATGTCGGCGACGTAGCGGATCGTCCGGCCGTCACGCTCAGCGCGGACCAGGCCGGCATGGTCGAGGACCTTCAGATGCGCCGACATGGTGTTCTGCACTGCACCGAGGCGCGCGGCGATCTCGCCGGCAGGCACACCGTCTGCGCCCGCCCGCACCAGCAGGCGAAACACTTCGAGCCTGGTGTCCTGGCCAAGCGCTGCCAATGCGAGAAGGGCGGTGTTCTTATCCATATATCCTGGAATCCGGAATTATGGATGTATATGGCCGACATGTGACAGACGGATGACGGAGGCAAAAGGCTGGCAACCGCGTCCGGATTGCAGATATATTTTCCGAACCACCACGGCTTCGTCATCCAGCGCGGAGCAGGAGCGAAGCGACGTCGCGAAGACCCTGGGATCCCTATGTGGACGGCGCCCTTAGTCGAAGAATGCAGCGGCTCAGAATATAAGCGCTCTGTAGCGATCCTTCGCGCCCCCCTCTGTCCTGCCGGACATCTTCCCCACTTGGGGGGAGATCGGCAGCTTCGCGGATAGCGTCCATTTTGCAAGGTTGGCGGTTGGCGAAATCAGTGATGAAGGCCAATCTCCCTCCTTGTGGGGGAGATGTCCGGCAGGACAGAGGGGGGCGCGAAGGATCACCACGCTTCAAGACGGCCCGCCCAACCGCGGCGGCGGCAATCCGTCGTCGAAGGGGAGCGAGCGTGCTTCCGAAGGCAGCATGATCGGGATGCCGTCACGCACCGGATAGGCAAGCCGTGCGACCCTCGAGATGAGCTCGCTGCGCTCCGGATCCCAGGCAAGCGGACCCCTGGTCAGCGGGCAGGCCAGTAATTCCAGCAGCTTGGGGTCGACATTGGCCTTCTTTCCATCACGCCCATCCACCATTTTTGTCAGTCCTCTCGTTCGTCCTCAGTCTTCGTGCCTCGACGCTGCCCCTCACCTGCCTGCCGGCATCCTCTCCACGTATAGTGACGGGGAGAGGGACACTCTCATCGATGGTTTCGCCAATCACCCGCGTTGCAGAATGCCCGCCAAGGCTGCCGACAGCCCCTTCTCCCCGTCCCTATACGGGGAGAAGCGCCCGGCAAGGCGATGAGGGGCGGCGCCGACTTCCGCAATTGGCTTCTGTTTTCCACCCACCTACTGCAAACTCGAGCCGAAATCCTCGTTCTCGCGTGCCAGCGCCATTTCGGTGATGGCGATCAGCCTTTCGGCGCGTGTCTTCAGGTCCGCCGCTTCGAGCAGCGCCTGTTTCTCGGCCGGCCCGTAGGGCGCCATCATCGACAGCGCATTGACCAGCATGGCGTTTCGGCGCGGCTGACGCTTTCCCAGTCGGCTTCAAGATCGTTGGCCTGCAGATAGGCGCGAAATGCCTTGAGCAGCGCCGGCCGGTCGATCTCGGCCTCGGCAATTTCGGGCACGACTTCCTTGAGCGGCGGCTGGTCGACCCGTTCCGCCAGGGTCGGCGGGGTCGGCTCGACTGTGTCGACCGGAGCGACTTCCGACGGCTCGGTGACCGGCTCTGCCTGCTCGACGGGCGGTTCGGGCGGAGGCTCCGTTTCGGCTACCGGCTCCTCGGCCGGATCCGGCTGATCGGGCGCGATCTCATTCGATACCGGGGCCGGCTCGGCCGGCGTGAGCGCCATCGGCGACAGCTCGATCACCTGCGCCTGCGGCGGCCCGCCATCGGGCTCGGCCGGGCGCCAGCTCTGCATCGCATAGCCGATCGCGGCATGCGCCACCAGGACCAGCGCAGCCGCGCCCGCCCACCAGGCGATCTCGCGCGCGCCGAAGCGCCGCTGATCGGCCATCGGCAGGGCGGCCGACGGCGACATTATTGGCCCGTCCCGACTTGCGGTACCGCGGCATCGCCGGGCGCCGCCTCAAGGCCGACCAGCGCGATCTTCAGATAGCCGGCGCCGCGCAAAAGGTTCATCACCTCCATCAGTTCGCCATAGCCGACCGCCTTGTCGGCGCGCAGGAAGATGCGCGTCTGCCTGTCGCCTTTTGTCCTGCCGACCAGCGCGCCGGCGAAGGCTGCGCGCGGCACGCTGTCGTTGCCGATCGCCAGGCTGAGATCGTTCTTCAGCGTCAGAAACAGCGGCGTCTCCGGTCGAGGCGCAGGCGTTGCGGTCGAGCCCGGCAGGTCGACATTGACATCCACCGTCGCCAGAGGCGCCGCGACCATGAAGATGATCAGCAGGACCAGGATCACGTCGATGAACGGCGTGACGTTGATCTCGTGGTTTTCCTCGAGATCGCCGTCGATGTGCTCTCGAATTCTAGCCGCCATGGCGTCGCTCCGTGTTCATTCCGCGGCCATCTGCTTTGCCGGCGCGACGGTGCGGAAATCCAGATCCCGGCTGACCAGCCGCTCGACCCCTGCCGACGCGTCGGCGAGGATCTGCCTGTAGCCGGCTATCGATCGAGCGAAGATGTTGTAGATGACCACCGCCGGGACCGCCGCGACGAGGCCCATCGCGGTGGCCAGCAAGGCTTCCGCAATGCCCGGGGCAACGACGGCGAGATTGGTGGTCTGCGCCTGCGAGATGCCGATGAAGGCGTTCATGATACCCCAGACCGTGCCGAACAGGCCGACGAAGGGCGCGGTCGAGCCGATCGTCGCCAAGACGCCGGTGCCGCGCGACATGCGCCGCGCCGCCGCCGCCTCGATGCGCGACAGGCGCGACGTCACCCGCTCCTTCAGCCCGTCGCCGGACACATGCTCGAGCGAGCCGGCCGAAAGTGCGGTCTCTTCTTCGGCTGCCCGCACCAGCAGGGCGCCAGGACCGCTATTGTGGCCAAGCGCGCGCCCGGCCTGGTTCAGCGTCGCGGCATTGCCGATCGCCTGTGCGGCGCGGCGGGCGCGCAGCTTGCCGCCAAGGATCTCAAGTGATTTGGCCAGCCATATCGTCCAGGTGACGAAGGACGCAAAAGCCAGCCCGATCATCACCGCTTTCACGACGGCGTCGGCTGCGATGAACATGCCCCATGGCGACAGATCGTGCGGCAGGGTGAGGGAGGTTGCCGTCGAAGGGCCAGTCTCGGTAGGCGTGGTCTCGGTGGGCGTGGTCACAGCTGGCTGCGTCGCCGGTGGCACGGCCGCGTCCGGCGCAGCCTGCCCAGGCACTGGCGCCGGCGCCTCGATCGCCGGGGTCGCGCCCGGTTGCTCCTGGGCGGCTGCGCCCGGTTGCTCCTGGGCGGCTGCGCCGCCGGCCGACAGGACGACGGATGCGAGCAACGCCGCGAACAAACCATGTCTGGACAAGGGCTTCTTCCTTATTCTCACAGTGGCCTCATTGCACATAGCCGATGGGCTGGCCGGTGACGGGGTGCGCAAACACGCCCATCTCGACACCGAAACTCCCTTTGAGCACGTCGCCCTGCATGATCTGGTCCGGCGTGCCGCGCGTCAGCAGCCTGCCGTCCTTCAGCGCCATCAATTCGTCGCCGACGCCACGATCTGGCCTCTCTTTGGCTTCGCGCGCGCATTTCCATAGTCGGTTCGGCAATCCGGTTTTAGGTGCCGCTGTCCGGTTGACTATGAAACATGACATACTTGTCAACAATGAAGATGACTTTTTGAGTCAACAATGTCGTGACGCGCCGGATTTGCGTCGAAATTCGAAGAAAGTGGAGCGTGCCGGGATGGTGCTGTTTGGTCGCGGAAGAATTCGAGATGAAATGACTGCGCGCCGAAACCTGCTGATCGCGGCGATGTCGCTGCCTGTGCTGCTTGGCAGCGGCCACGCCGTGATCCGGAAGTCAGAACGCAATTCACGAAACCGGTTTAGTAAAGCGGTTTACAAACTTAGTTTCCCGTGCTGAACTCTCGGCTGTTGGGAAAGTCGGTGTGACAAACGACGGACTTGTCGCCCCCGACGTCGAATGGGATTGTCGCCTTGCCAGGCGGATCTTCGTGTGAGGGCCGCTGACGTTTGCGCTGCTGAAGGAATGTGGCCGAGCCGCCGATGAAAAAGCCCGCTGCATCGACGATCAGGAATGTGGCGCACGCGGCCGGCGTCTCGGTCACCACCGTGTCACGTCACCTGAACGGCCGTATCAAGCTGCCTGCGGAAACCAGCGAGCGCATCAGGGCGGCCGTGGCGAAGCTGGAGTATCGCCCGAACGCTATTGCGCGACGGCTGAGCAAGGGCCGCAGCGAAACCATCGGCCTGATCGTTTCCGACATCTCCTACCCATTTTTCGCCGCCATCGCGAGTTCGGCGGAAGAGGAAGCGAGCCGTCTCGGCTACAGCCTGGTGATGTTCAACAGCCGCAACATCGCGGCCAAGGAACTGGCCTTCCTGTCACGCATCGACGACGCGCAGGTGGACGGCATCCTGCTGATGACCAACCATCCGGACGATGGCGCGCTGGTCGAGAAGATCAATGCCTGCAGCAATGTCGTCCTGGTCGACGAGGACGTTCCGGGCGCCGTGGCACCGCGCCTGTTTGCCGATAACCGTCTCGGCGCCCAGCTTGCCACCGACCATCTTCTGGCGCACGGGCACGAGGCGATCGCCTTCGTCGGCGGTCCGCCGGCGCTGCTCAGCAGCAAGGAACGGTTCGGGGCCTTCAAGGACAGTCTTGGACGTAGCGGCCTGAGGATGAATCCCGATCACGTCTTCTTCGGCGACTACGACGAACAGTCAGGCCTGCGCGCCATCCTGCAGTTCGCCACCCTCGACAATCCGCCGACCGCCATCTTCGCCTCCGCCGACATGCTGGCGCTGGGGATTTTGCAAGGATGCCGCAGGCTCGGCATCACCGTGCCGGCCGATCTGTCGCTGGTCGGTTTCGACGACATCCGCAATGTCGATCTTCTCGATCCGCCGCTGACGGCCATCCACCAGTCCGCCGAGGAATTCGGGCGCCGGGCGGTCGGCTTGCTGATCGACCACATCAACGGCGCCGAGATTCCGGACGCAGCGCCGGTCGCGGTGAAGCTTGTCGTGCGCCACTCCGTGGCCGCGCCGCGCACAAGACAGTGGGAACCGGCTGGAAACGCCTCATCAGAAAACCGAACGCCGATAAGAGCGTAACCTTGAGAAAGACGGATCAACTCCGCGAAAGCCTGTCATCGACATCAACAATGGGAGCATGAAAATGACAATCTCGCATTTTGCACAAGACGCGGCGCAGATCGCGCTGGAGAAGTTCAACCGCGGTGAGATCGATCGCCGCTCTTTCCTCTTTGCGCTCAGCGGCCTCGGACTTGCGGCCGCGTTCAAGCCCGGCGCTGCCTTGGCCGACGCCTCCGAAATCGTCGTCTGCAACTGGGGCGGTGCCGCGGTGGATGCCTTCGCCAAGGCCTATGGCGACCCCTTCACCAAAAAGAGCGGCATGAAGGTGGTGATCGATGGGGCGGGGCCTGCGGTCGGCACCATCCGGGCCATGGTCGAGTCCGGCAAGGTCATCTGGGACGCCACCGACGGCGGCATGATCGACTCGCTGACGCTGGGCAAGGGCAATCTGGTCGAGAAGATCGACTACACGATCGTCGACAAGTCGCAGGTGCCGGAGAATTTCGCCGGCGAGTTCGGCGTCTCGAACTATGTCTATTCGAACGTGCTCGCCTATGACGCCGAGGCCACCAAGGGGGTCGCGCCGACCGGTTGGGCCGACTTCTTCGACACGGCGAAATTCCCGGGCAAGCGCACCATGTGCAAATGGATCCAGGGCCAGCTCGAATTCGTCCTCATGGCGGACGGCGTCGCGCCCGCCGACCTCTATCCGCTCGATGTCGACCGGGCGTTCAAGAAGCTCAAGCCGATGCTCGCCGACATCATCTTCTGGGAGGGCGGCGCGCAGACCCAGCAATTGTTCCGCGAAGGCGAAGTCGTGATGGGCAATATCTGGCACACCCGCGCCAACCTGCTCAACAAGGAGACGCCCGACAAGTTCAAGTGGATCTGGGAGCAGAACATCCTCTCGGCAAGCGCCTGGTCGGTTCCCAAGGGCAATCCAGCCGGCAAGAAAGTGTTCGAATTCATCAATTCGACGCTCGATCCGGCCGGCCAGCTTGTGCTGCTGCAACTGATGGGCAATGGGCCTTCCAACCCCAAGACCCTGGCTTTGATCACGCCGGCAGACGCGTTGGTGAACCCGACGACAAAGGAGAACGCTGCCTCGCAGATCATGCTCAATCCCACCTATTACGCGGAACATGAGACCGAGCTCCAGAACAAATATCTGGATTTCATCTCGAGCTGACGGAGACGAGCCGACACAGGGAAGGGCTGCCGCCAGCAAAGCGGCGGCGGCCCGAATCCGATGCGAAATTTCAAGACAACAGCTCTGTTGCTGACGGTTCCCGCCAGCCTGGTGGCGATCGGGCTCTATGCGGCGCCGATCCTGCAGGTTCTGGCGTTGAGCCTGACCGAGCCGAAGCTCGGCTTCGCCAACTACCAGAGCCTGTTCGCCAACGCGGCGGTCGGCCGCGTCGTCATGACGACGCTCAAAGTGTCTGTGATGACGACGGTGCTGACCGTGCTGGCGAGCTACATCGTCGCCTTCGCCATCATCCATATGTCGGCCGGCTGGCGCCGCATCTCGCTCTTCCTGGTGCTGGTGCCGTTCTGGATATCGGTACTGGTCAGGGCGTTTTCCTGGATCACCATCCTGCGCCGCCGCGGCGTCCTCAACAGCGCCTTGATGGAGGCCGGCGTCATCTCGACGCCGCTCGACCTTGTCTACAATCTGCTCGGCGTCACCATCGGCATGGTGCATTACATGATGCCGTTCGCCATCCTGCTGCTCTATGCCAACCTGTCCGACATCGACCGCCGCATCATGCAGGCGGCGCGCTCGCTGGGCGCGCGCCCAGCCACGATCTTCTGGCGCGTCTGGCTGCCGCTCAGCCTGCCCGGCATCGCGCTGGCGACTTTGTTCGTCTTCGTCTTCTCGCTCGGCTTCCTGGTCACGCCTGCTCTGCTCGGCGCCGGCAAAACCTTGATGATCGCCGAATACATCTCGGTGCAGATATCGAGCACCTCGCGCTGGGATCTGGCGACATCGCTGTCGACGATGCTGCTTCTCGTGGTTGGCATCATAGTCTTTGCCGCCATGCGCAGCCCGGCACTGCGCGCCGCTTTCGTTGCGAGGCCGCAGCAATGAGGCTCCGGCGCATCATCGAGGTCGGCCTGCCGCGCTTTGTGGCCTGGTGCCTGCTCGGCTTCCTGTTCGTTCCGATCCTGGTGGTGATACCGGTCGCGCTCACCGACCGCGATTATTTGTCCCTGCCGCAGGATGGCATCTCGATGGAGCATTTCGCCGCACTGGCCGACTGGAGCAAGGGCTGGCTGCCCAGCATGCTGACCAGCGCCGGCATCGCACTCGCCTGCGCCGCGATCGCGACGGCGCTCGGCGTCGCCTTCGCCGTCGGCGCCTGGGCGGCGGGCGGCTGGTGGCCGTCCTTCATGCGCATACTCCTGTTGTCGCCGATGATCGTTCCGCCGATCATCTACGCTGTCGGCATGGTCAAGCTGTGGGCCCGCTTGTCGCTGCTCGACAGCTACACCGGCGTCGTCCTGGTGCATGTCGTGCTGGCCTTGCCGCTGACCGTGCTGGCGATCGGAGCGTCGCTGTCCAATCTCGACCAGAGGCTGGTGCAGGCGGCCAGGAGCCTCGGCGCCAGGCCGATGACGGTCTTCGGCAAGGTGATCTTGCCGAACATCGTTCCGGGCGTTGCCGCCGGCGCGCTGCTGGCCTTCGTCGCCTCCTGGGACGAGATCACGGTGACGCTTTTCATCACCGGACGCGCTGTCGTCACGCTGCCGCGCCGCATCTGGACAAGCATCCAGGATGCGGTCGATCCGGCGCTGGCGGCAATCGCCACCGTCCTGCTCGTCGTCACTGTTGTGGCGCTGGTAGCACGCGCGCTGATCGAACGCCGGCAACGGCAACAGAAACTCTAATGCATGTCGCCCAAAAGTGCGCAGCGGTTTTGGGATGACGACAAGCATCAAGATAAAGACTTCAACACCCCGAGTGTCGGGACCAATCGAAAGGAAAGGAAAATCCATGAGCACCGCGATGAGCGACAACGAGTACAGGGAGAACAAGTTCTTCAGCATCTTCGGCTCCGTTCCGGAACCGGGCTTCGACACGGCTGAGGAACAGATCCCGGTATGGGGCCGCCATTGGGGCTGCTCGAACGATGTCGGCCGTCTGCGCGCCGTCCTGATGCACCGGCCCGACGACGAATTGTCCGTCGTCGAGAACAAGCCGATGCCTGAGGTCGGCGGTTTCGGCGATCCGGAAAAGGGCTGGTACTGGATGGGCCGGACGATGCCCGACCTGCCCGCCATGCAGCGCGCCCATGATGAATTCACCAACCTGCTGCGGTCGGAAGGCGTCGACGTCATTCTCGTCGACAAGGCCGCTCCCGGGGCGATGAAGCAGATTTACACGCGCGACAGCGTCATCGGCATACCGGGCGGCGCCATCGTTACCCGTCTGGCGCGGCGGGTGCGCCGTGGCGAGGAACTGCCGGTGACCCGGGCGCTGGCCAAGGCCGGATGCCCGATCCTCGGCACCATCCACGGCACGGCCGTCTTCGAAGGCGGCGGCTTTGCCTTCATCGATGCCAAGACCGCCGTCTGCACGGTCTCGATCGCCTGCAACCCGGAAGGGGTGCGGCAGGTCGAAAGCATTCTCGCCGGCCTAGGCGTGACGCTGATCAAGGTACCGATGCCGGGATACCGTATTCACATCGACGGCGCTTTCATTATGGTCGACGTCGAGACGGCGATCGTCAATGTCAATGAACTGCCCTACCCGTTCATCGAATATCTGGAGAAGCGCGGCATCAAGATGATCGAACTGCCTCCCGAAGACAGCGCCATGTCGCTCAACTGTCTGGCCGTCGCGCCCGGACGCGTGATCATGCATGGCAGCCGCTCGAAGCGCCTGGCCGACAGGCTCGATGCCGCGGGGATCACCGTGCTGACCTGCAATTACGAGACGGTCGAGCTTGGCGGCGGCGGCCTGCATTGCTCGACGGCGCCGCTGATCAGGGACCCGATCTGACATGGTCCTGACCTGACATGGCCCGAAACTGATATGGCATTGCTGGTTATCGACGATCTGGCGAAGACCTATGACAAGGTCACTGCCTTGACCGGGATCAACCTCTCGGTCGAGGCGGGAGAGTTCGTCACCTTGCTCGGACCCTCGGGGTCCGGCAAGACCACCTTGCTGATGTCGCTGGCCGGCTTCACCACGCCGAGCAAGGGCACGATCCGCCTCGACGGCAAGGACATCACCCATGTCGATCCGGAGGACCGCAATTTCGGCTTCGTCTTCCAGGGTTATGCGCTGTTCCCGCATCTGAGCGTCGCCAACAACATCGCCTTCTCGCTGCGCGTCCGCAAATGGGAGAAGGCGAGGATCGCCGCGCGGGTGGCCGAGATGCTGTCGCTCGTCGGCCTCGACAATCTGGCCGAGCGCAAGCCGCGCGAATTGTCCGGCGGCCAGCAGCAGCGCGTCGCCATCGCCCGAGCGCTCGCCTTCGGGCCGCGCATCCTGCTTCTCGACGAGCCGCTTTCGGCCCTCGACCGCATGCTGCGCGAAACGATGCAGAAGGAGCTGAGGCGGCTGCATCGCGAAACCGGGGTGACATTCGTCTACGTCACCCATGACCAGGAGGAGGCGATTGCGATGTCCGACCGCATCGCGGTGTTCAACCACGGCCGGATCATCGAAATCGGACCACCGCGCGGCCTCTACAAGAAACCGTCGACGCGCTTCGTCGCCGGTTTTCTCGGCGAGAACAATTTCCTGTCCGGCCAGCGTGCCGACGATGACGAGACGATGGTCGAAGCGTTCGGCACGCGCTTTGGCTCTACCTACGTCAAGGGCCGCCGCGAGCGGCCCGGCGACAGCTTGACCGTGTGGGTGCGCCCCGAGGACATCCGCATCGGGCAGGCGACGGGCGACGAAATCGGCTTTCGCGCGACGGTCGTCGAGAACTCCTTTGTCGGCGCGCTCGAGCGCATCCTGCTCAGGACGGCGACCGGCGAAGAGATGGTTGCGACGCTGCGTTCGGAAGTAGCAGTCGCGGCCGGACAGGTCGTCGACTGCCGGATAGATCCCTCCGCCATCGGCGTTCTGCCCAACGAAGAGAGCCACCCATGATCAAGGCGACACCTTTCGATTTCCCCTATGATGGCAGGCTGGTGCCTGGAAACACCGCGCTCATCGTCATCGACCTGCAGGAGGACTTCCTGTCGACGACAGGCTATTTCGCCAGGCAGGGCTACGATCCAAGCCCGCTGCGGGCCATCCTGCCGACGGTGAACCGCCTGATCGCGGCCGCACGTGCCGCCGGGCTCACCATTATCCATACACGGCAGGGTTATCGGGGCGATATGGCCGACATGACGCCCTACGAGAAATGGCGTCGCAAGCGGGCCGGCCTCGAGGGAACCGACATCCTCCTGCGTTCGAGCCCCGGCTTCCAGATCGTTCCGGAGATCGACGTCGCGCCACAGGACATCATCGTCGACAAGACCTGCAACGGTGCCTTCACCTACACGGATTTCGAGCATGTGCTGCGCGCCCAAGGCATCACGCATCTCCTGTTCTCGGGATGCACGACGGATGTCTGCGTGCACACGACCTTGCGCGAAGCCTGCGACCGAAATTTCCAGTGCCTGACGATCTCCGACGCCTGCGCCAGCGGCGACCAGAGGGCGCATGAGGCCGCGCTCCACATGGTAACGGTCGAGAACGGCATCTTCGGCGCGCTGACCGACTCAGGCGCCGTCATCGCGGCGATGTCGCAACTCTCCGGCGAGGCGCACTGAAATGCCACCTCATGAGACTGCCGACACGCCGGCCGCAACCACGACCAGCCGGCTTTACATCTCCCTGATGCGATTGACGGACAAGGGCCTGGCCGAGCTGGCCGGCAGCCCGGAGCGCCGGAAAATCAGCGAGGAGCGGGTTGCAGCACTCGGCGGCAGATCCATCGCCTTCTATGCCACGCTCGGCGCCTATGACTTCGTCCAGGTTTTCGAAATGCCCGATAACGAGGCCATGATGCAATATGTGCTCACGGCCCGGCGCGATGGCTTCGTCGAGCCTCTCATCCTGCCGGCATTCGACCCGCAAATCTTCGGCGCTATTGTCGAACGGGTCTTGAAATGACGAGCGCTCTCAGCCGGCGCGCACTTCCCCTGTCACGCGAGACGGAAACGCGCCGGGCTGAGGGACATCGGCCTCGCGGCGGGCCAGAGTGTGGCGCAGCAGCGCGATCGTTTCACGGCCCGCCATTGCGATCTCGCCTGGCCTGTCGATACCGACGATCATGAACTCCTCTATACCCAAGGCCGCATAAGGGAGTAGCGACACCGCGTTCTGCGCCGGCGGCCCAGCAATTTCGACCGCCTTCCGGCAGGAAGCGTTGCCGGCCGAACGGATCCGGACGGGAAGCGCGAAGCGCAGCTTGCCGGCCCGGCCGTGTTCGGCGGCGGCATTGCGCACCCGCTCCATCAGTTGCCGGATCTCGTCGAGCGAACCCGGCGTCAGCTCGAAGACATCGGCATGCCGCCCGGCGACCCTGAGCGCCGTTCCGGACCTTCCGCCCATGCGGACGCTCACGCCGGCGCTAAGCGGCCCCTTGCGCGGCACATAGCCGCCGCTGACGCTGTAGAAGGCGCCTTCATGGTCGAACGGCCTGTCGTTCGACCACAACCGTTTCAGCAGCACCAGATATTCATCGACGCGCTGCCAGACGACCGCATGACCGACCGGACGCGTTTCGGCATCGTCGTCGTTCAGCGGCTCGCTGAGCATCCTGAGCGACAGCCGACCGCCGCTTTTCGCGTCGAGGGCCGCCAATTGCCGAGCCGCCACCGTCGGCTCGATCACACCAGCCCAATGCGTGAGAACGATCTCGAGCGAAGACGTGCGGTCCAGCGCCCGGGCGGCAATATCCATATTGGTCAGCAGCCCGGCCGGATCGTCGACGACGATTTTCTGGAAACCGATGTCCTCGATCAGCGACAGCCTTGTCGCGGTTTCCGCGAAATCGTAGAAAAACGGCGCGGTTGGGTCGGCCGGGTGAGTTTTACCGGGAACATGCGTGAACTCGATCGGCATTGCCATCTCCTCCATCACGTTGGGGCAAGGGGCGCGCGAAAGCGCACCGGCATGCGGTTCATTCAACTCCGATATTGCGAAACGGCAGATCACTATCCCTGTAAGTCAGGACCCGATGACTCGCTGGCTCAATGATCAGGGAATAAGACCCAGAACGACTGCCCCGGTGAACACGAACGCAAGGGCAAAGACGAGATAGGCAAAGGCTCCCGCATAGGCCGGCCGCCAAGTCTGCTCAGAACCGAGTGCTTGGCCTTTGCGGGCAGTCCGGGCGTTCTGGAAATAGGACATGTCGACCTCCGTCTCGGCGGTTAATCTATAAAATCAGTAGACTTTGTCGAGTGCTATTTTCCAGCGATCCTTGGAATTTTTTTCTCAAACCGGATCACAATTTGGTTTGTTTGCTGCTTAGCGCGGCACTTCCGAGGCCGATCGGCCCGATGCCAAAACGCCTGGCTCATGCGGGCGGAGGGGCGGGAATGGGCCAGCGGCCGCTTATTTGGCGGGCGGCCTGTAAGCTTCCAGACCGAACAGCATCAGCACGATCGACACCAGGAAGAACCCAACCGCCACGCCGAGCGCGATCCGGGCGTAGAGTTTATAAACGTCGCCCATGATGGTGCCGAACACCCGTCGCGCCGAGGCATCGGCTGGGCGCGATTTCTCGTCGAGGTAGAGCCAGACTTCCGTGTGCTTGGGATTCTTGCCGGCTGCGGTCGTGGCTTTCCACATCAGCGCCAGAACCATGGTCAGCGTGAGGAACGCGCCGGAGCGAAATGCAGACACCGGGTTAAAGGAGAAGCCAACCATGACGCAGCCGATGGCAAGCGAGCCGAACATGACGGCGCGCCCAATGCACCCCACAGCAACCCGCCTGATCTCGTCCATCGGCGCCTCGGCAACAAACTCGCCGACAATGTGCGAGCGCTGCGACCGTATCAAATCACTTTAAGGCGAATGTGCCGCCAGGACGGGTATACCTCTGGGGATTCAGCATCGTCGTGCAGGCGCGCAACTCCCCGCGCAACTTTGCGAACGCAACAGCCTGAAATACGGCCATCGACGCGGCCCGCCGGCGCGCTCTATGTTTGCATGGCAAGCCGGATCGAACCTTTCCGGCATCGACAAGCGCTGTCTCAGACAGCTGTCTCGGCAAGACATCCGGCAGAGGAAGGCTATCGGCCATGCCGAAGGAGACGAAATTGAAGCCGGCGAGCGGCGCCACACTGCTGATAGCAATTGCGGCTGTCGCCGTCGACACCGAAACAACCGGGCCCGACGCCACCAAAGCACGCGTGGTCCAGATTGGCGCGATCGGTATCGCGCATGGCAAGGTCGTCCGGGAAACTCAACTCGATCTGCTCATCGATCCCAGTGAAGCAATCCCGTCCGAGGCTTCGCTCGTCCACGGCATCACCGATGCCGATGTTGACGGAGCCGGCAGCTTCCCGGATGCATGGGCGCAATTCCAGGAGTTCGTCGGCGACCGCATCCTCGTCGGCCACTCGATCGGCTTCGACCTGGCGGTATTGGAGCGCGAATGCCGACGCGCCCGTTTGCCCTGGAAAAAGCCTCGGGCGCTGTGCGTCCGGCTTCTTGCAACAATAGCGAATCCCAATCTGGCAGACTATTCACTGGAAACGATCGCCGGATGGCTTCGCCTGGGGATAGAAGGCCGCCATTCGGCTCTGGGCGATGCGATTGCGGCCGGAGACATCTTTGCCACTCTGATTCCGGAGTTGCGCAAGCGCAACATCCGAACACTTGGAGAGGCCGAGGTCGCCTGCCTTGCCCTTTCGGACGCTCTCGAAGCCGGCCATCGCGCCGGCTGGGCCGAGCCGGTGTCGCGACCCCAGGCTCCGGCGTTTCAGCCGGTTGATCCCTATGCCTATCGCCACCGCGTCGGCAGCCTGATGAGCAGCCCGCCAGTGGTGGTGAAGTCGACCGAACCGACAAGGCAGGTCATCGACCTCATGGTCAAGCGCAAGATCAGCTCGGTCCTCGTGTCCGAGTGCGGAACGCCGGATCAAGCGATCGAGGCGTATGGCATCGTTACCGAGCGTGACCTGCTGCGCCGCATATCGTCAGACGCCGAGCGGGCTTTTGACATGCCGGTCGGAACCTTGCAACGCGACCGCTGATAAGCATCCGCGCCGCCGCTTTTGCGTATCGGGCGATCGGCCGCATGGATCGGCTGAAAGTCCGCCACCTCGCCGTCCGCGACGACGACGGCATGCTGGTCGGCGTGCTTTCGGCGCGCGACCTGCTGAGGCTTCGCGCCGCCGCTGCCATCGATCTCGACGACACGATCGAACATGCCAGGGACGCCGCCGAACTGGCGGCCAGCTGGTCGATGCTGGCGGGCGTGGTACGATCGCTCCTCGGCGAAGCAATCGACCCGCGCGTGGTGGCGGAAATCATCAGCGACGAACTTTGCTCGCTTACCCGCCGCGCCGCGGTGCTTGCCGAACAGCAGATGCAGATCGAAGGTCACGGCCCGCCGCCCTGCGCCTACGCCGTGCTCGTGCTCGGCTCAGGCGGCCGTGGCGAAAGCCTGATGGCCCCCGACCAGGACAACGCCATCGTCTTTGCAGATGGCGAGCCGGATGGGCCCGAAGACAGCTGGTTCAAGAATCTCGGCGCCAGGCTCGCCGACATGCTCGACATCTCAGGCGTGCCGTATTGCAAAGGCGGTGTAATGGCCGCGAATGCCGCATTCCGCGGAAGCCTCGGCACCTGGAAGCGGCGCGTCGAGGATTGGGTTCGCCGCCTGCGGCCTCAGGACCTGCTCAACGTCGATATCGTCTACGACCTTCGACCGGTGCATGGCGACACCACGCTGGCCGCGCAGTTCATCGAATATGCGTATGACCGTGCCCACGCCGAGCCGGTGTTCGCGAAGCTGCTCGGCGAGCAGATGACGACCGGCAATCCCTTTACGGTCTTTGGCGGCTTTCAGCTTGAAAATGGCCGGCTGGACATCAAGAAGCATGGTCTCTTTGCAATCGTCGCAACCGCACGCACGCTTGCAATTCGCCACGGCATCCGCGAGCGGAGCACGCGTGCCCGGCTCGAGCAACTGATCGCGCTGGATATTGGCGGCGAGCCCGACATGAAGGCGATGCTGGCCGGCCACGCCATGCTGGTCGGCCTGCTGCTCGCTCAGCAGACGCGTGACATCTACGCCGGTATACCGGTATCCAACCGCGTCGAGATCAATGCCCTGGCGCGCGAGCAGCAGGCGCAGCTCAAGAGCCTCATCAAGCGCCTTCAGTCGGCACCCGACCTGGTGCGGGACCTGATGTTCACATCGCCGGCGACGCTCGGACAGTAAACTCAGCTGCGCGCGGCGCCAAGCAGTTGGTCGACGAGGGCGCTGCGGTCGGCCTGCACCAGGAAATCCTCATGCGCGCGCAGCAGATTCATTCTCAGGAAGTTGAAGATATAGTCGTAATCGTTGGTCAGCAGATTGGGGTGGATCGGGACCATCTCGAAAACCGTTCGCGCCAGCGGCTCGGGGATCTCGCGCACCGGGCGCGGCGGGCCGATCTGGGTGGCGGCGAGGCGCTGACGTGTGAGTTCGGCGGCGTCCTCCCAGAAAGTGGTGGGCGAGCCCTCCGGAACGGCATATTTGGAGAAGCTTGCCAAAGCGACTTTTTCCAGCGCCGCTGGCAGGCCTCGCTGGCGCAAGCCGGCGGGTTCGCGCAGCGCACCCTCCACCATTTCCGCCATCATGGCGTAGCACGCAGGGTAGGCGCGCCAGCGTGAATGGTTGAGCGCCGCCTGGAACTCCTTCTCGCTGAACAGCTTCTGCCAGTAGACCCCTGCCCTGACCCGGCAGAACTCGACGATGCTTTTCTGGGCCAGGAAGGCGGCGCGCGAATCCATGAAGTCAGCCAGTTCGTCGACGCTGACGATCGGCTGCGGCTTGCGCAGGAACTCGGGCAACAGGTCGTTCAGCAGGCCCATGGCGCTCTCCCTTCGGTTTTGTTCCCAACCGATGTTGACCGTGTAACCTCCGCCACGCCGCACCGCCAGTCCTCTTGGCGATTCTCCAGTCCTCTCACCGATTCTAAAGTCGTATGAACAGACGCGACAAGAAGTGTTACTCCTACAAAGTTACGGTCGGCTGATTCTATACCTGGCCGCAACATGTGCCGGAGGGCTTCCGCGTCAGCGGAAGAGGCAAGCTTTAAACGGCGCCTTGCGGTCGAGACGGTTCGCAAGCTGCCAACCAAGGGAGGGTTCAAGCTATGGCGACGCCAGACCGCGTAAGTTATTGGAACAAGACCAAGAGCCTCATGTTCGTCATGCTGGGCCTGTGGGTGTTCTTCGGTTACGTCATCCACATGTTCGTGGAGCAACTCAACAGCATCGTCATTTTTGGTTTTCCGCTCGGCTTCTACATGGCCGCTCAGGGTTCGCTCATCGCCTTCGTCGTCATGCTGTTCTGGTTCGCACGGCGCCAGAACGCGATCGACGAAGAGCATGGCGTCCATGAAGATTGATCGGGGGAACGTCAATGGCTAATACGACATCTACCACCGCAGGCGGAGGCGACTTCACCTCCAATCTCGGCCGCATCTACGGCATCTACACCGGCGGCTTCATAGCCTTCATCATTCTGATGGCTGTCTTGAGCGCCATGGGCGTCGAAAATGTTGTAATCGGCTACCTGTTCATGGGCTTTACCATTGTCATCTACGCGGTGATCGGCGTCCTGAGCCGCACCATGCACGTCGGCGAATACTACGTCGCCGGGCGTCGCGTACCGGCGCTCTACAACGGCATGGCGACCGGCGCCGACTGGATGTCGGCGGCTTCCTTCATCGGCATGGCCGGCTCGCTCTATCTGCTCGGCTATGATGGTCTCGGCTTCGTGCTCGGCTGGACCGGCGGCTACGTGCTCGTGGCCATCCTCGTTGCGCCCTATCTGCGCAAGTTCGGCGCCTACACGGTTCCCGACTTCCTGTCGGCGCGCTACGGCGGCAATCTTGCCCGCTTCATCGGCGTGATCGTTCTGTTCTCCTGCTCGTTTACCTATGTAGTCGCGCAGATTTTCGGCACCGGGCTGATCTCGGCGCGCTTCCTTGGCATCGATTTCAACGTAGCGGTCTATGTCGGCCTCGCCGGCATTCTCGTCTGCTCGATGCTCGGCGGCATGCGCGCCGTCACCTGGACGCAGGTCGCCCAGTACATCGTGCTGATCATCGCCTACCTGATCCCCGCCATCTGGATGTCGACGGTGAAAACCGGCATTCCTATCCCGCAATTGATGCAGGGCCAGGCGCTGGCGAACATCACCGCGCTTGAGACGGCTCAGGGCATCACCTTGCATCACATCACGCCATTCGCGCATGGCGGCTACGATGCCAAGAACTTCTTCCTGCTCATCCTCTGCCTGATGGTCGGAACGGCGTCACTGCCGCATGTCCTGATGCGCTACTTTACCACCCCGTCGGTGCGTGAAGCGCGTGTCTCGGTGGCCTGGTCGCTACTGTTCATCTTCATCCTCTACTTCACGGCGCCTGCCTATGCGGCGTTCGCCAAGTGGACGATGCTCGACCTGGTGGCGTCGGGCCTGACGCCTGAAAACATCGGCGAGAAAGCCGGATGGATGATGCGCTGGGCCGCAGCCGACAATACGCTCGTGCAGATCTGCGGCAAGGCGGCGACAGACACTGCGGCGATCGTCGCTGCCTGCGCCGAAAAGGGCGTGACGGCACTTTCGTTTGCCGACATCAACCTCAACGCCGACATGATCGTGCTGGCCACGCCGGAAATGGCCGGCATGCCCTACGTCATCTCGGGCCTCGTCGCCGCCGGCGGCCTTGCCGCCGCGCTATCGACGGCGGACGGCCTGCTGCTGGCCATCGCCAACGCGCTCAGCCACGACATCTACTACAAGATGATCGACCAGAATGCGCCGACGTCGCGGCGCCTGATCGTGTCCCGCATCTTGCTGGTTCTGGTGGCGGTGCTGGCCGCCTACGTCGCGTCAACCAAGCCGTCCGACATCCTGTCGATGGTGTCATGGGCGTTCTCGCTTGCCGCCGGCGGGCTGTTCCCGGCGCTGGTGCTCGGCGTCTGGTGGAAGCGCGCCAACTCGGCGGGCGCTGTCGCCGGCATGATCGCAGGCTTCGGCATCACCCTGTTCTATCTGGTGATGACCCAGTACGGCGCCGATTTCGACAAGGCTACGCCGAACATGGAACTGTGGTGGGGGGTGAAGAACATCTCGTCGGCGACTTTCGGACTGCCGGTGGGCTTCGCCGTGATGATCATCGTCAGCCTTCTCACCAGGGCGCCGTCCCAGGCTATGCAGGATTTCATCGAGGAAATCCGTGTGCCGCGCGGCAAGCAGATGATGGAAGAAAAGATCGCCTGATCTCGTATAGCGATCGGCGCTCGAGGCGGGGTCCGGCGACGGACCCCGCTTTCATTTCCGGGACGCCGCTGGCATAACGCGGCGGCGCCGCTCCTTGGAAAATCCACATGAATGATTTCTGGGCCTACTGGTATTTCCACATACCGAATTTCATTCTTGCCGCGGTGATGTACACGCTGATGGGGCGTCTCCTGCTCGGCCTCTTCGTGCCCGAAAGCTGGGACAACTACATCTGGCGCTTCTTCAAGTCGGTCACGGACCCGTTCCTGCGGATCGTGCGGACCATCACGCCATCGATCCTGACCCAGCCGGTGGTGATCGTCTTCAGCGTGCTCTGGCTCATGGCCTTGCGCATCGGCTATCTCGTCTTGCTGATCAATTTCGGCATTGCTCCGATGGCTTCACAAGGGGGTTGAGGCAATGGACAGAAACGCTCTTGTGCCGGTCATGGCGGTCGCCATCGTCAACGGTATCTTTTCGCCATGGGTGCTGATGGTCTTCCTGCTCTATCCGATCTGGTATCCGGGCTGGGCGCCGCCTTTAAGCCAGATCGTTTACATGGCAAGTGCGCTGATCCTGTCGACGGTGACCATCATGCTCGCCGGCGTGCCGGCCGCGCTCTATGAGCGCTGGTCGGCGCACCCCAGAAGCATAGTCGTCTCGTCAATCTGGCTTGCCGGCACGGTTTTGTTGACGCTGCCGGCGCTGCCGAATGTGGTGCGGGCGCTAAGCGGCGGCTAAGAATTCCCTTCGGCTCGTGCTTTGATCAACCGGCTTTCAACCAGCGCGCAGCGGCCGTATCCTGTGGGCGCGTGTTGAACGCTGAAGGGGAAGCGGGGTTCCGGCCACGGCCATATTGCCGTGGTGTACAGTCCATGACCCTCTTGAAGGCCGTGCTGAAGGCGCTTTCAGACTCGTAGCCGAGCGACAGGGCGATAATGGAAATTGGCTCGCTGGAATTCGCCAGCCTGTCCCCCGCCAGCAGCATTCGCCAGTTCGTCAGATACTCTATCGGTGACGTCCCAACCATCTCCTTGAATTTCAGGGCAAAGGTCGATCGCGACATGCCGGCACGCTCCGCTAGCTCCTGCAACGTCCAGCGATGCGCCGGATCGTCGTGCATGGCGTTGATCGCAGCAGCCATCTGTCTGTCCGCCAGGGCGAAGAACCATCCAACGCCACCTCCCAGCCCTTCCGCCAGATGCAGGCGCAAGGCCTGGACCAGCATCATATGGGCGAGGTGTTGCGCGACCAGAAAACCGCCCGGCTGCGGCTCATGCAGTTCTTGCATCATCCGCTCCACCGACCAGCGCAGCGCCGCCTGATCGGTCTCTTTCCGGATATGCACGATGGGCGGCAGCATCCCCAACAGGATGCCGGCATGATTGCCGCTGACAGCGAAGCGGCTACCGACAAGAAAGAAATCACCGCCGCCATTATACGTCACGACGCCGCCAGCGCGCGCGGGAGGAAAAATCGTGCTGACTTCGACAGGGGTCAAAGTCATGTCGCTTGCGAGGCGGAAAGGCCGCCCGCTCGGCAGCACGAAGCAGTCCCCCCTCTCCAGGCGCACCGCGTCGGCAACGCCTTCCACGGAAAGCCAGCACCCGCCTGAAACCACAGCGTAGCATTTGATGCGCTCATGCTGGTCGGAGAACTGGATCGACCAGTTTCCTCCTGCGTCGAAGCCGGCGGACACATAACTGCGTGGCTTCAGCAGCGACAGGACATCTGAGAGCGGATCCATGGGCGTTCCGGACGATTGCGAAGATAATACGGACTTTACAGCATAGACCGGATTTTCTCAATTGGTTATTTAATAACAACGTCTCCGCCAATGTGGCAGTTTCTGGAGTAATAATCAGTATTATTGAAAGATGTAGATGTTACCGCCGTGGATAACACAGGAAAGTTCTATGGATAACGCGGATAAAGCCGCCATCATCACGGCATGATACCAGATGATTGCGCCAGATAAGGGAACAAGAGTCATGACAGCGTTCACGATCAATGGACGGGCGGTGGATCTCGCCGCCGAGCCAGATACCCCACTTCTATGGGTGATACGGGAGCATCTGAAACTCACCGGCACCAAATTCGGCTGCGGCATCGCGCAATGTGGCGCCTGCACCGTTCACGTCGACGGCGAGCCGACGCGCTCCTGCATAACCCTGCTTCAGGACGTGGCCGGAATGGAGGTGACAACGATCGAAGGCCTGTCGCCGGACGCCGGCCATCCGCTGCAGCAGGCCTGGATTACCGAGCAGGTGCCGCAATGCGGCTATTGCCAGTCCGGGCAGATCATGCAGGCGGCGGCGCTCCTCAAGAGCAACCCCAACCCCACCCGCGAGCAGATCGTCGAACACATGGACGGCAACATCTGCCGCTGCGGGACCTATGTGCGAATCATCAGCGCCATTCAACGCGCCGCACGGGAGGCCTGAGCCATGACCGAGACATTGCAGCTTCATACCAGAGCGCTCTCGCGGCGCAGCTTCCTCATCACCGTCGGCGTCACCGGCATCGCGGTTGCGTTCGGCGGCCTGCTCCAGGATGCCTCGGGCGCCAGCATTGCGCCGATGGTCGAGGGCAGTTACCGGCCGAACGCCTGGCTGACCATCGCGGCCGACGGCACCGTGACCATCATGTCACCCGCATCCGAGATGGGGCAGGGTATCATGACGACGCTGCCGCTGCTCATCGCCGAGGACATGGACGCCGATTGGGACAAGGTTCGCGTCGTCCAGGCTCCGTCTGACGCGGAGAAATACGGCAACCCTGGCTTTTACGGCGTACAGCTCACCGGCGGCAGCGAATCCACGCGGGGCTACTACAATATGCTGCGCCTGGTCGGCGCCCAGACCCGCAAGATCATCCTGGCGAGTGCTGCCGCCATGCTGAACGTTCCGGTGAGCGAACTCACCACGGAGCCCAACCGGGTCGTGCACGCGCAGTCGGGCCGCTCGCTCGACTACGGCGAGGTCGCCGCGGGCGGCACGCTTCCGGATCCGCTGCCGCAGGCGACCGATGCCGATCTGAAGCCGAGCGATCAGTGGCGCTACATCGGAAATCTGACGATACCGCGTGTCGACATACCCTCGAAGGTCGATGGCACCGCGATCTTCGGCATCGACGTGCAGCTTCCGGACATGCTGTACGGAGCGGTGCTGCGGGCGCCCGTTCAGGGCGAGCAGCCGGAAACCATCGACGATGCCGAAGCCAGGGCCGTGCCGGGCATCAGTCACATCGTTCCGCTTCCCTACGGCGTCGGCATCATCGGCGAAACGGTCGAGGCGACGAAGCGGGCCAAGGATCTGCTCAAAATTGTGTGGACCACGTCGTCGCGGATCCGCAGTTACACCAGCGATCGGCTGTTGGAAGAGTATCGCCGCATTGGCCGCGACCTCGCCCAAACTGGCGTCGGCGCTGCCACGCAAGGCGACGCAGAGGCCGCGATCTCAAAGGCCGCAACGGTCATCGCGGTCGATTACATGAGCGACCATGTTCACCATGCGACCATGGAGCCGATGAACGCCACGGCGCTGGTGACCGGCGATACGGTTGAAGTGTGGGCTCCGACGCAAGGCCCAACAGGCACCCAGGGCTTTGCCGCGGAGGTGGCCGGCACCACCCCTGACAAGGTCGAGGTGAACACCACCCTGCTCGGTGGCGGCTTTGGCCGCAAAGCCGAGGCCGACTTCATCATCGATGCAGTGTCGCTGGCCAAGGCGGTGCAGGGCCGACCGGTCAAGGTCATCTGGAGCCGCGAAGACGACGTCCAGCATGGCAAGTACCGGCCGCTCGAGGCACAACATGTGCAGGTCGGGCTCGACGGCGACGGCAACATTATCGGCTGGCGGCACCGGATCGTGGCGGATTCCATTTTTGCCCGCACGATGCCTCAACTGTTCGTGAGCGAAGGCGGCCACGACAGTGTGGTGACCGAGGGCGCGCAATTCAACTATGCCGTCCCTGCGCATCTGATCGAATATATCCGTAGGGATAACGGCCTGGATATAGGCTTCTGGTTCGGGGTCGGGGTTGGCTACACCAGGTTCGGCATCGAATGTGTCATCGACGAAATAGCGACCGCCAAGGGGGTCGATCCTGTGGCGCTTCGGCTGGAGCTCCTGAAGGACCAGCCGCGGGCGCGCAAGGTCATCGAGACCGTCGCCCAGATGGCGGAATGGGACCGCCAACGCGACGGGCGGGCGCTGGGCGTCGCCTATTCCGATGCCTTTGGCTCCCACTGCGCTGAGATCGCCGAGGTTTCGCTTGACCGGGAGACCGGCGAGATCCGCGTGCACACCGTGTGGTGCGCTGTCGATCCGGGGACAGCGGTACAGCCGCGCAACATCGAAGCGCTGATGATTACCGGGATCACAGGCGGTGCCAGCCATGCGTTGCTCGAGCAGATCAACATCGTCAATGGCGAGGTGCAGGAATCGAACTTCGACACCTATCGGGTGATACGCATGTCCGAGGCGCCCGATATCAAGGTCACCGTGATTCCAACGCCCGAGAATCCGATCGGGGGCATCGGTCAGGTCGGCCTGCCGCCGATCGGTCCCGCGATTGCCAACGCGGTGGCGCGGCTCACCGGCGGCGTGCGGCTGCGGCACTATCCGTTCCTGCCGGCGCGTGTGCTGGAGGCGCTCAACGCCTGAATTTGGAGGTGCTGCTCCTCCTCGGTCTCGTCCTGGTGACTCAGGCGACCGCCATCGGCTGGGGAACGCGAGATCTGCTTACGCCCGGTCGTCGGCAAGGCACGGCTTGGCCAGCCGATCCATAAGGAATAGCATTGCTGCTCGATCGGAGGCCACGACCTCACAACAAAGTAGCGCAGGGAGCAACCCATGGGCACAAGGCTGGCTGGCAAGATCGCCATCGTCTCAGGCGGCGCAACGGGAATGGGCAGTGCGGCCTCGGAGCTTTTCGCGGCGGAAGGCGCCAAGGTGGCGATCATCGACCGCAACGGCGAGGCGGCCGCCGCCACCGCTGCAGGAATCAGGGAACGCGGCCATGTCGCCGAGCACTGGGTAGCCGACGTATCGGACGAGGCGCAGGTCGAGGCCGCAGTTAAGGGCGTGAAGGAACAATTCGGCCCGGTCACCACGTTGTTCAATCATGCCGGCACCATTGTCATCAAACCCTTCTTGGAGACCACGCTGCAGGAGTGGGACTGGCTGCATGCCGTCAACGTGCGCTCGATGTTCCTGATGACGCGCGCCGTGCTGCCCGGCATGATCGCCGCCGGCGGTGGTTCCATCGTCTGCACCTCGTCGATCTCGGCGGTGGCGGCGACGCCGATGGAGGTGCTTTACGACACCACCAAGGGCGCCTGCCACATGTTCGCGCGCGCCATCGCGGTCGAGTTCCGCGACCGCAACATCCGCTGCAATGCGGTCTGCCCCGGCTTCATCAGGACACCGCATGGCCTGCGCGAAGTCGCCGACCTCGGCAAGCTCGGTGTCGATGTCTCCGACGCAGCAATGGCCGCGCAGCAAGGGCGGATCGGCGAGCCGGAAGAGGTGGCGAAGGCAGCCCTGTTCCTGGCCAGCGACGAATCCAGCTTCGTCAACGGCGCCCATCTGTTCGTCGACAACGGCTTTACCGCGGTGTGAAAGGCGGAGCGCCGTTACCGTTCTTCGCGGCGAAACGGCTTGAGCAACGCCGAAGGCGCGACCGCGTTGCGCGACATCACCGCCATGGCGACGATGGTGAAGATGAAGGGCAGCATCAGGAACGCCTCATAGGGGATATGGCCGAGCCCGCTCGCCTGCATGCGCAGTTGCAGGGCATCGACGAAGGCGAACAGCAGGGCAGCCCCTGCCGAGCGCCAGGGATCCCAGCGGCCGAAGACGACCAGCGCGATCGCCACCCAGCCACGCCCCGAAACAAGTCCGAAGGTGAAGGCGTTGAACTGCACCATCGACAGGAAAGCCCCGGCCAGCCCCATCAGGGCACCGCCAAGGATCACCGCCTGGAAGCGCGTCGCGATGACGCCGACGCCGGCCGAGTCGGCGGCGCGCGGATTTTCGCCGACCATGCGCACCGACAGGCCCCATGGTGTGCGGTAGAGCACGAAGGCGGCGAGCGGAACGGCTGCCATCGCCATGTAGACCAGCGAAAACTGGTTGAACACCGCCGGTCCGACCACCGGGATGTCGGAGAGAACAGGGATCGGCAGCGTTTCGAAACTCTTGATGCTGGGCGGCACCGATTGCTGGCCGAAGATCAGCCGGTAAAGGAAATAGGCCAGGCCCGACGAGAACAGCGTCACACCGATGCCGCAGACATGCTGGCTGAGGCCGAGAGCCACCGTGAACAGCGCATGCACGGCACCCATCAGCGCACCGGTCAGCACCGCCGCAAGCACGCCGAGCCACAGGCTGCCGCTGAGGCTGGTCGCGGTGAAGCCGGTCATCGCCGACAACAGCATGATGCCTTCGATGCCGAGATTGAGCACGCCGGCCCGCTCGGAGAACATCTCGCCCAGTGTCGCAAAAGCCAAAGGCGTTGCGATGCGGATGATCGCGGCCAGGAAACCGACCTGAAAAATCTGTTCGAGCACGACGCTCATCGTGCGGCTCCGACGCGGCGGATGCGATAGGCCGTGAACAGCAGCGCCACCAGCATGGCGAGCAGCGCGGTGCCCTGGATGACGTCGCTAAGGAAGGCCGGAACGCCGGTGGCCCGCGACATCGCCTCGGCGCCGGTCATGACGGCGGCGAGGAACAGCGCTGCCGGCATCACGCCGAGCGGATTGAGCCTCGCCAACATGGCGACGACGATGCCGGAATAGCCATAGCCCGGCGAGATGTCGCTCATCACCTGGAAATGCACGCCGCCGACCTCGCTGACGCCGGCAAGCCCGGCGAGGGCGCCGGACAGCAGCGCCGTCGAGATCAGCACCCGCTCGACATGGATGCCGCCATAGCGCGCGGCCTCGGGATTTTCGCCGATGACCCTGATCCTGAAGCCGAGCGTCGTGCGCGCAATCAGGAACCAGATGACCGGCGCGGCCAGGAACGCCGCCACGACGCCGAGATGCAGCCGCGTGCCTTCGAGCAGCACCGGAAAATTGGCTGAATCCTCGATCGGCGGCGAGATCGGGTAGCCGCTAAAGCTGTCTTTCCACGGGCCTTCGATCAGCGCCATCAGGGCGTAGAAGATGACCGAGTTGAGCAGCAGTGAGCTGACGACATCATCGACTTTGAATTTCACCCGCAGCGTCGCCGGGACCAGGGCGACCGCAGCGCCGGCGGCGGCGCCGGCGAGCGCCATCAGCAGCATGGCAAGCGGCCCCGGCATCGGAATGGCGCCGACGGCGCAGCTCGCCACCGCACCGGCAAGCAACTGCCCCTCGGCGCCGATGTTCCAGAATTTGGCGCGGAAGGCGACCGCCACGGCAAGGCCGGTGAGGATCATCGGTGTTGCGCGCACCAGCGTTTCGGTGATGGCGTAGCTGTCGCCCAGCGACGCCGAGAACATCACGCCATAGGCGTCGATCACCCCGGCACCGGCCAGCGCGATGAGGCCGCTGCACAGCACCAATGTCGCGCCGATAGCCAGCAACGGCAGAGCCAGGTTGAACCAGGCGGGCGTTGAGGTGCGGGCTTCGAGGCGGAACATCAACTATGGCCCTCCGCCCCGGTCATCATCAGTCCGAGCCGCGCGATCGTGGCGTCGGCGCTGTCCAGCGTGCCGACAATGCGCCCCTCATACATCACCGCAATACGGTCGCAGAGCATCAGCAGCTCTTCGAGATCTTCGCCGATGACGACGATGCCGCAGCCCCTGGCGCGCATGTCGAGGAACTTTTCGTGGATGAAGCGCGCCGCGCCAATGTCGAGGCCGCGCGTCGGCTGCGACACGATCAGCACCTTTGGATCGAAGGCGAGCTCGCGCGCCAGCAGCGCCTTTTGCAGATTGCCGCCGGAAAGCGCTCCGGCCCGCGTCATCGGCCCGGGGCAGCGTATGTCATAGGCCTTGATCTGCGCCTCGGCGAAGGCGCGGATCGCATCTGGCCTGAGCAGGCCGTTGCGGCTGAACGCCGCCGTGCCGATGCGCGGCAGCACCATCGAATCCGCCAGCGGCAGATTGGTGACGAGGCCGGTCGTCATGCGGTCTTCCGGGATGCGCCCGAGACCGAGCGCCTGCACCTCGCGCGACGAGAACCGCGAGACAGCTTTGCCGGCTATCGTCATCCGGCCGGCATCGGGCGCGGTCACGCCGGAGATCACCTCGGCAAGCGCTCGTTGGCCATTGCCCGAGACACCGGCAATGCCAAGGATCTCGCCGGCACGCACAGAGATCGACACGTCGCGCAGCGCCATGCCGGAATGGCGCGACGTCGAGATGGCGTCCAGGGTCAGCACCGCGGCACCCGGTGTCGACGGTCCCCTGGCCGGCGGAACGATCTCGTGGCCGCACATCAGCCGCGCCATCTCCGATGAGGTGGTGCTGGCAGGTGCGTCGACGCGCCCGGTCACGCGGCCGTGCCGCAGCACCACGCAGCGATGGGTCAACGCCCTGACCTCGTTAAGCTTGTGCGAGATGAAGATGATGCCGAGACCCTGGGCCGCCATCGACCGCAGCGCCGAAAACAGCCCGTCGACCTCTGTCGGCGCCAGCACCGCCGTCGGCTCGTCGAGGATCAGCAGCCTTGCACCGCGAAACAGCGCCTTGACGATTTCGAGCCGTTGCTGCTCGCCGATCGAAAGCGCCGAGACGGGACGATTCGGATCGAGCGTGAGCCCATGCTGGCGGCCGATCTCCGCCAGTCGCGCCAGCCCGCCGGCGCGGTCGATCCGGCCCGATTTGCCGGGAATGCCGATCAGCAGGTTTTCCAGCACCGAAAGCCGCGGCGCCAGATGGAAATGCTGGTGCACCATGCCGATACCGGCGGCGAGCGCATCGGCCGAGCTGTTGATCGTCACCGGCCGGCCCTGAACCAGGATCTCGCCGGCGTCGGGCGCATAGGCGCCGAACAGCACGTTCATCAGCGTCGTCTTGCCGGCGCCATTTTCACCGAGCAGCCCGAGAATCTCGCCTTGTGCGACGCTAAGATCGACGCCTTCGTTCGCCATGACGGCGCCGAAGCCCTTGGAGATGCCGCGCATTTCGATGAGAGGGGCGGGCGTTGACAAGAGTGCTCCTGGTGGGAAATGGCGCGGATACCCCTCCCCCTTGAGGGGAGGGTGCCGAGCGAAGCGAGGTGGGAGGGGTCACCTCAACTGCCTCGAATTTTAGACCGACAAGGATGGAGCGCGTCACAGCGGACCCCACCCGGCCCTTCGGGCCACCCTCCCCCTCAAGGGGGAGGGGTAGGTCGCTCAATCCGAAACCGGCGTGTTCTCGTCGACGACGACACGGAAATTGCCGTCGAGGATTTCGGCCTTTTTCTTCTCGACCAGCTCCTTGACGTCGGCGGGCAGCGTCTTGTCGAATTTGTGATAGGGCGCCAGAAAGGAGCCGCCCTTGGCCATGCGCGAGAAATCGCCGTAATCCTGCGCGGTGAAGACGCCGGCCTTGACCAGTTTGATGGCATGCTCGACCGTCGGATACATGTCCCAGACCGGGCCGGTGATCACCGTGTCCGGGCCGAGGTTGGACTGGTCGGACATGTTGGAGATGGCGAGGATCTTCCTCTCGACCGCCGCTTCGATGACGCCGAAACGTTCGGCATAGATCACGTCGACGCCGGCGTCGATCTGGGCGATAGCCGCTTCCTTGGCCTTTGGCGGGTCGAAGAAAGAGCCGATGAAAGCGACCTTCCTCTTGATGTCAGGATTGACCTCGCGGGCGCCGGCAAAGAAGGCATTGACCAGCCGGTTCACTTCCGGAATGCCCATCGCCGCGACGGCGCCGATCATGCCTGATTTCGACATCTTTCCCGCGATCAGGCCGGAGAGATAGGCGGGCTCGTGGATCCAATTGTCGAAGACAGCGAAATTCGGCTCGGCCGGCCCGGCGCCGGAGCCGAACAGGAAGGCGACCTTCGGAAATTGCTTGGCGGTGCGGCGGGATTCGCGTTCGGCAGCGAACGCGTCGCCCAGCACCAGCTCATAGCCGCCTTGCGCATATTCGCGCATCACACGGCTGAAATCGGCCGTCTGCACCTTCTCCGACCATTTGTACTCGATGCCGAGTTCCTTTTCGGCCCTCTGCAGGGCGACATGGATCTGGTGGACCCATGGCTCCTCGGTCGGCGTGGCGAAGATCGCCGCCACCTTGAGCTTCTTGTCCTGCGCCAAGACCTGGCCCGTCAGCATGGCCGCCGCCAGGCCGAGCGCGCCGAGTTCCAGCAAATCGCGTCGCGAAAGCCCTTCGCGTTTTGATTGGATTTTGCTCTTTCCGTTTTCCATTGCATGCCCCTCTGATTGGCGCCATGTCGAGCCGGCTGTTTCTTTGAATTGTTAGGCGAGGGAACTATGGATCGGCGTCCGACCTTTGTCCACATGGTCAAATTTGTCGGGAAGCTGCAGCCGGCTGCCCTCCGTCGCAAAACCACGGCGGCAGTGGATCGCTTGCTCAATGCTTGATGCGATCGCGCATGGCGTACCAGAGCATGCCGAGCACATAGAGCGGGCCGCGCAGGGCGGTACCGCCGGGAAACGGCATTGGCCTCAGCGTCGAAAACAGATCGAGCCGCGACGCATCGCCGGTGATCGCCTCGGCAAGCAGCTTTCCCGACAGCGTCGACAGGACCACGCCCTTGCCGGAATAGCCATGCGCAAAATAGACCTCGCCATAGTGGCCGACATCCGGCAGGCGCGATGTCGTCACCGAGACCAGCCCACCCCAGGCATGATCGATGCGGCGGCCGCGCAATTGCGGAAAGGTCTTTTCCATATGCGGCCGCACGAAGCCGGCAATGTCTGCGGGCGGCGACGGCGTGTAGCGCTCGCCGCCGCCGAACAGCAGGCGGCCGTCCGCCGACAGCCGGTAGTAGTTGACGACGAAGCGTGTGTCGGAAACGGCGGCATTGCTTGGGATGACGTCGCTGGTGTCGTCCAGCGGCTCGGTGGCGATGATGTAGTTGCCGACCGGCATGATGCGGCTGTTGACGCGCGGTTCGAGCCCCTGGAGCAGGGCGTCGCCGGCCAGCACGACATGCCTGGCCCGGACCGAGCCCTTGGTCGTGGAAATCCGGATGGATGGTTCCCGCTCCAGCCGCAGCGCCACCGAATTCTCGTGGATGGTGACGCCTGCCGCTGCCGCGGCGCGGGCAAGACCCAGCGTGTAGTTCAGCGGATGCATATGGCCGCCGAGCTTCTCGTACATCGCGCCGTGATAGGGCGTGTTCACCATTTCACGCGCCTGCGCCGCCGACAGCATCTCGACGTCATGAAAGTCCATCACGCTGGCAAGGCACTCGGCCTCTTCCTCGAGATCGCGCAGGTCGGAGCCGTTGACCGCACCGGCCAGATGGCCGGTGAGCCGGAGGTCGCAATCGATGGCATGGCGCTCGATCAGGTCGAGCACCAGCCCGCGCGCCTTGAGGGCGAGATCGAAAAGCGCCCGCGCCCGTTCGGGCCCATAAAGCTTGACCAGGCCCCTGGCGCCCTTGCGCAGGCCGGGGATGATCTGGCCGCCATTGCGCCCCGACGCCCCCCAGCCGATCTTGCCGCCTTCGAGGAGAACCACCTTCAGCCCGCGCTCGGCGGCATGAAGGGCTGCGGACAGGCCGGTGCAGCCGCCGCCGACCACCACCAGATCGGCGTCGACATCGCCCTGCAGCGCCGGATGATCAGGGGCCGGATTGGCTGTTGCAACATAGTAGGATCTGCCGATATCCAGGCCGGAGTTGAAGCCCATCATCAGACCTTGAGCAACAGGTGGTCGCGTTCCCAGCTGGTGACGACGCTCTGGAACAGGTCGAGCTCGACGCTCTTGACGCGCAGATAGGTCTGGACGAAATCCTCGCCGAGCAAGTCCCGAACCGGACTGCAGGCGGCGAAACGGTCGAGCGCCTCCTCCATGGTTTTGGGCAGCGTGCTCTTGCTGCGATAGGCGTTGCCCGACGCCTCGGGCGAACGCGACAGCTTTTCCTCGACGCCGAGATAGCCGCAGAGCAGCGAGCCGGCCATCGCCAGATAGGGGTTGGCGTCGGCGCCGGGCAGCCGGTTTTCCACCCGCCGCGCGGCCCGCCCGCCGGCCGGCACGCGCAGCCCGCAGGAGCGGTTGTCGTGCGACCACTCGATGTTGGCGGGCGCGCTGTGGTTTGGCCGGATACGGCGGAACGAATTTACGTTCGGCGCAAACAGCGGCATCACCTCGGGAATGTATTTTTGCAGGCCGCCGATGAAATGCCCGAACATCTCGGTGTCGGCATCGTCACGCCCGGCAAACAGCGTATTCCCGGCCTCGTCGACGACCGACATGTGGAGATGCATGGAGCTGCCGGCTTGTGCGGCGATCGGCTTGGCCATGAAGGTCGCATGCATGCCACCTTCCTGCGCGGCCTGGCGCGTCAACCGCTTGAACAGCAGCACCTTGTCGGCCAGCGGCAGCGCCTCGCCATGCAGGAAATTGATCTCGAGCTGCGCCGTGCCCGATTCGTGGATCAGCGTGTCGAGCGGCAGCCCGGCCGCAGCGGCATAGTCGTAGAGCCGCCGGATCACCGGCTCGAATTCCTCCAGCGCCGCCATGTCATAGGGGTGCTGCACGCTTTCTGAGCGGCCATTGCGCCCGACCGGCGCGATCAGCGGCCGATCCGGATCGGGATTGGGCGCGGTCAGATAGAATTCGAGCTCCGGCGCCACCACTGCCCGCCAGCCGCGCTGGCGATAGAGATCGAGCACGGCGCTCAAGACATGACGCGGCGAGGCCATCCACGGCCGGTCGTCCATATGAAACGCATCGGCGAAGACATAGGCTTTTCCCGCTTCGGCGCCCGGCGCAAGGCACAGCGTCGCAACATCCGGCACCATCCGCATGTCGGGGTCCTGATAGCCGAAGCCCTCGTCGTTGGAACCGGAATAACGGCCGTCGATGCAGACCAGGAAGGCGCTGCTCGGCAGATAGAGCGCGCGGTCTTCGAGCGACTTCAGGAACTTGGCCGTCGGCAGGGTCTTACCGCGCAAGACGCCGTTCACATCCGGCACCAGGCACTCGACTTCCCTGATCGCCTGCTGCTCCAGCCATCGCTTCGGATCGTCCGTCGGGGTCATTTGCGGTGCATCGGTTGTCGTGGTGTTGAGCATCAGGTCACGTCCTTACGAGGGCGAGAATGGCTTCGGCGGCGGCGTCCGTTCCCGGCGCCCGCGCCATGGTGGCCGCATTCTCCTTGAGACGAAAGCGCATCTCACCGTCGGCCATTAGGCCAAGGATAGCCTGTTCCAGTTCGTCGTCGCTCCAGCCATCGCGGCTGAGGTGGCGGCCGACGCCGGTTTCCTCGGCGCGTTGCGCATTGTCGTGCCCGTCCCAGCAATAGGGCATGATCAGCGACGGAACGCCGAAACGCAGCGCTTCGCAAAAGCTGTTGTTGCCGCCGTGATGGATGAAGAGATCGGATTTCGCGACAACCGACGGCTGCGGAAACCAGGCGTCGAGATAGACATTGTCCGGAACCGCGCGATAGCTGTCGCGCAGACCGCCGACATTGACGATGAAGCGGGCCGGAAGCCGGTCGAACACGGCGAGCATGCGCTCGATCAGGCCGACATCCATCGCGCCCAGACTGCCGAAGCTGAGATAGACCAGCGGCCCGTCATTGCGTGGAAAGACCGGCACGTCGAACGGCCCTTCCGAACGGACGCAGCCTTCGAGATAGACGAAGCGGGCCGGGTCGAGCGGCTCGGCGCGCTGCCTGCGCACGATGGCTGGGGTCAGCAGCAGATTGAGATCGGGCGAAGCTTCGAGAAAAAGCCCCTTCGGCAAGGGTGCAAGACCGGCGTCGGTCCGAAGCCGGTTGAACCGGTCATGAGCCGGAGCGACGGCTGCCAGATAGCGCGCCTCGAAGGCCGCGCGACTGGGGTCGTCGGCGGCGAGACCGGACAGATAGGGCGGTACATTCGCGTCGGGCAGCTCGGTCTCGGCGCAGGAGACGACGCGCACCCATGGGCAACCGGCGGCAGCCAGCCCCGGAAACATGATGACGTTGTCGAGCACCACGGCGTCCGGCTTCAACCGGGTCAGCAATTGGCGCAGCGGCGCCTCGGCATTGACCGCGGTATCGACGATCGCTTCCCAGGTCGGGGCGACGTAGGTTTCGAGCTGGTCGATCGGGCTCAGCCTGAAATGCGGCAGATGCCGGCGCACGAAAGCCTGCCAATAGCTCTGGCGTTCGCTGTCGGTCAGCGGATCGTCGGTCGGCAGCTGGTATTCCTGAAACCCGTAGTCGGCGAACACGCCGGAAAAGCCGGCGTGACAGATGAACACCGGCCGCGCGCCGCTTGCGCGCAAGGCCTGCGCGATGCCGACGCAATTGAGCGCGGCGCCGAAGCTCGCTTCGGGAAACAACGCGATGGTCGGGCTGGCTTTGCGCGTCACTGTTCTCGTGGTCCTCGTCAATCCGGCCGGCTGATCATGCCGAACAATGCGGGGGCGCCGCGACTGGCCGCCTGCGGTCGCTGGCTGCGGGACATTCGCAGGTGGACGCGAACCAGATCGGCTGCAACCTCATACTGCCGGCTTTCCAACTGGTCGAGTATGGTCAGGTGCTCGCGCAGCGATTGCTTCAGCCGGAAGACGTTGACGCCGGCATAAGTCCCCGGCAGCCGGCGCAGCCTGAGATGGTCCGACAGCGCGTCGGTGACGAAGCGGTTGCTGGAGCCGTCGGCGATCATGCCGTGAAAGTCGATGTCCAGCCGCTGGAACTCTCTGATATCGAATGCGGCGTCGGGCAGCGCCAGCAGCGCCTCCATGCCCTGGCGCAAGACTGCCGCCCGCGTCCCGTCCAGCCGAAAGCCAGGCGCCAGAATGGCGGCGGGTTCCAGCATCAGGCGGAACTCATAGCTTTCCCCTTGTGCCTCCGGATCGTCAGGCGCTCGCCTGAACAGCCACGACTGTCCCGGTGCGCGATCCAGAAGATTTTCGTCTGTCAGTTTCTTTAGCGCTTTTAGTACCGTCTTTCGTTCGGCGCCATAGCGCCGCATCAGCGCGCCGATGGTCACCGTCTGATCCAGTCGGCGCGCCGACCGATCGCGCAGGATCATCTCCGCGAGTTCGTCCTCCTCGGCGCTTGGCAGGTCAGTGGCAAGGGTCGCCTGCTTGGTGAGGTCGACGGCCAACCGATAGCCGGATTCAGCTTCCCAGCGCACGACGCCTTTTTCGGTGAGCAGGCGCAGCGCGGCCCGCACCGGGGTCCGCGAGACGTTGCAGAGCGAGGCGATCTGCTGTTCCGGAAGATGGGCGCCGGCCGCGAAGCCGCGCTGCCGGGCCACATCGAGAATGCGCTGCGCGAGATCAAGATGATTGGTGCGCGGGCGTCTGGCAACGGCTTGCATGGCGTTTCTCGTGAACGGGCTCGACCGCTGCGGTTTGACCGATTGCCCTTGCGGGCGCGATCGGCTGGATTTCGCGGCGATTTTGACAAATTATGGATTGACGTACTTTTTTCTGCAATAGTACTGTGACGTCAATCGGCAACAAAAAAGACCGGGGAACAGGATCGAAGCGGCGGCATGATCGCAAGCGCTGGTCCGACGATTTATTGAATTCGACGATCAACCAGAATGGGAGTCTGTCATGACCGCCACCACCCTGCGGGGCCGTTCGTTAAAAACTTCCGCGATCGCGCTGGGCCTCGCCTTGGCGCTGTCGGCGCCGGCGGCCGCCGCCGACCTTGTCATTTCGAACTGGGACGGCTACATGGCGCCGGACGCCATGGCCGCCTTCAAAGCAGCGACCGGCGTTTCCGGCGAGGTCGTCGTTCACGCCACCAATGAGGAGATCATGGGCAAGCTCGTCGCTTCGGGCGGCAAGGGCTATGACGTGGTCTTCGTTTCCTCGCCCTTCGCCGAAGTGCTGAACAATCTCGGCCTGATCGAGACGATCGACCACGCCAAGGTGCCCAACCTCGCCAATCTCTATCCTGAGGCGGCCAAGCTGCCGCACGACGTCGGCAACAATTTTTCCGTGCCTTACACCTGGGGCACCACTGGCCTCTGCTACCGCTCGGATCTGGTGAAGACGGAGCCGGCCAGCTGGAACGATCTTCTCGCCCCGTCCGATGCACTCAAAGGCAAGACCACGATGCTGGCAACCGACCGCTGGCTGCTTGCCGCCGGGCAGCTCGCCAAGGGCTATTCGGTCAACGAGACCGATCCGGCCAAGCTCGCCGAGGTCAAGGACCTGCTGATCTCGGCCAAGAAGACCTTGCTCGCCTATGACGACACCACCTTCTACTCGAAGCTGGTCTCGGGCGAGGCGCTGATGGTGCAGGCATGGGATGGCTGGTGCAACTATGGCATCGCCGAGAATCCAGAGATTAAGTACGTCATCCCCAAGGAAGGCTCGGACCTGTGGGTCGATACTATGGTGGTGATGAAGGCATCGGCCAACAAGGACGCCGCCTTCCAGTTCATCAACTTCATGCTGGACGCCAAGAACCACGCCTGGGCGGCTCAGAACATCGACTACAAGGTGCCGAACAAGCCGGCTATGGAAAGCCTGCCTGCCGATTTCCTCGCCAAATTCCCAAATATGAGCATGCCTGTGGCCGAGCTGGTCAAGTTCGAGCAGTTGCGCGACGTCGGCGACGCCCAGCGCGACTATTCGAAGATCGTCAGCGAGATCAAGGCGGCGCAGTAGTTTCGGCATCTGGAATCAGGCTTGCGTTCCTTCACGCCCCCCTCTGGCCTGCCGGCCATCTCCCCCTCAAGGGGGGAGATTGGCAGTACCGCCCGCATTCCAACCATTCGAGGCGCTGGAGATTGGCCGCAGGCCGTGGTCCTGCCGATCTCCCCCCTTGAGGGGGAGATGGCCGCCAGGCCAGAGGGGGGTACTCCTCAATGAACTCTTACAGACCCTCTCGCTCCTCCTTGCTGATGGCGCCGGCGCTGGCCTGGCTCACTGCCTTGATGGTGGTGCCATGCGCGCTGGTTCTGGCGCTCGCCTTCTTCCGGCGCGGCATTTATGGCGGCATCGAATACAGCTTCACGCTGGAGAATTTCGGGCTGGTGCTCGACCCGCTCTATGCCGGCATCTTCCTCAATTCGGCGCGCATCGCCGGCACGGCAACGCTGATCGCGGTGGTGATCGGCTATGCCGCCGCCTATGCGATCGCGGCAGCACCGCGCCGGTGGCAGCCGGTGTTCCTGTTCTTCGCCGTCTTGCCTTTCTGGTCCAATTACCTGATCCGCACCTATGCATGGATCGTTCTGCTCAACCGCGAAGGCCTGATCACCCAGCTCTTGCGCTGGTTCGGCTACACCGGCGAGCCGCCGTCGATGCTCTATACCGAAGGCGCCGTCATCGCCGGTCTGGTCTACAATTACCTGCCTTTCGTCATCCTCGCCTGCTACGCGCCGCTATCGCGGCTCAATCCGGAGCTCGCCGAGGCATCGCGCGATCTCGGCGCTTCGGCCATGACCACATTTCGCCGGGTCATCCTGCCACTGACGGTGCCGGGCATCGCCGCCGGGGCGGTGTTCGTCTTCGTGCTGTCGATCGGCAATTTCGTCACGCCGGCACTGCTCGGCGGCGGTCGTTTCCAGATGATCGGCAATCTTGTCTACGACCAGTTCCTGACCGCCAATGACTGGCCGTTCGGCGCAGCGCTGGCGATGGCGCTGATCGCCATCATGCTTTTGGTGCTGACGGCGCAGGCCTTGGCCGCCGATCGCGCCGCGGGCCGTATCGCCCAAGCGAAAGGAGGCGCCGATGACTGAGCGCTCCCCCGCTACACGGCGCACGCTCTGGCTCGTGCTTTCGCTGGTCTTTGCCTTCCTCTACATTCCGATCGCCGTGCTGGTGGCGCTGTCCTTCAACCAAGGCGGGCTGCCGACCGTCTGGTCGGGCTTTTCGCTGAAATGGTATGCCTCGCTCGCCGGAAACGCCGCGATCCTTTCCGCCGCCCTCAACACGCTGATCGTGGCGCTGGTCTCGACAGCCATCGCCACGCTGCTTGGCACCTTGCTGGCCATCGGCGTCGAAATGCGCCGGCAGTACGGAAGCGGCCTCGAGGCGCTGATCTTTGCGCCGATGATCATTCCCGACATCGTGCTGGCGGTCGCGCTGCTCAGCTTCTTTTCCATGCTCGATTTCACGTTGGGCCTGCATACCATCATCCTCGCCCATGTCGTCTTCAACCTCGCCTTCGTCTGCTCGGTGGTGCGCGCGCGGCTGAAGAGCTTCGACTGGTCGATCGTCGAGGCCTCCGCCGATCTCGGCGCCTCGGCCGTCACCACCTTCAGGCGGGTGACATTGCCGGTCATCCTGCCGGCGGTCGTCGCCGGCGCGCTGCTCGCCTTCACCCTTTCGGTCGACGAGTTCATCATCGCGTTCTTCACGGCCGGTGCCGGCCGCGCCTCGACCACGCTGCCGATGCAGATCTATTCGATGATCCGCTTCGGCATCACGCCGGAGATCAATGCATTGGCGACCATCGTCATGGCGGTCTCAATCACCGCGCTGACCCTGTCGCAGCGGCTCAATCGCGGAGTCATCGGCCAATGAGCGAGCCCCGCACGCTGCTGGCGATCGACAAGGTGTCGAAGAACTTTGGCCGGGTGACGGCCGTGGACGGCATCTCGCTCGATATCCGCGAGAACGAGTTTTTCGCTTTGCTCGGACCTTCGGGCTGCGGCAAGACCACGCTGCTGCGCATGCTGGCCGGCTTCGAGACGCCCAATCACGGTCGTATCCTGCTCGACGGCCGCGACATCGCCAAAACCCCGCCCAACAGGCGGCCGGTCAACCTGATGTTCCAGTCCTACGCGCTGTTTCCGCATATGAGCGTCCGCGCCAATGTTTCCTACGGCCTTGAAATGGAACGCCTGCCGGCGAAGGAAATCCGTTCCCGCGTCGACGCCATCCTGGCGACGACCGAGCTCGTCGCCTTCGCCGACCGCAAGCCGGAGCAATTGTCGGGCGGCCAGAAGCAGCGCGTCGCGCTTGCCCGGGCGCTGGTCAAGAGGCCGCGTCTGCTGCTGCTCGACGAGCCGCTCGGTGCGCTCGACAAGAAGTTGCGCGGCGCCATGCAACTGGAGCTGAAGCGCCTGCAGCACGAAGTCGGCATCACCTTCGTCATCGTCACCCATGACCAGGAGGAATCGCTCGTCATGGCCGACCGCATGGCGGTGCTGAGGGACGGCAAGCTGCTGCAATGCGACACGCCGCATGCGGTCTATGAGCGTCCGGCCGACCGTTTCGTCGCCGACTTCATCGGCGTCATGAATTTCGTGCCGGGCAAAGCCGCCGCCGACGGGGTGCTGGCAGCCAATGGTGCGCGGATATCAGGCACGGTTCCCGCAATACTTTCGCCCGGCGCTGCGGCGGTCGCTTCGGTACGGCCCGAGCGTATCCGGCTGTTCCCGCCGCCAGAGACGGCCAACCGTGTTGCCGGCATCGTCGAGGCGCTCGCCTATCACGGGCTCGACCTGCAGCTGCATGTCCGCACCGCTCTGTCACAAAAACCGTTCCTGGTGCGCGTCACCGCCGACGCCGCCGACCGCCGCCCGGTCGCGTCGGGCGATGCGGTCGAGCTCGGCTGGGATGCCGCCGACGTCAGAATTTTCGCAGATTGATTGAAGGAGAACTTTCATGGCGCAGAAGACCATCGCGTTTTTTCCGGAAGCGGCCTACGGCCCGGCGCTCAATTCCGTCGGCATCGCCCAGGCGATCGAGGCGCGCGGCCACAGAGCGGTGTTCCTGTCGGACCCCGGCTTCGTCGACGTCTACAAGGGCTACGGCTTCGAGGCGCATCCGGTGAACCTGTCCGAGCCGATGCCGCCCGAGCAGATGGCAAAATTCTGGGAGGACTTCATCAACGGCCACATCCCGAATTTTCGCAAATCGCCCTACGACCAGATCGACAATTACGTGAAGGACTGCTGGACGGCGATCGTCGACAGCGCCAAATGGGCTGAGAAGGACCTGCCCGGCGTGCTTGCGACGATCAAGCCCGACGTCATCTGCGTCGACAACGTCATCCTGTTCCCGGCGATCAAGCAGTATGGCAAGCCGTGGGTGCGCGTCATCTCCTGCTCGGAAAACGAGATCGAGGACGAGGACATCCCGCCGCATCTGTCCGGCTGCGGCGAGAACGACCACGCCTGCCATCAGCGCTACCGCGACCATTTCAACGCGGTCATCAAGCCGATTCATGACGACTTCAATGCGTTTTTGAAAGCGAACAACGAAGCGCCGTATCCGATCGGCCAGTTCTTCGAGGCCTCGCCCTACCTCAACCTGCTGCTTTATCCCGAGGCGGCAAAGTTCAAGCGCCGCCATCCGCTCGACCCGGCAAAATTCCAGTATCTGGAAGGCTGCGTGCGGCAGGAGAAGCCCTACACCGTGCCGACCTTTGCTGAGAATAATGACGGGCCGCTGCTCTACGTCTCGTTCGGCAGCCTTGGCGCCGGCGATGTCGATCTCTTGAAGCGCATCATCGCGACGCTGGCCAAGACGCGCTACCGGGCGCTGGTCAATGTCGGCGGCTACAAGGACCAATACGCACAAGTGCCCGGCAACGTCATCGTCGAGAGCTGGTTTCCGCAGCCCTCGGTGATCCCGCAGGTCGATGCGGTGATCCACCATGGCGGCAACAACTCGTTCACGGAGTGTCTCTACTTCGGCAAGCCGGCGATCATCATGCCCTATGTCTGGGATGGCCACGACAACGCGACCCGGGTCGAGGAGACCGGCCACGGCTTCGGCATGCAGCGCTACGACTGGAGCGATGCCGAGCTGATCTCGAAAATTGAAGCTTGCCTTGCCGACCCGGCAATCAAGGCCAAGCTGGCGAAGACGTCGGCGCAGATGCAGGCGCAGAACGGCCCGGAGAAAGCGGCGGGGCTGCTGGAGAAGCTGCTGTGAGCGGACTGATGGGTATGGCGTTCCTTCGCGCCCCCCTCTGTCCTGCCGGACATCTCCCCCACTTGGGGGGAGATTGGCTGCGTTATTCGCCGCGCGCATTCTTCAACGCTGATGATTGGCGAAAGCCGACGCGACATCTGATCTCCCCCCAAGTGGGGGAGATGGCCGGTAGGCCAGAGGGGGGCGCCGTAGAGCGCGGGCACCTCAAGCACAAGCATGGCGGAGCTCCCACATGACCTCCTCCGCCCCACACCTCCGCCAAGCCTCGACCCGCACCGACTTCGTCGACTGGGGCGCACAGCCGGACGCGCTGGAAGGTGCTTCGCACTCGACCGGCAGGCTCGTCCACAAGGGGCCGGACAACCAGCCGGAATCCGGCATCTGGGTCTGCACCCCCGGCCGCTGGCGGCTGGCGATCCCGCGCGACGAATTGTGCCATTTCGTTGCCGGCCGCGCGACCTACCGATCGGACGACGGCGAGGTGATAGAAGTCTCCGCCGCCACGGTTGTCATGTTCCCGGCCGGCTGGACCGGCGAGTGCACCGTCCACGAGACCATCCGCAACATCTACATGCTGGCCTGAAGCCAGCCACTGGAGCTTCACGACATGCCGACACCGATCATGAAATCGCCGCTCGCCCTCACCGACCTCGTCGACTGGGGCGTCATCCCCACCATGATCGAGGGAGATTCTCGCACCTCCGGCAAATTGCTGCACAAGGGACCAGAAGGCCGCTCCGAATGTGGGCTCTGGGTCTGCACCCCGGGCAAATGGCACTGCCACGTCACCCGCGACGAATTCTGCCATTTCCTCGAGGGCCGCTGCACCTATGTCCACGAATCCGGCGAGGTGATCGAGATCGAACCGGACACGGCGGCGTTCTTTCCGCAGGACTGGAAGGGCGTTTGCACCGTCCATGAGACCATCAAGAAGGTCTACATGATCCGCTGAGCGAGGTTGAAAGGAAGACCATGGAATTCTCCGCTGACCGGCCGATCTTCTTCATCAATCCGGATTACCGGCCGATGACCGGTGCGGCAAAACCGGTGATCGATCCTGCGACGCTCGAGATCGTCGGCGCCATCGCTGCCGCAGCCGATGGCGAGATCGACGCCGTGCTCACTGCGGCGACCAAGGCGCAAGCGGCGTGGAAGCAGCTCGACACCAAGAGCCGAGCAAAGCACCTGCATGCAGTCGCCAACGCCATCGAGGCGGCCGATTTCACCCGCTGCGCCGAGCTGATGGTGCGCGAGATGGGCAAGCCCTATCCGGAAGCGATCGGCGAGATCGCCAATTGCGCGCCGATCTTCCGCTACTACGCCGAAATGGCGCGCGACGACGCCGGCAAGATCGCCGGCACGACGCAGGCCGGATCGTTCCAGTATGCGCGCTACGAGCCCTACGGCACGTCGGTGCACATCATGCCCTACAATTTCCCGATCCTGTTGATGTGCTGGACCGTTGCCGCCTCGCTTGCCGCCGGCAATGCCTGTGTGATCAAGCCCGCCGAAGCGACGACTTTGTCGACGCTGGATTACATGACCGTGTTCCACTCCCTGCCGGAGGGCCTGGTTTCCTGCCTGCCCGGCGCGGCGGCCACGGCGCAGGCTTTGATCGCCTCCGACCGCACCCATGCGGTTGCCTTCACCGGTTCGGTCGCCGCCGGCAAGGCTGTCGCCGTCGCCTGCGCCGAGCGCATGAAGCCTTGCGTCATCGAGGCCGGCGGCAGCGATCCGCTGATCATCAGCCGACACGCCCCGCTCGACGTGGCGGCCGCCGGCAGCGTCACCGCCGCGTTCCATCTCACCGGCCAGGTCTGCACCTCGGCCGAACGCTTTTTCGTCGTCGATGCCGTTCACGACCGGTTTGTCGAGCTGTTTGCAGAGAAGACACGGGCGCTGCGCATCGGCAACGGCCTCGACAAGACCGAGATCGGGCCGCTGGTCAGCGAGGCGGCGCGGGCAAAAGTCATGCGGCTGGTCGACGATGCGGTGCGCAATGGTGCCAAGGCGATCACCGGCGGGCGCATTCCGCCGGCGCACAATGTCGGCTGGTTCTACGAGCCGACGATCCTGACCGGCGTCACCCCCAACATGGCGATCGTGCGCGAAGAATGTTTCGGACCTGTCGCCGCGATTTGCCGGGTCAAGGATTTCGACGAGGCGATAGAACTTGCCAATGACAGCCCGTTCGGGCTCGGCGCCTCGGTGTTCACCACCGATCTCGCCGAGGCGCATGAGGCTGCGGAGCGGCTTGAAGCCGGCATGGTCTGGGTCAACAATCCGCTGATCGACAATGACGCGCTGCCGTTCGGCGGCTGGAAGGCGTCGGGCATCGGCCGCGAGCTTGGACGCCAGGGGCTGGATGCCTTCCGCCGCTCCAAGATGGTCATCATCGACCACAAGCCGGCGATTCAGGGCTGGTGGTATCCCTATCCCGACAGTTGGTTCCGCGAAGCCGGCGGCCGCAAGCACGTATGAGATGACACAGGGTCAGCGCCGCCAAGGGCCGCCACTTCAGCGCAGCGCTGTCTGCCCGCCAGCGGCGGTGATGACGCCGACGATGATCAGCCCGGTCAGCAACAGACGGACGCCGGCGCTGACGCCGAACGTGTTGAGCATGGTCAAAAGCAGCACTAGGAACAGGGCCGCGCCCCAGACACCCGGCACGTTGGCCTTGCCGCCGGCCACCGACGTGCCGCCGATGACGACGACGGCGATCGAGGCCAGCAGATATTCGTTGCCGATATCGACATTGGCGCCGCGGAAATAGCCGGCGAGCAACGCCCCGTCGAGGCCGCCGAGCGCGCCCGACAGCGTATAGGTGAGGAAACGGATGCGGCCGACATTGACGCCGGCCAGCCACGCTGCGCGGATGTTCTGGCCGATCGCCAACACCGAACGGCCATAGATCATGCGCTGCAGAGCGATTGCAGCACCGATGGAGAACAGCACGGTGAGGATCGCCAGCACCGGAATGCCAAGAATCTGCCAGTTGGTGAAACTGGCGAAGCCCGGCGGCGGCTTGATCTGCAAGCCGCGACCGTAGCTGATGTCGATCGACTGGATGATGAAGCTCGCCGACAGCGTGGCGATGATCGGTGGAATACGCAGCGCCCAGATCAAGAGATAATTGGCGGCGCCGATCGCCATGCCGCAGGCCAGCGCCGCCAGCAGCCCGACGGCGATCATTGAATCATTGCCGTCCATCACCTTCATGGCGACGGCGCTGGCGAGGCCGATATTGGCGGGCAGCGACAGGTCGACATTGCCGGGACCGAGCGTGATCACGAACATCTGGCCGACACCGACGATGACGGTGAAGACGGCGAGCGAAAGTGCTGCCGTGATCATACCGCCGCCGCCATAGCCACCGGTGAAGGTGATCGTCGCCAGCCACACCAGCAGCGCGCCGATGAAGGACCAGATCCAGGGTTTGGCGAGCAGCAGTCGCAACGATGCCATCGCTCACCTCTCCCTGCGGCTGATGAGCACCCGGGCCGCCAGCACGATGATGAGGATGGCGCCATTGGCGGCCACCTGCCAATCGGGCGGGATGTGCATGAAGGTCAGCAGCGGCGACGCGGCCAGCGCCAATGTCAGCGCGCCGATTACCGCACCGATCGGCGACACCCGGCCGCCGACGAATTCGCCGCCGCCAAGGATGACGCCGGCGATCGACAGCAGCGTGTAGCCATTGCCGATATTGGCGTCGGCCGAGGTGGTGATGCCGATCAAGGCCATACCGGACAGCACGCCGAACAGGCCGGCGAGTGCAAACAGCACGATCTTGGTCTTGAGCAGCGACCAGCCGGCGCGTTCGAGTACGGCGGCATTGCCGCCCGATCCGCGCAGGATCACGCCATAAGAAGTGCGCATCAGCCCGAAATAAACAACCGCAGCGATCAGCAACGCCGCAATGATCGGGAAGGGAACCAAAGGCGGCTTGAAAGCCATGAGCGACAGCAGCCAGTCCGGCGCCTTGCCGCCGGGCTTCGGCAGGATCAGGATGGCCAGCCCCTGCCAGACAAAACTCATGCCGAGCGTCACGACGATTGAAGGCAGATTGCGCAGATGGATCAGCGCGCCGAGCAGCGCATAGACGCCGATCGACCCGAGCAGGATCAAGACGCCGACCAGCGGCGTGTCCTTCAGCCACGTCGCCGTGACGCAGCCGACGAAACCGACGAACGTGCCGATCGACAGGTCCAGCTCGTTGCCGGCGATGACGAACATCTGCGCGATCGTCGCCAGGGCGATCGGGACCGCCAAATTGAGCATCAGGCTGAATCCGAAATAGCTGATGGCGCGCGGGTTGAGCCAGGCAATCGCCAGCAGCACCAGCACCAGCGACATCGCAGGCAGCAGCCCGCGCAGCAGGCGCGCCCGCGCCAGCGCGCCGCGCTCGGAAGAACTCTTGGGACCGGTCTCGACAGGTGCTGCCGTCATCTCAGGCCGCGTCGCCGAACGAGGACTGAATGATCTTTTCCTCGGTCAGTTCGTCGCGACCAAGCTTGGCGACGATCCGGCCGTTCTTGAAGACATAGATATGGTGGCAATTGTCGAGCTCTTCGGTTTCCGTGGTGTACCAGAGGAAGGTGCGGCCGCGGCCGGCCTCTTCGCGCACGAGGTCGTAGACTTCGAGCTTGGTGCCGATGTCGACGCCGCGCATCGGATCGTCCATCAGCACGATCTTGGCGTCGGAGCCGAGCGCCCGGGCAAACAGGACCTTCTGCTGGTTGCCGCCGGACAGCGAGAAGATGTTGTTGTTCATGTCGGGGGTGCGGATGCCGATTTTCTTTTGCCAGAAGTCGGCGAGCTCGGCTTCGCGCTGCGGCGAGATCAGCAGGCCGTTGCGCAATCGCGCCAGCGAGCGGATGCCGATGTTTTGCGCAATCGACCACTGCGGGAAAATCCCGTCAGACTGGCGGTCGCCGGCCACCAGCGCCACCGGCGCGGTGACTTCGATGCCGGTCTTGGCGCGAGCCGCAGCGGCGGCGAAGATCGCCAGCAGCAGGTCGGTCTGGCCGTGGCCGGCAAGCCCGGCAAGGCCGATGATCTCGCCGGCATGCGCCACAAGTTCGTTGCCATCCTGTTGCCGCGCCGGGCGGGCCCGGACCCGCAGCGGGCCGGTTTCCGGCTTTTGGATCGCGATTTCGGCCGCGATCTTCTCACGCGCTTCCGCTCCACCCATGGTCGTCACCAGCCTGTCGCGATCGAAAGCCTTAGCCGCATCCGACGCAACGACCTTGCCGTCGCGCATCACCACGATGCGGTCGGCATTCCCGAGCACCTCGCCCAGAACATGCGAGATCAGGATGCAGCTCTTGCCCCCGGCGACAAAACGCCGGACGAAGGCCAGCAACTGGCCGGCCGTGTGCGCGTCGAGCGAGGATGTCGGCTCGTCGAGGATGACCAGCTCGAGCGGATCCTGCGTCACCGTGAAGGCACGCGCCACCTCGACCATCTGCCGCTTGCCGATGGAAAGGTCGCTGGCGATATCGGCGGCGGAGATGCTGTGGTCCGGGAAGATCTCGTCGAGCTTGGCCGTGATGAGATCGGCAGCCTTGCGTCGCCAGCCGAGGCCGCGCAATGCCGGGTGGTTGATACGCGTGTTCTCGGCAACGCTGAGGTTCGGGCAGAGCGAGAGTTCCTGGAACACGCAGCGTATGCCGAGCTGCTGGGCGCGCGGCACCGAATAATTGTCTTCGACGCGGCTGCGCACCGCGATCTGACCGCTCTCGGGTATAAGCGTGCCGGCCACCATATGCATGAGCGTCGACTTGCCCGCGCCATTGTGGCCGACGAGCCCGACGCATTCACCGGAACCGACGTGGAAATCGACGCCGGCGAGCGCCCTGACGGCGCCGAAATGTTTTTCGGCTCCGTCCAGTCTGATGATGTCCATATTGGCGGCGCCGGAATGTTTTTCGGCGCCGTCCAGCCTGACGATGTCTGCGTTAGGCATCCCTAGCGATGTCCGGTTGGCGATGCAGCTGACAATGTGCCACGTTCACTTGATGTTGGCTTTGATGGCTGCGATGGCGTCTTCCTGTGTGTATTCGTGGCTGGCCACACCACCCTTGGGGATTTTCGGCAGCGCAGCCTCGAAATCATCCTGGGTGAACGCGAGGTATGGCACCAAGAGATCATGCGGGATGTCGGTGCGGCCGTCGAGCACCTGCTGCGCTACCCAGAAAGCCAGCGACGATACGCCCGGCGCGATGGAGGCCGACCAGGTCTGATAGCCGTCCTTGTCCTTCTGTTCCTTCCACCATTGCAGCTCGTCCTGGCGATTGCCCATGATGATGGTCGGGCGCGGTTTGCCGGCGGCGGCGAAAGCCTGTGCCGCGCCATAGCCGTCGCCGCCCTGATCGACGACGCCGACGATTTCCGGCAGCGACGGCAGGATCGTCGCGACCGCCTTCTGTGCTGTGGTCTGATCCCAGTCGCCGGTCACCGAACCGACGATCTTGAACTCGGGGTGAGCGGCGACGCCTTCCAGAATTCCGGCATGAATGGCGTCATCGATCGACGTGCCGGCAAGGCCGCGGATTTCCAGCAGATTGCCGCCCTTGGGCTGGAATTTGGCCATCTGCTCGACTTCCTGCTTGCCCATGTCCTTGAAGTCAACGACCACACGGTAGGCGCAGGGCTCGGTGACGATGCCATCAAAGGAAACGACGACGATGCCGGCGTCGCAGGCCTGCTTGATGGCGCCGTTGAGCGCGTCCGGCGAGGCGGCGTTGATGACGATCGCGTCATAGCCTTGGAGGATCAGGTTCTGGACCTGGGCTGCCTGGGTCGGCACTTCCTTGTCGGCCGTCGTGAAGATGTCCGCGGCGGCGACCACCTTGTCTTCGACCGCCTTCTTGGTGACGATGCCGTAGCTGTCGAGCATCGCCTGGCGCCATGAATTGCCGGCATAATTGTTGGAGAAGGCGATCTTCTTGTCGCTGGTATCGGCCAGTGCGGTGCCTGACGCGAGCATCGCCGCGAATGCCCCCAAAACGAGCATTTTCTTCATGTCATACTCCTCCCTGAGTTGCTGATCTTTTGTAGACTGCTGATGGTTGTTAAAATTCGCGTCCCTGTTTTTTATCTATTGTCAGACAAATTCAGATGGCTCGCAAGCTGTCAACTGCAATCCGCGCAGAGTTGGCGATCAACTTGCGGTGCAATGATTGAAAAGCCTTTGGCTCATGGGCTAGGGAAGGGTCTGGAGGCCGAAATCGAATGGCAGTGACGCCGACTGTTGCGCCGGGCGCACCCGGAATTCCGGCGCGCTGGACCTCGAGCGCCAAGAGCGGCGTCGGAACCGCGCTTTCGCCGGCATGTCCTGTCTGGTTCACGATCAGCCACGGCATCCTCAACGAGGTCTATTATCCCCGCCTCGACAGCGCCTGCACCCGAGACATGGGTCTGGTCGTCACCGGCCCCGGCGGCTGTTTCTCGGAAGAGAAGCGCGATGCCGTGCACAGCCTCGAGCCGTTCGAGGACGGCGTGCCCGCCTACAGGCTGGTCAACACCGCCGCCACCTACCGGATCGAAAAGCGTATCGTTACGGATTCGGAACATCCTGCTTTGCTGCAGGAAATCAGCTTCACGCCGCTGAGAGGCACACAGGCCGACCACCGCGTCTACGCGCTGCTGGCGCCGCATCTGGTCAACGCCGGCATGGCCAACACCGCCTGGGTCGGCGACCACGAGGGAACGCCTGTCCTGTTTGCATCGGGACGTGGCGTTTGCCTAGCGCTCGCCTCGTCGCTGCCCTGGGGAGCATGCTCGGCCGGCTATGTCGGCGTCTCCGACGGCTGGCAGCAACTCCGTCGCGACGGCCGGCTCGACCAGGCTTGCCGCAGGGCCGAGGACGGCAATGTCGCGCTGACCGGGGAGATCGGCTTTTCGGCCGCGAACACCCGGGCGCTGCTGGCGCTGGGTTTCGGAACGACGCCGCAAGAGGCGGCGGAAAATGCCTCGGCCAGCCTGAAGCGAGGCTTTGCGCCCGCCGCCGAATCGTATGTCGAAAAATGGCGGGAGTGGCAGGCTAGCTTGCTGCCGCTGGACCGGCATATAGCGGGGATCAACACCTATCGCCTCAGCACAGCGGTTCTGGCAACGCATCGCTCATCCACCGGAGCGGCCGTCGCCAGCCTGTCGATCCCGTGGGGCTTCAGCAAGGGCGATGACGATATCGGCGGCTATCATCTGGTCTGGCCGCGCGACCTGGTCGAAACCGCGGGCGGCTTCCTCGCCGCCGGCGATCCGGCGCAAGCGCTTGAGATCCTCGCCTATCTCCGCTCGATCCAGCAGCCGGATGGGCATTGGCCGCAGAACGCCTGGCTCGACGGATCAGCCTATTGGCCGGGCATCCAGATGGACGAATGCGCGTTTCCGCTGCTGCTCGCAGACGCGCTGCGCCGGGCTGGGCATCTGGCAGACGCCGCGTTGCGCTCCTTCATGCCAATGATCGAGCGCGCCGCTTCCTACGTCGTGCGCAACGGTCCGGTCACCGGCGAAGACCGCTGGGAAGAGGATGCCGGCTACAGCCCGTTCACGCTGGCCGTCGAGATCGCCGCCCTGCTGGCCGCGGCCGACATGTTCGAAACTTGCGGCAAAGCAAAGCCGGCAAACTATCTGCGGGAAACCGCCGATGTCTGGAACGACCAGATCGAGCCCTGGACCTATGTCACCGGCACTCCACTCGGCAAAGAGGTCGGCGTCGAGGGCTATTATGTCCGCATCGCGCCGCCCGACACCGCCGGCGCGGCGTCGCCGAAGGACGGCTATGTGCCGATAAAGAACCGGCCGCCGGGCGATAGCGACCGGCCGGCCGAGGCGATCGTCAGCCCGGATGCGCTGGCGCTCGTCCGCTTCGGCCTCAGGGCCGCCGACGATCCGCGCATCGTCGGCACGGTCAAGGTCATCGATGCGCAGCTGCGCTGCGACCTGCCGCAGGGGCCTGTCTGGTATCGCTATACCAGCGACGGCTATGGCGAGCACGCCAACGGCGCGCCCTTCGACGGGACCGGCCAGGGCCGGCCCTGGCCGCTGCTGGTCGGCGAGCGCGCCCATTACGAACTGGCGGCGGGACGCAAGGACAAAGCAGCGAGCCTGTTAAAGGCCCTGGAGGATTCTGCCGGGTCTGGCGCCCTGCTGCCGGAGCAGGTCTGGGATGGTCCCGACATGGCCGAACACGAACTGCGGCACGGCGGACCGTCGGGCAGCGCCATGCCTCTGGTCTGGGCGCATTCGGAGCATATCAAGCTGCTGCGCTCGCTCAATGACGGCGCCGTCTTCGACATGCCGCCGCAAGGCGTGAAACGCTACATCGAGGACAGGACCGTGGCGCCGCGCCGGACATGGCGCTTCAATCACAAGCTCCGCGCCATGCCCGCCGGCAAGCTGCTGCGCATCGAACTGCTGGCCCGGGCAGTGGTCCATTGGAGCAACGATAATTGGGCAATCGTCCATGACGCCGCGACGATCGAGAACGCCTTCGGCATCCATCTCACAGACCTGCCCGTTGCCGATGTTCCGCCGGGCGATATGATCGTCTTTACTTTTTTCTGGCCCGATGCCGGCCGTTGGGAGAATGTCGACTTTTCCGTCGGTATCGACAAGCCGGACTAGAGCATGATCCCGAACCGAGGTCCGCGTTAGCGAAAAATGGAAGCCGGTTTTGCTTCGCTGACCTTCGGTTCGGAAAAGATCATGCTCCAGCGATAGAGCAAGTAGATCTTCTATCCCTCAAGAAGCAGGACGAAAAACATGCAGATCGGAATGATGGGACTGGGCAGGATGGGCGCCAACATGGTGCGGCGCCTGCTGCGCGATGGCCACGAATGCGTGGTCTACGACATCAACCCGGCCAGCGTTGAAGCCCTTGTGACGGCTGGCGCGATCGGAGCCGCTTCGATGGAGGAGTTCGTCGGCAAGCTGACCAAGCCGCGCAGCGCCTGGCTGATGCTGCCGGCGGCGATCACCAGCCGGGTCGTCGACCAGGTGGCCGACCTGATGGAGCCGGGCGACATCATCGTCGACGGCGGCAATTCCTATTATCACGAGGCTGTCGACCATGCCGCGCGCCTGGCATCGAAAGGCTTGAACTATGTCGATGTCGGCACCAGCGGCGGCGTCTGGGGCCTCGAGCGCGGCTATTGCCTGATGATCGGCGGCCCCGACAGCGCGGTCCAGCATCTCGATCCGGTCTTCGCCACCCTGGCGCCGGGCGCCGATGCCGGAGTGCCCGCCCCCGGCAAGGATGCCGGAACCGCCCCCTTCGGCTATCTCCACTGCGGACCGAGCGGCGCCGGCCATTTCGTCAAGATGGTCCACAACGGCATCGAGTACGGCGTCATGGCCGCCTATGCCGAGGGCATGAACATCCTGAGGTCGGCGAATGCGGGCAAGAGACAGCGGACGGCCGACGCTGAAACCAGTCCATTGGAAAACCCGCAATATTACCAGTTCGACATCGATATCGCCGAGGTAGCCGAGGTCTGGCGGCATGGCAGCGTCATCGGCTCCTGGCTGCTCGACCTCACGGCAGGCGCGTTGAAGGCCGATTCGGGGCTGACGCAGTTCGGCGGACGGGTTTCGGATTCCGGCGAAGGCCGCTGGACGCTGAAGGCGGCGATCGACACCGGCGTGCCGGCGCCGGTTCTGTCCTCGGCCCTGTTCGACCGGTTCTCCTCGCAGGGCGAATCCGAATTCGCCGACAAGCTGCTGTCCGCCATGCGCTATGCCTTTGGCGGCCATGTCGAAAAGCCGAAGACTGGCTCGTGACGAGGAAGACACGCTCATGAACCAGGAACGGTCCGACACGCTGGTGCTTTTCGGGGCGACCGGCGACCTCGCCCACAAAAAGATCTTCCCGGCACTTTATGCCATGGTCGCCAAGGGAACGCTCACCGAGCCGGTGATCGGCGTCGCTTTCGACGCCTGGGACCTGAAGCAGTTGCAAGCGCGGGCCCGCGACGGCATCGTCAAGGCCATCGGCAAGGTCGACGAAAAGATCTTTGCGAAACTTGCCTCGCTGCTTCGCTATGTCAGCGGCGACTACCGCAGCGCCGCGACATTCGAGAAGCTGAAAAGCGCGCTCGGAACCGCACAGCACCCGCTGCACTACCTGGCGGTGCCGCCGACCATGTTCGAGACGGTCATCCAGGGGCTGGAACAGTCGGGCGCAGCCCAGGGCGCGCGTCTGATGGTGGAAAAGCCTTTCGGTCACGATCTGCAATCGGCGCGCTGGCTGAACCGGGTCCTGCACCTGGTCTTCGACGAGCAGTCGATCTTTCGCATCGACCATTATCTCGGCAAGGAGGCGATCCAGAACCTGCTCTATTTCCGCTTCGCCAATTCCTTTCTCGAGCCGATCTGGAACCGCAATTTCGTCGAGAGCGTGCAGATCACCATGGCCGAGGATTTCGGGGTCGAGGGCCGCGGCCGCTTCTACGACGAGGTCGGCTGCATCCGCGACGTCATCGAGAATCATCTGCTCAACATCCTGCTGCTGCTGGCCATGGAGCCGCCCGTTGGCCGCTCGGCTGACGATCTGATCGACGAGAAGGTGCAGGTGCTGCGGGCGATCCGGACGCTGACCAAGGACGATGTCGTGCGCGGCCAATTCAAAGGCTATCTCAGCGAGCCGGGCGTCGCGCCGAATTCGCCGGTCGAGACCTTCGCGGCGGTGCGTTTCTTCGTCGACACCTGGCGCTGGCGCGACGTGCCCTTCTTCATCCGCGCCGGCAAATGCATACCGGTGCACGCCACCGAGGTCATCGTGCGGCTGAAGCGGCCGCCGCTCGACGTCTTCGACCCGATCAAACCGGGCGACGCCAACTACGTGCGCTTCCGCATCGACCCGCAGGTGGCGATCTCGATCGGCGCCCAGCGCAAGGCCGCCGGCGACGACATGGTCGGCGAGCAGGTCGAACTCACTGCGCTTGACGACAGCAAGGGCGACATGCCGCCCTATGAGCGGCTGATCGGCGACGCCATGAACGGCAACGGCCAGTTGTTCACCCGCCAGGACGCCAGCGAACTCGCCTGGCGGATCGTCGGCCCGGTCCTTGGCGACACCACCCCGCCACACCTTTATGAGCCGGGGACATGGGGTCCCGCCGATGCGATGGCCGGGTTCGGACCGCCGAACGGCTGGATCAATCCGGCGAACTGAACTGGAGGGGCGACGCAATGGCCAAAGCGGCGAAAAAGCCAGCACCGGACAGCGAAAAGATCGTGCTTGCGATCGATATTGGCGGCTCCCATGTCAAGATCCTCACCAGCGCCGGCGGCGAGGAGCGCAGAGCCGATTCCGGACCCGGCCTGACGCCGCAGCAGATGATCACGGCTGTGCAGACGCTCGCCGATGGCTTGCCCTACGACGTCGTCTCGATCGGTTATCCCGGCCCGGTGCACCACAACAGGCCACTGGCCGACCCCGCCAATCTCGGCAAGGGCTGGGTCGGGTGTGACTTCGCAACGCAGTTCGGCAAGCCGGTGAAGGTGGTCAACGACGCGCTGATGCAGGCCGTCGGCAGCTATGAGGGCGGGCGCATGCTGTTCCTGGGTCTCGGAACCGGCCTCGGTGCTGCGATGATCCTCGACAACGTCGCCCAGCCGATGGAGCTCGCGCATCTGCCCTACAAGAAGGGCGGCAGCTTCGAGGACTATGTCGGCGAACGCGGCCTTGAGAAGCGCGGCAAGAAGAAATGGCGCAAGCACGTCTGCGACGTCGTCGAGCGGCTGCGCGCCGCCCTGCAGCCTGACTATGTGGTCATCGGCGGCGGCAATGTCGACAAACTCGACGAATTGCCTGCCGGTTGCAGGCGTGGCGACAACACACGCGCGTTCGAAGGGGGATTTCGACTGTGGCGCGACAAATCCCTGATTGTCTGATATTATAGCGGTTCGGGCCCAAACCTGTTGATCTGGCCCGGCCGTTAGTATTGTTATTCAAAATAATGTGTGGCGTGGTGCGGCGTCATTGCGTTATGCAGATTTGCCGACTAGGAATTCTGCGACCCCACTAACGGAGAAAATAGATTGACCGACGACAGCAACAAAGCCCGCAAGGACATCGACCTTCTCGAGCTGACCGCTCACATCGTGTCCGCTTACGTCGAGAAGAACCGCTTGCCCGCTTCCGGCCTCGGCGATCTCATCGCCAGCGTCAGCGCGTCGATAGGTGGGCTCGGCCAGCCCGCCGTTCCGGTCGCAGCACCGCTGATTCCGGCGGTCAATCCCAAGAAATCGGTGACGCCGGATTACATCATCTGCCTCGAAGACGGCAAGAAGTTCAAATCCCTGAAGCGCCATATCGGCGTTCATTTCGGACTGACGCCGGATGCCTACCGCGCCAAATGGGGCTTGCCGGCTGACTATCCGATGGTCGCCCCGACCTATGCGGCCTCGCGCTCGCAGTTGGCGAAAGCGATCGGCCTGGGCCGCAAGGCCGCCCCGCCGGCGCCGGTCAAGAAGACCAGGAAGCCCAAGGCCACGGTCTGACAGCGTCGTTCGAAGCCCGGCAAAACGGAAGCCTCGAAGATTGGCGAGAACAGCGCTCCCCTCTGTCCGGCAGGACAGGGGGGCGCGGGGGAACTCGACCTGCGCGCCAAAATAACTCTCCACCTCCGCCGAGCTGTGCAATTAGCATGGTAGCCGGAAATCCTTGATCCAGAGCCGATTTTTGCGCGCGCCTCGCACCTAACTGCGTTAAAAGCGCTGTGGTCGGACCAGCGCCCTCGTGGAAGTGCCCCGCCGGCCGACTTCCTTGCCACGGGGCCTGATTCATGACACCCGAACCTCACGCACCGCCCGACCGGCGCTATGCCGCCTTCCGGCACAAACCCTTCCTGAGCTATTGGGCGGCACGCTTCCTCGCCACATTCGCCACCCAGATCGTATCCGTCGCCGTCGGCTGGCAGGTGTACGACCTGACCCGCGATCCGTTCGATCTCGGCGTTGTCGGCATTGTCCAGTTCCTGCCTTCGCTGCTGCTGGTGCTGGTCACCGGGGTGGTCGCCGACCGTTTCGGCCGCCGGCTGATCATGGCGCTGATGGTGCTGCTGGAGGCGATCTGCGCGCTGGCCCTGCTGCTGCTGACGCTGCGCGGCCTTAGCGGACCGGGATTGATCTTCGGCGTGCTCGCCATGTTCGGCATCGCGCGCGCCTTCTTCGGACCGGCCGCGGCGTCGCTGTTCGCCAACCTTGTGCCGCCGGAGGATTTCGGCAACGCGATCGCCTGGAATTCGTCCGCCTGGCAGACGGCGACCATCGTCGGACCGGTCGCCGGCGGCCTGCTCTACGGGCTCTCGGCGCAAGCGGCATACGGCACCGCTGCCGTTCTGATGTTTGTCGCCGCGGTGCTGGTCTTCACCATCCCAAAGCCTGCCCAGCGCAGCGAGACCGACAAGCCGACGATGCAGACCCTGTTTGCCGGCTTCGGCTATATCTGGAGCGAGAAGATCGTGCTCGGCGCCATTTCGCTCGATTTGTTCGCCGTGCTTTTGTCCGGCGCCACGGCGCTGCTGCCGGTCTATGCGCGCGACATCCTCGAACTCGGCCCATGGGGCCTGGGACTGTTGCGTTCGGCGCCGGGGATCGGCGCCATCTGCGTTGCCATCTGGCTGGCCGGACATCCGATCCGCAACCATGCCGGCGTGGTCATGCTCGGCTTCGTCGCGCTGTTCGGCGCCTTCACGGTGCTGTTCGGCCTTTCCACCATCACCTGGTTGTCGATCGCAGCGCTCGCCTTGCTCGGCGCCGCCGATATGTTCAGCGTCTACATCAGAGAGACGCTGATCCAGCTGTGGACGCCGGACAAGGTTCGCGGCCGCGTCAACGCCGTCAATCAGGTTTTCGTCGGCGCCTCCAACGAGCTTGGCGAATTCCGCGCCGGCACCATGGCGGCATTGATCGGCACCGTGCCCGCGGTGGTGATCGGCGGCGTCGGGGCAGTCGTTGTCGCCGGGCTGTGGGCGGTGCTGTTCCCGCAGCTGCGCAAGGTCCGCCACCTCAACGGGCGAAACTGGCCCGGGGCGCGCTGATCCGGGCAAAACCAGATCACGACAGCGCCGGCTTGCCGAAGATCGTCTGCAGGAATTCGCCGAGCCAGCGCTTCAGATGCATGTCCCAGATCAGCCGGCCGCCGAGATGATCGCGACCGGGCTGCGCGCCGGGCAACTCGAAGCGATGTGCGCCGCGAACGACCCAGCGCTGCATCATCGCCCTGGTCAATTCGCCATGGAACTGGATGCCCCAGGCATTGTCGCCATAACGAAAGGCCTGGTTGGGATAGGTTTCGGCCGTCGCCAGCAGCGTCGCGTCCTTCGGCAGCGAAAAGCCCTCGCGGTGAAACTGATAGACCATCTCAGGCCAGCGCATCAGCTTCTTGCCGTCCTCGGTCGCTGTCAGCGGATACCAGCCGATCTCGACCAGCCCCTCGCCATGACCCTCGACCTTGCCGCCAAGATGGTTGACCAGCATCTGCGCGCCTAGGCAGATGCCGAGCAACGGCCGGTTCTCCCTGAGCGGAATTTTTAGCCAGTCGGTCTCGCGGCGGACGAAATCGTCCTCGTCATTGGCGCTCATCGGTCCGCCGAACACCACAGTTCCGGCATGACCGTCCAGTGTTTCCGGCAAGGCGTCGCCGAGCGGCGGGCAGCGGAGATCGAGGTCGAAGCCTTCTTCGATAAGCATGTGGCCGACGCGCCCGGGGCTCGAACTCTCCTGATGCAGCACGATCAGGATTTTTGGTCTCGGCCTTGGCGTGGGTGGCATCGGGGATCCCGTCTATTCGTCGCTCGACGTTCCAGCCGCGCCCGGCACTTTGGCGGCCGCCTTGCGGCGTGCCTCGACGCGGTCGTGGCGTTCGACATCCATCAGTTCGGCGACCCGCCAGACGATATTGTCCTCGAGTTCGTGCAATTCGCCATCGGCATAAACGATTTCCCACATCAGGCCAATGAAGGCTTTTCGCGCGTCCGGATCGAGCTGACGCTTCAAAACGCTGGTGAAGGCGTAGAGGTCGATCGCCTCGTTGTCGGCCCGCTCGCCGGCAGCGGCAAGCGCGTCGAGCTCGTCGCCGCTGATCGAATAGCTTTCCGCCAGCACCGCCTTGAACCGCTCCCATTCGGCATCCTGACGCACGCCGTCGGCACTCATCACATGGTAGAGAAGGGCGGATGCGGCAACGCGCGGATCATCGGCGTTGTTGCGGGCGCGGCCGGCTGCCGGCAGGTCCTTCAGAAACGACAGAACGCGTTCGAACATGTGATTCTTACTTCCCATCAGGCAAAACTATCAAGCGCAGCCAAATCAAAACAATCGAAACTTGCGTGGTGATTTTTGGTCTTCGTCGTCCGGATCGACGCCGGGATCGTCGGGCAGCCGGGCCATTTCCTCCACCGGTTCGACAGCGTCGCCATCCGGCGGCACCGCGGCAAACGCCGTGGCGGTGACCGGCGCAACATCGTCTTCGCCAGTTTCCGATGCCCCCGCGGTGGTCGGTCTTTCGGCTGAACCAGCGGGGTTCAACTCGATCACATTTTCCTTTGCCGGCTTCGTTGGCGCCGCGATTGTCGGCACCGCAGCGTCCGGCGCATCCTCGTCACTGTCGATGAGCTGGCCGAGCCGCTCCATCGGCGCACGCCACTCGAAGGCGTCGAGCTTGCCGGTGATCGGCGACACCGGCGCCCAGCGTTCGGAGACGACGCCGTCGGCGACCCAGGCCGGATCGCGCGGCGCACGCACCGCCTTGGACAAAAGCTGCCGCACCTTGCCCTGATCGCCGGTCTCGGCCTCCTCGATGTCGGCCAGAAGCAGATAGGCGCCTTCGCGGCGATCCATGCGGATGGCCGCCTCGGCCTCTTTGCGGGCGGTTGAAAAGTTCTGCGCGTCGAGCGCGGCGCGCGCCACCGCCAGCGACGATTCGGCGTGGTTCTTCTTCGTCTCCTGCAGCTTCTTCGCCCGGTTCAGCCGGTCGAGCACCGCATCGCCTGGCCGGGCGTGGGTGTAAAGCTCGGCGATCTCCGGATGCGGCTCGGCTTTCCACGCCGTTTCGAGGATCTTCGCGCCCTTGCGCACATCATTCTGTCTGAACAGCAGTTTGGCTGCGATCACCGCCGCCGGCGCGAAATCCGGCCGCAGCCGGTTGGCCTCCAGAGCAGCGGTTTTGGCGGCATTGGGATCGCTGTCGATCAGGGCCTGCGCCTTGGCGGTGAGCAGCACGGCGCGACGCCGGTTGGCGGCATCGCGCTCGATCTGCCGCGTCGATTTCTGCGCCTCGACCAGTTTCAGCGCGCCGTCCCAGTCGCCGCGACCGGTCAGGTCTTCCAGTGTCGATTCGGCGGCCCAGGCCAGCTGCGGCGCCATCGCCGCGGCGCGGCCGGCGTAGTGCCGCGCCGCGTTGCGGTCGCCGAGGCGTTCGGCCTCGAGATAAAGCCCGCGCAGGCCGAGCAGCCGCATTTCGGGATCGTCGAGCATGGTCTCGAATTTTTCGCGGGCACCCTCATGGTCGCCTTCAAGCAGCGAGGCTTGCGCCTCCAGCAATTGGATCAGCGGCTCCTGGTCGGAGCGGATCAACTTTGCCGCTTCCTTGGTCTTCTTGCGGGCGAGCGCTCCGTCACCGGCGCCGGCGGCAATCATGCCGGTCGACAGCGCCTGATAGCCGCGATCGCGACGGCGCACGCGGAAATAGCGCGAGATGGTGTAGGGGCTGTTCCACAGCGCCTTGAGCAGCCACCAGACGATCATCACCGCGGCAACCACGGCAACGACCGCCACCGCCGCCACCATCAGGCTGACCTGGTATTGATAGCCGCTGAAGGTGACGACCATCTCGCCCGGCCGGTCGGCCAGCCAGGCGAAACCCAGCCCGAGCGCGAAAACCACGGCGAGGAAAAGCAGAATGCGAATCATCGGGTTGCCCTCACGCCTTCATCGCACTGGCGATCAGCGCGTCGACCTGCTTCTCGACCTCGATTCGCGCCTTCAGTTTGCCGGCAAAATCGGCGCCGGCAGCCTTCACCGCCTCGGGCAGCGTATCGTATTCGCTGAGCGCCTTGGCGTAATCGCCCTGGGTGACCGCCACCTCCATGCGGGCGACGGCTTCCGGAGCGCCAGCGCCTTCGACGGCACCGATCGGCCTGACCTTGACCAGCGATTGCGCGCTCGACAGCAGGTTTTGCAGGAAGCCGGCATTCTGGTCGACGGGCTCGGAGGCAGCGACCATGGCATTGGCGGCGGCAGGCATTTCGGTTGCGATCTGCGACCGGGTCGGAACGCCCGTTTCGGCGTAGGCACGTAAGGCTGCGATCTCTGGAGCATCCGGCGCAATCGCCGCAAAGGTTTCGAGTTCGGCGGCGAATGGCGCGCCACGGTCGAGTGCCGCCTTCAGCGCCGATGCGGCGATGGCGAGCGCAACCTTCGGCTGCCCGGCCTGTGCCTCGACCTTGCCGGAAAGCTGCGACACCGACTGTTCCAGCGCCGCAAGCCGGCCGTCCTGTGCCTTCGCCGTCTCACCGGCGGATTTCACCGCCGCGTCGAGCCCGGCCAGCTTTTCGTTCAGCGGTCCGAGATCGACCGGCGCCGTGTTGCCGGTCTGGCCAAGCGCCGAAACCGCCGTCTCGATCTGCCTGACCTTATCGCCGAGGGCTGCAAGACCGGCAGTGTCGCCTGCTCCGCCCTGCTCGATCGCCGATCTCAGCGCCGCGACATCCGTCTTGACCTGATCCAGCGCCGACGACAGCCCGTCCACCTTGGTCGAGGCATCATTGTTGCCGGCTGTATCCTTGAGCCCGGCAATCTCGCTCTTCAGCGAAGCGATTTCGCTGTTGACGCCATCGAGCGACACGCCGCCCGGGGATGAATCGTCAGCCCCTGGCGCGCCGAGCAGGCCGGAAAACTGCAGCCCTGCGGCGGCAGCCAGCGCGATGACGCCGCCGATAATGCCGGCGGCGATGCCGTTGATGCCGCCACGCTTCGGCTGTGCTGCCATATCTTCAGTCCCTGTCTGGGTTTCCTTCGGCGCGTCTGCGGCGCTCGCCTTGGCCGATGCGTCGTCGAAACTGTAGTCGAAGGCCCGCTTCGCCGATGCCTCCGAGCCGGCCGGATAAGTTGGTTTGGGCCCTTCAGGACCTTTGGCGCCACCCTCTGCCGGCTGTTCAGAGCCGGCAGGCGGGGCCGCTTCGGCATGTTCCCACGGCTCGATGTCGGTCTGGTCGGCATGGACGGGTTCTTCAGGCGCTTCCGGCTGCGACGCGCTTGCCGCCTCCTCCGCCTTCGCCTCGTCGGTCCGCCCGTTGGCGGCATCCTCGTCGGCAACGCGCGAGACAGCGCCGGGCTCGAGCTCGATGGTCATCGGCTCGCGACGGCTTTTCGAATGCCGCATCTTCGGCGTCTTGACCATGCTTGGGCTCCGCAAATTCGCTTCGGGATGGTTCAGAAAGGGTCTAGCACATCACCAAGCGGTGAAAAGGGGCGGCGTGATGACACGGGGTCAAGGCGACGTCCGCAAAAGCTCCAGCAGCGCCTCCTCGCTGGGCTCCGGCGCAACGCGGAGCTTCTCTGAGGCAACAGTCTCCAAGGCTGCGGCGATACGTCCGGACAGGGCAAAAAAACATGTCCTTTTAAATGGCTCACGCAGCGCCGGCCGCCCGGCCAGTGCCTGCATCGCTGTGACCGCCTTGACCGAATAGAGCAGCACCACCTCGACCGGCAGGCCGGACAAGCGCGCAAGAACGGCCTCGTCGGAATAATCCAGCGCGACCGTGTCATAGGTCTCGACGGCGCGAACCTGAACGCCTGCCGACTGCAGCCGCTGCTCGAAACCCGAATAACGCACCCGCCCGCACAAATAGACGATGGTTTGTCCGGCGTAATCGCCGGCAAGCGCATCCGCCAGCGCCTCGGCATCGCCCGGCCCTTCGCTGACGGACAGAAACCCGGCCGCACGGGCGGCCTGCGCTGTCCATCTGCCGACGGCATGGCAAGGCAAACCGGCGAGCGCCGTGCTGATTTCCTTCGGCGCATGGCGCACGGCATTGGCGCTGGTGACAGCAACGGCCGCGGCATTGGTTGCGACCCTGTCCGCATCGACCGGCAGCGCCACCGTTTCGGTCAGCGGCAGCAGGATCGGCTTAAAACCCAGGTCCTCGAGCCGCTGTGCCGTGCGCGAGGCGCCCGGCTCCGGCCTCGTCACCAGGACGCGACGCATGTCAGGCCCAGCCGTCGAAGAATTTTTCGCCGGCCTTGGCCCGCACGGTCCTGGCGGCTTCATCGCCGATGCGCGCGCCATCTTGCGCCGGGCCTTCCGCCTTGACCTCATGGGATTGCGCGCCGTCCGGCGAGATGATCAGCCCGCCGAAGAAGACCGTTTCGCCCGATATCGTCGCATGGCCGGCAATCGGCGTGCGGCAGGAACCGTCGAGCGCCGCCAGGAAAGCGCGTTCGCAGGCCAGCGCCTGCCCGGTCGGCACGTCGTGGACTGCCGTCAGCATCCTTTCCACACCAAGGTCGCCGATGCGGCTTTCGATGCAGATCGCGCCTTGCCCCGGCGCCGGCGGAAAGCTGTCGAGCGGCATCAGGTCGGTGATGACATCTTCGAGCCCGAGCCGCTTCAGCCCGGCATAGGCAAGGATGGTGCCGTCGGCGACGCCCTCGTCGAGCTTGCGCAGCCGCGTCTGCACATTGCCGCGGAACATCACCACATTGAGATCCGGCCGCATCCGCCGGATCAGCGCCTGACGCCTGAGCGACGACGAACCGACCTTCGCGCCGTGCGGCAATCCGGCGATCGTTTTGGCCGCCTTGCCGACGAAAGCGTCGCGGGCATCCTCGCGCGGCAGGAAGGCAGACAGTTCCAGCCCGTCGGGCAACACGGTCGGCATGTCCTTCGACGAATGCACGGCGATGTCGATGCGGCGCGCCAGCAGCGCCTCCTCGATTTCCTTGGTGAACAGCCCCTTGCCGCCGGCTTCCGACAGCGGCCGGTCCTGGATGCGATCGCCGCTGGTCGAGATGACGACCACTTCGAATGCCTCAACCGGCATGCCGTGAGCGGCCATCAGCCGCGCCTGCGTTTCATGCGCCTGCGCCAGCGCCAGCGGGCTGCCGCGTGTTCCGATTTTCAAGGTTGTTTGCATGGCGCGCTGTCCGTGATAACCCCCGGCAGATCGAGGCCGTTTCCGGGCTTTCTCCTAACGGGGAAAGGCTGGTTGCACAATCTCCAGGGATGGCAACGAATTGATCCGCGTTCTGGGCATTGAGACGAGTTGCGACGAGACCGCCGCCAGCGTGGTAGCGCTGGACGGCGGCGGCGCGCCGAAAATCCTGTCCGATATCGTGCTCAGCCAGATCGAAGAGCATGCCGCCTTCGGCGGCGTCGTCCCCGAAATCGCCGCGCGCGCCCATGTCGAGGCGCTGGACGGCATCATCGTGGCCGCGCTTGCCGATTCGGGAGTCGATCTCGCCGATATCGACGCGATCGCTGCGACCGCCGGCCCCGGCCTGGTCGGCGGTCTGATCGTCGGTCTGATGACGGCCAAGGCGATCGCAGCCGCGGCGAACAAGCCGCTGATCGCCATCAACCACCTCGAGGGCCATGCGCTGACCGCGCGGCTGACCGACGGGCTCGACTTTCCCTATCTGTTGTTGCTGGTGTCCGGCGGCCACACGCAGATCGTCGCGGTGCGTGGCGTTGGCGACTACCAGCGCTGGGCGACGACCATCGACGATGCGCTCGGCGAAGCTTTTGACAAGACGGCCAAGATGCTCGGCTTGCCCTATCCAGGCGGGCCGAATGTCGAGAAGGCGGCGGCGACCGGCGACGCCGCGCGCTTCGCCTTCCCGCGGCCGATGAAGGGCTCGGCGCAGCCCGATTTTTCCTTTTCCGGGCTGAAGACCGCCGTGCGACAGGCAGCAACGGCCATCGCCCCGTTGAGCGACCAGGACGTCGCCGACATCTGCGCCTCGTTCCAGGCGGCGGTGGCGGATGCGCTGGATGATCGTGTTTCGAGAGCGCTGAACCGTTTCCGCCAGGAGTTTCCGAGCGAGCTGAAGCCTGCGCTCGTCGTTGCCGGCGGTGTCGCCGCCAACCGGACGATCAAGACGACACTCGAAGCCCTGTGCGAAAAAGCCGGCTTTGCCTTCGTCGCGCCGCCGCTCAAACTCTGCACCGACAATGCAGCGATGATCGCCTGGGCCGGCATCGAGCGGCTGCGCGCCGGCATATCGGGTGAAAACAGCGCCGACTTCGTGCCGCGTTCGCGCTGGCCGCTGGACAGCATCTCCGCTCCGATGGTCGGCTCGGGCCGGCGCGGAGCCAAGGCATGAGCGGTAGCGGGCACACGGCGCCAAGCGGCTGGCGCATTGCCGTGCTCGGCGGCGGTGCCTGGGGCACGGCGCTGGCGCTGGCCATGCTGCGCGCCGGTCATTTCGTCCGCCTTTATGCGCGCGACCCGGAGACCGTCACCGCGATCGACCGTGGCGAAAATCCTCGCTATCTGCCGGGCATCGTGCTCCAGGCCGGCATCGTGGCAACGAGCGACATCGAGGCTGCGCTCGACGGCGCCGACTGCGTGCTGGCGGTGGCGCCGGCGCAGTCGCTGCGCGCCATGCTGGCCACCGCGAAAGCCCATATGCCGAAAGACGTCCCGCTGGTCCTCTGCGCCAAGGGCATCGAGCGCGACACCGGCGCGCTGCTGTCGGCGATCGCTGGAGAGATCCTGCCTGAAAATCCGGTCGCCGCCCTGTCCGGCCCGAGCTTCGCCACTGACGTCGCCAGGGGGCTGCCGACGGCCGTGGTGGTCGCCGCCGGCAATGAGGGTCTGGCGGCCGACCTGGCCGCGCGCTTTTCGGCGCAGAATCTGCGCTGCTATTCGAGCGACGACGTTATCGGCGTCGAGATCGGCGGCGCGCTGAAGAACGTCTTCGCCATTGCCGCCGGCGCCGTCACCGGCGCCGAACTCGGCGCCAGCGCCCAGGCCGCCATGGTGACGCGCGGCTTTGTCGAATTGCGCCGCATCGGCGCTGCTTTCGGCGCCAGGCCGGAGACGCTGATGGGACTTTCCGGCCTAGGCGACCTGTTGCTCACCTGCTCGTCCGCCCAGTCGCGCAATTTCGCCTACGGGCTGGCGCTGGGGCAAGGCAAGCCACTTGCCGGGCTGCCCTTGGCCGAAGGGGTGCCGACGGCGGCGATCGCCGCCCGCATCGTCACCGAGCGCAACATCGACGCGCCGATCATCACCGCCGTCGCCGCCATACTGGACGGCACGATCACCATCCGCCAGGCTGTGTCGGCGCTGATGACAAGGCCGCTGAAGACCGAAACCGACGTGTAATGTTGAACAATCCGGAGATGGAAAGATGCTGTTTGCGCTGATTTGCAAGGACAAGCCTGGAAGCATGCAGGTGCGGCTCGATACGCGGCCCGAGCATGTCGCCTTCCTGGAAGGATTGAACGGCGAGGAGAAGCTGACTTTCGCCGGTCCGTTCCTCGACACCGACGGCAAGCCGAACGGCAGCCTCGTCGTGGTCGAGGCGCCCGATCTGGCCGCGGCAGAGGCGCTGTCGGCGGCAGACCCTTATGCCAAGGCAGGGCTGTTCGAGAGCGTCGAAATCCGGCAATGGAATTGGACCTTCAACAAGCCTGTAAGTGCATGACCGTTCGTTTGCGCCGCCCCTCATCCGCCTGCCGGCACCTTCTCCCGTGAAGAACGGGGAGAAGGGACAAGTTCCAGCGCTGGCGATCCCCCTCTCCCCGTCCTTACGGGGAGAGGGTAAGGGTGAGGGGCGGCGCCGACTTCAACAATGATGAAATGACAAACGGCAACAGGACAACTGTGATGAACTACTGGCTGTTCAAATCCGAACCCTCGGTCTTCTCCTTCGAGGACCTCAAGGCGAAGGGCAAGGCGGGCACGCAATGGGACGGCGTGCGCAACTATGCGGCGCGCAACAACATGAAGGCCATGCAGATCGGCGATCTCGGCTTCTTCTACCATTCCAACGACGGGCTCGATGTGGTCGGCATCGTCGAGGTCTGCGCGCTGGCCCATCAGGACACCACCACAGACGATCCGCGCTGGGAATGCGTCGATATCCGCGCCGTCAAGGATGTACCGAAGCCGGTGACGCTGGAACAGGTCAAGGCCAATCCCAAGCTTGCCGAGATGGCGCTGGTCCGGCTCGGACGGCTTTCCGTGCAGCCGGTGACGCCGGCCGAATGGAAAGAGGTCTGCCGCATGGCGGCCTGACGCCGGCGCCGTGACGGCGCTGACGCCAAACAGCGCGAGAAACTTCATCCTCGACAACACGACGCTGATGGCGCCGCCGCATGTGCCGGAGATCCTGCTGCATCTGGCCGACGAGGCGCATGATCTGTGGCAGCGGACAGAGGACGAACTGGCCGAAATCGGTCTGCCGCCGCCTTTCTGGGCCTTCGCCTGGGCCGGCGGCCAGGGCCTTGCCCGCTACATCCTCGACAATCCGTCTGATGTGCACGGCAAGCGCGTGCTCGACTTTGCCTCCGGTTCCGGCCTTGTCGCCATTGCGGCAGTGAAGGCCGGCGCGGCAGAGGTGATCGCCGCCGACATCGACCCGTTCTGCGCGACCGCGATCCGCCTCAACGCCGAGGCCAATGGCGTCGGGATAAAGTTCCTTGGCACCGACTGCATCGGAACCGATGCGGGCTGGGACGTGGTCCTGGCCGGTGACGTCTTCTACGACCAGTTGCTCGCCGACAGGCTGAAGCCATGGTTCGCGACGCTCAAGGCGCGTGGCGCTGACATCATCGTTGGCGATCCCGGCCGCTCCTATTTGCCGAAAGCTGGACTGGAGCCGCTCGCCGTCTACGAGGTGGCGGTAACCCGGGCGCTGGAAGATGCCCTGGTCAAACGCACGACCGTCTGGCGGTTTGCTTGACGGCATCGCCGAACAGGCGTTTCCATCACGCTTTGTTTTTGAGAATACGCATGTCGTTGTCCCAAAACCGCTGGACACCCCCGGTTCGGCCCGGGGGCATGCTTTTGGGCGACATGCTTCCGCGGAGGAAAACCATGGATTTTTCAGCAGTGAACTGGCTGGCGGTGATCGTCGCCGCGGTGGTGACGTGGTTGTTCGGCGCTGCCTGGTACATGGGCCTGAGCAAGCCGTGGCTCAAGGCCGCCAGGCTTGATCCGGCGACCATGAGTAAATCGCCGCTGCCCTTCGTCATCAGCTTCATCGCGGAACTTGTCATGGCGCTCGTCATGTCTCTGATCGTCGGAGCGATGACCGGTGGCGAACCGAGCCTCGTTGCCGGGCTCGTCTTCGGCTTCGTTCTCTGGCTGGGATTCGTCGCCACGACGCTATCCGTCAATCATCGCTACCAAGGTTTCGGCTGGGACCTGACCATCATCGACTGCGGCCACTGGCTCGGCGTGCTGCTTATCATCGGCGCGGTGATCGGCTGGTTCGGCGCGGCGGGTGTCGCGGGCTGATGCTGCCACCATGAAAAATAGGTCGACGACTGCCGGCTGATCACTCAGGGCGACCTGAAGCTCATCCAAGCGTCGGCTCCGGCTGCGGGTTGTGAACTTCGTTGAGGAGCCAATCCCTGAACGCCACGATCCTGGGATCGTTGGCGGATGCGATGGGATAGACCAGGAAGTAGGCGAATTCGGGCGGAACCTTGATGCCAAGTTCGAAGGGCCGGATCAGCCGGCCCTCGGAAAGGTCGTTCGCCACCATGGCAAAATCGGCGAGCGCAACGGCATTGCCGTCGAGCGCGGCCTGAACGGCGTCGGTCGAGGTGCCGAACACGATCGTCCGGCTGTCGTCGAAATCGTCGACGCCGGCCGCCGCCATCCACATCCGCCAGTTTGGCCAGGTCACGCCTTGTCGCGCCCACTCGATCGCGTGGCTCGCGCAGCGGCGGGCCGGAGGCCAGCAGGCTGGGGCTGCACACAGGGATGATGATGTTGTCGAACAGCCGGTGGGTGCAAAGTCCCGGATATTTTCCCGCGCCGAAACGGATGCCGACATCGACGTCGTCCAGGTCGAAATCGCGCAATTCAGAGGCAATGTCGAAGCGGAGCTCGATGCCCGGTCGCTGCTTGCGAAAATCGTCGACGCGTCGCATCAGCCATTTTGTCGCGAACTGGGCGTCTAGTGTTACTTTCAGCAACGCCGTTCCACGCGCCAGCTTGTGCGCCCGTGAGACGGCGCGGCCAAGCAGGTCGAGCGCGTCGGTCGCGGCCTCGAACAGCACCGCGCCCGCCTCGGTCAGCCGGATGGTGCGGCTGGTGCGCGTGAACAGCACGATGCCGAGCTGATCCTCGATTTCCTTGATCTGGTGGCTCACCGCAGCCGGCGTCAGGCCGAGTTCGTCTGCGGCGCGGGTGAAATTGAGGTGCCGGGCGGCTGCTTCCAGCGTCCTCAACGCACGGGTTCCAGGCAGCAGGCGCGCAATCACAGTAGGGCGAGGAGAGGTAGGTCGAGCATTTCCAATCCTCAAAGAAAACTTGAAGATGCTGAGAAAACTACTCGTTTCTCGTTTTAATTTCAATCTGGCATGATGAGACCATCGAAATAACATCAAACCGGATTTGATGTCCGGAGAAGCGGATTGCACCATGTCCCACATTGTCTTGAGCTCTGCAACCGTCCGCCCCGTCTGGCTGCGCGCGGTGTTTGATTGGTTCCGCCATGCAAAAATCGCGGTCAACCTTCCGCAGGAGAACATCGAGGATCTGCCGGACCGCCAATTGCGCGACATCGGCGCCGAACGTAAGGATGTCGCACGTGTGATGGATAGGGAACTCGGCCGACTGGGTCTTCTCGACGTCGGCTGGCAGAGGCCGGGAAAGCGAGTAGGGCAGTAGGGCAGTAGGGCAGTAGGGCAGTAGGGCAGTAGGGCAGTAGGAAATCGCCAATAGATATGCGCCGGACTGCGCCACCCTTACTTTCGCTAATCCCCCTATTCCCTTCCCTTCCCATCTACCTCACCACCCTCATCACCGTGCGGTCCGACAGCAGCGGCAACAGCCGGGCCATCGTGCGTGCCGTCACCGCGACGCAGCCTTGCGTCGGCGTGAAGTCAGGGCGCGCCAAATGAAAGAAGATGGCGCTGCCGCGTCCGCGGCGACGCGGCGCAATGTTCCAGGCGAGCACCAGGCAGGCGTCATAAAGGCGGTCGGCGCGCAGCATCCGCTCGTGGCTGGCGCCATAGGGAATCTTGACCGGACGGTTGTAGTTGCGGTCCTCAGGCACTTCGCACCAGCCGAGATCGCGACCGATCGGCGCCATCGCCAGCCGGGTTTTGCGGCCGCCGGGAAAATGATCGTTACGGAAATATCCCGACAGTATCCGCATCGACCCAAGCGGCGTGGCGCCATCGCCTTCGCGCTTGCCGGCCGATATGCCGCCGCGCCCCAGCGCACAGGAAAACACAAGTTTGCCAGCCTGCAGAAGTCCCTGGCTGGGGTGGCCGGGCCTGGCGCGCACGGTGAGAACACGAAGCCCTTTTCGCAAAAATGCGCTCGCCTCATTGCACGCGCGTTTTTTCTTGTATGATCGTGCCACGGAACAAATCATTGTGATCGGCTGTTGTGCCGGTCAGCTTCCGCATAAACAGGCAGCGGTCAACTGAATTTTCTTTTCAAAACAACGGATTGATCCATGACTTCACGCACCATTCTGATCGTCGATGACGATGACGACCTGCGCGGCACGCTCGTCGAGCAATTGTCTCTCTATGAAGAATTCGACGTCCTGCAGGAATCAACCGCCGCCAAAGGCATCGCCACGGCCCGCGGCGGCATCATCGATCTGCTCATCATGGATGTCGGCCTCCCCGACATGGATGGCCGCGAGGCGGTGAAGATGCTGCGCAAGGGCGGCTACAAGTCGCCCATCATCATGCTGACGGGACACGACACCGATTCCGACACGATTCTCGGCCTCGAAGCCGGCGCCAACGACTATGTGGTCAAGCCGTTCCGCTTCGCGGTTCTCCTGGCCCGCATCCGGGCTCAGCTTCGCCAGCATGAGCAGAGCGAAGACGCCACCTTTTCGGTCGGCCCCTACACGTTCAAGCCTAGCCAGAAGCTTCTGATCGACCAGCGCGGCGCCAAGGTGCGGCTGACCGAAAAGGAAGCCTCGATCATCAAGTATCTCTATCGCGCCGACCAGAAGGTGGTGACGCGCGACGTGCTGCTCGAGGAAGTGTGGGGCTACAATTCCGGCGTCACCACGCACACGCTGGAAACCCATGTCTATCGGCTGCGCCAGAAGATCGAGCGCGATCCTTCCAACGCAGAAATTCTTGTGACAGAAAGTGGTGGCTACAAGCTGGTTCCTTAAACATTTAATCATTCAATCAGCGGTTAGGGGAGGCGCCGCTTTCGGGTACGATCCTGAGACTGGAGGTGGTTCTGGATCGAGCTCGCTGACGCAACGGCCCAAAAATCGGATTCGTTTTTTGGAAAGCCCGGTGCGTCGATTTCAAAGCGTTTAGAGCGTCCTTTGCCGCGTCCAAAGGAACGCTCGGCGCTCCAATGGAGGGATTGGACTGGCCGTTCGGGGACACAGCTAGATGGCGTTGGATGACGACATCCGCATCCTGTCCGCCGTGAGGCTCTTCGAGAGCTTCACGGAGGAACAGCTGCGTCTGCTCGCCTTTGGCGCGGAAACCACCAGCCTGCAGGCCGACCACAAGCTCTACCGCGAGGACGACCAGGCCGATTGCGCCTATATCGTGGTCAGCGGGCGCATCGTGCTGTATCGCGAGCAGGATGGCGCCCGCGTCCCGATAGGCACGGCCGGCCCCGGTACGATGTTGAGTGAACTGGCGCTGATCGCCGACACCAACCGGCTGACCAGCGCATCCGCCGAGATCGATTCGGAAGTGCTGCGGCTCAGCCGCAAGATGTTCCACCGCATCCTGGAGGAATATCCCGACATTGCGGTCCACCTGCACCAGCGCATCTCCGAGGATTTTCTGGCAATGATCCGCCGCATCGAGGAACTGGCGCCGCGTTTCGACGACTGAACGGGGATGCTTTCAACTCGCTCTCACACTGACCGTGAAAGCCAATCGGATCAGGGCGGCAAGGGCTGAGGTGTGTCGAGATTCAGATCAGGCCGAGCCGGAGTCGAAGACGGGCGCGAAGCGACCAGAATGGTGGGATCCGAGAACCGGAGCGGAGCGTACTTTTGGGTACGTGAGCACCGGAAGCGCAGGAGACCGTCATTCGCAGGCCGGCCTCATCTGAATATCGATACACCTAATCCAGGTCGAACCGAGCGACCACCGGCACATGGTCCGACGGCCGTTGCCAGCCGCGCGCCGGCCGCAGGATCTCGTAGCCGGCAAAGCTCGGCACCAGGTTTGGCGACGACCAGACATGATCGAGCCGCCGGCCGCGATCCGACGCTTCCCAATCCTGCGCGCGATAGCTCCACCAGGTGTAGAGCTTCTGCTCGTAAGGCACGTTGAGCCGCATCAGGTCGACCCAGTCGCCGGCGAGCCGCATCGCCTCGAAATTTTCCGTCTCGACCGGCGTATGGCTGACCACTTTCAGGAGCTGCTTGTGCGACCAGACATCGTGCTCGAGCGGCGCGATGTTGAGGTCGCCGACCAGGATCGAGCCGGACACTTCGTCGTGCTCGGCCCGGATGGTGTTCATTTCGGCGACGAAATCCAGCTTGTGCTTGAACTTGCGGTTGATGATCGGGTCGGGCTCGTCGCCGCCGGCCGGAACGTAGAAATTGTGCAGCAGGATCACCTTGCCGCCGGCCCGCACGGTGACCGACAGATGCCGGCAGTCCTCGATCTCGCAGAAGCGGCGCTTTTCGACAATCGCGATCGGCCGGCGCGCCACCGTCGCCACGCCGTGATAGCCCTTCTGGCCGTGGAAGGCGATGTGCTGATAGCCGAGCTTGCGAAACGCCTTCTCGGGAAACAGTTCGTCCGGAACTTTGGTTTCCTGCAGGCAGAGCACGTCCGGTGCCTGTTCGACAAGCAGGCGTTCGACGAGCGGCATGCGCAGACGGACGGAATTGATGTTCCAGGTCGCGATCGAAAAGGGCATGTTTGGGATTCCGGGACAGCGCAAGGTTCGCCAGATGGCTCCGACGGAAAGTCAATCCCGGAAACTACTGACAGCCGCGCACCGCAAAAACAAGCCGGCCGCGCCTGGTAAGGCACGGCCCATGACTTCGCACAACTATCGAAACGAGGCCGATTCCAAGGTGTGTTGAGATTCAGGTCAGGCCGCGCCGAAAATGGTGGGTTCCGAGAACTGGAGCGGAGCGTACTTTTGGTACGTGAGCACCGGAAGCGCAGGAACCCGCCATTTGCAGGCCGGCATCACCTGAATATCAACATACCTTAACGCGACTTGGTGTTCAGTTCCCGGTTGGCCGTATAGTCGATGGCAAAGGTGTCGGGGGCGAAGCTTACGCCTTCCCTGACGTTGAAGATCATCACCGTCGTGTCCTTGCCTTGCGCGTCGGTGATCGTCCACTGGCGCAATTCGTAGGTTTTCGGATCGAACATCATGGTGATCTTCGAACTGCCGAACACCGATTTGTCGGCGAGTTGGATGGTGGTGACGTCGTTCTCTTCCTTGACGCTTTTGACGCGGCCGCCCGAGAGGTCGATCCTGGTGTCGAGCAGCAGTTTGAGCGGCGTTTTCGACAGTGGGTAGAGATCGGACGTTTTCAGCCGCTTGTTGAGGATGACCACCGACTTGCCGTCGGAAATCACCCGGAAATTCGACGTCCCATCATAGTTGAAGCGTATCTTGCCCGGCCGTTCCAGAAAGAACTTGCCGCCGGTCTGCTCGCCCTTGGGTCCGAACTGCACGAATTCGCCGGCCATCGATTTGACTGAGGAAAAATGGTCGGCGATCTTCTGCGCGGTGGCTGGCACCGCCGCTTGCGCCGACGCCAGCAATTGGACCCCGGGCACGACATTGATGGCCGCGGCACCTGCCAGGACCAGGCCGAGGCCAAGCAGTTGGCGGCGGGTCGGGGCAAAATCGCTGATCGTGGCGAAAGAAGAGTTTTTCATGCCGGTTACTCTCGTCTGGTTTATCTGTTGTTGCAGTGTTTGGCCCCCCAGTTGGGCTTAAGTTTGGCGGCCGAACAGCGCTTGGTCGTTGCAAACGCGCCAGAAGGTTCAAAGTTGCTGCCGTCAGGTTGCAGCCGCAAAAATCCTGTCGGTTGGTGCCGGGCGGATCAGAACTTGTCGTCCTCCGTCGGCACCAGAATCTCGCGTTTTCCGGCATGGTTGGCCGGGCCGACAATGCCTTCCTTCTCCATCTTCTCGATGATCGAGGCGGCGCGGTTGTAGCCGATGCCGAGCCGGCGCTGGATGTAGCTGGTCGAGGCTTTGCCGTCACGCAGCACCACCGCAACCGCCTGGTCGTAGGGATCGTCGGAATCCTCGAAATTGCCGCCGCCACCGCCCGAGCCACCCTTGCCCGACGGCTCGTCGTCGTCCTCGTCGTCATCCTCGGTAATGGCATCGAGATATTCCGGCACGCCCTGCAGCTTCAGATGCGCGACAATCTTCTCGACCTCGTCATCGGAAACGAAGGGACCGTGCACGCGCTGGATGCGGCCGCCGCCGGCCATGTAGAGCATGTCGCCCATGCCGAGCAGCTGTTCGGCGCCCTGCTCGCCCAGAATGGTGCGGCTGTCGATCTTCGACGTCACCTGGAAGGAGATGCGGGTCGGGAAGTTGGCCTTGATCGTGCCGGTGATGACGTCGACCGACGGCCGCTGCGTCGCCATGATGACGTGGATGCCGGCAGCGCGCGCCATCTGCGCCAGGCGCTGCACCGCGCCTTCGATGTCCTTGCCGGCGACCATCATCAAATCGGCCATCTCGTCGATGATGACGACGATGTAGGGCATCGGCTCGAGATCGAGGTTTTCCGTCTCATAGACCGCTTCGCCGGTCTGCCGGTCGAAGCCGGTCTGCACGGTGCGCGAGATTTTTTCGCCCTTCTTCTCGGCCTGCTGCACCCGCGCGTTGAAACCGTCGATGTTGCGGACGCCGACCTTCGACATTTTGCGGTAGCGGTCCTCCATCTCGCGCACGGTCCATTTCAGCGCCACCACCGCCTTCTTCGGATCGGTGACGACAGGCGTCAAAAGATGCGGGATGCCGTCATAGACCGAGAGCTCGAGCATTTTCGGGTCGATCATGATCAGCCGGCAGTCCTGCGGCGTCAGTCGATAGAGCAGCGACAGGATCATGGTGTTGATGGCGACCGACTTGCCCGAGCCGGTGGTGCCGGCGACCAGCACGTGCGGCATCTTGGCGATGTCGACGATGACCGCCTCGCCATTGATGGTCTTGCCGAGCGCCAGCGCCAGCTTGGCCTTGGTGGTCTCGAAATCGCGGCTGGCCATGATTTCCCTGAGATAGACGGTCTCGCGCTTGGCGTTCGGCAACTCGATACCAATGGCGTTGCGGCCGGGCACCACGGCGACGCGGCAGGCGATCGCGCTCATCGAGCGGGCGATGTCGTCAGACAGGCCGATGACCCGCGACGATTTGATGCCGGGCGCCGGCTCCAGCTCATAGAGCGTGACGACCGGGCCAGGGCGGACATGGATGATCTCGCCCTTGACGCCGAAATCCTCCAGCACGCCTTCGAGCAGGCGGGCATTCTGCTCCAGCGCGTCCTTGGACAGGCTGGCGTCGCGCACGACGTTCTTCGGCTCGGACAGGAAATGCAGCGACGGCATTTCGAATTGCTCGGAGCCGATCAGCGAGGACTGCGCTTCGCGCTGGACACGCGCGCCCGGAACCGGCCGCGGCGCCGGCGCCGCGACGCGGGTGGCCGCATCGGAACGGAACGGTTGCACCTTCGCATTGGGCGCTGCGCTGCGCGCGGGCTCCGGCACAAAATCCATGTCATCGTCAAAAACATCGGCGTCGTCGGGATCGAGCGAGGCGCTGCGGTCGTTGACCATGGCGGCGAAGAATTCCGGCTCGACGCGGGCCCGGCCATCGGCACTCATCCGCGATTCGGCGAATTCGGCCGATTCGACCCGTTCGGCAGCGCGCCGCCAGGCGCTGGCGCGCGGCTCCATCTCCGGTTCGAAATCGTCGCGCTCGCGGCGGCGGGCGGCGCGGCGGCGGAGATAGGCGCGCAACGATAGCCACCAATGCGTGATCGCGCCTAGTGCCAGAATGCCCTCGTCGCCCTCATCCTCGTCATTGTCGAAAAGCAGGTCGTCCTGGTCGCTCGGATCGGCTGCGGCCGGTTGCTCCAGGACGGCGAAACCGTTCTTGCGTGCAATCAGCGCCGAGCCGTAGGCAAACAGCCACAGTGCCGGCGCGGCCAGAAGCACGGCGAGCACGCTGGCAATGGGACCGGTCGGATAGCCGCCGACGACGAGGCCGGGAATTTTGAGCACCATGTCGCCGAACACGCCGCCGAGACCGGTCGGCAGCGGCCAGGTCTTGGGCGGCACCACGCAGCCGGCCATGGCCGCGGCAAGCACCGCGTAGCCGAACCAGGCGAGCCCGCGCTTCGGCAGCCTGTCGACGCCGCGCGCCGAAAACAGCAGAAATCCCCAGACCACCGCCGGCACCAGCGCCGCGACCGCGGCAAGGCCGAAGAACTGCATGGCCAGGTCGGAGAAGACAGCCCCCACATAGCCCATGGCGTTGGTGACGATGTTGTCGGTGGCGTGGGAGAAGCTTGGGTCGGCGACGTTCCAGGTGGCGAGGCTGGCGACGCCGAAGGCGACCAGCGCAAACAGGCCGGCGCCGACGAGCCGGCCGACCTGACGCCGCGCGAACGCCCGGATGCCGTGCCCCGTATCGGCCAGCGCAAGCGGTGCTGAAGCCCCTGAACGCATTCGTCGTTCCCCGTCTGTCATGGACTGGCCGGACGCATGACGCACTCCGGCAGATTCGGATGCCAGACTATCGGCGGGAAGGTTAAGGCCGCATTAACCATGGGTGCGTGCCGGCGCTCCCCGAGTGGAAACCAGTCACACAAATGGCGGGCACGCTGGCCCGGCCGATGTTTCATCGCCAAGATCGATCAAGCGCCCAATCAAGCGATTGTGACCGAACCTGGAATGCCACCGGCGCGGCGTCGCACGATCGGGATAGGGGGGAACCTTGCGGTTCCGCCCCTCCCACACCACCCTGCGTACGGGTCCGTACAGGGCGGTTCGGCTGATTATTCGGCCTTGGCGGGCACAACGGAAGCGAGGCCGATGCTTGCGAGGAAAGCGTTCGGCAGGGCAATGGCGAGCGCGGGGCTGTTGCTGATGCGCCATGGGCCGTGTGCACTGCCGGCTGTTTGTGCCGCCAGATCGTGACCGACACCACGGCGCCGCAATTCCGCAAAGCGGGTGCGCCCGCGCTTCCACTGTTTCCATGCGATGGATCGCAGCCTTCGCCTGATCCACTGGTCGAGGCTGCGCAACACCGACGGGGTTTCGCAAAAGCCGAAGTAGCCGCGCCACCCTTTCAGATGGAGCGACAGCTCCTTGGCTATCTGCGCGAGGCTCGCGCCCCGCGTCCGCATCGTCAGCACCCGCACGCGCTCCTTGAACCGGACCACAGCCTGCGGTGCGATCCGACGCCTTGGCGTCTTCTCGTTCGTGAAGCTGAAGCCGAGGAACTTGCGCCGGTGCGGCGGGGCGACCGCGCTCTTCTGCGTGTTGACCTTCAGCTTCAGACGCCTGTCGAGGAAGCGTTCGACACTTGCCATCACCCGTTCGCCCGCCCGCGCGCTGCGCACATAGATGCTGCAGTCGTCGGCGTAGCGCACGAAGCGATGGTTGCGTCGCTCCAATTCCTTGTCGAGTTCGTCCAGCATCAGGTTGGACAGCAGCGGCGAGAGCGGGCCGCCCTGCGGCGTTCCCTCGTCGATTGGACCGACCAGCCCGCCTTCGAGCACACCCGCGGTCAGAAAGCCACGGATCAGACGAAGGATACGCGGATCGGACACCCGCTTGGCCACCAGCCCATCAGGATGTCGTGGTTGACCCGGTCGAAGAACTTCTCCAGGTCGATGTCCACCACAATGCGATGACCCGACGCGATGAACGCCTGCGCCGCGGCAACCGCCTGATGAGCCGAGCGTGCGGGCCGGAACCCGTAGCTCGATGCGCTGAACCCGCCGTCCCATGCAGCCTGCAGCACCTGCATCACCGCCTGCTGGATGAAGCGGTCGAGCACCGTGGGGATGCCGAGCGGACCGGTGCCGCCGGACGCCTTCGGGATGTCGACACGCCGCACCGGCTGCGGCTGTAGGCGCCTTCGAGCAGCTGGGCGCGAAGTTCGGGCCAGTGGTCTTTCAGATGCAGCGCCAAGGCATCGACACTCATGCCGTCGATCCCCGGCGCTCCCTTGTTGCGCCGGACCTGCGCCAGCGCCCTCCTCAGATTGTCGTGATCGACAATCGCTTCCATGCACGGTCCGGCCATTGCCGCCAGACTTTCGGAGGCGGCGTTCGCCGCACAGGCTTCGGTCCCTGCCCCAAGGCGGTCGCGGGCTTCACCCGTTTCCGTCTCGGGGAAGGCCAGCTCGAGCTGGGTTTTCCGCCGCATGGCCAATGCGAGAACTCCGTCCTACTCGTCCTTCCAACCGTTCGGGCCTTCGTTCGGCAGACGCCTCCCTACTATGCCCTCTGCTGACTTCTGCACCGCGATCAGCGCGCCTCACGGCGGGCTCAGTCCGGATTTCCGGACACGGCACAGATCTCCCGAGGTAAGATCGACCGCCTTCCCCGCACACCCGCCGAATTTACCACCCCGGCCCTTGATGCTGTGGACTTCGCGGTCATCGGCCCGCTCGTCCGGCCGGGTAGGCCTCATATCCGGTTCTTGTCCATCGGGTCGCGGGTTTGCTCCGCGCTTCCTTCAGACCCCGCCTCGCGGCGACGCCCTTGCGCTTCGCTAACCCTTCGCCGCCATCAGGCTGGGTAAAGGACTTACACCTCCAAGCTGTCGATCATGCTCGGCACACAAAAAAGAGGCCCGGAACCGGTCCGGGCCTCAATGCGTGAGCCCTTTTCGGGAGCGTCACGACGGGAGGGAAGGTGCGGGGCGGCCGAGGCCGCCCCAGACCAGGCTTACGGGTGATAGGCCGCTTCGCCATGCGCGGTGAGGTCGAGCCCTTCGCGCTCTGCATCGGCTGTCGGGCGCAAGCCTACGATCATATCGACGATCTTGTAGAGGATGGCGCTGCCGATGCCCGACCACAGGACGGTTACCAGGACACCCTTGAACTGCGACCACAGCTGCGTCGCCGTGCCGGCATACACGGCGGCGAAGTCGGCCGTGGAATAGTCGACGATGCCGGCGCCGCCGAGGGCGGGATTGACCAGGATGCCGGTGCCGAGCGCGCCGATGATACCGCCGACGCAGTGGATGCCGAAGACATCGAGGCTGTCGTCGTAGCCGAACTTGTTCTTCACGACCGAGACGAAGAAGTAGCAGACGCAGCTGGCGACGATGCCGAGCACGATGACGCCCATCGGTCCGCCAAAGCCGGCGGCGGGCGTGACGGCGACAAGGCCGGTAACAGCGCCCGAAACCGCGCCAAGCATGGAGGCTTTGCCGCGCAGCAGCGTTTCAAGCACGATCCAGGTCACTGCCGCCGCGGCTGTGGCGACGAAGGTGTTGACCATGGCCAGCACCGCATAGGCGTTGGCTTCGAGGTTCGAACCGGCATTGAAGCCGAACCAGCCGACCCACAGCAGCGACGCGCCGACCATGGTCAGCGTCATCGAATGCGGCGCCATGACGTCCTTGTTGTAGCCGATGCGCTTGCCGATCATCAGCGCGCCGACAAGGCCGGCAATGCCCGCATTGATGTGAACGACGGTGCCGCCGGCGAAGTCGATGGCGCCGAAGCTGAAGATGAGCCCCGACGGGTCGCTGTAAGCGCTCGGGCCGCCCCAGAACCAGACCATATGGGCGATCGGGAAATAGACGAATGTGACCCACAGGATGGTGAAAAGGATCACGGCCGAAAACTTGACGCGTTCGGCGAAGGCGCCGACGATCAGGGCAGGTGTGATGCAGGCGAAGCTCATCTGGAAGATGACGAACACCAGCTCAGGAATGGCGACGCCCTTGGTAAAAGTTTCCGACACCGTCGTCACGTCGACGCCGGCGAGAAACATCTTGGAAAGGCCACCGACGAAGGCGTTGCCGGGGGTGAAGGCAAGGCTGTAGCCGTAGAAAACCCAGACGATCATGACCACGCTGGTGATGGTGAAGACCTGCATCAGCACCGACAGCATGTTCTTGGCGCGAACCAGGCCGCCGTAGAAAAGGGCAAGGCCGGGAATGGTCATCAGCAGCACCAGGATGGTGGAGATCATCATCCACGTCGTGTCGCCCTTGTCGACAGTAAAGGCCGGCGCCGCTGGCGCGGCCGGCGCCGCTTCCTGCGCGAATGCGGCGACCGTGCCCAGCGCTGCGATAGCGAGTGAGCCCAGCAGCGCGGTGCGCGCCGCCGACTTCAAAGTAGAAGGAATATTCATTGAACTCTCCATTGGAATACGTTTCCGCAGCTCAAAGCGCGTCGGTGTCTGTTTCGCCGGTGCGAATGCGCACCGCCTGGTCGATGCCGAAAACGAAGATCTTGCCGTCGCCGATCTGACCGGTCTTGGCCGCCGCAGTGATGGCTTCGACGGCCTTGTCGACCATGTCCAGGCCGACCGCGACTTCGATCTTGATCTTCGGCAGGAAGCTGACCGCGTATTCCGCCCCGCGATAGATTTCCGTGTGTCCCTTCTGACGCCCGTAGCCTTTGACTTCGGTGACGGTCAGGCCCTGGATGCCGACTGCGGTGAGCGCTTCGCGCACCTCGTCGAGCTTGAACGGCTTGATGATTGCCATCACGATTTTCATAAGGTTTCACCCTTTACTGTTGCGGGTCCCCCCGCGTTTGCACGACTTCGCCGATCCCCATGAGAGCCGGAGAGTGCCCGCTAGGATTCAAGCTCCGTGCCAGTTGCCGAAGCAGGGTGTTAAGCTGCTGTTAAATAAGGGCTTGGGGAAGGTTTGTCGGCTGACTGTTCATAGTCGCGGCAGCGCAGCTGATTAAAAAATAGGCAATTTTGCAAAATTGCCTATTCCGCGGGCGGCCGCTTCAGCCTGATCAGACCTTCCTGGGCAACCGAGGCGATCAACGTGCCGTCGCGGGCAAACAGCGACCCGCGTGTGAACCCCCGCGACCCTTGCGTCGACGGGCTGTCCTGCGTGTAGAGCATCCAGTCGTCGAGTGGATGGCTGCGATGGAACCACATCGCGTGATCGAGGCTCGCCGCCTGGATGTCGCTATCGAAGATGGCGCGGCCATGCGCAAAGGTCGAGGTATCGAGCAGCGTCATGTCGGAAAGATAGGCAAGCACGGCCGCCTGCGTGGCACGATCGGCCGGAACCGGGCCGGTGGTGCGAATCCAGATGTTCTGCTTCGGCTCCAGCTTCTCCCGACTGGTGTAATGCTCCAGCATCACCGGCTTCATCTCGATCGGCCGGTCGCGCTCCCAATAGCGCCTGATGCCGTCGGGCACGGCCTCGCCGAACTTGCCGATCAATTCGCGCTGCGACAGCAATGTGTCGGGCGCCGGCATGTCCAGCGGCATCGGCACCTGGTGCTCGAGACCGACCTCGTCCTGCTGGAACGAGGCTTCCAGCGAAAAGATCGCCTGACCGTGTTGGACCGCCACGACGCGCCGCGTGGTGAAGGAGCCGCCGTCGCGGATACGGTCGACCTGGTAGATGATCGGCACCTTGGTGTCGCCCGGCCGCATGAAATAGCCGTGCAGCGAATGCACGTGGCGTTCGGGCTCGACCGTTCGCTGGGCGGCGACCAGCGCTTGGGCGATGGTCTGGCCGCCGAAGACACGCTGCCAGTCGAGTTTGGGGCTGCGACCACGGTACAGGTTGTGTTCCAGCTGCTCGAGGTCGAGAATGCCGAGGAGCTCGTCCATGGCCGCCGTCATGTTTCGCGCCCTCGTGTCGATTTGATTCCGAAGTTCGCCTGATTTTGATATTTCACTCGAAGCGAACTTCAGGAGCCGCAAAATGTTATGGCGGTTTCCGACAGGAATGACGGGCAGTCAAGGCCGGAAAGGCATTTGGCCGGAAAGGAATTTGCCATGGTCGACAAGGCGGATGCAAAAAACCGAACCGCGCTCGACATTCTGGTCGCCGGCGCCGGCTATGTCGGCCTTGCCGCCGCCGTATCGCTGAAACAGGCGCGACCGAGCCTGGCGGTCGCTGTCGTCGACGCCGCGCCCGCCGGCATCTGGCAAAAGGACGGCCGCGCCTCGGCGATCGCCGCTGCCGCTTGCCGCATGCTCGACCAACTCGGCGTCTGGGCCGAAATCGCCCCCGAAGCGCAGGCGATCACCGAGATGATCGTCACCGATTCGCGCACTTCGGATCCGCTGCGCCCGGTGTTTCTCACTTTCGATGGCGAGGTCGCGCCTGGCGAAGCGTTTGCTCACATGGTCGCCAACAGGGATTTGAATGGCGCCTTGCGCCGGCGCGCTGAAACACTCGGCATCGACATCATCGAAGGCGTCGCCGTCAGTGCCTTCGACGTCAACGGCGCCGGCATCACCGTGCATCTTGCCGACGGCGCGACGCTGAAGGCGCGGCTGCTGATCGCCGCCGACGGCGTCAACTCGAAGCTGCGCGACATGGCCGGCATCAAGACGGTGAAATGGGACTACGGCCAGTCCGGCATCGTCTGCACCGTTGCGCATGAACGGCCGCATAATGGCCGCGCCGAAGAGCATTTTCTGCCAGCCGGCCCGTTCGCCACGCTGCCGCTCAAGTCGGACAAGGATGGCACCCACCGCTCGTCGATCGTCTGGGTCGAGCGATCGGAAGATGCCGAAAAACTGGTCGACGGCGACGACCTCGTCTTCGAGCACGAGTTGGAACAGCGGTTTGGCCTGAAGCTCGGCGAAATCCGCGTCGCCGACAGGCCGCGCGCCTGGCCGCTCGGCCTGACCATCGCCCGCGATTTCGTCGCGCCGCGCATTGCGCTCGCCGGCGACGCCGCCCACGGCATCCACCCGATCGCCGGCCAGGGCCTCAATCTCGGTTTCAAGGATGTCGCGGCATTGGCCGAAGTGGTGGTCGAGGCCGACCGGCTCGGCCAGGATGTCGGCGCGCTCGACGTGCTCGAACGCTACCAGCAGTGGCGGCGCTTCGACACGCTGCAGATGGGCATCACCACCGATGTCCTGAACCGGCTGTTTTCCAACGACATCGGCCCGTTGCGCGCCGTCCGCGACATCGGCCTCGGTCTCGTCGAACGCATGCCGCGGCTCAAGGATTTCTTCATTCGCCAGGCGTCCGGTCTGTCCGGCGACACGCCGAAACTGCTCAGGGGCGAGGCGATCTGAACCCGTCTGAGGGGCCGGCATCACCTGAATATAGCACACCCTAAAGCGCGTCGCGTTCGACCGACCTCACGCTACGCTCTTTAGGGTGTTGTTTTGTGCATGCCGTTATCGCAAAACCGCTGCACACACTCGGTTTAAGCCCGAGGGCATGCTTTTGCGCGACATGCATTAATTGACCTCAAAGCCGAGTTTCTGGCGCAGCCGCAGTATCCTCTGGTCAGATATTTTTAGGGGTTGCTCACCAGCCTGCGCCGCGCGGTTCACCATCTGCAGCAAATCGTTTCGCTCAGTCACATCCAGGCGTTCGCGCAGAAACGGCGCCAGTTTGTCGATGACGATCGTGGCATCGTCGATCTGTGACGCCGCCCATTTGGCGTAGACCACGGCCTCATCGGTCTTCTTGTCGTCCGCAATCTCCGAAATCACCGACCGAACCACGGCTTCGCGCTGCGGCAGGACAGGGCCGGTCTCGGCAATGATGGCGGTGATCAGCGTCGCGGCCGCCACGACCGGATCGTCGATCGCCGTCAGCGGTGAGAGCGCCGCCTGCTTGCGCAGTCTCTTGCGCCGAATGTTGCCTTGCACCCGCCCGACGACGTCCGCGACCTCGCGCGCCGCATCGTTCATGGCCTTCATCCGATACCACCAGAACGCCGCCACTCCCAGCAGCCCAATTGCAGCAATCAGTATATGCATGCTTAAAATCCCCCAACTGCAGCGACGATAGGAGAAGTGCTGTCTCGCTTCAACACGCAAAAGTTGCGCCCGCCGAAGAAATTGGTCCCGCCGGACGCCAACGGCATAATCTCTAGGATCCCGGCACGTTGTAGATCGCCCTGACCTCGATCATGCCGATTTCGGCCAGCGGAATCCCGCCGGCGACCTCCAGCGCCTCGTCGAGATCTCCCGCCTCGATCATGACGAAGCCGAGCAATTGCTCCTTGGTCTCGGCGAAGGGACCATCGGTGATCAGCCGCTTGCCCTTGCGCCGGCGCACGGTTTTCGAGGTTTTTACCGATTGCAGCGCCTGCGCGATGATCAGCCGGCCGCTTTGCTCCACCGACCTGTCATAGGCCAGCGAGTCGGCGTCGAGCCTGGCCAGCCTCTCCGGGCTCATTGCGTAAAGGTCTTTTTCCTGGCCGTAGACCAGGCAAACATATTTCATCTTTCATCTCCTTGTTGGGACGAACCGTTGGCGACCAAGGTTCCAGCCGGGCTTTTGACCGCCGCATGATCGAGAAGGGATACCGCAACCCCAATGATGGCGACCGCAGCAAGCAGTCGACCGAAACCGCAAGGTTGCCGAGCCAACCAGTCGGCTTCCTGTTCAGCCGCCTTTCGGCCGGTGTCTCCCCAGTGAGCAGAAAACAGATTATTCATGGTGTCCTCCATTCGGCCACGAAACCCGTAACCGCCCGCAGGACGGCCGAGGCAGATGGAAGTCGACATTTTTGCACGCAGATTTTTTTTACGCGTCGCCATTGGCGCAAAAGCACGGGTGGCCTTCGTGCCCGTGCGCGCTATAGTCGACCAGACGCCGATCACGGCTCAGCCACCACAATCAAGGAGGACTTCATGGACCGCACCGCAAACGCCGTCTGGAAAGGCAATCTGAAAGAGGGCAACGGCACACTCGAGACGCAGAGCGGGGCCCTGAAAGGCACGCCGTACTCGTTCAAGGCGCGGTTCGAGGATGAAAGCGGCAAGGCCGGCACCAATCCGGAGGAACTCATCGCCGCCGCGCATGCCGGCTGTTTTGCCATGCAGTTCTCTCACTTTCTGGCCGAGAACGGCACCCCCGCCACCGAACTCGACGCCAAGGCGGTGGTGACGCTGATTCCTGGCACGGGGATCACAGGCAGCGCGCTCACGGTGGTCGGCAAGGTGCCGGGCATCGATGCGGCGAAATTCCAGGAGCTGGCCGAGAAGGCCAAGGCCGAATGCCCGGTCTCGAAGTCGCTCGGCGCCATAAAGGTGTCGCTCGACGCCAAGCTCGGCTGAGCAAATGGCATGAGGTGATAAACGCCGGCTCCAAGGCCGGCGTTTTCATTTGTGGGGCGTAGGCGATCCTTCACGTCGCTCCGACGCATCAAAAGGTCATCAACGTCCGTCGCCGGTCAGCGCGTCGATGCGTGCGCGCAACTGCGCAACCTCTTCCTCGAGAGCCTGCACGCGCGCTTCGATATCCGAGGCCGGCGAAGGCGCTTGCAAGGGCGCCGCGGCAGCCGACAGCTGCACCGGTCCGCCCAAGAGATGCACATAGCGGTCCTCACGCTGGCCCGGACCACGATCGGTCTGCTGAACGAGCGGTGGCTTGCGGCCGATCAACAGGTCGAGATTGCTGCGAAGCTCGTCGATGGAGGGCAACCGCGCCATGCGCTCGCTGCGCGCCAGCAATTCATAGGCGGTCTGCGGACCGCGCAGCAACAGCAGCCCAAGCAGCGCAATCTGCGCCGAGGTCAGCGAAAAGCGCTGCGCGACGACATGCTCGTAGCGCTCGACGCGCGAGGCAAAGACCTGCCTGACCAGCCCCTTGTGCTCGAGCTGGCCAAGCGCTCGTCTGACCTCGGCAAGCTCGATCGACATCACCGGCTCGCGCGCCGTCTTCTGGTTGGCGGCGGCAAGTGCCGCATTGAGCGTCAGCGGGTAGATGTCGGGCGTCAGTTCCTTCTTTTCGATCAGGCAACCGAGCACGCGCGATTCGACAGGAGAGAGGATGGGGAGTTCGGTATCGGTCATCGGATGGCTATCCTTTTGAAGTCGGCGGGACAGCGCCCCCCTCTGTCCTGCCGGACAGCCCTGCCCTTTGCGGGGGAGATGTCCGGCAGGACAGAGGGGGGTGTGAAGGATCGCTACTATGAACATGCTGGGCAATCGTTGTCGCCGAGGCAGCCGTCCGAAGCTAAACCCTTCTCTCCACCATCATCTTCTTGATCTCGGCGATCGCCTTGGCCGGGTTCAGCCCCTTGGGACAGGTCTGGGCGCAGTTCATGATGGTGTGGCAGCGATAGAGCCGGAACGGGTCTTCGAGATTGTCGAGCCGTTCGCCCTTGGCCTCGTCCCGGGAATCGATCAGCCAGCGATAGGCCTGTAGCAGCGTCGCCGGACCGAGATAGCGGTCGCCGTTCCACCAATAGCTCGGACATGAGGTCGAGCAGCAGGCGCACAAGATGCATTCATAGAGCCCGTCGAGCTTTTCGCGGTCCTCATGGCTCTGCAGCCATTCTTTGGCCGGCTCCGGCGACACCGTCTTCAGCCATGGCTCGATCGAAGCGTGCTGGGCGTAGAAATTGGTGAGGTCCGGCACCAGGTCCTTGACCACCGACATATGCGGCAGCGGATAGACCTTGATCGCGCCGGAAATGTCGTCGCAGCCCTTGGTGCAGGCGAGCGTGTTGGAACCGTCGATATTCATGGCGCAGGAGCCGCAAATGCCCTCGCGGCAGGAGCGGCGCAGGGTCAGCGTCGGGTCGATCTTGTTCTTGATGTAGAGCAGCGCGTCGAGCACCATCGGCCCGCAATCGTCCATGTCGACGAAATAGGTATCCATGCGCGGGTTCTCGTCATCGTCCGGCGACCAGCGGTAGATGCGGTACTCCCGCAGATTGGTCGCGCCTTCCGGCTTCGGCCAGGTTTTCCCGGCCTTGATCTTCGAATTTTTCGGAAGGGTGAGTTCGACCATTATCTCAGGTCCTTTCGGATGACGAGCTTCAGCCCGGACCAAGTCCCGTTTACGGCGGCCATCGTCAATACACCCTCGGCTTGGGCGCGATCTTGGCCAGGTTGATGCCGCCGTCTGCTTCCCTGAGCAGCGGCTCGGTGTGCACCGGCCGATAGCTGAGCGACACCTCGCCGGCCTCGCTGAGCCGGGCCAGCGTGTGCTTGCGCCAGTTGGCATCGTCGCGCGCCGAAAAATCTTCCCGCGCATGCGCGCCACGGCTCTCCTTGCGCGCCTCGGCGGCGTAGACCGTGGTGATGGCGTTGGCCATCAGGTTTTCCAGCTCCAGCGTCTCGACCAGATCGGAGTTCCAGATCATCGAGCGGTCGAACACTTTTACGCCCTTGAGCTCGCCCCAGATCTGCGAAATGCGCTTGCAGCCGCTTTGCAGCGATTCTTGGGTGCGGAACACCGCCGCATCGTCCTGCATCGCCTTCTGCATCTTTTCGCGCAGGACCGCCGTCGGCGTCGAGCCGTTGGCGTGGCGCAGCCGGTCGAAGCGGTCCATGATCTTGTCGACCGAGGCTTCGTTGGGCGACGGGATCGCCGCGTTGCGGTCGATCACCTGGCCGGCCCGGATCGCCGCCGCGCGGCCGAACACCACCAGATCGATCAGCGAGTTGGAGCCCAGCCGGTTGGCGCCGTGGACGGAGGCGCAGCCGGCTTCGCCGACCGCCATCAGCCCGGGCGACACCTGGTCCGGGTTCAAGGCGGTGGGGTTGAGCACCTCTCCCCAGTAGTTGGTCGGCACGCCGCCCATATTGTAGTGGACCGTCGGCAGCACCGGGATCGGCTCCTTGGTCAGATCGACGCCGGCAAAGATCTTTGCCGACTCCGAAATACCCGGAAGTCGCTCGTGCAAGACGGCCGGATCGAGGTGGTCGAGGTGGAGGAAAATATGGTCCTTGCTCTTGCCGACGCCGCGTCCCTCGCGAATCTCCAGCGTCATGCAGCGCGAGACCACGTCACGCGAGGCAAGGTCCTTGGCCGATGGCGCATAGCGCTCCATGAAGCGCTCGCCTTCTGAATTGACAAGATAGCCGCCTTCGCCGCGCGCGCCCTCGGTGATCAGGCAGCCGGCGCCGTAGATGCCGGTCGGGTGGAACTGCACGAACTCCATGTCCTGCAGCGGCAGCCCGGCCCGCGCCGCCATGCCGCCGCCGTCGCCGGTGCAGGTGTGCGCCGAGGTCGCCGAGAAATAGGCGCGGCCATAGCCGCCGGTCGCCAGCACCACCATCTTTGCCGAAAAACGGTGGATGGTGCCGTCGTCGAGGTTCCAGGCGACGACGCCGGTGCAGGTGCCGTCCGGCTCCATGATCAGGTCGAGCGCGAAATACTCGATGAAGAACTGCGCGTTGTTCTTCAGCGACTGGCCGTAGAGCGTGTGCAGGATGGCGTGACCGGTGCGGTCGGCGGCCGCACAGGTGCGCTGCACCGGCGGGCCGTCGCCGAAATTCATCATATGGCCGCCGAACGGCCGCTGGTAGATCTTGCCCTCTTCGGTGCGCGAGAACGGCACGCCGTAATGCTCGAGCTCGTAGACGGCGGCGGGTGCTTCGCGCACCAGATATTCCATGGCGTCGACGTCGCCGAGCCAGTCCGATCCTTTCACGGTGTCGTACATGTGCCACTGCCAGGAATCGGGGCCCATGTTGGACAGCGAGGCGGCGATGCCGCCCTGAGCGGCGACAGTGTGCGATCGCGTCGGGAAAACCTTGGTGATGCAGGCGGTGCGCAGGCCCTGTTCGGCCATGCCGAGCGTGGCGCGCAGGCCGGCGCCGCCGGCGCCGACCACAACCACGTCGAATTTGTGGTCGACATAGCTGTAGGCGGACGCCGTGTTGGCGTTGTTCGCGTCCTTGGCCAAAATTTCAGCCTCCAAATGCCAGTTTGAGCAGGGCGAAGATCGAGGCGACGCCGACCACTACGGGAAAGAATGTGTTGAGCGCGAGCAGCGCCAGCCTCATGCCCTCACCATGCACATAATCCTCGATGATCGCCTGCATGCCGAGCCGCATATGGTAGAGCCCGGACAACAGCACCAGGGCCAGGACCAGCGCCACGAACGGGTTGGCAAGTGCGGCGCGCACTTGGGCATAGCCGGCGCCGTTCAGCGCGATCAGAAAGCCGACGAAGAACAGGATCAGCGGAATGTTGGCGATTGCCGTCAGGCGCTGGCGCCAGAAATGCTCCGTGCCCTCGCGGGCGGAGCCGAGGCCGCGGACCTTGGCCAGCGGGGTGCGCATGTCGGTGTTGTGGTGGCTCACGATCAGGCTCCCCGTGCCATGTAGCCGGCGATCCAGATCAGCAGCGTCAGTACGATCGAGCCGGCCAGCGTCGCCCAGGCGACCCTGGAGGCCGTGTCCTTTTCAAGACCGGCCCCGGTGTCCCAGATCAGATGGCGCACGCCGCCCAGCATGTGGTGCATCAGCGCCCAGGTATAGAACAACAGCACCAGCCGCCCCAGCCACGAGCCGAAGGCCCAGTTGACGGCATCGAAGGTGGACTGCGAGCTCGCCGCCGCCATCAGCCACAGCGCGACCAGCAGCGTGCCGAAATAGAGCGCCCCGCCGGTGATGCGATGGATGATCGACATCGTCATCGTGATCGGCGGTCGATAGACGGTCAGATGCGGCGAAAGCGGCCGTTCACGTCTGGCAAATTCGCGGGTGGCTGGTGATTTGCTCATGGCTCCCCCAGTTCGGCGTCTCTGGAGCCCCAGGTGGAAATGCGGCATTACCGCTTCCGGTTGCGACTTTGGACAGCCCGGTTTCTAATGCTCTTTTTGCACCGCGTCAAAGCCGGAAAATCGTTTCGAAAACGTAATTTAGTCTGAGAAAAGGCGGTGTTTCGCTTCAATCGATTAGGGCAGGACCTCAAAGCCGGCGCAATGTTCGCTGCGATGCAACATATCTGCCCGGCCTGGGCGCCCAGGGTGTGTTGAGATTCAGGTCAGGCCGAGTCGAAAATGGTAGCTCCGGAGCGGAGCGTACATTTCCCTACGTGAGCACCGGAAGCGCAGGAAGCTGCCATTTGCAGGCCGGCCTCACCTGAATATCAGCACACCCGGTCAGCGGATACAGGTCAGCGGGGTGGCGCCGCCCTTCATCACCAGCGCGTCGCGCCCGTCGATCACGATTGCGTCATGCGCCGCGCCGAAGCGGCTGTTTTGATTGGCTGGCGAGGCCGGCAGGTCCTCGCTGGCGCCGTCTGGGCCAAGCACCCTCACCGAAGTGCCGAGATTTTCGATGGTGATCCTGGCGCCATCGGCGCAAGTGTAGGTCGCGGTGCGCGGTTGCGGTGAATCGGCGAGCGGATTTCCGGCCTTCGGCGCATTGGTCTGAGACACGCAGGCAATTGTGGTCAGCAATGGACAAAGGGCCAGCGTCACCCGAAATGTCCGGCCTAACGCCATGTGCTGTCTCCCTGCGCGTCAATCCAGCCGCGATGCTTTGCCAAGATCACCGATGTCGCGCTCGGCGCCGGCCGCGATGGTGGTGGCAAGCATGGCCGAAAGATGGCCGCGGATATTAACCATGTTTGCCGAGAACTGGCGGCCAGCAGGACTGGCCTCTTAACAATGGTTAAGAAAAGGTTAATTTGTGATTCGAGCAAGACTCGGCCTCTGACAAATGGGGGACGCCATGCGTTCGAATTCAGCCAGATCGCGCCTTCCGGCGCCCGTCTCGACGGCCGTCGTCCTGGTGGCGGTGGCCATCGGCTTCGCATTCGCAGCGCCGGCACGCGCCGGGACGCGTGACCGCGTCTACGCCGATTCCTTCGGAAATCTCGTCATCGAGAGCGCCGCCGGCTACAAGCGCATCCTCGTTGGCAAGGGCAACCTGGCCAAGGAACTGTCGGACCACACCGGCGCCGGCCAGCCCAAAATCATCTATGAAGACGACCCCGATGACATCAGCAGCCGCGACTGCTACAGGCCGCCGGTTTTCGTGAAGGGCCGCAGCTATATGTACGGGCTTTCCGACGGCGAGATGCCGGAGCTTAGCCCCTGCCGCTGATCCTCGGCCCGGCATTGGCGACAGCCGGCTGCCGGGCGGCGATTGATCCTATCGAGATCCGCACGCAATTGCGTCCACTGCTCTTCGCTTGATAGAGCGCTTCGTCGGCGCGCCGCAGCAGGTCGGAAAAATCCTCAGCCGGGTGGAGCTCGGCAACGCCGAAGCTGGCGGTGCAACGATGGTTCGCCGGCAGACAGTCGATCGGCAACGCCCCGAAAGCGCTGCGCGTGCCTTCGGCGAAGAGCGGCGCGGCGGCGAGGTTGGTTCCCGGCAGGATGATGGCGAATTCCTCACCACCGATGCGGCCGGCGACGTGATGCTCGGCGGCCGCATCACGCAGGAAGCCGGCAAAGGCCTCGATGACCCGGTCGCCGGATGCGTGGCCGAAACTGTCGTTGATGCTCTTGAAATGGTCGAGGTCGGCGATGACCAAGGCGACCGGAATACCCCTGCGCACGGCGTCACGCATCGCGAGCTCGGCATGACGCTCGAAGCCGCCTCGGTTGAGCAGCCTCGATAGCGTGTCCGTTTCCGACTTCGACGTCGCTTCGGCGAGCACGTCGCGGACCAGAATGATCAGGATGAGAAGCGCGATTGTCATGGCGAACACCGTGCCGAGCGATTGCGATACCAGAGCGTAGTTGCTCTGCAGATAGGCCTGCGGATTGGCTCCCCAGCCGCCCAATGCATGGGCGATGAACGGCTTGCTCACGAATTGCAGGGCGCTGGCCGCCAGTACGGCCATCAGCGCATGGTCGAGCCAGTCGCGTCTTTGCCTCGATGACCAGACGATGCCGACGCCGACGACCTGCATGGCGGCATAGGGAAGCTGGTAGGCCATCATGCGAGCAAGCGATTGGCGCGGTAGATCCTGCACGAAATACACGGCGGCGGTGGCCGCAAACAGGAAGACGAGCATCGGCGCCCACAGCGGCGCCACGCCGTATTTATGGGCAAGCCCGCCATTGAAGGCGATGGTGGCGCCCAGGAAAACGGCGAAGCCCGCGACGACTGCGGGTCGCGCATTGTCGAAGAGCGGAATGCTGAACTCGATGGCGAAATAGGCCATCCCGAGCAGATAACCGAAGACCAGACAGCGCGCCGGCGCGCGCGCCACGTCGTTGAACGAGATGGTCATGAAGGCAGCCGCCAGCAGGCCGGCGACGAGCAGGTTGATTGCAAGGATGAACTCTGCGCCGCCGCCCATGTGGTCTTTCGCACTCCCTGCGACAGCAAATCACGAACGGGCGAAAAAGACGTTAACGTGGGGCCTGATGATCAGCCGGCTTTGAGCGGCTCCACAACAAGCACGCCTCCAACTGTCGATAGGCCGACCGTTGATAGGACGGCCTGTTCCGTTTGGTTTTTGTAAAGCGCCTCGTAGGCGCGCTGCATCAGCGGCTCCAGCTCTGCCTCGCCGGTGGGGCGGCCTCGCCGAAGCTCGCGTTACTCTCGCGCCGGGCGGAAGCCTGCCGACGCCATGAGGCTGCACGGAACTTGAAAACGCGATCGGCGTTTTCCAGCAGCAATCGATGGAGATGCTTTCATGGCCGAAACGATCATGCTGACCGACCACGAAGCAATTCGCTCATGGGCCGCGGCGCGCGCCGGATTTCCGGCAATCGTAGACGTGTCGCCCGAAACGGGAACGCAAGCCATGCTGAGGCTGGTTTTCGGCCAGCATGCCTATCAGGACCAGGACCAGGCCGAACGCCCGGCCAACGCCGGCGGCTACGAACTGGTCGAATGGGACGAATGGTTCAAACTGTTCGACGAACGGCAGCTGGCGCTCGTGGTGGCAAAGGATGAACCCGGCCGGCGTGAGCAGTTCCATGAGATCGTCAGGCGTCCAGGGTGAAGAAAACCCGAACCGCATCGCGGTTCGGGTTCTGGCCTATCGCCATCGGCTTATTTCCACTCGCGGATGTCGACGAAATGGCCGGCGATCGCCGCCGCCGCCGCCATCGCCGGCGACACCAGATGGGTGCGGCCCTTAAAACCCTGGCGGCCCTCGAAATTGCGGTTCGAGGTCGAGGCGCAGCGCTCATGCGGCTTCAGCCGGTCGTCGTTCATGGCAAGGCACATCGAGCAGCCCGGCTCGCGCCAGTCGAAGCCGGCGGCGACAAAGATCTTGTCGAGACCTTCGGCCTCCGCCTGCTCCTTGACCAGACCGGAGCCCGGCACGATCATCGCATCGACGTGAGGGCTGACTTTCTTGCCCTCGACCACCTTGGCGACAGCGCGCAGATCCTCGATGCGACCGTTGGTGCAGGAGCCGATGAAGACGCGGTCGAGCGCGATATCGGTGATCTTGGTGCCTGGAGTCAGGCCCATATAGTCGAGCGCGCGCTGCTTGGACGTACGCTTGTTCTCATCGGTGATATCGTCGGGGTTCGGCACGATACCCTGGACCGAGACGACGTCCTCGGGCGAGGAGCCCCAGGAGACGATCGGCGGCAGTTTCGCGGCGTCGAGCACGACCACCTTGTCGAAATGCGCGCCCTCGTCGGACTGCAGCGTCTTCCAGTAGGCGAGCGCGGCGTTCCACGCCTCGCCCTTCGGCGCGCGCGGCTTGTCCCTGACATAGGCAAAGGTCGTCTCGTCGGGCGCGATCAGGCCGGCCCGGGCGCCGCCCTCGATCGACATGTTGCAGATGGTCATGCGCCCTTCCATCGACAGCGCGCGGATCGCTTCGCCGGCATATTCGATGACGTAGCCGGTGCCGCCGGCAGTGCCGATCTCGCCGATGATCGCCAAAATAATGTCCTTGGCGGTGACGCCTTCCGGCAGCACGCCGTCGACGCGCACCAGCATGTTCCTGGCCTTGCGCTGGATCAGCGTCTGCGTGGCCAGCACATGCTCGACTTCCGACGTGCCGATGCCGTGCGCCAATGCGCCGAATGCACCATGCGTCGAGGTGTGGCTGTCGCCGCAGACGATGGTCATGCCGGGCAGCGTAAAACCTTGCTCCGGACCGATGATGTGGACGATGCCCTGGCGGATATCCTTCTCGGAATAGTATTCGACGCCAAAATCCTTGGCGTTCCTGGCCAGCGCCTCGACCTGGATGCGGCTTTCCTCGTTCTTGATGCCGAACTTGCGCTCGGGCGAGGTCGATACGTTGTGATCGACCACGGCCAGCGTCTTTTCCGGATGGCGGACCTTTCTGCCGGTCATGCGCAGGCCTTCGAAAGCTTGCGGGCTGGTCACTTCATGGACGAGGTGACGGTCGATATAGAGCAGGCAGGTGCCGTCGTCCTGGCGGTCGACGACATGGTCGTCGAATATCTTGTCGTAGAGGGTGCGCGGTGCGCTCATGTGCGTAAATCCGTCGATATGAAAATGGGAAGCGACTAGCGCCTGGCTAGCCGGCGAACACGGCCTAGCGAAGTCGGCTGGTCAGAGCGCCGGAAACGCGCGCCGCGAATCGCGACGGCAGGCGTTTTCTGTCTTGCAGCACGAACCCCTTGTAAGCCGGATCGCCAAAAAGCTGTTCCATGGCGTGGCTCATATCAATGTTTTGGCTTTTCGGCAATTGCGGCTGCGTTCGCAGAACCTGGGTTCTGCAAACCGGGATTCAAACCACCTCGAACACAAATGTCTTCACCAGCGCCTGGGGCTCTGCGATCGCATAGCAGCGGAACCACGGGCTTTCTTCGACCGGCCGCCATTTTTTCGCCTGCTCCAGTTCGTCGAACGTCGCGTGAAACCCGCCGCTCGCAAAAACCTGGTCGCGAACGGTGAAGATCGCGTGGCCGCCCTTCCTGGTGATGCGCACCAGTTCATGCAGGCCGGAGGCCGGTGCATGGCTGATGGTGAACACGCCGGTCGAGAAGAAGGCGCGGAAATACCCGTCCGGCCAAGGCAGCGGATTGCCGAGCGTCGCCTGTTTCAGCTCGCTGTAAGCCTGCCGGCTGCCGGCGATTTCAAGCATTTCAGCCGACAGGTCGAGCCCGGCGATGTCATGATAGCCAAGCGCCTTGAGCGACGGTCCCGACAGGCCGGTGCCACAGCCCGCATCGAGCAGCGGCGCTTCGCCTGACGGCACATGGCGCGCCACCCAGGCGGCGATCAGGAACGGCAGGAGATAACCGAGCGACGCGGTTTCGCTGTCGTAGGTCGCAGCCCATGCCGCGTAGGCCTTGGCAAGCGCTTCCGGCGTGTCGGCCGTATAGACCGCATCCAGCGCGGCATTGGCTTTGTCGACGATCACTGGTTTCTCCGGACACAGGACATATGCCGCAATGGTAGCACCGTCCTCGCCTGCCGGCTATCGCTCATCCTGGCGGCGCAGCCGCTTCTCCAGCGCCCGCAAGGCCAGCGACAGGCCGACCGTCAGGATGAGATAGATATAGGCGACGATCGAATAAGTTTCGAAGAAGCGGAACGAGCCGGCGGCATAGATCTTGCCCATCTGGGTGATGTCGGCGACGCCGAGCACCGAGACCAGCGAGGAATCCTTGACCATGGCAACGAAATCATTGCCGAGCGGCGGCAGGATGGTGCGGATCGCCTGCGGAAACACGATCAGCCGAAAACGCTGCGTGCGCGTCAGCCCCAGCGCCTTCGCCGCCTCGATCTGGCCCTTCTCGACCGCCTCGATGCCGGCGCGGAAGACCTCCGAGATGAAGGCCGAGTAGCCGATGGTCAGCGCCATGATCGCGCGCCATAGCAACGATACGTCGCGTATCATTAGCTCGCCGAACAGGCCGGCGCTTTGCAGCGGCGCCGTCAGCGCGTTCCATCCCGCGACGAAGGCCGGCGCGCCGGCGAAGGCGATCCAGAACAACAGCACCAGCATCGGCACGCCGCGAATGATCTCGACATAGAAGCGAGCGATCTGGCGCAGCCAGCGCGACCCCGACAGCCCCATCAACGCAATGCCGAGCCCGATTGCCGAGGCCAGCGCGAAGGCGACCACCGTGACGAGCACGGTGATGCCGATGCCCTTGGCGACGGTCGCGAAAACCTGGGCGTAAAGGTCGCTTGCGGCGATGAAGATAGCGGCTGCCAGGGCGAGCGCAGCGGCCACGGCGAGCCACCAGGGGAAGTCGGATTTGGCGGTTGAAGATGCGGGCGTTGCCATCAGGGCGCGCCGACGAACCAACGTCGCGCCAAGCCACCCCACTCTGGCCTGCCGGCCATCTCCCCCTCGGGGGAGATCGGCAGCTTCGCTGGCCGCGCTTTTTCTCTAACGTTGAAGATTGGAGAAAGCGGAGGGTACAGCAAATCTCCCCCCTTGCGGCCCTTGCGGGGGAGATGTCCGGCAGGACAGAGGGGGGTGTACAAGCGCAAAGTCAGCGCGAGATCACGCCCACCACTGTCACGCAGCAAGTGCGCCAAACCGGCTCACTGCCCCATCTTGTAATCAAGGAACCATTTCTTGTTGAGCGCGTCGAGCGTGCCGTCGGCCTTCAGCGCGGCGATCGCCGCATTGACCGGCTTGACCAGATCCGAGCCTTTCGGAAAAATAAAGCCGAAATCCTCGGTGCCGAGTGGTCCGCCGATCAGCTTCAGCCCGCCATTGGACGCCTCGACATAGCCCTTGCCGGCAGTGCCGTCGGTCAGCACGACATCGACGTCACCAGTCTTCAACGCCTGCACCGTGGCGCCGAACGTCTCGAACAGTTTTATGCGCGGGTTCTGCTCATTGCCGTCGAGGACGCTGTAGACAGCGGTGTAGAAGGGCGTGGTGCCGGCTTGCGCGCCGATCAGCCCGTCCTTGAAAGCGCCGAGCGTCTTGGCGTCGGTGAAGCGCTTCTCGTCGCCGCGCACCAGCATGAACTGTTCTGAGCGCATATAGGGGTCGGAGAAATCGACCTTCTGCTTGCGATCGTCCTTGATGGTGATGCCGGTCATGCCGATGTTGTACTGGTTGTCGGAAACCGCCTGGATCATCGCGTCCCAGGAGGTGTTTTGGTACTCGACCTGGAAATTCAGCCGCTTGGCGATCTCGTTCATCGCGTCATATTCCCAGCCGATCTGCCTCCCGGTCTTGGCATCGATGAACTGCAGCGGCGGATAGGCGTTTTCCGTCACCACCACCACCTTCTTGCCGCCGAGATCTGGCAGCGCCTGCGCCAGGGCGGCGACGGGCGCAAGTATCAGAGCCAACAGGCCGGCCAACAGCAGTTTCGATTTGATCATGGTACACCCCGAGCATTTGAACGGCCTCGACATTGTCGAGGCTTGCAGGAAATCCGGCGCCGACTTTAGCTTTCCGCAGGCGCCTTGCAAGCCGGCTTGATGCGGCTCGCGCGAAATTGGATTCCATGCTTTCGAGGCATTACGGAACGATCCGTTTCGATTGCGGACCGACGCAGCCCGGCAAAATCGCAACCCATTCCGCGAGGCAAAAAAGGCGGCCGAAGCCGCCTTTCCGAAACATGGTTGTTGAAGACGCCTTATTCGGCGGCAGCGGCTTCCTCGGCCTTGGCGGCCTCGTCGGCGGCCTTCTTCTCGGCGGCGTCCTGCGCCGCCTTCTCGGCGGCCAGCGCCTGGGCGGCGGCCACCTTCTCGGCCTCGATGCGGGCCTTTTCGGCGTTCAGCGCATCGCGCTCATCATCGTTCAGCTTGCGGGCGCGCACGCCGGTGTTTTCCGAAATGCGGGCCGACTTGCCGCGACGATCGCGCAGGTAGTAGAGCTTGGCGCGGCGCACCTTGCCGCGGCGCACGATCTCGACGCCTTCGACCATCGGCGAAAAGACCGGGAACACGCGCTCCACGCCTTCGCCGTAGGAAATCTTGCGAACCGTGAAATTCTCCTGGAAACCGGCGCCGGCGCGGGCGATGACGACACCCTCATAAGCCTGGACACGGGTGCGGGTGCCTTCGGTCACGCGGACCTGGACGCGCACGGTGTCGCCGGGCTGGAATTCGGGAAGCTTGCGCTTGGCTTCGATCTTGGCGGCCTGTTCGGCCTCGAGCTGACGGAGGATATCCATCTCAAAAATCCACTTCTTGTTCTTCCGACAGTCAGAGCGTCCGACACTCGCCTTGCAGTTCCATTGACCGCTCGGCTATGCCCTTTATTCGAGACCATCTGGGTTCGAGAACATCGGGCAGGGGCGACTACACCGTCATTGTTGACGGGTCCGGCAGATTGTTCTTGCCAGCACGGCGCGCACATACAGCTATTTCGGCGCTTTGTCACGCCTTCGCCGTGTCTTTTTTGGTCGTTGGCCGACATTGCAATCTTTCAGCGGCAATCTTTCAGCGCAGGGGGTTGCGTCGAAGGGCCAAGCTTTTTAAGCCGGGCAGAACGTGACTTTCCTCCGGCGGCAACACCTCCATGCCAGTTCTCGATGCGGCCCTGCTCTTTTTCGCGGGCTTTCTCTCAGGTGCCGTCAACGCCATAGCCGGCGGCGGGACGTTCATAACTTTTGGCGCCATGTCGCTGGTCGGCCTGCCGCCGATCGTCGCCAACGCCACCTCGTCGCTGACGCAGTTTCCCGGCTACATCACTTCGACGCTCGCCTACTGGTCCGACATCAAGCATTTCTGGCGCACAGCGTTGCTGCTCGGCCTTGTCTCGGCTTTCGGCGCGCTGGCCGGTGCGCTCATCCTTCTGGCGCTCGACAATCCGTCGTTCCGCGTCCTGGTGCCCTGGCTGCTGCTGGCGGCAACCGCGCTGTTCGCCGCCGGGCCGTGGCTGAAGCCGGCGCCCAAGCCGGGCCGTGAGGCCGCGACGGGTTCGCTGGTCGGTTCCCTGGCGCAGTTCGCCACCGCCGTCTATGGCGGCTTCTTCGGCGCCGGCATGGGCGTCATGATGCTGGCGACGCTCGGCCTCACCCAGGCTGGGGACTATCACCGCCTCAACGCGCTGAAGAACCTGCTGGCCGTGGTCATCGCGGCAGTAGCCATCCTGGTCTTCGTCTCCGGCGACGTCATCGCCTGGCGGCAGGCGATCGTCATGATACCGGGCGGCGCGCTGGGCGGCTATGCCGGCGTCTGGATCGCCAAGCGCGTGCCGCAAATTGCCGTGCGCGGCTTCGTCGTCGGGGTCGGCGTGTTCCTGGCCTTTTACTATTTCACCAGGGGGTGAGCGGCCAACAGATCCGGCCGCCGCTCTTTCGTCAATCTTTCCGATTCGGCGCGTCGCCATGCGGCGATCTTCTGGTGATTGCCCGAGGTGAGAACCTCGGGGATTTGCCGGCCCTCGAATTCCTGCGGCCGCGTGTAGTGCGGGTGTTCGAGCAGGCCGTTTTCAAAGCTCTCTTCATCGCCCGACACCACGTTGCCCATCACGCCGGGCAACAGCCGAACCACAGCGTCGAGCAGCACCAGCGCCGCCGGCTCGCCGCCGGAAAGGATGAAGTCGCCGACCGAGACCTCCTCCAGCCCCCGCGCGTCGATCACCCGCTGGTCGACGCCTTCGAAGCGGCCGCAGACGATGACGACACCCGGCCCGGCGGCCAGTTCGCGCACACGCACCTGCGTCAGCGGTTTTCCACGCGGACTCATCAGCAGCCGTGGCCGTGGATCGCCCGGTGGCGAGCTATGGTCGATCGCCTTGGCCAAAACGTCGGCGCGCATCACCATGCCGGCGCCGCCGCCGGCCGGCGTATCGTCGACGGTGCGATGGCGGTCGGTGGCGAAATCGCGGATCTGGATTGCTCCCAGCGACCATGTGCCGGCCTCCAGCGCCCGGCCGGCCAGCGACACGCCGAGTGCGCCGGGAAACATCTCCGGATAGAGCGTCAGCACCGAGGCGGAAAAACTCACCGGTTGCCCCCGGCGTCCTTCGGCCCGCGCGGCCTGCCCTTCGGGTCGAAACCATCGCGGCCGGGAGCATCGCTGTCTTCGTCATCGATCAAGCCCGCCGCCGTCGGATCGATGCGGACGAAGCCGTCCTTGATCGACACGTCAGGAACGGCAGCCTGCGTGAACGGGATCAGCACGCCTTTGCGCCCCGCCAACGTCACGTCGAGAATATCGCCACCGCCGAAATTATGCACGGCGACGACCTTGCCGATGTCAGCACCGGTATCGTCGCGGACCGCCAGCCCGACGAGATCGGCATGATAGAATTCGTCCTCTTCGCCGTCGTCCGGCAGCACCGAGCGGTCGACGAACAATTCCGTGCCGGCGAGCGCCTCGGCGGCGTTGCGGTCGCTGATGCCCTTGAAGCGCACCACGACGACGGTGTTGGCCGGCCTGATGTCGACGATCTGGAAGGCGCGGCCGTCCCTGGCATAGAGCGGCCCGTAGTCGGCCAGCGCCAGCGGATCACCGGTGAAGGTTTTCACGCGCAATTCGCCCTTGATGCCGTGGGCGGCGCCGATCACGGCCATCTGGACGGGGTTTTGCGGTTTGGTCATCGGTGGAAAAATCCTTTGCCTTGCTCTAGCTCCACGCTCTTGTCATTTCAATGACGCGGCTCTTCACCGCTTCCTAACCCGGCTGCCGGAAGATGGCCCAGAATTGGAAGAACGGAATATTGGAAGAACGGCATATCGGAAGAGCGCAATGCAGGAATTCCTCATCCCGGCCAAACCAGACCTTCAGGCGGCCCGCGAAAGCTGGCTGAAGATGCTGGCGCGCGAACGCCGGCTGTCGCCGGAAACCGTGGAAGCCTATGAGCGCGACACGCGCCAGTTCCTGCACTTCCTGACCGGCCATTGCGGCGGCTCGCCCGGCATTTCGGATATCGCCGCTCTGCGCCCGGCCGATCTGCGCGGCTTTCTCGCTGCCCGCCGCGCCGGGGGCGCCGGCGCGCGCACGCTCGGGCGGGGGCTGGCCGGCATCCGCTCGCTGCTGCGCTTTCTGGAGCGGCGCGGCCTCGTCAATGCGGCGGGTGCTGCGGCACTGCGCGCGCCACGGCAGCCGAAGTCGCTGCCCAAGCCGCTGACGGCCAGTGATGCGAAACACGTCGTTTCGGTGGAAGGCCAGTTGGCGGAGCAGCCGTGGATCGCCGCCCGCAACGCCGCCGTGCTGACGCTGCTCTACGGCTCGGGCCTGCGCATTTCCGAGGCGCTCGGCCTGTCCGGCGCCGATCTGTCGTCGCCTGATGAAACGGTGCTACGCGTCACCGGCAAGGGCGGCAAGACACGGCTGGTGCCGGTGTTGCCGATCGCGCTGCGGGCGATCGCCGAATACCGGCGGCTCTGCCCCTATCATCTCGATCCGAAGGGCCTGCTGTTTCGCGGCGCCCGCGGCGGCCCGCTCAACCCGGCCATCGTCCAGCGCGACATGGCCAAGCTGCGCTCGGCGCTCAATCTGCCGGACACCGCCACGCCGCATGCGTTGCGCCATTCCTTCGCCACACATCTGCTTGGGCGCGGCGGCGACCTGCGCACCATCCAGGAACTTTTGGGCCACGCCAGCCTGTCGACGACGCAGATCTATACCGGCGTCGACACCGCGAGGCTGCTCGAAATCTATGAAGCGGCCCACCCGAGGGCGTAGCCGACGCATGATTTCGCAAAGTTGCAGCCAGGATATGCGCCGTGGAACGATGTCCGAGACAATTTTGCCGCGCCGGTTAACCGTTTCGCCGTTCTTTGTCTCTAAAAGCGAGCCATGAAACACGTCATTACCATCGCCGACCGCACGGCCCTTGCGTCGTTGAAGCTGCTCGTGGCGCTCAACGTCCTGTTTTTTCTCTCTTTCCTCATCATCGCGCTGCTCGCCGCCGGCAAGGCGCGCGCCGAAACCCCGGTCTGCGCCGGCGCCGACATGCTGTCGACCTTGCAGAAGGACGACCCCGCCACCTACCGCAAGATCGAGACGGAAGCGGCCGCAACACTGAACGGCAAGGGCCTGTTGTGGAAACTGGAAAAGGCGGGCGAAAGGCCATCCTTCCTGTTCGGCACCATGCACATGACCGACCCGCGCGTGACCACGCTGCCGCCCGCCGCGCAAAAGGCCTTTGACGCTGCCGACACTGTCGTCATCGAGACCACGGAGGTGCTCGATCAGCAGAAGATGATGGCGGCGTTCCTGAAAGAGCCGGAGCTGATGATGTTCACCGACAGCACCACGCTGTCCTCGCTGCTGTCGCGGGACGATGCGGCGGCGGTGAACAAGGCGCTCGACGCGCGCGGCATCCCGCCGGCGAGTGTCGCCAAGATGAAACCGTGGATGCTGTCGACCATGGTCGCGCTCCCGGCCTGTGAACTGGCCCGCCAGGCCGGCGGCGCGCCGGTGCTCGACATCAAGCTCGCGCAGGACGCCAAAGCCTCAGGCAAGGCCGTCGATGGGTTAGAGACCGTCGCCGACCAGCTTCGCGCCATGGCCTCGCTGCCGCTCGCTTTTCACATGAAGGGCCTCGTCGACACGCTGAAGCTCGGCGACAGGGTGAATGACGTCAATGAAACCATGATCGTGCTTTACCAGCGCGGCGACACCGGCATGCTCTGGCCGCTGTTTCGTGCCGTCCTTCCCGGCGACGAAGACGATTCGGCAAGCTATGCCGCCTTCGAGGAAATCATGATCACCAGCCGCAACAAGATGATGATCGACCATGCCAGGCCGATCCTCGCCAAGGGCAACGTGTTCATGGCGGTCGGCGCCCTGCACCTCCCTGGCGCGGAGGGCCTGGTCGAGGATTTCCGCAAGGCCGGTTACACTGTCACTGCCGTCGACTGAGTTGCACGGTCGAGTTGCAGACCCGGCAGACGTCATTCCGGGCGATGCCTTCACGAATCACGGAAGGCTTGTCATAGTACAGAGAGGTTGAAAGGCTCGTTTTGGCTCGATCGCTGCGAAATTTGCGAAGAAAGTGCATGCGGTCCAACGATTCAAGGCGAAGATTGCCCTGTTTTCGGCGTTTTCGATTCCTAGCGTGAAACCTGTTCAACGATTGCGCGTTGATGTGTGTTGATTGATACTTTTCATCCCACGGAGGACACTTTTATGGCGAATCCAAACGACCCGTACACCACTCCGACCCCCCCTCCCAAGTCGGGTGGCGGCAGCACCGGCTGGCTGATTGCCCTGGTCGTCGTTATCCTGGCCATTGTCGCTTACTATATTTTTGGAACAAGCGGTGAGGCGCCAGAGCCTGGTGAACCGCCGGCTGCAACCACGCCGGCCCCGGCGCCAGCGCCCGCGGAACCGACGCCTGCTCCGGCAGAGCCTGCGCCAGCCCCGGCACCTGCAGAGCCTGCGCCAGCTCCGGCACCCGCAGAGCCTGCTCCGGCGCCTGCCCCAGCACCTGCTCCGGCGCCTGCAGAGCCAGCGCCTGCCCCGGCGCCCGCACCAGCCCCGCAGTGATCGGCTGCTGACTCCAAATACGAACGGCCCGCTGAAAAGCGGGCCGTTTTGCTTTGAGCCGTCAGATGGCTGCCGGAGTTCCTTGGGAAGGCCTACATGTGAATCGGCTTGAAGAAGGTCGCCAGTGCCGCTTCCTTCACCGCTTCCGACATCGTCGGATGGGCGTGGCAGGTGCGGGCAAGATCTTCCGACGAGCCGCCGAACTCCATCAGCACCGCCGCCTCGTGGATCATCTCGCCGGCGCCGAAGCCGACAATATGGACGCCGAGCACGCGGTCGCTCTGCTTGTCCGCCAGGATCTTGACGAAGCCGTCGGTGTGCAGCATGGCGCGCGCCCGGCCATTGGCGCTGAACGGAAACTTGCCGGCCTTGTAGTCGATGCCGGCCGCCTTCAGCTCTTCCTCCGTTTTGCCGACCGAAGCGATTTCCGGACTGGTGTAGACGACGTTCGGAATCACCTCGTAATTCACATGGCCGGCCTGGCCAGCAATGATCTCGGCCACCGCCACCCCCTCGTCCTCGGCCTTGTGGGCGAGCATCGGCCCGGCGATGACGTCGCCGATGGCGTAGATACCGGGGACATTGGTCTTGAGATGGCCGTCGGTCTTGACGCGGCCGCGCTCGTCGACTTCGACCCCGGCCTCCTTCAGCCCGAGATTGTCCGAATAGGCTCGGCGTCCGGTCGCGATCAGCACCGCTTCCGCCTCGATGGTCTCGACCGCGCCGCCCTTGACCGGCTCGAAGGTGACGGTGGCGCCCTTCTTGACCTTGGCGACACCGGTCACCTTGGCGCCGAGCCTGAATTCGATGCCTTGCTTGGACAGCATGCGCTGGAACTGTTTGGCGACCTCGCCGTCCATGCCGCCGAGAATGGTGTCGAGGAACTCGACGACGGTCACCTTGGCGCCGAGCCGCGCCCATACCGAGCCGAGCTCCAGCCCGATGACGCCGCCGCCGACCACCACCAGGTGGCCCGGCACCTTGCCCAGCGACAACGCGCCGGTCGACGACATGATTACCTTCTCGTCGATGTCGACCTTGACGCCCGGAATGCCGGCGACGTCGGAGCCGGTGGCGATGACGATGTTCCTGGTCTCGATCTCCTCGACCTTGCCGTCCTCGCCGGTCACCGACACGTTTCCGGCGGACAGGACCTTGCCGGTGCCGCGAAAGCTGTCGATCTTGTTCTTCTTGAACAGGAAGGCGACGCCGTTGACGTTGGACGCCACCGTCGCGTCCTTGTGCGCCATCATCTTCTCCAGATTGAGCTTCGGCGCGCCGATTTCGACGCCCAGCGTGTCGAAGGAATGACCGGCCTCGGCGAATATCTCGGAGGCATGGAGGAGCGCCTTGGACGGGATGCAGCCGATATTGAGGCAGGTGCCGCCGAAGGTCGCGTTCTTCTCGACCACCGCCGTCTTCAGGCCGAGCTGTGCCGCCTTGATGGCGCAGACATAGCCGCCTGGTCCCGATCCGATGATAACGACGTCATAAGCCATGATTTGTCCTTCTGGTCTGGCACTCAGCCTTGGCTGGCATTTGAGCATTTTGCAGCCAAGTGGAACCACTTGGCGTCGCAGAAATGCGACTAAAACAAATAGATAGAGCGGGATGCCTAGTTCAATTTGAACGCATCCCGCTCTAGCGGCCGCCGCCCACTTCCAAATTCGCGCCTGTCGTATAGGACGCCCCGTCCGACAGGAGCCAGAGAATTGCCGCGGCGACCTCTTCGGTGGTCCCAGCCCTTTGCATCGGCACGCCGTGACGCATCCTCTCGACGCGATCCGGCTGTCCGCCGGAGGCATGAATTTCGGTATCGACAATCCCTGGACTGACCGCGTTGACGCGAATGCCTTCGCCGGCCACCTCGCGCGCCAGGCCAATATTGAAGGAATCGATCGCGCCCTTCGAGGCAGCGTAGTCGACATATTCGCCCGGCCCGCCAATTCTCGCTGCAATCGAGGAGACATTCACGATGGCGCCGCCCTTGCCGCCATGGCTGGTCGACATGCGCTTCACCGCTTCGCGGGCACACAGCATGGAGCCAATGACGTTGATGCGCATCATGCGCTCCAGCCTTGCCCCGCTCATTTCGTCGACACGCGCCCTCTGGTCGACCACGCCAGCATTGTTGACGAGTGCATCGAGCGGCCCGAAGGCGCGATCGATCCTCTCGAACATCGCCTGAATATCGGCCTCGCTGCCGACGTCGCCCTTGATGGCCAGCGCTTCGCCGCCATCCTGCTCGATCGCCTCGACAAGCGCTGCGGCAGCAGCCTCGTTCGAGGCATAGTTGATCGCGACACGGTATCCGGCCTTGGCGGCAAGTTTAGATGTGGCGGCGCCGATGCCGCGACCGCCGCCGGTCACCAGCAGCACTTTTTTGGGCGCGCTCATTCCTGACAGCCCTTCAACGAAAAAACGTCCCACGGCAGTTTTGAAAACCCGTTGGCGCCATAGGCGGCCGACATCTGTAGCGACGGTCCGAGGTCGGGAAAGATCAGGGTCTTCGGCGCGTCGACGCCTTCGGCCGGCAGCAGGGCGATGTTGCCCTTGTCGTCAGCACTGTAGACGACCCCTTCCCATAGCGTGCAGGCGGCGAGCTCGTCGCCGGTGACATCGCCTGTCGGGCATTTGTACATCAGCGAACCATGCGGCCGCGCCACGCCTTGCGTCCACATGACGATGCCGTCGAGCACGACGCCGTTGTCGAGCACCATCTTGAAGGTGTTGGTGACGACAGCCGATCCCCCCGTCGGCCTGAAATCAATCTCGGCCGCACTTTCGGCATCGCCATAGACGGCGAGCTCGAGCGGGCATGCGGCAAAGGCTGCCGATCCCGTCTGCGCAACGCCGGCCGCGCACAGCGTGAAAAACATTCCGGAGTGCAAACGAGAGGAACTCATTCGGTGGCGCAGATCCATTCTCCGGCTCACCTCGACCGGGCCTAGAGATCGAGCACCAGCCGTTCCGGATCCTCCAGGCTTTCCTTGACCCGCACCAGGAAGGTCACCGCTTCCTTGCCGTCAACGATGCGGTGATCGTAGGAGAGCGCCAGATACATCATCGGCCGGATCACGATCTGGCCGCCGACCACCACCGGCCGCTCCTGGATCTTGTGCATGCCCAGGATGCCCGACTGCGGCGCGTTGAGGATCGGCGTCGACATCAGCGAACCGTAAACGCCGCCGTTGGAAATCGTAAACGTGCCTCCTTGCATATCCGCCACGGAAAGCTTGCCGTCACGCGCGGCGACGCCCAGCCGGCCGATCTCCTTCTCGATCTCGGCTATTCCCATCTGGTCGGCATCGCGCACCACCGGCACGACGAGGCCTTTTTCGGTGCCGACGGCGACGCCGATATGGGCGTAGTTCTTGAAGATGATGTCTGTGCCGTCGATCTCGGCATTGACGGAAGGGATTTCCTTCAACGCATGGGTGACGGCCTTGGTGAAGAAGCCCATGAAGCCCAGCTTCACGCCGTGCTTCTTCTCGAACACGTCTTTGTATTTGGTCCTGAGCGCCATCACCGCGCTCATATCCACCTCGTTGAAGGTAGTCAGCATGGCGGCGGTCGACTGCGCTTCCTTGAGGCGGCGCGCGATCGTCTGCCGCAGCTTGGTCATGCGCACCCGCTCTTCGCGCGACGCGTCGTCGGCCGGGGACGGCGCACGGGCGGCGACCGGCGCGGGGGCCTTTGGCGTCTCGGACGGCTGCGACGGAGCGCCCCTGGCGATCGCGTCGAGCACGTCGCCCTTGAGCACCTGGCCGCGCTTGCCGGAGCCCGAGACCTGATCGACCGCGAGATTGCTCTCGGCCAGCAGCTTCGCCGCCGCTGGCGCCGGCGGCATCGCGCGCGCCTCGATCGGCCCGGCATCGCCGGCGATCTTGGCGGTCTCGGCCGCGGCTTGCTTGACGGTGGATGCGGCAGTCGGCGCCGAGGCCTGCGATACCGCGTCCTGCTTCGGTTCGGACGTTGACGCCTTCGCGGGTTCGGGTGCTGCCGCTTTTGCCCCGTTGCCCGCCGAAATCATGCCGAGCAAAGCGCCGACTTCGACCGTCTCGCCTTCCTTGACGGCGATCTCGCTGAGCGTCCCTGCGGCCGCGGCCGGCACTTCGACCGTTACCTTGTCGGTTTCGAGCTCGACCAGCGGCTCATCGGTGGCGATCGCATCGCCCACCTTCTTGAACCATTTGCCGATGGTCGCCTCGGTGACGGATTCGCCAAGAGTGGGGACGCGGATTTCGGTAGCCATTGTGCCTGTCCGTTTTTCTGTCGGTTCTGTTCTATTCGCCGAACTCTGTCCTATTCACCGAGCGCGTCTTCGAGCAAGGCGGCAAGCTGGGCGAGATGCTTCGACATCAACCCGGTCGCCGGCGACGCCGCGGCCGGCCGGCCGGTATAGCGCACCCGCTGGTGCTTGGCGTCGATATGCGCCAGCACCCATTCCAAATACGGATCGATGAACGACCAGGCGCCCATATTCTTGGGCTCCTCCTGGCACCACACCATCTCGGCGTTGCGGAAGCGTGACAGTTCGGTGATCAGCGCCTTGGCCGGGAACGGATAGAGCTGTTCGACGCGCAGCAGGTAGATGTCGTTGATGCCGCGCTTCTCGCGCTCCTCGTAGAGGTCGTAATAGACCTTGCCCGAGCAGAGCACGACGCGGCGGATCCTCGAATCCTTGGTGAGCTTGATCGCCTGGCCGGGGAGCTGCTGGGCATCGTCCCACAACAGCCGGTGGAACGCGCTTTCGCCCGACATCTCCGGCAGCGTCGACACCGCCCGCTTGTGGCGCAGCAGCGACTTCGGCGTCATCAGGATCAGCGGCTTGCGGAAATCCCGCTTCAACTGCCGGCGCAGGATGTGGAAGTAGTTGGCCGGCGTCGTGCAGTAGGCCACCTGCATGTTGTCTTCGGCGCAAAGCTGCAGGAAGCGCTCGAGCCTGGCCGACGAATGTTCCGGCCCCTGGCCTTCATAGCCATGCGGCAACAGGCAGACGAGGCCCGACATTCTGAGCCACTTGCGCTCGCCCGACGAGATGAACTGGTCGAACACCACCTGGGCGCCGTTGGCGAAATCGCCGAACTGCGCTTCCCACAGCGTCAGCGCCTTCGGCTCGGCCAGGCTGTAGCCATATTCGAAGCCGAGCACGGCCTCTTCCGACAGCATCGAGTTGATGACCTCGAATCCGGCCTGTGCCGCCGACAGATTGTTGAGCGGGATGTAGCGTGTCTCGTCGCGCTGATCGTAGAGCACGGAATGGCGTTGCGAGAACGTGCCGCGCTCCGAATCCTGGCCAGACAGCCGGACTGGATTGCCGTCGAGCAGGATGGCGCCGAAAGCCAGCGCCTCGGCCGTCGACCAGTCGATGCCTTCGCCCGACTCGATCGCCTGGCGGCGGTTTTCGAGAAACCGCATGATCGTCTTGTGGGCAGCAAACTCCTTCGGCACCTCGGTCAGCTTCTTGCCGATCTCCTTCAGCGTCTTGACCGGCACGGCGGTCTTGCCGCGCCGCTGTTCGTCCTGGTTGTCGGCTGTGCGCAGGCCCGACCAGGCGCCATCCAGCCAGTCGGCCTTGTTGGGCTTGTAGTGCTGGCCGACCTCGAATTCCTGCTCGAGATGTGCCCGCCAGTCGGCCTTCATCTTGTCGAATTCGGCCTGGCTGAGGTGGCCCTCGGCGATCAGCCGGTCGGCATAGATCTGCACCGTCGTCTTGTGGCGGCGGATGTTGCTGTACATGATCGGCTGGGTGAACGCCGGCTCGTCGCCCTCATTGTGGCCGAAGCGGCGGTAGCAGAACATGTCGACTACGACAGGCTTGTGGAACTTCATGCGGAATTCGATCGCCACCTTGGTGGCATGGACCACGGCTTCCGGATCGTCGCCATTGACGTGGAAGATCGGCGCCTCGATCATCTTGGCGACATCCGACGGATAAGGCGACGAGCGCGAGAAGCGCGGGTTGGTGGTGAAGCCGATCTGGTTGTTGATGATGACGTGCAGCGTGCCGGCGACGCGGTGGCCGCGCAGGCCCGATAAGCCGAGGATTTCGGCAATCACGCCCTGGCCGGCAAAGGCGGCGTCGCCATGCAGGAGCAGCGGCAGCACCTTGGCGCGCTCTTCCAGCGGCACGATCTCCTCGCGACTGCGGCCGAACAGAGAGTCCTGCTTGGCGCGCGCCTTGCCCATCACCACCGGATCGACGATTTCCAGATGCGAGGGATTGGCGGTCAGCGACAGGTGCACCTTGTTGCCGTCGAACTCGCGGTCCGACGAAGCACCGAGATGGTACTTCACGTCGCCCGAGCCCTCGACCTCGTCGGGAGCGGCCGAGCCGCCCTTGAACTCGTGGAAGATGGCGCGATGCGGCTTGGCCATCACCTGGGAGAGCACGTTCAGCCGGCCGCGATGCGCCATGCCGAGCACGATCTCCTTCATGCCGAGTTGACCGCCGCGCTTGACGATCTGCTCGAGCGCCGGGATCAGCGCCTCGGCGCCGTCGAGGCCGAAGCGCTTGGTGCCCTTGTACTTGACGTCGATGAACTGCTCGAAGCCTTCGGCCTCGACCAGCTTCTGCAGGATCGCCTTCTTGCCGGCGGCGGTGAAGGAGATCTCCTTGTCGGTGCCCTCGATGCGCGCCTGGATCCAGGCCTTCTCCTCGGGATCGGAAATATGCATGAACTCGACGCCGAGCGTCGAGCAATAGGTGCGGGTCAGGATGTCGAGCATCTGCCGGATGGTGCCGAATTCGAGCCCGAGCACATTGTCGAGGAAGATCGGGCGGTCGTAGTCGGCGGCGGTGAAGCCGTAATTTTCCGGCGACAGCTCGTTGTAATCCTCGAGCTTGGCGATGCCGAGCGGGTCGAGATTGGCGTGCAAATGGCCACGCATGCGGTAGGCGCGGATCATCATGATGGCGCGCACGGAATCACGCGTCGCCTGATGCACGTCGGCATCGGACAGGGTGACGCCGTTCATCACCGCCTTGTGCTGGACCTTCTTCTCGATGTGCTTCTCGACGATGCCCCAATCGCCGTCGAGCGCCGAGACCAGTTCGCCATTGGCCTGCAGCGGCCACGAGGGCTTGGCCCATGAGGCTCCCTTGGCATTCTTGCGGACATCGCCGGCGTCGTCCTTCAGCGCCGCGAAGAAATCCTGCCATTCGGGGTCGACCGAAGCGGGATCGTCCTCATAGGCGGCGTAGAGCGCGTCGATATAGTCGGCATTGCCGCCATAGAGGAAAGAGGTAAGCGAAAACTGGTCGTTGGCCTGATCTTGTCTTGCCATTTTTTTCAGCGGAGGCTGCGCTCCGTCTCCTGTTTTTGGGAGGGGAGTAGGGCAGTAAGGGAGTAGGGCAGTAGGGAAAAGTAGGCACTTGCCGTCGTTCGTCCCGTTCTTCCTATTCCCCTACTCCCATACTGCCTTACTGCCTTACTCCCCTACTCCCTTAACCCTTAATCGCTTCAACCAAGGTCGTGCCGAGCCTAGCCGGCGACGGCGATACCCTGATCCCGGCCGATTCCATCGCCGCGATCTTGTCCTCGGCGCCGCCCTTGCCGCCGGAGATGACTGCGCCTGCATGACCCATGGTGCGGCCGGCCGGGGCCGTGCGCCCGGCGATAAAACCGGCCATCGGCTTCTTGCGGCCACGCTTGGCTTCGTCCTTGAGGAACTGCGCGGCGTCTTCCTCGGCCGAGCCGCCGATCTCGCCGATCATGATGATCGACTGGGTCTCGTCGTCGGCGAGGAACATCTCCAGCACGTCGATGAACTCCGTGCCTTTGACGGGGTCGCCACCGATGCCGACGGCGGTGGTCTGGCCGAGGCCGACATTGGTGGTCTGGAACACTGCCTCATAGGTAAGCGTTCCCGAGCGGGAAACAACGCCGACCGAGCCCTTGCGGAAGATGTTGCCGGGCATGATGCCGATCTTGCATTCGTTGGGGGTCAGGACGCCGGGGCAGTTGGGACCGATCAGCCGCGATGTCGAGCGGTCGAGCCGCGCCTTGACCTTGATCATGTCGATCACCGGGATGCCCTCGGTGATGCAGATGATCAGCGGGATCTCGGCTTCGATCGCTTCCAGGATCGCCTCAGCGGCGCCCGCCGGCGGCACATAGACGACAGACGCATTGGCACCGGTCTTCGCCTTGCCTTCAGCGACGGTGGAAAAGATCGGCAAGCTCTCGCCCGTGGCACCGGCCCACGTCTCGCCACCCTTCTTCGGGTGGATGCCGCCGACCATTTTTGTCCCGTGATAGGCCAGCGCCTGTTCGGTATGGAACGTGCCGGTCTTGCCGGTCAGGCCTTGCACGAGCACCTTGGTGTTCTTGTCGACGAGAATGGACATGGTGGTCCTTTTTACAAACCGTTGATGGAGGAAGGCTGCGCGGCCATCGTCAGGTCAGAGCCGCTTGAGATCGGCGACGGTAAGGTCGCTTTTGGCGTTGCCGGTGTTGAGGGTCGTCGCCGGCTCGAACATCAGCACCACAGGCTGTTCGCTCAGCGAGCGCGGCCGGTGCTCGACGGACCGCGGCACGACGATGAACTCGCCGCTGCCAAGCTCCACCGTGCCGTCGCGGAAATCGATGGCGATGCGGCCGCGCAGCACCAGGAACGCTTCGTCCTCGTTGTCATGCGCGTGCCAGTCGAAGACGTCGCCGAACTTGGCGATCTTGACCTGGGCATCGTTGACGTCGCCGGCGACATGCGGATCGAAGACCTTTTTGATCTTCTGATCAGCCGCCTCGACCAGGTTTATCTTGTGCGGAGGCATTACGATTGGACCCAAACCTGAAATTTTTCAAACACACCATAGAGAGACGTGCAAAGACCGCCCACCAACATGGTCCACGCGATTGGCCTGAATACCCAAAGAGCAATGCCAACGAAGACCGGTCGAAATTGCGCCTGAAATTCAAACTGCCCAGGCAGAAACAGACCGTACTTTATCGCCTTTCTTTCATCGCCCCACCCGGCTTTGACTAAAGCAACCAGACAAAGCCAAACAAGTCCCATTCCCATGAGGGCCAAGCCACCGATCAACGGAGAAACTGGTTGGCCCATCAGGCTCAGCCCTTCACCGCCGCCACGATTTTCTTGGCCGCATCGTCTAGGTCATCGGCCGAGACGACGTTGAGCCCGCTGTCGTTGATGATCTTCTTGCCGAGCTCAGCATTGGTGCCTTCCAGCCGCACCACCAGCGGCACTTGCAGGCCGACTTCCTTGACCGCCGCGATAACGCCCTCGGCGATGATGTCGCACTTCATGATGCCGCCAAAGATGTTGATCAGGATGCCTTTGACCGCCGGATCCTTGGTGATGATCTTGAACGCCGCCGTCACCTTCTCCTTCGACGCACCGCCGCCGACGTCGAGGAAGTTGGCGGGCTCGGCGCCGTAGAGCTTGATGATATCCATCGTCGCCATGGCGAGGCCGGCGCCATTGACCATGCAGCCGATATTGCCGTCGAGCGCGACATAGGCGAGGTCGTATTTCGACGCCTCGATCTCCTTCTCGTCCTCTTCGGTGATGTCGCGCAGCTCCATCACGTCGGGATGACGGAACAGCGCGTTGTTGTCGAACGACACTTTTGCGTCGAGCACGCGCAGCCGGCCATTCTTCATGACGATCAGCGGGTTGACCTCGAGCAGGCTCATGTCCTTCTCGACGAAGGCTTTGTAGAGGATCGGGAACAACGTCTCGCCATCCTTGGCGGCGTCGCCATCGAGCTTCAGCGCGCCGTTGAGTTCTTTCAAATCATCCGCCGTCACACCTTTTTCCGGGTCGATGGCGACGGTGATGATCTTTTCCGGCGTGTCGTGGGCGACCGCCTCGATGTCCATGCCGCCCTCGGTCGAAACGACGAAAGCGATGCGGCCGACCGAGCGGTCGACCAGCAGCGACAGATAGAGCTCGCGCTCGATGTCGGCGCCATCCTCGATATAGAGCCGGTTGACCTGCTTGCCCGCCGGGCCGGTCTGCTTGGTGACCAGTGTGTGGCCAAGCATTTCCTTGGCGTTGGCGACCACTTCGGCCACCGATTTCGCCAGCCTGACGCCGCCCTTGGCGTCGGCGCCGAGCTCCTTGAACTTGCCCTTGCCGCGACCGCCGGCATGGATCTGGCTTTTTACCACATAGAGCGGGCCGGGCAGTGCCCTGGCGGCGGCTTCCGCCTCGCTTGCCCTGAACACCGGCACGCCTTCGGCCACCGGCGCGCCAAAGCCCTTCAGCAGCGCCTTGCCCTGATATTCATGGATGTTCATGCGCGTTGTCTCCAGATCAGCTGCTGGGGGATCACTTGGCGGCGAGTTGCGGAGCGATCTTGACGCAAGCCTCGCACAGGCCCTGCACCGCCGCCACCGAATTGTCGAACATCTTCTGCTCGGCCTTGCCGAGCTCGATCTCGATGACGCGCTCGACGCCGCCGGCGCCGATCACCACCGGCACGCCGACATAGGTGTTCTTGACACCATACTGGCCGGAGAGATGCGCAGCACAGGGCAGCACGCGCTTCTTGTCCTTGAGATAGGCTTCGGCCATGGCGATCGCCGAGGCGGCCGGTGCGTAGAAGGCCGAGCCGGTCTTGAGCAGGCCGACGATCTCGGCGCCGCCGTCGCGGGTGCGCTGCACGATCTGGTCGAGCTTTTCCTTCGAGGTCCAGCCCATCTTGATGAGGTCGGGCAGCGGGATGCCGGCGACCGTCGAATAGCGGATCATCGGCACCATGGAATCGCCATGGCCGCCGAGCACGAAGGAGGTGACATCCTCGACCGACACCTTGAATTCCTCGGCCAGGAAGTAGCGGAAGCGCGCACTGTCGAGCACGCCGGCCATGCCGACGACATGGCTCTTAGGCAGGCCGGAGAACTTCTGCAGCGCCCAGACCATGGCGTCGAGCGGGTTGGTGATGCAGATGACGAAGGCTTTCGGCGCGTATTTCTTGAGACCCGCGCCAACCTGCTCCATGACCTTCAGATTGATGCCGAGAAGGTCGTCGCGGCTCATGCCGGGCTTGCGCGGCACGCCGGCAGTGACGATGCAGACGTCGGCGCCCTCGATGCCGGCATAATCGTTGACGCCGGTCAGCCTGGAATCGAACCCATCGACCGGCGACGACTGCGCGATATCCAGCCCTTTGCCTTGCGGGATGCCCTCGGCGATATCGAACAGCACAACGTCGCCGAGATCCTTGAGGCCGATCATGTGGGCGAGCGTGCCGCCGATCATGCCCGAGCCGATGAGCGCTATCTTGTTGCGTGCCATGTCAGGATGTTTTCCCTTTAGACTGTGACGGCGTCCAAATCCCTTAACGAAATTGGGTGACGGCGTCGAGGAAGGAGACCGGAATGCTGCTGGGAAGCCGCGAAGATCGTCGCACCCAATAGCCCCGGCGTGTAAAATATTCAAACGATTATTTTGGAGTGAATAATTTCAATCGGTTAGAAACAACGGGAATTACGTAAGCGTCAAAAGAATTGAGACAAGCTTAGGAAAATTACGCAATGAAGATGGAAATAAGAAGGCTGTTTCCCGGCGATGACGCCCTTGTGATGCGGGTCGCCGAAGATGTGTTCGATGAACCGGTCAGGCTGGATCGGCTCGCCGCCTATCTCGCCTCATCAGGTCATTTCATGATCGTGGCATTGGCCGATGGCATAGTCGTCGGCCAATGCGCGGCCGTCATCCACCGCCACCCGGACAAGGTGAGCGAACTCTACATCGACGAAGTCGGCGTGGCGCCGGCCTTCCAGCGCCAAGGCATAGCAACGAAGATGCTCGACGCCATGTTTGAGCTCGGCCGGGAGCATGGCTGCGAGGAGGCTTGGGTCGGCACCGAGCCGCGCAATGTCTCGGCACGCTCGCTTTATGAGGCGCGGAAGGAGCCACACGGGCCGGCGGAGGATGTCGTGATGTATGTATATCGACTCTAGGCGCCGGCAGGACAGAGGGGGTGTGACGGAACGCTACGAAACGAGGTTCAGGCCTGCGCCTGCCTCGCCTCCACAGGCACCACCCGCGCCTTCCGCCTCTCCACCCAGTCTTCCAGCCATTCGTGGCTCTGCATCTCGATTAGCCGCGACGCCGTGCGCTCGAACTCGAAGACCTCGTTGCCGCGCTTGGCCGTATAAAGCTCCGCTGGCGGTGCGGCGGCGCTCACCACCAGCCGCACATGATGGTCGTAGAGCGTGTCGATCAGCAGGATGAAGCGCTTCGCCTCGTTGCGCATGCCTTCGCCAAGCACCGGCACATGATCGATAAAGACGGTCGAGAAGCGGCCGGCAATCGCCAGGAAATCGCGGGCGCCGAGCGGTTTTTCGCACAGATCCCCAAAGGAAAACCGCGCCGCTTCGCGGGCGGCGCGCGGCACCACGACCTGCCGGCCCTTTACCGTAAGGGCCGCTGCCTGCGTCGGCCTGCCATGCGTCATCACTTTCCAGGCCTCGTCGAGAACAGCATCGGCGGCGGCATCGGCGGGGGTGACATAGACCGGCAGGCGGCTGAGCTTGTCCAGCCGATAGTCCTTGTCGGCGTCCAGCGCCAGCACCTGCGCATGCCGCTCCAGGATGCCAATGAAGGGCAGGAAAAGCTTGCGGTTCAAGCCGTCGCCGTAGAGATCCTGCGGCGCGACATTGGACGTGGCGACCAGCACGACGCCGTTGGCAAACAGCGCCGAGAACAGCCGCGACAGGATCATCGCATCGGCGATGTCGGTGACGGAAAACTCGTCGAAGCACAGCACCCAGGCTCCCTCGGCCAACGCGCGGGCCACCGGCGCGATCGGGTCGTCTTCCCTTACGGTGCCCTCTTTACGCGCCTGCCGGTGCTTCTGGATGCGGTCCTGCACATCGGCCATGAAGTCGTTGAAATGCACACGGCGCTTGCGCCGGACCGGCACCAGTTCGAAGAACATGTCCATCAGCATGGTCTTGCCGCGGCCGACGCCGCCGTGGATATAGAGGCCCTTGACGGCCTCGCGCGTCTCGCGCTTGCGAGCGAACAGCCAGCCCAGCGCGCTCGATTTGTGCGCCAGCCGTTTTGCCGAAATCTCGTCGATCAGCCGGTCGAGTGCCGCGACGATCCGCTCCTGCGCCCGATCGCGGTCGATCACGCCCGTGTCGACCCAATGGTCGTAACGCTGCCGGACGGTCGCATGGGTCTGAAGGCCGTCACGCAGATGCATCGGTCACGTCGTTCCGGAGCAATTCCAAGAAAAGTGTGTAGCGGTTTTCTGTCCGGAATTGCGTAAAAACAAAAGAGAGCAATTCCGGGAAAAGCGTGTAACGGTTTTCGGCCCGGAATCGCGTAAAAACACTAAGGGCGGCCGGGTCAGCCTCTTGTAAGCGAGATCGGCAGGCCGTTGGAAGTCTGGCCGTCGAATTTCTCTCCGCCAGAGGAATAGAGCCGTGCCAGCGTGCCGCCATTCGCGTCGTACAGCGTCAACTGCTTGCCGGCGACGTTCCAGGATTTGATGCCGTCGATCGGCGCCGGGCAATGCAGCGGTCCAGCCCGATAGCCGGAGCCGAATTTGGTCTGCGGCGTCGCCACCTGGCAGCTCTGGCCGGACACGCTGGCCTTCCACACGCCGGCGACGCTGCTTGCGGTAAGATCCGGGGCTCCGGCCGGAGCCGTTCCGTCCGGCGGCAGCGAGGCGACCTGAGGGCCTTGCGGCGCCGTCGGAAATTTCGACGGGTCGGCGGTGCCGGGCGACGCCGGCGGCGGCAGCTGGTTTGCGGTCACCGTGCCGGAGGGCGCGGCTTGCAGCGGCGCCGGCTGCTGGTCCATCGACGAGAACCGTGACGTTGAACAGCCGCTGGCAAAGAGCGCGGCCAGCGATACGGCCAGCAGACCGGTTTTCGAAAAACTCATTTCAAACCTCCGTCGGATCCGGCTGGGCTGCCGTCCGCACAATATCCCCTTTACCAAGACGGAGAAGGTGGCAAAATTTCAACCCTGTATGGTTAAAATAGCATTTGCGGCGGCACCTGTTGCAACTTTGCCACAAATGCGTGCCGCCCGAAACCTGCCCTAGACCCGAGACTGCGCAGCGGTTTGCCTGGACAGGCCTGCCCCTGGCGTCCGGCCGCCAAATGCTTGCGCCAGCCCGCTTCGGTCCTATTTCTGATGAAACCGAACCTTGCCGGAGGCGAAATCTTGGCTGCGAGGAAAAGGGTGGCCAACCGCTACTATAGCGGGCCGCTCAGCGATCATTTCGACGGCACCTTGTTCTTCAATCCCAACGGCAAGCCGCCTGCCCGCTTTTCCGATCTATTGAAGTGGCAGCTGGGCGGCGAACGCTCAAAATGGCCGACGGCGGATCCGAGTCCGTTTCGTCAGGCGACACCGGCCAAGCGGATCGACGGCTCCGGGCTGAGGCTGACCATGGTCGGCCATTCCTCGCTTCTCATCCAGACAGCCGGCTTGAATATCCTTACCGACCCGGTCTGGTCGCAGCGCGCCTCGCCGCTTCCCTTTGCCGGGCCGAAACGGGTCAATCCGCCGGGCATCGCCTTCTCCAACCTGCCGCCGATCGACCTCGTGTTGGTCAGCCACAACCACTACGATCATCTCGACCTGGCCACGCTGAAGCGGCTGAAGACAAAGCACGACCCGCTGGTGCTGACGCCGCTCGGCAACGACGCCATCATCGACGCTGGCGTTCGCGGCATGCGGCTTTCCGTGCATGACTGGGGCGAGCGGGTCGAGATAGGCAACGACGTCGCCGTCCATGTCGAGCCGGTGCACCACTGGTCGGCGCGCGGCACCCGCGACCGGCGCATGGCGCTGTGGGCGGGTTTTGTGGTCGAGACGCCGGGCGGAAAGGTCTATTTCGCCGGCGACACCGGTTTCCACGATGGCATCAATTACCGGCTGATGGCCGGAAGGCACGGCGGCTTCCGCCTCGCTATCCTGCCGATCGGCGCCTACGAGCCGCGCTGGTTCATGGCGCCACACCACCAGAACCCGGAGGAGGCGGTGCAAGGCATGCTGTTGTGCAACGCCGCCTATGCCGCCGGTTGCCATTGGGGCACGTTCCGGCTCACCAACGAGCCGATCGACGAGCCGGCAAGAAAGCTGGGCGAGGCCCTCGACGATCAAGGTGTCCCGCAAGAACGCTTTCGCGCTCTGCGTCCCGGCGAAGTCTGGGACGTGCCGGCGCTCTAGGCAGGCGATCCCAGCCCCAGGGGAACCGGGGACGTCGTAACCGCGTTGGTAGTCGTCCACAACCGTTGGCTGCGAGGGATTTTCCCATGATCAAATGGATCATCATTCTTCTGATTATCGCGGCCGCGGCCAGCCTGCTCGGCATGCCGGCATTGGCCGGAGCCGCCGCCACCGGCGCCCGCATTCTCATCGGCATCGTGCTGATCATCTTCCTGCTGGTCATGCTTGGCGTCTTCGCGGTGGCGTAGACAGCACTGGCCCGAAAATCGGAATCGATTTTCAGAAAGCACGATGCGCAGGTTTAAAAATGTCAGAGCGTACTTTGTCCGTCCAAGTCAACGCATGGCGCGCTGGCGTCTCGCACTGGTAATTCCGGCCGCTATCCGCCATATAGGCGCCAAACCGGCATGAGACCTTTTGATCCATGGCAAGCACTGCCCCCTTCGCCAAGATGAACGGCATCGGCAACGAGATCATCGTTGCCGACATGCGCGGTCGCGCCGATCGGGTGACGCCGGCTGCCGCCCTTGCGCTCAATGCCGACGCCACGACGAAATTCGATCAGATCATGGCGATCCACGACGCCAGAACGCCGGGCACCGCCTATTTCATCGACATCCTGAACTCCGACGGAACCGGCGCGCAGGCCTGCGGCAACGGCATGCGTTGCGTGGTGCAGGCGCTTGCCGCCGAGACCGGCCAGAAGACATTCGCCTTCGAGACCGTCGCCGGCATCCTCAACGCTGAAGAACATGCCGACGGGCTGATCTCGGTCGACATGGGCAAGCCGCGTTTTGGCTGGCAGGATATTCCGCTCGCCGAGGAATTCCGCGATACCCGCATGATCGAGCTGCAGGTCGGCCCGATCGACGCGCCGGTGCTGCACTCCCCCTCGGTCGTATCGATGGGCAATCCGCACGCCATCTTCTGGGTCGACCGCGACGTCTGGTCCTACGAACTCGACCGCTTCGGTCCGCTGCTCGAAAACCACCCGATCTTCCCCGAACGCGCCAACATCACCATCGCGCGGGTGACCTCGCCCGAGACGATGGTCATCCGCACCTGGGAGCGCGGCGCCGGCCTGACCAAGGCCTGCGGCACGGCGGCTTGTGCCGCCGTCGTCGCTGCCGCGCGCACCAGGCGGACCGGACGCAGCGTCTCTCTGGTGACGCCCGGAGGCGGCTCCTTGCATGTCGAGTGGCGCGGCGACGACCACGTCATCCTCACCGGTGCAGCCGAATGGGAATTTTCCGGCAGCTTCGACCCGGCGACCGGCGTGTGGGCGCGCGACACCGAAAGCGCCGCCTGATGGCCGCTCTTTCCAGGGGGCCCACTCTTCCCAAAGGTGTTGACGTCGTCACCTTCGGCTGCCGGCTGAATACCTATGAATCCGAGGTGATGCGGCGAGAGGCGGAAAGCGCCGGCCTTGGCGCGCTGGAAGGTGGCGCCATCATCTTCAACACCTGCGCCGTCACCGGCGAGGCGGTGCGCCAGGCAAAACAGTCGATCCGCAAGGCCCGTCGCGAGAACCCGCAGGCCCGCATCATCGTCACCGGCTGCGCCGCGCAGACCGAGCCCCAAAACTTCGTCGCCATGGACGAGGTCGATCTCGTCCTTGGCAATGAGGAAAAGCTGAAGGCGCATTCCTATCGCGCGCTGCCGGATTTCGGCGTCAACGACACCGAGAAGGCTCGCGTCAACGATATCTTCTCGGTGCGCGAGACGGCCGGCCACATGGTCGACGCCATCGAAGGCCGGGCGCGGGCGTTCGTCCAGGTTCAGAACGGCTGCGACCACCGCTGCACCTTCTGCATCATACCGTATGGCCGCGGCAATTCGCGCTCGGTGCCGATGGGCGCCGTGGTCGAACAGGTCAAGCGGCTGAGCGGCAATGGCTATGCCGAAATCGTGCTGACCGGCGTCGACATGACCAGTTTCGGCGCCGACCTGCCGGGCAGCCCGAAACTCGGCAAATTGGTCAAGACAATCCTGAAGCAGGTGCCTGACGTGCAACGCCTGCGCCTTTCCTCGATCGATTCGATCGAGGCTGACGACGATCTGCTCGAAGCCGTCGCCACCGAGCCCAGGCTGATGCCGCATCTGCATCTGTCGCTGCAGGCCGGTGACGACATGATCCTGAAGCGGATGAAGCGCCGGCACAACCGGGATCAGTCGATCCGTTTTTGCCAGGATTTGCGCAAACTGCGTCCTGGCATCGTCTTCGGCGCCGACATCATCGCCGGCTTCCCGACCGAGACGGACGCCATGTTCGAAAAATCGCTGGACATCGTCGAGGAATGCGGGCTGACGCATCTCCACGTTTTTCCATTTTCGCCGCGCCAAGGCACCCCCGCCGCGCGCATGCCGCAGCTTCGCCGCGAACTGGTCAAGCAGCGTGCGGCACGGCTGCGCGCCGCCGGTGACGCCGCTTATCGCAGCCACCTTGCCTCGCTCGCCGGAACACGCCAGTCGATCCTGGTCGAGCGCGATGGGCTCGGCCGCACCGAAGGGTTTACGCTTGCCGCGATCTCCGGGGGCGCGCCGGGCGAAATCGTCGAGGCCGATATCGCCGGCGATGACGGCTCGCGGCTGATCGCGGCGCCGCTTGCCGCCCGCGCCGCCTGAGACGCAAGAACATGGCTGGTTTTCTCAAGAAGATATTTTCGTTCGGCAAGAAGGAAGTGGTCGAGGAGCGGATCGACGAGACCGCACCGCTGCCGCCGATCAAATGGGATGCGCTCGAGGCGCTGAAACCGGCGCCTGTTGAAGAGGCCGAGGCCGCTCCGGCCATTCCACCCGAGCCTGAAATCCAGCCGGAACCTGCTCCGGTCGAGGAGCCGGAGACGCCTGTCGAGGAGCCGGCGCCAGACGAGATTCCGGCAGCTCCCGTCATTCCCGAGTCTCCTCCGGGCTTGGAGGAAATTCCTGAGCCAGCACCGACGCAGCCTGAGATCGTCCACACTGCGGGTCCGTCATCCGAACGTGACGCAGCCCCTCATCCGCCTGCCGGCACCTTCTCCCCGTATAGGGACGGGGAGAAGGGTGCTGATCGTCCCGCCGAGCCTCCTTTTGAAAGCGGCAAAGAAGAAGCTCCGACGCTGACGCCCCCCTCTCCCCGTCCTTCACGGGGAGAGGGTAAGGGTGAGGGGCAGCGCGGACCTGCGCAAGATGCCGCACCGCCAGCCGAGGCCCCCTTAACTGCGCCCGGGCCTGAGGCGCCGGCGGCCGAAATCCCGCCGCCGATTCGCCAGCCGGCGCCGATCGAGGCGAAGCCGATCCTTGCCGAGATAGCGCCCGAGCCTGAAGCCGTCCCACCGCCCCACCCTCGCCTCGATGGGGAGGGTGGCCGCGAAGCGGCGGGGTGGGGTGACAGCGCCGGCGCCAGTCACCCCCGAGCTTCGCTCGGGACCTCCCCCATCGAGGCGGAGGTAAAGCGCGAGCCCGTTCCGCAACCACCGCCGGAGCCCAAGCCGGCTCCCGGCAAGGTCACCGTCACCAAAAAGGTCGAGCAGAGAGCCGAGCCGCAGAAGGCGCCGGAACCGGCGCCGAAACGCTCGTGGTTCCAGCGCATGAAGGAGGGGCTCGCCCGCTCTTCCCGGGAGCTGTCCGGCAACATCGCCGGCGTCTTCACCAAGCGCAAGCTCGACGAGGACACGCTGCAGGATCTGGAAGACGTGCTGATCCGCGCCGATCTCGGCATGGAGACGGCTTTGCGCATCACCGATTCGCTGGCCGCCAGCCGCTACGGCAAGGACGTCTCCGAAACGGAAGTGCGCGCCATCATGGCGGCCGAGGTGGAGAAGGTGCTGACCCATGTCGCCTTGCCGCTGGAGCTCGACCTCAGCCACAAGCCGCATGTCATCCTTGTCGTCGGCGTCAACGGCACCGGCAAGACCACGACGATCGGCAAGCTGGCGGCAAAGCTGACCGACGGCGGCCTGTCGGTGATGCTCGCGGCCGGCGACACGTTCCGCGCCGCCGCGATCGAGCAATTGAAGATCTGGGGCGAGCGCACCAAGTCGCCGGTCATCGCCTCAAAACTCGGCGCCGACGCCGCAGGTCTTGCCTACGATGCCTTCGAACAGACCAGGCAAGCCGGCTCCGACGTGCTGATCATCGACACCGCCGGGCGGCTGCAGAACAAGACCGAGCTGATGGCGGAACTGGAAAAGATCGTCCGGGTGCTGGGCAAGCTCGATCCGGAGGCGCCGCACACCGTGCTGCAGACGGTCGACGCCACCACCGGCCAGAACGCGCTCAACCAGGTCGAGATTTTCCGTAACGTCGCCGGCGTCAACGGCCTGGTGATGACCAAGCTGGACGGCACGGCACGCGGCGGTATTCTGGTGGCGATTGCGGCAAAGCATAAATTGCCGGTTTATTTCATCGGCGTCGGCGAACAGGTCGACGACCTCGAACCATTCTCCGCAAGCGAGTTCGCCAGGGCGATCGCTGGAGTGGCGTAACAAGCTTGATCCCAAGAAGTTGCAGACTTTTTGGACAGGATCATGCGCAAGAAGGAAAGCCTATGAACCCGCGCATCCTCGAACGCGACCCGTCCGACCCGCAGAAACGAAAGAAGGAAGGCGTCAATCCGCTGCTCAAGCTGGTGCTGGAGCTCGGCCCGTTGATGGTGTTCTTCTTCGCCAACGCCCGTGGCGCATGGCTGTCGCAGAAATTTCCGGCGCTGGCCGAGCTCGGCGGGCCGATCTTCGTCGCCACCGGCCTGTTCATGGCCGCGACCGCGATCGCGCTGATCGCTTCCTGGCTGCTCACCCGCACCTTGCCGATCATGCCGATGGTATCGGGCGTCGTCGTCTTCGTCTTCGGCGCGCTGACGCTCTACCTGCAGGACGACATCTTCATCAAGATGAAGCCGACCATCGTCAACATGCTCTTCGGCGGCGTGCTGCTCGGCGGCCTGTTCTTCGGCAAGTCGCTGCTCGGCTACGTCTTCGATTCGGCGTTCAGCCTCGATGCCGAGGGCTGGAAGAAACTCACCTTCCGCTGGGGCCTGTTTTTCCTGTTTCTGGCCCTTGTCAACGAAGTGGTCTGGCGGAATTTTTCCACCGACGCCTGGGTTACCTTCAAAGTCTGGGGCATCATGCCCATCACCCTTCTTTTCACCTTCAGCCAGATGCCGCTGATCATGCGCCATTCGCTTGAAGGCAAGACCGGAACAGAAGGGAGGCCCGGCAAGTAACGATCAAGGAGAGGGCATGGAATTCGTCACCACGCGCGACGAGCTGAGAACGATCTACAAGACGCCTCGGCCGACCGACGGCTCGATCCGCAAGGAACTGAAAGCGCTGGATGGCCACAGCCGTTCCTTCATCGGCAAAAGCCCCTTCGTCCTGATCGGCTCCTCCGACGGCGCCGGCAATGCCGATGTGACGCCGAAGGGCGACAGACCGGGCTTTGCCGCCGTGCTCGACGAGAAGACCATCGCCATCCCCGACCGGCCCGGCAACAACCGGCTCGACACGCTGGAGAACATTCTTCTCAACCCTTCGGTCGGCCTGCTCTTCCTCATCCCGGGCATGAACGAGACGCTGCGCGTCAATGGCGACGCCCGCATCACCGTCGATGCGGCTTTGCGCGAGCGGCTCGCCGTCGACGGCAAGGAACCGCAAAGCGTCGTCCTGGTGACGGTCAAGGCCGCCTACATGCATTGCGCCAAGGCTTTCATGCGCTCCGATCTGTGGAAGCCGGAAACCTGGTACGACCGTGCGACGCTGCCGACGCTCGGCCAGATCCTGCGCGATCAGCTGGCGCTCGCCGATTCGGCCGAGGCGACCGACCGCTGGCTGGACGAAAGCTACAAGCAGACGATGTGGTAGTGTGCCCGGCAACGAATCGCCCGAAAACGGCGGCCACCGTGCTTTCTTGTCCGGAGCGGAGCGAACGCGAAGCGAGCGCCGGCGATCCTTCGCGCCCCCCTCTGTCCTGCCGGACATCTCCCCCACAAGGGGGGAGATTGGCCGTCATCCCCGCTTTCGCCACCCTCCAACCTTGAAAGACAGGCTAGGCGACGAAGCTGCCGATCTCCCCCCAAGTGGGGGAGATGCCCGGTAGGGCAGAGGGGGGCGCGGTCCCGCAGCCTCTCGCAAACTTCCGCGCCGCTGCCGTGCCCGTCGGGAGATTAGCCCTTCCGTCTCAGCGTCTCGACATCGGTCTCGCCGACGAACCAGTCGCGCGCAGCGACCTCCTCGAAAACCACCCAGACGTCGTTGCTGGTCAGCCCGGTGGCGTCGGTGATCGCCGCCGTCACTTGGGCAGCGATCGCGGCCTTCTTGCCGGCCGGATCATCGGCAATCACCTCCTTGACGAGGCGTATGTTCACGAATGGCATGGAGGCCTCCCTGGATGTTGCTTGACGGCCGCTCAAAATGTCTTTGCGCCGTTGACCATCAGCCGGACCATGTAGAGCGAGGTGGTGCCGGCGATGTAGAGGCAGTTCAGCTTGTTGCCGCCGAACACGCAATTGGCGACGACTTCCGGCACCTTGATCTTGCCGATCAGCGTCCCGTCGGGGTCGTAGCAATGGATGCCGTCGGCGGCACTGGTCCAGATCCGGCCATGGTCGTCGAGCCTGAAACCATCGAACAGGCCGGCCGTGCAATCGGCGAAGACCTTTCCGCCGAAGACCTTCTTGCCGGCCCCGTCGACATCGAACATCCGCATATGCGCCGGATTCTGCGCGCCATGCGTGCGGCCGGTATCGACGACGTAGAGCTTGCTCTCGTCGAGCGAGAAGGCAAGCCCGTTGGGCCTGACCATGTCGGTGATCACCGCTTCGATCTCGCCGGTGCCGGGGTCGGCCCGGTAGACATGGCAGGCGCCGATCTCGCTCTCGGCCTTGTCGCCCTCATAATCCGTATCGATGCCGTAGGTCGGGTCGGTGAACCAGATCGACCCGTCGGACTTGACCACCGCATCGTTGGGCGAGTTCAGCCGCTTGCCGCGCCATTTGTCGGCAATGGTGGTGATCGAGCCGTCATGCTCGGTGCGGCTGACGCGGCGGCCCGAATGCTCGCAAGTGACCAGCCGGCCCTGCCGGTCCACGGTGTTGCCATTGGAATTGCCCGACGGCTGCCGGAACACGCTGACGCTGCCGTCGGTCTCGTCGTAACGCAGCATGCGGTTGTTGGGAATGTCGGACCACACCACATAACGGCCGGCCGCAAACCAGGCCGGCCCTTCGGCCCACCGGCATCCGGTGAACAGCTTGTCCACCTGCGCGTTGCCGTTGAACAGCCGCGCAAAGCGCGGATCGAGAATTTCGTAGTCTTCGGCGGCCATGGTTTCCTCCCGGTCATGCAAATCGTTGGTGCCGGCGCGATCAAGCCAGCCGGCGATCGATATGGCAAGATCGTTGATATCGGGACAGGCAATGCGGCCCTTGCTCAGATGGCAAAACCCAAATGACGGGTCATGCGCCGTTAACCGGCTATGCGCTCAGTGCAATGGTGCATTGCAACATCTTCTTTTTGCGGCGCACCATAACTATGTCATGCTGCGTATCGATCAGGGAGGAACAACCTGCCGCAACAATGCGGCACAGAAGGAACCTCGCTATGATTCTCGACAGCCTCGTGAGCCGCGCTCGCACCAGCATCGCCAAGCGCCGGCAATACAACCGCCTCATCGCCGAAATCGACTCGTTTTCCAGCCGCGATCTGGCCGACATGCGCGCCGACCGCAGCGAAATGCTCTACCAGGTCCACAAGCAGATCTACGGCTGAGGCGAACGCATGATCCCGAAAAGTTGCAGACTTTTCGGACGAGATCATGCGCGACCAGAACTGTTTGATCGGCTTAGCCGATCCATTCGATCCAGCGGCCGTGGTAATCGCAATGGGCCAGGCGGCGTGTCTCGCCGCCGGGCCATAGAGTGAGGCTGAGTACCGCCCAAGGCTTTGTGGGATCGCGCGGCTCCATCCTCAGCCTTGCGATAGGCGCAGCGGCCGTGGCCTGTCTGCCCGCCTGCTCCAGGGTGGCGGTGATGGCATCCTTGGTCGCCCGCGGCAGGTATTGCCACATGGTCGAATGATAGAGCACGAAGGCGCCGCCCTGCTGGCGTGCGGCCAGTGCCTTCTCGACAAAATCCGCCGCGTCCGCTTTGACAAGCAGCGGTTGAAGCTTTTCGGCAAGTGACAGCGCGGCGTCGAGCCGGGCCAACCGCGCTGCCTGATCGGCCCAGATGTAAGACCGAAGCTGTAACCGCGCCGCTGCGTCGGCGACATCGACCGGTGCGATGTCGCAGCCGGCGCGATGGCGGATGTTGATCGCTCCACCAAGTGGAACTGCGAGGCCGCGCACCTCCGGTGCCAACCGCACGGGGGAGGCCGGGTCGCCCCACTCGGCATCGCCATAGCGGTAGTGAAAGCTGTCGAACAGGAGATTGAGCCCGGCGCTGGCGCCGATCTCGCACAGATCCAGCGGCAGGCCGGTTTCCCGCGCCACCGTCAGAAATCCAGGCAGCAGCATCGCCGACCGGGCGATTTCATTGGTCTGCGGCACGCCGGCGAGGCCGGCGACGATCCGCTCGTCGGATAGCGCAATTGCCTCCAGCAGCACCGCCGCGATCTCGGATTCGCTTGTCTGGTTGGGCGGATAGATCAGTGCCAGCCGCTCACTGGCACCTGTCAGGACCAACGCATGCAGCGCGCCGCAGAGCCGCAATGCGAGGCCGTCGGCGCGCGCGTCGCCCGGCCAGCCGAGCACCGCCTGCCCGGTCCTGGTGTTTGCCTCGAGAACCTTGGCTAGCGCACGGCATAAATTCGCGGTGAAGGGCGAGCCAAGTCCATCGCAGGCTTTCGCCTGAGCCAGAAAATGATCGCGGATGTCTCGTTCGTCCATCGCGTTTCCGGTGTCTCAGCCCGGCGCCGCCAGCGCTTTTTCGATTTCGGGCAGCAGCAGCGTTTGTGCTGAGCCCGGCGTCAGCGGGCCGACGTGCTTGTAGGCGATCTTGCCGTCCTTGCCGACGACGAAGGTTTCCGGCACGCCGTAGACGCCCCAGTCGATCGCCGCGCGCCCTGCCGCGTCGACGCCGATCGCCTGGAACGGGTTGCCGAGATCGCCGAGGAACCGGCGGGCGTTTTCCGGCTGGTCCTTGTAGTTGAGCGCGGCCATGACGAAGCGCTTGTCCTGCGACAGCGCCAGCAGCAGCGGATGTTCGTCGCGGCAAGGCCCGCACCACGACGCGAAGACGTTGACCAGCGTGACCTTGCCGGCGAACTGCCTGGAATCGAGCCCCGGTAAATTCATGCCTTCCAGCGCCGGCAGATTGGTCTGCGGCGCCGGCAGGCCGATCAGCGCCGATGGCACTTCCGAAGTGTCGCGGCCGGACAGCAGCTGCGTCAGGAACAGCCCCGCCAGCCCGAGGAAAATCAGCAGCGGCAACAGCACGATCAGGCGGCGTGAGCGCGCCGGCGTTTCCGTCTCCATGCTCATGATTTCCCCGCCTTGTCGGAGCGCCGCCGCACGCCGGATGCTTCCAGCTCGGCGAGGTCTCGTCTGCGTGCCCGCTGGTCGAACAGGATCCAGCCGATCAGCCCGGCCAGCACTACGGCCGTGATGGCATAGGCTGCGGTCACATAGAGGGCGTGTACGCTCATTTCCCGATCCAAGGCTTCTTGCAGTGAAGTTAATAGCTGCACTGGCTGTTCGTCGCAATGAACGGCGTCTGCGGCGGATTTGCGGTCACTAGGAATCGGAAGTTCATCTATTGCGACTGCAGCAGACCGGATATTTTGATGATGCGCACGAACTGGCATGTCAGGGACAGCCTGACAGCCCCTTCGCAGGTGAGCAGAATTTTGCCTGCGTCGTCCCACATTCTGACCGCGCTCCTGTCATGACTCTGGAACTTGCGAACGCTGATCGACTCGACTCCTTCGAACGCGAGTTCAAAATTCACCGCGTTGAATGGTCCCCATTTGACGGGAGGCCGGTAGGGGAGACGGGTCGATATAAAATGTAGGTGCAGGCTAGGCCCGTCGCGACTGATTTCGGCCTTGGTGATCTCGACAGAAGACAGGTCCGGATAGTGGCCGTAGATGGTCTGGAGAAAGATCGGATTTTCTATGCGTAGCGGCCACATCAGTCCGTTCCATGGCGCAGCGCCAGCGCTGCCGCAACCGGCCCCAGCACGGCAAGAAACAAGGTCAGCGCGGCAAGAATGAGGAAAGGTTGCAGGAACGGATCGGGGTTGGCCACCGCGCCATAGCTTGCCGAGACGCCGAAGATCAGCACCGGGATGGTCAGCGGCAGCACCAGCACCGAGATCAGCAGCCCGCCGCGCGGCAGCGCCACCGCTACCGCCGCACCGGCAGCGCCGATGAAGGTGATCGCCGGCGTGCCGACCAGAAGGGTCAGCGCCGTGGCGCCGATGCCGATCGGCTCCATATTCATGAACAGGCCGAGTAAGGGTGCCGCGATGACCAGCGGCAGCACGCTTCCTGCCCAATGCGCCAGGCATTTCGTCAGCACGGTCAGCGCCAGCATCTGCCGGTCGTCGCCGAGCACCAGCAGATCGAGCGAGCCGTCTTCCCGGTCGGCCTGGAACAATCGGTCGAGACCTAGCAGGCAAGCCAGCAAGGCGCCGATCCACAGGATCGCCGGGCCGATGCGGGCAAGCAGATTGAGGTCCGGCCCGACGCCGAATGGGATCGTGGCGATCACCGCGAGAAAGAAGATCACGCCGGTCAGCGCCCCGCCGCCGGCCCGGATACTCAGGCGGATATCGCGCAGGAAGAGGGACCACATTACGATGCGGCCCTTTGTTGGTGGCAAGGCGAAATGTAGAGTTCCTTCGCGCCCCCCTCTGTCCTGCCGGACATCTCCCCCACACGGGGGGAGATTGCATGTCGCTCCGGCTTTCGCCAATTGCCAACGTTGCAAGGATGAGCGGGGCGCTCGAGCTGCCAATCTCCCCCCAAGTGGGGGAGATGTCCGGCAGGACAGAGGGGGGCGCCGTGGAGCACCGACATCAAACTGCCTCCCCCATTGCCAACCCTTGTGCCCCCTCAATTCCCAGCGGCAGATGCGTCGCCGCAATAATGATTCCGCCCTCCGAACAATGCTCCCGCATCAGCCCGCCGAATCGCTCCTCCGAAGCCTTGTCCAGCCCGGCCGTCGGCTCGTCGAGCAGCCACAGCGGCCGCCGGCTGACCAGCAGTTTTGCGATCGCCGCGCGGCGGCGTTGCCCGGTGGAGAGATAGCCGAACGGCAGATGGCCGATACCGTCAAGCCCGACCATTGCCAGCGCCTGTTCGGCGCTCAAAAAATCCGCGCCCGAAAAATCGCGCCAGAAGCGGAGATTTTCCGCCACGCTCAGCGCCGTCTTCATCGCGTTCTGGTGGCCGAGATAGTGGCAGGCTGAGGCGACCGAGGGAAAGTCCTCAGCCCCGCCTTCGATAAGCAAACGGCCTGCCGCCACCGGCAGCAGCCCGGCAACTACCCTGAGCAGCGTCGATTTCCCCGCGCCGTTCGGCCCGGTGACGATCAGAGCCTGGCCTTTTTCCAGGACAAAACCGATGCCGGAAAAAATCGTCTCGCCGCCGCGTTCGCCGCCCAGATTTTCGGCGATCAGCCGCATTCCTTGCCCGTCCCGAAAACACCGCGCCACGGCAGCTGCCGCATTGCACAAAATAGCCGTTCGACTGTCTAGAACTATTCCAGAAAATTCTCTATATGCGGGTCATCCGTGCCAGCGGTCGGCACGGGAAGCGAATTAGCGCCGAACCAGCGCACGCGCCGCCTTGAACGGCTCGGGTTGGCTGGGAACGGACAGCGGAAATGGCCGTACCCGCACCTTTGCGCGTGATTGCATGCCATCGGCGTCCGTTCCCTTTCAGGCTGAACAGACAAGGACGGATCGCACGTGTCAAAATCCCTCGATAGTTTCAATTGCCGCCGCACGCTGACCGCAGGCGGCACCGACTATATTTATTACGATCTTCTCGAGGCCGAGAAGAACGGCCTCACCGGCATCGGCCAGTTGCCCTATTCGATGAAGGTGCTGCTGGAGAACCTGCTGCGCAACGAGGACGGCCGTTCCGTCACCAAGGAGAGCATCCAGGCGGTCGCCGGCTGGCTGACCGACAGGGGCACCGCCGGCGTCGAGATTGCCTATCGCCCGGCCCGTGTGCTGATGCAGGATTTTACCGGCGTTCCGGCCGTGGTCGACCTGGCCGCCATGCGCGATGCCATGGCCTCGCTCGGCGGCGACCCGCAAAAGATCAATCCGCTGGTGCCGGTCGACCTGGTCATCGACCACTCGGTCATCGTCGATGAGTTCGGCACGCCGCTGGCTTTCGCCCGGAATGTCGAGCTTGAGTACGAGCGCAACGAAGAACGCTACAAATTTCTGAAATGGGGCCAGCAGGCCTTCCGCAATTTCCGCGTCGTGCCGCCCGGCACCGGCATCTGCCACCAGGTCAATCTCGAATATCTCGGCCAGGTCGTGTGGACCAACACCGAAGGCGGCGAAACCACAGCCTATCCCGACACCTGCGTCGGCACCGATTCGCACACCACCATGATCAACGGCCTTGGCGTGCTCGGCTGGGGCGTCGGCGGCATCGAGGCCGAGGCCGCGATGCTCGGCCAACCCGTCTCCATGCTGTTGCCCGAAGTCATCGGCTTCCGGCTCACCGGCAGGCTCAGGGAAGGCGTCACCGCCACCGATCTCGTGCTCACGGTCACCCAGATGCTGCGCAAGAAGGGCGTCGTCGGCAAGTTCGTCGAATTCTTCGGTCCGGGTCTGTCCAACATGACTCTGGCCGACCGCGCCACCATCGGCAACATGGCGCCCGAATATGGCGCCACCTGCGGCTTCTTTCCGGTCGATGGCGAAACCATCCGGTACCTCACCATGTCCGGCCGCGAGGAAAACCGCATCGCGCTGGTCGAGGCATACGCCAAGGCGCAAGGCATGTGGCGCGATACCGGCTCGGCCGATCCGGTCTTCACCGACCTGATCGAGCTCGATCTCGGCAGTGTCGTGCCGTCGATGGCCGGCCCCAAGCGTCCAGAGGGCCGGGTCGCGCTTGAAGGCATTCCGGCCGGCTTTGTCAAGGCGATGGAAACCGAATACAAGAAGGCGGTCGAAATCGACAAGCGCTATGCCGTCGAGGGCACCGACTACGACCTTGGCCATGGCGACGTCGTCATTGCCGCCATCACCTCCTGCACCAACACCTCGAACCCGAGCGTGCTGATCGGCGCCGGGTTGCTGGCACGCAACGCCAACCGGCTCGGACTCAAGCAGAAGCCGTGGGTCAAGACATCGCTGGCGCCGGGCAGCCAGGTCGTCGCCGAATATCTGGAGAAATCCGGCCTGCAGAAGGAACTCGACCAGATCGGCTTCAATCTGGTCGGCTTCGGCTGCACCACCTGCATCGGCAATTCCGGCCCGTTGCCGGCGCCGATCTCCAGGACCATCAATGACAAAGGTTTGATTGCCGCCGCGGTGCTTTCCGGCAACCGCAATTTCGAAGGCCGCGTCTCGCCCGACGTGCAGGCGAACTACCTCGCTTCGCCGCCGCTGGTCGTCGCCCACGCGCTGGCCGGGACCGTGACCAAGGACCTGACCACCGAACCGCTCGGCGAGGACCGCGACGGCAACCCGGTCTACCTCAGGGACATCTGGCCGAGCTCGGTCGAGATCCAGGAGTTCATCGAGAAGAACGTGACGCGCGAACTGTTCGCCCGCAAATATGCCGACGTCTTCAAGGGCGACGAATACTGGCAGAACGTCAAGGTGCCGGAAGGCCAGACCTATGCCTGGGACCACAATTCGACCTATGTGCAGAACCCGCCCTACTTCGCTGGCATGACACCAGGCTTCGGCACAATCGGCGACATCAAGGGCGCCCGCGTGCTCGGCCTGTTCGGCGACAAGATCACCACCGACCACATCTCACCGGCCGGCTCGATCAAGGCAGCCTCGCCGGCCGGCAAGTACCTCATCGATCATGGCGTCGGCGTTGCCGACTTCAATCAATACGGCACGCGGCGCGGCAATCACGAGGTGATGATGCGCGGCACCTTCGCCAATATCCGCATCCGCAACCACATGCTGGGCGAGAACGGCCGCGAGGGCGGCTACACGATCCACTATCCGTCGAAGGAAGAGAAATCGATCTACGACGCAGCCATGGAGTACAAGAAGGAAGGCGTGCCGCTGGTCATCTTCGCCGGTGTCGAATACGGCAACGGCTCGTCGCGCGACTGGGCGGCCAAAGGCACCAACCTGTTGGGTGTTCGCGCCGTCATCGCTCAGTCCTTCGAGCGCATCCACCGCTCGAACCTGGTCGGCATGGGGGTCATCCCGTTCGTCTTCGAGGAGGGCACCTCATGGGCCTCGCTCAACCTCAAGGGCGACGAACTGGTCGAAATCGACGGACTGAGCGCCATCAAGCCGCGTCAGAAGATGATCGCGAAGATCACTTATGGCGACGGCACGGTGAAGAACATTCCGATCATCTGCCGCATCGATACGCTGGACGAGCTCGACTACTTCAAGAACGGCGGCATCCTGCAATATGTGCTGCGCGACCTGGCAGCATAGAGAGAGGGGAGTAAGGGAGTAGGGAAGGCAATACCTATTCCCCTATTCCCCTATTCCCCTATTCCCCTATTCCCCTATTCCCCTCCCGAACCGCGCCGCCGCCGCCAGCAGCACGCCTAGCATCAGCCCGTTGAGGATGTGCCACAGGAAATGCGTGCCGAGCGGGAAGCTGCCGCAGACCAGCAGATCGATCGTCCTGAAGATGACCGACACGACGAAGATCGCCGAGCCCGCCAGATTGTACCAGCCGGCGCGGTTGCCGCTCGCCGCCACCCAGGCGCCGAAGAAGGCGAGCGCCAGGAAGGGCGGCAGATAGCCGGTCGTGCCGTTCGATGCCTGGCGCAGCCAGTCCGGCACGGCCCAGGTCAACAACCCGGTGACGGCATAGAAGGCGACGAAGATGGCGATCGCCTTGCCCCAGTTCATGCCGAGGAAACGACGCAGGTTGAACAGCGTGTAGGCCAGCGTGAACCCGGCGATCGGCAGCACGTCGGCCCAGACCGTGGCATGGTTGGCAAAGGTGTGGAACAGCGCCGAGCCGATGCCGATCGCCACCACCCACCAGGCCAGCATTTCGGCGAAGATGCCTGCGCCACGCCGGCGCACCTCCCGGACACCCCACAGCCCGGCGACAAGAAAAGCCAGATTGGTCAGTGCGTTGACCGGCTCGGCCCAGTACTCCGGCCCGACCCGCTCGCAGTACAGGTCGACCGGCGTCAGGAGAGTTTGCCACATGCTGATTGTTGCCCGAATCGGTTTCTACCCTGAAGTGTAGCCGTCCTGCTGCGCCCTTGCAGTTGGCTACAGCGGTAAAAGTTTCACCGCAACGTGACTTCCCGTTGACTGCCGCTTCTGCCACATATTTCGCCAACCAGAACAAAGCCGGCCATCACCGGCGGGAGTCGAAACGGTCATGACACCTCGAAGACCATTGCGGCTTGCGGTATTTGCGCTAGCCCTCTCGGTGCTTGCCGGCGCTGGACTTGCCGGCAAGGCGCTGGCCGGCAATGCGCTTGCCGGCGAGGCCGACCGCTCCCAGACAGATAAACCCCTGGTCGGCCAGCCCTTGGGCGTGGTCGAGCTCTTCACCAGCCAGGGCTGCAGTTCCTGCCTGCCGGCCGATGCGTTTTTCGCCGAGCTTGCCGCCAAGGAGAACATCGTCGCGCTCGCCTATCACGTCGACTACTGGGATTATCTCGGTTGGAAGGACACGCTGAGCCGCAAGGAGAACACCGAGCGGCAGTATGAGTATATGCGCGCCTTCGGCAGCCGCTCGGTCTATACGCCGCAGGCCGTCATCAATGGCCGCAGCCATGTCAACGGTGCCCGCCGCGAGGAAGTCGACGGCGCGCTCGCCCGCATGGGAAGATCCGGCGAAGGCATGCAGGTCGGCATCAAGGTCAGCCGGACCAGCGACCGCGTCATCATCGACGCCGGCGATGCCGGGAGCGGCCCCAGCGATGCCCATGTCGTCATCGTCTATTTCGACCCGCCGCAGACCATCAAGATCGGCAAGGGCGAAAACACCGGCCGCAGCATGACCTATTGGAACGCCGTCTCCGGCATCCAGACCGCCGGTATGTGGCACGGCAAGGCGCAGCGCTACGAATTGCCGATGAGCGTGATCGCCAAGAAAGGCGGCTGCGCCGTGCTGCTGCAATCGGTGGGCAAGGACGGCATGCCGGGTCCCATCCTGGGCGCCGCCTTGATACACAAGCCCTGAACGCCCTCGCCTTCTCCGCTTGTGGGGCCCGAAGGGCGGGCGAGGCCAGCGACTCGCCCCGGGTGTTGGATCGGCGCGCAACGTCGAGCGGGGTGCTGGAAGGAATGAGGCGGCGGTGATTTCAAGCAAATTGCCAAGCTGGAACACCCCTCATCCGTCGCCTTCGGCGACACCTTCTCCCACAAGGGGGAGAAGGGAAGGCCGCGCGGATTCACTCGGCCAATAAAAAACCGACGTCAGCTTGCTTCTGACGCCGGTCATTTAGGTTTTGGGATCGTCGCGCTCGATTTCTCCAAGGGAGAAACCGAGGTTGGTTCGATCCGACGCAGACCCGTGGGCGGGGGGCTTGGGGTTTACGAGCCAGTGCCGGACCGAACCGTCTCAGGCAACACCCGTAAATTCGTCGGAGATTGGGGCATTAGCGCGGATAAAAGAAGGCAGAATTGTGGCGACGCATCACCAATTCCAACGGTCGTTTTATAAACGTGACTGGACACCGCGGAAACGGTGCGTCGCCCACCTTTGCCCAGCTGGGCTTGCAATTCCATGGCGAAAGCGCCAACTTTGATGAGTGTAAGATTCGAAGGGATCGAGGCATGACTGATCACGGCAGTGGGACGGAGGATGGGGACGCATCCGCAATACTGATCCCGCTGCATGAGGCAAGACGTGAACGCCTCGACCAGCCGGTGCGGTTCGACCGGCGTGAATTGGACCAGATCCTGAGGCTTTACGGGCGCATGGTCGCCGCCAATGAATGGCGCGACTACGCCATCGACCATCTTGCCGACCGCGCCGTCTTTTCCGTCTTCCGTCGCACCAGCGAGGTGCCGCTGTTCCAGATCGTCAAGGATCCGAAGCTGGCGCGCCGACAAGGCGCTTTCGCCGTCATTGCCGCCGGCGGCCGCATCCTCAAGCGCAGCCAGGAACTTGGCCGCGTGCTTGGCGTGTTCGACCGCACGCTGAAACTGGTGGAGGCCTAACTACTGGTTTTGCTTCCGGAATCTCCGTTCCGGAAGTGAGTTGGGATCGGGCGGAACCTGAGACCCGCCATTGATCGGCAGTTGCATGAACACCGTGTCGAGCCAGCGTCCATGCTTGTAGCCGGAGGCTTCCAGACGGCCCGAATGGCGAAAGTCGAGCTTTTCATGCAGCCGGACCGAGGCACTGTCCGGCCGACCGTCGCCGATCACCGCTATGATCTGGCGGAAGCCCGCCGCCTCGGCCGCCGCGATCAGCCCTTGCATTAGCTTCAGCCCGATGCCATGGCCCTTGGCCTCGGGCGCGACATAGACCGAATCTTCGATGATGAACCGGTACGCAGGCCGCGCCCGAAAGGGGCCGGCATAGGCATAGCCGAGCACGATGCCGGCTTTTTCCGCCACCAGATAGGGAAAGCCGCCCGCTATCAAACTGTCGAAGCGCTCGCCCATCTCGGCACGGTCAGGCGGCTCCAGTTCGTAGCTCGCCGTGCCGTGGGTCACCGCATCGGCATAGATGTCGGTGATCCGGTCGAGATCGGCCGCTGTCGCGCCGCGTATCGTGATGCTGCTCATAATTTATGCAAGCCGTTCATCTGCCTTCTATCACAGCAAAGGCCGGCACAGAAGGAAAGGGCGGCCGTTGGGCCGCCCTTTCCAAATTCGCTGGTCCACAGACTCAAGGGGCCGTGTTTAACGGCGATCGCCCATGAACTGCAGCAGGAACATGAACAGGTTGATGAAGTCGAGATAGAGCCTCAGAGCGCCCATGATCGCCTTGCGGCCGGCGACATCAGTCTCGTCGCCCTCGAAATACATCTCCTTGATGTTCTGCGTGTCGTAGGCGGTCAGCCCTGCGAAGATCAGCACGCCGATCGCCGAAACGGCGAAGGAAAGCGCCGACGACTGCAGGAAGATGTTGATCACCATCGCGATGATCAGACCGACCAGGCCCATGATCAGGAACGAACCGAGCGCGGAAAGATCGCGCTTGGTCGTGTAGCCGTAGAGCGACAATCCGCCAAACGCGGCGGCGGTGGCGAAGAAGGTCTGCGAGATGCTGGCGGTGGTGTAGACCAGGAAGATCGACGACAGCGACAGCCCGACGAGGCCGGCATAGACCCAGAACGTCGTCTGCGCGGCCGAAACGCTCATCGACTGGACGCGGAACGACAGGAACAGCACCGCTGCCAGCGGCGCAAAGATCACCAGCCATTTCAGCGGCGAGCCGAAGATCGCGTAGCCGAAGGATGTCAGCATATCGCCGTTCGGCAGCGTAGCGACCGCCGAAGCCGGATCGGTGGTGGTGGCCAGCATGATCGTTCCGACCGCGGCGAGGCCGGTGATGAGGAGGCCAAGCCCCATCAGATTGTAGACCTTGATCATATAAGCGCGCAGGCCCTGGTCGATAGCAGCATCGACGCCGACGCCGGGCACGGCACGCGTCTGATAATTGCGAACGGGTTCAGCCATGGAAATCCTCATATTGCTTCTGCCCCGTCCGGTGTCCGGCCCATTTGGACCGCGGCGCCGCTGGGCGGGGCTCCAGCATGCCTGCGGCGAAATATGATGGTTATTGGCGTCAAGAACAAGACCGTAACCGGGCGTAATGCTTCGTGAAGTAGCAAAAATCCGGATTTATCGGCCTTCCGAAGCCAACATTAACGAGATTTAACCAAATCCCGGTCGCGTTGAGCTTGCAGATCCTTGCAGATCAGAGATTGCGCAGCACCGGCGCCGCCTTGTGGCCCAGCACCCGCCAGGTGCCGGCGAGGCCGATGCCGACCGTGACCAGCAAGGCAAAGACGATGGTCGCCACCGCCACATCGGGCATGAAATGCGACGGCAGCGTCATGACCCGCGCGACAACGAACCACGCCGCAATGCCGCCTGCCGCCAGCGCGAAGATCGCGGTGGCGAGGCCGATCAGCATGTATTCCAGCGAAAAGGCCGCGATCAGCGTCTTCCTGGTGGCGCCCAGCGTCTTCAGCACCACCGCATCGTGGATGCGGGCGCGGTTGCCGGCCGCCAGCGCGCCGGCCAGCACCAGCACCGAGGCGATCAGCGCCACGCCGGCCGCGGCCCTGATCGCGGTGCCGAGTTGCGCCACCAGCCGGTTGACGATGTCGAGCGCGTCCTTGACCCTGACTGTCGTCACCGCGGGAAAGGCACGGGTGACGGCGTTGAGAAGACGGGCATCGTCGGCCGGCGACGCGCCCTTTTCGGTCAGCGTCGCCAGCCAGCTGTGCGGCGCGCCGGCAAATGTGCTGGGCGAGAACACCATGACGAAATTGATGCCCATCGACTCCCACTCGACCTGGCGGAAATTGGCGATCTTCGCCGTCACGTTGCGGCCGAGCACGTTGACGGTGACGGTATCGCCGAGTTTCAGCCCGATCTCTTTGCCTTCCTCGGCCGAAAACGACACCAGCGGCTCGCCGGCATAATTGTCCGGCCACCATGTGCCTTCGGTCAGCGTCGCATTCGCAGGAATTCTGGCCTCGTAGGTCAGCCCGCGATCGCCGCGCAGCACCCAGGCCCCTTCCGCCGGGACCTTGACCTTGTCGACGTCGACGCCGTTCAGCGCCATCACCCGGCCGCGCAGCATCGGCACCTTGACCAGCGTGCCTTGCGGCGCCTCTTTGCCGACCAGCGCCGAGAACGCATCGACATCGCTGCTCTGGATGTCGACGAAGAAGAAGTTCGGCGCCCGTTCCGGCAGGCTGCCGGAAATCTGCCGCCTGAGATTGCCGTCGATCAGCGCCAGCGTCACCAGAAGCGTCAGCCCCAGTCCCAGCGACAGCACCACCGACGGCGTCAAGGCGCCCGGCCGATGGATGTTGCCGATGGCGAGCCTGAGCACCGTCGAGCCAACGCGTGGGCTCCTTTTGGCGGCCCACTGCACCAGCGCGCCGACAAGGCGCAGCACCAAGAAAGCAAAAATGGTGGCGCCGACGAAGATCGAGGCGATGTAGCGGTCGCCGGAAAACAGAATGGCCAGCGCCGCCAGCAGCAGCGCGATGCCGAGCGCCGCCGCCGTGTAGAGCGGGCGCGGAAAACCGCGGCTCTCAAAACCCATTTCACGAAACAGCGCCGTCGCCGGCACGTCGCGCGCCCGGCCGAGCGGCAGCAGGGCGAAAGCCAGCGTCACCAGCAGCCCGAACAGCGCCGCCATGCCGAGCGCGCCGGGATAGAATCCGCCCTCCGCCGGCACCGGAATGATCGACTGGAGCGCCGCGCTCGCCGCGAACGGCATCAGCGCGCCTAGCGCGACGCCGAGCGTGATGCCAAGTGCGGCGATCATCAGGATCTGCACCAGGTAGACGGCAAAGACGAAACCGCCCGAAGCCCCCAGGCTCTTGAAGGTGGCGATGACGCCGCGCTTGCCGTCGAGATAGGCGCGCACCGCATTGGCCACGCCGACGCCGCCGACCACCAGCGCCGTCAGCCCGACCAGCGTCAGGAACTGCGAAAACCGTTCGATATTGGCGGACAACGCCGGTGCTGCATTGCTGCGCGTGCGGATCGACCAGCCGGACTCGGGAAAATTCTCCGCCGCCTGATCCTGAATGGCTTTTATGCGCGCCTCGCCGGTGCCGCCGGGCAGGCGGACCTTGTAGGCGTTCTCGACCAGGCTGCCGGGCTGGATCAAACCGGAAGCGGCAAGCCCGTCCGTCGAGATCATCAGCCGCGGCGCAAAGCCGAAGCCGTCGGAGACCGCGTCCGGCTCGTTGACGAGCCGGGCGCGCAGTTCGAAGGTGGCGCTGCCCAGCTTCAGCCGGTCGCCGATCCGAAGGTTCAGCCGCTCGAACAAAAGGTCGGGTGCGGCGGCGCCGAAAACACCGGATTGTTCGCCGAACAATTCCTGCTTCGCCAGCACCGGCTGGGTCTCCAGCGCGCCATAGAGCGGATAAGCGCCGTCGACCGCCTTGGCTTCGACCAGCGCCTGGTCGGAGCCGTCGTCGAGCCGTGCCATCGAGCGCATGTTGGCGCTGTGCGAGACCGTGCCCAGCCCGTCAAGAAAGACGTGCTCGGCCTGCGTCGCGGCGCGCTGATTGAACTGGAAACGAAGATCGCCGCCGAGCAGCGACTGGCCTTCGTTGGCGACACCGGCGGTAATCGCCCGGGCCACCGAATTGACGCCGCCGATCGCCGCGACGCCAAGCGCAATGCAGGCAAGGAAGATCAGGAAGCCGGACAGCCCGCCGCGCATCTCGCGCAGCGAGAAGCGGAAGGCGAGCTTCAGCGTGCGCGACAGCGGCATCAGGCCGGCACCTTGCCCGGCTTTGGAACTGGTTCTGGCGCGTCCTCGATCCGGCCCGACCGCATCGACACTTGCCGGGAGCAGCGTGCGGCGAGCGCTGGATCGTGGGTGACCAGCACCAGCGTCATGCCGCGCTCGGCCGCTTTGGCGAACAGGAGATCGGCGACCTGCCGTCCCGTTGCCTGGTCCAGGTTGCCGGTCGGCTCGTCGGCGATCAGGATGCGCGGCGAAGGCGCCAGCGCCCGGGCGATCGCCACACGCTGCTGTTCGCCGCCGGACAATTCGCCGGGGTAGTGAGTGACGCGGTCGCTCAATCCCACCGCCTCGAGCTCCCGCGCCGCCACCCCGAACGGATTCTCATGACCGGCAAGTTCCAGCGGCACTGCGACATTTTCGAGCGCCGTCATGTTGGGAATGAGGTGGAAGGACTGGAAGACGATGCCAATGTTTCGCCCACGAAACGATGCGATCTGGTCTTCGCTCTTGCCGTTCAGCAATTCGCCGGCAATCCGTACCGTACCCGAATCAACCCTTTCCAAGCCGGCCAAAACCATCAGCAGCGTCGACTTTCCCGAGCCCGACGGACCGACGATGCCGGTCGCCTCGCCACTTGCCACGTCTAGGCTGACGCCTTTCAGCACATGGACGGAAGACGCTCCTTCGCCTAGCGTCAGCGATACGTTTTTCAGCGCGATGACGGCTTCTGTCAAAATAAAATCGTCCTATATGGGAAAGGGAGGCCAGAATTCCGCCTACCGCCAGTTTAATGTTCTCGGTCATATGGGGCCCTGCCGCATGGCTTTCAAACACCGACTTGCCGCAGCCTTCGTCCTTTTCCTCGGAATTTGGGGCGCCATTTCTTCGGCGCGCGCCGAGCCGTTCAAGATCGTCGGCTTCGGCGACAGCCTGATGGCAGGCTTTGGCCTCGGACCGGACGAAGGCTTCACCCAAAAACTTGAGGCAGCACTCCGCGCCAAGGGCCACGATGTGACGGTCGCCAATGCCGGTGTCTCCGGCGATACGTCGAGTGGCGGCCTGTCGCGGCTCGACTGGTCGGTGCCGGACGGCACGCAGCTTGTCATTCTCGAACTCGGTGCCAACGACATGCTGCGCGGCGTTTCTCCCGATATCACGCAGAAAAATCTGGACGCCATGCTGGCGAAGCTGAAGCAGCGCAACATCGCCGTGCTGCTGGCCGGCATGCGCGCCGCCCCCAATCTCGGCGCCGACTACCAGAACGGCTTTGACGCTATCTTCCCGAAACTGGCGGAAAAATACGGCGTTCCGCTCTATCCATTCTTTCTCGACGGCGTCGCCGGCGAACCAGCTATGCAACTTGAGGACGGCCTGCACCCGAATGCCAAGGGCATCGACCGCATGGTCGAGCGCATACTGCCGGATGTCGAGAAAGCCATTGCCGTGGTCAAGGGCAACTCTTGAAGGGACCGGATTTCGATGAGGCTACGTATTCCCCACACGATTTGATTTTAGGTCAGGTGCAACCAACAAACCGCTTGCCCCGCTCGATTTTCGATGATTCGCTAGGGACAAGAGTTCGATTCGAGGACAGGAGGCTTACCATGCCGCGTCTTTTCACCGCCCTCGAAATTCCGCGTGACGCCGCCCTTTCGCTGTCCCTGCTCCGGGGCGGCCTGCCCCGGGCCCGCTGGATCGACGTCGAGAACTACCATATGACGCTGCGCTTCATCGGCGACGTCGAGGGCCATGTCGCCGACGAGATCGCCAACGCACTCGACCGCGTCCACCGCCCTTCCTTCGCGCTGACACTGTCCGGCGTCGGCGCCTTCGGCCAGAAGAAACCGCACGCGGTGTGGGCCGGCGTCTCCGCCTCGCCCGATCTTGCGTCGCTGCAAGCCGAGATCGAGCGCATCTGCCAACGCCTCGGCATTCCCGCCGACCCGCGCAAATTCATGCCGCATGTGACGCTGGCCAGGTTGCGCAATTCGAGCCCGCTCGACGTCGCCCAGTATCTTTCGGCGCGCGGCAATTTTTCGACGCTGCCCTTCCGTGTCGGCCGCTTCGTCCTGATGTCGTCGCGCGATTCGGTCGGCGGCGGACCCTACATCGTCGAGGAGGCCTGGCCGCTGTCGGGCGCCGACAGCCGTGCCTCGAGCCGCGTCGCCAGCGCCTCCGACGCTTCGCGGATCATGCGGTAGACCGAGGCAAACGCCTCCGGCCCCTGCCGATAGGGGTCCGGCACGTCGCCTACCCTTCCCTCGGCGAACTCGAGGAACAGACGGACCCGGTCGCGCATGGCGGCAGGCACCAGCGCTTTAAGATCCCGGAGATTCGATCGGTCCATGGCGAGAATGAGGTCGAAACGCGAAAAATCGTCCGGCGTCAGTTTGCGCGCCGTCTGTCCGGAAATATCGACGCCGTGCCGCTCTGCGATCGAGATCGAGCGCGGGTCGGGTGCCGAGCCGGCTTCCCAGTCGCTGGTCCCGGCCGAATCGAGCAGGATATCCCGATCGAGGCCGCGCTCGGCCAGGACGGCGCGCAGCACGCCCTCGGCCAGTGGCGAGCGGCAGATATTGCCGAGACAGACGAAGAGAATGGATTTTATCGGCTTTGCGCTCATCGATCCGGCACTATGCTGAAGACTGCAAATCCAGATAGCACGGGAAACGACCATGGCGAGAGAGAAACTGAGCAGTGAGGCGGTCGCCGAGGCGCTGGCCGGGCTCGACGGCTGGTCGCTGGCCAAGGACGGCGGCTCGATCGCGCGCAGCTTCACCTTCAGCGATTTTTCCGAAGCCTTCGCATTCATGACCCGCGTCGCTCTGGCGGCGGAGAAGGTCGACCATCACCCCGACTGGTCGAACGTCTACAACACCGTGAACGTGACGCTGAACACCCATGATGCCGGCGGCCTGACCGCGCTCGACTTCGAACTGGCCAGGATGATGAACCGCTATTTCGGTTAGGTCGTTGGAGATTTGTCGATGCTGTAGCCCGATTTTCAGGCCGGGGAACGGTCGCGCTCTTGTAGTGGACTGGAGCTTTCACCACATTTTCCGCTGGCAGGCGCGCGTGGAACGCCATGCGCAGCCTCGTTAGGAGAGACTGATGGCGCAAAAATCAGGTTTTGATTTCTTCGGCTTTGGCGGCAAGCCGGGCGACGAGAGCGAAGTGCGCGAGAAATTCTGGCGCACGGCCAAGCGGGCTGCCCGGCAGATCCCGTTCATGGAAGAGCTGGTCGCCGCCTATTACTGCGCCATGGACAAGAACACGCCGCTGCGCGCCAAGGGCATCCTGGTGGCGGCGCTCGGCTATTTCGTGCTGCCGGCTGACGTCATCCCCGACTTCGTCCTCGGACTGGGCTTTACCGACGACATCGCCGTGCTGACCGCCGCGATCACCACCGTCAAAGCCCACATCACATCAGCGCATCGGCTCGCCGCCAAACAGGCGATTGCCGACAACGGCTGAGCCGGCGATAAGGCAGAAAAGTCAAACTCTTGCCGCTTTCGTGGCATCCAAGTCGCGAAAGGGACGTTGCAACTGCCGCTTTCGAGCGACGGGCGCAAGGATGGCGGCGGTTTCCTGGGGTGGATGTCCTTTTCCCAAAGGAAGTTCACCGTTTGGTAACCCAGATTAAATCAAAATGAAGCGACGGGCAGGACGCCGAGCCGGCCTGCCTCCGCACCATATATGGGAAAAGCGATGCGCGGATTGATTGCTACAATTTCGAGCCTGGCACTGGTGGCCATGACAGCGCCGGCTCTGGCGCAGTCCGCAACCAAGATCGGCCAGCACAATGCCTGGGGCACCTACAGCTACCAGGCGTCGGGCGGCAAGGTTTGCTATGTGTTGACCGTGCCGACCGACAAGCAGCCGCCGACGCTTGACCATGGCGACATGTTCTTCTTCGTCAGCCAGCGGCCGGGACAGCAAGTGTCTTACGAGCCGCAATTCATCGCCGGCTACAATTTCCAGGAAAACTCCAAGGCCACCGTCACCATCGACGGCAAGAGCTTTTCGATGTTCACCCGCGGCAAGTCGGCCTGGGTCGAAAACGCCGCCGAGGAGCCGGTGCTGATCGCCGCAATGAAGTCTGGCAGCGACATGAAGGTGCAGGCGAAGTCCGGCCGCGGTAACACCACGACCTATGTCTTTTCGCTGAAAGGCATTTCGGCGGCGCTGTCGTCCATCGCCAGGTGCAAATAGCCGGGTTTGAGTGAGCGGCCGGGCCGTGCCTGGCGCGGCTCTCCCTTCACTCCCCTTGTGGGAGAAGGTAAAGATCGCCCCTGCATGACTCCGCCGTCAAGCTGTGCTATGCGCCGCGCTTCATTTCGGGCACGATGCTGTAATCGGCCGTAAATCGCTTATATTGGCGCAACAATGACCCTTTCATTCGACGTTACCACCGAGGGCGCCCGTGATGCGTTGCGCGCCCGCGCCACGCCGGCCGAGAAACCGTCGCTGATCGGCCTGACCCGGGCCGAGCTTGGCGCTGCCCTCGTTGCATCAGGCATCGTGCCGGAGCGCCAGGCCAGGATGCGCGCCCAGCAGCTCTGGCACTGGATGTATGTGCGCGGCGTCTCCGACTTTGCCGGAATGTTCAACATCTCCAAGGATTTGCGCGCCGAACTCGACAAGCATTTCACCGTCGCCAGGCCCGAGATCGTCGAGGAGCAGATTTCCTCCGACGGCACGCGCAAATGGCTGTTTCGCTTTCCGCCGCGCGGCGCCGGCCGGCCGGTCGAGATCGAAACTGTCTACATTCCCGAAGAAGGCCGCGGCACGCTCTGCATCTCCTCACAGGTCGGTTGCACGCTGACCTGCTCCTTTTGCCACACCGGCACGCAGAAGCTGGTGCGCAACCTGACCGCAGAGGAAATCCTCGCCCAGCTTCTGACCGCCCGCGACCGGCTCGGCGATTTCCCCGACCGCGACACGCCTGATGGCGCGGTCGTTCCGGCCGAGGGCCGGAAAGTGTCCAACATCGTCATGATGGGCATGGGCGAGCCGCTCTACAATTTCGAGGCGGTGAAGAAGGCGCTGCTGATCGCGTCCGACGGCGACGGGCTTTCGCTATCGAAGAGACGCATCACGCTGTCGACTTCCGGCGTCGTGCCGGAGATCTTCCGCACCGGCGAGGAGATCGGTGTCATGCTGGCGATCTCGCTGCACGCCACCAATGACGATTTGCGCGACCTTTTGGTGCCGATCAACAAAAAATATCCGTTGAAAGAGCTGATCGCCGCCTGCCGCGCCTATCCCGGCCTGTCGAACGCCCGCCGCATCACCTTCGAATATGTGATGCTGAAGGACGTCAACGATTCGATCGAGGACGCCAAGGGACTGATCAAGCTGCTCAAGGGCATTCCGGCCAAGATCAATCTGATCCCGTTCAATCCGTGGCCGGGCACCAACTACCAGTGCTCGGACTGGGAGACGATCGAGAAATTCGCCGACTACATCAACAATGCCGGCTATGCCTCGCCGATCCGCACGCCGCGCGGCCGCGACATCCTCGCCGCCTGCGGCCAGCTCAAGTCGGAGTCCGAGCGCATGCGCAAGGTCGATCGGCTCGCCCTGGAAGCGATGATGATCGCGGGGCACGGCGAGGCGTGAACCGCCTTGTCGCCTACTTCATCCGCTTCGCCATCATCCTGATCGGTTATGGCGTCGCCGCGCTGGCGGCCAGCGCCTTCCTCAACATCATGTTTCTGGCGTCGCTGAGCTACACGCCGGAGCACGCGCAGCCGGCGGCGACGGCCTCGCTGTATTTTTCAATCCCCTTCGTTGCGCTGTTCGTCGCCTATTTCGCTTTCATGCCGGCAGCGGTGGCGATTCTCGTCTCGGAAACCCTCGGACGGCGCGACTGGCTGTTCTATGCGCTGGCGGGCGCTGTGGTCGCGGCGGTCTTCCTCGGCTTCGTCCACCGGACCGCCGACGCCAATTTCGAGATCACCGACCCGCGCGTCGCCGCTGCCGTGATCGGCAGCGGCATGGTCGGCGGCATTTTCTACTGGCTGAGTGCCGGGCGCTCGGCCGGAAGCTGGCGCCAAGCCGGAAGATCTATTTCGCCTGGGCGGTCAGGATCTTGAGCGCAAAGGCGGAAAACACCCCGGCGAACAGATAGTCGACGGCACGCGTTACCCGCGGGCTGGCTTTCATCGCGCTCGAGAACTTTTCTGCCGCAAAGACCATCGGCGCTGTTACGGGGATCGACAGCACGACGAACATCGCCCCGAGGAAGAACAGTTTTCCGGGCGCGTTGGGATCATGCGCCGAGACGAACTGCGGCAGGAAGGTCATGAAGAACAGGATGATCTTCGGGTTGAGCAGATTGACGCCGAGCCCTGCCGCCCAGGCGCGAAACAGCGAAATCTCCGGCCCGCTCTTCTTCTCGGGCGAAAACGCCGAACCCTTGGTGATCGCCTGCCACGCCAGGAAGACGAGATAGCCGGCGCCGAAGATCTTCAGGGCCAGGAAAGACATCGGCGAGGCGACGATCAGCGCCGAGATGCCGACCACCACCAGCGTGGTGTGGATCAGCGTACCGAACAGCGCGCCGGCCATCGAGGCAAAGCCGATGGCCCGGCCATGGCTCAGCGTGCGCGACACGAACAGCGTCATGTCGGGCCCGGGCGTGATCGCCAGGATCACGGTGGCGATAGCGAACTGGATCAGCGTGGTGGTGTCGGGAATGAAGGACATCTGCGGCCCCTGGATAAAGAAAGCGCAGCCTATAGCGCAGGTGTTTTATAGACGCCAGCTTCTCGCCAGCACGGAGTCTGGTCTAGCGAGTCGAAACAGCGATGTCCGTTGGTGGTTGGCGAAGGCGCAGCGACATCCGATCTCCGCCCTTGCGGGGGAGATGTCCGGCAGGACAGTGGGAAGGATCGCCGGCCTCCGACTTCATCCATTCCCAACCGGAATCAGCTTGAGGGCTTGGTCGTGATGTCAGGTCGGAGGGACAGCACCCCACTCTGCCCTATCGGGCATCTCCCCCGCAAGGGGGGAGATCGGCAGCTTCGCCGATGGCCTGATCACCGTTCGTCTCTTGCGCAGCCCGGAAAGCCCGTGATACCTCGCCCGCAAAGAACCCTGTCGCGGAACAGCCAAATGTCGAAAGCAAAAGCCGTCAAGAAGGTCGTGCTCGCCTATTCCGGCGGCCTTGACACCTCCATCATCCTGAAATGGCTGCAAACCGAGCTTGGCGCCGAGGTGGTCACCTTCACCGCCGATCTCGGCCAGGGCGGCGAGCTGGAGCCGGCGCGGCGCAAGGCCGAGATGATGGGCATCAAGGACATCCGCATCATGGATGTCCGCGAGGAGTTCGTGTCCGACTTCGTCTTCCCGATGTTTCGCGCCAATGCCGTCTATGAAGGCACCTATTTGCTCGGCACCTCGATCGCCCGCCCGCTGATTTCCAAGCACCTGGTCGAGATCGCAAAAGAAACCGGCGCCGATGCGATTGCGCATGGCGCCACCGGCAAGGGCAACGATCAGGTCCGTTTCGAGCTTTCGGCCTATGCGCTCAATCCCGACATCAAGGTCATCGCGCCATGGCGCGATTGGTCGTTCAAGTCGCGCACCGACCTGATCAACTTCGCCGAGCAGCACCAGATCCCGGTGCCGAAGGACAAGAAGGGCGACGCGCCGTTTTCGGTCGACGCCAATCTTCTGCATTCGTCCTCCGAAGGCAAGGTGCTGGAAGACCCGTGGAGCGAGCCACCGGAATTCGTCCATCAGCGCACCATCTCGCCGATGGACGCGCCGGACAAGGTCACCGAGATCGAAATCGAATTCCTGAGGGGCGATCCGATCGCGCTCGACGGCGAAAAACTGTCGCCGGCGACGATGCTGGCGGCGCTCAACGATCTCGGCCGCGACAACGGCATCGGCCGGCTAGACCTGGTCGAGAACCGCTTCGTCGGCATGAAATCGCGCGGCGTCTACGAGACCCCCGGCGGCACCATCCTGATATCAGCCCACCGGGCGATCGAATCGATCACGCTGGACCGCGGTGCCGCCCACCTCAAGGACGAGTTCATGCCGCGCTACGCCGAGCTGATCTACAACGGCTTCTGGTTCGCGCCCGAGCGGCTAATGCTGCAGGCGATGATCGACAAGAGCCAGGAAGATGTCGAAGGCACGGTGCGGCTGAAACTCTACAAGGGCAACGTCATCGTCACCGGCCGCAAGTCGAACAAGACGCTCTATTCCGACGCGCTGGTCACGTTCGAGGACGACCGCGGCGCCTACGATCAAAAGGACGCCGAAGGCTTCATCCGCCTCAACGCGCTAAGGTTGCGGACGCTGGCGGCGCGAAATCGTAAAAGCTAGCCAGAATAGGATATCTAGAACCCGGCCAAAGCCGGGTTCTTTGTTTGGATTTCACCACGTCGGCATGCCAGCGGTTACCCCGATTTCTCGCCATATGCCTTTACGCCTCTGACCAGATCGTTGATGAATGCCCTCCCCTTGTTGGTCAGCACAAGTGAGCGCTTCCGGCGATCAGCGCCGAAACCGATGGTGATCATCTGGTGGCCACCGGTCATTTCCTGGTGGCCCTCACCCCAATAATAGGCATTGCGGGAGGCGGCGCCGGACTTGATGCCGACGTTCCTCTCAATGTCCTGAACCGAAATGTCCTCATGCCGTGCATTCGCCGCAGCTATTTCCAGTAGAGCCAGGATTGTTGAGACCTGCATCTTCGGATCGAACTGATTGAACCGCCGTAGCGCGTTCATGAGCGTGGTGAGCGCCTTCAAATCGAACATTTCGGTTTCCATCAGTAGACTCCTTTCCCGTTAGGCCGCCATTGCCTCTCGCTGCGAAGATCGAATGCAGGGCCGACGTCCCCGGCCTATAACGGTTTGCGCTGTCGATCCACCCCGCCTGGCCCATAGTCGGAAAGCACCTCTTCAGCTCAATATCGCCTGAAAAATATGCGAGGGAACCATGCGAAAACTGATCTCCACCGGCTCGCCCTTCGAGAAGGCCGCCGGTTATTCGCGAGCCGTGGTACAGGGCGACTGGTGTTTCGTTTCCGGAACGACCGGCTACGACTATGCGACCATGTCGATGCCGGAGACAGTCGAGGCGCAGACGCGCAATTGCCTGGCGACGATTGCCAAGGCGTTGCAGGACGGCGGTTTTGAGATGGCCGATGTGGTGCGGGCGCATCACTACATCACCGACGCGGCTTTCGTCGACATAGTCTTTCCGATCCTCGGCGAGGCTTTTGGCGACATCAGGCCGGCGGCGACGATGATCGTCTGTCAGCTCAACAAGCCGGAAATGAAGATCGAGATCGAAGTGACGGCGCTCAAGCGCACGACCTGAGCGCGGCGGCGCTGCAGAAGCTTGTGCGACGCCAGCGGGGCGCCAATGATCCGCCAAAGATGCTCTGAACCAAAAGCTTGCGCGCCAGCCGCTTGGCGTTTAGCAAGGCCGCGGCTCACGACAGCGCCGCGCGTCCTTTTGGACGCGCAAAGGACGCCGTCGAATTTTGGTTCTGCGCATGACCCCGAAGTCGATGCCGATTTCGGGTCATGCGCCACAGTTAGGACGGTTCCGATGGCTTTGAAAAATCTTCTCCTGCTCGCCGGCGATGGCATCGGCCCCGAGGCGATGGCCGAGGTGAAGAAGCTGATCGCCGCCATGAACGACACGCTCGACAGCGGTTTTGTCACCGATGAGGGGCTGGTCGGCGGCTGCGCCTATGACGCGCATGGCGCGGCGATTTCCGATGCCGACATGGCCAAGGCGATGGCTGCCGACGCGGTGCTGTTCGGCGCCGTCGGCGGGCCGAAATGGGATGCGGTGCCTTATGAAGTGCGCCCGGAAGCCGGACTGCTGCGGCTGCGCAAGGACATGGAGCTGTTCGCCAATCTCAGGCCGGCCATCTGCTATCCGGCGCTGGCCGCATCCTCCTCGCTCAAGCAGGAGGTGGTCGAAGGGCTCGACATTCTGATCGTGCGCGAGCTCACCGGCGGCGTCTATTTCGGCGAGCCGAAGCAGATCATCGATCTCGGCAACGGCCAGAAGCGCGGCATCGACACGCAGGTCTACGACACGTTCGAGATCGAGCGCATTTCGGGCGTTGCCTTCGAGTTGGCACGCACCCGCAAGAACCACGTCACCTCGATGGAAAAGCGCAATGTGATGAAATCAGGCGTGTTGTGGAACGAGGTCGTCAGCCAGACCCACAAGGCCAGATATGCCGACGTCAAGCTCGACCACATGCTGGCCGATGCCGGCGGCATGCAGCTGGTACGCTGGCCGAAACAATTCGACGTCATCGTCACCGACAATCTGTTCGGCGACATGCTGTCCGACATCGCCGCCATGCTGACCGGCTCGATCGGCATGCTGCCGTCGGCGTCGCTCGGCGCGCCGGATGCCAAGACGAAAAAGCGCAAGGCGCTCTACGAACCGGTGCACGGTTCGGCGCCCGACATTGCGGGCAAAGGCATCGCCAACCCGATCGCCATGATCGCCTCCTTCGCCATGTGCATGCGCTATTCCTTCGGCATGGTGGCCGAGGCCGATCGCCTGGAAAGCGCCATCGCCGCCGTGCTCGACCAGGGCTTGCGCACCAGCGATATTCTTTCCCCTGGGATGACCGAGGTCGGCACCACTGAGATGGGCGACGCGATCATCGCCAGGTTCCTGGGCTGACCCTGTGGCGGTCGACGTCCGCTCGGCTTCCAGCCCCCTCAAAACCGCTGTGTCGAGCAGCTAGGCCCTGACGCCCACCGGCACCGGGCCCCACTGATTTTCACGGGCCTGCGTCGGGATCAGCGCGAAGACCAGGATGATCAGCCAGCCGATCGTCGGGATGAACACCACCAGGAAAAGCCAGCCGGTCAGGCCGATGTCGTGCAGGCGACGCACGTTCAGTCCGATCCAAGGCGGGGTTGTCGCCAGCACAAACGTGCCGCAAAGACCGACCGTCACTGCCGGCAATTCGTCAAGATGGCCCATGGCGTCGTCGATGAAGAGGCCAACGCCGACGACCCCGATCAGCGCGATCGTCCAGAACAGGCAAAAACCCCAATATTCCTTGCGGCGGACACGGCCGGAGAAATTGAAGTAATTTTCAGTCAGGCCCCGCCGGAAATAGCTCCAAAGGTCGGTGGCGGGAGCATTTTCAGCGAAACGGCCGAAATGTTGCGGCGCCACGGGCGCATTGCCGGTTTGAGTCGGGGCGGCGGTTGCGGCAGGCGGACTGGCAGCCTGGGCACGGATCGAAATAACGTCGCGTGCCCGTCCACCGGCCGGCTGGAACTCGATAACCATGCCCCTGGCCATCGACGCCTCTCGGCGCAGATCCTCGCGCGCGAAGGTGTAACGGTTGCCGTCGGCTCCGGTGATGAAACCAAAACCCTGGTCCTCGTCATAGTGAAGCACTTCGCCGCGCATGTGCTGCCCCTCGTCCCGCTGGCCAGACTGTTCAAAGTTGCGGCAGACCGCAAGGGGTGGGTGCGGAAATGGGGAGCATCGACCAATCGTCGAAGTCTGCGCCGCCCCTCATCGCCCTGCCGGGCACTCTCCCCGTATAGTGACGGGAGAAGGACGCTGTCATCGCCGGTTTCGCCAATCGCGGGCGTCGCGGAAAGAACGCCGAGGCTGCGGCCAGCGGGCTTCTCCCCGTTTACGGGGAGAAGGTGCCGGCAGGCGGATGAGGGGCGGCGCAGACCTGAATCGATTGCCTTGGCAAAGGACAGCCCTTTGCAGGCCATGACAAGCCAACGATTCCGGCAAATCGCTAAGCCGGCCGCTTCTTCGCTTTCTTGTTCTTGGCGGGTCCGGCCTTGTCGAATTTCGGCTTGCTTGCCTTCCCGGCCCAGGGTTTTGCCTCGAATGCGGCGGGGCGCTGATCGGCTGACGGTGCGCGCTTCTCATATTTGGGCGCGTTCTGGTCGAACGTCCGCTTGCCGCGGTGCGGCTTCTTGTCCGGCCGTGGCTCCTGATAGCCGGCCCGCGACAGGTCGGGCGTGCCGTCCAGCCGCTTCACCGCGATGTTGTTCTGCAGCTTGCGGTCCGGGCCGATCGCCTGGAAAAACCGGTCGGCCCAATCCGCCGCGATCTGCACGAAGGTTTCTTCCGGCTGCATCTTGATGGCGCCGATCTCGCGCTTGGAGATGCCGCCGGTCCGGCACAGCATCGGGATCAGCCAGCGCGGCTCGGCATTCTGCCTGCGTCCCACCGACAGCGAAAACCAGACGCTGTCGCCGAAATCGTCGCGGCGGCTTGGCGCCTCGTCGCGACGGGCAGATCTATCGCCAGAGGGCCTGTCGCCCGACGGCGCGAACGGAGCGACGTCTAAAAGATCCTCGGGCGCCGAGCGGCTGGAGCGGCACAGACGCACGAAGGCGGCGGCTACCTGATCGGGGCCATGCTGCTCAAGAAGCGCATTGATGAAGCCGCGTTCATCATCCGTCACAGGCTCGCTGAAAACCGGGTCGGCGAGGATGCGCTCGTCGTCGCGCCGCAGGACGTCGTCGGCCGAAGGCGGGCTTGCCCATGTCGCCGCAAGGCCAGCGCTTTGCAGCAGCCGTTCGGTGCGCCTGCGGGCATTGTTGGGCACGATCAGCGCGCTGACACCCTTGCGTCCCGCCCGTCCGGTCCGCCCGCTTCGGTGCAGCAGCGTCTCCGGATTGGTCGGCAGGTCGGCGTGGATCACCAGTTCGAGGTTGGGCAGGTCGATGCCACGCGCCGCCACATCGGTGGCGATGCAGACTTTGGCGCGGCCGTCGCGCATCGCCTGCAGCGCGTGGCTGCGCTCGTTCTGGCTCAGCTCGCCCGAAAGCGCGACGACGGAAAAGTTGCGGTTGTTGAAGCGCGCGGTCAGGTGATTGACGGCAGCGCGCGTGTTGCAGAACACCAATGCGTTCTTCGCCTCGTAATAGCGCAGCACGTTGATGATGGCATTTTCCCGGTCGGCCTGGGCTACGCTCAGCGCCCGGTATTCAATGTCGAGATGCTGCTTTTCCTCGCCGGCGGCCGAGATGCGCACCGCATCGCGCTGGTAGCCTTTGGCCAGCGTGGCTATGGAGCGCGGCACGGTGGCCGAAAACATCAAGGTGCGGCGCTCGGCCGGCGCGGCGTCGAGGATGAATTCCAGATCCTCGCGAAAGCCGAGATCGAGCATCTCGTCGGCTTCGTCCAGCACCACTGCCTTCAGCTCGGACATGTCGAGCGAATTGCGGGTGATGTGGTCGCGCAGCCGGCCGGGCGTGCCGACGACGATATGGGCGCCGCGCTCCAGCGTGCGGCGCTCGGTGCGCATGTCCATGCCGCCGACGCAGGACGCTATCGCTGCGCCGGTCAGTTCGTAGAGCCATTCGAGCTCGCGCGTCACCTGCAAAGCGAGCTCCCGCGTCGGCGCCACGGCCAGCGCCAGCGGTGCTGCAGCATGGGAAAAGCGCTCGGCGCCGTCGAGAAGGGTCGGCGCCAGAGCCAGCCCGAAGGCGACGGTCTTGCCGGAGCCGGTCTGGGCGGAAACCAGCGCATCGGCCTGCCCGAGCTCGAGAACCGCCTTCTGCACCGGCGTCAGCTCGACATAGCCGCGTTTTTCCAGCGCCTTTGCCAGCGCGGGGACAAGTGCTTCGAAATTGGACATTTCACTCTTTCGGAATTCGGATTCTTTTATGCCCGGCAATGGGTCATCCGTCGGCGAGCGCCAGGAGCGCCACGAGCCAAACGATCCAATCGTTCGTACTTCGCGCCGCCGCCATTGTACAGGGCAAGCCGCCTGGCTGCGTCGCGATTGACTCTTTACGCAAACCGCGTAAAAGCCGGCACCGAATGGGGTAGTTCCGATGCGCGGCCTTTTGATGGCGCTTCTTGCCTTCGACGTCCCCGGCCGCAATGCGAACCATTGGGCCGGGCGCCTCGGCGCGTCTGCTCGTTCCAGCAAAACCACGTTCTTGGCCAAAAAAACCGGTAAAACGACCACTAAAACGGTCTGATTCCCTTGGCCTAACCACCCTCTCCCGGGTCCGGCCCGGGGGTTGAAACCCGCATCGGCCGGCGGGTTTTCTCCAAAAAAACCGAGCGGAGAGGACAGGAGATTTCGATGAGTTTCAAGGTTGCAATCGTCGGCGCCACGGGCAATGTGGGTCGGGAAATGCTCAACATACTGGAAGAGCGCGGCTTTCCGGTGAGCGAGGTGGTGGCGCTGGCCTCGCGGCGCAGCCAGGGCACGGAAGTGTCGTTCGGCGATCGCACGCTGAAGGTCAGGGCGCTCGACCAATATGATTTTTCCGATACCGACATCTGCATCATGTCGGCCGGCGGCAACGTCTCGAAGGAATGGTCGCCGAAGATCGGCAAGCAGGGCTGCGTCGTCATCGATAATTCGTCGGCCTTCCGCTACGACCAGGACGTGCCGCTGATCGTGCCGGAAGTGAACCCGGACGCGATTTCGCTGTTCACGCGCAAGAACATCATCGCCAACCCGAACTGCTCGACGGCGCAACTGGTCGTGGCGCTGAAGCCGCTGCATGACCTCGCCACCATCAAGCGTGTCGTCGTCGCCACCTATCAATCGGTATCCGGCGCCGGCAAGGAAGGCATGGACGAATTGTTCACGCAGACCCGCGCGGTGTTCGTCGCCGACCAGGTCGACGTCAAGAAGTTCACCAAGCGCATCGCCTTCAACGTCATCCCGCACATCGACGTCTTCCTCGACGACGGCTTCACCAAGGAAGAGTGGAAGATGGTCGCCGAGACCAAGAAGATGCTCGACCCCAAGATCATGCTGACGGCGACCTGCGTGCGCGTGCCGGTGTTCATCGGCCATTCGGAAGCGGTCAATATCGAATTCGAAAAGCCGATCACCGCCGAGGAAGCACGCGAAATCCTGCGCGAGGCGCCAGGCTGCCAGGTTCTCGACAAGCGCGAGGACGGCGGCTACATCACGCCGCTGGAATCGGCCGGTGAGGACGCGACCTTCATCTCGCGCATCCGCGAGGATTCGACCGTCGACAACGGCCTGTCGATGTGGATCGTCTCCGACAATCTGCGCAAGGGCGCCGCACTCAACGCAGTGCAGATCGCCGAATTGCTGATCGAGCGCGGGCTGATCCAACCGAAGAAGAAGGCGGCTTAGTCTCGCTCACGGGCCGTATCGCCGCTGCCGCGGCGGGCCCTCCCGCGGGGGCGCCGGACAACCGGCGGCCCGCGGTCGCGGGCTCGGCTTTCGGCCGTCAGCCCCCTTCTCCCCGTTCACGGGGAGAAGGTGCCGGCAGGGGGATGAGGGGCAGCACCGGCGTCTCAAATTCTGCTCAGTTTTGACGCAACGCCTCACCAACTTTCTTCAGATCGGTCTCGCCGGCCATCGATTGCTCCCGAATGTCTTGCGGATTTTCGACAGCGTGCTCGGCTAGACCGGCAAGACGACATTGCCATGTCGCTGGCGGCTGGGCTTATGCGTGTATTGCGTCACACAATGGAACCGATCAGGATCATTGCCGGTCCGTGAAAGGGGTTTCGATGATCGTTCGCCCGCGCCCGGGATTCCTGCATCTGTTCTTCATCATGCGCGGCTCGGTGGTGCCGCGCATCCTGCCGCAGATCTTCGGCTTCGGCGTCTATGGCGCACTGGTGTTGCTGGCGGTCAGGGCGCTGGGGCTTGACCTCGGCAATGCCGGCCCCGCACCGCTCGCCTTGCTCGGTGTGGCGCTGTCGATCTATCTCGGCTTCCGTAACAATGCCGCCTACGACCGCTGGTGGGAGGCGCGCAAGCTGTGGGGCCAGCTTGTCTTCGACATTCGTAACCTGGCGCGCGCCAGCACCGGGTTGATCGAGGATCGGGTCGAACTGCGCGGGCTGCTGATGGAGGCGATCGCCTTCTGTCACTTCCTGCGCGGCCTGCTTCGGCGGGTCGATGCCACGACCGAAGCACGCGCGTTCATCGGTGAAAAGGCCGAAAGTGCTGCCAAGCTGGCCAACCCGCCAGACGCCATGCTGCGCCGGATGGGCGAGCGAGCCGCCGCGTTGTACAGGGCCGGCGCGATCGACGTCATGGGTTACCGCATCCTCGACGAGCGCCTGTCGCAAATCGCCGCAGCGCAGGCCGGCTGCGAGCGCATCATGGGAACACCGCTTCCGTTTGCCTACACGCTGCTGTTGCAGCGCACCGCCTATATCTTCTGCCTGCTGCTGCCGTTTGGCCTGGCCTCGACTGCCGGCTGGGCGACGCCGCTGTTCACGGCGCTGATCGCCTACACCTTTTTCGGCCTCGATGCGCTTTCGGAGGAACTCGAGGACCCGTTCGGCACCGAGGCCAACGATCTCGCCCTCGACGGCCTGTGCCGCGTCTGTGAAATCTCTGTGCTCGAGGCACTCGGCGAAGCGCCGCCGAAAATGATCCCTGCTGAAAAGTTCTATTTTTCCTGAGGGTTTGTTCCCGCGCTCACCGCAGCACCGCGCGCTGGAAAAATCATAGGCGTGTCGGATCGCCGCCTCACGCCGCGTCCTTGGTTCGACCCTGGGCAAGAGGGCTCGAAACAACCGGAGGACCAATGACAATGTCTCAAACAGCATCCGTCACGCCCGGCGCACTGTGGACCGGCCGCGGGCTCAGCGCCCTCATCGTTCTGTTCATGATCTTCGACGGCGTCATCAAGCTGCCGCCGCTCGATGTCGTCACCCAGACCATGGTGCAACTCGGCTGGCCGGCCGATCCCGATGTCTCGCGCATGCTCGGCATCATCGGGCTGGTCTCGACCGCGCTCTATGCGGTGCCGCGCACCTCGGTGCTCGGCGCCGTCCTGCTCACCGCCTATCTCGGCGGCGCCATCGCGACCCACGCGCGTCTTGGCAGCCCGCTGTTCTCGCACACATTGTTCGGCGTCTATCTCGGCCTCATTCTGTGGTGCGGCCTTTTCCTGCGCAATCCCGGGGTGCGCTCGCTGATCCCGTTCAGCCGATAGCGGCGACGTCAAAAGCCGTTCGATGGCGGTCACGTCGCCAGAGAGGGCGCTGTCTGCCGCCACCCTCTTCCTTGTCCTTGGATCAAATCGCCGGGTTGCGAGTTAGACGATGTGGGGCGAGGACGGAAAACCCCATTTGGGAGGAGCGACGATGAAGAAACTGGTGGTCCTGATGGTATTGGCAACCTCGCTCGCAGCCTGTTCCCGGACGGAACAGGGCGCCGCGGTCGGTGGCCTGGGTGGCGCTGCTGTCGGCGCTGCCGTTGCAAACGACCCGGTGGAGGGAGCTGTTGTTGGTGGTGCTGTCGGCGCCGTCGCCGGCGCGCTGATCGGCCGCGCCACTGAAAGGGGCCAGTGCCGCTATCGCGATCGCTATGGACGCGTCTACATCGCCCGCTGCCCGGCAGGCTATTGATCGGGCCGCGTCATGGCTCCGACGAAACAAAACGGCGGGCAAAGCGCCCGCCGTTCCGTAGGCGATAAAAAGCGGATTATTCGGCGCTCGCGGCTTCCGCCTCTGCCGGCGCGGCTGTTGCGGCGGCAACAGCGGCGGCTGCATCGTCCTGCGCCTTCTTCAGAAGTGCGGCGCGCTCCTGCGCCTTCTTGCCGGGCTCGGCCTTCTTCGGATTGGAGCGGGCCTCACGCTTGGCGATGCCGGCCTCGTCGAGGAAGCGCAGCACGCGGTCGGTCGGCTGGGCGCCGTGCGAGAGCCAATGCTTGACGCGGTCGGCGTCGACCTTGACCCGCTCGCCGTCCTTGGGCAGCAGCGGGTTCCACGAGCCGAGCGACTCGATGAAACGGCCGTCGCGCGGCGAACGGGCGTCGGCGACGACGACGTGGTAATAGGGACGCTTTTTCGAGCCCGCACGGGCCAGTCGGATTTTCAATGGCATTTCTTTTCTCCTAAAACGCTGATTTTCGGGTTTACGGCTGGTCCTCAGCCGGTTTTCGTTCCGCCGTTGGATGCGGCGATATGCTCGTGATGCCGGATCACTTCACGGACGACGAAGTTCAGGAATTTCTCCGCGAAATCCGGGTCGAGATGGGCGTCCTTCGCCAGTTGGCGAAGGCGGGCGATCTGCTGCTGCTCGCGTGCCGGATCGGCCGGTGGCAGGCCATGCGACGCCTTCAGCTCGCCGACCGCCTTGGTGCAGCGGAAACGCTCGGCCAGCATGTGGATGAGCGCTGCGTCGATGTTGTCGATCGAGGCGCGGTAGTCGACCAGCGCCGCGCGTGCGTCGGCCATGTCCTTCTCTTCGTTCATGGCGCCCTCACTTCTTCTTGCCGGGGCCGTTCTTGCCGAGCCCATTCTTGCCAAGCATTGGCAGCCCGCCGCCGGATCCTGGCAAACCAGGAAGCTTCATGCCGCCGGGCAGCCCAGGCAGGCCACCGCCACCTGGAAGGCCAGCGGGCAGGCCCTTCATGCCGCCGAGACCGGCTGCCTGCGCCTGCTTCTGCAAGGCTTCGAGCTGCTTGGGGTCCATCTTGGACAGGTCCGGCATGCCGCCGCCCATCATACTGCCCGGGCCACCCATGCCTCCCATACCCCCTGGCATCATGCCGCCGAGGCCCATCTTCTGGGCCAGGCCGCCCATCATGCCGCGCATCAGGCCACCGCCTTTGCCCTTGCCGCCCATCGCCTTCATCATGTCGGCCATGCCGCGATGCATCTTCAGGAGCTTGTTGATCTCGGCCGCATCGGTGCCGGAGCCTGCGGCGATGCGCTTCTTGCGCGAGTGCTTCAGAATATCCGGGTTGGCGCGCTCGGCCTTGGTCATTGACGAGATGATGGCGAGCTGGCGGCCGAACATCTTGTCGTCGAGACCGGCGGCGGCCATCTGATCCTTCATCTTGCCCATGCCCGGCATCATGCCCATGATACCGCCCATGCCGCCCATCTTCGACATCTGCTGAAGCTGGCCGGCAAGATCGTTCAGGTCGAATTTGCCCGACTGCATCTTCTTGGCCATCGCCGCCGCCTGCTCGGCGTCGATGTTTTCGGCAGCCTTTTCGACGAGGCTGATGATGTCGCCCATGCCGAGAATGCGGTCGGCGATGCGCTTGGGATGGAATTCCTCCAGCCCGTCCATTTTCTCGCCGGTGCCGATCAGCTTGATCGGCTTGCCGGTGACGGCGCGCATGGAAAGTGCTGCACCACCACGGCCGTCGCCATCCATGCGGGTCAGCACCAGGCCGGTGATGCCGACGCGCTCATCGAAGCTTTTTGCCAGATTGACGGCGTCCTGGCCGGTCAGCGAATCGGCGACCAAAAGGATTTCGTGCGGCGACGAGACCTTCTTGATGTCGGCCATCTCGACCATCAGCGGCTCGTCGATATGGGTGCGGCCGGCGGTGTCGAGGATGACGACGTCATGGCCGCCGAGCTTTGCCGCCTGCACGGCGCGGCGGGCGATGTCGACCGGCGTCTGGCCCGCGACGATCGGCAGCGTGGCGACCTTGGCCTGCTCGCCGAGCTGACGGAGCTGCTCCTGCGCGGCGGGACGCCGCGTGTCGAGCGAGGCCATCAGGACCTTCTTGTTCTGACGCTCGGTGAGGCGCTTGGCGATCTTGGCCGATGTCGTCGTCTTGCCGGAACCCTGCAGGCCGACCATCATGATGACGACCGGAGCCGGTGCATTGAGGTCGATGGCGATGCCCTCGGCGCCCAGCATCTCGACCAGCTCGTCATGGACGATCTTGACGACCATCTGCCCGGGCTTGATCGACTTCAGCACGGCGGCGCCGACGGCCTTCTCGCGCACCTTGTCGGTGAAGGAACGCACCACTTCCAGCGCCACGTCGGCCTCGAGCAGCGCACGGCGCACCTCGCGCAGCGCCGCCGAGACATCGGCCTCGGACAGGGCGCCGCGGCCGGTGAGGCCGTTCAGGATCGAACCAAGACGTTCCTGTAGCGATTCAAACATTCTTTTTCCTTTTCCCTGGCACCCGGATGATGCCCGAGAGGTAATGCGTCCGCGCCCAGTATCCAACTCAAAGCCGTCCGGGCAAAAGCCCAAAGCCAAAAAGCACCCGGGGGCGCACAGCGCTGCCGGATGTTGGCCTCCAGGATCGATTTACAGCACGTCGCCTCAAACAGGCTTCGGCGTCCCGGTCGGCTTGCTCGGAGGGATACTCGTCGCGGAATTCGCGGGCTGTAGACAGGAAATCGGCCGCGGAGTCAAGGTGCGGGGCCGAATACGCTGAACCGGGCCGGTTCGGTTTATGGCAGCACCACCAGCGTGATGCGCATCAGCTTGGGCCGCCAGGGTGCGAAAAATCCGGCTCGACCTTCAGCGGCGAGCGCGGGTGCAGCAGCAGCAGAACAGTCAACAGGCTGCAGACGATGCCGATCGCCGCGATGAGGACGGCATCAAGCGTCGTCCAGCCTGGGCCTTCGAGCGGCTTGGCGTTGAACAGGGCGAAGGAATTGTAGCTTTGCTGATGCGAAATCAGCAGGAAGCCGGTCAGATTGTTGCCGAGGTGGGCGCCGAAGGCCGCGCCGAGATTGCCCGTGGCATAGACCACAAGCGTCAGGAGTAGCGCAAAAGCGGCGATCGAGGCCAGCACGCAGGCGTTGATGACGGTCGTCGAGCTTGGGTTCCAATGCATCGCAGTGAACAGAAGTCCTGGCAGCAGCGCCCAGATGAAGGGGTTTTGAAACCGGTTGGCCAGGCCTCTGAGGAGATAGCCGCGAAACAGCACCTCTTCGGACGAGGTCTGCAGCAGGGTCAGCGCGGCGATCGGGATCAGGAACAGCAGCCAGGACGACAGGCCGATTTCACCACGCGCAATGTCGGGCTGCAAGAGATAGAGCAGTATCTCGGAGAGCAGCGATGTGACCAGCACCGCGGCCAATCCCCTAAAAAATCCCGAGCGCGAAACGCGGCGGCTGGTGCCGATCAGCGCCATCAGCGGCTCGCGATGGACCCAGCGCATGGCAGCCCACAGGCCGAGCCAGATTCCGGCAAAGGAGGCGAGCGCGGCGAGGATCCCGGTGGGCGAGGCCATGAAATTCTGCACCGCCCCTCCTTCCATCGGGGCGCCAGACGATGCTTGCCAGACGACGAAGACATAGGCGCCGCCGAACAGCACGGCGATGGTCGTCGCGACCCAGAACAGAACGACGATCGCCGTTCCGAGCAGGAGCGGCGGCAGGGTCGTCTTGGCGTTGGGAGTATGCCGGTAGCGCTCGAAGGCGGCAGGGTCTATCACGCGGGCTCACAGGCTGGTGCTTCGGGTCGCATGATCTATTCGATCGGGTCGTGCCGCGCAATCAACGGATTCGCTAGCCGCCAGCATTGCAAGAAAGGCCACTTCTCCCCGTCACTATACGGGGAGAAGGGCGCGGCAGGGCGATGAGGGGCAGCGCCGACTTCGACCATTGGCGGTCTCCAACGATCCTGGATTCCGTGATTCGTCTAAAGCGATTGCCCTGTTCGGCACCGTCAGCGCTCGACGTACATGATGCGTCGGGTGCCGGGGTCGACCAGTGCCGGCTGACCGTTCACATAGACATAGCGGTAGTCATAGTCCGGAATCTCGCGCAACTCGACGGTGTCGGGCAAGGTCGCGCCGGTAACCACCTCGCCCTCGAGATAGACCGGGTCGACCCGGTTGGTCTCGATATAGGTGCGGATTTCGGCCGGCGGCCGCCTGATCGGCTCGATCGGCTCGCCAGCGACGATCGCTCCGGTATAGATGTCGGGATCGTCGACATCGGCGGGCGCTTCGACGATGGTAATGTCTGCGTCGGCCGGGCGCCGGGTCAGGACGACCTCGTTGCCGCCGAAATCGGCCGTCACATAGTCGGAATAGATCCAGCCCTGGCCATTGGCCTCGGCTATGGTGCACCATTTGCTGTTTTGGATGCAGCCATCGAGCGTTGCCGACTGGCCGGCGGCGAGCACGCCGATGACCGGGTATTGCGGGCCTGGGCCGGCGCGAATGTTGAGATCGGCGACCGCCGAGACGGCGGTATCGGCCAAGGCTGTGCCGGACATGGCGACAAGCGCTCCGGCGACAGCAGGAAACAGTATGCGCTTCATGGTTTCGCTCCGTTTTGATGGTCCCTCGCGAACGAAAACGAAACAGGACTTCATGCGTTCCGGCTAAAACGCCTCGGCCGGCTCACGTTTTGTTCCGGATTCTTTCACGACAGTCAGCAGCTCATGGACGAAGGCCAGCTTCTGTGCCGTCAGCTCCGAGATGACGAAGGGATAGAGGTCGGGCAGGCCCATGCAGCGGTTGATCGAGTTGGACGCTTCCGAAAGCACCAGCCAGCGGGCCAAGATCTTCTCGAACGGTTCGGGAACGGCGGCAGGTTCCGACGGCGCCGGTTGCAGCTCGCCGCCGGTGTCGCCCCGCGACAGGTCGTTGGCCTCCACGGTTTCCAGCCGGCCGAGCGGGAAATTCAGCGCATGCACCATCTCCAGCGTATCGGTGATGTGCAGATGGTGCGCCCATGTCTCGGCCCAGTCCTCCCAGGGATGGGACGTGGCATAGGCGGAAATATGGTCCTGCTGCCAGTCGGGCGGCGCGCCATTGGCATGGTAGGCCTTCAGCGCCTGCTCGTAATCGGCGCGCTCGTCGCCGAACAATGTGCGGAAGGCGGCAAGCCGTTGCGGGTCGTCGCGGATCAGGCGGTCCCAGTAATAGTGGCCGAGCTCATGGCGGAAATGGCCGAGCAACGTACGATAGTTCTCGCCCATCTCGACGCGCCGTCTTTCGCGCTCGGCCGAGTCCGCCTCGGCGACATTGAGTGTGATCAGGCCGTTGTCATGGCCGGTCAGGATGCGCGCGCCACCCGGACCGCCGATCGGATCGGCGAGAAAGTCGAAGGCGAGGCCGGCCTCGTCGCCGGCGCTCCGCTTGGGCGCGACCGGCAGTCCGGCGGCGAGCAGCGAATAGATTGCCCGCTTCTTTGCCGCTTCGACGCGGATCCAGCGACGGCGGTTGCCATCGACCGAAAGGTCCGGGATCAGCTGGTTCAGCGCGCAGGCGTGGCAGAAGGCATGGCCAGGTTCCGCCATCCAGTTGCAGGCGCACTCGTCGGCATTGGTGCACTGGAAAACGCCGCCGGCGCCAGACAGCACGAAACGCGCATGCCCGGGATCGTAGAGCACGGGGCTGGCGCAGTTCAGGCACTGGGCGTTCTCGAAATAGAGGCGGTGGCCGCAATGCGGACAATCGAAGAGCTTCATCCCAATCTCAAATCACCAGGTCTCAAATCACCAAGTCTCAAATTATGAGGCCCGGATATAGTGCGCAGCGGCATATCGCCCAAACGCCTGTCGGCGGCCGGCGTTCCTGCCGTTGCTATTTTGCCGCCAGCTGCGCGGCGACCGTTCTCGCCACCGCCTCGCCCGACAGCCTGGCGCCGCCGCAGGTCTGCATCAGCGGACCGGCCAGATGCTCGCCGGCGAAGAAGATTTTTTCCGCCACCGGCTGCATCAGCGTGGCGCGCGCCTGCGAACGGCCAGGTCGGGCCGCCGCATAGGCGCCGCGCACGAACCGCTCGCCGCCCCAATTGGTCATCATGGCGCGCCCGACATGTTTTCTAACGTCACCGCCGAAGATGGCGCACAGCCGGTCGATGACGAAGTCGACGCCTGCCGCCTCGCCCGCCGCCGACATCTCCCAGGCGAAATCGCCGCCGACGAAGCCGACCATCAGATCGAGGTCGAAGGGAAAGCAAAGGAAGTAGATATCGTGCCTGGCCAGCCGCTCGATCAGCAGGTCGTCGAACGGCTCAAGCCCGAGCCTTGTGCCTGTGATTTCGACCGGCAGCTTGGTCAGCATGCCCATCGGCAGGTCGAAAAAGGCAGCGAAATGCCTGTCGGGCAGCGCCGGCGCGAATTCGATCTCCTCGAAGGCGAGCACCGCCGGCGAGGCGGTGACGATGGCCGCCTTGGCGCGGATGGTGCCGCGATCGGTGACGCAGGCGACGCCGGGCACGTCCCAGAGGATTTTCCGCACCGGCGTCGACAGCTCGACCGGCACGTCTGCGCCGAAACGGGCGACCAGCGCGCCGAACCCCTCCTTGGTGAAGTAGTTCGGATCGAGATCGGCGGCGGCCTGAAAGTCGCGGATCGATATCTCGTCCTCGTCGGCGCCAAAGTCCATCGGCCCGGCGAAGGTGGCGGCCGCGCGCGGCGCATGGCCCTTGGAGAGCAGGGCCGAAAGACGGTCGTCGTCACCAATCTTGACCTCATGCGCCGCCAGCAGCTCGAACAGCCTGATATCGGCCGCCTTCATCGCGGCCTCTTCGTCCTCGCTCGCCTTTCGGTTGCGATAATAGAGATGGTCGATATTCATGTCGTGATGATGAAGCGTCCAGCGGGCAGCTTGCGCCTCGGGAAAGTAGGGATTTCGGTCGGCCGCGTGCAGCCAGGCGCAGCCGATGTCGAAAGGAACGCCGAAATGCTGATCGCTGGTCCAGGCGCGGCCGCCGATACGGTTCATCGCTTCGACCAGCTTGAAGGAAAGGCCGGCCGCACGCAGGGTCTTGGCGGCGGAAAGTCCCGCCGAGCCGGCACCGATGACCACGACGTCAACGTCTTCCATGAATATTCCAGCCCCCGCCACAATAATTACTTGATCGTAAGCAAGTTGTCCGGCATTCGCCAGCGCTGCGGCGAGGATGCGTAAACGAGTTCTTAGCGTATCGGCCTCGAAAGTCGGTGCCGATTCTCGGAAAGCACGATGCGCAGATTGTAAGTGTCGGAGCGTACTGCATCCAGGCGGACGCACGTCGCTCCAACGGTGACAAGCGGGCGTTTCGCTGGCAAATTGGTATTCGATCCAGGCAACCAGGAGAGCAACATGGCATTTTTTGCCAAGGCAAAGATTTTCGCAGCGGCGGCATCGATGATGCTTGCGGCGGCAACAGCGGCACAGGCCGCCCAATGCGGCAATACGGGCGCGGGCTTCGAAGCGTGGAAGGCGGAGTTCGCGCAGGAAGCAAGGGCCAATGGTGTAGGCTCGAAGGGTCTGGCCGCTCTGGCCAGCGCCACCTACGCAAAGAGGACGATCGCCGCCGACCGCGCCGTCCACAAGGCTTTCGGCGGCTCGGTGGAAGCTTTCATGAAGCGCCGTGGCGCGTCCACGATCATTTCCAAGGGCCGTTCGCTGAAGAAGTCGAACGCAGCGCTGTTCGACAAGATCGAACGGACCTACGGCGTGTCGCCGGGTGTGTTGCTCGCCATCTGGGGGATGGAGACCGGCTTCGGTTCCTTCCTGGGCAAGCAGAATACGGTCTCTGCCATTGTAACGCTTGCCTATGATTGCCGCCGCCCGGAGTTCTTCTACCCGCATGCTGTTGCGGCCCTGAAGCTGGTTGATCGCGGCGCGTTGAGCGCCTCGTCGGTCGGCGCCATGCATGGCGAGATTGGCCATACGCAGTTCCTGCCCGGAAATGTCTTGAAATACGGGGTCGGCAACAAAAATCTGCGCGACAAGGGCACTGCGTTGGCTTCCACTGCCAACTTCCTCAGGGGTCATGGTTGGCAGGCCGGCGCGAGTTCTGAGGCGAATATGGGCGCAATTGCCGGCTGGAATTCCGCGAGCGTCTATCAACAGGCCATCGCCCGCATCGCCACGTCGATCGACGGCGAGTGATACAAGTCTCTATTCGACAAAAAAGCCCGGCCATGCGCCGGGCTTTTTTGTCGATGAAGGTCACGACTGCCGCCGCTTCGGCCCCGCCTCGGGAACGAAGGCACGAAGCAGAGAAGCTAATTCAATTCGGCGAGCCTAGCGCCTTGTCCATCGCTTCCCTGACCTCGGCGGGCCACGTGTTCACAGCCGGCCACGCGTCCGGCTCGGGCTTGTCGCCGCGGCGGGCGAAATAGAGCTTGTGGTTGGCCGGATCGATCGCCATGAAACCGTCATCGCCGCCGCAATCATGCGGCATGCAGCCGCTGGCGTAGAAGACGCCTGAGGTGGTCTTCTCGGTGCCGCCGCCGACCAGCAGGCTGGTCGCCATGTCGGGCATCTCCTTGCCGAGCAGCGTCGCGGCTTGCCTGGAGATGGCCTCGTTATGGAAGGCATCGACGATGCTGTCGTATTGCGTCGGGTCGACATCTTTCCAGCCGGTACCCGGCTCCGGCATGTAGGTGAGATTGCCCAAGGTCGACAACCCGCCGGTCGGCGACCATTGCAGCGCCGGCTTCGATTCGCCTGGCAAGAGATTAGGCACGAAATAGATGGCGCTGTCGGATAACGCGGCCGGCGGTGCGCCGCATTCATCCTGCTCGACCGTAGTGCTCTGGATGGTGCCGCCTTCCGGCTTCCACACGATCACCTTGGCCGGACCGCATTGATTGCCGCCGTCGCCGACATCGACCAGCGCCACCGTGACGCCGCCGACCTCGACAATTTTGTCGAAGAAGACATCGTAATTGCGCGCCAGCTGCTTGCCATCATAGGCCAGCACCTTCTCGCCATAGTCTTCCTGCTGGGTGATGGTCAGCTGCCCATTCTCGAACGGGACCGGTGCTTGGCTGTCATCCTCGGCCAGGGCCGCATTGCTCGACGCGCCCAGGTCGGCGGCCCCGTCGGACGCATCGTCAGCCGGCACGAGCACCATGTCGGTCTGTGCATGCGCGCCAGCCACCGGCATCAGAATCCACGCCAGCGCGCAGGCGCCGGCAAGCAGCGAACGTGTCATGCCTGCCCCTCAATTCAGCCGCCACGAACCCGGCCTGTCGCGGCCGGGGTCATCGTACCGTTCAGGCCCAGGGCCGCAGCTCGGCGTTCTTCTTCTCGAACGAGGCGATGGCGTCGGCCTTCTCCATGGTCAGGCCGATATCGTCGAGCCCGTTCAAGAGGCAGTGCCGCTTGAAGTCGTCGAGGTCGAACTTGACCACGCCGCCGTCCGGCCCGCGGATTTCCTTGGCTTCGAGGTCGACCGACAGCGTTGCGTTGGAGCCGCGCGAGGCGTCGTCCATCAGCTTGTCCAGATCCTCCGGGCTGACGGTGATCGGCAGGATGCCGTTCTTGAAGCAGTTGTTGTAGAAAATGTCGGCGAACGAGGTCGAGATGACGCAGCGTATGCCGAAATCGAGCAGCGCCCATGGCGCATGCTCGCGCGACGAGCCGCAGCCGAAATTGTCGCCGGCGACCAGAATCTGCGCCTTGCGATAGGCCGGCTTGTTGAGCACGAAGTCGGGGTTTTCCGAGCCGTCGTCCTTGTAGCGCATTTCGGCAAACAGTCCGCTGCCGAGCCCGGTGCGCTTGATCGTCTTGAGATAATCCTTGGGAATGATCATGTCGGTGTCGACATTGACGATCGGCATCGGCGCGGCAACGCCGGTGAGCTTGGTGAATTTTTCCATAGGTCTTGCCCGTCTTCTTTTCGCTGCGGGGATGTGTTGGCGCCCGGTTTACACAAAGCTGCAGGCAAATAAAAGGCGGCTGTTTTCGGCCGGCTTTGGCCCCGAAGCACGGACCGCTTCAAAGTTGCCGCCCTATGGTGCACCTTGGCAGGCATGACGACACGTCCCAAAGTCCTCTACGCCAGCGAACCGGCCCTCGACGCAGCCGAGTTCCGCCGCGTGCTGGTGGAATCCGGCCTCGGTGTCACCCGGCCTGTCGATGACGACCTGCGCCTGAAGGCGATGCTTGCCAATGCCGATCTGGTGTTGACGGCGCGCCTCGATGCGCCTGGCCGGCCGCTGATTGGCCTCGCCCGCGGCATCACCGACTTCTCGTGGGTGTGCTATATTTCCGAGCTCGCCGTTTGCAAATCGGCGCAAGGGCTCGGCATCGGCAAGGGCCTGCTCGACGAAGCGCGGCGGCAGCTCGGGCCATCCGTCGCCATGTCACTGATTTCCGTGCCCGACGCCGTCGGCTTCTACGAACGGATCGGCATGACGCGCATGGCGGACGCGTTCTGGTTTGGCCGCGAGCGCTGACGCGTTGCCTGTCGCGATCCTTCGCGCCCCCTCTGTCCTGCCGGACATCTCCCCCACACGGGGGGAGATTAGCAGTTTCAGCGCCCCGCTCGCCCCTGCGACGAACGAGGTTTGCGAAAACGGTGGTGACAGCCAATCTCCACACTCGTGGGGGAGATGGCCGGCAGGCCAGAGGGGGGCGCTGTCCCGCCAGCTTCAGATCACATTCAACTCCCTGAAAGCCCGCCCCTCAGCGACACGCTCATACCCAAACGCCGAGCAGTCCACCGTGCGGTAGCCGCCATGCACAATCAGCTCGGCCAGTGCCTTGCCGACTGCCGGCGCCTGCTGCAGACCGTGGCCGGAAAAACCGTTGGCGAAGAGGAAATTTTCCACTTGCGGATGCGGGCCGATCACCGCGTTCTGGTCGAGCGTGTTGTAATCGTAATGGCCGGCCCAGGCGCGCGTTGGCTTGATCGCCTCAAAGGCGGGAATGCGGGTCGCCAGCACCGGCCAGATCACCTCTTCGAACAGCGGCCAGTCGGGCTCGAAATCGCTCGCGTCGGCGGGGCCGTCGCCCTCTTCCGGTTCGGCCCCGCCGGTGATGTAGACTGAGCCTTCCGGCCTGACATAGATGCCTGAGGGATCGACCAGCAGCGGCATGTCGTCATATTTCTCGCGCGCCTCGAAGATGAAGACATTGCGCTTGCGCGGTTCCACCGGCAGCACCAGTCCGGCCATCGCCGAAACCTTGCCGGCATTCGGCCCGGCGGCGTTGACGACGATACCGGCGTCGAGCCTTTCGCCATTGTCGAGGCCGACGCCGGTGACGCGGTCGCCCTGCCGTTCGATGCCGGTCACATCGGCGGTGATGAAATCGATGTTTTTGTCGCGCAGCGCCTTGCGGAACAGCATCAGCATGGCATGCGCGTCGAACCAGCCCTCGCCGCTGCGGCCATAGGCGCCGGCGATGATGCCCTCGGCCGACAGCCATGCAAACCGGCGGACGAGCGCCTCCGCATCCTCAAGCACGATGTCGGCGCCCTCGGCCATCTGCGTCTCGTGATTGGCCTTGAGGATCGGCAGTCCGTTCTCGCCGGCAAGGATGAGATAGCCGCCTTCGCGAAAGCCGATGTCGGCATCGGCTCCGAACTCTTCCGTCAGCCGCCGGAACAGTTTCAGCGTGAACTGCGACAGCCGGATGTTTTCTGGGATGGAAAACTGCTGGCGGATCGAAGCGCAGGACAGCGTCGTCGCCGCATGGGCGAACTGCGGGTCGCGCTCGACCAGCGCGATCGAGCCCGAAAACCCTTCCTCGCGCAGATAATAGGCGATCGAGGAGCCGACGATGGCTCCGCCAACGATGATGATGTCGTAGCGCACTTTCTTTTCGCCTTTCCGGTTCGAACCGCCTGTGTCGATCACGCGGCCGGCAGGATGATCTCGAAGCGCGTGCCGCGCTCGGAGTCAACCAGGCGGATCGTGCCATCATGCGCTTTCAGGAGGGCCAGAACGATGCCGAGGCCGATGCCGGTGCCGCCGCAATCGCGGCGCGTGGTGAAGAATGGCTCGAAAATGCGCGCCCGGTTGCTCGGCGAAATGCCGGCGCCGTCGTCGCTCACCTGGATCGTCGCCTTGCCACCCGCGCTCGCCGCCGTGATCGAGACCAGCGTCGCGCCATGCCGTGCCGAATTGTCGATGAGATTGGCCAGCACGATCGCTGCGTTCTCGGCCGAGATGCGCAGGCCGGTCTCGCCGCCCGCCTCGACACGAAGCGCCAGCCTGTCCCCGGTCGGCAACAGCGCCAGGGCCGCACTGAGCGATGTGGTTTCGCCGCTGGGCGCAAGATTTTCGGCGCGCGCCAGGTCGAGCAGACGGCGCACCAGCAAATTGAGCCGCCCGGCGTCGGTGACGATATTGTCTGAAAACCGCCGCCGCTCGGCCTCGTCCATCGCGTTACCCGAATCGCGCAGCAGTTCGGCCGCCCCCTGGATCGCCGTCAGCGGCGATTTGAGCTCGTGCGAGACATGAGTGGCGAAGGTTTGGATGCTGTCGGAGCGCGCATGCAGCTTTTCGGCCATGTCGAGGAAAGCGTCGGAAAGCGCTGCCATCTCGCGCGTGCCGTGATGGTCGAGCGGCCTGATCGCTGCGCGATCACCTGCGGCGATGCGTTTCGTGCGCTCCATCAGCGCGTAGATCGGCCGGCTGACGGTGCGCAGGAAGATCAGGCCGATGAGCAGCGTGCCGCCGAGGATGGCGATCGCCGCCAGCACCACCTTGCCGCGCTCGCCATAAAGATGCTTGACGATGTTGTTCGGCGTCCGCGACAGATAGACGACGCCGGCGACCTTGCCGTCGACGGCGACCGGCATGGCGACGAAGACGCGGACTCTCGTGCCGCGGCTGACCGAATAGAGCGACGGTGGCGGCTCGTCTGATATCCTCTGCCGGAGCGCACTGGCGTAGCGGCCGGCAAGTGCTGCGCGAACCTCACCGACGGCGCCGAGCGACAGGCCGACCTCTTCGCGTCCGGCGATGACGACGCCTTTGGGGTCGAGCAGCCGAAAGCCGGCAAGCGTGGTCTTCTGCGTCTCGGCAAGAATGCCCGACAGCCGCGCCCCGATCGCCGTGAAGGCGGGATCGACGGTGGCGGCCGTCGCCGCAGGCCGGGTCGCCAGGACCCTGTCGGACGCAAGGTCAAGGCTTGGCTCGATCGGCCGGTAGGGAGAGTCCGGGTTGTCTCTCGCGGCCGGCACGGTCGCGCCGAGCCTTTCAGCCGGGATGCCGGCGTCGCGGACCTCTTGCGCATGGATGGCGGCAAGGGCGGCACCTTGCGCGATCAGCTCGGCCTCGGTCTGGCGGATCAGCTGGTTCTCGTAGAGCCTGAAGAAGAACAGGCCGACCAGCGGCAGCGCCATCACCATGGTTAGGATGGCAACAACGACCGTGGCGAGGCGCGGCCGCCATTTATGCGCGGTCACGCGCCGCACCGGCCGAGCCGGAAGCCGACGCCATGCACGGTCTCGATCGCATCCGTGCAGCCGGCCGCCGCCAGCTTGGCGCGGATGTTGCGGATATGGCTGTCGACGGTGCGGTCGGCGACATGGATGTTGCCGGCATAGGCATTGGCCATCACCATGTCGCGCCCAAGCACATGCGCCGGGCGCGCCAGAAACCCTTTCAGGATGGCGAATTCGATCGAGGTCAGCACCAGCGGTCTGCCGTCGAAGCTGGCGGCGTGGCTGGCCGGCAGCAAAGCCAGTCTGCCATGCGAGAATTGCCTGTCGTCGGCCGGTTCCGCCTTTGCCGGGCGGGCACGCCGCAGGATGACGTTGACGCGGGCGACCAGCTCGCGCGGGCTGAACGGCTTGGTGACATAGTCGTCGCCACCCATTTCGAGCCCCAGGATGCGGTCGATTTCTTCATCACGCGCCGACAGGAACAGCACCGGCACATCGGATGTGTGCCGCAGCCGCCGGCAGACCTCCAGCCCGTCCATCTCCGGCATGCCGATGTCGAGCACGACAAGGTCGGGCGCGCGGCGCTCGATCGCCTGCAAGGCGGCGGCGCCGTCGGCTACCGCAACCGTTTTCATGCCGGCCTTTTCGAGCGCGAAGCAGATGATCTCGCGGATGTGCGGATCGTCGTCGGCGATCAGGATGTGATGCGGCATCAATCAGCGGCCCGGCACGAAGGGTTCGGAGCCCTGAGGAACCACGAACGGGATAGACGTGTCGAGAGTGCGAAGAAGCCGCAAGTCGCGAAAGCTCCAGGCGCGCCAGTTTTCCTGGGCCGCGCGGTAGCGGGCCTCGTCGCGCCCAAGCAAACGGGCGAGTTCGCGGTAGGGGGAAACCCTGGCCGCATTGGTCCTGGCCTGCTGCTCGAGAAAGCGATCGAGCGCCGGCCGGGCGCTGGGACCGAGCGAGCGCAGATACCAGAAATCGAGCTCGCTGCCGTGGCCGGTCATTTCGAATGAGTGCTCGACATTGTAGTTGGCGATCAGGGCGGCAAAGTTGATGAACGAGCAGGCATAAAGCGTCGCCGATAGCGTCAGAAGATTGGCGGAAAGCAGCCATTCATTGGATTTTCCGAGCGCGATGCGGGCGATGATCAGGGCGAGGCCTGCCGCCACCAGCCCCATCCAGACGAAGGCTGCGACGCGCCAGTAGGTCAGCGCATAGATGCCGACATAGAGTTCGAGCCGCAGGATCGACGAGATGACCAGCACGATGTTCTGCGCCACCCAGACATAGACCAGCCGGCGGATGAACCGATCGCCGGAAGTGGCACTTCCCGGCCTAAGCGCCGCCAGCACGAAACCGGCGGCGAGCAGCGCCGTGACGATCAATGGATAGGCGCCACGATGCGCATAGGCGGCATAGGTCAGCCCGTCGGGCAGGGCGATGCCGCCCCACAGATAGGTGGCGTCGAGCACGGTCTGCATCGCGAACAGGATGTTGAAGACCAGCAGCGCGCGAAGAATGGCGGCCTTGCCGAAGATGATGTCCTCGATCGCCCTGGCGGGTTTTGTCGTCGTCGTCACCCCGCTGACAGTGACAGGTGACACCCGACGCGCAATGCGGCGCAAAAAGCGCGGCAGGCGCGGGCGCAGAAAGGCCCAGACGCCGGCAACCACGACCAGCCAGAAGGCCAGCCGCGGCAGCTGGATGAGGTCGAGCAGTGCGAGGAGGTCGATCAGCGACAGCCAGTATTCGATAACCGGATTGGCGGCGCCGAACAGCACCAGAAACACAGCGCCCAGGGTCAGCGGCATGATCCAGACGGCGATCGCCGCGAAGCGGATGCGCCGCCGGCCAAGCCGCCGTGCCGCCTTGCGCCAGCGGAAAAAATCGTGGACGAACCGAAACGGCGCTGCGATCAGGAAGAGCGCGACCTGGCCGGCAATGCGGGCAAACCCGCGCCGCAGCCGCCCGACCAGCGAAAGCGCAAAGACGGCCAGCGCCGCAAGCCCGATCGCGACGGACAGCGCACTGACATTTTCAAGGAGCGGCAGCAGCCCGACAAGCAGGGCAACGGGTTTGAACCAGGCCCGGCCGGCGCTGAGCGCCGACGGCTGGATTGCCGCGGCTGCGGCTGCCAGCGTGAGGCTGAACAGGAAAAGCGTGATGCCGACCGGCTGCCCATAGAAGAAGAAATCGGCCAGCGCGGCAAGCAGGACGGCAACGCCAAAGCGCGCGCAAGTGCCCGGCGCGGCGGTAAGCAACGATGTCATGATCGGATTTTCTCAGCGGCTTTGATCCGGCCGGGGGGCGGAGATTTGCGGGTGAAGGGGAAGAGGGCCGCCGAACGCGTCCGCGGCGGATCGATGAGCCAGCAACCGTCATTGCGGAGGGGCAGGGACCAACGGGTTTTTTCGCGCTGTTGCATGCCGCCTGTATCGCCGGCCGAAATGCAGGCAGCGAGGCGGGTCCGAGGAGATTTTCCGCAATCTCGTGTAGTTTTTGTGCAGAGCAATCGCTTCAGGTTTGAATCCGCCCGTCACCCCTTTCCGGGCGCTTGCGCTGCCCCTCACCTGCCTGCCGGCATCTCCCCGTATAGTGACGGGGAGAGGAGTGCTCTCATCGCCGGTTTCGCCAATTGCCAGCATTGCAAGAATGGCGCCGAGGCTGCGCCAGCCCCTTCTCCCCGTCGCTATACGGGGAGAAGTGCCCGGCAGGGCGATGAGGGGCGGCGCCAACTTCGACGATTGGCTTGCATCCAATGCAAGCTACGACTGCCCGAAGCGATTGCCCTGTGTGCTTGCTTCGATCGCCTCCAGGCGGCATAGATCAGGCATGACCGAAACCTGCCGCCCGCGCCGCTCGGTGCTCTACGTCCCGGCCTCGAACGACAAGGCGCTGGCCAAGATCTCGTCGCTGGCCTGCGATGCCGTCATCATCGATCTTGAAGATGCCGTGGCCCCGGCCGACAAGGTTTTTGCGCGCGAAAAACTGGCTGATATTTTCGCTCACCGCGCAAACCTGCGCTGCGAAATGGTCGTGCGCATCAACCCGCTCTCCAGCGAATGGGGCGCCAAGGACTTGCTGGCGGCGGCACGCTGCGAGCCCGACGCCATCCTGCTGCCCAAGGTCGACACGCCGCGCGACGTTCTGGAAGCCGGCGACGTCCTCGACGACACTTTCGCCCCCGACGAGGTAAAGCTATGGGCGATGATCGAGACGCCCAAGGCGCTGCTCAACATCGGCCCGATTGCCGAGCTTGGCCGCGATCCGGCCTCGCGGCTGGTCTGTTTCGTTGCCGGAACGAACGACCTGGTCAAGGACACCGGCATTCTCGCCACGCCCGACCGGCGCTATCTCACGCCATGGCTGATGCAGATGGTGCTCGCCGCGCGCGCCGGCGGCCTCGACCTGCTCGACGGTGTCTTCAACGATTTTCGCGATCTGGACGCTTTTGCGCGCGAATGCACGGAAGCAGCCGCCATGGGGTTTGACGGCAAGTCGCTGATCCACCCGGCCCAGATCGATGCCGCGAACCGCGCCTTTGCACCATCTGCCGAAGCGGTGGCCGAGGCGCGCGCGGTGAAGGAGGCCTTCGCGCTTGCCGAAAATGCCGGCAGGCAGGTCATTGCGCTGAACGGAAAAATGCTCGAACGGCTGCATCTGGCGCAGGCCGAGAAACTGCTGGCGAAGGCGGCCGCCAGCGGCGGGGCATAATCGACAACTCACCACAGGAATGAAAAATGAAACTCTACCGCTTTCTGTCCGGCCCGGACGATTCCAGCTTCTGCCACAAGGTGACGGCAGCGCTGAACAAGGGCTGGCACCTGTTCGGCTCGCCGACCTATTCCTACGACAAGCAGACCAAGACCATGCGCTGCGGCCAGGCCGTGGTGAAGGATGTCGAGGGCCAGGAATACGGGCCCAGCACCAAGCTCAGCGATTGGTAGACATCGCGTCGAGCATAAAACACTTCCAGATGTCGGCGGGCCAGCGCCCCCCTCTGTCCTGCCGGACATCTCCCCCACTTGGGGGGAGATTGGCGGTGTCACTGTTGGCGTTTTCTTTGCAACGTTGGAGAATGGCGAAAGCCTAGAATGACGGCCGATCTCCCCCCTTGTGGGGAGATGTCCGGCAGGACAGAGGGGGGCGCGAAGGAATGAGACGCTGCTTCTTGACTGCGTGCAGGTCTCAGGCAGCCCTTTACTCGGCTGCCTCTTCGATCCGCTCCATATCATCGTCCGACAGGCCGAAATGATGGCCGATCTCGTGGATCAGCACGTGGGTGACGATGTCGCCCAGCGTCTCCTCGTTCTCGGCCCAGTAGTCGAGGATGGCGCGGCGGTAGAGCGTGACGCGGTTCGGCCCCTCGCCGGTCTGCGGATTCCAGCGCTCGGCGATGCCGCGCCCCTCAAACAGGCCGAGCAGGTCGAAAGGCGTTTCCAGCGACAGGTCGTCCATGATCTCGTCGGTCGGGAATTCGGCGATCTGGATGACGATCTCGCCGGTCAGCTTGCGAAACTCCTCCGGCAGATGGGCGTAAGCTTCCAGCGCCAGGAACTCCATTTCCTCCATCGACGGCGAAAGCTCGTCGTGCCAGGTACGGGTCTTGTAGATGCGGGCCATGCTTTGTCCTTCTGATCCCGGCATATAGGCTTTCGCGCCGGACTCGGCAATTGGCCGGGTTGCCGTCCACGCGCCGCAGGAATAAATTCCTAATTATATACTTGAGAAAGTACGGGAATATGTCCTATGATCCGGGCCGACAGGCCGGCACTGAAATGACTGAGGAAATTGCGATCACGCCCGAGATGATCGATGCGGGGGTATCTGAGCTTTCGCGATGGGTCTCCCCGGAGGACTATCGAGCCGACCCCCGCGATTTGGCGATCTGGGTGTACTCAGTGATGGCAAAGTGCGCGCCCAGCTGAGCTAGTTCCATAGATGGGAATTCCCATTTGATTTGACGCTCCCCATCTAACCAGTCGAGATATTGGATGATTGCCCCGGCGTAACGCTCAAGAGCCCGAATTGAGCGGGTCAATGCATAGATCTCTTCGGAGCTTACGTCCGTATAAGTGCCGATTTCGACGTGTAGCTTGTGCGGGCTTTTGCGGTAGCGCGTCACATTGGATGTGCGCACATACGAATGGACCCCGTCCGTAATTGGATCGTGGATAAGCCGATTTCGGGCAGATCGGATTTCGCCATCGATCATGTCAACCAGGATTGGGATATGGTCGCTGTGGCGCTCCCAGTGGTTAGCGACTGCATGCCCCTTGCAGACTTGGAGGGCGCCGCGAAAATCCAGCTCGTTTCGGATGAGTTCGTAAGCCGACAATTCAACGCTAGACATGGTATAGAAAAGAATGACGAAGCATGCCTCTTCAAGATGCGCCCATGCGATGCACATATCTCCGAGAGCGTGCTTGATTTTGTCCAACTCGTGTTCGTGAATAGCCATGCCAGATAGCGCCAAAAAAACAGATGATCAAAAATTCAACGAGACCTTGAAGCGGATGCTCAAGACCCCGCCGAAGCCTCATCCTAAGCCGAAAGACGAAAATAAATCCCCCAAATCAGAACAGAACGGGGACGAAACGGTTTGCAAATAGTGGCCAAATCAGACACGATTCAGCTTCTAAAAAAAGACCCCGCCGAAGCGGGGCCAGTTGGCACTTGGGAGGTTTCCGCCCTAGTAAGACGGATAGCTCCTGCAATGCTCGCGGACGAACTCTAGTCGTCCAAAACGTACACGCACGTAGAAGGTGACGTGTACGGCCTTCGGCCATGAACATGTGACCATGTTCGTGTCCTCCGCCGGGATGGTCCCCGGATAACCGGAACGCGGGATTGCGCCCCGCTCTCAAAGGGCGCGTTCCGTGGCCGGTCTGGAGTTAGACCGAATCAAATATTAGTCGATTCGAATGCGCGCGACGACTCCAACAAGCAGCCATTCCCGGTTTTCACAGGGACTTCTTCTTTCGCCTTCGAAGTAGCTTGCGGGCTTTTTGCTTAAGCGTTCGGGGTTTCACCAATCCGCCGATAGGTAAGGCGCTTGCCTTCGATCTTCGCAAGCAACTGGTCATGACGTTCCGTATCCGAAACGTTCAAGGCGGTGCGGCGGTTATAGCGGAAATCAAACTCTGCAAGATAGCGGTGAAGATGGGCTTCGCCGCAATGCTGATACGTTCCGACCATGCCGCGCTTGAAGACTGAGAACACGCTTTCGATGGTGTTGGTGTGGACGTCGCCGCGAGCGTACTCGTTGGCCGAATGCTTCACGGTGTCATGCTTGGCGAACTCGCGACCAGTGACAGGATAGATGGCGCTTTCGTCGGTGTAGAGCGTCGATTTGCGGTCGGCATTGCGAACCAGAACGTCGCGCACTTCCACCTTGCTCGCGTGCTGAACGTGGAACATGCGGGCCTTGCCGCCGCGCTCGACCAGACCGACGATCGCATTCTTCATGGGCTTCTTGCGCTTAAGGTAGGGACGCCCACGACGCTCGGGCGAAACGTAACCATCTTCGCGGCGTCCATAATATGTTTCGTCGGCTTCGACGGTCTTGCCTTCGCCGCCAAGCGGGCCGGATGACTTCACGTCTTCGCTCATCGCCTCGCGAATGCGGTGCGCCATGAACCAAGCGGTCTTGTAGGTGACGCCGAGCATACGGTGCAGCTGATGAGCGCTCATGCCCTTCTTGGACGAAGCCATGAGGAACGTCGCAAGAAGCCACTTGTTCAGGGCGATCTTGGAGCGCTCGAACACGGTGCCGACAGTGACGGTGAACTGCTCGCGGCATTCCATGCAGTTGTACAGGCCGGGACGGTGCGCCTTGCCGACCATCTTGGTAATGCGCTCGGGATTGGCATTGCCGCAATGCGGGCAGTTAGGACCATGCGGCCAACGCTGCGCCTCAAGGTGGACGCGGGCTGCATCGGCGTCTTGGAAGATCGGGCTATCGAGGCGCATTTGGCTAACTCCTTGGATTCATTTATCGTCCAAGGGTCGTGCTTTGTCAAGTATATAATTAGGAATAAATTCCCCATGACTGCGCCCATGACTCCGCTTGACTCTTCGGGCGGCCTCTGGAATCTATTGGAACATAACAGGAACAATTGTGAGTGGAAGCTGACAGTCATGGCGACAAGCGCCGTGGCGCGGGAGACTGTTTTTGCCCTGCGCCGCCAGATCGCGAAGATCGAGGGAACGCTGCCCGAGCGCCTGCAGGCGCCGGCCGGCGCTCCCGTTGATGCGCCCCGGAATCCAACAGCTGATGTCACGCCCCAGGATCCAACAGCGGACATCCCGCCCAAAAATCTGACAATTGTCCGCCGCGGCCTCGCCGTGGCGCCGCCCGATGCGTTTCTGCGCACCGGCGCCGAAGGTCTCGATACCGCGCTCAGCGGCGGCCTGCCGAAGGCGGCGCTGAGCGAGATCCATGGCGCCGCGACCCGCGATGCCGGAGCCGTCGCCGGCTTCGCCCTGTCGCTTGTCAGCCTGATCCTCAAACAGGGGCCGCGACTGCCGGTTCTGTGGATCGGCACCGCGGAAATCTTCCGCGAGGCCGGCTTCCCCTATGCCGCAGGGCTTCATCGCCTTTTCGGCATCGAGCCGGAGCAATTGCTGTTTTCCGAGGCGCCAAGGCTCCTCGACGCGTTGTGGACCGCCGAGGAGGCCGCCCGGATGACGGCGCTCGCCGCCGTCATCCTCGAAATCCGCGGCAGTCCGCAGCGGCTGGACCTCACCGCGACGCGGCGGCTGCACGCCCGGGCACAGAGCGCCGGCCGGCCGGTGTTTTTGCTGCGCCAGGCCGGCGCTCTGTGCCCGGGCGTGCAGCCGCCGCGTCGCGGTGAGGTCCAGCC
>NZ_FTPD01000034.1:340834-346125 GCF_900156895.1 Mesorhizobium prunaredense
GCCGCCGTCATCCTCGAAATCCGCGGCAGTCCGCAGCGGCTGGACCTCACCGCGACGCGGCGGCTGCACGCCCGGGCACAGAGCGCCGGCCGGCCGGTGTTTTTGCTGCGCCAGGCCGGCGAACCCGAGCCGACGGCGGCACCCGTCCGCCTTGTCCTGTCGGCGGCGCCGTCGGCACCACGCGAGACGATCGCCGGGCCGCTCGCCGGCTCGATCGGCCGCCCCGCCTTCACCGTCAGCATCGGCAAGAGCCGCACCGCCTTGCCAGGACAATTCACACTGGAGTGGAACCCCGATGAACGCAGTTTCGAGGAAAGAAGGGCCGGGGAAAGACGAGTCCGGCAAGAACGGGCAGCGAATCCTGTCCCTGTGGTTTCCGCATCTCGCCGCGGAAAGGATCCTGCGCCAGCGTCTGGGGCGGTCCTGGCGTTCGCGGCCGCCGGATCACCTGCCGCTGGTGATCAGCCATCGCCAGGCGAACGCGCAGCGCATCGCCGCCCTCGACGAGCGGGCTGAGGCGCTTCATCTCAAGCGCGGCATGGGCATAGCCGACGCGCGCGCCATGCATCCGTCGATCGACGTGGTGGAAGCCGATCCCGAGGCCGACCGCCGCCTGCTCGAAAGCCTCGCCGACTGGTGCGACCGCTACACCCCGCTGGTGGCGATCGACGCAGCCGATGGCCTGTTCCTCGACGTCACCGGCTGCACCCATCTTTTCGGCGGCGAACGGGCGATGCTGGACGACATCCTGTCGCGCTTTTTCCATCAGGGTTTCGATGTCCGCGCCGGCCTTGCCGCCACACCAGGTGCAGCCTGGGCGGCAGCGCGGTTTTCTGGTGACCGCATCGTCCCCGGTGGCGAGGAGGAAGCGCTTCTCGCACCCTTGCCGCTGGCGGCGCTGCGCATCGAGCCTGACATCCGCGCCAGCCTGGAAAGCGTCGGCCTGCGCACGGCGGGCGCCGTCATGGCAGCACCGCGCGCGCCGCTCGCCCGCCGCTTCGGCAGATCGCTGCTTTTGCGTCTCGACCAGGCGCTCGGCCGCCTCGACGAGGCGGTGTCGCCGCGCCTGCCGGTGGCGCCGCTTTCGGTCGAACGCCATCTCGCAGAACCGATCATGCTGACCGACGAAATAGAGCGGCTGGTGAAAATGCTGGCGACGACATTGAAGGCGGACCTCGAACGCCGCGGCGAGGGCGCAAGAAGGCTGGCGCTGCTGCTTTTCCGCGTCGACGGCGCCGTCAGCCGCATCGCCGTCGGCACCTCGCGGCCGTTGCGCGAGCCGCTGCTGATCCAGAAATTGTTCCACGAGAGGCTTGCCGCGCTCGAACAGGACATCGATGCCGGCTATGGCTTCGATCTCGTGCGCCTCTCGGTGCTGTCGGCCGCGGCCTTCGATATGCAGCAGGCGGATCTGACCGGCGAGACGCGCGATGACGGCGCCGATATCGCCCTTTTCGCCGACCGCATCCGCGCCCGGCTCGGCGACAGCGCGGTTTTGAAACCGGTCGCCGTCGAGAGTCATCTGCCCGAGCGCGCCGTCGCCACGCATCCCTATGCGGAGGCGCCGCAAAGGCTCTCTGCGCCGAAGCAGCCGGACAAGATACAAGACACCAGGCCTGTCTTGCGGCCGGAACGGCCGATCCGGCTGTTCCGTTCGCCCGAGCCGATCGAGGTGCCGGCCACCGAAATGCCTGAAGGACCGCCGCTGAACTTCCGCTGGCGGCGCGCGCTCTACCGGGTGGCGCGCGCCGAAGGGCCGGAACGCATCGCCCCGGAATGGTGGCGGGAGGCAGCTGGGCAGGAAGCGACCCGGGATTATTTCCGCATCGAGGATAGCGACGGCCGCCGCTACTGGCTTTATCGCCAGGGTCTCTACGGCGCCTCACAGGCGGCGCCGCGCTGGTTCATGCACGGGGTCTTCGCATGAATGCGCTGGCGGTCGTCCCCTATGCCGAATTCGGCATCCAGTCGAATTTCTCGTTCCTGCGCGGCGCCTCGAAGCCGGAGGAGCTGGTGGTCGCGGCAAAGTTTTTGGGCTTTTCGTCGATCGGGCTTGCCGACCGCAACACGGTGGCCGGCGTCGTGCGCGCCTGGCAGCAGGCCAAGGTGGAAGGTCTTTCCTGTCATCCCGGCTGCCGCCTGGTTTTTTGCGATGGCACGCCCGACGTTCTCGCCTATCCGCAGGACCGCAAGGGCTGGGGCCATCTGTGCCGCATGCTGACGCAAGCCAATATGCGCGACGACAGCGAAAAGGGCGCACCGCTGCTCTATCGCGACGATCTTTTCGAATGGGGCGATCTCATGTCGCTGGCGATCCTGCCGGATCTGTCGACGCCGGCCGAGGATGACCTCAGGCTGATCAGCCGCCTAAAAGATCGCTTCGGCAAGACCCTGCGGCTTGCCGTTTCGCCGGATTATCACGGCAACGACCGCTACCGTATCGAGCAGGCGGCTGCCATGGCCGAGGCATCAGGCATTCCGCTGATGGCGACCAATGACGTTCTTTACCATACGTCCGAACGGCGCCCGTTGCAGGACGTGCTGACGGCGATCCGCCTCAACCTGCCTGTTGCCGAAGCGGGGCTGGAACTGGCGGCCAATGCCGAGCGCCATTTGAAGCCGCCAATGGAGATGGCGCGGCTGTTCCGGCGGCATCCGCAGGCACTGGCGCAGACGCTGCGCTTTGCCGGCGAATTGAGCTTCTCGCTCAGTGACCTCCAATACAACTATCCCGACGAACCGACGGAATCGGGCCTCGGGCCCCAGGCCGAACTGGAAAGGCTGGCTCGGGAGGGAGCCGCGATACGCTACCCCTCGGGCGTTCCCGCCGATGTGACCAGGCGCATCCGCGAGGAGCTCGCTTTGATCGAGCGCCTGAATTACGCGCGCTATTTCCTGACTGTCTACGACATCGTCAAATTCGCCCGCAGCCAGGGCATACTCTGCCAGGGCCGTGGCTCCGCGGCCAATTCGGTGGTCTGCTATTGCATCGGCATCACCGAAGTGGGGCCTGAGCGGATCGATTCGCTTTTCGAGCGTTTCATTTCCGAGAAAAGAAACGAGCCGCCCGACATCGATGTCGATTTCGAGCATGAAAAGCGCGAAGAGGTCATCCAGTACATCTACTCGAAATACAGCGCCAAGCGCACCGCGCTTGCCGCGGCCGTCGTCAGCTACCGGGGCCGGTCGGCGATGCGCGAAGTGGCCAAGGCGATGGGCCTGTCGGACGATGTCAGGAGCGCGCTGTCCAGCTCGATCTGGGGCTGGTCGACCTCGGAGCTCGGCGAAAAGGAGACCAGGGCCGGCGGCCTCGATCAAACCGATCCGTCGACAAGGCAGGTGATCGAATGCGCCAACGAGATCATGGGCTTTCCCCGTCATCTGTCGCAGCATGTCGGCGGCTTCGTCATCACCAGGGACCGGCTCGACGAGATCGTGCCCATCATCAAGACGGCGATGGACGAGCGCAAAATGGTCGAGTGGGACAAGGACGATCTCGACGCGGTGAAAATCCTAAAAGTCGACGTGCTGGCGCTCGGCATGCTGACCTGCCTGCAGCGCGCCTTCACCCTGCTTGAGGATCATTATCCCGATGCGCGCGATGACTATGGCCGGCCCTATGTGCTGGCCACCCTCCCTGCCGAGGACAAACATGTCTACGACATGATCTGCCGTGCCGACACGATCGGCGTCTTCCAGATCGAATCCCGCGCCCAGATGTCGATGCTGCCGCGGCTCAGGCCGAAAACATTCTATGACCTCGTCATCGAGGTGGCGATCGTGCGGCCCGGCCCGATCCAGGGCGACATGGTCCACCCCTATCTCCGCCGCCGGCAAGGCAAGGAAAAGCCCGAATATCCCAAGCCGGAACTGGAAGAGATACTCGGCAGGACGCTGGGCGTGCCGCTGTTCCAGGAACAGGCGATGAAGATCGCCATTGTCGCCGGCGGCTTCAGGCCGGGCGAGGCCGATGAACTGCGCCGCGCCATGGCCACTTTCAAGCGCACCGGCACGATCGGCAATTATCGCAAGCGGATGGTCGACGGCATGATTTTGCGGGGTTACGAAAAGGACTTCGCCGAGCGCTGCTTCAAGCAGATCGAGGGTTTTGGCGAATATGGCTTTCCCGAAAGCCATGCCGCCTCCTTCGCCCTGCTGGTCTATGCCTCCTGCTGGTTCAAGACCTTCTATCCCGACGTGTTCTGCGCCGCGATCCTGAATTCCCAGCCGATGGGGTTTTATCAGCCGGCTCAGCTTGTCCGCGACGCGCGCGACCATGGCGTTGAAATCCGCGAGGTCGACGTCAATTTTTCCGGTTGGGACTGCGCGCTGGAGGGAGTGCCTTTCGATCCAACCCGCATCCTCGACCGCCATGCCCAGATGCGCGGCGTCATCCGGACCAGCCATGCCGTCCGGCTGGGTTTTCGCCAGGTCAAGGGCCTGTCGAAGGAGCGCATGGAGGTGTTTGTCGCCAGACGCGGCGACGGCTACGCAACCGTTCGCGATGTCTGGCTGCGCTCAGGCCTCTATGTCGACGAGATCGAGAAGCTGGCGCAAGCCGACGCTTTCCGTTCGCTCGGCCTCGACCGCCGCGACGCCCTGTGGGCGGTCCGCGCGCTCGACGGCAGGAGTGCCAGGGAGACCCTGCCGCTGTTCGACCGGCCGGCGATCCGCTTGCGCGATCTCGAGCCCGAGACCAGGCTGCCGACAATGCCGCTTGGCGAGCACGTCGTCCACGACTACCGTTCGCTCGGCCTGTCGCTGAAGGCGCATCCGCTTGCCTTTCTGCGCCAGCGGCTGGACCGCTCAGGCGTCACCCCCAATGCGCGCCTCGGCCAGGTTCGGGACGGCAAGCGCGTTTCGGTAGCCGGCCTTGTCCTGGTGCGGCAGCGGCCGGGTAACGCCAAAGCGATTTTCCTGACGCTGGAAGACGATCAGGCGGTCGCCAACGTCATTTTTTGGGAAAGGACCTTCAACCGCTACCGGCCCATTGTCATGGGCGCGCGGCTGGTCCGCGTCACCGGCAAACTGCAGTCGGAATCGGACGTCATCCATATCGTCGCCGAGAAGGTCGAGGACCTGACACCCTGGCTTTCCGTGCTTCTGGAGGAGAAGCCCGATGTACCTGTCGTGCAAAACGACCGGCAGGACATCGCGACACTATCGGGGAAGGCAGAAGGGGTCATGCCCAAGGGGCGGAATTTTCAATAGGGCATGGTGCGACGGTGCACAATCTTGCGAAATGCCGGCGGGACAGCGCCCCCCTCTGTCCTGCCGCACGCCTCAAGACC
>NZ_FTPD01000034.1:346135-372460 GCF_900156895.1 Mesorhizobium prunaredense
ACGTGCACAATCTTGCGGATGTCCGGCAGGACAGAGGGGGGCGCGAAGGATCACCACGCCTCAAGACGGCCCGCCCAACCGCGGCGGCGGCAATCCGTCGTCGAAGGGGAGCGAGCGTGCTTCCGAAGGCAGCATGATCGGGATGCCGTCACGCACCGGATAGGCAAGCCGTGCGACCCTCGAGATGAGCTCGCTGCGCTCCGGATCCCAGGCAAGCGGACCCCTGGTCAGCGGGCAGGCCAGTAATTCCAGCAGCTTGGGGTCGACATTGGCCTTCTTTCCATCACGCCCATCCACCATTTTTGTCAGTCCTCTCGTTCGTCCTCAGTCTTCGTGCCTCGACGCTGCCCCTCACCTGCCTGCCGGCATCCTCTCCCCGTATAGTGACGGGGAGAGGACACTCTCATCGATGGTTTCGCCAATCACCCGCGTTGCAGAATGCCCGCCAAGGCTGCCGACAGCCCCTTCTCCCCGTCCCTATACGGGGAGAAGTGCCCGGCAAGGCGATGAGGGGCGGCGCCGACTTCCGCAATTGGCTTCTGTTTTCCACCCACCTACTGCAAACTCGACCCGAAATCCTCGTTTTCGCGTGCCAACGCCATTTCGGTGATGGCGATCAGCGTTTCGGCGCGTGTCTTCAGGTCCGCCGCTTCGAGCAGCGCCTGTTTCTCGGCCGGCCCGTAGGGCGCCATCATCGACAGCGCATTGACCAGCATGGCGTTTTCGGCGCGGCTGACGCTTTCCCAGTCGGCTTCAAGATCGTTGGCCTGCAAATAGGCGCGAAATGCCTTGAGCAGCGCCGGCCGGTCGATCTCGGCCTCGGCCTGATCTTCGTCGAGATCGGTGAGAAAGGGCGCAAACCGGCACTGGCGGAAGGGCGTCTTGACCGCAAGCTCCTGCACGATGCGGAACCGGCACACACCTTGCAGCGAAATCAGGTAGCGGCCGTCGCCGCTCTCGGAAAGCGCGATGATGCGTCCGGCGCAGCCGACATTGCAAAGCGCCGGCTCGCCGTCGGCACGCCGCGCACCGTCGAGGCTGGGCTGTATGACGCCGATCAGCCGCGATCCGGCGATCGCCTCGTCGACCATCTCAAGATAGCGCGGCTCGAAAATGTTGAGCGGCATGCGGCCGCCCGGCAGCAGCAAGGCGCCGTCAAGCGGGAAGATCGGCACCGTCGGCGGCAAATCCGTATCGAGCCGGTAATGCGCGTTTCCCGCCTGCACTTCAAACCTCCGCTCGCTCCCTCAAGAAGCGCATCAAGCCCGCCCATCGCTTCGCAACCTGACCCAAAATCGTCACCAGGCGAAGAACGGATCGGTCAGGCCTCCTAATCTGGCGCAGCCGTCGCCGACCGCAAGACCGTTACGCAAAAACAGCTTGGTGCCGTGCTCAGGAAAACAGCAGCGACGACAATTTGCGCCGCGCCGCCAGCGTTGCCTCGTCGGTCATGCCCCATGCCTCGAAGAACTGCAGCAACTGCGTCTTGGCGCCGTCGTCGTTCCACGAGCGATCGGCTTTGACGATCGCCAGCAGATTGTCGGCTGCGGCCATGCGCTCGCCGTTGGCGTTCTGGATCATGGCAAGCTCGAACCGTGCCTGGTGGTCCCCGGGATTCTCGGCCAGGCGCCGCTCGAGCTCGGCCGGATTGCCAAGTGCTTGTGCCTGCGCGGCAAGCGCCATCTTGGCGCGCACCGCGGCGAGCGCCGGCGCATCCTTCTTGGCCTCCGGCGCCCGCGCCAGCACGGCTTCGGCGCCTTCGGCATCGCCGGCCTCGAACAGCAGATCGCCCAGCCCGGCAATCGCCTCGATCGTCTCCGGCGCCTGTTCCAGGATGGCGTCGAAAATATCCGCCGCGGTCTGCACATCGCCGGCGGCGCGCGCCTCCGCGGCCGCGGCAAGCGCCTCGGCCACCTGCGGCGCACCATTACCCTTGCCGCCGACCTTCTCGATGAACGCGGCGATCTGGCTCTCGGGAATGGCGCCCATGAAGCCGTCGACCGGCTGGCCATCCTTGAACGCGATGACTGCCGGTATCGACTGGATGCCGAGCTGTCCGGCGATCGAAGGATGGTCGTCGATGTTCATCTTGACCAGCTTGACCTTGCCGCCGGCGGCAGTGACCGCCTTTTCCAGCAGCGGCGTCAGTTGCTTGCAGGGCCCGCACCATGGCGCCCAGAAATCGACCAGCACCGGCTGACGGCGCGATTCCTGGATGACGTCGGCGGCAAATGCCGCGGTCGTCGTCTCCTTGATGACGTCGGCAGCGACAGGCGGGTCGCCAGGCGCGACTTTCGCGGGGGTGGCGTCAGTGCCGCCATACTGCACAGTGGTGGCATACTGTCCGCCATTGCTGCCAAATGGGCCGCCAAATTGATTGTTGTCGCTCATCTCGTGCCCTTTCGGTCGCGCCGCCCGGCCGCCAGCCCGGCGCAACATCCTTAATTCTCACTCAGAAGTCGGTTTATCGCCATCCATGTGGCGATCATGCCGTGACTTTCAAGATAACAGCATCATGCCCGGTTGCCTCGACGAATTTGACCAGGTCGGCGGCGGCGATCGATGTCGTTGCCTCGTTGGTCAGCGGATGGGCGTTGATGACGGCATGGCGCATCAACTCCTGGTCGAGAACGACCTTGACCCGCAACTGCGTATCGTTGATCAAGCCGAACACGGTGACCGCCCCCGGAACGACGCCGAGAAGCTCCATCAGCATCTCCGGCTTGCCGAAGGAAACGCGCCCGGCGGCGCCGATGATTTGGTGGATCTGCTTGAGATCGACCACCGCCTCCTCATCGACGCTGACCAGGAAGAAGTTGTCCTTCCTGTCCTTGAGGAACAGGTTCTTGGTGTGCCCGCCGGCGATTTCCCCGCGCAGCACCTGCGAATCGGCGACGGTGAACAGCGGCGGATGGCGCAGGGTCGAGACCTCGATCCCGAGATCGGCGAGAAAGGCGAAAAGCTCGGCTTCGGTTTTCGGCATGTCGTTTCTTGTCAGACTTTCTTGTTGTCGCGGTTTGGATCATGCCGTTTACGGCCAATGACGCGGCCGAGACAAGACCGTTGCGCAGCAAGGCTGCCGATTGCGTTCCTATCCGCGCCAGGGAAGGCTCGTTTACGTCGCCGGCTGCCGCCAAAAAACCTGTGATTTCCCTGTTGCAATCGCCGCGCCCTTCAGCCATATAGGCTCGGCTTGCGGCCCAAAAGCCGCGCGAGCGGGTGTAGCTCAGGGGTAGAGCACAACCTTGCCAAGGTTGGGGTCGAGCGTTCGAATCGCTTCACCCGCTCCAGTTTCCTCTAAGGGAATCAAGCATCGAAAAGCCGCGGTTCGCCGCGGCTTTTTCGTTTTTTGGGGCGGTTGAAATCGCAGCTACTTCAAGCCTGCGAAAAGGCCGTGGTCACCGCGCAGTTACCAGTTCGCGGATTCGACGGGGCGTGAAATCGCGGCGTCGCTGGGGTGCGAGGCGACGCAGCGGCGTTTAGATTAGTGGGCCTATACCCGTTCCCTTGCTACGGGCCTCACGTTCACGATCCTCACAAACCTGACGCCACATCTCGTAGGTGGACGAAACCATGATTTCCGTTTCGTCGAGGCCATAAAGGTCAACGCCTTCATCAGTGAACAAACGTGCAGCGCGCTTGTCGCCTTCCGGATCACCGAAACGTACGATAGCCAACTTTAATCCGGCGAAGTCTTCATCCGCAGCTCTTATCCGTTCGTGCATCATGGAAAAGGCGAACCGTCGGCCCTCGGCTGTCAAACCGCGTGTACGGCGGGGTTCGACAAAAACAGCATGAGGCTGGTCTTCAATCGCTACAACCATCGGAAGCCAAAATGTGACTTTCCGTCCAAGACCCATGGCTAGCGGAAAGAATTCCTGTTTGCGGCTCATAATGCGCTTTTCGGAAGCAAACTCGTAAAGACCGCGCGCTACTCGTTTGTTGTGCGCCAACTCGTCCTCTGACCTACATCGTCTGACAAGTTCCGCTTGGATTTTCGACCATTCCGTCCGAGCTGTTTTTCCGAACATCTCAGGCTGGATGTTGAAAATGTCCCCAAAGCAAGAGCGAACGGGCTTGTAGGAGAACGGGGGCCGTCCAGCCCTCATTGCCTCCAAGCTCTTACGCTTCATTTCACCCGACTGGGATTTTTTCAGGCAAGGGCCAGCGCCTGGGTGATATCGGCAACAAGGTCGTCGGGGTGCTCGACGCCGATCGACAGCCTTATTGTCGACTCAAGAACGCCGATCCGTTCCCGAACGTCCTTGGGCACGCCCGAGTGGGTCATGGCGGCAGGATGGCTAGCCAGGGATTCCGTGCCGCCAAGGCTGACGGCAAGTTTCAATATCTGAAGGGCATTGAGAAACGCGAACGCCGCGGCCTGACCACCGCGAATGTCGAACGAAAATGTCGATCCGGCGCCCGTGCATTGCGTCCTGAATACGCCTGCGGCCGGAGTGTCGTCGCCGAGGAACGGCAGATATGCCACCCTTGCAACCTTCGGGTGGTCGGCCAGGAATTCGGCGACGATGCGGGCATTGGCGTTGGCTTTCTCCATGCGAATGCTCAGCGTTTCCAGTGAGCGGCCGAGCATCCAGCACGAGTGCGGATCGAGCTGCGTGCCGATCGCCCCCCTGAGCGCCTTGATGGATTTGGTGACGGCCCTGCTGCCAAGTGCCGCGCCGGCGATCAGATCGGAATGGCCGCCAACATATTTGGTCAGGGAATAGACGGAAACGTCGACACCGTGGTCAAGCGGACGCTGAAAAACCGGTCCGAGCAAAGTATTGTCGCACACGACGACCGGGCGCTGTCCCTGTTTGGCGGCGATCTCGTCGGCGATACGGCCGACAGCCATGAAATCGACCAACGAGTTGGTCGGGTTGGAGGGCGTTTCGATGAAGATGACCGATACGCGGCCATTTCTGCAACCTTCATCGGCCGCCGCTCGAATGGCTGATTCATCGACACCATCGGCGAAACCCACAGCGCCGACGCCAAAATTGGCCAGGGTCTTGGCCAGCAAAGTTTCAGTACCGCCATAAAGCGGTTGCGAATGCAAGATGACGTCACCCGGACGGGCGAAGGCAAGCAGGGTAGTGGCGATGGCCGACATCCCTGACGAGAACAGGATGCAGGCCTCGGCCCCTTCGTAGATTGCCAGACGATCCTCGACGATTTCGCTGTTGGGATGGTTGAAGCGAGAATAGACCAATCCGGCTCCGGTTCCGCTCGGCGGTTCCTTGCGTCCGGATACGAAATCGAAGAAATCGCGGCCCTCTTCGGCAGATCGGAACACGAAGGTCGAGGTGAGAAACACCGGCGGCTTCACCGCACCTTCCGACAGCTGAGGGTCGAAGCCGTAGCTCAGCATCAACGTTTCAGGATGCAGCCGATGATTTCCGATATGCGTCTTGGACGGACGTGGGGCGGTCATGACGATCCTCCGATCAGGTTGTTCAGACCAAAATTAGAGGAAGAACCAACCCCAGTCTCTTGCTAATCCACACGGTTCCATTGGTCATCAGACGGATCCGGCATGCGATGGTACGCTCGCGCCCGAGGATGCTGTCTTTTTTGGACTCGAAAACGGTCCGGTCGGTCCGATCTCTTTCCAATTCTAAGCGCGAACAGCAGTCAAAGACCGATAGTGGCGCAGATAGTAGGAGAATAGGAAACATACCGGACCGACCGGACCAGAAATGGGCGAGCCGAGTGCCTGGGCGCCAAGCCGGAAGACGTAGTGCACGGTCCGCTAGGCGCGCGGTTGCTGCACCATGCGACGTTGCAAGAGATCAGGAAGGATGAAGGCCGGCCTTCAGCGCGCGTTCTCGCGGCGCGCGGAGGCCGGCCCGGGCCCGCGCATATAGTAGAGCTCTGGCCGATAGCGCGGGACAACGAATTCGCGAAAGGCTGATGCCAACCGAGTGATCAAAGCCCAACGTTCCATGACCCAATCTCTCCCTGGGCGCACTCTTAGCCGATTCCTATAACCGCAAGACTCCGCCGCGGGAGACTGTTCGTTTCCGATTCTTGTCTGCGCTACGACGCCTTTTCCGCCGACCGCGGACGTACCGCTGGCGGCCGCATCTTTCAGGAATGCTCTACGCGACCACATCCACAGTCTCGCGACCATCGAGGCGCTCCCTATGACCTTGTGACGCCCGGCGGACATGGTGGCAAAGTCCGTGACGCTGACGCCGACGCCGATACGGTCTCGGGTGATGGACCGCTTGAACAAAAGACCGAATCGGATTGGGTCGCAGTCAGAAATTCCCATGAGGTGACGGACGACCAGAGGGCTACCCCCACGGCGGCGGCCAAGAACACTGCGGGAAGGCCGAACAGAAGCTTACGCGACATCATTGTCCCAACCTCACACGCCGGTATCGATGTGGAACAGGGTCTTCGCGCCCGGCATGTCTGAAGCTGTGGAAGCAAGAACCGTGCCACGCAATCGCAAGGCCGGGCTTCCGGAACCAGCGGAGGGGAAATCAGCGAGCGACGCACGAACTACTGGAGTGCGCCCAGCCTTCGACATATAATTAGCCCTAAATTTCGGGGAGGAAGAGCCATGAATGCAGTGCCTCAATGGCGGCTTGCAGGCGACTGGTTCGACATCTGCAGCTGCGACATCCCTTGCCCTTGTGAGTTCGCCCAGCGGCCGACCGGCAATCACTGCCAGGGCGTGCTCGCCTGGCATGTGCGCGAGGGTCAGTATGGCGACGTGAAGCTCGACGGACTGAAGCTGGTGGCGCTCGGCGAGTTCGAAGGCAATCTGTGGGCCGGCGAGGCAAAGGCCGTGATGGGCATGTACCTCGACGAGAAGGCGAACGAGCGGCAGCGCGAAGCCCTGCAGGCGATCTTCGGCGGCCAGGCCGGCGGCTGGCCGGCGGGCTTTGCCGCCAATATCGGCGAGATGCGTGGCATGGAGTTCGTGCCGATCACTTTCGAGGTGGCGGGCGACCTCGCCACCTGGCGGGTCGAGATTCCTGGCCTCGTCGTCGGGCGCGCGGAAGCGCTTTCCGGTCCCACAACACCACCCGGCAAGCGGGTGCAGACGATCAACCCGCCGGGCTCGGAGGTCGGCCCGGGCCAGGTTGCCACCTGGGGGCGTTCTGTCGAGGTGAGCACCAAAGGCTTCGGGCTCGACTGGACGGGCACGGCCCGCTCGAGCAAGCACATTCCGTTCGACTGGACCGGCCCGAATTAGGCGTGCCGATGCCTGACGCGTTCTCCAGGAAATCGTGGCGGCTCTGGAATTTGCGTGGCATGCCGCTCGGCCTTCTCGCATCGCTCGTCGTGCTGACAGCAGCGGCGTGGGCGCTCACCCTCTACCAGACCTTCAGCATGGATATGCCGATGGGCATTGCGGTGCGCGGCGGGATGGAGGGTATGGAAGGCATGGCCGGCATGGCGATGGCCGGAATTGCCGCCGACGGCTGGTCACTCGCCGGCGCCGCCGCCTTTCTCGCTGTATGGACTGTGATGATGGCGGCTATGATGCTGCCGGCCGCGGCGCCCATGATCTTTATGTTCGCGGCGGCGCAGGCTAGGCGCGAACAGCACGTGGCCGTCCCGACATGGATGTTCGTCGCGGGCTATATGCTCGTCTGGGCGGCGGCGGGCCTTCTCGTGTATGTCCTGGTCCAGTTCGGCAGCGAGTTTGCGACGAGCCTCGACCCGCCTCAGCGTTCGAAATGGGCGCCGCTCGCGCTCGGTGTCACGCTTGGCGTCGCCGGACTCTACCAATTCACGACCCTCAAGCACATTTGCCTCAGCCATTGCCGTTCGCCGCTCGCTTTCGTTGCGCAGCACTGGCGCGACGGGCGGGTTGGCGCGCTCGAGATGGGGCTGCGCCACGGGCTCTATTGCTTCGGCTGCTGCTGGGCGCTGTTTGCCGTGCTGGTCGCGGCGGGCGTCATGAGCGTCGCCTGGATGCTGCTTTTGACGCTGGTCGTCTTCGTCGAGAAGCTGATGCAGCGTGGCCGCCGCTTCGAAGGTGCTTTGGGCATTGCGCTAATAGCCCTCGGAATCGTTGTGTCGTTCGGGGCGATCGAGATGCCTTGGATGGGCGGCTAGAGGCTTTCGCTTCCATTCTCGCCAAACCGCGCCACAGTGGGCTGGGTGACGGGTTCGTCAGAAGCAAGGCGAGCGCTTGTAACCTCTTTATATCGCAGCAGCGCCGTTATTTCCGGATTCCGCCAAACCATAGCCTAACCAAGGTTGGGGTCGAGCGTTCGAATCGCTTCACCAGCTCCAGTTTCCCAAGGGGAATCAAGCATTGAAAAGCCGCGGTTCGCCGCGGCTTTTTCGTTTTTTGGGCTGGACGGCATCACCCAGCAGACGGAGCGAGCTTATCGCTTGCCGGCTGCGTTGTGGCCTGCAGGCGCTTTGTTCGCCGCTCGGAATACCCCCAATAGAGTTAGGACTTTTGCTTTTCAATTTTGGACCAAGGTCCCTTGCGGACAGGTGTATTTAAACCAAACTGGCTAAGTAGTGGACTATCATATTAGAGAGTCCTCATATCATAGTCCGGAATCATCCTGGCGGGAGGGCGGCTCGAAGGAGGAATTATGAAAACTCGAACCAGTCTGTTCGCAGCGGTCGCCGCTCTCGCCCTTGTCGCGTCTCCAGGCCTCGCCGGACCCGGCGGCAATGGCGGCGGTAAGGGTAACGGCGCAAGCAACGGCAACGGCGGCAACTCGGCCGCGGCTGGATCGCAGGGACACGGAGCCGCAACGTCTGCGGCGGCCAGGGATAAGTCCGCTCGGGGAATTGCTCATGCAATGGCTGTCGTTTCGACGACGCCGGCCTCGCCGCAGGCCACCCTGTCCTTGCAGGCCGCCTTGGACAAGTTCCTGGCAAGAACGGCCGCGGATGATCCGGTAGAGTCTTCCGACGACACCTCCGAAATTCCCGACGCTGCCGAATAGAATTGCAAATCGTGCGCTGCGCGGCGGCGCACGTACCATCGAGATTCTTGCCCAGCTGGCGGGCTCCTTCATCTGTTCGGCCGATGCCCCGGATCAAGGAAAAGCCGACATTTGAGCCAGATCCTAAGGGATCCCTGGACGGTCCTGCCCCTACAGACTGATCCGGAGAGCACCACCGGCCTCGGGCCGGTGGTGCGTTTTTCCGTGGGCGCTCAACTGGCGCTGGTGGCCATGTGCATCTCCTGCCAGAAAAGATGGCTGACCGTAGTGCAAATTACAATACAAGCGACGTTCCTGATCGAGCGCGCGCCGGCATCGACCGCTATGCCCTGCGCATCGACTATCGGACGCCCGCGCCTCTGCGAAAATCCGACGGCGACATGCCGGCCAGCTTGCGGAACGACTTGTTGAAGGCGCTGAGCGAGCCGAAGCCGGAGTCCATGGCGACGCGCAGCACGTTGGCGTCCTGGTGCATCAGCAGCGCCTGCGCGTAGCTGAGCCGCAACAAATTGACATATTCGTTGAGCGTCATGCCGGTCGACTTCTTGAAAATGCTCATCGCGTATTTGGGATGGATGTCGGCCGCCGCCGCGATGTCGACGCAATCGACGTCGTAGAGGAAATTCTCGGCGATGAAGTCGCACATGCGCCCGACATTGCGCAGCGATTGCTGATCGAAGGGGCTGCCTGCTTCCTGCTCGATCGGCGTTTCGGGTACCAGCCGGTAAGGTTCGAAGCGCACCCGCTCCAGCCGCAGCAAGAGTTCGTTGACGGCGTGCTCGGCCTTGCCTGGATCGCCCGAGCGGACATAGCGGTTCCAGCGCTCGAAATTGTCGCTGTCGGACCGGTCGGTGGCATTGGTCACCAATGTCGCGCCGGTCATCAGCCGGTTGCGGACGTCGGCGGGCAGGTGCAGCCGGAAGAAGTGCACCAGCGGCAGATGCGCGCCGGCATAGACGGCGTCGTCCGACGCATCGTCCATCTGGTGCGGCAGGCCGCCCCAGAACAGGCACATGTCGCCGGCCGAAAGCGAGATCTCGTGCTCATCCATGCGGTAGTGCACGGCGCCGCGAACGATGAAATTCACCTCGACCTGGGCATGCCAATGCGGCTTGAGCATCACCAGCGGCTGGGTGTGAAACATCTGCAGCAGCAGCGGCAGACCCTCCACGCTGCTGGCGCCGGGCTGATAAAACGGCCGTTCCGGCATCTTACTTTCCGCCCATTCTTTATTCCCTTTGTCGCGGACAAGCCTTCGCCAGCGCCTAGTCTAGGCACGCTCGCGATGAGAGAGCAAATGAAATGGGAGGATTTCAATGCGCACCATACTGACCTGCGCCGCGCTCGCGCTTGCCCTGGGCTCTGCCCCGGCCTTTGCGCAATCCGGCGAAATCACGATCTGGAGCTGGAACGTCGCCGCTTCGTCGCTGAAGGCCACCATAGAAGGTTTCAACAAGCAATTCCCCGATATCAAGGTCACGGTCCAGGATCTCGGCAACAACCCGACCTACGACAAGTCGATCGCCGGCTGCGCCGCCGGCGGCGAGGGGCTGCCGGATATCGTGACGATCGAGAACGGCGAGGCCGAGAACTACTGGAGCCAGTTCCCGGACTGCTTCGTCGACCTCCACACGCTCGGCTATACAGCCGAAGACCAGGCAAAATTCCCCGACTTCAAGCGCACCGAGCTCGAAGTGGAAGACAAGGCCTATGCGATGCCGTGGGATTCAGGCCCGGTGGCGATGTTCTACCGCCGCGACTTCTACGAGAAGGCCGGCGTCGATCCAACCTCGATCAAGACCTGGGACGATTTCATTGCCGCCGGCAGGAAGATCCAGGAGGCCAATCCTGGTGTGAAGATGACCAATGCCGATTTCAACGGCGACTCCGAATTCTTCCGCATGATCGCCAACGAGCAGGGCTGCGCCTATTTCGCCGCCGACGGGCAGTCGATCACCGTCAATCAGCCGGCCTGTGTGGCGTCGATGACCAAGATCAAGGAGATGAATGACGCCGGCATCATCACCTCGGCCGACTGGGGCACCAAGATCACCAACAATACCGCCGACAAGGTCGCCAGCCAGATGTATGGCGGCTGGTACGAGGGCACCATACGCACCGAGTCGCCCGACGGCAGCGGCAAATGGGGCGTCTACCTGATGCCGAGCCTCACTGCCGACGGCCCGCGCGCCGCCAATCTCGGCGGCTCCTCGCTCGCCATCACCTCGGCGTCCAACAACAAGGAAGCGGCCTACGCCTACCTGAAATACTCGCTTGCGACCAATGAGGGCCAGATAGCGATGCTGAAAGGGTTTGGCCTGGTGCCGTCGCTGATCTCGGCGCTCGACGACCCCTATGTCTCCGAAGGCCAGCCCTATTGGGGCGGCCAGCCGGTGTGGAAGGACATTCTTGGCACCTTGCCGAAAGTCGCCCCCAGCCGCGGCACGCCGTTCCAGAGCGACGCGGAAATCATCGTCCGCGCGGTGCAGACCAAATATCTCGGCGGCGGCTATCCCGACGCCAAGGCGGCGCTCGACGATGCCGCAAGCCAGATCGCCTCGGCGACCGGCCTGCCGGTCGAAGAGTGAAATGGAGTTCGGCCGAAGAGGGGTGAGGGCGGGTTCGAATTCGACCCCCTTCCTGTGACCGTTTCGCTGCCCCTCACCTGCCTGCCGGCATCCTCTCCCCGTATAGTGACGGGGAGAGGGGCGCTGTCATCGATGGTTTCGCCAATCACCAGCGTTGCAGGAAGGGCGATGAGGGGCAGCGCTGATTTTCGACAAATTGGTCCTCACCAGAAGTTCATGAACCGCCGTTTGCAGCCGCATCATTAACCCCGCGTTCCAGCGCGAGACAGGAAGGAGAAAGAATGCGCTATCAGAACGCCACGGCGTACCGCTTCCTCGCGCCCTATCTGCTGATCTTCTCGATCTTCTGGCTGTGGCCGATCATCAGTTCGTTCCTGATCTCCTTCCAGGCGACGCGCACCGTGCCGTGGCGGTTCGCGCCGACCTTCAACTGGGGCCGGCTTATCGGCGACCCGGCCTTTTTCAACGCCTTGAAGAACACTTTGCTCATCCTCGTCATCCAGGTGCCGGTGATGATCACCTTGGCGATCGTCATGGCCGTGCTGCTCAATTCGCCGCTGCTCAAGGCCCGTGGCCTGTTCCGCTTCGCCTTCTTCGCTCCGGTCGTGGTCGGCGAAGTCGCCTATTCGGCGGTGTTCCGGCTGATGTTCAATCTCGACTACGGCATCATCAACAAGCTGCTCAACAGCGTCGGCCTGCCGCGTATCGACTGGTTTTCCAACGTCACCCCGGCGATGGCGGTGATCATGATCGCGGTGACCTGGCGCTGGGCCGGCTACAACGCCATCATCCTGCTCGCCGGCCTGCAGTCCATCCCCCAGGATGTCTACGAGGCGGCGACGCTGGACCGCGTCAGCAAGCTCAAGCAGTTCTTCTACATCACCCTGCCGCTGCTCAAGCCGATCATCGTGTTCTGCGCCGTGCTGTCGATCATCGGCACCATGCAGCTGTTTACCGAACCGTTCCTGATCACCGAGCGCGGCGGGCCGGGCGGCGGCACCGAAACGCTCGGGCTGCTGCTTTACCGCCAGGGTTTCAGGTCGCTCAATTTCGGCTACGCCTCGGCCATTGCCTACACCATGGCCGGGCTGGCGATCGCCATCTCGCTGGTGCAACTGTGGCTGACGAGGGAGCCGAAATGAGCTCACGTTCCTCTTCGAGCCGTTCCTCCTCCAGCCGGTCTTCATCCAGATTGGGACGCAGCATCGCGCTGCATCTGTTCCTGACGCCGCTGGCGCTGATCTGGCTGTTTCCGCTGTGGATGATGGTGATCTTCTCGACCATGCCCGACAGAGGCATTTTCAGCCCCAGCATCGAGCTTTTGCCGCACGGCAGCTTCCTCGACAATGTCAACAATCTGCAGCGCGACACCAATTTCATCGGCGCCATCGGCATCTCGGTCTCGGTGGCAGTGACCTACACGTTCTTGTCGGTGCTGCTCACCTCGATGGCCGGCTGGGCGCTGGCGCGCTACCAGTTCTTCGGCAAGGGCGTCGTCGTCGCCATCATCCTCGGCACCATCACGCTTCCCTATGCTGTCGTGCTGATCCCGCAATTCATCATGGTGGCGCGCGACTTCAAGCTCGCCAACACCTGGGTGGCGCTGATCGTGCCGCCGCTCTTCAATTCGCTCGGCGTGCTGTTCATGCGGCAGAGCTTCTCGATGATGCCGGGCGATCTGTTCGACGCCGCTCGGGTCGAGGGGGTCAAGGAATGGCGAATCTTCCTGTTCGTCGCGCTGCCGCTGGCGCGGCCGATGCTGGCGGCGCTCGCCATCATCCTGTTCCTTGCCTCCTGGAACAATTATCTCTGGCCGCTGCTGATCAATTCCAAACCCGGCGCGATGACGGCGCCGGTGGCGCTCGGCACGCTGATCGGCCTCACCAAAGTGTCGTGGGGCGGCATCATGGCGGGCGCCGTGATGCTCACCGTGCCGATGCTCGTCGTGTTCGTGCTCTTGCAGCGCCATTTCGTCGCCGGCATTGCCGCCGGCGCCATCAAATAGGATCAGCATGGCAGCGGTCACACTCAAAAATGTCGTCAAGCGCTTCGGCGTCTTCGAGATCGTTCACGGCGCTGATATCGACGTCGAGGACGGCGAATTCGTCGTCTTCGTCGGCCCCTCCGGCTGCGGCAAGTCCACGCTGCTCAGGATGATCGCCGGGCTCGAGGACATCAGCGGCGGCGAGATCGCCATCGGCGGCAAGGTAGTGAACGATGTCGAGCCGGCCGATCGCGGCATCGCCATGGTGTTCCAGTCCTACGCGCTCTATCCGCATATGAGCGTGGAGCAGAATCTGAGCTTCGGGCTCAGGATGAACGGCAACCCGAAAGCCGACACTGAGCGGCGGGTGAAGCGGGCCGCCGAAATCCTGCGCATCGCCGAGTTGATGAAGCGGCGCCCGCGGCAATTGTCGGGCGGCCAGCGCCAGCGCGTCGCCATCGGCCGCGCCATCGTGCGTGAGCCGCAGGTGTTCCTGTTCGACGAGCCGCTGAGCAATCTCGACGCCGAGCTCAGGGTGCAGATGCGGGTCGAGATCTCGCGCCTGCACAAGGAGCTCGGCGTCACCATGATCTATGTGACGCACGACCAGACCGAAGCGATGACGCTGGCCGACAGGATCGTCGTGCTCAACGCCGGCAATATCGAGCAGATCGGCGCACCGCTCGATCTCTATGACGACCCGGCCAACCGCTTTGTCGCCGGTTTCGTCGGCTCGCCGAAGATGAATTTTTTGGCCGCACAAGTGGTCGGCAACGACGGTAGTGCAACTGTCGTCGAACTCGCCAACCATGGCGGCGCTCGGTTGCGGAAATCGCTGTCGGGCGCCCCGCCTGCGGTCGGCGCCGAGGTCGTGCTCGGCGTGCGGCCGGAGCATTTCTTCGAGGCCGGCGAAGGCGATTGCGACATCGCCGTCAAGGCCGACGTCGCCGAACATCTCGGATCCGTGAGCTACATCTATGCCAATGCCGGACCAGAGGAACTGATCATCGAGCGCGAGGCATCGCGGCAGCGGGCGACTGGCGACCACATGGTGGTGTCGATCAAGGCCGGCCGGTCGCTTCTCTTCGACAAGTCAGGTGCTCGCATTCGCTAGCGCCAAAAAGCATGCCCTCGGTCGGGAACCGAGGGTGCGCAGCGGTTTGGCACAACGACATGCAAACCAAGACACGAAATTTTTCTTTCACCAACTCGCGACGCCGAGGCGACCCCAAGGAGATCTAAAAAAATGACGTCCGAACCACGAAAGATCCGCTGGGGCATTCTCGGGCCCGGCACCATCGCCAAGGCCTTTGCCGGCGGCGTCGCCCATTCGCGCACCGGCACATTGGTCGCCATTGGTGCGCGCAATCCCGGCAAATCAGGCCTTAATGAAAACTTCCCCGGCGCCCGCATCCTCGACGGCTACGAGGCTCTGCTCACCGATCCGGACGTCGATGCGATCTACATTTCGACGCCGCACCCCAGCCACGCCGAATGGGCGATCAGGGCGGCCGAGGCCGGAAAGCATGTGCTTTGCGAAAAGCCGATGGGGCTGACCGCATTCGAGGCCGACGCGATGATCCATGCGGCGCGCAAGGCCGGCACCTTTCTCGGCGAAGCCTTCATGTACCGGCTGCATCCGCAGACGGCAAAGCTGGTCGACCTCGTCAGGTCCGGCACGATCGGCGAGGTGCGCATGGTGAAATCGAGCTTCGGCTTCGCCATGCCTGGCTTCATGCCGGAGCACCGGCTTTATGCCAACGATCTGGCAGGCGGCGGCATTCTCGACGTCGGCGGCTACCCCGTTTCGATGGCGCGGCTGATTGCCGGGGCCGCGTTGGGAAAGCCTTTCGCCGAGCCGGACAAGGTCGCGGGTGCTGCGCATCTCGGCCAGTCCGGCGTCGACGAATGGGCTTCGGCGCTGCTGCATTTTCCCAGCGGCATCGTCGCCGAAGTCTCCTGCGGCATTTCGCTGGCCCAGGACAATGTCCTGCGCATCCTTGGCACCAGGGGTCGCATCGAGGTCGCGGATTTCTGGTATGCGAGCGGCAGGGAAGGCGGCACCGGCGAGATCCGCATCATTCGTCCGGACGGTGAGGAGGTCATCGAGGTCAGGGAAGACCGCTGGCTCTACGCCTTCGAGGTCGACGCCGCCGGCGAGGCGATCCTGGCCGGAAAGCAGGAGTTTGCCTGGCCGGGCATGGGCTGGGCCGACAGTCTCGGCAATCTGCGCGTGCTCGACAAATGGCGTGCCGCCATCGGCCTCGAATACGAAATCGAGAAGCCCGAAAAACGCGTCAACACCATCTCCGGCCGGCGGCTGCGCTCCGGCACGACCATCCGCAAGCGCGAAATTCCGGGCCTGCCGCGGCCGGCCTCGTGCCTGGCGCTCGGCTTCGAGGATTTTCGCACCTTCTCCTCGGGCATGATCCTGCTCGATGCCTATTTCGAAGCCGGCGGCAACGTCTTCGACACGGCCTTCATCTATGGCAGCGGCTACACCGAAACGCTGCTCGGCCAATGGCTGAAGAACCGCGGCGTGCGTGAGCACTCGGTGGTCATCGGCAAGGGCGCGCACACCCCGCTCTGCTATCCCGATGTAATCGGCAAGCAGCTCACCCAGTCGCTCGACCGGCTGCAGACCGATCATGTCGATGTCTACTTCATGCACCGCGACGATCCCGACGTGCCGGTCGACGAATTCGTCGACGCGATGGATCAAGAGGTCAGGGCCGGCCGCATCCGCGGTCCGTTCGGCGGCTCGAACTGGACGAGGGAACGCATGGACGAGGCGATTGCCTATGCCGAGCGGACCGGCAAACAGAAGCCCGGCGCGCTTTCGAACAATTTTTCGCTGGCCGAGATGCTGGTGCCGATCTGGCCGGGTTGCGTCACCTCGTCCAGCGATGAATGGAAGGCCTGGCTGACCGCCCGGCAGATGCCCAACTTCGCCTGGTCGAGCCAGGGCCGGGGTTTTTTCACCGGCCGCGCCGGGCGCGACCAGCGTGACAATGAAGAGCTGGTCCGTGTCTGGTACTCCGAGAAGAATTTCGGCCGTCGCGACCGGGCGATCGAGCTCGCCAACAGGCTGGGCAAAAGCCCGATCCATGTTGCGCTCGCCTACGTCCTGGCCCAGCCGTTCCCGTCCGTTCCGCTGATCGGACCACGCACGCTCGACGAGTTGGAGGACAGCCTGCAGGCGCTCGACATTGCGCTTTCGCCCGACGACATAGCGTGGCTGGATAGCGGTTCGGATCAGCACCGACGCACGGGCTGACAGCCAGGGTCGTCACTCCAGCTTTGCGCTGCCGCCTTGTCCGCCTGCGTCCAGCGTTAGTGGTTGGCGAAAGCGGAAGCGCCATCCAATCCCCCCTTGCGGGGGAGATGCCAAATTTTGGCAAAGGGAGGGCAGGACAGAGGGGGCGGGAAGGATCGCAGCTCTATTCCAGGTTGGGTTCCTCGCCCACCTCTCCCTTCACGCTGGGCGAGGAACACCAAAGTCTTGAGATTTTGGAGGGACAGCACCCCCCTCTGCCCTGCCGGGCATCTCCCCCGCAAGGGGGGAGATCGGCAGCCTCGCCGATGGCGTCTGCTCAGCCAGCGGTTTCTTCCACGGCATTGCACCGCCGCCTGTAACTCTCCGACTTTGCCGTCAAGCGGCGACCTCGGCTGCAGTCATCGGGATCGTTTGCACCACGACTACATCGTTGTTTGAATTAGCTTTTCTATTTCTTGAAAAGCTTGTTGCTTTCCTACATACTTCGGCGAGCTGGCAAGCGATGCGCAAACATGGTCGAGTTCCACGAACGGCAGGTATAAGTCATGACCGAAGCTGACGGCCAGGGACGGCCGACCTCGCGCGACGAAGCCGATGGACGCGATCATGTAAGGCGCATCCCCGACATCATTTCGCTGGTCAAGGACTCTTACGGTGAACTGCGCCCGGCGGAGCGGCGCGTCGCCGATGTCGTGCTCGACGACGTCAGGTTCGCGGTCGATGCCTCCAATGCCGTGCTCGCCCAGCGCGCCCAGGTCAGCGAACCGACGGTGACTCGGTTCTGCCGCGCCATCGGCTGCGAGGGGGTGCGCGATTTCAAGCTGAAGCTGGCGCAGAGCCTGGTCGTCGGCGCGCTCTATCTGAGCAAGCCGCCGCCGGTGAGCAGCGACAATGGCATGCCGTTCTGGAATGCCGTGTTCGGCGAGGCCCGCCGGGCGCTGCAGGAAGCCGAACGGCAGCTTGATCCGGCACAGCTGGTGAAAGCCGCCGAGCTCATCGCCAAGGCGCGCCAGGTCACGGTGTTCGGCCTCGGCGGCAGCTCTTCGGCGCTGGCGCAGGAGACCCAGTACCGGCTGTTCCGCTACGGCATCACCGTCAGCGCCCAGTGCGACCCCTATCTGATGCGGATGACCGCCTCGACCCTGAAGCCCGGCGACCTGGTGATCGCCATTTCGGCGACCGGACGCACCCGCGAAGTGATCGAGGCCGTCGAACTCGCCAAGCATTACCGCGCCAGCGCGATCGGCGTGACCGCGCCCGACACCGAGCTTGCCCGCGCCTGCGACGTCAGGCTGACGGTGGCGGTGCCCGAATATCCCGACACACTGAAGCCGACCGCCTCGCGCTTCGCCTTTCTGGCCGCAATCGACCTGATGGCGGTGGCGGCCGCCTACAAGCTCGACGGCTCGGCCCGCGAAACGGTCCGCCGCATCAAATACAACGCCCAGATCCACAGGACGGGCAAGGAGATGGAGCCGCTGGGAGATTGAGGCCTGGTTTATGGGCCGTTTGCGCTGCCCCTCGAAGGAGAAAAAAATGCTCGACATGGCACCCTCAAAACAGGCGGCCAGCTGGCTTTCCTCGCTCTCCCGCGCCCTCGAGGCGGGCGACACCGAGGCCGCGACCAATCTGTTCGTCGAGGACTGCTACTGGCGCGACCTGCTGACCTTCACCTGGAACGTCAAGACGATGGAAGGCCGCGCGGCGATCCGCGACATGCTGGATGCCACTCTGGCGGTGACAAAGCCGTCTGCCTGGCAGCTCACTGGCGAGGCAAGCGCGGACGAAGGCGTCATCGAGGCCTGGTTCAGCTTCGAGACGTCATCGGCGTGGGGCCAAGGCATCATGCGCCTGCAGGACGGCCGATGCCGGACGCTGTTCACCGCGATGAGCGACCTCAAGGGTTCTGAGGAGCGCAAGGGACCGGCGCGGCCGCTGGGCGTCCGCCACCAGGCCGATCCGGACCGCGAGACCTGGGCCGAGGCGAGGGCGCGCGAGGCGCGTGATCTCGGCGCCCTTGAGCAGCCCTATTGCCTGGTCATCGGCGGCGGCCAGGGCGGCATCATGCTGGGCGCACGGCTGCGGCAGCTCGGCGTGCCGACCATCGTCATCGAGAAGAATGCGCAGGCCGGCGATTCCTGGCGCAACCGCTATCGCTCGCTCGTGCTGCATGATCCGGTCTGGTACGACCATCTGCCCTACATCCCGTTTCCGGAAAACTGGCCGGTGTTCACGCCCAAGGACAAGATGGGCGACTGGCTGGAAATGTACACGCGCGTCATGGAGCTCAATTACTGGACCTCCACAAAATGCGTCAGCGCGTCCTATGACGCGGCGGAAAAAATCTGGACGGTCGAGGTCGATCGCGCCGGCGAGCGCATCACGCTGATGCCAAAGCACATCGTCTTCGCAACCGGCGCCTATGGCCCGCCGCGGCAGATCGACCTGCCGGGCGCCGCGGCGTTCCAGGGCGAGATCCTGCATTCCAGCCAGTATTTTGGCGGCGAGAAATTCCGCGGCAGACGCGTCGCGGTCATCGGCGCAGCGAGTTCGGGGCACGATATCGCCGTCGACCTCTGGGAGAGCGGCGTTGCGGTGACCATGATCCAGCGCGCGCCGACGACGGTCGTCAAATCAGACACGCTGATGGAGGTCGGCTTCGAGATTTTTTCGGAAAAGGCGCTGGCCCGCGGCATCACCACCGAAAAAGCCGACATGATCGTCGCCTCGACGCCGTTCGCGCTGCTGCCGCAAAGCCAGCGGGCGCTCTACGACATCATCAAGGCACGCGACGCGGCCTTCTACGACCGCCTGCGCGGCGCCGGCTTCGCCATCGATTTCGGCGACGACGAGACCGGGCTGCTGATGAAGGCCTACCGCACCGGATCGGGCTACTATATCGACGTCGGCGCTTCCGATCTGATCATCGACGGCGAGATCGGCATCCGCAGCGGTGTCGAGATCAAGTCGCTGACGCCGACCGGAATCCTGTTCGACGACGGCAGCGAATTGGCGGCCGATGCGATCATCTCCTGCACCGGCTATCAGTCGATGAACGAGACCGTGGCGGCGATCGTCTCGCGCGAGGTCGCCGACAAGGTCGGGCCGTGCTGGGGACTCGGCTCTGGCACCAGGGGTGACCCGGGACCATGGCAAGGCGAATTGCGCAACATGTGGAAGCCGACAGCGCAGGAAGCGCTGTGGTTCCACGGCGGCAATCTGGCGCTGTCGCGTTTCTATTCGAAATATGTGGCGCTGCAGATCAAGGCGCGGATGGAAGGGACGGCGACGCCGGTTTACGGGGCGCCGGGCGCTTAAGATTTGCGAAGGCCGGGATGACGGCCGATCTCCCCCCTTGTGGGGGAGATGTCCGGCAGGACAGAGGGGGGCGCTGTCCCGCCGACCTCTCAATCGGTGCTTTGCGCGCTCGGACCGGTTCTTGGTTGGTCGCAATATTTACGAGGTTGGCGATCCTTCGCGCCCCCCTCTGCCCTGCCGGGCATCTCCCCACAAGGGGGGAGATTGGCAGCGTCATCAATCGAGCCGATGCCCGAAATGCCTGGCCACCACATCGACATGCGTCTCATGCGCATGCGCTTCGAAGCGCTCGGTATCGCCAAGATCGTTAGCCGCCTCGTTCGGCCACCAGGTGCCGCCAATCACGATGCCGTCCGATACCAGCCTCTGCTCGGCGATCAGCGAGGCGCCGACCGCGTCGACGAAAGTAAAACTGCCCGGACGCAGCCGCAGCACCGCGATGTCGCCGACGGCGCCGACCTTAAGCGTGCCAAGCTCGGGCCTTGCGATCGCCTCGGCCGGCCGTTGTGTCGCCGCGCGCAGAACCTCGACCAGCGGCATGCCGAGCGCCAGCAGTTTCGACATGCAGACCAGGATGTCGAAGGCCGGACCGTCGACGCAGTAGAGATGCACGTCGCTGCTGATCACGTCAGGCGCTAGCCCTTCGCTGAGCATCGCCTTGGCGACCGCGAAATCGAACGAGCCCATGCCGTGGCCGATGTCGAAGATGACGCCGCGCTCGCGCGCCAGCCGCATGTCGGGCCGCACGGCCCCGGAGGCGAAGATCGGCGCGTTGGGAAACGGCCGGAAGCAGTGGGTGAGGATATCGCCCTTGCGCAGCCGCGGCAGCACTTCCGAGCGGCCCGGCGGCGGCTCGTCGATATGCGCCATCAGCGGCAGGCCGGCCTGGTCGGCCGCTTCGAGCGCCAGGTCGACCGGCGCGATGCCGCTGCTGCCGCCGGCATGGCGGCCCGAGCGCACCTTGACGCCGACGACCACGTCCGCGTGCTCGCGCGCCGCCGCCACCGTCTCGCGCGGTTCACAGAGCCGCAGATCGCTGCACTCGCCGACCGAAACGGTCTGCGAGAAGCCGAAAATGCCGGCAAAGGAAATGTTGAGGTAGGCCAGGATGCGGACCTTCGAGCGCTCGATGACGTGGCGGCGAAAGCCGAGGAAGTTGCCGGCGCCGGCACTTCCGGCGTCGATGAAGGTTGTGGTGCCGCTTTTTGCAGCGAGCCGGTCGGCATCGACGCCGAGCGAGGTGCCGCCCCAATAGACGTGGCTGTGCAGGTCGATGAGGCCGGGCGCGACGATGGACCCCGTCGCATCGATGACGCGCGCGGCCCGCTCGAAGGGAATGTCGGAATCGATCGCGGCGATGCGGCCGCTGGCGATGGCCAGATCGCGGCGCGCGTCGAGGCCGGACCCCGGGTCGATGAGGCGGCCGCCCTTCAGCAGGAGATCAAATTGCATCGGCGTCCGGCTCCTGTCTGTTCTCATTCAACCGGCCTGTTCGCGCAATTCTCATACAGGCCATGTTGGAAAGCAACATTTTTCGGACTTCATGTTGCTTTATTACAGGCACCTCGCAGAGGATAGCGAAGCGCCGAAACTGCCAATCTCCCCCCAAGTGGGGGAGATGTCCGGCAGGACAGAGGGGCGCTGTCCCGCCGACGCCCCAGAAGGTTCTGCCCGGCAGCAGCATTGTGGAAGGAGGGAAGCCGCGCCAGCGCGGGCAGCGCTCACCGATCAATCCGGGTCGACAGGATGATCGACGACGATGTTCGCTCGACCCCGTCCATCGCCCCAATCTCATCGAGAAGCGTGTCGAGGTCCTTGATCGAGGGCGCGTCGACGATGACGATCATGTCGAAATTGCCGCTCACCGAATGCAGCGTCCGCACCGGCGGCAGCGCCTGCAGGCTGCGCACCACCTTGTCGGCAAGCTTGGGCGTGACGGTGAGCAGGACATGCGCCCGCACCAGTCCCTGTTCGTAGTCCGGCGAAAGCCTGACGCCATAGCCGGTGATGATGCCGCGCTGTTCCAGCCGCTCGATGCGGCTTTGCACCGTTGTCCGCGACACGCCGAGCCGCCGCGCCAGCTCGGCCGTCGAGGCGCGCGCATTCGCGCGCAGCAGGGAGAGCAGGGCTTGTTCGGCGTTGCTAAGCACTTTCGACGAATCTCATCGGCATACTGTTCAATTTGACACTTCGTTTCGAACAATTCCACGCTTCCTTTCGACAGGCAAGCTGCGATTCTATCCGCTCCGTGAAAGGCAAGGCGAGGGAACTGTCATGAAGAACATCATAATTGTTGGCGCCGGCAAGATCGGCTCGACCATCGCCGAGATGCTGGCTTCCACCGGCGACTATCACATCACCCTCGTCGACCGCTCGGCCGAACAGCTCGGCGCGACCGAACTTCCTGCCACGGTCGAGACGCTGGAACTCGACATCGAAGCCGCCGGCATGCTCGAAGCGGCCCTGGCCGGCAAGTTCGCGGTGCTCAGCGCCGCGCCCTTCCACCTGACCACGCGCATCGCCGAAGCAGCGGCCAGCGCCGGCGTGCATTATCTCGACCTGACCGAGGACGTCGTCGCGACCCGGCGCGTCAAGCAATTGGCGCGTACCGCCAACAGCGCCTTCATCCCGCAATGCGGGCTGGCGCCGGGCTTCATCTCGATCGTCGCCAATGATCTCGCCAGCCGCTTCGACACGCTGGAAAGCGTGCGCATGCGGGTCGGCGCGCTGCCGCAATACCCGTCGAATGCGCTGAACTACAATTTGACCTGGAGCACGGACGGCGTCATCAACGAATATTGCGAGCCTTGCGAGGCGATCGTCGAAGGCGAGCTGATCGAGGTGCCGCCGCTGGAGGAGCGCGAGGAATTCTCGCTCGACGGCGTCACCTACGAGGCGTTCAACACCTCGGGCGGGCTCGGCACACTGGCCGAAACGCTGAAGGGCAAGGTGCGCACGCTGAACTATCGCACCATCCGCTACCCCGGCCACGCCGCGATCATGAAGGCGCTGCTCAACGATCTCGGCCTGCGCCACCGCCGCGACGTGCTGAAGGACATTTTTGAGAGCGCCCTGCCGGCGACGCTGCAGGACGTGGTCATCGTCTTCGTCACCGTCAGCGGCCGCAAGAACGGCCGCCTGCTGCAGGAAACCTACGCCAACAAGATCTACGCCAGGCGCGTCGGCGATAAGGTGCGCAGCGCCATCCAGATCACCACCGCTTCCGCCATCTGCGCGGTGCTCGACATGTTGGCCGACGGCACCTTGCCGGCGAAGGGTTTTGTCAAGCAGGAAGACATCGCGCTCGACGCCTTCCTCGCCAACCGCTTCGGCCGCGCCTACGCGCAGCACGAGATGGTTAGCCGGCTGGCGGGGTGAGCTACGCAGGGGCGCCGCGATCCTTCGCGCCCCCCTCTGCCCTACCGGGCATCTCCCCCACTCGGGGGGAGATTGGCCGGCATCTCCGCTTTCGCCAATCTCCAACGCCTAAAGTAGGGCGAGACGGCGAGGCTGCCAATCTCCCCCCAAGTGGGGGAGATGTCCGGCAGGACAGAGGGGGGCGCGAAGGAACTCGACCGAACGAGGTTCGAATCCGCCGTGAGGCCAGCTCTCAAACATGCAGCGCATGCCCAAGCGCCTTCAGCGCGGCTTCCTGAAAACCCTCGCCTTGTGTCGGGTGGGCATGGATGGTGCCGGCGATATCCTCCAGCCGCGCGCCCATTTCCAGCGCCAGGCCGAACGCTGTCGACAGTTCCGACACGCCCTGGCCGACCGCCTGGATGCCGAGCACCAGGTGGTTGTCCGCGCGGGCGACAACCCGGACGAAGCCATCCTCACTCATCTTGGTCATCGCGCGGCCATTGGCGGCGAACGGAAACAGGCCGACCTTGATCTCGCCGCCAAGCCTCTTGGCCTCCTCCGGCGACAGGCCGGCGGTGACCAGCTCCGGATCGGTGAAGCAGATGGCGGGAATTGAGCGCTTGTCCCAGCTGCGCTTGTGGCCGGCGGCGATCTCGGCGACCATTTCGCCTTGCGCCATCGCCCGGTGCGCCAGCATCGGCTCGCCGGTGACGTCGCCAATGGCAAAGATGCCGCGCATCGAGGTGCGGCACTGGTCGTCGATGCGGATGAATTTACCCGCCATATCGAGGTCGATCTGCTCCAGCCCCCAGTCTTCGACCACCGGCTTGCGCCCGACGGTGACCAGGATCCTGTCGACGGCGATCTTGGCATTCCTGCCGCTCGCCGTTTCGACCAGCAGCGCATCGCCCTTGGTCGACAGGCCCTTGGCCTTGGCGTTCACGAGCACCTCGATGCCGAGCTCGGCAAGCCGCTTCACCACCGGCCGGGTCAGCTCGGCATCATATAGCGCCAGCACGCGCGGCAAGGCCTCGACCACGCTCACCTTGGCGCCCAGCTTGGCGAAGGCGATGCCGAGCTCGAGCCCGATATAGCCGCCGCCGACCACGGCAAGCCTTTCCGGCACTTCGCTCAGCGCCAGCGCTTCGGTCGACGAGATCACCGCGCCGCCAAACGGCAGGAACGGCAGCTCGACCGGCGCCGAGCCGGTCGCGATCACCACCATCTCGGCGCGGACGACCTGCATGCCGGTCTCGGTCTGGACCTCGACGGTCTTGCCGTCGCGGAATTTCGCCCAGCCATGCACGGTCTTGACTCCGGCCTTCTTGAGCAGGCCGGCGACGCCGCTGTTCAGCCGGCTAACAATACTGTCCTTCCAGGCGACGGTCGTCTCGAGGTCAATCGACGGCGTGGCGATTGAAATGCCGAGCGGGCTCTTGCCGCTCGCCGTGTGCGAGATTTTCTCGAACTCCTCGGCCGCATGGATCAGCGCCTTGGACGGGATGCAGCCGACATTGAGGCAGGTGCCGCCCGGCTTGCCGAACTCGACGATCACCGTGTCGATGCCGAGCTGGCCGGCGCGGATGGCGCAGACATAGCCACCCGGACCAGCGCCGATGACAAGCAGCTTGCAGGATATTTCCTTCATGTGACTCTAGCTCCTCGGCATTCTGGCGCAGCGCCTGGGAAAAGAACGCTCTGCAGCGATCCTTCGCGCCCCCCTCTGTCCTGCCGGACATCTCCCCCACAAGGGGGGAGATTGGCAACTTGGTCGCTTTGTCCATTCCTGCGAGGTTGGAGGTTGGCGAAAGCGGTGGCGACGTCGAATCTCCCCCCTTGTGGGGGAGATGCCTGGCAAGGCAGAGGGGGGCGCTGTCCCGCCATCATCTCGATCGTTCAGCCTCAATCCACGAAAATCAGCGCCGGGGTCTCCAGCAGCGCCTTGATCCGTTGAATAAACACCGCGGCGTCCCAGCCGTCGATGACGCGGTGGTCGAAGCTGGAGGACAGGTTCATCATCTTGCGCGGCATGAACTGGCTGCCGTCCCACACCGGCCGCACCATCATCTTGTTGACGCCGAGGATCGCCACTTCCGGATGATTGATCACCGGCGTCGTTGCCACGCCGCCCATGGCGCCGAGCGAGGTGATGGTGATCGTCGATCCCGACAACTCGTCGCGCGTCGCCGTGCCTGACCTGGCCGCCTCGGCGAGCCTGAAAACCTCGGCGGCGCAGTCCCAGATGTCGCGTGCCTCGGCGTGCCTGACCACTGGCACCACCAGCCCCGAAGGCGTCTGTGCGGCAATGCCGATATGGACGCCGCCATGCTGGTGGACGATCCCGGCCTCGTCGTCGAACAGCGCGTTGAGCTTCGGATGGTCGGCGATCGCCTTGACCATCGCCCGCATCAGGAACGGCAGCAGCGTCAGCTTCGGCCGCTCGACGCCGCTGCGCTTCTCCTTGTTGAGCGCCGCGCGCAAATCCTCCAATGCCGTAACGTCGATCTCCTCGACATAGGTGATGTGCGGGATGCGAGATTTGGCCAGCGCCATCTTCTCAGCGATCTTGCGCCTGAGCCCGATGATCTTGATGTCCTCGACAGCCTCGTTGCGGGCGAGGCCTGAGACCTTCGCAAGCTGCGGTCCGCGCGCCAGGAAGGCGTCGATGTCCTCGTGAAGAATGCGGCCGGCCGGGCCGCTTCCCCTGACCTGTCGGAGATCGACGCCGGCCTCTTTTGCCCTGAGGCGGGCGGCCGGCGAGGCCAGCGGCCTTTCGCCTTCGGGGCGCGGCGCGGCGGCAGCCGCAGCACCCCGATCGACCGCAGCACGCCCACCCCTAACCCCTCCCCACAAGGGGGAGGG
>NZ_FTPD01000018.1:0-9909 GCF_900156895.1 Mesorhizobium prunaredense
GGTCCTACCTCGGCTCAGGTCGGTCGCTACCGTGCGAATTTTGCTAGGGGCGGCCCGACAATCTATCGGGTGACTATCGGGCCGCCGCGCCTAGCCAGCGGGGGGCGTTGGGGTCGCCGGCTAGCGAACTATATGGCGCTACATGCATCATCGCTAATTTAGTAAAATGGTCACGGTCCGTTCCCCTAGCCATCAAATCGGATGAGCCTAGACTCGAACCTGTGCGCAAACGAGTGAGTGCCGGACCCGGCCGGCTAGAGTTCATTCCTCCGATGATGCCTACCTTGGTCGCCAAGCCGCCCCAAGGCGATGACTGGATGCATGAAGCCAAATTCGACGGCTACCGCTCCCAGATTATCATCGACGCCGGCGGCGCGCGGATCTTCACCCGCCGCGGCCTAGACTGGACATCGAAGTACCGCGATCTGGTCGAGGCAGCCAAAGCTCTCAACGTACAGAACGCCACCATCGACGGCGAAGTCGTCGTCCTGAATGAGGGTGGCCTTTCGGATTTTGCCGCGTTGCGCAAGGCAATCACCAGGCGCCAGCACGACCTCTATTTCGTCGCGTTCGATCTGCTGCATCTCAATGGCCACGATTTGCGCGATATGGCGCTTGAGGATCGGCGGGAAATCCTGGCCGGCCTTATAGGGTCTGACAGCCGCATCCAGTTCAGTGAGACAATGCCAGGCGAGGCTAATGCGATCTATCATCTGATCGACGCGGCCGGCCTGGAAGGAATGGTATCGAAGCGTCGAGGCAGCAAATATCGCAGCGGCCCGACTACCAATTGGCTAAAGACCAAATCCTTCACCGAAAGCGAATTCGAGCTTCTTGGTGTCGAGCGCGAGCGGGGTAAGCCGGCCTTCGCTCTGATGGCCGAGCCAGGCACCCGGAAATATGTCGGCAGTGCGTTCGTGAGCGTCAATCGCGAGATGCGCGAGCGGCTATGGAAACGGGTCCAGGAACATGCCGGGCCACCGCCAAAGGACATGCCAAAGCGGCCGGCAACACAGTGGGTTAGGCCGGTAATCAAAGCCCGCGTGAAGCATCTGAGGGGCGAGGAAGGCCTTCGGCACGCCTCGCTTCAGGACTTCTGGGACGGGTGAAGCTCAGTCGCGTCGCATAAGGCCGGTCAAGCGCGACGCGCTTTAAGGTTTGCCTGTCACAACCGATGGTAGTAGCTGATATGATTAAGTCTAAAAGTTGAGTAAATGTGACGCGGGTTACTGGGTGCCATGGGCGAGCGCGGTGAGGAATACCTCCCTGAATGGATTGCAGGCCATCTGTCCGATGATCCGGTAATTGCCGGAGACATCTCGGCCAGAATTTTGAACATGAAGTACGTTGGGGTCCCGTCCCGTGGGATGAGGAGAAGCCAGCGGAAAGAAGCGTCGATCGAGGGCGGAGGTGAGGTTTTGGAGGCTCCGTCGACTCGCGCGATCACCGTCATCTTCCCAGACGCAACACCCATCATGGTATTGGCTGTCTTGGCGCTTTCCGTGCTGTTGCTCCTGGGCGTCGCAGGGTCCGGGCTATTAGATGAGGCGGTTGCGTCAACGCTCTGATGGGCAGGCCCGCTTGCGTTTCACATAGACCTCAGGAATATAATCCTCTCCGTTGCGGCGAGCCCTTCAACGGAGATCGCCATGCCCCAAAAGACCCTCGCTGACACCCTGGCCGCCCGCGAAACCATCTATGTCAATTGCGGACACCCGATGTGCTGCAAATCGACGAAGCTCGACATCCAGGCGCTGATTGACAGGCTCGGCCGTGACCACGTCTCGATGCATGACGACCTGGTCGGGCTCTTTGTCTGCTCAAATTGCAAGGCTGCCGGCCGCGACCGCCGGCAGGTGTTCTTCACATGCGTTCCTGACTACGAAGGCCAGCAGCGGGCGCGCAATCGCGATTGGAAGCCAACTTTCGAACGAGGGGACTGAAAGTGGCGGGCGCCGTTTGTGGGGGCGTTGGGGAGAAGCCATGGCAAAAGATATCGGCGAGGGCGCGCAGATCGAAGAGATCACGCCGAAGCCGAAGAGGCGTTAGCCAGCTAACGCCATGCCGATGGCCAGTTCAAAGCAAAACCCCGGCACTTCAATGCCGGGGCGTGGAGTCGCATGGGTACCATGCCCGGTTTAGGGGCAGTTCTTGGCTTGCTGGTCTGTGGTAGCGGGGTCGGTAGTGGTTGTTTTGCCCGTAGCCCCCGTTTTGCACTTGTCGGGAGCACCACCCGGATCGCCTTCGGCTGTTGGGCTGTTCCCCCCTCCGCCACTCGGGGCGCCGCCGCTGCTGGACGATTCATTGCCGCCGTCGCTGCCCGTACCGTTCGTTTGCGCCATCGCGCCGCCAGCCAAGCCGAGAGTCAAAACTGCTGCTGCGAGAACTTTCATCATGTCGATTCTCCATCCTGCCGCTTGATTGCGACCTGAAAAACCAACTTCGGGCCGAGATGAATGTTCCAAAAAATTCGTAGCGACTCTTCCCGCAAGATGGCGGGGTGGTCGGATGGTTTACTTGCGGACCTAAGGCGCGTGAAAACAGCGGTCCGGCCGCCTTCTAGGGGGCGGAGGGGAACGCCGTGGCTGCCGGCCCTGGCCGGCGGGTATGGGGGGGGCGCCGGCTGATAGAAATATGCGCTTGCGCTAACATGAAAGCAAGGCAGGAGGCGCGCCCGCAGCCGCTCCTTTTCGGAGTAACCCCCTTGGCGTCAAGTGCTTACTCTAGCATCTTCATTTCCGCAACCTCACGCCCGCGCCGCCGCCATTCTCCGCGATGAACTCGACGCCGGCCGCTTCGAGGGCGCGTTTCACCTTGTCACGAGTATCGGCATGCAAGAAATACCGCACGGGCGGCCAGCAGCACGTCACCGTGAAGCACGTCACGGTGAACGAAGGCGGCCAAGCTATTGTCGGCAACGTCTCGCACGGGGGGCAGGGTGATGGAAAAAAATAACGTCAACCTCATGAACCTAGCGCCTCGGTGTCATGCTCGGTCGAAGCGGACGGGTTGCCAAGCAAAACGGCGGTGTTCGGTTCCTCTAGCCCTAAAATCGGATGAGCCTAGACTCGGTTCCATGAGTGGGTGTCGGGCAGGCTTGTTCAACGCTTTAGTCAGAACGCGCATTTCTTGTATTTAATGGCACCAACCATCGCATCAAAGCGCTCAAAGTGGGTTGCGTCGATGATGCGGAATGACCATGAAAACTTCCGGGATACAACAGCGTCCGCACAGGTTAATAGGGCGGAGAAGCGGTCGTTCTCCTCGTTGACTTGCGAGATCGTGCAGGTGCCCCCAACCGGGCCCTTTCCCTTGTTGCCGGTAATGATGAAACCGTCCTCGGACGCATAGGTACGGTCCTTGAAGCGGACTTTCCCCTGGATCTTCTCGAACACCCTCGTGCAGTCGGTGCGTTCCCGGACCCAGACGCCTTGCAAAACCTCAAGAGCATCGGCCCATGCTACGGATGCGCTAGCGGCGAAAAGTGCCGATCCCAGGAGCAGTGCTGCCTTCGAACGATTGGACCGCCATCTCAGTGCTGCTATGACGAGGTGCATCAGGAATCTCCAAAGCGGTTTCAGTTGATGCCCCTCCAACCGCAAAAGCGGAAGTCACTAGAAAGCTTTTACCGGCAGAATGTTGAACGACTAGGCCACTAGCTTTGGTTCGATGCAAGCTTCCTCCGAATTGCGCTAATGGCGTTGACGATCGCCTCCGCTGCCTGGCGGTTGCAACATCCAGGCGGCCTTCTGTCGTCTGGATTGAGAGGATTCCGAGATTGCCCATCTTGTCCGTGACCGTTCCGACATGAATCTCTGTCGGCACATAAGGCGGCTTTTCCATAGGACCCATCGCTTACCTCCTGGTAGCGGTGTGCTGCTGGAGATCTCTCCTTTGACAACTCCCAAGGGCAGCATCGCGCCGATCTGGCGCAAAGGCAAGCCAGAGCAATCCGCATAAAGGGTTATCGCATAAAAGTGTAGTTTCAAGTGCAAGGGCGCGCTGACGATTTCCGCGTTATTTCATCCTCAACCTCACCCCAGCGCCACCGCCGTTCTCGGGGATGAACTCGACGCCGGCCGGTTCTAGCGCAGCGGCACTGATCGACTCGCAAGCTTGGCGATATGGCCCGCTGCCTCACGGTGGCGGGCTTTTTGTTACCCCAATTGTTACCCCAATTGTTACCCCAGTGGCTTTCTGTCGCTAAGGATTCGATGAGTTAATTGACACTAACTTATTGATTTTGCTGGTGCCCCCGGACGGAATCGAACCGCCGACCTTCGGTTTACAAAACCGCTGCTCTACCAGCTGAGCTACAAGGGCACGGCGCTCCGGTTAGCATATTTGGTGCGCCAGTAAAGACAAAACTCCGTTTTGAGCGCGCCGGAGCTGCCGGCGCAGGCATCCTGAAAACGGCCAATTGGCTTCCTATATCGTTCTAAGGTGCAATCGCATAGGCGAGGGTGTCGCATGATCAGACTTGTCGTCATTGCCCTGATCGTCGTCGTGGCCTGGTTTCTCCTGGTGAAGCTCATCAGGGTTTTGAAGAGCGCCAATGTCGACTGGACCGGCGTCACCACCATCATCGGCTTCATCGCGCTTGCCTTCTGGCTGCGCCACATCACCGGCATGGGCTGAGGCCTCCCGCCGCCGGACTGTCGACCGGCGCTCCTCGCCGGTCGTAATTGCGCGCCCGACCGCAAGCTCAGTTCAGACCGCCGCTTTTGCGCTTTCGAAAAAATCCAAAAAAACCGTCGAACCTTTTTCCTTGCTGCCACGACAGATGGTCAAGAGGCGGATGGATCGCCTCTCACAACGCAGCAGGAGATCATCATGTTCAAGCGCACCATCGTTTCCGGCCTCATTGCCACCACTGTCGCCGCCGCAATGCTGGCCGGCACCGTTCAGCCTTCGGCTGCCCATCACAAGCACCATCACAACAAGCACCTTGGCATCGGCATCGCCGCCGGCGTCGGTGGCTTCCTGCTCGGCACCGCGCTCGCCCAGCCGCGCACCGTCTACATCCAGGAAAATGGCGGCTCATGGCACGTCCGGCGCTGCCTTAACCACTATCAGAGCTACGATCCGTACTCCGACACCTATGTCGGTTACGACGGCTACCGTCACCGCTGCCGGCTTTGAGGGGAGGTGAACCGTTTCAGGCAAGGGAAAAAGGGGCACCCACTGCCCTACCCACTGCCCCTTTTTCAGCTGTCTGGGTTGCGAAATTGAACCCGGCACCGCAACCGGTTCCAGCGAGGGATGTACAGGGATTTTTCGACAGCTTAGTCTGGCGGTGAAGGCACCAGAGGGAGAGGGACGCTTGGACGAGCACGAACCCAAGGAAGAGCAGATTGAGACGGATTTCCGCAACGGCACGATCACCACCGTCGGCATTCTACTGGCTTTCTCGCTGGGCTTCATCACGCATTGGGCCGCCAACCCGCTCCCTTGGGAAATCTATCACCTGGCAGCCGTCGTGCCGATTTTGATAGGCATTGCCTTGCAGATACGAGCGCTGCGGTTGCTGCTCGACACAACGTCTCTACAGCGACGCGTCTATGAACGCGCCATCCGCATCTTCATCGCCGGCCTCATCTTCACCGCCTGCGGAGTTGGGCTGGCGATGCTGCTTGATTTCTACGACCTATCGACCAAAAGCGCGGTGCCCGGGGCCTAGCTCATCCTGACAGATGTCGCACCATTCGGCGCCGGTCAGCGCTGCCATGCGCTCGACGCCTATTTTCACCGCTGCATTGGTTGCGCCGGCCGCTGGCACGACCTGATCGTAGGCGCGCAGCGATACGTCGCAATAGACCGGCAACGGCGAGGCGAGGCCGAAGGGGCAGACGCCGCCAATCGGATGGCCAGTGATTTCGGCCACCTGCTCGGCATCGAGCATGCGCGGCTTGCCGCCGAATGCATCGCGCGATTTGCGATTGTCGATGCGCGCGTCGCCGCGGGCGACGACCAGCATGACCCGGTCACCGACGCGCAGGCAGATGGTCTTGGCGATCTGCCCCGGCTCAACGCCGTGCGCCTCGGCCGCGAGCGCGACGGTCGCCGAGCTTGTCGGCGTTTCGATCACCTCGATGTCGGGGGCATATTCGGCGAAGAAGGCTTTGACGGATTGGAGGCTCATGCGTCTTTCGGGCGTCGGCTGGCGGAAGGTGGACGAAAACTTGGCCGTAGCCGGGCGGCTGTCAAGGTAAGCGCGCAGCGCCAATCTCGAAGAGTGAACCCGGTTCGGCGGCGCGGCTTGGTGAAGAAGGGGGCGGCAGACCACCAATCATCCTGGTTATTTCCGTTGCGGCTTCGCGCACCAGGGGGCCGATCTCGGCCAGCCGCTCCGGCGTGACCCGCACCGTCGGTCCCGAAACCGACACGCCGCCGATCGGTTCGCCGAACTCGCTGAAGATGGCGGCGGCAACGCAGCGCATGCCGGGGTGCCGTTCCTCGTCGTCGACCGACCAGCCGCGCAGCTTGATCGCCACCAGATCACGGGCCAGCGCCGAGATGTCGGAAAGCGTCTTTTCGGTGAAGCGCTCCAGCCCGGTCCGGCGCAGGACGGCGCCGACGCGCTGCGGCTCAAGATGCGCCAGCACCGCCTTGCCGATGCCCGATGCATGGAAGGAAGTGCGCGTGCCTGGCCGGAAGAAGGCGCGGATCGCCTGATGCGTCTCGACCTGGCTGACGAAGACGACGCAATCGTCCTCGGCGACGCCGAGATTGGCGGTCTCGCCGGTCTTCTCCATCAATTCCTGCATTACGATGCGGGCGCGGTCGACCAGCTTGCGGCGGCGCAGGAACGCCGCACCCATGCGATAGGTCTCGACGCCGATCGACCACAGCTGGTCGCTGCTGTCGAACTCGACCATGCCGTGATTTTCCAGCGTCGTCAGCATGCGGTAGGCGGTGGAAGCCGGCAAGCCGGACGTGGTGGCGATCTCGCTCAGCGACAGGCCGCTGCCTTCGGCGACGATGGCCAGGATGCGCAGCGCCCGGTCGAGCGACTGCACCGAAGCCGGCTCGGCCGGACCGTGGAAGGCACGCGGCCGTCCGCGCTGGCGTTTTTCGGCGGTTTCCATAGTGGCATTCTTGCCGATTTCGCCAAATACGCAATGAAAAAGTTTTTCACCAATTTGCCATGGGAATTTCGTGGAAAACAGAAAATCCAATTAAATCAGCAGATAGCCCCGGTTTCTTAGAAATGAAAAAATATTCTGAAAAAATTGAAAAATAATAGGCGCGCTGCCATTCTCGGCCATCAACAATTCCGTGGAGGCTGACATGGCCAGGATGCGCGCAGTCGACGCAGCGGTTCTCGTTTTGGAAAAGGAAGGCATCTCCTGCGCCTTCGGCGTGCCGGGTGCAGCCATCAACCCGTTCTATTCGGCGCTGAAGGCGAGGGGTACGATCCGCCATATCCTGGCGCGCCATGTCGAGGCGGCCTCGCACATGGCCGAAGGTTATACCCGCGCCAAATCAGGCAATATCGGCCTGTGCATCGGCACTTCGGGTCCGGCCGGCACCGACATGATCACCGGCCTCTATTCGGCCGCGGCCGATTCCATCCCGATCCTCTGCATCACCGGCCAGGCGCCACGGGCGCGTCTCAACAAGGAGGATTTCCAGGCCGTCGACATCGCCGCCATCGCAGCACCCGTCGCCAAATGGGCGGTCACCGTGATGGAACCCTATCTCGTGCCGATGGCGCTGCAGAAGGCGTTCCACCTGATGCGCTCGTCGCGGCCGGGGCCGGTCCTCATCGATCTGCCGGTCGACGTGCAGCTGGCCGAGATCGAGTTCGACATCGATGCCTATGAGCCGCTGGTGCCGTTCAAGCCGGCAATGTCGCGCGACCAGGCCGAGAAAGCGCTGAAAATGCTCAACGTGGCGGAAAAGCCTGTCATCGTTGCGGGTGGCGGCATCATCAATGCCGACGCTTCGGATTTGCTGATCGAGTTCGCCGAAGTCACCGGCGTCCCCGTGATCCCGACGCTGATGGGCTGGGGCGCGATCCCCGACGACCACCGGCTGATGGCCGGCATGTGCGGGCTGCAGACTTCGCATCGCTACGGCAACGCAACGATGCTCGAGGCCGATTTCGTCTTCGGCATCGGCAACCGCTGGGCCAACCGCCACACCGGCTCCGTCGACGTCTACACCAGGGGCAAGAAATTCATCCATGTCGACATCGAGCCGACCCAGATCGGCCGTGTCTTCGCGCCGGATCTCGGTGTCGTCTCGGACGCCGGTGCAGCGCTCAAAATGCTGCTCGACGTCGCCACGGAATGGAAGACGGCTGGGAAACTGCGCGACTGGTCGGTCTGGGCCGGGGAATGCCAAGGCCGCAAGAAGACGCTGAAGCGCAAGACGCATTTCGACCAGGTGCCGCTAAAACCGCAGCGCGTCTACGAGGAGATGAACAAGGCATTCGGCCGCGACACCACCTACGTCACCACGATCGGCCTTTCGCAGATCGCCGGCGCGCAGTTCCTGCATGTCTACAAGCCGCGCAACTGGATCAATTGCGGCCAGGCCGGCCCGCTCGGCTGGACGCTGCCGGCCGCACTTGGCGTTCGCGCCGCCGACCCGCAGCGCAACATCGTGGCGCTGTCCGGCGACTACGATTTCCAGTTCATGATCGAGGAACTGGCGGCCGGCGCGCAGCACAAATTGCCCTATATCCATGTCGTCGTGAACAATGCCTATCTCGGCCTCATCCGCCAGGCGCAGCGCGGCTTTTCGATGGATTTCGAGGTCAGCCTCGCCTTCGAGAACGTCAACCGGAAGGACGATCCCGAGGCTGGCTACGGCGTCGACCACGTTGCTGTCGCCGAGGCGATGGGCTGCAAGGCGGTCCGGGTGCGCGGGCCGGAGGAATTCGCCGGCGCCTTCAAGCAGGCGCAGCGCCTGATGAAGGAGCACCAGGTTCCGGTCGTGCTTGAATTCATATTAGAGCGCGTCACCAACATTTCGATGGGCACCGAAATCGACAAGATCACCGAATTCGAGGAGCTTGCCGAACATCACGAAGACGCCCCGACGGCGATCGTCATGCTGGACTGAACGGAGAAAAAAGAATGCCGCGTTTTTCAGCCAATCTCTCGATGCTCTTTGGCGAGCACGATTTCCTCGACCGCTTCGAAGCCGCCGCCCGCGCCGGTTTTGGGGGTGTCGAATATATCGGCCCCTATGATCATGCGCCCGATGTCGTTGCGGCAAGGCTGAAGAAAAACGGCCTGACCCAGGTGCAGTTCAACCTGCCGGCCGGCGACTGGGCCAAGGGCGAGCGTGGCATTGCCGTGCTGCCGGATCGTGTTCCCGAGTTCCGGCAAGGCGTCGCCAAGGCGATCACCTACGCGCATGCGCTGAGTTGCGAACAGGTCAACTGCCTCGCCGGCATCGCGCCGCAAGGTGTCGAGCGTTCGCTGCTGGAAGATGTTTTCGCCGAAAACCTGGCGTTCGCGGCCGAGAAGCTGGAGCAGGCCGGCGTGAGGCTGCTGATCGAGCCGATCAACACCGGCGACATTCCCGGCTTCTTCCTCAACTATTCGGACCAGGCCCTGGCGCTCATCGACCGCGTCGGCTCAAAGAACCTGTTCCTGCAATATGACATCTATCACATGCAGATCATGGAGGGGGATCTCGCCCGCACCATCGAGGCAAACCTCAACCGCATTGCGCATATCCAGCTGGCGGACAATCCCGGCCGTCATGAGCCGGGGACGGGCGAGATCAATTTTCCTTTTCTGTACAGCCACATCGACCGCATCGGCTATACTGGTTGGGTCGGGGCGGAGTACAAGCCGAAGGGCGGGACGGAAGCCGGGCTGGGTTGGTTCCGGGAGTTTGCCGGGCAGGCGGCGGCGTAGGGGACGTTTACAATTGACGGCGCGTTCCGTC
>NZ_FTPD01000018.1:9919-14195 GCF_900156895.1 Mesorhizobium prunaredense
GGGGTGACATCCGATCTCCCCACCCGTGGGGGAGATGGCCGGCAGGCCAGAGGGGGGCGCGACGGAACACGACCTTAAAAAGAACGGAGACAACAATGGACACCATCGGTTTCATCGGCCTCGGCATCATGGGCGCGCCGATGGCGGGGCATCTGCTCGACGCCGGCTACACCGTCGTCGCCAGCCACCATCGCTCGAAACCGCCGGCCGATCTCGTCGCCAGGGGTTTGAAGACCGTCTCCGGCCATCACGCCGTGGCACGTGCCGCCGACATCATCATCACCATGGTTCCCGACACGCCTGAGGTGGCCGACGTGCTGTTCGGCGACAACGGTGTCGCCTCGGGTTTGACCGCGGGCAAGCTGGTCATCGACATGAGTTCAATCTCGCCGATCGAGACCAAGGTCTTTGCCAGGAGGATCAACGACCTCGGCTGCGACTATCTCGATGCGCCGGTGTCGGGCGGCGAGGTCGGCGCCAAGGCCGCGTCGCTGACCATCATGGTCGGCGGCGAGGAAAAGGCCTTCGAGCGCGCCAGGCCGGTGTTCGAAAAAATGGGCAAGAACATCACGCTGGTCGGCCCCAACGGCGTCGGCCAGACCACCAAGGTCGCCAACCAGATCGTCGTCGCGCTGACCATTGAAGCCGTCGCGGAAGCGCTTGTTTTTGCATCGAAAGCCGGCGCCGATCCGGCCAAGGTGAGACAAGCGCTGATGGGCGGGCTGGCGGCCTCGCACATCCTCGAAGTGCATGGCGAGCGCATGATCAAGCGCAGCTTCGCGCCGGGCTTTCGCATCGAACTGCACCAGAAGGACCTTAATCTCGCGCTGGAAGGGGCAAAAGCGCTTGGCGTGGCGCTGCCCAACACCTCGACGACGCAGCAATTGTTCAACTCCTGCGCGGCCAATGGCGGCGCCAAGGAGGATCATTCGGCGCTGGTCAGGGCGCTGGAGCGAATGGCGGGACATGGGTTAGGGGAGTAGGGGAATAGGGAATTAAGGGAATAAGGGAATAAGGCAGTAGGGCAGTAGGGCAGTAGGGCAGTACGGCAGTAGGGATAGCACCTGCTGCGAGCCGCCCCCCGCCTTCCTTGCTGCCTTATTCCCTTATTCCCCTACTCCCCTATTCCCCTAACCCAAAAACTTCCTCGCCGCATAAAGGCTCACCGCCGCGGCGTTCGACACGTTGAGCGAGCGGATGGCACCGGGCATGTCGAGCCGAGCCAGCGTCGTCACCGTCTCGCGCGTCTTCTGGCGCAAGCCCTTGCCCTCGGCGCCCAGCACCAGCGCGATCTTTTCTCCCGAAAAACTCTTTTCGAGTTCCGCCGGTCCGTCGGAATCGAGGCCGATGGTCTGGAACCCGGCCTCGTGCAACTGGCCGAGCGCGTCGGCAAGGTTCTTCACCTCGATCTGGTCGATATGCTCCAGCGCGCCGGAGGCCGATTTTGCCAGCACGCCGGATTCATGCGGGCTGTGGCGCGCCGTGGTGATCAGCGCGCCGGCGCCGAAGGCGACCGCCGAGCGCAGGATCGCGCCGACATTGTGCGGATCGGTGACCTGGTCGAGGACCAGCACCAGCGTTGTATCACCGAGCGCATCGAGGCGCTTCGGTTTTAGCGGCTCGGCCTCGATCAGCACGCCCTGATGCACGGCATCGGAGCCGGTGACCTTGTCGATGTCTTTCGGTTCGACCATGTCTGTTTCAAAGGGCAGGGCGGCGAGGTCGGCGATCGCCAGCCGCTCGGCGGCGTTGCGCGTCACCAGCATCTTCTTGATCCGCCGGCGCGGATTGTCGAGTGCCGCCCGCACCGTGTGCAGGCCGTAAAGCCGCACCAGCCCATCCGCGGCGGTCTCTCCTGGTGGTACCGGCTGGCGCGCCCTGAACGCCGGCGCGCCGCCGCTCTTCTCGTCGCGATGCGCGCGGCGCAGCTTGGCGTAGTGGGTGTCTTTTGGCGTTTTGGGCTTGTTATCGTTGCTCATGGCCAGTTCTATAGCCGTGTCGTCTGCCTATGGATACAGCCGCAAAACCCTGCTCGTCGGGTCGTCAACAAATTCAGCGCTTTTTGCCGGGATGTTGCGGTTGACAGTTTTGGGCGCTGCCGCCATAAGGCGCTTCGCGAAGGGCTGCTCACGCGGTCGCGACGCGTCGATGCCTCGTTGCATGGCTCCGGCGGCAGACTGGAGAGGTGCCCGAGTGGTTAAAGGGGACGGACTGTAAATCCGTTGGCTATGCCTACGTTGGTTCAAATCCAACCCTCTCCACCACTGCCGGCCCGGAAGCCCTGAAACGCAAAGTATCGGACCGAAAAGCGTATCGCGGTTTTCGGGCGAAATGCGCGGGTATAGCTCAGTGGTAGAGCAGCAGCCTTCCAAGCTGAATATGCGGGTTCGATTCCCGCTACCCGCTCCAAGCATGCTGTTGAAGTCATTATCGAAAATAACTTCCTTGAAAATGCGCCGTGTCACCGCGTGTCACTGTCTGTGGCGGTTCTGTAGTGCCTGATCGGCAGTGCCGTCATCCACATCGCCAGGTCTTCAGTCGGCACCTCCGGAGACATGCTCTTCATATTGAGGCAGGTCGTCGGCGATCGTGAACCACTTCGCCTTGGAGCCGACAAAGATGTGCTGCGTCGGACGGATGGTCGGCTCGTCGACGAGGGTTCCCATGGCGACGTGGACGAAGGCGCCGTCGCGGACGACCGAATAGAGCAATGAGCCGCAGGTCTTGCAGTGCACGTCGTGGCCGGTCTCCTCGCCAAAGATCAGGAGGTTGTCCTCGCCCTTGGTCAGACTCAGTCTCTCACGTTCGATGCCGGCAAACGGCTTGAAGGCCGAACCGGTGGTGCGCCGGCAGTTCGAGCAGTGGCAGTTGGCGGCGTAGATGAACTCGTCGGCCACCGCGTATTGCACGGCGCCGCACAGGCATTTTCCGGCAAGCATGCGGTTGCCGACGTTTTCCTGGCTTGTCACAGGTTTCTCCATTTTTGCAGGCAGCGGCCAAGTTGAAATTTGTGGTGTAACCGTTTGGTCACCACTGCCCAAATTATGCGACGACGGTCAGTCGGCGCCGCCGCTCGTCGAGCGACACGATGGTCAGCCCGCTGGCCACCACCAGCAGGATACCGCCGATCGCCGGCGCGTTCGGCAATTGCTGGAACACCACCAGGCCGGAAATGACCGCCCAGACGGTGAAGCAGTAGTAGAAGGGCGCCACGACGCCGGTAGGCCCGGCGCGATAGGCCATGAAGATGAAGAAGTGGCCGAAGATCAGGAACAATCCGGCCCCGGCCATCAGCAGCAAATGATGCGTCTCGGGCGTCACCCAACGCTCCGACATCAGATGCGCAACGCCTGATCCGACCAGCACCACCACCACCGCGGAAATTGCGACGATCATTCCGGGCACGTCGGCGGCGACCCGCCGCCCGGCGAGATCGCGCGCGGCGGCGAACGCCGCGTTGCCGAGCGCCAGCAAGGCGTAGACCGAGATTCCCTGCATCGTCGGCTGCGCCACCATCACCGCGCCGATGAAGCCGAGCCCGATCAGCGCCATGCGCAAGCCGCCGATGCGCTCGCCGAACAGGACAGAGGAGCCAATCAGCATGAGCAGGGGCGTGATCTGCCCCAGGGCGGTCGAATCGGCGATCTGCATGTTGGCGAGCGCCACCACGTAGCAAAGGATTGCCGCCAGCTCGAGCAGGTTTCTTTGCAACACTCTCCTGTCGAGGATCAGCGGGATCTGCCTGGCGTAGCCCAGCGCAAACAGCAACGGGATGCCCCACAGCATTGCCGCCGTCCCGCGCAAAAACAGCACTTCATAGGGCGGCAGCCCAACCGTGGCGAGCTTCAACATGGTGTCGTTGGCGACATAGGACCCGGTCGACAGGATCATGAACAGCGGGCCGCGGATGGCGATCGGAATAAAATGCATCGGATCAGGAAATCAGACCGGCGTCACACCGGCAATGGGCCAGATTCGGCAGTAAATCCGGCAAGGCGGACAGGCGGAAGCGGCGATATCCGTCGCTGAATGCCGGTACCCGCGGAACCTATCTTCGGCCATTCCATTCCTTCTTGTTCGTTCCTATATCCGCGCCACATCCCCGAAAACCGGATCATGGGTTCAGACCGGGTGAGAAAGCCCCCGGCCACAAGACACCCCGGCCACAAGACACTTGTGTTTTTCGGCCGCAGTCGCTAATCGCCCCGCATTCGACTGAACTGAAGGTCCCGGCCGTCCAAGGAAAGAGACTATGGCAAAAGGTAAATTCGAGCGT
>NZ_FTPD01000035.1 GCF_900156895.1 Mesorhizobium prunaredense
ACGCTCGAATTTACCTTTTGCCATGTGATCTCTCCATTCCTGCTCGCCCGTGCGGGCTTTGAATTAAGTTAGCGCTGCAACCCGTTCCGGTTACGCGTATTTCTTCTGGACTTCCTGAGCGACCGCGGTGGGGACCGGCTCGTAGTGATCGAACTGCATCGTGTAGGCCGCGCGGCCCTGGCTCATCGAGCGCAAATTGTCGACGTATTTGAACATGTTGGCGAGCGGCACCATGGCGTTGACAACCACCGCCACGCCGCGCGCTTCCTGGCCCTGAATCTGGCCGCGACGGCCGTTCAGATCACCGATGACGCTGCCGACATAATCTTCCGGCGTCACCACTTCGACCTTCATGATCGGCTCGAGCAACTGCACGCCAAGCTTGGGCGCGGCTTCACGGAAGCAGGCACGGCCGGCGATTTCGAAGGCGAGCACCGAGGAGTCGACATCATGGTAGGCGCCGTCGATCAGCGTCGCCTTGACGCCGATCATCGGGAAGCCGGCGAACGGGCCAGAGGTCATGACGCTGTTGATGCCCTTTTCGACACCGGGGATATATTCCTTCGGCACAGCGCCGCCGACGATCTTGGATTCGAACAGGAATTCGCTGCTTTCCGGATTCGGCTCGAACAGGATCTTGACACGGGCGAACTGGCCGGTGCCGCCGGTCTGCTTCTTGTGTGTGTAGTCCTGCTCGTGCCTGCGGGTGATTGTCTCGCGATAGGCCACCTGCGGCGCGCCGACATTGGCCTCGACCTTGAACTCGCGACGCATGCGATCGACGATGATGTCGAGGTGCAGTTCGCCCATGCCGGAGATGATCGTCTGGCCGCTTTCCTCGTCGGTCTTGACGCGGAAGGACGGATCCTCGGCGGCCAGGCGATGCAGCGCAAGGCCCATCTTCTCCTGGTCGTTCTTGGTCTTCGGCTCGATGGCGATCTGGATGACCGGATCGGGGAATTCCATGCGCTCGAGGATGACCGGATGCAGCGGATCACAGAGCGTGTCGCCAGTCGTCGTGTCCTTGAGGCCGGCCAAAGCGACGATGTCGCCGGCGAAAGCCTCTTCGACGTCAGCGCGCGAATTCGCATGCATCTGCAGCATGCGGCCGATGCGCTCCTTCTTGCCCTTCACCGTATTGTCGACCGAGATGCCCTTGGTGAGCTTGCCCGAATAGATGCGGGCAAACGTGAGCGAGCCGACGAACGGGTCGTTCATGATCTTGAAGGCGAGCATCGACAGCGGCTCGCTGTCGTCGGCGTGACGCTCGATCTCGGCGTCGGTCTTGGCATCGACGCCCTTGATGGCCGGAACGTCGGCCGGCGACGGCAGATATTCGACGACTGCGTCGAGCAGCGGCTGCACGCCCTTGTTCTTGAAGGCCGAGCCGCAGAACATCGGGTAGAACTTCACCGCGATGGTGCCCTTGCGGATCAGGGCGCGGATCTCGTCATTGCTGGGCATCTTGCCTTCGAGGTAATTCTCGAGCGCCGTCTCGTCCATTTCGACGGCGGCCTCGATCATCTTCTCGCGATATTCTTCCGCACGTGCCCTAAGGTCGTCCGGGATCTCGACGACGTCCCAGGCGGCGCCCAGCGTCTCGTCGCGCCAGACCAGCGCGTTCATCTCGACGAGATCGACGACACCCTTGAACTCGGTCTCGGCGCCGATCGGCAGCTGCATGACGACAGCCTGAGCACCGAGGCGCGAACCGATCATTTCGACCGAGCGATAGAAATCCGCGCCGATCTTGTCCATCTTGTTGCAGAAGATCATGCGCGGCACGCGGTACTTGTCGGCCTGGCGCCAGACGGTCTCCGTCTGCGGCTCGACACCGGCGTTGGCGTCGAGCAGCGCAATGGCGCCGTCGAGCACCCGCAGCGAACGCTCGACCTCGATGGTGAAGTCGACGTGGCCGGGAGTGTCGATGATGTTGAAGCGGTGCATCTTGCCGTCACGAGCCTTCCAGAAGGTCGTGGTCGCGGCGGACGTGATGGTGATGCCGCGCTCCTGCTCCTGCTCCATCCAGTCCATGGTGGCCGCGCCGTCGTGGACTTCGCCGATCTTGTGCGACTTGCCCGTGTAGTAGAGGACGCGCTCGGTGGTCGTCGTCTTGCCGGCGTCGATATGCGCCATGATACCGAAATTGCGGTAGTCTTCGATTTTATATTCGCGGGCCATGGGAGGTGCCTCTTCAGTCTCGTTCGCGCTTCACCAGCGGTAGTGCGCGAAGGCGCGGTTGGCTTCTGCCATCTTGTGGGTGTCTTCACGCTTCTTGACGGCGGTGCCGCGGTTGTTGGCCGCGTCCATCAGCTCGCCGGAGAGGCGGTCGACCATGGTGGTCTCGTTGCGGTTGCGGGCGGCGGCGATCAGCCAGCGGATGGCCAGCGCCTGACGGCGCTCGGGGCGCACATCGACCGGAACCTGGTAGGTGGCGCCACCGACGCGGCGCGAACGCACTTCCACATGCGGCGCGACATTGTCGAGCGCCTGATGGAAGACGGTGACCGGCTCCTGCTTGGTCTTGGACTGGACCTGGTCAAGCGCGCCGTAGACGATGGTCTCGGCAACCGACTTCTTGCCGTCATACATGACGGCGTTCATGAACTTGGTGACGATCAGATCGCCGAACTTCGGGTCCGGATTGATCTCACGCTTTTCTGCACTGTGACGACGGGACATTTTTTCTCTGCCTCAATTCTGCGTGGTGGCCTGGATCCCGGATCGTCGCCTGGCGCCGTCCGGGATGACCTTGGCTACGCTTCGGTCACTTCGGACGCTTGGCGCCGTATTTCGAACGGCGCTGCTTGCGGTTCTTCACACCCTGCGTGTCGAGCACGCCGCGGATGATATGGTAGCGGACGCCCGGAAGATCCTTGACGCGGCCGCCGCGGATCATCACCACCGAGTGTTCCTGAAGATTGTGGCCTTCACCGGGGATGTAGCCGATCACTTCAAACCCATTGGTCAGGCGGATCTTGGCCACCTTGCGCAGCGCCGAGTTCGGCTTCTTCGGCGTCGTTGTGTAGACGCGCGTGCAGACGCCCCGCTTCTGCGGGTTCTGCTGCATGGCCGGGACCTTGTTGCGCTTCACCGGCGCAATGCGCGGCTTGCGGATCAGCTGGTTGACGGTAGGCATTAAACCCTCTTGTCTCTCAATTCCGTGTCTCGCCCGGTCAGGGCCGCTCAAAGCGTCATTTCCATACGCAAAGTCGGGCCACAAACCGCGCCTCGCGGTCTTGCCCGAACAAATGGCAGAGGAAGCGGAAAACGCTTCGTGCACGCCGGAAATGTCTTTTCGCTCGTAAAACGAACCCTGTTTGAGGCAAACTCCAAAGCGTGTCGCTTCGGAAGTGAGAGCCTCACATCGGTTCTGACTGGGCGGCTTCTACTCGCAAGCCTGTTGCCCGTCAACCCCGGAGCACCAAATATTACGCTGAAACCGAGGCTTGGCAGCCATGCGAAAAGCGCATGTAATTTTCTTTCACCATTTTGCAAGAGGAGGGAAGAAAGTGACCGGCCCTTGGCTGTTGCATAGCCAGGCTTCATGCGAAAAAGCGACATGAACAGCGCAAATCCCCTCGCTCGGAGGAATCGGCCCGTGAACGACAATGATGAGCGCCCGGTCACCATCATCACCGGCCGGGCGTGGAAAAGAAAGGGCGGCAAGCCGGAAGGCGTCCACCTCATGCTGGTCGCGCCCGACGACGATTCGGCGGTGCGCCGGGCGCTCGAATCACTCGCGGCCGAAGGCTACGCCGAGGCGGAGCTCGACCAGATCGGCGACCTGGACGGCGTGCCCGACGAAGAGCCGCATTTGTCGGCCTATCAGGGCGCGCTCGAAGGCGAAGTGTCGATCGTCACCTTCGACGTGCCGCTGTGACCGGCCATGTCCTTGGCCGTCGCGGTCTGGCACTGCTTGCCCGGCATCGGTTCTCTGCTAAGAACCAAGCGCAATATCAACCTGCGGAGTCCCCATGTCCCTGAATAGCGGTCCCATCAAGCTCGGCATCGTCGGGGTGGGAAAGATCGTTCGCGACCAGCACCTGCCGGCCCTGACGAAGGACCGCGACTACCGCCTCGTCGCCGCCGCCAGCCGGCATGGCAAGGTCGACGGTATCGCGAATTTCCCTGATATCGAGACGATGCTCGACGCGGTGCCTGAGCTTGAGGCCGTATCACTCTGCATGCCGCCGCAGTTCCGCTACGACGCCGCGCGGACGGCGCTCGAAGCAAAAAAGCATGTCTTCCTGGAAAAGCCACCCGGCGCCACGGTCAGCGAGGTCGAAGACCTGAAAGCACTGGCGGCGGCAAATGGCGTCTCGCTGTTCGCCAGCTGGCATTCGCGCTACGCGCCGGCGGTGGAAGCGGCGCGCGATTTTCTCGGCTCGACCACGATCAGGTCGGCTGCCATCAACTGGAAGGAGGACGTGCGCCGCTGGCATCCGAACCAGGACTGGATCTGGGCCCCGGGCGGCTTCGGCGTCTTCGATCCCGGCATCAACGCGCTGTCGATCGCGACCCACATATTGCCGGCGATGTTCATCACCTCGGCGATCCTCGATTTTCCCGAAAACCGCGCCGCCCCGATTGCCGCGCACATCGCCTTCCGCACCTCGAACGGCTTGCCGGTGGCGATGGAACTCGACTGGTGCCAGACCGGCCCGCAAAGCTGGGACATCCTGGCCGAGACGGACAAGGGCGCGATGGCGCTTTCGGGCGGTGGCGCAAAACTCGCGGTCGACGGCCGCGTCGTTCACGACGAGCCGGAAGCCGAATATCCGATGCTCTACAAGCGCTTCGCCGAGATTGTGCGCGCCGGCGTTTCCGATGTCGATCTCGCCCCGCTGCAGCATGTCGCCGACGCCTTCATGCTCGGCAAGCGCAATGTGGTGGAAGCGTTTTTCGACTGACGCTTACAATGCGGCTATGAACGACCCGCCTGCCCAGCGTTGGTAGTTGGCGAAAGCGGAAGCGCCATACAATCTCCCCCGCAAGGGGGAGATCGGCAGCTTCACCGACAGCCCCAACCTCAACACACAAAAAAGCCGCCGGGTTGCCCCGACGGCTTCGTTGCCTGAGATCTGTACCCGCCGCGCTTACTGCGCGGCGGAAGCCATGTCGGTCAGCATCGGGTCGGCGACCTCGACGCCCGACGCCTTGCGGCGCTCGTCGATGATCAGTTCGTCGCGCGAGGTGGCGATGCGCCGGATCTGGCTCATCGTGCCGCCGGTGCCGGCCGGGATCAGACGGCCGACGATGACGTTTTCCTTCAGCCCCTGCAGCATGTCGGTCTTGCCGGCAACCGCCGCTTCGGTCAGCACCCGGGTCGTCTCCTGGAAGGAGGCGGCCGAGATGAAGGACGGCGTCTGTAGCGAGGCCTTGGTGATGCCCAACAGCACCGGCTGGCCTTCGGCCGGCTTCTTGCCGTCCTCGACCAGGCGCTCGTTGACCTCTTCCAGCTCGATCACGTCGACGTGGTCGCCCGGAATGTAGGTCGAGTCGCCCTGCGCCGTGATCTCGACCTTCTGCAGCATCTGGCGAACGATCACCTCGATGTGCTTGTCGTTGATCGACACGCCCTGCAGACGGTAGACCTCCTGGATCTCGTTGACGAGGTAGGAGGCAAGCGCCTCCACGCCCTTGATCGCCAGGATGTCGTGCGGCGCCGGATTGCCGTCGAGGATATAGTCGCCCTTCTCGATGACGTCGCCGTCCTGGAGATGGAACGGCTTGCCCTTCGGGATCAGGTATTCGACCGGCTCAAGCGTCGAGTCATGTGGCTCGATGATGATGCGGCGCTTGTTCTTGTAGTCGCGGCCGAAGCGGATCGTGCCGTCGATCTCGGCGATGATGGCGTGATCCTTCGGACGGCGTGCCTCGAACAGTTCGGCAACACGCGGCAGACCGCCGGTGATGTCCTTGGTCTTGGCGCTTTCCATCGGGATACGCGCCAGCACGTCGCCGGGGCGAACCTGTGCACCCGGCTCGACCGAAAGAATGGCCTCGACCGAGAGCAGGAAGCGAGCGTCGCCGCCCTTCGACAGTTTGCCGACCTTGCCCTTGGCGTCCTGGACGACGATCGCCGGCTTGAGGTCGTTGCCGCGTGGCGTCGAACGCCAGTCGATGACCTCGCGCTTGGTGATGCCGGTCGATTCGTCCGCCGTTTCCTGGACGGAAATGCCGTCGACCAGATCCTCGAACGCCACCTTGCCCTCGATTTCGGTGAGGACCGGGCGGGTATAGGGATCCCACTCGGCGATGCGCTGGCCGCGCTTCACCTTGTCGCCATCGTCCACGAAGATGCGCGAGCCATAGGTGAGGCGGTGCGTGGCGCGCTCCTTGCCGGCTTCGTCGAGGATCAGCACCGCCATGTTGCGGCCCATGACCATCTGCTGACCGTCGGAGTTGCGCACCACGTTGCGGTTGCGGATCTCGACCTTGCCCTCATACGAGGCTTCAAGGAACGACGAGTCCACCACCTGCGCCGTACCGCCCATGTGGAAGGTACGCATGGTGAGCTGGGTGCCCGGCTCGCCGATCGACTGCGCCGCGATGACGCCGACAGCCTCGCCCTGGTTGACCGGGGTGCCGCGGGCCAGATCGCGTCCGTAGCAGACCGCGCAGACACCGACCCTGACGTCGCAAGTCAGCGCCGAGCGGATGCGGACCGACTGGACGCCGGCCTTTTCGATCTGCTCGACGTCGCGTTCGTCCATCAGCGTTCCGGCCTTGACCAGAACCTCACCCGTGACCGGATGCGTGATGTCGTCGAGCGCCGTGCGGCCGAGAACGCGCTGGCCGACGGAAGCGACGACCTGGCCGGCATCGACGATCGGCTGCATGGTGAGACCCTTGTCGGTGCCGCAGTCGACGGAGTTGACGATGCAGTCCTGCGCCACGTCGACCAGACGACGGGTCAGATAACCCGAGTTCGCCGTCTTCAAGGCGGTGTCGGCCAGACCCTTGCGGGCGCCGTGGGTCGAGTTGAAGTACTCGAGCACGGTCAGGCCTTCCTTGAAGTTCGAGATGATCGGCGTCTCGATGATTTCACCGCTCGGCTTGGCCATCAGGCCGCGCATACCGGCAAGCTGGCGCATCTGGGTGGGCGAGCCGCGCGCACCGGAGTGCGACATCATGTAGATCGAGTTCATCGGCTTTTGACGGCCATTGTCCTCGAACTCGACCGCCTTGATGCGGGCCATCATCTCGTCGGCGACCTTTTCCGAGCACTTGGCCCAGGCGTCGACGACCTTGTTGTACTTCTCGCCCTGCGTGATCAGGCCGTCATTGTACTGTTGCTCGTATTCCTTGGCCAAGGCCTCGGTGTCGGAAACCAGCTTGATCTTGGCATCCGGGATCAGCATGTCGTCCTTGCCGAACGAAATGCCGGCGCGGCAGGCGTGGCTGAAGCCGAGGGCCATGATGCGATCGCAGAAAATGACCGTCTCCTTCTGACCGCAATGGCGGTAGACGGTGTCGATCATCTTGGAGATGTTCTTCTTGGTCATCTCCTGGTTGGCGGTCTCGTACGGCACGTTGACGTTCTTCGGCAGAAGCTCGCCGATGATCATGCGGCCAGGCGTGGTGTCGTAGATCTTCGACACGACCTTGCCGTCCGCATCGACCGTGCGGAAGCGGCCCTTGATCTTGGAGTGCAGCGTCACCGCCTTGGTCTCGAGCGCGTGCTGGAGTTCGCCCATATCGGCAAACACCATGCCCTCGCCCGGCTCGTTCTGGTTGACGATCGAGAGATAGTAGAGACCCAGAACCATGTCCTGCGACGGCACGATGATCGGCGCGCCGGAAGCCGGGTGCAGGATGTTGTTGGTCGACATCATCAGCACGCGGGCTTCAAGCTGTGCTTCCAACGACAGCGGCACGTGAACCGCCATCTGGTCGCCGTCGAAGTCGGCGTTGAAGGCCGTGCAGACCAGCGGGTGAAGCTGGATCGCCTTGCCTTCGATCAGGATCGGCTCGAACGCCTGGATGCCGAGGCGGTGCAGCGTCGGCGCACGGTTCAAGAGCACCGGATGCTCGCGGATGACCTCGTCGAGGATATCCCAGACCTCCGGACGCTCCTTCTCGACCAGCTTCTTCGCCTGCTTGACGGTCGAGGAATAACCCTTGGCGTCGAGACGGGCATAGATGAAGGGCTTGAACAGTTCGAGCGCCATCTTCTTCGGGAGGCCGCACTGGTGCAGCTTGAGCTCCGGACCGGTCACGATGACCGAGCGGCCGGAATAATCGACGCGCTTGCCGAGCAGGTTCTGGCGGAACCGGCCCTGCTTGCCCTTCAGCATGTCGGACAGCGACTTCAACGGGCGCTTGTTGGCGCCGGTGATGACGCGGCCGCGACGGCCGTTGTCGAACAGCGCGTCGACGGCTTCCTGCAGCATGCGCTTTTCATTGCGCACGATGATGCCGGGCGCGCGCAGCTCGATCAGCCGCTTCAGGCGGTTGTTGCGGTTGATGACGCGGCGATAGAGATCGTTGAGATCGGACGTGGCGAAGCGGCCGCCGTCCAGGGGAACCAGCGGACGCAGGTCCGGCGGGATCACCGGGACCACCTTCATGATCATCCATTCCGGACGGTTGCCGGACTCCATGAAGTTCTCGACGACCTTGAGCCGCTTCAGATACTTCTTCTGCTTGAGCTCGGACGTGGTCGAAGCCAGCTCCGAACGCAGGTCGCCGGCGATCTTCTCCAGGTCCATGCCGGCCAGAAGGTCGTGGATGGCCTCGGCGCCGATCATGGCGGTGAAGCTATCCTCGCCATATTCGTCGACGGCCATCATGTACTCTTCCTCGCTGAGCAGCTGGTGCTCCTTCAGCGCGGTGAGGCCGGGCTCGGTGACGATGTAGTTCTCGAAGTAGAGAACGCGCTCGATGTCCTTCAGCGTCATGTCGAGCAACGTGCCGATACGCGACGGCAGCGACTTCAGGAACCAGATATGGGCGACGGGCGCGGCCAGCTCGATATGGCCCATGCGCTCGCGACGGACGCGCGACAGCGTGACTTCGACGCCGCACTTCTCGCAAATGACGCCCTTGTACTTCATGCGCTTGTACTTGCCGCACAGGCATTCGTAGTCCTTGATCGGGCCGAAAATGCGCGCGCAGAACAGGCCGTCGCGCTCCGGCTTGAAGGTGCGGTAGTTGATGGTCTCCGGCTTCTTGATCTCGCCGAACGACCAGGACAGAATCTTCTCAGGGCTGGCGAGCGAAATCCGGATGGAATCGAACACCTGTGCAGGCGCCTGGGGATTGAAGAGATTCATGACCTCTTGGTTCATGCCGTTCTCCTTTTCGGGGTCCTCGAAAACCCCTTGCATCTAGCGCGGGCCAAACGCCCGCCGACTTGATCGGCCATCGGCCGAAGAAACTTTCTTGTTTGAGCATGATCTTGGCCGAAAACCGGTAACCACTTTTCGGGATCATGCTCGGCGTCCGGCCGCGGGGAACCGCGACCGGACGTCTTGCTTATTCGGCCGCGTCGGGCAGCCGGATCGGGTTGTCGTCGAGCTTGGTGTTCTCCAGCTCGACATTGAGGCCCAGGGACCGCATTTCCTTGACCAGAACGTTGAAGCTCTCGGGGATGCCGGCCTCGAAGGTGTCGTCGCCTCTGACGATCGCCTCGTAGACCTTGGTGCGGCCGGCGACGTCGTCCGACTTCACCGTCAGCATCTCCTGCAGCGTGTAGGCGGCGCCGTACGCTTCGAGCGCCCAGACCTCCATCTCGCCGAAGCGCTGGCCACCGAACTGCGCCTTGCCGCCCAGCGGCTGCTGGGTAACGAGCGAGTACGGCCCGATCGAACGCGCGTGGATCTTGTCGTCCACAAGGTGGTGAAGCTTGAGCATATATATGTAGCCCATCGTCACTTTGCGATCGAACGGCTCGCCGGTGCGTCCGTCATAGAGCTGCGACTGACCGCTGGTGTGCAGGCCCGCCTGCTCCAGCATGATGTTGATGTCGGCCTCGTGCGCGCCGTCGAACACCGGTGTCGCGATAGAGACGCCGCGGCGCATCTGCTCGCTGAGGCGAACGACGCTGTCGTCGTCATAATCGCGGATCGGCTCGTTGCGGTCGTTGGCCGGCATGAAGCTCTCGAGCGTCTTGCGCAGCGGCTTGATGTCGCCGCCTGTCTTGTAGGCGTCGATCAGCTCGCCGATCTTCCTGCCCATTCCGGCGCAAGCCCAGCCCAGATGCGTCTCCAGGATCTGGCCGACATTCATGCGGCTCGGCACACCCAGCGGGTTGAGCACGATATCGGCATGCGTGCCGTCCTCGAGGAACGGCATGTCCTCGACCGGAACGATCCGCGACACGACACCCTTGTTGCCGTGCCGGCCGGCCATCTTGTCGCCGGGCTGCATCTTGCGCTTCACCGCCACGAAGACCTTGACCATCTTCATGACGCCGGGAGGCATCTCGTCGCCGCGCTGCACCTTCTCGACCTTGTCCATGAAGCGCTGTTCGAGCGCCTTCTTGGAATCGTCGTACTGGCCACGCAGGGCTTCCAGTTCGCTCTGGAGCTTTTCGTTCTCCACCGCAAACTGCCACCACTGCGAACGCGGATACTCGTCGAGCGTGTCCTTCGACAGCTTCGAGCCCTTCTTGAAACCCTTCGGCCCGGCAATCGCATCCTTGCCGACGAGAACGTCGGACAGGCGCGAATAGACGTTGCGGTCGAGGATCGCCTGCTCGTCGTCGCGGTCCTTGGCGAGGCGTTCGATCTCCTCGCGTTCGATCGCCATGGCGCGCTCGTCCTTCTCCACGCCGTGGCGGTTGAAGACGCGCACTTCGACGACGGTGCCGAAGGTCCCAGGCGGCATGCGCATGGAGGTGTCACGCACGTCCGATGCCTTTTCGCCGAAAATGGCGCGCAGAAGCTTTTCTTCCGGCGTCATCGGGCTTTCGCCCTTCGGCGTGATCTTGCCGACCAGGATGTCGCCCGGCTGCACTTCCGCACCGATATAGACGATGCCCGCCTCGTCGAGGTTCTTCAGCGCTTCTTCCGAGACGTTGGGAATGTCGCGGGTGATTTCCTCCGGCCCGAGCTTGGTATCGCGCGCCATGACCTCGAACTCCTCGATGTGGATCGAGGTGAAGACGTCGTCGGCGACGATGCGCTCGGACAAGAGGATCGAGTCCTCGTAGTTGTAGCCGTTCCACGGCATGAACGCGACCAGCACGTTGCGGCCGAGCGCCAGATCGCCGAGCTCGGTCGACGGCCCGTCGGCGATGATGTCGCCCTTGTTGACCAGGTCGCCCATGCGCACCAGCGGACGCTGGTTGATGCAGGTGTTCTGGTTCGAACGCTGGAACTTCATCAGCCGGTAGATGTCGACGCCCGACTTGCCGGGATCGAGATCTTCGGTGGCGCGGATGACGATACGCGTCGCGTCGACCTGGTCGACGACGCCGCCGCGGCGGGCGCCGATGGCGGCGCCGGAGTCACGGGCGACGATCGGCTCCATGCCGGTGCCGACGAACGGCGCTTCGGCGCGCACCAGCGGCACGGCCTGACGCTGCATGTTCGAGCCCATCAGCGCGCGGTTGGCGTCGTCGTTCTCGAGGAACGGGATCAGCGCCGCGGCCACCGACACCATCTGCTTGGGCGACACGTCCATCAGATCGACGTTTTCGCGCGGCGCCATCATCACTTCGCCGGCGTTGCGGCAAATGACGAATTCGTCGACGAAACGACCATCCTTGTCGAGCTCGGCATTGGCCTGGGCGACGTGGTGCTTGGCCTCTTCCATCGCCGACAGATAGACGACCTCATTGGTCAGCTTGCCGTTGACGATCTTGCGGTACGGGCTCTCGATGAAGCCATACTTGTTGACGCGCGCAAAGGTGGCCAGCGAGTTGATCAGACCGATGTTCGGGCCTTCCGGCGTCTCGATCGGGCAGATGCGGCCGTAATGCGTCGGGTGCACGTCGCGCACCTCGAAGCCGGCGCGCTCGCGGGTCAAACCACCGGGTCCAAGCGCCGAGAGACGGCGCTTGTGGGTGATCTCCGACAGCGGGTTGGTCTGGTCCATGAACTGCGACAGCTGCGAGGAACCGAAGAACTCGCGCACGGCGGCAGCCGCCGGCTTGGCGTTGATCAGGTCCTGCGGCATCACCGTATCGATCTCGATCGAGGACATGCGCTCCTTGATCGCGCGCTCCATGCGCAAGAGGCCGACGCGGTACTGGTTCTCCATCAGCTCGCCGACCGAGCGCACACGGCGATTGCCGAGATTGTCGATGTCGTCGATCTCGCCCTTGCCGTCGCGCAGTTCGACCAGCGTCTTGACCACGGCCAGGATGTCGTCCTTGCGCAGCACGCGCACGGTGTCCTCGGCCTTGAGCTCGAGGCGCATGTTCATCTTGACGCGGCCGACGGCCGACAGATCATAGCGCTCGCTGTCGAAGAACAGCGAGTTGAACATGGCTTCGGCGGTTTCCAGCGTCGGCGGCTCGCCGGGGCGCATAACGCGGTAGATGTCGAACAGCGCGTCCTGGCGGCTCTCGTTCTTGTCGACGTTGAGCGTGTTGCGGATATAGGCGCCGACATTGACGTGGTCGATGTCGAGAACCTTGATCTCGTCGTCGCCGGCGGCGAGAAGCACTTTTAGCGTCTTTTCGTCGATCTCGTCGCCGGCTTCGAGGAAAATCTCGCCGGTCGCATAGTTGACGATGTCCTCGGCAAGGTAGTTGCCGAGCAGATCCTCGTCGGTCGCCTTGATCGCCTTGAGACCCTTTTCGCCGAGCTGACGGGCCTGGCGTGCGGTGATCTTCTTGCCGGCCTCGACGACGACCTCGTTGGTGTCTGCATCGATCAGGTCGCCGACAGCCTTGAGGCCGCGGAAACGCTCGACGTTGAACGGGATGCGCCAGTGGTCGCCGGCGCGCTTGTAGGTGATCTTGTTGTAGAAGGTCGACAGGATCTCCTCGGCGTCCATGCCGAGCGCCATCAACAGTGACGTCACCGGAATTTTGCGGCGACGGTCGATGCGGGCGTGCACGACGTCCTTCGAGTCGAACTCGATGTCGAGCCACGATCCGCGATAGGGGATAACGCGCGCGGCAAACAGCAGCTTGCCCGACGAGTGCGACTTGCCCTTGTCATGGTCGAAGAAGACTCCCGGAGAACGGTGCATCTGCGAGACGATGACGCGCTCGGTGCCGTTGACGATGAAGGTGCCGTTCAAGGTCATGAGCGGCATGTCGCCCATGTAGACGTCCTGCTCCTTGATGTCCTTGATCGACTTGGCGCCGGTATCCTCGTCGATATCGAACACGATGAGGCGCAGCGTCACCTTGAGTGGCGCGGCATAGGTCAGGTCGCGCTGACGGCATTCGTCAACGTCGAATTTCGGCGCTTCGAACTCGTACTTCACGAATTCCAGCATCGAGGAGCCGGAAAAGTCGGAGATCGGGAACACCGATTTGAAAACCGCCTGCAGTCCCTCGTCAGGACGCCCGCCCTTGGGCTCCTCGACCATCAGGAACTGGTCATAGGATGCCTTCTGAACCTCGATCAGGTTCGGCATCTCCGCAACTTCCGGAATCTTTCCGAAGAATTTGCGTACGCGTCTGCGGCCATTGAAAGTTTGTGTCTGGGCCATCGTCGCTCCTTAGCTCGATTCTCGGGGCGAGCCTCGCCGCGGCTCGCCTTGCATTCTCGGCCACCTTCGGCGGCGGCCTTTTATTTGTTCACCCGCCACCTGTCGGTGGCCGGTCAAAACGGGAGAAAACCCGTTTCCTGAAGGCCGGTTTACGGCCCTCAGGAAAGAGGTTTTCGTACTCTTCGCGTTACGCAGCCTCCCTTCGCGCCAAGGGAGCGGCGGACGGCGCGAAGCCGCCCGCCGATATCAAACGCTTACTTCAGTTCGACCTTGGCGCCGGCTGCTTCCAACTGGGCCTTGAACTTGTCCGCGTCGGCCTTGGAAACAGCTTCCTTGACCGGCTTCGGAGCCGCCTCGACCAGGTCCTTGGCTTCCTTGAGGCCAAGACCGGTGATGGCGCGAACTTCCTTGATGACGTTGATCTTCTGAGCGCCCGCCTCGGTGAGGACGACGTCGAATTCCGTCTTTTCCTCGACCGGAGCAGCAGCAGCCGCAGCACCGCCGGCGGCAGCAACCGCCACCGGAGCAGCAGCGGAAACGCCCCACTTTTCTTCCAGAAGCTTCGACAGCTCGGCCGCCTCGAGGACGGTCAGCTTCGAAAGGTCGTCTACGATCTTTGCCAGATCAGCCATTGCAATATTCCTTCATAAGGTTCGAACGTGTGTTTGTGATAGCGAGGAACGGCCTCATGCCGCCTCGTCCTTCCGGGCGTAAGCGCCGATGACGCGCGCGACCGAAGCCGCAGGCGCATTGACGATCTGGGCGATCCGGGTTGCCGGCGTGGCGATCATGCCAACCAGCCTGCCGCGCAGCTCATCGAGCGACGGAAGTGTGGCGAGTGCCTTCACACCGTCGGCGTTGAGCGAGGTGGTGCCCATTGCGCCGCCGAGAATGACGAGCTTGTCATTTCCCTTGGCGAAATCGGACGCGACCTTCGGCGCCGCAATCGGATCCTCCGAATAGGCGATCAGCGTCTGTCCCTTGAACAGGTCGATGATCGATGCGGAGTCCGTGCCCTGAAGAGCGATTTTGGCGAGACGGTTCTTCGCGACTTTGACGGTGCCACCGGCGACACGCATTTTCGACCTAAGGTCGTTCATTTGCGCGACGGTGATACCGGCGTAGTGGGCCACGACGACTGAACCAGCGCCCGAAAACGCTTCATTCAGGCCCGTGACGAGTTCGCGTTTTTCCGCTCTGTCCACTGCCTATCTCCAGTTGACCCCAATCCTGTTAACGGGAACATTCCCATTACGAGGACAGGCGTCGGGTTGCCTTTTGCCGGCCGGGCCATCCAGTAACGGATCTCCCGAACGACGCTCGAGGATCCTGCCCCCTTTCGCCACACCAGCCGGCAAGCCGAATGGTGCGCAGACAAAAGGCAAACACGGTTCGAACCTTTCATTGGAGCAGTCGCTCCGTTGTCCGGTCTTCACCCGTCTCATGCAGGCCCACATGAATTAAGGCCCCCTTGAACCAAGGCTTGGGGCCGCCCGCAATCTCGGACAGGATGTCCGGAAGCCTTCCGACTTCCGGTACCGGGCCGCCGAGATAACTCGGAGGCCCGGAATTCTGTTTGCGGATCAGCCCTTTAGCGGCAGATCCAAATGGTTCGTATCAGGACGCTGCCAGCGTCGAGACGTCGAGCTTGAGGCCAGGGCCCATCGTCGAGGTGACAGACACCTTCTTGACGTAGTTGCCCTTGGCGCCAGCCGGCTTCGCCTTGGTCACCGCGTCAGCAAAGGCGCGGACGTTCTCTTCCAGCGCCTTGACGTCGAACGAGATCTTGCCGACGCCGCCATGAACGATGCCGGCCTTCTCGACGCGGAACTCGACCGCGCCACCCTTCGACGCCTTGACGGCGGCGGTAACGTCGGTGGTGACAGTGCCGACCTTCGGGTTCGGCATCATGCCGCGCGGGCCGAGCACCTTGCCCAGACGGCCGACCAGCGGCATCATGTCCGGCGTGGCGATGCAGCGATCGAAGTCGATCGTGCCCTTCTGGACGATGTCGACCAGATCCTCGGCGCCAACGATATCGGCGCCCGCCGCCTTGGCTTCCTCGGCCTTGTCGCCACGCGCGAAAACCGCGACGCGGACGGTACGGCCGGTGCCGTTCGGCAGGTTGACCACGCCACGGACCATCTGGTCGGCATGGCGCGGGTCGACACCCAGGTTCATCGCGATTTCAACGGTCTCGTCGAACTTCACCGAGGACCGGTCCTTGAGCAGCTTCAGCGCATCACCCAAGGCATAGGCCTTGTTGGGATCGATGCCTTCGCGGGTCTTCGATACACGCTTTGCAATCTTTGCCATGATCTCAGCCCACCACTTCCAGACCCATCGAGCGGGCGGAGCCCTCGACCATGCGCATGGCCCCCTCGATATCGGTCGCGTTCAGATCCTTCATCTTCTGCTCGGCGATGGCGCGCACCTTGTCGCGGCCGATCGTGCCGGCCTTGACCTTGCCCGGCTCCTTCGAGCCCGACTTCAGGTTTGCGGCCTTCTTCAGGAAGTAGCTCACCGGCGGCGTCTTCATGACGAAGGTGAACGACTTGTCCTGGTAGTAGGTGATCACGACCGGAACCGGCGATCCCTTTTCCATTTCCTGGGTCTGCGCGTTGAACGCCTTGCAGAACTCCATGATGTTGATGCCGCGCTGACCAAGCGCCGGTCCGATCGGGGGCGACGGCGTCGCCGAGCCCGCGGAAACCTGGAGCTTGAGCTGGCCTGCAATTTTCTTAGCCATCTCTTCCTGCCTTTATCTCATGCCGGCCCCAAATCTGGGCAACACCGGCGGTTGCAGTCTGGTGGTGCGGTTCCCGCGGCGGGCTAAAGCCGCGTTCGCCTCCCACCCCGTTTTGGCCGCGATTTCCACGCCGCCTCCCCCACCGCCGAATTGGCGACAAGGATTTCGGATCAGCCCTTTTCGACCTGTCCGAATTCGAGATCGACCGGCACGGCGCGCCCGAAGATCGAAACCTCCACCTTGAGCCGCGCCCGCTCCTCGTCCACTTCCTGGACGAAACCGTTGAACGAGGCGAACGGACCGTCCGAGACGCGAATCGCCTCGCCGATCTCGAAAGTGACCGACGGCTTCGGCCGCTCGACGCCTTCCTGCACCTGGTTCAGGATGCGCTGGGCCTCGGCCTCGGTGATCGGCACCGGCTTCGAATCACCCAGGAAGCCGGTGACCTTCGGCGTGTTCTTCACGAGCGAGAACACTGCGTCGGTCAGGTTGGCCTTCAGCAGCACGTAGCCCGGGAAGAACTTGCGCTCGGCATCGACCTTGCGGCCGCGGCGTATCTCGACGACCTTCTCGGTCGGCACCACGATCTGCTCGATGTCAGCGGACAGGCCTTTCTGCTTGGCCTTGTTCTCGATGTCCTCAGCGACCTTTTTTTCAAAGTTCGAATAGGCGTGGACGATGTACCACCGCGCAGTCATTTCAAGACTTCTCCGTAATCGCCGGACTTAGCGTCCAATGCCCAGAATCTGCTCGACCGCGAGGCCCATGAGCTGATCGGCAGTAAAGAAAAAGATCATCGCGATCACAGCGAACGCCAGAACCATCACCGTCGAGATCATCGTTTCGCGACGCGACGGCCAAGTCACCTTGGCGGTCTCCGCGCGAACCTGCTGGAGAAAGACGAAAGGATTTGTGGTTTTCGAAGCCATGTGCCGCCTGTCTGCAAGACCCGTTGACCGGATCTCCTGGATGATCCCGCTGGCCGGGATGTGCCGCCTGGAGCCCGTGTTCGCGCCGAATCAGCGCAATCATTTCGCCCATGCAAATCGGACGCGTAAAGCCGGCTTCCCAGCTCCACGCGTCGCGTGTCTGTTTCGTCTACATAAAACCGATTCTTGATCCACGCAAGTGGCAAGTGTCCGCTTTATGCCAAACGCCGCCTCGGAACCATCCAGTCGTCCCGTCCCGGCTATGGCGCTCTTATGCCTCAAGACAGCCTATATGGCAAGCCACCGCGCGATTTTCAAAAGGTCGATGCGCAGAAGACCAGACAATTTTCACGAATTGCCCATTTCGAAAAATGGCACGGTTTCATGAATTGGCCATTTCGAGAAATGGCACGGGCAGCAGGGCTCGAACCTACGACCTGCGGTTTTGGAGACCGCCGCTCTACCAACTGAGCTATGCCCGTATCGCGCGCTGCTATTTCATAAAGCGGACAAGAACTCAAGTCGAGTTTTTAGGCGTGGCCGCGCCGGGCTGCAATCGTCGAAATCCGAGGGCCAGCGCCCAGGTGCATATCAGAAGTTCGAGGGCAAAAGTCCAATGCAACATGAAGCTCATGACCCAGTTGCGATACATCGCCGGAACCGTGACGAGTTCGAGCGCACGCCGGTCGAACGGCATTAGCCACATGATAGGCGACGCCACGCTGTCCAGGATCATATGTATCATTGCGGCGGCAAAGAAGGCGCCGACCGGGGCCAGATATCGCGGATCCCGCCATTTCGCGACCGACAGTGCCAAAAGGCCAACCCCTGCCCAGAAGAGCGGCCAGTGCGTGATGTAGGCGTGGTGGTGGGTTCGTCCGCCATCGACAAAATGGAAGTAGAGCATGTCGAGGTCCGGGACGACGCTGCCGAGCATAGCCGCCGCCATGATCCCCGATCTGCCGGGCCAACGGTTTTGTGCGAAAGTACCGAGTATGTAGCCAGCCGGAAGATGAGCGATCAGCATCGCCAAACCTCTGTTCATTGCCGAGTCGATCGAAACGTCGCGGCATACTGTGGCGCATTCAGGAAGGGTTACCCCGCTTCTCCCCAAGCTAGGGAGAGGGCTATTTCGCGCTCGGTGGCTTGTACGGCCCGCCGGGCACGCCCCAGCCCCAGGCCGGCATCGGTTCCGTCTCCGGGTCGCAGGTCTCGCCAAGGTTGGAGTTCATCCTCGCCAGCCGCGACCCCCATTCGACATAGGCAGTGAAAGCCGAGCGGAACTCCGGATCGTCCGGCAACCCTACTTCATCGGCGGCGTCAGTGAGCAGGTTGATCCAGCGGCGTCGCTGTTCCTCGCTCAGATGCTTACCCAGATGGTGCATCACCATCTCGCGGTGGCCGCCATGCTCTTCGCTGTAGGTCTTCGGTCCGCCAAAGACCTCTCCGATGAAGGCAGCGACATGGGCAGAATGGTCCGGCGACATGTTTTTGAACACCGGGCCGACGATCGCATCCCTAGACACCTTGCCGTAGAAGGTATGGGTCAGGCGGTTCAGCGCTTCGGTGCCGCCGGCCCATTCGAACAATGTCGGGACGTCCTCGTTCATCACCGATCCTCGATTGCAACTGACAGCGACGATAGCGGAACGATCGTGCGGAGCTCAACCTGCCTCGATGGCCAGTTTGGGCCGGCTGCGGTGTCTGCACCTTACGACTTGACCGGCGCGTCGGCCTGAACCTCTGACGTCGACACGACGCGGCAATTCTCCGGCACTGGCTCCGACTTGCAGATGGTCGGACCGGTAAATTCATCTGCCGAACCAAGCCCGGTCGTCAGCCCGACTTGCAGCATCATCTCGGGTTCGAGCTGCCGATGGCGCGAGGCCGGCACCGACCGCATCGCCCCCAGCAGACCGGGTCCGACCGCCATGTCCCTAAGATAGGTCTTGACCCGTTGATCCAACCCCATCGAGTGCACGGTCAACTGCGCGCGAGGACCGACAAGGCGTCTGACACCGCCGGCAAGCATGATCGGGCAGGCCGCGCCACACGCGCCGCTCGCATCGATCGTCAGCCCGACATAGACGCCATCCTCGGCGGTGCAATCCGCCTTGTCCGACTCGCATCCAATGAACTCCGTCCGCGCAACCGCCACGTCGAGCTTGCGTTCTCGGATCAACCTTCCGGCGGCCAGAGCGCCGAGCACGTCGCCTCCCGGCGAGTTGATCACCACGGGCAGTCGCCGATCACCGATCGTGTCCAGCAGTTGGCGCAGCCGTTCCGGCGTTTGAGCGCTGATCGTGCCTTCCGCCGAGATCCATTCGGGACAGTTGGGATCGCAGAGAAAACTTCTGCCGCGAACCAGGACGAAACGCATATCGCCAACATCGGCCCGCTGCCCGGTTTCAGGTTCGACCGGCGCGGCGGGAGCGGGCTTGGCGAATGCTACCACGTTGCCGGCTGGCGCCGGTATTTCCCTGCAGTTCGCGGCCACCGGATCAGCCTTGCACAGGGTTGCCGCGGTCAGCAGGTCGACGGTATCCAGGCTGGTCACGAGCTTCGCCTGCAGCATGTCGTAGGGCGCCAGCTGCTGGATGGTGCTGGCCGGGGTGTTCTTCATCGTCTCGAGCACGGCATGGCCGACGCCCATTTCGTTCAGATAGGCAGCCAGTCTTTTCTCCACCGACCTGCTCATCTCGTAGGTCTTGTAGCTGCCGGCGTTCTTGCGGCCGACGATCTTCTTGCTGACGATCTTTTTCTTGCCTCCGACCACGCGATAGGTGGTCCGGTACTGCAATTTCGTCCGGATGTAGGTCGTGGTGATCTGGTGCACGCCGAGAAAGGCCCATTGCCCGACGACGCGCCTGATGCCGCCGGCAAACATCAGCGGACAGGCGGAATTGCAGATGGCGCCGTCGGCATAGGCATCGCCGAAATAGCGAGCGCCCTTGCCGTCGTTTTCCTTGCAGCCCTTGGCATCGGGCTGGCAACCGGTGAACCGGGTTTTGCCGACCGCGATATCGAGCTTGTTCTTGCGGAGCAGCCGGCCAAGCGCCAGCGCCGCTTCGACGTTGCCGCCGGGAGAATCCACGACAACGGGCAGTTTTCGGCTACCAAGCCCCTTGAGCGTGCGTTTGAACAGGGCCGGCGTGCCGGCTACTATCGAGCCTTCAGCCGATATCCATTCCGGGCAGGTCGGTTCGCAACCAGGCGCGCTGCTGCGGACGACGACAAATCGCATCGTCGGGCCAAGATCCGGGGCGGATTTTTTGGTGTTCGCCGCGAAGGCAGCGTGTTCCATGACCAGGAACGACGCCAGGCAGATCAACCCAAGCATCCACCATGCCTGACCACTCAGACGGTGCCATGAAACCATTCGGGCAAGCCCCCCGCAATGCGATCTATACTAGTCCAGCTTTGAAGGCTTGCAACATGGATTTACGACGACGCCGCAGGCGCCGGGCGTACCTAAAAAAGGCAAGCCGGCTGTACCCAAATAAGCAAAAAGGGCAGCCCGAGGACTACCCTTTCGCATTCAATCTGACCGGCCAGCGCCGGCGCCCACTATTCTTTGATGGTGACGACGATGCCGGCACCGACGGTGCGGCCGCCTTCACGGATGGCGAAGCGCAGCTTCTCTTCCATGGCGATCGGCACGATCAGCTCGACATCGACGGTGATGTTGTCGCCCGGCATCACCATCTCGGTGCCTTCCGGCAGCGACACGATGCCGGTCACGTCGGTGGTGCGGAAATAGAACTGCGGCCG
>NZ_FTPD01000010.1:0-139794 GCF_900156895.1 Mesorhizobium prunaredense
ACACCACGCGGTGGGACACGACCGGAAGAATGTCAGGCTACGCGGACAGACGCCTGGAACCCGCGGAATTCTGGCATTAGTAACCGGCTTTGCGCCCCAGAATGCCGGACAGCGACGACGCAGCTACAACGTACCGGCATCATTGACCAGTTCTTTGGTGATCTCTGAAAGCGGGCGCGATCGACTGCAATTCAATCACCACGCTGCGCAGCGTTGCGGACCTTGTGGCACACATGTCCTTGATCCGAGCTTCGATGCCAGTCTGATCACGGCGGCGTGACGTGTTGTGTAGGTCGACGTGTCGAACTCCAGAACCCGGCATGCCCGCCGGATCGACGCATTCCATTTCTTACACTTCTCCGCCACCAGCTCGCCTTTGCGAGCAGACCTCACAGTCCTCGGGAAATAACGTCCTGCAGCATCTCCTTGTCCAAGGAGAGATCGACCACCAGCTTCCTGAGCTACCCATTCTCGTCATTAAAAACTTGAACTGCCTCCGCCGCTTCATGGCGTCAACATCAACCCCTATCGAAAAGCGCCGATGACCAGCGCAAAGCCGATCACTCGCAACAGCGCTATCGAAGGCGCGCTCGCGAGGGGCTTCGCTACCGCCGAGCTACACCACTTGTGGGGACACGACCAACGATCCACTTTCAGAGATCGGAGCGACTCTTGAAAGTGACCTTAACAACACATGGACAGACCACCAGAACAAGTAGGCGTGGGTTGCATGGTGGTATGCTACGGCGTGGAGTTGAGCCGATGTGAGGCATGCAGAATCATCACTTCGGTGGGTGCACTGCCTCGTGGGCTCCCAAGTTGCGCGACAGTTACCCCCAGGCAAGGAGTTAAAATATGTGCGGCATCTGTGGATGGATTGATTTCGATCGTGATCTGGGAGGCCCGAAGCACGACGGGAGCTTGATGGCGCACCGCGGTCCTGACGACGAGGGGACTTGGATCGACGGGCCACGGCGCTAGGACATCGTCGCCTGGCGATCATCGATATCCAGGGGGGGCGCCAGCCGATGATACTCCAGGAGGACGGACGACCTGCGTTGGTGCTGGTCTACACCGGCGAGACTTACAACTATCCCGAACTGCGTCAACGGCTCGCGGCCCTGGGTCATTGGTTCAATACGAGCAGTGACACCGAGGTGGTGCTGCACGCCCACCGCGAATGGGGCCGCGACCCGCGCAACGCCGTGAGCGAACTCAATGGGATGTTCGCCTACGCACTCTGGGACACCGCTAAGCGCGAACTGCTTCTCATACGCGACCGGCTCGGCATCAAGCCGCTTTATTACTATCCCATCGAACACGGTGTGTTGTTTGGCTCTGAGCCAAAGGCGATCCTCGCCAACAGTCTCGCGGAACGGGCCATGGACGCCGACGGGCTTCGTCGCACTCTGTGGTCCGCTGCCGACCCGTACAACGCCGTATTCCGAGGCATGCATAAGGTGCAGCCCGGCCACATCGTGCGTGTAACCCGCGATGGGATCCAGGAGATGACTTATTGGCAGCTCGCTGACGCCAGGCACGCCGACGATGTGCCTACCACAGTTCAGCGCGTCCGCGAGCTGCTTGAGGATACGGTCCGGCGGCAGCTCATTGCGGACGTGCCGCTGTGCACGCTCTTGTCGGGAGGGCTTGACTCCTCCGCCCTTACTGCGCTGGCCGCGCGCTCCAACGAGGAACGGATCCGGTCCTTCGCCCTCGACTTCGTCGGCTACACCGAAAACTTTACCCCGCGCCCGATGTGCGGCACACCTGACGGGCCGTACGTGCAGGAGGTCGCGAAGTTCGTTGGTACCGACCACACTGACATCAGGTTGAGCGCAGACGAGCTCATGGACCCGAATGTGCGGGCCGCCAGCCTCCACGCACGCGACCTGCCGTTCAGATTGGGGGACGCCGACAGCTCACTCTATCTGCTGTTCGGCGCGATCCGGCAGCACTCGACAGTGGCCCTGTCCGGGGAGTCGGCCGACGAGCTTTTCGGCGGCTACTCGTGGTTCCACGATCCCTCGCACGTTCAGGCCGACACGTTTCCTTGGTCCGACGACGTCGATATCGCTCGGCAGTCTCTGGACCCCCGGCTCCTCGAGGAGCTGGACTTCCCCGGCTACCTCGACGAGCAATATCGCAGGGGACTTGCGGAAGTACCCGCCCTGACCGGGCCAGCCTCGGCCGATCCGCACGAGCGTCGTATGCGAAGTCTGCTATCTCTATCTCACGCGCTATCTGCCGTCGCTGCTCGACCGCAAGGACCGACTGAGTATGGCTTGGGGTCTCGAGGTGCGGGTCCCATACTGCGACCACCGCCTCGTCGAGTACGTATTCGGCGCCCCATGGGCGCACAAGACTTTCGACGGGCGCGAGAAGAGCCTGCTGCGAGCCGCCACCGCGGACCTGCTGCCGCAGTCGGTGGTGCAGCGAGTTAAGTGCGTGTATCCCACTATCCAGGATCCAGCCTATGATAGAGTGTTGCGCAGCAGGTTCACTGCGCTGCTGGATGACCGCAATGCGGCAGTGGCACCATTGCTGTCCGTCGACTGCTCCCTCACCATGCTGAACGCGACCGACAACGTCAGGTGGGTGGAGTACATCCTGACCCTCCAGGATTTCCTCACCGACTACGACGTGAGCCTGAGGGTCTGAGACGGCGAGCACGATCAAGCTATCAGTGCCGCTGCAAAGTTCCTCAGATGTGCCGAAAGAAGGTTTTGGATGTCGGCCTTTTCAGCCCGTCGTCTCGCGACCGCCCGCCGAGACCGCGCACGGCGGGGGGAAATTCTCAAGAATGCCGTTGATTCACCTTGACCCGCGTTCACCGGCGACAAAAGGCGCAAGGCACTTTCATCCAAGCTTTATGGTCGCGTCCCGCTGCGTGGATGCTATGGGGCGAGCGGCCAGGGTGTGGCATCCTCGCTGTTTCAACCACGATCAGAATAAAGCGTTCCATGTCGCAATCTTTTGAGGCGAGCCGGTCCCTTACCGCTCTTGAGCAGAATAACACGATCGTCGCCGTCACCGAAATGAGCAAGGCGAAATGGCTGGTCCCGGGCTTCAAGCGCCAGCCGCTCAAGTAGCTCGATGCCGATGCGCCAGCACTGTTGAAGCTGGTGCAGCGTTGGCGCGACGAAGGCGTCCAAGCCGGGCACGCGATCAAGCGGATCGCCCTCGCTTATGAGGCGGCCGGCGGCGGCTTCTGGCTGGCGCGCTTTTTCCGCCTGGTGGCGCTCGGCTGGTCTTGGATCGATGACCATCTCGGCCGCTCTGCTGCTGGCGGTGTCGCGCTTCTATTGAGGGTCGCCGCGGTCTGTCTCGGCAAGGTTGAGGCGGCGGCGATGGCGATGTGGTCTGGCGCCCGGCCCAGGGATGCCATGGACAAAGAAACTTGCGTTCCTCGGTCCCGTGGGCGTTCTCTCGTCGTGTTGTTCAACACCGCGAGGCCTCATTCCTTCGCTCGGCTACCAGACCCCGACAGCCTATGCCGAGGTCATCACCGGAACCGGCTCCGCCGCGTGTCGGTGAAATCGAGATTGCCGCGCATGGTGCCTCGACATCGGAGCCATTACTTCTGTCGCCAATTCACGTCACCGCGCTCGCCGCCGATCTCAAGGCGTGGGCGGCGGCGACGACGAATGCAGGGCTCAAGAAGCGCATCGTTCGCACAGTCATCCGGGAGGTGGTCGCCGATATCAATAACGAACCCTCCGAGATCGTCCTCCTGATCCATTGGGGATTGGCGGCGTTCATACTGAGCTGCGCCTCCCGAAGCGGCGCCGTGGACAGCGCAACAGCACGTCCGGCGATATCATCGTGGCCTTCCGCCAACTGGTGCTCATCGCCAATGATGATCTGAGCTGGCATCCTAAGCCGCAATGGATTTGACCAGCCACGGCAATCGATGCACACGCGAGCGGGTCACCGCGCACAGGTCGCATCATAAGATCCCTGTCTTCCGGCCAGCGGCGGACGGCAAAGAGCCATGGCTTAACCTGGACAAGGCGGCGGGGCTTCTCGGCGTTGCACCGAAGCCCCTCAGGCTCGCCACCGAGACGGGCGAGATCAAAGGGTCCATGGGTCTTCAGCCGATCAACGCTCAGCGAACCGGCGACTCAGCACATCGTACATCGCGCGTGGCAAGACCACAAATACCCCATGGGATCGCATCCAGATCAGCAAAAACTTCTCACATCAATGACATAAACAGATGGGTGTTATGAAACGGGATTTAAGTCTCCCGCATTCGACGATGGTGCTGCGGGCGTGGTCGAGGTCGAAGAACAGGCTCTCTCGTTCAAGAGCTGGTTGCGCCTTGAAGACTCGAGATACCGTTCTGCATCGGCTTGCCGGGCGCAATGTAGGGTTTCTTGTCCTGCCTTCCAGCTCCTGGCATCCAGCAACCATCCGCTAATATTTGTGTCAGTCGAAGAGCGCGGCGACGCTGTGGGCGAGGGCGTCCTCATTCTCTCACACAGCTGTGTCCCTGAGTGGAGGCGTCTATGTTCGAAACCCGACACAATGACCCCGCTTTTCCCCCTTATGGCGCGGCGCCAAACACATGGTTCCCCATCTTGTTGGCAAGTCTTCGGTGGCACACGGATTGCATGGGACAGGGTGAAGACAGGATCCGGACAAGCTGTCGCTACAATCAGCAAATCCGAGCGACGTAATAAAGGGCAAACATTAGGGAGTAGCTCATGCGAGTAGCCATCGTGTGGAACCACGATCATACGGGCGTGATCAACCGGTTCGGTCAGCCTTGTCAGGAGGAATACCGCCGTGAGACGGCCGAAAGCGTGCTGGCAGCACTGCAAGAGGGCGGCCACGAGACGCTGCTGTGCGAAGGCGATAAAGGTCTGCTCGCCACACTGGAGAGGTTCATGTCGCCCGACCCCCAAGCCATACCCTCTGGAATGGTCTTCAACATGGCCGTCGGAATTCAGGGCGAGTGCCGTCAAAGCCACGTTCCGGCCATGCTCGAGATGGCCGGCATCCCGTATACCGGATCGGGCCCGCTCGGGCATGCGTTGGCGCTCGACAAGGTTATCACCAAAAGGCTCATCCGCGAGAGCGGTGTGCCGACCCCGAATTTCCGCGTGATGCGTCGCGGCACCGAAAGTCCCGGCGACCTGCGATTCCCAGTAGTGGTGAAGCCGCGTCACGAATCAGACACTTGCGGAGTGCAGCTTGTAGATGAGCCCGCGCAGTTGGAGCACGCTGTAGAAGTGATCGTCACGCAGTTTGCGCAAGACGCGCTCGTAGAAGAATATATCGAGGGGCGAGAAGTCACCATCGCATTGCTTGGAAACGAAGGGACCGAGGTGCTACCAATCATAGAATATGATTTCGGTGAACGCGAGATTCGTCATCTAACTCGAGAAACGACGACGCGGATGATATGTCCGGCGCAAATCGAGAGCAACCTTGCGATGATCCTGCGGGATATCTCGGTTGCGACCTTTCGTGCCTGCCAATGCCGGGACTACGCCCGTGTGGACCTCCGGATCGACCGCTCCGGCCGACCGTTTGTCCTGGAGATTAATTCGATTCCGGCGCTCTGTCCTTCTAGTGCTGATCCCCTCGGTACGAGCTGCCTTCCCTTGGCCGCGATGTCTGCCGGATACAGCTTCTCGAGCCTCGTTAATCGCATGCTCGAGATCGCCCACGCGCGGTATTTCGGACCCGGCATCGTCTAGCAGGCTTCTCTGGTGCTGGGGTCGCTGAGGTCACAATTTCCGGTCCAATCGCCCGCCTAGGAGAGTTCGTCTGAGTGATGTGACGGTTAACGCGCCACGTCGCTCAGATGCGGTTTAAGAAGCGGAGCCCCGAGCGCTGGGGGAGAGCAGAAGATGTTGTCTCTAGCACGGCCTGCCGATGTAGTCTTTGAAATCAATCTGGGGGCGATTCAGGCGAACTTCCACACCATCTCGGCACTTGTCGAGCCACACGTAAACGTAGCTGCTGTCGTCAAAAGCGACGCATACGGACTTGGGCTTGTAGCGATTGCACGGGCGCTCATTGATGCCGGTTGCGATCTGCTCTTTGTCGCGAACCTCGACGAAGCGCTGCTTCTAAGGTCCTCTCATATTGACGGGGCAGTTGCGGTTTTTTGCGATGAGTTTACGAGATTTGATCGATGCTATCGATCCAACGGCCTCATACCCGTCATAAATAATTGCGCTGAATTGGAGGCAATAAATGCGACAGGAAGGCAAACATACTTCCTTAATGTGGAAACGGGACTCTCCCGCCTTGGGCTCGCCTTGGTCGACGTGCGGCGCGCGTATCTTTCTGGTACTTTCGACAGGTTTCCCCCTTTGATCGTACTCAGCCACCTCGCATGCAGCCATTGCGTTGCCGACCCGACAAATTTATTGCAAAGAAGCCGCTTTCAGGCGATCTACGATCTGCTTAGACCCAAACGCGGTAGTCTCGCTGCCTCCGCCGGTGTCTGGCTGGGCAAATCCTATCATTTCGACATGGTGCGGGTGGGCTCAGCACTGTACGGGCTCAATAGCGCTGGTATTCAACCAAATCCACTGCAGCCTGTTGTAAGGCTCCTAGCTAAAATACTGGACGTGCGCAATGTTGCTTGGGGGGAGGCTGTTGGATACGGCGCGACATTTCGTGCGGTCCGAACCAGCCGCGTAGCGATCGTTGGGATCGGTTACAAGCATGGACTTCCTTGGGCCTGCGCGAATAAGATATCCGTGCGATTTGCCGGACATTCGGCTCCTCTAATCGGAAGAATATCAATGGAATACATAACGGTAGATATGACAGACGTTCCTGAGGCGCTTTGTCGTCCAGGTACGTTTGTGGAATTGCTTGGTAATGATTTTACCGTCGACGATCTTGCTTCAGCTGCTGGCGTCAAGTCGCAGGAGGTGCTGACTCGTCTGGGTGCTGGTTGCACTAGGCGGTATCTAAGTACTTCGGTTCTACCTACGAGGTCCCTTGCCTGGTAGATCTATCGGCATCGAGGATGTGAAGCAAATCGTTGGGGGACTGTGCGCGGGTCGCTAGATGCGCATTTGGATAATGAGACGTGCCCCCGGCCGCGATAGCCCGGCACGTTTGAGAACCCGGCTGACGGTGGCGGGCGAGACGCCGACCTCATGGGCGATGTGCTTGCCGGTCCAACGTCGCCGCCGCAACGCCACGATGCGCTCGGCGACCGACGCGCCGGTGAGCTGTGGCATATGGGCAGGCCGCGAGGAATGGTCGACCATGCCGGCGCGGCCCTCGGTATTATAGCGCTCGACCCAGCGCGTCACGATCTTGGCCGACACGCCATAGACGCGCGCCGCATGGGCTTTGGAAAAAGCGCCTTCAATCACCGACAGCGCCATCTCCTCTCGACGCAGCGGTGTGAGACGGGCATTCTTGTGGATGTTCATTCGGATCCTCCGGTGGATGCTGAAGCGTGGTAACTCCAGTCTCCTTGGTCCGGTCCGAATGGACAACCTCCCGAAAGCTCACACCTGGGTCGAGTTCCGTGACTGCGCTGGCAAGATGAAGGTGCGGCCTTCCTCAGGAAGGTCCTCGAAGACTTCCCTTACCAGATACACACCGTGCTCACCGACAACGGCATGGCCTTCGCCGACCTGCCCAAAAACCGCGATGTCCCAGCCGACGCTTCCTTGGGCCGCACATTTCGACCGCGTCTGCATCATCAATGGCATCGAGCACAGGCTGACCAAACCCTACCATCCTTGGACCCATGGTCAGGCCGAGCGAATGAACCGAACAATGAAGGATGCCACGGTCAAGGTCTACCCTACAACGATCTAGAAAGCCTCAAGGCCCATGTCCTGGCCTTCGTCGCCGCCTACAATTCGCCAAGCACCTCAAGGCTCTGCGATGAAAAACACCCTATCAGGTGATCTGCGATGCCTGGACGAAAGACCCGTCAATCTTCAAGATCGATCCGCACCATCTCATTCCAGGACCACACACAAAAAAGGGGCGCCGACGGTGGTTGCATGGAACGTTCCCGTGGCGGGCTCACCACCAGAAGCCCGGCGGTTGTCGATGCCGAAGGTCGGCCGGCGACTGCGTCCTGACCACCGGGAAGGCGGATGACGGCAAACCCGCCGCCGCCATGCTGGACGTACTCCAGCCCAAGGCAATCCTGCTCGCCGACCGCTCCTACGACAACGACGCCATTCGTGCGCTCGCCGCAGGGCGAGGGGCTTGGGCCAACATCCCGCCCAGAAAGACCCTTCGGCAAATGGTCTACAGGCAGCGTAATCTCGTCGAAAGATAGTTCAACAAGCTCAAACAGTTCAGAGGCACAGCCACACGATCCGATCGAGACCCCCTAAACTTCCTCGCCGCAATCAACCTCGCCGAAATTATGAATCTGCAGCCTAGTTGGTTTCCAAGTAACGGGCGAAGGGTGACGCAGTACCTTGCAGGCTAGGTTCGCCTTCAATCCGAGTCGATCCCTGACCTGAGCAGTTCCAAATCCTTGCCGCGTCATTGGCCTCGAGTCAGACCTCCCTGCGCTCACATTCAGCCGATGCAATAAAACCGCAGCAGATTGTCCTATTCACCAGCGGTGGGAAACGGTGAGATCGACCAACTGATTAAATTGGCGCCTCGCTCCAGTATCGCCGCAGTCCGACTTTGGCTTGGTGAAGCGGCGATCACATGTCCGATACAGTCTCGGGAATCGCCTTTTCTGACGAGCGGAGTCCCAGGTCCAACATACAATTCCACCTCGACAACACCTGGTACAGCAGCCGCCTGATTGTCGCCACTGATCCAATCCAGGATACCATCGCGATCGGCGATCAGGAACCGCGCGCCCGCAGAATGCGAATGCCTTTTGCGCAAATCCCACTCCTCACCAATGACAAGTTTGATGTGTTCGGTAACGAGATCGACACCGTAAGCCCGCTGAACCAGCCGAGAACTGGGTCCACCCGCAAGCCGCGGATTGACTTCAATGACGACTGGCCCGCGCTTCGTCCAACGGGCTTCAACCAAGGATGGCCCCCAGCCAAGGCCGAGAGCCTGCACAGAGCCCAACGAAACATCGATTATGCGCTCATTCTCGTCATCGGTCAGTGGGGCCGGATGGATGAACTCACGATAGACGAAATGCGGTAGGAGGCCGCACTCAGCGGCACAAGTACCGATTGCTTCATTTCCCATTATGTCAGTACTATAGAGTGGGCCTTGTGCGAATTCTTCGACAAGTATCCGCGGTGAAGACCTCAATTTGTGCTTGTCGGCCAACAGGTAGGCTGTATGCTCGGCCAACTCGTCGACATTGCGGCACAATCGCACGCCGATGCTGTCAATACCTACGACTGGTTTAAGGATTACCGGCAGCCCGATGTCCGCGGCAGCGCGTTCAACCTCCACCGCATTCGCTGCCAAGTGATAAGAAGGGATTGGAAGGCCGGCGTCCGCGAGGAGTTGACGTTGAGTAAATTTGTCGCAGCATCGTTCTATCGATGCGGGGTTTGGTCCCGGTAGATCGAAATGGCGGCAGAGCTTGCCAACCGTTGCATAGACCGACTCGAGGGCGGACGTAATGCCAGCAATGTCGTAGCTCTCACGAAGCCGGGAACATTCGCGGATCAGCGCGTCGAGACTGTCTGTGTCGACACGGATTGCCTCGGATCCTTCCGCCACGAGATAGTGGTACCGAGATGGATCACTCGACAGCGTAATCGGATTAAGACCAAGATGCCGGGCCGCCTGGACGTATCGCAGGCCATCCCCCCGTGTTCCTTCGACTAGGATGAGCGCTCTTCTTTTCATTAGCAGTGACTCTCCGTTGCGTGTTGTGCGCAGTGCCAAGTAAATCGGCATCAGCTTTCTTGGCATGATTTCTGACTGTATCATTGTCAGCGATTTGCGATTGTGAAGATTCTGCAAATTTGTTTTGAAGTACCGTCGGGTTGTCGCCCGCAGCGCCTACTCGCGAGCTCGGCGGTTCTGGCTGATTTGAGGGAAGCGGCGTATCGAGGCGGATGAGACCTGCAAGGATCGTGTCCCGCTGCGTGGTGTAGCTGGCGGCATTGGTCGCCGTGCTCTCCGGCATGGGCCGGGCTGATCAGCGCGCGACGGGTGGCAGGCTGATCGGGGGATCATCGCTCATCTGGCTGATCGTTTCCAGGGTCATATATCTGACCCGCTGCACTGCCCATTCATCGTTCTGTTCGAGCAAGAGTGCGCCGACGAGGCGCACGATCGCATCATCGTTCGGGAAGATTCCGACGACCTCGGTGCGCCCCTTAATCTCGCCGTTGAGACGCTCGATCGGATTGGTAACCGGTATGATCATGACGGTGCCATCCGATCCCCGCTGGAAATGATCGCTTTTCGGCGTATGGTGCGGACCATCCGGGACAGGGGCACCGGGAGCACGCCAAGGCCGATCTATTCGATGAGCTGCGAGCCCGCGTTAGTAGCTGGCCGCCCCTGCGACCTGCCCGGTTGCGCCGAGAGCACGGATCCGTAGGTGTCGCGTCGCCCGCCGGCTCCCGACTGTTTGAGGAGCAGCCGATGAGACGCGTGATTGGAATGGACATCCACCGCACCTTTGCGGAGGTGGTGGTTTGGGAAGACGGCCGGCTGCGCCATCACGGACGGGTCGACATGACCCGCTCGGGACTGGAAGGGTTCGGCCGCAGTTTGCGACGGACGGATGAGGTTGTCGTCCAGGCGACGGGCAACGCTATGGCGGTGGTTCGGGTTCTGTCGCCCTATGTCGGCCGGGTGATTATGGCCAACCCGATGCAGGTCGCCCATACCAGTATCAAGACCGACAAGATCGATGCGGGGTTCTGGCGCAGCTCCATGCCAGCGGCTTTCTGCCGGAGGTCTGGGTTCCCCATGAGCGGACTGAGCGGCTTTGCCGCTTCGTCGCGCGGCGCAACCAGGTCGTGCGGCATCGCACGCGAGTGAAGAACGAGGTGCATGGCAGCCTGCAGGCGCACCTCGTGCCGAAGTGCCCGCATGCCGATCTGTTCAACCGTCGGGTCGCGCCTGGCTCGAGCATCCGCGAGATCGACCGCCTGGCCGAGGATCTGGCTGACCTCGATCAGGAGATAGCCCGGGAAGCTGTTGATGTGTGCAAGTCCGGCGGCTTCAGACGATCACCTGTGAATCGGCGTGCAAAATTGGACGCCGATCGGGGTCAGTTTCGGAAGCCGTTTGACACCCTCAAACACCGGGCAGCCGTTTGCACGGCTATGGCAGTCTCGGCCTGATTGTACCGGCCAAGCTCCTGGCCATCCTAGGCTGCAGCTCTTGCCGGCGTCGCACCGCATCCAAATGACAGCGGCCAAAAAACACGGCTACCGCAAAATCCGCGGTGGCGGGCCTGATGTCAGAACCGCGCTCTTCAAGCCCGCTCTGCGCGCAACTGCCGGAAAAAGCGAGTTCGCAGCCTTCTACAAACGCCTCATCGCCAACGGCAAAAAGCCAATGGTGGCAATCGCTGCCGTCATGCGAAAGATCGTCGTCACCTTGAACGCGAGGCTAAGAGATGCTTCGATTCCTCAGAGTTGATGACGGAGAAAGAAGTACTCTCGACGTATGCTCGCCGAGTGATAGACCTTGTTGATAGAAGGCGCTCCGGCAGGAGCTGCCAAGGCCGTGGCCGCGGTCACCATGTGGAATGGGATTGAGCGCACCTTTGGTCAGTTCAAGGCATGCCGATGCCTGCCCGCAACAAGCCTGATTGAAGGAAGAGCACCCCGTCGGGGCCCGCGATGTCGGCGTCGTCGCCGTTGTCGATGCTGAGATACAGCACCACTTCCGGATTTCCAAGCAACACCATATCCGAAGTGAGAGCGGCTGTCCGGTAGCGTAGTCGGCGAGAAAACGCCGATTTCCAGCGTCCAGGAGCGCTATTTCGCGCTAAGGCGCCTCATTGACGCTATTATATTCCGGTGGCGAGCGACTTTGGTGGTTCTCAAACCTTGCGCTGCGCGGTTGGGTCTGACGTTCAAAGAAATAGGTCGTCATCTCTATCGACAAACCGGCGAAATACAAAAGGGAGGGTTTAACAGTGGACAAGTGGCGTTTTAGCCGCCGTACGGCTCTGAAAGCGATGCTGGCAGGATCAGCTGCACCGTGGGTGATGAACTCTCAGGCTTTCGCCTCGTCGTGCGATGACCATATCGTACGCGTTGGCGCGATTACCGCGCCCGACACTTTAAATCCGTTCGCCTCATATGGCAGCTTCTGGCCGCTGGTTTACACTTATGACTTCCTGGTCGGCGTCGACGCCCAGCGTCATGCTGAGCGGAAAGGATTTGCCAAGGAGTGGTCGGTTGCCGACGATAACGTCACCTGGACATTCAAGATATGGCCCGGCATGAAGTGGTCTGACGGCCATCCCGCCACGGCCAACGATGCTGCGTTCACCTACAACTATTTGCGCGACTCCATAGGAAAGCCGGATGAATTGAACGTCGGATTCAACAGCATTGGCGGATTGGGAAATGTTGAGTCCATCAAGGCGCTCGATGACGAGACTTTGCAAATTGTGACTAAGTCCCCCACCCGCTGGCCAATCGATAACACCGTATTTATGGTTCCCGAGCACATCTGGAAGGATGTCTCCTACGCCGATGCCCGCGGTAACTTCCGCAACGATCCACCGCTGGTGGGCACGGGGCCGATGATTGTCCAGGAATTTCAGCAGGGCCAGTTTGCCCGCCTCTCGCCGAACCCGAACTTCCGCTCGGGGCAGCCGAAGACGGCCGGCATGGTATTCAATTTCTTCAATACGGCCGATCCGATCGCGCAAAGTCTGAAGAGCGGTAATCTTGACTTTGGCTTTAGCCTCACGGCTTCCCAGTGGGCTAATCTGGCGAAGGAGTCTGCCATCGAGGTTGGTGAAGTCCGCATTGAGCAGCGAGACTATTTGGCCTTCAACACCGCCTCGGGGGACGGTGCAGCTAGTACCAAGGCCCTTCAAGATCCGGCGTTTCGCGATGCGATAGGCTACGCAATCGATCAGAAGACTATAGTTGAGCGAGCCTACCAAGGGCACGCCGATCCCGGCGCGGGGCTGGTTATGCCAGTAGTGGCAGATGCCTACTCGGGCCTGAGCGAAGTCAGGCGCCACTTCGATCTGGAAGAGGCAGCCCACCGACTCGATTCTGCGGGCTACCGGGACACGAATGGTGATGGCATCCGAGAGGATAATGAGGGAAAGAGCTTCCAGCTCCAACTGATCACCGGAACCTATTCGGGAAATATCGAGATGCCGATCGCGGCCGTACAGCTTATTGCTGGCTGGTTGGGACAAATTGGCATCCCCGTATCCGTAACGCAACTCGAGTCCGGCGCGCTCGATGCGCGTACGGCACCGCCGTTAAAGGGCGGCGGAGGCTGGGATCTGCTCGTTACAGGGTGGTGGGGATTGCCCAGCCCCAGCGCGTTACTTCAAATCGGAAAGACTGGGGACCGTGTCAATAAAGCTCATTGGAGCAATGAGAAGTTCGATCAACTTGCCGCTAAGCTCGATGTGACTGTCGATCCAAAGAAGAGCCAGGAGTTGGTCGACCAGGCCGCGCGCATTGTTTACGCTGACGCGCCCTACATTGTGCTATGTTACCCCATGTTGCTCGAAGCTTATCGCAAGGATTGCTTCGCCGGCTGGGGGGAGGACCTATCGACGTGGAGTTACTATCCCTTTGATCGCCTGAAGCCGGTTTGAGATGATCTTCATGGAAGGCGAGGCGAGATGAGCCGGCGCATCGGGAGCATTCTCATCAGGGCCATCATAACCCTCCTGATGGTGGCGGTGCTGAACTTCGTCCTGTTCCGGGTCATTCCCGGCGACCCCGCAGCGCTTCTGCTTGGCGGGGCTCGCACCAGCGTGAGCGCTGAGCAGATCGAGGTGCAGCGTCAGAACTGGGGGCTCGACAGGCCGCTGTTCCCGGACCAGGTACTCGACTACTTGTCGTCAACGCTCCGCGGGGATTTTGGCTACAGCTTCAAGTTCAGGGGGAGGCATGTTGCTGACCTGATTGTGGAGCGGTTGCCGGCCACCATTGTCCTGGTTGGGCTAGCCCAATTTATCGCCATCATATGCGGTGTCATGCTTGGCCTGTATGCGGGTTGGCGCAGAGGAGGAGCCGGCGACAATATCGCCACTGGAGCATCTCTGGCGCTCTATTCTACGCCGGCCTTTTGGCTCGGCATGATCCTGGTGGTGATCTTTAGTACGGCATTGGGCTGGGTTCCGGGTTATGGCGCACATTCGCCAGGCGCAATTGCGGGTTCGCTTGATTGGTTGCTCGACTACTTGCGGCATCTGGCGCTTCCGGTCACCGCGGTGGCTCTTGGACTAGTCGGCCAATACGTCGTGGTCGCTCGCGCTGCAATGAGCGACGTCGTCACCGAGGATTACATGGTGACCGCACGGGCCAAGGGGCTGACGGGCGGACAGATGCTGATGCGTCATGCATTTCGCAATGCAATGCTACCGGTCGTAACGTTGATTACGCTCAATCTTGGCTACGTAGTGGCAGGTGCCATCACCGTCGAAGCCGTCTTTGCGTGGCCGGGCATCGGCGGCCTCACGGTAGAGGCTCTCAATGCCCGGGACTATCCTGTCCTTCAAGGCATATTCCTGTTGCTTGGCGCTTCGATTGTCGTCGCCAACCTCGCGGCTGACCTTGCCTACGGCCTTCTTGATCCGAGGGTCCGACAATGAGTGAAAGTATAATTCGGTATTCTGGACGCCAGGCGCGTGCAATCAAAACATTTCTAGGCCGCTTTCTTGGCTACGGCGGTGCTCAGGTGGGCCTCGTATGCCTGGCATTCTTTATCGTGGTGGCAGCGGTCCCCGATATTCTGGTGGGGCCGCTTCAGACTGCGATCAATGCAACCGGGGAATTCCTCGCGCCCCCATCAAGCCAGCATGTGTTGGGGACGGACGAGGTGGGGCGAGACGTGCTCAATCTGGTCGTTCACGGTGCCCGTATCTCGCTCACGATTGCACTCCTGGCGACTGTTATCAGCCTCGTCGTCGGGACTACGATAGGGATGACGGCTGGCTATTACGGTGGCGTGGTTGACGTCTGGCTGATGCGCTTCACGGACTTCTTTTTTGTCATGCCGTCGTTCGTGCTGGCGCTGGTCATCACACCCGTGGTTGTCGAGGTGATCGGGCGGGGCCAGGAAATTCTCGGCTTCCGTCCTTCTCTTTTCGTGATTCTTGTCGTTATCGGCATGACAAGCTGGGCTTTCGTTGCACGTATCGTTCGCAGCCAGACACTGTCGCTTAAGGAGCGAACATTCATCGATCGTGCGCGGGTTGTGGGTAGCAGCAATTTCAGCATCATGGTGCGGCACATCCTGCCTAATCTCGTGCCGCAAATCGCAGCGAATGGGGCGCTGGTTGTCGCCGGCGCAATCTTTGTCGAGACGTCGCTCTCGTTCCTCGGGCTTGGCGATCCGTTGCAGCCTTCTTGGGGCACATTGCTTTCGCTCGCTCAACGTGCTGGCGCGGCCAGTGCAGGAGCCTGGTGGTACCTCGGTGCACCCGGCGCATGCGTACTCACGGTCTCCCTTAGCTTCGTCCTGATTGGCAATGCCCTCGACGACACGTTCAATCCACGGCGGCGCGTGATCCCATGATAGACTCCTCCCACCATAAGGCGTCGCTTTTGGAAGTCGACGGTCTTTCTATCGACTATGGGCTCAAGGGCATTTCATCGCGTGCAATCGACGGAGTAAGCTTCGCGCTCCGGGCCGGAGAGGCCGTTGGCCTTGTCGGAGAATCCGGCAGCGGCAAGACCACGACCGCAATGGCGATCGCGGGTCTGCTATCACCCAATGCGCGGGTCAGCAGCGGCGAGGTACGTTATCGCGGCAACCGACTGCCGATCGACGATGATGCGGCGATGCGGCCACACCGCTGGACCGAAACGTCCGTAGTCTTCCAGGGCGCGATGAACGCGCTTAATCCCGTTCACCGCATCGTCAAGCAAATTGCCGAGCCATGCATGCTCAAGCTCGGTATGTCGCGGGGCGAGGCGACCGGGCGGGCAAGAGAGCTGCTGGAACTGGTCGGCATTCCAGCGGATCGCGGCGCCGCCTATCCGCACGAATTGTCAGGCGGCATGCGACAAAGGGTGATGATTGCGATGGCGCTCGCGTGTCGCCCCTCGATCGTCATCGGAGATGAGCCGACCACGGCGCTCGACGTCATCACGCAGGCTCAGATCCTTAAACTGCTAGGTGAGTTGCGATCGCAGCTCAATCTTGCCCTGATCTTGATCACCCACGATCTTTCTGTGGTGGCTGAGTGTTGTGATCGGGTAATGATCATGTATGCGGGCCGGATCGTCGAGGACGGCGCCGTCTCTGAGATCTTCGCCAAACCTAAGCACCCATACACAAGACTGCTGATAGACGCGATTCCGAACCCGGCGAACGGCAAAAAGATGATCCGGCCGATACCCGGTGATCCTCCCAACCTGTTGACTCGACCCTCGGGCTGCGTCTTCCATCCGCGTTGCCCGTCGGCTATCGGGATTTGCGCAACCGAAGTCCCCAGCCTCGAGAAGTGCGGGCAGGGACGCGTCGCCTGTCACCTTCACCGGTCTTCGCAACAAGACAGGGTCTCAGTCCATGCCTGACACTGCCAATATTCTGCAGCTTGAAAGCCTGCAGGTCCATTTCCCTATCCAAGGCGGGCTGTTCGACCGTGTCCTGGGCCGACCTGCCGGCGCCGTGCGTGCGGTAGACGGGATCGACCTGAGCGTCGGACGGGGTGAGATCGTCGCCCTCGTAGGCGAATCGGGAAGCGGCAAGACGACGGTCGGCCGCGTTATCACCAAGCTTGCCCAGCCGACCGGCGGCAAAATGCTGTTCGAAGGCCGCGACATGACGTCAGTTCAAAGGGCCTCGGCCCTGCGTCCTTACCGGCACCGCGTCCAGATGATCTTCCAGGACGCTTATCAGGCGCTCAATCCGCGGCATACAATCTTCGATATCGTGGCGGAACCGTTGCGCTCGCTGCGGCTGGTCGACAACCGGAAACAGCTCGCCGACCGTGTGAGCGAAGCGCTTGCGTCCGCCGGGCTCAATCCTCCCGGCGATTTCTTCGCCCGCTTCCCACACGAACTGTCTGGCGGTCAGCGCCAGCGTGTCGTGATTGCCGGAGCGCTTGCCGTGAAACCGGAGCTCATCGTCGCCGACGAACCTGTGTCTATGCTCGACGTGTCAATACGCGCGCAGATTCTTCAGGTTTTGGTCGACCTTCGCCACAAGCACAACATGGCTCTCCTATTCATCACCCACGATCTTCCGCTCGCTTGGTTGATCGCCGACAGGATTGCCGTCTTGTATCTTGGAAAATTGGTCGAGATCGGTAGCGCCGACGAGATCACATTCCAGCCACGCCATCCCTATACCGTCGCCTTGCTTAACGCCACCCCGCAGATGGGGGGCGATGCAGGTCGCGCCGAGGTGCCGGCTCTACAGGGCGAGGTTCCAAGCGCCGCCCGTGTGCCGAAAGGCTGTCGGTTCCATCCGCGTTGCCCGTTGGCCTTCGATCGCTGTCGTCAAGAAGAACCACCACCTATCGAGGTCGGGCCAAAGCACTTGGCTGCCTGCTGGCTCGCGAATTAGGCGTGTTCGAGGCTTGTGATGCGTGTCAATAGACGTCGGGCGACTGACAGAGTTGAGAGAGCAGCGGGCAAGAGGAACAGATCGCAGATAACATCGAGGCCGGGAACTTGGAGTACGGTGAATATTGCCTACGGCATCGTTCCAGGCTTCCCGATGCGAGCGCGGCAAGACCGCAGTGTAATGCTGTCGACGCAGCTCCACATTTAGGGTGACCTGAGACCCTGTTTGAGGGCGCATTGGTCAGCCACGGCTCCGAAAAGGGCTTAGGCACGTTGAAACCAAGTGCCAGTTGCCACCGCCCCTCCCTAATAGCCTGGCCGTCCCAATCTGTATTCGAGATGGGTTTGGTCGACATTCCATATTTGACCGGGCGGGACCACCGAGATGACACTGGTGGAGGCGAGCCCATGGTCGGGATATCCGCTGACATCGCACTGAATTCGACAAGCGGAGCACACCATGTCCCACGCCACGAGCTATGAGCTCTTTATCAATGGTAAATGGCGAGCCGCTAGTAACAGAGCCACGTTGCCTGTGATTAACCCGGCGACGGAGAAGGTATTTGGCTCGGTGTCCTCGGCGACGGTGTCGGATCTGGATGAGGCCCTCGCTTCGGCAGAGCGCAGCCGCAAGGGCTGGTCCTCACGGCCTGTAAAAGAGCGCGGCGAGATCCTTGTGGCAGCCGCCAGGATTCTTGCCACAACGGCAGGCGACGCAGCGAAGGATTTGTCGGCTGAACAGGGAAAGACGATTGCCGAGGCCACAGGTGAGTACGCGCGCGCTGTCGAAACGCTGGAGTGGAACGGCACTCACGCCGAAGGGCTGTCGGCCCCGATTCCGCTGGGCCCGAACCGGATGATCGTCCCGGAGCCCCTCGGCGTCGTTGCTGCCTTCACGCCATGGAACTATCCCGTCGTCCTCATCGCCCGCAAGCTCGCCCCAGCGCTGGCAGCGGGCTGCCCGGTGATTCTCAAAGGTGCGGAAGAGGCGCCGAGCGCCGCCGTTCATATGGTAGAAGCCTTGCGCGATGCGGGTGTCCCGGACGGCGTGGTCAATCTCGTCTTCGGTGTACCGGTGCATATTTCGCGCCATCTCCTCAGTTCCTCAATCGTGAAGGTGTTGACTTTCACGGGCTCCACGGCAGTTGGAAAGCAGCTGGCTGCGCTCGCTGCGAATAATTTGCAGCGCTGCGTCCTTGAGCTCGGTGGACACTCCCCAGTCGTTGTCTGCGAGGATGCGGATCTTGCACAGGCCGTCCCAGCAGTATCGGAATACAAGTTCGAGTGCGCGGGCCAGAGCTGCAACGCGCCGAGCAGAATTCTGGTCGCGCGGACACTCTATCAGGAATTCCTATCCCGAATGACGGAAGCCGCCCGCAAGATCAAGATCGGTCCACCGGATGACCCTCTGACCGAGATGGGCCCAATGGCGAACGCGCGGCGAATCGAGGCCATGCAGCGTCTGGTCCAGGATGCGGTCGATCGCGGCGCCCGCGTTGAGACCGGTGGCACCCGCCTCGACCGCCGCGGTTTCTACTGGCCGCCGACCATCCTGACAGGGGTGCCAAAAGATGCCAAAGTGCTCCATGACGAACCGTTCGGACCAATCCTCACCGTGGCGCCGTTCGACACGATGGAGGAGGCGATCGAAGAAGCCAACGCCACTGAGTATGGCTTGGCCGCCTACTTCTTCACCGCCGCCCCTAGTGCGAAACGGGCGCTGATCGGTGGTCTTTCGGCGGGCGCTGTCAGTGTAAACTACCTGAAAGGGGTTTCGGCAGATGCGCCGTATGGAGGCATTAAACAGAGCGGCTATGGATACGAAGGGGGTGAGCAGGGGGTGCGGAGCTTCCAAAGCCTGAAAATGGTCAACGGCCTCGGCTCATTTGGATGAGATCCAGTGGGAAATAGATCGCGGATCATTGCTGGCACGGATATCTCAAGGAGCGTTGCGGACGCTCTTCAGTATATCTCGTACTACCATCCTCCAGATTATGTGCGGTCGCTTTCGCAGGCATATGCGCGGGAACAGAGCCCGTCGGCGAAAAATGCTATCGGGCAGATTTTGCTGAACTCGCGCATGGCGGGCTTCGGACGGCGCCCGATCTGCCAGGACACCGGTCTTGTGGTGGTTTTTGCAAAGGTCGGCATGGAGGTCCGTATTAAATCAGCGGCGAGTTTTGCCGACCTAGTGAATAGGGGCGTTCGCCAGGCATATCTTGATCCCGACAATCCCCTTCGACCGTCGATCGTCTCGGATCCGCTTGGCCGACGATTGAACACGCGTGACAACACGCCGGCAGTCGTCCACGTGGACCTCGTGCCTGGTAACCAGATTGAAATCACCATCGCTGCGAAAGGGGGCGGGTCCGAAAACAAGGCACGTTTCACCACCCTTAATCCCAGCGCGTCCGTTGCCGACTGGGTGGTCGACACCGTTTCGACCCTTGGCTGCGGATGGTGCCCACCTGGCCTGATATCGGTCGGCATCGGGGGCAGCGCTGAAAAGGCTATGCTGCTGGCCAAGGAGGCTATGAACGAACCCATCGACATGTCGGAACTGGCCGCCAGGGGGCCGTCAAGCGCGGAGGAGGAACTACGGATTGAGCTTTATGAGCGAATTAATGGGCTAGGCATCGGCGCTCAGGGTCTGGGTGGCCTGACAACAGTCGTGGATGTCAAGGTTGCAACCTATCCTACCCACGCCGCGTCCAAACCAGTCGCGCTCATTCCGCAATGCGCAGCCAACCGGCACTTGACGTTTGCATTGGACGGCACAGGGCCGGTCCAACTCCAACCGCCCGACCTTTCTGAATGGCCACAGATCGGAAATGAAGACTTGCACACTGCCGACGTCCGGCGGGTGAGCCTCGATGCGCTCACAAAAGAAGAGACTGCATCATGGCGCTGCGGGGAAACCCTCCTTTTGTCCGGAAAAATGCTGACGGGCCGTGACGCCGCCCACAAGCGAATAGTCGAATTGATCGATGCCGGCGAGCGACTTCCCGTGGATCTGCGGGGACGCGTAATCTACTACGTGGGACCCGTCCGCGCGGTGAGGGATGAGGTCGTCGGCCCGGCTGGCCCAACAACGTCCAGCCGGATGGACAGTTTTACTGAAAAGTTGCTCGCGGAGACGGGGCTATTTGCTATGGTCGGCAAAGCGGAGAGGAGCCCGGCGGCCATCGAGTCGATTGTCAGACACAAGACTCCCTATCTCATCGCAGTGGGTGGTGCTGCGTACCTGATTTCAAAATCGATCAAGACGGCGCGGATCGTGGCCTTTGAAGACCTGGGTATGGAAGCCATCTATGAATTCGAGGTGCAGGACATGCCGGTCATCATGGCTGTCGATGTTGAAGGAACCTCCATTCACAATTCCGGGCCACTCGAGTGGCGTAAGCGCATGGCTGCAGATACGATCGCGCGCAATATCGGGGTTTAATTATTCCCGTTAGCCAATCCGTCCTGCCTCGCTACATACATACTATGAAAGGGCAGTGAGAAGCTTTGTTTTTGTTTGGTCAGGCGTGCGCATGGGCTTATGCCTACGCCAGCACCGCCTGCGAGGAGCGCAACGCTGGGCTGGTGCGTCCGCACCATGGATGCAATTGGCGCAGACCCAAAGGCAGACTAAACGTAAAGTTCATATTCAGCCCGGCAATGCCATGAAGTCGAAACTCAACACGGTTCGCCTGGACGCATGGGATCTTCGGATCCTCGCGGAGCTTCAGGCAGACGGTCGGATATCAAAGAGCGAGCTGGCGAAGCGCGTTCATCTGTCCGCGTCGGCTTGCTCGGAGCGGCTCCGCATACTCGAAACAGCAGGGATTATCGAAGGCTATTGCGCGCGGCTGAGTCCATCCCTCACCGGTGGCGTGATTTTCGTGATGGTGGAGGTCGTGTTGGACCGTCACCGCCTCGAAGACCAGCGACACTTTGAGACGGCAATTCAAGGCATCTCCGAAATTTTGGACTGCTGGGCGATTGGGGGCCGGGTCGATTACCTGATGCGCGTTGCAGCTCCTTCTATGGCTGCCTACCAGGAATTCATGGAGGGTTTGCTGCAGGTTGGGCTCGGGATCGACCAATATTACAGCCTCATTGTGACGAAATCCATAAAATCCAATTCGCCCATTCCCTTGTCCGCGCCGAGACAACGGTGAGTTCCGAGCCCGTGTTTTCGACGGAGTTTGAACCAATTTCCGTGAATTCACCGGCCACGGACGTACATTGCCGTGGAACGTGAAGTGTGTCCGTCGGTATAGTCAGCCCTCGACGAGCGGGGACCGAGTATTCTCCGCCGGGCGCCAAACGGGAGAGCGACAATGAGCCTGACCAATCTGGGAACCAAGCAAGTCCAAGAAAAAGATCGAAGCTACGTCTTTCATCCGTCGACGCATTTAGCAAAGCACAGCCGCGGCGAGACGCCAAACCGGATTATGGCCGGAGCGGAAGGCGTCTACATCTGGGATACTGAAGGTCGAAAGAGCCTCGACGGTTTCGGCGGGCTCTACTGCGTTAACATGGGATATGGATGCACGGAAATCGCTGAGGCCATCGCCAAGCAAGCCCACGACCTACCGTTCGCTCATGTCTATGCCAGCCAAGGCACTGAGCCCGTTGCCCGCTTGGCGGAAGCCGTGGTCGAATATTTCGGCCAGAACATGCAAAGAGTTTATTTTGGCCTGTCCGGTTCCGACGCCAACGAGACCAATATCAAGCTCGTCTGGTACTATAACAACATTCTCGGTCGCCCCGAAAAGAAGAAGATCATCTCGCGACATCGCGGCTATCACGGATCCGGGTTGGTCACCGGGAGCCTGACAGGTCTTCCGTTCTTCCACAAGTTTTTCGATCTACCTTTGAACCTCGTGCGCCATACAACGACCCCACATCACTATCGTCAAGCCCATCAGGGCGAAACCGAAGAAACCTTCTCACAACGCTGCGCCGACGAACTTGAAGCCCTCATTCTTGCTGAGGGCCCGGATACGGTCGCAGCCTTCATCGGAGAACCGGCGCTTGGGACCGGCGGTATTGTTCCGCCCCCAATGGGTTACTGGGCGGCTATTCAAAAGGTACTGGACAAGTACGATATCCTTCTGATCGCCGATGAAGTGGTTTGCGGCTTCGCACGAACCGGTGCGAAATTCGGCTCCCACCTTTATGGCATGCGCCCGGATTTTGTCACCATCGCCAAGGGCGTGAGTTCCGCCTACCTCCCAATTTCCGGGTCGATTATCGGCGACCGCGTCTGGTCGGTCCTGGAAGAAGGAACGGAGAAGCATGGACCTCTCGGCCATGGCTGGACTTATTCCGGGCATACGCTTTGCGCGGCGGCCGCACTTGCCAACATCCGAGTCCTCAAGGAAAGAAACATCCTGGAGCATGTCCAGGATGTCGGGCCGTATTGGATTTCTCGCATGAAGGCGGAACTGGAAGGACATCCCATTGTCGGCGAAGTTCGCGGCGTTGGAATCCTGTCCGGCGTGGAGCTGATGCTGGACCCCAAAGCCCGCGTACCTTTTGAGCCCGAGCTGCAGGTTGGCGTGCGGGCCGCCGCTGCTCTGCTTGAGAACGGTGTCATCGGCCGGGCCATGCCGCACAGCGATACCCTCGGCTTTGCCCCGCCACTGATCATCACTCGGACCGAGGTCGACGTCATCGTCGACGCGACGGCGAAGTCAGTTGACACGACGTACCGCGCTTTGAAGGCGGAAGGCGCCGTATAATCTTCGTGAGGGCCAACTACTGTATTGCCGCTGTTGCCGGTCCTCCCATTTGACCGCCGGCTTTGCGCGGCGAGCCCTGCCAGGTGCACCTCCCCGCCGGGCAGGGCTTATTTCTGACGTTGCAGGTCCACCGCTTCGCGCCATCGAATGGGGTTTTGAAGAACAATATGCTCCATAAGAAACCCTTATGATGCCGACCAGCTACACTTGCTTCCACCCGCAAGCAAGTTGCCGAAGACCCAAGAAAAGTTCTGACAAGGGCAGACATGCAATCTGTCTTCGACAGATTTTTGGAACAGCTTTCGGAAGGCGTCGATGAGGTCGATTTCCACGGCGCCTTTGGCCTGTGTGAGCTCACAACCTGACCTGCTCGCCTTCGCCTATGCCTCGACGAGGACACACGAGCTCAACAAACGGCAGTACCTCGCAGGCCTCGCTTCCGATCGGCGGGACTCGGCCGGATGAGCGTTTGGCCGGGCCGGCCACCACGTTTCGAGCGCACATTCATTGACATGAACAGCCGCACACCACCCGCAGCGCGCTGTTCACGTCGACGGCACCGTGGTGCTGCATCGCGGGCGGTTTGTCGCTAAGGAGCTTGAGCCGCACCTGGCATATACGCCTCAAAATGTCTTACTCCGGAGCGATACCATGTGGACGTGACGAGAGCGAGTCCTCCGTCCGCAAGATGAGCAGACCGTACCTGTTACTTGCAGAGGCCGTGTTGGCGGATGTACGACTCTTGTGGTTCTCCGCGACACCCACTCCGACGTTTTCAGCCTGACGTTGTGTTATGTCTTTGCTGTTAGAGGATGAGTTGCATTTACCGTCGCGGCGAACCGAGGCGGCAAAGTGAATCTTTGGTATCTGACTATGATCAGCTCGCTCTCGTGTTCCGGGGCGTCTTTCATGCGGTCGCCGATCAATTCTCATTCGAGCAGGCGGTCCTGGGGCTTGGGCAAGATACGTGTACCGGGTTGGTTGGAACGAAACGTCAGAGCCGAGCAGCTAACGTCACCCACTCACATTGGTAGGTATGACGAGGTTGAGAACAAGCTATGTTCGCTCACGGAGAACTAGTTCTGGAATGAACTGTTAGAATCTCGTCCCTAGAAGCGCGTGCCGATCTCACCGATGTGCCTTAGTGGAAGGGATGCCCGTTGTCAGGGGGATGGGACGTGGCGAAAGTATACTTGGATCTGGCCGAGGTCTCAAGGCAACCTCTGGAAGAAGGAGGCTTGCCGCGAGACAGTCAGCCATATAGCCGAGCGCTCGATCCGCAAGCCCGCCGACTTCTTCGGGGTTAGCATGGCTGGTGAATCACTTCCGGGATCAACGACTGCCATAACGAAGCGCTCCAAGCTCAGCATTAAGAAGGTACACACATAATGGTCGATAGGGTTTTTGATCGTAGCAACGCTCTATATGTGAAGAAAATTCCCCGAAAAGGCCGTGGTTTATTCGCCAATATTCCGTTCAAGGCTGGAGATTTAATCGAGCGCGCGCCCACATGGGAATTTGATGAGAGACAAGCAAACCTTATAGATCTTACAGGAATACTAGAATATTATTTCGTGAGAGGAGGGAGAGATCCCAAAGGTAAAGCTACAGCGCGTTACGTTGTGTTTGGGCTTGCCTCGTTGGTGAATCATTCATTGAACCCTAATGCAAAAACGGTTTGGGCTGATGAAGATTCAGGCGCATGGGCCAGCATTGTGGCAATTGACGACATAAAGGTTGGCGATGAAATAACGCAGACATACACGAACCTATCCGATTATCCTAAGACGATAAACTTCGTGGAATGACGCACACCGCAGATAGGTGCGGGTGGGCGATTTAGTTGAGAGCTATCGGCCTTGTATTGAGACACCGTTCAAATCCTAATCGGAGATTCGAATGACTGAGAATTTTGTTTATGACGAGAGTGTGTCTTCCACATATGAAAAATTTACCAGCTTATTAGGGAAAGTTGCGGAGGCGGACGAAACTGCTGCCTTCCTTGAGCGACTTTCCAAAGGGGTTGCTCTTGAGCTCGGTATTGGCAATGGGCGGGTGGCGGTGCCGCTGAGCGAGCGGGGGGTCAAGGTCGAAGGCATCGACAATTCGGACAGCATGTTAAAACTCCTCGCCAAGCGGACCGATCTGGTCAAAGGCTGGAAGGGGGACATTGCCGATTTCAACTCAGAACAACGCTATGATCTAGTCTACTGTGTTTATGGCACATTCACCCTGCTCTCCACACGTGAAAAGCAAATAGCTTGCCTTCGATCGGCCGTGGAGGCGCTAGAAAAGAACGGGCATGTGGTGATAGAGGTTCGTGTTCCACCGCTGGATGGTTTCGTTGGGAGCCAGAAAACTACCGCTACGTTCGTTGATCATGAGAATACTTTTGTCAATGCGGTAATCCACGACCCAGTAAACCAGACGTTGACTTCAACCATCCTCTGGTTTTCTGGTACATCGGTCAAACGTTTACCACAACGCGTTCGGTACGTTTATCACCAGGAACTCGACACCATGGCCGAATGCGTTGGGCTGGAGCTAGCGGAGCGTTGGGGAGATTGGACGAGGGGAGCGTTCACCAATGAATCCAAAGGTCACATCTCAGTTTACCGGCGAAACCAGCTTCCAGTCGGTGACCTGCCTCTGAAGTCGTCTTAGTTGGCGGCTCGGCGTTTTTTTCGTCCGATCCATATTTGGTCCGCCGGTCGATCGGACGCTGCCCTAGGGCCGATAGCTAGGACCGGTACCTCGATGTTGGGCCGGTATTTGCGCCGACTCAGGTTCAAAATTGACGCTGGTCGCAACAGCCCTCGTCTGAGTCGCCGAACACCTGTATGGGACCGACCCGTCCCACCTTGGCATCATTGAAACAGACCTGGCCAAGACCGACATGACCCCCACGTATGCTGGGCACCACGTGGCAAACGACTGGTAGACAAGCTGCCACACAGGGGCGTTGAAACACCGCGGCCTTATTGGCTAGCCTGTGCGACCATCCCCACAAAAGCACCGTGTCTGTTCGAAGGCCCATGAATGGCGAGTGCTTCCGACCTTTTGTCGAGCAGGTCAGCAGGTCATGTTACCCAAAGCTCCAGCCAGGTCACATCGTCGTCATCAGCATCACGCTCGCACAAGGGAAAATGCCGGCCGCCGCCCTACCCAAAAATACTCGCCCGACCTCAATCCGATTGAACAGGTCTTCGCCAAACTTAAGCTCCTTCTGCGTAAAGCCGCGGCGCGAGCCGCCGGCGGCATCAGAGCCGCTATAGGCCAATTCCTCGGCCTCTTCACCCCACCAGAATGCGCCATCTACTTTAGGAGGGTAGGTTATGCGTCTGGCTAAATGTAGAACTCTCTAGCAAGTCGGCGAAGTCGATTGTGATGCTCACATGTCGCACCGCCTTAGGTGAGGGGCTTTCTCAGCCGGACTCGTGATCCTGACGCCGTAACGGGGCTGCCCCCGCGAAAGCAGTTCTTCTCGGTTATATTAAATTGACGCCAGCATTCCGACTTGCCTGGTAGTTACTCGCGTTGGCGCGCGCCCGAGCTGAATCCAGACGAACACGTCGCACTCCATGCCGCGCCCAATGGCTCCTGAACCGCGCCTTCGACGCGCAGAATGCCTTAGGCGCGGGTGCTTCGACACTTAAATAAGCTGTCGGATGCCGAACGGCTCCATTCGTAAGTCAAGCCCGCATCCGCTCGCCGTTCGGGTCATACATCGGTTTGAGCGAGACTTCCGCGGCATAGGACTCGCCGGCTATCTCAATCTGGTATGAAGAGGAGAGCAGAGCTGCCTCGCTTTCGTCCTTGCACGGTATATAGCCAAGGCCGAGAGCTCCACCGAGCGTGTGCCCGTAGTCTCCGGAAGTGATTGTTCCGGCGATCCGACCGTCTCGGAAAACGACTTCGTTCTTATGAAGTAGAGGGGCAGGATCTTTAAGGCGGAACTGAACCAACCGACGGTCGAAACCCGCCTCAAGTTTTCTCAGCACCGCATCGCGCCCAATATATCCGGGCTTTGCCGTCTTGACAGCGAAGCCCAGCCCCGCTTCGAGCACGTGATCCCTGCTGCCAACGTCATCGGGGAGGTGCCGACATCCCTTCTCCATGCGGCACGAGCCGATGGCATAGAGCCCACACAGCTTGAGTCCGACATCGGCGCCCGCCGCCTCGATTACTTCGAAGACATGAGCGGCTTGGTCAGTCGGAATGTAGATCCCCCAGCCCAGCTCGCCGACACAGGTCACTCTATGGGCCCGCGCCAGACCCATGCCGATCTCAATCTCCTGCCAGGTGCCGTAAGGGTTGTTCTCGTTTGAGAAGTCATTCGGACTCACTCTGCCGAGCAGTTCGCGCGAATTCGGTCCCATCACTGCCAGGATGCTTTCCGACGCCGACATATCGGTTATGACGACGAACTCGTCGCCCAGATGCCGCCTAAGCCAAGAGAGATTGGGTTGTAATGTAGAGGCCGACACGACTAGCAGGAAAGCAGTCTCCGTGAGACGGCTCACGGTCAGATCGCTCTCGATCCCGCCTCGCTCGTTCAGCATTTGCGTATAGACGATCTGGCCAATCGGCACGTCGACATCGTTGGAGCAAAGCCGCTGGAGAAAGGTGATAGCGTCTCGGCCCTCCACTCGGATTTTCCCGAATGAAGTCAAGTCGAACAAGCCGACCCGTTCACGAACCGCCGTATGCTCGTCGCGCTGATTGTCAAACCAGTTTTGGCGGTACCAGGAGTATCGGTATTCGCGCTCCTGGCCCTCCCTAGCAAACCAGTTGGCTTGCTCCCAGCCCACCATCTCACCGAACACCGCCCCGCGTGCTTTGAGATGTTCATGGATTGGCGAGCGTCGAATGCCGCGCGCTGTTGTCATCTGACGAGTGGGGAAGTGGTCGGCAAACGAGAGTGCCACCACCTCCGAAACCCGCTCTCTCAAGTACGAACGGTTTTTCTGTAAGGGCTCCATCCGACGGATGTCCACGCTCGACAAGTCGAAGGGCGGCTCGTCGTCATTCATCCACTGCGCCAGCGCTAAGCCCGCGCCTCCTGCGGCAGCTATCCCTGTACTGTTGTAACCACATGCTACCCAATAGCCCCTAACATCAGGAACTTCACCCAAGTGGTATTGGTCGTCCGGAGTGAAGCTTTCTGGCCCGTTAAAGAAGGTACGAATACCGGCTGTGGCCAGCATCGGAATGCGCTTCAGAGCCTTCTCCATAATAGGTTCGAAATGCGCAAAGTCCTCGGGCAACTGATCGAAGCAGAAGCTTTCCGGGATGCCGTCCATGCCCCACGGTTTCGCCTCCGGTTCCACCGCCCCGAAAAGAAGTCTGCCTGCATCTTCTTTGTAGTACGTATGTTCGTCAAGAACCCGAAGGACCGGCAGCCGAGTTAGTCCATTTATCGGTTCTGTGACCAAGTAGAAATGTTCGCACGCATGCAATGGAACCGCGACGTCGCTTCTAGCGCCGAATTCCCGTGCCCACATACCAGCACAGTTTACCACGACCTCCGTTTCAATCACCCCTCGCTGGCCCTCCTTCTCCCATGTTACGCTTGATACCCGGCCGTTCCTCGCCTGAACACCGGCTACGTTCACTCCTTCAAAGATTGCAGCGCCACGTTGACGTGCGCCTTTGGCCAGCGCCATCGCGACGTTGCCTGGATCACATTGTCCATCATTAGGGAAATGAAGCGCTGCAGTGACATCAGATACATCGATATGAGGATACATTCCCTCAAGTTCTCGCACTGAGATCTTTCGTGCCTCCACGCCGTAGGCGGCTGCGAGAGAGAGTTGCCTGTATAGCTCGTGCTTGCGCTCCTGGGTAAGTGCGATAGACAATGACCCGACGCGGCGAAGTCCGGTTGCGATCCCCGTCTCTTCCTCCAGACTCGAGTAGAGTTGCATTGAGTACTTGGTCAATTTCGTCATGTCGCTAGACCCGCGAAGCTCGCTGAGTAACCCGGCGGCGTGCCAGGTCGTGCCGCACGTAAGTTGCTTACGCTCGAGCAGGATCACGTCCGTCCATCCCAGCTTCACCAAGTGATATGCGACGGAGCACCCCGACACGCCGCCTCCGATTATGACAGCTCGCGCTTTTGAAGGCAGTGGCTTCATTTCGGATCCCTCAACCGGGAAAATTGTGGTGCGACTCTCATTGTAAGCTCCTGTTCAGTGTCTTTTCGGCATCCTCGCCAGAGCTAGCGGAGCGCGTTCTCCAGAAGTTCCAGATGAATGGTGAGCCTGGCGAGACGACGAGGCCACCTCAGATCGCTATCCCTTGTCGCCCTCGCGAAGAGTGCCCGGCCAGAGCCGCATGGCGGGCTGGCGGGCGACGCAGTCCATCCTCGAGATCTTTGGAGTCCACCAGGTGTGGCGCCAGTCGAGCCTGTAGACCGCGGCCGCTCGGTCCCAGGACCAGGATACTTTTGGCCGTGCATGTATCGGATATCGGCGCGGAACGGCAACGCGCCACTGCCTCTGGTCGTGAATGATAGCGCTGGCGGGCCGCCCGCCCCGCCCGCGCCGCCCCGCTCGAACGGTAGACGAGGCCCCGCTCGGCAGGCCCCACTTCTCCCACCGCTCCAGCGTCGGTTCGACAAATTTGCGACGCCTGGAAGCTGTGGTGATCTGCCGCCCTTCGCCCGTGGGAACTTCGAAGCGCCAGATTAGGTTGAGTCAACACGCGGCTATCGCGAAGACCAGGCGTGTCCCGTTGGACGTCCAGGACATCGAGGCGATCACGCCGGGGCGGAAAGCCTTTGTTCTGCTCCGTGCCGCTGGTGATCGCGGATGAAGGCCAAGTTCCCCCCTTGTTGCTGATGATGGTGGCGCGCGATTGGTCGGGCGCGAGCGCCATCGCAACTACATTCTTTCCATCCAACTCAGGCTTTCTTCGGCGAAGGAGTAGAAAGAGATTGCTGTGGGATTTACGTTCGTGCTCAAGAACTTTACTGTACTGTCTCGCTATAGCCAAGCTCGCGATATTTGAGGTGGCTGCGTTCGATGCCGATTGGAGAGCAAACGCACATTCTTGCGTCGGCTCGGGAAAGCCCGGTGTGGCGGGGGCGAACGCATGTTCGGCGAGCGTGATCATAGGATGGGGTCCATGCGGGCCGGTGCTTTGGCAGATCGACAGCACGTGTCATGCCAACTGAGAAAATCATTTCGGAACAACGAGTCATTCTGACAGGACTTGTGTCTCATGTCCGACATCGTCAGAGATCCGACGACAGTTCAACTTTAATCGCCTGATCGGTCTCCTGTGCGAGCTCGCAGGAGCACCCTGCAAACTCAAGCAGTAAAACTCACACAAGCTTGGTTGGCGCAGCATCTTCGCTCCAGCGACGCTTCACGTACCCGGCTCTAAATGCCTATCCCCTTGACTAACGAGCTGAACGACGAAGACCGGCTGCGCGTGTGCCCGATGCTAGAGCAAACCGCCAGCGAACGGCTGCAATCCACCCTCGACGTTACCGCGTCTCCAGGAAAGTCTGGTAACCAGACGCATGAGTCGACAGTGCGGTGAAACGATGCCTTTTACTCGCTCGCACGGCACTCGCTGCGCGGTGTTGGCGGTCCGGTCGCTGTTTGCGTCCGTCTTCTGTCCTTGGCAGTTTTCAATGGGACATGGTTCACGAAACGGCGCCATTTACGACGAGTGCTTTCGGGTGCTGGGGCTCCGGACATCTGGCCCTGTCTGCTGCTATGGCTCGCGGCATTGCTCCGTGCGTCGCCGTTCATACACCGTCCGAGATGGATCGGAACCAGGTGCTGGCCGGCCCCGCTTCGCTAGGCCCCTCCATTGGTCACCGTTGGCGTGCTGTTCCCAACGAGACGACTGGGCGCCTATTTCGGTGCACTGCAGCCGCCCTCATAGCCCACGATGACGAGGCAACTCAGGCCGCTGGTCTTTGCTTAAGAAGCGCCATTCTACGGGATCTAGTTCTGTAATATCGGAGGCTGCGAAACTCTGGTCATTTTTGCAGGAATGCTGCTTATGCGGTCCTATTGCGCCATCACTCGTCGTTCCTGCAAAATTATTTAATGCCATAAAGCCATCCACTCGGAGTCACTTATGAGAGGCACAGCAACCGCTGCGGTTCAGAGTCGTCCGGTTAAACTAAAGGATCAAATGTGTATCGAGCTTTCGACCGAATGGAGCCCTTCACGCGGGCGGCCGAACCCGCAAGAGATTTCCTCAGGTTGGGCTCGAAGCGTCTACAACGAGGCAGGGATTTGAGATCCGGTCGGGGAATACCATCCCGATTAGGACGGGGTAAAAGATATATGCAAGCAGTTCACTTTGGGCGAAATTCTGAGGCCACCGACGCCGGCTGGCGCAGTTTGCGGCAATGCTCTCGCAACAGCGTCATGGACCTCTTCCGCTCCGTCACCTTTCAAATGACACGTTGCCGAAGAGCCAAGGAAAGGAGCTGAAAGGGCAGAGATGCAGACTGTCTTTGAGAGATTCTTGGAACGGCTTTCAGTAAGCGTCGATGAGGCTGACCTCCGTGGCGCCCTGGCCGATGTCGCCTCTGGACTCGATCTGCTCGCTTTTGCTTACCTCTCCTTGCCCCCGCAGTCTGTTGGGAAACCCACGCTGATTTCGAATTATCCAGCGCCTTGGACAGCACGTTATCTTGAGAACCGGTATCAGAGTGTTGACCCGGTCATTGTGCGTGCACGCGGTGGCGGATGCCCGTTTCGTTGGGGATCCGATCTGAGCGGCGAGGAGCCTGCAGGGGCTCAGGTTTTCGAAGAAGCGGCGCAGTTTGGCATCTGCTGCGGCATGACGATCCCGATTATTGACCGCCGAGGGAATTTTGCAGCGATAACGTTTGCCGCTGACAAGCCCGACGCTGTTTTTCGCGCCGCAAAACGCCACGAAGAAGGTCTCCCGTATATAGCGACCTGTTTTCATATGTTCGTTCGCCGCAAACTGTCCACCGATCGAATGGTCGATGGTGTCTTGCTAACGCCGCGGGAATATGAGTGCCTGCAGTGGACAGCACAAGGCAAGTCCGATTGGGAGATCGGCTGCATCCTGGGGATCACGCAGCGCACCGCCGCCTTTCATCTGGCCAACGCTCGCCGGAAGCTTGGGGTGACGACCACCCGGCAGGCAATTGGGCGCCTGGCCCGTTCGGGCTTCGGTTCACTGACAAGTTAGCTTCACGTGCGCGGCGGCGTTGAAGCGTCGCCTGTGGGCGCTCGAGTGCCTCAATGCCCTTTGTGCTGCTGCCCCTTGTTCCCGCCGAAAAACTGGGCCCCGATTGAACATCATTCTTCGAGGCATCGACGGATCGCTCGCGGGCCTTCACATCGCGAGATCGCTGAAGTGCTGATCGGGGAAGTCGGGTCCACGCCGACGGATCCTGGCGATCACCTCAGCGACCGCATTCGGCGCGTCTCTCCGGCCGTGCGCTCAGGAATGGGGACTGTCGTGAGTTCCTTGCGCTAAAAGGTGACAGTTCCAGCCGTGCGTCAGCCGTCGAACAGTTCCTTGTAGCCGGTCGTTACCATCCAGTTCGCCCGGTCGATATGGCTGCGAACAGCCTTGCGGGCGCGCACCGGTTCAAGGACGGGGTTGATGCCGAGAATGAGTTCGGCCATTTCCTCTACGCTGGCATTGTCGGCGCAGGCGTCGAGGATGCGCAGGTAAATTGTGGAATGCTGCCTGTCGTAGCTCGTGATGCTGTCTGACCAGGGGACTTCGTCGCGCAGTGTTGAGCTTTGAGTCCCATCTGTTCCCGTTGATCGATTCATATCTGCCGCGAACCTCGCATGTTGATCGCTGGATTCAAGACAGCATATCCCAAAATGGGATAATCCGGAACCGGGATTAGTGGCTGAGCCGGTCTTTACCTGACCGGTTCGCCTACATGCCCAAATCTCTTCGCTCTCCCCGCCACCAGCGGTTTCTGGACCAGCTGATATCGCTGCGCAAGGCCAAAGGCCTGACCCAGACGCAGGTAGCTGAAAAACTTGGTCGGCCGCAATCTTTCGTGGCCAAGTACGAAGGCGGAGAGCGGCGTCTCGATGTCATTGAGTTTCTCGACGTAACTGCAGTGCTTGACGCTGACCCGTGCGAGATTCTGTTGAGCCTGCGCTAATAGCGCCGGCGCGCCTGGCGGAGCGCACCGGCTCGCTGCTGACCAGCGGTTTTCTTCGGCAATCTAATGCGTCTCAGCCATTCCGCTCCCGCCCTGGCGCGGGCAAGGGCGGGCGCAGCTCTTCTTTTTGGGCCCCCCGGCGGCGCAGGGTAGGCGACACTCCCTTCTTAGTGCCGCCGCGTAATCCCGCAACCCTTCGCTCTCGCTTCGGGTCCTTCTCGTCGTTCCGGTCCTTCGGATGCGGTCCGCCTGGACGGCGGCCCTTCCGGTCGCAACTCGCCGCCCGCCCCGCTTCCGTCCCGCTTCCGGGGAAAGCCGCGATTGGCGAGCGGAGGCAAAACGAAGCATGCAAGATAGAAGCGTACCGTCATCGAAGAGGCAGGCAGACCGGGCGCCCTGTCCTCAATTCCCGCTTTGCGGCCGTCGAGCGTCGGAATTGTTCCTGTTTCTGTCTTGCTAAGGCCCGTTGCGCAGGAATCGCGCAGGCCCTCGTCCGAGCGGTTCTCCGCTCGCTCGCCGCCTCGATCATAGCCAACAAAACGGGCGCGAGGATTGCTATAGGCAGAAGCTGCCGAACCCATCATCGTGACCATTTGCTCTTTGCAACTCGGTTCGTTTAGCGTTCCAGTCGGGTGGGGTCTGACCGAGAATGTTGCGAACGAAGAAGTCCAGGAGTTTGCGTTCAGTATAGATGCCTGGAGCTCCGTGATCGGCACCAGGCATATAGACCATGTCGAAATCTTTTCCCGCCTTGATGAGTCGGTCGGCAAGCTGGAGCGAGGAGGACGGGTCGACATTGTGGTCCATTTCGCCGACGACGATCATCAGCTTGCCCCGCAGCCTGTAAGCATTGTCGATGGCGGAGGATTGGGAATATTCAACGCCGACTGGCCACCCCATCCACTTTTCGTTCCACCAGATCTTGTCTATCCGGTTGTCGTAGGAGCCGCTGTTGGCGACCGCGACCTTATAGAAATCGGGATGGAAGAGCAGCGCGCCCACCGCGCTCTGGCCGCCTGCGGACCAGCCGAAAATGCCGACATTGGATATATCGTACCATGGATACCTCGCGGCGGCCGCCTTGTGCCATAGAATGCGATCGGGAAAGCCTGCGTCCTTCAGATTTTTCCAGGCAACGTCATGAAAAGCGCGCGAGCGGTTGTTGGTACCCATGCCATCGATCTGCACAACGACGAAGCCCAGCTGCGTGAGCGGCTCTGTCCGCCTTGAGAAGGATTTTGGGGCAAAAGACCCCTGCGGCCCGGCATAGATATTCTCCACCACCGGGTACTTCTTCTTCGGATCGAAATTGGCGGGCAGGTGAATCACGCCCCAGATATCAGTCTTGCCGTCGCGCCCCTTGGCGTGGAAACTGAGTGGAGGCTGCCAGCCGGCGCGGATGAGCTCGGACATGTCGGCGGTCTCCACCTGCATGAGCTTGGCATTATCGATGGCGCGGTAGAGCGTCATGCGGGGTGGCAGATCGATGAGTGACCAGAGATCGACATAATAGCGGCCGTCGGGAGAGAACTCGACATGATGGTTGGCCGGCTGGGGCGTGAGCTCAGTCAGCCCCTCACCGTCGAAGCCGATGCGGTACGCATGCACGAAATAAGGGTCCTCCCCCGGGTTCCTCCCGCTCGCCTCGAACCAGATCTGGCGCTTGACCGGATCGACATGGTTGACCGCCCGGACCACCCACTCACCGAAGGTGATCTGGTTCTTGAGGGCGCCCGTCTGGCCGTCGAACAGATACAGGTGCTCATGCCCATCGCGCTCGGACGCCCAGATGATCTCCTTCCCGTCGTCGACGTCGTAACGAAAGATTTTCCCGGTACCGTGCTGATCCATCACTAGAGGCCGGTAATCAACAAATGTCTTGCTGGTCTCGTCGATGATCGAGCGCGCACGGGCCGTGGCGGCGTCTACCTCGACCAGCCGATAGAGCTGATGGCCGCGCTGGTTATATTCGAAAGTAAAGCCGCGACCGTCCGCCCACCATTGGAGAGCGGAAAGTTCGAAGGGGTTGGAGAACAGGGCGTTGTCGATCACGATCTGGCGGCGGCCGGCAATGTCGAACAGGACCGGCTGGGGCAGCGGAAGGACATCGCCCGGCTTGGGATAGACCATTGTCGAATATTCGCGCTGCAACTGGTCCGTCGACGAATCGAGGTAGTGGAGCTCCCGCTTGAAGCCGGGGCGAACACGGTAAGCCGCAACGTGGCGCGAGTCCGGCGACCAGCTCAGTGTCGAAAAGACGTAGTAGTTGCCCTCGGATCCATCCCGGCTCAGCGCAACATCCTGCAATCCGTCATTGCTGCGCAGGAAAATATTGTAGTTCTTTACATAGACGATCCATTTGCCGTCGGGCGAGACGCTCCTCTGGTCGGGGTCATTCTCAGCCGGTGGCGTGTAGTGGTGGCTGAGCTGAAAGTACGGGGCGTCCACATCCAATTTTGTGCTGGTGCAGGCATAGCTTGCAACGTCGCAGCTCCACCGGACCTGCTCAATCAGGAAGTCGAGCCTGCGACCATCCTCGGTCAATTCGAAACGCTCGAAGGGAAGATCGCCGGCCTGATAGCTCTTATGGCTCGCTTCATTTAGCGCCGCCGCCAGACGGGCCTGATCGAAGGCGGCCCGTTTCAAACCCGTGGCAGCATCGACCCGCATGAACTGCTGCTCGCCATGGGTAGTCCGGCGGTATACGAACGCGTTGGCTCCATTCAGCCAGAACGGCCCCTCCGGGACATTCACGGTGAGCCCGCGATAGCGATCGTTGATCGTCAGTGCCCGCTCCAAATCGCTCAGCGCCAGCGGTGGATGTGCACCGTTCGAACCGGTGGCCAGCGCTCGAGCGGTTGCCGATCCCGATGCCCCTTGAATAAATACCGCGAGCGCCAAAGCGCCGATCTTGAACATATCTGTTCACCTCTTTCGGTTTTCGGAAGACGCATTGTTGGATCTGGCTTTTCATCGCCGGTGTGCAGCAGCGCTGAGCGTTGCTCGAAGGGGTCAGCACGCGGGTCCAGCCGAGACGGCAGTCACAATGACCCGTGCGCCCTACGCGGATATCCAGGAACTGGCCGGGTGAGCCAGACTGAAGAGTTGGCAGCCGAGCCAGCAGGGCATTTTCCATGTCCACAATGATGGAAAATTCAAAGCCCGATGACGCTTGCAATCACACTCCCTTCCTTTTTCTGCACCTGGAAGGGCCGTAATTGGGCCCGGCACAAAGCGTTGGCTATGGACATTCTCTGCATGGCTGTCGTCAGTCCGTTGATCCGTGTCCGGATGAACGATGCAATATGCGCGCCAAAGGAGATCCTTTTAAATCACGGCAATCGATCGGACTGGCTGTGTCGGGTGAACGACATTAACGTCGCATATCCGACAGCTCGGACAATCCCAAGTCACATTGACCTTGGGTGTATGTCGGGTTGAAAAAAGTGGACCGTCGGGCCCACGGCAAAAGGGGGCACGAGGCGCCCTTCATTCGACTCGGCTGTGCGGAAGCCGACTTCGCCGGCGTCAGAAATGGTACGTGACGCCTGCGCCTATCAGCCAGGGATCGAGCTCCGCCTTCCCCGTCTGCTTGTTGCCGGCCACGGTGACGTCGAAGTCTGGCTTCAGGAAAAGCTTCTTCACGTCGAAGTTGACGCCCCAGTGCTGGTCGACCATGTAGTCGAACCCGACCTGCAGCGCGGTGCCGAACGTGTTCTTGACCTTGAGATCATCGGCGCTGCCGGCTTCCTGATGATAGAAGATCGTATAGTTCACGCCAGCGCCGACATAGGGCTTGAAGGCGCCGAAATCGGTAAAGTGGTACTGCAATGTCAGCGTGGGCGGCAGCAGCCAAACCTTGCCGATGTTCCCCAGCGCGCCGATCGAGCCTTGGCCTGTGATGTTGGCATAGGTGGTGCCGAGGATAAGCTCGGCTGCGACATTGTCCGTGAAGAAATACGAAATATCGAGTTCCGGCGTCACGCTGTTGGAATACGAAAGACTGGAGCCGGGCACCGCGTTAACGTAGCCCGAATCCTCAGTAATGACACCCAACGCGCGCAGGCGGATCTGCCAGGGGCTTGGCCATTCCGTGAACAAGACACCCTGATCCGGGTCGCACGGTTCTGCAAGGTCTGCCGCGGCCGCCTGCTGCCCTACCAGCATCAGGACGACGGCCGCTGTTACTCCCCGCGCCCAGTTCATTCGCTTTGTTGCCATGATATTTCTCCTTGCTCTATAAATGATAAGCTTCACTGTAAATAGTCCAGTATTGATGATATTGACGGAGCGCGGGCGCGCATTTTGCGCAAATTGTGCACGCGTTTTTTGCACTATTCTCGAAGCCGACCTGTACTCACTTGTTCGAAATTCGCTCTTGTCGGGCTCCTGGTTTATGAACAGGCGTGCCAGCCGATGGCGCTGCGAAGGAAATTGGTGCCAAGACTGATGAATGCGGCTTGCTCGCGATTGTCCTTGGCGTAGCTGTGCCCGCCGGCGCTGGGCTCGTAGAAGTAAGCGGGATAGCCAAGAGCTTGCAGTTTCGCGGCCATCTTACGCGCATGGCCCGGGTGGACGCGGTCGTCGCGTCTCATGGTGGCGAGCAGGATAGGCGGGTAGGGCTGTCCCGGCGACGCGGCGTGGTAGGCGGAGATTTCCCTCAGGAAAGCCCAATCGTCAGCCTTGTCGGGATCGCCATATTCGTCGATCCAACTCGCGCCCGCCAGTAGCTTGGTGTAGCGGCGCATGTCGACAAGCGGAACCGTGCAGAACAGCGCGCCGAAATGCTCAGGATAGCGGGTAAGCATGTTGGCGATCAGCAGGCCGCCATTTGAGCCGCCCTCGGCGGCAATCCGCCTCGGCAGCGTAATGCCCCTTCGCACGAGGTCGGCGGCAACGGCGGCGAAATCGTCATGGGCGAGACGCTTGCCCTCCCTCCGCCCGGCATCGTGCCAGCGGGTGCCGAACTCGCCGCCCCCGCGGATGTTCGCGACCACACACGTGCCGCCGCGCTCGAGCCACAGCTTGCCGAGCGAGGAGTAGTAGTAGGGCAGGAGCGATATGCCGAACCCGCCATAGGCGGAAAGGTGAACCGGGGCATCTCCGTTCGCGTTCGCCGGACCAACCTGCGTATAGGGGATCATCTCATGATCGGTCGAGACTGCCTCGTGGCGCGTGACCACCAGTTCGGATGCGTCGAAAGTCTCCGGGCTGCGCTTCAGGATTACTGAAGCGCTGAGAGGCGGCGCGGAATTGAGATCGAATAGGAAAAGCTGCGGCGGGGTGATCGGATCCTGAGCGCAAACCAGGACCTCTCCATTGGTCTCGTGATCTTCCGCATCGAGGGACCAGAGGTGAACAGCCCCTTGCGCGGGCAGGGTGTCCAGGGCTCGGCGCGTCCATTCCTGCGGGCCCGGGGTGAACACCTCGAATCTCGGAGCGAGGTTCGCCAGGTACCCGATAATGAGCTTCCCCTCATTCCAGAAGAATGACTGCAGACAGCGCCTCTCGGCTGGTTCAAACAGGGTACTAAAACGACGCTCGCCGGCCAGGAAAGAGGCAAGCGAGATGCCGATCAGCGCGTCGGCGCAATAGGTCGTCCCGGCAACCGTCCATGCTTTGCGCGGCTTTATCGCCAGCCAATCGCCGAAGTTATCCCACCTGGCGTCCTGAGGAAGGTCGATCTCAATCTTCGGCCCGCTTCTATCACCAATGCGGACTATCTTCTCGAGCCAGGTCAGCTGCTCGACGAACCACAGGCGCTCGCTCTCGGCGGTACGGTCCAGATGGCCAGACACACCCAGGGTTTCGGAACCGGTCTCGAAGATTACCGGCGCGGTGAGGGGATCTGCGCCGCGCTTCCACAGTCGCACGGTGCGTGCGTAGCCGCAGCGCGTGGCCATACCATCACCAAGCGCACTGGAAAGCAGAAGAGTGTTCGGGTCGAGCCAATCAATGTCGCCCTTGGCCTCGGGGAGATTGAAACCGTCGGCGACAAAGCTCAGAGAGCTGAAGTCGAATTCGCGATGCACGACCGCGTCGCTGCCGCCGCGCGAGAGGCGCAGAACGGCTCTTTCCCGTCTCTCCGGCTCGATCGACGCGCCGCCCCAGATCCAGTCCTCTCCGTCGCTAGCCGCGAGGGCGTCCAGATCGATCAGTAGCTCCCACCGGGGATCCGCGTTCATGTAGACGGCAAGCGTGGTCCGGCGCCACAGTCCGCGCGGATTTCTGGCATCTTGCCAGAAATTGTAGAGGTACTGACCGCGGCGCATGACCTGGGGAACCCGGTCGGGTCGGTCGAAAATCGCTGTCAGCGCCGCCCGGTCGCGCTCGAACTGCGCTCCACCGAAGTGCTTCAGGGTCTTTGCCGACTGGCTGGCCGTCCACGCAAGTGCCCGTTCGCCGTCTACATCTTCAAGCCAGAGATGGGCGTCATCGTCGGGTGCATTCAGTGTTGGGCGGAAATCGAATTCGGTCATGTCCGGACAACCAGAGGAATGAAAGCGCAATGGCTTCCGTCTGCTCGAGAACGCTCAGTGTCGGCGGCGGCGCCCGCATCTTCGAAAAGCGTGATCATCAGCTGGCTACTTCTCAGTCGGTGCGGCGTCGCAGTGCTTTTGCGCATAGGACTGCATCTGTCGTGCCAACTGGGAAAATCGTTTCCGAACAATGCGATCGCTCTGGCAGCGTTGTGTCACATGTCCGACATCGTCGAGAATCCGACAACGAGCGCACAGCGTAATCACCGGATCAACCTCCGGCGCGGACACCATGCAGAACTCAAGCAGTGAAGCTCACAACGACTTGACTCCAACATCTTCGCTCCGGAACGCTTCACGCAGCTGGATTCAATTGGCAGATACAAATGAGGTGATGGACGCCGTGAGTGACCGAGCCGGCTGCGCCTGTGAGTCTGGACACCGCCAGCGGTAAAATCGGAGATCCGAGGAAAGGGATGGGGCGCCGCTCGGCCGACCTGATGGTTGTCCAAGGCCCTGCAAGCAATCTTGGCCTGCACCGTCCCCTTGATTGCATTGTTGAAGTCTGCCGATCGCGCCAGCAAGCCGCGTTCCAACGGACGCATTGGAGTGGTCGCTAGGCCAACTTCGGCTGCTGGCGAACCGTCGTTCAATATGCAAGCTACGAGGGTCAGGAGACAGGGAAGCTTCGGCTCGGCGTGCTCTCGGCGAGGCAGCCAATGATCGACGATGTCTCGCTGACGCGCCGCATTGGTATAGCCGCAACAAGGGCAGTGCGGTGGCAAGTCTGCCTGGAAATCGGCTGCAGCAGGAGCAAGCCGAGCCCGGCCGCGCTCCATCTCGAAACCACCGGCAAAGAAACCCCGCGTTAGCACCGCCAAAAGAAGCGATGCGCGCCTCGCCGGTTCGTTTTTGCGTTCCACTGAACAGCCGGCTTAACCTGTACAACTATACAGGCTGCCATAGCATGAAACTTGGCCTCCAATGGTGGAAATTCCCCCGAGGAGACCTGCGATGACTCACCTTATAGCGCCTGCGCTACGACAGCTTGCCCACAAGCACCGGGCAATCCACCGCCACGCAACTGCGTCTCCGAGGAACGTCCTGAACGGGACGCAGGAGCCGATCACCGATACGAAACCAATACCCTTGGCGTGCTCAGGCCGCGCTGGCTGTCGCTGCGCGGGTTCGACGGTCTGGTGGCCATTTGCGCGCGCCTTCTGCTCTCGACGGTGCCAATGGCACACGCTTCGACGACATGGCCCCATCGAGGTCTGGTGCCTTCGGCGCCGGTGCTTTGCCAAGTGGCATGATGTTTCGACGGCCGTGGGGGCGGGCAGGGGGGCACGGTCGTGCATACAATTCTCGTGACTGGCGCGGATGAGGCTGATTGGCGCGATGAAAGATCATACGACTACACCTCAGGTCTGACGCCGCGCGAGTGGGCCTGGGAGTTCTTACGCCGCAATCCAGCATTCCAGCGTGATTTGACGGCTGCAAGCCAGCAGGCCAATACTTTGTCTCACCAACCCTTTCTCGACGTGGTCGCGGCGGCCGGTGACCTGTCACGCTGGGGTGTTCTGTTTCGCCGAGTCTTATGGGCGAAATTCGCTCGTATTCTGGTCTCCGTTCTGGTGCGTCCATGTGCTGCCAGTCATTGCAGAACAGCTGTCTGCATCGTCCGCGACATCGCGGTTCGACCTCTCTGCATTGCCATGTCGTGCGACGGTCCTGCTGGCGCCCGACAAGGGTCAGCATGTTCTTCTCGGCAACGTGGAGCATACGCTCCAGCTCGCCGTCTCTGGCGCCGATATCTTGCACCCTGTCTGCTTCCGTACCGAGGCAATCTGGCCAGCAATGCTTTCGAAGCCCCGCCTGAGGGCACTCGAGTGCCTCAATGCTCTAAGTTTGGGTCAACACCTGCCTGCCCGCTTGTTTCCGCCGGAAAAACGCGGTCCCCGTCTAACTTTCGTTCTTCGTGCGCTCGACGGATCGCTTGCTGGGGCGTCACATCGCGAACTCGCCGAAGCGCTGGTGGGTCAACGGCGCGTCCATGCCGACTGGAGGGATCCTCGCGATCATCTGCGCGACCGCATTCGCCGCGCCGTCTCTCGTGGCCGCGCGCTCATGAATGGAGGGTACAGAGATTTCCTTCTTTAAGAGAGTGACAGGCCGCCCTGTGCGTCAGCCGGCGAACAGTTCGGAGCTAGAACCGTCACTCCAGTTCGTCTGCTCGGCATGGCAGCAAATGGCCTTGAGTGTGCGCTCTGGGTTCAGGCGTCGGTCGATGCCGAGAGGCACCGGTATTGTCCGATACGCGACAATGTCGAGTACGCAACGTATAGGAAGCTGACCCACCGGGTGTTTTTAAATGCTCTTTGCCTTGGCACGTTACATGCAGGATATTCAGCAAAACGCGCGGACTGAGTGGTTCCACCGCCACGAAACCTCGCTGACTTACGCCACCTCCCAAGGCGTACCCGGCCCGGCAGCGAGCTCAGTCTCCTGCCGGGCATCCGTGTTCAGACGTACTCGCGTTCAGACTTCAAATTAGAGGCGCAATGACGCGGGCGTAGCCAATCCGGCTCGTACGATTTCACCTAGAGGTTTAGGCCCGAGGCTACACTGTCACAAAGGGTCGATGTCAACCAAGCTGTTACATGGGGTAGTGTGCTGAGAGTTCTACAAATTCGCTGAGAGGGGGCGGTCATGGCAGGCTGGTGATGTTCAACGTCACCTGATTCCCGCGAAGGAACGCCACCATGACCAAGACTGAAAGTAAGACCGCCAGCGCCGCCGTCAAAGACATTCTGCATTCGGACCCGCAAGGTCTGCACGAAGTGATCCGGGCGGTGATGCAGGAGGTGCTCGAGGCCGAGATGGACGAGGCGCTTGGTGCTTCGAAGGGCGAGCGCACACCGGATCGGCTCGGCTACCGCTCGGGTTATTATGGCCGCACTCTTGTCACCCGTGTCGGCAAGCTTGAGCTGCGAGTTCCGCAGGACCGGGCCGGCCGCTTCTCCACCGAGCTTTTCGAGCGTTACCAGCGTTCGGAGCGGGCCTTGGTGGCGACGCTTGCGGAGATGTATGTGCAGGGCGTTTCGACCCGGAAGGTCAAGGCGATAACGGAAGAGCTGTGCGGCCATGCCTTCTCGGCCTCATCGATCTCGGCCATCAACAAACGCCTGGACGAGAGCCTGAAAGCGTTTGCCGCGCGCCCGCTTCCTCATCCTCGATGCCCGCTACGAGAAGGTGCGCGAATCCGGCATCGTCATGAGCCAGGCGGTGCTGATCGCGGTTGGCATCGACTGGGACGGCCGGCGTCAGATCCTGGCCGTGGAAATGGCCAATCGCGAGAGTCGCTCGGCCTGGAGGGACTTTCTCGTCGGCTTGAAGGCGCGCGGCCTCAAGGGCGTCGAGCTGGTCGTGTCCGACGATCATGCCGGCCTGGTCGCGGCGATCGGCGAGGTCATCCCGGAAGCGGCATGGCAGCGCTGCTACGTGCACTTCCTGCCGAGAAAGCATGGCGACGATTGCCTGCAGGAACTGCGCTGGCTCTACGGACCGGCGCGATCTCGCCGAGGCCAAGGCCGATCTCGCCGCATGGCTTTCCAAATGGTCGGCCCGCTACCCACGACTGACGACATGGGTGGAGGAGACCATCGAGTACACGCTGACCTTCTTTCGTCCGCCACGCCAGCACCACAAGCATCTCAAGAGCACCAACATGCTTGAACGGCTCAACGAGGAATCCGGCGCCGCACCTATGTCGTGCGCATCTTTCCAAACTCACAGAGCTGCCTGCGCCTCGTCAGGGCGCTGGCCGTCGAAACTAACATGGACGACCTGCGAGAGCACAAGAAGCTCGCTCTGCTCCAAGCCGCATGACCAGCACCATGGCCGCCCGTTTTTGCAGAACTTGACGCACACAACCTTACATGGCGTCGCGGCAGGGCGTTAAGTCACCTCAGAGCACACCCTGACGTTAATCAGAGATACTTGTACTAACAATGCCATTTTCCATCGATGCAGCCGTGCCGTACAGAACTATATCCGGCTCTTCACGCCAGGCGAGGCTCCGATACTGTGGTGCCCCAACATCCAGGTTGAAAACGGCCATGCGCATGCCATCGGAGACCATTCGGATCGTCTGAGAAATCAGAACAGCGGCGGCCACCATTCCAACGAACGGGGCCCCCACAGCCACTTTCGCCAACATGGTGAGACCGCACTCGTCAAGGGTGCCTCTATCACGTAGATCGACGTATGCAGCCGGCCTATTGTCGTCATCAAGAACGTGGTTCTCTGCCCCTTGCTCGTCTGCCCATATCTCAAAAGCCTTGATCGGTGCCGGAAAGCTGTGCGTCCTGATCAGACGGAAATCTTCAACGCCGCTTCCAAGGCCCGCCTCAAACACGGTCGCAAAACCTGCCCCTTCGAGGATTGCCCGCGCCTGCGGATTATCAACGCCACACAGCGCCAGCAGCGGTTCATCGTGAGCGATGCGAAAATCAGAGGCAAACCTTCGCTCGATCAGCTTGGTACGGAAGCCGCGAGCTTCGGCCCAACCAGCACAGATCCGCGTCTTCAACCTACCCTCGTCGGCCGCAAAGGTAAGCACCGATGTACTTTGGGTCGACTGTCCAGCCACGTCGACGTCCTGAAGAAACATCCGAACATCGGCCGAGTCGGCGAATGGCAACAGCCCTATCGTCCAGAGAAAGGCCTGGCCGAGATGGCCCAAACCAATAAGCCAAAAGTCGGATGGGAATTTGGTCGCAGCAGGCCCGTCCGACGCCGGCGAATTCCAGTCGGCGGAGGCCGCTTGGTCCCACAGCGACATGCCAACCGATCTATACCCGGCCATGGCCTCGCCATCGTAATGGGCAAACACTTCCGCGACCGCCAACGCTCCGGCCAGCGCGCCCGATGGGGTGAACTCCACACTTTCGTCCAACGGCGGTGCGTTAAGCGGCACAAGCCCGCCGCGCCAGCCTTGGAAAGTCGTTCTGACCGCAAAACCCGAGGGGTATAGCGTCGGAGGCTCCCCGACGCTGATCAATGCAACACCCTCAGGGATGTCTTCGACGATTTCCCCCTGAAGATGTTGAACCGCGTCGGCAAGCGTGGCGCCCGGCACCACCGGCGAGGCCAAAGGCGTCTGCAGGGCGCCAGATACCGTCACCCCACCGAGGAAGGTCCGGTGACCGCAATTGAGCGCCGTAAGCAGCGCTGCTTGATGGCTCGGGCTCGCTGCCGCCGTCTCGCCAATGAAAAGATGCAGCCGGAAGGCCTCAAGCCGGTCTTGCGCCTCTTCCACGGTCGACACCGTACCGCGATCGATAAACAATTTGGCCGACCTATTCAGGCCGTCGATCACATCCTTATCCATGAACGGTTCCCTCAATTCTGAGCGTCGGACGAAGAAGCGATGACCTCAGCAGAGCCCAGCGAAAGTGTCCGAGATAACGGTAAAGTCCGATCTCTTCGAGACGGATTGGTTCGGCGGCAAAGCGAGGCACAATCATCGCGAGGTGACCGGGCTCGGCGATCATCGGATGGATCCGGTCGGTTTCGCTCTGTCCCGCACCGTATGGGTGTGTATGGACGTCGGCCATGACGGCCGCGTCACGCTCGCGGCAGATCCGCCAAAGGTCAGCCATTGCGCCGCCGTCGATTTCGATGATGCCGGTATCAAATGCGGCAGGATCGATTTCGTCATAGAAGACGATCGAGGTGATCTTGCGGAAGTCGGACTTTGGCCCGAGCAGGAACGCGCCGCTTTCGCGGTAGTTTCCGCCACGCAGGCGCAGCCCTTGCAGCAATTCTCGCCAGAGGCCGGCTGGGATGGCCAGATCAGGCGGCCGGCCGAACAGCCGGGAGATAAGCGAACGAAGAGAGAAGGTCATGGATGATCTCCAGATAATGAATGATGCCGCGTGTCGGCTGCCATAGCAGTTCAGGATGCTCAGTGATCCACTGGTCGTGGCCGGGCAGGGCCAGACGGTCGCAAGGCAGATATAAGGCGGCCGGATTCCAGCCCGGGTTGAAGGCTGCTCCCACCCGCCCCGAACCCTTCGGCCAATGGTCTCCGGTCAGCGGAGTGCCCGTCTCCACGTCGCAAGGCCTCGCGTTCGGCAGTGCGGCTGGGTAGCCATCCAACAGAAAACGAAAGCCCCATTCGGTGTCGTCGCGCGCCCTGACCGCGAAGTCCGCGGTCGACCACGACACGCGCAGCAGGCGCCACCGCCCCTTGACCTTTCCAAGCAGGAAATCGGGGCGTTCCAGATGTGCATGGAACGCCCTTTCTTCTGCGCACATCGGCGTCTCCATTAGCCCTGCACCAGCTTCTTGCGCACCAGATCGAACACCACGGCGCAGCTGTCGGCGGCGTAGCTGCCCAAATGGGCATTCACCGGCGGCTGGAGCCGGCTGCCGTGGATCTGGAGGACATGTTCCTCGGCCTCTTCCTTGCCGAGGCCAGCTTTTTCGACGGCCCAGCGAGTGACCTTGGCGATCGTCGCCGAAGGCGCGAACTTGTGCTTGAACCCATCTGTCTTGTAGTGGACCGTGACCTCGACCTTCTTGCAACGGTGGGCGTGAAAGATCGGATGATCGTGGCCATGCAACGGGTGGTGATGCTCTAGTGGCTCGTCGTGATCCTCCACGAAGATGAGGAGTTCCTCGATGTTGACGCCGCGATGCTTCAAAAGGCCCAGGAGATCTCCCACGACGGCGGCCCCGTCGAGTTCAATGCGGTCGAGTGGCTCGGCACCGATCGCGACAAAAATTGCAGTTTTCATTCTCAAAATTCCTTTGATCAGGTTCGGCAACATGCCGGACTTGAGCATTGGATCGGGCGACGCACGCGAATGCGGAAAGGCCGCCGTCAATATTTTTAAGATTGATTTGTCACGGTGGATGTGGCGCCCAATATCGGCGTCGCATACCCGTCTATAAAAAAGCTAGGCCGCGCCGTTCGGCGCAGCGCAAATGAAGAGATAGGGACAGCGCGGGCAGCGGAAGTCATCCTGCCTTGGCTCATACAATCCGCCGCGGATGCTGCCGATGGCGGAAACACAGTCGCCTAAGCGCTTGTCAAACTTCGCCTTCGTCTGTCCTATTTCCAGCACCGAGCCTAGCAGAAGGTAGTGGTTCTCCACCTGCGCCTGCGGCCCGAGCGCCTCTTCGACCGCTTTCAGGAGTATCGTCGCCGATAGCCGATCCGCGTCCCCCGTCGATTGCCGACCCGATCGAAATAGCCTGGCAATGTGACTGTCACCATCTCGAACCACACGGTCGACACTCACGCTGAGAACCTCACCGCCGATGGCCGTGGAGAGCCGCCCGGTCCTGGTGGCGGCTCCCGCCGCCGATGCATGCAGTCGGTCAAGCATCGACAGGGTCAGCTTACGATAGGCAGGGCCGAAAATGTGCCCGTCGAGTCCGCTGTCAATCCAGGCTTGGTCAAAAATGGCCGCGGCCTGGGCGCGATCATACTCGACGCCTTCACCTAGGTCGCGGACAAAGGCAATGACCCGTTGCACGCAACCATGCGCTTCAAGATAGGCTCCGGCTTTGGATCGCTGCGACAACCCAAGCACACGCGCATAGAAAAAGCGCCGGGGACAAGCGGTATAACGCTCAATGTCGTCGGCGGTGAGCTCAACGGGCGCCGCCGGCAGGGGAATGGGCCGATAATCAGGCAGTGGTGTGTTTCGGCCCACCCCCGCGATCAAATGGCCATTTTTGACCGGCACCCGCACCAGGAACCTCGATGGATTGGCTGTTCTCCCGTTGCGGCTGGTCGGTCGATAAAGCCGAAGATGCTTCTTGGCCCGCGACATGGCGACAAACAGGATGCATTCCTCTTCCGCCTCGTGTGCGTCTTCCTCTTCCCCGCCGAGCATTCCCATTGGTGCGGGGCAGGCTGGAGGGCGGTTTGCGGCTGGAACGGCTCCCGCATACAGGCCCGGCAAATGCACCGCTTCAAACTCGAGACCCTTCGATGCGTGGACGGTCATCAGCCGGACGCCGTCCAGCCCATCCAGTTCGGCTGGAAGCTGCCTCAGGTCGCGCTCGTCGGCGAGCATGATCATGTGCCGGATCCGGTCGAGCGCGCGGCGTATCGGCGTGCCCTTTCCATGCAGGGGCATGACGCGCAGCGCATCGAGAAGCTGGCGCACCGCAACCCGACGCAGATCATCCGACGGCGACTGACCGGTCAGGACCGTCCGCACATACTGGCTTGTGTCGAACAGAAACCTGCTCAGCGCCAGCCAGGGCGTCGAGCCTTGGGTGGCCCCGTTCAGATGGCGAGCCAACACGAGCAGCCCGGCACGCCCCGCCGGAGAAAGGTCATCCACATTTTCCAGGTTCCTGAGCAGGTCCAGAAGCCGTTCCTCGCTCGTGCGCGCCTGGCCGATGACCTTCAGAACGTCGTCGAGGGGAACGTCGTATTCCGGCAGTCCGGCGACGCGGACAAGGCCTGTGCCGGCACCGTCGGATATCAGCGAAAGCACTGATAGAAGATCTCTTACCTCCGACCGATCGAAGAGCGGGCCGAGATAGAGCACAGGCATGCCACGCGCCTCGAGTTCTTCGGCAAACGAGGCCAGCGAACCATTGCTTCGCGCTAGAACCGTCTGGGAGCGCAACGTGACGCCTTGCCTCTCCAGTTCCCGGATCGACCCGGCAAGAATGTCCATCTCGGCAGAGGCGTCCGCGCATGGAAAGATTGCCGGCCTGTCGGCTCCCGCGCCCATCGCGGCAAGAAGTCTGCTCGAGCCGGCGAAGCCACTCACCTTCATTGTGGTGCCGAATGCGCTGTAGACATCGACGATTTCCTTGATCGAGCGGTAGTTCTCTTCCAAGCCGTCCCTTACGCCGGCCGAATAGTCGTTCTCGAACCTGGCAATGTTTGCCGCCGAAGCGCCCCGGAACCGGTAGATCGACTGGCGCGCGTCGCCGACGACCCACAGATCGTTGCCCTCGGCAACGATTTCTCTCACCAGCATCGCGCTGGCGCGGTTCACATCCTGGTATTCATCAATATGGACATGCGTGAAACGATTGCGCATTCCATCACGGAAGTCCTGGTCCGCGCGCATCATAAGGGTCGGACGCATGATCAGATCGCCATAGTCGACCGCCTTGTCGGCGATCAGCTGCTTTTGATAATGCTCATATACAAGCGCCACCTCGTAGGCCTTTTCGGCAGCAACGACCTGCTCATCGGTCTGTGCCGCCGCGCGCATCTTTTCGGCGGCGTGTGCGTAGTCGGTCCACGACCAGAGCTCATCCTTCGCCCTTGCGATTGCACGCAATATGTCGCGAAGCACCAGCGCCGGCTCATAGAGATTGAGATAGTGTTTCAGTTCGAGCGCAGGCAGGGCCTCCTCCAGCATCGCGACCCCCTCGCTTGCATCGACCACCTTGGGATCGTCGGAGACGCCGAACAGCGTGTGATGTTTGCGGATCGTATCCAGGCCGAACGCATGAAACGTTCCGGTCCATACGTTGACTGCGCCGGAACCGGCCGCGAGCTGTATTCTTTCGGCCAACTCCAATGCCGCCTTATTGGAAAAGGTCAGAGCAAGGATTTTGTCCGCCGGCACCTTGTCCCTAATCAGCGATACGATCCTTGCCGTGAGGGTCTTTGTCTTTCCGGTTCCAGGTCCGGCGCGCAGCAGGAACGGCTTTCCACGATGATCCACGGCCCGGCCCTGGGACGGATTGCAGGCATTGTCGCTGGCGTTCGGCTTTGCTTCCGCTGCCTGCACGTCTGGCAGCAGCAGGCCGTCGGCAAGCTGCTGCAGGGTCGTCTCGTAGCGCAGTTTGAGGCCAGTCGAGATAAGCGTCGCCGTCATTCCCTCGACAAACAGTCGCTTGGCCAATGGCCGCGGCAAAACCAGCTCGCGACCAAAGCTGTTGGCCTGAGCCTCCCGACGTTCCTTGATGCCGTAGGTCTCGATGCGCTGGCTTGGATCGCCGCCATTGGTCTCAGAGCGCGGGTAGTAGCCTTTTTCGGATCCGCTATGGACCTTGAAGTGACCAATCTCGTGCGCGATCACCTCTGCCAGCTCATCCTCCGGCAGATCGTTGCGTACAAATATGAACTTGAACTGCCGATCGAGGGCTCCGTGTGCCCCTTCCAGTTCGCGATAGTCCGGATCGTGTGCCCTGATCGTCAGCCCGAGATGCCTGGCAGCGCCCCTCGCAACCTCGATCGAAGTCAATGTGTCTGAGAGAGCGGCCTCCTGTCGAAGCGCGCGGGCCAAAGCCCGAATGGCAGCGAACTGATCCACTTAAGCGCCCAGATGTGCGAGCCAGAACTGTTTATCGTCGGCGCTGAGATCGGAGCTTCGGATCACTTCCGCAAAGCTTGCTTTCGCGCCTGTGCGGTTGCCGGATGGCGCAAAGTAATCCGCCGCTGCTGCAATTGAGTTCGATGACAGATGTGACCATACATCCGCCCTGCGCGCACCAGTCGCATCTGCGAGCCAGGCAATCAGCTTGCCTGGAATGGTCGTCTCGTCGATAAGGCCTCTGGCCAGCTGACGCAGTATGGCCATGTCGATACGGCATCGATCTGCCATCTTCTGCAGCTCTTCAGCCGGTAGGTTCTCAAACGGGTCAGCTGCGGCCGGTCTGGCCAGCTGCCAGAACCGGTCCAACAGAACCGTGTGTTCCGAAACCGTCCGCTCGACGCTCATCTGATCGTCCGAGAGATCACTGCCCTCAGACGCAAACCACTCAGCGGCAAAGGCAAGGATTTCTGCGCTGAATTGCGGGTTTTCGTTCGCGATCTGCTTGATGCGATCCGCGCTGGCGCCATCCTCAAGCTCTGTGTGGACCTCGGCCAGGGTCTCGTCGAGCTGGTCCGCAGGAATGGGGTTACTGGTCATCGCGTGTCTCTTTCCCGCGCCCCTTGCCGCGCGCGTTCCTCGGTTGCGCGCGCCTTTGCGGCCGCGCTCTTCAACAGATAGCGAATATTGCGGGCCGTGCAGCCCATCTGCGCGCCTGCCTCTGTCTCGGTCATGCGAGCCTGGAGCACGTAAAATATTGCTAGACGCTCCTTCTCGTTGAGCATTTCGAGAACCTGGTTCAGCATCGTCCTTGCTTCCGCCAGCGGCATCGAACTGTCAGAGACCATGCTTAGCGCGTCGGCCGCCTCCTCGCCGGTCAGATCCGAGTCGGGACCGACCAGATCCTCGCGTGAAACTTCGGTCTTGCTGCGCAAGCGGACTACTGCCCTGGCCGAATAATAGAGCCGCTCCGCGCCCGTCTTGAAGCTCATCTCGAAGATGTCGAGGCGGTCTGCTTCGATCAGCCAGAGCGCCTTGTCCTTGACGAGATCGTTGACACGCTCCCGGTCCAGATCGGACAAGTCTCTTATCATTCGATCGCCTGCCCGTTCGAGCCGGGAGAAGAATGCTATGACCAATGTGTCGTACTTGGGATCAGGACGGTTCGGCCTGAAGTTTCGCATCAGATAGACGAGCGTCTGGGGTCTCAGCTTTCCAGCCGCGGCGAGCGCGAATGCCTTCGGCAATGGCCACTCGAGAACCGCCTCGATCTCCGCCTCGACTGCGGGCGGCCGGGCGTACGGCTTGCCTTCCTTGGTTTTTCCGGCCAGCGGCTTCAGCGCGCCCTCCCTTGGCAATTCAGTCATTGTTCCCCTCATTGATCTGACGAAGAGCGGAAAAGCGGAAAAAGCATAATCAGCCTTCGCAACACTTGGAATGTCTGCCCGCCGCGCCACATGACATGGACCTCCGTCCTGCCCAGAAGGATTGGGCAAGGGCATGACATCACTGTATTCGGCACAGCGCATCGATTCGATACGGCAGCTCTGCCTCGCACACCGCGACCGAGCTCTTCAGGACCGCCTTGAGGCAAGTATAAACGCACGATAATTCAACCGGCCGACCAGCCGATCACCCCATCCTGAATCGAATAGTTTAGTTTGGACCGTCACTCAGCTGCAGTTTCCAGCACCTCCTTGATTATGCCGCGGTTTTCCGGTGTCGCGCAGCGAATATGGAGGTGCCGCAGTTATTTCCCGCAAAAGCACGCGGGGCCGCGCAACATTTCAACGTCGCGCGGCTGCGACAGCCAAGGTCCACAACGCATCCACATACCCGACCATTCGCATGACAACCTTGGGGAAAAGCTTTCGCTCGCCTTTGCTCTGGGGGAATTTGCTGGACCGAGGCCAGCATCTGATGACGCGAGCCCTTTCGAATATTTTCGTGAGCGTGTTGTTGAAGCAGTGGGTGCCGGCGAGAGCTGCCGAGCAGTGGCGTCGGGCGCCGCCGGCCGCCGAATATGCCGAGCCCTCTTCCGATCTGGCGGTGTGCATCGCTCCTCCCGCATTGGACCGGTACCGGTGTTTGATCTCGGCGTAGTTCTCCCGTTAACGAAGTTGCGCGTTTTAGGGTGTTGCGCTGCGCTTCTAGCAGGAATTGAGCTGCACGCTCGTTAGGTTTCCATGTTGCGTCTTGCTCAGGTTGCGGAGCCGCCCGTCGGCTCCAATCGGGGGCCTATGTTCGGAGGTCGCCTGAGTGCCCGATCTGCGAACCCCGCAAGCAGGTTCTTCAGATGCCGCCCATGCAGAGATATTTCATTTCGAGGTAGTCTTCGAGCCCGTGGCGGGAACCCTCCCGCCCGATGCCGGACTGCTTCATCCCACCAAAGGGCGCCGCTTCCGAAGACATACGCCCCGTGTTGATGCCAACCATGCCATATTCCAATGCCTCGGCAACGCGCCAGACACGCTTCAGGTTCGAGGCATAGAAATAGGCGGCGAGGCCGTAGATCGTGTCGTTGGCCTCACGCACAACCTGATCCGCATCGTGGAAGCGAATGATCGGGGCCAGCGGCCCGAAAGTCTCCTCTTGCGCAACCGCCATGATGCTGGAAATTTCGGTGAGGACTGTGGGTTCGAAGAAGGTGCCATCCTTGCCGATACGTCCGGCCCCGCATCGAATTGTGCCACCTTTGGCAACGGCATCTGCGATGTGGGACTCGATCTTGGTCAGAGCATGGATGTCGATGAGTGGTCCGATGTCCACTCCCGGAGCGAAGCCGTCGCCAACCGACAAGTGCCGCACTTTCTCCACGAATTTCTGGACGAACTCATCGTGAACGCTCGATTGGACGTAAAGACGGTTCGCTGAAACGCAAGTCTGGCCGGCGTTGCGGAACTTCGCCTGGATCGCGCCGTCAACCGCAGCGTCGATATCGGCGTCATCAAAGACGATGAAAGGGGCATTGCCGCCGAGCTCAAGGCTGACCTTCTTGATCTGGTCCGAGCACTGGCGCATGAGCAGCCGGCCAACCTCAGTCGAGCCTGTAAAGCTGATCTTTCGCACCTTGGGGTTGGAGCAGAGTTCGCGTCCAACGCCATCACCGTCGGACGCATAGATCAGGTTGACGATGCCGTCGGGAAAGCCGGCTTGGTGCGCGAGAGCAAACATTGCACCTGCCACGAGCGGCGTCTGTTCGGCAGGTTTGAGCACGATCGCGCAGCCCGCCGCCAGGGCCGGCGAGATCTTGCGCGCCACCATCGACGCTGGGAAATTCCATGGCGTAATCGTACCGACGACACCGATCGGCTGCTTGATCACCAGCATGCGACGGTCTGTCGAGGGTGCGGGGATCGTCTCGCCATAGATGCGATTGGCTTCTTCGGCGTACCATTGCAGATACGCGGCCGCATGCGAAACCTCCGACTTGGCTTCGGGGAACGGCTTGCCCATCTCTGCAGTGAGTACGGCGGCAAGATCACCAGCGCGGTCAATGATCAGCTCATGCCATCGCCACAGAACGTCACTGCGTTCTCGGGCGGTCAGCCCCGCCCATCCAGGCTGCGCTACGTAGGCCTTGTCGATCGCAGCGCGTGTCTCCTCCACACCCATGTCGGGAAGTACTGCCAGCACTTCGCCGCTCGACGGGTTGAGGACCTCGAATGTCCGCTCGCTAACCGGCGTGCCGAGCGCCGGCAGGCGATCGATGGCGCCAAACAGGTCCGGGGATTTCAGGTGGCGGATCATCGGCAGGCACAGGGGCAATACCGGATTCCTCTCAAAACGCGGCGGATATGTATGTCGACAGGGCGTCGGTGTGTACTGCGCACCTGCGGGTTCCTTATAGGGCCTCGGCCAGACGGCTGGTAGACCATTCCACTCAGCTTGAAAGGGAGAATTTTTGAACTCTTCTGGCGATGGCTTGCGGTTCTCACCGGCGCAAACTGAACAATAGACATCGGCTTCCCAGCGCGGGTAGCTCTGCGGATCACGATCGGCATCCTCCGCAAATCCGAAGGTGAGGCTGGCATTATAAAGATTACTGAACAAAAACTGGGGCCGGAGCTTCCTGCCCAAAAAGTTGCTTTGCACGCTTCTTCCAAGCTTCTCATGCCGCCTTTTCATCGCGTTATTGAGGCTCGTGTGGAAAGCCGCGATCGGGTCCGCCAGTCTGAGCAAACTCGCGACTCCAAACGGAAAATCGACGCCATCGACGCATTGTGCGAAGAGAACACTAGCCTGCCAGAACACAACTGCCTTGTCGGTGTCGCACATGACCTTGAACCAGGACAGAACCGGCTTTACCCAATAAATGACCCAAAAGACGCGAACTCCTATACATTGCGGTGGCTGGCTATGCCGGGCGGGCCCTATGGTTACCGCCACCGAACCGCAAAGGTGCGTTTCGGCCTAAGCAGGTGACGATCCCTAGCTGGAAAAACGGCACTCCTCGTCGGGGGCCTGGGTCCCGTGTCCCGCCCTCGGCGGTGCTATGCTGACATTCTGCCCTCTTAACCGGTCTGTCACTGCAGTCAGGCCCGCGTCCGGCCCTTCGGCCGGCGCAAGCGCTGACGCTCCTTGGGCTGCCTCATTTTCTGTGCGAGGCGCTCTTCGATCTCTCGACCGGCTCCAAAATTAAAAGACATCCTAACTTTCGCGTGTTTCATATACGGGAAAGTTAGAATCCTTCCTTGCCAACTGTTGGCTAATCAGCATTAACGCAGTTCCGAAGACGATCGGCGCGAAGCTTGGCAGAGCGCCAGATTATTCGCCGTCAGGGAACACCGGCAAGCCGCGGGCCAACGCCCATAATGGCGGGCTCCGCCGAAAGCAGTTTCTTCGCCGCCGCCCTGACCTGGTCGAGCGTCACCTGCTCGATGAGAGCCGGGCGCCGCTGGATGTAGTCTATGCCGAGCTTGTCGAGCTGCATTCTGACAAGGGTGGCTGAAATCGCCCTGGAGGAACCCAGATTGCGGATAGCATAGGCCCCGATCAGATACTTCTTGCTCGCTTCGAGCTCGGCCGCTGTTGGCCCTGTGTCCACCAGCTCCTTGATTACTTGTCTTATCAGGTTGAGCGTCTCGGCCGCCCTGTCGGCGCGCGTCGACGTGGCCACGAGAAGCGTGTTGGAATGCTGGTAGGCTTCCAAGCTAGAGGAGACACCGTAGGCAAGCCCGCGCTTTTCGCGCACTTCCTGGAAAAGACGTGAGGTAAATGGCGAGCCTCCTAGTATATCGTTTATCAGCTGCGCGGCATAGAATTCCGGGTCGCTGCGTCCGATGCCGGGAAAAGCCAGCTGGAGCGAAGTCTGGGGCAGGGCGTATGCGACTAACGTCCACTGGCCGAGCTTTGGGGTGACATCAGGTACCGGGGCGAGCGCCTGCTTCTGAGGCAAATCGCCGAACAATTGGTCGAGCCTAGCACTCAGGGCTTTGGCATCTATGTCGCCGACGACCGCCACGTGCAGCCCGTCGCGGGCGACAGCGGCCTTGTGGAAGGCGCTTAGGTCGGCTGGCGTTATGCGGGCCAGGCTTTCCTTGGTGCCCTCTGGTGGCCTCGAATACGGGTGCGTGCCGTAGAGACGGCGCCGCCATGCAAGCTCGGCTATCGCGTGAGGTTCGCGCTCGTTGGCGATGATGCCGGAGAGAAGCTGGGCGCGAATGCGGCCGACCGGCCCCTGATCGAAGCGAGGCCTGTTCACCGCGAGCCCGACCAGATCGAAAGCGGCTTCCTGGCGCTTGGAGAGCAGGCGTATCGAGCCATAGATGCCGTCAGGCCACGCGTTGAAGCTCATTTCGGCGCCGGCCTCGTCAAGCTTCACCTGAAAAGTGTCGCTGTCGTAATCACCGGCGCCTTCGCTCAACAAGCCGGTCATCAAATTGGCAAGCCCCTCCTTACCGGCCGGGTCATGGCTGGTGCCGCCGTCGAAGACAAAGTGGAGTGTGACGATCGGCAGCGTGTGGTCTTCCACCAGCCAGGCGGTGATCCCCTTTTCAGATTTCACCTCCTGGATGTTCACCGCAGCACGGGCGGTGAGCGACGGCAGGATGAGGAAGAAAATAGCAAGGGGAAGGACGGCCAGCCAGGTGGCGAAACGTGCGGCCCTCCCTCCTCCAACATCAGAGGGCAACGCTTGTGCAATGTCGCTGCGGAGTGGGGTTGTCATCACATCAATTCTCCTTAGGCAAGAGATAGCCAGTCGTCGAATGGTCAGACACGAGGTAGCGGGCGGCAACGGCCTTCACCTGATCGGCGGTGACGTTGCGAATGCGGTCCGGCCATTCCTCGACGTCTTTCACATTGCCGCCGGTGGCAAGCGTGGAGCCATACATGTTGGCGACGGAGTTCTGCTCGTCGTGGGCGAAGATTACCGAGCGGATAAAGCGTTCTTTGGACTTCTCCAGCTCGTCGCTGGTGACGCCGTTCCTGGCGATGCGGGCGATCTCGGCGTCGACCGCAGCCTCAATGTCGGCAAGCTTGGCGTCGCCGCGCGGCGCCCCATAGACGGTGAAGTTGGTGGCATCGAGCATGTCGCCCTGGAAGAAGGCGCCGGCCTCGGCGGCAATGCCTTGCTTGACGACAAGCTGCTGGTAGAGCCGGCTGCGGCTACCGCCGCCGAGGATCTCCGCCAGCAGGTCCAGCGCTTCCGCTTCGCCCGGCTTCGCAGTGTGATAGGAGGGAACCACCCATTGCGTCGACAAGCTTGGCACGCTGACACGCGCGTCAGTGAGCGTCACCGTGCGCCTGGTGTTCTGCTCGGGTTCGACCGGACGGGTGCGCGGCGGCAGGTCTGGACCACGCGGGACCTTGCCATAAGACTTCTCGGCCAGCGCCTTCACCCTCTCAGGCTCGACGTCGCCTGCCACCACCAGCACGGCGTTGTTCGGCCGGTAGTAATTGTCATAGAAAACCACGGCGTCGGTGCGGTTCAGCTTCTCGATCTCGTGCATCCAGCCGATCACCGGAATGCGATAGGGCTGGTTCTGCCAGAGCGTGGCGTCGACCTCCTCGCCGAGCACTGCCTGCGGATTGCTGTCGATGCGCGAGCGGCGTTCCTCGAGGATCACGTCCCGCTCGGTGTTGATGACATCATCCGTGAGGGTGAGATTGCGCATGCGGTCAGCCTCGAAGCTCATCATCTGCTCCAATGCCGGGGGCGCTACTCTTTCGTAGAAGGCGGTATAGTCGTAAAAGGTGAAGGCGTTGTGCGAGCCGCCGATCTCGGCCACCGCGCGGTTCAACTCGCCGGCGGCGTGATTGGCCGTCGCTTTGAACATCAGATGCTCGAAAAAATGCGCGATGCCGGATTTCCCCGGCGGCTCGTCGGCGCTGCCGATCTTGTACCACACCATATGGGTGACGATGGGCGCGCGGTGATCGGGTATGACGACCACCTCCATGCCGTTGTCGAGCAGGAAATTCGTTGCCTTGATATCATCGGTGGCCGCCAGAACCGGAGCGGTGGTCACAAACGCCAGCGCAGCCGCAAAAAGTGTCCCGCCCAGCCAGCCAGACCGAAGATTTATCGCTGGCTTCGGATGTGATGACCGGGCGATGGGCAAGGTTCGAGGCGAAGTGAGTTGTCCCTCATTTTGAAGGTGCCGCGTCCTCGTCGCCCTCACTGCGAGAAGGTGGATCGGTGGGCGGCGCCGGGCCAGATGAGCCCTCAGCATGCTGCCAGGCCCGACTCGAGCGTTATCTTTGAGTGCGTCGGGGAAAGGTGGCGCGGCATTTTTTGGTGGGGGATCATGGGGCGACTCTCCTGGCTTCGTGACGCGTTTGCCATGAGCACGCACCAACCGTGCCAAATGGGAAAACCGTTCCGGCAATGTGGTTATCGGACCTGCTGTGTTGCGTATCCGACATTGTCGGGCATCTGACACGGCCGAATGGGAAGCCCTTGCCGCTTAAAAAGGTGGCTAGGTGAACTACCCTTCGGAGAGTGACGAATATGGTGGCGTTAGCGCGCGCCCGTAGTTGCTGGGTCGCCAGCGTGCCCTTGCTCACATCGGTAGATAACAGATCCCGTGGTAGGACTCCAAACCAGCGATAGATGCGGTTCTGCAACTTTCCGGAGCGTTGCAGGCTCCGCTTGTCTCTTGGGCCATTCCGAGCGCCAGCGCGGGAGATGCTTCCGGCGACAGGCGGTCATGGTGGGTCTTGCGAGCCGCTTGCGATTGGACCGGCGCTTTTGCAATTTTCGCTTTTGCTGCCCCTAAAATCTCGGATATGAAGCGGACTGGCTTATGGCCTGCCCACATTGAAATGGTTACAAAGGAATACGATCATGGCGACCGGAACGGTAAAGTGGTTCAACAGCACCAAGGGATTTGGATTTATCCAGCCCGACAATGGCGGTCAGGATGTTTTCGTCCACATTTCCGCTGTCGAACGAGCGGGCCTTTCGACCCTTAATGAGGGTCAGAAGGTCAACTACGAGATCGAACAGGACCGCCGTACTGGGAAGTCCTCCGCTGGCAGTCTCAGCAAAGCTGGCTGAACTTTTCTGCGTCTGCCCGGCAAGCCGGGCAGACGTGCCACTGACTCGCCCCATAAGAGCGGCCAAGAACACGGATCCCATCGCAGACCGGGGCAGGATTGTGGGAAGCTGCTAATTTCTACTGAAACAAGATGTTTGCGAGTGAAGAGGGGCGGGTCCCCGGCTTCTTATGTTCTGCAGCAGATTCTTCGCGGCAGATACCGCCGGCAGCTGTACGCATCAGAACGAATGTGGATAGATGACATCAAGCTGCGACCTTCTTGTGGGTCCCGGTCCCTTCACACACCGCTCGATTGCTAGCTCGCGGCGCCTTCGCGTTCCGATCTGATGGACCTCGCCATCACTACGAGATAGCCGACCACGGCGACAGTAATGATACTTCCTCCGATGAGGTCTGAACGAGTCGGCATTTCACGGAATGCGAGCCAGGTCCACAATGGCGCGAGTGGCGCTTCCAGTGCCAGAATCAGAGAGACCTGGCACGCCGGAAGTCGACGAGTGCCGGCCAGGAAGAAAACAGCAGGAAACGCGAGTTGCACGAAACCGAACAAAGCGAGAAGTCCCAGATCTCGGAGATTCGGAAAAAAAGGTTCGCAAAACCAAAAGCTGACCAGGGCAACAAAAGCATTGGCCAAACAGATGAAGGATAGAACCGACTCTTCTCGGTGGCGACGGATCAGCACGGTAGTGATCGACATCGTGACAGTCGTGACAATCGCAAAGGCGTTGCCAAAAAGTTCAGATTTCGATCCTGCTCCAGCAACGAGCACATAGGTGCCTATGAGGATGGTTATCGCTGCTACAATGGTCGCTGGGCGAAGGTCCTCACTCAGCCATAACCACGCCAAGATGCCCGTCAAGACTGGTCCAGCCGAAAAGATGATGAATGCATTGGCAGTTGAGGTAAACTGACACGCTGGGATGAATGCGAGCATGTTAACAGCGAGACAGATCGCGATGGCCATGCCCTGCATCGTCGGCCGAAAGCCGGCTCTATGACCAGTTGCAAGTAGATAAACTGCAAGGAAAGCCGCCGCAAACACGCTGCGCCAAAACAAAATTGTCCAAGTAGAAATCGGCAGGGCCCTTACGAACATTCCTGCAGTGCTCGTAGCGACCGCAGAAACTATAAGAAAGAGAATCGCCCGTATATAATTGTCCCGAAGCAGTGCAGTCGACGCACTGCTCAACGCCTGCGGTGCTAGCCGCCTCCACCAGGCGGAACGTGCTGTGGCCGACCGCTCTCGATCTGGTGGCCTACCCATTGCTCGCGCCTTTACCGAGAAAGGAGACACTATTGAGCGATGGGTGCGGTTTCCTGAGAAGCCATTGGCTGAAGTTGGCGCAAGATGGATCAGGAACACTCACGTATTGTGTTGCGCAGCTCAAACTAAGCAGCGTCATCACCTCGCGAGGGTTCAATTCAGCAGCCGCTGCATACGACACCATTGCGCCACTCCCCTCCACCGGAGCGATCTCCAGAATCTGAGCTTCTCAACCTGCGAGACAACCGTTGGAGTGCAACGCCGAAATGGTCGGCGGCCGTTCGGTAATGAAGCCGTGATTGTTGCAAGGTGCTGAAGATCATCTAAGTTAATTGGGGCAAAGTGGCGACGGATTCATGTTGATACTGTAAATGTATACTAGAAGATGTGTATCTTATGTGAAGGTGTGATATTGAATTGTGAAGGTTGTGTTGTCTCCTATTGACAGTTAGTTTTTCCATAGTGAATTGACACAGCTAATAAGGCCGCAATAGCGGAGCCGGAGCCGGAGTGGTCAAGGGCAATACGTATGCCCATCCCGCGGAGCTCGAAGGATTGGATCGACGAACGTCTTCCAGCCGATGGGAGACAGCCCCGTCTTTGGTCGGGGTTCATTTGGAAGCACTGCTCTGTACTCTGATGGCCAGCCAAGCCTCGAGTTCAATCAAGCGGTAGTATTTTCATGTCACGAACCTTTCTATATGTGAATTTCATGGAATGAGGGATCTGACGCACTCTCGACCGAGTGTGGCCGGGAAAATGAACGAGCAATTCAAGCAGCTTCCAGCGATTGACACCTCCGGGATCAAGAGGGCCGGGTACATTGGCCCCGAGGGGACCTGGACCCATCAAGCCACGCTGGACCTCTTTGGTGACCAAGTTGAACTCGTTCCGTTCAGCGACGGATTGTTCGAAGCGTATGAAAATGGCTTCGTCGACGTTGCTTGCGCCCCAGCTACGACCTCTCTGGTCGGAACCACTCCTTACCTCGATCAGATCCTGAGCTTGAGGTCTCCCAAGATTATCGCCGAGTATCCGAAGGTTCTGAGCTACAGCCTCATTGCGAGCAAGGATGCGAGTTTCTCGACGATCACCAAGGTAATGGGGCACCCCGTAGCCTTGCAGGAGGTGGCCGCGTGGCTTGACGAGAACATGCCGAACGTCGAGCGAGAGAGCCGCATGGGAACGACATCTTTCGTGGCTGAGCAAAAAGCTCCCTCGATAGCGGCATTTGGTCCTGCACTTGGAGCCAAGTTGTACAATCTGCAGATCTTGCGAACAGGAATCGAAGAAGGCCTACATAACGTAACCCGGTGGTGGGTGCTTGGGCGCAAGACCCCTCCGCCTACAGGGTTCGACCGGACGACACTTCACCTCCGCGTTTCAGAGCAAAATCTCAGTTATGTACTGAATATGTTCTCGAAGGAACATTTAGTCGTTCTCAATATCTATGAGCGTCCGACATGCAAGCGGCTGGACACCCATCAATATGTCATCGATGTCGCTGGACACGTTTCGACGCATCCCGCGCTGGCTACTTTGGCGGCGATCGATGGCTTTAGAATTCTGGGATCGTATCCGCGTCGTTACTAGCTATGGCTAAGCTAGTTTCCGTCTATAACGCCAAACTGTTGATCCTTATCTTTGATGAAAAAAGGGGCAGCCGCATCGAAACTTGACACGATGCACACGATCGTGCTGCCGGCCACCGACGAGGTCCTCGCGCCGATGATCGTCTCGCTGCCGATACAGCTTCTTACCGACCAAACGGCGGTATTCATGAGCACAGATGTCGAGAAGATGAGCAATCTCGCAAAACCAGTCACTGTCGAATGATTATGACGCGTTCATAGACGGCAACGCTCGTCCATTCGGAAAACGCCGAGCACTTCAAGCGACGCAAGGGCGCCGTCACCGGCGCCTGCGGTGATTTACGAGCGTGCCGTTTAGCAACGAGCGGTCATCCCTTTGGCCTCTCCTCACGCTGCTTGGCTGTGCTTAGGGGCTAACCCGGTCGAGAAAACCATCGAATGCGGCAGCAACAGCGCGAATCACGAAGCGATGCTCCTGCCGCACTCGGATGAAACCCTTTTCGATGTCCACTATCCCGTCCTCGGCCAGCATCGCCAAGCGTTCAGCTGAATCGAGAAGACGGATCGGATCAAATCCATGGGCAGCACAGATTGCCGGCACATCGGCCTCCAAATCGCACATCAGCCGCTCGATGATTGCGGCTCGCACGCGGTCTTCGTCTGTGAGATGGTAGCCCCTTGACGTGGCCAGACGGCCAGCTGCTATGTGCCGGCTGTAGAACCCCCGTGTAACGTCGTTCTGGACGTAGCCCTCGCCGACACGCCCGATAGCCGACGCCCCGAAACCGATCAGGGTTTTGCAGGTGTCGGCCGAGTAACCCAGCGAGTTTCGCCGTAGGCGACCGCAAGCCTGTGCCAGCGTAAGTTCGTCGTCCGGCAAGGCGAAATGGTCGAGGCCGATCTCTTGGTAGCCGGCCGCAACCAGCGTGTCTGCCACGGCCCCAGCCTGTTCGGCGCGGGCAACGCTGTCCGGCAGCGCTGTCTCCTCGATCAGGCGCTGATTCTTTATGACGGACGGAATGTGCGCGTAGCCGAACACCGAAAGCCGGTTGGGGCGCATGGCGACCGCCGCCGTCGCGGTCTGGACGCAGGACTCTACCGTCTGATTCGGGAGACCGAAGATTAGATCGAAGTTGATGCGGCGTACTCCATGCCGACGCAGCTCTTCGACGGCAGCGGCCGTCTGCGACTCGCTCTGGACCCGGTTGATCGCTTTTTGAACAATGGGATCAAAGCTCTGCACCCCGAGGCTCGCGCGGTTCACGTTGGCTGCTCCCAACGCTTCGGCGATCTCGGCCGTGAACGTGCGCGGGTCAATCTCGACGGCGATCGTAGCGGGTTTCCTGAACGCGAAGCGGCGGCGCAGGAGTTCGATCATGGCCAAAAACCCCGCTGGCCCGATAAGAGTCGGGGTTCCACCGCCGAAATGCACGTCGTTCACGAGCAGCCCCTGCGGCGCTTGCTCCGAGACCAAACGGATCTCGTCACGCACCACCGCCAGATAATTGAGGATCGGCGCATCATTGCGGGTGATGGTGGTAGGGAAGCCGCAATACCAGCAAATCGATCGGCAGAACGGAATGTGGAGATAGAGCGACACCGAATCGTCAGCCGGCAGACCCCTAAGCCATTCCTCATAAGTTTCGGCGCCGACCGCGGCGGTGAACTCCGGCACAGTCGGATAGATGGTGTACCAAGGCAGGAGAGCCTCGCGATATTCTTTCAGGATAGAGGTCTGCAACAGTTTCCGTCCCGGGCTGAAAAGTGGCCCTTTTACCGCTGCGTCCTCCTGTGTCTCTGCGCTATGTCAATTCCATTCCGCTTCGCGGCGTGTAGTCACACCATCTGCAAGGAAAAGGCGGGACCTGGTCCCGCCTTTTCAATGTTTCGCTGACATTATGCCGATCGAGCCGCCAGCCCACAACGGGTTTAGACGGAAGAAGTCACGCTGGTACCTTCTTTCTAGATCGCTTCTCGGGCGCCGAGATTTCAGGCTCTTTCGGTTTGCGGCCGAGTCCCATTGTCTTGGCCAACGCAGAGCGCGCAGCCGCATAGTTCGGCGCGACCATGGGATAGTCCGCCGGCAGACCCCATTTGGCACGATATTCACTAGGGCTCAGTCCGTAGTGGGTCGACAGATGACGCTTCAGCGATTTGAATTTCTTCCCGTCCTCAAGGGAGATAATGTAGTCCGGCGTCACCGATTTTCTGATCGGGACCGCCGGCGTCAACACCGTCGGCTCTTGTGCCGAGACGCGACCGGCCGCCGTGCCTTTCAAAGCTTCGTGCACTTGGCCGATCAGGGCAGATAGGTCCCCCACCGGAACGGGATTGTTGGAAACATAGGCTGAGACAACATCTGCGGTAAGCTGGATGAGGTTGTCGATGTTTTTGAAGTCTTCTTCTGGCATGAAACTCTCCGGTGGATTGGTCTGCGGAGCGTCGCTTCTAGTGGTGATTTCCGATGAAGGCAACAAATCTCGCGACAGGATTGTTCGTTGCTCGTCCAACATTGAGGTCTATAGCGCCACGTCACGCCGTCGTGAGACTGATCTGCGCGGTAATCGCTGTCCATAACTGCGCCAGTATCCGCCGTTCAGTCCCGATCTCGTCCGTTTGAATTGCAAAAGGAAGACGCAGAAAGCTTGTAAACCATGAGCCGTGCACTCGCTCGGGCAGAAAAGCTTGCGCGTATGAAACAGGTTGGCGTTGCGGCAGCATGTGGCGACAGGCCACGGAACCGACCAAACCCTCAGGCGAACAACAGCGATTGCGCGCGCCCACCAATCCAATCCGCCGTCGGGCGATGATACACCGCAGTCACTGTTTCCGCCGCTCAATTGGCTTGGTCGGCAGGCACGGTTCCCTCGATCCGCTGATCTAGCGCAGGGCGTTCGCAGGCCGCATGTGGAGAATGGTTTCCGTGCACATCGGTAAGGACTCCATTTATGAAAATTCTGTTCACTGCGGTGGCTGTTGCGCTGGTGGCAGCCACAGCTTTTGCTGCGCAGTCCATTCCGCCAAACCTCAGAGAAACGGCACTGGCCACCTTCAAGCCCTTGCCATTCACGCCGGCGGTCACCAACAACCCGATCACGCCGGAGAAGATTGCCCTCGGCAAGGCACTGTTCTTCGATCCACGCCTCTCGTCCTCAGGCGTTTTCTCCTGCAACTCGTGCCACAATCTGGCCACCGGGGGCGACGACAATCGTGAAACTTCGATTGGCCATGGTTGGCAGAAGGGGCAGCGCAACGCGCCGACGGTGTTTAACTCTGTCTTCAACAAATCACAGTTTTGGGACGGTCGCGCCGAAGACCTGAAAGCTCAGGCCAAAGGGCCGATACAGGCCGGTGTCGAAATGGCCAACACACCGCATCGAGTGGTCGAGACGTTCAAATCGATGCCGCAATATGTGGAGTGGTTCCATTCAGCTTTCCCGGAGGAAGCCGATCCCATCACCCTCGAAAACGTAGCCAATGCACTCGCAGACTACGAGGGGACACTGGTCACGCCGGCCCCCTTCGACGCGTTCCTCAATGGCGATGACACAGCCATCGGTCCTGAAGAGAAACAGGGCCTGGCCCTTTTCATCGAAAAGGGCTGCTCGTCCTGCCATTCGGGTGTCAATCTTGGTGGGGAAGGCTATTATCCATTCGGCCTCGTTGAGAAGCCTACCGCCGACGTTCTGCCGGAGAACGACAAGGGACGATTTGCCGTCACCAATGTACCAGAGGATTCCTATGTTTTCCGCGTGCCGTCGCTGCGCAACGTAGCAATCACCGCGCCATACTTTCATTCGGGCAAGGTCTGGGACCTGAGAGAGGCGGTCGCTATCATGGGCACCACCCAGCTTGGCCAAGAGCTAACGCAAATCGAAATCGATCGGATCGTTGCCTACCTTCATTCGCTGACCGGAAAGCGACCGGAGATCACATATCCCATCTTGCCGACTGAAACGCCCACAACACCTCGGCCTCGATCCTAGGCATTGGGAAAGCAGACGATCGCGTCGGGGCCTGTGAGCATTGATTGACCGATCTGGGCGAACTGCCACAAGCGTCGTCCGATTGGGCCGCGATACGCGCCGACGATTGAGCGGCGCACGTTGGGGAGGAGCCACTGCCTTGCACCAGCGATGCCCCTCGCGGGGAGATCGCCGGCAGGCCAGGGTGGTGTCCCGTCAGCACCTTCGCAAAGTCACGCCGGCCATCGCCCTACCAGTCCATCACCACCTTGCCGGAACTGCCGCTGCGCATCGCATCGAACCCCGTCTGGAAATCATCGATGCCGATGCGGTGCGTTATAAGCCCTGAGACATCCAGCGGTCCCTGCACCAGCGCGATCATCTTGTACCAGGTCTCGAACATTTCGCGGCCATAGATGCCCTTGAGATGCAGCATCTTGAAGATGACCTTGTTCCAGTCGATCTCGAAGCCGGTCGGCGCTATGCCCAAAATGGCGATCTTGCCGCCATTGTTCATGGCGTCGATCATGTCGCGGAAGGCGGGTGCCGCGCCCGACATTTCGAGGCCGACGTCAAAACCTTCGGTCATGCCGAGCGCCGGCATGATGTCGCGCAGCTTTTCCTTCGACGCGTCGACCACATGCTGGACGCCGAGTTTTTTCGCCAGCGCCAGCCGCACCGGGTTGATGTCGGTGATGACCACTTTTCGCGCGCCGACGCACTGCGCCACCAGCGCACCCATGATGCCGATCGGCCCGGCGCCGGTGACCAGCACGTCCTCGCCGACCAGATCGAAGGACAGTGCGGTGTGAACCGCATTGCCCAGCGGATCGAAGATTGCGGCGATCTCGTCGGGCACGTCGTCGGGGATCGGCACGACGTTGTGCTGCGGGATCGCCAGATATTCACCGAAGGCGCCCGGCCGGTTGACGCCGACGCCGAGCGTGTTGCGGCACAGATGCCCCCTGCCCGCCCGGCAGTTGCGGCAATGGCCGCAGACGATGTGGCCTTCGCCCGAAACACGCTGGCCGATCTTGTATTCGGTGACCGCCGCGCCGAAGTCGGCGACTGTGCCGACGAATTCGTGGCCGGTCACCATCGGCACCGGCACGGTCTTCTGCGCCCACTGGTCCCAATTGTAGATGTGGACGTCGGTGCCGCAGATCGCGGTCTTCTTGATTTTGATCAGAACGTCGTTCGGGCCGATTTCCGGCACCGGCACTTCTTCCATCCAGATGCCCGGCTCGGCCTTGGCCTTGACCAGCGCCTTCATCATGTTCGACATCAGAATCTCCTTACACCTATGGTGATTGCGCTTTTCGCGATCCCTTGGATTAGCCTGCACAACGGAAGTTAGGCTCCTAGAGCACGTCCTGTGATCGTTGAATCGACTGTGATGTGACGGCTGCGTTCTGGGTTGATTCAACATCCACCGGGATGGAGGTGGACGATGGGAAGAGCATTGAGCGGGACATTCGGTCGCGGGTCTCGAAGGCTTCGGACGAGGGCATGTTGGCGCCGCAAGCGGTGGCGCCGTTCAGCGTGGGAGGGCCCAGCGCGATCCGCTGGATTGTGCGGGCGAAGATCAGTGAGCTGGGCGCCAGGCCCGCAAGGCTGCCGCCGCCGCCTCCAGCCTCGACGCAGTAGTCTTCATCGTCGGGCCGATCGAGGAGGGCAGGGACGTCACGCTGAACGATCGTTGTCTTCAAAGAACATAGTCCGGTACTTGGGGTGGAGCTCTGAACGACTTGCGCCAAACGTCGGCATGGTGATGATCAAGATCGCCCCGAACTGCTACCCGCAGGTGCGACAAGGTCCTGAGTCTCGATAATCAGAAACTTCAAAGGAAAGCCATCTTTCACGGACGGGCATACGACATTTCAATTTACACACGCTTGCCTCGACCGCCTGCACAAGGGGAGGAGGCCAGCACGTCGCGGAAGTGCCCAGCCGCTACAACAACCCCGCCTGCTCAGCCTCGTGGCGCAGATTCTGCCTCGGCCTGGGCCCGATCTGCTGGATCACCAGCCCGGCCGCCAGCGAGCCGAGATCGCCGCAATGCTTCAGGCTGCGCCCTTGCGTGTAGCCGTAGAGGAAGCCGGCGGCATAGAGGTCGCCGGCGCCGGTGGTGTCGACCAATTCGCGGATTTTGGTCACATCGATCGTGACGGTCTGGTCGCCGCGCACGATCACCGAGCCCTTTTCCGAGCGGGTGACGGCGGCGATCTTGCAGTCCTTGCGGATCTGCGCCAGCGCCTCGTCGAAGGAGGCGGTCTGGTAAAGCGACTTGATCTCGTGGCTGTTGGCAAAGACGATGTCGACGGTGCCCGAGCGCATCAGGTCCAGAAACTCGTCGCGATAGCGGTCGACGCAGAACGAATCCGACAGCGTCATCGAAACTTCGCGGCCGGCGGCATGCGCGAGCTTCGCCGTCTGCCGGAACGCTTCCTTGGCGCGCGGCGGGTCCCAGAGGTAACCCTCGAAATAGGTGACTGCGGCGCCCGAAGCCTTGTCGGCCTCGACATCCTCCGGCCCGAGTTCGACGCAAGCGCCGAGATAGGTGTTCATCGAGCGCTCGCCGTCGGGCGTGACGAAGATCATCGAGCGCGCCGTCGGCGGTTCGCCATTGAGCGGCCTGGTGTCGAAGGCGACGCCCTGCGCGTGCATGTCATGGGCGTAGATTTCGCCGAGCGTGTCGTTCGAGACCTTGCCGAAGAAGGCGGCGCGGCCGCCGAAGCTGGCGACGCCCGCCGCCGTGTTGCCGGCGCTGCCGCCGGAAGCTTCGATGGCCGGGCCCATGCGGCTGTAGAGCAGTTCGGCGCGCCTCGTGTCGATCAGGTTCATCGCGCCCTTGATGATGCCATTGGTCTCCAGGAATGCCTCGTCGCACTGGGCGATGATGTCGACGATGGCATTACCGATACAAAGCACGTCATAGTCCAGCATCTATTCATATCTCCGCCAAAAACCCACCCTCTGCCGCGCCGGGCGCGGGCGGGTTTTTGCAGGTGTGGAATGGAGTTGCCGTATGCCGCTGCATCCAACATCGGCGCATCACGCTGCTGCCGGTCCTGCCTCACGCAGCAGGTCCTCAGCTCTGTCCGTCCTTTCCCACGTGAACTCCGGCTCTTCGCGGCCGAAGTGTCCGTATGTCGCGGTTTTGCGGTATATTGGGCGTAAGAGATCAAGCATCTTGATGATGCCTTTCGGTCGGAGATTGAAAAGCTCAAGAACGACGCGCTCGATCCTTTTTTCGTCGATCTTTGCGGTTCCGAAGGTATTGATCAGGATAGACACCGGCGCGGCCACACCGATCGCGTAGGCAAGCTGAACCTCGCAGACATCCGCAAGGCCGCTTGCAACGACATTTTTTGCGACGTACCGCGCCGCATATGCGGCCGAGCGATCAACCTTGGACGGGTCCTTGCCGGAAAAGGCGCCGCCGCCGTGACGCCCCATCCCACCGTAGGAATCGACGATGATCTTGCGTCCGGTGAGCCCGCAGTCGCCGCGCGGCCCACCGACCACGAACCGGCCTGTTGGATTGACCAGGAACCTTATCCCCGTCGTATCCAAGTCGGGGGGCAAGACCGGCCTTATGATCTCCTCAATGACGCCTTCGCGGACCGTGGCTTGTGAGACCTCCCCGTCATGCTGCGTCGACAGGACTATGGTATCAATCGCCACGGGGCGCAGACCTTCATAGCGGACGGAGACTTGAGATTTCACATCAGGGCGCAGCCAGCTAAGCCGCCCCCTTTTCCGCACCTCTGCCTGTCTTTTTGTCAAATCGTGAGCGAGTTGGATTGGCACCGGCATCAATGTTTCGGTCTCGTTGCATGCGTAACCGAACATGAGTCCTTGATCCCCAGCTCCCTGCTCGAGATCCTGCCCTCGTCCCTCGTCGACGCCCTGGCTGATGTCGGCCGATTGCTCGGTTAGGGCCAGGACCACCGCGCAACGCCGACCGTCAAAGCCGATGGCATCGTCGTCATATCCAATATCCAAAATGGTATCGCGGGCAACTTGGCTGTAATCGATCTGCGCATGGCTGGTGATCTCGCCAGCCAGAACGACCAATCCTGACTTCACCAACGCTTCACAAGCGACGCGAGCCTCAGGATCCTTACGAAGGATCGCATCGAGGACGGCATCTGAGATATTGTCGGCCATCTTGTCGGGATGTCCTGCGCCGACGGATTCGGAAGAGAACACGAATTGCCTGGTCATGAAATGTCCTCGCTTCAGATGTTGTAGTTAGGTGTGACACTTGATTTGGCCGTCTTACCTGTCGGGCATCCCAGGGACGTCGAACGCGGCGCAGAAGTCGGCAACGTCTCTCCGCACGCAGGCATGGACGTCCGGATCATCGGGCTGGCGGCAAACCAGGTCGATGAAAGCGGCAATCTGCACCATTTCCGCCTCGCCCATGCCCACGGACGTCACCGCTGGCGTGCCTAAGCGGATGCCGCTTGTGAGCGCCGGATGCCGCCAGTCGCCCGGCACCATATTGAAATTTGTAATGATACCTGCTTGCGATAACCGCTCGGCATAGGCTTTGCCGGACAGCGGCCGGTCCCGAAGATCAAGGATCAGCATGTGATTGTCAGTCCCCCCGGTGACCAGGTCATAACCTCGCTCCAGAAGCGCCTGGGCCAGAGCCTTGGCGTTCTTAACAATCTGCTGACCGTAGACACGGAAGGACGGGTTCGCTGCTTCGTGCAGAGCGACAGCTAGCGCGGCGATAGTATTCATGTGCGGTCCGCCCTGCAGGAGAGGGAACACGGCACGGTCTATGCGTTTGGCCAGATTGTGGTTGTTTTTCGAATGGTAGAGCGCCTGATAACGGTCTTCATTCCTGGACAAAATGAAGCCACCGCGGGGGCCCCGGATCGACTTGTGAGAGGTGCTGCTGACCACATCGCAATGGTGCACGGGGTTCGGATGCACTCCTGCGACGATTAAGCCACTGATGTGGGCGATGTCGGCCACCAGGTAGGAGTTCACCTCCGAAGCGATTTCGGCCATTGCCGCATAGTCAAAAATGCGCGGATAAGCAGTTCCGCCGACCCAAATTAGCTTCGGGCGTTCCCGCTTGGCCGTCTCGCGCAAGCGGTCATGGTCAATCTGCTGCGTCTTTTCGTGCAGCCCGTATGGGATTCGCTGATAATCGGTGCCGGAGAAGTTGACTGCCCAACCGTGAGTCAGATGGCCGCCACTGGGAAGAGGCAGGCCCATCATTTTGTCCCCCGGACTCAACAGTGCTCGATAGATAGCCTGATTGGCCGGCGAGCCGGAATATGGCTGGACGTTAGCGTGTTCACAGCCGAATAGCGCCTTCAAGCGCTCGATAGCGAGGTTCTCAAGCTCATCGACGATCTCGTTTCCGGCGTAATAGCGCGCACCGGGGTATCCCTCGGCATACTTGTTGGTGAAAATCGACCCGGTCGCTTCCAACACCGCGGAGGAGGCAAAGTTCTCGGAGGCGATAAGTTTGAGAGTTGTCCGCTCCTGGCGCTCCTGTCTTAGAAGCAGTTCGTGAACGCGACAATCTACGGCGGCAAGGTGAGGCCGCCCGTAAGTGTCGGGCTGCGTGATGGCGCCGCCGGCCGAATTGTCCATGGCAGTTTCGCGCTCCAATTGGACTAATCCTATTTCAAGACATGCAGCCGGTCCCCTTGGACCGCGCGCCTTGTATCGCTTCCAGGCGTTTTAGGTCTTGTCTGTGATAGCCATCGCCGTGGGGCAGAAGATCGACCAACAGTTGAACTAGGCCACCATCCCTTCCTGCTGCTTCGAGATGGTACGAGGGCCGCGGACGTTGTTCGTTGCCGAGAAATCCGGCTCTGGCGAGCTGTCGGACATGTCCCATAACGTGCTCGCGGGGCAAAGCCAGAACTTCTGCCAGCTCGCAGACGGTGAGGTCCGCATGCGCGCAAAGTCCCAGAATCCGAAGCCGATCAAGATGAGCAGCCGCCCTTAGGCTCCTGACCAGTTTCATCATCGGTTGGGCGTCGTCCTATTGCTTCCGTCCATTTAGCGTCCTCCAGGCCTTTCAGAGGCAATTTTCTTGTCCGCTCGACCGCATGGCACTCGTTCCCCGGCCAACGTGGGTGCTCTTGCCGGCATTGCTTGAACCCGAGCTGAAGGTTTTTGGCTCGGTACACGGCGCCACGGTCTCGAACCCACTTGCGTCAGATGAAAGGATAACCATTCCCAGCGGTTTGGAGTGCTAAGAGTCTACGATTTTCTTTGAAGGATCTGTTGCAAGCAGGCCATCGGATAAGATTGGCGGCTGGTCCGATGAGGATAAAATACAGGCCCACCATTGGCCCCATTGCTTGCGATCGTCTCAGCATTCAGGAGTTCTGGTCGACCCTTGAGGAGCATCTCGTTGCGGCGGCCGCCCAGAACGTTGCCTGTGAGGACCTGGGTCCGACGCGACAGGGGCGATGGTGCCCGGCGCTTGCCTGAACAGCCAAGTGTGGCGTTCATCCGCGTCGCTCAGGTAGGCTAGGGCAACCGGCAAGATGATCGCGCCACTCAGTGGCTGCCAGTCTGAGTCCTTCCTGAGGGTCTGGTCGATTCCGGTCGAGCCGCACCTGCTGGTCACGGTGGTGTGTGTCGCCCGTCGAGCTGCGGAATCAATTGGGAGTGTTCCTTCTTCCTTCCGACCGCAGTGATCGGTCAGTCCCACAGCCAAGGTTCGCGTTTTCGCGGCCGAACTGCAGAGCTCTGGCCAAAGCCAGCTGCGCTGCGCCGTTTCCGAAACGTCTAGTCACATTTGCGAAGTGCGTGTTGGAATTGGTGACTCCGTGACACATTATCGCCACCGTTTAGCCGCGGCGTTGTCCCAATCTTCCACGAGATAGCCGGCGTTGCCCTGAGACGGTTCGGTCTGGCACCGGCTCAAACCAGCCCCCCCGCTCAAGGGTCAGTGCCGGATCGAACCACCCTGCATCTCTTCTGAAAAATCAGGTGCGACGCCCCGAAAAGCAGATGTCAGGGATCCGAGGCAAGCTGACCGCGTCATTCAACTAGGGCCGCCTAACGCGGCCGCATTGTACCGCCGCTCCGCTAAGACGGGGCTGTGCGGCGCCGCCAGTGTAATCGCTGAATGCCAAGCCGCTTATTGCGGAACTTAACGTACACAACTCGGGCCGCAGTGAGCCGCATCCTGATCCTGACCGCTGATGCTTAGGCTAGGTCGCACCGTCTTTAGTGCATCCGGGAGAAGCCCCTTCGTCAGCTAGACGTCAGCCACACGGCCTATCAAACCTGCCGCGCCTATTCAGGCTGAACTCAATGCGAAACATGGGGTGCGGACGTAATGTATGGTCGAACTGCTGGCTCGTTCCTATTTTCACTGGCCCAATTGGTGAAGCTAACGAAACAAATCAGTTGCTGGCCATCGAGCAAAAACGCCGGAAGGGATTTGCGGAACCGTTCGTTCGGCCGGATGCACCTAGCCGGTGCAGGTTCCAGTGGCAGCCCATCGGCGTCACGGCGAGCAACGGTGCCTGTGAAAGGCGGTGTGCGACCAACCCGCTCCTAATCTCCGCAAACTTGAGAGCAATACCCAACCCATCAAGTTTCCGGGTGCAAGCCCTGAGGCACTGGGCTGAGCGACATCAGCCCTCAACGTCATGACAGCCTATTGCCGACCTGGAGATGGAATATGACGGGCCTTGGCCGAACTGGGAGATCGCGCATTGGGAATGCTGGGGCCGGATCGAGCAGTTCACGCTTGGAATCAGGTGGTATCCGTGGGGAGCCCACCGGATGCGTTCTGTGCCTCGATAGAACGACGTCATCCGTCCCCAATGCACGAAGGTCTTCGCTGGCCCGGCTGCTACACCCCGGATCCTGGATACTGCGCTACGTGCAATCTCGGGGCCAGGCGCAGGTACTGAGCAGCGACGCCGTTTTCGCTCAGTGTCGGGGCGTGGAGCCGCAACGCCGGTCACAAGCCAGGTGTCTGCTTCGGGTATGGTCGGTGCCACTCCCGTGACCGACGAAGATGTCACCGTAGCAAGGCGACGAATGCAAGGCCTGCTTGACGAACTCCGAGATTGCCGTGATGCGGCCGGGCAGGCCCAGGACTCGGAGAAGAAGCAAGAGCTGCGCGATCGGGTCGTTGATGCAACCTCGGCGGTTCTGGGCTGCCGAGCGAGCCTGCCCTTGTCTGTAGCGCGTAGCATTCTGTCCGACAATCAGGCCCGTCGACTCCGCGATCATGCCCTTTGCGTGGGGGACAAATGCAACGCAAAAGGCTCCAGTACTATCTCCTCCCTGGAAGCGCATAGGAACCGTGCGGCTAAAGTGTTCACGCTGCTCCAATCCAACGCCACACGCGACCAGCTGAGCCAAGCCGCTTCCACCGTGGCGACGCACTATGCGGCCTGCATGGAGTGGTGGCAAAAGAAGGCACGCCGCTGCGAAATGATGCGCTCCGTCTGCGCCGCCACTGCCAACTTACCAGGTGCAACAGCCGAGATGCGGCAAGTCGAGCAGGCCGCGCTGCGGCTGCGCGCCGGCTGGGCGCTGAATACCAAGTTCATGCATCTGCAATCTCGGATCGCTCTCGCGCGGGTTACGATTGAGCCGCAGGCGAGCACGTTCGAAGCACGCGCAGGGAAATTCTCATTGGTGAGAACGAGCAAGTGCGTCTGCTGGGAACCTTCATGGGCGACGTCTTTCCGGCATTCCTCTCGACGGGCGACGCTGTTCTGCGCAGCAATGGGCGCCCACTCGACGCACATCACTGCGCTGTTTTGGAAGGAGTCATGGGGCGGCTTTCGGATTTTGCGACGGCCTTGCAGCACATTCGGACCAAACTAGACGATCACCAAGCAGGTGCCGACCTCCCATGGGAACATTTGGGCCAGATCGTGGACGATGCCAGGATCATTGCGCACGAGGTCATGCACTTCCTCGCGCTGCAGCCGAACGCGCCAGCCATCATCAAGCCGCCAGCTGGCGCCGGGGCTTCGGCCGCGCGGCAGCCGGAACCGCGAATCGTGGCGACCGTCAATGACTCTGTGCCGGAAGCCAAGATTCTCGTGCGCTCGGATCCAGGCACGAAGAAGCTCGTGAGCGCGAATGAAGCGCATGCGAGTTGGGCGGCAGATTTGGAGATGTGGCAAGCCCCGGTGCCGGGGGAGGCCCTGAAGAAACTAGTCACACGGGCGGAGAAACTTTTGCAGTTCGATCTGCCTGGTCCGGAAGCGCGCCAGATGAAGCCAGAGGACGCCGAAAACGCCGTGGGCACCGTGGTCGAGCTCCTGCAAACGCAGGTCACCGAGATGCAGGCCTGTCTCGCCGCACTGAATGACCCTCGTCGACGCGTCCTACTCACGCCTGCGCAAATGCAAGACGCGCACGACAAAACTGTCCGGCTCAACGTGATGTTGTCCGAGCCACAGAGACTGGCCAAGGCTTTGGGTAACGGAAAAGCCGCTATTTCCATCGATTGCATGAAGACTACCCCTTTCCCACGCAGAAGTAGCTTGAACACTTGGCGGCGGCCAAGGAGTTGAAGCCTGCGGATCGACCTCGACGCGTCTCGCTCGGCTGCGCGACGCCATGATCCGTAAGCAGATGCCGATAAACGTTGCGGTGCTTGAGGTTCGAAGGCCCAGCAGTTCGGCGCGGCTCCTAGAAGGACGCACAGCTAAAGCTGCCGCGCCGCGACGATCTTGCTTGCGGGTCAGCCTCACAATGAGGGCATCGAGTATCTCTCTTCAAGAGCGACCGCGTCACCTTTCGTTCCCAGGCCTTTGTGGCCCTCTTGCGTTGCGTGCCGGCAAACGCCCACAAAACGAGCTGCTGAGCTGAGCTTCTGGTGATGCTCCGACATCAGTCTTGGCGAATGGCAGTAGCTGGCGGTTGCCACTCGATGAAATAAGAGCCGGATTGCGAGGCTCTGATATGTGCATGCAATGCGGTGCATGTGCACAGCTAGGCGGACCGCGCCAACGCACTCCGTCCGGACTTTCTTCAAAGCGTAAGCGACAGGTTGAGATTGTGCTGCACCATCTCATTCCCAGGCTCTGTTTCGAGAGCTTGCCGATACAGCACCTGTGCTGCGTCATGCCGCCCATCAAGGTCCAAGATCACTCCCTTCGCGTTCAATGCGCGCAAATTTCCTGGGGCCGCAACCAAGACCGTGTCGACTACCTGAAGCGCCTCATGCGCGCGCTTCTGGGCCACCAACGCATTCGTAAGACGGATCGCCGCATCGACATTGTCCGGGTGCTGCTTCAGCTCATCGCGCAAAGCCCGCTCTTGAGCATCCTGGCCGACTGCCCGCAAGATGCGTTCGCGCATAGCCGGATCGATTTGCTTGGCGTTGAGCAGCTCTGGGGATGACGTCTCCTTCACTGAAAGAGCAGGCCTGTCCAAGCTGGCGCAACCGCCGAGAGGCAGCATTGCGAGTACAGAAAAGAGAAGTGAGTTCAGACGAAAAGACCTAAATGGTCTGACAGCTGTATTCTGGGATGAATTCATGTTTGATCCTCAATTATAACGGGGAGATGTTACTCAGTCGCTGCAAGGCGGATTGGCTTTAATCTGACAGACAACTGATCAGTCCAGGCGGGAGTTTGACGGAACCGGCGGGTTTAATTGTAAAATCGGAGGCGAGCTCTTGATAAGACAGCACGGCAAGATCGATCCCGTTTCGGGTGAAAAAGCCGCGGACGAAGCGTCGAATATCCATTGAGGTTAAAACGACAGGGCGGGTCTGACCCGGTGCTGCGTTCGAAAGGATCTGACGCATCTGTGACAGCAGCGCTTCGCTTTGCCGATCCTCTAATACGAGGAAGGGACCTGCAGCCGAATCCCGAACTGCACTACGCATCACATCCTCACTCTCACGTTCGACGACCAAGGCGTGCACGATGCCCTCTGTATTGGCATAGCGGTGACAGATCTGCCGCTTCAAACCAGAACGAACATATTCCGTGAGCAGGGCGACGTTTTGCTCACGTTCACTCCACTCCGCCAACCCTTCCAAGAGAAGCCGCGTGTGGCGGATCGGGATGCCTTCATCCAGGAGCCGGCGCAGCACATCCGCAATCCGAGGGATCGGCGTGGTGCGCAGCACCTCCTTCACCAGATCAGAATAGTCCTGCTCCATTCGGCCTATCAATTGGCGGGTCTCCTGAATACCGACCAACCGCGGTGCGAAGCGGGTCAACGCTGTATGGATGCGCAACGCGAGGAATTCGCCAGGACCGTAATGCGTGATGCCGGCACCCTTGAGAGCCGGTGCATGGCTTTGGTCGGCCACGAGTCTGTCCGTTTTTGGATCACGCCGAAAGGGGATACCGCTCGATTCGATGTTCGCCACATCGTCTTTGAGCACTAGCTGGCTCGGATCTAACACATCCTGTTCAACTGGCACGCCCTCGATGTCTATTCGAAACTGCGCCTCCAGCAACTGCTGGTCGACGGTGATAGGGATGGGGGGAACGACAATGCCTAGATCGGCTGAGACTAGTTGCGAAACGCGCGCAATCTCCTGCTGCAATTCGACTTGTTCGATCGCTTGCATCAGGTCTGGCGCAAGGAAGAAAGCGATCGGATATTCCTGCGCGGGCGGGGTTTGCTTTTGAGTGTCGCCTGCAGCTCCAGTTCTGGTATCGACAACATCGCCTTTGACAAAGCTTATCGCGGCGAAGATTGCGGCCAATATCAAAAAGACGGGCAGGGGGAAACCAGGAACGAACCCCATTAAAACCAGGACGCAAGCTGCCACCCGCAATGGTCGCTTGCTGGCCGTGAGCTGATTCACTATTTCGGTACCAAGGTTGACCCTCGCCGCCCCAGTGACACGAGTGACGACGGTCGCCGCTGTAATTGAGAGCAGCAGGGCCGGAATCTGCGATATCAATGCGTCGCCTATCGTTAGCAGAGTATAGTGATGCAGCACATCGCCGAAGGACATGCCCTTCGAGAGCAGGCCGATCGATATTCCACCCAGCATGTTGATGAAGATAACCACCAGTCCGGCGATGGAATCGCCCTTCACAAATTTCATCGCGCCATCCATCGCGCCGTAGAGTTGGCTTTCCTTCTCCAATGCGGCGCGCCGCCTGCGAGATTCGTTGGCATCGATGTGGCCGTTGCGTAGCTCTGCGTCGACCGCCATTTGCTTTCCCGGCAGAGCGTCGAGCGTGAAGCGCGCCGCCACTTCTGCTACGCGTTCGGCGCCCTTCGCCAGGACCATGAATTGCACCATGGTGACGACCAGAAATATGACGAAACCCACCACGATATTGCCCGAGATCACGAAATCGCCGAACGTATGGATGATGGCGCCTGCCTCCCCCTCGGCCAGGATCAGGCGCGTCGTTGCGACGGTGAGGGCCAGGCGGAATACGGTGGAAAGCAAAATGATGCCGGGCAAAGAGGAGAGATCAAGTGGAGTACTGACATACAGGGCAACCATCATCAGCAGAATGGCCAATCCCATATTGAATCCTATCAGCGCGTCGACCACCACGATCGGGATAGGCATGACCATCATAGCGATAGCCAGAAGCAGCATCAACGCGACCATTAGGTCCGGGTTGGCCGGCGAACGCTTGATGAAGTTACGCAGGACGTTGGCCATCGAGGCCCCTTTACGATCGCTTGAGAATTATTCTGCTACGCAGTGAAGCGTAGCATTCGAAGTCCGAGAGCCTCGTCCACATTGGCCAGCGGCAGGCTGTGCATGAGAACCAGAGACATGCGCGAAGTTGGCTGGTCAGCAGGTGTTTCGTCTGTCCAGGTTTGTCGGTACCGGGCGCGGCAGAATGGTTGCTGGCCATACAATTCTGATGTGCGGACTAGTACGGGAGAGCAGCAAGGCGGCCATTACGGCTCAGCAGCACACGACCGTCCTCGATCCTGTCGACCGTCCACCCATCATCCAGAACGGCGCCAACAAAATACTTCTCACCATCTATGATAAGATACGGTTGGGGACCATGCCAAACGGCTTCAACTGCGATTGCGGATGGCGCCTTTTCGTCTTTTATGAGCACTCCATTGACCAGTGCTAGAGCGCCCTTGGTGCGATGATCGAACCACTCCTGGAGCTTCCGCCAACCGATGACTGTTTCAGACGTGACGGTACCCTCCGCTGTCACAGCACCCCTTGCCGAGCCGACTTTAACATTGAGTAGGCCCGCTCTATCGACTTCCTCCTGCAGCTCTTTGGCCGCTGCCTCCGCAATCTGGTCGTTGGCGCGGTGATTGGTTCGCTTCGACTCATGATTGACACTGGGTGAATTGGGTCTCGATGCACCACCGTCCCCGTTATAGGAGAAAATGGCTGAGAGCGTACCGACCGCTAGAGAGCTGACTATTACCATGGCCAGAACACGCATCGAGAGGCGTGGTATGCCGATCGGACCACTTGGCACTTCATCCTGCACGGACCAGAGAATGGACATCTCGCCTGCGAGAACGACGGCAGGAAGTGGCACCACAACGCAGTCGCCCGCGGCGATATTCCGCTTACTCTTGACGCTGAGTCCGGCTGCAAGCGCCTCGACCTCGATCGAGTTGCCAAGAAGAGTTATACGAAAATGATGCGGTGCCAATCCTTGCTCGACGAAGATCATATCGGCGTCTAAGCCGCTGCCGATTAAGCTCGTTTCGAGAGCAGTCTTACCTGTCAATCCGCAATAGAGCCCCGACAGAACTTCGAAATTAAGAGAAACGGCGTCATTCAAGGATGACCTCCCGAATAAGAGAGAAGCCGCACGGCAATTGCCGTGCGGCTCATTTCGGTTCCACATCGCGCCACCTGGCGACGCGATCAGGGCTACCCTAGAGCCCCGCTTCCAACACTACTGAACGCGCTCGTCGGCCGCCTTCTTGATTGTGTTGAGGTTGGTCGTAACGGTGCGCAGCTGTATACTCCTAGCCGTAGCCTCCAAGCTAACCGCCGTTAGCTCGGCGATTTGCGCCTGGAAAGCCGCATTCCCAGCGGTTTTGGTAGCTACGTCTGCAGCCATCGAAGTGCCAGTACCAGCCGCACTGGTAGCCGTACCTGCTTTACTCATATTGTTTTCCTTTCTGTTGAAACTGTGCCGTTACCACGGCACCCACCTCCTGACGCGGACCATCCAGCGTCAGGCATCCTCTTCAGTGTCTGCTAGCGCTTCGTCGGCATCAGCCATGGCATCGTTCAAAATAGTTAGCGCAACGGAGTGGAGAACTGTTTCGAAGGCGTCAGCTAGAGCTTGCGCTTCATCCCCAGAGATGGTCTGACCGTCCACCGGATCTTTCCCGCCAACCGGCTTGCTATCGTCGTCTTTCCCGCCAACCGGCTTGTTCGGGTCATCATTCCCGCCAACCGGCTTGTTGTGACCAGTTTGGCCAGTGGACGGGTCCTGTGGTTGGCTGTTCGGATCTCCACGCCCCCTACTGGCCAAGGAAACGATGTTGCCAACTCCACTCCCAATTCCCGCGATCATCAAGTACTCCTGCATCCGTTTCAATCGACGGCGACGCCCAAAAGATAATCTCATCAAGCTACGAGCAGGAGCTTTCGAGAACCTGACGAGTCTGGACAAAAAAGCGGCTACCGGAGAATAATGATCGAGCAGGGTTCGGGCTCCTGCAAAGCGGTAAAGGTAGGCACTGCGCTCTGCAGCAGGAATAGGGCCTGACAGGAGCCTGACAGCCGCCGACATTCTTCCGACAAATTTCCAAGGCTTCCTTGCTATGATATCATTGTATGGAGCCGCAACGCAGATATTCCCAGCTTTCTCGCGGTGGCGGGCTGAGGCCGCGATAGGCGAACTCCGAGCCCTTGCTTGGCCGGAGCGTCTTCAGATACCGACCTGCGCCAGAGCAAGCGGCAGTGTCGACAGCACAACTGCACTTCCGGACGATATCTCACCTCAGCATCGGCAGATGCTGCTGAGGGCAGCGATGATCTGATCGCAGCATAACCCCCTCGGTGATTTTCATTAGTAGCTGGACGCGGGGGCGCATCACCGCACCCAGGTCACACCACCAACTTCGGGCTTTTCCGGCCCATGACGAACGGGAACGACGTTTCGCCTCCATTTGACAGCACGGCGCTCCTCCTTCTCGTCACACCGAGGAGCTCAGGCTCGCCGCCGAATCCAGCGAGATCCAAGGGCGTTGCTCCACGGCGGATTGTGCGTGAATTCAGCCGATCAGAGCTGGAGAGCCGCAGAGGCAGCCCGTGTCAGCACGGGCGATCTCTGTCGATTCCAAAGCTCTGCATCCACATACGTCGCTGTCACCTCGACGCTGTCTCAGGCTGGAACCGAGCCTGTGCTACAGCGTTTTGTCCCCTCATGTAACCCTAGATAAAGTGACAGCGTCTCCGCAACCCCGACGACCTGACACGGCGCTTTTGCAGGCCGGTGTAGGCCCAGCGTGTTGTCGTCAATGGTTAAACGCTTGCGGTCGGATGTCGGCGTCCAGAAGAAACCCTCCGTCAGCTAATCGTCAGCCAAGCGGTTTATTTAGACTTGCCGTGCCTAACCGACCTGAAGCCAACGGAAAGATAGCAGTGCAAATCCTGGCATAGCAATTGGTACCCGTCCGGTCCGCGCTAGACACGCATTGCGAAGCTGACGAGGCAAATCAGTTCGAGCCGGCAGCACAAAAGCAATCAGGAAGTCAAGGTTGGGGCGCGCTGCCGATGAGTTTTGCCGAAGCGGTTCAAGGCGGCAGCCGATCTTCGGCGTAAGTGGACGAAGAGCAGTGCCGGGAAACGGGAGCGTGCCAACTGACCTCCATGGGTTGCGATCGCGTGCGAGGCTGGCCGATCTTGGGCGGCTAGTGAAGGTGCACTTTGGCCGTCGTGGGTCCCGGCTGACCGGGACGGCTGACGAAAAGATGCCGTTGTTTCCGAGACGCCATGCCACGTGCCATCTGGCGATTGCGCTCATCAATGCCTTGTTAGACGAGGGCCTAGCGACATCGGCCCCTAACACCATAGACAACACATTCTCGCCTAATAGCGGAGACGGAATATGACGGGCATTGGCCGATCTGGAAGACCGCGGACTGAAAAGGGAGCCAGCAGTGCGGGGGAGGCGAGCAGTTCGCGCTCGCAATCAAGTCTTGCCCCTGGGCAGGGCGGCCAAGCGTTCCATGCCGTCGTGGAGCAGATGCGCTCCGTGAATATAGATAGAAGGACGCCCTCCGTTCGCGGTGCCGATGATGCCCTGCGCGACAGGCCGTCTGGTCCAGTCGTTGGCGTGGGCCGAACCCTGGAACCTGCGCGGCATGCAGCTGGCGCGGCACGTCCAGCCAATCCGCGGCGGCGCAGTGTTCACTCAATGTCGGAGGGTGCGGCCGCCCTGCCACCGGTCGCCAGCCAGCCGCCAACTTCGGATGTGACAGTCCCCTTTTCCTTGTCAGACGAAGAAATGAAGGAAAAGCGACGAATGGACATTCTGCTGGCGGTAGCGGACGCTCGCTATAAGGCGGCCAGGCAAGAACCGGGCGTGCAAGGGCCGGTCGATCAGGTCATCGCTGCAGGCTCAGCAGCTCTGGACCACTACAGGAGCCTAGCCCCGGCTGTGGCGCGGACAATTCAGGACGGCAAGGTGATTGAGTGCCGCTACCTCGTGTGGGATTCGGTGCAAGAATATAGCCGCCTTGCGGTACCGGATATCCGCAAATTGCGAGAAAAAATCAAGGGATTAGCGATCGGGCTGACTCAATTCACGGCTACCCCGGAGAGTGTGGTGGAGGCGCATGCGGCCTGCGTGGATTGGTGGAAAAAGAAGGTAGCGCACAGCGAACAGGGGCGAGCCGCCTGGCGCGCCACTGCCAGCTTGCCAAGTGCAACAGCCAAGATGCGGCAGGAAGAAGAGGCCACGCTGCGGCTGGCAACCGGCTCGGTAGTGCATAGCAAGCTCGTGTATCTGCAATCTCGGATCGATCTCGCGCGGGCGAAGATCGAGCCGCAGGCGAGCACGTTCGACGCACCCGTCAGGGAAATCCTCATGGTTGAGAATGGGCGAGTGCGTCTGCTGGAAGCCTTCAGCGGCGACGTTTTACCGGCATTCCTTTCGACACAGAACGCTGTTCTGAGCAGCGGTGGGCACCCACTCGACGCAGATCACTGCGCCGTTTTGGAAGGAGTCATCGAGCGGCTTTCGGAGTTTGCGTCCGAGTTGCAAGTCATCCGGACCGCCCTAAACGATCACCAAACAAGTGCCGACCTCCCATTGGAACTGTTGAGCCAGATCGTGGAAGGCGCGTGGATCGTCGGGCACGAGGTCATGCACTTGCTGGAACTGCAGCCGAAGCCGCCAGCCGTTGCACTGCCGCCCGACGCTGGCGCTGTGATACCAGCCGAAACTGCCGGCAAGGCTGCAATGACCGAAGGCACCGCAGCGCGCAAGAAAGGGAAAGGCAACCACAAGCCGGCCGCCGGCGCTGGGAGTTCGGCGGCCGGGCGGCCCGAGCCGCAAGTTGTTGCGGCCGTCAGCGACTCGGCGCAAGCAGCCAAGGTTCTCGTGCGCTCGGATCTGGGCACGAAGAAGCTCGTGAGCGCGAGCGAGGCGCATGCGACTGCGTCGGCGACGGGCGAAAACTTGGCAATCTGGCGGGACCCGCCGTCCATGAAGGTCCTGACGCCACGACTCGAGCGGTTGGACGAACTTTTGCAGTTCGACCTGCCTGGTCAGCAAAGAACCGTCTCGCAAGCGCGCCAGATGAAGCCCGAGGACGCCGAACACGCGGTCGCCACCGTGATCAAGCGCCTGCAAACGCAGGCCACCGAGATGCAGGCCTGCCTTGCCGCGTTGGAGGAGCCTCGTCAGCGCGTCCTACTCACGCCTGAGCAAATTCGAGAAGCGCACGACAAAATAGGCCAGCTCAAGTTGATGTTATCCGGGGCGCAGGGACTGGCAAAGGCTTTGGACAGCGGAAAGGCCGCTAGTTCCATCGATTGCATGAAGACCTACCCCTTTCCCTCGCAGAACTACCTTGAACACTTGCGGGCAGCCGAGGAGTTGGAGCCTGCGGATCGACCACGCGCGTTGAAGGGGGAGCCAGGCTCGCTGTTCGAGATCAGGCTGCAGCCCAAGGTGCTGCGTAATCGTGCAATGCCGAGTCCGATGTGGGTGCACATCCATACGAACCGGCCGGTACATGCCACGCAGTTGGCAATGCTGGATGACGCAGCCTTCGCCGCTTGCCACGTCAAGTCCAATGAACAGCGCGGGCATAATCGGCAGTGGCAAGACGCCCGCGCTGCGATCGGCCACGAGAACGTCGTAATCCACCGGGGCAAACTCACCCCCGCGTTCTGCAAATCCTTGTTGACCACTTAGCGGCCATGCACGTCCATATATCTAAGGATAGACGTGACAGCTGCCTCCGCGTCGTCCGGCTCTCTCCGAAATCAATCCGGAAGATCGTCCGGCAACGAGCGCGGAGCAGGCTTAACCGATCTGGTTCGCCCGCTTCAGCAGATCCAAACTCGCCAATGGTATGTTGTCCGGGGAAGACGGATTGGGGAGGCTGACACCAGCCCGGTTCTGAACGCGAAGAGGCGGTGTCCCGCCCCGAATACGATTCGCTCGCCTGCTGAAGCCGCTATGCGCATTCATGCCGCGTTCATCCTCCGGGCGAGCTGGCTGGATTGCTGCCGCTCCCCTGGCGCGGCGGCAGGGTGTTGGAACCAGGCATCCGCACCGGAGGGTTTTTTACGGGACGAATCGAACCGACCGCTGACAATCCGCAAGAGTACTCGGATTCAATCGTCCTAAGAGACCGAGCGCGCGGCGACGTTTGCAAGGCCCGCGGCGCCGGCTGATCACATGAAGTCATCCTCGTATGAGTATCTGGATGAACTTGGTGAGCTCTCGACATGACTGCTCTCGCTATCCCCAGTTTTGCAAAGATAGCGCGGCGGTTTGTCTGCACGCTGCCATTCACCGGCACTGTTCTTCGTCCACTTTTCGGGATGCTGGGTAGGGTCAAGGACCATCCCGCCATCCTCCACCTCAACAAACCCCATACTCGCTGCGCGGGCTTGTGCTTCTGGATTATCCGCACGCCAATTGAGCAAAGGCCGTTCGCCGTCTATCCGAAGTTGATGCTCCAGCAGAATATCGCCTGCATTCTCGACGAGTGGATGAGCGACCTGAAGATCCACTACGGAGGTGATCTCAGTTCGGCCAGGAAATTGTTTCCGCCATTTTTCGGATTCGAACTCAGTCATGCTGAACCCGCCTTCCGTTCTCATTAGTCCGGCACTCTGGTTTCCCAATTGGTAACTGAAATACCGCGCTTCCTCCGTATCGCAACGGCGGCCGTATTTCTTAGCAACCTCCGCAGTGCGTCTTGCCCGTGCGGATACGAATTCCGAATACTCTTGCGGATTGTTGGCGATGTGTTTGATGTTCTTGCCATGAAACTTGATCACCTCGTCTGTGAAAGAAAACTTGTCGATCTCTACCACCGGAGGTCTGGAATGAAGGGAATACGCTTGCGTAGCCGCCGCCGATGAGCCGCCACTGGAATCCGATCCAGCTAAGTCCATGCGGGCAAACATATCTGCGCACTGTTGGGTTTGTGCATCCATTTGCCCGTTGGCACCACGCGTGTAGTGCCTATCCGACGAGCCACCAATTCGACCATACATAATATCGTACTCCTGTGTTTAGCATTAAGTTGAGGCTGGTTGGCCACAGCCCTAGGTAGTCGGTTTATTTGACGACTAGCTGACGACGCGTTCTCCCCGATGCGGACGAAAATCCGAACTGCCGTTAGCGTTTGTTGAAATCAGGCTCCGATCTAGCGCAAGTGCATTAATTGTTGTCACCGTCGACGACGGTGGTTTCGGTTCCTGATGTGGCTCCGCCAAGAAGCGCCGATCTCGCATTGGTCGAGCGAGGTACGAAAGCGCCGTCCTGACTGGGTGGCCGGAACGGCGCAGCCGACTATTGCCGAGGCTCTGGCAAGAGAGGAACTAGCGGCGGCGGTTCGCATCGAAGGCGAGATGCTGTTCATCGACTATGAGGCGACGACCACGGTTCGGGCTATGTCGCGCCCAGCGTCATGCGCGAATTAGGCCCGCGCTCGACCGGCGAGCCTGCGAGCATGCGCGATGTCGTCTGCGACGCCTGCGGCCCCGAGGAGGTCGTCTTTCCAACGGCCCGACCTCGGTGATGCACGCTGAGCAAACGTTCTGGGAGAAGCTATGTCGATGCACGTCTTCTCCTTGCAGAGCGCCTACGTGGCGAGCGCGTCGCCCGTCACTCGCATGGCTTGGTGCGATTGGAACCAGGTCTTACGGAAACCGCGTTCGCCAATCGGGACCTGGCGGATGCCGTCGCGCGCACAAGGCAATGTTCTTCGCTGAGAAGGCGGCCGATTGTGAACCGATCGATTATGTGGCTGCAGTCAATTGAAGCTTACGCCTCGTGCCGGCCGGCGAAGCGCTGAAAGCGCTTGGTGGCGACTGCGCGCATGGTCGACGATGGCCTGCTCTTCGACGGCGTCGAATGTTTTTTGAGGAGTTGATGGCGCGGTGCACCGACAACGCCGAGCGAGCCAATCGCAGCGATCAACCATTAGGAGTGTGCGCATTTCTCAGAGATCGATGTCGAGATGGGCGAGAGCATCCTCATCGAAGGTGAGAAAAGGTCGGCAAGAGCAACTTCATCCGCGCGTTGCAATCGGTCCGCAACCGACCCTGGACTGTCGGAGCGTGACGGCCAGCTCGGGCTCGAGGCCGACTTGTGGCAGCCGAGATTGTCCATGACGACGATGTCGCCGGGCTCCAGCACGGGTACGAGCTGCTGCTCGACATAGGCGCGGAAGCACTCGCCGTTGATCGGTCCGTCGAAGACGAAAGGGGCCGCCAGCCGGTCGCAGCGCAGCGCGCCGAGGAAGGTCAGCGTGCGCCAGTGGTCGTGCGAGCGAAGCCGCGCAGGCGCTTGCCCTTGGCACCCCAGCCGCGCAGGGGGGCCATGTTGGTCTTGATCCAGGTCTCGTCGATGAAGACCAGCCGCTCCGGATCGAGGCCGGCCTGAAAGGAACGCCAGCGCTGCCGCCGGCGGGCAATGTCGGATCGGGCCTGCTCAAGGGCGAATAGGGTTTTTTTGAACCGCAGGCCCTCGCGCCTCAGGAACTGCCACACCGTGTCATGCGACACCTTCACCCCGCGCGCCGCCAGTTCCGCCACAGCCCATGCAGCGACAGATGCGGCGTCTGGTTGAGCCGCTCCACCATGAACGCGCGATGCAGTTCCAGAACACGCTTGCGACGGCCACCCATCTTGCCGGGTGCCACAGATCCGCTCGAATGGTAGCGCTGCGCCCACTTCACCGCCGATCAAACGGCAATGCCGAACCGGGCCGCCACCGACCGGCAGCTGTCGCCGGCCTCGATCGCCCTTACACACGCTCACGAATCATTCGAAGAGGTCGCGTCATCGGATGCTGGCCTTCACTCCAGCCAGCATCTTGAATCACAAAGTCACCGCATGGGAATTCGCATCGATTCAGTCAAAACTGAACGGCTCTAGATCTAGGCCAATCCTGCGGCGAAGAGTGCTCTCGCCACGGGCTCGAAATATTGCATGGGAACGGGGCTGCCCAGTTGCGTTTTGCTGATGAGCTGATGCGCTAGGACATGGTCGTCGACAATTTCAAGACGTAGCGCCCGCGCCTCGCTAAGCAGGTGTGAAGCCCGCTCGCCTTCGGCGCGGCAAACCAGGACGGGCACCCCGGTTTCACCGCGTACGTAACGCAGACCGATCAGTATCGCCGTTCCTTTGAAGATCAGCGTGGCGTGATGCACACCAAGGGGAGGTTCGTCAGCTGACTCGTCGCGAATGCGACGTCGTTCACTCTTCAACTCTGGCGCCCCTTGCTGATCCTTCAGCTCGCGCGTGACTTCAGTCTTGGTCATCCGCATTTCGCGCAGAAACAACGCACGCTGCAACAGGAGATCGATCAGGCCGGCGACCAGAAGTGCGCCGACGCCAATTCCGATCAGCAGTTTTGCCCCTGTAACGACAAGGCCCACACAGCCCATGCCGCAGACCGGCAAATAGACCATCGTCTTCCACATGCCGAGAAGGCAAAAGGAAAAGGTTGCGCCGAGAACGAATACCTTAAACAGCGTCTTGCCGAGTTCGACCATCGAACGCGCAGACGCCAAGCGCTTCAGCCCTTGAAAAGGATCAATTTTCTCGAAGTTGGGCGTCATTGGCTCAAGAGAGAAAACAAATCCACCATTGGCTAATAAGCTAGCCAAAAGCACCGCCGCGACAAGCGTTCCAAGCAGCGGGCCAACAGTTGCCAAGGTGAGTTCGCCAAGCACAGCCAGCGCCTGCCGGACCGCGAAGTCGAATGGCAGGTTCTGCAGCTTGTCGACAGATAGTAGCGCTTCGCGGCATTTGTCTTCGATCGCGCTGCCTCTTAGCCATAGGTACCCGAGACCAGCGCAAGTGCCGACCGCGCGAACGAAATCGGAGCTACGTGGCAGCTGCCCTTTTTTGCGTGCATCGTCTAGCTTCTTGGGGGTGGCGGCGTGTGTCTTCTCTTCACTCGAGTCGCTCATTTTAGCAATCTATCGAACCACTCGAGCGCGCCATTCGCTTGTGTGATCTCCAGTTTCATACCCTCGACCAGATAGCCAGCGTAGGTGACCATGATAATCGGAAAGACAAGATTCTTGATCGTCGGGGACAGTTGGGTCAGTTTGAATTGCGGCGCAAAGCGACGCAGTAGCATCATGGATACATCAATCAGCGTCATAAAGAACACGACGGGCCCAGACACCAATAAAGCCGTGCGCATAATGTGGTCGAGGAGCCCTAATACCTCCATTGCTCCTTGCGTGCTCAATGTAGGGTGGAGCCTATACACGGGCCAGATCAAATAGCTGCCATAAAGGGCGCTGACCACAGTTTCCAGCCCCCCTGATGCGACGAAGATGGCAATCGCAGTGATCCCGAGAAAGACTCCCATGGCGGAAGCCTGACTGTTCGTCGCGGCGTCGGTCGGGGCGGACGGGTTGGTGACGCCGCGTTGGTTGTCGATAAACTCACCGGCCGCCTGAAGTCCCCATAAGGGAATGCCAAGGAAGGTGCCAAGTAGTGCGCCGACAAAAACTTCCTTCAATCCGAGCAAAGTTACCTGGATCAGACGTGTTTCAGGATCCAGCGCCTGCAACCCCTCGCTGACGTGTGCCAGGCATGGTAATCCGAAGGCAACAGCCAGGCAGCCGCGGATCAGCCCATCGGTCTGAGAACGTGTAAATACAGGTAGGATCATCATAATGCCTATCGCGCGCGCTGCGGCAAGACCGGCTGCTATAACGAGTTCGATAGCCGTATGGATCAGGATTTGAATCTCGGCCGGTGACGCATACATGGCGGAGACTAGTAGCTAAGTGTCATGGCGGGAAACTCGGTAAAGATCTGGTTGGCTAGCTCTATCAGCGGTGCGCTCAGCACAGGCGCAAACAAGCCAATAACCGCGACAACAACCAGAAGCTTCACGGTGAGTGGCAAACTTTCATCCTGGATCTGCGTTGCCGCCTGGATGATGCCAATGACCAAGCCAACGATCACCGATGCAATGAGCGGGGGCAGAATCCAGATCATGAACACCACCAACGATTGGGTCATAAGAGTGACAATACTGGATTCAGCGATGATCAACCTCCCGGTATCGTGTAACTCAACACAAGTCCGTGCATCAATTTCGACCAGCCATCAATAGCGACGAACACGAATAGTTTGAAAGGAACAGATATAAGCGTTGGGGATACCATAGACATACCCATCGCCATCAAAATTGTCGTGACAATAAGATCGATAGCGATAAAAGGAAGATAAAGAAGAAATCCGATCTCAAACGCGCGCTTTAGCTCTGAAATTAGAAAAGATGGGACCAGAATGGACAAATCATCAGCTGTGGCTTTGGCACGCATTTCCTCTGGCCAGACTTTTTCGGTCGACGAGACGAAAAACTGTCGCTGCTCTTCATTTGTGAACTTCTTAAGATGATCACGCAGGGGCTCGGTCCCGGATTTGGCGGCGCTTACCCAGTCGTCGAACGTCTGATAATGTAGCTTCGGATCGGTCATCCGATCATAGGTCTGTTCAACAACGGGCGCGCTAACGAACATGGTGAGGATCAATGCCACGGCGTACAGCACTATGTTAGGTGGTATCGTCTGAGTCCCGAGCGCATTGCGGACGAGGAAAAGAACAACCGATACCTTTACAAAGGCCGTGGTCGTGACGACTACTAAAACCAGCAGACCCAGTCCGGCGGTAACTGCGAGAAGCGCCAGGATTGGCGGCTGGAGCTCAGTCATTGCATCCCAACCCGCCACGGAGCCTGATGCCCAGCGTATCTCCAATGCGCACGATGTCGCCACGCCCGATACACTGACCATTGGCAAGTATATCGACCGGACCCTCGATCGGCCGTCCAAGTTCGAAAATATGCCCTTCGCCGGCACTTCTTAATTCCCCTAGAGGAATAGGCCAGCGACCGCATTCAAAGACAAGCATGATCTCGATATCATCGAGATCATCCGTCGGCCCTAGTTGCGATCCAAGTTGTGTCATATGCGCATTCTCCAAAGGATAGGAACGCGGGCGGAAAGGCCCGTGCAGGACTAGCTGGTCGCCCTCAAGATCAGCACCGGCCCACAACTGGCCAAAAGATAGGGCGATCTCGCCGCGGCCGAACGGCGCCAAGTCCGGCAACAGAGCATCACCGGCACATGCTTTTCGAAGAATCGCCGCAGGAACGCGCAGCGTGCCGATCTCTCCTGCAACCACGATCGGGAGGTCTGAAAGTAATCCGCGCGGCTGTCGCGGTAACTGGCCAAACAGTTCGCCCAGAGCGCGAAACGCAGACGGCACCAAGCCATCAAGAGGCGAGAACAGGAACAGACGACCCTTGCCACTGACCGGGCCTAAGTCGATATCCAGTTCGAGATAAGGAGCCAGTGTCGCGGCTTCAAACACGCGCACGAGCTGCACGTTCAGCTGTGTCCTATACTCCAGTCGAGCAATAAGTGGCTCAAGTGCAAGTTCAACAATGAGTGAAGCCGTTGGCTCGGAAGGGAGAGTCAGCCCATTCTGCACTGTTGCGATGAGCCCCTCTACAAGCGACCGCGATATCGACAGCACGACCGCATCAGCTCCGACCCTACAAATGCAGTCGAGCATTGGAATGGCGGCAAAATTCTCTTGCCAGACAAGCCCTGCCATACGCACCGACAGCGGCACGTCGTTGATCCGGGTCTGAAACGGCCTGCGGGAAGCCGCAGTGTCATTGAGCCACGAGGCGACCTCGTGGGACAGTGTCAGCGCTGGCTCCAATAGAGGGGGTCTCACCAAAGCGGCTGCCAAAAACTGCACCGTTCTATCATTCGGAGGACCTGCGGGTTATCGAATCCGTTTTCGCGACCTGGGAAAGCGGACCCCTCCCAAATCGAACCAATATCTCATCGTCGGCCTCGATCTCGCCTGCGGCCTCCGAATGGATCTCAACGGCGCGCCGGACGTCGTCCTCTATTTGGCGCCATTTGTGCGTTGCCGCCGAACATGCGACCCATAGGTCCCTCGTCACGGACGCCGCTAACTCGGCCTTTTCTTCGGCGGCGCGCGCATTAACAAGCATCTGCCGCCTGCGAGTGATCTCAGCCGCAAGGCACTCAATATGGAGGTGGTGCCGGTCGAGGGTGGCGCTAGACAAGTCATCGAGCGTCATCAGCTCCTGATAGAGCGCTGCTTCGGCCGTTGAGCAATGTTGTTGTGCCATTGCAAGCTCTCGGGAGGCATTCTGTGCTGCTAAGGTGGCCATATGGCGCTGGGCTTCCTTTTTGGACAGCTCACTAAGGGCACGACGCTCTTGCATTTCCTTCAGGAGCCGTAACCTCGAAGACTGAATGTGATTCACGCGGTCAGACGCGACATCCATGCTACCGTTTCCTCAAACCCTGACGCTTCGTCTTCGCTCTGGCGCAAAAACTCCCTCAGTTCGTCGATTGACGCGACAGCCCGGTCCGTCAGGGGATCGCCGCCTTCCTTGTATTCGCCGACGTTGATCAAGAACTCGGCCTCGGCATACCGCGAGAGGAGTTCACGAAAGAAGGATGCTGAGTTGCGATGTGTCGCCGAAACGACCGCATCCATTACGCGGCTGCGACTCTGCAGTACATCGATAGCAGGGAAATGCGATCGCGCCGCAATAGCGCGCGAGAGGACGACATGGCCATCGAGAATGCTGCGCGTTTCTTCGGCGATTGGATCACCTGTGCCATCGCCTTCTACAAGCACGGTATAGAAAGCGGTGATTGAGCCACGCTCACTCATGCCAGCGCGCTCTAGCAGGCCTGGCAGCATGCCAAAAACAGAAGGAGGAAAGCCCCGTCGCGTCGGCGGCTCACCCGCAGCAAGGCCTATCTCACGCATGGCGCGGCAGAAGCGTGTCAGCGAATCCAGCATGAGAGCAACGCGTAGCCCTTGTTCGCGAAAATATTCCGCGAGCGCTGTCGCCATCGGAGCACATTGTGCCCGCTCAACAGCCGAGCGGTCGGATGTTTCAACAACAACGACCGCACGGCGAAGGCCCTCCTCCCCGAGATGCCTCTCGATGAATTCACGAACTTCACGTCCTCGTTCGCCTATCAGCGCGACTATGACAACGTCAGCGGCGGCACCTTTTACGATCTGTGACAATAACGTCGACTTGCCACAACCTGGCTCGCCGTAAATACCGATTCGCTGGCCCTCGCCGCACGTCAGGAGACCATCCAGGGCACGGACCCCGAGCGGCAAGGGCCGCTCAATCATGCGCCTTGTCATTGGATTCGGAGCTCTGCCGTGCAACGGCCGAGTCTCGGCGGTTTTGATTTGGCCTTTGCCATCCAGTGGACGGCAACGACTGTCAATCACGCGGCCAAGTAAATCGTTGCCGACGGGTACTTCACGCATTCGTCCAGTGGCGACGACTTCCGCGCGGCTGGAGAGGCCGACCAGGTCGCCGATCGGCGTCAGCAGTACGCCATCATCCAACAGGCCGATCACCTCGGCTTCGAGCGACAGTCCGGTCCGCGGGTCCTGTAGGAGGCAAAGTTCTCCAATACGAGTGTCTGGCAAGACGGCATGGACCAGTGTGCCAACAGCCCGCGTGATCCTGCCGCGCACGACGCGCGTGTCGATCCGCTTTACCGTAGCTCTCAAAGACGAGATCGCCGGATCGGCAGGGCAGATCGCAGCGTCGTGATTATGTTCTGATACCTGCGTGCTCACAGTTCGCCTTTTTCAGAGAGCGTCCCGAAGCCGAGACGCAACGCGCGCATCTGCGCATCAAGGCCCAGATCGACATTGCCGTACTCGCTCCACAGCACGCACCGTTGCGGCGACAACGTAGGATCCGGTTTGATCCGAACCCTTGGACGACCATCCTGTCCGTCGCATGCGGCAAACTCTCGCGTAAGCATGTCCACTTGCGTCGGACACACATGGAGGCAAACTTCTGCGCCGCTGTATTGGCGCTCAATGGCGTGACGAACAGCCATGACCAGCAGTTCGCCCGGATCGAATGCTCCCACAAGATCGCTTAGTATTTCCATCACGAGCTGCGGTAATTGCTGCTCTAGAACCGCCTTTCGTCGTGCGACTTCGGCGACCGCCTGCGAAATCAGCGCTGCCATTTCCTCGGCGCCAGCATCCAAGCCCTCGGCATGGCCGCGCGCCAACTCACGCTGATACGCCGCGCGTGCCCAACTGCGTACGCGCTGCTGATGCCGTTCTGCGGCGGCACACGCTTCTGCGGCATTATCCCAGATTTCGAGCTCGCTCGCCGGTATCAGCGGCCCCAATGGGCGCATCTGCGGCGCTGCCGGCGCGACGGAAATATCCGCTGTCATATCAGCGGGTTCTCCGCCTCAAAATGGCCTACTACAAGCGAAAACAACTGGCCTGCGGCGTCCCTGTGCTTAGGCTCTGGATTGTCGGCGGCGGTCCCTACGGGCAAGCGTAGAAGCACGCGGTTGCGCTCCATCACTGGACTGTGATGGAGCCAGGCACCAAGGCAGGCGTGTCCATCGTGTTCGATTTGGTGCGCGAGTTTTTCCGGATCAGCGATCAATCTGTCCGCAATGGCATGCGCCAGATGTCGGATTCCAAACGCATGGGCATCAGCGCCGATACGTTCAATAAGCACTGTGAGGTCAGGCTGAGAGACAAGCTTAAGCAGCGAACGGGCATGCCATACACTACCTGCAAGGAGGGCAGCCCGATGCGGATCATTACCGCGCAGAAGGTCCGGCCCCCAGTCAACGTCATTCGACTCCGAATCATTGTCGAGCAACAATTCCGTTAGTCTTCGCTGCAGTCTGGGACACTTCTGCAACTGAGCCATCGTAGCAGCCGATAACGCCGGATCAAGACGCGCGCCAAGACGAGTCGGATGGACCGAAGCAGCAAGTTCGCTCCGGTCCAAGGCATGCAATTGGAACGAGCCGTCGAGTTGGGCGGTTTTTACCGGCACTGGCATCGACATGTCATTTAGGCGCTATCGCCGGGGTCTTTTTGCGAATGGCCTCGAGGGCGGAAATACCCGACCGCCGCTCGACCTTGGAAAGTTCGCCCGACGATTGCCTGTGCCGGCGGCTAAGGGCGCCGGCTAAGACGTAGCACGCCACTGCGAATACAGCTGCGGCAATACCGATCACGGTCGCCAGAAGGGGCGCTGGAGCGAGCCTGGATGGCTGGGCCAAAACAGTCGCCGGCACGGACCGTTGCTCAGGCGCGGAACGCTCCACCGGCACCAAAACCACTTCGACCTTATCGTAGGACAATCCTTCTATGCTGTCGGCCACGAGCATCTTTATCTTCGGCAGCAAAACAGAGAGTTCAGCTTTGGCGTCGTGTCTGATAAAAACCGAGGCCGAGGACGGCGTGGCGCCTGCTCGCAAAAGGTCATTATGCGGCAGAACCACATGGACACGTACAGACAAAACCCCATCGATATCGCTGATCGTACGAGACAACTCTTCGCTGAGCGCATAGACGTAACGGGCACGTTCCTCGGTCGGCGAGGCAATCAGGCCTGATCCTTGGAAAATCTCGCCGAGGTTCTTGAAGGACTGGCGCGGCAATCCCTTGCCATTCAGGAGGTTGATTGAGTAGGCGAGCAGCTTTTCGTCAACCTGGATTGTGCTGGTCCCATCCTTGCCGGCGACCCGGACCGCAGCAACCCCGTTGTCCATCAGAAGGGCGAGCATTTCATTCGCCTCGCGCTCCTGCAGTTGCGTGTAGAGATCGACCTTGCAACCGCTGAGGGCCACGAGAAGTGGCAGTACGACAAGGCGAAGTGATCTCCGGCAAGACGTGCTACGCATGATTTTCTCGGCTAAGCCAATCATACGCGCGGTTCAGCCTTCCTTTAGAAGTTTATTCACGGATGAGGTGATGCCGCTGACACCTTTGGAAAGAAGACCAACCTGGGTGACGCCATTGTACATATCCCGCAGACCAGCAATCATCGTTTCGAAATCATGCCCTCCCTGCGGAACGCCGGACATTCCGGTTCTCGCATCACCTTCGGCAGGAAGCTTCTGCGGTCCATGTAGAGCGCCCTTCAAAAGGCCTACCTGCTGGTCGAGCGCAGCCGAATTAACAGCACGGTCTGGGTAGATCGCAGAAATCATCTGCACCACGCGGTCGCCCAGGGGACTCATCTGCGTAGCCGCGCGTTGAACACCCATCGCTGGAGCAACTGGCACCGTGGGTGATGCCAAGGCGGCATCGTTTTTCAGCGAGTCGGCCGCGTGCGCCAACGCGCGCTCAAACTGGGCCTGCTCGCTGAACGAGGGTGACCCGGTCTTGGGGAGACAGTCCGCTAAACTGGTAGTGATCGACGTGATAGGCATCATCATGCAAAGACTCGATAGCTTCCTCTTGACCGAGCGAACCCGGCCCCTTCATCATTCGTTATCGGGTCAACGTCTAGGCGGCCGAGCTGACGACAAGCTGACTAACCGAGGTTTGTTAGTCATCGAAAAGTCATGCTGGGCGACTTAGTCACTTGTGCAGATTTCAGACTCTGGTTTATCAGTGCGAAATGTTGAGAGCGCTCTTCCGATCCATCGCCCCACACGTTTTGAGACTTCTGTGTGCCGGTTTTTTTCTCTACGCCGGAACCAACGGAACTCTCGGCGTTCCCTTATCCCTCTCCAAGACGCCGTACAGATATACGGTTCTCGATCAGGATCTCTCTGCCGCGCTGCAGCAATTCGGCAACAACCTTAATATCCGAGTCAACATTAGCGCCGAGGTGAAGGGGCGGATCCGCGGGAGTATGCCGGATTTGCCACCGCGCGAGTTCCTCGACCGTTTGGCCAATTTGTACGGTCTCCAATGGTATTATGATGGGCTTGTTCTCTACGTGTCAGCCGCAAAAGAATCACAAACCCGCATGCTTGTGTTGACTTCGATCCGCTTCGATACGTTTAAGGGTGCCCTAGACAAGCTTGAGATCACCGATGACCGCTACGTGGTGAGACCCGCGCCGGGAGATGGCCTCGTTTTGGTTTCCGGTCCACCGCGCTTCACCGCGCTCGTGGAGCAGACTTTCAACGGTCTTGTCGCGGAGGCACAGGCGCAGCCGCGCGTCCATGAAACGCCGCCAAGCGAATCGGTCCTGACATTGTTTCGGGGTTCCTCCACCATGGTCGTCCGCAACGGATTACCTGAAGCCGCTTATTCGTCCGACGTGCCGCAGCAGGATGGCGTTGGCGGTAAGCCAGAGCCACGCCAAAAATGATATTTGCGGTCGCAGCTTCGGGACAAAACAACACCGCGGCCACCCCAAATTGTGAATTCCTCTGAACTCGTCAGTTTGCCGAAAGCTAAACCGCTCATGGTGGCAACCGCCAGCTTCAGCGATATCTCCGGTCATTGTGCTGGGATTGCACATAGAGCTGGCGCAGAACGAGGCAATTTGAACAACAGCAGGGGTATTGGTCCCGCCGAGCTCTGACTGTCAAAGCTCGTTTGGCGTCGCCCTTGTGGGGGATTGCAATTTCATGTCTGAGGAGTCACAATGTCCATCAATGATACAAGCAACGTTTTCAATAGTCAGAATATCCTACAGTACAGTAGTCTGAATCTGATATCTGCGTTGGAAAAGACGCAGCAAAACGCATCGTCCTTCGATGCGATGCTGTCCCTTCACCTGCACCAAGACGGCACCAGTCCCTTCCCACTCCGGGACCAGCTGCCACGAGATCTCGAATCGTCGATGAAGGAATTGTGCCGGAACACATCGGAGTCGCTGTTGCCCGATGTCGGATCCTCGTTGGAAGAATTGCGCAAGAACCCATTGGATCTGCTGCCGCCAAGCATGAGGGCAGCCATCGAATCAATGGATCAAGGCCCGCAGCCTGCGGTCGCCCCCCCTCCCGTTGCGCACGAATCAGTGGATCAAGGCCCGCAGTCTGCGGTCGCCCCCCCTCCCATTGCGGAAGCGCCCATAAAAAGCGAGAGAATCACGTGGAACGGCGGCTCACTGTCCCAAGCCGAGTTGCAGATCGTGGCAGTGCTGAACCGTCACAAGGACCTATGCCCGCTTAGTTGGCAATCGTTGACGGATAAAGCCAATGATCCCTCTACGCCACCGGATCTGAAAGCGGCGATTGAGGGATTGCAGCAGGATCCAGAGCTTTTTTATGCGATCGGCTCGCAGGGCGATGGCCGCTGTGGCGGTAAGATCACGGCCAAGGATTTGTCCGAGTTCTCAAGCCATCACTCACAAGTTGCCGCATATCAGGGCCAGCAGGCGCAAAGCTACGCGCAGAACTACATCCCATCCGACAGTACTGGAAATGCGCAGCCGTCGGTTATGACCTTGAACGATGCGACGCGCGAGCTTTACCGGTACTCCGAAAACCTGCCCAAGAACCTGAGTCTGGCTGATTTCAAGCAGATCGTCGACGGCGACGCGAAAACTGGCAAATGTCCGCCACAGGTCATTGCGGCGGCTCAGTACTTCGTCAGTCACCCGAATGAATGGAAGCAGTTGTACGGTGGCTCGATAGACAAAGTCCATAAAGAGGATTTTCTCCAAGTCGCTTCATCTTCGATGAGCCTCACGCAAACCGAGCTGAATACCCTTAAGACGATCAACAGCAACCAGCAAAAATTCTTTGGGAACGGTGACCTGACTCGCGACAAGCTCGCAAGCATGGCGCAAGACAAGAGCCTAGATCCGAAACTAAAGGAGGCGGCCTCGCAGCTGCTATCGGATCCTCTGCTCTTCAGTCTTCTAAACAATTCGATTACGGGCTATAAGACCCACAATTCCTTCTTCGATTTCGGCGGCGGACACACGGTCGATTCCGGTAACATCAGCAACAAAGATTTTGGCCACTTCTACAGCAGCATGTCGTCTGCGAACCGAACCGTTCAGCAGCCAAAGACCCATGCGCCCGAAACTGCTGCGGAACAGGACGCCGTCTCGGACATGATGACGGGCCGGGCGGACCAGCCTGATACCAAATCGGCCAAAAAGAACGGCGGGGCTTTCATCCACACAGTCGGCGACGTGCTCAAGGTGTACTCGACAGCGGCTGATTGGGCTGCGACGGCGGTGGGTCTGTTGAGCTTCATTCCGGTCGTGGGCCAAGTGGCCGATGCCGTGTCGATGACGCTCGCGTTCGAGGCGCAAGCGGCAAATCTTGTCCGCACAGCGATTACCGGAGGCAATATGAAGCAGGCGCTGATAGACGCTGGCATCAATATCGGAGCGCAGGCGCTCAGCCTTATCGCAGGCCCCGAGGTCAAGCTTGCAATACGCAACGGGCTGGTGAAGAAGGCGCTCGAAGAGGCCGCCACGGCCGGGATCGATCTGCCGATTTCCATGGCGCAAAGCTATGCAGAAGACTATTTGTCCAACCTGCAAGCACGCCTTCCGGCCGACCCTATGCAAGCGGCCGGCCTCCCCAGCCCGATGGGCTTGCCAATATTCCAGAACGTGGCCTGACGACAAATGTGCGACTTCCTTCGCCACGCTTCACTGGCCTATCAATCACCTTGTGGGGAACCTTTGCCTTTCCGCAAGGCGATTTGGCAGGCGTGCCTTAAGGGTCGTGGTTAGGTCGCAGCAGGCCCGGGCTTAGTCCACTCATCCTTCGGCCTTGAGTTCGTTTTCACACTTAGCCTGAGAGAAGAAGGTGAGATCGGCTAGAAAAGAACCCGGAAAAGAGCGGTCATGCTGACCAGTTGGCGCAGTGCCCGTCCGCAACTGCTTCTCCGATGGCCGTGGGGGCCACCGGCCCGCAACATGGGCCGGTGGAGCGCGGCGACACAGCCGCGCCAGCTTTGGTGTGCCGAGCATGATCGACAGCTTGGAGGTGTAAGTCCATTACCCAGCCTGATGGCGGCGAAGGGTTAGCGAAGCGCAAGGGCGTCGCCGCGAGGCGGGGTCTGAAGGAAGCGTGGAGCAAACCCGCGACCCGATGGACAAGAACCGGATATGAGGCCTACCCGGCCGGACGAGCGGGCCAATGACCGCGAAGTCCATGGTCACCAAGGACCGGGGTGGTAAATTCGGCGGGTGTGCGGGGAAGGCGGTCGATCTTACCTCGGGAGATCTGCGCCGTGTCCGGAATTCCGGACTAGGCCCGCCGTGAGGCGCGCTGATCGCGGCGCAGAAGTCAGCAGAGGGCATAGTAGCAGCCGGGTTTGCCTGCGGCGAAGGCCTGAACGGTGGAAGTGGAAAGTAGTACCGCGCGTCTCGATACGGCCATGCGGCAGAAACCGGTTCTCCGGCCTGCCCGCCAGACCTGACGGCGAAGCCCGACGGAACGGCAAACGCAGGGACCGAAGCCAGCTCGGCGACGCACGTCGTGAAATCCCGGCGCTCGATACCTCACAGGAGGCTTTGGTCGCTCAATTCATCGAACCGCCGAATACGGACCCGTATGTAGGTGGTGTGGGAGGGGAGGAGCCGCGAGGCTCCCCCTATCCCGATTTGACACGACCGGCCAAGATCATGCCCGCTTGGCCACTTGAGCCACGCCGCCGTCGCGTACGCGCGCCTTTAACCCGCAAATGAAGAACGCCGCTCAGCGCTCTTTGGCTCTAAAGAGGGTGGTTGGAGCGGGATGCCTCTCGAGCGATCACAAATCAGCATGGCAGTCACCCCGCCTCCAGGTAACGTCATGAGCGCAGCGCCACCGGGCGCCCTGGAGAGGTGAGGGGCACCCTATCTCGTTCAGGTCACGATCGTGTATTGTGACGGCCGCGCTCACCACCAGATCAAAGCAACGGCAATCTTACAGACTGGAGCCGGCGCCGTACTCTACTGAGCTAAGACCATACGACCCATGTCATTGACCTTTGCCCGCCCCGAACGTCCTGTATGTGGCAACTGGTATGGCCGCACGCTCGCCATCGCTCGGTTTGACAGCCTTGTTGTCGATCAAATCGCGCGGATCGTTGACCATTGCAGCTAAGTTACGTCGTGTCGAACAGCCAAGCGGCTCTTCGAAGGATTTGTCACTGAGTAAAGGACCGGAATACGACGGACAGGCAGGTGGGCGGGCATGATACACAATTGCTTCTACTTGGACTGCGCCGCCATCGTGTTGGTCGAGCAAATGGATGTTGTCAGTGTCGATACCCATCTGCCTGGCCTGATGCACCACCTCTGCGCTGAGCCGGGACGAGCCCCAGATAAGGAGGTGAAGAGCATCGCGGCGGCCGCTACTGGTCCTGTCAAGGAAAACACGCAAACGCTGCCGTTCGGAAGCGCGAAGGCTCTTTAATATCAGGACGGTGGTCTCCGGCCGGATCAGGATTGGCGCAGGGGGCTCGACATAGATCGGCGCAGTGCTTGTGCAGCCACTTGCGCTGGCCGTCAGGGCGACTAGGAGAACTTTGATCCGCAAAGTCATTCGATCACCTATTCGATTATGAAGCCGCGACCGCGCTTGGCCCCTGGCGCGCCGGTGCGGGCAGCAGCGCGGCCTCGCGGCGGATTTGCCGGAGAATCGTCCAAAGCCGGCGCCATCCGGTCCGTGGGTGCGCTCATCTGGTTGGGGCTGGAGCCTGGTTTTACGATGTAAGGCGTAACCAGAATAATCAGTTCTGATTCTTCCTTTTGAAACGAGGAGGAACGAAACAGAGCGCCAAGGATCGGCATTTCGCCGAGCCAGGGAAACGCACTGACGTTATTGTTCACGTTGCGCCTGATCAGACCGCCAATTGCAAAGCTCTGCCCACTGGCGAGTTCGACGACTGTGTCGGCTCGGCGCGTGGAAACTGCCGGCACGGAAATACCATTGATTTGAACGGCACCTTGGGACGACAGTTCACTGACTTCCGGCTTTACGTGAATGTTGATTCGGTTGTTGTTGAGAACGGTCGGCACGAATTCCAGGCTGACGCCGAAGTGACGGAATTCAACCGACACTTGCTTGTTTTCCTGCAGGACAGGAATTGGAAATTCGCCGCCGGCCAGAAAACTGGCAGTTTCACCGGACATCGCGGTGAGATTCGGCTCAGCCAAAACGGAAGCTATGTGCTCCTTGGCGAGCGCGTCGAGAACCGCACCGATGTTGACGACACCGTTGTCGAATCCGATTCCTGCTGTACCGCCACCCAGCGCTGCACCGGAGCCAGCGCCGCTGCCGCTTAACACGCCCACTCTGAAATTGTCGATTTGACCAAAGGCGGACAGGTTAACGCCGAGTGCCTTCATGGCGCTACGGGAGACCTCCGCTACCCGCACACTAAGATTAACTTGTAAGGACCCGGCGACCTTGATGTTATTGACGACTTGCGCACCGTCACCGAGATACTGCTCAGTGACCCTTTTCGCGGTGTCCGCGACCTCCGCATTGGGAGCTGTACCGCTAAGGATTGCGCCGCGTGGCGTATAGCTTACGTGGATTGAAGAGTCGCCGACCTGGTCACTCAACATGGCGCGCAATTCCTCGATCGGCTGCGTGACGACAATACGCAACGCGACGAGAGCCTCGCCCTTTTCGTCCAAGGCGAACAGGCTGGTCCGCCCGGATTTCTTCCCAAAGACGAAGATGGTTGTGTTCGAGGCTGCCTGATAATCCGCGATCGTCGGGTCAGCAACAAAGATGGTCGTGGCTGGCGCGGGCAAATGAACTGTCTTGCCGAGCGAAGAGGAAAGGTTCAGCGTGCCATCGAGGCTATTGGAAGCGGCAGGCGGCGTGCCTTTATCCTCGATGTTTTGCGCCGGCGCAGAAACTGGATATGACAGAATGACCGCGTAGAGGAGGCGGCTCAAGTAAGGAGAGACAGTAGTAGGTCTCGGGCTGACGATGAGTGGGGGCCGCCGATCGGTGTGAGGATGATCAGTTGGAATGATTTTCAAGGTGATCTTTTCTTTCAAATTCGGCCAACTATACGGCTGTCGCGCTAGTCACATTCGAGAATGTAACCAATGCCGCGCACGGTTTTTATCCGTGGTGTTGCGCCTGACCTGCTTAGGTATCCACGTAAGCGATAGATTCCGACTTCAAGAGCGTTGGCAGATACTTCATCGTTGAATGAATATAGGTGATCTTCCAACTGCGAACGCGGCACGATGCGGCCAGCACGGTTGAGCAGATGCTCTAGAATACACAGTTCACGGCGTGCGACCGTCAGCGGATGACCAGCAACGGAAACCTGTCGGCCGATTGGATCGAAGTGGAGATTGCCAAATACAATGATGGGGTCGGTCATCTGCACCGACCGCCGCAGAACGGCTCTCATTCTGGCAATGAGCTCATTGGTACACACGGGCTTGAGCAGAAAATCGTCCGCGCCACCGTTGAAAATCGCAATTCGCTTCTCAAGATCGTCGACGTCACTCAGAACGAGAGCAGGAACTGAATGTCCCTCACTCCTTAGCTGCTTCAGCCAATCCAAGCCATTGCCATCCGGCAGAGCCAGCTCCAGCAGGAGAACTTCATAGCTGGCGCAAGAAAATGCACTCGATGCCTGTTCCAGTGTGCGAACGATATCAACAGCGAAACCGCTATCCCCGAGAGCAACTCCCACGGCTCGCGTAAGATCCGCATGGTGGTCAACGAATAGCGTTCGCATTTCATCTCCTATCAATGGTAGGACAGGTCACCGAGACTATTGAGACGGCGACAGCAGAAATCGCGCAACTCATCGCAGGGTTCGTAATCCTCTTTGGGACGGCTAATCGGCAGGGTCATGCGAATTGCACGCCTGCAGTAGGCGGTAGGCGGGGTAGAACCTGTGAAGACGTGTTGATGGGCTGATACTTCGTTTGGCAGCCAAAGATGCCACCCACTCTGACTTCAATTCGTCTGCGCATCGATCCTGCCTATGTGCGGCCCCCTGCATTCGCCAGGCCAGCGTCGCCCTCCAAAGCCCACGATTCCATGGCTCGCAGGGGTTAGCTTTCGACAAGCGACTTGAACAAATCGATTGTTCGGATCATAAGCATCCACATCCTGGATGGGCCCGCATATTCACCCCCAGGTCGCACTGTGAGGCTGATGCTTTGGTACCGCAGCTTGGAGCTTGCGTTCGGTCATCAGAGCTCGAGCGCGGCGGATTGGACACTGATCTGGCTGCCGCAATCTGAGCGCGGCGGGAACCGTCACCGAGACGTCTCGCGGCTGTCGGTCGGCGCTGCCGGTCTGCAGCGTTTGAGGCCTAGCACCATCGGTTGACGCAAGGGCGACATGCGATGAGGGGTCGGCTGGGCTTCCGCGAAGTAGGGCGACTGCGCAGCACACAGCGCACGGCCCTCTTCCAGGCCGTTGACCGTCTTCCCGATGTGCAGCCGAAGGCCCGCGTCCGCTACCCTGGAAGTCGAACGGCGATAATCTCATCCAGTCTTAATCTAGGGACCTGAGGCTTAGGGTTGATGCCGACATCAGCCCTCAGCAGGTTTTGCAGCGGCTGCCGATCGGCAAGGGGTTGTCGAGTGGCAGCGGCTCATTGTCCGGCCGCTGCCCGTCCAGAATCGTCCAGCCAGCGCTCCCCAGTGCTGCTCAAAGCCGTCTTGCCCTGCCCGTCCGCTTGCTCTTGCGATACGGGGTGCTGTACCTGCTGCCAGGCTATTACAATGAATGTTAAGTTTGTGCCGGTTCACGCTAGCCTCACGTTCACAGATCAGATGAGCGACCTACTCAGGCAAGCTTTCGAGAGGCTGACGAGGTCCGCCGTCCCGGAAAGCGTAGGCCTGGTTTTCTGCTCAGCGGTTGGCGGCCTCGATGGGTGCAGGCCGCGCCGGGTACCCAGCCGGTCCATCTGAAGAGTCGATGCTCAAACGGACTAGGACAAGATTTCCGTAGCGGGGCTGCCCCATCACTCTGTTTAGAATACCTTTTTTAGAGCACGCGGTACGTACTGCATTCTTGCCCCGGTAACGTTCCTAAAGATGGTTCTGTCCGTGCTAGGCGCAGATGCTCAGCAACCACTATGCTGTGGCGCAATATCGATGTGCCTGCTTCATAACTGAGCTTGACTTGGCTACAGCTGACCATGACATCACCGGAATCCCGGAGCTCGCACGCTGTGGCGCGTCAGGTGATCTGCACTTTGTCAGCCTCCCTTCTCCGCAGTCCTTCCGGATGATGCGCCGGGCGCGCAGAGCAGATGGATGCTGGCCGGCACTGACGCCAGCGAGCGGCCGCGCTCGGCGATTCGATCGATCCCCAGGTCAATCGGCGCGCGGTTAGCGTGCCAGCAAAACAGGCGGACGACCCCTCCCTGGTTTCAGCCTAAAATCAGGTCCGCCTGACCCATCGAGTGCAATCGTTGACCGCTTCTACTTGTAGCCATCCCTGCGACACCTGGGCGATTGGCAACGCCGCCACAGCATGCGCTATTCCAATCACGTTTGCGAGCGGGCGTCGGATTGGTGATATTCTGACACGTTGTTCGCCGCACTTTACCCGAGCCCATGCCCCAATGTGCCGAGACATAACCGTCGTTGTCTCAGACGGTTCGGTCCGGCACCGGCTCGTACCCAAGCCCCCCAATCACACAGGTCAGCGTCGGATCGAACCAACCCCGTCGGTGCAACGACCTCAAAAAGCAAGCCGACGCCGGTTTTTGGTGAGGTCCTCGACTCGTGCCCCTTGTAAGCTGCACGGTACCGATCGGCACCGGCGCATTGCACGCCCATCCAGAACGTTGCTGATGAGGCGAGAGGCCAGCGCGCAGTTAATGGCCCCCGAATTTCGTCGCCCGCTCGCCCTCCCGCAGGTCGCCGCGCAACGTGCGCGTAGCGCTTCGGCACGAGTTCTATAAGCAGGTCCCGCGCGGACAGCAGGCAGCTAGACGGCACGCCTACATCGATAGTCGGATACAGATAGGCGAGATTGTTGATGACGAGCAGATGCACAATCAGCGCGATGGAGCGCAGCAGCCGGTATGAGACGCGCGACGGCAGCGGCGAGACGGAAACGCGCGCGAAAGCGAGCAGCGTCGAGGAGAAAGCCGAGCGCTGAGGCGAGGATGGGCAGCATTCGACCGAGGCCGAACAGCGCGGGTTCAGAGAAGAAGAAGCGGGGAAAGACGTCCCAGCCCCACCTCGGATTGCACCAGCGAACGCAAAGCAGGACGAGGCACTGGTCGAAACGGCGGCCCTTGAACATCTGAACTCTCCGGCGAAACACCGAAGGCCATGCCTCTGGTCCCGAAAACTTTGCAACAGATCTTGGCGAGCAGGTTGTCGTCAGGTTCTCGACAGCCTCCTGTGTCAGATCCAAGCCCAGCTTCAAACGGGCTTATATGCTAAAAGTGAGAACGGATGGATTTCACCTCAACCAAGCGGGTGCACGGACAATCGAACAGGGCCGGCTTGCAAGATAGCTCGCGTGCGGCTCCGCCCGCAGCTGCGGCGGCGTTTGAGCGGCAACTGAGCGAGATCGCCAATTCAGGTCGGGGTGGTGGAGCAATGCCGGCCGGCTCGGCGCCGCAGCCGGCCCAGTCAACTAAATTTTTGAGAAGGCTCAGCAAGCATCCTCTTCATATCAGGGATGAAGACTTTATCCTCAGCCTTGAGGAGGCCCTCATCAAGGGCAACGCCTCCGAGCACACTGCCAAGAACAATGTAAGTATTCTTCTCAGCTTTGGCCAGTGGCTGTTCGCAAACAACAAAGATCCCATCAAGGATCGGCTCGACAAGCAGTCGCTGACCGATGATGCGCGCGAGTTCATCGGAAAGGGTGATCCCTCGAGGCTGCTTACGGCAATAGGTCATCTTCGGACCTCGCAGTCGACGGGCGGAATTGTGCCGATCGGAGGCCGCGCTGAGTTCACTCCTTATCCGGAGGACGCGGCTCTCATCAACGAGTACAGAAACGAAGCAGCGACAGAGACCGGCAGGAGGAATGCAACTGCTCTTAGGAGCTTCGGTGACTACCTGCGTCAAAACAACAAGAAGGGCATTGCTGGTCGGCTTTCCGGTAAGGCGTTGGATGGAGATGTCAAGGGCTACAAGGAGGACGCCGGTGGTGATCCAAAGATCGGTTCCGCACTGGCTCATCTCCGAAAATCGCACGCCGGCGCTAAAGCGATGCAGCTCGAGCGCCATATTCCTCCCGTTCCTGATCCCGAGGACGCGGCACTGATGGAGCCGAGGCGGGTCGGCGAGGCGATTGCGCAGCACAGCGCGTCGCAGAAAGCTGGCAATTGGCCAAAGGAGCTTGCTGCGGCAGACCAGGATGTGCGTTTGGAGCTTATGGACGAAGCCGGCCCGTCGTCTTCGGCGCCGCAGCCGGCTCAGCCAGCTCGGCTTGGCAGGAACCAGCCTCTTCATCCCGAGGATGCTCCGCTGATTTTGGGGCTTAACGACGCCCTTATCAAAGGTGGGGCCACCGAGGGCACCGCCAAGAACAACGTAAATATTCTTCTCCGCTTTGGCCAGTGGCTCCTCGCAAACAACATAGATCCCATGAAGGATCGGCTCGACAAGCAGTCGCTGACCCATGATGCGCGCGAGTTCATCGGAAAGGGTCATCCCGCGAGACTCCTTACGGCAATAGATCATCTCCGGACCTCGCAGTCGACGGGCGGAATCGTGCCGATCGCAGGCCGCGCTAAATTGACTCCGTATCCTCAGGACGCGGCTCTCATCGATGAGTACAGAAACGAAGCAGCGACAGAGACCGGCACGAGGAATGCAGCTGCTCTTAGGAGCTTCAGTGACTACCTGCGTCAAAACAACAAGAAGGGCATTGCTGGTCGGCTTTCCGGTAAGGCGTTGGATGGAGATGTCAAGGGCTACAAGGAGGACGCCGGTGGTGATCCAAGGATCGGTTCCGCACTGGCCTATCTCCGAAAATCGCACGCCGGCGTTAAAGCGATGGAGCTCGAGCGCCATATTCCTCCCGTTCCTGATCCCGAGGACGCGGCACTGATGGAGCCGAGGCGGGTCGGCGAGGCGATTGCGCAGCACAGCGCGTCGCAGGAAGCTGGCAGTTGGCCAAAGGAGCTTCAGGGACAGCAGGATAATCAACCAGCCGCGTCATTTTTCATCGCTCCAGGGAAGTTGCCCACTGGACGGGATAACCTCAACAGCAACGGGGCGGGTGCTTTCGGAGCAGCCGGCTCTCGGCAGGCTGGGGTTCAGGCTGCCGCCCGGCCGTTGTTAGCGATCAGCGAAGAGCAGATTGGGCGCTCGCCTGGCGCGGTTGACAGGGGCAACCTCCTGCCGGCCGAGTGGCTCATCATCAACAATGAACATTCCACAGCGCTGTTGAGGCCAGCGAAGCGGCAGAGGACCCTGAATACGCCGCCAGCCGTCGCCATTCAGCAGCAGCTGAGCGAGATCGGCAATTCAGGCGGTCGCATGCCGATGCAGCCCTCCACCTACCAAGTGGGCGCATTGCCATTGGAAGGGCAGCCCGTCGTGCGGGGGAAAGAGTCCGAATACATCCCAAGCCTGCAAGCGGAGACTAGCGGGATCGGCGTTCGTCTCATCAATCGCGGTCGGCTTTCGCCGATGAGTGAAGCTGCGGCAGCGGCACCGGCAACGGTTTCCGAACCTGCCTCGCGATCAACCGCCAGGCTGGCAGTCACCTACCGCGGTCTTCCAGTGGTTGATCTGACCGGGCTAACCACCACCTCCTCCGATGCCCAGATCGGGGCGTTGAATCCGACAGCCTCGTCCAATGTCCCCAACGGGTCGGTGCTGTGGGCCGACGAGTGGCTGAGTGACGCCCATATCCAGAGGGATTACCATTTGCTGGGGGAGCAGCTGCAGGCGATAGATCCGGCGCTCGCCGCCCGGACACGGCTGGTGGACCCGTCGGTATCGCATCTACTGCGTCACACCGAGCCGCAAAACGCGCGAGTCATATTGCAGTCCATTTATAGCCGAAATGACGCCCCAGCCGACTTCCTGTTCGTTCCATTGAACAATGGCACTCCTACTATTAAGGGCACCCATTGGTCGCTGCTGCTCGTTGATCGCCGCAACCCAGAAAGGCGGGTCGCCTATCACTACGACTCCCTCCAGCCAGAGGGATACAACATCGTGCCTGCAAAACGGCTCGCAACACTTCTGAACGCAACCTTGGCGCCAGCCCGCATGCCCCGACAGCCGAACGATAATGATTGCGGCGTGTTTGTGCTGGACGGCACGCGGGCTCTGCTTGGACGATTGGTGGATGGGCAGCGGCCGGACCACGAGCCGATGCAACTCGACAACCTCGTCGCCGATCGGCAGGCGCTGCAAGTCCGGCTGAGCGGGCGCTTGCCGCACGAGGAGGAGTCTCTGCAGCTGTTGAATGGCGAACCCGCTTCCCCACCAATGATGGCATTCGACCCAGCGGAACTCCGGCAGCTGTTGTATGATGAACCCGCCTCCCCACCAATGATGGCATTCGACCCAGCGGAACTCCGGCGACTGTTGGATGATGAGCCTGCCTCCCCACCAATGATGGCGTTCGACCCAGCGGAATTCCGGCAGCTGTTGAATGATGAACCCGCCTCCCCACCAATGACGGCATTCGACCCAGCGGAACTCCGGCGACTGTTGGATGATGAGCCTGCCTCCTCTTCGCCGAGATTTAATTCGACCTCACATGCGCGAACGGACGGTGTTCATCAGCCAACCCAGGCGCCGTGGCTCCCTGAACACAAAAGATAAGTTTGAGGTGGAGGAGCGGCACTGAACAATCTGCGGCGTCGGTGCCATTCCGCTCGGAAGAGTGGGTGGGACGAGAGGCGTCGCTGGATGACGACCATGCCGTTGCCGACGAGGACTTCCTCCACCAGAAAGATCCGAATGATAGTAGTTCACGTAACCTCCATGATCACCGGAGAGCAGTGGCGTTGAAGTGTTCTGGTATACAGCAGATATGCTTCGCCGGCTTGCCACGATCGCCGAGGTCGCCGGGGCACGGGGGCAAACCTGTCGATCTGAAAATGAGATCGACAGCGCTCGGTGAAGGTGATCACCCCACACGCCCACCTCGGTAACGCCCAGGGATACTGATTAGGTCAACCGAATCCTGGTGCACATTGGAGTGAGCCGCTGTCACGTGGCTGCTTTCTTCTGCAGCCTCTCGAAAACAAGCCGCTTGCCTTCGCTCACGCTGTCTTCGAGCGGCTTCGCCTTCGCCAGATGCGCCGCAATCGCGCTGGCCAGCATGCAACCTGTTCCGCGCATCGTTGTGGCAACGCGCGGTGCTTCGAAGCGGGTGGGTTCATGACCGGAGCGTAACAGAATATCGGTCGATCGGGGTCCCGACGCATGCCCACCCTTGATCAGCAGGGCTTGAGGGCAGGCGGCCAGCAATCTTTGTCCTTGTTGGAGCACTTCGTCCTCATCCACCGCCATTTCGGAGCCAGTAAGGAGCGCCAGTTCAGGGAGGTTGGGCGTGACAATGCAGCAAAGCGGCATCAGATCGCGCTTCATGGCAGCGATAGCGCCTGCTTCCAGAAGTGCGCGGCCTGAGGTGGAGGCCAGCACAGGGTCGAGAACTGCCGGCACTTGCGGATTTTCACGCAGCACCGCCGCAACGGCAACGATGGTCTCGGCCGTTCCGAGCATGCCGATCTTGATCGTGGCCACTTCGTTGGCCTGCAGCGCGGCACATATCTGATCGGCCACTAAGCTGGGTGGCGAATGATGGATTTCCATTACGATGTCGTGCGTCTGCACCGTCAGCGCTGTGACGGCGAGACAGGTGCGCACGCCAATGGCAGAGATCGTCTCGATGTCGCGTGCTATTCCAGCACCCCCGCTGGAATCCGATCCGCCTATGACAAGCACATGCGGTTCTCGTCTCATCGCCATCGGTCCGTCTTTTCGATCCACTCTCGCGTGCGCGTTTCGGGATCGGAGCTCAACGTGATGTCCGTGACCACTGCCGCGCTGTTGGCGCCGGCCTCAAAGACGCCGTTGAGGCGGTCAGGGTTGAGGCCGCCAATAGCGACCAATGAGATCGGCGCCACTCGCCGGTTCCACTCGCTGATCCGCTCCAGCCCTTGCGGCGCCCATTTCATCTTCTTCAGGATGGTGGGATAGATCGGACCGAGCGCAACATAGTCGGGGTCGGCAAACATGGCCGTTTCCAGCTCGAGATGATCATGCGTGCTCAACCCGAGCCTGACACCGGCTGATCGTATCCTAGAGAGGTCGGCGGTTTGCAGATCCTCCTGGCCGAGATGCACGAAGTCGCAGCCTTCCTCGATTGCCAGGCGCCAATGATCGTTGACGATGAGCTGGCATTTGTGTTGGGCACACAAGCCCTTCGACTTGCGGATCTCCGCGCGCAACCCGGTCTCATTCATGCTTTTGATGCGAAGCTGAACCAGCTTCACGCCGAGCGGCGCCAATCGTTCGATCCAGGCAGCGCTGTCGACGATCAGGTAGAAGGGATCGAGCTTCATGAAAAAACTGCTCTGCCGATGGTCGGCGTCGATGGCACCGCGACGTCGCGCGGTTCGAGCATCCCGGACAGGAAGGCTTCACGGCCGGCATCGACTGCCTTGCCGAATGCGCGCGCCATTCCGACTGGATCGGCTGCCCTGGCGACCGCCGTATTCAGGAGCACGGCGTCAAAGCCGAGCTCCATGACGGTTGCCGCGTGCGACGGTCGGCCGAGCCCCGCATCCACGATCAGCGGGACGCCAGGGAAATGTCCGCGCATCGAGCGAAGCGCCGGGATGTTGACCGGCCCGAGGGCGGAACCGATCGGCGCGCACCACGGCATCAAGACCTTGCAGCCGGCCTCCAGCAGCCGCTGGGCGACGATAAGGTCGTCGGTGGTATAGGGGAATACTGCAAAACCGTCGTCGCACAGGATGCGCGCAGCTTCGACCAGGCCGAACACATCAGGCTGCAGAGTGTCATGGTTGCCGATCACTTCGAGCTTGATCCAGCTCGTCCCGAACACCTCGCGCGCCATTTTCGCGGTCGTGACCGCTTCCTTGACGGAGTGGCAGCCGGCCGTGTTGGGCAGGATTCTTGTGCCAAGCGAGCGGATCAACGACCAGAACTTTTCGCCGTCCCTGCCGCCGGCCATCTCACGCCGCAGGGACACGGTCACCACCGAGGTGCCCGATGCCTGGACCGCATCGGCAAGGATGGCGGGCGATGGATATTGAGCCGTGCCGAGAAACAGCCGAGAGGGAAGCGTCGTCCCGAGAAGCTCGAACATGCTAGCCTCCCTGCATGGGTGATAGGATTTCAATCCGGTCGCCGTCGCTCAACTGGAACTCGGCCCGATTAACTTTGTGTACGAGGTCGCTGTTGACGGCCGTCGCCAGCCAATCGCCTTCATAGTCGAGCGCGGCAAGTAGTTCGGCCAGCGTTGAGGCGTCAATCTCAAGCGCTTGGCCGTTGACGATCAGTTTCATTGGCGGGCTCCAGGGGTTTGTCGTGACTGAAGACGAGTTCGGCCGCCTGGCGCGCCATGGCGGGCGCGAGAAGAAAGCCATGGCGATAGAGTCCATTGATCGCGACGGTGCTTTCGCGTGCTTCGACACGCGGCAGATTGTCGGGAAAGGCTGGGCGGACGCCGACGCCGGTTTCAACGATCTCGGCCTCGCCAAAGGCCGGATGGAGGGTATAGGTCGCGCCCAAAAGCTCCATCAGGGAACGCGCCGTGACCCGTCCAGCGGACTGGCTCTCGATCATCGTCGCGCCGGCCATGAAATGGTGGTCAGTGCGCGGTACTAGGTAGAGCGGAAAGCGCGGATGAAGCAGCCGGACCGGGCGCGAGAGCGAGATATCGGGCGTGCGCAGGATCAGCATCTCGCCGCGAACGCCGCGCAGTCGGTCATCGACGGCGGCCATACCCGTGCAGTCGATCCGGCGATCGAAACCGGAGGCAAGCCGGGCGTCGGCGCCGAAGCGGAATTCGATGCCCATCGCCGCCAGCCTGTGATGAAGTGCCGCCATCGCCTGGCGCGGATCGAGATGGGCTTCGTCGGGGAAGAGCAGTCCGCGGCGGAAGCGGCCGGCGAGGTCGGGCTCCAGCAACGCGATTTCATCTTCATCGACACGCCGATGACCCGACGTGCGGCTGGCGAACCGGTCGAGCTCGCCCGCAGTGCGCGGCGCGGCCACGACCAGTGTTCCTGCCCGTGTCACCTGGTCAGGCGTTGCCGCATCCCACCAGTCCGCGGCGTTGCGTCCGAGATCGAGCACGGACTGCTCGGCGCTTTCGCGCTCGCACCAGGGCGCCAGCATGCCGCCGGCGAACCATGACGCATTGCCGCCAAGGCTGTGCCTTGTCTCGGCAACGGTCACAGCCGCGCCGCGCGTGGCGAGCTCGAAAGCTGCGGTGAGGCCGGCGACGCCGGCCCCTTTGACCAGCACCCTCATGATCGCTCATGCGCCTGCAAAGGCGTAAGCGCTGCGCCGGTCTCGTCCGCCGGCACGTAGAGGTCACCGCCCTCGCGGTACTTCGCCGCCATCGCCGCCATGCCCTCCTTCTGCGCTTCGGCGCGGATGTCATGGGAAATGCGCATGGAGCAGAATTTCGGTCCGCACATCGAGCAGAAATGCGCCAGCTTGTGCGCCTCCTTGGGCAAGGTCTGATCGTGGAAGGACCGCGCTGTTTCGGGATCGAGCGACAGGTTGAACTGGTCCTCCCAGCGGAACTCGAAACGCGCCCGGGAAAGGGCATCATCCCTGACCTTTGCAGCCGGATGACCCTTCGCCAGGTCGGCGGCATGGGCGGCGATCTTGTAGGTGATCACGCCGGTCTTGACGTCGTTGCGATCGGGAAGGCCAAGATGCTCCTTGGGCGTGACGTAGCAGAGCATGGCAGTGCCGAACCAGCCGATCATCGCCGCGCCGATGCCGGAGGTGATGTGGTCGTAGCCCGGCGCGATGTCGGTGGTAAGCGGCCCAAGCGTATAGAACGGCGCCTCGCCGCAGACAGCGAGTTGCTTGTCCATGTTCTGCTTGATCTTGTGCATCGGTACGTGACCAGGCCCCTCGATCATCACCTGGCAATCCTTGGCCCAGGCGATCTTGGTCAGCTCGCCGAGCGTTTCCAGTTCGGCGAATTGCGCCGCGTCGTTGGCGTCGGCGATCGACCCGGGACGAAGGCCGTCGCCGAGCGAAAAGGACACATCGTAGGCGCGGCAGATGTCGCATATCTCCGCGAAATGTTCGTAAAGAAAGCTTTCCCGGTGATGGTGCAGGCACCATTTCGCCATGATCGAGCCGCCGCGCGAGACGATGCCCGTGACCCGGTCAACGGCCAGCGGAATGTAGTGCAGCCGCACGCCGGCGTGGATGGTGAAATAGTCGACACCCTGTTCGGCCTGTTCAATCAGCGTGTCGCGGTAAACCTTCCAGGTCAGGTCCTCGGCAGTCCCGCCGACCTTCTCCAGCGCCTGGTAGAGCGGCACCGTGCCGATCGGCACCGGTGCGTTGCGCACGATCCATTCGCGGATGTTGTGGATGTTGCGGCCGGTCGACAGATCCATCACCGTGTCGGCGCCCCAGCGGATCGCCCAGACCATTTTCTCGACCTCTTCGGCCATGGAGGAGGTGACCGCCGAGTTGCCGATATTGGCGTTGATTTTCACCAGGAAATTGCGGCCGATGATCATCGGCTCGCTCTCGGGATGATTGATGTTGGCGGGAATGATCGCCCGCCCGCGCGCCACCTCCTCGCGCACGAACTCCGGTGTGACGAAATCGGGGATCGCCGCGCCGAAGGCTTCGCCGTCGCGCTCGAGCTTGCTGCCGCGCAGGACCTCGCGGCCCAGGTTCTCGCGGATGGCGACGAATTCCATTTCGGGCGTAATGATGCCGGCGCGCGCATAGGCAAGCTGGGTCACCGCCTTGCCATGCTTGGCCCTGAGCGGCCGGTTGCGAATGGGAAATTCCGGCGTCAGGCGCTCACCCGTCGCGAATCCGTTGTCCTCCGGCCGGACATGGCGTCCGTCATAGGCCTCGACATCGCTGCGCGCTGTGATCCATTCGTGACGAAGCCGGGCAAGGCCCTTTTCGATACTGGTTTCGACGGTCGGGTCCGTATAGGGGCCGGACGGATCGTAGACGGTAACGGGCGGCTCGCCAGCCGTCGGATGGACGGAGATTTCGCGCATCGGCACCCTGATCTGCGGGTGGATGGCACCGGCCTTGTGGATCTTCCGTGAGGCGGGCAGTGGTCCTGTCGAAACGGCGGGGGTGAGGGCATTCATCTTGAGGCTCCTTTGCTCGTGCATTGGAGACCCAGTTCTGTGCCGGAAGGATGAAAAGTCGCTCTGGTCGACCTGCCGAAACAGGACCTCGGGCGTAAACTCCCGCAAAGCGCTTGCACCGTCCCTACGCCAGTATGAACTGGATCAGGTTCAACGGGTCACTGCGCCGCGAAAGCCAGCAGTATCTCAGCCCCTTGCCGGGACTCCCCTGGTGAATGCCTCGAATTGAGCGGGTCGGCTCCGTTTTGTCAAGCGCATTCGGGGCCGGCCGAAAGCAGCAATCGCCTAGTTGGCAGCATCCGTTTGTGGATGCCATACCAAATGACTTACACCGGCGGTCGTGGATGATTACCGACGACTTGCACCCACACGTCATTGCGATTGACGTGATGCTTTCTGGACTTGGGATGAGTTCTGCGAAGCCTCGCACGCCGCGTCGATGATGGGCTCGTAGGTTCGAAGGCCAGTTTGAGAGCAAGTTGGAGCGCAGGTATTTGCCCGAGGTTTTTCACCGGTTTTAGTTCGGGGCATCGCGACGGCAGGAAACGGCATGGGGTCTCCGGCACGTCGCGATTTGCCCTTATGTGCCATCCAGCGAGATCCATGAACAGCACTGCATGCGCGGTTGGCGACATGGCGGCTAGTGTCGGCAATCCGCCTGAGGTCGAGGTTTCAAGCCTGGCACGCTTGCTTGCAATGTCCTCAAGCGTTTGCGGGATTGGGTCCGCTTTACAGCCCACCCGAGATGCAGCTTCGATTCCGCTAAAATGAGCTTTGGAATCGGAGTATGCCGCCGAGGCTGTTCTTTTTGCCGAGGTGAGTCCAGTTCACGCCGGAACGGTCGAGCGTGCCGACGCCGAAGTTGCCGTAGTGGGCATAGTCGACTTCGGCTGTGACTGTGAAACCTGGAACGACCATATAGGCGACGTTTGCAGCCAGACCAGAGTTCCTGAGCTGATCACCCGAGACCTGAAGGTTGAACGAAGTTTTCTCGTCGAACGTGTAAGTGGCGCCGGCCCACAAAGCCCAATTGCCGCTCCAAATTTTGTAGAAGCCGCGACCGTGAGCGGCGACTGCGTTAGTTGGGTCATCGTTGAGATTGCCAATGGAGCCGTAGCCAAACATTCCAAATAGCGACAGGTCATCTGTGACATTGACATCGACTCGGACCTTGCCGGCCAGAGCTTCGTAGTCGCTGTCACGAGCGATTACGCCAGTGATCGCGCCCCAGCCCTGGGTCTGTTTCACGCCGAAGACGACGTGCGGAACATGGCTGTCGATAGTACCGACTACACCCGACCGTTGTTCAAGTGAAACCAGAGCCGAAAAGCCATTATCGGCATCGAAGTAATACTGAGCCACGTTGGTATCGAAGTCGCCGTACGGAACGAGTACGTTATTGAGCACGTTTCCGGCGTAGCCTGTAAACGTGTCGAAGGCCGACTCGTCCTTGCCAACTCGGAGGCCACCAAGCTGGATCCAGGCGGAAGTCAACTTGACGCCGCTGTTGAAGCTATACTTGTGAGGACTTTCCGGACCCGGATAAGCGCTGTGGTTGCCGAAGTTCACGCGAGTTTCAGTATAGGTCTTCAGTGCGCCGAGTTCGGTCTCCTGGCGCGTCCAAGTTTTGAACGTGAAACGCGTGTTGTTTCGCCAGGTGCCCTGAGCCTCGCCAGTTCTCACATCGGAGGTTCTTGTCCCGTCATACGATCGGACATCCCCGAGGCCGACGTCGTAACGGATGTAGCCGCCGATGCGCACGCAGGTCTCCGTGTCGGGGATATGGAAGTAGCCCGAACCGTAGACGTCGCAGACCTTGACGTATTCGGTCGGGCCCGGCGCGGAGTCTTCGTCCGCCGCGCGAGCGACGGAAACGGAGATCAGGGCCGCAACTGAGCCGAGAAGAAGGCTGCTTACGTTCATTCTGGATCTCGATTCAAAGGTTAAAGTCGGAAGCGTCAAAGAGCGAACCCGTGGCCTATCGGAGGAGAAAAAACATGTTCATCGCGCTCCTCCTTCGTACCTAAGGAATGCGCGATACTTAGTTTACTAGAGGAGTTCCGGTGTACTTTAAGAGTACGCCGAGTGATACTTGCAATTTTGCTTAATCGCACTTCTTCAACTGTATGACTTATTGAAAAACAACTGTGGTTGGTCATCAACTGTCCGAAGGAGGTGAGATTCGACCTGCATCAGGCTTAAAGAAAAGGCAAAACGCCTATTGCCTTGCTGCGCTTCCACACAACTGTCAGTCAAACTCTTTCAGTTACATCAGGGATTCAGCACTTCTGAACCAATATCCATCTCCGTTTGTGTGGGTTGGCCATCGGCGTTCGATGCGGAGCAGCAAGCGACGTGCCATCCTGAAGAGGTAGCTCCGCACTGACACTTAAATTGGCCGGCGCAACTTCGTCGCGCTCCCCTTCTTTTTTGCTTTTTGGGGGTCAGGCTGAGCACTAAGCAGAGGTTTGGGACACGGTTCGTATGTCCGATATCTGACACTTTCGTTCGATACCGACAGCATCTGTTTGCTGTGAAGCTCGGGTCGAGACAGCATGCGGCGCCGCCGCTCGGTACGTCAGGCGGGAGCGCCGCCATCTGGATCGTGCCAAGCATGGCCCGTTCCGTTTTGCAGCGGCGCAATCGTTCACATCCCTGTGCGACTTACCTGGCGCCCTTTGCGGATCGCATGGATGCATGCTCACGAGATTAATGTGGTTGGTTTCAGCGCCACCGCCTTGTTCGATTCGGTCAAACGGGCCAACTCTCGACAGATCACGGTCTATGGCTTATATAAACGCCCTAAAAACAGTTAAGGTAGTTTTTATGAGACAAAAATGCGCTCAACAGTGACAGATACATTGCCTCCCAGAGTCAAGAGGGCGCTTGGCAAGCTCGGCGCCGACATTGCGCTCGCCCGTAAGAAGCGCAGCCTGACGATCATGATGATGGCGGAACGATTGGGTGTCGCAAAAAGCACCTATTTGAAGATCGAAAAAGGAGACCCGACCGTCGCTATGGGGGCCTACGCCATGACCTTTTTTGTTCTGGGCTTTGATGAGGCTTTGACGCAGATCGTCGACGCGCATCGCGATGAGCAAGGCCTGCTCCTCGACGCCGAACGTTTGCCCAAAAGGGTAAGGGTCCCGAAGCCACCGGGTGCAATATGAGACATTCTATTGCTGTTCACATTGGCGAGGAAGCGACGCCACTGGGCATGTTGCGCTATGATCAGCAGGGTGCGCGCGAGAGCGCTGCCTTTGAATATCATGCAGGTTGGCTGAGAGCAGCGGAAGGCTTCTCGATCGAACCCGGTCTGCCACTCGTCTCAGGCCCCCAATTCCATCGAAAGACCGGCGACGGGTCCGTGTTCCACAACGCGATCGCCGACACGGAGCCGGACGGATGGGGCCGGCGTGTCATCCAGCGCGACCACGCCAAGCGTCGCCAAGAGGCGCGCCGGGCGGGAAATGTCGCCGAAACGCGGCCTCTGAACGCGATGGATTACCTCTTGGCAGTGGACGACATGAGCCGCGTTGGTGCGCTCCGGTTGCAGGACGAAGAAGGGCGTTACCAAAGAACGACCGAGGAGGGTCGACGCACCACGCCGCCGCTCATTGAAATCGGTCAACTCCTCGCAGCGACGCAGGCGGTCGAGACGAACACCGAGACGGCAACGGACCTCGCCTATTTGCGTGGACGTGGCACGTCCCTTGGGGGCCTTCGTCCGAAGTGTTCTGTCGTCGACGACGACGGACGCCTCGCTATCGGTAAGTTTCCGAGCGTTGCCGATGATCGGGCTGTCACAAAAGGCGAAGTGCTCGCCATGAATTTGGCCAGAAAAGCCGGCGTAGATGCTGCTGAGACACGTCTGCTCGACAGCGACGGCGCTCCTGTCGCGCTCATCCGTCGCTTCGATAGAACCCCGAATGGCAATCGACTCATGTATATCTCGGCCGCCACGATGATCGGCGCAGAGGCAGCGGATGCTGGCGAGCATAGCTATACTGAACTCGTGGATGTGCTTCGCCAGCACGGCAGCCAGCCAGCGGCCAACATCGAAGAGCTTTGGCGGCGCATCGCGTTCTCGATCCTTATCACCAATGTCGATGACCACCTCCACAATCACGGCTTTCTCCATGTGCATCGCGGGCAATGGCGCCTGGCGCCTGCATTCGACATCAACCCATTCCCTGAGCGTATGCGAGAGCTGAAAACCTGGATATCCGAGGAAACTGGGCCCGAAGCGACTGTGGACGCACTGATGTCAGTAATCGCTTATTTCCGGATCAGGAGCGATCGAGCGAAGACGATACTCGCAGAAGTCGAAAAGGCGGTTGCCTCATGGCGTGAGGAGGGGCGGGCGCTTGGGATGACCCCCCAAGAACTCGATAGCTTCACCGACGCGTTCGAACATCGGGAACGGCAAGCCGCCCAAAGGGCGCAGCAATGATCCCTGAAAGCTTGTCGTTCGCGGTTGAGATGGCGTCCTGCAAGGGCGTCAAGGCGGCTTCCCCCGCCCTGATTCCATGTCCGGCGCCGAAAGGTCGAGCGCCAGCCCCGTCCTCGAACAGGCCTGGTTCTGGCTGGCCGAGCGCCAGCCGGTAGCGAGTCAGATCCTGCTCTGCCAGTCTCTGAGCCGCACAGCGCTGCTGAAGCGCACGTCGAACGTGCTGCTGATCGGCTTGTGCGCAGGCGCGACCACCAGCGCTCGAAACCCCTGCCCTCCTTCCTGCCGTCGCGCGCCGCATCGAAGATGGTCCGGAACGGACCGTTCCTGCCCCGGCCTCGAGCCCCGCGGCGGCATAGGTATTCGCGAGAGAGCGCCGGACGCATAGGCTCCGCGTACTGGCGATGCGGCCTTCGCGCTGCTTGAAGTCGACCGGCGCGGCAGATCCCAATGCGCGATGCGATCGCTTTCGTGATCACGTCACCTCGGAGGACGAGAAAAGATTGTCGAGGCACGGGTACGAGCTGCCTCAGTCGTTCGTTCGATCGAAAGCACTGTGTGCGGAGGACGCTCTCCATCATGCAGTGCCAGGAGACGCTGGCCGACGTCCTTGTCCGCTGCCGTGAGCCGATGATTCAGGCGAAGAAAGTCCATCCAGGTTGGCGTGCGGAATGTCTCTGTCCAAATCGAAGGCGTTTGAAGATTTCGCTGGAGTGTCCAGTTTCGCGCACCGGCACGGCTCTGAACATGGCGCCTTGCGCGCATGTAGCCCAGAAAGGTCTCGATATTCTCTTCGGCTATAAGATACTCGACCTTCACGACTATGGGGCCACTCCTGGGCTTCAACTCGAGTGCCAGCTCCGGCGGGTGAAAATCCGAACTTTCCTGATCCGTTTCTTCCCATGGACGGACCGGCAACAGTATCCCCGCAGCTGCAACCAGCAACAGAGCGCCTGCGGCGCCCTCCAGAGCCCAGGCTAAGGAGTAGTCCTGTGCGACAGTACCCCAGATCCAGCTGCCGGCCGCCATACCCCCTGCGCTCAGGGCGTAGTATATCGACAGTGTGCGGCCGACGACCCACCTTGGGCTTGCCAGCTGCACCGACACGTCGATGCCCGTCCAGGTGATAAGCCAGCCCGCGCCTCCAACTGCCAGCGAAATGGCCGCCACGGCGACCGATGATGTCAGTGCAAGGGAAAGGCAACATGCTGCACAAGCAACAGAGGCGAACGATACTAGCCTGTTTTGAGACGTGATCCGCCTTAGAAAGCTATTGCTCATGCCCGCGACGAAAGCACCCATGCCGAAGCCGGCCAGCAAGATGCCGTAGACGATTGGGCCGCTTTTCAGCTGATCCCGGACGACTAGTGGGAGTAGCGCAAGGATGGAGATGCTTGCCAGCCCGAAAAAGGTTGCACGGGCAATCGCTGCCCTGATCTCCAAGGACAGTACCGTGAAGCGCACTCCGTCATGAATTGCCATCGTCATTCGCTCACGAGGGAGAGGTGAAGTGCGAACATTCCATCTAGTGCGCCATATTGCGCTTAGAGGCGCCAGATCACTCAGAGCTGCCAAGGCGAAAGCGGCCAGCGGTCCAAAGAATGCCAAGATTACGCCACCCAAAGCCGGACCAACGCTGCGCACAATGTTGTATCCGACGGACATAAGCGTCACCGCAGCCGGGATGTCGCGCTTGTGAAGGATATCACCAACAGAAGCGTGCCAGGCCGGATCATTCAAGGCAAAGCCGCAGCCGGCCAGGAAACCTAGTCCGAGAATTAGCCAGGGACCGGCAAATCCCAGACCGACAGAAATCATCAGCGTCGTTGATGCCAATGCTATCAGGCAGTGCCCCGCAAACATCACCCATCGGCGGCTGAAGTTGTCGGCGATGGCTCCGGCAAGAATTGAGAGGAAGAATACCGGCAACGTGGATGCGGCCTGCACGAGTGCAACCATCAGATCCGAAGCGGAAATCGTGGCCATCAGCCAACTGATGGCCACCGTTTGCACGAGCCACCCGAGGCTGGATATTTGTGTGGCCGTCCAGATCGAGCGAAACACCGGGTTCCGAAATGGAGCCAGCGTTGTTGAGACAGGCAGATGAGCATTTTTTTCGGACTGCATGACGGTTGATGCCTTCGAGGGGCCAGTTATTCAATTCACGGCTGCCACTACTGCCGTTACGATGTTGACCAATAAGGGCCGACATATCGAGGATGACTTCATCGCAATGAGGAGTTGGATACCTCCGCTCTCTAGACTGGCGCCAACCACTTCTCGCCCAGCAAGGTAGCCTTGCCGATCGTCCTGCTCGAGAAAATCGTCTGCAGGGTTTTCGCTCTCGCGTCACCGAACCAGCACCCATGCAGCTTGCCGGCGATCAATTTTTCGCATTGGGCCCGTTTTGATAGTGTCATTCGAGACAAATCCTGTGCATGGCCGTCGTACCGCTAAATTCCGATGATGAGGGCGCCTCCGGTGAGACCGGCACCCGCCGCCGCAAGGAGAACCTTTTCGCCCGGCCGAAACGGCTGCGCCCGATGCGAAAGCGAGAGCGAGAGCGGGATGGTCGCGGCGGAAGAGTTGCCGTACTCGGCGATCGTCTTGACGATTGCTTGATCCGCTATTCCGAGGTTCCTCCCGACCACATCGAAAATGCGGACATTGGCCTGGTGTGGCACGAACCGGTCGATGTCTTGCGATCCCATTCGGGCAGCAGAGAGCGCGTCCTGCGAGCAGCGAGACATCATCTCCACGGCCTTGGCGAACACTTCGCGGCCGTTGGCGATCGTCATGCGGGTCTGCCCGAGGTCAATGCCGCCGTGGAACGGTGTGTTGCTTCCTCCGGCGGGAATCTGGATCAGCCCGTAGCGCGAGCCGTCCGAAGCCAACGCGGACCCGAGGATGCCCCGATCCGGCTCTTCGCACGGGGCAATCACCACGGCGCCGGCGGCATCGGCAAACAGCACCGCGCTTGCGCGCTCGACTGGATTGATGCGGCGACTGAGGATGTTGGCGGCGATGACCAAGGTCGCTTTGCCATGGAGGCGGGTGAATCCGTCGGCAAACATCAGGGCATAGATGAAACCGGCGCAGGCGCCTGTCAGGTCAACCGCACCGGCGCGGCCTAAGCCCAGGCGATGTGCTACCAGCGGCGCGCTGGGCGGCAGAAGGTGATCGGGCGTCGAGGTGGCGAGTAACAGCAGGCCGATTTCGCCACGGTCGAGGCCGGAATTCGCCAGTGCCATGTCGCCGGCGTGCGCGGCAAGGCTCGACAGCGTATCCTGGTCGGTTGCCCAGAAGCGCGAGCGAATTCCGGTGCGCTGCTCGATCCAGCCGGGTTCGAGTCCAAGACGGGTCTCGATTTCCTGGTTCTCCACCTTTCGGGCCGGCGCATGATCGCCAAACCCGAGAAAGCGCGACGATCTGCTCATGCGCTCGGACCGAAGCGTTCGCCGGCCTCCTCGATGGCGTCATAGAGCCGGTCGAGTTCCTCTCCGGTGATGCAATAGGGCGGCAGAACATAGAGCACATTACCGAGCGGGCGCACGAGCAGGCCGCGTTCGAGGAAGAAAGCGCGCAGCTTTGGTCCGATCTCGGCCAGATAGCCGGCCGAGCCGGCGCGCAGATCGAGAGCTGCGATCGTGCCGGTCGCCCGGCAATCTGTGAAGTTGGCATTGTTGCGAAAGCGTCGAAGCCCGACGGCCTGCCCGGCGCTCAAGGCCGCAATCCGCTCGGCCACCGGCTCGTCCCGCCAGATCTCGACATTGGCGAGTGCTGCCGCGCAAGCGATCGGATTGGCGGTGTAGGAGCTCGAGTGGAAAAAGGTCTTCTGCCGATCTTCGGAGTAATGGGCCTGGAAGATGGCATCGGTCGCGAGTGTGGCCGCCAGTGGAATCGCGCCTCCGCTCAAGCCCTTCGAGGTGCATAGTATGTCCGGAGAGATCAGCGCCTGCTCACAGGCGAACGTGCTTCCGGTGCGCCCCCAGCCGGTCATCACCTCGTCGGCGATCAGCAGCGTGCCGGAGGCCTCAGTGATCTTTTTCAATTCGGCCAGAACCCAGGCCGGATACATCAACATGCCGCCGGCGCCGAGCACCAGCGGCTCGACGATCAGCGCGGCGGCGCGGCGGTCGCGAGAGAAAGCCTCGAATCTATCCAGCGTTTCCTGCTCGCGCCCTGCGGCCGGAAACGGAATGGTGTCGACCTCGAACAGCAGGGGTTCGTAGGCGGCGTTGAACACGCCGCGGGCTCCGACGCTCATCGTGCCGATCGTGTCGCCATGATAGCTGTGTTCCATGACGACGATGCGCGAACGCGGCGCGCCGATGTTGCGGTAATAGCCGAGCGCCATCTTCAGCGCGACTTCGACGGACGTGGATCCGCTGTCGGAATAGAAGACCCAGTCGAGGCCTGCCGGCACTATTTCGATCAGCGCCGAGGCCAATTGCTCTGCCGGCTGATGGGTGAGACCGGCGAAGATCACCTGGTCAAGCATCTCAGTCGCATTCCGGATTGCTTCCATGATCCGTGGATGGCGGTGCCCGTGGGTGACCACCCACCAGGAGGAGATTGCATCGAGGATATGCCTTCCGTCATTCGTCTCTAGCCAAGCCCCTTCCGTGCGGACAACGGACGGCATGCCCGGCTCGATCGCGTGCTGAGTGAATGGATGCCAGACCGGCGACCGCGACATCATTCGCCTCCTGCAATCTTGGCGAGGTCGAAGCCGGCAAACATCGCCTTCCGCAGAGTTTCGCGCGTCAACGGAACGAGGTGTGGCAGCCTGCCGAGCTGACGCACCGCGCCGAATTCGGTGATTGTCCTTTGCGTATCGGCTACCTCTTCGCCGATGAAGGCGATGCCGATCAGCGGGATGGAGCGAGCCCGCAGGGCTTCGATCGACAGCAGAGTGTGGTTGATCGTGCCGAGCTCGGTGCGGGCGCACAGAATGACCGGCAGCCGCCATTCAGCGAAGATGTCAATAAATCTTGTCTGTCGGTTGATCGGCACCATCAGTCCGCCAGCGCCTTCGATGACGAGCGGTGTCGGCAGGACCGGATATGCAAGATCGGCAGCCTCAATCGAGACGCCGTCAATTTCGGCTGAACGATGCGGCGACAGCGGGCTCTTCAAGCGGTGAGCTTCCGGCAGCACGCGCCCTGACGGCAGGCCGGCGAGCCGTTCAACCGCCTCACTGTCGGTCTCCTCATCGAGACCCGATTGCACCGGCTTCCAGTAAAAGCCGTCGAGCAGCCCGGCCAGCCCAGCCGAAAACACGGTCTTCCCTATTCCGGTGTCTGTTCCGGTGACGACGATACGCGTGGTCATGCCGTGCCCAACACCTCGACGAGCGTCTCGACCATGGCCGAAATGTCAGCATTGCCGACATTCAGCGTCAGCGAAATGCGCAGCCGCGACGTGCCCTCCGGCACGGTCGGCGGGCGAATGCCGCGTATGTCGAAGCCGCGGGCCTGCAGTGCCGCCGCTATCACCATGGTGCGGCTGACGTCGCCAATGACAAGTGGCTGGATCTGCGAGCCGCTACGCGCCACGCCACAGCGCTCGGCCAGTTGGCGGCCCGCGAAGGCAACGTACTCATGCAGCTGAACGCGGCGCATCGGCTCGTCGAGCAGGATTGCGAGCGCTTCGCGCGCGGCCACTGCCATTAGCGGCGATGGCGCGGTGGCGTAGATAAAGGGCCGGCAGCGGTTGACAATATAGTCGCACAGCACTCCCGGCCCAGTGACGAGTGCGCCGGATGCGCCGAGCGCCTTGCCGCATGTGTGGAGCGCGACAATGTTGTCGCGGCCCTCGAAAGCGGCGGCCAGCCCCCGGCCGTCCGGGCCCCAGACGCCGGTGGCATGCGCCTCGTCGACCACTATGAATGCCTCGTACCGATCGGCAAGCGCGACTAGGCTCTCCATCGGCGCGCAGTCGCCATCCATGCTGTACAGGCCTTCGACTGCGATCCAGATATGCCCCATGCCACCTTCGGCGCGCCAGCGCCTGATCGCGTCCTCAAAAGCATCTATGTCGTTGTGCGTGGCCGGCCTGAACTCGGCGCGTCCAGCCCGCGCCCCTTCATGCATGCTGGCATGCGCGAGTTCGTCGAGGATCAGCAGGTCGCCCTTCTGCGGTAGGGCGCTCAGCAGGGCGAAGTTGGCGATGTAGCCGCTGCCGAAGAACAGCGCCCGTTCGGCCCCGAAGAACGCCGCCGCATCTGCCTCCAATGCCTCATGCTCCGGCGCGTTGCCGCGCAGGAGCCGCGATCCGGTAGCGCCGACCGGGGTGCCCCCCTCGATTGCCGCCGCGACTGCATCGCCAAGTCTCTTCGAGGCAGCAAGCCCGAGATAATCGTTGGACGAGAAGTCGAGCCCGGCGCGCGGCGCCAGTGTCCGCAGCCGGCCCTTGCGTGCCAGACCCTGCAAGGTTGCTTCATAGCGGGCAAGCGGCGGCTCGTTCATTTAGCCTCGCGTGGCATCGGCTCAATGCCGAGACGCCTAAATAGACGATTATCCTTGTCCTCGCCGGGATTGTCCGCCGTCAGCAGCATGTCGCCGACAAAGATCGAATTGGCGCCGGCAAAGAAGCACAGCGCCTGCGTTTCGTCGCTCATCGCCGTCCTGCCGGCGGAGAGCCTTACATAAGACTTCGGCATCATGATGCGGGCGAGCGCAATGGTGCGGACGAAATCGATCGGATCGATGGGCTCGGCCTCGGCAAGCGGCGTGCCTTCGATGGGGATGAGCATGTTGATCGGCACGCTTTCCGGCGGCTCGGGCAGGTTCGCGAGTGTGACCAGCATGTCGATGCGATCGGCCTTTTCCTCTCCCATCCCGACAATGCCGCCGCAGCAGACCTTCATGCCAACCTCGCGCACGTGCCCAAGTGTTTCCAGCCGGTCGGCAAAGGTCCTGGTTGAAACAACCTCGCCGTAATAGCGCTCGGACGTGTCGATGTTGTGGTTGTAGTAGTCGAGACCGGCCGCCTTCAGGCGCTGCGCCTGACTGAGGTCCAGCATTCCGAGCGTCATGCAGGTCTCCATGCCGAGCGCCTTCACGCCCTCGATCATGGCGACCACGGAGCCCATGTCGCGTTCCTTCGGACTGCGCCATGCGGCGCCCATGCAATAGCGGGTGGCGCCGGCGTCCCGCGCCTTGATCGCTTCGGCAATGACACGCTCCACCTCCATCAGCTTGGACGCCTTCAGGCCGGTTTCGTAATGTGTAGACTGGCTGCAATAGCCGCAATCCTCCGGGCATCCGCCGGTCTTGATGCTGAGCAGCCGCGACAGCTGCACCCGGTTGCGATCGAAGTTCTGGCGGTGGATTGTCTGAGCCAGGAAGAGCAGGTCGTTGAACGGCATCCCGTGGATAGCCTCGGCCTCTTTGCGGTTCCATCGGGATAGTGCCCCCTCGATCGATTGCATGGCTTGCTTCACGTCGCACTCCGAGTTCGTTCCAATCGTCGTCGTCAAAAGCTTTGTCGCTGGTCCGACAACGCGTGCAGGAGTCTGTCGACCCTCCTCGGGTTCGCTACGATCGTCGATCAGCCCGATGAGCCTGAACCAGTTGGAGGGTGCGCCGCACAAAGATGCAGGCTCGCATGGAGCAGCTCCTGCGTCGGCGCGGTCCAGCGGAGGGGGGAATGCTTTTCATTCCATCTCCATCAGTTCAAGCGCGCGCCGATGCGCCGGCATATCCAGGCCGATGTCGAGGATAGGGGCGCTGTGTGTCAGCCATCCGACTGAGATGAGGTCGACCCCCGTCGCAGCAATCGACGGAGCCGTTTTCGGCGTCACCCGACCGGAAGCCTCGGTGATGGCGCGGCCACCGACGATTGCCACGGCGCGGGCAAGGTCCTCAACCGACATATTGTCGAGCAGCACTGCGTCGACTGCCAGCGTGAGCGCTGTATCGAGCTGCTCAAGGGTCTCGACCTCGACCTCGATCTTCACCATGTGCCCTGCGGTGGCGCGCGCCCGCTCTATTGCCGTGCGAATGTCGCCGGCGATTGCGATGTGGTTGTCCTTGATCAGCACGGCGTCGTCGAGCCCGAAGCGGTGATTGGCGCCGCCGCCGACGCGTACCGCATATTTCTCCAACGCGCGCAGGCCGGGCGTCGTTTTTCGCGTGCACACGATTTTCGCCTTGTGGCCACGCACGGCCTCGACCATCGTCGCCGTGGCAGTGGCAATGCCGCTCAGGCGGCACAGAAAATTGAGCGCCGTGCGCTCGGCCGTGAGCAGGCCTCGCGCCGGTCCGCACAGCTTGGCGATAGTCTCGCCCGCCGCGACATCGCTGCCGTCACCTCGCCAGATTTGCATGTCGATCGCAGGTTCGACGAGCATGAAGGCGAAGGCGGCCAGATCGAGCCCGGCAACGATCCCCGACTGTCGCGACTTGAGCACCAAGGTGGCCGTGCGATCACGCGGGATCACGGCGTCGCTGGTCAGATCACCGCATCTGCCCAGGTCTTCGAGAAGAGCACCGCGCACGATCGGCTCGATCAGGGTTGAGGGAAGGGGTGAGAACGAATTCATGTCAGGGTGCTCCGCATCGGCGCCCGCCAGCTGAGTGCGACGGCGGCCTGTATTGCGCTGGGCAGTGTCAGCCGTGACTGGCGCGCATCTGCATCGCGTCCGGGGAAATCGGAACGACAGTGCGATCCGCGGCTCTCTTCGCGCCGCAGGGCCGCAATGGCGATCATCAGCGCGACCAAGGCGGGGTCGGAGGCAGCGCCGTCGTGAGCTGCAATCGGTAACAGGGTCGCCACCCCGTCGCGTAGCGTCTCGCCATCGCGGATGATGCCGAGCGCGGCGGAGACGATTGGGCGGATGCCGGAGGCGTCTGGCCGTCGAGGCACGAAAGCGGAACACACGCGCGGTCGCCGGGTGTGTGATACGTCGGCGACGCTTTCAGCAACCCAGCTCGATGTGACCGCCGCTTCGATAAGCGAGTTGCTGGCGAGTCGGTTCGCGCCGTGCAGACCGGTGCATGCGACCTCGCCACATGCCCACAATCCCTCGATGGAGCTGCGGCCGGCAGCGTCTACAGCAACACCGCCCATGTGATAATGTGCCGCCGGGCGCACCGGGATCGGGTCGGTCGCGGGATCGATGCCGGCCTGGCGGCACAAATCGGCGATCGCCGGAAAGCGCTTGTCAAATCTGAGGCCGAGACATTGCCTTGCGTCCAGGAACACACGGCGTCCGGCAGCGAGCTGGTGCCAAACCGCGCGCGCAACCACGTCGCGAGGCGCAAGCTCGCCCCCGGGGGTTTCAGCGAGGAAACGCTCTCCTTGCTCGTCGACGAGCACAGCACCCTCGCCGCGCACCGCTTCGCTCACCAGCGGCATCGGCCGCCGCGGACCCTCGAGGGCGGTCGGGTGGAACTGCACGAATTCCAGGTCGGCGAACTCCGCCCCGGCACAGGCGGCGAGCGCGAGCCCCTGTCCACATGAGCCAGGCGGGTTTGTCGTATCGCTAAACAAGCCGCCGATGCCGCCGGTCGCCAGGACCGCGCGGCGCGTTGGCAAGGCGATTGCGCCCGTGCACCCGGCCGCGACCACGGCGATAATCGCCCCGTCTTCCACGACAAGCCGGCGGGCCTCCATGTTTTCCAGGATAGTGATGGAGGCTGTGCGCCGTGCCGCGGCGATCAGCGCGCGGACCAGCTCGCGACCGGTGGCATCGCCCGCCGCATGCACGATCCGCCGCTGCGAGTGCGCCGCCTCAAGCCCGAGCCGCAACGCGCCGTCAGCGCGTCGGTCGAATGCGACACCGAAGCGCTCTAGAGTCCTGATCGCTTCAGGTGCAGCTCGGACCGTTCGCCGCACCGTCGTCACGTCGCAGAGGCCGTCGCCGGCCGCGAGGGTGTCACAAAGATGAAGTTCGGGACTGTCCTCGCCGCCGACACTTGCCGCAAGACCGCCTTGGGCGAGCTCGCTGCAGGCTCCGGTTCCCAGCCCCGCATTGGACAGAAGCACAACCGGTTCCGGCGCCAGATGAAGCGCCGTCATCAGGCCTGCCACACCGGCGCCGATGATGACCGGCGCCCCGCCGATGTCATGAACGTCGAGGCTCATATGGAAAGCATACGCTCGACCGAGCGGCGCGCGCGCCCTGCAATCCCGGGATCGATCCGAACCTCATGCCGGTTCTCCTCGAGTGCGACGCGAATGTTAGCCAGCGTGATGCGCTTCATGTGCGGACAGAGATTGCAGGGGCGGACGAACTCGACGTCGGGATGCGCGACCGCGACATTGTCGCTCATCGAACATTCCGTTAGCAGGACTACGCGCGGCGGTTTCTCCCGCTCGACATAATCCAACATGGCCGCAGTCGAGCCGGAGAATTCCGCCTCTGCTACAATCTCTGGCGGGCATTCCGGATGGGCGAGCACGATGACCCCTGGATGCGCATCGCGCAGTTCCCGGATGTCGGCCGATGTGAAGCGCTCATGCACTTCGCAGTGGCCCTTCCAGGCGATGATCTCGACCTCCGTCTCCGCCGCCACGTTTATCGCCAGATATTCATCGGGCACCATAATCACACGCGGCACGCCGAGCGATTCCACCACCGCCCTGGCGTTGCCCGAGGTGCAGCAGATGTCCGACTCCGCTTTTACGGCCGCCGAAGTGTTGACGTAGGTGACGACCGGGACCCCCGGATAGCGCTGCCGCATGAGCCGCACGTCTTCTGCCGTGATCGAGTCGGCCAGCGAGCAACCGGCGCTGAGATCCGGGATGAGGACGGTCTTGTTCGGATTGAGCAGCTTGGCGGTCTCGGCCATGAAATGCACGCCGGCAACCACGATGATTTGCGCCTCGACCGTAGCCGCCTTGCGGGCCAGTGCGAGGCTGTCGCCGACAATGTCGGCTACGCAATGGAAGATCTCCGGCGTTTGGTAGTTGTGCGCAAGGATGACCGCATTGCGATCGCGCTTCAGCGCGAGGATGGCCTCAATGTCGTTGGTGAAGGCCGGCCATTCGACTGGCGGGATCACCCGCCTGACGCGCTCGTACAGGGACGCAGCCGTAGGTAACGCCCCAGTCATCAGCGCCTCCGATTATATTCGATCTGACAATAAGGGGAATATGTCTACCTTGACTATAAGTATGTCAAGCCCGCGCGAGCGGCAATTTTGTCCCGGCCACAGCCCTGTCGTCGAGGACGGCATGGCGGAACCGATAAAGCTTTGCCGGCCGTCCGCCCGTCTCGAGGGAGGTCTCGCCAGTTTCCTCGACCAGCTCTTGCTGCTCAACAAGTCTTCGGAAGTTCGGCTTGTTGATGAGCCTCCCGGCGAGCGCCTCCACGGTCCGCTGCAGCTGAAGCAGTGTGAAGGACGGCCTCATGAGCTCGAACACCACCGGCCGGTACTTGATCTTTGAGCGTAGCCGCGCAATGCCGGTCGCCAGGATTCGTCGATGGTCAGCGATCATTGCCTTGCCAGATACCGCCGCAGGCGCGACGTCCCGCCCGCCACCAGCCTCTTCGATCAGGGCAGATTCGTAAAGCAACTCGTAGCGTTGGAGCGTGAGTTCCTCGTTCCAATTGCGGTCGTCGAAACCGAAGGCAATCGCGGCGCGCTGCCGGCGTTCGCGTCGCGTGGTGGCGTCGCTGGCGCCCTCAGCCCACTCAATCAGGCGTGGACGTAAAATATCGAGCACCACCGGCGTGCCGGAGCGATGATCCTCCCAGGGAAAATACTCGTACCAACTCCGCCACCCGCAATTAGCGGAGCCCGTTGCCTGTTCCTTCCGAGTGAGTGCGAGATAGCTGATTGAGATGGCGCGTTCCTGGCGCTCGGCCCCTATGCGGTCCCGATCGGCGAAGGTGTAGAGCTGCTCGATGTACCCCAGCGGGTGGCCGGTCTGTTGCTCCACCCAACCCCTCAGACCGGATTGCAGCGATCGATGCTCTAGCGCATATGGTCCGGACGGAAGGGTGTCCGCGTTCCCGATGGTGAGAAGACAGGGTTCACTGTCGTTTACGGCGACGACAACGGCGATCAGGTCCACTTTTGCTTCGTCGGCCTTGAGCGCGGCTCTGCCTTGTCTGGTTCCTTTTGCCTGATGGTCCATGTTCGCGAAAGTGAGTTGGCCCCAAATTCAGGGTGACTGAATCGATTGAATTTAAGCGTTGCTGCACGAACGTCAACACCGCACAGCTGCACGTCTTTTTTAGCTCTTCGCACTCGCACAAAAATATGCCAAACGCGACACCCGCGGCGGGTAACGCAAGGGAAGGAGGGATGGTTTGAGCGCAGCTGGTGATCCAAAGGGAATTGCACCGCCGGATGTTCGGATGCGGAAAGGCCAGACTCCACTCGTCTGCCTGACGGCATATACCACGCCGATCGCCAGGTTGGCCGATCGACACTGCGACATCGTTCTCGTCGGCGACAGCGTCGGCATGGTCCTGCACGGCCTCTCGTCGACGCTGGGCGTCACTCTCGACATGATGATCATGCACGGCCAGGCGGTGCGCCGCGGTCTGGTGCGAGCATTGATGGTCGTAGACCTGCCATTCGGTTCCTATGAAGAAAGCCCCGAGCAGGCCTTCCGCAACGCTGCGCGCCTGATGGCGGAGACCGGTTGTGCAGCGGTGAAGCTCGAAGGGGGCCAGACCATGGCCGAGACGATCCGCTTCCTCGCCGCGCGCGGCGTGCCTGTCATGGCCCATGTCGGCTTGACGCCGCAGGCGGTCAATACTCTCGGCGGTTACCGCGTCCAGGGGCGGGGAGACGATGCCGAGCGCATCAGGCGCGATGCCGGTGCGGTCACGGAGGCCGGCGCCTTTTCCGTGGTGCTGGAGAAAGTGCCCGAGCCCCTCGCAAAGCGCATCACTGCGGAGATCGCCGTCCCAACCATCGGCATCGGCGCCTCGCTCGCCTGCGACGGTCAGATTCTGGTGAGCGACGATATGCTCGGGCTTTTCAGCTCTTTCCGGCCGAAATTCGTCAAGCGCTACGCCGAACTAGGCGACCAGGCCGATGCGGCGATTGCGGCTTACGCCGCCGACGTGAGGGAACGGCGCTTTCCGGCGGCCGAACATCTCTACGCCAACGAGACGAAGGCCGGAGGCGTCACATGAGCGTGCCGATCGTTCGAACCGTTGCCGAGCTCCGCGCTGTTGCCGCGGGATGGCGTCGCTCAGGCACCCGTATCGCCGTTGTGCCGACCATGGGAGCCTTGCATGAAGGCCATCTGAGCCTCGTGCGTGCCGCGCTTCAGAAGGCCGAGCGGGTAGTCGTGACGCTGTTCGTCAATCCCAAGCAGTTCAACAGTGCCGCCGACCTTGCCGCCTATCCCCGGACGGAAAACGAAGATGCTGCCAAGCTCGTGCCGACAGGCGCACATCTGCTGTATGTGCCGGATGCAGACGAGATTTATCCAGCGGGCTTCGCCACGGCCGTTTCGGTGTCCACTCTCAGCGAGGGCCTGTGCGGCGCCTTCCGGCCCGGCCATTTCGATGGCGTGGCGACGGTCGTGGCCAAGCTCTTCCTGCAGACCGGCGCTGACTTCGCCTTCTTTGGCGAAAAGGATTTCCAGCAGCTTCAGCTTGTCAGGCGCTTGGTCCGGGACCTCGACATCCCGATCACCGTGGTCGGATGTCCGACAGTCCGCGAAACCGATGGTCTTGCACTATCGTCGCGCAATAGCCGGCTCTCGCCAGCAGAACGCGCCATTGCCCCAAAGCTGGCTTTGGTCTTGCTCGACACGGCTGAGCGGCTTGCGCGTGGCTCTCCTGTCTTGCCCATGCTTGATGAAGCGCGTGCAACAATTCTGGCGGCAGGCTATCGCGAGGTCGAATACCTGGAACTTCGCGGCGAAACAGACCTGCAGCCGCTAGCAAGGCTTGACCGACCAGCACGCTTGCTTGTCGCGGCTTGGCTCGGCGACACACGGCTCATCGATAACGTCTCAACATCCCCGGTTGGTAAGCGGCCAGGTGCGCGGCGTTCGCTTCACGGGGAAGCAGCAAAGTAATGCCGGCGATGATGGCGACCAAATCGTCCGCGTCGCATCGATGCGGGGTCATTTAGACCCAGGTTTCCGCCTGGCATCGAGCAACATTCGAGGAGGTCGCGCAAAGGGCTGATGTATCGCGTATTCGAAAACTTCGTCGAGCAACTCTCTGCAAGCGTCGATGCGGTCGACCTCCATGAGGCGATGGCGTCCGCCGCAGCCGGCTTCGACTTTCCGCTCTTCGCCTATTTCAGTTACCCGTCGGTCTCCGGCCAGACGCCGCGATTGATTTCAAATTATCCTTCATCCTGGACATCGCACTATCTGCAACTGCGCTACCACAGCCATGATCCGGTGATCCTGCGCGGGCTGCAAGGCTGGGATACTTTTGATTGGGGCGTGGATCGACCCCGCCAGTGTCTGCCGGCCTCGCAGCAAGAAATCCTGGAAAAAGCAGCTCACTTTGGCATTCGCGGCGGATTGACCATGTCCATGCATGACCATCGCGGCCGGTTTGCGGCGCTGACCTTCGCTTCCGACCAATCCCGTCCGCCTCTCTTGCGATCACTCACTCGCTACGAAAAAGCATTGCAGCTGGTCGCAATCAACTTTCATATACATGCCCGGCGCAAGCTCGCCGAAGATTGCGTGGTGGATGGCATAACGCTGACCCCGCGGGAGTTCGAATCCCTGAAATGGGCGGCGCGCGGTAAGTCCGCCTGGGATATCAGCCAGATCCTCGGCGTCTCGAAACGCACCGTGACCTTCCATCTGGAAAACGCTAAGGCAAAGCTTGGCGTGCGAACGATCAACCAGGGCGTAGCACGGCTGACTGCTTCCCGTCAGTGGAGATCCTGACTCCTTTTGTTGGAAAGCTGTAAAGGTCTACAGGCTGCATCAATGTCGGCTTTGCTCTTCGATGGCGGGAACACATCCTGCACGGAGGCGACAGATGATGCAGCTGATAACACCTGAACTCTACGGCGAGTTTCCAAACGAGCTCAACGAAATGCACGGGCTCAGGCATCGGGTCTTCAAGGAAAGGCTGGATTGGGAAGTTCAGACCGAAAGCGAGATGGAAACAGACGCATTTGACAGCCTGAACCCCGTCTATCTGCTTCTCAAGGGATCCGACTGGCGAATTTGCGGTTGCGTCCGTCTTTTACCGACTACCGGACCGACAATGTTGCGCGACACCTTTCCGATGCTGCTGGGCGAGACTGCGGCGCCCGCGAGTGCCCGCATTTGGGAGAGCAGTCGTTTCGCACTCGATCTCCCTCCATCAGCGCCTAAGTCTGGCGGACTGGCGCAAGCAACCTACGAGCTCTTCGCCGGCATGATCGAATTCGGCTTGGCGAACAATCTCACTCGGATTGTGACAGTGACCGATACGCGCATGGAACGGATCCTGCGTCTCGCAACGTGGCCGTTGTCGCGCATCGGACAGCCGAAGCCGGTCGGTAAGACGGAGGCGGTCGCCGGTTTTCTCGAGATTTCCCACGCTAGCCTCAAGCGCATCCGCTGGAGGGGACGTCTGAACGGACCGGTATTATGGCAACCGGTTCTCGGCCTGTCGGCGTAGCGCTTAACGATGCTCAGCCTGACCTATGCTCCTGCCCGCGGGCGCTACGTACGGTTGATATGCTGGCCGGACGGCGTAGTGCGAAGCTTACGACTATTTCGGTCGCTTCCCCCGCACGACCTGGGCCCAGGAAGTTTTTAGGTGCAATCCGCAATTCCAGCGTTACCACGCCAAATGGCGCGCCCCGCCGCAGACACCGAGTTTTTGGACGCCGTAAAAGCCGGATTTCTTTACGCCGCAAAAAAGCAGCAACTCCGGAATCGTTCACAGAGCAGCCAAGGCCTGCACCGCTGGACGATTGCTCCTCTCAGCGGTGCCTTCTGGTACCAAAAAAGCCCCGGCGCTGGGTCGATGCGCCGGGGCTTTGGGCACGTACGAGCTACACCAACAGTGTCCGCTTATGAACGTGCGCTAATAAAGTGAACGAATGGTGAATCGCGCAATAGCTCGCCGAACGGGGTTCGTATTCATGCTCCCATGTAAGAAGTGTGCTGGCGTGGATCAACGCTGCCGTAGGCCTAAGAGCGCACGCTCAAGGCTGGGGTGAAGCCCGCAGGATCGGTGAATTGCATGATCAGTTTGCCACCTGATTGTAAAGCACCAGCGCGTGAGGGCAACAGGTCGACCTGCATGCTACAGCATTCCCTCTTCCTCAGCAGCAGCCTCGAAGGCCGCGCGGACATCTTGGGGGGTCACCCGGTCTTCAAAGGCGTCGACGCAGGCTTGGATCTTCCACTTGGGTCCCCTATTCGGCCACTTCATGAATTCCTCAGCGGCACCTTCGACGTGGTTGACCCCGTAGGTCCTCCCAGGTCGGTCGGTCTTGACAGAGACCGGAGGGTTGAACCAGTGCAATGCGATGAGGGAAACCTAAGGGGAGAGAGGCGGCTGTTAAAGGAACATTCGATCCCAATAAGCGTGCAGGTCTATTGTTTCCCCGCGAGCCGACACAAGGGGGAGATGGCAGCGTCGCCGTTGCACTACCGCCTTATCACAATCGAAGCGCGCCGGACTTCCCAGCCCTCCCGTTCCAGTTCCGGCAGGCTGTGGTTCTCGCAGGGGTAGCCGACGCAGAAGTAACCGATCAGCGTCCACTCCGGCGGTGCGTCCATGATCGTCGCCATTTCGGCCGGGTCGAGGATCGAGACCCAGCCCATGCCTATTCCTTCGGCGCGCGCCGCCAGCCAAAAAGTGTGGATCGCCATCACCGCCGAATATTCGATGGTTGCGGGCATGGTCAGGCGGCCGAGCCCATGTCCCTGTTGCGTCGTGCGGTCGGCAAAGACCGCGAACTGACAAGGCGCTTCGTTCAAGCCGGCAAGCTTCAGGCGCGCATAGAGCGCGGCGCGTTCGCCGCCGAACGATGCGAGCGCCTCCGCATTGCAGCGCTCGAAGCATGTCCTGACGGCGGCGCGGCATCCCGCACTCTCGACCATGACGAAACGCCAGGGCTGGCTCAGCCCGACCGAGGGCGCAATGCTGGAGATGTCAAGCAGCCGTTCCAGCGCGCCTTCGGGGAGCGGCATCGGCTTGAATCGCCTCACGTCTCGCCGCCACAGGAAGAGATTGGCCAGATCGGCGCGAAAATCGTCCGGAAATTCCGGGTCTGACGTCATGGTGTCGTACTGCCTTTGCGAAGAAAGTAGGGGGGGAGGGCAATAAGGCAGTAGGCATTAGGGCATTAGGGCAGTAGGGCAGTAGGTTGTGCGCGTCAAGTTCTGCAAAAATGGCGTGGCATTAGCGGTGACGTTGGCGTCTCCGCCGCGCAGCCCCCGTATTTAGCGGAGCGGCGGACATGGCGGGCCGCGTCTCAGGCGGCCAATGCCCTCAGGTTCTCCTTCTTGTGCTCGCGCAGATGATCAATGTTGAGGTAGCGGGTCGCCTCGAGCCAGTTCTCGTGGATCTCCACTGATTGCGCGATTTTCCTGCTCGATTAACTGCAGAAGCGCGGCGTAACCGCCAAGCAGGCGCACCAGCGGAATATTTTCGCGCAATCCCTGTAAAGTGAAGGAGAAGGTAACTAAGGAGCGCGGCTCGTGCGCGTGAGGTATATCCGAACGTGTGCAGCAGATCGTCGCGCTCTCCCCGGACACATCCGCGCGCCACAGAGCCTCGGTGGCCGGCCGCTCGGACGCGCAGGTGGAGCCAAAAATCCACAGATGCATTCCGGTCATATGCTAGCTGCCAAGCATATGACCGGCATTTCGCAAGGCGCCTAGGAAGAGACCGGCATGGACGGTGACATCGATCTTGGCCTGCATTGACAGGGGCATGCTGGCCCAGTTCTCCAATGGCGAAATGAAATGTGAGAAAGTGCCATTGACCATGCAAGAGCGGGTAACAAGGCCTTGTCTGTCCAACGCGACCACGCCCGTCTGGTCGGCTCGATATCGGATGGCTGCGATCCGCTGGACCTCCGAGTCACCATCGACCCGCACGTCGAAAACCAGGACACCGTGGCTCCTCGTGGCTATCTCTGCGGCTTTTTGGTTGAAGCTTAGGGAAAGTGAGCGGACGCTTTCGACCGCCATCTGGAAAATCGCCAAATCCAGTTCATCCAACGCCATGTAGGCTATTGCGCGCAATATAGGGGTGATTGCAACGACGGATTCGTGTTCCAGATCGAACTGATCCTGAAGCGGGGCGCGCGCACTGTCCTTGAACTTGGGCTTCTGCACTCCCGCCGTTAACGAACTCCGTACCTTCCTCGTTACTTCGCCAATTTGCGTGTGGCCTATGCAAGCATCCGTAACGCAGATTTGGATAGGTCAGCTTCTTTCCCAGCAATGCCTCGAGGTCGCTTCGCATCTGTCCTTCTGAGCATATGCTTGGGTTTGGACATCCATGAAAGAGCCCGCTGTCGGTGCCCGGTGCGCCACGGCACGTCAGCGACCAGACTCCACCGGGTTCACAAAGTTGACTCGCTGGGGTAGGGGGACCGCAGAGAAATCTCCGGTCGCAGCCTTACCCGGTCAAAACAAGGATACCACGATGAAGACTCTCGTCATCTGCTCCGGCGGATTGGACTCCGTTTCCCTTGCTCACAGCGTGGCAGCGGAGCACGAGCTCGCCGGCCTCCTGTCTTTCGATTACGGCCAACGGCACAGGAAAGAATTGGGCTTCGCCGCTCTCTGCGCGGAGCGGCTGAACACTATGCACCAGATCATCAACATCCCCGAAATCGGCCGCGGCCTTTCCGGCTCAGCGCTCACCGATAATTTCGACGTGCCGGACGGCCACTACGCCGAAGACACGATGAAGATCACGGTAGTGCCGAACCGGAACGCCATCATGTTGGCAATTGCCTTCGGTCTCGCCACCGCGCACAAGGCCGAAGCGGTGGCGATGGCCGTACATGGTGGGGACCATTTCATCTATCCAGATTGCCGTCCGGCCTTCATCGAAGCTTTCCAGATGATGCAAGACCGGGCGCTGGAAGGCTACGCAGAGATTCGCCTTTATGCGCCTTACGTCAACCTCACGAAGGGCGACATCGTCCGGGATGGAGCAAGACACGGAACGCCATTTGCGGAGACCTGGTCGTGTTACAAGGGCGGCGAGCGTCACTGCGGACGGTGCGGGACCTGCGTGGAGCGGCGCGAGGCGTTTCATCTCGCGGGGCACGCTGATCCTACCGACTACGAAGACCCTGTCTTCTGGCTCGAGGCGCTGCGGAGGAGGAGCGCCTGATGTTCCGCATCACCAAGGAATTCCACTTCTCGGCCTCGCACCAGCTCACCTCTTTGCCGCCGGATCATCAGTGCGCGCGCCTGCACGGGCATAACTACATCGTCGAAGTGGAACTTTCGGCGAAGGACCTGGACGCGCACGGCTTCGTGCGCGACTATCACGATCTGGCGCCCCTCAAACGCTATATCGACGAGAGCCTCGACCATCGGCACCTCAACGAGGTGCTGGGACATGAGCAAGTCACGGCGGAATACTTGGCCAGACATTTCTATGAATGGTGCAAGGCACGTCTGCCGGAAACCGCGGCCGTGCGGGTGAGCGAAACCCCGAAAACCTGGGCGGAATACCGGCCGTGACGGACACGTGTCCCGCAATCCGTGTGAGCGAGATATTTGGGCCCACGATCCAGGGCGAGGGAGTGCTCATCGGTTTGCCTACAGTCTTCATCAGAACCGGCGGGTGTGACTACCGGTGCTCCTGGTGCGACAGCCTCCATGCGGTGGACAGTCAATTCCGCCACGAATGGGAGATGATGCCAATCGATGCGGTGTGGCAAAGCGTCGTTGGGCTTTCCGGTGGCCGGCCAGTGATGGTGTCGCTGTCAGGCGGTAATCCGGCCATTCAGCCCTTCGGTGCGCTGATCGAGCGAGGCCATGGTGAAGGTTACCGTTTTGCGCTGGAAACCCAGGGTTCGGTGGTCAGGGACTGGTTTGCGGATCTTGATGTGCTGGTTCTCAGCCCAAAGCCGCCGTCAAGCGAAATGAGGACCGATTGGGCTGCATTCCAGGCGTGCATAGAAGCGGCGCAGCAGAAGCCGCAAATCGTGCTCAAGCTCGTTGTTTTCGACGAGAATGACTACGCCTACGCCAAAGACGCCGCGGCGCGATTTCCGCGCCTTCCGGTCTATCTGCAACCCGGCAATCACACGCCACCGCGCCCTGGCAATGAAGACGCACCTGTCGACCTGGACGGAATAATAAAACGCATGGAGTGGCTTGTGGAAAAGGTGACACACGACAGGTGGTTCGAAGCACGCGTGTTGCCGCAGTTGCACGTTATGCTCTGGGGAAACAGGAGAGGCGTTTAGTCGCGCCTGTGCGGGAAATGCGCCCGCGGATTTTCGGTTCGACGGGCCAGATGTTGACCATCTAGATCCCGATCGCAGCCACCAAGGCAAACAGGTTGCCTCGACGACCTTTCGGCCGCTGCCAGGCCGCATGTCCGCCGACGGTCTGCCCTTGTTTTTAAGAGGGCACGCGGCTGCGGCGAATGCGGCACTGCGTGAGAGGTCCTGCGCGTTATCGCGCCGCCGCTGCTTGGCACGGCACTTGCGCCCGAGATGGCAGCAGCGTTCGACCGGAGCGCCGCCAGTGAGAGGCCTTGAAGCAAGGAAGAGCCCGCCCCGATCCGGCAGGGAGAGAAACGGTGTTAGCTCCACAAGTCCACAGCGCGAACGCCGGGCCTCGTAAGCCCCATATTGCGCGGCTTTACGTTCAGGTGCTTGCCGCCGTCGCCCTCGGTGTCGCAGTGGGCTATTTCTGTCCGGGGCCCGGAGAGGCTCTGAAGCCGCTCGGCGATGCTTTCATCAAGCTCGTGAAGATCATCATCGCGCCTGTCATCTTCCTGACAATTGCGACAGGCATCGGCGGCATGAACGATCTCAAGAAGGTCGGCCGGGTCGCCGGCAAGGCAATGATCTATTTCCTCACCTTCTCGAGCCTCGCATTGATTGTCGGTCTCATTGTCGCAAATGTCGTTCAGCCAGGTGCTGGCCTCAACATTGATCCGGCGTCGCTCGATGTTCAGGC
>NZ_FTPD01000010.1:139804-186496 GCF_900156895.1 Mesorhizobium prunaredense
GCTTCAGGCGCTCCTTGCGCCGGTGTTCAAGCTGGTCGGCATTCTGATGAGGGCCGCGCCCGTCGAAGGGGCGAGCGCCAGGCGTTCGGTCGTGGGCCTCGGCATCCCGGCCGGATATTCATTCAATCTGCACGGCACCAACATCTACATGACGCTGGTCCCCCTCTTCCTCGCCCAGGCGACGAACACGGATCTGTCGATCGGCGGTCGGATCCTGCTGCTGTTCGTCGCCTTGCTCTCTTCGAAGGGAACAACTCGCATTACCGGTGCGGGCCTCCTCACGTTGGCTGCAGCGCTCTTTGTCGTTCCGACCGCCCCAGCTGCCGGCGTGACGCTTATTCTTCGCGTCGACCACTTTATGTCGGAGTGCCGTGTGCTGACCATTTTTCTCGGCAACGCAGTGGGAAGGCTTGTTGTCGCCCGGAGCAGGGCGAGCCGGATGATGGACGATTGGCAAAGGCTCTCGCGAGCGGGTCCTTCGGCGCTCGGGCGTTGAAGGGCAGATCGCCCGGCGTGATGACCGGTGGTCTCGGCTGGCAACTCGCGAACGCCGCTCAGCTATTGCAGTCAGCCCATTGGAGCGAAGCCGTCATAAAGCAACCGCCAGATGGCGCCGGCATCGACATTGTGAGCCCCCCGCGACTGCCGATACTGCGGGAACTGCCGGGCAAGCGATCCAAAGCGACGACCAACTTTCACGCCAAAAGGCCAGCCGTTGCTGCCCCGTTAACGGCTGATTGGAGCCCGACCCCATGTCCAAGCAAAACGCCGGCCTTGTCGCCGTAATCGGTTTCTTAGTCCTCGCCTTGTCCGTGCTGGGAACGCTAAAGCGACAGCCAGATAGGTTGACGACCTGCAACGGCTCGGAGATGAACGCCTTGCTCGCGGCGGACTTGAGGATACTCATTCGGCAGCATCGCGACGCACTCCTCAACGACCTCGCCTCGCCAATCGCCGGCAATCCGCAGGGCGACGTCCCCCTGGTCTCATTCCTCGACTACAACTGCCCGCTGTGCAAGGAAATGGACCTCATTCTCCAGCAAGCCCTCAAGCATGATCCCAATCTGAGGAGTGTGCGTAAACAGCTCCCGGTCCTGGGACCTGCTTCCGAATTCGCCGCGCGCGCGGCGCTCGCCTCCCGCATACAGGGAAAATATGAGGCGTTCGATCGCGCCCTTTTTGCTTTTCCCGGCTTGGTTAACCAAAGAACCACCCTAGCCGTTGCGGCACGTGTCGGCCTCGATGTTGAGCAGCTCAAGCGGGATATGCAAGGCCCGGCCATCACCGACGCCATCGCACGCGATCGCGCGCTCGCCAACGAGCTGTACATCACCGGCACGCCGGCGTTGGTGGTCGGCGACGAAGTGATAGCCGGGGTGGTAGAGATGGCCGGGCTGCGAAGCTGCATCGCCGACGTGCGCACAAAGGCTAAGGTTCAGTCTTCCACAGCTGCAAAATCGGCATTTTGACCGCATCAACTGCTCTCGGGGACCAGAGTCCTGAGCGCCCGCGCGCCTGAAGGCGCGCGCCGGGTGCTCGTGCACCGAGCCCGCTTTTCTTCGACAGGCTCAGGCGGTCTCGGCCATCCGGCTTCGCCCCCTGACGCGGGCAGCCTGTCGGCTGCTGACGGTCGCCGGCCAGCCGGCCGGCGTCGATTTTGTGGTGGCCTTCCCCGGTGGCACGGGGTGGGCGGCACTCCCTTCTAGGCCAGCCGCGGCATCCCGCAACCCTCCGCTTGCCGCTCCGGGTCCTCCTCTTCGTTCCGGTCCTTCGGATGCGGTCTGCCTTCTACGGCGGGCCTTTCCGGTCGCTTTCGCCGCCCACCCCGCTTCCGGGGAGGGCGCGATTGGCGAACGGAGGACCAGACAATGCGTGCAAACAACAAGCATTCCGGCAGCCGAGAGGCTGGCGCGGGCAAGGGCGGGCGCTCAGGCGCCAGCCTCTATCAGGAGATCACAGACCGCATCGTTGCCGAACTGGAGCGCGGCACCGTGCCATGGGTCAAGCCCTGGGGCAGGGCAAAGGCAGCCCTTGGTCTGCCCAGGAATGCAGCCACCCAGCGCCGCTATTCCGGCATCAATATCCTGATCCTGTGGGGCGCCGTCATCGAGCGCTCATACCCCAGCCAGAACTGGCTCACCTTCCGGCAGGCGCTTGCCCTTGGCGGCAATGTCAGGAAGGGCGAGCGCGGCACGACCATCGTTCACGCTGACCGCTTTATTCCCAAGGACGAAAAGGAACGCGCCAAGGCCGATGGCGACGAACCGCAGGCCGTGCCTTTTTTGAAGCGCTTTACCGTCTTCAATGTCGCGCAGTGCGATAATCTTCCCGACGATCTCCATGCCGCCGCCGAGCCGCTGCCGGCGCGCGAAATCGTCCCGCAGGCCGAGCAACTTATTCGCAGAAGCGGTGCGGATTTCCGTATCGGCGGCGATCGCGCTTTCTACATGCCCGGCAGCGACACCATCCAGGTGCCGCCCCAGCCGGCTTTCTTCCACCAGATCGACTACTACCGGACCTGCTTTCACGAGCTTGGCCACTGGACCGGCTACCCGACGCGACTCGCGCGCGACCTGTCAGGCTCATTCGGCTCCAGGACCTATGCGCGCGAGGAACTGGTCGCCGAGATGGCCGCAGCCTTCATCTGCAGCAGTCTCGGTATCGAGCCGACCGTGCGCCATTCCGATTACATCGGCTCATGGCTGACGGTTCTGCGCGAGGACGATCGCGCCATTTTCCGCGCCGCCAGCCATGCCTCGAAAGCCGCCGATTTCCTGCTTGGCCTCAATGCCGACGTCGAACGTGAGGCGCATGCCGAGATCGCCGCGTGAGCGCGCTCCATCGCCATGCGCGACCGCCTTGCGCTTCTGATGGCGCGCCGATGCGCCCGCGCGGCGCGCAAGTCGCTCGATCCGCCTTGTTTCAAAAAGCCGCTCTCAATTCAGCCAGAACCGTTTTGAAGGAATTCCGCAATGATCCTGATCACCGATGAACTGCGCGCCCGGCTCCTCGCCAACGGCGCTGCCGACACCGAAACCGACCACGCACCGGTCGTGAAACTGTTCGATCCGGCCGGTCCTGCGATCTGGCTTCTGACCGAACTCGATGCAGACGGCGACACGCTGTTCGGCCTTTGCGACCTCGGCTTCGGCTTCCCTGAACTCGGCAGCGTCAGCCTTGCCGAACTCGAATCCATCAAGGGTCCGCTCGGACTGGGCATCGAGCGCGACCTTTATTTCAAAGCGCATTTTCCGCTGTCCGTTTATGCGCAGGCCGCGCGCAGCGCCGGCCAGATCACCGAAGCCGAGCGGCTTCTGCGGCAGGCAGCGGAAGCACTTGCCAAATCCCATTCCGAGCTTCCGCCGGACGCGGCGGAGCCAGAGCGCCGCTAGGCGCAAACCCGTCCCCGCCGCATCGGCCTTCAGTCTCCCCGGCGGGGACAATCGCACCCCAAACGAAGGAGAAAGACATGCAGCTTGCCATATTTCCGCTCGACCGACTGAATATTTCCGCCCTCAACATGCGCCACGGTAAACGCGCGCCCGACCTGTCCGACATTCTGCCGTCCGTCCGCGCGCGCGGCGTCCTCGTGCCGCTTCTGGTGCGGCCCAACGGCTCGCCGGAAAGCTTCGAGATCGTCGCCGGACGGCGACGCTATTTCGCCGCGAAATCGCTCGCCGACGAGCGAGGTAAAGCCGATCCCTTGCCCTGCGCCATCATGGAGGCTGGCGAGGACGCCGATGCCCTCGAAGCCTCGTTGATCGAGAACGTCGCCCGCCTCGACCCCGACGAAGTGTCGCAATGGGAGACGTTCTCACGGCTGATCAGAGAAGGCCGCACAGTTCCGGAGATCGCCGGCACCTTCGGCATTACGGAGCTTCAGGTGAAGCGCATTCTGGCGCTTGGCGAACTGCTGCCCAAAATCCGCGAAGCCTATCGGCGGGACGAAATCGACACCGAAACCGCTCGCTATCTCACCATGGCTTCGAAAGCCCAGCAGAAGGATTGGCTGGCACTGTTTGCCGATCCGGGGCAATACGCGCCACGCGGCTATCAGTTGAAGCAGTGGCTGTTCGGTGGACAGTCAATCTCCACCAAGGTGGCGCTGTTTGCCATTGAGGACTATCCGGGCCTGATCGTCTCCGACCTGTTTGGCAAGGAAAGTTATTTCGCCGACGCCGACCTGTTCTGGCAAAAGCAGAACGAAGCGATTGCCGCCAAGCGCGACGCCTGTCTGGAACACGGTTGGAGCGAGGTGATCGTGCTCGAACCGGGTCAGCAGTTCCACTCATGGGACCACGAAAAGACGCCGAAGCAGAAGGGCGGCAAGGTCTTTATCGCCGTCTCGTATCGCGGCGGTCGAGTGTCACCGAGGGCTGGCTATCGTGCAAGGAGGCTCGCCGCGCCCGCGCGAATGGCGAGGGCGCAGAGGAGACGGCCGCGAAACCGTCGCGGCCCGAACTCGCCGGACCGATGCAGAACTATGTCGATCTGCACCGTCATGCCGCCGTGCGCTTGGGCCTGCTCGACCATCCGGGCGCAGCACTTCGCCTGATGGTGGCGCATGCGATAGGCGGTTCCGGCCTGTGGCAGGTGCGCCGCGAACCGCAGCGCGCTTGCAGCGAGATCGTGGCCGCAAGCCTGGCAGCCTGAAAGGCCGAGGCCGCGTTTGCCGAAAAACGGCGCGAGGTCGTGGCGCTGCTTGGGCAACCGGATGAGGACGGCACAATCGCTGGCGGCAATGGCGACGACTTCGGCACGGCAAGCATCTTCGCGCGGCTCCTGGCGCTCTGCGACGATCATGTCATGCGTGTTCTCAGTATCGTCATGGCCGAGACACTTGAAGCCGGCAGCGCCGTCATCGACGCGCTCGGCAATCATCTGAATGTCGACATCGGCGCTTGCTGGCAACCGGACGACGCCTTCTTCGACCTGTTGCGCGACAAGGAAATTGCCAACTCCATGCTTGCCGAAGTCGGCGGCAAACATGTCGCGGACGGCAATGTCGCCGAAAAGGTGAAGACGCAAAAGAAGATCATCCGCGACTTTCTTTCAGGCGATAACGGCCGCAGACAGGTCGAGACCTGGCTGCCGCGCTGGATGAAATTCCCGGTCGAAAGCTACACTGATCGAGGCGGCTTCCGCACCGCCGATCAATGGGCACGGGTCAGGTCGCTGTTCGTCTGCGAATAGCCTGTCACGGCCGGCGGCGGCTTCTCGGCAGCCGCCGTTCGGCGCACTGTACCCTGGTCGCAGTGGCTGCATGTTCGAGCTTCCTTTGCCCCGCATCGCGCAGCAAAATCCAGGCCGGCAAACTCCTGATCCCCATGGATCGGTCCGTCCGCCCGATGCCTGCTCTGCGCCCAACCTGCGGTCACGATCTCGATCGGCGTGGCACCTTATCAGCCGCAGGCCTTGTCATTTCCCGCCCCTCCTGCCCGGCTGTAGCGACCGCGTTTCCCACGATCTCCTGCTCTCTTCAAGGACCATTCCCCTGCGGCTGGCTTGTCGACCTATGGGCGGATCCGGCCGCCCGAAACCCTCGCCGATCAGCTTTTTTCCCCGCCGCCTGCGGCGGCTTCCTCGCGCCGCTTCGCTTCAAAAAAGCTGCCCGCTCGGGTCCTCCGCTATCGCTTCGGCCCTGTCGGGTTCAGGCGGTCCGGACGCGCCCATTACGGTCCGCCATCGCAGGGGATGGTCCCCGGCGACAGCAAAAGGAGACTTCAAATGACCGCGATCGGTTACGTCAACAAGCAGGAAAACGGCGCCTACAAGGGCCAGCTCAAGACGCTCAGCGTCCGCGCCGACATCGACATCGTCCCCAACCAGGCCAAGAGCGCCGACAACCATCCCGACTTCCGGGTGCTGACGCAGGGGGTCGAAGTTGGCGCCGGCTGGATCCGCACCGGCGAGACTTCCGGCAAGGATTATGTGAGCCTGTCGATTGCAGCGCCGGAGTTCGGACCGCGCAAGCTTTACGCCAATCTCGGCCGCGCCGCCGGCCAGGACGATGACGACACCTACGCCATCATCTGGAACCCGGCCGACTGATCGGCCGACCCGAGCCTCGCGCCCCATCCGGCGCGGGGCTCATTCCCAGGCGCCCGCCCGAAAAGGCGGCGAAAACTCTCCCCGGACTCTTCGCCCGTCCCGGAGGCGATCTCGCTCGCCCATCCTCGCCCTCGCTTGTCCGAAGCGAAACGAGGATCACCATGGACGACGAAAACGAACGCGCGGCCCGCGCCAAAAAGGGCAGTCCCTTTCTCAGCACGGCCCAAGCTGCCTTCTATATCGGGCTCTCCCAGCGCACGCTGGAAAAGATGCGGCTCAAGGGCGGCGGCCCGAAATTCCGCAAGCACGGCCGCTATGTCCGCTACCACATCGACGAACTCGACGGATGGTCGAAAGGGCACCCGCAGCACGCCGGTAACGAGGATGGTGAGGCCGGTTCCGGCCAAGCCGGCCAGGGAGGCCGCTCATGAGCCGGCGCCCTCCCATCCGTCTGATCGGCAGCCGCCTGCGGCGCCTCCAGGCACGCAAAACCATCGGCGCTGCCGTGATTGGACTGACCCTGATCGGCTTCGCCGGCACCGTCAAACCAAGGCCCTGGCTGGTCTGGAACGCCTCGGCCAGCGCGCCCGTCGGCCTCTATGGCCTCGGGTTTGCAGCACCGGCTCGGGGTGATCTGGTGCTCGTCCGCCCGCCAGAATCGCTCGCCGAACTCGCCGCCGAACGCGGCTATCTGCCCCGCAACGTGCCGCTCGTAAAACGTCTTGCCGCGCTGCCGAACGACCATGTCTGCACCTTCAATGACGCGGTCATCATCGACGGCGAGATCGTCGCGCGACGGCTGGCGAAGGATACCAGAGGCCGCCCGCTGCCACGGTGGAACGGGTGCCGGACACTCCCCGACAACGAAATCTTCCTGCTCGGCAGCGACGATATTCGGTCATTCGACAGCCGCTATTTCGGGCCGGTGCCGCGCGCAAATGTCATCGGGAGGCTCGTGCCGCTATGGACCGAGTGACCCTGCTGATGTTCGGCATGATCGCCTTTGCGCCATGCGCCTGTTCCGCCTCGACCGGCGCTGAGCCGGTCGCCATCTCCCAAATTCCGCACCTTCAAAGGTGGCACGAGTTCACAGGCGAAGCAAGCAGACGCTTCCGTATTCCTCAGGCCTGGATTTACGCCGTCATGGATGCCGAAAGCGGCGGCAAGACCATGCTCGACGGCCGCCCAATTACCTCACGCGCGGGCGCAATGGGCCTCATGCAGGTGATGCCGGAAACGTATCAGGACATGCGTGCCGAATACGGTCTGGGAGCCGATCCGCACGATCCGCGTGACAATATTCTCGCCGGAACCGCCTATCTCAGCGCCATGTTTGACCGCTTCGGATTCCCCGGCCTGTTTGCCGCCTACAACGCAGGACCCGAGCGCTACGAATCGCATTTGAAGCGTGGGAAGCCGCTGCCGAAGGAGACAGTTGCCTATCTCAAACAGCTCAGGGGGAAGGGGATTTCGGCGGACGACATTGATGAATTCGAAGGGGACTCCAAGGCGCCAAACAGCCAAAACGCTCCCTCTGGCCGCTCGCTCTTCTTCCTTCGTAACGGCGTTCGCGCCGGCGAAGCGAAAGGCGATCTCTTTGTGCCGCTGCGCGTCAATCGCGCTCGGACGAACGAGCCGAATGGCGGGTGACTCGGCGAGCGGGGGCGCGGTTTTGCGGGGCGGGAAAGAGCGGGTGCGGAAGCCGGAAAGCGGAAGGGCGGCGTAAGGCAAGATAAAGGCAATGCCTCCAGGAGGCGGCGAAGTCTTTGTCTGCACATCGTTTTTCCCGGAGGCTGCTGGCAGAGCCGGGAGTGTGGGACACGCAAGTATCTGACTCTGCTTGAAATTTCTGGGAGGCCACGATGCAGGATGACGAATTCAGGCCGAAGCTCGGCAGAATAGGCTCGCGCGGCTCGACGGCAGGCAAACGCTTCGCCAGCCAAGTCCAGGCGGCGATCAACAGAGCCGGCAGCCGGCCCCAGCGCGGCGGCCGCTTTAACGGCAGCCGGGCAGGGCGCGGCGGAGCGGCCGCCGCGCTGCTGAAATCGCGCGATCGTTATGCTGCCTTCCGTCAGCGTCGCGTCGTCGTCAAGGCCCGGATCGTAAAACTGGCCGGCAAGGGCGCGGACGGAGCGCGTGCGCATCTGCGCTACATCCAGCGCGACGGTGTCACCAGGGAAGGTGCGCCTGGCGAGCTGTACGGTGCCGATAGCGACCGCGTCGACGGTAAGGCGTTTGTCGATCGCGCAGACGGCGACCGGCATCAGTTCCGCTTCATCGTCGCGCCAGAAGACGGCATCGAGTATGACGACCTCAAGCCGCTGACCCGTCGGCTCATGGCGCAGATGGAGGAGGACCTCGGCACGAGGCTTGATTGGGTTGCCGTGGATCATTTCAATACCGGCTATCCGCACACCCACATCATCGTGCGTGGCAAGGACGATCGCGGCGAGAACCTCGTCATAGCGCGGGAATACATCTCGAGGGGCATCCGCGAGCGCGCGGCCGAGCTGGTCAGCCTCGATCTCGGTCCGCGCACCGACCACGAGATCGAGCACCGCCTGCGCCAGGAAATGGAGCAGGAACGCTTCACCAGCATCGACCGGCAGCTGCTGCGCATGCGCGACGATGACGGACTTGTTTCGACGGACGGGCCCGAGGCCTTTCGTCAGACGCTGCACCAGGGCCGGCTGCGCAAGCTCGAGCGGATGGGCTTGGCAGAAGAGGTCGGGTCGGGTCGCTGGCGCCTCGATGGCCAGCTCGAAGCCACATTGCGCGGCATCGGCGAGCGCGGTGACATCATCAAGACCATGCACCGCGAGCTCACAGGCAAAGGGCTCGCCCGCAGTGCCGCCGATTGGGTGATCCACGATCGATCCGGTGAGCAGGCCCAGCGTATCGTCGGCTGCGTTGTCGGGCGCGGGCTGGCCGACGAGATCAACGACCGTCATTACCTCATCATCGACGGGGTGGATGGAAGAACCCACTACATCGACATCGGCAAAGGCGAAGGCACCGAACCGACGCCTGATAGCTGCATCGTCCGGGTCACACCGCGGAACACCGAGCCCAGGCAGGTTGATCGGACGACCGCCGAGATCGCCGCCGCACATGGCGGCCGTTACAACGTCGATATCCACCTGAGGCATGATCCGTCGGCCACCGAAAGCTTTGCCGAAACGCATGTGCGCCGGCTGGAGGCGATCCGGCGCGCCACCCGGGCTGTCGAGCGCGAGCCGGACGGCACGTGGATCATCGCGCCGGATCATCTCGATCGCGCATCGGAATACGAGCGGCTGCGGGCCAGGGCGGAGCCTGTGACAGTCGAGAAGCTCTCCTTTTTGTCGCTGGAACGCCAAGTCGGCTTCGACGGCGCCACATGGATCGACCGGGAGTTGGTTTCCGATGAACCAGAGGGGTTGCGCAACTCGGGCTTCGGCCGTGAGGTGCGTGAGGTGCAGGTCCGCCGGCGGCAATGGCTCATCGTGCAAGGCTTGGCGCATGAAGACCAGGGTAGGATCGTTTTCCGCTCGAATATGCTTTCCATCCTGCGCCACCGCGAGCTGAACCGTGTTGCCGGTCAGCTGTCGGACGAACTTGGACTGTCGTATTCCGAAGCGAAGCCTGGGGTTCGGGTAGAAGGCACGCTGCGCCGATCGGTCGAGCTTGCCAGCGGCCAATACGCCGTCATCGAGAAGTCGCGCGAGTTCACGCTCGTGCCATGGCGGCCAGTGCTCGATCGGCACATCGGCAAGGAGGTGTCCGGGATCATGCGCGGGGAGGGGATTTCATGGATTATTGGCCGACAGAGGAGCGGGCCGAGCGTTTCGTGACATGGCTGCACGGAATCTTGTGCGGAAGTGACCGAACGATGCTCTGTCGAGAGGACATGGTCGAGGCGTGCCGAGCGCGAAGGGTAAACGAAGAGGAGATGAAAGACGGTCGGCCGACCGTCCTCAAATGTCCAAGAGCGAAGTCATGACCGGAGCCGTCCATCGTCATCACCGACAACGCTTCCGTCGCAACATCCGCCTGCTGTGAGCAGGCGCGACACCCTGCGATAGCCGATGGTCGACGCGGGGCAATTACATTCGGTCGCCGCGGCCGTGGGCCATCGAATCAGAACGACATCCCGGGATCGCTGGTGGATCTCAATGGGAAACCCTGGGCAGTCACTACATGACTCAGAGCAGGTACTCACGCACCCGCACGCGGCGGCGCTTCGAGACCGGGATCCGCCCTGTTCCGGACCTCGCCGCTGACGCTGCCGCAGTCGTAACGATCGCCACAATTGAGCCGATGAGTCTCTCCGAAAGCCGAAAATCTTTCGCGCCAGACGACGCGCAACAAAATCAGCATGAGCGCGGGTCAGTGGAGAAAATAAGTAAGAGTCAACGCTGACCACGACCGTACCGCTGCTAAGCTCTGCCCGCAACCGGCATACTAATTGCGGATGGACGCATAGCAGCGCGAGTCGTCTTCAAACGACGGCTATCGATAAGCTGATGTCATGGAGAAGCAGCCATGTTCGGAGATATTGAAGGCGCCGGATTCGAAGTTCTGGACGAGCGTTTCGAGCGCCGGTTCGTCGGCCATGCGGCGGTCGAGCGGCTGTGGACGGGTGGCCGCTGGCTCGAGGGTCCGGCCTGGTTTGCCGCCGGCCGCTACTTGGTGTTCTCGGACATCCCGAACGATCGGATTATGCGCTATGACGACACCAATGGCGTGGTCTCGATCTTCCGCGCGCCGTCCAACAACGCCAACGGGAACACAGTCGACACGCAGGGGCGGCTGGTTACCTGCGAGCATCGGGCGCGGCGCGTCACGCGCACCGAGCACGACGGCTCGATCACGGTGATCGCCGATCGCTTCGAAGGCAAGCGGTTGAACTCACCGAACGACGTTGTGGTTCGCTCGGACGGCACCATCTGGTTTTCCGATCCATCGTACGGCATCGCCACGGACTATGAGGGCGACCGCGCCGAGCAGGAGATCGAGGGCTGCCATGTCTACCGCACTGATCCCACAACGGGTGAGGTGGTGTGCGTCGTCTCGATCATGGCGAAACCCAACGGGCTTGCCTTCTCGGCGGACGAGACGATGCTCTATGTGGGCGACACCGGCGTTACGCATGAGAAGGATGGGCCACGGCACATCCGCAAGTTCGCCGTCGAGGGCAGCAGTCTGCGCGAGCTCGGCGTTTTTGCGACATGCACGGCTGGCCTATTCGACGGGTTCAGGGTTGACACGGCCGGCCGCGTCTGGGCAGGGGCCGGCGACGGCGTCCATTGCTTCGATCCCGACGGCACGCTGATCGGCAAGATCCGCATCCCCGAGACGGTCGCCAACCTCACCTTCGGCGGCCCCAAGCGCAATCGCCTGTTCATAACGGCGCGACAGTCGCTCTATGCCGTCTTTGTGGTCGCCAATGCGGCAGCGCAATCGTAGGCTCGCGTTCAGGCTATGCGGGCCTCAACCATCGCCGCACCCGCAAGATTGGCCATTGCGCATCGGGGCAGGTCGATCGGCTGCCGGCGCGCAGACGATCACGGGCTTTGAGGAACAGCCGAGCGCTTCAGATGACATGTTTGCGTCGAGCATACGGGCACGTTGTTGTTGAACTTGGAGCGGCGCTGCCATCCGCGCGAACGCGGTCGCAAGCGCGTCGTTGAAATAGTCGTCCGGCGGCATGCTGAGTGCGGATGCCCTGCTGCCCAGCAGTTCGGCGTGCCGCGAGATGTAGCCCTCGGATGGGTGACGCTTTGGGTCGGGCTGATCTTGACGCAGTCGCCGCGTAGGTCGAACCCAGCGACTTGTGGCACGCCGCCGAGAGCCGATGGGCGCTGCGGACCTTCGTTTCCTGGTGAACCGCGGGAAGCGTCAACCCCCATATGATGGTGAAAAGTCTCGGAGGGGACGGTGACCCGCCGAAGCATCGTCCTCGTTCAGCCTGTCACAGGCGCCTGGCAGGTATGTATGCATCGCGCGCATGCGTTCCATCAACACAATCGATTTTACCAATTATGGATAATAGCGGATGTGAAAACGTCGGTCGGCGGAAACGGGTCTACTAAGGAGTGCGCCCTCCCCTTCTTCAGGAAGACTTGTGAACCCGGCCGACGCCGCAGGACCAATCGAAAGCAATCCAAGTTGCCCGGTGCCAGCCCTAAGTTCCGGGTGACCTACACTCCCATAAGGCGGCACGGCTGCATTCAAGGCGCTGAGGACGAGTTCAATGGAAATATTTCGGCCTTCCAGGGAGACCTTTCCAATCTCCATGCAGCGGCTCTGGCAAGAGCTTCTGGAGTGTGTGCGCGAACCGGTGTCTTCGTTGAAGTTACGTCGGCAGATTGTTTCACTCCTTCAAAAGCCCAATCCCGTCATCCTGGACATCGGCTGCAATGACGGAACCGATACGCGACGTTTTCTCAGGCTTTGCCCAAGGGCTCAGCTCTACTGCTTTGAGCCCGACCCTCGAGCGGCTGCCCGCTTTAAGAAGTACATGGATCTCTACCTAGACAAGGTGAGGCTTTTCGAGATCGCGATCAGTAGCCGGAATGGCAGTATTGATTTCCATCCAAGCAACGGAGACGGAAGTGCGAAGGAATGGGACCGATCTGGCTCGATACGCCGACCCAAGAATCATCTTTTCGAACATGATTGGGTTAGGTTCGATCACCCCATATCGGTTGAAACTCGAAGGCTTGACGACTGGTGCAGCGAAGCCAACCTGAGCAAGATCGATTTCATCTGGATGGATGTGCAGGGGGCCGAATCAGATGTCATCGCTGGGGCCACACAGACTCCGCCAAGGATGGCAACCCGGGCTCGCGCCTGCCGGACAGGCTCGCTATGCCGGTGAGCGGGGACACACCGTTGCGGACTGTTCCTGCGGCCCGGGTTCGAGCGCCGAAAGCGCCGCATGTGATCGGCATCCCTGACCGTGCCTAGCGCAATGGACAGCGCTAAGGAACGATCGTCTGCGATCTGCAGCGCAACGGCGTTGAACCCTCGCCAGATCTCGCTGACAATAGAAGAGAAGCCCGCATTTAGCGCAACTGCGAAAGTCCAGGCGGATCTCAGGCAGACATCCCGGTTTTTGTAGCACATTAGTTGTTCGCTTTGGGTTGACGGCGAAGCCCGGATGAAAGCGGAAGGACACCCGGGGCCGCTTGCTGGTTCAGGTGACTGCCGCGGCAGGCTCCTGCGCATGTGCTTGTCGCTGCCCTTGCGTCGTTTCCGGTGAAGCGCCGACCTCGTGTCGAGACGCAGTCAAGGTTGGCCGCCGCGCTGCGCCGGCTGCGACGCTTCCAGGCCACCCCTTGAGGGGCGTCGAGCCGCCGGCCGGGATGTCAGTATGCCGATGGAAGTCAGGATCGTAGCAACGCGCTGTTTGGCATTGTCCAGAACTGATGAGTTTGGCGCAAGTTCCAGACGGCCGACAGTGCGCGTGAGCAAACATGCAGGAGTTGCCAAGGCGGCCAGCAAGGCAGTCGAACATGCAAAGGGAAGGTCCGGGTGACTGCATCCCTCAGCGGCGACGAAGACGTCCGCCATGCCTCTCTGCAGGGTTTCCGAGATGACGAGTAGCCCGCCGCTTCAATCTGATGAGTTCAAGCAGCTCAGCCTCATCCGCGTCAGCCTCTTCTTCCAACGCGACCATAATATCCAGGGCGAGGTGGTCGGCCTCCAACGATGAGCGGGCGATATGCTCGTCACTGCATATCTGGTCGAATACCCGTTGGCATAGATCGAGATCGGCAGGGTATAGACCGGCCCGTTTGAACGGCATTTTGAAAACCCCTAAGCATTGTAGCAGTCAATGGATCTAAGGGCCGTTAACTGGGCGAGTCAACAGCATGTAAAAAGCGGACATTGCGATGATCGTTACGCCTCAGCCGACTACGGAAACTCGTCCCAACTGGCGGTTGGTGGACGCAAGCCGGCACCGCGCATACCGTTTCTCACTGGTCAAACACGTCCTCTTCTATCCACTGGCTGGATGGCAGCCATCCCAACAATCGATTTTACCTGTTTTACCGAATTCTACTAGGAGGCTCAGCGCCGGGCGGTGCCCTTCGGGTCGGCTGAGGCTACCGGGAAGAATTCGGAGACGATCATGTGCGGGATTGTTGGCATCGTTGGGCATCAGCCGGTGTCGGATCGGTTGGTCGACGCTTTGAAGCGTCTCGAATATCGAGGATATGACTCAGCCGGCGTTGCCACCATCACCGAGGGCTCGTTGCACTGCCGGCGCGCCAAGGGCAAGCTCATCAATCTCGAGAAGAAGTTGAAGGAAGAGCCGCTGAGTGGCACCATCGGCATCGCACACACGCGCTGGGCAACGCATGGGGCACCGACTGAGCGCAACGCGCACCCGCACTTTATGGACGGTGTGGCCGTCGTTCACAACGGCATTATCGAGAATTTCGCCGAGTTGAAGGACGAACTGGCGGCTGCGGGCGCCGAGTTCCAGACCGACACCGACACCGAGGTCGTCGTGCATCTCTTGGCAAGACACCGCCGGGAGGGCATGGGGCGGGGTAAGGCAATGCACGCCATGCTGAAGCGCGTCAGGGGCGCCTACGCGCTTGCCATTCTCTTCGAGGATGATCCGTCGACCATCATGGTGGCGCGCAATGGACCACCGCTGGCGATCGGTCACGGCGACGGCGAGATGTTCCTGGGCTCTGACGCCATGGCGCTAGCTCCCTTCACAAATGCAATCACATATCTCGTCGACGGCGACTGGGCCGTTATCGGCAAGGCAGGCGCCGATATCTTCGATTTCGATGGCCATCCCGTCGAGCGTCCGCGCCAGACTTCCACGGCCGGGGCATACCTGGCCAATAAGGGCAACCGTCGCCACTTCATGGAGAAGGAAATTTACGAGCAGCCCGAGGTCATCGCCCGTGCGCTCGGTCATTACATCAACTTCGAAGGGAATCGCGTCGATACGGTTTCTAGCATAGATTTCGCCAGCATCCCGAGCCTGGCGATCTCGGCTTGCGGCACCGCCTATCTGGCCGGACTGATCGCAAAATACTGGTTCGAGCGCTATGCGCGCCTGCCGGTCGAAATCGACGTTGCGTCCGAATTCCGCTACCGGGAGATCCCGTTGCCGCCGGAATCGGCGGCTCTTTTCATTTCGCAATCCGGCGAAACCGCCGATACGCTCGCCTCCCTGAGGTACTGCAAGGGGCGTGGGCTGAAAACCGGCGCTGTCGTCAATGCCCGCGAATCGACCATCGCTCGGGAGGCCGACGCGATCTTCCCGATCCTTGCCGGCCCGGAGATCGGCGTCGCCTCCACGAAGGCTTTCACGTGCCAGCTTGCGGTTCTGGCCACACTCGCCATCGGCGCTGCCAAGGACCGTGGAACGCTAACTGAATATGAGGTGAAGGCGCTCGTCCGGAGCCTTGCCGAAATGCCGGGCGTCATGGGCCGGGTACTGAACAGCATCCAGCCAGATATCGAGCTCCTGTCGCGCGAACTGTCAAAGTGTCATGGTGTCCTGTATCTTGGCCGCGGCACCAGTTTCCCACTGGCGATGGAAGGTGCGCTGAAGCTCAAGGAGATTTCCTACATCCATGCTGAGGGCTATGCGGCTGGCGAATTGAAGCATGGTCCGATCGCATTGATAGACGAGAACATGCCAGTGATCGTCATCGCGCCACATGATCGTTTTTTCAACAAGACCGTCTCCAATATGGAGGAAGCGGCCGCCCGTGGAGGGCGGATTATCCTCATCACCGATGAAAATGGGGCCGCTGCGTCGAAACTCGACACGATGCATACGATCGTGCTGCCGGCCGTCGACGAGATTATCGCGCCGATGATCTTCTCGCTGCCGATACAGCTTCTTGCCTATCATACGGCGGTCTCCATGGGCAAAGATGTCGACCAGCCGCGCAATCTCGCAAAATCGGTCACCGTCGAATGATTGTGACGCGCTCATAGGTGGCATGCGTCCATCGAAAATACACTTCCAAGCATCACCGGCACTTGGATGTCGACGAGACGCAGATCAGGTCCGCGGCCAAGTGGACATATCTCTATTGCTCCACCGAAAGTTTCCAGTCTGAGCGATCCTGCCCATTCCCTCATCGCACCTGGTCGTGCGTAGTGTGCATTTCAGTTCACATCGCGCCGCGCGATGCTTGGCCCCGCATGTCCAGAACTGCGGAGCAAGCCAATGACGCCTACGAAGTTGCTGATTGGGCAGATCGCCGTCGTGTTCGCAATCGTGATACTCGGCGTATGGGCGGCCACGCAGTGGTGCGCCCACATGCTCGGCCATCAACCGCCACTCGGCGCGCCATGGTTAGTCGCGGCTGGCTGGCAGATCTACAAGCCGTGGAAACTGTTCGAATGGTGGTTCCACTTCGACGCTTATGCGCCCGAGGTCTTCGATAAGGCCGGTGCGCTGGCCGGCGCCAGTGGGTTCGTGGGCTGTGCCGCCGCGATCGCCGGCTCGCTCTGGCGCGCGCGACAGCTCGGGTCGGTCACCACATATGGGTCGTCAAGGTGGGCCGCGACTCACGAGATCGAGACGGCAGGGCTGTTTCGGCCGGCCGGCGTTTTCCTAGGCAAGCTGAAGGATCGCTATCTGCGCCATGACGGGCCCGAGCACGTCATGGCCTTTGCCCCAACACGATCAGGCAAGGGCATCGGACTGGTTGTTCCAACTCTTCTGTCCTGGACCGGCTCGGCCGTCATTCACGATATCAAAGGCGAGAACTGGCAGTTGACCTCCGGCTGGCGCTCGAAGTTCTCCTACTGTCTCCTGTTCAATCCGACCGATCCGAGGTCGGCGCGCTATAACCCGCTGCTGGAGGTACGAAAAGGTCCAGACGAGGTCCGCGACGTCCAGAACATCGCCGACATCCTGGTAGATCCGGAAGGCGCGCTGGACCGGCGGAACCACTGGGAGAAAACCAGTCACTCACTCTTGGTCGGCGCCATTTTGCACGTGCTTTACGCCGAAGAGGAAAAGACGCTCGCTCGCGTCGCCACCTTCCTGTCGGACCCGCAACGCTCGTTTGCCGCGACATTACGGCGGATGATGACGACCAACCATCTCGGCGCGGCGGATAAGCCCCAGGTCCATCCTGTCGTGGCCTCGGCAGCTCGCGAGGTGTTGAACAAGTCGGAGAACGAGCGTTCAGGCGTTCTTTCGACCGCCATGTCGTTTCTCGGCCTCTATCGCGATCCTACGGTGGCGGCAGCGACATCAGCCTGCGACTGGCGCATTGCCGACCTCCTGGATGCTGAGCGACCGATGTCACTCTATCTGGTCGTGCCGCCATCGGACATCTCGCGCACGAAGCCGCTGGTGCGACTTGTGCTCAATCAGATCGGCAGGCGTCTGACGGAGCGGCTGGAGGGGGATCCTAAGAAGAGGAGGAACCATCAACTGCTCATGATGCTGGACGAATTCCCGGCGCTCGGTCGCCTTGATTTCTTCGAAACCGCGCTCGCCTTCATGGCCGGCTATGGCATCCGTGCATATCTGATCGCGCAATCCTTGAACCAGATCTCCAAGGCGTATGGGGACAACAATGCCATTCTCGACAACTGTCATGTGCGGATTGCCTTTTCCTCCAATGACGAGCGCACGGCCAAACGCATTTCGGACGCGCTCGGCACGGCGACGGAGCTGAGGTCCATGCGCAACTATGCCGGCCATCGCTTGGCGCCCTGGCTGTCGCACGTGATGGTTAGCCGCCAGGAAACCGCCCGCCCACTATTGACACCGGGCGAGGTGATGCAGTTGCCGCAAGCCGATGAACTGGTGTTGGTTTCAGGGCTGCCGCCGATCCGGGCGAAGAAGCTGCGCTACTACCAGGATCGAAATTTCACCGAGCGCGTGCTTTCTGCGCCGGTATTGCGCGACGGCGTCGCTTACGCGGATCGGCCAGTACCGCGTCCGGACTGTTGGATCGGGCAGGTGCGGGGCGTTGACCGCCGTCTTGCTGTCGGCGGCGAAAGTGCGGGCGAGGCAATTGAAGATGAAGGAGGTGTCCAGCAACAGCGACATCCGGGTCTGCCTGAAGAGCATACAGCCGTCACTCTGGAGCCCGACCGGGACGACCTGCTCAAGCCCGCGGACGATGATAGCGAGGCAGTTGCCGACAGGCGCGTGATGGACCGAATTTCCACTGCCGCACGCGCTTATGGCATCAACGAGGGAACGGGCGACAACAAGGACATCGTGCCCGGCTTCTGAAAGAAGCTGCCGAAGGCAGAGCGCAAATCAGCGTAGATAACGGCCATAAGCAATTTCGAGGAAGTCGCCGATGCTCGTTCCCGCCCGCGCAACAGCGCTGGGACAGTTGGAACGAACCACATGAGCCCTCAGCGCATTCGTCATCAATTTCTGCTCGAACCCGACCTGAGCAAGAAACTGGACGACCTCAGCCGCGATCCATCGACGACCAAATCAGCGATCGTGGCGAAGGCAGTCGAGGCCTTTATCGAGCGGCGTGGCGAGAACGAGCTCGACCGGCGCTACGGCGTAAGGCTCGACCGTCTTTCCCGTGACCTCGGTCATCTCAGACGCGACGTCGAGATGATCCTAGAGAGCCTGGCGCTCTTCATTCGCTTTTCCCTCACGCTTCATGCTCACACACCAGTCCCGGACCGGGCGACGCAGGCGATTGCCCAGGAGCGCTTCGACAAATTCGTCGAGCAAGTGGGCCGCCAGATCGCCTCCGGCAAACGGTCGCTTGGGACGGATAATGGCGGGGGAGGGGAAGGATGAGTTCTCATCCGGAGGTCGACCATCGCCATCGTGCCATGTTGCGCACCGCCATGGGCCCGGCAATCGCTGAGGCCCTTGCCGATTCATCTGTTGTCGAGGTGATGGTCAATCCCGACGGTGCGCTGCGGCTCGACCGGCTGGGAGAAGGTCGGGTCGGTACCGGCGTGCATATGCACCCATCCGAGGCGGAACGCATCGTCCGCCTGGTCGCTTCCCATGTGCGTGCCGAGGCGCATGCGGGTAGTCCGATCGTCAGCGCCGAACTGCCCTCGGGCGAGCGCTTCGAGGGGCTGTTGCCGCCAGTCGTTCTGGCGCCATGCTTCGCCATCCGTAAACCGGCCGCAAAACTCTACACGTTGGCCAACTATGTCGCCGACCAAATCATGCTGCCGCTGCAGGCCGATGCGCTGAGGAAGGCCGTGCGCGAGCGGCGCAACATATTGGTCGCAGGCGGCACGTCGTCGGGCAAAACCACGCTCGCCAATGCGCTGCTGGTCGAAGTCGCGGAATGCGACGAGCGGGTGATCTTGATCGAAGACACACGCGAGCTGCAGTGCGCTGCCAAGGACTGCGTTGCACTCAGGACAAGACGGGGCTCGGTGACGCTTGCCGATCTCGTACGCTCGACGCTGCGGCTCAGGCCCGACCGCATCGTCGTCGGCGAAGTCCGGGGTGCGGAAGCCCTCGATATGCTGAAGGCATGGAACACTGGCCACCCCGGCGGCATCGCCACGGTTCACGCCAATTCGGCGCGCTCCGCCCTCTACCGGATCGAGCAACTCGCGCAGGAAGCAGTCGTCACTGTACCACGCCGTCTGATCGCCGATGCCATCGATCTGATTGTCTTCATCGCCGGGCGCGGATCCTCGCGCCGCATTGACGCCATCGCCGAGGTCACCGGTCTCGACGGCAGCGGCGATTACGCCGTCGCCCAACTGACGCTCCCGCAACTTCAGCAGTTTTGAAAGGCCAATTCATGTGCAAGAAGCTTCGCTTTCTTTCGTCCACCGCGCTCGTGCTTGTTCTCACGGTCTCAGCCCGTGCAGCAGGCTCCGGCATGCCTTGGGAACAGCCGCTGCAGCAGATCCTGGAGTCTGTACAGGGACCGGTCGCCAAGATTATCGCCGTGATCATCATCATCACCACGGGCTTAACCCTTGCCTTCGGTGACACCGCAGGCGGTTTCCGCCGGCTGATCCAGATCGTCTTCGGGCTGTCGATCGCCTTCGCGGCATCGAGCTTCTTTCTCTCCTTCTTCTCCTTTGGCGGCGGAGCACTCGTCTGATGGTCGCTGGAGAGCAGCATATTGAGGGCTTCGCGGTTCCCGTTCACCGGGCATTGACCGAAGCCATCCTGCTGGGCGGTGCACCGCGAGCGGTGGCGATCCTCAACGGCACGGTGGCCGCAGCTATCGGCCTCGGTTTGCAGCAGTGGATCGCCGGGCTGGTGCTGTGGATTGCCGGCCACACGCTGGCGGTCTTTGCCACAAGACGCGATCCAGACTTCGCCAGCGTGCTCGTTCGTCACCTTCGTCTGAAGGGATGGTTGGCATGCTGAACCTGTCAGAATACCGCAGCAAAGCCGACAAACTTGCCGACCATCTGCCCTGGGCAGCGCTCGTCGCGCCCAGCATCGTGCTCAATAAGGACGGCAGCTTTCAGCGGACCTTACGGTTCCGCGGGCCCGATCTCGAAAGCGCGACGGAAGCAGAACTTGTCGGGATCTGCGCCCGGGCAAACAACGCGTTGAGAAGGCTCGGCTCCGGCTGGGCATTGTTCTTCGAAGCCGAGCGCATAGAGGCGCTCGGCTATCCTAACTCAACCTTTCCCGACGCCGCGTCTTGGCTGGTCGATGAAGAACGACGCGCGGCCTTCGAGGGCAAGGTCGCGCATTACGAGAGCCGCTATCACCTGACTTTGCTGTTCATGCCGCCCCCGGACGCACGGGCGAGGGCTGAAAGCGCGCTCGTTGACGCACACCAATCTGGCGGCGGGAGAGACTGGCCCCAGGAGCTGGCGCGGTTTCGCGACGAGACCGACCGGGTCCTCGATCTTTTGTCCGGTTTCATGCCCGAGGTGCGCGTGCTCGACGATGCCGAGACCCTGACTTACCTGCACGGCACAATCTCGACCCGCCGCCATCCACTCGCTGTCCCGGAAACGCCGATGTATCTCGACGGCTTCCTGGTCGACGCGCCGCTTACCGGCGGCTTGGAGCCGATGCTCGGCGAACACCATCTTCGCACCCTTACCGTCCTCGGATTCCCGAATCTCACCCGGCCCGGAATTCTCGACGCGTTGAATCATCAGGATTTCGCCTATCGCTGGGTGACGCGCTTCATCCCGCTCGACAAGACGGAAGCCACGAAGACGCTGACACGGTTGCGCCGCCAGTGGTTTGCCAAGCGCAAATCGATCGCGGCCATCCTGCGCGAGGTCGTGACCAACGAACCTGTCCCGCTGGTCGACAGCGATGCCGACAACAAGGCGCTCGATGCCGACGCAGCCCTTCAGGCGTTGGGCGGCGACCATGTCGGCTTCGGTTATCTCACCACAACGGTGACAGTGTGGGATGAGGACCATCAAGCCGCCGCGGAGAAACTGCGCGCGGTCGAGCGCATCATCAATGGGCTCGGCTTCACCACCATCCGCGAAAGCGTCAATGCGGTCGAGGCGTGGCTCGGCTCGCTGCCTGGTCATATCTATGCCAATGTTCGCCAGCCGCTCGTTCACACATTGAACCTTGCGCATCTCATGCCGTTGTCGTCGGTCTGGGCAGGTCCTACGGCGAACGAGCATCTCGCCAAGGTCACCCAGCGAGAGGCCTCGCCACTTCTGTTCGCAGAGACCAACGGGTCGACACCATTCCGGCTATCCACCCATGTCGACGATGTCGGCCACATGCTGATCGTTGGCCCGACCGGCGCCGGCAAATCGGTGCTGCTTGCCCTGATTGCACTGCAGTTCCGGCGCTATGCCGGCGCGCAGGTCTATGTCTTCGACAAAGGCAATTCGGCGCGCGCGGCAGTCCTTGCCACGGGTGGAGAACACCACGCGCTGGGTGCTGACGGTGCGCTCGCCTTCCAGCCCCTGCGCAAGATCGGCGACCAGGCTGCCCGCAGTTGGGCAGCCGAGTGGATTGCCGGCCTCATTGCCCATGAGAATGTCACCGTCACGCCGGAGGTGAAGGAGGCAATCTGGTCGGCACTCACCAGCCTTGCCACCGCGCCGGCGCAGGAACGCACGCTGACCGGCCTTTCGGTCCTGCTTCAGTCCAACGGGCTGAAGTCCGCGTTGATGCCCTACACACTCGACGGTCCTTTCGGCCGCCTGCTCGACGCCGATGATGATCGGCTGGCCTTATCGAATGTGCAGTGTTTCGAGACGGAAGAGCTGATGCAGAGCCAAGGCGCTGTGCTGCCTGTGCTCACTTACGTGTTCCATCGTCTTGAAGAGCGGTTCGATGGACGGCCGACGCTGCTGATGCTCGACGAGGCTTGGGTCTATCTCGACAATCCGCTCTTTGCCGCCCGTATCCGCGAATGGCTGAAGGTGCTCCGAAAGCGGAATGTCTCGGTGATCTTCGCTACGCAATCGCTGGCTGATATCGCGGGCTCTTCAATCGCGCCGGCGATCATCGAGAGCTGCCCCCAGCGCATTTTCCTTCCCAATGATCGTGCTGTGGAACCGCAAGCGCGGGCAGCCTACGAGCGCTTCGGCTTGAACGAGCGGCAGATCGAATTGATCGCCCGCGCCACGCCGAAGCGCCACTACTATCTTCAGTCACGTAGCGGAAACCGTCTCTTCGACCTCGGGCTTGGCCCCATCACTCTTGCGCTTTGCGGCGCTTCCGATCCGGCGACGCAGACCCTGATCGACAAAATCCTGTCCGAAGACGGGCAAGACAGCTTTGCCTCCCGCTTTCTGAGCGCGCGCGGCCTCGATTGGGCTGCCGAGCTTCTCCAGCAATTCCCTCAACCAGACATGGAGCAATCCTCATGATTGGACGCCGTCTTTTCACCAGCCTGATCACCGTTTCCCTGATCGCCAAGCCAATGGCCGACTATGTGCAGCCGGCCTACGCCCTTATCGTGTTCGATCCATCCAATTATGCGCAGAACGTGCTGACGGCGGCGCGCGCGCTGGAGCAGATCAACAACCAGATCCAGTCGCTGCAGAACCAGGCAACCATGCTGCAGAACATGGCGCGCAATCTTCAGCGTCTGGATTTCTCTTCCGTGGGCCAACTCTCCGGTTCGCTCCATCGCATTGACGGTTTGATGGACCAGGCGAGTGGCCTCAGCTTTGATCTGGGCAAGCTTCAAGACCAGTGGCGCAGCCAATATCCGGAAAGCTACGAGGCCACGATCAAGGTCAGCGATGTGGCAACCGCAGCGCGCGAGCGCTGGCAGAGCGCCATGCAGGCGTTCCGCCAGACCATGCGGGTCCAGTCGCAGATCGTCGAGAACGTCCGCGCCGACGGCGACCTGCTTGCCGATCTCGTCAACCGCAGCCAAGGGGCAGCCGGTGCGCTTCAGGCAAGCCAGGCCACCAACCAGCTGATCGCGCTTTCGACCAAGCAGCAGATGCAGATCCAAACGCTGCTCGCGACTCAGTTTCGAGCTGAGGCCGAGGATGCCGCGCGCAAGGCGCAGTCCGAGGAAGCCGCCCGCGAGACGACCAAGCGCTTCCTGGGTACCGGCTCTGCCTATCCCGGCAATTGATCACCAACTCTGACGAGGAAGGCGGCGGCATGAACGACCTTGGCGTCATCGATCGCTTCATGGAGACCTTCATCCGCTACATTGACAGCGGGTTCGGTCTGCTTTCGGGCGACGTCGCCTTCCTCACCACCATCCTGATCGGCATCGACATCACGCTGGCCGGGCTGGCCTGGGCGCTCGGCGACGAGCCCAACATTCTCGGCCGGCTTACCCGCAAGGTGCTCTATGTCGGCGTCTTCGCCTTCATCTTGAATAATTTTAAGAACCTCGCCGACATCATCTATCGCTCCTTTGCCGGGCTCGGCATCAACGCGTCCTCCGGCAATCTCTCCCCAGACAATCTCCTGCGCCCGGGCCGCATCGCCGCGACCGGTTTCGAAGGCGCTTGGCCGCTGCTTGATCAGGCAAGTCAGCTGCTCGGTTTTCCAGAAATCTTCGGCAACGCGCTCACCATCTTCGTGCTGCTCATGGCCTGGTTCCTGGTCATCATCGCCTTCTTCATCCTTTCCATTCAGCTGTTCATCACAATCCTTGAGTTCAAGCTCACCACGCTTGCCGGCTTTGTTCTGGTTCCCTTCGCACTCTGGAATCGATCGGCGTTTCTGGCCGAGCGCGTGCTCGGCAATGTCATCTCTTCAGGCATCAAGGTGATGGTACTTGCCGTCATCGTCGGCATCGGCTCCACACTCTTCGGCGAGTTTGCTTCCGCGCTGCAAGGCAAGGAGCCGGACCTGGCCGCCGCCATGTCACAGGTGCTGGGCGCGCTGGCGCTGCTTGGGCTCGGCATCTTTGGGCCCGGCATCGCGTCGGGTCTAGTGTCCGGCGCGCCGCAGCTTGGCGCGGGCGCCGCCCTTGGCACGACTGCGGCGGCAGCTGGTGCATCGCTCGTTGCCGGAGGCACGGCATTTGCTGGCGCGCGCATGGCAACCGGCGGCAGTCTCGCCGCAATTCGGGCCGGCACAACGATGGGATCGGCTGCTTTAACGGCCTGGCAGATCGGGCGAGCAACCTCGCCCCACACCGGCCTGTCCGGTGTGGCTGCTGGATTGCGGGGCGTGACCAGTGCCGCCGGCGGCGCCGCGATGCGAGCAGCAAGAGCTGCCGCGGGAACGTTCGGGCGCAGCGCCGATGCCGGCCGGGAAGCCGCATGGACCGCGACCGGTGGTGCGCCCACCGCGTCCATGACTGGAAACCCAACCGCTGCAGACCATAATACCGCTCCGACGTGGGCAAGGCGCTTGCGTTCCGAACAGACCGCCCGTGCCCACCGCCACACCGCCATGCAGGCTGTCCGTGAAGGCGACAGCCCGGGAGGCAGCGCCAATCCCTCTCTCAACGACAAGGACGACTAGATGCTGTTCAAGCGACCCGTTCAACGTTACGGCAAGACACCCGAACCGGTCACGCCGTATCAAAAGGCCGCCCAGCTATGGGACGAGCGCATCGGCTCATCTCGAGTACAGGCTAGGAACTGGCGGCTCATGGCCCTCGGCTGTCTGGCCTTGGCGACCGGGCTCTCTGGCGGACTCGTATGGCAGTCGATGCAGAGCCGTGTTGTGCCTTACGTCGTCGAGGTCGACCGCTTCGGCGAGGCACGCGCCGTCGCGCCGGCGATCCAAGACTACGAGCCCTCCGACGCCGAGATAGCCTGGCACCTCGGCCGCTTCATCCAGAATGTCCGTTCCGTCTCCACTGATCCGGTGCTGGTGCGGCAGAACTGGCTGGCGGCTTACGACTTTGCCACCGACCGTGCAGCACTCTTCCTCAATGAGTACGCCAAGGCGAACGATCCCTTCGGTCAGATCGGAACGCGCAGCGTGTCCGTCCAGGTGACCAGTGTGGTCAGGGCTTCCGACAGATCGTTCCAGGTCAAATGGACTGAGCAGGTCTTTGAGCGCGGCAGCCTTGCCAGCACCACGCGCTGGACCGCGATCCTCACCATCGTGATCCGCCCGCCAAGCAATACGGATCAGCTGCGCAACAATCCGCTCGGTGTCTTCATCAACGCCATCGACTGGTCGCGCGAGCTCGACAGTGCCGCACCGACATCCGTTTCCCCGAAGGAGCCCGCCGATGACAAATAGAGCCCAATCGTTCCGTGCCGCGCTGATCCTATCCGCATCGGCAGCAGTTCTCTCGGCCTGCGCATCGAAGCCGGTGCCGCCTGAGATTTCGTATGATGCTGCCGACTTCAAAGCAGCGGCAATCGAAAAGGCGCCAGAGACACCGGTCAAGATAGTCGAGGTGCCAAAGCCGTTGCCGCTCCCCGGCCAGTTGCAGCCAGAACCGGGCAAAATCGCCGACGACAAGCGCTCTCCTGAAGAACGCGTCGCCGACGCCAACAAGGCGGCGACGCAGCAACCCACCCGGTACGGCTACGTCAATGCGGTGCAGGTCTATCCCTTCACCGATGGCGCGCTTTATCAGCTCTATGCCGCGCCGGAGCGCGTCACCGATATCGCCCTACAGCCGGGCGAGAAACTGACAGCCGTGTCGGCCGGCGACACGGTGCGCTGGGTCATCGGCGATACCGTCAGCGGCACCGGTGACGACCAGCGCACCCATGTGCTGGTAAAACCCTTCGCGCCGGGGCTTAGCACCAATCTGGTGATCACCACGGAACGACGCACCTACCACTTGCAGCTTCAAAGCACCGATAAGACCGCTATGGCGGCGATCTCCTGGACGTACAGCGAGGACCAGATCGTCGCGCTCCGCCAGCGCAACGCTCAGGCCGAGGCTACCATGCCGGTGGCGTCGAACGTGGCGCTCGAAAACATTCGCTTTCGCTACTCGATTAGGGGCGACACACCGCCCTGGAGACCGACGCGAGCCTTCGATGATGGCAGCAAGGTCTATATCGAGTTCCCGCGCCGCATTGATCAGGGAGAGGCCCCGCCACTCTTCATCGTCGGCTCTGACGGGGGCAACCAGCTCGTCAACTACCGCATGCGCGGCAACTACTACATTGTCGATCGGCTCTTCGCCGCGGCCGAACTACGCCTCGGCACCAAGCAGCAGCAAGTGGTGCGCATTACAAGGACGGACGGCCGGCAACCGCCGCGTCGCGTATCTCTCTTTGCGCGCTCCAGCAGGTGAGGAGAGGGGCCTTATGACCGACACTTCCCCATCCAATGCTCCGCCAAAACTCGATCCCGAGCAGCTGCAGTTACGGGCCTCGCCCCGCCGCGCCGTGCGGTTCAGGCGCGGCGTGATCATCGCCATCGCTGCCGTCGGGTCCGGTGCCATCCTGGGCGTCACGATGATGGCGCTGCAAGGACCGGCGCTTCGCTTCAAAGAACAGGCGGAAGATCTCTACAACACTGACCGCAAGCCAACCCCTGAAGGACTTGAAACACTTCCCAAGGACTATTCCGGAGTGAAGCCGAACCCTCCTGTGCTTGGACCACCACTGCCGGGCGACCTCGGTCGCCCCATCCTTGAGCGGCGGCGCCAGCTCGGCATCGCGCCAGGGCAGGACAACTCCGCCGAGGAGCAGCGCGTTGCCCAGCAGGCGATTGAGGCGCGCGAATCACAAGTCTTCTTCCGCATTGAAAATCGACCCAAGGAGGCGGGCATCGGCGGTAATGCGAAAAGTGCTCAGCAGCCGTTCGGGGCGCCTCCGCAATCTGATGCCGCTCGGCCGTCAGATTCCGTTGCCCCGGCTGAGGGCGATCAGAACAATCAACAACGCAAGCTCGATTTTGTCAGCCAGCGCAACACCAGCGGGATCTACAACCCGCATGCATTGCAGACGCCAGCTTCGCCAAATCAGCTCATGGCCGGCAGCGTGATCGCCGCAAGTCTCATCACCGGCATAAATTCCGACTTGCCCGGGTTTGTCGTCGCGCAGGTCACCGAGAACGTGCACGACACGCTCACCGGCAGCATCCTGCTTATCCCGCAAGGCTCGCGGCTGATCGGGACCTATGACAGCGTCGTCGCTTTTGGGCAAAAACGGGCGCTTCTGGTTTGGCAGCGAATAATACTGCCAGACGGTTCTTCGATCGAAATCGACAATCTGCCGGCGACAGACACTGCCGGCTATGCCGGGCTCGAGGACAAGATCGATTTCCACACCTGGCAGCTGATCAAGGGAGTCGCGCTGGCCACATTGCTGGGCGTCGGCACCGAGTTAAGTTTTGGAGAAAACGAAAGCGATCTGGTCAAAGCGATCCGGGAATCCACTCAGCAGAACGTCAGTCAAGCCGGCCAGCGCATCACCGAGAAGAACCTCAATGTTCAGCCCACCATCACCATCCGCCCAGGTTGGCCACTGCGCGTCATCGTGCACAAGGATCTGGTGCTACGGCCATACGCGAGTTGAGCGGGAGTGAATATGGCCAACTTGAAACTTGGAAAGCTTCCAGACCGAACACCTTCGAAGATTACCATCACCGTCAGCGCGGAGTTGGGCCAAGCACTCAAGGAGTATGCTGCCCTTTATCGTCAGACCTATGGCGAGTCTGAAACGGTGGCGGAACTCATCCCTTTCATGCTGGCGGGGTTTCTGGAAGGCGACCGAGCGTTTGCCAAGGCCAGAAAAGAAGGTTTGCCGACGTCCAGCATGCCGGAGAAGTCGCGGCGTCTGGCAGGCTCAGATTCCGAGTAACCGAGGCAATGAGTGAACCGCCCGCATACGAGCCTCGATGGGCTAACTCCGCTTGAATATGTAACCCGATCCGTCAAGGATCACACGTGAACAGGCTCACTCACAAATGGAGGCAAACAGGGGAGCACGTCACCGCGACCGCACTCTTTGGCTCAAACTGCAACCGAGTGCCTGGCCCTTCCGCTTTGGAAATATTTGTCGAACCTGGCCGCGATGCTTCGAACGAATGGGCGACTTTCAGCCGGCACGACGAAACGGTCGCCATCCAGTTCAAGCAATGGAACGGGATCGTGGAGGGCCATGGTACTCGACTCAAGAAGGAGCTTCTGGCCGGCTTTGCCGAAGCGTTCCACCAGATCGACTGCCGAGAAGGCGAAATCACACATCAGCCTCTCGATGATCCAGCCGCGAACGCGGTCGTCGTCGGAAAGCGCGATACCGCGGACAACCGCCAGCCCGCCATGCGCAACCATACTTCCGTACTCGGCGGTTGAAATATTGTTCTGCACGTAGCCCTGGCGAAAACGGCCGATGGACGAAGGGCCAAGCCCGATCAGTGTCTCGCAGCGATCCTCCGTGTAGCCTTGAAAGTTGCGATGCAAAGCCCCTGCCCGGGCCGCGATCGCCAAGGCATCGCCTGGCTTGGCGAAATGATCGAGCCCTATTGCTTCATATCCCTTGTCCACAATCGCTCGCGCAGCGAGTTGCGATTGTGCCAACCGCTCCGTGGGGCCAGGCAGCCACGCCTCTTTGATCATCGTCTGATGCTTCTTGAACCAGGGCACATGCGCGTAGCCGAACAGCGCCATCCTGTCCGGTTCCAGGGTCAGCGCCTGCGCTACGGTGGAACAGACGCTCTCCCTGCTCTGGTGCGGCAATCCGTAGAGCAGGTCCAGATTGATGGAACCGACGCGGCGGGAGCGAACTCCGTCGACGATAGCCTTCGTTTGCAAAAAGCTTTGCTCGCGGTTGATTGCCTTTTGCACATTTGGCTCGAAATCCTGGACTCCGAGACTCGCCCTGGTCATGCCGATTTCGGCCAGCGCATCAAGGCGCGCCTCATCCATGTCGTTTGGATCGATCTCGACGCTGATTTTTGTATCCGGGACAAAATCGAAGCTGTTCCGCAAAAACGCGCCGAGCGCCACCATGTCCTCGGGCTTCAGCATGGTGGGCGAACCGCCGCCGAAGTGGACTGCGCGGACATGGCCCTTGCCGCTGACGAGACCCCCCACCGTCGCGATCTCCGCGTGTAACGAGCGCAGATAGGCCGTCACCGGCTCATAGTAGCGCGTCTGCTTGGTATGACACGCACAGAACCAGCAGAGTCTGTCGCAATAGGGTATGTGCAGATAGAGCGAGATCTCGCAGCCACTTTCGAGCCCCTCCAGCCAGCCACGATAAACCGCAGGATCGACGCCCGCGTGGAAATGCGGTGCAGTCGGATAACTGGTATAGCGCGGGACGTTCTCGCCAACCCGGGCAGCTAATTCGGACTGCATGTCGTGGTCCAACCATGTTTGCATCGCTGGAACTCTGGGCTTATTGGCGAGCCAAAGCCCTGATTTCGGTCAATCAGCAACTCGGACAAACTGCCGCAAGGATTTTTCTACCTAGATTGGTATCCTGCCGGCACTTGGGATCGGGTTGAGCGAGCGCATGTCAGTACGGCGACACATTCACACTTCCGGTATTCCCGTTCTTTGCGTCCATTGCGAAGCACGGCATCGCGGCGTCTGCGGTGCGCTTGATCCAGACAATTTGGTTGGGCTCGCCAAGACTTGCTCGCGGCGCCAGATCGAGTCAGGAGTGGAACTGATCGGCGACGCACAGGCGGTCGACAGCTATTCGAACCTGCTTTCAGGCGTGGTAAAGCTGACAAAGAGCCTTTCCGATGGTCGCCAGCAGATCGTCGGTCTCCAGTTTGCACCGCATTTTCTGGGACGTCCTTTTAAGGTGGAAAGCTCGATCAATGCGGAAGCGGTGACAGCTGTCACGCTGTGCTCGTTTCCAAGGGCAGCCGTCGAACGGATGATGAAGGGGTCGCCGGAATTCGAGCATCGCCTGCTCAAGCAGACGCTGAATGAACTCGATGAAGCACGCGAGTGGCTGGTGACGTTGGGGCGCAAGACCGCATCGGAAAAGGTGGCGAGTTTTCTCCTCATGATCGCTCGGAATATCGATTCCAGTGTTGACCCGGTAGCCAGGTCAGCGTCCTTCGATCTGCCGCTGACGCGTGCCGAGATCTCTGATTTTCTTGGAATTACGAACGAGACTGTGAGCCGGCAGCTGACGCAATTGCGGGCTGACGGCGTGATCCGGATCGAGAACACACGCCATGTGATGGTGGACAGCATGAGCCGGCTGCGCTCGATGGCGATGCCGAGCCTGAGCCAGAAGACCGACAGCCTGGACAGGTTGTAGAGGCCGTTCGGCGAAGAGAAGGGGCAGGCCGTTGTCGCTCCTGATGGCGGAAGGCAGGCCGCGTTCCCTGAACAGGCGGATGGCGGCCTCGATGACCGGTCCTTCCTTCTTCGATTCGAGCGCTTCGCAGGGGAGCAGGTAGCGCGAGGCCGGGTCGGTGACCGTCACAATAACGACCATCGCCCGCCGGAACTCCCCTTAGAAGTCCGTGCACCACAACGCGTTGGTGATAGTTGCGTGCCGAAGCGCTGCCGCTGACGGGAGCGCTTTACAGGCCGTGACGATCGAGCACGGCATGCACCGGGCTCTTCGAGGGTATGCGGACATCGCCGGCGAGCCTCCTGATCAGGAGCTCCCTAATCTTCCTGGCGCCCAGTGCGGCTTGTCCTTCTTGGTTGCGACGATCGTCAGCTCGATCTGGTCGGGCAGTTGGTTGGCGTAGCGCACCGGCCGCCGCGAAGGTCAACCTAGCTGCCGAAAAATCGTGCGGCCCCTGACATGGATCAGGGCGAGCAGGCGGCGGCTGCGCAATTGATGCACAGCGGATTTGGCGTCCGCCGGATTCGAGATCGGGATTTGCGATGAAATTCGGCACAGAGATCGTGCTTCTAAGCCTGTTCGCTTTTGCGGCCCTGGTGGCTGCCGGTTTCGGCGTAGATGAACCTTTCCGCCAGCATATGTGGGTGTTGTTCTTCGCCGTAGCTGGTTTCACCGCGATCCTGTTGCGCAATACGGAGTTCAAGCCTGCAGTTCCGATAGACCCCGCCGCTTTTATGGACGGTCCAATCCGTTACGGGGCCGTGGCGACGGTGTTTTGGGGCGTCGTAGGCATGCTGGTTGGTGTGGTCATCGCGCTGCAGCTTGCCTATCCCGATCTCAGCGTCGAGCCTTGGTTCAACTTTGGCCGCTTGCGGCCGTTGCATACATCCGGCGTGGTTTTTGCCTTCGGCGGCAATGCGCTGCTTTGCACGTCCCTTTATGTCGTACAGCGCACCTGCCGCGCCCGGCTGTTTGGCGGCAATCTCGCCTGGTTCGTGTTCTGGGGCTATCAGCTGTTCATCGTCATGGCTGCGACGGGCTACCTGCTCGGCATCACCGAAAGCCGCGAATACGCCGAGCCCGAATGGTATGTGGATCTTTGGCTGACAATGGTCTGGGTCGCCTACCTCGTCCTGTTCCTCGGCACCATCCTGAAGCGCAGGGAACCGCACATCTACGTCGCCAACTGGTTCTACCTGTCCTTCATCGTGACCATCGCGATGCTGCATGTGATCAACAACCTGTCGATGCCAGTCTCGTTCGTGGGTTCAAAAAGCTATTCAGCCTTCTCCGGCGTCCAGGACGCCTTGACGCAGTGGTGGTACGGCCACAATGCCGTAGGCTTCTTTCTCACCGCCGGCTTCCTTGGCATGATGTACTATTTCGTGCCCAAGCAGGCGAACCGGCCAGTCTATTCCTACCGGCTGTCGATCATCCACTTCTGGGCGCTGATCTTTCTCTACATCTGGGCCGGCCCGCACCACCTCCACTATACCGCCTTGCCCGACTGGGCGCAGACGCTCGGCATGGCGTTCTCGATCATGCTTTGGATGCCCTCCTGGGGCGGCATGATCAACGGCCTGATGACGCTGTCCGGCGCTTGGGACAAGCTGCGGACGGACCCGATCATCCGCATGATGGTCATGGCCATAGCCTTCTATGGCATGTCCACTTTCGAAGGCCCCATGATGTCAATCAAGGCTGTCAATTCGCTGTCGCACTACACCGACTGGACCATCGGCCACGTGCATTCCGGCGCGCTCGGTTGGGTCGGCATGATTTCGTTTGGCGCGATCTATTTCATGGTGCCGAAGTTGTGGAACCGCGAGCGGCTCTATTCGCTGCGGCTCGTCAACTGGCACTTCTGGCTGGCAACGCTCGGGATCGTCGTCTACGCCGCGGTGATGTGGGTCTCCGGCGTTATGCAGGGCCTGATGTGGCGCGAATACGACGAGCAGGGCTTTCTGGTCTTCTCGTTCGCCGAAACTGTCGCCGCCATGCATCTCTACTATATCATGCGTGCCATCGGCGGCGCGATGTACCTGTCCGGCGCCCTGATCATGACATGGAACGTCACCATGACAATCCTCGGCTACCAGCGCGAGGAGAAACCGATGCCGCGTCCCATCGCCGCCGTCCGACCTGCGCGATCAGGAGCCAGAAAATGGGCTTGATGGACAAACACGCCGTCATCGAGAAGAACGCCACGCTTCTTCTCGTCGGCTCCCTTCTGGTGGTGACGATCGGCGGCATCGTCGAGATCGCGCCGCTCTTCTATCTCGACAATACGATCGAGAAGGTCGAAGGCATGCGGCCCTATTCGCCGCTCGAACTCGCCGGCCGCAACATCTATGTGCGCGAGGGCTGCTACCTCTGCCACAGCCAGATGATCAGGCCGTTCCGCGATGAGGTCGAGCGCTATGGGCACTACAGTCTGGCGGCCGAGTCGATGTACGACCACCCGTTCCAGTGGGGATCGAAACGCACAGGACCGGATCTCGCGCGGGTGGGCGACCGTTATTCGAATGGATGGCACGTTCAGCACCTTGTGGATCCGCGCTCGGTGGTGCCGGAATCGATAATGCCGAGCTACGCGTTCCTGAAGGAAATGCCGATTGAGGTGAAGGACTTCTCGACGCACCTGATCGCGAACAGCCGTGTGGGCGTGCCCTACTCCGACGACATGATCGCGAGCGCGAATGCCGATCTCATGGCGCAGGCAGATCCCAACATCGACACATCCGGTCTTGAAGCGCGGTATCCAAAGGCCAAGCTCGGTGACTTCGATGGCAATCCGCAACAGGTCAGCGAGATGGACGCGCTGGTCGCTTACCTCCAGATGCTTGGCACTCTGGTCGATTTCAAAAACTACGACGAAGCCGCCGGTTACCGCTGAGGAGAATGGTGATGACCTACAACTTCATGCGGGCGTTTGCCGACACTTGGGGCCTGCTCGCTATGGCGCTGTTCTTCGTCGGATGCATCACCTTTGCGCTCCGTCCCGGCAGCAGGACGCGAGCCGACGAAGCTGCTCAAATCCCTCTCAAGGACGACTGATCATGAGCGGTGAGCACATTGACGAAGTCTCCGACGTCTCGACCACCGGCCATGAATGGGACGGGATCAAGGAGCTCAACAATCCGCTCCCGCGCTGGTGGGTGATCACCTTCTACGTCACCATAGTCTGGGCGATCGGCTACACCATCGCTTATCCCGCATGGCCTATGCTAAGCTCCGCCACCCGAGGCGTGCTCGTCTATTCCAGCCGCCACGATGTCAAGAATGAGCTGGAAGCGGCCGAGGTCGCCAAGGGCAAGTATGTTGCCGCCCTTCAGGCGAAAACTGTCTTCGAGATTGCCGCCGACGATGTGTTGCGCGGATTCGCTATCGCGGCCGGGGGCGCCGCGTTCAAGGTCAATTGCGTTCAGTGCCATGGCTCCGGCGCCCAAGGTTCGAAGGGCTTTCCCAACCTGAATGATGACGACTGGCTGTGGGGCGGCAAGGCCGAGCAGATCCAGCAGACAATCACGCACGGCATCCGCTTTGCCTCCGACTCCGACACGCGCCTGTCGGAAATGCCCGCCTTTGGTGACATCATTACGCCCGAGCAGATTAGACAGGTCAGCGCTTATGTCTCGAGTCTCTCCGGCGCTGTTGGCGATCAAGCATTGGTCATACCCGGCGCCAATGTTTTTGCCGAGAATTGTGCCGCCTGTCATGGTGATAAGGCAAAGGGGAACACGGAGCTTGGCGCACCCGACCTGACCGACGCGATCTGGCTCTACGGGGCGCGCGAGACGGCTATCGCCGCGCAGGTTCGCGCGCCAAAGCAAGGCGTCATGCCGGCCTGGGGTGGGCGTCTCGGCGAGGTCACGGTCAAGGAACTTGCGGTCTATGTCCATTCGCTTGGCGGCGGAGAATAGGAACGGAAGCCTATTCTCGGCCCTCCCCCTGCCAAGCGACGAGGCCCGGCGCGAGCCGGGCCTCGACACCATTCCGACTGCGACCTGAATCAACACGGGGCGGACCGCCTACGGCGAGGCTGTTCGACGGGCGGCCCTGACATCGGCAGCGGGACTGGAGATGCTACGTGCGTGATAAAACGCAGACAGAACCGCCCGAAGCAGAAGCGATCGACTCCCCCAACACCCGTGAGCCGCTTTATGCCCCACGCAAGAAGGTTTTCCCGAAGCGAATCTCGGGTAATTTCCGTCGCTTCAAATGGCTGGTGATGGCGATCACGCTGGCGATCTACTATCTGACGCCCTGGCTGCGCTGGGACCGAGGTCCGTTTGCACCGGACCAGGCCGTGCTGATCGATCTTGCCAACCGCCGCTTCTATTTCTTCTTCATCGAGATTTGGCCGCAGGAATTCTACTATGTGGCCGGCCTTCTCGTTATGGCCGGCATCGGCCTTTTCCTGATCACATCCACCGTTGGCAGAGCCTGGTGCGGCTATACCTGCCCGCAGACGGTATGGGTCGATCTGTTTCTAGTTGTAGAGCGTGCGATCGAGGGAGATCGCAATGCTCGCATAAAGCTCGACGCGGGATCCTGGACTGCGCGCAAGCTTGTGCTGCGTGTATCGAGACACGCCATCTGGCTGGCTATAGCGGCAGCGACCGGCGGCGCCTGGATCTTCTATTTCGCCGATGCGCCATCTCTGATTGACGAGCTCTTCGCTGGCACCGCTGCGCCGGTCGCCTACATCACCATCGGCGTGCTGACGGCAACCACCTACACATTCGGTGGACTGATGCGCGAGCAGGTCTGCACCTACATGTGCCCGTGGCCGCGCATCCAGGCGGCCACGCTCGACGAGAATTCGCTCACTGTGACCTACAATGACTGGCGCGGGGAACCCCGTTCGCGCCATGCCAAGAAGGCTCTTGCCGCAGGGCAGCCGGTTGGAGACTGCGTTGATTGCAATGCATGTGTCGCGGTCTGTCCGATGGGGATCGACATCCGCGACGGCCAGCAGCTCGAATGCATCACCTGCGCGCTCTGCATCGACGCCTGTGACGGCGTAATGAACAAACTCGGCAAGGACCGCGGGCTAATCTCGTATGCGACGCTGTCCGATTACAACGCCAACATGGCGGCGGCGACCGCAGGCGGCGCTTGCTCGGTGAATCCGTCGCTGGTGCGGACAGACGGCAGCGCTTTCTCCAACAGGTTAGCCCATTTCCATGTCCGCAAGATCTTTCGACCGCGCACCTTCGTCTACATGAGTGCGTGGTCGGCGGTCGGTCTCGCCTTACTCTACTCGCTGCTGACGCGCGATCGGCTCGAGGTCAACGTTCTGCACGACCGCAATCCGCAGTTCGTCACGCTGTCCGATGGTTCGATCCGCAATGGTTACACCGTCAAGCTGCTCAACATGATCCCAGAGCCAAGAACGATTGTCGTCACCATGCAGGGCCTGGCGGATGCCGAGATGAGCGTCGTCGGGATCGACATGCCTGCGGATCGCTCCCTCTCCGTTCCGGTCGAACCGGACCGGCTGAAAATGCTGAAGATTTTCGTCCGCCAGCCGGCGGAACAGATCAATGCCCAAGCGCAGACGTTCAAGTTCCGGGTCGAGGACAAGGCGAGCCTCGAGTCGGACGAATACACGGCCACGTTCAACGCACCGGAGATCGTTAGATGAGCGTCAATGCACGAAGGCCCCCCGAATTCACCGGCAGGCATATGTTGCGTATCATCCTTAGCTTTTTCGGCGTGATCGTTGGTGTGAACCTGACCATGGCAACACTCGCCAGCACAAGCTGGACCGGTCTTGTCGTCGAAAATACTTATGTCGCGAGCCAGCAGTTCAACCGGATGGCCGAGGAAGGGCGCGCGCAGGCCGCACTCGGCTGGACCGGCAAACTGACCATCGCACGGGGCGAGGTCCGCTACGGCCTCAGCGATGCCGCCGGCAAAGCGGTCCAGTTGCACGGCGTCAGGCTCCTGTTCCGTCATCCCGCCTACGAGGCCGAGGACAAAGCCGTCATGCTTGCGCTCGCCGCGAGCCAGGAATTTGCCGCCCAGCATACGCCAAGGGACGGCGTCTGGATCGTCCAAGTCGACGCCGATGTTGGTCTCGCAGAACCCTATCGCGACGTCCGTCGAATTATAATTTCCCATGGAGCGCTACAATGAGCTGTTGTGCACCGGGCGCCGAAACGGCGCTGGATCTGGAAAGCAGCATATCCGTCCTGCCATCAAGCCAGGAGGTCAGGCTGGCGAGCCGCTCGCTTGGCGGCGATCTGCACCAAACCGATCTCTCGGTCCCGACGGTGCATTGCGCAGCCTGCATCCAGAGTATCGAGAGGGCGCTTGGAAAACTCGATCGCGTCGAGGGTGTACGTGTCAACCTGTCGACGAAACGGGTTGCGATCCGGTGGCGCGGAAATGAGGTTCCACCGTTTGTCGCCGCGCTTGGACGGCTGGGATACGAAGCGCATTTGTTCGAGCCCGAGACAGGGGAGAAGGACAAGACGCTATCGGAGCTGATCCGGGCCGTGGGGGTTGCCGGCTTTGCAGCGGGCAACATCATGCTGCTTTCAATGTCGGTCTGGTCCGGCGCTGAAGGTGCGACCCGCGACCTGTTCCACTGGGTCTCGGCACTGATCGCCATCCCCGCGCTCGCCTTCGCTGGTGGCATCTACTTCCGCTCGGCATGGAACGCATTGCGTCACGGCCGCATGAACATGGATGTGCCGATTGCGGTTGGTGTCTCGCTCGCCTACGCGATGAGCCTTTACGAAACCATCAACCATGGCGACCACGCTTACTTCGATGCATCGGTATCGCTGCTGTTCTTCCTGCTGATCGGCCGCACGCTTGATCACGTGATGCGCGAGCGTGCCCGGACCGCGGTGAACGGTCTGTCACGGCTGGCGGCGCGCGGCGCCATAGTATTGCGCGACGATGGCACGCGCGACTACCGGCCGGTTGGCGAGATCGAACCAGGCATGCAGTTGCTGATCGCTGCCGGCGAACGGATTCCCGTCGACGGCAAGGTCATTCGAGGCTCTTCGGATCTCGACTGTTCACTGGTTTCCGGTGAGAGCACACCCAGAACAGTGGCGACAGGAGAAACCGTGCAGGCCGGCACGCACAATCTCACCGGCCCACTGACGGTCGAGGCGACAGCCGCCGCAAAAGACTCCTTCCTGGCCGAAATGGTCCGGCTGATGGAAGCCGCCGAGGGCGGTCGCGCGCATTATCGCAGGATCGCCGACCGCGTTTCAGCGCTCTATGCTCCAGTGGTTCATCTGACCGCCTTCCTGTCGTTCCTTGGCTGGATGGCGGCGACCGGCGATTGGCACCGGGCAGTAACAAACGCAATCGCCGTTCTCATCATCACCTGCCCATGTGCGCTCGGTCTCGCCGTGCCGATCGTGCAGGTGGTCGCTGCGAAGCGTCTGTTCGAAAGCGGTGTCATGGTCAAGGATGGTTCGGCCATGGAGCGCCTGGCGGCGATCGACACGGCCGTGTTCGACAAGACAGGAACGCTTACGCTCGGACAGCCTCGGCTCGTCAATGCGTCGTCAGTCGATCCGGCCATGCTGGCAATCGCTGCCGAGATGGCCGCGCACTCCCGTCACCCGCATTCAAACGCCATTGCCACCTTTGCCGGTTTCGCCGGTCAGCCAAAGCTCGAAGCTGTCAGCGAACACCCCGGATTCGGCATCGAAGCCACCGCGAGGGGAAGCACCTGGCGACTGGGGCGGCGCGGTTGGGCTGGATGGAAGGCCCGAACCGGTGGCGAAAGCAGATACGGCGGAACGGTTCTGACCAAAGACGGGATCATCGTGGCGTCCTTTGTCTTCAAGGACGCGCTGCGTCCGGACGCCAGGGCGGCCATCGAGCAATTGAACAACGCCCGAGTTTCCGTGGAAATGCTGTCGGGCGATACCGGGGCTGCCTGCGGCGAGGTCGCGACAACGTTGGGGATACATCACTTTGTTCCGGCGCTGCTTCCTTCGGGCAAGGTCAAGTATATTGAAAGCCTGGCGAAGGACGGCCACAAGGTGCTCATGGTTGGCGACGGCCTCAACGACACCCCTGCGCTGGGCGCGGCACATGTCTCGATCGCTCCAGCCACGGCGGCCGATGTCGGCCGCAAAGCTGCGGATTTCGTTTTCCTGCACGAAAGCCTTTCGGCCGTCTCCCTTGCCCTCGACGTTTCGCGAAAGGCCGGACAACTGATCCGGCAAAACATCGCCATCGCGATTGTCTACAACGCCATTGCCGTCCCGATCGCCATTTTGGGGCAGGTAACACCATTGATTGCGGCAATCGCGATGTCGGCCTCATCACTGCTTGTCATTGGCAATGCGTCAAGGCTGCAAGGTTTTGTGCCAGACGTGACAAGGAGAACTGCTCCGCCTGATAGCCGCTCCCACACCGGCACATTGACGCAACCCTCATGACAATCCTGGTCTATCTCATACCGGTGGCTCTGTTGTTGGGCGGGCTTGGACTGTCTGGCTTCCTGTGGGCCTTGAGGAGTGGTCAATACGAGGATCTCGACGGAGCCGCCGAGCGTATCCTCATTGACCGGGACGAGAGGCCGGAACGCTGATTCCGTCACTCGAGGGCCTGCGTCGCCCGCGATGCAAGCGGCTGATGCCACGAAGTACCTCCCACGGCCGGACGAGCGCTGGCGATGTACGTGTTCCAAGTGCAACGGAGCGGATAGACCGGCGGCGCGGGTTTGTCGTGTCTGGCTGACCCAGATCAGTGCTGTCTCCTCATCGCCCTGATTTCAATGGACGAGTCTTTTCAAGGGGAGAACGCATGTCTAGCCGGACGGAAGCTGAGCGGCATCAGGTGCTGGCCGTGTTCGCCGGGGGCGCCGGCATTGTCGAAGCCGTGAGCAGGCCGGCGCACGTCATTGCAGGAGCCGATGCGTTCGAATGAGCGAGTTCAAGCCAGTTCGGTTCGTTGATGTCGCGCTGGAGGGGCAATTCTGGCGCGAGCGGCTGGAGACGGTGCTGACACGGACCATCCCCAGCCAGCACGTCCAGCTTGGCAAGCAAGGTGTATTGCTGTCCCTCACACTGCCGAACCAGTCGCTGCCACTGAGCGTCCCAGGCAACGAGCACGATTCCGGGCAGGTGCTCTGGGATTCCGACGCCGGCAAGTGGATAGAAGCAGCATCCTACGCGCTGTCACACAGGCGTGATCCCGACATCGAGGCATGGATCGAAAACATTGTCGATGATCTCGAAAAGGCGCAGGCTCCCGACGGTTATCTGAACTGCTGGTACCTGCAGCGCGAGCCCGACAAGCGCTGGACCAACCTGCGCGACAATCACGAACTCTACAATCTTGGACATCTGCTCGAGGGCGGGATCGCCTACTTCCTCGCGACGGGCCGGCGCCGGCTCCTGGACATCCTTGAGCGGTATGTTGACCATGTGTGCAAGACATTCGGCCCGAACCCCGGCCAGAAGCGCGGCTATTGCGGCCATCAGGAAATCGAGCTGGCCCTCGTTAAGCTCTATCGCTTGACTGGAGACAGAATGCATCTCGACCTCGCGGCCTATTTCATGAATGAGCGCGGGCGTCAGCCGCACTACTTCGATCAGGAAGCGGTCGCGCGCGGGGAGAACCCCAGGGATTTCAGGGCGAAAAGATATGAGTACAACCAGTCGCACAGGCCGGTGCGCGAGCAAACTAAGGTGGTCGGACATGCGGTCCGAGCGATGTACATGCTTTCTGCCATGGCCGACCTCGCGGCGGAACTGAATGACGACAGCCTCAAGAAAGCATGCGAGGTGCTCTGGGCCGACGTCATCTCCTCGAAAATCTACATCACGTCCGGCTTGGGTGCGGCTGCCGCGAATGAAGGCTTTACTAAGGATCACGACCTGCCGAACGATACGGCGTATGCGGAGACCTGCGCCTCGGTAGGCCTGATCTTCTGGGCACATCGCATGCTACATCTCGAACTCGACGGCCGATACGCCGACGTTCTGGAACAGGCGTTGTTCAACGGCGCGCTGACCGGCCTTTCGCGCGATGGCGAGCGCTATTTCTACTCCAATCCGCTCGAGAGCGATGGGCGACGCAGCAGATGGGCCTGGCACTCATGCCCATGCTGCACGATGAATTCGTCTCGTCTGATTGCTTCGATCGGAGGCTATTTCGTCTCGGCCAGTGAAAACGCAATCGCCTTCCATCTCTACGGCGGCGTTTCGACGAACATCCAACTCGCTACGGGCAATGTGTTCCTGCGGGAAACCAGCGCCTATCCATTTTTCGGCTCGATCAGGATCGAGGTCAGCCCTGACGCGCCGGCCGAGTTCACTATCAACCTCCGCATTCCCGGTTGGGCTCATGAAGCCGAAGCTTCGGTCGGGGGATGTGCAGTCGACGTGACGGCATGCACCAGAAATGGCTATCTTGCGATCTCGCGGCTATGGAATGCCGGAGACACCATCGCCCTTGAGCTACCGATTTCTCCCGAGCGCATCTATGCTCATCCCTCGGTCAAGCAGGACATCGGCCGGGTGGCGCTCAAGCGCGGGCCGTTGGTTTATTGCGTTGAAGAGGTCGACAATCCCGGGGGGGCGGTGCAGCAGCTCAAACTGCCGCGAGACGCCAGGATCGAAACGGTGGAACGGGGCGATCTCTTCGATGGCGTGGTCACGCTGACCGCCTCCGCAGAGCGTATCGAAGACCAAGAGTGGGGAGACAGCCTATACAGGAATGCGCCCCCGATCGTTTCGGGCTGCCGGCTAACCGCTCTGCCATATTATCTCTGGAACAATCGGGCGAAAGGCTCGATGCAAGTGTGGCTGCTGGAAAGCTGAATTCAGCGCTGTCGCCGTATGGGAGGCCACTTCTCAACCAATGAATGCCGACAACATGCAGTCATCAGAAGCCTCAGATAATATTCTCATTCGTCCAGCGGGCTGTCCACCGGTCCGTGCTCTGGTTGACGAGTTCCACGACCTGATTGGAACCGACCCTGCATACAGGGGGACAAGGGCGCCGCGTCGGTCAAAAACTGCCGACGTGACAATCTCGCTTGCTGGCTGGGTATGTGCTTGGCTGCGCGGACGCGAGCGCTGGTCCGATCACCCGCGTACGAGTTTGAGGCGATTTCCTGCTTCGTTGCTGATACATGCGGATTTTCCCGCCCTGCGCCTTGAGGCGATACGGCGGGCATTGGAACGCAGCGCACGACAGGAGGCTGAACTCAACCAGCGTCTCACGAGGATAGCCGCCGCGATGGCACGCTGATGGGCGGCGCTGATGACAGATTCGATATCGTTGTTGTCGGAGCCGGGCCGGTCGGCCTTTCCTTCGCCGCATCACTCGCTCAAAGCCAACTCAAGGTCGCAGTTGTCGAACAGAACTCAATCGATACTCTCGCCAATCCGCCTTTTGACGGTCGGGAAATCGCGCTGACCCACGCCTCGATCAGAATCCTTCGCGAGATCGGCGCCTGGGATGCCATCCCCGCTTCGGACAAATCACCGCTTCACGGCGCCCGCGTGCTCAACGGTTCGAGCCCTTTCGCTCTGCGTTTCGATCCTCCCAGCGGGTCTGGAGAACCCCTCGGAGTTTTGGTCCCAAATTGCCGAATTCGCGACGCGCTGTTCAAGACCATCCACTTGCAGAATCACGCGCGGCTGCTGTGCGGCCACTCGGTCGTAGATGCAACAACCAGCCAGACAGGAGCAGTCGTAACGCTGTCTGATGGCGTGCAGTTGAACGCTAGCCTTGTGGTTGCCGCCGATTCACGTCTGTCGGCCACTCGTGATCTGCTCGGCATAGGCGCCGATATCAATCGGCTTGGCTACTCCATGCTAATATGCCGGGTACGGCATGAGCGCGCCCACCACCAGGTGGCAATCGAATGGTTCGATCACCATCAGACGATAGCGATGTTGCCCCTGGCGGAGGGCGTGTCGTCGCTGCTGCTCACCCTGCGCTCAAACGAGGCCGATAGACTGCTTGCCTTCAGCGACCATTTGTTTCTGGGGGAATTGACGAACCGGTGTCGAGGGCGCCTTGGAAAAATGACCTTGGCAAGCAAGCGCCATACCTATCCGCTGGTCACGACTTGGGCGCACAAATTCCGAGCTCCCAGCGCCGCACTCATCGGCGACGCTGCCGTCGGCATGCACCCGGTAACTGCGCATGGTTTCAACATCGGTATCAGCAGCCAGAAGCAACTCGCCTATGGAATCCTAGCAGCATGTCGCGACGGTCGCGAGATTGCCGATCCCGACATGCTGCACGGATACGAAAGGTGGCTTCGCCTGTCAGCGGCGCCGCTCTTCCATGGCACGAACATTGTCGTCGGACTCTACTCAAGCGAGCACCCGGCGGCACGGCTTGCAAGACATGTGGGGCTTCGGTTCGCCCAACATGTTCCCTTTATGCGGCATGGCATTTCGGCCATGCTTAGGCGATGAAACCGTACCAGCAGCTTTGGACCTTGCGCGATGAAAGAGGGCCTCATTCGCGGGAGTAATCGCTGCCCCTGCACGCAGAGGCGGCAGCTTCCCGCGGCAGGCCCTAAATGTCGCCCCGAAGAGGTATTGTCTCAGCGCTTTATTTGGCTGATCAGCCCAAGGGCTGATGTCGCACTGAATAGTTAACCCCTCCTTTAGTAGGCTTGCATAGACATGTGCTGCGTACAAGCAGGAGATGCAACCTGACCCGTCCGAACATGAAGAAAGAAGACGAGCTGGAGGCCAGAATCCTTCAGGATCAGCTTGCTGACCTAAGGGCAGGTCTCTTCGTATCAATGCCGATAAGCATTATCCTATCGGGCCTGATTTTGACCGTGCAGGCCCTTTCGGAGAACGGCTTTGCCGGCGTAGCCTGGTTTTTGGTCATCAATACGATAAATGCCGCCCGCCTTGCACTCGCCCGTTATCAGCTGAAGGAAACGGGAGTCCAGGACGACTTGACGAGGGTTTCGCCGCGGCTCCGCTGGTTTGGTATCCTTGCTCTTCTTTCAGGGTTTGCCTGGTCCTTTCTTGCCGTCCTTACTGTTGGCTACACAACGCCGCAAGCGCCGCTCCATCTGATTATTCTTGCGGGCATTTCAGCTGGTGCGGTTACATACGGCAGTTCATATGCCGCTGCAGCGACCAACTTCATCACACCGCCGCTTCTGATCGCGATGGGTTGCTTGTTGGCGAAAGGCAACTTTGAAGATTACATTCTGGCTTTTGCCGTTCTGCTGTTCATGGGCGGCTTGGTTCGAGGCTCGTTTGTCGGGCAAGCCCGCTTCCGCGAAGCAAGCCGCCTGAGACATGAGGCGGAGCGGCTTGCGGCGGAAATGGAGCGCAATTCGAGGGAAGACCACCTAACGGCCCTTCTCAACAGACGGGGCCTCGAACACGCGATCAATCAGCTCGAGAATACAGACGGCCCCTTCGTTGCAATGCTGATCGATCTGGACGGCTTCAAATCTGTCAACGATACCTACGGTCACAGGACCGGTGATGAACTGCTCGTCAGGATCGCCCGCCGGATAGAGCAGGAAGCGCCGGCAGGCTCAACGCTCGCCCGTATCGGCGGCGATGAGTTCGTGCTGTTTTTTCCCTCACTCAGGAGTTCGCTTTCTTCCACCAGCCTCGCTTCCAATATCATAGCCAAAGTCGCCAGCCCCTATTCTGAGGTCGCGTCCGTCCGGATCGGTGCATCGATCGGAATATACTTGGCTGAAAGGCCGGGGCTGACGGAAATGTTGCTGCGGGCGGATGTCGCCCTTTACACGGCCAAGCGTCGTGGCAGGAACGAATTTCGCCTGTTCGATGCCGAACTCGACAGGGAATTGCACCGTCGCCAGTCCATCGAACGCGACCTTCATTCGGCGATAGAGGCGAGAAGGCTGGCACCTTGGTTCCAGTCCATCGTAAGACTCGACACCGAGGCCGTGATGTTTTGAAGCCTTGCTCAGGTGGTCACACCCGATCCATGGTTCCATCTCTCCACCCGAAATCATGACAGCCGCACGCGAAACCGGAATGCTTCAACTGCTAACTCAAACGGTATTCTCCGACTGCTGTGCTCTTATCGACGGCTTGGTGAAAGCTGACCGTCGAGATGTTCGTGTGGCAATGAATGTTTCACCGCGCGAATTGGAAGCCGGCGATATCGACGACATGGTTCTGAATGGTCTGGCGGCAAAAGACCTCCCAGCAACGATGTTCGAAATCGAGATTACCGAAGAATCCCCAGTGGACCCGGACAGAGTAGATGAAAAGCTCGGACGCCTTTCACATGCCGGCATTTCCATCGCGCTCGATGACTTCGGCACCGGCTTTTCCACGTTGGCATCGCTCAAGGACAGTCGGATACGCAAGGTGAAAATAGACCAAGGCTTCATTCGCGGCCTAGCCAAGTCTCGGGAGGACCGGCTGCTTGTCAAAACGGTGATCGATCTTGGTCGGGCGCTCGGGATCGATGTCATGGCCGAGGGCGTCGAAACAGAGGCGGATCGGCAAATTCTGTACAAGCTTGGCTGCAGAACTGCTCAGGGCTTCCTATTCTCCAAGGCGGTGCCTTTGAGCCAAGCGCTTGAATTGGCACTAAAGGAGCACGCGAAGCAATGTTGATCGCCGCCGTCATCAGTCACTGCATCGAGCAGAGCAGTCACTGCATCGAGCAGAGCGTCAAAGGACCGATGGGCCGGGCGAGGCGGGAATGGGAAACGCGTTGATCACTGGCGTGCCATACGCTGTTCGTGGCGCAGGTTAGGTTTTCCAGGGTGGCAAGTCGCCTCCAGTCCGCGATTCACTTCGGTTACGCCGATCATGATGTCCGGAAGCAAAGCGAAGGCTTAGAAGGGTAGTCCGCTTGCTCAGGTCAGACGAATCCCAGTTGTTGGGCGGTCTGGAACAAAGCGAGCAGCATGATCAGGCAGCCGACGAGCCGCAAAAGCGTCCGCTCGGCAATCGCCTTGAGCACCCATCCGGCAAGCGGAGCGGCGACTATGCCGCCCACGATCAGCCCCAGCACCGAGCTTGCGTGTGTCGACAGCGCCCCCGCTTCCTGCCAGTGCCCAGTGACGAGCGCGACGATGAAGGTGACGGACACCGCTAGCGTGATCAGGAACTCGGCCGCATTGACAGTGCCGATCACGTAGCGGGGCGGCGCGCCGGCGCCGAGCAGTCCGGTCACGACCATCGGGCCCCATCCGCCGCCACCTGCAGCGTCGAGGAAGCCGCCGACAGTGCCCAGCGGCGCCACAAGACGGGTAGGAACCGGATTGCTGGGGATCTTGCGGAACGACCGGAGGAACAGCCAGAGCCCGATCACAGCGAGATAGGTCGTGACGTAGGGCTTCACCATGTCGCCGTCGAACGAGGTCAGCACGAAGGCGCCGAGGCAGCCGCCGAGAATGCCGAAAGGAGCAAGCCGCCAGAACAGCTTCCAGTCGATATTGCGGTGGTAGTGGTGCGCCGTGCCGGAAGCGGCCGTGGTGAACACTTCCGCCGCGTGTACCGCGGCGGAAGCCTGCGCCGGCGGAACACCGAAGGAGAGCAGCACGGTGGAGGAGATCGCGCCATAGGCCATGCCTAACGCGCCGTCAACGGCCTGGGCGAGGAAGCCGACAATGGCGAACAGAATGAAGTCAGTCATTGGTGTCCGCCGTGAAAGTGCCGCCGTATGTAGCCTTATGGATGTGGCATCCGGCTTGGCTCCGCGTCAGAGAAAAGGGCGGCATCGCTGCCGCCCATCGAGATTGTTGAGGTGCGTGGACCTTAGAAATCCATACCGCCCATACCGCCCATGCCGCCGCCGCCCATGCCGGCAGGCATGCCGCCGCCAGCCGACTCCTTCTTCGGAGCCTCCGCGATCATGGCTTCGGTGGTGACCAGCAGGCCGGCGACCGAGGCCGCATCCTGGAGAGCTGTGCGCACGACCTTGACCGGATCGACGATACCCATGGCGATCATGTCGCCATATTCGCCGGTCTGGGCATTGAAGCCGAAGGTCGGCCCCGTGTTCTCGAGGATCTTGCCGGCAACGATCGATGCTTCCGCACCGGCGTTGGCCGCGATCTGGCGAGCCGGAGCCTGCAGCGCACGACGCACGATGGCGATGCCAGCG
>NZ_FTPD01000037.1 GCF_900156895.1 Mesorhizobium prunaredense
GAGCGGGATGAATTTAGGTTGGCGCATAGCCGGCCTCGATGAAGTAATTTCTGCATTCGGTTGAAGTGACAGTGCCGAGGATTTGGCCGATGGCGTCACAGACGGTCTCGACCGTTCGCTTGGCAGCCTTGCGCAGCCAATGCTTGAGCTTGGCGAAGAATTTCTCAATAGGGTTGAGGTCGGGGGAGTATTTGGGCAGCAAGAACAGCCTGGCGCCGGCCGAGCGGATGGCACGGCGCACGGCCTTGCCCTTGTGCGAACCGAGATTGTCCATGATGACGATGTCACCGGGCTTGAGGGTTGGGACGAGAACCGCATCGACATAGAGCTGGAAACGCTCGCCGTTGATCGGTCCGTCGATCAGCCATGGTGCATCGACACGGTCGTGGCGCAGTGCCGCCAAGAAGGTCATGGTCTTCCAATGACCGTGCGGCACCTTGGCCTTGATCCTCTCGCCGCGCGGCGCCCATCCTCTGAGCGGCGCCATATTGGTCTTGGTCCAGGTCTCGTCGATGAACACCAGGCGGGAAGGATCGATGCGGTCCTGATACTTTACCCACTGTGCCCGCCGGCGCGCCACATCCGGGCGATCCTGCTCACTGGCGATCAGCGTCTTTTTTTGTGACTGAGCTTCTCGGCGTGAACGAACTCCCACACCGAGCGGTAATCGACCTTCAGGCCGTGATCGCCAAGCTCGGCCACAAGACCGCGCAGTGTGAACTCCGCCGCCCGGCAGCGCCGCAGCAGCCACTCCCGATGCTCTCCGGCAATCTTCTTCGGTCTGTGCCCACCCATCTTGCCGGGTGTCAGCTTGTTCGTCTCGCGCAAGCGGCGCACCCATCGGATGACCGTGCTGATTCCAACCCCGTAGCGCTCTGCCGCCTGACGTCGCGACAGGCCCTCCTGCTCAACCGACGCTACCACCCGCGTGCGAAGATCCATCGAGTAAGGCTTGCCCATCCATGCTGGCCTCCTGACCCAGCCAGCAGGTTGAATCAGATTTGCTCGCCTTCGGGAATCCCCTTTCGATTCAGACTCAATTCATCCCGCTC
>NZ_FTPD01000039.1 GCF_900156895.1 Mesorhizobium prunaredense
CCGGAGCCGGAACCGGCGGAGCCGTCAGAGTCCGTGTTCCGGTACGGTGAACAGGCTCACAGGGTCAGGGATGCCTCGGATGGGGAAGTCGCCCAGTTCCTCGACGGGCTCTTCGATCAATTCAGCAACCCTGTCGGACAGGAGCAAGCGCCGCCCGGTCGTTTTCGATAGCGGTTCGATCCGCGCCGCCAGATTGACAGTGCGCCCAATGGCGGTGAAGTCGAGCCGATCCCTGGATCCGATATTGCCGAAGAATACGGGACCGCGATGCAGCGCAATTCCCATGCTGAGCGGCCGCCAGGAAAGGTCGCGCGACGGCTCGCCGGACTGAGCCTCGTTCAGGCTGTCCACCGCAACCAAACCGTTCCGAGCGGCGGCGAGTGCCGCAGCGGCGGCGGCCGGCGCCGTCTGCGTGCCGAAAATGGGGAAGGCCGCCAGCATGCCGTCACCGACAAATTTCAGGACCTCACCGCCTTGTTCATGCACCGCATCCACGAGACCTTCGAAAAAGGCGTTCAGCAGCCGGATCATCTCGGCGCTATCGATGCGATCCGAGAGGCCGGTGAAGTTGCGCATGTCGGATACCCAGATGACCGCCTCGATGGTCTCGCCAAATCCGCGCCTTATGTCACCGGCGAGGACCCGCTTGCCAATGCGTCGGCCGAGATACGCATCGAGCACGTGCTCCGCGATCTTGCCACGCGAGACGATCTCGACATTGAGCGCCAGAGCCGGGCGCAGCGCCTCGACGGCTTCGATGGTGGCGCGGGAAAAGCCCCCTGCTTGCCGTGTGGCAAGCGTCATCAGCGTAAACTGGCGGTCGTCCCGCTTCAGCGCGAAGCCCCAATAGTCCGTGTATCCAGCCGCCGCGAGGGTCTGCATGATCGGGTATGTCGACTGCGCCACTGAATCCTGGGGGTTCACCCGAATTGACCGGCCCTCCTCGATGATCGGCCTGAGGGGGCTGCTCAGGTAGTCGGTTGTTTCGCGGACATGCGCGTTGACTTCCACCTCATCACAGACACCGAGATCTCCACGCCAGTTCGCCGTGATGCCCAGAAGCTGCGGATGCAGCGTCGACATGTTGAGCGTTGCCCGCTCGATCGGCTGGCCTGCCGCAACCAGTCGGGCGATGACGCCGTCCAGCAGCTCTGCCGGTCCGGCGGATGCTGCCGTCCCCGACATCAGCCAGTCGAGCGCCGTGCCGTCATCTGTCGTGAGTAGCGAAATGGGTCGGCGCCGAACCAACTGGAGATCAGGCGGATAGTCCAACCCCACCGGGCCAGTCGACAGCGATGCTTCAGCGAGTTCGGATCGTTGAGCCGGCATCATTCCTCGCGGCGTCATTCAAACGACAGATAGGCTTCCGAGGGGCAATCGCCAAGCTCCTATTATACGGCCTTTGACCCCATCACTGTCTACAAAACGATCTTGCCGGCTTCTGCTTCTCCCTACGTTCCTTTCGTAGACTTCCGTGATCGGGAGCATGAGGTAGCAACAAGTCCAAGCTGAAAATCGCGTCATCATTGGTTTCACGCGCGATTCCCGTTTCAGGCCGGCGCCCGCACAGTGGATCTTCGAACTGGCCCGGAAGCGCGAAGAACTCGATGTGGAACTTCTCGACCTGAAGGCGAGAGGTTAGCGGAAAGGTGACTGCAAAGCGCTGTGCTAGCAGGTGGATCTGGTCACTCCGCCGAAGCAGGCGCCAGCAATGTCTGGCGCGACCTGCTCGCGCAGATGAGCCAAGGGCAACTTTTCGCTCTCTACGGTCGTTCAGTTGCGAGCGTCGCATGACGCGATGTGGCGTACCGGCTCCCGCTTGTATTAGTCACGCATCTGGTACCCTTGCCCGGACCCCGGCCCGCGGGGCTCAATCCTCCGGCAGGGTGAAGACCGCGCAGGGATCAGCGATACCGCGCAATAAGTGCTCGCCCAAAGGGATCAAAGCCGTTGTCGTCTCCGCCGCGACCGCGCCCGAGATGAGCACGCTGCGACCAAGGGGCCTGCATAGCCCTTCGAGCCGGCTGACCAGGTTGACCGCAGGGCCGATGGCAGTGAAGTCCAGCCGGTCGGCCGCGCCGATATTGCCCCACAGCATCTCACCGAGATGCAGTGCCGCGCCGAAGGGCAGCGGCGGCAGCCCCTCCGTCTGCCGCACCGCATCGAGATGGGCCATGCCGGCGCGGGCGGCGACAACAGCCCGCAGCGCCGCCTCGCAGGCCTCGGCCGGGGCGCCCGTGACCGGGAAAATCGCCAGCACACCGTCGCCGATGAACTTCAGCACCTCGCCCCCGAAAGCATGCACCGCCCCGGCGACGCGGTCGAACCAAGCGTCGAGGGCGGCGATCATCGCTGCGGGCTCCGTCGCCTCGGACAGGGCGGTGAAGTCACGCAGATCGGCACAGAGCAGCGCGGCGCGGATGGTCTCCCCGGTGCCGCGGCGCAGCGCGCCGGCCTGCACCCGGGCGGCACTGCGCCTGCCAAGATAGGCCTCGAGCAGCGCTGCCAGCGCCGCCCGCGCGGTCAGGGCGGCTAAGGGCGCTGCGGCGAAGCGCGCGGCCTGGCGCAGCCGGCCGGCCTCGGCGGGGCCGAATGGCCGGGTCCCTGCCCAGCCCAGCACCGGACTGTCCGGCTCCGGGCCGATCGTGTCCTCCTGCACAGGGCCAAGCTCGGCCAGCCAGTCGCGCCCGGCTTGGTTGAGCGGGCCGCCGGCGAAGCCCAGCGCCTCGATCACCGCCCCGGTCTCCGCCCGCCACAGCCAGGTGCGGCGGGCGATGATCGGATGCGGCACCGCGACCGTCAGAGCGCCCCCGGCCAACGGCAGGCCGTCGGCCAGCAGCCGGCCGCCGAGCTCGGCCAGGAACCAGTCAGGGCCGGGCGAGGAGCCGGCCTCGTCCAACAACCAGGCGAGGGGCGCGGGCAGATCCATGCCGCGATTATGCCACCGCGGCCACTAGCCTGTCATCCGCGCCGCGGGATGGCGCTTCTGCCTGTCATGTTGTCACGAAGGACGCCCTCAACGGGACCGGACGGGACGTCGTTAAGGGCGTACTTAGGGGAGAGGTGACATTCAGGGCGAGGCCATGGGACTGCCGCCGGCACAACTACTCCTTTACATAGACGCCATCCTCCAGACTCACGGTCCAATCCTCGATGAGGCAGCCTTCGACACCCCTGCGAGCGACGAGCGGAAAGCCATCAGTCCCTGCCATGCCAGGGGTCCGGCCCCGGTTCACGCCCGGCCGCAACCTCGGCCAGCCGGCCGAGGTAATGGGCCCAGCCTTCCGCATGGCCGGCGCATTGCTCGGCGTTAGGCAGGCCGGTGTGGGTCAGGCGCAGCAGCGTTCCGTCCGGCTGCTCGATCAGGTCGACCTCGATCAGGCTCGACCCCGGCGGCACCACCTCGCTGCCGTCCCAGCCAAAGCTGTAGGCCAGGCGGTGCACCGGCACTACCTCGCGGAAGGAGCCGCGAGCGCAGCGAGCCCCAGTGACATTGACGAGATAGAGCCCGCCAGGCTGCGGCTCGACCTCAGCCTCCGTTCCCATCCAGCGCAGGATCTTCTCCGGATCGGTCAGGAGGGCGAACACCGCGGCGGGCGGCGCCGGGATGTGCGTCTCGCGGCGGACGACGAGGGACTCTTGCATCGGTCTCTCCTACGGTTGCGATGACCTGCTCCGCCTGAGGCGGAGGATGGACGGGCGCCTTCTGTCCTAGTGTGGGACGTCTTTTCTGACAGCATGTAGGCGGAAGATCGCCCTCAACAAGGTACCGCCCAAGCAGCTTGGCGAGAAGAAATTCGCACCCGGCTTGAGCGATTCCCGATCGACACGACCTCATTGTCGCCTGAGTCAGTCGCATTGGAGATCACTCCGACGCATCTCCCACGTTTAAGCGCTTCAATCGGCATTGTGGGTTTGACGCTGGCCTCCTGCGCCACGAGGTGCCTTCGGGCAGGCGCATCTGGAGGTGTGAGATCGCCTGCAATGTTGGATCTGACGCAATTGTGGTGCAGTTTGCCGTCAGAAGGCACCGATCAGTCGGGCCTGAAGCAGGTCGATCTTCCCGCGCCCATACATTCGGCGGTAGCGGATCTGCTGGCTTCAGAAGCGCCCGAGGCGGTCCGAAAGCCTTGTTTATGGTCTGGAGGTTCCAGGACTCGATGCCGCCGACCTGCTCGATCGACTTCACGTGCTTGGCGAGCCGGGACGCGCGATCATGACTCGACGCCTCCGCTCTCGGAGCAGCTTTCCGTAGGTCCGCAAGGGGTCCGGATTGCGACTTTCGCTGCGTCCAGAGCATATGTCCGCTGCTGGCGCATCGCCTTGGCGAAGAAGCTGCACCGTTATCCGGTCAATGGCCGGCAGCGGACTCTGGCTGATGTAGCGAAGGCGTTGGCGGACGCGGGGTATCTGTCGAGTGCTGGAACGCAGTACACACCGACTGCAGTCTCGAGAATGCTGGCATCCACGGGAAGTAAGCGTGCCAAGCCACTCAAGGGCGAAGCAAAATCATTGTCTTGGCCCCTTGACCCAGTTGCTGCCGAGCTCAAGGACGATATGACCGAGACTGCGGATCCCGGAATGCGGACACCGCTTGGTTCGCGCTGGTAGCCATGCGACAATCTCTTTGATTTTTGGGGGCAGGAAATGGCTTTGCAGATTTGGATAAACGATTGCGGCCACTATTTCGTCGACACCAAGCTGGGTGGCATCCAGGTTGGCCAAACTTGGTGTACGCCCTATGGCGACTGGGCAGTTGAAGTCAACGATGAGGAGCTTTCCGCCCCCGACTTTGAGGCTGCAAAGCGGCTGTTTGTCGACTTATATGATCCATCCCGGGTAATGGTGAGCCCATTCGCTGTCTCGGCCGAAGGTGACGACTTGGAGGCGGATTTCAAGATTATCGACCTCCGCCGATAATAGAGCGGGATGAATTGAGTCT
>NZ_FTPD01000081.1 GCF_900156895.1 Mesorhizobium prunaredense
CATCTCCCCCACGGGTGGGGAGATCGGATGTCACCGCCGCTTTCGCCAATTTTCGAGGTTGGAAAAGTAAAAGCCGGCGCCGGAGCTGCCAATCTCCCCACCCGTGGGGGAGATGGCCGGCAGGCCAGAGGGGCGCGCGACGGAACGCGCCGTCAATTGTAAACGTCCCCTACGCCGCCGCCTGCCCGGCAAACTCCCGGAAC
>NZ_FTPD01000038.1 GCF_900156895.1 Mesorhizobium prunaredense
GACTCAATTCATCCCGCTCTAGCGGCGAGCCTGCACGTCCGATCCGATATAGGCGATGCGCAGCATGTTGGTGGAGCCGGGCGTCCTCAACGGAACGCCGGCCGTGATGATGACCCGGTCGCCGGGCTTGCCGAATCCTTCATCCAAAGCGATGCGGCAGGCGCGGTCAACCATATCGTCGAGGTCGATGGCGTCGGGCGAGACGACGCAATGCGTGCCCCACAAAAGCGACAGCCGCCGCGCCGTGTTGACGATCGGGGAAAGCGCGACGATCGGCACCTGCGGCCGCTCGCGCGCGGCGCGCAGGCCGGTCGTGCCCGACGCCGTATAGCTGATGATCGCCGACAGTTTCAGCGTCTCGGCGATTTCGCGAGCGGCGAGCGAAATGGCGTCGGCGCCGGTCGCTTCCGGCTCCGAGCGCTGCGCGTTGATGATGCCGGCATAGGTCGGGTCGGTTTCGACCTTGCTGGCGATGCGGTTCATCATCGCCACTGCCTCGACCGGGTAGGCACCGGCCGCGGATTCGGCCGAGAGCATGACGGCGTCGGCGCCTTCGAACACGGCGATCGAGACGTCCGACACCTCGGCGCGGGTCGGCACCGGCGCGGTGATCATCGATTCCAGCATCTGCGTGGCGATCACCACCGGCTTGCCGGCGCGGCGCGCGGCGCGGGTGATCTGCTTCTGGATGCCGGGCACGGCTTCGAGTGGCATTTCGACGCCGAGATCGCCGCGGGCAACCATCAGTGCGTCCGAAAGTTCGATGATCTCGGCCAGCCTGGCGACTGCCTGCGGCTTTTCGATCTTGGCCATGATCAGCGCCCGGCCGCGCGCGATCTTGCGCGCTTCCGCCAGATCCTCCGGCCGCTGCACGAACGACAGCGCCACCCAGTCGACACCGGTGGCCAGCACAGCATCGAGATCGCTGCGGTCCTTTTCGGTCAGCGCGCCGACCGGCAGGTCGGTGTCGGGCAGGCTGACGCCCTTCTTGTCGGAGATGCTGGTGCCGGCGACGACGGTGCAGACGATCGCCTCTCCGTCGCTCTCCACCGCCTTCAGCTCGAGTTTGCCGTCATCGATCAAAAGACGGTGACCGGCCTCGACCGATCTCAGGATTTCCGGATGAGGCAGATAGACCCTGGTCGAGTTGCCGGGCTCGGGATTGTTGTCGAGCGTGAAGGTCTGGCCGAGCGTCAGCGTCTCCTTGCCATTGGCAAACTTGCCGACCCGAAGCTTGGGTCCCTGCAGGTCGGCGAGAATGCCGATCGGCCGGCCGACCGCTTTCTCGACGGTGCGAATGCGACCGACAAGTGTGCGCATCAATTCATGATCGGTGTGGCTCATATTGATGCGAAATACGTCGGCGCCGGCTTCGAAAAGCTTCTTCAGCATGTCCTCGGAGGAGGAGGCCGGACCGATGGTGGCGAGTATCTTGACCTTGCGGCTGCGTCTCATTGACTGTTTGTTCCCGGGGCGGCTGGAACGCCCCCCGTTGCGGGGTCATCGGTCAGCTGGACCATCCAGCTTGCCTGCTCGCCCGTGTCATATTCCTGGAATCCGGCGCGCTGGAAGCCCCGGGCGACGCAATCGCTAACGCCGGCGATCTTGAACTCTTTTTCGGCCACGCACATGTTGATCGGACCATCCCAGCGCCCGCCGCGCTCGGCGTCTTCTGCATAAAGATAGTAAAATCTTGATGACAGCGGCCCTTCGATCAGCGTCTTGCAGCTCGATCCCTCGATGTGCCACCAGCCTTCGGTGATCCAGCCGGCCTTGGCGCGATAGCCGATGCCGACACCGACCAGGTTCTGCGTGGCGTTGCAGACACGGAAATCGGCGCGCGCCGGCGAGGCAGCAACCATCGCGGCGAGGCCCACAGCGAAGGTCAGGAACGGCATGGCGAAGGCATAGCGCACACGCGGCCTGCCGGCGGAACCCATCCTGAAACCTCTCAAGAACCACATTTGCATCTCTCAACGCCCCTTTTCGGAAAAGTCCGGGCGCATGTCAACGCGCCCTTCTGCTCAATTCCAATCGATTTAGAAAGGCTTCGGCGCACGGTCTGTCGCCTTCCGCCAGATTTCCGCAGAAACCGTGGCCAAACGACGGCATTGCGTAATCGTCCCCTTCGTGGAATGAGGATACCATCCTCCCCCGAAGCCAGCGAACAGACCATTTCCCGCCGATGACCCGATCCACAGTTTTCGCGCCTTTCGACGTCGTCGAAGGCGATCGCAAGCGAGGCATCGTGCTTCTGGCCGATCACGCCCGTCGCGACCTGCCAGAAGAGTATGGCAGCCTCGGCCTGCCGGCGGCGGAATTCGACCGCCATATCGCCTACGACGTCGGTGTCGAGACGGTGACGCGCGAACTGGCCGCGTTGCTCGGCGTGCCGGCAGTACTCGCCAATTTTTCGCGGCTTCTGATCGATCCCAATCGCGGCGAGGACGATCCGACGCTGATCCGCCAACTCTATGACGGCACCGTCATTTCGGGAAATTATCCACTTGCTCTGAAAGAACGCGAAAGGCGGCTCGACCGCTTCTATCGACCCTATCACGATGCGGTCGGCGCCATGATCGCCTCGGTGGCGCAGGCTTCCGCAAGCGCACCCTTTATCCTTTCGGTGCATTCCTTCACCCCGTTCATGCAGGGATTCGTGCGCCCTTGGCATGTTGGCATCTTGTGGGATCGCGACGACCGGGTGGCGCGACCGCTGATCGACATGCTCGCCGAGGACAAAAGCCTTATCGTCGGCGACAACGAGCCCTACGACGGCGCGCTGCGCGGCGACACCATGTTCAGGCATGCCATAGTCAACGGCTTTGCCCATGCGCTGATCGAAATCCGTCAGGACCTGATCGCCCATCGGCAGGATGCGGTCGCCTGGGCCGAACGGCTGGCGCCGATCGTTGACGCGATCAACCGCCGTCCCGATATACATCGGGTCAGACGATTCGGCTCGCGCACCGGGCCGCTCTAAGGAGGTTTCGATGACCGAACTCAGCGACGAGCAGAAACGCGATTTCGAAGCCGCCGCCTTCCGCCGGCTGGTCGCGCATCTGCGCGAACGCACGGACGTGCAGAACATCGACCTGATGAACCTCGCCGGCTTCTGCCGCAATTGCCTCTCCAACTGGTATCGCGACGCCGCGGAGGCCGCGGGTGTCGATCTCAGCAAGGACCAGTCGCGCGAGATCATCTACGGCATGCCCTATGCCGAATGGCAGGCGCTCAACCAGACCGACGCCTCCGATGCCAAGAAGGCCGAGTTCGAGGCAAGACGCCCCAGGGATCATTAAGACCACGATCCCGAAAAGTGGAATCCGGTTTTCGGATAAGATCGTGGTCGAACAAAAGGCCCCGACCCAATCGGGTTCATCAACCCGGGTTCAAGCGAGCCGTTTGGCCCAAGCACTTTTCAAGACGAGCGCTTGACTGAGGATTGAATCGATCTAATTTGCCGCGCGAAGTTATTTTTCGCATCGGATTCTCCACGATGGACACGCTAAACCGCATGCAGGCCGCCATTCGTGGACGATGGGCCGTGGCGGCGATCTTCTTGGCCAATGGCTTTCTGACCGGCGCCTGGGCGCCGCAGATCCCGGTGGTGCTGACCCGGCTGGATATCAGCAAGTTCACGCTTGGCCTGCTGATCCTGCTGTTCGGCGCCGGCGCGGTCACAGCCATGACCTGGTGCGGCCACCTGATCTCCAGGCATGGGTCGCGCAACGTGCTGCGCTGGTTCGGTCTCATCGGCAGCTTCGGCCTGCTGGTTGTGGCGCTGGCTCCCAACGTGCCGCTGGCGGCCATCGCAATGTTCATCTTTGGCGGTTCGATCGGCGGCATGGATGTCGCCATGAACGCCAATGCGGTCACGGTGGAACGGCGCTTGTCCCGGGCCATCATGTCGTCCTCGCACGGCTTCTGGAGTCTTGGCGGTTTCGCCGGCGGCGCTCTCGGTGGCCTCGCCATACAGAATTACGGTCATCTCGCCCATGCGGCGGTGGTGACGGCGCTCGCTTTTGCCGTGATTGCCGTGGCAGTGCGCTACCTGATTGCCGAGAACAAGCCGCCCCAAGCGTCCTCGGAGGCAATCGGGCATCGCAAATTCGCGCTGCCTGGAAATCCGCTGGTCTATCTGGTCGGGCTGATGGCGCTGATGACGATGATCTCCGAGGGAGCGGTGCTCGACTGGGCAGCGCTTTACCTGCAACAGGAACTCGGCACCGACCTCGCCGTAGCTGGTTTGGCCTACGCCGCTTTTTCCGGCGTCATGGCCGTCATGCGCTTCGTTGGCGACGGCGTCCGAAACCGTTTTGGTGCCGTAATGACGTTGCGCGTCTCGGCGCTTGTCGCCGCCGCCGGCATGCTGGTGGCCGGTCTGGCGCCCTCGCCCTGGCTCGCCATCTCAGCTTTTGCTTTTTGCGGTTTCGGCATCGCCAATATGGTGCCGATCCTGTTTTCGGCCGGCGGCAACCAAGAAGGCATGTCGTCCGGCACCGGCATGAGCGTCGTCACCACAATGGGCTATTCCGGCATCCTGGTGGCGCCGTCGGCGATCGGCTTCATCGCCGAGCACTCGAGCTTCAGTCCGATCTTCGTCGCTTTGTCGGGGCTGCTGGTCGTCGTCTTTTTGATGGCCGGGCTCGCTCACCGCGCCGAATTCGCGCCTGACGCGGCCCCGGCCGAATAGCGTTTCAACTCCTCGAGGAAATCCGCGGCACGGCGGATGCGCACGCTGGTGCGCACGTCGCGACGCATGGCGAGCCATACCGGCAGCGCCAGGCCGAAGCAGGTCGCGCTCCGGAGCGAAAGCTCGGCAAGACCCGCATCAAATCAAATGCTGTAGCGCTGCGAGTCCTAAACCTAGAGCGGGATGAATTGAGTC
>NZ_FTPD01000040.1:0-432 GCF_900156895.1 Mesorhizobium prunaredense
AGATGATCTTGTCGTCGAAATCGGGAAAGCGGCGCTGGTATTTGGCGATCAGCTTCGGATCGAAGGTCCCGGCCCGGTCGCGCGGGATCGACAGTGTCATCTTCGACGTGCCCGTCAGAACCGACTTCCTCGAATGGCCGTTGCGGCGATTGGCGCTGCCGTCGGTGCGGTCGTCCTCGAGATGCTCGTCGAGTTCAGCGTTCAGAATCCGTTCCGAAAGCGCCTTCTTCAGGTCGTCGAGGAGCCCGTCCTTGGCGAACACCTCGTTGGGATCGCGGCCGGCAAGCAGTTGGTCCAGAAGTTCCTTCTCGATAGCCATGTGATGATTCTCTCCTTTCCATCATCATGGCCTCGCGCACAGAATTCCTGACAGTCCCGCGTGCCCTTGGCCTTGGCTTCCTTGTTGATCTTGCGTCGTGCTTCTTGTGCCCC
>NZ_FTPD01000040.1:442-22120 GCF_900156895.1 Mesorhizobium prunaredense
CCGATTCCCCGCTGCAACACCTATCTTAGCGCATATGCCCCTTGAGGGGGAGATGTCCGGCAGGACAGAGGGGGGCGCGAAGGATCCCTACAGATTGCAACTGGTCGGCTGCGGACATCCACATGAGGCCCTAATGCGCCTCTTCCCAATTGTTGGCGGCGCGGGCGTCGACGTGCAGCGGCACCGACATCGACACCGCCGGCATCGCGGCGTTCTCCATGACATGGCGTACGACGGGGATCGTCGCCTCGACCTCCGCTTCGGCCGTCTCGAACACCAGTTCGTCATGCACTTGCAGCAGCATGCGGCCGGAAAGCTTCGCCTTTTCCAGCGCTTCGTCCATGCGTATCATGGCGCGGCGGATGATGTCGGCCGCGGTGCCCTGCAGCCGGGCATTGATCGAGGCGCGCTCGTTGAAGGCACGGACTGACGGGTTTGACGACCGTATCTCCGGATAGTGGATGCGGCGGCCGAAGATCGTTTCGACATAGCCGTATTCGCGGGCATAGGCCTTGGTCGCGTCGATATAATCGCGGATGCCGGGGAACCGTTCGAAGTATTTCTTGATATAGGCGCCGGCCTCTTCGCGCGGGATCGACAGCTGGTTTGCCAGGCCAAAGGCGGAAATGCCATAGATGATGCCAAAATTGATCGCCTTGGCGCGGCGGCGTACCTCCGAGGGCATGCCCTCGACCGGCACGTTGAACATCTCCGACGCGGTGATGGCGTGGATGTCGGCGCCGTCGGCAAACGCCTGCTTGAGCTGCGGGATCTCGGCGACATGGGCGAGCACACGCAGCTCGATCTGGCTGTAGTCGGCGGAAACCAGCTTATTGCCCTTGTCGGCGATGAAGGCCGTCCGGATCTTTCGCCCCTCGATGGTGCGTACCGGAATGTTCTGCAGATTGGGATCGGAGGACGACAGCCGGCCCGTCGTCGTTGCGGCAAGCGCGTATGAGGTGTGGACGCGCTTCGTATCGGGATGGACGAAACCGGGCAGCGCATCGGTATAGGTCGATTTCAATTTGGTCAGCTGGCGCCAGTCGACGATCTTGCGCGGCAGCTCGTGGCCTTCTGCGGCGAGGTCTTCCAGGAGCTGCGCCGAGGTCGACCATTGGCCGGTCTTGGTCTTGGAGCCGCCGGGCAGGCCCATCCTGCCGAACAGGATATCGCCGAGCTGTTTTGGCGAGCCGATATTGATGCGCTCGCCGACGAGCTGGTAGATCTCGTCCTCCAGCCGCGCGGCGCCCTGTGCCAGTTCGCCAGAGAGCCGCGACAGGATCTGCCGGTCGACGGAGATGCCGCGCTGCTCCATCCTTGCCAGAACCGGCACCAGCGGCCGTTCCAGCCGCTCGTAGACCGAGACGAGGCCCTTGGCGGCAAGCCGTGGCTTCAGCACCCGCCAGAGCCTGAGCGTCACATCGGCGTGCTCCGCGGCATAGGCCGTTGCCTTGTCGATGTCGACCTGGTCGAAGCCGACGAAGCTTCTTCCAGAGCCGGCCAGTTCCTTGAGGGCAATGGTCGAGTGGCCGAGCCACTTTTCCGACAGAGCCGCCATGCTGTGGCCGCCGGACGTGCCTGCCTCGAGCACGTAGGAAATCAGCATGGTGTCGTCGAAGGGTGCGATGTCGATGCCGTGGCGGCTCATCACGACAAGGTCGTATTTCAGCTCCTGAACGATCTTGAGAACCGACCTGTCCTCCAGCAACGGCTTCAGGGTGGCAAGCGCCTCACGGATCGGGATCTGGTTTTCGACCACTCCGCCGCCGAGCAGGTCGCCATTGCCACTTTTGTGGGCGAGCGGCACATAGGCGGCGCGACCGGGCGCAGTGGCTATAGACAGGCCGATCAGCTCGGCCTGCATCGGATCGGCTGAATTGGTCTCGGTGTCGAAGGCGACGATGCCGGCCTCCATCGCCACGGCCACCCATGCCTTCAACACTTCAGTGTCGCGGATGGAGACGTAGGCGCTGGTGTCGATCTTGCTGGCAGTGGCGTCCTCGTAGCGAAGCGCCGAAAGAAGCGAAGGGGTGTCGCCTTGCTTGGGTTCCACCTTGACGGTGGCCGGCACCGCTTCCCCGGCCTCGTCTGTCACTGTGCCTGCCGCGCTTTCGGCGGCGGCCGGCACGCCAAACCCCATATCGGGACCATGCGCGGTGTCGGCGCGCTCGATAATGACGGGAACGGGTTTGACGTCAGCCGCTTCTGTTCCGGTCGCTTCCGCCACGCGGCGGGTCAGCGAGGAGAATTCCATCGTCTTGAGGAAGCCGATCAGCCTTGGTCCGTCGGGCGGGTGCAACACGAAATCATCGAGCCCGCCGTTCACCGGCACGTCGTTCTTCAGCGTCACCAGATCACGCGAGATGCGCGCCTTGTCGGCGTTGGCGATGATCGATTCGCGGCGCTTGTCCTGCTTGATCTCGGTGGCACGGGCGAGCAGCGTATCGAGATCGCCGAACTGTTCCAGCAATTGCGCCGCAGTCTTCGGCCCGATGCCGGGCACGCCCGGCACATTATCGACCGAATCGCCGGTCAGCGCCTGCAGGTCGATCATTTTTTCCGGCGGCACGCCCCATTTCTCGATCACCTCGGGAACGCCGATTTGGCGGTCCTTCATCGGGTCGTACATGGCGACCGAAGGGCCGACCAGCTGCATCAGATCCTTGTCGGAGGAGATGATGGTGGTGTCGGCGCTGGCTTCGCAGGCAAGCCGGCAATAGGTGGCGATCAGGTCGTCGGCCTCGTAGCCCTCTGTCTCGATACAGGGCAGGTTGAAGGCCCTGGTCGCCTGGCGGATCAGGCCGAACTGCGGGATCAGATCTTCCGGCGGCGCCGAGCGGTTGGCCTTGTATTCGGGGTAGAGGTCGTTGCGGAAGGTTTTCGACGAATAGTCGAAGATGACGGCGAAATGCGTCGGCACGATGCCGACATCGGTGTTGCGGGCGTCCTGCGTCAGCTTCCACACCATGTTGCAGAAGCCGAGGACGGCACTGGTCGGCAGCCCATCGGATTTTCGGGTCAGCGGCGGTAGCGCGTGATAGGCACGGAAGATGTAGCCGGAGCCGTCGACAAGGAACAGATGATCGCCTTTTTTCATGGGACGAAGGGATAGCGCGGCGCGGCGTCGTGGTCCATGCCAAAGGCGGCCCCAACCACCGCTTCCGGCAACATCCCTGACACGTCGATCCGATCACGGCTATGTTACGAAAGTGTAATCTTTGTGCCCTTGAATCGCCACGTTCGGAGACACAGATAAACGCCATCGGCATTTTTCGCCGAGTCCGGAGCAAGGCCCGTCCCCCGCCTATCCCGGACACTTGCGGCAGCCTATCCCCCCTCTCCGGGCTGCCGCATCGTTTCGAGTAAAGGCCGCCGTGGTTCCCCCTCCACCACGGCGGCATTTTTTTGCCTTTCGGTGCCCGTGGTCCAACGCAGGGCAGTCGGGTGAACCCGCTTGCCCTTCTTTTTTGCTGCCTCAAACGCCGGCGGTCGCATCCGCGACCTTGGCTTCACGCGCCAAAAGGCGCGACGGCCGGTCGGCCTTGCCATTTTCGCTTCGCGAAAATGGTTTCCACCGCCCGTTCGGCTCGATCGAAGAATTTTTCCTTCACCCGATTGCCCTGTGGTCCAACGACCGCCGGCTTTTCGTTTCTGCCTCGCAGCTTTAGGGTTGCCGCTCAGATTCGAAAGGCCTGATAAAGATGTCCAGAATTTCTCCCGTCCTCGACCGCCTCGACAAAAATCTCGACGAGAGCCTGGAGCGCCTGTTTGGCCTGCTCAGGATCAAGTCGATCTCCACCGATCCATCCTATGCCGCAGACTGCCGCAAGGCGGCAGAATGGTTGGTGGCTGAGCTCAAGCTGATCGGCTTCGACGCAAGCGTGCGAGACACGCCAGGCCATCCGATGGTGGTAGCGCACCATGACGGGCCGGCGGGCGCGCCGCATGTCCTGTTCTATGGCCACTACGACGTGCAGCCGGTCGACCCGATCGAGCTTTGGGAACGCGATCCGTTCGCGCCTTCGGTAAAGCAGATCGAGCCCGGCCGCCAGGTGATCGCGGGACGTGGTTCGGCCGACGACAAGGGGCAGTTGATGACCTTCGTCGAGGCTTGCCGCGCCTGGAAGCAGGTGCATGGCGGGCTGCCGTGCCGCATCACAATCCTGTTCGAGGGCGAGGAGGAGTCCGGCTCGCCATCGCTGAAGCCGTTCCTCGAGGCAAATGCGGTCGAACTCAAGGCCGACTTCGCGCTTGTCTGCGACACCGGCATGTGGGACCGCGATACACCGTCGATCTGCGTCGCGCTGCGCGGGCTGGTCGGCGAGGAGATCACGGTGAAAGCCGCCGACCGCGACCTGCATTCCGGTCTCTATGGCGGTGCTGCCGCCAATCCGATTCGCATCCTGGCCAGGATCCTGGCCGACATCCACGACAAGGACGGCCGCGTCACCATTCCCGGTTTCTATGAGGGTGTCGAGGAGACGCCTTCGCAGTTCCTGAAGTCGTGGGAGGCGCTCGGCGAGACCGCCGAGACGTTCCTTGGGCCTGTCGGCCTGTCGATCCCTTCCGGCGAACACGGCCGCTCGGTGCTCGAACTCACCTGGGCGCGGCCGACTGCCGAGTTCAACGGCATTACAGGTGGCTATACCGGCAAAGGGTTCAAGACGGTGATCGCGGCGGAAGCCTCGGCAAAAGTGTCTTTCCGCCTCGTCCACAAGCAGAATCCGGATAAGATCCGCGCCGCTTTCCAGGCCTTCGTCACAGAGCGCATCCCGGCCGACTGCTCAGTCGATTTCCACCCGCATGGCGGCTCGCCGGCGATCCAGCTTTCCTACGACTCGCCATTTCTCGCCAAGGCCAAGGACGCGCTGTCCGACGAGTGGCCGAAGCCGGCGGTGACCACGGGAAGCGGCGGCTCGATCCCGGTGGTCGGCGATTTCCAGACTTATCTCGGCATCGAATCCTTGCTGGTCGGTTTCGGGCTCGACGATGACCGCATCCATTCGCCTAACGAGAAGTACGAGATGAGTTCCTTCCACAAGGGCCAGCGCTCGTGGGCGCGCATTCTCGACGCGCTGACACGCTGAGAGGGCGAGACTGCAACTTTCTGTTGATTTTTCATCGGATCGCGGCGAGGACAACCTAAAGCGCGTCGCGTTTGACCTGCCTGATGCGACGCGCTTTAGGTTGTTGTTTTATGCATGTCGTTATCGCAAAACCGCTGCACACTTTTGCGCGACATGCATTAGAGCGACGCGCGCCCCGTCGCGACCGGAGAAGACGATGAGCGATATCCGCTTCCACAAGAACGACCTGCCGGGGCTCCTGCACTACGACGTCGGGGCGGTCGCCATCGACACGGAGACGCTGGGGCTGAACCCGCATCGCGACCGGCTTTGCGTGGTGCAGATCTCGCCGGGCGACGGTTCCGCCGACGTCATCCAGATCGCGCCCGGCCAGAAGAAGGCGCCAAACCTCGTCAGCCTGCTCAGGAACCGCAGCATAACCAAGCTGTTCCATTTCGGCCGTTTCGATCTCGCCGTGCTCTACAACGCCTTCGGCGTCATGCCGGAGCCGGTGTTTTGCACCAAGATCGCCTCGCGGCTGACCCGAACCTACACCGATCGGCACGGGCTGAAGGACATCTGCTTTGAGCTTCTCAGCGTCAGCCTGTCGAAGGCGCAGCAATCGTCGGACTGGGCGGCGGAGACGCTGTCGCCCGAACAACTCGAATACGCAGCCTCCGACGTGCTCTATCTGCACCAGTTGCGCGATGTGCTGACGATGCGGCTGGCGCGCGACAACCGGACCAAGGAGGCCGAGGCCTGCTTCCGCTTCCTGCCGACGCGTGCAAAACTCGACCTGATGGGCTGGGATGAGGCGGACATCTTCGCCCACAGCTAAGTGGAACCAGGTGTTCGCCTCGACGTTCTATCGATCGATGGAGGGGACGAAATGGCTGCCAGAAAACCAATCGAAACAGCACCCAGGGATGGCTCCAAGGTCACCGTCTACTGGAAGGACAGCGACGGGGTGATGAACGAATCCATCGCGCAGTACAGGTCGCTCGACCGGCTGAAAGCGGCCGGCGGCGACTGGGACGAGAACGACACCGGCTGGTGGGCCTATACGGACGGTCATACGCAAAGAAAGATCGATCCGATCAGCTGGCGGCCCGCATCCGGGGATGACGACGGCGAATGACGCCGCTGGCGGCGCCGGCTTCTTTCCAATAGGTTGGACCTGTTGCAATCGGAGGTCGATTCGGAGCTTTCTGCTCCGCGACCATTCGCGCGAGAGGGATCTGCATTGGGTACTGAGAGCCTGCTTGTCTTCATCATCATCGGCGCCATCGCCGGCTGGCTCGCCGGCTTGATCGTCAAGGGTTTCGGCCTCGGCCTGATCGGCAATATCGTCGTCGGCATCGTCGGCGCCTTGATAGCCGGCTGGCTCTTCCCAAGGCTAGGATTCGCCATAGGCGGTGGCATATTTGCCTCCATTATCCACGCCACGATCGGCGCGGTGATCCTGCTCGTGCTGATCAAGCTGGTGAAGCAGGCCTGATCCTGCGAAGCACATCAAGGGCGCGCCATGAAACAGAACATGCTCTATCTCGTCATCGGCGGGCTCGTCGTCGTGGTCATCGCACTCGGCATCTATGTCTATCGCGAGCAAACCAGGCCGGAGGGCGTGGAACTCAAGATCGATGACAAGGGTATATCGATCCAGCAGAATTGAGCGGCGTTGGGTTGGCGCGGCAAGGGTGCCGACGACCTACCCACATCATATCCACTATTTCCGCCCTTCCGGTCAGGTTCTCAGGTGATATCCCAGTCCAACTTCAAAGCCAGTGAGGCTGTGCGAGCCACGCTCTGACACGCTGGCCTTCTTCTCGCTGGCATCGACAGCCGGTCGACCGGCAGTGCTCGCATACGACTTAACCCGCCCTTAAATCGCCGCAACTACTCTGCACCCCGAACGCCATGGAGCAACGTTCGTCCGTTCGGACGCACGCTCTAAGACTTTGAAGCTTCGCATCGGCTTTTCCGAAAATCGATTCCGATTTTCGGGCCGATGCGACAGGCATCGGGACAGACAGCACAGCGCATGGCGAACCGCAGAGACAGCCGCATCGAACCGAGCTTCGAGGGACCGCCACGGGCGAAATCCTCGGCCGGTTTTTCGGTGAGCGAGGAGGATCGCGTCGTGCCGAGCAACCGCAAGACCTCTGCAAAGCGCCAATCGGCCAGGACAAGACCGTCGCGTCGCGGGCGCGGCAAAAGCCGGCGTGGCCTGTTCGCCGTGCTCGGCCGGTTGGCCTACTGGTGCTTCGTGCTGGCCATCTGGGGCGGCATCGCCGCCGCCGGCATCGTCGTCTATTACGGCGCGAAAATGCCGGCGGCCACCACATGGGCCATCCCCGACCGCGCGCCCAATATCAGGATCGTCTCGGTCGACGGAAAACTGCTCGCCAATCGCGGCATGAGCGGCGGCGAAGCCGTCGGCCTGCATGAAATGTCGACCTATATTCCCGAGGCCGTCATCGCCATCGAAGATCGCCGCTTCTATTCGCATTTGGGCATCGACCCGATCGGCCTGTCCAGAGCCATGGTGGCCAACGTTGTCGGCGGGCGTTTTTCGCAGGGCGGCTCGACGCTGACCCAGCAACTGGCGAAAAACCTGTTCCTGACGCCCGACCGCACGCTGGAACGCAAGGTGCAGGAAGTGCTTCTGGCGCTGTGGCTCGAGCACAAGCACACCAAGGACCAGATCCTCGAAATGTATCTCAACCGGGTCTATTTCGGCTCCGGCGCCTATGGTGTGGAAGCGGCCTCGCGCCGCTATTTCGGCAAGAGCGCGCGCGACGTCACGCTGCCGGAAGCCGCACTTCTCGCTGGCCTGTTGAAAGCGCCGTCGCGACTGTCTCCGGCGCGTGACCCGAAGGCCGCCGAGCGGCGCTCGCAGCTTGTTCTCGCCGCCATGCGCGACGAAGGCAAGATCAGCGCCAAGGAACTGACCACGGCGATGAGCGCGCCGGCGTCGCGGGTAGCATCCTACTGGACGGGCTCGGAAAACTACGTCGCCGACGCCATCGTGGAAGAACTGCCCGACCTGATCGGCGACGTGCGCGGCGACATCATCGTCGACACCACCGTCGACCTGACGCTGCAGAAGCTCGCCGAACAATCGATCCGCCGGCTGATCGACGGCAGCGGCAAGAAGCTCAATGCCAGCCAGGGCGTGCTGGTGTCGATCGACAATTCCGGCGCGGTACGCGCCATGGTCGGCGGCTATGATTATTCGACCAGCCAGTTCGACCGCGCCTCGGAGGCGCGCCGCCAGCCGGGCTCGGCGTTCAAGCCCTTTGTTTACATGGCGGCGCTGGAAGCCGGCCGCACACCCGACAGCGTGCGCAATGACGCGCCGATCAAAATTGGCAAATGGACGCCAACCAACTACGGCGGCAAGTATTTCGGCAAGGTGACGCTGGCGACGGCGCTGGCGAAGTCGCTGAACTCGGTGGCCGCCCAGCTGACAATGGAAGTCGGGCCTGACGCGGTCGTCGAGGCGGCGCATCGCATGGGTGTCCAGTCCGACCTCACGGCCAACACCTCGATCGCGCTCGGCACCTCTGAAGTGACACCGCTGGAACTGACGTCGGCCTATGTCCCCTTCGCCAATGGCGGCTACCGGCCGGAAGTGCATTTCATCCGCCGCGTGACGACAGCCGGCGGCAAGGTGCTCTACGACAACAATGGCGGCGGCGCCCCGCGCGTCATCAAACCCGAGATCGTCGGCATGATGAACTCTATGATGATGGGCACTGTTGAAATCGGCACTGCCAGGAAGGCGGCCTTTGCCTGGCCGGCCGCCGGCAAGACCGGCACCAGCCAGAATTCGCGCGACGCCTGGTTCATCGGCTATACCGCCAATCTCACCACCGGAGTCTGGTTCGGCAATGACGATGGCGGTCCGATGAAGAAGGTCACCGGCGGCGCGCTGCCGGCGCAGGCCTGGCACGAGTTCATGGTCGCCGCGCACGAAGGCGTGCCGGTGCGGCCGCTGCCTGGAACATGGAGGTCGACGCCTGCCGATACGATCGTGCAGGACGAATTACCGCCCAACACCGCGCAACCGGCGCCGATGCCGTCCGCTTCGGTTGGCCAATCGGCGCCGTCCGCCCAAAAAGCGTCGCCGCCTCGCGCCTTGCGTCCTGCCGAAACGGTCGATGCCGGCGGCTTCGGCATGCCGGGCGGTGGCGGCACCACCGCATCGATCAAGCGCCCAGTGCCGCCTGGCGATGTCGGCGGCCCGGTCAAGAAGCGGCAGACCTCGATCCTCGACATCCTCACCGGCGGCTGACCCCCTCGTCATCGTTGCCGTGTTCCGCTACATCTGCGGGTTAAAGAGAGATCGTGAATGGCCGAGACCGACACCAGAAAGACCATCGTGCTGACCGGCGCCAGCCGCGGCATCGGCCATGCCACGGTCAAGCGCTTTTCGCGCGAAGGCTGGCGCGTCATCACCTGCTCGCGCCAGGCCTTTGCCGACGACTGCCCGTGGCCGGCCGGTCCGGAGGACCATATCAAGGTCGATCTCGCCGACCAGGAGGATGTCGGCATCGCGATCTCGGAGATCCGCCATCGGCTGGAGGCGCATGGCGGCCAGCTCCATGCGCTGGTCAACAATGCCGGTATCTCGCCGAAGCTCAAGGACGGCAACAGCCGCATGAATTCGATCGACACGCCGATGCATGTCTGGCGCGACGTGTTCCAGGTCAATTTCTTCGCGCCGATCATGCTGGCGCGGGGATTGTTCAGGGAATTGGCGTCGGCCAAGGGCTCGATCGTCAACGTCACCTCCATCGCCGGCACTCGCGTGCATCCCTTCGCCGGCACCGCTTATGCGACGTCGAAGGCGGCGCTTGGCTCGCTGACGCGCGAAATGGCGCATGATTTCGGCCCGCACGGCATCCGCGTCAACGCCATCGCACCTGGCGAGATCGACACGGCGATCCTGTCACCGGGCACAGAAAAGATCGTCGAGACGATTCCGCTGCGGCGGCTGGGCACCACGGCGGAAGTCGCCGACATCATCTTCTTCCTGTGCTCACAGCAGGCGTCCTATGTGACGGGCTCGGAAATCCACATCAATGGCGGCCAGCACGTGTGAGCTTTTGATCAATCGTTGAACATCCCCCTGCCGGGACCTTCTCCCCGTGAAAAACGGGGAGAAGGGGGCTTGACCGCAGCGCTGGCGACCCCTTCTCCCCGTTCTTCACGGGGAGAGGGTAAGGGTGAGGGGCGGCGCAGGCTTAGGCTGCTGAAGGCGCTTTCGGTGCTGCCAAAACCTCTTCCACAATCCCACGGGCGATCTCGCGCTCGCCCATGATGACCGTGTCGGCTCCGAGCCCCTTGAGATGCTCGACCTCGGCATCGGAATGGGCGCGGGCGATGACGTTGATCTTCGGGTTGGCGGCGCGCGCGCGCAGTACGATCTGTCCCGCCTCGAAGGCGTTTGGAATGGCGAGGATGAGCCGCTTCGCGCCCTCGGGATTGGCAGCGGCGAACACCTCGCCATTCGCGGCGTTGCCGGACACGGTTTCGATGCCTTCGTCCCTTAGCTTCGCCAGCGTCTTGTCGGCATCCTCGATGACGAGGAAGGGCAGGGCGGCCTCCTTCAACGATGCGCCGACGAGGCTGCCGACACGGCCATAGCCGACCAGGATGGAATGGCCGGTAAGCGCTGTCCTGGGCGGCGGGCCGTCCTCTTTCACCGGTGCCGCAACCGAAGCCAACTGGCCTGGCTCCGTGGCGGGGCCGATCGGCTTTGCCTCGTCGAGCGACGCCGCCTTGCCGGCGCGCCTCTCCAGCCATGGTTTCATCCAGTCGACGGCAAGGAACATCAGCGGGTTGAGGACGATCGACAGGATAGCACCGGCGAGGATGAGGTCGCGTCCTTGTTCGGGCAGCAGCCCCAGCCCGACGCCGAGCTCGGCCAGGATGAACGAGAATTCGCCGATCTGGGCCAGGCTTGCCGAAATCATCAAGGCGGTCGCGATCGGATAGCGGAAGACGACGACGATGGCGAAGGCGGCCAGCGATTTGCCGATGACGATGATGGCCAGTGTCGCCAGAATCGGCCAGCCATTGCTGATCAGGCTGAACGGATCGAACAGCATGCCGACCGAAACGAAGAACAGCACGGAAAAGGCGTCGCGCAGCGGCAGCGATTCCTCGGCCGCTCGATGGCTGAGTTCGGATTCGCTCATGATCATGCCGGCGAAAAAAGCGCCCAGCGCCAGCGAGACGCCGAATAGCTTGGCCGCGCCGAAGGCCACCCCGAGCGCGATGGCCAGCACCGCCAGCCGGAACAATTCACGCGACCCGGTATGGGCGACGTAGTGCAGGATCCAGGGGATGACACGGCGGCCGACCACCAGCATGACGACGACAAAGGCCGCGACCTTGGCCAGCGTGATGCCGACGACGCCCCAGATGCCGTAGCTGGCCGGCAGCGACAGCAGGCTGCTATGGGTCTCCACTTGCTGCTGGCCGCCCAGCACGCCAGCCAACGCCGGCAAAAGCACCAGTGCCAGCACCATGGCCAGATCCTCGACAATCAGCCAGCCGACCGCGATGCGGCCACGCTCGGTCTCGATCAGCCGCCGTTCCTGCAAGGCACGCAACAGCACCACCGTCGAGGCGACGGATAGCGCCAGCCCGAACACCAGCCCCGCGCCCATCGACCAGCCGAGCATCCAGGCAAGAACGGCGCCGAGCGCTGTCGCGAAGCCGATCTGCACGATGGCGCCGGGCACGGCGATGGCGCGGACCGACAACAAATCCTTCAACGAGAAATGCAGGCCGACGCCGAACATCAACAGGATCACGCCGATTTCGGCGAGTTCGTTCGCGAGGCCGGCATCGGCGACGAAGCCCGGCGTGTTCGGCCCGACCAGCACGCCGGCGATGAGGTAGCCGACCAGCGGCGGGATGCGGAAGCGATTGGCAAGTGCGCCGAAAACGAAAGCCAGCCCCAAACCGGCGACGATGGTGGCGATAAGGGGCGTGTCATGCGGCATGGTCTATGGAGCGCCTTTCAAAATCACGATGTCGGATATGCGCCGCCAAAAAGCAGCCGCCTTTGCAATATGGCGGCTCGGATGGCCGCGAGGCAACCCGCAAATGCCATGAAATCGATGACAAGGATGACAGAAGGCGAGCCGCTCGGGCTAGCAGTGGTTGCTGCAAGAAAACGGCTGGCGCGCCTGATGCCAGCGATCAGGCGGCCTGCAGCAGGTTCTCGATGTCGACGATGGTGTGGTTGGTCAGCGTCTTCGGAATTTCCAATGTGATTTTCTCGGCAACCTCCTTGTGCAGTTTTCGACGCATGTCACCCAGTACCTGCGGCGGTGCGATCAGCACCATCTCCTTGAAGGCGCCGCGATGCGCGAGCTTGTACAGGCGCTCGGCAATTTCGTCGGCGAAACGCTCCTTGCCGAGGCGATGCCAGTCAGTGTCCTCGACTGCGCTGCGGTGGACGGATGGGCCGTCGCTGTAGCGACCGGGGCGGTCCGAACCTTGCTCTCGCGTCGCCGGATTTTCCTGTTCCATCTCCTGCATGACCTGAAGGTCGGGATATTGGGTGTCGCCGCGGTTCTCTAGGAACAGCGCCTTCTCGCCGTCGGCCACCACGACCCACAGTCCGCGTTTCAGCTTGAGGTTATTCACCGGAGCGCTCCTTTTTCTGTTTTTCATGGTTTTCCAGGCCCGTCTCTGGAGCCATTGCCGCAGCTGAACAGCCAGGCTCGGATTCGCACAGGCAAACGCGCGCCGAGGCAGGAATGTTCCGGTGACGGCAAGAACGGCGAGCGAGCCCACGGGGATGACGGCGTTCCGCGCATCTCGGCTTTAATCTACTAGATTGGTAGAATTTAGAAAAAAGTGTTTTGTAATATACTTCGCTTGTCGCTAGAACGGCCGCAGATCAAGGCTCGCAACAGCGGCTTGGATCCGCTCCACTCGTGGGTGTGGAATTTTTTTCTCCTGCCTCTGGTGCTTGCGGAAAAGCGATTGCTTCGCACGAAGCGATGCGCGAGTGCGTTCCTTCTGCTTTTTCGCGCCCGCGCGTAAAACCGACAGCGTATTCAGGATCCCGCTCGCTATGCCGCAGGCCCCCGCCAAGCTCAACGCCTTTCCCGTCTTTCTGCGGGTCGCGGGCGAAGCCGTGGCCATCGTCGGCGGCGGCGAGGAGGCTCTGGCCAAGGCGCGGCTGATCGGCCAGTCAAGCGCCGTCTTGCGCATCATAGCCGATGCCCCGGAGCACGAGTTGCTGGCCTTCATCGCCGCGAATGGCGCCGTCCACATCGCTGCCGCCTACGAGGCCCCACATCTCGAAGGCGCGGTGATGGTGTTTGCTGCCAGCGGCAACGAGGCGCTTGACCGCCGCGTTGCCGAGGATGCGCGTCGGCTGGGCATTCCGGTCAATGCCGTCGATCGGCCGGAGCTGTGCGATTTCTTCACCCCGGCGCTGGTCAACCGCGCGCCGGTCGCCATTGCCATCGGCACGGAAGGGGCGGGCCCGGTGCTTGCCCAGATGCTGCGCAGCCGCATCGACCGCATGCTGTCGCCGTCGCTCGGGCCGCTTGCTTCGCTTGCTGCCTCGTTGCGCGGCGCCGCTGAGAGATTGCTGCCGAAAGGCAATGCCCGCCGCCGCTTCTGGAGCGAGTTTTTCGGCGGCGCGCCGGCCCGCGCCATGGAGGCTGGCCAGCTTTCGCAGGCGCATGATGCCGCAGTCGACCTGTTGCTTTCGAATGCGCCGGCATCGGGACACATCGCCCTGGTGGGAGCCGGTCCTGGCGCCGAGGACCTGCTGACGCTGCGCGCCCACCGCCTGCTGATGGAAGCCGATGTCATCGTCCACGATGCGCTGGTGCCGGAGGCGATCGTCGCCATGGGCCGCCGCGACGCCGAGCGTCTGCCGGTGGGCAAACGCAAGGGCTGCCACACCAAGAGCCAGGCCGAGATCAACGCGCTGCTGATCGAGCTCGGCCGCGACGGCAAGCGCGTCGTGCGGCTGAAATCCGGCGATCCGCTGGTGTTCGGCCGGGCGGGCGAGGAAATGGCAGCGCTGCGCGATGCCGGCATCGCCTATGAGGTGGTGCCGGGCGTCACCGCGGCCTTCGCCGCCGCCGCCGATTTCGAGTTGCCGTTGACGCTGCGCGGCGTATCGTCGTCGATGGTGTTCACCACCGGCCACGACCTCAAGGGAAATTCGCTGCCCGACTGGGCCAAGCTCGCCATTTCCGGCGCCACGGTCGCCGTCTATATGGGCCGCTCGGTCGCGGCCGAGGTTGCCGGCCGGCTGATCGAGGCTGGCCTGTCGCCGGATACGGCGGTCGCCGTGGTCGAGAATGCCAGCCTTGCCAACCGCCGCCGTTTCCACGGCACGCTCGCCGACCTGCCGTCGCTGGAGGTCCGCGCCGACCTTACCGGTCCGGTCATGACGATCATCGGCGATGCGGTCGCCGGGGCCAATTTTGAACGGTCCGAGCCGCTGGCGGCACACAGGCATGAAGGCGCGGCCCAAACAGCCGCCGAAGGAGCTGAACGATGAAAGTGCTGACTGCAAACCGCCTCGCCGACGGTGAAGCCGTCTGGTACGCCAATGGCGGCTGGGCCGAGACCATCGACAATGCCGATGTCGCCCATGACAAGGCGGCTGAAGACCGGCTGGAGGCGATCGGCGCCACGGCCTCTGCCAACAATGAAGTGGTCGACGTCAATCTGATCGACGTGACCGTCGCCAATGGTGTCGTCGAGCCGGTCCGGCTGCGCGAAAAGATCCGCGCCGCCGGCCCGACCAACCGCAACGACTTGGGCAAGCAGGCCCGCCCGGTAGCCGCCCGGGCGGCGTAAACGACCACATCGAAGACAACGGGCGGACGCGCCCGGAAAGACCAGACATGTACCGTTACGATGAGTTCGATCACGATTTCGTCCAGGCCCGCGTCGCCGAGTTCAGCGATCAGGTCGCGCGGCGGCTTGCCGGCGAGATCACCGAGGATCAGTTCCGGCCGCTGCGGCTGATGAACGGCGTCTACCTGCAGTTGCACGCCTATATGCTGCGCATCGCGGTGCCTTACGGCACGCTGAACAGCAAGCAGTTGCGCATGCTCGGCCACATCGCCCGCAAATACGACAAAGGCTACGGCCATTTCACGACGCGCCAGAACATCCAGTTCAACTGGCCGGCGCTGTCGGACATTCCGGCGATCCTGGCCGATCTGGCGAGCGTCGAGATGCACGCCATCCAGACCAGCGGCAACTGCATACGCAACGTCACCGCCGACCACTTTGCCGGTGCCGCCGCCGACGAGGTGGCCGATCCGCGTCCTTATGCGGAAATCCTGCGCCAATGGTCATCCGTGCATCCGGAATTCTCGTTCCTTCCGAGAAAATTCAAGATCGCGGTGACCGGCGCCGAGCGCGACCGCGCCGCCATCCAGACGCATGACATCGGTCTGCATTTGAAGAAGAACGCTGCCGGCGAACTCGGTTTCGCCGTCTATGTCGGCGGCGGCCAGGGCCGTACGCCGATGATCGCCAAGAAGATCCGCGACTTCCTGCCCGAGGCCGACCTTCTGTCCTATTGCACGGCGATCCTGCGCGTTTACAACCTCTACGGCCGCCGCGACAACAAATACAAGGCGCGCATCAAGATCCTCGTCCACGAGACCGGGGTCGAGGAGATCACCCGCCAGGTCGAGGCCGAATGGCAGGAGATGAAGGATGCGGATCTAAAACTGCCGGAAGCCGACATCCGCGCCATCGATGCCTACTTCGCACCACCGGCGCTGGTCGAACGGCCGGAAGGCGACGAGGCGGTCAAGCTCGCCCGCCTCGATTCGAAGAGCTTTTCGGAATGGCTCGACCAGAACGTGGTGACCCACCGCCACCCCGATTATGCCGCCGTGACCATCTCGCTCAAGGGCATTGGCGAAGCGCCGGGCGATGCCTCCGACAGCCAGATGGAAGCGGTCGCCGACCTTGCCGAAAAACATGCTTTCGACGAGCTGCGCGTCAGCCATGAGCAGAACCTGATCCTGCCGCATGTCGCGCGTGCCGACCTCAAGGCGGTCTATGACGCGCTGGTCGACATCGGACTGGCGACCGCCAATTCCAACCTGATATCAGACATCATCTCGTGCCCGGGCCTCGACTATTGCGCGCTGGCCACGGCGCGCTCGATTCCGGTCGCGCAGGAAATCTCGCTTCGTTTCGCTTCGCTCGAGCGGCAGCGCGAGATCGGCGAATTGAAGCTGAAGATTTCCGGCTGCATCAATGCCTGCGGCCATCACCATGTCGGCCATATCGGCATCCTCGGCGTCGAGAAGAAGGGCGCCGAACTCTACCAGGTCACGCTCGGCGGCTCGGCCGACGAGAATACCTCGGTCGGCGAGATCATCGGCCGCGGCTTCAGCTCGGCAGAGATCACCGACGCCATCGAGCAGATCGTCGAGACCTATCTCGGGCTTCGACTGGACAGAACCGAAAAATTCATCGACGCCTACCGCCGTGTCGGTCCCGCGCCGTTCAAGGAGGCGCTCTATGCTGGCGAAGCCAAGGCCGCTTGATCGTATCATCGACGCCGAGGCCGGCATCGCCGCCGAAGCGGCGGGGCTCGATGCGCTCTATGGTCATCTCAAGCCGCTGGAGATCATCGAGCGGTCGGCCCGGGAATTCTTTCACGGTGAAATCGCCGCGGTTTCGTCGTTCGGGGCGGATTCGGCAGTGCTGCTGCACATGATCGCCAAGATCGACCGGACGCTGCCGGTCATCTTCCTCGACACCGGCAAGCACTTCGAGGAGACGCTCAGCTATCGCGACGCGCTGGTTGCCGATTTCGGGCTGACCGATATAAGGGTGATCACGCCCGAAGAAGCGGCGCTCGAACGGATCGATCCGACCGGTAATCTGAACGAAACCGACACCGACGCCTGCTGCGACGTCCGCAAGGTCGAGCCGCTGGCGCGCGGCGTCGATCCGTTCCGCGCCTGGTTCACCGGCCGCAAGCGTTTTCAGGCGACGACGCGGGCATCCCTTCCGGTGTTCGAGGCGGTCGGCTCGCGCATTCGCATCAATCCGCTGGCGCATTGGACGACATCAGACCAGGCCAACTATATGCGCACGCATGCGCTGCGTGAGAATCCGCTGGTCGCCTATGGCTATCTCTCGATAGGCTGCTTCCCGTGCACGCAGCCGGTGCAGCCGGGCGAGGATGCACGCAGCGGCCGCTGGGTGGGGCACGCCAAGACTGAGTGCGGCATCCATTTGTCGGGGCTGGAGAAGTCGCTGACCGACGCATCGCTTTAGGGTATGTCGATATTCAGGTGAGGCCGGCCTGCGAATGGCGGCTTCCTGCGCTTCCGGTGCTCACGTACCCAAAGTACGCTCCGCTCCGGTTCTCGGAAGCCACCATTCTCGCCTCGGCCTGACCTGAATCTCAACACACCCTCGAGCGTTTTGAACTTTAGAATTTTGTGGACATGGGAATTTCTCGATGAGTGAATCGATAGCGGAAAACGCCACCCGCCTCTGGACCCCGACAGGTTTTAGCGAGGACGCGTGGAGCCATGCCGAGAGCGCCGACGCGCTGTCCGGCAATGGCCGCTTCATCCTGCCGCTGCAGGTGTTTCTCGACCTCGATCCGGCGGTGCGCCGGTCGGCGAAGGAGCGCCTCGGCGTGCTGCTTCAGCCCGGCGATCAGCTCGAAAAGATCGCGGACCTGCTCGACCAGATATCGCTGGTGGCGCTGGCCTTCCCGGCTTTCAGTGACGGCCGCTCCTTCTCCAAGGGCGAACTGCTGCGCAGCCGCTACCGCTTCGAGGGCGCGGTCCGCGCCACCGGACAGGTTCTGGTCGACCAGCTTCCGCATATGCTGCGCCTCGGCTTCGACGAGTTCGAAGTATCAAATCCAGTGTTGCTGAAACGGCTCGAGGAAGGCCGCACCGGCGGTCTGCCGCTCTCCTACCAGCCGACCGTGAAGCCGGAGGCCAAAGGCCCCAAATATTCCTGGCGGCGGGTGCGCGCCGGCTGATCTTCCCGACGGAGCAGGTCGCATCTGGTCGGACCACTTTGCCGATTCAATCTTTTATTTTCGGCGTCCGCACCTTAAGATAGGGCCTATTATTTCGCGATCCGAAATAAATTCGCCACCAAGGGAGGAACCGGGAATGGCTGGTAAGAAGATACTGATGCTCGTTGGCGAGTTCAGCGAGGAATACGAGATTTTCGTCTTTGAACAGGCCATGCATGCGGTCGGCCACACCGTCCATGTCGTGTGTCCCGACAAGAAGGCGGGCGATATCCTGAAGACGTCGCTGCACGACTTCGAGGGCCACCAGACCTATACGGAAAAGCTCGGCCACGACTACATCCTCAACAAGACGTTTTCCGAGGTCAATCCGGCTGAATACGATGCCGTCTATGCGGCGGGCGGGCGTGGCCCGGAATATATCCGTATCGACAAGCGCGTGCAGGCGCTGGTGCGGCATTTCCACGAGACCGGCAAGCCGATCTTCACCATCTGCCACGGCGCCCAGATCCTGATGGCGGTCGACGGCGTGCTGCGTGGCAGGGAGGTCGCGGCGCTGCAGTATTGCGAGCCGGAAGTCACGCTCGCCGGCGGCACCTACATCGATGTCGCGCCGACCGGCGCCCATGTCGACGGCAATCTGGTGTCGGCCAAGGGCTGGCCGGGGCTGGCCGCCTTCATGCGCGAATGCCTGAAAGTGCTCGGCACCGAGATTCGCCACGGCGAGATCCTGATGCGGGACGAACGCCAGGCGGCTTGAGCCGAGCCTTGGAAACCGCCGCGCCTGTGGTGCGGCGGGCCTGGCTCGGATATTTCCCGCTAGCGCCGCGTCGTTTCCGAAAATCGATTTCGATTTTTGCTACGCTGACCATCGGTTCGGGGTCATGCATTTATGCAGTCATCCGCGCTTCGCGAAACGACACCAGCTTGCTGCGGCTCTCATCCCACAGCGCCAGCTTGACGCAGCGCAGGCTGTCGAGAAGCGTGACGCGGCCAATTTCGCGCAGTTCCGGATAGTCCCTCAGGACCTCCTGCAGACGATAGCACGGCACCTTGGCGGAGAGGTGGTGCACGTGATGGACGCCGATATTGCCGGTGAACCAGTTCAGTACCGGCGGCAGGTCGTAATAGGACGAGCCGTGCAGGGCCGCATGCTGGAACTCCCATTCGGAGTCCTTTGCCCACTCTGTCTCTTCGAACTGGTGCTGGACATAGAACAGCCAGATGCCGGCGGACCCGGCGAGAACGACGATGGGCAAATGGACGACCAGGAAGGCTTCGAGGCCGACGAACCAGACGAGGGCGGCGGCGGCGACCGCGATGGCCGCGTTGGTGGCCATCGACGACACCCAGGGCGTGAGGCCGCCTCGCATCATGCCGACCGGCAGTCTCTGCTCAAAGATGAAAAGCCAAATGGGGCCGAGGCCGAACATGACGAGCGGATGGCGATAGAGACGATAGGCAAGGCGGCCCCGCCAGGACATTTGCCGATATTCCGCGACAGTCAGCGTCTTGATGTCACCCGTGCCGCGCTCATCGAGATTGCCGGCGCTGGCATGATGGGTTGCGTGGGCACGTCGCCAGCAATCGTAAGGCGTCAAAGTCAGGATGCCCAGGCCGCGGCCGATCCAGTCGTCGGCGGTGCGGTTGGCGAAGAAGGAACCGTGGCCGCAATCGTGCTGGATCATGAAGATCCGCACCAGAAAGCCGGCGGCCGGAAGGATGAGGATCAGACCCCACCAATGGCCATAGGCATAGGCAGCCGAGGACAGGGCCCACAGCGTGGCAAAAGGGATGAGGGTGATGGCAAGTTCGACGGCGCTGCGCCGCCTGTCAGGTTTCTTGTAGCGCGCCAGGATCTTCAACCAGGCACGCTTGCTGTTCGCTACAGCTTCGGGGGAAATCATGTTCATCATGAAGCATAGACGGACCATTCCGTCGCCGCAAGGCAGGCATCACGCAAAGTTACTGCGGGTAATTGTCGCGCGACGCGCAAGCTGCTGCCCAAAGGCATGCCAACGGCACGCAGCGACAGGCGTGTGTGTCGTCTATCGCCGGCTGCCACCGGCGGCTACGCTGCTTTCGATGCCGTCCAGGCGGTCAAGCAATTCCCTGAAACGATCGGGAATGTCGTTCTCCGTCCGGAACGCCGGCAACGCGCGCAGAAAGTGCATCGTTGCCTCCGTGCCGAACTGGCGCCTGATGCCGGCCGCCAGCCTTTCACGTCTTTCGTCATCGTTGCGGGCGCCATTCTTACGGTCGCCGTCGTTGCGGGTCGCCATCTCAAAATCCTGTGTCGGTTTCGAAACTCTTCCAGCAGACGAATGGTTCCCCCATCGCAGCATCTTGGCAAGCAAAGTCGGCGGTTACAGTAAAATTTGAATTAATATCGAAAGGTCTTCATGATGCGTCGTCGAAGCGCGAGCGGCCGCTCCAGTATCGCTTGCCCCTTGATTTTTGGCCGCCAAACCTCGATATCGGGCACAAATCCACACCATTGGAAATGACGGGAAACGGCGATGAGCGACCAGGCAAAAGACGAACGCGCGCCCGATGAAGCCGAGACGATCGGGGCTGCCACCGAACGCACGGAAGGCAGCGCCGACGGCGACTATGAAGCGCTTGTGCGGCTGCTGAAGGAAAACGACGAGTTGAAGGACCGCGCGCTCCGCGTCGCAGCCGAGATGGAGAATCTGCGCCGCCGTACCGCCCGTGACGTGCACGATGCACGCGCCTATGCGGTTGCCAATTTCGCCCGTGACATGCTGGCGGTATCGGACAATCTACGCCGTGCGCTGGATGCGATCCCGGCTGAGTCCAAGGCGTCGGGTGATGCCGGTTTGAAGTCACTGATCGAGGGCGTCGAGCTCACCGAGCGCGCCATGCTATCGGCGCTCGAGCGGCACGGAGTGAAGAAGCTCGAGCCGGAAGGCGAGAAATTCGACCCGAATTTCCATCAGGCGATGTTCGAGGTGCCCAATCCGGAGGTGCCGGCCAACACGGTGGTCCAGGTCGTGCAGCCAGGCTATTCGATCGGCGAGCGGGTGCTGCGGCCGGCCATGGTCGGCGTTGCCAAGGGCGGTCCCAAGCATGTAGCGAGCGAAGCGCCGGTCGAGCCAGGGCCGGTGAATGAGCAAGCTGAGAAGGATGCCTGAATAAGGAGTAGTGCCCCATTCGGCAGCAACCGCCACCAAAACTTGAGGGGACTGTCAGGAATTCTGTGCGCGAGGCCATGATGATGGAAAGGAGAGAATCATCACATGGCTATCGAGAAGGAACTTCTGGACCATTTGCTTGCCGGCCGCGATCCGAATGAGGTGTTTGCCAAGGACGGATTGCTCGACGACCTGAAGAAGGCGCTTTCGGAACGGATTCTGAACGCTGAACTCGACGAGCACCTTGGGGACGAACGCACCGACGGCAGCGCCAATCGCCGCAACGGCCATTCGAGGAAGTCGGTTCTGGCGGGGACGTCGAAGATGACGCTGTCGATCCCGCGTGACCGGGCCGGGACCTTCGATCCGAAGCTGATCGCCAAATACCAGCGCCGCTTTTCCGATTTCGACGACAAGATCATCT
>NZ_FTPD01000043.1:0-349 GCF_900156895.1 Mesorhizobium prunaredense
GAATCGATTCTCTTCTCGCCATGTTCGCTGCAATCATTATTCCATTGCTCTATCTACTGCTTAAAGTCTTCGGACGACGCATGCGGCCATTGGCGCGCCAACTTCAGGAGGAGCATGCCATTGCCATCGCCATTGCTGAAGAAAACCTTAGCATGCTTCCCGCCATCAAGACCTTCACGCGCGAACAGCAGGAATCGCAGCGTTATCGGAACCAGATCGAGCGCGTCGTCAGCCTGAGTGCCAAGGAGCGCGCTATCCATGCCGCATTGGGGCCGGGGGTTCAGCTTGTGACGGCGGCCGCGGTCGTTGTTATGCTTTGGTTGGCCCAAGGGCAAATTGGCGATGGGGC
>NZ_FTPD01000043.1:359-520 GCF_900156895.1 Mesorhizobium prunaredense
GGCCGGCTTGCAAGTGCCTTGGCCGAAGAGCCTGAACCGAACTGGCATGCGGGCAAGCGGATGGGGAAAATAAACGGCAACATCGAATTCCGCGGTGTCACGTTCGCTTACCCGGGGCGTGAGCCTGCATTGAAGTGCCTCGATCTGTCCATCGCCGCGGG
>NZ_FTPD01000061.1:0-518 GCF_900156895.1 Mesorhizobium prunaredense
GGCCTGGATGTTGCAAACAAGGATATGCCAGTCGGACCAGGCTCGGCTGTGGGAATTCCCACACCGGGGAAAACATTGGAAAAATCCGCTCCCAGTTTTGCTTTCCGGAAAGCGGGGCCTGCGGCCATCAAATTTCCTTGGATAGGGAGTAAGATGAAGTACACCTGATTGAACAAGAGTAAGATGAAGTACACCTGATTGAACAAGAGACTGTTGTGACAAGCTCTCCGGCCTTCATCTCAAGACTTTGCGATGCCGACCTCGCCGCGCTGACCAAACGGTGGCACGAGCGCAGCTATCGACACAACGAGCTGATCATTTCCCACGGCGACACTGGTCGCGAAGTCTACTTCCTGCTGGAAGGACGGGCTCGCGTCACACTGGTTTCAGCGGACGGCAGGGAGATAGCGTATCGCGATGTCGAACCGGGTGACATTTTCGGGGAGCTCGGAGGCATTGACGGGATTGCACGCTCTGCCAGCGTAGTCGCACTGGAGGCAACCCGCGCTGCACGGCTG
>NZ_FTPD01000061.1:528-763 GCF_900156895.1 Mesorhizobium prunaredense
TGATCGTCGAACTCCTGCATCGGGCGGAGAAAGCCGCACCCGTGGACGGCGAGGTGTCCATAAGCCCGGCACCGACGCACTCCGAGCTGGCGGCAACGATGAGCACGCACAGGGAGGCGGTCTCGCGCGAAATGAGCGACCTCGCCAAGAGAGGGCTGATCGAAAAGCACGGCAGCCGGTTGTTGCTGCATGACGTCTCGGCACTACGGGCGCTGGTCGACAAGAAGGAATAGCG
>NZ_FTPD01000048.1:0-287 GCF_900156895.1 Mesorhizobium prunaredense
GCGCATGCGGCCCTATGTGGTTGCTGGGGACGGCAGCGCGTTTCGCGCCGCAAACGGCGTCTGGGTACGCCCGGACCACGCGCTTTCCGACTGCCCGCGACCCGACATCGTCTGCATCCCCGATTTCTTCGTCAATCCGGGCGAAAGCGTCGCCGGGCAGTATGATGCCGAGGCCCGCTGGCTGCGGCAGGCGCATGCGGACGGCGCCATGTTGGCCAGCGCCTGTTCCGGCGCGGTCCTGCTCGGGGAAGCGGGGTTGCTGGAAAATCGCGAGGCCACAATCCATT
>NZ_FTPD01000048.1:297-486 GCF_900156895.1 Mesorhizobium prunaredense
GGCGGATCGAGCTGGCAGGATCTCGCCCTCTATCTCATCGGGCGCTTCGTCGGCCTCAAGGAGGCGATGGAGGTCGCCAAGGTCTACATGCTGCAGTGGCACGACATGGGCCAGCAGCCCTTCGCCGCGCTGATGCGCTTTCGCCAGACCGACGACGCGGTGATCAACCGCTGCCAGAAATGGGCGGAG
>NZ_FTPD01000045.1:0-166628 GCF_900156895.1 Mesorhizobium prunaredense
CCTAAATTCATCCCGCTCTAGACCGCAGCGTCGCGCGGCCGCGCCAAATCGTTCGTTCCCTCCGGATCCGGCGCTTGGCCATAGCTCATCTTCCTCATCTGCTCGATCACCCGCGCCATCTCCTCGTCGGAAAGGACCGGCGGCTCGCCAAGGCTAAGCGCCTGGACATACATGCGCGACAGGGTTTCGACCTCGTTCGCCAGCCACAACGCCGCTTCCATGGTCTTGCCGAGCGAAATCTGGCCGTGCTGGCCGAGCAGGCAGGCGAGGCGATCCTTGAGTGCAACCAAAGCATTGTCGGACAAAGCTTGCGTGCCAAAGGTCGCGTAGCCCGCGCAGCGGATGGTGGTGCCGCCAGCCACTCCCGTCATATAGTGGAAGCTCGGGATCGTCTTGTGATGGCAGGCCAGCGTCGTGGCGTAGAGCGAGTGGCAATGCAGCACGACCTCGATCTCCTGCCGCTCTCTCAAAATGTCACGGTGGAAGCGCCACTCCGAGGAGGGCCGTCGGCCGACATAGGTGCCGTCAAAGCCCATCTCGACGATGTCTTCGGGCGTCATCGTTTCGTAGGGCAGCGACGAGGGCGTGATCAGGAAACCGTCGCTAGAGCGCACCGACAAATTGCCGGCATTGCCCTGGTTGATGCCGCTTGAGTTCATCCGGCGGCAAACATCCACCATCTCGCGGCGCAGAGCGCTGTCATCAGTCATCGATCGTTCCTTTTTTTGGTCTTGCGCTGTTGCAAGTTGTTTCGCTTCGCCAGTTCGCGCCACCGCTGTGCATAGGCTGCGAGCGCCTCACGATCGCCGGCGAAAGCGGTCGGCAGGCTGACTGCGATGGGAGCCGGCGTGTCACGAGTTTCATGTTCGCCAAGTAACGCCGCACCCGAACCGGTGCCATAGGAGTCGAGGTTGTAGACCGTTTCGGCGTTTGGCCGCAGCGCGGCAACCAGCGTGGCGTAGAGCGGGTCTCGCAGGAAGGTGCCATCCAATGCAACCAGCCCGAATTCGTTCAGCGCATCGATACATTCCACCGTCAGCAGCGCGGCATAGAGCACTGCGAGCGCCTTGCGCTCAGCAGGGGTTTCTGCAGGCGGCCCTCCAAACCGGCCGCGCCCAGCGCTGCCGGGAAACAGGCCGTCATCGTCGCTGAACGAGGGCAATGCGAAGGTGCCGCGCTCAATCAGCAAACTGACCAGCGCAGCGTCGGCCGCAGTTCCTTCTTGCCCCTGCCCTGCCACCCCCTGCCCTGCCACATGACTGAACTCTCGCCCGCCCATGCTCAAAACGCCGCCGACCGGGCGTCCTGTCACGTCGCTGTTCAGCACCATTCCGCGATTTTCATCGAGTTGGTCGAGAGGTGTCGCCGCGCACATTCCGACAATCCAGGTTCCGGTAGAGATCACGCAGGCGTCGCGCATGCCTGCCGCCTGGTAGCGGTAGAGGTTCAGGCTGCTGTCGTGCCCGCCTGTCAAGACAGACAGCTTTTCCGGTATGCCGTGCCGGCGCGCCAGATCGTGCCGGATTGGCCCCAGCGCCTCCCAAGCCGGATGGAATGGTGGCATGAGGCGCTGCCACCCCTGCCCCGCCACAATGGGCGACCACTGCTTGCGCACATTGTTCCATAGATGTGACTGCGCCGACAGGATCGTCGTTTCGGCCGATGGCACGCCCGACAGCCGCCAGGCCCAATATTGAGACAAGCCCAGATACCACCGAGCCTGAGCGACGCGCTCCGGATCAACCTGCTGCATCCAGTACAGCTGGCGCGCCTGGTGGGCAGCCTTCAGCATGATCGCGCTGCCGCGATCGAAGAAATCGCCCGAAAGCGGCGCGTAGCCATCGCGAATTGCAGGCGGAAGATCCTGCTCATAGTCAATCATCGGCAGGGCGCAAGTCTCGTCGGGATCTTGGTTCACCAGAACCCCCGCGGAGCCATGTCCGGTGCCGACCACTTTTTCCAGCGGATGATGCCGGCACAAAGTGGCGAGCGAGCCGAACAGCCAGTCACCAATGCCGTCGAGATCGTGCTGCCGCCAAGGCGGGCCGGGCCGCACTTCGTTGTGGACAGAGAGGCTCTCCACGAGCACGCCGTCGAGCGTCATCGCTGAGAGCTTTATGTTGGTCTTGCCGACGTCGAAGACGGCGATCCTTGCGCCGTCCGCCTTCTGCCCGTCATCCATCGTATCAGATCAGACCGTATTGGCGAGCCTTGTTGCGCAGGAACGGCAAGCCATTGCCCATCACTTCGGCCTCGTCCTTCGCAACCGGCCGCCAGACCGAGAGGCCGTAGGAGACTTCCGGCGGCATGTTGATGAAGCTTTCCATGGCAAGTCCGCCCTTGAAACCGATCGCCGCCAGCGTCGCGCAGATCTCGTCCCAGGGGCAGTTGCCGGTGCCTGGTGTGCCGCGATCACTCTCAGACAAGTGGATGTACTTCAGGTGATCGCGGGCGGCCAGAATGCCGTTGGCGGCCCCCTTCTCCTCGATGTTCATATGGTAGGTGTCGAGATGAACAAAGATGTTGTCGGCCCCGACTTTCTCGACCATCCAGACGGCCTGCGCGCCGGTATTGATCAAATGGTTCTCGTAGCGGTTCACCGCCTCGATTCCGAGCTCGATGCCGCGCTTCTTGGCGTGCTTGGCGGCGACGGTCAGCACATGTGCGATATTGTCGTATTCCTTTTCGGTCGGTGGCAGGCCGGTGCGTTCGCCGATACCGCCAAAAATCACGCCGGAAAGCGCCAGCGCGCCCATTTCCGCAGTCTTGTCGATCGCCACTTCGAGATGTTCGATGGCGGCATCCGGCCGCACCGAGGCCCAAGCGCGCTCCGGCAGGCCAAGCGAGCAAACGGCAGGAAGATTGTGCTTTTCGAGCAACGCGCGTGTGTGCGCGGCATCGACCGCCGGCGCGTTCAGAAGCGCGATCTCGATAAAGTCCATCCCGTATTTGACGGAAGCCGCGATCGCCTTCTCCGCGCCGGCCCGGTCCCAGTTCATCGTCCACATCGAGGTGTGGACCCCAAAACCATGCATCTAACTCACCCTCTGTTTGTGTTTAGGAATTTGAGGCGCCCGGCAAGCCAGCGCAGGATCATCACCGTGATCATCAGGATGCCCCAGACTGCCGTCGCAAGATGCTGGCTTGCGCCCATCAGATTGAGTCCCGAGGACAGAAGCTGGAGCACGACCAGCGCAACGAAGACCGGGATCACCCGACCGAAGCCGCCGAACGGATTGACCCCGCCAAGGAAGCAGGCAAGCACGGTGATCAGCAGGTAAGACTCGCCGTGGCCGACACGCACCGAATTGAAGCGCGCCAGCATGATGATGCCGGCGACCGCGCACATCGCGCCGGACAATGTGTAGACGAGAACCTGCACCTTGCGCGTATTGATACCGGAATAGCGCGTGGCCTCGATATTGGAACCTATCATGTAGGTGTTGAAGCCTAGCTTCATGCGCGTCAGCAAGACGTGCCAGATCAGCACGCAAGCGATGAAGATGAGCAACGGCACCGGGATGCCAAAAATCGAACCGTAGCCGATCGGCGCCAGGAAGCCGGGAATGCCGGACACGTCGCCGCCGCGCGTCAGGAATTCGCCGAGACCGCGCAGGAAGATCATCATCGACAGCGAGACCAGGATCGGGTGAGCCTTGGTGTAGGCGATGACGAACCCCATGATCAGCCCGCTCAGTGCGCCGACCGCGATGGCAAGGACTGAGCCAAGGAGGAAGGCGCCGATGCCCGCGTCGACGCCTCCCTGGCTTTGCAGTACCCAAGCCAGCGTCAGGCCGGCCATGTTGGCCGTGAAGGTGATGGCCAGGTTCAGGCCGCCGGTCAGGATCGGCAGCAGCATGGCGAGTGTGAGGAGGCCGAGTTCCGGCAGCTGGAAGGCGACGGATCCAAAGGTAGCGCGGGAAAGAAAGTTCGGCGCGGCAAAACCGAACACGATCATGACAGCTACGAACGCGGCAAACGGACCTGCAAGTTCGGGGCCGAGCGCGTTGCGGACGCGTTCAATCAAAACCGTCATGAAGGCACCCGTCGGCTTTTCAGGAACGGCAGCAGGCGTTCGATGCTGGTATTCGAAAGCGTGATTGCGGCAAGAATGATGGCGCCGACGATCATCTTGAACGCGAAAGGCGACACGCCCATCAAATTGAGTCCGTTCTGGGTAATCGAGACCAACAGAACGCCCAGAATGCAGCCGAGCACGCTGCCCTTGCCGCCGCCGAGCCGCGCACCGCCAAGGACTACGGCTGCCAGGACGTCGAGTTCGCGCCCATAAAGGGCATTCGGCACAACCTCCTGCGCGTAATGCGCTTGGACGAGACCGGCGATACCCGCCATCAGGCCAAGCCAGCCGAAGGCGATAAATTGCATGGCACCGATATTGATGCCGAAGCGGCGCGCGCCCTCCGGGTTGTCGCCAAATGCGTAGAGTTGGCGGCCAGTGGTGGTGCGGGTGATCAACGCCCAGGTAGCGAACACGCATATGGCCATAATGAGCACAGGCAGGGTGATCTCCGCCCAGGTCCCGTCAGCCATCTCTCGCTCGAACAGCACGACGCGAGTGGTGAGCCAGTCCGGCAGGTTGTAGATCGACACGCCGCCTGTGAAAAACATCAGCAAGCCGAAGAAAATGTTGAAAGTCGAAATCGTGGCGACGATCGAGATGATCCTGAACCCGTGGATCAGCAAGGCGTTGATGCAGCCCAACGCCACGCCCAATACGCCAGCGATGATGAAGCCGACAATCCAATTCCCGCCGCCGATCCAGCCGAGGACGGTCGCGGTCAGATATTGCACAACGGAGGCAGCAACCGCGAAGGAGATGTCAATGCCGCCGGCGATCAACACGACCAGCAGGCCGACGGCGAAGATGATGTTGACCGAGCTGGTGTTCAGAAGGTCAAACGCGTTGCCGAGGGTGAAGAACCGGTCCGTCGCGAACGAAAGGAAGACGCAGATGACGGCGATAACGGCGAGCAAAGCCAGTTCCGTTGCGTGGGAGCGGACAAACCTACGCATAGACCGCCTCCTCGATCGCCTGGGGGGTCGTAGCGCCCGGCGTAAATTCGCCGACAATGCGCCCCTGAGCCATGTGCAGCACACGGTCCGCGTTGAAATAGACTTCAGGCACCTCGTCCGAGATCAGGATAATGGCCAGGCCGCTGTCCGCCAGCTTGGAAACGATGTCGAAAATGCCGGCGCGCGCGCCGACATCGACGCCGACCGTCGGTGCGTCGAGGATAAGCAGCTTCGGGTCGGTCGCCAGCCATTTTGCAATGGCGACACGTTGCTGATTTCCCCCTGACAGGGTCGAGATCGCGTCGTCCTGCTTTCCGATCCTGACCCCGAGATCCCTTATCCAGCGATTGACCAGAGATCGCTTGCGATCGCTCGAAATGAAACCGCCCGAAAGGATCTTGTCCAGCGAGGCGATGACCATGTTGTCGGCGATTGCCTGGGGCTGAATGAGACCGAGCGACAGCCGGTCCTCCGAAAGATAGGCGACGCCGGCGGCGATCGCGTCACGGTTGGAACCGAAGCGAACGGGCCTGCCATCCAGGACGACAGAGCCCGATTTCGGCTTGCGCATGCCAAACAATGTCAACGCCAATTCGGTGCGCCCTGCCCCGAGCAACCCGGAGATGCCGAGCGTCTCGCCGCGCCGGACCGTCAAGGACACGTCGTCGAATTCGCCGGGCCGCGACAGTCCCTTGACCTCAAGCATGACCGGGCTCCTGCTCAAATCCCGATGCAGGACGGAATAGTCGAAGGTCTTGCCCGTCATCAACTCGGTGATGCGCGACTGGGTCAGGCCTTTGGTTGGATAGACGCCAACCAGGGCGCCGTCGCGCAGCACGGTGACGCGGCTGGAGATTTCAAGAACCTCCGCCAGGCGATGACTGACGAACACGACGGCGACGCCCGACGCCGACAGATTGCGCACAATGTCCAGCAGATAGTCGGTTTCGGATTGGGTGAGCGACGCTGTCGGCTCGTCCATGAAGACGAGCTTTGCCTCGCCGACGAGGGCGCGCGCGATTGCTACGATCTGCCGCTGTGCGATGGGAAAGTGGTGGAGTGCTAGATCGACATCGAAGGTAACACCAAGACGTTGCAAGGCGTTGATCGCGACACGGCGCATCTCGGCATAGTTCACCAGCCGCGGCCAGCGGCCGATGACGGTCTGGAACGCGATATTCTCGGCGACAGTCATCTCGGGAAACAGGGCGAGGTCCTGCCAGATGACCTGAATTCCGCTGGCCTGCGCCGTAACCGGCGACATATGGGAGTAGCTCTGGCCATCATAGTCGATCACTGCGCCCGCCTCGGGCTTGTACACGCCTGTAATGACCTTGATCAGCGTGCTCTTGCCGGAGCCGTTCTCGCCGGCAAGACAATGCACCTCGCCCGGCAGCACCTCAAAGCTGACATTCTTCAGCGCCTTCACGCCGCCGAACGTCATGTTGACGTTGCGGAGCGACAGCAGCGGCCGTGGTGCGGCGCCATCGAGTGCCTGATCAGCCATCGAGTCGAAACCCCGGATCCAATCGCGTTTGCAATCCTGCAGCCGGGCCGGCGCGAGGCCGGGCCCGACTGCCATTAGCCTTGGGAGGCTTTACAGGCCCATCGCCGCGAGATCGTCGACAGTATCCTTGTTGATGGGGACCAGCTGATCGACGATGATGTTACGGTTTTCGAAGTCCGGCTTGACTGTCCCTAGCCCTTCGATCGTATCGCCATCCTTGATCTCGTTGCCCTTCATGAGATGGTCGGCCAGCGTAACGAAAACCTCGCCCGCCTGCTTTGGATTCCACATGAAGCCGCCGGAGATCGCGTCGCTTTTGATGAGCTTCCGGCCCTGGCCTGGCGAGAATGGTCCGAGCACGAAAATTTCGCCCACCTTCCGGCGCTCTTCGATTGCGCGGCCAGCGCCGATCGGGCCTTGGCTGCCGAAGGCGAGGAACCCCTTCAAGCCTGGATTTGCGGAGATCAGGTCAAGCGCAGTGCTGCGGCTCTTGTCTACATCCTCGGCGACGCCATAACGTTCGCCGACAAGCTTCATGTCCGGGTTGTTCTTCTTCAGATATTCGATTGCCGCATCGGCCCAGGCATTGTGCAGCGGCACCGTCAGCGAGCCGACGAACACTGCGTACTCACCCTTGCCGCCCATCTTCTCCGCCAGGAGCTTGGCATGAGCCTCGCCGAAGCCGGTCGCAGACGCGAGTTCGAAGTCCCAGTCGGCGCCCTTTTGGCCAGGCGATTCATGCGTGATGACGATGATGCCGGCGTCCTTGGCCTTCTGCAGGACTGGTTCAAGCACTTTCGCATCATTCGGCACGACGCCGATGACCTTGACGCCCTGCGCGATCAGATCCTCGATGGCGCGAACTTGCAGTGCTGGATCAGCGCTGGTCGGGCCGACCATGAATGCGTCGATCCCGAGCTTCTGGCCGCGCTCCTTGATACCCGCCTCCATTGCGTTGAACCACGGAATGCCGCCGATCTTGACGACGACGCCGACCTTGCCGGCCTGCTGTGCCATCGCAGCGAATGACCCGCCAATCATAAGGGTCGCGGCAAGCGCCGCGATCATGAGCTTTTTCATCTGTACTCCTCCCATAACGTTCCAAGTGGGAACACACTCGAGCCGTCGAACGACGGCGGCCGTTAGAAACCTCCCCCGAAAGAGACGGGGCACCTCCCCATCGATCATCCACCGGTTTCGCTTGCACAATCGATGGTGCATAAACTATTGTGCATCGAGAAGCTCTCGTCAAGCGGGATTTTGCTCTAATAGACGCGCCGGAGGCGCCAGATGGATCAGCGGGTCAAGAAGAAGGCGACGATCTATGACCTGTCCGTGCTGTCGGGCAGTTCGCCGTCGACCGTGAGTGCCGTCCTGAACGGCACTTGGCGCAAGCGCCGCATCAAGGAAAGTACGGCGCAAACAATTCTCGGCCTCGCCGAACTCCACCAATACACCACCAATCTGCAAGCGCGAGGCTTGCGACGCTCGCGATCGGGCCTGGTCGGCCTGATGCTGCCCGTCCACGACAATCGCTACTTCTCCTCCATGGCGCAGACGTTTGAGGGGCATGTGCGCAGCCGCGGCCAATGCCCGGTCGTGGTTAGCGCCAGCCGCGACCCGGAAGAGGAACGGCGGACCGCGGAGACGCTGATCTCCTATTCAATCGACCAGCTCTTCATCGTCGGCGCCACCGATCCGGACGGCGTGCACGAGGTCTGCGAACCGGCGGGGCTGAGGCATATCAACATCGACCTGCCGGGAGCGAAGGCGCATTCGGTGATCAGCGACAATTATGAGGGCGCGCGGATGCTGACCGAAGCAATCATCCGCCGCTTCAGCAATGATGATCCTCTGCGGCCGGACGAGCTGTTTCTGTTTGGCGGCCGCAACGACCACGCCAGCCGCGAACGCATCGCCGCTTTCCATGCGACCAAGAAGGCGCTGCTGGGCACCGACCCTGACGATGGTGTGCAGTCCTCCGGGTACTCGCCTGATATAACTTTGCGTGCCTTCGAGGCGTTTTACCAAAGCCGTGGCAAGCTGCCGCGCGCGCTGTTCATCAATTCGTCGATCAATATGGAAGGTCTGCTGCGTTTCATGGCGGGCCGGCCAGCGGAAATGTTCAGCGAGCTCGTCGTCGGTTGCTACGACTATGACCCGTTCGGCTCCTTCCTGCCCTTCCCCGTAATCATGGTGCGGCAGAATGTTGAGGCGATGATCACGAAGGCATTCGAGTTGATCGATGAACCGCCGACGGCACCGCAGACCTTCCTGATTGCGCCAGAGTTGATCCAGCCCAGGTCTGCGCTGAAAGGGCCGCTCGACAGTCTGAAGGATATAGCCTGAGAGTGAATCGGCGCTATAGGGCGATCCCAACCTTGAGATTTTCAAAGGTTGATCGTGCCGACCTCAGAGAGTGTCGCCGTCCTCACCGTGAGCCAACAGGGTGGGCGCGTAGGCGCCTGTAAAAAGGTCTACAGCAGCGAGCTTAGAAGCGATAACGGATGCCAAGAGTGTTCGCATTGGAACCCTCTTTCATATCGCCAATTGTACCATTGGCGCCGGATCTATGGTGGAGCTGGTAGACAAGTTCGACATTGGGGGCTTGCCTCGCTCTGAAAGTAAGCTCCGCGCCAACGAAGCCGAGGAATGATGCATCGCCATCGTAGACGATTTCGCGATCGAGCTCGATCTCGGTAGGGCCTGTAACGGCAGTCGCGCTCCGGCCCAAAGTTCGCCAGTCGTATCATCGTCTTCGCCAAATCTTACGGCCGCGCCGGTGACGCCACCAAGAACGAAGCCAGCGCCGATATCGACGAAATCGCGACCGTATGCAGCTCCGATTATATAGTTGTCCGTGTAGTCGGCACCCAAAACGTTGATCGCGTCGCCGAAGGCCCCGCGCGCAAAGACGCCACCAAAGACATAAACATCATTCTTGGTCGGCAAACCGTCAGCAAAAGGGTCTTGGGTCGCAAAATAGATAAAGGGAGAATTGTCATCGGCGAGTCCAGAACTGAGTGAAATGCTCAAGATCACCGCAGCCAGGGCCACTTGCAGTCCACGCATAGACAAGCTCCGAATCAACCCATTTACATGGTTGGCAATAGCAGTAGGAAAAAACAAGGTACGAATTGTTTTATCGCCAAAATACTGGATGCGGGTGGCTCGAACCATTCTTTAGGCTTTGCCGGGCGCGCGCAGGTGACCTTCGCCACAGGCCGTAACGGCACAGTCTTCGGCCGCCGGCCTGATAGTAATAGCATCAGCCTATACCAATTCACGTCCGTAGCAGCGTTCGACTGACGCGATCATCTGCTGGAGTTCCATCATTGATGGATAAGATTCCTGTGCGCCTTTTTTCCTGACGGCAATCGCCGAAGCCGCGACGCCCCAGCAAGCGGCTGCGCGTTCAGGACTCGCCAAGAAAATGGGCCTCAACCGCAAACCCAAGGCAGCGGAACTGTTAAGCGGACGCGAAGGAAAGCAGCCTAATCACAATAAGAAACCACGATTGAAGACCGTAGATCTCGGAACGTTTTCGCGCCGGCGCGGGTTGTCGATGGAGATGCATCGAAACGCATGGGACGCGGAAGAAATGGCCATTCTTTCGGGAAAACCGGGAAGCTGTTGGGTGGCGGCAGCCACCGCTACGAACTATCCCCCGCTCGAGGGCTCGATCCATGCCGATGCCGTTGTCGTGGGCGCCGGGATTGTCGGGCTCACGACGGCGCTTCGCCTTTGCGAGGCCGGTCGGTCGGTGATCGTCGTCGAAGGCTTGCGCACAGGCGGCCAGGTGACCGGCCGCTCGACGGCCAAGATCACGACGCAGCACGCGCTGATCTATCGCCATCTCATCGACACCTTTGGGCGGGACCTGGCGCAGACCTATGCCGATGCGAATTCCGCCGGCGCCGTCCAGATCCGGGAATGGGTTCGCAACTATGCCATTCCCTGCGATCTCGAGGCCAAGGACGCCTATACCTACAGCTGCGATGCAAGCCGGCGCACGCAGATCGTGGCCGAGGCAGAGGCCGCACGCCAGGTTGGCCTGGACGCCGATGTTCTCGAGCGCGCGCCGCTGCCTTTCGAAACGGCAGCCGCTCTGCGTTTTTTCGACCAGGCTCAGTTCAATCCGGCGATGTATCTGGTTGGCCTGGCTCAAGCGGTGACGGCCCGTGGCGGACGGATTTTCGAAAACAGCCGCGCGATCTCGATCGGCGAGGCAAGCCGCTGGCGCGTCGTCACCGACAGCGGCACCGTTCACGCCGAGCATGTGGTCGTCGCCACCAACATGACAGTGAAGAGCCCCGTAGGAATGGCGAACCGCACCCAGCCGCGCTGCCACACTGCCATGGCGTTTCGGATCGATGACCCTCTTGCTGTCGACGGCATGTTCATCGGCATCGACGATCCGACGCATTCCATCCGCACCGGCCGCGACGCCGAAGGCCCGCTGCTTGTCGCACTCGGCCCCAAGTTCGACACGGGCCAGGACGGCGATGTGGCGAAACGGTTTGTCGAGCTGGAACAATGGGCACGAATGAGCCTTCCAGTTGGGGACGTTGCGTGGCGCTGGTGCAATGAGGACTATGATACGGCCGATAGGGTTCCGTATGCCGGCGAACCCGATCCGGCCAAAGCCTCCGGTTTTCATATCGCCACGGGATTCAACGCCTGGGGCATCACCAATGGAACGGCTGCAGGCACGATGATCGCGGATCTGATCTGCGCGCGGCCGAGTCCATGGCAAAAGCTCTACGACCCGGCGCGGTCTTATCCCGAGGACTTTCACAAGAATGGCCGCAGCCAATCGTTTGTCTCAAGCCTCGACGACATCGTGCCCGGCATGGGCGGTGTGATCGTCAGGGGTGACGAAAAGATCGCGGCGTGGAGAGACACTGAAGGGGTGCTCCACCCCGTTTCGGCGACATGCACCCACAAGGGCTGCACCGTGACCTGGAACAACGCGGACAACACCTGGGATTGTCCTTGCCATGGCTCGATTTTCGCCGCCGACGGTTCGGTCATCCATGGCCCGGCTCGAAAACCGCTTGCCCCGGCCGCGCTGTAAAAAAGGCGGCGACTGACACGGCCCGGTGTTACCGTGCGTAGGTTCCGACCAACTCGGTCTGCTCCAGCGCATGCTTCTGGGCTTCCTTCCAGACAAGCTGCACGCCCGCCTGTCCCGGCACACTGAGGCTCGGCACGTCGAGCGCGGCCAGCCGGAAATGATAATGATGGACGCCATGTCCCACCGGCGGCTGCGGGCCATCGTAATAGGCGTTGCCGAAATCGTTGGTGCCTTGCCTGAGTGCCGATGGGCCTGGCTTGCCGTCTTGCGCCTCGGCGAGCTCGCCGGCATCGGGCGGGATATTGAACACCGCCCAGTGCCCGAAAATCCTGCTCGGCGCGTCGGGATCCTGCACGACAAGAACAAGGCTCTTGGTACCGTCCGGAACACCGGACCATTTTAGCGGTGGTGAGACATTCTGGCCGTCGCGGGTATACCTTTCAGGGATTTTCCCGCCCGCCGGGAACGCCGGGCTGATAAGGGTGAGTGGCATTTCCATCTCCCCAAGAAGAAGCGCTACAGCCAGCTATATCTGGCGCTATTTCACGCCGCTTGCTGAGCTGCCGCGACGCGCCTGATTTCTGCTGGCAAGGATTCCCAAACCTTGATCATCTGCCCCTCTCCCACATGGTGAGCGAGCACCTTGGATACGACCTGTTGGCACAGGCCCGGATTCTTTCAGCCGCACATTCCAACCATGTCCCTCAAGAAAGGTTCCCCGACGAAATCTGCGGGCATGTCACGGGGACGAGATTCCGCCAACGATGCATCTGTGGTGGCATGGATCACGGGCGCCGGCCGTGTTCACATGCATCGGGCTTCCTGGTCACCCTCTACGTGGATCCGTTCGGATTTGCGCCCCGCCGACAAGGAACCCGGCCATAAGCCTTCGCCCGGCCGCCCTGAATGCAGGGCGTCGGCTCGATCAACACTGCGGCGCCGGCGATGCCACCAGCCTTTGCCGGCCAGCCGCTAACGAGAACGATCAAGACTTGTCGTCACCGTTCTGCGCCGGCATCAATGGACAAACTTGGCCCTCAGCCAAGTCAGAAGTCTGTTCCCGGCAATCGTCCGGCGGACTCTGGCGGCAGCCCATCGCGCTTGCATCGTAGCACCAACATGGCAGTGACAGACGATGTTGTGCAACTGCGAGTCACTTAGCTCGAAGAAGCGCTTTGCCTCACCGTAGGTATCATCTTTCAGACCAATGGCGCGCAGCACCGGATCCTCGTAGGCCACAGCGATCGGCGACCCCGCGCCACGCGCTACAGCACGGGCTTCAGGACTGAGATATTCGGTGCCTGAAAGGGCTCCGAGGCACCGCCGTGGATTTCGTTCGAGAAGCTCTGCCCAACGCTCGATCCGCTGCGCCCGAGTCATGACCGGGTATGTCCCCGAGGGCTCAACTTTCGCAACTGTCTGTAGTTGTTCCAGTGTTTGGTGTTTCATGGTCGGCTCCTTTCAATAGGTCGAAGCGCCCACGCCCTGACAAAAGATTATTGCGCTGAGACGCGCCGGCAAGGCCGGAATTGCCAATGTTAGGAGCCGCTCGCACGGTTCGTATCAGGAACCTTCCCGGGGGCCTGCTTGTTTTGGCTAGAAAAGGAGAAGGTCATGAGCACAAAACCACCACCCGTTCCGGCAGAGAACCGGAGCCCAAAGGGTCCGGGCGACAAGAAGTCGGTTCCTGTCGACCAAACGCAGCACAGCCATTCCGCCCCAAATCCCGACAAACAGGGCCAGCAGGGCAACACGAAGGTCAACACGACCCATCAAGGCCACCAGCAGGACCGTTAGGTGATTTCATGTCCACGTCGAAGAAGACCCGCGCCAGCATTCGCCATGGCGGTCTTGGCGCATCGCACGAAAATGCCAAGGAGCCGCTGGTGATAGAAAAGCCGCCAGCCGATTCCGATCTGCGCAGCCGCAGCAAGATCTCAGGCGGCGGAGGCGAACGCGACAGCCACCATACTCATGACCCCGAAAAGAAGGGCGGCGGCACCCGGCCGGCACACAAAGGAAGGTGAATTGTGTTCACGTCCCCGGCGAAGCGTGCGGCCGGGCACCTCGCGTTTTCTGCTGAATTCGCGAGGTGCCAAGCATCATCCGGCCGTCGACTGTGAGCACCGCCTCGGAGTGGCTGTGGCCTTTTTCGGCTTACCGCCGCAACTTCGGACCGCGTCACGCATTTTTGCTGTGATCGCCCGTCCCTCCAGGTGGTCCGAGGCTGAAAAGCCTGATGCCCGCTGGCTCCCGGCCGGCGGGCTTTCTCGTGAGGCCACCGGTTTTTCCCGCTAGACGAGCGACAACGATGCTACTTCCGGTGGAACAGGAAGCCCCCTCTGGGAGTTCATACCGTCATCAACAGGCGCATGGACGTGCCCTTGTACGGCGCGGCAGCGCACGAATGGGAGAACAACCATGAGCCTCGGAACCATACTCATCATCATTTTGATCCTTATCTTGCTTGGCGGGTTCAGCGGTTTGGGTGGTGGACCGTTCTACGGCACCGGCTATTATGGCGGTGGCGGCCTCGGTCTCGTGCTGCTGATCCTGATTATCCTAGTCCTTCTCGGGCGCATTTAGTACACGATTAGGCGGACAATTTGGCGATGATCCTGTGTCGGCCTGATGCCTTGCCCAGGAATGTCGCCGCGGTTGCGGGCAAAGGGGGCCGCACGTGATTGTCCGGACGGAACCGAAATCGCCCAGGTGCATTATAGCCGCTCAGAAATCCACGAGAATGGCGCCATAAGTGAACTTCGTTGAACAAGCCGATGTCGGCCTCGGAGTTCCGGGCATTCCCACTGCCGATCTGATGCAGGCACTGCCGGTCGCCATCTACACCGTCGACGGGCAGGGACGCATCACCTTCTTCAACGAAGCCGCAGCTGAGCTCTGGGGCCATCGTCCTGTTATCGGTCGGGACCTATGGTGCGGCTCGTGGAAGCTTCGTCATCTGGACGGTCGGGATATGGCGCATGGCGAGTGTCCGATGGCCGTGGCGCTGCGCGAAGGGCGGGATGTCTCCTGGGACCAGGCGATTGCGGAGCGGCCGGATGGCGAACTGGTCCCATTCAGGGCTCACCCACGCCTGCTTCGCGACGAAGCGGGCAATGTTGTCGGTGCCATCAACACGCTGCTCGACCTGCGCACGCAGACGCTGGGCGATGAAGCCCGCATGCGTCTTGCCGCCATTGTCGAGTCGTCGATGGACGCCATCGTCTCGAAGGACATGAATGGGATTATCACCAGCTGGAACGATGCTGCAGAACGCCTGTTCGGCTACACGCCTGCCGAGGCGATCGGCCGGCCGGTGACGATGCTCATTCCGCCCGATCGTCTCGACGAGGAAGTCTCGATCATCAGCCGCATCCGCGCCGGCGAACGCGTCCCCTCCTATGAGACGATGCGCCTGCGCAAGGACGGCACGCTCGTTTCGGTCTCGCTCACCGTCTCGCCGATCCGCGACACCATCGGGCGGGTCGTCGGCGCCTCCAAGATCGCGCGCGACATCAGTTCCCACAAGGAAAACGAACGGCGCATCCGACTGCTCATGCGCGAGGTCAACCATCGGGTGAAGAACCAGTATTCGGTCATCATCTCGATGATCCGCGAGACCAGCAAGCTGACGAGCACACCTGAGGCTTTCCTCGGGCAGGTTCGGGAGCGTATCGCGGCGCTTTCGGAATCCCATGATCTCCTGGTCAATGCCGAGTGGCGCGGCGCGACCGTCGGCGAGCTCATCCATGCACAGCTAAAGGCATTCGCAGCGCAGCCCCGCGTGTCGATGGCCGGGCCAATGCTGATTCTGCAGCCGAACGCCGTGCAGTATCTCGGTATCGCCTTCCACGAACTCGCCACCAATTCGGCAAAACATGGAGCGCTGTCGTGCAGCGGCGGACGCGTCGAAATCGATTGGAATGTGATCCCTGCCGGCGACGGCGCCGACACCTTTCGACTGGTCTGGCGTGAGTTGGACGGGCCGATCCTGGACGCTGTCAGGTCGCGCGGTTTCGGAGTGGTCGTCCTCGAGCGAGTGGCGCCGCAGGCTCTCAGCGGCAGCGGGCGGCTGGAGTTCCACGCCCGAGGCGTCACCTGGACGCTCGAGGCGCCGCTGCATTTCGTCCAGGCGTCAGTAGCGGATAACGCGGCCGATTGAAAGCCGCCCGTGAACTGAACCCTTCCCCTCCAACCGACTGTGCTGACGCTCGGCCGGACCTATTGCGTTCGGTCCGGCTGGTGAAGATAGAGCGAAACTGCCCTGTCCTCCAGGACGTCGAGGGTGCCTCTCCCAGGCAAAGCGTCGCGATGAACTGAGAGCCGATAGACGTTACCCAACTCAAAGACGGTCAGGCTGTCGAATTCCATGGCTGCCCCGTAGAACTGGGCCGCTTGCAGCACCAGGCTCTCAATGTCTTCGAGTGCGACGTTTTCTGCGAGGTTTTGCAGCCGCACGGCCTCGGCCACCGCAGTGACATTGACTATCCCCTTGCACCGGGCGGCGGTCCAAACTTGCAGGTTAACGTCGTGACACAAATGGGCCGAATAACCGTCTCTCATGGAAAACCCTTCCTTTCAGGAGCGGTTTGTCCCTCGAGATCAGCATGTGCCATAGCAGCTCGAATGACAAGCGTAATCCATCAAACAACACACAAAATCAACAAGTTAGCATACCGCTCAGGCTACACGATCGACGCTTGACAGTAACTGTGAGCCTTTCACGCCGATGGCCAATGAGCCGGTCTTGACGGCTGACGAGGCTTTTCCTACTTCTTAGACAAATACTAACTTTGAGCGTCTGGAGGGCAGAAATGGCCGAACTGGAAAGACCCGAACGACTGCAGATCATGCTAACGTCGGACGAGTTGGCTGCTTTGGAAAACTGGCGCTTCGAAAGGCGCATGCCAAGCCGGTCGGCGGCCGTAAGAGAGTTGCTGCGGCGCGGTCTCCATGCCGACGGATTTTTGACGGCAGCACAAGGTGCCAAGTCGCAGGATTTTGGAATTCTGCCCAATTCCGACATTGTCGATGGAGTGTCGAGCGACTAGGGCGGTAAGCTATAAGGTTGCCTCGCGGCTCTAGAGACGCTTCGGCAACAGCGTGCCGGAGCCTTGCCCATTCTGTGGAACTTCAGGCAATCGTCGTGCGTTCGGTGAGGCATGTTGTGGACCGGAACAAGGCCGGTTGCATCGTCACACAGGCCAGCAAGGATCGAGGCAGTGAGCTTCCTTTACCGCGCGGCAAAAATCGCCGAGCAAGCTCATTCGGGGCAAACGGACAAGACCGGACGGCCCTATATCGAGCATTGCCGCCGGGTCGTTGATGCCGTCGAAACGCTCGACCAGAAGGCCGTTGCCTACCTCCACGACGTTGTTGAGAAAAGCGACGATTGGGATCGCGAGCGGCTCGAGGCGGCCGGTTTCGGAACATCCATCGTATCGGCAGTCGATGCGATGACACGCAGGCCGGACGAGGACAACCTCGCTTTCGTGCGCAGAGCAGCAGCCAACCCATTGGCGCTGCCGGTCAAGCGCGCCGATCTTACCGACAACCTATGGCAGGCACAGCAGATTGGCGCGTCGACATCGAAATATGAAGACGGACTGCGGATTCTCGACGAAGAATTCTCCGAATGACGAAAGGATTGTCGCCTGTGGCGTGATCGGCCGATGTGGGACCTTCATGCGAGGCTCTATTCGGGGATGTGAGGCGTATGCCGCTTGTCCTCGGCAGGATCGGCATCGATCCGCGCCTTGTTGGGATCGAAGGCGCCATGGCGGGCGATGGCCAAAGCCGGCGTGTCGGGCGTCTCGTAGGCCCACATGAAGTCGTCAGCCGCTCCGCCGACCGCGTGGACCCGCCAGTAACTGGCCGTGCCCTTCAGCGGGGATTGCGTTGTGGTGTTTGTCTTCTCCAGAAGGTCGAAATAGATATCCTCGAAGGGGATATAGAAGACGGGATCGTGCCCATCTTCATGGAGCACTTTTGCCCGCTCGGTCGAGGCAATGATCGCGTCGGAGAACCTGACCGTCACGGTTCCATTGAACGGGGTAATCGTCAGCGCGCCGGGACGGCTGATGGGATTTGCGGCTAAGGGCTGCATTCGACTTCTCCGTTGGCTGCCGATCTCCTGGAACGTCGTATCGCCCGTCAGGGTTCCAACCGAGAGAGGCTCATTGGAGCCGCGACATCGGGGGAGCCGGCGACAGGTGAAAAACCTCCCGCGGGGCATTCAGATTCAAGGGAACGTTACCGCCGAAGAGTTCGTTTCCTAGGTTAACACCGAAACCGGCGGCGGGGCTTCGCAAGTTAAGGGAGATTGCCATGAAAGTCGGCAACTGCATGACGAGGAATGTCCAGGTCGCCAACCCCGAACAGTCCATCCGTGAAGTAGCTGAAATTATGGGCAGGCTTGACGCCGGAGTGATGCCCGTGGGCGACCACGACCGGCTGGTCGGGATGATCACCGATCGAGATATCGCGATCCGCGGCGTAGCATTGGGTAAGGGACCTGACACGAAGGTGCGTGATGTCATGAGCCTTGAGGTCAAATATTGCTTCGATGATGAAGACGTCGAGCATGTGCTTGAAAACATGGGCGACCTGCAGGTACGTCGGCTCCCGGTTCTGAACCGCGACAAGAGGCTCGTCGGCATCGTCTCTCTTGGCGATCTCGCGACGAATGGCGAATCGGCAGAGGCGGGAGAGGCTTTAAGCGACATCTCGAAGCCGGGCGGCGAGCATTCGCAGACTGCCCACTGACTGACGCCGCGACATGTTAGTGCAAGGTCAACATCACTTGTTTCGCGGTGCGTCGGCTAATGCCGGCGCCCCGCCGGAGCCTTCTGCATTGCGATGTTCTTCGGCAAAGGTTCAGGAGCATCCATGACAACGATCCGAAGCACCGTGTCCTTCAGCGCCGAAAAAAGCGCGGCAGCGCGAGATCATCGTGCAGGCGCGGACGCGTCGGATCACGACGCGCCGAGACGTTCACGGGGACGTCGTGTCGTGATAAGCTCTTCTTGCGACGGGACCGCGCGACACCGAGGCGGGCATCTCGCGGCCGCGCAGCCCCTAATCGCAGACCATGAGCTTGAGCACCTGATGTTCTCGAACGATTGCAAGCGTCCTGCCAAAGCCTGTTGCGAAGGTGGGGCCTCCTGCGAAGGTCGGGTCTCTCGGAGTGGACGGATTTGGGTTGGTCGCTGAACCTCGGGACGATCGCCGGCACCACCGTGCGCGTTCACTTTACCTTCCTGCTTCTGCTCGTCTGGATTTGGCTGACGCACTATCAGATCGGCGGCACACCAGCAGCCTGGCAAGGCGTTGCCTTCATCATTGCGGTTTTTGCCTGCGTGGTCCTGCATGAGTTCGGCCACATCGCCGCCGCGCGGTATTTCGGCATCAGCACGCCGGACATTACGCTTTTCCCGATCGGCGGCGTCGCCAGGCTCGAACGCATGCCCGAAGAGCCGGGGCAGGAGTTCGTTATCGCGGTCGCCGGGCCGCTGGTCAATGTCGCGATCGCCGCGCTGATCTTCGTCCTGCTCGGCGGGCCGGCGCGCGTCGAACAGATGGCCGGGATCGAGGATCCGCGTATGAGTTTTCTCGCCAGGCTTGCCGGCGTCAATGTCTTCCTTGTCCTTTTCAATATGATCCCAGCCTTCCCGATGGATGGCGGCCGTATCCTGCGCGCCGCACTCGCCGCCCGCCTCTCGTGGTCGCGCGCGACCCAGATCGCAGCCACGATCGGGCAAGGATTGGCCTTCGTCTTCGGTTTCGTTGGGCTGTTCTACAATCCGCTGCTGATCTTCATCGGCATCTTCGTCTATCTCGCCGCGGCAGCGGAAGCGCAAAATGCACAGATCCGGGAGGTAGCCACAAGCGTCCTTGTCGCGGATGTGATGATCACCGAGTTCGCCCGGCTGGAACGGTCGGCGACGCTCGACCAGGCAATCGAGATGCTGCTCGCGACCACCCAGCACGAATTCCCTGTCGTCGACTCCGCTGGCCGTCTTGAAGGATTGGTGACACGCAACGACATGATCCGGACATTGAAGGAAAAGGGACCCGCCGCACCGGTCGCGAGCGCAATGCGGCACGATATCCCGAAAATACATTACCGCAAAAGTCTCGAGGAAAGCCTGCGGCTGATGCAGCAGGCAGACGTGCCTGCTGTAGCCGTCGTCGACAATTCCGACCGGCTGGTCGGGCTCATGACACACGAAACCATAGGCGAGATGCTCATGATCCGCTCAGCCGTGTCGGATGCCTTCCGATTTGGTCGTTTGCGTGGGGCCAAGCCGCGATTCACACGGATCTGAGCAAGAGGATTCTTTTCACCGCCCTACCGCCTAAAGCGCGTCGCCGCTGCGCACCCTCGGGTCAGGCCCTGGGTCAGGCCCGAGGGCATTCGCGCGACATGCATTAGGGGCAGACACCGGCCGGAACGACGTCGTTCCGGCCGGCCCATCTTTTTCGACTCACGCGCCCGGGACGTGAGGCAGAAGTTCAAGCGCACCTCGGTAGATCATGTCGCCAGCTACGTAGAGGATGACCACCAGCCCGACATAGGCGATCCAGCGATGCTTCTGAAGCAGATTGGCAATGAGGTTTGCAGCGATGCCCATCAGCGCGACGGAGAGGACAAGGCCGAAGATCAGCACATTCGGATGTTCGCGCGCAGCACCGGCTACCGCCAGAACATTATCGAGTGACATGGAGACGTCGGCGATGATGATCTGCCAGGTTGCCTGGGCCAGGGTCTTGCGCGGAGCCTTGCCAGCTACGATGCCATCGTAGTCGACGTCACTTTCCGAAAGCGCTTCGATCGCCTGTGTTTCCTGCGCATGGTTTTGCCGGAGTTCGCGCCACATCTTCCAGCATACCCACAGCAGCAATAGACCGCCGGCGAACAGCAGCCCGACGATCTGCAGGAGTTGCGTTGTCGCGGCCGCAAAGCCGATGCGCAGAACGGCCGCTGCGATTATGCCAACGACGATTGCGTTTCTGCGCTGCTCTTTGGGTAGTCCGGCCGCGGCAAGGCCGATAACGATGGCATTGTCGCCGGCCAGCACCAGGTCGATCATGATGACCTGCAAGAGAGCGGTCATTGCTTCGGGACTGAAAAATTCTGTCATACGGCACCCTTGCGTTCAGCTAGGGGTGACGCGGCTTGCGAGCATACCGTAGAGCAACGCGGACACCGCGTATGACAAGAGAAATGCCGCTACAGCTGAAGAAAACTCAAAGCCAGGCCACCCGGATTGGAATTCCAGTCCGACATCGCAATCCTGATGGACTGCCAGAGGGGCCCGGCCTGGTAGCTCCTAGCTATTGCCCTAAGCGCAAAAACTCAAGGCTTAATTGTGATCCGCATATGCGGCATCGAGCTCGGCAAGTTTGGTTAAGCCAGGTCGACCGGCCACGCGGCCATTGAACGGGCCGGCAGCCGCAAGTAGACTGATACAGTGGGTTTCGGTCAATTTCTCTAATACCCGATCTGCGACCGTCGATCGCGATGAAGGAATTCCGTCTTGGCTGCTCATCGGCGACCGATCGGCCAATATCTGTTCCCAATCGGCTCCTTGGGCCTGGCCGCACTCATTCATTTCAGCGCCGCGTCGATCGAGCATTCGCCGCTCTCGGTCAAAATCCTGGCGTTGATCGTCGTCGCTATCTTCATCTTCGCGACAGTGTTTGTGGTTTTGCATCATGCAGAAGCCGTCGCACTGCGGCTCGGTGAACCATATGGCACGCTGCTGTTGACATTTTCGGTGACGGCCATCGAAGCATCGGTCATCGTTTCGATGATGCTGCACGGCGAGAACAACCCGACGCTGGCACGCGAATCCGTGTTTTCGACGGTCATGATCGTATGCGCTGGCGTCGTCGGGGTCTGCCTCACCCTGGGTGGGCTGAAGCATCGATATCAGGACATCAAACGACAGGGCACCAACGCCTCGCTTGCCGTCATTATGGCGCTGACGGTTCTTGCGCTGATCCTTCCAAACTACACTCATGCAACAAGCCCCGGTACGTTCTCCGCATCGCAGCTCGCTTTCGTGAGCGTTCTTTCAATTCTCCTCTATGGTGCCTTCGTCTTTGCCCAGATGGTGCGCCATCGGGGCGATTTTATCGAAGATCTGACGTCCAGCGCGGAACATGAGGCGCATGTGTCTGAGGGCGGGAAAGTGACCACCAGCGTGCTCCTTTTATTTGTCGGACTGGCAGGGATCGTTCTTCTGACCGAGCAGGTGGCCGGCAGCATCGAGAATGGGCTCGAGTTTCTTCAAGTTACCCAGGCGGACGCAATCGTGGGCTTCTTCGTCGCTGCGCTGGTGCTTATGCCGGAGGCGGTGTCGGCGGTTCGGGCAGCGCTCAATAACGAGCTTCAGCGAGGGCTGAATGTCGCCCTCGGCTCCGCCTGCGCCACAATCGGCTTGACAATCCCGGCAATCGGTGCGGCGAGCCTGCTCACCGGGCGAAGCCTCACTCTTGGTCTGGGTCCGGGGGATACCGTGCTTCTCCTCCTCGCGCTTGCCATCAGCATCGTGAGCTTTGGGACGGGCCGAACAACGATGCTGACGGGGCTCGTTCATCTCGTCGTATTCGTCGCCTATCTGTTCCTTATCTTCGTGCCGTAGGATGATCACCCGCCGTTTTCAGCCATCGCTGCGCTGACTCGATTCATGGGCGCTAAGCGCGTCGCATTTGAACGGATTCATGCGACGCGCTTTAAGTTCCTTGTTTTTATGCATGTCGTTGTCGCAAAACCGCACCCTCGGTTCAAGCCCGAGGGCATGCTTGTGCGCGGCATGCATTAGGCGTAGCGATCAACACGACCAGTTGAAGTTGTCAGTCGGCCATTGACTCTACACTTAGACTGACACCACAAGCCGGTCGAGAAAAGGCCGCTGGCCGACAAGCAACTTTTCCCGGGCCATTTCGAGGCCGAACCACCCTGCGCGATCGATCTCTGGAAATGTCTGCATGTGACCGCTGCGCGGCGGCCATTCCATCTCGAAGATGTTGCTGCGCAAGGTGCCGGCATCGAAATCGCCTTCGACGCCGAAGGCCGTAATAAGCTTGCCGCCGCGCTGGCGCAGCGCTCCCAGCGGAAGCAGCGCTCCCGAGAGCTCCCAGCCGGTTTTCCTCCACAAATTCGCGACGCGCCGCAGCTTCCGGCGGTTCGTCATCACCATACTCGCCCTTTGCAATCGACCATGCGCCAAGATCGCGGCTTTGCCAGAACGGCCCACCCGGATGGACAAGCAGCACCTGCAGTTCGTTGGTCGATCTGCGGTAAGGCAGGATGCCCGCACTTCTTTTCGCCATCGCCTCATGCCTCGCCATCCAGCCTATCATCGCAGGCAGGCTGAACGGGAGTGATGCGCCTGAATGGCAGATGCCGTTAGGCTCGAGATTATCTCAAATGATACTGGCCGCCGCCGCAAGTCGCTCATTCGGATCGCATTCGACTTCCCTAAGCGGTGGTGGCGGCACTTCTGGAAGTCCATCCACGCTGGCCATCAGCTCCAGATAGCGCTGAGCCGACGCGGCCCACTGAAATTGCGCCGCCCTTGCGCGACCGCGTGCGATCAAGCTGGTTCTGAGGCCTTCTTCGTGGACCAGGCGCATGAAACAATCAAACCATGCATTCTCATCGCAAGGTGATGCGTACAAAACCGCATCGCCGCCGATTTCGGGCAGGCTGGCACGGTCCGACATGACCACCGGACATCCCAGTGTCATGGCTTCGAGGGGCGGCAGTCCGAAACCCTCGACCAGGGAGGGGAACGCGAGGCATAGGCAATCGCGCAGAAGCGCGCCGAGTTCCGCGTCCGACCTTCTTCCCAGCCAAATGACGTTCGGCGACTTCTGGTCGCCGCTGCTGGCGAAAACGCGGGACGTCGACGCGCCCACGACAACAATCTGCAGCCCCGCCGCGGCAAGTCGGTCGTGCATGCCGATGATCAAGCCGACATTTTTGTGCGGGATGGAACTGCCAAGCACGACGATCGTACCAGGGCCGGCCACTGCCAGTGTTTGTTCAGAGTGGCAAGGAGCCCATCGCAACGCATGTTCATGCCCATTGCCTACAATTTCGACCTTTGCCGCCGGGCACACGCCATAGCGCGCCAGTTCACCCGCAGAGTATTTCGACACCGTCGTAATCTTAAGCGTGGCCCGGCCCAAGGCAGGAACCAAGGTCCGGTAGAGAAGCCGAAATGGCAATGAATAGCTCTGCGGGCATGCCCGTGTATTGACGTCGTGAATGCACAGCACCTGCCGACGAATCGTCAGAGGGCCGGTATTGCAGAGGCTAAGCAGCCCGCCGCGAAGATAGGCCGGAAGCACAGCCTGTTCCCATAAATGCCCGCCAAAGCTGCCGACAGTGCGGACACGGATCGCCGCCAGGGGCAATTTATCAAGCGCCCCCGGCGGGACCAGCAACTCGACCGTCAGATCCCGTGTCAAGGCAGCCTGGCCCACGATCAAGGCGTCCAGCGCTGAAACGATCTCGCGTGCGTAGCGCTGAACTCCGGTGGTCGGCTGCGCGAGAAACCGGCCGTTGATTGTCCAATGTCGTGTCATCACAGGGTTTTTGGTCACCAGCGCCATGCCTCAGTTGCACGACTTTGGACGACCAGGACAGCTGGGTCATCCTGGCCTTTGGGACGTACCCGGTTGTTTGCTTCAGAGGCTTCCCGGCAGCTCTCATCCGAATGGCGAGGCCAATCATCGGCGTTTACGCCGAATGTGTGCGGTTCTGCGTGGCGCGGTTTTGATAGACTGCGTCAGGCAGTGCGGCAGATCTCGATCGTCGTGCTCGGAGGGATGTCAGGCGAGTTGAGCGAATGGAGTGATGCCGCATGATGTCCGGCGCAAAACAGGCAAGTTCGCGCTGATGCAGCGGCCGACCAATCCATCGCAACCAGGTTCCGTTGGACGGGCCGCCGCCGCGACCAGACGCCTATGGACAACCCTGGCATGCCTGCTGGGCATGACAGCTTCGGGCGCAGCGGATCTGCTCTGGGGGGTGAATGGCCATCCCTTCAACGCCTATCCCGGGATATCGATCGAACAGCAACTCGACTATGTCAGCGACCTCGGCATGAAGTCGTATCGCGTCAACGTTTCCAGCGCCGATAGCGCCACCAAACTTGCCGAACTGGTCAAGGCGGGCAAGGAGCGCGGAGTCCAGATCCTGCCGGTAATCATCCCCGAGCTGGACCTAGACAATGGGACCGTCGATGACCTCTATGCGCAGGCCTACGATCTCGCGTCGACACTGGTATCCCGTTTCAAGGACGACATCCGCGTTTGGGAGCTTGGCAACGAGATGGAGAATTACGCCATCCTGATGCCCTGCGAGATGCAGGACAGCGGAATACAATACAACTGCTCCTGGGGCCCTGCCGGCGGCACCGAGACGTCCGACTATTTCAGTCCACGCTGGGCGAAGGTAAGCGCAGTGCTGCGCGGCCTGTCGGATGCAACCATCGCAGTGGATCCGACCATAAGAAAAGCAATGGGAACGGCCGGCTGGGGTCACCGCGCAGCGTTCACCCGCATGCTGCAGGACGGCATCAGATGGGATATATCGGTCTGGCATCTTTACGAGGGCGATCCCGAGGAAGCATTCAAGTTCCTGGCCACTCTCGGTCGTCCAATCTGGCTAACCGAATTCAACTACGCCGGGGGCAGCCAACGAGGGGAAAAGCAGCAGGCGGACGGTCTGGTCCAGACGATGACGCTATTGCGCCGATATCAATCTCGATATGGATTGGAAGCTGCCCATATCTACGAACTGCTCGACGAGCCGTACTGGGCGCCAAGCTACGAGGCCTTTATGGGCCTCGTGCGCCTGAAGAAGCGCGGCGAAGGGCTATGGGCGCCGAGCGGGCGAAAGCCGGCATACGATGCCGTAAAAAAGACCATTGCGAACGGCAATGCAGGCTCGAGTTCGTCGACGGTCGCGAGGGAGAGCTTGCCGCCTGCGGACCAGACGTCGGGACCCCGCGTTCCCAGCATCGGTGCATCTCACCCCTGTTCGCTTGATGCGTTCGACAAGTCTGTCGTCAACCACGCCAACCAGATTGCATATGCTTACTGCCTAATCTTGCGTCGCATGCCATCTCCGGCCGAACAGTGGCGCGCGGTCGTCGCGATGAAGAAGGATCCATCTATCTTTCCGACACTGACGAAGATGTTGCTTTCGGTCGAATTCAGGACTGACAATCAGCCGGTTGGGCTTGGAAATGCGCAATTTGTGACCCTTCTCTATCGGACGTTGCTGGGACGGGAGCCAGACGGCCATGGGCTTTCTACTTACGTGTCGAGACTGGACAGCGACGAGGCGAGTGGAGAACAGATCGTGGCGGAATTCATCCATTCGTATGAGTTTCGCTCCAGACACACGGTTCTGTTTGCCAACGAGCCTTAGCTGGCGGTCCAATGATTTTTTTCGGCCGACAAAGCGAAATCGCTCTTTCGCTCAGCGCCGGGCCCTGAACGACGTGAACACCGAGCCCGTGTCATCTCCCCACTCCCAGTTGACCGCGAGTCCGACCCGCAAAATTTGAAGGGCGGCATCGTCGGGATAGATATCGGTGAGGCTTCGCTGCATCACCAGTTCGTCGTCGATCAAGATTGCAAACCGATTTCCGTCGAACGCAACGCGCATGCGAAAAGGTTTTCCCCAAACGACCTTGTCCGCCACATTTGTCCAAACCGCGTCATAAAGTTCCTCAAAGCCGAGCCGCTTGATGAACACCGAAATCGATGCACCCTGGTAGACGTCGTCGAGCCAAGTCGTGACACAAACGTAGTTGTCGCTGTCTTGCCAGAAGAGCAGTCCTGCCCGGCTGCGCTGATCTTGTCCTCGGCGCTCCCCGGGAGGCTCGATTGTGGCCTCGAGGTCGGCGAATCCCGGTAGGTCCCATGGCAGCGAATAGAATGTTCGACCCGGGTTCGGTCTGTCCACGCTCGCGCGCACACGGGCGCAGCCCAGCCCGTCGACGTCGATGACCCCGGTGCCCAGTGTTCTCGCCCATTGCCCGCCGCCCAGCTCCGGCGTGCGGCGATCCAGTTCGCCGGCGGTACCGTTAAAACCGTCGGCATAGGACAGGGTTGCTCCGAGTTGGTTCCAAGGTGCCCCCAGAGGCGCCATCAATGGGATGGGAACTTCGCAAGGATGAGCCTCGAAATTATGCCAGCGCGGCTCGCTATCGAAGCTCTTCCATATACCTACTCCTGTAGCGTTCTCAACTGAATCGGCATTGGCAGACGCTTCGAAAAGGCGAACCCCGTCAAGAAAGCAGCTCACCTGACCATTCCAGTCAAGAATCTGGACCGAATGGGTAGAACACATGCGCAAAGCGTGTTCCGTACCGGTCGCGATCGTAATCTCCTTGCCCGATTGCTTGCGCACCAGGGTCCATCCGAGCGTCGACAGTTTCAGCACCCAGAAATTGTCGTTGTCCCGAAACCGACAGACAAGACCACACACATCCGAGACGGCGCCAATTGCCAGCAGCCCGTGGATCAATCCTGAAGGGCGACCAGGATCGACGACGGATAGGTTATCGCCAGCGTCCTGCGAAAAATGCCACCGCCCCCCGATTGCAGCGATTTGCCCCGGCCAGCCTTCGACGAGTGCATCGGCAGCGTGGGCGGTGCCAAACAGCGTCGAAAATTGAGGTATCCGCCCGACTTGAACCGCTTGGACGCGTGTGTCGACCCGAAACCCGATCTGGCCAAGTGCCGCCTGATGAACACCCGCAAACAGCTTTTCGTCCTTGTTGAAAGGATCGATCGCGATCGGACGCATCATCGGAAAAGCGGCAAGACCGTGAGCTTTTTGGTCGGCGGCCGCATAATAGACAGCGCCCTGCTCTCGCAACGCCACGACATAATAGATATGAACGTTCTTTAGGCGCCGAAACGCACTCAGGCATTGCTTTCCTACACGAGCCCACAGCTCGCCGTTTTCGCCTTCTGCGGCATGCACAACAAAGCCGCAGCCCTCTTCCACGGGATTAATCGGCGACTCACTGGGGAACCAACCGACAGCCAGGTTCTCGTCGATGTTAGTTCCCCGGTAGGTCCTGGAGGTGCTAAGCGTCCACCACCAAAAACGGCGAAGGGTGAGCCTCTTTCGTGGCGCACGCATCAGGGCAACCAGACGGCCGGGCCATGGGTCAATGCCGGGTCCTCGCAGCCAACGGTAGAGCCGCCTGGCGAGGTCTTCAGGCAATGGCGATCCCTGCGATGTGTTGTGGCCGTTGGTGATCGAGACCAATAGCACCAGACCAGCCTCTCGCTGAAAGGGACCATAGGAGATCCCTTGCCGGCCCCAGCCTGGCCTGACGAGCGGTTGGAAACGAAGTGCGCCGTGATCGATCGCGATCTGACGTTCGATGTCGCATCCTCGCCTGACACCTCCCTTGACTGCCAAGGTGCCGATTACCGCACCGCGGGCGCGTTCATCCTGAAAATCGTCTGCGACAAGAACCTCCGGCCGGGCAACGCCGGACCCAGCCTCTTCAGCAGTTTCTGCCCAGTCATGGCGGTGCAACAACTAAGACCCTCCTCACGTCATCATGGGCTGCGCGAGAATCGTACGAGATTCTTCAAGGCATCGACGCGTCGCTGCCCCGGGCAGAAGTCGCGCACCGCCTCGCTTATCCCGTTTGATCACGCTTGCTGTCCTTGCATGAGATTCCCTGCCATGGCGCAACTAAGATAGTTCGTAAGCGCTCATGGGCTGCGCGAAGACGTGTCCTACCTGCCATTCCCAATTCTCATAGGAGGCTGGCAGCGGTTTCAACGCGTAGCCGGCAGCAGTCAGGAGTTCCGCGATTTTTCGGGCCTTGCGGTCGAGCCCCTCGCGCGTTGCATCGTCGACCTCATAAATCACCTTCGGACGGTGTCGCCGCAGCGTTTCCGTCATACCGCCCAGGACATCGATTTCGGCGCCTTCCACGTCGATCTTGACCAGCGAGGGCGGCCTGAGGCCTCGCTGGCCGATGGCATCGTCGATGGCGACTATGCTGACTTCCAGGCGGCCACTCATATCAGGCGGTGCTCCCGACGAGGCAAGCGCGGCGCCGCCGATATGGTCGGCCAGGAGAAGCTGGCCACGGCCGGTTGTCGCGCCCGCGGCTTCGGCGAACACCCGTACCGTGTCGAACCCGCTGAGCCGCGCACTTTCCGCGGCAGCTTCGGCGTTGCGGGGAACTGGTTCGAACGCATAGACTTGACCGCGCGGCCCGACGCGGCGCGCGGCGATGAGGCTGAAGAAACCGATATTCGCGCCGATGTCGAAAAAGACGTCCCCCGGCGCCAGGTTCGCCGCGATCGCCTGCTGGATAGGCGGCTCGTACGTGCCGCGAACAAAGTTCGGGTCGGCGCCCCGCGCCATAAGCTTGAGACCGGCAGCCTCTCCCTTGGCTATGACGCGCGCGTCGCCGAACACGCCGAGGACCTTTGCCGTCAATCTCACGCGCTCTTCCCCATTCTGCAACGCCTCGCGACGCGGGCCAGCCGTGCCGCTCGCCGCGAAGGTGACAGATTGCGCGCCCGGGATCGAGCCCGACAACGGTTGGCCGGCTCCTACCTCCTCCGGCTGATCGCTACTCCGATTGTGGCACCCATATCTCATCTTGGGGGTACCTGCCCGGCCTCCCGGTCCGATGGAACGGTGGCATCGTTGCGCAAGCCACGGATCGTCTGGGGAGCATCCCACCCGATCGAGACGATCTCACGGTCGCCGTCGCCGTCGAGGTCGACCGTGCGGGCGCCGAGATGGCTCTCGACGCCCTCGCCAACCAACTGCTCGATCAACCGCCCGCCGCCGAGATTGCGCCAAAGCGAAAGGCGCAGGGCGCCGCGGTGCTCGCCCATGATGGGATCCGGTCGGTCATCGTCATTCATATCGGCCACCGAAAGACTGTTGAGCGAGCCGCGCGAGGTGATTTCCTGCTGCTCCCAGTTCTGCCTGATGTCGCCGGGGTTGCGCCACCAATAGGCCTTTGCGTGGTCGGCCCGCCCGTTTTCTTCACTCACGCCGATGTCGGTTCGTCCGTCGCCGTCCAGATCGGCGACCGCCACGCGGTCCGGATAGACCATGTTGGGGACATTGGCGACGTCGCGGCGCTGCCGGTCGGCAGAGCCATCCCCGGATTACCACGCGATCTCCTTTGCGTTGCCGGTAGTGGCCGCAAGGTCAAGCAGGATGTCGCCGTCGATATAGGCGAACGCGATCCCCTCGTCAGAGGCCTCAGGGCAAATGCGGGTTAGCGGCCCCGCCGCCGTGTCGTCGGGGATGGGAAAGTAGAACACTCCGACACCGCTTGCGACCGCAAGCTCGGCCGGCCGCCTTCGACGATCTGCGACGGTGCATGGCCCTGAGCCCCGATTTCGCGGCTGGCGGCGGGAACCTCGCCGATCGCATGTTCCTCAAAGCCCCGCGCTGACGCCTGCTGCGCCTGAAGCCACGCCAGGTTCAGTGTCTCGCCCCCGCTGCGCCGGGCGATCACTTCCGCGCGTCCGTCGTCGTCAACTTCGATTGTAGCGATCGCATCCATTCCCTCGCCGAGCCGGATCTGTTCCCATTCACCTTGCCAAGGACCGGTCGGCCGGCGATACCGAACGGACCCGAGGCTCTGTCTTGGATGGAGCGGCGGCGCATCCAAAATGGGCCGCAAGTAAAGTCGCAAAGGGATCGAAGCCGCACCGCAGCTTTGGTCGAACCCCGAAGAGGTCATGGCCGCCCCGCCGACTTCCTCCCGAGACGCTTCAGGCCGCCTACGTTCGCGCATTAAGCTCGTATCGCGTGAACATCTCGTGCTCGCTCAGCAGCCGGTTCAGCAAATCGCCCCCACCTACATCCGCCAGGATAGGCCAGTCGTCGAGTCCCGCCGGCCGCTCCATCTGGGACCGGTGAGCTGCCAGCGCGTGACGTTTTACATCTATCACGTCGCCGATAAAAGCGTGGGAGTTGAACATCTTAACGCTGCGCAAGCCGGCAAGGGTCCGGACCGTTTGCCGCAATGCGGTGCGGTTGAATCCAAGCACTCGATCGTGCAGACGGACCCAGGGCCACTGATACCAGTACCAGACGGGATATTCGAACACGGTCACGCGCCGGCCATACAGTTGCAGCGCGCCTCGGGCGCCAAGATTGGTGGCAACATGGTCCGCGGGCGGCTCTTTTGCATGGGTGACGAACACGCTCTGCGGTTGCCAAACGAAAAGCAACTCAGCGATCGCCTCTGCGATCCTGCCGGTATGATGCTTTGCCATGCCGTCGGGAACACGCAGGAATCTCACCCGATCGGCCGACCCGCCCAACCGGCAAACCGCCTCGATCGCTTCGCCCTCGCGGGCGATCCGCAGCGCCTCCCTGTCAATCCAATTTGCATGGGATGCCGAGCCGTCGGTGACGAAAATAAACCGGACATCGGCGCCCGAGCTAAATTTCTTGCTGGCGACCCCTCCACATCCCAGCGTTTCATCATCGGGATGCGGTGCAATGATGACCGCCGACGCCTGCCAGTCTGCTACGTCGAAAGGATGAGACCGGTTACGCATCGCTCTATCGAGCATAGCGCCAATCGTATGCCTGACGTCATGCATCGATGGTTCCGATCATCCCTTCTTCGGTGTGGTTCAACCCGACCTGCGCATGGTAGCAAAACACTGTAGGCGATTGGGGTGAGAAAACAATGAAGGTAGGAATTCTTGCTGGCGGACTGGGAACGCGGCTAGCCGAAGAAACCGAGATCCGGCCGAAACCAATGGTCGAAATCGGAGCAAAGCCGATCCTTTGGCATATCATGATGCATTATTATGCCTATGGACACCGCGAATTCGCCGTCGCGTTGGGATACAAGGGCGAATACATCAAACGCTGGTTCAGCGACTATGTCGCATTCGATGGCAGCTTGACTGTCAATGCTGCATCGGGAAGCGTCAAGCGCCACTCGAACTCGCTGCCTGACTGGTCCGTCGATCTTGTGGAGACGGGACTGAATACACTGACGGGCGGCCGCATAAAACGCCTGATCGACTGGATGGGCGACGAGACATTCATGCTCACCTGGGGCGATGGGGTTTCGGACGTCAACCTTGATAAACTGATCGCCTTTCACAAATCGCATGGCAAGCTTGCAACGATGACGGCGGTGCGTCCGCCAGCACGCTACGGGCACATCGAATTCGACGGCCATCGCGTTGTCGACTTCACGGAAAAGCCACAGGCCTCAGAGGGTTGGATCAATGGCGCCTTCTTCGTGCTCGAGCCGGGCATAAAGGACTATATCGACGGCGACGATGTCATGTTCGAACACGCGCCAATGCAGCGGCTCGCGACTGACGGCCAACTGATGGCATATCGCCACGAATCCTTCTGGCAATGCATGGACACCATCCGCGAAAAGCATCTCCTTCAGAAATTGTGGGACAGCGGGCAAGCGCCCTGGAAAACATGGGAATTGATCGATGAAAGTTCTGGTTACAGGCCACCTCGGCTACATCGGTTCCGTCCTGACTCCGATGCTGCTTGAACGCGGCCATGACGTCACGGGCCTGGACAGCGACATCTTCCGATCATGCACTTTCGTAGGAACGTTGGCCGACGTGCCGACGGTCGAGAAAGACATCCGCGACATCGAAACCGATGACGTCGCCGGCTTCGATGCGATCATCCATCTCGCCGGACTGTCAAACGATCCGTTGGGGGACTACCGACCCCTGCTTACCGAGGAAATCAACTGCGGCGCTTCGGTCAGGCTTGCGCAGCTCGCCAAGGCCGCCGGCGTCCAGCGGTTCCTGTATGCCTCCTCCTGCAGCAATTACGGCGCGGCCGGCGACAGCTTTCTAACTGAAGATGCTCCCTTCAACCCGGTCACGCCTTACGGCGCCTCGAAGGCAAATGTCGAGCGAGCGGTCGCGCCGATGGCGGATCGATCGTTCAGCCCGACATTCCTGCGTGCTTCCACTGCCTACGGCCTGTCGCCTCGCATCCGCTTCGATCTCGTGGTCAACAACCTGACCGCCTGGGCCTACACGACCGGCCTGGTCTACCTCAAGAGCGACGGCTCGCCATGGCGTCCGATCGTCCATGTGGAGGACATTGCGCGGGCCTATATCGCCGTGCTCGAAGCCGAGCGAGAGCTGGTCCACAACGAGGCATTCAATGTCGGCTTGACCACGGAAAACTATCAGATTCGGGATATCGCGGAGTTGGTGCAGACGATCGTTCCCGACAGCCGGGTGAAGTTCGCGCCCGACGCCGGGCCAGACAAACGGTGCTATCGCGTCGACTGCAACTATATTGGTCGCCGCCTGCACGGGTTTAAGCCGCAATGGACAGCACGGCGCGGTGTCGAACAGCTCTACCACACATTTCGCGCCACAGGCCTTGCACTTGGGGATTTCGAGGGGGAGCGATTCAAGCGCATCGCCCATGTGCAGAAGCTGATCCAGGATGGCGAACTGGATACCGATCTGCGCCGCACACCGCAGTTAGCGGTAGCGGTTTGAGCAAACACAGCCGGGAGCCATGGCCAGGATGATTGCTGGTGCAGCCTCTGTTGCGGAGCAGGTTTGCCGCTCCTGCGGCGGAAGTCACATCGACACTTTCCTGAAGCTCGGCACGACGCCGCTTGCCGATCGGCTTTCCCTGAAGGTCGACGACGGCGAGGAAGAGCCTGTCTTTCCGCTCAGTGTGGTCGTGGTCGAGTAGCTCAGCCATTCGGCTTTCGCCCTCGGAGATCCGGGCGTGCGGCATTCCCGCACCCGGCTCTTCCCGACCCGCGCGCCGTCCGGGTCTCGAACTCCGACCAGCCATACGCCGGCTTTCGCCGGTTTTCTGGATGCGTCGCGCAAAATCCGGTCGCCGCGTCGCGTTACCATTCCGAGGCCACCGCCTCGCCACCCGCAATGTGTTGCGAATTGATCCTTTGTCGGAACGGAAAGAAGTCTTGCAGTCGTCTGCGTCAGATGGCAGCGAAGATGCTGCGCCGCAGCGTCCATTTCACCCCAACATCCTGCTCTTGGCTCAACGCCGTCGAGGGCTTCTTCGTCAAACCCACCCGGCGCAGGCTCAAGCACGGCGTCTTCCATTTCGTTGTCGATCTTCAGGCCGCCATCAACCGCTTCATCCGCGAATACAATGCCGAGAACCCGCGAACATTCATCTGGAAAGCCAACCCCGATGACATCATCGCCGCCCGAAACCGCAGGTTCCAAACGTTGGAATCAATCCGCTAGGTCGTGAGGCACGTACCTTCGAAAGGATGAATTCGGCTCTCAAAGGACGAACTTACAATGCCCATCGGCGGTCTCTAAGCTCACTTTGACGCGCTCTGCCCAAAAACGGGTCTCCTTGCTGAGATCGCAATGCCCAACGCAAGAGATCACTTCTCGAAGGCTATCAAATGAGTGATTTCGACTTACGAAGGCCCAACGCTCTAAGCTTCTTCCGGCTATTCTTTGCGTCGCTTGTTATTATATCCCACTCGCCGGAACTTATAGATGGGAACTCGAATCGTGAGGTGCTGAAGAACATCTTCGGCACGTTGACCTCCGGCCAGGTAGCTGTTTACGGCTTTTTCTTCATTAGTGGCTTCCTCGTGCTCGACAGCGCGATGCGAAGCAGCATCTATGCCTTTGTGTCCAGACGTGTACTTCGTATAGTTCCGGGATTTGTTGTGGCATACTTGATCAGCATTACTCTGGTATTTTGGCTGGGAGGTGGTGACTTTGATGAACTATCTCCGAGCCAGTGGGCGGCTAAGCTTTCCAAAATGGCGCTCTTGCTGAATCCGGCGCAGGTAGGATCGGCGTTTGCCGGGTCCCATGCACCAGATGTTAATGGATCACTATGGACTATTGCATACGAGTTTCGCTGTTATGTGCTTGTGGCAATTGTGGTATTCTGTCTCGGTCGCGCCACGCTTATCTTTTCGATCATGTCAATGTCACTGGCCATAATCCTCGTTAGTTCCATTTCGCAAGGTGTCTACTTTCGCTACGACCTTGGAAACTTTGAGCCCATCGGTAACGTGGACGATGCCGTACGTTTTACGATGATATTTTCCATTGGGGCGTTGTTTCAGCTGCTCAAGGAGAACGTGAGGAGGAGCAATCGGGTAGCGCTTTTGTGCTGTATCCTTCTCATAGGCGGGATGTGCTCGGAACGGCTAGCGCCCCTCGCAGTGGGCGTGTTTGGAGGTTATCTGGTCCTGTATTTGGCGTTTCTAAACGAGAACAGCGTCTTAAATTCGATTAACCGAAGGAATGATATATCGTACGGCGTGTATCTCTACGCATGGCCGATTCAGAAGCTACTGATCATGTATGTTCCGGCAATCACGCCTACGCAGCTAACGATCTTGACCTTGCCTATAGCAGTCTGCGCGGGCTTTCTCAGCTGGCATCTTGTTGAGAAACGCGCGATCCATATGCGGCTGCCGATCCTCCGCACTGCATAGTTCGGCAGTCGTTGGGCCGGTGCCCATGTTTGAAGACGACCTCGGTCGAAGGCGACGGCTCCGCCCGTCGGATAGACGCGGTTTCTCGCCGGACCGCCATCACATGCTCGACGTGCCAGTTCCCATTGGCGTAGGAGGCGGGCAGAATGGTTACCCATCGTCCATCGATGCCATAAACGACGCGATCGTCCCGGACCTTCCGCTGAAGCCCCTCGCGCCTGGCGTCGTCGAGTTCATAGATCAGATCACCTGTGGGCGGTGCGCACTTAGGACCGACCGCTTCGGCGAACACGCAGATGGTGTCGAACCTGTTGGGCCGAGCGCTCTGCTCAATCGCGGCAGCGCTTTGCGCACCGGTTCAAATGCATGGACGCGCCCTGCCGCCCCCCACGCGGGCGCGCCGCAATCGATGTCGTAGAATACGTCACCTGCGTTCAGGTTCGATGCAAGTAGCTGCTGGACCGGCGGCTCGTAGGCGCCCCGCGCAAAATCTGGGTCGCCGCCTCTCGTTACGATCCTGAGGCCACCCGCCTCGCCACCAGCAATTGCGTTGCGATTTGGAGAACAGATTGCGGAGCGTTACAGCCAGGTTCACTCGGCCTCTCTCCGCCCTTTGGGCTGGGTGCCCCTGACGCCCGTTAGGGAAGAGAACGGCGGGCCTGACGGGCCTATTTCAATCCGACATGGGTTGGCCGTAGACCGATACTCTCACTGGGTTGAGCGCTACACTGAGGGTCGCCGCATGAGCATCACATCGGCCTACAAGCTGCGAGGCTACTTGGCGATCGCCGCCCACCGCTAAGGCTCAATGGCTCACGATCTTTGTGGAAACATGGACCCGCGTGCCTGGGCGCAGTTTCTGATAGACGGACTTGAGCCGTTCTGCGCGCGCCTCCCACGAATACAGCTTGACGGCACGCTTGCGCCCTTCGCTTCCCATTTCGCTTGCCCGGACCGTATCCTCCAGCATCGTGATCAATGCCTGGGCGAGCTCGCCAGGAGCATCGACTTCGACCAGCATCCCGGTGCTGCCAGCTAGAATGGATTCACACATCCCGCCCACGCGCGTTCCCACCACCGGTATCCCGCAGGCCATGCCCTCCACGACCGATATTCCGAAGCTCTCGCTGAGTGACGGATTCACCACGATGTCGGCCTCATGGTACGTCGCTACGAGGTCCTTGTGGGGCACGTTGCCCACGAAGTGAACTCGATCACGTAACCCGTGGCTCTCGATGAGTTCCTCTAAGTGTTCCCGATATTTGCAATTGCCCCAGCGATCGTAGAAACGGCTCAACGCGGTAACCCGCGGATCCGACGAGAGGCTGGTCACGAAGTCCACCGGAAGCGGCGAATGCGGCCCTGCGATCCGAAGTTCCACGTCCGCGAACCTGGCCGCAACCTCACTGAAGGCCTCGATCAGTGTGTGAAGCCCCTTCTCTGGCGACACCCGCCCAACGAACAGGATGACACGTCGGGTTCTGGTGGATGCGGAAGCCCGCTGCTCGCTCGGCCGAAAGTAAGAAACGTCCACGCCATTACCGACAGTGGCAACGACGCCAGGGTAGTCCGGGAATGCAGAACGAAAGGTGCTTGCGATGTGGTCGCTGACGGCGACCACCGCATCCACCACCTTGAGCTGACGGGCCACCTGATCGCGGTCACGCTGTGACAGCCACTCACACTGCATCTCAAGCACGAGCCGATGAGATGAGCTGGCTGCCTTCAGTTCCCGGCACCATGCCCAGTAATTCATCAAATGGACGATATCTGGTTGATCGACGGCGAGGTAGCGACGAACCTTGTTACGATATTGCGAGTGGTCATCGGCCTTCCGATCCAGCCGCAGCCAGCGCGCCAGGCGCGGAAACTGGTGGATGATCCGCTGCAGCGCGCGGTCACGCCGCGCCGCAGCCCGCCGCACCGCGAACGGCAGGTCCGCGGGCACCGTGTCGTCTCGATAATGCTTGCCATAGAGCGTAATCTGCAGGCCTTCGCCGAGCCGCAGCGCCGTATTGTAGACGATCAGACCGATTGAGTTTTGAACAGGCGGAAAGAGTCTATCGTACGGCTGACCGACGTATACGAGCTTCATGTCACTCCCCACCGTCAGCTCGTTCAGGCGACTCTTCTAAGTGCAGGGCGGTCTTCCGGTCGGGAGAGGTGGTCGGCGAGGCGGCGAATGCCCTCTTCGAGCGGCACCAGGGGACGGTTCAATATAGCCTTCATCTTGTTCGTGTCAGGACAGCGGCGCGTCATGTCGCCCTCCGCAAGGGGCGGTCGGAATTCCAACTTCGATGACGAGCCCAGCACTTCGATGACGAACTCGGCCAGCTGTCGAATGCTCATTTCCACGTCGCTGCCCACGTTGATCACTTCGTTCTCGTGCGCGCGCGTTCGATGAACCGCGATGCAAGCGTCAACCGTGTCGTCGACATAGCAGAAGGTGCGGGTCTGCGAACCGTCCCCGTAAATCGTCAAGGGCTCGCCGCGCTGGGCGGCACGCACAAATCGCGGCAGAACGAAATCCTCGCTCTGACGTGGTCCGTAGGTGTTGAAGAAGCGAAAAATGGTAAATGGCAGTCCAAACTCACGCTGAAAAGTGCGCAGATAGACCTCTCCAAGATTCTTCACCACTGCATACGGCAGACGTGAGTTAAGCGGCGTGGTGCTCTCGTTTTGAGGAATCTCGAAAGGCTCGCCATATACCTCCGATGACGAAGCGAAGTAGACACGCTCGGCGCCGGTGTTCTTGCATAGCCTCAGCACGTTCTCGATACCGGTGATGTCGCGCAGCACGAGCAACGGATTTGCCAAAGTCCGCTGCACACCGACCACGGCTGCGAAGTGAAAGACGTGGGTGAAATGGAAGCGGTAGAACAACGATGAGATGTCGTCGAAATCGTTCGCATCCGCCTTTACTACGGTCAGATTGCCCGCGTCTATTTGTACCTTGTCTCGACTTCCGGTCGACAGGTTGTCAGCGACGACCACCTGGGTCTGAGGTAGCTTGACCAACGCGCGAGTGAGGGCACTGCCGATATTGCCCGCTCCACCAGTTACCAGGATCGATTGCGTCATATTCCCCACCTCGACCGAACAGTTTAATCGACTGACGCAGTGTGCGTCCCTTCGCCAAACGCGGCATCTTCGATCTCGCGAGCGAAGGTGGCTCCCAGATCCTTTAGGACGTCGTTTGAAAGTTAAATGTGGCAGCGCAAGGTTTATTTGACAACGTGGCTTGGGGTAAGCATTTCGGCTGTTCTCCCAATGGTGCAATCCATGCTATTTTCAGCTCCGGGGTTGGCTAAGCGCATACATTTTGCTGATTGCTGTGAACTGCTTCCCCGCGGTAATTGAGACGATCCTTTATTGTCGACATTGAAGCGAAAGTTGCCAGCATCTCATGCAAACTGCTCCAGACCTTCAGGAACTGGTTAACCGCATCCGAACGCGGGACTACACCATTGGCATCATGGGCCTCGGCTACGTTGGTTTGCCGCTCGCCATGATCTCGCTGGACGCGGGGTTCAAAGTCATCGGTTTCGACATCGACGCGTCTCGGGTTGCACTTCTTAACCGCGGAGAAACCGGCATAGATCATTTGCCTGGTGCTGCCATCAAAGTGGCTGTCGACAGCAAGCGGTTTCGCGCCACCAGCGATTTCGCCGACCTAAGCGAACCCGACGCGATCTTGATAGCGGTGCCAACGCCGCTTACCAAAAACCGGGAGCCGAACCTGTCGTTCGTCGAAAACAGCGCACGTGCGATCGCGGAGCGGCTGCGCCCTGGTCAACTTGTCGTTCTGGAGTCGACGACCTGGCCAGGAACGACGCGAGAGGTCGTGCAGCCGCTGCTCGAGGCGACGAATCTTTCTCTAGGAAAGGACTTTTTTCTCGCCTATTCGCCCGAACGGGTGGACCCAGGCAACGACGTACACACCACCGCCACAGTTGCAAAGGTGATAGGCGCCGACGACTCATCGTCCCTACAGGTTGCCAAGGAACTGTATGATCAGATCATCGTGCAAACCGTTCCCGTGGCCTCCACCGCAACGGCAGAGGCTGTGAAGCTGACCGAGAACATATTTCGCTCTGTGAACATTGCGTTGGTCAATGAGCTAAAGGTGATTTTTGACAGGATGGGCATCGACGTCTGGGAGGTGATCGAAGCCGCCAAGACCAAGCCGTTCGGATATATGGCGTTTTATCCTGGCCCCGGCCTCGGCGGGCACTGCATCCCGATCGACCCATTCTACCTGACCTGGAAGGCAAGAGAATACGAAGTAACAACACGCTTCATTGAGCTTGCCGGTGAAATCAACACGAACATGCCGCATTATGTGGTTGACCGCCTTGTAGAGGCCTTGGACCGGCGAGCCGGCCGCGGCCTGAGGGGTTCGCGGATCTTGGTGATCGGGATGTCCTACAAGAAAAACGTGGGTGACACACGAGAAAGCCCATCGTTGAAGCTGATCGACATCATGGAGCGACGCGGGGCAGTCGTTGATTACCACGACCCCTACGTACCGGAGATACCCGGAACAAGAGAGTACGCCACCCTGGCAGGTCGCCCCTCTGTGGATATCTGCGCTAGCAGTTTGGCATCGTATGATGCCGTTGTCATCTCGACAGATCATGATGCGATTGATTGGCAGAACATCACCAAGTACGCAAAGCTGGTGATCGATACGAGAAATGCTTGTGCGCGCAGTCAGTCACGCACCGACAACGTCGTAAAGGCGTGAGCGGCCCGACTTGCGCACTGGCTTGGTCAACCTGCTATCGACAACGTCGAATGGTTTAACACGTCGAGCGGTTGAATTCATTCAGCGCATCGAATTTTCCCGGACTTGAGCGTCGAAGCATGAGCGCCCGCGCAGCGGTGTAAACAGGTGGTGCCGGACGAGGTCGCTACGGTTCATGCGGCGCGCCGGCCGATGCTCACCCCTCCCCGTCAGCGGGCCTTTTGGTCGCCATCAGCATCCTTGCCGACCGCGCCATTCCGCCAGACATGGATCGCTTCGAATGCGTCCCATGCGATCGACACAATGTCGAGATCCCCGTCACCGTCGAGGTCGACCGTCCTTGCTCCCAGATGGTTTTCCATCCCTTCGCCGACCAGCTGCTCGATGAACCGTCCCCCACCCAGATTATGCCAGCTCGAGAGGCGAAGTGCGCCGCGATGCTCGCCCATGATAAGATCCGGCCTGCCGTCCCCAGTCATATCGGACACTGAAAGGCTATTAAGGGAACCGCGCGAGGTGATTTCGTGTTGCTCCCAGTCGGAGGAGCTGTCGCCGGGGTTGTGCCACCAATACGCCTTAGCGCTGTCGGCTTTGCCATTTTCCTCGGTCACGACGATGTCCGCACGCCCGTCGCCATCAAGATCGGCGGCCGCGACGCGGTCGGGATAGACCATTTCAGGAACTTTTCCAACATGCCGAAGCTTCCAGTCTGGCGAGCCGTCACCCGGATTGCGCCACCATGCGGCCGTCTTTGCATCGCCGGTCGTGGCGACAAGGTCAAGTAGACCGTCCCTATCGATATCGGCGAATGCGATCCCTTCATCAGACGCTTCGGCGCAGATGCGGGTGCGCGGCCATGGCTCGACTGTTGGATCGTCAGGAATCTTAAAATAGAAAACCCCACCGCCACTCGAGACCGCCACCTCCGGCTTCCCACCTTTTACGACCTGGGCTAGCGCATGGCCCTGGGAGCCGAGCTCATGACTGGCGGCGGGAACCTCTCCGATCTCGTGCTCTTCAAAGCGGTGCGCTTCAATGTCCTCGGCATGGAGCCACACCAGGTGCAGCGCCCTGCCTCCGCCGCGCTGTGCTATGACCTCCCCGCGCCCGTCACCATCGAGATCCAGGGCTGCGACCGCGTCCACACCCTCGGCAAGCGGGGCCCGTTCCCATTCTGTGTTCCAGGGTTCGACCGGTTGACGGTACCAGAACGGACCCGAGATGATGTCCGTGAGATCATCACCATCCATGGCGGAAAAAGCGATCCCAAAGGAGCGGACGTGCCCGTTCGTGATGCGATGATAGGTCCAGCGGTCGAGGCGGACCGATGCAGGCGGATCCAGGCGATTGATCCACACTCTGACAGGCGGGTTGCCCACCCAGTTCGCCCCATAGATGTCAAAATCGCGGTCCCTGTCGACGTCGGCGACGATTCCGTTGTGGAGGCCCACATCGTCGATCACTTGACGGGACCAGCGCGTTCCTCGCCCGTCGACATTGTAATGGATCGCGAGCTTGCGCTCCTCTGTCGTATGCATCTGCCCGACAACGACATCGTTGTCCCCGTCTCCGTCCATGTCGGCTGCCTGCAGCGTATGGGCGCCCGCGACAGAAGGCTGAATGACATGGCGGATCCAGCGGCCCGTCGGTCCGGCGAGGGGCTGGAACCAGGCGACGTCGTCAGTGTGCTCGGAACTCGAAGTCAGAATGTCGGCGCGGCCGTCCTGGTCAAGGTCGGTGACGAGCGCCTTGAATGCAGGATTGAACGGACCAAGCTCGTAGCTGCGCCATAGTGCTGGATCGCGTGCTGCCGCTGCGCCTGGATTCGAGGCCCATACTCCGTGCAGGACGAGATCGACATCAGCATCGCCGTCAATATCACCGATTGCCATTCCCTCTTCGCCAAGGTTGAAGAAGAACAAGCCCACGCGGGTCCAGGAGCTGGGGCTTTCTTGGAAGAAAATCATCACTTCGCCAGGCGCCCGAACGACGATATCAACGAGGCCGTCCCCGTCGAAATCGGCCGCCTTGATGTCTTTGCCCCAGCTGCCGACTGCACCGATTTCCCGGCGCTTCCAGCTGGGACCGTGGGTCGGGTTATCATTCGGCCGCGGGTTCTCGAACCAGACGAGATTGACAGCATCGGACCCATCGGCCGTGACGATGTCGGGATCACCGTCCCCATCGATGTCGGCAAGCACGCCGTCGGTGGTGAACTCGACGCGGGGCCTCGCGATTACGGTGTGGACCAGATCGGGCCACCGCCACCAAGACATCGCATCCTCGGGGAAGCCGCCAAGAACGAAATCTAGTCGATTATCGCCGTCTATGTCGCCAACAAGCTTTACGTCTCCTGAATAGGGGGCAATCTCTTTGCGTTCAAAAACAAGACCCGACTCTAGAATTTCTTCGGGAGGTCCCTGTCCCTGAGCGGCGTCGCAACTTGCGAGAGTGCACCCGATCATAAGGACCGCGATCAGGCGGCCAAACATGGTAAATGTTGATTTCGTAGCGTGTGAACATTTCGTAGTCGGCCAACCGCCCGACGAAATCTCCCCCCGACAAATCCGACAGCGCCCGCCATTCATCTTAGTTCTCCAGGCGCCGCATCTGACGCATGCGCCGCCAGCGCTTCACGCTTTACGCCGATAACATCGCCAACATAGGCGAGGCTATTGAGCGTGGACGACGCAATGGTACCAATCCAGACTGGATACTCGAATACCGTAACAAGGGCGACCATAACCACGAAGCGCCGCGCCAACTGCTGCATTGACGGCGACATGATCGGAAGCCGGATACTTTGCATAGTTCACGAAAACGCTCTGCGGCCGCCATGACTTGAGCATCGACACGACCGCATGTGTTATCTCATGAACGTGATGCTTGGCCGCCCCGCCTGGAAGGCGTAAGAATGTAACACTTTCGGATGAAACGCCAAGACGACGAACCGCTTCTATGGCTCCGGCTTCGCGTGTCGTCCGCAAGGTTTCAGGATGCCTAGGGTCGCGACGCGGCGCCATCGGTGACAAAAACCAAACGGACCTAGGCACCCGAGGCAATCTTTTTGGCCGCAACTCCACCGCAACCCAGCGTCTCATCATCCAGATGCGGCGCAACAATGACAGCCGACGCTGACCAGTCGCCTACGTCAAACGGCTTAGTCGCAGTCGCAATTGACTATCAAGCATGGTGCTGAAGGTCCACATTGGTGCGCTTCCATCATCCGTTCGCTCGCATTGTTGAACGCCGATCGCCCATGGTAACAGAACTCACGGGCGTTTGAGACCTGTGTTTGTTGGTGGGGAAGACTTTATGAAAGTGGGTATCCTCGCGGGAGGATTTGGGACACGGCTGGCCGAGGAAACAGAGAGCCTGCACGCGTTCAAGCCGCAATGGACGGCCCGACGCGGCGTCGCGCAGCGCTACGAGGCATTCGGCACTGTTGGTCTCTTGCTTGAAGAGTTCGAGGGGGAGCGCGTCAGGCGCATCGCCCACGTGAAAAAGCTGATCCGCGATTGCGAACTGGACGAGCACCTGGTCGCGTTCCCGTTCTGCCCAAAGCAGACTGAGCCGGGCTAAGGGGGACGATATGGACATGATGTGCCTAGATGCGAAGTCGGTGACCGAGCGAGCCTGCCGATCTTGCGGTGGAAGTGGCATTGAGACGTTTCTCGAGTTCGGTAAAACGCCACTGGCCGATCGCCTTCTCACCAGCAGCGACATCGGCGAACCGGAGCCCATTTTTCCGCTGCGCGTCGCGTTCTGCAAAGACTGCAGCCTCGTCCAGATCACCGAGACGGTGAATCCGATAGTTCTTTTTGCCGATTCTTATCCATATTATTCTTCTTTCTCCCCTGCTCTCTTAAAGCATTCGCGTGCGAATGCGCTTGATCTGATCAACCGCCGCGGTCTTGGCCCGGAGAGCCTTGTCATCGAATTGGCGAGCAATGATGGTTATCTGCTGAAGAACTACGTCGAGGCGGGAATGCGGGTGCTCGGAATTGATCCGGCCGACGGACCTGCCGCCGCTGCCGAGAGGGCCGGCGTGCCCACGCGCTGTGCATTCTTCACCCGCGATCTCGCGGAAACGCTGCGCGCCCAAGGCATGCGCGCGGACATTATCCATGCCAATAACGTGCTCGCCCACGTGGCCGACACCAACGGATTTGTGGCAGGAATTGCCCGACTTCTCAAGGATGACGGTGTGGCGGTTATCGAGGCACCCTATGTCGAACCTTTGATCGAACATTGTGAGTTCGATACGATCTATCATGAGCATCTTTGCTATTTTTCAGTTACTGCACTGGATAAGCTCTTTCGCCGTCACGGGCTTTACCTCAATGAGGTCAAGCACCTTTCAATCCACGGCGGTTCGCTGCGCCTTTATGTGGAATCGCGCGAGAACGTGGGGGCGACAGTAAAGGAACAGCTTGCCCATGAAGCCTCGCGCGGGATCGATGCGATCGGCTATTTCCGCGATTTCTCCACCAAGGTCGACGCGCTGAAGCGCGACCTTTCCACGCTCTTGCGCCGGTTAAAGTCGCAGGGTGCCACGATTGCCGCCTATGGAGCGGCAGCCAAGGGAGCAACGCTGATTAACACCGTCGGCATCGGGTGCGACCTCGTGGACTTCGTTGTGGATCGCAACGTCCATAAACACAACAAATATATGCCCGGACAGCGCCTGCCGATCCGCTCGACTGAAGCGCTCCTCGAGGTGCAACCCGATTACGTCCTTCTCCTTGCTTGGAATTTCGTAGACGAAATTCTCGATCAACAGGCCGAGTATCGTGCACGCGGCGGAAAATTCATCCTCCCCGTCCCAACGCCGAGAATCATATGACAAAACAGGCGGACCGCGCGCAAATGGCTTGCCTGAAAGCCGATGGACCGACGCAGTCGACGGGTTCCATTCGAACTGATTGCTTGGTCTGCGGTCAGCGAAATCTGCTCAATTCGGTGCTATTCGAAGCGTTGCCCCTGCTCTGCAACGCGCTTTGTGCGGACGCGGCATCGGCGCGCGCGGCACAGACCGGCAGATTTGCGACTACCTTCTGCCTCGGCTGCACGCACGTCTTCAACGCCTCGTTCGAGGAAAATCGCATTGGTTATACGCAAAGCTACGAGAATTCGCTTCATTTCTCCCCCCGTTTCGTGGCGTTTGTCGAAACGCTGGCCGAGCGCCTGAGCAGGACCTACGCGCTGTCGGGGAAGACGATCGTCGATATTGGATGCGGCAAGGGGGATTTCCTGAAGCGGCTAAGCTTGATCAGCGGTGCGCAGGGAATCGGTTTCGACAAGAGCTTCGAGGACAATCGGGGGGAGGCGGTCCCTGGCGTACGATTTATCAACGACTGGTTCGGCGATTCCTACGCGGATCTGCGTCCTGACCTAGTGGTATGCCGCCAGGTTCTCGAACATATCGCCGAGCCGGTGAAATTCCTGCGCGCCCTTCGCGCCCATCCGGGTATCGGACCGGAGACGGTGTTCTTCTTTGAAGTCCCGAATGTCCTTTACACGCTCCGAGATATGGGAATCTGGGACCTCATTTATGAGCACGCCTCCTATTTCACGCCCGCTTCGCTGAACGCGGCGTTCGAGACAGCTGGCTTTCGAGTGCTGGATGCAGGGACGTCTTTCGGCGACCAGTATCTTTACATTGAGGCGCGGCCGGCTGCCCCCAAGTACGCTACTTCCGTTGACAGCCGCGAGATCGAGATGCTCGTCCGCGATTTCGAGCGCGCCTATCGCGACAAGATCGAGCGATTGGGTGGTTACATCGCGAGGCGCAATCCCCAGCAGACCGTCGTTTGGGGAGGGGGATCGAAGGGCATTACATTCGTCAACGTAGTGCCAGGCGCCGATCGGATCCGCGCGATCATCGACGTGAATCCGCACAAGCAAGGTCGCTTTGCCCCAGGAACCGCCACTCCGGTCCTTGCTCCGGAGGCGTTGCGCGGCCAGCCAGTCGAATCAATCATCGTCATGAACCCGCTCTACCGCGAGGAGATCACCAGTATTGTAGCGGAGCTCGGCTTCACACCGGAGATTGCGGTTGCATGAAAGTTCAATTCAACCGTGGCGGCACGAAAGCGCAGAACGGGATTGGTAGGGGATACTCCAATGACCGTGCCGGTCGGGATCAACACGGCCATTCCACCAAGGGTCATCGGACTTTCTCGTCTCGTTATAGCCCGACAATCTGGCAGAGTGCGCTCTCACTTTGATTGCCGCGGGCACCTCGTTTGCCCTTGAATATCAGCCAGCGCGGAAAGAGGTAGCTCCCGCTTCTTGATCGCCTGCGCGGGTGGGCGTGTGGGACGCGGGATGGTCCATCGGTAATCGGGCTGCACCAAACTGCCCCGGGGGCGTAAGACATACGTCGTTTGGGGACGTTTACGTTCCCACGCTCCGGCGTAAGGTTTGGCAAGATGCACTCGAACGAATTCGAATCCCGGCAAGCCCCGCAGCGATAACATCAGGATATCAGCCTTAACACTGCCTAATTTGATTGCGCTACAAAGAGGATTTCCAGAGGAGCTGCCTATGACCAATAAGAACTGGAAGCAGCCACCTTTCCTCGCCAACCACAGCATCCTCAGCCATGCGTGCTTGTGGGGTGGTGGAATAGAATGACGAGCAAGCATGAGAAACGCCATCTGTGTCCCGCGACGACTCTGCGTTCGCGAGATTCCAGCTCGATAAACGATAGCCGGAGAGAGATCGCCGGCTCTCGTTTTTATTCACGTAGACCAGGCCAGATCGCTAGCGGCGCAGCCGTGAGACGAAGACGGAAAGCCTTGACTGCGCGATCGAAAGTCGCAGTTCCGTCCTCCAACGGACAAAGAGGCATGCGATGACATCGATCGGCGCGAAGATTGTCAGCGGCGCAGCTTGGACAGCAGTCGAAACATGGGGGCGGCAAGCAGCCATGTTTGCCGTTTTTGTCGTATTGGCCAGGCACCTCGGACCTGAAGCATTCGGCCTCGCCGCCCTCTCCATGGTTGTACCCGTCATTCTTGCTGTTCCGGTCACGACCGGAATACCGGAGGCACTCATTCAGCACCCCAAAATTGAGTCCTTACACTTTGACTCGGCCTTCTGGCTTCTCGCCGCGAGCGGCGCGGTGATTAGCGGGCTCATCTGGATGTCTGCCGGTTTGATTGCTGCAGCGTTCGGACAGCCCATTCTCGAAGATCTCATCCGCTGGAGCAGCGTGGTCGTCGTAATTCAGGCCCTCTCGTCGGTACCTGCGGCTGTGTTGAAGCGCCAACTCGAGTTCCGCTTGTTCGCGTTGCGTACACTTGCCGGCACAGTCGTCGGCGGCACACTCGGCATCGTCTTGGTAATAGCCGGTTTCGGCGTATGGAGCATGATTTGGATGCACCTTGCAAAAGCGGCTGTGGAAACCGCTGTACTTCTCGTTGGCAGTTCTTGGCGGCCCCGTCTGACCTTCTCCTATGCAAAGGTTCGTGACCTATTAGGATTCGGCGGCCCGCTTATCGTCCAGACTTTTTGGAGTTTTTTGAATGAGGAAATTCCAAAGGTCCTACTCGGTACGTTCCTCGGCCCCCACGCGGTCGGAGTCTATGCTCTCGCCCGTCGTCCGCTCGACCTTCTGGTGCAAGTATTCCTCAGTCCGCTGATGGCTGTCACTATGCCCACGGTGGCACGGATTCAAGATCAACCCGAAAAGATCGACCGCTTCTTCGACACGACCGTCCGTATCGCCGGGATAGCGGGCTTCCCTGCATTCATCGGATTTGCCGCGATCGCACCGATCGCGGTTCCCTTTATCTTCGGCCCGCAATGGGCTAGCGGGGTCGTCGCTGTCCAGATTCTCATGCTGCTGGGCCTGCAACGCACGATTGACAGCCTCTGCGCGTTTACGATCCTCGCAATGGGTCACTCCAGGTTGATCCTGAAGTTGAACATAGCCTACTCCGTTGTCGCAACGATGCTGTTGTCCGTCACTGCGCAGATCAGCCTTGAGATGACGATGGTGGCGCTCGTAGCCTGCGGCCTGGTCCTCCTACCAATCTTCCTCTTCTACGCTCAGCGCATCGCGCGTATCGACGTGCTGAGACCCCTTGAGATCTTCCCACGACTGGCTCTCGCCGCCCTCCTGATGTTCGGCGCCGTCAGTGCGTGGCTAAGCAGCGCGCCTGAGCACGCCGCGCAGGAGACGCTTCTTATTAGCGCAATTGTCCTTGGAGCCGCTGTCTATTGTACGTCTCTCTTCGTGCTGGTGCGCTCTGACCTGTTCAATGCGCGAGACTTGTTCCTCAGGCTTCGCGGCTAGCTTGGTGTCCGGGCGCGACCCTGTAGAAGAACCCGGGAAATAGGAGCCCTTCCTGAGCTTGGGGATGCGCAGTTCGACGGTGCCGGCGCGTCTCCCAGTCGCGCTCGCGATAGCCGTTGCGCTGGGCCGTGCGCAACGGGTTCTTCTCGCCATAGCCGGCGCCGATGGCGGCTCCAACCTCCAGCTCCATCAGCCGCTTGGCGGCAAAGCCAATCATCTCGCGCAAGAGATCGGAATCCGGAGTCTTCTCCTCGAGCGCGCGCAGGTTCTGTCGATGACCACCGCAAAGCCGCTCGATCGCAACAGCGCTATCGAGGGCGCGCTCGCGAGCGGCGTCGCTACCGCCGAGCTGAGCTACACCACCTGTGGGGACGCGACCGTGACCAGTGCCTCTTCATCGAAGCAAGCCTCCCGAAACCGGGATGACCGCTGGTCTTTCAAGACCTGGAAGGATTGATACGTTGGTCCGCCGTTTCGACCAAAACTATCGCGACAAAGTCGCCTGGTGGCGCGATTACCCATTACCTTGCCTGGGGTGCGAGATTAAACGGTATCACTTTCGTCAACGTCGTTCCCGAGGCGCGCGGATCAGCGCTCTGGTCGACGTCAAACGCACAAGCAAGGGTGCTTTGCTCCAGGTACAGGCACAGCTGTGGTTGGGCCGGAGAGCCTGCGCGGCCGACGCGTGCGGTCAATCATCGTGATGAACCCGCTCTATCGAGACGAAGTTGCCCAGGCGGCACCAAAGCTTGGTCTTGCGCCCGATATCATCGTTGCCTGAGCCGGCGATCCAGACTTTGCGGTTGACGGCCTGAGTTTACCACTCCATCGACGTCGATCCGTTGCAGGTTGACCGGCCTCAGCCAGCAGTGTCGCGTATAGTCGGTCGAGCGGCGCATAAACTGCGGCCATCTAAGTGGCGTCTTGACCAACGCCCGCCAAAGCGACAGGGAGTTAAGGCCGATCAGAAAGCGAGACCGTATGAGCTGTCCGCGCCGGTCCACCGCTGCATAGGTTACGAACCCGCGAAACACAGCGCCGAACCTCTTCAGCACAGCATCAACCTGCACGTCATAACGCTCGTCGGCGGCGAAACCTTGAAGCGACTTTGTTGTCCCGACCGGCCGCGTGTGTCTTACAACGACATCGTCAACGATGGCGTACCGCAACCATGGCGTGTCAGTCAGACGTGTCCAAAGAAGGTCTATTCCCGTCTCGTAGCCGAGCCCGAACAATTTCAACGCCGTTTGCAGGCACCTGGCGCTGAACACCGGGCACATCATCTCGACCGTGTTGGTATATCGCAACAAGTATCGCTTGCCGCTGACAAGCGTCGCTGCGTAGGAGAAATAGCTGTCCCAAGACAGTGCTGGCTGAAACAGATCAAGTTTATAGTGGCGGCCGATGGCGAACAGACGATTCAAGTCCAGCTTCGTCGTCTCGATGTCATCGTCGATCAGTGCAATGAGATCATATCGCGTTGCAATTTCAGGGTAGCATTGAAACAAGGCATGATAGCCGGCGATCTTGCGCCCCGGGAGAAATACGCTGAAATCGTTCTGTCCATGGGAGACGCCAGCCTCGTAGGCGGCGACGAGAAGATCGAAGTCGGCGTCGCCCACCCCCTCAGTCCAGCCGGCATGCAAAGAGCTACGCCCCGCCCGGACGATGACCAGATTTCTCTTGCCCGAGCCCTCCGGCAATTTTCGGAAGGCTGATACTGCTGAGGCCGCGGGCGTGACTTGGCGAAGGTTCATACAAAGCCTCCCGGCGGGCGTCGCACCAGATCACTCGTTTCTAGCCAGGCGATCTGTTTGACACGGCATGAATGCGTTTCAGCGCTCCCACGCCGGCGCCGCGGAGCTTGGTACGAAGTTGCGGAGATACGGCGCCTACAAGTTCCAGGAACAATCTCGCGATAAGCAGCGGATCCAAGATCCACGCAACCAGATGAAGCAGTGTCATGCCCAACGGTGCTGTGCGCCTGTGCCGATAGGCAATTGCGACGAGGTGTTTTATCCGCCTCGATAATTCAAAGGCATTCGCCGTCGAGCCACCAGGATTTTGCCAAGCCAATCGCTCGGAGCTTGGCAACCGCACCGAGCGCGTCGGATGGTCACGGCTGTATAGTATCGCGTTGGGCGCATGAACAAACGTCCCGAGAAGAGCCATCTCGGCCAGAAGCGCACAATCGGAGCCGTAGTAGGGCTCGTGCAATGTCGTCTTGGCTAAGGAATCCCGACGCCAGAGGCCGAACATCGCAGCATCCCAACCGTGCGCAGCAACCATCAACCGGAATCGGGATGCGGGCTTCGATCCTCCCATGTCCGGCAGCACCCTTTCGACATAGGAAGTCAGCTGTCCGGTCTCGTCGATTCCCAGCAGCCGCGGGTAGGCAATGACGTGGCGAGCATTCGCGTCAAGTGCACGCACGCAGTCTGTCAAGAAACCACCGCTCAAGAGGTCGTCGTGCGCGCACCATTTGAAATATTCGCCTGTGCTCAGCTGGAAAGCTCGATTGAAATTGGCACCGGCGCCCAAATTCCGTGCGTTTCGGACATAGCGGACGCGCTTGTCCTGCCGCGCGAATTCCAGACATATATCGGCTGTTCTATCTGTCGAAGCATTGTCGGTGATGACGAGCTCGAAATCATCGAAGTCCTGCTCGAGGATCGACCGGATCGCCTCGGAGACGAAATTCTCGCCGTTATAGACAGGCATGCCAAGGGACACTTGCGGCGACTTGGAATCTTGCATTTCGGGTTCTTCTTTGACGAGAGCGCAATCAGACCGCGACGACTTCCGGTCGAAGATCCAGCGCAATCAAGGATTGCGCCACTTCATTCAGATATATGGGGTTCATGACGATGACGAGATCAGGGGGAGCGTCCAACAAGTCGTTTGGCGCGATGACCGGGTGACCGGTTCCGGGCGTAAACTTGCCTTGCTTGTAGGGGTTGATGTCGACTGCTGCCCAGACTTCGTCGCCAAGCTGCAAGGTCGTCAGGAACGACACTGCCTTGGAGCCGCCGCCCCACAGGACGACCCGCCGGCCGGCGGCGTGTGCGGCGCGAATGCGCTCCTGCCAGGCATTCTGAGCGGCTCGCACGCGGGCGGGAAAGGTTTCCGCCAAACGGTGCATCAATTCCAGATCGTGCTCGAGCGGTAGTCTCGGCATCGTCCGGCCGGCCGACGGCCGGGCGTACTGAACGATGTACTGGTTGTCATAGACGACCTCCAGATCGGTAACGTCGAAACCTTCCTGGCGAAACAGGCGTGCGTGCGCGCCAGGACTGAAATAGGAGCAATGCTCGTAGTAAATGTCCCAGAACGCGCTCTCTACGAGCACACGTTTTGCATCAGGCGTCTCGAAGACCGCCCAATCCTGGGTCCTTTTGCCGATCATCTTGCGGATCAGCCGCACGAAACTCGACACCGAGCTTACGTGTTCGAGCGTGTGGCGACAGAGGATCGTATCCGCCTGGAGATGCTGGTAGTCCGGTCCGAAATAGTCGACGATGATCTTGACGTCGCCGTACTCATCATTGCGGCCTTTGTCGGCTCGATAGGCTGGATCAATACCGAGCCCGGTGGCGCCGCCCGATATGCAAAGTTCGCGGAGAAATTCACCCTTGCCGCAGCCGATCTCCAACACGTGCTTGCCGGCTATCGCACATTTTTGTGCAATTTCGCGTGCAAGTCCCTTCGCGAAACCGTTGAAGGTGCTGGAAAAATGCTGGGATTCCTCGAAATTGGTCGAGTACCCCATGATCGTTTCGTCAAAGGCCCTGTTGAATATGAATCCGCATGCCTCGCAGAATGCGAGGTCAAGATCGCGGCGGGGAAAGGCGTGCGCTTCTCGGGCCGAGTTCAGCAGGACGCAACTATGCACCGGGATTGATTCGACCCGGTAGATTGACCGGCTGACTGGCGCCGAGCAGCACGGGCACGCGGCCGGTCCAAGCGCTTTTTTGTTGCTTGCCATGTGAAGGTCAAATGAGTTCATTGTAGAATTGGCTCGATAAGTGAACCGGTTATATCGCGCGTCGAGCTCTCGGCTCCGAAGAGTTCATTGTACTCGGTTGCGCGAGCGAGTTGGACAGACTGGGCCAGGCCAAGGGCGTCGAGTATTGCGACGTCGAACCTTTCCTCGGAGAACCGGGTCGCGTTCATACGACAGGCGTGCGGCGTAACGGACACCGCATTTTTCTCGAATAGATCAATGGCCCCAGCTACGGAATCGATGGTCTGACGGTCGAAGAGCACACCTGTCGGATGGGCGCTCTCGCCAAGCGGCCGGACAATGTCGCGTGCGCCGCCGCGGCCGAAGGCGATCAATGGCGTGCCGCACGCCTGGGCCTCGGCAAGCGTTATCCCGAAATCCTCGCATCCAGCAAACACCATCGCACGAGCATTGGCGATTTTCTCGATGTATTCATGCCGCGGCAGATAGCCGGTGAAGATTATGTTGGGGCCGGCAAGCGATCGCAGATGCTGGGATTGTACTTCGTCGCCGACAACAACCAGGCGACGCGACGGCGTTTTGCTGAACGCCTCGATTATCAGATCCGTGCGTTTATACGGGGCGTGGAACGCGGCCGTGACGTAGTAGTCATCCTTGTTGACGACGAGTTCAAGATCCTCGATGGCGACGGGCGGATGGACTACCCGCGCGTCGCGGCCATAAATCCGTTCGATTCGAGAGCGGACATAATTCGAATTTGCCAGCATCAGGTCAGGACCATGTGCCGTTCTTGTGTCCCAGGTCCGCAGCCTGTGAAGCATATAGCGAAAGACAAGACCTTTCGGGCCAAATCCCAAGCGGGCTTGCTGCAAATAGGAGAATTGTTCGTCCCACGCATACCGCACCGGACTGTGCACATAGCACAAATGTGGTTGGTCCGGGCGGGTCAGAACGCCTCGCGAGAATGCGGCCGACGAGGAAATTACCGCGTCATAACCTGTGACATCAAATTGTTCGATCATAAACGGGCAGAGAAAGAACAGTGACCTGTAGTACTTTTCCACGAAGGGAAGTCGATTCAAGCCGGAAACGTGGAAAATTACGCCTGGAAAATACTCTTCCTTGATCTCCTTCGGGAGAAAATCAAACAGGGTGAAGACCTCGGCTCTCGGAAAAATCTTGCAGATCCGGGCAAGGACCTGCTCCCCTCCCCGAAAATTCGGGCACCAATCATGCACGACGGCGATGCGGGCGTTGCGGTCTATCGCGGCAAATGGCGTCTTGCTGATGGATCGCAAATGTTTGGCATCACGGCCCACCATGGTGGTTGCTTTCGGCTGTCGCACATGGCGCATGCTTTGCCCCTCACGGAATGTTGGCACCTTTTTTTCGGGAATTCTTGTTGCCCGGATGCTCAGCGACTGTGTGCCGTCCGTCCCGTCCAAACAAGTTGCCTATCGGGTTAAGCGCCGCACCCTCCCGAGGCCGGATGTACTCCAACGAGGTACGTCTCCTACTTCGATGGGCCTAAGCACGCATCAACGCTAACCTTATGCGCAGGCTGTATCGGCGCGGCCGGCGGATTAGGATCACCGCGCGCTCACTTCGCAAGCAGTGGTCGCACGCCGTATCTGTAATGCATTGCTCGCGAGGAGAGTTGATCGTCGATGAAAGTGGTCGTGATCGTCGCAACGTTTGGTCGCAAGGAACACGTGGCTCGGCTTCTCGCACAGCTTGAGCGACAGACCCTGCTGCCAGACGCCGTGATACTGTCGGCCCCCGACGCCAGCCATATTCCCAGCAACACGGTTTGCCGGTTTCCCGTATCGCGCGTCGTCGGAAAGACCGGCTTGCCGGCGCAGCGCAACATCGCCCTCGACGTCGCAGGCGACCGTTTCGACATAATCACCTTTTTCGACGACGATTTCATTCCGGCGGACGACTACCTCGAAGGCGTATCGAAGGCGTTCAAGCAGCAACCCGACTGGGCGGTGATGACGGGACACGTGCTGAAGGACGGCGCGACAACCGCAGGGCTCACGTGGGACGAGGGTATCCAGGCGCTTCGCGAAGCCGGCCCTGCGACTGAATCGCGTGGGGTGGATCAACTCAGCGCCTATGGATGCAACATGTCGATCAGGGCCGCATTCATCGACGGACTGCGCTTCGACGAACGGCTTGCGCTCTATGGCTGGCAGGAAGACGTTGATTTCACCAGCCAGTTGAGAGTCAGAGGGCGGGTCGTCCGTTTGCCGTCGATCCGCGGGGTTCACCTCGGCATCAAGAGCGGTCGCGTAAACGGCATCCGTTTCGGCTATTCCCAAGTGGCGAATCCGATCTACCTCGTCCGCAAAGGGACCGTTCCATCGACTTTCGCACTTAGATTGATGGGCAAGAATCTGCTCGCCAATCTCGCGCGCAGCCTCTGGCCGGAATCCTACGTCGACCGGCGAGGGCGTCTGCGCGGCAATCTCCTGGCCCTTTCACATGTGGCAAGGGGCCGGGTGGAGCCCGAGTATATTCTGAAGATCTAGTGCAGAGGTAAGAGATGCTCCAGGAACTGCCCTTTTCAGTCGACAGCGACGCTCGTTCAAATCATCGAGTTCGGCGCCTGGGCCAGCTGTCGGCTCGGCGCAAAGGTTGGCGCATTCTCCACATCGTGGTGTATGCGGGGATATCCTTGGCCGGCATGTTGGGTGCCTCGGCTGCAAACGCCAAAGAGTATGTGCTCGGCCCGCAGGACAAGCTCCGCGTCAAGGTCTACGAATGGCGTGCGTCACGCGACAAGATTTTTGGCTGGGATGCTCTCAACGACGAGTACACGGTCGGTCCCAATGGCTCCGTTTCGCTACCGCTGGTCGGCGAAATCAAGGCTGCCGGACTCACCACCGGTGAGATCGCAAACTCGATCGGCGACAGCCTCATGAAAAGTACCGGCCTTGCCCGAAAACCGAATACGGCGGTGGAAATTGTCCAGTTCCGACCGTTCTATGTTGTCGGCAAGGTGACGCAGTCGGGAGAATTCGCATACCGGCCTGGGCTGACCGTGTTGCAAGCATTGAGCATCGCGGGCGGGTTGCGGACTCGAGAGGACAGGGACGCCAGGTTCGAGCGCGAAGTGATCCAGGGCGAAGGGGATGTGAGCCTGCTCAGACTGAACGAGGCCAGTCTCCTCGCTCGCAAGGCACGACTCGAGGCAGAACTCTCGCATGCCAGCGACATTCAGTTTCCGGCCCAATTGACCTCCCGCATTCAAGACGACGTCTTTGCCATGCTCTTGAAGCAGGAGCGCCTGATCTTCCAGGCGCGCAGCGAGGGATTGGACACTCAGGTCAGGGCGCTTCATGGTCTGCGCGAGTTCCTCCAGAAGGAACTTGCCTCGCTGGAAGCGCAACTCGTTTTCCTCGACAAGCAGATCGGCTCAATCCAGAAAGAGTTGACAGCGGTTTCGGCGCTGGTGGTCAAAGGTCTGGCGGCGGCGCCGCGGGAATTTTCTCTAGAGCGGGCCCTTGCCCAGGCGCAGAGCGAGAGGTTGTCGGCGGAAACCAGTCTGCTGCGTGGGCGTCAGGAAATCAGCAAAACTGACATATCAATTCTCGAGCTCCAGGATGGGCGCAAAAATGAGGTAACGATCGACCTGCGTCAAACGCAAGCTGAGCTCGATGCTCTCGAAAGCAAGACAGAGACGGCAAGGCGGCTATTGTACGAGTCCGCGGTATCTGCCCCGAGCCTTCTTGCCCGCCGAACTGATGCGGAGCTGGCTGCGCCGATCTACACGATTTTCCGGCCGTCGGCGGATGGTGCGACAGTGCAAATCCAAGCTAGCGAAACGAGTGCCGTCGAGCCCGGAGACACGATCAAGGTTGAAATACCACTGGCTGAGGATGAAACGGGCGCGCTGGACCTGACATCGACCGAGCGGCACGAGGCGCCGGGAATAGAACTCAAGGCAGAAACCGCCGGCGATACTGCAGGCATTCCGTAGCCTTCCGTTCGGACTTTGCTAGCGGGATGAGGTAGAAGCGCGCGACTGATCGGCGGCGAGGAGAAGCCACAAAAGAGCCTTCAGCCACCTGAGCAGGAGGGAGAAGTTGTAGCCGGCGGCGGCCAAGGATGGCGTTGACGGCGTTGCCCTGCTTGCCGGCGAGCTAGTTGCGGCCCATCCGGTGCTCAGCCTTGATGTGGCCGATCACGCGCCCGATCGCGGAGCGCCGGCGCATCTGGCGCTTGATGGCTGGGGTGACACGGCGTTTCTGGCCGCCGGTGAAGACCCTGAACTTGTGGCCTCCGGTGCGTTGTGGCCGCGATAGCCGGCGTCGGCGAGAACGCGGCTGATCCGATGGGTCTTTTCCATATCAGAGATGATCGCTGCGAGCGTGTGGCCGTCATAGGGATCGCCGGGCAGCGCTTTTGCATGCAGGGCGAACTGGCCACCCTTTGAGCGCTTCAGTGTGGTGGCCACCGACACTTTCACACCGAACTCGTCATGCGCCCTACCCTTACCGATTCATTCCACCTCGTGCGCATGCAAGCTGTAGATTTTGCGGCCGCGCTGGCGACCCGCAAATAGGCTTGGCGCCCCGCCCGTTTGGCAACACGCGTGGGAATCCTCAAAGGCGTCAATCCATCACAGTGTTGGCAGGCGAACAAGCGTCGTAATCGGCCTCCGCCAAGCCATCTCGTGCGTTGCGGGCAATGGATTGTTCACAAAGTGCCATTCTATCGCGATCCTCTCGATTAATCTGGACAGTTCCATTGGAATGCGTTCGGTGATCTCCCGTTCGAGCACCTCGATGTCGATCTTCAGCAAGTCAATTCGACTGTGCTTTTTAATCACCCTCTCGAGCGCCTTGTTTGAATCAACGCATTGAACCGTCATCTTGTCGGCGAGAGGCTGGCCGATGCCGCCATAGCGTCCGGATGGCTCCCACCCGAACTCAACGGTTCCGTTGGCATAGCCTACCGCCACTGGATTGATCTCGAAATGACCTTCAAACGCCTTCAAGTTCTTTTTCAGGCGCTCGACATTCTGTGGCAGAGGTTCGAAGCAGTAGACGAAATTACCGGAGTTCCTGGTCAGGAAATAGATAGCAGATATGCCGACATTCGAGCCAAAGTCGACGATGACTTCCTTCTTCCTGCTGTCTCCATAATCTCCACGGAAGAAGATCTCGTTAATTGTTATGATGTCGTCGGCATTGAACGCCGTAACCTTTGCCTTCCCGGTGGGTGTCGAGATCACGTATGACACCGGGTACTCACCTCCGCCCAAGGACAGGTAGCGACGGAGGAAATCAATTGGACGGTTGCATTGTCCGAGTATTTTGGCGACAGCCGAAATGTTCTGCGGGTTCATCAAGCCTTTGAAAATCGCGTGCGCCGACCGATGGTGACGCGCCTTTTGGGCCGTTTGGATTATCGTCATGCCATCATCCCCCTGTTGATGAGCTTGGGAAGCGCGCACGCCACGCCGCCAGTGGAGGAAACGGCGCAAGGAAAGTCAATTTAGCCATGCGAGGTATGGGCTAGAGGTCGAAGGGCAGTGCGTGGCGGAAGAACTCCTCGCCGCACAAATACTGGAAGTAGGGTTTCCACCCAGCGCTCGCACAGCACCTCGTCCGACAGGTTGAAGGTGTACTTGAGGATCGCCAGCCCCGCCATCAGCCGGGTCGGCAGCGGCGGCATGCCGGGACAGTCCGAATACAGCGCACCGAAACGCTCCTCCAGCACCGGCCACTCCATCGCCTGCGCCAGGCGCACCAGCTCGTGCTTCATGTTGATGATCTGATCGAGCCTGGGCGGAAAAGATCCTGCTCTCCCGTCTCGCGCTTCTCGCGTGGCCTGGACACTGCGTCCCCCTCGATTCGCCGCCGACCGAAGTGATCACGCTCCACAGCACAAGGGAATCGCAAAATCAAATTGCAGGAAAACAGTGCCCAAACACCGCAAATCATGCGATTCCAAAGCCGACCTCTGCCCTAATCAGCATGCCAGATCAACGGTTTGCGGATAGTTCACGGCCGACCAGGTAACTTTCTTGACCAACACATGCACTATATAGCTCAATCGTCATTGCGCTCTTTTGATAGGAAAAGAGACTTCGCTATGCAAGCAACTGAACTTTTGTAGGCCGCTGCCAGGGGAGTTTCGCTTGATTCGGTCGCGAGATTGCGAGATAGCCGTCGTAGGCGCTCAGGCAACCGTCTTCCGAGGACATCTCAATCGAGCAATCGCGCAAAAAGGCTTCGTCCTCTTCGAGCATCTCGGCCACATATTTGAGAGTGTGAAGAGCCGGAGATGCGATATCCCATCTGGTGGCCCCAACGATCTGGTTGCATGTGAGCCCAATGGGCTCCAATTCCAGGGGGAGCAAGTCCTCGAGCCGTGTGATCGACTTGTCGGCGACGCGAGCGAGGATATCGGCCGGTCGGGCCTGCCCATCGACGTCGTTGAGCTTGGCGGTTTGATCGGCGTCGCCCATGAAAGGCGGCCCGATCGGCACCACGATCGGAGCCCGCAACAGCCAAAGCTTCGCCGGTTGCTGAGCCAATCGACTATGTGCTGAAGCGCTGGGACGGAGCTTCGGGACAATTTTGCCCGCTCGGTCCGCCTCTGCGATCGGCCGGCCTGCTGGCGTCGTTGCAGTCGTTCGTCGGCGGCAAGCCGTTGACGTCGCGCTCGATTTCGAACAGGGCGCCCATGCGTTTGACCACCTCGAACGCGATCGGGGAGATTGGTGCGGCATCCTTGCCGCGCTTGCCATTAGCAGCGATGACGTCGAGCACGAAGAACTTGCAACGTGCATGCGCCCAGCACACCGCCTGGGTCAACGGACCGGGGCCACGACGTGATCACTTCGATCTGATGCTTCGTCGCAGGCAACTGCTAGTGCTTGCACTAGGATTGGCAGCCGTCACCTACCTCAGCGAGCCGGCCGTCACCATGGGGATATGGAGCCCGAGTATCGCGGCTGTATTCAACAACCAGGATCCGGCTGACAAGAATGACGGCGAGAGGAATCAGGAAAACGATACCCGGGTCGGCGCTGCCGCTTGAAAGGGAGGCGGCCACTAGCGCCGATAAGGCGCAAGCGCGAACACTCGACGCGATCGCGTCGACCTCGGGATCGATGCGACCGTGGCAACCCCGCAGCCCCCGCACCAGCATTGCCAACAGAACTGCCATCATCGCGGTGCCGAACAGCCCCAACTGGGAAAGCAGAGCGATCGGCCAACTCGAGGCGCGCGAGCTTCCCAACCCGACCCCCAGTCCACCTGTATCGAAGAAAGACTGCAGGCTCTTGTAGTTCCAGTAGCTGCGCTCCTGGCCGGAAGCTGATGTGAGTTTGTTGGCTACCGTGGTGTCGAAAAGTTGCAAGACCGGATCGAAGAAATGCGGATAGAACAGACCGGCCGCCATCGCGGAGAGGAGCAAGGGCGGCAGCAACGCGATAAGCAGTGCCTCCGCCGACCTCAGCCGACCTGAAGCGAGCGACTTCACGATAGAAAAGACAACAGGCACGCTTACGATTGCAAGACCGACATAGGCGGTCGACGATGTCGACAGCAGCAGGAGAACAAACAGGGCCGCTCCTAACCCCAATGCGAATTTGGATCCGGTCTTGCGCCAATAGGCGTAAGTGAACGCCAGCCCTGCCAGCGATCCCGCGCCGAATGTCGATGCCTCTGAAAACGCGCCCGCGATCCGCCAAAACCCGCCTGCGGTGACCTGCGTCAGCATGGCGTAGTTGGCGGTACGGATCGGGGCAAGGATGTCGCCGGCACCAAGCACCTTGCCCAGCAAATCCAGGACGCCCATCAGCACGTGCAAGCTGAACCATAGGAAGAAGCCCCGCCTGATATCCGCTAACGTGCCGCTGCGCTGAAGCAGCAGACAGACCGCCAGGAAGGTCAACCCGCCCAGAACAAAGTAACCCGCCTGAGAGATATTGCCTGACACGGGCGCCAAGGCCGCTTCGTAGACGCCCCTGCCCGTGCGGGACGCGACGAAGGCGCTCGTCTGCCCTGCAAAGAGCCTCGGAAACAACAGCGCTCCGATGCAGACATAGATCATCAGCGCGCAGACGATCCATGCGGCACCTATACGAACGAAGACCGCTCCTATTTCCCTCCAGATTCCCCGTCGAGCCAGCGCGGCTAGTATCACGAGCATATCAAAGACGGTAAAGATAAGCGGCGATGAACCGCCAAGCGAGGTTATTGTCCCGATTGCCGTCGCACCAAAAGCCAGAGAGGCAATCAGCGCAGTGATCATCGACCAGCGCATATAGACGACGAGGCCCAGGATTCCCGTGCAAATCAGTGCCCCAACGACGGAAACCTGCATTTCACACCCCGACGATCAATGATCCAGACCCTGACTGCGCCGCCGGAACCGCTGAGCTGAATGGTTGGCTTCACAAAAACCAGCGACTCTGATTTCCTTGGGATAAGGTTGGTTTCTCGCAGCGTAGATTGACCCAGGGAGGAGGTCGCCGTGTTGCTTGCCATTGTCGGCGTTGCCGGTCTTGCCCTGGCAATAGGGCTTACGTTGCGCGCGCCGGCGCTGATAGTGGCGACCTTGGTGGTGATCGTCGGCAGCGTCGCTGTAGGCAGTTTTCTTCACCTGTCTGTTCCAAACACCATCCGCTCGACATTTTATCTTGTTGTCGTCACCCAAATTGCCTACCTGGTCGGCCTTGCAATTGCAGTGCTGCGGCATCGCCCAAGACGACAATAGAGCGGGCGACAATCGAGTGGGCGATAATCGCTTGAGGCCGTTTCTGCCGCGCCCCCTGACATAGCCCCCCCTGACATAGCCAAGGTCAGGAGGTCTGATCGAACTTCATCATGGCCGGTATCGTCCGCATCAGGATCGAAAGATCGCAGCGCAGAGACCATGTCCGAACGTACTGCGTGTCCAGCAATACGCGATGAGAATACTCGGTCGTGTTTCTCCCGTTTATCTGCCAGAGGCCGGTCAGTCCTGGCCGCGTCTTCAAATATTCATGCGATGCGGCACCATAGCGTTGCAATTCGTCGGCAACGACAGGACGCGGGCCGACGCAACTCATGTCGCCCCGCAAGATGTTGAACAACTGCGGCAGCTCATCCAGGCTCGATTTGCGAAGCATCTTTCCGAAAAACAGGATACGCGGATCGCAGCTCAGCTTCTGATTGGCCGCCCACTCCTGGGCGGCTTGTGGATTGCAACGCAGATGCTGTTCGAGCACTTCCTCGGCATTCGGCACCATGGTGCGGAACTTGTAGCAGTCGAAGGCCTTTCCATTGAACCCAATGCGCCGGTGAACGAACAGCACCGGACCGCCTGTGGACGCCTTGACCAGAAGCGGGATCAGAACCAGGATCGGACCGGCCAGGATGAGCGCTGTCGAGGCTACCATCAGATCCAGCAGCCTCTTGGCCCAACCGCCGAGCGGCTGTCGGCTTTCGCTCCGCGCATCGTCGTCAATGCTTGCCGTGCGCATATCCGGCTCAAACGGAACGGCGCCATGGTCATGGCTTGCGTTGAGTTGAGGCGACGAGAGGTCTGGCGTATTCGATCTCGCGGCCGCGTCGCTTTCACCCCGAAGAAGCGAAGTCGCGGCGGGCTTGGCTCCGACCAACAGAGCCCAGCCTTCAACAGCCAGGTCTTCGCACTGCCGCAGGTTGCTTTCGATCACGTTGGACATCTTCCGCTTGCGCTCGATTTTCAACTTACCGTTTGCATCTTGTCGACGACGGATGATCTCCGGCAAGCAAGGAAAAGGTGGTAGATCGGGGGTGTTTGGCAGCGTGGCCTACCCCTTAGTTGCTAGGCCAGGTACGGACGAATGGCTGCTCCGTCCAAAGCCTGGCACGGTATCGGAATCGATCGTTCGGCTCGCGACGCCCTGAAGGGAGGCGGATTCACTTTGACTGGCAAGTGTCGAATTGACGTAAGCGGTGTTTCGGGGGCGGTGTCGAGACTTGCCGCTGGGCTCTAAAGCGCGTCGCATTTGAACGGATTCAGGCGGCGCGCTTTAAGTTCTTGTTTGCTACATGTCGTCATCACAAAACCGCTGCGCACCCTCGGTTCAATCCCGAGGGCATGCTTTTGCGCGACATGCATTAAATCGACACCGCCGCGAGGAAGACAGGATGTCAGCGCGGCGCTTGACCTGCGCGCTTCCGGTAACGATGTGCCGAGACAGTACGAACACGTGTCATCAACACGCCAAGGACGGAGGAATTGGTGTTTTTGAGTGTCTGCGTCAGGTCTTCCAATTGATCAAGCGACGTCTCGCCCCACTGCGCCACCACAATCACGCCATCAAGAAGCGGGCAGAGAGCAAGCCCTTCGGCACCGGAACTAAACGGTGGCAGTTCAACAATGACGATACTGTAACTACCGACCTCGCCCAGCAATTTCTCCATATTATCGGGAACCAGCAAATTCGCCGAATTCGACACATCGTTCTTCAGGTAATAAAACGATGTCTTTTCAATGAATCGGATTTGCTTGCCGATGTCTTTAGGGCTCGCGGAATCCCGATCGATCGCGTTGAAGTCGGCGGAAAAGAGCCGTTCGTTGGCCAGTGCCGACTTATCGTCGGCGTTGATCACGAGGGTCGCTGTGCCCGTCGCCCCACACAGCGCCGCCAGATTGCTTACAATGGTGCTCTTTCCGTCACCGGGGGACACGGATGTAATTCCGATGCGACGCCTTGAAGGGGTGGCCCCGGCCAGGCCCATGATCGCCTTGACGCTCCTGAGGCTGCCGCTGAATGAAGAGTCCGGATTCCTGAGCACCTCGTCAAACCGGCCAAAACCACCGCGCCTGAAACTGACCGTCGGCAATTCTCCAATACAGGCCAGGCCCAGTTCGCGACGGATCTGACGCGGGGTCCTCACGTTCCGATCGAGGCCGCGCCGCGCCACGGCGAACCCGATGCCAGCCACCATTCCGGCAAGCGCGCCAAAGGCGAGGATCAGCGTCTTGCGCGGCCGACTTGCCTTCTTGGGACTCGTCGCGGACGTGATGACGCGAGCATCGGCGATCAGATAAGGCTGTTGGTCGACCGAGTTTGTATACGCCGCGAGCAGGCTTTCATACATCTTTCGATAAGTGTCGGCGGTAACCTCCAACTGCTCCAGCGTAATCTGGTGTGTTGGCTGTGCTTCGCTGAGCGCGGGGTCCTGTCCCGCGACGGGCGTCTCGTCCTGACCGATGCTGTAGTCGTGTTTTGCGCGAAACTCCTGGGCGACCCGGGTCGCCCTGTTCATCTGATCACCGACCTCCCGCATCCGCCTTTCCAACCATGCGATGCCTTCGCTAGCCGTTGCTGTTGTCGTTTGCACTTGCTCGCGCACGAACGCTTCCGCTGTGGCGTTTGCGATGCGTGCCGCCAACGCCGGATCCTGAGACTGGAATGTAATGTCCATCGCATAGGAGACACCGACACGCTGGACATCCAAGCCATCGCTGAATATCTCCACTGCGAGACGCCGACGCTCGGATTCCAGCTGCGGGCTGTTCGCCTCCATTCGATCCGGCCAGGGCAGCACGCGATGGAAGAAATCCGTCAGTCCGCCGGCATCAACGATGCTCATCCAGGCTCTGCGAAACCTCTCGCCGATGGTCGGACCGCCCAGCCCCCTGAAGGTTGGATTGTCCATGAGTCCAAGGTCATCGATCACCATCATCGCGATCTTCTGGGAGCGCAGAACTGCAAGTTGGCTCTCGACCTGAGCGGTGTCGAGCGACAGGTTGACTTCGGCCGGTTGCTGCTGAAGGTTTCTGGGTATCTTCGGTTCGATCAGGATCTGGGTGCGCGCGGAATAAATAGGATCCGAGGTAGCAAAGTAAAACGTGGCGCAAACGATTCCGGCGACGACGAACGCAAGAATCGAGAGAAGATACTGCCGAGCAAACGAGACAACGTCAGCGAGGCTGATAAAGTCCTGCGGTGCATCCGCCTCGAGCCATGGCTTGTGAGCAATTGCCGCGGACGGCCGGTCTAGCATGGCTTCAATCCATATCTGCAACAAAAAGAGCGGCGAACTGCAACGGTCGAGCAGCATCGCCACCGATGGGTCCCGCTACGAGCATGCAGCCGCGCCACTGTTACGATGACAACCGTTTAGCTCGATCGGCCCAACAGCTGGGCGCCAGGAAACATCTCGTTGAGCTTGTAGACGACCTCCGTCCTGTTCGTCGCCTTCAGCTTTTTCATGATGTTGCGGATATGGACCTTGACCGTGCTCTCTCGAAGGTTGAGCTCATGAGCGATTATCTTGTTCGCCTTCCCACGCCTGAGAGCCTGGACGACCTCTTCTTGCCGCTCCGTGAACACACTCGCCATGGGCCTTGTCATTTCGACCGTTGTGTCGATTGCCTTGTGCTGGGCAAGCACGCTGCTTGCAGGGACAAATGTGCCACCGGCGAGGACAAGATTTACGGCTTCAACACAGATCTCGAAACGGATCGATGAAGGGATGTAGGCTTTTGCGCCATAATTCAACGCCTTCAGAATCTGCTCTAGATCGTCGGTATCGGCCAAAATCACCACTGGAACCGGGTGGGCCTCATTCACGAGATCGGCGATTTCGCTGCCGGTCCTTGCATCTGTCACCTTTCGGCTGCCCACGTTCAGCAGAATAGCCGATATCGACAGTGCATTCTCTTGATGCCGCCACTCTTCGATCGAGCCGAACGACAGGATTTCCTTCCCGATGCCATAGGCGGTCAGGCATTGCGCAAGACATTGTCGGTCAAGCACTCGCTCGTCCAGCAGAGCCAGGCAAGATTCGGTCAAGCCATGTCTATGAAGATGTATTCCATTCCCAGCCTTGCGCGATACGAATTCAAGTGCACCGGGTGATTTGCTATCCAGTTGAATTGTCGGAACCATGAACTTACTCCCCAAACTCTACCCAACGTTTCGAGACCAGTACGAGATGTACTGCAGGCAAATACTATTTCCCGCGAACGATGTTCTGTTCGCGTCGCCTTCACTATATCTGCGGGAGTTCCCAAGCCCCACCTTGGACAGCACTACCCCGTCAATAATGTTTATCGCCGAAAAGGTGCGCCTTCACTAATTTAGGTTAATAAAACGTAAAAAAAATTTTACCCCTTCACTTGGCCCTACCAATTTGGTCTAGGAGGAGGGTAGCCAGAGAACACCCGACTGGAATCTGGGCCTCGCGTTGTTTGCCAGGCGCGGGTGGTCCGTCGGTAAAGACAGCCGGCGTCGCCGATGGCAGTGCGGCTTCAAGGTGCGTCGCGCCGCCTTTGCATCGTGCGCCAAGGTAAGTGTCAGCCATCGATATACCTGTCATCGAACTCGGCAAACTTCGTTACGCCCAGCCGATCCAGCACGCGGACATGACCTTGGCGGAACTCCAGAAACCCGCGTTCCCGTAATTCCCGCAGCATTCGATTGACATGGACCGGCGTCAGGCCGAGCGCGTCCGCGAGGTCGTACTGGGTAAGAGGGCATGCAAAGCCAGTGCTGCTGGCAGCGCCGACGCGCTCCAGGCGCGCTCTCAGTTCGAGCAGCAAGTGCGCTGTACGCGCCAAGGCGCTGCGTCGGCCTATATTGGTGAGGTGTTGGGCAACAAGCGCTCGCTGGCGCGCGAGCGTTTCAAGAAAAAGCGAGGCTATGTGGGGCGACTTCGCCGCTCCAAGAGCAAGCGTCTTGGCCGAGGCTTCCAGCACCGCAAGGTCGGTTTGAGCCACAAATGTCTGAAGAGCAGCGCCGGTGTACGTCTGTGGCAGGACAATGTCGCCCTTCAGGGCAAAGTCCAAAATCTGTCGCTGTCCACTGGCAAAGTCATGAGAAATGCAACCCCAGCCAGACTCGATTATGAAGACGCGATCGCCGTCCTCCCCCTGATTGACGATAGCGGTTTCCGCCGCATATCGCTTCGGTACGAAGCCTAGCGCCTTGATATACGCCTTATCGTCGCTTTTGACTGCGACTGACGTCGGACGGTTTTCATTCTCACTCAATGAAAGGCTTGTAGCATACGTCATTCGAACCCCGCCAATCCTCCCCTAGATACCTCCCTAAGCAAAAACGTACTCCAGCTTTGACGTGTTGAGTACCCTGCACGGGCTACAACCATTGGGTGATATTGCACTGCACTCTCACAAGAAAGCAAGGATCACGCCTGATCGAGCGCAGTAGGACCCGAATTCATCATAAAGTTCGATCGACTTTCTGCACCATCCATTCGAATGGCGAGGTCTCCGGCGGTGGGAAGCGCATGGTGACACCGTGCAACTTTCGAACACGCCACTCTTACGGATCGCTTACGGCTTTCGGCGTGACTGGCCGCCCTACCGACTGCAGCCCAGGCATTGCTGCTGACTTGCGGTCGCGCTGACGTTGTCGGGGCGAACCGACGGTCGTTCAAATCGGGCGGAACGTGCCGCTACCCCATGGGTGCAACCTTCTGACTTCACTCGCAGATAGCACCTCGGGTTCCCCCGGGGTTCCCGCAGACCTGGTGCAACCGCTGCAGGTCAGATGCCTCACAAAACCGGCAGGTCGCGCTGGGCCTGGGACGAGAATTCCTCATTGCCGTGACGACGTTTCAACGGACAAGAGCGTTCGTTCACAGGCTCGGGCCACTTCGGCTCGATGACTAACCTTGGCTGCAGTTCCAGGACCGGAGCAGGCCGATTGACGCCCCCAACCCTGTCTCCGGGTTCAGCCGCGACACAAGGGGGCGAGGTATATACCCCATTCGCGTTAGCTATGAGCCCCCTGATTGCCTCGCACTTGCGAACAGACCGCTCGCCACGTACCCGGTACCCGGAAGAGATGTATCCGAAATTGTCGCCAGGCTCGGCGCTGGAGTTGACGTAGTCGGCCGGCATCCCACTGCTCACCACGCAAAAGCCGTGGGATTTCCTGCCCTCCTCTCGGAGACGCTAAACTGCCATTTGATCTCGTTTGGCGTCGGGTCTAGGGAACCCTCGCCTGATGGCGTTTTGAATCCGCTTTTCCAGCGACATGACCGCCATGCTCAAAGCCAAAACGCATAGCACAGACAGTACAAATGCAATGGGCGTCGGAAAACCTAACGAAAATAACCACCAGACCACAACCATGCCAACCGAGTAATGATTCAAATATACTGGATAGCTAATTCCCCCAATGTATCTAACGAAATTACGGCAGCCTGAAATCTTGTACTTTATAACTTCATTATACCTTATTCCTGCTGCCATTGCATACATGCACATCAACCACACGATCACGGCGGCGGTTTTATACGCATAACCGCGTTCAACCGAGACAAAAATCTCAGCGGTGCCCATACAGCCAAAAAACAACATCAATCCTGTCTTCCCCGCATGCCCCATTTCGCTACGGCCATCACCGCCGTTCCTGACAAGAAAGAAGATCATGCCTGTCGCGAAGAAAACGCCGTGCTGCAGCAGAAGCAGTTTGAAGGGGAACCGCGAAAGCACTGATATCGCTTCTTCCGGCCGCGTGGACGGCGGCAGAAAGTGCAACCCGGAGAGAATGAGAAGGTATACCGAGCTCGAAAACCCTATTATTTTGGCCAGATCATAGAGTGATACGCGAAACCTCGACAAAACTGACGCGGCCACCAGGACGTAGAATACGGCCTCGACGACGAGAGACCATACGACCCCGTCGATGTAAGGGCCCTTGGGAGACAAGGTTACCGATCTGCAAAAATCCATCAGCAGATTGGAAAAATCCTCGCCATAGAGAGTTCGTGCGGCCAAGCTGATGAGCGCGGACAGCCACAAGGCGGGCAAAATACGTGTAGCGCGCATGCGCGCGAAACGCAGCGCTTGCGACGCGCCGCCTTCGCCTGCGGCGCTCATGGCAATGACGAACCCGGAAATTACGAAAAAAATTTCGACCCCTACAGCACCCAAACCGGCAAACGCCGACAGAAAACCGAAGGCGACATCGCTTCCCTCGGTGACTGACGCACTGCTCCAGGCGAATGTCGCGAAATGGTTCAGTAACACCAAGAGCGCTGCAAAGATGCGCAAGAAGTCCATGACGTGGTAGTGGACATTGCGTTCCATATAATGTTTCCGAACCTTGCCAGAGGCCAAGGTCGAATACTATCGTGAAACGGTCAGTAAGCCTGCTACTACATTCGGACATAGCCGAATTGATTAACCGTCGGATATGACCTGTTTCGTGAGCAGATCCACCAATCTGCCACGCCTGGATTGCTCGGCGCCTTGATATGTTGAGCAGCGTTGCGTCCGATCGCTGCCATTGACGAAGGAATGTTACGCGCCGTCTTCCAAGGTGACCGCATGGCTGTTGCTCATCGCCGTCTTGGGCGCGACCTCGCAAGCGATAGCTGGTTGGATGGCGGTGACGCTCCTACTACTCCACCCGCTCTACTCCTAATTGGTATCGCCCTCCTAAATGATGCCGTGCTAATGTTCTAGCCGGCTTGGGAGGTTCCAATCGACCTCATTGCGAATGTTTTCGCCGGCACGTGGGCTGCCGGGGCGCTTGCTGCCATCTGGTATGTCTGGAGGCGGCCCTCGCTGCCCATTGCCGAAAACAAGCAGGACCGCGATTTGCGGGAATGGCTGGACGGGCAGGTGTAGAGGGCGCTTGTGCCGGGACGAAGCAGCACCCGACCCTGGTCGAAACGACACGGGCCGTCCCGGTGCCCGCGAAGAGCCCGTCCAACCCGGTGTTCGGCGAGGCCATGCCGCAGAACAGCGCGACCTCGAAATAGCGAAGACCGGCCGTCAGCGCGGCGTGTTAGCCAAGCCTGGCAAGCACGCGCGGTCAGTTCACATATCTGCACGAACCGCCTTGCCGACGACCTCGACGAAACGTCCGATATAGTCGAGCCGATCGGTTGGATTGGCTACCGGCTCGCCGAGCGCGAAAGAGCAGCGTCTGCTTGATCGGCACTGCTCAGGATTTCGTCGCGTTCGGCTATCCACAGATCCGCATAATCGACATTCTGCCACTCGGCAAACCACGGACCGCCGCTTGTATAGTGGACCGCCTTGGGTGTGCCATGCGCCGGCTTTTCGTTCCAACCTTCAAGCCAGTTCCACTCTACCGGCAGCGAGCCCAAATCCTCATCGGCGACCCACTGCATTCGGTGGAGGTAGGCGCCACTTTCGCGGTTCACGACCTCCGGCGTAAGCGATTTAACCGCAGGATGCGCGCAATTGAACAGCATCAGCGAGGACCAGTTTTTTCGAGGGTAGGATGTCTGGACCACGCCATCCATCTTGGTGGTGGCCTTCGGCGTATAGTCGTGCTGGACGCAATAGACCGCCTTGTTCGACTTCGTGTATTCCAGCAAACCGGCGACGTCGCCGAGCCACAGGAAGTCGCAATCGCAGAACAAAGCCCAGCCCGTATAGTCGGCGAGAAAAGGCGTGAGAAACCGCGTATAAGTGAACTCTGTTGACGCGAGCGGATCTTTTTCCCTCCAATACAGTTCACGGGCACGCAGCTCGTCCTGTTTGATTGGAATGACGGAGACAGGCACCGAAGCGTTTTTGAGCAAAGAGTGCCGCGCCACGTCGTAGGCGATCGGCTCACGGCTGTCCCATCCAACGAATACCCTAAACGCATCAGTCATATTCAGTACCTTGGCTCCAATTTCAAAACGGTCATACACTAACTGTCTGGCAACAACTCGGCAACAATGGCGCGGAAATTAGCCAGGGCGATTTCTGAAGCCCGCGGATTTGCCCTTCACCCCGGCCCGGCTTTCCTCGGCGCACCTCGACTTGCGGCCCAAAGCGACAAGCGCCCATTTCTGATAGGTGTAGCCGGCCGAATAAGCGGCGACCATCGCACCGGTCGCACCGTCCAGAAACCCCAGCCTGAAGACATAGCTGTTCATATAAGCCCAGACCGAGCGCAAAACCGCCTTGCTGATCGAGCTTTTTTTCCCCTCGGCAAGCATCCGCGCGGCGGACGCTTGCGCGTATCTGCCGATCTTGTCATGCGCGTCCGCCAGGTCGGCGATCGAGTCATGCTCCATGGGATGGGACAATCGCGAGACCTTGCCATTCACCACCACCTTCTCATGCACGGTGTCGTTGCTGAAGCGGCCGGACTGGCGACGGAAAAGCCTAAGCACCAGATCCGGCGACCAGCCGCCATGGCGGACAATGCGCCCACAAAAGCGCGATCGTCTTGGTATTTCGAAGCCGTCACAGCCTTTCGGGTTGGCGATGGCGGCCCTGATTTCCGCGGCCAGCGGCGGCTCGACCCATTCGTCGGCATCAAGCGAAAGGACCCAATCGCCTGTCGCCGCGGCGAGGGCGCGGTTTTTTTGCGCACCGAAACCCGGCCAATCGAGGGTGATCAGCACCTTGGCCCCGAGCCCACTGGCGATGTCCCTGGTCTGATCGGTACTGTTATTGTCGAGGACGACGATTTCGTCGGCAAAATGTACCGAGCGAAGGCAACGTGCAATGCACGCTTCCTCATTGCGGCTGATTATGACGACTGAGAGCGCCGGCACGGTCAGACGGTTCCGGCATCAAAACTGCAACTGTCGTTCAAATGAAACTGCCCCCCCGGCCGGTTGACGCTCCGGTGATACTAACGGATTCAAAAAATATGTCGAAAATCATTTCAGGTCGAGACTTTCGTACAGCGCTATCATTCTCCTGATCATGACGTTGAAATCGTAGTGTTCGGCTGCCGCCCTGACCCTGGCCGCAGTCCCAGGCCGTGACGACAGCTGCAGCGCGCGGGCAAGCCCGGCGGCGAGGTCGTTTACGCTGGCTGCGTCGCAAACAAGCGTCGGCTCGAAGCGATCGACAAGCTCGCGCGCCCCACACCCGGTGCTGACCACGGTGGGCAAGCCGCTGGCCATGGCTTCGATCACCACTGTGCCGAATGGATCATAGATGGAAGGCAGCACCGCAATGTCGGCGGCGCCGTACCATGGCAGCGTATCTTTTTGCGGCCCCAGCATGCGGAGCCTTGCACCAAGACCAAGCCTGTCGCCGGCCCGCTGGAAGGCATCGGCGCGCGAATCGTGGCCAATGACCCATAACTCCGGCTCACCATCGAGCATTGCGACAGACTTCATCAAGGCAAGAAGTCCTTTTCGCGCAAAACCCGAGCCTACGAAGAGAACGACCGACCTGTCATCGTTGACGCCAAGCCGTGAGCGAACCGCGGCCCGATGCTGTTGGCGCAACTTAGGGTTGAAGCGGTCCAGGTCGACCCCGTTGGGAATATGGTGCACGCGCTCGGCCGGATAGTCGTAGTGACGGACAACGTCCTCAGCCACCATTTTCGAAATGGCAATCACAGCTTTAAGCCGTGGGCTGGCATAGGTCGCGCGCTCGAGGCGCAGCGTCTGGCGGTGAAACGGGCTCAGCGCTATCGCTGCCCTGCCAAGCCGCGTCTCGAAACGCCGTCGCTCGGCAAGATAGGCGGCATGGACGCCTTCCCCGGCCCGGAAGACGTCGCAGCACGGAAGGCGATCGTTGCTCTGCACCAGGGCCGGCGGCATTTCGGCGATCTTGCGGCAGACGGCTCGTGCAAAGGACGTCGCCCGCAGGTAGCGGGGAAAGCGGCGGCCGGCGCACTGAATGAACTCTATGCCTTCGTGTCGCGGCCAGTCGCCGGACAGCACGGCCACCGGTCGTTGCCGCGCGGCGAACGCGGCCATGATGTTTTCCAGCATGATCTCGCCTCCGCCAAAAGGCGCATAGCGCTGGCGTACAAACAGGATAGGCGTCTTCGGTTCAGCTTGAACCGGTTGATCATGCCGTGACAAACCCATGCGATCTCGATACGCCCTTTTGCATTCCGGAACTGGCGAATTTGATCAGTCGCGCACATGAGCGCACTTTGACCAGTTTGGTTATCCGCGCGCTGCTGGAGTAAAGACTATTCATTTATAGGAAGATACACCATAACTTTCCATGACCTTTTCGCAGTATAAAATTTCTTCTTCGGTAAGATAATCCTTATACCCGCCAACTAGGCCGCGTCTAACTTTAAAGCTATCGGAATCGGTTGCGTCTGCTGTTCTTAAGCGATGCCCATAGCGCTCGTCGTATTGCCCCGAGGACTCCTTGCTTTTCATGGAGTCAAATCGACCGGCGTCAATTGCTTTCCCAATTTTGTCCTCGTCTGGTTCTACTTTCAACCATTTTGCGATTCGTCTAAGCTCGGAGACGGCATCGCTGTGGAGCGTTTCGTAGCGTGTGATCAACACATCATCCCTTTCGCTTATTGCCGCCAGCCACATTGCGTTGAAGCGGAGGGTCCTCTCGATACCAAACCGTGGGTCGCGTACAAAGCTTGACAAATCGCCTTGGAATAAGTCGCGCCATGCTTCGCGTTTGGTGACGTGAAAATATCCGGAAATCGTTGTGTCGATCGGATTGCGATGCAAAAAAAGCAAGGGCCGTTTTCCCAAAAAAGCTTCGGCCGAGCGGAAAGATTTGCTGTGAAACGCGCTGCCGCCGTGGCTATAATCAAGGCAGACCTCAAGCTGGTCAAGCATGACTCTTAACCACGTCCGCCCTGACTTTGGGTAGGAAATGCAAAGGCCCAAATTACTGGAGCTTTCTTGTGCCTTCGGCCTGAGCCACCGCAGTAATTTCATGATCACCTCGCAAACACCCTATCAGTTGCCGGCTGCTAGGGACCCGGCTTCCGGGCCTTATGACATGACGGGTGATCTCGATCAAACTTAGCCAATGAGCAACCACATATTTTGTCGCGCCTCGTCCGTAAGCGCTTTCCAATCATGGCGGCGGGTGTTGCTTGCGGTTTTCCCACTGGTGAGGCATTTAGAAATCAACAGGAAACAGCGGATGAACACCAGCACCCCCCACCTCTCGTATGAGATTCCCGTCCCGAAATCGAAGCAGGCTCGTGGATTGAGGAGAATCGAGCGCCAGTTGAGGCCCAAGCTGCGGTCGCTCCGGTGGCGGGTTGTCGAGCAGGTTTTGAGCTGGCGCAATCCCGAGGCGCTGGCATTCTACCGCAGGGCGATGGAAACCGCATATCTGCCGGACGACCTGATCGACGTGGTGCCGCAACTCAAAATCCTGTACCTCGCCATGCCGAAGGCGGCGAGCAGCCGCATTCGAAGCAACCTTGCAGCCATGATCGGAAACGACACCGTGTCGGGGTGGCGCAGCGACCAAAACTGGAAGGTGCACAACCGAAAGGCGTCGAACTTGCAGGCGCCTCGCCATGGCGTCGTGCAGTTCTATCGCATGGCCACAAGTCCCGACGCCTTGCGATTCACCTTCGTTCGCAATCCCTATACAAGGCTGTTGTCGTGCTGGGCCGACCAATATCGCGACCGTCCTCTTGTGCCTGGTTACGGCAGGGTGGAGGTCTATCTAGCCCACCGCGAAATGGCTGATCCGGCACTGCCTGTAGGTGCTGACAAGAGCCTGTCCTTTGCAGATTTCGTCGCCTTTGCCTGCACGACGTCCACATGGCGCATCGACAAGCATTGGCAGAGCCAAAGCGACATCGTCGACCTCCCAGGCGTTGCGTTCGACCTTATTGGCAAGACCGAAACTTTCGCAAAGGATTTCGAACGGGTTCTCGATCATGTCGATGCGAGCGACGAGGTGCGACACGCGGCGATGCCACCTCTGCACACCTCCTCGCGCCGCAGGCTTGCCGACTATTTCACGCCGGAACTGGCGGACACCATCTATCGTGCGTATGAGCGCGACTTCGATCAGTTTGGCTATGCGCGCGCGCTTCCAGCGTAAAGCGGTCGCGCCGCTGTCTCAAAGATATCCGAACGCCTGCATCAAGGATTTCCCACGCCCCTCGGTAAGCTCCGTCAATTCCTGCTGACCCAGTTCGGTCTTCCAGCGGCCGCGGCCATCATAAATTGGCTGGTTCACCTGCTGGTTGCGCAACGCTGCATGTTGGGGTTGCGCATCAAGTGTGAACCATCGTTGCGGGCTCCGATGATAGTCGAGCAAACTCTGGTCGAACGACAATCCCAGGAAGGTGCAGATCTTTTCGACGGTTGCTTCCGGGTCATCGACAAGATCTTCGTAGCGGTAAATCAGGACGTCCGTGCTGCCGCGCTCGGCAAGCACCATTGTGTTGTCCGAAATCCAGCGATCCAGGCTCTCAGTCGCATCGCCAAGCCGCCTGGTCAGCGATGCAACGGTATCGCGCCCATCGCGTACCGGCATCACGAACTTCGCGCCCGGCACCAGGCGCCGTATCCGGTCGACACGCCTGATATGACGCGGTGTCTTTTCAAGCAGCACCGACTTGCCCGCCCCAATGGCCGCCCGTTTCAGCTTCGAGTAGCGATACAGCGCAAGTGGAGCCCATTTGAAAAACACGTTGGTTTCTTCGAATGGCAAAAAGACATCGGCATGCGAAGCAAGAATCGTCGCTATCAGCGTGGTGCCGCTATGTCCGCATCCGCAGACAAAGCCTTTGCATCGGATCAATTCACACCTGCCCTGTCGTCGGCATAAGATATGCCATGCCGCTGAAAGGCTTCATCGAGCCGCCTCCAGTAATCGAGCCGCGCAAGCACGTCGTCACAGAAGGCTACGTCGTCCGCGCTGAGGTAGTCCAAATAACCACCGACCTTACCCTTTCGAACCTTGAAGCTTTCCGGGTCGTCAGGATCGCGCGGTTGCAATCTCCCGCCGTAGCGCGCACCCAGTTCTCCTGAGATTTCAGATTGCTGCATTTGTTTGAACGATCTGCTGACAGCAACATCGGCAAGCTGGGACTCGTCAAAAGATCTTCCCAAAAATTTTCCGATGCTGCGCAATGCGTCGTTTGTATCCCGCTGCACATCTTCATAGCGCAGAAGCGCAATCTTTCGCATGTGAGTTGCGGCTGCGAACCACTGCAGATTGAAAAGCGCGATCTTCTCGACACCGTGTTTGGGGCTTCGTATGCAATCGCCGATCGGACCTGCTTCCAGCCCATGGCGTTTGTTGACCTGGAAATATCCTGACACCGCAGTGTCGCGGGGGTCTCGCGTCAGGAACAGAATCCGTTGCCGTTTGTAGCGGGTTTTGTCGGCGCTGATCTGCGTCATGTCACGCAGATCCTTGTGATCGGAACCGTCATGCGTGTAGGCCGCATCAACGCCCAGGTCGTCAAGCATTACGCGCAGCCAGGTCCGCCCGGATTTGGGAAATGAGACGACAAGCAGCGACGGCTTTCTTGCAAAAAAGTTGGACAACAAACTCAACGTGCGAACTCCGATTGCGGGCACTTTGATCGAGCAGATCAGCGATTGTAGATATCGATTAGGGCATTGGCGATCCGTTGCGAAGCCGGCACCTTTGGATCGATCGACAGATTGGCATTGAGGAAGTCCCGGCTTTGCTCAAAATAAGTCGGTCTTGACCTGACCGCAGCATGGATATCCTCGGCGAGGTCATGCTCCGACAATGTTGGTTTGAAGGCGCCCATGGGCCTATCGAACTCGACCATGGGCGAAACCAGCGGAAACAGCACCACCGGAATGCCGCAGGCGATTGCTTCGTAAACAGTGGTGCTTGGGCGCGTTACCAGCGCCAGAGCGTCGGGGAGCAGCTGTGCGAAATCCAGGGGCGATTTGTTCGGCATATCGACTTTTGCGAACATTGTGGGGTGGACGCTAACGATATGAGCCAGGCCGAGTTTCGCACAGGCGGCTGCCACGGCTTCAATCGCGTGGCGATCTGCGGCATCCTCGATATTCCCTTTGAAGTTCACCAGCACAAACAGCCCTTCATCGTGCCTGGCGCCGGCACTTCCGACGGCGCGCTCAATTACCGGGGAACCGACAACGTATGTCGGCTGTCGTCTTTGCTGCAGCGCCGCTGGTCCCATCGACAGGATGTAGTCAGCTCTCACAAATCGATGCGGCTGCAGCAGGCGCGCACCTCCGATGAGGCCGACCACACGGACCATGCCGAAGTTGATGGAATCTATGAATCGCCTAAAGAATTGTGGCGCATAGTCATTTCCAGTCACCAGCATGTCGCCGGGCCTGATCATCCGCTCGAGTTCGGCAAAGCCGATATGCGACATTTTCCGGGCGTCGAGTTCAGGTCGTGCTACGCCGCCGCGTTTCAATCCATCAAGATGCGCGAACACGCATCGGATGCCGCGATCAGCCAGAATTTCTGCTGCGTCGGCCAGCAGACGAACATTGTTGCGGTTGTGTGGGACGAAGTAGACGGTCCTTGTCGCTGCCCTGCCGCGAGCGTAGATACGCCCACGCTTCAACAGATTTCCTGGATGCACAAGCCGATACGCCGCGAGGAGCCGCTGCACGACGCCTTCGCTGACAGGAGAAGCCGCCTTGTTTCCCAACCTACCCAAAGATATGCATCGCCTCTTATCCGTGAAATTTAGAACGGCCGCCCGCCGGGTAGTTTACAATCCCCCCGCCGTCAAGAAAGGCGCTTGACCACTCCGCCGGTTGTGAGCTGCCTTTCACACTCGCGATCGCGATGCCTTGCATGGTGGATTCAAATAGCGCTGATGAGTAAGCCCATGTGGTTTTGTGCGTCTTCCATCACCGCGGCCCAAGGCCGTTCCCGTTTCGAGACAAGCACGGCGGAAGGATAGTAGGGCGTGCGATCGCCCTCGACCGGCCAGGAGCGTTTGAAACCGTCACCAAGAATAAAGACCGACGGGATGCCGAGCGCGCCCGCCAGATGCGCCCCGGTATTGCTGATGGTTACCACGGCGTCCATCGCGGCCACTTGCGCCGCGAAAAGGTCCATATCGACGAGTTGGTCGATTGACCCGTCATGCAGGATACGCGCGAGCCCGCCATCGGTCAGGATCTTCAGGTCGGACTCGACTTGGCCATATTGCAGCGAAACGAACCGGAGGTCCGGACGACTGATAAGCCCGCGCCATGCCGTAAGTGGCGGCAGGTCCTTGCCAGGATTGGAGCTGCCCCATGCGACGCCGACCAACGGCCGTTCATCCTTCCGATAGCGGGCGCGAAGTTCAGCGACCCGCGCCGGATCCGGCTTCAGGGGAACGAAATGCTCCCGGATCGTGGTCTCATCGGTCTCGAACACGGCAGTCAGATGCTGAACGCCCGCAAAGGCCTGGGCCTCGCCATAGGCGGCCTTGTTCCCGGGACCGACCGCTCGCACATCGGCCGCGGGAAATGTCCGCTGAAAGAGCGGCACCAAGCGGTGCTCGACCAGGACGATCAAACGAGCAGCCCGGGCGAGCGCACGGCCGACGGAACTCGCATGATGGATCGCGGTGGCCAGACCCTGCTTTTCGGTCTCCATCAGATCGACGAGGAGGACCTGGCCCGAGATATCCTGGCCGAGCCATTCGCCGCTGACGCGGCCTTCAACAATATGGCGCCGGGCGATCTTGAGCTCGGCCGCCGGGCCGTACGCGCCCATGCGCATCAACGCCTTGCTAAGCTCGTCGAGCAGGTGAACCTCGCCCCTCGACTTCGCGATCGACCCAAGAGCCAGGGCTTTCGGCAGCGCGGCCGACCAATCGCGCGCCTCGATGCTTCGCCGATAATCCGCCATCTGGTCGGCAATGTCGCCATCACGCCAGCGAAGGAAAAGCTGCCGCCGGTGGCGTCGGAACCAGACCTTATATTTGTAGCCTGCAAGCGCGACAACGCCGCGGAACCGGCGAAGGAGTTGGCTACCGGCCATCACCAACTCCACCGACGATTTGCATAACCCGTCCGCCTGCTTCCTGCATTGCGGACGCCCATTCCTGGCCGCCCTTTCGAACCAGTCGAACGGTTGGATATGTGGCTACTGTGTCGCCGAAGGCAGGCCACGACAGCCGAAACCCATCGTCGAGCATGACGACAGTCGGAACGCCAAGCGCTCCTGCCAGATTGGCGCCGGTATTGCTGATCGTCACCACCGCATCGAGTGCTGCGATTTGCGCGGCAAAGCGGTCCATATCCGACAGCTGGTCGACGGAAGCGTCATGGATGATGCGTCCCGGCGCCCAGCGTTCGAATTCGGCGAGCGCTGGCCCGACATCGCCATATTGCAAACTGATGAGACGTCCCGGCAGATTGCCGAGCAGCGCCCGCCAATCATCCAGAGCCGGCAAATCCTTGCTCTTGTTCAGGCTTCCCCAGGCGAAGCCGATCAGAGGCCCCGAGCCACGATTGAGATAGGTGCTGCGTAGCTCGGCTACCAGCCGCCGGTCCGGCTCCAACGGAATGAATGGCGCGCGCGCTGTCGGCTCATCCGGCCAGAAGAACTTCGCCAATGTCTCGAAACTGGCGAAGACATCGGCGTCTACCGCCGCCACCTCCCCTTCTCCCTCTAGCCTGACATCAAGCGCAGGATATGTTCGGCGATAAAGTGGCGCGAGTCGCGGCTCGACCAAGACGGTGCATCGGTTGGCAGTTGCGACCACCGGGCCAAGCAGCGACGCGAACTGGAAGAAGATTGCAAGATCGCCTTCGCGCCGCTCGACGGCAAGCTTGCAATCTGCAAGATCACCGCCATCCCATTCGGGCCGGCCGGGTACTTGCTTGCTCGACGCAATCAACTGCCAGGCACGATTCCCGCCGCCGAGGCGTCTCAGTCCACGCCCGGCTTTCTTGACAAGCCCGGGATCGCCAAGCTGCTCACCGAGCAGGCCGAGTGCCAGCGCATGATCCCGGGCCGCATGCCAGTCACGCCGCTCGACACTCTGCGCCATCAGGCTGACATGCCGTTCGACGCTTTCTTCAGCATGGCGCGAGGGACGCCTAAAAAACTTTTTCGCCCGATCGAGAACCTTCTTCAGCCCCTTGCCGTCAACGCCTTGCGGGCGCAGGTCGGCGGCTTTCGCCTTTTCAAGGATGGATCGTCTGTTCGGCACGGCGACCCTCAACTATCGCTAGACAGCGTCGAACGCGCCGTCAAAATCGACGAGAGCCGGCGGCCGACGTCGTCGAGCACCACCGGCCACGCACGGCCTTCCTTGCGAATGACGACGCCGTTAGGATACCATGGCGTTCGATCGCCAATCACTGGCCACGCCGTCTGAAAATTGTCATCGATCAGGAAAACGGTCGGAACACCGAGTGCTCCAGACAGATGGGCCGCCGTATTGCTGATCGTTACGATGGCATCGAGCGCGGCGATCTGCGCGGCAAAACGCTCCATATCAACCATCTGGTCGACACTGTCGTCATAGATAAGCCGCGCGTCATTGCCGTTGCGCAGGCGCCGCAGCGCCGGCTTGATCTGTCCATACTGGAGGGAAACGAATGTCGCGCGTGTCTGGGCGATGAACCGTGCCCATTCGGGGAAATCGGGCACGTCCTTGGTGTGTGATTTGCTGCCCCAGGAAAGACCCACCAGTGGCAGATCCGTCATCGAGCGATAGCGCTTGCGGAATGTCTCGACGAGTTCAGGATCAGCTCGCAGCGGCACGAAATCGGCGGCAAGGCTTTCGGCATCGCGGCCGAAAACCCAGGCGAGATTTTCGAAGGTCGCAAATTTGTCGCCTACGACATTCTGCTGCGCTGGGACCACGGTCGCATTCGGGAATGTCCGCTGCACAAGTGATACGAGCCGAGGCTCGACCCGAATGGTCGCGCTTTGCGCACATGCAGCGGCGGCGCCGGCCAGTCGCGCATGACGGATAACCCGGCCAAGACTGCGAGGGTCATCCTCTACAAGATCGATCAGCAGTGTATCCGAACCGAGGTCTTCTCCAGTCCACTCATTGGCACCTTTCCCTTTTCGTTGCCGGCGAGCGGAAAGCCGAAGCTCGGCCGCGCGCGCGAAGTTGCCCAGCCGTTCGAATGCCTGGCCCGCCTTCTGCATCATTTCAGGGTCGCGGGCACGATCGGCCATGATGGCCATTTCATTGGTACTTGCTTCAAGCCCTGTCCAGTCCCTGCGCGCGATCAGCGCGTCGGCCCTGGCCTGCTGCTCAAGAACGGAACGAGGTTTGGAGCCGGTAAACAGCCTCCGCACGGCCTTTGTGTATCGGCGCAACTGCAGGCCCAATCCGCCAATCACGTACCGGATATAGGAACCGTGGTAAAAGCTGGTCATCGGCCTTCAGCGCAATACGCTCTGACGCAGCTTTTTGCCGCCCTCGACGCGCGGGGCGGACGCTTCCAGATGGAAGATCGAGCGATAGATTTCGCTGCGCCCGGCAAGCTCGTCATGAGTCCCGGAGTCCGCGAGCAAGCCTGCGTCGAATACGAGGATGCGATCGGCCGCCTTGATGGTTGAAAGCCTGTGCGCAATGCAGATCACCGTGCGCTGAAATGCATCGTCGAAGGCTGCCTCCATGACGGCCCGCTCGTTTTCGCCGTCGAGCGCCGATGTTGCTTCATCATAGACAATCACGGGAGCATTTTTGAGCAGGGCGCGTGCGATGGCAACGCGTTGTTTCTGCCCGCCCGACAGATTGGTACCGCTCGGCCCGACAAGCGTATCGAGCCCGTTTTCCAGGTTAGAGGCAAAGCTGGTGACCCGGGCGAGGTCCGCCGCGGCCTCGATCTCCCGATCGGTGGCGTTCGGGCGTCCGTCACGAATGTTGTCACGGATCGAGCCTTCGAACAGGAAGACGTCCTGTGACACCAGTGCGATATTGTCGCGAACGTCGGACAGGCTGATCTTCGAAATATCCTTTCCGTCGAGGAGAATCCTGCCCTTGTCCGGCTCCATCAGGCGCAGGACAAGATTGACGATGGTTGTCTTGCCGGCGCCGGAGCGGCCGACGATCGCGAGCTTCTCACGAGGTCGCACCGCGAAGGAAACACCGTGCAGCGCCGGGCTGTTGCCGCCATAGGTGAAGGCGACATCTTCAAAACGGATGCTGCCCTCGACATCGGTGAGATGCTCGCCCGCAGTTGCGAGTTGTCGCTGTTCGGGGGTATCGATCAAATCATACATCTGCTCGACGGCCACCATTTGCTTCTGGATGTCGACATTGACCCGAGCCAACCGCTTGGCGGGCTCATAGGCAAGCAGAAAGGCGGTTATGAAGGCCATGAATTCGCCAGGCGTCTTGCCGTTGCCGAGCGTCTGCCAACTGGCATAAATGACGAAAAGCCCGATGATCACGCCGCCGCCGGTCTCCATCAATGGACTCATCAACGCTGATGTCCGGTTGATCTGGATGCCGCGCCTTTCCATCTTGCGGACGGCCTTTGCGAAGCTGGCGGCAGCCTTGTCTTCGAGTTGGAATGACTTGATTGTGCGGATACCTTCGACGGCTTCCGTGCCGATCGACTGGACCAATGCAGCCAACTCCGTCTCGCCCCTTGCCAGCGCCTTGAGCTTCCTGGTTATGACGCCCACCGATAGGAACAGCAGCGGTAGAACCGCCACGGATACCAGCGACATCACCGGATCCTGCTTGACCATGACGCTTGCCAGACCAATCAGCGTCAGCACATCGGAAACGGTGCTGCTCGTGAGGGTGAGAATAACGGCGGCCCCGGCGCGCGCGTTGAACATGATCTTGGAGACGAACTTCGCCGGATGCTGGTTGGCGAAGCGGCTGATGTCGAACCGCACCATTCGGGAAAACTGGCGGTTTTGAAGGTCCGAAACGATAGCCCGGCGAATCTTCCCCGTCGTAATAGTCTGGCAGTAGGCGGCGATCCCCTTGATCAGGAAAATGCCGATAATCACGGCGCTGATACCCGTTGCGGCGGCGGCGTTCCGATCCACATAGATGGAATTGACCATGACACTCATGATCCAAGCCGCTGCGGCGGTCGCCGCCGCAGCGGCGATCGAACACAGCAAACCGGCGACATACAGCTTTATGTGCGGCGGCAGGTTCTCAATGATCAGGCGCTTGACCAGCGGGTATGCCAGGGCCGCTGAAATTCGTTTCTTTGCGCTCATTCCGTTTCCCGATGCGATGTATCGTTTTCTGACGACCCTCGCTGCTGCCGATCCATGAAAATTCTCTCGACGCCGTCACACATGCGCCAAACTAATATCTGACGTCTGACTTCGTTCGAAGTTATAGTCAATCTTGAATCCTCCTGATTGCTGCTAGCGGCGAAGCGGACTACGTGTCAGGCATTGCTGTGGGCGGCCACCTATTATGATCATGGAGCGATAGTGACATTCCTAGAGCGAGTTCGACGAAAGTACCTTCGGCTCCGCCACCAACTCGGATACGTTAAACCGATCCGGTTGATGGCATCGAACAAATCAAACAAGAAGTATGATAAATTTGTCAGTTCTGGCACCATTACAATCCAAAAAACCTCAATATTCACTTCTGACGATATATTCTTCACGATGGGGAGTTGCTTCGCGCAGGAAATTCGACGTGCCTTGACAAGCAGACAGATCGCGTGTGTTCCGTCTTACAGAAATATCAACTTCGACCCCACGCAGGCCATTGTAGATGAGTTGCCTATGCCGAGAATGGAACTCCCATGGAGTGCGACTCAAGATCACGGGTCACTTGCTCGGCCGGTCCGGAAACAGACGCGGAGCCGGGCATCCCTGGCCGTTCTTCGGCATGGCGCCCGGCCAAGCGTTGTCGATCCGCTAATTCGGGAGATTCAGTCGACTGCCCCGACCAGTACATCGGGGTGTTCAACTATCGCGACCCAGCGCCCGGTATGCGTAGACGACTGCCTTTTTATAAATCGATATCCAGTTGCCGACCAAGGCTTCACATCGTTGTTGAGGTTGTCGAGCACATAGTCGCCTTTGTCGGTCTTGACGGTCAGCACCGCGTGCCCCTCGCCGTCCTGCTTCCTGACGACGGTGATCAGAAGGTTCGACAGCGATATGCCCTGCTGCCCGAGCAACCGGCGCTTGAGCAGGACATAGTCCTCGCAGTCGCCGAGCGCGTGGTCAGGATAGGACCAGAATTCCATCATGCCGTGAACGTCCAAATCGCTCGCGGGCCTGATCGATCTGTTCACCAGCTTGTTGACGGAAGCGAGCTTGCCTTCCATGCCCGCGGACAGAAGGACTGGAGCGCTCTTGCCTGACCGTATTGCGCACTCCGCGGCCCGCCGTCTGCAGAATTCGATGTAGCCGACAGGGATGGAGGTTGGCTGCCCGGTGGCCATGGCGCCAGGCACGACGTCGGCCGAAGCCTTCTCCATCGGCGTCGCGGACATCATCAAGCCTATCAGTAGGCCGGCACACAGCCATGCCCGCGGTACCACCAATCCCATTCGCCCCGCCCAAGAGGTAACAACCCGAAACAATCTTTAATACCGCGTTACCATCTTTTCATGGGCGCATCAACACAGCCGACACACAATTTAAAGCGACGGTCGCGAACCACCTGACGGTGGACGCCGCGCGGTCGCCCGATCAGCAAATTGAGCGTTCACCCAATCAGGGGAATTGTCCCGCCTTTACGTCATCGGCGTTCTTCGGCAGCGCCGCTTACCGGACCTGATGACGACGCCGACAGGTATTTGGCTGCGCCAACACCGACAGGCGGCCGAAAAAAATTGTAGCCAAATTTGTCGAAGTCCCAGAGCCACGGGACCTCGCATGGATTCTCATACATTCGGATACACTTCGATAGCACTCGGGCAAACCTCTGCGACAGGCGTAGCGTAGTTTCATCCGTGAGCAGGAAGCCTCGTCATGGTGACGAGACAGAGAGCCGACGGGATTTCGCAAGCAGGAGTGAATCCAACGCGAGCCGCCGTTGGCGGGCCTGCTCATTATTGAAAGGAAAAGTACGATGAACAAACTTGTAACCGCTATCGCCCTCCTCGCCTTGTCGACAGGCGTCTCGCTCGCTGCCAATCAAAACCCGGATCGCGACCCGACCCGCGGCTTCGCTACTGGCGTCGACAACAGCGGAATGACCTTGGATACCAGTCACACGGCTTCCTTGCCTCAACCGGTGGTAGCTCCGAAAGAAGAACAGCCACAGCCCGGCAAGGTCCTTAGGGGTCGTGCGCCATGGGCGGGCAGCCGTTGATACGCTGCACTTTTCCTCCCATGCAAAATTGTCCAATCACCCCGCATTCAGCGGGGGTGGTTGGACAAGGGCGCCCAGGAAAATCGCGCCGTTAGGGTGAATTCAACATCTCAGGCGAGCGTGTCGAGGCGCATGGCGAACAACCATGCGACACGGTAGGCTCGGGCGACTTCTTCAGCGTCTCGGAAATGACCCTGGCAGCCGGGAAGATCAAAGCTCAGGTCCCGAATCAACCTGCCGAGCGCCCCGGATCGCCGCTTCAAGGTCGATTTCGACGCCATAAGCGCTAGCGATACGCGAGTAGAACGTCGACGCCGGCTCATGACCGGCTTGCCGGACCTCATAGGATTCCAGCGCGCGCTCAACCACGTCGGCGATCGAGCGGTTCTCGCGCCGAGCCAGCCGGTGCGCAAGATCACGCGCCTTTGCGCTGCGCACGGAAAGCCGCGGTTCGACCATGTGGGACTCCCTTTGCCGTTGATAGAGCTTAATGGCTTTGCTAGCGAGACGCCAGTTGATGGCGTTCTGATGGGGGGGCCATTCCGGGATGCCGTCGTTCAACCGATCGCCGCAAACCGGCGCCGCGCCGTTTTGGTGGCACCCCCGCAATAGCGCAAGATGTATAGACAACCGGCCGCAACTGGTGTTCGTTTCCAATCCGACCGCATGGGTTTTTTCGGAATGCAGGAAACCGCCATGGACGCCGCTCGCCTGTTCGACCTGACGGGAAAAAAGGCGCTGGTGACGGGCGCCAGCCGCGGCATCGGCCAGGCCATGGCGGAGGCGCTCTCGGCGGCCGGTGCCGATGTGGCGGTGACCGCCCGCGACGAAAATTCCCTTCGTGAGACGTCGGACCGAATTAGCGCACACGGGCGAAGGGCGCTTTGCCGGTCTCTGGACGTGCTCGACACCGATCGCATCCGCGTGGTGGTCGACGAGGTGGCGGATGCCTTTGGTGGGCTCGACATTCTGGTCAACAACGCCGGCTACGAAAAAGTCCAGCCCTCGCTCGACGTGGACGTGGCGGTATGGGACCGCATCGTATCGACCAATCTGAAGGGCGCCTTCTTCTGCGCGCAGGCCGCGGCGCGGCGGATGGCTGCCGACAAGGGCGGCGGCGCGATCATCAATCTTTGCTCGCTGACTTCCTATGTCGGCATTCCGACCGCGGTACCCTACGGCTCGTCCAAGTCTGGGCTTCTGGGCATGACCCGCGCACTCGCCGCGGAATGGGCATCGCTCGGCATCCGCGTCAACGCCATCGCTCCGGGGTATTTCCATACGGCGATGACGGATGCTTTTTATCAGGATTCCGACTGGCAGACGGCGATGCTGGCCAAGATCCCGCAGCGGCGCTTCGGCACGATGCAGGATCTGGCCGGAGCCGTCGTGTTCCTGGCGAGCCGGGCATCAGCCTATGTCACCGGGCATTGCCTCCCCGTCGACGGCGGTTATCTCGCATCCATCTGAGCGACTGAGGTGTGGTGCAACAAGAACCGAGTAGACCCGACTTGTATATGGTTGTATATACCACCTCACAGCGCCGGACGTTCTTGCATGCGACCGGCGACAAACAAGGGGAACCGCAATGCAGGAGCCTTTCCGGGCCGTAGCTTCACGCGAAGCGGAAGGCGGCAGGGAAATCGCAGTCACGGTCCGCAACGTCGGGATGGACTTCGATGGGGTTCATGCCGTCAAGAATGCGTCCTTCGATCTGCCGAAGGGCCGGTTCCTCACCATTCTCGGGCCTTCTGGGTCCGGCAAGACAACCCTCCTGCGGATGATCGCCGGGTTCCAGACCCCGAGCAGCGGCGAGATCTTCATCAACGGCGAAGCGGTGAGCGCGGTGCCACCGCACAAGCGGTCGATCGGCATGGTTTTTCAGAGGCTTGCGTTGTTTCCACATATGACGGCGGCCGAGAATGTCGCCTTCCCGCTGAAGATGCGTCGGCGCGACGCACGCACCATTCCCGACCGCGTCGAGCGATATCTCGCGCTGGTGCGGCTCGGAGGCTACGGCGGCAGGCGCATTCACGAACTGTCCGGCGGGCAGCAGCAGCGCGTCGCGATTGCGCGCGCGCTGGTGTTTGAGCCCGACTTGCTGCTTCTCGACGAGCCGCTGGCTGCGCTCGACCGCAAGCTGCGCGAGGAAATGCAGCTCGAATTCCGCCGCATCCAGCGTGAGCTCGGCGTCACCACGATCAATGTCACCCACGACCAGCGCGAGGCGCTGGTGGTTTCCGACGATATCGTCGTCATGGATCAGGGCGAGATCCAGCAGAAGGCACGGCCGATCCACACCTACCGCCAGCCCCGCAACGCCTTCGTCGCCAATTTCATCGGCGTCACCAACTTCATTGCCGGCACGGTACGGGCCGTATCGGAAATGGGCGACGTCTCTATCTTTCGGGGCGATCTGATGCTTGCCGGAAAGCTCGGCGATCCGGCCAATCCGCCGGCCGAGGGCGACAAGGCATCGGGAGCGATCCGCGCCGAACAGATCCGTCTCGCCGGCGATGCTGCGCAGCTGTTGACGCTCGATTGCGTGCTGGCCGGGACCGTCACCGACACGATTTTCGAAGGCGAGCGCATGGTCTACGAGGTCGCCTGCGCCGCGATTGGCGACGAGGTCATTCGCGTTTTTGACCATGATCCCGCCGCGCACACGCAGTTCGACATAGGCGAAAGCGTGTTCCTGGGGTGGAATGCCAGGGACATGCTTGTTTTTCGATAGAACCGGAAACCGGTCAAACCCAGAGGAGAATGCAGATGAAGCGCTTCAAGCCGACATTATCCCATCTTTCTCGCAGAACCTTCCTTCAGGCCACCGCCGCGCTCGGCGGCGCCTCGGCGCTCGGCCTGCGCGGCGCCTATGCGCAGGAGCCGGAAAAGCCGGCGGAGATCATCGTGCGCGCCTGGGGCGGCAGTTGGGTGGATAGTTTGAAGGCCGGCGTGTCCGACAGCTTCACCAAAATGACGGGGATTGCTGTTCGTCACGACCTGACCGAAGACAATGAGATCCAGCCCAAGGTCTGGGCGGCCGTGGCGCAGAACCGGGTCCCGCCGATCCACATCAACTGGGACACCACCACCAATGCCACGAAATCGGCACTGCGCGGCGTGACGGAAGACCTCTCCGACCTGCCGAACCTCGCCAATGTGACGGATCTTGCCAAGCCGGCCGGCCTGGAAGGCTTCCCGATCGTCAATACCTACGGCTATGTCTATGTGCTGGCCTATCGGCCCGCGGCGTTTCCGGACGGACCGCCGAAGTCGTGGAAAGACCTGCTCGACCCGAAGTTCAAGGGCCGGCTTGCCTTCTACAATGACGGCATCGGCTTCCATTTCCCCGCGCAGGTCGCCGGTGGCGGCAAGCTGGAGGATATACCCGGCAACATGCAGCCGGCTTGGGATTTCATTACCAAGATGAAGGCGCAGCAGCCGCTGCTGGGCGAAGATCCCGACTTCACCACCTGGTTCCAGAACGGCGAGATCGATGCCGCCTGCACCATCTCGACCAACGCCCGAGAGGCCCGCAAGAACGGGGTCAAAATCGAGTGGGTCGTGCCGGAGGAGGGTGCGAAATTCGACACGGACGGTTTGTGGATTCCCAAGGGCCTGCCAGAAAACGAACTCTACTGGGCCAAGCAATACATCAACCATGCGCTGACCAAGGAAGCCCAGCAGGTCTGGCTGGACGGCCTCGGCTTGCCGGGCGTGGTGCCGGGCCTCACGCCGCCGAAGGATCTGGTGGGCGATCCGTCCTATCCGACCACCGAAGCGGATTTCCAGCGCCTCATCCGCATCTCGTCGAAGATCCAGGTTGAGAATGAGAGCGAGTGGTTTTCCAAGTTCAAGGCGATCATGCAGGGTTGACGCCGGGTCGGCCGGTGCTGCGCTGGCGGCACCGGCTCCTTCACGACGTCGGAAACGGATTTTCTCATGCGGGCAGCCAGGACAGCCTATCCCCTCAAATGGCGCATCATGGATACGCTGGAAGGTGTTGCCGCCGCCATCTGGCCGGCGCGGTTCCGGCGCGCTACGCCCTATCTGATGCTGCTTCCGGCGGTGCTGCTGGTCGGACTGCTCGTGCTCGGTCTCATCCAGATCGCGGACGCAAGCCTGCGCACGCTCGACACCACCACCTTCCAATTCTCGGACAACTATTCCATCGCCAACTTCCGGCGGGCGCTGACAGAGCCGCTGTTCCTGGTTGTCGCGCAGCGCAGCCTCATCGCCGCCCTGATCGTCACCACTGTGACACTCGTCTTCGCCTTTCCCTACGCCTATCTGATGGTGCGCACGCGTTCGCCAGGATTGCGCAAATTCCTGCTGATTGCGCTGTTCCTGCCGTTCTTCATCGGCCAGGTTGTGCGTGCCTATGGCTGGCTGATCATCCTCGGCAACCAGGGCATGGTAAACGAGGCGCTCGGCCTTGTCGGGGTCGCCCCGATGCGGCTCATCTACAACTATCCCGCCGTGCTGTTCGGCCTCGTCCAGTACATGCTGCCCTTCGCCGTACTGATGCTGGCGCCGGCACTCACCGCCATTCCCGAAGAACTGGAGGCGGCCGCTGGATCGCTCGGCGCGAGCTGGGTTCGCACGTTCATCCATGTCGTGTTGCCACTCGCTCGTCCGGGCTTTATCGGCGCCGGCGTGGTGGTGCTGACGCTTTCGCTCACCGATTTCGCAGTCCCCGCGATCCTTGGCGGCGGCTCTCAGGACTTCATCGCCAACGCCATCTACGACCAGTTCTTCCGAACGTCCGATCAGGGCCTTGGCGCGACGCTGGCGCTTATGCTGGTCGCGCTCGGGTCAATCCTCGTCGGCTTGGTGTTCGCGCTGTTCGGAGCCGGAACGCTTGCGATGGGGAGGTCACGGGCGTGAGCGGCTCGCGCAGCAAATCGGTTGTTCTGTGGACCCTGGTGACGATCGCCCTGGTGACGCTTTCGGCGCCGACGGTCGTCGTGCTCGGCGCTTCCTTCACCGGCGGCAACATCATCACGTTTCCGCCGGACGGGCTGTCGCTGCGGTGGTATGCGCGCATCTCGCAGGCCTCCGACCTGCGCAACGCTTTCCTGCGCACGCTCCAGGTTGCGACGGTCTGTACGATCGTTGCCATTCCCGTGGGCACGCTGGCTGGCATCGCGCTGGCGAAATATGCGGTGCGTTTTGAGAAGACGATCCAGATCTATCTGCTGCTGCCCTTTACCATCCCGCTGATCGGATCGGGCATCGGCCTCATGCTGATTTTCGGCAACGCCGGCATTCTCGGCCAGCTCTGGCCGGTCGGCATCGCCTGCTGCGTCATCAACCTTCCCTTCATGATCTGGGCGGTGACGGCGAGTGCCACCGGGCTTGACCCGGACCTTGAACTGGCCGCCGCCAATTGCGGCGCGCCGCCGCTCCAGGTGTTCTTCTCCGTCACCCTGCCGGCGGTTATGCCGGGGGTGATCACCGGCTCGCTGCTGATGTTCATCCTTGCGCTCAACGAGTTCCTGGTCAGCCTGCTGCTCGTCGATGCCCGCATCGTGACGCTGCCGGTGCTGATCTACAACTCCATCCGCTCGATCATCACGCCGGATCTTGCCGCGATCTCCGTGGTCTTCATCGCCTGCTCGGCTGTCGCCGTCTTCCTGCTCGACAGGCTGGTCGGGCTCGACATCTTCCTGAAATCGAAATGAGGAATGCCGGCCCGCCGGGTCGAAAAGGAAATCCTATGCCAAACGTATCGTTCCACGACTTGAGCCAACTCGACGCCGCCAGTCGAGCGGCACTGATGCGGCGCTCAGAGACAGATCTCTCCGGCTTTATGGAGAAGGCCGCACCGATCATCGAGGCGGTCCGAACAGAAGGCGACGCCGCGCTCGTCCGCTTCGCCCGCGACTTGGACAAGGCAGATCTCGATGCCGCGCGGCTGAAGGTCAGCCCCGCCGAGTTCGACGCGGCCTTCGGCATGGTGGATGAGGACGTGGTCGCCGCCATTCGCTTCGGCATCGACAACATCCGGCATTTCCACGAAGAGCAGAAGCCGGAAGCGATGTGGCTTAAGGAAATGCGGCCCGGCGCCTATGCCGGGGACCGCTTCACGCCGATCCGCTCGGTGGCACTCTATGTCCCGCGCGGCAAGGGGGCGTTCCCTTCGGTGACAATGATGACCGCAGTGCCCGCCGTCGTGGCGGGCGTCCCGGAGCTTGCTATCATGACGCCGCCAGCGGCCGATGGTTCGGTGGACGCAGCGACACTGGTTGCGGCGCGCCTCGCCGGCGTCGAAACGGTCTACAAATGCGGCGGCGCGCAGGCGGTCGCCGCGGTCGCCTACGGCACGGAGACGATCAAGGCCGCGCTGAAGATCGTCGGTCCAGGCAGCCCCTGGGTGGTTGCGGCCAAGCGGCTGCTTGCGGGAGTCATCGATCCCGGGCTTCCCGCTGGTCCGTCGGAAGCGATTATCCTCGCCGATGACAGCGTGCATGGCGGACTGGCCGCGCTCGACCTCCTCATCGAGGCGGAGCACGGGCCGGACTCGTCGGCCTACCTGGTGACCCACAGCCGCCGCGTGGCGGAGGAGGCACTGGCGGCGCTGCCCGAGCACTGGGCGCGCATGACCGATCAGCGGGTAGCGTTCTCCACCGCGGTGCTGACCGGTGCCTGTGGCGGCATCGTGCTGACGGCATCGATCGAGGAGAGCTACCGTTTCATCAACGACTACGCACCTGAGCATCTGGAGATCCTCTCCACCGATCCCTTTGCGCACCTTGGCCACATCACCGAAGCCGCCGAGATCCTGATGGGGCCGCACACGCCGGTTTCGATCGGCAATTTCGGGCTGGGCCCGAACGCCGTGCTGCCGACCAGCCGCTGGGCGCGTACCTGTGGACCGCTCTCGGTCACGGATTTCGTCAAGCGCTCTTCCATCGGCTACGTGACGGCGACGGCCTATCCGGAATTCGCGCGTCATGCCCGTACGCTTGCCCGCTATGAAGGCTTTTCCTCGCACGAACACGCCGTTTCCGACGTGCGCGACCGATATCTGGTGCGGTAGCGGATGATGAAGGCGGCCAGACTCCATGCGGCGGGCGATTTGCGGGTTGAGGACGTGCCATCTCCCGGCGAACCAGCGCCTGGCTGGGTGCGGCTCAAGGTGACGGCCGCCGGCATTTGCGGCTCCGACCTCCACAACTTCCGCACCGGTCAGTGGATCAGCCGCGCGCCGAGCGTCGCCGGGCATGAGTTCGCCGGCGAAGTGATCGCCGTGGGGGCCGGCGTGTCCCAGTTTGCGCTCGGAGACCGGGTTGTGGCCGATTCGCGCTTCTGGTGCGGCGAGTGTCCTGCCTGCCGGGCCGGCCGGCATAACGTCTGTGCCAGACTTGGCTTTGTAGGCGAGGTCTGCGACGGCGGCTTCGCGGAAGAGACGCAGCTGCCGGCGCGGCTGCTTGTGCGCCACGACCCCACGCTCGATCCCGCGACCGCCGCCATGGCGGAGCCGCTGGCGGTCGCCCTGCACGCGGTGCGGCGGCTGGCGGCGCCGGCCGGAGCGCCGGTGCTTATCGCTGGTTGCGGCCCGATCGGCGGATTGGCTGCGCTGCTGCTGTCGCGGCCGGGCGAGAGACAGGTCCTCGTCGCCGACCGCAATGGCGCACGTGCTGAGCTTGTGGCCAAGGTGAGCGGCGCGACCGTCGTCGACCTGGACGCCCTGCCCTGCGATCCCAATCTGCGCCATGCCATCGACGCGACGGGCAGCGTGGCGGTGATGGCGCGGCTGCTCGATGTCTTGGCCGGCGGCGGCACGCTGGCGCTGGTCGGCATTTCGCATGGCCGCCTCGACCTCGACCCCAACTTGCTGGTCGAGCGCGAGATCGCGCTTGTCGGCTGCCACGCCTTCGCCGACGAGCTTGCGCCGGCCGTCGCGATGCTTGGCGATCTTGCCGCCTCGCTGTCGCGCTTCGTCTCCGACGAGATCGCGATCGGCGAAATTCCCGCCGCCTACCAGCGCCTGATCGCCGGCGCGAGCGGCGGGTTGAAGACCATCGTCCGGATGGAGAGCGGACGATGATCAGGCTTACCGAAACCGCCGGGCCGCTCTACGAAAAGGTCAAGGACTACGTGCTCGGCAATATCGGCAGCGGCAACTGGCCGAAGGACCGCAGGCTGCCTTCCGAAAACGAGCTGGTCAGCACGCTCGGCGTCTCGAGGATGACGGTGCACCGGGCGCTGAGGGAACTGACCTCGGAAGGCCACCTCCTGCGCATCCAGGGCGTAGGCACGTTTGTGGCGCCGCCGAAACCGCAATCGGCCCTCATCGAAATCAGGAACATCGCCGGCGAGATCGCCGCGCGCGGCGCACGCCACAGGGCCGAAGTCGTCGTCCTCGAGAAGATCCGCAATCCGGCGCTGGACCTCGTCGTCGCCTTCGAGTTCACGCGCCGCAGACCGGTCGCCCATTCGATCATCGTGCATTTCGAGGACGATGTGCCCGTCCAGCTCGAGGAACGCTTTGTCAATCCGGCGCTCGCACCGGACTACCTTCGGCAAGATTTCGTGGCGACCACCACCTACGACTACCTGCAGCGGGCGACGCCGCTGACGGAAGTGGAGCATGTGATCTCGGCCGTCGCGGCAGAAGAGACGGCGGCCCGCCATTTGATGATCCGACCCGGCGACCCCTGCCTGCTCCTGCATCGGCGGACCTGGTCGGGCGCGGCGGTCGCCACCGTCAACAAGCTCACCTATGTCGGCAGCCGCTATTCGCTGGGCAGCCGCTACGCGCCCTCACCCGCTGCATGAGCAGCGACGGCCCGCCAGGCAGGGCGGGCGGCGCTATCGGCCCAACGGCTGCCTTGATAGGGAACCGGTTCTGGCTGCGCCGCCGTTTTTCTTGTTGACGCCGACCAGATCCGGTTCGGGTGTCAAGCCTGGCCGCCGGTCAAGTTGCACCGGAGCGGCCAGACTGATTGGGAATGTCCGGGAAGCGGCCGACCGTTCAAACCAACCCGGGGACCACGAAAACCAGCCAGGCGATGACAGGGCCGATGATGGCGATAAGCGCGCTGTAGATCAGCAACGCCTTCAGCACGCTCTCGCGCTCTGCTTCCCGGGCATTGGCGACGACCAGCGCCCCGTTGGTCGAAAACGGACTGGTGTCAACGATGGTGGTGGAGATCGCGATGGCGGCAACCACACCTATGGCACTGATCTGTCCCTGCAGGAGGAAGGGCACGGCCAGTGGAATGATGGCTCCCAGCAATGCCGTGGACGAGGCGAATGCCGATACAATGGCGCCGGTGAAGCAGAGGAGGAGTGCAACCAGCAGCGGCATGCCCAGGCTTGAAATGCCGTGGGCGACGTAGTCGATCGTGCCGATCTTCTCCATGACGCCGACATAGGTGATGATGCCGGCGATCAGGAGCACCGTCGACCAGCTGACCTTGTCGATCGCTGCCTTTTGGGTCTTCGGCGAGAGGAGCGCGAGCGCGACCGCGACAGTGATCGCCACCAGGCCGACATTGAATTTTAAGACAAGTGCGCCGACCGCGAGCGCGGTTAGGCCGACTAATGTCGTCAACCTTTCCGTAGTCAGGCCGGAAAGCGCCGACACATTTTTTGTCTGCTCCTCAAAGACGTGATGGCTGATCGGAGTAGCCGGCGTGCCGCCGTGGCCGACGATTGACTGCGTCACGCCCTCGGGGTGGAGGTCAGGCAGCGGTCCCGAGGCGACCGAATACTTACGCAGCACCTTCGAGCCGCCGAAGACGAAGAATACGAGGACGGCGATGGCCAGGTTGAAGAAGAAGCTGGAGAGAAACAGTGATGTCGGCGCGAACGGCAACCCCGCCTTTTCGACGATCTGGTTGGTGATGCCGCCATAGACGCTGATCGGCGAAAAGCCGCCCGCCTGCGCACCGTGAATAACCATCAATCCCATCATGACCGGATTGATGCGGTACTGGAACGCAAAACCCAGCGCCACCGGGGCCAGGATGGCGACCGCCGCAGGTCCGAGCGCACCGAAGCCGGTGATGACGGCGGCGACCAGGAACATGACCCAGGGAATCCACGCCACATGTCCGCGCACCAGTTTGACCGCGCCCTCGACCAGCCAATCGATAGTGCCGTTGATCTGGGCGATGGCGAACAGGTAGGTAATGCCGACCAGTGTCAGGAAGAGGTCGCTCGGAAAGCCAGCAAATATTTCCGCCGGCTTCATGGCCATGATGAGCGAGCCGACCAGAAAGGCGCACGCGAAGGCGAGCGCGCCCATATTGATCGGCTGCATGGTGGCGATCACGAACATGCCGACCAGCAGCGCAATCGACAGAATCTGGATGTTCATAGCTTCCTCCCTCGGGAAACGCCTTCAGGCGCCCGTTCTCATTTCCATCGGTGGTAGATCAGCCTGCGTTGGTCTCGCTCCCAAGCACCAACGCAGGGTCGTCAGCGCCTCCTAGGAGGCGGGCATGTAAAGGTTGCTGAACCGGTCGCGCAGAAGGTTCTTCTGCACCTTTCCCATGGTGTTGCGCGGAAGGTCCTCGGCGAAGATCACCCGTTTCGGCTGCTTGTAGCGCGCGAGGCGGTCGCGCAGCGCGTTCAGCACGGCCTTTTCGTCCATCGTGGCACCGGGCTTGAGCACCACGACGGCCGTCACCCCCTCGCCGAAATCCGGATGTGCGATGCCGATGACCGCGCTCTCGGCGACACCGTCGAGTTGATCGATCTCACCCTCGACTTCCTTCGGGTAGATGTTGTAGCCGCCGGAGATCACCAGGTCCTTGTCGCGGCCGACGATGTGGAGATAGCCCGCCTCATCGATCTTGCCGAGGTCGCCGCTGATGAAATAGCCGTCCTCGGTGAACTCCGCCGCCGTCTTTTCAGGCATCCGCCAATAACCCCGGAAAACGTTCGGGCCCTTGATCTCGATCATGCCGGTTTTGCCTGGTCCGAGCGTCTCGCCGGTGGCCGGATCGGTGACCCTCACCGACACGCCCGGGAGTGGGAAACCGACTGTTCCTGCCCTTCGCTCGCCGTCATAGGGGTTTGAGGTGTTCATGTTGGTTTCGGTCATGCCGTAGCGTTCGAGAATGGCGTGACCGGTGCGCTGTTTGAATGCGGCGTGCGTTTCAGCGAGCAGCGGCGCGGAGCCGGAGATGAACAGCCTGATATTGGCGACCGTCTCCCGGTTCAGGCCCTCATGCTGAAGCAACCGGACATAGAAGGTCGGCACGCCCATCATCAGCGTCGCCCGCGGCATCAGAGATAGGATTTCCTCGGGCTCGAACTTTGGCAGCAGAAACATCGAGGCGCCGGAAATCAGCGTGACATTGGTCGCCACGAAGAGCCCATGCGTGTGAAAAATCGGCAGCGCGTGGATCAGCCGGTCGGCTGCCGTCACCTGCCAGCATTCGCGCAGTGCTATTGCATTGGACAAAAGATTGTCGTGCGTCAGCATTGCGCCCTTGGAACGGCCGGTGGTCCCAGATGTGTACAGGATCGCGGCGAGATCGTGAGGCGCGCGCGCCGCGTCGAGAAAATCGGCAGACTCGTCCCGGGCCAACTCCATGAGCGACCCGGTGCCGTCGGCATCGAGTGTTTCGACAATCGCGCCGTAGCCGTGCGCGATCCTTTCGACATCAGTTCGCGACTTCGAGGAGACGATGACGAGCCGCGGTTCGGCGTCACCGATAAAATAGTCGAGTTCAACCAGCGTATAGGCGGTATTCAGCGGCAGATAGATCGCCCCGCAGCGCACGCATGCGAGATAGAGCATCAGAGCCTGCGGGCTCTTGTCCACCTGGACCGCGACGCGGTCGCCCGGGCGAACGCCGAGCACATCAATTGCGCTGGCGATCTGTCCGGAGAGCCGCAGCGCATCTGCATAGTTCCAACGCCGACCATCAATAGTCTCGATGAAAATCGACTCGCCTGACTTGGCGGATGCTCGCATGGCGTCGAACAGGTGATTGCTCATTGAACTCCTCCCAACTTGCTTATTAGGTTTTCTGCATTTCGGTGCGGCGTCGACGAACCGGGGCGCCGATATCGGTGTCGGTCGAAGCGGTTGCCGCCAGTTTTCTGACCTCCGGCGAAGCAGCGATCTCGCCATGCTGCGCCAAGGCTTCGTGGTTCGCCTCGATGTCGTCCAACTTGTAAAAGTAGTTGACCATCAAGCCGTGGGACTGCCGCATCGCCTTGGCGGAGCGATCGGCGAGGAAGTTCAGCCGTTCAAGGCGAGCGCCGTTGCCCAAATGAAAACGCGCCACAGGGTCGACAGGCCGTCTGCCGGCGGCTCGTTCCCTAATGAAATAGCGTGCGGCGAGCGGGAGGAGCACAGCCTCGACGACCCGTGCCTTCTGCGGATTGTCCGCCCAGCTCGGATCGTCCAGCAGCTCGAGCGTCTTGAGGGTCCGATCATCGAGGCTGGCATCGGCCGCCTTGCGCAGTCTTGCCAGCCAGCCAGCGAAACCCGGAACCGGCGACAGCGTCACGAAGGTCTTCAAGCCAGGCAAGTCGCGGCGCAAATCCTCCACCACCTGCTTGATCAGAAAGTTCCCGAAAGAGATGCCACGCAGTCCGTCCTGGCAGTTGGAGATCGAATAGAAGACAGCGGTGGTGGCATCCTGGGCCGTGATCGGCGAACGGTTTACATCGAGCACATCAGCGATGGCAGACGGAATCGCCCGGGTCAGCGCAACCTCAACGAAGATCAGCGGATCGTCTGCGAGACGCGGGTGGAAGAACGCAAAGCACCTGCGGTCGGCTGGAGCTAGCCTCCGCCGCAGTTCCTCCCAGCCGGCGATTTCATGCACTGCCTCGTATCTGATGATCTTCTCCAGGATGTCGGCTGGCGTCGACCAGTCGATCGGACGCAGGGTCAGAAAACCGCGGTTGAACCATGAGCCGAACAGGTGGGCGAAGTCGGCATCGACGGCGCGAAACGGTTCTGTCGCATCCTTCATGGCTAACAGGCGCTCGCGCATCTCTACCAGTCTTGCCGTGCCTTTGGGGGCCAGGTTGAGTCTGCGCACCAGTTCCTGCCGACGCGGCTCGGCGGCCTGGTGCAGTTCGATGACGGCGTCCGAACTCCTGTCGCTGCGGTAGCGCTCGATGGCTTTGTCAAGCTTGGCCATGTCTGGGCCGAACTGTTCGTGCAGCATTCGCACGAAGTCTTGCTGACCGGCAGCGTCCAGTTGAGCCCAGCGCTGAAGGACCTCGGCGGCCAACGCCATGCCCGAGGCTTCGCCCCGGCTCGACAAAAGCATGTCGCAGAGGGTTTCGATACTCGTTTCGGCTTGGACCGGCTCGCTGCGCGCCCCTGCCGCAAGCAGCCTGCGGCCGCGATCGGTAATGCTTTGCACCATATCGCTAAAGAACGAGATGCCTGCCATGTCGGAGCCCCTCCTGGCAAAATCGAAATCGGCGCAAGCAGACCCGCCGCGCGGTCTCGACGCGTGCTGGTGCTCGGATGCGCCCACCCATTTGTGTGCAACTTGCCTTTTGTGGTATCGTTATTAGACAACCTTGTACGCAAAGTCAACATTCTTGCATACAAGATTTATCATCTTGCATTGAAAGGCCCAAAAAATGTCGGAGAATGTCGTTCAGCGCCTACGTGACGAGATTGAAAACGGCATAATCTCGAACGACTTCGCCCCCGGTGCACGACTAGACGAGGTGCAATTGGCAACACGCTTCGGCGTGTCGAGAACGCCGGTGCGCGAGGCGCTGATGCAGTTGAACGCAATCGGGCTGGTGGAGATCCGGCCGCGCCGGGGTGCCGTGGTGATCGATCCGGGACCGCACCGCATTTTCGAAATGTTCGAGGTGATGGCGGAACTTGAAGGCTTGGCCGGTTCGCTGGCCGCGCGACGGTTCACCGATGCCGATCGCACAACCATCCTGGCCGCGCATGCAGATTGCGAGCGTTCGTTTTCGGCCGGCAACAGCGACGCCTACTATTACGATAACGAGCGCTTTCACAAAGCTATCTACGCTGCCAGCCACAGTGGTTTTCTGGCCGAGCAGTGCGTCGCACTGCATCGCCGTCTGCAGCCCTACAGGCGTCTCCAACTGCGCGTGCGCAACCGCGTTGCCACCTCGTTCGCCGAGCATGGCGCGATCGTGGAAGCAATCCTCGCCGGCGACGCGGAGCAGGCGCGCACGCTGCTGCGCCAGCATGTCAGCATCCAGGGCGAACGCTTCAGCGATCTTGTAGCGACGCTGGCGAGCAGATAGTCCGTCGCAAATCGAGCCTCTCGCCTTTCACCGCCGCCTCAATGAAGCCAAGCCGCATGCCGAGGCCGGCATGGCAGCGGGCGTGCATTTGAGCAAGCGGGCGTTTCGCCCCGTTCGGGCGTGGTGATCGAACTGTAGGAGCGAGGCCTAGCCGAAGGCGTCGTGCGAAAGCGTGACGTGCGCGACAGGCAACAACTCGACAGCAAACCCTCGGAATTTGACGAACAAGGCAGCCTGACAAGCGGGCATTACTCAAAACGTCCGATATCGGAAATCCCGTGTAGCAGCCACCTGCTACCAGCAAAGCAAATTTTGGCGCTATCTGATATGAATGGCGAACTTCGCCGAGGCGGTGTAGGGTTCACCTCAAACGAAGAAACGGCGACGCGGGGCGAATCTGGGAGGATTCATGGTCGAGATTATCTCCAAGCGGGATGGCCCGCGGCGCGAGGACGCACAAGTCAAAAGACTGATCGAGCAGAACCGGTCGACCATCGTCCGCCTTGCCGACCAGATCAGCGGTGGCGGCTATTCAGCTTCCAGGAAGCCACGCCAGCAACCAAAGGCGGAAGGTCTGATCATCCATGTCGGCGGCAGTGCCGCGCCTGTGACCGAAGCCAAACCGTCCATCCATGTCACCATGAACGGCCGCGTCATCTCGAAGGATCAGAACACCGGCCGCCAACTTCATCACCTCGGCGATATCCGAAACCGCGGCGGCGACCAGGTCTTCGTGCTGGCAACAAAGCAGAATGGCTTCTTCTCGCCGGTTGACGAAATCGTTGCCGAGGCGCTTGCCGACATGGACGGATCCCGCCTCGCTGCCACCTATACCGAAGAGCAGCTTGCCGCCGACATCGGCGCGAAACTCGGCATCGACTGAGCGACAGGCATGGGCGTGCTTCCTCACGTCCACTCCGCGGCAGCCTACGACCGCGACATCATACAGAAATGGCATACCTCAAAGGTTCTGTGATGACTGAATGAAACGCGAGATAGCCCCCAATCAGATGAAGATCGATGCCCCTCCGGCGCGTACTTCGCTGGCCACCGGCCAAATGGCTCTGAGCAACATCGACTATGACGAGCGTGCCACCATGCGCGCCTGGGAAAGTTTTCTGGCTGACGAGCCCAAATGCGCCGGCGATCCTGTCCCAAGCCACGTCCGCTCCCTCATTCACGATTCCTGGTACCGCAGTGCCACCGGCGGCATCAACGCTCAAGGCATTGAAGCGCCGCTGAGCAGTGATCGCGACGCGATCGAATATCTGACTCGGGCCAATGCAGAACTGCTTTCGGCGGCGCGGCGGTCGTTCGCCTCGCTTGGCCAGTTACTGGACGGGACCGGCGCGATGCTGGTTCTGGCCGACAGCGACGGCGTGCTGATCGACGCCATCGGCGACAAGAAGACGCTGCATGACGGCATGGATATCCACCTTGCCATCGGCGGCAAATGGAACGAGGATGCCGTCGGGACGAACGGCATCGGTACGGCGCTGTGGACCGGCGAGCCGACTTTCGTGCATGCGGCCGAGCATTTCTGCGCCGGCATCAAATCCTGGACCTGCGCCGGCGCGCCGATTCGCGACCCGTTGGACGGCAAGATCATCGGTGTGGTCGACCTGTCAGGCTATTCGCCGATCTTCAGGCCGCACAACACCGCGCTCGTCGCCGCGACAGCCCGGCAGATCGAAAAGGCATTGGCCGAACAGCAGCAGGAACAGCGCACGCGCCTGCTCGAAGCTTTCATTTCATCGGCTCCCGGCTACCGTCGAAAGGACGGGCTGGTAATCGTCGACCACCGCGGTCGTGCCATCTTCTGCAACAATGTGCCTGATGGCGAGGCCACTGAGATGATGGACGGCCCGATGGAGCCAGGCCGTGGCCGCTGGCTGATGAACCTTCCGTCCTCCGGCTCCGAAGCCGACCTTGCCAGGGCGCTGCCGGCCCATCTGCGATCCTGCCATATCACCCCGCTCAAGCTCGATGGCGACCTCCGCGGCGCGGCGCTGGTGTTCCCCTCCGTGCCGGCAGTCTCCAGCGCGGCGGTGGTCCACCGGGAAGTGAACAAGCATCTTCAAGATGCTGTCGCCATGATCGTCGGCGAAAGCGAAGCGCTGCATGCCGCCATCGACGTCGCCTGCCGCGTCGCCCGGTCGAGCAGCGTAACATCGCTGTTGGTCGAAGGTGAAACAGGGGTCGGGAAAGAGCTGTTTGCGCGGCTTGTCCATGCCGGCAGCCGGCGCACGGCGAACGATCCGTTCATCGCCATGAATTGCGGGGCGATCACCAGGGACCTGTTCGGCAGCGAGTTGTTCGGCCATGTCGCCGGCGCCTTTACCGGCGCCTCGCGTGAAGGCAAACTGGGGGTTTTCGAGCTCGCCCATGGCGGCGTCCTCAGTCTCGACGAGATCGGCGAATTGCCGCTCGAGATCCAGCCGTTTCTGCTGCGTGTCCTGGAAGAGCGCGTGGTCAACCGCATTGGCGACAGCCGGGGCCGCCCGGTGGATGTGCGCCTGGTCGCCTCGACCAATCGCGATCTCAAGCACGAAATTGACGCAGGCCGTTTCCGCCGCGATCTCTACTATCGAATTGGCGCGGTTTCGATCACTGTTCCACCGCTGCGCGCGCGCGGCGAGGATGTGCTGCTGCTGGTCGAACATTTCAACCGGCAGATCGCCACCGCAGCTGGCGAGGAGCCGCTGGAATTTTCGCAAGAAGCGCTCGATGCCCTGCTCGCCTATCATTGGCCGGGCAATGTACGCGAACTGAAGAACCTGATCGGGCGGTTACATGTCCTGGCGCGGGGCCGAGATATCGGGCTCCACGATCTCCCCGGTGAAATCGCGGCGCCCAGCGCCACGTCCGATGATGGTAAGACCCTGTCGGCCGAGTTGCCTGGAGGCACACTCGTCGAGGCGGAACGCCAGGCGATGAAGAACGCTTTGGCAGCCGAGGGCGGCAATCTCAGTCGGGTCGCGCGGCGGCTCGGCATTTCCCGGCCGACGCTCTATCGCAAACTCGACCAATACGGCATCCGGCGGGGTTTCCTCTAGGATCAGAATCCGTCACCGGCGACGAAAAAGCCCCGCAGCATTCGCGCCGCTGGGTGGGGGGAAGTCATGCCAAGGCCAGCGAAATCACCACAGCAGCGCCGATCTGGTGATGCCGCTTGGACCCTTTCTCTCCCTCAAAATGTGACCGGACACCGCACCCGTCCGCGCGAAATCCGGTCCATATATTTCAGGGCACGATGACGCCGCGGCCGGTGAACCGCCGGTTCTTGAAATCGTCGAGTGCGGTGTTGATGCTGGCGAGATTGTACTCGGTGTAGTGCATCTTCACCTTGCCATCGGCGTTCAGCTCCATCAGTTCGACAAGCTCGGTGAAGTTGCCGACGAGGCTGCCGCCGATGTTGATCTCCTCGATGACGAGATGCGCGGTCGGTACGTTGATATTGCCGCCATAGCCGACGACGAACAGTTGCCCGCCCTTGCGCACCATCTTCCAGCAGATGTTCTCGACACCGAGTTCACCGACGAAATCGATGACGACATGGGCGCCGCCGCCGGTGATTTGGCTGACCTCCTCGACGATGTTCGGGCCACCATCGAGGACGAAGTCGGCGCCGAGATCCTTGGCCAGCACCTGTGCTGCCGGCTCGCGATCGACGGCGATGATGCGGCAGCCCGAGATCGCGTGCAGCGATTGCAGCGCGATGTGGCCGAGCCCGCCTATGCCGAGCAGCACACAGTGACTCCCTGGCCTTAGCAGCTTGGCCGCCCGCTTGGCGGCGCGGTAGGCAGTGATGCCGGCGTCAGCCAGCGGCGCCACCTCGATCGGCGTGACGTTAGCGTTCAGCTTGATCAACGAACGCTCGCTGGTGATGAAATACTCCGCGAAACCGCCATTCATGCCGAGGCCCGGAAATTGGCCGTTATCGCAGTACATATCCTCGCCGTGGCGGCAGTTGAGGCAGATGCCGCACGAGCGGAAGGGGTGGCAGATCACGGCGTCACCGCGCTTGACCGACCTGACGCCGCTGCCGACCTCCTCGACCCAGCCGGCATTCTCGTGACCCATGATGTAGGGCAACAGCGTGCCTTCGGGGTCCATGGTCGGCTTCCATACACCTTCTATGATGTGGAGATCGGTGCGGCACAGGCCGGCGGCGCCGACCCGCACGATCACCTCGTCGGGGGCAGTGATAGTCGGTGCCCTGACCTCCTCGATCCTGAGCTGGACGTTCATCTTTGGGTCGTATTCGTACAGTCTGGCAGCTTTCATCGTCGTATCCTTTCAACGTCGAGATTGTTCGGATTGCTTCAGGCGCGGCCGAGCTTTTCAGAGCCGCCACCGCGAGCCGGTCCGGCCGTCGGGTCCTCGTCCTCGGCGAGATGGCCGATCAGCGTTTCGGTGGTCAGGATCAGCGTCGCCACCGAAGCTGCGTTGGCGAGTGCTGTGTAGGTGACGCGGACCGGATCAATGATCCCTGCCTCGAACATGTTCTGGTAGCTGCCGGCAGACGCGTTGTAGCCGTAGCCGCCGTTGATGCGCGTGACTTCCGCCACCACTGCCTCGGGATCGGCGCCGGCGTTGACGGCTATGCGCCAGAGCGGCCGCGACAGCACCGATCGCACCAGGCGCACGCCTTCGGCGACATCGCCGTCGACGCCTGCCGCTACCTTGTCGAGCAGCGGCGCGATCTGGGCAAGCGCCGAGCCACCTCCGGCGACCACGCCCTCTTCGGATGCGGCGCGCACCGCATTCAGCGAATCCTCGATGAGCTGAATGGTTCGCTTCTGCTCGACCGGCGTGACACCGCCGGCATAGAGAATCGCAGTGCCGCCAGAAAGCTTGGCCAGGCGTTCGCGCAGCTTGTCCTGATCGATATTCGGCGGCGAAGCTTCATACTGCCGCTGCACCTGAGCGCGACGCGACGCGATTGCCGCGTGGTCGCCGCCGCCGCGGATGATCGAGGTGTAAGACGAACTGGTCTTCACCCGGTCAGCCGTTCCGAGGTCGTCGGCGGTGATGTCCTCCAGCCGGCCGCCGAGGTCGCGCGCGATCACCTTGCCGCCGGTGATGATCGCCAGATCCTCCATCATCGCCTTGCGCCAATGGCCATATTCCGGCGGATGGACGACAAGGTATTTTCCAGGTCCCTGCCTGCCGAGCAGCGTCACCACGACTTCCGGCGACATTTCCTCGGACACGATCAGCAGCGGCCGACCGGCCTCGTCGGCAATGCGGCGAGCCGCATCCAGCGCCTCGGGCTCCTTGATCTTGAGATCGGTCATCAGGATGTAGGGCCGTTCGAGAACCGCCTCCATCTTCTCCTGATCGGTCACCATGTGGTGCGAGAGATAGCCGCGTTCGAAGGACATGCCCTCGACCACGTCAAGCGTGGTCTCGGTCGTCACGCTGAAGTCAGTGGTGATGACGCCTTCGGCCCCTACCCGCTGATGGGCTTCGGCCACCAGTGCGCCAAGCTTGGCATTGGTCGCCGCGATGTTGGCGACCGAGGCGAGAATTCCGTTGCCCTTGGCCGGCTTGGCCGAAGCCTTGAGCGCCGCCACTACCGCTGTCACGGCAAGGTCGATGCCCTTGCACAGATCGACGGATTTCACGCCGCGTTCATTCGCCTCCACACCGCCCTGGATGAGAGCGTTGGCGAGCACGATGGCAGTCGTGGTACCGTCGCCGGCGACCTCGTTGGTTTGCATCGACACTTCGCGAACGACCTGCGCGCCCATGTTTTCGAAACGGTCGTGCAATTCGATCTCGGAGGCGATGCTGACACCGTCACGGGTCACCATCGGCGTGCCGATCGGCCGGTCGATCATGGCGTTCATGCCTTTGGGGCCAAGCGTCGGCTCGACGGCAGCGGCCAGCCGAAAGACGCCACGGGCGAGAGCGCGGCGGGCGTCGGAGTTGTGAAGCATTACTTTGGGCATGATTCCTCCTTCCGCCTTACGGGCGGGTTGTTGGTTAGGGGCCTCGTGCGAGGGAGGCCGTTGTTTTCGGCTCTGCTTCAGGCGGTCGGCGCGGCTCGTGCCGGCACGCGATCCATGATGAAATCGACCAGTGTCGGTTCGCCGTCGACCACATCCAGTTCCTTGTATCTGGTCTGCTTGAGCCCACGGCAAAGCGCGCCGTTGAACTCCATATTGACGCGCACACCGCGCAGTTCAGCGAGATGGGCGCCGAGTGCGGCAGTCGGTATGCGTTGCCCTTCCCAGGTCACGAAGACGGGATCATCCGCCCGGCGGTCGGGAAAACGCTCGATCAGAGCCGCCCGGTATCTCGGCTTCTGTTTGGCCGCTTCGCCCGCCTCGAGCCGCGCGACGTCGTATGCCGGCAGGTCCATGCCGAGGATTTCCCGATCCGTCAGACCATGCTGCCGGAGGCCCCGCAAAACCGCCTCCTGGCGCCGCTTGAATGCCTTCATCCTGAAGGTTTCGCGCAAGGCGCCGAGATCCTGATCCTCGGCAAGTTCAGCGAAAATATCGCCGAATGTCTTGCCGGCTGCCATGCCGCAATTGACCTCTTCCGCGAACATGTGGTCGTGCAGCTTGACGCGATAGGCCGGCGACCATGAGAGTTGGTCGAGCGCCTTGCGGACGCCGTCCAGCATCAGGAACGCGAAGTTGGGCGAGCACCAGTAGGTCGGCAGGCGGAAATCTATCTCCACGCTGCCATCGCCCGTCATCACGGCTCGCTCGACGAAGCCCATCTCGGTAATCGGTTCGTCGAGTTCGGGGTCGTTGACCTCACCAAGGCACCGCCAGAGCTCCTTCTCGCGGTTGCCGGAAACGCTGGCGGCGGTTGCCATGGCCCCTACTCCGCCGCGATGCTGAAGGGCGAACTGGCGAGCGCCTTCTTCTTGGCTGCGATGTCGATGTTGTAGAGACGCGCGGCATTAAGACCGAGGATCTTCTCCTTGATCTCGTCGGTCAGCTGCACGCCGCGTTCTGCGGCGATGTCGTCGGGGATCTGGTAGGCCCAGAATTTCTCGACCAGCCAGCGTGGCGTCCAGATCGCGTAGTCGGAACCGAACAGGATTTTCTCCGGCCCGATCCAGAACAGCAGTTCGGCGATGACCTCGCCGAAATAGCGCGGGCGGGAATGGATGAAGGGCAGCGCTACCGCAAGCCCGCCATAGACGTTGGTTTCCTGGGTCGCGATCCAGCAGAAATCGTCAAGACGCGGCAAGCCGCAATGCTCGATGATCCAGTTGAGGCCCTGGAAATCCGTCGCCGCATGATCGACGTCATGCACGTCGAACGCATCCTTGCTGAGCGGCAGGATCGTCGGGCCCTTGTGGACGTGGATGTTCCTGATGCCAAGCTTGTCGCAGAGTTCGAAGCATTTGTAGGCATCGGGGTCGGTAAGCTTCCAGCCCTTGGAGGCGCCGTTCCATTCGGCCGTGTACATCTTCACGCCCTTGACGTTGTAGGTCTCCTTGAGGAAATGGATGTACTCAAGCGCCTTCTCACCGTCGCGCGGATCGAAGGCGCCGTTGACGATGAAACGCTCCGGATAACGCTTGGCCACCTCGGCGTTGCGTTCGATCGTGTTGAAGCCGTTCTTGTAGAAGTCCTTGAGATAGGTCGACTGGACGATCGCCATGTCATCTGGACCGTCGATGAACAGGTCGCGATAGAGATCGTCGGCGCTGTACTTCTCGAACTTGCTCTTCTCCCACAGCTGGTCCTTGGGGCTCAGCCCCGTGTGATAGGCGTAGAAGCAATCGATGAACTGCTTGCCGTGGACATTTTTCTGGTTGTCCGGGCTGCCGTCCCAGAAATGGGTGTGGCCGTCGACCACGAAAATATCCTTGCCTTCCGGTGTCCTAAACATTCTTTCCTCCGCAAGATGCGTGTTGATCGGTTCGGCGTGCCGCAATCAGGCGGCACGCCTGATTTTTTGCCGCTATTCGATGTATTCGAACATCTCGTCCATGTTGCCGAACAAGATCACGGTGTTGTCGTCGATGCGCACCATCCGCCCGTAGTGGGTCGAGCTGTTGACCTCGAAGGTTTCCGCCGTCATCTCGCGGCCGAGATATTCGCTGATCTCGTCCATTTTGAAGATCAGTTTGCCGGTGCCGTCGATCCGGATCATCGCCGGTTGGTAGGTTACGGTTACGTTCGGCTTCAGGCCCATGAATTCAGCGATGGCCCTGGCTTCCACCGAGTCGTTCATGGTGACGCCGCACTGATGCGAAATCGTCTGTTCGAAGGTGATGTCCTTCATCGCCCTGAAGATGTTGGATTGCGATGCGTCGCGTGCTGCAGTTGACATGACGGTTTCTCCCTGTGTCAGCGCTTGAGGCCAAGTTCGCGGAGTATCTGACCAATCCGTTCCTCGGATTTGGCACGGACATCCGCAAAGGCGACCGGCTTGGAATGCGGCATCGACCAGATCGGCTGCAGGCCGGTGGCTGCCTTGTCGGCGAGCGCGCCGTGTTTCTCTACCCAGCCCTGGAAGAGCTTCTTGTTCGCCGCGCCGTGCTTCTCGTCGTTGGCGAGCATGTGCATGAGGTCGATCGTGTTGGCGAGGTTGCGTTCGTAGTCGGCCTCGGCTGCCGAGATCACCGCCGGCGTTATGAAGTCGTGGTTGGCGGCGGCGATCTGCATCAGGAAGCCTGAGCGGAATGCTTCCCCGACCAGCGGCTCGAAGACGATGTTGATGGCGAAATACTGTTCGAGATAGTCGGTCGCGCCCATGATGGTTTCGACCGCCTCGCGGGTACCTTGCCAGTTGTTGTCCTCGAGCCAGGCCTTCTTGCCAAGTTCGTCGTCCCAGCCGGGAAGGTCCATGCCGATCTCGGCAAGGTAGAGCGTGATGTCCTGGGCAAGCCGCAGCTTGTAGGACGAGTTGGTCAGCGTCGCGTTGTTGATCATCTGGGTGTAGCCGTAACGCTGCGCCTGCATCAGCGAGGTGCCGAGCCCGAATTCGGAGTGCTTCCAGGCGCCGAGTTGCGTCTGCAGAATCTTGACCCAGGCCTTGTCGAAGGTCTTGGGTGCCCCCGACTTGCGGGCGTTGTTGATGACGCTCTGCACCATCGTCTCGATTTTCGACTGGCGCTGGTAGTGCGTGCGTTCCCACTCCTGATCGGGGGCGCGAAAGGCATGCCAGTTGGAGCTCTGCGCAGCAGTGTTCTGCTTGACATAAGCGCCCTTGCCGTCGGCAAAGGAGATTATCCAGTCCTGGATCAGGTAACGCTCCGGGTCAGGCTGTACGTCGACCGTCATGTCTTCGTAGTGCGTGGCGCGCTGGCCCTTCGGGTCGAAATACCGGTACTTCCGGCTGTCGGAATCGGCAAAGATCGCCGCGCCGGCGGCTCCGGATCCGACTGAACTCGAGATAGCTGGCATAGTCTTCACTCCCTTGTTGCAGTTGTGGTTGCAGTTGCGTGGCCGTCCCTTCAGTGGGTCGGCGTAGCACCTGTCGATGTGGTGAACTTGTCGAAGAAGATCCGCTCAGTCTCGAACCCGTTCATGAACAGAACCGGCTGAAGCGCATCAATCATCGGTGGCGGGCCACAGGCATGGACATCGCCCTGCCCGTCGACCGCAAGTTGCTTGAGCTTGGCGTCGACACTCTGGTGTACGAAACCGCGTTCGCCTTCCCATTCGGCGTCATCAGTCGCGTGCGACAGCACGGGAATGAAAGTGACATCCGAATGCTGGCCGATCAGCTCGGCGATCCTGTCGAGATAGAACAGGTCGTTGCGGGTCCTGGCACCGTAGAAGAAATAGACCGGACGTTTCTCGCCGCTCTTCAGATGGTCGTTGAGGATCGACCAGATCGGCGACATGCCTGAGCCGGCGCCGACCAGGACTAGGGGTCCTTGCCGTTCTTCCCGACGGAAACAGGTTCCGTAGGGTCCGACGACGGTAACTTCGGCTCCAACCTTGATTCCTCCGGAATCGAGTTCTCCAGAGAACTTTCCCTCAGGGTATTTTTTGATGATGAAGCAGAGTTTTTCGGTTTGGTCCGGCGTATTTGCCATGGAGAACGAGCGCGTAATCGTCTCCCCTTTTTCCGTGGTAACCGTGATGTCGACATATTGCCCCGCCCAGAACTTTATCGGCGAGCCGAGTTCGATCTCGATGCCGCGAATGTCGTGGGTCAGGTGCTCGATCAGAGCAATCCGGCCGTTGAACGTCTTCACGGCGATCGCTTTCGCCAAAATCTCCTCGTCGTAGTTGAGAAGCTCGACTTCCAGATCGGAGTAGGCGATGCAGCGGCACAAAAGGACGTGGCCGCTCTCCTTCTCCATGTCGTTCAGCGCGAAAGTCGAGTATTTCAGCATGTCGACTTCGCCATCGAGCAACACGCTCTTGCAGGCCGAGCATTGCCCTTCCTTGCAGCCGTGCGGCAGGGCGATGCCCTGGCGGAACGCAGCGTTGAGCACCGTTTCGCCATGCTCGACATCGAATTCGACGCCGACCGGGCTGAGCCTGACCGTGTGGGTTTCCGACATACGGACCTCCAGTGAAAGGAAGAGGCGGGACGAACCCGCCCCCTTTGGCCTGATCAGTTGCAGGGATTGATCGTGAAGCCGGCCCGGTATTCCGCCAGGTGCTTCTCACGGTCCGCGGGTGACATGGCACGCAGCGCGTTGAGCGGCGACCCGAGCTTGTTGCCGCGCACGTCGTCCAGCGTCCACATCTCTTTGTCGTCGAAACGCATATGTGGCTGCGGGACCAGCGTCTTGCCGTCGGAGCGGACGAAGTTCAGGTCCTTGATGGCATCGGCCAGATCCCAGCCGTCATAGAGCGTCTCCCATTCGCGCTTGCCGCTGAAGCGGCCCATCGCGGGCGTCGGACGGCCCTGATATTCGTCGGCGAACGCCACGGTAGCAGTCCACTTGTCGAGTTCGTGGGCGAAGGTGTGCAACTGGCCGTAGATCTCGCCGACCACCATGTCCTCGCGGATCAGGCAGGGTACGAGACAGGACCAGCAGCGGTGCGGGTAGACGTAGCCGACGTCGCTGTTGAACAGCAGCACCTTCTCGCCCTTGTGGCTGAGCTTGGCGTACCATTTCCAGAAGTCGCCGAATTCGGCGTACCAGCCCGGATACTTGTGCTCGAACCACTCGAAGTCCTTGTCGGTCTGAGCTTCGATGCGCCAGAAGTTGACCGGCCAGCCGACCGCGAAGAACTGCCCGACCTTGTGGACGTAATTCTTCTTGGTGATGCGTTCCCAGGCCGCCTGGACGTCGTCGTGATGGACCTTGATGCCGTATTTCTCGAGCGGCAGCATGTAGGTGCGGTAGTAGTCTTCATAGATCCAGCGGTGCCACATTTCCGCGTAAGACTCCTTGTTCTTGTCGCGGTTGGTGGTGCCGTATTCGATGAAGGTGCCTATGGCCGCATCGACGATCGCGTGGTTCTGCCAGAAGGCATAGCGCAGGTCGCGCTCGAGCAGCAGATGATTTTCCGGCTCCTTGAGAGCCGCCATCAGCAGTGAGTGGCCATTACCGATATGCCGGCTCTCGTCGGACTGCACCGACAGGAAGACGGTCGGCAGCGCATAGTCGCCGTTGCGGGCGGCTTCCGAAGGCATGGCGACAAAGAGCGTGTTGGTAAAGGCGGTTTCGGCCACCACCGTCAGGTACATGCAGGCGGCAGTCATGGTGTCGCCGGTGATGAAGCCTTCCGCGAACTGCCGGCCAATAGTCGTGGCGTAGCATTTGCCGAAGGCTTCCTCGGTGATGTCGAAGCCAGCCGGATCGATGTAGTTCTCCATGTACCATTTCTTCAGGTTCATCTGGATCGTCGAGTGCCGGAACTCGTCGATCATCTGCATCGTGAAACCGGTCCTGAGTTCCTCGCCAGGAGCGATACGGGCGACCATCGCCATCGAGCGGGCAGCCGAGATTTCCGGGAAGGGAATGATCGCCAGAAAGAGTTTCATCCACTCGACCCAGCGCGGTTCGACATTGCGGAACATGTCGCCGCGCAGCGCCGCATCCAGCGCGCCGTAGACCCGGTTGTCCTTCTCTTCCTGCATCGGGAAGTAGGACCGCAGGACCTGTTTCATCGGGTCGCGCGGTGTCTTGTTGATCTTGTAGTCCGTCGGAAACGTCATCGCTTCCTGAACGTAGGAAGGATTCCAGCCGAGATCGGCAATCTTCTTGGTTGCCTCGCCGACGGAAATTCCGCGTTGCGAGGTAATCTTGTTGAGCGTCAGAGACGTCATGGTCATAAGCCTCCACCAGGTTTGAGCCGCAAGTCCCTTGACCCCGGCATGGAGCGGCGCACAGCACCGCTAGTGAGAGTGCGAACGGCACGACAAAGGGTTGCGCGTTCAGGCGCGACTCATGGTCCGGCCATTCAAGTGGATCGTGGCAAAGGTTCTCGAGGCATCTGGCAGGGACCGCGGCGCCAACCGCATATGCGATGGGCGTATCGAAGCGGACGTGACCTGCTTCCTCCGTTCCTTCGTTCTTTTGGCACCGCGTCAAAAGCGCGATGGGCTTCTTGTGAAAATGAGCAACGCAAGCGCCGTGCCAACTTGAAAATAGCACCCATGGCAAGGGCTCAAAACAAAATCGCTGCTCTTTCGGCACATAAGCAGATGGTCAACTGTAACATTCTTTTACAGTTGTAACGTACGTCTGTAATATTTAACGCCTATTCGCAACTGCAATATATTTAGTTAGCAAGCGCAGCAAGTACAAAAACGAATATCATCTATTCAATTCTTCGTCTTTCTCCACTATTTGGGGGTGACGGCCCATGGACGGGCCTCGCGCTGGAGAGAGACCATGCCAAACGATAAAGACAGCCGGGGGCCACCCGAGCCAATGTCCAGTCAGACCGACGGCGTCACCGGCGATCTTGTCAGGCTGATGCAGCGCGATCTGGTCTTTGTCATGCGCTTTATGGGCGAGAGCCAACATCGCCTCCAGAGCCACTTCCAGGACTTCATCCGGGCCGAGCTTGCCGCCGGCGGCGTCACCACGGAAACGCATCCGATGATCCATCTGTTCATCGAGAACCATGCGATCCTGTTGCGCGACTTCGTGTTTTCCGGCGTTTCGCTGTCGCGGCAGTTCCGCGTCGAGGAGATCGAGCGCCTTACCGGCGATACGACATCGATGATCCGCGTCGACATCTGGGATCAGCTCAAGAGCCACATCGAAACGGCCGAAAAACAGTTCCAGTCGCAGGCCGGCACATTGCCAAAATTGCTGTCGGCTTTCGAAAAACCGCCCGGATCTTTGGGGAGCGAAAAATGACAGGAGGGTCCGATACTGCCAAGCGTGACATGTTGCTCGCTCGCCGGCTCGATCTTGTCGCCAACGTCTCCGCGCTGACTGCCGAGGCGCTGCGGCTCGATCAGAAACGCGCCGGTATCGAGATGGATGTGCTGCGCCTGGAACTCGAAATCGGCAGGAGCGGCGCCAGCGCGCAACTGGTGCAGGATTTGCATGAGGCGGAGGAGAGAGCCGCGGCGGTCATGCAGGAAGGCGCAAGGTGCGAGCAACGCATCGCCGCCGCGGAGGGTGAGGTCGAGGACGTCGACCGCAGCCTCGCGGCGACGGTGGGTAACTGACGAAGGGAATGGTCATGAACCAGCACGCGATACAGAACCTGACCTTGTTCGACCTGCTGGCGCGAAGCTGGCGTCGCCCGTCGGCGATCGCCGACCTGCGCTTCAGCGCCGATGGCTCGACCGTCGCCTTCACGTGCGTGGATGGAACGGTCGCAATTGCCGCAGTCGCGGACCAGGAGCCGCCGGAGTCGCGGATCAGGGTGAGCGGCGATCTCGGCCGGACAACGATCCGCCCGCGAGAGAGGCCACAGGCACCATTGATCGCGACCGCTGCGTTGGCGGATGGAGACGTCCCGCTCGCCAGCTACCTTTCCTCCGGCTTCCTCGTTGGAACGGCGGCTGGCGAAGCGGTGCATCTGGCCGCGGACGGCAATATGATGGAGACGTTGGTCAAGATCGACGGGCCGGTCGTCGCCGTCGACCACAACCCCCGGACGGCCATAACAGCCGTCAGCAACCGGCAGGATGTCTTCCTGGCACGCGGCCAAGGCGATGCAGTACGACTGCGACACGATGCGACACCGTCCACGGATGCGCTTGCCTTTTCGCCAGGCGGAAGGCGCCTCGCCCATGGCCTAGGCGACGGATTGTCGATCTGGGCGGTCGACGGCGACGCTACCCCGATACGCGACGTTTCTTTTTCGGCGCGCCCGGTATCGATCCGCTGGAGTGGAGACGGCACATGGCTGGCCTGTGGGCTCGAAGCCGGAGGCTTTGCCCTGGTCAGCGCGGCCGATGGCCGGATTGACCTTGTCGAGGGATTTCCATCGCCGGTCCGGACACTGTGCTGGAGCCTGCCGGAGAATGCGCTGTTTGCGTCGGGCGCCTTCCGGATCGCCGGCTGGTCGATGACCGCTCCGCCACTTGACGGCGACACCTCGGGCGCGCTGGAGACTGGCCGAGCCGGGCTGGTTCCGGTCGAGACAGTGGCTGCGCACCCGGAGAAAAAACTGATCGCGGCCGGCTATGCCAACGGCCGGATCACCATCGCCCAGATCGGCGCGCGAGACGAACTCCTCGTCAGGCCGCTGGGCAGCGCGGTGACCGCGCTTGCCTGGTCCGGCGACGGACGCCACCTAGCAGTGGGCGCAGTCGACGGCACCGCCGCGATCGTGACCTTTCCCGCACAGATGTTCAAATAGCAAAGGCAGCCGCATGCAAAAGGAGCACAAAATGCAAACCGAACCCACCCCCGAGGACGAGAGCAAGGACGAATTCTTCGAACGGCTCGCCAAGCTGTCGGAAGAAATGGTGGCCAAACACGGCAAGGATTTCAGTATGGGCGCATTGGTGCTTGCCGCCCGCTGGATTGCCGAAAACCGCGTCGGCCAGTTGAAGACCAACTAAACTCACGGCCAATCAATGCGCTCGAAAGCCATAGCTCCGAAGGAGCTTCAGGCGGATTCGCCGTACAGGTTTGCGCTGGCTGTGTATGCCATTCCTTCAGATTGCGACTTACCCTGGATCGAGGGCTCATCCAGGCGCGACTCAATCCAGCGCTCGCAGATGCCGCACGGACGCTGGCGATCGGCGCAGGTATCAGTTGCGCCGTAGTCATTGATGGCAGTGTGCATCACGGAGCACATGGGGAGCCGGCCTGCTGGTCGGGCGCGGCCGTTGCCACCGTCAACAAGCTCACCTATGGCGGCAGCCGCTATTCGCTGGGCAGCCGCTACGCGCCCTCACCCCGCCGCATGAGCAGCGACGGCCCGCCTAGCAGGGCGGGCGGCGCTATCGGCCCAACGGCTGCCTGGATAGGGAAATCAGTTCTGTCTCGTCGATCACGCCGGCCATGTAATTGGCAATAATCCGAGACGCGAGCGCCTCACGCTGACCAGTCGATTGACCTTCAAGCTTGAGTTGTTCGAACGCTCGAGCCAGCAGAGCCAACTCGGACGGATCGAAAATACCAGCTTCCTCAGCTTTTCGACGGATCGCCATGGCATCCCTCAAAGACAATCGATTGTCTTGGCAACGTTTGCCGCAACATTGCGTTCCGGGAGGTGGTTCAAGACGAGCCTGGGCGGCGCGCACCGTTGCTGGCCCTCTGCCGACAGCGGCTGACGCCAGTGGCCACTTGCCGGCCAAAGTTATGAGCGCACCACCAGAGGCACCAGACCCTCATGGCGGTGGTCGAGATAACACACAACACGGTCGCCAATGCGCTCGAAGATGAGATCGACTTTCGCCTCGCCAATGGCCAGGTGGCGGATAACGATGTTGTCGATGCCGATAGGCAGCCGCGGGCGTTCCACAGTGATCTCGCGTTTCCAGCCGTCGACCCGAATGCCCAGGCAAGCCTGCAGCATCATGAAAGCGGAGCCAGCCGACCAGGCTTGCGGCAGACAGGCGACCGGGTAGGCCACCGGTGAATCGCTGGCCGCACGCGTAAAGCCGCAAAACAGCTCTGGCAGCCGCATGTTGAAACGGACCGCCGCCTCGAACATACCGCTCATCAGCTTCACGACGCTGTCGCGTTCGTGATAGCGGGCGAGCCCGGAGGCGCAGAGCGCGGTGTCGTGCGGCCAGATCGAGCCATTATGATATGACATCGGGTTGAATGGGATCTCGTCGTCGGCCAGTGTGCGAACGCCCCAGCCACTATGAAGATGAGCAGAGAGCAACTGGCTGGCAAGTGCCTGCGCCCGTTCCGCCGACGGCAGCCCGACATAAAGCAGGTGACCGGCGTTCGACGTGCGGACCGCGCATTGCTTGCCTTCTCCGTCGATCGCCAAAGCATAGAAATCGCGGTCCGGCATCCAGAAATGCGTCTCGACCGCATGACGGATCCTCTCTGCCAGGGCGCTCCAGTGCGCCGCCTTGGCGTCGTCGCCGCGCCTGGCGGCCAGCGCCGCCATCCCTTGGTAGGCGGCGAAGGCATAACCTTGCACCTCGACCAATGCGATCGGCCCTATGGGGATGGTGCCGTCGGCATGGAAGACGGCATCGGAACTGTCCTTCCAGCCTTGGTTGAACAGACCCGTGTCGGCGGCCCTGTTGTAGGTTACAAAGCCTTCCCCGTTGCGAGCTCCGACCTCTTCCATCCACGCGGTGGCAGCGCCCAGCGAGTCCCACATGCGATCCACAAACGCCTCGTCTCCGGTGCGATCGGCGTAGGACGAAGCCAGGTAGACATAGAGTGGCGTGGTGTCGACGCCGCCATAGTAGCGGCCGAACGGCAGTTCGCGCAGCACGGCCATTTCTCCCTTGCGGGTTTCATGCATGATTTTGCCGGGTTCGGCATCATCGAACACAGAGGTGTCGGTCGACTGATAGTGGGCAAGATAGGCCAGTACCCCACGGGCAAGCTCGGGATTGAGCCAGAGCATCTGCAAGGCGGAAATGACGCCATCGCGGCCGAAAGCCGTCGAAAACCACGGGATGCCGGCATATGGGTATGGCCCCGTCTCCAGATCCGTCGTCAGCAGCGCGATGTCGGCGCGCGTGCGTGTGAGCCAGTCATTGAACACGCGGCCGGAGCTGAACACGGTGGCGCCCTGCCGGCGCTTCGAGCGCATGGCAAAGCGGGCGCGCGCGGCGGCCGCGCGGAAGCGATCACTGGAGGGGACAGCTTCGCTGTGACCGACCTCCAGGTACAGTGCCCTGCTGTCACGCCTTGCCACGAGAATGAGGAAATCGGCGTGGTTGGGATGCAGCTGATCGGGCTTGAACGAGAATGCGATGACCGATTGACGGGCCACATTGTCGAGGCCTTCATATCGGAAGATTACGCTCGCCGCGCCGACCAGCGCGTCATGGGCGCGACCACGGCGGCTGCGCGTCGTGCCGCGCACCTCGAACATGTCACGGAAATCGACGTCGAAATCGAGCCGAACCGGCAGAACCACCTCGCGCGCGGAGTAGTTGGTGAAGGTGATGCGCTCGAACATACGGTCCTGCCAGATGAACCGCGTCCGATCGATGTGGACGACGCCCGGCAAGGCTTCGCTGCCATTCGGCCCGATAGTGGCCAGATTGGTGAGATTGGCGGTAAACAGGATGTTGTCTTGCGACAGCGAGGCGCCGAGCAGCGACGGCATCCGGCCGCCGATGAACAGACGGAAGCGCGACAGTACACGCGTGTCGTCGCGGAAAAGCCCGTCGCCGGTGCCGCGTATGTCCCCGTAGCTGTCTGAGACGACGAAGCAGTCCTCGTGCTTCAGCGCAAATTGCCGATGCGGCTCGCGCGGCGCCGTCTCGTCGATCGCCGGGAGCGCCACGGCTGGATCAAGCTTGCGGTCTTCCAGTTGACTGGTCATGGTCAACCTCTCCTGTTCAGAAGCGGCCAAGTGGCTCAGGCGCTGATCCCTGCCAGCTAACGCCAGGCAGCCGAGCCATCTCCCTGCTCCATTAGGTAGATATAGTCATTATTGCGGTGTTTTTAGCCGCCTGTTTCGAGAGCCAAGTGCTTTGGTTATGCCCTCCGGGAGCGAACGATAGATCGCCAAGCAGTCGCTGCACATGCGCTCGACCGTGAATCGCTCTTCAAAAGTTTGTCGAACCGACGCATCTGAAAAATTGCAGCCTTGACGCGATGTGCATTAGGTCGTTTGTTGCGGGGCGGGAAAGCCACAGGAGGAACCATGGACGTCACCCTGGGGGCGGGCAGCCTCGCAGCCGTTTCCACGTTTTCACGCCGATGATGGGCGAAGGCTTTCGCGCATGAGTTCCGGAGCGATCCTCGAAGCAACGGGATTAACTAAAGAATTCAAGGGTTTCGTCGCTATCAGTGGTGTCAACCTGACGGTCGAGCGAGGATCGATCCACGCGCTCATCGGCCCCAACGGCGCAGGCAAGACGACCCTCTTCAACTTGCTGACTAAATTCCTGCAGCCGACGCGCGGCGCGATCCGCTATCAGGGCCGGGACATCACCAGGATGCAGCCGGCCGACATCGCGCGGCTGGGCCTTGTGCGCTCCTTCCAGATATCGGCGGTGTTTCCGCACATGACGGCGCTCGAGAACGTCCGCATCGCGCTGCAGCGCCGGCGCGGCGACAGTTTCGATTTCTGGCGCTCGGAGAAAGTGCTCTCCAAATTCAACAGCGAGGCTGCGGCTCTTCTCGCCGACGTCGGCTTGACCGAGTTTTCAGATACCCGCGCCAGCGATCTTTCCTACGGCCGCAAGCGCGCCCTTGAAATCGCGACGACGCTGGCACTGAACCCTGAAATGCTGCTTCTCGACGAGCCCATGGCCGGCATGGCGCAGGAAGATATCGAGCGCATCTCGGCGCTGATCCGGCGCATCTCCAAGAACCGCACGATTTTGATGGTTGAGCACAATCTGTCGGTCGTCGCCTCGCTGTCGAACCGCATCACCGTGCTCGCGCGCGGCAAAGTCCTCGCCGAAGGCGACTATGCTGCGGTTTCCAAGGATCCGCGCGTTATCGAAGCCTATATCGGGGCCGGACATGCCTGAAGTTGAACTTGCAAGCAGGCCGGCTGCTGGCCCCTCGACGAGACCCCTGCTTCGCGTCGATGGCCTGCAGGGCTGGTACGGCCAGAGCCATGTGCTTCACGGCGTGAGTTTCGAGGTTGGCGAAGGCGAAGTGGTGACGCTGCTCGGCCGCAATGGCGCCGGCAAGACGACGACACTGAAGGCGATCATGGGGATTCTTTCCAGGCGCTCTGGTTCGGTCACCTATGACGGCCGGGAGACGATCAAGCTGCCGTCGCGGTTGATCGCACAGATGGGCATCGCCTACTGCCCCGAGGAGCGGGCGATCTTTTCCAGCCTCTCTGTCGAGGAGAATTTGATGCTGCCGCCGCAGGTGCGCCCTGGTGGGCTCACCGTCGAGCAGATTTTCGAGCTCTTCCCGAACCTGAAGGAACGGCTTTCGAGCCAGGGGACCAAGCTATCAGGCGGCGAACAGCAGATGCTCGCCATCGGCCGGATCCTGCGGACGGGCGCCAAGCTCTTGCTGCTCGACGAGCCGACCGAAGGGCTTGCGCCGGTCATCGTGCAGCAGATCGGCCGCACCATTGCCCGGCTCAAGGAGGAGGGATTCACGATCGTGCTCGTCGAACAGAATTTTCATTTCGCCGCGTTGGTCGCGGACCGTCACTATGTGGTGGAACAGGGGCGCGTGATCGACACCATCCCCAACCACGAACTCGACGCCAACATCGACAAGCTGCACGCCTATCTCGGCGTCTAGACAATCATCAACGGCGCGTTGCGCCGCAATCGGAGGGAAGTAGCGATGAAAAAAATGGGATTTGTCCTGGCTTCGACGGCGAGCCTGCTGATGGCCGGCGCGGCCTACGCCACAGATGTCAAGATCGGCGTTCTGAATGACCGTTCCGGCATCTATGCAGACATCGCTGGCGAAGGCTCGGTCATCGCGGCCCAGATGGCGGTCGAAGACTTCAAGGCGACGGACAAGGGCATCAATGTGTCGATTGTCTCCGCCGACCACCAGAACAAGCCGGACGTCGGCTCGAACATCGCCCGCCAGTGGTACGACACCGAAAATGTCGATGTAATCGCCGACGTGCCAACCTCGTCGGTGGCGCTCGCCGTCAACGAGATCACCAAGGAGAAGAACAAGATCTTCCTTGCCTCGGGTCCGGCCTCGTCCGACCTCACCGGCAAAGCCTGTTCGCCCAACACCGTCCACTGGACCTACGACACCTGGGCGCTTGCCAACGGCACGGGCTCGGCCATGGTCGCACAGGGCGGCGATAGCTGGTTCTTCGTCACAGCGGACTACGCCTTCGGCCACGCGCTCGAGCGCGATACGTCGGCGGTCGTCGAAGCGTCGGGCGGCAAGGTTCTCGGCGCCGTCCGTCATCCTTTCCCCGGCCAGGATTTTTCGTCCTTCCTGCTGCAGGCGCAAGGGTCGGGTGCCAAGGTCGTCGGCCTCGCCAATGCCGGCGGCGACACGATCAACGCGGTCAAGCAGGCGTCGGAATTTGGCATCACGCAGGGCGGCCAGGCGCTCGCCGCCCTGTTGATGTTTATCAACGACGTGCATGCGCTTGGCCTTGAAGTGGCGCAAGGCCTCGTGCTCACCGGCGCGTTCTACTGGGACAAGGACGATCAAACGCGGGAATTCTCTGCCCGTTTCCAGGAGCGGAATGCCGGACAAAAGCCTTCGATGATCGAGGCCGGAGTCTACGCCTCGGTCCTGCATTACCTTAAAGCCGTCGAGGCCGTCGGCGACAAGGATGCGGCCAAGGTGATGGCCAAAATGAAGGAAATGCCGACCGAGGATCCGCTGTTCGGCAAGGGCACGATCCGCGCCGACGGGCGCAAGTTGCACGACATGTATCTGTTCCGCGTCAAGAAGCCGGACCAATCGAAGGCTCCATGGGACTATTTCGAGACGGTGGCCACCATTCCGGCCGACAAGGCGTTCCGCCCGCTCGCCGAAGGCGGCTGTTCGCTCGTCAAGTAAGCGAGCCTCGCCAACGATGCGCCGAACAGCTCGGCGCGTCGTTTTGTCGATAAGTCAGCTGGAGCGACCATGTTCGAACTGCTTGGAATTCCGCCACAGGTCCTGTTCGGGCAATTGCTGCTCGGGCTGATCAATGGGTCCTTCTATGCGGTTCTGAGCCTCGGGCTGGCGGTCATCTTCGGTCTGTTGAACATCATCAATTTCACGCATGGCGCGCAGTACATGCTGGGCGCCTTCGGCGCCTGGATGCTGCTCAACTATCTCGGCGTCGGTTACTGGTGGGCTGTGTTCATCGTCCCGCCGATCGTCGGCGTCACCGGCATCGTGCTCGAGCGCGTCCTGATCCGACGGCTCTATCACCTCGACCATCTCTACGGGCTGCTTCTCACTTTCGGGCTGGCGCTGATCATCGTCGGCTTCTTCCGCCAGTTTTTCGGTGTATCCGGCCTGCCGTACCGGCCGCCGCCGCTTCTGAACGGCGGGTACAATCTCGGCTTCATGTACCTGCCCAATTCGCGCGCCTGGGTGATCGTGGCTTCCCTCATCGTGTGCCTCGCGACCTGGTTCATCATCGAAAAGACCCGGCTTGGCGCCTATCTCAGGGCTGCGACCGAGAACCCGACCATGGTCGGCGCGTTCGGCATCAACGTGCCGCTGCTGGTCACGCTCACATATGGTTTTGGCGTCGCACTCGCGGGTTTCGCCGGCGTGCTCGCCGCGCCGATTTACGCAGTCAACCCGAACATGGGGGCAGACCTGATCATTGTCGTCTTCGCCGTCGTCGTCATCGGCGGCATGGGCTCGATCCTGGGCTCGATCCTCACCGGCTTCGGGCTTGGGCTGATCGAGGGTTTGACCCGCGTATTCTATCCGGAAGGCTCGGCGGTGGTGATCTTTGTCATCATGGCGCTCGTGCTACTCGTCAAACCCGCGGGTCTGTTTGGACGGAGTGTGTGATGACAACCGATACCAACCCGATCGCTATGGCTGCCATAACGTCCGTCGGCGCCGCGGGCATGCCCCGTCATCACCTTGCGATCTTCGCCGCGCTCTTCGTCTTCCTCACCGCCGCGCCATTTCTGCTCTATCCGATCTTTGTCATGAAGGTGCTGTGCTTCGCGCTGTTTGCCTGCGCCTTCAACCTGTTGCTCGGCTTTGGCGGTCTCCTGTCCTTCGGCCACGCAGCCTATTTCGGCATGGCGAGCTACGTCTCGGCCCATGCGGCAAAGGTGTGGGGCCTGACGCCTGAACTTGCCATTATCGCGGGCACGCTGGTGGCAGCCGTGCTCGGTCTCGCCATCGGCTCCCTCGCCATTCGCCGCCACGGCATCTATTTCGCCATGGTGACGCTGGCTTTTGCGCAGATGATCTATTTCTTCTCGCTGCAGGCGGCGTTTACCGGCGGCGAGGACGGCATCCAGGCCGTGCCGCGCGGCCATCTGTTCGGGCTGATCGACCTGCGTTCGAGCGAAGTTCTCTATTTCTTCGTCCTCGCCATCTTCTTCGCCGGCATATTGCTGATCTATCGGATCATCCATTCGCCGTTTGGACAGGTGTTGAAGGCGATCCGCGAGAACGAGCCGCGCGCGATCTCGCTAGGCTATCGGGTCAACCGCTACAAGCTCGCCGTATTCGTGCTGTCGGCCACGCTCGCCGGCGTCGCCGGCGCAACCAAGGCCATCGTGTTCCAGTTGGCATCGCTTACCGACGTCTACTGGACGATGTCCGGCGAAGTCGTGCTGATGACGCTGTTGGGCGGCATGGGCACGGTGTTCGGACCGATCGTCGGCGCGGCAGTCATCGTCACGATGCAGAACTACCTCGCGAGGTTCGGCGACTGGGTCACGATCGGCCAGGGCATCATCTTCGTCGTCGCGGTGCTGTCGTTCCGGGAAGGCATCGTTGGCGTCCTGGCAAAATGGATCCGAAAACCGCTCTGACCGGGTCGTGAAACCTGAATTTCGGATGATCTTCGGTCGATCCGATCAAGTGGGGCCGCAGCAGACACGGGCGCACAGCGTGGTCAGCATCCTCAACTATGCAAGTTCCTCATCGGATGCGACAACCAGCAGTTCGAACGTCACGCAGACCGGGTTAGCGTCGCGGCGAAGGCGACCTGCTGATATCACACCGTCCATGCCGACCAGCGCGATGTCGAGCGTGCAGCGACCGGAGCGGATGCAACCATCCGTGACGAGAACTTCCGTCGCATAGGAGGAAACGTCCGAGCCGTCGTCGAAATCCGCGCCGACCAGGCTGCCAATGCCCTGGATCGAGGCGTGGTCAATGCCGTGCCGTCGGCAGACGGCTTCGATCGCCTGGCCGATATCCTCGTTGGGCTTTACCGTGCAGACGGCTGCGCGGCGGCCGCGGCGCTCACCCAGGACCGGAGCCTTGATCGGCACGAAAAGGCGAAAACTCGTCTCGGCGTCGTCGCGCACGTCGAACAGTGCGCCCTCGATACCCCAGGCCGTGACCTCAACCGGCTCCGCCAGGTGCGAGTCGAGCGGCAGGAGATGGCCCATGCGGCGCATGCCGTCAGGGGTGCGCCAGATGCCATGGCAATGAAAAAATGGTCGCTCGTCGCGCCGGCCGGCGACGAGGCCCGCATCCTCGATGACCGTTATGCCTTCCGGTGCGAATGTATCGCTGTACCACGCGGCGTGCGTGCCATCGGGAGAGGCGGCGGGGATGACGTAGCGCATTGGGTCAACCCGCGCGTTGCGCAGGCGGATATACCCGCCGCTGAACCCGGCGACCGCGAGGGCCTGCGCCACGGCGTCATTGATCGAGCTGGCGGCTTCAAGCCGCAGCGTCAGCGGCTCTGCGGCGCAGGGCATCGCTGCGAAACGTTCCGACGCGATCGGACCGGGATGGCGGATGCTGCGCATCGGAGCCATCTCAGGCGACAAGGCCGGCATGGATGAAGCCGCCATCGACGGCGAGAATCTGGCCGTTGATGTAGCTGGCCTCGCCTGAAATCAGGAAAGCCACCGCTGCCGCGATCTCGCGCGGCGTGCCGTAGCGGCGCTGCGGCACCCGATCCAACCACTGTCGGCGAACGTCCTCGGTGTGGACGGCCTGCGTCAACGGCGTATCGATCGGCCCGGGTGCGACGGCGTTGACGCGGATGCCATCGACGCCGAGCTCGTTGGCCATGACGAGCGTGAGCAGATTCTGGCCGCCCTTCGATGCGCCGTAGGCGCTGCGGCCCTTGTTGCCGCAAAGGCCAGAAACAGAGGTGATATTGACAATCGCTCCCGGCAGCTTCCGTTCGAGCCAGTAGCGCGCCGCAGCCCGCGAGACGATGAAAGTTCCGGTGAGGTTCACGTCGACAATGCGGCGGAAATCCTCGACGCTGGTCTCGACCGACGGCCGGTCCATCGCGATGCCGGCGCAATTCACGACCGCGGCGAGGCTGTGCGCGGCGGTGATCCGGCCGATGGCCTCGTCGACAGCCGCTTCGTCGACGACGTTGCAGACGATGCCGCGTTCCTCGCTCAGGCCGAGATCCGTGCAGGCCGAACCCAGCGCTGGCGCGGCGAGGTCGAGAAGGAAGACCTCGAAGCCGCGCTCGGTCAGCAGGCGCGCGGTCTCAAGGCCGATGCCCGATGCGCCGCCGGTGATCGCCACGGCGCGGCTTTGGTGGCTGCTGTTCATCGCCTGCTCCTCATGCCGAGAGCTGCCGCTCGGACGGTCCCAACTCGCCGCGGCGCTCCAGCTCTTCGCGAATCAGCTTCTTGGCGATCTTGCCATAGGCCGATTTGGGCATCGTCTCCCACCACACGAAGCGCTTGGGCATCTTGTAGCGGGCGAGCTTGCCTTCCAGCCAGCGCTCAATCTCGATCGTTTCGCGCACAACGCCGGCGCGGGCGACGCAAACCGCGACGCCGACCTCGCCCCAGACGGGATCGCGAATGCCGAGAACGGCGGCTTCGCTGATGTCGGGATGGAGCAGGATCTTCTCCTCGATCTCGCGCGGATAGATGTTGGAGCCGCCGGAGATATACATGTCGGACGAGCGGCCAGTGATGTAGACGAAGCCGTCCTCGGCCATGTGGCCCAGATCGCCGGTGCGGAACCAGCCGTTGCGGAACGCTGCGGCGTTGGCTTGCGGGTTGTCGTAATAGCTGGCGAAGACTGCCGGCCCGATCACGCAGATTTCGCCGGTTTCGCCCGGCGAGACGGCATTGCCGGCGTCGTCCTGGATCTCGACCTGCATGGCCGTGCGCTCGAAACCGCAGGTTCCGATGCGCGCTTGCGGGCCATCCTCGACGGAATGATAGGAAGGAGGCTGCACAGTGATATTGCCCGTGACTTCCCCCAGGCCAAAATACTGGACCAGAACCGGCCCCAGCTTCTCGAGCGCCCGCTTCTGGTCGGCGCGGTACATCGGCGCACCGGCATAGATGACATAGCGCAACGAGGAATGGTCGAACCGGTCGACGCTGTCGTCTTCGACGAGCATCTTGAGGATGGTCGGCACGGTGAAGGCGTTGGTCACCCGCCATTTTTCGATCAGCGTCCAGACCGTCGGCACGTCGAGCTTGTCGGTTGGCAGGAGGATAGACTTGGCGCCGTGCGCCACCTGCACGAGTTGATGAATGCCGGCCCCATGCGACAGCGGCGCCACCACGATCGAGACGTCGTCGCGGGTCGTGCCGGGCATCAGGTCGCACAGATGATTGGTGATGACAAAGCCCATTTGGCCATGCGTGAGCACGGCGGCCTTCGGCCGGCCGGTCGTGCCGGAGGTGAAGAAGAACCAGCAGGGATCGTCGCGATCAACGGCGACGCTGGCAACGGTCCGGCCGGCAAAACGGGCGGCGACGGCGTCGTAGTCATCGCCGAATTCGGCCGCGCCGATCGACAGGACGAAGTCGATCCCGGGGGCTGTTTCCCGGCAGGCAGCAGCATGAGCCGGGAAGCCCGCGCCGCAGATCAGGCCACGCGCGCCGCTCGCCTTGGCGAGGTAGGCGACTTCGTCCGGCGACTGACGGTAGTTCGCAGGCACCCAGACGGCCCCGAGCCGGAAGCAGGCGAACATTGATTCGAACATCTGGTTGCAATTGGCCGACTGGACGAGGATTCGGTCGCCCTTTGTCACGCCGAACTCTTCGCGGAGTGCGGCGGCCATCGCGTTGACGCGCGCTTCCATCTCGCGCCATGTCCACTGCCGCTCGCGCCAGACGAAGCCAATATCGTGCGGATTGCGGCGTGCCGCCTGGGTCAAAAAATGCGAGAGGTTCATGACGCGCGTGGAGGAAGGCGTCACGCCGCCTGGGGCCATGGTCATCACTTCGCGCGCTCCAGCAACGACACGTAGACGAAGATGGCGGCGACGTCGCCGGGCTCGACGTCGGCATGAGCAAGCGTGGGCGCCGCTGCCGTCGCCATCGACTGCCCGGTGTTTTCCAATTCCGACTTTCCGAACGCGGAATGCGCCGATCCGACGATCTGAGCCTTCGTCATTGTGACAACCTCCTGGTGCGCGGCTTTAAAGTGGGGTGCTCGCGCATATGCGCGCGCGAGGCGAACATCTGGGCAAGCCGTTCCTCGACGCGCTTTGCCTCCTGCATGAGATATCCGACGAGTTCGACCTGTCTTGCCGGCTGCATCCGGCTGTCGATCGCCGCGATCGACAGTGCGCCGACTGGCCTTGCGTCCGCGCTGCGAAGCACAACCCCGACCCCCCAGGAATTGGCGACGATGCGGCCGGGATTGAGCGAATAGCCGTTGGCCCGCGTCGTTTCGACGTCGCGCCGGATCTGCTCGACCGGGAGCATTGGGTAGTCGGATCTGAGCACCGCGTCATTGGCGGCCAGCACCGCTTCCACTTCCTCGTCGGGGAGTGCGGCGAGCATGGCGAGCGAGCCGGCGCCGACGCCCAGTGGATGCTCGAAGCCGGCCTGCAGCGCGTGGGTCCTGACCGGGTAGGTCCCTTCCTCGCGATAGAGGCAGACTGAGTATGTGTCGCGGCGAACCGAGAGGAAGCTGGCATCTTCGGTCTTCTTCGAAAGGCGCAGCAGACTTTCCATCGAGACCTGAAGCAAGCCGAAACGTCGCGAGGCGAGGCTGCCCAGCACGTAAGCCTCCTCGCCGAGATAATAGCGCCGCGTCGTCTCGTCCTGCTCGATCATTCCCGCGCGTATCAGCGCCAGGAGCAGGCGGCGCGTTGTCGGCTTGTTGAGCCCACTCTCTTCGACGATATCGGAGAGCGAAACGCCGCGGTCGGCGTGCCGGCCGACCATCGAAAGAAGGCTGAGCGCCCGGTCGACGCTCTGCGAGCCGGTCTGATCGCGTTCTGAGGGCGGCGCGATGTCCATGGTCAGCGCAGCTCGCAGACGGCGCAGCTTTGGCCGCCGTCGACAGGCAGGCAAACGCCGGTGACGAAGCGCGCCTCCTCGGAGGCAAGAAACACGGCCGCCGCAGCGACGTCCCACGCTGTTCCCATCCTGCCCATCGGCACCATGGCGTTGCGGGCGACCACCATCTCGTCAGCCGAGCCGTATTGGCCGGAAATCTGCTTATAGATCATCGGCGTGTCGATCAGGCCCGGCATGATGCAGTTGGCGCGAATACCTTGCCGGGCATATTGCATGGCCAGCGCCACGGTGGCCTGGTTCACCGCGGCCTTGGCCGCACAATAGGCGAAATAGGGATAACCGACGTAGCGTATCGCGGCGAGTGACGAGATATTGACGATCGCACCGCCGCCGCCCTTGAGCATATGCGGCAACACCGCCTTGGCGGTGCGGTAGACCGGTCCGATATTGAGATCGAGGGCGGCCTGGAACGCGTCCTCATCGAGTTCAACGGGACCGCCCATATGGGTCACGCCGACATTGTTGTGCAGGATGTCAATGGCGCCGAACGCTTCCATTGCTGCCGCTGCTGCCAACTCGACTGAGCCCAGATTGGTCACATCGGCCGACAACGCGATCGCCTGGTTGCCTTCGTCGCGGATGATCGCCGCGGTTTCAGCGGCGGCCGCCGCTGCGAGATCGACGCAGGCGACACGCGCGCCTTCGCGCGCGAAGGCGACCGCCGCTGCCTTGCCGTTGCCCCAGCCGGGTCCGGACGACCCGGCGCCGAAGACGATTGCGGATTTTCCCCTGAGCCGGTCGACCACCATCGAATTCCTTACAAAATCGCGGCTGTTATCGGGCGGTTGAGCCACATGCCTGCCCGCCAGAGTTTCGTTTTCCGCATGTCCCGCCCGAAGCGCCGCGACGTTTGTTGCGCGACCTTCGGTCGGGGAGCGGCCCTGCGCTCAGGTCAGGCTGGCGCCAACAGCCTTTTCCAGGATGGCCCAGGCTTCGTCGCCGTACTTGCCCTTCCACTCGGAGTAGAAGCCGGCGTCCTTCAGCGTCTGCCGGAACGGGGCCGCATCCGGATGGTTGATCTTCATGCCCTTGGCGGCGAGCTCCTGCTCAAGCGTGGCATTGAGCTTGGCGACGTCCTCGCGCTCCTTCACGCCGGCCTCGTTGAGGTTCCTGGCGACGATCTCGCGCACGTCTTGCGGCATCGCCTCCCAAGCCCGCTTGTTGGCGAGGAACCAGAAGCCGTCCCACATGTGGTTGGTGACCGAGCAGAACTGCTGCACCTCGTAGAGCTTGGCCGTCGAGATGATGGCGAACGGGTTTTCCTGCCCGTCGACAATCTTCGTCTGCAGCGCCGAATACACTTCGGCGAAGTTGATGCTGGCCGGCGCCGACTTGAAGGCGGTGAACATCGAGGTCCAGAGCGGGCTGACCGGGACGCGAATCTTGAAGCCTTCGAGGTTCGCGGGCGTCTCGATCGGGCCGACGGAACTGGTGATCTGGCGGAAGCCGTTGTCCCAGATCTTCTCCATGACGACCAGGTTCGATTTCTCGATCTCGCCGCGTACATATTTGCCGACGTCGCCATCCATCGCCGCCCACACCGCGTCGTAGTCCGAGAAGGCAAAGCCGATGCCGCTGATCGAGGCATTGGCGACGAGCGTGGAAAGGATCAGCGGCGACAGGGTGAAGAATTCGACGCCGCCCGAGCGAACCTGGCTCAGCATGTCGGTGTCGGCGCCGAGTTGGTTGCTGGGGAATATCTGGATGGCAACGCGGCCGCCGGTCTCCTCGCGGATTTTCTCGACGGCTTCCTGCGCGCGCAGGTTCATCGGGTGGGTGAGCGGCAGGTTGTTGGCGTATTTGTAGTTGAACTCCGCCGCCTGCGCCCCGGCGTAGCGGATGGTGCTGACGAGCGGGATGGATGCGGCTGCGCCAATCATCAAGCTTCGGCGGGTGATGGTCATCGTGTTTCCTCCTGGTTGAATCCGAGTGGCTAGAGATAGGCTACCGACAGCGCCGGGACGGCGGCGATCAGCAACAGGCCGGCAAGCAACGCACCGAGGTAGGGCCAGATGGCGCTCATGGCCTCGTCGGGCGAGACGTCGCCGATCTTGCAGGCGATGTAGAAGCCGATGCCGATAGGCGGGGCCATAAGACCGATATTCATCGCCGTCACGACGACCATCGAATAGTGCACGTCGTTGATGCCCAGCCGAGCGGCGATCGGAAACATGATCGGCGCCATCAGAACGATCGCTGGCAGACCTTCAAGGACGCAGCCGAGAACCATGAAGACGGCGATGGTGACGAGCATGAAGGAGAACCAGCCTCCCGGCAGGTCGGTCATGTAGATGGCCAGCTGGTTGGCGAAGCCGGTTTGCGTCAGCGCCCAGGCCATTGCTGAGGCGGTGCCGAGGATGAGCAGGATGGCGCCAGACAGCGCCGCCGTCTCGACCAGCATGGCGTAGAATTTCTTCGCGCCGATGCCGCCATAAAACAATGCGCCGATGACCAGCGCATAGAGCACGGCGATTGTGGAAACCTCGGTGGCGGTGGCGACGCCGCCGCCGACGGCGCCGCGGATCAGGAAGGGGAGCACCAGCGCGGGGGCGGAGACGAGCAGCGTCTTCCAGACAAGCGAGAACGGAGCGCGATGGACGCCTTCCATGCTCTCGCCCGAAGCCTTCCAGCGCGCGAGCACCGCAAGGACGAGCAACAGAACCACGGCGATGACGAAGCCGCTGGTGAAAAGCGCGGCGATCGAAACGCCGGCGACCGAGCCGAGCACAATCAGCACGATCGATGGCGGCACCGTATCGGCCATCGCAGCGCCGGTTGCGAGCAACGCGATCATCTCCTTGGGCTTGTGGCCGCGCCGCTTCATTTCGGGAAAAAGTGCCGGAGCGACAGTCGCCATGTCGGAAACCTTCGAACCGGAAATGCCCGAGACGAGGAACATCGAGCCCAGCAGCACGTAAGACATGCCGGCCTTCACATGGCCGAGCAGCGACGCCATGAATTCGACGATCGCCTTGCCCATGCCTGTCGCGTCGAGCACACAGCCGAGCAGAACGAAGATCGGCACCGACAGCAGGATGAGGCTCGACATCCCCTCGTCGATGCGGCCGACAAGCACGATCATCGGCACGTGCGTGCTGAAGGCGATGAAGGCGATCGTGCCGACGCCGAAACAGAAAGCGATCGGCACGCCGAGCAGAAGGCAGACCGCCACCACGCCGACGAGAAAGATGACGATGTTGGCGTAACCGAGCGTGAGGAACAATGGCGAAAGCAGCCAGCCGAACACGGCCAGTGCAGCAATCACCGCGACAGCGGCGGCCAGGTTGGCGAGCGTCGCTGCGCGGATCGCGTGGCCCACGGCGATAACCGACATCAATGCCAGCCCGGCGACAATTGCCGAGGCGCGGAAGCTCATCGGAATGTTGAGCGCCGCCGAGGTGACGTACCACTCTTCCTGTACATACTGGCTCGCCGGCACGATCAGCGCGAGCAGCACCGTCGCCACCACGAGCAAAGCGAGGGCGTCCACGAAGTCGCGGCCGCGCTCGGGGATCAGGTTGAGGAAGATGGTAAGACGCAGATGCTCGTTGCGGTCGATGGCGATCGCCGAGCCGAGCATGGCGAGCCAGAGAAAGGAGATGGAAGCGGCCTCATCGATCCAGACGATCGGCAACGATAGCACGTAGCGCGAGATGACGCCGGCGAGCAGCAGACCGATGACGAAGACGAGCAGTATCGATGCCACCGCCTCGACCGGCCACATCAGCCGCGACCCTGGCCGCGCATCCAGCACCTCGGCCGGCGTGTCGACGATCATCGTGTTGTTGCTGGCGGCTGCCATGCTTCAAGCTCCTCCACTCGGACCAGGCAACAACGCCTGCCTGAAACGCTCACGCCGAAATCGGAACAAAGCGATCTCCTCCCGCTCGTTCCAGATTTTTGCATATTGGTCTATATCATGGACCAGATATTTCGCATAACCGATTTTTGCCATGCAATCGGTTGTATATCAGCGACTTGCGGCTAGAATGCGATCCATATTGTGGATCGATGTAAGTCGCGACTATTTATAGTTGCAACAAGACATGCAGCGGCGCAAGGGCGATCTCTCGATCACGCGCAATCGAGACGCCAGGTATCATCGAATTCCATGCAGCTGCTTCGCTCGAGACGATCACTGTCGTTTGCGCGGCACGCGCGTGTGCCAGAACGGCCGCAAGCAAGTCCCGGTCGTTGCAGACATCGATGTCGTCGATAAGGAGCACGGCCGCTGATCGGACCAGCGCTCGTGCGGCACGGATCCGGGCCCGCCCGTCGCAAAGACAGAACTATATCTGGCGACCGGCAGATCCGCCCTGTGCAACCGATATAGCAGACCGGACCGATGCAAGAAGGCCTCTGCCCTGCCGCCAAACCGTGTTTCTCGGCTGGCGGGCTGTTCAGGCGCCCGGTGCGATCAGTTTCAGCGATGGAAAATAGGTGCGGTAGCGGCCGACGTCGCGGGTGAGCAGCGGCAGTCCATCGACGGCCGCATGGGCGCCAATGAAGAAGTCAGGCAGCACACCAGTGCGCGATCCGCCCGATTTGCGATACTGCGTAAAGACCTTTCCGGCGAGGAACAGTGCTGCCCGGGGCATCGGAGCCATTTGGAGACCGGCTTCGTCAAGGAACGCGTCGATACTCTCGATGCGGTCATAGCGGACGGCAAGTTCGGCATAGACCGCATCGTTGATCAACAACGGCCCGTTGAGGCTTGCCGCCTCAAGCCGGGCGATCGACCAATCCGCCCAGTTCGCATCGTCCGTGACAAGATCGAGCAAAACGTTGGTGTCGACCAGCGTCACGCGTCGCCACGCGTCAGTGCCATGATCGCGTCGGTGTCGAGTCCCTTGCCGGCATGGCCGCGCAATTTCGCGAAGCGGCTCGCGGGCTGCTTCTTGTCACTACGCACAATCACCACATTGCCGTCATCGGTGCGGCGGAAATCAACCTTGCTGCCCGGAACGATTCCGAGCAGGTCCCGGACCGGCTTCGGGATGGTCACCTGTCCTTTGGCTGTGACTGTGCTGGTCATCTTGCACCTTGGTAATACCAATTTTCCACAAGGTATTACCTTGTCGACCGAATTTCAACCTCCGCAAACGGCTGCCAAAGCCGTGATTTTGTGACTTGTTTTCCCAGGCGCGCCTGTCGACGTCGCAATCCGCAGGCACGCACCCTATCTACGCCGCATGAATGACATCACGAACAGACGCGCGCTTCTACTCATCAATCCAAAGGCACGACGCGGGCAGGAATCCATCGCACCGGTCGTCGAGCGGCTGGAAGCCGGAGGGCTCCGCGTCAGCGTCGAGACATTTGAGGCGCTGCCCGAAATAGCACGCGACATCGTGCGCCTTCGCCATAGGGCCGATCTTGTGATCGTGTGCGGCGGCGATGGCTCGGTGTCCTCGGCGGCGGTCGCGGTTATGGAAAGCGGGCTGCCGATGGGCATCATTCCGATGGGGACGGCGAACGATCTGGCGCGCACCCTCGAAATTCCGTTGGATCTTGGGAAGGCGGCCGACGTGATAGTAGAGGGCGGAAGACGTCTGATCGATATCGGGACCGTCAATGGTCACGCTTTCTTCAACGTCGCGAGCATCGGCCTCAGCACCGATCTTGCCCAGGGGCTGGATCCGGCGCTGAAGAAGCGTTTCGGCAGGTTTGGCTATGCCTTGGCGGCCATGAAAGTGTTGACCAAGGCCCGCCACTTCGAAGCAAGGATTACCGAAAAGGGCGCAACGACCGAAGTCGAGACCTACCAGATAGCGGTCGGCAACGGCCGCCACTATGGCGGCGGCAACGTCGTTGAGGAGACCGCGGAGATCGATGACGGCCATCTCGACCTGTACAGCCTGGAAATGACGAATCTCTGGAAAATGGCGCTCTTGTTGCGCTCGTTCCGCTCCGGCACGCACGGCGCCTGGAGCGAGGTTCGCACGGCCAGATGTGTCGAGTTCGACATCGAGACGAAAAGGCCGATGCCGGTGAACACTGACGGTGAGATCGTGACCTCGACCCCGGCGCATTTCAAGGTCCACCCGAAGGCGATTTCGGTGTTCGCGCCTGCCGCGGCGCGCATACAGCCCCGCACAAAGGTGCCTGGTGACGCGGTCAGCGCAAACAGCAGCTAGACCGGCGATCAAGCGCGCGTCGAATCCAACCGCCTGCGGTCATCTCTCGATCAGGAGTCGGCGCCCTCTGGACGAACGACGCGGGTTGATCGGGCAACAGCAACATAGCCTTCCGGGCATGTCCTTTTGATCACTGCTTGAGGAACGCGCCCGTGTAGGTCTGGCCGGCAAGCCTGACGGTTCCGGCCAGGGTTCTGTCGGGCCGCATGACAAAACTGACGTCTGCGCCATTCGGTAGGCGCTCAAGCTTCAACGTAGTCCCCACAATTTTTCCAGTGCCGGCGGCCTCTCCTGGATGGTTGTCGCCCAGAGTTCCCCACGCATAGGTGACCGTCACCTTGCCATTGGAAGAAATCGTCTGAACAGCAAGTTTGGCGTCATACATCCCATCCAATCGTCCAGCCCATAGACCCGAAAAAGCAGCATATTTTGTCGGGACGGTCTTGGCAGGCGGAGTGACCGCCACGGATTGATCAATAATTGCCGAGCCGGAAGGAACAGCGGCAGGATCCGAGGCGGTTTGGGCAGGAATGGGTCCAGGTTCTAACGCAGGTTCGAGAGTGGGTCGCGGCGTTTCAGGAGCCGATTGGCACGCGGTTATGGCAAGCGCCGCGAAGCCAAGCATTGCGTTGCACATTCGGCGTGCCATCTTCTGGTGCCCCAGCCATCTCTAAATCTAGCGCAGGCTAACCTTATCGCGCGTTTTCATGACCTCTGTCTACCCAAGGCAGCGGTCGTGAGTGAATGCCTCCATTCGTAGCCCAAGTAGCCGCAATAGCGATAGAAAATGTTTTTTATTCAAACATTTACGCCAGAACTTTAATCTATCTTCTATCGTTTTGGCTTTCGACCGCAGCTGCCTAAGCTGCTATCGATGCAGCCGCTGCCGTTTCGGCCGCGACGCCGTCCACCATGACATGACCGATGCCCCGCGAGCAGCGCTCGATTCTCGCCTCGACGCGGTACACATCACGCAAAAGCGCCGGCGTAACGACCTCTTCCGGCGTGCCGCAGGCGACCATCCGCCCCTCGGCGATGACGATGCATTTGTCAGCGAAGCGCAGGGCCTGATTGAGGTCGTGAATTGCGATCAGCACCGCAATCCCGTGCTTGCGCGCAAGCCCGCGCATGAAGCTCAGCACCTCGACCTGCCGGTGCAAGTCAAGCGCGGACGTCGGCTCGTCCATCAGCAGGATTTCAGGTTCGCGAGCCAGGGTCTGGGCAATGCTTACCACCTGCCTTTGCCCGCCGCTCAATTCTCCGACGTTGCGAAAGGCAAGATCCGAGATGCTGAGCGCGGCCAGGATGCCGTCTATGAGTGCGAGGTCGCCGTCGCTGACCGACCAGGCCGAGCCCTGCTTGCGGGCGAGCAGGATCGATTCATAGACGGTCAGCACCGCGTTGGCTGCCGTATCCTGCGGCATATAGCAGATGCCGTCCGGTCCCTTCAGCGCTCCCTCGAGGCAGACGCGTCCCGGGCCCTTCAGAAGTCCTGCGATGCGCTTGAACAGCGTCGACTTGCCCGCTGCGTTGGGCCCGATCACGGCGACAACCTCGCCACCCCGGAAAATGGGAGTTGAAACATCCGAAAGGACGAGCCGCGCCCCGTGGAAGGCTCCGAGGCCATCGAGCCTGATCGTTACCATGAGCGCCTCACATTCGAGAGGATCAGCGAGATGAAGAAGGGAATGCCGATAAGCGAGGTGACGATGCCGATCGGGAAGATCGTGCCTGGAACGAGCGACTTGCTGGCAACTGAACTCGCCGAAAGGATGAGCGCCCCCGAAAGCGCCGAGGCGGGCAGGAAGAAGCGCTGATCTTCTCCGATCAGCATGCGGGCGATGTGCGGACCGACGAGCCCGATGAAGCCGATCGTGCCGACGAAGGCGACGGGAATGGCAGCAAGGAGGCTCACCATCATCATGGTTTCGAGCCTAAGGCGTGCGACCTTGACGCCAAAGCTCGCGGCCTTGTCTTCGCCCAGCCGCAGCGCCGTCAGCGCCCAGGCGCGGCGCACGAATATCGGAAGTGTTGCGAGAAGGATGAGGCTGGTGATGATGAGCTTGGGCCATGTGGCTTTGGTGAGGCTTCCCATCGTCCAGAACACGACCGCGGCGAGCGCCTGCTCGGAGGAAAGATACTGGACGAGCGACACCAGCGCATTGAAGGTGAATACGAGCGCGATGCCGAGAAGCACGATGGTTTCGACCGTCACGCCGCGCTTGAGACTGAGCAGGTGGATGGCGAGCGCGGTCAGCATCGCCACCACGAAGGCGTTGAGCGGCACGATATATTCGATCGCGGCCGGGATCAGCGCGACGCCGAAGGCGAGCGCGAGCGCTGCGCCAAAGCTGGCCGCCGCCGAAATGCCGAGCGTGAACGGGCTGGCGAGCGGATTGTTGAGGATCGTCTGCATCTGCGCACCGGCGACCGACAGTGCTGCGCCGACGACCACTGCCATCAGCGCGATGGGAAGCCGGATGTCCCACAACACGACGCGCACCTGAAGCGGCACGCTGCCGGGAGAAACCAGGGCGAGCACCACCTGGTCGAGGCTATAGCTTGCGGGTCCGAGCGCGAGGTCGATGCAGAGGCTCAGGAGCAGCGCCACGGCGAGCCCCGCCAAGATCAGCTGCTTGCGCAGAACAAGGGCGCGGTAGAGCCCGCGCCCGTGTTTGGCTGACAGTGCGGCCGGTTCACTGCTCATCGGAGAGCGAGACCCAATGGCCGGGCCTGTACCCGACCGGCAGGAACTTCTCGTGCAACTCCTTGAAGGTGGCCTCGGCGTCGAGATCGGTGAACAGGTCGGGGTGCAGCCATTTGGCCATCTGCTGTATGGCGACGAACTGATAGGGGCTGTTGTAGAACTGGTGCCAGATGGCGTGGACCTGCCCGTTCTCCACCGCCTTGATGCCGGTTAGCGCGGGCCGCTCGGTCAGGCCCTTGAGTTTCTTCAGTGCCGCCGCTTCGTCGGCGCCGGGACCGACGCCGACCCATTTGCCGCCCGGCACATAGGCCTCCCAATTGCCGCCCGTCACAATCACCTGGTCGGGATCGCTGGCGATGATCTGTTCGGGATTGAGCGCGCCAAACGTGCCCGGGATCAGGCCGGCCGCGATATTGGCCCCGCCGGCCATGTCGACGAACTTGCCAAAATTGTCGTTGCCGAAGCTCATGCAGCAATCATCGGAATAGCCCCCGGCGCGATCGATGAACACGGTCGGGCGCTTTGGATCCTTCTCTGCGATCACATCGGTGACGCGCGCGATCTGAGCCGCGCGGTAGGCGATGAACGCTTCGGCCCGCTGTTCCTGGCCAAGCAGCTTGCCGATCAGGCGCATGCTCGGCTCGGTGTTGGTGAAGGGTTGCTCGCGGAAATCGACATAGACCACCGGAATGCCGACGGCGGCGAGCTTCTCGATATATTGCGCGTCCTCGGTTGCCTGCTTGGACTCGATGTTCATGATCATCACGTCCGGGTCAAGCGCAATGGCCTGCTCGATGTCGAAGGTGCCGTCCTTGAAACCGCCGAAGGTCGGTATCGCCGCCATCGACGGGAATTTTTCCAGATAGACGGCGTAATTGTCGGGATCGGCCTGGGAGAAATCCTCGCGCCAGCCAACAATGCGCTTGAAGGGGTTGTCGGTATCGAGCGCGGCGATCAGGTAGATCTGCCGGCCTTCGCCGAGAATGACGTTCTCGACCGGCGTCTTCACCTCGACCTTGCGGCCGGCAATGTCGGTGACGGTTTCGGCGCGCGCGCCGTGGGTTAACGGTATGGAGGCCGCGAGGGCGACCGCGGCCGCGAATATCGACTTCAAGATCATTGGGCTCTCGCAATTCAGTTTACCGGCCCGGCTTTAGAAAACATGAATTGTATAATCAAGAATTATCTTTTAGAGCAATTCCAATGTACCGCTTTAGGGGAGAGCGTTTCGGGCAATGACGGCTCACGCAAACTATTCGCGGCGCGACGAAATTCGGGACTATTGGTCAGACCGCGCCGAGACGTTCGACCTGCAGGTCGGCCACGAGATTTTTTCCGAGCAGGAGCGCGCCGCCTGGCATGCGCTCATAACCAGGCACATTGGCCCGGGCGCCGGGCGGGCGTCTCTGGATCTCGCCTGCGGGACAGGCGTCATTTCGCATCTGATGCACGATCTGGGCTTTGTGGTGACAGGCCTCGACTGGTCGGAAGCCATGCTCGCCAAGGCGCGCGCGAAGGCACAAGAACGCTCCGCCGATATCCGCTTCATCATGAGGGATGCCGAACGGACGCTCGAGGACAGGGCGAGCTACGATGTCATCGTCACCCGCCACCTGGTCTGGACGCTGCTGGATCCGAAGGCGGCCTTTGCCGAATGGTTCTCGCTGCTGAAGCCCGGCGGCAGGCTGCTGGTCATCGACGGCGATTTTGTCAGCCGCAACTGGGCGACGCGCTTGCGGGAGGTTTGGGAGAAGCTCACGGCCGGCACGTCCCGGGTCTCGGACAATGACGGCGCCGCCATGGCCAGACGTCACCAGGACGTTCTTGCCGGTGTCTATTTCTCAGGCGGCGCACGGGCGGAAGAGATAGTTCGCTTGCTGGCCGAAGCCGGGTTCGAGCAGCCGGTCGTCGACTGGAAACTGGGCGAGATCCATCGCGCTCAGGCTCGACAGATGAGTTGGCCAAAGGCGCTCGAACGCGCCACTCAACACCGCTTCGCGATCTGCGCGACAAGGCCGCAGTAAACGCCTCGGCGTTGCATGGAGCGGGGCGACGGCACGACAGGCAATAGCTGCCGGTCTGCGTCAGCTCAGATGCGCCACCGCGAACTATTTCTCCTGGTTGGCGTCCTGCAAGATCATTTCCGATGCCTTCTCCGCGATCATGACCACTGGAGAGTTGGTGTTGCCGGAAACAATCGTCGGCATGATCGAAGCGTCGACGACGCGCAGGCGAGAAATGCCGTGCACCCGCAGCCGGCCATCGACCACTGCCGTCGAGCCTGCGCCCATCTTGCAGGTGCCGACCGGGTGGAAAATCGTCGTGCCGATATCGCCGGCCTTGCGGACGAGATCTTCGTCGCTTTCATAGTGTGCACCGGGCAGCATTTCCTCAGGCGCGAAACGGGCAATGGCGCGCGCCTTCATCAAGCGGCGGACGTGGCGGAGCGATGCTACAGCCACGGTCCTGTCTCCCTCGGTAGACAAATAGTTCGGCCGGATCTTCGGAGCCGCCTGCGGATCGGACGCCTCCATGTGGACGGTGCCGCGGCTTTCCGGTCTGAGATTGCAGACCGAAACCGTGACCGCGGGGAAGCGATGCAGCGGCTCGCCCAGCCGGTCAGTGCTCAACGGCTGGACATGGTATTCGAGATCGGGCGTCTCCAGGCGTGGGTCGCTTCTGGCGAAGATACCGAGCTGGCTCGGCGCCATCGACAGCGGTCCGCTGCGACGGATAGCGTATTCGACGCCCATGGCCGCACGGCTGAACAGATTGTGGTAGCGCTGGTTTAGCGTCGAGGCGTTGGCGACCTTGAAGACTGTGCGGATTTGCAAATGATCCTGCAAGTTCTCGCCGACGCCTTCCAGCGCGTGGCGAACCGGGATTCCTGCTGCGCCAAGCACGGCAGGTCGGCCGACGCCGGAAAGCTCGAGCAGCTTCGGCGAATTGATCGCGCCGGCGGCAAGGATCGTCTCGCCTGCCCGTGCGCGATGCAGCTGGCCGCCCATGCGGAAGACAACGCCGGTGACGCAAGCTCCGTCGAAATCCAGCGTCTCGGTCTCGGCGCCGGTGACGACGCGCAAATTCGGCCGCCGCAGCACGCTGCGCAGGAACGCCTTCGAGGTATTCCAGCGCACGCCCTTCTTCTGGTTGACCTCGAAATAGCCCGACCCTTCGTTGGTCCCGCCGTTGAAGTCCTCGGTCCGGGGGATGCCGAGTTCCTCGGCAGCATCGCGGAAGGCATCCAGGATTGACCACGACAGGCGCTGGCGCTCGACGCGCCATTCGCCACCGGCGCCGTGAAGGTCGTCGGCGCCACCAAAATGGTCCTCGGACTTGCGGAAATACGGAAGCACGTCATCCCAGCCCCAACCAGGATTTCCGGCTTGCCGCCAGCCATCATAGTCGGCCGCCTGGCCGCGCATATAGATCATGCCGTTGATCGACGAGCAGCCGCCCAGAAGCTTGCCGCGCGGATAGTTGAGCGCACGACCGTTCAGCCCGGCCTCAGGCTCGGTCTTCATCAGCCAATCGGTGCGCGGGTTGCCCATGCAATAGAGATAGCCGATGGGAATGTTGACCCAGTGGTAGCGGTCGCTGCCGCCGGCTTCCAGTAGCAGCACGCGCATGCCTGGATTGGCCGACAGCCTGTTGGCCAGCACGCAGCCGGCTGAACCCGCGCCGACAATGATGAAGTCGTAGTGTCCAAAATCGGCAGCGTTCTGTGTCAATTGGACGTCCGTTCGTTTGCCATCCTGTCCCATAGCGGGCCCATGGCCTGGTTGATCTCGCCATAGAGACGATAACGCCGCTCATAGACCGGTGCGATCGCGCTGTTGGGCTGGTAGCAGCGCTGGGGCGCGGTCATCGCGGCGGCGCCCGCAGAGAAGTCGGCAAACATGCCGACGCCTGTCCCGGCTGCAATTGCAGCTCCCAGCGCACCTGTCTCGCGGCTGCGCGCCACGGTCACCGGCACATCAAGCACATCCGCGAATATCTGCGGCCAGACGGCGCTGCGCGAGCCGCCACCCGAAAGAACCGCCTGGCTGACAATGGCTCCCGCTCGGCGCAGCGTCTCGACATGGCGGCGGTGCTCGAAGACGACGCCCTCGAACAGTGCGCGCAGCATATGCGCCCGCGTGTGCCAGCCGGCGATGCCGTAGAAACCGGCACGCGCCTTGCCGTTCTTCTGCGAGCCGTAAAGGAATGGGTGATAGATCGGCATGTCTCCCGCGGGATCGACGGAAGCAACAAGATCGCTGCAGATCTCGAATGGCGATGCGCCTGCCGGCGGCGCATGCTCGAAGAACTCACGCACGATCCACTCGAGATTTGCGGCCGAAGTGGCGCTCGATTCGATGGCGAGGTAGCGCACCGGATCGAACGTCGACAGCATGAAGATCGACGGGTCGCGGATCGGTTCCTGGGTGATAACCTGGTTGATGCTCCAGGTGCCGGCAATGATCGAGGCGGCGCCGGTGCTGGTGACGCCCGAACCGATGGCGCTGGCGACGACGTCGAACAGGCCGGCCACCACAGGCGTGCCCGCCCGAAGGCCGGTGGCAGCGGCGACATCGCGCGTGATATGGCCGGCGATGTCGGAAGCCTCCAGCACGTCCGGCAGCAGTTCCATGCAATCGTCGAGACCGTAGGCGGCCAGCAACTCAGGCTCGTAGCGTCGGCCGGGCATGTGCAAAAGCCCGCAGCCCGACATATCCGAGGTCTCGGTCGAGCGCGCGCCGGTGAGGCGGTTGACGATAAAATCCTTGCACAGGAAGACGGTGCCTATTCGGGCAAAGAGCGCCGGGTCATGGCGCCTGAGCCACGCCAGCAGAGTCGGCGTCTGCGCCGCCCAGGGCCGTTGCAGGCAGTGGACATAGGTCCGGTCGCCAACGCCTGCGTCCGCCCATTCGCTGACGATGCCGACGCCGCGCGTGTCGAGCGACTGGATGCCGAGCAGCGGGTCGCCGCCGCGGTCAAGCGCGTAGAGTCCGTTGCCGTGGCCGGCGCAGCCGATCACCGCGATGTCGCGGGGGTCGATGCCCGATTGGTCGAGGCACTGGCGGATGACCTCGACGGCGTTGCGCCACAATTCGCCGAGGTCCCGTTCGACATGCCCGGGCTTTGGCATGCAGGAACGGCCGTCGCGAGCGGCAAGTGCCAGTTCGCGACCTGCGGTGTCGAAGATGATGGCCTTGATGACGGTGTTGCCCGCATCGAGACCAAGAATGTATCGCTGCATTGAGGCTCCTCCCAAAGCTGCAAAGATTATTCTTGCTGGTAGAGCTCCCAGGCCGCCGCACCATCGGCATTCTCATGGATGATCGCCATCAGTCCCCTCACGACGGCGCGAGGGTTGGAATGCTGGTATATGTTGCGGCCATAGACCATGCCTGCCGCGCCTTGTGCCATCAGCGCCGCCGACTTGTCGAAGACGGCGCGCAAATCCTCCCTGCCCCCACCGCGCACAAGGACAGGACAGCGTGCCGCCGCCACGACCCGGTGGAAGTCGTTCGGATCGGTGGTCGGATCCGCCTTGATGATGTCGGCGCCCATCTCGCTGGCCAGCCGGGTCAGGGTGACGATCTTTTCGGGGTCGCCGTCGACCATGTAGCCTCCGCGCTCCGAATTGGGCAGCATTGCCAGCGGCTCGATCATCAGCGGCAAGCCATATCTTTCACAGTCGGCGCGAACCCGGGCAATGTTGTGGACGCATTGCCGAAACAGGTCCGGCTCGTCGGGCAGCATGAATAGATTGACGACCACGCAGGCCGCGTCCATCTCAAGCGCGCCGATCAGCGGCTCGGCTTCGTTCTGCAGGATGGCCCACATCGAGCGGTGGCGGGTTTTGTTATAGGGATTGCCCATGTCTATGCGCATGACCAATGCCGGCTTGTCCTTGCCAGGCAGGGACTGCAGCAGATCGGCCTGGCCATAATTCATCTGAATGGCGTCCGGTCCCGCGGCGACCAGCTGGGCGACGACGCCGGCCATATCCTCGAGCCCTTCCAGGAACGACGGCTCGTTGCATACGCCATGGTCGATTGCGACGTCGAGACAGCGCGCCCCGCCGAACAGCCGGTTCATGCGGACTTTCTTGTTGATGCGCATTCGGCCCTCCTTCCTTGGTCTTTTTGCGATAGCTGGTCGAGATCGACGCCGTGCTGGCGCTGCAGCAGGGCGAGGAAATCGGTGCGCTCGAACGCCTTGCGCGCAGCGTCCCAGCTCTTTTCGACAGCGAGAATATCGAGAACCGCATCGAGAAGGCCGCAAGAGAGAGCGCCGGTGATGGCGATTGTGGTGCGGCGAAGCAGCAGGTCCTCCAGCTGTTCGACATATTCATTAGCGATGAGATACCGAATTTCCCGGGCCGAGTAGTCGCTGCCAGGCAAGAGCTCGTCCTGTCCCGTTGCCAAATAGGCGGCGACGGCATCCGCCACGGTGCCGTAGCGCTCGAAGAGGCTGCGCATGCGGTCAAGCGACAGGCCATGCGCCGCCGCGCGTTCTGCGCACCATTTTTCGGGAGCAGTGGGAAAATGCCGGCCGCCGCCGATCGGCATGTTTTCGGTGCCGACGATGCGCTGTCGGCACAATCGCTCGAGCACGATATCCGCTGCCAGTTCGCCGAACGACCGGAAGGTTGTCCATTTCCCGCCGATCATGCACAGCGTCGGCGCCACAATACCGGCGCCCTCGATGAGCTCGCAGAAATGATCGCGGGGAATGCGCCCGGTAAAACTGTCCTGGCTTATCGGTAGCGGCCTCACCCCGGTGAACTGAAAGACGATGTCGGAATCAGCGATCTCGATCCCGGGAAACACGAAGGACACGGACTGCCGGATGTATTGCCGCTCGTCGTCCTCGCAGCGCGCCTGGTCGGGATCGTCGACACGGATATCCGTCGAGCCGACCAGCACATTGCCGAGATAGGGGAACAGAATGCAGATCCGGCCGTCCTCGTTCTCGTAATAGATCATGTGGCCGTCGAGCGCGTCGTGAAGCTCGCGATTATCGACGATCAGATGCGAACCTTTGGTGCCGCCCATGAGCTTCGGCGCAACGGCTCCGATAGCCGAATTGGTCAGGTCGATCCAGCCGCCTGTGGCGTTGACTACGAGTCGCGGCTTCACGGCGAGCGTTTCGCCAGACAGTCCGTCGTTAAGCGCAAGGCCCGCGTCACCGAGCGATACGCGTGCATAGTTGAGCGCTCGAGCCGATGGCTTTTCGTTCATCGTGTCGCGCAGCATCTCGGTACCCAGCCGCTCGGGATGGCTGACCCAGGCGTCATAGTATGTCGCCGAATTGCGGATAGCAGGATTGATTGCGGGCCAGACCTTGAGTGTTTCAGCGCGGCTCCTGAACTTGTGCGTCGGGACGATACGCCGTGCGGCGGTGAAGAAATCATACATCGCCAGGCCGGTCTTGATGACCAATGCGCCGCGCCGACCCGGACGACGGCTTAGCCCAAGGAAGCGGAATGCGCCATTTGCTATGCCTGAGAACAGGTCGAAGATAGGCACTGTGGTTGGCAGTGGCGCAACGTAATGCGGCGCGTTCTTCAATAGCCGATCGCGTTCGAGCAGAGATTCGCGGACCAGTTTGAACTCGCCGTTTTCAAGATAGCGCAAGCCGCCATGAACCATGCGCGAGAGGGCTGCGCTGGCGCCGCCACAATAATCGCCCTTTTCGGCGAGCAGCACATCGATGCCCTGCAAAGCGAGTTCGCGAAACACGCTGATGCCGTTGATGCCGCCGCCTATGACGAGGACGTCAATATCGGGGTTCTCGCGCAAGCCGGCGATCGTCTGGATGCGATTCATTTCAGGACGCGCTTTCGATCACGCATCTATCGCTACGAGATGCCCGGCCACCGCCGCATCAATGGCCCCCAGTTCCGCGGCGCTCAGTAAAATCTCCCCTGCCCTGGCGTTGTCGAGCGCCTGCGTCGCGTTTCGCGCTCCACACAATGCGAAGGTGATGCCGGGCTGCGCCAGCGTCCAGGCGATGACGATCTGCGCCATGGTTGCCTGGTGGATCTCAGCGACCGGGGTCAGGGCATGTTTCAACGCGGCTACCTTGCGTCGGTTACCCTGAGAGAAGCGCGGATTGTCTTTGCGCTGGTCGTCGCCGCTGAACTCACGCGCCGGATCGATGGCGCCTGAGAGCAGACCGAGTGCAAGCGACGAGTAACTGAGCGCAGCAACTTGATGCTGGCGCGCGATCGGCAGCAATGTCTGCTCGATCTCGCGATCCAGCATCGAATATCTTTCCTGGATCGCGTCGAGCTGGCCAGCGGCGACATACTGCTGCAGCTCGGCAGCATTGAGATTGCTGGCGCCGATGGCGCGGATCTTGCCAGCGGATTTGAGGCGTTCGAGCGCTTCCATTGTTTCGGCAATGGGTGTCGTCGGGTCCTGCCAGTGGGTGATGTAGAGATCGATATAGTCGGTGCCGAGCCGCCGCAGGCTCTGTTCCACTTCATAAGCGATGCCGTCGGCGCCCAGATATCGGTTCACCGGCGTTCCATCCTGATCGAAGAAGTGGTTGCCCTTTTTCGAATGCCAGTTCAGGCCACATTTGCTGGCGATGACCGCGCGGTCTCGTCGGCCCTTGATCGCCTTGCCGACGATCTCTTCGCTGCGGCCGAGACCGTAAGCCGGCGCGGTGTCGATCAGCGAGACGCCGGCATCTATGGACGCGTGGATGGCAGCGATCGATTCTGCTTCATCCGTGCCACCCCACATCCAGCCGCCGATGGCCCAGGTGCCGAGTCCCACCGCCGAAGCGACAACGCCGGACTTGCCGATTGAGCGGGTGATTTGTCGAGAATTCATGCTGCATTTCCTTCGGCAAGCTCGAGGATCTTCAAGCCGGTGGTTTCGTCGGTGACGAGAGTATCGAGGTGAGAGCCGCGCATGGCACTGAGGATCGGGACCACCTTGCTGGCGCCGCTGGCGACCCCGATCGACTGCGGAATGGTCGCGAATTCCTCGAGCGTCAGCGAGACCAGTGAGCGGTTGAGGCTGTAGTCCGCGAGCTTGCCGTCGCCGTCTATGAGATGGGCGAGCAGCTCGCCCGCCGCCCCCGAGCGCTCGATGGCCAGCCGGTCGGCGCTCGAGGACGGGTGCAGATCGTAGTAGCTCGAATCGTCAGCCAGGATGGAGCCGATGCCGACGACCGCAAGCGTTGCTTCGCGCGCCTTGTTGAAGACATCCGAAACCGCCCGGACGCCCATCAGCATGTCACGTTGGGCCGGGCTGTCGGCAAACAGCGGCGCGTGAATCTGATAAGCGCGGCCGCCGAGCTTGTCGGCCATCAGCGACGCGACATGATTGACGTCGGTGTAATGCTTGCCCTGGACCAGGCCGGTCGCCGGAATAACCTCGACGTCGTAGCTGCGGCTCGGCTTGAGGCCGGCGACGACGGCACTCACCCCCTTGCCCCCGGTAATGGAAATCGTGTCGCCGTCCTTGATCGTCTCGAGCACCAGCCTGGCTGCGGCCTCACCGACACGCTGAAGCGCAGTCTGCGGATTGTCCGATACGGAGGGGACGACGACGGCCCTTTGGAGTCCGCCTATCGCGACAAGTCGCGCCTCGATGTCGACCAGTTGCTCGACCGGCGACTTGATCTTGATCTCGACAAGCCCGAGTTGATGACCGCGTTTGATGAGGCGGTTGACGGTTGCATGCGAGATGCCGAGCTCCTTGGCGATTTCCGCCTGCGTCTTGGCTTCCATGTAATGAAGCACTAGCGCCTGATACATCTGGCGGACGATCGTGACGTCATCCCGCGAATTGGGTGGTGACATGATGGATGCTCAACTCTTGCGCTGCTGCTCAGGATTTCCTGCGGTGCAGGAAGTGGTCGATCGATACCGCCGCGAGCAGGATGCATCCCTTGATCATGTCCTGCCAATAGACGGAAACGTCGAGCAGGATCAGCGAACTTGTGACGACCGAGAGCAGCGCCATGCCCAGTATGGCGCCGAAGATGGTGCCGGAGCCGCCATTGAGCGATGCTCCGCCAATCACCGCCGCGGCGATGATGTTGAGTTCCATGCCAGCGCCGAAGGTCGGGGTCGCAGCGCCAAAGCGTGACATATAGATGACGCCGGCAAAGCCCGCGAGGGTGGAGCAGAGAACCGTGACCCAGAATTTGACCTGCTTGGTCTTGATGCCCGAAAATTGGGCCGCCTTCTCGTTGCTGCCTGTATAGAAGACCTTGCGGAAGGCCGTGGCACGCCGAAGCAGAAAATCGAAGATGGCCACGACCACCACAAAGATGACGATGACATAAGGCACATTGCCGAAGCTGCCCTGGCCGATCGCCTTGAACCCGGGCGGCAGGGTGAACAGCGACAGCGGGGTTCCCTTGGTGATGACAAGGCAGAGACCGCGCACGATCACCATCGCCGCCAAGGATGTGATGAAGTGATTGAGCCCGATAACGGTCACGAAAAAGCCCATCGCCGCGCCGACCAGGGCGCTGGCGCCTATGCCGATGAGGCTCGCGGTCCACGGGTCCAGACCCATCAGGAAGAGAGCGCCTGACACGACCATGGAGAAGCAGACCACCGACCCGACGGAAAGGTCGATGCCGCCGACAATGAGGAGTATCGTCATGCCGACCACGACGATCCCTTCAATGGAGAAGCTCATCAGCATGGCGCGGAAATTTCCCCAGGTCAGGAAATGCGGCGAAGCGAATGTCATGGCGATGCACAGCGCCAGCATGATTGCGATCAGCCCCGCCTCGCGCATCGACCCAAGACGCAGCCAGCTGCGCCCGCCAAGCCCCGGGGCGCTCGCCTTGATCTCAGCCTCCATGAGGGTTCCTCCGGTCTGTCTAAGCGACATTCTGAACCTGCCTTGCGTTTGATCGTTGCTGCCGTAGACCCGAAGCCAGCAGCATGATCGCTTCTTCGGTCAATTCGTCCGCTCCCAGTTCGCCGACGATGGCGCCTTCGCGTATGACAAGCACCCGGTCGCTGAGCCCGATCAATTCCGGAAGCTCGGATGAAATCACGATGACGCCGACGCCCCGCTCGGCGAGATCGCGAAGCAGGCGATGAATTTCCACTTTGGCGCCGACATCGACCCCGCGTGTGGGCTCGTCCAGAATGACCACCTTGGGGCCGACCGAAAGAAGCCTGGCGATGGCGACTTTCTGCTGATTGCCACCGCTAAGCGTCGACACCTGTGTCTCGATGCCGCCCATGCGCACACCGTGGCGCACGACCAGGTCGGTGGCTTGCTTTGCCTCGGCCCGGCGATCGAGCAGCCCAAGCGGCGTGGTCAGCTTCCGAAGGTCGAGCGCGGAGATATTGGATGCAACCGACAGGTCGAGGAACAGGCCCGACGCCTTGCGGTCCTCCGAGAGGTAGACCAGGCCTGCGCGCACCGCATCGCTGTAGGTCCTGATGCTGACCGGCTCGCCATTGAGTTCGACCGATCCCGACACTTTCGGGCGCAAGCCGCAAACGGTCTGGACCATCTCGCTGCGACCGGCGCCAATCAACCCGCCAATACCAAGAATTTCGCCTGCTCGAAGCGTGAAACCAACGCCGGCGGAACCCTGTCGATAGGAGAGATTTTCGACCGACAGCACAGGGCGGTCGGTACGCCGTTCAGGCGAGAGCTTTTGCGGATAGAGCTGCGTGATTTCGCGCCCGACCATCTTGCGCACGACATCATTGGGAGTGACCGAAGCGATAGAATCGGTCGCCACATATCTGCCGTCACGAAACACCGTGACGCGGTCGCACAGGCTGAAGATCTCGGCCATGCGATGGCTGATGTAGATGATCGAAATTCCGCGCGCCTTGAGATCGCGGACGATTGCGAAAAGGCGCCGCGCCTCGGTCTCGGTCAGCGCGGCCGTCGGCTCGTCGAGCATCAGCACCCGGCATTCGAGCGTCAGCGCCTTGGCGATTTCCACAAGTTGCTGGTTGGAAATAGAAAGGTCGGCGACCGGCGTCTCGACCGGGATCGGCGCCAGCAGGTCCATTATCTTCTGTGCATCGGCGTAGAGCCGGCGAAAATTCATCAGCGGCGCGCGCCGATTGTTGACGGCCGCCATGAGGATATTCTCGGCGACCGTGGCATCCTGGCAGAGCGCGATTTCCTGATGGACGAGGCCTATGCCAAGCCGCTGCGCGGCGGATGGCGATGTGATGGTGACGTTCTTGCCTTCGAGACGAATGGCGCCTTCGTCGGGTTTCACAATGCCGGCGATGATATTCATCAGCGTGGACTTGCCCGCGCCGTTCTCGCCGCACAGCGCGTGAATTTCGCCGCGCTGCAGCGTGAAATCGACCCCGGTCAGCGCTTTGATGGCGCCGAAGGATTTCGAGATGTCGCGGATTTCAAGAATGGCGGCGGCAGTCACTCCGTCCCCCTGCAGCGTTGATGTTGTCGACAATGGCCCAGTTGACGGGGCGCGAGCGCCCCGTCTGGTTCGAGCATTTCTCCGAAGAGCCCCAAAGGCGGTGGAGCTTATTCCTCGATGCCCTTGGTGCCGCGCCGCGTCAGGTAGGCATCCCAATAGAAATCATCGGCATTTTCCGCGGTGACGATGGAAAAGCCGTTGTCGACGAAGGGCACGCTCATGGCGTTGAATCCCGACCGCCGGGCGTCGTTCATCGGGTCGATCAGTTCGGGATGCTTGGCCAGCCACAGCAGCATGAACCCCATGTAGCCCTGCATGCCCTGGTTCGGGTTGACTGAGCCGAAGATTTCGCCGGCCTTGATCATGTCGAGGATCTTGGCGTTGACGTCGGCCAGCATAACCCGGATCTTGCCGCCGCCTTCCTTCGCGGCCTGCGCGGCGCCGATTGCCGAGTTGGCTTCCGGCATGAACACCGCGCCCAGTTCGGGATGCGCCTGGGCAAGGCTGAGCACGGCCTGATAGGCCTTCGTTGCATCCTGGTTCGACGCCGCGCGGCCGACGAGTTTCATATCCGGCCATTTGGCTTCCATGCGGGCGATGAAGGCGGCAATGCGCTTGTCGTGATTGTCCTGTCCGGGGTTTTCGAGAACCGCGTACTCGCCCTTGCCGTCCATCGCCTTGGCGACTGCATCGGCAGCATAAGTGCCTTCGGCGACGTTGTCGGAGGTGATGTAGGACACTCGTTTGGAGTTGGGCGAGTCTGCGGCGAATGTGACGACTGCCGTTCCTTGGTCAATGGCCCGATTGATTGGCTCGATGAAGGGATCGGAGTTCATCGGATGGACCAGGATGCCAGCCGGCTTCTGAGCCAGCGCCTGGTCGAACGTCGCTATCTGCTTGTTCACGTCGTATTCGGGCGTCCCGGTATATTCGGTCTCGCAGCCGAACTGCTGTCCAGCCTGCTTGAACATCTCGTAGACCGGGAACCAATATTCGACGCCGGAAACCATGACGTTCATGACGTATTTTTCACCCGGCTCGCATTTGAACGGGTTAGCGGCCTGGGCAGCGGCGTGGCCTGCCCCCAACACTGTGATGGCGGCTGCCGAAATGGCGAGCATGCTCAAAAATTTGCGCAAGAGTCCTCCCTCGGCCGAAGCCTGGTCAATTGGGCGGTCGGGCACTTACGTGCCGCCGCTTGTGGTTGATGAGGCCGAACCTCCTCCCGAGGCCCAGCAGTCGATCATTCGCAGGAGTTGGCTCGACTGTCAATAAAATTCACATACAGAAATATATTTCACACCTGCTTGGTGCGCCTGGCCGACCGAGACGACAAGCTTCGCCATCGCAGCAGCCGTCCTAGGTGCGGGTGAACGGTCCGGGTCGACTGGCTGGCAATGACGAGCCCCGATGGGGCGCCAGTGTTGGTGAAGAACAGCCGGGCAAGCTCAGGTCAGCGGTTTCAACTGACCTGCCGATGCTTTCCTCAATGACCTACGACCGTTTCAGGTCAACGCAGGCAGGGTTGGCAGGCAGGGGTTGAATGTCAGGGACGGGCCTGCTTCCCCTCTCAGGGGACTTCAGATCGTCCAGCCTTAGACATGCACGGCAATCGAATTGCGCTCCACCAGGCGGGCCGCCAGGACACGATGCTCGAAAGGTAAGGTGACCTCCGCCAGCCTCTTCAAGAGAAGCTCCGCCGCCGCCGCTCCGATCAAATGCGCTGGCTGCGCGATGGCTGTGATACCTTGGGCCACGAACTGCATCCAGTCGAGATCGTCGAAGCAAAGCAGCGAAACGTCTCCTGGAATCGCAAGCTTCAGTGCGGAAGTCGCCTCCAGAACGCCTGTCGACATCACACCATCGGCGGTGAATAGGGCGGACGGCGCATTGCGCATCGTCAGCAGATCGAGAGCCTCTTTGCGGGCCGCCTCGCTGGAATAGACCGCCACGCGGCGGATCAACTGCAGATCCGGCTCGATACCTGCGGCACGATGGGCTTCCAGATAACCCAACAGCCGTTGCCAGCTTGGATGGTGGTAGCGAACATCAGCGCTGGAGAGATCAGCGTTCGCCACAAACGAGCCGACATCATCGCGCTGGCCCGGACCCAGTTCGGCCAGAATGCCGATGCGGTTGTGTCCGGCCTCAATCATCGCAGCGATGCTGCTGCGCGTTACAGACACGTTGTCGACCACCACGGAATCGGTTTCCAGGCCCGCCACGATGCGGTCGAACTGCACCACTGGACAGCGGGCCGCGACTGCCTCACGAAGATGATCCGGCTCATCCACGAAGGTCGACGAGACGATCAAACCGTCGACCTGCTTTTCCAGCAGTAGTTGCACTGCTTCTCGCTCGAGTTCGGCATTTTCGTCACTATTCGTAACGATAACCCCGAAGCCGCCACGGCGCGCGACATCCCCTATTCCACGCAAGACGCTCGCGTAGAATGGGCTTTCGATATCGCCGACCACAACTCCGATAGTCTGCGTCTTACCGGTGATCAGACCTTTTGCCAGGCGATTGGGGCGATAGCCCAGCGCTGCTGCGGCGGCGCGCACTTTCTCCTGAACCTCGGGGCTGCTGTAGCCATAGTCGCCAAGTACACGCCCCGCCGTGGCGGAGCTGACCCCGGCCCGGCGAGCAACTTCTATGATGGTTGCGTTTTTCGACGATCTTTGAATCACTCAGCAAGCCCCTGCCGCCCATTCGTGCGTCGTAAAGACGAGCTAGTGGCAGTTAGGGCCACCCCGCAAGTCCGAACACCGCAGCACCCGCCGTTGCACACACTATTGCAATCACAGCACCTCAGACAGAAAGCGGCGAAGACGTGGGCTTTGCGGATTGTCGAAAAGGTCCTCTGGTCGCCCTGCCTCGACAATCCGCCCCTCGTCCATGAATACGACCTGGTTTGCAACCTTGCGAGCGAAGTTCATCTCGTGCGTAACGACCACCATCGTCATCCCGCCCCGTCCGAGGTCGGCCATCAAGTTCAGGACACCCTTCACCAATTCCGGATCGAGGGCACTGGTGACTTCGTCGAACAGCATAATTTCGGGTTCGAGGGCCAGGGCTCGCGCGATGGCCACCCGCTGCTGCTGTCCGCCCGAAAGATTTGCCGGCCGATGGTCTTTGCGCTCCAAGAGTCCGACTTCATGCAACCTCGCTAAGGCCGCGCGCTCAGCCTCCTGGCGCGACATGCCTTTTACCTTGCGTAGCGCCAGGGTGATGTTGGCGAGCGCACTGCGGTCGGGGAACAAGTTGAATTGCTGGAAAACCATGCCGACACGCCGCCGGAGCTGGTCAGGGGTCTGCTTGTAGGTGCTTTCGCCATCGAGCAGGATGTCTCCGGCTCGACACTCGACGAGGCGGTTGAGGCAACGCAGCAAGGTCGACTTGCCCGAGCCGGATGGCCCGATCAGGCAGGTGACCGACCCGGGCTCGACTTTCAGACTGACATCATGGAGCACCTGGACGGCACCGTAGGCCATGTCGATATTCTTGACCTCGATGCTGCCGCCCTTGAAGCGTGTGGGCGCGGCTGCGGGCGACTTCCCTGCGCCCGGCACGCCGGCTTCCGCAAGCTCGGCGACTTCCTTGAGGCCGCTCTGCACGCCGGTGATACGCTTGCCGACGCGCATGCGCGCGTCGATGTAGTTGACGAGGTGGGTTAGCGGCACCGTGATCACGAGGTAGAACACGCCGGCCAGCAAGAGCGGTGACAGGTTGCCGGTCAGCACGGCCTGATCTTGGCCGACGCGGAACAGTTCGCGTTCGGAGGCGAGCAGGCCAAGGAAATAGACCAGGCTGGAGTCCTTGACGTTGCCGATGAACTGGTTGACCAGTGCCGGCAGGACGCGGCGGATGCCTTGCGGGATCACCACCAGGCGCATGCCTTGGCCATACGTCATTCCGAGAGTGCGGGTGGCGTCGATCTGACCACGCTCGACGCTCTGAATGCCGGCCCGGAAAATTTCTCCGATGTAGGCGCCGGCAATAAGGCTGAGTGCCAGAATGCCCAGCGGATAAGGCGATGGACCGAACAGGTCCCGGCCCAACCGCGCGAAGCCTTGGCCAATGATCAGAATAGTGACAATGGCGGGAAGCCCACGGAAGATATCGGTGTAGACCCGCGCGAGGAGTTTCAGCGGCCGGTTTTCGGAAATCCCCATCACGGCGAGAACGATACCGATCAGCGTCCCGAAAAACGTCGAGGCGACGGCCAGGATCAGGGTGTTCTTGAGGCCGACCATCACCATGTTTGGCAGAACTTCTGCCATCGCTTGGAAATCAAGGAAGCTGCGGGCGAAGGTTTCGAACCAGCTCATCTCAAGTCCATCCATAACTCGGCCGGGCACCATTGCTCACGGGCCCGGCCGGAAAACACAGCGAAGTCGTTCGAATTTACTTCTTGGGCAGATATTGATCCGGCATGGGGGTGCCCGCGAACCATTTTTCGTGCAGCCGTTTCCAAGTGCCATCGTCCATGGCCTCGCGCAGTGCCTTGTTTAGCGCCTCACGGAAGGCATCGTTGCCTTTCTTGACCACGAACCCGGCAGGCGCATCGAAGGACGGCACGTTCATGGTTATCTTCAGGTTCTTGTAGCGTTCTACATACTGCTTGGCCGACTCATAGTCGGTGAAATGGCCGTCGATCGTCCCGTTGTTCAGCGCCGCCACCGCGGTGTTGTTGTCGGGGAACTTGACGATGTCGCCCTTCAGATTCTTCTCGGCATAGATTTCCTGCAGCGTCCCCTGGATCACGCCGATGCGCTTTCCGGCGGTGCTCTCATTGCTCGTCAGAGCCGGATCGGCCGAAATGATCGACAGATAGCCGGCGATATATCCGTCGCTAAAATCCACGGTCTTCTTGCGCTCCGCGGTCGTGCCAATGGCAGCGACAGCGACGTCGAAGCGGCCGTTGGCGACGGATGGCAGCAGCGCCGAGAATTCCTGGCCGGTGAAAACGACCTGCTCCTCCTTGAATCCGAGCCGGCGTGCCACGTCGCGGAAGAGTTCGGCGTCGAATCCCGTGAAATTGCCATTGGCGTCGGTGAAGACATAGGGTTTTGCATCGCCCATGGTTCCGACACTGATCGATGTTGGATCGATGAGGTTGTAAGGGTTGTCGGCCGCCTTTGCCTGCGTGGACCAGGCCAATGTGCCAAGTCCTGTCACCAACGCGACAGTCAGCGCCAGACCGCATTTCACCAGGTGGCGCCTGCTCGAATTTGTTTGCATGTCTTCTCCTCTTATGATCGGCCGAACCCGGCCTTGCGGTCCCACTCGACGTCCGATCCATCAAAAATGCTCTTAGGCGGCGTTTCGCTCTTAGGCGGCGTTTCGTTGAGTGGATGAGAACGTTATCACTTCTCCTAGCATTGTCCGTTCCTCGCGTCAATTGTTCCGGGGAATTTCGCAGCTAGACGGCTTTCACGGGTGGAGCGTGCCGGGCCCCGCGGAGGATCTCGGGCGTCATGTTCCCGATATCTATTGCTGACGCATGGCCGATCGCGCCGTAGTACTGGCAGGTTGCAGCCGCCGCCTCAGCGGCATGGCCGAGAATGTCCTGAGGCGCCTCTTCGTTAAGCAGGCCGAGTAGCGTTCGGGCGATGAAGGTGTCGCCCGCGCCCAAGGTGTCGACGGGTTCGACCAGCCGAGCCGGAGTGTGGTAGGAGACCGAGCCTCCGTGAAGCACCGCGCCGGCTCGACCGCGAGTCACCAAAACCAACTTTGAACCACACGCAAGCAGATCGGATACGATTGCAGCCAATTCCTTGTCGTCGAGACCATCCCCTGAGACGGAAGCCAGATAGCAATAAGGTCCGATCTTGCGCCGGTGTTCCCGTTCCCGCCGGGTAGAAAAATCGTAAGATAACAGGGTGTTGCCTGATACTGAGGCAACCCACGGGTCTAACCCGCTGGACTGGCCGATGTGGACGGCCTGAAAGCCTGAGAGAAAATCCAGATCTTCTTGCGTCGGCGTGAACATCGAAACGCCGAGGTCGAAATCCAGGAAAATCCGATCGGCCTTGTGGTGACCTATGAGGCAATAAGCGGTCGGCCCTTCGAGGCGCCGCAATCGGGTGATGTCAACGCGCTCCGACGCCAGTGCGGTGCAGATCAGGTCCCCTGCCCGGTCTTTTCCGATCGCTCCAACATAGGCCGACTGCCCGCCAAAGCGGCTCACATAGACCGCGACATTGAGGCAGTTTCCGCCAGGATACATCTCGCCGCGATCAAAATAGCAATCGACCACGTTATCGCCCATCGCGGCAATCTTGACCATTGCAGGACTTTCAGCTTAAAGGATGTGATAACGTTCGCACAATGACTGCTACCTGTCAATTGCGCGCCGACCCCAACCCTGTCAATGAGACGAGGAAGCTCATGATTTCCGCCCTGCCAGCCGACGTAGAACGCGCTCTGAACGCCACGGCGGGCAGGCAGTTTTCGCATCTCTTTCTCGTGGCGTGCGGCGGCTCGCTCTCGATAATGATGGCAGGCAAATACTTCCTCGACCGCCACAATGGGACATTCGCCTGCGACAGCTACAACGCAGATGAATTCGTCTGCCGAGATCCGCGGCGGTTGGGACCTGACACGCTCGTTGTCCTTTGCTCGCAGACAGGAACCACCAAGGAGACAGTGCGGGCGGCCAATCATGCCAGGGCGCGAGGCGCAACGACAATCGGCATGACGCTCGACCTAACATCGCCCCTCGCGCGGGCGGTCGATCACCCGATTGCCTACCAGGCTTCGTACACGACGGGCAAAGCAATCGATGCAGCCTACAGCAATTACGGCGTCCTCTATATGCTGCTCGCCGGTCTGATCGATGCTCGGGAGGAGGTCGGGCTAACCGACGACCTGCTGATCTCCCTGGGCCATCTTCAACCGGCCATCGAGCGCGCGCACCGGGCCTACGCAGACCGGTTCGAGGCGTTTGCCCCTCGCTTCGCACCTCGAGAGGCAATCTACACACTAGCCAGCGGTGCCAGCTACGGTGCGGCCTACTCCTACGCCATCTGCGTGCTCATGGAAATGCAGTGGTACGACTCGCAGGCATTACACGCGAACGAGTTCTTTCATGGCCCATTCGAAGTGGTGGACAGGGATGCTTGCTTCATTGTCTTGCTGGGTTTGGACGAGACGCGGAGCCTTTCCGAACGCGCCCGCGATTTCCTTATCAAGTACGGCAGCCGGGAAAACATTCTGGTGCTCGATGGAGCCGAACTCGACTTCAGCGGTATGTCCGAACACATCAAACCGTATCTCGTGCCTTTGGTCTTCTTCGACACTCTATGGCGTTTTGCCTACAAGCTGGCCGGTTTGCGCGATCGGCCGATGCTCGAGGGCCGGCGCTACATGAAGAAGCTGTCGGACTACTAGTCCCGCCGCGCGTGCGGCGATCTCACACTCCCAGCCCATCTTCCGCGTAGAAGGATTTCTCTATGACTGCATCCCCAAAGCCGCGTCATGTCGTCGTTGTCGGCGCAGGCATCTTTGGCACCTCGACCGCGCTGCACCTCGCCCGCCTTGGCCTTGATGTGACCATTATTAACGACGGCGCGCCGTCCAACGGCGCATCCGGCCGTTCACTTTCCTGGCTGAACTCAGCGCGACGCGCGGATACTGCCTATCACCGTTTGAGGCTTGCAGGCATCGACCGTTATCGGACCCTGGCCGCCACAAGGCCGGAAACCGCATCGTGGCTTCGCTTTGGCGGCGGCCTCACCTGGGATGCAGATGACGAGGCGAACCAGATCGCATCGATGTGGCAGTTGGAGCAGGATATTGGTTATGACTCGCTTCTGCTCGAGCCTGCCGAAGTTGGCGCAGTGACGCCCGGCATCGATGGCAGCGCGATCACCCCGCAGGGCGCCATCTTCAATCCTGGCGAAGGATGGGTTGACCTGCCCTCTTTGATCGATCTTCTGCTCAGTGAATTCCGCTCCCGCGGCGGCAAGCTTGTTCAGGACGCTGGACGCGTGCGGATAGTTGCCACAGGCGGTCGCGCACGTGGCGTCGTCACTGCTGGCGGTGCGCCGGTCGAGGCGGATGCAGTCGTCCTTGCCGTAGGGCCAGCGACGCCTTGCATGCTGGCGGAGATCGGAGTCGATGTCCCCGACGCCACGCCGATTTCACTTCTCTTGAAGACCAAACCGATCAAGACCGACCTCCGTGCCGTGCTGAATACGCCGCGCGTGGCGGTGCGCCCGACGCCGGATGGCGCACTTGTTTTGGATTCGGCATGGTCGGAGGAAGAAGTCGTGGTCAACTCGGACGACACCTACACCGTGCACGACAAAACGGTCAAAGGACTGCTCGACGAAGCTAGTGCCGTGCTCGACGGCAATCCGCGGCTCCAACTCGCTACCTACGCCGTTGGCCCGAAGCCTATCCCCGGCGATGGCGAGCCGGTGCTTGGCTCCGTCGAGACCGTCGCCGATCTTCACGTCGCCTTTAGCCACAGCGGCGCCACGCTTGGACTGATCGTCGGCGAATTGCTTGCCAAAGAAATCGCCTCCGGCAATCCGCACCCCATGCTTGCAACCTTTCGCGCCAACCGTTTCGGCTGAAGGGGGCAATCGCGGCCGAGATCGCACTGTCCAGATGAGCCCCGGTGGCATTGCCAGATGACCGCATTCGGGAGGTTGATCGCTGCACCTGACTAGGATAACATGACAATCGTAGTTTAGTTTTAGCCGCGGCCGCAGCAAGGCCAGGTCCTTCACGCGCGGCGCCATCAAACCTTTGAAACTCAGCACAGAGCGCCTGCCCGGCGTCTGTGTGACATGGCGTCCACAACGACATCGCGACATGACGCTGGCCCCGTTACGCGGCCAGATCGGTATCGTGCAGCAGGACGTGTTCCTGTTCGGCGGCACGATCCGCGAGAACATCGCCTATGGCCGGCTGGACGCGGTCGAGAGCGAAATCGTCGAGGCCGCGCGCCGCGCGCGCCTCGACGATCTCATCGCCTCGCTGCCGGAAGGCCTCGATACGATCATCGGCGAGCGCGGCGTCAAACTGTCGGGCGGGCAAAAGCAGCGCCTGGCAATCGCGCGTATGTTCCTGAAGAACCCGACCATCCTCATCCTGGACGAGGCTACGTCGGCGCTCGACACGCAGACCGAGCGGGAGATCCAGCAGTCGCTGGCAGAACTTGCGCAGGGCCGAACGACACTGGTGATCGCGCACCGGCTGGCGACGATCCGCAATGCCGATCGCATCGTGGTGGTCGCCGATACAGGCATCGTCGAACAAGGTCCGCATGATGAACTGGTGGCGCGCGGCGGTGCTTACTCACGACTGGGCGCGGCTTCAGATTAAAATGATGATGCAGCTCTCAAAGCTTGGGCCGAGGAGAGTTCTCCTGAAACGCACCCGATCGGGCTGCGCAACCAAACCCGCTCCAGCCCACGGTGCGAGATCGAAAAGGATCTGGGGCGTGAGGTGGTTCCAAGCGGCGGGCGAGCCCGCCGCTTGGAAGTCGAATCTCGACCGTGTGGCCGAACGCTGTTGTCAGCGCCCCCAGTTCCCCCGGCCATAACCAGGCGCGGGGATATCGAAGATCGAATTTCCTGCCGAGGTCGGTGCGCTGTCGGTCGTGTTGACACTCGCTGTGCCGCTCGGGTCGACCGCGTAGCCGTTGTCGGACACCATCGAATGGTGACCGGTCTTCGGATAGAAGGAGCCATGGCTGTAGTCGGAGCCATAGTGGTCGCTGCCGGCAAAAGCCATGCCGGAGGCAAACAGCAAGGTGGCAGTGGGAAGAACGATCTTAAGCATTTCAATTCTCCATTTTGAGGGTTAGCGTTTGGCCTCAACGCGCCGTGCCCCGCACCGCATCGATGAGGCCGTCTTTTCATGCCCTTTGGGCAAACCGACCAACCGCTAATCCTCCTGGATGTGCGGCGGCAGGTTGTTCAGCGCAGGGTCTCTCGTTCGTGCGCTGTTCGGTGGGCTGCTCAATGGCAGCCGAGATCATCACCAATCGGCAGCGTCAGCCCGGCCTGTACGAATGGCGGCTGTTCCCGATCAGCCGTCGCGTAGCGGGGTTGACGTCTGCCCCTTGTCGATCATGGCGTTGTATGAGCCGGCGAGCCCCTTCATGGGCCGGATGGTTTTGGTCAACGAGGCTCGCGCGGAGCCGGTCGGGGAAATCGTATGAAGTAACTGGCCTATGCATTTTGAATCTCAGGTTTCGGAGCAAAACGTGTCGACCCGCGCCAAGACTAGATGTTTGGCCTTTGGCTCTGGATATTTTCGTTTCGCCCGTTGAATCTTCCGCGTCTTCGGTTCTTATTGTCATACACCGCTTTCGTTTCAGGCGTTTTTCTGTAGTGCGGTGGGAGTATTTCGTTTGTTTCAGCGGCACGCGCGACGGGCGGGCCGCATTTTGTGGATGGTTGTGGTCCGGGTCGATTGCTCCAGATCCACAGGCCTGTCCGCCTCGGCGCGACCCAAGGACGGACAGGCTCAGCCTCGGCTTACGGCCGGATGTTGTGGTTGACGCGGAAGAGGTTCGCCGGATCGTATTTGCGCTTGGCCGCGACGAGCCGCTCATAGTTGGCGCCGTAGGCGGCGCGTACACGCGCCTCACCTTCATCATCCATCATGAAGTTGATATAGGCGCCACCATGCGGGTTGTGCTTGTGCACCGCGGCCCAATACTCGCTTGCCCAGCGCCTCAGCTCCGGCGCCTTCGTCGGGTCGGGGTCGATGCCGGCGATAACCATGGACCAACGCGCTCGCCGCGCTCCCCAAGCGGTAGCGTCCGGAGCCACTTCCTGGGCCGCTCCGTCGATGGGGTAGAGATGCATCAGCGACAGCTCGCTCGGGGTCTTCGAGCCGTGCTCGGCATGGGCTGCGATGGCCGCATCGGACAGTTCGTCGACATAGTCGCCCTTCCAGTACCACTGCAAGCCCTTCGGCAGCAGCGGATCAAACAGCGCCTGCAGATCGACGAAGGGCATCTGCATCATACCGTCCATCAGAGGCCCGGGAAGTGCGTCGCGCACGGGCTGCATCGCCCGGATGCCGTCCTCCTCCGCGCCGTTGTAGCAACTGATCAGCGCGCAGACGCGCCTTCCCCAGATTTCGCGCGGGAAAGGGTCGGAGGAGGGCACCGTCTTGATGCCGAAGAACATCCCGAGCTCTCGCGGCGCTCCGGGCAGGAAGCTGCGGTACCAGCGCATGATCTCTGCGGCATGCTCGATGTCGAAGAAGATCGGCCCGGCATAGACATCCTTCGCCGGATGCGCCTGAAATGTGAAACGCGTCACGACGCCGAAGTTGCCGCCGCCGCCGCGCAGCGCCCAGAACAGCTCCGGGTGTTCGTCCTCACTTGCCGTCACGACGCTGCCGTCGGCCAGCACGACCTCGGCCGCAAGCAGATTGTCGATGGTGAGGCCGTGTTTGCGCGTCAGATGGCCGGTGCCGCCGCCCAGCGTCAGTCCGGCGATGCCTGTGGTCGAGACAAGGCCCGCCGGCACCGCCAGCCCATGAGCGCTGGTGGCGCGGTCGACATCGCCTTGGGTGCAGCCGGCCTCGACGCGGACCATGCTGGTCCTGGGATCGATATCGACCCGTTTCATCGGCGACATGTCGATGACCATTCCGCCGTCGCAACTGCCGAAGCCTGGACCGGCGTGGCCGCCGCCGCGAATGGCAAGAAGCAAATGCTTCTCTCGGGCATGATTGACTGCCGCGACGACGTCGGCGGCCTCGGCGCAGGGGACGATCCAGCGCGGCCGCTTGTCGATCATAGCGTTGTAGAGCCCGCGAGCCTCTTCATAGGCCGGATGGTTTTGGTCAATAAGGCTCGCGAGGAGCCGGTCGGGGAAATCGTGCGAAGTAACTGGCTTATCCATATTGAACCCTCAGGTTTCAGAGCAAGACGCGTCGACACTCGCCAAGACTAGATTGTTCATCCTGGGCGCTGGACATTTGCGCTTCGCCGGTTGAATCTGCCGCATCTGCGGCTCTTCTTGTCCTACACCGCCTTCGTTTCAGGCGTTTTTCTGTGGTGCGGTGGGAGTGTTTCGTTTGTTTCAGCGCGCCCCACGGGGATGACAGGCGAAATTTTGTGACTGGTTATGGTCCGGGTCGTTTGCTCGAGCCGTGATATCGGCCGTGCAACCCAGGCCATTGGTGTTTCGGCCGTTTTTCCGAAGGATTGGATAGAGCTTCGTTTTCACGTCAGCGCTGGCGATGACTCCCACGCGCCGAAACAGTTGAAACAAATCACGCATCGCCCGAATGTGTGCTGAAACAAAGAGGGGCTATTATCCACCCTCGCGGGATCACGCGAACAAAGGGAACGACCATGCGGCCTGATAATCCGGTGCCATCAACACACACAGGCTATGCCCTTTTTGACGCCAACAACGTTCTCGTCGACAGCAATCCGGAGATATTTGGAAGCCGGCGGCACGACCGCGGCCAGATGGCGCCGACGGACGCCATTGCCGCCGTCGCCGAAGCCCTCTCACGTCTAAAGAGTTTCGACGGCCGCCCCATCGAGTCGGGCAACGCATTCGTTGAAAGCGCCGCGGCGCGATGGACGCAAATCGACAACGCTCCAGTTGAAGCCGAGACATTGGATGGCCGGTGGAAATTGCTCACCGCACATCCTCGGCTTGATGGCGGCATGGCCCTGGTAAGCGTCGACATTACCGAGATGAAGCGAGCGCAGATCGCGCACCAGGAGAACGCGGAGATATTCCGCTGCATCACCGACAGTCACCCGCTGCCGGTTTGGGTGGTGGACGCGGGAAGCGGGCAGATCCTCTACGAAAGCCTCGATGCCTCAAAACTGCTTGGTCGAAAATGGACGCCGAACGAGCCGCAATTGCTGACGGATCATTTCGTGAATTCTGGCGATTTCGATGAAATCAGTTCTCTCGCCAGCAACAGCGAGATCGTCCGGGATCACGAAATCCAACTCAGAAACACAAGCGGATCGGCCGTCTGGTGCTCGACCAACTGCCGTCGCGGCGTCTACGGCGGACACCCCTCGCTCATCATCGGGGTATTGGACATCACGGAACGCAAGCAGCGCGAGGATCTGTTCGGTTTCCTGATCAAGCATCACCCGTTGCCGGTATGGATGAACGACGCAAGTTCGGGGGAACTCATCTACCAGAGCAATGCTGCCGAACGGCTGCTTGGATGGAGCAAAAAGGCGCAACGTGAGACGGTGCGGCTCGGCGACTACTTTGTCGACCCCGAGAAACACCGGGAAATCAATCGGGAGCTCATGCAAAAGGGCGCCGTCGAAAATTGCGAGGTGCTCCTTAAAAGACCCGACGGCCAGGAGTTCTGGGCCACGGGCAATCTCAGGATCGTCGAGTTCCAGGGCCGGCGAGTGGTTCTCGCCGGTATCGCCGACGTGACCAAGCAGAAGAAGCGTGACGGCGAAGTCGCCGCGGCGCGGGAGATGCTCGCAGACGCCGTTGAATCACTCTCCGAAGGATTCGCGCTGTACGACGAAGATCACCGCCTGGTCATGTGCAACAGCCTTTACCGCGAGCTGAACCACCCGGTGCGGCATCTCGTTGAACCGGGTGTGGAATGGGACGAACTCCTTCGCGAATCCGCCAAGCGCGGCGTGTTCCGCAATGCGGTTGGGCGCGAGGACGAGTGGCTCGACGAGCGGATCCAAAGCCGGATTGAGTTCCATTCCCATTTCGAGGTCCCCCTCTCCGACGGCAGATGGCACTCGGTATCGATACATCCCACCGATCTTGGCGGCTTCGTCGTTACGCGTGCCGACATCAGCGAGCGCAAGAAGGCCGAGGCATTCGAGCGCGACGCCACGACACTGCTGCAAAAGGTGCTCGATGCCTGCCCTTCGCCGATACGCATGACCACGTTCGAGGGAGAAACGCTCTACCGCAATCCTGCTACCAGGGATCTCTACGCCGACCGTCCTCGGATAACCGACCATTATGTCGATCCAGACTATAGCGCAATGTTGGAGCGCACCCTGATCGAAAGGGGCAGGATCGATGATTTTCGGGTCCAGCAGTACGACACCGAGAACAAGGCCTTCTGGGCTTCGATTTCCGCTCGCCTGATCGATTTCCAGGGAAGGCAGGTGATCGTGTCGAACACGACTGATATCACCGACATGATCACCGCCCAGCAAGAAACGCGCAAGGCTAACGAGCGGCTGATCGACGCGATCGAATCTCTGGCCGAAGGGTTTGCCCTCTACGACAGGAACGATTGCCTGGTGCTGGCCAACAGCAGGTACCGCCAGATGCACGCGATAAGCGCGGATGTGCTCGTTCCCGGGGTGAACTGGTTCGATTTCCTCCGCGTGACCGCAGAGCGCAACCAGTTTCCGGTTCCACGCGACAAGATCGACGACTGGCTTGCCGAGAGGGCAAGGGACCGCCGCGAATTCCGGCAACAGGAATTCCGTCATACGGACGGGCGTTGGTTTTTCGTCTCGAACTGTCCGACCCGCGAAGGCGGGTTCGTGGTCACCCGTGTCGACATTACAGAGCGCAAGCGGGCCGAGGAGGCCGCCAAGGAAGCGGATGAACTGGTCCGTAAAGTCCTGGAAGCCTGCCCCGTCAACATCCAGATGACCCGCGCGCATGACGGGAAGCTGCTTTACCGCAGCCCCGCCACCGTTGATCTGCTCGGCGACGTCACCAGCGCCGTCGAGTATTATGTCGATCCTTCAGAGCGGAGGCGATACGTCGAGCGGCTGCTCGCGACGGGGCTGGTCGACGATTTCGAAACCCAGCTCAAACGCAAGGACGGTGGAACCTGCTGGTGCTCGATTTCGTCTCGACTGATCGATTTCCATGGTGAGAAGGTGATCGTTTCCCACGCCTACGATCTCACCGACCGTATCGAAATGCAGCAGGAATTGGAGCGGCAGCGCGAGACGCTGCATCAGAACGAAAAAATGTCGGCGCTCGGTGGATTGCTGGCAGGGGTGGCGCATGAGCTCAACAATCCGCTCTCGGTGGTGCTTGGCCTGGCATCGCTGTTGAAGGAGACCGCTACCGACGCCAAGGTCGTGGAACGCGCCGACAAGATAAGCAAGGCAGCCGAACGCTGCGCCAGGATCGTCAAGACATTCCTGGCTATGGCCAGACAGCAGCCGACGCGAACCTCAAACGTTGCCATCGATGATATTATTTCCGAAGCGGTCGAAGTGGCGAGCTATTCGATTCGATCGTCGGACATCGGGCTTTCAGTTCATCTTGAACCTGGTCTTCCCCCGATCTGGGCGGATCCCGATCAGCTTGGCCAGGTGCTGATCAACTTGCTTGTCAATGCAGAACAGGCGTTGCACGGCTGGGAAGGACGACGGACAATCACGGTTTCAACGCGGCTTCATCCCGCAACCGGCAACATAGTCGTCAGCGTTGCCGACACGGGTCCGGGAATTCCCAAAGAGATACTTCCCCGCATTTTCGAACCGTTCTTCACGACCAAGGAGATTGGGGCAGGGACTGGGATCGGGCTATCCTTCTGTCATCGGATCGTTCAATCCCATGGAGGAACCATCGAGGTTGAGTCCCCCGAGGGGGGTGGCTCGACCTTCATACTTTCGCTGCCTGCTTCGGACCGTCTGGACGAAGGAACCGAAACGGCCGAAGACGAGCTCCCGAATTCAGCCGGCATTGCCTGTCTGGTGGTGGACGACGAAGAGGAAGTGGGTGAGCTGGTTGCTGAGGTGCTCAGGCGAGATGGTTTCAACGTCACCGTTGCCAGATCCGGCGAAGAAGCGCTGCTGCACCTCAAGAACCGTACTTTCGCGCTGATCCTGAGCGATCTGAAAATGCCTGATATGGACGGACGGGGATTGTTCAACCAGATTGCCAAGCTCCATCCGGCCGAACTCGACAGGTTAGCCTTCCTGACGGGGGACACGATCAGTCCGGACGCGCAGATGTTCCTGCGCGCCGCGAAACGGCCCTATCTTGAGAAACCGATCAAACCGAACGAGCTCCGTTCGTTTGTCTCAAATCTGGTCAACAACAATGCTTGACAGACCCGTTGATTTGCACGTCACTTTAGAGACAACTTATCCATTAGGCTGGTTGCTCGGTGGTCGATTTTGACGACGCACGCACACATAGTGGTCTGCGATGACGAACCGGATATCCGCGACACGGTGGCGGAGTATTTGGAGCACCATGGCTATGCCGTGACGCCGGCCAATGCGGGGCCTGCCCTGCGTGAAGTTGTTAATAGCCAACACGTCGATGTGGTCATATTGGATATCCGAATGCCAGGTGAGGATGGCCTCTCTCTGGCGCGATATCTGCGAGAGCACTCAGACGTTGCCATCATCATGCTGACCGGATCGGCGGAAATCGTCGACCGCGTTGTCGGATTGGAGATTGGCGCCGACGACTATGTCGCGAAGCCTGTGGACCTGCGGGAGTTGCTGGCGCGGGTCAAGGCGGTGCTGCGCAGAACAGCGGCGAGCGAACGAACTGCGGAGAAAGCGAGTACTCCGGGCCCTCATCAGGTCCAGTTCGGCAAGTGCCGCTTCGACCCGGACGCACACAAATTATACAACACCGAGGGGGTCGAAATAGCGATCACCCCGATGGAGTTCCGGCTTCTGAAAGTATTCAGCGAACATCGCGGACGCGTACTCAACCGCGATCAACTGCTCGAACTCGCCCATGACCGCGGGTGGGATCCGTTCGATCGCAGCATCGACATTCGCGTTTCGCGGCTGCGGAAGAAAATCGAGGTCGATCCCTCGAAGCCCGAGGTGATCAGGACGATCCGCGGCATGGGTTACCTCTACTCCTGAGCGCGCTGCCGCCTTGGCCTGGCAATGCGGATCGCCCGTCTCATGGGCATTGGCGGCGGAGGCCGCCAGACGGGGCATTGGCGGCGGAGGCCGCCAGAAGGCGGCCATGGTTTCAGCCCGCCTTGTCTTCTTGGCCGCGCTGCAAGCCGCGGACCACCAAGCCAATCTCGGACCGGCTGATCCCGATGTCCTTCAGGAGGGCATCGTCCATTGCCGCAAGGGTCCGTTCCGCCATGCGGTGAATCCGGTAACTCCGGAATGAGTGGTAAGCTGCTCGCATTCTCGACATCGCAATACTCCATTGATTGGCGCCGCGGGATGCAGCGGTGCCATTGGATTTAAACCATCGCTGTTTCAGGCGTTTTTCCGCGCCGAACTCGAAGTGTTTCGTTTGTTTCAGCACCGGGAGCGCTTCCCGCGCGGTGTGAATTCCGAGCTGCCGGAGTCACGCGGGAACCCGCCTTCTTTCTTGGGGCTGGATGGTGAAACCGGCGTCCGCGATCAGCCACGCTGGCTCGCGCGTCAGATGGCAGCACCGGGAGCCAGCCCCTCTGTCCGACAAGATGCCTTTGCAGCGTGCTCGGGATCTGAGTCTCACACCGAGCTTCAGGACGCGGCGGAACTCAGCCAGCGCGCCCTTCGGGTGGGATGCTACAAGGCGAGTGGATGACGACTACGGTCTCGGCCATAGCGTCACCCAGAACGTCTAAGGCAGGTTGAAGGTGGAGGAGGCATCGCCGGCACCCTGCCCTTTGAAGTCGATGATTTGCCTTTCCAGGCGATCCGCCGAAACTTCTGCTACGGCAAAATTCTGCGAATTAGCTCCGTGCTGTTCAGGCCCGGAACGGGCCCAGAGATAATGCAGCCCGCCTACCGATCCAATCGCAGATTATCTGCTGCCTTCCGAAACGGCACAATGCGCCAATTCTGGATCTTCCCCAGTGATGCTGCGAAGGTTAGCGTGCATTTCGTTGGGCAGCGCAGATGGTTGCACGGCAAGGAGCCTAGCGTCCCGGCTTGCGCAGTGCAGGCCGTCAGCGAACCCTGTAGAACGGATTCGGCAGCAGGAACAGCTTCTCGGCGTGTCCCCCAAACAGGTCGGATGGCTGGTCACCGACATTGGCAATGATCGTGTAGCCGGCCTTTTCGATTTCGGCTCTTACGGGTGCCTTGAAATCTGCGGCGGAACCATATTTGGCTCCCGGCTGGACCATATAAAGTTGCTCATAGCCGGCATAGCCCGCCGATTGCAGATTCTGTTCGGTCGCATGACGCTGGTCCTCCGGACGTCCGGTGATGAAGAACACTGCGACTTTCGCCGTTCGCGCTTGCCGGAAAACCTCCAGGACAGGCTCGATGGCCGGATCCTTCGCGAGTTGGTCCCAGGCGGCCCAGCCACAGGGACCGTCGATTGCGATGTCGCAGGCGCCGCCGATCGGGCGGCCGAAATTGTCACGCGTGATCACTTCCCAGTTGGCCAAAGCCGTCTCGTCGATGTCGAGCACCAGTGCGGGGCGAGGCACCTCAGTTGCGCGCTTGACGACCCAATCGCCTGCCTGCTTCGCTACTGCGGCAAGGTCGCGATCATAGTCGCCGGAATCATGATAATTGGCGGCCGCCAGCATCGCGTCGCCGACATTAGCTGGCTGGGACGGGCTTGTGAGAAGGAGCGGGCCATCGGCACGCGCGGGCACAGGCACATTTGTGCCAATCATCAGCACGATTGTTCCGATGGCCGCACCACGCGCAATTCTATTCCAACTAATCGTCTGCATCACGAGACCTTGCGGTCGCGACAAGTCCTCTGTCAAGCGAGCAGCAAGGCACAGGTCCTCGAAACTGCGGCGCTGAATTCGAGGGTTGCGAAACAATCGACGCACGTCCTGAATGCGCCAATTCCATGGTCCGGCCGACGACGACACTCAAAACCACCTCCTCAACGAGGCGGTGGACCAGCCAACCGCAGCGGAGTAAGGGAGCGGTGTTCGAGGCCGTTTTGGGTTACGAAAGCAGGTGGCGCCGCATGACGTGCAAACGTTGCGAATGCGATCAGGCCGGCTATCGGTGGAGTACTCGTGAAAAAGACTGTCGTTAGAGTTGTCTGTGCCATCGGCCAAGCGGGGCAGCTCGGCCTCAAAGGAGGCCTTCCCTGGGAAGGCAACCGGTCGCCGGAGTTCGTCGCCGACGTCGCACGATTTTTCGACCTCACCAGAGGACACGTCTTGCTCGCCGGTCCCAAGACGATCGCGAGCGTTCCGGATTTTGCTCGCGCGGATCGGAAACTTGTCGTCGTTCGCTCCAGCATGGATCCCGAGGACACGCTCCAGCGCTTTGCCGGCCGCGTCGTCTTCATCGGCGGCGGTCCACCGGTGTGGAACGCCTACGCGCGCTTCGTCAGCCACTGGGATATCACGCGGCTGCCCTATGACGGGCCGGCGGACCGCTGGTTCGACGCAAGATGGCTTACGCCGGGTGGCGAGGTTGCGACCCCAGCAATCACCGCCTGAAATGAAGGCTCGGCTTACAGCGGGCACCGCGGTGGAACGATCGCGGTGCCCGTAGTCTGTACCCGTACACCTAGCAGTTCGCCCCAGTCTGCGGATCGCACGCCTTATTTTCCTGCTTCTGTGGTTCGGGCTCGGCCGCCTGTTCCGGCTCGGCCTGTTGCTGCTCGGCGGCGGGCTGCTCCTTGGCCTTCGGCTTCTCAGGCTTGGCCGCCTGTTCGGGCTCGGCCTGCTCCTGCTCGGCGGCGGGCTGCTCCTTGGCCTTCGGCTTCTCAGGCTTGGCCGCCTGTTCCGGCTCGGCCTGGTCCTGCTCGGCGGCGGGCTGCTCCTTGGCCTTCCGCTTCTCGGGCTTGGCCGCCTGTTCCGGCTCGCCCTGCTCCTGCTCGGCAGCGGGCTGCTCCTTGGCCTTCGGCTTCTCAGGCTTGGCCGCCTGTTCGGGCTCGGCCTGCTGCTGCGCGGCGG
>NZ_FTPD01000045.1:166638-256986 GCF_900156895.1 Mesorhizobium prunaredense
GGCGGGCTGCTCCTCGGCCTTCGGCTTCTCAGGCTTGGCCGCCTGTTCGGGCTCGGCCTGCTCCTGCTCGGCGGCCGGTTGCTCCTCGGTCGTCGGCTTCTCAGGCTTGGCGGTCTCTTCCGGCTTGACCTCTTCATCCGGCGCCTGTTCGGTCGTTGCTGCGCCTTCGGCCGGCTTCGATTTCCGGCCAGCCTGAACCTGCTTCACCTCCTCGATGTCTTTGAGCTCAGCTGGTTTGGCCTCGGGATCGGCTTTCACTTCACCTTCAAAGACCGTGACCGTATTGTTTTCCACTTTGCCGGCCTGCTCGGGCGTCTCGGTCTCGCTGACCTCGACGACAGTCACCTGCTCGTTCGTCTCCTTCTCGATCACATCAACATCAACGACTTTGTTGATCACCACGTTGTTCTGGATCGTCACGTCGCCGGCCGGCTCGGCCGCCTCGACAATGCGCACAAACTCCGGCTCATCACGGATAACGACGACAGAAATGTCGTCAGCAAGGAATTCGCGGGTGGGGACCACGACCCAGTAAAAATCCGGCGTGGTGTCGAAGGTCACCTCGATTGAAATCAAATCGGGATCGCGGCGCGGCGGCAGCGGAGCCCAGATGACGTGCTCCCTTTCGCGCCGCCAACTCACCCATGCTGGCGCCCAACGAGTGCCGGGAACCCAGTACCAGCCGATGTCGTCGGCGTAGCCCCAGCGGCCGTAATGGTAGGTCGCCCACCCGAACGGCTCGTCGGACACCCAGAGCCAGCCATACTGCTCGGTATAGACCCAATGTCCAAGGGTATACGGACGCCAATCGTCAGGGACATCAACCGGGACGAAAACGGTCGCTCCCCGGTACGAAACCCAATCACCATGGGAAGACAGTCCATCGTAAAATGTGCTGATAGAAATGGAAACGTCGGTGGCAGCCCTCGCCTCGGACACAAGCGACAATGGCGCCACCGGGTTGGGAATCTCGACCACCGTGAGCAAGCCGGCGGTTACGCCGCCCAGCATCAGCCGTACAACGTTTTGGGCAAGGACGCGTTTCATCGCAGTTTCCTCCGAAACAGATCGCCCTTCATCGTGGAAACTCACCGGCTGTCGAATTGTTCCGGCTTGGCATCACACGATGATACCGGGATCAATATCAGAGTTGCTTCGTGAGGTCGGCGAACCAGATCACGACCGCCGTCACAACCTGCGCGGAAGTACCAATGCTACGGAGGCCTTTGCGCAGCGGTCGGTCGAAGCCAGCTCTAAAATTATGTGGCGCGGATTCAAATTTATGTGGCGCGGATTCGTCAAAGGCGACGCACAGGCGCGGCCGCGCCTTGCTACAGGGTCGACTTGACTTCCCCGATCTCGGCACCAACTACGGTTATATGAACGCCACAAAAAAGATCCGTCGCGATTTTCTTTTCCGGGTTTGCCCCATTGCGGGATCGTAACCCCCGGGTCGGCTGCCATGCGCCCCGGGCCGAGGGGCAAGCACATAAAATCGACATCGAACGTATGCAGGCCAGCACCGGCTCTGGGGCATCGGCTTTGAGCAAGATCTGCCTCGAATTGGCCGGTTCCACCATGCTTGAGGCAGCCCGCGCAACTGAGAATACGAGTACCTGAAAATGCCAGATAAAATGAAGGCCGGGCGCAAGCCGACCATCCGCATCTCGAAATCGGACCATGCGCGTTTATCGGCGCTTGCGAGCACCGTGGCCGCACGAAATCCGCAGGCTTCCGATGAACTGCTCGCCGAACTCGAGCGAGCGCGCATCGTTTCCGATGGTCTGATCTCCGCCGGCGCCGTCCAGATGGGTTCGAAGGTGACGTTCAAGCCCGATACCGGTGACGCGAAAACGGTTACGCTGGTTTTTCCTGGCGATGCGGACATCACCGAAGGCAGGGTTTCAATCCTTACGCCGATCGGCACGGCCCTGATCGGCCTCTCGGCCGGACAGTCGATCATGTGGACCGCGCGAGATGGGCGCCGGCATGAATTGTCGGTGCTTGCCGTTAACCGGCCTGCTCGAGAAGGCGATGCAGCCGATCAGCGTGCACCAGCACCTTCGACGACGGCGGGCGACTAAAGCGCGTCGCGTTTGACCGGCCTCATGCGGCGCGCTTTAGGTTGTTGTTTGTTTCCGCGAAAACTGCGGGCATCAACGAGGACCTCAAGCGCCTTCACCACGAACACCTCGTGATATGGACAACCGGTGCTGAAGCAAACGGCCCGGCCCTACGCCGACCCGCCGTTACCAACCGGCGGTTGGAGGGATCGACTCGGGTTAGGTGGGCCTGCCGCGTGGCAAAAAAGTAAGGTTGGCTGTCGGGAGGCGCGCCACTTGTTCGTCCTTTGGACAGGAAGCAACGAAACCAGGTGAAAGACCCGTGAGAGAGTTTAGATCATAGAACACATCTGCGGACGATGTGATCCAGGCCGACCTTATGATGGCGTTCATCGGTCCCGTTCCGGCCGGCGAGGCGCCCAAGGGCTGGCTCGACTGAGGTCTGGCAGTCGCGGCGCGAACAAATACCCCCAAGAACCGAGGAGATTAGATATGACGAAACTCGTGACCTGCCTGTGGTTCGACCACGGCGAAGCACGCAAGGCGGCAGAGTTCTATGCCGCCACCTTTCCCGATAGTCATGTGGATCGGCTGAATGCGGCCGCATCCGACTATCCTGGCGGCAGGGAAGGCAACGAACTGACAGTCGAGTTCACAGTGCTCGGCCAGTCTTTTCTAGGCCTGAACGGCGGCCCGAATTTCAAGGCGAACGAATCCGTCAGCCTAATGGTGCTGACCGAGGATCAGGAAGAGACCGACCGCTACTGGAAGGCGATCGTTGGAAACGGCGGCAGCGAGAGCGCCTGCGGATGGTGCAAGGACCGGTGGGGCTTCTCCTGGCAGATCACGCCGAAGCGGCTGATGGAACTGACGACGAGCCCCGACCGCGCCAAGGCCAAGCGCGCGATGGAGGCGATGATGACGATGAAGAAAATCGATATCGCGGCACTGGAAGCCGCAGCAGCAGGCTAACCCGATCCAAGGCACCGACGCCCTGGTGAAACTCAACGAATGGAGATGATCATGCCCAACACCGTTAAACTGCACCGGGTTTTCGCCACGAAGCCCGAAAAGGTCTACCGCGCATTTCTGGAACCTGACGCGGTCGCGAGTTGGCTCCCGCCCTTCGGTTTTACCTGTACGGTCCATGAACTTGAGGCGAAGGAAGGCGGCAAGCACAGAATGTCCTTTCGAAACTTCACGACCGGGCACAGCCATTCCTTCGGCGGCACCTATCTGAAACTCGTCCCCGGCGAGACGCTCGTCTACAGCGATGTGTTCGATGATCCGAACCTCCCGGGCGAGATGAAAGTGACCGTCACGCTGACGGCCGTTTCAGTCGGAACGGAGATGACGGTGGTTCAGGAGAACGTGCCCGATCTGATCCCCGTAGAGGCATGTTATCTCGGTTGGCAAGAGTCGCTGCGCAAGCTTGCTAACCTCGTCGAGCCCGAAATCACGCAATAAACCGTCTGCGTGATCTCATCCGACTGCGACAACAAGGAAACCAAAAATGACCAACCAGCAGATCACCATTGCGACCACGATCGCCGCGCCGATCGAACGCGTCTGGGAGGCCTACACGACGCCCGGCGATATCACGCGGTGGAACTTCGCTTCCGACGACTGGTGCTGCCCAAGCGCGGAAGTCGACCTAAAGGTGGGCGGCGGCTACAAGGCGCGCATGGAAGCCAAGGACGGCAGTTTCGGCTTCGATTTCGAGGCGGTGTACGAAGAGGTCGAGCCGTACAAGGCGATCGCATTCGCCATGAGCGACGGGCGCAAGGCGCGTACGACCTTCGAAGCCGCAGGGAAAGGTACGAAGGTGACGACCATATTCGATGCCGAGACGCAGAACTCCATCGACATGCAGCGCGACGGCTGGCAGGCGATCCTGGACAACTTCGGGCGTTATGTTGAATCCAGCGCGGGACATGAGCAACTTCAAGGAGGTCGTTGAACTCCGCCGGAAGCAGTTTTTCCAAGCCCTATCGGCTGAGACGATCGTCGAGATCAAAGCGCTCTAAAGGCCCGAGGCGATGATCGAGATCGAAGCCATAGCAGCCGTGGCTGCAGACGACGGTCTATTCGCCTCGGGACCTTTCAACCACCACCCGCTGCAGTCCTGGCCGGTCGCGCTATGCGCTCAAGCGAAACCGTGTGACGTCGATGGCTGCGGCCATCAGCGTCTGCGTGTAGGTAGCTTGCGGATTGCTGAAGATCGTCTCGGTCGGCCCTTCCTCGACGATCTTGCCCTGCTTCATGACGATGATGTAATCGGCCATGGCGCGCACGACGGCAAGATCGTGGCTGATGAACAGGTATGACAGTTCATGGTCGGCCTGCAGCTTGCGCAGCAATTCGACGATCTGCTTCTGGACGGAGCGGTCGAGCGCCGACGTCGGCTCGTCGAGGACGACCACTTTGGGCTTGAGGATCATCGCCCGCGCGATGGCGATGCGCTGGCGCTGGCCGCCGGAGAATTCGTGCGGGTAGCGATTGCGCGCATTCGGATCGAGCCCGACCTCACGCAAGGCCTCGACGGCGCGCAGATCGCGTTGCCTGCCCGACAGGGTCGGCTCATGCACCAGAAGCCCTTCGGTGATGACCTGGCCGATCGTCATGCGCGGTGACAGCGAACCGAACGGGTCCTGGAAGACCAGCTGCAATTCGCGCCGCAGCGGCCGCATGGCCTGACGGTCGGCGGCGGAAATATCGCGATCGCCAAAGCGGATGAGGCCATCGCTTGGCAGCAGCCGCAGCAAGGCCCGGCCGAGCGTCGATTTTCCCGAACCCGATTCGCCGACGATGCCGATGGTCTGGTTCCGCTGCAGCCTGATCGAAATGTGATCGACTGCGCGCAGGATCAGCGGCTCTCCGGCGAGAAACCCGCCGCCGATCTTGAAGGTCACTTCGACATTCCTGCCTTCGAGCAGAACGGGCGCATTTGGCAGTGGCGGCGCCTTGGTTCCGGTCGGCTCGGCGGCCAACAGCATCTTGGTATAGGCATGCTGTGGATTGACGAAGATCGCTTCCGCCTCGCCCTCCTCGACGACTTCGCCGTAGCGCATGACATAGACGCGGTCGGCAAAGCGTCGGACAATGCCGAGATCGTGGGTGATGAAGACAATCGCCATGCCGAGCTTGCGCTGCAGCTCGGCGAGCAGCATGAGAATCTGAGCCTGGATCGTCACGTCGAGCGCCGTCGTCGGTTCGTCTGCAATCAGTATGTCGGGGTCGTTGGCCAGCGCCATGGCGATCATGACCCGCTGTCGCTGGCCACCCGACAATTCGTGCGGATAGGATTTCATCCGCCGCTCGGGATCGGGAATATGGACCAGCCGCAAGAGCTTGAGCGCCTCTTCGCGTGCTTGCGCCGCGCCAAGCCCACGATGCCGGCGGATCGGCTCGATCAGCTGGTTGCCGATCGAATAAAGCGGATCGAGCGAGGTCATCGGCTCCTGGAAGATCATGCTGATCTTGCGGCCGCGGACTTGGTTGAGTTCGGACTTGCTCAGGGTCAAAAGGTTGCGGCCGCGATAGTCGACGACGCCCGTCGCCTCGCCGTTCGAGGCCAGCAGGCTCATCGCCGCCATCATCGTCTGGCTTTTGCCGGAACCGGATTCGCCGACAACGGCAACGGTTTCGCCTGCATTAACGTGGATGTTGATGCCCTTCACCGCCTCGACCACGCCGTCGAGGGTGCGGAAGCGGACGCGGAGGTCCTTGACGCTGAGGATGGTTTCGGAAGCAGCCATCTCAACGATCCCTCGGGTCGAGCGCGTCGCGCAGCCCATCGCCGACGAAATTCAGCGCGAACAGCGTGGAGACGAGAAAGAAGGCCGGGAACAAAAGCAGCCAGTTGGCCGAGCCGATGTTCTGGGCGCCGACCGAAATCAGCACGCCCCAGCTGGTCATCGGCTCCTGGACGCCAAGCCCGAGGAACGACAGGAAGCTTTCCAGGATGATGACCTGCGGCACCAGCAGCGTCATGTAGATCACCACCGGTCCGAGCAAATTGGGGATGACGTGGCGGATCAGGATGCCGCGCTGGCCGACGCCCATCGCCTCCGCCGCCTGGACATATTCCTGCCGGCGTATCGACAGCGCCTGTCCGCGCACAATCCGCGCCATGTCGAGCCACAGCACGGCGCCGACGGCCAGGAACATCAGCACGAAGTTCCTGCCGAAGAACACCACCAGCATGATGACGAAGAAGATGAACGGCAAAGAATAGAGCACGTCGACGATGCGCATCATCACCTCGTCGACCCTGCCGCCGGCAAAGCCCGCGGTGGCGCCATAGAGCACGCCGATGACCACCGCCACAACGCCGGCAAGCAGGCCGATGGCCAGCGATATGCGCCCGGCCATCAGCGTCCGGGACAGGAGATCGCGGCCGGTATTGTCAGTGCCGAACAGAAAATATTGCTGCTTGATCGACGCACTCATCACCATTTCGAGACCGTCCGGCGATTTGCTCTCGATCTTTGTGTCATCGAAGGTATCGGAACGATCAAGGTAGCGAATGTTGCGGTCGTCGACCGGCTTGGACGATCTGACGGTAACGAACACACGGTTGCCTTCCTGCCGCCACTCCTTGATGTCGACGCGCATACGCTTGATCGCCTCATCGAGAGCGCCTTCGATCATGTCGGCCTTCGGATAGGCCGAGAAGCTCGGCGGCATGCGCACATAGTCGGCGTAGATGGTGGTGTATTGATGCGGCACGAACCAAGGGCCGAAGACACTGATGGCCGCGATGAAAGCAAGATAGTAGAGGCTGAACATGGCGGCGCGGTTGGCCTTGAGGCGCGCCCAGGCATCGCCCCACAGGGAGCGGCCGACGATGACCGGAGCGGTGGCTGCGATGTCAGTCATAGCGCACCCTCGGATCGATGACGGCATACATGACGTCGACGATCAGATTGAAGATGATGGTGAACAGCGCGATTACCACCACCGTTCCCATGACCAACGTGTAGTCGCGGTTGAGCGCAGCAACGACAAAATGGCGGCCGATGCCTGGAATGGAGAAGATGGTCTCGACGATGATCGAGCCGGTGAGAAGCGCTGCCGCGGCCGGGCCGGTGAAGGAGACGATCGGCAGGATGGCGCCGCGCAGCGCATGTTTCACCACCACCGACCAGTCGGACAGACCGAGCGCGCGGGCGGTGCGGATGTGGTGCGAACGCAGCGATTCGATCATCGAGCCGCGCATCAGGCGGGCAACGATAGCGATCTGCGGCAGGGCGAGCGTCAGCACCGGGCCGATCTTGTTGATCAAGGCGCCGTCGCCCCAGCCGCCGATCGGCAGCAGTTTCCAGGTCAGACCGAACAAGAGCTGAATCACCGGCGCGATGACGAAGGTCGGGATGGTGCTGCCGGCCGTCGCCAGCGCGATCACCGAGTAATCGGCAAGCTTGTTCTGGTTGAGCGCGGCAACGGTGCCGAGCACGCTGCCGAGCAACAGCGCCAGGATGAGCGCCGAAGCGCCGAGCTGGACCGAGATCGGCAGACCTTCCCTGAACAATTCGCCCACAGTGAAATCCGGCATGTTGTAGCTCGGACCGAAATTGCCGCGCAGCAGATTGCCGAGATAGTGGACATATTGCAGCCAGAGCGGGTCGTTGAGGCCGAACTGCGCTTCAAGATTGGCCTTGATCTCGGGGCTCAGGCCCCGCTCCTGATTGAACGGGCCGCCAGGCGCGAGCCGTATCAGGAAGAACGCCATGGTCACGATGACGAACAGCGTCGGGATGGCGGTCAGGAGCCGCCGGAATACGTATCGTAGCATCGGTTCCCCGCTTTGCTAGCAAACCGGAGCCGCCGCCCCTAACGCATGACCCGAACCGAAGGTTCGGAAAGGATCACGCGCAAAATCAAGGCGTTACAGCGCCCTTTGCGCGTCCAAAGGACGCGCGGCGCTGTAAAGGAGCGGCAGTCCGGCCAAGGAGATCAGTCCTTGGAGATGAAGCGGGACGGATGCACATCCATGACGTTATCCTCGAAGCCATGAAGCTTCGGAGAAACGATATCCTTGTAGCTATAGTAGAGAAGCGGGATGTTGCCGACCTCGTCGATGAGGATGCGCTCGGCCTCAGCGAGTTCCTTCATGCGCTCTTCGGGCTTGCCGCCGGCGGCCGCCGCTTCGTCCATGGCCTCCTCGAATTTCGGGCTGTTATAGGCCGAATAGTTGTTGCCACTGGCCTTGCGGGAGATGCCGAGGAAGGTTTCCGGATCCTTGTAGTCCGCAATCCAGCCGGCACGCGCCAGGTCATAATCGCCCTTCTGCTCGAGGAAGGAGTAGTGGGTCTTGGTGTCGGTGTTGATCAGTGAGACGTCGACGCCGAGCGGCTTCAACTGCTCCTGAACGGCCACCGCGGTGTTCTTGTTGTTCTCCGAGGTGTTGTAGCGGATTTCCATCTTCAGCGGTTTTTCGGGCGTATAGCCAAGCTTCTCGAGTACCTTCTTGGCCTCATCCTCGCGGTCGATCTGCGACATGTCCGCGTATTTGGCCATTGCCGGCGTGTAGCCCTCGATGCCTGGAGGCACCATCGAATAGCCGGGCAGCATTGCGTTCTGCCAGACCTTTTCGGCTATGAACTCGCGGTCGATCGCCATGGAAATGGCGTTGCGCAGTTCGACGTTGTCCCACGGCGCCTTGTCGGTCTTGATCGCGAAATAGAACGTGCCGAGGTATGGCCCGATGTGAATCTGATCGCCAAACTTGGCCTTGAGGTCGGCGAGCTGTTCGGTCGGGAGGTCCTCATAGCTGTCGAGTTCGCCGGCCTCGAACCGCTTCATCGCCGACGAACGATCCTCCGTCGGGATGTAGTTGACGGTGTCGATCTTGACCGTCGCAGCATCCCAGAATTTCGGATTCTTGACCAGTTTCATGTGGTCGTTAGGAACCCACTCCGCCAGCGTATAGGCGCCGTTGGAGACCAAATTGCCCGGCTTGATCCAATCGTCGCCGAGCTTTTCGATGGAGGCCTTGCTGACCGGATAGGTCGCCTGGTGGGTCAGCATTTCGAGGAAATAGGGCGTCGGCGCCTTCAGCGTTACTTCAAGAGTATTTGCGTCGATTGCCTTGACGCCCATCTCCTCGGGCTTCGCCTTCTTGGTGTTCACCTCCTCGGCGTTCTTCACGGGATAGAGCATCGAAGCGTATTCGGCGCCGGTGGCCGGATCTTCCAGCCGATGGAAAGCGTAGACGAAGTCATCTGCCGTGACCGGGCTACCATCCGACCAGACGGCGTCCTTGCGCAGCTTGAAGGTGTAGACGGTGCCGTCGTCCGATACAGTCCAGCTTTCGGCAGCGCCCGGAATGACGTTCGCCTTCTGGTCTTGCATGACCAGCCCCTGGAACAGGTCACGCAAAACAGCGGCTTCGTATATTGTCGAGGTCTTGTGCGGGTCGAGCGACTCCGATTCGGCAGCCGTGCCTCTGTTGTAGACGACCTCGGCGAAGGCTGGCGTGTAGAACGTCCCGGCGGCCAAAGCCATGGTTGTGGCGAACACCGTCGCCTTCAGCATGTTTTTCAGCATGAAGTTCTCCCTGTCGAGGCGGCCCTACAGCTGCGCCTCTTGAGTGTTGACGCCCCGAAACCGATTCGCTGGCCCCTTTGAGCGCGCCGCCGGTTCCCTTTCCGGCGGCTGGTGGCCAAACAGTAACGTGGTGATTTTTTATTTCAACAGACTCGTGAGGTCACCCTAAGTAAGGCGCAGCGAAGTCACTTCGCGGGCGCCAGATCAGCAGTCGAAACCATGGACCGAGCCTTTCAGCTGCTGCTGTCAATGTTGCGGATGCTTTCGCTCTTGGCGGATCGCTGTTCGTCAGGCCGGAACTCTCTTCGGCAAACGGGACGATGGCGTGGATATCAATAATTGTGAGTCCAGCCTATGCGTAGACGCCCTTCGACGCGGTGGAGCTATCGTGCCAGTCACGATCATGCGAATACCGGTCCGAACCCGGTGGTTGCGACGATGCAGTCGCGGCCCCTGTTCTTTGCCACATAGAGATTCTGATCAGCGCGCAGCAGGATGTCGTTCAAGGTTTGGCCTGGTCCGACGGGACGCCCGGACAGTTTGGAGGTTTCCATCGCTGCACGTCCGGGCGTTGCCTCGCTGCATCTTGGCGCCAGCGATGCCGACAGCAGCCCTACCGCCTTCGCCGATTTCAGCAACCCACAGTCGTTCTCTAAAGCCCAGATCGCGGCAGTGAAGCTTTTGCTCATTCCATTGCTGTCAGTGAAGGTTCTGCAGCGCTCGATATCACCGACAACGACCCGACGACTTTAACCTTCAATAGCACCGAAATCGCCAACAAGACGATAAAGACCGCTCCTACGAAAACCCTGACGCAATCCCTCACCACATCGCTGGTCAACGATTTGTCGCTTTCGGTCAGTGCGCTGAGCCTCGGGCTTGATGTAACCGCCTTGCTTGGAACCGTGAGGCCGGCAGTGGTGGCGCTACTGAACGGCGTGACGGCGCCTGTCGACGACTTGGTTTACAATGTGCTTGGGGCGCTGGGCGTGCGCGTCGGCGAAGCCGATGTCCGGGTCATGGGGGCGACTTGCGGGCGCTCTGTGCTTGTTCAATGAGCTAGAGAGATCAGCCGGCTCGTCCGAGAAAGCAGCCCAAAGGCGGCAGCGACAGGATTTTTTCCTGCAAGGCGGCACCTGCGCCAAGGTCGATCGTCTCTGCGACATCGATACCCTGCGGCAACGGCCAGTTGGCCGGCTCCTCGGCGAAGTTGAAAACGCACAGCAGCTTCTCGCCGCCGCCGTCGCGAATGAAGGCAAGCACATCGCTCTCGGCATCGAGAAAGCGGATCGAACCTTGTACCAGCGCCGCATGCCGCTTGCGCAACGCCAGCATCGCCCGATAGCTGGCCAGAACTGACTTTTCCTCGCCGTTCTGGATATCGACCGCGCGGGCGCGATGGCTTTCCGGGATTGGAAGCCACGGCCTGCCGATTGAAAAACCGGCATTGTTGGCGCCTTTCTCCCAGACCATCGGCGTGCGGCAGCCATCCCTGCCCTTGAACCCCGGCCAGAAGCGGATGCCATAAGGATCGCGCAGATCCTCGAACGCCAATTCCGCCTCCTCCAGCCCGAGTTCCTCACCCTGATAGAGGCAGATCGATCCACGCAGGCATGACAGCAGCGCGATGGAGAACTTCGCCATCCTTTCCGGATCGCCGCCGGGCCTTGTCCATCGCGTCACATGGCGAACGACATCGTGGTTGGAAAACGCCCAGCAGACCCAGCCGTCGGAGACAGCACTCTCGAACGCTTCGACGCATCCACGCACATGCGCCGCCGAGAATTGCGGACCGAGCAGGTCGAAAGTGTAGCACATGTCGAGCTTGTCGCCGCCGCCGGTGTAGGCGGCGAGCGTCTGCAACGAACGGGCTTCGTCGCCGACCTCGCCGACAGCGGCGCGGCCCTCATATTCGTCGAGCAGCGCCCGAAAACGTTTGAGGAAAGCAAGGTTTTCGGGCTGCGTCTTGTCAAACAAATGCTCTTGATAGAGGTAGGGATTGGTTTCGGTGTTGGTTCCTGCGACGCTTGACGCCAGGGGCGGGTTGTTGCGCAGCCAGCGGTCATGGACATAGTAGTTGACCGTATCGAGGCGAAACCCGTCGACGCCGCGCTCCAGCCAAAACCGGACCGTTTCCAGCAAGGCGTCCTGAACCTCCGGATTGTGGAAATTGAGGTCCGGCTGCGAGGCGAGAAAATTGTGCATGTAATATTGCCTGCGGATCGCGTCCCACTCCCAGGCGGGGCCGCCGAAGACCGACAACCAGTTGTTGGGCGCGGTGCCATCTGGCTTTGGATCGGCCCAGACATACCAGTCCGCCTTGGGATTATCGCGGCTCGCGCGGCTTTCGACGAACCATTCGTGCCGGTCGGACGAATGCGACAGAACCTGGTCAATAATGACTTTCAGGCCGAGACGGTGCGCCTCGGCGACCACTGCGTCGAAATCCTCTGATGTGCCGAACATCGGATCGACGGCTGTATAATCGGAGACGTCGTAGCCCATATCGACCATCGGCGACTTGAAGAAGGGCGACAGCCAGACGGCGTCGGCGCCAAGCGATGCGACATGCGCCAGCCTCGATGTGATACCACGCAGATCGCCACTGCCGTCCGCCGTCGTGTCCTGGAAGGAGCGCGGGTAGATCTGGTAGATGACGCAGCCGCGCCACCATTCGGCGTGGTCACTTGCCACTCGGGTTCTCCTTTATCTGAGCCTGCGCGGCTTCGTGTTCGATCATGAAGATCACCGTTCGCCCCGGCACCGGCCGTGAAATTCCGGCTGCGCCGTCCGGTGTTTCGATGGCTGGCTCCCAGCGAAATCCGTCGCGCTCCGGCAGCGTGAACATACACGCCCGGCGATCGCCATTGATGACCACGGCAAGGCGGCAATCATCGCTGCCGAGCATCATGACCAGGCGGTACCGCCCCGGATCGTGCCAGCCTGCCTCGTCGAGCGGCGTGCCGGTTTCAGTGAGCCAGACCGCGTCCGGTTTCTCTGATCCGGGCGGCGGCTCTCCGGTCAGGAAGCGCGTGTCGGAAAGCGCCGGCACGGAACGACGCAACGTGGCGAGCAAAACCGCGTATTGTTCCAGCGCCTGGTCGCGCCCGGCCCAGTCGAGCCAGGTGATCTCATTGTCCTGCGCATAGGCGTTGTTGTTGCCCTTCTGGGTGCGGCCGAATTCGTCTCCGGCGGTCAGCATGATCGTGCCGCGCGAGGCAAACAGCGTGGCCAGCAGCGCACATCGGTCATCGAAACGTTCCGTAACGATTGCCCGGTCGCCGGTCTCACCCTCGACGCCATTGTTCCAGGACAGATTGTCGTCGTGGCCATCGCGGTTCTGCTCGCCATTGGCCTCATTGTGCTTGTGCTCATAGGCAACAATGTCGGCCAGCGTCATGCCGTCATGCGCGGCGATGAAATTGACGCTGCGGCTCGTCTGCTGGCCTGCCTTGGCAAACACGTCGGACGAGCCGGCAAGGCGGGTGGCGAGCGTGCCGACCATGCCGCTATCGCCGCGCCAGAAGCGGCGAATATCGTCGCGATATCTGTCGTTCCATTCGAGGAAGGGCGGCGGAAAATTGCCAAGCTGATAGCCGTCTGGGCCGATGTCCCAAGGCTCGGCGACCAGCACCCGGTCGCCAAGGACCGGATCGTCCCGAATAGCCGTGAGCAGTGGCGCAGCGGCGTCGAACGCGCCATCGACCCGCCCCAGAATGGGCGCCAGATCGAAGCGGAAACCGTCGACGCCGGCATGGCAGACAAAGTGACGAAGCGTGTCGAGGACCATTTCCCGGACGACCGGGTGATCACAAGCGACGGTGTTGCCGGTGCCGGTGTCGTTGATCAAGCTGCCGTCCGGCCGATGCCGGTAGTAGGCGCGGCTGTCGAGGCCGCGCAGCGACAGCGTCGGCCCAAGCCTGTCGCTTTCGCCGGTGTGGTTGAAGACAAGATCGAGGATGACGCCGATGCCGGCCCCACGCAGCGTGGCAGCCGTCTGCCGCAATTCCGCGAGACCGCCGGGCGCGAGGCGCGGATCGAGCGCCATGAAGGTCACGGGATTGTAGCCCCAGGCATTGCGCAGCCCGAGCGGCGGCAAATGCCGCTCGTCGATCGATGCCGTCACCGGCATCAGTTCGACCGTCCCGACCCCGAGTTTTTTCAGGTGCTCGACGATAGCCGGATGGGCAAGCGCTGAAATCGTCCCGCGCTGGTGCTTCGGGATGTCCGGATGCAGCATGGTGAAGGCGCGCACCGGCACTTCATAGATCAGGCCACCGGGCTGGAACGGCGGCGGCAAGGCAGGCACCGGCTGCGGCAGGGTGGCGGCAACCGCCTTCGGCAGCAGCAGCGCAGTGTCCGTGCCCTCGCCCCGGCGCGCGGCGAGCCTGCGGTCATAGACATAGGGCCTGTCGATTTCGACGGCATAGGGGTCGACCAGCAGCTTGTCGGGATCGAACCAAAGCCCTTTCTCGGGCGCATAGTCGCCATCGGCGCGAAGCCCGTATCGGGTGCCGGCGGCGAGGCCGGCAACGAAAAGCGCGTGAACGCCCTCGCCTTCCGATATCAACTCGAGCCGATCGATCTCGCGCGCGCCGGTGTCATCGAAGATCGACACCCAGAGACGCCGCGCCGAGGACGACCACGCGGCAAAACGGATACCTTCATAGGTGATGGTTGCGCCGAGCGAGGTCACGCAAACCAACCTTGCAGTGCATTGCCGCAAACGTTCGGGATTGACCGAGGCCGCCCCCACTTCGTCATCCCAGGACGAAGCAGGAGCGAAGCGACGCGGCGCAGACCCCAGGATGACGAAGCGATAGGCGTTTTGGCCAATCTCCAAAGCCTCAAGTAATGACGCTCGGCTTGTTGCGGCCTGTGTGGCTCTTGATGCCGGCAATATCATCGGCTGCCGCAATCAGGTCGGCAAGCGCCTCCTGCGTGTCGAGATCGTGCCTGGACTGGTCCGGCTCGTAGCGCTCGATATATACGCGCAGCGTCGCCCCCGAGGTACCGGTGCCGGAGAGACGGAAGACGACGCGCGATCCGCCTTCGAACAGCACCCTGATGCCCTGGTTCCTGGCTATCGAGCCGTCGACCGGGTCGTGGTAGGCGAAATCATCGGCGCTGGCGATCTTCATGCCGCGCACGCTGGTGCCGGGCAAGGAAGCGAGCTTGGCCCGCAGTTCGTCGACCAGCGCATTGGCCCGGTCGGTTTCGACCTCCTCGTAGTCATGGCGTGAGTAGTAATTGCGGCCATAGGCGGCCCAGTGCTCGGTGACGATCTGCTTGGTGCTTTCGCCGCGGGCCGCGAGGATATTGAGCCACAAAAGCACGGCCCACAGCCCGTCCTTTTCGCGGACATGATTGGAGCCGGTTCCGGCACTTTCCTCGCCGCAGATCGTTGCCATGTCGGCATCGAGCAGATTGCCAAAGAATTTCCAGCCGGTCGGCGTTTCATAGATGCCGATGCCGAGCTTTTCGGCGACGCGGTCGGCTGCAGCGCTGGTCGGCATCGAGCGGGCGATGCCTTTCAGGCCGGCCTTGTAGCCCGGCGCCAGATGGGCATTGGCGGCGAGGATAGCCACCGAATCCGACGGGGTGACGAAAATGCCCTTGCCGATGATCAGGTTGCGGTCGCCGTCGCCGTCGGAAGCGGCGCCGAAATCCGGCGCTTCCGGTCCCATCATCTCGTCATAGAGGTGCTTTGCGTGGACCAGGTTCGGGTCTGGGTGGTGGCCGCCGAAATCCGGCAGCGGAATGAAGTTGCGGGCGGTGCCTTTCGGCGCGCCGAGCCGGTTTTCCAGGATCTCCTTGGCATAGGGACCGGTCACGGCATGCATGGCGTCGAAGCGCATGCGGAAGCCTGACTTGAACAGCCCGCGCAAGGCATCGAAATCGAACAGATTTTCCATCAGCTCGGCATAGTCGGCGACCGGATCGATCACCTCGACGGTCATGCCGCCCGCCTCGACGGTACCGATCGTGTCGAGGTCGACCGTGCCGATATCGGCGATCTTGAAGCTCGAAATCACCTTGGTCTTGGCGAAGATCGCGTCGGTCAGCTTTTCCGGTGCCGGGCCGCCATTGCCGGCATTGTATTTGATGCCAAAATCCTCGTGCGGGCCGCCCGGATTGTGGCTGGCCGACAGGATGATGCCGCCGAAGGTTTTGTATTTGCGAATGATATTCGAAGCGGCCGGCGTCGACAGGATGCCGCCCTGCCCGACCATCACCTTGCCGAAACCGTTTGCCGCCGCCATGGCAATGGCCTTCTGGATGACCTCGCGGTTGTAAAAGCGGCCGTCGCCGCCGATCACCAGCGTCTTGCCCTCGAACCCGTGCAGCGCATCGAAAATCGACTGGATGAAGTTCTCGGCATAGTGCTCCTGCTGGAACACCGGCACTTTCTTGCGCAGCCCGGACGTGCCGGGCTTCTGGTCGAGATAAGGTTTGGTGGCGACGGTGCGTATCATGCGTCAGACAGCCCTTTTCGAAAGCAGCAAGCGATAGAGTTCGAGGTATTTTTCTGCGCTTTTATCCCATGACACATCCGCCTTCATGCCTTGCCGCTGCATCGACGTCCAGATCGTAGGGTGGGCGTGCGCCGCGACCAGCCGGCGGATGGCGTGCAGCAAGGCGCCGGCATCGGCGGGTGCGAACTGGAAGCCGGTCGCCACACCTGCCGAAATCGCCGCTTCATTGGCGTCGATGACCGTGTCGGCAAGACCGCCGGTGCGGGCGACGACCGGCACGCAGCCATAGCGCAGGCCGTAAAGCTGCGTCAGTCCGCAAGGCTCGAAGCGCGACGGGATGACGATTGCGTCACAGCCGCCCTGCATGGTGTGGGAAAGCGCCTCGTCATAACCGACGACGACGCCGATGCGACCGCGATGGCGGGCGGCGGCGGCCAGCAGCGCGCCTTCGAGGCCGGCGTCGCCGGACCCCAGGATCGCCAAGCGGGCACCCCTCGCAACAATCCCGTCGACGACCGTTGCCAGTATGTCCATTCCCTTCTGCCAGGTGAGCCGGCTGATCACGCAGACAATCGGACTGTCGTCGCGGTCAAGGTTGAAACGATCCTCGACGGCGGTCCGGTTTGGGTGTCGCGCCTTCAATGTCTTGGCCGTGTAGTTGGAGACCAGATGCTTGTCGGTTTCAGGGTTCCATATCTCGGTGTCGATGCCGTTGACGATGCCATAGAGATCGACGGACCGCATGTTGATGAGGCCATCGAGCCCCATGCCGAATTCCGGCGAGCGGATCTCCTGCGCATAGGTCGGGCTGACTGTGGTGATGGCCCAGGCGGCTTGCAGGCCAGCCTTGAGGAAACCGACGCCGCCATAATATTCGACGCCGTCGAGCGCCATGGCCGCCGCCGGCAAGCCGAGTTCGCCAAAGATTCCGGCGCCGAACTGGCCCTGGAAAGCGAGATTGTGGACGGTGATCATCGACGGCGTGCCGACCGCTTTGCCGTAGCGCATATAGGCCAGCGTCATCGCCGATTGCCAGTCATGGGCATGGACGATGTCCGGCTGGTAACCCGAGACGGCGCCGCCGGCGATGTCGCCGCCAACCTGGCTCAGGGCCGCGAAACGCCGCCAATTGTCCGGCCAGTCGGCGCCGGTGGCATTGCCATAGGGGCCGCCGGGGCGATCGAACAGATGCGGCGCGTCGAGCACGAACAGGTCGAGCCCGGCGATCTGGACGGCATGGACCGAAGCCTTGCCGCCTTGCAGCAACGGATAGTGGTGAACGGGTTTTTTCTTCTTGAAGGCATCCATGATCTGGGGATAGCCGGGAACAAGCGAGCGCATCGCCACGCCCTTGCCGGCGAGCGCGATGGGCAACGCGCCGGTCACGTCGGCAAGCCCGCCAGTCTTGATCAGAGGGAATATTTCGGGCGTGACCGACAGGACCTGCATTCACGACAATCCCAGTTTGTCGATCATGGCCTGCGTGACGAGGCAGATGCCCTTTTCGGAAACGCGGAAGCGCTTGGCGTCGAGGACGGGATCCTCGCCGACCACGAGCCCTTCGGGAATCCTGACGCCATGATCGATCACCACGCGCTTCAATCTCGCGCTGCGGCCGACCTGGCAGTCGGGCAGCATGACGACGTCCTCGAGCGTCGAATAGGAGTTGATGCGCGCGCCGGTGAAGATCAGGCTTCGCTTCAGCGACGCGCCTGAGACGATGCAATCGCCCGAGACCAGCGAGGATACCGCCGAGCCACGGCGGCCATCCTCGTCATGCACGAACTTTGCCGGCGGCTTCAGCTCGGCATAGGTCCAGATCGGCCAGTCGCGGTCGTAGAGGTCGAGCTCGGGGGTGATGTCGGTGAGGTCGATATTGGCTTCCCAATAGGCGTCGACTGTCCCGACATCGCGCCAGTAGGCTTCGTTCTCGGCGGTCGAGCGCACGCAGGATTTGGCGAAGCGATGGGCGATCGCCTTCCCGTGCTCGACGACATAGGGGATGATGTCCTTGCCGAAGTCACGGCTTGAGCCCGGTTCGGCCGCGTCGCGGCGCAGTTGCTCCATCAGGAACTTGGTCTTGAACACGTAGATGCCCATCGAGGCCAGGGCAAAATCCGGCTTGTCGGGAATGCCGGGCGGATCGGCGGGTTTCTCGATGAAGGAGATGATGGTGTCCTTCTTGTCGACATGCATGACGCCGAAGCCGGTCGCCTCCATGCGCGGCACTTCGAGGCAGCCGACGGTGACGTCGGCGCCGGCGTCGACATGCTGGCGAAGCATCAGCTCGTAGTCCATCTTGTAGACGTGATCGCCGGCCAGGATGACCATGTATTCGGGCCCGTAGGCCTCGATGATGTCGATGTTCTGGTAGACGGCATCGGCCGTGCCCTCATACCATTGCGTTTCCGATACGCGTTGGCTGGCCGGCAGGATATCGAAGCTCTCATTACGCTCGGGCCGCAGGAAGTTCCAGCCGCGCTGCAGGTGACGGATCAGCGAATGCGCCTTGTACTGGGTGGCAACGCCGAGGCGGCGAATACCGGAATTGAGCGCATTGGACAGCGCAAAATCGATGATGCGCGTCTTGCCGCCGAAATAGACCGCGGGCTTGGCGCGCCGGTCGGTCAATTCCTTGAGGCGGCTGCCACGGCCGCCGGCCAGAACATAGGCCATGGCATCGCGCGCCAGCGGCTGGGTCCGTTTTATCTCTGCCATTTTTATCCTCCCAAGTTACGCGCTGCGAGACATCGCCTAGTCCGGAGCAAATTCGAGCATGATCGTCGACAGCGGCGGCAACAGCACCGTCGCCGAGATGCCTCCTGCTTCCGCCCGAGCCTCGACGGCACCGCCATTGCCCTTGCCGGAACCGCCATAGTCGGAGGCGTCGGTGTTGATGATCTCGCGCCATCCTCCAGCCATTGGCAACGGCACGCGGTAATCGTCGCGCGGCACCGGCGTAAAATTAGAGATGACGGCGACCGGGTTTCCGCCCGGCGCGCTGCGCAGCCAGGCAAAGACCGAGTTGGCGCTGTCGTCGACGATCAGCCAGGAAAAGCCTTCTGGCTCGCAATCGCGCGCATGCAGGGCCGGGCGCGAGCGGTAGAGGTAGTTGAGATCGCGCACCGTCTGCCAGACGCCGCGGTGGGCCGGTTGATCGAGCAGGTTCCAGTCGAGCGCGCGCGCCTCGCTCCACTCGCGGCGCTGGGCGAATTCCTGCCCCATGAACAACAGCTTCTTGCCGGGATAGCCCCACATGAAGGCGTAGTAGGCGCGCAATGTTGCGAATTTCTGCCAATCGTCGCCGGCCATCTTGCCAAGCAGCGTCCCCTTGCCGTGCACGACCTCGTCATGGGAGAGCGGCAGCACGAAATTCTCTGAGAAGGCGTAGACCAGGCCGAAGGTGATGTCGCCGTGGTGATGCTTGCGAAAAATCGGCTCTTTGGAGAAATACTCCAGCGTGTCGTGCATGAAGCCCATGTTCCACTTGAAGCCGAAACCCAGCCCGCCCTCATGCACCGGCTGCGAAACTTTTGGCCATGAGGTCGATTCCTCGGCGATCGTCATCACACCCGGATGATGGCCATAGACTTCCTTGTTCATCCTCTGAAGGAAGCTGACCGCCTCGAGGTTTTCGCGCCCACCTTTTTCGTTAGGGATCCATTCGCCGGCCTTGCGCGAGTAATCGAGGTAGAGCATCGAGGCGACGGCATCGACGCGCAAACCGTCGACATGGTATTTTTCGGCCCAAAACAGTGCGTTGTTGACCAGGAACGAGACCACCTCGCGCCGGCCGAAATTGTAGATCGCGGTGTTCCAGTCGGGATGGAAGCCCTTGCGCGGGTCGGCATGCTCATAGAGCGCGGTGCCGTCGAAATTGGCCAGGCCATGCGCGTCCACCGGAAAATGCGCTGGCACCCAGTCGAGGATGACGCCGATGCCGGCGCGGTGGGCGCCGTCGACGAACCGGGCAAAACCGTCCGGATCGCCGAAGCGGGCCGACGGCGCGTAGAGCCCCGTCGTCTGGTAACCCCAGGACGGGTCATAGGGATGTTCGGAGATCGGCATGAATTCGATATGGGTGAAACCCGTGTCGACGACATACGGGATCAGCCGGTCGGCTAGCTCGTCCCATGACAGGAAGCTGCCGTCGTCGTGAAGCTGCCAGGAGCCGGCATGGACCTCATAGGTCGACACCGCCTCGCGCCTGGGATCGGCATTGCGCCAGAAATTGCGGTGCGCCTCGTCACCCCATTGATGCGCCGGCGGAAGCGCCGTCACCGAAGCGGTGGCCGGGCGCAGTTCGGACTTGAAAGCGAACGGATCGGCCTTCAGCGGCAGCCTCACGCCATCGGGCCCGATGATCTCGTATTTGTATGGCCGTCCCGCGCCGATGTCGGGGATGAACAACTCCCAGATGCCGGTGTCGCGGCGGACGCGCATCGTATGCCTGCGGCCGTCCCATTCGTTGAAGTCGCCGACCACCGAAACGCGCCTTGCATTGGGCGCCCAGACGGCGAAATGCACGCCGGATGCACCCTCGTGATCGATGAGATGCGCACCGAGCTTGTCAAACAGCCTGAGGTGCGAACCTTCTGCGATGTAATAGTCGTCCAGCGGACCCAGTACCGAACCGAACGAATAGGGATCGGTCAGCCACCAGTCACCGCCGGCATTGCGCGCGTGATAGCGCAGCGGCTGACGCTTTTTGAGCGACAGGCTGCCCTCGAAGAAGCCGCCTTCGTCGCGCCTGGAGAGTTCGCCCGCTTTCTTGCCAGTCAGCGTATAGGCAGTGACGAACTCGGCATGAGGGACGAAGCAGCGGGCGACAAAGCCCTTGTCAACCTCGTGTACACCGAGCACAGCGAAAGGATCACCATGCGTGCCGGCGACAATTGCCGCGACATCACCGGCTGACGCCAGTCCATCCGGCCCGCTTGTCGCAGCGGTCGCGCGCGGCTTCCTCATCAGGCAGTGACCCTCCCCGGCACCCGGACCACATTGTTCGTGGCCTCATGCAATCATATCAGACGGGCACGTTCCAGATTTCTTTCGCATATTGGCGGATCGTGCGATCAGACGAGAACCAGCCGACGCGGGCGACATTGCGAATTGCCTTGGCGTACCAATCCGGGCTGTCGCGCCAGACGGCGTCGACATCGCGCTGGGTTGAGGCGTAGGCATCGAAATCCGCGGCGACCATGAACCAGTCGCTCTGATAGAGGCCGTTCATCAGGTCGCGATAGCGTTCCGGATCGTCAGGCGAAAAGACGCCCGTCGAAACGGCAGCCACGGCCTGCGCCAGTTCGGGAGAGGCTTCGATCACCGTTCGCGGATCGTAGCCGTTGCTGCGCCGGTCGGCGACCTCTTCGGTGGTCAGGCCGAAAATGAAGATGTTGTCGTCGCCGACGCATTCCTTGATCTCGACATTGGCGCCGTCGAGCGTGCCGATGGTCAGCGCACCGTTCAGCGCGAACTTCATGTTGCCGGTGCCGGAGGCTTCCATCCCGGCGGTCGATATCTGCTCCGAAAGATCGGCGGCCGGCATCATGATCTCGGCCAGGCTGACATTGTAGTTCGGTACGAACACCACTTTGAGCAAGCCGCGAACGGCCGGGTCGCGGTTGATGACTTTGGCGACGTCGTTGGCGAGTTTGATGATCAGCTTGGCGTTGTGATAGCTGGGCGCCGCCTTGCCGCCGAAGAACTTGACGCGTGGCATCCAGTTGCGCTCGGGATGGGAGCGGATCTGGTCGTAGAGCGCGACTGTTTCGAGGATGTTGAGGAGTTGGCGCTTGTATTCGTGGATGCGCTTGATCTGGATATCGAACAGCGCCGAGGGATCGATCCTGATGCCGAGGCGGTCGGCGACGAGATTGGCAAGCTTGGCCTTGTTCGCCCGCTTGACTGCGGCGAACTTGTCGCGGAAGGCGGCGTCGTCAGCAAAGACATCGAGTTCCTTGATCGCGTCTATATCGTCGAGGAAGCGGTCGCCGATCGCCTCGCGGGTGAGAGCGGTAAGACCGGGATTGCACTGGATCAGCCAGCGCCGCGGTGTGATGCCGTTGGTCTTGTTGTTGATGCGGTCGGGGTAGAGCCTGTGGAGCTCGGCAAACACCGTTTCCTTCATCAACTCGGTGTGAAGGGCAGAGACGCCGTTGATCGAGTGCGAGCCGACAAAGGCCAGATTGCCCATGCGCACCCGGCGCTCGCCGTTTTCCTGTATCAGCGAGATTTGGCTGATCTGCTCGTCAGAAAACTGGTCGGAGGCGCGCGCCTCCAGCAGCACTTCGGCGTTGATGGCGTAGACGATTTGCATATGGCGCGGTAACAGCCGCTCGAACAGCGGCACCGGCCAGCTTTCGAGCGCTTCTGGAAGCAGCGTGTGGTTGGTGTAGCCGAAAGTGCGTTTGGTGATGCTCCAGGCCTGGTCGAAATCCATGCCGTGGACATCCATCAACAGGCGCATTAGCTCGGGCACGGCAATGGCCGGATGGGTGTCGTTCAGATGGATCGCCGCCTTGTCGGGCAGCGACTGCAGGTCGCCATACTGGCTGAGATGACGCTGAATGATATCCTGCAACGATGCGGTGGAAAAGAAATACTCTTGCCTGAGCCGCAGCTCCTGACCGGCCTTGTGGGAATCAGCAGGGTAAAGGACGCGCGACAAGGCATCGGCCTTGTTGCTTTCGGCGAGCGCACCGATGTGGTCGCCGGCGTTGAACTTGTCGAGCAGGATCGGATCGATCGGCATACCGGACCAGAGCCGCAGCGTGTTGACGCGGTTGGCTCGCCAGCCAACCACCGGCGTATCGTAGGCAACCGCCAGAACATGTTCGATCGGCTTCCAGACGTGGCGCTCAAGCCTGCCGTCGTTCGAGGTGATCGATTCCACCGAGCCGCCGAAACCGACCTCGAATGAGCGTTCGCGCCGCTCGAACTCCCAGGGGTTGCCGTGATCGAGCCAGGTCTCGGGCAGCTCAACCTGCCAGCCGCCATGGATTTCCTGCCGGAACATGCCATTGGCGTAGCGAATGCCATAGCCATGCGCGGGGATGTCGACGGTGGCCATGCTTTCCATGAAGCAGGCGGCGAGCCGGCCGAGACCGCCATTGCCAAGCGCTGCATCTGGTTCGAGGGCGGCGATGAGGTCAAGGTCGACGCCGAGAGACCGCAGCGCTTCGCGCATATTGTCCATCAGGCCGAGATTGGAGAAGGCGTCGCGCATCAGGCGGCCGATGAGGAATTCCAGTGATAGGTAATAGACGCGCTTTTCCTGATGGGCGTAGGCCTCTTGCGTCGCCTGCATCCAATGATCGACGATATGGTCGCGCACGACCTTGATCGAGGCGGTGAGCCAGTCGTATTGCGTCGCGACGCTGGTCCCCTTGCCGAGCCTGTATTTGAGGGCCTTCAAGACTTCGTCGGCAAGCGCCTTGGGATCGGAGTTTTCGAGAATGGGAGCTTCGGTTGTCATCGCGCGCGTCATGCTGCCTCTCGTGCGGTTGCCATGATCATACCGGCTTTCACCATTCCTCCCAGCCCATGCTAGCGCATATTGTTAAGCGTTCAATCGAGTTACATTGCCGCGGAGCAGCTTACCCTGCGGCAGTTTAGCAACTTGAAGTGCGTCGCGTTTGGGCGGCCTCTGCGACGCACCTTAAGTTCTAGCCATGTCCATATCGTTCCAAAACCGCTGCGCACCCTCGGTTCGCGCCCGAGGGCATGCTCTTGGGCGACACGTAATTTCTTGTTCGATGCATGTCGTCGTCCCAAAACCGCTGCACGCTTTTGGGCGACATGCATCAGGCCGCCAGTGCCGCCTCCGGCGGAAGCTTCGCTCCGGTCATGAAGGCGACGGCGTCCGACATCGTATATTGCTTGGGATCGATGACACAGAGGCGACGGCCGAGCCGATGGATGTGAATGCGGTCGGCCACCTCGAAGACATGCGGCATGTTGTGCGAAATCAGCACGATCGGCAGGCCGCGCTTCTTCACGTCGAGGATCAGTTCGAGCACGCGGCGGCTCTCCTTGACGCCTAACGCCGCCGTCGGCTCATCCATGATGACCATCTTCGAGCCGAAGGCGGCGGCGCGCGCCACCGCCACGCCCTGGCGTTGGCCGCCCGAGAGCGTTTCCACGGCCTGGCTGATGTTCTGGATGGTCATCAGGCCAAGTTCGGTAAGTTTGTCGCGGGCGCGCTTTTCCATTGCCGGGCGGTCGAGCATGCGCAGCCAGTCGCCCAGAAAACCCGGTTTGCGGATCTCGCGACCGAGGAACATGTTGTCTGCGATCGACAGCGCTGGCGACAGCGCCAGGTTCTGGTAGACGGTTTCGATGCCAGCTTCGCGGGCTTCGATGGGCGACTTGAAGAGCACCTGCTTGCCGTCCAACTCGATGATCCCCTCGTCCGGGACAACGGCGCCAGAGATCGCCTTGATCAGCGTCGACTTGCCGGCGCCATTGTCGCCGATCACGGCCAGGATCTCTCCCGGATAGAGATCGAAGTCGCAGCTGTTCAGTGCGGTAACGCGGCCGTACCGCTTGACGAGACCGCGCGCGGTGAGGATGGGCTCCTGGGTCATGGTTACACCGAAACCTTTCTGATCCACTGGTCGATCGCCACGGCGCCGATGATCAGCACACCGGTGAGCAGCACTTTCCATTGCGGATCGGCGCCCAGCATGTTGAGCCCCATCGACACGACGCCGACGATCATCGCGCCGAACAGCGTGCCCAGAATCGAGCCGCGCCCGCCGAAGAGGGAAATGCCGCCGATCACCGTCGCGGTGATTGCCTGCAAATTATAGTCGGTGACGGCGGCGGATGGCGAGATCGAGCCGTTGCGGCCGATGGAGACCCAGGCAGCGAAAGCGGCGATCAGCCCGGCAAGCGTGTAGACCGAGATCAGCACCTTCTTGGTCTGGATGCCCGACAGCTTCGCCGCCTCCGGATCGTCGCCGACAGCGTAGACATGACGGCCCCATGCCGTGTGATTGAGCACGTACCACAAGAACAGCACCAGCACGACCATGGCAATGACGCCGAACGTCAGCACCGCCGTGCCGACCTTGAAGTTCAGGCCAAACAGATGCAGCAATGGCGCCTGGACGTCGACGTCGGCGTCACGGATCGTCTCATTGGCCGAATAGATGAAGTTCGTGGCCATGACGATGTTCCAGGTGCCGAGCGTGACGATGAACGGCGGCAGCTTCATATAGGCGACCAGCAGCCCGTTGAGCAGCCCGCAGGCCGCGCCGGCGGCAAGCCCGATCACCACGGCAAGCAAGGTCGGCAGACCATAAGTGACCGCGCAATTGCCCATGATCACGGCCGAAATCACCATGATCACGCCGATTGACAGGTCGATGCCGGCTGTCAGGATGACCAGCGTCTGCGCAGCTCCTAGAATACCAACGATGGCGATCTGCTGGAGGATCAGCGTCAGCGTGTAGGACGAAAAGAACCGTCCTCCGATCGTGACGCCAAAGACAGCGATCGACAGGACCAGCACGATCAGCGGCACCGCAGCCGGAGTGGAATGCAGGAAATGCTGGATGCGCTTGACGAGCGAAGTGCCGTGCTCGTCAAAAGCAGCAACGCTTGTCTCGCTGTTCGCGAGAGCCTTTTCGAATTCCTGAACCTGAGACATGTTTCCTCCCGTGAGGCTTCAGCCACGCGCCGACGCCCGTCCAACCGTTCCCGATCTGCCGCCGGAATTGTTCGCGCTTGCGATTTCCGCATCGTCCACCCGAAGCGGCCGGGGATCAAGCCCCTGGCCGCTTCGGTCTGTTGCCTGTCAGACCGGCATCAGCCCCAGCACTTGGCGAGGCCTTCCTTGGTGTCGATGGACTTCACCCCCTCCGCGGGCTTGTCGGTCACGAGGTTGACGCCGGTGTCGAAGAAATCCTTGCCTTCGGTCGGCTTGGGCTTCGTCCCGTCCTTGGCGTAAGCGGCGATCGCTTCGATGCCGAGTGCCGCCATCTGCAGCGGATATTGCTGTGAGGTCGCACCGATCACGCCCTCGGCGACCGACTTCACGCCGGGGCAGCCGCCATCGACCGACACGATCAGCACATTGCCTTCGAGACCCACGGCCTTGAGCGCCTGGTAGGCGCCGACGGCTGCCGGCTCGTTGATGGTGTGAATCACGTTGATGCCGGGGTCCTTCTGGAGGAGGTTCTCCATCGCCTTGCGGCCGCCTTCCTCGTTGCCGTTGGTGACGTCGTGGCCGACGATACGCGGATCATCCTCGTCGCCGATCTTGTTGGGGTCCTTCACGTCGATGCCGTAGCCCATCATGAAGCCCTGGTCGCGCAGCACGTCGACCGTCGGCTGCGAGGGCGTCAGGTCGAGGAAGCCGATCCTGGCATCCTTCGCCTTGTCGCCGAGGGTGGCTGCGGCCCACGCGCCAATCAGCTTGCCGGCCTCCAGATTGTCGGTCGCAAAGGTCGCGTCAGCGGCGTCGAGCGGATCAAGCGGCGTGTCCAGCGCGATCACCAGCAGACCGGCGTCACGTGCCTTCTTCACCGCCGGGACGATGCCCTTGGTGTCCGATGCGGTGATCAGGATACCCTTGGCGCCGTCGGCGATGCAGCTTTCGATCGCCGCCACCTGGCTTTCGCTGTCGCCGTCGATCTTGCCCGCGTAAGCTTTGAGCTCGACGCCAAGTTCTTTAGCTTTGGCCGACGCGCCTTCCTTCATCTTGACGAAGAACGGGTTGGTGTCGGTCTTGGTGATCAGGCAGGCGCCGACATCGGCGGCGGACGCAGCCGAGGTGAAGGCCATGAGTCCCAGCCCGGCCGCGGCAAAAACGGTGGATCTTAGCAGTGCTGTTTTGGTCACGATTTTCCTCCCAGTGGATCCAGTTTGGATGCCGGCCAACCGGCATCGCATGAGCATCCAGCGACTTCTCCCAGCGTGGACGCTTGCCCCAAGAGAATACCAGACTGAGGTTTCTGTCAATAATTAAATCACTCTTATTTATTATTGACAGCGTGGCGTCGGTCACCCATTCTGGCCAAAAGCATTGAGGAAAACGACGGGAGGAAAAGGGGTGGAGACCGGCATCACAAGGCACGGTTCGCCCGAGGCAGCCAAAAGCCGCATTCACCGCGGCACCAACCAGAGCGGCATGCGGGACCACAATGAGCGGCTGGTGCTGTCACTGGTGCGCCAGCACGGCAGCCTGGCGAAGTCCGACATTGCGCGCGTGACCGGACTTTCGGCCCAGACGGTTTCGGTCATCATGCGCGAGCTCGAGGAGGACAACCTTCTTGTCCGCCAGGCGCCGCTGCGCGGCAAGATCGGCCAACCTTCCATTCCGATGGCGCTCAATCCCGATGGAGCCTATTTCATCGGCCTGAAGATCGGCCGTCGTAGCGCCGAACTCGTGCTGATCGATTTTCTCGGCAATGTGCGCTCGATGCTGCAGCATTCCTACCGCTATCCGGCACCGCGCGAGACGGTCGAGTTCGTCACCTCCGGCATGAAGACGATGCGCGGCGAACTCACCCCGGCGCAGGACAAGCGCATTGCCGGACTTGGCATCGCCATGCCGTTCGAATTGTGGAGCTGGGCCGATACGGCAGGTGCGCCGCGCGACGTCATGGACGAATGGCGCCACCGAGACATCCGCGCCGACATCCAGGCACAGTGCGAATTCCCGGTCTACCTGCAAAATGACGCCACCTCTGCCTGCGGCGCCGAACTGGTGTTCGGCAAAGCGGGCACGCCACGCGACTTCGTCTATTTCTACATCGGCGCCTTCGCCGGCGGCGGCATCGTGCTGAACGGTCACCTTTTCGGCGGACCGACCGGCAATGCCGGCGCGCTGGGTTCGATGCCGGTGCCTGGACCGGACGGCAAGCCTGCCCAATTGATCGACGTGGCGTCGATCGCCATGCTGGAAAAGGCACTCAACGCGCGCGGCGTCGAAGCCTCACATCTGTGGACGTCACCGGAGGATTGGGGCGAAATCGGCGTCGAGCTCGACGATTGGATCGCCTGCGCCTCGCAGGCGCTCGCCTATGCCATTGTGGCGGCGTCATCGGTTATCGATTTCGAGGCGGCGGTGATCGACGGATGGATGCCGAAGGCCGTGCGGCGCCGGCTCGTCGATGCCGTTATCGATGCTATCGGCAAGATCGACGGTGAAGGCCTAAAGGTTCCGGCCGTGCGCGAGGGGACTGTCGGCATTCATGCACGTGCCCTGGGCGGTGCCAGCCTGCCGCTTTCCGAGCGCTTCCTCATCGGCTCGACCACGATTTCCAGGAGTGCCTGAGCGATGCTGATCGGAATCCCGGTGCTGCTCGGTCCACAGCTGCTGGCGACACTGCGTGCCATGGGTCATGGCGACGAGATCGCCCTTGTCGACGGAAACTACCCGGCGAAGGAACAGGCACACCGGCTCATCCGCGCCGACGGTCATCATCTTGTTCCGATGCTCGACGCCATCCTCAGCGTATTGCCTGTCGATGACGCAGTGCCGGAGGCGCTGTTTCGCGCCTCGGTCAAAGGCGATCCCCTGATTGCCGATCCCGTTCATCACGAGATGGAGGCGATCTGCGCCAGGCGTGCTCCGGGCCGCAAGGTGGTTGCGCTTGCCGGCGCCGACTTCTATCAACGGGTCAGGTCCGCGCACGCGATCGTCGCGACAAGCGAGCCGCGGCTCTACGCCAACATCATCATCCGCAAGGGTGTGATCTATCCGCCGGAGAACGGGAAATCATGATCCTCTGTTGCGGCGAAGCCCTGATCGACATGCTGCCACGTACCACGACTGAGGGCGAGCCGGCCTTTGCCCCCTATGTCGGTGGCGCGGTGTTCAACACGGCAATAGCGCTTGGCCGGCTGGGAGCGCCCGCCGGTTTCTTTTCCGGCCTGTCGACGGATCTGTTCGGCAGCCAGTTCAAGGACGCGCTGAGGGCAAGCCAAGTCAGTTCCACCTATGCGCACACATCGCCCCGGCCGACCACGCTCGCCTTCGTGCGGCTGGACAACGGCCAGGCGACCTACACGTTCTACGATGAAAACACAGCCGGACGGATGCTGACCATCGACGATCTGCCGAAACTCGGCAGCGAGATCGAAGCCATGCTGTTCGGCGCCATCAGCCTGATCTCGGAGCCGGCCGGATCCGCCTACGAGGAATTCATGCGGCGCGAGCACAGCCACCGCGTCATGATGCTCGACCCCAACATCCGGCCGAATTTCATACCGGACAAGGCCAAGCATCTCAGGCGTATCCGCTCGATGATGGCCATGGCCGACATCGTGAAGCTGTCGGACGAGGACCTCAACTGGTTTGGCGAAGACGGCTCGCACGAGGACGTCGTCCGCAACTGGCTGGAGCGCGGCCCGACGCTGATCGTCGTTACCCATGGCAGCGAAGGCGCCGTCGGCTACACCAGGGATCACAAGGTCACGGTCGTACCGGACAAGGTCGAGGTGGTCGATACGGTCGGCGCCGGCGACACGTTCAACGCCGGCGTCCTGGCCTCGCTGCACGAGCAAGGCCTGCTGTCGAAGGAGGCGATCGCCAATCTGTCGGAAGACGCCATCCACAAGGCGCTAGCGCTTGGCGCCAAGGCTGCGGCGGTAACCGTGTCGCGGGCCGGCGCCAATCCGCCCTGGCGGCATGAAATCGCCTGATTGGACGGCGGCGCGCTGAAGACGCGCAGGACGTCAATCACTTTATGTTTCGCCCAGCCGCGCGCGTGCGACACAAAGGCCGTGTCGTGCGCAACAAAGGCCCGGATTTCCGGCGTCTGATGGGGACCTGTCGGACTGAGAGGTAACAGGCTGCGACATTTGAGCAATTCGTCGTTTTGTTCGTGCAGCTTTCTCGGCTGGCGCAACTCTGCTACCAGCGGCCGGTTATCTGGCTAATACCGTTTTGAGGCCGACATGCAGTTCATCGATCTAGGCGCGCAGCGCGAACGAATCCGCGACAGGCTGAAAGCCGCCATCGACCGCGTCGTCGACGAGGGGCGCTATATTCTCGGACCTGAGGTCACCGAATTCGAAAACAAGCTCGCCGCCTATATCGGCACCAAGCATGTTGTCGCCTGCGCCAACGGCACCGACGCACTGCTGCTGCCGCTGTTTGCGGCCGGCATCGGTCCAGGTGACGCGGTGTTCGTGCCGAGCTTCACCTTCGCCGCCACGGCGGAAGTGGTGGCGCTGGCCAAGGCCGAGCCGGTTTTCGTCGATGTCGATCCGCAGACCTACAATATCGACATCGCCAGCCTCGAAGCCGCCGTCGCCATGATCAAGGCGGAGGGCCGACTGAAGCCAAGGGCGATCATCCCCGTCGACCTGTTCGGGCTCGCTGCCGACTACGAGGCGATCATGGCCATCGCCGACCGCGAAGGGCTGATGGTGATCGAAGATGCCGCCCAGGCGATCGGCGGCTCGAGCGACGGCAAGATGCTGGGTTCGTTCGGCGCGGTCGGCTCGACCAGCTTCTACCCGGCAAAGCCGCTCGGCTGCTACGGCGACGGCGGCGCGATGTTCACCAATGACGATGCGCTGGCCGAGCAACTTCGCTCGTTCGCCTTCCACGGCAAGGGCGAAACCCAATATGACAATGTCCGCGTCGGCATCAATTCGCGACTCGACACTCTGCAGGCGGCGATCCTGATCGAGAAGCTGGCCATTCTTAAAGACGAGATGGTTGCCCGGCAAGCGGTCGCCAATCGGTATGCCGAAGGCCTCGGCGATATCGTCAAGGCGGCGCGCAACCTGGACGGCGGCCGTTCGGCCTGGGCGCAATATGCCATCGAAACGCCGAAGCGCGACGGGCTGAAGGCGCATCTCGGGGAAAAAGGCATCCCGTCGGTGATCTATTACGTGAAGCCGCTGCACAGCCAGATCGCCTACCGCGACTATCCGCGCACGCCGACCGGCCTTTCCGTCTCGGAGGAACTGCCGAAGCGTATCCTGTGCCTACCGATGCATCCCTATCTGAGCGAAGCCGACCAGGACCGGATCATCGAAACGATCCGTAACTATATCGGCTCGAATTCGGCGCAAAACGCCGCCGCGTAGAGCCACGCGCGAGCACCGGTATACCTCCAGCAATACGCCGATTTGGTATCGCGCGCGTAAGAGAGCGTCGAAGCGGGAAAAGAAGACAATGACGGCCATCTGGTTTCCGCGAGTTCGGCCACCAGATCCCTTCCGGGACGTCAGATCTTGACACCCACAGTCGCTACATCGGTGAGCGCAAATCCCGCATCTATGGTCAGGATCGGCGCCTGGTAGGATTTCGCAGTGGCGTAATGGAAGCAGTCGGCAAGATTGAGCGCACTATTCCGCTCAGCGTCCGGATAGCGGTGCCGTCCATAGCGATCGAAGGCTTGCAGCGCGGCGGTCAACTCACGGCTCGAGATCGCCATAAGCTGGACCCCAGCCACTTCAAGGAACTCCTGCACCCGTGCTTCAGCTTCTGCCATGGGAATCCGCTTTTTGCGAAACAGCCCAACTGTCGCCTCCCATGCAGCCACGACCGATGTAATCGGCCGCGGCGAGCGCGCGGCATCGAGCGCCGCCGCAAGGTCCTCGGCCTCAGGCTCTTCCGTCATAATGGCGATGATTGCAGACGCATCGACGAACATCATTAGTCACCACTGAGGTCATCGAAAAATGTCTTGTCTGCCGCAAGGCCGGTGTCCGGATAGGCCGCGATCTTCGCGCGCAAAGGCTTCAGCCGCTCCCACAGAGGGATCGCCTCCTCGACACGGCGCAATTCGTTCTCCAGGGCCAGCTTCACGGCAGCCGTCTTGTTCAAGCGCGTGCGCGCCGCCAGCTTTTCGGCAAGCCTGTTTACCTCTTCACTGCGAATGTTGAGCGGCACTAGCCAATTCTCCTGTGTAGACGTAAATATAACAACGCCAACACGCGATGGCAACTTCCATCAGGAGAGCATAAGGTTTTGTGGGAGCGCTTCCGTCAATTTCGAGGACGCGCTCGCATGGCGTCAGGTTGGCCCGGCCACCTTGCCGCTGGCGATGAAATGCGGATTGGCGAAGTCCTCGTCATCGCTCTGGTCGCGCTTGCCGTAGGCCAGCGGCTGACCATCGAGTGTGCGCGTTATCCCGCCGGCAGCGCGCAGCACCGCGTCACCCGCCGCAGTGTCCCATTCCATGGTGCGGCCGAAGCGCGGGTAGACGTCGGCCTCGGCGCTGGCGACAAGACAGAATTTCAGCGACGAGCCGACCGAGACGATCTCGGCAGCGCCCACTGTGCGGATATAGGCTTCGGTCTCGGGCGTATTGTGGGACCGGCTGGCGACGACGGTCAGTGGCGCCACACCCGTTCTGGCCGAAATCGGCCGACGGCCGATGATCTGGTAATCGCCATTGATATCGATTGCTTCCGCCCTGCCCGGCCGACCGGAAAAGAAGCGTCCGGTGCATGGCGCAAAGACCACACCGATCTCCGGCACGCCGTGGCGAACGAGCGCGATGTTGACGGTGAAGTCGGTCCTGCGGTTGACGAATTCCTTGGTGCCGTCGAGTGGATCCACCAGGAAGAAGGCGTCGTCGAGGTCGGGCGGCACGATGCCGGCCGATGCCTCTTCCTCAGCCACGCAAGGGATATCGGGGAAGGCGGCGCGCAGCCCGGCGAGAATGATCTTTTCGCTCTCGCGATCGGCTTCGGTCACTGGCGAGTTGTCTGATTTCTGGCCGACCGCGCAGCCGGCATCAAAAACTCGCATCACCTCTCGCCCCGCCGCCAGGGCAAGGCGCTCGAACACCCCGAGCATCGCTTCGTCGTCAGATGCCGCCGCCGCTATCATATTGGTTTTCGGCAATGTCGCGCTCGTTCAGCCAGAGTTCCAGGGCCTCTACCATCTCCTCGGCGGACTTGCCGAGTGTCTTGAGATGGATTTCGGGATTTTCCGGGGCTTCATACGGTGAATCGACGCCGGTGAAATTCTTGATTTCGCCATTCAACGCCCGCGCATAGAGGCCCTTCGGATCGCGTCTGGCGCATTCCTCAAAGGGTGTGTCGACAAACACCTCGACGAATTCACCGCTGGCCATCAATTCCCTGGCCATGCGCCGCTCGGCGCTGAATGGCGAAATAAAGGAAACAATGACGATCAGCCCGGCATCGGCCATCAGGCGCGCCACTTCGGCCACGCGGCGAATGTTTTCGACGCGGTCGGCGTCAGTGAAGCCGAGATCGCGATTGAGCCCGTGGCGGACATTATCGCCATCCAGGATGTAGGTGTGGCGGCCCGTGGCGAACAGCTTCTTCTCGAAAAGATTGGCGATGGTCGACTTGCCCGACCCCGAGAGCCCGGTGAACCAGAACACGGCAGGCCGCTGGTTCTTCAGATCGGCGCGGCCGTGCTTGCCGACATCGAGCGATTGCCAGTGGATGTTTTCGGCGCGGCGCAGCGAATGCAGGATCATGCCGGCGCCGACCGTGGCGTTGGTAATGCGGTCGATCAGGATAAAGGCGCCGGTCGTGCGGTTCTCGGCGAACGTATCGAAGGCGATCGGCGCCCGCGTCGAGATGTTGCAAATGCCGACCTCGTTCATTTCGAGCGACTTGGCCGCCTCATGGGCAAAATCGTTGACGTTGACGCGGTATTTCAGGTCGGTGACAGTAGCGCTGGTCTGATCGGTCTCCGTCCGCAGGATATAGGAGCGGCCCGGCAGCAGCGCGTGCTCGTCGAACCAGACGATGTTGGCGGCGAACTGGTCGGCGACCTGCGGGCGCGCCGCAGGTGACACCAGCATGTTTCCGCGCGAGACCTCGACCTCGTCGTCGAGAACAAGGGTGATGGCCTGGCCTGACACCGCCTGGCTCAGATCGCCGCCATGCGAGACGATGCGCCTGACATGAGCGGACTTGCCGGATTTGGCGACAACGACCTCGTCGCCTGGTGAGACCGAGCCGGACGCAATCGTGCCGGCAAAACCGCGAAAATCGAGATTGGGGCGATTCACATACTGCACCGGAAAACGAAACGGCAGTTCGACGACGGCTTCATCGACTGACACGGCTTCCAGATGTTCGATCAGCGTCGGGCCGGAATACCACGTCGTCTTATCCGAGCGGCTGGTGACGTTGTCGCCGTAACGGGCAGACATCGGGATGGGCACGATCGTCTCGAAGCCAAGCTTGTGCGAAAATTGCCGATAGTCCTCGACGATCCGTTCGAACACCGCCTTGTCGAAGCCGACGAGATCGATCTTGTTGACGGCGAGCGCAATGTGCCGGATGCCCAGCAGCGAGGCGATGATAGAGTGGCGCCTTGTCTGGCGCAGCACGCCTTGCCGGGCGTCGATCAGAACGATGGCCAGATCGGCGGTCGACGCGCCCGTCGCCATGTTGCGCGTGTATTGTTCGTGGCCAGGCGTATCGGCAACGATGAATTTGCGTTTTGGCGTGGCGAAAAAGCGATAGGCGACATCGATGGTGATGCCCTGCTCGCGCTCGGCCTCTAGGCCATCGACCAGCAGGGCGAAATCGACGTCGTCGCCCGTCGTCCCGTGCTTGCGCGAATCACGCTCGAGTGCAGCAAGCTGGTCCTCGAAAATCTGCTTGGTGTCCGAAAGCAGGCGCCCGATCAGCGTCGACTTGCCGTCGTCCACGGAACCGCAGGTCAGGAAGCGCAGCAGCGATTTTTGTTCCTGCACCGCCAGATAGTCGCGAATGCCGTCGGTGGGGGCGAGGCTCTCGGCCGTGATGTGGCGCATGCTCAGAAATACCCCTCGCGCTTCTTCTTTTCCATCGAGCCGGCTTCATCGCGGTCGATCAGGCGGCCCTGCCGTTCGGAGGTGCGCGCCGTGAGCATTTCGCCGACAATGGCCTCCAGCGTGTCGGCGTTGGACTCGATCGCGCCGGTCAGCGGATAGCAGCCGAGCGTGCGGAACCGCACCAGCCGGTTCTCCACCGTCTCGCCGGGACGCAACTCCATGCGATCGTCATCCCTCAGAATGAGCATGCCGTCACGTTCGACGACCGGCCGCTCCTTGGCGAAATAGAGCGGCACGATCGGGATGTCTTCCTGGAGGATGTACTGCCAGATATCGAGTTCGGTCCAGTTCGACAACGGAAAGACCCGGATAGACTCACCGGTCGCGATGCGGGTGTTGAATATCTTCCACATCTCCGGCCGCTGGTTTTTCGGATCCCAGACGTGCTGGGCGTTGCGGAAAGAGAAGATCCGCTCCTTGGCGCGCGATTTCTCCTCGTCGCGCCGCGCCCCGCCGAAGGCTGCATCGAAGCCATATTTGTCGAGCGCCTGGCGCAGCGCCACGGTCTTCATCACATGCGTATGGGTGTTGGAGCCATGGTCGAAGGGATTGATATTATCGCGCACACCATCGCTGTTGACATGGACGAGGAGATCGAAGCCGAGCTTTTGCGCCATCTGATCGCGAAAGGCGATCATCTCGCGGAATTTCCAGGTCGTGTCGACGTGGAGAAAGGGAAAGGGCGGCTTGGCCGGATAAAACGCCTTCATCGCAAGATGCATCAGCACGGAGGAATCCTTGCCGACCGAATAGAGCATGACCGGCTTGGCGAAGGTCGCCGCAACCTCGCGAAATATATGGATGGATTCGGCTTCAAGCCGTTGCAGATGCGTAAGCGCGATGTTCATGGACTTTAAGCGTTCTCTCGTGCCGCCCGGATCTTGCTTCGATGCATCAGGCGCAATTTCTCAGCGGCCCGGTTCAAGCTTCACTTCTGGCGATGTTCTTTTCGTGCAGGCGTTCTAGCAGATCGCCATTATCTATAACAATGCAAGACAGGCCTGCCCTGGCGTGGTTCGAGAATGAATTTTCCACGCAAGGACCAGAACCCGGAAATTCCTGCCCCAGATCGCTAGGCCGTCGCCAGGAGGCGCTAGGACGGCGTTCCGATGGGAACAAGTAATTTTTCACCGTTGTGGTCGATCTCGATCAATTCCCTCTTCTGGCGGGCTGCAAATCCTTTGTGGAAGATAATGGCGTTCATGAAGGCAAACGTCATTGCAAGCGCCTCGGTCCGCAAGGGATAATCGACGAGCGAATGGATGAGAAGAAACGACACGGAGAGAAACGCCGCCTTTTGAAGGGGATCGCGACGAACTCTGGCAAGCGCCATAGAAAGCATTACGAAATAAAGCGCCATTAACAGAACAGCAAGAACTCCGCCTTCGAAAGCTATTTCAAGATACTCATTGTGAGCATGATTTACATATTGCTTGAAAATCATCCCTTCCTTTTCATATATCTGGTAGGCCCTTTGGAAATTTCCAAACCCGACGCCGGTTGCCCAATTCTCTTTGATCCCCTCAATGGTGGTGCGAGCAAACTCTCCTCGCCCGAAAGCTGGATCAATCGCGTCGGCTTCGATCTTCGTCCATGCGCCTATCGTATAGGCTGAAAGGCCTATGAAAACTGCAAGGATGCCGAGTCCACTCACCCTGGAACGGGCTGAAAGAAAGACTATGGACAGGACGGTGATCGCCAACCCGATCAGAACGCCGGCACGCGAACCGGCGGCCAAAAGGAGCAGCAAAAGCGTGGCCAGCCCGAGCGATCCGGACAAAAGATGTCCGCGGAACAGACCGTAATAAACGACGAAGGGGATAGAAACAAAAAGTAACGCCGCAAAATGATTCTGGTTGGCGAAAAGCCCGGCGTTGATCGTGAAAGGCAACAATCCCTCTATGGCGATGTCATTCGAGAGCGAATATTGAATCGCGCCTGCCAGGCCGTTGCAGATAACACCCATAAAGAAGAACGGCAGAAGTGCATGGACCTGCGCGACACGCAAACGCAATACACTCAAAAAAAACGCCGCCAAGGCCACCAGATACAACAGAGATTCGATCGTCCGTCCGACACCGACGCTGACGAAGCGAAATCGGGTTTCTCCAACCAGCCCGGAATCTGCGAGCAACAGCTCCGGTCGCAATCCGCTGAATATCGCCGCAGGCAGCGGGACGATTTGCAAAACCACCAGCGCCACAGCAAAGATAAGCAGCCACAGAACAGAACGGGGGATTCTCTGACCAGAGCTTTGTGAAAAGACCGCCGCCGCCGAGATGATTGCCGCGACCTCAATCAGCGTGTCCGTGTAAAGGCCGCTCGCAGTGCCACCGCCGATCAGCAGCGATATGAACAGAACCGATCCGAGGAGATATTTATCCCATTCCGATGGCCGGTCGCTCAAGATGAAAGTCTCTCGATGCTCAATTTGTGCATTACCAATGTGCCGACATATCGAAAGCGCCAGCTCTCGGCAATGGCGGCAGTTTCCAGCTTCAATAATTGCATGGAGCACCCAGGTCCAACCGAAAAATCCTGACTGAGGGCCTGACGATTGTATGTACCCTCCGGAATATTGAACCGCGCTATTTCGCCAGCAGGCGCCACGCATCTGATCGACCAGAACAACTCTTTAGGAAGCTTCAGGTTTCTTGCAGACGCAGCCAGAGAAATCTTGTAGGAGCCTGGCGGCAGTTGGACATACTGCTGGAGAGCCGTGTTCTTGACGGGCGTATTGAGGAAGCGGACCGTCGCCCCCCCCTCACCTTCGACCGCATCCTGGGATGTTGCAAACGTAACTTCCAGGCCCGACTGATCACCGACGTGCCAATCGAAAGGCTTGCCGCTCCGCACCGGTTCAAAGGTACTGTTGAAAACATACCCGCCCAATTTCCGTTCCTGATCGGACAGGCTGAAAAGGAACAACCGATACGCCCGTTCATATTCCTTTTGACCAATGTACCCTTTGATCACATAGGACAATTCGCTCGAGTTCGGCGGCGCACTTGTCCCAGTCAAATCGAGCAGCAGCCGATTTGCGAAATCGAGCCCGTCGGGGGTTTTAGCCAGAGTGATCAACAGATTGGACCTCCAGGGCGCCGCGGCTCTGATGGCTGCCAGCACAGCGTGGTATCCATCGGGGTTTGAGAGGATTGTCGGCAGCCCCTCGGCGATCGCCGATAATTGATCTGGCCATCGCCGCAGCAAAATATCGATGTCGCGGACTGCCCCGGACAGATCGCCTATTCCGATGGAGCGGCCTATCGACCTCTGGAGCGAGAGGATCTCGGTCTTGGATAATTTTCGAGCTTGATCGAAAAATTCGTAGGCCTGGTCTTTTGCGCCCTGTCGGTACTTGATTTCGCCGATCAGGCTGTAGAGACGTGCGTCCGCAAGATCAAAGCGGAGCGCGCTTTCGGCCTTGGCAAGCAATGCATCGAAATCGGGAGTGTTGCTCGTATCGTTCAGGTCGCCGGTGATTCCGCCTATCAGGGCATCGACGTTCAACGGATCCAGTACGAGGGAAACGGCCGGCGTTTCGGTCTCAAGAAACCGACTTAGCCCGATCGATGAAGCCGCCAACACTAGAACGGATGCGGCGAACCAAACGCTTGAACGCTGGAGATTTTGCGTAAACGGGTTGGCCTGCTCCGTCATCGACCCTGCCCTCCAGTTTCGGGGTATTCGCGCCATAATCGTAGTATTGGTAGTTCATATATTTGTACGCGTAATTGTAGTCGAACTTGTTCACGGCAAACTTTGTCATTGCTGCTCCGACCATGTTTGCGCCGGCGGCCCGCAGGCGTTTCAGCGCCGTCTTCGCCGATTTGCGTGTCACCTGATTGGTGGAAATGACCATCAACGTTCCCTCGGCAAGCCTGCTGAGGATGGGTGCATCTGAAAGGCCGACGATCGGCGGAGCATCGATTATGACAAGATCAAAGCGCTTGCCAAGATTGGTCAAGATCAACGCCATCTTTGGAGACGAGAGCAAATCCGCTGGGTTCGGCGGGAGTGTTCCAGAGGTCAGAACGGTTACGTTCGGATACTTCGTTGGCCTGAAAATACTCGCCAGATCGTCCTTGCGAACGGTGTTCGTAAGAAGATTGCTCAATCCAATTGTGTTGTCGAGACCAAACAGCCGATGAAGGTTCGGCTTTCGCAGATCACCGTCAACAATGAGGACCCTTGCGCCGAGTGCTGCAAAATCCTGCCCCAGCTTGAACGATGTGGTCGACTTGCCCTCCGAGGGTTCCGCACTCGTGACAAGCAGCGAACGCGGCGCGCCCTCAGCACCGGAGAACTGTAGCGATGTTCGAAGTGAGCGATAGGCCTCTGACAACCCGGATTTTTGATCGGAGATGCTGGCAATAAGTTCTCGGTCGTCGACAAGCGGCAGGATGCCGAGCATCACCAATCCTAGTTCCTTTTCGATCTGCTCAGGATTGGTAAAGGTGTTGTTTAACAACTCGATGACGTAAATAATCGATGCGGTCAGAGCCATAAAAAGCGTCAGCGTAATTGCAAGATTTATAATTAGGCGCGGAGAATACGGCGCTCTTGGCGGCATTGCGAAATCGACAACCGCCGCACTTTGCGTCTTGAGTTCGGAGCTCACACCGACCTCATTTAGCTTAGCAATAAGACTATCATACTGCGATCGGTTCGAATCGACCTCTCGCTTAAGGATCGTGTATTTGATATTCTTGTCATTAAATACGACTTGTTGATTTTCCATTTCCCCAAGTTTCGACCTAAGATCGGCTTCCTTATTCTGCGCTTCTTGATATTTTTGCCGCAGTGAATCGGTTATGGTCATAACGCCGTTGTCATAAAGCCTTTGCAGCTCTTTGATCTGCGCCTGAAGCTGCTGCATCTCTGGAAAGCCAGGCTTCAATATGCCCAGTTTCTGCTGGTATTGGCTGGTCAATTCCGACAGCTTTTCGGTGATCTTCTGCAGACCTTCGCTTTCCAAGACTGGGCCGAGGCTCGCCCCGCGACCTTTGTCTATCTGGTCCACCATCCGTCCAGCATCGAGCCGATCCTGGATTGCTGTCGCGAGTGCTGTGTTCAGGGCCTCGATATTCGATCCAATCAGCGATTTGTCGTCGCCGGTTATTGTGATGCCTGCGTCCTTTGCGTAAGCGACAAGTTCCTCTTCGGATTTCTGAAGCTTTTGCTTTACCTGCAACACCTGTTCCTGGATGAACTGCCTTGCTAGATCGGATGTCTCGCTGGTTTGGTCGAGGCGTTGATCGATGAAGCTTTGCGCAACCTGATTGGCTATATCACTTGCATATTTCGGTTGCTGATCGGCATAAGCAATCGACAGCAGGCTCGTGTTGGTGACCAGAGTCACGGTTAGATTATTCAGAACGCGCCCAATCGCAATTGCCTCGCGCTCCTCCGGAGTTCTTTCCTGAATCGAAGGCGCTTTGGATATGCCGAAGGCACGATAGAAGATATTGCTGAGCGAGAAGTCGGGTTTCGGAAACAGGAAGTCGGCCTTTTCGCTAAGCCCTAGTTGAAACACCACACGTTGCGCCAATGAGCGGCTTTTCAGCTTTTCTCGTGTGGTTAAAAATGCCCGCACGTCGCTGTTTTCAGAAATCACCTCGATATCTTGGAAGACTTTTGCCGAGGGAACAAGAACTTCCAATTTTGTAGTGGCCCGATATTTTGGGGTCTGCATCATCGTAACAACGATGCCGGCGACAAGCCCGCCCGCTATCATCATGACGATCAGCCACCGATACTGGGCAACATAGAAAATCAGCTTGAGCGGGTTGAAGCCCTCTTCTCTCTCGGAATAATCGTGACCATACGGGCTGTAGTTTTGCGCACCGTCATAATACAGGTCCGCAGACAAGGCCTGGCCATGCCCTGGGCCTGCAATTTGATGCTGTCTGTTACGGTCGAGCATTGCGTGACAACCTTAGGTTTGTCTCTGGGCTTAATTTTGACCGGCCATGATTTACAATCCGGGGACTACGGCAAGTCTCGCTGCGCTTGATGCAACTCCGAGAGCATCCTTGAGATTGTTCATCGCAATTTTCGATTTCGAGGCGAAGACGACAATCTTGTCGCCACCATAGATGCGTGGATTGCGGCTCTTGCCGGCGCGAATCTGTTCCACATCGTAATTTGCGACCAATGTGTTTGGGCCGATATTGCGGTAGACAAACACTTTTTTTGCATCGCCAACGGCATTGAACCCCCCGGCGAGGGCGACCGCGTCGATGAGGGAGGAATTGCTCGACACCGGAAAAATACCGGCCCTGGTGACTTCGCCATCGACGGTAACGCGCTGTCCGATCGATTCCTTGATATAGACCGATACATCGGGCGACTGCAAATAGTTGGTGCCGTAGGCCGTTTCGATTTCCTGCTCAAGCTGACGAACGGTCTTCCCTGCCGCGGTGACGGTCCCGATAAGTGGAAGCGAAATTTGCCCGCCGGCGTCGACTTGCACGGTTCTGTTCAGATTGTCGACCTGGAACACATTCACCTCCAGCACATCGTTCGGCGACAAAGGCTGCTCGTTGCCGTTCTGGGTGTTCTGCGGCGCAGGCAGCTCTTTTACGACCTGCAAGGCGCCACCGCCCGAGAGCGGCGCCGACGATGCCGTCAGTTGCAGCGCATCGACGGCAGCCGGCGAAGACGATGTCGACGACGTGCTCGTGCAGGCAGAGAGCGAAGCGAGCAAGACAATCATCGCCCCTGTATGGCTTTTTGCGAAATGAAAAACGTCCATTACGCTGTCCCACCCTTCAACAAGCGACCCAATCCTGCAAAGCGACCGGCGTTGCCGGGACTTGGCTTTTTCGAGCGTGCCTTTCCGACCGGCTCGAGCGGCCGGTTCGCCAATATTTCGCCTGGACGTTTCAACACCATGTTGCGGGCCTCATCTTCCCCACATCGCTTCGCCGCCGCGGCGACGGCCTGCGAAAGCCCAGGACGCCGGCGGGTGGCGCCATGGGTGTCCGATGCGATTATATCCACCCTGCCCTCGTCAATCAGCTTTTCCGAATAGTAAAGCGCCGTGCGTCCAAAAGCACCAACAATCGAGTCTGCCGTAAGCTGAACAAGGCAGCCGATTGCATTCAACCTCTCGACAATATCGTAATTTGCTTTGATCCAAGTTAACCGCTCAGGATGGGTAAGAATCGGAACGAACCCGGCGTTAATGAGGCGCAGAGCCAGATCTTCCAGTCTTGGCGGTAAAACGTGATGCGGCGGTTCGAAAAGAAAATAACGAGATCTGTTCAAGGTCGGCACGCTACCCAGCGCCAATTGCTCCGGAAGATCCGGCGCTATATGCACGTCGGCGCCAACATAAAGAGCAAGCGGTATTGCGGCGCGGCGTAGCGCCTGCTCGAACTCTTTAACCGCTCGGGCAATATTTGCCGATCCGTTTTCATACATACCAGGCACGATATGCGGTGTACACGCCATATGGGTCGTTCCGTCGGCCACCGCCAGCCGCGCCATTTCCAGCGATTCGGCAAGACTGGACGAGCCGTCGTCAAGACCAGGCAAGATATGGGAATGCAGGTCGATCATTGACGTTTGTGGCCGCACCCAAGCAACGTAACGACTTCTCCCAAACAACAGGTAAATGCACCGCCCGCACGATAGCGAATGACGCATTCATCAAGTTCATGCAATGCGGTAGATGCCAGACTCAAGCTATTCGCTGACAGCGTGCAAGCTAATGATCAGCGTTGCCGCGCCACCTGTCACAGCGCCACCTGGCCGGGTGAGACGAATCCACCTGGGCCGAAGCGCATCCAGCTCCAACTCAAGTGATAGAGCGGTATGGTTGACGAATTCGATCAATATCCCGACTCCAGCCGGCGCGCCAAGGCCAAGGCATGGAGGCACCGGCAATACAATACAGCAGATGCAGTCACATGCCTCTGCTGTATTGTGTTAACCGCGCCTAACGGCTGACAGCGCCACCGTCGTCGCCGTCATCCTGCGTTGCAGCAAGAATACCGGCCGCACCGGCCATGCCCCCAAAAATAAAGAGCGGGGTGTTGGACCGGTTGCCGCCCGGGGGAATCTGACCCGTATGCTCAGAACTAACGGCGGCAGCCGTCTGCTCGGAGCCCACAACTTTCAGGCAGATGTTGTTCTCGATACGGGAAATGTCGAGGCTTGAATTCGCCGGCACATCCAGGTTGCAGCCACCAACATTAACGGAGGCCGCCCCCTTGGCACCGACCACTATGCGGCTGCCGAAATCCAGAGCATTTCCCGCCTTGGCAGGACCATAGCCAGCGGCCTGCGAAACCATGACGTCGCCATTGGCGCGCCCGATGGAACCAATCGAATTCGCAGCTGCCTGGTAGGGAGTCGTACAGGTGCAAGACGCATCCTGAGCGAACGACGAAACCGGGCCGAAACCGATCGAGGCGACAAATCCGGCCAACGCAACTTTTACAGTGAGGTTCATTCGTTTCGATCCTTTTTGTCCCGCCGCACCTCGGCCCGCCCAGGCACCGAGATATTGAACAAGCGCGTAACAGCTTTTTGCGTTGATTCCAACCTGCTGCGCTTATGCGAGATGATTTTTTGGTTTCTGCTGTGTTTCATTGGACACACTCACTTGGCAGATTTGAATCTAATGTTTCGTGCAAAGGCAAGTTTATTTCATGGCCTTAATGGCCGCCATCGCAGCGATTCTTGGTAGACGAACTATGGTCGAGTCTGTTTAACGTCGGCGATCGCACATTCTGTCTTTCGTTTTATGACAGGCACTTGGCTAAGCTGTGAACTACGAACCTGACAAGCAGGATTTGTAGGTCGAACCTGCTTGCGCCGGCTGTCCGCACAAGATGCCATTCTCGGCAAGTTTGGCGGCCAAATCCGCGCCATCGGGCGTGAGGCATTGCACAACGATGGCATCACCAAGCTTTGAGGCGATATTGCCGTCGCAAGGCGTCCCCTTGCCGACCGGCTTGCAGGTCAGGGCGAGCCCTTGGTAGTCCCGGCGCGCCGCGTCCGTTACGATGGCACGCAGGGATTGAGGCTTGGTAAACGCCACGCCGCATAGCACAATTTTGCGGCCGGCGACGCGGAGATCGTAGACTTCGATCTTTGAGAGAGGTGCTAGCCGTTTGCCCGATCGAACCGACAAGCGAGGCACTTTCTTCGTCTGAATATTCTATGCGTCAGCGCGTCAGGGACTTTAGCGCTGCCCGTAGCCCGCGCACGGACGCAGCCGTGTTCTGGCCGGTATCGAAGATAGTCATCGAAGCCTCACTCATCTCTCGGCGCAAATCCGCGTCATCGACCAAGCGTATCATTTTCTCTGCCAGGTCCGTACTGTCGCCGGCTGCGAAGGGAAGTGTATTGCGCCCTGGCTGGGCGATGTCTGTTGGCCCAATAGCACCTACGGAGTCAGACACCAGCAGCGGCAGTCCAACTGCTGCTGCCTCTGACAAAGTCAGTGGATGCGGATCATAGCCGGCAGCGTGCACAAGAACGTCAGCCGCTGCATAGAACTCCGGCAACCTGTCGACATTGACGAAACCAGCCAATGTGACAGGAAGTTTGTTGTTTGACGCGATTTTGGCAATCGCGTCGTGTTGATCGCCGTTGCCAGCAACAACCACAGACAGCCTCCCCTGCAAGTCTGGTCTTTGTGCCAGCGCGGCCTTCAACGCATCGATAATTATCATAGGCCGCTTGCGTTCCGTCAGTTTGCCGACTGCAAGGAAACATACGGCATCCTGAGAGACACCCCACTGCGTGCGCAGCTTCGAGTTCGCCGCCTTCCGACCCTCTCTTGCGGCCAGATGCGCTTGCTCGTCAATCGTGAATGGCGTGCGGAAAAGCTTGTCGCTAGGCACACCATAGGAGCGATACATGGCTTCGCTCCTGTCTCCGACGGTCAGCATTCTCGAATATGCTTTGAAAGCGACCCTCAGCAAGCCGCGGCGCAGTGTCTGCGACACGGAGGCCGGACGCGGGCTGTCGAAACTATCCGAGATCATCAGCGATGGTTTGTGATGCAGCTTCGACCAGAGCAACGCAAACCTCTGTGTCGGTTGCGCATAGCCGTAAAGCACAACTGCATCCGGCCTAAATCGCGACAGCGCGGCGAATACGCTCGGGTTGCGGACATGAGATCGACCCGATTCCCGCATTCGGTCCGCCTCGGGAAGAAACTCGTGTGCATAACCCGAGGTGAGATCCATGGCCCAGGAGATTTCTGTTCCCATAACAGTATCGTAGTAAGGCTTCAGCCCTGCGGTTGAACAAAACATGACCTTGGAGTCGATACCCTCAATCTGTGCGATTGCTCGATAAAAGGGCACAAAATGCTGAATTGGATGAGAAGCAACAATAGCGACGCGCATCAGTATTTCGACCGGCTAATTATATATGAAACCCGACCACCGAGATTGCAGCCGCTTGGGACACACGTTCCGAGACGAAATTTACGTCCCGAAGAAACAGCTTGTTGTCGGCAACGGCATCTTGCGCACGCGCCTCTATATAGGGGGTGAGCTTCCGCGTGAACGGATCGTATGAATAGGGTGCAAAGCCACGTTCGCGAATGAAAGCTTCGATGTCAGCATTGTCGTGACCAAAGGTCTTGCCGCCCTCGTTCAACTCGACGATCATACCCCTTAGTTCCGGATGCGAAAGCGTCTGCCGTGCCCCATCGAGCACTTCGGTTTCAAAGCCCTCGACATCAATCTTAATCAAGGTCGGGGGGGTCGTCGCGCTGAAACTGTCAAGTGTCCGCACTTTGACCTCCAGCCGGCCGGCATCCGAGCTGTCGGTGTCAAGCGCCACGCGATTGACAGTGTCGAGATTGCTGGTGAAGTATTTAGTCTCGTCGCGATTGCCCACGCCGATATTCTGCGCGTTCACCAGGCCTTCCGCATTGTTGACCCTGACGTTTGCGATCAGCTTCGCAAATGTCGACGGAATCGGCTCGAAACAGATGGTCTTGGCGCCGGCGGCTGCCGAAGCCAGCAGCGTGTAGGAACCAACATTGGCGCCGACATCATAGAACACGTCTCCAGAGCGCAGGAAATGCAGCAGAAACGCCATGTCGTGGAACTCATGCAGGCCGCAATAGATGTTGCCCGTCAGCCCTACGGCGCCGGGCTCAGCTATGAACCGTGCGCCATTGGCAAATGGCATGATGACCGGCTGTCCAAGCAAGCGTGCGCCGATCTGCCAGCGCAAATAGCGTGACCAGGCCGCCGTACGGCTGCGACGGGAGAGCGGGTGAGTGTTGAGGAATCGTGCGGTCGTGCGGAAGCTGTGTATAATACCCAATCTAGAATTCCCTGATGGCAATGCCGCGTTGGTCGGTTTCGGTGCTCGCCTTCGGTCCCAGCGGAAATGCGTGTTCTATCAAGTCCGAAATCTCGGCAGCGCGCCTCGCGTAGGAATAGGCCGGCACACAGCGTTGATATGCCCGTCCAATCATCTCCCGGCGCAATTCCGGCCGATGAAGGTAAAACCGGCACTTGTCGGCAAGTTCCTCGACTGTGGAGAATACGTCGATCTCACGCCCCGGCGTGAAATATTCACGTATCTCCGGGTTGTCGACATGCAGCATGAAACCGCCGCAAGCCGGGATTTCGAATGACCGGGTTGAAACAAGATCTTCCCATTCGCCAGACCCCGCGGTCCGCCCGAGATGAACGGCAACGTTGATCCGCGCCTTCTGGATGGCGTCGCTGTAGCGCAACGACATCGGAATGCCGGCTTTGACCAGATCGCGATCCGCGCCGGAGAGTTCACTCTCCCATCGGTGGCCCATGATCTTGATGTCGAGCTCTGGTGCCGCATGCTTCAGGCCGACCAGCCATCGCTGCTTAGCGGGAGAGTGGTTACCGATATAGCCGATATCGGCATCATAGTCCTGTTCCCGTATCTCTCGCGACAGTGGGAGGTGCGCAGCGCTACAATAGCCATGTGGAACGAAGTGGGCCCGATCTCCCATCCCGAGTTCCGTAAGATAGGCCATATGAAATGACTTGCTGGACACGAACATATCGAATTGTTTCAAGGATTGGACGTCGATGCCCTGATGATTGAAGTGGAAGTCGGGATAGAAGCAGATGATTTTGGTGCCCATGCCTTTGAACCGAGCGAGCAGCTCGGGCGTCAGCGACCATCCCTTGACTGTGAACAGCACATCGGGCTTCAGGCTTTCGCAATCCTCGATCAGCCGCCGATGATAGTCCCTGATGCGCGCCCGAAATGAGACGCGGCTGACCACCTTGGAGAGTCGCGACTGCACGGGTCCACCGACGATGTAGCCGTAATCGACATCCTGAACAAGCCAGCCCGTCTCACGAAACCCATCGCGAAGGCCTTGGTCGGTCGATCCTGTCCAGAAATTGCCGCCAAACAGCATGCACTTGGTGCGCGTGCTGTCAGTTCGCTGAGACGACGAGATCGGATTTGCCAGGTCCGGCACAACAACTTGCTTCAGTATGTCGGCCAAGCGCTATTGAGCTCCAAAGCCAGTCAGAACGGGTCTTGATGGTCCTGACTATGATAAACAGGTTAAGCGACGGTGATGTAGAAGAAGTCGTAGTGCAGATTCTTGGGCACGTCGTCAACCCGCAACGTGCGCTTGATTGACCTGAGCCCAACCGATTACGCCGCACCTCAGAATTTGACGATGGAGCGGCAGCTCGCCTTTATACCGCTGCGAGCACTACCGCTTCTGGATGGGTCCGATCCAGCTCATCCGGACAAACCCCAGCGCAAATGTGAGTCATGAGCCTGTGCTTTTTCGCTCAGCGGAATTTGCCGAGAATCGTCCGAGTCGTGTGTTGGATCCACGGACGCGTTTTAGCAATGACCTTGCCCCGCGCCTCACTCAACTCGTCGCTTAATCTCAATGGATCGAACTTGCAGCCAGCGGATAGCGTCCTGACGTTGCGATCATCGATTCCCGTGGGTAAGTGCCATGACCAAGGCTTCGCAAGATCGGGCCGGCCGGTTCTTGACGGAGTTTGAGCGGTATCAGCGCTCGGAGAAGGCATCGGTGCCGGCGCTGGGATGGGGCAGTGACACTACGGCCTCGGATGGATTGGATTAGGGGACGGGAATTTAAAAGTGTTTCAAGTGCCTAGTCAGACAGCGCCAGGCCGGTAGACGGATTTTCCGCTCATCGGAATCCTGTTGCTGTCGCTTCTTGCGTTGCTCGCCAGGCGGAAAGCTTCCTCAATATCGTCTTGTTGGGCGAAAGGAAGCTCGCTCGCTCTGCCACGTTGGTGCCGCCTTTGCCAATGGCGCGCTCCGCCACACAAACGGATCAGCTTATTGTCGTCTGCGCCGCTCAGGCGCGAATTAAGACTCTAAGGTCCCGTTCAACTGGCCTCGTTCTTAGCGGCGCGTTTATCCCGGCCTTGCTCGACGTAATGCCAATCTAGATATACCGTCGTCACCATCGACGCGACTGTCAATGCGATATGACCGCGAAGAAGCCGGCTACACCCTCGCGCAATGATAATCAGGGGCCTTGCGCACCCCGCGTATTTGTAGTGGCTTTGGCGTTTGAGTTAGGTTAGATCACAGCGACTGCCAATTTGGGCTGCCGCTCTTCCTTGCATGTTTCGGTGCGCCTACCGATCGCGCGGCAACGCTTCCGGAGATGACCCGACCACATGAACTGGTTGAGACGAAACCCGGATTTGATCCGCATTCTCCGCCTGGTGAAGTATGAGGCGGAAGGCCTATTTGCACATGTTCTCGGGAAGCTCTCTCTAAAACAGAGGCGTAAGCTTTCTGAACTCGCCAAACAACGCCATTTGAAGCTCAATTTCGCCAGCGGCGTCGTCCCGCGCGCGCGATGGGTCAACGTCGACGTTATCGCACAGGCTGATATCCGGATGGATCTTCGGCGGCGCATTCCATTGCCTGACAACTGCGTGCAGCACATTTTCTGCGAACACTTCTGTGACCACTTGCAGTTTCCAATCGCGATCGGCAACTTCCTTAAGGAAAGCTTCCGCGTGCTTGAGCCAGGCGGCCGGGTGCGTCTCGTGATGCACGACATGGAGGGCCTCGCCAAAGCCTATCTGAATCGTGACCAGCGCTACTTCACCGAAAGCGGGATCACACTGTCGACCATGGCTGAATCAGTGAATCTGCTGTTTCGCTTCAACGACTTTCATCAATTCCTGTATGATTTCGAGACGTTCAAGATGTTGCTCGAGCGCGCCGGCTTCATAAGTATCGAGAAATGTTCTTATCGTGAAAGCAGGGCTGGCCCTGAGCTTGCACTTGATCATGACGCGCCCGGTCGCGAGTTGATGTCGATGTATATCGAGGCTGTAAAGCCGGAATCGCTCACGACATAGGACGCGCCGCTCGAGTAAGCCCACTTCGATCACGGTGGGAGCCGCATCTGTCGCTTCGCTCAGGCGCGAACGACGGTTTCGCCGCTGAATCCCTTTCGGGCCATGACGTTTCTCGTGTCGATGATGAGCTGAGCTGACTGGCTGATCCGTCCGAAGTCAATTGCGTCGTGATCTGTAATGATCAAGACGGCATCTACAGCTTCGGCGTGGTCCACATCCACGGAACACATTCCGACGAGAGATGCGTGCTCTCGTGTCGGAGGAATCTCAGCGACATGTGGGTCGTGATAGGCGACATCTGCACCGCGTTTTAGGAGCGCCTCCATGATCTCAAGCGATGGGCTTTCACGGATGTCGGAGACATTCTTCTTGTAAGCGAGGCCTATCAGCAGCAGCTTGGAACGGCTCAGCGACTTGCCGAGCCGCTTGTCGAGTTCGAGCTCAAGGCGCGCAATGACATACGAGGGCATCGCCGAATTTATCTCGCCTGCCAGTTCGATGAACTTCGTATTTAGCCCGTAGCCGCGGGACTTCCAGGTGAGATAGAACGGATCGATCGGGATACAGTGGCCGCCGAGGCCGGGCCCGGGATAGAAGGGCATGAAGCCGAACGGCTTGGTGGCCGCGGCGTCGATGACTTCCCAGACGTTGATTCCCATCGCGTCGTAGATGATCTTCAATTCATTGACCAATGCGATGTTCACGGACCTAAACACGTTCTCAGTGATCTTGGTGGCCTCAGCGACCTTGAGCGAAGAGACGCGGACGGTCTTCTCTACCACTGCGCTGTAGAACGTGTCGACGATTTCAGCCGCCAACGCGCCGTCTCCCGAAACAACCTTGGGGATGGTCGTCGTCGAGAAGCGCAGGCTGCCCGGATCTTCGCGCTCCGGCGAGAAGCCGATGAAAAAATCGCTGCCTGAAACCAGCCCTGTCGCTTCGAGGATTGGTTTCACGACCTCATCCGTAGTGCCGGGATAGGTGGTCGATTCCAGAACCACCAACTGTCCTTCCCTTAGCCTTTCGGCGATGGCTTGGGACGTCGCTTCCACGTAGTGCAGGTCGGGCTCACGGTAGCGCGAAAGTGGCGTAGGCACGCAGATGACGATCACATCGCACGAGGTGAGCTCATCGAAATCGGCAGTAGCGCGCATACGCTTTCCCCTAACATGCTCCGCCAGTTCTACGGAGCTGACGGCATCGATGTAGGACTTTCCAGAGTTCAAGGTTGCGATCTTGGACGGATCGACGTCAAAACCAAGGACAAGGTAGCCGCCGCGGACACTCGCCGCTGCCAGGGGCAGGCCGACATAGCCCAATCCGATCACGCCGACGGTCGCCGACTTATTCAGGAGTTTTTGGCGCAGCGCTTCCCCAACGTCTATGCCAACACCTTGCTTCGTCTTGTTTATGTTCATTTTCCATCTGCTCTCTGTTGATCGGTTGCGGTGCGGGAACCGTTTGCCTTAGCAATGGATTCGAGGATTGCCAGCATGTTCGCAGCCAGAGCGGGTCGTGAATAGCGCTCCGCTGCGATCGAGCAGTTCTGATGCATACGCCGATAATTCCGCGGATCATCGCGCAGACGCAGGATAGCCAGGGCAAGCGCTTCCGCGTCCTCCGGCTCTATCACGACGCCTGTTTGTGTGAAGTTGATGATATCGGCCGCCTCTCCCTTGACTCCCATGATAATGGGAATGCCCATCGCCATTGACTCAAACATCTTGGAAGGAATGACCGACTGAAACAGATTGTCCTTCTTCAAATGAATGATCGACAGATCGAGCAGTGACCAATAGCGGCCGACCTCTGCCTTTGGCACCGTGTCGAGAAAGACGACGTTCGAAAGCCCAAGCTCAGCGGCCCGCACTTTGAGCTGGGTCTTTAAGGCTCCGTCTCCGAGCATCAGGATGCATAGCTCGGTTTCGCCTCGTGCAGCGATTTTCGCACCTGCCTCCAAAAGCGTATGCAGACCGTGAGCCATGCCGTGCGTGCCGATGTAGCCGCAGACGAATTTTCCCTGAAGTCCGAGTTCGCCCTCCAGTTCGGCGTCTTTCGGGCGTGGTCGAAAATTGGCGAGATCCGCACCGTTGGTCACGATCTCAACCTTTGCGGGGTCGATTCCTCGCTCTGCGAGAATGCGACGAAACGAGTGGGTCACGCAGACGATTGCTGCTGCCTTACGATAGAGGAACATCTCGATACGTTCCAGCATCGAAAGCAATCTACCCTCGCGCAGAGCACCTACGGCCCGTATCGATTCCGGCCAGAGATCCCTCAGTTCGAAGACAAAGGGCGCACGCTTCAACAGTCCGACGACATATCCTGCAAAGGCAGTGAAGAATTGGGGTGATGTCGCCACAACCACGTCCGCCTTGTGCGTGAACGGAGCAGCCAGGATCGCGGCGATCAGAAAACTCACATAGTCGAGCGTGCGCCACAGAAACCCTTCATTCGCCGAGATCAGGGTCCAGACGCGCACCACCTTGATGCCTTCCATGGTCTCTGTCTGCCACAATCTGTTCTTGTATCCGCCGAACACCTTGCCCCGCGGAAAATTTGGCGCGCACGTGACAACGGTCACTTGATGCCCTGCTGCGACCCATTCGCGGCAATGCTCGAAGGTGCGGCTTGCGGGCGCGTTCACCTCGGGCGGGAAATTGTCGGATAGGAAAAGAATATGCAAGTCGCTTCTCCGGTTGAGAAAACGGAAATCATGCGGTTCGGTGGATGGCTTGAAGATAAACCTTCAAGCGGATGACCGCGGCCGGCCGAGACCCCGCGACTATTGATGCCTCTTACTATGAGGTGCTTAAAGGGATGCCCTCGAAACGAATGATCGCGCAATTTTCAACCGCCTTGACGACTAGGCAGAATGAAGGCTGAGATATACCGAACTCCGGGTGGTATGTCGCGGACACGATATCTCCTTCGCCTTTTTCCAGCACCCAGTTGAGCACTGATCGCCCCTTCACGATCGCCTGCCCCCCGACGCCATTGGGACGTAGCTCCACCCCCGGCACGAAGTGATAGCGTGCCTGCGCCTCCCGCACGGGGCCCGTGATCTTGTCATTGATACGGAGGTGTGCCGTGCCGGCTTCGAAATGCCGGACGTGGACCGGGCGACCCGCGAGCCTGCGATATCCGTCATGGCTGGCGCGAATGCTCACAGAGGCACCCGCTTCAACGATATCGATCGCAATCGGCCTCGCGCGTTGCGCGACACGAAACCCCCCCCACACTTCCGAAGAGTCAGCATTATCAACCGTAACGGTGTTGTGCGCGGGGGTTCCCCTTTGCCTGAGCCGTTCCGGGCCGGCGCCGTATTCGGAAGTGCCGGAATTGACCAGGATACGATGCCCATCGAGCGACATCTCGAAGGAGAGTGTATCGGCATGCGCGTGGCCGGGCAGATAGTCAGGTCCGATTCGCGCGACATCGATGATCGTCGTCATGCGATCGTCGGCAAACCGCGCATAGCCGCTTCGATCGAGACGAACGAGGCCGCGACCAGGGTCCTGCACTGCGCCAAACCCCAATCTTTCGGCATAGGCGTTCAATTCTGCCGGCAATGGCGCGATGCCCTTCGCCGCGTCGTTAAAGAATGCGATGTCACCGTCAGGGTGACACATTGCGGCAAGCCAACGCCGCATCGCCGGAACGCGCAATACCAATTCTTTTGAGACATCATCGCCGACGTTGAATGCGCGAGTGATGTTGACGAGATCGAGAACGTCCTCCAGCGCCAAAGCGTGGTACATGGTGCTGAGCTCGAAATGTCCCCCATCGCTCAGAATCTGTTCGTCGATCACGCGCTCGAGAATCGAGAGGCCGCGTTCAAGCCAGGCATTCGCTTCCGCGCCCTCAAAGAAGGCTCCGGCAAATACCAGCGCCTTGGCGTTGGCGAAAAGATGGTTGCCAAGAAGATGGTACTCTAAGCGTTTCGTGAGCCAACGCACCTGCACAGCCAGGCTGTGGATCGCCGCAGGCGATAGGTCGTTGCCCGCAAGCGCCCACTTAATCCAGTTCACGATGCGCAATGATACGGGATAAGGCTCCCACCCCGAACCCGCGCTTGGCGGGTTGCCAGCAATCCAGCGCTCGATGAGGGCCTTATGCCACTCCTTTCGCTCTCCGCTTGCCACAGCACTAAGATCGTCGAAATAATGCAGATTATAGCGCCAGAGCTTTGCCAGACACGGTGCATCCCAGCCGAATGCCAATGAACCTGGACGATTGAGAAAAATGAACTCGTTTGGTGCCGTCATGCTTGGACGCCGATGCGCTGGCTCGGCAAAGCTGCCTTCATGGGCGCGCAGTTGTGGTGCCCGTGCAAGATCGGGTTTGGGATGGTGCATCCGGAATAGCACCCGACCGTAGATCTGGATCAGCCGCAAGTGCTTTAACGTGTGAAAATAGCGTCCGATGCCACCCATGGCCGGTCAGCTCAGCAGCCGTGAGAGATGCGCCACGATTCGTTCGCCAGTGCGTCCATCCCACAGTGGCGGCACGGCGCCGCGCTTCCACCTGCCGGCGAACAGTTTTTCCATCGCGCCTGAAAGGGCCGCCGGATCTGTGCCCAGGATTTCGTTGGTGCCGATCTCCACTGTCTCTGGCCGCTCCGTGGAGTCGCGCAGCGTCATGCATGGAATGCCCATGACCGTCGTTTCTTCGGTCACTCCGCCGGAATCGGTGATCACGGCCTTGGAGTTTTGGACGAGCCAGTTAAATTCTAAATAGGGCTGCGGGCCGACGAGCAGAAGGTTGGCGGGAAGGTGAGCGAGGTTCTGGATGACCTTCTGCGTTCGCGGATGCGCTGGAAAAACGATAGGCATACCGCGAGCACCGTTGCCGATTGCTTCCAACAGCCTCGACAAGGTGGCGGGCTGATCGACATTGGCCGGCCGGTGCAGCGTGGTGACGAAATAGGCGCCAGGGGTCAACTTCCGTTCAGCCGCGAAATCCGGGGGCCGCAGACGATCCATATTGGCCAGAAGCGTGTCGATCATTGTGTTGCCGACAAAAAGTATACGGTCCGCAGCCACCCCGCATGCGGTTAGGTTGCGGTTGGCGATATCGCTGGTGGTGAAGAACCAGTTCGTGATGGCGTCGGTGACGAGGCGATTGATCTCCTCCGGCATCGTCCAGTCGCCGGAACGGATGCCGGCTTCCACGTGAGCCACAGGGACATGCAGCTTCTGGGCGCTGATGGCGCAGGCCATCGTCGATGTGACATCGCCAACAACCAGGCAAAGCTGTGCGGGTGCACTTATAAGTAGAGCCTCGTAGCGCACCATGATCGCCCCAGTCTGCTCGGCCTGGGTTCCGGAGCCGACCTCGAGGTTGACGCAGGGATGCGGTATGCCCAACTGCTGGAAGAAGCTTTTCGACATGGCAGCGTCGTAGTGCTGTCCAGTGTGGACGAGCCTGTAGCGGAGCTGTCCCCCCGCGGCGGTTTGAGCTTCAAGCGCCCGAATGATAGGCGCCACCTTCATGAAATTCGGGCGCGCGCCAGCGATGATATCGATTAGCGGACCAACGGTCACGATGACAGTCGCCCCGCCGCGTCGATCGTTACACGCGCGACCTCGACGAGTTCATCGAAGGGTATAGGCGACCCGCTACCCGTTTCTACCGCGGCGACGAAGGCAGCCGCACATGCCTTCTGGCCCTTGTCCTGCCGCAACAGCCGGTTCGACTTGGCCCCCTTCCAGCCATGCGTGACGATCCGCCGGAAATTGTCCAGCGTGAGAATGGCGCCGCCACAGAAGATCTCCAATCGCTCCTTCGGAAATGATTTCGACCCGTTGGCGAAGTAATGAACTGCGCCGATCGATCCATCGGAAAAGTTCAGCGAGATCGAGGCGGTGTCGCCAGTGGCCGACGCCATGCCGTTGACCGAAACAGCGGTGATCTCGGCTCCGGCAAGGTGCCGCAATAGGTCGATGAAGTGACACGCTTCGCCCACAATTCGACCCCCACCTTCGTCGCCGTCCTGCGTCCAATGATTGGAGGGTATGGCTCCCGCATTGACGGTCATCACGAACGCCTTCGGTTCCATGCGTGCGGCAAGCAGCTTCCTGATCGCCACCACATGGGGAGAAAACCGACGATTGAAACCAACCATCAGTTGTGGCGGACGGTCGCGGTCGCGGCTTTCGGCCCAGGCTGCCTCGACGTCCGCCAAGTCGGCTTTCGTCGTGGCCAATGGCTTTTCGACAAAGACGTGCTTGCCGGCCCGCAGCCCCTGTGCCGCCAGCCGCGCGTGGTTGGCATGGCGTGTGCTGATGACCAGCGCCTCGACGCTCAGATCGGCGAGAACAGCATCCGTATCCGTCGTTGCTTCATCGAAGCCGAATTTCGAGCCGGCTAGGAAGCTGCTGACACCACCGCGGGAAGAAACCGTACCAAGCTTGGCACCCGTTAACCTGAATGCGGGAATGAGGACGGCGTTGGCATAGTTGCCGGCGCCGATGAAAGCCAGCGAAGCCCGACCGACCAGGGGCTTCGACCTCGTCGGTTTTCCGGCAATCGTCACTTTGCGTTGCATCAAGTCGGCGTTGCCGCTAGGCGCATCGAAGGTCAGGAGGATGCCAAGCGACGGCTCCGAGCCACCGACGACATCATAAGCCTTCTCGGCCTCGGTGATATCGAAGCGGTGCGTCACCAGCGGTGCGACACGCAGCCTTGCCTCCGCCATCATGTCGAGCACCGCTTCCAGATTGCGACCTTCGGTCCAGCGCACAAAGCCAAACGGATAGTCATGGCCGCCCTCTTCATAGGTCGGATCGTAACGGCCTGGCCCATAAGAGCATGAAACCTGGAACGACAGTTCCTTCTCGTAGAAATCCGCGCGCGACAGCTCCAACCCGGTCACGCCAACGAGCACTATGCGTCCGCGCTTGCGCGACATCCGCGCCGCATGGTGGACGGGATCGTTGGACTTAGTTGACGCTGCGATGATGACGGCATCAACGCCGCGACCTCGTGAGAACATCATCCCAGCCACAACAGCGTCTCCACCGGACGACAAATCGAAGGTTTCAGCGCCCAGCTCCGCCGCCAACGCAAGTTTCGAGCTGTCGAAATCGATTCCCAGCACGCGGCAGCCATGGGCTTTAAGCAGTTGCACGGTCATCAACCCGACCAGCCCAAGCCCGACCACAACAACGGCTTCACCAAGCGTCGGCGCAACGAGGCGGATCGACTGCAATGCTATCGCTCCGATCACCGTGAAAGCGGCGTCCTCGTCGGTCACCCCATCAGGTATCTTTGCACAGAGATTGCCGGGCACGGCGACGATCTCGGCGTGCTTACCGTTGGACGCAACGCGGTCGCCGGGCTGAAGATGGGTAACACCTGTGCCCACTTCGAGTACGGTGCCCACATTGCAATAGCCGAGCGCAATCGGCTTATCGAGTTTATTCCGCACGGAATCAAGGGTCGGCAACAGCCCATCAGTCTTCACCTTGTCCATGGCCTCGCGAAGTTTGTCCGGCTGCATGCGCGCCTTCTTTATCCAGCCGGCGCGGCCGAAATCAACCAGCATCCGTTCGGTTCCCGAAGAAACAAGGGTACGGCTCGTGCGAATGAGGACTTGGCCTTTTCCGGCCACCGGCGCAGGTGCGTCGACCACAGCCGTGCTGCCGTCCTTGATACTTTGAAGGACTGTTTTCATCCTGTCGAACCGGTTGCGTTGACCCGCGCGAACGTCCGGAGGAACGGTGGCAAGGAACTCGGCGACTGATACTCGCGAATACACCTCGTTTCAAGTGCGTGCGGTGCATGTCGGTGCCTCGTCGCTGAGAGATCCCATAGGAAGCGGTGACTCGTTTATCGCACTGTGATAGCGCTGGCATTTAATCGAGTTCGTGCTACCGCGATATTATGGAAAACACGTGGATATGCGATCTCGTTCGTAATGTGCCACGGGTTCGCGGCCTTGCATGTCGTCTTGGTCGTCGCGTCTACGCGTGCGCGAGAGGCGAACAGAAGTCCGCGCGACATGCTGTCGAACGACGAAGCTGGTTTCCAGCGCTCGGGGTGGGCTATCGCCAGCCCTGTAGCTCTACGCTAAGCAAACGGAGATACGCGACCTTCGCGAATTTCGCCCACATCGGGTTGAACTAAATTTTTCGCTAATGACGATCTGGTGATCGAATCTAGCGCTTGGTGTCCGCGTTTGACGGCAGCATTGATCTTGTCGGGTCGGCGGCCCAAGTGAAGGGTCTGGGCTGCTGGTTGTGCTCGGGAACGCAGCGGTTTCTGGCTGCTTGGCGCCGGCGTCTTCTTGAGGCTAACGGCTAGTCTGCCACCGTTCTCCGAGATGAACTAACTCGACGCGACGCCAGCCGTTTCGAGACCGAAGGCGATGTTTGGGTCATCCGGATCGATCTGATCTCGGTCTAGAGCAAGGTCGCGCCGGCATCGCCATCGGCCCTCATCATCAAGCGCAGCCGCCGAGACCGGTCCGAAATCAACAGTGCTGTGACGAATGTCGATCCTTCCGGGATGCAGACGAGGATTTGGACATTAAGCCAAGCAGGTCGAGGATTTTTTTGGACCGCCTGTCATTTTCTAAATCCAGAACTTCATGAAGCTACTCACGGACTTTTGTATAGCCAACACCGACATGATATCGTAAGCTTTCATATCCCCTCAAATGAAAAGTCGCTGTGTTGAAGACGCCAACAACGAATCGCCGTTTATTTTTGAAGACTGGTGCTATTGCAGCGTTTGCTACTGGGGAACGCATTGACGGGCTATCTGGGGCCAGTGCAGCGCCGGTGGCTAGCGGCAGCGGTACCGTCCTTCCAGTCTCGCGTGAAGTCATGAAGGCTATTCCGATTTTGTTAGCTGCCAATGCCGGTACGCTTATCCTTGTTGAGGATGCCACTAGAAGGTACAATTCTTGTGGAATATTTCATTGGACAGCCTCAGACCTTTCTGCAATGGTTTCGCTTGATCCGTCTGAAGGTGTCTACATCGCCTCGAATGCTAGTTCCGACGGGTCATCCGGCGCATGGGTCAGGCAGTTTAATGGCCCCGTGCGTGGTGAGTGGTGGCGAGTCGTGGGCGACAATACTGCTGACGACACCCCTGCCATTCAAGCAATGATCGATTTTTGCCTTCAAAGAAACGATCCGGTCGCAGCACTTCCCCCTGGACGTTTCAAGACTACCGACACGCTTCACCTTGGATGGGGCGACACCTTCCGGACTATCGTACTTGAAGGTGCCTATGGCAGCTACGCCGGCACTCATGCGGGTTCCTCCATATGGCCCACTCGATATGACCGGCCTTGCATTAACATTGCGGGTGGACGTAGGTCTGGCCTTCGTACATTATCCATTATAGGTCCAGCAAAGGCTTTCGTAGCTAATCTTGTAAGTGGAAGCGGGAAACCGTACCAATATCCAGCGAGTGCCGCGAGTTGGAACGATGTCTCTAACGCTCCTGACGGTATGGCGCTTCGTGCACCATTTGCCGGCGTCACCATCGACGCATATGCGGAGGCCCGGCCCGCTACCCACTATCCGGCCGTCACCTATCCGGCATGGACGGGGCTTACAGGGCAATACAACAAGAATGCCTATACGAGCGAGCCATTCATCCACGAGTGTCGCATCGAAGGCTTTGCCGTCCAGATTGCGCTGGGCATCAACACGAACGCACAGGGTGACTTTCTGTCAGTGATCGGTTGTGAGATTAATTATGGCGTTATCGGCATTTCAGTCAACAACACACAATCTCGGAATGTCCATATCGAAAGGGTAAATTACACCCACCTGTGGACGTTCCTCGACAACGGCAGCTTTGGCGACGGGACAGGAACACTCGGCGGCGATGTGGTTGATATTTCGGGTAGCCACAGCTACCAAACATTCAATATTCCATCGAACGCTTATTCCCAGGCGATTACATTTCGACATATCTATTCGGAAGCGCAGGTCCGTATCGGGCTTTTCGGGGGGGGGCGGCGCAGCGGTAAGCCGTCTCAAACTCGAGAGCGCGAAATTCTCGTTTGGTGATTATGGCGGCAGCCTTAGGTCAACGCATGGACATTCGCCGCGCGCTCTCATTGAATGTCTTTCACGCGCCGACGTGTATGTTGAAGGCTTGGAAATCAACGGTATCGAACGGATTCAAAATCTTGTTTGGGGAGCCGGCCAGCACCTAACAATTGGCCCAGGTTGTCAATTCCAGAGCGCATTGAGCTACCTGTCCAGTTCAACGACCGCGCAAATGAGAGCAGTGAACTATACCGGAGGTATCCTCCCCAATCCTGCAGTGACAAATCCCGAACGAAACTTAGAGTGGCAGGGTTCCAGCCAGCAACGCTATAAACCCGATCTAAGCTCAAGCGATATGCTGAAAACTGGAGGGGCCGCATATTTCCATGACTCCCACAGACTGCCTTGGCGGATCGGTATTCGAGAGGTGCACGATAGTTTTGGGCGTCGCTGGGACATTCGAGACTGCCGCGCTTTTCCGACGGAACTCGGCGCTAGCCATACATCGACAAGGTCAAAACCGACGCCAGAGACATTTAGATTTACGTATCCAGCGAGTCTTCAATCTGGTCCAAATAGTAACCTTTACGAGATCGAGCCAGGTGACATCCTTGTCCATCTGGCGAGCGGAACGATCTTCCTCGTAGAAATGGTAACGATGGTTTTTGATAGTTATCAAGTTGATTGTGCGCAGCAAAATGCCTACGATTGGATTGAAGGCACGGTTTTCACGCCGTTGCATGACGTGCTTATGCTGGGCGGCAATTTGAGGCTTTTCAAGACGGGCGTGATGATCTCATCAAAAGTGTTCTTTGGCGACTTTAGGACTGGTTCAGCAACAGTTGCGAACGTGTCCGCTCATGCCACGACTGGATCAGATATCGAAAGCCATTTGGCTGTCGGCGACTGTCTGCATGGCCCGAAGGACGCTGACAGCTATCTTAGGTTTCCGGTTGGCCCGGATACCAAAATAGCTACGATTACGCCCGGAAACCCAGCCTCGCTGACACTGACGACCGAGGCGATACTCACCGGTCGGTTTCCTGTGTCAACCGTTGATATTCGCTAGCCGTTGATGCAACAACCAAGACCGTGACATTGACGGGCAATGCCTCGCGTTCCGTGGTAGGCATGAACGCGATGCTGCAGCCAAGACCGGAACCATTGAACATCGTAATCTAGCGTATCACAGGGATGGGGATATCCGGCTTCAGTAGAAAGCAGTCGTCGCGATAAACCAAGGATGTGCAGCTCCGCGTCGATACACCGGGGCAAAAGCCAAAGAAATCGATCCGCTTGCACTCCCGGTTCTGAGTCTCCTCGAAAAATTCGTAGCCCTCTGAATTGTCATGGATAATCGCGCCATCGTCGGCAAGATGGTTGAAGGCCAGGGCGGTTGCTTCCCTTCTCAGATGCCCGTCAACGACAATGACATCGAACTTCTGGTGTGCGGGAATAAGCGCCCTGACGCCCTCAAAGGAAAGATTTTTTTTGTCAATCGGGACATGATGAAGGGTTACGTTCGAACCAATCTTGTCCTTCAACAGCGCCGTCCATTCGGCGTCTTGTTCGATCGTGAGAACGGATTTGGCGTGGGCGCTCCACCAGAGCGTGGATTGGCCACCACCGAATTCCAGAATCGTTTTTCCGTCGAAATTACGGGCCGCAAGAAAATCGATTGCGGGGTATGTGTACCAAGGGAGCGGTGAACCGTTTGATGCCTTGGCAACCATGCTTAGGCTGCTTCGAAAGTGCCCGGTAGCCAAACTGAAGCGTAGGGGTGTGACGATCCCTGTCGCGAGGGCGCGCACGGATTGCCATACCGCGCGGGGAAGATAACGCTTGAGAGGTGTAAAACCGCGTTGCATCCACCGCGCATTGGTCATTCTGCTGTCCCTGTTCTGGCACCGACGCACGTTCATGCGTCAGATTGCTCCGAGAGAGCGTTCTAGTTAGCATTGAAGTAAACATCAACTACGCTGGGGACTGACCTTGCCCCTCTGATCTAATCCGGTTTGAAGTTCGTTCTGGCCCATCGAGAGGACCAGGACATGAAACGTAGCCGCTTCTCTGAAGAGCAGATCATCGGAATTTTGAAGGAACACGAGGCCGGGGTATCGGTTGCCGATCTGTGCCGCAAGCACGGGGTCAGCGACGCCTCGATCTACAACAGGAAGGCCCGCTTCGGCGGGATGGATGTGTCCGAGGCTCGGCGGCTGAAGGCGCTGGAGGACGAGAACACGCGGCTGAAGCGGCTTCTGGCCGACGCCATGCTCGACAATGCCGCGTTGAAGGATCTTGTGGGAAAGAAATGGTGACGCCCGCGGCCAAGCGGAAAGCTGTCGCCCGCCTGAAGGAAGGCTTCGGGATGAGCGAACGGCGGGCGTGTAAAGCCATCGGCTGTTGCCGCATGACGGTTCGCTACGAGACCAGCAGGCCGGACGACCGCGAGGTTCGCGAACGGATGAAGGCGATCGCGCAGGAGCGTCGCCGGTTCGGCTACCGGCGTCTTCTCGTGATGCTGAGGCGGGAGGGCCTGGTTGTGAACCACAAGAAGCTGTTCCGGCTCTATCGGGAGGAGAAGCTCGCCGTTCGCCGCCGTGGCGGCCGCAAGCGGGCGATCGGGACCAGGGCGCCGATGCTGGTGCCGCTGAGGCCCGACGAGCGCTGGTCGCTTGACTTCGTCTCCGACCAACTCACCGACGGGCGCCGCTTCCGCATCATGGCCGTCGTCGACGACTGCACGAGAGAGTGCCTGGCACTCATCGTTGATACGTCTCTCTCGGGCATGCGGGTTGCCCGCGAATTGGACCGGCTCATCACCGAGCGCGGCCGGCCGAGGATGATCGTCAGCGACAATGGCAGCGAGTTCACCTCGAACGCCATCCTCTCCTGGGCGGATCAGAACCGCGTCGAATGGCATTACATTGCGCCCGGCAAGCCGATGCAGAATGGCTTCATCGAGAGCTTCAACGGCCGACTGCGCGATGAACTGCTCAACGAGACGCTGTTTACCTCGCTGGCTCAGGCGCGCGTAGCCATCGCCTTGTGGCGCGCCGACTACAACACCGCGCGGCCGCACTCCCAAATCGCCTGGCAGACACCGGCCGAGTTCGCCAGCACCTTCAATCCGCGACGGTCGCTCGCGCTGCGCTATGCCAAAGGCTCCGCGCCAGCGCCCGTCGCTTCACCCGCCCAGCAGGGCACAACCCACGCCGGAAACGAACTCAAAACTGGATAAAAACTGGGGGCAACGTCAGCGTTGCTTGGCGGCAATGAGGCACGCTCACAATACGGCCGCATCTGTGCGCTGGGCGAAGGCTACGGAGCGTTCTAGCTCCGGCCGGGCGCGTGTCCCGATTGGAGAGCAGAGTCTAAGCTAACCGGCTGGTTTTTGTTGAGCCGTGTGGGATATCGTGGATTAGTGACAAGCGCGCATATTTGTGTCATAGCGCATGCGCATCTTTCGATCGAAGTGGGATGCGGTGTAGGGTGGGACGAACTAATTCCAGCTATGGCTCATTCTTTTTTTGGGAGCCGCTTGCAAAACCGGAAGAAGTAAAGTGAGCTATTCGGCAGTACTCGCTTTCGCATTCCGCGTCTGTGGCCAGACCCTCGCTTGGCTTTTATCGACCATGCACGCTCCGACAATTCCAGCGTAGTCGACCTAGTGTACACGGCTTCTCCCCATTATAGCGGTCAATTCAACGCGACGTGTCCGCCTAGCACGCACCATCCGTTCGAACCCACCGTTTCAGTGCTGTCCTGGATACTGGTCGGTGTCGGCGCCCTACTATGCCTGTCAGCGCTGCTTTCCGGCCCTCAGGCGCTGATCGGAATTGTTTTCATCGAGCAAGCCTTCTGCCTGCGTTACGGCTACATCCGAGCGCTTCGTCAAGCGCGGCGTGGAATGCCCGATTTTCTCGCCATCTTCCTAACGACCCTGGTCGTTCTGAAGGGTTTCAATATTGTTTCATTGATCGTTGGGCCTACTGAGTATGACAGTTTGTATTATTACACGACCATCGAAAACAGAATCGCAGCCGAGTTAATACTGGGGTTGGGACTTGTCTGTTTTACCTTAGGATGGCATTCTCTGCGCATTGCTGGGGGATCGACGTTTTACAGTACAGTTCCCGAGGGCCTTGCCATTCGGCTTGTGCCTTTTGTTCTTGTTGGGTGGTTAGGCCTGGCTCACTTGCCCAATTCCTTTGCCCAGCAGATCGGTTTCATGTTCCATGAGATTTATCTTGCATTGCTGTTCGTTATATTCGCGGGCAAAAGCAGATATGGGTCGGAGGGGTCGCGAAGTTGGGTGGTAATAGTTCTTATCGTTCCGGCTTTGTTGAGCGGGCTAACAAGTGGGACGAAGGAATTGGTCTTAACCGCCGTCGCTCCAGTACTGTTGGTGTACGTTCTGCGTCCCAACCTTAGGCGCATTGGGGTAACAATTCTAGCCGGGCTGATGGTTATAATAGTCGTCGTTCCAATTACGCAGCTCTACAGGCAAGCCAACTGGTCTGCGAAGGAAAACGTTGGCTTGACCGAACTCTTCTCCCGACTGGTGGATGCTTACCAGCAGATGGGCGCCTCCAATATCGTCTCAGAGGGTATGGTCGAATTCGCAAACCGGACGTCTTCGTCGATTTCTGGCGCGATTGTGGTGGGAGCCACCGACAGGCTGGGTCACACCGGCTTGGAGACAGTCAAGGACGTTTTCATTGTGTTTGTTCCGCGCTTTTTGTGGCCCGAGAAGCCGCCTGTTGCGCCCGGCGCATGGTTCACCTGGCATCTCGGGTACGCGGCCACTCCCGTTGAAGCGACGACATCAACTGCGACCATGTTGGCGACGGAGTTGTATATGATGAGCGGATGGTTGACTATCCCATTCGGAATGGCGGCACTCGGGCTGTATTATGCTCTCATATGGCGGTTTATCCGTACGATGTCGTTGAGAAATCCCATAATGGGAATTGCACTGGTATCATTCATGTTTAACGCGGTAAAGTTTGAGGACATGTCGCTTATATATGCCATTACCGGACCTGTTGTCTCGATGATATACATGTTTGTGCTCGCAAGCGCTTACAGAATGTTCTACAAACCTCTTGCACAGCGTTGGCGCGCACGCTACCCGAGCTCATAGCGTTCTGCCGTATTTTTCAACTCCGCACCTTTTGGTGCAAGCCGTTCGAGATCGGTTCTGTAAGTACGGAACGGCAGAGGTGAGCGGCTCCGATAGCGTATTCGGAAAGAAGGACCCCGCAGAGAATGTCTTCAAGCCCCTCTGAAGCGCCGCAGCATCCGACCGGCAAGCGCATCGCCGTCACGCAGTTCATGCGCCGGCCTGTCGTTCACGCCTATAGCGTCGAGCGCATATTCGAGGACGCCCGCAAGTACATGCCTTCGGATTGCGATGTATCCCTGGTAAACTGCAAGTACCCTTCGCTTGGAATCGCCGGCCGTGTCAGGGACGCATGGCGAGCTCGCTCCTTTCAAGGCGAAGCGAACCATGTCACCGGCGACGTGCACTATCTCACCTATTTTCTGAATCGTCGCCGCACGGTTCTGACTGTCCATGATTGCAGCCCATTGACCCGAAAGAAGGGCATTGCGCGCTTCTTGATGTGGCTGCTTTGGTACTGGCTACCGTTGAAGCGTTCAGCACTGGTCACGGTCGTTTCCATATCGGGCCGCTCCGACCTGATGGCGAATGTTCGGATTGATCCCTCGCGCATTCGCCTTGTGCCAGCGACGCTGTCTCCGGCCTTCACGCGCGCGCCCGCAACTTTCAACAGCGCACGCCCGCGCATCCTGCAGGTCGGAACTGGATGGAACAAGAATCTTGAGACGGTTGTCGCGGCCATTCGTGACATGTCCTGTACGCTCGCCATAGTCGGCCCCCTCTCGAACGTGCAGCGAGCAATGCTTGCCGCTTCCGGCATCGAATACGAGAACATGGTGGGGCTCTCGGACGCGGAGCTTGTCGGCCAATATAAGCTGGCTGACATGCTGGTGTTCGCCTCTCGCTACGAAGGCTTCGGCCTGCCTATCGTGGAGGCAAACGCAGTGGGACGTCCCGTCATCACCAGCAATATCTCATCCATGCCGGAGGTCGCAGGCAATGCGGCCTGCCTTGTAGACCCATACGACGTCAAGTCAGTGCGCGCCGGTATTGAGAGGATCATAGCCGATCCGGCATATCGCGAAACGCTTGTGGGGAAGGGCTTCGATAACGCCAAACGCTTTTTGCCCGAGACAGTTGCCGCGCAGTATGCCGAGATCTATCGTGAGTTGGCAGCATCGCGCTAGACGTGAGCTATTGTATTGCGCGTGCAATGCTCGGCCAAAGCGCCAAGCTCGCATCCTGACATCACATCTAAGCTGGAATGGCATCCACAAGATCGCCGGTACGGGAAGCATAGAGATAGTGGGGGCCGTCCGTTCCGACGCGGGCACCAAACTGATCAGTGGGAAGGACGCTGTATCCTGCACGCTCAAGTGTTTCGATGAGCTTGGCGCATGATCCTTTGGCGGGATGCATCTCCAAGGCGATGTTGCGCACCTTACGCAACCATGCGGGATCGCCGGCGAACACGTCGAATTCACCCCCCTCGATGTCGCATTTGATGAAATCTATCTCCTTCAGGCCGTACCGCTCCATCAGGTCGGGTATGGTAACGCGATCGTCGCCCGCTGTCGCGGAGGCGAACTTCTCCTCACGTGGGAGGCGTGTCAAGGCAATTTGGTTTGCTTCCGCCAGCCGTTTCAGCACGGGTCCGAAATGGGGCACCGGCTCGACGCTGACGGCGAGATCCGCGCCATAGGCCTTCACAGCGAGCAGCGAGAAGAGCCCCCGATTTCCTCCGAGATCGACCACGTTCCGCAGAACAATACCTGGCCGAAATGCTCGCAGATAGACGTTTGAGGCATACATCTCGCGAATTCCACCGAATGTTGGCGTGTAGTCCTTCCCGGCGAGCAGTCGCGATACGTCGCCGACGGGTATCGTGACCACTTGGCCGTTCAAATACATCTTCACATCGTGCCGCATGAGGGCATCTGCGGGGGCGAGGGTGCGCCTGCCGAGAACCGAAGGTAGTGCGCGTAGGATGCTTGCGAGATAGCGGAGCCGTTCGGTGAACGGCACAACCTTGAAGAGCGCCGAAAGCTCGCTGCGTAGCCGGGTGATCGGGCCTACTGTCAATTGCAGCTCCTGGATTTGCTTGCCACGCTTGTATCCTTGCACCCGGCGAGGTCTACCCGTCTGGCGGTCGCGAAGAACAGGCTTGGTCCTGTCAATTGAAGCAGAGACCGTGGAATGAACGGATCGAATCCCGCAACATTCTCCGTCGCCAAACCGTGTGCCGCCAGAAGCTCGACAAGCTGCCGCTTCGTCACCGCATGACGCGAGAACGCGATGTATTGCGAGCCGGCATTCACTGCTCGCCCTGACAGGCGCGTTCGCATCGCTTGTGCTAGGCGTACCAGCGAGAACCGGTACGGGATGGAAAGCACTACCACGCCGCCCGGCTTCACCACCCTGGCGATTTCGCCGAGCCCCACTGAGATGTTAGGCAAATACTCAAGTACGCTCAGACAAATGCATCCATCGAGGCTGCCATCAGCGACGGGAAGTTGTTCCACAGAGCCAATCTGTTCGAAGTGAAGGGACCCACCGGAACCACGCCCGCTTTCGGCGGAGTGCCACGCGGCCGAAACCATTTCGGCCGAGCCATCATAACCGACGACGGCGGCACCGTGATCGGCCAGTTTGCGCGCGAAATGGCCGCTTCCACATCCGATATCTGCCCAGGCGCCCGAAATTTTGATGGCCGAAAGAATGCGCTCCTCAAAGAAGCGCGAGCGACGAGCAAAAGATCCGCTGAGATAGCGGGCCTCCCACTCGTTGGCTATCTTGTTGTGATAGTCTATTGCCGAGCTCAAACTCTCAAACCTTTCAATCTGAAGCGATCAGCCGGTCTTTGCCGTCGACCTGGATCGCGCGCGGATGAGGCGCTCCCAGGACGGGTGGGGTTGACCTGTACGTTGTCCCCAATCTTCGCATTTCTATCAGCTTAACCTCGATCATGCGGAACACGTCTACGCGAAGACGCGCCCAGATATACCCAGCGCGGCCCCCACGCCATGCTCCCTGAGCAAAATAGTGATGCAGGAACAGCAGTTGATAACGAAACGGTATGTTGCGAAGGTGCTTCTTGAGCAACATACGCCGCTGCATCGATGACCCAAACAACTTTGGCTTATCAGCGAGTGCGAGCTTCTCGTAGAAGCTCGTCGCCTCCGCCGTCGTGTAATTGTTCTGCTTTTGGTACCAATGATGAAGGTTTGGGCTGTCATGATGCTCCAACTCACCATCCGCAGTCTCTACCTTGCCCTCTATGATCGCATGTTCGTTGACGACCACATCGGAGAACCGACATCTTCCGGTCCTCCAGACTCGAGCGACTTTCTGACGTGCGGGCAGCTTCCGTCCAAGAAAATGCAGCCTTCTATTCAGGGTTAAGCCCTGCACCTTTCCGCCTTCAATTCTCGAAGCGATCGAACTCTTCAGTTCATCGGTGAGCCGCTCATCGGGATCAAGTTTCATGGTCCACGGCGACGTTATGGGTAGTGCCCTGACAGCGAAGTTCCATTGATCGCCAAAGTTTCGGAAACGGCGTTGCACAACGTTCACTCCTCGCGACACGGCGATCTCGACTGTGGCATCCGAACTGAAGCTATCGACCAGAAACACCTCCGACGCAAAGCCCTCAAGATTATCGAGAACGGCACTCATGTGATGTGCTTCGTTCAAAGAGATCATCACCACCGCAATCGGCACCGCACCGGGGCGCCACTGCACGATTTCTTTTGGATTATCTGCGGCAGCTTCCGTCATGACAGACGAACCCATTCCGGGGCTGCGCCACCAGTCCTCAACCATCCGTATGTCTGATGCATCTTCTGTGCGATGCCGCTCCAGCCGAATTCCCTTACCATCCAGTTGCGCCCGTTTGATCCCATTTCAGCAAGCTCCTCCCGAGGTCGAACCATTGCATCGCGCAGTGCGCCCTCCAACCCCTCCGCCGAAGTGTCGACCCACCACCCTGCTCTTTCCGACGCAAGCCCGGACCAAGGCGCGCCGCGTGTGACAATGGCAGGACATCCGCCGGCCAGCGCCTCGGCGACCGAGATCGCGAAGTTTTCTGACAAGCTCGGCAGCACGTAAAGGTCAGCAGCCGCATACTCATCCCATTTCTCGTCGGACGAGACCGGCCCGGCAAAACTGATGCGTGGCGTCGCCAAGCGCTGTACCAGCGCCTGCAATGTCGATTGATAGCTGTCCTCGTCAGGCCCGACAAGTTTCAGCTCCCAATCCGGAAAGGTCCCGGCGACCCGACTCCAGGCCGAAATCAGCGTGTCCAGCCCCTTGATGGGATGGATTCGGCCGAGATAAAGGAGCCGGCGAGGTGACCCGCCGCGCGACCGTGACGCCCTGGGCCAAAATTCGGGAACATCGACACCGTTGGGCACGACCGCGACGGGGGCACGAAATCCGAACGTCCTGATGTCCTGGTATTCGGCTTCGCTGGTTGCATGAAAGGCTGCGGCACCGGAGATCGAGCGCTTCTGCAACAGACTCCAGAACAGCCTTTTCTTCCACTTGGAATGTGACAGCGCATGCGGATTGAGGGTCCCACGGGGAGACACGACGAGGGGCACACCGGCCGCACGCGCGGCGCGCGCCGCATAGATGGGGGGCATACCCCACAGGTTGTTGTTGTGAACGACATCCATTCCACGAGCGATCACCGGCAGTTCGGACGCCATTCGACGGGAGACGGCGAGCGTCGAGCCGAATGCCGTTTGTGGGAAAAGGTAGTGCTTGAAGCGCACTTCCTTGCGATCTCGATCGCCGCCGAGGCTGGCAAGCGCCACATCATCGCCGCGTTGGCTCAGTGCAGCACAAAGCGCGGGGACCGAATAAGACGGACCGCTCGCCTCAGCGGAAATGTGTGGGACGACATGCAGTGATCTCATCGCGCGCCTTATCTAGATCGGGGCGGTTTTTCCAAAGGTTTCTTAATTGCTAATAGAGCTTCGTGCCGGGTGAAGTTTCGTACGAAATGGCGCCCGGCGGCCCGCAATAGGCTCAAACGGGTCTAACGGTGGAGGTTCTTCGGCCACCGATTGTCTACATGCCCGCTAGGTTCAAAGACCTGACTATCCAACAGTTCACGTGTCGCACGCAATCCCGGTAAGCCGCGCGTCTGCAGACCCGGCCAATTCTGCGCTGGATTGAGCACCGGTTGTGCAACTGCCAGCGCGGCAATCTCGCTACGCGCGCGGGCCATGTTATAGTCGGCCTGGATCTTCTCATTTAAGGAGCGGGGAAGTGCGGAGGCGAACCGCATGGCGACCTGCTTCAAGCCTAGCCGCTGCACTGCAGTCACCCCGGCCTGGCGCAAACCGCTCACCGACAGATGGCTTGTCTGGCGCATGGGAGTTACGCTTATCGGAGCGGCCTCTTGGAGTGGACTGCCAATCCGAGCCGCCTCGAACTCATAGATTTCCCGCCAAGTCCACTGCGGCTCATTGACCAGATCGTAGAGCCCCGGCTCTCCGGCTCGCCCTTCAGCGATTGCGCAGAGAGCGTCCGCGATTGTCGCAGTGTAGACAAGGTTTGAACGACGATCGGCTTCTATGAAACTTACCGGTCCAGCCGCGATCTCGGCGCGGATCCCGCCAGTTATCGTCTGGAAAACCCCGGCGACATGCCCCAGCCGCAGCACATATGCACGCCGTCCATTCTTCTTCGCCAGAGCGAGGATCTGCTGTTCATTGCGCAGTTTCACGTTACCATATAGGGACCGATGCTTGCGTCCCGACGTGTCCTGAACGCCAAGCACCGCCAAAGTGGAGAAGAATACGACCACCGCGCCGGGGGGCGAACAGGCTATCGTGTTATCGATGATGGCGGCGCTCTCCTCGATCATCGCAGAGGGTGTACCCACCGGAAGCGCAAAATTAGCGACGACGTCAGCACCTTGCTGCAGGCGGCGCGCTTGCGCGGGGTCATCGATGCTTCCGTGAAGAACCGCCACGCCATTGTATCGCAGCACTGCCGATCCGCTCGGTGATCGCACGACCGGCACCACTTCGATCGCTCGCTGGTTCGCGAGTTGAAGTGTGACCTCGTTGCCGACCTGGCCATTCGCTCCCAAAATTACGATGCGCTTCGTCATTGATTACCTCTGGAGCAATTCGTCCATCAATTCGGACACCCCCAAGCAGGATGCGGCCGAGAGAAGCGATTCCTTCTCTTGGCCCGCGCACTCGATGAAGTTCAACCACTCAAGGTAGAATGCCTGAGTCGCTGTCAAGGCAGCACCCGTACCTGACACGGATAATGCGCCAATCTTGTTACCCTGCCCATCGCTGAGATCGATGCTTTCCGACGGGCGAATCGGGCAACTCAAGCTCGCGTTTTCAAAGTTCAATCGGAAGAGATTGCTCTGCTGCTCGAGCCAGCTCACCCTCCAGGTGACGTCACAGCTTTCAGCGAATGGGCTTTCCAGATCGTCCAGCCGGAACCTGGCGGAAGCGTGTCGATCCGTCCCGCCATCCCATTCGATGCTCCGGACGGTCAGCTCATATCGGCTGGCGCCGGTGATCCACAGAATCGAATCCAGAGAATGGCAGCCGAGATTCTTGACCAGACCCCCGCCGTCCATGGTCGAGGCATCAATATAACCTTGAACGCCCGCACGCGTGAGCCGGCCACCTTCCTGAACGTTGATGCCGCGCAACTCTCCGAAAATCCCGGATCGCACGATATTCCTCAAACAGATCATTGTGGCATAGAACCGGCGCTGATAACCACAGGCCAATCGCCAAACGGGAAAATTCGCCAACAGCCGCTTATGTTCAGCACCATCCAGCGCGAACGGCTTTTCCGCCATTATTGCGCTGCGGCCTAGCTGAAACTTGTCAAAATACGCTGGGCGCGCCGGCAGAGGAATCGCGAGCAGCACGAAATCCGGAATCGGAATCGATTTCCCGATCTGGTCCAGTGCGATCGACTTCAAGCGGTTCGCATCGGCCGTCGCAGCAGCGCGCCCTGCATTTGCATCCGAAATCCAGGCGATCTCAACGTTCTGCATCGCGCGCAGGACGGGGATATGCATGGAGTTGGCTATGCTGCCGGCCCCGACTACGCCAACGGTGGATTGAGCGCCCGAGACCACTGTTCTGCCAGTGTCTAGTCTCAAGACTTGAATGCCCGCAGCATCGGATTGATCCATTTTCTATTGGCTTCCCTGCGGATTGCTGGGGTGAGGGCCAAGCCCCAGAACGAAGCGGCGCAACCTATAGCAACGAGCACAAAGGCTGTGAAGATAGCCAGGGTTGATTGTGGCTCGATCACACGAATGCTCGCTAAGGTAATGACAGCTCCAATCACGGCTGACATAATTGTCAAAAGTACCTGCCTCAGATGAAACATGAAGCCTGCATCCGGGAGCAGTCTTGCTCCAGCGTAGTAGGCAATCGGCACATATCCGATCAGTTCGGCTAGCGAAAGCGCTAAGAACATGTCGAGTGTCGGCGATCTGGTCGGCGCGATTCCTACTATCATCAGTGTAAGCGCCAATTGCAGCATGCGCCCTGCTGCCGGCAAATACGCCTTGTTGGTGCACGCGAGCACGTTGTGCATTACGACCGAAGCGGAGGCCAACAACATGGGTGCGGCTGCGACCAGCATGTACTTGAAATTGAAGATCGAAGCGTCATTAGTCCATGCGATCATCAATTCCCGCCCGCCCGCTAGAAGTATGCCGACTGCGAGTCCGCTCATGACCGAAAACGCGTTGCAGGCCAGACGCAGAGTATTGATGGCAGCCGGGATGTCGTTTGCTGCGATCGACCGCGCACACTCTTGACCCACAATGGTGCCCAACGATTGCAGGAGACTTCGCGGCAATCCTGATAAGGTGCGCTGAAGCACGAATGCCGAAATCACGCCGGCAGTTGCCACACGTGAGTTCAGGACCAGTACAGGCAAATAAGCCAGCGTGTTCAGAGGCACTGTTTGAGCACCGATTGCCGCAGATACCGCGAGCGACTGCCTGAACTCGCTTCCCGTAGGAATTGCGAAGACAATCGACCTCGATCCAAATCGTCGATAAGCGTCGACCCTGACTGCCACGACATGGATGAGGAGTGCGGTCATCGTCGCGGAAAGTGCTGCTAGGACGATACCGCCGCCGGCCATCACCACAATCGCAGTGACAAGCACACGCATCAAGTCCCCGCACATCATCAGTGAGATGTACCGGCTGTATTGTCGATAAGCGCGATAGACCGCACCCGACGGCGCTGAGGTTACGCGTAACCCAGACTGCAAACCCAGCAAAATCGCACCCCATGTGATTTCAGATCGCAGTACCTTGGTCTCTTCGGGGAGAGTCCAGAACAGCAGCAGCGTCGCCGCACCCAGCGCCATGAGGATGCCGGAAATCAACGACGTGACGTTCGCGATCGCGATCGTTCGATCGGCGGCCCTGTCCTGCCCGGTTTCGACGTCCCGAACCAGCTTGTTGGCCATGTAGAGCGAGAACCCAAGCTCCAGAAGGGTGGACATGCCGGCGATCGACGCAGCGATTGTCCAAGCTTCGAAGTTCTCCGCCCCCCAGACACGGTATAGGATCGCGGTCAGCACTAGGCGGTCGAACATGCTGACTGCTATAGCCAGCACTTGCAGTGCTTGTTCCCCCATGACCCGATTGAGTTGAGACATCGTTCTTGTCTGCGTCACATTCGAAAATCTGTGCACATGCTGGCACCGAAGACTGAAACGATGTGCAATCAACCGTTGCTGGTGTGCTCGTGCGCGTTTGCCCCAGCACCGGGTTCGAAGGTGTTGCTCCCTCCAAAGCTGCCACGACTGCATGGAAGCCAAGCTAAGATCGGTTCTCGCACCAGAGCGTAGTTCGACTGGAAAAAACGCTCCAACTCACTGTGCCAAGCATCGAAAACTTCCACAGACCTCGTATCAACGCGAACGACGCGGTATGGCAGGCCGTCGACAAGATCGAAGACATCGCGCAAGAACGAGCGCGCAAATACCCAGCGTTGATTATACTCAAACTGAATTACGTCAATCGCGCCCTTTTCCAGCAGCGCCTTCGCGCCAGCAAGCACGTTGGCGTCATGGCCTTCGGTATCACATTTAGCGAGATGGATATGACCGATACCTTTCTCAAAGGCGAAATCCGAGAGCGAGCGTGTGGGAACGTCGACCCATCCCCCTGGCGGCACTGCACCTTCACGTCCGTCAAAGTGGATCGTGTTCGTGCCGCCTGTGCTCGACATCACCGCCATACGAGCGGTCCCGGGCCCACTCGAAACCGCTATGCGATTGAGCGAAAGGTGGCCCTTGTCAGTACTCGCGGCAATGCGCTTCGATAGGATGTCGGCTGTCGACGGGACCGGTTCGAAAAGTTCAACACACCAATTGCCCATCCGTCGTCGTTCGGCAGGCAGACCGTCGGTCAGATTGAAAGTCCACTCGCCGTGATTTGCGCCTATATCGATGACCTGAAGGGGCACATTCACAGGCACCGCGCCCACCACGGAGCGCTGGAGCCAGGCTTCACCATTCGACAGCATATCGCCGGACTTCTGCTCGCCTCGCGCATGCATGTAAAGACGCCGACCAAGGCGCCATGCTAGGCCGCGAAACCGCGGCACATTGCGAACGAGATCCATCCACGTGTTCTCCATGAGAGCTCGCGATAGCACGCGGCTTGATTAGTGCCTGCGCTATCAAACTGCAATAAACAAGCACCATCGTTCAGCGATGAGGCATCGAACTACACGTACGCACTTTAAATGAGGTGCATTCGCGAGGATCAGCCGCGGGGCATCCTCGATGCCACCGGTATTGAATGACAAGAAACACCAATTAGCTTTTGCCCGAGGAAATTTTGCCGGACAACCTCGATTTTGATCAGCGATGGCGGTAATGAGCGCGGGCTTCCCTTGCGCCATGACGGCCTCTGGACTCGCTTTGATACTACGATCAACGATCTTCACCGCCTGATTCAACGCGCGCCAAACCCTGTCAGCATGGTTCGGACGGTACGAAACACAATCAGCACGTCGAGCCAAGGGGAGAAATTCTTGATGTAGTAAAAGTCGTAGTGAAGTTTTTCCAGAACATCGTCCACGGCCGCAACGTGGCCCTGATTGACTTGCGCCCACCCCGTAATGCCGGGCCTAACGATGTGGCGGTATCGATAGAATGGCAGCTCGGCCTCGTACCACTTGGAGAGCACGAGTGCTTCCGGGCGCGGTCCGATCCAGCTCATCTCGCCGCGCAGGATGTTGAAGGCCTGCGGCAATTCATCAATTCTGGATTTTCTCAAGAACTGCCCAACGCGCGTAATGCGCGCATCGCCAGCCTTTGTGATGGCCTCTTCCTTGTCATCGCCAACCGGCGCGCCGAGTTTCATCGTTCGAAATTTGTAAACTTCGTAAATCTTTCCTCTGTACCCCATTCTTTTTTGCCTGAATAAGGCCGGACCAGCTGAGTCAAATTTTATCGCTGCCGCAACGAACAAGAGCAACGGCGAAAAAGCTACGAGAATAAGCAGCGCCGCGGTCCAGTCAACTGCTTGTTTAACCTTTAAATAAGCCTGGTTTGGATTCAACGATCCTAAGGTATTTTCGGAAAGATGCTCTATTTCTACTCGACCTGTAAGCGACTCACTGATCTGTTTGACATGATAGACCGGCGTTCCCGAGAGCGCGCGATCGGCAATATACCGCTCCCATTCATCCGAAAGATCGGAACGAAGATCGGCAACGACACCGCTTGCATGTTCGACAATCGTCTTGGGCGAATGAATCCGGTGCCAACTAACGCCTGGTATGGTTTGCAGCCTATCGACATCTCCACCGGGGATTACTGCCAACCGGTACGGGTCGAGCCGTCGCGTGGCCAAGCTCAGACCAAAATACCACAATGTCGACTGAAAGAGAGACGCCGCAGCCTGGAAGCGGCTATAGTCGAACCTGAAAAAGAAGATGGCCATGAATACGAGGCCGTAACTCAGGGCGAAGGTGGGCAGGATGTAACCAGCCGCCGCCACACCCGGAAAATTGCCGATGCGCTTGTAAAGCAGGTAACCCGACGTGTGAGCGATGAAGGCAGCAAAGATCGTAGCTTGCATATTCGTTGACCAGATTACTTGTTGATCGAACGACATGCGGACCATCGCGGGGAGCAGAATCGCGAACGTCAATCCGCCAAGCAACTGAAAGCGCATCCGAAGCAGAAGATGCCTCTGGTTGGGCAGGTTGATAGTGGAGGTGTTCAAATTGCCGCTCGCAAACCGGGTCCCACGAAAACCTGACGTTCACTTAACAAGATGCCGCTCTCGGCCAACGCTCGAATAGGCTATGCCTTCCTTCACGACATCCTCACCTCGGTAAACGTTTCGAAGATCAACCATCACTGGCATTGCCATGAGTGCACGGAGCCGTTTGAGATCCAATGACCGAAAGGCATTCCACTCGGTGACGATCACTATCGCATGGGAGCCGTCGGCTACCGCGTAGGCGCTGTCCCCGAATTCAATGCCCTCGATCAACTTGCGCGCCTGCTCCATGCCAACCGGATCATACGCCTTGATCGAAGCGCCCGCATCCTTCAGCGCCTGAATGATGGCTAATGAGGGGGCGTCGCGCATATCGTCGGTGTTTGGCTTGAACGTAAGGCCGAGGACACCAATGGTCTTGCCGCGAACCGAGCCCCCGCAGGCATCGACCACTTTGCGCGCCATCGCCCGTTTACGCTGGTCGTTTATCGAGACCGTCGTTTCAATAAGCCGGATGGGGCTTGCCGCGTCCTGCGCGGTCTTGACTAGCGCCAGCGTATCTTTCGGGAAACAGGAGCCGCCGTAGCCCGGCCCCGCGTGAAGAAACTTTGCGCCGATGCGATTGTCCATGCCGATGCCCCGCGCGACGTCCTGCACATCGGCTCCCAACCGCTCGCAGAGATCGGCAATTTCGTTGATGAAGGTGATCTTCATCGCCAGAAATGCATTCCCTGCATATTTGGTAAGCTCCGCCGTACGTCGGCTCGTATAGAAAATCGGCGCGGCATTCAGCGAGAGCGGACGGTAGACCTCGCCCATCACTGCCTTTGCCCCTGTGGCGTCGGTCCCGACGATGATGCGGTCAGGTCGCTTGAAATCGTCGATCGCCGATCCCTCGCGAAGAAATTCCGGATTGGAGACCACCGCAAAATCGGCCGCTGGATTCTGCTCGCGGATAATTCGCTCGACCTCGTCACCAGTACCAACAGGCACCGTTGATTTCGTCACAACGACCGTAAATCCCTTCAGCGCCCGGCCTACTTCGGCCGCCGCGTCATAAACAAATGATAGATCGGCAAAACCGTCGCCACGTCGCGACGGCGTGCCCACGGCGATGAAGACGACATCCGATTGAGAAACCGCGTCCGCCAGATTGTCGTCGAAACGCAAGCGACCTTGCAAAGCGTTGGTCGTGACGAGTTCCTCGAGCCCTGGCTCATAGATTGGTATCTTGCCGCCCTTGAGCATGGCAAGCTTTTCTGGATCGCGATCAATGCAGCAGACCTGATGGCCAAAGTCGGCGAAACAGGCGCCCGAGACAAGCCCAACATAGCCGGCACCAATCATTGTTATTCGCATGCCACGTACTCCCAATCAGCGCCGATGAGACGATCTCGCAGAGAGCGCAAGTCTTACCAACCGACGGCGCCGCACTCCAGGGTGAATCCCGAGAGCGGATACCACAACAATATACATCACGGCGCCGCCTTGATGGTGGCGCTACGCGATCGCGACGAGTTCCCTTGAATCCATGTCGACAGGGATCTCGCCATTCATGATGGCAACCAAAACCCGATCGAGCCGGTCAAGGCGACCGATCATCTCCGCGAAAGGACCTGAAAGAATCCGAACCGATGCGCCCGCAGCGAGGCCTCCGCTGAAATCAAGCAAGCCGTCCCTGCCGGTCAGGGCAATGAACCGCTCCACCAGCCCCGAGGGGACCGGCAATGGCCGCTCGCCCTGCATGACGAGGGAGCGCACACCGAACGTTCCATTGACCGAGCGCCACCGCTGCAGCGCGACATCGAGGGCGATGAACATGTAACCTGGAAAATAGGCCGCCGGTCGCGTCTCGATGCGCCGGGCATGACGAATGGTCTTCTCGCAGCGAGGAATAAACGGGTGAAACCCCTGTAACCGGAGGTGCCGTTCGGCGACGTCTTCTTTTCCCGGAAATACGCTGGCGGCATACCAGCGCGCTGCGGCGCCGACCGCGGGCCGCTGCAACGCTACAGTCGCCTTAACAGTTGTTTTTTCCGGGCTGGTCACGCGTCCCCTCTCGGCGGTTTTCGGCATGGTTGACGGCAAGGGTTACGACGGCGCGAAGATACCAGCAAGCAACCATCTCGCGAGAATCAAGCTTGGTCGAAAAAATCCTGTTAATTGTCCACTACTTTAGCTACAGCTAAAGTCATCGCGCCGCTTTCTTTTTCAGCTATCCAGCAGCGGTATCGAGCAATTGTGTCGATATGTAGCTGCCTGGTTACGCTGACTCGCGACGAACCGCCGGCTCTTCTGGTCCTTAATCGGTCGATTTGAACATTGTGTGACGATTATCGTTAGCAAAGTGTTACCGACCGCTTGGCGGTGGCCTGCTTCGATGAGAACTCGCGGCAGGCCGTCGCTGAACGGGACCACGATCACGTCCTGTGGTTGCGTGGACTCGATCAGTGCTGCGCCCGATCTATCGACCAGGGTTCAGGAACGTTTGAGCAGCGACCAGACGGCTGGCACAAGGCTCGCCGCCAGGCCGACCTTGATCAGGTCGCCGACGATGAAGGGCACGACGCCGAACTGCCATGACTTTTCCGGGCCGATGAGCAGCGCGAGCCAGGCAAAGCCCATCGCCATCATGACGATTTCGGCAACCAGAATCGCGTTGAAGAGCTTGACCGGATGGCGATCCCAGCCGCGATCGGCGGCCCAGCCGACGATCGCCGCCATGACGACGAAGCCGGCAAGATAGCCGCCGGTCGAGCCGAGCATGTAGGCAATGCCGATGCCCTTTTCCGGCGTGCCCTGGAAGACCGGCAAGCCCATGGCGCCCTCCGCCATGTAGAGAAGCAGCGTGGCGACGCCGAGGCGCATGCCGAATGCAGCTGATATCAGGAACACGGCCAAGGTCTGCATCGAGATGTCGACCGGTCCGAGCAAGACCCTGGTCTTGGCCGACAAGGTCAGCAGCAGCGTTCCACCGATCGCCAGCAAAAGCTGCGTCGCCAGGCGGGCCGCGCCCTTTTCAGGCAGAGCGAGAGAAACAAGCGGCGTCGTTGCAATTGCCATGGTCTTCCTCATTGCGGACTGCCGCAGATCGCGGCCTTGCGTTTTCCTATATTGGCTTCCGTGCTATGCGGCAATCGGTTTTGCCGACATCGGTTTTGCCGCCTCTGGAACAGGGCTGAACTGCCATGGCGCTGAAATTCGACACCGACTTCGATCCGGCCTACGGCCAGGGCGTGACCGTTGCGCCCGACGTGGTTCGGATCACCGCGGAAAATCCCAGCCCGTTCACATTCTACGGCACCAACAGCTACATCGTCGGGCGCGAGACGCTGGCGGTGATCGATCCGGGGCCGGATGACGACGCGCATCTCAAGACACTGCTCGAGGTGATCGCAGACAGGCCGGTCAGCCACATTTTCGTCAGCCACACGCATCGCGACCATTCTCCGCTGGCAGCGCGGCTGAAGCAGCACACCGGTGCAATTGTCCTGGCCGAGGGTCGGCATCGGCCGGCGAGGCCGCTACGCACGGGCGAAATCAATCCGCTCGACGCCAGCGCCGACACCGCCTTCAATCCGGATACCGCGCTTCCCGACGACACGATAGTCGACGGCGACGGTTGGGTGATCAGAACGGTGCTGACGCCGGGCCATGCCGCCAATCATGCAGCCTTTGCGCTGGAAGGAACCGGTATCCTGTTCTCGGCCGATCACGTCATGGCTTGGGCGACCTCCATCGTCGCGCCGCCGGACGGCGCCATGGCCGACTATATGGCCTCGCTGGATCGGCTGATCGAGCGCGACGACCGCCTGCTGCTGCCCGGCCATGGCGGGCCGGTGACAGCGCCGCGCAGTTTCATGCGCGAGTTGAAGACGCATCGCAGGATGCGCGAGCAAGCGATCCTGGAGCGGAACAGAAGCGGCGACCGGACGATAAAGGAGATGGTCCGGGCGATCTACAGGGATACCGACCCGCGCCTGCACGGTGCGGCCGGGCTGTCGGTGCTTGCCCATCTCGAGGACCTGGTGGCCCGCGGCCTGGTGAGCACCGACGGCGACCCGGCGATCGACGGCATTTTCGCGCCGGTCGCGTAGGGGCTACTCGGCCAGGGCCGTGCCGACCTGGCCAGCGACTTCTGATCCAGTTCGGCAAGTCCCACGATGCGGGCCGAATTGTCGCCAAGGTTGTAGGTTCATTCCCTGAGAGCTTATAAGCAAGATTTGTAGGTCGAACCTGCCTGCGCCGGCTGTCCGCACAAGATGCCATTCTCGGCAAGTTTGGCGGCCAAATCCGCGCCATCGGACGTGAGGCATTGCACAACGATGGCATCACCAAGCTTTGAGGCGATATTGCCGTCGCAAGGCGTCCCCTTGCCGACCGGCTTGCAGGTCAGGGCGAGCCCTTGGTAGTCCCGGCGCGCCGCGTCCGTTACCATGGCGCGCATGGATCGCGGCTTGGTAAACGCCACGCCGCACAACACGATCTTGCGGCCGGCGACGCGAAGATCATCGACTGCCTGGATGGTCAGCTTGCCGTCAAACGGCTCAAGTGCCGCTTGCGGCTTTGGCGGACGAACAGGCGTCCCTTTTTTCACGACAATGGCAAGGAAGCCAACCGCAAACGCCAGGGCAAGGAGTGCCAATAAGCTTAGTTTCTTGAACGACAAAAATCCTCACTCCCGGCCAAGCACGTGTCTCTATTACCTCTGGCGGAGACGTCCGGACGACTCACCGCCGTCCTGGTCGCATCCATTTCAATCGAAGAAACCTCTATTCCGTCAACTTCTCTATCGAGCTTCGCCGACGGTGCTGTCGAGATATTGGGTCAGCGCGCAAACCAGATGATAAAAAATGCTTGTCGGTACATCGGTCGCCAGCGAGCGGCCGCGCTCGTCGATCCGGTCTATCCACAGGCCGAGCGGTGCCGGATTGATGTGCCAACGGAAGAGGCGGCCCACACGCGCTTCGATTTCGGGCTTGAGATCGGGGCCGCCTGAACCATCCAGTGCAATCGCCGCCTTGATCGCTTCGGCCTGCGGCCAACTGCGCGAGACAAGGTCGAGTGGCAGGCCTTGCCGCGAGACGGCGCCATAGGCAAGGCCGGTTGCGCGATTGAGGCCATTGGCGATGGCCGAGGCATAGAGCTTTCTGGCAAAGCCGGTCAGGTCACTTTGGCCGCTGCGCCCGGTGAAGTCGACCAGCAGCGAGGCCCATTCGAAATGGTGGCCGGGTTCCGTCCATGTACCTTTCTCGCCATCCGCCGGCCTCCACTCGGCATCGAAATATTCGCCCAGCGTCCAGCTTTCCGGATCGAAGAAATGGCTGCGAAACAGATCGACGATGCGCGCGGCGCGACGAAGATAGGCGAGCTCGCCGGTCGCCTGATGCCAGGCCAGGAAAGCCTCGAGCAGATGCATGTGCGGGTTGGAGCGGCGTCCGCCCTCGCCGCTCGACGTTTCGAGAAAGCCGGTCATGCGGTGATCCTCGAGATGCGCGTCGAGGAACGAAAATGTTTCTTCGGCAAGCCGCAACGCATCAGGGTTGCCGACCATATGGGCATGCGCCAGCGCCAGCAGCACGCAGGAATGATCATAGGCATCCTCGGCTGCGTCGGCGACCGTGCCGTCGACATTGAGCGTGCGCACCCAGCCGCCATTGTCGGTGCGGCCGTTCCTGGCCATGAATTCGAGGCCGTGGCCGATCAACCGGTCGGCGGGCCCGTCCCAGCCGCGCGCCCTGGCGACAGCGAAGGCGTAGACCTGCCTGGCCATGGTGCGCATGCGCTTGGGCTTCTTCAACGGTGTGGCGTCAAAGCCGAGCGCCTCGTGGAAACCGCCATGGCGCTCATCGACCCCGACCGTCGACCACAGCGGCACCGTCTCTTCAAACAGCCAGTGATGAACACGCCGCCGCCAGGCGCCGCTTTCGATGACGCGGTCACCGGCGGGCGTGAACCTGGTTTCCAGCCGGCCGCTCTTTTCGAGCTGCTCGACGATCTTCTTGACGTTCTGGCTGCGGCTGACCGGGGCGACGAAGGTGGCATCGGCGGTCGAGACGATGGCAATGTCCCTCAAGCCGATGGCAGAGAGCAGGCGACTGTCGCTGCGGATGTAGGAGTTCTCGCAGTCGATGGCGACGACATCGCCGACGATGACATTGCCGTCATTGTCGGAGGGACCGACATCGAGCAGCGACTGCCAGGAGCCAAGATCGTTCCAGCGGAAGCCGGCCGGCACCATGGCAATGTGGCTGGCGCGCTCCATGATCGCATAGTCGATCGACGTCGAGGGAATCGCGGCGTAGAGCTCCAGAGGCATATAGAGACCGGAAAGATCCGATGTCGCTGCATGGTAGGCAATCTCAGTGGCCTTCCAGATCTCAGGCTCAAAAGCCGTGAAGGCGTCGCGCATGGCGCTGGCGCGAAACAGGAAGATGCCAGTGTTCCAGTAGAAGTTGCCGGCCGCCAGGTAATTCTGTGCGGTCGCGAGGTCCGGTTTTTCGACGAAACGCGAGACATCGCAGATGCCATCGGTCTCGCCGGCGATCTCGATATAGCCATAACCGGTTTCGGGGTGGCCGGGCTTGATGCCGAACACCACCAGCCGGCCGGCACGCGCCGCGCCGGCGCCATTTTCCACGCTCTGCCAGAATTGCCGAGCCGTCGTGATCTCATGATCGGATGGCACCACCAGCACCAGGCTGTCGCCAAATTCGGAGAGGGTGCGCAGCGTCGCCAGGGCGACTGCGGCGGCGGTGTTGCGTCCGGTCGGCTCGAACAAGGGGCCGCCGCCGGAAAGGTCGATGCCGGCGAGATCGGCGTGAACGCGGTCGGCGTGCCGCTCCGATGCAATCAGGAAAATCGGCGTTTCGCCCTTCGGCCGCGCCGTCAGCCGGCGCAACGTCTTGACCAGCATCGAGCCATCGCCGGAAAAATCATGGAACTGCTTGGGATTGTCCTCGCGCGACAGCGGCCACAGCCGTGAGCCAATACCGCCACTCATTACAAAACTGACGATCCGCTCGGTCATTGGGCTCTCGCGCTCAAAAGGTCTGGGGTGCCAACTTCAGTGCCGCGCAGCACCGCATCGACGCTTTCGAAGCTCTGCCAGCGTTAGTCCCCAATACAAGCTCCTGTTTGTCCGATGACGCCAGCTTAATTACCTGAGGCGCGCCGTTTTCCGCAACGATTCCCACACTGTTAACCGCGGTCAATGGGCGAAGCTTTTTAAAACGTTCAATCTCAACAATGCAAGGAGTGCTGCCGCGTATCTGGCCGGCGGTCAACGGAGTGCTCGAACCAACAGTGACGAAGCGTCCTCGCCCCTTGGCGATTCGCCTTCTCTTTCTCTGGCGCCCGCCGCTCGCGACCGAACGCAATCGTGCTGGAAGCTGCGGTAAACGAACGGGCGGATGCCACAGTGACGTTCCACCTACGCGAGGTTTCAAAGTGGCCGAGCGGCTAGCCGTAATGCGGACCGGAAGCGCCTTAAATCCGCGCCCGGCGGTTCCGGGCAAACTCCCAAAGGAAACACCGCACCTGACCACCACGATCAAAGTTAAACACCAACGGCAACTATGTTTCGACCATCAAGATCAAGGGTGTCGAGGCGGGCACTGTCGGCCCCGGCACGATGGTCGAGAAGTCTTTCGGCCTTCCGCACAACAACGGCGGCCCTTCCGTGTTCGAAGTCTTCGAGCGGCTCGGCCACGGGCGAGGAGATCGGGGCGGCGAAAGGCTGCCACCTGATTAACCTCACATGGGGAGCCGCCGCGCCGAAGGGTGCGGCGGGCTTTTTTTGATTTACGGGGACCGTCATGCCATTCGTCTGGGCATAGGCACCAGGTGCTCGACACCTAGGTTGCTTGACTTTGTTCTCTAGTCGGGAAGCGGGCATGGCTCGGTGTCAGAGTTCTCCGCAGCCAACGTCTCGTTGGTTCCTCGTAAAACCGGAACACTGCGATGGAGAGCCCCAGAACGACCGGAAAGAAGATCAATCGCGCTGCCATGCCGTCTCCGAGGAGCATGCGTATGAAGCCATGGACGGGAATGTGAAGCAGATAAAGGGCGTAGCTTGCTCCTCCCAGATGCACCAGCCAGCGGCGGCAAAGGAGCCTCGACAAGAGTGAGTCTGGAGGCATCACAGCGGTCAATGCGATGATCGGGCCAAATAATATGGACAGAACTGGAGGCACCCAGGACGAAGTTGAACATGCCGACACCGCGATAACGCCTAAAGTGCAGGCAGCAAGCCAAGCCTGAGATGGTTTCAGGCAACTCCGCATGTAAAACATTCCAAATACGGCGCCATAAGCAAACTCGGGAAAGCGCAGTATTGGTACAGGCACCATTGCAAAAATTGGATAGACGACGAATCGTTCATTGGTCAACGCGGGTAACTTGAAGCCTACGATTATAGCGGCAATTGATATTAACAGGGCCACCAGTGTTCGAATGGAACATCTAGCCAACGCGGATAATAAAAATGGGAACGCTAAGTAGAAGAACATCTCAGCCGAAAGCGTCCAGGCCGGCCCGTTCCAGTTATGAACAAATATCCCGTCATTGTAGTGTAGTGGGATCCACGCCTGCAGAAGAAGTAATTGCGGGATGTCCAAGTACCCCAAACTACTAACGGTAGGTATGAAAACGAATATGCATAAAAAATACACCGGGTAAATACGTGAGAAACGAGCGATAAAAAACTGTGATATCTCACGTCCACTGAACGAGTTATTATAGTAGACAACGGTCAATATGAAGCCAGAAAGTGTAAAGAAAAATGATACGGCAGTCCCACCATTTAGAAGTATATTTTTAAATGCAGAGGGGATTGCTTCGATTGATCGGATGTAAGATGAGCCTACATGGAGCAATACGACTGCCGTTGCAGCGAAGAATCGCAGACTTGTGAGGGGTTTGATCTGTTGTTCGTTTCCCAGCATTGCGATTCCTTCGAGCCTAGTCTCCATCGCCCTTTCTTACAGGGTTTCAGTGCAAAGGCAAAAGAACCCAGCCGCCATAATATGAAAACCTGATAGCCAGTTGTGCCGAAAGCTGCGGCTCTCATTTTCGGGTTTTGGCCGGGACGCGGCCGCACCATTCAACCTCCTCGGTGTCAAGCGTGAGCATGGCAGGGCGGCATTCGCCTATTTGGCCGATCCGAGAACGGGCAAGTATCGTGGCTCGGCCTTCATCACCGTGGGCCACGACATCAAAGACAGGCAGTGGAAACGTGTCCGGGAAAACGCCGGACCACCGCCCAAAGAATTGAAGAAAAAAACTGCGACCCAATGGGTAAAGCCGGGAGTAGTGACGCTGCGCGTAGAGCACCTCCGGGGTGAGCACGGCCATAGAGCTTAATAACAGCTTCCTCGCTCGGCAGCACGCCGGCAGGACATGTCTCCTCGATGGCCCAGGCGCTGGATCACATCAGGCAGACCTGCCTCCTCACGGCCTGGAGACGAAGCCTGCCAGTGGCGGCAGTAGCCTGCACGGCTCACGTCCGCGAGCCGGCACATCCGCTCGATCCCGATCCCGTCTTGCAGCCGGACGCCATCATAGCTTGAATGGCTGTGTAGACGCCGTCCCGCCAGGCGCGCCGCTCTGCTGGCGTTCTTCCTTAGCGTGCTGCAAGGCTTGCTGAAAAAATGGAGATCGACGGTCTCCTGTGCGACCGTTGCAGATCGGCGATGCGAGCCAATGGCTTCGACAGCTCGTCCGACGTATCCGACGGCGCAGGCACTGCAGGATCGTTTACTACCAGCCGCACCACTTCGACGCGTTGCCTTGCGCGAGACGCCCTTCACACGGAGGACCATTCTACGCCTCCCCTCCCCGCCTTCCCGCAGACCCTTCGGGCGGGAGGGCGAGCTTCGGTCCGCCACGAACTGTCTGGCAATCTCGCTCGACCGGTCGTAGCGTGACTGTCGAAGTTGGCGTCGGCTCGACGGCAGGAGTTATGGTGCCCAGGGGAACTTGAGCTCTATCGGCTCCTCCCAAAGGTCGCGCGTTTCTATGAAACCCCACGGCCGAAATTTCCCACACATTTCTTCGGACTTGCTCTTGTGCGATTTGATAACATCTCTGTCCCTTTCGATAGCCTTCTTGAGGCGTCTCACCACCGCAGGCCTGGTTTCCTCCGCAAGCGCTTGCTCCGATACGGCAAGTCTGTTTTTGAAGACTTGGAGCATTTGGCGAGAATCGTCTCGGAATTCCTCATAAAAGGCTATCGAATTGTCCTTCTCTTCCTTAGTCAACGGACCCACAATCCAGGCCTCCCCATTCCGCTGATTTCGCAGGTCGAGGATAATTTGATCCGGATGCGGAATGATTTCAGGCAGCCCAGTTATGCCCAGCCGAGCGCGCCGCTCGAGCTCTTTCTCCGCGCGAATCTTGTAGTCCATCAGTGCTGAAATGTTTTCCCGTTCGATGCGTGCCCGTTCCCTTTCAGCGGTGAATAGAATCTCCGTGAACTGGCGCTGAGAGCGCGGATCGCCCTTCATCGCATTGATGCCGATGGAGCGCACCACGGCCTGGGCGACTGGTGTCTTGATAGAGCGTTCGCCGTCGTTGATCTTGATGACGCGTTGAGCCTCGCTCAAGACGAGCGAAATGAGATCGCTGTCCTTGATCTTGTTTTTGGAGCCACGCGGGCGACCGGCAGGATTGCCGGAACGGCCGGGCCTGAACTTTCTCTCGGCAGGCGGCTTTCCATAGCCGACCTCATAATTCCGCTCCGGCTTGTCCGAAGGCGGTTCACTACCTCCACTGCGTGATTTACTCATTGTGCTGCCTCCTGGAATTTCGAAGTGATGCCTTCAACGATGCGGTTCGCTTCGTCCCTGGCGTACGTCTCCCAGCGTCGGATGATGCGATCGCAATAGATCGGGTCGAGTTCACACAGGAAGCCACGACGCCTTGTTTTTTCTGCAGCGATGAGGGTTGAGCCTGAGCCACCGAAGATATCGAGGATGATGTCGCCGTGGGCAGAGCAATCCTTGATGGCGTCGGCGATCATCTGAACCGGTTTGACCCTCGGATGGAGAGAAAGCTCGCCCATTCGGCCAGCCTTCGAGGTGTTGACGCTCTTGTACTGCCAAACGTTGGTGCGGCGGTGCCCATGCTGGCCAACTTCGAAGGTGTTGATATGTGGTGCCTCGCCATTCTTGAATGCGAAGATCAGTTCGTGGCGGGAGCGGTAGAATGTGCCCGTCCCACCATTGTCCTTTGCCCAGACGATCAGATCCTTCAGGTCGGAATAGACACCGTCGCCGGCCTTGAGCATTTCGCCCATATGGCGCCAGTCCATGCAGATGAAATGTATGGAGCCGTCACACGAGTGACGCACGAGATTGCGAAACGAGGCGGCCAGGAAATCGGTGTACTCGGAAGAGGTCATCTCGTCCGAGCCGATGGCGAACTCGCGGTGCCTGGTTACTCCCGAGCCGCCGACGTGCCCCTGGATCTCCACTTTGTAGGGCGGATTTGAAAATACCATCCTTGCGATTTCGTCATCCATCACCGTGGCGACAACCTCGGCGTCGAGTGCGTTGCCGCAGATCAGGCGGTGACGGCCAAGCTGCCAGACATCGCCGGGATTGCATCGCGGCGAGCCTTCTTCGAGTGGCGGCAAAGCATCGTATTTTGGGTTGCCTTCCTCCTCCGGAACTAGCCCTTCGACGTGATGGTGGATCTCGGCGATCGAGAAACCCGTGATCTCGGCGCTGAAGTCGAGATCGACCTCGACATCGAGCAATGCCTGCAGTTCTTCAGCAAGCAGGCTTTCGTCCCAGCCCGCATTGAGTGCCAGCTTGTTGTCCGCCAGCACGAAGGCCCGCTTCTGTTGCGGGGTCATCGTATCCAGCCGCACGCAGGGAACCCGGTCCATGCCGAGCAGGCTGGCCGCCTCGACCCGGCCATGGCCGGCCAGAATGGTGCCTTCCTGATCGAGAAGGACCGGGTTGGCGAAACCGAATGTCTTGATGCTTTCGGCAATCTGTTTGACCTGCTTGCGCGAGTGAGTTCGGGCGTTGCGCGCATAACGCTTCAGAGTGGAGACCTGGCGATATTCGATCTGCAGATCCTCGTTGTCGCCCCGGCCGCTAGCGGGCGACTTTTGCCTAGCACGATCCTGACCCGATTTGGACATACTATTTTTGTTCGCCATCCGTAATCCTTTTGTTCATGTCTGCGGTAAATCCTCAGCAGGAACTGATCGCCTGCACAACGTGTTGGTCACTACCAACGCGAAGCGCGGACAGCGCGCAACGCGGGGGCAACTGACTTAAAAACTGTAGTGATTCGTTCTCCCGCGTCTACGTCATCGTATTTTCTGTTCAGCGACTTGGGCACGCACGTGGTGGATAGTTTGGATGAGCGGGACCAGGCTAATTTCGCTTGACAGCCGGTCAAGCTGATTCGAGCCGAGATGCCAGTTCGTCCGCTTCGCGGCGTAGAGGCTTCCACAGTTCTTCACAAAATCCATCAAGGGCAATTTCGTCGCCATCTGATGCAGCGCGGCAAGCCGCACGATGCTCGAAGAAATGACAAAGTCACAAGTCCCGAGCGCCTCCACGCATGGAGCGCGGCCGTCCATGACATCTCTGGCAATCCTTGGTGCCACTTGGCAAGCTCGTTAAAACCGCCAGTCTCATTGTAGCCAAACTAGTTATCGCTCTGCCCTACCACCAGCTACAGTCAGCATGTCGACAAGTGAGGCAGCATGCAATATTGGCGGTCCCAGCTACGCCGATGCCAACTTGACAGCCTCGTCCCAAATGCCCATCAGACATGTCAAAGCTTGCGGCGAACGCAGCAGCGAACAGATGGCCAGGCCCGAACGAATGACAACGATCTGCCAGCAGAGCGCCGGGTCCCAAGGGCGTGGTTGGATCTCTGCAACGGAGCTCTAGTCATGCAGGGAATTGAAGAACTGCTTTGTGCTACCCTACGTCGCGAAAATCCGCCTTGGCCGGAATACGGCGACAATAAGTTCGTGGACCGTTTCATCGAGCGAAGTGCTTATCACGGGGTACAGGCGTTACTTGATCACTATATTGCAGATCACGTTGATCTGAGTTGGCCGGACGTTATCGTGGCTACTTGTCGTCAGCAGGCCACCGCTCAAGCAATGTGGGAGATGCGCCACCAGTACATGCTGAATCAAGTACTGGACCGGCTCGTGGCTATTGGCATCCATCCAATTCTGTTCAAAGGCACGGCCCTAGCCTACGATGTCTATCCGGCGCCTTTCCTGCGTACAAGAGGTGACACGGACCTGCTCGTGCCGTCGGACACGCGAGATCGGGTAGCCAAAGCCTTAGAGACCCTGGGGTTTCGTGAACTGGGAATAAGAGCGGATGTCATTAGCGGTCAGACAAGCTATAGCTGGACCGACCCCGCCTCCAATCAGGAACACACCCTCGATTTGCATTGGCGGATCGCCAATTCCACAGTCCTGTCAAATCTGTTCTCGTATGAAGAATTGCGTTCCGAGGCCCGGCCACTGCCGAACCTAGGCGCGAATGCCCTCGCAGCTGATCCAGTGCACGCGCTCGTGCTCGCCTGCATGCATCGAGCGGTCCACAAACACACTTTGTATAACGTCGATGACGTCGCCCGTTATGGCGGCGATCGACTGATCTGGTTTTACGACATTCAGCTTCTGTTTTCGATGCTATCGCCGTCGCAACGCAAAGAATTTGTTGAACTTGCCGAGCGTAAAGGATTGCGGGCGACCTGCCTGGACGGCATCGAGGCGACCCGAGCCCGTTTTCATACCACTATACCCGAAGCCGTACCTGGCGCGCTTTCCCGTCCTGGACCGACAGAAACCGCGTCTGGCTATCTCAGCGGACCCAGGTGGTACCGAATATGGATGGACTTCCGGGCCGCGAGAGGCTTGCGAAACAGGTCCGGTTTCCTGACCGAACTCCTCTTCCCGCCGGCAGTCTATATGCGGCAAAAATATCGCCAAGCAAACCTATCGTGGCTGCCTTGGCTCTACGTACGTCGGGCCCTGGCCGGGTCTTTGAAGTATTTACGCAGCCGGGATAGTTGAGTCTCTCTGCGGGCGCGTGATTCCGAAATCGTAGGAAATTCTACCGCGGTTGAGGATGCAGCGTGCATCTTGGTGCTCACTCCAGCAGATCACCTCGATCGATCTCTTGTGGAACTATGAACAGATTGTCGAAAATTAGTGAGACAAACATGCTGCTGACATTAGCGGCACCTTATCGCCTGGCGTTGGCCGTCGGCCTGATATTGATGCTATGCGAAAGCGCAGCTTTGTTGGTTATGCCCTGGCTTGGTGGCAGGCTTGCTGAAACGTTCCTCCAGGAACGCGCAGGCAGCAGCACGATTGATATTCAGGTACTTTTTCTAGGTGCATTGGCGCTGTTCGCGGTTCAGGCTGTTTTGAAATTCAGCAACATATACCTGCTTGGCGGGACGACCACAAGAATACTGGCGGACTTGAAAATCCGAGTTTACGACCATCTTCAGGCCTTGCCGCTTGCTTTCTCCCACCGGCGGCGTCACGGCGATACGCTCGCGTTACTTACTCATGATGTGTATGTCGTCAGCGACTACATCAGCGTCACCGCACTTGCGGCCTTGCCGCTCTTCTTCACCGTCAGCGGCGCATTGGCTTTAATGTTCCGAATCGATTCTCTTCTCGCCATGTTCGCTGCAATCATTATTCCATTGCTCTATCTACTGCTTAAA
>NZ_FTPD01000045.1:256996-513033 GCF_900156895.1 Mesorhizobium prunaredense
GTCACGTTCGCTTACCCGGGGCGTGAGCCTGCATTGAAGTGCCTCGATCTGTCCATCGCCGCGGGAGAGACAATAGCCATCATAGGTCCCAACGGCGCAGGAAAGAGCACGGTGGCGCATTTGCTTATGCGATTGCATGAGCCTGCCAAGGGAAGCATCTTCATCGACGGCGTGGATATTGCCACGGTTTCCTTGCATAGCCTGCGTAGCCAGATAGGGGTTGTGCCTCAGCACGTGCTGCTGTTCAACGCCAGCGTCCGCGACAACATCGCATATGGGCGGCCTGAGCCCACACAGGATGACGTTGAGGCGGCAGCACGGTCGGCCCGCGCGCATGATTTCATTATCCAATTGCCGCTTGGTTACCAGACGCCGATCGGCGATCGCGGCGTGCGGCTGTCCGGAGGGCAACAGCAGCGGTTGGCATTGGCTCGGGCATTATTGAAAGATCCGCCGATTCTAATACTCGATGAAGCGACCGCTATGTTCGACCCAGAGGGGGAGCGCGAGTTCCTGCAGGCTTGCGTGGATGTGCTGCGACAGAGGACGGTGCTTTTGATAACCCACCGGCCGGCGAGCCTGGCGCTGGCTGATCGGGTGTTCAAGCTGGACGGACGGCATTATGACAAGCGCCGGGTAGTTCCAGCCTCACCGTCCCCAGACTGGGTCACTGGACCCGGTGCTTCGGAGACGATCGCTCAGACGGCGCGGCCGACGGCGTGCCCGTAAGGAGACTCACGGTAATCGAAGAGTTCGAACCCAGCTTCCGCCAGTTCGGTGCGGATTTCAGCTTCGGTGAAAAAATGATCGAACGTACTGGCGAGCGTATCACCGTACTCCACAGGATCACGGCTGCGCCGCAGATAGCGTACTTGACGAGCGAAGGCGTGGATCCAATCGTGGCGTCGCGAGCGTTCGCGTCGGCAGAAAAAGGATAGCAGCAGAGGGGCTCCGGCGGCAACGCGCCTGCGCAGGGCAGTCAAGAAGGCGACCCGGTTTCCACGGCCGGGGATGTGCATATAGCCGCCCCAGCCAATAACAACGCCGTCATACTGACCATCTACGTCGTCGGGCACACGACCTGCGCCGGCAACGAAGACTTTGCCCGGAAGCTGTTCGCGCTCCATAAGTTGCCGACAGCATTCGGCCAAGACCGGTGTACTGTCAAAAGCGTCCACATGATAACCCATGCGCGCCAAGGCGACCGGCTCGCGCCCGCCACCTGCTGCGCCGACGAGAATGGAACAACTGCTCGGGTAATAATCTGCTATTACCCGCTCCTCCCATGGCAGTAAGCCCGATAGATTGTAGGCTTCGTCGCCGTATTTGCTCCAGCGGGCGTACTGAACACGCCCAACCTCATCCAGGTGCTGATTGTCTAATAAACCCAGCCACAATCCTTGTTGGAGGACTTCGAAACCGACTCCCAGGCGTCTAAACCAAGTGTCCCACGTAGAATAACAATGAGCGCGAATCGGAGTAGACCACATTGGATGGACAATGAGCGCGAATCAGAGCAGCTTGCTTACTAAGATCTGCTTGGATTTATCGCTGAATTGTCTGTAGTAGGTCCGGATTTCTGAGTCACCTGCGCCATATGGCCCAGGGGTGTCAGTGTAGGTTTCTCGTAAACGCGCTTAACTGGAACAGTACGCATAGAATCGGCTTCCTTTTCGTTGCATTTCATAAGGTGCTTCTCCAAAGATGTGCACCACCATCAAAATGTCCTAGTGGCATTAATTTACGATTACCCACTCCACATTGAGCGCGAATCGGAGTAGATTAGTTCTATCTAAGGCCTGCTTGGATTGGTCGGTGATGTGTCCACAGTAGGTTCGGATTTCTGGGTCACCTGCGGCGTGTAGCCATAGAATCGGCATTCTTCTCGCTGCATTTCATGAGGTGCTTCTCCAAAGATGTGCACCCGCCCTCAGAATGTCCTAGTGGCATTGCCCAGGTTTTGCAACCAGATTTCCAGAAAAACCGGCTGCCACACGCCCCGCGCGTTGGCAAACCAGCGCGAATTGGCGGCCAGTGGTCTATCCCATTGTTTAGCTGCGCATTGCAACTTCACGTAGCGCTCCGAAGCCAGCCAAGTCGTATCTGACACCATATTCAGCAGAGCAGGCTGGCCCTTGGTCAGCAAGGTTATGAAATAGTCATCGAAAGCGGCTTTTGAGGCTCGACGCCGCACTTCTTCAGGCAAACGATGTCCAAGCGCGGCAACAAGAATGGCCTTGAGTGAAGGAGGCAGTTGTAGCCGTGTCTCGAAAGGAACAGACAGAACGAATTCGGCAAGGTTCTGGTCGAGGAAGGGGTGGCGCAATTCAACGCCTGCGTGTGCTGATAGACATTCCTCCTGCTCGATCCCGCGCAAAAACCCCGGCTCGGCGAGCCAATTGCTGATCGAGTCGCGGGCAAGATCAGCGTAGACGGGCTTCTCCCCGGCGAACGCAGTTCGGTCCAGATAGGATTGATGCTTTTCCAACAGGCCGACGTTGATCCAGTCAAAGATTTCCCTGACGGGCTTTTCGCGCCCGCGCTGCAAAATCCGTATGACGCTTGGACTTATGGACTGGCGGACGAGCCGCTTGAGGCCGGACCGCGTGGCTTTTTCGCGAATCACCCTGGGATCATACAGGCAATATCGGATGGCGCTCAGGTAGCGACGCGAGCGCCAGAGATCCAGTTCGTAGTCCGGATCCCAAACGAGATCGTCCCCCCCTTGTCCGGTTAGGACAACCTTGCAGTTGCGATTCCGCAATAAAGCTGTGAGTTCCGAGCGTCGTTGCCAATAGATTTCTGGGGTGGGAGCGTCAATCTTCTGCAGTTCCCTCAATAGCCCAGGCGCGAAATTTTCGCATGGCGCGACGGCACGGAGATGCTCGAAACCGGTCTGTGCGGCAACCGCATCACTGTAAACGCTTTCATCGCAGGCGAATTCGGGATAGGTTTGGGAGATGGTGACGGGCCGTGGTGAAGACGGCGCCCGCGACTTGAAAATGTCGGCCGCAGCCAGCACGACCGCGGACGAGTCGTAGCCGCCGCTCAGTTCCATGGCCGCCAAAGCATCCATGTCCAGCCGTCGCCGCACGCTCTCACGAAACAGGAAGTAGAATTGTTCGGCGCACTCACCAGCCGAACCGCGAAAATCCTCAGGCGGTGCAGATGCCGGCCAAAAACGCTCCTGATACAAGCGATCGTTGGCGGCGATGAGGAAATGTCCCGCTCGTAAGCGATTCACTCCAAGGAAAAATGTTTCTTCGAAGGCGCGGTGTACGCCGCGATAAAGATAATCCGCTATTACCCCATCATGCGGCTCGGCGGTCACTCCAGGAAGCCGCAGCAGTTGCTTAGGCTCCGAACCAAAGCGAATTCCGTCAGAATCCGTGTGGTAGAAGAATGGCTTTACTCCGAAAGGGTCACGCGCCGCGAACAGCCGTCCTTTTCGTTCGTCCCAGACAGCGAAAGCAAAGTCACCACGGAGCTTGAGCACCGCCTGCTCGCCCCAGCGCTGGTAGGCGGCAAGCAATAATTCGGCGTCGGACGGGGTGTCCCTGAACCAGGAGACGGAACCGAGAGCCCGCCAAAGTTCGGCATGATTGTACAAACGCGCATCGGCCACCAGGCCGCAGGAGCCGTCCGGCAGCCAAATCGGCTGCGTCTTGTTGCGCTCGCGTTCGCTCAGAATGAGCTGGGCATGCCCGAAAGCAATATTCTTCCGTGCCCCAGCAAAGAGTCCGTCGGGGCCGCGGTGTCGGATCACCTCCAGCATACCTTCAACCAAGTCGCGGGGTGCCGGCCTCGAACCCCAGTGGGCGATGCCTGCTATGCCGGCCATCTTCAGGTTTCCGCTGGCTGTGAAACGGCTTGGAATGCTTGCTCGGCAATCATTTCCCTGACTGCGGCTACACTGGCATTGAGACGGGGCAGAGCGTCTGGCACCACCAGATCGTAAGAGGGAACAGCACGCGCGATGCTGGTATATGCCGCGAACTGCGTCGCCCATGCTGTCTTTATGCTGATCTCACCGAAACCGTGAACAAGCAGTCGCTTCAGGCAGTCCGCGCCGTTTAATGGTGTGCGGCAGGCGCTTTCCAAACTGTCTTGCCTGGAGAGGAAATACAATCCCCGCAGCGGTAGCATGTCATCTTGGCCGAGCGGTACGGTCACGATGTCACTCTGCATTCGGCAAGGCAGCAGATCATCAGCCACCGCGCGCAGGTCAAATCTCTCGAGACAGGAGGAAAGGGTGGACTTGCCGGCGCCGCTCGCTCCGACAAATGCATAGACCCCCGCTGGGGTCGCCACCGCTGAAGCGTGAAGTGTAACTTTCCCCTGAAGTGCAGCCAAAAATGGGAGAACACGACGCATGCACGCGGCGCGGTCCGGCCATTGCTCCGAGCCTTCTTCGATTGCAGCCCATCGGCCATCCTCTGCAATACTCCCCCTCAGGCCCGTAGCGGGATGGAATGGAACCCCGATTGCTTTTCCCGCTGACGGGGCGAAGTTGGTGCGTCCCTGGCGGTAAAAAAGGATCTCCACATCCAGGTCGTAGTAGCCACATTGCGCCAGACCAGGAACAGGCTGATTGCTGAACACTCGGGCGCCGGCCAGGAGGCCGACGAATGCGCAAGAATTTTTTGATTTCGGCGGAGCGCCCGCTGTCAATTTTGGCAATGCCGTTCACTGAAATTCTTGAGTGGAATGAAATCAGAACTCAATGGGTCACTCAGACCGGGAACACCTTCGAGCCAAGCGTGCGCCTCGACAGTTGCATCACCTTTCCGAACCCCGAATCGAAGGCTGGCGTGGCAACCCTGCTTCGCAAGGAGGGATTGCAAGGTTAAAGCGCGCTCCAAACAGGTCATCCGTTTGACATGCCTGTTTGCCATCGCATTCACCAACCAAGCCAGGCGTTCGACCTGGACCTGCGACAGCCGGGATTCTCCCGTCGAGCGGTTGGTGACGAAGAGACGGTTGCGATAAGGCGTTCTGAGGATTCCCGCAATCCATAGCATCCTCAGCCATGCATCGGCCGCAATAAACCTTTCAGGCCATGATAGACGGGCTAGCTTCTGCACAATGTGCTCACGAGCCGTCTCGACCATCTACTGTTTCCAATAGTCCCTGTTCGACCAGATCCTTGACAAATCCTTGAATATCTCGCTCAGCGATTTCTCTCGAGATCGCGTATTCTAGCGTGATCTCATGCGTCAATTCTTCTACCGTACTGGGTCGTTTCATCAAGATAGACAAAATGCTATCTCCTACAGAATTGGCAGAGAAATATCCGCCCGAATCCAAGTTGAGCAATACCGATTGCTTTTCCAATCCCGTATATAGGACAGGCTCACGGATTTTATAATACATCACGGTCCAATGAAATCTTCGTGAAGACGTTTGAGCACCAGTTCCAGTTGGCCGATGTACGTTGATGGCTCCGATTTCGCACCGGATTTCTAACGCTAACAGCTTCCCTGCAGCCACAACTCGCGATAACCAAATGGTAGCTTGCTGCCGTTCCTTTTTCCAGCCATCGACGCATGAAATATCACCTTGGAAGACGCATCACCTCTGGCAGTGTTGTGCTTCCGGTGTGGTTAACAATCCGTCGCCGGCGATCGGGATATCAAGGCATGGTCAAGGCGGGTCATTGCCTGATTTCTGGTGGTGGCGGAAGCATTGCGCGTGGCGATGGGCTTTGCAATCGCGTTCCTGAGCGATCAATCCAAGTCGCCGAGGTATTTCGGGACGCGTTCCACCGGAAAGACAATCGATGACGGCTTAGTGTGGCTTATGATTGGGGCTGCGCTGGGCAAGCGACAGAGATCAGCCGCGCGGTGGCGGCGAAAACGGACACCTAGCGTTGGCCTTGACGCGCACCTTTGAGCCGCCAAGGTGGAACTTCGTCGCCGCTGTGTGGCGAAGATCGGGGAAGTGCAAATCTAGTCGGTCTTCATCTCGTGCATAGATGTGCCAATACCGTTGAGCGACCAACGTCCTCGGCAACCCACGCAGGGTCTTTTCACCTTCAGGGCCGGAGCCTTCGCCGTGATCCGCTCAGCCGCCTCGGCTTGGAAGTCGGGGTGATGATGATAATAGGTCGAGCGGAGAACCGCCTCCGTCATGCCAAGAAAGTCGGCGGCCGTCGAAAGGCTTGCGCCGTTCTGCATCAACCACGTCGCGGCGGTGTGACGAAGAACGTGAGGCGTCACGTCGGTTTCGAACTTGCCGTCTTCGTTGTACCAGCCAAGCCCGGCCGCCTCGACGACGGAGGCGAATGCTTTTCGTATCGAGCCGATGGCCTCGCCCTCCCACTCGACGACGAAGTCGTGCGCGACCATGCGGCCGACGTTGCGGCTCTTGTAGCGGCTCTCATATTTCAAGAAGACCGGCGTCCGCGCCCACCGGCGCAAATGCGCAAGCAGGCGATCGGGGAGCCGCACCGGCGGCTGTCGCTTCTTGGTCTCACGCTCGCCGTCGGCGCGACGATAGAACACGCCGCGATCGAGGTCGACGTAGCCCCGACCCTCCGTCGGTCGAATAGCGGCGTTACAGACCGCACCGGAGCGCGTTCCGGTATACAGCGCCACAAGAATGAACCGGGCGACGTGTTGGCCTGTCCGGCGATCGCTGGCTTTGCCTTTCCATGTCTGCCGCATTCGCCATGCCGCGAGGATCAATCGCGCGGCTTCGCCCCGCGTGAGCCAGCGCTGGCGCCCCACGGACTTCTCCGGCATGACGATTGCCGGGATCGAAGTCACATAGCCTTCGGCATAATGGTGCTTTAGGGCGGCGCGGAGGTCTTCTAGCTTTCGACGCGCCGCCGGAGCCGTAGGCGATTGCTTGACGTAATCGCGGCAGAGTTGACCATTGATATCGGCCACCATCAAGCGGCCAAAAAACTTGTTGATGGCGGAGAGCCGCGCGAGCGTTTCGCCCGGCGCGGCATGAGTTGGCGCGACTTCGTTCGCGTAGACGATGATAACGTCGGCGACTTTTACTTGATCGGGATCACGGTTCCGTTGCCGCGACGGGGTGTGTTTTTCCGCGAGGTAGCTTTGCAGGCGATTCTCAGCCTCGCCAAGGTCATTTCGGCCGCATCCTGTGCTAATTCGCCTTCCGTTATCTTCGATGTACCAGCTTGCGTTGCTCCGGAGCTTCCCGTCGGGTTTGCGGCTTTCCTTCCGCCAGACAAGGCGGGCTCCTTTGCTTTGACGCGGCATAGCTCTCTCATGCGCTCGATCGCGGCCAAGGTGGTATATTCCTTGTTGGCGATTATCTCTGTGGTAAGGCGACCTGCGTCGCGCTCCTTTCGAAGACTTGACGCACCGATCGACCCATCGGGAAACGCGATCTTGGCCGCAAGGTGGAGCCGGATGGGCGCTTCAACGTGGTAATCGGAAAAGCTCTTTGGCTCCAACTCTCTGAACCGGCTCATATTTTCCTCGTACTATGCCTCAACGACCAACCTGCTCCAGCACGAAAACTAGACCTCGATCTTTCTTTCTAACCCGCTGTTTTCGGTTCCCGGAAATGGGGTAATTAAGAACTATTCTCGGTCACCTGATTAAGGAGCCCGACTCGGAGGCTATTTCATTTTCTATCAAAATGGTGATCGACAGTTTCGTAAAGAACTCCAACCCTGTTTTTCACAGCAAAAACACTCGCAAATTCCCGCCGTCGATTTGCCGACCAAAAAGAGCGATGCGACGATTTTCGCGCCAGGTGCCAATCCGCACTTGGGCTAATGCGGCGCCTCCCCGGCTCTCTGCGCGCAGTTCATCATTGCGACGGCCGGTCTCTTAAGCGTTCTCGTTCTTCCAGAGCCTTCAGGCGCTTGGCGTCGGAGACGTCCATGCCGCCATACTTCGCCTTCCAGTTATACAGCGTCGCCTCTGAGATCCCGTGCTTGCGGGCCAGATCGCCAGCTTTCACCCCCGCCTCATGCTCGCGCAGACGCCAGTCTTCTTATGCACCAAGGTCCGGGCATTCTTAAGCTCATGTGTACCAGCCCTGTGCACCAGACAGGGCGGCAAAAAGACCAAGAAAATCAGATATTGTTCCCAATCAACGGGATAGTCTCGTGCTGAGAGAGGTTTGAAACTCTCGTCTCCCGATAGAATTTCAGTTTTGCGGGAAACCCGGCGGGTTTCGCCGATTAATTGCTTGTTGCAATTCCCTGCTATGAAAAACCGGCATCGGAAACTCTAACTAGCTGAATTTTATAATCAAACTGACCTTTTTCGACCGTTCGTCATACTCTAGAACACGTAGATTCGCTGTAAATTCCCTGTAAACAGCGGAGACTGGTTCGCTTAGCCCTTCGACGGCGACCCGGCGATAGACGGCATTTTCAGCCTGCCTGGCTGAGATCCCGCCAGAACGCGCACTACGCTCCTGAAAGCTCAGAACCGGCTGGAACGGTCTTCCGGTTGAGGCGACTTCAGACCCTGGCAAGAGCATTGCGGATTGGCCGGAAGTCGCGCGGCGGTCTCCAGCGCTACTCGCGAGGCTGTCATGGAGAGATTGGGCAGCACGTCGTCCTGCAGCAATTTCTGGCGGTTGCGATCCATGTAGTCGTTAAAACCCGCCGTGACGAACGCACAAGGCACGAAGCAGGCGCCGATCTCGCGCGCCAAGGTGGCCTCAGGGGCGATGGAATGGTTGAGCACATCCGCCCCCATGCCGCGATACGCCAGGGCTTCGGCTGGGGTTGTCAGCCGCGGCCCATAGCAATGGGCAGCCACCAGCTGCTGTTCGATGCCATGAACGCGGCATTCGGCTGGCCAATGGCGCCGGGCCGTCTCGACCAGAACCGCCGCGCATCTTGGACATACGATCTGCTTGCCCGAACAGTCAAAACTCTGGCGATCCGGAAGCAGTGAAAACGGGGTCTGCGTCAATTCGATGATATCGGCGTTCACCACCAAGTCGCCGGGCTGGATCGCCTTGTTGACGGCGCCAACGGTCGAGCAGGCGAGGACTTGCCGCACACCCGCTTGCATCAACACCCAGAACGCGCGGCGATGGCAGGAATGGTCGATATGGTCGCGGGGATTGCCGTGCGAATACATGCACAACGCCCGCTTTGCTCTGCCTTCGGCTGAAATCGAGGCATCGAACTCGAGCAACTTCCAGTTGTCGGTACGACCGAAAGGCGTTTCAAAACTCATGTCGCGCCGCAGCGTGCGCACGCCCTCGAATCCGACATCTTCCGGGAAGGCAAGCCCCCAGTTTGCCGACCCGGTGATGATGGCCAAGCCTACCTGAGGTATCTCAGTCGATTGATCCGCCGGAGCACCGGCCGCGTGATGATTTTTGGGCATGCTTCCAGTCTCGGTCAGGTTTTTTGGCTCGGTCAGGATTTTTGGCGCAAGGCCACGATCACGACGACGACCACAACAATAGCGGTCCACAATGTCGAGATCGCCGCAATGGTCGGATCGATCTGATCGCGCAGCGACACGAACATGAGCTTCGGCATCGTGCTGTTGCGACCACTTGCGACGAAGATCGAAATCACCGACTCGTCGAGCGACGTCAGGAACGCCATCAATGTCGCCGACAACAGGCTGAGCCGAAGTTGCGGAACGATTATTCCGCCAATAGCCCTGGCCCAGTCCGCGCCGAGGCTGCGCGCCGCCTGAACCTGGTTCCAGTCGAAGCGAGCCAGGGCGGGCAACAACACGATGCATGCCACCGGAACGGCCAGCACCACATGTCCGACCAGCACACCGAACAGCGTCCCGACCAGACGTTGCGCCGCCAGCACAAAGAAGAGGCCGATCGCAAGCAGGATTCCGGGGGTGACCGAGGGGGTGAGCAGGATGCTCTGGATGGAAGCTGCGGTCTTCCCGCCCAGCCGATTCATTGAAATGCAGGCGAGCAGCGCAAAAGGCACCGCGATCAGCGCCGTCAATGTCCCAAGGATCAGGCTCGTCCTGAGCGCTGCCATCCACGTCGCCGAGCCGAAGAAGTTCTCGTACCAGCGCAACGAGTAGGCGTGCGGCGGAAACTCAAGGAGATTAGACGCGGAAAACGAAAGCGGCACCACCACGAGCGTCGGCAACATCAGAAATGCCATGACAAGAGCAGCAAAGCTCCAGAGGACGATGCGGGCGAGCCTGTTTTGCGGATAGGCTTCAAGCATGGGAGGCTGCCACTGCGTTCTGGGCCAGCAGGCGGCGTGCCGCCAGCAGCATCACACCGATCAGCGCCATCAGAACGAGGAGCAGAATGCCCAGGACGCTTGCCGACCCCCAATCCTGAAAGGTCGATAGCGCACGCTCGATCCGGGTGGAGAGAGGATTTACCTTGCCGCCGCCAAGCACCGCCGGCGTGATGAAAAACCCGATGGAATAGATGAGGACGATGACCGAACCCGAAAAAATGCCGCCGGCCGAAAGCGGCATGATGACGGTGCGGATGACCTGCCCGAGCGTGGCTCCCATGCTCGCTGAGGCGCGAACGAGGTTTGGGTCGATATCGCGCATCGCGGCATAAACCGGCAGCAAAAACAGCGGCAGCATGTAGTGAACCATGCCGATCAGCGTTCCGGTGAAGTTATAGACCAGCGGCAAATGCTCCGCCGTCAGGCCCGAACCGGTCAAAGCCGCGTTGATCAGGCCATCACGCCGCAGGAGCACGAGCCAGCCATAGGTGCGCACCAGGATGGCGGTCCACAACGGCAGCATGACGAAGGCCATCAGCAAATTGGCCACCCTTGGTCTGGCGCTGGCCAAGGCGAGTGCCAGCGGGGTGCCCAGAAGAATGCAGATCGCCAGCGTGCCGAGAGACAGTTCGAGGGTTGTTGCGAGCGCCGACCATGTCAGTCCGCTCGAAAGCACTTTCGCGTAGTTGCCAATGGTGTACTCACCCCCTGTGGTCAAAAAAGATTGCCGGATGATCCAAAGGATGGGCAATATCGCCGCCAGTCCAACGATGAACAGCGCCGGCAGCGAAAGCGAAAGAAAAAACCGCCGCTCGCGGCGCGCATCCGCCAGGAGCGCTGGATCCACGGTGACGGTCACGCCGTCGCTCCCGGTATCGCGTGAACCTTCGCTGCTGGTGCATATGCGGTCATCCGCTGACCGGCGGCAAGCTCGGCGCAGCCGCCGGCCAGCGCTGCCGGAATGCAGACAAGGACCTCCTGGCCACCGTCAAGCGCCAGCGTCAAAAGCCAGTTCTCGCCGCGAAACGCCTTGGCGCGCAGTGTGCCTTCGAGAGCCACTGCGTCTGCCCCGGCGAGCTTGGCATCAAGATGGAAGCTTTCGGCGCGAATCATCAGGGTTTCGCCTGACGCTTCGGCGCCGTCGATCCTGCGCACCGAGCCAGGCGCCACAATGTTGGCCTCGCCCATGAACTCGGCGACGAAGCGGGTCGATGGACGATCATAGATCCGCTGCGGCGTATCGATCTGCTGGATGCGGCCGGAGTTCATCACCGCAATCCGGTCAGACATGATCAGCGCCTCGCGCTGATCATGGGTCACGTAGATTGTGGTGATCCCCAGATCGTCGTGCAGGCGCCGGATCTCGTACTGCATGGTTTCGCGCAGATTTTTGTCGAGCGCCGACAGCGGCTCGTCCATCAGCATCACGCGCGGTTCGAAGACGATAGCCCGCGCCAACGCCACCCGTTGACGCTGGCCGCCGGACAGTGCGGCAACATTGCGCTCCGCCAGGCCATCCAGCTTCACGCGGGCCAGGGTGGCAAGCGCCCGCTGACGCGCCTCCGCTCTCGGCGTCTTGCGCAGCGCCAGCGGATACGCGACATTCGCCAGGACATTCATGTGGGGAAACAAGGCGTAATTCTGGAATACGATGCCGATGTCGCGTTTGTTCGGCGCCAGGCGAGTAATGTCGCGATCGCCCAACAAGAGCTTGCCGGAATCCGGCCGGACAAAGCCGGCCAGAGCCATGAGCAGCGTGGTCTTGCCCGATCCCGAGGGCCCCAGCAGCGTGAGGAACTCGCCAGCTTGAATGTCGAGCGAGACATCATCCAGTGCGACGTAGGACCCGTAAGCCTTGCTGACGCTGTCGATGGTGATCGGGAGCGACTTCATCATCTGCTCCAGCCTTAACAGCTGAGACTCAGCGGGCCATCATCTCATCGAAAGCCTGTTGGGCAGCCTCGCCGTTCTTGACCCACCATTCTGAATTCGAAAACACCGAAGTGCCGGCATTTTCAGGCGCGGTCGCAAGCGTCTTCAGACGGTCCTCGGGAATGAGGCCACCCTCATATGCCGCAGGATTGACCGGGCCATAGGCGATGAAATCGGTCAGCTTCGCTACACGCGCTGGTTGCGTCATTGCTGCGATGAGCTTCATCGCGGCTTCCTTGTTCGGCGCTCCCTTCGGCACCCCAAGGCAGTCCGTGCCGATGACCGAACCCTTGAACGTGTAGTCAGCCGCGCCGCCATCTTTTTTCACGGTCTCTGCCCGTCCGTTCCAGGTAACGACCAGATCCGCCTCACCATCCTTCAGCAGCTGCGCGGACTGGGCTCCCGAGGTCCACCACACGGCGACATCTGGTTTGATCGCTTCAAGCCGGTTGATGGCGCGCTCCAGCCCTTCCGGCGTGCTGAGCACGGAATAGACGTCCGCCGGCGCCACGCCATCGGAGAGAAGCGCGATCTCGATCGAGTCCTGCGCATTGGCGCGCAACGCGCGGCGGCCCGGGAATTTGGCTACGTCCCAGAACTCAGCCCAGGTCTTCGGCGGGTTCTCACCATAGGTCTTGGTGTTCCACGACAGGACGGTGCCATAGGAATCGAACGGATAGCAGTAGTCGGACGCGGCACCCTCCGGCACGGATTTGGGATCGATGATCTTGTAGTCGAGCGGCTCCAGCAGCGATTGAGCGGCGGCCTGGGCGCCTTCCGGCGAGCCGAGGTGGATAATGTCGGTGGCAATTGCCCCCGAGGTGACCTGCATCTTCAAGGAGGCCAGGCCGTCGCTCTGCGTCTCCTCGCGGACATCATAGCCAAGCTCTTTTGCAGCAGGGCCCCACATGGCCTCTTTCATGGCGTTGCCATAATCGCCGCCTGCGGTCGTGATGGTGAGTGTTTGCGCATGGACGGGCAAGGCAGCCGAGATGGCGAATGCTGTTAAGGAAATGCGCAGCCAGGACATAGGTTCTCCTCCCCAACTTCATCAAATATTGCCTGAAATGGCCATTTATTTGTAATCGTAACGTTACGATTGCATCTGAATACGCAGGAGTCAAGCTGCTTGCTACGGGCATTTGGATTGACCGGGATGTCGAATCCGGTAACGTTATGGCGGTCAGCAAGTCAGCCGGCGCTTTCGCAAATGAAGTCGGGGCGAACAATGGCCAATCTAAAGCAGATCGCGGCGGAACTTTCCCTCTCGGTGACCACGGTGTCCCGCGCTCTGAAGGATGGCCCGGAAGTGCAGCCCTCGACCATAGCCCGCGTCAAGGAGGCGGCCAAGCGGGTCGGCTATCTGCCAAATCATCATGGTCGTGCGCTCAAGACCGGTCGAACGCTGACGCTGACGGCCGTACTCCCGATGGAGACCAGAGATCATCTGTCCGATCTGTTGAAGCTGCCTTTGATCGAAGGCATGACGCTGGCGGCGCGGCAAGCCGGTTATAGTCTGTCCATTTATTCCACCACGCCCGACGACGATCCCGTCGAGAGTGTGCGGCGGCAGCTTCAGGCGCGCAGCACAGATGGACTGATCATCACGCGCTTGGTGTCGGGTGATCCGCGCGTCAAGCTGCTGCTGGATCAACGCATGCCATTCGTCGCGTTTGGAAGAACCGACCTGGATACCGCGTATCCTTATGTCGATGTCGACAATGAACAGATTGCCTACGAGGCAACCCGACGGCTCATGGACAAGGGCTGTCGACGCATCGCACTGCAACTTCTGGTTCCGGAGGATCAGGCGAGTGCCATGCGTCTTTCCGGCTATGCAAGGGCAATGGCCGAGGCCGGTATTCCGATCGACCAATCGCTGATCGGTCATGGCATGTTCACCATGGAATCGAGCGCAGCCTGGTTCGATCGCTTGCTGGCTTGTTCAGATCCGCCGACAGGCTTGGCATGCGCCAACGAACTGGGCCTTCTCGGGGCGCTACACGCTCTTGGCAAAAGAGGTCTTGCGCCGGGGAGCGACGTCCACATCGTAACACGTGACAGCACGCGGCTGGCACGCTTCCTGCCGGCGAAGATCGAAGTTCATTCCGTCGACATGGCGGCTGTCGGACGCAAGCTTGTCGAAATCCTGGAGAGCCGGATCATCAATCCGCTTGGGCCGGTGGAGACAATCCTGCTCAAGGGTGAATTCGAGCCGGCCGAATAGCTGCCCAGACTCAATCGACCCAGGGACTCCGGCAACCCCTGATTGTATCAGCCGCATTTCCGTGGCGTCAAAGCGATTCCGCTTGGTTGTAAAAATGCTATGGACATCACTCGGCCGGGGCCGTGCCGACCTGGCCGGCGACTTCCTGATCGAGCTCGGCGAGGAAATCCACGATGCGGGCCGCGTTGTCGCCAAGGTCGTAGCGGCCGTAGCGGGAGGCCGAGCGCATGTCGACGATGACCGCATCGCCATCGTCGGCGACACGGATGGCGACATCGGCGGGAAGGCTGAGGACGAAGCTCCTGGCCAGGGCGTTGATCGTCACCTCGCTTTGCCCGATCGCCCGCGGAAACGGCGCCGCAAGCTGCCAGTCCCGCCGATCGAGCAAGGTTTCGACTGCTTCGAGGACGCGGTCGAAAGGCAGATTGTAGCTGCGCCCGGTGACAAGCGGATAGGTCTCGGTCTGCAGGCGCCGCTCGCCTGGGGTCGGCGGCGAAAGCGCGTTCATATCCACGGTCCGGGTGCTGGTGTCGAGCACCGGCGGATCGTCGAAATCCGTCGAGATGTCCCTGAGCGGCGGAGAGGTCGCTGCCCAGTAGGCGGCAATGCCAAAAGGAGCAAGCACCAGCAGTGCCAGCACCGCGCCGACGCTGAGATCGCGACCGCCACGGTCGCCGAAATTCCACAGTCTCGAAAAGGCAAGGCCGGCGAACAACAGCGCAAAGGCGGCAAGCAGCGCGACAATGCCGAGCACCCAAAGGAAAGCCGGCGTTTCAACAAGCTGATAGCGGTTGCCGACGAGAACGGTCAGCAGCAGGACCGCCGAAAAAGCCCCTGTCCGCCGCGACCAGCCGGCCGCCTTCGACATCCGTCGCGCGGAAATTTCCATTGTTTTCAGCACTGCTTCACCCCGAACCGGCGCTTGAAGCCGTTTAGCGGCGGCTTGAGGTCAAACGACGTCATGTCAGTCAGTCCGTCGGCAGACGATAGTCCCTGAACTGCCGGCGCAAGGTTGTCTTCTGGATCTTGCCGGTAGCGGTGTGGGGAATTTCGCCGACGAAGGCGACGTCATCCGGCATCCACCACTTCGCCACCTTGCCGTCCATGAAAGCCAGGATATCCGTCTTGGTCGGCTCCCGGCCCGGCTTGCGGACGACGACAAGCAACGGCCGTTCGCCCCATTTCGAATGTTGGATGCCGATGGCGGCCGCCTCCGCCACATCCGGATGACCGACCGCGAGATTCTCGAGCTCGATCGTCGAGATCCATTCGCCGCCCGACTTGATGACGTCCTTGGCGCGATCGGTGATCTGCATATAGCCGCCCGGGTCGATATGGGCGACATCACCGGTATCGAACCAGCCTTCTTCATCGAACTGTTCGGATCCGATGCCGCCATAATAGGCACGCGCGACGGCCGGTCCGCGGACCTTCAAGCGCCCGAATGTCTCGCCGTCCCATGGCATCTCCTTGTTGTCGTCGTCGGTGACCTTCATTTCGACGCCGAAGGGCGGATAACCCTGCTTGCTCTGGACGTCGAGCCGGGCTTCGCCCTCAAGCCCGGCATAGTCCGGCTTCATGGTACACAGCGTGCCGAGCGGCGACATTTCGGTCATGCCCCATGCATGGATGACCTCAACATCGTAATTGCCCTGGAACTTTGCCGTGATCGCACGCGGGCAGGATGAGCCGCCGATAACGACCTTGTTCAGATAGGGAAGTTTCTTGCCAGTCTCCTCCAGGTACTGCAGCAGCATCAACCACACTGTCGGCACGGCGGCGCTGAACGTCACCTTTTCGGTGTCGAGCAATTCATAGATCGAGGCGCCGTCCATCTTGCAGCCAGGCATGACCAGCTTGGCGCCGATCATCGGGCCGCTCTGGCCAAGGCCCCAGGCGTTGGCGTGGAACATCGGCACAACCGGCAGTATGGTGTCGCGCGAGGAGAGGCCCATCGCATCGGGCATCGCTGCAATCATGGCGTGCAGCACGTTCGAGCGATGGCTGTAGAGGACGCCTTTCGGATCGCCTGTCGTGCCCGAGGTGTAGCACATGCCGGCGGCGGTGTTTTCATCGAACGTCTTCCAGGTGAAGGCGCCGTCGGCTTCGTCAAGCCATTCCTCATAGGCAACAGCATTCGGCAGCGCCGTCTGCGGCATGTGCGCCTTGTCGGTCAGCACGATCACCTTTCTGAGCGATTTGACCGAGCCGGCGATCTTTTCAAGCACCGGCATGAATGTCAGATCGACGAAGATCGCCTTGTCCTCGGCATTGTTCATGATCCAGGCGATCTGCTCGGGAAACAGGCGCGGATTGAGCGTGTGATAGATCGCGCCGACACCCATGATGCCGTACCAGGCTTCGAGGTGGCGCGCCGTATTCCAGGCCAATGTGGCGATGCGGTCGCCTAGCCCAAAGCCATCACGCTCGAGCCGCTCGGCGACCCGCAGGGCCCGGCGATGAATTTCGGCGTAAGTGGTCCGGACGATCGGGCCCTCGATCGAGCGCGACACGATCTCGCGTTCACCGTGCTGCCTGGCTGCGTTGTCGATGAGCTTGTGGCAAAGCAGCGGCCATTCCTGCATCAGTCCGAGCATTCTTCTCCTCCCATGGGTTTTCGTTCCCCCACTGGTTTTCGCTGCATTGTGGGACGAACAAGCGGATTGTCCAGCCATGACCGGGCGGAAGCAGCGCATTGTTCGAAAAGGCAGGAAAAACCGCCATAATCCGGCCATTGTCGACATTAACTTTGATTAATGGTAGGGGTGTGATTGGCGAATGAATGAGGTTCGCATGAACGCGCAGCTCGACGACAAAGCTCTCGAAGATTCGCTTGCCGAAAGCCTGGCCGATCTGGCGCCGGACGCCAACACCGTTTCCGAGGACGAATTCGTCGATCTTGTCGGCGGCGCGCTTGAGGCGGTCGGCGGCACGCTGCTGTTCAAGATGTGCGTTCAGAACGAAGGCGAAAGCCAGCACGTCGCCGCGGCTTGCGTCGGCGATGGCGGCAACCGCCAGTTCCTGCTCCTTACCTTGCCGACCGGCGGTGGTGCGCTCAAGGTCGAAACCGCGTCGCGAAGCACCAACCCGGTCGCCGGTATCGCCGCCGCCTATGCCGGGCTGATGGACGCTTTTCAGGCTGCCGCCTGATCGGTCGTTTGCAAGGCCGGTTTGACGACAGATCCGGCAACGCCAAAGGCGATGGTTCTTGAGCACTGCGGCCTTGCACAGCGCGCGCGCCCGACACACCTTAGGTCGATGCAAGGAGAACCAGCATGGACCAGATCGCCAATCCGTCACCCGGCTTTCAGCGCAACCCGGATAAAGTGATTACAATTGAGCCCTACAGCGGAACTGTGACCGTACGCGCCGGCGACGCTGTCATTGCCTCGTCCACGAGGGCCAAGCTGTTGACCGAACCGCCCTACCCGGGGGTTCTCTACATTCCGTTCGAAGACATCGATTTCAACCAGCTTCGCAAGACGGAATTTTCGACTCATTGCCCATACAAGGGCGATGCGAGCTATTGGAGCGTGCTGCCTGCCGCGGAAGCAGGCAAGGATGCGATGTGGGCCTATGAGCGGCCTTTCGACGAGACGATCGAAATCCGCGATCACGGCGCGTTCTATCCCAACAAGGTGACGGTCGAAGCCAAACCAGACTGAGAAGGGCCAGCCTGAGCAGGGCCAGCCTGAGCAGGAACGGCTCGTGACCTGTCCTGCCGACCAGTCGGTGTACGGCCAGGCCGACGTCGGCCCCTTACCCGCGACCGTTCTTAGCAGCCTGCACCGCCGCCTGCGCGGCAGCCAGCCTGGCGATCGGCACGCGATAGGGCGAGCAAGACACGTAGTCGAGGCCGATCTCCTCGCAGAAATGGATCGACGCCGGATCGCCGCCATGTTCGCCGCAAATGCCGAGCTTGATCTCCGGCCGCGTTGCCCTGCCTTTTTCGGCCGCCATCCGCACCAGTTCGCCGACGCCTTCGACGTCGAGCGACACGAACGGATCCTGCTCGATGATGCCCTTCTGGCGATAGGTCTCCAGGAACGAGGCCGCATCGTCGCGTGAGATGCCGAAGGTGGTCTGGGTCAGATCGTTGGTGCCGAAAGAGAAGAATTCGGCGGCCTCGGCGATGACGTGGGCGCGGATCGCGGCGCGCGGCAGTTCGATCATCGTGCCGGTAAGATAGGTGATCTTGACGCCGGTTTCCTCCATCACGCTCTTGGCGACGGCATCGATCCGCACCTTGACGTAGTCGAGTTCCTTCACCAGACCGACCAGCGGCACCATGATTTCCGGGACCACCAGCGCGCCAGCCTTCCTGCCGGCTTCGACGGCCGCCTCGAAAATGGCGCGCGCCTGCATCTCGGCAATTTCGGGATAGGAAACCGCAAGCCGGCAGCCGCGATGGCCAAGCATCGGGTTGAATTCGTGCAGGGCCTCGGTGCGCTGCCTGAGCTTGTCGGGCGACACGTTCATGGCGGCTGCGACTTCGGCCACCTCTTCCTCGGTCTTGGGCAGGAATTCGTGCAGCGGCGGATCGAGCAAGCGGATCGTCACCGGCAGGCCGGCCATGATCTCGAACAATTCGAGGAAATCCGAGCGCTGCATGGGCAAGAGTTTTGCGAGCGCCGTTCGCCGGCCCTTCTCCGTGTCGGCCAGGATCATCTCGCGCATGGCAACGATGCGGTCGCCCTCGAAGAACATGTGCTCGGTACGGCAAAGCCCGATGCCTTCGGCGCCGAAGGAACGCGCCATGCGCGCGTCGAGCGGCGTTTCGGCGTTGGTGCGCACCTTCATGCGGCGCACGGCATCGGCCCATTCCATGATGGCGGCGAAATCGCCCGAGAGCTCCGGCTGCAACATTGGTACAGCGCCTTTCAGCACCTGGCCGTTACCGCCGTCGATGGTGATGATATCGCCCTTGCGGAACGTCGATCCCATCGCCATCAGCGTGCCGGCCCTGTAGTCGACGCGCAGCGAGCCGGCGCCCGACACACAAGGCTTGCCCATGCCGCGCGCCACCACCGCAGCGTGGCTGGTCATGCCGCCACGCGTGGTCAGGATGCCTTCCGCCGCATGCATGCCGTGGATGTCCTCGGGACTGGTCTCGATGCGCACCAGAATCGCCTTGCGGCCTTGCGTCTTGAGCTCCTCGGCATCGTTGGAGGAAAACACGATCTCGCCGGTGGCTGCCCCCGGAGATGCGGGCAGACCGATGCCGACGACATCGCGTGCCGCCTTCGGATCGATGGTCGGATGCAGCAACTGGTCGAGCGAAGCCGGATCGATGCGGGCGACGGCTTCCTCCTTTGAAATGAGCTTGTCGCGCGCCATCTCGACGGCGATTTTGAGCGCCGCCTTGGCGGTGCGCTTGCCGGACCTCGTCTGCAGCATCCACAATTTGCCGCGCTCGATGGTGAATTCGAGATCCTGCATGTCGCGGTAGTGCTTTTCCAGACGGTCGGAGATGGTGACGAAAGACTGGAAGGCTTCCGGCATCAGCTTCTGCAGCGACGGCTTGTCGGAGCCGGCGGCAATGCGCGCCGCCTCGGTGATGTTTTGCGGCGTGCGGATGCCGGCGACGACATCCTCGCCCTGCGCATTCACCAGGAACTCGCCATAGAGCATCTTTTCGCCGGTCGACGGATTGCGGGTGAAGGCGACGCCGGTGGCCGAGGTCTCGCCCATATTGCCGAAGACCATGGCCTGGACATTGACCGCGGTGCCCCAGCTTTCGGGAATGTCGTGCAGGCGCCGGTAGGTGATGGCGCGGTTGTTCATCCAGCTCGAAAACACGGCGCCGATCGCGCCCCAGAGCTGCTCGTGCGGATCTTGCGGAAACGGCTTGCCGAGTTCCTCCTCGACCTTGGCCTTGTAGAGCGCGATCACGCCCTGCCATTCGATGGCGGTCAGTTCGGTATCGAGTTCATGGCCGAGCCCGCCCTTCTGGTCTTCGAGGATTTCCTCGAACACCTCATGGTCGAGGCCCATGACGACATCGGAATACATCTGGATGAAACGCCGGTAGCTGTCGTAGGCAAAGCGGGCGTCGCCTGAATCGGCGGCCAGCGCCTCGACCGTCTCGTCGTTCAGGCCGAGATTGAGCACGGTGTCCATCATGCCGGGCATCGAAGCGCGGGCACCGGAACGCACCGACACCAAAAGCAGTTTTGAGGGATCGCCGAAACGGCGCCCGGTCAGCCGGCCGATATGATCCAGCGCGACCGCGACATCCGCCTCCAGCGAGGCCGGGTAGGTGCGGCCGTTGGCGTAATAGGCGTTGCAGACCTCGGTGGTGATGGTGAACCCCGGCGGCACCGGCAGGCCCAGGCTGCACATTTCGGCCAGATTGGCGCCCTTGCCGCCTAGCAGGTTCCTGTCGCCGGCACGGCCTTCCGCAGCGCCGTCGCCAAAGGTGTAGACCCATTTGGTCATGCTTGCTCTCCGGTTGCAGGAGATTGAAAAAATTGGCGAAGCCGAAGTTCCGCCGCGTCCCTGCACGAGCGATATGATGCTGCAGTGCGAAAGGCAAGGCGTCGGCAAGCCAGCCGGCTTCTACAATCGATTAAGAAAAAGCGATGACAAAAAGACTTGCGGCTCGGCGGCCAGTTGAATGAAACAAAACAGGAACTATGGGTAACGCCATAAGACTGACCGGAGAACTCGAAGCCCTGGGCGCCGTCGAAAATGCCGGCGGCACGATCGTCAAGCCGATCTTCTCATTCCCCGGCAGGCGGTTCCATTTCGTCAATCCGGCCGGCAATGAAATCGCCGTTTGGGGTGAATAGACGCCATCGCCCGACAGAAGACGATGATATGCGAGCCAATCTGCGGGAACCGGTGGATCAGTTCCGCGCACTGGCCATTCTCGGCCATTCTCGGCATTGAGCTTTCCGTCGGCTCGTCCTATAAGGCCGCGCGCAGCGGGCATGTTGCGACTGTTGGGGCGTAGCCAAGCGGTAAGGCATCGGTTTTTGGTACCGACAATCCCAGGTTCGAATCCTGGCGCCCCAGCCAATTATTTTATATAGTAAAATCAAGTACTTATATGGATTTCAATTTCCTGATGTTGGGCATTCTAGGTCACCCGCTAGGTGTCATTCGACCGCGCCGGGATCAGCGGGAACGCCCTCGATAAAATCGCCATTGAGAGGCTGGAACTGCTTATGGAATTCGCGAAGTGATGTCGCCCAAACCTTGCCGCTTTTCCAGTCCGCGACACGGTAGAGAACGGTGCTGCTCCGCCTAATAGTTTAAAGCTACCGTTGATCAAAGGGGGATCAGAATGCGTGCAGTCGCCCGCTAAATTCAAGCGGGCTGTCCGCGTGTTTGATGGCGCTTACCGTAAGGCTGTTCTGAGTAAGGTTAGTTGCCAGGCCGGGAAGGCCAAGGACCCGGATAGTTACCAGTAGATGCCCGCCTTGAGCCAATCCATATCGCGGGAATTACTATGGCCGCAGGGCAGCGAAGCGGGCCGGTGGTTGACGGCCCGGCTTTCAAGAAATTCGGGAGCGGAGTCCAATCTTCAGGCGCCCATTGTGGCCAGCTCTTCATCGACTGCTGCTTGATACTTCGTCAGACCCCTCCGGCGTCTCGCTTTGCCAAAATCCTTGGCCTCGATAGGTACAAAGCCTTTATCACGAGCGATGCATATTGCTTGACCGGGAGCGGCCTACGTACTGCCATCGGGCTCCGAGTTTCGCGAGGATTGATCCGTCCGCCGCATATCAAGTTCATTGGCCAAACGGTCATAAGCATCGGCACGGCAACAATGACGACGAGGAACGATAGCGGCAGGCCCAGGCGTGGATAGTCGCCGAAACGGTAGCCGCCCGGTCCCTTAACGAGCGTATTGCACTGGTGGCCGATCGGGGTGAGAAAATCGCAGCCCGCGCCTCCCGCGCCGCGATGCAACGAGAAGACGAAGTGGAATTTCGCATCCATCGGCGGACGCGCCGCCGGCCTCATTTTGGTCAAATCCCCACTTGAGGCATGAGGAATGCAACATTTTGTCTAAATTTATCAGGATAATTCAAACCAGAACCTAAAGTCCTGTGGGTACAACGCACTCCAGAACAATAACATTGGAGGCTAGCACATGACGTTTTCTACTGCGCATCGGAACCGTATTAGAAGAGTGGCGATTGCAGCGATCGGGCTTGCTGTTTCCGTGGCTCTCGGCGCAAACGCGCAAGCAGGCGAAATGCGTAAGCCAGAGGGAGAGACACGGTCCGTCTACCTTGTCAAATATCGGGTTAACAACGATGTTCGCTACAACAAGAAACCCGTCGGCAAGCTCGTTAAAATATCAGCATCCCGGTACTTGAACAGCAACCCCTATGTCTGCACTCCGAGCGGCTTTGGTCAGAAAGCGCGTTGCTACACTCGGAGGGTCTCGAATCAGCCAGGCGTTTAATGTTGGACCTGGTTTTGACAGAAGCCGCCGCGCCTGAAGCCGCGGCGGCTCCGTTTTTGCGCGGTTATCGAGAATTCGCCTCAAGATGCGAAACTTCTTTGCTTACCCGATTACCTTTGACCAGTTTGCGCGCCTCATCGTCCCGGCGAGCGGGATTGTGACGAAAGACATACCATTTCCCACCGATGAAAGGCTTCTGATAAACGACGCCATGTTTTTCACGGTGCAGGAAACATGTGATTGCACCGCTTCTTGCCAGACTCCCTTTCGCTACTTTGCTGGTCCAGAGAGCGCGCATGCAGAGCTTGCCCCCATTGGTCGCATACCAGTTTCCCTCCGCATAGGACCATGCTGCCCGTTTGCGCGACCAAGCGGCGAAGGGCTTCCTATTTGCAGAGAACAGCCCGCGAGCAGTTGTCTCGGCAGAATAGAACCCACCGCCGTTTTGCCATTTCCAGGTGCGGCCGGCATAGAGCTTTTCAACCGCTGAGGCCTTCATCGGCGTCGCGGCAGCGGCGCGTTTTTCTATAGCGTCGCCCGCCGGTTGTTTGGGAGCGGCGTAGGCATTGCCTGCAAGCAAGAACACAAACAGCACCGCACTTGAGATAATCGAACGGATCGAAAACATTTTACTTCCTCTCCACCAAGGCAATTCCAGTAAGACTGCGTAAGAGTCCTGCGTTGGAACCGCATAGAAATAAAGGGATGGAGCGGTTCGGCCATCTGGTGAAAGCCGAACCACTCCGTCGAACGACTTGGATCAGTCCAGCGGATGGTCGGCCACGCGCCAATCGGGCCGGCCGACATTTCTCGGCCATGGATAGACTTCACGATCGTTGAAGTAGACAACGGCTGTCATGTCCGGGAACTCGGCATGCGGCTTGTTTGCTTCCGCGGCCCAGTCACGAGCATATTCGTCGTTACCTTCGTAGCCAAGCTCCGCAATGGCGATTGGTTTGCCGAAGCCCGTCACACGGTCATAACCCGGCTTTGTGCGCTCCACAAAAGTCGTATCACGACCGACCTCCAACTTATCATAGGGCTGATAGCCAAAGACGGACAGACCGATAATGTCGACATACTTGTCGCCAGGATAGAAGGCTTCCAGTCCTTCTTCTCCTTTCGGTGACCACATGTATTGGGCCGACGGAAGATGCTTGCGGCATACGTCGATGACATGCCTGTAGGCGTTCACATAACCTTCAGCATTCCAGAAAGCCCAGGTGAATTGCCCGTCATTATCTTCCATTTCCTGCGCCCAGCGGATAGTGATGGGGCTTTTCAGCTGCGCTGCCGCAGAGCAGACCGCTGACATATTGGCATCGTAGCGCCCGCCCAGAATCCCGGCGAGCAAATCCTCAGGACCTACACGCCAGTCCCGCGCCCAGGACCACGGCTCGACCGTGATCAACAGGGAACGTCCACGCTCACGCGCATAGGCGTCTGCGGCGCTGAGCGTTGCCAGATCCACATCTTCCCAGGGAAGAAAAAGGTGTTCGATTTTTGAGTTGGAATCGTTGGTATAATCCGCGTGCGGATCGTAGGCGCCGGGGGTTACGGAGTCAGCCGTGATGATGGGACGCTTGTCCCGAAACTGATTGCGGCTGTCGACACTCGCTCCCGACACGCCGCTGGCTGCATAGACACCACCGGAAATGCATGCGCTGCAAAACAAGGCTGCTGATAGTTTAAAGAGACTTTTCAAGGCCCCCTCCCTTTCTTACTGTTCAGATTGCTGTGCCGCACCAAGCGCGGCTTTGATGGCATCGAGTTGACGGGAAACCAGATCGGTGGACACTAGCTTGCTGGCCTCGTCGTCTTGGTGGACCTCGGCATTACGGAACGCATACCACTCACCACCGGGCTCGCGCTTCTGATAGATCGTTCCATTATCGATGCGATGCGAAAAGCAGGTCTTGGCGGGAAATACACCCTGTTCGGAATGCCATGTCGCGTTGAGACACATCCAACCTGTCTCGGTGATGATCCAGCGGCCTTCCGCCCAGGATTTGCCCGTCTCACCGTCGGTCCATGCCGAAAATTGCCGGTCCGCGCCCACCATTCGTCCGGCTCCGCTGTCCCACTGCCAGCTCTTGTCTCTATAGAGATCGTAGATTTCGCCTGCTGTCATGCGACGTGCCCCTTCCGGCAGAACGGAAACCTGTGAGGAAGAGGCAAAGGCCGGTGCAGCAATGCAGGACACTGCCCAAGCGACTGCTGTCAGCATCCGGAAACCTGACAGCAATAGAGCCCTTTCAGATTTAGAAAGTGCCACCGGAACCTCCTGCCATCTCAAGATGAGCGGCGCCCGCCGTTTGTCCTCGATGGGCGTATCCGGTCGCATGAGGCCGCGCGGCCGGGATATTGTCATGCTGGGTCGTAGCTGGAGCGACCGATGGCCGAAACACGGAAGCCAATCTTTTCCGCAACGCCTCGTAAATCGGTACGATGCCGCGTACGAGGCCATCTATTTTCTGAGCGTTCTTGTCCACGCATGCAACTTGGTGGCCCCAGGCCGCGAAGCATGTGCCGCTGACCAAACCGACATAGCCTGTTCCAATGATTGCGATCTTCATGTGTTGATTGCCTTCTATCGCTGATTTGAATTGCTGGGAGCATTGGTGCGCCAACGTGGATTGAAGATGGTTTTGTGAACAGCGCGACCACCGACGCCTGCCCCGGCAATTGAGAAGCTGTCGTCGAACAGGGAAAAGCTTTTGGTTCCCCAGGCGAGCGCCTCGATGCCGTCGCGTCCACGCTCGACCGTGGCGAAGCTGGTAACCATCAAAAGGGTCATGAAACTGCTTGCCAGCGCGGGGCGATAGGCGCGGCTTTTCATCCGCACGTCATTCTCCCTGCCATGCTGCAGCAAGATCATGAAAATCAGCAGCAAGTAAAAGCAAGCATTGATGATGGCGAAGACGAAAAATCCGCGCGTTTGATACGCATCCTGCACGAACACGACCGGCAGAACGGAGATCAGGACGACGAAGGCATACGGCGCCAGCACGCGAAACGGTAGCGGATCCACTTCGGACGTGCCTTTTGGCGTGACGCGAAAATCAACAAAGGATCCGGTCATCCAGTCACGGAACGCGGCAAAGGTTCCAGCCAGAACCCACGGCCAGCGCGCCAGCAAAAACAGCATCGCTTCCCAACTAAAAATCTTGCCGTCGATAGGCCGAAATGTGCCACTCGACCGCCACCAGAATGCCAAAAGCAGGATCACAAGCGACTGCGGCATGAAATGGAGCAGAAACTCTGGGTAAGTGACGTTGATGAAATTATCGCCCTGGACCAGCACGATCACGGGCAATAGGAATGTCAGAGCAAGAAAGAAGGCGTAAAGCGGGTACCAGAACTGCGAAAATAGGAATTGAACCTTCAAACGCAGCGGCAAGTGTCCGATCAGTTTTGGTGAGTATTGCAACAGGATCGTCACCAGGCTCCGCGACCACTGGAACTCCTGCGTTACAAGATCGGCAAACGTCCGTGGGCCGTCGCCATGGGCGATGGCATCAAGCGCGTGAGCCCCTCGCCAGCCATAGGCATTCATGAAGAGCGTTGTGGAATGATCCTCGGCGAGTTCTGGCCCCAGCCCACCGATTTCCTTCAATGCCGCAGTGCGCACCGCATAGTGCGATCCGATGCATACGGGCGCGAAGCCATTATTGTATCCGGCTTGCAGTGAACCATGCATGCTCGCTTCGATGTAGAGGCGGCCACGCGCGGACCAGCTTTCATGTGCATTGCGATCGCAAATGCTGGGCGCGGAAACATAACCGATTGTCGGGTCGGCAAAAGGCCGCAACACGTTATATAGGTAGTCCGGTTCGGGAACATGATCGGCATCGAGCTGCGACACAAAATCATATTGGTCGTAGCCATAATGATCGTAGAAGAAAGCCAGGTTGCCTTCCTTGCAGCGTGTGCGGCGAGGCCAGGACTGGCGATGGTAATCGGCGCGACTTTTGCGGGTGGAAACGAATACGCCATGTTCGCGACACCATGCGAGCGTTGCGGGCGATGGATCCTCATCGGCCAGCCACGTGTCGTGAGGCACGTTCTGGGCTAACATGGCCCGCAAGGTTTCGGCCACCACCTCAAAAGGTTCTGATGGAGCCTTGGTGACCACCATGGCAACGCGACTTCCTGCGGAAATACGCAGCCGTCCGTGCGGCCGGCGTGCATTGAAGAAAATGGTGATGAAGTAGACTGGCAAAAGCGTTATCCACGCCAGAAGCGCCGTCACCAGAATTGAGCCGACCATGTTGGTGTGGGTGGCTCCGAAAACCCACCATTGCCAGAAGAATGCGACGGCCATCGCCCACAAAACCGCACCCAAAATGTACTCGACGCGCTTTCGGCCGGTGAAGACCGGCATCATCAGGGGTTCTTCCCTGCTAACAGACAGCGCGATGCGCGGCGTGCTCATGAGCGCACCTCGAGCCCGAAGAAGGGAGCCGCTGTGCGAATTATCGTATCGAGATCGGAATAGAGCGCCTGAAAGCCAAGTTTTTCGGCAGCGAGCGCCGGATCGGCATAAAGCACCGGAGGATCGCCGGCACGACGAGCGCGCATCTCGACCGGCACGTTACGACCTGTCAGCCGGCTGATCGCTTCGAGAATTTCCTTGATGGATGTACCACGCCCGCTGCCAAGATTGACGGCCAGATTGCCACCGCAGTTGATCAGATGTTCGAGCGCCAGAACATGCGCGCGCGCGAGATCCGCGACATGGATATAGTCGCGAATGCAGGTGCCGTCGGGCGTATCGTAATCCTGGCCATAGACTTCGAGAAAATCGATCCTGCCTGCAGCGGCCATCATGGCTCGCGGAATGAGATGTGTTTCTGGATCGTGGGTTTCGCCGATTTCCCCGTCGATATCCGCGCCGGACGCATTGAAATAACGCAGCGCCACGTAGCGCAGCGCATAGGCAGCCGAATAATCGGCAAGCATTTGCTCCGCGATGAGCTTCGTGCGTCCATAAGGATTGATCGGGCGCTGGCTCTCGCCTTCGCGGATCGGCAAGCGATCCGGAATGCCATAAGTGGCGCAGCTTGACGAGAAGATGATATTGCGCGTTCCGCTTCTCTGGCAGGCGTCCAGCAGCGATTGGGTCCCGTTGACGTTGTTCTGATAATATTTTGCCGGTTGCTCTACGGATTCGCCGACATAGGCCGATGCAGCAAAATGGATCACCCCGATAGGGCGATACTCATCCATGACGTGGGTCAACCGCTCCGAGTCAAGGATGTTGCCTTCAACGAAGGCGCCCCATTGGACGGCTGACCGGTGACCCGTGGATAGATTGTCGTAGACAATCGGATCATAACTCTGCCTGGCCAAAAGCTTGGCTGTATGGCTGCCGATAAAGCCGGCGCCACCAACGACAAGTACGTTCTTGCCGGACATCAGGCGGCCTCCGCCAGCTTTCCGGAGGGCTTCCTCAACTGCCGTTCGAAATAAGCGATCGTCGACTTCAGCCCATCGGCCAACGCCACGGTCGGCTCCCATCCAAGTTCTCTCTGGGCCACTGTGATGTCGGGCCGACGCTGGCGCGGATCGTCCACGGGCAACGGGTGATAGACGACTTTGGAGCTCGAGCCGGTCATTCCCACGATCTGCTCAGCCAACTCACCGACTGTAAATTCGCCGGGATTGCCGATGTTGACAGGCGTGTGGATCGCCTGAGGGCTGTACATGAGCCGGTAGAAGCCTTCGATCAGATCGTCCACGTAACAGAAGGAACGGGTCTGCGACCCGTCGCCGTAAATGGTGATGTCCTCGCCCTTGAGCGCCTGCACGATGAAGTTTGAAACGACCCGGCCGTCATCCGGGCGCATGCGCGGACCATAGGTGTTGAAGATGCGCACGATACGGATGTCGACGCCGTATTGCTGATGAAAATCGTAGAACAGAGTCTCGGCAGAGCGCTTTCCTTCGTCATAACAAGAGCGCGGACCGAAGGAATTGACATTGCCCCAATAGCTTTCGGGCTGCGGATGCACATGGGGATCGCCGTAGACTTCCGAGGTGGAAGCCTGGAAAATCCGCGCCTGGTAATGTGCTGCCAGTTCCAGAAGATTGAGCGACCCGATCACGTTCGTCTTCATCGTATGGACCGGGTCGGCCTGATAGTGCGGCGGTGAAGCCGGGCAGGCGAGATTGTAGATCTCGTTGACCGGCAGATCGAGCCGTTCCACGATATCGTGGCGCACAAAGCTGAACGTGTCGTAGTTCAGGAGGTGGCGCAAATTCTCTAGCCGCCCCGTGGAAAAATTGTCTACGCAGATAACAGAATGGCCGTCTTGCAAAAGACGTTCGCACAGATGTGATCCGAGAAAGCCGGCCCCGCCTGCGACAAGCACCCTCCGTTGCGAGGAAAGATCAGATTTCAACTTTGCAGACTGAAATGCTATACTCACTGGAACACCCCATTCATTAGCCATCAGTACCAAAATGAAGACATGCAGGTGTCTATTATGCACTGAGACTTCAGGTTTTCTTTCTGAAGTGAATTTGATGATGTCCTATACCTCCCCGGTTCCTACGTTGCGATATCAGGGAATCCGGAAACTTTTCACAGCGTCCATTTTTGCAGCTGACCCGCCGCAGACATTTGTTTTTTGATGGAGACGGTGGGCTTCAAGCGATTCGATTGCCTGTGCCGAGATCGGTGCTGCCAAAGGCCTTTATCTCGAAGCGAGCCAAGAAACCCATTCATGGTCGGTTCAGGATCGAGCCGCCAAGGGCTAAGCTTTGTTGACTTGGTGCGATATAATTAACTACTCTTCAAACAGTGATCCTTAAATATATCTAATGATTTTGTTTATCTTATAAACAATACACTTCGGAGGTGACGTGAGGTTGGCATGCTGCAGATGGGTCGTGGCTGGAGGCAGTGATGTCGGATAAGACGGTCCCACCTAACGACAGGGAGCCGACATCTGTCGAACGTCGCCGCTGGCCGCGGATGTCGCAGGATCCACTCGGTGAGGACGAGGTGGAGAAGGCCGTCCTGACGTCGTTGCGCTTTGGGACGGAAATCCTTCCACCAATCCAGCAGTTTGCTGCCTGGCGGGAGCATATGGCGATATTGATGGATTCGCGTCTGCCGAACAATGTGAATCCCGAGGATGGATTTGTCGTCCAGCAGGCGGTGTGGAATCTGGGCGGCATGCTTTTGTTGCAACAAACCGTTCCGGCCTTCAGTTACGAACGCTCGCCAGACGCGGTGCGGTTCAGTCCAATTGACCATTGGCAGATCACCGTTCTCCGCGCCGGTCGCACCTGGACCGGAGTTAACGGACGTGTCGCGCAAAATGAACCGGGCATGATTGAAATCCGCTCGCTCGGGCATCCGTTTAGCGGGCGGGCCCTGGCAACGGAGTCGATCAGCCTGATCGTTCCCGTCGATCTGTTTGCCGATAGAGGTAGCTTGCCGGCGGCGAGCAACAACGTCGTTTTGGGTGGACACCGGGCCAAACTGCTGATCGATCTTATGTCAAGCGTTGAAGCCAATCTCGATCGCTTCACGCAAGACGACCTTCCTAGAATCAAGGACCGTTTGCGGAAAATGGTATTCGACGCGGTTACACCCTTGGTGGATCGTGATGACGGCAACGATCAGATCTCACAAATCGGATTGATGACGCGGGCGAGACGCTTCATTTCGAGCAATCTTGCCTCGCCCGACCTGACACCGGATGCTCTCGCCCGGGAACTGGCGACCTCGAGGACACGGCTCTATGAGCTTTTCGAAACGTCCGGCGGCGTTGCGAATTACATTCGTCGACGACGTCTATCCGCAGCTCATGCAATGTTAGCGGATCCTTCCGACACCCGAAAGGTCGCCGAAGTTGGTCTAGCAATCGGCTTTGATTCAGCGGCGAATTTCAGTCGAGCTTTCACGCAGCAGTTCGGGTATAGCCCGAGCAACATACGCAAGCAGTCGTCCGAAGACTACATGTACCCGGATAGGCAAACAGGTAAGAAACCAAAGGTCACATTCGAAAGCCTGCTGCAAACGCTCGGCCTCTTTTGAGGATGGCGAGGAGCATATATACGATGCACACTAAGGATGTTCGATGACGACTTCGGACATCTAAGCAATCGACCAACCTTCTATCCCTATAATTGGAAAATTCTCGAATAAGCCGCACGTCGCCGATAGTAGAAGAAAGCCTCTTCCATAGTAAGCCTCGCGATGTAGCGGTCTTCCGGCTCGAACCCCGAGAGCTGGCAAACGCGACAGCCCAAGTGGACCTCTCTGTCGTGAACCGCTGAGGGGATCTAGAGAGCTAATGCGTCAATCAAGCTTGTCCCATAGCGTGTTCAGGTATCCTGATCTCTTTCATCGCAACTCGGCTGGAGGTGCGAGACAAGAAGTTCGAAAAGCATCCAGGAACCCCAGCCCTCGCTCACAGGGTCCGTTCCGGACGCATGTGTAGCAGCCGTTTAATAATGCGACAGTTGAGCACGTTAGTGATGCGACAGTTTTCGCCGGCCGGCTTCGAGCCGGATTGATTCGTCCATCGATGTTAGTTCATCGGCCATACGATCATTAGCATCGGCACAGCAACAATGACGACGAGGAACGATAGCGGCAGTCCCAGACGTGGATAATCGCTGAAACGGTAGCCGCCCGGTCCCATGACGAGCGTGTTGCACTGGTGGCCTATCGGGGTGAGAAAATCGCAGCCGGCGCCAATGGCGACTGCCATCAGAAATGCTTCCGGCCTGTAGCCGAGATCGCCGGCAAACTCGGCGGCGATGGGCGCCATGACCAGAACGGTGGCGGCATTGTTGAGGAATGGCGTAACGGCCATCGCGGCGACAAGGATGAGCATCAAAGCGCCGGACGCCGGAAGAATGGTCCCCAGTCTGGCAAGCTCGCCGGCAATTACGCCTGTCGCCCCTGTACTGCGTAGCGTATCGCTGACTGGAATGAGAACGGCGAGCATGACGAGGATTGGACCATCCAGCGATTGGTAGACGTCCCGGACCGGGATGACCTTGAAAAGCACCATCCCGACCGCGGCCGTAAAGAAAGCGACGGAGACCGGGAGCAGCCCGAACGCAGTCGCCACCATGGCGAGAGCAAGGATCGTTACCGGCACAACACCTTTACGGACGCTACCGAGCAGGATAGCCCTTTCTGCCAGCGGCAGGCAGCCGAGTTCACGCAGTATCTCGGGTATCGTCGCTGCATTGCCCTGCAACACGATGACATCGCCCAGCCTTAGCTGGATTTCGGCCAGCCTGCGGTCGGGGCGCTCGCCGTGCCGGCTGACAGCCAGCAGGTTGACATTGAAGCGGTGATAAAGGGCAAGGCGCTGGGCTGTCCAGCCGATCAACGGGGAGTTTTCACCGATGACGGCTTCGATAGCGACCAGTTCGCCGGTCGTGTCATCCCCGCTGGCCCTGTTGCCCGTAACGCTGAGTTTGCCCTGGGAGACAAGGCGATCCAGCGCCGCCGGGTCGCCCTCGATCAGCAGAATGTCGTTCAGTTTGAGGACGACGTCGGGCAGTGGCGTCATCCGCATGGTCCGGTTGCGCAGGATCGACGTCACGACAGCATCGCCGCCGGAGAGCTTCATGAGGTCTGCGACGGTTTTGCCGAGCACAGTGGAATCGCGGACAATTCGGGCCTCTGTCAGGTAATTCTTGATGTCGATGGCTTCATTCACCGACCCGCCCAGCTTTTCGCGCACCGGCAGCAGCCAATAGAAAAGCACCAGGAAGATCGTTCCGGCGGCGGCCAGGGCGGCTCCAACGGGTGTGAAGTCGAACATTGTGAAGGCGGTGCCGGTCAGTTCCTCCCGCACACGCGACACAACGACATTGGGAGATGTCCCCACCTGCGTCATGAGTCCACCGAGCAGTGACCCGAACGCCATAGGCATCAGGAATATCGACGGTGAAACGCTCGACCGGCGCGCGAACTGGAAGGCTATCGGGATCATGATCGCGAGCGCGCCGATATTCTTTACAAAGGCAGACAGGATCGTCACCACGATGACCAGCAGCGCCAGTTGCGAGCGAACGCCCGACAGGTTCGGAGCGAAACGCCTGATGGCGACTTCCATGATGCCCGAGCGGGCGATGCCTGCGCTCACCAGCAGGGCACTGCCGACAATGACCACGATATCGTCGCTGAACCCGCTGAAGGCTTCGTCAAAAGGCACGATGCCGATCGCGAGTGCGAACAACAGTGCCGCGGCTGCAACCAGATCATATCGATAACGACCCCATACGAGCGCCGCCATCATTATGAAGATAACGGCGAACGACAGAATTTGCGGCGTAGTCATGTCTTCGGATGCCCCGCCGCTGATGCGGCTGATCAGAACGGCCAAGCCGCCCTTTTGTTGCTTTCGCTGGTCACGGGTTTGCTAGCACGGTTCCGCGCTTGCCAATAAGCCCGTGTCGAGCAATGTTCCCGACTTTCGCAGCCATGGTCCTGGGGCGGCGCCTTTCAACCTGGCCGGCGCCTGGCCGTTCCGACTTTATATCGATAGCCGTCAATCTCGCTAGTGCGCGCTGCGCGTTCCGGCGCCGCCGAGTGCTTCTCAGGTTGTCAATTTCCTCATGAGCCATCGAAGATCCGGCCGCGGTTCAGGATGCCCTTTGGATCGAGCGCGGCCTTCAGCCGGCGCATCGTCCCGATCTCGGCCGCACTTCGCGACAGATGCAGCCAAGGCTTGTCGATCCCGATGCCATGTTCGGCCGCGATCGACCCGCCGCCCTCCGCAACCATGCGATATACCGTCTCCATGGCGTCGCGAGCTTTCGGCGTCGCGATCACATAGTGCAGATTGCCGTCGCCCAGATGGCCGAAGACGAGGAACTCTGTCTCAGGATCGATGCGCCGGACGGCCACCTGACTGGCGCCCAGGAAGGCTTCGATGCGGTGGAGCGGTACGCTGACGTCCCCGCCGATGATGTGATCGCGCGTGCGCACATAGTCGGCGCAAGAGTCCCGCATCGTCCACAGCGATTGGAACTCGCGCGGCGACTGCGAGACCACCGCATCCTCGGCAACGCCCTCTTCCAGCCCTTCCATGAGGCTCGCCGAAAAGCGTTCGATGGCCTAAAGCTGGTCGCATTGACGGCCGTGCAAGGGAGAGACACAGATGACTGCGCCCGCCATCAGCCGCTTCCCCGTTCCCGAGATCGCCGGCCTTCCCGACGACGTCCGCGAACGGATACTCGCCGTGCAGGAGAAGTCGGGCTTCGTGCCCAACGTCTTCCTCGTGCTTGCGCATCGGCCGGACGAGTTCCGCGCCTTCTTCGCCTATCACGACGCGCTGATGGACAAACCCGGCCCGATCACCAAGGCCGAGCGGGAGATGATCGTCGTGGCCACGAGCAATGCCAATCAGTGCCAGTACTGCGTGGTGGCCCATGGCGCGATCCTGCGCATTCGCGCAAAGAACCCGCTGATCGCCGATCAGGTGGCCACCAACTACCGCAAGGCCGACATCACCCCGCGCCAGATGGCGATGCTCGATTTCGCCATGAAGGTTTCCGCGCGCGCCTACGAGGTCGGCGACGCGGACATCGCCGACCTCAAGATCCATGGCTTCACCGACGAGGACGCCTGGGACATCGCGGCCATCGCCGCCTTCTTCGCCATGTCAAACCGGCTGGCCAACGTCACCAGCATGAGGCCGAACGACGAGTTCTACGCGATGGGGCGCTGACCATGCCGAAGGGATACAAGGACCTGCTGGCCGACGCCGATGCGGTCGTCCGCTCGGTCGAGGCAGCGGACATGGCGGCCATTCCCGACGGCGTTGTCATGGTCGATATCCGGGATCCGCGGGAACTGGAGCGCGAGGGCATGATCCCCGGCGCGTTCCATGCGCCGCGCGGCATGCTCGAATTCTGGATCGACCCCGAAAGCCCCTACCACAAGCCGAAATTCGCCGAGCCCAGGACCTTTGTCTTTTACGCGCGTCCGGCTGGCGCTCGCTGCTCGCCGCCAAGATCGCGCAGGAGATGGGACTTGACGCGCGCAGCCTGCGCGGCGGCTTCTCGGAGTGGAAGAAGCGCGGCAATATCGTCGCCGAGAGACCGAGGACAGCTAGGCTCGACGACCGGCACCATCGCTTTTGCCGCTCCGTAACTTCGTTTCCTGCGGAGGGAAGCGGTAGGTGCGCCATGGAACGCTTGACCGGTTCGGCCGGCCCAGAGCACATTCGCCTCCGGGTGCTCATCGAAATTCCTTGAACGCAGCCAATTGCCCGTTCTCTTTGACATCCAAGGGGACAATCACGCTCGCCTGATACTGTCTTGCGAGGTTGATGGCTGCTGCCCGGCACCGCAAGATCGGCTCTCCCTATGGAGCCAGGCCGACACGGTAGCGTTCGGCGACTCGCCAGAACCAATCCTGGTTGAGATCGATCTCGCGTGCCCCCTCCGCGATTGCATCTGCCGATCGCTCGAACAGCGCGTAGCAGACTTCGGCGTCGTCATGCCTGGCATGGTAGGCAATGCCATCAGCGCCAGTTGGATGACCCGCCAATACGGTCGACCAAGCCTGCGGCACGTCGTAGGGCAGTCCGCCATGTGCGACTTCTGCGGTCGCCCCAAGGCGGGCGAGACCGGGCCCGGCAAGCCGGATCAATTTCAGGTCTCTTTGGACGACGAGGCGAACGTACGCCTTCCGCTGCAGCAGATCCGTGTCGATGAGCGTGTGCCCAGGAGTTCGCAGAAACGTCTCGGCGAACGCGCCGCTGATCTCCTTTGCGGCGTAGAGAACCCCATAGGAGGCGTCGGGAGCATTGAACCGCCCTTCAGTCGACCTGTCGAAGAAGATCGGCTCCCACTTGGCCGTGTAGAAGCAGTGAACCTCCTGCCCTGCCGGTAGCTTCACCAGCTCGGGCAGGCGCCTGTCCAGGTCTGCGGGAGGGAGTGGCCCGCTCACGCCCCCTGCTCACCGTGCCGCCTCGCGGCTTCAAGCACGAGCTCGATCTGGCCGGATTTGAGAAGCTCGATGGGCTTGCGATTGCCCAGCCTTGCATCCGGGTGGGAAAGGAAGTTGAGCACCGCCCAGGAATTGCTGGTCTGCAAAGCCTCACGAACGGCTTTAAGCCCGGGTACAACTGTGCCTTCGCGGTTGAACTGCAGCGTCGGATAGCTGCGACGGTTGCTGGGGCCGGGAACGGCAAGCAAGGAGCCGTCCTGCACTCGCTTGTCGATCGCCTGCCGGGAGACGCCGTGCAACAGGGTGCGGACCTGATCGAGGTCATAGGCACCGCCTGCGTCGCGCAGATCCTGCTGTGCAATACGGACACCTTCAAGCATCGCGCGGCTGCGCGCGTCAGGCTCGAATGCGGACCGGTCCACTAACGGCTTGCGCTCGACCTGAGTATGCTGCGGGGCTCGCTCGACAACCTCGGTGATGCGAACCACACGACCGCGCACCGACTTCCTGATCGCACTGACGGACTCCGGTTTTCCGGACACGATCGCCACATGTGCGCCGGCCGGCAGCTTGAACCCGGACAGCGCCTTGATCGGGTCACCCTTCATCGTGAACATTGTCAGCACGCCCGTGCCCCGTGTCTTCGCGGTGACGGCCGGTGCCTCAACTCGCGTTTTGTCTGCCACGCGTTTTGCCTCCTGATGAGACAAATATGGCGCTGCGAGCAACTTTGTCAACCTTGCCAACCTGGACAACCTTGCCAAGCTTTGCACCTTCTGTTCCGCCAGGACGAGGTTGTATCTGTCTAGAATGGCCGCTTCGCTGCCGGGAAAATTGCACCATCTCGAGCCGCATGTGGTCCTGCACAGGCTGACGTGCTCCACTGCCGCTGAGCGCGTCACCGCATCACCATCAACGCGATCGCCCCCGGCTATCTCGCTTGGACGCAGCAAATGGTGGAGCGAACTTGACGAAGCGGGGCCAAGAGCATCAAGGCGCGCGATCGGTCAGCGCGCTTGCACCTTCCTCAGCGGCGCAATGTGCGCAGCAGTAGATGATGTCATCTTGTTCGACACCATGTCCGATGATCCGGCACCCGCAATGCGGGCAGAGCGGCGCAAGTTTCTGGATCGCGCATTCGAAGCTGTCGAACGTATAGGTTTCCTCAGCTAGCTTCACTTCGAAAGCCTTGTCGTAGTCATTCCCGCATTGATCGCATCTGGCCATAGTTCTTTTCCTTCTTCTTCATTATTGGTTCAAGCTCGACCAACCCGCCGCATGGCGATAGGTTCCCCATCAGAATGGTAGAGTCCTGCTAAGCAGGAGCGGGCCCGAGCAGCCTCACGCGCGCCGTTCGATCAAGCGGATCACCTCCTCGATGTCCCGCGGCGCGATGTCGAGTTCCTTCAGGCCCGGCGCGCCGATTGCGGCCACATTGTCGTGCCGCATAAGATCGACCTGGTTGCGCGTTATCGGCGCTCCCGGAAGGAGTTCCGCGACGCCGGCCAAGGCGTCCCACGCCGCAAACGGCACCGGCATCAGCCTGATGTGGGTATCGAGCTGTCGGGCGATCTCCCGCAGCAGTTCCTTATAGGTGTAGATGCGCGGGCCGCCGAATTCGAATATCGATGAACCCTTGTGGTTTCGCCTGTCGATCAGCCGGCTGACTGCGTCTGCGACGTCTTCCACATAGACCGGCTGAAGCCGTGTGCCGCCATCGCCGAACAGCGGATAAACCGGCAGGAGACGTATCAGCCTCACAACCGTCGTGAGGAAAACGTCGTCAGGTCCCGTCATGACGGCGGGACGCACAATGATGGCGCCGGGAAATGCACTCGCCACCGCCTCTTCTCCGCGCCCACGTGCCCTAATATAATTCGAATCCGATTGAGGATCGGAGCCGATCCCCGAAATCTGGACGAACCGGTCGACCTCGCCAGCGCGCGACGCGGCGGCAAGTTCAGCTGCGGCTTCCACATGCACGCGTTCAAACGTCTGGGCGCCCTGCTCGACGTAGAGACTGACGGCATTCACGATCGCCTGTGATCCGGCAATGGCCGAGCCGATCGAGGACGCATCCAATATGTCCGCCTCGACCGCTTCGGGCAGCTTTGCCGTCGAGGAAAAAACCTGGCCCACACGAGCCGGGTGGCGGGATGCGGCGCGGACTGTGAAACCCCTTTCCAGGAGCCGCTTCACGATCCGGCGCCCGAGAAAGCCTGTCCCGCCGAACACGGTGACGATCCGTTCTGTGTTGAGATCGTCAGGATCCATTTGCCTCGCCATCCCTTGTCTTCGCGTGCCCGCCGAGCGCCTGCCGCGAGGATTGCCTCTGGCCGGCGTATAAACCAGCCCCTTCGAACATCGGGATGGAACAACGCAGGAACGCTTTTTGTTCCAGTCGGCGCCGGGTTCGATCGAGGGACAGCCGGTGTCGCTGTAGAAGGAGTGTTTGACGCTGGGTTGCTTTATCCGTGCTATCAGAAACCGGTCGACGCCCGGCTGGGTCGAAATTGACAAATCACCACTTGCAAATCGGTCGCGGCTGTCTTTTGCTCGCGCGACAGTTGTCCATGACTGTTGAATGGTTGGCGAACGGATGAACAAAATCGATCGGCGACGGCCGGAGTCCGAAGCGGACGCCACCGTAAATGCCGCGCGGCTTGGAACGCGGTTGCGCCTCGCCCGCCAGACGCGGGGCATGACGCTGAAGACGCTGGCGACAGCTGCGCACTGCTCTGAAAGCCTTCTGTCCAAGATCGAGAACGGCAAGGCTTCGCCATCCCTGCCTATGCTTCACCGCCTGGTCGAAGTTCTGGAGACCAATATCGGCTGGATGTTCGAACAGGTCGACGACGACGAGGCGATCGTGTTCCGCGCAGGCGCGCGGCCACTGATCTCGCTCGACGCGCTGAGGCGCGGCGAGGGCATCTCGCTCGAACGCATCATTCCATATTCGCCCGGACACCTGTTGCAGTGCAACATCCATCATATCGAGGCAGACGGCGAGAGCGAAGGTCCCATCCAGCATGTCGGCGAGGAAGTCGGCTACGTGCTTGCCGGCCGGATCAAGCTGATCGTCGATGGCAAGAGCCATGATCTCGCCACCGGCGATGCGTTCGTATTCAGGTCGGAGCTGCCGCACCATTACCGCAACATCGGCAAGGAGAGAGCCAGCATTTTTTGGGTCAACACACCAGCGACCTTCTGACGGCTGCTGTGAGATCAAATTCGTTGACAAGTATTCAAGTCTCTTGAATGCTTGCCTTGCGCCTGTAGCACCAATGGGTCCAGCCGAACAGGTTTGGCCCGCAAGCAAGGGGAACCGTAAATGCGTCCGTTCAAACTTCTCTTCCGTTGCGCCGCCGTCTTGGCCATCTGCTCGACAGCGATGGGATCGGCGTTCGCCGATACGTTCGCTCTCGTAAACATCAACCAGCAGGCCCTGTTCTTCAACCAGATCAACGAGGGCGCGCAGAAGGCGGCCGACGCCGCCGGCGCCAAGCTGGTCATCTTCAATGCCAACAACGTGCCGAGCGCGCAAAATGACGCGATCGAGAACTACATCACACAAAAAGTCGACGGCATCATTCTGGTCGCCATCGACGTCAATGGGGTCAAGCCTGCAATCACCGCCGCGAAGGCGGCCGGCATCCCCGTGATCGCCATCGACGCGCAGATCCCCGACGGCGACGACGTTGCGTTCATTGGCGTCGACAACGCCAAGGCCGGCGAGGATATCGGCAAATTCTATGCCGATTATGTCAAGTCGGAGATGGGCGGCACTGCCAAGATCGGCATTGTCGGCGCGCTCAATTCGTTCATCCAGAACCAGCGGCTCGACGGCTTCAAGAAGGCGGTCACCGACAGCGGCCTGGCGATCACCTTCCTCGACACGGTCGACGGCCAGAATGTCCAGGAGACCGCAATGAGCGCTTCGGAGAATTTGATGACCGCCAATCCGGACATGACGACGCTATATGCGACGGGCGAGCCGGCGTTGCTCGGCGCTGTTTCGGCCGTGACCAGCCAAGGCCGCACCGGCGACGTAAAGGTGTTCGGCTGGGACCTGACCAAGCAGGTCATTCAGGGCATTGACGACGGTTGGGTGGTGGCGGTCGTCCAGCAGGACCCGGCCGGCGAAGGCAAGGCCGCTGTCGAAGCATTGGTCAAGCTCAAGAAGGGCGAAACGGTCGAGCCGATCATCAATATTCCGGTGACGATCGTGACCAAGGACAATGTCGAACAATACCGCGCGATGTTCCAGTAGACTGCATCGATGACGGTCCGCGGCGCCGCGAAGGGCTACGCCGCGGACGCTTTGCAATCCCGTGGGATCCAAGATGAGCAGTGGCGAGACCTATCGGGTGCGGATGAGCGGCATCTCAAAGCGCTACAACGCCATTCAGACGCTCGATGACGTGTCGCTGGTGCTGAGGCCGGGCGAGGTCCTCGGGTTGGTCGGCGACAATGGCGCGGGGAAGTCGACATTGAGCAAGGTGCTGTCGGGAGCCGTGGTTCCCGATGCCGGCACGATCGAGATCGATGGAACGCTGGTGACCTTCAACTCGCCGGCGGACGCGCGTGCAGCGCGCGTCGAGATGGTCTATCAGGATCTGTCGCTCTGCGACACGGTCGATGTCGCCGGCAATCTCTTTCTCGGCCGCGAGCCGCGCCGCCGCATCGCCGGCATTTCCTTTCTCGACAAGAAGCGCATGCATGAGCAAACGCGCCAGATGCTCGACCGTCTCGGCATCGTTATCGCCGACACGCGGCTCAAGGTCGAAAACCTGTCCGGCGGACAGCGACAGTCGATCGCGATCGGCCGCGCCGCTTCCTTCGAGCCGTCCGTGCTGATCATGGATGAGCCGACGGCAGCGCTTGCCGTCGCCGAGGTCGAGGCGGTGCTGGACCTGATCCGCACCGTCAGCGCCCGCGGCGTCAGTGTCATCCTGATCACCCACCGGCTTCAGGATCTGTTCCTCGTATGCGACCGCATTCAGGTCATGTACGAAGGACGCAACGTCGCCGAGCGGCTGATCGGCGAAACCAATATCGAGGATGTCGTCAATCTGATCGTGGGCCGCAAGTTCAACGCTCGTTCGGCCGCCAACGCCTATCGCGATGGAGCGCCAGCATGAGCGACGTGACTTCGACCCGCTCCGCGCGGTCTCGAAGGGGCCGCGAATCCACATGGCGAGATGCGGTGCTCGCCAACGGCAGCGTCGTGTCGATCGCGCTGTTCTTTCTGGCCGTTTGCGTCATCTTCTCGGTGGCGACGGACGCCTTTCTGACGTCGCCCAACCTGCTGAACATCCTGCGGCAGTCGGCACCGCTGCTGATCGTCGCCGCGGCGATGACCTTCGTCATCACCACCGGCGGCATCGACCTTTCGGTCGGCTCCGTGCTGGCACTGGTGGCAACACTGTCGGCGACGCTGCTGCAACTGGGTTTGCCATGGCCGGTGGTCATCCTCGCCATGCTTGCGCTGGGCGCCTTGCTTGGCGCGGTGCAGGGCTATTTCGTCGCCTATGAGGGCATCCCGGCCTTCATCGTCACGCTTGCCGGGCTTTCGGTGATCCGCGGCGTGGCGCTGCTGATCACCGGCGGCTACTCGATCCCCATCGAGCCGGGAAGCCCTTTCACGGTGCTGGGCCGCGCCTGGCTGTTTGGCGTGCCGGCGCCGGCGCTGATCGCGCTGGCGATCCTGGCGATCGCCTATATCGCCTTCAACGAGACGCCGTTCGGCCGCTACGTGACCGGCATCGGCGCCAACGCCGAAGCGGTCAGGCGCGCCGGCGTCAACACCCGGCTGACGACGCTTTTCGTCTACGTGATTTCCGCCGCCGCGGCAGCGCTTGCGGGGATCATCATTGCGGCCCGGCTCGGATCTGGATCGTCGAATGCCGGGCAAGGATTTGAGCTCGAAGTCATCGCTGCCGTCGTGCTTGGCGGCACGAGCCTGTTCGGCGGCCGCGGAACGATCGTCGGCACGGTTCTCGGCGCGCTTACCGTGGCCGTCATCGGCAACGGCCTGATTCTGGCGCATCTGTCGCCATTCCTGACGCCGATCGTGACCGGAACGATCATCCTGATCGCCATCTGGCTCAACTTCCGCCTGTTCCGCGGCGCCGTGCGGAGCGGTTGAGCCCATGAGTGATCTCTTCCATGACGCGGCTCCCAGGCAGCGGCTGGCGATCGGAGTCGAAACCGGTCATGTGATGACCGTGCTCGGCCCCGTTCCGGTCGAAGAAATGGGCGTCACGCTGATGCACGAGCACATTTTGCTCGACGGTGCGCGCAGTTGGAAGTGTCCCTGTCATCCCGACGACATGGCGCTCGCCGAGCAGCCGGTGAACATCGAGATCATCGGCGAATTGCGCATGAACCCTTACGTCAACCGCGACAATGTTTCGCTCGATGACAGTGACCTGGCGCTGTCTGAACTGCAACGCTATCGCGCACTCGGCGGCCATACCGTCGTCGACGCGACCAATATCGGCATCGGCCGCGAGCCGGAAAAGCTCGCCCGCATCAGCCGCATGTCCGGCCTGAAGATCGTCATGGGCACCGGCTTTTATCTGGAGCACACCCATCCCGAATGGCTGAAGGCGATGGATGTCGACGCGGTGACCGAGTTCATCGTCAACGACGTCGGCGGCGGCGAGACGCAGCCGCCGATCCTGGCCGGCCTGATCGGCGAGATCGGCGTCAGCAAGCATTTTACTTCAGAGGAACGAAAGTCGCTGCGAGCTTCGGCAAGAGCCTCGCGCATCACCGGCGTGCCGCTGTCGATCCACCTGCCCGGCTGGGAGCGGCTGGCGCACGAGGTGCTCGATGTCGTGGAGGCCGAGGGCGCCGATCTTCGCCACACTGTGCTCTGCCACATGAACCCCAGCCACAATGATTTCGACTATCAGACAAACCTCGCCCGGCGCGGCGCTTTCCTGGAATACGACATGATAGGCATGGACTATTATTATGCCGATCAGGACGCGCAATCGCCCTCCGATGAAGAGAATGCGCGGGCAATTGCGGCACTTATCGAGGCCGGCTTCGGCGATCGCCTGCTCTTGTCGCAGGATGTGTTCCTCAAGATCATGCTGACCCGCTTCGGCGGTTTCGGCTACGGCTACATCCTCAAGCATTTCATACCGCGCCTGAAACGGCATGGCGTCGAGCAGCCAGCCATCGACCGCATGCTGATCGCCAATCCGAAAGCCGTGTTCTCGCGGCAGAATTAAGCCCGGACTTACGGGTGAGACTTACGACGGAGTTCAAATGTCCAAGAAAAAAATCCTGCTTGCCGGTGAATCCTGGGTGTCGACCGCGACCCATATCAAGGGCTTCGACCAGTTTCCTACAGTCACCTACCACACCGGCGCCGACGAATTGCTGACAGCGCTAAAGGCGACCGACTTCGACGTGACCTTCATGCCGGCGCATGAGGCGCAACGCAGCTTTCCGCAAACTATGGATACGCTTTCGGCCTATGACGCGGTGGTGCTCTCCGACATCGGCGCCAACACGCTGCTTCTGCATCCAGACACTTGGGTCCACTCGAAGCCGACGCCGAACCGCCTGCGGCTGTTGCGCGATTATGTGCGCGCCGGCGGCGGGCTTTTGATGTTCGGCGGCTACTATAGCTTCCAGGGCATCAATGGCGGCGCGCGCTATCGCAAGACGCCGGTCGAGGAGGTGCTGCCGGTGAACTGCCTCGCCTTCGACGACCGCGTCGAGGTGCCGGAAGGGTTTTCGCCTGTCCTGAAAGGCTCCTCGGACCATCCGATCCTGAAGGGGCTCGGTTCGGATTGGCCAGTCCTGCTCGGCTTCAACGAGGTGACGCCGAAAGACGGGGCGGACGTACTGGCAACCGTGTCGTCGGATTATGGCTCGCTGCCGCTGCTCGTCACCGGCCGCTACGGCAAGGGCCGCACTGTGGCCTGGACATCCGATGTCGGACCGCATTGGCTGCCACCGGAGTTCATCGCCTGGAAAGGCTACAAAACCCTGTTCGAGCAGATGCTGAGTTGGGCGACCGGTGAGAGCTGAGCGATGCATGTCCATGTCGTCGGCAATGCCTGCGTCGACACGACATTTCGCGTCAGCCGCTTCCCTGCCGCCGGCGAGACTTTGAACGCCAGCAACTACGCCGATGGCCTCGGCGGGAAGGGAGCAAACCAGGCGGTTGCTGCCGCGCGCACGGGTGCTGCGGTAACGTTTTGGACGGCGCTCGGCAAGGACCGCGCAGGCGCATGGATCAGGAGCCACCTCGACAGGGAGTTGTCTGACCTCGAGGCGATTGAATTCGACCTGCCAAGCGACCGCTCGACCATCGTCATTGAGGCCGAAGGCGAGAACTTCATCGTCAGCGGCGTCGCCTGCAGCGAAGTGTTCGATCCGATCGCGCAGACCGCACTTGCGCGCCGGATCGCGTTTGGCGACATCGTTGTCTGCCAAGGAAACCTGCAAGGCGCCGCGATAGATGCCTGCCTGCGGGCAGCACAGGAAAATGGCGCGCGCACCGTCCTGAATGCCAGCCCGATCGATGCGGCGGCTCTGCCTGACTTCGGCCTGGCAGAGGTGTTGGTGGTGAATCAATCCGAGGCGAAAGCGCTGACCGGCCAGGATGACATGTCAGCCGCTGCCGACGCGCTGGCTGCCAAAGGCGCCGGGACAGTCGTGATCACCCTTGGCGCGGAAGGTTGTCTCGTCCTTGACCCTGACCGGAGGGGATCGCTTCGTTTGCCGGCGCCACGCGTCGAGGCGCTCGACACCAGCGGCGCCGGCGATGTGTTTTGCGGGTGTCTGGCCGGCGGGTTTGCCAAGGGAATGTCGGTTGCCCCGGCGCTGACGTTCGCGCTCGCGGCTGCCGCAATTGCGGTGACTCGCCCGGGCACATTGATATCCTGTCCTTCCGCGTCTGAAATGGCGGCGCTCATCGATCAAACGGAGCTCTCATGACCCAACTCGGTCAATCAGGCGGCGACGCGCTCGTAGAACTTTTCGGCCGCACCAAGGTGGTGATCGGCGTCGTTCACCTGTCGCCGCTTCCCGGCGCGCCGCGCTATGACGGCGAGGCGGTCGAGGCGATCTATCAGCGCGGTCTGGACGATGCGAGATCCTATCTCGATGGCGGATGCGACGGCGTGATCGTCGAGAATCATGGCGACATTCCCTTCGCCAAACCTGACGATATCGGACCCGAGACAGCGGCCTATATGGCTGTTATCTCCGACCGTATTCGCCGCGAGCTCGGCAAGCCGGTCGGAATCAATGTGCTCGCTAACGCCGCGATCCCTGCCCTTGCGATCGCCAGCGCCTCCGGCGCGGGCTTTATCCGCGTCAATCAATGGGCGAATGCCTATGTCGCCAATGAGGGTTTTGTCGAGGGGGAGTCGGGCCGCGCAGCACGCTACCGCGCCAAGCTTCGCGCCAACGGCATCCGCGTTTTCGCCGATGCTCATGTCAAGCACGGCGCGCACGCGATCGTTGCCGACCGCCCGGTGGAGGAACTGGTCAAGGATCTGGTCTTCTTCGACGCCGACGCCATCATTGCGACCGGTCAACGCACGGGGCACGCTGCGGATCTGAGCTATATCAGCATGATCAAAGAGGCCGCCGGCCTGCCGACTCTGGTCGGCAGCGGCGTAACGCCCGACAATGCCAACGATATCCTTGGCATCGTCGACGGCGTCATCATCGCCAGCGCGCTGAAGCATGACGGCGTCTGGTGGAACCAGGTCGACCCAGCCCGAGTAAAGACCTTCATGAGTGGGCTGAGGCGATGACAAGCTGTTGAGACAAGCGAGCTTCGAATTGCCGCTTCGCGCTTATGGGGTTTTCTCTTGCAGGAATCTGAAACGAGGTGAATGACACTCGTCGCTGATCCCCTTCAGGCTATCATTGATTGCTCCAGCAGGGTCGATTATATAGGAACGAATTATTTCTATATAGGATGACAGTGATGGCCGTGACGCTTTCCGCCAATGTCGACGATCAGATGGCTCGCAAGGTTCGGATCGTCGCTGAGAAGGAACATCGATCCATATCGAACGTCGTCTCCAGCGCCCTTACGGTGTTTACCGGCCTTCCCAAGGACGTGCGCGACACGCTGCTTGAACTGCACTCGCACCAGGATGTGAGCGGTATCAAGCGTCTCGCACGCGAGATGATGGCAACCGTTTCCCGAATTCGCTTAGAAGCAGCCACAGAAAGCTTGGCCGCCGAAAAAATTTTCGGAGGCCCGGACAGCAGCACAGATGAGATCGATCTTATGGAAGAGGCCACACGGCTGACTGAAGCCGAAAAGCATCCGAAGCCGAACCCATGAGTTTGCCCCTGCGCATCCTGCTGGATGTGAATGTTTGGGTGGCGAACCTGATGGCGACTGCCAAAGGCCGACAAGGCACCGCGGCCCAAAGGATCGTCTCCATGGTTACGAGCGGAAGATGGGGAGACGAAGAGCGTGAAACGCAGCTCGTTGTCTCCCTTGAAATGCTAGAGACCCTTGAGCATGTCCTGAAGCGCCAAGGAGCATCATCCGATAGCGCAGAAGCCTACACAGAAGCCATTAAGAGCATCATGAAGTATGGACCAGACGAACTCGATCCATACTTGTTGCTCGGTGGACGCGAGCAGTTCGCGATGGCCGACGTCGAAGATGCCGGAGTGCTGGCGACCGCGTTCGCCTCGAAGACTTCCCTTCTCGTGACGGACAACCTGAAGGATTTCCAGACGAACGACTCGCTCCGGGTCGACACTCGCATCGTGACAGCATCCTCGAGATCGAGGCAATTGCACGCCTTGAGACATCAACGATCCGACGTTGATGTGATCGTTGCTCATCCACTGGATGTCATGGCTTGGCTGGAGCAGCGTCTGAGTTTTGAGCCTGAAACTCTCTGGAACCAGATCGCGAAATTCGCATTGGCAAGCGCGGCCGTGGGGGCCGTAGATGATGAAGGTGCCGGAACGACGACCCGCAGGCCGCAGTCACCTTGTCGTTGATCCTGCAGCCCATTCCGACCGGTACCAGTCGACAAATTTTTTCAGCCCGTCTTCTGTCGAAACGCTCGGCCTGAAACCGAAATCGCGCTCCAGCGCTGTCATGTCGGCACAGGTCCGCTCGACATCGCTGCTTTGCATCGGCTCGCTGTGGCGGATCGCTTTTACACCGAGCAGTTTTTCCAGAGTGTCGATGAAATCGCCCAGCCGCACCGGCCGGTTGTTGCCGACATTGTAGAGCCTGCTCGGCGGAACTTCAGCCGATGGCGGCTTGTCGAGCACGGCAACGACAGCTCTCACCACATCGTCGACATAAGTGAAATCCCGCCACATCTCGCCATTGTTGAATACCCGGATCGGCTTGCCTTCGAGCATCGCCTTGGTGAAAATCCAATAGGCCATGTCGGGCCGGCCCCAGGGACCGTAGACGGTGAAAAATCGCAAGCCGGTCTGCGGCACCCCGAAGAGATGGGCGTAGGTATGGCTCATCAATTCATCGGACTTCTTGGTGGCGGCGTAGAGCGAGACGGGCTTGTCGACCTGATCGGTCTCGCTGAACGGCACCTTGCGGTTACCGCCATAAACCGAGCTCGACGAGGCATAGACCAGATGCTCGAATTCGGGCTGCGCGCGACAGAATTCGAGCATTTCGAGATGGCCGGCGACATTGGAACGGACATAGAGCCTCGGATTGTCGAGTGAATGGCGCACACCGGCCTGAGCGGCGAGATGGACGATCCTGACTATTCCTTGCCCGGCCAATGCGTCGGCAAGAGCGCCCTGTTCGGCGATGTCGATCTGGTGAAATGAAAAATCCTTGTGAGGCTGCAAGCGGGCGAGGCGCCCCTTTTTGAGCGCCAGGTCGTAATAGTCGTTCATATTGTCGACGCCGACGACCGCTTCCCCCCTGTTCAGGAGATGATGGCAAACATGGCTGCCGATGAATCCCGCGGCTCCGGTGACAAGTATAGGCAACAAGGTTCTCCGTGCATATGCTGGCACATGATCGCGAAACCGAGATCGATTTCGGAAAGGATCAAGCGCAACATCAAAACGCTACATCCGAATGAAACGGAACCGACCTAGTCCAATTCGTGCTTTAGCCGAAAGCCCCAATAGGCGCCACCGACAAGCTGTGCGGTCGACGCGTCAACTCGCCTCGCGCAGGGCCTCGGCCGCCTGCAGGTCGACCGACACGAGCTGGCTGACGCCCTGCTCGGCCATGGTCACCCCGAACAGCCGGTTCATGCGGGCCATGGTGATCGGGTTGTGCGTGATGATGACGAAGCGCGTCTCGGTGGTGGCCGCCATTTCGTCCATCAGATTGCAGAAACGCTCGACATTGTGATCGTCGAGCGGTGCGTCGACTTCGTCGAGCACGCAGATCGGCGCGGGATTGGTCAGGAACACGGCAAAAATCAGCGACATCGCCGTCAACGCCTGCTCGCCGCCGGAAAGCAGCGTCATCGTCTGCGGCTTCTTGCCGGGTGGCCGCGCAAGGATTTCGAGACCGGCCTCGAGCGGATCGTCGGACTCGATCAGTTGCAGTTCCGCCGTGCCGCCGCCGAACAGATGCGAAAACAGCCGCTGGAAATGGCCATTGACCACGTCGAAGGCAGCCAGCAGCCGTTCGCGGCCTTCGCGGTTCAGGCTCTGGATCGCCTGCCGCAGTTTGCGGATGGCCTCGATGATGTCCTCGCGTTCGGAAACGATGGTCTCCAGCCGATCCGACAGTTCCTTCTGCTCTTCCTCGGCGCGTAGATTGACGGCGCCTAGCCGCTCGCGCTCGATCCTCAGCCGGTCGAGCTGACGCTCGATCTCAGTCATCTCCGGCATCGGGCTGTCGGCCTCCAGGCCGGTGTGACGGATGACCAGATGCGGCGGCGTGTTCAGTGTTTCCTGGATGCGCGCCTCGACCTCAAGCCGTCTTTCGTCGGCAGCGGTCAGCCGCTCTTCGGCGCGGACGCGGGTTTCGCGCGCCTCGGCCAGCGACTGGATCGCTGACGTCGCGGCCTTGTCCAGTTCGGACTGCTTGTTTTCCGCTTCCTGCAACCGGTCTCCGGCGGCCTGGCGCAGGCTTTCGGCTTCGGCAAGCTGCGACAGCAAGGCGCGCCGCTTGGCGTCGATCTCGTCGGGTGCGTCGGCCAGCCTTTCGCGTTCGGCTTCGGCCTCGGCCTTGCGTTCGCCGAGTGCGGCGATCTGCGTCGAGGCGTTTTCGGCGCGCTCCAGCCAGTTGCGGCGTTCCGCGCCGATGGCGTCGAGGCGGCGCGTGCGCGCTTCGGCTTCCCGCCTCAAGCCTTCATGGACGGCGCGGGCATCGGCAAGGGTGGCGCGGTCGCGAGCGACGTTGGCGGCCGACTGATCGAGCTGCAACTGCAGATCACCGAGATCGGGAGCGCTTTGCAGCAGCATCTCGGCCTCGACGAAAGCCGCGGCCGTCTCTTCATGGCTGTCGACGATGCGCGCGCGCGCCTCGTCAAGCGCGGCGCGCCGGCTCGACAGCTCGCCGCCGGCCTTCTCGGCCTCGGCCAGCACGTTGCGGGCGGCGTCCAGCCCATGCTGGGCATCACGCCCGGCCTGACGGGCGTTGCGCTCGGCCTCGCTCGCCTGGGCAAGCGCCTGCTCGGCATGGGCAAGGGCCTCTTCGGCCTGGCGCAGGATGCGGTTCGCGTGGACCGCCTCGGCGTCGAGCTCGGACAGCCGGTTTTTTTGGGCCAGCCGCTGCGCGGCGGCGGTCGGCGCGTCGGCGCTGGCGGTGAAACCATCCCAACGCCAGAGCGCCCCTTCGCGGCTGACCAGCCGCTGCCCGGGAGCAAGCTGCGCCTGCAACCGCTTTCCGTCGCCGGCCTCGACGATGCCGATCTGCGCCAATCGGCGGGCGAGTTGCGCCGGCGCGCGGACGACGCTGGCAAGGCTCTTGATGCCTTCGGGCAGAGCGGCGTCGCCGGGCTGGACCTCGCTTTGGCCCCAATGCACCGGCGCGCTGCGGTCGAGCGGCACGTCGAGATCTTCGCCAAGGGCGGCGCCCAGCGCCGTCTCGTAGCCGCGCTCGACGCTGATCTGCTCCAGCACGGACGGGAAGAGGTCGCCGCTTGCGGCATTCAGGATCTTGGCCAGCGTGCGGGCCTCGGTTTCGATTCGCGCCAGCTCGGCCTTTGCATCCTGAACCGGCGGGCGCGCGGCACTCTCCGCCGCGCGCGCCTCGGCGACAGCCTGTTCGGCGGCGATCGCCGCGGCTTCGGTTTCCTCGAGCAGCGCCAGCGCCTGTTCAACCAGAAGTTGCTTCTCGGCGGGATCGGCCAGGCCGGCGACCCTGGAGGCGATATCGGACAATTCCCGGTCGACATCGGCGAGTTGGCGGGCGAAACGGTCGCGACGCTCCGCGGTGTCGCGCAGCGTTCGTTCGATCTGGTTGCGGGAGGCGGCGGCCTCTGCCCGTTCGGCGGTCAGCCCGGCGAGTTTGGCTTCACTGGCGGCAAGCGTCGACGCCGCCTGTTCGACCGCCGCGCGGGTGCTGGCCTCGCGGTCGGCGGCGCCGGCGTTCTCGGTGTTGAGCGCGGCTTCTTCGGCGGCGAGGCGTTCAAGAATATCCGCATTGTCGCGGACCATCCGCTCCTCGCGGACGATGTCGCCGTCGAGCTGCTGGAGCCGGCGGTCGAGTTCCAGTTGGCGGGCGCGGATGCGGCCCGCTTCTTCCTCGATCTGCGTCTTGGCGATCGACAGGCGCTGGAAGGCGGCAGCGGCGGCGGCTTCCGCGTCGCGCAGGTCCGGCAACCGATGGGCGCCGATCCCCTGCTCCCTGGCGGCAGCCATCTGGGCGGCGGCGCGGTCGCCCACCAGTGCCGTGGCGATCGCCAGCGCCGAGCGCGCCTCGCCTTCCTGCGTCTTGGCCAGCGTCCAGCGCAGATGCAGCAGCGTCGCTTCAGCCTTGCGGATGTCGGCCGACAGGTTCTTGAAGCGCGAGGCCTGGCGGGCCTGGCGCTTCAGGCTTTCGATCTGGCTTTCCAGCTCGCCGACGACATCGTCCAGCCGTTCCAGATTTTGTTCGGCCGCCTTCAGACGCAGTTCGGCCTCGTGGCGGCGTGTGTGCAGGCCCGAAATTCCGGCCGCCTCTTCCAACAAAGCGCGGCGCGCCTGCGGCTTGGCCTGGATCAGCTCGCCGATGCGGCCCTGCCCGACCATCGAGGGCGAACGGGCGCCGGTCGATTGGTCGGCGAAAAGCAGCTGCACGTCCTTGGCGCGGGCTTCCTTGCCGTTGATGCGGTAGAGCGAACCCGCCTCGCGCTCGATGCGACGCGAAACCTGCAACTCGTCCGCGTCGTTGAAGGCCGAGGGCGCGCTACGGTCGCTGTTGTCGAGGAAAAGCGTGACTTCGGCGGTGTTGCGGGCAGGACGGGTTCCCGAACCGGAAAAAATGACGTCGTCCATGCCGGACGCTCGCATGTTCTTGTACGAGCTTTCGCCCATCACCCAGCGCAGCGCCTCGACAAGGTTCGACTTGCCGCAGCCGTTCGGCCCGACGATGCCGGTCAGGCCGCGTTCGATGACGAACTCGCCGGGTTCGACGAAGGACTTGAAACCGAGCAGGCGAAGGCGCGAGAACTTCATTCGCGCCGCCCCAAAAGCGGGTTCTGCAAAAGTGTTCCGCGGTTTGGCGACAAGAACTCACGGCGCAACAAAAAGTCGCGCACGCCGAAGCGCAGCCGCTTCGGCGCTGCCGAAACGTCAAAGCAGAGGGTCGATAATGGCCGAGATTTCCTCAATCGACAGCGCCCCCTTGTAGGTCTTCCCGTTGATAAAGAAGGTCGGCGTCGAGTCGACCTTGAATTCATCGGCGCCGCGCTTCTGGACCGACCTCACATCGTCCAGAAGTTTCTGGTCCGTCAAGCAGGCCTCGAACGACTCCTGTGTAAAACCGGCCATCTTGGAGATTTGCAGCAGGGCATCCTTGGTATTGGCGACCCCTGCCCAGTTCGCCTGCTGCTTGAACAGAACGTCCACCATTGGGAAATAATTGTCCTTGGAGCAGCGCGCCAGCATGAAACCGGCCTCGGCGCTGGGGTCGAAGGGGAATTCGCGCAGGATAAGGCGGGCCTTGCCGGTATCGATGTATTTCGTCTTCAGCGCCGGGAGGGTGGTTTCATGGAAATGCGCGCAGTGCGGGCAGGTCATCGAGGCATATTCGACGATGGTGACCTTCGCGTCGTCCTTGCCGAGTTGCATGTCGGGCAGTGCGCCGGGCTTCAGCAAGGCAGCCATGTCCACCGTGCCCTGGGCCTCAGGCGCCTTGGCCGCGGCCGGAGCGGCCGGCTTCATCACATCGGCGGGGGCCGCAGGCTTCACATCCTCCGCCACGGCTTTCTCGCCCGAGTCGCTGCAGGCGGCGAGCAGAACCACCGCCGGAATGGCGGCCAGCGACGACAGGAGGTTTCGGCGGGACAAAAGACGGGGCATACGAATCACCTGACAATGGTTGGATTTTGCAATGCAAAGGCTAGAAAAGGCGAGAGTTGGCGCGAATTAAGGCATCGCCGTCCCCATTCCAATCGCCAAATCTTGGCTACGCGATCACGAAAGCGCGAGATTATATTTTCTTTTGACCGAGAATGGTGGCGCCGAGCCGCTCCAGCGAGGCGCGCAGCCCATCATCCTCGATCATTCCGACAGTGCCTGACAGCTTCACCTTCTCGGCCGCCGTCAGCGGCCGGAGGCTTGGTTTAAGCCGCCCTTTGTCAACCGTGACCGGCTTTTGCACGATTCTGATCCGGCCGATAGCGTTGAAGCCGAGGAAGGCGTTGACCCGGTTGATGATCTCGCCGGTCTCGTGCTGCAGATGAAGCGCCGCCATGCCTTCGCAGGCAATGACCAGCACCGCCGGCTCGAACGGATCATCTTCATGCATGCGGCGCGGCCACTGGATCTTTTCAGGGCGCGAACGGCTGGCAAGCCGCGGCCCGGCAATCTCCTCCCATGACTGGACGAGCCCGATCGACATGCCGGCTCGCTTGCGCAGCACCGGATCGAGGATCTGGGTTGCGAGATCACTCACCGGAACGGGATTGCCGAAGGGCCTTTTCCCTGCCATGTGCGTTCTCCAGTCACGACCTTCACCATGCATCGGTTAGGCCGGTCCTCGATCAATGGCACTGCACGTCCAGACCCGCAAGACCGCATCCGGCGACAGCGGCAAGACCGCATCCGGAGAAAGCGGCGAGATCGCGTCCCGCCTGCTCGCCTGGTACGACGCGCATCACCGCGACTTGCCGTGGCGCATTGCGCCGCGCGAGTTGGCACGCGGCATACGGCCCGATCCCTACCGGGTCTGGCTTTCCGAAGTCATGCTGCAGCAGACCACGGTCGAAGCGGTAAAATCCTATTTCCGGGCCTTTGTCGAGAAATGGCCTGATATCGATGCGTTGGCCGCTTCACCGACAGAAGATGTCATGAAGGCCTGGGCTGGACTCGGCTATTATTCCCGCGCGCGCAATCTCAAGGCCTGCGCCGATCTCGTTGCGCGGCAAGGCGGCAGGTTTCCGGATACGCAAGCTGGCTTGAGAGAGCTGCCCGGCATCGGCGCCTACACGGCGGCGGCGATCGCCGCGATCGCCTTCGACCAGCCCGCCGCGGTCGTCGACGGCAATGTCGAGCGGGTGGTTTCCCGGCTGTTTTCGATCGTCACGCCGCTGAGCGAGGCCAAGAGCGACATACGCACCTATGTCGAGCGCATGGTTCCAGCGACCAGACCGGGCGATTTCGCCCAGGCGATGATGGATCTCGGCGCGACGATCTGCACGCCGCGGCAGCCGCGCTGCATGCTGTGCCCGCTGCGCGAGGATTGCAGCGCCATTATTTCCGGCGATGCCGAACGCTTCCCTGTCCGCCTGCCGAAGGGCGAGAAACCATTGCGGCGCGGGGCTGCCTTCGTTGCCGTACGTGGCGATGGCGCCATCCTGTTGCGCAAACGTGGGGATAAGGGCCTGCTCGGCGGCATGACCGAAGTGCCGACGACCGGCTGGACCGCGCGGATCGACGGCGGCACCACAGCGGCGGCAGCGCCCTTCCCCGGCAACTGGCGGCCAGCCGGGAAAATTGGCCATGTCTTCACCCATTTCGCGCTCGAACTCGACGTCTTCAAAGCGATGACCGATGTCGCCGCCCCAGCGGGTCATTTCTGGTCGCTGGCCGACGAAATTCCCGGCGAAGCACTGCCCACCGTCATGAAAAAGGTAATCGAAGCAGCGATACCGGGCGCGACGAAGAACCAGCGCGTACATTGAATCGCCCACATCGCCCGCATTGAATTGCGTTGAAAGAGGACAAGAATGACCGAAATCCGCCACATCGTTTTCGACATCGGCAGAGTGCTGATCCATTACGATCCGAATTTGCCCTTCAGCCGCTTGATCCCCGACGCGGAACAACGGAAATGGTTTTTCGACAATGTCTGCACGCATGACTGGAACATCGAGCAGGACCGCGGCCGCACCTGGGAAGAGGCCGAAGCGTTGCTGATCACCGAACACCCGGACCACGCCGAAAACATCCGCAACTTCCGCCGCCTCTGGCACGAGATGGTGCCGCACGCTTACGACGACAGCGTCCAGATCATGGACAAGCTGATCGAGAGCGGCCACGACGTCACCATGCTGACCAATTTCGCCACCGACACGCTTGCCGAAGCCCGGCAGCGTTTCGACTTTCTCAACCGCCCGCGCGGTGTGACCATTTCGGGCGAGATCGGCATGATCAAGCCGGAGCGCGGCATTTACGACCATCACGTCGCCGTGTTCGGCCTCGAGCCCGCGGCCACGCTGTTCATCGACGACAGCCAGAAGAATGTCGACGGCGCCAAGGCGGCCGGCTGGCAGTCGGTGCTGTTCACCGACGCAAAGACGCTCGAGGCGGACCTCAAGCGTTACGACGTCGCGTTCTGACCGCTACGTTATGGGCAGGATTGTCTTAACCTACGACCCGTACTGGCCAATGCTCGATGTTGATATCGTGCAGGGTAACTTTCGTGGCCACGGCGTCGTGTATTTCACAATCAACGAAATAAGCGAATTCATGACGTCGCTGAAAGCATACCCCCTTGAGCGAGCGATGCTTTCGCTGAAGTCACCAGGCTTGTTAAACATCTCTGTTTTCCCAACGGATAGCGTTGGGCATCTGGCATTTCGAATCGAGGTCGCTGAAGAAGCCGATGCAGTCGAATTTGCGCGTATTCAGCTTCGCACCGACTATTCGGGACTGTCCCGTTTTCACAATCAGCTCACCTTGATGGCCGAAGGCGATTTGAACGAAATTGTTCTGGAAGAAAAGGGCTGACGGCTATCAGGCCCCTGCCCGCTCCATGCCGAGGCGGGCGATGCGGCGAAGTTCGTCGATCGGGGTCAGGCCGCCGCTGCGCTCATAGTGCCAGAAGGTCCAGCCGTTGCAGGCGTCCAGCCCCTGCACTTGCGCGCCGATCTTGTGGATCGATCCGGCGCTGTCGCCGACCGCCACAGTGCCGTCGGCGCGCACCCTGGCCGCCCAGCGCTTCCTGGCGTCGTAGAGCGTGGCGCCCGGCAGCATCAGCCCGGTGTCGATGAGGCTGACGAAAGCAACGCGCGGCTCGGCGCGCTTGCCGGTAAGCACGGTAAGAGCAGCGCCGTCCAGCGGCCGGACTGCATCGATGCGCTCGTTGGCGGCGTCGATATAGGCCTGCTCGCGCTCGATGCCGACGAAATGGCGGCCGAGGCGCTTGGCCACGGCGCCGGTGGTGCCGGAGCCAAAGAAGGGATCGAGCACGATATCGCCGGGCTTCGTCGAGGCCATCATGATGCGGGCGAGCAGCGCTTCGGGCTTCTGCGTCGGATGCAGCTTGTCGCCATTTTCGTTCTTGAGGCGCTCAGCGCCGGTGCAGATTGGAAACAGCCAGTCGGACCGCATCTGGATGTCGTCGTTCGACGCCTTCAGCGCTTCGTAGTTGAAGGTGTAACCCTTGCCCTTCTGATCGCGTGAGGCCCAGATCATCGTCTCATGGGCGTTCTGGAAGCGGCGGCCACGGAAATTCGGCATCGGATTGGTCTTGCGCCAGACGACATCGTTGAGGATCCAGTACCCCAGATCCTGCATCTTGGCGCCGACCCTGAAAATGTTGTGGTAGGAGCCGATGACCCAGATGGTGCCGTTGGGCTTCAGCACGCGGCGCGCCGCCAGCAGCCAGGCCCGGGTGAAGGCGTCGTAGACCTCAAAACTTGCGAACTGGTCCCAGTCGTCGTCGACGGCATCGACCTTGGACTGATCTGGACGATGCAGATCGCCGTCGAGCTGCAGATTGTAGGGCGGGTCGGCAAAGATCACATCGATGGATTTTTCGGGCAGCCGGTCGAGTGCGGCGACGCAATCGCCCTTCAGGATCGTATCCAGCCATTCGGATTGCTGGGGAGCATGGGAAAGCTCGTCGAGAAGACGCACGGCAGACATTGTGACACCCAAAGCACGCGTTACTGTTTACTCCCTGTTATGGTTACCGATCAGCGTAAATATTCGGTGAAGGCCGAGGGTCTGGACCCCCGGTAATTTGCGAAGGCCGGCGTGTTGGTGTATGCCGCGCCGCCTGAACCGTCTCAGCCCCTCCCTCCCGCTTTCCGGATCGCCAATGCCCCAGCCAGACCTTGTCATCTTCGATTGCGACGGCGTGCTCGTCGATTCCGAAATCATTGCCGCTCGCATCGAAGCCGAGCTTTTGACATCGGCCGGTTACGAGATATCGGCTGAAGAGATTTCCGAAACCTATGCCGGGCTGACCTTCAAGGACATCATGATGCGGGTCGAGGAAAAATCCCGCGTCCCATTCCAGGCCTCGCTGATCGATCGCGCCGAAGACCTGGTCGACCGCCGCCTGCGCAGCGACGTGCGCGCCATCGACGGGGTGCACGAGGCGGTCGCCGCAGTGACGGAGCGGCGCTGCATCTGCTCGAATTCGCGCACCGAGCGGATCGAATTCATGCTGGAGAAGGTGCATCTGCTGCCGTTTTTCAGCGGCCGGATTTTTTCCTCGCTGGAAACACCAAGCGGGAAATCCAAGCCGGCGCCCGACGTGTTTCTCTTTGCCGCGGCAAAGCTCCAGGCCGATCCGGCGAACACCTTCGTCATCGAGGATTCCGTGCATGGCGTGACCGGCGCCAGGACAGCCGGCATGCGTGTGATCGGCTTCACCGGAGCGGCGCACAGCTATCCCGGGCATGCCGACGCGCTGACCGAGGCCGGCGCCGAAACGGTCATCCGCCGCTGGACGGAGCTGAAAAGCGTGATCGCCGCCCTGTCGGAATGGTCCGCGGACGCGTGAAGCAGGCGTCCAAATGGACGCGCAGCTCCAAAGCCGCGGCTATTCGGCCGCGGCAACCTTCTTGTCGGTCTTCTTCGGCGGGCCCTCGTCATAGCCGGCGAACACCTGATAGTCCCGCGCGGTGGGCTCGGGAACGACAACGTTCGAATCGGTGAAGACGAACTGGGTGGCACTCGAGGGATTGGTAACCTGGACCTGATGTTGGTGAAGCTGCGAGTAAAGGACCTCCTTGCCATGCATCACAGCGATACGGATCGGCATGGTGATGGTGCCAGGGCTGAACATCGGTCCCGGAACGACCTTGCCGGCGACGGCGATCTTCATCGTCAGCGAGCCGTTGGCGCGGTTGCAGTCGCGGGTCACATCGGTGATCGAGGCCTGATAGACGATCTTGGCGGAATCGTCCTGCTGGTCGCTGCTCGCGTCAAGCGCGGCAGCTTCTGCATCCTCGGCGGCGGCTTTTTTCTTGGGCTTTTGGCTGCCCTTGGCATAGGTGTTGAAGAAGGCGGTGCCGTCGCGCAGCGTCACTTTCGGACAATAGGCCAGCAATTGGCTGGCGAGAACCTTGGGGTCCGGCGGTGGTGGCGGTGCCGTGTCCTTCTTTCCGAAGCCCAGCATGCTACTGCCGCCTGATTGGCAGCCGGCGGCAGTAAGCACAAAGCCGGTGAGCGCCAGACCCGCGACAAAACGACGGTTAAATGTATGAAACGCCATGAACTGCACTTCCCTCTCGCAAAGCGGGTGACGTATATCAACCGCGCGGCAAAAATGCGACTGAGCATGTACGGAAATTAACCACTTTGCCGCGGACAAAACCGCCCGGCAGCAATGGAACATGACGATGCGATATGTGAGTACCCGCGGGGAAGCGCCCGTGCTTGGATTTTCCGACGCGGTGCTGGCGGGTTTGGCGCGCGATGGTGGACTTTATGTCCCTGAAACCTGGCCGCAGTTTTCGGCAGCTGAGATCCGCGCCATGCGCGGCCTTGCCTATCCCGAGCTAGCCATCCGCGTGCTGTCGCCGTTTCTCGGCGGCGAGATCGCGATGCCGGTGTTCGAGCGCCTGGTGCGCGAAGCTTATGTGACGTTCCGTCACGAGGCGGTCTGCCCGCTGGTGCAGACCGGCTCGAACATGTTCGTTCTGGAACTCTTCCATGGCCCGACGCTTGCCTTCAAGGATGTGGCCATGCAGCTTCTCGCCCGGCTGATGGACCATGTGCTTGCCGAACGCGGCCAGCGCGCCAGCATTGTCGGCGCCACGTCCGGCGATACCGGCGGGGCCGCCATCGATGCCTTCGCCGGGCGCAACCGCACCGACATCTTCGTTCTTTTCCCGTACGGCCGGGTCTCGCCGGTACAGCAGCGGCAGATGACGACGTCCATCGCCGCAAATGTCCATGCGCTGGCGGTCGAAGGCAATTTCGACGATTGTCAGGGCCTGGTGAAGGACATGTTCAACGATCACGGTTTTCGCGACCGAGTATCGCTGTCCGGCGTCAATTCGATCAACTGGGCCCGCATCATGGCCCAGATCGTCTACTACTTCTCATCGGCGCTGTCGCTCGGCGCGCCCGACCGGTCGATTTCGTTCACGGTGCCGACCGGCAATTTCGGCGACATCTTCGCCGGCTACGCCGCCAAGAACATGGGACTGCCGATCGAGCGGCTGATCATCGCTACCAACGACAACGACATTCTGGCGCGCACGCTGTCGAGCGGCGAGTACCGCACGAAAGGCGTCTTTTCGACCACGTCGCCGTCGATGGACATCCAGGTCTCTTCGAATTTCGAGCGTTTGCTGTTCGAGGCGGCCGGCCGTGACGCCTCGACCGTGCGGCGCTACATGAGTGGCCTCAAGCAGTCCGGTGCCTTCACCATCGAAGCGGGCGAGATCGCCAGGATCCGCTCCGAATTCGACGCCGGCCGCTCGACCATGGACGAAGTCGCCGCCACGATCCGCTCGACGCTCGCAGCCAGCAACTATCTGCTCGACCCGCACACGGCCGCGGCCATGCACGTTGCGGTTGCAATGGCCACCAATGCCGTGCCGATGGTGGTGCTGGGCACCGCCCATCCGGCAAAGTTCCCGGCCGCCGTCGAAGCGTCCAGCGGCGTGTCGCCTGCCCTGCCCGCATGGCTAGGCGGGTTGATGACGTCAGAGGAAAAATACACGGTACTTCCATCCGACCTGAAAATGGTGGAAGATTATGTTAGCCGCCACACGCGGGCGGCAAGTTAGGGAGTATCAGCTATATGGGTGTTGAGGTAAGCCGTCTGTCGAACGGCCTGACAGTCGCCACCGAAACCCTTCCAAGCCTCGAATCCGTCGCTCTTGGCGCCTGGATCAAATCAGGCGCCCGCAATGAGCGTAGCGAAGAGCACGGAATGGCCCACCTGCTTGAACACATGGCGTTCAAGGGAACCAGAAGGCGCAGCGCCTTCGAGATCGCCTCCGAAATCGAGGATGTCGGCGGCGAGATCAATGCCGCCACCAGTGTCGAGACCACCTCCTATTATGCCAGGGTGCTGAGCGACGACGTGCCCCTGGCCGTCGATATCCTGTCCGACATCCTGCAGGAATCCGAGTTCGACCCGCAGGAGTTGGAGCGCGAGCAGCATGTGATCCTGCAGGAGATCGGCGCCGCACACGATACACCCGATGACGTCGTCTTCGACCACTTCACCGAGACGGCCTTCCGCCACCAGACGATCGGCCGCTCCATCCTCGGCACGCCGGAAACCGTCAAATCCTTCACCTCGAAGCAATTGCACAAATTCATCGAACGGCAATATGGCGCCGAGCGCATGGTCATCGTTGCCGCTGGCGACATCAAGCACGACAACTTCGTGCGCGAGGTCGAGAAGCATCTCGGCGGTTTCCGCAGCAAGTCCGACAACACCATGCCGCAATATGCGCAATATGTCGGCGGCGATTTCCGCGAGGACCGCGACCTGATGGACGCGCAGATCGTGCTGGGGTTCGAGGGCCGCGCCTATCATGTACGCGACTTCTACGCCTCGCAGGTCCTGTCGATGATCCTTGGCGGCGGCATGTCGTCGCGTCTTTTCCAGGAGGTCCGCGAAAAGCGCGGGCTGTGCTATTCGGTCTATGCCTTCCACTGGGGTTTTTCCGATACCGGCATATTCGGCGTCCATGCCGCGACCGGGCAGAGCGACATCGCCGAATTGGTGCCGGTGGTCATCGGCGAGTTGCAGAAGGTCGGCGAGAACATCCTGCAGGAGGAACTCGACCGGGCACGCGCCCAGTACCGTGCAGGCCTGATCATGTCTGCCGAAAGCCCAGCCAGCCGCGCCTCGCAGATCGCCCGGCAAATGCTTCTGTTCGGCCGGCCGATCGCCAAGGAAGAACTGATGGAACGGCTGTCGGCGCTGACGGTCGAGCGGTTGACGGACCTGTCGTCACGGCTGTTTTCGACCAAGCCGACGCTGACTGCCGTCGGACCGGTGGGCACGCTCGCTCCCTATGAGGCGGTCCTCGAGTCGCTTTCGGGCACGCAGACCACGGCCCGAAAGCTCGCCGGCTAAGTCCATCAAAGCGTCATGTTCGCGCTCCCTTTCTTTCGCCGTGACCTGCCGGCACTGAAGGGTGACCGGGTCACGCTGCGCGTGCCGCTGACCAACGACTATCGTGAATGGTCGGTGCTGCGCGGGGAAAGCCGCGCCTTCCTGGAACCCTGGGAGCCGCGCTGGAACCCCGACGAGCTCGACCGCACGGCCTGGCGGCATCGCCTCAGCCGCTATCGCGAAGACTATGCGCAGGGAACGGCCATAGCCTTCTTCATCTTCGACAAAAGCAACGGCAAGCTTGTCGGTGGAATCACCCTCGGCAATATCCGCCACGGCGTCGCGCAAAGCGGCCATATCGGCTACTGGATCGGCGAGCGCTACAGCGGCCGTGGCCTGATGACCGACGCGGTCAAGGTGGTGACGCGCTTCGCCTTCGATACGCTGAGGTTGCACCGGATCGAAGCTGCCTGTATTCCCGACAACGCCCGGTCGATCCGCGTGCTTGAAAAAGCCGGATTCCGGCGCGAAGGACTTCTCCGATCCTATCTCAGGATCAACGGCATCTGGCAGGACCACTACCTCTACGCCCGGATCGAGGACGATCCCCCGGGCGCGGAAACGAAGGACTGATTTTGACGAATTTCCTGCGAATCGGGTCGTTGTTCGCCTTTGTGCTGACGGCAATCGTCGTGCTCTGCGCGGCGTCCTCGGCCCTCGCCGTCGAACCGATCAAGATTGCCCGCGACGATGTGGCGCTCGACCTTTCGGGCGCCGTCGAAATCTACCGCAACCAGGGCGAGAATTTTCAGGTGTCGACTGCTCCGGGACCGGACGGCATCGTGCGGCGCATCGAGGTCGAGGCCAATGATGCGCGTTCGACCGGCGACTGGGCGGTGTTCGCACTTGCCAACACCACCGACCAGCAGCTCGACAGGCTGATCGTCGCACCGCATTTCCGGCTGGTGAATTCCGGTATCTTCTGGCCGGATCTCGGCTCGACCCGCATTGCCGCGATCACGCCCAGCGAGGGCTTCGCGCTCGACCGCCAGAGCAGCCCCGATGCTGATGTGTTCCGGGTGACGCTGAACCCCGGAACGGTGATCACCTTCATTGCCGAACTGGCGTCGCCCAAACTGCCGCAGGTCTATCTTTGGGAGCCGGAATCCTACAAGGATTCGGTCAATTCCTACACGTTGTTTCGCGGCATCGTCATCGGCATCGCCGGCCTCCTGGCGCTGTTCCTGACCATCCTTTTCGTCGTCAAGGGGACCTCGATGTTCCCGGCAACCGCAGCGCTCGCCTGGGCGGTGCTCGCCTATATCTGCATCGATTTCGGCTTTCTCAACAAGGTCCTGGAAATATCGCCCGGCAACGAGCAGATGTGGCGGGCCGGAACGGAGGTGGCGCTTGCAGCGACCTTCGTGGTGTTCCTGTTCGCCTATCTCAACCTCAACCGATGGCACGGCCATTTCAGCTACGGCGCGCTGGTCTGGATTCTGGGACTGCTGCTGATCGCCGGCGTTGCAATCGTCGACCCGGCGGTCGCCGCGGGCATCGCCAGGCTGTCCTTCGCCGCCACCGCGCTGACCGGCCTCGGCCTGATCATCTTCCTCGGCATACGCGGCTACGACCGTGCCATCATGCTGGTGCCCAGTTGGGTCATGGTCCTGTTGTGGCTATGCGGGTCGTGGATGGCGATCACCGGCATGCTCGACAACGACATCGCCCAGCCGGCACTGGGCGGCGGGCTGATCCTCATCATCCTGCTCATTGGCTTCACCGTCATGCAGCACGCCTTTGCCGGCGGTGCGCTGCATCAGGGCCTGTTCTCCGATCTCGAACGGCAGGCGCTGGCCGTGGCCGGATCGGGCGACACGGTGTGGGACTGGGACGTGATGCGCGACCGCGTCGTCACCAGGCCGGATGTCAGCATCCAGCTTGGCCTTGCGCCCGACAGCCTGGGCGGCGCTGCCCGCAACTGGCTGCCGGTACTCCATGCCGACGACCGCGACACGTTCCGTACGACGCTCGACGTGGTGCTCGAACACCGGCGCGGCCGGGTGTCGCAGAATTTCCGCCTGCGCGGCGCCGACGGGCACTATCACTGGTTTTCGCTGCGCGCCCGGCCGGTGATCGGATCGGACGGCGAGGTCATCCGCTGCGTCGGCACCATGGTCGACGTGACGGAGCAGAAGAAGTCCGAGGAGAGGCTGTTGCACGATGCCGTGCACGACAATCTGACCGGCCTGCCGAACCGGGAATTGCTTATGAACCGGCTGGAGGCGATCATCTCGATCGCGCGCACGGAAGAGAAGGTCCGTCCCACCGTCTTCGTCATCGACATCGACCGGTTCAAGCAGGTCAATGACGGGCTCGGCATCTCGGCCGGCGATACCATTCTGCTCACTGTTGCGCGTCGGCTGCACCGGCTGCTCAAGCCGAAGGATTCGCTGTCGCGCTTTGCCGGCGACCAGTTCGCGCTGATGCTGCTTTCCGAGCAGGACCCGGCCCGCATCGCAGCCGTTGCCGATGCCATCAAGCATGCGATCAACAATCCGATTACCTTTGCCAAGCGCGAGATCGTGCTGACCGCCTCGATCGGTCTGGTCACCTGGACCTCGGCGCAGAGTTCGGCCGACGACATGGTCAAGGACGCCGAGCTTGCCATGCACCAGGCCAAGCGTTTTGGCGGCGACAGGATCGAGCCGTTCCGACCCGCCTTCCGCACCGTCGGCACCGACCGGCTGCAGTTCGAGTCCGACCTGCGCCGCGCCATCGAACGGCGCGAGTTCACACTCGCCTACCAGCCCATCGTGCGGCTGGAAGACGGCAGTGTTGCCGGCTTCGAGGCGCTTTTGCGCTGGGATCATCCGCGTCGCGGCATGATCCCGCCAGGCGATTTCATCCCGGTCGCCGAGAGCTGCGGCCTGATCGTGCAGCTTGGCTTGTTCGCCATGCAACAGGCCGCCGAAGATCTGGCGGGATGGCAAAAGCAGATCGGCGACGCGCCGCTGTCGGTTTCGGTCAACCTGTCCAGCCGACAGCTCATCCGCCGCGATCTGGTCAGTGACGTTCGCTCGGTGATCGCGCGGGCCAATCTGAAGCCGCGCTGTTTCCGGCTCGAGCTCACCGAATCGCTGGTGATGGACAATCCCGAGCAGACGGCCCATGTGCTGAACAAGCTGAAGAAGCTTGGCATCGGCCTGTCGCTGGACGATTTCGGCACCGGCTATTCATCGCTGGCCTATCTGACGCGCTTTCCCTTCGACACGATCAAGATCGACAAGAGTTTTGTCGACGACACGACACCGAAGCGCGCGGTGCTGCTCAAATCGATGGTCAACATGGCGCATGAACTCGGCCTTTCGGTCGTGGCCGAGGGCATTTCGGACGAAAGCGATGCGCTCGAACTGCGCCAGATGGGATGCGAATATGTGCAGAGCTTCATGTTCGGCGCGCCGATGCCCGGTGATCAGGTTCTGAGGACGCTGAAGGAACAGTATCCGCTGACCCGGGCTTGATCTTGTTCATGTCGTTGTCCCAAAACCGCTGCCCATTTTGGGCGGCATGAGCCTGGCGATTGGCACCCGCTGGAGCGCATCGGCAAGGTCTCAGCTCCCGCGGCTCGGCACTCCATCAATAGTACGACCGGAGGTCACGCGACTGTGAACTGGGAGTATTGGTTTACGGCTCGCGCTGTGCATCATACCCTCTCCGCGAAATCGGTGCGAAGAGCAGACTCGCTGACAATTCAGCCTGCTGGCTGGAGTCACCGGGTCACGATGGAGGCCAACTGATGAATTTCGACAAGATTTCTGCCTGGGCTCCGGTGTGGTTAAGCGTCGTGAGGATCATGTCGGCGCTGCTGTTTCTGGAGCACGGAACTCAAAAGTTCTTCAATTTTCCGCCCGCTCCCGAGCCGATGCAACTGTCGGGGCCTCTTGTGATTCAGGGATTGATCGAGCTGATCGGAGGCGCGCTGCTTGCCCTCGGACTCTTCACCCGGCCCGTCGCGTTCATTCTGTCCGGCAACATGGCGGTCGCCTATTTCATGGCGCATGCGCCGCAAAACTTCTTTCCGGTAGTCAACCAGGGCGACTCGGCGATCCTCTACTGCTTCATTTTCCTGTACTTCTTTTTCGCGGGAGGCGGCGCGTGGAGCGTCGATGCGGCCCGTCGCGGGAGCGGCCTCGCGACGCCCTGAATAGGATCGCGAGGGAACTTCCTGGGCGGCTTCCAGCGGAGCATGTCCGACAGCCTGCCAGGTCGAAATGATAAGAAGTTTCGGCTCCGCTGATCGTCGCTTTCGGGCCCTTCGCTGGACATTCCCCAACACGAGATACGCGCCCAGGCTTCTCTTAGGGCGGCCATTGCCGCACTTTCAACCCGTCGCTTTCCCTTATGCGGGCATCAAATCCCGCATGATCGCGACCGTACTGCTCGTGTCTGGGTGCCTTATGTCGGCGATGGAGATAGTTCTCGGGAAGACCGAGGCGACGGCACGACTGGACGGCCGGAGATGAAGGGAGCACGATGCGCTCGCAGATTGCAGCCGTCGTCTTCACAAAAGCACGCTCCCACGGCTTCAACGTCCAGTGGTCGCCGAGTGCCAACCGCTTGCGGACCCAGCGCGGTAGGATCTCGACAGCCGCCTTCAGAAATGGCCGCTGAAGCGGTTGAGCCACTCCCGGCAAGACGGGAACGTCTTCCATGATCTGCAGGAATTCCAGGACGATCGGCGATGCGGCGAGTCGTTGCCTCATCACGTCGAACAGCGCGTAAAGCTCGGCCTGCGACGTGGGCGCGCCAACCGCACCATAGAGAAGCGCGACCGGGCGAGCCTCGGCGAACATAGCATCCCGTTCGAAAAAATGCAGTCGATGCACATAGACCTGATAGGCCTCCATGAAACCAAAACCGGCCGTCGCTTGCACCCAGTCCAGCAACTCCGGGTCGGTGGCGTGGTATGGCTCACCTTCGCTGGTTCGGCCTGAAACGCGCCCATGCATCCTGACCACGCCTTCAATCATGGCCTTGGCCTTGGTCCGGGGACCGTAGACCGTGACCAAGGCGGCGAGGCCGGTACGCTGTAATCGTCGGAGAGCGTCGGAGCTGAATGTGCTGTGCTGCCAAATGGCGTCGCGAACCCGCGGCTCTGCCAATTCGAGCAGCACCGCCGCAACCCCGCCGATGAACAGCGCAACCGGGTTCTTGAAAATACGCCACGACACCGAGTTGGGCGGCAACAGCGCCGGCTCCCCCTGCGGGGTCGAGAAGTCCATCTGAGATCCGAGCCGCTGGCGCATGAACGACTGCGCAAGAGTATCCACACGACGCCCAAGCGGGCGAGGCAGAGGAAGGGTGCCCGAATTGCCAAACATGCTCCGACTCTCCTGGCAACGCGTGTGGCTGGCGGATGCAGCACGAACGTCTTGGCCCTTCCGTCGTTCCAAAGATTCAAACTGGCGCGCTGCATAACTCCGCAAGAACACCGCCCGGATAGTCGTCACGAACCCGGTCGCGCCGGCCCTATGGGGCAAGATCGAGCGCCGGCACGATTCTGTGATAGGGCAGCCCCGCATCGTCGTTTAGTCGCTTCACGTCGACATCGGAGGCAGCGTCAAACAGGCACATGCAGCGCCCGTCCTCCGGTGCGAAGGTCGAGCGCAGGTAGCTGATGTCGGTGCCGTTGGAGGTCATCTCGGCGGCTTTGCTGATCGCCGCCTTCTGCGCATCTCCCAGAGCTTCCATGCTGATGCCCTTGAGATCGCGTTCCACCATGTAGACAGTCATTTCCAGATCTCCTCCTGTGAACAGTGACCACAGGAGTTGAATGCAGCGGCGGGCGAAAGAGAACGACATTTTTTCTATCGATCGATAGCCGACAGTTATCGATGAAACGATTACAATGTCGTTTCGGAACCGCCTCGGGAGGGCTCGCCATGGAGATGTTTCAGGTCCGCTACGTGCTTGCCGCCGCGAAGATGCTGAACTTCACCAAGGCCGCCACCGATTGCAATGTGTCTCAACCGGCGCTCACCAAAGCGGTCAAGACGCTCGAGGATGAGCTTGGCGCGCCCTTGTTCCACCGCGAGGGAAAGCGCGTCCTCCTGAGTGAGTTCGGGCGCTCCATTCTGCCGCATCTTCAGCAGATCATGCAGGAGGCCCACGCAACCAGAACGCTTGCCGACAATTTCAGGCTACTCAACCAGGTGCCGATCCGCCTCGGCGTCATGTCGACCATCGGCCATGTGAAACTCGCCCGGTTCCTCGCAAAGTTCCAGCGCGACTATCATGGCGTCGAACTTGAAGTTAGCGAGGCGAGCGTTCAGGAACTGAAAAACAGGCTTGAGCAAGGCGATCTCGATCTTGCCGTTCTCAATCCGCTGGAGGGATTGGGAGCGGCGTTCCGCGTCCATGATCTCTACTGTGAGCGTTACGTCGTCGTATTCGCGCCGGATCACCGGCTTGCGAGCCTCAATGCAATCAAGTTGGTCGATCTCTCTCAAGAACCCTACGTCGATCGTCTGTCCTGTGAAATGCGGGACCTGGTGATGGGTGCGTGCCGGGAAAGAAACGTCAGCCTTTATGCCCGCTTTCGTTCCGAGCGCGAGGATTGGATCCAATCAATGGTGCTGGCGCGGATCGGCTTCGCCTTCATGCCTGAATATTCGGTGACATCGCCTGAACTTTTGCAGCGTCCGCTGATCGAACCCGCGGTGGCACGCACGGTGTCCCTGGCTAGCGTTCCGGGCCGGCCCTATAGCCCGGCGACGGCGGCAATGGTCCGAGCTGCCCAGACGTTCGATTGGCCAGGCTAGGCGTTTATCGCTGAGGCTTGAGCTATGCTGATTTGAGATGCGTCAGATTCAACTTTTCGGCCGCTCGGCCCACGTGGCACTCGTCGTGCACGATCTCAAACAGGACGAGGAGGTTGAGGTCTGCGCGGGATAGGTCAATTCTGTTCAGCATATCGATGAAATCATATCACTGGATTCAGCATCATTGAAGTGCGATCTCCTGAGCAAGCGGAGCAGCGCAAGGCGCGCTTCGCATCGGAAACAGATGCAGGAGCACCCGCATGCCAGTATCACGACGTTCCCTTCTCGCCGCAGCAAGCGCTGGCGTGGCATTGTCACAAACTGCAAGATTAACGAAAGCCTCGGCACAGGCTCTTGAGGAGCATGCTATGGACCAGACGGTTGCCGATCTCGTCGAGCGGTCTGCGGAAGCAAATTCGGCACTGATGCGCGGGGAGATAACGAAATACTACGAGATGATCCCACATACCGAGGACTTCCTGCTGATGTCTTCATTCGGAGGAAAGCCCACGCGGGCTTCTGAACTGACTGCAGAGCGGATCGAGGCGATGGGCCGCTTTTTCAAGAACGGCACCTTCGAGCACGAACTTCTTCAAGCCTATGGTTCCGCCGACATGGTGGTCCTCGCGATCATTGAACGCCCGCACGTCGAGGTCGGCGGTCTGCCGGCCCAGGATTGACCGCTGCGGGTTACCTTGGTCTATCGCCGCGAAGAGGCGGAATGGCGCTTGGTACATCGGCACGCTGACCCCCTGGTCAAGGGCGTGAGTCTGGAGCAGGCGGCGGCCCTTGCACGCGGCGAAGCCGCGTGATGCTGAAAACGGCTGAAAGCAACCCCTGAAGTCAGGGCCACGTTGCCGAGCCTGATCGCGCCTTGCGGATCCTCGAAACGCGAGGCGCTGACCCTCATTCTTCGGCCGCTTCGCCTATGCGAGCCTGACTGCCCGAAAGCCGAGCTGGCGATCGCCACGTGGCGCCCGGACGACGAAATCCCGTTCTTTCGCGAACTGCGCCGCGTCACGGAGCGCCATCTGGGCGCCATCGCCGATCAACGGTACAGCTTCGGGGAAGCGGCTCCACTTGAGGCGCTGCTGCGAGACGCCGGCTTCCACGAGGTCCGATCGAGGATTGTTTTGCGCACCATCCATTTCGGGGAAGGCGTACCTTTCCCGCATTTGAATACGATGGCGCTGGTCGGGATGAGTTCCTTAGCCAAGGAATTGAGTGATCAGGAAAGCAAGCGCGTCGTGGAGGCGATCGTGAGCGAGAGTGCGCCCGTGCTGCAGCCATACACCATCGGGTCGGGACTGGCCTTCGAGCTCGGCACCAATCTGGCGACAGCCAAAGGCTAAATGATCTCTCACCAACGGAGAACTCGTTCGATCGAGTATTATGCCGAGAATGGCTGCTCATGCACAATCTGCCGTTCGAGAACCGAAAGGATTGCCCCGCTGCGGTCGAGGGCAGACCACCTCAGGGAAATTTCTGCTCGCAATCGAGAGGCTTCACAAGCAACGCATCGGCTACGCAGCCCTCGATTAAAACCAGCTTGTTTTACATTTCGTATTATTTTGCCGCACTGTGGCCATTGTGCCGCCATTATCCATGACTAGTCAAATGAAGCACTGACCGTTCTTCTTGTCTTTTTCGACGTTGACGGCTCAACGTTGGAAATAGACCTGCCCCAAAGTATCTGGGCGGCTAGACAAGGAACGGAGGGGGACCTGGCGTCACTCCAAAGAACATTTGAATTCTTTGCTTGCGGAGCTGTAATCCTTTCGGGCGGCCGGCCTTTGTCGAAAAGGATCGCGGGGCTTGGCCTGGCGGCGACAGTGGCAGCCATGCCATGGCCGGTCTATTCGGGAGTCCTGGTCAACGGCGTGACCGAAGCCGCGGTTGCCACTGCCGTTCCGTTCTCGGCTCTGAGTTTCCCCTCGGCCGCGCCCGAGTTCGACATCATCGATCCAGACACCATATCGACCTCGGGACGCGAGGGAGAACGCACGCTGGCCCAGGCATTGAAGGGCACCGTCTCCATCCTTTCCGAAGGCGCAGAACAGATCGTCATCGGCATGTCGATGCACGAGTTCGGCGAGTACAAGGTGTCGCAGCACATCGCCAGCGAAATCCTTCGTGCAGCCAAGGACACCCAATTTCCTGCCGATACGCTTTTTGCGATCGCCGAGAAGGAATCCTCCTTCGACATCAACAATCGCCCGTCTAAAGGGTCGGCGCTTGGCCTTATGCAATTCCTCGACCAGACATGGCTCGAGGCGGTGAAGAAGTATGGTCCAGAATTCGGCCTGGGCGACGAAGCGGAACTGATCCGGACCCGCCCCGAGGGCAAACGCGAATACCATTTCGTCGAGGACAGGGCCGAAGAACAGCGCATCCTTGAATTCAGGCGCGATCCCTATCTGTCGGCGGCACTTGCGGCCAAGAACCTTCTCGCGGCCAAGCAACGCATCGAAGCTCGTCTTGAGAAGGCCATGGATGAAAGGGATCTCTACCTCCCCCATTTCCTTGGCACCAACGGGGCAGCAGCGCTCCTGTCGAATGCCGATGAGAAGCCCAATGCCACGGCCAGCAAAATCTTCCCCAAGGCGGCACGCTTCAATACTGCGATCTTCAAGGCCGAGGGAAAACAGCTCACCGTCGGCCAGTTACACCAGCGCATGCGCTCCTTCCTGCAAGCCCGCATCGGCAAATACAGCGATGTCGAAACGCGCGTGAAACAGGCTGACCTGACCTGGACGTCGGGTTTCGAGAATCTCGTCTACGATCTGGGCAAACGGCTGGCGATGGCAATGCGGCGGTAATCAGCCAGGTATCGGGTTTTCACCTCTAAAGCGCGTCGCGTTTGATCGGCCTCACGCGACGCGCTTTAGGTTGTTGTTTTATGCATGTCGCTATCGCAAAACCGCTGCACACTTTTGCGCGACTTGCATTAGGCGTGACCGGCGGCCAGGCTGAGATGCGCGAGGTCGATACCGATCGAAGCGAGAATCCGGTCGTATTTGCGCTCGATGTCGGTATCGAACAGAAGCTCCGCATTTGCCGGGCAGGTCAGCCAACCGTTCTCGGCGATTTCGCTTTCCAGCTGACCTGCGCCCCAGCCCGAATAGCCGAGCGCCATCAGCGCGTGCCGGGGCCCACGGCCCGACGAAATGGCGCGCAATATGTCGACGGTCGCGGTCAGGCAAATGTCGTCGGAGACGGCCAGCGACGATTCCACGCGGTAGTCGCCCGAATGCAGGACGAAGCCGCGGCTGCGGTCCACCGGTCCGCCGTTGCGGACGACGAAGTCGCGGGCCTGCGCGGGCAAGCGGATCGCCTCCTGTTCATTCATGATGCCGAGTTGCACGAGCAGATCCGGAAACAGCATCTGCTGTGTCTGGTTGATGACCAGGCCCATCGCGCCTTCGTCGCTGTGCGCGCAAATATAGATGACGGAGCGCGTAAAGCGGTCGTCCTTCATGCCGGGCATGGCAATCAGGAACTGGTCGTCGAGAAAGCCGCGTCCAGCAGCCATCTTCTTGTGGCGCAACAAGTCCATGAGGGAGAGCGTAACGCGTTTCTGGAGCGCCGAAAAGATGCGCCGGGCGCGATTTGGTCGCAGATGTGCAGCTAAGGCACGCAAAGCCGTGCCCGAGGTCACGCAAGCTGTGCCCGAGGTCACGCAAATATGATAACAGCGACGCCATGAAGTCATTGCGCAGACATGAACGGACGTTCAAATCACCGTCATGCAAAGCTTGAAAGTCCTGCTGCTCAGCGCCGCTGTTGGATGTGGAACCGGCCATCCCGCCGCAGCCTCCTCGTCGACCTGGTACAATAGCGAAGGCGGCAAAGTGCGCCTTGTGACCAGCGGCAAGCCCGACACGGCCGGACGCATCCATGGCGTCCTCGATATTTCGCTCAAGCCTGGCTGGAAAACCTACTGGCGCGATCCGGGCGACGCGGGCGTGCCGCCGCAAATCGATATCTCGGCCAGCACCAACATTGCCAGCGCGACGTTTTCGTTTCCACCACCCCAGCGCCACGACGATGGCTCCGGCAAATGGGCCGGCTACGACCATCCGGTTTCGCTGCCGGTGACGTTCACGCTGTCGGCGCCGAACGAGCCGGCCGTCATCGATGCCGATATCTTTCTCGGAATTTGTGAGACGATCTGCATCCCGGTGCAAACAAGGCTGACCATCGACCCGGGCTCCGATCCCGACAATGTCGAAGACGCCGCTTTGGTGAAGGCGGCCCTTGCAGCGCTGCCTGCTCCCGCAGGACCCGATTTCGGCGTCAATATCCTGCCGGGCGACCGCGAGACACTGATTGTCGAGGCGAGCTTTCCGGGCAATCCCGAAGCAGCGGATTTCTTCGTCGCCGGCGAGCGGGACTACATGTTCGGCGTGCCGGCCCGCAGCGAAAAGGACGGCAAGCTGGTGTTTACCGTGCCGATCCTCGACAGGCCGACGACGACGCCGACAGATGGCGGACTTTACTACACGCTGACAACTGCGGCCGGCGCCGTCGAAGGCCTGCTGCCGTTCCCTTGATCCCCAGCAAAGGATGTTCGGTCGAACATTCTTTGCTCCAGCCTCCCGACAGTTGCGGGGAACGGCTGAATTCGCTATCGCAAGGACACTCCCTTCCATGTGTCAAACGAGGACCACGATGATGATTGCCGTTGGCGACAAGCTGCCCCAAGCGACCTTCAAGACGATGACTGCCGACGGCGCAAAAGCGATCACGACGGCGGAGATTTTCTCGGGAAAGAAGGTGGTGCTGTTCGCTGTTCCCGGCGCTTTCACGCCGACCTGCTCCAACAACCATCTGCCCGGCTATCTGGACAATTACGACGCCATCCTGGCGCGCGGCGTCGACACCATCGCCGTCGTCGCCGTCAACGATGTTCACGTGATGGGCGCCTGGGCCCGCTTCAGCGGCGGTGAAGGCAAGATCCTCTATCTTGCCGACGGCAATGGCGATTTCGTCAAGGCGATCGGTCTCGACGCCGACCTTTCCGGCGGTGGCATGGGGCTGCGCTCGAAGCGGTTTTCGATGATCGTCGACGACGGCAAGGTCACCGCGCTCAATGTCGAGACAAAACCTGGCGTTGATGAATCCGGTGCTGCCCACATTCTCGGACAGCTTTCCGTTTTGGCGACAGCATAGGCCGAGGTTGACGCGGTCCTTTGGCCTGACGATCACGCTTGTTTCGACAGCCGCGCGTCCAATTGGGCGTGCAAAGAACGCTGCCTGCTTTAGGGGACCTCAATGATGTTTGACCAGTTCTGGCGCGCTGTGGCGATCGGCATCGGCGCCACGGCGCTCATGGACCTCTGGGCGATTTTCCTGAACACGGTGTTTGCTCAGCCACGGCCGAACTGGGGACTGGTTGGTCGGTGGGTCTGGCACCTGAGGGACGGCAAGGTCTTCCATGACGATATCGGCGAGGCAGCACCCTATGCGCATGAATCGGCGCTAGGCTGGGCCTTCCACTACTTTGTCGGCATCGTCTACGGCATCATTCTGGCCGTTTTGGCGGGAGCGGCGTGGCTGGCCGCGCCGACCTTCCTGCCGGCCTTCGTCCTCGGCATCGTCACCGTAGGCGCCGGCTGGTTCCTGCTGGCGCCCGGCATGGGCGCCGGCTGGGCCGCGTCAAAGCGCCCCAACCCGATGCAGATCCGCGCCCTCAACCTCGTATCGCATAGTGTGTTCGCGCTCGGACTTTTCGGCACGGCGCTGCTGATCCGTTGAATATCGCGAACCAGACTGGTCAGTAGCCCAGACTGGTCAGTAGCTTTGGGTCGAGCGGCGCACTTTCTTGGCTACCGGCGGCTTGGCTTGGGTGCTTTCCCCAGCCGAAACGGGCGCGGGCCTGGCCGTCTTGTTCTTGAACGGCGCCATGCCGAGCCGCGCCAACTCGTCGGCACGCTCGTTCTCCGGATGGCCGGCATGGCCCTTGACCCAGTGCCAGATCACCTGATGACGGTTGCGCGCCTCGTCGAGCGCCTGCCACAGTTCGGCATTCTTCACCGGTTGCCTGGCAGCGGTCTTCCAGCCGTTGCGCTTCCAGCCGTCGATCCAGCTGAAAATGCCGTCCTTGACATAGTTGCTGTCGGTATAAAGATCGACCGCACAGGGTTCTTTCAGCGCATTGAGCGCCGAGATGGCGGCCAAAAGTTCCATGCGGTTGTTGGTGGTAGCAGCCTCGCCGCCCGACAGTTCCTTCGTGACGCCGTTGAAGCGCAGGACAGCCCCCCAGCCGCCAGGCCCCGGATTGCCCGAACAGGCACCATCGGTGAAGATTTCAACGCGCTTGGTCATGTCAGCCCGTATTCGGAAGGAGATTTGATCGCCCGGTGGAAACGCATGCGCCTGATATATTCGGTCGGGTCGCGTTTCACGACTAGCCCGCCGTTGGCAATGGTCAGCCAGTCGTAAAGCCGGGTCAGCATGAAGCGCAATGCCGAGCCGCGCGCCAGCATCGGCAGCGCAGCTTTCTCTTCGCCGCTCAAGGGCCGCACGCTTTGGTAGCCGGCAAGCAGCGCCGTGCCCTTGGTCAGGTTGAAGGAAAAGTCCTTCTCGAAGCACCAGGCATTGAGGCAGGTCGCGACATCATAGGCGTAGAGATCATTGCAGGCGAAATAGAAGTCGATCAGCCCCGACAGTTTCTCGCCGAGGAAGAAGACATTGTCGGGGAAAAGATCGGCATGGATGATGCCTTCCGGCAGGCCGTTCGGCCGGTTCCGCTCGAAATCGGCGAAGTCGGCGTCGACCTCGGCCGCCAGTCCCGGCTCGACCTCGTCGGCGCGAAGGCGAGAGGCGCTCCACAGCTTGCGCCAGCCATCGATGGCAAGGGCATTCGGTCGGGTCATCGGAAAGTCGGCGCCGGCGAGATGCAGCGCCGCCAACGCCTTGCCGACCTCGCCGCAATGCGCTGATGTCGGCCGCCGCAGCGAAACGCCTTCGAGGAAGGTGATGATGACCGCCGGCCGGCCGGCAAGCGTTCCGATGACGTCGCCATCATGCGCGGTCACCGGAAGCGGGCAGGAAATGCCCTTCCTGGCGAGGTGGCTCATGAGGCCGAGGAAGAACGGCAGGTCGGCCTTGTCGACGCGCTTTTCGTAGAGCGTCAGGATGTAGGAGCCGCTGGTCGTGTGCAGCAGGAAATTCGAGTTCTCGGTGCCTTCGGCTATGCCCTTGTAGGACAGGAGATCGCCGACAGGATAGGCCTTGAGGAACGCGCCGAGCTCGCCTTCGTTGACGTCGGTGTAGACCGCCATGAACCTTACGCGGCCCCGTTGACGAAAGCCATGTCGGCCGCCGTCAGTTCGACGTCGCGCAGCACCCGCATCACCGGAAAATCCTCGGTTTCCGTCGCCGTCACCGCCAGCTCGATGGTTACGTCGAAGCGCTGCCGAAACGCGTCGATGATCTCGTCGACGATGATTTCCGGCGCCGATGCACCTGCCGACAGACCGAGCGTCGAGATGCCGGCGATCTCGGTCCATGGAATCTCGGAGGCGCGCTGCACCAGAAGCGACATCGAGGCGCCGGCGCGTTCGGCCACTTCGACGAGACGCCGCGAATTTGAGGAATTGGGAGCGCCGACGATCAGGAAGAGATCGGCACCCGCGGCGGTCTCCTTTACCGCTTCCTGGCGATTGGTGGTGGCGTAGCAGATCGATTCCGCTGCCGCTGCATGCAAATCGGGAAAACGATCCTTAAGCACCCGAATGATGCCGGCGGTGTCCTCGACCGACAGCGTCGTCTGGGTGACGAACCCGAGCGCCTGCGGGTCGGCGGGCACCAAATTCGCGGCGTCGGCTTCGGTCTCGATCAAGGTGACGGCGCCGTCCGGCAACTGCCCCATCGTGCCGATCACTTCCGGGTGGCCGGCATGGCCGATCAGAAGCACATGGCGGCCGAGCCGCTGATGGCGCATTGCCTGCTTGTGGACCTTCGACACCAGCGGGCAGGTGGCGTCGAGATAGAAGAGGTCGCGCGCCTGGGCGTCCGCCGGCACCGACTTCGGCACGCCATGCGCCGAAAAGACGACCGGGCTCTGACGATGCTCAGCCGGTATCTCGGAGAGCTCCTCGATGAACACCGCACCGAGGCTTTGCAGCCCCTCGACGACGTAGCGATTATGCACGATCTCGTGGCGAACATAGACCGGCGCGCCATATTTCTTCAGCGCCAGAACGACGATCTGGATGGCGCGGTCGACGCCGGCGCAGAAGCCGCGCGGCTGGCAGAGCCTTATCGTCAGCGGTGGCTTTGTGGTCGTGTGAAGCATGATTCCCGGACGGTTGGTCGTAGCGTGAACTCAAGTCTTGAACTCAAGGCGCGAAATGAGGTGCGCACCCCTGCCCTGTCAAGGGCACCGGTTGCGATCATTAGAGCGACGTTCGTCCATTTGGACGCACAAAGTACGCTGTAGAGCCGTTCGTAGAACGGCTCTCCCTCTTTGTTTCAACGCAATTCCGCAAGGGAAAGCGCTACGCGCTTTTCCCGGGAAAACCGTTTCACACTTTTCCTGGAATTGCTCTGACACTTTCAATCTAGGCATCGTGCTTTCCGAAAATCGATTCCGATTTTCGGGCCGATGCGTCTTTCGCCGGGCGGCGAAGCCTGAAGATGAGGACGCCGGCAAGGGCAGCGGCAAGGCCGTACCAGGTTACGGCATATTGCAAATGGCTGTTCGGCAGGTCGATGATTGTAACGCCGCCGACCGGCAGCCCACCCGGGTTCGGCGTGGCGTCCGCGTCGATAAAGAATGGCATCAGCCCCGCGCCGGCCGGCAGACCGGCGCTGGCCGCCATGGCGTCGCGATCCTTCCAGTAGAAGATGTTTTTCTGCGGATCATTGTCGGGAAGCATCATCGAGGGCTTTGCCGGCAGCGGATTGCGGGCGAGCCCCGTCACCGTCACCTGGCCCGCACCCTGGCTTTGCGGACGCTTGGCCGCGTCCTTGAGATCGTACGGCACGAAGCCGCGATTGATCAGAACGAAGCAGCCGTCCTCCAGATGCAAGGGCGTGAAGATATCGAAACCGGACTGGCCTTCCCAGGTCGCGAAGAAATGTCGCTCGCCTTGATGCAGGAACGTGCCTGATGCCGTCACCGGCGTGTAATCCACATCGCCGCTGGCGGCAAACCGCTTTTCGACCTCGGCGAACGGCACGGGCGCTGAGTGCGTGCGCCGGTCGATGGTCTGGAGAAGGCCCTCTTTCCAGTACAGGCGCTGGACCTGCCAGGTGCCGAGCGCCAGCAGGATGAAGAACAGCATGAGGCCAAGCCCAAGCAGCAATGCCGTCTTCGGCCGCGAACGGCCTGCAATCGAAGCGGATGTCGTGCTCATTCGCCGAGGTCCAGCCTGCCCTCTGCCGCCTTGTTGCGGTATTGCAGCGTCAGGAGCACACCCTTGATCAGCCTGAGCGCGCCAAGGCAAAGCACCAGCGTCAGCGGTATCCACAGCAGGAAATGCAGCCAGAGCGGCGGGCTGAGCGTCACCTCCATCCACAGCGCCAGCCCGACGACGATGAAGCCGATGATCAGGATGACGAACACCGCCGGACCGTCGCCGGCATCGGCGTAGGAATAGTCGAGGCCGCAATTGGCGCAGCGTTTGCCGACGGTGAGGAAGCCAGAAAACAGCTGTCCCTCGCCGCAGCGCGGGCAGCGGCCGTGCAGGCCAGCCGAAATCGGATCGATTGCTGGCCAGATCGCCTTGTCGTCGCTCATTCCGATACTTTAGTGCCCTTCACCCCAAAAGGTAAGGCGGCCACGTCGCCGCAGCCGCCTCATCAATTTCCTCAGGAAGATTTCAGTGGCCTTCGATGACCGCGCCGCTCGAGGCCCAGACATAGATCGACGCGAACAGGAACAGCCAGACCACGTCGACGAAGTGCCAGTACCAGGCGGCGGCCTCGAAGCCGAAATGGTGCTTCGGCGTGAAGTCGCCCTTCATCGCGCGAACCAGGCAGACCAGCAGGAAGATGGTGCCGATGATGACGTGGAAGCCGTGGAAGCCGGTCGCCATGAAGAAAGTGGCGCCGTAGATCGAATCCCTGAAGCCGAACGGCGCGTGCATGTATTCGTGAGCCTGCACCATGGTGAACAGGATGCCGAGACCGACGGTCAGCACCAGGCCGTTGATCAGCCCCTTGCGATCGCCATGAAGCAGCGCGTGGTGCGCCCAGGTCACCGTAGTGCCCGATAGAAGCAGGATGACGGTGTTGTAGAGCGGCAGGTGGAAGGGGTCGAGGACCTCAACGCCCTTCGGCGGCCAGACACCGCCGGTGAAGGCGGCGCGGGCATATTGCTGTGCCTCGCCGGGAAACAGGCTGGCGTCGAAGAAAGCCCAGAACCAGGCGACGAAGAACATCACCTCGGAAGCGATGAACATGATCATGCCGTAGCGCAGATGCAGTGACACAACACGCGTGTGGTGGCCTTCATGCGCTTCCTTGATGGTATCCGACCACCAGGCGTACATGGTGTAGATGACGATCAAGAGGCCGATGAAGAACAGCCACGGATTGGCGATGTTGAAGCCGAAGATCGGGAAATCGCCGCCCTTGAGATACTGCATGTAACAGACGCCGCCGATCGCGGTGACCAACGCGCCGACCGATCCGAGGAATGGCCACGGGCTCGGGTCGACGAGGTGGTAGTCATGTTGTGGTTTTGCGTGCGCGTCTGCCATATCAACCCCCGAGGCTTCCTTCGGTATGTGAAACTTTGTTGCTTGTGCCTTCGGCCGGCACTGTCGACGCCACCGGCTTGGTCTTCTCGTTCTTCTCGACCGGGAACATCGTGTAGGACAGGGTAATGGTCTTCAGGTCCTTCAGCTCCGGCGCGTTGACGATGTCGGGATCTACATAGAACACGACCGGCATGTCCAGCGTCTCGCCAGGCTTCAGCGTCGTGTCGGTGAAGCAGAAACACTCGACCTTGTTGAAGTAGGATCCCGCAAGTTCCGGCTGCACGTTGAAGGTCGCGCGGCCGGTGGTGGCGCGGACGAACTTGTTGGTGGCGCTATAATGCGCCTGGGCCGTCTCGCCTATCTTGATGGTGACCGACCGGGCGACCGGCTCAAACTGCCAGGGCACGCCGGATGTGTTGGCGTCGAAACGGATGGTGATATCGCGGTCGAGCACGCGGTCGGCATATTGCTGCGTTGCGCGTTTCACGGTGCCGCCGTAACCGGTCGCCTCGCAGAACATCGCGTAGAGCGGCACCGCGGCATAGGCCATGCCGATCATGCCGCCGAAAAAGGCGATGCAGACGCCGGCGACGATGCGGTTGGTGTTCTTCTTTTGAGGATCGGTCACCGTTTGGCGGTTCATCTTGAGCCTCACATCGTTCCGGTGAGGTTGTGACCGAACTTCACTACGGTCGCGATATAGAAGATGACGACAAGCACCGCCAGCGCCAGGCCGATGGCTACCGAGCGGTTGCGCCGGGCCTTCTGCTGGCGCTCCGTCAGCGTGACGAGTTCAAGCTTCTTGTCGGCCATGGTCATGCTCCACCCATGGCCAGCACGCGCCCGACAACGCAGTCGGCAAGGTAGACGGCGAAGATGGCAAAGAGGTAGAGCAGCGAGTAGCCGAACAATGCCTTGGCCGGCTTCATCACATGGTCGTCGTCCGCCATCTGCAGCACCTTCCACGCGTACCAGACGAAGCCGGCGCCAAGCAGCACCGCAAAAACGCCATAGGCGGGCGTGGTGAAACCGAGCGCCCATGGCAGCACGCCAACCGGCGCAAGGATCAGCGCATAGGCGAAGATCTGGCGTCGGGTCGAAGCCTGGCCGGCGACATTCGGCATCATCGGGATGCCGGCCCTGGCATAGTCCTCGGACTTGAAGAGAGCGAGCGCCCAGAAATGCGGCGGCGTCCACAGGAAGATGATCAGGAACAGGACGATACTTTCCAGGCTAACTGTTCCGGTCACTGCGGCCCAGCCGATCACCGGCGGAATGGCGCCTGCAGCACCGCCGATGACAATGTTCTGTGGCGTCCAGCGCTTCAGCCACATCGTGTAGACGACGGCATAAAAGAAGATGGTGAAGGCCAGCAGCGTCGCCGACAGCCAGTTGACCAGCACGCCGAGCGTCATCACCGACAGCACCGACAGCACCAGGCCGAAACTCAGCGCCTCGCCGGGCCGGATGCGGCCGGCCGGCACCGGACGGCCGGCGGTCCTGGTCATCACCGCATCGATATCGGCGTCATACCACATGTTGAGCGCGCCGGAGGCCCCTGCACCAATGGCAATAGCCAGGATAGCGATCACCGCCAGAAGCGGATTGATGGTCACAGGTGCCGCGACCAGGCCGACAAAGGCGGTGAACACCACCAGCGACATGACGCGCGGCTTCAACAGGGCGAAGAAATCGCCCGCCGTCGCTTCCGACATGCGAAAGCCCGGTTCGTCAGTCAATGTGTCGTCGACAAGGGCCATGCGTACTTAAAGTCCATCATTCCGTTGGCCAAAACCGCCGGGCGAACCGGCGGTTCAGTATTCGCCCAGGCAGAAGCCTATTTGATCTTCGGCAGCTGTTCCCACTGGTGGAAGGGCGGCGGCGAAGGCAGCTGCCATTCGAGCGTCGTTGCACCCTCGCCCCATGGGTTGGCGCCGGCAACCCGCTTCTTCTGGAAGGCCTCGAACACGCCGTAGAGGAAGATGACCACGCCGACGGCCGAAATATACGAGCCGTAGGACGACACCATGTTCCAGCCGGCAAACGCATCCGGATAATCGATGTAGCGGCGCGGCATGCCGGAGAGGCCGAGGAAATGCTGCGGGAAGAAGACAAGGTTGACGCCGACGAAAGTGACCCAGAAGTGGGTGTTGGCGATGACAGGCGAGTACATGTAGCCGGTCATCTTCGGGAACCAGTAGTACCAGCCGGCGAAGATGGCAAAGACCGCGCCCAGCGACAGCACATAGTGGAAATGCGCGACCACGTAGTAGGTGTCGTGCAGCGGGCGGTCGAGACCGGCATTGGCAAGCTGGACGCCGGTGACGCCGCCGACGGTGAACAGGAAGATGAAGCCAATCGCCCACAGCATCGGGGTCTTGAGCGAAATCGACCCGCCCCACATGGTGGCGATCCACGAGAATATCTTCACGCCCGTCGGCACCGCGATAACCATGGTGGCGAAGACGAAATAGCGCTGCGTGTCGAGCGACAGGCCGGTCGTGTACATGTGGTGCGCCCAGACGATGAAGCCGACCGCACCGATCGCGACCATGGCATAGGCCATGCCGAGATAGCCGAAGATAGGCTTCTTGGAGAAGGTCGAGACGATGTGGCTGACGATGCCGAAGCCCGGCAGGATCAGGATGTAGACTTCCGGATGGCCGAAAAACCAGAACAGGTGCTGGAACAGGATCGGGTCGCCGCCGCCATCGGGCGCGAAGAAGGTGGTGCCAAAATTGCGATCGGTCAAAAGCATGGTGATGCCGCCGGCGAGAACCGGAAGCGACAACAGCAGCAGGAAAGCGGTGATCAGCACCGACCAGGCGAACAGCGGCATCTTGTGCAGCGTCATGCCAGGCGCGCGCATGTTGAAGATGGTGGTGATGAAATTGATGGCGCCGAGGATCGATGAGGCGCCGGCGATGTGCAGCGACAGGATCGCAAGATCCATCGCCGGTCCGGGCTGGCCCGAGGTCGATAACGGCGGATAGATCGTCCAGCCGCCGCCGACGCCGTAGGCGCCAGGCGCGCTCGGCACGAAGGCCGAGATGATCAGCAGGATGAAAGCCGGTGGCAGCAGCCAGAACGAGACGTTGTTCATGCGCGGGAACGCCATGTCGGGCGCGCCGATCATGATCGGCACCATCCAGTTGGCGAAGCCGCCGATCAGCGCCGGCATGACCATGAAGAAGATCATGATCAGCGCATGGGCGGTGGTGAAGGCATTGTACATGCTCTTGCCGCCGTCGAGCGCGGCGTCGGCGTTCAAGCCGTAGACCATCTGCGCCAGGCCGGTGAAAATCTGGATCTCCGGCTCCTGCAGTTCCATGCGCATGACGACCGAAAGGGCACCGCCGACGCAGCCCGCCATGATCGCGAAGATCAGGTAGAGCGTGCCAATATCCTTGTGGTTGGTCGAATACACCCACCGGACCCAGCCATGATACGGCTTGTGGTCGTGGTCGTGAGCTGCAGCGTCTGCCATTGTTCGGCTCCGTTCCCTGATCTTTTCTGGTCGCGGCATCAGTTGCCGGCGGCCGCTACCTTGTCTTTGCCGTCGACCTCGGCCATCAGCGCCTTGTTGGCGCCGGGAAGGTCGGTGCCGGCCGCCGCCAGCCAGGTCTTGTACTGGGCGTCGGAGACGACGCGGATCGCGATCGGCATGTAGGCGTGGTCCTTGCCGCAGAGCTCCGAGCACTGGCCGTAATAGAGGCCTTCCTTGTCCGCTTTGAACCAGACCTCGTTGATGCGACCCGGAACCGCGTCGGTCTTGATGCCGAAGGACGGCATGGCAAAGGCGTGGATCACGTCAGCCGCCGTCACCAGCACACGGGTCATGGTGTTGACCGGCACCACCATCTCGTTGTCGACGGCGAGCAGGCGCGGATAAGCGCCGCGGTCCTCCTTGCCGGCCGCCGCGCGGTCAGAATCCGCCAGGATCGCCGAGTTGAAGGAAAGCGTGTTTTCGGTCTGGTATTCGTAGTCCCAGTTCCACTGGTTTCCCGTCGCCTTGACGGTCAGCTTGGCTTCCTCCGGAGGCGTGTATTGCGCAGTCAAGAGCTGGAACGATGGAATGGCGAGCAAGAGCAGGACGACGACCGGCCCAACCGTCCAGATCACCTCGATCAGCGTGTTGTGGCTGGTACGCGACGGGGTCGGGTTGACGCTCGCGCGAAACTTCAGGATGCAATAGGCGATGAGAAAGAGCACGAAGAGGGTGATCGGCACGATGAACCACAGCGTATAGTGCTCGAACCAGGCGATCTGCCGCATCATGTCGGTGGCGGCGGGCTGGAAGCTCATCTCCCACGGCGCAGGCTGGGCCGCATGGGCGGATGCGCCGGTGAACAGTGTGGCGGCAGCGCTTGCCAGGAGTTTGGCGCCTGCTAGGAATTTTCTCATTGCCGTCATTATCTCCCAGTTCCTCGCGATCGGACCGCAAGAATATCGAACAACGCCGGGACGGGAATCCCGGATAGTCCCGAGGCTGGTTCAAACCATACTCTATTTGCCTCTGCAAGAAAGGAGCGGAGGAAACCGTGCGGCATTTTTGCGCGCAAGCGCGGCTGCTCCTTGTGGCGGCGGCCGCGGCGGTGGCGGACCCGCGAATGCCCGAGCGGCGGAGTGTCCCGGCAAAATGCGCCGGGCCGTCGCAATTCGGGCGAATTTGGCACGGAAAAGCGCACAATTGCCTTGGTCGAGGCAGGCCGGCATGGTCTCATCCTTTACTTGCCCTTGGCGCGGCTTAAAGTGCCGTGATTCGCAATGGAGCCGTCATGAACTCTTGGCTTTCGAGACTTGGGCATTCGAGACTTGGGCATTCGAAACTTGCGCTTTCGAGAAGCTTGTCGAACGTCATCCTTCTCGCTGCCGTGTCTAGCGTTGGTCTGGCTGGGATCGGCCTGTCCTATGTTGGCTCGTTTGGCGTTAGCCAGGCCAATGCCGCGCAGCCAAGCGGCAAGGTGCGGACGACGCATGGCGCATGGTCGATCATCTGCGACACGCCGGCTGGCGCCACATCGGAACAATGCGTGATGATGCAAAACGTCGTCGCCGAAGACCGTCCCGAGATGGGGCTTTCCGTCGTCGTGCTGCGCACTGCCGACAACAAGGCCGAAATCCTGCGCGTGCTGGCGCCGCTCGGCGTGCTGTTGCCCAACGGGCTCGGCCTCAATGTCGACGGCAAGGACATCGGCCGGGCCTATTTCGTGCGCTGCTTCCAGGACGGCTGCTACGCCGAGGTCATTCTCGAAAAGCCACTGCTCGATACGCTGAAGACCGGAACGTCAGCCACCTTCATCGTCTTCCAGACGCCGGAGGAAGGCATTGGCATCCCGGTTGAGCTCAAGGGTTTCGCCGACGGTTTCGCCGCCCTGCCTTGAGACGGGGCGAGAGGCCCAAACCCTGCTGACGAAAATGAGATTGTGACCGCCTTTGGCTACAGCGCCGCGCGTCCAAGGACGCGCAAAGGACGCTGTAGCGCTTTGATTTTGCGCATGATCCTTTCCGAAAATCGATTCCCATTTTCGGGGTCATGCACAGACAATGGTCATTGCCGATTGTCTGGACGCACCTTCGCGCCTACATCGTGAGGACAATCTCTTTCCACGGACGGACCTGCCATGAACAGCCTGATCGGCCAATTCGACATTTCCGACGATCGCATCAAGCAGATCGTCGCCGAGACCATCAACGGCGCCGACGACGGCGAGTTGTTCCTCGAATACAGCGAGAGCGAAGCGCTGATGTTCGACAATGGCCGGCTGAAGACCGCCAATTTCAACACAGACCAGGGCTTTGGCCTGCGCGCGGTCGCCGGCGAAGCGAGTGGCTACGCGCATTCCAGCGATCTTTCGGAAGCGTCGCTGCTGCGCGCGGCCGACGCCGTGTCAACCGTCAAGAGCGGCTATTCCGGCACGCTTGCTGCGGCTCCCGCCCGTACCAACCGCCATCTCTATGGCGACGACAACCCGATCCCCTCGCCCTCCTTCGAGGCCAAGGCCAAGCTCCTTCAGGAAATCGATGCGTGGCTGCGAGCCGAGGATCCGCGCGTGCGACAGGTGACGGCGTCGCTCGCCGCCTCCTGGCAGCATGTCGAGATCGTGCGTGCCGACGGCCAGATGGTGCGCGACATCCGCCCGCTGGTCAGGATCAATGTGTCGGTGGTGGTCGGCGACGGCGATCGCCAGGAGAGCGGCTCCTACGGCATGGGCGGACGCAAAGGGTTTGGCGAATTCCTGGTCGAGGAGAGCTGGAAGCACGCCGCCAAGGAAGCGCTGCGGCAAGCGCTGGTCAACCTCGAGGCCATCCCGGCGCCGGCCGGCACGTTCGACATCGTGCTGTCCAGCGGCTGGCCGGGCGTCATGCTGCACGAGGCCGTCGGCCACGGGCTGGAAGGCGACTTCAACCGCAAGAAGACATCGGCCTTCGCCGGGCTGATGGGCCAGCAAGTGGCCGCTAAGGGCGTCACCGTCGTCGACGACGGCACCATGGCCGAGCGGCGCGGCTCGCTGACCGTCGACGACGAAGGCACTCCGTCGGCCCGCAATGTGCTGATCGACGACGGCAAGCTTGTCGGCTATATGCAGGACCGCCAGAACGCCCGGCTGATGGGCATGAACTCCACCGGCAACGGACGGCGCGAAGGCTACGCGCACCAGCCGATGCCGCGCATGACCAACACCTATATGACGTCAGGCGACATGGAGCCGGACGAAATCATCGCCTCGGTCAAGAACGGCATCTATGCCGTCTCCTTCGGCGGCGGCCAGGTTGACATCACCTCGGGGAAATTCGTGTTCGGCTGCACCGAGGCCTACATGATCGAGGACGGCAAGGTGACGCAGCCGATCAAGGGCGCCATGCTGATCGGCAATGGGCCGGATGCCATGCATCGGGTTTCGATGATCGGCAACGACATGAAGCTCGACACCGGCATCGGCATGTGCGGCAAGGCCGGCCAGGGCGTGCCGGTCGGCGTCGGCCAGCCGCACCTCAGGATGAACCAGATGACGGTTGGCGGAACGCGGGTTTGATAGAAGCTGCGGTTTTTGTCTTACATTCAGAGGATGCGCCGCGATGGCCAACCCGGAAAGACTCGTAACCACTGTCTCGACCAAGGGGCAGGTCACCCTGCCCAGCGCGATCCGCAAGCGGAGGGAATGGGACGCCGGCACACGTCTTCTGGTCGAAGATACTCCGGAGGGCGTGCTACTAAAGCCTGCGCCAGTCTTCGCCGAGACACGGCCACAAGACGTGTTTGGATCCCTGCCCCATAGAGACAGGCCGAAGACGTTGGAAGAAATGGACGCGGGTGTGCTGGCCGAAGCGCGGCGGCGCGGCCGGTTCGAACTACCCTAAAGCCATGAAGCCGCCGTTTTCGGCAAGCGATGGTCGGGATCGCTAACCTTCAGGCGGGGTGCATTGCTCTCGTTCCATCGCCACAGCGCGACGCATGTGCCGCCGGGCGACATGAAGGAGGGGTAGATCACGCCATGCTGTCCATCGGCAATCAGGCGATCTCTCAGCGTGTGCGTCTCAGGCACCAGGCCTTGATCCATGACATCGCGCCATTCACATCGGTTAATGTCTGCCGTCACGCCGAGCTTGGTCAACTCATCAGCGTCCGTAACGTCTGCCAGGCGCGCGCCCGAAAGTGCGAGTTGCGCAATCAGCGCCGGATGCTGGACAAAGCCCTGACTGTACTCCGCCCAAGCAGTGGACAATTCGCCCGCGGCATAGATCGTCGGGGCACCCACTGGATTCCAGCGACCGCCAAAGCGGGCCGCTCCTTCGCCGGAAAGCGGCAGATGCGCCCAACGCGGCACGAAGGCGCGCCATAGGCTCAGTCTGCTTTCAAGCATAGATGCCGGAGCGGACTGCCTCCAGATAGGCAAGCACCTTGTCCGTCTTGCCCTCTCGAACGAGATCGTAGGCGGTCTTTCCCGCCCAGCCGGGGATCGGCTGATGCTTGAACCAGATCGCCGCACGCTGTTCATCGCCGGCCATCTCGCCTGCCATCGCAAGGATACGGACAATCGGACTCAAGGCGGCGTCGACCTTGCGCGCGCCGGTCTTGGCGGCAAGCGTGTTGCGCGCGACGCCGATCAGGCTCGCCAGTTCGGTCAGATTGACGCCCAGCAGTTCAGCCACCCGTCTTGCCGAAAGAAATGGCGTCCGCTCGTCGCCAAAGCGCGATGCTCTGATATCGAGAGCTGCGGTATTCATAACAGTTTCCTAGCACATTTTGAACAGAACACGCTCAAAATATGTCCATTTTACGCGAAATTCAAGCTCAACAAATGCGGACCCGTTACCGCCTTCGCCTCGGCTTCTCCAGAAGCGCGACGGCCTCGACATGCGGCGACCACAGGAACTGGTCGATCGGCGTCAGGCTTTTCAGGGCGTAGCCGCCGTCGACGAGGATGCGCAAGTCGCGCGCCAGCGTCACCGGATTGCAGGAAACCGCGGCGACAAGCGGCACGTCGGAACGGGCAATCTGCTTCGACTGGTCTTCGGCGCCGGCCCGGGGAGGATCGAAGACGATGCCGTCGAAGCCATTCAGTTCCTTGAAAGTGAGCGGACGCCGGAACAGATCGCGGCGTTCGCTGGTCACCCGCTTGAGTCCGCTGGCGAAACGGAATGCCCGGTCGAGCGCCGAAAGCGCTGCCGCATCCCCCTCCACCGCATGGACCTCCGACTTGGCGGCGAGGCGCAGCGTAAAGCTGCCGCAGCCGGCGAAGAGATCGGCGATCTTCCTGGCACGCGCGAGGTGCCGGCCGACGATGTCGGCCATCGCCTGCTCGGCGGCCTCGGTCGCCTGCAGGAAGGCGCCCGGCGGCACCGCGACGGCGACGCTGCCGAACAGCACCGCCGGCTTTTTGGGCTCGATGATGATCTCGCCATCGATCGAAAGCCTGGCCAACCCCTGTGCGATGACGAAATTGGAGGCGACGCGGCGCTGGTTCTCGCCAAGCTTGCCGGACTCGTGAACCGCGACATCGAGGCCGGAACCGGTCACCGTGACCGTCATGCGGAACGATTTCGTCGTTGCGCAAACCAATTCGGCAAGTGCTCTCAGAGCGTCGAGCTTTGCGACGATCTCGGTTAGCGAGATCGGGCATTCCTCGATGGAAATGATCTCGGACGACAGCGCCCGAACGAAGCCGAGCAGCATGCCGGCCTCGCTGCGCCGGGCGGTGAACACGACGCGCCGACGCGTCTGCGGCGCGCACGGCACCAGCGCGTCAATGTCGCAAGTGATGCCCTTGCTGTTGAGCGCATGCGCAACCTTGTCGCGCTTCCACCGATGATAGGCTTCGGCCTCGAGATGCTGGATGGCGCAGCCGCCGCATTCGGTGAAATGCCGACAGGCAGGGTCGATGCGAAGCGGCGAAGCCTCCAGCACCGACATCAGCGTAGCACGGTCCTTTTCGCGCACAGCGGTGACGGTTTCACCGGGCAGCGTGAACGGAATGAAAAGCTCGCCGGTTTCGGTCTCGGCGACGCCGTCGCCCTGGGAGCCCAGCCGTGTGATCGTGAAGCGCGCGGTCATCGGCCTCCGACCCCCCTGTTCTCGACCCCGGCGTCCTTGATCCCGGCGAGCAGGAACTCGCGGTTGCCGTCGCCGCCTTCGATCGGCGACAGATGCAGTCCGACCGAGCGCCAGCCGGGGACGCGGTCCAGCCAATCCTGCAGCAGGCCGGCAATTCGCGCGGCATCGTATGGGTCTTTCAGCAAGCCGCCCTTGCCAATCGCCTCGCGGCCGGCCTCGAATTGCGGCTTGACCAGAAATATTGCTTTGGCGCCGCTCCTGGCAATGGCGAGCGCCGGCGGCAGCGCCAGTTTCAACGAGATGAAGCTGACGTCGGAGACGATAAAATCTGGAATGCGATCGGCAACATCGGCGACGGAGAGATCACGGGCGTTCAATCCTTCGATGACCGTCACACGCGGATCGCTGGCGATATCGGGATGTATCTGGCCATGCCCAACATCGATCGCCGTGACATGCGCCGCGCCGCGTCCGAGCAGCACTTGAGTGAAGCCTCCGGTCGAGGCGCCGACGTCGAGCGCTTCGCTGCCGGCTGGATCGAGGCCGAAATAGTCGAGCCCGGCGATCAGCTTCAGCGCAGCACGCGACACATAGCCCTGCGCCGGATCGTCGACTTCTATGAGGCAATCCGCCCGGACGGTCTGGCCGGGCTTGCGGGCGATGACGCCGTCGACCGTCACGGTGCCGCGCTCGATCGCGTCGCGGGCGCGAGAGCGGCTGGGGAACAGGCCCCGCGCGACGAGGAGTTCGTCGAGCCGCTGGCGTGTGCTGGCTGGCAAAGGGGTGCTCATCTGCCTTCATGGCGAAAGCCTGTCACGAAGGCAAGGATATTGGGGAAGACAACGAACATCTTGCGAAAGCGGCGAGCGCATCAGGCCGCCCACAGTCTGTTGAATATCGCACCGGGTCCGGCACAATGTTGGGGACGATATGCCATTTGCTGCCAGAACGTGAGGAGGACGAATGCTGACCGGAACCTGCCATTGTGGTGCGGCCCACTGGACTTTGGAAGGCGATCCCGGCTCGATCACCGCCTGCAACTGCACGCTTTGCCGCCGCTATGGCGCGCTGTGGGCTTACGATTATGTCGACGAACGCATCCGTCTTGCGGGACCGACAAGTGCTTATACGCGCTCCGGAAAGGATGCCCCGTCGCTCGAGATTCTGTTCTGTCCGACATGCGCCTGTGTGCTGGCCTGGCGTGGTTTGCGCGCCAGTGCCGCCGGTCGCACTCGGATCGCCGTCAATGTGAGGCTTGCGCCGCCTGACACCGTCGCCGACTTGCCAATCGACCATTTCGATGGTCTCCACACGTTCGAGGACCTGCCGGGCGATGGTCGCTGCGTGCGCGACATGTGGTTCTAATGCAATGCACGTCGCGCAAAAACATGCCCTCGGGCTTGAACCGAGGGTGCGCAGCGGTTTGGCGACAACGACATGCGTAAAAACAAGAACTTAAAGCGCGTCGCATGAATCCGTTCAAATGTGACGCGCTTTAGCGGAAAAATCTGACACTCAGTGGCGGTGCGGAAGGACGGAAGACGACCCCTTGCGCCGACCGGCTCCGTCGCACCATAAGGCGACCTCCCGGCGAGTCTCCAGAGCCGCCCTTCTTGTCCGCAGCAAGCGCTTCATATTCATGCAATCGCTTCTGTTGTCCGCGACAGCATGTCTTCCGCCAGCCGTAACGCGGCCTCCCGTGCATCCTGGCGAGCCGCATGGTCAATATCGGGTCCAAAGAGGGTCTTCTGGATGATTAGACTGCGGACATCTTCGATACCGATGAAGCGCAACCACGCTTCTACATAGGGTTTTTGAAAGTCGAAGCGCTGCGCCGGAGTGATGGATTGCGCCGCATAGTCGAGACCTCGCGCATGGACGACAACCGCGATCTTATCCCGGAGCAGTCCTGCGAACCCGTGTTCAGGGGCGAACGAGAAAAGGATGTCCTTCTGCGATACCAGGTCGATGAAGTGCTTGAGCTTGTAGGGAATGCTGAAATTCCACAGGGGCGTCGACAGCAGGACAATATCCGCCCAGTGCAGTTGTTGCGCCAATTCTTGCAATGTGGCCCATGCCTGCTGTTGAGAAGGGGCAAGCGGCGTGCCGCTGAGCCCCGCATATTTGGCCAACATCGCGTCCTCACCGAATTCGGGGAGGTCGACATCCCATAGGTCGAGCGTTGAAATCTCCAGGTTGGGTCGCCGAGCACGATAGCTTTGAACAAACGCCTCGGCGACCTCACGCGAGGCGGAACGCTCTTTGCGGGGCGAAGAAACGATATGCAGCAGCTTGGTCATGGATCATCCTTGCTCATTGTGACGAACCGTATTGCGTCATATTTTAATTCAATATAAAAATTGAGATTATCGGCAATATTCATCATGGATCAGAATATATGCTGGAATTGGTCCTGCTCAGGACGTTCGTCGCCGTGTTCGATGAAGGCGGCTTCAGTCGGGCCGCAGCGCGACTGAACCTTACGCAGTCGGCAGTCAGTGGGCACCTGCGCCGTCTCGAAGAGCAGGTCGGAAAGCCGTTACTCAAAAGGACGACGCGCTCGTTCGAGATGACACAAGATGGCGAGCGCCTGCTCGCCTATGCCCGGGCGATGCTTGCCCTTAACCGGGATGCTTTGGCCGACCTGGCGCAGGCGCCCTTTCACGGCAGAGTTCGCGTCGGCCTCTCGGAAGACTTCGCACAGGTCCCCATTCTTCGCGCCTTGCAGGCATTCGGCGCTGATCGCCCCGGATTGCAGGTTGAGGTGCAAGTCGGGATTCCGGGTGCGCTGCTCTCGAAGATGAAGGAGGGCAATATCGAACTGGTGCTCGGATCACAGTGTGAGGGTGAGGAGATGGGGCGCCTCCTGTGGCGCGAGCCTCTTGTCTGGGCATGGGCGGATCATACCGGCGTGGATCTTCCGGACCCGCTGCCATTGGCCGTCTTGCCGGAACCTTGCCCCTACAGGGAAGTTGCTCTTGAACGGCTTGCCAAGGCCGGGATCAGCCAGCGCACGGTGATGATCTGCGCCAGCAACGCCAGCCTGAGGGCGGCTGCCATCTCAGGCTTCGCTGTAGCGCCGTTGATCGTCAGTCAGCTGAGAAACGGCCTGGTCAGGGTACCCGAAAGCTACGGCCTGCCAGAGTTGCCAGAAGCGCAGTTCAGGCTATTTGCCGCATCGAAAGGCGATACTTCCGTCCTCGAAGATCTGGCGGACGCCATCATGAACGCCGTTCCTCGAAGGCACGCTGGCGAGGAGTGATCCTGAACTCGCACCAGCGCTTGCGTAGGCGAATGCAAAATGACAACGCAAACAGTCAGTTACGACCGCCGGTCGGCAAACTGATGCAAGCCGTTGAGATTTTGATTCAGGCGCTTTGCGCGCTGGCGGTGTGTCCCAGCGCCACGAAGACGGTGCGCACGATACCGGCGGCATCAAGCCCGGCGTCGGCATACATCTTTTCGGGCTTGGCGTGATCGACAAAAGTATCGGGCAACACAAGCGGGCGTACCTTCAGTCCGTTTTCCAGCAGCCCTTCATGGGCCAGGAATTGCAGCACATGGCTGGCGAAGCCACCGACCGCGCCCTCTTCCACTGTTACCAGCACTTCGTGCGAGCGCGCCAGCCGCCGGATCAGGTCCTCGTCGAGCGGCTTGGCGAAACGAGCATCGGCGACCGTGGTGGAAAGCCCGGCCGCGCCGAGCTCCTCGGCCGCAGCCAGACAATCCTGCAGCCGCGTGCCGAAAGAAAGCAGCGCAACCTTGGTGCCCTCCCTGACGATGCGGCCCTTGCCGATTTCGAGAACCGAGCCACGCTCCGGCAGATCGACGCCGACGCCGTTGCCGCGCGGGTAGCGGAAGGCGATGGGGCCTTCATCGTAGCTTGCCGCCGTGCGCACCATGTTGCGCAGTTCCGCCTCATCTGCCGCGGCCATGACGACAAAACCGGGCAGCGTCGCCAAAAAAGTCGTGTCGAAAGCGCCGCAATGGGTCGCCCCGTCGGCCCCGACGAAGCCGGCGCGATCGATCGGGAAGCGCACCGGCAGTTTCTGGATCGCCACGTCGTGGACGACCTGGTCGTAGGCACGCTGCAGGAATGTCGAATAGATCGCCGCGAAAGGCTTGAAGCCTTCGGTGGCAAGGCCGGCGGCAAAAGTCACCGCGTGTTGCTCGGCGATACCGACATCGAAGGTCCTCGACGGGAACGCCTCGCCGAAGAGGTCGAGGCCGGTGCCGTTCGGCATGGCGGCGGTGATGGCGACGATGCGATCATCTTCGCGGCCTTCCTGGACCAGGCTTTCGGCAAAGACTTTCGTGTAGCTCGGCGCGTTGGCCGGCGCCTTGGCCTGCGCGCCGGTGATGACGTCGAATTTGTTGACGCCGTGATATTTGTCGGCAGCCGCCTCGGCCGGTCCATAGCCCTTGCCCTTCTGGGTCACGACGTGGATCAGCACCGGACCGTCGGCATTGTCGCGGACGTTCTTCAGCACCGGGATCAGGTGCTCGAGATTGTGACCGTCGATCGGGCCGATGTGATAAAAACCCATTTCCTCGAACAGCGTGCCGCCGGTGACATAGCCGCGCGCATGCTCGACCGCCCGCTTGATGGCGCGATCGGCGCGCTCGCCGAGATAGGAGGTCAGCTTCTTGCCGAAATCGCGCAGTCCCAGATAGGTCTTGCCCGACGCCAGGCGGGCCAGATAGGCGCTCATTGCGCCGGTCGGCGGAGCGATCGACATGTCGTTGTCGTTAAGGATGACGATCAGCCGGGCGTCGAGCGCGCCGGCATTGTTCATCGCCTCATAGGCCATGCCGGCCGACATGGCGCCGTCGCCGATAACGGCGATGACATTGTTGCGGCCCCCGGAGAGATCGCGTGCCATTGCCATGCCGAGGCCGGCGGAAATAGAGGTCGAGGAGTGGGCGGCGCCGAACGGATCGTATTCGCTCTCGGCGCGCTGGGTGAAACCGGACAGGCCGCCCTCTTGCCGCAGCGTGCGGATACGGTCGCGGCGGCCGGTCAGGATCTTGTGCGGATAGGCCTGGTGACCGACATCCCAGATCAGCCGGTCGTCTGGCGTGTTGAAGACATAGTGCAACGCCACCGTCAGTTCGACCACGCCAAGGCCGGCACCAAGATGTCCGCCGGTGTGGGACACAGCGTCGATCAACTCGGTGCGAAGCTCCGATGCCAATTGCGGCAGATGGCGTTCGTCAAGCGTCCTGAGGTCGGCCGGGATGCGGACCTTGTCGAGAAGTGGCGTATGGAGCTTTGCGTTCACTGGTGCTAGGGCCTGCTTTTTATTCATCTGCGAAATAGGCTGCTGGCCGGCGAATGTAAATGCGTGCGAGTGACGCGGCGTAGATTCAAACTGTTAGGGTTTCTTTTACGTGTCCTAAGGGAGCGCGGCGCTCTAATTGTCCGGCAGCGGAATGAACTCTTCTTCATCCCCCGGAACGATATCGAAACGGCCTGTCTTCCACTCTTCTTTCGCCTGTTCGATGCGTTCCTTCGACGAAGACACGAAATTCCACCAGATGTAGCGCTTGGAGCCGAGCGAGGCGCCGCCGAACAGCATGAAATGCGCTCCACGCTCCGACGACACGACGATCTCGTCGCCGGGCCGGAACACCAGCAGCCGCTCTGCCGGAAAGCGGTCACCGGAGATCGAAACCTCGCCTTCCAACGTATAGATGGCGCGCTCCTCGGCATCGGCAGGGATTTTCACGCTGGCGCCGGGCGCCAGGCTGAGATCTGCATAAAGCGTGTCCGAAGCGGTCAAGACCGGTGACCGCAGCCCGGAAAACGCGCCAATGACAACGCGTCCGCTGATGCCTTCAGCGTCGATTTCGGGCAGACGCATGGCCGCCGTATTCTCGAAGATCGGGTCGACCTCCTCTTTATCGTCCGGCAGCGCCAGCCATGTCTGCAGGCCGGAAACCGACATCGGCGCACCGCGCAGCTCCTGCGGCGTACGCTCGGAATGGACGATGCCGCGACCGGCGGTCATCAAATTCACGTCGCCGGGCTGGATGACCATTTCGGTGCCGAGCGAATCGCGATGCCTGATCTTGCCGTCGAACAGATAAGTGACCGTCGACAGGCCGATATGCGGATGCGGGCGGACATCGAGGGCCTGGCCGGCCCGCAAAATCGCCGGTCCCATGCGATCGAAGAAGATGAAGGGACCGATCAGCCGACGCTTGGCAGTCGGCAAGGCACGGCGCACCTGAAAGCCGCCAATGTCCTTGGCGTTCGGAATAACCATTAGTTCGATCTGGTCGCTGGCGAAGGCGTCACCGGGCAAAGGGTCGTTTCCTGGGAAGAAGCTCATGCGGTCTTCCTCAGGCGAAGCGGAGTGCAGACCTGGCTTTCGCCTTGGCCGCCACCTCTTCGCGATTGCGCGGATGCTGTGTCGTCTCGAGGCTGTCCAGCAATTCGCGCGCAGACGCGGCTATGGCCTCGACGGCGTGGTCGAACGCATGCTGGTTCTGTTTCGACGGCCGCGTGGTTCCGCTCAGCTTGCGGACAAACTGAAGTGCGGCATCGCGGACCTCGTCTTCGGTTGCCGGCGGATCGAAATTGAACAGTGTCTTGATGTTTCTGCACATCGTTCGCAATCTCCTCTCGTCCTGGAGCCGTTTCAAGCGGGATGAGTTTTACCTTCAATCATGATCATGTCCAAAAGCCGCCCGGCGAAATTGTCGTTCGAGACCCTGCCTTACTCCGCGTCCAGAGGCTCTGTCCCCACCGGCTTGCCGTCGCGCGAAAGCCTGATCTTCTCGACCTTGTCCTCGGCCGCCTTGAGCAGCCGGTCGCAATGGAGCTTCAGCGCCTCGCCGCGCTCATAGATGCGGATCGACTGGTCGAGCGGCACGTCGCCGCGCTCCAGATCATCTACGATTTTCTCCAGCGCGTCGAGCGCCTGCTCGAAGCTCATCGCCTTGACGTCTTCGTTGCTCTCACCAGCCATCGTCTATCCTTTCATCAGTCGCCCGACATGGGCGGCGACTGAAAATGCCAATCCCTGCAGATCGTAGCCGCCCTCGAGCAGGCTGACGAGCCGGTTCTCGCTGTGGCGACCGGCGCGCTGCATCAACTGGCCGGTTGCCCAGTCGAAATCGTCCTCGGTCAAATTGATCTCGGCCAGCGGATCGCGGTGGTGCGCGTCGAAGCCGGCAGAAATGATGATGAGGTCGGGCGCGAAATTGTCGAGCGCCGGCAAGATCCGCGACAGGAAAGCGTCGCGGAAAACCTCGCTGCCGGTCTGCGGCGCCAGCGGCGCGTTGACGATGTTGCCGGCGCCGGTTTCGCTCACCGCCCCGGTCCCTGGGTAAAGCGGCATCTGGTGCGTCGAGCAATAGAGCACCGACGGATCGTCCCAGAAAATATCCTGCGTGCCATTGCCGTGGTGGACGTCCCAGTCGACGATGGCAACGCGTTCGGCCTGGTGCTGCCTTTGCGCGTAGCGCGCCGCGATCGCCGCGGTGTTGAACAGGCAAAAGCCCATGGACGTGGTCTTTTCGGCGTGGTGGCCGGGCGGCCGGGCGGCGACAAAGACATTGGCGGCGCTGCCCCGAAAGACATCGTCGACGGCGGCGTTGGCAGCGCCGATCGCCGTGACGGCCGCCTGCCAACTTTTCGGGCTGGCGGTGGTGTCGGCGTCGACACGAGCGATACCGGTGTCCGGTACCATAGCGCGGATCCGTTCGATGAATTCCTGCGGGTGTGCATAGAGGATGGTGCCCTCGTCGCCTTCCGGCGCCTCGGCACGATCAAGGGCCGCAAAGGCCTCGTCGTCGAGCACGCGCTCGATGGCGCGCAGGCGGTCCGGCCGCTCCGGATGACCGGGCGGCGTTATATGCTCGAGAAAGATCGGGTGGGTATAAAGCCTTGTGACCATGCCCCCGATATAGGCGCGCGCGGCGGCTTTGACCATGTTTTGGAACCGCCAAAGGCAGACGTTCAACAGGGTTTAGGCGTTGGGTGCTGATTGGATCCGGCGCCAGCCAGCGACCGAGACCAGCGCCTTCTCCTTGAGCTGCCCGAATTTTAAGGGCGCTTCGGCCGTCCCATTCGAGGTCGCGCCTTGCCTTTGGTGCTTTTTGATACAGGCTCAGGCCGGCGATTTGTCCGCCTCAGCCGTGGCTTGTGGACGGCCGATCCTGCGGCCTTGCCTGAGCAGTCCCTCCAAAAGCATGTTGAACGCCTTCACCGCCTTTTTCGACGTCGCTTCTGGATTTTCCGAATTTGCGATCCACTGCGCGGCATGTAGCGAGGCGCCGCTGACCAACCTTGCTGCGGCTTCGGGATCAACGGCAACGATGGTCCCCTCGTCCCTCAGCTTTTGAAGGTTCTCGCTCATCGAGCGGATGCATTCGTTCTGGCTCGGCCATTGCGAAGGATCGCCGAGCACCGCCGGTCCGTCGCGAAGGACAATACGCTGGATCTCCGGCTCCAGCGCCATCTCGATATAGGCAGTGCATTCGTCGACAAAGCCCTGCCAGAGAGTGTCCGCCCTGGCCGAAACGATCTTCAACCGGGCCAACATTTCCGCGTCGATCTCGGCGATGACCGCCTGGAGAAGGCCCTTCTTGTCGCCGAAGTGATGATAAAGCGCGCCACGCGTCAGCCCGGCCGATGCGGTGAAGTCGTCCATCGAGGCCTCGGCATAGCCAACACTGCCAAAGGCATGGCGCGCCGCCGCGACCAGTTTGGCGCGGGTTTCGGCGATCATCTCCTTGCGTGGTTTGTGCCCCATTCGCCCGTTCCTTCACATACGTCTCGTATATTAATTGACATACGCGCCGTATGTCATTATCTGATTTGCATACGCCACGTATATAAGTCGCTCGGCCTCAAAAATCCAGGAGTGTTCTCATGCCCAATCCCTATCGCGAAATCTTCAAGGCACGGGGAGCCAAAGGCTTCGCCGCAGCCGGCTTCGTCGCCCGGATGCCGATGGCCATGGCTCCGATCGGAATCGTCGCGATGCTGTCGCAGACGCACGGCGAGTACTGGCTGGCCGGCGCCGTCTCCGCGACATATGCGCTGGCCAATGCTTTTGTCGCGCCGCAGATATCGCGACTGGTGGACCGCCTCGGCCAGGCGCGGATTGTGGCGCCCACCACTGTTATTTCCGTGCTCGCTTTCGTGGTGCTGATTGCGGCGGCCAATCAGGACTTGCCGATATGGACACTGTTCGTATCAGCGCTGCTGGCCGCCGCGATGCCCAGCATCCCAGCGATGGTGCGCGCGCGCTGGACAGAGCTCTTCCGGGATCGCCCCGAGATGAACACAGCGTTCGCCTTCGAGTCGGCGGCGGACGAGCTGGTCTACATCGCCGGGGCTTCGCTATCGGTGGGCCTGAGCGTCGCGCTTTTCCCGGAAGCGGGAATGTTGGCGAGCACATTGTTCCTCGCCTTCGGCTCGACAGCCCTCATCCTGCAGCGCTCGACCGAGCCGCGCGTGCGACCGGTCGACCAGGGTTCCCGCGGATCGGCAATCCGCCTGCGGCCGGTCCAAATCATCACCTTCGCCCTGATCTTCATTGGCGCGACCTTCGCGACCACGGAGGTTAGCACCGTGGCGATCACCAAGGAACTCGGCCAGCCGGGCGCTGCCAGCCTCGTTATCGGCGTCTACGCCCTCGGATCGTTCGTCGTCGGCATCGTCCTCGGCGCACTGAACCTGAAAACACCGCTGCAAATTCAGCTTGCCATCGCGGTCGCCATCCTCGCGCTCACCACGCTGCCGGTGCTTGTCGCAGACACGGTGCCGCTTCTGGCGCTGGCTGTCTTGGTTAGCGGTGTGGCGATCTCGCCGACCTTCATCACGGCATTCGGCCTGATCGAGCGGCGCGTGCCGGAGGCGATGCTGACCGAGGGCGTCACCTGGGTCATGACCGGCATCGGCATCGGCATGGCGCTCGGCTCCTTCGCCGCCGGATGGGTGGTGGACGCCTTCGGTGCCCAGAGCGGGTTCCTGGTGTCGGTGGCGGCGGGCGCAATCGCGCTGGTCACCGTGCTCGCCGGCCAGCGCAGCCTCGCCACGGCGGATTGCGGCACCGCCACGTGCGACGCGGTCGCGGTTCCTGCCGAATAGTCTCCATGCGTCCGGTCCCAAGCCGGACCGGACGCGTGCCGGCGATCCGCTAAGCCAGCCCTAGAGAATCTCGGTGTTGGCGATGTGGATGCCGAAACCTTCGAGGCCGACATAGTGGCGTTCGCGCGAGGCGATCAGGTTGATCGAGGAAATGCCCAGATCCTTCAAGATTTGCGCGCCCAGGCCGATCTCGCGCCATTCGTTTTCGCGGCGGCGCGCCTCTTCATGGTCCTCGCGGTCGCCGGCGGCCGGCCGGTTGCGCTCCTGATGGGCGACGCCGACGGAACCTTCGCGCAGATAAACGATGACGCCACGCCGGCGCTCGCCCATCGATTTCATGATGCCGTCCAGCCTGTGGCTGGTGCCGAAGACGTCAGTCACGACATCCTCGGAATGCAGTCGCACCGGCACCTCCTCGCCGTCGCGGATGTCGCCGAAGACGATCGCCACATGGTGCATCGAGTCCCAGGGCAGCGTGTAGGTGAAGACCTGCGCCTTGCCGCCGGGCGTGTCGATCTCCGAACAGGCGACACGCTCGACCAGCGTTTCCTTACGCTGGCGATAGGCGATGAGGTCGGCGACCGAAACCTGCTTCAAACCGTTCTTTTCGGCGAAGGCCTGCACCTGCGGGCCGCGCATCACGGTGCCGTCATCATTGACCAGCTCGGAAATGACACCGACCGGCGGCAGGCCGGCAAGCTTGCACAAATCGACTGCGGCTTCGGTATGGCCCGAACGCATCAGCACACCGCCTTCGCGCGCAATCAGCGGAAAGATGTGGCCGGGGCGGACGAAATCGGAGGCGCCGACATTGCCGTTGGCAAGATTGCGCACGGTCAATGTGCGGTCGTCAGCCGAAATGCCGGTCGTGGTGCCGTGCTTGAAATCGACGCTGACGGTGAAGGCGGTGGTGTGGGCCGAGTCGTTGTCGGCGACCATCGGCGACAGGTTGAGGCGCTTGGCCTCGTCGCGCGGCATCGGCGTGCACACGATACCAGAGGTGTTGCGGACGATGAACGCCATCTTTTCCGGCGTGCAATGGACGGCGGCGACGATCAGGTCGCCCTCGTTCTCGCGCCCGTCATCGTCCATGACGACGACAATCTCGCCGCGTTCGAAGGCGCGCAGGGCTTCGACGATCTTCTTCTGGTCGTAAGGCATAAGTGCTCGCTTTGCTCGCGGGAGTAGGAGAATAGGGGAGTAAGGGAGTAGGGAAAAGGAAAATGCGGTCGCGGGAGCTGCATAACATACTCCCCTACTGCCTTACTCCCCTACTCCCCTCCCCGTCTGTCCCCGATGACGCAGATAGTGATCGGCGATCGCGCAGGCAACCATAGCCTCGCCGATCGGCACGGCGCGGATGCCGACGCACGGATCGTGCCGGCCCTTGGTCATGATCTCGACGTCGTTGCCGTCCTTGTCGATCGACTTTCGCGGGGTCAGGATCGAGGAGGTCGGCTTGACGGCGAAGCGCGCGACGATCGCCTGGCCGGTCGAGATGCCGCCGAGGATGCCGCCGGCATTGTTGGACAGGAAGACCGGCTTGCCGTCATTGCCGATACGCATCTCGTCGGCATTTTCTTCGCCGGTGATGCGGGCGGCCTCGAAGCCGTTGCCGATCTCGACACCCTTGACGGCATTGATCGACATCAAGCCCGAGGCAATGTCCTGGTCGAGCTTGGCGTAGATCGGCGCGCCCAGGCCTGCCGGAACGCCGTCGGCGACGATCTCAATTACCGCGCCGACCGAGGAACCCGCCTTGCGGATGCCGTCAAGATACGCGGTGAAGACGGCGACCGATGCCGGATCAGGCGTAAAGAATGGATTTTCGGCGTCGCCAACGAAATTCCAGTTCCAGTTGGCGCGGTCGATCGATTTTGCCCCCATCGACACCAGTGCGCCGCGCACGGTCATGCCGGGCACGACCTTGCGGGCCAAGGCTCCGGCCGCCACCCGCGCCGCCGTCTCGCGGGCCGAAGAACGGCCGCCACCGCGATAATCGCGCAGGCCGTATTTGGTGTCGTAGGTATAATCGGCATGACCCGGCCGGTATTGGCGGGCGATCTCGCCATAGTCCTTGGAGCGCTGGTCGACGTTCTCGATCACCATCGACACCGGCGTGCCGGTGGTGATCATGGTCTCGCCGTCGTCATCCAGGATGAAGCCGGACAGGATCTTGACCTCGTCGGGTTCGCGACGCTGCGTCACAAAACGCGATTGACCCGGGCGGCGCTTGTCGAGTTCGGCTTGGACCTCGGCGCGCGTGAAGCGGATGCCGGGCGGACAGCCGTCGACCACGCAGCCGAGCGCTGGGCCATGGCTTTCGCCCCAGGTGGTGACGCGGAAAAGATGGCCAAACGTATTGTGAGACATGAAAACCAGCCCTGCCGACATAAAGCCGGGTTAGCGTATGACCCCGAAAACCGGAGCGATTTTCGGGAAGGATCATGCGCAAAATCAAAAGTGCCACAGCGTCGTTTCTGCGTCAGGACGCGCGGCGCTGTAGCTGCGTTCTATTGGCGTTTTCCGCAGTGGTCAAACTGTGATCTGGCGGGATTTAGTTTTGACACATTCGGTTGGTTTCTGCTTCCCTCGACCCGTCTGTTGAACACCGTCTGTTGAACACCCGCCGCCACCGAGCCGGCGCAATGATAAGAGGACGATGATGCGTATCCCGATCGGCGCCGTTGCCGCCATGTTGCTGATTTCCACCGCAGCCTTTGCCGGCCAAACCGAAGGCCTGATCAAAGAGATCGACAAGGAGACGTTGACGCTGACACTCGACGACGGCAAATCCTACAAGTTGAACGCCGAAACCGATCTCGAAGCGCTGAAACCCGGCATGGACATCGTGATCGCCTACGACGAGACAAACGGCGAGAACATCATCACCGACATGCAATTGCCGGATAGCGATTCAGCCGAATAGAGCCTCTTCGGCTGACTTGGCAAAGTGCCATGCGGACATCGAAGAAGCGCCGAGATAGCGAGCGTAGCCAGCCTTCGCCGCGTAGGGTCTTCTCGACGGGCGTATCCGGTCCCTGCAATGAATCTGATAAGATCGACATGATCGGTGCTGAGCCGGCGCAGCGAATTGTTCATTGAGATCAGGATGGCATTCGCCAGCACGATCTCGTCGCGCGGCGCGAGCTCGCGAACCAGGATGCCGGTCACTCCCTCGCAGGTGACGGCCGAGGTGGCGTGGGTTGTCAGCCCCGGTAGCCGCGCTTGAGGTCCGCGATGATGATCTTCCTCATCTTGTACATTGCCTGAAGAACCCGCTTGGCCTTCTCCTTGTCGGGATCGCCCAGCATTTGCAGCAATGCCTTGGGCGTGATTCCGCGATTGGCTGTTTAGCGAAATGGCGGCCAGACGCCGCGGGCGCGCAAAGCTTGACGCGACGGCGCAACCGAGCGCCGTTGAATTTTCGCACTGCCCGGCAAGTGGTTTGACGTCGGAATCGCAGCGGTTCAACATAGCGTCGGCCTTGCACAGGCCCGTGTGCTCACCACGCCAAAGCTTTAGCAGTGCGACGTGCGGTCATTCATTTTGGGCGGTGCTGGCTATTTAACGCGACCAGCTCCGGCTGGCGATGGGTCTCGGATTTGGCGAAGACGGCTTTCAGCTGATTCCTGGCAGTTTCGTTAGTGAACCCAACTCATCCGCGACGGCATTCAACTCTGTGTCCGATGAAACCCGGCAAGCCAGTCTCGCCTCGGCAGGGGTCAGCCCGCTCGCCTCAGAGCCACTCCAGGCGTCGGCCCTCCAGCCTGAGCAAGCGATCGTGCGGCACATGCAGCCTTGCGGCTTCTTTCTCGGGCATTCCCAGCACCATGCGGAACAGGGCGCGCACGACGCCGCCATGGGTCACGCAGACCGTCTGGCGGTCCAGCGCGTCGAACCACGGCTTTACCCGTTCGAGCAGCATTTGATAGCTTTCGGCGCCCTCGCCTGGCGGCAGGAAATTCCACTTGTCGAGGCGCCTCTCCCTGGCCGAGCCGATCTGCCGGGCCTCGAGTTCGGGAAAGGTGAAACCCTGCCAGTCGCCGAAACTCATTTCGACAAGGCGGGGATCGGTGCGGTAAGCTTGGGGATCGAGCCCCATCGCCATGCGAATGCGTTCCATGGTCTCACGCGTTCGCCGCATCGGGCTGGCGACAAAATCGAAATCTTCGGGGTTATGAACGAATTCGGCCAGTCGACGGCCATTGCCGGTCGCCTGCTCGCGGCCGAGCGGGTTGAGATCGGTATCGGCCTGTCCTTGCAGCCGGGCCTCGGCGTTCCACACCGTCTGGCCATGGCGCGCGATGTAGACGAGCGGATACATTAGGTCATCCGGAGAGCGGTCGAGAGCAGGCGGGAGGGTATATTCGAGGCGGGTCTATTCCTTGACGGTCGAAATATCAGGCGCGTCGACCGCCTTCATGCCGACGACATGGTAGCCGGAATCGACATGGTGGATCTCGCCGGTGACGCCGCGTGAAAGGTTTGAAAGGAAATAGACCGCTGAATCGCCGACCTCCTCTTGCGTCACCGTCTGCTTTAGCGGCGAATTGTATTCGTTCCACTTCAATATGTAGCGAAAATCGCCGATGCCGGAGGCTGCCAGGGTCTTGATCGGACCGGCGGAGATGGCGTTGACGCGGATTTTCTTGGCGCCGAGGTCGACGGCCAGATAGCGCACGCTGGCTTCGAGCGCTGCCTTGGCAACACCCATGACATTGTAGTGCGGCATCACTTTTTCCGCACCGTAATAAGTCAACGTCAGCAGCGAGCCGCCATCGGTCATCAGCGCCTCGGCGCGCTTGGCGATGGTGGTGAAGGAAAACACCGAAATGTCCATGGTGCGCAGGAAATTGTCGCGCGTCGTCTCGACATAGCGGCCTGTCAGCTCGTCCTTGTCGGAAAAGGCGATGGCGTGGACGAGGAAATCGAGCTTGCCCCAATGCTTGGCGATGTCGTCGAAGACCGCATCGAGCGTTGTCGGATCGGTCACATCGCAATGGCCGGCGACATGGGCGTTGAGTTCCGCCGCCAGCGGCTCGACGCGCTTCTTGAACGCCTCGCCCTGATAGGTCAGCGCGATCTCGGCGCCATGGTCGACGCAGGCCTTGGCGATGCCATAGGCGATCGACCGATTGTTCGCGACGCCCAGGACAAGCCCGCGCTTGCCGGCCATAATGCCTTGTCCACCCGCCATGTGAGCGCTCTCCGCAAGATTTGCTGCTTCGTGAAGTGGCTATCGCACAGGCACAGAGCCCCTTCAAGCGCTCAAAACGAACAGTGCCCGCCCGGCTGACCTTCCGACCTGGAGTATCGATTGCCTGGGCGAAGCGCTTGTGGCGTGCTCAAGCGAGAATTGACGAAAAGACGGCACGCCATGCCATGCAGCAGTTCTGCAAGCGTAGTTGTGCATCGAAGCGGTCACTCGATCCTAAAACGAGGCGCATCTGCCGGCGCGGAGGCCAACAGGTCGCGAACAAGTTTCCTCGTCATGAATTCACCGGCATCTTTCGCATCCGAGATGTCCATGGCGAACGCTCCGGGACCGCCGATGACGCTGGAGCGGAAGTATTGCGCAAGTTCCGCATCCTGCCCCAGGACCAATCCGTTGATCGTGAAGCCGTCGTCGCCGCACGCGGCAGAGCGCGCGGTCATGAACATCTGCGCCAACGGAACCGACAATTTCGCGGGCGGAACAGAATCCTCGCGAGACGCGGCGCTGGCGCAAGGGTCAACAGGAGCGAAGCAAAGGCGATCGCCTCCGACATGTCTGTCAGACGATCGTGCATCGCCGCGGGATCAGCGTCGGCGTCTTGCTCCATATCGCCGCCTCCGTAATGGGTTCGGTCGATGAGCGTCACCGAAGCGAGCGCCTGAGACACGCGCGCGGCGTCCTCGGCCGAGCCGATGACGGTCCAGGGCACCAACAGGTCGAACTTGCCTTCGCTTGACCATATGAATACGGCGAACCCGATCCGACGCCGCGGGCCGGCGGTGGCGGCGCGCAGGAAGGCGGGGTGGACGAGCGCCCGCACGAGCCCGGTTTGCTGGAGCCATTCCTCATATCGGCCGATCGAGTCCGATACGTCGATTGCTGTGACGACATTGGCGTCGGTGCCCGGCACGACCGCGTTGGCCGCTGGCGAAGCGCCGCACAGGAAGACCATCAGTGGCGGGGCGAGTGCGCCAGCGGCAAGGTTTCGCCGGCATAGCAGGCTTCGGCTTCACCGCCTGGTGTTCTGAACGACGCCAGAACCTACGTGTTGGAACGGACGGAAGCGACAGCATTGGCTCCTCCAGGATTGTTCCCCGGGGGGATAACGGCTCGGAGCCAAACTTATTCCTCCTGTTCGCGCGGCCGTTTCAGCAATTCGGTTATGTTATGTCCGCTTCGAGAACGGCAGGCTCGGATCCAATGCCTGAAGATCCGCATCACGTCCCAGCCCGCGATAGAGGATGAACGCACAGCAACAGGCGACGGCAATCGACAGCATCTCGCCGCCGTCTTCCGCGTAGCCAACGAGCTTCGAGCCCGTCAGGAAATGCAGCATGTCCACCACTACGGCAAAGCCCACAAGACACGCGAACAGCAGCAAAAACACCGATCCGAGGCCTTGTTGCCTCGGCCTGCTTTGGTGGGATGACCACAACAGCGGCGCCAGCAGGCCGAGCGCGACCATCGACCAGGTGATGATTTCGCCGGTGTCGCGAGCCCGCATGCCCGGCAGCGAAACCAAGTCGAATGTCGCTGCCAGCAGCAGGCCGCCGCGCTCATGGAAACGGGCGGCGTCGTCGAGCGTCACAAAACTGAAAATCAGCGACCAGGCAAGAAACATATGCTCCCTGGTTCGAAGCCAGACGCCGAACAGAAACAGGGCGCAAAGCGCGGCCTGCCCGTAGTTGAACATCTCGGGCAGCGATCCATCCCTGCTGATGTTGAGACGCGCAGGCAGGTCGTAGCGTGAAATTCCGACAGATCGAATCGCCTCGATCGCGAATGGAACGGTGATGACGAAGATATTCAGGCATATCACGATCAGCGCGAAAACCCTGCTGAGCCTGTCGTTTCGATACATCGCTCGGATTTCTCCGAACGCACTTTCAAAACTCGATAACGCATGACCCAGCAATCCGACGCGCTCCTTCGTTGCTATTCGTTTGACCGACAATTTCGTTAGTCAACCAATCTGGAAACGGTGCGGCCGCGGGTTTATTCCGCCCGCAGAAAAGAAAACGTTCTCGGCGACGAGCGACTGGCCCGCCTGGCGCGAGCCGGCCATGTTCCGGGCGGCCATCGAGCGATGTCGCGGAATGCGGCTGAGCCCTGCAATCGATCAAAACGGACAGGTGAGAGACAGGAGCGCTTGCGGCGCAGCGCGCCTTTGACGCGCCAAGCTAGCGTTTGCGGTTGCGCATCAACGCTTCGAGATCGCTGTCGCCACCCTCAGGCAGCATCAGCCGCACATGCGCATAGAGATCGCCATGACCCCCGACTTTTTCCGGCAGGCCCCTGCCCTTCAGCCGCAGAACCTTGTCCGAGCTCGACCAGGCGGGAATATTGACTGCAACCTTGCCGGTCGGCGTTTCGACCGCCACCTTGGCACCCAGCACGGCATCCGGCAGCGCAACCGGCAGGTCGGCGTGGAGGTCGCGACCTTCGACACGGTAGCGCGGATGCCGCCGGAAGCGGATCTTGACCAGCGCGTCGCCCGGTTGCCCCGGCCCTTGCTCGCCTTGGCCTTTCAGCCGGATGGTCTGGCCATCCTCGACATAGGCTGGCAGCTTGACGGCGACCTTGCGCCCGTCGGGGAACATCGCCGTTACCTTCTCCGCAGTCGCCGCTTCTTCGATGGTGATGTCGAGTGTCACGTTCAGGTCGGCTCCGGACGGCGCCTGCCGGCCGGCGCCCATGCCGGCGCCGCGAGAGAAGGTCTCGCCGAAAATCTGGCTGAAGATGTCGCTGCTGCCGTCGAACGGATCGCCGCTCGGACGGCCTGAGCGAAACTCGAAACGCGAGCCGCCCGGCCCTTGCTGCCGGCGAAAACCGGCGAACGGATCGGCGCCGCCGGCGGCGCCCTCGAAGCCTTGAAAGCGCGGCTTTCCCTCGGCATCGATCTCGCCGCGATCGAAAGCCGCACGGTTCTTCTCGTCGCCGACAATCTCGTAAGCCTGGTTGGCCGCGGCAAACCGCTCCTTCGCCTTGGGATCCGGATTCTGGTCCGGATGATACTCCTTGGCGAGTTTGCGGTATGCCGATTTTATATCCTTGGCCGATGCGTTCTTGGCAACGCCCAGCACCTCATAGGGGTCGCGCATGCTTCCTGTCCTGGAGAAGGAGTGAGTCCACGATTGCCATCTATATGCGCTCGCATAGGAAGAAATTCCAGTAGCGCGGTCATATGATGGCGGAAAATCAGAGCGCTTTGAAGTCCTGCATCCGCCAGGCGCCGGCGCCGGCCAGGCACGCCTCGCCCTTGAACAGGGCTACGCCGTCGAAGCTTTCGCGGGAGGCGGTGAAGCGGCGGCAAAGCTGGCCGTTGTCCCTGGACTCCGCCAGTTCGGTGATCGAGCCGCGCGAACCGGTATCGGAATTCGCCCAGGGAACGGCCTGCCCGCCAAGTTCCTGGATATCGGCTGAAGACACCGCGTTGCGGATCGTCGCCTGGTCCGAGGCGCGATCCTGGTCGATCGGCAAGGCAGAGGCAGGCGTGCTGCTGGTCAGGATCGTACGGTCGACCTCCGCCTGCTCCAAACTGAAGCCGCCGGCACCGCAGGCGGCAAGCAGCAAGGCGACCAGCACAATCGCGGCGGCCTTGACCGCAACCTGCGCGTTGGCCGAAGCAATAAGGCTCCATTGCCTGCTGTCAAAAAGTTGCGCGATGCGCGACAATCGGCAATCTCCCCCGGCCGGCAATAGAATTTGGAAAAACTATGAGCGAAACTGAGTTAACAAGCGGTGACTTTGCCGAGGCTGCCGAGCCATTCCGCCTGTTTGCCGCATGGCTCGACGACGCGACGAAGAGCGAGATCAACGATCCCAACAGCGTGGCGCTGGCGACCGTCGATGCCGAGGGCATGCCGAATGTGCGGATGGTGCTGCTCAAGGGGTTCGATGAAAGCGGATTTGTGTTCTATACGAATTTCGAGAGCGCCAAAGGCCGCGAGATTCTTGGCAGCATGAAGGCGGCGATGTGCTTTCACTGGAAATCGCTGCGCCGGCAGGTGCGTGCACGGGGCCCGGTGGAGATCGTAACCGATGTGGAGGCGGACGCGTACTACGCGACGCGTCCGCGCGGCAGCCGCATCGGGGCATGGGCGTCGAAACAGTCGCGGCCGCTGGAGAGCCGTTTCGCACTGGAAAAAGCCGTTGCCGAATACACGGCGCGCCATGCGATCGGCGAGATCCCACGACCCAAACACTGGTCGGGTTTCCGCATCGTGCCGCAGACCATCGAGTTCTGGCACGACCGGCCATTCCGGCTGCACGACCGCATTGTTTTCTCGCGCAACGCTGAGGGCGGCTGGGACAAAACAAGGCTTTATCCCTGATGGGTGGTCCGTTAGCGGCTTCACCAAAGGAGCCTGGGCAATCCCTGCCGAACCACCCTGGTTCACCAATAATTATGGTGAGCCGCAAATGAGGGTTATTTTCATGGCGGCTTTTACCGTGCGCGTCCCGGACGAAACTGCAACCAGGCATGACCAGCTTGCCGAAAAGGTCGACCGCTCGCGCTCCTATATGGCCGCGCAGGCCATTGAGGACTTCGTAGCCCGTGAGGAATGGCAACTCGCCGAGATAGAGGCCGGGTTGGCCGAAGCCAAGCGCGGCGATTTTGCCAATGGCCGTGATATAGCCGCTGTTGTCGGAAAATACGTCAAGTCGCGGAAATGATCGCTTTCCTGGTCGATGCGGGCGACAAGATCTTCACGCGAGCTAATAGCCCAGCTATCCCTTCTTCCTGGTCATGAAGGCCATCAAGGCGGCGCGGGCCTCCTCGGACTTGAGCCGCGCGCGGAAATGCTCGCTTTCCTGGCTGATGCGGTCAACGAGGTCTTCACGCGAGCCGCGCATCAGGTCACGCGCGATCTTCAGCGCCTGCGGTGGCTTGGCCGCGATCTGGCTTGCGGCGGCAAGCACGGCGGATTCGAGTTCGTTCTCCTCGACCACCGCGTAGATCAGTCCGGCCGCTTTCGCCCGCTCGGCCGAAAAACCTTCGCCCAAACCAAGCAGCGCGAAGGCGCCTTGCCGGCCGAGAATCTGCGGCGCAAGCAGGCTCGACCCGGCCTCGGGGACCAGTCCGAGATCGACGAAGGGCGTGCGGAATAGTGTGCGCGGCGTGGCGAAGGTCAGGTCGCAGTGCAGGTTGAGCGTGGTGCCGATGCCGACCGCGATGCCGTCGACGCCGGAGATCATCGGCTTTTCCGTCCTCGCCAGCGCCATCAGGAAATCCCAGACTTCGGTGCCGCCCTCGCCGCCGGTGGCGACGACCATGAAATCGGCAAGGTCGTTGCCGGACGAGAAGGCGCCTGGAACACCGAGGAAGACATGGACGCGGATCGCCGGATCGGCATCGCCCTCGGCAAGGGCTTTGGACATTTTCGCATACATGGCCCGCGTCAAGGCGTTCTTCTTGTCCGGTCGGTTCATGCGGATGATCTGGATGGCGCCCTGGCGCTCGACGAGGATGTGGTCTGTCACGGGTGATCCTTTGTGAACGTCGTGAAACGTCGACCTGGTGGCTGTCAGGCAGAAATCAGTGTCTGGCCGGCAGCGGCAAGGCTGTCGGCGCCGCCGATGACACGCTCCTTCAGCGCGCCCGCCTCGCCAAGCAGGTTTTCGGCGAAGAAGCGGCAAACGGCGATGCGGCTTTGGTCGGCAAGCGCGCCGCGCGCCAGATAGGCGCCGCCCGCCGCCAACGAGATCAGCCTCAGATAAGGCGTCGCGCCGGCCAGCGCCGCGTCCGAGCGGCCGTCGGCGAGCAGCCCTTGCAGGAATCGCGTCGCCTGGCTGAGATCGTCGAGCGCCTGGTCGAGGCCATCGGCGGTGCGGCCAAAACCTTGAAGGTTCGAGGTCCGCGCTTGATTGGCGACGGCCTTCAGTTCGGCGATGTAATTATGCACATGCTCGCCGCCGCCAAGCGGCAGCTTGCGCGCCACCAGGTCTATCGCCTGGATGCCATTGGTGCCTTCGTAGATCGGCGCGATGCGCGCGTCGCGATAAAGTGCTGCCGCACCCGTCTCCTCGATGTATCCCATGCCGCCATGCACCTGCAGCCCGAGCGAGGCGACCTCGACGCCGACATCGGTGGAAAAGGCCTTGGCCAGCGGTGTCAGCAGATTGGCGCGCTCCTGCCAATGGATGGCTTCATCGCCGACGGATACGCGCGCGTGGTCAATGGCGTGCGCGCAAGAATAGCTGATGGCGCGCGCAATCTGGGTCAGCGCCTTCATGGTCAGGAGATTGCGCTGCACGTCGGGGTGATGGACGATCGGCGCCATGCCGTTGCCGTTATAGCTCGCGGCCTTGCCTTGCCGGCGGTCATTGGCGTAGGCGAGCGCCTTCTGCGTGGCCGTTTCGGCGACCGCAACGCCCTGCATGCCGACGGCGAGCCGGGCATTGTTCATCATGGTGAACATGCAGGCGAGGCCCTTGTTTTCCTCGCCGATGAGCCAGCCGTTCGCGCCGGGGGTGATCCCTTCGAAACCGTCGCCATAGATCATGGTGCAGGTCGGCGAGGCGTGGATGCCCAATTTGTGCTCCAGCCCGGAGCAGAAGACGTCGTTGCGTGCGCCAAGCGCGCCATCGTCGCCGACCAGGAATTTCGGCACCAGAAACAGCGAGAGGCCGCGCGTGCCGGCCGGCGCGTCCGGCAGCCGCGCCAGCACCAGATGGATGATGTTGTCGGTGAAATCGTGCTCGCCATAGGTGATGAAAATCTTCTGGCCGAAGATGCGGTAGGTGCCGTCGCCGGCCGGCTCGGCGCGGGCGCGCAAGGCATTCAGATCCGAGCCCGCCTGCGGTTCGGTCAGGTTCATCGTGCCCATCCATTCGCCTGAGACGAGTTTTTCCAGGAATTTGACTTTCAGCGCCGGTGAGGCATGCTTGTCGAGCGCTTCGACCGCGCCCATTGTCAGCGTCGGGCCGATACCGAAGGCCATGGCGGCGGAGTTCCACATTTCGAGCGCGGCGACGCCCAGCATCGTCGGCAGCGCCTGGCCGCCGAACTCCTCCGGCGCTGACAGCGCGTTCCAGCCGCCGTCGATCCAGCGGCGATAAAGTTCCTTCCAGCCGGGCGGCATGGTGACGGCAGCGCCGCTCAGCACCGCGCCTTGTTCATCGCCGATCTTGTAGAGCGGCGCGACCTCTTCGCTGGCAAAGCGGCCGGCTTCCGCCAGAATGGCGTCGACGAGGTCTTCGCCTAGGTCGCCAAAGGTGCCGGCGTCAAGCGCCGGCTTCAAGCCGGCCACATGCTTCAGCGTGAAGGCGATGTCCTCGACTGGTGCCCGGTACATGGCGCTCGCTCCTCCTCCGTCCGGCATGTCAACTTAAGATCCGTGCCGGCACAAGACCATCCGCTTTTGGGTCGCCTCCCCCGCCTTCTTTTTACGTAAACGTCAAATTTTGTCACGCAGATTTTGCAATTGCTGCAGCACAGGTTAAATTCGGCAAAAGCCGGGCAGATCGACCGGCGACGGATCAACTGGATTGGACCGCCCGTGCTCGCCAGACCTGACGCTTATCGCTGCATCGAGTGCGGCCTGCCCTATCGAGCGGCAGGTTTTTGGCACCATCGGGGCAAGATCGACGACGGCGCCGCCTATTGGTCGGATCGCGGCATTCTGTGTTCGCCGCAATGCTCGCTGGCCCATCACCGCAAGCGCAAGGCTGAGGGAACGCTGCCGCAAGCGCCGGCGCCCGACCCGTTCCACCCTCTCGCCCTGCGTTGATGACCAGCAAAGCCATCCCCGGCACGATTGCGGCGGTCGCCGCGGGCCGCCGAAAGCATTTCCTTAACCATGGCGGTTCAGGATCAGGCTTTGGCCAGCAAGGATCTGCTGTTTGAAGCCGCCGGCGCACCCTCTTCGCCGCCCAGGACTCCTCGTCGCGACCGCGATGACAATGGCGTTGGCGCCGGCACAAGCCTCGGACTTCTCCGAGCCCTGGAAGAATACCGACCGGGCGCTGGTGATCGACGCCTACGAATACAATCCCATCGATTGGACCGAGCTTTCCACCGACAAGCGCATCGTCGGCTTCATCAACAAGGCGTCCGACGGGATGCCGCCAGCGTATTTCTGTTTCGGCGACGAGACCGCGACGCGGCTCTGCAAGGCGCTGTGGAAGCGCCATGCGGTGGCACAGGAACTGTTTCAGACGCGCAAGGTGGTGGCCAAGGCGCTCGGCCTGAAATGGGGCGCTTATCACCTCGCCCGACCCGGCAACCCGGTGGGACAGGCCAATAATTTCATCAATTTCGCGAAACCTGGTCCGGACGACCTGCTTGCCCTCGACATCGAGGAAGACGACCCGACGAAATGGATGTCGCTCGAGGATGCAGAGGAATTCGTGCGCCATGTGCATCGGCGGATTGGCCGTTTTCCGGTGCTCTATACCAACGGCAAGACCGCCAAGCACATCGCCGACAACAAGTACAAATACCGGCTGCTGTCGCGGCTGCCGCTCTGGTATGCGCGCTACAAGCCCGACATCGGCGTGCATTTTCCGATGGGCAACTGGCAAGGCTACGCACTCTGGCAGTTTTCGGCAAAGGCCAATTGCGGCCGGTTCCGCTGCCCCTATCGGGTGGCAGGCACGCCGAACGACATCGATGTCAATGTCGCACCGATGGATGCCGCCGCCTTGCGCGCGCAATGGCCGTTCGGCGGCCTGATCGACGCGCAGCCGGATTACCTCGCCTCGATACCGCTGCCTCTCTCGCGGGCGGCCGGCCTTGCGGGCAATGTCACCCTTACCTATGCGACCGTGGCGCCGCCGCCGAGCTTCACCGAAATGGTCGCCATGTTCAGCGCGGGCTGGGCCAAGTTCCGCGGCAGCTTGCAAATGCCTGCCGTGGGGACAGCGCTGCGTCTTCCGCGCCGGATCGCCGATTATCTGGGGTGGCTGCGAAAGGAAAAGCCCTCCGCATCGGCCGTTGAAGCCGTGCCCACCGATCCGGTCAGCACTGCGTCGACCGAGTTGGATCGTACCCCCCGCTAATCTTGCCCCGGATAATCTTGTACGTCAGCGCGCCTGCTCGCGGGCCACGGCCTGCCAGCCGATGTCGCGGCGGCAAAAACCTTGCGGCCAATCGATCCGGTCGAGCGCGGCGTAGGCTTGTCGCTGCGCCTCGCCGACCGTGCCGCCGGTCGCCGTGACACCGAGCACACGGCCGCCATTGGCGACCAGCGCGCCGCTGTCGATGGCGGTGCCGGCATGAAAGATCTCGACGCCATCGCCCGCGGCCTGTTCGACGCCGCGGATGACCGAGCCCTTTTCCGGCGTGCCGGGGTAACCCTTGGCCGCCATCACCACGGTGAGCGCCGCCTCGTTGCGCCAGCGCACTGAGGTATGTGCAAGCTGGCCGTCGGCGGCAGCGTTGAGCAGGACCAGGAGATCGTCCTTCAGCCGCATCATCAGCACCTGGCATTCCGGGTCGCCGAAACGGGTGTTGTATTCGATCAGCTTCGGCCCGTTGTCTGATATCATCAGCCCGGCAAACAGCACGCCCGAAAACGGCGCGCCAAGCTCGGCCATGCCGCGCATGGTCGGCTCGACGATCTCGCGCATGGTGCGGTCGATCATCTCCGGCGTCATCACCGGGGCCGGCGAATAGGCGCCCATGCCGCCGGTGTTCGGGCCGACGTCGCCGTCACTGAGGCGCTTGTGGTCTTGCGCGGTGCCGAATGGCAGCGCGGTGACGCCGTCGCACAGGCAAAAGAAGCTCGCCTCCTCGCCGGTGAGAAATTCCTCGACCACCACCTCCGCGCCGGCCTGTCCGAAGGACCCGTCGAAACAGGCATCGAGCGCTGCCAGCGCCTCGGCCAAATTAATGGCGACGGTAACGCCCTTGCCGGCGGCGAGGCCGTCGGCCTTGATGACGATCGGCGCGCCCATCCTTTCGACATAGGCCCTGGCCGACGCCAGATCGCCGAAACGGCCATAGGCGGCGGTCGGGATGGCGTATTTCGCGCAGAGATCCTTGGTGAAACCCTTGGAGCCTTCCAGCCGCGCCGCCGCCCTGGACGGGCCGAAGACGCGAATGTTTTCAGCGCGAAGGTCGTCGGCAATGCCGGCGACCAGCGGCCCTTCCGGCCCGACCACGACGAGGTCGATCTTTTTCTCCGTGCAGAACCGGGCCACCGCCGCATGATCGGCAATGTCGAGCGTCACCAGTTCGGCTTCGCCGCCGATGCCCGGGTTGCCGGGCGCCGCGTAAAGCTTCGTCAGCAGCGGCGAGGCCGCGATCTTCCAGGCCAAGGCATGTTCGCGGCCGCCGGAGCCGATCAACAATACGCGCATGCCCAAGTCCCTTGCCATTCCACGATCAGGACTGCGCTATTGCGCCCTGGGCGATGGGTCAAGACATTTGGATGGTTTGGGACAAATTGCGCACGGGAACGCCGGGCATCAACGGGGAAAGGCCGGCTCGCCACCTGCGATATTTTTGCACCCTGACCATTTGGCTTGACGCTTGACGGCGTTCGCCGCTGCTGCCACTTCAGCACGATGGAACCCATCCAGTCGAAAGCAGCCCAGGGCCGCGTCGCCGATGCGCCGAGCGGCCACTGGGTCTACCGCATTCTGCCACGCCTGACATGGCCCTATGCGCAGCTTGCCCGGTGGGACCGGCCGATCGGCTGGCAGTTGCTGCTGTGGCCGTGCTGGTGGTCGGCAGCTCTTGCCGCGAGTGCCTATCCACGCCCTGCTGATCCACTGCTCACGCTGCTGCCGGCGCCATGGTATCTCGTGCTGTTCCTGATCGGCGCCGTCGCCATGCGCGGCGCCGGCTGCACCTACAACGACCTGGTCGACCAGGACATCGACAACCAGGTGGAACGCACGCGCTCGCGGCCGCTGCCGGCGGGAAAGGTCACGCGCCGGCAGGCCTGGGCGTTTCTCGTGATCCAGGCACTGGTTGGATTCGCTGTGCTTCTGCAGTTCAACAGCTTTGCCGTCCTGCTCGGCATCGGCTCGCTCGCCGTCGTCGCCATCTACCCGTTCATGAAGCGATTCACCAATTGGCCGCAACTGGTTCTCGGGCTTGCCTTTTCCTGGGGTGCGTTGATGGGATGGGCGGTCGAGTTCGGCGATCTCGATGGCCCGCCCGTCATGCTCTGTATCGGCTCGATCCTGTGGGTGATCGGCTACGACACGATCTATGCGCATCAGGACAAGGAAGACGACGCCATCGTCGGCGTGCGCTCGACCGCACGCCTGTTCGGCGACAACACCAAGACCTGGCTCGTCGGGTTTTATGGCGGAGCGCTGGTCTGCTTCGCCGTCGCCTTCGCGGCGGCGCAGGCGCCGGTACCGGCGCTGGCCGGGCTGGTCGCCGCCGGCGCCCATATGGCGCGGCAAATCGCAGTGCTCGATATCGACGATCCCGACCAGTGCATGCTTTTGTTCAGGTCGAACAACCAGGTCGGCTGGCTGATCTTCCTCGGCCTGATCGGCGGCGCGTTGTGGGTGGCGCTGAAGCCGCTGATGTAGGCGCCCTTTTTCCCTTCTCCCCTTGTGGGCCCCTTGTGGGAGAAGGGAAAGCGCTCACTCTATTCGTCGCGCGAAATAATTTCCTGGCCGCCGATCACCAGCCTGAGGCCGAGGGCGCCGGCCCTGCGGCGAGCGAGGAAGCGCGGACGACGCGTGGTCGAAAGTCGACCCTTGCGGCGGTCCTGCGCGGGCAATGTCTTGATGGCGGCGCCAAGCGATTCCTCCAGCGTGCGGGCGATGCCGTCGGATTCGATCAGAAGCATCGGCAGACGGTAGGCATCGGCCCAGGCGCGCCAGTCGGCGGCGACATCCTCGAGATCGTCGGCCACCAGCAGTGGCACCGACAGCATCGGATCATTGTGCAGAAGCTCCAGCGTCACCGTGACATTGCCGTCCGGATCCTCCATTGCGCGGGCTGCCACGCCACGAAACGCGTTGGCGGGCAGAGCGATGAACGCACGCACGCCGCTCATCTCCAGCACGCGGCGAATGACGGCGCCACGGTGGTCGATGGTGAAGGTAACGTCGCCATAGTCGTCGCGCGTCGCGTAGCTCACCACCTGCGGCAGGCGGAATGGGTCGAGGCGCATATTGCGCCCGGCCCAGACTGGCTTCAGTCCAGTGTTCATATCGTGCCTTTCCTGTCTCTCCTGAGAGCCGGTCTTCCGGTTCTCCGGGCCGGTTTTTCCAGCCTCGTTGTGGGGAAACATTAGCGCGTGCTTCTTATCGCGGCGCTTAAGAAAGTCGGTTAAATTTTGCTGATCTCGAGGGGATGGTTATCGGAATGCGACCATTCACAAGGCGGCGAAAGGATCAGATAACCTTACCGGGATTCATGATGCCGGCCGGGTCGAAGGCCGTCTTCACCCTGCGCATCAGTTCGATCGCCATCGGCGGTGCCGTCGCGATCAATTCGTCCCGCTTCAACTGGCCGATGCCGTGCTCGGCCGAGATCGAGCCGTGAAGGCTGCGCACGACATCGTGCACGGCCTTGTTCATGGCGTGATAGAGCCCGAGAAACGCTTCGTCATCGCCGCCGATCGGCCGCGAGATGTTGTAGTGGAGATTGCCGTCGCCCATGTGGCCGAAACACACCTCGCGCGCACCGGGGCTGACCGATTGAACGGCGCCGGCCGCCTTTTCGATGAATCGCGGGATGGCCGCCACCGGCACAGAGATGTCGTGCTTGATCGATGCGCCTTCGGGCTTCTGCGCCTCGGGCAGCAGCTCGCGGAAATTCCAGAAGGCATCGCCCTGCGCGATGCTCGCCGCAATCACTGCATCGCCGACGATCTCCTGCTCGAGGCCGGCTGAGAGCACCTCCTCGATGAGGGTCCTGGCATCCTGCGCCGAGCGGCCCGAAGAGATCTGCATCAGCACATACCATGGCCAATCCCCGGACAGCGGCCGCACGACGCCTGGCGCGTGCAGAAGCGTAAAATCGTAGGGCCTCTGGCCGATCAGCTCGAAAGCAGTGAGCGCAGCACCGGCGTGATCCATTGCCAGGCTGAGCAGGGACAGTGCCGCCTCAGGTGACGACAGGCCGGCAAAGGCCACCTCGCGCCCCTTGGGCTTTGGGAAAAGCTTGAGCACGGCGGCGGTGATGACGCCGAGCGTGCCTTCCGCGCCGATGAACAGGTTCTTCAGATCGTAACCGGTGTTGTCCTTCTTCAGCTTGCGCAGATCGTCGAACACCTCGCCGGTCGGCAGCACCACTTCGACGCCGAGGCACAGCTCACGCGCATTGCCATAAGCGAGAACGCCGGTGCCGCCGGCATTGGAAGAGAGATTGCCGCCGATCTGGCAGGAGCCTTGCGCGGCAAGCGACAGCGGAAACAGCCGGTCGGCGGCATCGGCCGCTTCCTGCAGCGTCTGCAGGATGACCCCGGCCTCGACGGTGGCCGTATTGGACAGGACGTCGACCTCGCGGATGCGGTTCAGCCGCGACAGCGACAGCACGATCTGGCGGCCGGACGTGTCCGGCACCTGCGCGCCGACCAGCCCGGTGTTGCCGCTTTGCGGCACGACCGGCGTTCCCGTCTCGGTCGCCAGCTGCATGATGCGGCTCACCTCGTCGACGCTGCCGGGCCTCAGCACCAGCGCCGTCCGGCCATGCCACAGGCCGCGTCTCTCCGTGAGGTAAGGCGCGATATCCTGCTGGTCGCGAAGCGCATATTTGTCGCCGACGATTGCCGCAAAGCGGTCGATGAGGCCGGGGTCGATATGCCTTGAGATGTCGTTCATGGATGGGAAACTATGGTGCTCAATCGATCTTGTCACGAGGGGCGGCGGCGCGCGAAAGCCGGTCATTGATCGCCTCGCCCAGCCCGTCGTAGGGGATCGGCTCGACGGCGATTGTCTTGGCGCCGCTGCGATCGAGATCCTGCATGTGAGCAAAGAGGTTGGCCGCGGCCTCGCGCAGGTCGCCGGTCTCTGACAGGTTGCGCAAGGCGGCAGCGCCCTGCCAGCCTTCGGCGCGGCGGGGGCCGAATGCCAGCAAGGCTTCGCCCTTTGCGACTTTTGCGGCGTTGACCCGCACCGAAGCACCAGGCGCGTAATGCGAGGCGAGCATGCCCGGCGCCTCGATGCCCGCCGCACCGCGCAGAAGCGTCACGCCGGCGGCCGCTTCGATCTCCTCGGCGGCAATGCCGCCTGGCCGCAGCAGCCGCAGCTTTCCGCCCTCGATCTTGACGATTGTCGATTCGAGCCCGACCGACGTCGCGCCGCCATCGACCACCAGCTTGATTCTTGGACCGAGATCGGCGGCCACTGCCTCGGCCGTCGTTGCGCTGATCCTGCCTGAGGAATTGGCGCTGGGCGCTGCAAGCGGGCGTCCGAGCCTGGCGATCAGTTGGCCGCCAAAGCCTTTCGGCATGCGCAGCGCGATCGTATCGAGCCCGGCGGTGACCAGCGGATGAATGCCGTTGCCGGGCCGCTGCGGCAGCACCAGCGTCAGCGGTCCCGGCCAGAATGTCTGCGCCAGCCTTTTCGACACGGGATCGAACAGCGCGATGCGCTCAGCCATCGCCAGATCGGCGACATGGGCGATCAGCGGATTGAAGCGCGGCCGGCCCTTGACCTCGAAGATGCGCGCCACGCCAACGCCATTGGTGGCATCGGCGGCCAGCCCGTAGACGGTTTCGGTCGGAATGGCGACGACATCGCCGCCTTCGAGCAGCGCCAGCGCCCGCTCCATCGCCTCGCCGGCGGCAAGTATCTCAGCCATTCTCATCACCTTATAGAAGCGGGACCTGACAGATGCGGGACCTCACGGATGTGGGTGCGTAGTACGGTGACGTTCACGGGGCAAGTCCGGGCGGAAGCGAATTGCCAATCGCTAAAATGCTGGCTTTCCTGGCAAGCCCGCATCAATTTCCGGACGCTATGGTGCCGGCTTGTTGGGCAAGGGGAACTATCATGGTCTGGGTGCGTATCTCGGGGGCGCTTGGCCTCACTCTGGCGGCGGGCACAGCACAGGCTTCATCCTTCGTTGTTCCCGGTGCACCATCCTCGACGCCGTCCGTCATCAGGCTCGGCGCGCCTGAACCGGTGAAGGGCGCTGGGAGTTCCTCGACGCCATCGATCGTGGCGCTCGGCGAACCAGTGCCCGATGTCACCTATGAAAAAGTTTCTGCGATCCCGAGCCAGCCCAAGCCCAAGCATGATTTCATGCAAAGCCCGATGATCATTCGCGGCGGCATCGTCGGTGACCCCTTCGCAAAGCCGGCTCCCAGCACCGCACCTGCCGCGGCAACTGCTGCCGCAGCGCCCGAGGCGGCCACCAAATCCGACAAAAAAATTACCGCAACGAACAGCCCGCCTGAGCCCGCAACACCGCAACCAATGCCCATCCCCGAGATCGACCAGGCCAGATAGCCGTTCGCGGCCAGGACGACGCTCGCCTAAATTGCCAAGCCTCAGCCGGCGATTTTCGAGAAATCCGCGACCTGGTCGGTCGCTGCCCGGATGCGCGCCAGCAACGCCAGGCGGTTGGCGCGCACGGCCTGGTCCTCATCATTCACAAGAACGCGTTCGAAGAATGAATCAACCGGTTCACGCAACGCGCTAAGCGCCAGCATGGCGGCGGAAAAGTCTTCGTTGTGAATCGCTTGGCCGGCTTCCTTCTCGGCCTGATTCACTGCGGCAAACAGCGATTTCTCGGCCTCTTCCCGGAACAGAGCCGGCTCAACACGTTCGGCGATCGTCGTTTTCTTCTTCTCCTCGGCGGCCAGAATGTTGGCCGCGCGCTTGGTGCCGGCAAGCAGGTTCCTGCCGTCCTCGGTGTCGAGGAAGGTGCCAAGGGCTAGGACGCGACGAACGATTTGCAGGAGATCGTCGTTGGACGATTGGCCAATCTCCCCCCTTGAGGGGGAGATGCCCGGCAGGGCAGAGGGGGTCGTCTCGCGTGGGTCGGCGACCCCCTCTGTCGCCTTCGGCGACATCTCCCCCTCAAGGGGGGAGATCAGGCGCGAGCCCGCTGACAACACCGCGTCAATCAGATCGTGCCGGGCGCCCTGGTCGCGGAGATAGACCTTCAGGCGGTCGTGGAAGAAGGCGAGGAGATCGGCGCCAAAGGGCCGTCCGGACGCGAGATAGTTCGCCATCTGGCAAGCGCGGTCGAAGAGAGATGTCAGCGCAAGCCGGACGCGATTCTCGACCAAAATCCTGATCACTCCCAGCGCCGCTCTTCTCAGCGCATAGGGGTCTTTCGACCCCGTCGGCTTTTCGTCGATCGCCCAAAAGCCGACCAGCATGTCGAGCTTGTCGGCGAGCGCTACGGCCACCGATACCGTATCGGTCGGCACGCGGTCGGACGGGCCCTGCGGTTTGTAGTGGTCCTCGAGGGCTGCGGCGACCGAGGGATGCTCTCCCTGCAGCAGCGCATATTTGTGGCCCATGGCGCCCTGCAATTCCGGGAACTCGCCGACCACCTCGGTGGTGAGATCGGCCTTGGCCAGGACTGCGGCACGGCGCGCCAGCGCGGTAATCTCCCCCCTTGAGGGGGAGATGTCGCCGAAGGCGACAGAGGGGGTCGGCACGTCCTGGCGCGACGCCCTATTATGGACAGAGGATGCCGGCGTTTCACGCGCAACGACCCCCTCTGGCATGCCGGCCATCTCCCCCTCAAGGGGGGAGATTGCGCTCGCTACGAGCGGCGCCAGTTCTTCGGCCAGCCTCTTGATCCGCTCTACCCGCTCACCTTGCGTGCCGAGCTTGGCGTGGAAGGTGACGCCGAGATGGTCGAGGCGGGCCATGCGCTGGTCGAGCGGCTTTTTGAGATCGAGCCCGAACTTTTCTGCCGATGCCTGCAACTGGTCGAGATCAGGCAGGTCATTCTGGTCGGTCTTCCAGAAATAGAGCGCGTCGGAGAGGCGGGCGCGCACCACCTTGCCATTGCCGTGGGCGATCTCCCTGCCGCCGTCGCTTGCTTCGATGTTGGCGGTCAGGACGAAGCGATTGGAAAGCTCCTCACCGGCGCCCTGCGGCCGCGTCACAAAACACTTCTGGTTGGCGCGGATGGTCAGCCGGATCACCTCGGCCGGAATGGCGAGAAAGTCCTGCTCGAACTCGCCCATCAGCACGACCGGCCATTCGACCAGGCCTGACACTTCCTCAAGCAGCCCCTCGTCCTCGACAAGGGCGAGCCCGTTGGCGAAAGCAAGATTCCTGGCGTCGGAAAGGATGATCTGCTTGCGCCGGTCGGCGTCGAGCACGACCTTCGCCGCCTCCAGCTTGGCGGCATAGTCGTCGAAACGGCGCACGCTGATTGCACCCGGCGCGTGAAAACGATGGCCGTAGGTGATGTTGCCCGAGCGGATGCCGTCGATCTCGAAAGCGACGACCACCGGCTCCTCGGTCTCCGGGCCGAAGGTGCAGAGGATGGACTGCAGCGGCCGCACCCAGCGCAACGATCCCGGTTTCGCCGAGGCCGGCCCCCAGCGCATCGATTTCGGCCAAGGAAAGTCGCGGATGATGCCCGGCACCAGTTCGGCGATGATTTCTTCCGCCGCCCGGCCCGGCTTCGCAATATGGGCGACATAGAAGTCGCCCTTCTTCGGATCGGCGTGGACATGCGCCTCGGCGATCGAGGAAAGACCGGCCTTGCGCAGAAAACCCTGGACCGCCTGTTCGGGCGCCTTGGTCGAGGGTCCCTTGATCTCCTCGCTTATGTCCTTCGAGCGCGCGGTCACGCCGCGAATGTCGAGCGCCAGCCGGCGCGGCGTCCAATATTCGCGCGCCGCCTCATAGGTCAGCCCGGCCTCGACCAAACCGTCCGTCATCATCTTCTTCAGGTCGCCCGCCGCCTTGCGCTGCATGCGCGCGGGAATCTCTTCCGAACGGAGTTCTAAAAGCAGGTCGGGCATCAATTGTGCTCACGCGGCAAAATGGTCCAGGCGGCATAGCAACTCGGCTGGCCGCTGTCACCCTTCCCCCATCCAATCGGCCCCCATGCAATCGGCCCCCATGCAATCGGCGCATCTGCCGACGATTGCCAAAATATTCCGCTGCCTGTCGGGTCGAAGCGGGGTCATCCGTCCTTGGGTCAAAGATCTCCATGAACCGAACGCAGCGCTGAAGCGACCAACGCTCAGGCAGAGAACTATTGGCTGAACGACTATGAAGACGGCATCGACATTCCTGCAGATCCTCGCGCTCAGCGCCTGTTTTGCGGCGCAGGCTCATGGCACGTTCACGATGCCTGGCGTTAGACAAGCGCTGCGGACAATGGCTGGCTCCAGCGGCCAAGGCGTATTGCCAATCAGCGCTTCAGTCGAAATCGCAAACAACCTCTGGAGCTAAGCCGCCAGACCACCCGCCTGCGTCAGCAAAAACGCCTCGCCGCAGGCTTTCGCCAGATTGCGCACCCGCAAGATGTAGCTCTGCCGCTCGGTGACCGAAATCACGCCGCGCGCGTCGAGCAGGTTGAAGACGTGGCTGGCCTTGATGCATTGGTCGTAGGCGGGAAATACCAGGCGGTGGTTCGCATCCCCCTTGAGGGGGTGGCCGGACGAAGTCTGGCCGGGAGCGGTCGCTGGGACCTTACTTGCGGTGCCTTCTGTGGCAACCCCCTCTGCCCGCTCCGCGGGCATCTCCCCCTCGAGGGGGGAGAAAGGCGCGCCGGCAGCGAGCAGCGCCTTGCACTCGGCTTCGGCGTCCTCGAAGTGCCGAAGCAGCATCGCGGTGTTGGCGAATTCGAAATTGTGCCGCGAATATTCCTGCTCGGCCTGCAGGAAGACCTCGCCATAGGTCACCTTGTCGGCGCCGTCGCGGCCGTTGAAGTTGAGGTCGTAGACATTGTCGACGCCCTGCACATACATGGCCAGCCGCTCCAGCCCGTAGGTGAGCTCGCCCGCCACCGGCGCGCATTCGATGCCGCAGACCTGCTGGAAATAGGTGAACTGCGACACTTCCATGCCGTCGCACCAGCACTCCCAGCCCAGCCCCCAGGCGCCGAGCGTCGGGCTTTCCCAGTCGTCCTCGACGAAGCGGATGTCATGCAGAAGCGGATCGACGCCGATGGCCGCCAGCGAGCCGAGATAAAGTTCCTGCAGATTAGGCGGGTTCGGCTTCAGGATCACCTGGTACTGGTAATAGTGCTGCAGCCGGTTCGGATTCTCGCCGTAGCGCCCGTCCTTGGGCCGGCGCGAAGGCTGCACATAGGCCGCGTTCCAGCGCTTTGGCCCCAGCGCGCGCAAGGTCGTCGCCGGGTGGAACGTGCCGGCGCCGACTTCCATGTCATAGGGTTGGAGAACGACGCAGCCATAGTCCGCCCAGTAGTTATGCAAGGTCAGGATCAGCCCCTGGAACGAGCGGCTGGGATGCATATGGGCTGGGATATCAACTGTCACGGCGGCCTCGACGGAGCGGCGGAATGCGGCACCTGCTGGATGAGGCCGCATGATCTTGTCCGAAAAGTCTGCAACTTTTCGGGATCAGGCTCTAGAGCGCCGCCCGCCAAGCGTCAAGGCAAAGGGTCAGCCCTTCGGCGCGGGCGCCGGTTCGGGCTTGACCTTCGGGGTTTCCTGCGCCGTGTTGGATACGATCGGCGGCAGGCCCTTCAGCAGTTTCTGCTGCAAGGCGGCGAGCACGCCGGGATCCGGCTTCAGGTCGCGGGCCTGGTTCCACTGGAAGGTGGCTTCCAGCCTGCGGCCGACGCGCCAATAGGCATCGCCGAGGTGATCGTTGAGCACCGGATCCTCCGGCTTCAGCGACACGGCACGCTCCATTTCGCGCACAGCGTCTTCAAACCTGCCCATGCGGAAATAGGCCCAGCCCAGCGAATCGACGATGTAGCCGTCGCTCGGCCTGAGCTCGACGGCCTTCTGGATCATCTGAAGGCCCTCCTCGAGGTTGATGTTCATGTCCACCCAGGAATAGCCGAGATAGTTCAGAACCTGCGGCTGGTCGGGGAACAATTCCAGCGCCTTGCGGAAATTCGGCTCGGCCTTCGGCCACTCCTTCAGCCGCTCATAGGCGATGCCGCGCTGGTAGAAAATGTTCCAGTCGGCGCGGGTCGGGGTCTTCAGCACCGCCACCGCCTTGTCATAGAGATCGGCTGCGGAGCGGAAATCCTCCTTCGAGGCATAGACGCCACCGAGCGCCTGATAGGCGCGCATGTCGCCGGGATGCGCTTCGACTAGGGCCTTCAGATGGGCGATGGCCTCGTCATAGCGGTCGAGATCGGCAAGGTTGAGGCCGAGCTGCAGTTCCGAAAGCGCCTTCAGCGGCGAACTGGCCGGGATGCGGCGATAGAAGGCGATGGCGCCCTCGCCGTCCTTCAACTGCTCGGAAACGGCGGCGAGTTGGACGAGGGCCGCGTCGCTGTCGGGCCTCAGTGCCAAGGCATATTGCAGATACAGGCGGACGAACGGCTCGCCGCCGCCGCGATTGAGCGCGGTGGCGAGATCGAGCAGAATTTCCGAGGCGCCGTCGGACGGGCCGGCAACGAAGGGTTCGACCTTCTCGCCCTTGGTGATCCTGTCGCGAAGCGCTGATATCTCGACCTTGCCGGGTGCAAATGCCTCGGCCTGATCGAGCACGGACAGCGCCTTGTCCTTGTCGCCCTTGCGGGCAAGGAAGGAGGCATAGGCCTGGGCGTTGCGCATCCAGGTTTCGGGCGCGGCGCTACCGGTTGCGGTGTCCTGCAAGGTGGCGGCGTAGATCGCATCCGCATTTTCGGGCAGGCCCGACGCATCGGCGATCAGCGCGCGATGGAAGGATTTGAAGAGGCCGAACCAGTCCGGGCCCTGCAGCTTGTCGATGGAGGCCATGGCCTCGCCGGGGTCGCCGGCGCCCTGCTTGGCCCAGCCGGTCATGACGCCGGAGATCAGCCGGTCGAGGTCGGATTCGAGCGAAAGCTTGAGCCAGTACTCGGCCTTGGAAAAGTCCTTCTTGTGAAAGGAACCGACGGCCAGCGCCAGGCGCGAGAACCGCTCGACGTCGGGAACCGTCTTGAGCTTGTCGGCGTAGACCAGGGATTCTTCGAAGCGTCCCTGCGCGATCAGCGACAGCATCAGGCTTTGCTGCAACGAGGTGTCACCGGGAGCGAAGGCGAGCGCCTGCTTGTAGTAGGCGATGGCGCTGTCGAGATCATTGTCGCCTTCGGCGACCCGCGCGGCAAGATAGGCCCCCGAGAACGACGTGATATTGACTGGCGCGGTGGTCTCTTTGGCGTAGGCGGGCAGACCGGAGACCGCCATGCCCGTCACAATTACCAGCCCTGTCAGCCAGCGCGCACATCCTTGCCGCATCGTATCCCTTTCAGTCAAAGCCATGCCCACGTCAGCGGGATCGCCGTAGACTCGATCTTTTCCAAGCAAAGCATGGCCTTTTTGCGGTGAGGCTTCAACCCGGCCCGAATTCACAATCGGGTAATGCGATTAAAAACCACGCGGAAAGGCGCCCAACTGCGACCGTCGACCGCGCTTTTGCCGGGCTGACGCGCGCCGGCCTGTCCTGCAGCAGCACCGGCGCCGCGATGCCGTAAGCTATCCGTAAGCGGCGGCCGGCGAAAGTTTCCGCGGCGCTGCTGAAGAGCGCGTGGTCATTTTCATGATCTCGACAGTTTGCCGGGCGCACTGACGGTCACGGAGCCCTGCCCTACATCCTCACCATGCTGCTGCGGAACGTGCACGATTTCACCGCCGCAATGGTTCATCGGGGAAGACCAAAATGACGGGCGGGCGCCGTGCCGGCCGCCGGCGGGGTGCCTCAGTTCACCCGGCTGATGCAGAAATCGATGACGTCGAGCAGCGCCGATTTCTGCGGCGTCGCTTCGAGCGGCGCCAGCGCGTCGCGGGCGATCTCGCCGAAATGGCCGGCGCGCCCGATGGTGTCGGCGATAGCGCCGTGGCGGGTCATCAACCCGATCGCCTTTTCCAGCCCGGCGTCATCGGTGACATTGTCCTCGATGGCGCGCTTCCAGAAGCTGCGTTCGGCCTTGGTGCCGCGCCGGTAGGCGAGGATCACCGGCAGCGTCACCTTGCCTTCGCGAAAGTCGTCGCCGACATTCTTGCCCAGATCCTTGCTGGTGCCGCCATAATCCAGCGCATCGTCGATCAGCTGGAAGGCAAGGCCGAGATTCATGCCATAGGAGCGCAGCGCCGCGCGATCGTTTCGCGTCGCCTGGGCGATGACCGGACCGACCTCGGCGGCGGCCGAGAACAGGGCAGCGGTCTTGGCCTTGATCACCGCGAAATGCTCATCCTCCGTGGTTTCGAGGTTCTTGGCGGCCGCGAGCTGCATCACCTCGCCCTCGGCAATGATCGAGGCAGCGCTGGACAGGATGTCGAGCGCTTCCAGCGAACCGACATCGACCATCATGCGGAAAGCCTGGCCGAGCAGGAAATCGCCGACCAGCACACTCGCCTGGTTGCCCCAGATCATGCGGGCGGTCTTCTTGCCGCGCCGCATGCCGCTCTCGTCGACGACATCGTCGTGGAGGAGCGTGGCGGTGTGCATGAACTCGACTGATGTGGCGAGCTTGACATGGCCCTCGCCGGAATAGCCGAACATCTGCGCTGAGGCGAGCGTCAGCATCGGCCTCAGCCGCTTGCCACCCGAAGAGATCAGGTGGTTGGCAATCTCCGGGATCATCTCGACGTCGGAACCGGCCTTCGACAGGATCAATTTGTTGACGCGCCCCATATCGGCCGAAGTCAGGTCGATGAGATCCTTAATGGAGGCGGCTTCCCGCTTTCCGTTTTCGATGTTGAGAACGACACCCACGACAAACTCCCGTCTTATGTCACGCGCACGACGGCACCCCGATACCGCCGCAGACTCTAGGGCGCTACCCACGGGCACGGCAAGAGGCGATTTGGCGCGGTCGAGGTGGCGACGGAAGCCACCCACGTTTACATAGACGCTGCAACCTGCGAGTTTCTTCCTATGATAGAGCTTATCCGCACCAACGACGCCGTGATCATCTCCTTTGTCGAATCGCTGATGCGCGATGCCGGCATCGGCTGTTTCGTCGCCGACCAGAACATGAGCGTGCTCGACGGTTCGATCGGCATCCTGCCCAGGCGCATCATGGTCGAAGCCGACCAGGCCGATGCGGCGCGGCGCATCCTGACGGATGCCGGCATCGCCAACGAGATGCGCCAGAAGTAATGTCCGCGGCGCGCGCCACCCTTGTCCAGGACACGCCGGCCCATACGGTTGATGCTTTCCATCGCGGGCGGTTCTGGCTGGTGCAGCCGAAACAGGCAGGCCATCGCGCTGGCATGGACGCCATGATGCTGGCGGCTGCCGTGCCGTCCTCCTTCGCCGGGCGCCTTGCCGATTTCGGCGCGGGTGCTGGTGCCGCAGGCCTGGCCGTGCTGTCGCGCTGCCCTGATGCCGAGGCCACGCTCATCGAACGGTCTCCGGAAATGGCGGCCTTCGCCGCAACGACGCTTGCCCACCCCGGTAATGCGCATCTTAACGACCGCGCCTCGGTGCTCGCCGCCGACGTCGCGCTGTCGGGCCAGGCGCGAACCGCCACTGGGCTTGCCGACAATTCCTTCGATTTCGTCATCATGAACCCGCCCTTCAACGCCGCCGAGGATCGCGCCACGCCCGACCCGCTCAGGAAGGCGGCGCATGTGATGGAGGACGGGCTGTTCGACAGTTGGATCCGAAGCGCAGCTGCCGTGGTCAGGCCGCGCGGCGGTCTTGCCGTGATTGCCAGGCCCGATCAGCTCGGCACTATCCTCGATGCGCTATCAGGCCGCTTCGGCGACGCCGAGATGCTGGCCGTCCACCCCCGCCCCGAGGCAGCGGCGATCCGCATCGTCGTCAGGGCAATCCTCGGCGCACGCGGAAAACTGTCGATCCGCCCGCCGCTGATGCTGCACGCGCAATCCGGTGACGGCCCCACGGAGCGGACCGAGATGATCAACAACGGGATGGCTTCGCTGTTCGGCGACTGACCCTTTTTGGCCGGCCCGGCGTCGCGGCATTGCCGTTGGCCGGCGAATCCCTACATGCCTTCAAGCCAATTTTGACCGGAGACCCCGTGAAACGCTTCCTGAACCGCCTGCTGCCGAAATCCTGGCGCTCCGACATCGTCACCATTCCCGTCATCCGGCTGCACGGCACCATCATGCCCGGCGGCGGCCCGTTCCGGCCGAGCCTGTCACTGGCATCCACCGCCGGCCCCATCGAGAAGGCGTTTTCCTTCGACGCGCCCGCGGTCGCCATTTCCATCAATTCGCCGGGCGGCTCGCCGGTGCAGTCGCGGCTTATCTTCAGACGCATCCGCGACCTGGCGACCGAGAAGAACAAAAAGGTTCTGGTCTTCGTCGAGGACGTGGCGGCGTCGGGCGGCTACATGATCGCGGTCGCGGGCGACGAGATCTTTGCCGATCCGTCGTCTATCGTCGGTTCGATCGGCGTGGTGTCGGCCTCGTTCGGCTTTCCCGAGTTGTTGAAGAAGATCGGCGTCGAGCGCCGCGTCCACACGGCCGGCCAGAACAAGGCGGTGCTCGATCCGTTCAAGCCAGAGAAGAAGGAAGATATCGAGCGGCTGAAGGCGCTGCAGCTCGAGGTCCACGAGACCTTCATCGACCTCGTCAAGGACCGGCGCGGGGCCAAGCTCAAGGACGACGCGGACCTGTTCACCGGCCTGTTCTGGACAGGCAAGAAGGGACTGGAGCTCGGCCTTGTCGATGCGCTCGGCGATATGCGCAGCGTGCTGAGGGCCCGTTTCGGGCCAAAAACCCAGCTCAAGCTGATCACGGCGCCGCGCGGCCTGTTCGGCCGCTTCGGCTGGTTCGGCTCAAGCAGGGGCGGCTTTTCGGCGCCCGAGATCGCCGCTGCTGCCGCAAGCGGCGTGATCGATGCGGCGGAAGAGCGCGCGCTATGGGCGCGCTTCGGGCTTTGAAAAACCGGCGAAAGCGTTTAACTTAAAAGCTTGACCGGCCCGACCGGCGCCGCAGTCGGCCTTGCGCGGGAGGAGTTTGACATGCCACAGATCATTTTCTTTATCGCAGTCGGCCTGCTCGCCTATTTCGGCTATCGCTCCTTCGTCAGGGAAGCCGAGCGCGTGACGGCCAAGATACGGCGCACCGAAAAGCAGGCTACCAACGGCACAATGGGCACGCTGGTCAGGGACCCGAAGACCGGCGAATACCGCCTGGCCAAGGACTGACATCATCCCTCTCGTGACTGACACAGTGGCTCCCAGCAATAGGGTCCGGGCATTGCATGCGCATGCCAAGATAAATCTCGCGCTGCACGTCACCGGCAGACGCGCCGACGGCTATCACACGATCGAGAGCCTGGCGGTGTTCACGCGCTTCGGCGACCGGGTTGACATCGAGCTCGCCGACAGCGACGGGTTTTTCGTGTCAGGCCGATATGCCTCCGCAGTCCCGCTCGACGACAGCAATCTGGTCGTGAAAGCGCGCGATGCGCTGCGAAAGCAGGCCGGCCCGCGGCATACGCCGCCGGTCGCAATCAGGCTCGAAAAGAACCTGCCGGTCGCATCCGGCGTCGGCAGCGGGTCGAGCGACGCCGCAACGGCGCTACGCGGGCTGGTTGAGATATGGAGACTGGACCTCGACGATGCCGACCTGGCGCGGGTCGGCCTCTCGCTGGGCGCCGACGTTCCGATGTGCCTTATGGCAAGGCCGCTGATCGCGAGCGGCGTCGGTGACGAATTGTCGGCCGTGCCGGGCTTTCCCGCGCTCGGGCTGGTTCTCGTCAATCCTGGCACTGCCATCTCCACGGCCGATGTGTTCAATGCGCTTTCCGATCGCGTCAATGAGGGTCTGCCGCCGCTGCCGCGCGACCTCGACTTCCACAGCATCCGCAATTGGCTGGAGATCACCCGCAACGATCTCGAGCCCGTTGCGCGCGCGATCCAACCGGTTATCAGCAAAGCGCTTTCGGTGCTCAACAAGGCCGGAGCGGGGTTCGCGCGAATGTCCGGTTCCGGTGCGACCTGTTTTGGGCTGTTCGAGACCGGCAATGTCGCCAAGCGCGCCGCCGTCGATATCCGCAGCCGCCATCCCGACTGGTTCGTCGCCGCGACGCGAAGCATGACATCGGAGCCTGACGCATATGGCCAGGATTGACGAAAGCCGTTCCTTCATTCCCGTGCGCATCGCAGTGCTGACCGTTTCCGATACGCGCAGCCCTGCCGACGACAAATCCGGCCAGACGCTGGCCGACCGCATCGTTGAGGCCGGCCATATTCTCGCTGGCCGCGACATCGTCACCGACGACCGCGAGAAAATCCGCGACAAGGTTCTGGGCTGGTCGAAGGACGAAGCAATCGATGTCGTCATCACCACCGGCGGCACCGGCTTTACCGGCCGCGACGTAACGCCGGAGGCGCTGGAGCCGATCTTCGAAAAGCGCATGGACGGCTTTTCCGAAGTGTTCCACCGCATTTCCTACGACAAGATCGGCACGTCGACGATCCAGAGCCGGGCGACTGGCGGCGTCGTCAACGCGACCTTCGTCTTCGTTCTGCCGGGTTCGCCCGGCGCCTGCAAGGACGCCTGGGACGGCATCTTGAAGCCGCAGTTCGACTACCGGCATATGCCCTGCAACTTCGTCGAGATCATGCCGCGCCTGGACGAGCATCTGCGGCGCGGCGGCACCAAGACAAGTTAGCAAGAGGCCACGCATTGCGGATTGGATCAAGCCGAAGCGATCAGACACCTTCGAGGATGATGATCGTCGGCCGGTCGGGCAGCGTCTTCAGTGAGACCGTCAGCGATCGGCCGGAGAGGAATTCCACCGCGAAATCGTCGCCCATCCTGCCGGTGAACTCACTGATCGGGGTCGAATGGCGATGCATCGGCAGGATCATTGATGAATAGAGCCGCGCGGTGATTTCAGTCATCCGGTCGAGCGACAGCGTCATGCCGCCGTCGATCGGCACCATAAGGATATCGAGCCGGCCGATGGCGCCGTAATGCGCATCCTCCAGCCGGTGGTGCAGATGGCCGAGATGGCCGATGCAGAGTCCAGCCACTTCGAAAATGAAGATGGAATTGCCGTCCTTGCCGAGATCGCCGCCATTGCGGATATCCGTCGGCACGTTGCGGATATAGACATCGTCGACGACAAGCGCGTGGCGCGCCGGACCGCCGTCCGGATTCCAGCCGCGCAGCACATATTCGATGCCGGGGTCGACATGGTCCGAATAGTGGGTGCGGTGGGCCTTGTTCATAGTCACGACGCGCGGCAGCGGGTCAGCGCCATAGACGCCAGAAAAGTCAGTGGCGATCCTGACGCCGGCGGGTGTCTCGATGACGTAGGTCGAATGACCGGCATAGGTGATCGTAACGTCGCCGTCGACGAAAGCCTGGGCCAGCTGAGACGTCTGCGCCTTTGGCACTGTGAAGCTGGCATAGGTGGCCGACGGCAGCGCTTCAGCGATCGCAACGCATCTCGACGGCGGCGGCTCTTCCTGGGCCGAAGCGGCGAACGGCCAGAAAGCCAGGGTCAGCAAAACAGCGGCGGACGGGCGGAGCAAGGCTGTCTCCCGTGGCAGGATTGGCGCTCATGCCACGATAGCGCCAGCAATTGTGATGGCTATCATCGGGACAGTCACATTTTCGCGAGCGCCGGAGGGGCTGGTCGTCTGAACCTTTTGTCCCGACCTGCGCCATAAATCGCGTGGAATGGGACGCGCCATGGCCCGGCCTTCCGACTGACATCGCCAGTGATCAGATCAGGGCGTCGGACGGAAGACGCCGTTCTCGTCGCGCTTGAGCGGCGCGGTTTGCCGGGAAAGCGGCGCACCAGGCGCTTCGGTGACCGAGACGCCCTCGGTCCAGTCGGCGGGTGCAATCGCGATGTAACGCGCATATCCGCCTGACCCGCCGAGCGGCTTGGCGAAGCCGATTGTGACCAACGCACCGGCCTCTGGCACCTTGTCGAGATTTGCAACGCCTTCTGCCTGCGTGAAATCGTTGTGAAGCAGCCAGTGTTCGCCTTCGAGATTGGGCGTGGTGTCGGTGTCGAGCGGCTCATGACCATGAAATAGAATCTTCCGCTCCAGGTGCAGGAATTTCAGTGCGTCCAAACTGACGCCTGGAAACGGTTTTTGGTTGAAGCGGGCGGCATCGGACCATTTCTTGTACCAATCCGATCGCACGAAGACGACTGAACCTTCCGGTATGCGGTCGTGCTGCTTTTCCCACTCCTCGATGTCGGCGACCTGGAGGTGATAGCCTTCGTCAGTCTGCACCTTCTCGCTGATGTCGATGACGACGAGCGGCCGCACGGCATAGGTGGCCGGCAGGTCGCTGATCGTTGCGCCGAGCGGGTTCCAGTGGGAGGGCGGATCGAGCTGCGTGCCATATTGGTCCGTCGCCAACTCGTAGGCGCTCGCAACAAACCCATGCTTGTCGTAAGTGAACTCTTCGCCGGCCTTAACGTAGCCCTCGATGTCCTTCCCGGCGACAGCCGGCTTGAACTTGGCGTTGGCGAAGCCCGGCCATACCGGCTGCACCGGCTCGAAGGCATGGGTCAGATCGATGTACTTGGCCGATTTGAGCGTGTTCTCATAAACCGACCAAAGCGACGACTCCTGCGCCTCCGCGATCGCCGGCACTGAGCAAGCGGCTGCCAGCAAGGCGATACGAACGAATTCAGATACATTCATCTGCAATCTCCCCGAAATCTCGCCGAGTATCGCGAGTTTCCCGCAGGACGACAAGCATATGCTTCTGCCTAGGAGTATCGCGCCAATGCGGATTCCATCCTGTCCGGCCATCACCGCATGCAGGAGTTCGTCGGCTGATTCAATTTGCTTCAATCGCTCCGGATAATTGTCGTAAGATCAAGCCTTGACCAACACGGACCAACACGGAAAAATCGCGCTACCGTCGTCTAAAATTCCCGATTGCCGTTCTGTCCACACGCCGCTCGAAGACGGCGCTGTCGCGCGACGCCAGGAGAGAACCATGACCATCACCGTCAAGGTCGGAGAGGCCAAGACGCACCTGTCAAATCTGTTGGCCAAGGTCGAAGCCGGCGAAGAAGTCATCATTTCGCGTGGCAACAATCCGATCGCGAAACTGAGCCGAATCCCCAAAACCAACGACCTGGACGCCCTGATCGAAGAAGTCCGTGCCGCGCGGGCCAGGGCCAAGCCCGTCACGACCGAGGAGATTGTGGCCTGGAAGCATGACAGCCATCGCTACTGATTATCTTCGTCCTTGATGCATCCGTTGCGACCGCATGGCTCCTTCGGAGGGCAAAGGACGCGACCTTCCCTTGCCCGCTTACCGGGAAAGAGACGACAGTCACTTGACCGGCGCGACCCAGATCTCGGCGTCGAGCCTCTTGGTCGCAAGGCCGCGGGCGATGGCTTCGGCGCTGCGGGCGTTTTTCGATAAGGCCGCGGCCTGACGCTTGCTGATCACCAGCCCTTCGGCCAGTGCGCGGTTTCCCGAAAGCACCCGCGACAGGAACGGCACGCGGCTACCGCGCGCCCGCGAGAATCGCGCCGGCATGGTTTGCCTGGCGGTGTGGGCGACGACCTCGTCGATCCAGCCCTCGCCCAACCGCGCGCCCGGCTCCAGCAGCAGCAGCCAGTCGCCCTTGGCCTGCCTGATGCCGGCAGCAATGCCGCCGCTCGCCACATAAAGGCAGCCGGCATGTTCGGCAACGCGGTGCGTCTGGTCGGTCGAGCCGGTGTCGCAGACGATGACATCGCGCACCACGCCCTCGACCGCGCCGCCGATCAGCGAAGCGAGCGTGCGGGCAAGTCTTTCCTCGTCATTCAGGGTCTGGATGAGAACGCTGAGCATCGTTAGCCGAATAGCGGAAAGCCGGGCGCAGCGCCAGTTTTTGCGTCGCTCCATAAAAATGTTCTTGATTTGTTCCCACAAACCAAATAGGATTATTTTCATGAACAGAGCAATTCGACAGCCAGCCGACAGTCCCTGGGAGAGGGCGAAAATGGAACAGATCGTACGTGCCGACATTGCTGCCTTCGGGGCCGGAAGAGCCGAGATGGCCAATGCAATGATCGAGCAGAGTGGCGTCCGTATCCGTCCGGAGCGCAATCGCGGCCGGTCCGCCGGCATCAACCCGTCCGGCCGGTTCGAACCGGTCAGCCGGCATGTGTTCGACGATGGCTGGAATTCGCTTGAGGAACTGCCGCCGTTCAAGACCGAGGTGCAGGTCGAGAAGCCGCGCACCATCGTCACCCGCAACGAATCGCCCGACATTTCCTTCGACCGCTCGATCAACCCGTATCGCGGCTGCGAACATGGCTGCGTCTATTGCTTCGCGCGGCCGACGCATAGCTTCATGGGCCTGTCGCCGGGACTGGATTTCGAATCGAAGCTGTTCGCCAAGCCGGATGCGGCGCGGCTGCTCGACAAGGAATTGTCGAAGGACGGCTACCAGCCGCGCACCATTGCCATCGGCACCAACACCGATCCGTATCAGCCGATCGAGAAGCAGTACCGGATCATGCGCGAGATCCTCGAAGTGCTGGAGGCGCGCGGCCACCCGGTCGGCATCGTCACCAAATCCGCGCTGGTGACGCGCGACATCGACATTCTGTCGCGCATGGCCGAACGCGGGCTGGCCAAGGTGGCGCTGTCGGTGACGACGCTCGACCGTATGCTGGCCAGAACGATGGAGCCGCGCGCGTCGACGCCGACCAAGCGGCTGGAGGCGATCAGGCAGCTTTCGGATGCCGGCATTCCGGCCTCGGTCATGGTCGCTCCTATCATCCCCGGCCTGACCGATCAGGAGATGGAACGCATCCTCGATTCGGCACGTGCGGCAGGAGCGCGCGAGGCCGGCTACGTCCTGCTGCGCCTGCCGCTGGAGGTCGCGCCGATCTTCAAGGATTGGCTGCTGCGTCATTATCCGGACCGCTACCGTCACGTCATGTCGCTGATCCGCTCGATGCGCGACGGCAAGGATTACGATTCGGAATGGGGCAAGCGCATGAAAGGCTCCGGCCCCTATGCCTGGCAGATCGGCCGGCGCTTCGAGATCGCCGCCAAACGGCTTGGCCTCAACGCCGAGCGGCGGTCGCTCAGGACCGACCAGTTCGTCGCCGCAGCCAAGGCAACCGAGCAACTGATGCTGCTTTGAAGACATCGTCTGCCGCCGCTACCGGCGGCAGATGAAAATCCCGTCCGGCCTGTCCTGTCCCCGGGCTTGCAGACGGTGCCTTCCGGGTCCGGTGCCTCACCCGACCCGGAGGGGCTTGCGGAGAATCGGAGCCGATGCGAACCTCGCCGCAACATGGCTCGCGCGCGTTCTGATTCTCCGCTTCTCTTCGAAATCGTTGAGAGACCCGATTTCTCCTTCGAGACGAAGGCGATGGCCGAAGGCCTGTGGCCGGTGGCGGGAATGGACGAGGCCGGGCGCGGCCCGCTTGCCGGGCCGGTCGTCGCGGCAGCGGTAGTGCTCGATCCCGCCAACATTCCAGACGGCCTCGACGATTCCAAGCGCCTCAGCCACCTGCAGCGCGAGGCGCTGTTCCAGAAAATCCTCGGCTCCGCTCTTGCCGTGTCGATGGCCTCGGTCAGCGCGGAAGGCATCGATGGCAGCAATATTCTCAAGGCCAGCCTCGAGGCGATGCGCCGCGCCTTGGTCGGGCTCTCGGTGCAGCCAAAGCTGGCCCTGGCCGACGGCCGCGACGTGCCGCCCGGACTGCCATGCGAAGGCAGAGCGCTGATCAAGGGCGACCAGCGCTCGCAGTCGATCGCCGCCGCCTCGATCGTCGCCAAAGTGATGCGCGATCGCATGATGTGCGGCTGCGGCAGCCATCACGCGCATTACGGTTTCGAACTCCATATGGGCTACGCCACGGTCCGCCACCGCACGGCGATCGAGGTGCATGGACCGGTGGCGCGACTGCACCGCGCGTCCTTCGCGCCGTTCCGGCTCGGCGGAACCGAGGTGCCGGACGAAGAGAGTTTTTCGAGTTTGGATTGGGGCGACGAACCACCGTCGCGGCTTCGTGCTGAATAGTGGAGATTGGCGAAAGCGGCGATGAGGGTAATCTCCCCCCTTGAGGGGGAGATGGCCGACAGGCCAGAGGGGGTAGCCGCGCGTGAAGCGCCGCGCCCCTATTCCATTCGACAATGTCCGATAGGGCGTCGCGACGCCGAGGCGACCCCCTCTGTCGCCTTCGGCGACATCTCCCCCTCAAGGGGGGAGATTACCCGCTTAATTCAGCCTGGACTTGACGTCCTGAAGCGATGCCTGGAACAGGTCGGCGCCCGCCTTGGCGTCAATCTTGGCGGCGAGTAGCGTGCGGGCGGCTTCGACGGCGATATCGACGGCACTGGCGCGCACTTCGCCGATCGCCTCGCGCTCCGCCTGACCGATCTTCTGTTCGGCAAGCGCGGTGCGCCGGGCGACATAGTCCTCGGTCTTCTTGTGCGCCTCGGCAGCCAGCATGTCGGCCTCGCGCTTGGCGGCGGCGACGATGTCCGCGGCCTCCTGCTCGGCTTCCTTGCGCTTGCGCTGGTATTGGCCGAGCAGTTGCTGGGCCTCCTCGCGCAGCCGGCGCGCTTCTTCAAGCTCGTTGCTGATCTTTTCGGCGCGGGCGTCGAGCGCCTTGGCGATCAGCTTAGGCACCTTGACGTAGACGGCAATGGCCAGAAAAATGACGAGGGCAACGGTGGCCCAAAGCGTCGCGAGTGATGTGGCGTCCATGATGCGCTCCTCACCGGGCCACGGATTTGACGGCTGCCGCGATCTCGGCCTTGCTGGCCTTGCCGCCGACAAGCGCCTCGACGATTGCCGAAGCCGTGTCCTCGGCGATCGTGCCGACTTCCTTCATGGCATTGGCCTTGATGGTCGAAATGCGAGCCTCGGCTTCGCCAAGCTTCTGGTCAAGCGCTGCCTCGACCTTCTTGCGGGCGGCTTCGGCTTCCGCCTTGGCGGCATCGTTGGCCTGCTGGCCGATCGCATTGGCTTTGGTCTTGGCCTCCGCCAGTTCCTGCTCATAGGCGGCAACGGCGGCATCGGCCTCGCCCTTCAGCCTGGCGGCATGGTCGAGATCCTGGGTGATGCGGTCGTTGCGGACATCGATGATGCCGCCAACGCGCGGCATCACCACCTTCTTCAGGAACAGGTAGAACAGCCCGAAGGTGATCGCCAGCCACAGAAGCTGCGACGGGAATGTCGCCGGATCGAATGGCGGGAACACGCCGTGCGTCTCGGCAGGCACACCGGTGCCGGAATGCGTATCGCCTTCCGTGCCGGTATGGCCGCCTTCGACCGTGGGCGCGGACTCTTGCGCAAAGGCAGATGTCACGAACATGGACTATCCCCTGATGTCAGGCCTGCCGCCGATTTGCGGCCGGCCCTTCCAATTCCCAATGTTAGCCGAACAGGGGCTCAGCCGAACAGGGCCAAAAGCGCGATGAGCAGCGAGAAGATGCCCAGCGCTTCAGTCACGGCGAAGCCGAAGATCAGGCGGCCGAACTGGCCATCCGCGGCCGACGGGTTACGCAATGCGCCCGCCAGATAGCTGCCGAAGATGTTGCCAAGGCCAATACCGGCGCCACCCATGCCGAGGCATGCGATGCCGGCGCCGATGAACTTTGCTGCTTCTGCTTCCATGTGTTCAACTCCTTTGGATCTAAAAAATTCCGTTGCGATTTCTATCCCGGCAGCAGGGCCGGAAACTCTTGGGTCAACCTGGGTCAGTGCCCGGGATGCAGGGCGTCGTTCAGATACATGCAGGTCAGCACGGCAAAGACGTAGGCCTGCAGGAAGGCGACCAGCAGTTCCAGCGCCGTCAGCGCCACGGCCATCGCCAGCGGCAGGACCGATCCGGCAATGCCGAGCGTGCCAAGCGCGCTCAAGCTCACCACGAAGCCCGAGAACACTTTCAGCGTGATGTGGCCGGCCAGCATGTTGGCGAACAGACGAACCGAGAGGCTGACCGGGCGCGAAACGAAGGAAATCACCTCGATCAGCACCACCAGCGGCAGCAGGTAAACCGGCACGCCATGCGGCACGAACAGTTTCAGGAAACCAAGGCCATGCTTCATGAAGCCGTAGACGACGACGGTTCCGATCACCAGCGCGGCAAGGCCGAAGGTGACGATGATGTGGCTGGTGACGGTGAAGAAATATGGAAAAAGACCGAGCAGATTGGCAACGAGCACAAACATGAACAGCGAAAATACCAAGGGAAAGAACTTCATGCCTTGGGTTCCGGCTGCGTCCCTCAGCATGTTGCCGACGAATTCGTAGGCCATTTCCGAGACCGACTGGAGACGGCTGGGAACGAGGCTGCGGCTCGAGGTGCTGAGATAGAGGAACGCCGAGGCAACGGCGACGGTCGCGACCATGAAGAGCGCCGAATTGGTGAACGACAGGTCGTAGCCGCCGATCTCGATCGGAATCAGCTTGTTGATATGGAACTGGTGGATCGGATCGACCTTGTCAGCAGCCACTTTAATTCCCCATCAAAGCCGCGCGCGGCTTTAGTGTCCTGTTCACTGCGCCGGCAAGCGGCGCCTCAAGTCATTCTTTCGGATCGCGGGCTTTGTCGCCCTGTCCGAATTCCGCCATAAGTCCCGCGGAGCGCAAGACATTGAGCACGCCGGCGCCAAAACCGAGCAGCAAAAAAACGATCAGACCCCATGGCGATGTCCCCGCCACACGGTCGATGATCCAGCCAAGACCGGCACCAACCACTATCCCGGCGATGAACTCGCTGGATAGCTTGAGCGCCTGGCCATATCCGGCCGCACTGCCCGCTTTCGCGTCGTCTTTCACCTCGAGCCGGTCCGGCCGTCTTGTCGCAAGCGATGCTTCAAGGTCGCGCCGGCGGCGCTCAAGATCGTCGTCGCGGATGTCGGCTTGACGCTGTTTGCCGCGGCCGGTTTCTCCGGTTCCGTCTGGCCCATTCTTGTCGGCCATCGCAACCCCCTTGCCCGGTCAGATCGTCACCGTCCGTCCGCTCTTAAGTCGCCGGCAACATAGTTAGAGGGTCCCCGCCCGTCAAGCCACGGGCAGGACTTCAGCGTTAAGTATTTTTCCCATGGAAATCAAGAGCTTGCCAGGGTGCGACATCGTGCCCGCTAACGCCGCTGGTGTGCCGCGGCCGAATCCCTGCGGCGACGGGTCTTCGATCGGCCGCGCCCGGGGCCTTGCCGGAGCGCTTAGCTCCAGCCGCCGCCATAGGTGCGATAGAAGATGTGCAGGCCGATCCTGGTCATTTTTTTCATCGTCCGTGCCCAACCCGGGTTGACGTAGTTGGCGTAGTAATGGGTCGACGATCCGACTTCCGGGATGAAGATCTTGCCGGCAGTGACCGCCATGGCGATGTCCTGCGCGGTCTTGTAGTGGGCGGGGCTCTGGATGCGCTTCTTCCTGCCGTCGCAAGCGAAGGAAAACTGGCAACGGTTGAACCATTTGTCGTTCTGATAGACGACGCCGCAGATCGAATTCGGATAGGCCGGATTGCGAACGCGATTGAGGATGACCTGGGCGACGGCGGCCTGGCCGCGCACCGATTCCCCGCGCGCCTCGAAATAGATGCCGTTGGCGAGGCAAGTCTGTTCCGCTTTGGAGAAGACGCTCGCCGGCAGCGGAGTTTGCATCCACGAATGATCGCCCTTGGCCACCGGCGGAATGAAGCGGCCATCGTTCGGCTGCTCGTCCTGAAGCAAGGCCTCGAAGGGCGAAGCCTGGGCATAGTCAGGCGCGGCCGCTGCGTAGGCCGTCGCCAGGACGTCGGGGCGGTCGTTGTTGACCAGCGCGGCCAGCATGGCCGGCACGCCGGGATCCGGCTTCTTGTCGACGCGCCTATGAAACGCGGCGGCAATCTGGATCTCCTTGCCTTTGATCTCGGGCTTGGCGAAAGCCATTTTCAGGCCACTGTCCATGCTCGGGCGAAGCAGCGAGGAGGTGCGCTCAAACACCGAGCCGGCATTGAAGTTCTTCGGCGGCGCGACCGGCGAGACGATGATAATGCGGCCCTTCTTGTCGGCGCGCATGATGCGGTCCTCGTCGGGCGTCGTGCTGGCCACGCTGCCCTTGCCGCGAAACGACACGGCGCCGATGCCGGGCAACCGGACGCCGGAACCCGAGATCGAGCCGGTGGTGTCGGAATCGAGGAAAGGCATTTCGGCGGCATGGACCGAGCCGGCGACGGATTTCTCGACATAGGCGTTCCAGCGGGCGTTCGGCGCCTTGAGGCCCGAAACCAGGCTCGTCATGTCCTGGTAGGCGATGACATTGGGAAAGCCGACCCAGATGCCAAGTCCAATGACCAGAGGAGACAGAAAGGAACGTCTTTTCTCACCGGCGAAAGCGACAAGCCGCTTCAAAACACGTCGATGCACGGAACTCTCCAGAAACGCAACGGACCCCACTGGAGAGGCACGATGATGCATTAACCTTGATGGGGCGTTAACGGAGCTCGACAGCGCCAATCATTTCAAAGGCTTTTGTTGGAAACGGCTCCAACGGTCCCGTTAACCACTCCGCAGAGCGTTGTTCAGAGATGAAGGAGCCTCCTCTATGCCACGAACATGCTTAACGGCGATGCCACGAACATGCTTAACGGCCCGCCATCGGCGAGCGGTCTCTTGCTTCAATGAGGTTTTTCGGTGGCGTGCTGGTCCGGTCAGGGGATAATTCCCCGAGGGCCCCGGCGTAGCTGGATCTGGCGGGTACCGCAGCATTTCTTGAACTTCATACCTGAACCGCAAGGACATTGATCATTGCCGCCGCGTTGCAGCCGGCCGACCAGGGGCAGCAGCGCTGCGGAAGGCAGGAGCGATGCCGCAAGGGCAGCCAACTTGGCCGAGATTCCCGGCACGACGAGGCGACGACCGGATTTGAACCCACGCCACGCCCGTTCGGCCACATACTCCGCATCCACCTTGGGCAAGACGTTGAAGAGCACCGTCTGATTGGCGCCTGACCTTGCGAGAAACTCCGTCGACACCGGGCCTGGTGCCACGCATGTGACCGTCACACCGGTTCGGCGCAATTCCTGGTGAAGCGCCTCTGAGAAGAAGCGCACGAAACCTTTGCTAGCGAAGTACAGAGCCATATAAGGTCCGGGAAGGAAGCCGGCCACGGAACTGAGATTGAGCACCCCGCCCCGTCGGCGCGCCACCATCCCGGGCAGAAAATGAAGGGTCAGTTCTGTGAGGGAATGTATGTTGAGATCGATGATGCCGAGTTGACCATCAACAGGCAGCGCCGTCGTCGCGCCCCGCAGGCCATAGCCGGCGCTGTTGACCAGGACATCACAGACCAGGCCGTGTGCGGACAGAAAGCCCTCCAGGCGCGTTGGCGCATCGCCTGCCACGAGATCCAACTCGAGCGTGAATGCCTCGCCACCCGCCTCCCGAACTTCGGACGCCGCGGCGGCCAAACCCTCGGGCGAGCGGGCAACCAGCACAACCGCACCGCGCTCCCGTGCAGCGACGCCCGCAATTGCCCGGCCAATTCCACCCGAGCCGCCAATCACGACGACGGCTGGCCGGAATTCATCGTGCGAAATCACGTCGCGTTCCTCCGTCTTGCAGGAGCGGCAACACCTTGACCGAGCAGCACCACTTCATTGGCGACAGTGCCGTTCAGAATCTTTTCGAATCGGTCCAGTGCTCGTGCGACGTTCGCTCCATCCATCACCCGGTGATCGTAGTGGATGCGGACATTCACCGATCCGTCGTTGCCGATCGGACCGTAGTTCAGAAGCGTGGTCAATGGTGTCAGCGGGTTGAGTGATTCCGCACCGAGACCAGAATAGACGGACAGTTGGAAGGTACCGAAGTAATTTGCCCTTTGCCGGGCGATGTTCAACCCTAGCCACATAAGCAGCCACCTGACTGGTGCGGGCGCACCCGCCATCCGCAAGGCACGCCGGAACTCCGGAACCTCGAGGATCGGCCGTGATCGAGCCGCGTGGATGGACCCCTCAAGTTCCGTGATGGAGTAGCGCTCCGGGCACTTGATGCAGCTCAGCAGAACGGCCGGCTCGCCATCATATTCGCGCTCGTGGGCAATCGAGGCTACGCTTGCCGGATACTCGTAAAGCTGCGGCCAAGGCAACTTGACATAGGCGCGCCGCAACTCCGGCATCTCCAAGGCGAGAAGCGCATATCCTTTCAGGAAGATCGCGGTCCACGAGGGCCTGGTCTGCTGCGCCATTCTAGCCCTCACGAGCGGGCCGAGGTTCATCTGACGCTGCACCGCGACCCGTGGCACGCCGATCGAAAACCGCATCAGATCGCCAACAAGGCGCCGGGGCGCCGAAAGCTTGATGGCTCGGCCTCGCATCAAACGACCTCTAATAAAGATAAGGGAATATTCGCTTGGTCCTTTCCATATAGGCACGGTATTGCGAGCCTAAATTCTCCAGCATCATACGCTCTTCCTTATCCACTCTCAGCAGGAAAAGGACGGCGAAACCAATCAAACCGGATATGCCCGCAACCCAGTTCGGCAGCAGAAAGAGCTGCCCGAGCCCCATAAGCAGGAACGAGGTGTACATCGGGTGACGGACCAAGGCGTATGGCCCGGCGCTGACCAGTTCATGCCGTTCGCGAATCTCGAGCGTGATCGACCAGTTACGGCCAAGTTCCTTGTGGGACATGCGAAAAATCCACAGCGCGGAGCAGAAGATGATGGTTCCGAGCGCCACCGACCACACGCTGGCCGGATGGTCAGCCGCTGCGGGGACGCCGGTGGCGACATAGAAGCCAGGCAGGATCGCCAGGCCAAGGAGAGCCGATGCAAGCCCGACGGTGTCGGAAGTTGAGCGGCCACCAGCTACAATTCGCACGCGCCTTGCCCGGCGCTCGAAGGGATACCGGATCACATACCAGGCAACGAGGCCGATCACCCATATGATCTCGCCAAGTGAAGCTACAGAAATGGTCACTTCAGGTCACCGGAGCCTTTTCTCGATCTGGGACCACGATAAACCGTCGCAACGATGTCAGCGTCCGAATTGTCGACCGATAGACATTCAGAGCGCGCTCCTTTCGGACTTGACCGGGCGAATGACGCGAAAGCGGGTTTTGCCAATCGCATTTCAACCCCCGTTCATCTCCCGAAGCTTGGTTATGAATTGTTGCGGCCGGAGCCAGGTACCGGGGGTCTTATACCCCATCGATCTGGCGATGTCCGCTACGAATGCGTTGCAGTTGTAGAGCGAGGCGTGCCAAAGCGGAGAGCTGGCCTGCAGCTTTCGTATGCTCGCGACGACTTTCCTATATTCGGCTTCGGTGAGTAAAACGCGCCAGCTTGCCGACCGGTAGGCATCTTCCAGGTCGCCGTCCGTCCACCCGGTCGAGGCTGGCACGGGCGCCAAATGGCCGAGAACATAGACGTTGGGATCTTCGGACTTCGGAGCGAGCCCCGCGACATCGGGGTTGACCATCCGTCCCGCCTGGTTCAATCGTCCAAAAATCACGTAGGAATGGCCGTAGGTAAGGGCGTACCGGGAGCGGAACTCGATGAAATGCCGTTGGGCCGCGCGCGCCGGCATCGCCGCGGTTCTCAGTGCCCGATCATTGGACACAAAAGTCGGCTGGGGCTTGTTGTCCTGCGACTGACATGACGCCGCGACAAGCGCGAGCAGGGCCACAATGGTTGAACGGCCACTTACAAGCGTCATCTCATCCAGAACTCCGAGGACCGCAGACCTGGTGCCAGCCTATGCCCGCCAACCGCACGTAGGCTGCGAATCCGGCCTTGGCCCCTGCATATTGATGGGGAAGGGCCTGGCGGCCCTTCCCCAAATCTCCGAAAGCCAGTGCTTATTTAATCACGGGCTCTTCTACGGCAACGGGTTCCGGCGGAGGAGCCTTCCCCTTTCCTTTACCGATCCAGCCGTTCGCGCAGCCGCTCAGGCTGGCAACGGCGAGGGTGGCAACCATTACAATCAACATCTTGCTCATCAAGCAATCCTTTCCCCGGGGGCGGAATAGCCTACAGAATCGCCACAAATAAAACGATATGCAGCCCCACCAAGTTAGCTGCGATCTACACCAACGCCTAGTGCAGAAATGACACAGTTGGCACCCGGTTGCAGGCGGCACCTTGCGATGACGTGCTGGCAGGGTTGACCATCCAACGGAGATCAGACCTGCCCACCATCAAACAACCACCACCGTCGTGCCCAAAGGAGTACGGTCGTAGAGGTCAATGATGTCGTCATTGAGCAAACGGATGCACCCGTTCGATACCGCTGTGCCTATCGTCCATGGCTCGTTTGTACCATGTATCCGGAAGTGGGTGTCGCTCCCGTTGCGATAGAGATAAAGGGCACGCGCACCAAGCGGGTTATTTGGTCCGCCAGGGACCCCCCCTGCATACTTCACCAAGCGCGGCTTGCGCCTCATCATGCTGGCGGTGGGTGTCCACGACGGCCAGTCCGCCTTGCGGGCGACGGTCGCTGTACCCTTGAACGAAAGTCCCTGCTCGCCGACGCCGACGCCGTAGCGCGTCGCCCACCCGTCGGTCTCGACGGCATAGAGAAAACGTTGCGAAGTATCGACGACGATCGTTCCAGGCGGCTCGTTTCCGTCGTACCGCACATGCTGCCGTCGGAATCGAGGACTGAGGCCACTTCTTGGTCCGAACGCGGATGAAATCGGCTCCGTCACCTGTCGAAACGTCGACGTACATCCGGAGACCATCAGAGCCAGAGTACCCAGCACGAGCCCCCGGCGCGCAATGTGGTGTTCTTTCATTTCTACCTGCTAGGAAACTGGTCGATCTACCGCCCCCCTCGTCTCTACCATTCCACGGCCTGCGGGCCAAGTCTCGCTGTGCGGTGGCAAAATGAATTCACAGGATTGGCAAGCGAATTGGAGCGAAACTTCTTGCGATAACCGTCCGCCTCTGTTCGGTTATGTCCACAATGGGCATAGGACAGAGACGATGAAGCCTGACTTCCATGGTAAAGTCGCGATTGTGACCGGCGCAGGCTCCGGAATAGGAGCGGCTGTTTCACGGCAACTCGCGCAAGAAGGAGCCGAGGTTGTTGTCGCCGACCTTGATGCCGAGGCCGCGCGCTGCAGAGCCGCCGAAATAAGCGCGCAAGGAGGCAGGGCCCACGACTTTGCGGTCGATGTCACGGATGCGGCAGCCGTCGAAAAGCTGATCGAGTTCACTGTCCAGAAATGCGGCGGACTGGATCTGGCGGTAAACAATGCAGGTATCGACGGCGTTCGAAAAGCGACGGCAGACTATCCGCTCGACAACTGGCACCAGCTGATAAACGTCAATCTAAATGGCGTTTTCTACAGCATGAAGTACGAAATCGCCGCCATGCTGGATCGAGGCGGAGGCGCCATCGTGAACATGTCCTCGATTCTCGGTTCCGTCGGCTTGCCGACTGCGTCCGCATACACGGCAGCGAAACACGGGGTTGTTGGACTCACCAAGGTTGCGGCGATTGAATATGCGAGGGTGGGCATCCGCATCAATGTCGTCGGCCCCGGCTGGATCGAAACGCCTCTTCTATCGGAGCAAGTGGAGGCATTAGCCACGCGGCGCATGGCAGCCCTTCAACCGATGGGCAGACGCGGCAAACCGGAAGAGGTAGCGGCTCTTGTGTGCTTCCTGTTGTCCGATCAGGCCAGCTTTATCACCGGGAGCTACCATCTGGTGGACGGAGCCTACACCGCCCATTAAAGCGCCGCTGCACGGAGCGTAGCTGATGCTGGCGCCCAGAAGACGCACAGCTCAGCGGCGCTTCTTCGCCTTGCCGGCGAACGGATTTTCCGAGGTGCGCAAGGCGATGCGGATCGGCACGCCTGGCATGTCGAAGGCTTCGCGCAGGCTGTTGGAGAGATAGCGAACATAGGATTGCGGCATCGCGTCCGGCCGGGAGCAGGACACGACGAAGCCCGGCGGGCGCGTCTTGGCCTGGGTGACATATTTGATCTTCAGCCGGCGACCGGCGACGGCAGGCGGCGGATGATGCGCCAGGATGCCTTCCAGCCAGCGGTTGAGCTTGCCGGTCGAGACGCGGCTGTTCCACACTCTGTGCGTCTTGATGACGGCATCCATCAGCTTGTCGAGGCCGCGCCCGGTCTCGGCCGAGACCGGCACCGCCTGCATGCCGCGCGCCTGCGGCAACAGCCGCTCGGTCTTCTCGCGCAGTTCCGCCAGGAGTTCCTGGGGATGGTCGATCATATCCCATTTGTTGAAGGCGATCACCGGCGCGCGGCCCTCGCGGATGATCAGGTCGGCGATCTGGAGATCCTGCTTCTCGAAGGGAATGGTGGCGTCGAGCACGATAATGACGATCTCGGCAAAGCGGATGGCGCGCAAGCCGTCCTGCACCGACATGACTTCCAGCTTTTCGTGAATCCGGGCCTTGCGGCGCATGCCGGCGGTGTCGAACAGTTTCAGACGGCGGCCATGCCAGTCCCAGTCGACGGAGATGGAATCGCGGGTGATGCCGGCTTCCGGTCCGGTCAAGAGCCGCTCCTCGCCGATCAGCGCGTTGATCAGCGTCGACTTGCCGGCGTTCGGACGGCCGACGACGGCGATGCGCATCGGTTTGGTATCGTCATAGCCCGGCTCGACATCCGGGTCGGTGATGTCCTCGCCGATCAGCACCTCGCTGGCGGCGGCCTCCTCGTCGGCATCCTCTTCTTCTTCGCCGAAGGCGCGCGCCTCGCCCAGTGCTGATATCACCGAATCGCGCAAATCGGGCAGGCCCTGGCCGTGTTCGGCCGAGACCGGGATCGGCTCGCCAAGGCCGAGTTCCCAGGCCTCCAGCATGCCGCCCTGGGCGCCGCGCGCCTCGGCCTTGTTGGCGACGACGACAACCGGTTTGCCGGACTTGCGCACGATCTCAGCGAAGGTCTTGTCGTCAGGCATCAGCCCGGACTTGGCATCGATGGTGAAAAAGATCAGGTCGGCTTCGCGGATGGCGATCTCGGTCTGGGCGCGCATGCGGCCCGGCAGCGTCGAAGCAGCAGCATCCTCGAAGCCGGCGGTGTCGATGACATCGAAATGCAGATCATAGAGCTTGGCGGCATGGACGCGACGGTCGCGGGTGACGCCCGGCGTGTCGTCGACAAGCGCCAGCTTCCTTCCCACCAGACGATTGAAAAGAGTCGATTTGCCGACGTTAGGCCGGCCGATTATGGCGACTTTGAACGTCATGCGGCCCTACATCTGCCAGCATGTCGTTGTCCCAAAACCGCACCACACTTTTGGGCGACATGCATCTGCCATGCATGTCGTTGTCCCAAAACCGCACCACACTTTTGGGCGACATGCATTACGACACGCCACCCGACCCACGGATCAGCTCGGACATCAAGGTCGCCCGCTCGCGCGCGTTGCGCGGGGCGCTGTCATCCGAGGCGATCTGGTCGAACAGTTTCAGTGCGTCCGCCGCCTTGCCTTCCTTCCAGGCGGCAAGGCCGAGCGCCTCGCGCGCCGTATGGCGCAGCGGATTGGTGTCGGCGGTGAGCGTCTCGACGCGGCTCGAGACATCGGCGAACGAACCGTGGTCGACGAGCAGCAGCGCTGCCCTGAGGCGTGCCATATCGCGAAGGCCTGATGGAATGTCCGTATCGGCGGCGACCTCGTCGAAGTCCTTGACGGCGGCGGCGACATCGCCCTTATCCGCCTTGACGGTTGCCGCCCGCATGCGGGCGAGCAGCGGATAAGCGCCATAGCCATCCTTCTCCAGCGCATCGAGGGCCGCCAGCGCTTCGTCGCTCTTGCCTTCATTGGCGAGCTTCAGCGCCTGCGAGAAGGCGTCGCCTGAGCGATTGGCGCGAGTCTCGTCCCAATAGCGATAGCCGACGAAGGCGGCGGTGCCGACCACCACCAGCACCGCGAGCGCAAGCAAGGCAGGACCGAAACGGTCCCATAGCGCATGCGCCTGATCGCGACGCATCTCTTCGTTGACTTCGCGGATAAAACTGTCGTCCGACATGGATCAAAACCATTCCTGCCCCGTCGGGGCGTACATGAGCCCGCGTTTTAGCGAAATTTCGTCGGCATGGAAGGGGTTCGACAGGAAAATCGGCTGATCGCCGGGAACGTGACCGCAAGAGCCGACCGCACCCACGCCACATTTCGCCGATAGCCGGTGCTTTAGCCCTCCTCAAATCCAGATCAGATGCGATGCCTCGTTTGTCCCGCGTTGTTGCGTTTTCGATCGCGTCGCTTGCTGCGGCGGGCGCTGCCGCCGCCGATCCGCCCACGGCCCCAACGCCGGCAAAGCCGAAGCAGGCCGTCATCATCTCGTTCGACAGCGCTCGCGATATTTCGCAGTGGAGGCGTAGCCGGGCGCTGGCCCAGCGCACCGGCGCCCGTTTCACCTATTTCGTGTCCTGCGTCTTCCTGCTCTCGCCGGAGACGCGCAAGGAATACACGGCGCCGGGCAAGACATCAGGCAAGTCCAATATCGGCTTTGCCGCCTCGAAACGGGAAGTCGCTGACCGGCTCGCGCAGATAAACCTTGCCGCCTCGGAGGGCCACGATATCGGCAGCCACGCTTGCGGCCATTTCGACGGCAAGGACTGGAGCAAGGCCGACTGGCTGAGCGAGTTCGGCTCTTTCTCGCACATTTTGGAAAACGCCTATTCGATCAACGGCATTGCGCCCGAACCCGCAGGCTGGCGCGAAATTGCACGTAAGGCGGTCGGCTTTCGCGCACCCTATCTGTCGGCAAGCAAGGCGCTCTACGAGGCGCTGCCAAAGGCGGGCTATTGGTTCGACGCGAGCGGCGTGTCGCGCGGCCCTGCCCGGCCACCGACCAGCGACGGCATCACACGCTTCTCACTGCCGCAGATTCCGGAAGGTCCTGACACAAGGCCGGTGATCGCGATGGACTACAATCTCTATGTCAGGCATTCCGGCGGCTTCGAGCGGCCGAGCCAGGCGGACGAATTCGCCAACCGGACCTATGACGCCTTTCGCGCCGCCTTCGACGCTCAATTTCGTGGCAAACGCATTCCGCTGGAACTCGGCTTCCATTTCACACTGATGAATGACGGCGCCTACTGGAAGGCGCTGGAGCGCTTTGCCGGCGAGGTCTGCACCAGGCCCGATGTCGAGTGCATCAGCTATCGCGACTATGTTTCACGCCAACGCCGGCAAAAGTGGGCATCGGTGGACGGCTGAGCCGAAAGCGCTCGCCCCCCGCGATTCTCAACTTACCGGCTGATCCTCAGGCCGCAAGCCGGCTCGCTCTCGCTCCAGATAGGCCTGGTCGATTTCGGGTAGCGGCGCCCCTTCAAGCGTCGCCTCGAAGGCACGCAGGCGCTTGTAGATGGATATCAGCTCGACGATGGTCGGCCAGGAATTCACGAGATATTGGAACGAAGTGGCGACTTGTGAAAAGGCGGTAACAATTTGCTGGAAAACGCCAAATGTTATCTTGCCGATTGCCAAGGTTGGAACGAGAATAAGCGTGGCGAAGACGTTGTCGACTTGAAGGTATAGATAGCGGACCATGTCGAAATAGACATAGTGTGCATAGAGAGTGAAATAGTTCTTGCGAACATTTCTGAAAAGCTCGGCCAGAGTTGGTGGCTGCGCTCGTGCCGTATCGTCCTCGCCGAGGACAAGTTCCTTGCGCAGCGCGGCTTCAACCCGCTGATTGCGAAATTCCAGCCCGGGCAGCCTGACGCCGACGACTGCCAACAAGCCGGTGCCAAACAGCGACCAGGCGATCGCCGCAATGACCAGAGGATAAGGGATTGCTCCGACGATCGGGAGCGTTGAGACATGGAGAGAAAGGGAGGCCAGCAAGGGCAGGAATGCAATCAGTGTCATGATGGAGTCGATGAAGTTCACTCCGAGCCCCTGCATTGTGCCGGAGAAGCGCATCGTGTCGTCCTGAACGCGCTGCGATGCCCCTTCGATATGGCGCAGCCGCGGCCAGTAAGCGGTAAAATAATCGTTCATCGCGGTGCGCCAGCGAAACACATAGTGCCTGACGAAAAACACGTTCAGGACGGCAATGCTCATATAGACCAGGGCCAAGGACAGAAACTGCCATACTCCGTAGTACAACTCGGCAGGGGTAACGGAGCCCGGCGTGGTCAGCGCCTTCTGCACCATGTCGTAAAACATGCCGCGCCAGTCATTGAGCGCCACGCTGATCTGGACGATGAAATTGGTGACGAAAATGATCAAACCAGAGCCGAGGATCGACCAGTTCTGCCAGCGATGCGGGGAATACAGCGCCCAGAAAAGGTAGAATACGCCCATACCGGCGAAGAAATATCCGTAAAACCAGAGGAATGCCGGCGTCAGGAATCTTATCGGGCTGATAACTGGTGCTGCCTGCGGGTCGACCGGCGGCATGCCGAGCATCGTGCCAAGGTGCTCGCCGCCGAAAAACCACAGGAGGACGAGCAGAAGGCTCCAGGCGACGGCCGAAATGAAGAACAGCTTCGGCTGCGGGAAGAAGGATACGAACACGTTGGGGAAATCCTCGGTCGATGCGCAAATCAGCGGCGTTGCTGTTCAGCGGGCATAAGGTCACACATCGAAAGCAATGAAAATGGCCGGTGCGTGATGCCCGGCACCGAGCAAGACCACAATCATGGCGATTTTGGCGCAGCCGACCAGATGACCGCGCCGGAGACCAGCAGCACCGCGGCGGCCACGATCGATGCGAGGAAGAAGTCGCCCGAGGCTTGCGCAAGCAGCCCGGCGACGATCGGACCGATGATCTGGCCGAGGCCGAAGGACGCCGTCATCAACGCCAGGGTCCGGCGTGGCGCTTGCGGGGCAAGCTGCCTTCCGCTCTGCAAGCCGAGCGCGGTGATGGCGATGAAGGTGCCGCCAAGCAGAAACCCGCCGAGCAGCGGCCCAACGTGTCCGCCCATAGTGACGCTCGCGCTGACCCCGACCACCTCGACGAGGCACCCCCAGGCATAAGCCCGGTAGAGCCCGATCTTTGCCGCGATCTTCTGCCAAAGCCAGACCGAGGGAATTCCGGCAAGGCCGGTGACCATCCACACCACGGCCTCGAAGACGCGGCCGCCGCCGCCCTGCCGGACGATGGCGACCAGGAACGTCGCCGTCACGATATAGCCGAAGCCGAACAGCCCGTAGGCGACGATGACCTTCACCAGTGACCGGTCCTTTGGCAGCGCTGGCCCGCGACCATCGGCGCCGTTGGCGGTCGCAGTGCTGCCGAGCAGCAGCATCACGACGGCAATGGCGCAGGCCGAGATCGCGGCGGACCAGAACCAGCCCGCCGGCCAGCCAGCCTGCCCGGTGACGAGTATTGCCATCAGCGCCGAGGACGCTGCTATGCCAAGGCCGACGCCGCCGAAATGCAGCGCCTGCAGGTCGTTTCGGCCGACCGCGGCCAAATGGCCGAAAACGATGCTGGACATGAACACCAGCACGAAGGCGCTGGCCACGCCGGCAAGAAAGCGGATGACGAGAAAAGCCGCCATCGTGTCGGCCAGGCCCATCAGCCCGGTTAGGACTGCGGTGGCGGCAAGACCGGTCAGCATCAGCAGGCGCTCGCGTCCGTGCGCCCAGCCGCCGACGGCTGCGAGCGCGCCAACGAGATAGCCGAGATAGTTGGCGGATGCGATCCAGCCGGCATCGGCCGGCGTCAGGCCAAGTTCCTCCATCATGCCGGGCAGGATCGGCGTGTAGACGAAGCGGCCTATGCCCATGGCGACGGCCAGGGCAATCATGCCGGCGAAGGCGAGGCGCAAAGGGGACGGCGAAGCGGCTTTCATTGCGGTGCACAATAGGTGCACGAGCCGGTTAAACAATCCGCTTGTTGTTGGGCCAGAACGGGTTGCAAAAGACCGTATCCGAGCGCCGCGGCGGTACAGAACGAACGTCGGCGATCCTTCGCGCCCCCCTCTGCCCTGCCGGGCATCTCCCCCACGAGGGAGGAGATTGGCCGTCATCTCCGCTTGCGCCAATCTCCAGAAGTTGAAGAATGAGAGCCGGCGCTGAAGCTGCCGATCTCCCCCCTCGTGGGGGAGATGTCCGGCAGGACAGAGGGGGGCGCTGTCCCGCCAACGTTTCGGCAGCGACCGTCCGCAGTCCTTTTCGGGTCTTATTAAGAGTCAAATCCTCTGTGCGGAGGATTTCAGCCGCAGCCGACCTGCCCGGTGCCGGTCTCATAGGCAGTGCGCCGGGCCGTCAGCCTGAACGGCACGTCGCCGAGTTCACGCTCCGACATGGTGTCGAGCACAGGATGCGACAGCGGATCGGTGGCCCATCGGGTGGCCTCGCCTTCATGCGACCGGCTTTGCCGCGCGCCGGCAGCGGAAAAGACCCTGAGCAGTGACAAAATCTTCATCGTATTTTTCCTCCACACGTCTGCTCGTTCCTTAAGATTTGCCGTTCCACCCTGTATTTCAATTGAGATTTCAACCGTGCCAGTTTAGAAAAACTGTATGGCTATGCTGAACCGCGTCCACCTCAACGGCCTGCGCGCCGTGGAAACCGTCGCCCGCCTGGGATCGCTTTCGGCTGCGGCGAGCGAACTCAACGTGTCCGCCAGCGCCGTCAGCCAGCAGGTCAAGCGGACGGAAGCGCAACTTGGCCAGGCGCTGTTCGAACGAACGGCAAGCGGTCTGGTGCCGACCGAATTCGGCACCGTCTTCACCGCGCGGCTCGGGGCAGGTTTCCGCGAGCTCGCCCAAGCCGTGGCGCTCGCCGACGAGGCCTCCGAATGCACGCTGGTGGTTTCGGTGGCGCCGGCCTTTGCCTCGAAGTGGCTGCTGCCTCGACTGTCACGTCACTTCGCCCGGCATCCCAATGTGCTTTTGCGCATCGACGCCTCGGTGCGGATTGCCGATCTCGATCGCTCGGACATCGACATCGCCATCCGGCTTGGCGACGGCAAATGGCCGGGCGTGCGCGCGCAACTGCTGCTGGCGCAGGAAGTCTTCCCGGTCTGCGCCCCGGCGATCGCCGACAAACTGAAATCGATCGAAGATCTCGCCCTGACCTGCGCGATCACCGACGAAAAAGCGATGATCAGCTGGGAAAGCTGGTTCGAGGCGGCCGGGGTGAAGCCGGTCACCTTCCTCAAGGGCGCGCGCTTCACCGATCCGATGCTTTGCCTGGAATCGGCGATCGCCGGCCACGGCGTGATGCTCGGCTGGCAATTGCTGACGGCTGACGCTCTCGCCGACGGCCGGCTGGTCGCGCCGTTCGGCGTCCGCGCCGAGAGCGGGCTGGGCTACTGGCTGGTGACATCGGCCAGCAAGAGCGAGAGCCGCAAGCTGCGCGATTTCAAGATCTGGATCCGCGAGGAGATCGAGGCAACGATGGCGCAGTTCGGCGCGCTCGGCAGCGCGGCCTGAGCAGGCCCGGTCGATCACGGTGGAAAGACCGACGGCACCGGTCTATGTAAGAACCAGACTCCCACATCGCGACAGGCAGGATAATGACCACACATTCGCGCGGCGTTTCCGCAACGATCGACCCGGTGAAGCTCGACAGGCTGGCAGAAGTCGCCATCAAGGTCGGGCTGCAATTGCAACCGGGGCAGGACCTGGTGCTGACGTCGTCGATCGCAGCGCTGCCTTTGACGCGACGGATCGTCGAGCATGCCTACAAGGCAGGCGCCGGCCTGGTGACGCCGATCTTCAACGACGACGAGATGACGCTGGCACGCTTCCGCTATGGCGCCGATGCCAGCTTCGACCACGCCGCCGGCTGGCTTTACGAGGGCATGGCCAAGGCCTTCGCCAACAATGCGGCGCGGCTGGCCGTGCGCGGCGAGGATCCGTCGCTGCTGTCGGCGCAGGATCCGGCGAAAGTGGCGCGCGCCAACAAGGCGAACTCGATCGCCTACCAGCCGGCACTGGAAAAGATCACCGGCTTCGACATCAACTGGAACATCGTCGCCTACCCCGACCTGGCCTGGGCCAGGTCGGTGTTTCCGGGCGATACCGACGACGTCGCGGTGGCGAAGCTCGCCGACGCGATCTTTGCCGCCTCACGGGTCGATGTCGACGACCCGATCGGCAACTGGAAGGCACACAATGCGGCTCTTCGCAGCCGCACCGAATGGCTGAACGGCCACAATTTCCATGCGCTGCATTTCACCGGACCCGGCACCGATCTGACCGTCGGTCTGGCCGGCGGCCATGAATGGATGGGCGGCGCCTCGACCGCCAGGAACGGCATCACCTGCAACCCGAACATCCCGACCGAGGAGGTTTTCACCACGCCGCATGCAAGGCGCGTCGAAGGCCATGTTACGAGCACCAAGCCGCTGTCGTACCAAGGTACGCTTATCGACGAGATTGCGGTGCGTTTCGAGCAGGGTCGCATCGTCGAGGCCAAGGCCAGCCGCGGCGAGGATGTGCTGAAGAAAGTGCTCGACACCGATGAAGGCGCGCGCCGGCTCGGCGAGGTCGCCCTGGTGCCGCATTCCTCGCCGATCGCGGCGAGCGGCCTGCTGTTCTTCAACACGCTGTTCGACGAGAATGCCGCCTGCCACATCGCGCTCGGCCAGTGCTATTCGAAGTGCTTTGTCGACGGCGCCTCGCTCACTCAGGACGAGATCGCGGCGCGCGGCGGCAACAAGAGCTTCATCCATATCGACTGGATGATCGGTTCGGACAAGGTCGACATCGACGGCGTAGGCAAGGACGGCGGCCGCGTGCCGGTCATGCGCAAGGGCGAGTGGGCGTAGGGGGCGAGTGGGCGTAAGGGCGAGTGGGCGTAAGGGCGAGTGGGCGTAAGCAGCCGCCAGCAAGCCGTCATGGCGGCCAACCCCGGAGTTGGCAATGAAACTCGATATCAGGGTCAAACGCATCTACGAGCCGCCCTCGCCCGGCGATGGGCAGCGGGTGCTCATAGACCGCGTATGGCCGCGCGGCGTCCGCAAGGAAGACGCCGCCCTGACGCTATGGCTGAAGACCATCGCGCCAAGCGATGAATTGCGCAAATGGTTCGGCCACGAGCCGACGCGCTGGATGGAATTCCAGCAGCGCTATCGCGGCGAGCTCGACAGGAACAGCGAGGCGGTCGGCCAGTTGCGCGCCCTGCTCGACAACGGCCGGGTGACGCTGCTCTACGGCGCCCAGGACGACATGCACAACAACGCGGTGGCTTTGGCTGATTATCTCAGCCTAAAGGGCTGAGGCAGCGCGTGCTGCCGGATCACATCGACGCCTTCGTCGCTAATCTCAGGCGACACGCAGTTCCGTGGCCGCATCGAAGAGGTGCACCTTGCCCGGCAGAACCGAAAGATTGATCGCGGCGCCGGGGTTGCGGCGCTCGTCACGCGGCACCACGGCGACGGCGTCGTATCCCGCCACGCGCAAATGAATCTGGACATCCGCGCCGGTTGTTTCGGACAGCACGACCTCGCCCTTGATCTCACCCGTATCCGAAATGCCGAGATCGTGCGGCCGGACGCCCATGATGACCTTTTGGCCTGGCTTCGCCTTGATCTCCGGCGAGAGACCGATCGACACGCCTTCGGCGACGAAGCGAGGACTGCCGCCCGCCGTCTCGACAGCGCCAGCGATGAAGTTCATCGACGGCGAGCCGATGAAATCAGCGACATATTTCGAGTTCGGGCGCTCATAGACCTCGTCGGGCGTGCCGATCTGCATGATCCTGCCGGCGTGCATCAGCACGATCTTGTCAGCCATCGTCATCGCCTCGATCTGGTCATGGGTGACGTAGATCGTGGTCGTGCCGAGACGATTGTGGAGTTGGCGGATTTCCACGCGCATATGCGTGCGCAGCTTGGCGTCGAGATTGGAGAGCGGTTCGTCGAAAAGGAAGACGGCGGCATTGCGCACCATGGCGCGGCCCATGGCGACGCGCTGGCGCTGGCCACCCGACAGTTCCTTGGGATAGCGCCCGAGGTAGGGCGTGAGATTCAGGATTTGCGCCGCCCATTCGACCTTCTTCCTGATCTCCGCCTTTGGCACTTTCGCCACTTCGAGACTGAAGCCGATATTGTCGAACACCTTCATTGTCGGATAGAGCGCGTAGTTCTGGAACACCATAGCGATGTCGCGATCGCGCGGGTGAACGTCATTGACCCGCCTGTCGGCGATCAACAGATCGCCGTTGGTCACGCTTTCGAGCCCTGCTGTCATGCGCAGGAGCGTGGTCTTTCCGCAGCCCGACGGCCCAAGAAGGACGACGAATTCGCGGTCGGCGATGCCGAAGGAGATATCCTTCATCACCTCGACATGCCCGAAATTCTTGGCGATGTTCCTATATTCTACGGTAGCCATTCGCTCTCTCCAGAAGCCCGGATTCGGGTCGTCAGTATTTCTGCCTTGTCGGCGTGATGACGATTTCCTGCACGAGGGCGTTCTGCGGCATCTGGTAGGTGTGCAGCATGAGGTCAGCGACGTGCTCGGGCCCAATCCCGCCGCCGATCTTGAGCTTGTTAGCCTTGTAGTTGGCGAGCGTCTGCGGATCGAGGACGCCGCTCAGAACTTCGGTTTCGATCACCCCGGGCGAAAGCACGACCACGCGGACGTCATAATCGGAAAGATAGTCGCGCAGCGATTCCGACACGGCGTGAACGAAGAATTTTGTCCCGCAGTAAACCGTATGATCCGGATAGACCTTCCGGCCAGCGATCGAACTCATCATGAACAGCGTCCCATGACGGCGCTCCATCATGCCCGCCATCACGGCGTGGACCGAGTTCAGCACGCCTTTCGTGTTGATGTCGATCATCTCGTCCCATTCCTCGGGCGGCTGGCGGCCTATGTCGGCAAGGCGCGCGATGCCGGCATTGGCAAAGAGCATGTCGACCGGTCCGTATTCGGCTTCCGCCTCCTTCACGGCGGCCGCAATTGCGGCGCGGTCCCGGACATCAACCTGCCGGGCCATACTGTCAGGCAGGTTCAGCGCCTCCATGCGCTCCAGACGGCGGGCCATCATGAGAACAGGATGGCCGGAGCGCGAAAACACCTTAGCGACCGCTTCGCCGATACCAGAACTGGCTCCTGTCACTGCTACGAGCTGTTTTCCAGCCATTGTTTTTCCTCAATCGAAAATTGTCGATACCCCGGGCTGGCGGCCTTAGGGCCGCCAGCCCGGGGGAACATTCAGCCCTTGGCGACGAGATCGTCGACCTGGGTCTTCAGGGCGTCGAGCGACTCCTTGGCCGAGCCCGACTGGCCGGCGAAGTATTTGCCCAACGCAACCGGGATCATATCGCTGGAGAGTTCTGCCCAGGCGGGCAGGTCGGGCTCGGATCCCATGTAGTTGGCGATGGTGTCGCGCACGACCGGCAAATGGCGGGTCGTGCCGGCGCCGACACGGGCGTTGGCCAGCACGCGCGGATCGTCATAGACGCTGGTGCGCGTTGGCCCCGTACCGCCGCCCAGAACGGTTATCAGCGCCTGGGTATCGGCTGAGGTCGCCCATTGCATGAAGATCCAGGCAGCGTCAGGGCTCTTCGAGTATTTCGACACCGCGAGCGAAGAACCACCCTGGTGACCAACGCCTGGTATTTCGCCGAATCCGGTCTGTTCGACCGTGCGCAGCGTGGCGGCAGGTTTCGGCGGAACCATCGCTTCCATCAGACCGGAGACCTTGGAAGCCTTGGGATCGTCGAAGAACGGGAAGAATTCGCCCCAAGACAGCATCGAGGCCGCGACGCCCTGGCCGACCGACTGGCCCTCGCCATCCCATGTCCAGCCGTCGACGCCGGGCGGCATCGTCGCCTTGAGCTTGTCCCAGTAGGCCATGGCGGCCAAGCCAGCGTCGTCATTGCCGGTGAATTTGCCGTCGGGGCCGAAAATCGAACCGCCATGGCCCCAAAGCCACGCCGTCCAATCGCATTCGAGGCTGTAATGGCCCGATTTCATCTGGCCGCTGGTGCCGTACATGTTCGGGCCCTTGGCGTCGGTGATCGCCGCAGACGCCTGCAGCAAATCGTCCAGCGTGGCCGGAGGCGGCAGCTTGAGCTCGTCCCAGACGTCCTTGCGGTATTGCGTGATGAAGATCGGGATGTCGTAGGGCACGCCGACCATGCGATCCTCGTACATGGCGATGCCGTCGACGAGCGGCTTCAGGAAGTCGTCGATGTTGTAGTTTGGCATCGCCAAATCGGCGTTCTTGAGCTGCTCGCGCGGATCGAAAACGTCCTGGCTGAAGCTTGCCGCCCAGCTCTGGTCGATATAGTAGAGATCGTAAGTGCCGAGGCTCGACGCCACGTCGAGCGTCAGCTTCTGCAGCACCTGCTCGAGCGGCAGCACTTCGATCTCGACCTTGATGCCGGTAGCCTCCTCGAAATATTGCTTGAGCTGCGTAGCGATGGCATTCGACGGCGGCGTTGATTCGGTGGCGAGACGAAGCGTCGTTCCGGCAAAGGGCTTGCCGACATCCGAGAGCCACTTGGTGATTTCGGCGCTGGGCTTTAGTTCCTGTTCCTGAGCCGATGCCTGGCTGATGCCGTAGAACGGACGTCGTCCCAGGCCCATGCCGAGCGCGCCGGCGCCGAGGCCGAGAATGCTTGCTGCGCGAAGAAACGAGCGCCGGTCCATCTGTCCGCGAACGAAGCGGTCAGTGACAGAGGCAAGATGCGCCTTTCTGATGCTGTCTTTCATTGTCTACTCCTCCGGTTTAATTCGCGATTTTCACAAGGCTGCGAATTCGAGCCTCCCATCTATTGTTTCAACGATCCCATCGTGAGACCGCGCACGAGGTGCTTTTGAACCAACAGAATGAAGATGAAAGCGGGAATGATGGATGCGGCGCCAAGCGCGGCCATGTTGCCCCAGGCGGTGCCGATCGAGGTGACGAAGGTCGACGAGACGACAGGCACGGTTTTGACCGACGTGGTGGTCAGGGTCAGCGCAAACAGGAATTCGGTCCAGCTGAAGATGAAGCAGAGCACCGCCGTGGCGGCGATGCCGCCCTTGGCCATCGGCAGCACGATCCGCCGGAAGATCATGAAGCGGCTGGCGCCATCGACGATGGCGCTCTCGTCGATCTCGGAAGGAATGTCGTCGAAGAAGCTCTTCATCAGGAGGACGGCGAGCGGCAGGTTCATCAGCGCGTGGATCAGGACCATGCCGGTATAGGTGTCGATGAGACCGAAATTCTTGTAGATGAAGAACATCGGCACCGCGACCGCGACGGGCGGCATCATGCGCGTCGACAACACCCAGCCGACGAAACTGTGCCGGCCGCGGAAGTTCATGCGCGACAGGGCATAGGCGGCAAGCGTGGCGATGGCGACAGCGAGCACGGTCGACAGCGTCGCGATCACGATCGAATCCCAGACGCGGGGCGCCATGTAGAAATTGCCGCCGCCCGGCGTCACGGTGATGCCGCCGCTGCCCAGCGAAATCCCGAACACCTTCTGGAAATTGTCGAAGGTCGGCGTGAAGGCGAACAGTTTCGGCGGCCGGTTGAAGATGTCGTTGCCGTGTTTGAACGCCACCGACGTCCAGTAGTAGATCGGAAAGAAGAAGATTGCGACCACAACCCAGGCGGCGATGGTGCGAAGCATGCGGGTCGAGAAGGAGCCGTTCATTCTACCACCTCACCTTGGCGATACGGATGAAAAGGTTGGCAATGACGAGGATGATCACCAGGGTGACGAGGCTGAGCGTGGCTCCATAGCCCCATTTTACGAAGCTGAACGTCTGCTGCCATGCATAGAGGGAAAGCGAATAAGTCGAGGCTCCCGGCCCGCCGGAGGTCATGACGAAGACGTAGTCGAAGACGCGGAACAGATCGATGCCGCGGACCAGCACGGCGATGGCGATCACCTTCGACATCATCGGCAGGGTGATGCGCCGGAAAATCTGGAACGCCGAGGCGCCGTCGATCATCGCGGCCTCGTAAGGCTCCGGCGGCAGCGCCCTGAGACCGGCAAGGAAGATGAGCACCATGAACGGCGTCCACTGCCAGATTTCCGCGACGAGAACGCCGGCAAGCGCGGTCGACGCGGTGGCGAGGATGGGGTTGTTCGAATTGAGCAGTCCGATCGATTGCAGGAGATAGCTGATCACGCCGAACTGCGGATCCTCCATAAGCAGATACATCATGCCGACGATGGCCGGCGGGATGACGAGCGTCATCGTCAACACGCCGCGCAGGAAGCCGAAACCGAAGCCGTCGCTGTCCAGGAGCAGCGCGATCGCCATGCCGAGCACCAGCTCGAAGATCAGCGCGATGGCGAAATAGGTGAAGGTGATGACGAGCGACTGCCAGAACCGTGTGTCGTTCCACAGCTGCACCCAGTTTTCCGTTCCGACGAATTCGATCGCCCGCCGGCGCGGTACGAACTCATGGAAGCTCAGCCAGATGTTGTAGATGAGAGGATACACGGTGAAGACAAGCAGGATCGCCACCAGCGGCAGCAGCCAGGGCAGCGGGTGATCCGAAATGACGAAACGTCTGGCTTGGGCAACCCGCACGCGTTCCTCCCGAACCGCTTCGTTTTGCGATGCACAAATGTTCATATCTTGTGCATTTGTTCAAATGCTATATCGTCGCCCTGTCTGTGGCAAGCACTTGTTGGCCGGCTACAGCGGCATTCGGATGGGTGCGCCACAAGCATCGGAGGACCCTCATGACGTCGATCGGTCTGCTGGCACGGGTTGCCCATCAGTATTTCGTGCTGGGCGAAACGCAGCAGGCCATCGCCGAGCGGCTGCAGATCAACCGAACCAAGATCCACAGGCTGCTGGCCGAGGCGAAGGAGCGCGGCATCGTCTCGATCCGCATCAACGCCGGGACGTCCCAGGCGCTCGAAATGGAAGAACAGCTCAGACGGAAGTACCGGCTCGACATATGCAGCGTCACACCTGATGACACCGGGTCGGAGCTCGGGCTTTCCGAAGTGATCGGCATCTATGCCGCGCAGACGGTCGAGACGCTGCTCAGGGACGACATGACGGTCGCCATGGCGTGGGGCCGAACCATGCGATGGCTCGCTTCCAACATCGAGCCGGTGGCGCTCAGGAACGTTACCGTCGTACCGCTTCTCGGCTCGCTGTCGCGTCGGTCGTCGATCGACAAATACGACGCCGCCGCCGTCTTTGCCCAGCGCACCCAGGCCGAATCCTACTATCTCCCCGGACCGATCATCTGCGACAGCCGTGAAAGCCGTGAAACGATCCTGCAGCAACCGAGCGCGCGCGAGGTTATCCAGAAGGCGCTGAACGCCGACCTTGCGCTGATGAGCGTCGGCGGCACAACCAGTTCGACGCTGCGGAGCGTCGGCTACATGACCGACGAGGAATTCGACGATATCCTGAGAATGAAGCCGATCGGGAACTTTCTCGGCTATTTCTTCGACCGGGACGCCGAACTCATCGACCATCCCGTCAACGAGCGCATTGTCGGGGTCTATCCTCGCGACACGCTGAACATTCCCAAACGCATCCTCGTTTCCGGCGGAAAGAACAAGGTCGGCATCATGGCCAAGCTCCTGGAAAAGGGGTTCTTCACCGGCCTCATCACCGACCAGGAGACGGGCAGTTCGCTGTGACCGGCCGGAATTGCGGCGGCAGCCGAAGCAGCCGTGCGGTTTTGCCTGGTGCATCGCGCCCGCTTCCCTAAGCCGTCCCTGGTTCGGTTCCATCGCCTGCAGAACATCCTTTGCGTCTTTTTGCAGCCGGCACATTTCGCGCCGATTAGACCACCGCCGACCTCCGGTTCGCCAGGATGATATCGGCAATCTCGACGAAGCCGCGGCCGCCCCGTGACCTGGCGACGTAAGCGGGTTCGGCGTCGATCTGTCCCTGGAAATCCACCACATTCGCGACCCCGAACGAATTTGGAAAGAACCCGAACATCGGGGCGTCGTTGGGGCTGTCGCCGACGAAAGCATAGACCTGCCTTTCAACATCGAGATCGGTCCCCAGCCTCTCGCTTGCAAAGCGGCGCGTCATCGACAGCTTGTCGTATCGGCCAAACCAGCCATTCACATGGATCGACGAAATCTTGGCGACAGCGCCGGCCTCCTCGAAAATCTGCTTGATGCGCCTGGCATCGGACAGCGGCAGCGCCGGAACATCCTCGCAAAAGTCGATGGCCAGGTCGGCTTCGCGATATTGCTGGTCGGCGGAGACCGCCGAACCCGGCACTTCCTCGACAATGCGCTTTTCCAGTTCGGTGAGTCTGCGCCTGTTTTCCCGGCGTTCGTCAGCGCTCGCCGCGAAAACCCGGATCATCTTTCGCGTTGCCTGATCATAGGCGAAGTAAAAAGCGCCATTTTCGCCGACCACGCCGGTGACCGGCCAGAACCGGGCAATCATGTCGCACCAGCCTGCCGGTCTCCCGGTAATGGGAGCAACGACAAGGCCCGCCTCGTGCAGGCGTTCGAGCGCACGGTAGGCATCGGCCGGAAGACGACCCTCGGTCGTCAAGGTGTCGTCGATATCGCAGAAGACGCCGCGAATGCGCGATGCAGTTTCGGGTCCGAATTCGGCGAGGTCGCGCATCCGGTCAGGCTTCCCCGCGCGCAAAATCCTCCAGCATTCCTGCATCGGCAGCAATGTCGAGGAACGAGAAACGATTGCGCATCTCCCGGCAATGAACGACGGCTTCGCGATAGAAATCGGCCGGCGTGCCCAATTCGGCCGCTGAAATCGGCCCGCCGGTAGATTTCAGCAGGCGCTGCATCTCGTCGACAGGCACCATGAATTGCTTGAGCTCCTGCCTGAGTGTCGGCCAGAGCTCCTGCAGCCGCTCGTTGAATGCCGCGGCGGCAGTCTCGTCGAAGGCCTTCTTCTTCAGTTCGTGGAGACATTGTGCGGCGACAGCCGGGCCCATGCGGCGGACCATGTCGCCAGGATCGATCTTCGTCGCCTTCACCACCGGCGGCGTGTCGCTTGCAAGCATGGCTTGCTGCAATCGCGCCATGGTGAGCGAAGCAACGCCGACCTGGGTGCCGTGCAGCGTGCCGGGGTGACGCTCGGCGGCGAAACAGTCGATGTAGTGCGATATCTGATGCTCGCCCATGGAACCGTGATTGGAGACGCCGGTGAAGGAAATGCCGAGACCGCAGAGCGTCAGCACGCGATAGAGGTAGCCATTGGCATCGATGTCGTGTTCGGCAAGATTTCCGGCACGCTCGTTGAGCGCCGCCTCATCCTTTTCCTGGATGAGAAAAGGGACCTGATGGTAGGCCGTGCCAAGCAGGCGGTGCGACATCCACCAGTCGATCTGGGCGACCGAGCGGCAAAGGCAGTCACCGAACCCCGCCGCCGACAGGTAGGTCGGGGCGGCAGCGGAGACGCCAAGATCGACGAAAAAGCCTGAAGGGGCGTGGGAAGGGAGCGATACCTTCAGGCCGCTTTCCAGTGTGATGGACGCAGTCGTCGATGTGTAGCCGTTCATCGAACCGGCTGTCCCGAACACGCAATAGCGCCGCTCATTCCTTCCGGTGACGAACTTGCAGAGATCGTTGATGGTGCCGGAGCCGACCGCGACCACGGCATCCGCATCGGCGAGTTTGATGGCCAGGCTTTCGACATTGGCCATGTCGGCATGCGGGTGTTCCAGGATCACCACATCAACGGGGCCGAGCGTCTTCAGTTCGCGCGCGACGCGTTCGCCAAGCACCTCATAGGTGGCGGCATCCGCAACGACCGTGAACCGCTCACCCAGATCGAGCTCCGAAACGAGATCGGCGGCCCGCCCGTGGAGGCTTTCCTCGATGACAATCCGGTCATACGGCACCACGGCCTTTTTGCCGGTCTCCGGGTTGGTCCAGCGCCCGTCCAAAATGTCGTCGATCAATGCCGTCCAGGATCCGGCTGCCGGATTCGTCATGACGTCCTCATGCTGGCGACCCTGTAATCGAGACGCAGGAGCGTTGGCGTTATAAACAATAGTCACCTATCACTGTCTTTTGTCAAGCATTTGCCCGCGACGCTTGACTTCGTTCTGCAAACCTGCGGAAAAAGGGACATGAATGCCAACGCCGACATCGAAATGGTGCGACCATCTGGGCTCTCGGCACTGCCGCCCGAATTCGACAGCGCGGTGGCGTGGGCTGCCTGGCTCTACTATGTCGACCAGCTCAACCAGAGCGATGTGGCCAAGGTCATGAACGTCTCCAGGGCGAGCGTGGTGCACTATCTGCAGGAGGCGCGCGAAAGCGGACTTGTCGCCGTGCAGGTCGACCACGACGCTTTTGCCCGCACCTTGACCTCGCGGCGTCTCATGGAAAAATACGCGCTTCGCGGCGCGGCGGTCATCCCCGACCTCGATCCCAACGATGCCGACCGCCGCATCGGCGAAGCGGCAGGACGGTTGCTTGCGTCGATGGTCGATCCGGGTGACACGATCGGCGTTGCCTGGGGAAAAACGGTGCTCGCTGCCGCCCGCTCGATCCCACGACTACGGCATGACCGGAACCTCACCGTGGTCCAGCTCTCGGGAAGCTCTATCGGCACGAGCGATTTCTCGCCGGAATTCTGCACGTCGCTGATGGCCAACCGGCTCGGCGCCCGCTGCATCAACCTGCTTGCCCCGGCGATCGTCTCCACCGATGAACTGCACGACGAACTCATGCAGGAGCCGATGCTCGTCAACCAGTTCCGCATGATCCGTGCCGCCGGCAAGGTCATCTTCGGGATCGGCGATATCGGGCCGGAGAGCACCTATGCCCGAGCCGGGATATCGGATGCCGAGGCACTTGCCGCCATGATCGAGCAGGGCGCGCTCGGGGTCATCATCGGGCGGTTCATCGACGCTCATGGAGCTGCTTTCGCAACGCCGCTCGACGGACGCACCGTCGGCATCACGCTCGACGAACTGAAAGCGGTGCCGGTCCGCATCTGCGCCGCCGGCGGCGCCCGCAAGATGGCGGCGATCAGGGCCGGGCTCGGCGGCGGATATGCGACACATTTTGTCACCGACATGGCCACCGCGAACAGTCTCTTGGAATAACCGGTAACCAGCACCGGTGGAACTCATCGTCTCGGGAGGACAATCATGGGCAGCAGCGACGGACCTCTTGTCGTCGGCCTCGACAGTTCCACGCAATCCTGCAAGGCGATTGCCTGGAGCCGCGACGGACGAGCCGTGGCGGAAGGCCGCGCGCCGCTCGAGCTGATGAAGCCGAGGCCGGACTATGTCGAGCAGGAGGTCACCGACTGGTGGCGGGCCGCAACAGTGGCGCTGCGACAGCTTGTCGGCGCGGTCGATGCGACACGCATCGCCGGGATCGCGATTTCCAACCAGCGCGAGACCGTAGCCCTCATCGACGGCGCCGGCGAGCCGATCGGACCCGCCAGCCTTTGGCTCGATGAACGTGCCGCCGGGCTGATCGACCGTTTCGCGGCGGAGATCGGCCGTGAGCGGCTGCACCAGATCACCGGCAAGCCGATCGACGTGACGCCGGTCGTCTACCGCCTGAAATGGCTGCGCGAGAACGAGCCGGAACGGTTGGACCAGGCGAACAAAATCCTCGACGTGCACGGCTATCTGACGCTGAAACTGACGGGAACGCCGAGCGCGAGCTGGACCAGCGCCGATCCGTTCGGTCTCTTCGACATCTCGCGCAAGGCATGGTCGCAGCCGATCCTCGATCATCTCGGCATCAAGCCGTCGCAACTTCCCAATGCGGTGCGGTCTGGCACGCGGGTCGGGACCGTTCATGCCGCCGCCGCCGCCGCAACCGGCCTCGCCGAGGGAACGCCGGTGATTGCCGCCGGCGGCGACGGGCAATGCGCCGGGCTCGGCGTCAATGCCATGCGCGACGGCGTCGTCTATCTCAATCTCGGAACCGCGATCATCGCGGGAATCTGGTCTAGGGAAGCGGTGGTCGGCGCCTTCTGGCGCACCATGACCTCGCCAACAGGCGATGGCTATTTCCTCGAGGCAGTGCAGCGGGCGGGTGTCTATTTCGTCAACTGGTTCGTCGACAATTTTGCCGGCGGACGCTCCGATCCGGCGATCTTCGACCGCCTGGAAAGGGAAGCGGCGGCCGTTCCGATCGGCTCGGATGGACTTCTCGCCGGCACCACCCTGGTCGGTTGCATGGACCCGCATTGGGATCCGAGCGCACGCGCGAGCTTCATCGGCATGCACCCCTCGCACACGCTCGGTCACTTTTATCGTGCAGGGCTAGAGGCAATGACGCTGCAAACCGCCCGGGCTCTCGAAGAAATGCGCAGCCATGGTCTTTCGCCGGCGCAAATGGTGGCGATCGGCGGCGGCGCCAACAGCAAGCTTTGGACAAAGATGATCGCGGACGCAACCGGGATCGCGATCCATAAGGGTCACAATGCCGAAGCCTCCTCGCTTGGCGCAGCGATCAGCGCGGCGGTCGGCGTCGGATGGTTCGAGGGTTTTGCTGATGCTGCGGATGCGATGACGAGCATCGCCGAGACAGTCGAGCCGGACCCCAGCTGCCGCGCAGCGTGGGACGCGCTCTCGGCCAGGCAGGCCAAGGTCTTTTCCGCGACCCAATTCGCCTGGCGAACTGAAGCGTGAAAAGCGGCCGTTTCGCTACTTCAACCCACCCACCGCCTGCTGATAGACATCAGGCTTGAAGCCGACGAGGATACGATCGCCGAGATCGAGGACCGGCCGCTTGATCATCGTCGGTTTGGCCAGCATCAGCGCCTTGGCCTTCGTCTCGTCGAGGCTCAGCCTGTCCGTGTCCGACAGTCCGCGAAACGTCGTGCTCGACTTGTTGAGCAGGATTTCCCAGCCGACCTTGCTGGACCAGCCGTCCAGCCGGTCCGCCTCCAGCCCCTCGACCCTGTAGTCGTGAAACCGATAGGCGACATCGTGGCTTTCCAGCCAGGCACGCGCCTTCTTGATCGTGTCGCAATTGGTGATGCCGTACATGGTGATCGTCAATATTTTGGCCCTCGGGCTGGTCGCTCATCGAATCTGCCGCACCCTAAACCACCGTTCAAACATTGCCAGCGACCCCGCAGGCATCCTCACAATTCTTGGGTGCCTGATGGCCGGGGAAGCCCGGCGCTTGAACGTAATGCAATTTTGCATTACGTTTGTTTTTATCAATCAGGAGATTCTGCCATGACGACACTGACCGTAACGGCACGGGGGCAGGTCACTTTTCGGAAAGAAGTGCTTCAACACCTCGGCATCAAGCCGGGAGAAAAAATTGAACTGGATTTGCTACCGGATGGCCGGGCAGAGCTAAAGGCATCGCAGCCGAAGGGATCGTTTCGGGACCTTCATGGCTTCCTGAAAGGGAAGACGAATGGCCAAGTCCTCACTATTGAGGAAATCAATGAGGCAATCGCCGAGGCTGGTGCGGCCGCCGGGGCCGGCAAGGAATGAAGATCACGGCTGATACGAATGTTCTGCTCCGCGCCTATGTGGCTGACGATGCCAAGCAGGCGAGTGCCGCTGTCGAGTTGCTGGCAAATGCTGAAATCGTGGCTGTAAGCTTACAATCCCTTTGTGAATTCACGTGGGTCTTGGCGCGCCAATACAAGACTGCCTGCGAAGACATTTCCGCCGCGATCCGTGCCCTGCTGAACACGGAAAATGTCGTGGTCAATCGGCCCGCAGTTGAAGCCGGCCTATCGGTCCTTGATGCTGGTGGTGATTTTGCTGATGGTGTGATTGCCTATGATGGTCGCTGGCTAGGCGGGGAAGTCTTCGTTTCCTTTGACAAAAAGGTCGTGAAGCTTCTTTCTTCACAAGGGCGTTCCGCCCACCTCCTTAAGGCGAGCGCCTGATAAACGTGTCTCATACCAGATAGCAGCCGCGCTCGATGGCGAGGCGGCGCACCAGCGCCAGCACGCTGTCGATGGTCGGCGTCGGCTGGCCAGTCAGCCGGCCGAGTTCCTGGACCGCCGTCATCAGCGCGTCGATCTCCATCGGTCGGCCACGCTCAAGATCCTGCAGCATCGAGGTCTTGTGCTCGCCGACGTCGCCGGCACCCTTGATGCGGCGGTCGACCGATATCGGGAAACGGATGCCGAGGCTTTCGCCGATCGCCTGCGCCTCCAGCATCATGGTGCGAGCAAGGGTGCGGGTCGCCTCGTCGGCAGTAATTGCCGCAAGCGTGCTGCCGGTCAGCGCGGAAATCGGATTGAAGGAGAGATTGCCCCAGAGCTTCACCCAGATCTCGCTGCGGATATCGTCGCGAACCGGCGCCTGCAGCCCGGCCGCAACCATCTCCTCGGCAAGCCGCGTGACACGCTCGCTCTTCTCGCCCGAGGGCTCGCCAAGCGAGAAGCGCTTTCCCTCGATATGGCGGATGAGGCCGGGCGCATCCACCTCTGCCGCGGGATAGACGACCGAGCCGATGACGCGATCCGGCCCAAGCCGGTCCCAGATCACCCCGCCGGGGTCCACCGCTTGCAACCGCGTGCCTTCGAGCGGCCCGCCGATCCTGTGGAAATACCACCACGGCACGCCATTCTGCATGGTGACGACGGCCGTCCCCTCGCCCAGCAGCGGCGCGATCTGGTCGAGCGCTGGCGCAACCGAATGGGCCTTGAGCGCCAGCACGACATAGTCCTGGACGCCTAGCTCCTGCGCCTGCGCGGCGGCCCTGACCGAGGCGACGGATTCATGACCGTCTTCGATCAGGCGAAGCCCGTTCGCCCTGATCGCGTCGAGATGAGCGCCGCGCGCCACGATCGACAGATCGACCCGGCCGGCCATGGCAAGTTTGGCCGCGAGATAGCCGCCGATCGCGCCAGCGCCAAAAATGCTGATCCGCATCATTATCCCAGCCCGGGTTTGGCCAGCCCAGGTTTGGCAAGCTCGGGTTTGACAAGACCGAGTTTGGTCGCGAGGCCGATGCGCTGCAGCTTGCCGGTCGCTCCCTTCGGGATTTCGTCCAGGATCAGGACAATGCGCGGCACCTTGAAGTCGGCAAGCCGCGTCGCGGCAAAGCTGCGGATTTCGGCTTCTGTCACGGCCATGCCCTCGCGCAGCACGATCGCGGCCGCGACTTCTTCACCGAGCTTGTCGTGCGGCGTGGCGAAGGTGACGACCTGCGCCACCGCCGGATGGTCCATCAGCACGTCGTCGACCTCGAGCGGCGAGATCTTCTCGCCGCCGCGGTTGATGATCTCCTTGAGCCGGCCGGTGACGCGCAGATAGAAGTCGTCGTCGAGCACGCCCTGGTCGCCGGTATGAAACCAGCCATGCGCAAAAGCCGTGGCATTGGCGTCCGGATTGTTCTCGTAGCCCGCGGTGACATTTGGCCCGCGAATGACGATCTCGCCGGTGTCACCGGGCTGCAGCAATCGCCCGTCCGGCGCCATCACCGCCACCTCCGGTCCGGCGGCGGCGCCGACGCTGCCCGGCTTGCGCAGGCCTGGCGGCAGCCGGTTCGAAGCCATCTGGTGCGCGGCCTCGGTCATGCCGTAGGATTCGATCACCGGGCAGCCGAAGGTCGCTTCGAGCTCGGCCATCACCTGCGGCGGCAGCGATGCCGAGGACGAGCGGATGAAGCGAAGCGACGCTGCGGCCAGCGCCTCGGCATTGCGCGTTGCGCGCGGCAGTATCGCCTGATGCATGGTCGGCACGGCCGTGTACCAGCTCGGCCGCGCCTCGCTCAGCCAATGGAAGAAGCGCAGCGCGTTGAAGCCCGGCGTGCAGAAGACGCTGCCGCCGGCGGCGAGCGACGACAGCACCGCAGCGATCAGCCCATGGATGTGGAACAGCGGCATGATGTTGAGGCAGCGATCGCCGGCCGTCAGACCGAGCGTCGCGCCGATATGGGCGGCCGAGGCGGCGAGATTGGCATGGCTGAGCGGCACCAGTTTGGGTCGTGACGTGGTGCCGGACGTGTGCAGCAACAGCGCGATGTCGCCGTCCTCAGCCAGGCCGGGCGAAACAGACGGACCAACCGGTTTGCCCTCGATCTTAAAACTGCCGGCTGGCGCGTCACGCAGTGCTGTGAGCCTGAGCACCGCTATGTCGAGGCGCTCGGCCACGGTCACCGCCGGGCCGCTTTCGTCTTCGGCGACGAGGATCGCCTTGGCGCCGATGTCGGAGAGATAAAAATCGAGCTCGTCGGCCCGGTAGGCCGGGTTGAGCGGCGCCGTCGATGCCGCCGCCGCCACCGCGACGAAGACGGTGGCCATTTCCGGCCCGTTCGGCAGCACGATGGCCACCCGGTCGCCACGGCCGAGCCCCAGCGCATGCAATTGCGCTGCCGTCTCGGAGATCAGCTGGCGCAGTCCGCCATGGCTGAGCGTGATCCTGTCGGGTGCCGAAATCGCCGGCGCATCGTCGGCTCCGGCGGCAAGCCGTTCAATGATCGACACCGCTTCAGACAACGCGAATCTCTAGGTCGCCGACGCCATCGATATGACCGCGAAGAACGTCACCGCGAACGACCGCGCCGACGCCCGCCGGCGTGCCGGAAAGAATGATGTCCCCCGGCATCAGCGTGAACAGACCTGAGAGATAGCTGATCATTTCCGGAACCTTCCAAATCATCTGGTTGAGATCGCCGGTCTGCTTTCGCTGGCCATTGACGTCCAGCCAGATCGCGCCCTGGCTGGGATGGCCGGTCGAGCTTGCCGGAACCAATGGCGTGCATGGCGCCGATGCCTCGAAGGCCTTGCCGACCTCCCATGGACGGCCCATGTCCTTCGCCTTCCCTTGCAGGTCGCGCCGCGTCATATCGAGACCTACGCCATAACCGAACACGCAGTCCAGAGCCTTTTCGACCGGGATGTCGGTACCGCCGCTCTTCAGCGCCACGACCATTTCGATCTCGTGATGAACATCGTTGGAGGCCGGAGGGTACGGAAATTCTCCTGTCGTATCGAGGTTGTCGGGGTTCTTCTGGAAGAAGAATGGCGGCTCCTTGTCAGGGTCATGTCCCATCTCGACGGCATGCGCGGCATAGTTCCGCCCGACGCAATAGACCCGGTGCACCGGAAACATCTTGTCGGTTCCCGCCACCGGGATGCTCGGGATTGCGGTTGGTTCGATGACGTAGCTTGAAGTCGTGCCGTGCATGTTCACTGTCTTGCTCCTGCGTAGTATTCGACCTTGGCTTCGGCCCGTTCGATCAGTTCGGCGATCAGCAGGGCGAAGGCAAAAAGGATGATGGTCAAGGCCCAGAATTCGGCCATGCGGAAATTTCGCGAGAAGGTTTCGAACAGCGCACCGTAGCCGACGATGGCGACGAGTAACTGGCCGATGACGACGCCCTTGACGCCGCGGATGAGGCCGAGACGGATGCCGGCAAGGATTTCCGGAAGTGCCGCCCAAAGTATGATCTTGCTATAGAGCGCCGGGCGCGAGGCGCCATAGGAACGCGCCATCTCGATCAGCGACGGCGAGATATGGCGGACCCCGGCGCGGGTGTCGAGAACGATGATCCAGATCGCAAACAGGAACACCGCCGCAACGATCGTCTTCTCGCCGAAGCCGAACAGGATCATCAGCACCGGGACGATCGCCGAGAGCGGTGCGCTTGAAAAGATGTTGACCCACATGCCGAGCAGGTCGTCGGCGATCTTGACGCGTCCCATCAGGATGCCCAATGGCACGCCGATAACGATCGACAGGGCCATGCCCGTGGCGAAGGCGCGAAGGGTCGTGACTGTCGCGCTCTGCCAGGACGGCGTCTGCACGAGACTGACCGCTGCAACCAGCACGTCGCTAAACGGCGGCAGCAGAAAGACAAGGTCGAGCCGGCCGACGATTTCCCATACGACGCACCAGACCAGCAGGGACGCCATCATTGGCACACGGTAGCCAAACAAGGTCACGGCCGCTTACTCCACATACTGCTTCAGCCCCTGCCAGATCTCCTCGACAGTATCGAGATAGTGCCTGTCGCGATGGATGCGCTCGGGGTCGCCGGAGCGATCGATTTCCGGTTCGATGATCTGCGACACCCGGCCGGGTCTCGGCGACAGCAAGACGATGCGGTCGGAGATGTAGACCGCTTCCTCGATCGAGTGCGTCACGAAGATGAAGGTCTTGTTCTGGTTGGTGCGCAGCCGGATCAGGTCTTCCTGGAACTTCCGCCGGTTCTGCTCGTCGACCGCCGAAAACGGTTCATCAAGCAGCAGGACGTCGGCATCGACCGACAACGCCCGCGCCAGGCCGACACGCTGGCGCATGCCGCCCGAGAGCTGATGCGGATATTTGTCCTCGAAGCCGGCGAGCCCCACCTCGGCGATGTAGCGGCGGGCGATCGCCTCGCGCTCGGCCTTGTTGGTGCCGCGCAATTCAAGTCCGAAGGCCACGTTGCGCATCACGGTCGCCCACGGCATCAGCGCAAAATCCTGGAACACGAAAGCGCGTTCGGGGCCGGGTGCGGTGACGTGCTTGCCGTTGATCGCGACGGTGCCGCCATCGGCCCGTATCAGCCCCGCTATGATCTTCAGCAGCGTCGTCTTTCCGCAACCGCTGGGTCCGAGAAGGCTGGTCAGCTTGCCCCTGGGAAAGTCGAGATCGATGCCGCGCAGCGCCTCGACATTGCCGTAGGTCTTGGAAATTCCTCTCACTTCCACGATTGAATCGATCGGTGCGGGAACCGGCGACGGTCCATTTCGCAGTGCGGTCGCGCCCATCTTAAGCACCTCTGCTCTCGGGCCTGAAAACGCGGACTTCCACCCACTGCAGAAAGACGAGCGTCAGGGTGGAAAGCGCAATGATCGAGGCAATTGTTGCGTACATCTCGGCGTAGTCTGCGCGCGAGCGGTGGAAGGTGATGAGGTCGCCGATGCCGGTCGGGGTAATCAGCAGTTCGGCGAGCACCACGCCGACGAAGCCGGCAGCGACTCCGAGGCGCAAGCCGGCAAAAATCACCGGGCTGGCGTCCGGAAGGATGATCTTCGTGACGGTCTGCCAACGGGTGCCCAGGAACGATCGGCACATGACCAGCAGCGACTCGTTGACGTTACGCACCGCCTTGTAGGTGTTGAGCACGATGACCGGCAGCGCCAGGATCATGACGGCGAGCGTCTTGGCGGTCATGCCTATTCCGTAGACGAAGGTGACCATCGGAATGAAGGCGGCGACGGGTGCTGCCTGAAGCACGATGAAAACGGGGATCACCAGCCATTCGCCGGTGCGCCACAGGCCACAGATCGTGCCGAGGCCGACACCCAGGAACGCCGACAGGATAACGCCAAGCACCAGCGGCTGCAGCGTCGAAAGGTAGGCGGTTGCCAGGCTGCCGTCGGCGAGCAGTCCGAAGAACGCGACGACCGTGTCGGAAAAGGTCGGGAAGGCGAAGCTGACCGGAATGCGCCCAGCCACCTCCCAAATTCCTGCGAACAGGGCGATCGACACCAGCCTGAGCAGGACCGGCTGGTCCCACGATGCCCCCGTTGCGCTGCGATTGGAAAGAGGAGCGAGGCCGGCAGCCTCGCCGTCGGTTCTGATGCTTACGGCCATCCGGCAGGCCGCCTATTTCTTGCCGAGCTTGGCGACGGCGCGGTCGATTGCGGAGACATCCCAAAAGTCGTCGACCCTGAGGCTGGCTGGATCGCCTTCGATCTGGCCGGCAAGGCTGAAGAAGGCAAAGTCGTCCTTGGCCGCATCGGCTCCGCCGCCGTTCAGCGCAAGACTGCCGGCTTCCGCGGTTTCCTTGTAGTATTCGGTGATTTCGCTGTCGGCTTCAGCGCCGAGATCCGGCAGCAGTTTGTACTTGTTGCGCAGCTCGACGGCGACCGCCGGGTTCGCGGTGATCTCGCGCGCGGTCTTCATCAGTTCCTCGACCAGGATGTCGACGTCGGCGGCGCTGTTCTTCAGATAGTCCGCGGTCGCGAAAAGCGCTTCGTCAGAGGCGCCGAGATCCTCGACTGGCAAGACGATGAACTTGCCGGGGGCTTCGGCCTCGAGCGCGCGCCTGTTGGCGGCATCGACGATCGACGCCTTGATGGTCCCCTGGAGCAGCGCATTGCGGCGAACCTCGGAACCCGGGACATAGCTGATGTTGCCGAGCTTGATGCCGTGGTTTTTCGCCATCAGCAGCATGACCGCCTCGGTTCCGGAGCCGCGCGCCTGGACGGCGACCTCCTGCCCGTCGAGATCCTTCCATTCCTTGTAGAATTCGCTGTTGACGACGGGAAAGAAGCGCAGCGTCGATATCTGCGCGAAAATGCGGATCGGCACGCCCACCTTCTGGATCAAAGTATAGGGCGCGCCAATGCCGACATCGGCCTGGCCGCCGACAATGGCCTGGGCAGCCAGATCCTCGTCATTGAGAACAATGAGCTCGACATTCACGCCGCGCTCCTTGGCGCGCTCTATCGCGGCGAGCGTCTGGATGGATTCGATCCCGGGAAGGTCGCCGAATGCGATGCGCATGTCGCCCGCATTTGCGGCCGACAAGGGCGCTGCACATGCCAGGACCGCGGCGAAAGCGGTGGCAAGGATGGTACGTCTGGACACGCCGGCCATTGTCATTCCTCCCGTTTTTGTAACCATTTCCTTGATTGGTTAAGGCTATGGAGCAGATTGGTCAAGAAGAAAACTACGCCATATCGGTCACAACGACCGAGAAAACTCGGCAGTTGACGGTTTCCGCTAATCGTTTTAACACCAGCAGAGGGAAATCATATGCGGATTGGTTAAATTGATGGACGACCCCGGTAATGGCGGCCACGCCGCCCTGGTTCAGCTGCAGGCCTATCTTGCCCAAATGGACCATGCCGGCGAAACCCGGCTGCCTGCCGAGCGGGAACTGTCGGAGAGCCTCGGCGTATCGCGCGGCGATCTGCGCAAGGCGCTGGCGGTGCTCGAGAAGGACGGCCGCATCTGGCGTCACGTCGGCAGGGGCACCTTCGTCGGCAGCGGGCCGGTCGAGGAGACAATCGGCATTTCGGAAATCGCCGGGCGCACCAATCCGGCCGACGTGATGCGCGCGCGCCTCATCCTCGAGCCGGAGATTGCGCGCGAAGCGGCGCTGCACGCCACGCTTTCCGATATTGCCGCGATGCGGCAATCGCTGGTGCAGACGCGGGAAGCCGTCACATGGCGGCAATATGAGAATGTCGACAATCTGCTCCACCGGCAGATTGCGCAGGCGAGCCGCAACAATGTGCTGCTCGGCCTGTTCGACGTGCTGAACGCGGTGCGCCGCACCGTGGTCTGGGGACGTCTTCGTTCAGAAGGCGCCCGCCCTCCGGCAGACCATCACAGCTTTGCCGACCATGAACGGATCGTCGAGGCGATCGCCGAGCGTGACCTCGGCGGCGCGGCGGCAGCGATGCGCCTGCATCTACAGCAGGTCGAGCGGCGCCTGATCCCTGTCCGCGAAGCCGCCGAATAGTCTGGCTTGGCCACGCTACAGCGCCGCGCATCCTTCTTGGATGCGAGGCGCGAGTTAAGCCCTAAGCGCCGTAGCCGACGATGCCCTTGATCTCGAGGAAATCGTGGATTGCCCAGTCGGCATATTCGCGGCCGTTGCCCGATTGCTTGTAACCGCCGAACGGCGCGAAGGTGTCCCACTCCGGATAGTTGATCGAGACCTGTCCGGCGCGCAGGCGGCCGGCGACTTTTCGCGCGTGGTCGATATCCCCTGATTGCACGTAGGCGGCGAGGCCATAGACGGTGTCGTTGGCGATCTTCACCGCGTCATCGTCGTCATCATAGGAGATGACCGAAAGCACCGGCCCAAAAATCTCCTCCTTCTCGATGGTCATGCCCGGCGTGACGTGGCCGAAGACGGTCGGCCGCACGTAATAACCGCGATTAAGATGCTCCGGCCGACCGGGACCGCCGGTGACCAGCGTAGCACCCTCGGCGATGCCGGCCTCGATCAGCCGCTGGATCTTGTCGAACTGGATTTTGCTGACCACTGGGCCGAGCCTGGTGTCCTCCGAGCGCGGATCGCCGACCTTGTGCGCCTCGGCCGCCTTCTTGGCGATCACCAGCGCCTCATCGTGGCGGGCGGCCGGCACCAGCATGCGCGTCGGCGCATCGCAGGACTGGCCGCTATTGCCGAAACAGGCGTTGACGCCCTTGCGCACGGCCTTCTCGAAGTCGGCATCGGCAAGCACGATGTTGGGCGATTTGCCGCCAAGTTCCTGCGCCACGCGCTTGACCGTCTCGGCCGCCGTCTTGGCGACGATGATGCCGGCCCGGGTCGAGCCGGTGAAGGAAACCATGTCGACATCCGGATGGCCGGCCATGACCTGTCCGACATCCGGACCGGTGCCGTTGACCATGTTGTAGACCCCGTTCGGCGTGCCGGCCGCTGCCATCACTTCCGAAAAGACGATGCCGCTGATCGGCGCGATCTCGGAAGGCTTCAGCACGACGGTGCAGCCGGCGGCGATCGCCGGCGCCACCTTGCAGACGATCTGGTTGAGCGGCCAGTTCCACGGCGTGATCAGCGCGCAGACGCCGATCGGCTCCTTGACCACCATGGTGGTGCCGCGCTTCTCGCTGAATTCGTAATCCTCCAGCGCCTTGATGGCAGCTTCCATATGCGCCCTGCCAGCCCAGGCCTGCGCCTGGCGCGCCCAGGTGATCGGCGCGCCCATCTCCTGGCTGACGGCCTGGGCGATATCCTCGTAGCGCTCGTTGTAGACTTCGAGGATGCGCTTCAGCAGCTTCAGGCGCTCAGCCTTGCTGGTCTGCGAAAAGGCCGGAAAGGCCGCCTTCGCCGCCGCCACGGCGCGATCCACATCGGCCTTCGAGCCGACGGAGATTTTCGTGTAGGCTTCTTCGGCGGACGGATCGATCACATCCAGCGTCGCCGGCACCACGGGCGCGACCCATTTGCCGTCGATGAAGAAGTTCAGGTGATTGCTCATGGGTGGTGCCTCCGGTTTCCTGGAAGGATAGGTTCAGATGGGCAGCATAGGGCAGTTGGCGCCGCGGCGCAGGCCGATATGCGCCACATCGCCGACGCTGAATTGAAAACCTTCCGCCTGCCTGGCGCATCGATCACCACTGGTATCCCCTGCCGCAATTCGGCGTGCAGGCGCAAGGTGCGGCCGTGAAAGACGGTGCTGCTGACCCGCACCGGCGCGGTGCCGGTTGCTGCTTCGGTCGCCGCCAAAGATGGACGTCCGGCGATGCGAAAAGCAGCAGTGAGTGCGACCGCGAGGAACGGGATAGACCTTTGGCGGGAATTTGTTGAAAGTGCCGCCGCCGCGGCCAGGCTTTTGTTGAACCATTGGTCCGCAGCGACGACGCAGAACAAGATAGCAGAGGACCGCAAGCCATGACGAACGCCACCCTCCTGCCCGACGAGGGCCTCTTCATCGGCCGCGCCCGGACAAGCGAAGCATCGCATCCGCTGGTGGTCACGGTACGCGGCGGTACGGTCTTCGACATCACCTCGAGCATGGCACCAACCGTGCGCGACGTCTGCGAGATGCCGGAGCCAGCAGGCTACGTCCACGCCGCCGCGGGCGAACCGATCGGATCGCTCGATGCGATCGCCGCCAACAGTTTCCAGGCCGCGCGCGATCCGCAAAAACCGTACCTGCTTTCTCCGGTCGACCTGCAGGCGGTCAAGGCGTCGGGCGTCACCTTCGTCGTCAGCCTGCTCGAACGAGTCATCGAGGAGCAGGCGCGCGGCTCGGCCGAGAAGGCGGATGCCATTCGCGCCGACATTGCCGGGCTGATCGGCCACGATCTGTCGAAGCTCAAGCCAGGCTCGCCGGAAGCGATGGAGATCAAGGCCAAGCTCATCCAGCGCGGCGCCTGGTCGCAATATCTGGAAGTGGGCATCGGCCCCGATGCCGAGATCTTCACCAAATGCCAGCCGATGGCATCGGTCGGCTTCGGCGCCGATGTCGGCCTGCATCCGGTTTCCACCTGGAACAATCCGGAGCCGGAAATCGCCATGATCGCTGCCAGCAGCGGCATGATCGTCGGCGCGACGCTCGGCAACGACGTCAATCTGCGCGACGTCGAAGGGCGCTCGGCGCTGTTGCTCGGCAAGGCCAAGGACAACAACGCCTCGGCCGCGCTCGGCCCGTTCATCCGGCTGTTCGACGATGTCTTTTCCATCGATGACGTGAAGCAGGCCACCGTGCGGCTGAAGGTCGAGGGCGAGGACGGCTTTTCGCTGGAAGGCGCCAGCTCGATGGCGGAGATCAGCCGCTCGCCGGAAGAGCTGGTCGCGGCCGCGATGGGGCCGCATCACCAGTACCCGGACGGGCTGGCGCTCTATCTCGGCACCATGTTCGTGCCGTCGAAAGACCGTGGCGAGAAGGGCAAGGGGTTTACGCACAAGGTCGGCGACATCGTCACCATCTCGTCGGAGAAGTTCGGCGCGCTGGTCAACCGGGTGCGGCTGTCGCCCGACTGCCCGCACTGGACCTACGGCGCCAGCCATCTGATGCGCGACCTCGCCAAGGCCGACTTCATCTAGGTTCCAGCCTCGCCTGCGACAGCAGGTGCCTCGTCTTTCGCATTCAACGTTTAAGGATCTGCCTGCCTGGAAAATATCAGCCAAACTGATGCAATCTGATGGGATTGCTGATGGCGCCGCGCGTTGCGCCAACATCCATTGACGATGGAGGCTTGCCATTGGCCGAAAAAGGGAATGCTCTGAGGCATCCGGATCGGCGCTGGCAAGAAATACGATCAGGGTTTTGCCGTGATCGTCGCCGGACGTGGAGGTAGTCATTTTCAAAATGGGAGGAAATCAAATGCTGACGAGGCTACGATTACTTGTACTTGGCTTGATTGTGGCGCTGGCCATTCCGGCCGCGGCACAAGCCAAGACTTTTTACTGGATTTCGCATGGCGGCCCGGCCGACCCGGTCTGGACCTATTTCCTCGCCGGCGCCAAGCAATGGGCGACGGACACCGGCAACACCGTCAACACCTCGTTCCACAATAACGACGTGGCCTCCCAGCAGGAAGCCGTCCGCGCAGCGATATCCGCCAAGGCCGACGCCATCGTCACTACCAGTCCCGATCCGGGCAGCCTTGTCGAGATCGTCAAGGAGGCTCGCGCGGCAAACATCCCGATCATCAACTTCAACACGCCCGATCCGAAGGCGGACTTCAACGCCTATGTCGGCGGCGACAACGTCACCTTCGGCAAGAACTGGGCGCAGTATCTGGTCGACAAGGGACTGGTGAAGAAGGGTGATTTCGTCTGGATGCCGGTCGAAATCCCGGGCGCCACCTATGGCGTCCAGGAAGAAGAAGGCATCAAGAGCGTCTTCGAGCCGCTCGGCATCACCTACGAGATCACCGAAGCCACGCTCGATCAGGCCGAAGTGATCAACCGCATGGTCGACTACCTCACCGCCAACAAGGCCAAGGTCAAGGCGATCATCGGCCTCGGCGACCTGGTGACCGGCTCGATCAAGCGGGTGTTCGACCAGGTCGGCGTCAAGCCGGGCGAAATCCCGGTGGTCGGCTGGGGCAATTCGCTCGACACCACCCAGGAAGTGCTGAACGGCTACGTCAATGCCGGGCAGTGGCAGGATCCGCAGGCGACCAGCTATGTGGCGCTTTCGCTCGCCAACATGGCCGCCAGCGGCATTCCGCCCGGCTTCAACGTGATCACCGGCGCGCTCTATGAGAAGGACACCGCGCAGGTCTACGACGACATCCTGTCCGGCAAATAAAACCGCGATCGGGACGGTCGCGGCACGCTGCTACGATCATCCCCATCATCCCGCTGAGCCTCGAACCGCCTCATGCGGTTTCGGGCTTGGCCAGTCCCAACCATGTCGCGGGTCCAACGTGGAAAACGGTTCCATCATCCAACGCTCGATCGCCAGGCCGGAATTCGGGCCCTTCGTGCTGCTCGTCGTCGAGCTCGTCGTGTTCTGGGGGTTCAACCACGACTTCCTGTCGCCGCAGAACATCAGCAACATACTGGCCTTCACGGTTGAGCTCGGCCTGATCGCGCTGGCGATGACGCTGTTGATGACTTCAGGCGAATTCGACCTCTCGGTCGGATCGCTGTTCGGTTTCTCGCCCGTCTTGATGTGGACGCTCTTCAACAGCGGCCTCACCTCGCTGGAAGCCGGCTTTATCGTGGCCTTGCTGGTTGCCGCCTTCATCGGCCTGGTCAATGGCTGGTTCGTGACGCAACTCAAGATACCGTCCTTCCTGGTGACGCTCGGCATGCTGCTGGTCGTGCGCGGCACCGCTCTGTTCGTCACCAGCGGATTTCCGCAACGCACCTGGAGCGCGGAAGGCAGCTGGCTCGCCGAGGCGCTGGTCGGCGATTTCTTCATCGGACCGTTCCGTATCTACATGTCGCTGTTCTGGTTCATCGCAGCCGCGATTGCACTCGGCTACGTGCTGACGCAGAGCCGGACCGGCAACTGGATCCAGGCGGCCGGCGGCAACCCCAATGCGGCAAGGGCGCGCGGCGTCAATGTCAGCGGCGTCAAGATCGGCCTGTTCATCCTGTCGTCGATCATGGCTTCGCTTGCCGGCGTCATCAGCTCGCTGCGCACTTCGGCGGCCAACCCGAACAGCGGCACCGGCTACGAGCTCGAAGTCATCGCCATGGTGGTGATCGGCGGCACGGCGCTGACCGGCGGACGTGGCACCATCATCGGTACCGTGCTCGGCATCCTGATCCTGCGCGTGATGCGCAACGGCATCGTGCTGATCGGGGTGCCTGGGCTTGCCTACAACATCTTCATCGGCGCGATCATCCTCGGCATGATGGCGCTCCACTCATGGCTGGAACGCCGGCATCAGGCGGGAACTTGAACCATGACTGAGCCGCTTGTCCGCATGGAAAACATCCGCAAGCACTACGGGCGCGTGCAGGCGCTGGTGGACGCCAATTTCCATGTCAATGAAAGGGAGATCGTCGGTCTGCTCGGCGACAATGGCGCCGGCAAGTCGACGCTGATCAAGGTCTTGTCGGGTGCGGTCCCGCTGACCAGCGGCGACATCTTCATCCGCGGCAAGAAGGTGGACTTGCGCAGCACCAGCGACGCCATCGCCCACGGCATCGAGACGATCTACCAGGACTCCGCACTGGTCACGCAATTGTCGATCGCGCGCAACCTGTTCCTCGGGCGCGAGCCGATCAAGCCGCCGCGTTTCCTCAACCGTATGGACCAGGAGGCGATGAACGTGGTCGCCCGCGATCTGCTCAAGCAGGTCGGCATCTCGAAGAACATCCCGCCGACCACACCAATCGGCTCGCTCTCCGGCGGCGAGCGGCAGGCAGTGGCGATCGCGCGCGCCATGCATTTCGACAGCGACCTCATCATCCTCGACGAGCCGACCAACAATCTCGGCGTCGCCGAGACGCAAGGTGTGCTGAGCTTCGTGCGCAGCGCCCGCGATTCGGGCCATTCCTGCATCTTCATCGCCCACAACATCCATCACGTCTTCCAGGTGGTCGACCGCATCGTCGTCATGCGCCGCGGCAAGGTGGTTGCCGACGATATCGATCCGAAGAACACCAACGTCGCGGAAGTCGAACGGATCATCACCGGCATGTCCGACAAGGAGATCCACGACGCCATCGTGCAGGGGAAGCAACCACAAGGCTGAGTGGCCAGTTGGAAGCCGGGTTGGCCGTATCTCTGGTACAGGATCACATCGGCTCCTATGACTGCGACTATGAAAGCCACCGTTGCGGACATCGCCAGAAGCTGCGGGCTGTCGACCGCGACGGTCGACCGGGTGCTGAACAACCGGCCAGGCGCCAGTGCGGCCAACCGGCAGCGGGTGATGGAGGCGGCCAAGCAGCTCGGCTATTTGCCGGTCGTGGATCAGGTCACACTGCCCTCGCGGCCGGCGCATCTCGAGTTCTTCCTGCCGATCGGCTCGAATGCCTTCATGACGGATCTGGCAAATCATATCGAGGACTATGCCGCACGCCTGCCGCTTGTCGCCTCCTGCCGGATCCACAAGCTCGCCGGCATCTCGCCGAACGCGTTGCAGGCGGCCGTCGAAAACCTTTCGCTCAAGGCAGACGGCGTCGGCGTCATCGCCATCGATCACCCGAGAACGCGCAACATCCTGCGCGAGATCGTCGAAGCCGGCATCCGCCTGGTCACGCTGGTGTCGGACGTTCCGGGCGCGCCGCGATCGGCCTATGTCGGCATCGACAACCGTGTCGCCGGGCGCACCGCAGCCCTTTTGATGGGACGTTTCCTGGGCGGTCGCACGGGCCATCTGGCGATGATCGTCGGCTCACGCTCCTATCGCGGCCATGAAGAACGCGAAATGGGCTTTCGCTCGGTGCTCAGCGAGGAGTTCCGCAATTTGACCGTGACCAGCGCCGTCGAGATCAACGACGAGCCTGGTATCAGCTACACGGCGACGATGAAAGCGCTGCACAACGAGCCGGAACTGCTCGGCATCTATTGCGTCGGCGCCGGACGCTCGGGCGTGGCGAAAGCACTGCTGGAAGCCAAGCCGCAAAGGAAGCCGGTGTTCATCTGTCACGACCTGACAAGAGCGACACGCGGCTATCTCGTCGACGATCTGCTCGATGTCGTCATCGACCAGAATGCACGGCTGATCGCCGAGCAATCGGTCATTCGCCTGCTCGGCTCGATCGCTTCCTCGGCGCCTTATCTGACGCGGAAATTCATCGAACCGCGCCTTATCTTCAAGGAAAACGTGCCCGTCCAGTGATGCCGCGCAACGGCCACGGTCACTTGCGCCGATGGTTAAAATTCGGTTGATACCGCGAATCTGCACATCTGCTATGCATCTTTTGCTATTGCCGAATCATTGGGCAATCGATAGTTTCGCAGGTGTCGGCCATCTACTCCTCCCAGATGCGATGCCGACGCTGAGTGCGGCGCACCTCCTCCCGTGCCGTATTCGAAATCGAGCCCGCTGCCACCTCCTCCCGGCAGCGGGCTTTTTTTGTTCTGGGGTGTCGGGCAAGGCGGCGGCAATCGCCATCGGCTGGTTCGGGGCAGCGCCGCAGCCCCATCGGAATCCCGCCACACTTGTCACTCTCACCAATTCGCCATCGGGCCTAGCCTGCTCACAACCAGCAGCGACCGCCGCGCGCAAGAGCGCGGCGACAGACCGGCAACGGAGACGTGAGATGACAGCACATCCCAAGGCAAAAGAGCACTCGCGGCGCGGTTCGCAATGAACACGCCAACGATCGTTTCGCCGCTTGCGAGACTATCTGGCCCTGAACGAGGTGATCAGGCCTTCCGCCATGCGGACAAACTGCGCGCTGGGGCCTTCGGCTCCGACGCTTTGAAGGCTGACACGGGCGCCTTCAAGCAGCAGCGACAATGTATCGGCGAGAAGCTCTGCCTGGCCGATGCCGGCATCCCGACACAGGCCGACGAGACGGTCGCGCTGAGCCTGCTTGAGTTCCTTGATTACCCGACGGGCCGGATGGTCGGTCTCGCTCAACTCGATGGCGGCATTGGCCATGTCGCAACCGCGGCCGTCCATCATCAGGCAATCGGCTGCCATCCGGACCCAGGCATGCAGTTGCGCAAGCTTGTCGCCCGGATGCTCCGCCTCGAACTTTTGCCACATCGCGTTGGCGCTGCATGCGGTCGCCCGCAGGCACTCGATGACCAGATCGTCCTTGGACTCGAAATGACGGTAGAGCGTCATCTTGTTGGTACCGGCGGCCTCAGTGATCGCGTCGACGCCGACGCCCTTGATGCCATGCTTGTGGAACATATCCCGTGCCGTCTCCAGGATGCGATCCCGGGGGCGGATGCGTTCCGCAGTGCCGTCTTCCATCAAAACCTCCTTGGTTTCCGGGGTTTCCGAAAAATCCCTCGGTACACCTCTTGACTAGGGTGTTACCGGTCTGTAACTTCTAGATGTTACTTACTGGTAACACCCCCATTGCCTCGTGTCAATCTCGCAGGCGCCTGTGAACAGCCTCCGCCAAATCGGCCCAGGCATGAAACTGCGCCCCAGGCGACTTTGGCCGCGAACAGGAAGACCACCCGATCTGCGGCGTACGCCACAGATCGCCAAGCCAGGAGCCGCTACGATGTCGCAGCGCAAAGATTTGACGATCGACGAAGTTGTGAAGGATCCGATGATCCGGATGCTGATGCAGGCCGACCGTGTCGACCCGCACGCTTTCGAGACGATGCTGCGCAGCCTTGCGGATGCGCAAGGCCGCAGCCGCAAGGCGCCGCCTCGTTTCCTGGAAGATCCCGGGCAAAGCCGCAGCCGGCGGATGTCCAGGCTGGCCAAGGCCTTTGGCCAGGCGAGAGCATCGGGCGAGGCGTGCGTGTCATGGTAAATTTCTTCATCCACCGTCCGATCTTCGCATCGTCGATCGCCATCATCATGGTGCTCGCCGGGACGATCTGCTATTTCCTGCTGCCTGTCTCGCAGTTTCCCGACATCACGCCGCCTCAGGTGGTGGTCAGCGCCAACTATCCGGGCGCCAGTGCGCAAGTTGTGGCCGACACCGTCACGACGCCGCTCGAACAGCAGATCAACGGCGTTCAAGGCATGACCTACATGTCGTCGTCGAGCTCCAATGACGGCTCGTCGACGATCACCGTTACCTTCGAGGTCGGCTATCCCCTGAGCACCGCCGCTGTCGATGTCCAGAACCGCGTGTCACAGGCGGCGTCCTCGCTGCCTGCCATCGTCAACCAGGGCGGCGTGACGATCAAGAAGCAGAACCCGAACTTCGTCCTGATCGTCAATCTCACCTCGCCCAACGGCTCTGTCGATCCGGTCGCGCTCAGCAACCTCGCCTACCTGCAAGTGGTCGACCCGCTGAAGCGCCTGCCCGGCGTCGGCGACGTGCAGATCTTCGGCGAGCGGCGTTATTCGATGCGCGTATGGCTCGATCCCGACAAGATTGCCAATCTCGGCATCACCGCCGTCGATGTCCAAAACGCCATTGCCGAGCAGAATGTCCAGGTCGCGGCCGGCAAGATCGGGCAGTCGCCGGCGCCGGCCGGCACCGCTTTCGAAATGCAGGTCAATGCCGTCGGCCGACTGAGCGATCCCAAGGAATTCGGCGATATCATCGTGCGCGCCGATGCCGCGAACGGATCGCTGGTGCGGTTGCGCGACGTCGCGCGCATCGAACTCGGCGCCCTGCAATACTCGTCGTCGGCGTTCTTCGGCGAGGACCCGACCGTGGTGCTCGCGGTCTACCAGATGCCAGGCTCGAACGCCCTCGATCTGCAGCAGCGCGTCAAGGACAAGATGCAGGAACTGTCGGCCCGCTTCCCCAAGGGCGTCAGCTACGCCATGCATTACGATACGACACGTTTCGTTTCGGCGTCGATGCACGACGTGCTGGTCACGCTCGGCGAGGCGCTGGTCCTGGTTGTCGCGGTGGTGTTCATCTTCCTGCAGAGCTGGCGCACCACGATCATCCCGACGATTGCGATTCCCGTGTCGCTGGTCGCCACGCTCGTCGTCATGTACATGTTCGGCTTCTCGCTGAACATGCTCAGCCTGCTTGGCATGGTGCTGGCGATCGGCCTCGTCGTCGATGACGCGATCGTCGTCGTCGAGAATGTCGAACGCCAGTTGGAGGCCGGCCTCAAACCGCTGGCTGCAACACGCGCGGCGATGGCCGAGGTCACCGGCCCGATCATCGCCACGACCGCCGTGCTGATGGCCGTGTTCGTGCCGGTCGCCTTCATACCTGGCGTTTCCGGCCGGCTCTACAACCAGTTTGCCCTGACGGTGGCGATCTCCTTCGGCATCTCCGCCTTCGTCTCGCTGACGCTCACCCCGGCGCTTAGCGCCGCCTTCCTGCGTCACCGCCCGGCAACGCAGTTCGTGCTGTTCCGCTGGTTCAACACGGGTTTCGATCGGCTGTCGCATGCCTATGCCCATGGTGTGCGCTTCCTCATCCGCCTGCGCTGGATCATGCTCGGGCTGTTCGCGGCCGGGCTTGTCGCCACCTATTTCGTCTGGCAGCGCCTGCCCTCGACCTTCCTTCCGGTCGAGGACCAGGGCTATTTCTTCGTGGTCATCCAGTTGCCGGATGGGGCGTCGCTTGAACGCACCGACGCGGTGGCCCGAAAGGCGCGCGACATCCTGCAGAACACGCCCGGCGTCGATATCGTCGGCTCGATCAGCGGCTTGAACTTCCTCACCAGTGCCGCCCAGTCGAACTCGGCGGTGGAATTCGCCATCCTCAAACCATGGGACGAACGCGGCCCTGACCAGAGCGCCTCGAAGCTCGTTGCCGACGTGCGCTCGAAGCTCATGGAACTTCCGGAAGCGTTCGCGCTGAGCTTCGATCCGCCTTCGATCCCGGGCATCGGCACGACCGGCGGTTTTGAATTCCAGGTGGAGGACCTGACCGGTCGCGGCAGCGCTGCGCTCAACGACGCGACGCAAGCGGTGCTCGCTGAAGCGCGCAAACAGCCCGAACTCAACCCGCAGCAATTGTTCTCGTCATTCTCGACCTCGACGCCGCAGTTCAACTACGACCTCGACCGCAACAAGGCGAAGCTGCTCGGCCTCAGCCTGCCTGACGTGTTCAACACGCTGCAGATCTATCTCGGCTCGCTCTATGTGAACGATTTCAACCTGTTCGGTCGCACCTTCCGGGTGACGATCCAGGCCGACAAGGATGCGCGTGCGGGTGCGGCCGACATTTCGCGGCTCTATGTGCGCAATGCCTCCGGCGGCATGGTGCCGTTGAGCACGCTCGGCAAGCTGGTGCCCGTCGTCGGCCCGGAAACCGTCCCGCATTACAACAACAATGCGTCGGCCCTGATCAATGGCGGTGCCGCACCCGGCTTCTCCTCGGGCCAGGCGGTCGCTGCGATGGAACGTGCCGCCGCCACGGCGCTGCCGAAGGATTTCGGCTATGAATGGACGGGCATCACCTATCAGGAGCTCAAGGCCGGATCGATCGCCTCGATTGTCTTCGGTCTCGCCATGGTCTTCGTCTTCCTGATCCTTGCCGCCCAATATGAGAGCTGGGCCATGCCGTTCATGGTCCTGCTCGCGGTGCCGCTTGCCCTGTTCGGCGCCTTTGTCGCCCTGCTGATGCGCGGCATGCAGATCGATGTCTATTCGCAGATCGGCTTCGTCATGCTGATCGGGCTGGCGGCGAAGAACGCCATTTTGATCGTGGAGTTTGCCCGGCGCCGGCGCGAGGAAGGCCTCAGCATCGTCGACGCCGCAATGGAAGCGGCGCGCCTGCGGCTGCGGCCCATCCTGATGACCGCCTTCGCGTTCATCCTCGGTGTGCTGCCGCTGATGTTCTCCACAGGCGCCGGTGCAGCGAGCCGCCAGTCGATCGGCACCACCGTCTTTGGCGGCATGGTCGCAGCGACGATCCTGTCGCTGGTGTTCGTGCCGGTCTTCTATGCGGTGATCGAGCAGCTGCGCGAGCGCGGCAGCAAGGGCGAGCCCGTTGCCGAACCGACTGAACCAACTGCCGAACCCGCTTTCGCGCGATTGGCCGAAGCGGCCGAATAGGATTGGAGAATTGATCATGCGTAAATGGAAAATTGCGTTGGGAGCGGCCGTCGCCGTTGGGGCGGTCTCGGTGGCCAGCGTTCACTTGCTCGACATGGGCAATTTCGGCCTCAACGCCGGCACGGCAGGGGCGGCAACGCCTGAGCCCGCGGCGCCCGAACCCGCGGCGTTCGTCATGCCGGTGCCGGTGGTGAGCGTCGTCAAGAAGACGATCCCGATCTATCTCGACTATGCCGCCCGCACCGAGCCGATCCGCAGCATCACGCTGCAATCGCGCGTGCCGGGTTATCTGCAGGAGCAGGTCGCGCCCGACGGCAGCGATGTCAAGAAGGGCGACCTTCTCTACAAGATCGCTCCAGAGGATTTCCAGGCTGCCCTCGAGCAGGCGAAGGCTCAGGTCCAGCGCGACGAAGCAACGCTCGACTATGCGCGTTCCAGCCTTGGTCGCGGCACCGAGCTTGCCAAGAGCGGATACCTCGCCAAGGATGTCTTCGACCAGCGCACCAGCAGCTTGCGCGAGGCCCAGGCCTCGCTCGCGGTGAACCAGGCGGCTGTGCGGACCGCCGAGCTCAATCTGAGCTATTCGGAAATCAAGGCGCCGTTCGCCGGGCGCGTCGGCCGCAACCAGGCCTCGGTCGGAACGCTGGTCAGCGTTGCCGGCACGGTGCTCAACACGCTGGTGCAGCTCGACCCGATCTATGTCACCTTCAACCCGAGTGAAACGGATCTGGCGCAGATCGAGGAAGCCCGCGCGGCGGGACCCATCGATGTCGACGTCCTGCTTCCCGGCGATACGGAACCGCGCCACAAAGGTCAGCTCACCTTCATCGACAACACGGTCGATCGCTCGACCGGCACCATCACCGCACGGGCGACGATCGGCAACGCCAAGTTCACGCTGCTGCCGGGCCAATATGTTCGCGTCAGGCTGCACATCAAGCAGCAGCCAGATGCACTGATGGTGCCGCAGACGGCGTTGGGATCGAGCCAGCTCGGCAAGTATCTCTACGTCGTCGGCAAGGACAATACTGTCGACCAGCGCATTGTTTCGCTGGGGCCGACCAACGGCGACCTGGTGGCGATCTCGGGCGGCGTAGCGGAAGGCGACCAGGTGATAACAGGCAATCTGCAGAAGATCGGCCCGGGAATGCCTGTCTCGCCGCTGCCACAGAAACCTGCCACCTGATACCCCCATCAGGCCCGGTCCAGCGGCGCCCCCGGCTATGCGGAGGGCGCCGTTTTGCTGAGCAGTTCGGCCGGGCCGGCCACATCGGCACAGCTTCGAAGAATTGCTTGCCTATGCGCGCAGCCTCGAACAGTGTGCTTCCAGAGGTGTCAAGGCCGATCGCGCCGGCCTGACGCGCAACCGGCCTGACGGCAGTTGAGCCGGCCGGACGATGCAGGTTGGCGGCAACGGACGGACAGAAAAATTGCGGATCAAAACCATCAAGGCCTACCATGTCGTGCAGCCCTTTGTGGACGGGCCCTACCGCATGTCCAAGGGGCGTGTCGCCGACGTGTTCGACGCGGTGATCGTCGCCATCGCCTCCGACAGCGGGCTGACCGGCTGGGGCGAGATGGCGCCGCTCGGCAATTTCTACTCGCCGGCATTCGCGGCCGGCACTCGCGCCGGCGTCATCGAAATTGCCCCGCATCTGCTCGGCCATGATCCTCGCGCCTTGGCCAGTATCGGCAGGCTGATGGACACGGTGTTCAAGGGCCATCCCTACATCAAGTCGGCGCTCGACATGGCCTGCTCGGATCTCGCGGCACGCGCCGCCGACATACCGCTGGTGACGCTGCTCGGCGGGCGCGAGAGCGAGACGGCGGAACTCTACAAGGTCGTCACCCATGGCACCGTCGACGCGATGGCCGCACTGGCCAAGCGCATCGTCAGGGACGGGTTTCACCGGCTGCAGGTCAAGGTCGGCGGCAACGTCCATGACGACATCGAGCGCGTCACCGCGGTCGCCGCTTCGGTGCCGAAGGGCACCGTCATCTTTTGCGACGCCAATGCCGGCTGGACGCCCTATCAGGCGCGCCAGTTCGCTGACGCGACGCGCGCCATCGACTACACGTTCGAGCAGCCCTGCACCACGATCGACGAATGCATGTCGGTGCGCCGCTCGCTCGACAAGCCGATGGTGCTCGACGAATCCGTCGCTTCGCTGGACGACATGCTCGACATCCACCGCAAGGGGGCGGCCGACGGGCTGACGCTGAAAATCTCGCGGCTCGGCGGCGTGACCAAGACGCGCCAGATCCGCGATCTTGCCGTCGACCTGGGCTTCATGATCACCGTCGAGGACACCGGCGGCGCCGAGATCGACACATCAGCCATGGCGCATCTGTCGCTGTCGACGCCGGAGGAGCGCCGGCTGCACGCCATTGCCTTCCACGAATGGGTGACGGTGCGCACTGCATCGAACAAGCCGCCGGTTTCGGGAAGCCGCATGGGCATCCCGGACGGGCCGGGCCTCGGCATCGACGTTGTTCCCGACCTGCTTGGCGCGCCCTTCTTCAAGGTCGGCAGCTGATAGACTGGCATGCGCCGAGCATGCCGGCTGGCGCTCTCTGTTGCGCGGCTTCGTCGCTGGCGATAGGCGCAGCGGCAGCCGAGCGGCCATGAATCAGTTTTTCGTCGCACTCGCTTGCTTGCAAGAAGGGATGTCACGGTTGTCGCCGCCTGCATCCCAAGAGATCACCGCCTTCTGCGCCCCAGCTAACCGCGCTGCCAAGCCGCAAGCCCAGGCTTGCACAAATTAAATCACAGAATGTTTGCTGGGACGGCTGCCGAATTGCAGGTTGAAATATTTTTCATTTGGAAATAGGAATGTTCAAAATGATGACTTCGACGCTGCGGCGCGTCAGGAACTGGAGGAAGCGACATGGCCCATCCGCAATTTGCAGCGGAACTTTTGCAGCGCGCTGAACAGCAGGGACCGATCACCATCGGGCTTGCCGGCGCCGGGCAGATGGGCACCGACATCGTCGTCCAGGTCGCGCTGATGCCGGGCATGCGGATCGGCGCCATTTCCGAGGTCAGGCCGCAGGCGGCGATCGATGCGGCGCTGCTCGCCGGCCACGACCGCTCGGACATCGTGCAGGCCGGCAATGCAGCGGCGATCGACCGCGCCATCGAGGCCGGCAAGATCGCGGTGACCGAAGATTTGCATGCGCTGGCGTCCGCCGGCCGCATCGACGTCATCATCGACGCGACAGGCAATCCCAACATCGGCACGCTGTTCGCGCTCGAAGTGATGAAGAACGGCAAGCATATCGTCATGCTCAACGTCGAGGCCGACATCACCATCGGCCGCTTCCTCAAGGAAGAGGCGCGCAAGGCCGGCGTCGTCTATACCGGTGCGGCCGGCGACGAACCGGCCTGCACGCTGGAGATCATCGGCTTTGCCAGGAGCCTCGGCTTCAACATCATCGCCGCCGGCAAGGGCAAGAACAATCCGCTGAAGATCGACGCCATGCCGGCCGACTACGAGAAGGAGGCGGCCGAGCGCAACATGAATGCGCGCATGCTGGTCGAGTTCGTCGACGGCTCGAAGACGGCGATCGAGATGGTGGCGATCGCCAACGCCACCGGCCTGGTGCCCGACGTGCCGGGCATGCACGGCCCGACCGCGACGCTGGAGGAGCTCGCCAGCGTGCTTTGCCCGCGCGAGGATGGCGGCGTGCTGCACCGCAAGGGCGTCGTCGACTACTCGATCGGCAAGGGCGTGGCGCCAGGCGTGTTCTGCATCATCGAGACCAGGCATCCGCGCGTGCTGGAGCGCATGATCGACCTCAAGGTCGGCAAGGGCCCGTATTTCACGATCTTCCGCCCCTATCATCTGACCAGCCTGGAAGTGCCGCTGTCGGCGGCGCGCGCCGTGGTCTACAAGCGCGCCGACATGGAGCCGCTCGACCATCCGGTCGCCGAAGCCGTGGCGGTTGCCAAGAGCGACCTTGCCCCTGGCCAGTCGCTCGGCATGATCGGCGAGAACGACTATCGCGGCTTCGCCATGACCTGGGAAGACGCACGCGCCCGCGGCGCCCTGCCGCTCGGCCTCGCCGAGCGCGCCAAGGTGGTCAAGCCGGTCAAGACAGGCGATTTCCTCACCTATGAAAATTGTGTACCCGACGATTCGATGGTGATAACCCAGATCCGCCGTCGTCTCGACCAGTCGGACGGACGGTTCGTTACGAACGCCGCCTAATCCGCTGGATTTCCGCCTGATGGACGATGTCGTAATCGGGATCGACGCTTCGACCACGGCCGTGAAAGCGATTGCCTTCACGCGCGACGGCAACGAGCTGTTCCAGGCGCGCGAAGCCTATCCGCTTTCAAATCCCAGGCCCGGCCATTTCGAGCAGGATGCCGAACATTGGTGGACCGCGCTGCTCGGCGCCTTGACGCAAGTCACCGAGGCGGTTGGCGCTGCCCGGGTGGCGGCGATCGCCATCGCTCACCAGCGCGAGACCTTTACGCTGATCGATCATGCCGGCGAGCCGCTCATTCCGGCGATCCTGTGGCTGGACGAGCGCGCCCGTCCGCAAGTTGCCAGGCTGTCGGCCGAACTTGGCCGCGAGGCGATCCGCGACTGGAGCGGCAAGCCGCCGGACCCGACGCCCGCGCTCTATGCGATCGCCTGGCTTGCCGAACACCAGCCGCAAGCGCTCGACGACGCAGCCGCACTCGTCGACGTGCACGGCTTCTTCGTCCACCGGCTGACCGGAAGTCTGGTCACCAGCACGGCAAGTGCGGATCCGCTGGGGCTGCTCGACATCAAGAATGGCACTTGGCGTCCTGAACTCGTCGCGGCCGCAGGACTGCGCCCGGACCAGTTGCCGCGACTGGTCGCGCCCGGCGCGATCTGCGGCGGGCTTGGCGAAAGCGTGGCCCGGCTGATCGGGTTGAAGGCCGGCACCCCTGTTGTCGCCGGCGCCGGCGACGGCCAGGCGATGGGCCTTGGCATGGGCGTCTATGGCGAAGGCAAAAACTATCTGTCGCTCGGCTCGGGCATCGTCAGCGGCTGTTACTCCCATGGGATCACGACGTCGGACGCGTTTCGAACGCTGGTCTCGCCGACCGGCTCGGGCTTCATGCTGGAGACCGTGCTGCGCTCGGGCATGCAACTGGTCGACTGGATCGTTCGCACCACCGGCTCGCCGTCGGCTGCAGCGCTGGAGAAAGCAGCGGTCGATGTTGCCGCTGGCAGCGAGGGCCTGCTCGTCTTGCCGTATTGGGCCGGTGTCATGAGCCCCTATTGGGACGGCGCGGCGCGCGGCGCCATTGTCGGCCTGTCGCTCGACCATGAGCCGAAGCACCTTTTTCGAGCGGTTCTGGAAGGCATCGCCTTCGAGCAGGCCATCGCCAGCGAGGCAATGGAAACCCAAGCGGCGGAAACTCAAGCGGCGGAAACTCAGGCGGCGGAAACTCAGGCGGCGGAAACTCAGGCCGGCGGCAAACCGGCGGCGATGATAACCGCCGGCGGCGGCACCAACTGCGCCCTGCTGATGCGGATCATGGCAAGCGTGCTCGAGCGGCCGCTCTCCGTCTCGCCAGTCAACGAAGCCGCAGCGCTCGGCGCCGCCATGCTGGCGGCTTCCGCCATCGGATGGTTTGCCTCGCCCGAAACGGCGGCTGAGGCGATGGCCGCGCCGCCGACCAGGCATGTCGACCCCGTCGACGGGCTGGTCTCCGGTTACCGTGCGCGCAAGGCAATCTACCGCGACCTCTATCAGGCGACGCGCGAGACCCATGTGCGGCTTGGTGAAGTTGGGCAAATTTAGCGGTTGAGCAGGCCCTTGGCGGCATCCTCGTCGGTGATCAGAACCGATATCCTGGTGATGGCGAGCGCCGCCCGCATGATGGCGATTTTTTCCTGCCCTCCCGAGACCAGCATGATGGCCGGGATGTCCGACAGGTCCTGCAGCGGATAGGCGCAGACCCGGCGGTTGACCTCATGGTCGACGAGCCGGCCGTCGGCGTCAATGAAATGGCATAAAATATCGCCAACTGCGCCGGCCGCCTGAAGCTCTTCGAGTTCGCTGGGCTTGATGAAGCCGTAATTGGCGATCGGGCTGTCATTGGAAAACGATCCGACGCTGAGCACGGCGATGTTTGCCCGGCGCGCACGGAAGACGACGTCCTGAACGCTGCGCTGGCTCATGAAGGCTTCGCGCTGCTCCGGCCTGTCGGCATAGACCGGCACCGGCAGCAGAAAGCACTCGGCGCCGATCTTTTCGGCAAATTCCCAGGCGCTTTCGGTCGGGTTGAGCGGCTGGGCATGGGTGAGGCCGCCCAGCATGGAAACCACCGTCGTCCTGGCGATCGGCCGCCGCGGCAATTCATTGATGGCGAATTTCAGCGTGCGCCCCCAGCCCAGCGCGATGACATCGCCAGCATTCACATTGTCGGCCAGATAGGCGCCCGCGGCATGGCCGATCATCAGCGGCGCGTTGCTTCGGTCGGCGGCCGACGGCACCACAACGGCCTGGCTGAGCCCAAAACGCTGCTTCAGAGCCTCTTCCAGCACCAAGCATTCGACGACGCTGTCACGGATACGGAACTGGACGACGCCCTCCTCACGCGCGGCCGACAGGATGCGATGCACCTTGATGCGGCCGATGCCGAGGATCTCCGAAATCCGCTCCTGCGTCAGACCCTCGACATAATAGTGCCACGCGGCACGGGCCTTCAGCTCGGCATCCGGGAAGCGCGAGGCCTTGTCATTCTCTGTCATCGCCATCTTTTTGCCCTCCCGCGGTCGTCCAAATCCTTAAATGCCATTCAAATGGCGTTATCCGACCAAGCGACGCGAAATCGGTCTGCGTGCCCAGGATTCGAGATTCAGGACATCGACAGGATACCTCTACAACGTGAATGAAAGCCAAAATGGTCAACATTTACTTCGTCTTGGCCGTCCTGCCCTGCTCAAGCAGCCTACATGAATCCGCAGGATGCGACCGGACCTGAAAACGCGGCATTTCATGCCCTTTCGTAAGGCAAACCGGCTGGCGGCGCAAACCGGCGTGGAATGATGCGGCGGGCCTTGACAATTTTCCGACGAACAGTTTAGCTGAACAAAATTGCATATCAAAGATAAATTGTTCACAGGGAGGTGCCTGGTGAGCAAGAGTGAGCCGACGACGCATCGCCGGATCGCTGATGGAGGAGACAAAATGGCTGTGAGCAACGGTGCAAGCGAGTTGAAGGCCGGCCCAAATGCGCAGGCGGCGGCGGGCGCGAAGCTTTCGGCCCTGTTCGCCGGAACCATGGGACCGCTGATCGGGCTGGTGCTGCTGTGCCTTGCGCTGTCGCTGACCACCGACACCTTCCTCACCGTCCGCAACATCCTCAACGTGCTCGACCAGGTCACCGTGCTCGGCATCATGGCGATCGGCATGACGCTGGTCATCCTGATCGGCGGCATCGACCTGTCCGTCGGCTCCGTGCTGGCGCTCGCCGCCATGGTGATGGGCTTCGTCGCCCATCCCGACCACCTCAATCTCGGCATGCCTGCCGGCATCGTCACAGCGCTTGTCGTTGCTGGACTTTGCGGGCTGGTTTCAGGCCTGCTCGTGACCGTCACCAGACTGCCGCCCTTCATCGCCACGCTGGCCATGATGTCGGTGGCCCGCGGTGTCGCCAACATGATCACCGACGGCTCGCAGATCATCGGCTTCCCCGACTGGTTCACCAGCCTGTCGATCATCCGCCATTTCGGCTTTCTGTCGGTCACCGTCGGCTTGATGATCGTTCTGGCCATCATCTTCGCGATCTTCCTGAACTATCGCGCGACCGGTCGCAGCCTCTACGCGATCGGCGGCAGCGCCGAGGTCGCCAGGCTGTCCGGCATACCGGTCAAGTCGCTGACCAACTGGGTCTATGCAGTCTGCGGCGTTCTGGCCGGGCTCGCCGGCATCGTGCTTGCGGCACGGCTCGATTCCGTCCAGCCGAGTTCCGGCTTCGGCTACGAACTGGATACGATCGCGGCGGTGGTGATCGGCGGCGCCAGCCTGTCGGGCGGCGTCGGCTCGATCGGCGGCACCGCCATCGGCGTGCTCATCATCGGCGTGCTGCGCAACGGGCTGAACCTGCTCGGCGTGTCGCCCTTCATCCAGCAGGTGGTGATCGGCGTGGTGATCGCGCTGGCGGTGGCCACGGATACATGGCGGCGCAGAGCGCAATGAAGAGTGGGGCTCAATGAAAAGTGGGGCGCAATGAGATTCACCCGGATGTCCGGGCGAAAACGGATCGGTGATCCGAAACTGGGAGTTGTTCGGCCAACGGGCGCCGTGATGCGCCGGCGGGACAGATTGAACATCAACGGAGGAAACACATGCTGACCAAACGTTCATTGCTGCTTGCTGCCGCGGCCGTCATTCCGCTGCTCGGACTTTCCGAGATGGCCTCGGCCAAGGAGGCCAAGAAGCTTGGTCTCGCCGTCGCCAACCTGCAGGCCGATTTCTTCAACCAGATCAAGCAGTCCGTCGAGGCCTATGGCAAGGAAAAGGGCATCGAGATCGTCACCGTCGACGCCAAGGGCGATTCTGCGACCCAGGTCAGCCAGGTGCAGGACCTGATCACGCAAAACATCGATGCGCTGATCTACATCCCGGCCGGCGCCACCGCCGCCACCGTGCCGACCAAGACGGCCAAGGCGGCCGGCATCCCGGTCATCAATGTCGACCGCAACGCCGAGGGCGCACCCGGCGACACCTTCATCGCCACCAACAGCGTGGCATCGGCCAAGGCGGTTTGCGACTACATCGCCAAGCAGGCCGGCGGCAAGGGCGAGCTGATCATCATCCATGGCCAGAAAGGCACGACGCCCGAGGTCGACCGGTCGAAGGGCTGCGGCGAAGCGCTCAGCGCCTATCCCGACATCAAGGTGGTCGGCGAGCTGTGGAGCGAAGGCTGGCACCAGGACGAGGGCTTCAAGCTGACGCAGGACCTGCTGCAGTCGCACCCCGAGGTGTCGATCGTCATCGGCCAGGCCGACGCGCTGGCGCTCGGTGCCGCGCAGGCGGTCAAGGTCGCCAATCCCGGCCACAAGGTCTGGGTTGCCGGCTTCGACGGCGACGTGGCGGCGCTCAAGGCACTGAAGGGCGGCGTCTTCGACGTGACCGCGACGCAACAGACACAAGGCATGGGCCGGCTTGCCGTCGATGCGGCGATCAAGCTGGTGGCCGGCGAAACCGTTCCCGCAGAACAGTTGCAGGATGCGACGCTGACCACCAAGGACAATGTCGATCAGTTCATCGCCAAGCATCCCTGATTCCAAGCATCCCTGATTATTGATGAGCGGAACGATGTCCTTGGACCCCAGCCATACGCAGTCCCCGCATCTGGGGCTCTTCGTCAGCGGCCTCTGCAAGAGCTACGGACCGGTGCAGGTCCTGGCCGATGCGAGCTTCGAGGTGAGGCCGGGCGAGGTCGTGGCGCTGCTTGGAGAAAATGGCGCCGGCAAGTCCACCGTTTCCAACATCATCGCCGGGTCGACCAAACCCGATGCCGGCAGCATGATATGGCGGGGGAAGCCGTATTCCCCCGCCTCTCCCGCCGCGGCCATCGACGCCGGGGTCGGCATGATCCACCAGGAACTGAAGCTGCTGCCCGACCTGTCGGTCGCCGAGAACGTCTATGTCGGGCGCCTGCTGATGCGCGGCGGCCGCATCGACCGCGCGGCCATGAACGCGCGGGCATCGGCCCAACTGAAGCGGCTCGGCCTCGATGTCTCGCCGGAACGCAAGGTGGGCACGCTGCGCATCGCCGCCCAGCAGCAGGTCGAGATCGCCAAGGCGCTGACGCTCAATGCCGAGCTTCTGATCTTCGACGAACCGACAGCGGCACTTGGCAGTGAGGAAACGGAGCTGTTGTTCAAGCAGATTCGCAAGCTCAAGGCGGAAGGCATGTCCTTCATCTATATCAGCCACCGGCTGGACGAGGTCGCTGCGATCGCCGACCGCGTCGTGGTGATGCGCGACGGGCGCATTGTCGCCCGCCACGAGCGCGCCGACGTTCCGGTGCGCGCGATAGTCGAGCAGATGGTCGGCCGCAGCGTCGAGCGGATGTTCCCGCCGCTGTCGGAGCCGGGCAGCGAGGCGTTGCTCGAGGTCGAGAACCTGTCCTCGCCGGAACGCAGTTTTCAGAATGTCAGCTTTTCGGTAAGGGCCGGCGAAATCCTTGGCATCGCCGGCCTGATCGGCGCCGGCCGCACCGAACTGGTACGGGCGATTGCCGGCGCCGATCCGATTTCATCGGGTTCGGTGCGCGTTGCCGGCAAACCGGTGCACCTCACTGGCCCGGCGGCGGCGATCAAGGCCGGCGTCGTGCTGGTGCCGGAAGACCGCAAGGCGCAAGGCGTGGTGCTCGACCAGACCATCGGCGAGAATCTGGCGATCGGCAATTTCGACCATGTCGCGCCGAATGGCTGGGTATTTCCGAAGGCGGTGCAGAAATTCGCCGAGGCCGGCATCGGCCGGCTCGGCGTCAAGGGCCGGCCTAACCAGGCGATCAGCAAGCTTTCCGGCGGCAATCAGCAGAAGGTGATCATCGCCAAATGGATTTCACGGCCGCCCAAGGTGTTCATCCTGGACGAGCCGACACGCGGCATCGATGTCGGCGCCCGCGCCGCGATCTACGATGTCATCGCCGAACTCGCCCGCTCCGGCATGGCGGTGGTGGTGGTGAGCTCCGACCTCGAGGAAGTGCTCGGCCTGTCGCATCGCGTGCTGGTGCTGAGCCGTGGCCGCCAGCGTGGCATTCTCGACCGCAGCGAAGCGAGCAACGTCGCCGTCATGGAGCTCGCCACAAGCTGAGGGCGGCATAAAGGATCGGAATAGAGCGCAGCAGGTGATATTCTCCCAGGCACCGGACCGCGCGGGGCGCCAGTCAGGACTGGCGCCCCTTCCTTCCCAGGGCGGCACCGGCGGCTCAACAGGAAAACATTTCGATGAAACTATTCGATCTTCATGGCGATGTTGCCCTCGTCACCGGCGCCGGCAGCGGCATCGGGCAAGCGATCGCCATCGGCCTGGCCGAAGCCGGCGCCGATATCGCCTGTTTCGGCCATGCCTCGAAGGGCGGGCTGGACGAGACCGCGCACAGGATCTCGGCGCTCGGCCGCAAGGCGCTGGCGCTGACCGGCACGGTGACTTCGGAGGCCGATCTCGCGACGGCGATCGAGCGCACGGAAACCGAACTCGGCGCGCTGACCATCGCCGTCAACAATGCCGGCATCGCCGGCGCCGAACCGGCCGAATCCCTGTCGCTGGAGAAATGGCAGAAGCTCTACGACGTCAATGTCAGCGGCGTGTTCCTGTCGTGCCAGGCCGAAGCGCGCGCCATGCTGACGCGGCGCAAGGGCTCGATCATCAACATCGCCTCGATGTCGGGCTCGATCGTCAATCGCGGCCTGACCCAAGCGCATTACAACTCGTCGAAGGCCGCCGTCATCCACATGTCGAAGAGCCTCGCCATGGAGTGGGCCGATCGCGGCCTGCGCGTCAATGTCGTCAGCCCCGGCTACACGCTGACGCCGATGAACAAGCGGCCGGAGGTCGCCGACCAGGTCAGGATTTTCGAGCGCGATACGCCGATGGGGCGCATGGCGGCGCCGGAAGAGATGGTCGGCCCGACCGTGTTCCTGGCCAGCCGCGCTTCGAGTTTCGTCACCGGCATCGACCTGATCGTCGATGGTGGCTTCGTCTGCTGGTAGGAGAAAAATGCAGAACCGATTCCAGGGTAAGACGGCGGTCATCACGGGTGCCAGCGGCGGCATCGGTGCAGCGATGGCCAGGCGCTTTGCGGCTGAGGGCGCGGCCGTCGTCGTCAGCGCTATCGACCTGCGCGTCGAAGAGGTCGCCGCCGGCCTGAAGGCAGAGGGCGCCAAAGTCGCATCGATGCAGATGGATGTGACGAAGAAGGACGAGGTCGCCGCCCTCTACGATCTGGCCGAACGACAGTTCGGCCGTGTCGACATCTCCGTGCAGAATGCCGGCGTCATCACCATCGCCAGGATCGAGGCGATGACCGAGGCCGAATGGGACAAGGTGATGGCGGTCAACACAAAAGGCGTGTTCCTGTGCTGCCAGGAGGCGATCGCGCGCATCCGCAAGCACGGTGACGGCGGCAGGCTGATCAACACCGCATCCGGCCAGGCGCGGCAGGGCTTCATCTACACGCCGCACTATGCCGCCTCGAAATTCGGCGTCGTCGGGATCACCCAGAGCCTCGCCAAGGAAGTGGCGAAAGAGAAGATCACCGTCAACGCGATCTGCCCCGGCATCATCGACACCGACATGTGGGCCTATAACGACGCGGCGTGGGGCAGACTGATGGGCGACTACAAGCCCGGCGAACTGATGGCCGAATGGGTGAAGAACATCCCGATGGGCCGCGCCGGCAGCGGCGAGGACGTTTCCGGCCTGGTCAGCTTTCTGGCCAGCAACGACGCCGCCTACATCACCGGCCAGACCATCAATGTCGATGGCGGCCTGATCATGTCGTGAGCAAACGGAGCAGGTTGACGCATCAATCTGCTGGTATAATCGGCAGGCGGCGAAACTGCGGCCGAATTGCGCGATCCGCGCTGCGTTAGTCGTTGCGCGACATGAACGTTGGTATATATAATTTCATCCCATGAAAATGGCTTCGGTGACTGCCGACAGCCGACATCATGGGAACTCGATGGCTCGCAAGCTTGAGGGCGCCGCAAGACCGGCGATCGATCCGCGGATCACTGCTTCGGCAGCACGGCAGCCACGACGCGGGCCTGTCCCGCACGACATCTTCATCGAATTGGCATCATCGCGTCTGCATCGGCTTTAGCGCCGGCAGCAATGTGGTGCCAATGGTCTTGCGCAACGATCGGCTTTTCCAACACAATCAAAAAGAGACGCAAGAAGGGAACGGACGATAACTTCCACCAGAGCTTGACAGGAGAACAAGCATGTCACTGCGGACTATGATTTCGAGATTATCAATGGGAGCCTTAACACTTGCCGCGGCAAGTGTGCTGACGCCTTCGGCCCATGCGGCGGCGCCAGAATCCAACGACCCGATCAAGATCGCGCTGTTCGACTGGACCAGCGTCAACCTGAACGCAAAGATCCTCGGCGGCATTCTTGAAAAGCTCGGCTACACGGTCGAGTACCCGACCGCCGACTATCTCTCCAGCCTGACCACCGGCCTCACCAATGGCGATCTCGTTGTCGCGATGGAATTCTGGGACACGACGGCCGGCGAAGCCATGAAGGCCTCGGATGCGACCGGGCAGACCGAACGCCTCGGCGCGCTCGGGCCCAAGGCCAAGGAAGAATGGTGGTATCCCGAATACATGAAGGAAAAATGCCCGGGCCTGCCGAACTGGGAGGCGCTGAACGACCCGAAATGCGCCGAAGCCTTCTCGACCGCCGAAACAGCGCCGAACGGCCGCTATCTCGGCGGCCCGGTGACATGGGAAGGTTTTGACGACGAGCGTGCCGTGGCGCTGAAGCTGCCCTTCACCGTCATCCATGCCGGCACCGACGCGGCGATGTTCGCCGAGCTGGATTCAGCCTATCAGCGCAAGGCGCCGATCATGCTGTGGGTCTATTCGCCACATTGGGCGCCGGCCAAATACAAGGGCGAATGGGTCGAATTCCCCGACCATACGTCGGAGTGCTACACCGACCCGAAATGGGGCGTGAACCCCGAGGCAAAGTATGACTGCGGCAAGCCGCATGGCGAGATCTGGAAATATTCCTGGGCCGGCATGAAGGACAAATGGCCGGTCGCCTACAAGGTCGCGAAGAACTACACGATCGACACCGACGAGCTCAACAAGATGAGCGGCGAGATCGATCTTGAAGGCAAGACGCCGGAAGACGTCGCCGCCGCCTGGATCGCCGCCCACGAAGCCGACTGGAAAGCTTGGGCCGAGTGATCGTTCCAACTGGAAACTGCGAGGTCCGGTCATTCATGGCCGGGTCTCTGTCCCATATTCCAGAAGGACGACTGCATGGCCGATACGACTGAACAGGTGCCGCAAGCGGCAGGCATGCCCAAGGATGCCCGCCCGATAAAGCTCGCCTGCCGCAACGTTTGGAAGCTGTTCGGCGCGAACGCGGCCAATTTCATCCGCCAGCGCGACGGCAAGGCCAGCATGGCGGAGGTCGCAGCGGCCGGGCTGGTCGGCGCGGTGCGCGCCGTCGACCTCGAAATCCGCCAGGGCGAGATCTTCATCATCATGGGGCTTTCGGGGTCGGGCAAGTCGACGCTGGTGCGCTGCATGTCGCGGCTGGTCGAGCCGACGCATGGCAAGGTCGAGTTCGAGGGCAAGGATCTCCTCAAAATCTCCGATGCCGCGCTGATCGAACTGCGGCGCCACCGCATGGGCATGGTGTTCCAGAATTTCGCCCTGCTGCCGCATCTGAATGTGCTGGAGAACATCGCCTTTCCACTGGGCATACAAGGGCAGGACCGGCCGACGCGCGAGAAGCGCGCGCGCGAAGTGATCGAGCTTGTCGGCCTGCGCGGCCGCGAGCATTTCTATCCGCGTGAGCTTTCCGGCGGCCAGCAGCAGCGTGTCGGCATCGCTCGCAGCCTCGCCACCAAGCCGGAAATCTGGTTTCTTGACGAGCCGTTTTCGGCGCTCGATCCGCTGATCCGCCGCGAGATGCAGGACGAATTGATGCGGTTGCAGACCATGCTGCACAAGACCATCGTCTTCATCACCCATGATTTCGACGAGGCCATCCGGCTGGCCGACCGCGTCGCCATCATGAAAGACGGCGAGGTCATCCAGATCGGCACCCCGGAACAGCTGGTGGTCAACCCGGCGACCGACTATGTCGCCGAGTTCACCCGCGACGTCGACCGCGCCAAGGTGATCTCGGCGCGAAGCCTGATGCGCGCCTGCGACGGCGCCGAGCATGGCGGCGTGGTCGCGCCGGATGCCAAGATATCGAGTTTTTCGGCTGATATCGTCTCGGCCGGCAAGCCGTTCGCCGTCGTCAACGGCACCGGCAAGCCGATCGGCGAAGTCACGCCGCAAGCCGTGATCGATCTTCTGGCCGGCATCGCGCGTTCCGGGGCCAACGCATGACGGTGACGGCAAGCGCCAGCGAGGCGAGATCGCGGCCGGTTCAGCTCTGGCTGGTGGCCTGGGCCTGCGCCCTTGCCGCCGTGCTTGCCGTGTTCCTGCTGCAGGACAGACTGCCCTGGGCGGTCAATTATCCGGCCAGCGCAATCATTCCGGTCGCCGACTGGGTCAGCGCGCTGATGAGCCTGATAAAGTCGAACTTTTCCTGGCTGACGCGCTCGATCACCGCGGCGCTCGGCGTGCCGCTCGATTTTGCGCTCGGTCTGCTCGCCAAGAATTTCAAGATCGGCCATGGCGCCGACATGCTCGTCCTGCCGCGCCTGTCCTGGGTCGGCGTCTGCATCGCCGCATTCCTGGCCGGACGGGCCGCCGGTGGCTGGAAGCTCGGCGCGCTGGTCGGCGGCTGTTTTCTCTACATTGCGCTGTTCGGCCAGTGGGCCAGCGCCATGCTGACGCTGGGATTGATCTCCATCGCCGTGCCGTTCTGCATCGTCACTGGATTGTTCGTCGGCATCTGGGCGTGGCGCAAGCCATGGGCGGAGAGGCTGCTGATCTCCCCTGCCCTCGACCTGATGCAGACCATCCCGACCTTCGCCTATCTGATCCCGATGCTTCTGCTGTTTGGCAACAGCCCGGTTTCGGCGATGATCGCGACGGCCATTTTCGCGACGCCGCCGATGGTGCGCGCGACGATGCTGGGACTGTCGCGGGTGCCGTCCGAAATCGACGATTTCAGCGAGATGGCCGGCTGCACGGCGCGCCAGAAACTGTGGCGCGTGCTGCTGCCGTCGGCGCGTCCAGCGCTGATGGTCGGCGTCAACCAGGTCATCATGCTGGCGCTCAATATGGTGATCATCGCTTCGATGATCGGCGCCGGCGGCCTCGGCTACGACGTGCTTTTGGCGCTCAGGGCGCTGAAGGTCGGCGAGGCGATGGAAGCCGGCCTTGCCATCGTGGCGCTGGCAATCGCGCTCGACCGGCTGAGCCAGGCGATCGCGCGCAATCACGCAAAGGGCCATGTCTATCAGGAGGTCAGCCCGAGCTTCTGGCGGCGCTACCCCAATCTGACGCTGGCCGTCACCATCCTTGCAGCCACGACGCTGCTTGGCCTGTTCGTGCCGGCCTTCGCGGCGGTGCCGAAAGCGATCACCTTCACCACCGCGCCGATGTGGAAGACAGCGGTGAGCTGGATTACGATCAACTTCTTCGACACGATCGAAGCGTTCCGCGTGGCGCTGATCCTCAATGTGCTGAACCCGGTGCGCGCCTTCTGCGAGGGCTTCCCGTGGCTGGGCGCGGTGTTCCTGCTCGGCCTTGCCGGCTACCAGCTCGGCGGCCTGCGCCTCGCCGCCCTGGTCGCGGCGCTGACCGTCTTTTGCGCGGTGACCGGCCTCTGGGAAAAGACCATGGCGACGGTCTACCTCTGCGGCATCTCGGCCTTCATCGCTTGCCTGATCGGCATTCCGATCGGGCTGATGGCATCACGCAGTGATCGTGTCGAAAAGATCGTCACCCCGATCATCGACACGCTGCAGGTGCTGCCGTCGTTCTGCTTCATCATTCCGGTGGTGATGCTGTTTCGCGTCGGCGACGTGACGGCGATGATCGCGACCGTCGCCTTCGCCGTGGTGCCGGCCATCCGCTACACCAATCACGGCCTCAGGCAGGTGCCGCCGGCACTGATCGAGGCGGCAAAGGTGTCGGGCTGCACCAAGCGCCAGACGTTCCTGCGCGTGCAGCTGCCGCTGGCGCTTCCTGAGATCATGCTCGGCGTCAACCAGACGATCCTGATGGCGCTGGCGATGATCATCATCTGCGCCATGGTCGGCACGCGCGATCTTGGCCAGGAGGTGTTCATCGCGCTCTCCAAGGCCGATTCCGGCCGCGGCATCGTCGCCGGACTGGCCATCGCCTTCATCGGCATCGTCGCCGACCGGCTGTTCAACGCCTGGACGGCCAAGGCACGGGCAAGGCTGGGGTAGCTGGAAGTAGAAGGTCGCGCCCTAGAGCTGTCGCCAATGGCCGAGATGGATGAAACCTTGCCGTTTGAATTGGTCGGCGCGAACGAGCAGAGAGCGTCATTTTCCGAGCGCGGCCGAATGACCCCGCAAAGTCGGAATCCGGCCCAAAATCCGACATTCGCCGCGCTAGGCCTAAACGTCTGCTTCGCGCCAAAAGCGGTAATTCGCGATCGAAGGACGAATGTCTGCTTCAGTTACTCAGAACGACATACATGCTGGATGACCGCTCGTTGCGCACACACAAACTTGGCACTCCGGACGTGATTCAGTACCTGATCATGACTTAACCCCAGTTAAATGCCATGCGACACGCGGCCAAATCATTGCTCAGTCACTGTTTCCAGCGCTCCTGCCAGCCCGGCTAGCCCCGAGGTTTTCGCGGCATCCGCTCGGGATACGCTGGAAGGCCCTGCAAAGCCGGTGTTGCCGTTAGGCGTCTTCGGCACCGGGGGCGGAGGCAGCGACGGCGTCTGCGTAATGGCGAACGGATCGACGCCTGAGACCACCGGATTCCCCTTGGGCGACATCGAAGGACCCGGATTGCCGAGACCGGACAGGAGGTCGTCCGCGCTCGGCGTCGGGTCACCGGGCTTCGATGGGCGCCCGGGCTGGGGATGGCCGCGGCCCCCCAGACCGTCGAGAAGTTCGGTCGTCGTCGGCGCAGGAGGTACATTGCCCGGAGCAATTTCCGGAATTGAAGAAGGAGGAGCCTCGCCCGTCTTGGTCGCGGGACCCTGACCGGGCGCGGCCTGCGTCGGCGGGATCTGCGAGGGTGGTCCCTCGCCGGTCTTGTAGCCGCCGAATTCGCCAGGCGCGGGCTGCGTCGGCGGCATTTGCGACGGCGGACCGTCGCCAGTCTTGTAACCACCGAACGGCCCGACGCTGGAAGGCTGTGTACCGCCCGCGGGATCGACCGGCGGTCGCTGGGTGTTCGCCATCGGGTCGATGCCGGGACTGGCCGGCGGGGGCACTGGCGGGATGGACGAAGGTCGCTGATTGCGCGGCATGCTGTCATAGGCGAGAATCCGGTCGCGGTTGGCCTGGTCGAGATCGCGCCAGAGCTTGTCGGTTTCTGCCCTCCCCTCAGGCGTATCGACCGGCTTGTGCCGCGCCATCCTGTCCTGCGCGTCCTGCGCCCGTTTCTGGGCGTCCATGAAGCGGTCGCGCGGATTCTGCGGCACCGGCACGGTGTCTGCGTTTTCGCGTGCGCGATTTGAGTTCGGGGTGGATTTGTCCGGAGAGCTCGGCGGCGATTTAGGACCCTGTGTCGTCTGCGTTGGTCCCTTGGGCCCGGTCCCGGGTATGGTGGGCACCGGCGGTCCCTTGGGTCCTGTTCCGGGTATGGTCGGCGTGCGTGGCTGCCCCCGAGGACCTATTCCCGGCGTGGTAGGAGTGCGCGATGGGAAGTCGGGAGCGCGAGCCTGCGGCGCTGCGGACGATGTCGTCGCTCCAGGTGCCCTTGGCTTGGCGTTTGGCCCTTTTTTCGAGCCGTCATAGCCCTTGTTGCCAGACGTCTTGACCGCATTGATGGCAAAGCCGGCCAGCATCACATTGAACCCGGCGGCCATGCCGGCGGCGATGCAGAGATTGCGATTCTTGGTCCAGTCGCTTTTCGCCTGCTCATAGCCGGCCTTCGCGCCCGCCGCGGTCGCCTGTCCGGAATCGGCGCCCTTGGCCTTTTCCTCCAGGGTCTTTTCCGCTGCTCGGATGATAGATGCCTGCAGCGCGCATTGAGCGGCGGCCATCATCGTCTGGATGATGATGATGAGGGCGTATTCGACCATCGCCTGGCCGTGCCCGGAAGGGCCGACGCCAAGCGTGGCGCCGGTCGCCGGATCGATCCGCCACCAGCCGGAAAAATCTTCGCCCGGCGCCAGGCTGGCGGGGACGACGACAAGATTTCCGCTGGCGAGCTCGCTGGTGATGCGGGCGGTGAGGTCGGCGCCGTAACCGAGCGTAGAGACGACGGCTTCGTCGCCGCTGCGCAGCGTCCGCCAGTCCTGCCCGTCAAGCGGTACCGCAGCGAAAGCGTCGGCAGCGTTTGCGGAGACCTTGCCCAACCGGCGCAGCGCCACGGCTTCCGCGTTGGTGTCCGTGACGCCTTGGCTGATGCGCAGGAGAACGGCGTTGCCGGCCGCGAGCGGATCGATGCCGATGCCGTTCTCGATAATGTCGAGGCCGATCTGGCCGACGAAATCGCCGCCGCCGGCGCGCGACAGCCGCGTATGCTGGGCAACGACGGACGGACGGTGGACATAGACCCAGTCGCTCAACGGATTGAGGTCGAAGCGCAGCGAGGCGAGCGTGAGGAGCGCAGCCGGCATCCCGTTCAATTTGGAGAACAGTTCCATGTAGTTCGCCGGCACTTTCCCAAAGGGATCGCGCGCCAACTCGTCCAGCACCGGCCGGTTGCTGATCGCGTTCAGCGCGCCCAGATGGCCCAGGAATTCAGGCGCGAGACGGCCAGGAAGGATCTGTATTTCACTCTCTCCGAGCATGGCCATCGAGCGGTCGAGCGCTTTTTCAGTGTTCATCTGAAACCCGGAAAGATCGCCGCCGGCGCGCGCGGCCGGGCCGATCAGGTCGAAGACCTGCCGCCGCACCGTGCGCGGCTCGGATCCCGGAACCTGAATGACGTATTCCAGCCATTCGGCAACGAACTCGCCCTCGGCGCGCGCGGGCCGCGTATCCTTCAGGCTCGGATCCTCCGGCAGCAGCGCCTCCGGATCGCCACCAGTAGCCAGCACGTCGGTCGCCTTGCTGACCATTCCCATCATGCCCACGGTCATCGTCATGAACGGATTGGCCGGCTGTGGACTGGGATCGATTTCGCCGGTGTCGTATATTCCGGCCGTCCCCACCACGGCGTCTCCGGCGACCAGCACGGGCATCCATTCGGTCTGGCTGTAAAGCGCGGCGCGCAGCTTGATCTGGATGCCGTCGGGCGTGACCTGCGGCCATTCCGACGGCCAGGCCATCGGAAAATGACGGAAGCCGATCGTCTTGCCGACAAAATCGCGCGGCCGGACCGACTGTTCGAGGATGGTGCTCTCCTGGAGCGCGCCGTTCTTCAATTGCTCGGTAACGATGCGAATGACGACACGCTGCTCTATAGCTTCGGGTAGCGTATCGACGTCGAATGTATCGACCGCCGGAGCCAGTGCCTCACCCGGGGCGCCGGAAGGCGCCAATAGGTCGAGATCGGTCCAGTTTCCGCCGTCCTGAAGCTGCACCCACCAATGGTCCGCGAGCGCCCGGCGCGCTTCGGCCAAGATGGCGCCTTCGACGGCGGCGGCGTCCACCGGACCGAGCATCCCGGACAGTCGCCAGGTCTGATCCAGCACACGCGCATTCATGTCGACAGCAAGCTCTGCCGCCTCCGTGTTCGTGGACTCCAGTATTTGCGCGACACTGGTGCGGTCGATGCCGTAGAGGTCGGCGGTGGTCAGCACCTCTTCTTTCCGGGAATCCGGAGAGACTGCGTCGGTCGTTGAAGCGGGACTGGATGGTGCGATCTCGTCCGCTTTGGCCCTTTCCGCGCGCCATTCCGACCAGAATTTGTCGATGGTGGCGTCCGGCAGCGTCGCATGGGCAAGCCGGACGTCATGTCCGGCCATCCTGAGCAGCGCGGCGAGCAGCAGCGACTGGTCGATCGAGTTGCCGACCCTGTCCATCAGGACACCTTCCGGACCGCGCAGGATCCCACGATACGGCATCCAGACCACCGAGCCCCGGACCCAGTTGTACAGGTCACCAACGTCGATCCCGACGGTGTCCACGACATATTGCGGGTCCCAGCGGTCGCGGGGCGCATCGCGGTCGCCGTCCTCCAGCGCCAGCATGCTGGCCTGAATTTGCGCGGAAAAGGCGGCGGCACGCTCCTCCTCGGTCGCCGCGGAGGCGTTCATCGCCGGGCCGAGATACCAGACAAACATCATGGCGCCCGCCATCGCGGTGCGCATCGTTCTGAGGAGGGGGTTCACGATCGGCATCTTGGCGCTCCGCCGTCCCAGCCGGGACCTGGTAAGAGAGACATCGCAATCCGCATTACGCGGGACATTAGGTCGGGCATCGAACTTCTAGCGCCCGGTATAGCTTACACTCGTCGACTGGCCAGCCGCCACGACTACGCCGTCGATGACGAACGGATCGGTGGTGCTGCCGACCTCGACGCGGTAGGTGGCCGGCATAAGCGTGACCGCCCCCCCGCCGATGATACCGCTCGCCACCACCGAGCCGGCTCCATCCAAAACGCGGTAGGGCGCCGCTATCGCCGAACGAAACGAGTCGCCCAGTTCCTCAGCGTTGGCGGCGTCGAAATACTCCCCGCCGCCGGTCTTCGCCCATTTCTGAAACGTTTCCTTCAGGCCGGTATCGTCGACGGCGAAGCCGACGATGTTGACCCGCACGTCGAAACCCTGCGCGCGAAGGCTGACGATCTCGGCTTCCGGGTCACCGCCGCAGGTTTCCTCGCCGTCAGTGATAAGGATCACCGTCCGGAGGCCCTTGGCGTCGGCAAGATCGTCCGCCACGGCACGGAGCGATGCCCCGATCGGGGTTCGCGCCAGGTTCTTGGGCGTGATCTTTTTGATCTGCTTGACCAGGGTCCCAGGTTCGTGGGGCCCAAGCGGCGTCGCCAGCCTCGTTTCGCAGGACTCGGGCCGGTCGTCGCCGAACACGCGCATTGCCACGAATTGGCCGGGCGACAGCGTCTCGGTGGCCAGATCGGACAGCACCCGGCGTGCGATCTCGATCCGCCGCTCCCCGTTCAGACGCTGCAGCATGCTGCCCGAGGCGTCCAGAATGAGTTCGACGGCGCCGCTGGGCATCGCGGGTGTCTCCGGGTTCTTCGCGGCGATCGGCTCAACTTCCGGCTGCGAAGCCGCAACGACCTGAAGCGTTCCAGGCAACGGCGGTGCCTCGTTGCGCATGGCCGCAACAAGCCGGTAACGGGTCGGCCGCCGGAGCCACGCCGCGGCACGTTCCGATACGACGTCCATCTCGGCCTGGGTGCGCGCCGAGGCGTAGTGGCCGCCATTCACCGAGGCCATATCCTGCATCAGCTGCTTTTCCCTGCGCGGATCGTTGCCGGCACCGATATGGGCCGCGAAGATGCGCGGGCGCAGGCCTGCGAGATCGGCCCAGACGTCGGGCTGCCTGTCGAAGCCCGGCGTTTCGGCATCGGTGACGACAATTGCCGCCCGAACGCCGTGCCTCGCCTTGAAGGCCCCCAGGATGGAGGCAAGCGTTGCTTCGAGATCGCTCGAATCCTTCTGGTCGAGGCCGGGGCGGGCCAGCATCGCGCCTTCGAGCATCCAGGGCTGGTCGCTCCACTCCTTGAGTACGAAGGGCGATTCGAAATTCATGAAGTTCACAAATTCGCGCCCCGGCACCACACCGGCGGCAAAGGCCGCCAGCGCGTGGCGGATCATCGGCGCAAAGTGGGAGATGCTGGGGCTGGTGTCGTAGGCTATCGCCACGGAACGCTGGGGTTCGTGCACGCGGACCAGATACCGATGTCCGCCCTCGACCTCGGCCTCGAAATTCAGGCGATCGGCGGCCGAGGGGAGGAATTGGAGCGGCACCGTTCCTCCGGCCGCATCCTCTATCGCCATGTCGACATCGACCGTCGGCTCCGCGGCTGCGGTCAATGTTAGGCGGTTCATCCCCGCCGGAACATCGACGGCATACCAATCCTCGACTTCGTTCAGGCGGACCTCCCCGGAAACGGTCTTGCCTACGGGCAGCATCTCCGCCTTGTCCCGCGTGCCCCTGTTGGAAGCCGTCGCAAGAGCAGGGAGCGGAGGAATGGGATTTGAGGCTTCGAAGATCGCGTTGCGATTGTACTGGCCCCATTCGCCGAGGATCGACAGGTAGTCCGGGTCCGTCGGCCGCTCGAAGATCCGTAGCGCCTTCGGATAGACCCAGACCTTCTCCTGGTCGACCGCTTGCGTGGCCGTGAACCGCACGAAGCGGGCCCACACCGGTTGAGGCAGGGTCCAGTGCGCGGCGCCGCTGGCATCGGCATCGAGCGTCCAGACACCGAGATCCTGCCAAGGTCCGAGCGCCCCGTCGGTGCTCGTCGAAACCATGAGCTTGGTGAAGGCCTGCTGGTCGGCAGGCACGTCGCCCTGGACCCATTCGAGCGAGCGTATCTGGGCGGCGCGATTCTCGTGGAAGCCGACGGTCCATTCGGCCCTCCTGCCGGCGGGGATCTTCACCGGCACCGACCGGCTCGCCCCGAGCATGGCGCGCTCGTCTTCGGGCGAGGTGCCGACCACCATGTTGTTCCAGACCACATGGCCGCCGCGCTGCCAGTCAGCGATGTCGGCGGAAAGGCCCTGCGGCTCCCCCGGCACAGCGATCACCTTCCACTCGCTCAGACCGACAAGCCCGATGTTGTCGGCGTGATTGGTCTTGAGGCGCAGCTGCGCGGCGCGCGCCGCGACCGGTGCGTCGAGCAGGAAAGCCTGCTCGACCGGCAGCATGCTGAGCTGACCCGAAAGCGCAGGCCGGAATGTTACTCCATCTTCCGAGAGCAGAAGATCGAAATCCCTGAGTTGCTCGGCCGGATAGAGCCGACCCTCCGCTTGCGGGTGGATGGTGATGCCGGCGATGGTCCACGGATGATCCGTCCCGAACCGGTTCGTCACGACGTATGGCAATCGGGTGGCCTCAATCGCAAGGGCGCCGATCCTGGCGTCGCCTACCAGGCCGTCCTGCAGGACGGCGGGGTTCTCGTTACTTGCATCGCCCTCCGGCAGGTTGGCGGCGCCACCGAGAGCGGAACTGGCGACGTTGAAGCCGCCGAGGAGGCTTTTCGGCAACGGAAACGAAATCTCCTGCGCGACGGGGTCAGCGGTCGGGTCAGCGGTAAGGCCGGCGGTCGCCGTCACGCTGCTGCCGCCGGCAGCGGTTGCCCTTGCTACCAGGTCCACCCGTTGATTTGCCCAGGCATCCGGGGCGACGACCACGTCGAACGGCACGCTTTCCAGGGCGCCAGGCGCCAGCGCGATGCTTCGAACGCCAAGTTCGGGCCTATAGGCGAAGTGGCTACTGACGACGTCCACGGTCAGATCCAGCGCCGCCTGTCCGTTATTGGATATCTCGATGGCGCCCTTGACCCGCTGCCCGCGGATCCAGAAGGCGGCAACGGTGGGCTGGTCGAGCTTCAGCTTCAGTTCCAGCGGCAGTGGCGGAGCCGCCGGGGCAGGACGCGGCCCGTCGGCGAAGGAAATGCCCAGCGAATAAGGACCGTCTCCCTTGATCCCCAGACGAATCGGGTGCTCGGCTGGAAGCTCCGCCTCGAAGAGATGCGTGTCCGCCTGCCATGTGCCGGCAAGCGGCTCCAAGCCGTCGACGAGGCTGGGCTCGACGCTGCCCGTTACTTGGACGGTCATCTTCGTCGGCCGTTCCAGAAGCGGCAATGCGAACCAATCGGCATCCAGATAGGCAACGACCCTGCCTTCAACGGTGAGCGAGGGCGGCAGTTCGCGGGCCTGCGACGGCGTGTCGTTGGGCTCCAGATCGTCCGGCAGGACAAAAGGGTCGGCGCGAGTCATCTCGATCCGGTAGGGAGACGAACTGCGCCGTTCGGAGCGCAGCCGCACCATGTAGTCTCCCGGATCCAGAAGTGCGTCATAGAAATACGGCTCGCTCGACGTGCTGCCCTGCGGACGCTTCGGCGAAGGATATCCCCATTCGAGCTCGACGCCGATCTCATCGCCCGCCGCAGGCTCCACCTTCAGCCTTATATGGTCCGGCGCAAACAGCGAAAATCGATAGACGTCGCGGTCGGTGCTGTCGGAAAGCCGGCCGGTGCGGACCACGCCGAAATCAAGCCGTTGCGCCTGCGCGTCGATGTCGTTCGGTTCGCGCTCGGAGCTGAGGTCGGGAGGACCCATCGCGATGGCGGTCAGCGCATAGGCGCCGCCATTGCCGCTGATCCTGATCCAGTAGTCGCCAGGCAGCAGGAAGACGTCGCCGGCGCTCGCGCCTGCGATGCCCTCGATGCTTTCGCCCGAGCCGATCTCGGTCTGCTCGAAATTCGTCACGATGACGGAATCGACCCCGCGGCCCTCGGCCTTTATCGTCCACAATTGGGGCGGTCCCTCGACATGGAGGACGAACATGTCGATGTCGGCTCCGGCGAGCTGACCTTGAAGCGCGCTGCCGGGCTCGAGCGCATTGGCGAATTCCGGTCGCTCATTCGGCTCGGCCTCGGTGTTCTTTCGCCGCGCGCCGGCGATGCGCGCCGTCAGCGAATAAGGTTGGTCCGGATCAGCGCCGCCGCTGATCGAGACTCCGTAGCGTCCGGCGGGCAGTGCGATGTTCGAGAGTTCGACCTCGCCACCGCTGCGGCACTGGAGCTCGCCGCCCGTGGCGTTGGCGAGGCAAAGGTTCCGGTCGACACGGCTCTTGATCGCGATCGAGACGAGCTTGTCCTCAAGCGGCTTCCCAACATCCAGCACAAACACGTCGACGTCGCCACCCCGGCCGAGCCGGCCGACAGCGGCTCGGCCGAGCGCCAGGGCGGCGGCGGTCGCCAGTGTGTCGTTCGGCTCGGACTCGCGGCTCGGCACGCGCGGCCCGCCGGGAGACAGCTTGACTGTATAGGGCGTCACGCTATCAGAGGTCGGCGACAGCTTGAGAAGATATTCGCCGGCGGCAAAGCCGAGATCCGTGATCTGGAGCGGACGGTAGATGGTTGCGCCGGCGGTGAGGAGGCTTTGTCCGTCGGCCCTCATCAGCTCAGTCGAGATCCAGTGGCCGTGCGCTCCGTTGATTTCGACGTTCCAGTGGCGGCGCGCGCCGGCTTCCGGAATGGCGAAGCGGAAGAAATCAGGCTCGCCGTCGAGATCGCCGGAGACGATGGTCTCCGTCAGCAGCGGCGACGCCTGCTCGGCTGTATCGTTGGGTTCCGCTTCCCGCGCAGCCGCCACGGTCGCCGCCAACCGGACGCGGTAGGGGCTTGCGCCTTCGCTGAGCACGCTGATCAGATAGTCGCCGGGAATGGCCAGAAATTCCGGACTGCGCCCGCGGTAGGCGCCGTTCTCGGTGTCCAGGCGAAACAGCTCTGGGCCCTCCGACCGGGGCTCTCCGCCGGCGGCCGGCTTTATCGCCTGCACGATGATCCTGGAATTCCGATAACCGCCTTCGAAGCTCAGTTCCCAGCCATGCGCCCCTTCACGCTCCGGGATCGACCAGACGAAACGATCCTGCCTTGCCGGTTCGATCGCCCCCTCGAAACAGGCTGCTCCTGCGATGGACGCGGCTTGGTCGATCTGGTCGTTGGGCTCGATCTCGCTCGTGCATGCTTCCTGCGAAGCAGCGCGACCGCCGAGAAGGAGCAGGAAGGCCAGCGCGAACGCGCACCTGAAACCCAGCCGGGGTAAGCGCATCAATTCATCCCGATCCGTCCCGACGAACCTTCAGGTGGCATGCCATCTCATGGCCCCGAAATCACGGCGCACTGGCGTATCGGCCATTCGTCAAGTTGCAACGGCTCGCCGGTCACGCTGCTGGCCACGGTATAGCTCCGGCTGATGAACACCGTTGCCGACTTCGGATCGAGGGCCGTGATCTCATATTTCGCATCAATCCTCTGAGCGGTCGCCTCAGGCATGAGCTTCAGCCGGCACAGATTGCTGAGATAAGTCACGGCGCTGGCGTCGGTGGCCTGCATGTCCTGTTTCTTCAGCCCGTCGCCGAGGCATCTGTCCATGTCCGCAAGATTGGGCATTGGCGTTTCGGTCGGCCCCCAAGCTTGGATAGCGAACATGCCCGCGGACAGCTCGTGAAACGATGCCTGCAGGGTCGCCGTGCCGGAGGCGTCCTTGATCGAAAGCGTGTCAGCGGCAAAGCCGAAGACAAGCTCGGGCAAGCCGGCATCCGCCGGGCAGTCGATGGCGATCTCTGCGGCGGAAAGAGCGCCGCTGAGAAAGAGACCTGCAATCCCAGCCGCGGCCCCGATGGCTTTCCCGCTCACCGGGCGCATCCGAGACACCTCCTGAAGTTTCGAACTTGTTCCTGGACATTCAATCCAGCTGCCAACCGGCGATGGCACACTAATCGCATGTCAGGCTGCCGTCCCTGTTGCTGACGGTTCCGGAGCAATCGCCAATGTCAAGGGTGCTCGCGATCCATGTGCCGTTGATTTTTCCGCATGTCGCCCGCAGGAGCGGCCCCTTCATGCTCCATTCCCGGCAACTCGCTGCCCAGCTCCCATTCGGCATCTGGACAGCATCGCTCCGGTCGCAAGCGAGATGGCCATCAATATTGGAGACGGTGCTCCTCTTGCGGCAGTCTGCCAGATTGAGAGAGGTTTTGACGAACGTCCCGTTGATCTTGCCGCACGTGGCCCGCAGCACCGAACCGCGCATGCTTGGATTGGAGCAGGACTGGGACCAGCTTCCGCGCGGGAATTTCTCACTTGCCGCAGAGGCATCGATGAACGCGAATGTAAGAACGCAGAGCGTCAAAACCGCGTTTCGATGGATTGTGGTACGCATGAGGTTCTTTCCTTCGAATTGAGGGAGTTCCCTTGATCGTTGCAATCAGTGGCGGAAAACGCCAACTCCTTGGCACGGCCTCCGCTCAGAGGCACCCTCGCTGCTTTTCCGCGCGCTTACTATCGTATGAATGTATGATACCAATGGTATTGCCCGCGTTGGCCCCGCTGCGTTCAGGAGAAGAGTAAAGCCAGGTGGCTTGACCGCGCCGAGCACAGGGCGTTGCATTGGAGAGCATGATGACGATGGCGTCACCATCGGAACGTGCATTGTCGGCGCTGATAGGATCGGTTTACGACTGCGTGCTCGATCCTTCTCGGTGGGAACAGGCACTCGCTGATATTGCGCTCGCGCTCGGCTGCGAAAAGGCAATTCTCTCGCTGAATGATCTCGGGCACGATCGTGTCCTGATCAAGAAGAGCTTTGGCTGGGAGCCGTACTGGCTTGGACTAAGGGAGACACATCTTCCCGAGATTCACAGTGCAGTGTCCGAATGGTTGCTGCGTAAGGCCTCTCTTGAGGAGCCCTTCATCGCCTCTAGGCATATCCCGGCAAGTTACATGGAGGTTTCTCCCTATGTGCGGGAGTGCTTGAGCCCCCAGGGAATAGTCGATATCGCGCATTTTTTCCTGATTTCCACGCCCACCCATTTCTCGGAATTGGTGCTTGGCTGGCAAGATCCGCATGGCGCCATGACGGAAGGCGAAGTCGAACTGGGAGCATTGCTGCTACCGCATCTCCGACGCGCAGTGACTATCAGTAACGTCCTCGACATCGGTACGATCGAGCGGACCCGGATGGCTGAAACGTTCGACGCACTTCGGTACGGAGTGATGCTGACAAACGGACGCGGGGCAGTCCTCCATGCGAACCGTTCAGCAGAGCGCATGTTGCGAAATGGCAGTCCGATCGGGATACTCGGCGGTACTCTCCACGCCAAATACCGGGCGGCCAACAATGAACTCTCCAAGGCCATATTTTTGGCAGCTCAAGATGAGTCAAAGATCGGGGAGGCTGGGATTGCCATTCGACTTACCGAGATCGGCGTGCGACCGGTCTACGCGCATGTCCTTCCACTGGCCCGAGGCGACATACGCACACAGTTGCAGCCCGAGGCAGTTGCGGCTGTGTTCATCGACGCAGCACCGGCGACACAGGCTGGAGCGGATTTCACCGCCGCCGCTTTTGGGCTTACAGAAGCAGAAGCACGAGTGATTTCAAACCTGCTTGCAGGGCGCACATTATTCGAGACTGCAGCCGATCTCGGCATTGCGCGAACCACCGCGAGAACACATCTCAGCAACATCTTCCAGAAGACCGGCGTCTCGCGACAGGCCGAGCTAGTGCGGCTTGCAATGCAGGCGGTTCCGCCTTCGCGATGTTCCGATTCATAGGCCGTCGGACTCCGACAGCCATATCAAACGGGTCCCCTCACGCCGCCCCAAAGCTGACTGGCAGGCAAGGCCCAGCATGACCGTCTCGCAATCTGCACTGCAGCGGTCTCAACAGGAACCGTCCAAATGCACCGTACTTTCCTGCGAATCTTAGCGACAATGTTGATTGCCTGGGGTGTCGGCTACGCTGCCGGCTACGCGCAGGCGCAAAATCCGCTCATCATCACGGCACCAGTCTCCGGTCAGACTATTGATGGGACGCTCTCCTTTTCCGGGACGGCTGCTGTCAACAGTATCACACGGCGCGGAACTATTCGCGGGCAGACCGATACCGGGGTCGAATGCCGAGGGACAACTACCACCAACCTTACCTTTTCGCGTGGAGAAGGAACGATGGTTTGCGGGCAACTCTCAACCCGATTCGTGTTCTCGCTGACCAGCAGACAACCTCCAGCTGGCGCAGGAACGGGAACCCTTTCCGATGGGCGAAAAGTGGTCTTGAGAATAGGACGATGACCCCAAAGCGACAGGCACGCCCTCTATCGAGAAGTGGCGAGCTGAAGAATTGATGTCCGTGGTGCTGGATCTATCACTCTTGCTAAAGCCGATGGAAGCCGAGCCGATCGATGACCTCCCGCGCCGAAAAAAGAAGCCAGTCAAGGCGCAGCCATAGCGATTTAACGGGTGGAGGCAACGCCTTCTCAGGGCGCACGTGGCTTTCACCCGTTTGGCCCAGTTGCCTGAACGGCTTGGTCCCGCCGCGGGCTTCGAGTTTGGGCAAATGCCGACAACGTCGCGCGATCCTGCGAGTTGCGTCTACCGCAATGCGCCAGCGCTCCGACAGACCTTGTTTTTCGGGACAACCGAGCTAAGCGGTCACCGCTTCAATGAGACTGACCCCGGCTGCAGTCGGAATGACCCGATTCAAGGAGAGCCCGGCCGATGCCAGGAGCGCCGCATACTCAGCCTTGCTTCGCTCGCGTCCCCCGGGCGTAAGCGCCAACATCTGAAGGTCGAGCAGCTTACTCCACGACGGCTCATTGCGACCCGCGAGGACGTGCTCGACCAAAACCAGCCGAGCCCCCTCCCGCATCGCCGCGCGGCAGTTTCTAAGGATCACACGGGCGCGCTGATCATCCCAGTCGTGGACGACCTTCTTGAGCAAGTAGAGCTCGCCGCCTGCCGGAACCTGCTCAAAAAAGTCGCCAGCCACTATATCGCAACGGGCCGTCAGTTTTGCTTCGTCGAAGAGTTTGGTCGCGGTGCGGATGACATGCGGGAGGTCGAATAAAATGCCTCGACAAGGGGTGACCAGCCCGAGGATCGCGGCGAGTTGAGAACCGCGGCCGCCCCCCACGTCGACGATTGTACCATCAGGCCAGTCGTAGGCAGAGGCTACAGCGGGTTCCTCCAGCCGGCTCCGGCTTGTCATCGCCGCATCGAAAGTCCGAGCATCATCGTCATGTTCGGCGAAATACTGGAAGACCCGCTTGCCGAACACGTGTTCGAACGCCGGCTCTCCGGTCCGGACGCTATGCATCAACTCGCCCCAGGCGCGCCAGTGCTAATCCGAGCCAAACATCAGAATGTAGGGCAGCACGGTGGAGGGTGTGTCGCTTCGAAGGCATTCGGCAATCGGTGTCAGTTCGAAGTTGCCGTCCCATCCTCCGCAAACACCCCTACGCCCGTAAGGGCTCGAAGGATGCGGTAGAGAGCGTCAGGATGCACCTCCACGATCTCAGCGAGCTGAGGGGCCGATCGCGGGCCGTTCGCAAGCAGACCGCTATGCCAAGCTTGGCGGCGACAAAGAGGGCCTGGGAGAGCCAGTACCCGGTCGCGATGTCGATCAGAGTCATCGGCGTCGCGGACGCGGTCGGCGCGGACTTTTCCTGATTGCGCATATTCGGCCCCCTCTGCAGCGTCTCATCATTTTAACAGAACTCTACCGGGCTAGGAACGCATAGACCTGATGGACACAGCTCAAGACCCCATCAACTTCCGCTTTGAGGCCAGGCCTCGCCGTAGGACTTTCTCAGACGAAGGGCAGAGAAGGGTCAATTCTCCCGGTTGTGGAACAAGAAGGTGCGCCAACAGCGGCTGTGTGAGGCGACATCTGTGAACGCCCGGTGCCGATGATGCAAAGCGGTCGTTCGTTCTCCGCCAGGCGCACTACCAGGCGAACCGACTCTTAGCCGACTTTCAATTGTGCATCGATTTGGCTGCTCCAGTGCCGAACTCGTCGTCGTTTCGAAGCGCGGTTGGTCGCCGGCGCCGATCTGCTAAACTCCCCGCAGAAATGGAGCGAAGCAGATTGGCGGTTTTGATATGCGCCAAAAGAGGTGGTCTGTCGCGGACGTGGCGAGGGAACTCGAACGAGGCCGCAAGTCCTACAAACGGCATGCCTGGGCCGATGCCTACCAAGCACTCTCGCTCGCCGATAAAGTGGTTCCGCTGGCCGTCGAGGATCTCGAGCTGCTGGCGATGTCGGCGTATATGATCGCTCGGGATGACGACTATCTGAGAGCGCTTGACCGTGCCTACCACGTCTATCTGAATGCGGGCGAAAGTGTGCGCGCGGTTCGCTGCGCCTTCTGGCTGGGTTTGCGCCTGCTCTTTAGAGGAGAGACGGGCCGCGCGACCGGATGGCTCGCCCGTGCCAAGCGGCTTATCGAATGCGAGGAGCGCGATTGCGTTGAAGCGGGCTACCTGCTGTTGCCGGTGGTGCAGCAGCATATCGACGCCGGGGAATGGGAGGCCGCGTATGCCGCCGCGGGCAATGCCGCCGAGATCGGCGATCGCTTCGCAGAGGCAGACCTGATCGCCTGCGCCCGCCACCTGCAGGGCTTGGTTCTGATGCAACAGGGGCAGGTCGAGCAGGGGCTCAGGCTGCTAGACGAGACCATGCTCGCGGTCACAGCTGGGGAGCTGTCGCCGCTGGTCACGGGTTTGATCTATTGCAGCGTGATCGACGGCTGTCAGCAGGTATACGCGGTGGACCGTGCCCGCGAATGGACGACCGCCCTTGCGCGGTGGTGCGAGGCACAACCCGAGATGGTCAGCTTTACCGGCAAGTGCCTGGTGCATCGCGCGGAAATCATGCAGCTGCACGGCGCCTGGCCGGAAGCGCTCGTGGAGGCGCGCCGCGGCTGCGAGCGTTTCGAAAAGGGCATCGATCCTCAGCGCCCCGCCTCGGCCTTCTATCAATTAGCGGAGATACACCGACTCCAGGGCGACTTTACAGCGGCCGAGGAGGCATACCGGAGCGCGAGCCGTTGGGGCTGGGAACCGCAGCCAGGCTTGGCCTTGTTACGGATGGCGCAAGGACGCGTTGAGATTGCGGCGGGAGCGATCCGACGCGTCGTCAGTGCTACTACCGACCCATTGCAGCTGGCAAGGCTCTTGCCCGCCTGTGTCGACATCATGTTGGATGCGGGCGAAATCGAGGATGCTCACGCTGCCTGCCAGACACTAAAGGAAATAACTGATCGCTTCGACACGGGCCTTCTTGGTGCGATCGCTGCCCACGCCCAAGGCGCTGTGGAACTGGCCGAAGGCGACGCTCAGGCTGCGCTGGGCTCGCTGCGCCGAGCTTTGCAGGGGTGGGAACAGGTCAAGGCGCCGTACATGACCGCACGCACGCGTTTGCTGGTGGGGCTGGCCTGCCGCGCTCTGGCGGACGAGGAAGGAGCAAGTTTGGAACTGGATGCGGCCTGCGCCGTGTTCGAACAGTTGGGAGCCGTGCCGGATCTCGCCCGGCTTGAATCGCTTACAAAGGATCCACTGTCCGCTCATCCCCACGGACTGACGCCGCGTGAGTTGCAGGTCCTTCGGCTGATTGCCACCGGCAGGACCAATAAGGTTATCGCCGCCGAGCTGTTCTTGAGCCAGCGGACAGTCGACAGGCACGTAAGCAACATCTTCACCAAGCTCACCCTTCCTTCGCGGGCGGCCGCGACGGCCTACGCATACGAGCACAAGCTGATCTGAATCGATCGGCCAACTGGGCGAAACTACCCATGCGGCGGTTGGCGCAAATTGGGTGATTTTGCCGAAGCGGCGCTGTGGCGATCCGTCCTAACGTCGATTTGAGGATCAACACCGTAGATACGAGCAGGAGGACGCCATGTCCGAGATACAAGCGCGGATGGCCGCTCAGGAGCCAGCAGAAGGGCATCGCGGTCGCCGGTTTGTCGGCAAGCAGGCTCGTGAACGGCTGCTGGCGGAGATGCCTGTCACCGAGCGACGGCTGGAACTGGCTGGCATTCCGACCGCCGTGCTGGAAGGCGGAGACGGCCAGCCAATCGTCCTGCTGCATGGACCGGGAGAGCACGCGGCCAAGTGGATGCGGGTCATCCCGGACCTGGTGACGACACATCGCGTGGTCGCCCCCGACTTGCCGGGTCACGGAACGACTGATCTACCTGACGGCCCGCTGAGCACCGATCGCGTACTCGCGTGGCTCGGCGAACTGATCGAGCGAACCTGCTCGATGCCGCCGACGCTGGTGGGGCAAATTCTTGGCGGCGCCATAGCAGCCCGCTTCGCCAGCCGCCAGAGCGACCGACTCAGCCGGCTCGTTCTTGTCGACACGCTCGGCCTGGGGTCATTCCAGCCGACGCCGGAGTTCGGGCTCGCCTTGACCGACTTCATGGCGGGACCGACCGAGGAGACGCACGACAGGCTCTGGCGCCAATGCGCCTTCGATCTGGACCGCATGCGTGATCGGATGGGTGAGAGCTGGGAGTGGTTGAAGGCATACAACCTCGATCGTGCCCGCGCGACGAACTTGCACGCGGCGCAGCACAGCCTCATGACGCAGTTCGGGATGCCCGCGATCCCGCCAGCGGACCTCATGCGGATCACGGTTCCCACGACTCTGATCTGGGGCAGGCACGACCTCGCGACGCAGCTGGCGATCGCCGAGTCAGCGAGCACCCGCTACGGATGGCCGCTACATGTGATCGAGAACGCCGCCGACGATCCTCCCATCGAGCAGCCCGAAGCTTTTCTGCGGGCGTTGCGCGAGGCGCTCGAAACTTCGACCGGACGGGGGAACGTCACATGAACATGAGCGCCATCGACATCGCTGGTCTCGAGGGCGGGCGCGTCAACCTGACCTCAAAGCAGCTCGACGAATTGGAGGCGCGCCTCGAGGGGCCGCTGCTGCGCCCCGGCGATGAGGGCTGGGATGATGCTGTACTGATCTGGAACGGCATGGTGGCCAAGGTCCCGGCGCTCGTGCTCCAACCGACTTCGGCCCACGACGTCGCCGCGGCCGTGGGATTCGCACGTGACCACCGGCTGCTCCTTAGCGTGAAGGGCGGAGGCCACAACATCGGCGGAACTTCTATCACCGAGCGCGGCTTGGCGCTCGATATGACCCGCATGCGCGACGTCACAGTCATACCCAATGCCAAGCTCGCGCACGTCGGGCCCGGGTGTCTGCTCAAGGACGTCGACCGCGCGACACAGAAGCACGGGCTGGCAACAGTGCTCGGCTTCATATCCGAGGTTGGCGTCAGCGGCTTGACCCTCGGCGGCGGCTTGGGATACCTGACGCGTCGGTTCGGTTGGACGGTCGACAACCTCGAGGAGGTCGAGATCGTCACTGCGGACGGCGAGATCCGCACCGCCAACCGCCATGAGAATGCCGACCTGTTCTGGGCGATCCGTGGCGCCGGTGCCAACCTCGGCGTTGTCACCCGGTTCACCTTCCACCTGCACGAAGTCGGCCCGACCGTCTACGGCGGACTCATCGCCTGGCCCTTCGACCGGGCCGAAGAGATCCTCCGAGCCTACAGAAGGATCACCACCGAAGCGCCCCGGGAACTGGCCGTGTGGCTGAACCTCCTCCGTGCCCCGGCGGCGCCCTTTGTGCCAGAGCAGTGGCACGGGGAGCGGACCTGCGCGCTGGTCGTCTGTTACAGTGGCGACCTGGGCAACGTCGACGAGGTGCTCGCACCCATGCGGGCGTTGTCCGACCCCGTCGTGGATCTGCTTCAGGAGCAGCCCTATACGCAAGTGCAGTCCTACCTCGACGCGGCAGAGCCGAAGGGCAACCACTACTACTGGAAGACCGAGTATGCCGCCGAGCTGAGCGACCGCCTCCTGTCGACCTGGCGGGACTTGGCCGCCGCGTGTCCCATCCCGGAAGCGCAGCTGGGAATCCTCCACCTCGGTGGAGCCCTCAACGAGCACGACGGGGACGACGGGGCCGTCGGGAACCGGGACGCCCGCTATGCCTGCGGCGTGATCGGCATCTGGAAGCCGGACGAACCCGAGGCGGACACGTTCCCGCAATGGGTCCGCGACGCATGGAAACGGATCCGACCCTTCTCAACCGGCGGCAACTACATCAATTTCCAGACCGCCGACGAGGACGAGGAGCGCATCTGGGCGACGTACGGCGCCAACTTCGACCGTCTTGTCGAGGTCAAGAAGAAGTACGACCCGGACAACGTGTTCCGCTCAAACCGGAACATCGCGCCTCGAACCCGAGCCGGGAATGCGTGAGCGAACCACGGCGTCGAACAAAGATCGAGGTCTATTTCATTGAGGCGGGCACGGACCCGCTGGTCGCTCGCGTTCATTCGAGCATGTCCGGAGCACGGCTGATGGACGATTTCCGCAACCGGTTCCACGTTCGCGCACGCTTCCTGAGATCTTCGGCGATTGAGGATGCAGAAGTCCTGTGCGAATGTCCTCTCCCAACGCAAAACGATACAACGTATCCTCAAGCGGCTGGAGTGAATGACGGCTCGTCACCACCAATCCGAACCTTCGATGTGGTGCGACTGAACGGCCGATAGGGGTCATGGGCGTGAATTCGGCCGGTGGCGAACGAACTTCCGCCAAGGGGTCAACTTGCGTCGTCAAATGCCCGAGAAGGTCTGAACTCGGTCGTTCAGAATGATTGGGTTCTGACCCTCAGCCACAGACTCTATTTTCCTTTTCTTGTTTGACCACGATCTTTTCCGAAAAACCGATTCCTACTTTTCGCTGACGCGGTCCTTCGGTTCGGGATCATGGTCTACTCCGCCGCAACCCCCTTCACCTCGAGATAAGATTCCATCGAATCGTCCATCGCCTGCAGCCACGGCGTATGGTGCAGCGGCGCCATCGTGCCGGTCATCAGCGAGCGGTAGGCGTGGTCGCGGAAGCTCATGATGTCTTGCGCCTTGTGGTGCTCCCATTCCATGAAGGTCTGATTTGTCGCCTCGACGTCAAATCCCGGATAATCGGTCTGCTCCATCAACTCCTTGGTGTAGTCGCCCTGGAACCAGATCATCTGCTCGGCGTCTTCCAGCGTTTCCTCGCGCGCCCGCCATCTCCTGCCATGTTCCGCCATCACTTCTGCCCAGGGCAGTTCGATGCGGCCCATGATGACGTCGCGCGCGAACCAGGCCTGCGCGTCGAACATGTTGAAGGTGTAGAACTGGTCCTGCATGCCGATATAGGACAGCTGTGGGTTCTTCTCCCAGACGACGCCCTCATAGAGCCCGTCCGGCCACATGCGATTGGCGGTCTTGAGCTTCAGATCCTCGGTGAGGAACGGGAAGGAATGGAGGTAGCCGGTGCACAGGATGATGGCGTCGACATCCCTGGTGCTGCCGTCCTTGAAATGCGCGGTCTTGCCGACGACCTTCTGCAGCAGCGGCACTTCCTTCCAGTTGTCAGGCCATTTGAAGCCCATCGGCTTCGAGCGGTAGCTGGAGGTGATCGATTTGGCGCCGTATTTGTAGCATTGCGAGCCGATATCCTCGGCCGAATAGGAGCGGCCGATGATCAGGATGTCCTTGTCCTTGAATTCCATGGCGTCGCGGAAATCATGGCTGTGCAAGATGCGGCCATTGAAGCTCGTAAAGCCCTCGAAATAGGGAACGTTGGGTACGGAAAAATGCCCCGAGGCAACAACGACGTTGTCGAACTCTTCGGAATAGGTGACGTCGTTGGTGCGGTCATGCGCGGTGACGGTGAATTTTTTTGTCGCGTCGGAGAAGGTCACCATGCGCACCGGGCTGTTGAAGCGCACCCATTTGCGCACGTCGGATTTTTCGACGCGGCCCTTGATATAGTCCCACAGCACCGCGCGCGGCGGGTAGGAGCCGATCGGACGGCCAAAGTGCTCCTCAAACGTGTAGTCGGCGAATTCGAGGCATTCCTTCGGTCCGTTCGACCAGAGGTAGCGGTACATCGAGCCATGCACCGGGTCGCCATGCTCGTCGAGGCCGGTGCGCCAGGTGTAATTCCACAGGCCGCCCCAGTCGGACTGCTTTTCGAAGCAGACGATTTCCGGAATGTCCGCGCCGTTGTCGGCTGCCGACTTGAAGGCTCGAAGCTGGGCCATGCCGGACGGTCCGGCTCCGATGACGGCAACACGACTTTTCATTGCGAGCCTCCCGATCTCTCATTTCCCTAACGAAACAAATTTCACTGACAGGACAGTAATTGCCCCTTCGATGCTGTCAACAGGCGTTCTGCCGAAACCGCGTTTCACCCGATCTGATTTTCGGCCACGGCGGAAAGTCCGGAGAACGCGCGGTCGTCAAAAGCGGCTTGCTGTGGCAGTTGCGCTCATGTACCCGCAGCGAATATGTTCACCGTGAGTGAAATAGATCCGCAGACCCCGGGGTGGCGACATGGCGAAGAAAGCTTCCAGTTTCAGGAATGGTGTCGCCGCCAAGGCCAAGCCATCGCCGAAGAGCGTGGCAACGATCCGGACGCCACTGACCCAGGACCCGCACGCCGTTCGCGACACCCGCGAAAAGGTCCTTGAGGTGGCAATCGGCCGCGAGGTGCGGGCGTTTCGCAAGAAACTTGGCATCACTGTTGCCGATCTTGCCGCTGCCACCGACATTTCGCTTGGCATGCTGTCGAAGATCGAAAACGGCATCACCTCGCCGTCGCTGACCACTTTGCAGGCGCTGTCGCGGGCGCTCGGCGTTCCGGTCACCGCCTTCTTCCGCCGCTTCGAGGAAGAGCGCAGCGCCGTCTTCGTTAGGGCTGGCGAAGGCCTCGACGTCGAGCGCCGCGGCACGCGCGCCGGCCACCAGTACAATCTGCTCGGCCATATCGGCTCCAACACCAGCGGCGTCGTCGTCGAGCCCTATCTGATCACGCTGACCGAGGATTCCGATGTGTTTCCGACCTTCCAGCACGAAGGCATGGAGTTCCTCTACATGCTCGAAGGCGAGGTCGTTTACCGGCACGGCAGCAATCTCTATCCGATGAAGCCCGGCGACAGCCTGTTCTTCGACGCCGATGCGCCGCACGGGCCGGAGGTGCTGACGGTCCTGCCGATGCGCTATCTTTCGATCATCTGCTATCGGCAGAGCAGCGCGGGGTGAGCGGGACGCAAGCAGCCCCCCTCACCCGGATTGCCAACCGAATTGCGAAGGGCAATTCGGGGCAATCCGACCTCTCCCCAAGGGGAGAGGAGATTGGCGGCGCCGGTGCCTACCTCTTCTCCCCAGCGGGGAGAAGGTGGCCGCGAAGCGGCCGGATGAGGGGGACTTGCTTAATCCGGCCCGAAGCCCGGCGATGTCGGGCTGCCGTTGTCGAGCTTCGACAGCCATTCGACCAGCGTCGCGCGATAGCGCGTCAAGCCTTTGTAATTGGCGAGTTCTTCGGGAAGGTCGCGGATGACGCGGTGCAGGCGGCGCGCCCATTTCGGCTGCGTCACCAGTTCGTCCATCTTGATCAGGTAGCAGCGGATCGGGAAGACGATGCCGTTCGAGCGCGGCAGCCGCCAGAAGCTTTGCAGCTCAACGCGCAGATGGACCTTGTCGCCGACGTTTTCGGGCGTCACCGTTGCCCGGTCCGGACCCCATTTGTGATAATTTTCCGGACTGGTGTCGAGGCGCGGATTGATGGTCATCGTCCAGTTCAGCCGCCGCGCCGGCTTGCCCTGCTGGATGTTGGTGAGGAATTTTAGCGCCCGGGTGAAAATCCCCTTCTCATGCGCCAGAGGCACCGGCGCGTGCCACTCGAAGAAGTTCATGCCGATGTCGAAATCGAGCGACCAGTCGGCCTGGGTGGTGACCATGCCGGCATCCATCCACAGATTGCCGTCGCGCTGGTCGAGGATGCAGAAATCGCCTTGTGATTGCCGCGTGATGTATTCCATCGGCCCATAGGGCAGCGTCGAGACATCGCCGAAGGTGAAGCTGTCGTCGATGCCGAGCGGCCGGTTTATCCAGCGCCATTTGTCGCCGTCGCGCGTCAGCGTGAAATGCTCGGGATAGCCCAGCGCCTGCTGTTCCATCAGAAGTTCGAGCAGGTCCCAGCCGGCCAGCGTCATGTGCGGCAGCGACTGGCAGCGCAGCGGGTCTTCCGCCAGCACCAGCGCGCGGTCCCGCATCTCGGCGACATAGTGCTCGTCGACGTCGATCAGGTTTTCGAGCACGCTGCCCTTCGGCCCGACGACGTGCGGCTCGATGTTGACCGCATACATGTAGCTGTCTTCGTGGAACGGGAACGGAAACCGCCTGATGTGCTCCGGGCTGTTCCTGAAGCTGAAGTCGTTACGGAACGTTTCGTTACGAAAGGTGATGCCCAGGCTCGCCTCCTATCTTTCCAGAACCAGCGATCTGCCCTCGAAGCGCGAGACGCAGGGCATGATCTTCTTGCCGCAACGGTGCTCTTCCTCGCTCAGCCAGTGGTCGTTGTGGATGAAGTTGCCGTCATGCGCGATGACATTGGTTTCGCACTGGCCGCAGACGCCGCCGCGGCAGAGATAGGGCGGATCAACGCCGGCCGCCTCGATCGCCTCGAGCAGGCTCTGCTGCTCGCCGACGCGGATCGTCTTGCCGCTGACCGCCAACGTCACGTCGAACGGCGCGCCGGGCTGCGGGGCGGCAAAATGCTCGAAATGCACGGTTTCCGTCGGCCAGCCGAGCGCAGCGGCGCGATCGCGCACCCAACCGATCATGCCCGACGGGCCGCAGACGTAGAGATGCGTGCCGAGCGGCTGCGACGACAGCAGCCGGTCGAGCTCGATGCGCTCGTCGCGGTCGTCGTGATATAGCCTGACCCGGCGGTCGTAGCGCTCCCTGAGCAGATCGGCATAGGTGCCGAGCGAGGCGGTGCGGCAGGTGTAATGCAACTCGAAATTGCCGCCATCCGCCGCCAGCTGCGCGGTCTGCGCCATGAACGGCGTGATGCCGATGCCACCGGCCAGCATCAGATGCTTCCTGGCGCGCAGGTCGAGCGAGAACAGATTGACCGGATAGCTGATCACCATCTCGATGCCGGGCCTGACATGCCTGTGCATGAACAGCGAGCCGCCGCGGCCGACATCGTCGCGGCGCACCGAAATCGTGTACTCGCGCGTGTCGAGCGGCGAGCCCATGAGCGAATAGGGGTTGAGCCTAGTCCGCTCGCCGTCGCGCATCTCCACCACAACATGAGCGCCGCCGGAAAATGTCGGCAAAAGCTGCCCGTCGCGCCGGCGGAAATGGAAGCGCGTGACCAGTTCGTTGACCGGGACGACATCGCTCACCACGACGTCGAGCTTGGTGGTGCCGGTGCTCATCGAAAGATCTCCTCCGTCGGAGGAATTTCGCTGCGGTCTTCCGCATTGATGCAGACGCCCTGGAATGCCGCGAGGCGCCTGGAATAGTGATCGCGTACCAGAAGAAGCAGGCCACAATGCGAACAGGTCGCCGGCTGCGTCGTCACGTTTTCGGTGATGCCCTTGCAATGGACGCATTGGACGCGGCGCGCCAGCGAGCCGCGATGCTCGGTCTGGATCGAGGTGTGGTCGATGCCGGCTTCGAGCGCCACCTGCATGGCCTGGCCGATCAACCCTTCCGTGCCGGCGAGATAGAGGCGCAGGCCCATATGCGCGTTGGCCAGCGTCTGCTTCAGCCGCGGCAGGGCGCTGGCGAAGGAAGGTCCCTGGTAGAGCTGAGCCGGCTTCAGCGCTTCGAGCGCGGCGACATGCTGGCCCTCATTGCCGGGGATGAAAATGATGTGAGCATCGGCAAAAAAACCGTCGGGCGCCTTGGCGGCCAGGTCTGTTATCGCCAGCGCGCCTTCTGCATCCGCCACGAAAAGATGATGCTTGCCGGGCTGCGGCGACAGGGTCCCGTAGACCGGCCGGCTGATGATGCTTTTCGCTGCCATCCTCTCAGTATGCCTCAGCCTTTCGCCGTACGCTTGGTCTTCTTCGGATCGTCGAATGGAAGCGGCTCGGCCGTTGCGCTGATAGCGCCGCTCTGGTTGCGGATCTCGAGCCTGGTGCCCTGGACGGCGCAGTTGACGTCGAGCCGGGCAATGCCCATCGATTTCTGGACCAGCGGCGAATACATGGCGCAGGTCACCACCCCGACCCTTTTTCCGTCGCGATAGACCGGTGCGCCCTCGTCGGCCGGCTCCTTGCCTTCGAGCAGCACGCCGAAGATCTTGAAGCGTTCCTTGCCCTTGAGGCGGTAGTGCTCCTCGGCGCCGCGAAACCCTGTCTTGCCGGGGCTGACGGTGAAATCGAGGCCGAGTTCCCACAGCGTGTCGCCGGGGCCTTCGTTCTCGAACGGATATTTCTGCGAATTGTCGTAGGGGTAGAACAAGAGGTAGCTCTCGACGCGCAGCATATCGAGCGTGGTGAACCGGCACGGGATGATGCCGGCGCTCTTGCCCTCGTCGAGGATGGTGTCCCAGATCGCGCCGGCATCCTGGCCGCGGCAGAAGATCTCGTAGCCGCGCTCGCCGGTGTAGCCGGTGCGCGAGATCATCACCGGAAGACCGAACAGCCGGGTCTGCATATGATGGAAATAGGCGAGGTCGCGTATGCCCGGTACATGCTTTGCCAGATAGTCGACGGCGATCGGTCCCTGCAGCGAAAGGTCGTGCAGATTGTCGTCGAAGCGCAGCGAGACATCGCGGCCCATGGCGGCGCGCTGCAACTCCTCATGGCCGGTGCCCGAACCATGCACGACCATCCAGGCATTCGGGCCGGTGCGGTAGAGGATGCAGTCGTCGGTGAACTTGCCGGCCTCATTGAGCATGCAGGCATAGGCCGACTTGCCGGGATAGATCTTTTCCACGTCGCGCGTCGTCGCCAGGTCGATCAGATGCGAGGCATGCGGCCCGGTGATGTGGACCTTTTTCAGGCCCGACACATCCATCAGCCCAGCATTGGTGCGAATGGCGATATACTCCTCGTCGGCGTCCTTATCGTAGGTCCAGGCGGTGCCCATCCCGCTCCAGTCTTCGAGCTTCGAACCGAGCGCACGATGGCGATCCGCCAAGGTCGAAAATCTCCAGGATGCGGTCATGGACTTGCTTCTCCTCACAAGATTGCCGGCGTTCGCCGCTCAAGGGCACCGAGGCCATGCGACGGTCCGCGCCATATTGACTCAAAACTCCAAAAGCGCGCAATACTAAGATGCAAAAAGTTTTACTGAGAGGCAAGGAACGCAACTGAACGGAGGGGACATGCAATGGAAGGGAATCTCAACGCTCTAACGACCATTTTCACGGAGTTCTACTACTGGGTGACCATCGTCATGATGTTCCTGATCCATGTCGGGTTCTGCATGTATGAGGTCGGCGTGTCGCGTCGGCGCAATCATCTGAAAACGCTGATGAAGAACGCGATGGCGATTCCGCTCGTCACGATCACCTTCTATTTTTTCGGCTGGTGGATCTATTTCGGCTTCCCCAACGGCCCGGGCATCGCCGGCGGACTTGTCACCGCACCATTTGCCGAACCATGGAATCCGCTGATGGGCACCCATCTCTCCGGTGTCAATCCAGGCGAGACGGGGGTCACCCCTACCGACGCCGCGCTGTGGCATCGCCTCAACGGCGTGTTCTGGGGCGCCTTTCTGCTGTTTTCCATCACGACGGCGTCGATCATCTCGGGCTCGATCATAGAGCGCGCGCGCTCTGGTGCGTTCTGGATCGTCGCGGTGTTGATCGGCTCGGTCCTGTGGATACTCGACGCGTCCTGGGGCTGGCATCCGCAAGGCTGGATGGTGAAACTCTGGGGCTATCATGATGCCTATGCATCGGGGGTCGTGCACGCGATCGCCGGCGGAGCGGCGCTCGCCTTTCTCATCGTGCTGGGTCCGCGCATCGGCAAGTTCAGGCCCGACGGCACGGCGCGCGACATCCCGCCCCACAATGTCTGGCTGGTCACGATCGGCCTGTTCCTGATCTTCACCGGCTTCTGGGGCTTCTATGCCGCGTGCAACATTCCGCTGATCAGCCCGGCCACGATTGCCGGCCAGATCACCGGCGAGACCTGGACGGCGACCAATATCTATCTCGCACCGACCACGCTCTCGGCGATCACCTTCAACTTCCTGATGTCGCTGTCGGGCGGTATGCTGGCCGGCTACATCGTCTCGAAAGGCGACCCGTTCTGGACGTTCTCGATGGGGCTTTGCGGCGTTATCTCAACGTCGGCCGGCAACGACCTCTATCACCCGATCCAGGCGATGCTGATCGGCGCGATCGTCCCGAGCATCTGCTACAAGCTGCACTATTTCGTCGAGCGCCGCTTCAAGATCGATGATGCGGTCGGCGCTGTTGCCGTGCATGGTTACGGCGGGTTCCTCGGCGTCGTGGTGGCGGGATTCATGCTGTGGGGACAGCCGTCCTCACCCTATGAGGGCTTCGCGCACATCAACCCGCTCGGCAATTTCGCTGGTGCGGTGCTGATGTTCGTGCTCGGCTTCGTCCCCACCTTCGTCGTCTGCAAGATCCTCAACAGCATGAACCTCCTGCGCGTACCGAAGAAGGTCGAACTCGAGGGCGTCGACTTTGCCCTCAACCATGCGTTCGAGGCGTCGGTCCGCGAACTGGCAACCGCCGAAAAGGCCATGATCAAATAGTCAACCGACAAGGAGAACCGCAATGTCGACCAATGGAATGGAAAGCTGGGCCGTGGACCTCAAGGACGTGGGCGCGATCTACCCTTTCCAGGGCTCTGAAGTGGTGATGGTGATCGTCGGCCTCGTCTTCTGGATCGGGTGGCACGTCCTCCAGACGCGCCACGAGAGCGCTGAGATCGAGGCCGATATGGCGGCGGATCGCAGCGGGGATGAGACGAGAAAAGCGATCGACCGCCATTAGACCGGAATAAGGTCGTCTGGCGTCTCAAATTGCGCCGGACGACTTGTCCAAGATGAAAAAAACTTTCATATGAGTTGAATTCTATTTATGAAGCTGGTAGCACCGAAATCATACCTCACCGCGGGAGCCTGACATGTGCGGAATCGTCGGATTGTTTTTGAAGGACAGGGCGCTCGAGCCCCAACTCGGCTCGATGCTTTCGGAGATGCTGATCTCGCTCAGCGATCGCGGTCCCGACAGTGCCGGCATCGCCATCTATGGCACGCCATCCGGCAACGAGGCCAAGATCACCATCCAGTCGGCAAACCCGGAGCGCGATTTCCGCAACCTTGACGCCGACATCGCCAAAGCGATTGGAGCGCCAGTAAGCGTCGCAGTGAAATCGACGCATGCGGTGGTCAGGACCGCGCCTGCCAAGATCGACGCAGTGCGCGAGGCGATCCAGGCGCTGCGCCCCGACATCCGCATCATGGGCGCCGGCGACGTCGTCGAAATCTACAAGGAAGTTGGCTTGCCCGAAACGGTGGTCGATCGCTTCGACGTGCGCAGCATGACCGGCACGCACGGCATCGGCCATACCCGCATGGCGACGGAATCGGCGGTGACAACGATGGGCGCGCATCCATTCTCGACCGGCGCCGACCAATGCCTGGTGCACAATGGCTCACTTTCCAATCACAACAATGTCCGCCGCGAGCTGATCCGCGAAGGCATGAAATTCGAGACCGAGAACGACACCGAAGTCGCGGCCGCCTATCTCTCCTCGCAGATGGCGCATGGCAAGAATCTCGGCGAGGCGCTGGAAGGCACGCTGAGCGACCTCGACGGCTTCTTCACCTTCGTCGTCGGCACCAAGAACGGCTTCGGCGTGGTGCGCGATCCGATCGCCTGCAAGCCTGCCGTCATGGCCGAGACCAACCAGTATGTCGCCTTCGGCTCGGAATATCGTGCGCTGACCAAACTGCCCGGCATCGACAATGCGAGGGTCTGGGAACCCGAGCCTGCAACCGTCTATTTCTGGGAGCATTGAGTCCATGCCGGCAATCAACGTCTCCAAGGCACTCGACCAGAGCCATGCATCCAGGGTCTTCGACCTGGCCGAGATGCCGCTGCGCGGGCTCAACCAGGCGCTTCACGATTTGACCCCCGGTTCGAACGAGACCGCCTGGGAAGTGCTCAATCCGAAAGGCAGCCATTCGGTCGCCGTCGGCGTCGATCAGCCGGTCACCATCGATGTCCGCGGCAGCGTCGGCTATTATTGCGGCGGCATGAACGACGGCAGCGCCATCACAGTGCATGGCTCGGCGGGACCCGGCGTCGGTGAAAACATGATGTCGGGTTCGATAACGGTCAAAGGCGATGCCAGCCAGTATGCCGGTGCCACCGGCAGGGGCGGGCTGCTGGTTATCGAAGGCAATGCGTCGTCGCGCTGCGGTATCTCAATGAAGGGCATCGACATCGTCGTCCACGGCAATATCGGCCACATGTCGGCCTTCATGGCGCAGTCCGGCAATCTGGTAGTGCTGGGCGATGCCGGCGATGCGCTCGGCGATTCCATCTACGAGGCGCGGCTGTTCGTGCGCGGCAAGGCCGGCAGCCTCGGCGCCGACTGCATCGCCAAGGAGATGCGACCCGAGCATCTGGCATTGCTGCAAGACCTGCTCGACCGCGCCGGGGTGACCGGCGTCAAGGCGGCGGAGTTCACGCGTTACGGCTCGGCGCGCACCCTCTACAATTTCAACATCGACAACGCCGACGCGTATTGAGGCTCAATGACCTATCGCAACCCGCCGACGACGCCGCGCAAATCCGCGACCTTCGACGACTACACGCTTTCCGAGATCCGTCGCGCCGCTGCGACCGGCATCTATGATATCCGCGGCGCCGGCGCCAAGCGCAAGCTGCCGCATTTCGACGACCTGCTTGTCCTCGGCGCTTCGATCTCGCGCTATCCGCTCGAAGGCTATCGCGAGCGCTGCGACACCAGTGTCGTGCTGGGCTCGCGCCATGCGAAAAAGCCGATCGAATTGAAAATCCCGATCACCATCGCCGGCATGAGTTTTGGCTCGCTGTCCGGCCCGGCGAAGGAAGCGCTCGGCCGCGGCGCGACGCTGTCGGGCACCTCGACGACGACCGGCGACGGCGGCATGACCGAGGAAGAGCGCGGCCATTCCAAGACGCTGGTCTACCAATACCTGCCGTCGCGCTACGGTATGAACCCGCGCGACTTGCGCCGGGCGGATGCGATCGAGATCGTCGTCGGCCAGGGCGCCAAGCCCGGCGGCGGCGGCATGCTGCTTGGCCAGAAGATCTCCGACCGCGTCGCCGAAATGCGCACGCTGCCCAAGGGTATCGACCAGCGCTCAGCCTCACGCCATCCCGACTGGACCGGGCCCGACGATCTCGAAATCAAGATCCTGGAACTGCGTGAAATCACCGACTGGGAAAAGCCGATCTACGTCAAGGTCGGCGGCGCCCGGCCCTATTACGATACAGCGCTTGCGGTGAAATCAGGCGCCGATGTCGTCGTCATCGACGGCATGCAGGGCGGCACCGCCGCAACCCAGGAAGTGTTCATCGAGAATGTCGGCCAGCCGACGCTTGCCTGCATCAGGCCGGCGGTGCAGGCACTGCAGGATCTCGGCATGCACCGCAAGGTGCAGCTGATCATCTCCGGCGGCATCCGCAACGGCGCCGATGTCGCCAAGGCGCTGGCGCTCGGCGTCGACGCGGTGTCGATCGGCACCGCCGCACTTGTCGCGCTCGGCGACAACGATCCGCGCTGGGAGGCGGAGTACAACGAGCTCGGCACCACCGCCGGCGCCTATGACGACTGGCACGAGGGCCGCGATCCGGCCGGCATCACCACGCAGGACCCCGAACTGATGAAACGGCTCGATCCGATAGCGGCAGGACGACGGCTGGCCAATTATCTCAAGGTGATGACGCTGGAGGCGCAGACGATCGCCCGCGCCTGCGGCAAGAACAGCCTGCATAATCTCGAGCCCGAGGATCTCGTCGCGCTGACGATCGAAGCCGCCGCCATGGCCGGCGTGCCGCTGGCCGGGACCAACTGGATACCGGGGAAGAACGGCTTCTGAACATATCAGACCACCAAAAAAACCAATAAGCGAGGAACTATAATGGGGAACGATCTCGCCGCCTTCGCCAAGGGGAACGGCGTCAAATATTTCATGATTTCCTACACCGACCTGTTCGGTGGGCAGCGCGCCAAGCTGGTGCCGGCGCAGGCCATCGCCGACATGCAGAAGGACGGCGCCGGCTTTGCCGGCTTTGCCACCTGGCTCGACCTGACGCCGGCGCATCCAGACATGCTGGCGGTGCCGGATCCGGATTCGGTCATCCAGCTGCCGTGGAAGCCGGAAGTCGCCTGGATTGCCGCCAATTGCATGATGGACGAAAAAACGGTCGCTCAGGCGCCGCGCAACACGCTGAAGCGGCTGATTGACGAGGCGGCCGGCGACGGCATGCATGTCAAGACCGGCGTCGAGGCCGAGTTCTTCCTGATCTCGCCGGACGGCAAGACGATTTCCGACGAATACGACACGGCGTCAAAGCCCTGCTACGACCAGCAGGCGGTGATGCGGCGCTACGATGTCATCGCCGAGATCTGCGACCACATGCTGGCGCTCGGCTGGGGCGCCTACCAGAACGACCATGAGGACGCCAACGGCCAGTTCGAGATGAACTGGGCCTTCGACGATGCGCTGGCGACCGCCGACAAGCATTCCTTCTTCAAGTTCATGGTGAGGTCCGTTGCAGAAAAGCACGGCCTGCGCGCCACCTTCATGCCAAAACCATTCCCCGGCCTGACCGGCAATGGCTGCCACGCCCACATCTCGGTGTGGGACAAGGATGGCAAGACCAATGTCTTTGCCGACAACGCCATGGAGCTCGGCCTGTCGGCGAAGGGCAGGCATTTTCTCGGCGGCATCATGAAGCATGCTTCGGCACTTGCCGCGATCACCAACCCGACCGTCAATTCCTACAAGCGCATCAATGCGCCGCGCACCGTTTCGGGCGCCACCTGGGCGCCGAACTCAGTGACCTGGACCGGCAACAACCGCACCCATATGGTGCGCGTGCCCGGCCCCGGCCGCTTCGAGCTGCGCCTGCCCGACGGCGCGGCAAACCCTTATCTGCTGCAGGCGGTCATCATCGCCGCCGGCCTCGACGGCATTCGCTCGAAGGCCGATCCGGGCAAGCGCTACGACATCGACATGTACCAGTTCGGCCATACGGTGGAGGGCGCGCCGAAGCTGCCGCTCAACCTGCTCGATGCATTGCGCGAGTTCGACAACGACAAATCGCTCAAGGCGGCGCTGGGTGAGGAATTCTCGTCGGCTTATCTAAAGCTCAAGCACCAGGAATGGAATTCCTATGCTTCCCACTTCACCCAGTGGGAGCGTGACCACACGCTGGATATCTAGAGCATCGGACTGAAAAGTGTGAAGCGGTTTTCGGCTGATTCCGATGCGTCAAGAATGGTCCTGCGTGGCGCGAGCGACCTCGGAATAGAGTCATGAAATACTCGATCTTCTCCCTCGCCCGCGCCGCTTTTTCCGGTCACAAGAATTGGCAGCGCACCTGGCGCGACGCCAGCCCGAAAAATCACTACGACGTGGTGATCATCGGCGGCGGCGGCCACGGTCTGGCGACGGCATGGTTCCTCGCCAGCGAGTACGGCATCAGCAATGTCGCCGTGCTCGAAAAGGGCTGGATCGGCTCCGGCAATGCCGGCCGCAACACCACGATCATCCGTTCCAATTACGGGCTGCCCGGCAATACCGGCTTCTACGAGCTGTCGATGAAGCTGTGGGAACGCATGGAGCAGGATCTCAACTACAATACGATGGTCAGCCAGCGCGGCGTCATCAACCTCTATCATTCCGACGCACAGCGCGACGCCTACGCGCGGCGCGGCAACACGATGCGCATCAACGGCATCGATGCCGAACTGCTCGACCTTGCCGCGGTCAAGAAGATGATGCCGTTCCTGAACTTCGACAATGCCCGCTTTCCCGTGCAGGGCGGCCTGCTGCAGCGGCGCGGCGGCACGGCGCGCCACGACGCTGTGGTCTGGGGCTACGCCCATGCGGCGAGCGCGCTCGGTGTCGACATCATCCAGAACTGCGAGGTGACCAGCTTTGTGCGCGATGCCAACGGCAAGGTGACCGGCGTCGAGACATCGCGCGGCACAATCGGCGCCGGCAAGGTCGGCATGGCCGTCGCCGGCAGTTCGTCGCGCGTCGCGGCGATGGCTGGACTGCGGCTGCCGATCGAGAGCCATGTGCTGCAGGCCTTCGTTTCCGAGGCGATCAAGCCGCTGATCCCCAATGTCATGACCTTCGGCGCCGGCCATTTCTATGTCAGCCAGTCGGACAAGGGCGGGCTGGTCTTCGGCGGCGACATAGACGGCTACAATTCCTATGCCCAGCGCGGCAACATGCCTGTGATGGAAGACGTCTGCGAGGGCGGCATGGCGCTGATGCCGATGATCGGTCGCGTGCGCCTCTTGCGCCAATGGGGCGGCATCATGGACATGTCGATGGACGGCTCGCCGATCATCGACAAGACGCCAGTGGACGGGCTCTATCTCAATGCCGGCTGGTGCTATGGCGGCTTCAAGGCGACGCCCGGCTCCGGCCTTGTCTTTGCCCATCTTCTGGCCCGCGACGAACTGCACAAGGAGGCGGCGCGCTTCCGCCTCGACCGGTTCCGGCGGGGTGCGATGATCGATGAAAAGGGCGTCGGCGCCCAACCGAACCTGCACTGAGGATGGTCCGAAAGCATGCGTATTGTCTGTCCCTTCTGCGGCGAACGCGAACTCGGCGAATTCACCTATTTGGGCGACGCCAAGCCGCTGCGTCCGGCCGCCGGCACCTCGGAAGACGACGTCTTCGACTACGTCTATCTACGCGACAATGTCGCCGGTGCGATGAGCGAACATTGGTACCATGGCGGCGGCTGCCGGGCCTGGCTGAAGATCACCCGCAACACGCTGACGCACGAGATCTCCTCGGTCGAGCCGGCGGCGGGTGTGGGTGCAAGGCAGGTGGCAAAATGAGCATTCTTAGCCAGCTCAGCGCTGCCCCTCACCTGCCTGCCGGCATCCTCTCCCCGTATAGGGACGGGGAGAGGGGCGCTGTCATCCACGGTTTCGCCAATCGCCAGCGTTGCAGACGGAATCTCGAGGCCGCGGCCGGCCCCCTTCTCCCCGTCACTATACGGGGAGAAGTGCCCGGCAGGGCGATGAGGGGCAGCGCGGCGTTCCTGCATGACGTCAAAGCGACGGAAGGCCGGCAACCGTGATCACCAGCCAGTCCCATCGCCTTGCATCGGGCGGTCTCATCGACCGCTCGGCGCCGCTGAACTTTCGCTTCGACGGCAAAACCTTTGCCGGCTTCCAGGGCGACACGCTCGCCTCGGCGCTGATCGCCAATGGCGTCAAGCTGGTCGGCCGCTCGTTCAAATACCACCGGCCGCGCGGCTTCCTGACCGCGGGCTCGGAAGAACCCAATGCGCTGGTCGAATTGCGCACGGGGGCGCGCCGCGAGCCGAACACCAAGGCGACCACGGCAGAACTTTATGACGGTCTGGAAGCCGCCAGTCAGAACCGCTGGCCGTCGCTGCGCCACGATCTGATGGCGGTCAACCAGCTGTTCTCACCGATTTTCGTCGCCGGCTTCTACTACAAGACCTTCATGTGGCCGGCAAAATTCTGGGAAGCGGTCTACGAGCCGGCGATCCGCCGCGCCGCCGGTCTCGGCCGCGCCGCTGGCGCTGCCGATCCCGACCATTACGACAAGGCCTGGGCGCATTGCGACGTGCTGATCGCCGGTTCCGGCCCAGCCGGGCTGGCGGCAGCGCTCGCCGCCGGCCGATCTGGTGCCCGCGTCATCCTGTGCGAGGAAGATTTTGCGCTTGGCGGCCGCCTGCTTGCCGATGGCGGCATGATCGACGGCATGCCCGCAGCCGAATGGATTTCGCGCACGCTGGCCGAACTCGCCTCGCTGCCGGACGTCCGCATCATGACCCGCACGACGCTGTTCGGCGTCTATGACGGCGGCACCTATGGCGCGATCGAACGGGTTAACGACCACCTGCCCTCGCCGCCCGAACATCAGGTGCGCCAGCGGCTGTGGCGGATCGTGGCAAAGCGCTCGATTGTTGCCGCCGGCGCCATCGAACGGCCGATCGTCTTTGCCGGCAACGACACGCCCGGCGTGATGATGGCTTCGGCGATGCGGACCTATATCGCGCGCTATGCGGCAACCCCGGCGAAGAGGATTGCGCTGTTTACCAACAATGAGGATGGCTGGCGCACGGTCGAGGCGGCACTCGGCGCCGGATTGCAGATCGCTGCCGTCGTCGATGCGCGTCCGGACGTATCCGCCGCGCATCGCGCGCTTGCCGCCAAAACCGGCTTTGCCGTCTTGAACGGTTTCGTCAGCGGGGTGGACGGCGGCGAGGACGGTGTCAGGAAAATCTCGATATCGCTGGCAGGCGGCGCACGCGCCGAGGTCGAAGCCGACGGGCTTGCCGTTTCCGGCGGCTGGAACCCGGCGGTCGGGCTGACTTCCTACCATCGCGGCCGGCCGAAATGGCAGGACGATATATCGGCCTTCGTGCCGGACGGCGCCCCTCCCGGCATGATGGCCGCCGGTGCCGCCAACGGCGGCTTCGGCCTCGGCGCCTGCCTGCGCCAAGGGTTTGCCGCCGGTGCGGCAGCGGCTCAGAGCGCCGGGCACAGCGGCAGCGCCGGCACGCCGCCAGTCGCCGACGACGAGGATTTTTCGCTGACCCCGCTCTGGCAGGTTGCCGGCAAAGGCAAAGCCTTTGTCGACTACCAGCACGACGTCACCGCTGCGGACATCGAACTGGCGCAGCGCGAAGGCTTTGAATCGGTCGAGCACCTGAAGCGCTATACGACGCTCGGCATGGCGACCGACCAGGGCAAGACCTCGAATGTCGCCGGCCTCGCCATCATGGCGGCGCTATCAGGCAAATCCATTCCCGAGACCGGCACGACGATCTACCGTCCGCCCTATGTGCCGGTCGCCATCGGCGCCTTTGCCGGCCATCATCGCGACGAAAACTTCCATGCGACAAGGCTGACGCCGTCTCACCACTGGGCAGCCGAACAGGGCGCGGTGTTCGTCGACACCGGCTTGTGGAAGCGGGCGCAATGGTATCCGCACGCCGGCGAGAAGGACTGGCTGGAAACGGTCATCCGCGAGGTCAAGGCGGTGCGCGGCGGCGTCGGCTTTTGCGACGTGTCGACGCTCGGCAAGATCGACGTGCACGGACCGGATGCCGGCGCCTTCCTCGACCGCGTCTACATCAACACCTTCTCCAACCTTGCAGTGGGAAAGGCCCGCTATGGGCTGATGCTGCGCGAGGACGGCATGGTCTATGACGACGGCACCACGTCGCGGCTGGCCGAGGATCACTATTTCCTGACCACCACGACCGCCAAGGCCGGCCCGGTGATGCAGCATCTCGAATTCTGCCGGCAGGTGCTGTTCCCAGAACTCGACGTGCAACTCACGTCAGTCTCCGACCAATGGGCGCAATTCTCGGTCGCCGGGCCGAACGCGCGGGAGTTGCTAAAGCAGATCGCTGATGAGTCAGAGGACCTTTCGAACGAGGGGGTTCCGTTCATGGGCGCGCGGCAAGTCACGCTTCGCGGCGGCATCAGGGCGCGGCTGTTCCGAATTTCGTTCTCCGGCGAGATGGCGTTCGAGATCTCCGTCCCGGCCCGCTACGGCGACGCGCTGGCGCGCAACCTGATGCTAGCCGGCAAACAATTCGGCGCCACACCCTACGGCACCGAGGCGCTCGGCGTCATGCGCATCGAAAAGGGCCATGTCGCCGGGCCCGAGTTGAACGGCACGACGACCGCGGCCGATCTCGGCTTGGGCAAGATGATGTCGACCAAAAAAGATTTTGTCGGCCGCGTCATGGCCGGACGCGAGGCGCTGGTCGCAGCGGATCGGCAGGTCGTGGTCGGCATCAAGCCGACCGACAGAGCGCGCCGCCTGCGCTCCGGCGCGCATGTCATTCCGAAAGGCGAGACGCCGGGTCCCGCCAACGACCAGGGCTATGTCACCTCGGTCTGTTTCTCGCCGACGCTTGACCAGTGGATAGGGCTGGCGCTTGTCGAGCGCGGCCGCGAGCGCATCGGCGAGATCGTCCATGCGCATGACCCTCTGCGTGGTGAAGACTATGACGTCGAGCTGTGCAATCCCGTCTTCTACGATCCGGATGGAGGGCGCCAGCGTGGCTGACTTTCCGTGGCTTTCTCGCAGTCCGCTGGAGCACGCACTTGTCGTGGGCGCCCATGGCGCGCGCGACGTCGCGCCGGGCATTTCCCTCACTGAAGTTCGCAATTTCGACCTGATCCAGGTGATGGCGCGGCGCGGCAAAGGGGCGGAACTGGCAAACGCCGCCAAAGCCCGTTTCGGCATGGCGGCTCCGGATCTGCCGAAGGCCGTCAGCGCTTCAGACGTGACGCTCATCTGGTCGGGACCGGATCAGTTCCTCGTCCTGTCCAAAGGCGGCAAGCACACGATCGACATTTTGAGCCAGGCGTTCTCGCAATCCGCCTCGCTGTCGGACCAGTCGCATGCGCGCGCCCTGATCAGCGTCTCGGGAGCCAAGGCGCGCGCCATGCTGGCGAAATTGTCGTCGCTCGACCTGCACCCGGCGGCGTTCAAGAACGGCGCCGCTGCCGCGACGTCGATCGACCATACCAGCGTCAATCTCTGGCGTGGCAATGACCGGCCGGATGGGCAGCCGGTGTTCAATCTTCTGGTGTTTACAAGTTTCGCCGAAAGCCTGTGGCGCACGATGCTCGACTCGGCGGCCGAGTATGGCGTCGACATCGGCTATTCAGGGGAGCTGGCGTAGTTCGGCTTTTGCCGGAGAAAGGCCAATTTCAAATCTCGGCGCTGCCCCTCATTGCCCTGCCGGGCATTTCTCCCCGTAAACGGGGAGAAAGACGCTGACCGCAACGCTGGCGCCTTTTTTCAACGTTGGTGATTGGCGAAACCGTCAATGAGAGCTCCCCTCGCCCCGTTTACGGGGAGAGGATGCCGGCAGGCAGGTGAGGGGCAGCGCGAACGCCCGGGAGATGGGGCTCAGCCGAATTCTAACCGCAAGCGGCTGCGTACGACGCTTCACCTTGCTAAATCCGGCCTTGCTGCCTATTCTTGCCGCGAAAATAATTTTACGCACAGGCAAACTTGTTTCTTGAGACCCGGGTCGAGATGAGCCAGTCGCCCTACCCCGCCGTCGCCGCCGGACCGCCACGACCGAGCCTGATCCTGCGGCCCGGTCAGATGGCGCTGCCCGCCGGCATGGAGCGCTATTGCGTTCACGGCAATGGCGCGGTGCTCATCGATGTCGAGGCCGGCGATACCATCAGCGTACGCAACGTCGAAGGCGGCCAGGCCTGCGAGCTCTTGGCATGGGACAAGAGCGGCGTGACTGATGCCGGCATTTTCGGTGAGAAATCGAACAGCAACGCGGCCGGCATCAAGGCGCTGCTGGCCGATGGCGACGACAGCCTCGCGTCCTTGCGCCGGGGGCTCGAGCGACGCCAGGTGCAGCTCGATCAGGCAAAGGCGGTTCGCATCTTCGGTGGCGCAACCCCTGCCGGCACCGAACAGGGTTTTACCGTTGCCCGCAATGGCTCGATTCTGATCGCTGCCCCAGGCGGGCCGATGCCGGTCGACGGCCACGACACGGCAACGCCGCTCGGCGTCATCGTGCGCCGCGCCACGATCCGTCCGGCGGCGAAGTCCAGGCTTGGCGACCCGCTGGCCGACCCGGTGCTCGATTTGCGCGTCCATTCGGCGACCGCGGAGGCCTACTTCGTCAAGGCGGGTGACTATCTGCAGATCATCGACGTCGACGGGCGCCAATGCACCGACTTCCAGTGCTTTTCGGCGCGCAAGCTCGACAAGGGACGCGACCATCCGCTCGACGTGACGACGACCCGCACGCTGATGGGTTCGAGCTATCCGATGCCAGGCCTGCATTCGAAATATTACGACCAGGACATGGAGCCGCTGGTCGAGGTGGTGCAGGACACTTGCGGCCGGCACGATGCATTCGCGCTCGCTTGCGCCGCCAAATATTACGACGACATCGGCTATCCCGGTCATCCCAACTGCTCGGAGAATTTCAACCGCGCGCTCGCGGACAAGGGTGTAACTCCTCGCGCGGGCTGGATGGCGATCAATTTCTTCTTCAATACGGCGATCGATGCGCATGGCGTCATGGTATCCGACGAGCCATGGTCGCGGCCGGGCGATTATGTGCTGCTGCGTGCGCTTACCGACATCGTTTGCGTGTCGTCCGCCTGTCCCGACGACACGACGCCGGCCAATGGCTGGGACCTGACCGACATCCATGTGCGGACCTATTCCGGTAAGCATAAATTCTCGCGAGCGATCGCCAGACGCATGACGCCCGATTCGGAACCGAAAATGACCCGCGAGACATCATTTCATTCGAGCTTTGCCAAGCACACCCGCAACTTCGTCGAGTACAGGGGTTATTGGCTGGCCAACGCCTTCGCCAGGCAGGACCCGATCGACGAATACTGGGCCTGCCGGGAGGCCGCCGTCATCATGGACCTGTCGCCGCTGCGCAAGTTCGAGGTCACCGGGCCGGATTCCGAAGCGCTGCTGCAATACACGCTGACCCGCGACGTGAAAAAACTCGGCGTCGGCCAGGTGGTCTATTCCGCCATGTGCTACGAGCATGGCGGCATGATCGACGACGGCACGCTGCTCAGGCTCGGCAAGGACAATTTCCGCTGGGTCGGCGGCGACGATCTTTCCGGCGAATGGCTGCGCGACACCGCAATGAGCCTCGGCCTCAACGTGCTGGTGCGCTCGTCGACCGACCAGATGCACAATGCCGCCGTGCAGGGGCCGAAGAGCCGCGACATCCTCAAGGAGATCATCTGGACCTCGCCGCTGCAGCCGTCCATCGAGGAGCTCGAATGGTTCCGTTTCGCCGTTGCCCGCATCGGCGGCGGCAATGGCATTCCAATCGTCGTCTCGCGCACCGGCTACACCGGCGAACTCGGCTACGAAATCTGGTGCCATCCGCGCGACGCCGAAAAGGTGTTCGACGCCATCTGGGAGGCCGGCCAGCCGCATGGCTTGAAGCCGATGGGGTTGCAGGCGCTCGACATGGTGCGCATCGAGGCGGGGCTGATCTTTGCCGGCTATGAATTTTCCGACCAGACCGATCCGTTCGAGGCCGGCATCGGCTTCACCGTGCCGCTGAAGAGCAAGACCGACGATTTCATCGGCCGCGAGGCGCTGATCCGGCGCAAGGAAAACCCGCAGAGGAAACTGGTCGGCCTCGATATTGACGCCAATGTTGCGGTCGGGCATGGCGATTGCGTCCATGTCGGCCGCGCCCAGATCGGCGAGGTCACTTCGAGCATGCGCTCGCCCGTGCTGAACAAGAATATAGCGCTGGCCAGGCTCGACGTGACCCATGCCGCGATCGGCACCGAGGTCGAGATCGGCAAGCTCGACGGCCACAGCAAGCGGCTGCCGGCGCGCGTCGTCGGATTCGCCCATTACGACCCGCAAAAGACCAGACCGCGCTCCTGACGCCGGTTTTAAGGATCGCGAATGGCACAAGCCATGCCCATGTAAAGTCGATTTCTCGCCAGAAATCAGCCGGCGGCGAGTGCCGTCGGCGCATGTTCCACATTTGCGATGTGCACAGCTTCACAAAAACGCTTGACGTGAAAGCGTGACGCGTCAATCTTCACTCCCAAGAAAAAAATACTACTGAGCGGAAAACGCCTGAGGTCGTTCAACGCGTGTGTCGGTGACGCATCGCGAAATGTCGACTGTCGCCGATGGGGAACATCAAAATGGGGAATTCACGTATATGAGCACGATAGTCTCTGCCCTGGTGCCGCCTACCGAAGGGAAGCTGCACCGGAACATCGATTGGCGCGGCGCCTTCTGGGTGGCAAGCGGCGTTCCCGCGCTGGTCCTGTTTTCGATCGGCGGCATTGCCGGCACGACCGGCAAGCTGGCCTTCCTGATCTGGACCGTGTCCATGATCATGGGCTTCCTGCAATCCTTCACCTATGCCGAAATCGCCGGCCTGTTTCCGAACAAGTCCGGCGGCGCCTCGATCTATGGCGCCACCGCCTGGCTGCGTTACTCCAAGTTCATCGCGCCGCTTTCGGTGTGGTGCAACTGGTTCGCCTGGTCGCCGGTGCTGTCGCTCGGCTGCTCGATCGCCGCCGCCTACATCCTCAACGCCCTGGCACCGCTGCCGCTGTTTACCGACACCTCGCCGGAAGTCGCCGCCTATATCGCGGCTAATACCGGAGCGAGTGCCGCCGATGCCATCGCGGCGGTGAGCGCGGCCGCCACGCCGGCGATCCGCAACTGGACGCTCTACGGTCACACGCTTGGCCCGGTCTCCTTCACCGTCAACGCCACTTTCTTCATCGGCGCAGTGCTGATGCTGATCATCTTCTCCATCCAGCATCGCGGCATCCTTGGCACGGCAAACGTGCAGAAATATATCGGCCTGTTCGTCATCATTCCGATGCTGATCGTCGGCGTCGTGCCGATCGTCACCGGCCAGATCGACTGGGCGAATTTCTCGCCGCTGGTGCCGCTCGCGGCGGCCTATGCGCCCGAGCCCGGGGCGTGGAACATCGCCGGCTGGACGCTTGTTCTCGGCGGCATGTTCATCGCCGCCTGGTCGACCTACGGTTTCGAGACCGCCGTCTGTTACACCTCCGAGTTCAAGACTCCCGGCACCGACACCTTCAAGGCGATCTTCTATTCCGGCCTGCTGTGCATGCTGCTGTTCATCCTGGTGCCGTTCACCTTCCAGGGCGTGCTCGGCTTGAACGGCATGCTGGCGACCCCGATCGTCGACGGCTCCGGCGTTGCCGACGCCCTGGCCGGCATGGTCGGTGGCGGACAGCTGATCCATAGCCTGCTGGTGATGCTGATGATCCTGGCACTGGTGCTCTGCATCATGACGGCGATGGCGGGGTCCTCACGCACGCTTTACCAGGGCTCAGTCGACGGCTGGCTGCCGCGCTATCTCAGCCACGTCAACGAGCATGGCGCCCCGACCCGCGCCATGTGGACCGACCTGATCTTCAATCTGTTCGTTCTGGCCATCGCCTCGGCCGACGCGACCAGCTTCTTCTTCATCCTCGCCGTGTCGAATTGCGGCTACATCATCTTCAACTTCCTCAACCTCAATGCCGGCTGGATCCACCGCATCGACAATGGCCATATCGCGCGGCCGTGGAAGGCACCGAGCTGGCTGCTCGGCCTCGGCGCCATCCTTGCCTATGTCAACATGATCTTCATGGGCGCCGGCGCCAAGATCTGGAACCCGATGGCGCTGTGGGCAGGACTGATCACGGCTGCCCTCATCATCCCGGTGTTCTGCTTCCGGCATTACATCCAGGACAAGGGCAAATTCCCCGACCACATGCTGGCGGATCTCGGCATGACTTCGTCCGATCTCGCCGTCAGAAAGGCGGGCATCCTGCCCTACCTGACGTTGATCGCCGGCGTCGTGGTGATGCTGCTCGCCAACTGGCTGTTCGTCATCTGACATCGGCCTGAAAGGATCGAGTGCGGACCGCCGCGCTCGATCCGATTTGCTTCCAGAGGCCCGTCGCAAGCTCGCTCACTAGAAGCTCGCGATCGCGAGGTCGGGTAGTGTCTCAGTTTGAAATTTGACGCCGCGCTTGTCGCGATCCGGGCCGAACTCCTATATGCTTAGCGGAAAGCATTGGAGCGGCAATGAAGCATGAGAGCACCATCACTTGCCCGGACTGTGGGCACCAGACTGTGGAAACGATGCCGACCGATGCCTGCGTTCACTTCTACGAATGCAAAAACTGCAGGGTACTCCTGAAGCCCTTAGCGGGCGATTGCTGCGTTTTCTGCTCATATGCCGATCTGCCATGCCCGCCGCTTCAGGAGAGTAGCCATGCTAACCGGATCTAAAGGCCAGAAGCGCCCCGCCGACGTGATCGGCAACGCCGTCCGCGTCATGCGCATTGCGACCGGTACAAGAAGCGGAATAGCGAATGATTGTCAGGATAGCAGAAACGGAGATCGATCCCGACCAGATCGAGGCTTACGGCGCACTCCTATCAGAAGAGATTGAAGCCTCGGTGCGGCTAGAACCTGGGGTCATCTTCCTGTACGCGCTGTCGGTCAAGGGAAGCCGCGATAAGGTGCTGGTGATTGAAGGCTACGCTGATCAAGCGGCCTATGAGGCGCACCTCACCTCGCCACATTTTCTCAATTACAAGACTCGAACTGCCGACATGGTGAGATCGCTTCGGCTAATCGAGACGGACCCGATCTCGCTCAAAGCGAAAAATCAGATTTCAAACTGAGACACTACCCGAGCAACGACCCGCCGCCGAGGCGGGGTTTTTTGTTTCAGGCTTTGCCGGCATCTTGGCGGTCAGCGCCGCGGTTGAGGATTGGCAGGCGGATCGCTCAATCGATCTTGATGAACACGCCCTTGGTGTTGAGATACTCGTCGAGATGCTCGGCGCCGCCCTCGCGGCCGTAGCCGCTCATCTTGTAGCCGCCGAAGGGCATGGCCGGATCGATGGCGTGATAGGTGTTCACCCAGACCGAGCCGGCACGGATTTTTCGCGACAGCTGGTGGGCGGTGGCGACATTGCGGGTGAAGACCCCGGCAGCAAGACCGTAGGGCGTGTTGTTGGCGCGCTCGACCGCCTCATCGAGCGTATCGAACGGCAGCACCGAAATCACCGGCCCGAAGATCTCCTCGCGCGCGATCCTCATGTCGTCAGAGACACCGGCAAAGACGGTCGGCGCGACGAAATTGCCGGCGGCCAGCGCACCTTCCATCAGGCGTTGACCGCCGGTGACGAGGGTCGCGCCCTCCGCTGCGCCGGCCTGGAGATAGGAGGCGACCCGTTGCAGCTGCTTTTCGGAGACGAGTGGGCCGATCTCGGTCGCCGGATCGATGCCGTCGCCGATCCTGAGACCCTTGGCATAGGTCGCCAGCCGCTCGACGAACTCGTCATGGACGGAGCGTTCGACGAACAGGCGCGAGCCGGCGATGCAGATCTGGCCGGAATTGGCGAACACCGACATCGCCGCCACCGGCACCGCTTTGTCGAGATCGGCGTCGGCGCAGACGATGACCGGCGACTTGCCGCCAAGCTCCAGCGAGACGCGCTTGAGGTTGCCGGCCGAGGCGCGGACGATCGACTGGCCGGTTGCCGTCGAGCCGGTGAAGACGATCTTGTCGACGCCCATATGCTCGGCAAGTGCGGCGCCTGCCTCGGCGCCGTGGCCGGTCACGATGTTGACGACGCCTGGCGGAACGCCGGCCTCGTTCATGAGGTCGGCGATCAGAAGCGGCGTCAGCGGCGCCTCTTCCGACGGTTTCAGCACCACCGTGCAGCCGGTCGCCAGCGCCGGTCCGATCTTCCAGATCGAAGCCGCCGTCGGTGCGTTCCACGGGATGATGGCGCCGACGACGCCGACCGGCTCCTTGCGGGTGAAGGAAACGATTTCGCCGGGCAGCGAGTTCTCGATCGTCTCGCCATGCAGGGACGTCGCCATGCCGGCGTAATAGCGCAGCATGCCGATGACACGATTGCGGTTGGCCAGGGTGCGCACGATCGGCATGCCCATGTCGGTGGTGTCCGAGCGGCTGATCTCCTCCCAGTGCTTTTCGAAGAGATCGGCGATCCTGAGCAGCAGCACCTGCCGCTCATAGGGCTTGTACCGGCTCCACGGCCCGTCGAAGGCCCTGCGCGCTGCGGCTACCGCCAGCTCGACGTCCTGGCGGTCGCCGCGCGGCACCGTGGCAATGACCGCGCCTGTGGCCGGATTGCGGGTCTCCATGGTGCGGCCCGAGCGGGCGTCAACCCAGGCGCCATCGACGAACATCTGGCGGTGGCGTCCGTCGATCGGCCGGCGCAGCGCCACCGGTGTCTGAGCTACGGTCATGACGTCCTCCTCCGGCGCGCGGTAGCCTCTCTCGGTTTAAACCAGCGGTACCGTTGTATCGACTCCGTGGGTGATCTGTAACGGATTTGTGCTCCAGGCGAGATCAGCGCCAAGCACAAATCACTTGAGATTAATTGTCGATTTCGGCGCCGCCCCTCATCGCCCTGCCGGGCACTCTCCCCGTATAGTGACGGGGAGAAGGGGCTGGCCGCACGCTCGGCGCTTTTTTTGCAGCGCTGGTTATTGGCGAAATCTTTTGCGAAGGCGCCCTTCTCCCCGTCACTATACGGGGAGAAGATGGCGGCAGCCAGATGAGGGGCGGCGCCGACCTTGCGCGATTGCCTCGACCCTATTCGGCCGCCAGGGGCAGTTGCGGCTGGTCATCGTTTTCCGCCAGTTTCGGCTCGGCGGCCGGCTCCGCGTCCTCGACCTTCTTGCGCTCCCTGCCGAAGAACAAGGCATAGCCTGCCGGAAGGACGAGGATAGTCAGCACCGTGGCAATGAGGATGCCGCCCATCATGGCATAGGCGAGCGGACCCCAGAAGACGCCGCGCGAGATCGGGATCAGCGCCAGGACCGCCGTCAACGCCGTCAGCATGATCGGCCGGAATCGGCGGACTGCCGAGCCGATGATGGCCTCCGAGCGTTCCATGCCGGCTGCGATGTCCTGGTCGATCTGGTCGACCAGGATGATCGAGTTGCGCATGATGATGCCAAGCAGCGCGATGACGCCGAGAATGGCGACGAAGCCGAACGGTGCGCCACTGATCAAAAGTGCCGCCGCAGCACCGATGATGCCGAGCGGACCGGTCGCCAGCACCAGCATCGCCTTGCCGAAATGCTGCAGCTGGATCATCAGCAGCACGACGATGACGGCCAGCATGATTGGCGCTTTCGCAGCAATCGAGGCCTGGCTTTCGGCCGAATCCTCGGCGCCGCCCTGGATCTCGATGTTGTAGCCAGGCGCCAGACCGTCGCGCAGGCCTTGCATCTCGCTGTACATCTTCATGACGACATCGTTCGACTGCACGCCGTCCGGCAGCGTGGCGCGCACGCTGATGGTCGGCAGGCGGTCGCGCCGCCATTCGACACCTTGCTCCAGCACCGGGACGACCTTGGCGACCTGCGACAGCGGCACGAAGCCACCGAAATCCGTCGGGACAGAGATCGAGTCGACCGCCGACAGCAGGTGGCGGCTTGCCGCCGGTTCCCGGGCGACGATCGAAACCGTCTCCTCGCCGTCGCGGAAATCATCGAGCGGCGCTCCCGACATGGTCGCCTGCAGCATCTGACGGATGCGCTGCGAGGTGACGCCGAGCGCACGGGCGCGATCCTGGTCGATCACCAGCTTCATCTCCGGCACCGGCTCCAGCCAGTCGTCGTGGACGGCGCCGAGCACCGGATTTGCCTGGAACTTCGCCTTCACCTCGTCGGCGATGCGGCGCACCTCCTGGCGATCCGGGCCCATGACGCGCATCTGCACCGGCCAGCCGGTGGGCGGCCCAAGGAACAGGCGGTCGACCTTGGCGCGGACCGACGGGAAATCCTCGGCCAGAATGGTGCGCAGCTTGACGATCAGCCGCTCGCGAGCCGGTTCGTCATTGGCCATCACCAAAAGCTGGGCAAAATTCGGATTGCGAAGCTGCTGGTCGAGCGGCAGGAAGAAGCGCGGCGCGCCCTCGCCGATATAGGTGGCGATGAAGCGCTTGTCCTTGTCGTCCATCATCCTGGTTTCGAGCGCCTTGGCCTGCGTCTCGACTTCCTCGATGCTGGTGCCTTCCGGCAGCCAGAGGTCGACAAGGATTTCCGGACGCGACGACTGCGGGAAGAAATTCTGCGGGATGAACTGGAACGCCCACAGGCTGGTGACGAAGGTGACCAGCGTCATGACCAGCACGATGATGCGGTGGCGGACGGACCAGCTGACGGTGGCGCGAAGCCGGCGATAAAAGCGCGTGTCGAAGACATCGTGATGGCTGCCGGCGTGTTTTCGCTGCTTGAGGATCATATGACCAAGCCACGGCGTGAAGTAGACCGCCACGAACCAGGAGACGACCAGCGCGATGCCGACGACGTAGAACAGCGTGCGCACATATTCACCGGCTGTCGAAGCCGCGAAGCCGACCGGGATGAAGCCGGCGGTGGTGATCAGCGTGCCGGTCAGCATCGGGAAGGCCGTCGAGGTGTAAGCGAAGCTCGCCGCCTCGATCTTGACCATCCCTTCCTCGAGCTTGCGTTCCATCATTTCGACGACGATCATCGCATCGTCGACAAGCAGGCCGAGCGCGATGATCAGCGCGCCAAGCGAAATGCGCTGCAGATCGATGCCGATCTCGTACATGATGGCGAAGGTGGCGGCCAGAACGAGCGGAATGGTGATTGCGATCACCAGGCCCGAACGCCAGCCGATCGTCAAGAACGAAACGACAAGCACGATCAGCAGCGCCTCGCCGAGCGCCGTCATGAACTCGTTCACCGCGTCCCGCACGACTTCCGGCTGGTCGGCGATCTGATCGACCGAAACGCCGTAGGGCAAGGCCTCTTCGAAGCGGTGATAGGTCGCCTCGACCTCCTTGCCGACATCGGTGACGTTGAAGCCCTTGGCCATGACGACGCCGACCTGGACACTGTCGTGGCCGTTGAAGCGGTATTTGCGCTGATAGGGATCCTCGAGACCTGTGGTCACGGTTGCGATGTCGCCGAGGCGCGTCACCTGGTTGCCGGCGCGCAGGCGAAGTTCGCGGATGTCGGCCGCCTCCGTCACGCTGCCCTCGACCGAGATGCGCACAGAGCGCTGGCCGGTGTCGACCGAGCCTGCCGGATCGACATTGTTCTGGCCCTTGATCGCGTTCTGCAGATCGGTGAGCGTCAGGCCGCGCTCGGCAAGCACCTTGGACGAAACGTCGATATAGAGTTTTTCCGGCTGGTCGCCGATGATCACGGCCTTCTCCACGCCGGGCGTGGTCAGCAGCATGTCACGCGCCTGGATGGCCAATTTCTTCAGTTCGGGATAGCTGTAGCCGTCGCCGCTGATCGAATGCAAGGTGATGAACGTGTCGCCGAATTCGTCGTTAAAATAGGGCCCAAGCAGCCCCTGGGGCAGCTCATTGGCGATATCGCCGACCTTCTTGCGTACCTGGTAAAAGGCATCCGCGACCTGCGTCGGATTGGTGTCGCCTTCCACCTGCAAGGTGATGATGGCGCTGCCGGCGCGCGTATAGGAACGGACGAAATCGAGATGCGGCGTTTCCTGCAGCTTGCGCTCGATCTTGTTGACGACCTGGTCCTCCATCTCCTGGATCGAGGCACCGGGCCAGACCGCCTGGACGACCATGATGCGGAAGGTGAAATCCGGATCTTCCTTCTGGCCCATGCGCATCAGGCCGAGCGCACCGGCAACGATGATCAGGCCGAACAGGAACCGCGCAATGCTCGGGTGCCCGATCGCCCAGCGCGAAAGATTGAAGGGCCGTTTTTCATGGGTGTCGGTGGTGTCGGTGGTCATAGCGCCAGTCCATCTGTCTGATCGTCAGCGCACGCACATGGCATGCCCACGGAGCTTCTAATACTGGCTTCCGGGCGGCGAGGCTTTCCGAGCGGAGAGACACTCATCGCGGTGGGGCGCAAGGATCGATGTGGGGGGTTACATCGACCTGACGTCTCGACAATCGGGCGCCTGCCGCCCGGAAACCGTGAACCGCTTGACCTCGCGGCTTGCGCCGATGCGAGAAAAAGCCGTTTTATGCCTGGCCGTCAGCGCACGCGCTTGACGGCGTAGCCATCATGGTCCGCCGATGCGGACTGTTGCACCGCATCGCCAGCCAGCTTGACCTTCAGATTTTCGGTCATGAATTGCGTGCCCGCCGCAACGACGACATCGCCGGGTTTCAATCCTTCGGCAACATGCACGCCGTCGGCGGTGAACTCGGCGACCTTGATCGGACGCGCATGGACGGTCTCGCCGCTGCGGTCCACGGTCCAGACGATCTGCTGGCCGCCCTTTTGCGCCAGCGCGCTCAACGGGATCGATACGCTTTGCAGGCTGTTGTTGGCGACCGAAGCCTCGATATTCGCGGTCATGCCGAGAAGCACGCGCGGATCGTTGGGCAGGCTGACGCGAACGGCAAAGGTACGCGACTGCTGATCGGCGCTGCCGGCGACTTCACGGACCTTGCCGTCGAGCGTCAGCGCTTCGTCGGACCAGAAGCTTGCCTTGACGTCCTTGCCCGGCTTGAACTGGGCGATATCCGTTTCCGGCACGGCGATCAGCACTTCCTTTTCGCCATCGACGGCAACGGTCACAACCGGCGTGCCGGAGCCGACCACCTGACCGACATCGGCGGTGACTGACGTGACGATGCCGTTCCTGTCCGCCTTGAGGTCGGTGTAGAGGACCTGGTTCTTCGCCTGGTCAAGCGCTGAGCGGGTGGAATTGCGGGTGGCGACCGCCTGATCATAGCTGAGCGTCGCCTGTTCGAGCTGCGATTTCGAGGCGAACTTCTTGGCAAACAGCTGTTCGGCACGACGGCGGGCAAGGCCCGTTGTCTCGACCTGCCGCTCGGCGGCCTCGAGGCTGGCCTCGGCACTGTTGACGGAAAGGTCGTAGTCGGCGGGATCGATGCGGGCCAGAACGTCGCCCGGCTTCACGCGCTGGCCGATGTCGACCAGGCGCTCGGTGATCTTGCCATTGATGCGGAACCCGAGATTCATCTCGGTGCGGGCGCGCACCGATCCGGAGTAGGAGAGCTCACGGGTATCGTTCGCCTTGGCGATCTCGACGACCTTGACCGGCCGGACGATGTCCTTGACTTCCACTTTTTCTTGCGAGCAACCGGCGAGCCCAAGCGCCGCGACGACGACCAGAGCCGGACCAATGGCCGGCAGCCTGTTCATGATGGATTTGGACAAAGACACTTGCGTACTCCCGAACTGGAGATGGATTGTCGACGCCCGGCGGACGCCGGTCATTTCTTCAAAGCCCTGATGGCAAACTCGATTAGCTCGTCCGGCATCGCCCGGTTGTTCTTGGCAAGGCACTGGGCGACCATCTGCGGGTGACACAGGGTGATGATAGCGGCGCCGAAACACCGCGAAGCGACTTCCGGGTCCTGGTCGGCAAACTCGCCGGCCGCGATTCCCTCACGGATCACCTCCTCGACCAAGCCGCGGATCCTGTCGATATGCTTCTCGATGACATGCCAATCGCGCTCGATGGCGACGACGACCATTTCGTGCACCTTCTCCTGGTCGAGCATGGTGTCGCGGGTCCACTGATAATGGGTTTGCACGTAGCGGCGCAGCCTTTCGCTGGCCGTTCCGGGACTATGGCAGGCGTCGTAGGTCAGTTGGTAGCAGGTAGCGAGCATGCGGCCACAAACGGCCTGGTGGATCTCAACCTTGGAGGCGAAGAAACGGTAGATGTTGGCCGTCGACATGCCGAGTTCACGGGCAATGTCGGCGACATTGGTCTTGCCATAGCCGTAGTGGCGGAACAGTCGCTCTGCGCAATCGAGGATGCGCGCGACATTCTCCTGCCGGACCAGGTCAGCCGTCGTGTCGAGGGTGTCATACATCATGTTTCATTTAGCTCATTACGAGTGACGAATTTTGAATTTCGTCACTCGTAATTCGAAATCGCCCGCCTGTCAACAGGTGATGTTACCTATGTTGGGCGACCAGTGACATCTGTTGGCACAACCTGGGCGTGAACAGCGTTAACGAGACGTGCTCCGCAGCGCGCAGCTATGCGTTACCATCCAGGCTGTGGAGATATGGCAAGCTGTGAAGGAGATATGGAATGACCGTGCTGCGCATCGTCTCGAATATCGCAACAGACAGCATTCCGGATGTTCGGAAGTTCTATACCGACTTGTTCGGGCTCGATGCCGTCATGGATCACGGGTGGCTCGTCACGCTGGCGTCCAGCGAAACCACCGTCCCCCAGATCAGCATCGCCAGCGAGGGCGGCTCAGGCACCCCGGTGCCTGATCTGTCGATCGAGGTCGACAATGTCGACGCGGTTTATCTTCGCGCGAACGAGATCGGTTGCAGAGTGGTCCATGATTTGACCGACGAACCGTGGGGCGTAAGACGCTTCTTCATTGCCGACCCGACCGGCAAGCTGCTCAACGTGCTCTCGCATCTTCGGTAGGGATTGTTCTGCAATACTGCACGGGCCCAATTGCGGTTCCCGGAGGAAAACCATGAGCAGAACAATCCCATTTCATTTCGTCGATGTCTTCGCGGTAGAGCCGCTGACCGGCAATTCACTGGCGGTGGTCGATTGCGGTGCCGAGTTGGCGCTCGAGCTGATGCAGAACATTGCCCGTGAGTTCAACCAGTCCGAGACCACTTTTGTCCTACCGGCGACCCGGGCGGACGCCGATTGGAAATTGCGCTCTTTCACGCCGAAAGGCGTAGAGGTTTTCGGCGCAGGCGGCCACAACACCGCCCAGTCGATCCGATAGCCGTCGCGGATCAGCGTGTGGTGCCTGAGGTCCCCGGGCTTGCGCAACGGATGCGCGCCCCTGCCGCCGAAGATATAAAAGAGGTTGTGTCAGAGGGGCCCGAGGCGATAGCAATTATTCTGCTGTTGGGGGGCTTTTCATCATGACAACTCGCCTGGGTCTGCTGATGACATTCTGCTTCATCGTCGCAGGTTTACTTGTGGCCTTGGTTGCTACCGCTTCGGCCGGCGCAAAGCAGAAGACACCCGAAGCGTGGCCGATGAATTTCGCTCTGGTTCGGAACGGCGATTGCAAGGTAAGCTGCGTCCAATGGATTTCTGCCGAGGGCACGATAACAGCTGACACTGGCAGACAATTTGAGCAGTTTCTGACCAAGCTGAAGGGCCAAAGGCTTCCCGTCGTGTTTCAGTCTGGCGGGGGGAACGTGGCTTCGGCGCTTTGGATTGGACGCATGATCCGGGCCGCTGGCCTCGAAACCGCGGTGGGCAGAACGGTGTTGAACGGCTGCCCGATGCTGGTGCCGCGCTGTCCCGAAAAGATCGTCAAGAACGGCTGGTCGGAAGGCGAAGTTCACGCAGGCGGGGCGTACTGTTTCTCGGCTTGCCCCTTCGCCTTGGCTGGGGGGCATGTCCGCGCCGCGGCTGTCAATGCCAGGATCGCCCTCCATCAAATAACGGACGGCAGGAAAAGTGCGCCTACGCCGACGGGACGCAGAAACCTCGATGAAATTTCTACGAGGCCTGACCCGGCCCTGAAGCGGATGCTTTCCGACTATTTCGACGAAATGGGCGTCCGCAGCGGCGACGTGTTCGTGATGATGGGCATGGCAACGCCGGAGGGCCTCTATAACGTATGGAGCGCTGAAGCGCTCAAATCAGGCATCATTACGAAAGTCTTCTCATACTCGGACGAACCGGGCTACGTCATTGGTGGAACCGATGACGAACCGGGCGACGTCATTAATATCCCGCCTGAGATCGAGATTTTGCTCAAATAGGCGGCCACCCGGGAGCCAATCAGCCCAGAAGGTTGCGCGCCGTGCGCATGAATATTCTGGATCCGATCGGGATCAGGTCGTCTGGAAAGTCATAGTCGGGGTTGTGCAGCGCAGGGTACCGCTCGCCGGCACCGAGGAAGAACATGGCGGACGCTGCGCTATGTCCGAACACGCCGAAATCTTCCGAAGCGCGCATCGGCAGGGCTTCCTCTGTGCGTGGCACGCCTTCTTCGTCGAGCGCGCGCTGCAGATGTTCCACGGCATCCGGCGCGTTGACGCTGGCAACGAAGATCTCGTGATAGTCGTAGCGGGCCGAAAGCCGATGCTCTCCCGCGATCTTTTCCACCAGCGCTTCCGCGGCGGCGCACAGGTCCGCCATGCTCTCATCGCGCCTTGTGCGCAGCGTCGCCCACACTTCTGCAATTCCCGGCGCAATGCCGAACACGGCTTCGCCCATCAGGGCATGGGTGACGGTCACCATACTGAAATCGTCGTCAGCGAAGGTTCCGCGCCCGAGCGCGGGCAGTGCCGGCATCAGCTGGCTGACCGCCATCATTGGCGAGACACCCGTTTCGGGCATCGACGAATGCGCGGTCTTGCCCTCCAGCAATATCCGCATGCCGCGTGAAGCACAGTTGACCACGCCGGGTTTGATACGCACCTCACCGAACGGCACACCGGGCAAATTGTGCAGCGAGAAGGCCAAATCCGGCGCGATCTCGGAAAAGCGCGGATCGGCGACGACGCCGGCCGCGCCATTGCCGGTTTCTTCCGCCGGCTGGAACATCAGCACGACGCGGCCGCGGGCAGGTCTTTCGCGCCCGAACTGGCGGCCAAGTGCGGCGAGGATCGCGGTATGTCCGTCATGGCCGCACATATGCGACTTTCCCGGTACGAGCGACGAATGAGAAACGCCTGAAAGCTCATAAATCGGCAGCGCATCGAGTTCCGACCGGAACAGGACTGTCGGACCGGCTTTGCCGCTTTCATATACCGCCGCCACACCGTGGCCGCCCAATCCGGTCAGCACCTTGTCCGGCGCTGTGTCGGCGAGGAAGTCGACAACCTCGCTCGCGGTCTTCTCTTCCTCATTCGAGATTTCCGGATGCTGGTGCAGCCTGCGGCGCCATGCCGTCAGCTCGACAATGTCTCGATTGGTCAGGGTCATGTTTTTCCTGCTCTGCTTGGCGCTAGAGCAATTCCAGGAAACGTGTGAAACGGTTTTCCGTCCGGAATTGCGTCAAAACAAAGAGATAGAGCGGCTCGGCGATTCTATCAAAAGCTGAACCGCTCTAGCGCTGAAAGTGGCGCACCATCGGTGCCGATT
>NZ_FTPD01000045.1:513043-596747 GCF_900156895.1 Mesorhizobium prunaredense
GACGCTACCCGATTAATGGGTCCTGACTCTAGAGCGGTTCAGCTTTTGATAGAATCGCCGACCCGCTCTAAATATTTGTTTTTACGCAATTCCGGACGGAAAACCGCTGCGCACTTTTCCTGGAATTGCTCTGCTACCCCTTGGCCATCTCCCTCAGCCGGAACTTCTGGATCTTGCCGGTTGAGGTCTTCGGGATTTCGGCGAAGATCACCGCTTTCGGCAGTTTGAAGCGGGCGAGCAGCGCGCGGCAGTGATCGATGATCTCGGCCTCGGTCGCCGTCCTGCCCGGCTTCAGCTCGACATAGGCGACCGGCACCTCGCCCCATTTGTCGTCGGGCCTGGCGACCACGCCGCAGGAGGCGACGGCGGTATGCTTGTAAAGCGCCTCCTCGACTTCGATCGAGGAGATGTTCTCGCCGCCGGAAATGATGATGTCCTTGGAGCGGTCCTTGAGCTGGATGTAGCCGTCGGGATGCATGACGCCGAGGTCGCCCGAGTGGAACCAGCCGCCGGCGAAGGCCTCGTCGCTCGCCTTGCGGTTCTTCAGATAGCCCTTCATGACGATGTTGCCGCGGAACATGACCTCGCCGATCGTCTCGCCGTCGGCCGGCGTCTCCTCCATCGTCTCGGGATCCATCACCGTCAGATCCTCGAGCGCGGCATAGCGCACACCTTGCCTGGCCTTCCTCGCCGCCTTCTGTCCCTTCTCCAGCCCATCCCACTCGCCCTGCCATTCGTTGACGACCGCCGGGCCATAGGTCTCGGTCAGGCCATAGAGGTGGGTGACGGCAAAACCCGCATCGGCCATGCCCGACAGCACCGCTTCCGGCGGCGGTGCCGCGGCGGTGTTGAAGGTGACCGTCTGCGGAAATTGCCGCTTGTCCTGGTCGCTGGCGTTGATCAGCACCGACATCACCACCGGCGCGCCGCACAGATGGGTGACGCCGTGGTCGGCGATGGCGTCGTAGATCGGCTTCGGCCGCACCCAGCGCAGGCAGACATGGGTGCCGGCCTGCACGGCCAGCGTCCACGGAAAGCACCAGCCATTGCAGTGGAACATCGGCAGCGTCCACAGATAGACCGCATGCTTGCCCATGCCGGCATGGATGGTGTTGGCATAGGCCATCAGTGCCGCACCGCGATGGTGATAGACGACGCCCTTGGGATTGCCTGTCGTGCCGGAGGTGTAGTTGAGCGAGATCGAATCCCATTCGTCGTCGGGCATAGACCAGGCGAAATCCTCGTCGCCGCCCGCGACGAAGGTCTCGTAATCGAGCGAGCCGATCCGCTCGCCCTTGGGATAGGGCGCGTCAGTGGCGTATTCGGGATCGTCATAGTCGATGACCAGCGGTTTTACCCTGGCCAGCGCCAGCGCCTCGCTGACGACATTTGCAAATTCGCGATCGACGACCAGCACCTTGGTTTCGGCATGGTCGAGCTGAAAGGCGATGACCGCGGCATCGAGGCGGGTGTTGAGCGAATGCAGCACCGCCTTGGTCATCGGCACGCCGAAATGCGCTTCCAGCATCGGCGGGGTGTTGGACAACATGACGGTGACGGTGTCGCCCTTGCCGATGCCGCGCCTGGAGAGCGCCGAGGCAAGCTTCAGCGACCGCCGCCAGAAATCACGATAGGTCGTGCGCTGGCGACCATGGATGATCGCGACATGGTCGGGAAAGGTCTTTGCCGCCCGCTCGAGATAGCTGAGCGGCGTCAGCGGCTGGTAATTGGCTGGATTCCTGCCGAGATCCTGTTCGTAGGGATTGCCCATCCCGTCCTCCCCATGTTTATCGAACGCTTCGGGACGCTGGCGAGCGAGGCCGCCTCAGCTACTCCTGGCGCCCCTGCCCGCCTTCGCCTTCTGACCATAAAGCATTGATGTCGCGATGCCCTTCGATGATGTTCGCCACGTCGAGCAATCTCCATTATAGCGGAAGAAAATGACGTATCCCCGGAAAGCGAAACTCCGGATGTCCGGCCGGAGATCGGGGCGGGCACGACCGATCGTCGCCTGCAGGCTCGCCAGATCACGGCATTTCTGGCGCAGAGCATCCACAAAACGCCGGCCAAGCACCAGGCTGCCGCTTTCGCGAGTGACGTATTCAAAGATATTGACCAAATCTGTCTGTACCGACGGCAACGTACGCAGCCGTGGCACTCCTAGAAGCCTTCCTTTGCGAGTTGCTCAGCCTTGGCTTCCACAGCCGCGTCGATATCCTGCTCGGTCGCTTCGCCGTCGTCAGCAAACGACTTGTCCAGCATGGCGCGTAACGCCTTCAGCTTTTCCTCGCGTTCTTCGACCAGGCGCAAGCCTTCGCGCACGACTTCGCTGGCAGAGCCGTAGCGGCCCCGCTTGACAATGTTGGACACAAAAGTTTCCCAGCGCTCACCCAATGATACGTTCATTGTCAGGCCTCCTGTTCAGTTTATTGTTATCGCGATAACAAAAATGGCGCAATCACTGGCATCGACATGCCTCGCAGTTCACCAGCGATTTGACTTTTGTCGACAGCCGTGAATAATGTCAACGAGGAGATGGCATGGCGATCCGACCGGCAGAACAGCTTATCCACAAGGCCGCCTGGCTCTACTATGCCCACGGCTTGCGCCAGGACCAGGTGGCCAGCCAGCTCAAGATTTCCCGAGCCTCGGTCGCCATGTATCTGCGCAAGGCGCGCGAGACCGGCATCGTCAACATATCGACCTCGACCCAGCTTTTCACCGACGACGTCATGGCGCGCAAACTTGAAGACGCATTGAGGCTCGATGCCGTCTGGATCGCGCCGGAAAACGGCCATGTCGCCGATCCGTCGACCGACATCGCGGTGCTGGCGGCCAGCGTCTTTCTCGAGCTGATCAGGAAGGGCGATCGCATCGGCGTCGCCTGGGGAAGGACCATCTATACGATCGCCGACATCATGTCCTATGCCGATCTGCAGGATGTGACGGTGGTGCAGCTCTGCGGAAATCTGGGAGCCCCCTATTCCTACCGGCCCGACCAATGCACCATGGAAATCGCCCGCCGGCTCAATGCCAAGGGACTCAATTTCTATGCGCCGCTGGTGCTGACGACTGAGGAACTGGCGCGCGGCCTGCGCGCCGAGCCGGTGATCCGCGAGCAGTTGTCGGGCATCGGTGCGTGCAATCTGGCGCTTTACTCGGTCGGCACCGTCGATGCCGACAGCCATGTCGTCAAATGCGGCGCGCTGACTGCCAGCGAAATGGAGGTGCTGCGTCGTGCCGGGGCTGCCGGCGTCATCGCCGGTCAGATCATCGACGCCGAAGGCAAGGCGCTCGACTGCAGCTACAACAGGCGGATCATTTCGGCGGAGCTGTCATCGCTGCGCAAAATTGAAAAGCGACTCGTGGTGGTGCAGGAGGACAGCAAGTTCGGACCCCTGGTGGCGGCGATCGCGGGTGGGCTATGCACGCATCTGGTGGTCGGCGCCCGGATGGCGCGACGGCTGCTCGACCATGCCGGACCGGCAGCAGAAAAGGTCGCCTAAAGAACACAAGCCGCCGCGGAGGCATTGTCATCAAGGCGTCGCGGCATTCCTGTTTCACAACAAAAACAACCGGACGAAGCGAACATGATGAACCTGTGGAATGACGGCGACGCGGAAAAGCTGGTTGCCGACTATGCAATGAAGGGCGTGGCCCGCGACCTGGCGCTGCGCGTCTACACGACCAGGCTTCTGGGCGGCGAACCGCGGCTTGTCCTGCATGGCGGCGGCAACACATCGTGCAAGACAAAGGCCACCGATCTCGTCGGCGACGAATGGGACGTGCTCTGCGTCAAGGGCAGCGGCTGGGACATGGGCGTCATCGAGCCGCAGGGCCTGCCGGCGGTCAAGCTCGGCGCGCTGCTCAAGGCGCGGTCGCTTAAAAAACTCTCCGACGAAGACATGGTGGCGCTGCAGCGGGTGAACCTGATCGATCCGTCTTCGCCCAACCCTTCGGTCGAGACGCTGCTGCACGCCTTCCTGCCGCATAAATTCGTCGACCATACGCACTCGACCGCGATCCTCGCCATTGTCGACCAGGACGACAGCGATGCGCTGAGCAAGAAGGTCTTCGGTAACAAGATGGGGTTCGTGCCCTACATCATGCCGGGCTTCGATCTGGCGAAGGCGGCTGCCGATGTCTTCGACGCCGATCCGACGGTCGAAGGGCTGATCCTCGACAAGCACGGCATCTTCACCTTCGGCGACGATGCCAAGCAGGCCTACGACCGGATGATCCATTATGTTGATATCGCCGAGGATTTCATCGCCGGCCACGGCAAGCCGCGCAGCGAAAAAGCCGCCTTGCCGGCCAGGCTGGCGAAGCCTGCGGAGATTGCGCCGATGCTGCGCGGCGCGGTGGCGGTGGCGCGCGGCGAAGGCCGCTTCGACCGCATGATCAGCGATTTCCGCACCTCGGACGCGATTGTCGATTTCATCAATTCGGCAAAAATTGCCGACTATGCCGGGCGCGGCGTGTCGACACCCGACCTGTCGATCCGCATCAAGACCGGACCGATGGCGCTGCCGGCGCCCGACGCGGACAAGATCGGCGACTACAAATCCGTCATTCGCCAGCATGTCGAAAACTTCGCCGGGGATTATCGCGCCTACTTCGAGACCAACGACGCGCTCGACGATGTGAAGCGCACCATGCTCGACCAGATGCCGCGCCTGACGCTGGTGCCGGGGCTCGGCATGTTCGGCCATGGCCGCACGCTGAAGGACGCGAAGATTGCCTCCGACGTCGGTGAAATGTGGATCGAGGCGGTGCGCGGCGCCGAAGCAATCGGCGATTTCCATCCACTGTCCAAAGCCGACCTGTTCCCGCTCGAATACTGGTCGCTGGAACAGGCCAAGCTCGCCTCCAACAAGCCGAAGCCGCTGACCGGCCAGATTGTGCTGGTCACCGGTGGCGCCGGCGCAATCGGTGCCGCCACGGCAAAGCTGTTCGCCGACTACGGCGCTCATGCCGTCGTCGTCGATCTCGACGCGGCAAGGGCGACGGAGGCGGCAAAAAAGGTCGGCAACGGTTCAATCGGCGTCGGCGCCGACATCACCGACCCGGCGCAGATGCGCGCTGCCTTCGACAAGGCGGTCGCCGTCTACGGCGGCCTCGACATCCTCGTCTCGAATGCCGGTGCTGCCTGGGAAGGCAGGATCGGCGAGCTCGACGACGCCACTTTGCGCAAGAGCTTCGAACTCAATTTCTTCGCCCACCAGTCGGCGGCGCAGAACGCGGTGCGCATCATGCTCGAGCAAGGCACTGGCGGCGTTCTCCTGTTCAACACCTCCAAGCAGGCAATCAATCCGGGTCCGAAGTTCGGCGCCTATGGCATGCCAAAGGCGGCGACGCTGTTCCTGTCCAGGCAATATGCTGTCGACTACGGCGCCCATGGCATCCGCTCCAATGCCGTCAACGCCGACCGCATCCGTTCCGGGCTGTTGACCGACGCCATGATCGCCAGCCGTTCGAGCGCCCGCGGCGTGTCGGAAAAGGAATATATGGCGGGCAATCTGCTTGGGCAGGAAGTGACGGCCGAAGACGTCGCCCAGGCCTTCCTGCATCAGGCGCTGGCAGAGCGCACCACCGCCAATGTGACGACGGTGGACGGCGGCAACATCGCGGCAGCGCTGCGGTAATGCATGTCGCTCAAAACGCCGCACATTTTCGAGCGGTACGAACTGGACCGAACGGCTTGCGAATTCGGCGTTTCGTAGCTACATTGTAGCTCAACTGCAAGGAGGCCATAATATGGCAACGGAAACCGTGGTCCGCGCTCGGATCGATGCGGCGACAAAGGCACAGGCGACGGAAGCCTTGGCGGCAATGGGATTGTCCGTTTCCGACGCCATCCGTCTGCTGCTGGTCCGGGTCGCTGCCGACAAGGAGTTTCCCTTTCCGGTGAAGGTGCCGAACGCAACCACTCGAAAGGCGATGTCCGAATTGGAACAGGGCAAGGGCAAGCGTTTCGCCTCGGCCGACGAGTTGTTCAAGGACTTGGGACTCTAAGGACTTGAGAACCTAATGTGCTGGCACCTGTTCGATCCGGACAATTCCGCCGTGACGTGAAACGTGCGGAGAAGCGCGGCAAGGACCTTGGCAAACTGCGCGAGTTGTTGGGCCTTCTGCTCGCCGGAGATGAACTGCCCGCGAGTTATAAGGATCATCCCCTGAAGACGACTGGAAAGGCTATCGTGACGCTCACATCGAACCGGACTGGCTCTTGATCTATCGTGTCGCCGGCGATGAGCTACAGGCTGCTCGCACCGGCTCCCATTCCGATCTGTTCAACGAGTAGCCGAGGCGGGCACGGAACTTAGGATTTTTTGCGCTGCGGGCTGAAACTTGCCATCCCTCGCGGCGGGACTATTGGAATCCTAACAAAGATTGTTAGGCTAAGCATGAAAACCCAACCCATGCGCACCCTTACCATATCCCTCACCCCGCAACAGGCGGCCCGCCTGCAAAGCGCTGTCGAAGGCGGGGGATATGCCTCTGACAGCGAGATTGTCCGCGACGCCCTGCGCCTGTCGGAACAGCGCGAGGAATTGCGCGCCTTGGAGTTGGAACACTTGAAACGGGCCTATGCCGACGGCATGGCCAGCGGCAGGCCGGTGGAAGTCGAACCCGCCGAGTTCATACGCGGTTTGAAAGCAGAACGCCGCGCCCGTGGCTAGATATCGGCTCACGCCGCGCAGGATTTGCGGGATATTTGCACAACATCTCAATCGAGAGTGAAAAGGCAGCTGACAAGCTGCTTATGCGCATTTTTGACAAACTGGCGTTGGCGGCGGAGCAGCGAGGCCAGAGTTGAGCGTGACGGCCCGCGTACTCATCGAAGGCCGCTACATCGTCATCTACGAACCGCAGATGGAAGGCATCCTGGTCGTGGGGATGCGCGATCCGGAGCACTGGCTGTAAACCACGAGACTGACGGAGCAGGCATTCAGACCTGGAAAAGAGCGGCCCGAAGCCGCTCGCGAGCCGCTCTTTCCAGTTACCTGTGATGAAACCTACTTGGCGTTCGGGTTTGGCATCCAGGCCGGCATCGCGACATCGGCATGGGCGAACTGCGGCAGCTTGGCCGAGAGGTCTTCCATGTTCTTGATGTCCTTGTCGATCAGGTCCTTCTGGGTGATCAGGGTCGGCGGCACGATGACGTTGCGGCCGGGGTCTTCGCCGGCCAAAAGCTGCGCCAGCGCGCGCACCGAAACCTGGCCGACGACGGCCGGGTTGGTCGCCGCGGTTGCCGCCCAGGCGCTGTCGGGCTCGCGCATAGCGGCGATGTCGGAGGTCGAGATGTCGGCCGAATAGATCTTGATGTCCTGCGACAGGCCGGCTTCGTCGACGGCGATCTTCACGCCCTTGGCGAATTCGTCATAGGGCGCGAACATCACCTTGATGTCGGGGTTGGCCGACAGCACCGAACGGGCTTGGTTGGCGACAGAATTGGCGATCGGATTGTCGAGCGTGCCGAACATCGCAGCCTCTTTGATGCCGGCATATTTCTTCTTGAACTCGATCCAGGTCTCGTTGCGGCGGTCGAGCGGCGCGATGCCGGCGACGTAGACGTAGCCGGCCTTCCAACTCTCGCCATTATCCTTGATCGCCTGCTCGAGCGCGAGGCGTGCAAGGTCGCGGTCGGACTGCTCGATCTGCGGTATTTTGGGGTTTTCGACGTTGACGTCGAAGGCGACGACCTTGATGCCGGCGTCGACCGCGCGCTGGGCGGCTTCCTTCATCGATTCCGTCAGGCCGTGCTGGATGATGATGCCCTGGACGCCAAGCGCGATGGCCTGGTCGACCATGTCTGCCTGGAGGGCGGCGTCCTGGCGGCTGTCGAGGACGCGCAGATCGACGCCAAGCGCCTTGGCCTGCGCTTCGACACCGGACAGATAGGCTTGGAAGAAGTCACCAGTCGAGAGATAGCGGACCAGCGCGATCTTGACGGCGCCGGGCTTGTCGAACGGCGCCGGCCTGTCCTGCGCCATTGCCGGGACCTGCATCAGCAGCGCAGCGCCGGCAAGCCCGAGTGCTGCCTTCCCCAAAAGTCTTCTTGTGATCTTCATGATGTCTCCTCCACTTGTTGAACTCAAATTTCTGCCGGGCGAAAATCCTATCCGTCGAAATCCTACCTGTTGCCCCTGCCGGAAAGGGCGAAGGTGAAGACAAGGGCAACCACGAGAACCACGCCCTTGATGAAATCCTGCGTGTAATAGGGCGCGTTCATCATCGTCAGGCCCTGCAGCAGCACGCCGACAAACACCGCGCCGACAGCCGTGCCGAAGGCGTTCGGCTTGGCGGCGCCGAGAACCGCGTAGCCGATGAGCGCCGCCGCGACAGCGTCGAGCAGGAGATTATTACCCGAGGCGATGTCGCCGCGTCCAAGCCGGGCAGCGAGCAAAATGCCGCCGATCGAGGCAAAAACCCCTGAAATAACGTATGCCCAGATTTTGTATGCCTTGACAGGCGCGCCGGCGAGCTCGGCAGCCCGTTGGTTGCTGCCGACCGCATACATCATGCGGCCGAAACGGGTGTATTCGAGAAAGAACCAGATCAGCACCGCAAGCACGAGCAGGACGACGACCGAAACCGGGATGAGGTTGGGGATGAAGAAATCGAAGCGGTGGCGGCCGAGCGACAGGAAGGCGGCGCCGAATGTGCCGTTGGCGACCGAGCCGTCGGGCATCGTCATGCCGGTGGCGATCGAGCGGCCCTCGGTCGGGATGCGCTGCAAGCCGACGAGCAGGAACATCATGCCGAGCGTCGCCAGGAGATCCGGTACGCGCATATAGACGATCAGCCAGCCATTGATGAGCCCGACGACGACGCCGATCAAGAGACAGGCGACGACCGCGACGATGGCGTTCTGCTCCAGCACCACCATGACATAGGCGGCGGCCATCATGGCGCTGGTAGCGACCGAGCCGATCGACAGGTCGAAGCCGCCGACGACCAGGGTGGCGGTGACGCCGAGCGCCAGCACGCCGGTAATGGCGACGGACTGGAAGATGAAGACGGCGCTCTGCGGCGAGACGAAGCCATCGGCGGCGATGGCGAAATAGCCGATCAACCCGAACAGCAGAACGATGAAGCCATAGCGAATGGCATGGTCGCGCGCGAGCGCCATCCTTACCCAGCCCGAACTCATGCCCTCTCCATTCCAATTCTCACTATCTGTCCGCGCTCAAGGCTGCGCTGTGCAGCGGCCCGCCCGCCACTTCGGCCAGCAGGCGCTCGAGGTCGATGTCGGCGTTGCGATGCTCGCCGACGATTGTCTGCTCCGACATCACCAGGATGCGGTCGGCGGTCTCCAGCGCCTCATCGAGCTCGGTGACGAACAGCAGCGTCGCACGGCCGTTGGCGCTCGCCCGCAGCTTGGCGGCGATATCGCGCCTGGCTGAGATGTCGACGCCCTGAAACGGCTCGTCCAGGATGAACAGTCTTGCCGCCTGCGACATCCAGCGGGCGACCATCACCTTCTGCTGGTTGCCGCCGGAAAGGGCGGACATTTCGTCCTTCTCCGAGCGGCAGACGATGCCCAACTCCCCGATCTGCCGGCGGGCGGTGGCGCGCTCGATGCGACGCTTGAGGACGCCCAGACGCGACATCCGCCTGTGGAACGGCAGGCTGATATTCTCCTGGATGTTGAAGTCGCCGACGATCCCGTTTTCGCTCCGGTCCTTGGCGACGAGAAACACGCCGGCGGCGATCGCTTCACCCGTCGACCCCGGGGCATAGGCTTTGCCGTTCAGCACCATGGTGCCGGTGAGCGGCTTGCGGACGCCAAACAGCGTCTCGGCGAGCGCTGTCTTGCCGACGCCGACGAGGCCGGTGATGGCAACGACTTCGCCGTCGCCGAGCGTCAAAGAGATCGGCCTGGAACCTTCGGCAATGCGCAACCTGTCAATCGTCAGGACAGGTCTGGCCGAATTCCTGGCGACGATCCGGTCGAGGTGGATCTTGCGGCCGAGCATGGCGTTGACCGCGCCTTCATAATCGAGCGGCTTGCGGTCGAAGACACCTGAGATGACGCCGTCGCGCATCGAGACGATCCGGTCGGCAAGCCGCCTGATGTCGGACATGCGGTGCGAGATGTAGAGGATGGCGACGCCGTGCTCGCGAAGCCTGTCGAGCAGCGCGAAAAGCCGGTCAGCCTCGGCGCTGGACAAAGACGAGGTCGGCTCGTCGAGGATCAGCACTTTCGGCTGATGCGCCATGGCGCGGGCAATCGCCACCATCTGGCGATCGGCCAGCGAGAGATCGCTGATCCGGGCCTTGAGGTCGATCGCCAGCCCCATGCGGTCGGCAACCGCCTTGGCCTCGCGGCGCACCCGGCCTGGATTGAACAGGGTCGGCGCGCCGCTGCCGCTCAGCCTGTCGAGCGTCAAATTGGTGGCGACGTCGAGGTCGGCGACGACACCGTCATTGATGTTCTGATGAACGGTGACGACGCCGGCGCGGATCGCCTCCGCCGGCGTTTTCGGCGCGAAGTCTTGCGGCGCGAAGTTTTGGCCGGCGAGGCTCATCGTGCCGCCGCCGCGCTCATAGACGCCGCTGATGATCTTGACCAGGGTGGATTTGCCGGCGCCGTTGGCGCCCATCAGCACGGTCACTTCACCGGCATGCAAATCGAGCGAGACGCCGCCAAGCACCTCGATGTGGCCGAAGGATTTCCTCAGGCCGTCGACGCGGAACACGGCATCATTGCCCATTCGTTCCTCCCTGGCGACGACGCTATGGGCTGTTCCGGCAATTGTCAACACGATTGACAATTGCCAGAGGGCTTCCTAGCTTGGACCAACCGTGACGGCTCCACTAAGATGAGGGCGCGTAAACGGGAGGTGAGGATGACTGGGAAATTGCCGTTCGAAGCACTGTCGGTCGAAACACTGGCGGCACGCCTCGGCGCCAACACGGCGCTGTGCTCGCATATCGGCAAGGACACGCCCCGCTGGAAGGTTCGCGAGGTCGGCGACGGCAATCTGAACCTGGTGTTCATCGTCGAGGGTGCGCAGGGTGCGGCCGTCGTCAAGCAGGCCCTGCCCTATGTCCGCCTGGTCGGCGACAGCTGGCCGCTGCCGCTAAAACGCTCCTTCTTCGAATATCACGCGCTGACACGGCAGCAGGCGAGAGCGCCCGGCTCGGTGCCGGCGATCCATCACTTCGACGAAGGCCAGGCGCTGATCATCATGGAGTATCTGTCGCCGCACATCATCCTGCGGCGGGCGCTGATCGAGGGCCGGCAACTGCCCAACATCGCCAGGGATATCGGCCTGTTCATGGCCCGCACTTTGTTTCGCGGCTCCGACCTCAGCATGGTGACCAAGGATCGCAAGGCCGATCTGGCGCTGTTCGCCGACAATGTCGAGCTTTGCGACATCACCGAGAACCTGGTTTTCTCGGACCCGTATTTCGACGCCAGGATGAACCGGCATACGAGCCCGCAACTCGACAGCATCGTCGCAGAATTGCGCGCCGACCGCGACCTCAAGGTCGAGGCGCAGCGGCTGAAGCACATTTTTGCGGCCAATGCAGAGACGCTGCTGCACGGCGACCTGCATTCCGGCTCGATCATGGTCACCGAGACAGAAACGCGGATGATCGATCCCGAATTCGCTTTTTACGGCCCGATCGCCTTCGACGTCGGCATGCTGCTCGCCAATTTCTGGATGGCGTTCTTCTCGCAGCGTGGCCACGAGCAGATCGGAAAGCGCGACGCCATGCGCGCCTATCTGCTCGGCGTGACGGTCGAGACATGGTCGGTGTTCCGCAGCGAGTTCTCGCATCTGTGGCGAACCGAGCGCACCGGCATGCTCTATCAGAAAAGCCTGTTCGAGGATCAGGGCGACAGGCTCGGCTCCGAGCAGGCGCTCGACCACGTGCTGCACCAGATCTGGACCGACATGCTGGGCTTTGCCGGCGTCGAGGTGCACCGGCGCATTCTTGGCCTCGCGCACAACGCCGATTTCGAGACCATTGCCGACGCCGATCTGCGCGCCACATGTGAGGCGAAGGCGCTGAAATTCGGCCGTCACATCGCCGTCAGCCGGCGCCAGATTCACAGCATCGACGAGGTCAACACGCTGGCCGCGCTGATCGAACGGGAGAACAGGATTTGAACGTCGGCGACCGCCACTACCGCACCATCTGGCTGAGCGACGACCGGCGTTCGGTGCAGATCATCGACCAGCGCTGGCTGCCGCATGATTTCCGCGTCGAAAAAGTCGGCACCGTTGCCGGCATTGCCACGGCGATCCGCGACATGTGGGTTCGTGGCGCGCCACTGATCGGCGTCACCGCGGCCTATGGCGTCGCCATGCAGATGGCCGACGACCCTTCCGATGCGGCACTCGACGGCGTCTGGGAGGTCTTGCACGAAACCCGCCCGACGGCGATCAATCTGCGCTGGGCGCTCGATGAGATGCGCAATTTCCTGCGGCCGCTTCCATCTGGACAGCGCGCCGAAGCGGCTTATCGGCGCGCCGGCGAAATCGCCGACGAGGATGTCGGCCTCAACCGCGCCATCGGCGTCAATGGGCTTGAGATCATCAGGGAAATCGCAGCACGCAAGCAACCGGGCGAGCCGGTCAACATCCTGACCCACTGCAATGCCGGCTGGCTGGCCACCGTCGACTACGGCACCGCCACGGCGCCGATCTATCTGGCAACGGAAGCCGGCATTCCCGTTCATGTCTATGTCGACGAAACCCGCCCGCGCAACCAGGGCGCCCAGTTGACCGCATGGGAGATGACCGGCCACGGCGTGCCGCATACGCTGATCGTCGACAATGCCGGTGGCCATCTGATGCAGCGCGGCCAGATCGACATGGTCATCGTCGGCACCGACCGCACCACCGCCGCCGGCGATGTCTGCAACAAGATCGGCACCTATCTGAAGGCGCTGGCCGCCGCCGACAACGACGTGCCGTTCTATGTCGCGCTGCCGTCGCCGACCATCGACTGGACGGTGGGCGACGGGCTGGCCGAAATCCCGATCGAACAGCGCTCCGGCGACGAGGTCTCGCTGGTCTGGGGCAAGAGCGCGAATGGCGAGATTGCGCAGGTCCGCATCTCGCCGGAAACGACGCCCGCGGCAAACCCGGCCTTCGACGTGACGCCGGCGCGGCTGGTCACCGGATTGATCACCGAGCGCGGCGTCGCCAAGGCTTCGCGCGACGGCTTGAAGGCGATGTTTCCCGGACGGGGATGATCCTGCTCCCGAATACTGCTGAAACGGTTGGCAGCGGACCCCTAAACATCAAAACTGCCGACTCGCTGGACCGCTGAAAAGATCCTCGCGGGCAATGCCAAATGCGATGTCGATCCACCGCATAATCCGACAAGGCCGCCACCAGCTGGCGCAGCCAACGGCGGGATTGCGGAATTGGCTCTCGTGAACGCGTTCATCCCAAATCGGATTGCCAATCCATGGTAGTGTGATTATACCAGTTGCTAAGGTGACGATCGGCAGGGCCATCGTTGGAGATCAGGAGTGCGGCTAGATGACAACGATTGCGCTGTTTGGTGCCGGCGGCAAAATGGGTTACCGCCTGTCGACCAATTTTCGCGGCTCTCCCTACATCATACGCCATGTCGAGGTCAGCGACGCCGGCCGCGAGCGGCTGAAGTCCGGGCTGGGCATCGACGCGGTCAGCGCCGATGAAGCGCTGAACGGCGCCGAGGTGGTGATCCTGGCGGTTCCCGACACCCACATCGGCAAGGTCGCTGCCAGCATCGAGGGCAAGCTTGCGTCCGGCACCATGGTGGTCGTGCTCGACGCCGCAGCGCCTTTCGCCGGCCATTTGCCGAAGCGGCCGGACCTGACCTATTTCGTCACCCATCCCTGCCATCCGCCGATCTTCAACGACGAAACCGACATGGCGGCCAAGAAGGACTATTTCGGCGGCGTCAAGGCCAAGCAGCATATGGTCAGCGCGCTGATGCAGGGACCGGAGGAGGATTTTGCCAAGGGCGAAGCGATCGCCAAGATCATCTGGGCCCCGGTGATGCGGTCGCATCGCGTCACGGTCGACCAGATGGCGCTGCTCGAGCCGGGCCTTTCGGAGACCGTCTGCGCTTCGCTGCTGGTCGTCATGAAGGAAGCCGTCGACGAGGTCGTCGCGCGCGGGGTCGACCAGCAGGCCGCTCTCGACTTCCTGCTTGGCCATATGAATGTGCTCGGCGCCGTCATCTTCGGCGAGACCAAGGGCGTGTTCTCCGACGCCTGCAACAAGGCCATCGAGTTCGGCAAGCCGGTGCTGATGCGCGACGACTGGAAGCGGGTCTTCGAGCCGGAAGAGATTGCGGCGAGCATCCAGCGCATCACCTGAGGCGGAAGCCGCCCTTTCCTTCTCCCGCTGCGGGAGAAGGAAAAGGCGCCTCCTATGTCACCGCGGTTACCCTGCCCGCCGCATCGAGGCGACAGCCGACTCGCGCCTGCCGAACCTCGACGCCGCCTTGTCTTGCATAGTGTATGCGCACCTCGATCGGCGCCGTGAGTGCGCCCCGCCGTTGCTGCAACGGACCTGCGCTTACCGCATGAACACGCACGGCGCCAAGCGGCGTCGCGGCCGACGCGATCGCCGTGCGGCAGGCGCGCACCACAGCTGGTGGGATACCGGGTTTGGCTATCAGTGGCGCCATAAGCGGATAGCCATAGGTGATCCGCGCCGACGTGTTGCGACCAGTTCCGGAAGGCCTGAGCGCGCGCGGCAGGAAGACGAATCGTCTGGCGGCCTTGGCCTTGGCGGTGGCTGGCGTGATGCCGGCATTGCTGCTCGCGGCTTGCCCGGCGTCCAGCGCCGTGCCCGATGGGGACGAAGGGTCGCCTACCCCGACACCTGTCGATAGGCCGCCGCTTGCGCCGCCGAGGTTGCCGCTGACGCCAAGTCCGGCACCGAGCGATCCGTTGCCCGCACCGAGCGATCCGCCAAGGCTTGCTCCCCCTACTCCGTCGACGCTCGAGCCGCCCGCCACCGAGGCGCCTTTCGGGCCGGCGCCAAGGCCAGCACCGACCCCGACACCGCCAACTTTGCCGCCAAGCCCCGCCTCAAGAGCCGAGGCCGGGCCAATTGCGATCGCGACTGTCAATACGGCTGCGAAATATTTGTTCATCACCATGTTCCTCCTGCGGCATGTATTCGGCCCACGGAAATGCCCTTCACGATCAGCCCTCGCTAGTGAGCGCCGAGCTTCGGCGGTCGCGTCGGGAGCAACGCGTCGGGAAGCGCGATGGTCGCCACCAGAACAGGTCGCGATGGTCTTTTGGCCTTCACTTTGTGGTTTTCCCGCAACCCCGATTGACGGGCTGGTCGCGAGCGCACGGACACATCTGCACGCGAAGTTGCGACGGCACGCGCTTTCGGAACGCGGTTGACACGCTCGCTGCGACGCTCATCCCGGGCCTTTTCAACGTCAATCGCCTTACGCGCGGCGCTGAGCTCGCGGGCCAGGCCGATGGCTTTGTTCCGCTCCTGCTCCAACGCCACGCTCAGCTCCATCGAGACGCGGCTCGCTTCCTGCTTTGCCGCGTCGCGCTCCCGGCGGGCGCTGTCGCGATCACGAGCAGCTGAATCTGCCCGTTCGCGCTCCAGTTCGAGTGCGTCGCCAGCGCGCTTCAAAGCCGCCTCGGCCACCTGTCGTTCCCTGATGGCGCTGGTGCGCGCGGCCGCAGACAGATCCGCGCTTGCCTTAAGAGCGTCGATGGTTTGGCGCGCCGCGGTGAGTTCGCGTTCGAAGCGATCAGCCTTGTGCCGCTCCTCATCAAGCGCTCGCTGCGCCTTTGCTAGAGAGGCCTCCACAGAGTGACGCGCTTCAAGCGTGGCAGCCTTCTCGTGATCGGCGAGAGTGGTTTTGGCTTTCAAGCCTTTGACTTCGCGTTGCGCCACTTCGAGATCGAGCGCGAGCTGTTCGGCTATTCGCCGCTGCTGTTTTAGCGCCTGTGCTTGTTCAGCCATCATGTCGGCTACCTTACGCGCCTGTGCGCTGGCGTCGCGGGCGCCGCGCTGCATCACGGCCAGTTCGGCTCGCGCCGCCGCCAAATCGCGGCGGTCATGGTCATCCCGAGCCGGGTCACCGCGAGCCGGCTGCACGCTCTTCTTGAGCGCGTCGACTTCCCTCAGCGCCGCAAAGAGCTGCTGTTCCAGCGTGCCGCGATCAGTCCGCATCGCATCGAGTTCCCGCACCAAGGCGTCGGCCCGTTGACGCGCCGTCGCAAGGTTCTGATTGTGTCGGGCGGCATCGTTGCGAGCGGTCTGGCGAGCCGCAAGTGCTTCCGCGCGCGCTGCCGCAATTTCCATGCGAGCGGCGGACAGCTCATTCAGCAATGCCCGTTCCAGGGCTTGCCGTTGCTCCCCTGCACGCTCCCCAGGTGTGTGGAAACCGCGCACGCCCGGTTGCGCCTCGGGCTGGCCGTTCTCGACCCTGGCGCGTTGCGAAGCCACGGCCGAAGAGCCGTCGCTGGCTGCGTCCGCCGGCGGTTCGGGCGCTGCTTGTTTGACCTCCACCGAAGCTGTCAGGTCAGAAGACGAATTTTGTATCAGTTTGACGGTTATGTCAGCCCGTTCCTGACGGCCGCTCCTGGCTTGCAAGCGATCGGAAATCAGCTTTGCCAGCTCTTCCTCACGCAGACCTGCCGCGGCAATGCTCCCGATCAAGGGAAGGTCGAGCGTGCCAGTCGAGTCGATGGTGAAACTATGGTTGAGCTGCAACGCCTCCAGAACGCCATCGCGCAAGGCTGTCCATTGCCAAACGTGCAGTTCGATCGTGTCTCGCGGGGCAAGTCTGTCGTCGGCCTGCGGCCGACCGTGTGCCGCAGATCCCAGCAGCAGGATGATACACAACGAAATGAGGCACAGCATGGCGCTGCAGCTGCTGCTGCACATGCCACGCAATGAAGCCGAATGTCGTCGGTCGGCAAAGCTTGGCGCGGGGCTGCAGGATGACGGCCTGAAACTCTGCACAAAAGTCATAGCTGAACCTCACCGGCAATGCGATCCTTGCCGCGAACGGATTCATAAGGAAAACCGCGCGCAGGCTGGGGCCGCGGAGAAATTCCACAACCACTACGCGATACTAGCAAAGCCTGCGCGTGCCGCTGAGCACCGAATAAGGCTTAACTGTGTCTCCTCCTTACTTACTTATTGCGCCCTCACCCAAGTACCATACCCCTTAAGGTGTAGGTGGCCAGCTGCCGGCGGCAGCGGGTTGCTGCTCATCAGATACATATCATCTGAATTTGTGGTTGACTCATTATACCAGTTGGCTTAGCTGTTGGAATGACTTTGGCCAGCCGAGGCCGGGCTGAAAATTGGGCAGGCGGCAGGTGGAGGGGCAGGCTGAGGACAGAACCGAGCCGGATGATCCACCCGGGTGAGCCGGCAAATGACCCGATCCGCGACACCGGACGCGATCCGCCTGACAAACTGGAATGCATTTCAGCCTGGGCCGCGGAAGCACAGGTTTTTCAAATGGGAGGAAACCATGAAACTCACTCGCAGAATAACACTTGCGGCATTTGCCGGCATGCTGGCGCTGGGCACCGCCGCACCCGCCTACGCGGCGGATCTCATTGCCATCATCACGCCCTCGCACGACAATCCGTTCTTCAAGGCCGAAGCCGTCGGCGCGGAAGCCAAGGCCAAGGAACTCGGCTATGAAACGCTGGTTCTGGTCCATGACGACGACGCCAACAAGCAGTCCGAGCTGATCGACACGGCGATCGGCCGCGGCGCCAAGGCGATCATCCTCGACAATGCCGGCGCCGACGCCTCGGTCGCTGCCGTGCAGAAGGCCAAGGACGCGGGCGTTCCGTCTTTCCTGATCGATCGCGAGATCAACGCCACCGGCGTCGCCGTCGCGCAGATCGTCTCCAACAACTACCAGGGCGCCCAGCTCGGCGCGCAGGAGTTCGTCAAGCTGATGGGCGAGAAGGGCAATTACGTCGAGCTGGTCGGCAAGGAATCCGACACCAATGCCGGCATCCGCTCCAAGGGCTACCACGATGTCATCGACGACTATCCGGACCTCAAGATGGTGGCGCAGCAGTCGGCCAACTGGAGCCAGACCGAGGCCTATGCCAAGATGGAATCGATCCTCCAGGCCAATCCGGACATCAAGGGCGTGATCTCCGGCAACGATACGATGGCGATGGGCGCCCATGCCGCCCTTGCCGCCGCCGGCCGCAAGGACGTCATCGTCGTCGGCTTCGACGGATCGAACGACGTGCGCGACTCGATCGCCTCTGGCGGCATCAAGGCCACGGTCCTGCAGCCGGCCTATGCGCAGGCTCAGATGGCAGTCGAGCAGGCCAACGACTTCATCAAGAACAAGAAGTCTCCGGCCGAGGAAAAGCAGCTGATGGACTGCGTCCTGATCAATGGCGACAATGCCGCCAAGCTGGAAACCTTCGCGCTGACCAACTGAGCCGGTGTGACATCAATCGCAAGGGACGAGCTTCCGGCTCGTCCCTTGCTTACATTTCCTGGGTACCCTGACCGCCATGCCGAACAAGCCGACATGTTGAACAAGCTGACTCGGACGACCGTTGCCTGGCCGACCCTCGCTTGGCTGACCCTTGCCGCGATATTTGGCATCAGCCTGACCGCCTGCAAGATCATGCCGACACCGTCCGCGGAAAATGGCGGCCATGCTCCGGCCTTCAACGCGGACAAGATGGTCGGCGATATCTGGGCTGCCAAAATGGTGCCCTATCTCCAGCAGAAGGCCGGATCGTTTCCCGAGGTTCACGCCCTGGCGAAAGCCGATCCTGCCGCCGCCGGCGCCAAATATGGCAATCCGAAGAAGCAGGCGAATTCGCCGTGGACCTTCGCGGTTCGCCTCGAAGGCAAGGTTGTTGCGGCGAACACACAGTCACGCGCGGCAACCATGGATGTCGATGCCGACGGTGACGGCAAGGCGGATGCGCGGGTGCAGATCGGACCCGCGATGCGTGGCACCGCGCTGCGCGACAGCCTCGACTTCATCCAGTTCAACGATTTCACCAATCAGATCGACTTCGCCCAGTTCGGCAAGGCGTTCAACATCCATGCCGACAAGACGGTGCTTTCCAAGCTGCCGCGCGAAGCGCTGGAGGGCCGCAGCGCCAGTGTTGTCGGCGCTTATGTGATGGGCAGCGGCCAGGACCTGCCGCTGGTGACCCCGGCGGAGGCAGAGATCGGGCCAAAGCCATGACTGCCGCCGGCGATCATGATGTCATCCTGAAGCTGGAAGACGTCTCCAAGGTCTATTCGGGCACAGTCGCGGTCAAGCGCGCGAATTTCGAAGTGCGCAAGGGCGCGGTCAACGTGCTGGTCGGCGAAAACGGCGCCGGCAAATCGACGCTGATGAAGATCATCGCCGGCGTCGAACAGCCGACGCTCGGCCGCATCCTCCTGGAGGGCGAAGAGGTTTCCTTCTCCTCATCCGGCGACGCGGTGAACCGCGGCATCGGCATGGTGTTCCAGGAGCTGAACCTGTTCGGCAACCTGAGCGTCGCCGAGAATATTTTCGCCACTCGCGAGATCACCAACCGGTTCCGCAAGATCGACAGCCGAGAACAGGAGCGCCGCGCGGCCGAGTTTCTCGAGCGCCTGCAAGCCGGCATCCGGCCCGACATGCTGGTCGAGGACTTGCGCATCGGCCAGCAGCAACTGGTCGAGATCGCCAAGGCGGTTTCGCTCGATGCGCGCATCCTGATCATGGACGAACCGACCTCGGCGCTGAGTGCGGCGGAAGTCGAGATCCTGTTCAAGGTGATCGCCGACCTCAAGGCGCGCGGCGTGGCGATCGTCTATATCTCGCACCGGCTCGAGGAGCTGATCCGCATCGGCGACTACATCACCGTGCTGCGCGACGGCCGCATCACCGGCCAGGAGACGATGAAAAACGTCGACACGCAGTGGATCGTGCGGCAGATGATCGGCTCCGACGCCAAGGACTTCGCCAAGGCCGACGGCCATGTTCCGGGCGAAGAGATCTTCCGCGCCGAGGACATCTGCCTGCCGCGCGTGACCGGCGGGCTTGCAGTCGATCATGTCTCGCTGTCGCTGCGTGCCGGCGAGATCCTCGGCATATACGGCCTGATGGGCGCCGGGCGCAGCGAGCTGTTCGACTGCATCATGGGGCGCCACGGCCATGCCACCGGGGCGATATTCATTGCCGGCAAGAAGGTGAAGGAGCGCGACACCACGCGACGGATCCGGCGCGGGCTGGCGCTGATCCCCGAGGACCGCCAGCGCGATGGGCTGGTGTCGATCCTCTCGGTCGCCAGCAATCTGACGCTGGCCAGCCTGTCGCGGTTTGTCCGCCTGTTCCATATCGGCGGCGCCAAGGAGAACCAGGCGGTGACGCAGATGGTGCGGGAACTGGCGATCAAGGTCGCCGATCCGGCGCAGGAGGTCTCGTCGCTGTCGGGCGGCAACCAGCAGAAGGTGGTGATCGGCAAGGCGCTGCTCACCGGGCCGAAAGTGCTGCTGATGGACGAGCCGAGCCGCGGCATCGATGTCGGCGCCAAGGCCGACGTCTTCCGCACCATGCGCAAACTGTCCCGCGACGGACTGGGCATTCTGTTCGCCACCTCCGATCTCGATGAGGTGATGGCGCTGTCCGACCGGATCGCGGTGATGAGCAATGGAAAACTGACCGGCATGTTCGATCGCGCCGAGGCGACGGAGGCGGCACTTGTCGCCGCATCGGCGCTTGGCCACGGGCCGGTCCCGCGCATGGAGAGCCACGCCCATGACTGACATCCCGGCCAAGGCTTCGGTTGCCTCCGCCTCGAGCGGCTCCGTGCTGCTGACGCTGATGAAGGCGAGGACGTTCATTGCGCTGATCGCCGTCCTGATCTTCTTCTCGATCGCGGCGCCGAATTTCCTGTCGGCCGCCAACCTGATCCTGATGTCGAAGCACGTGGCGCTGAACGCCTTCCTCGCCATGGGCATGACCTTCGTCATCATCACCGGAGGCATCGACCTCTCGGTCGGCTCGATTGTCGGCCTGTGCGGCATGGTCGCCGGCTATCTCGTGCTCAACGGCATCGACCTGCAGGTCGGCTATACGATCTATTTCAACGTCTTCGAGATCGCACTGATCACGCTGGCGGTCGGCATATTGATCGGCGCCGTCAACGGATTGCTGATCACCAGGCTGAATGTCGCGCCGTTCATCGCCACGCTCGGCGTGCTCTATGTCGCACGCGGCCTGGCGCTGCTGTCGTCGGATGGCCGCACCTTTCCGAACCTCGTCGGCAAGCCCGATCTGGGCACGACGGGGTTCGGCTTCCTCGGCGCCGGCCGGCTGCTCGGTCTGCCGGTCTCGATATGGATTCTTGTCGTCGTAGCAGTTGGGGCGGCCTATCTGGCCAAATACACCCCGCTCGGCCGCCACATCTTTGCCGTCGGCGGCAACGAACGCGCGGCGCGGATTTCGGGCGTCCGGGTCAACATGGTGAAGATGTTCGTCTACATGTTCTCCGGCTTCTGCGCGGCCGTCGTCGGGCTGATCATCTCCTCCGAACTGATGGCCTCGCATCCGGCGACCGGCGAAAGCTTCGAGCTCAACGCGATCGCCGCGGCGGTGCTCGGCGGCACCTCGATGTCGGGTGGCCGCGGCACGATCGGCGGCACCATCGTCGGCGCCTTCGTCATCGGCATCCTTTCCGACGGGCTGGTGATGATGGGGGTGAGCTCGTTCTGGCAGATGGTGATCAAGGGCCTCGTCATCATTGTCGCCGTCGTCGTCGACCAGGCGCAGCGCCGGCTGCAGAGCCGGGTGACGCTGATGCAGATGGCAAAGGCAGGCTGATGGTGGCAGAACTGCGTGGAGCGCTGATCGGCTGCGGCTTCTTTGCCGTCAACCAGATGCATGCCTGGCGCGACATCGCGGGTGCTGCGATCGTCGCCATCTGCGACCGCGACCCGGAACGGCTCAAAGTAGTCGGCGACCAGTTCGGCATCGTGCGGCGCTATGTCGACGCGGCCGCACTGTTTGCCAGCGAAAGCCTGGATTTCGTCGATATCGCCACCACCGCGCCGAGCCATCTTCCGCTCGTCGAGATGGCGGCACAAAACCGCGTTCCGGCAATCTGCCAAAAGCCGTTCGCGCCGTCGCTTGCCGACGCCAAGGCTATGGTCAAGGCATGCAGCGATGCCGGCGTGGCGTTGATGGTGCATGAAAATTTTCGCTGGCAGTCGCCGATCCAGGCGGTGCGCGCCGTGCTCGACAGCGGCGACATCGGCACACCCTTCTTCGGCCGGATCTCGTTCCGCTCGGCCTATGACGTGTTTTCCGGGCAGCCCTATCTGGCGACGGGAAAGCGCTTCATCATCGAAGACCTCGGCATCCACAGTCTCGACATAGCCCGCTTCCTGCTGGGCGACGTTTCGACGATCACGACCCGAACCGCTCGCATCAATCCCAAGATTGCCGGCGAGGACGTCGCAACCATGCTGATGGACCACAAGAGCGGCGCAACGTCCGTGGTCGACTGCAGCTATGCGACCAAGCTCGCCATCGAGCCGTTTCCGCAGACGCTGGTCGAGATCGACGGCAGCGACGGCACGATCCGGCTCGAGCAGAATTACCGGCTCAGCGTCACCGGCAGGAACGGAACGGCGGTCAGCGACGTCTCGCCGCCACTGCTGCCCTGGGCATCGCGGCCGTGGCACAACATCCAGGAAAGTGTCGTCGCCATTCAAAAGCACTGGGTCGACTGCCTGGCGAACGGGACCGAACCGGCAACCTCGGGCGCGGACAATCTTAGGACCTTGGCGCTGGTCGAGGCCGCCTATGCCGGTGCTGCAAGCGGTGAACCGGTGCAACTCGACGCTTTGCTGAGATGACCGCGGATGCCTTCCTCCTCTATGGCACACACGCGGTCGAGACCGAGCCAGTCAGGTTGCGCGCCGGCGCGCTCAGCGCCGACTTCGTCAACGGCAATCTGCGCACCATCCGCCATTGCGGTATCGAGGTGCTGCGCGCCATCGCCTACATCGTCAGGGATCGCGACTGGGGCACCTACGAGCCGGCGCTGACGGATTTAGTCATCGACCAGGGCACCGGAACTATCGCTGTCAGCTATTCGGCAAGCTGTGTCGGACCAGAGGGAAGCCGGCTCGACTTTCGCGCGACGATCAAAGGCTCCGCCGACGGCCAGCTGGTTTTCGACGTGATCGCGCTTCCCGAAAACGCTTTCGAGACCAATCGCTGCGGCTTCTGCATCCTGCATCCGATCGCCGGCCTGGCCGGCAGCCCGGTCACTGTCGAGCACACCGACGGCAGCGTGGTGGAAACAAAGCTTCCGCATCTGATCGACCCCTGGCAGCCTTTCAAGGATTTGCGGGCGATCACCCATGAGGTCCGGCCCGGCGTCACCGCCGAATGCCGGATGGAAGGCGATGCGTTCGAGATGGAGGACCAGCGCAATTGGTCGGACGCGTCCTACAAGACCTATGTCCGGCCGCTGGCGCTGCCATGGCCCTATATGCTGCCCGCCGGCCAGACTCTGCGCCAGACGATCAGTCTGCGTGTGACCGGCGACGGCAGGGTGCCGGCTGCCGCAGCAACCGCCGAGCCGGTCCGAGTCGAGCTCGGCGAAGCCGGACCGCTGCTGCCGGATATCGGCGTAATCATCTACCCGGACGAGGTCGAGACGGCGCTGGCAAACCTGCCGACACTGTCCGCGCTTGGCCCGCAACAGCTGATGTTCCACTACGATCCGACGCGCGGTCACGGACTCGACGCCTTGCAGTCCTATGCCCGGCTCGCCGCAGCCTACCCGGTCGAGACGACGCTCGAATGCGTCGTTTCCTGCGAGGGCGATCTCGACGCGGAGCTTTCAGATGCCGCCGGCATGGTGCGACAGGCCGGACTAGCACTCTCGGCTATTGCCGTCTCGCCCTCGGTCGACCGGCAGTCGACGCCGCCGGGCAGCGCGTGGCCTGAATGTCCGCCGCTTGAAGATGTCTATGCCGCGGCGCGCCGCGCCTTTCCCGACATCCGCCTCGGCGGCGGCATGTTCAGCTATTTCACCGAACTCAACCGCAAACGCGTTCCCGCCGATCTGCTCGATTTCGTCAGCCACTGCACCTGCCCGATCGTGCACGCTGCCGACGATCTCAGCGTCATGCAATCGCTAGAGGCGCTGCCTTTCATCACCCAATCGGCACGAACGATCTTCGGGGCAAAACCCTACCGGATCGGCCCGTCGACCATCGCCATGCGGCAGAACCCTATGGCGGGGCGACCAAGGCCAATCCGCACAATCAGCGCATCGCCATGGCCGACCGGGATCCGCGCCATGCCGGCCTGTTCGCGGCTGCATGGACGATCGGCTATGCCGCGCGCGTCGCGGCGGCCGGGCTGGAGATGCTCACGCTGTCCAGCTTCGCTGGAGCGTTCGGCGTGCTGGCGGCATCCGGGGAACCCGTCGGCGAAGGTGAACCCCGGCCGATCTTCCAGGCCGTGCAGGGGCTTTGCGAACTGGCCGGATTCAGGCACGTAGCGGCGAGGACGAGCGATGAGACGCGGCTGCTCACGCTGGCCGGCCGTTCCCCCGCGGGCCAGACGCTCATGTGGCTGGCGAACCTGACGGCGAGCGAAGTGACGGTTGATATTTCCCGGTTCAAACGACGCCACCTCGTGATGACGCCTTACGCGATCACCCGGATCGGGTGAATCAGCTGTTGGAATTCATCAGCCGGAGTTCATCACCCGGAGTTCATCACGTAGAGCGCGCGTGAACGCTCAAGATGCTTGATCATCGCCTTCTCGGCGCCGTCCGCGTCCTTCTGCTCGATGCGGCCGATGATCTCTTCGTGTTCGGTCAGCGTGAAATTTTCCTTGCCGGTCCAGATCAGCATTTCGGTGTGATATTCCTTCAGCCAGCCAAGCATCGCTTCGCTGACCGCGACATAGATCGGGTTGCCGGATATCGCCGCGATCTGGGTATGAAACTTCATATCGGCGGATATGAAGGCTTCGGAATCGCCGCGAAAGCTCCGCTGTTCGGCAACCGTTGCCCGCAACCGCTGCACGTCCTCGGCGGCGGCCTTTTCGGCGGCTTCCCTGACCATGCCGCGCTCGAAGAAGATGCGCGCGCTCTTGAGGTGCTCCAGCGTGTCCTTCGACGACGACAGGATGATCTTGGCGGCGCCGTCGACCTGCTTGATGATCGACTTGGCGGTCAGCTGAAGCACTTTCGCCCGCTCGCCATGCGAGATCGCGACAAGGCCCATATTGCTCAACGCCTGCATTGCCTCGCGGATCGCCGGCCTGCCGACCGCGAAGCGCTCCATCAGCTCGCGCTCCGACGGCATGTCGTCGCCCGGCTGCAATTCGCCGCTGGTGATCAAGCGCTTCAGTCGCAAAAATACTTCGTCGGAAAGTTTGCGCCGGACGATCGGCTCCGAACGGTTCATCGTCGCGAATCACTCCCTTGATCGGTGTCTGTTTAGCATCGTCATGACGAATCCCGGAATGCTCGGCCGAGCAGGATATCGCTTGCAATACTTATGTACTCATTATACCAGATTTCCAGGATCAGGAAACTTTTTTCGGACTATGATCACCCTCACCTATCGGATCGAAACCCTAGGCAGCATCGAGGCGCTGGCGGCCAAGATCGCCAGCGACCAGTCGACGGGAACCTTCGTCGCGCTGGCCGGCGAGACCGAAGAGCTCAAGGCGCGGGTGGCGGCGCGCGTCCTGGCGATTAGGCATCTGCCGGACGCCGATCGCCCGTCGCTTCCCGAAGCCGGCGACGGGCCCTTCAAGCGCGCGGATGTCGACATCGCATTTCCTCTTGATGCCATCGGCACCGATCTTTCGGCATTGATGACCATCGCCATCGGCGGCGCCTTTTCGATCAAGGGTCTGTCCGGCATCCGCATCGTCGACATGAAGCTGCCTGAGGAATACCGGGGCGCGCACCCGGGTCCGCAATTCGGTGTCGCCGGCAGCAGCCGGCTGACCGGCGTCAGGGATCGCCCGATCATCGGAACGATCGTCAAGCCGGCGCTTGGGCTTCGGCCGCACGAGACGGCGGAGATGGTCGGTGAGTTGATCGCCGCCGGCGTCGATTTCATCAAGGACGACGAGAAGCTGATGAGCCCGGCCTATTCGCCGCTGTCGGAACGGGTGAAAGCGATCATGCCGCTCGTCCTCGACCATGAGCAGAAGACCGGCAAAAAGGTGATGTATGCCTTCGGCATCTCGCATGCCGACCCGGACGAGATGATGCGCAACCACGATATGGTGGCAAAGGCCGGCGGCAATTGCGCGGTGGTCAACATCAATTCCGTCGGCTTCGGCGGCATGGCTTACCTGAGAAAGCGCTCCAGCCTGGTGCTCCATGCCCACCGCAACGGCTGGGACATTCTCACCCGTCACCCCGGCCTCGGCATGGATTTCAAGGTCTGGCAGCAGTTCTGGCGGCTGCTCGGCGTCGATCAGTTCCAGATCAACGGCATCGCTTCGAAATACTGGGAGCCGGACTGGTCCTTCATCAGTTCCTTCGAGGCGGTGACCACGCCGATCTTTTCGCCTGATGATTGCGCGCTGCCGGTCGCCGGCTCCGGCCAATGGGGTGGACAAGCCCCCGAAACCTACCGGCGAACCGGCCGAACGGTCGATCTTCTCTATCTCTGCGGCGGCGGCATCGTCAGCCATCCTGACGGACCGGGTGCCGGCGTGCGCGCCGTGCAGCAAGCCTGGCAGGCGGCCGTCGATGGCATACCGTTGGCGGACTTCGCCCTGAGCCACCCGGAACTGGCGCGGTCGATCGAGAAATTCGGCGACGGCAAAGCGGCCTGACGCCATGCAAAGCCTGCTTCTGAGCTATTATGGCGATGACCTCACCGGCTCGACCGACGTCATGGAGGCGCTCGAGCTCGGCGGCGTGCCGACCGTGCTGTTCATGCGTCAGCCGGACGAGGCCCTGCTTTCGCAGTTCGGGCATTGCCGTGCCATCGGCCTGGCCGGCACCAGCCGCAGCGAGACGCCGCAGTGGATGGACCTGCATCTCAAGCGCGCCTTCGCCTGGCTGAAGCCCCTGAACGCCGAGTTTTGCCACTACAAGGTCTGCTCGACCTTCGATTCCAGCCCGACGATCGGCAGCATCGGCCGGGCCATCGAGATCGGCCGCTCGGTTTTCAGCCAGGACAGCGTGCCGCTGGTGGTCGGCGCGCCGCAGCTCAAGCGCTACACCGCCTTCGGCCATCTGTTCGCGGCCTACCGCGACAAATATTTCCGCATCGATCGCCACCCGGTGATGAGCCGCCACCCGACCACGCCGATGGATGAATCCGACCTGCTGATCCACCTGTCGCGCCAGACGGACCTCACCTCGGGACTGGTCGACCTGGCGACGCTGCAGTCAGCGTCCCGATCGGATGCGTTCGATCGCTTGCTCGCCGATGGCACCAACATCGTGCTTTTGGATATCGCCAGCCTGGAAAGTCAGGCGCTTGCCGGCAAGGAGATATGGCGGGTTCGCCGGCCGGGCGGCACTTTCGTCGTCGGCTCTTCGGGCATCGAATATGCGCTGCTGGCCGAATGGGCCGCCAACCGGACCGTCCGTGCCGAGCCCAGCTTTTCGCCGCCAGGTGCGGCCGACCGGATCGCAGTGGTCTCGGGCAGCTGCTCGCCGACGACGGAACGACAGATCCGGCATGCTTTGACGGACGGTTTCGACGGGGTCGAGGTGGACCCTGTCGAACTGGTTTCCGAAGCCTCCAGCGATGCGATCTCGCGCGCGGCAGCAAGCGGGCGTGCCAGCCTGGAAGCCGGGCGCAGCGTCGTCCTCTACACCGCCCTCGGTCCCGCAGCCGACCGAGGCGCCGAAATCGACCGGCAGGAAGGCGCCCGCCACAAGCTTGGCCGCGGCCTCGGCGAACTTCTTTGCAAGCTGACGATCGAACAAGAATTGCAGCGCGTGGTCATTGCTGGCGGCGATACGTCGAGCCATGCGCTCGGCCAGATGGGCGTCGATGCGCTGACGGTCAGGATGCCGCTGCCCGCCTCGCCGGGCTCGCCGCTTTGCGTCGCCCACTCGCGCGTCAAGGCGATCGACGGACTGGAGATCGCCCTCAAGGGCGGGCAAGTCGGAACCGATCGCTATTTCTGCGCCATCCGCGATGGGCTCGGCGGCTGACAGCAGGCGCGCTGGATTTGCCTGATCTCACGACTTCTTGAACACGGCGCGGTTACCAACGCACGATGCCTGCCCCACATAAGGCGCCGGATGCGCAGCGGCGGGCGGCGTAAAACGCTCAAGCGGGGCTGGATCACGGCTCCGCGAATGAACCAGCGGGATGCCGCGATGTCATTCAGACCATTGCTTGGTGACGGCCGGGTTCGGAGCCAGGAGGAGAAGTCGGAGCCCCTGCAAACCGCGTCATGGGGAAGCTCCTCGATCGTTTTCGATAATCGGCGATGGGCGTGCCGCGAGGCGGAGCTGCGCTGGACAGCCCCTCATCATCTGATCGTGCTGACTGATGAAGGCGGAACCTCCCATACATCTATCCGGCACGAGGCAAAATCGCTCTACGACGGAATGGACCGTCCCGGAGCCCTCACCTTCGTCCCCGCAGGCGCCGAGCGGCAGGGCTTCTATCGCGATGTAGACCTCTCCTACTCAGCCTTGTGGATCGATCCCGATATCAGCCTTCCCGGCTGCGAGCGCCTGAGAGACCTGCCGATCCTGGTGAACAGGAAAGACGTGGTGATCGCCACGCTGCTGAGTTCGCTTCGCGACGAGATGGCACTCGGCCACAAGCCGGACACTGCCTATATCGAGCATCTGGTCGCCCTGGTCAGCCTCCGCGTGGCCACCCTGAACCGGGAGCAACACCCGTCAGTGCGTCACGGCTGTCTCAGCCGTCGCGCGCTTGGTCGAGTTCGGGCTTACATCGATGCCCATATGAATGCCGACGTTTCGCTAAGCGAGTTGGCAGCCGTCGCCGGCATGGCCGTCGACAGTTTTGCACGCCGATTCAAGGCGACGACCGGGCTTGCACCCTATGCCTATGTGATCGAGGAACGCGTGCGGCGAGCCGAGATACTGCTGCGCGAAACGGGTTTGTCGATCGGTAGCATTGCCTTTCGGCTCGGCTTTTCAAGCCAGAGTCACTTCACCACGACGTTCCGGCGTCTCAGGGGCATGACGCCTCGGGCCTATCGAGTGAATTCTTCTCCGGAATCCTGACATTGCCGCCGGTTTCCTGAAAGAAAGCCGCCGCGCGCCTCCCCACCTCCAAGGTCGATGAGTGAAAGAACTGTGACTGGGAGATCATGCATGGCCAAAACAGACACAAGGAGCGGACCGACTCGTCGAACGGTTCTGGAGGGCGGGGTGGCTACCGGCGTGCTTCTGGCTACCGGTATACCGGTATACACGGAGCCGGCCGGCGCCGTTGCGGCGGCCGCATCGCCGACGTCGGCGCCAACGATGCCGATGACCCTGCGGATCAACGCGAAGGATTTTGCCGTCGAGCTCGACCCGCGGACGACGCTGCTCGACGCGCTGCGCAACCATCTCGGCCTCACCGGCTCGAAGAAAGGCTGCGACCACGGCCAGTGCGGCGCATGCACGGTGCTCGTCGTTGGGCGCCGGATCAATTCCTGCCTGACGCTTGCCGCAATGCATGAAGGCGACGAGATCACCACGGTCGAGGGCCTGGCCGAGGGCGACCGGCTGCATCCGGTGCAGGCCGCCTTCGTTGCCCGCGACGGCTTCCAGTGCGGTTACTGCACACCGGGCCAGATCTGCTCCGCGGTCGCTATGCTTGGCGAGGCCAGGGCCGGCTGGCCGAGCCATGCGAGCGCCGACGTGGCAGCGGCTTCCGTCGCTCTCACCGATGCCGAGATCCGCGAGCGGATGAGCGGCAACATCTGCCGTTGTGCCGCTTATCCGAACATCGTCGCTGCAATCCGCGACGCGGCAGAGGGGGCGTGAGCAATGCAGTCCTTCACCTATGAACGTGCGGCAAGTGCCGAGCAGGCAGGCGCCGCGGTCGCGGCGCGGCCGGACGCCAAGTTCATCAGCGGCGGCACCAACCTGCTCGACCTGATGAAGCTCGAGATCGAGCGCCCAGCGCATCTCGTCGACATCAGCCGGCTGCCGCTCGATCGGATCGAGGAGACGGCGGCAGGCGGGCTTCGGGTCGGCGCCCAGGTCCGCAACAGCGATCTTGCCGCCGATCCGCGGGTGAGATCGCGCTATCCGATGCTCACGCAAGCGCTGCTGGCGGGAGCGTCCGGACAGATACGCAACAAGGCCTCGACCAGCGGCAATCTCCTGCAGCGCACGCGCTGCCCCTATTTTTACGACCGCAACATGCCTTGCAACAAGCGCGAGCCTGGTTCGGGTTGCGCGGCGCTGCAGGGCTTCAATCGCATGCACGCCGTACTCGGCGCCAGCCAAGCCTGCATCGCGGTCCACCCCTCCGACATGGCGGTCGCCATGGCCGGGCTAGACGCCAGCGTCGAGACCATATCGCCCGGCGGCGAGACCCGCACGATGCCGATCGGCGATCTCCATCGCTTGCCCGAGGCGACGCCGCATGTCGAGACCGTGCTCGGCCACGGCGAGATGATCGCTGCGGTCACCCTGCCGCCGCCGCCGCCCGGCCGGCAGGTTTACCGCAAGGTGCGCGACCGTGCCTCCTACGCCTTCGCGCTGGTGTCGGTGGCGGCAATCGTCGAGAAAAGCGGCGATCGTATCCGAAGCGCTCGAATCGCCCTTGGCGGCGTGGCAGCCAAGCCCTGGCGCGCGACTGAGGCGGAGCACATGCTCGCAGGAGCGGCGGCGTCCGACGGCGCCTTTACCGATGCGGCCGAAGCCGCGCTCGCCGGAGCCGTCGGGCACGGCGGCAATGATTTCAAGATCCCGCTGGCGAAACGGACGATGCGGCACACGCTCGCTGCTGCCGTCGAAAGTGCGTGAGGTGACACGATGACAGAGACGAAGACCCGCGAGAACCGTCCTTCCAAAACACGCAGCGGCGTCATCGGGCGCCCGATCGACCGCATCGACGGTCCGCTCAAGGTGACAGGCGGTGCCACCTACGCCTACGAGAATGCACTGGATGGTACAGCCTATGGCTATATTCTCGGCGCCGCCGTCGCCAAGGGGCGCATCGCCGAGATCGACACGGCCGAAGCGGAACGGGCGCCGGCAGTGCTGCTGGTCATGACGCACCGGAATGCGCCGGCCCAGCCGGATTTCGGCCCAGCGGTCACGCCGACCGTGCCGGAGGTCTTCACGCGCGCCCGGCCCGCGCTCAACAGCGAGCGGGTGCGGTATTACGACGAGCCCGTCGCGCTCGTCGTTGCGGAGACGTTCGAGGCGGCACGCGCTGCTGCGGGCCTCATCAAAGTGCGCTACGACGAGGAGCCGGGCCTCTACGATTTACCGGGACATATGGCCGACGCCTACGCACCAAAGCGGACCAATGCCGGCTTCGAGACCGACAGCGTGATCGGCGACTTCGAGGGCGCCTTTGCTGCGGCTCCGGTCAAGATCGATGCTACCTACCGGACCCCCTTCGAACATCACAATCCGATGGAGCCCCACGCGACGCTCGCCGCCTGGTCAGGCAACGAGTTGACGATCCATACATCGGCGCAAACCCTGGCGAATTTCCGGGCGGGGGTCGCCAGTACGCTTGGCATCCCGCCCGAGCGCGTGCGCATCGTGAGCCCGTTCATCGGCGGCGGCTTCGGCTCCAAGCTGATTGCCCATGCCGATACGATCCTGGCCGCGCTTGCTGCGCAGGTCCTGCAGCGTCCCGTCAAGATCGCGCTGACGCGACAACAGATGTTCGCCAATGCCGGTCATCGCGCAGAGATGATCCAACAGGTACGTCTCGGCGCGGACACCGACGGGCGGCTCACCGGGATCGCGCACGACGTCTGGTCGGCAACGTCCAGCTTCGAGGAGTACTGCGAGCAAACGGCAGTTTTTGCCCGCTCGCTCTATGCGGCGCCGAACCGTGTCACCCGCCATCGCCTGGTTCCGCTGGATATCAACCGCGGCGAATGGATGCGCTCGCCCGGCGAAGCGCCCGGCATGCTGGCCTTCGAATGCGCTATGGATGAACTCGCCGAGCGGCTCGGACTGGACCCGATCGAGCTCAGGATCCGCAATGAACCGGCACAGGATCCCGAGCGCGGCGTGCCGTTCTCCACCCGCAACCTCGTCGCCTGCATGAAGGAAGGCGCCCGCCGTTTCGGTTGGGAGCGGAGAAACCCGACGCCGGGCCGCGCCCGAGAGGGCCGCAAGCTCATCGGCTGCGGCATGGCGGCGGCGATCCGTCCGAACTACATCGGCGCGGCAACGGCGCGGGTCGCGATCGACCGCGACGGTCGGGTGACAGCGCGGCTCGACATGACCGATATCGGGACCGGCACTTATACGATCCTGACCCAGATCGCCGCGGACAGCCTCGGCTTGCCGATCTCGTCGATCAAAGTGGAGCTTGGCGACAGCCGTTTCCCGCGGACCGCCGGCTCCGGCGGGTCCTGGGGCGCGGCAAGCGCAGGGTCGGCGCTGTATAACGCCTGCAACGCCCTCAAGGAACGGATTTTGGAGGCGGCGCAGTCGAGCGAAGCCTCGCCATTGCGCGGCGCCAATGCCACCGAGGCGAGCTTTGCCGACGGCGAGGTCAGCGTCGGCCAGCGTTCGGCAAGCCTGGCCGACCTCGTCCGACGGATCGCTCCCGGAGGGTTCGAGGCCGAGGGTTCCGTGGCCGCCGGCGCTGCCACCCAGTCATACAAGGCTTACTCGCAGCATTCCAATGGCGCGCATTTCGCCGAGGTCGCCGTCGATTGCGATACCGGTGAGATCCGCATGCGCCGGATGCTGGCGGTGATGGGCGCTGGCCGTATCCTCAACCCCAAGACCGCGCGCTCGCAAATCATCGGCGGCATGACTTGGGGAATCGGTGCGGCGCTGATGGAGCAGACAGTGCTCGACCGGCGCTACGGCCACTTCGTCAATCACGATCTTGCCGAGTATCACGTCCCGATCAACGGCGACGTCCCCGAGATGGAGGTGGTCTTCCTCGAGGAACATGACGACAAGGCCAATCCATTCGGCGCGAAGGGGATCGGTGAACTCGGCGTCTGCGGTGCGGGGGCAGCTGTCGCCAACGCCATCTACAACGCGACCGGCGTGCGGGTGCGTGACTTTCCCATCACCCTGGACAAGCTGCTGCCTGCCTTGCCGGTGATCGCCATTTGACGCGGCAAGTTGTCAGTTCCTGCCACCGCATCTTCTTCGAGCACTTCAAGGTCAAGGGCAAAGAGGCAGCCAATCCCTGCGTGCAGGTCCTGGCCGCGCCGGAACATATTGCCGCGTGAAATGTCCGTCCCGGGTGGAAATTCCGGTAACACGCTGTACTATCTGCGAAATTGCCGAAATCGGGAGGCTGCCGGTGCAGACCAAGAAGATCATCAACGACGGCAACCGCACTGTCGACGAGATGCTGGATGGCATTCTGGCCGCGCATCCCCGCCACCTCAAAAGCGCGGAGGGCAGCCCACGCTCGATTATCGCCCGCGATGGGCCTCGCCAGGGCAAGGTCGGCCTCGTCATCGGCGGCGGCTCCGGCCACGAGCCGACATTCCTCGGCTTCGTCGGCAAGGGGCTGGCCGACGCGGCGGCAATAGGCAACGTCTTTGCGTCGCCGCCGCCGGACCCGATCCTCGGATGCGCCAAGGCGGCCAGCGGCGGCGCCGGCGTGCTGTTCATGTACGGCAACTATGCCGGCGACGTGATGAACTTCGACATGGCCGCAGAGATGGCGGCGATGGATGACATCGAGGTGCGCACCGTGCTGACCACCGACGACGTGGCATCGGCGCCGCGTGACCAGAGGCAAAAGCGGCGCGGCGTTGCCGGCAATTTCTTCATCTTCAAGGCCGCTGGTGCCGCCTGCGACCGGATGCTGTCATTCGATGAGTGCGAGCGCATCGCCAGGAAGGCCAACGATCACACCTTCACCATGGGCGTGGCGCTGTCGCCCTGCTCGCTGCCGCAGACCCGCCGGCCGAATTTCGAAATCGGGCCGGACGAGATGGAGATCGGCATGGGCATTCATGGCGAGCCAGGCATCGCACGCGGAAAACTGAAAACAGCCGACGAGATCACCGACGAGATGCTGGACAAGATCTTCGCCGAGATGGCGCCGGCGCGTGGCGACAAAGTCGCCGTGCTCGTCAATTCGCTCGGCTCGACGCCGCTGATGGAGCTCTACATCATGAACCGGCGCGTCAAGCAGCGGCTCGATGACATCGGCGTGTCAGTTCACGCGACCTGGGTCGGCAATTATTGCACCTCGCTCGAAATGGCCGGCGCCTCGGTGACGCTGATGCATCTCGACGCCGAATTGCAGACGATGCTCGATCATCCTTGCGACTGCGCCATGTTCCGCGCCGGCTGAAGGCGCATCCATGACATCCATCGACGCAGCCGATCTGAAAAGAATGTTCGATGCGATCGCGGTGGCGATCGAAGCCGACAAGGACAGGCTCTGTCAGCTCGACGGCGTCATTGGCGACGCCGACCACGGCATCGCCATGGCGCTCGGCTTTGGCGCGGTGCGCGATGCGCTGGCGCCGCTGGAGCTTTCGGCGACCGAGCCGACTGTTCTCCTCAACACTGCGGCGAAGTCATTCCTTAACGCCGTCGGCGCCTCGTCGGGCCCGCTCTACGCGACGGCCTTCATGCGTGGCGCGGCTGCCGTCAAGGGCAAGGCGACCTTGGCGGGCGCCGATTTCATCGCCCTGTTGCAGGCGATGGCGCAAGGCATCCAGGATCGCGGCAAGGCGGAGATCGGCGAGAAGACGATGGTCGACGCCTGGCTGCCAGCGGCGCAAGCCGCGGCCGCTGCCCATGCCTCAGGCAAAACTGTGTCCGAAAGCCTGGCAGCCGCCCTTCAAGCAGCCGAACGGGGCGCCGAGGCGACCAAGGATATGATCGCCGCGAAGGGCCGCTCCTCGCGGCTGGGCGAGCGATCGCTCGGACACATCGATCCCGGCGCGGCGTCGGCGGTTACCGTTATCGGCGCGATGCGAAAAAGCCTGGGTTAGCCCAGCTTCGCCGCGTCGAGCCTGTCGATCGCCTGGACATTGCCGGCCGATGGCCCGTTTTCGTCGAACTCCGATGCGAGCCAGGCATCGACGATCGACTTGGCCAGTTCCGGGCCGATGACGCGGGCGCCCATGGTGATGATCTGGGCATTGTTGGATTTGGCCGCGCGCTCCGCCGAATAGGTGTCGTGGGTGAGTGCGGCGCGAATGCCGGGCACCTTGTTTGCGGAGATGGAAACGCCGATGCCGGTGCCGCAAAACAGGATGCCGCGATCGTTCTCGCCGTCAAGGATGGTCTGGGCGAGCTTCTGCGAGAGGTCGGCATAGTAGCCGGCCTGGCTGAGGTCGCTGACGGTGAGGCCGGGTTTGGTGGCCAGGTGAGCGGCAATGACGTCGAGCAGCGGCTTGCCGGCGCTGTCGGCCCCAATGGCAATTTTCATTTTTTTTGTCCTTTCCTGTTCGATTGCTTCAGATCGCCGCCGAGGCGCGTTCGAGGATGTCGATATAGCCTTCCGCCTGCCAGGCGGAGCGGCCGATGAACAGCCCGTCGATATGAGGCTGGCCGATCAGCTCGGCGGCATTTTGCGGATTGACGCTGCCGCCATAAAGCACCGGCGGTATGGCCGGCAGAAGATCGCCGGCGATCTTCTTGATCAGCGCCTGCTGCCTGTCGGCGTAGTCGGCACTTGCCGGAATGCCCTTGTCGCCGATCGCCCAGACCGGTTCGTAAGCAAACAGGATCGTCGCCGCCTTTGCCTGGCCTTCGAGGTATTGCAGCGCGCCGCGCACCTGCAAGGCCAGCACCGCATCGGCCTGGCTGCTGTTGCGTTGCGCCAATGTCTCGCCGACGCAAATGAGCGGCACCAACCCGTGCTTCACCGCCGCTGCGGTCTTGAGACCAACCGTATTGTCGGTCTCGCCGAAATGCTCGCGCCGTTCGCTATGGCCGAGCTCGACGAGGTCGAGCCCGCAATCCGTCAGCATCACCGGCGAGATCTCGCCGGTCCAGGCGCCGGCGTCGGCCCAGTGCATGTTCTGGGCACCGACCTTGATCCGCGTCGATGCCAGCGCTTTCTTGACCTCGCGGACCGCCGTGAAGGGCAGGATGACGAAGGGCTGGATACGATCGTCGAAACCCGGGACGAACCCAGCCAGCGCCCTGGCAAAGTCAGTCGCTTCCGCAAGCGTCTTGTTCATTTTCCAGCTTGTGCCGACCCAATAAGCCACGCGTCCTCCTTCTAGAGCCTGTTCCATCCTGCGAGGCGGGATGGGGCTCTATCTTCTTCTTTGACCATGATCTTTTTCCGAAAACCGGTTCCCACTTTTCGGGATCATGGTCTAGTCCTTCTCGACCAGTGTTAGCGAGACACCGGCGCCATCCAGCGCCTCGCGCATCTGCGGTCCCAGTTCTCGACCGGTGAAGACGGCGTCGAACGCCTTGAGATCGGTCAGGAAATGCAGGGCCGTGCGGCCGAACTTGCCGTGATCGACCAGCAGATATTTGCGGGCGGCCGCGGCCATCATCAACCGCTTGGTATGGACCACTTCCTGGTCCTGGTGGAAGGCGGAAACGCCGTGGATGGCGGACGACGACAGGAAGGCGACATCGGCGCGCAACGATCTCAGCGTGTCCTCGGCAAGCAGGCCGAAGAAACCGTGGAATTTCTTGCTGTACTGGCCGCCGAGCGCGATCAGGGTGATGCCGGCAACGCCGGCCAGATCCTGTATCACGGCCAGATTGTTGGAGATCACCGTCAGCGGGCGCAGATCCGCAAGGTGGCGCGCAATGCCGCCCGCCGTCGAGCCGTCGTCGATGATCACCGTTTGGCCCGGTTCGATGACAGACACGGCGGCAACCGCCAAGCGCTGCTTCTCCTCGGCGGCCTGCTTCTGACGGTAGCGGAAATCACTTTCGAACAGGCCGCTCGGCTGGATCGAGGCGCCGCCGCGTATCTTGCGCAGGAAGCCGCTTTCCTCGAGCTCGTCGAGGTCGCGATGGACCGTCATCTTCGACACGCCGAAGCGCGAGGCAAGGTCATCGACACTGGCCGTGCCGGTGTCCATCAAAAAATCCATGATGCCTTGCCGCCGGCCGTCGCTCTTCATCGTCCAGATTGTCCAGCCTGTTTCCTGATCCCGGTCCGCTGCGAATCCGCGGTGGCGGAAACGGCGAGCCAAAGCCATTATAACAGAGGAAATCGCATAGTCACCCAATCTTTTGTGATGATGTTACATTTCCTTGGGATATTATTCGCTTCTGATTGCTGTCTTGTAACAAGAATTGCTCCCGGCGCCTTGGCCAAAGGTTGCGGTTCTCCGGAAATCCGGCCAGAAGCATCAATGGGCTGAATGACGATCGGACAGCTCGCAATCATAGGCTTGAACCAAATACGGGAGACTATTGGGTGGCTCGCATCACATTGAGACAATTGCTCGACCATGCCGCCGAACACGGCTATGGCGTGCCTGCCTTCAACATGAACAATATGGAACAGGGCCTTGCCATCATGGAGGCGGCCGAGGACACCAAATCGCCTGTCATCCTGCAGGCGAGCCGCGGCGCCCGCGCCTATGCCAACGACGTCGTGCTGGCCAAGCTGATCGACGCGCTGGTCGAGATCCATCCCGATATCCCGGTCTGCATGCATCTCGACCATGCCAACAACGAAGCCACCTGCGTGACCGCGATTCAGCACGGCTTCACCTCGGTGATGATGGACGGATCGCTGAAGGAGGACGGCAAGACGCCGGCCGATTACGACTATAATTCCGGCATCACGCGGCGCGTCGTCGATATGGCGCATTGGGGCGGCGTATCGGTGGAAGGCGAGATCGGCGTTCTCGGATCCCTGGAGATGGGCGGCGGCGAACAGGAAGACGGCCACGGCGTCGAGGGTGCCGTCAGCCACGACCAGCTGCTGACCGATCCGGAGCAGGCGGTGCAGTTCGTCAAGGACACGCATGTCGATGCGCTGGCCGTCGCCATGGGCACCAGCCACGGCGCCTACAAGTTCTCGCGCAAGCCGGACGGCGCGGTGCTCGCCATGAACGTGATCGAGGAGATCCACCGCCGCCTGCCGAACATGCACCTAGTCATGCACGGCTCATCCTCGGTGCCGGAAGAGCTGCAGGAGATCATCAACAAATATGGCGGCCAGATGAAGCCGACATGGGGTGTGCCGGTCGAGGAGATCCAGCGCGGCATCAAGCACGGCGTGCGCAAGATCAACATCGACACCGACAACCGCATGGCGCTGACCGGCGCGATCCGCAAGGTGCTGACCGAGAACCCGAGCGAGTTCGACCCGCGCAAATATCTGACGCCGGCAATGGCCGCCATGAGGAAGCTGTGCAAAGAGCGCTTCGAGCAGTTCGGCACCGCCGGCAACGCCCCCAAGATCAAGCCACTGTCGGTCTCGGAAATGGCCAAGCGCTACAAGTCGGGCAGTCTCGACCCGAAATTCGGCTGACGTATTCTGGTTCTGAACAGGAGCCGCATCGGCTCCTGTTCATCTATCCTGCTCGTGGCAAGAGTGCCGCCCTGCCGGTCTCGATAAACGGCGCCCAGTAGTCGACCGACTCGCGGATCATGGCGACGACCTGGTGGTCGACCGGCTCGCGTTCGCGGAACGACAGTTCGAGGCAGATCTCGTTGTCGACGCCGCCGCCGCGCCGAACCGTCTCCAAAAATTTTTCCGGGGTGATGCGGCCGTCCTTGTTGTGGGCGGCGATGAATGGCCAATGGCCGCCCTTGTTCATCGACGACTGCTTGACGTGGATGATCGGCGATACCCTGGGAAAGGCTTCGGCCCAGGCATAGGGGTCGATGTCGGCCGGGTTGCTCGAGGTGACGTCGCCATGGTCGATATCGACCATCATCTTCAACGGGATGGCCATGCCGGCCGCTTCGATCTGGTTGTGCAGGGCCCGGCAGCTCTCGATCGTGTGGCCGAATTCGCGGCCGACCGACATCGGCTCCCAGAACAGATAGGTTAATCCGGCCGCCTTGGCGTGCTCGGCGACCTCGCGCCAGCATTCCAGCGCGATCTCGAAAAGCCGCGCGCGACGCTCGGGATCGTCGAAATCCCTGTGCGTGAAGATCGCGAACTGCGTGCCCATGCCGCTGGCGCCGAGCTCAGCCGAAATGTCGGAAAAGGTCTTGAACCAATCGACATAGTAGCGGCGCACGTCGGCGTCGGGATGGCCAAAATGGTTGAGCCGCCCGTAGGGGCCGGTCATGCCCGACGTCACGCGCACGCCGGTGCGGTCGAGCGCCGTGCGGAACAGGCGGACGAATTTCGAGATCGTCGCCGCCGGCCAGCCGGGATTGACGAATTCATGCGTGAGCTGCACGTCCCGGATGCCGATGTCGTAGGCGATCGCGTCGATCAGATCGTCCGGTTCGGCAAAACGGTTGACCAGCGGATTGGTGTTGAGGGAAAGCGTAAAAGTCATCAGCCTGCCCTCACCAGTCGGCCAACGCACCAGTCCTCGAAGGCGGCTCTTTCCGCGGCGGACAGATGCAGGCCGTGCTTGGTGCGCCGTTCGAGAATATCAGCAGCGGTCAGCGCCCATTCATGCTCGAACAAATAACTCGCCTCGCGTTCGAAAAAATCCTTGCCGAAGCACCGCCCCAGTTCGGTGAGCGACCTGGACGCACCGACGAGAACGCGCGTCCTGGTGCCGTAGAGCCGGCCGTAGTGCTTGACCAGCGATGCCGGCATCCAGGGATATTCGCGGCCGACATCGCCGAGAAACTGCTCGAAATCGGCGTTGGCGATATCGCCGCCCGGCAGGTAGCCTTTCGACGTCCATGGCTTGCCCATTTTCGGAAAGAACGGGGCGATCCGGTCCAGCGCATGTTCGGCCAGCTTGCGGAAGGTGGTGATCTTGCCGCCGAAGACGGAGAGCAGCGGCGCCTGCCCGACTGAGGCGTCGAGTTCGAAAATATAGTCGCGCGTCACCGCGCTCGGATTGTCGGCGTTGTCGTCATAGAGCGGCCTGACGCCCGAGAACGAGTAGATGACATCATCGCGCGCAAGCCCGCGCTTAAAGTAGCGGTTGACCACCTTGATCAGGTAGTCGACCTCGCTGGCATCCGCCGCTACGTCTTCCGGCCGCCCATCATAGGGAATATCGGTGGTGCCGATCAGGGCCAGGTCGTTCTGGTAGGGATTGATGAAGATCACGCGCTTGTCGCTGTTCTGGATGAGATAGGCCTGCCGCCCTTCCCAGAATTTCGGCACGACGATGTGGCTGCCCTTGACCAGCCGGACATTCCGCTTGGAGTTCTGGCCGGCCACGCGGTTGATGATGTCGTTGACCCAGGGACCGGCGGCGTTGATCAGCGCACGCGCCCGAACCGTGGTCCTGACGCCGGATCGGCTGTCGCGCATCTCGACCGACCACAGGTCGTTTTCACGGCGGGCGGCGGTGCAGGCGGTCCGGGTGAAGATCTTGGCTCCCCGTTCCGCAGCGTCGAGCGCATTGATGATGACGAGACGGGCGTCGTCGACCCAGCAATCGGAATATTCGAAACCGCGCTTGAACGCATCCTTGATCGGTGCGCCTTCGGGCGCGGTGCGCAGGTTGAGCGTGCGGGTGCCCGGCAGCCGCTTGCGGCCGCCGAGATGATCGTAGAGGAACAGGCCGAGCCGGACCAACCAGGCCGGCCGGTCGTCCGGGCTGTGCGGCAGCACGAAGCGCATCGGCCAGATGATGTGCGGCGCCGATTCAAGCAGCACTTCGCGTTCGATCAGCGCCTCGCGCACCAGCCGGAATTCGTAGTATTCGAGATAGCGCAGGCCGCCATGGACGAGCTTTCCCGATCGCGAACTGGTGCCTTCGGCGAGATCGTCTTTTTCGCACAGGATGACGGAAAGCCCGCGGCCGACTGCGTCGCGCGCGATGCCGGCGCCATTGACGCCACCGCCGATGACGAACAGATCGACGATTTCAGTGGCGCCGCTCATCTCGCCGGATCCTCTATGCCTGGATTGCGTTTCATGGCTGCCGCGACCTTCAGCACGGGTTGACCGGTGGGAGCCCGACGATGAAGCGGCGCACCTCTTCGGCCGCCTGCTCGGCCGCATAGGTCACCGTGCGCACCGACGCGCCGGCGATATGCGGCGTCAAGGTGACATTCAAAAGCTGCAGCAGCGGCCAGTCGGCAGGCACCGGCTCGACCGCAAAGGTCTCCAGCATGGCGCTGCCGATATGGCCAGAGACCAGCGCATCGTAGAGCGCGTCGTAGTCGACCAGCGGCCCGCGCGCGGTGTTGACGAAAATCACCCCCGGCTTCATCCGGGCGATGGTGTCCTTGTTGATCAGGCCTCGGGTTTCCTCGGTCACCCGGGGATGAAGCGTGATCACGTCGGAGCGGGACAGAAGCTCGTCCAACGCGACCAGTTCGACGCCGGCATTGCGGTCTTCGACGCTCAATTGCACATAGGGATCGGTGACCAGGATGCGGCAGCCGAAGGCGCGCAGCAGGCGGACAACCTTGGTGCCGATATTGCCATAGCCGATGACGCCGACGGACATTTCGTTGAGCTCGCGGCCGGTGCGGTCGGCGCGGTAGAGATCGCCGCGCCATTCCCCCTTGCGCAATGCTTCGTGCCCGACCCGGATCAGCCGCGTCTCGGCAAGGATCGCACCGATGGTGAACTCGGCCACAGCACTTGCATTGCGGCCGGGCACATTGACGACGGTGATGCCGTGGGCCTTGGCGGCAGCCATGTCGATGTTGATCGGGCCGCCGCGCGAGACCGCAACCAGCTTCAGCGCAGGCAGACGCTGCATCATGGTCTCGGAGAGCGGCGCTAGCTGGGTGACGAAGATCTCGGCGTCGCCAATGAAATCGACCACCTCGTCCGGATCGCCAAAATACTCCTTCACCTTGTCCAGGCCGAGCGCCGCATTGCCGAATTCCATCGGCTCGTCGGGCCAGGCCGCCTCAAGAGTGCGAATGTCGAGATTGTCGCCGCAGGCTTCCTCGATTTTCTCGCGAAAAACCTTGGGAAGCATGAAGCGGTCGCCTACGATTGCAATCTTCTTACGCATGCTCGACTTCTCAGTTTGCCCTGGATGCGGCCATCGATCGCCAGACCGGCCGCAGCGCCTCATGCGCCAATGTGTAGGACGGAACCGCCCGCTCATAGATCGCTGCAAGTTTTCGGTCGCTCGGTTCCGCCGCGCCAAGCAGCGGCGTGACCCATTCGCCGACGCATTCGTCCATCGACCTGTATCGGCCGACGCAGACCGCAGCGATCATCGCGGCGCCCGCCGCACCGGCTTCCTCGCGTTGGCTGGTGCGAATATCGGCGCCGACGGCAGCGCCCAGGATCTTGCGCAGAGCCGGGCTTCTGGCGGCGCCGCCGGTCAGCCGAATTTCGCTCGGCAGCGGTCCCATGGCGGCGTAGCAATCGCGCGACGCGAATGCCAGCCCCTCAAAAACAGCGCGGACCATATCGGCATAACCGTGCCGCGACGAAATGCCGACGAAACCGGCCCTGGCGTTGGCATCGACGAACGGCCCGCGCTCGCCGGCCTCCGACACATAGGGCTGATAGAGCAGCGAGGCCGGTTCAGATGACGATATCCATTCGTCGACCAGCGCGATCATCTCGCCATTGCTGCGGGTGATGCCTTGCGAGGCGAGAATACCGGATGCGAGGCTAAGGACCCAATCGATGTTGAGTGTCGCTGCCATGTTCGACTGCATCTGCGCAAAGACGCCGGGCACCGGCATCGTCATCGTATAACCGGTCCTGGCCTCGTTGAGCAGCACCTCGTCCGGCGTCTGCGCAAGCCGCATATGCATGCCGGTGGAGCCGATGATGGAGCAGCCGGGCTTGCGCTCGCGGTCGAGCAGGCCGGCGCCGAGCGCGGTGCAGGCGACGTCGACATAGGCCAGCACCACCGGCGAACCGGAAAGCAGCCCGGTCGCTTCGGCAGCCGCCGCCGACAGGCCGGCGCTATGCCTGGTGCCGTCGACGATCGGCGGCAGCAGATGCCTGAGATCGGCGACGCCGAGCACCTCAAGCACCTCGTCGCAATAGCCGCGGGTGCGGAAGTCGCCAAAGGTGAAGGTGCCCTCGGACGGATCGGTGGCGCGTTCGCCGGTCAGCTTGAAATAAAGCCAGTCCTTGCAATGGAATGCCGTCGCGGCGCCAGCAAGCCTGTCAGGCGCGTTGCGCTTCATGAAGGCAAGCTGCGGTCCCTGCTGGCAGGCGGCGAGCCCGCTGCCGGTCTTTTCGAAGCGAAGCTGATCATCGGGCCGCGCGCGGATCTCCTCGACGATGGCGGCAGCGCGCGCGTCGAGCCACAGCCAGCCCTTGGCGACCGGCTCACCGTCCTTGTCGATCAGCCAGGTGCCGTCGCCCTGCCCGGTCACGGCGATCGCAATGGTGCGGCTGGCAAGGTCCGGCACCATGTCGGCAAGCTGGCGCAATGTGGTCGTGGTATCGGCCCAAGTGCGCGCCATATCCTGCTCGGCGCCGCCGCCCGGCAAGGTCTCGTACCGGTTCGGCACCGCCGCAGCCGCGAGTTGCCGGCCCGCCGTGTCGAAGGCGACAGACTTGATGACAGACGTGCCGGCGTCTATGCCGATCAGCACATCCCGCATCAGGCAAGCTCCATGCCGTGCGAAATGGCCATGCCGCTGGATTGATCGAAGACGTGCAGGTTTTTCGGATCGATGCTGATGTTGATCGGCGCGCCAAGCTCCAGCCGGGTCCGGTCATGTTCGACCAGGACCAGCGAGCCGCCGGCGAAATCCGCGGCGATATGGGTCTGGTCGCCGAGCCATTGGTTGGCCGAAACCGTCGCCGGCACGCCGTCCTTCGAGCGGCGAACCGCATAGGGCCTGATACCGATGACGACCCGCTCGCGTTTGAGCAATTCGTCGCGAACCGAGCCGCTGAACGCGTCCTTGTCATAGTCGAGTGAAAGCCCGTCGGGCAGTCGCAGATTGATCTTGTCGGCAGCCGTGCCGACATAGGCCTCGAAGACATTCATCGGCGGCTCGCCGACGAAGGTGCCGGTGAACAGGTTGGCCGGCCGCTGCTTGAGCATATCGGGCGTATCGAACTGCTGCAGCACGCCGCCTTCCATCACCGCGATCCGGTCGGCCAATGCATTGGCCTCGGTCTGGTCGTGGGTGACCAGGATCGCGGTCAAGCCGCGCTCCTTGATGAAGTGCTTGATGCGGCCGCGCAGCACCGCGCGAAGCTGCGGCTCGAGCTGGCCCATCGGTTCGTCCAGCAGATGCAGGTCGGCCTCGCGGATCAGCGCCCGGCCGAGGCTGGCGCGCTGCTGCTGGCCGCCGGAGATGGAACTCGGATAGCGTTCAAGAATGTCCTCGATCTCGAGCAGCTTGGCGATGCTGGCAACTTTCGCGTCGACCTGACTTTTCGGCAGCCTGGCCGCCTTCAGCGCAAACGCAATGTTCTCGCGCACGGTCAGCGGCGGATACAGCGAATAGCCCTCGAACGCCATCGCCACATTGCGCTTGACCGGCGGCAGCGCATGCACCTTGCGGCCGGCAACCGAGATGGTGCCGCGCGAGACCTCTTCGAAGCCGGCGATCATGCGCAATGTCGAGGTCTTGCCGCAACCGGACGAGCCGAGGAGTGCGACGATCTCGCCTTTGTCGATTTCCATCGTCAGATTCTGGACAGCGTGCACACCTCGGTCGATCGGGCCGTAGAATTTGTCGACGCCGGAAATGGTGAGTGCGCTCTGACTCATGCCGCTTCTCCGCTGCGCAAATTGACGACGTTTTTCGAGCCGATACGGTCGCCACTGGCACGATCGAACAGCAGGGCGCTTTTGCCGTCGACTGCGATATTGGCCCTGCCCTCGGTTTGACCCGGTGTTCCGGCCGGCCGGGAGACCAGTATTTCGCGGCCGCGCACGGTCCGCACCAGCGTGACGATCTTTTCGTTGAGCGGCGTCTCCGCCTCGACGGTCACCGGAATGGCAGCGGGTGTTCCTTCGTCGACGAAGCGCAGCGCTTCGGGCCGCAAGCCGATCACGCAATCGCGGCCGACCGTCGCGTCATAGGCGCCGGTCAGGTGGACCTGGACATTCGACAGGCCGACATAGATGCCCTTGGCATCGCGCGACGGCTTGACGTCGAGCAGGTTGATTGTCGGATCGCCGAACAGCCGCGCGATCTCGATGTTGGCCGGCTCGCGATAGATCTGCTCGGGCGTGCCGAGCTGCTTGATGACGCCTTGCGACATCACCGCGATGCGGTCGCCGAGCGCCATCGCCTCCTTATAATCCTGGGTGACGTAGACGACGGTCGCGCCGCGATCGGCCAGCAGCCTCGGCAGTTCGAGCCGCATTTCGAAGCGCAGTTTGGCATCGACGTTGCGCAGCGGGTCGTCGAGCAGCAGCACCGGCGGCGAGCCGACCAGAGCGCGGGCGAGCGCGGTGCGCTGCTTCTGGCCGTTGGACAGCGCCCGTGGCTTATGGCTGAGCACGTGGCCGATCTTCAGCAGCTTGGCGACGCTCTCGACGCCCGCCTTCATCGCACCTTGCGACGATCGCTTGGCCTGCAGCGGCGTGGCGATGTTGTCGAAGGCGGTCATGTGCGGAAACAGCGCGAAATTCTGGAATGCCATGCCGACGCCGCGGAACTCGGCGTCAAGATCGGTCATGTCCTCGCCGCCGATGAAGATCTTTCCCTCATCAGGGTCGATGACGCCGGCGACGAGCCGCAGCAGCACCGTCTTGCCGGCGCCGGACGGTCCGAACAGGACCAGGGTTTCGCCGTCGGCGACGCTCAGCGACAGATTGTCGAGCACAGTCTGGCTCTTGTAGCGCTTGACGACATTTCGCAGTTCGAGGCTGGCCATCGGAGCTATCCTTTCACCGCGCCGAGCGACAGGCCTTCGACGAGATAGCGCTGCGCATAGAGGGCAAGCGCCAGCGTCGGGGTGATCGACAGCACGATCGCCGCCGAGATCTGGCCATACTGGATGCCGGAGGAGGTGATGAAGGCCAGCGCGCCGACCGTCACCGGCTGCTTGTCGGCCGAAGCGAGCACGAGCGCGAAGATGAAATTGTTCCAGGCGAAGATGAAGGCGAGCAGGCCGGCAGCCGCGATGCCGGGGCCGGCAAGCGGCAGCGCGATCTTGCGGAAGGTGGCGAACCAGGAATGGCCGGCGATGCGATAGGCGTATTCGATGTCGGCCGGGATGTCCTCGAAATAGCCGCGCACGATCCACAGGATCAGCGGCAGGCAGATCAGCTGATAGACCCAGATCAGCCCGATATAGGTGTTGGCCAGTCCAAGCTTCTGGAAATAGAGGGTCAGCGGCAGGAGCACCAGCAGCGCCGGCGCGAACCGGAACGACAGCAGCGTGAAGGCAATGTCCTCCGAGCCGCGGAACTTATGCCGGGCAAAGGCGTAAGCGGCGGGAACGCCGAGCAGCAGCGCGACGGCGACCGAGGTGACCGACAGGAACACCGAATTCCACAGGTTACGCATGAAGGCGATGTCGAGCGTGCCGGCCGCCGTGGTCAGCTTCCCGGTGATCAGCGCGGTGTAGTTGGCCAGCGTCGGCTTGAAGACAAGCTGCGGCGGAATCCGCAGGATAGTCTCGTTGGTCTGGAACGACATCATGAGGATCCAGACGATCGGGAACATGAAGAAGACAACGACCAGCGTCAGCGCTATGCCACGCAGGATGCGTTCGAGAAGCGAGGTGTGTTCCATCCCGGCCTCCTATGCCTGGCCGCGGGCGCGTTCGCGCAGCCGCAGCCAGTTCTTGATGAAGATGTTTGAGAGGAAATAGGTGATCGCCCACAGGATGATCATCAGCGCCGCCGAGCGGCCGACATTGGTCGACTGGAAGAAGTTGAGGTAGGCCTCGACCTGGAAGACGGTCAGCGTGTCGCCCGGACCGCCCTGGGTCATGGCATAGATGATGTCGAACTGCTGGATGGAATCCAGCAGGCGAAACAGCGTCGCCGTCAGGATGTAGGGCGTCAGCATCGGCAAGGTGATGCGGAAGAACACGAAACTCCGCGGCACGCCGTCAAGTGCCGCCGCCTCGAAGGGCTGCGTCGGCAGGCTGCGCAGGCCGGCAAGCAGCAGGATCATGATGAAGGGCGTGTAGACCCAGATATCGACAAGGACCACCGTGAAAAGCGCAGTCGACGGCGACGAGGCCCAGCGGAAATCCTGCAATCCGATCAGGCTGGCGAGATAGCTCAGCACGCCAAAGCCGGGATTGGTCATCAGCTTCCACATCAGCGCGGCAAGCGCCGGCGCCGTCATCAGCGGCATCAACAGCATGATCGAGATGAAATTGTTCAGCGTCGAGCGCTTCTGCAGCAGCATGGCGATGCCGAGACCGAGAAGCAGTTCGAGCAGCACGGTGATGCCGGCATAGAGCAGCGATATCTCCAGCGTGTTCCAGAACCTCGGGTCGGTGAAAAAGGAGATGTAGTTGTCGCCCCAGTTGAACTGCCGCGCCCAGGGCTGGCTCAGCCTGTAGCGCTGGAACGAATAGACGACCGATGTGAAGAACGGGATCAGGATGCCGATGCAGACGAGCAGGGCCGGCAGGCTGAGCACATAGGGCAGCACTTTCTTGCTGATCCTGAAGCCGGAAGGCCTGTTTCTTTGCATTGTCGCCGCAGTCATCGTGGCTCACCCGTCATCTCTGTTGCTTCGTCCTGCCGGCCGCCCAGGGAGCTAGGCGGCCGGTTGGGCGAGTGGCGGCACCGCCGTTGTTTGAGCATCGGATTTTCCCAAAACCGGTTTCCACTTTTGGGTCCGATGCTCCAGGCGCCGCTTCGCAGTGGAATGGCCGGCTGGCCCGCAGCAGCGGGCCGGCCGGCCGCCAGGACTCAGCCGAGCCCGGCTTCCTTGAGCTGGCCGTCGACGCTGGTGGCCAGCATGTCGAGGCCTTCATCGATCGGCACTTCCTTGGCCACCATCTTCTGCAGCGTCGCCGCCCATTCGGTGGTCAGATCGAAGAACAGCGGCTGCGGGGTGAACTTGATGCTGGCGCCGGGCGCCGAGACGTCGAACATCTCGACATAGCCCGGATAGCTCTTGTTCAGCTTCTCGCGGAACATCTGGTCGTTCCAGACCGACTGGCGCACCGGATTGACGAAGTCCATCTTGGTCGCACCGAACAGTGCATGCTCGGGCCCGGATGCCCACTGCATGAAGTACCAGGTGGCGTCCTTGTCCTTGGAGAAATTGGACATCGACAGCGACCAGATCCAGATGTTGGGCGTCGGCGCCTTGGCGGCGGGATTGGCCTTGAAGGCCGAGAAGGCGAGCTTGCCGGCCATCTTGTTGTCGCCGCCATTCATGAAGTAGCCGAGGATGTCGGCGTCGAAAATCATTGCCGAGGCGCCGGCGCCGAGATCGGTGCCGACCTGATACCAGGTGTAGGTCGACCAGTCCTTGGGGCCGCTCTCCTGGATCATCTGGACCCACTGCTTGTGGAAGGCCTTGGATTCGGCGGTGTTCATCGCGGCCGACAATTTGCCGTCGGCCGAGACGTTCAGGTCCTTCTGGTCAAAGTTGGCGTAAGCCGAGAGGAAGCCGGGATGGATCGTCGCCCAGGAGCGCGAGCCGCGCACGCCGACGCCGTAGACGCCACCACCGACATCCTTGGTGAGCTTGGCCGCCGTGGCGACCATCTCGTCCATATTGCCGGGAACGCTGACCCCGACCTTGTCGAACATGCCCTTGTTGTAGGTGATGTTGTTCTGTTCGAAGCCCCACGGAATGCACCACTGCTTGGCGTCGTCGGAACCGAGCACGCCGCCGGGCTGGCCGTTCCAGGCGCAGGACTTCCTGACGCCGGGCAGGAAGTCGTCCCAGGCATAGTTCACGTTGGTCTTGGTCGGATCCTTGATCCACTCGTTGAGGTCGGTGATCCAGCCGGCCGGGCCGTAAGTCCAGGTCATGTAGGCGCCGGTCATGAAGGCATCGTATTCGGGCGAGCTGGCCGACAGCGCAGCGGTGACCTTGTCGAAATAGACGTCTTCGGGAAACACGTCATAGATGACTTCCATGCCGGTCAACTTCTTGAAGTTTTCGAGGTTGGCGATCATCGCATCGGCGTAAGGATGCTTGTTGAGCAAGAGCTTGATGGTCTTGCCCCTGTGCGCCTGCCAGTCGAAATCTGCCGCCAGTGCACGGGTCTGCCCCAGATTGAGCAGCGTTCCGGCCGTGCCGGCGGCAAGGCCCATTGCGCCAAGGCCCTTGATCAGCCCACGACGATCGACTTGTCCGCGCAGGAACGCGTCGATCAGGTCTTTTTCTTTCTCATGCATTTGTCTTCTCCTCCACAGGGTAGTTTCAATCGAATGGCTGCCGGCTACCCGACCGGCGTCTGCTCCACGAGTTTTCGCGCCGTCCGCTCATCGGTGACCAGGCCCTTGAGATAGCGGCCCTCCAACACCGATTTGATGGCACGAACCTTCACCTTGCCGCCGGCAACGGCGACAATCCTGCGATTGCTGATGTCTTCGCGCGCCAGCGCCAGCGCCCGGTTGGAAAGCGTCGTCTCGACCGCCTTTCCAGCGTCATCGAAGAAATGGCCGAGCAGTTCGCCGACACCGCCGTTGCGGCGGATCTCCTCCATTTCGCCCTTCTCGATCATGCCTGTGGCGACCAGCGACGCCTCGCGCTCGGCGGTGCCGATGCCGGCGATGAGCAGGTCGGCGGCCTTGCCGAGATCGAAAACCTCGCTGATGCCCTTCTGCCCGAGCAGCACGGTTCGATCCTCGACCGTGTTGGCGAACATCGGCACCGGCATAACATAGGCTTCGGCGCCGGTCCGTTCGGCCAGACGGTGAATGACGTCGTGCGGATTGGCCGAGAACTTGCGCGTCAGGCCGCCAAGCAGTGAGACGAAGCGGGTCTTTTCGGCAGATATGCGCGGCAGATATTCGACGCAGGCGGCCAGCGTGCGGCCGTGACCGACACCGATCAGCGTATCCTCGCCGCGTTCGATCTCACGCTTGAGAAATTGCGCGCCGGCGATGCCGAGCGCCTTGAGCGGCAAGTCTTCGCCATCGAAGTCGGGAACGACCTCGCAATAGTCGAGGCCGTAGCGGCTGGACAAATCGTCTTCAAGCGCGACGCATTCCGACACTTCGCCGTCGATATAGACTTTGACCAGCCCTTCCTGATTGGCCTTGGTGATGAGGCGATGCGCCTTGAGGCTGGTCAGGCCAAGCCGCTTGGCGACCTCCGACTGGGTCAGGCCGCCAGCATAATGAAGCCAGGCGGCACGCGTCGCCATACTGGTTTCATCGTCGCGCAGGAGGCCGTTTCCAAAACCAACCATTTCCGCCCTAAGATATTTTTATCAGCTGGTGCAAAATTTTTCACAAGGTGTCGCAGGAGTCAAGCGCTGCGTGGTTCAAATCACCATGAGAGGGCAAAAAAGGCCTGCTGGAGCGCCATCGTGCAGGGCGGTGCCAGTCTGAAATGCCATGCCTGTCGACCTGAATGGCAAAGGCTGAACGGCTCGCTCCAAGCGAACCAGTTGCATGGCCGCTAAAGCCTGCTCCCGTTCACTGAGCGCATAACTGAGCTGACCGACGCCAAACGCCGTTTTGCTGAAAATGCTCTGCCCGCCGAATGGCGGTGGACCTCGCTTGCGGATCAGGCGAATACAGGGGCAGAGAAGTATCAATCTTCACATTGCGAGAGCTACAATAATTCTTCACGAACGGCTATCTATCCTGGCAACAGGCGTTTGGTTCGAGTCACGAGGGGCGCGGCTTGGAATTCGATTTGAAGATCATTGAGGCGCTTGCTCCCGATCAGGCGTCGCTGAGCGCCGCCTCCAAGCTGACCAAACGATCGAACTGGCCGCGGCTCGAAAAGAATGAGCAGCAGGCGCTCATCTGGGGCGAATGCCAAGGCTCCGGCTCCAATCCATATCGGGTGGTGGTCGACAGGGGCGATCACGGCTACAAATGCACCTGCCCGTCGCGAAAATTCCCGTGCAAGCACACGCTGGCGCTGATGTGGATTGCCGCTACCGCGCCAGCCAGTTTTGCCGCGGCCGAATCCTCGCCGGAATGGGTGAATGACTGGCTTGGCCGGCGCAGGAAGACGACGCCACCGCCAGCGCAACCGATAGAAGGTGCGGCAGCCAAAAGCATTGATGAGGCTGCCCGGACGGACGAGAGCGCCGCCGTCGAAGACGTTGCGGCGGTGGAGCGTCGTGAGGCAGCGCAGCGCAAGCGGGCGGAAGACACACGACAAGCAGTGTCGGCGGCGCTCGATGAACTCGATCAATGGATCGCCGATCAGTTGCGGCTTGGTCTGTCCGGGTTTGTCGACGGCAGCAGCGACCGTTGCCGCCGGATTGCCGCGCGGCTGGTCGACATGAAGGCAACCGCGCTTGCCGGTCGCATCGACGAGATCCCTTCGCGGCTGATGGCGCTGCGCAGCGAGGAAAGACCGGATGCGGCGATCCGTGAGCTTGGCAAGCTGGTGCTGCTGGCCAAGGCGTGGCGGTCGGCACCCGACGACCCAGAGCTGAAGCGCCTCGTATCGACCTCTGAAACCCGCGAACAGGTCCTGGCCAATCCGGATGCAAGACGGGTCGAAAGCTTCTGGGAGGTTCTGGGCGAGAAGATCGAGAGCCGCCGTGACGGTCTCGTCAGCCATTCGACCTGGCTGCTCGATCTGAAGAGCGCTACCCCGCAATTTGCCGTGCTGCTCGATTACTTTCCGGCTTCTGCCGGACGCCGGTCCAACGCTTTTGCACCGGGCGATCGTTTCGATGCCCGGCTGGTCTTCTATCCATCACGCAAGCCGCTTCGCGCACTGGTGGCAGAACGCATGGGTGAAGTGACGTCCGGCGCGTGGCCTGATTTCAGCTTTGGCACTGCAAAGGACCCACTCGCCGGGCATGCTTCCTATCAGGATGCTGCGCCTTGGATTACCGACTGTCCTCTCATGCTGCCGCCTGGTGCGATCCTGGTCGACGACCGCGGCACAGGCTGGTGGCAGGCCGCGGATGATCCGCAAGGGATCGCCTTGCCGATCGCCGGCGCTGTCAATCAAACATTGCTCGGCCTCGACCTTGCGGCCACGGCAGCGCTCTGGGATGGCGCCCGGCTTGACCTTCTGGCGGCGCAAAGCGGATTCGGGAGGCTTGACCTGTCGTGAACGAGGGCGAGCAAACAGGCCTGGCGGCAATGCGCGATTGCTGGATCACCGGCGGAGCCACCTTCGATCTGGCTCCGACCGCCTGGAAGACGATCGCCGGCGGTGCAAGTCCCGACGAGCAGGAGCGCCGGCTCCTGGCAATCGCAGCACAAGCGCTCGACGTCGCCCTGCGGCCGGCGGCGCCGAAGACGCTCAGGCGCCGGCCGCCGCTGCCCAGGCTTGCGCTCCCGATGCTGCCGGAGCGGTTGCGGCCGCTGTTGAGAGCTGCTCTGAAACATGCCGTCGACGCGAGACGCAAGACGCGCGTGGTGACGCTTGTCGCCAGCCGCGGCTTTGTCCTCCATCCGATGGACTGGATGCCCGTCGCGTCGGATCAGAACAGTCCGGACGTCTACGCTCCCTGGATCGACTGGCAAGCAAGCGTGGAGGGGGAGAGACATGCCCCGCAAGAGAAACTGACGGCGGAAAATTGGGATGAGTTCTATCCCGCCGCGCGACGCATCGCGCTGGCAGAGATGCGCCGCAGTGGACCGGCTTCGGCTCGACTGCTGGTCGAGGCCAAGGCTTCGGGCGAGCCCGCCGAGGTCAGGCTTGCGCTGATCGAACTCATGCGCTTCGGCCTGAATCCTGAGGACGCGCCGTTCCTTAAAAGCCTCTCCGCCGACAGGTCCGGCAAGGTGCGCGAACTGGCTGGCCGGCTGCTGGCAAGGCTGGGGGAGCACGGCCGTTCAAACGATGGCGGACCGGATGATCCCGCAGCTGAACTCGCCGCTTTCATCAGCGAAGGCAAATCCGGCTTCATCCGCCGCCGCAGCATCTACACGCCGGCGAAGTTGAAATCGCCGGCGCAGGAAAAGCGTCGCGCCGAATTGTTCGAGACCTGCAATCTGGTCGACCTGGCCGCGCGGTTCAGTGCTACCGAACCCGAATTCATAGGAGCCTGGCAATTCGGCGCCGACAACAATGCCGACATGCTGATCGCACGAATGGTCGCCGCTTCGGGGAGCGACGCCGCGGTAACGCATATGGCGGACGCACTTGTCGCCGATGGCGGCAAGCCAGCGCTGTTCGTACTGCACCTCACGCCGCGCCTGGACAGTCGCAGAAATCGAGCCCTCGTCCGGCTGATCCTCAAGCAAGCGAATTACCTCAACGCGATCAATCTGGCGGAAGGCATTGATGCTGGCTGGCTGGAATGGGACGATCTTTCGAATGGGTCGGCTCTTGCGGCGCTGCGTTCCGCCGTTGCGGGAAACGACGACGCCATGCGGCGGGGCGCCGACGATATACTGGAAACGATCGGCTTCCTTGCCACGGCGACCACGGCGGCAAAATTGATCGACGAGGTCGTCGCAGCCGGCATGCCGCCCGCAGCCCCATCACTCAGTGTCCTGCGTCTCAACGCGGCGCTGGCCGAACATCAGTCTAGAACCGACACATGATCAATCCGGAGAATTCATATGAACGCTGCCATCCGTCTCCCGGTCGAGCAGGCCTATGCCTCTGAATTGCAGGCGCTGGCGCGCGGTGACGACAGGCAAAAGCCTGCCGGCTGGAGCCTCTCGCCACAAGCTGTGCTCACTTATCTGCTGGGCGGGAAGGCCGGTGACGGCACGCCGGTAACGCCAAAATATGTCGGTCGCCGCCGACTGATGGAGACCGCGGTGGCAACGCTCGCCACCGACCGCGCACTGTTGCTGCTCGGCGTTCCCGGAACGGCCAAGTCCTGGGTGTCGGAACATCTGGCCGCCGCCATCATGGGCGACTCGACGCTGATCGTGCAGTGCACGGCCGGCACCGACGAGAACCAGATCCGCTATGGCTGGAACTATGCACAACTTCTGGCAAAGGGCCCGAGCCAGGAAGCATTGGTGCCGACGCCGCTCTACCGCGCCATGCAGACCGGCAAGCTCTGCCGCCTCGAGGAACTGACGCGCATGGGCTCGGACGTGCAGGACACGCTGATCACCGTGCTTTCCGAAAAGATGATGCCGATCCCGGAATTGAACACATCGATCTATGCCCAGCGCGGCTTCAACATCATTGCCACGGCAAACAATCGGGACAAAGGTGTGAATGAACTCTCCTCGGCACTCAAGCGTCGCTTCAATGTCGTGGTGCTGCCATTGCCGGAAGACATGGCTGAAGAGGTGGCGATCGTCTCCAAACGGGTCGATGAGATGGCCGGCGGGCTCGACCTGCCGGTGCCGAAAAATGTCGGCGAAGAGATAGCCCGGGTATTGACCATCTTCCGTGAATTGCGGTCCGGTGCGACCGCCGACGGCAAGGTGACGCTGAAGACGCCCTCGGGCTCGCTGTCGACCGCCGAGGCGATCGCGACGATGGTTGGCGGGCTGAGCCAGGCGGCGTGGTTCGACAGCGGCAAGCTCGGCGCCGAAGGTCTCGCCGCCAGCCTTGTCGGCGCGATCGTGAAAGACCCGGTACAGGACAAGGCAGTGCTTGAGGAATATCTGGAAACAGTGCTCAAGAAGCGGCCTGACTATGCCGGCTACTATGCGGCCTTGAACGCAGCGATCTGACGCGTCATGGGGCACAGCGACGTCGCCTATTTCGGCATACGCCATCACGGGCCGGGTTCCGCCGACAGCCTTGTGCAGGCATTGCAAGATTTGCAGCCGGTCGCCGTGCTGATCGAGGGGCCGATCGATGCCTCCGCGCTACTGCCGTTGCTGGCCCGCCCGGAGATGCAGCCGCCGGTAGCACTGCTTTGTTATCCGGAGGAGGAACCGGCTTCGACAAGCTTCTGGCCATTCGCCGAGTTCTCGCCGGAGTATCAGGCGGTCCTTTGGGCCGTGGACAACGAGGCGGCGTTGCGCTTCATCGACCTGCCGTCGTCGGCGCGCTTCTCGGAAGCGGCGGTCGACGGCGCGGAAAAAGTCGATGCTGACGAAGCGAAGGAACCAAGCGAGCGTGATGATGTGGCTCCGCATCGGCGTGATCCGATAGGCACGCTGGCCCGCGCCGCCGGCTATGAGGATGGCGAAAGCTGGTGGTCGGACATCATCGAGCAGAATCCGGAACCAGGCCCCATATTCGCGGCCATCTCCGACGCGATGATGACGCTGAGGGATGGTGAAGGCTCGATCGCGCAGTATGAGGCCCAGCGCGAAGCGCACATGCGCCTCGAAATCGCCGCGGCGCGCAAGGAATTCGACGGACCTATCGCCGTCGTCTGCGGGGCGTGGCATGTGCCGGCACTGCAGGCGACACACCCGCAGAAAAGCGATGAAGCCCTGCTTAAGGGGATTGCAAGGCGCAAGAGCACCATGACATGGGCGCCGTGGACGGGACCGCGTCTGGCGCTGGGCTACGGCTATGGCGCGGGCGTCGTCGCACCCGGCTGGTGCAAGCATCTCTGGCGCACGCGCGGCCGGCGCGATGCAGCAACCTTGTGGCTTGCCATGATTGCAGCGGTGCTGCGGGTGAAGGGTCACCTGGTCTCGACCGCTTCGCTGATCGAAGCGGAGCGGCTCGCCCGCACGCTCGCCGCGATTCGCGAGCGGCCGAAACCCGGGTTTGAGGAATTGCGCGACGCCGCAATTGCGGCCCTGTTCAATGGCGAAGCGTTGCTGTGGGCCCTGGTCGAGGCCGAGCTGCTTCTAGGTGCGGACGTCGGCGAAATTCCACCCGACACGCCGTTGGCGCCGTTGATCGAGGATCTGCAGCGCAACCAGAAAGCGGCGCGGCTGAAACCTGAAGCACTGGAGCGGGAACTATCCGTCGACCTGCGAAGCGACAGCGGGCTGTTTCGTTCGACATTGCTGCATCGGCTGAACGTGCTTGGTGTGCGTTGGGGCAAGTTGACGGACGCCGGTCGCAGCCGTGGCACCTTCCGCGAGCGGTGGACTTTGGCCTGGGAGCCGGAATATGCGGTTCGCCTGGTGGAGAACCTGATCTACGGGCCGACCATCGAAAAGGCTGCCAACGGCCGCCTGATCCAGATGATCGAAGCCGCAGCAACCCTCGATACTCTTGCGGCACTGGTCCAGGGCGCCATCACGGCAGGCCTGTCGGAAGCATCGACGGCCGGCCTCGCGGCCCTGGAGGCGCGCGCGGCGCGCAGCAGCGAATGCCTGGAGATTCTGGCCTCGGTGCCGCCGCTCGCCGACATCATCCGCTACGGCGAGGCCCGCAAAACGGAGACGAACCGGCTTTCAGGCCTCATGGAGCGGCTGATCGTCGAAGGTGCGATCGCGCTTCCCTATGCGGCACGCGACCTGGATGAGCAGGCCGCCGCGACGCTGGCTAGCGCGATGCGCAAGGCCGACGAGGCGATCAGGCTGGTCGAGCCCGGGGAAGACGTGCTGAACGGATGGCGCAACGGGCTGGCTGCCGTGCTGGAGGGGTCAAGGGCGACGGCGCTGCTGGCCGGATGCGCCGCGCACCTGCTCTACGAGGCCGGCCGCCTGTCCGCCGAAGCCGCAGCCGGGCTGCTTGGGCGACGCCTGTCGCCGGGCACGCCAGTCGCCGAGGCGGCGGGGTTCTTCGAGGGCTTCTTCAGTACAGCCGGTCAACGGCTGATCTATGACGAAGGTCTGCGCGGCGCGGTCGATTCCTGGCTCAAATCTCTCGACGAAGATGCTTTCATCGCGCACCTGCCGTTGCTGCGCCGCGTCTTTTCCAATCTGGACAGCATGGAGCGCCGGCGGCTGATCGAAGCGGTTCTCGGCCGCGCCGCGCGCTTGCCGGCTGGCCTGACGCCGACGCCGGATGGCGGCGAGGCATGGCGCCGACACCTGGAACGGCTTGGACCATTGCTCATGGCAGGAAACGGCAATGGATGACGAGGGCGAAATGAACGGGCCCGGCCCACGCACGGCCGATGCCGGAGGGGAGCGCCGCTGGCGCCTGGCGATCGGCGCCGATGACGAGGCGTCGGCGGCACTTTCCAGCGACGACAAACGACTTTCGGCGGCACTTGATGCTCTCTACGGCGATGGTGCCAGCGCGGCGGCCAGTGACCCGCGCAAGCGGCGTGGCGGGCTTGGCCGCTCGGCACCGCGCGTTGCGCAATGGATGGGCGACATTCGCTCCTTCTTTCCCGCGCAGGTCGTTCAGATTGTCCAGAAGGACGCTTTCGAACGGCTGGACCTGAAGCAGATGCTGATGGAGCCGGAGTTCCTCAAGGCGATCGAGGCGGACGTCAACCTGGTCGCCGACCTGATTTCGCTGCGTTCGGTTATGCCGGCCAAGACCAGCGACATCGCCCGCACGATCATCGCCGACATAGTCGCCAAGCTGATGCAGAAGCTGGAGCAGAAGACCGCCGAGGCGATACGCGGCGCGCTCGACCGATCGAAGCGCACCAACCGTCCGCGTGCGCGCGATATCGACTGGCAGCGCACCATCTCGGCGAACCTTCGCCACTACCAGCCCGAGCACAAAACTATCGTGCCGGAGAAGCTGGTTGGTTTCATGCGCAAGCAGCGCCGGCTGGTCGATCTTGACGAAGTCGTTCTCTGCGTCGACCAGTCCGGCTCGATGGCAAGCTCGGTCGTCTATGCCTCGATCTTCGCCGCGGTGATGGCCTCGCTGCCGGTCGTGCGCACCAAGCTCGTCTGTTTCGATACGGCCATCGTCGACCTTACCGAAGAACTCAGCGATCCCGTCGAAGTTCTGTTCGGCGTGCAGCTTGGCGGCGGCACCGATATCAACCAGGCCGTCGCCTATTGCGCCGACCGTATCGAGCGGCCAACCAAGTCGCATCTGGTGCTGATCACCGACCTCTACGAAGGCGGCAATGGACAGGAGTTGCTGCGGCGGCTGGCGGCGCTGGTTCGATCCGGCGTCAATGTCGTCGTACTTCTGGCACTGACCGACCAAGGCCGGCCCGGCTACGATCCGGCAATGGCAGGTTCGGTCGCCGCACTTGGCATTCCGGTCTTCGCCTGCACGCCGGATCTGTTCCCGGACATGATGGCGGCGGCATTGCGCCGGGAAGATATCGGCGCCTGGGCCGCGGGAGCCGACATCAAGCTGGTTCGCGCCGAGGCCGAGGCGCCTGGGGCGAACGAGTGAGCCCCATGTCACAGAAGGTTGCCGAGCTCCTGTCGCGGCTGGAAGAACGGCTGGACAGATCAGCAATCGTTTCGGCCGAGGAGGCCGGACCGCGTTACCGGGAGGACCCCGACGGCAAAGCCGGCGCGCCGCCGGAGTTCGTCCTGCGTCCGCGCACGGCCGGCGAGGTGTCGGACATACTGCGCCTGTGCAACGAGGCGGGGCAAAGGCTTGTCGTCCAGGGTGGCCGAACCGGGCTTGCCGGTGCGGCTCGCATCGAGCCCGGCGAAGCAGTGCTGTCGCTGGAGCGCATGACGGCGATCGAGACCCCCGACCGCGAGGCGGCAACGATCGTCGCCGAGGCCGGCGCACCACTGCAGATGGTGCAGGACGCGGCCGATTCGGCCGGCTTGCTGTTCGGCGTCGACATCGGCGCGCGCGGCACGGCCACGGTCGGCGGCAATGTCGCCACCAATGCCGGCGGTATCCGCGTGCTGCGCTACGGCATGTACCGCGCGCAGGTGCTCGGCCTGGAAGCGGTACTTGCCGACGGCAGCATCCTGACGTCGCTCAAGGGCTTGCCCAAGGACAATTCCGGCTATGATCTCAACCAGCTCTTCATTGGCAGCGAAGGCACGCTCGGCGTGGTCACGCGCGCCTGCCTGCGGCTGCACCCGAAGCCGGCCACCGAAATCAACGCCTTCTGCGCGCTCGCGTCACTCGACGCGGCGATCGCGCTGCTTACGTTGCTCAGGCAAAAGCTTGGGCCGTTGCTCTCGGCCTATGAGGTGAATTTCGCGCCGCTCTACGGCGCCATGGTCGCCGGCATGGACGCGCCGGCGCCGCTGCCCGTCGGCTCGCCCGTCTATGTGCTCGTGGAGATACAGGGCCAGGAGCCCGACCGCGACGGCGAACGTTTTGCCGCTGTGCTGATGCAGGCGGTCGAGGACGGCGTGATCGACGACGTGGTGGTGTCGCAGTCGCCGCGCGAATTCCGCGCGCTGTGGGCGGTGCGAGAGGACGCCAATCGGTTCCTGTTTTCGATAAAAGGCCTGGTCGGCGTCGATGTCAGCATCCCGCTGGCGAGGATAGGCACTTTCCTGCGGGAAACGGAAGCTGCGGTCCAGGCCGTTGACCGCAACGCCGACATCTACGTCTTCGGCCATCTCGGCGATGGCAATCTGCACTATCAGGTGCGCACCGTGGATCCGGCGGCGGCGTATGACATCGTCTATCGTGGCGTGGCGGCGGCCGGCGGCAGCGTCTCGGCCGAGCACGGCATCGGCCTTGACAAGAAGGAATGGTTGCACCTCGTGCGCAGCGATGCCGAGATCGCGACCATGCGGCGCTTGAAAGCGGCTTTCGATCCGAACAATATCCTCAATGCCGGGCGGGTCTTCGACCTCGCGCCGGCGACTAGCATTGGTGACGTGTCGCCCCAATGAGGCTGGAGATCGAAGGCCGGTAGCGCTGGCCGGGTGCTTGAGTCTATCTGCCCACGGGCTTCAATCCCGCATGCGCCACGGCAATGCGGGCAGCGAGCGCGGCGTTGTTGCGGACCAGCGCGATGTTGGCCTTCAGGCTGCGGCCCTGCGAAAGCTCGTTGATGCGGGCGAGCAGGAACGGCGTCAGCTCCTTGCGACCGATGCCGCGTTCTTCGGCTTCCGCCACCGCTGCCGTGATCGTGCCGTCGATGAAGGCCGGATCGAGCGCATCCACTTCCGGAATTGGATTGGCGACGAGGATGCCGGTGCCCGAGCCGATCTGCTCGTGCAGGAGCATGGCCTGCGCAATGTCATCGGGTGTATCGAGGCGGTGATCAGCTTTCAGTCCGCTGGAGCGCGTATAAAAAGCCGGAAAATCATCGCTCTGAAAAGCAATCACCGGCACGCGCTGGGTCTCCAGATATTCCAGCGTTTTTGCAATGTCGAGGATCGATTTCACGCCGGCGCAGACGACGGTCGTGCCGGTCTGGCCGAGTTCGGTCAGGTCGGCCGAGATATCGAAAGTGGCTTCGGCGCCGCGATGCACGCCGCCGACGCCGCCGGTCGCGAAAATACCGATGCCGGCCAATGCAGCGATCCGCATCGTCGCCGAGACCGTCGTCCCGGCCGAGCCGCCGCCCACCATGATGGCGGCGAGGTCGCGGCCGGACGCCTTGACCACGTCCTTTGCCGCTGCCAGCTGCTCCAGTTCACGGTCATCGAGCCCGACCTTGATCTTGCCGGCGACCACCGCGATCGTGGCAGGCACGGCACCGTTCTCGCGCACCACCGTTTCGACGCCGCGGGCAGTTTCCAGATTGGCCGGATAGGGCATGCCGTGGGTGATGATCGTCGATTCCAGCGCCACCACCGCGCGGCCTTCTCGAAGTGCTGCCGCGACTTCGTCGTTCAGGTGGAGAAGGGAAGGTTTCATCGTCGTCTCGCTTTCAGGGTCGGCTCGCTTTCAGGCGGGAATGCGGTACATGCCGGCGCTGAGGAACCGCGGCGACAGGTCGGGATGGACGCTGGATTCGCTCTCGGTGGTCAGCGTGGCGAGCAGCGCGCCGGTGCGCGCTGCGTCGAGCACGGGATCGCCCGAAAGCACTTTGTACATGGTGCCGGCAATCATAGCGTCGCCGGCTCCGGTGATGTCGACGGCGCGGGCCGGGACGGAACGCATCGTTGCCACGCCGCCTTCGGTCGCGACCGCAAATCCGTGCGCGCCCATGGTCACGATCACCTCGCTGGCGCCGGCCGCGCGCAGCGCCGCCGCGGCCTCTTTCGGCTTTAGCCGCTTGTCGGCATCGGTGATGCCAAGCATCGTATTGGCTTCGTCATGGTTGGTGAACAAAAGATCGATGCCGGTCAGGTCCTTTGGCAGGCGCGCCGATTTCGGCGACGACACCGTGTCGACGGCGAGCTTGAAGCGCGCGCCCTGCTTGCGTGACATCAGCGCTGCGATCGTCGCGGCCGGCAGGTTGCAGTCGATGAACACCCAATTCGCCGAAGCCAGATGCGGCCAGAAACGGTCGAGATAGGCTGGCGAAAACAGATCGAAGATCTCCATGTCGGCGATGCCGAGCACGAGATCGTTGTTGAGATCGAGGATCGCGGCATATTCCGCCGTCGGCCGCTCCGTAGTGGTGATCACCTGACTGACATCGGCGCCAAGATCGCGCAGATGCCGCACCAGCGAGCGGCCGGTCTCGTCGTCGCCGACAATCGAAACGAAGCTTATGTCGACGCCGAGGCGGACAAGGTTCTCGGCGACGTTGCGGGCGACGCCGCCGAAGCTGCGATAGCCGTCGACCGGGTTCGACGTCCCGAAGATCAGATCCTTCTTGGCGTGGTACTTGCGGTCGAGGACGGCGCCGCCGATGCAGATCATGCGCTTGGACGCCGGCAGCACATAGCCGCGACCAAGAATGTAGCCCTTGTTGACGAGCTGCACGATGTGGGCCGCGACGGTCGAGCGGGCAATGCCGAGCGCGGTCGCTATATCCTGCTGGCCGGCGAAAGGGTTCGCCGCGATGAGATCCAGCACTGCCTGTTCCTGTGCTCCAAGGTCGTCCATCGCCTCACCCCGGCCCGCGCAATTCACGCTGACCTTTGACCAACAACAGATGATGTTGTCAACATTTGTTTGGCGGGCGAGCCTATCGATGCCAGCCGCTGGTACTGGTCAACGCTTGGCGCCGCATCACATTACTTGTTGCCGATGGCAAGAAGTTTGAAAGCAGGCTGATGAACGAACAGGAGTTGATGTCGGAGCTGGAGCGGTTGGTTTCCGAGGACCGGAACCCGAGGACGATGGATATCGACCTGCTGCCGACCATCGATATCCTGCGCATGATCAATGACGAGGACAGCGGCGTTCCGGCCGCCGTCGAGAAGGTCATTCCGCAAATTGCTGCCGCGGTAGACCGGATCGTCAGTGCGTTTCAAAAAGGCGCGCGGCTTGTCTATATGGGCGCCGGCACGAGCGGCCGGCTGGGGGTCCTCGACGCCTCGGAGTGTCCGCCGACATTTGGCGTGCCCGAGGACATGGTGCTCGGCCTGATCGCGGGCGGCCCCAAAGCGCTGGTGCGGGCTGTGGAAGGCGCCGAGGATGATCCGCAACAAGGCATGAAGGCACTGCAGGGCATCAAGTTGACCGCCGACGATGTGGTGGTCGGCATCGCGGTCAGCGGCCGCACACCCTACGTCATCGGCGGCTTGACCTATGCAAGGCAGGTGGGAGCAACGACGGTGGCGCTTTCCTGCAACCCCAGGTCAGTCATTGCCGACATTGCCGACATTGCCATCTCTCCGCTTGTCGGCCCCGAGGTTCTCGCCGGCTCGACCCGGTTGAAGTCGGGAACCGCGCAAAAGCTGGTTCTCAACATGCTGACGACAGCCAGCATGATCCGGATCGGCAAGAGCTATCAGAACCTGATGGTCGACCTTAATCCCAGCAACAAAAAGCTCGTCGCCAGGGCGGTCGGGATCGTGATGCAGACCACCGGCTGCACAGCGCAGCAGGCACGACGGGCGCTCGACCAGACCGGCAAAGACGTCAAGCTGGCGATACTGGTGACGATCACCGGGATGGGCATCGAAGAGGCGCGCAAGGCGCTCGACAATGCGGGAGGGTTTTTGCGGAAGGCGATCGGCGAAAAGACGGCGTGAAGCTGTCTGGATACCGGTATACCAGTATACAGGATGGATCGACTTCGACAAAGGCAAGGCATGGACCTTGCTCACCAAACGGATCCATCCGACACATCATTTCGACAGCGGGATTATCGAGATTCGCCCATCGGTCGGCGATCACGTCAACGGAGCCTAACACGTGATGATTGCGAAACGTGGCGAACCAATCTGGGCCGTCGGGCTGATGACCGGCACCGTGCTGGACGGCAATATCGATGTTGCGCTGATCAAGACCGACGGCGAGCGGATCGCGGATTTCGGCACCTACACGCTGGCGCCCTACCCCAGGTCGATCCGCAGCCTGCTGGAGGAGACGCTGGATCAGGCCAGGGCGTGGAATTTTGCCGGACCCGAACCGGCGATCTTTCGCGAAGCCGAAGAAGCGCTGACGCGCGCCCAGTCAGCAGCGGTCAAGGACCTGGTCGAAAGCCACGGGCTGACGATGGCCGATATCGGCGTCGTCGGCTTCCATGGCCAGACCGTGCTGCATCGGGCCCCGCAAATCGGCCGGCTCGGCCAGACCCGCCAGCTCGGCGATGGCGAGTTGATGCATTCTATTCTGGAAACCAAAGTGGCATATGATTTCCGCTCGGCCGACATGCGCGCCGGCGGGCAAGGGGCGCCGCTGTCGGCCGCCTATCACGCCGCGCTGCTGCGCGATGCCGATATCAGCGGCGACACGGCGGTTCTCAATCTCGGCGGCGTCGCCAACATCACCTGGTGGGACGGCAAGGACAATGTCGTCGCTTTCGACACCGGACCGGCCAACGCGCCGCTGAACGATTTCATCAGAGCGAAAGGGCTTGGCGACATGGATCGCGACGGTGCGCTGGCGCGGACCGGCACCGTCGACGAAGCCCGGCTGGCCAAGCTCCTGCAGCATCCCTACCTGGCCAAGCCCTATCCAAAGTCGCTGGACCGGTTCGATTTCGGCGCAGCCATGGCGGATGGGATGAACGCTGAGGATGGTGCCGCACTGCTCACGGCCTTCACCGCCGCAGCCGTCGGCAAGGCGCTCGACCTCCTGCCGCACCGGCCAAAGCGGCTGGTGGTCAGCGGCGGCGGCCGCCACAACCCGACGATCATGGCCATGCTTGCCAGCCGCGCCGGCGTCGAAGCGGTGCTGGCGGAGGCACTCGGCTGGAAGGGTGACGCGGTCGAGGCGGAGTGCTTTGCCTTCCTTGCGGTCCGCGTGCTCAGGGGCCTGCCGATCAGCTTCCCGACCACCACCGGCGTGCCGCAGCCGATGCATGGCGGGCGCCTTGCCGGCTGATCAAGCCAGCAATTTCTTTTGCAGGAAGACGCGGCTACGACCGACGGGAAAATCGGGAAGCGCGCCGAACAGCCGATACCCCTGACGCTCATAGGCCTTGACCGCCTGGGGATTGAAGGTGTCGATCAAGGCGCCATGACAGCCGCGTGCGACGGCTTCCTGTTCGGCTGCGTCCAGCATCCTGCCGGCCATATGCTGGCCGCGCAGTCGCTCATCAACCCACAGCCATTGCACATAGAGCCAGCCCCAGGCGGTATATCCCGAGATGCCGCCGACAACCGCACGGTGCTCATCGCGCACGAACACGGCGAGCACCTTTCTGTTGGCCGGGCCGACTTCGCTGTCGTTGAACGCGCTGAGCCGCTCCCCGAGAAAAGCGAGTTCTTTCGGCGAAGGGTCGGCGGTGGTTTCAAGCGTCATGTTCATCGCTTGTCCAGACCGGCTCACAGCCGGATACCTGTATACAGCGCTTCGGACGCTGGCACTTTCATTTGCATTTATCGAAGGAAAGGCGGAGAGCGCAAGCTCTGCCGCCGCGTGGCTCCGCGACTACACGGGCCGCGGCGAATGCCACGCCGCCGAAGCGGCAACCAGCATGAGCAGTGCGGCGACCACTGCTGATGCCGCAAAACCAAAGCTGGAATAGAGCGGACCGAAGGCGGTGGTGCCGACAAACACCGCGAGATAGGTCACCGCGCTGTTCAAGCCCATGATCGTGCCGCGCCGCGCAGGATCGAGCGCCGAGAGGCGCATCACCAGGACGTTCAGCCCGAAATGATTGGCAAGGCCCCAGACCGCGACCATCGCGATGGTCAGATGGAAACTACTGCCTGCCCCGGCGAGCGCGACATAGACGGCCGCGATGAGCAGATAGGCGAACGGCATGACACGTCGCGCGCCAAGCCGATCGATCACGCCGTCAAGCAGTGCCGCCATGCCGAAGCCGGCGCCATAGGCGAGCGCCGCCAAGCCGTTGGCGCTGACCGGCCGTCCCAAGCCATTGTAAAGATGATCGCCAAGATAGCCATAGACGCCGTAGAAGGCGGTCATGAAGGCGCCGCAGGCGACCAGGAGCGGCACTATGCCGGGAACAGCCAAGGCGCCGAGCGGCGTCGGCGCCGGGCCGCTTTTCCTGACATCGCTCAGCGACGTCAGCGTAAGGCCGGTCAACGCGAGCGCCGCAAGCACCGCGACCGCCGCGAAAACGGCGCGCCAATGCACCAGATCGGCAAGCACCGCCGACAATGAGACGCCGGCGACCATGCTCAGGGTCCAGCCGGTCAGCACGACGCCGATCGTCCCGCTTTCGCGGCCAGGCGGTGCGATCGCAGCGGCGCTGGCATAGATTGCCGGCATGGCGACGCCGGCGGCGATGCCGGCGAGAAGCTGGGCCGTAACCAGCATCGTCACCGTCGGCGCGGCGGCGCTGGCGAGAAGCGCGACCGCCAGCAGCAGCAATGCCCCTTGCAGCATGCGGCGGGCGCCGAGCCGATCGATATAGCGGGCCAGGAACAAGGCGCTTGCCGACGTCCCAAGCCCGAACGCAGCGGACGCGATTATGACGGCCGGCACGCTCGTCGCAAACGATGCGGCCACTGCCGGTGCTATCGGACCGAGGACCAGCGAGTTCGAGCCGATCACCGCAATGCATCCGGTGAGCAGATAGGCGAGCGCCGGAATAGGCGGCCTCGCCGTCAATGTTGCGACTTGATCACTGTTCGTCATACGACGATAATCGCCGTATTAAATTCTGTATCAATAAGGGATTTCACCATGGATAAAGAAACAGATGGCATTCTGCAGAACAGGCCTGCTGCCCGCGATGTCGACGCAACCGACCGAAAGATATTAGGCGTTCTGGTCGATGACGCCACGGTCAGCTATGCCGAGCTCGGTGATCGTGTCGGCCTGTCGCCGCCGGCCGCGCATGAACGGGTGAAGCGGCTTCGGCGCAGCGGCACTATTCGCAACACCGCGGCGATCATCGATCCCAAGGCGGTGCGCAAGCCGCTGCTTGCCTTCGTGCACATCGACACCAAGGGCTGGGGAAAGACCCCCGAACTGATGGCGATTTCCGAGCACCCCGAAGTCGAAGAGATCCATTCGGTGGCGGGCGACACATGCATGCTGATCAAGGTCCGCACCGAAGACACAAGGGCGCTCGAAGGCCTGCTGTCGCGGCTTTACGAAACGCCCGGCGTGACCTCGACGCGAAGCTATGTGGTTCTGTCGACCTATCTCGAGCGGCCGGTGCAGCCCGGGATCACGACGGAATGGCCGGCGCCCCGGCACATGGCCAAGCCGCTATACTAGGGCCACCCTGCGTCCAATCAACCAAGCTCCAAAGTGGTGATCGCAAAGACCCCGGATTGCGTGAGCTGCGGCGCTTTGCCCTTGTACATTCGAGCCGTCTCGAAGCCGGGTTGAAGGCCGGCGGACGTCAGCCGAGCTGCAAATTGTCCGCTGGTCTCGGGAACGTCGAGATGGACATTTCCTGGTCCCGAGGCGCTGGCGAGCGCCGCGAACAGGCGGCTTGCCGCGTCCAGGCCGTTGGCAAAGAGCGGCCCGATCTTGCAGCCGTCCCGGCATCGGCGCGCGACGCCGTATCCTTCGATCGCGCCGTCCTTGACGATTGCAAGCGCCATGTGCGGCGGGCGCAGCCAATGTTCCAGGAAGGATCGCCTCGGAGCGGGAAAGAATCGGCTGTCGTAGTCCAGGACATTCGCTTCCGGGCCTATGGCACGAATGTCGCTATCGGCGCTTGCCGAAACATCCGGCGATCCGACGAAGCGGATCGTCCGGTAGACCGGCGCAAAACCCATGCTGCGGTAGTTGGCCTGCTGTTCGACGACACCATCGAGGCCGATCGTGCGGTCGCCGAGCCGCGCCATGCCAGCATCCCAGACCGCCTTGCCATGACCCTCACCGCGCCTGTCCGGCCGACAGATGTAGAGACCGATGAAGCCGAAATCCTCGCCATAGGCCACTGCCGAAATACCAGCCACCATCTCGCCATCGACAAAGGCGCCCATGAAGCCCTCTGGATCCGCCGCATGGAACGCCACGGCATCGCCAAGACCGGGATTCCAGCCTTCCGCTGCCGCCCAATCGACAAGGATTTTTACGTCTTCAAGTGCGAGCGTTCTGATCGTTCGGCGCATTGGCTCATTCGGCGGCTACAGGTCCGGGGGCGAAGGACTTCAATGCGCCAAGATAGGGCTTTGCCAACGGGTTTGCATAGGCGCCACGCTTGGACGTCGACAGGCCAAGCGCGATCAGGGCCTCGGCCTGCTTGATCGCGGCGCCGACGCCGTCGATAACCGGAACTCCGAACTCCCGCTGCAGCGCGGCGGCGAGATCGGCCATGCCGGCACAGCCGAGCACGATGGCCTCGGCGCGATCCTCCTCGAGTGCGCGCGCGATCTCGCCGCGCAGCTTCAGGATCGCATCGGAGGTTGGGTCTTCGAGCGCAAGAACCGGAATGTCTGCAGCGCGCACGCGTGCCCGTCCTGCCATGCCATAGCGCTGCACCAGCGCTTCGACCGGCACGCGCGAGCGCTCGGTCGTGGTGACGACGGTGAAGCGCTGGGCGATGAACGAGGCCGTGCTGAGCGCTGCCTCGCAGATGCCGATGACCGGAATGTTGGCCATGGCGCGCGCGGCATCGAGGCCGGTGTCGTCGAAACAGGCGACGATTGCGGCCTGCGCGCCGGTGCGTTCGCCGGCGGCGATCTCGACCAGCAAGCCAGGCACGGCAAGCGCCTCGTCGTAATAGCCTTCGATCGACACAGGTCCCATCGATGAGGTGACGGCGACGATGTCCGTTCCGGCGGCGGCCACGAGCCGCGCCGCTGCTGCAATGGTTTCGGTCATGCTGGCGGTGGTGTTCGGATTGACGACGAGGATCTGCACTGCGGTTCTCTCAAGCTCGCGGCCGACGGCCGCCGACGTAGGCGATTGCGCCGAGCGTCAGCAGGATCACCAGGAAGGAAAATACCGTCGTCACGGTGCCTAGCGCATAGAGCACGGGCGTCGTCACATTCGTCGTCATGCCGTAGATTTCGAGCGGCAGCGTGTTGAAGGTGCCCGAGGTCATCAGCGTGCGGGCGAACTCGTCATAGGACAGGGTGAAGCCGAACAGGCCGACGCCGATCAGGCTGGGCGCGATCATCGGCAGGACGACATGCGCGAAGGTCTGCCAGGAGGTCGCGCCCAAGTCCCGCGCGGCCTCCTCATAGGCCGGCGAGAACCGGTTGAAGACGGCGAACATGATCAGCACGCCGAAAGGCAAGGTCCAGGTCAGATGCGCCCCGAAGCCAGACGTGTACCAGGCGGGACGAAAGCCGATCTGCTGGAAGACGACGCCGATGCCGAGTGAGATGATGATCGACGGCACGACCAGGCTGGCGACGGCCAGATAGAACAGAGCGGTGGCGCCGCGAAATTTTTGCCGGAAGGCCAGACCGGCGAGCAGCGACACGACAACGGTGACGATCATCACCATCAGGCCGAGGATGAAGGAGCGCTTGAAGCTGCCGCCGAAATCGCCGACCGCCTGGCGCTCGAACAGATTGGCGAACCAGTGCAGCGAAACGCCGTTCAGCGGGAATGTCAGCCCGCCATTCTCACCCTGGAAGGAGAGGATCAGGATCGCCGAAAGCGGGCCGTAGAGGAACAGCACGAAAAGGGCGAAGAAGGCCGCCAGCACGTAGAATTCGAAGGTGCGCTTGTCGTGGCTCACGTCACAGCTCCTTGCGGATGTCGACGATGCGCAGGATGCCGGCGACCATCAGCAGCACCAGCACCAGCAGCACGACAGCGTTGGCGGCCGCCGCCGGATATTGCAGCAGCGACATCTGGTTCTTCATCATCAGCGCGACGGAGGCGCTCTGTCCGCCGGACATCACCTGCACCGTCGAAAAATCGGCCATCACCAGCGTGACGACGAAGATGGTGCCGATCGCCATGCCGGGCTTGGCGAGCGGGATGATGACGTTCCACAGGACCTGCCAGCCGGAGGCGCCGGCATCACGCGCCGCCTCGATCAGCGACTTGTCGATGCGCATCAGCGTGTTGAAGATCGGCGTCACCATGAACAGCGTGTAAAGATGCACCATGGCCAGCACCACGGCGAATTCGGAATAGAGCAGCCATTCGATCGGCTTCGGGATCAGCCCGATCTCAACCAGCGTCGAGTTGACCAGCCCATTCCGGCCAAGCACCGGAATCCACGAGATCATGCGGATGATGTTGGAGGTCAGGAACGGCACGGTGCAGACCAGGAACAGCACCATCTGCATGGCGGTGGTCCTGATATGGAAGGCGAGGAAATAGGCGACCCAGAAGCCGATGAACAGCGTCAGCGCCCAGACGATACCGGCGTATTTCAGCGTGTTCAGATAGGTTTTCCAGGTGACCCAGGAGCCGAGCGTGTCGGCGTAGTTGGTGGTCAGGAAATCCGGGTACATCGCCGCGAAATCGTAATCCCAGAAGGAGACCACGGCGATCATCAGGATCGGCAGCAAAAGGAACGCGCCGAGGATAAGCGCCAGCGGCGCCGCCTGGAGGTAGGGGACGACGTTGATCGAGAACCGGCCGCGCCTGGCGGGTTTGGCGGCGGCTACAGGCTGGTCGAGAGCCACAGTCATCCGGAACAGCCCTGGGGTGTCGCGGAGGGCCGATAATGTGGCAAGCTGTGATCCTTCGCGCCCCCCTCTGTCCTGCCCTCTTTGCCAAAACTTGGCATCTCCCCCACTTGGGGGGAGATCGGCCGTCGCCGCTGCTTTCGCCAATCTCCAACATCGCAAGAAGGGGGGCCAGCGAAGCTGCCAATCTCCCCCCAAGTGGGGGAGATGTCCGGCAGGACAGAGGGGGGCGCGCAGGAACCCAACATCTCAGTTATTGCCTGCCTTGCATCAAGCCGCGATGAATTCGTTCCAGCGCCTCACCATGTAGCGGTCCTCGTCCATGACCGAGTTCCAGCAGGCGACCTTGCCCATGCGCTCGACGAAGGAGCCGCCGTCACGCACCGCGCCTGCCTTCTCCATGATCTTGCCGTCCGGCGCCATGATATCGCCCTTGGCCGGCTTGCCGTCGACCCAGTAGCCCCATTCGTCCTCGGACATGAACTGCTTGGCCGTGTCCATGGCGGCCGAGTAATAGCCCTGGCGGTTGAGGTAGGCGCCGACCCAGCCGGACAGGTACCAGTTGATGTACTCGTAGGCGGCGTCGAGTTCGGCGCCCTTGAGGTGCGCCGCCAGGCCAAGGCCGCCGCCCCACGAGCGATAGCCTTCCTTGAGCGGCTGGTATTTACAGGCGATGCCCTTGGAGCGGACCGCAGCGACGGCCGGCGACCACATCGACTGGATGACCACTTCGCCCGAAGCCATCAAATTGACGCTCTCGTCAAACGATTTCCAGAACGCCCGGAACTGGCCGTCCTGCTTGGCCTTGATCAGGAAGTCGATCGTCTTGTCGATCTCCTCCTTGGTCATGTTGCCCTTGTCGGCATATTTGATGTTGCCCATGGCTTCCATGATCATCGCCGCATCCATGATGCCGATCGACGGGATGTTGAGGATGGCTGCCTTGCCCTTGAAGGCCGGATCCATGATGTCGGCCCAGGTGGTGATGTCGCGGCCGACAAGATCGGGGCGGATGCCGAGCGTATCGGCATTGTAGATGGTCGGAACCATCGTCATCCACTGCGTCGGCTGCTTGGCGAAGGTCTTGGCGTCCTGCGCCTCGACGAAACCGACGGTATGCGGCGCGGTGCCCTGGGCGATGACACTGTCGGGCGTCAGCTTGCCGGTGATGAACAGCGGTACGATCTTGTCGTAATATTTCAGCTTCTTGACATCCATCGGCTGCATCACGCCGGACGGATAGACCTTCTTGGCGATCCAGTATTCGATGTCGGCGATGTCGTAGCTGTCCGGCTGGGTCACCGCGCGCTGGGCGGCGGCGTCGGAATCGGTCGCGGTCATCTCCAGGGTGATGCCGAGGTCGGCCTTGCACTTGTCGGCAATGGCGTTGAGGTTCGACACGCCGGTGCCGAACTGGCGGAGCGTGATCGGGTTCTGCGCCCAGATCGTCGGGAACCCGGTGATGGCACCCGAACCGGCGGCAAGACCGACGGCGGCAGCACCGGTCTTGAGCAGCGAGCGGCGGGAAATTCCTGTCTTCTTGTCGGTGGTGTTGGTCATGTCAGTTCCCCTGTTTTGATTGGTGGTTCTGGTTCAGGAATCGAGACGGCCAAGGACAATCGCGTCCTCGGCGTCCCAGGCGATCGGCACCGCGTCGCCGACGGCGACCGGCTTGGCGAAGAAGCTGGTGTCGTCGACGATGACGGTAAAGTCCTCAATGCCGACGCCATTGACCGAGAGTTTTACGGTCGAGCCGCGATACTCGATATTGGAGGCGATGCCGGTGAAGCCGAGCCCCGTGGCCGGCGGGTCGCCGATCCGCACGTGGTCGGTGCGAATGGCGATATCGATCGGCTCGCCGATCGCCCTGCCCTGCCCGCTGGCCGCAAGCGAGGCGCCACCCGGCACATCGAAGACAACCATGCCGTCGCGGCTGCCGCTGACGCGGCCGGAGACGACGTTGTGATCGCCCATGAAACGGGCGACGAACGCAGTGGCCGGCCGCTCGAAGACGATGCGTGGATGGGCCGCCTGCTCGATGCGGCCGTCATTCATGACCACGATCAGGTCGGCGAGCGCCATCGCCTCCTCCTGGCTGTGGGTGACGTGGACGAAAGTGATGCCGAGCGACGTCTGCAGCTTCTTCAGTTCCGCCCGCATGCGAATCTTCAGGAATGGATCGAGCGCCGATAGCGGCTCGTCGAGCAGCAGCGCCTCGGGGTCGGTGATCAGCGCGCGGGCCAGAGCGACGCGTTGCTGCTGTCCGCCCGAAAGCTGCGCCGGCCGGCGGCCGGCGTAGCCCTCCATCTGCATCAGCTTCAGCATATCGAGCGCCCTGGCGCGGCGCTCTTGCTTGCCGACGCCCTTCATCTTGAGGCTGAACGCAACATTGTCGATCAGGTCGAGATGCGGAAACAGCGCGTAGGACTGGAACATCATGGCGGTGCCGCGCCTGGCCGGCGGCAGGTCGGTGACCACCGTGCTGCCGAGACGCACGTCGCCGCTCGATATGCTTTCGTGCCCGGCAATCATGCGCAGCGTCGAGGTTTTGCCGCAGCCGGACGGCCCGAGCAGGCAGCAATAGGTTCCCGCGGGGATTTTCAAGCTGATGTCTTCGACGGCGGTCGTTGCGCCATAGATCTTCGAAACGGACACGATGTCGATTTCGGCGGCTTTGGACATCCGGCTTCCTCTCTAAATCAACTTAAGCAAAGCATCATGCATGCCAGTTGCCCTAAATCGGCCTCAAACGATTGATTCCTTGGGGCAATCAGAATTGCCTCCGGCTGCCCCTCGAAACGGCATGCCTGAGAATGCACAAATTATAGGCGATCGCCAGCGATTCTCGCAGAAATCGTATGCAATCTTTTCCGGCATCGTATTCACTTTGCCCCTCGTGCAAGCGACCCGATTCAGGGTAGAAAGGCGCAGGGACCACCATCATGAATATAGCCGACCAGACTTTCCCTGCTGCCGACAGTGCCAACGAGGATCGCGCCCAGGCGATCCGCGACCAGTTGCGCGACGCGATCGTCGACCGCCGGCTGGCGCCCGGAACCAAGCTGTCGGAAGGCGAGGTCGGCACTTTATTCGATGTAAGCCGCACCGTGGCGCGCGCGGCGCTGCAGATGCTCACCTTCGAAGGCCTGGTGCGGACCGAGCGCAATCGTGGCGCCTTCGTCGCCAACCCGTCGCCGGAGGAAGCGCGTCAGGTCTTCGCCTCGCGCCGGCTGATCGAGCCCGGCATAGCGACTGCCGCAGCCGGGCGGATGACGGCGGACCATGTCGCTGCCTTCAAGGCGCAGCTCGATGAAGAGGGCCGCTTCATTGCCGAGCGCGGACCAAATGCAAGACGCTCAGAAATCAAGGCTTCGGGCGATTTTCACCTGCTGCTGGCTTCGGTTGCCGGAAACGCCATCCTCCAGCGCTTCATGGAAGAACTGGTGGCGCGGTCATCGCTGGTGATCGCGCTCTATGGCCGCTCGGGCGTCTCGAGCTGCGGCCATAGCGAGCACATGAATATCCTGGAGGCGCTGGAAAATGGCAATTCCGAACGCGCCAGCGCGCTGATGCTGCATCACATCGACCATATCGAGGCCGACCTCGATCTGCGCGTCAGGAGCGGTCCGGCACTCAGGCAGGCGCTCGAGTTCTGACGCTCATGCAGACCGCAGGGACGCGATAACCGCGCCCCTCAAAGCCGCTCGGCACGGATCTTCAGGATCTGGTGCAGCCAATCGCGGATGCGCCGCAGCCTCGTCGACAATTTCTGGCTCATCTGCTTTCCAGTTCTGTTTGCCTGCGCTTGATCGCCTCACTCAGAAACTTTGGGCCGCCATGGCCATTCCAACCAGCGAGGTGGCGAACCCCGCGGTGCGGACCGTCGTCGGCCAACGAGCCAGCTTGACAGCGGACAGAATGCCGATCGCATGCAGCATCGACGTGGCGAGCATGAAGCCAGCGGCGTAGGCGATGCCGCCGGCGCTCTCGGGACTCTCAAGGCCGTGGGCGTTGCCGTGAAAGAGGCCGAACAGGGCCGCCAGTGCCGCCGCGGCGGCCAGCGGCAGCGGCCTGGCGAGGCCGACCATGGCGCCGAAGACCACAAGCGACAGCGCGATGCCGGTTTCAAGCGAAGGCAGGCCGATGCCGGCCATGCCGAGCAAGGCTCCAGCGACCATGGCCGAGACAAAGAACAGCGGCACAAGGACAATACTGCGCCCGCCGGAACGGGCGCCGATCATGCCGACTGCAACCATTGCGAGCAGATGATCCATGCCGAACAGCGGATGTTCGAGGCCGGCGAAAAAGCCGTGGACGTGAGCGCCGCCGCTATGGGCAAACGCCAGCGACGGTGTGAGGGCGGCGAGAGCTGAAAGGATGCCAAGTCTTGCAAATGGTTTCATGATTGTACCTGTTCGATGAGAGTGACGGGTTCCGGTTTCAGTGCCCGGAAACGGTGAATTGCGAAGCGGCGGAACGGTCTGCAAGGGCGCGCGCCGCGGCGAAGCCGAGCGGCTTTTGCTCATTGCCATCGTGATAGATGAAAGCGAGGCGGCGGCGGTGCGATGTCAGGCGCGCCGGCAACGGGTGATAGGCGACGCCGCTGCCGCCGACGAGCGGCATGACCGCGCCGACATCGACCAGATCCTCGGTCTCGACGCGAAGCAGATGAAGCCGCACGCCGTCCGCCATCTCGCCGACAAAGGGTATGCCGGCCAGGCGCAGAAAGCTGGATGGGTCCGGCGCCCGCGCAAAGCCTTCGAGGAAGGCGGTTTCGACAAGATCGAGGTCGACCGTCGCTGGATCGACCGGCGGCTCGTGAGTGTGGTCCGGCAGATGCGGCGTCTGCCATTGCAGCGGCTTGCCGGCGGGCCCATTGTGGCCGGGGGCGTGCGGATGGTCATGATGACCGTTCGGCCCGTGATGATGGTGGCCGTCGTCGTGGCCATGATTGTGGTGGTGATGATCGTCGTGCATGGTCAGAAACTCACCGGTTTGTCGATGATCGATTTGTGCTTGCCGAGATTGCCGTGGGCGACCATCGAGCCAAGCGCCTCGACGACGACGCGCACGCCGAACAGCGCGGTGATGTCCGACGTGTCGTAGGGCGGCGAAACCTCGACCACCTCCAAGCCGCAAATGCCAGGCGCCGTCACCAGCCCAAGCAGCTTGAGCGCCTCGCGCGGCAGGAAGCCGCCCGGCTCAGGCCAGCCGGTGCCGGGCACGAAACCGCAATCGAGGCTGTCGACGTCGAAGGAGATGTAGACGGCGTCGGTGTCCTTCCATGCGAGTTCGAGCGCGATTTCCGCCGCCTTCTCAAGGCCCATCTGCTCGATGTCGGCAATGGTCAGCACGTTGGTGCCGCGCTTCCTCGCCTCGGCGACGCCGTAGCGGGGGACCTGCCAGCCGCCGATGCCGAGCTGCACGAGGTTGGTCGCCGAGACGTTCGGCAGGTTCGTCGCCCAGTACCAGGGCGTGGTGTGCATGCGCTCGTCGAGATCCTTTTCCTGGATGTCGATATGGCGGTCGAAATGGATGATGCCGATGCGCTTCGAGGTCACGTCGGCGATGCCGCGCACGCAAGGGAAGCCGATCGAATGGTCGCCGCCCAGCATGATCGGCAGCGCGCCGGACGAAGCGACATGGCTGACGCCCTTGGTGATCTGATCAAAACTCTTTTCGAGGTTGGCGGGAATGGTGAAGACGTCGCCGGCGTCGCACAGCGTCATCTGCTCGCGCAAATCGACGCCGAGCTCATAGTTGTACGGCGTGTACAGCGCCGAGATGCGGCGAATGCCTTGCGGCCCGAAGCGGGTTCCCGGCCGGTAGGTGGTGCCGCTGTCGAAAGGAATGCCGATTACGGCAGCATCATATTTGCCGACATCGCGGACGTTCTCGACATAGGGCGCCTTGAGAAAGGTGTTGATGCCGGCGAAATGCGGCAGCTCGCCGCGCGCGAATGTCGGGATCGACTTGTCGACGATCGACTCCGATCCCGGCAGGCCCATGTCGAGCGCCCATTGCTGCTCCTTGCGCCAGCCGCTTTCCGGCAGCTTGCCCTCGGCCTCGATCGACTTCCAGCCCTGCGTGCCGCGGGCGTCGAAATCGGGGTGGTGAAAACGCTCCCGGGCCGCCCGGGCGACGAGCCCTGCCCGGCGGTGGCTGCGTTCGGGGATATTTCTGGACATTCAAACTCTCCGTTACGACGCCGTCGTCGCCATTGCTGTTTCTGGCCGGGTCGTCCCGACCATCGCGGCCACCTTGGCCAAGTGATGAGAGGAAGCCCGGGTCTTGCGGTCAAGCCTCAGATCGTAGGTGATCGTCGCGCCGTAAGCCGACGGGAACTGCGGATCGTGGCGCACCTTGTCGAAAACCAGCACGCGGGTGCCGAGCTTGAAGGCCTCGCCGATATCGTGGGTGACCATCACCACCGTCATGCCATGCTCGGTCCAGAGCTCGGTCAGCAGGTCGTGCATCTCGACGCGGATGCCGGGATCGAGCGCCCCGAACGGTTCGTCGAGAAGCAGGATCTGCGGACGGCCGAGCAAGGTCTGCGCAATCGCCAGCCGCTGCTGCATGCCGCCGGAAAGCGATGCCGGATAAAGGTCGCGCGCATGAGCGAGCCCGACGCGCGCCAGCATGGCCTCGGCCTCTTGCCTGGCCTTTCTGCGCCTGGCGCCGAAGACGCGGCCAAACGGCCCGCCCGAGCGAAAGTCTTCGACCAGCAGCAGGTTCTGCATGGCGGTCAGATGCGGAAATACCGAATAGCGCTGAAAGACAATGCCGCGCTGCGGCGTCGGCTCGGGCACGATCGGGCCATCGCCGACGATGACGACGCCGCTGCTCTGCTGCTCCTGGCCGAGCAGAATGCGCAGGAACGTCGATTTTCCGCAGCCGCTGGCGCCGACCAGCGACAGGAATTCGCCGGCCTCGGCGGTGACGTTGACCCGCTCGAGCACGCGGGCATCGCCATAACTCTTTTCCAGCCCGTGAACGACGATGCGGCTCATCTAGCCTCCAACGGATGCGCCCAAGGGGACATCGCTTGGGAAAGCCGCACCAGCAGCCAATCGGTGATGACGGCAAGCAGCGTGATCCAGGCGACATAGGGCAGGATGACGTCCATCGAGAGATAGCGGCGGACGAGGAAAATGCGGTAACCCAGCCCTTCGGTCGAGGCGATGGCTTCGGCGGCGATCAGGAAAAGCCAGGCCGGCCCGAGTGCCAGCCGCACGCAAGTGATGAGGCGCGGCATGACTTGCGGCAGCACCAGCCGCAAGACCATGGTCCAGCTGTTGCCGCCAAGTGTCTGTGCCTTGGCCACCAGTTCGGACGGCAACTCCATCACCCGGTTGGCGATGTCGCGCACCATCACCGGCGCGACGCCGACGGCAATCAGCGTGATCTTGGCCGTTTCGCCGAGGCCGAGCGCGATGAACAGGATCGGCAGCAGCGCCAGCGGAGGGATGACGCAGACGACGGTGACGAAGGGCAGCAGGAACGCCCGCACCCGCGGAATGAAGCCGATGGCGATGCCAAGCGAAAGCGCGGCGAACGTGGCAACGCCCACGCCCGCGAACAGCCTGAGGAGACTGGCATAGGTGTCGACCCACAGGATGAGGTCGCCGGAGCGTCTGTCCGGAACCGTCGCCAGGTCAAGAAAGGCCGACCACATCTGTGCCGGCGAGGGCAGCAGCTTGTCGCTGGGATTGACCGCCAGTCGTTGCGCCGAAGCGATCAGATAGACGATCGCCACGAACAAGAACGGCAAGCCGCCGAGGAACAAGGCGCTGCCGCGCGAGACCTTCGCATTGATCATGCGAAGGCGCACCTTCGGCCGTGGCCGGGAAGGGCGCGTGGTGCCCTCCCCGCCCGTCTCGGAGGCTTCATCCCTGGCACTCATTCCCTTGACCAGCATGTCGGGTCAGGGCGTTGCGGTTGCCGCCTCGGCCATGAAGGCTGGATCGAAACGCAGCTTGACGTTCTTGGCGTCGCCCAGCGTGGATCCGTTGGGAAAACTCATGCCGACCACGTCGACGCTCGTTGCGTTGGTGCCAAGAATACCATGGCTGAACAAGAAGTTGCGGACCAGATCCATCGTCTTTGGCAATTCGGCGCCGTTGGTGAACTCGACCGCCTTGGCGGGATCATAGAACATTGCCGTCGAGGCAAGCTGCGCGTCGAAGCCGGCGAGGTCCGTGCCGGATGCCTTGGCCATCTCCTCCTTGGCTGCCTTGCCTTCGGGCGTGTCCGAAGTCATCAGTTCCATCACCTCGTACCACGCGCCGACAAGCGCCTTGCCCAACGCCGGATTGTCCTTCAGCGTCTCGGTGTTGACGACCATCATGTCGATGATCTCGCCGGGAATCTGCGCGGAGTCGAACACCTTGTGCGCACCCGGCATGGCGACGATCTCGAAAACCAGCGGGTTCCAGGTAACGACCGAGGTGACGTCGCTGGTGCCGTAGGCGGCGACGATGTCGGCGTCGGAGGTGTTGACGACGGTGATGTCCTTCTCGGCGAGCTTGACCGTGTCCAGTGCCCGCGCCAGCAGGTAATGCGAGACGGAGAGCTCGACGAGATTGACCTTCTGGCCGGCAATGTCGGCGAGCGCTGTCTTGTCCTTGAGGATCACGGCATCATTGCCGTTGGAGAAGTCGCCGATGATCAAGGCGGTGGTGTCGACGCCGCCGCCGGCGGGGATCGACAGCGCGTCCATGTTGGTCATCGAGCAGCCGTCGAAACCGCCGGCCGTATACTGGTTGATGCTTTCGACATAGTCGTTGATGCGGGTGATCTCGACATTGATGCCGTTTTTTTCAGCCCATTTCTTCATGATGCCGCTGTCGGAGAGATAGCCCCACGGCATCCAGCCGACATAGATCGACCAGCATATCTTGAAGTCTTTCTTGGGCGCCGCGTCGGCGGCGGAAATCATGGGAAGACTGAGTGATGCGGCTAGGATGATTGCGGCCAGCTTGCGAAGCATTGCGTACCCCTGTTCGCGATCCGGATTGCGACCGGACCTTATGTTGGGGCTTGCGGAGCGCGCATCCGGGAGAGGTTCGCGCCAGCAAACCCGTGCAGGGTTCTCCCGGGATTTTGGCCCGCCGTGTTCCGCCGGATGCCTCAGTGCATCCCTGGCGGTCGCATCTCTTGGACCAGCACCGCTGTGTTGCGGCCGGAACCCTAGACGCTCTGCACACCATCAACGAAGCAAGGAGCATGCCAAAGCCCAATTATGCCGAAAGGCCGGCATTTGTGGAGCTGTGCGGCTTCGAGCATGCGCGCGAGTGACGCGAAAATCATCGCTCCGCCGACGGATTGGGCAGTTTGCCTGATTGCTGCTAGGGGTTACCTCACGTCATTCCCCCAAAACACACGGCCCCGAGATTGCTTGGTTTTCTCGTCCAGTTTGTGCGGGACTGGACTTGATGCCATTAGCAACTCCCCTTCCCTGCGCCCCTACACCCGGGTCCTCTCTGGGAGGCATACGGGCGCCGGATCCACCCGTGAGCGGACAGCCCGCTCCTACCTGCTCTTTTGCTCGATGCAATACGCCTTGTTCTGCTCGAACAATCGTTGGTCCGGATACCGCGCGAGGCCCTTGTCGTAGATCGCAATCGCCCCGTCCCAGTCCTTCTTGTCTATGAACCTCCTCGCCCACCGGTCGTACGCGAACACTGCGAGCCTCTCCACGTCCGCCTCCCCTTCCGCGAGGTCCTTCAGCCTCTCGAGCACAGCGAGCGCCTCCTCGTGTTTGTTGTCCCGCACGAGAGCGTTCACATTGTTGTTCAGGTAGTTCTTCGACGATCGCGCCACGTTCTGCAGGCCCGGGAACCTCTGCTTCAACGCTCGCAGAACTTCCGCGGCCTTGTCCGGCCCCTGCCCAGCGGCCACTTCCTTCGCCCATTCTTGCGCGAACCACCCGATGTTCCCCTGAAGCTTTTCCATCGCGGGGAACCGCCCGAGACCCGCCTCGTAGACGTCTGCCGCCTTCTCCCACTGGCCGTCCTGCATGTAACGCTTGGCCCAGCCGTCGTACGCCGCGAAGTAGAGCTCCTGCGCCTCGTTTCCCGGCAGGAACTCCTTCCCTTGGTCCACGGCCGCGAGCGCGGCCTCGAACTTCCCGTTCCCAATCGAGTCATGGACTACACGGGCCACCCCTTGGCCGCCGGACTTTCCGATGGACTCGACTCCAGGGAACTTCGCCGCGAGGGCCTTCGCGACCGCGGCGGCCGCCGGGGCTCCGCCCTTCGTGTAGGCGGCTTTCGTCCACTCCTGGCCCAGGTACGCGACGTTCTGCTTGAGCATGCCCGCCTCGGGATATCGCGCGAGCGCCTTCAGGTACACGTCCGCGGCCTCCTCCCACGCGCCGGCCTCCATGCGCTTCCTCGCCCAGAAGTCGTACACGTACAGGTACGTCTGCTCCGCGTCGCTATCGTCCAGCAGCTGCCGCCCCTTCTCCAGGGCCGCGAGCGCCTCCTCGTACTTCCCCTCCTCGACGCGCGCGTTTACGGCCCGTTGCAGTTCATTCCCGCCACTCTTCGACAGGCCCGTCAGCCCCGGAAACCGCTCCGCCATCGACTTCATCACCTCGGCCGCCGCGTCCGCGCCGCCCTTTGCGTAGGCGGCTTTCGTCCACTCCTGCGCAAGATACGTTACGTTGCCCTTGAACAGCCCCTCGCCCGGATACGCCGCGAACCCCTTCACGTACACATCCGCCGCCATTTCCCACCGACCGTCCTTCATGTGGCGCTTCGCCCAGTCGTCGTAGACGTAAAGCGACGCCTCGCGGACGCCCGCTGTGTCTTTCATCAAATCCTTGGCCCCCTGGATCGCCGCGAGCGCCTCCTCGAACTTCCCCGCGTCGGCCAACCCGAACGCCATCCGGCGTACGTGGCTGTCCGCCGCCGAGGTCACGTGCTCGTTGCCGGGGAAGCGCGCCACGAAACCGCGCAGTGCCCCAAGGGCCCTCGCCTCACCCTCCTTCTTGGCCAGCGCGGCGGACCACTCCTGCCCGAAGTAGCCGAGCCACTTCTCGAGCTCCTTGCGCGGCTCGCCCGCGAGCGCCTCGAAGCCCGGCACGGCCGCCGCGAGCGCGTCCTCCCACCGGCCCTCCCGCATCCGTATGTCCGCCGGCCGGATGTACACGAGCGATTGCATCCCCTCGAACCCCCCGCTGGGCACCGCGGCGGCCGCTCGCTCGAGGATGGCGAGCGCCTCGGACGGCTTGCCGGCGTCCACCGCGCTGAGCGCCCACTGGCTCCAAACAGCCGAATGGTTATTGACGAGCGCCGCGTCCTTCGGCGCCAGCGCGAGGCCGGTCGTCACGACTTCCAGGGCCTCCTGGAACTTGCCGTCGCGCGAAAGCTCCGCTCCCCAGTTCGCGAGCACGGCCAGCGCGTTCTTCACCGCCGAGCCGAACTCGGGGTCGAGGCTCATCGCCCGGAAATTCGCCACGAGCGCCTCGTGGTAGCGCTTCGCCTCCGAGAGCAACACGCCCTGGTTGTAGTAGATGATCGCCGCCAGCCCCGCCTCCTCGACCTCTCGGCGCTGGTCGCGGTGCGCGTCGGGGATGTAGCGGAAGCCCGTCATCTGCTCGAACTTGGCGATGGCGGCCTTGTCCCTAGCGGGGTTGAACCCCTTGGCGTTCGTTGTCTCCACGTCCATGTGCCGCGTGCCGTCGTAGAGGATCGAGAACGCGTGGTCGGGCACCTCGATCGCGCGCACGTCCAGCCCGAGCCGCAGCGCGAGCACGTTGTAGAGCACGGCGGACGACACGCAATTGAACGTACCCGTGTCGAAGATCACCGAGAGGCCGGTCTGGCGCGCCACGTAGCCCTTCGAAATCGGGCCCTTGTGGAGCCACTCGAGGAGCGCCTCGCCCTTGGCCGCGGGAGTGCGCGTGTTCGCCACCGCCGCGCGGGCCTGCTGCTCCAACGCGTCCAGGCGCTTCAGGTACTCCTTCCTTTTCCCCGCGTCGACTACGCCCGACGCCAGCAGCGCGGCCTCGGCGAACTCCACGGGCGTCAAGCGTCCCACCTTCGCCTTCGCGAACATCGCCTTCTCGTCGTCGGAGACCGCCAGCTTGAGCGATGTCGTCTTCTCGAGGCGCGTGAGCACGTCGAAGGCCTTCGCCGGAGACTCGGCGAACGCGTAGTGGCTCTTCGGCTCACCCTCCCGACCGATGACCTCCACTTCCGCCGCCGCTACCTTGCGCGCCCCGGGCTGCGGCGCGAGCCGCACGATGATCCAGCGCGCCGCGGTGGTGGGGAACTCGAACGTCTGCGGCTTGCCCTCCGCCGCAAGCGGGTCAGTGCGAAGGGACCGGAACCCGGCGTGCGCCGACGCAGTCGAGACGAGGATCTCCACGCGAGCTGCCGCGCTGCCCGAGCCCTCCGGCAGCGTGACCCTGATCCCCTCCGGCGCCACAACGCCTCCACCGAACGTGAACGTGACGTCCAGCGGTGTGGCTTCCGTCGCGTCGATCTCCGCGACCGTCTTCGCGTCGCCGTCTGTCAACCGCGCGATCGCAGTCACGTCGGCGGGAGAAGTGGTCGATTCGACCTTCGCCGACGTGAGCCGCAGCAGGTTCAACGGTTCTTCGTCGACGGCGAACCCAGCCCGCGCCTCCAGGAGAATCGCGGCCACGGTGAGGCCGGCGAGCGCAGTTGATCGAAGCGACTTCCACTTCATGGCCTATCCTCCACATGGCTCACACCCTCCGGGATTCCTTGCGGGATTGTCCCCATCGTCAGAAGCGCTGCCGAGAGCATCCTGATGTCTAGGCCCGTGACGCTTTCGAGGAAAGGGCGAAGGTAGGTAAACAGCGCAAACTGACCTATAAAGAGGAGGAAATATCGAAGCCATGCTCGCACCGTGGTTCGGTTCGTTTAAAGAATTGGGTTGGATCAATTCAGACTGGTCGCCAACTATAGACGGTATCGCGAGCGTCGTAGTAGCCCTTTACCTTCTCTATCTGAGTGGACGAGGCTTCTTCGAAAGAGACAGGAGCCTGTTTGGATCATCATTCAAATGGGCCGTAGCGCTCGCTGCGCTCCTAGCTCTATTTTGCTATCTGATGAAGCACTACCTGATCTACCTTTTCGACCCTGATTGGCTGTTTCTTGGCAACATTCCTTGGGCTGTAGCCTATGTCGGTATGTTCGTCGCGTTGTTGCACGCGCTCCTTTCAGGGCTGTTTTACCGCAAATTTTGATGCGATGCTGCGCCGCCTCTAGCAGGCACCGATCACTACCACCGACGTTCATCAAACCAGCCAAAGTAGCCATTTAGTCGCGGCACGGAATGACTGCTTAGTGGCGCATGGCGACCTCCAGCGTATTCGCCAACGATGTCTGCTTTCAGGCAACGGCAATGCCGACTTCAACGTCCGACATTGGGCGCAGAGCGGAATATGGGCATCGCGCCGCGACGGTTGAGATTCAATCGCGGCTCAGCGCTCGCCGGAGAGCACTGAAACGAATGCGATATTGCTGCGGCGTCAGTCCGATTTTGCGCCGGAACAGGCGCCCGAAAAAACTCGCATCCTCATAGCCCACTTCATTGGCCACCGCCTCGACCTGCAGGTCGCCCGTCTCGAGCAGTTCCTTGGCCGCTTCGAGCCTGAGCGCGTGGATGTAGTCGATTGCCTTCATTTCCGTCGCCTTGGCGAAGCGGCGCACGAAGGAGCGCTCGGACAGGCCTGACAGCTTGGTCATGGCGGCGACGGGCGAGGGCGTCCGGTAGTTGAACTCCGCCCATTTCTGGCAGCGGTTGATCACCGCGTCGTCGGTCTGGCGAAAGCGCATCAGCGCGG
>NZ_FTPD01000045.1:596757-758168 GCF_900156895.1 Mesorhizobium prunaredense
CCCAGACGCCGTTTGCGGCGCGAAACGCGCTGCCGTCCCCAGCAACCACATAGGGCCGCATGCGCTGCGTGCCCGCCGCACCGCTGGTGATGAACAGGAAATCCCTGCCGGGCGAGGAAAACAGGTCGAACATGCCGTAGATCGTGGAGGCGGTAGCCTCCGGAACGGCAAGGATCGCCACATTCAATGGGCCGGTCTGTTCAACCATGGCAGAAATGACCGCCTTCCAGCATTTTCGACTTTAGTGGCCGTGCCCGCGCTGCGCTAGCGTGTGTGAAACGAGGAGACCGCCACATGGCCGCCACCGCTACCCTTGCACCATCGAGCATCGAAAGCTTCCGTTCCATCATGCGCGGCGAGGTGCTGGAGCCGTCGAGCCCATCCTATGACACGACGCGGATCGTCTGGAACGGCATGATCGACCGACGTCCCGCTCTCATCGCGCGCTGCCGGAGTTCTGCCGATGTCGAGGCGTCGGTGAATTTCGCGCGCGAAGAGCGGCTGGCGATCGCGATCCGCTCGGGAGGCCACAATGTTGCAGGCTACGCCGTCTGCGACGGCGGCCTGATGATCGACATGTCGCCGATGAATGGCGTGCGGGTCGCGCCCGGCCTCGATCGTGCCTTCGTTGAGGGCGGCGCTATTTGGGCCGATGTCGATGCGGCCACCACCCCGCTTGGCCACGCCACGCCGGGCGGCCTGATCTCGGCGACCGGCGTTGCCGGCCTTACACTCTCAGGAGGCATCGGCTGGCTGCGCGGCAGCCACGGCCTCAGCGTCGACAATCTGCTGGCCGCCGATCTGGTGACCGCCGATGGACGCCTCATCCATGTCGATGCGACGCAGAACCCGGATCTCTTCTGGGCGCTGCGCGGCGGCGGCGGCAATTTTGGCGTGGTGACGAGCTTCGAGTTCAAGCTGCACCCGATCGAACCGGAGCTGATATTCTGCGGTCCTGCCTATCCCGAAGAGCGCGCCAACGAGATCATTTCGCTCTGGCGCGACTTCATGCAAACCGCACCCGACCGCCTGAGCGGGCTGGCGGAATTCTCGACGCTGCCGAACGATCCCTCGATTCCCGAGCATGCAAGGGGCCGCCGCGTCCTGGCACTCGCGCATGTCTATGACGGACCGGCCGACGAGGGCGAGCGGGTCGTGGCGCCGTTGCGCAGCTTTGGCGAACCGCTCGTCGATTTCAGCGGTCGCATGCCGTATCGCACCATCCAGTCGCTCTATGACGACCTGTTCCCGAAAGGCCGCGACCGCTGCTACTGGAAATCCACCTACCTCTCGCGCCTCGACGACGAGGTCATCGGGGAGATCACCGCGCGGATGGCGAAGCGCCCCTCCGAAATGACCTTCGCCTCGATCTGGAAGTTCGGCGGTTTCGTCCAGCGCGTTGCAGCCGATGCGACTGCCTTCGGCGACCGCTCCATGCCCTTCATGCTCAGCCTCGACGCCATCTGGCCAGGCGCTGACGAGGACGATGCGAACATCGGCTGGGTTCGCAGCTTCTGGCAGGACATGCAGCGCTACTCGACCGGCCGCCTCTATCTGAACTTCCCCGGCCATGGCGAAGGAGCGGATCTCGTGCGCGACGCCTTGGGAGCCGAAGCCTACGCGCGGCTCGCCAAGATCAAGCACAGATACGATCCGGACAATCTGTTCCGCCTCAACCAGAACATCCTGCCAATGCACTGACGCACAAACCAAATCGGTCGTACGACTCTCGTCTCGGCCGTGGTGGCTTTGATCGCGCCGAGTCGCGAGCGACACCCAGCGTGGTCGCCGCGATGTGTCCGCTTTCAATCAGTGGCAAATCTGTCCGCAACGGCCGAGATCGGCGCGTAGCCGACCATCAGGACACATGTAATCTGCCTCGGCCGAAACACCTGCGCATCACTCGCTTGCGTGAGATAGCCGACCGCGATCGGTGGGATCAGAATGGCGATCTTAGCAATGGCTGCATCTGACCCAGCCGTTGTCAATGACAACTCCTTGACCCAATAGGTGCTTTTCAGTTCTTTTCCGCAGCGTCACGAAGCTGCCTGCTGCGACCGCCTGGCGCCTCTGGCTGGTCCAACTCTTTGCGGAACTCGGCGCGGCGTTCGTGAATGGATGCGATGACAAGACCCATCGGGATTCCGAGGTTGAGAAGAGCAGCCTCTGAGAGTTGAAGAGACGCTTCGATAGTGTCGGGAACTGTTTCCGTGGCTCCAATTTCATAAAGCTGCTTGGCGTGGCGTGCGTCTCTGGCACGGGCGACGATGGTGAGTTCTGGGCGAAGCTCGCGAGCGCACGCAACAGCCGCTTCGGCAGCCTCTGGATCGTCCATCGTGACGATGACGGCACGGGCCTGCTCAAGCCCGCAGCGTTTGAGGAATTCCGCCCGAGAGGCATCGCCAAACCAAACAGCATGGCCCCTCCGACGGCCAGCCTCTACAAGACGCGTGTCGAGTTCGGCCGCGACCCACGCGATATTGTGGCGGGACAGCATGTCACCGACCAATCGGCCCACTCGGCCATAGCCCATCACCAGCACTATGCCGCTGTCCAGCGATCCGGCCCAGGCTGGTGGTTCCGCTGGAACTGCCGACCTTGCATCCGGCCGACCTGCCAGCTTGGCGCCCGCTGCAGCAAGGAATGGAATACAAAACATAGAGAGGGTGGAAGATACCAGGACGACTTCGCCCACGGATCGATCGAGAAGTCCCTCATTCATGGAGCTGAACAAAATAACGAAGGCGAACTCTCCAGACGCAGCGAGCAGAAATGCGATCTCCAGCGCGCTTTTCTTTGCAAAGCCGAATAGCCGCGCCAGTGCAAAAATCACGGTTCCGTTGAGAAGGATAAGACTTGCAGACAAGCCGACGATCAACACTGGCTTCTGCGCCATCAAAGATAGGTCGAGTCCTATTCCAACCGACAAGAAGAACAGCCCCAGCAGGAGGCCCTTGAAGGGTTCGATTGTCACCTCGACCTCGTGACGAAATTCAGTCTCTGCCAGCAGCAGGCCAGCGATAAACGCGCCCAGGGCCATAGACAGGCCAGCCACCGCGCTCAAGACACCAGCGCCGATGACAACCAACAGGCACGCGGCCACGAAAAGCTCCTCGCTCCTGGCCTTGGCCACCGAACGGAGCATTGGCCTCAATAGAAGCCTCCCTACCACAACGATCAGCATCAGGCCGAGCGCAGCCGGCACGAATGCAAATAGTAGTCTCGGCGAGAAGTTGTCGGCTTGGCTGCCCAGCACAGCCAACGTGATTAAGATGGGAGCCACCGCCAGGTCTTGGAACAGCAATACCGCGAAAGTGGCGCGACCGGCCTGCGAATGTTGCCGTTTTGCCTCGGCCAATAGCGGCATGACGATAGCTGTGGACGACAGAGCGAGCGCAGCGCCTATGGCCACGGCGGACGATACGGACTGTCCAAAGAGCAGTGTCGCTCCAGCAATAACTGCTCCGCAAATTGCTACCTGCAGGCCTCCGAAGCCGAACACCAGCCGGCGCATGAGTCGTAATCGCTCCCATGAAAGTTCCAGCCCGATCATGAACAGCAGAAAGACGACTCCGAGTTCTGCGAGTTGCGCGAGCTGCGCGGGATTGTCGATCGTAACTGCTGAAAGCCAGGGCAGGTTTCCAGCAAAACTGCCAAGGCCGGATGGACCGAGCACCACCCCGGCGGCAAGGAACCCGAGAATGGGGCTCAATTTCATCCGCCGGAACAGCGGCACGACGATACCCGCCGTGACCAGGAAAAGGACGACATCCTGATACTCGCCTGGTGAACTCTCCGATGGCGTCATGCTTCCTCCACATAGCGCGGGCGCGGCCGGACCACGTCCCGTCGATCGGAACCAAAGCGGCCATCGGGAGGCTGCCCTTCGCCCCGTCGGTTGTGATCATAGCCTCCTATCGGGACTTCGCCCATGCAGCGGGCTGACGCGTGCGGGGAGGTTGCATCCGAACCTTGCCACCTACGGTCGCCCGCAAGGGATCTGCTCAGTCAGCGTCTTTTTCCGACTGGGCTTCCTTCAGACGCTGACGCTGAAGTCGCAGAACGTCGCTTGTGCAACGGTCGAATGGCTGTTTTCAGGCATAAAGCGACTGCTCGCCAATGTCTGGAATCAGGCGCGAAGCGGCCATTCGCTACACGCAAGACATAGGTCGCCTCGGGGTCAAAACGGTATTCCGTTTCGGGTACCAAGCGCCAGGTTTTGACCGCTAGGACGACATCCCGATCGGATCCGCCGCCGGCTTCATCGGGTCAACCGCTGCAAAGACGGCGCTCGCCTCGCTGACGATGGAAACGTGATCCTTGGCTGCATGCCCTGCGGCAGCGCTGTCGCCGCGCATGATTGCGGTAACGATGACGTCATGCTCCTGCCAGGATTTGGCCAGGCGGCCCGGCAGCATGAATTGCGCGCGCCGAAACGGCGCCAGCCGGCTGCGGGTCATGACGGTCAGTTCATAGATGTGCTTGCTGTGCGCGCCGCGATAGAGCCGAGTGTGGAACTCGGTGTTGAAATACTCGTAATCCTCCTCCGCACCCAGCTGCACGAGGCGCGCCGATGCCTGGTGCTCGATTTCGAGCGCGCGGCGTTCGCCGGCGGTCATGCGCTCGGCCGAGAACCGCGCGCAGATCGCTTCAAGCTCGGCCATGCTCTCGAACATCGAGGCAAGATGCTCCTGCGTCACCACGGCGACGGTGGCGCCGCGGTTGGGCCGCCTTTCGACCAACCCCATGGCGCTCAGCCGGCCAAGCGCCTCCCTGACGGGGGTGCGCGACACATCGAAACGGGCAGCCAGCGAGGCCTCGTCGAGCTTTTCGCCGGGGCGCAGGAAGCCGGTGACGATCCGGTCACCGATCGCCCTCACCATCTGATCGACGGTCGTGCCCGACCTGATCAAGCTGCGCTTCCCCGACAATTCTCCTCCGTCAGTCTTTTTCGCGGCGTGCGGCAAGTGGCTCGCCGGAAGTTTCGACTCGGGCGCGCCCTCTATGCCTTTATTTTAATCTAGATGTCAAACTGGCTAATTGAAAGGCAAAAAGTGGATGCAATTGCCTTTCGCTTGAGCACGGCAAATCGGCCCGCCAACTGATTTAATTGGATAAATTCTAGCTTTTGAACTGGCACAGCGATTGCATGCACTTTTACGAGAAGGGAATTAATCGACCCGGAAAGGGTTCAACAGGGAGCGTTCACATGACCGAGAGATTCATGCTTAGCCGCCGCGATCTGCTCAAGACCTCCGCCGCCGGAGCGGCGCTCGGTCTGGCCTCGGCGTCATTCCCGATCAGCAGGGCGTTCGCCGCTGCCGTCACTGTCGGCTTCGTCTATGTCGGACCGAAGGACGACTATGGCTACAACCAGGCGCATGCCGAGGGTGCCGCCACATTGAAGGCCATCGAGGGCATCTCCGTGGTCGAGGAGGAGAACGTCCCCGAAACGGTCGATGTCCAGAAGTCGATGGAATCGATGATCAACCTCGACGGCGCCTCGCTGATCTTCCCGACCTCGTTCGGCTATTTCGATCCGCACATGCTGGCCATGTGCGCGAAATTCCCCGACGTGCAGTTCCGCCATTGCGGCGGCATGTGGAACAAGGACAAGCATCCGATGAATGCCGGTTCCTATTTCGGCTATATCGGCATGGGCCAGTATCTCAACGGCGTCGCCGCCGGCCACGCCACCAAGACCAAGAAGATCGGCTTCGTCGCGGCAAAGCCGATTCCGCAGGTCCTGCTCAACATCAACTCCTTCCTGCTCGGCGCACGCTCGGTCGACCCGGCAATTACCTGCCAGGTGATCTTCACCGGCGAATGGTCACTGGCGGTCAAAGAGGCGGAGGCCACCAATGCACTGGTCGATCAGGGTGCCGACGTCATCACCTGCCATGTCGACAGCCCGAAAGTGGTGGTCGAAACGGCGGCGGGGCGCGGCGCCTTCATCTGCGGCTACCATGCCAATCAGAGCCCGCTGGCACCCGAAAAATACCTGACCGGCGCGGAATGGAACTGGGCGAAGGTCTACAAGATGTTCGTCGACGACCTCGTGGCCGGCAAGCCGCTGCCCAATTTCACGCGCGGCGGACTGGCCGACGGCTTCGTCAAGATGAGCCCGCTCGGCCCCGCCGTCAGCGAGGCGGCGCGCGCACAGTTCGACGGCACGCTCGCCGAAATGATGAAGGGCGGCTTTTCCGTGATCAAGGGGCCGTTGAAGAACAACAAGGGCGACGTCGTCGCAACCGAGGGCCAAACCTTCGTCGAAGCCGCGATTGAGTTGGAAAGCATGGACTATCTCGTCGAGGGTGTCGTCGGCTCGACCGCTTGAGCATGGATCGGAGACGGGGGCCATGGCAGACACCGTGAGCAGCGCGAGCGTGCCAGTGATGCTCGGCGCCAAAAGCTATCCGACGGCGTTCGAATGGATCGCCCGGCGGGCGGAAGCCTTCGTCATCCCGCTCGCGGCACTGATTGTCGGCATGGCGCTGTTCAGCCTGTTCATCGCGCTGGTCGGCAAATCGCCGGCGCAACTCTATGAAACGATGTGGCGCGGCGGCTTCGGCTCGTGGTTCTCGGTCCAGAACTCGCTGTCGCGGGCCGCACCCTTGCTGCTTGCGGCGCTCTGCGTGGCACTGCCGGCCCGGCTCGGCCTTGTCGTCATCGGTGGCGAAGGCGCGATCGTGCTGGGCGGCGTTGCCGCGGCTGCCATGGGCGTGGCCGCCAGCGGCGCCCCCGCCTTTTTCGTTATTCTTGCCATGGGCGTGGCGGGCCTGGCCGCCGGCGGCATCTGGATCGGTGCCGTCGGCGCGCTACGCCACTACCGTGCCGTCAACGAAACCATATCGAGCCTTTTGATGGCCTATATCGCCATCGCCCTGATGAACCATCTGGTGGAAGGACCGCTGCGCGATCCCGCCTCGCTCAACAAACCGTCGACCGAGCCGCTGGCTGAGGCCTATCGCATCGGCAACATTCCGGGCATGGACGTGCATTGGGGCCTGGTCGTCGGCATCACCGCCTGCATTCTGTCCTGGCTGCTGATCGAAAAGACCCGCTGGGGCTTCGCCGCTCGCATCGCTGGCGGCAATGTCAGGGCGGCCCAGGTGCAGGGACTTGCCGTCGGACCGCTGATCGTCGGTTTCACCGCGCTGGCCGGCGGCTTCGCCGGCCTTGCCGGCATGCTGGAAGTCGCCGCCGTGCAAGGCAGCGCCAACGCCTCGCTCGCCGCCGGCTACGGGTATACCGGTATCCTGGTCGCCTTCCTCGCCCGCCACAATCCGCTCGCTATCATCCCAGTCGCCTTCCTGCTTGGCGGCATCGACGCCTCCGGCGGGCTGATCCAGCGCCGCATGGATCTGCCCGACGCCACCGTGCTGGTGCTGCAAGGCATGCTCTTCGTCGTCATCCTGTTCAGCGAAACCTTCTACGGCCGCTTCAAGGCCTTCAATCCCGACCTCTGGCAGAGGGGCGATCTCTTGAAGGGAACTGCCTGATGGACGCAACCGAGATCGGCCTCTGGGGCGTTCCGCTCGCCATGCTCGGCGGCGCCATCCGCGTGTCGACGCCCTTCATCTTCGTGTCGCTGGGCGAAGCCATCACCGAGCGTTCGGGGCGCATCAATCTCGGTCTCGAAGGCACGCTGGTGTTCGGCGCGATGACCGCCTATGCCGTGGCGGTGATGACCGGCTCACCATGGCTCGGCCTGCTGGCCGCCGCCGCCGCCGGTCTTTGTTTCGGCCTGTTCCACGGCTGGATCTGCAAATTCCGTGGGGTCAACGACATCGCCATCGGCATTGCGCTGATGTTGTTCGGCTCGGGTCTCGCCTTCTTCTTCGGCAAACCGTTCATCCAGCCCTCGGCGCCCGACCTGCCGGCCATCCCGTTTGGCGGCTGGTCCGACGTTCCGCAGGTGCAGGCGGCGCTCAACGTCAATGTGCTGTTCCTGATCGGCGCAGCACTTGCCGTGTTCCTGTGGTGGGCTTTCCGCAACACCCGGGCCGGCCTGATCCTGCGCGTGGTCGGCGACAGTTCCGACGCCGCGCGCGCCATGGGCCTCAACCCGAATACGGTGCGCCTCATCGCCACCGGCATCGGTGGCGCGCTGGCCGGAATCGGTGGCGCCTATCTGTCGCTCTACTACCCCGGCAGCTGGACCGAAGGCATTTCGTCGGGCCAAGGGCTGATGGCAGTGGCGCTGGTCATCTTCGCGCGCTGGAACCCGCTCGGCTGCTTTGCCGCCGCGCTGCTGTTCGGCGGGGCCGGCGCGCTGGGGCCGGCGCTGCAATCGGTCGGCGTCACGCAAGGCTACTATCTGTTCTACGCCGCACCCTACATTCTCACCCTCGTCATCATGATCGCCACCTCGTCGCCGAGCCGTTCGCTGGCCGGCGCGCCGGGCGAACTGTCGATCACCAAATGACGTTTTCCAGACTGGAGTTTTTCTAAATGAACGCCAGAGCCGAGGTCACGCAGCGCTACATCGATGCCGATCCCTATCCATGGCCCTACAATGGCGAGCTTCGGCCCGACAACACCGCGCTGATCATCATCGACATGCAGACCGATTTCTGTGGGCCGGGCGGCTATGTCGATCATATGGGCTACGATCTCTCGCTGGTGCGGGCGCCGATCGAACCGATCAGATCGGTGCTGTCTGCCATGCGGGCGAAGGGCTACACCATCATTCATACGCGAGAGGGCCACCGGCCCGACCTCGCCGACCTGCCAGCCAACAAGCGCTGGCGCTCGCGCCGCATCAATGCCGGCATCGGCGACCCCGGACCCTGCGGGCGCATCCTGGTGCGCGGCGAGCCGGGCTGGGACATCATCCCCGACCTCTATCCGGCCGAAGGCGAGCCGATCATCGACAAGCCGGGAAAGGGCTCGTTCTGCGCCACCGACCTGGAGCTGATCCTCAACCAGCGCGGCATCGAAAACATCGTGCTGACCGGCATCACCACCGACGTCTGCGTGCACACGACGATGCGCGAAGCCAACGACCGCGGCTTCGAATGCGTGATGCTGGAGGATTGCTGCGGGGCGACCGACTACGGCAACCATCTCGCCGCGATCAAGATGATCAAGATGCAAGGCGGCGTGTTCGGCGCGGTGTCCAATTCGGTGTCCTTCGTCGCCCAGTTGCCATGAGGGTTCGACCATGAGTGATCTCGGCAAAAGAGCGGTTGGCGTCGAGACGATCGGCATGAGCATGCGCTTCGGTGCCTTCACCGCGCTGGACGACGTCTCCATCAAGGTGCCGGCGGGATCGTTTCATGCGCTGCTTGGCGAAAACGGCGCGGGCAAGTCGACGCTGGTCAAATGCATCATGGGCTTTTATCACCCGACCGCCGGCGACATTCTGGTCGACGGCCGCGAGGTCGGGATCGCCAGTCCGAAGGACGCCTCGGCGCTCGGCCTCGGCATGGTCTACCAGCATTTTACCCTGGTCCCGTCGCTCACGGGGGCCGAAAACCTGGTCATTTCCCGCGAGAAGGTGCCGGGGATTATCGACTGGCGCAAGGAGCGCGCCGCACTTGCCCAATTCATGGAGCGGATGCCGTTCAAGCTGCCGCTCGACGTCAAGGTGGACGAACTCGCCGCCGGCGAGAAACAGAAGCTCGAAATCATCAAGCAGCTTTATCTCGGCCGCAGTTTTCTGGTGCTGGATGAGCCGACGTCGGTGCTAACCCCCGGCGAGGCGCAGGAAGTGCTGGGCCTCGTGCGCGGCATGACCAAGGCGGGCGATCTCACCGTGTTGATGATCTCGCACAAGTTCCACGAGGTGACGGCTTTCGCCGACGACATCACGGTGCTGCGCAAGGGCAGACTGACAGGAACTGGAAAAGTGTCGGAGCTGTCTCACAAGCAGATGGCGGCGATGATGATCGGTGACCAGCCGATCGCCGCGCTCGACAGCCGCGCTCCCGTGCCGGTCGGCGCCAGACAAATCCTGACGGTGAAGGCACTGAAGGCGCCCGACCGCACCGGCCTGAAAACCATCAATATCGGCGAGCTCGATGTGAAGTCCGGCGAGATCGTCGGTGTCGCCGGCATTTCCGGCAACGGCCAGAAGGAATTTTTAGAAGTGCTTGCCGGGCAGCGTACGCGTGATGCCGGCGACGTCCTGGTGAAGGGATCGCCCTACGGCGCCAGCCGCGCCGAGGCCCGCACGCTCAATGTGCGCTTCATCCCGGAGGAACCGTTGCGCAATGCCTGCGCGCCGAGGATGACGGTGGCGGAAAACATGGCATTCCGGACCTTCGACCTGAACGAGGCCGGCAAGCCGATAAGCTGGATCCGGATGAGCGCCATCAGGGACTATGCGACGCGCCTGGTCGAGCAGTTCAAGGTCAAGACAGCCTCGCTCGCCTCGCCGATTTCGTCGCTCTCCGGCGGCAACGTCCAGCGCGCGGTGCTCGCCCGCGAACTGACCGGCGAGGTCGATCTTCTCATCGTGTCGAACCCCTGCTTCGGCCTCGACTTCTCTGCCGTCGCCGAAATCCGCGCCCGTATCATGCGGGCACGCAACGCTGGTGCCGCGGTGCTCTTGATGTCGGAGGACCTCGACGAGTTGCTGGAGCTCTCCGACCGCATCTTCGTCATGTCCGACGGCGCGCTGGTCTACGAGACGCCGATCGCCAAGGCGAGCGTCCAGACGATCGGTGAGCATATGGCGGGACATCACTGATGGCAGAGATCGACGCGTTGCCATTTCCGTTTGCCTTCAAACCTGAGGCGATGGCGCTGGTCGTCATCGACATGCAGCGCGATTTCGCCGAGCCGGGCGGCTTCGGCGCCAGCCTCGGCAATGACGTCGGCCGGGTGGTGGCGATCGTGCCGACGGTAAAAAGGCTGATCCAGGGATTTCGCGCCGCCGGCCTGCCGGTGATCCACACGATGGAGTGCCACAGGTCAGACCTTTCGGACCTGCCGCCGGCCAAGCGCAATCGCGGCAATCCGTCTGTCAGAAACGGCGATGTCGGTCCGATGGGCCGCGTGCTGGTCGTCGGCGAGCCGGGAACGGCGATCCTCGACGAGGTGGCCCCGCTGCCTGGCGAAATCGTCATCGAAAAACCCGGCAAGGGCGCGTTCTACGCTACCAGTTTCGGCGAGGACCTGAAGCGGCTCGGCGTGCGGCAGCTCGTCTTCGCCGGAGTCACGACGGAAGTCTGCGTGCAGACGACGATGCGCGAGGCCAACGACCGCGGCTACGAATGCCTGCTGGCGGAGGATGCGACGGAAAGCTATTTTCCGGAATTCAAGGCGGCCGCACTGGCCATGATCAGGGCGCAGGGCGCGATCGTCGGCTGGACGGCGATGACGGACCAGGTGCTCAAAGGAATTGCCGATGCCTAACATTGCATACCCGGCTCTCATCGATGGGGGCTGGCGTGATCTGGCATTCGAGCATTTTCGCGACGGCATCACGGTGCATTGGCTGCTCAAGGGCGGACCGGCCGAACCCTCCGTCGCGATCCTGAACTATCGGCCCGGCGCCGGCGTGCCGCGCCATCGCCACGTCGCACTGGAAACCATCGTTGTGCTGGAAGGCACCCAGAGCGACGAGACTGGCGACTATCTTCCCGGAAGCGTGATCCTGAACCCGGTCGGGACCGAGCATTCGGTGTGGACGAAAGACGGCTGCGTCGTGCTGATCCAGTGGAATCTGCCGGTGGTCATTCTGGACGAGACGAAATGAGCGACATCCGTTTTGATATCGGCAGCCTGCGCGCGGCCTATGCCTCCGGCATGTCGGTCGCGGCCGTCGTTGAAACCGTGTTTCAGCGCATAGCGGAAGCGAACGATCCCGGCATCTTTATCCATCTGGCAAGCAAGGCGGACCTGCTCGCCGAAGCCGAGGCACTCGGCGGATTCGATCCCGTGGCAAAGCCGCTCTGGGGCGTGCCGTTCGCGGTCAAGGACAACATCGATGTTGCCGGCATGCCGACCACGGCCGCCTGCGCCGAATATGCCTACTTGCCGGCGAAAGACGCCACCGTCGTCGCGCGTCTGAGGGCGGCCGGGGCGCTGGTCGTCGGAAAAACCAATCTCGACCAATTCGCCACCGGGCTCGTCGGCGTGCGCACGCCCTATCCGATCCCGAGAAACGCGATCGATCGGAAACTGGTGCCCGGCGGTTCTTCGTGCGGCTCGGCTGTGGCGACGGCGCGCGGCATTGTTTCCTTCGCGCTCGGCACCGACACCGCGGGATCCGGCCGCATTCCCGCCGGCCTCAATAACATCGTCGGGCTGAAGCCGACGGTCGGCGCGCTGTCGGCCGCCGGCGTCGTGCCGGCCTGCCGTACGCTCGACTGCGTCTCCGTCTTCGCGCTCACCGTCGCTGACGCCTACGGCGTCTTTAGGGCCGCGGCGGCCAAGGATGACGCCGATCCTTATTCGCGCTCCATCGCGGCGCCGTCACTCGGTCCGCGTCCACCCGTTCTGGCTGTCGGCGTTCCGGCAAAGACGGATCGGGAATTTTTTGGCGACGCGGCCATGCAGGCGGGATTCGAAACGGCGCTGCGGACGCTGGAACAGCTCGGCTGCCGACTGATCGAAATTCCCTTCGGCGATTTCTACGCCACCGCCAACCTTCTCTACGAAGGCGCCTGGGTGGCGGAGCGCTATGCGGCGATTGCGGATTTCATGGACGCGAACGAAGCGGCCATGCATCCGGTGACGCGCACAGTCATCGGCGGGGCGCGGAAACTTTCCGCGGCAGACGCGTTCAACGGCCTCTATGCGCTGCAGGCCTACAAGGCCAGGCTCGCGCCTATCATCGCCTCGGTCGACCTTTTCTGCGTACCGACCGCGCCGACGCACTACACCATCGGTGCCGTGTTGGCCGATCCGATCGTCACCAACAGCCGGCTCGGCACCTACACCAACTTCGTCAACCTGCTCGACATGTGCGGCATCGCCATACCGACGGGCAAGCGCGACGATGGCTTGCCGATGAGCGTCACCTTGCTTGCCGCCGCCGGCAGGGACGCCCTGACGGCGTCGCTGGCCAGCGAGCTCCATGCAGCCAGCGGTCTCGGCCTTGGCGCGACTGGCTGGGCGATGCCTGCTTCCCCCGCCAAAATCCCCGACTTCGATGACGACATGATCGAGATCGTGGTCGTCGGCGCGCATTTGTCGGGAATGCCGCTCAACGGCCAGCTCTGCGCGCTGGGAGGCCGAATGAGCAGGGCCGCCAAGACGGTCGCCTCCTATCAGCTCTATGCACTCGCCGGCCAATCCGTGCCGAAGCCGGGGCTCGTGCGTGTTGCCGATGGCAACGGGAAGTCGATCGATGTCGAGGTTTGGCGGCTTTCAGCAGCCGCGTTCGGACGCTTCGTGGCCGCGATCCCGCCGCCGCTCGGCATCGGCACGATCGAGCTCGATGACGGGACATCGGCCAAGGGCTTCCTGGTCGAAACCGCCGGGTTGTCACGAGCGATCAACATTTCGGCCTATGGCGGTTGGCGCAGCTTCGTTGCAAGGCTGGCGGAGCGAGTGGAAAGCGTTCCGGCCGATTGAACGACCGGCCGTTCGCGCCGGCAGCTGACCTCAAATCATAGCAGCATGCTCGGTGAGCCAGTCACGCCGAATGCCGTAAGCGATCCGTAAGCGCGCGTGTTGGAAACGTTGCACCGTGAGTGGCAGGCGTCACCAAGCGCTTGCGATTGCCGGAGACCTCGCGATGCGAACAGTGGCCCCAACAGATTTCGATTTCCGAGACGTAACCGGTGGAAGCGACCGCAAAGGGGTGGCTGCGGGTCAGCCCCGCCTGGATCAGCATGAGGTTCTGGGGGCCGAGGGAAACGACAAGCCCGAGGCCGAACACGAAGCCGGACACCGCTGCCGGCGACAACAGGGAGTCGGCTGTCATGTCACGTCACCTGGCTGTTTCGGTCGCGCACCCTTCTGCATCTGCGGCCTCCCACGCGACGCAGTGTGGAAGGCAGGCGCATATGGATCGCTTATGGCAAAACCGGCGTCCCGTTCCCAGGTTCACGGTTCGAGGCTCGACTAAACCGCCAGTGTTGCGAATCCGAATTTCACCCGAAAAAAAGGCCGGGCTCGAATGCGGCCCGGCCAAAAGAAGGTTACAACCTTCAGAGGGGAACACCGTTCAGGGGAATGGGAGGAAACCGCTGAACGGTCTTGCCTGTTTGAGCTTGTTTGGACGCGTTGGCGACGAACAAAATTCCAAAAGCCGCGGGATGACGAAAATTTCTGTTCTGTTCCTCGGAAGCCTCAGGCCGAAGCCGTCCTGGTTTCCAGAAGATCGGCATAGTGCCGGCGCGCCACGTCAGGATGCGAGCGCAGGCGACTTTTCAGCACGTTGGTTCCGACGTCGCGAAACAGCGGGTTGTCCGGATCGCTCGCCGGTCCGCGCGCCTCGGCAACCAGTTCTTCAGGCAGGGTGAGCAACGGGATCGTCGCATCGAGCCGGGCGCTGAAGAAGAAAGGAACGGAAATTCGCTCGACACCGGCCGGCGGCGTGACGACACGGTGGACCGTCGCCCTGAGATAACCGTTCGATGCCAGTTCGAGGAGCTCGCCGATGTTGACCACCAGCGTTCCGGGGATCGGATCCACGTTCACCCAGCTTCCGTCATATTCGACCTGCAGCCCCTTGTTGTGGTCCTGAAGCAGGAGCGTCAGGAAACCGCCGTCCTTGTGTGCGCCGACGCCCTGGTCGCCGCCGGTTGGGTCGCGCCCGGGATAGCGCACGATCTTCATGCGGTGGTTGGGCTCACCGCTATAGATCGGATCGAAAGCGTCCTCGACCTGATCGAGCGACAGCGCGAATGCCTTCAGCAGGCGGACTGCTACCGCCGTCGCCTTGGTCTGCCATGCCAGCAGCGCCGGCTTGAGTTCCGGCAGAGCCGAAGGCCACTGGTTCGGCCCTTGCAATCGCGTCCAGGCAGGAATGCCCGCCCCCTGTGGTATGGATCGACGCTCGACGCCGATGTCGAGCTGTTCGCGCCAGTCGGCCTTGCCCTTGGTCAGTTCGCCACCGGTGCGCGTGTAGCCGCGGAATTGCGGGGACTTGACCATTTCGATGGCAAGCTTGTCGGCTTCCGGCAAGGCAAAGAACTGACGCGAGGCGTCGAGCACCTCGTCGATCTCCACACCCGAAATTCCATGGCCGCTGAGATAGAAGAATCCGACATCGCGGGCCGCCGTGCGCAGGTCGAACAGAAAGGTCCGACGCTCCGACGCGCCCTGTTCGAGACGGCTGAGATCGAGCACGGGTACAATCCTGGCCATGGTCAACCTCCTTCTGCCTCAGGCTTGGATCAGGCCTTAACGGTGACATGCAGGTCGTTGCGATCAAAGCAACGATCGATCCAATCTCGATGCCAATGGAAGAAAGTCAGCGCTGCGTTTGGCGGCCGCCAGGCAAATAACGTCCGAACGGGTGTTCCATGGCACGAAGGCATCATGGCAACCATATGCTCGAATTGCAGTGCGGCCGGAGACTCAGAAATTTTCGACCCACGGCCTGAGTTCGAGCTCCCAAGTCCAGGCGCTGCGATGCTGCCGGTGGATTGCGAGATAGGTTTCGGCGATCGCGTCCGGAGATAGCCGGCGATCCTGCCGGTCGGGTTCGCTGGCCTGTCCGGGCCTATTCGGTCCGGACTCGTTCGGCGCGATCACACCGTCGATGATGAAATGCGCGACATGGATGTTTTTCGGGGCAAGTTCGCGGGCCATGGATTGGGCCAGTCCGCGCAGGCCGAACTTTGGCATGGCAAAGCCGGCCGAACCTGGAAACCCTTTGACGCTGGCGGTGGCGCCGGTGAACAGGATCGAGCCGGAGCCGCGGGAAAGAAACCGGCGCGCGGCCTGCTGGCCGACCAGGAACCCGCCATAGGCGCCGACCAGCAATGCCTGTCTGACCGCTTCGGGTTCGAGGTCGGCGATCGCTCCGCGGGCGCGGCCGCTGGCGTTGAAAACCACAAGCGACAGAGGACCGGCCTTGTCGGCGACGTCGAACAGGTTTTCGACCGACGCGACATCGGCAACGTTTGTTTCGACCGCCAGCGCGCCGGTCTCGTCGACCAGCGTGCTCAGCTTGCCGACGTTGCGGGCAGCCAGGACCACGCGAAGGCCCTCCTTGGTGAAAAGACGTGCAAGCGAGGCGCTCAGCCCCAGCCCTGCTCCTGCGATAACTGCCACGTCTGATGTCATGGAGCTTCTCCCTTACGGATTCTGGTGTGGTACGGATTCTAGTGCGGCGGATTGGCGATTCAGGTCCTACCACTCATATTCCTAAGGCAGACCGTCTCTCAGATCGAAAGTCGGATTTCGAGCCGACATAAATATGTTCGCCGAGACGAAGGCCGGTCGACCGATCGAGGGTCCCGAGCGTGGCGTATGTTTCCACGCCCGGCGCGGCCTTCCAGAACAAATTGCCACCGCAATGTGAGCAGAAGCCGCGTTGGACACTTTCCGATGACTGGTACCAATTCAAGGTGTCAGAGGGCGGAAGCCTGAGGTCCGCCGACTTGCAGCCCGCCATGACGGCAAAGTTGCCGCTGGTGCGCGCACCTGGTGTGCAGTGGCAGGCGATCGGCTGAGCAACTTCGCCGGTGATTTCGTAGCGCACGCCGCCGCAGAGACAACGTCCAGTCGCCATCCGGTCCTCCGTGATCCGCCCCATCAAGCGGTCCGGTCGGATTGTTATGGCATTGAGGGTTTCGGCGCCAGCACAGCCGCAGGTGTGGTGAATGGCCCCTGCGTGGCGAAAAGGACAATGCCCGCATCGCGCACGAGGTCGATGCGAACCGCTTCTTCAAACTGATGTTCGATCTGCTGCGGGATTAGGGCGAATTCGAACGGCACCCTCCTGATCTTTGCGTGGATCGCAGAGGGGCGGTGCTACCGACTTGAAGGATCGTTGGGCGCACCCACCGACGGCGCGCGATTTCGACGCCGTCGGCGGCTTCCTGTGCCTCACCCCACTGCCCTCTTCCTTCGGATCAGGAAGGCGTGAATGATCTTGGGAAAGTCTTTCACGCTGCGAGCCCAACTCTATGCGTGCCGGCGGGTTCGCAAATCGGTGCCATCACCCATTTTTGGGCGGCCGGTTTCCCAGTTTTCGCGGGCGTGTTCTTGCTTTTGCGGGAATTACCTAATTTTCGTGCGGTTCAGCGGATAGGCGCCCGTCGGGAACGACGCGTTTTTGTACGCAGCGGTCTCGCCATTCAGTCGGCGGTGGCTCCGATGCTCACGGCGCTTATGAAACCGAGCAGGATGATGGAAATGCAGCAAACAGCGTTGATCGCGAGCGCCGTCACCATCTGCCAGTCCCGCACCGCTACGAGCGGTGTAGGCGACAACAGTTGAAAGATGCGATGCGGCGAAAAGGCTCCAGGTCCAATAAGAGACCGCAGTCGCACCGTTCGTATCCCGGACAATTGCTGCCATCTGAGAACGGCAACCGCATTGAATGAAGTGAAGACAAGGAGCGCCATTTCGATCCTGGTCATAGGAAACCTCGTGGACTTCGAGGAAGCACCCGATGTACGGCGGCTCGGCGTCCAAGGCTTTGATCTGCCGGGCCGTTCGCAACCGGGCCCTCGGTGCGGCCTGCATCGTTTCACCGTCGAGACCGCGCTGAGCGGCGGCCCATTACCGGCTCACCGGTCGAGAGCGTCCTGGATCGATGCTTGTTCCATCGGATCGGCCATCGGAGTGGCAGCGGGCTCGCTCAGGAGAACCGTGGTGCCGTCCCGCATGATCTCGAAATCGAGAGATGGCTGGCCGAGGGCTTGAGGCAAGGAGATCACCATGTGTTGCCCCGGTCCGAGCGTGGAGACGAACCGCATCGGCTGCGCATCGGCCCCTGAAGCCAGGGTCGCAACGACCCGGTAGCCATCCTGCTCGACCGTGTAGTAGACGACGCCTTTGACGTGGCCGAAATGGATGCTGTGGCCGTTCCCCGGCGCAAGTTCCGAGGCCGCGGCCACGCTCGTGGTGGCGAGCAAGACCGTCGCAAATGCGGTAGAATATCTGATCATTGCTATTCTCTCCGATTGGCGAGCTCATGGACTGCTTCCCAGTCTATTCCAAACTCACAAGCGCAACCTATGCGCGGGGGCATTCGCGCACATCGGTACGGTCACCTAGTTTCCCGGCAGCTGATCTCCTAGTTTTTCACGGGCTTGCCTAGTTTTCACGGACTTGCAGCGCGGCTGCCGACGGCAAAAGCCAGGGCTCGCCGCGAAGGCGGAGCAGAATTTCCATCCGGTTTGCTGCGTTGAATTTGCCGAGCACGGCGGAAACCTGGTGCTCGATTGTCCGCGGCGAGCGCGACAGACGCCGTGCCGCCTCCTTGTTGCCCAAACCTTGAGCGATCATTGTGAGTACCTGTTGTTCTTGCCTCGTCAGGCCCAGTGGATGCTGCCTAGCCACGGTGTATGGCCCCCGGCGCTGCTTCGGCAGCTGATTGGCAGTTCCGATGCGCTGCGCCAGCTTTCGCGCCAGCGCTGCCGCGGGGCGCGCTTCGACGCCCTCGAATGTAGCCACGGCGCGAGCCAGCGCCGCGCCGGCATCGGTTCCGCGGACCTGCATGAGGGCGAGCGCTGACTCATAGGGGAGACCCAGGCGGGACCATTCTGCCGAGGCCGCCATTGGGTCGCCGCGGAGTTCCAATGCTTGCGGCAAAGGAATGCGGCCGGCCGGCACCGGCAGCGATCCCGCCATTCCGCAGCGCTGCCACCAGACTGCCAGTTCACCGACATCCCAGGGACGGAAATTGTCGAGGTCCATTTCGGTGAGGGCCGTCAGCTGCTCGTGGCCGGCGCCGGGCTCCTCGGCAAGCCAGGCGGCCTCGGCCAGCGCCAAGCGAACCGGTATGACGCGTTGAGCCTCGCCGGTCGTCAGACCCTCCTGGAGCGCCTGCTCCAGCAGGCCCGCGCCACTGGGTTCACCCAGCCGGATCCGCGCCCTGCCGAGTTCCGTCAGAGCCGGCAGGTGCATCACCATCGGCAGGCGTTCCAGATTCATGACGCCTTGGGCAATCGTCTCGGCCTCGCGAAAGCGGCCCTGCTCGGTACGAAGCTGTGCCTGCCGGCCGAGCAGGTATTGCGCCGCCGAATCGAGGTCGTGCCTGGCGCAATACGCAATCCCTTCCGCGAGCAGCCGTTCGGCCAAGGCGAAGTCCTTGGCCACTACCGCGCATTCGGCGAAGTTCGTATAGGCTCGCGACGCATGGTCGTGAAACCCGTGATCGAGCGCCAGGGTAAGGCTTTCCTCCAACCGCTCTCGCCCGCCCGGGCGGTCGGCGAACATCAGCGCTGTGCCGACATTGTTCAGGGCGTGGACGCGTGTCTCGACCTCACCCAACCGGTCCGCCAGGCTGATCGCGCGCTCGCCCCATTCGATCGCCTCGTTGAAGCGATAATGCAGCATGTGTAGCTGCGAGCGCGTGCTGTAGGCCATCGCCAGTTCCGGCCCAGGCGGCAGGTTCTCCACTTCACGCACTGCCTGATCCGCGTAGTCTTCAGCCTCCTGCCCCTCTCCTCGGCGCCAGTGGAGACGCGACAGCCAGCGCAGATTGGCCCCGACCTTGTCGATGCGCCCAAGCTCCCGCCAGATCGCAATGGCGCGATGCCGCGCCTCGATGATTTCATCGTAGACGAACAGTGACAGGCCTGCCTCGTAGGCCCAGTCTTCACAAAGCTGGGCAGCCATCGCCGACCGAGCCTCTGAAACGTATCGGAGTGCGGTCGCCAGATGTGAAGCCGCCTCTCTATGCGCGCCCAGACGCGCGGCCTGCTCGGCGGCCAGCGGCGCGAGTTCCAGGACGCGTTCGCCGTTGTCGGCGCCGCCGGCATGGTGCACCCGTCGCGAAAGTAGAGCGCTTGCCTGCGCCGCCGGAAGTTCGGAGAGTGCCGCTTCGACTTTCGCATGCAGCGACCGTTGGAGAGACGGAGCGAGGCGGTCGAGCGTCGCTTCCCTGGCAAGCTCGTGGCGAAACGTCAGCGCGCCTTGAACATCCCGCCGCAGCAATCCCCGTCCCACGCACTGATCCACGAGAACTTCGGTCTCGTCCCCGAGAAGTGCCCGGATCAGCCACGGCTCAACGCTGCCCGGCATGATGCTCATGACCTCCAGCACCTCGCGCTCTCCTGGGGTCAGGCGCGACAAGCGCGACCAGACCGCATCGCGTATGGAATCGGGCACGCGCCCCGATTCGACCTCACTGCTAGACAGGAGTTCGGTGACGAAGAAGGGATTGCCCTCGGTAATGCGATAAAGCCCGTCGGCGGAGCGGCCGGCCTGCTCGGCCAGCACCGTCACCGCCTGGGAAGACAGCGGTTCCAGGGTCACGCGGCTCACCGAGTCGGACGGAAGGTCGCCGAGCACGTGGGTCAGAGGATGATCGGCACTTATCTCGTCTCTGCGCATGCTGAGCACCAGCATCGTGCGAAGCAGGGAGACGCGGCGACCGAGGTATCTTACCAGGTCAAGTGTCGCATTGTCGGCCCATTGCATGTCCTCGAAGACGAGCACGGTCGTGCCCTTGGTGTGCTGAAGCGCATTCAACAACGCCGGAAAAAGCCGCTCCGGCGCCGCGGTCTCCTCGAGCAGCGCCGCCACGCGGGGATCCAGCAGGTGCGCCATGTCCTGAAGAGGACCGAGCGGGCGCGGTGTGAAGAGCGCCTCGCACCAGCCCCACAGCATCCGGTAATTCCTGTCCGCGTTTTCCGCGAATTCGCGCAGGAGGGAAGTCTTGCCGACGCCCGCTTCGCCGTCCACCAGCACGGTCCCGCCGTGTCCGGCCGCAGCTCTCTCGGCGCTGGCCAACAAAGTTCCAAGCGGCCCCTCTCGCTCAAGCAGCATAAAGCTCACGCCTCCTTAACCTTGAAGGTACAGCAGTAAGCCTCGAGTGCAACAACGTCATTTCACGCGGATTGATTGGAATGACGGCTTTCGTCTATTTCGTCTTCGATCGCATCGTGGATGGCTGCCGACGGCGCGAACGCCGTCGGCCGGGCAGATAGTGTAGAAAGACCTGCTGCCGATGAAGATGACATCCTCGACCCGTCCCATCGCCGATTGCGTGGTGTCATTGTCCCGGTTGAAGCGGAAGGATTCCGGACGAATTGAGACGATCATCTTGCCGCGCAATTCACCTGTCGGAACGATGCTGCTGTGAAAGCGGAGCCCCGATCCGCTGACAGGACGCGTCAGTCATGCAGTTCCCTCGAGATCACCGGGCCGACCGAAAAATCGCTGAATGTGACTTCGAAACCTTCACGTTGCGGCGAACAGCACATCATGCCGATAGCGACTGTTTTCGAGGGCGGGAAGTAGGCGAGCCGCACCGGCTTCCAGTGATGGTCGGAGGCATCGAGATACTGAACACGGATCGTCTCGGCATGGCGGGTCAGCCGGATCCTGACGCCGTCCGGACCAGCCGGGATGCTGACCAACGACCAGTCGGAAGCATCATTGGTGACGACGACGGAAAAATAGGCCAGCCCGTCGGTGAACTCGATGCCGGCCTTGACCCAGTGCGTCTCGCTCAGCCGGACCATCAAACCGGCTTGATCATAGAGCACCTTGTAGTCCCCCTTGACGGTGACCTCGGCGCTGAAGTCGCCCTCGACCTGCCGGTAGAGGAAGTGGCCATTGTCGCGCCAGAAGCCATAAAACGTCTCGCGCCAGAAATCGGTTTCCTTGCCGGTCCGCACATGTACGGTGCTGTCGCCGAAAGCATGATGCGGTGGCGGGTTGAGCCAGGTCAGTTCTGCATTCTGAGATGTCATCGGCTTGCTCGTCTCGCCGGTTCATGTTGCGTCATCCGCCGCTCTTGCGACGAAGCAGATTTGTCTCTTGTACCCGGCTTCAACCGTTTCATTTCGGCGTTTGGTAAAGCTCGGACGCGGCCTCTCTCAGCGCGCGCCGGCTCTCCGGCCTGAAATACATCATGTGACCGCCTTCCAGTAGCTGGACGCGGATAGGCTTTGCGCCGGGAAGCGAAGGGACCTGGCCGACAAGGTAGCGTGACGCCAGATAGGGTGTCACCAGGTCGGTGTAGCCGTTGACGATCAAAACACCGAGGCCGGGATTCAACGCGCGCGCCTGCTGAAGGTCGTCCATCACGCCGACATAGCCCTGACGCGTCGGGCTCGTCCCGTAATCCCAATTGCCGCTGATTTCACGGTTGAGAAGCCGATAGCTCAGATCGGTGCGGAATTTCAATTCCTCCCTGATATAGCTGACAAAGGCGGAAGTGAGCGCCGGCACGCTTCGGTCGAGCACCGGATCAGGACCGCTGGGCCTTGGATTTTCCGGGGCAACGTCTGCCGTTTCGATCGTGCCGTCATAGACGCTGAGAACATTGCCCCTCGCCCGCGCAAACTCCTTGGCGAAGAGCGCGGTGGGAATGCGTGCAAAGTTTCGTTTGACGAGTTCGAGCGGCAGGCCGGTGATTTCGGCAACGCGCGGGCTCGCCAGGCGCCCGCCCTGTTCGAGCCCGCTGGCAAGCGCGACGAGATAGTCGCCTAGCGCATAGCGTTCGACATCGGCCAACCGCTCCTGCAGTTCGGAGCCGGTGACGCTTTCGCTGCGCAGGCGCACCGCCGCCAGCGACGGCAGCTCAAGCGCCCAGTGAAGCGGCTGGAACTCGTCGGGTCGCACCAGTGTGAATTCGAGCGCCGGCGAGATGAGCACGATGCCGCGAGGACTGATGCCGATATCATCCTGAAGCGTCTTGGCAAGCAGTGCCGCCCGAAACCCGCCATAGCTTTCGCCGGCAAGAAACACCGGCGACGCTGTGCGGCCCGCCTGTGCCAGATAGAGCCGGATGAAGGCGCCCATCGCGGCGGCGTCCTGGTTGACGCCCCAGAAGCTGCGTGCTTCGGTGCCGGGTGCTTCGCGGCTGTAACCGGTTCCGACGGGGTCGACAAAGACCAGGTCGGTCATGTCGAGCCAGGTGTTCGAGTTGTCCAAAAGCCGCTGCGGCGGTGGGAGAAAACTTCCATCGGCCGCTGTCGCCATCACGCGTGGACCGAGCGCGCCAAGATGCAGATAGGCGGAGGCTGCTCCGGGACCACCGTTGAATACGAAAGTGATCGGGCGCCGGGGATCAGGTTCCCGGCTTGGCTCGGGACGCAGCGTGTAGGCGACATGAAAGATTTCCGCGGTGACGTCACCTTTGCCGGATAGCAACGAAAGAGTGCCGGCCCTTGCCTGATAGTTGAGCGTGCGTCCCGCGATCACGATCGAATGATCTGAGACCTGCGGCGGCGGGAGCAGCGACAGAACGCCGCCCGAAGGCGACGGCCGCTCGGCCACTTGCGCATGGCTAACCAGCAGCAGCATAGCAAGGGTGATTTCTAGCAGCTTGGCACGCATGACGACTCCGCAGCGGAACGACTGGAAGCTACCACGCTGATGGCTCAGCCGAAATCACAGGACCGTGCACGCCCTCGCTGCTGGAAGAAGACCGATGGCTTTCAACGCACGATCTTCACGCACATCGGCGTGCCGATTTCGATAAACCGCCCGGTGTCGGCCAGCCGCCCCGTGGCCGCGGCGCGCGCGAAAATCGAGATGCGGTCGGCGTTCTGGTTGGCCGAGAAGAGATGCCGACCTGAGGGCGTCAGTGCCAGATTGCGTGGCGTAGCGCCCCCGCATGGCGCATGGTCGACCAGCGCAAGCGTGCCCGTCTGCTGGTCGACAGAAAACACCACAACACTGTCATGGCCGCGGTTGGAGCCATAGAGGAAGCGGCCGTCGGGCGAGATCTGGATGTCGGCGCAATGATTGCCGTCGCGCGCCGCGGCCGGCACGGCCGGCTTCGTGTCGATCTCGGTGAGCCTGCCTGACGCTTCGTCCAGCGCAAGCGAGACGACCGTCGAATCCAGTTCGTTCATGACGAACACGAAGCACCCGCCCGGATGCAGCGCCACGTGACGTGGACCGGCGCCGGGCGCAAGTACCGACTCTGCCAGTCTGGTCAGGCCGCCGTCGGGCCCGATGCGGTACGAGACAAGCCGATCGATGCCGAGATCGGCGACGATCGCCACGCCACCGGCAATCGTCTCGGTGACGCTGTGGGCATGGGGACGTTCCTGACGAGCTGCGTCGGGACCAGTTCCGCTATGGGCGACGCTCGACAACGGCGCAGTCAGGCCGCCATCGTCGCGCAATCCGTAAACCACGACTGAGCGATCGGGGCCGCCTTCGCCCATGCCGTAATTGGCGACCAGCAGCTTCGTCCCGTCGCGCGTGACGGTGTTGTGCGCCGTGATGCTGCCAAGCGTCGGCTGCTTGTTGATGTAGGAAAGCGTGCCGGTTTGCCTGTCGAAATGGTAGGCCGAGACCACGCCTTCGCGCCAGGTGAACACTTCGGAGTTGGCATAGACATGGGAGCCGTCCGGAGTCACCGACAGGAAGGTCGGATTGTCGACGTCTCCCGTCTCGGCCAGTTTCCTCATCTCCAGCGTCTCTTCGTCGAAACTGTAAACACTGAGCCCTACGCCGCGCGCGCCCTGAAAATAAGGCGCCTCGCGGTTGAGGCTGCCGACGAAGACCCGATAGGCGTCCTGCATCGAAATCCTCCCTTGTTCCGCCGGCACCCAGTCGCAGCGGATCGCGGCAAATTCGCCTGTTCACGCTTGAAACACAATCCCATATGTGAAAATACTATTCACCAAAGAAGATCAACGCGGGGACCGATCGTGCAACCCCAATACAAGGAGATGGGGCTGATCCGCGCCAGCTATGAAGTCTTCAAGGGCGAAGGAGAACTCGTGCTTTATTGCGAGCACCTGCAGACGGTGAAGTGCCGCAATCCGGCCGATTTCGCCGGCAAGACGGAGAAATAGGCGATGGCTGCCATTGCCGAATTGCCGCTGACCGGGCTCGTCGTCGTCGACATGAGCCAGTTCCTGTCCGGGCCCTACTGCTCGCTGCGGCTGCTCGACCTCGGGGCCCGCGTCATCAAGATCGAGCGCCCGGATGGCGGTGACCTGTCGCGCCGGCTCTATCTCAGCGACACCGAGATCGGCGGCGATTCCACCATCTTCCACGCCATCAACCGGGCCAAGGAAAGCTTTGCCATCGACCTCAAGGACGAGGCCGATTTGGCGGCGCTGCGCGGCCTGCTGGCCAAGGCCGACGTGCTGATCCAGAATTTCCGGCCCGGCGTCATCGAGCGCCTGGGCCTTGACTACGAGGCGGTGCGCAAGATCAATCCGCGCCTGGTCTATGCCTCGATCAGCGGCTATGGCGAGGAAGGCCCCTGGGTCAAGCGGCCCGGGCAGGATTTGCTGGCGCAGGCGCGTTCCGGCGTGATGTGGCTGAACGGCGACGAGGACCAGGGACCGGTGCCGTTCGGCTTGGCGATTGCCGACATGCTGGCCGGCGCCGCCGCCGCGCAAGGCATCCTTGCGGCACTGGTCCGGCGCGGCCTGACCGGCATCGGCAGCCATGTCGAGACCAGCCTGCTCGAAGCGCTGGTCGACTTCCAGTTCGAGGTGCTGACCACGCATCTCAATGACGGACGTCGCCTGCCGCGGCGATCGGCCTTCCGCAGCGCCCATGCCTATCTGTCGGCGCCTTACGGCGTCTATCCGGCCAAGGACGGCTATCTGGCGATCGCGATGACGCCGATCCCGAAGCTGGCCGACCTTTTGGAACTCGAACAGCTTGCGCCCTATCGCGATCAGCCGTCGACCTGGTTCACCGCCCGCGACGAGATCAAGGCGATCATTGCGCAAAAAATCGCGACGAAAACCGTCGACGAATGGCTTGCCATCCTCGAGCCCGCCGACATCTGGTGCGCCAAGGTGCTGACCTGGCCGGAAATGATGGCCAGCGAAGGCTTTCAGGTGCTCGACATGCTGCAGATAGTGACGCGCGAGGATGACGTCTCGATCCTCACCACGCGTTCGCCGCTGAGGGTCGATGGCGTCCGCGCCAAGGTCGAGCGGGCGGCGCCACGCATCGGCGAGCACAGCGCAAAGATCCGCGAGGAGTTCGGGCTGTGAGCGACGTGACGCTCAAAGGCATGACCTGGAGCCATCCGCGCGGCTACGACCCGATGGTCGCCTGTTCGGTGCTGTGGAAGCAACGGACCGGCGTCACCATCGAATGGGACAAGCGCTCGCTGCAGGATTTCGAATCCTTCCCGGTCGAGGATCTGGCCCGTGCCTACGACTTGATCGTCATCGATCATCCGCATGTCGGCCAGATCACCGCCGAGACTTGTTTGGCGCCACTCGATGTCGTTGGCCGCGAAGCGGAGCGCGCGGCGCTGGCGGCGGGCAGCGTCGGCCGGTCCTATCCGAGCTACAACTGGCAAGGCCGGCAGTGGGCGTTTCCAATCGACACGGCCAGCCAGGTGCAGGCGTGGCGGCCTGATATGCTTTCCGCCGCGCCGACGAACTGGGCCGAGGTGCTCGATCTGGCGCGGCAAGGCCGCGTGCTGCTGCCGCTGAGGCCGCCGCATTCGCTCATGGTGTTCTACACGCTTGCCGGCAATCTCGGCCGGCCCGCCGTCGAAGAGCCTGGCGCCCACGTAAATCCTGACATGGGCAGCCGCGTTTTCGAGATGATGCGCGAGGTCGCGGCTCTCGTCGATCCGGCCTGCCTTGGCATGGACCCGATCGACATCCTGGAGCAAATGGCCAGGTCCGGCTCACGGATCGCGTGCGCGCCGCTGATCTATGGCTATGTCTCCTATGCCATCGCCGGCTTTCGGAGCAACCGCCTTGCCTTCGCCGACATTCCGGCTGAGGGCAATGCCGGTCCGGTCGGCTCGGCGCTCGGCGGAACCGGCATTGCCGTGTCGGCCTTTTCGAAGGCGAGGCAAGCGGCCATCGACTTTGCCTACTGGATCGCCAGCGGCGAGGTGCAGCGCGGCCCCTATGCGTCGGCCGGCGGCCAGCCCGGCCATGCCGCAGCCTGGGACGATGCAGCCGTCAACGCAGCCACCGGTAATTTCTACATGGATACCCGCGCCACGCTCGAGAGGGCCTGGGTCAGGCCACGCCACGATGGCTACATGGCCTTCCAGCAGGCGGCGTCCGATCGCATCAATCTCGGCCTGACCGAAAAGCACGATGCCGGTCGCGTCGTTGCCGATCTCAATCGCCTGTTTGTGGAGAGTTTCCGGCACCCGGCGCTGAGCTGAGGCGGAGTTCGCTAACTTCTCTACAAATTCCACAGCCGCTTCGCATTGGCGGAGAGCAGATTTTGCCGTTCATCGATGCTTGCACCGGCGAGCAGCGCATGCGTCGCCGCAATCCAGGTCGCAAGCCCGCCGCCAAGCGTGCAGACCGGCCAGTCGCTGCCCCACACGACCCGGTCCCAGCCAAAGCATTGGATGGTGTGCTCGACATAGGAACGCAGCGTTTCGACAGTCCAGGATCCAGCGTCGGCATAGGCGACCACACCGGAAATTTTGCCGACGACGTTCGGGCGCCGCGCAATCTCCGCCATATGCTCGCGCCAGGGATGCTCACTGCTGCCCTTGATGTCGGGCACGCCGCAATGGTCGAGCACGAACTGCACGTCCGGCGCGAGGTCGGCAAGCGCGATCGCCTTGGGGATCTGATGCGGCAGGACGACGAGGTCGAAGGTCAGTTTGGTGCCGGCAAGCCGCTTGATGTTTTCGCGAAACAGCGCGCCTTCCGAAAGCTCGTCCGGCACGACGTGGAGCACACGTCGAAAACCCTTGACGAAACGATCGGCGCGCTGGCGCTCGAGATAGGCGGCAAAGCCCGGCTCTTCGGGACGGCAGGAGGCTATTGCCCCGCGCAGTAAACTGTCCTTCTGTTGCGACAGCGCCTTTACGTGACTGGTCTCAGCCTCGATATCGGCCGGATCGACATCGACCTCCATGTGCAACGCGCCCTCCATGCCGGCGCGGCGAGCCTGGACTGCGTATTCGTCGTAGGAAAAATCGCGGTTTAGCGCCGGCACGCCGGAGAGCCAGGGATAGCGCAGCGCTGACTGGTCGATCAGATGCAGATGGGTATCGAAGATCATAACGGCGCGCTCCTCTGCATTTCCCGATCATCTCACGAAGGAAATTCTTCGTTCAAATAGGAATCTATTTCGCCTGCTTGGCCGCGGCTCCCGCCAGTTGCGATAGTTTTTCCGTCGCTGCCAGCAACAGTTCTATCGTCCCGGTGATATCGGGCGCCTTGGGTGCGTTGACCAGAGTTACGTAGGGGATCGACAGCGCGGCGATCGCCCTACCGTCCGAGCCAAGCACGGGTGCCGACAGGTTGAACACACCGGCGGTCTGCATCGACGCCATCATCTCATAGCCGCGTTCACGAATCTGGTCGAGGCGAGCGAAGAATTCCGGCGATTGAGGCGGTTTGTCGGTGCTGCGCAGATGTTCGGAGATCATCATCTGTCGCTCTTCCGGCGAGCGGAATGCCAGCAGCACATGGCCGGAGCCGGTGTCGAACAGGCTGACATGCGCGCCAACGCGAATCGAAATGCCCCAGTAGTCCGGCGCCTCCTGCTGGGCGATCACCACCGCAGAACCGCGGTCGAAGACGACAAGCTGGTTTGCTTGCTGGGAGGTTTCAGCAAGCTCGCGCATCAGCGGCGTCGCATAGGAAACCAGCCGCCGCACCGGCGCGTGCAGCTGCGCCAGGCCAAACAGCTTGAGCGTCAGCGCGTAACGATCGCCGTCCGGCCGGGTGACGTAGCCGCGCCGCACCAGCCGATCCAGCATGCGGTAGAACTCGTTGGGGCTGCGGTCGAGCTTTTTGGCGATTTCCGCCTGGGTCAAGCCGCCGTCGACGCCGGCCAGAAGCTCAAGGATGTCAAGCCCCTTGTCGAGCGCCGGCGCGCGATAGCGGTCATCGTCCTCGTCCTCCACCATAGTCACTCCCCGTGGTCAGCATCCGAAAGGACCATCGGCTTGGCGATTGTGTAAATTATTTGTTTGTATGTAAATAGTGGGCAGATCACCGCCGGTGCAACGCAACGCATCGCGGGATTCACAACGACCATAGTGATATAGGAGCCGGACATGCAGCGGATGGGAATGGTGCTCGGCCTCAAGCCGGAAAAGGTCGCCGAGTATGTGCGGCTTCACGCTGCCGTCTGGCCTGACGTGCTGGCGATGATTTCCGCCTGCAACATCAGGAACTATTCGATCTATCTCAAGGAGCCGGAGCACCTCTTGTTCAGCACTTTCGAGTACCACGGCACCGACTATGCCGCCGACATGGCCAGGATGGCCGCCGATCCCAAGACGCAGGAATGGTGGGCGCTGTGCATGCCTTGCCAGGAGCCGCTGCCGACCCGCAAGGAGGGCGAATGGTGGGCATCGATGGACGAAGTCTTCCATCATGACTGATGGCGTTTTCGACCCAGCCTCGCTCTCCCAGTCTTGGGCGAAGCCATCGAAGTCGAGGCCGATCGTGATTTTCGGCGCCGGCTCAATCGTCGGCGATGCGCATTTCCCGGCCTATCGGAAAGCCGGCTTTCCGGTCGCCGGGCTTTTCGATCCCGATCAGGCCAAGGCGGAAAAACTCGCGGCAAAATGGGGCGTTACCGCTTACCGGTCGATCGAGGAGGCTGCGTCAATCGACGGCGTCATCTTCGACCTGGCGACGCCGCCGGCTCATCACGCCGGCGTGCTCAGGGCGTTGCCCGACGGCGCCGCAGCGCTGATCCAGAAGCCGATGGGCGGCGATCTGACCGAGGCCACCGAGATCCTCGAAATCTGCCGCGCTAAAAACCTAAAAGCGGCGGTGAATTTCCAGCTTCGCTTCGCACCGATGATGCTGGCGCTCAGGGAAGCGATCGCCAGGGGCTGGCTCGGCGAGGTGGTCGACTTCGATGCCTGGCTGGCGCTGGCGACACCCTGGCAGCTGTGGGAATTCCTGCTGAAGGCGCCGCGCGTCGAGATTGCCATGCATTCGATCCATTATCTCGATCTGATCCGGCAATTGCTCGGCGATCCCAGAGGCGTTCACGCCAAGACCCTCGGTCATCCCGGCCATAAGGTTGCGCAAACCCGCACCAGCGCGATCCTCGACTATGGCGATATTGTGCGCTGCGCGCTGTCAATCAATCACGATCATAAATTTGGCCGAAAACACCAGGCCTGCGAGTTCCGCATCTGCGGAACCGAGGGCGCCGCCTATCTCAAACTCGGGCTCAACCTCGACTATCCGCGCGGCGAGCCTGACATCCTTGAAATCTATCCGAAAGGCGGCTCAGACTGGGTTACGGTGCCACTCATCGGCGAATGGTTTCCGGACGCCTTCGTCGGCCGCATGGCCAATGTCCAGCGCTACGCTTGCGGCGAAGACGCCGAGCTTGTCAGTTCGGCCGAGGACGCCTGGAGCACAATGGCGCTGGTCGAAGCCGCCTACCAATCGAGCACGGCGCCGGCAACAGCGATCGCGGCGAGGCCCTGACATGGAGCAGACGATCTATTTCGAGGACTACCAAATCGGCTCGTCGCGCATGACCAGCGGACGCACCATCACCGAGACCGACTTCGTCGTGCATGCCGGCCATACCGGTGATTTCTTCCCTCACCACATGGACGCCGAGTTCATGAAGACGACGCCGTTCGGCCAGCGCATGGCGCATGGCACGCTGGTCTTCTCGGTCGGTGTCGGACTGACGGCAAGCGTCATCAACCCGGTCGCCTTCTCCTATGGCTATGACAGGCTGCGCTTCATCAAGCCGGTGTTCATCGGCGATACGATCAAGACCCGCACCACCATCTCTGCCAAGCAAGACGACCCGAAGCGGCCGGAGTCAGGTCGCGTCATCGAGCACTGCGAGGTGATCAACCAGCATGGCGACGTGGTCCTGGTGGCCGACCATATCTACATCGTCGAGCGTCGCGACAAGTCCAACAGCGCTTAAGGGCTCCAGCGATCCGGTCCGCCGCATTGGCCGCTCCCGGCGGACGGTTCGTCAAAGCGGAAAGCGCGCCCGCCAGCCGCTTCGGTTACTTGCCCGTGGGGTCGACCGGTGTTTCGGAGCCTCGCCTCGGCCGGCGGATGGCTCTCACCTTGCCGCTGTTTCCACCGCCGCAGAAGAACTGATCGCCACCATCGGACTCGAGCCCCGACACGCCTGTTCCAGGCGGCATGTCGAGCTTCTCCAGGACCTTTCCGGTTTCAGGATCTATCCGCCTGACGTCGCTCTCGTCACCTTCCCAGGTGCCGTGCCAGAGTTCGCCGTCGATCCAGCTGACCCCTGTGACGATACGGTTCGAATCGATTGTGCGAAGAACTGCCCCTGTCTGGGGGTCGATCTGATGGATTTTGCGACCGCGATTCTGCCCCACCCAAAGTGAGCCTTCGGCCCAGGCGAGCCCGGAGTCGCCGCCGCCACCTGGCGCCGGAATCGTGGCGAGCACGCGGCCAGTGTTGGGATCGATCTTCTGAATGCGATCTTCGGCGATCTGGAACAGGTGCTGGCCGTCGAAGGCCGTTCCTGCGTGCGCGGCGACATCGATCGCGCGCACCACCTTGCCGCTCGCAGGATCCAAGGCGTTCAGTCTGTCTCCTGAGGCAAACCAGATGTGCTGACCGTCGAACGTGACCCCAGCCACCTGGTCGACACCCGGAAAGGGTCCATATTCGCGGAGGACTTCGGCTGCAGATCGTTTCATGCTTCTATCCTAGTAGCTCGACAGCGAGCCGGGGAGTAACAAGATTGTCGGGAATCCCGGCACGGGTGGGGTCATCCAACGGCGCGCTCGCCCGCGGCCGAAGGACTGCACCTTGCCTGCTGCCGCAAGCTGCTCGAGCGAGCGCTGCACGGTGCGCGAGCTGGCTCCGAGCGCAATTGCGAGCGCCGAGCTCGACCACGACTCGCCGTCGGCGAGGAAGGCGAGCACCGCTGCATGCGGCTCGTCGGCGGGTGGCGCCAGCACCACGACATCGCGTGGGCGGCGCGGCTTAAGCGCAAAGCCTCGCTTGGTCGCGCTCACATCCGCCAGTGACCGCAACTCCACTCGAAGCCGACCGACTTCGACCCGCAACCGTGCGCGATGCGATTCATCGGCGTGCTTGCCGCCGAAGGCGCGTGCGACGAGGGTGCTCCTCGGCACGTCTGCGGGCCAGGCTTCGCCCAGCGTGCGCGCAAGCGCGAACAAGACCGGGCGCGTCGCCAGCGAGACGATCGTGCCGGCGTCCCGCACGACATTACGGCAGGCGTCGACGACGAGCGCCCCCGACGCCAGCAGCGCTTCGACCTCCTCGAGCAGGAGCGGGCGCTCCACCCCGCGCGCGATCAGGCGCGCCGCGGGCGTGTTCATCACCAGGGATGCGCCTTCAACCTCGGCCGTCAGCGCTGGAATGTCCGCCTGGCGCGCGGCGTGCTCGGCTCGCCCGAGCGCAGCGCGCGCCGCCTTGGTGCGGAGGCGGCGTATCGCGATCCCCGCAATCACCAGCTCGTGGGCGGCCCTCGACGCGGGTGGGAGCGTTGTTGGGTCGAATCCGGCGAGCCTGCTCTCGGCCTCATCGAGGCGTCCGATCAGGAGCAGGCGCCGAGCTTCGAGATTGCGCGCATGCGCGGCATTGACGTGGTCGCCGTGCTTTTCAAGCGTCGCCCGTGCGGCGTCGAGCGCCTTCGCCGGCCAGCCGAGGTCGCGCGAGACGAGCGCGATCTCGGCTTCGGCGACGACGCACCTCGCGCGGGCCACCGCCTCTCTCGGACCGAAGGCGCGCGCAGCACTTTTGAGGAGAGCCTTTGCTCGAACGAGATCGCCGAGCTGCGCCATCGCGATGCCGCGCAGCGCGAGCGCGGGCGCATCCTCACGCAGGGCGACCCGCTTCAAAGCGCCAAGGGGATCACCCGTTGCGAGGGCGCGCGCCGCAGCGGTGATCAGCGAATCCATCGGAATCCCGTCACACTTGTCACTCTCACCATTCGATGTCCGGTCCTAATCTATCTCAGGAGCAACAGCCAGCGAGCCGTATCGAAACGGTGCGACGGACGCACGACACAAGGGAGAAGAACGATGCCGACACACAAGACCGGAACACGAGGGCGTAATTTGACGCGGGTCCGATGGCGACGCCATGAACCGGTACGGCCATGGCTGACGTTTCGATGACACTCCACTCCAGCCACACGCAGAAGATGCCGCCCGCAGACAGCGTATCTGCCGATTTCCCAAGCGACAATGTCGCCGCCCGCGGCGCGGCCGACTGGCTATCGCTGGCGGCCGCGCCAACCTTCGCAATCATGGCGCTGCTGACGGCCGTTACCGGTGATGCCGACATGATCTGCGCGCCGCAAGATGCGTGGGCGCTGAGCGGAATGGCGATGATGTACTTGCTGATGAGCGCCTTCCATTCGGCGCCTTGGCTGAAGCTGGTCGCCGGCCGACGAAGCGCTGTCCACCGGTCGTGACCCGGCGTGCGCAAAACCTCTCGGACTGGATTTCCGGACTGGATTGCTGACGCCGCGGGTAGGGAAAGGACCTGGGCGCGAGCGCTCGTCTCAGGCGGCGCTCCACGGTCTTGCCCCTTGGATGATCTCTTGAGCACGTGCGGCAAAGCGACCGGCGAGCGGCGACTTGCTGGCGGCATCGGCCGACGCCGCGCTGCCTGCCCGCGCCCGGTCGGCGATGCCGACGAAGATCACCGCGAAACGGAACAGCGAAAAAACCAGGTGGAAGCGTTGCAGGGGCGCAGTGGGTACGGCATGGGCGAAATAATGGTCGAGGAATTCGCGCTGGCTGGGGATGCCGAGGGCGGCTTGATCGAGGCCGAGGATGCCGCCATATTCGTCTGGCGTCGAATGCCAGGTCATCGAGCAAAAGCCGAGATCGGCGAGCGGATGGCCGACCGTCGACAGCTCCCAATCGAGAATGCCGATCACCTCCGGCTTGCCAGGATGGAACAACAGATTTCCGAGGCGGAAGTCGCCATGGGCGATCGACACGCGCCCGTCGTCCGCGGGCATATGCTGCGGCAACCAGTCGGCGACCGCTTCGAGTGCCGGAATTCTGTCACTCGGCGATTCCCTGAGCTGCCGGGTCCAGCGGTCGATCTGGCGCTCGAAATAGTTGCCGGGCCGGCCGTAGTCGCCGAGGCCGACCGCGTCGGGACGGACAGCATGCAATTTGGCCATCGCTTCGGCCATGCCGAAATAGATGCCGCGTCGCTCCGCGGGGACGAGGCCAGGCAGCGAACAGTCATGGAAAACGCGACCATCCAGCCGCTCCATCAAGTAAAAGGACGTGCCGAGCGGCTCGACACCGTCGTGATAGAGCACCGGCCGCGGCACCGGGACGTTGGTCGGTGCGAGCGCCTCAAGCACGCGGAATTCGCGGTCGACGGCATGCGCCCCACGCAGGATCGGCCCGGCCGGCTTCTTGCGCAGCACCATGCGATGCGCACCATAGTCGACGAAGTAGGTGGGGTTGGACTGTCCGCCGCCGATCCGCTCGAGCGACATTGCGGCATCGCCGAAGCGGTTCGCGAGAAAGCCCTTCAATGCCTCAGGATCGAAATCCGCATTCAGCGGCTGCGCCATCTTTTCCTCCTGGGGTGCCACCCCGCGTCCGCTATGCCTCGCCTTCGACGGTCCAGCGCCAGAAGCCCCTCTCCCCCTCGTCGAGGAAACGGTTCAGCACCATCTTGTGGACCTCATCGGCGCCGTCGACCAGCCGCGCCTGGCGCGCATAGCGGTAGATCCATTCGAGCACGGTGTCCTTGGAATAGCCCCGCGCGCCATTGATCTGGATCGCGACATCGGCCGCGTCATGCAGCACATTGGCGACCTGGACCTTGGCCATCGACACGTCCTTGCGGGCAAAGCCGCCGCGGTCCAGTTCCCACGCAGCCTTCATCACCAGGATGCGGCCGATCTCGATGCGCATGGCGAGGTCGCCGAGCTTCAGCTGGACGCTTTCGCGGTCGGCGAGGCGCTGGCCGAAACCATAGCGCTCGGCAGCGTAGGCGCGCGCGATCTCGACGCAGCGCTTGGACAATCCGAGCCAGCGCATGCAGTGGGTAAGTCGCGCCGGGCCGAGCCGCACCTGCGTCACCTTCATGCCCCTGCCCTCGCCGGCCAGCATGTCTTCGACAGGGATTTCGAGCCCATCGAATTCCAGCTCGCAATGCCCGCCATGCTCCTCCGGGCCCATGATCTCGATGCGACGCATGATGCGCCAGCCCGGGTGGTCCTTGTGGAACATCAGGGCCGACAGACCGTGGCGCGGGTCGTCCGAGGTTCGCGCGATCAGAATGAAATGGCTGGCCTCCTCCGCGCCGGTGATGAACCATTTGCGGCCGGTCACCACATATTTGTCGCCGCGCCGCTTCGCACGCGTCATGATCATCGAAGGGTCCGAGCCGCCGCCGGGATGCGGTTCGGTCATGGCAAAGGCCGAGCGCACCTTGCCCTCGACAATCGGCTTCAGCCATTTTTCCTTCTGCGCTGGCGTGCCGAGCGCCTCCAGAACCATCATGTTGCCATCGTCGGGCGCTGCCGAATTGAACACCACGGGTCCGAAGATCGACCGGTTCATCTCCTCGTAACAGACCGCAATATCGATCTTGCCGAGACCGACGCCGCCGGTTTCGGGCTTGAGCTGCAGGCACCACAGGCCCGCCATCCGCGCCTTGGCGCGAAGCGTCTCCAGCAGCGGCAAGGCGATATTTCCATGTGCGTCATAGGACGTCTTGTCGGCTTCGAGCGGCAGGATCTCGCGCTCGACGAAGTCGGCAATGCGGACGCGGTAATCTTCGGTGCGGGCGGGAATGTCGAAATTCATGGACAAACTCCCAGCGATGAAACGAGGTGGCCACCATCGATGGACGAGAAACTGTCGATCCAGTAAAGGCGCTCCTGTTCGACGTCCCACAATGGTCCCTCGCCCAGCGTGGTCTTCACGTCCACCACGACTTCGATCTTCATGCCGTCCTCCTGTGTTTGGCGTGCGGGCGACAGGCGCGATCAGAACGCGACCTTGTCGCCGCCCTTCAATGACAGGATCTCGCGCGCCTCGTCGGGCGTCGCCACTTCCATGCCGAGCCCCTCGATGATCTTGCGGGCAAGCACCACCTGCTCGGCGTTCGATTTGGCAAGCTTGCCCTTGCCGGCCCAAAGACTGTCTTCGAGCCCGACGCGGATGTTGCCGCCAAGCGCTGCCGATTGCGCCGCGATGCGCAACTGGCTGGCGCCGGCGCCGAGCACCGACCAGCGGAACTGGTCGCCGAACAGCCGGTCGGCGGTGCGCTTCATATGGGCGACGTCTTCGGGGTGCGTGCCGATGCCGCCAAGCAGACCGAACACCGACTGCACTAAGAACGGCGGCTTCACCAGCCCGCGGTCGGCGAAGTGCGAGAGATTGTAGAGATGGGCAATGTCGTAGCACTCGAACTCAAAGCGCGTGCCGTTGTCGTAGCAGGTCGCAAGAATGTATTCGACGTCTTTGAACGAGTTGCGGAAGACAAGGTCGCGCGTCGCTTCCAGATGCGGCCTTTCCCAGTCGAACTTGAAGGTCTCGTATTTGTCGACGAGGTGATAGAGCCCGAAATTGATCGAGCCCATGTTGAGCGAGGCGACCTCAGGCTTGAACTCGGCGGCCGGGCGCACGCGTTCCTCGACCTTCATGTAGGGACTGCCGCCGGTGGTGATGTTGATGGCGGCATTGGTGCCCTGCTTGATGCGCGGCAGGAAGCGGGCGAAGGCCGCCGGCGTCTGGTCGGGCTTGCCGGTCTCGGGGTCGCGGGCATGCAGGTGCAGGATCGCCGCACCTGCCTCCGCGGCCGCGATCGCCTCGGTGGCGATCTGGTCCGGCGTGATCGGCAGATAGGGCGACATGGTCGGTGTGTGGATTGCCCCGGTCACCGCACAGGTGATGATAATTTTGCCCCTGGTCTGCATAGCACCGGGCTTGCGGCTTGTTTCCGTCATCGTCCAAACTCCTGATCCGATTTTTTCTTGTGCGCCGCCAGCGCCATCAGCCGGCGGTCGCGCCAAACCTGCCGTTCGCCGAGTTCTTCCCGCGGCAGCCGCTTGCGGCGGTCGGCCTCTACCGTTTCGATGACCTCGCCGGCCCAGTCAACGCGGCGCAGCATCTGCGGAAAAATGTTGGAATAGATCGACTGATAGCGCTCGACATAGTCGCGTACGCCGCCCGGCGCATTGAGGTCGATCGTTTCGAACGGCCCCATGAACGACCAGCGCAGCGCCAGCCCGTCGCGAATGCCGATATCAACGTCCTCGACGCTGGCATAGCCGTCGGCGACAAGTCGAAAAGCCTCCTCCAGCAGCGCGCCCTGCAGGCGGTTCATGATGAAGCCGTCGAGTTCGTGCTTCATCACCAGCGGCGCGTGGCCAGCATCGACGAGGAAAGCGCGGGTCCGTTCGATCGTTTCGGAAGACGTCCATGGCGCCGGCACGACTTCCGCAGCCGGGATGAGATAGGGCGGATTGATCGGATGCACGACCAGGCAGCGGTGCCGCCCTTGCAGATGGTCGGTGAATTTCGACGGCAGCAACGCCGAGGTGGAACTGGCGATCACCGCTTGCGGAGCGGCCATTGCATCGATCTGCGAGAACACCTCGCGCTTCACCTCGAGGTTTTCCGGCGTGTTCTCCTGGATATGGACTGCATCGGCCAGCGCCTCGCCCAGTTCTGCCACAATGGCGATGCGGCCAAGCACGGCGTCGATTGCCTGTCCCCGCAGCAGATCGTTCGCGGCGAGGTCGCCGAGCACGCCGGCAATGTAGTCGCGAGCACCTTCGCTCGCGGCCGGCGACTGGTCCCACATCCGCACGTCATGACCGGCGCGGGCAAAACTGATCGCCCAGGCCCGCCCGATGAACCCGCTGCCGACAATTGCTACTTTCACCATGGTCGGGCTCCTCAAAGGGTTTCGACATTGCCGTCGACGCCGAGCGACTGGCCGGAGATGTTGATCGCCGCATCGGACAACAGGAAGGCGACCATCGCGGCGACGTCATAGGGACTGGTCATGCGGCGCAGCGAGATGTTCTGGAGATAGCGCTGCGTCATCTCTTCGTTCGACACACCGAGCTGCCTGGCCCGGTCGGCGATGACCTTGTCGATGCGTGGCCCCTCGATGATGCCTGGGAGGATGGCGTTGACCCTTATGCCGTGCGGCCCGAGTTCCTTGGCAAGGCTCTGCGTGAAACCGATGACGCCGAACTTGGCCGCCGAATAGGGGGTGCGGAAAGCGTAACCATGGCGGCCGGCGGCGGACGACATCGAGACGATCGAGCCGCCGCCCGCCGCCTTGATCAGCGGCACGGCACGCCGGGCGCAGAGGAACTGGCCGGTCAGGCAGATGTCGATGCAGCGCCGCCACTCTGCCGGATCGATTTCGTCGACGCCGCCGGTCGGCCCGGCGATGCCGGCATTGTTGATCAGCGCGTCGAGGCCGCCGAGCTTTTCCTTCACGGTCTCGAACAACCGGTCGACGTCGTCGTCGCGCGAGACATCGGCCTTGACCGCGGCGACGAGGGCGATCTTGTCCGGAGCGGCGGCCAGCGCCTCGTCGGAGACGTCGCAAACGACGATGCGCGCGCCGAGCCGCGACAGCGTGTCGGCAATGGCCAAGCCGATGCCGCCGGCGCCTGCCGTCACCAGCACGCGCTGCCCCTTCAGCCCGGTTAGAAAATCGTCCGGGGATGTCGGCGCCCCTTTGCTCATCGTGTATCCCTTCTCATTGCAGCCGCCGTCCGCGCAGCGCCATGACAGCGCTCAGAACGACCAAGCCGTTACAGTATTGCCCCTGAAATTGTGACGAAAGCACTGCGCGAGGGCGACGGACGATCCCGTGATGTGAAATTTCTGCTTCAGCTGTCGCGAAGGGTCTGTTGCGCAATTCGCCAGGCCTGCTCCACATGCCGCCGGGCCGCGGCTTCGGCGGCATCGCCGTTGCGCGACTTGATCGCGTTCATGATCTCGGTCATTTCGGCGATTGCGGCATCGCGACGATTCTCCGAGGCGATGGTCATGGAACGCAGCTGGTTGATGCGGACGTTCAGACCCTGGACGATCTCCCAGGCGATGCGCTTGTCGGCGGCATCGAAAAGCACTTCGTAGAATTTTGTCGTCGCCCGCATCACCTCGATCGGGTTGGCTGAGGCCCACGCGGTGAGCAGCACATCGAATGCGCGCTCAAGCGCAGCGATCTGGTCCTCAGTCGCCGTCAGCGCGCAGGCGCGCGCCGCGATGCCCTCCATCAGAGCGCGCAGTTCATAAATCTCATCGGTGCGACTGAGATCCGGCCGGGCCACGGCGGGTCCGTGGCCTGGTATCATCTGGACAAGGCCCTCAGTCTCCAACTGCCGCAGAACTTCGCGCACCACCGAGCGACTGACGCCGAGCTGATCGCAAAGCGGGCGCTCGACCAACCGTTCGCCAGGCTGGAAGTGAAACCCCATGATCGCGTCGCGCATGCGCTCCAGCGCCAGCGTTCTCAGCGTCTTGGTGGATCGTTCGATCCTCAGTGTGTCGTCGGCCAATTCATCTACTCCCAGCATCCGCAAGAAACAGATTCGATGATCCGTTGACAAGGGTTTTGGTCTTCAATAGTATGGTATACCATAAGATGATTAGGCAAAAGGGAACTTTCCGAATGCCTCAGCCCAATCGATCACCGAGGATTTGATGAAGCCTGCCATCCGAAAGATCGTCACCTATGTGGAGAACACGCTGATTGAAGGCGGCAAGGTGGCCCCCCGGCCGCTACGCCTGATCGGCGTGGCGGCAGTGCTCGACAATCCCTGGGCCGGGCGCGGTTTCACCGAGGACCTTTCTCCCGAGATCCGCGCCTACGCGCCGGTTTTGGGGGAGATGCTGACCCACGAAATCCTCGCAGTCGCCGGATCTGGCGAAGCGATCGAAGGCTACGGCAAGGCCGCAATCTGCGGCACGTCGGGCGAGATCGAGCATGCCTCGGCGCTCATCCACACGCTGCATTTCGGCAACCACTATCGGCGTGCCGTCGGCGCCAAGACCTATCTTGCCTTCACCAATCTGCGCGGCGGTCCGAACACGCCGATCATGATCCCGCTCATGGACAAGAACGACGAAGGCCGACGTTCGCACTACCTGACGGTGCATTTCCAGATCGGCGACGCGCCGGCGCCAGACGAGCTGGTGGTGGCGCTTGGCGCCTCGATCGGCGGACGACCGCATCATCGCATAGGCGACCGCTACCAGGATCTCAAGGAGGTCGGCGACCTGCATGGCTGAGTTGGCGGACCGTGGCTGGCATCGTGGAACGGCGCCTGACGGCACCGGCTTCATCCGTGCCGGATCCGGCGCGCCAGTCCTCCTCATCCACGGCGTCGGCATGAACGCGGCGATCTGGGCACCCCAGATCGAGCTGATGAAAAACAGATGGGATGTGATCGCGATCGACATCCTGGGACATGGCCAGTCGCCGTTGCCGCCCGAGGCCGCCAGCCTTGCCGACTATGCCGGACAGGCAATCCGGCTTCTCGATCACCTTGGCCTGGATACCGTCTCGATCCTCGGCCATTCAATGGGGGCGCTGGTCGGGCAGGAAATCGCTCTCAATGCACCCGAACGGGTCCGCAACCTGGTGTCGCTCAATGCGGTATTTCGCCGCCCGGCGGAGCTTGCGCAGGCAGTGCGCGAGCGAGCCGCCGAATTGAATGGCGCGGAAAACCCGTCGGGGACGGACGCAACCATCGCGCGCTGGTTCGGCAACCCGGTCCCCGACAGCCTAGTCGAGGCTGCAAGGACGACGCGCGCGGCACTGCAAAGCGTCAACTCCGAAGGCTATGCGCGCACCTATCGACTTTTCGCCCATGCCGATGCGGCGCATGGCGATCGTCTCTCCGGTCTCGCTGTGCCGGCCCTGTTCATGACCGGCTCGCAGGACAGAAATTCCTCGCCTGTGATGTCGGCGGCAATGGCACGCCTCGCGCCGCGCGGTCGCTGCGTCGTTCTGGAGGGCGAGCGACACATGATGGCCATAGCCTCGCCTGACGTGGTCACACGGCGCATTGTCGATTTTCTCGCGAGCAACGACGGCGCAAGCATATCGGCGCGACCGGCAATGGACACAGCCTTCGACTCGGGCGAATTCAGGCGGGCGCTCGGTTCCTTCCTGACCGGCGTTACCATCGTCACCGCGATCGGGCCGGAAGGAGAGCCTCGAGGCTTCACCGCCAATTCGTTTACGTCCGTTTCGCTCGATCCGCCGCTTGTGCTGGTCTGCATCGCCAAGAAGGCGCTGGGTCATCCGGTGTTTTCGACCTCGAAGTGCTTTGCCGTCAACGTCCTCTCGGAGGAACAGCGAGCCGCATCCGGCGTCTTCGCTTCCAAATCGCAGGACAAGTTCTCGGCTGTCGAGTGGCGCTTCGGCCCGACCGGCAGCCCGCTGCTCGCTGGATCGGTGGCGACGTTCGACTGTGACATGGAGCAGTTGGTCGACGCCGGCGATCATTCGATCCTCATCGGCCGCGTTCGCGAATTCTCCCACAATTCATCGCAGCCCCTCGGCTATTGCCGTGGCGCCTATGTCTCGCCCGGCCTCAGCCAGGAAGCACTGGCGGCCGCGCCTCCGGACATGGAGGTCGGCGCCATCCTCGAAGATGAAGGCCGCGTGCTGTTCCTCGAAACCACCGACGGCTTTTTCGAACTGCCAGTGGGGCGGGGGCTCGGGGCACCCGGCGACGCGCGAAGCCTCAGGGGACGCCTCGCTGCGAAAGCCATCGAGGCGCATCTCGGATTCCTGTTTGCGGTCTGGGACGACGCGGCAAGCCCGTCGCGAACGCATGTCTACTACCGCGGCACGATAGACGCGCCCCACTCCAGCGACGGCAAGGTCCGGCTCGTCGACATCGACAGGATCGCCGGACTGAACATCGCCGATGCTGCTGTGCGCTCGATGCTTGCCCGCTATGTGCGCGAATGTCGGGAGGATGCATTTGGCGTCTATGTCGGCAACGCGGTCGAAGGTGAAGTCCGTCCGCTCGCCAAGCCGGCAGCCATGAACACTTCGGGGTGAACAGATATGAAGTTCTCACTCTTCGTCCACATGGAACGCTCGGACCCGGCAAAGCCGCATGCCGAGCTCATCGACGAGCTTGAGGAACTGGTCCTGATGGCCGAGGCGGCAGGCTTCGAGACGGCCTGGATCGGCGAACACCACGGCATGGAGTTCACCATCTCGCCAAATCCGTTCATCAACATCGCCTATCTCGGCGCCAGGACGCAGCGCATCCGGCTCGGCACAGGAACCGTGATCGCGCCGTTCTGGCATCCGATCAAGCTCGCCGGCGAGGCAGCCATGACCGATGTCGTCACCGGCGGCCGGCTCGACATCGGCATCGCCCGCGGCGCCTACAGCTACGAGTACCAGCGCCTGTTCCCCGGGCTCGACGCCTGGGGCGCGGGCCAGCGCATGCGCGAGATCATCCCAGCCATCAAGGGCCTCTGGGAAGGCGATTTCGAGATGTCCGGCGAATTCTGGTCGTTTCCCTCGACCACATCGTCGCCCAAGCCGGTGCAAAAGCCGCACCCGCCGATCTGGGTGGCGGCGCGCGATCCAAACTCGCACGACTTCGCCGTCTCCAACGGCTGCAACGTCCAGGTGACGCCGCTCGCCTCCGGCGACGACGAAGTAACCTGCCTGATGGAGCGCTTCAACGCGGCGTGCGCGGCGCATCCCGACATGGCCCGCCCCGAGATCATGCTGCTGATGCACACATTCGTTGCCGAGGACGCCGCCGATGCGGAGCAGCTGACGAAGGACCTGTCGCTGTTCTACTGCCAGTTCGGCGCCTGGTTCCAGAACAAGAAGCCGGTTCGCCAAGGCATATTGGAAGCGCTTTCCGACGACGAGATCGCAGCCATGCCGCAATACGCGCCTGACAAGATCCGACAGAACCTGGTCATCGGCGAAGCCGAAGAGGTGATCACCCGGCTGAAGGCATATGAGGCGCTCGGCTATGACCAGTATTCGATCTGGATCGACAGCGGCCTGCCACACGAGCGCAAGAAGAAGTCGCTGCAGCTGTTCGTCGACAAGGTGATGCCGGCTTTCGGGCATGGGAGGCCGCAATGACCCTTGTGGCCTTCAGCAACTTCATAGATGGGGCGTTCGATACGCCGAAAACCACCTTCGAAAGCATCGATCCATCCACCGGTGCGCCCTGGGCGACGATGCCCGCCGCAACCGAGGCCGATGTCGACCGCGCCGTCGAGGCGGCGCACCGGACGCTGCACTCGGCCGCATGGGCCTCGCTGACGGCGACGGCGCGCGGCAAGCTGCTGGTGCGCCTCGGCGACCTGGTCGTCGCCAATGCCGGCCGCCTGGCGGAGCTGGAAACGCGCGACACCGGCAAGATCATCCGCGAGACCCGCGCCCAGATCGCCTATGTCGGCGACTATTACCGCTACTATGGCGGGCTTGCCGACAAGCATGAAGGCTCGCATCTGCCCATCGACAAGGCCGATATGGACGTCACCATCCGGCGCGAGCCGATCGGCGTCGTCGCTGCCGTCGTGCCGTGGAATTCGCAGCTCTTCCTTTCGGCCGTCAAGCTCGGCCCGGCGCTGGCGGCCGGCTGCACGGTCGTCCTGAAAGCCTCGGAGGACGGTCCAGCGCCGCTGCTGGCCTTCGCCGAACTCGTTCATGAGGCCGGATTTCCCGCCGGCAGCGTCAACATACTGACCGGGTTCGGGCACGATTGCGGCCGACGCCTGACAAGTCACCCGCTGGTTTCACGCGTCGCCTTCACCGGCGGGCCTTCGACCGCTCGTGCGATCGTCCGCAACACGGCGGAAAATCTCGCCTACACGACGCTGGAACTGGGCGGGAAAAGCCCGGTTGTCGTTTTCTCCGACGCCGACCTGGACAGTGCGGCCAACGCGGTAGTGGCCGGGATTTTCGCCGCGTCTGGACAAAGCTGCGTCGCCGGCTCGCGGCTGCTTGTCGAGCGTTCGATAAAGGCCGAGTTCCTGGACAGGCTGAAGCACAAGGCCGAGGCCATCAGGATCGGCGATCCGCAGGATCCGGCCACCGAAATGGGGCCACTGGCAACGCCACGCCAGCGGGAATGGATCGAGAAGATCGTTGCCGAGAGCCTCGCCAGTGGCGGGACGCTGGTCACCGGCGGAAAAAGGCCCGACGATCATCCGCACGGCTTCTACTACGCACCGACCATCATCGACGCCGAGGATCCAGCGCTGCCCTGCGTGCGCGAGGAATTGTTCGGTCCGGTGCTCAGCGTTCTCACCTTCGACACGGAAGCCGAAGCCCTGGCGCTTGCCAACGACACGCCGTTCGGCCTCGCCTCGGGCGTGTTCACCACCAATCTCGCCAAGGCGCACCGCATGGCGCGCGACATCCATGCCGGCGTCGTCTGGGTCAACACGTACCGCGCGGTTTCGCCGCTCGTGCCGTTCGGCGGCTACGGTCAGTCCGGGCTTGGCCGTGAGGGCGGGTTCGACGCCATCCGCGATTACACGCGCTCGAAATCCGTCTGGATACGGATATCCGACGAGCCGATCCCGGACCCGTTCGTCATGCGATGAGGCAGCGCCAACGCGTAACTTCACAACAACAAGAAACAAAAACAACCAACAGAGGAGAATGACATGAAACTGATTTTGACCGGCATCTTGGCCGGACTCCTGGCAGCCACTGCCGCGCACGCCGATGAAATGGTGTTCACCAGCTGGGGCGGAACCACGCAGGAGGCGCAGACCAAATCCTGGGCTGCTCCGTTCGAAGCGAGTTCCGGCATCAAGGTCCTGCAGGACGGCCCGACCGACTACGGCAAGCTGAAGGCCATGGTGGAAGGCGGCAGCGTCGCCTGGGACGTCGTCGATGTCGAAATGGATTTCGCCATCAAAGCGGCCAAGGACGGCCTGCTCGAGCCGATCGATTTCAACGTCGTGCCGAAAGCCGATCTCGATCCTCGCTTCACCACCGAGCATGCGGTCGGGAGCTTCTACTACTCCTTCGTTCTTGCCTGGAACAAAGGCGCGGTGTCGGGCGAACCGGCGGGCTGGGCCGACATGTTCGACCTGACGAAATTTCCCGGCAAGCGCACCTTCTATAAATGGTCGGCGCCGGGCGTCATCGAGATTGCGCTGTTGGCCGACGGCGTGCCTGCAGACAAGCTCTATCCGCTCGACCTCGACCGGGCGTTCAAGAAACTCGACACGATCAAATCGGAAATCGTCTGGTGGGACAGCGGCGCGCAGTCGCAGCAGCTGATCGCCTCCGGTGAGGCGGCCTTCGGGCAGCTCTGGAACGGACGAGTCTTCGCCCTCGAGCAGGAAGGCGCCGATGTCGGCGTATCCTGGAATCAGAACATGACCGCCGCCGACGTGCTCGTCATTCCCAAGGGTTCGAAGAACAAGGCGAGCGCCATGAAATTCCTGGCCGCTGCGACAAGCCCGAAAAGTCAGGCCATGTTTGCTGAAGCAAGCGGCTACGCCCCCATCAACACGGCAGCCAAGGCCGAAATGCCGGCCGATGTCGTCAAGTCGCTGCCGGACGCCTATGTCGACGGGCAGATCAACCTCGACATGAACTACTGGGCTGAAAACCGCGATAAGATCGCGGAGCGCTGGTACGCCTGGCAGGCCAAATAGAAGCCGACCTCACCCATGAACCGGCGGGGCGTCGCCAGGCGTCCCGCCTGAGCTGCCGGGATCATCGCCATGTCGGGCAATTTGCTTCATCGACAGCCAATCCTCCGAAGGCCAGATGGCGTCGGCGGCGCCTTGCCAGCGCTGACCCTCATCACCCTGTTCTTCGTGGTGCCGGTCGTCGCGTTGCTGTTGCGCAGCGTAACCGAACCTGTACCGGGCCTGCAGAACTACGCCACCCTGTTTGGCGACGGCACCTATGCGCGGGTCTTCTTGAACACCTTTCTGGTCGCCACCGTCGTCACCGCCGTCACCGTGATCGTGGCGTTTCCGGTCGCCTGGATGCTGGCGATCATGCCGCCTGCCCTCGGCTCGATCGTCTTCGGCATCATCATCCTGTCGATGTGGACCAATCTGCTCACCCGCACCTATGCCTGGATGGTGCTGCTTCAACGCACCGGCGTCATCAACCGGACGCTGATGGATATTGGCCTGATCAGCCAGCCGCTGCCGCTGATCAACAACCTGACCGGCGTCACCATCGGCATGGTCTATATCATGCTGCCCTTCATGATACTGCCGCTGGTCGGAACCCTGCGCGCCATCGATCCGATGACGCTGCGCGCCGCCGCCCTGTGCGGTGCGAGCCCCTTCGACGCCTTCCGCCGCATCCTGCTGCCCTTGTCGCTCCCGGGAATCGCTGCAGGCGGCCTGATGGTTTTCGTCATGTCGCTCGGCTATTTCGTGACGCCGACGCTGCTCGGCGGCACCTCCAACATGATGCTCGCCGCAATGATCGCCCAGATGATCCAGTCCTTGCTCAACTGGGGGCTCGGAAGCGCGGCGGCTTTCATCCTGCTTTTGGTCACCATGGCGCTCTACGCGCTGCAGCTGCGCCTCGTCGGCGCCAAGCGCATGACAGGAGGCATCTGAGATGCTGCTCGACTACGACCGGCTGGGCTGGCTGCGTGCAGCACTTCTGGGTTTCACCGGCCTGGTCGCGGCGTTTCTGCTGCTGCCGGTGGTTTTCATCGTGCTTTTGTCGTTCGGCTCGTCGCGGTGGCTGGCTTTTCCGCCACCAAGCTGGACGCTGAAATGGTATGAGGAGCTCTTCGCCGATCCGGCCTGGCTCGAAGCGGCGCTGACCAGCGCGCGCATTGCCACCATGGCCGCAATTCTTGCTGTCGTCATCGGGCTGCTGGCTTCTTTCGCCCTGGTCCGGGGACAGTTTCGCGGGCGCAACACGCTTCGCGGCCTGCTGTTGACGCCAATGGTGCTGCCGGTCGTGGTCTTCGCCATCGCCATCTATGCATTCTTCCTGCGGATCGGGCTCGGCGGCACCACGGCGGGCTTCGTCATCGCCCACACGGTCCTGGCACTGCCCTTCGCCATCATTCCCATCACCGCGGCACTCGAAGGGTTCGACAAAACCATCGAGGATGCGGCGATCGTCTGCGGCGCAAGCCCATTCGAAGCAAAACTCCGGGTCACCTTGCCGGCGATCAAGATCGGGATTTTTTCGGCGGCGATCTTTGCCTTCCTCGCCTCGTGGGACGAGGTGGTGGTCGCGATCTTCATGGCCAGCCCCACCTTGCAGACCTTGCCGGTCAAGATCTGGGGCAGCCTGCGCCAGGATCTCAGCCCGGTCATCGCTGCGGCCTCCAGCCTTCTGGTTCTTCTGACGCTGAGCCTGATGATCGTAACCGCACTCATTCGGCGGAAATTGTCGAAATGACCGAACCGTTCCTCTCCATTCGCGACCTGCGCAAGGCGTTCGGCAGCTTCGTCGCCGTGCACGATGTCACGATCGATATACCCAAGGGCCAATTTCTGACCTTTCTCGGCCCTTCCGGCTCTGGCAAGTCGACGACGCTCTACGCGATAGCCGGCTTTCAGCATCCGACATCCGGCGACGTTCTTCTCGAAGGCAGGTCGCTGCTGCCGGTGCCGTCGCACAAGCGCAACATCGGCATGGTGTTCCAGCGCTACACGCTGTTCCAGCATCTCACCGTCGCCGAGAACGTTGCCTTTCCGTTGCGCGTGCGCCGCCGGCCGGACGCCGAGGTGAACCGAAAAGTCGCCGAGATGCTGTCGCTGGTGCGGCTCGAGAGCTTCGGCGGCCGATATCCTGGCGCGCTTTCCGGCGGACAGCAGCAGCGCGTGGCGCTTGCCAGGGCGCTCGCCTACGATCCGCCGATCCTCCTGATGGACGAGCCGCTCTCGGCGCTCGACAAGAAGCTGCGCGAGGAAATCCAGGCCGAGATACGGCGCATCCATCGCGAAACCGGCGTAACGATCCTTTACGTCACCCACGATCAGGACGAGGCCCTGCATCTTTCGGATCGCATCGCGCTGTTTCGGGACGGGCGCATCGAGCAGATCGGCAGCGGTGAGGACCTCTATCTGAGACCTGCGAGCGAATTCGTGGCCAGCTTCATCGGAAATTCCAATTTCCTGCCGGCCGAGCATCTTGAAACCGTCAGAGGCTCCGCCACGATCCGCCTCGCCGATGGCACGGTCGTCTCCGGCGTCAGGAACGATCGGGAGTTCAGCCATGGCCAGAAGACCAGGCTGATGGTGCGGCCGGAAGCGTTTCGGCTGAGACCCGGCACGGCCACTGCCGGGCTTGCGGTCGAATTCATCGACACCGCCTTCTTCGGCGAGCGGAGGCGCGTCATCGCGCGCACGGCCGCCGGCCAGGAGATCGACGTCAGGCCGACTTCCGACATGGCGCAAGCACAGGAAGGCATCGCCGTGCGCGGACAGCAGATTTTTTTCGATCCCGCCGCCGCATTTCTGTTTCCGGCCTGACAGACGATCGTTCGACCTCAGCGCGGCGGCTCAGCCGGCGCCTCGATGGTGACGCCGTACTTGGCGGCGATGGCCACGACCTTCGCCATCTCCAGCGTGCCGGCGGCGGTCGCGGCGTCCAATTCTGCGAACATCTGATCAAGACCGCAACTCGGCGCGCAGAAGACGAGCACGCGAGCTGGCTTGTCGCCGACATTGCGGATGGCATGGCGCCGGCCGCGTGCGCGTTGGCTTCAAAACGGAATTGGGCGGGTTGAAATTTCCTCGGCTTTGTCCACTTTCGGTATCAATTGGCCGAGTGGTGCGATCTCCGGCGAAACCAGCGCGATCGAATTGACGAGAAAACGCCGTCGGCCGCGCTGGAAATAACGTCGAAGAGCGTGGCGGGCTGGAGCGCAATTTGGGATGTTGCCTACCGAGGCTACGTCGGCTGCGAGTTGAGTTTTTTGGCCGCAAAGCGTCACTTATGCGGCCGCCAGACCGACAGCCTCGAGCGCAGCGCTCAGTAACAGAAAACCGCCGGCGTTGCGCCGGTTCTTTCTCGCGATAGCTGGAGCATCTGATGCCGACCCGCCCCTATGCCATCCTTGAAGCGCCGTCCTCGCTGGGTCTGGCGACCGACGGCGTTGAAGCCTTGCCCGGTCGGCTGCTGGAACTGGGCCTCGCCGAACGCATTCATGCGCGCCGCGCCGGGCGGCTTGCCGTCCCGCCGAAGGACCCGAAGCCCGACCCCGCCACCCTGACGCTGAATGCCAACGCGATCGCGGCGTGGTCGCCCAAGCTCGCCGACGCCGTGGAGGAGGTGCTGGACGCTGGCGAATTCCCAGTGGTGCTGGGCGGCGACTGTACGATCTTGCTGGGTCCGATGCTCGCGCTGCGCCGGCGCGGCCGCTACGGCCTGTGCTTCATCGACGGCCACGCCGACTTCTTCCAGCCGGAAGCGGAGCCCAACAGCGAAGGCGCGTCCATGGACCTTGCCTTCGTCACCGGCTACGGGCCGGCGCTGCTGACCGACCTGGAGGGCCGCCGCCCGTTGGTGCGCCCCGAGGACGCCGTCGCCTTCGCATTTCGCGACCACCAGGACCAGGCCAAATTCGGCAGCCAGCCTTTGCCGGCCGAGCTCATCGCCTACGATCTGCACGCCATCCGCCGCCTGGGCGTCGAAACCGCCGCTCGGGCCGCCGTTGGCCAGCTGACGCGGGGGGAACTCGATGGCTTCTTCATCCATCTCGACGCCGATTGTCTCGACGATGCGATCATGCCGGCGGTCGATTTCCGCGTACCGGGCGGGCTCTCGTGGGACGAGCTGTCGGCGGCGCTCCGCATCATCCTGGCGAGCGGAAAGGCGGTCGGACTCGAGGTCACCATCTACAATCCGCGCCTCGACGAGGACGGCAGCGCCGGACGTGGCCTCGCTGATGTCCTGGCCGCAGCGCTCGGCACAGCCGCGCCCGCTTGAGCGGACGGGAGCTAGCGGCTATCGGGTGGCGTTGAAGCGTCACATGCAACCACCTGTCCGCCGAACGAGAACCCCGCGCCTTGCCCGCCGCCTGGATGATGGCAAGCAACCAGGCGACCGTTTCGAGCCGGAGCATTGAGGCTCTCCACCTGAGGGCCAGCGCCCCCTGACAGGGCAAACCTATTAATAGTGCTAGCTGTAAATGCGCCGGGCGGCTTAGTACCGTCGGCCGCAAACAAGGCTTGGGAGGGTCCGTCACTCGGTTCCTGCCGCGCCATGACGCGGAGCTTGGAACTGTGACTGCACATGCGACCACCGAAGGATTCAGCGATTACAGGGGCTACCGCACCTGGTACCGCGTGATCGGAAATCTCAAATCGGGCAAGCTGCCATTGGTCGTCGCTCACGGCGGGCCGGGTTGCACCCACGACTATGTCGATTCGTTCAAGGAGCTTGCCGATACCGGGCGGGCGGTCATCCACTACGATCAGATCGGCAACGGCAAATCGACCCATCTGCCCGACAAGGGCGGCGACTTCTGGACCGTCGATTTCTTTTTGGGCGAACTCGATGCGCTGCTCGCTCACATTGGCATTGGCGACCGCTACGCCCTGCTCGGCCAGTCCTGGGGCGGCATACTCTCGGCAGAGCACGCCGTGCGACGCCCGGCCGGGCTCAAGGCATTGATCCTGGCCAATTCTCTGGCCTCGATGGCGCTATGGGTGGAAGGCGCGCTGCAATTGCGCGCCGGACTGCCGGCCGATGTGCAAAACGCGCTTGACCGGCACGAGGCAGCCGGGACCACCGATCACCCGGATTATGTTGCAGCAACCAAAGCCTTCTATGACCGCCACGTCTGCCGTGTCCTTCCGACGCCGCGGGAGGTCGCCCGGACATTCGCGGCAATCGACGCGGATCCGACGGTTTATCACACCATGAACGGACCCAATGAATTCCACGTCATCGGCACCATGCGGAACTGGACCATCGTCGACCGCCTGCATCTGATCGAGGCGCCGACGCTGGCGTTCCGCGGATTTTACGACGAAGCGACCGAGGCCTGCGTCCAGCCCTTTCTCGATCGCATCCCGGACGTGGAAGGCATTGTCTTCCCGAATTCCAGCCATATGCCGCATGTCGAGGAGAAGGACGATTGCCTCGCCGCCGTCGGACGCTTTGTCGCCAAATACGATTGAGGCCCGCCGCAACAGGCTATCCTTGCGCAAGCTTGTCGGTGCGGGGCTTGGCCATTGCATTCATCCTGATGCGTTCCGTCGCTCCTTGAGCGCCTGGGCCAGGAAATCCTTGACCGCATCGAGAACCGCGTCGCGTTCGTGGGATATGCCTGGCAGCAAATCGAAGCGCACGCGCACACCCGCTTCCTCGAACGATCGACACAACGTCCTAAGGCGTTCCGGCCGCGTTCGCCCGGCATCGTTGGCGCCCGGCATCCAATGGCTGCTGCCCTGGGCGTGGGTGATTTCCCAGGTCTCCAGGTCGGCATCGCCGACGACCATCTGGACAGGTACTTTTGCCAGCGCCGTGGCGTCGAAGCTGATGCCGAACTTCTCCGGCAGGTCACGAATGCCCACCCACCAGTCCCGCGCGGCATCGAGCAAGGTCACCGAGCCCGGCGCACCGATCGAAGCCGCCCATAGCCTGTCGGGATGGAGGATGGCGAAGCGATGGGTGAAATGCCCGCCGCCGGAAAATCCGAACATGGCGAAGCGGGTCCAGTCCTGACGATATTTGGCAACGACTTCCTCGACTATGGCGAGCAGCACCTGATCGTAGCGGATGTCGCCCTCGATCATGTATTTGTATCCGCTGCGGGCGTCGTCGCCGAGAACGCCGATTGGGAACAGCGGGCACAAAATGGCGCAGTCGTTCCAGCGTCCGAACTCGGCGAACGCGTCGCGGAAACCCAGGAACGAGGTACGGCCTGTACCATGAACGGCGACCAGCAGATCGACTTTGGCGCCTTCCCCCACCGCAGGCGGCACATACAGACAATAATGGAAGCGTGGGTCTGATTTGGAAGCAAAGATGGCGGTCGCGCCAAGATCGTATGCAGCGCGGCCGCGATCCGCGAATCCCGTGGCGATGCTGGTCAAGTCTACAACTCCTCAGCCAGTCTTGGAATTTATGGCCAGCGTATACTGGTCGGCTCGCGTCGTGAACTGAAGGTCTTCCGGGCAGCCACGACGAGGACCTCACGGTGCATCGGAATCAGGGCAACGCATTGAAGACGATCTCGCTGAGTTCCGAGAGCATCTTTTCGCGCTTGGCAACATCCAGCGTCCGCTTAGCTAGTGTCCGTCCATAAACGGCAAGTTGTTGAAATTACTTGAGGAATCGTAGTTTTCCGCAGGAAAGCTCCGGCGGTTTCAGATACACTTTGGCATCATACCACTGATTCCAAAGCGTTTTCTGTCACCCCCGGAGCCGACAATGCGCCAAGAACGCACCGTCCAAGCCAGTGTATTCGATCTTTTCGCCGGACACGAGATCGGCCGTGAGCTGAAGGGCATGTCCGATTGGCTGGACGAGCAGCGTCACCTGACCGAGCTGGTGGCCGCCGACCTGCGCCGGCACGGGGTCAAGGAGACCGGCCGCGAGGGCCTGCCGGCGGAGGCGGTGCTGCGCTGCGCGCTGCTCAAGCAGCATCGCCAGCTCAGCTACCAGGAACTGGCTTTCCACCTGGAGGACTCCGCCTCGTTCGGGGCGTTTGCCCGGCTGCCATGGGGATGGAGCCCGAAGAAGTCGGTCCTGCACAAGACGATCAGCGCGATCCGGGCCTCGACCTGGGAAGACATCAACGAGGTGCTGCTTTCGAGCGCCCGCCACGAGAAGCTGGAAAGCGGCAGGGTGATACGTGTGGACAGCACCGTCACCGCAGCCCTCATCCACGAGCCGAGCGACAGCAGCCTGTTGTGGGACGCCGTACGGGTGATGGTTCGCCTGCTGCGGCAGGCGGATAAATTGGGCAGCGGCGCGCTTTCCTGGCACGATCACTGCCGCGCGGCCAAGAAGCGGGCGCGGGCGATCCAATACAGCCGCGGCCGCCCGAAACGGGTTCAACTCTATCGCGAATTGCTCGGGATCACTCGCACGACACTGGGCTATCTCCGACAGGCGGCGGAGCGGCTGACCCCGGCGGCTGATCTGGACGTTATCGTCTGGCAGGAGCAACTGCGCCACTATCGACCGCTGATCGAGCAGATCATCGCCCAGACCGAGCGGCGGGTGCTGGCCGGCGAGGCGGTGCCGGCCGCCGAGAAGCTGGTCAGCCTGTTCGAACCGCATGCCGACATCATCGTCAAGGGCGGCCGCGATGTCCATTATGGCCACAAGCTCAACCTGACGACGGGCAGGAGCGGCATGGTTCTCGACCTCATCGTCGAAGCCGGCAATCCGGCCGACAGCGAGCGGTTGCTGCCGATGCTTCAGCGCCACTTCGACCGATATGGCGAGCCGCCACGTCAGGCGGCCGCCGATGGCGGCTATGCCAGCCGCGCCAATCTGATCCAGGCCAAGGCTTGGGGCGTGAAGGACATGGCCTTCCACAAAAAATGCGGCATCAAGATCGAGGACATGGTCAAGAGCCGCTGGGTGTATCGCAAGCTGCGCAACTTCCGTGCCGGCATCGAGGCCGGCGTCTCATGTTTGAAGCGCGCTTTTGGCCTGGGCCGCCACCTGGCGCGGTCGACACTCCAAGATCTGATCGCCAGGGACGAGGCGCGGCGCGAACATCTGACCGAGTTGCAGACTAGGCAGGAGCGCCGCAACGCAGCCTCGAGAGAAATCGGCAACGCCATGCGCTCGGGCGACGCCGCCCTTGCCGAAAGACTGAAAGCCGAGGTCGGCGAGATCAAGGCCTTCATCCAGAACGGCGAGGCGCGCGAACGCGAGCTCGACAAGGCGCTGAACGACGCATTGGCGGTGCTGCCCAACGTGCCGCTCGACGATGTGCCGGTCGGCAAGGACGAGCACGACAACGTCGTCAAGCGCACCGTCGGCAAGGTGCCGGCCCGCCCGAACTGGGTGAAGGAGCATTTCGAGATCGGCGAAGCGCTCGGCATGATGGATTTTGAGCGGGCGGCGAAACTGTCCGGTTCGCGGTTCACGGTGCTCAAGGGCGGACTGGCACGGATGGAGCGCGCGCTCGGCCAGTTCATGCTGGACCTGCATACGACCGAGCATGGCTACGAGGAGATCCAGCCGCCGCTGATGGTGCGCGACGAAGCTCTTTTCGGCACCGGGCAACTGCCGAAGTTCGAGGAGGATCTGTTCTTCGCCCCGCGTGGGGACGGCAGGCTTGGCCTCATTCCCACCGCCGAAGTGCCGCTGACCAATCTCGTGCGCGAAGACATCACGCCGCATGAAAAACTGCCGCTGCGCTATACCGCGCTGACCTCGTGCTTCCGCTCGGAAGCGGGCTCGGCCGGGCGTGACACGCGTGGCATGCTGCGCCAGCACCAGTTCTACAAGGTCGAATTGGTGTCGATCACCGACCAGGAGTCCTCGCTTGCCGAGCACGAGCGGATGACCGAATGCGCTGAGGAAGTGTTGAAGCGGCTCGGCCTGCCGTTCCGCACCGTGACACTGTGCACCGGCGACATGGGCTTTGGCGCGCGCAAGACCTATGACATCGAGGTCTGGCTGCCGGGCCAGAACGCCTATCGCGAGATTTCGTCCTGCTCGGTCTGTGGCGATTTCCAGGCGCGGCGCATGGATGCCCGCTACAAGGACAAGGACGGCAAGGGCAACCGCTTCGTCCACACGCTGAACGGTTCCGGCACCGCCGTCGGCCGCGCCCTTATTGCGGTCATCGAAAACTACCAGAATGAGGATAGCAGCGTAACCATTCCTGAAGCGCTTCGGCCTTACATGGGCGGTCTGGAAAAGATCGAATCGAGATAATGCGCATCCTCCTGACCAATGATGACGGCATCCATGCCGAGGGCCTCGCATCGCTCGAACGCATCGCCCGCACGCTGTCGGACGATGTCTGGGTGGTGGCGCCGGAGCAGGATCAGTCCGGCTATGCGCATTCGCTGTCGATCTCGGAGCCGCTGCGTCTGAGAAAGATCGGCGAAAAGCACTTTGCCGTGCGCGGCACGCCGACCGACTGCGTCATCATGGGCGTGAAAAAAATCCTGCCCGCAGCACCAGACCTGATCCTGTCCGGCGTCAATTCCGGCGCCAACATCGCCGACGACGTCACCTATTCGGGCACCGTTGCCGGCGCCATGGAAGGCGCGCTGCTCGGCGTGCGCTCGATCGCGCTCAGCCAGGCTTATTCCTATCTCGGCGAGGATCGCGTCGTTCCTTACGAGACCACCGAGGCGCTGGCGCCGGCGCTGCTCAAAAAGCTGGTCGCCATGCCGCTGCCGGATGGCGTGCTGCTCAACGTCAATTTTCCGAATTGCGCGCCAGAAGAGGTCGCCGGCACGGTGGTCACCTCGCAAGGCAAGCTCGTCCATAGCCTGTGGGTCGACGAGCGCCGCGACGGCCGCGGGCTTCCCTATTACTGGCTGCGCTTCGGCCGCGAGCCGGTCGAGGGCAAGCAAGGCACTGATCTCTATGCCATGCGCAACCGGCTGGTGTCGGTGACGCCGCTGCAGCTCGATCTCACAGCGCACGAAATTCGCGATCAACTGACCAAGGCGCTCGCATGAACCTGAACCATGGTCCGACAGTCGATGACCGCGAAGGCTTCGCCGCTTTCCTGCTCCGCCTGCGTGGCAAGGGCGTGGTGCCGAAGGCGCTGATCGCCGCCTTCGAGGCGACGCCGCGGCGCGGCTTCCTTTCCGCACAGTCCCATCCGATCGCCTGGTCGGACCGCATGCTGCCGATCGAATGCGGCGAGGCGATCGAGGGCGCCGATCTGCAAGCCGCGGTGATCGCAGCACTTGCCATCGAACCGGGCAACAGGGTGCTCGAGATCGGCACCGGGTCAGGCTACACGGCGGCGGTGATGTCGCGGCTCGCCGCGCGCGTCGTCACCATCGATCGCTACAAGACGCTGGTCGAGCAGGCCAAACAGCGCTTCGAGGCGCTCGGCATCGGCAATGTCATCGTGCGCCAGGCGGACGGCTCCAACGGACTGGCCAATGAAGCGCCGTTCGACCGTATCGTCGCATGGGCGGCCTTCGACAGCCTGCCGCGCTTCCTGCTCGATCAATTGTCGAGCGGCGGCATCGTCATCGCCCCGATCGGACCCGAGGAGGGCGAGCAGGTGCTGGCCAAACTGACCAAGGTCGGCAGCCGCTTCGAACGCGAGGACATCGGTCTCGTACGCCTGCAGCCGATCCTGCGCAGCGTAGCCGCCGTCATCTAGGATCTGTCGATATTCAGGTGATGCCCGCAACTCACCTGTCTGGTCCGTCTCCGGCTTACCTGAGCTGAATCGCGCCCCGTCCGAGCAGCTTTAAATATTTTAAGAAAATTTGCGTCTGATTCTAGAGGTTTAACCGGCCGGTAACATTAACGCGCTTTAATCACGGTCAGTCTGTACCGGGTATCTGCGGGTAAATGCGATGCAATTCAGTATTTTGAAGGCAAACGGACGCAACCTGGCGCGGGGTATCGCCGTCCTGATGGTTGCGGGCACCGCGGCGGGATGCAGTTCCCAGGTCTCGCGGTTCAACAGCGTCGATGACGTCTTCACGTCGTCGACAAACAACCAGCGCGCCATCATCGACAAGCAGGACGCCGCCCAGCCTTATCCCGGCGATGCCGCCGCGGTTTCAGCCGCGCCGCTCGACGGCAGCCACAGCCAGTCGGTAAGCCGTTCAAGCCTCGAGCCGGTCACGACACAGCAATTGCCGCCGGTCGAGCAGGCGCAGCCGGCCACTGCGTCGGCGCCCGCCGCCAGTCCGGCCCGCACCGATTCGGCGCCAGCCGCTCCCCGGGTCGACCGGACTGCGACCGGAACTGTGGCAAAGCCGTTCAAAGAGTCACGGCCCGATGCTCCGCGCATGGCGACGGCGGGCGGCGAGCCGCGTGCCACCGAGATCATCGTCAAGGAAGGCGAGACCATTTCCGGCCTGTCGCGGCGCTACGGCGTGCCCGCCGACGCGCTTATGAAGGTCAATGGGCTAAGCGCGACCAACGGGCTGAAGACCGGCCAGAAGATCGTCATCCCGGCCTATGCCTATTCGGGCAAGAAACCGGCGCCGAAGCTTGCCGACGCCAAGCCTGCGAACGACACAAAACACGATGTGCCGGCCAAGGCGCCGGAGATGGTCGCCGTGCTGCCGCAGCAGCCCAAGCTCAAGGAGGGCAAGTCCGCCGCGCAGGTGGAAGCATCGGCCGCAGCAAGCCAGCCGAAGGATACCGCACCCAAGGCGGCTGGTGCCGGTGGCTCCTACACCGTCCAGCAGGGTGATACGCTGTCGGCCATCGCCAGGAAGACCGGCGTCGGCGTGGTTGCGTTGAAGCAGGCGAACGGTATGCAGGACGGTCTGCTCAAGATCGGCCAGACATTGAAGGTGCCGACCGGCGGCACCGCGACGGTGGCAAATGCCAAGCCGGCAAAGGTCGATCCGGTAACGACTGCCACCACCCCGCCTGCGGCAAAGACCACGCCGTCGGAAACGCTCGCCGCCTACACGCCGCCGAAGAAGGAAAAGGTCATCCAGCAGGCCGAGGACGACGGTGCAGTCGCGCCGAACGCCACCGGTATCGGCAAGATGCGTTGGCCGGTGCGCGGTCGCGTGATCTCCAGTTTCGGCGGCGGCAAGGACGGTGTCGACATCGCCGTGCCGGAAGGAACGCCAGTCAAGGCGGCCGAGAACGGCGTCGTCATCTATGCCGGCGATGGCCTCAAGGAATTCGGCAATACGGTGCTGGTGCGCCACGAGAACGGTTTGGTCACAGTCTATGGCCACGCCCGTTCGATCGAGGTCCAGCGCGGCCAGAAGGTCAAGCGCGGCCAGGAAATCGCGCAGTCCGGCATGAGCGGCACCACCGACTCGCCGAAACTGCATTTCGAAGTGCGCAAGAATTCGGCGCCGGTCGATCCTTCGACCTATCTGGAGTAGGCAAGACGATCCTTCGACCTATCTTGAATAGAGTAGAACAAGAAAAGCGATTGCGGTCCGCCTGACCTCCAGTCCGGCCCGCCGGCTCAGCCCGCTCCGCAAGGGGCGGGCTTTTTCAGTGGCTTTTCCGGACCATGATCTTGTCCGAAAACCGGGCTCCACTTTTTGCTACGCTGACCTTCGGTTCGGGATCATGGTCTAATCTTGGAGCGACTTGCCGAGCCGGCCTGCCAGATCCTGGGTGTACTGCCAGGCGACGCGGCCCGATCGGCTGCCGCGCGTCGTCGCCCATTCCAGCGCCTCGGCGCGCAGCGTCTCGGGATCGATGGCGAGTCCGTGATGGCGGACATATCCGTCGATCATGTCGAGATACTCGTCCTGCGAGCATTTGTGGAAGCCGAGCCAGAGGCCGAAACGGTCGGAGAGCGAGACTTTTTCCTCGACCGCTTCCGACGGGTTGATGGCGGTCGAGCGCTCATTGTCGATCATGTCGCGCGGCAAAAGGTGGCGCCGGTTCGACGTGGCGTAGAAGATCACATTGGCCGGGCGCCCCTCGACTCCGCCTTCGAGCGCCGCCTTCAGCGACTTGTAGGACGTGTCGTCGTGGTCGAAGGAGAGGTCGTCGCAAAACAGGATGAAACGGTAAGGCGCTGCCTTCAGCAGCGCCATCAGCTTCGGCAGCGTGTCGATGTCCTCACGGTGGATCTCGATGAGCTTGAGCGGCAAATCCAGCTTTGCCGATGCGTTGACAGCCGCATGGACGGCCTTGACCAGCGAGGATTTTCCCATGCCGCGTGCGCCCCACAACAGCACGTTGTTGGCTGCGTAACCGGAGGCGAAACGCTCGGTGTTGTCGACCAGTATGTCGCGGACGCGGTCGACGCCGCGGATCAGACCGATGTCGACGCGGTTGACCTTGCGCACCGGCTCCAGATAGCCGGGATCAGCCTGCCAGACGAAGCAGTCGGCCCCGCCGAGATCGGTTTCCGGCACTGGGGGCGGGGCGAGGCGGGCGACCGCCTCGATCAGGCGGTCGAGCTTCTTGTTCAGGGCTTCGATGGTGCTGTCGGTCATTCTTGTCTTTTGTTCTGGCATTCAGGAAGCAACGGAACCTATCGATTACGGCGGTTTCGGAACCGGCTCCAACCTTTTGTTAGGGCACGATCTTTTCCGAGAACCGCGCTTCATCTTTCGGGACCATGCTCTAACACGGCTCAACCAGCCGGAAAAGCAGCTGAAATGCTCGGCCGCAGTTGCATTGGCAACTTTACCGACTATATTCCGGCCAAATTTCACGGGGCCGCCAAATTACCCGTTTGGCGGCTGTTTTTCAAAATTCAGGAGTACTTCGATGTTCGTGACACCGGCATATGCCCAAGGCGTCGGCACCTCCCCGGATATGTTCATCAGCATTTTGCCGTTTGTCCTGATTTTCGTGATCATGTATTTTCTGATCATCCGGCCGCAGCGCACGCAGTTGAAGAAGCGCGGCGAGATGCTGGCGGCGGTGCGCCGCGGCGATACGGTCGTCACTGGCGGCGGTTTCGTCGGCAAGGTGACCAAGGTGATCGACGACAACGAGCTCGAGATCGATCTCGGCGGTGGCACCAAGGTAACGGCGCTGCGCTCGACGATCGCCGATGTGCGCGTAAAGGGCGAGCCAGTGGCGAACCAGAACGCCAAGAAATAAACCGATTGTCGGCGAACGATCTGCGGATACACCCAGACCGACAAACGCCATTTGCTGTATTTTCGCGCTTCAGGACAACTCAGATCTGGCTGGCCGCCCGTATCACGGGGCGCCAACGATCTCGTGATGCCATTGCGCGCTGGTCCCATGCCGGCAAGATTGACAATAGTTGAAGAAAGCCCGATGGCAGCATCAAAGTGAACTGTCTTGTGCTCGACATCAACCTATGTGCGGACCACGGCGAGCCAGTCGCGAACCAGAGCGCCTAGAAATAACCCAATTCCAGGCGGAACGATCCGCCCGAACGCCGTGACGGACGACGCCATATGCTTTACTTCTCGCGCTTCAAGATGATCCTGATCTGGCTGGCGGTGGCCGCCACAGTGATCCTCGCTGCGCCCAATCTTTTTTCGGCAAGCACGCTCGCCAGGCTTCCCGACTGGGTGCCGAAGCGCCAGATGACGCTCGGCCTCGATCTGCAGGGCGGCTCGCATATCCTGCTCAGGATGGATCCGAACGATCTGATCAAGGATCGGCTGGAGACGACGCGCGACGAAATCAGGACGCGGCTGCGCGATGCCAAGATCGGTTATACCGGCCTTGCCGGATCAGGCCGGGCCGTGCAGGTCCGCATCACCGATCCCGGTCAGGTCGAAGCCGCCAAGACGGCGCTGAAGACATTGACCGACCCGGTGGCCGCCGGCCTGTTCAGCGGCGGCTCCGTCCAGGAAATGTCGCTGGACGATTCCGAGCCCGGTCTGCTCAAATTCGCCTTCACCGATGCCGGCATCAAATATCGCACGTCGACGGCGCTGGCGCAGTCGCTCGAAGTCGTCGAGCGCCGCGTCAATGAACTCGGCACCACCGAGCCGATCGTGCAACGCCAAGGCGACGACCGCATTCTGGTCCAGGTGCCGGGCCTGCAGGATCCGCAACGGCTGAAGGACATTCTAGGCCAGACCGCCAAGCTGACCTTCCAGATGGTCGACCAGTCGATGCCGGTGCAGGACGCGCTCAACGGTCGTCCGCCGGCCGGATCCTCGGTGTTGTATTCGCAGGATGATCCGCCGGTTCCCTATCTGATCGAGAACCGGGTCATCGTTTCTGGCGAAAATCTCGTCGATGCGCAGGCGACGTACAATTCCCAGACCAGTGAGCCGGTGGTTTCGTTCACCTTCGATTCCAAGGGAGCGGCGCGTTTCGGCCAGGCCACCTCGCAGAATGTCGGCAAGCTGTTTGCCATCATCCTCGACAATCAGGTGATTTCGGCGCCGCAGATCCGCGAACCGATCCTTGGCGGCAGCGGCCAGATCTCAGGCAATTTCACCGCCGAGAGCGCCAACGACCTCGCCGTGCTGTTGCGTGCCGGCGCGCTGCCGGCGACGCTGACGGTGATCGAAGAGCGCACGGTAGGCCCTGGGCTCGGCGAGGATTCCATTCACGCCGGCAAGGTCGCCGGCGTGATCGGCTCCATCCTCGTCGTCGTGTTCATGTTCGTGGCCTATGGCTTTCTCGGCTTCATTGCCAACATCGCGCTGGCGGTGCATGTGGCGATGATCATCGGGTTATTGTCGTTGCTTGGCGCGACACTGACATTGCCCGGCATCGCCGGCATCGTGCTGACCATCGGCATGGCGGTCGATTCAAACGTTCTCATCTACGAGCGCATCCGCGAGGAGCGACGAAACGGTCGCTCGGTAATCCAGGCGATCGACACGGGCTTTTCCAAAGCGCTGGCGACCATCGTCGATTCGAACGTCACCTCGCTGATCGCGACCGTGGTGCTGTTCTGGCTGGGGACCGGGCCGGTGAAGGGCTTTGCCGTAACCTTCGCCATCGGCATTCTGACCACCGTCTTCACCGCCTTCACCTTCACCCGCCTGCTGGTGTCGATCTGGCTTCGCCGCGCCCGCCCGAAGGAATTGCCGCGCGCGCCGGTGACCTTCGTCCCGCCGGGCACGCGAATTCCGTTCATGGGCATCCGCCGCTGGACATTCGCGCTGTCCAGCGTGCTGTCGATCCTGGCGGTCGTGTTGTTCATGACCGTCGACATCAATTACGGCATCGACTTCAAGGGCGGTTCGCTGATCGAGGTTCAGGCCAAGGATGGCACCGCCGATATTGCCGACATCCGCGGCAGGCTTTCGGAACTCAACATCGGTGAAGTGCAGGTGCAGCAGTTCGGCGACCCGAACGACGTCTTGATTCGCGTCGGTACGCAGGAGGGCGGCGAGAACGCCGAACAGACCGTCATCGACAAGGTGCGTGGCGAGTTGCAGGACCATTATGATTTCCGCCGCGTCGAGGTGGTGGGACCGACGGTTTCCGGCGAGCTCGCCAAGCAAGGCACCATCGCCATGCTGGTCGCACTGCTCGGAATCCTGGTCTATGTCTGGTTTCGCTTCGAATGGCAGTTCGCGGTCGGCGCCATCATCGCCACGGTCCACGATGTGGTCATGACGATCGGCTTCTTCGTCATCACCGGTCTCGAATTCAACCAATCGTCGCTTGCAGCGATACTCACCATCATCGGCTATTCGCTCAATGACACGATCGTCGTCTATGACCGTGTTCGCGAAGACTTGCGAAAATATAAGAGGATGCCGCTGCCGCAATTGTTGAACAACGCCATCAACGAGACGCTGTCGCGAACGACGCTGACCTCGGTGACGACAATGCTCGCGCTCCTGGCGCTGGTGCTGTTCGGCGGCGAGGTGATCCGCTCGTTCACGCTGGCGATGCTGTTCGGCGTCGTCTTCGGAACCTATTCGTCGATCTTCATCGCCGCGCCATTGCTCATCCTGTTCAAGCTGCGGCCGGAGACCGCGACGGCCGATGTGGAGAAGCCGGTGAGCGGCGGCAAAGCCATAGCAACCTGACGGGCGGCCAACGGGATGACCAAAGGCATTGTCATCCGTGAAGCGCATTTCCCCGGCCGTGCGCCGATCGAGGCCTATGGCAATGGCGGGTTTCGCTTCGCCGACATGTCGCATCGCGGCTCGCTCCTGTGCCTGCCGTCGGGCATCTATGGCTGGGAGCCGGCTGATCCCCTGGCACTGACGCCGGCGGATTTCGCCAAGCTGCTCAACGAGGCTGACCAGGTCGAGATCCTGCTGGTCGGCGCCGGCAAGGAACTCAGGCCGTTGCCGGCGGCGCTGCGTGCTGCGCTGAAGGCGGTGGGCATTGCGGCCGATCCGATGTCGACTGGTGCTGCCGTGCGGACCTACAATGTTCTCCTGGCGGAAAACCGTGCAGTGGCCGCCGCACTGATTGCCGTCGAGTGACGTGAGCGAAAACGCCAAAATCGTCATGGAAACGGTGCGCGCCGCCGATCGTGATCGCTATGTCTGCGCGCTCTATGCGCCCGAGGACAAGCGTGACGCGCTGTTTTCGCTCTACGCCTTCAATGCCGAGATATCAGGCATTCGCGACCGTATCCGGGAGGCCCTGCCGGGCGAGGTGCGACTGCAATGGTGGCGCGATGTCATCGCAGCCGAGGACACCGGGGCAGGCACCGGCCATCCCGTCGCCGACGCGTTGAAGGCGACGATTTCCACCCACCACCTGCCGAAGCCTGCCTTCGAGAACATGCTCGAAGCCCGTATTTTCGATCTCTATGACGACCCCATGCCGTCGCGCACCGATCTGGAAGGCTATTGCGGCGAGACCGCGGCGGCGCTCATCCAGCTTGCAGCGATGGTGCTCGATCCCGTCGCAGCACCGCAGTTTGCCGAACTTGCGGGCAGGGCAGGTTGCGCACAAGCGATGACCGGCCTTTTGCTGCTGCTGCCGCTGCATCGCAAGCGTGGGCAATGCTTTGTCCCGGCCGACATTCTGGCTGCGGCAGGGTCGTCGTCCGAGGAGTTCGTTGCGGGCGATGACGGGCCTGGAGCACAACGCGCCGTCGCCGCGATGATCGCGCTGGCGCAAGAACATCTTGCGGCATTCGAGCAGGGCGCGTCGGCGTTGCCGGTTTCGCTCAGACCAGCATTTTTGCCGCTGGCCTTGTCGCGCGCCTATCTCGGCAAGATGGAAAGTTCTCGTCAGTCACCTCTGAACGACACGGCGCGGCTCTCGGCCTGGCGCCGGCATTGGCTGCTGTTGCGCCGCGCAACGCGAGGCTGGCCGGACGCCTGAAAGCTGACAAGCATGAAGGATCCGGAAAGCCGGAACTATCACGGCAGCCGTCTGTCACGATGGGTCGCTCGACCCGCCATCGCGCATCAGCGCCTCATAGTCGCGACCGCCATAGAAGATGTTGACGATGCGGACGAGATCGTCGCTGACAATGTAGGCGATGATGGCGGAGTGCTCGAACGGAACCGTTCGCAATCCCGGCGCAATGTCGTCGCGCGACCGGCCGCCGCGAGGCGCATTGCCGATGCTCTGGCAGCGTTGTTTAATCCGATCGACAAAACCATCTGCGATGCTTTCGCTGCCGCTGCTCTCAAGGATATAGGCAGCCATCGCTTTGAGATCGGTAATAGCTTCTTCGCTAAGAACGACGGCGAGACGCTGTATCATCATTGTCTCGCGCGCGTTGCGAAATCCGGCTCTTTACCCTGTCGATTGCTTCTTCGAGCGGAACAGCGGGCCTCGTGTCCTCGATCGACGCTTTCACACGCGCCCTGATCGACGCCATACGCTGGGCGTGTTCTTCCTCTTCGCGCTGGAACGCGCGAAGTGCTGCGCGGATCACCTCGCTCGCCGATCCAAAGGTGCCATCCTCGACTTTTTCGCGGATCATGCGCGCCATAGCGGGCGTGACGGTGACGGACAGTTTCTCGGCGGGCTCCATGAAATTGCTCCCTTTGACGGATAGTAGGATAGTATCCTACTATCCTCGACAAGAACAGACAGGCGGACTATTCCGCCGCTTCCGCCGCCGATGATGCCAGCCCCAGCCATTTGCGGCAGTCGGCCAGCGCGCGTGATGTCACCGCACGCCGCTTGGTGACGGTCTTGTCCTTGCCGCGCAGGCGTTTTCCCTCGGCTTTCGGAGCTTCCACCGGAGGGAACAAGCCGAAATTGATGTTCATCGGCTGGAATGAGCGCTTTCCCGGCTCGTCGTCGGAAACGATGTGACCGCCGGTAATATGGTTGAGCAGCGCGCCAAAGGCTGTGGTCATCGGCGGCAGCGCCGGCGCGTGGCCCAGCCGCTCGGCGGCGGCAAAACGCCCGGCAAGCAGGCCGATGGCGGCACTTTCGACATAGCCCTCGCAGCCAGTAATCTGGCCGGCGAAGCGCAGGCCGGGCCGTGATTTCAACTGCAGCGAGTGGTCAAGCAACGTCGGCGAATTGATATAGGTGTTGCGGTGCAGGCCGCCGAGGCGGGCAAACTCGGCGTTTTCGAGGCCCGGGATGGTGCGGAACACGCGCACCTGCTCGGCGTGCTTCAGCTTGGTCTGGAAGCCGACCATGTTGTAGAGCGTGCCCAGCGCATTGTCCTGGCGAAGCTGCACGACGGCATAGGCCTTTACCGACGGATTGTGCGCATTGGTCAGCCCCATCGGCTTCATTGGCCCATGGCGCAGCGTCTCGACGCCGCGCTCGGCCATGATCTCGATCGGCAGGCAGCCGTCGAAATAGGGCGTGCCTTCCCACTGCTTGAATTCGGTCTTTTGGCCCTCGAGAAGCGCCCCTACGAAGGCGAGATATTGGTCCTTGTCCATCGGACAGTTGATGTAATCCTTGCCGGTGCCGCCGGGTCCGACCTTGTCGTAGCGTGACTGGAACCAGCAGATGTCCATGTCGATCGTGTCGAAATGGACGATTGGCGCGATGGCATCGAAGAAGGCGAGCGCATCGGCGCCGGTCACTTCCGCGATCGATTGGGCGAGCCCAGGTGCGGTCAGCGGTCCGGTGGCGATGATCGCCTGGTCCCAATCCGCCGGCGGCAGGCCGGGCACTTCCTCGCGCTGGATGGTGATGAGCGGGTGCGCTTCGAGCTTTTTTGTCACCGCTCCGGAAAACCCGTCGCGGTCGACAGCCAGCGCACCGCCGGCCGGCACCTGGTGGGCGTCGCCGGCGCTCATGATCAGCGAACCGGCCAGCCGCATTTCGGCGTGCAGCAGGCCGACGGCGTTGGTCTGCGCATCGTCGGAGCGGAAGGAATTGGAACAGACGAGTTCGGCCAATCCATCCGTCTTGTGCGCGTCGGTGCCGCGGATGGGACGCATTTCATGCAGCACGACGGGAACGCCGGCTTCGGCCGCCTGCCAGGCGGCTTCAGAACCGGCCAGGCCACCGCCGATGACGTGAATGGGGTTCTTGTTCATGAGCGCCGAAATAATCCTTTGTAGCTGCGATTGCAATTACACGAGCCGGCCGCGTTGTTGCCGCCAAGTGCTGCAATCGTCTACTGTCGGAGAATGGATGGGATGCTTGGGATCTTTGCCAGAGCGACATTTCTGACAGTCGTGATCGCCGTGGGCGGATCAGCGGCCGCCGGCGAACTGGCCGCGACGGCTTCCAAGCGGATCCCCATCTGCCACGGATACAGCTGCAACTATCGCACGATGCTGGCGCTTGGCCCCGGTGACGGCGCGCGTTTCCGCTCTATCCTGCGTGCCGGCGCCGGTTCGCCGCAAGCCGAGCGTGCCGCTATTTCGAAGGCTGTTCGCTATTTCGAACAGCGCATTCTCCGGGCCACCGGCATTCGCGATCTGCCGCAGTCGGAATTCGGCGCATCGCGCATCAGGGGCCAGATGGATTGTGTCGACGAATCGACCAATACGCATGCGCTGCTGGTGTATCTTGCCGAGCGAAAATTGCTCAGGTTCCACAAGGTCGAGGACAGGGCCTCGCGAGGCTTGTTTGTCGACGGGCGCTATCCCCATTGGACGGCGGTGATCAGCGACCACAGGGGCACCGAGTGGGTGGTGGATTCCTGGTATGCGCCGATGGGCGGCGCACCGGACATTTTTCCGCTGAGCCAGTGGAAGAAGCGGGGCGTGCTGGAAAGCGGTGCGCTCGACTGACGACAGGGACTTCCCCGCCAGAACGATTTTCGCAGAACGATTCTCAGAGAGTGCGTCGCCCCTGAAAAACAACAACACCCGCCGGGGGAGGATCCGGCGGGTGTCGTTTTGCTGGTCGATCCTCGGGAGGAGGTGAAGATCGACCGTATTCGTCATCGCCGGGGAGGAGGTCGGCTTTGACGAAATTCCTTTCGCCTGATGAAAGGGGGCGAAACCCTATTGGACGAAATTTGTTTCGCCCTGGGACCAAATTTGTTTCGCCCTGGGGAGGAAATCAATTCGCCCCGGGGAAACAGCGCCCGCCGCGGGAGGAGGTGCGGCGGGCGCCGTTTTTGTGGTCAACCCTCGGGAGGAGGTGAAGGCTGACCGTATCCGTCAGGGTCGGGGAGGAGGTCGACCCTGGCGAAATTCTGACTAGATCGCCTTGCGGGCGATGCTCTTGATCTCTTCGCGGACGATGCCGAGATCATGCAGCTGGCGGTTCGAAAGGCGACCCAGCTCGGTAACCGTCGAGCGATAAACGCGCCAGTTACGATAGTTGCGGATCAGGTTCATTGTCGTTCTCTTTTCAAGTCAAACTGGTTCGGACCATTTGCGGTCCGAAGAGGATTAGACCGCCTTGCGGGCGACGTAGTGGATGTCGCTGCGGCTGATGCCGAGGTCGGTCAGTTCGCGGTTGTTCAGGCGGCTCAGCTCGGAAACGGTGTCCCGGTAGCGGCGCCAGTTGCGGTAGTTGCGGATGAGGTTCATGGTATTTCTCGTTTCGTCTTTCTTCCGGATCATTCCGTCTTTGTCTACGGCCTGAAGATAGGTCGGGTCATATCGATTTAAAAGCGCTATTGGTGCATAGCAGCAATGCAAATTGTGCAATGCACCATCGCCGCCAAATCACGTCTTCGACATAGATAGGCCCGAATCGGAAAATGCCGTAGCGTCAACGGTTTGGCCGGGTCGGCTGAAAAAAAGAGCAAGCTGGGGGAGAAAGGCATGGCGAGTTATTCGTCACGCGTCAGGACCGATATCGCACGATGGCTGCAGGCTGGACTGATCGACACCTCGACGGCCGACGCGCTGACGCGCGACGTCGAGGCCAATGAGCGCAAATCACTGAGCTTCGGCTCGATTCTGGCGATGATGGCGGCGTTGCTTTTTGGCGCCGCCGTCCTGATCTTCGTCGCCGCCAACTGGGAAGCCATCCCGCGGCTGGCGCGGGTGGCAGCGCTCTTCGCTATCATCTTTGCCGGCTATGTCGGCGGCGCCGTGCTGAAGACACGCGACCATGCTGCAATCGGCGAGGCACTCTGGATCGTCGCCGCAGCGGCATTCGGCGGATCGATCGCGCTGATCGGCCAGATGTATCATTTGTCAGGCGACGAAGCGTCGGCCTTGATCACCTGGGGCGCGGGCACCGCCGTGGCGGCAGTTGCGCTGCGCTCGAACCCGCTGACCGTCGCGTCTGTCGGCATTGCCGACGCATGGCTGTTCCTGAGAGGGTTCGACTATTTCAGGCGCACGGAATTTCCGCACCACTTCGTCGTCATGGCGATCGTGTTGTTCGCCATTTCGTTCTGGACCCGCAGCCAGGCGGCGCGGCATCTGATCATCCTGTCGATCATCTTCTATCTCGTGCTGCTGTTTACGGAATACGAAACGCTGCAGGTCGCCGTCCCGCTCATTATCGTGTCGGCGCTGCTTTTCGCGGCTGCGATCTTCGCTGCCGGGCCCGTCGACCGGATATTGCAGCTTGGCGGCCGTCTGCCCTTGCACGCGCTGATCGGGTTTCTCACCGGCCTGGCGATGATCCAGTTCGAGCTGGCCGGTGAAAGCAATAACAGCGGCTTCGGCATTGCCTCGGCCGTTGCGCTTGCCGGCATTGTCGCGGCAATCGTGCTGGGCGGCCGCGAGAGCAGGGGCTTGCGCTGGGTTGCCTATGCCGGCTTCGCCTTCGAACTCGCCATCATCTATGTGGTGATGCTGCAGTCGATGCTCGACACGGCAGGCTTCTTCCTTGCAGCCGCTGTGCTTCTTGGCCTGCTTGCCCTTGTCATCCTCCGCGTGGAAAAGCGCATGAGGGCCCCCGACATAGAAGGAGCGGCGGCATGATGACCGGCAAAAAACTGATCATTTCAGCGCTGGTGCTGGCGCTCGTCCAGATCGGCTTCCTGAGCTGGATCATCGCCGGCCGGGCGGCAATCCTGCGCGACGGCAAGCAAGTGTTGCTGAGGGTCGAACCGATCGATCCGCGCGATCTCCTGCGCGGCGACTATATTATGCTCAGCTATGATATTTCGCGCCTACCGGTGAAGCTGATCGCCAACATTCCGGCCGGCAAACTGACGAGCGACGATACGCCGATCGTGGTCAGGCTGAAGCAGGGCGCCGACGGCTATTGGGGCGCAACCACGGCCCGGTTCGGGCAAGCGCCTGCGCCGGCAGTATCCGATGAAGTCGATATCGTCGGGCATGTGTCAGAAGGGTGGGATTTCAGCGCAGCCACGACGATCGCGCCGGATTACGGCATCGAACGCTTTTATCTGCCGGAAGGCGAGGGGATGGCGATCCAGAACGACATGCGGGTGCGGCCGTTCGGCGTCCGCGTCGCAATCGCAGCCGATGGCGCCGCGCAGATCAAGGCGCTGATGGACGGCGACAAGACGCTGTTCGAGGAACCGCTCTATTAGTATTGGCCCGGATTGGAATTGGCAAAGCGTGGCCGGCTCGGACAGCATCAAACATGACGATTCTCGTGACCGCTGCCTCGATGCCGCGATGGCGATGCCGGCGGTGATCGCCTCGCAGGCGGATTCGACCCCCAACGCCTTGCGGTAGTGGACCTTAATCCACTGTTCGAGGGGAGCAGTGGTGCGGGTAGAGGGACTCGAACCCCCACGTTCTCACGCCAGAACCTAAATCTGGTGCGTCTACCAATTCCGCCATACCCGCTGGCTTCGTGTCACCGTGACATGTCTATGTCACAACCCATGTCACAAGTTCAACACTTAGATTTTCGAGGTTTTTGGGCCTCGCGTTGGCGTCCACGCCGGTCGCTTGGGCAAGTCCCAGCCCGTGGACCGTGGGCAAACGCCGCGCCGTGCATCGGCATCGCGCTCAACTGACGGTCATATAATGTCTGCCGCTGGAGCACAAAGTTGTGGCGGACATTCAGTCTCCTCGCAAGCTGAACACCAAGATGAACACCGAATGGTGCCGTCGGCGGCCACGGCGCGGACTTTCTGTCCAAAGTAGGCGACGGCGGCGCGAACGAACTCGTCGGCGGCCGGTCTTCCTGCCCAAGGATGTATTCAAATTCTTTCAAATTGATTCGGAATATTTTTCTACCCGTAAGTCACGACCGCAAACATTGTTTCGTGTTAGCGATTCAAACACCCTGTGGGTTCGTTATTGCTAAAGTAGTGGCCTTGAAACTGCTGCTGCGAGGTAATCACCAAAGGAGAGTGTCATGGCAAACGTCGTTAACAGCTTCGCCGCAGCTTTGGCCTGTGGCGCACTTGTTTTATCTCTTTCTCTTCCCTCCAGCGCAGGCGGCATTACCGTCGGCGCCGGCGCATCGGTTGGCGGCCGAGGCGGCGTAAACGCCGGTCTCGGCGCCTCGATTGGCGGCAGTGGCGGCGTCAATGCGGGAGTCGGCGCTTCGATCGGCGGTAGCAGCGGGCTAAATACGGGAGCCGGCAAATCGATCGGCGGCAAGAAACGCATTATCGCGGGTGTCGGCGCTTCGATCGGCGGCCGAAGCGGGGTGAATGCCGGCGCCGGCGCCTCGATCGGCGGCAGCAGGGGCGTTAGCGCTGGTGCCGGCGCCAATGTCGGCGGCACGCGTGGCGTCACGGCTGGCCTGGGTGCCAATGTCGGCGGCACGCGTGGCGTCACGGCCGGCCTGGGCGCCAATGCCGGCGGCACCGGTGGTATCACTGCTGGCGCAGGCGCAAATGTAGGCGGCACCGGCATCGTTGCAGCGGGTGTGGGTGCCAATGTTGGTGGGACGAGCGGCGTCGGCGTCGGTGTAGGCGTCGGCGGCGGGACCCTTGCTGGAACATCCGGGACTACTGGAACCCCCGGCGCTCCCGGAGTGAGCCTGGTCGCGCAGATGTCCAGCAGCCAGTTGACACGGATGAAGAAGCGCTGCGTCGACGTGCTCGGGAGCAGCGGCACATACGATCGCGACCTACGTGAGCTTTGCTTGCTGATCGCACGCCGCTGAGAAGACTGTTGCGCAAACGGGAGTGTCGCATCGGCCGTGCAGGCTTTGACAACACTCTCCTGGCCTCGCGGCCGGCCCGTCACTCGTAAGGTGGCGGGCTTCTCTGCATCAGGACCGCTGCGCTGAGCGGCTGACGACTTCGGGGTGGCTAAACCAGCGGGAGCCAAGAGGGAGTGGAACCTGAAGCCAGCGCGTCCAGCAATTCCGCCGCATCCGCGTTGCCCGGCAGGCAGCCATCATTCTGTCAATGTCGCGGTCAAAATAGCGGCCGTTCGCCGGCGCATGATCCCGAAAAACGAAAAATCGTATTTTTGGGGATCATGCGCCAAAATCAAGGTGCTCCAGCATCCTGTGCGCGTCCAAGATGACGCGCGGCGCTGTAGACGCGAAGATGGTTGAAAATCGGCCGCGCCTGTGACAAAAGGCGTGTCGAACGTGACGGGATGCGACGATCCACTTCTGCAGAATGTGATAAGAAGTCGGAAAAACAAAGACTTATTCACATTTTGGAGCGTGTTTCTGGACGATTTGAGCCGCGTTGAGTGGACAGATCGCCAAGTCCCGCACCAAAAGCCATTCCCGGCAAGATCATACCGGCAGGCTGTAAACGGCAAGAGCCGTTTGGCTGCCTCATTGGTGGAAACGAAGGTTCTATGATGCAGGTCACCGAAACGCTCAACTCCGGTCTCAAGCGCGAGATCAAGATCACCGTGCCGGCCGGTGACATGGAAGCCAAGCTGATGGCGCGGCTTTCCGATGCCAGGAGCAAGGTCCGCATCAACGGCTTTCGCCCCGGCAAGGTGCCGGTGCAGCACCTGCGCAAGGTCTACGGCAAGTCGTTCATGGCCGAAGTGGTCAACGAGATCCTCAACGATTCGACCCGATCGATCATTACCGGCCGCGGCGAAAAGGCTGCCATGCAGCCCGAAGTGATCATGACCGAGGACGAGAAGGAGGCCGAGAAGATCCTGGCCGGCGGCGCCGACTTCGAGTTCCGCCTGAACTACGAGATCATTCCGCCGATCGAGATCAAGGATTTCTCCGACATCAAGGTGACGCGTCAGGTGTTCGACGTGCCGGATTCGGAAATCGACGAGCAGGTCAAGCGTGTCGCCGAATCGGCGCGCACCTACGAACCGAAGACCGGCAAGGCCGCCGAGGGCGACCGCGTGACGATCGACTATGTCGGCAAGATCGACGGCGAAGCCTTCAGCGGCGGCGCCGGCACGGACCAGCCGCTGGTGCTCGGCTCCAAGGAATTCATTCCCGGCTTCGAGGATCAGCTCATCGGCAGCAAGGCCGGCGACGAGAGGCAGGTCACGGTCACGTTCCCGGAAAACTACCAGGCGGCGCATCTGGCCGGCAAGGAAGCCACCTTCGACGTCACCGTCAAGGAAGTGTCCCAGCCCGGGGCGTTGGAGATCAACGACGAAATGGCCAAGAATCTCGGCCTGGAGTCGCTGGAGCGCCTGCGTGAGGTGGTGCGCGGCCAGATCGAGAACCAGTTCGGCTCGATGACGCGCCAGAAAATCAAGCGCCAGCTGCTCGACCAGCTCGACGCCGCCTATTCGTTCGAGGCGCCGTCGAAGCTCGTCGAGGCCGAGTTCAACAACATCTGGAACCAGGTCAACCGCGATCTGGAAGCCGCCGGCCGCACCTTCGCCGACGAGGAGACGACGGAAGAAGAGGCGCGCGCCGAATATATGCGGCTTGCCGAGCGCCGTGTGCGTCTCGGCCTGGTTCTCGCCGAAATCGGCGAGAAGGCCGGCGTCACCGTGTCGGACGAGGAACTGCAGCGTGGCCTGCTCGAGCAGGTGCGCCGCTATCCGGCCAACCAGCAGCAGGAAGCCTTCGAATTCTACCGCAGCAATCCCGAAGCGCTGAACACGTTGCGCGCGCCGCTGTTCGAGGAGAAGGTGGTCGACCATCTGCTCAGCCAGATTTCGGTCACCGACGTCAAGGTCAGCAAGGAAGAACTGATGGCCGACGACGACGAGGACAGCGAGACGGCCAAGGCGAAGCCGGCGAAGAAAGCCGCAGCAAAGAAGGCCGACGCCAACAAGGCCGACGATGCGGAAGAGCCCAAGAAGAAGCCCGCGCCGAAGAAGAAAGCTGCCAAGGACGCCGAATAACACGGCATTCTGCTGGATGTGAAAGGCCGCCCTCGAGGCGGCCTTTTTTGGGTGTGCCGCCGACGTCGCAAGGCCGTTGCCGCCACCGCTGCCGCCCTATTCGCGCGGCAATTGATTGACGAGGATCCGCATCACGGTGACCCGTTTGGGCAGCTCGACGAGAAACTCTTCGTCACGCGGCAGGTGATGGATCTTATGCGGGTCACCGCCGGTGAAGCTCGCCATTGCTTCGACATCAGGCCAGAACGAGATCGTCACGAACTCTGTCTCTTCTTCGCGATCCTCGCGAAACAACTGCACGCCCAGTGCCTTCTCCTGAAGCGGCGGAATGCCTTCGCGGCGTAGATATGGCTCGTAGGCGTCAGCCAGATCACGGCGTGTCCTTCCCCGCCAGATCCGGGCGATTGTGGCGTTGTCGATCATGGAGTGCGCTCCTCTCGATGGGTTGTCATGAGGATGGGGCGGAATCCGCTGCGGTGTTGTGCGGGCGATTAATGCAGGACCTTGCCCAGAAACCGTCGCACCAGTGGCAGGGCGACCTCGAAGTGTGTCTCCAGCAGCCAGTGCCCGGCGTCGTCCAGCAAATGCAGCTCGGCCTCGGGGAGATCGCGCAGATAGGCGCGCGCTGCCGGCTCGGGCATGTATTCGTCCTTCGGTCCCCAAAGGATGATTGCCGGTGGCCGCTGCTCGCGCAGGTATGCCTGGTAACGAGGGAACCAGTCGAGATTAGCCTTGAGCTTCTCCATCAGTCCGACTGAAAGCGCACGGCGCACAGGCGTATCCATCAGCGGCCAATGCAACTTCCACAGATCGGGCGGGACACGTCGAGCGACGTCGTCATCGACTTCGCCTACGAACTCGGCGCGAAAGCCGTCTTCGCTCACCGCCTGTTCGAGCGGTGCACGGTTGGCTGGTGAAGGATCGCGCCAGAAGCGCCGGATCGTTTCGTATTTCGGGCCAAGAGCATCGGCGTAGATGTCGCCATTCTGGATGATCAGGGCCCTGATCCGCGATGGGTGCGCTATGGCGTGGCGCAGGCCGATCTGCGAGCCGTAGTCGTGCAGCCATAGCGCGTAGCTGCCGAGCTCCAGCGCGTCGGTGAACCGCTCCAGGAAAATTGCATAGGCATCAAAATCATAACCGAACCGTGCCGGATCGCCACTGTAGCCAAAGCCGGGGAAATCCGGCGCGACCGTCCGCCACCGATCGGCGAGCGCCGCCATCAGCCGGCGATATTGGAAGGATGAGCAGGGATAGCCATGCGGAAGCAGCAACACCGGCGCGGTTTCAGGACCCGCTTCTCTGTAAAAGACGGTGTCCCCGTCGATCGTCCGGGTGCCGTGGCGCACCTCCAGGTCGCTCCTGTCGTTCATCGACACTTCTCTGATTTTTTTGTCTTCCAGATGTTTGACCGTAACTGGTCTAACGCCTTTACCCGGTATGCGTTCCGGTTGCGCTCGACGCCGATCGGCCTGCCTCGTCGCCTCAGCGGCGATCGTGCGGATCGACTTCTTCTATCTGCTGGCCAGATTCTGTGGTATGTAAATGCCGCAATTCCATGCGGGAGACGCGGATATTCCGCTCTGTCGTGAAGGGGCGCATGCCGTGTCGGCACGCGCAGATCGTCCAGCAGATTTGGCGATCGGGGAGGATATGCCATGCGTGCAATCGCGTTTTTCGCAGTCGTGTCCGTTGCGATCTTCGTCACGAGCCAATCCCAGGCACAGGATGCCGCCGCGGGTGAGAAGGTCTTTGCCAAATGCAAGGTTTGTCACGTCGTTGACAAGGATCAGAACAAGGTCGGGCCGTCGCTGAGCGGCGTCATCGGCCGGACGGCCGGCACGCATCCGGGGTTCAAGTATTCCAAAGCCATGACCGAGGCGGGTAAATCCGGCGTCAAATGGGACGACGCCACGCTGACGAATTATCTTCGCGATCCCAAGGCCATGATCAAAGGTGGGAAGATGGCGTTTCCCGGTCTCAAGAAGGACGAGGATCTTGCCAACGTCATCGCCTATCTGAAGCAATTCTCCAAATGACCTGGTTCTTCCTCCAGGAAGTAACCAGGTTCTTCCACCAGGAAGTAACCCGGTTCTTCCACCAGGAAGTAACCCGGTTCTTCCACCAGGAAGTAGCCTGGCTCTTCCGCCGGCCGATGGGCCGGCCAGATTGCGTGTGCCAATCGGTAGTCGCCTGAGATGTCGGCTCGGGAAAGCGGCCTCAAGGATACCGGTATCCCAATTTCGGAAGCGACGGTCAGTGATTTCTTCGCGCTTCTGAAACCACGCGTCATGGCCCTTGCTGTTTTTACCGCTTTCGTCGGCCTGATGGTGGCGCCCGGGGCGATGAATCCGGTCATCGCCGTGATTGCAATTGGTGCAATTGCGGTTGGAGCGGGAGCGGCCGGGGCACTCAACATGTGGTACGATGCCGATATTGACGCGTTGATGTCGCGCACGTCAAAGCGGCCGGTTCCGTCAGGCCGGGTCACGCCAGGCGAAGCGCTCGGCTTCGGCCTGGTGCTTTCCGTACTTGCGATCATGACGCTCGGCGTGCTGGTGGGGTGGCTCGCCGCATCGCTGCTGGCCTTCACCATCTTCTTTTACGTCGTCATCTACACGATGTGGCTGAAACGCTCGACGCCGCAGAACATCGTCATAGGCGGCGCCGCAGGGGCCCTTCCTCCTGTCATCGGGTGGGCGGCCGCCACCGGCGCTGTCGGGGTTGAAAGTCTCGTCCTGTTTATGATCATTTTCCTCTGGACGCCGCCGCATTTCTGGGCGCTCGCGCTGTTCAAGATCGGCGACTATGCCGCGGCCGGCATTCCCATGATGCCGAACGTGGCCGGCCAGGTTTCGACCAGGAAACAAATCTTCGTCTATTCGCTGATCCTGGCACCAATCGGCGTGCTCCCTTGGGCTTTCGGATTCGCGAGCGGATTGTACGGGATTGTTTCGGCCGCATTGGGCGCGGGTTTCATCTGGCATGCCTGGAAGCTTCTGGTCGACAAAAGGTGGGCTGAAGGATGGGAGATGAAACGCGCAAAGGCGCTGTTTGCCTATTCGATATTCTATCTTTTCGCGATCTTTGCCGTGCTGCTTGCCGATACCGTTGCAATGCGTGCCGTCATGTCAGCCGGAAATTTGATGGCCGGAAATTGACGAAATGACCTGCTCAGGCCTCACGTCGGCAGTGCACAAAATCCCAAAAACAGCAGAATAACGACGCCAAGGCCGAGTATGAGAACGGTCTTTCCATCCATGACCTTCACCCCCTTCAACCCAGTTTGAGACTATCGAACAAAGGCCGTTAGGGCTAGTGGATGGAATCTGACACTTGGTGCCAGCGTTTGACGGCAGCAATGATCTTGTCGGGGTCGGCAGTCCAAGAGAAGGGCTGGGCTGCTGGTTGTGCTCTGCGAGGAAGCGGTTGATCGCGGCCTGGAGGTCGACGACGGAGTGGAAGGACGCCCCGCTTGAGGCGACGTTTCGACAGTTTTGCAAGAAGCCCTCGACCGCGTTGAGCCACGAGCATGAGGTCGGTGTGAAGTGGAAGGCGAACCGCTGATGACGGTTGAGTCAGGCTCGCATGCCCAGTCGCAAAGGGGAACCCCAAGCCGGACTCTTATGTCAGGCGGGAACCACGTGGCAAAAATCTGACGCCCGGTACCCGGTGCGGAATACCTGTTCTGTGACCCTTTGCGGAAGTTTGCTCGTCCTCGGCCGAACTCACGCCCATGACCCCATTCCAGACCTTCCGGTGCATCCACAGCAAGGGTCCTTGCGGCAACACAAAGCTTCTGAATTCTGCTATGGTGCCCTTGTCCGGCATGGCCCGACTGGAGAACGCGATTGTGGATCGCAAGCTCGCCGCCATTTTTGCTGCCGATGTGGTTGGCTACTCGGCGCTCATGGAGCGCGACGAGAAGGGCACCTATGAGCGGCTCAAAGCCGGGCGCGAGCAGCTGTTCGAACCCGAAATCGCGAGGCACCACGGGCGCGTGTTCAAGCTCATGGGCGACGGCATGCTGGCCGAATTCGGTTCGGTGGTCGATGCAGTCGAATGCGCGGCCTCGCTCCAGCGCGGACTGGCGGAGCGCAACGCCGAGGTGCCGGACGATCAGCGCATCCAGGTGCGCATCGGCATCAATCTAGGCGAGATGATTGTTGAGGGAGACGACCGCTTCGGCGAGGGCGTCAACATTGCCACGCGTCTGGAGCAGCTCGCCGAGCCGGGCGGCATTTGGGTTTCCGGGAAGGTCGCCAAGGAGGTGGAGAAGAAACTCGCCTTCGGCTTCGAGCCGATGGGCCCGCAACGGGTCAAAAACATTGCGGAGCCGATCCAGGCCTTCAGGGCCAAGCTCGACGGCGCACTGGTGAAGCGCCGCGCACCCGTCTCCGCCCGGCGACTGGCGCCATGGGCCGCCGCGCTCGCCGCGATTGCGGCATTGGCGGCGATGTGGTTCGTCGGGACTACGCCTGCTGATGCGCCAACGGCCTCGGCCACCATTCCCTCGATCGCGGTGCTGCCCTTCGACAACATGGGCGGCGATCCAGCCCTCACCTATTTCGGCGACGGCGTTGCCGAAGACATCATCTCGATGCTGGCCCGCGCGCCAGATCTTTCGGTGATCGCCCGCAATTCGTCCTTCACCTACAAGGGCAGGGCCACCGATATCCGGCAGGTCGGCAAGGAGCTCGGCGTCGGCTACGTGCTAGAAGGCAGTGTCCGAAAGGACGCCGACAAGGTTCGCATTGTCGCGCAGCTTGTCGACGCCAAGTCCGGCGAGCATGTCTGGGCCGAGCGTTTCGACAAGACCGGCACCGATCCATGGGCGCTGCAGGACGAGGTGACGGGCAAGATCATCGGCGCGCTGACCGGCGAGAAGGGACAACTCAAGCGGGCCCAATACCGCGAAGCCTGGGGCCAGGATACGGCCAATCTTCGGGAGTATGACTATTATCTGCGCGGCCACGATCTGCTGATGCAACTCACGCCCGAGGGAAATACCGAAGCTGGCCGCATCTGGACCCAGGGCCTTGCCGAATTTCCCGATTCGGCACTGCTCCGTATCAAGCTCGGCTTTTATCACACCTTTGAAGTCGTCAATGGTTGGAGCGGTGCACCGACCGACGATATCCGCCGGGCAGGCCAACTCGTTCGCGAAGCCTTCGCGATCAAGGGGCTCTCTCCCTTGGAGAAGAAGCTGGCTCATTATTTGTTTGCCTATGTCCACACCCTCGAAGGCGATTTGCAAGCCGCGGTGCAGGAAGCGGAACTTGCAGTGGCCCTGGCTCCGAACGACGCCTTTCTGCGCGGCGACTGTTCGCAGTTTCACACATTTGTGGGAAACTATGACAAGGCTATCGACTGGGCCGACTTCGCGATCAGGAACGACCCAGCGCTCATTGCCATGTACGCGATGTACAAAGGCTGGGCGGAGACCGCTGCGGAACGATACGTCGAGTCGCGCGAGACCATGAAAGAAATAGGCGATGTCTTCGTCAATGCACCGCTGCTGCGGGCCATCAATGCGGTGCGGCTCGGCTTGCCCGATGAGGCGAAGGCTGAGATCGGGAAGGCCTTGAGAATGATCCCCGGCTTCACCGCCCATCGCTGGCATGAAATCGCCTTCGCCAGCGACCCAGCCATCCTCAACCGCCAGATCGCCGATCTCATTGCTGCCGGGCTGCCGGAGAAATAAGCATAACATAAGTTTGTCGTGACTGGATGTTCCAAATGATGCATCTCGCAGAGACGAGAAGTACGGCAGAAACCACCCTGAGCGGGCTTACGACGCCGGTACTAAGCGCCAGTCTTCGACCACTAGCCTGATCACCGAGGCCGTCCTCCCGGATAAAGGGCAGCGACAAATCCCATGCAAGAGCGTATGTTGATCATGGTGCAGGTTGCGATTTTGCGTGGCCAGTCACGCTGAACGCACCGTGAAATCGCGACCTTACCGGACCTGTCTGGAGGAATGGTCATGGCAAGTTTTCACGTGATTGCAGGCGCCAGCGAGACGCTGGAGCACACCAGAATTCGAAAGATCGGCGTTTCCGACCTTTTCGACGCGCTCAAGCGTGGTGTCGACGACTTCATGGTCAAACCGTCGCACATCGTTTTCCTCTGCCTGATCTATCCGCTTGTCGGCGTCGTGCTCGCTGTCTGGACGTCGGGCAACAACGCGTTGCCGCTGTTGTTTCCGCTGGTGTCTGGTTTTGCGCTGATCGGTCCATTCGCGGCGCTCGGCCTCTATGAGATCAGCCGGCGGAGAGAGGCCGGGCTCGACGCCTCATGGAGCCACGCTTTCGAGGTCAGGAATTCTCCAGCGCTGCCGGCCATCGCGGCGGTCGGGATCATGCTGCTTGCGATCTTTATCGCCTGGCTGTTGACCGCGCAGATATTTTATCAGCAGGTGTTCGGCTCGGCCCCGCCGGAATCACTGTCCAGCTTCATCAGTGAAATATTCGCCACCGGACGCGGCTGGACGCTGATTATCGTTGGCCACGCGATCGGCTTCGTCTTCGCCGCGGTCGTGTTGTGCACCACGGTCGTCGCGTTCCCGTTGTTGCTCGACCGCGACGTCGGCGCCTACGAAGCCATCCATACCTCGGTGCGGGTGGTGCTGGCGAACCCGATCGTGATGGCTGTCTGGGGCCTGATTGTCGCCGTCGCCCTGATCATAGGCTCGCTGCCGGTGTTTGCCGGGCTGGCGGTGGTGCTGCCGATCCTCGGCCACGCCACCTGGCACGTCTATCGGAAAGTCGTGGAATCGCCGGCCTCCACCAGACCGGCGGACTGAAAAAATTCTGCCCTGCCGCACCGGCGAGAGGCCGCTGCGGCAGGTTGGCAAGAGCGCTTAGTAAGCCGGGTAGCTAAAGCGGGCTTGTTGTGCGTCGCTGGTCAGGTTGCGGAAATCCTTGCCGCTGACATGGACGAGCGTCCTGTGGTCGCCACCCTCGAAATAGATATCGCCGGCATTGCCGAGGCTTTCATCGACAATCACCGGCACATCGTAGGCCGCGCCGATCGGCGGGATGGCGCCGGTGTCGCAATCCTCGAAGAGCGAAACCACCTCGTCCTCGGAGGCGAGCCCGATACGCTGGTGCATCACGTCCTGCAACGTGCCGAGCTCGATCCTGTGCGTACTGGGGACCACGGCCAGCGCATAGCCACCGTCGTGGTGCACCACCACCGATTTGGCCATTATGCTGCCGGGCACATGCGCCGCTAAGGCGGACTGCCTGCTTGTCGACGTGCGGTGGTGCTCGACGGTGTCGTAGGAAACTCCTTTCTCGTCGATAAAGTCCTTCAATCTGTTTGCGATCGTCATCTTGGGCCTCCCTTCCTGGAGTTCGCGACGGAGAAACGACGAAAATCGTTCTCCTTCTGTCGTTTTCCGGTGGTGACAAAAATGGGCCAGCTGTCGACCGTTTCAAGGCAAGGCAGAGCGGGCCGCGAACAGCCCCTCCTGTCCTTGACGGGAAATGCCGCCCGAACCCGGATTTGCGCGTCAGGGCTCGGTCCCAAAAAACAGCGTCCGGGTGAAAAGCGTGTACTCCGATTCGAAGACCATCATTGCCACGAATACCAGCACCAGGATCGGCGGCAATATGATCGCATAGGTCAGCGCCAGCCGTTCCCAGGCCATGTGCATGAAGACCGCGACGATCAGCCCAGCCTTGAGCATCATGAAGATCAGGATCAGCGACCATCTGAGATAGCCCTGGAGGCCGACATAGTCGACCAGATAGGAGCAGGCGCTGAGGATGAACAGCCATGCCCAGACCACCAGATAGAGCTTGATCGGGTGCTCCTGATGAACCTCCGCAGGCGCGATGCCGGTTGCTGCCGGATCATGCGCTTGAACTCCGTGCAGCGTATGTTGCCCCAGGCCGTTTGCGGTTGCTTCAGCCATATCTGCCTCTCACCAAAGCCATGTCTGCCTCTCACCAAAGATAGAAGAATGCGAAAATGAACACCCAAACCAGGTCGACGAAATGCCAGTAGAGCCCCATGATCTCGACGTGCTCGTAGCGGCCCCTGCGACTGGTGAAGAACCCGGGCCGCCCGGTTTCGTAATCTCCGCGCCAGACCTTTCGCGCCACGATGATCAGGAAGATCACCCCGAACGTCACATGGGTGCCGTGAAAGCCGGTGATCATGAAGAAGGATGACCCGAACTGCGCCGCACCCCACGGATTGCCCCAGGGCCGTACCCCTTCGGTGATCAGCTTGGTCCATTCGAAGGCCTGCATGCCGACGAAGGTTGCGCCGAGCGCTGCGGTCAAAAGCATCAGGATCGCCGTCTTGCGACGGTCGTGGCGGTAGCCGAAATTCACCGCCATGGCCATCGTTCCGCTGCTCGAGATCAGCACGAAGGTCATGATCGCGATAAGGATCAGTGGAATATTCGAGCCGCCAATGTGAAGCGCAAAGACCTCGCTCGGATTGGGCCACGGCACTCGGGTGGACATGCGCGCGGTCATGTAGGAGAGCAGGAAGCAGCCGAAGACAAAGGTGTCGCTGAGCAGGAAGATCCACATCATGGCCTTGCCCCAGGACACGTTCTTGAAGGCGCGCTGATCCGAGGACCAGTCGGCGGCGACGCCTTGCAAGCCCGCCGGTCGCGGCTGTGCTTGGCCGGTATGCGTCAGTGTCGCGTCTGCCATCCGTCCGGCCCTCCTAGGTCAGCAACTGTCGGCAAATCTCGATAAAAGTCGCGGCCCAGCCGGCCAAAAGTGCAAAAATGGCGAGCCAGACGAAAAGCAGGAAATGCCAGTACATGGCGCACAGTTCGACACCGAGGCGAAGCCGCTCCGGCCGTGCTCCGTTCCAGGCGCCGGCGGTCGTTCTGCCCAGGCCCACCAGCCCGCCCAGTATGTGCAGGCCGTGCATCCCGGTTATCAGGTAGAAAAAACTGTTGGCTGGGTTGGCGGTCAGCAAGTAGCCGTCGGCGGTCAGTTCCCGCCAAGCCACAATTTGTCCAACCAGGAAGGCAAGTGCGGTGAGCCCAGCCGTGACGAGGCCGAGCCTGACCGCGTCGATCTCGCCCCGGCGCGCAGCGACCGAGGCGCATTGCAACGCGATGCTGCTCAGGACCAGCACGCCGGTGTTGAACCAGAGCACGCGCGGCAGCGGCAGCGCCTGCCAGTCCGACAGCGCCATGCGCATGAAATAGGCGCTGGTGAAAAGCGCAAACAGGCAGCCGACGACGGCGAGGAAGACGCCGAGGCCGATCTTGGCGGTCGGCAGCGCTGATCCTTCCGGGCCGATAATATCCCCGATCACACCTTGCTCGAGCCATGGCTTGGCCATCAGCCGCTGATGGGAAAGCCACCATCCGGCAAAGCCGACGATGACGAGGAGGAAGACCAGAATGACGCTCATGCCGGCTCCCTGGAGGATCCGAAGGAGCCCGGCATGTTTTGCGGGATAAAGTCCTCCTTGGCGCCCGGCACGCTGTAGTCATAGGCCCAGCGATAGACGATCGGCAGTTCCTTGCCGAAATTGCCATGGGCGGGCGGTGTTTCGGACGTCTGCCATTCGAGTGTCGTGGCGCGCCACGGATTGCCGCCGGCCTCGCGGCCGTGGCGGATGCTCCAGATCAGATTGAACAGGAACACGATTTGGGCGAAGCCGACGAGGAACGCCATGATGCTGATGAACGCGTTCAGGTCGTGGGCCGACTCGGTCATCACCGTCGTGGCGGTCAGTTCGTTGTAGCGGCGCGGCACGCCCATCAGGCCGATGTAGTGCATAGGAAAGAAAATCAGGTAGGCGCCGAGGAAGGTGACCCAGAAATGGAACTGGCCCATCGCCTCGTTCAGCATCCGGCCAGTGACCTTCGGGTACCAGTGATAAATCGCCCCGCAGATCACCAGAATCGGGGCAACGCCCATGACCATATGGAAATGGGCAACGACGAACATCGTGTCCGACAGCGGAACGTCGACGACGACGTTGCCGAGAAACAGTCCGGTCAGCCCGCCATTGACGAAGGTGACGATGAAGGCCAGGGCAAAAAGCATCGGCACGGTGAGGTGGATGTCGCCGCGCCACAGCGTCAGCACCCAATTGTAGACCTTGATCGCGGTCGGGACGGCAATGATCAACGTCGTGGTGGCGAAGAAGAAGCCGAAATAGGGATGCATGCCGCTGACATACATGTGGTGCGCCCAGACCACGAAGCTCAGCGCGCCGATGCCGACGATGGCCCAGACCATCATCCGGTAGCCGAAGATGTTCTTGCGCGCATGGGTGCTGATCAGATCTGACACGATGCCGAAGGCCGGCAGCGCCACGATGTAGACCTCAGGGTGGCCGAAGAACCAGAACAGATGCTGGAACAGGATCGGGCTGCCGCCGCCGTGCTGCAGTTGTTCGCCCATCTCGACGATGGCCGGCATGAAGAAGCTGGTGCCGAGCGCACGGTCGAACAGCATCATCACGCAGGCGACAAACAGCGCCGGGAAGGCGAGCAGCGCCATGACCGTCGCGGTGAAGATACCCCAGACGGTCAGCGGCAGGCGCATCAGCGTCATGCCGCGTGTGCGGGCCTGCAGCACCGTCACGACGTAGTTCAAGCCGCCCATGGTGAAGCCGATGATGAACAGGATCAGCGAGACGAGCATCAGGATGATGCCCCAGTCCTGGCCGCCCGGTGTGCCGGTCATGATCGCTTGCGGCGGGTAGAGCGTCCAGCCGGCGCCGGTCGGTCCGCCGGGCGCAAAGAAGCTCGACACCAAAACCAGCACGGCGAGCAGGTAGATCCAGTAGCTCAGCATGTTGACATAGGGAAAGACCATGTCGCGCGCGCCGACCATCAGCGGGATCAGGTAGTTGCCGAAGCCGCCGAGGAAGAGTGCCGTGAGCAGGTAGATTACCATGATCATGCCGTGCATGGTGATGAACTGGTAGTAGGCTTCCGGGGTGATGAAGTCGAACGTGCCGGGGAAGCCGAGCTGCAGTCGCATCATCCAGGACAGCACCAGCGCCACCATGCCGATTGCCGTGGCCGTCGCCGAATACTGGATGGCGATGACCTTGGCGTCCTGCGAAAAGACGTACTTCGTCCACCAGCTGTGCGGATGATAGAGTTCCATCTCCGCGACTTCGGCCGGCGGTACCGCATCTGCAGGTGTGACATCGACCATATAGGAACACCTCCGTGCCCTTTTCGGCCTGACTCGACAGTTTCGAGCCGTGCCGCAATTTCAACCCAGATCGCCGTCTTTGCCGGCGTCTACTCTGCCGAGCCCACCTGCTGGGGGGCCGACAATTGCGCAAAAGTCTGCTGTTCGCCGAGCCACGCCAGATAGTCTTCCGGCGTGTCGACCATGACCACGCCATTCATCAACGGGTGCCCCTGGCCACAAAGTTCGGCACACAGGACCTGAAAAGTTCCGGTCTTGGTCGGGGTGAACCAGAAATAGGTGACCGAGCCCGGGATCATGTCCATCTTGGCGCGGAATTCCGGCACGTAGAAATCGTGCAGCACGTCGATCGAGCGGAGCAGCATCTTGACCGGCTTGCCGACCGGCAGATGCAGATCGGCGGCTTCGACGACGACATCGTCCTGGCCGTTGGCATCACTGGCGTTCACGCCGAGGGGATTTTCAGGGCTGACGTTGCGGGTGTCGGACGTGCCGAGCTTGCCGTCCTTGCCGGGCAAGCGGAAACTCCACTGCCATTGCTGGCCGACGACTTCGACCACTGTTGCGTCGCTCGGGACGCTGACGAACTGGTTCCAGACGAACAGGCCGGGAACCAGCATGGCGGTGACGCCGATCGCGGTGACGATCGTCAGCCACCATTCGAGCCGCTTGTTCTCGGGTTCGTATGCCGCCTGGTTGCCTTCCCGATGACGGAAGCGGAAGACGCAATAAGCCATGAATAGGACGACGGCGGCGAAGACGACGCCGGTAATCCAGAAGGTGATGATGATGGTGTTGTCGATATAGTCCCAGTTAGAGGCAATCGGCGTCCACCACCATGGGCTCAGGAAGTGGAACAACACTGAGCCCACAACTACCAAAACGAGTACAAGCGCTATGGCCATATCCCGTTCCTCCCGGCATTCCAAGGGCGCGAATCCGTCTCAGGAAATGCCAAATGCATCATAGCTCGATTTCCAGTCGAAATTCTAGTGCGGTCTTCCCGTCAGCCGAAAACGCAAGGGCGATGATGTGGAAGAACCCAAGAAGAAGAAGGCTGCCGCGAAGAAAAAACCTGCTGGGGCGCCGAACAACACGGCTTCCTGCCGAATAGTGAAAGCCGCCCCCTCGCGGGCGAGGAGGCTGGTTCGGGATGGTGCCGACGGGATCAGGCGATTGGTTTTCGCAGACCGGCTTGCTGTCCTGGCGGTTTGGGCTGCTGTCGGGCGAGACGAGGCCGATTTCGACCTTACCGGGTTCAGCAAGGCGGCCGGCCGGATCGCCGGCACCTGCAATCCCTAGTTGCCGGTGATCGGATCAGCAACGCTCGCCTTGACCGCTGCGCTTTAAGCGATCCAGTGGGTTGTTCCGGCGCAAACGTCTCGAACGCAGCCGCGCAACCAACGGTGCGCCGGATCTGCATCCAGCCGCGGGTGCCACAAAAGTGAGACCGTGATTTCCGGCAGGGGAAACGGCAGAGGGAACCAGAACATTCCATCGCGCAGGTTTCCCGTATAGCGTTCGGGAGCACTGGCGATCAGGTCCGAGGCACGCGCTAAAGCCAGAGCTTCCGAAAAGCCGCCGACGACCGTCACGATCTCCCGTTTCAACCCCAACGGCGCAAGGGCATCGTCGATCGGTCCCCTGTCGAGCCCGCGACGGGAGATGAGGATGTGCCGGCCAGCTGCGTAGCGGGCAGGGGTGATCGTCACCTCGCACAACGGATGTCCCGTCCGCACGACGCCGACGAAACGATCACGGAACAGCGCTTGCGCGCGCATTTCCGGTCCCGTGGTCTTTCCGACAACGCCGGTTTCCAGGTCTACGCTGCCGTCGCGCAGAGGCGTGCTGTCCTTGTCCGGCTTCAATACAAAACGCAGGCGCACGCCCGGTGCCTGTTCGCCGACGCGCGCAATGAGATCCGGCCCGAAATTCTCGACAAAGCCGTCCTGATTTCTGAGCGTGAAGGTCCGCACAAGCCGTTTCAGGTCGAGCATCTCAACAGGGCGCAAAACGGCTTCGGCGTCCTGCACAAGCCGACCGACGCGCTCGCGGAGCTCGAGGGCCCGAGGTGTCGGAACGAGGCCGCGTCCGGCCCTGACCAGCAGCGGATCGCCCGTCGTCTCACGCAATCGCGCCAGCGCCCGGCTCATCGCCGACGGGCTCAGCTGCAGCCTTCTGGCGGCGCGCGCCACGCTGCCTTCCGTCAGCAACACGTCAAGCGTGGCAAGCAGATTGAGATCGGGATGTGACACATGCTGATCGTAGCATGGCCGGCACGATCTGACATGGCGTCAAACGCAATGGTCAAGTGCAAATGATGCGCCTTCCGCCATATCAAGCAAAGGACTACCTGTCTGCCAGCTCCGTTGCGGGAGTCGCGCCAGAAAACGGAGTTCATGTTGAAGCCAATCGATGCAGGACGGGCCGTCGCCGGAAATCCAGAACGGGCACCTGCGGTTCGGTGGGCGCTCGCCAGCCTTTCGCTATCGATGTTGCTGTCCTCGCTCGGCATCAGCATCGCCAATGTCGCCTTGCCGACGTTGGCGCAGGCGTTCGACGCCTCGTTCCAGGCGGTCCAGTGGATAGTGCTGGCTTACCTCCTCGCCATCACCACCCTGATCGTCAGCGTCGGACGGCTTGGTGACATCACCGGTCGCCGGCGGCTGCTGCTGGCCGGGCTGTTCCTGTTTACGGTGGCCTCGGTCCTGTGTGGCGTGGCGCCGACGCTCTGGCTGCTGATTGCAGCCCGGGCGGCCCAGGGCTTGGCGGCGGCCATCATGATGGTCCTCACCATGGCTTTTGTCGGTGAGATAGTGCCGAAGGCAAGGACCGGCAGCGCCATGGGGCTGCTCGGAACGATGTCGGCGATCGGCACCGCTCTCGGTCCCTCGCTCTGCGGTCTGCTGATTGCCGGAGCCGGTTGGCGGGCGATCTTCCTCGTCAACGTGCCGCTGGGCTTGCTGGCATTTTGTCTCGCCTATCGCTATCTGCCGGCTGATTGCCGCGGGCTGAAAACGGATCGGGCCGGCTTCGACGTTGTCGGCACGCTGCTGCTTGCCCTGACGCTTGGCGCCTATGCGCTCGCAATGACGATCGGACGTGGCAGTTTTGGTCCGCTCAACCTGGCTCTGTTGGTGGCTGCAGTCTTCGCGGCCGGCTTTTTTGTGCTTGTCGAGGCGAGAGTGGCGTCGCCTTTGATCCGATTGGCCGCGTTCGGCAATGCGATGCTGAGTGCGAGCCTCGCCATGAGCGCGCTCGTTGCGACGGTGATGATGGCGACGCTGGTGATCGGGCCGTTCTATCTGTCTCGCGCGCTCGGGCTCGACGCGGCTGTTGTGGGCATCGTCATGTCGGTCGGTCCGCTTGTCGCCGCGCTGACCGGTGTGCCGGCTGGTCGCATAGCCGACCGTTTTGGCGCTGGGCGCATGACCATCGTCGGGCTCATCGCAATAGCCGCCGGCTGCTTCATCCTATCCATGATGCCGGCGATGTCAGGCATCCCTGGCTACATCGTCCCGATCGCCGTCATCACATCTGGCTATGCGCTGTTTCAAACGGCAAACAACACCGCTGTCATGTCGGATATCAGCCCGGACCAGCGGGGCGTCATTTCCGGCTTGCTCAACTCGTCGCGCAATCTCGGGTTCGTCACCGGCGCATCCGTCATGGGCGCTGTGTTCGCATTCGCCTCAGAGGCCATCGACATCGCAACGGCGCGGCCCGACGCCGTCGCCACCGGTATGCGCATCACGTTTGCGGTCGCGGCAATACTGATTGTCGGTGCGCTCGCCGTCGCGGTCGGAGGCCGCGCTCTCGCGGCACGCCCGTCGCTGCCTGGTGTGTCATGACACCAGACGGGACGCTTTCGGGCCGATGCTTGTTCAAACAGGGCGTCAGATCAGCAGCAGGCCCTTCATGCTGGCATGACCCTTCTTGCCGATGATGATGTGGTCGTGGACGGCGATGCCGAGCGGTTTGGCCGTCTCGATGACCAGCTTGGTCATCTCGATGTCGGCGCGCGACGGCGTCGGGTCGCCTGACGGATGATTATGCGTCATCCGTCGAGCCTCATTATCTAGTTGATATTGCATAATAAAAAAGCAACTCCGACATTGGTGAGGGCGGTTTTTGGGTGCGTGTGCGAGCTCTATTTGAGCAGGTTCACGATTGTTCATGTTCCTCCCCGTTGAGTCGATTTGTCGCACGGCATGCAACGGTTTGCAGCCTTGCCCATTCGTTGAGGTCGGCCACGGGATAGACGATTGACTTCCCAATTTTCACGAAAGCTGGCCCGATGCGCATCGCGCGCCAGTTAGCCAATGTCCCGGTCGAGATTGCGCCGCGAAATCGTTCTGTCACTTCCTCCGGCGTCAGATACAGTGGTTCCATCATCTTGCACCTCAAATCAAGGCTCGGTCGGGATGGTCGAGTCCACGAATGGTGGGACGGAGACGACCTCCCGCGCTCGGGGGCGACAAGGCGATCTTCATTGAGAAAATCAGTCGATACCGGCGCGTCACGCACCTCTACGGCGACTTCGCCTCAAGACAGAAGCGGCTTCTGACCACGGTAGGATCGTCTCGGGCTGCCGGTTAGAAAAAGGTCGGGGGAAGGGGCGACCATTGGTCGGATCGGGCGGGGCAGGGGATGTACCCACCAAGCCCTCCGAAGGTGGAGGCCCGCGTCGAGCCGAAGCTGCGAAAGGGCGCGTATCGCGAACCGATCGGACAGCATGATGGGGCAGCGGCTTTGCCAACGAGCGGATCGTCGGTCATGCTTGTCTAAAGCGTCGCGTGCACAACCAAGCGAAGCTGTTCGCAACGGAACTCACGGCCACCAGTTGGTCGCGGTCTTCACGGACCGAAGGGCGCTCCTCACTGCCTCTATTCCGCACAGTTCATACGCGAGGGCGGCAACGATCCGGAACTCTGCAAGAACGACTTCTCTGCTGTGTAGCCACAGCCTTTCTAACCAAAATTCCAGAAGAGTTGACTTTTCATTTTCAGCAAGGAAACCAAACGATATCGCGATGTGTTGCAGGGGCGTACGTCTGTCATCCTCTTCGTCAATGGTGTCGATGATGAGCAATGCTTCTTGAATCAGAGATAATCTCTTAGATGGGTCGCAGTGCGGAGCAATCACCGCCAGCATTTTAGCTTGTACATTTTCACGATTCATTGCACGGATTACCTTATACGACTGATCGAACATTCCTGCGCTAGCAAAATACTCGGCAGCTCTCGCTTCATCAGTCTCGGCATATTCGTCCTCGTACTCCTCGCGAGCTTGCTTCAGCGCCGCCACCGCAATCTGCTTGCGGCGCTTCATCGAAATGTGTGTTCTCAGGTGATCGGGGAAATCTTCCAAACGTCCTGTTTTGCTGAGCTCTGCGCAAAGAGCCTCCGCGAATGCTCGTTGTTGCCCAAGTTCGCCCGCAGATCTGGCCGCGCGAAGGACGCTCTCTCTCATTGTCCAGTCTGAGGAATTGTCCTTCGTCGCGACCACATTCTGAAGCATAATCCTATATTCACGCACCAGCGTGCGAAATGACAACCCAACGCTCTCAGCTAGTTGTGACGAGCTGGGCAAAGCAACGGAAACCCGCTTACGCGCGGCAGCCAAATTATGAACCTGAGCTTTCACGGCTGGCGGAATGTACTCGAGGTACTCGGCAGTTAGTCCTGGCCTTGCTGTTTTTGGCACTGTTCTAAGTTTCGCCCGGAGCATACGACAAACCGCCAATTGCGCATGGCGACCCAAGTACGGAATCAGTTCGAGGAGGCGGTGGTTTGACGCTGGTTTGCCGTCTCGCCCCTCCAAGAAGAACGTTCCCTTTCGGACAAAACTCCTTAGATAGCACTTAGCTAGGTTCTCCCTTTGCGGCCCACGCTCAGGCAGCGCTCGAAGCCACTCGACCGCACCGTCATAATTCCTCACAAGTTTCCCCGACCACGAACTGTAGGACTCGAATGGCAAGGCGATATCGTCCCGAGTGTTACGGGGGTCCGGCTCGAATAGTCGAAGCCATGCAATGAGGTGATCCCTTTCTTCCCCGTCGTTTACTGCCCTAGACGCCTCCAATGCAGCAGTCGCTACCTTCTCCTTGACCGGCATGGACAGATGGGGAAGCACCGGCAGCAGCGCCATCGAACGGTTCGCCGGGTTGCGAATACTTAGTAGTTCGTCAACAAGCATCTCGACTCGCTCCGAGCCAGCGAGCCTTACCATTTGCGCAACGATGCCATCAGGTTCATCTCTTGTCGCCGACGCGGAGAACTTGGCATGGTGCTGTGGGTCGAAAGCAGGCGCTTTGTCTTCGTCTGGCAACGTGTTGAATATTCTGAGGCAGGACTCAAAGGTGCCTTCTGTCAAGTGCGGCATGACGCTACGCAAGGCATATGCGCGTTTCTTCCCATCTTCTACCTTTGGAACCTCTTCAAGCGCACGTTGCAACAGCCGCTGCTTTTGCCGAGGTGAGGCTGCGCTGCTCAGCTCGACCAAGACGTGAGCGCGGCTCCGCCAGGTGCAGTCAAGGGTCGTAAACGCTATCTCCTCCGCCGCCAGGATTGCATTCGACCTGATGGCGCCGTCCGCGATTGTTCCGACGCGCTTAAGTATATCAAAGGCATCCTCCGGCCCAAACTTCGTCGAAGTTGGCAGCTGACGGATCGCTTCTACAGCATGACCAAGATCGGTGTCTCGAGAACATACTTGGAGTGTAAACTCCAATGCGTTTGTTTCGCTCGTTTCGAGCACGCATTTTCGCCGCAGCTTGTCCAAATCATCGCTGGTGATCTCTCGGTAAAATCTCAGAAGCGCGAATAGCCCACCTGGCTGTATTCGCGTCTTAGCGTCCATTGCCATCAATCTCGTTCGCAATTCGCGTCGTCCAGCCCTTCCTAAAAGCATCAGCAACTCAATGACTTGCTTTTCGCCGCATGATTGCTCCGAAGTGATGTTACGCAACGCTACATCGAAGGCCAGTTTCCTGACGCTCGGAGTTTGGAGCCGCGCTGACACTTCGAGCAGAAGATCTGCTGCGTGCCATGGTTCCATTTCTGGTAGCCACCTGAGTATGCTGGGGAGGTATGATACCGGAAGAGCTGAAGCCAATTCTGCTGCGGCGATGTCTATCTGCCATCGGGGTATCAGTTTCAGGAGTGGGATCACGCCTTGGACGAACCTCTCATCCATAGCTCTGATCACTGCAATCAACACTGGCAAACGGGGGTCGTCAGGGGGTCGCTCTTCGTAAAACCTTCTGTCTACAGCTATAGTTATACGTTGAACGCGGTCTACAATCTCGGTGATAAGTCCCTTGGTTTCGGCTTCGGGAACGTAATTTATAGCGACCGCCAGGGCGATCGGGCTCTGATACTTATTAGTGACGGATCTTGCGTGATCCAAACATTGGCTTGAGCTCCACTCCCTGGTATCAATGAGAGCCGCGATAAGTCCTATTGGTATATTTTCAGATAAGTTACGAATACTGGATGCGGCAAGAGTGTATAAGGACATATGTTCAAAGTTGCCATGCCATGCCTCCGCTGGTCGACCTTTCAATATCTCATACCCTAATGACAAATCTTGCAAATAATCCGCAAGAGTACCCAGACGATCGTGTAGTTCAAACCACGCGCTAGAGCCTCTATTTGTTGTATGAAGCACGTTGTGGATGGCGTCCAGCAGTCCACCCTCGCGACAATGGTAGAGGAGGTTTCTCCTCTCGTTGGCAGACAATGAATGAAATGGATTTTCCATCTCGACCATTCGTTAGTCGGCGCCAGTGACAGGCACTTTTCGTCCTCAGTCTATGTCGGCGTCTGCCGGGCATGCAGCGAGTTTTATGCGCCTTGTGCACCATGGCGTTGCGCTCGCCGCTGACTTTTTGTCGGCAATCCGTCGAGTTTCCTTGCGCCAACGCAAACTCCACGTAGATCAGGGCCAGCGGGTGGCGTACGGCTATCGCGGTTCTCAGCTCATTTATGCTTGGAAAATGCCGGCACGCCAATGCGCATATATCTGATCGCGATTGGCAATATCGGGTAGCGCTTTAAGGAGCGCGAGTGCGGATTCGCGATCGCCGTGTTCACCGATCGTTTGTATGCGCTTCAAATGCGCGGCGACATGAAGGCATTGCTGCGCTAGCGGGTATAGGTTCTTCCTGGAAGCGGATTTAGGTGTCACTCCGCCGGCATTGAGTTGGTCATACCCCTCGATCTTCCACATATGTATCTCACCGGAACGATCGATGACGCAAACGGCCTTTCCGTCCGCCAGAAATCCCGCGAATTTGGGCTCAACATCGACGAACGTTCTTAGCAGCGGCTCGCCGGTCAGAAGGCGCCACACGATCAACATGCCATCGCGCGAGACCGAACAGACCAGCCCTTGTTCCTCAGCACATGCGACCGCCATCACGGCGACTTCGTGCCGTAACCCTGCGATCCGCTGCCAGCCTCCGTCGAAGCGCCAGGCACTGGCTTCGTTGTCGTCCGTCCCGACGATCACGACGCCATTTAGCGTTGTACAAAGCGCGTGGACCGAGCCGCTGAACCGTTGCTCAATCGAGTGTTCGGCGGTTTCGCAATCCCAGAGACAGATCTTACCGCTGACACGAGGATGGTCTTCCGTATCCGCGTATCCACAGAACAGTGCGGTTCCGCCGGGTGCGATAGCGGCCGATTCAAGGGGCGCTTTCAGCATGCCGACGCGCATCACGGTGATCGTCCGCTTTGGCATGGAGTTGCGGTCGTACGGCAGCAAGAAGGAGCGGCTGTTCGCGGTGATCGGCGCGAAGAGTGGGTATTCGATCAAACCTCTGGGCGAGCCGACCAGAAGATTGACGGCGCCATCGCTCACCCGCAGGAGAATCCGGTTTGGGTAGTCCGATTGGTCGGCGTCGGTCAGGGAGCGGGGTGGGAGTGGAATGTCGCCCGGGATGTTCTGAGAAAGGATGATTTTTCGGCTGTCCAGATCCACGATGTGAACGAAAAATTTCAACGTTCGCGTTTCGCCCAGGACACGGCCGGAGAGAATTACGGCGAGCGAGCCTTGCGCGTCGAAGTCGACCCCGACTTCTCCGTCTGGCAGCGCGATGCTCTCAACTACATCATCGGCACGATTGAGAGGGACGGCGACCAGTCGGTTCTGGTAAAGCAGCAGCAAATCATTCTCGACGATGCGTGCGGCGCTCGGTTCTTCTCGGCGCCGGCTCTCGAAAACGAGCGAAGAGCTTCGCTGGTCATAGACCGAGATCTGGCCGGAACTGTCGCCAACTGCGACCAGCTTGCCCGATTGTGAAAAGCAGATCGCCGTCACGGCATAGTCTGCCTTGTGGATCTGCTTCGGAGAACCGCCATCTTCGGCGATCGATATGAGCTCTGCCACGCCATGGGCGGTGCCCAAGCACACCCGGTCGGAATCGCCGGGTTCGACCGCGAGACAATTGACGCGGAAGCCGCGGTCCAACGCCTCTGGATTGAACCCAAGGCTGCCGCCCGTTCCTCGGTCGAAGTCGTAAAGATAGATCCCGTCAGGTACCGACTGGTGGAACGGTGTCATCTCGGGAGGAATCGGAGGTTCGCCGAGGACACAGATCGCATTCCGGCCGACGGCTTGCGCGGCGTGGGAAAATCCGAACGTCCCCGTACAGGGGGCGCATATCTTGGACACGATCGGGCGCAGGGCGTCGATGCGGTCGTCGAATTCGACCATGCGGGCATGAGTCTGGTCCGGATCGTGCTTCCTCTCGAGATGGATTTCGGAAAAGATCTCGCTGGTCTTTTCCTGGGTTATCGGAACGTGATCTGGCGTCAGATAGCAAACGACACCATCCATGCTGAGCATCATAACATGGTCGTCCCGCCCGGGAACCGGATCCCAGGTCAATACCAGAGGACGCGAGGCCAGTTGCTGGCCGATTTCGGTGCAGGCTCCCGTGGAAAGGCTTGCCAGCCAAAGTGTGCCGGCCGCCTCCGAACCCGTCGGCAAGCCGGCTCCGAGGATCAGATGGTCATCGGATCGCCAGCGTACGTGATAAACGAAGTCGCCAAGGCCATACAATCTGTGCGCTCGACCGGTCTGGTCCCAGACGATCGCCCCGGATGCATGCGGTGTGGGCTCAGCGGCGCCGAAACCGGCGGCAAGGAACCTGCCGTCCGGAGAGACCACCAGTGACTTCGCGGCGGAGGGCGGCGTTTGGCAGCGTCGTGAAAGCTCTCCTCGGACCAAATCCCAGATCCACACTTCACGTCCAAGGCTGGAGACTGCCAGGTACCGGTCTTCGCGCCAAAAGGCCAGCGAGATGACCTGTGCGGTGTGCTGGGGGTGCGGCGCGCCTCTGGTCTTGCGCAGCCACGATGGCCGCGCAATCGCTACTAACGGCAGTAGTGCCGCGGCCTCCTGTATGGCTACGTCGCTGGTATTGGCAGCCTGCTGGTATAGGGTCTCTGGCGCTGTTCGGAGGAAATGCGCTTCGCGCGAAACGAACCGATCGAAGACCGCGATCGGTTGATCCTCATGCCAGCGACTTCCGAGCGCGAGGCGGGTTATTTCATAGTCCTGCAGCAATCCATCGACCATTCCGGCTTCGGTCTTTGCGGAGAGGAACAGGAGATCGGTGAGCAACCGCTCGAGCGGAGCCCAGGCCTCCAGCGCGCAGAGGTGGTGCGAGAGATGAGAGAGTTCGTAGTCGGTCAGCTCTTTGTAGGGATTAGGGTTCCCTTCGGTGTCGCTCTCTACCGGAGGGGTAACCTGACGGGTGGGCGGATCGATTTCTGGCATGAAGGAACCCCTGAGGGAAGGTCGATCAGCTGCTGTGGTACTCGGTCGTCGCGGTCCGCAAGGGCGAAAATTCTCATAATCGCATGATCCCCACCGGAGCAGGACATTCCAATTCCGGCCTTCAAATATTGGCAGTGCCACCCTCGCGCGAGGCCTGATTCTATGTCAGGGTCGCATCTTCCGCAACAATCTCGAAGGGCGTTGCCGACCGACCTTCTTACGTCCTAAGTTGATAGTTCAGCCGATTACCCGGGGGCGCAGACTATGGTCCGAAAGCTCAGCGACATGATCGTCATGTTGCCCGGAATCACCGGCAGCGTGCTGCAGGAGGGAGGCCGGGATGTCTGGGCCGTGTCCGGGCAAGCGGCTTGGCGTGCGCTGACGAGCGGTGGGCGCAGCCTGCAGGATCTCCGACTCAAAAGCGGCGAGCCGGACAGCATAGTCGCTACGCGTGTGATCGACGATGCCCACATCGTCCCGGGGCTCGTCAAGATCGACGGATACACCTCCATTTCGCGAATGATCGGGAAAGCATTTGAGGTGGTGGGCGGCAGTGTGACGGAGGATCATGCGGCCAACTATATTGAGTTTCCGTATGACTGGCGGTTGGACAACCGCGTAAATGCACGCCGGCTCGAGCAGTTGGTGAACGATCGCCTGCGCCGGTGGCGCGAGTACAGCCATAACCCGAACGCTCGCGTCATCTTCGTGGCCCACAGCATGGGTGGTCTGGTGGCCCGATATTATCTCGAAGTGCTGGAAGGCTGGAAAAATTGCCGGGCGCTGATCACCTTCGGAACGCCCTATCGCGGCTCCTTCAACGCCCTCGACTTCCTGGCGAACGGTTACAAGAGACTCTTTCTTGACCTCACTGAAGCGATGCGCTCGTTTCCATCGGTCTACCAGCTGCTGCCGATCTACGAAGCACTGTGGAGTGGTGACAAATACGTGCGCGTTGCCGAAGCCGGCCATCTCCCGGGGATCGACCCCGTCCTGGCGGCCGACGCACTCCGATTCCACAGGGAGATCGAGAAGAAAGTGGAGGAGCACCAGCAAAATCCGACTTACAGGGACAGCGGATACGTGACTATGCCCGTCGTTGGCACGCGGCAGCCCACCAAGCAGTCCGCAATTCTCAAGGATGGGAAAGTCACCGTCGAGTTCGCGATGCCTTCATGGATCGACGCCGGATTGGACGGCGGCGATGGTACCGTCCCGCGCGCTTCGGCAATTCCGATTGAACTCTCCGACGCCCACCACAATAGCTTCGTGCCGGAGCGGCACGGCTCGCTGCAATGCAACCGGTCGGTACTGGACGACCTGCAGGGGCGGCTCGAGCAGACGCAGGTGCGGGGCATGCGCAACATCAGGGGACCGGAGGACAAGATCACGACCACAGGGCAGGCTGCCCTCTCCCTCGATTTGGAGGATTTGTATCTGGCCGACGAACCTGTCACGTTTCGAGCGAAATTGCTCGACGCCAAGCAGGTATTCGGGAAGGTGCAGGGGCTGATCGAACCGGTCGACGCGCTGGCATCGCAGCAAACTATCGATTTTAATGAATCCGAAGACGGCTGGGCCGTCACGCTCGATGGCTTGCCGCCTGGACTCTACCGGATCCAGGTGCGCACGGCCGAGGGCGGCCCCTTGGCCCCGCAGCCCGTGCGCGACCTTTTCGAGGTGGCAGGAGCTGGCAGATGACGGAGGAAACCGGAGGCTTTGGGAGCTGGCCACAGTGGTCGCGCAAGGATGATCGCGGTTTGGCACGATACGCCACGCCGCTCGCCGGCCGCCTTCTATCGCTGCCGGTAAACCGTTTCGATCTGAGCCAAGAGGCCGGGTGGCAAGCCAAGGTCATTCGGGCCATTTACGATGCGCTGAAGGAACGTTCCATCCGATATGCTTTGGAGCAATACCATCCGTCGCAAGCGCTGCAGACTATTCGTACGCCGCAAGAGATACTCATAAAACCGCGCGAGGCGACATGCCTTGACCTTTCCTTGCTGTTCTGCGGGTTGTGCCTTGCCTCCGAGCTGCTGCCGGTCTTAGTCGTCATCGAGGGTCATGCCCTGGCCGCCGTTTCGCTGACGCATGGCTTGCGCGACTGGAACGGTTACCGGCCGGGGGCCAATCTATTCGAGGAACAGCCAGTCACCGACGCGGAAGCGCTTCGCAGCCTGGTCGACGCCGGGGATTTTCTCGCCGTCGAATGCACGGGTTTCGCACAGAGCGCGCAGTTCAACGACCTGGCCGGTCCGCTTGAAATGCAGCACCGGACCGATGGGTTGCTCTCATTCGACCAAGCCGTCGCCACGGGGCGCGCGCAACTGGAGCGGCGCGACAAGCCCTTCCGTTTTGCGCTGGACCTCGCTATCGCCCATTACGGCTGGCGCATTGAGCCATATGCCTTGGATTCCAGCCCCGGCGCATGGGTCACCAACATTTTTAGGCTGCTCGACAAGGTGCCGCCTCTTTCGTCACCGGCCCTTAAGGCTCTCAACTTCGAGCGGTTGGTGGAGGAGCGGACCCTGCATTTTGTCGGCCGCGAATTTGTTTTTCGCGCGATCGATGACCTGCTCGAAGATCCGAAGTTCGAGTCCGGGTACATCCTGGTCCGCGGCGAGCCCGGGATCGGGAAGACCGCCCTGGTCAGCCAACTGGTGAGGACCCGGGGCTACGTCCACCATTTCAATGTGGGACCGCAGAACATCCGCTCGGCCCGTGCATTCCTAGAGAACGTCTGCGCCCAATTGATCATTCGCTACCAGCTCGGCCACAACTCCTTGCCCCCCGAGGCCAGCCAGGACAGCGCCTATCTCAGCCAATTGCTTTCGGAGGCGGCGCAAAAGGCCGAAGGAACACCCATCGTGGTGCTGGTCGACGCGCTCGATGAGGCCGAGGATGCCGGATTAACGCCCTCGGCCAACCGCCTCTATTTACCGCAATCTCTCCCGAGGGGCGTTTTCTTCGTCGTGACGTCGCGCGAGCAGATGGATTACCGACTGGACGTACGGAACCGCGAAGACATCTACTTGCGGGACGACGATCCCAGGAACCTCGCAGACGTCGGCCACTATGTCCGCGATTTTCTGGAATCCCACAGGGCCGAGATGGGTGGCGCGCTCGCTGCATGGAAGGTCTCCGAGACAGAACTCGCCGAACAGCTGACGGAGAAGAGCCAGGGTAATTTCATGTACCTGGTTCACGTGTTGGAGGATATCCGCACTGGACGGATCTCGCCGGAGACCGTCGAGTCTGTTGCCAGTTTGCCACGGGGCCTACGCGAATACTATCAACGCCACTGGCGCGCCATGCGTGACCACGACCAGGCGCGGTTCGAAGCGATCTACGAGCCAGTCCTGCGGTTCCTCGCGACTGTTCGGGAGCCGGTTGCGGTCTCGGCCCTGCAAGAATGGTCGAGAGTGGATCCCCCCAGAATCCGCGACGTCATCCGTGAATGGCGCCAGTTCTTGAACGAGGAAGCCGTGCCGGACCAGGAGCGGCGCTACCGCATCTATCACGCGAGCTTCCAGGACTTTCTGGCGGAAGAGGGAATGGGCCTCATTCCGATGCACCGCCGCATCGCTGAAGTGGCGTTGAGCAAGGTTAAAGGTTTCCCCCAGAACACGCTTTCCGAACCAGGTTCCCGATGACATTGGCCCACGCCAAGCCGGAATTTGCGCCGCTTCCATGTCGACCGAGGTAGCGCCGCAATCCGCGGGATCGTCCGAGGCCGAACTGCAGTACACGTTCGCACACCTCGCCTATCATCTCGATGCCGCCGGAATGGGTCGGGAACTCGAGCAACTAGTGACGAAGTTCTGGCTCGATCTGCAGGTTTCCCAGGGTCAGGGAAAGAATGCATTTCTGCGGGACGTCTCGATAGCGACGCGAAGCTCACATGAGCGGGCCCCGGACCGTTCCTACGGTATTCTGCAGGTCTGGCGCGGTGCTTATGTCTCAGCTTGCCTGCGCAGCACGACCGGACTTTACCCGCCCGGTTTGACGCGGCTCCTCGCACGCGCGGGACGCATCAAGGAGGCCATGGAGATTGCGTTCCTCATTCCGGATGCCTTCATGCGATCGATCGCCTTCTCCGGACTGGCTGAAGCGGCTAGCAATAGGCATGAAGCGGCAACCGCAGCAGAGGCATTGCAGCACGCTCTGGAGGCCGCAATGGTCGAGGATTCCGTGGTGTCGCGCGCGGAGGCTCTAGGGGCGGTCGGCGCGCGCGCACTGGAAATGGGCGACCATAAATTGCTCGGCTCAGCGCTGGACCTTCTATCGAAAGGGAGCATGGGTCATTGGATGGGCCGAATCCTCGCGGAGCTTGCGGCAGCGGCCGGCCGCACCGGACAGCGTGAGGTGCTCGAAACACTGCTTGCGATCGCGCGCACCTTCCCTGAGGACGACGCAAACCTCGCCGGTGAAGAAGCAGAGGCCTTGGCGGCAATAGCCGGCGCGATGGGACGGCTGGGCATGCCCGCTGAAATAGCGGAAATACGGGACTTCGCTCTGTCGAGGCCTTCGGACAGAAACGGGGAAATTCGACTGCTGACGGGGCTGATCGACGCCTTCGCTGCATCCGGCTGCGTGGCCGGTGTCGAATCGATGATGGAGGCTGTTGATCGCGCATCCTCGATCGATACCGCAATCGCGATCCATGCTAGCGTTGCTCACGCCTACGTTCGTCTCGGCGAGCCAGCAAAAGCCGAGTCGGTGCTCAGTGCGGTATGGGACGGCGGGCGTTTTGAGGACGAGGTTTCCGACTACGGATTGCGCCATATTGCCGAGGCATGGGCGCATCTCCACAGTTTCGAACGAAGCTTCGAGACGATTGAATCCATGCGGGAGTGTATACCACGCGCGAAGGGTCTAATATCGCTAGGCAGGATCGCCGTTGGAGCATCCGACTCGCAGCTTGCGCGCGATATCGCGTCCCGTGCCTTGGCACAGGCGAGACTTATCGACTTCGACGACATTCATAATTCAATGGAAACATTGCTTAGCGCCGGCGAATTTGGCTGGGAGGTCGGTCTTCATGCCGAGGCCTTGGGCGTCGTACGGGGGGCGCTTGCCGATCCTTGGACGCTGTGCGATCCGCTGTACGGTCCGGCGGCCCTGCAGAGTGCTGTGCGTATCCTGGTCCCGGCAGGCGATCGTGCCGAGCTGGAGTTAGCGATTGCCGCCGTATCACGTCTCGACGACCGCACTTTCCGCTACCAGGCCCTCGGCACCATCGTGGAGGAGCTTGCAAAGGCCGGCGACGTCGCGGGGGCCCTTCTATTGGCTGCGGAGCACGAGTTGAGCGGCCAGGTGCGCATTGCCCAAGCGGCCTTCGACGGTGGCCACAGCGTACTGGCGCATGATCTTGTCGATAAGGTGCTGGCAGAAGCGGAGAGGCTTTCGTTCCACAATGCCGAAGCCATATCGCTGAGCCGCATTGCCCATCACCTCGCTCTTCTCGGTGCGGTGCAAGAGGCGGAGACAGTCGCGATCGAGGCTCTGCATGGCACGCGATCGATGGTTGCGGAGACACTGAGTGAAGATATCGGGGCAAACGGACAAAAAGCGGTGGCCACCGCGCAGGTTGCCTTGACGCTAGCGCGGATCGGGCGGACCGAGAAAGCGGTTGAGGTTGCCCTTGCCGCATGGATGGAGGCCAATCCAAGGGGGCCGCGCGTCCGCAGTTCTCTCTCGGTGGAATCATGGAGTATCCTCGTGAAGCTCTATGGGCGGCACGGGGAGGTGATGAACCTCGTTGCGCGGGTGCTCACGCGGTCGCAAATGCCGGCACGCGCCATGCAACTCGCACAGGAGGTGGACGATGAAAGGGTGTTTCACATTGCTTGCCAGGCTATCGCCGGAGAATTGAGTCTCTACTCCAACATGTCGGAAGATCAGACTGTCGAATTGCTAGAGTCCTGTGCCGAAACCCTGGGCGAATCTGCGAAAACTAGTCTGGCGGCATTGGCGAGCCAAGGCCCTGTTGTGCTCAATGATTATGAGGAAATTCTGCGCGGCGTCGATGTCATGGAGGAGGATCCAGGTTTCCGGGAGCGCGCAATGCAAGCGCTGACTACTGCTCGGGCGCTTGCTGAGTTCAAGGACGAGTTGCGTGCCACGACATTCGGCGGGGAGTTGGTCAAGCGTCTCGGCGACCTCGCGTTGATACTGCAAGAGAGCGGTCGTTTGTCAGACAGTCTCGATGCCTGGAAAGACGCCTGCCTCGCGGCGAATCGCGAGGACCGGGCAACGGTCCTTAACCTGCTACAGCGGATGACGCCGGGCGTAGCGGAGCTCGATAAAGGCAAGACCCTCTTCCAATTGTTCCGCACGGCACATGATGTCGCCGGCTGGTGGCGGCACTAAACCAACGAATCACGAACGTCGAAAACGACTGAGTTACCTGGTTAGTGTCCCTTTAGCGGGGTGGCCGGGTGGCGATCACAGCACTTGCGAAGAGACGGATGACTTAAGTCGGGTCTTTCTCAATGCGCCATGTTGTTCGAGGGCGCTCGCCGTCGCGGTCGGAGGCCGCGCTGTCGCGGCACGCCCGTCGCTGCCTGGCGTGTCATAACACGAGACAGGGCGCTTTTGGGGCCGATGCTTGTCCAAACAGGGGGTCAGATCAGCAGCCGGCCCTTCATGCTGGCATGACCCTTTTTGCCGATGATGATGTGATCGTGCACGGCGATGCCGAGCGGTTTGGCCGTCTCGATGACCAGCTTGGTCATCTCGATGTCGGCGCGCGACGGCGTCGGGTCGCCTGACGGATGGGATTGTGCGCCATCCGTTGCAACTCTGTATCTAATTGATATTGTAACATAAAAGTCCTATTTCGACGTTAGTGAGGGCGGTTTCTGGGGTGCGTTTGCGACCTCCATTCGAGCAAGTTCACGGTTGCTCACGTTCCTTCCCGTTGAGTCGATTTGTCGCATGGCACCTAACGGTTTGCTGACTTGCCCATTCGTTGAGGTCGGCCACGGGATAGACGATGGACTTTCCGATCTTCACGAAAGCTGGCCCGACGCGCATTGCTCGCCAGTTGGCCAATGTCCCGGCTGGGATTGCGCCACGAAATCGTTCGGTGCACTTCCTCCGGCGTCAGATACAGTGGTTCCGTCATCTTGCACCTCAAATCAAGTCTCCGTCGGGATGATCGGGTCCGCGAATCGTGAAGACGGAGACGACCTCCTGGGCTTGGGGATCGACAAGTCGAGTTTCACTGAGAGCGTCTGTCGATGCCGGCGCGTCACGCACCTCTACGGCGACTTCGCCTCAAGACTGAAGCGGGTTCTGACCGCGGTAGGACCGTCTCGGGCTGCCGGCTAGAAAAAGGCCGGAGGGAAGGCGCGACCATGAGTCTGACGGCCCGCGGAAGGGGATGCAACCAGCGGCTCTCCGAACGCGAAGGCTGTGTCATCGACGGCGCTTGCGGGAGGCGTCGCATTCCCATGCGTTCCCATTGCCGACGTAGCCCGGGCCAAGCGGCCTAGGTGACTATTCGGAGAGACCGCGGGAGACGGCGGGGTGTCTCCCAAAGTATGTCAGCGGCATCCACCTAGCGCCTAAAACGCGTCCCGAAGGATCACGGTTTCGAGCGCGCCAGTTGGTTGCCATATGCCCTTACGCGCATAGTTCTGGACGCCATCGAGCATCGAGAGATTTCACTCTCCCTCGGCACACCCATCGCGTCAGCGTTTGCCGCCCAGACATACGAACGGGACCGCAGGGTGACCCGCATGCTGGTGCCCTTGGTGCGGATGGACGAGACCGCCGCGATCGCCGCGAAAGTCGCCGATGGCTTCTAGGTCGGCAATCCCGAGGCTGGCGACGCTTGGACCGGTGGTGAACAAGAGCCAGTAGGCGCGCATCCGGGCCCTGATCGAGGCGGCGATCGCCGAAGGAGCCACGCTTGCTGCCGGCGGTCGGGACCGCCCTGACGGGCTCGACAGTGGCTATCTCGTGCGGCCGACGGTGTTTTCCCATGTCACGCCCGACATGGCGATCGCGCGCGAGGAGGTGTTCGGGCCGGTGCTGTCGATCATCGGCTATCGCGACGAGGACGAGGCGATCCGCATCGCCAAGGAGGGTGAAATTTGACCTTTTGCAGACTCTTTGTAGCCAAGCAACAGCGGCGAGAAGAAGATGAAGCGGCCGACCTGATGTCGAGGCGATGGCGTGATGGAACTGGCCAAAGGCATTCGATTTTGGCGGCATAATCGTAGATTGGGTTACATTTGGGCGCACGCTTCTTGCCAAATTGCTCTGTCATCCCAACGAGGTGTTGGACGGGCTACGACACAAAAATATAGCTAAATCAATATGTTACGCTACGAACTTACCGTGTCACGCATGATCGGCTAGCCAGACCTATTGCGGAGAAAGTCTCCTCAGGAAGAATACCGATTTTCCAGCAGGCTTGTTCCAGGCGCTCAATCAAGCGTAGCATTGACGCTGCTGGTGAAACGCAACGCGTCTCCGCACGAGAAGGAAGTCCGGCTATCGAAAACTGTTCGACGAACCGTCACCTGAGGGAACGTTCCGCTACCGGTCGGCCCCTTGTTACTTCCGAATCTGGGGATCAGGAATTCGGGCCTCCGTCGGCTGCCGGTTGAACCATTCACTCACGCGGCATGAGCATATCGGGAGATGGGTGAGCGACGGTCCGACTAACACCCGGAAATCTCGCCCTCGTAAGTAATCTTGGCCTGATCTGGCCGGCCCGGCCGGTCTTCAACGCATCACCGACAGTTCCGGCGTGGCGACGAGCCCGACGGTCTTAATGGCCTGGACCGTTTGGTTGATGTGTCCGCAAGTGGCCGGCCCGTTCGGTATAGGAGGAACGGTCCAGATCCACGGACCGGCCGGCCTGGATCGAAATCGGAGCCGCTCGGTCCATTCACAGCCGCGCATTGCCAAGCCTAGCGTTGCCCACCGTATCGGAAAGGCCGCATGCGGCGCTCTTGGAAAGGCTGCACCGCCCGTGGAACGCGTTCGCATCCTGTTTGACAAGGAAATGCCATCGATGCTCCGCACCACTGTCGAAGGTGTCCTCGCCTCCCACCCGGCCTGTCATGTCGTCGAGCCCGCCGACAAACAGGCGCCGCTCGAGGGACAGGTCGCGGAAATCGCTCCCGACATGCTGATCGTCATGCATCCGGCACAGGATAACGGACCGGGTCGCTTCGTCCGTCTTCTGCTGTCGCGGCCGGCGCTGCGGGTTCTCGCGGTGACGTCGAACGACGGCAAAGCCTTCATCCATTGGCTGAAGCCGCATGTGATCGAGATCGGCGAACTGTCGTCGGAGAGCCTGCGTGCCGCGCTTGCGCAGACCTGCACACCTCGGCAGATGGAGGCCTGATGCGATGGCGGACGCGTCTGGAATCGGTTTCGTCAGCCAGAGCCTGCAGAACCTTCTGCGCTCGGTGATCACCGATGCCGGGCCATTCGTCGGCACGCAGATCGACCTGCGCTCGCCGAAGGAATTGCGCCTGGCCGGCGTGCAGCAGGCCGTCGTTTCGCTTTGGCTCTACCGGGCCAGCCGGGTCGAGGATCTCGTCAATGCGCCGCCGGTGCGCATTCCGCCCAACCGGCTCGTGCAGCGGCCGCTGCCGCTCAACCTCACCTATCTGGTCACACCGCTCGCCAAGGATACGCTGACCGAGCAGCGGCTGCTCGGCCTGGCCATGCAGGCCATGCACGACAACGCGCTGCTCGGTGCCGATTTCCTTGTCCCGCAACTGGTCGACAGCGGCACGCGCACGCTGTCGGTGCATCTGGAGCCGCATTCTCTGGAAGAGCTGACGCGCATCTGGCATGCGCTGCAGGAGCCTTACGAGCTGTCGGCCGCCTATGTCGTGCAATACGTGCCGATCGTCTCGCATCGCGATGTGATCGACGGCGCGCCCGTGCTGGTCAAGACCGATCGCTACGCCGCGATCGGCGCCGTGAGTTGAGGCTGGCCATGGACGCGCGCGTCGTCACCAACGGCCATGTCTACGACGTCACCTACGACCGCGTGATGCTCTGGCAGGTACTGGTGCACGGCGCCGTCATCGACGACTGCGAGGATCAGCCGGCGCCGGTGGCGGCGCCGTTCGACGTGTCGGTCGACGACGCGTTGCTACGCGCCTCCGGCCATGACGCGGGTTACGCCCTTGCCGGCGATCCCGACGTCGCGCTCCATGACCATACGGTCGCGCACACCCTGGAAGTCGATCTGTCCGCCGTCGGCTTCCGCGACCGGCATGTTTCGGTGACGGTCCCGGCGGCGCCGGTGTTTCCGGTCGTCGCCGCCGATGTCGCGATGCGCCGCGTGCCGGTATCCCTGCAGGGCCGAATAATGACACTGGCGACCGGCGACCCGGTTCCCGGCGCGCGCATCGACCTTTTAGGTCCGGCACTGCCAGCGCCGCGCCGCGCCGTTCTCCTGTCCTCGCCGCTCGCGCGGGCGCTCACTGCCGCGGCGACGGTGCGGGGCAAGGCTCTTGCGGCCGTCGCTTCCGCCGTGCCGGTCAAGACCGCGCGCGACGAAGCGCCGGCCGGCGCGGTCCGCCTGCTGCTCGACGATCGGCAGGGTCTGGCGCCGGGCCAATTGCTGCGTTTCGGCCCGGCGCACCGAGCGCATTTCGCCCAGATCCAGTCGGTCTCGAACGATCCCGCCAACCTGGCGCTCTCCGGAACGATGACGCTGACGGCGCCGCTGGCGCGCGGGGTGCGCCGCGGCGACGCGGCGGCACCGTTCACGCTAGGCGCCAATGCCGGGCCATCCGCCGCTCCGGTGGGCGACGCCTTTGCCGGCGAAGCGGTGCTGATCCTTGACGATCTCGTGGCCGGCGATGTCCTCGTCGTCACCGATGCGCCGAACCCTCTGGCCTTCCACGCCCGTGGCATCGTCGCCGATGCCTCCGGCCGCTACCTGATCCAGGGCCTCAGCCGGCTGCAGCGCCCATTGCTGCGCATCACCGCCGCCGGCTTCGCCGCCCTGTCTCGCGCCGTGCCGATGCGGTGGGCGCAGCCCGTTTCGCCACTTGATTGGAGGATGACGCCATGACGCGCCGAGCCTCGACTGAAGGAGAGCCAGCCCATGCCTGAATATCTCGCGCCAGGCGTATTCCTGGAAGAAGTGGACCTGAAGGCGCCTTCCATCGAGGGCGTGTCGACCAGCACCACCGGCATGGTGGGGTACACCACCCGCGGCCCGACGAAGGGGCGGCCGGTACTGGTGACCAACATGCTGCAGTTCCGCCAGAACTTCGGCCGGCCGTTCCTAACCTCGGACCCGACCGTGCTCGGCAAGGAGGAGCTTTTCCTGGCCGCCGAGGGGTTCTTCGCAAACGGCGGACGGCGGCTCTATGTCACTCGCGCTGTCGGCGCCGGCGCGGTCAACGCGGCGTCGCAGACGCGGGGCGGCATGGTCACGCGCCTGGCGCCCGGTTCCGATGCCCTGGTCGGCCAGCCCATCATAAAGCCGGTCAGCCTGCGCGGCCTGTCAGCCGGCAAGGAAATCCGGCTGCAGATGGTGGAGGATGGCGTCACCTATTTGTCCAATGTGCTGCATGTCACAGCCAGCGGCATCAATCGCGCCACCGGCGAAGTCACGCTCGACGCCAACATCACCATCACGCCGGCCGGCAAGGCGTCCTTCCTGACGCGGTCGACGGCGTTGGTCACCCGCATCGACCGCATCCAGGCTTTCCAGGCGGCGGAAGGCACGCCGCGTCCCGCCAGCGTCCTGCTCTCCGCCGTCGATGCCGGCGCCTGGGGTAACGAGCTTGTCGTGCAGGCCGCGCATACCGATGGCGTGCGCGCCGAATACGACGCCAATCTCGGCAGCAACCGCATCCAGTTGAAATCCGGCGCCGGCTTCTATGAGAAGGCCTGGATAGAGATCGACCGCGGCAACGGCGCCAATTCCAAGCTCTACCGCCAGGTCGTTTCGGCCAGCGGCAACATCATCGTGCTGGACGGCGCCGTGATCCCGGCAAACGGCCTCAACCCGCTTGCCCCGGCCACCAAGACCATCATCACTGTGTGCGAATTTTCGCTGAGCGTTGCCTATGACGGGATGCTGGAGGCCTATCGCGGCCTGACGCTGGAGAACGTCCAGGGCAGGTTCGTCACCGACGTGGTGAATTCGCGCTCGCGGCTGATCCATGTCGACACCGTCCCGGCCACCACCAATCCGTTCTTCTATCCGTCCGGCGACAATGGCCTGAACCTGACCGTGACCACGCCGGGTGTCGACGCGCCACCGGCGGCCATCAATCTCATCGGTCAGGATCTCGGCCCCGGCCAGCGGACCGGCCTGAAGGCGCTGGAGGAGATCGAGGACATCTCGATCATCGCCGTGCCCGGCTGGGGCGACCAGGCCGTGCAGGAAGCCATGATCGAGCAGTGCGAGCGGCTGAAATACCGCGTTGCGCTGCTCGACCCGCTCGTCGCCGGCGGCACGCCCCCGACGCTGAACGACATCCAGGCGCAGCGCCTGCAGTTCGACAGCAAATACGCGGCGATCTACTACCCCCGCGTCATCGTGCGCGATGCCGCCGGCAATCGGCGACCCGTCGGCCCGAGCGGCCACATGGCCGGCGTCTGCGCCCGCGTCGACAACGAGCGCGGCGTCTGGAAGGCGCCGGGCAACGAGACGGTTCGCAACATCCTCGACCTGGAGATGATCGTCACAAAGGGCGAGCATGAAGTGCTCAATCCGCAGCCCAACAACATCAACGTCTTCCGCGATTTCCGCAACGAGGGCAGGGGGCTGCGCATCTATGGCGCGCGCTGCATCACCTCCTTCGCCGACTGGAAATACCTGTCGGTGCGCCGGCTGTTCATCTTCATCGAGCGGTCGCTGGAGATCGGCACGCAATGGGCGGTGCTGGAGCCGAACGACCAGCGCCTGTGGTCCAAGCTCAAGGACAGCGTCGATTCCTTCCTCAGCGGACTTTGGCGCGAGGGCGCACTGTTCGGCGACAAGAAGGAGCACGCCTTCTACATCGACTGCGGCTACGAGACGATGAGCTTGGACGACATCGATAATGGCAGGCTTATCATGGAGATAGGCATAGCGCCGGTTAAGCCTGCCGAGTTCGTCATCATCCGCATCGGCCAGTGGGCCGGCGGATCCTTCACCGAAGAAGTGTGATGATCAAGGAGGCGGCCTATGGCTGAGCGAGAGAGACCCGATCCGTTCCGTGGCTACAATTTCCGCGTCGAGATCGACGGCGTGGCCGGCGCGGCGTTCCGCGAATGCAGCGGCCTGACCTTCGAGACCGACCCGGTCGAGTACCGCGAGGGCGACGAGAAGAACCTGCACGTGCGCAAGACCTTCGGTCTGCGCAAGTTCACCAACATCCAGCTGAAGCGCGGCATCACCACCGACCACCATCTCTACGACTGGTACAAGGAGGTGCTCAACGGCGGCGCCAAGCTGCGCGACGGCGCGGTGGTGCTGACCGACGAATTGCAGGCCGACAAGCTGCGCTGGAGTTTCAAGAACGGCTTCATTACCAAGTGGGAAGGGCCTGGCCTCAACGCCACCTCGAACGACATCGCCGTCGAGATGATCGAGATCGCCGTCGACCGCGTCGAAATGACGGTCACAGGGTAGGCCGCCATGGTGATCCACTACGCACCCGGCGTCTATGTCGAGCGGCCCCGCCCCAGGGACGTGCTCGTCGGCGTGCGTATGGATATCGCGGGCTTCGTGGGCATCGCCGAAAAGGGTCCGGTGGACAAGGCTGTCGCCTTGGACGGCTGGCCTGCCTTCCTCGATACGTTCGGCAATTTCCTGCCGAACGCTTACCTTGCCTATGCGGTGCGCGCTTTCTTCGAAAATGGCGGTCGTCGCTGTCATGTCGTGCGCGTCGCCGCCGACGAGGTCCGCACCGGGCTCGACCTGGCGCTTGCCCAACCGGCCGACAGATCGTCCTCCTTCGTGCTGTCGGCTGCTGGCATCGTGAAGGGCAGTCTCGTCATCGTTGACCAGTCTGTCGCCACGACGACCGCCGGCGCCCAGCCGGCCGATCGACGCTCCTCCATCGTCACCGACACGGGCGGCTTCGCCGCCGGACGTCTCGTCGCCGTCACCCAGCCCGGCAGGAAGATCGGCTTTGCCATGCCGGTGCTGGTCGATTCCGTCGCCAAGGAAATCCGCTGGCGCGAGCCGCTCGACGCGGCGCTCAACCTGACACTGGCGGTCACCTTGTCGACCAGCCATCGCTGCCGCCGGCTGGTGCAGTCGGTCGCTGGCAACGAACTCGTCTGGCGTTCGCCGCTGGATGCCGCCTTCGATCCAACCAAGGCGATGACCTTCGCCGCCGGCGCCGGCACGGCCGACGGCACGATCTATGACGAGGATGGCAACCCGCTCCTGTCGCTCAAGGCATCCAGCCCCGGCCAATGGGGCGATGCCCTGGCGGTTTCGGTCCGGCATACGCGCAGCGCCGAGACAAGCTCCAGACCGCGTCCCGCCGCCGATTTGCCGGGGCTCCTGTCGGTCGGGCGCATCGTCGGGTTCGCCAAGGATGCGATCGTCGAAGTGCTGCAGGACGGAGCGCCGATCATCCGCCGCCGCATCGAGCTGGTCGATATCCGCGAACGCAGGCTGGTTTGGGACGCGGACCTGCCCACGCCCGCCTTCGATCTGGCCGCCGCCGCCAACGGGACGAAGCCGATCCGGGTGCGCCGGCACGCCATGGCGCTGTCGGTACGGCTGAAGGGCAGGCTGGCGGAGACCTTCTCCGATCTCGACCTGCCCACCCTGGCCGATCCGGACCTGTCGCCGGTCAACGAACGGTCGAAGCTGATCCGTATCGGCCGCATCGCCGGCCCCGCCTATGCGCTGCCCGATCCGCTGCTCCCCTTGCTGCGCAATGGCGTGTGTAGCCTGTCCGGCGGGCGCGACGGCATCGCCATGCTGAAGCCTGAAAGGATCGTCGGCGACGCGTCCGCGCAGGAACGGCGCGGTGTCCGCGTCTTCGAGGCGGTCGACGAGCCGGCGGCGCTGGCCGTCCCAGACGCAATGATCGAGCCGATGCCGGCAGTCGCCTTCGCGCCGCTGCCCAAGGAAGAACCCGACCCGTGCAGCCTGTGTCCGGCGCTGCCGCCCGTCGCCGAACTGCCGCCGCCGCCGGTCGTCGAAGCGACGCCCGACTTCTCACCCGACGACATCTTCTTCATGCAGTCCGGTCTCGTGACCCACTGCGAGGCGCGTGGCGACCGCGTCGCTTTGCTCGACGTGCCGCGCTGGCGCGACCGTCCCGACGCCTACGATCTCGACGCCTTGACGGCATGGCGGCAGCGTTTCGACAGCTCCTACGCGGCGCTGTATTTCCCCTGGATCGAGCTGACCGACCCGCTCACCTTGCCAAGTGGCAAGCCGCGAGCCGTGCCGCCCTCGGGCCACGCTGCCGGCTGCTTTGCCTGGACCGATTTCGCCCGCGGAACGCAGGCGGCGCCCGCCAATCTCGCGCTGCAATGGGCGGCGGCGCTGCCGCGTTCGATCGATGCCGCCGAACAGGAAGGGCTCAATCCCGCCGGCATCAATTGCATCCGCACCTTTTCTGGCCGCGGCATCCGCATCTATGGCGCGCGCGCACTGTCCAGCGACCCACAATGGCGTTTCCTCAATGTGCGGCGCCTGGTCATCCGGCTGAAGCGCTCGCTCTATCGCGGCCTGCAATGGGCGGTGCTCGAGCCGAACAACCAGATTTTCGTCGATGCCGTCTTCGCCCAGGTCGAAGGGTTCCTGGAGACGGAATGGGACGAAAGGCGGCTGGCCGGCCGCACCGCCGACGAGGCGTTCTACGTCCGCCAGATCGTCACCGAAGGTTCCTACGACCACGGCGAGTTCATCCTCGAGATCGGCGTCGCGCCGGTCATTCCCGCCGAATTCGTCGTGCTGCGCCTGTCGCGCACCGAAGACCGGCTGGGGATCGCCGAGGACACGGCGGCAGGAGGCGCGGCATGACACGCTCCCGTCCGGATCCCGTTCTTGGCTTCAACTTCACCGTCTCACTGGTCGAGACGGCGAGCGCCGGCGCCACCATCCAGGCGACCTTCGGCGTCGCTCCGGCCCAGGCGGGATTCAGCGAATGCAGCGGCCTCGATGTGACCTTGCAGCCGGAGACCTATGCCGAAGGCGGCAACAACGGCGCGCTGCTGAAATTCACCGGCCGCGCCTCGTGGTCGAACATCCGCCTGAAGCGCGGGATCGTGACCGCCGCGCATCTGTGGCAGTGGCACTACGACTTCATCGAGGGACACGGCAAGCGCCGCGACGGTGTTATCACCCTTCAGGACGAGCGCGGCAAGGCGGTGCGCAGCTGGCGCTTCAAGCGCGGCCTGCCGGTGCGCTGGGTCGGCCCGTCGCTCAATGCCATGCAGTCGCAGATCGCGGTCGAGGAAATCGAGATCGCGCATGAAGGCATCCGCGCCACCGGCGCCGGCGGCGGCAATCTGGTTTCAGCGGTGTCCAACCTGTTTTCCTGAGGAGCGTTGCGATGGACGTGCATGTCGAGGAGGTCAACACCAAGGTCACACTGTTCGACGTCGAGCAGATGCAGGCGCAGATCGTGCGCACGGTGATGGCGCGCCTCGACGACGAGCAGCGCCAGCGCCAGCGCCGCGACGACGAGACCCGCTTGCGCCGCACCGCCTACGACCGCCCGGACGGAGTGGCATGACATGAGCTGGTTGGCCAAGGCACAGATCCAGCGCCTGCGTGCCGACGGCACCGCGGTCGGCGCCGCGCTCGACGTGCTCTACAACCCGACCGAATACACGCTCGCCAAGTCGAACCAGATCGCCGAGATCGCCATTCCGGGGCTGGACTCGCCGCTGCTGCAGTTCGTGCGCGGCCAGACCGAGACGATGACGGTAGAGCTGTTCTTCGACTCGACCGACGGCGGCACCGGCGCCGACGCCAAGTCGGTGACGGAAAAGACCGATCCTTTCTACAAGCTGATCAAGATCGAGAGCGAGACGCACGCGCCACCCATCGTATTGTTCACTTGGGGTGGCGACGCCTTTCCCGGCCACCGCACCAATGCCGCGCAAGGTGGCCAGGCGCGCTACGGCTTCAAGGGCGTCATCGAGAGCGTGCGCCAGCGCTACACCATGTTCTCCTCGCTTGGCCTGCCGCTGCGCGCCACGCTGTCGCTGGTCATCAAGGAATACAAGACCTTGCCCGAGCAGCTGGCCGAGCTCGGCCTGCTGTCGCCCGACCGCACAAAGGCGCATGCCGTGCAGGCCGGCCAGACCATTACCCGCATTGCCGAACTGACCGCTGGCGACGGCGCCGACTGGCGCCGCATCGCCGAGCACAACGGCATCGAGAACCCGTTCGATCTCGCTCCCGGATCGATCCTCGAAGTACCGGCCCGATAGGACCATAACAGATGAGCGCCGCCGCCAAGATCATCCCGCTGCACAAGGAAACGCAGCCCTTCTACGTGCCGGCCTTCGAGCTGCATGTGAAGGGCCGTCCGGTGCCGGTGCGCGACGTCATCGAGGTCCGCTACGAGGACGGCATCGAGAAGATCGACGGCTTTACGCTGACCGTCAACAACTGGGACACGGTCACCCAGAAGCCGCTTTACTACGGCCACGAGGCTAATGCCGGCATCTTCGTGCCGGGCAACAAGATCAGGCTCTACATGGGCTATCAGGGCGATCTGCGCCTGATGATGACCGGTCTGATCACCTCGATCGACGTGCAGTTTCCCGAGAGCGGCTCCTCGCGCATCGTCGTCAGCGGGCTCAATGTGCTCGAGCGCTTCCGCCGCACCCAGTACACCTGGTCCTGGCCGGAGGAAAAGAAGGAAGGCATTCGCGACAGCGAGGTTGCCAAGCTGCTCGAGCGCCAGCCCGACGACAAGGCCGGGCGGCCGGGGCTGGGCGTCGAGGTCCGCACCGACAAGGCGGCGGCTGGCAAGGAGCCGCTGCTGCCCAACATCTACATGAACAACCAGTTCCCGATCATCTTCCTGATGGAGCGGGCAAGGCGCTGCGGCTACGAGGTGCTGGCCGGCGAGGAGGACCGCGGCGGATCGGAACCCCACAGCTACCTCTATTTCGGTCCGACCAATTCGCTGCGCGACGTCACCTACGAGCTGGAATGGGGCAAGTCCCTGGTCTCCTTCCATCCGACCTTCGCCAGCGCCCAGCAGATTTTCGCCGTCAAGGTCTGCGGCTGGGACCGCACCGCCAAGAAGCGCATCGAGGAACGCCGCACGCTGGACGACCTCAAGGACGTAGCGCCGAACCGCGATCACATCGTCGTCGCCAGGACCGCCAACCGCGAGGAGGTCATCACCGACCCACCGGCGCGCACTGTCGAAGAAGCGAAGAAGCGCGCCGACGAGGTGCTGAAGAAGAGCATTGGCCGCATGGTCGAGGCGACCGGCACCACGGTCGGCCTGCCGGACCTGCGCGGCGGCAAGTCGGTCAGCATCACGCGCACCGGCGTCCAGTTCGACGGCCTCTACACGGTGCTGTCCTCGACCCACACGCTCGATTCCTCCGGCTATCGGACGAACTTCACCGCCCGCCGGGTCGAGCCGCCAGCAAACAAACGGAGATGACGCGATGAGCCGCAACAACGGGATGATGGTCGGCGTGGTCAAGAGCGTCGAGGATCCGGACGGCCAGGGCCGCATCAAGGTCGACATCGCCGCGCTCACCGGCCGCAGCCGCACCACCTGGGCGCCGGTCGCCTCGCTGATGGCCGGCGGCGGCCGTGGCGCCTGGTTCATGCCGGAACTGGAGGACGAGGTCATCGTCGCCTATCTCGGCGGCGACCCGGAGCAGCCGGTCATCGTCGGCGCCACTTGGAACGGCAAGGATGCGCCGCCGTCGACGCATCCGCGCGAGCGCATGATCAGATCCTTCAACGGCCACACCATCCGCATGATCGATGAGGAGCGCGGGCCGAACGGCTTCGGCGCACTGGTCATCGAGGACGCCAACGGCAATGTCGTGACGCTGTCCAACGGCAAAATACATCTGAAGGGCGTGGCGCTGATCGAGATCGAGGCGCCGATGATCTCGCTGCTGGGTCCTGGCTGGCGCCGCAACGTCTCGCCCATCAACACGCCGATCTGAGGACAGTCGAGATGCGGCGCGAAATCCCCCTTTCGGTCAATCTGCAGCAGCTGTTCGAGCTGCCGGATTGCGACGCGCTGGCGCTGCCCAAGCCGCAGCCGCTGAAGGTGCGGCTGCCCAACGGCGGCACCTTCACGGCCATAGCGGACTTGAGCAAGGGCATACCGAACGACTGCTCGCTGAGCGCCAACCTGCTGCTGCAGATCGCGCCGTTCCTCGCCTCGATCGAGTGCCTGCTGAAGGTGCTGGGCGTCATCAAGCCGCTCACCACGCTGATCCAGGCGCTGGTGCCGCCCAACCCGATCAAGGCGGCTGAGGCGCTGCCGGACTTCATCAAGGCCGTGGATGGGCTCAAGGACTGCCTGCTGATGATCGTGCCGGGCGGGCGGATATTCGGCTTCCTGAAGGATCTTTTGCTGCTGATCATCAAGCTGATCAAGTGCCTGATCGGCCAGTTGAAGACCATCCTGGCGATCATGCAGGGCATCGAGCTCAAGATCGGCGAGGCCGAGGCGCTCGGCAATACCGAACTGGTGCGCACGCTGAACTGCGCCAAGAAGAATGCGCAGCGCTCGGCTGAGCATTCGCAGCAGTCGATGGAGCCGGTCATCAACGTCATCGGGCTGGTTCAGCCTTTCCTCGATATCGCTGGCATCAAGCTGGAGATTCCTGGCCTCGGCAATGCGGAGGACAGCGCCGCGCTCGCCCAGACCATCCAGGATCTGGAGGACGTCGTCATCAACATCGAAAGCATCCTGGAGACGCTGCCGTGACCGTCGCCGGCAACCAGACGCGAGCCTTCCTCGGCAACGGCTTCGGCTTTCCGCCGATGGTCAATGCGCGCGGCGGCTTCGACTGGATCGCGGGCGAGGCCAATGTGCAGCGCGCCATCTGGATCATCCTGTCCACGGCGCGCGGTGAGATGCAGCTCAATCCGCGCTTCGGTTGCGGCATCCACGACTACGTCTTCACCGACAACACGCCGGCCAATCGCGCTTCCATCGCGCATCAGGTGCGCATGGCGCTGCTCGAATGGGAGATGCGCATCGACCTGATCGACATCCGCGTCGTCGAGGGCGAGAGCCCGAGCACGCTTCTGATCGAGATCGACTACCGGCTGAAGGCCAGCCATGCCCTCGGCAACCTCGTTTATCCCTTCTATGTCGGCGAACAGCAGGGTGAATGACCATGCCGCTCGCCGCTCCCGACCTGGACGACCGCCGCTTCGCCGACCTGGTGACCGAGATCAGGACGCTGATCCCGCGCTATGCGCCGGAATGGACCGACCACAACGACAGCGATCCCGGCATGGCGATCGCCAAGCTGTTCGCCTGGACGACGGAGCTGACGCTGTGGCGTCTCAACCAGGTGCCGGAGCGCGCCTACATCAAGTTCCTGCAGATGGTCGGCATCGAACGGCGCCCGGCCTCCGCCAGCCGCACCGAGATCAGCTTCGCGCCGGCCCGCACCGACGTGCCGGAAATGTTCGTGCCGCAGGGCACGCAGGTGGCGGCGCCCGCCGACGCGGTGGGCCCGATCGTCTTCGAGACGATCCGCCCGCTCACCGTGCTCGGCGCCACGCTGGCCGCAGTGCAGGCCTATGACGGCTTCGGTCATTCGGTCGAGACCACCAAGGCGGCGACCGGTGGCCAGTGGTTCTATCCGTTCGGCGCCAATGCGCGCGACGGTGCGGCGCTGATGCTGGGCTTTGCCTCGCAGGCGAACCTGACTGCCGGAACCATCGATCTGACGGTGCGCATGGCCGACGACCGCCAGCCGCCGGCGCCGCTGCGTTGCGAAGGTCCGACGGAAGGCCTGGCCGCCATCCAGCCACCAGCAAAGCTCCACTGGGAATATTGGGATCTGGTGCGCTGGCAGCCGCTGACACTGATCCGCGACGAGACGCAGAGCTTCCTGCGCGACGGCCACATCACGCTGCGCGGACCAGGCGCCTCGGCGCGCCTCGCCAAGCTCGGCGACGTGGTGACGCCGCTCTACTGGCTGCGCTGCCGGCTGGAGGTGCCGAACTACGAGCGGTCGCCGCGGCTCGACGCCATCCTCATCAACACCGTGCCGGCGATGCAGGCGGCGACCAGCCGCGACGAGATCGTCGGCGCCAGCGACGGCCGCCCGGACCAGACCTTTGCGCTGCAGGACCGCCCGGTCCTGCCGGCCGTCGAAGAGGAATGGGTCGACGGCGCCTATGGCCGCCGTGTTCTCATCAAGAGCCTGCGGCTCGAGATCGACGAGGGCCAGGGGTTCGCCACCTGGCAGGAGGTCGACGACTTTTACGGCTCCGGCCCCGATGACCCGCATTATGTGCTGAACCGCAATCTCGGCGCCATCCTGTTCGGCAACGGCGTCCACGCACGCATCCCGCTCGCCTTTGCGCCGCCCGCAGGCGGCGGCAACATCATCGCGCGCCATTACCTGACCGGCGGCGGCCGGCGCGGCATGCTGCCGGCCGAGACCGTCACCGAGATCCAGACCTTCCTGCCCGGCATCGAGAGCGCCACCAACCCGTTCCCGGCCGAAGGCGGTAGCGAGGAGGAAAGCGTCGCCGCCACCAAGCTGCGTGCCGCCGCCGAGATCAAGAGCAATTGCCGCGCCGTGACCTGCGAGGATTTCGAGGTACGGGCGCTAGAAGCCGGCGTCATGCGCGCCAAGGCGCTGCCGCTGACGCATCCGCGTTTTCCCGGCGCCAAGATTCCCGGTGCCGTCACCGTCATCGTCGTGCCGGATGGCGACGTGCCCAATCCGATGCCGAACGCGACCACGCTCGCCACCGTCTGCGCGCATCTGGACAAGTACCGGCTGATGACGACGGAGGTGCATGTGCGCGCGCCGGTCTATCGGTTGATCCGCGTCGGCGCCGATGTCCTGGCCGCCCGCAACGCCGATTTCACCGAGCTCAGGCGCAATCTTGAAGATCGGCTGAACAGCTTCCTGCACCCGCTCACCGGCGGGCCTGACGGGCTCGGCTGGCCGTTCGGCGGCACGGTCTTCTTCTCCGATGTCTATCGGCTGATCCTGGACACGCCCGGCGTGCTGCGCATCGCCGACGGCCAGCTCACCATGAGCGTCGACGGTGACGCCGCGCCCTTCTGCCGCGACATACCGCTGTGTCCGGGCGAACTGGTCTATGCCGAGGGCCATGACCTCACCATCCTCGCCGCGCAGGACGGAGGCCGCTGATGGGCACGCCGGCTCCCGCCTTCCGCATGGATGCCCGCGCCGGCTGGCGCGCCGCCGTTCTCGACCACGTGTCGCAGGCGAGCGGCGCGCTGAGGCTCTCGACCCTGCCGGTCAGCGCCGCGCCGCTCGGCTCGCCGTCTGGCAGTTTCGGCGGCCTGTCCCTGCCGGTCACCGTCGCGATCGGCCGCGCCGGCGAAATCTATCTGCTCGACCGGCGCAGTGGCACGATCCTCGTCTACGACGCCTGCTCGGAAACCTTCGTCCCCGTCGCCTGCCTGCCGGGCGCCGGCGGCGCCGTTGGCGGCCGCGATCCGGTCGGCCTGCTGGTCGATTGCCGCGGCGATCTGCTGGTGCTCGACGCCGGCAACCGCCGCATCGAGGCGTGGTCGTCGGCCGACTGGCGGCTGCGTGGCCATCTGGGCGCGTTCGCCTGGCGCGACGGCCGGCCTGTCGCCATCCGGCCCAAGCCCGAGCTCGACCCGCCGACCGGCGTGCCAACCGGCGCCCAGTCGTTCCCGGCGGATGCCTGGATGCCGGCCGGCATGGCCATGCTGCCTGACGGTCGCGTCGCCGTCACCGACAGCCGGCACGGGCTGATCCATTTGTTCGGGGCGCGCCTGCGCTATCTCCGCTCCTTCGACGGTGCATTCGAGGCGCAGCCGGCGCTGGCCGCCCCGACGGTGATGACGGCGGACCGCGACGGCTGGCTCTACGTCGTCGAGGACGGCAAGGCGGCGGTCGCGATCATCGACCGGGACGGCCATATCGTCGAGCGCGTTGATACAGCTGACGCCATCGCCGGCCGCTTCGTCAAGCCGGTGCTGGCGGTGGACGAAGACGGCACGATCTGGATTTCCGATCGTGTGTCCGGCGATGTCTGCCGCGTGCGCCGCTCCTGCGCCGGCCAATGCCTGCCGCCCGAACGCGTGCGGCTGGTGCCGGCGGGATGTCCGCTGCTCGCTTTCGATGCGTCCGGCAATGCCATCTTCGGCGATCCGCGCAGCCCCTGCCTAATGCGCGCCGACGGCACGCGTTACGAGACGGCCGGCCTCTTCAACAGCCAGACGCTGGATTCCGGCCTGTCCGGCTGTGTCTGGGACACGGTCGAGATCGACGCGGCGACGCCATTCGGCACCCGGCTGTCGATCGCTACCGCCACCAGCCATTTCGACCTGACGCCGGCCGAGGTCGATGCCCTGACGCAGGACCAATGGACGCTTTCGCCGGTCTCGGGCCACATGGCGGGACGCTTCGAATGCGCGGTGCGCAGCCGGCCCGGCCGCTTCCTGTGGCTGCGCCTCGTCTTCGAGGGCGACGGCGCGGCGACACCGGCGGTGAACGCGGCCAGCGTGCGCTGGCCGCGCGAGACCTCCGCCCGGTACCTGCCGGCGGTGTTTTCGGAAGGGGCGGAAAGCGCCGATTTCTTCGCCCGCTTCATCGAGATATTCGACCGCGCCCGCGCCGGGGCGCTGGAGCCGCTGGAGACGCTGCCGGCCTATTTCGACCCGCTCGCCACGCCGGCGGCGGAAAGGGGCGAGGCTGGCGCCGACTTCCTCGACTGGTTGGGTGGCTGGATCGGCCTCGCGCTCGACCGCAACTGGTCGGTGGACCGCCGACGCAGGCTGGTCGCCGAGGCGCCGGCGCTGTTCAGGCTACGCGGCACGGTCAAGGGCCTGAAGCTCCATGTCGCGCTCTACACCGGCACCGAACCGCAGGTGATCGAGCATTTCCGGCTGCGCCGCTGGCTCTCCCTGGACGAGGGGGCGCTCGGCGACACGGCGGCGCTGTGGGGGCCGGAAATCGTGCGCCGCCTGCAGCTCGACGCCTATTCCGAGATCGGCACCTTCGCGCTCATCGACGGTGGCGATCCGCTGACCGATCCGTTCGATGCCTTCGCCCACCGCGCCACGCTCTACGTGCCGGCCGGCAGCGGCTTCGCCGATGCCGATCTGGCGGCGCTCGAAGCCATCGTCGAGATGGCCAAGCCCGCCCATGTCGAGATCGACGTGCGGCTGATGCGGCCGCGCTTCGTCATCGGCTGCGATCTGGTGCTCGGCGTCAACACCGTACTCGGCCGCGACACCAAGCCGGTCCGCATCGACGAGGCGACGCCGGGCGGGGAAATCCTGCTTGACGGACCGCGGCGTCCGTTCGCGCTGAACCCCGGCCTGCGCATCGGCCGCGACACGATACTGGAGTGAGAGGGTAGGCTCATGAAACACGTATGCGTCACCGATCGAGACGGCTGCCCCGAATGCGAAATCCCGCAAATGGCGCGCAACACACTGTTCGACGGCAAGATCATGTCGGCGCAGGATTTCGTCGACGAGCAGGCCTATTTCATGGGCAAGGATCGCCGCCACAACCAGCTTCTGCATGGCTGGGGCACGGTCTGCGGGCTGAAGGTGCTGGAGCATCCAAACCCCGATTGCCGCCCGCAATACGTCATCGTCACCGCCGGTGCCGCCATCGACTGCTGCGGCCGCGAGATCCTGGTCCGCCACAATGCCATGTTCGATTTCCGTGCCGCCTTCCTGGAGGCCTGGACGCACAAGAACGGCAAGAACGTGCCGCCCGACGACAAGCCACACCGGCTTGAACTGGCCATCCGCTACGCCGAATGTCCGACCGACCCTGTGCCGGCGGTGTTCGAGGGCTGCGGCAGCGGCGAGGCGGCCTGCCTGCCGAGCAAGATCCTCGAAGGCTTCTCCTTCGCCGCGCTGCTCGACCGGCCGCCGCAGGACCTTCCCGTCGAGGTCAGGCAGCTCGACTGGGAATGCACCAACAACATCGACCATGCCAAGCGGCTGGCGCTGCATGAGGGCTCGAAACGGCTCTATGTGCTGACCGGTGAGAGCCCGGCGATGCTGGTCGCGCTCGACACCGAAAACAAGAGCATCCAGGCGTCGGTGTCGTTTGTCGACCACGCCGGTGTCGACGTCGCCGTCTCCGCCGACGGCGCCCATCTCTTCTGCGTGCTTCATCCCGATGCCGGCGGCGACGCGGTGCTGCGTGTGCTCGATACGGCCAACCTTGCCGCCGTGCCACCGCCCGATATCAAGATCACCGACGCGGCTGCTGGCGAAGTGCGGCTGCTGGCCCTGGCCGACGGCCGGCTCCTGGCGGCGAACCCGGAAAACGACGAAGTTTTGGTGTGGAAGGCCGATATCGTCACGGCGGCGCCGAGCGCGCCGGCATCCATAGCCGTCGCCGACAAGCCGGTGGCACTCGCCATCGGCCCCCTCGGCAATTTCGTCTACGTCGCTGCCGGCGATGCCGCCAAGATCATCGCGGTCAAGCTCGCCGACATGACCACCGTGGCGCTCGATGTCGGTACCGGCGGCACCGCTCGGCTCTCGGCGATCGCCGTGTCGCAGCGCGACAACAGCGACCTGCTCGCCGTTGCCGACCGCGCGGCATCCACGGTCCATCTGTTCAAGGCGCTGCCCGAGGCGGCTGCGGCCGCCGACCGCGTCGTGCCGGTCGGCGCGGCAATGGCCGGCCTTGTCGCAAAACCGGTGGCGCTCGCCTTTTCGTTGGGCGGCAAATGGCTCTATCTCCTGTCGGAGGCCGCGGATGGAAAGGGTGCCGCGCAGATCATCTCCGTCGACCGGCGCGCCGCTAACCAGTCGCCCTGGATCAGCGCCGCCGAACCGGCCGGCCTGTCGCCGCAGCAGGTGGTCGCGGACGCCTCCGGCCGGCATCTCTACCTGGCCTTCGACGGCAGCCCGGCGGCAGCCGATCCGCGCATTCCGGGCGGCGTCGCCATCTTTGAGATCTGCGGCGACAGTTGCGGCGACATCTTGCTCAAGTCACTCGAAGGTTGCCCGGCTTGCGAGGATGGCGACGAGATCGTCCTGGCGACGATCGTCGACTACCGCTTCAACGATCCGCTGACCACGGCGAGGATCGACAATGTCACAGGCCGGCGGCTGTTGCCGTCGACGTCGGTTCTGACGGAGGCGATACGCTGCCTGCTCGACTGCGAATGCGGGGGCGGTGGCGGCACGGAAGGACCGCAAGGGCCGAAAGGCGACAAGGGCGACCCAGGCGAAGACGGCCAAGACGGTGCCGACGGCGCCCCCGGCCGGGATGGCGCCGACGGGCTTCCCGGGCGTGACGGTCAGGATGGTCGTGACGGCAAAGATGGCGAGGGTCTGCGCGACGACTATCCGCGCATCGTCGGCATCAACTGGCCGCATGGCGGCTATATCGCCGAAGACGGCAACATCCTCGACAGGCAGGGCATCGTCATCGCCTTCGATCCGGAACGGCCGATCCTTGCCGAGACGCTGAACCTGCAGACCGTGCAGCTGCTTTTCCAGCATATGCCGGAAGGGCACGAGGTCGGGCGCAGGCGCATTTTCACGCGCTGCTACTGCCAGGTCGTCGGCCGCGCCAGCGGGCTCAAGATTGAGGCCAGATGCGGCGAGGAGTTCGACGTTCCGGAGGAGGATATCCCGCTCGTGCCCGGAAACATCGTGACCGGGGTGCGTTTCCGGGCCTGCGATGCCGACGGCGAATTCATCGGCGGGCCGATTCCACTGCCACAAGGACGCTATCGCGTCGTGCTCGAGGGCAACTTCATCCTCGGCGAGAAGATGATCGAGGTCGCCGATCCCGGCAATCCCGGCGAGAAACGCAAGGTGCATCCCGCGCTCGACGCCAATCATTTCGGCTTCGGCCTCACCGACCCCGATCCCGAGCGCCGCCGCTGCCCGACCGGCGACCGCGTCGAGGGCGGACGGTTCCTGAGCTGGTTCACCATCAATCGAGACGGCAGGCCGCCGGAGGAAGATCAATGAAACAGGATGTCTCCACCCATCATGGAAGCGGCTGCTGCTGTCCGACCTGCCGCGGGCTGAGGCCGTTCGAGCAGCCGCTGTTCGCTTCGGGCCAGGTGCTCAGCGCCGCCGATCTGTCCAGCCTCGAAACCTACATCAAGGGCAAGAACCGGCTGCACAACCGCTATCTGCACGGCTGGGGCGTGGTGTGCGGGCTGGAAGTTGTCTGCGACGATTGCGAGGGATCGGTCACCATCCGCTCGGGCTACGCCATCGACCCTTGCGGCGAGGACATTGTCGTCGCCGAGGACACCCGCTTCGATGTCGTCAAGGCGATCCGCGAATGCCGCGATTCCCGGAAATCGAAGACCGGAGATTGCGACCCGTGGGCGCCGCCGCCCGACCCCGGCTGCAAGGACATCGAGACGCATTGGTGCATCTCGCTTAAGTACAAGGAGGTCGAAGCCTCCTATGTGCGGGCGCTGGCCACGTCCATGCCCGGCCCGGCGCAGTCCTGCGGCTGCGGTTGCGGCGGCGGCAAATCCGCCGGCGGCGGAAGTTGCGGCTGCGGCGGCAAGTCCAAGAGTGCCGGCGGTTGCGGCTGCGGCGGCAAATCGAAAAGCAACGGCGATTGCGGTTGTGGCTGCGGCGGCTCGAAATCGCAGGGCGCGGTCGCGAAGACATTGCAATGGCGCAGCTCCGCCAGCGCGCTGACCGCCAACAACAGCTGCGCGCCGCGCCGGCTGCTCGAATGCTTCGATGTCGGCATCGTCGAATCGCCGCATGGCTGCCAGCCGACGCTGTTCGAGCGCCGGCCGGGCGATGACCGCCAGGTCGACTACGCCGCCTCGGTGCTGAAGGCGCTGATCCCGGAGGACAGCCTGCTCGGCCGCATCGTCGCCTGCCTATCGGCCAAGATCCAGCCGCTGACCGCGCTCGACCAGCGCCAGACGGCGATCCTGATCGCGTTGTTCGCCGGCGCGACACCGGGCGTGCCGGCGTCGGAAATTCATGTCGCGGTGGTGCGCTTCCGCAAGATCGTCATGGACCTTCTCGCCGACGACGACAATCCGGTGCGCTGCCAGATGCGGGTGGCGGCGGGCACGATCATCCTGCCGGCGCCAACGGTCGAGGATGAGCGGAACCCGAAACAATACACGGAGCAGGGACGCGAGGCGCTACGCGATCTCCTGGCCGTATGGCTGCAGCTGATGATCGACTGCATCTGCCACGCCTTCATCCCGCAATGCGACGACGACCCCTGCGACGACAGGGTCGAGATCGCCTGCGTGACGGTCAAGGGCGACAAGATCCTGCGCATCTGCAACCATTCCTGCCGCCGCTACGCCGGCGCCTTCCCGTCGACCTTCTACTGGATGTCGCTGGTGCCGGTGCTGCCGCTGATCGGCAAGGTGCTGGCCTGGCTGTGCTGCCGGCCGGAGCTTTTGCGGCGCAACTCGCCGCTGGTCAACGACCTGATGCCGGCCCTCGACGCCATCGACCCGACCGGCCGGCTGCGCCAGGCCATCGTCGGCAACAATTTCGCGCTGCCGAAACTCTACATCGAGCGGATCGCGAAGACGGTCGATCCGACGTCCTTCGCCGGCCGGCTTTTGGGCAGCCTTTATCACGGGCTGGTCGCCGCCGGCGAGGCAGGCGGCTCTGTCAAGGGCGCGCGCGACCGCTTCAAGGCGGCCAACATCAGCGTGGAGGAACGCGAGGTCGACGAAGCGGACGCCGACAGGCTGGTCGGCGCCATGCTGAGGCATCCGCTGGTGCAGCCGGGCGACAGCGTCGTCGTACACAAGCGCGGCGACCGGGTGGTGGCTGTGACGCCGGCAACGGCCGCGCCAGCCAACGCCGAGCTGGACAGTCTGCGCTCTGAACTGAAGCAACTGCGCAACGAGGTCCGCGCGCTGAAACGGCAGAAGTGAGCCGGGGCGACAGGAGGGTTATGCGATGACAGCCGAACCGATCGAGAGACTGAATTACTTCCAGTTCCAGTATCTCGGAGCCGAGGATCTCATCGCCCAGCAGGCCTATCACCGCGACATGCGGCGGCGCCACAATCTGGGGCCACATACAGCGGGCATCATTACCGGCCTGAACGTCGTCGAGCGGGCGCGTGAGGGTGACGCGCCGTTCGTCGACGTCTATGTCTTGCCGGGCATCTGTGTCGACGGCTATGGCCGCGACATCGTCGTGCTGGAGCCGGTGCGCATCGACGGCGAGCTGTTCGCCGCCTACAACACCGACCGGCATCTGGAGCTGTGGATCGGCTATGACGAGCAGGCGGCGCAGACTGCGACCGGCGGCTTCGCGCCCTGCACCGACGCCGAGAGCTATGCCCGCGTACGCGAAACCTATCGTTTCGCCGTTGGCTCCATCGATCCCAGCCATGACGAGATCGTCGTCGACGGCAAGAATGCGGTGGCGCCAGCCGTTGCCGGGCCGGACGACACCATCATTCCCGCCGATGAATCCATCCCCTACCAGGATTTTCCGGACAATGAACGGCAAGCGCGCTGGCTGGTACGGCTCGGCATGTGCCATTGGGACGGCACGGTGCGCAAGTTCCGCCCGGCCGCTGCCGGTATGCTGGCCGAGGGCCGTCGCTACGCCGGCTTCGTCGGCGGCGCCCTGCTTTCTGAAAGCGGGGCGTTGCGGATCGCGCCGCGCACCGCCGCCGTGGATGTCGACCTCGTGGATTTCGCCACCGTCGACGGCCGGCTGCAGGTAAACGGCCGGATCGTCGCCAAGAAGGATGTCTTCCTGCATGGCGGCAAGCTGTCGCTGCAATCGGCAGGCGGCTCCGACGAGACGGTGCCGCTGTGGCTGCAGCGGCTGCCCGCGCCGATCGGCAGTGGCGGCGACCTGCGCATCCATATCGGTGACAATCCGGCCAAGAACACGCGGCTGACCATCGGTCCGGGGCCGATGCCGACGTCCATGGCCACGGAGAAGGTCGTGCTCGGCGTGCGCGGCGACGACAAGGTCGACATTCCGACCGGCCGGCTGCGCTTCGGCGCACTGACCCGCCAGCATATCGACCTGTGGGGCACCGACGACAACGCCATCGCCCCCTACGGTATCGGCGTGCAGGGTGGCGCCACCTATTTCCGCACCGGCGGTGATTTCTACTGGCATCTCAACGGCGAGCACAGCGACGCCAATGGCGACCCGGGCGCCGGCGGAGCGCAACTGATGCGGCTGTCCGGGCAGGGCAGCCTGCATTTCCGCAACGATTTCCGCCAGTTCCTCAACGTCGTCGCCAACGGCCAGGCCTTCGGCATCGGCGTGCAGGACCTGACGCTCTATCAGCGCTCATGGTCGGACTTCGCCTGGTATCGCGGCGGCGGTCATGGCATGGGCCATTTCGATCCCGGCGGCGGCGCGCTGGCAATGTGGCTGGACGGTGCCAGCCGGCTGTCGGTGATGGGCGGCGTGACCAGCCGCTCGACCGTCAGCCTGTGGGGCAGCAAGCTGGAATTCCTCACCGGCGCCGGTGACACCAATACCGACCCGCTGGAGATGATGCGCATCACCAATGCGCCCAACCGCAACGACCTGCGCATCGTCATCGGCGACGACGATGTCGGCGACGATCGCCTGACCGTCGGTCCGGTGACCGGCGCCGGCTTCCAGGAGAAATTCGCTGTCCAGAACAATGGCGACGTGCGTGTCGCTGGCGATCTCTACGTGCGCGGCAGCAGAGTGCCGCCCGCGATCGATATCGTCACCGGCAAGTATTTCCTCAACAGGACAACCGGCGGCACCGACACCATCCAGCTATTCGTATCCACCGGCCGCGTGGCCAACATCTCCGATGCGCACATCACCGTGGCGCTATCCGATATCGGCAACCAGCATACGGCCACCGATGCGCGCTGGGCGGTCAGCTGGGACGGCACCAAGACCCTAGCCGGCTCGACAGCGATCTTTCCGATCAAATGCGAGGTGGGCGACTCCGACGGCCACCTTTTCTTCTTCACCTTCGTGGCTGTCTTCTACGGCTGAAAGGGACTGATGCGATGTGGCTCATTCGAGACAAGGCACTGATGCGGCTCCCGGATGGCGCCTCAATCCCCGCCGGCTTCAAGGAGGTCGAGCCGCCGGAGGACTTCGAGGCCAACCCGACGAACTATCGCATCCACAAGAGCAAGATCGTGCCGTTGAGCAAGAAGGAAAAGGAAGCGGCGCGGCAATCCACGCGCCTGTTTCTCACCCAGGAGGAGATCGCCAAGATCAAGCTCGCCATCGAGAAGGGAATCATCTGATGAACCAGCACATCGCGCAAAAGACGATCGAAGCCGGTGCGGTCGACCTCGCGGCGCGGCTCGCCGAACTGCGCACCGAATGGGCGGAAGGGCAGCGCCGGCTCGACATGCTCGATGCCGAGCGCGCCAAGACCCGAGACACGCTCCTGCGTATCGGCGGCGCCATCCAGGTGCTCGAGGAACTGTCGGGCAGCGGCGACCCGAACGACGCCGGCACGCACTAGGCTGGCCGCGCCATGCCGCCCGATGCCGCATATGCAGCCGTGTCTCGCCTCAGCCTCGGGCGGCTGAATCTGGAGACGCGCATTTCTTATGCGCAGGCCGCCCAGCTCGGGCCGGCCAGCGATCCCGCCGGCACTTTGGCGAAGGAGGTCGCCGCGTCGCTGTCCAGTGCGCTGGGGCCGATCTGCGACAGCGGCGGGCCGGCGGTCTGGATCATCCGGCGGCTGGACTTCGATCTGGCCGGCGGCCGCAGCTGGGAGCCAGGCCTTGTCGCCGATGCGCTGGCCGAGCAGTTGCGCGCGGTGCTGCTGCGCGTCTTGTCCGGCGAGTGTTCGGACATTGCCATCCGCTTCCCGGACCGCGCCGCCTATCTGGCGCAGTTCCTTGCCGACCTGGTCGACGGCAAAACCTGGGACCGCTGGTATTATGGCGCTTTCGCCCCTCTGCACCCGCTGCCGGTGGGGGCGGCCGTCCGCATGGTCCTGGAAAAGGAACCCGGGATTTCGTTCGACATTCTGGTCCGCATCGCCGAACGCGGCGGGTTGCCGCGTTTTCTCGCCGGGCTCGGCGTTGCCGATGCCGACCGCATCCTGGCCATCGTGGCCGAACCGAACAAGGCCATGCCGGACATGCCGGTTCTGGTGAGGATCTGCGAAAGCCTCGTCGGCTTCGATCCGCCCGTGGCTCTGGGTGGCCCAAAGGCCATGCTGGAGGCGATGGTGCGGATCGGCATCGCAACCGGGCTCCCGGCACCGGTGCTGATGGCGGGACTGCGTTTCGTCGCCGGCCGTCTTCGAACAGGAGGTCGCGCGTCAGACAGACCGGAGGGACGGGACCGGCGCGCGGTTCCGGCTGATTTATCCGCAGCTGCGCGCAGTACGGACGTTCCCACGGGCGGCCGCCTGCAGTCACTACTGAAACAGCTGGCGGGGCGCGCGAAACCTGGCCGCAAGCGCAGTCACGCCGCGCGGGCCATCGACGTGGACGGCATTGTCACGCCACGCGCCGGCGTTTTCCTGCTCTGGCGCTCGGTCATCGAATTGGGACTGGACCCGGTCTTCACCGCGGGCTGCCCGGCCGGGCTGGCCAGCGCGCGCCGGCAGGCGCTGGCGGTGGCACTGTCCGGTCTGAACCAGCCGGGGGCCGAGGACGACGAGGCGCTGCGTTGGCTGACCCTGCACGAGCCGGATGAAATGGCGGCACCGGCATTGTTCGCCGACAATGCGGCCGCCGTTCAGCAGGCATTGTTCGCGACGCTGACCGGCCTGCGCCCGGCGCGGCCGCTGCATCTGGTGGTGCAGCGGGTCGGCGATGTCTCGATCCTGCAGGATGCGTTGACGCAGGACTGGTACCACGCGGCGCGTGGCGCGCAGTCGCTGCCCTTGCCCGACGCCGAAATCGCCTCGGTGCTGGTGCCGGGGGAGATGATGGAGGAGCTGCCGGCAGCCTTACGCCGGTGGGAGGCTACGCCCATCGCCAATTCAACGCATGTCTTGTTCACGGAACGACCCGGTCCGAGGACCGAAACATTGGCCGCCGCCGCACGGGCGCTGGAAAATCTGCGCCCGGCCGGGCCGGATCTCGACTATCTTGCCGGCGGGCGCGACCCGGACGCCGTCGACCTTTCGCTCATGCTCTTCGCCCGCGCCGCCTATGCCGACGTCGGCCGGCGTCTGCCGGGCCTGACCCTGAGCAGCGCCGCCTATCTCGGCCGCAACGCCGTCCACGGCGTCGGGCGTCTTCGCATCAACCCGTCCGGCAGCCATGCCGATGCCGAGGTCGATCTCTCCTCGGTGCCATTCGACTTCATCTGGCGCATGACCGGCCTCGGCGGCACCGTCTACCGGCTCGCCGACGGCCGCTCGATCCTGTTGAACATGGCGGGGGGCTGACGCCATGCTGCTGGCTCCCGCGCCGATTCCGGGCTACCGGCGTGCCGGCGAGCATCTGGCCGACGAACTGGCCTGGCTGGACCTGCTGCTCGCTCGTCATGTCGCCTGGCTGCGGGCGACCGGCCAGTTCAACGAAGACCCGCTGCGCGGGCTCTACATCACCGACGCCGAAGTCGCAGCGCGGCTGGCCGGTGCCGAGCAGACGGGCCACGAGCATGATCATCGCATCGCCGCCAAGCGGACCTTCATCGACGCCAGGCTGGGCCAGGGCGACCTGGAAATGCCGCTGCTCGCCCTGGCCAGGCAGTTCGGTCTCGACGATTTCGAGCGCGGCTGCCTGTTGATGGCAGCCGCCTCGGCGATCGAGCCGCGCTACGAGACCCTGTTCGCCTATGCGCATAACGACGTCTCACGCAAACTGCCGACACCGGGCCTTGCGCTGGCGCTGTTGGCATCGACGCAGCAGCAGCGGTTCGAATGGCTCGCCTGTTTCTCGGCGCAGTCACCGCTGTTTCGCTGCGATCTCCTGCGGATGGCTTCCGCCGATGCGGGCCGGCCTCTGGTCGGCCGTGGCCTGGCCATGGATGAGCGGCTGGCCTTTGCCCTGCTGGGGGCTGATCGCGGTGCCGATGAGCGGTTGGCGGCCTTCACGGCAGTCATGGGGCCGCCGCTGGTGCCATGGCGGCCCGACGCGCTGCTGGAGCAGATCGCTTCCGGTCTGGGCAAGGAATGGCCGACAAGCGCCGTGCTGCTCGACGGCCCGCCCGACAGCGGCCAGCGGCAGCTCACCCATGCGGCCAGCAGTCGGCTGGGATTGAAGCTGATCGAGGCCGACTTGTCACATCCCGCCGCTGCCTTGCTGCCGGCGCAGGAGCTCGGCCGGCTGCTGGCGCGCGAGGCGCTGCTTTGCGACGCGGTGCTGCTGGCGACAACGCGCGAGGCTGCTGCCGACCGGCGTCATGAGGCCACGATTGCAGCCGCGGTGCAGGCCGGCGCTACGGCCTTCGTCGCTCCGGCGCCCGGCACCGTCGTTGCGCGGAATTTCGCACGCGGCACGCAGCTGGTCGAAATCGCCATGCCGGCGCCCACCATGCTGCAGCGCGGGCATTGGTGGCGATCGGCCTTCGAGGCCGCGGCCCGCCCGCATGATCCGGTACTGCCGTCGAGGCTTGGGCTGGCGCTTCGTTGCGGTCCGGACGCCATGGCCGCGGTCGCGGCGTCGCTCGATCCGCAGCGGCCGCTTGACTTCCGGGACATCGCCGACGCCGCCCGCCGTGCCACGCGGGCCGAGGTGCCTTCGCTGGCGCGGCTGGTGCGGCCGCACTGGCGCTGGGACGATCTGGTGCTGCCAGAGCGCCAGGCAGCGCGCCTGCGCCAGATCTGCGCCGAACTTGACCACGCGCCGCGCGTCCTGCACGACTGGAGTTTTGCCGGCAAGGCTGCCGCCGGTCACAACAATCTCGTGCTGTTCAGTGGCGCCAGCGGCACCGGCAAGACCATGGCCGCGTCGCTGATCGCCGCCGCGATCGGCCTCGATCTTTACCGCGTCGATCTTTCCGCCATGGTCGACAAGTATATCGGCGAGACCGAGAAGAACCTCGAGCGCATGTTCGCAGCCATGGAGGTCAGCAATGCCGTCGTCTTCTTCGACGAGGCGGACGTGCTGTTCTCCAAACGCACTGAGGTGAAGGACGCGCATGACCGCTACGCCAATCTCAGCGTCGCCTATCTGCTGCAACGCATCGAGGCTTATGAGGGGCTGGTCGTGCTGGCCACCAACCTCGCCGGCAACATGGACGACGCGTTTTCGCGCCGGCTGCGGCATATCGTGCATTTCCCCTTGCCCGATGTCCGCATGCGCCGGCAATTGTGGGCGCGGGCCTTTCCCGAGCAGACGCCCCTGGCGTCCGACCTCGACCTTGACGCGCTGGCGACGCGTTTCGAACTGACCGGCGGCAGCATTCGCAACGTTGCCCTGGCCAGCGCCTATCTGGCGGCGGCCGAGGACCTGCCGGTCTGCCAGCGTCATGCCTTGCAGGCCGTTGCCGTCGAGCTGGAAAAGCTCGGCCGACCGCCCACCCGCGACGATTTCGGCGACGCCTACGGCCTGCTTGTCGCTGCGCAGGACGGCTGACGATGAACCAGACGGTCCGCGCTCTGCCGGTCGTGCCCCGCGCCGCGCGGACGCCGGCGCCCGACGATGCCAGCGTGCTTGCCGAGGTCCGTCACAGCGAGTTGTGGGCGAAGAGCGGCCCGGTATCGCCGCTGATGACCCAGGGCGCGCGCATGACGCCGCAGGCGGCCGCCGGCCTGCAGCCCAGCGCCGGCAATGCCGCTGTGCAGAACCTGCGCGCCGCCGCCAGACAGGAGGGGCAGGACAAGGCGAAGGCGGCCGCCGCCGAAGAGACGAAGGCCAAGGCCGACGCCGCGGTGGAGGACGCCAAGGACGAGACCAAGCCGGAGCCGACCGAGGCCCAGAAGCCGGGCAAGCCGGCAGCGGGCAAGCTCGCCGGCGGCGCGCCGGCGCAGCCGGCGTCGGCTGCGGGGGAATGGCCGGCCGAACCGGCTGCCGGCGGCGGGGCCGCCAGTCCCGACGCGGCGACCGCCCGCGCTGGGCAGATCGCTGGCCAGATGCCGCCGGGCGGCAGCGCGGTGCAGCGGCAGCCGCCATCCTTTCCGCCGCCGTCGGCGCAGCCGCGCGCGGCCAGCCCGCAGGCGCTACAGCGCAAGGCCGGCAAGCCGCCGGTGCCGGAAAACGTGCTGCCGCAGCCGACCGCGCCGGATCCGATCCCCAAGGCGACCGAGGAGATCGGGAAGGCCGCCAACCTCGTCTTGCCCGAGCAGGCCATGCCCGAGGTCAAGGAGAGCCCCGGCCATCACATGCCGGATGTCACCGGCAAGCGGCTCAGCCAGGCCGAGATGCGCATGATCCTGCTCGGCGAGCCGGCGATGGCAAACGCCCAGCTTACCGAAGAGGCAGCGAAGAAGCTTCCGGAGAAGGAAGCGAATGAGGTACGCGACCAGATCAAGAAGTTGCGCGACATCAGGGAGGGTATCCTGAAGCCGGCGGACTCAGCCGTTGCGGCGGTGACGGTGCCGCCGGTGGCGCCGACGCCCATCGTCATCCATTCGGAGCCGTTGCCGCCGTCTACTGTTGGATCGGCGCAGCAGAAGATCTTCACCGCCGTGCTTGCCCGTTTCATGTCGGATCTGGACGGGCAGGCTAAGGAGATGCTTTCCCTCATCAAGACGGAAATCGAAACCTATCCGGGCGGCATCGTCGAAAAACGCTTGCCGAAACTCGGCGAGGACCAGATTCCCTCGCTCGCCGGCTCGCTCAGGCAGGCTGTCGATCCGCTGGCGGCGCAGCTCGGGGTTGCTGGCCAGACACTGGACGACGCCGTCGCACTGCGCCGCCAGCAGGTCGAAAACGCACGCCAGGCTGCGGATCGCGCGGCGCGCGGCGCTGCCGACAAGGCCGCCGACGACGCGGCGGCCGCTGCCCTGGCCAAGCAGGCCAAGGCCCAGGCAGCCGCGCAGGCGGCCTCGAAAGATGCCAAGGCCAAGGCAGCCAGGATGGCCAAGCCGCCGAAGCCGACCGCCAGGGATCAGGTTCAGGGCGCCATCCAGCGCATCCAGGACAAGGTCGGCGAAGCCATTGCGCGCTATCGACTGACGCTGAAGGACCGCAACACCGCGCTGGACGATGCCGCAGAGAAATACGCTGAGGCCTACCGCCGCGCCGCCATGGCCGACGAACTGGTGCTGAGGCCGCAGGGGGCGCCGTCGCCCGCCAGCGTGACGGCGGATTTCGCCAAGGAGAAGCAGACAAGGCTGGCCATCGCCGCCAGCAATCGCTGGGCGCGCGAGCAGTCCGGCCTGGTGCGCAAGGCGGTCGACGCGCTGAAGCAGGATGCCAAGACCAGCATCGACGGCTTCATCAAGCAGGTCGAGACCGCCGGCGGCAACGCCTATGCCGAGTTGAAGAACTGGGCGACGGCGCAGAACCTGACCACCGAAAGCTGGTGGCAGGAGACGGCCGGCCAGCTCGACCGTTGGGCGCAAGACGTGCATGAAACCGCGACCACCTGGGCCGGCGTTGAAACCAGGCTGGCCAGGCTTGAGCTGCAGCGCGACCTAGCCACCATCAATGAGCTCAGCCAGGCCCAGATCGCTGCCGAGGATGCTGCGCTGAAGGAGCACAAGGACGCCAAGGACAAGGAGAAGCTTAAGAGCATAGCCGAAGAAGGCGGCAGGAAGGGTGTCGCCGACTATCTGGAAAACACCGATTCGGTGCGCCGCCGCTTCATCTACGAGACCGCCGGGCGCGATCCGATCGAGCAGATGGCGGTCTCCATGCGCCGCCGCGTCGCAGAGATGCGCAAGAAGGAGGTGCAGGAAGCCGTCATCGCCAAGCTGCTGCCGATGGCGCAGAACCGCTCGCTGCCGGCCGACGACTTCGAGAACCTCGAACTCATTATCCGCACCAAGTCGTCCGGCTTCCACGCCGCCAACATCTCCAACCGCATCTGGAAGTACGGCGAAGCCAAGATCGGCACCGACGAGGACGAGATCTTCAAGGCGCTGACCGGCCTCGACGAGTTGCAGGTCGAACTGGTCAAGACGCATTACGAGCAGGCGCATGAGGGCCATACGCTCTACGGCGATCTCGACAGCGAGATGTCGGGCGCGGACTGGCGGCACGCCAAGGACCTGATGAAGGGCGATCCGGTGCTCGCCGACGTCTCATCGATCTACTACGCCATACAGGGCGCCGGCACCGACGAGAAGCTGATCATGGACACGCTGCGGGCGATGCCGGCGGAGCGACGCGCGGCGGTCGAGGCGAAATATCTCGAACTGCATGGCGAGAGCCTGGACGCCGCGCTGGCCGGCGACCTGTCCGGCAGCGAGTTGAAGCAGGCGCGTTCGCTGGCCAAGGGCGACAAGAAGGAGGGCAATGTCTATGCGCTCGATGCCGCCATGCGCCAGACCTGGAGCGGCATTCCTGACCAGGAAGGCGTCCACGCCGTCTACGACCAGGTGCGCGAGGAGGTGAAGGCGCAGGCGAAGGCCGAGGAATGGACCTCAAGCGAATACGAAGCAGAAATCCAGGCGCGCAACGCCGAGATCGAGATCAGCTTCAACGAGAAGTTCAAGGACGTCCCGCAATACCGCAGCGACCAGGGCGCGCTGCGCGGCGGCCTGCGCTTCGGCGCCACGCGCGGCGAACGCGATCTCAACAATGCGCTTGCCGACAACAACATGACGGCTGCCGACGCCGCCAAGCTGCAGGTAGAGCGCGAGGGCGTCTATGCCGACGACGACGTCATCAACCGGGTGCTGCGCTCGCAATATGACCGGGCTCTGTTCGAGACGCAGCTGGACGAGGGGCCGGAGCGGCGCGCCGGCATCAAGCGCGAGGTCGACAAGTTCTACAGGGATTCCGTCGAGGCCGCCGCCAAGGACAAGACCAAGACGCTGAAGCCGAAAACCTGGGAGGAGGTGCAGAACAAGCGGCTGGAACTCGAACAGAAGATGACTGCGGAGATCGAGGGCAAGGCACTGGTCTCGGCGCAGGGCAAATCGGCGGCGCTCGACCAGCTGATGCAGGGGAAATACGGCGCCACGCTCGACCAGGTGATCGAGAACAACATGTCGGGCGCCGATCGCGACCAGGCCCGCGCGCAGAACAAGCTGATGCGTTCGACCGATCCGCCGGCCCAACTGCGCAAGCAGTTCAACTACAACCGTATCCGCTATTCCATCGAGGGCCTTGGCACCGACGTTGACGAGCTGCGCACGACGATAGGCGGCATGACCAAGGCCGAACTCGCCGAAGCCAACGAGCGCTGGAAGCACGATCACAACGGCGAAACGCTTGATCACGCGATCAGCGGCGACACCAGCGGCCGTGAGGAACGCGACCTGCTCGACCAGTACAAATACGGCATGCCGGAAACCGTCGCCGAGCAGATCGACGAGCTGCGCCGGCGCAGCAAGGCCGACGAGGAGGCGGTCGGAGCGGTAGGCGCCTGGGCGTCGAAGGAAGAATCGGTCTGGACCAAGAACCAGCTCGCCCGGCTCGACGCGCTCGAGGCCGAGATGAAGGATCCCAATCTTTCGCCGCAACGGCGCGAGCAGCTCAGCCTCGAATTCGAACTGCGCATGGAAAACGCCAAGGAGGCCATCGAGGCGCAGCGAGCAGCCGTCGATTCCATCGCCGACATGGCCTCGCAGATATTCTCCTATGTCGTCGGCGCCATCGCCATCATCGCCGGCGTCATCGTCAGCATCGTGACCGGCGGCGCGGCACTGCCGGCCGTCATCGCCATCGCCGGCTCGATCGTCGGCACGCTCGGCTCCATGGCGATCAAGGCGGCGATCAAGGGATCCGACTACGGCGCCGGCGAGATCGCCACCGACCTTGCCGTCGGCGCTGTCGACCTCATCGTCACCATGGCGACGCTCGGCGCCTTCAAGGGTGGCAACCTGCTCAAGATGGCGATGGCCGAGGGCAAGCAGTTCATGGCGACTTCGGTCAAGGCGAGCCTCGGCAAGGCGTTGGGCCGCGCCATTGCCTCATTCGGAAAGAAGGCAGGCGAGGAAGGCCTCGCCATGCGCATCCTCAAGGGTGGGGCGGGGTTGATCGAGGGCATCGTCAAGGAGCAGCCGCAGGAATTCCTGACCGCATTGCCTACGGCATTGACCGCCAACCTCGCCGACGAGAACAACTGGCGCAACGGCAATCCGCTGGTCAACATCTCCAAGGGCACGCTGCGCGGCGCCGGCGAGAACCTAGTGCAGGGGCTCGGCATGAGCGCCGGCAGCAGGGCGCTGCGCTTCGGCCTCGGCCATGCTCTGACGGTTCATCCGCCGTCCTCCACGCCGGTCGGCGTCCGGCTGGCGGAGTTCAAGTCCTGGCAGAAGCAGAACCCCGGCAAGCCGCATTCCGACTTCGTCGCCCATATGGAGGTCAAGCAGGCGGTCGAATCGCAGCGCGCCACGGAAACGCAGAAGTTTCTCAAGGACGCGCGGCGTGAGATGCTGAAGAACATTCCGCCGGCGGAGCGCAAGGGCTTCGCCGACGTGCCGGTTTTGCGGGTTCCCGAAGCCGAGTTCCGGGCTCTCAACAAGGGCAAGGGCGGCGATGCCATGGTCCATGTCAAGGACGGCCAGGTGTCGCTCATCATGCGCGAAGGCGCGCCGGCCAATGCCGCTGCCGTTCATGCGCAGAAGTTGCGCGACCTGGTGGCGCCGGGAACCGCCGGCCGCACGATCATGCCGGGCGATGCGCTGCCGCCGCGGCTGCGCAACCGGGTGCCGGTGGAGGTCAATCCGAAGCTTGCGCACGATACCGTGCGCGTGGTGCCCGACTATCATCCCAACGGCCACATTCGCGGCGTCAGGGTCGAGGTGGGGCCGAACGCCCGCGCCATCGACATTCAGAAACATGTCGGCGTCATCGACACGATGCGCAAATATACCGGCCTGCTCGGCAGGCTGCGGGTGGCGATCCAGCGCGTGCAACTGCGTCTCGGTGCCGATATCGTCTCGCCGCTCAGCAAGGGTCATTTCGAGGCGGCGCTCGAATTGCAGAAACTGCCCGGCATCATCGAGCAGCGCATAGGCCGGCTGGCCAGGGAAGGCGCCGACCCGCGCGCCCGAGCCGAGATCGAGGCCGACATCGTGTATCTGGAACGGCAGTTCCATGACGCCGAAGGACGTCTTGGCCTGGGTTCGACGGCGGAATCGGTCGGTCACGTGGCCGCCGAGGGGCGGCCGCGGAGAAAGAAAGGCGCGCCTGCGGATCCGACGAAACAGGAGATCATCGACTCGATCGATCATCTCGCCGCCAACCTCGACGAAGTCTTTCCAAGCACCGCGTCCAAAAAAAATCCGCCGCCGACGCGCGAGGAGATCGCGCTGGCAAAGCATACCAAGCCGCGGAGCGGCTACGAGACCAATGCCCTGAAGACCCTGGCCAAGACGGACCGCGCTGCTCACGACGCCTACCTCAAGGCCAAGAAGATCGATCCCGAAGGTCTGGACCATCTCATATCGACGGAAACGCAATCCAGCCAGAAACGTGCGCTCGACGGTGGGCCGCCTCTTCACAAGAACGGCAAGGCGGTCGTTGGATTGGCCAACGAGCTTGCCAAGGCGGGCATGAGCAAGGGCGAGATCGAGGCACTGCGGCGAGCCGTCCCGGAGATGGGCAAGGCCCGTTACAAGGCGATGGAGGGCGCGGGCACGCTGCGCCGGCGCATTCGCGAAGATACGCTGGCCCATATCGAGGACCCGGTGCTGCGCGACATGGTCGCCAAGGACAAGTACATACTGGGGCCCTGGGCCGACATCGACCGGCTGCGCCTCAATGCAGGACCCGACACGGGTGCCGGCGGCGGAGCCATGCTGACCTTGAAGGACCATTGGGACGCCTACAATAGGAACCTCAAGGGCAAGGCGCCAAGCCGCTCCGGATTCGTCACCTATCTGCGAGGCAAGCAGGGTGCCGTCATCACGCAGCTGCGTCCCGCCCTCGCCGAGATGACCGCCAGCTTCGAACTGGGACAGCGGCGTTCGGCGCGCAGCGTGGCCAAGACCAACCTGCCCTCCGATTTGCGTTTCCTCAAGGATCCCGTCGACGTCAACCTCAAGACCGGAGAACGCACGCTCAATCCGAAGCAGGCCGGTACTGATCTTGTCGGCTTCCGCGAGGACGGAAAGATTTGGGTGATCGACGACAAGTCACATCGCTCCAGGAATCTGCCGGCCGAGGCGCTGGCGCCGCTGACTACCAATCTCGCCAAGAACATGACTGCCGACGCCAAGGCCTTCAGGACGATCGAACAGGCCGCCGAAGCCGCCGGCTATCCGCTCGATCCCAAGACCCGCCGAGCCATCGACGCATACGAGAAGTGCGCGAGCGAATTGACCGGCCTGACCAAGAACTGGAAGGAGGCCGATTTCAACAGTCCGGCCAAGCAGAAAGCCTTCGTCGACGTCCTGGCAAGGAACGGCGTCGAATTGAAGGTCACCAGTGCCGCGGGAAACATCCAGACCATCCCGGCTTCGCACAAGGGCTTTGGTATAAGGATCATCAGATAGAGCGATGCGGATGCGAGAGCAGATCATCAGTCTGGGGCAGGCGGCATTCGCCGATGTCACCGCAGCGATCGAGCGCCGCGGCCTGTCCCGCGACCCGGACCTTGGCAGCGTCGAGGTCGACGGCGAGGGCCGGCCCTCGCTCGCCACTTGGTCCGGTGCCGACGGCGACGACCGCGAGGTGGACTATCGCCGCGACAAAGACCAAGCCATCGCCTGGCTGGAAATCCGCGGCGAAGACGCGGCGGAGCTGGCCGGAACCCTGGCAGCCGAACTGGGCGGAAAGAGCATCGGCTCCATCGAGGACCTTGTCGCCGGTGTGATGGCGGCACCATCGACCGTCCGTCGGCAAGAGAGGACGGAGCACGCCAGTGGCCGCTGGCACAGGCTCCAGGCGGCGGTCGCCGTCTATGGCCAAGCCAATGCGATGCCGGTGCGCGCAATGATCCGCGCCGGCCTGCAAGACCCCGACTGGCGGGTAAGGATGACGGCCATGCTGGCGATCGGACAGCTACGGCTCGCCGACCTGGCGCCGCTGGCGTTCGCAGCACGCGTTCCGCAGGCGAGCAGGGGTGGGGTCAGCCAGGCGGATCGGCGCATGCTCCTGGCGCTGCGCCAGGCATCCCACGATTTCGCCAAGGGCTTGCCGCCGAGCGCAGGCCCTGGCGACGGTGCGGATGCCGGCATCGCCGCCATGCGGCGCGATTTTCAGGCAAGGCTGCACAGGCTGCTCGCCGGCGGCGATATCGACGCCAGTCAGGTCAGGACCCTGTTCCTGAACCTCATGGGCAAGGGATAGGGCCGCAGGCCGTTGCCGAGGCAGATGCGGCCGCGCCGAACTATCCGGGCACCGCCTGCCCGACGGCGATGGCGGCTGAGCGGCTCAGGCCGGCGGTTGGCCGGGTTCCGTCAGTCTGTAACCGCCGCTCAAGGCGGCAGGAACCTGCGACCGTCGGCGCAGGGCCAGCTTTTCCAGGATGTTGTGAACATGGTTCTTCACCGTGGCCCCGCTGATGCCGAGCGTGCGGCCGATCTCCTTGTTGCTCAGGCTGCGCCCCATCAGCCGGATGATTTCGCGTTCGCGCAGCGTCAGCCGTCCGGCCATGTCGAGAGCCGGCTTGGCAACCTCGGACTTGGCGACCTGTGCCAGCAACAGCGCCGCGAATTGCGGCGAACAATAGAGTTCCCCCCTTACGGCGTGGATGACGGAGAGGATGATGTCCTCGACGGTCCCTTCCTTGGGTATGTAGCCGCAGACGCCGGCGCGGGCGCATGCGGCGACCTCGTCGCTCAGGTCAGAGACGGCGAAGGCCACGACCCTGACGTCCGGCTGGCGCTCGCGGATGCGGCGTGCGATCGCCAGGCTGTCCGGCATCGACAGGTCCATGACGACAACGCCCGGACCGTCGAAGGCGAGGGCGTCTAGGATGTCGGGGAGAGGAGGGCCGGAACCGATCAGGTCGACGCGGCGGTCTCTTTCCAGCTGTCTGGAAAGGCCTTCGCGGTAGAGCAGGACGTCACTTAGAACAAAGACTTTGATCGAAACCGAAGGATCACGCGGACCGGGCGTTTTCATGAGAATCTCTCGCAAATCAAATGCGAAGCACCCTTGCGGATGCACGCTGCTCACTCAAACCAGTCCCATCCCCAAACATAAAATGTCCACGCCGGATCCAAAATTGTCCTGCGGGCATGCGTCTGCGCCGTCCCCTGCGCATTGATATCAATTCTTTGTATCGTCGCTGCGCCGCCCCACGTCGAAAAGACTTCAACATCAACTATCAAATAAGAAGCCTGGACTACGCGAAAGCGGAACATGAAAGGGACATAATATCGATCGGATGGCCTTTTTGGTCAATTGCTTTCCGTAACGGAATGCCGTTTCCGACCATAATTGAAACCTGCGGTCGAAAGATGAATGCATGGCCGCCGGGAGGTTTAGAGCAAACGAGATCTACCCATGGTCAAGCAGTTCGCTTCAACCTCTTGTCCTGTCGTCATTTTCATGAGGTAGCAAGGCTGCGCCGGCTTGACAATACAGGGCTCTCCGGTGACGGCTTAACGTCTGCCACGGTGCGGACCGTGACCGACCAGCAGCTTGGCGAAGTCGAGCAAGTCCTCCGAATGTCCGGCTCAAAGCTCAAGCCTCCGGCTCCCATGCGTCATAGCCAGATGCAGCGAAGAGCGGAATACGCTGATTGTTTCCGCTCTTGTGGCGCGGATCCTTACGGTCACGGATGAGAAGCATCCGGGTGCGAACTAAGAAAGCTTTCTCAATAGAAAGTCAAAAAACCTCTCGTCTTCCGCCCGTGACACATTTATCCGGATGCCAGCCGCCATTGGACTTTTTTTGTCGATACAAAAGACGCTCCCAGGCGCTATGAAAATGCTTTCCTTGGCCCCCAGTCGGGCCAGTTCAATGTCATCGACACCTTCGGGCAGCATGAGATAAAGATAGTAGCCACCTCCATTGCCGGCGAAGATGGAATAGCCGTTCCGGCTGAGAGCTGCGTGGACGCGAGTTGCGGCCGCCTCTATGCGCTGTGCGAGGCGCTTGAGGTGGCGGTCATAGTGACCTTCGGATGTCAGTCGGTGTAAGAGCCGCTCGACGTGGCCGGAGCTGTTCACCGTTGTCAGCATCTTCAGTTCTGCAAGTGCAGCGATCTTGTCGGCACGGCCCGCGATATGACCTGACCGCAGACTTGCAGATAGCGTCTTGGAAAATGTCCCGATCGAAATCACATGGTTGAGCTGGTCGAGCGTTGCAAGCCGATTGGGCGAAACGAGTGAGAGGTCCGCAAAAGGATCGTCCTCAACGATGGTAACGTTGTGTTTCGCCGCAGCGGTGAGGATTGAGTGCGCGACAGACAGACTGATCGAGCCGCCGGTCGGATTGTGGCCAATTGACTGCGTGAAGAACAGTTTTGGCCGCTCCGCTGAGACCTTAGCCGTGAAGTCCTCAACGTCTGGCCCGTCAGGCAGGCGCCGGACGCCAATGACCCGCACCTGGGCCAGTTTGAGCTTGGCGAAGAGCGGGTAATATCCGGGCTCGTCGACGAGCACGACGTCGCCGGGCGCCAAGAACGCCCGAACGACGAGGTCGAGCGCGTGATTGGCGCCGAACGTCAGCAAGATTTCCTTTTCAGTCGCTTGAATGTGCTGGTTCACCAACCGCCGGGCAATCTGCTGCCGTAGAGGTGGGAAACCCCAAGCAGACCCATAGCCATCCGCGCCCGGTGAGGGGCCACGCCCGAGAAAACCAAGATGGCGTCGGATTTCTGACTCCTCTGTCCATGCTGGGGGTGGACGCCCGTCGCCAACGCGGATCTCAAAACTCTCCTCTAACTGCGCATTGAGAAGCGACGCGATATCAACGGCTTCCGAGACGTGTTTTGGCCTCATTCCGTTCGTCTGTGCAGCGTTGCTGACTATGAATCCGGACCGTGCCTTTGGCGCAACATGACCAGATGCCGCCAACCTGTCGTAGGCCTCGACAATGGTGTTCTTGGAGACGCCGTATTCGCGGGCCGCGTTCCTGATTGAGGGTAGCTTGCTTCCCGGTGAACGGTTGCCCGCTGCAATCTCCTCGACCAGCCGCGCCGCGACATTCTCCGCAAGGGTCGCGCCGGATTTCCAGCTTGGTTCTGTCGCCCTCAACGTCACCTCCAATGGGTACAGATTCAGACAAATTCTCTGATCTGTACCTTTCGCGAGATGGTAACAATGATCATTCTTGTTTCAAGAAGAAAAATGACACATCGCTTGGGAGGGGCCTGTGACCGGGAACGAAAAGGGCGGGACGCGTTCCGCCATAAATTCTCGCCTCGAGAATCTGCGCAATCTTTCGCCGGCGGCGAGACTCGACCGTGTTGGCGATGTCGTGTCGCTGACCGATACCGAGCGCAACGTTTTTGCCGGTGGCGGCCTCCCAATTGCGCTTGCCGACGGCATGATAGAGAACGTCATTGGGACGTTCGAACTGCCGATCGGCGTTGCCACCAATTTCACAATCAACGGCCGTGACTATCTGATCCCCATGGCGGTTGAAGAGCCGTCGGTGGTCGCCGCAGCGTCTTACATGGCTCGGCTTGCCCGCAAGAGCGGTGGCTTCTTCACCTCGAGCACTGGGCCAATCATGCGGGCGCAGGTGCAGGTGCTTGAAGTGCGCGATCCGCACGGTGCGCGCGCTCGCATCCTGAAGGAACGGGAGGCGATAATTGCTGCAGCAAATGTCAAGGACAAGGTTCTGATCTCGCTTGGTGGAGGGTGCCGCGATATCGAAGTCCACGTCTTCGATCAGACAACTGCAGGTCCCATGGTTGTCGTCCACCTGATCGTCGACGTGCGTGACGCCATGGGCGCCAACACGGTAAATACGATGGCCGAAGCCGTAGCGCCGATGATTGAAACGATAAGCGGCGGCGTGGTGCGTCTTCGCATTCTGTCAAACTTTGCCGATCTACGCATCGCTCGTGCAATGGTGACAGTCGCCTCCGAGACGCTTCAGACTGACGAGTACACGGGTGATCGCATCGCCCGTGGCATCGTCGAAGCATGCGCCCTTGCCATCGTCGATCCCTACCGCGCGGCCACCCACAACAAGGGCATCATGAACGGTATCGATCCGATTGTGGTGGCCACCGGCAATGACTGGCGGGCCATAGAAGCGGGCGCACATGTGTGGGCTTCGCGCTCCGGGCGCTATACTTCATTGTCAACCTGGGAGATCGATGCCAAGGGACATCTTGTCGGTACACTTGAAATGCCTATGGCTCTTGGCCTTGTTGGCGGAGCGACAAAGACCCATCCGGCAGCCCGCGCCGCACTCAAAATCCTCGGTGTCGAGAGCGCCCAAGAACTGGCCGAAGTAGCGGTCGCGGTTGGACTTTCCCAGAATATGGGAGCATTACGCGCACTGGCCACCGAGGGCATCCAGCGCGGCCACATGTCGCTACATGCCCGCAACATCGCAATCGTTGCCGGGGCCACAGGCGATGAGATCGAGAAGGTCGCGGCCTCGCTGGCGGCAGATCACGATGTGCGCGTCGATCGGGCTAAGGATGTGCTGGAGCTGATACGGGCCGAGAAGGTCTGAGACGATGCCGCGGAACCTCTCAGTTGCATTAATCCATCCCGACCCCAGAGACGGTTGCTCCGGATGGTCAATTGCGTCCGCCTCAATGCCGGCAGATATCTCTCAGATTGACTTTCTGGGAGGATATTAGTGACAGAAGCTCCTCGTGATAATGGAATTCCGACGCGAACTGGTCCGCTTGCCGGGCTTGTCGTTCTGGACATCACACGCGTCGTGGCCGGCCCTTTCTGTTCGATGCTGTTTGCCGACCTAGGCGCAACGGTCATCAAGGTAGAGCACCCAGATGAGCCGGACTATGCGCGGACTTTCCCCCCTTTCGTTGGCGACGAAGGCGAGCAACTGAGCGCATTTTTTACACAGTTCAATCGCAACAAGCTTGGGATCACCCTTAACCTCAAATCGCCTGGCGGCAGCGCCCTTCTAAAGAAGCTGGTGCGCCGCGCCGACATTCTCGTCGAAAACTTTCGACCGGGGACGATGGACAAGCTGGGACTCGGCTACGAGGTCCTGCGGCAGGAAAATGCGAAGCTCATCTACACCGCAATCAGCGGTTACGGCCGTACCGGACCGAACGCATCCAAGCCTGCGTACGACAATACGGGTCAAGCTGCCGGCGGTCTCTGGTCCATGAACGGTTATCCGGACCGACCGCCTGTGCGCGTGGGAACGATCATCGGTGATCTTGCCGCTTCTCTTTATGCGGCAATCGGGACGCTCGCCGCGCTGCGGGAAGCCGACAAAACCGGCCTTGGGCAAATCGTCGATGTGTCTCAGCAAGATTCGGTGCTGACGCTGACGGAAAATGCCGTCGTCCGATACACGGCAAAAAAGGAGGTCGCGTCGCCGCTCGGCAATGAGCATCCGTTTGTTCGCCCCTATGGCCAATTCCCGTGCAAGGATGGCTATGTTTTTTTTGGCGGCTACACGGATAAGTTCTGGGCGATCACCTGCGCGCTTTTCGGTGAACCGGACATGGCCGTCGATCCGGCCATTGACACCATGGAGAAGCGCTTTGACCCGGCCGTCGCGGAAGCGAAGGTCTACCCTCTGCTTAACCGGTGGTTTAGCCACTATACTAAGGCCGAACTGGAAGACATGGCAGGCGACAAGGTTCCTCTGAGCGCGATCAAGACGATTGCCGAAGTGGTGGAAGATCCGCATATCGCGGCGCGCAACATGATCCTCAATGTTCCGATCGCCGGCAAGCTGATCGGCATGTTTGGCCTGCCCATCAAGCTTTCGGGTGCTGTCGAGGAAGCGCCGCAGGCTGCCCCCGCGCCGGGCGAACACAACGACCTCATCCTGGCAGAACTGGCCGGTCTTTCACTTCAGGAAGTGAGTGAGCTCAAGACCGGTGGGGCCATCTAGATGGCGATCGATCTGACCCAAGATGGGCATGTCACAACGATCCGGATCAACCGGCCGGAAAAGCTCAACGCGCTGACCTTGGCGATGTATGAAGATCTTGGCCGCGCTTTCAAAGCTGCCAAAGACGACGACAGCGTCCGTGCAATCGTCCTGGCCGGCAGCGGCGCGCGCGCGTTCTGCGTCGGCGCTGACCTGACTGAATCTATCCCTGCGCTTGCCGCGGATACATTCGACATTTCCGCCTGGGATCCAGCACATCTGAAGGTTCCCGGATTTTTCAAGCCCATCGTGAGCGCGATACGCGGCATGTGCCTTGGCGGCGGCTTCGAGATCATGCTGGCCACCGATATCCGTATCGCGGCTCAGGATGCCATTTTCCAGTTGCCTGAGGCGACACTGGGTTTTGTACCGGCAGGCGGCACATTGGTCCGTCTCGTCCGGCAGATCGGTTACGCCCATGCGATGGAGATCATGCTGACGGCGAGACGTTTTACTGCCGCGGAGATGGCAGCAATGGGCGTGATCAATCACATCGTAAAGAGCGATTCAGTCGAGACGACAGCCCTCGAAATCGCGCACCGCATCGCAAATCTCAGTCCCGCCGCCGTTCAGACCATCAAGGAGGCAGCCCTTACACTGCAGGATATGCCTTTCGCCGAGGCATTTCGCCAGGAGGCCGTGCTCGGGCAGCGGACCTTTACGAGCGAGGATGCCAAGCGCGGGCTCGCTGCCTTCTCCAGGAAGGGTAAATGATCATGGAGAGCACGCCGCAAAGTCTGACGTCGAGCGGCACGGGCAAAAGCGCGAAAATGGGCAGCCGTATTGGGCTGACACAGGAATTGATCGTGTTCCTGCTCGCGATCGCGCTCTTCACCTACTTCTCATTGACGCTCGACAACTTTCTCAGCTCGGCAAATATCCTGAATCTGATCCGCAACGTGGCCATGCTCGGCATGCTGAGCCTGGGCATGGCGGTGGTCGTCATCGGCCGGGGAGTGGATCTCTCGCTCGTTGCCGTCATGGCGGTTTCGCTGACGTTTTCCATCGTTCTGGCCAATCAGGGTTATGCATTTTCAGCCGCCCTGGTGCTTGGCCTCGCACTGGTCATCGTTGTCGCGATCATCATGGGCTTCCTGATCGCCTATGTGGAAATCCCGGCGATCTTTGCGACACTCGCCGTTTCGGCGATCGTTTATGGCTTGGGGCGCGGAGTGATTGCCACGCTCGATGTCAACAACGTCCCCGACAATCTCGACTGGTTCCTGTTCCTAGGCCGCGGCAGCTTTCTTGGCATCCCGATTCCGATCTGGCTTTTCGCGATCTCAGCCTTGGCGCTCTACCTGTTCCTTCGCAGGACCGGTTTCGGCCGCTTCATCTATGCGATTGGCGACAACATCTCGACCGCACGGATAACCGGGATCCCGGTCCGACCGACCATCATCCTGCAGTACGTGCTTTCCGGAGTGATGGCGTTCTTGGCGGGCTGTGTCACGGCGGCGTCCGTCGCGAGCATGAATATGCGGATGGTCAATTCGACCCTGATCTACGATGTGCTTCTGGTCGTCATCTTGGGCGGCATCGGTCTGAGCGGTGGACGCGGCGGTGTCCGCAATGTGCTGGTGGGGACGGTCCTGATCGGCCTTCTGCTCAACGGCATGACGATCCTCGACTTCTCCTACACCGTCCAGAACCTCGTGAAGAGCACGGTGTTGCTGTGCGCCTTGATCGTCGACGCACTGCTCAACCCTCGCGATGAACAGACATCGCAGCAGGGAGATATCTGAAGCTCAAGATCATTCAAAAGGGAGGAACTATCATGACAATAGTGAAATATGCCGCGGCAGCGGCGATCGCGGGCATTCTCTCATTCGGCGCGGCACATGCGCAGGAGGGCATGGTCGATGAACTAAGGCAACCGACGCTGGAGTCACTGGCAGGCAAGAAAGTAGTTTTCGTGCCGATGTCCATGAGCTTCGACCTGCCTGAGGGTTGGGCCGCGATCATGCAGAAGGAAGCAACACGGCTAGGCTATACCCTTGATATCCGCGATGCCAACTGGAGCACGGACACCGGCACGCGTGCGTTGACGCAAGCCATCACTGAGAAGCCCGACATCATCATCGTCCAGAACTTCGACGTTGCGTCGTATGCCCGCACGCTGAAGAAGGCCGAGGATTCCGGCATCAAGGTGATCCAGGTCAATATGAAGTCGAGCTATCAGACGGATGCCTTCGTCGGCGCCGACTGGTTTGGCATTGGCCAGTATGCGGCCAACCGCATGGTGGAGAAGTGCGGCAAGGCCAGTGGAAAGAGCGGCAAGATCGCATTGATCCAGGGTCCGGCCACGGCGGCGGCCAGCGTCTATCAGCTCAACGCGATCAGCGAGACCCTGAAAAGCCATGACGACATCCAGATCGTGTCGAGCCAGACTGGCGACTGGGACCAGTCCAAGGCGCGCGGCATCGCACAGACCGTGATCCAGCAGAATCTCGATCTCTGCGGCATTATCGGCTTCTGGGATGTGATGGACGCCGGGACCGGCGCGGCGATCAAGGAATCCGGCAAGGACATCTACCTGATCACCTCCGGCGGCGGCAACAAGACGGCCTGCCAGGGCGTCGAAAACGGGACTTTCAACGAGGTCATCTCCTATGACGTCGAAGGCCAGGGTCGCGATCTGAACAACACCATCAAGGTGCTGCTGCAATCAAAGGAGCCGGCGGGTGCCCTGAAGTTCGCCCTGTACACGCCGAACAAGATCATCAGCAAGGAAACTATGACGATCAACAGCTGCTGGGACCTCGACCTGCTGAAAAAATAGCCTCCAATAGCGCGAGGTCACCGTGTCTCCACGGTGACCTCTTTCCTCAAGATCTGAAGTCAGGTTCGGTAATGGAAGCGATCGAGCGCCTCTATTTTCGCTATTTTCCAGAGAAATTGCTTGGCGAAGTTCTGACCAAGCGGTGGAGCGACAATGCCGTTCCGGTGTTTGCGACCATCCTGACGATCAGCTTCTTTCTCCTTCAGAACCCGAATTTTTTCACGCTGTCGAGTTTGACTGAAACCTCGCGGCAGCTGTCGGAATTCTCCCTGATCGTCGTCGCCATGGGCATCGTCTTGCTCGCGGGCGGCCTCGACCTGTCGGTCGGCAGCGTCTTTGCGCTCGCTAACATCACGGCCTTGATATGCATACACATCCTGGGCTGGCCGGTTTGGGCGACGGTTGCCACCACCCTGGCCGTCGGCGGACTCTGTGGTGCGGTGAACGGATTCCTGATCGGCTACCTTCGCATCAGGGCTTTCCTGACCACGCTCGTCACGCTGATCATCATTCGATCGATCGTTGACATCATCCTTCTTCGTTACGCAGTTGAGATTTCGGCGGTTTTCCCGGAGTCCGACCTCTGGTTCTTTATCGGTGACGGGTTGGTGTTCGGCATTCCGTTCTCGTTTCTTGTCGCGATCGTCGTCATCGCTCTCTGGCATGTCATTCTCACCCGGGCGCGCGCGGGATGGCACATCAACGCGGTCGGCGGCAGTCGCCGTTCCGCCTACAATGCCGGTCTCAAGGTCAAGTTTACCGTTTTCACCACTTATGTCTGGTCGAGCCTGCTCACGGCGTTGGCTGGAGTTTTCTTCGCTGCGCGCCTCGGAAGTGCGGGCTCTGATACGGGCGCCGGACTGGAGATTGCGGCACTGACCGCAGCCGTCCTCGGGGGCAACAGTCTCGGCGGAGGACGGGGCTCGGTCATCAAGTCGGTGCTCGGCGCGATCGTCGTGCTCATCCTGACCGACAGCATGGTCCGCGTCGGCATTAGCGGCGGCATCAGTTCGATGATCCTTGGCATCGTCTTGCTTGCCGTCGTCGCGATCGACGTCCGTTGGCTGAAGAACCGGCACAAGCTCCTGAACAAGGTCTATGTGTCTCCAGCCTATTTCAGGCTGTCGGAGCTTCCAGAAACCGGTGCAGGGTCCGGCAGCCCTTACGCGATCAACGATCGGCTCAAGGATGTGTCGCTCATCGGACAGGGAGAGATCGAAGGGCCGGAAGACGTCATTTTCGACCGTAATGACAATCTCTATTGCCCCAACCGGCATGGCGACATCGTCCGTTTCCTGGCGCCTAACTACAAGCAATGGGAAATATTCGCCCATATCGGCGGCCACCCGCTCGGCATGGCGTTCGATGCGGCCGAGAACCTGAACGTCTGCATCGGTGGCATGGGCCTGTATCAGGTGTCGCCGGACCACACGGTGCGTAAACTAACCGACGAAACAAACCGAACGTTGCTTTCGGTTATCGACGATTCTCGCCTCAAGCTGGCGGACGACCTCGACATTGCGCCTGACGGCCGCATCTTTTTCTCCGAGGCGACGATCCGCTATGACATGCACGACTGGGCAACCGACGCGCTGGAGAGCCGTGGCAACGGCCGGCTGATCTGCTTCGACCCTCGGGACCGCTCGACTAAAACGATCCTGCGGAATCTGCAGTTCCCAAACGGCGTCTGCATGGCAGGCGACGGTCAATCGTTCTTTTTCGCGGAGACCTGGGGTTGCCGGATCAGCCGCTACTGGTTCGACGGCCCAAGGAAGGGCGCCTGCGAAGTGACGATTCCGAACCTGCCGGGATATCCCGACAACATCAACCGCGCCTCTGACAGTTGCTTCTGGGTGGCTCTCGTCGGGATGCGCTCGCCGGCGCTCGACCTGGCGATGAGGATGCCATCGCTTCGCAAGCGGATGGCCAAGCGGGTGGCCCGTGACCAGTGGCTCTTCCCGAATATCAACACCGGCTGCGTTCTCAAATTCAGGCCAAACGGAGAGATCGTTGAATCCTATTGGGATCTTGGCGGCAAGAACCATCCCATGGTGACCTCGATGCGCGAGCACAAGGGCCATCTCTATCTCGGAGGGCTCTACAACGACCGGATCGGACGTCTTCGGTTGCCCGACGCCGATCCCAACTGGACGTCCCAGGTTGCCTACTGGGGAGCGAACAAATGAGCGGGTCGAGCCGGATACGCAACATCGTGGACAGGTTCATGGGCGGCCGTGGCGAGCATTCGATCACCGTACCCGTGATGGATGGCGCCTTGAAGCCCAACAATTATCTCGAGCAGGTTGCCGCTGTTTCAAGCGCCGAAGGCGCGGACAACCTAATTCGCGCCAACGGGCATACCTTGCTCTCGTCAGGCAACCGCGTGATCGAACTGCACGGCGATGGAAGGACGTCGGTTCGAAACAGCTACGAGGCCGAGATTACATTCCTTTGCACTTCACCTCAGGCCGCCATTGCCGTGGGGCTGGACGGCAAGGGCATTGCGATTGCCGGCGGTCGGCACGATGGCAAGCGGCTGCCAGCGAAGCTCTCTGGCCAAAATCTCAACTGCCCGACGGCAGCGATATTCCTCGACGAGGATACGCTGGCGGTGTGCAACGGCTCGAGCACATATTTGGCACCCGCCTGGAGCCGCGACCTCCTCAGTCTCGGACGGAGCGGAAGTGTCCTGCGACTAGATCTCATCCAGGATAAGGCCGACCTGGTACGCGGCGGCCTCGGGTTCCCGGCGGGTATCGCCGCGGCGCCTGGGGGAAAGCTCGTTGTGGCGGAGGCGTGGAAGCATCGCCTGTTGGCCCTGGCAATAGACGGCGGCGGCATCGAAACCGTCTTGCCTGATCTGCCTGCCTATCCCGGCCGGATCATATCCTCGCAAGAAGGCGGCTACTGGCTGGCGTTGTTCGCGGTGCGGTCGCAGTTGCAGGAGTTCGTGCTTCGGGAGAACCGCTATCGCCGCGAAATGATGGCCAATATCGATCCCGAATACTGGATTGCTCCGGCACTTTCGAGTGGACGCAGTTTCAAGGAGCCGCTGCAGGCGGGCAGCGTGATCCGGCTGGGCATCCACAAGCCATGGGCGCCGACACGATCGTACGGCCTGCTTCTCCGCCTCGATGACGATTTCCAGCCGGTATGGAGCGCCCATAGCCGGGCCGACGGCAACCGGCACGGCATCACGTCCTGCGTTGAGACCGATGGCAGGCTGTTTGTGACATCGAAGGGTCTTGGAGAGGTGCTTGCGATCGATCATCTGGCACTGACGGAGCCCGACGATGTCGTCGCGCAGGTTGGGAGCGCCGCATGACCCCGATTGTCGAACTCCAGGGGGCAACGAAAGAATTTCGGGGCAATCCTGCATTCGCGGACGTCGATTTCCAGCTTCAGGCTGGTGAGATCCATGCATTGCTCGGGGAAAACGGCGCCGGCAAGTCGACGCTGACGAAGATCATCGCCGGCGTGTATCCGCTCAGTCGCGGCAAGATGTTCATCAACGGTCAGGAGGAGAAGCTCGCCACCCCCGCCGAGGGGCTCGCGAAGGGCATTGCGATGGTCTACCAAGAAAATAGCTTGGTCCCGTCGATGTCAGTGGCGCAGAACATCTACCTCGGCAAAGAAAAGCCGTTGAACCGACTTCGCGGCATCTACATTTCCGCGCAGCAGTTTCTTCAATCGTTGAACTTCCACGTGGATCCTTCCGCCATCGTGGGCTCGCTCGGCGCCGCACAGAAGCAGATGGTCGAGATCGCGCGAGCCGTACATCACAAGGCCAAGGTCATCATCTTTGACGAGCCGACCGCAACTCTGACCCCGGAAGAAAAGAGCTACTTCTTCAAGCTGATCAAGAAGCTGAAAGACGAGGGGGTCTCGATCATCTTCATTTCGCATGCGCTCGAAGAAGCGCTGATGGTCGCGGATCGGATCACGATTCTCAGGGATGGACGGCTGGTCGCCTCGGACAAGGCAACGGCCTTCGATCGTCAGAAGATCATCCAGGCCATGGTCGGCCGGACACTGACGGATGAAATCTACAGTGGCGGCTCTCGCATGCGCGCGCCACGTAAACGCGGCGCGAAAGTGCTCTCGGTCGAGAATCTCTCGATGGGCAATATGGTCCGCAACACCTCCTTTTCCCTCTACGCAGGTCAGGTCACCGGCATCTTCGGCCTGGTCGGTTCAGGCCGCACGGAAACACTGAAGGTGGTGTGCGGTGTCCTGAAGCGCGATTTTTTCCACGGCGGAGAAGTAAAGATTGACGGAAAGCCAAAACGCTATTTGGTTCCGGCGCCTGCCGTGCGGGACGGTGTCGTCTATGTCACCGAGGAGCGGAAGGCTGAAGGCTTCTTCGAGACGATGAGCATCGCCGAAAATATCTATATGGGGCAGCTCGGCGGACAGTCATTTGGTGGCTTCAACATTGTATCGATGAAGCAAGCACGGTTCGTCGCAGAGGAATGGCGCAAACGGCTGAATGTGCGAGCGATCGATCCGGAAGCGAAAGTCATCGAGCTCTCCGGAGGTAATCAGCAGAAGGTTGTGATCGCCAAGGCCCTGGTGCAAAAGCCGAAGATCGTCATCTTCGACGAACCCACCCGCGGCGTCGACGTCGGCGCGATTGCGGAAATCCACGACTTCATCAACCAGCTTGCGGACCAGAACATCGCGGTCGCGGTGATCTCGTCCTATCTGCCCGAGATCCTTAGCCTCTCCGACAGGATCCTCATCGCCCGCCAGGGCAAGATCGTTGAGGAAATGGACCGCCGCATCGCGACGGAGGAGACGATCATGTACGCAGCCGTACATTGATGAGCGGCGATCGGAAGGTCACGATTGTCGAGGTTGGTCCTCGCGACGGCCTGCAGAATGAAAAAGGCATCGTTTCAACCGCCGACAAACTGAACCTCATTCGTCTTCTCGCGGATGCTGGTCTGTCGCGCATCGAGGTCACGGCTTTCGTCTCACCGAAGTGGGTGCTACAAATGGCGGACCATGACGCGGTGATGCGACAGGCCCCCCAGGGTGAACATTTGGTTCGGTCGGTCCTTGTACCCAATGAAAAGGGCGCCGAAGCCGCTATCGCCGCAGGAGCTGAAGAGCTGGCTGTCTTTACCAGCGCGTCCGAAAGTTTCGCGTCCAAGAACATCAACTGCACCATCGCTGAAAGTATACAGCGTTTCATCCCCGTGATGCGGATAGCAAAGGCACACGGCCTGCGGGTACGCGGCTACGTGTCATGTGCCCTTGATTGCCCCTATGAGGGCGCAATCGCGCCGGGTGCGGTTACCGCGGTGTCGTGCGGATTACGCGACCTCGGTTGCTATGAGATCGCGGTGGCAGACACGATCGGACGTGGTTCGCCTGATCGGGTGGGGATGATGCTGCAGCACGTTCTCGAGCAAATTCCGGCATCGATGCTAGCTTGCCACTTTCACGATACCTCGAAGCAGGCCCTGGAGAATGTCGACGTTGCGCTGGAACGAAAGATAGCCACGTTCGACAGCTCCGCCGGCGGGCTGGGCGGCTGTCCCTACGCGCCAGGTGCTGCCGGTAATGTTGCTACCGGAGCCATCGTCTCGCACCTCCACAAACGTGGCTACAGCACCGGAATTGACCCAGTCGGACTGCGGATTGCCGAGGATTTCGCACTCAGTCTGCGGCATGATTGCTAGATATGATGATCCAGTTTGCGCCTGCCAGGCAGCCTCATCCTTGCAGATTGAGTCTACAGTCCAATCACACAAGGACCTCTTGTCGAAGTTCGCTCTCAAAGCGAGGCCAACCTTACTACTTTCGTGTGCACTACGTGTGCAGTTAGAAGGTCGGTATAGCTAAGCGGCTTTCAGTTGTGGCGGAATAATCGTAAATTGGGTTACGTTTTGATGGGTGTCTCAGGCAAAATTGCTCAGTCGTTCCCACGGGGTACTGGACGGGCTGAGACATAAAAAAGATAAAGAAATGAATATATTACATCATAAACTTGCTATTGCACCTATGATGGTTTGGACGGACAATCTATACAAAACAACTGCTTAGAGGGTATCGTGCACACCCCGTGCACACGAAACCTTACCTGATCTTTTGTTTCTGTTTCCACGAAAGGGCGCTCCAGGGCAGCCCAACGCCTGATCATTTGCGGGGTCTTGTCCGGCAACCCGCCTCAGGTAGACTGGGTATGCGGCATGCACGCCAGCGTACGACCCAAGGTGACGCGAATCACCTCGCCGGGACCGACTTCTGAGGCTCGAACTTGGGGCAGGGGTCCGCTGCCGCTCCCTCTCCCAGGGTGGAGCGAACGCGTCGAAGGGCGGCGGATGCGCCAAACCTCCAAACTACGAATCTGGGGGTCAGGAGTTCGAATCTCTTCGGGCGCGCCATTCCAACCCATTGAAATTGCTAATCTTTCAGAGATCATGACTCGGCTCTCGCCGGCTTAGTTTTCAAAATTAAGCCGGTTTTTAAGCCGGTTTTGGAAGGACGGACATTCCTTCGAACCATGGCGCAGCTTGGCGTGCGCGCGACCAGGGAACAGGTGAAGATCCACCGCGGCGAAGTTCGAATTGCGCGATGCCGATGACAGCTCAGCGCCGCATCTCGGCCGTTGAGATCGGCTTCGCAGTTTCCTGAAAGCGGACCTTGCCGGCGATCACACTGGAGGTCGTGGTTGCGCCACCTGAAGCCAAGTTGATTGCCGCCAACCGAGCCTCCATTCCATCCAGTCACCACTCATAGAGGTGATGAGCAATGGGGAACACGCACAGGAATCGGCCCCGATGGTTCGAGTGGGATGGTCGCGGCGTGAAGTTTTTTTCCGATGTGATCTTGGGGGGATCAAAAATGACGCATCTTCTCTGATGAAAGGGCTGCGAACAGGGCAGATCTTGTTAAGCGACTCTTTGCAGTGGCCATCATTATTGGCGTCGGGTCAACAATGGTGGGAGCAAACTGGATTAAGGAAGCAAGACCACCTAACTTGGCAGAGTTTGAACAAATAGCAATCGTCCTCATCGCATTGTATGCAACCGTACTCAGCTGGGATGGCTACCTCATCTCGATAAGCAAAAAGCCACTTATAAATCGGTGGAGATTCGCGATCGATGTGGCGCTTGTATTTACGTATATGTTTTTATTGGTGGCGTCAGAAAACAAAGTATTTTGGCTTCCAACTTTCAATGTTATTTTTTTATTATATTTCTGCTGGGATGTTCTTTCAGTAATAGAATTCCCTTCTGCCTACGCGACGCCGCAAGCTCATAGCTCGGGCATAAGATTTATGCTCCGCGTCTACGCAAGGAGCTTTATCGATGACCCGCGATTTGACCGAGGACCAGTCTCTACGTTGGTGTGGGGGGTCTATTTTTTAAGCATTTACTTGCTCAGCTTAAAGTTTACGGAGTTTGAAATCCTTGCCCTGTGCACCTTTGTGTTTCTTGGGTTGTGGCAGTATCGACATGATAAGCGACATCATAGTAGTGGCGTGCGAGGTTTTTCGATGGCAAGGAGACTTTTGACAGCTGGAAGTCTATTTACTATTGCCGGACTATACGGCCGCTACGGTCCCATAGTCTTTGATCTCTAGATCAGCTGACAACGACCAAATGGGCTTCCCATTAGTCAAGAAGTGCTGAATCTCCCGCTGCACGCCAGAACTTTGGCGCCACCCATCGATCTCCAAAACGACGATTTCATCGCAGCGATCCATGAAAGTTTCGTCAAACTCCACCCAATAGTCCGACCCCAATGTGTTTTCTTGGCCAGCAAGAACGAGGTCGATAGGATGGGTCATCGTGATCGGGCTATATACGACATAACCCAACTTGATCAGCGCGGCAGCGGCAGATGTTGCAGCATCGAATCTCATTTTCCTAATTGACGGGTCTGGGTGGGTGTATGGACATGCAAGGTAGAGGAGCCTTGACACTTTCTTGGGATTTCCACGGCTTGTCATTCTGATTCCTATTTGAGCCCACGTGGCACGGAGCGGTCTGATTAGCCGACTTATGCTACACGGCAATGACGGTATTGCGAAAGATTGCGCAATAGAGTCACAGCGACAACACTATGGTTTCATCCAGCTCCTTCGATGAAAAGGTTCTCGCATCTCCCCGCTACCTTACCGTTGAGATCCGATCCCTCCCGTCTTCCCCCCCGTTCACTTCGCTAGGTTCATCCATCGGGCCCGCGCCTGAGGGAAGTACTGGTAAAAGGTGACGCGGCTCACTCCCAGGGGCGGGCGATATCAGCTACCGCCATGCGTAACTACCGGTCGTCGCCGCCTCCATAAAGGCGATTCTGAAATATGCTGCTGCATTTGGCTGCGCTGGGGCGGTGGTCCATAATTCGACCAAAGGCCGACGACGCTCATCGCCAAATGGAAGTCGTGCAAGTTGATCTTAGTTTCTTCGGCGGCTGACCGGGTATTGCGGGGATCGGCCGCTATCTCGCTCTCACGATGTCGGCGCGCTGAGCTTCGCCAGATCGATCTAAAAGGCGTGTGGCGCCAGTTCTCTCTAAGCGCATGGGCACGCGGATTCCAGACACTATGTAGGCCGTCGCTCAATCAGCGCCGAAACGAAAAGCCGGTCTCGCGAAATCGCGGCCGCTAGCGAAGGGCCTACATGCGGCACATTGTGATCATTCGCGACGCGGACGGGAAAGTCACCGATGGGGTCAATCCCAGACCTATCCGCTTGGTTCAACGTCTGAAATTGCCTTCCTAGCCGCTGAAAGCTGTCCGTACGGAATCGGGCCCGATACCGCCGGTCAGCACTGCGCCGCAAGTCGGCCGTAGAAATCAGCTTTGCTGCTTCCTGGAAGCAGACATTGCCGTCAACGACGCTGTAGGTCAAAGTTGCGCCGCGACACCACCTCGGTGCTATCCTGTCGCTGACCTGCCTATGCCTCGCATCTCCGCCATGTGGCATACGTTTGACAAGAACCGGCAATCGACCGAGGCCGGATGCTTTTGCAAACGAGGGCATCCGCGAGGCGTTCATCGAGTCACTGACCATGACACTCGTCACCACTCATGATCTTGACGGCACCGCGTTTAAGGTCTTTCCTAACACGGATCGACGGACGGACACTGTACCTGTTACGGGAATGGGAGTGCGCATGGTCGACGTGCTCGGTCTACACGGCATCGGCCAGCAGCAGAGCGGCCGGAACCAGATGCTGCCCGACTGGCAGGCGGGCTTGAACGACGGAGTCGAGCGGGCGCGCGGGCGCGACTTTCCCAAGCCGTCGCTCAATCTGGCGTACTACGGCGATCTCTTTCTGACGGACACGGACGGCAACAAGGGCGCACTGGACACGGGCGGGTCCGGCACGGGCAAGTCGGGGGACTTCGAGAACTTCGACGCAGACCTCGTGTCCTTCCTCGAACGCGTTCAGGACGAGGTCGTCGACCCCCACGAGGCGCTTGAGCCTGAGATCCCTGGTACCACCAAGGGGCTGCCGCGGAGCGTGACCCGCCTGGGCGCATTGCTCGAACGCCGGTTCGGCGTCGCCGGAAAGCTTCTGTTCTTCGGTGATCTCGTCCAGGTACGACGGTTCCAGCGCGACGACCCGCTCGCTGCGCGGGTGTTGGACCGGCTGGGCGAGCTGCTCGCGGACGGTCCACGCGTGCTTGTCGGCCACTCGCTCGGCAGCATCGTGGCTTTCGAGGCTCTGTGCATGGTTCCCGATCACAGTGTCCATACGCTGATCACGCTCGGGTCGCCGCTGGGCATGCGCAGCATCCGCGGGGCTCTTCGCCCGCCGGCGCTCCGTCGCCTGCCGCATCTGCCACCCGGCGTGGTCCGCTGGGTCAACATCTACGACCCCCGCGACCCGGTCTCGCTCGCGGGGGGACTGGCGGAGTACTGGCCCGAAGTCGAGGATGCGACAGTCGACAATGGCAAGAGCGCTCACGCCGTCTTGCATTACCTCGGCAAGAAGGTGACGGGCGAAGCCATTTCAGTTGCCCTCTCATGATCGACGACAGCGAAATCCTGCGGCGGTACTTCATTGCCATCGCGACCGACGTGTACGAGGCGAACGGCACCTTCGCGGCGCTGGACGTCGACCAAGAGGTCGCGAGCATCCGAGGGTGGCTCACCGACCAGGCCCTCGGTGCACGTAGGTTCGACGCTGAGGAGTACGCCGCTCTCGCGCACCGCCCGTCGCTCGACCAGATCAAGCACAGCATCCTCAAGCAGCGGCGGTTCACGGATGGCGACGCCGTCGTGGTCTACGTGACGGGGCACGGGATCACAGCGACGGATAACGGCCACTTTATCGTTCTGCACGACACCGACCCGCTAGACTTGGCGGACGCTCTCCGGACCGCCGACCTGATTCGGTGGCTGGCGGCCCATCAGGGACTGACTCAGGCGATGATCATCATCGACGTCTGTCAGGCGGGTCAACTCGCGGACAACCTGCCAGCGGTTCTGACTCGCGACCTGCCTGAAGGGTGGTTCGTCATCCTCAGCGCGCACGCGGGCGTCGACGCCAAACTCGGGGCTTTCAGCGGTGCGGTGGCTGAGTTCGTCGAGCACCTGCGCCACTCCACGGACGCAGTGGCGAGAGCGGATGAGTACCTTGAGCCGTACAGGTTCATCAAGCCGGTGGTGAACTATCTGCGCGACCATGACTTGCAGAAGCCGCTGATCCTCACCCAGCCCTACCAGCCCTCGGTGTGTCTCCCAAACCCCGGCTACGAGCCGGGCGGGCTCGAACAGGTCGTCACCGACCCCGCCCGCAGAGACCTCGCGATCCTCAAGCAGGATATGACGACGCACTGGGCGGTTCGCGCGCCCGTGCTGGCCGGGGTCGGACCCGTCTTCACGGGCCGGACCGTCGTCATGCAGGAACTCATCGACGCCGCCACCGGCCCACCCGGGACGTTTGTTGTCAGCGGCCGCGCGGGCAGCGGCAAGTCCTCGGTCCTGGCGCGGCTAGTCACTTGCAGCGACCCGGGATTCCGGGCCGACCATGCGGATGTGCTGGCGATCGCCACACCGGTGCCGCCCGAGGGCGCCGTCGACATCGCCGTTCTCGCGACGGGCAAGACGTCTGAGCAGATCGCCCAGCAAATCGGCCGCGTGCTTGGAGTCCAGGGGCCGCGACCGGAGGCCACCACGGCGGCCAAGGGTTGGGTCGACAACATCCGTGCGGTCATCGCCGGACGGGACCGGCCGTTAACCCTGGTGGTGGACGCGCTCGACGAGGCCTCGGATCCAAGCGCCGTGCTGAGCACCGTGCTCGAGCGGCTAAATCCTCGGGGGCACCCGAGCCTGCGCCTGCTGCTCGGGGTGCGCTCGAGCGGCGGTGAACAGACCGACGAGCCGGCCCGCGAGCTCGCGTCTGTCACCATAGGACTGCTCGGGGCCCGGCAGATCCGGATCGACGCGGACGACTGGTGGGACCCCGGCGACCTGAGGGCATACGTGGGCCAAGTGCTCGCGCAGCCCGGTTCTCCCTACGGTCCCGCCCAGATTCCCTCGGTCGCAGCGGCGGTGGAGAGCGAGGCCGGCCGCTCCTACCTCGTGGCAGGACTCACCGCCCGGACGCTCGCCGAATCCACGGAGGCGCTCGCGGCAGGCGACCCACGGCTCGATGTCGTGCTCGCGCAAGGGTCCGCTCAGCTCGTCGCGAACGACCTGCGCACCTCTCTGCATGACGCCCGCGATCGTCGTCGCGCGTCCATCCTGCTCCGAGCCTGCGCGCTCGCGAACGGCCGCGGAGTGCCCGTACGCATCTGGCCGCTCCTCGCATCAGCTATCGCGCCCAACTCCAGCTACGGTGACAGCGACGTCGCTTGGCTCCTCGGACACCGACTGAGCGGTTACCTGGTGCGCGACATCGAGGACGGCCTGACTGTCTATCGACCGTTCCATGACGAACTCCGCCGCGTGCTCGCCGAGGGAGCGCCCCTAGATAGCGACGGGACGGCGGGCGTAATGGATCAGGCGGAGGCTCAGCGACGCATTGCCCTGACCCTGCTGCCCCTCGCAACCTGGGGGGCTGGATGATCCACCGGCCGCCACATCCGTACGCCCGCCGCCACTTGGCGGCCCATGCGGCTGCAGGCGGCATACTCGACGAGGTCCTGAACCTTGAAACGCTGCCCTACCTCGATCAGGCGAGGCTCTCAAGCCTACTGCGGCTAACCGAGGCGGAGCCCAACACGCTCAAGTGGCTGCTGTTGAGCGCGTGGCGCTCGGTCCGTCACCGTTGGTCCTGGGACGACCTGGACGCGAACGCCGTGGCGCTCGATGTGGCCTACTTGGCCGCGGGTGGTGGGGAAACTCCACATCGCCCCACGACGTCACGGCTCACCTGGAAACCGCTCTGGGTCGAATGGCAGTCGGGCGGAACGATCGTGGCTTCCAACGCGCGTGGTCCACTCCGAATCGCTGTCGGAAGTCCGCAGGGGGTACCCGTGCTGGCGACATTGGAGGGGGGACGGCAGATCCGGCTCTGGGACCCCGCAACGGGACAGGCGATCGGCGAACCGCTGGTGGCGCCCGACCGGGTGCGCACGCTGGTCATAGCGAGCACACCAGGGTACCTGGTCGCAGCCTGCGATGGCGGACGCGTCATTGTATGGGACGCGGTGACACGCCTACAGGTGACCACAATCGATATCCCCGAGCCGGGGCCCCGGGCCCTGGCAGTGGGCGAACTCGACGGCGCTTGGGTATTCGCCGCAGGTGGGACGAGCGGTGTGCTGCATGTGCGATCGCTCGACAGCGGCCATCAAGTCCACATGGTGCAGGGACATGCACCGGTGCGGGACGCCGCCCTCGCCACCGCGGCTGACGGACGGCTGTACGTGGCGATCGGATACGGCAACGGACAGATCCAGGTTTATGACCTTACATCGGGCACACCATTGGCACATGAGGTCTCGCTTGGTCGCGAGATCAATGCCGTCACCCTCGGGCGGGCCGAGGGCCGGCTACTGCTGGCGGCGGGGTCCGCGGACGGAACGGCTCGGGTTTGGGACGCGCTGAGCGGCCGTCCCGTCTCGGAGCCGTTTCTCCATGGGGATGAGGTGCGGTCGGTGGCGCTGACGACCACCGGCCACTCGCAGCTACTTGCTACCGGGAGCAGCGACCGCACCGCTCGGGTCTGGTATCCCCACGGCAGCTCCCCGATCGGAGCGCCGTTCCCGCATCCGGCACCGGTGGAGAACGTCGCCTTCGCTGAAGTCGAGGGCAGGATGATGCTTGCCACCGGCTGTCTCGACGGCAACACCAGGCTCTGGGACCCGGTGAGGCCGTCGGCAGCCCGAGTGGCCGTCGAGGGATGGCTGCCCTCGGTCGGCTTGGACGCGGGCATCGTCGTCGCGGGAGTCGAAGGCGGTTCCGTCCGGCTGTGGGACCGCGCATCGGGCAACCCCTACCACACATTCACGGTGGAGCCGGGCGACGAGCAGCTATACAAGACGCGCCGCGCCCCCGGTGTGCAAGTGCGACTGGGCTCCGTCGAAGGCCGACGCACCCTCACCACGCTTTATCGTGGACGGGTCGCCATCTGGGATCTGCCCGACCTACACGCGCCGGTGCTGCGCGGCGAGACCACCGCGAGCCAGGGGCACATCGTCGACGTCATCGGCGACCGAGCGCTCGTGGCGTCCGCCGACTCGTCGGGTACGGTCCACGTCGTCGACCTAATAGACGACGCGGTGATGGTCCACACACATCTGCGAGGAGCGACCCGGCTCGGCCTTGTGCCGTCCCCGGGGCGCGCGCTCCTAGCCGTCGAGGGCGAGCGCGGTGTGCACCTGCTGGACGCGGAGACGGGCGAGCCTCTCTACGACCCCCTACCGGGCACATTGCCAAGGCACGCCTCCGTCTGTCACCTCGACGGCGCCGAAGTCCTGGCTGCACTCGACCCCGGCGGGCTCCGACTCTACGACCTACGGTCAGGCGAGCTCACGCTTCCCCCGCTGGAAATGTCGAACACCGCCAACGGGATCGCGTGGGTACGCGTAGGCGACCGCGAGTTGCTCGTGACCGCGCACTTCGCGACCGTCAGAGTCTGGAACCCGCGCACCGGCCGTAAGGTCTCGGAGGTCCCGTTTGGCACTGAAATAGCCGCTATGGCAGTCCACGAGGCTACGGACGGCGCAGTGACTGTCGCCGTCAGCGGCCCCGGCATGGTGTTGTTGAGGATGAGCGCGGCAACCTCCTAACCCCAATGGCGTTGTGTTTCGGGGTGGCGTGCGCGGCGGACCACGAGTACGACGGCTACGCTGGCGGCTGGTCGGCTGCGGTCCAATGGCATGCTGGTGACGGTTGCGCGCAAAGTTGCTGATCTTGCGCTTGACCACCTAAACCAAAGTGAGGCTGCCAAGCGGCCTCCCAATACCCGCCGATCGGCAACGGACGGCATGACCCATCCCTTTGCTTGTATGTCCGAGTCGGGCCAGGATAGCCGGCAACGTCGGCGGCGAGGATCGCAGCAAGGCGCCTGGTGATCCTGGTGTTCGTCTCTTCGGTCATGCGGCCTCCAAAGGCCGAGCACTCAAGATCACTCTATCCAGTAACCGCCGTGCCGATAAAGGGAATGCGTTAGTGTCGAGTGATTATCATCGACCATTGCGGCGCAAAGTGCCACCAGATGTCAGCATTGGTGAAGGTTTTTCGATGCGGG